>NZ_CP140706.1:115000-5550000 GCF_034555375.1 Pseudomonas sp. B33.4
TCGTGAATCAGAATGTCACGGTGAATACGTTCCCGGGCCTTGTACACACCGCCCGTCACACCATGGGAGTGGGTTGCACCAGAAGTAGCTAGTCTAACCTTCGGGAGGACGGTTACCACGGTGTGATTCATGACTGGGGTGAAGTCGTAACAAGGTAGCCGTAGGGGAACCTGCGGCTGGATCACCTCCTTAATCGACGACATCAGCTGCTCCATAAGTTCCCACACGAATTGCTTGATTCATTGAAGAAGACGAAAGAAGCAGCCCGAAATTGGGTCTGTAGCTCAGTTGGTTAGAGCGCACCCCTGATAAGGGTGAGGTCGGCAGTTCGAATCTGCCCAGACCCACCAATTTTGTGTGGGAAACGCCTGTAGAAATACGGGGCCATAGCTCAGCTGGGAGAGCGCCTGCCTTGCACGCAGGAGGTCAACGGTTCGATCCCGTTTGGCTCCACCACTACTGCTTCTCTTGTATAAAGCTTAGAAATGAGCATTCCATCATTATGATGGTGAATGTTGATTTCTAGTCTTTGACTAGTTCGTTCTTTAAAAATTTGGGTATGTGATAGAAAGATAGACTGAACGTTACTTTCACTGGTAACGGATCAGGCTAAGGTAAAATTTGTGAGTTCTCTTAGTTGAGAAATTCGAATTTTCGGCGAATGTCGTCTTCACAGTATAACCAGATTGCTTGGGGTTATATGGTCAAGTGAAGAAGCGCATACGGTGGATGCCTTGGCAGTCAGAGGCGATGAAAGACGTGGTAGCCTGCGAAAAGCTTCGGGGAGTCGGCAAACAGACTTTGATCCGGAGATGTCTGAATGGGGGAACCCAGCCATCATAAGATGGTTATCTTGTACTGAATACATAGGTGCAAGAGGCGAACCAGGGGAACTGAAACATCTAAGTACCCTGAGGAAAAGAAATCAACCGAGATTCCCTTAGTAGTGGCGAGCGAACGGGGACTAGCCCTTAAGTGGCTTTGAGATTAGCGGAACGCTCTGGAAAGTGCGGCCATAGTGGGTGATAGCCCTGTACGCGAAAATCTCTTAGTCATGAAATCGAGTAGGACGGAGCACGAGAAACTTTGTCTGAATATGGGGGGACCATCCTCCAAGGCTAAATACTACTGACTGACCGATAGTGAACTAGTACCGTGAGGGAAAGGCGAAAAGAACCCCGGAGAGGGGAGTGAAATAGATCCTGAAACCGTATGCGTACAAGCAGTGGGAGCAGACTTTGTTCTGTGACTGCGTACCTTTTGTATAATGGGTCAGCGACTTATTTTCAGTGGCGAGCTTAACCGAATAGGGGAGGCGTAGCGAAAGCGAGTCTTAATAGGGCGTCTAGTCGCTGGGAATAGACCCGAAACCGGGCGATCTATCCATGGGCAGGTTGAAGGTTGGGTAACACTAACTGGAGGACCGAACCGACTACCGTTGAAAAGTTAGCGGATGACCTGTGGATCGGAGTGAAAGGCTAATCAAGCTCGGAGATAGCTGGTTCTCCTCGAAAGCTATTTAGGTAGCGCCTCATGTATCACTGTAGGGGGTAGAGCACTGTTTCGGCTAGGGGGTCATCCCGACTTACCAAACCGATGCAAACTCCGAATACCTACAAGTGCCGAGCATGGGAGACACACGGCGGGTGCTAACGTCCGTCGTGAAAAGGGAAACAACCCAGACCGTCAGCTAAGGTCCCAAAGTTATGGTTAAGTGGGAAACGATGTGGGAAGGCTTAGACAGCTAGGAGGTTGGCTTAGAAGCAGCCACCCTTTAAAGAAAGCGTAATAGCTCACTAGTCGAGTCGGCCTGCGCGGAAGATGTAACGGGGCTCAAACCATACACCGAAGCTACGGGTATCATCTTCGGATGATGCGGTAGAGGAGCGTTCTGTAAGCCTGTGAAGGTGAGTTGAGAAGCTTGCTGGAGGTATCAGAAGTGCGAATGCTGACATGAGTAACGACAATGGGTGTGAAAAACACCCACGCCGAAAGACCAAGGTTTCCTGCGCAACGTTAATCGACGCAGGGTTAGTCGGTCCCTAAGGCGAGGCTGAAAAGCGTAGTCGATGGAAAACAGGTTAATATTCCTGTACTTCTGGTTATTGCGATGGAGGGACGGAGAAGGCTAGGCCAGCTTGGCGTTGGTTGTCCAAGTTTAAGGTGGTAGGCTGAGATCTTAGGTAAATCCGGGATCTTAAGGCCGAGAGCTGATGACGAGTGTTCTTTTAGAACACGAAGTGGTTGATGCCATGCTTCCAAGAAAAGCTTCTAAGCTTCAGGTAACCAGGAACCGTACCCCAAACCGACACAGGTGGTTGGGTAGAGAATACCAAGGCGCTTGAGAGAACTCGGGTGAAGGAACTAGGCAAAATGGCACCGTAACTTCGGGAGAAGGTGCGCCGGTGAGGGTGAAGGACTTGCTCCGTAAGCTCATGCCGGTCGAAGATACCAGGCCGCTGCGACTGTTTATTAAAAACACAGCACTCTGCAAACACGAAAGTGGACGTATAGGGTGTGACGCCTGCCCGGTGCCGGAAGGTTAATTGATGGGGTTAGCTAACGCGAAGCTCTTGATCGAAGCCCCGGTAAACGGCGGCCGTAACTATAACGGTCCTAAGGTAGCGAAATTCCTTGTCGGGTAAGTTCCGACCTGCACGAATGGCGTAACGATGGCGGCGCTGTCTCCACCCGAGACTCAGTGAAATTGAAATCGCTGTGAAGATGCAGTGTATCCGCGGCTAGACGGAAAGACCCCGTGAACCTTTACTATAGCTTTGCACTGGACTTTGAATTTGCTTGTGTAGGATAGGTGGGAGGCTTTGAAGCGTGGACGCCAGTTCGCGTGGAGCCATCCTTGAAATACCACCCTGGCAACTTTGAGGTTCTAACTCAGGTCCGTTATCCGGATCGAGGACAGTGTATGGTGGGTAGTTTGACTGGGGCGGTCTCCTCCTAAAGAGTAACGGAGGAGTACGAAGGTGCGCTCAGACCGGTCGGAAATCGGTCGTAGAGTATAAAGGCAAAAGCGCGCTTGACTGCGAGACAGACACGTCGAGCAGGTACGAAAGTAGGTCTTAGTGATCCGGTGGTTCTGTATGGAAGGGCCATCGCTCAACGGATAAAAGGTACTCCGGGGATAACAGGCTGATACCGCCCAAGAGTTCATATCGACGGCGGTGTTTGGCACCTCGATGTCGGCTCATCACATCCTGGGGCTGAAGCCGGTCCCAAGGGTATGGCTGTTCGCCATTTAAAGTGGTACGCGAGCTGGGTTTAGAACGTCGTGAGACAGTTCGGTCCCTATCTGCCGTGGACGTTTGAGATTTGAGAGGGGCTGCTCCTAGTACGAGAGGACCGGAGTGGACGAACCTCTGGTGTTCCGGTTGTCACGCCAGTGGCATTGCCGGGTAGCTATGTTCGGGAAAGATAACCGCTGAAAGCATCTAAGCGGGAAACTTGCCTCAAGATGAGATCTCACTGGAACCTTGAGTTCCCTGAAGGGCCGTCGAAGACTACGACGTTGATAGGTTGGGTGTGTAAGCGCTGTGAGGCGTTGAGCTAACCAATACTAATTGCCCGTGAGGCTTGACCATATAACACCCAAGCAATTTGCGTCGAAGAGACCAGATTGCGGTGTGTGAAGACGAAACGAACCGAAAGTTCGACTGCACCTAAAAAGGCAGCACAAGACACCGAAAGCTATCACGTACCCAATTTGCTGAAGCGAGGCCATAAGGTCACGACTCAGTACCCGAATTTCTTGACGACCATAGAGCGTTGGAACCACCTGATCCCATCCCGAACTCAGCAGTGAAACGATGCATCGCCGATGGTAGTGTGGGGTTTCCCCATGTGAGAGTAGGTCATCGTCAAGATTAAATTCCGAAACCCCAATTGCGAAAGCAGTTGGGGTTTTGTTTTAGTAGAAACATCCGTTTTTGCTGGCTTGTTACCGTGTTGACGAGCCAGATACAGAATTTCTTGACGACCATAGAGCGTTGGAACCACCTGATCCCATCCCGAACTCAGCAGTGAAACGATGCATCGCCGATGGTAGTGTGGGGTTTCCCCATGTGAGAGTAGGTCATCGTCAAGATTAAATTCCGAGACCCCTGTCTGCTAACGCAGACAGGGGTTTTGTCATTTCAGCGCCTGTAAAAACCAATAATCAGACTGCTTTGCGTGCCTTGCTGATGCGTCGAGCCTGCCATTTGCGCCACCAGATGTAGACGCCGGTCCCTGACAGTCCTGCAATCAAAACACCTAACACCGCGATCATTACTTGCCCGGTAACACCAATGATCCGTCCACCATGTATCGGCAACTGCAACCGATAAAACTGCTCTCCCAACGTTCCCTGGCCTGCAATTTCCTTCCCTAACAATCGCCCATCCGTACCATGAAAGAACAACCAGGATTTGCCATGGGCTTCAGTGTCATGTTGTCCAAATCCAGCGCCGTAGAAGTTGTACTCAAAGCTGTAATACAACTCCCCAATCGCTGCTGTCAGTCCTAACCTTTTCCCCTCCTGCAGTGCCCTTTCGTATGCCTGTTGATAGCTCAATTGCGTCACCCCCAGCGTTGATGGAGGCATTCGTCCTCGCGCCTCATAGACGCTCGGCTCAATCGGCGAAAACAGCGATACCGCTGGTTTGAATGCTTGACTGGGCAAGTTCATCGCCACGCTGCTCACGGCGATTGGAAGCAACAACAGCCACAACCACAACCCCCCGGCGCGATGCAGATCGAAGTTGAGCCGATAGGCATGACCGCCCTTCACTTTCCAGGCAGTTGACCACTTCTTCCAGAACGGCTGTCCACGCGGCAATGTCAGCCATAGCGCCACAAAACAGTCGATCACCCAGGCGACGGCCACTAACCCCATCAGCCACAACCCCCAGTTCCCCGGCAATGTCAGGTTGTAGTGAAATTCAAGGATGAACGGAACAAAATTCTTCCGTCCAAAACAGCATTCCCCCCAATAACGCTGCCCCGTCTGTTCTGCACTCACCGGGTCCAGGTAAAACACCTGATTACGCTCATCGAATGGCTTTCCTGTCGCCGGATCAGTACGCGCAACTGCCGCCAGTAAAGCGGTATGCCCCGCCTCATGCGGATACTCCATGTACCAGACCTGCAGCTTTGGATGTGCAGATTGCACCGCATCAACCAATTCGCCCGGCGGCAGTCGAGAGCCCTGCGCAGACGCAGCATAAAACTCAGGGTTCAACCATTCATCCAGTTCATGATTGAACGCCAGAATGCTCCCGGTAATCCCGGCCAACAGCAAAAACACTGCTGTGGCTAAACCGATATATCGATGCAATAGAACCAGAAACGCACGCATTGAAATTTCCCCGCGAAAACGACAAAGCCAGCCTCCGAGTTTCAGAGGCTGGCTTTTTTATGCCCAGGACAAAGGCTTAGAACTGGTAGCTGACCGTCGCCGCGACATTGCGCTCTTCGCCCATGTAGCAGAAGTTCAGACTGGCGCAGGAAGCCACGTAGGACTCGTTGGTCAGATTGTTCGCATTCAGGCGTACATCAACGCCCTTCAAACCGACCTTGCCCAGGTCATAACCAATCGAGGCGTCGAACAGTGTGTAGGACGGCACCTTCAAGGTGTTCTCTGCATCCGCCCAGCTATAGCCGACATAACGCACGCCGCCGCCCAGGCGCAGGCCATCGAGTACCGCACTGTCGAACTTGTAGTCCGCCCACAACGAAGCCATGTGTCGTGGCGCCTGCGTCGGCGAATTGCCTTTGTTCTCGATCACGTCAGTCGGGGTGCTCAACGTACTGACCATCGACTTCGAGTATTCGATATCGGTGAAGGTGTAGCTGCCGAGAACCTTGAGGTTATCGGTCAACTGCATGTGCGCTTCCAGTTCCAGACCCTGAGAGCGGACGGCACCGACCGCACGATAGAAGTTTTCCTGCGGCAGTTTGGTCGCCAGGTTCTCCTGGTCGATGCGGAACAGCGACGCGGTGAACAGGTTGTCCGTACCAGGTGGCTGATACTTCAAACCGACTTCCCATTGTGTGCCATCGGTAGGGGCCAGCGGGTTACCGGCGCTGTCGGCATAGGAGTTGGGGTTAAACGATTCGGAATAGCTGATGTATGGCGCCAAACCGTTATCGAACAGGTACAACGCACCGGCCCGGCCAGTGAGTTTGGTGCGGCGATCATTGATCTCTGTGCCAACCGGACGTCCGGCCTCAGCGATACGGTTTTCATCTGAAGTCTCGACCCAGTCCTGGCGCAGACCCAGCGAGAAACGCCACTTGTCCATCTCGATCAGGTCTTGCAGGTAAACCCCAGTCTGCTCCAGGCGTCGCAGATAACTGGTCTCGCCATACATGTCGATCGCCGAGTTGCCGTACACCGGATTGAACGCATTGATCGGCGCGAGTCCGCCGCTGGTCCAGTCGACCACGGTTTTACGCCGCTGATAATCCGCGCCCATCAGCACCGTATGTTTGGTCGCGCCGGTGAAAAATTCGGCCTGGAGCATGTTGTCGACGATGAACGCATGCAGACGCTCATCACCGCCGGTGTAGTAGCGGTTCAGCTCGTTGCTGGTCGGTGAGGTCCAGCCATAGGCGTAGACCTGATCCATGTTTACTTTGGAATCGAGGTAACGGAAATTCTGCCGTGCGGTGAAGACATCGTTGAAGCGATGTTCGAATTGATAACCGAACGATTGCTGATCACGTGAATAGCCATCCACACCCGGCTCGCCTTCGAAGAAGTGCGGCGAGATACGGTTGCCATTACGCTGATGAATCGTGCCATCGGCCGGCACACCACCGTGGTAGCCACCATCCGGATCGTGTTGCAGATAAGCCTGTAAGGTCAGCGAAGTGTCTTCACTGAAATCGATGCTCAGGGTGGGTGCGAGGGCGAAGCGTTTTTCCTTGTTGTGGTCGAATTGCGTGTCGGACTGATCCGTTAACCCGATCAGACGATAGGCAATACGCTTGTCGTCATCGACCGGGCCGCTGAAGTCAAAACCGACCCCGCGCTGACCTTGCGTGCCGACCGTCGCTTGAACCTGATGGTAAGCCTCGTACAGCGGTTTCTTGCTGGTCAGTGCCACCAGACCGCCCGGCGAGCTGCGACCGTACAGCACCGACGACGGTCCCTTGAGAATGTCCACGCGTTCAAGGAAATATGGGTCGACCTGCATGGTGCTGTAAGTGCCGCTGTCGCCCATCGACTTGAGGCCGTCGAGGTAGATATTGTCCACCGAGCCATCGTTGAAACCGCGCATCGCCACATAGTCATAACGGTGGGTCGCCCCATACGGATTGGTCAGCACGCCCGGGGTGTAACGCATTGCCTGCGCGACGGTCTGCGAACCCTGGTCGTCCATTTGCTCGCGAGTGACCACGGAGACGCTTTGTGAAGTTTCCAGCAACGCGGTGCTGGTCTTGGTGGCGATCTGGCTGTGCGTGGCGTTGTAGCCATCCATGCTGCCCAATGCGTTGCCGAGGGCGAAGCCTTTGATGTCGGTGGTCGGCAAGGCGAGTGCTTCGGTTTCAGCCAGCGGGCGCAGGATGTAACTGCTGCCGTCCTGACTGACCGCTTCCAGACCGGAACCGCCGAGCAAATGGCTCAGCGCCTGATCAGTCGAATACTCCCCCTGTACGCCGGGCGATTGCCGGCCTTGGGTTTGCTGCGGGGTCATCGACAACGTGATGCCAGCCTGACGGGCGAACTGATTCAACGCCTCTGCCAGCGGCCCGGCGGCAATGTTGTAGCGATGGCTGACTTCACTGGCCGCCGGATTATCCGCCATGCTCAAACCGGGCATCACACTGACGCCCAGCGCCGTGGAAAAAAGCGCTGCCCGAACGGCGTGGCGCAGCAGGCCCGATTCGGCAGTTAAATTCAGAGTGGTCTTACAGGTGGCGCGGACAGTCATTGTAGGTTTCCGTAGGAAGTCGCAAACGCTTGAATTGAAGTGCTTACTGACTAAGCCGGACCTGCAGCGAAAACCCGCCACAATAATTTCAGGCGACGCGCTCCAGCGTCACCCACCAGCGCGTGCGGTAGCGCAACTGTACCGGCAACGTCTGCGGCAGGATGGCTAGCAGCTTGTCGGTGTCTTCCAGGCGGAACACGCCGGACAGACGCAGCTCGGAAACGTCGGACGCACAACTCAGAAAGCCCTGGCGATAACGCCCGACTTCAGCGAGAAAGTCGCCCAGGCGCATATTGCGTGTGACGATCAGGCCATCGACCCACGCGCCGGCATCCATATCCAGCGGCGGCGCCGGACGTACCTGGTGGTGGTCGATCAGATAACTCTGCCCGGCGAGTGCTTCCAGCGATGTCGTACCGGAGTGAATGGCAACCCGGCCACTGGTGACGCTGAGTCGCGTGCAACGGCTATCCTGACGCAGGATGAACCGCGCATCCTGCGGTTCGTAAATGCCGTGACGGCTTTGCACGCGCAGCGGCCGCTCGAAGGATGCCCCCTGATCAGCGCCGCCACAGGTGACGATGATCTCGCCGCGCGTCAGTTTGATCAGCCGCCGCTGCGCGGTGTAATCCAGATCCACTGCACTCGCGGTGTTCAGTTCGATCCGCGTGCCATCCGGCAACTGGAAGCCGCGCCGCTCGCCCGTCGCCGTAGTGTAATCGGCGCTCCACTGTTGCCATGCCGCAGTGTCCTTGGCCAGCCATGCAGCGGAGCCCATCAGCAAAGCGCCAGACAGCAATTTCAAGGCCTGTCGCCGGCCCAAACCCTGAGCACTGTTTTCCAGAGTGTTGAACGCCACTTGCGCACCGTGCACTGCGCGCAGGTTATTGCTCAATTCGGCTTGCAGCGACTGCACCCGCTGCCAGGCCAGTTCATGCTCGTGATGTTCAGCGCGCCACTGTTCACACTGGCGGTTCAGGCGCGGATTATCGTGATTGTTGCGCAGTCGCAACAGCCAGTGAATGGCCTGCTTGACCACCTGTTGCTGCGGCTCGGTGCGGCGACTCAGAGAAAGATTATCCACAGGCATCAGTTTTCGTACCGCAGCACGTAGCAGTGATACAGCGCATCGGCGACGTAACGTTCGACCGAGCGCAACGACAGGCCCATCTGTTCGGCGATCTGCTTGTGGGTCAAACCTTCGCACTGCGCCAGCAGAAAGGCCTGACGCACTTTCGGCTTCAGTCCTTCAAGCATGCGCGCGATGCTTTCCAGCAGTTCGATTACCAGTGCGCGGGCTTCGGCGCTTGGCGTTTCGGCTTCGGGTAGATGCGCAATGGTTTCCAGATAGGCGCGTTCGATTTCCTCGCGCCGCCAATGATCAATCACCAGACCACGCGCGATGGTGCGCAGGAAGGCGCGAGGTGCTTTGAGTTCGAGGCGTTCGGTGCGTTGCAACAGGCGTACGAAAGTATCCTGGGCCAGATCTGCCGCATCTGCCGCGTTGCCCAGCCGCGCGCGCAGCCAGGCGTTGAGCCAGCCGTGATGACTACTGTAAAGCGCCTGTACTGCAAACTCAGGTGAGGACATGAACGCGAACGTCACAAATGATAATTACTCGCATTGTCATCAAGGGTTACAGAATTTGCAACTGCCACTGATACAACGCTCATAAAAAACCGGTCACCAGCCGCTCTAGTACGCCGTTCAGCGGGAATTCGCCAGAAATGCCATCCATTTCCCGCACAGCCCTAAGATTTCTCCGACACGTGCCGACAGACTGGTGAGACATGCGTGCACCAAAGTAGAGCGGCCAGAAGAACGCTGCCTGCGCTGTACATGGAATGTTGCATCCGGAACGCATCCCCACTTTTGGCATAAGAAGTCCCATGAAATGAATCTCAAGTTCAGCCATAAAATCCTGTTGGCCGCCTCGGGCGTCGTGGTCCTGGCGTTCGCGCTGTTCACCCTCTACAACGACTATCTGCAGCGAAACACCATTCGCCAGAACCTCCAGTCCTCTGTGCAGCAGGCCGGTGATCTGACCGCCAGCAGCGTGCAGAACTGGATGAGCGGGCGGATTCTGGTGCTGGAAAACCTCGCGCAGAACGTCGCCCATCAGGGCAAGGACGCCGATTTCCCGGGCCTGGTCGATCAACCGGCCTTCACCTCGAACTTCCAGTTCACCTACGTTGGCCAGGCCAACGGTGTGTTCACTCAGCGCCCTGACGCGAAGATGCCGGACGGCTACGACCCGCGTCAGCGCCCTTGGTACAAGCAAGCCGTCGCGGCTGACAAAACCATGCTGACGCCGCCGTACATGGCTGCTGTCGGTGGCCTGGTGGTAACCATCGCCATGCCGGTGAAGAAGAACGGCGAACTGCTCGGCGTCGTTGGCGGTGACCTGAGCCTGGAAACCCTGGTGAAGATCATCAACTCGGTGGACTTCGGTGGTCTTGGCCATGCATTCCTGGTCAGTGCCGACGGTCAGGTGATCGTCAGTCCGGACAAAGATCAGGTCATGAAAAACCTGAAAGACATCTATCCGAACACCAGCGTGCGCATCGAGAAGGGCAACCAGAACGTGGTGCTTAACGGCCAGGAACGCATTCTGTCGTTCACCCCGGTCAGCGATCTGCCGAATGCGCAGTGGTACATCGGTCTGTCGATCGATCGCGACAAAGCCTACGCCGCACTCAGCCAATTCCGCACCTCGGCGCTGATCGCGATGTTCGTTGCGGTGGCGGCGATTGCACTGCTGCTGAGCCTGTTGATCAACGTCCTGATGCGTCCGCTGACCACCATGGGCCGTGCGATGAAAGACATCGCTCAAGGCGAAGGCGATCTGACCCGTCGTCTGGTGGTCGAGAGCAAAGACGAGTTCGGTGAATTGGGCAGCGCCTTCAACCAGTTCGTTGAGCGGATTCACGCGTCGATTTCCGAAGTGTCGTCGGCAACCCGTCATGTTCATGATTTGTCGCAACGGGTGATGGCGTCGTCCAACGCCTCGATCGTCGGTTCCGACGAGCAAAGTGCGCGCACCAACAGTGTGGCCGCAGCAATCAACGAATTGGGCGCCGCCACACAGGAAATTGCGCGCAACGCCGCCGATGCTTCGCAGCATGCCAGTGGCGCCAGCGAGCAGGCTGATGACGGTCGGCAGGTGGTCGAGCAGACGATTCAAGCGATGACCGAACTGTCGCAGAAGATCAGCCTGTCGTGCACGCAGATCGAAACCCTCAATGCCAGCACCGACAACATCGGTCACATCCTCGATGTGATCAAAGGCATTTCGCAACAGACCAACCTGCTGGCACTCAACGCTGCGATCGAAGCGGCACGTGCCGGTGAAGCCGGGCGTGGTTTTGCGGTGGTGGCGGACGAAGTGCGTAACCTCGCTCACCGCACCCAGGAGTCGGCGGAAGAGATCCACAAGATGATCACTTCGCTACAGGTCGGTTCGCGTGAAGCGGTGACCACCATGAACGCCAGTCAGGCGTCCAGCGAGCAGAGCGTTGAAGTGGCCAACCAGGCCGGTTTGCGTCTGGTCAGCGTGACCCAGCGCATCGGTGAAATCGACGGCATGAACCAGTCGGTGGCAGCGGCCACTGAAGAGCAGACCGCCGTGGTCGAAACCCTCAACGTCGACGTTAACCAGATCAACCTGTTGAACCAGCAGAGCGTGGCTAACCTCAATGAAACGTTGAAGGATTGTGATGCGTTGTCGCAGCAGGCTAATCGCCTGAAGCAGTTGGTCGACAGCTTCAAGATCTGACCACAAGTCAGACCGCGTTATCGTTCATCGCGAGCAGGCTCACTCCTACAAATTAAACCGGGTTCCATCTGAAGGAACCCGATCAACTGTAGGAGTGAGCCTGCTCGCGATAGCGGTCTAGAACTCACCGCCGAACTCAGGCCTTAAACAAACAGCCTCAGCACATTCCCCATCGCATCATCCGCAAACCCCTGCACAAAATCCTTGAACCCCGGCAGCGCTTCTTCTCCCCCCGAAGCCGGCTCGGCAATGATCGTCCACGTCGCCCGGGACTTGCCTGCGCCCAGCGCTTCCACATTCATCGCCGCCCACAGATTCGCCACCCCTAGCGTGTTGTAAATCGTCGTCCAGGTCATGCTCCGCGCGTGTTCATCGCGGGAGTTGAGTTGTTCAACCACCACGTTGCCGTCCTTGAAACATTTCTTGCGCAGCGAGGACACGCCCTCGCCGATTGTTTCGATGTGCGACAGCGCCGGAATGAAACGGTCGAAACCGGCGAAGTTGCCCACCACCGCCCAGACCTGTGCGGCGTCCGCCGGCACTTCTACCGATGACACAACGTGGCAGCCATGGGGGTTTTTGATCAGGGTGTCGGGTTGCAGATTGCTCATGGTATTGCTCCTTTTTTATTGCTTCAGATGAAGTTGATTTGTTTCAGGTAGTCGCAGCCGCGACGCAGCAGCGCCGGGGATTTCGGCGGGTAATGCGCGCCCATTTGCTGCACGCCGGCTTCAGCGTTGGCGTGGCCGATCAGAGAGATGTCGCCGATGTCTTCTTCAAAACCGTTGAGGTAGAAACCGAGCACGCCGAACAGCGCGTTGTCGGCATCGACCCGGCCCAGTTGCTGCTGCCAGTCGGCGACGCTGACCAGCGCGAACTCGCTGCCGGTTTCGCGGAACGAAGCGACGTAGGCGTCCCAGCTCAGCGGCTCGGGGTTGTGCAGGTTGAACACCGCCCGCTCGGGCGCATAACGGCTGGCGTGGAAGGCGATGAAACGGGCGAGAAAGTCCACCGGCATCAGGTCGAAATTCAGCGCGAAGGCCGGCACCTGGCCGAGCTGGATCGAGCCTTTGAGCATCAGCATCAAGCGGTTTTTGTGCGGCTGACAAACGCCGCTCAAGCTGTTGAAGCTAATGTTGCCGGGGCGATACAGATTGACCCGAACGCCCCGTTCGCGCGCCCGTTCAAGGATGCGTTCAGCGACCCATTTCGACAGGTTGTAGCCGTTGCGAATGTAGATCGGTGGCGTCAGCGCGGCGGGCAGTTCCAGCACCCGTCCCGCATCATCGACCGTGCTTGAAGCCGACAGCGTCGAGACGAAATTGAAAACCTTTTTGCTCTGCCCTTCGCACAGGCGTAGCAGCGCGAAAATCGGCTCGACGTTGTCCGCCGCCAGCGACTCGTAATCAAGCACGTGATTGACGTTCGCGGCGTTGTGCACCAACGCGCCGAACTCACGATCCAGACGTTGATAATCTTCGTCGTTCAAGCCCAGCTGCGGACGCGTAATGTCTGCCGCGTAAACCCGCACCCGACTCAAATCCAGATGCTCCAGACGGTTTTCCCGCAGTGACTCGGCAAAGCGCTGCGCCGCCGTTTGCCCGCCGCCATCACGCACCATACACGCGACTTCGCTGGCGCCCCAACCGAGCAGCGCCTCGACGATGTGCACACCGACAAAGCTGTTGGCGCCAGTAACGATGACCTTGTGCACATCGCCCATGCTGCTGATCGGCAGCGGTTCGATGGCCAGTGCACGTTCGGCGTCGGCCATGGCCTGGGCGCTGAGCACCGCGTTGTCATCGGTGCCGCGCACCAGCGTTGCGAGTTTGATGATGGTCGGCAGTTCGATGAAGCGATTGATCGAAATGCTACGACCGAATTCCTCACGCAAACGCAGCAACATCCGCGACAGCAGAATCGAATGGCCACCGAGATTGAAGAAGCTTTCGTCGGTGGAAATGTCACTGGTCGGCAACTCCAGCAATTCCGCCCAGATCTCCAGCAGCAGTGCTTCATCAGCATTAGCCGGCAGACATTTCGGCCCGCTGTCCTGCACGTTCACCGGCAGTTCCAGTAGCGCTTTGCGGTCGACCTTGCCGTTGCTGGCGAACGGCATGTTCGGCAGCTCGGTCCACGCCATGGGTTGCATGTAGTCCGGCAAAAACTGTCGGGCGTGGGCCTTCAATGCGTCGCGCGCGGTGTCTGATTGCGGCTGGGCGAGGAAGGCCAGAATGCGCCGCTGACTGTCGATCACCACTGCCACTTGCCGGTACAACTGGCTCTCGCGCAGGCAGCGCTCGATCTCTTCCGGCTCGACCCGAAAACCACGGATCTTCACCTGATTGTCGCGACGTCCGCACAGCTCGATTCCGTGCTCGCCCCACTTGGCCATGTCGCCGCTGCGGTAGGCGCGCAGCGTCTGCCCGTCCGGCAGATTCAAGGTCAGATAACGCTCGGCGGTCTGCTGTGGATTGTTCAGATAACCGAGGCAGACGCCGGGGCCGACGATGAACAATTCGCCGACGGTGTTCTGCGGCACCGGTTGCAAATCGTCATCTAGAATCAGCACCTGGCTGTTGGCGATCGGCGCGCCGAGGCTGCGGTTGCTGTCACCGGGTATCAGCTCACGCGCAGTGATCAGCACCGTGGCTTCGGTCGGGCCGTAAAGGTTGTGCAGCGTGCCCTGACGGGTCAGTTGCTCGATGACGAACGGCTCGCAGACATCGCCGCCGGTCATCACTTGCACGCCTTCCAGTTGCTCCAGCGGCAGGATGCTCAACAGCGCCGGCGGCAGGAACGCATGGGTCAGTTGCCGGCGGCGGATCAGCGCGATCAGTTGCAGCGGGTCACGCCGTTGGGTGTCGTCGGGCACCACCAGTTCGGCGCCTTCAAGCAGCGTCGGGAAGATATCGATCAGTGACGAATCGAAACTCAGCGAAGAGAACTGCAAGACCCGACTTTCGGCCTGCAACTGCACGTAATCGGCGTACCACGCGGTGAAGTGCGCAAGGTTGGCCTGACTGAGCAATACACCCTTCGGATGCCCGGTCGTGCCCGAGGTGTAAAGCGCCATGCAGGGCGCCTCAAGTTTGGGTCGCTGGTGCATCAGCGGTTGGCTGAGATCCGCGTCAGCACTGTCGATACAGCTGACATCCAGCCCCGCAATGGTTGTGCTGAGTGGATGCTCGCCGTCATGCAGCAACAGCAACGCACCAGCGTTTTGCAGAATGTATTGCTGGCGCTGCAACGGATGGCTCGGCTCCAGCGGCAGGTATACCGCGCCGCTGCCGAGGATCGCCAGAATCGAGGCAAACAGCTCTGGGCTTTTCGGTAGGCAGATACCGACCACCCACGGTTGCGGATGTTGCTCGAGCAAAGGCAGCAAGCGCTGTTGAATCGCACGACTGTGGGTGTGCAGTTGCTGGTAGCTGAGCGACTGTTCGGCGAGGTGCAGCGCCGGCCGTTCGGCATGGTGGATCAAGCTCTGTTGCAGGCGCTCGATGACCGGAACCTGCGCCAGTTTCAGCAGCGCCGCATTCGCGGTGTCATTGAGGCGATGGACGTATGCCAGGCTGTCGAGAAACAGCAGGTTTTCCATCCGCTCGAAATCCGGCGCACGCACAGATCCGGCCTGCTGAAGATACTCAGCGTCACGGGAGAAGCGGCTGACCAGCAACGCCACTTCGTCCACCACCTGCATCAGCACCCGTTGCCGCAGGGCCTGACCGTTGCCGGACGGCTCATCGGCAATCGGTACACGACTGATCAGTGTGGAGCCGAGGAAACACAGCAGATCGAGTGACGGCAAGCCGCCAAGGCTCTGCACGCCAACACCCAAACGCAGATGCAGATGCGGGATGGCGCAGAAGTCGCCAGCGCCAATGAAGCCGTCATCGATGATCAGATCCATCGTCGATGCCGCCACGCCGCTGCGCTGCAATGAGTGCCCGTGTTGTTCCAGTTCCTGCGCCAGGTCGGTCATGGCCTGGCTGGCGCCAATCAGCAAAATGTCGAGACGTTTCATGTCGACCTCCTCATCAAACCAGGTAGTCACGCAAGGCGTGCTGCACGCAGGGCGTGTCGAGCAGCGAGCTGTTGTGGAAGAACTTGACGATGTTGCCCACCAGCGGGTGGTGGCGATTGATCGGGAACGCCAGTCCGGCCATCTCGTCCCTGAGCGAGCGCCGTGTGGCCTCGCTGACACGCAGTGCGTCAATCAGGCGCAGGTCGAAGGTTTTCTGGATGTCGTTGGTCAGGTAATGGCCGATGAACACCGGCAGGATTTGCGCGATGGTTTCGCGATCCGCCACGCTGGCGGTGTGCCAATAGATGCGCACCATCCGCGCCCAGAAGCTCGAATGACGACCTTCATCGAGCAGGTGATCGGCCATCAGGCCTTTGATCGACGGCTTGACCGTGTCGTCGCGGGCGAACGCCGCCACATCACCGGTCACGGTATTTTCGGCGATGGCCACGCAAACCAGTTCCACCGCGCTGCGCAGGTGCTCGGGCGCCAACGCTACGGCAGCAGGAATGGCCCGGCTCAGTTCGATTTCATCGGGCAACTGAATCGGTTCGATACCGGTCATCGCCACCGTTTGCTGCATGAAATCCATCGCCACCAGCGCGTGGTAATCCTCGTCGACCACCACAGTCATCGCGTCGTAACGACAGGCAAACGGGAAGGCCACGGCGAAGCGATTCTTGGCGATGCTGCGCGCGGTTTTATCGACGATCTCGGTCTCGAAAATCACCACATCGTTGATGAATTTGTACAACGTCTGCACCAAGGCAAAATCACGCTGCTGCGGACACTCGCGCAGGAAAGTTTCGCTGAGCACCAGTGGTTGGCGGCTGAGCGGGTAGATCAGCCGCTCGTCGTCTTCGAGCACGCGTCGCGGGCGAGTGCGGATGGTCGCGCGGTTTTCCCAGGCATCGGCAAACGATTGATAGTCGGCGGCATTCATTGGGCCACCTCCGCCAATGGTTCGCGCATGCTCAGGCGCAGGCCGTCCCACAAGGCGATACGGCTTTCCACGGCGGCGATGGCGCTGGCGTAGACCTCGGCCTGGCGCTGCGGATCGCCGGCGACCAGACGCTCGAGAAGGTGCTCCGCCGCCGGGCCGTGGTCTTCGGAGTCGACTTCGATGTGGCGTTCCAGGTAATAGCGGAAGGTCGGCGCCTGCTCGATACCGATGCCCCAGTCGTCGAGGATGCGCTGGAACATGGTCGGGATCACGCTCTCGCGGCCATGCAGAAACGCCGCCGCCACACTGTGTCCCGGTGCATGCAGGGCGGTACGCAAGGTGTCGCGGACAAACTGCGCGGCGGCCGGATCAACCTCGACGCTTTGCAGCGCGACGTCATAGCTCACACCTTCCTGTTGCAGCGCGACAAAGCGCTCCACGGCGGTGGTATTCGCGCCGATTTCGCGCATGGCATCCAGGTACAACTCGAAATGGCTGTAATGCCCTTCGGTCAGACGATCGTCCGATTCTTCGCCGAGAACGATCTCGTTGATCAACCGGGCGGCGTGAGGATCGCGCGGCGGCAACCACGGCAACCGCGTGCAGGTCAGCTCCTGCTGCAGGCGTTTGGTCAGCGACATGAAATCCCACACGGCAAATACGTGGGTTTCCATGAAACGTTGCAACACCGATAACGAAGTGATCTCGGAAAAGATCGGGTGAATGCTAAGTTCGGCTTTTTTCAGGGCGAGTTGGTTCTTATTGGGCATCATGATGTCCTTTATCGTTGATGTTGAATGGAACTGTTCTGGCAACTGCGCAAACAATGAAACGACGACTTGCTGGTTTTTTCGGCGAACGACAGCCTTTCTTTCTGCAAGATAAGTACGGCGCTGATATAGCGCTGACATGCCTGCCCATAAAGCGCTGCTGCTGTGCCGCAGGCATTGGGCCGCTGCCGAAGTGAACGGTGAAGTTCACACTTGGCGGGGAAAAACTAATACACCGCCAAAGTGTTTAACAAGTATATTTTCAATTATTTTAAGTTGGCTGTTTTTTGAAGTTGAGTAATACCGATAAAATTTCTGGCGGAAGTTTTATTTGGGCGTAGAAGCTCCTTTCGGCGAATAACGGCCAAAATTGATCGACAAGAGTGAATGCCTCACTCGAAGCAACTTTCCAGTAATAAGAGTTGAATGATTTAAAAGGGCGGAAGTTGGCCGTGACCCCGCGCCATGACTTCCTTTTTCCCGTGGCAAGGCTCCTTCCGTAGGTTCCTGGTGCGGGGACTGCGCCGTCAGGACGGCGCGTCGCCCGTTCTTTATGGGGTTGGCCGTTCAAGAGTGCGGGTAAATGACCGCCACGGCTATTACCGATTCGTCACCGGCAAGGTGCAATTTCGGACTCAGCGGCGCAGGGAGGTTAGAGCGGGCACGCGGATCCGCCCACCCGAGGGCTGGCAGATCGCTTGGGGATTTGTAAGCGGGTGATTCGCGGGCAGCTACGCGTTCAGCGCGCGGCTTGGCGGCTTTGTGCGGCGGGGGTGGCGAGATAGCGGGTAATCACCTCGACGCCCCGATTGAGGTGTTGCTCAAGGAGTTTGATCGACCGGTCGGTGTCGCGATCCTGCACCGCTTGCAGCATCGCCCGGTGATCGTCCTGGGACAATTTGCCCAGACCCATGGCCTCAAGGTTGAAACGCAGGAAGCGTTCCTCTTCGTTGAGTCCGTCTTCGACCAGCCGCAGCAAGCGTTTGTTGGGCGCTTTGCTGTACAGGGCCATGTGGAACAGACGGTTGAGCCGGCCGATTTCCGTGTAGTCGTGTTGCGCCTCCAGCTCATCGATGTAAGCCGCCGCGCGTGCGTGATCGGCAGCGGTCAACAGCGGAACCGACTGCCGCATGGCTTCGGATTCGAGCAGGATGCGCAACTCGTAGGTTTCAGTGGCATCGCCCTGAATCAACGGCGCAACCACTGCGCCTTTATGCGCAGTAACGCTGAGCAGTTCCTGGGCTTCGAGCTGGCGCAGGGCTTCGCGCACCGGCATGCGGCTGACGCCGAACAGATCGGCCAGATCCTGCTGACGCAGGGCGGTGCCGCAGGGCAGGCGCCCATCGAGGATTGCCGAGCGCAGGGTTTCTTCGATCACTGAACGGGCCAGATGCGCAGGAATCGGTCCGTCGACTTTAATGCTGTGCAGCGGTTTGGGCTTCTGTGTCACGACTACGCACCCTGTATGTCGGCCTGATTTGGATCCAAATGACACTAGTGATTGCTCTACAGGTTGTCAAACCTTGTAAAACATTGCGCTGGCAACTGAAGTTTAGCGTGCCGCAGATGATCTCATGGTGCCATTGTTTTTTGCCGGGCTAAGCTTCACCATCAAACGCTTTCCTTCCTGCCCTCTGGAAACCTGCTGTGGCGGTACGTTTCGTGATCCCTCGGACGCTGCGCTGGCTAGGCTGCGCATTGTTGCTGGCCGGCATGATGCTGGGCGGCCTGCATGCCGATTGGGATTTTTCCGCGATCAGCCGCAAAGCCACGGCACTTTACGGGCCACTGGGCGCCGGCCAGCAGCGTATCGATGCCTGGCAGAACCTGTTGGCCACGCAGAAACAGGTCAGCGAAATGGAAAAGCTCAAAGTGGTGAACCTGTTCTTTAACAAACAGGTGCGCTACGTCGAAGACATCGACCTGTGGCACGAGGTCGATTATTGGGAAACCCCCATCGAAGCGCTGTGGAAGGGCGCCGGTGACTGCGAAGACTACGCGATCGCCAAGTATTTCAGTCTGCGCCACCTCGGGGTTTCCAGTGACAAGCTGCGCATCACCTATGTCAAAGCGTTGCGCCAGAACCGCGCGCACATGGTCCTGACTTACTATGCCACCCCCGATGCCATGCCGTTGGTGCTCGACAGCCTGATCGACCCGATCCAGCCGGCGTCGCAGCGAACCGATTTGCTGCCGGTCTACTCTTTCAATGCCGAAGGTCTGTATTTGCCGGGGGCCAAGGGCAACAAGAAGGTCGGTGATACCAAACGCCTGTCACGCTGGCAGGATGTCTTGAAGAAAATGCAGGCCGAAGGTTTCCCGGTCGAGACGACTAACTAGGAGCACGCGCTCAGATGTCTTTGTTCAAACAGCTGTTGATCGCTATCTGTCTGTTCCTGGTGGTCGCCTTCACCGGCAGCTTCATGGTCAGTCTGGAGAGCTCGCGCACCCAGTACGTCAATCAGTTGCGCTCCCACGCCCAGGACGCCGCGACGGCGCTGGCCTTGTCGCTGACACCGAATATCGACGACCCGGCGATGGTCGAGTTGCTGGTCAGCTCGATTTTCGACAGCGGTTATTACGCGAGCATCCGCGTGGTCGATCTGAAGACCGATCAGACGATTGTCGAGCGCAGCGGCATTCCGGCCGTCACTAACGTGCCGGACTGGTTCGTCAAACTGATTGGCCTGGAGCCGGCCGGTGGCGATGCGCTGGTCAGCCGTGGCTGGGAGCAGGCGGCGCGGGTCGAGGTGGTCAGCCATCCGATGTTCGCCGTGGCCAAACTGTGGCAGAGCGCGTTGGGCAGCCTTGGCTGGCTGTTGATCTGCGGCGCAGTGAGTGCGGTGCTCGGCGCGCTGTTGCTGCGCCGGCAGTTGAAGCCGCTGGATTATATGGTCAAGCAATCCCACGCCATCGCCCGTCGTGAATTCCTCAGCTTGCCGGATCTGCCGCGCACGCCCGAGTTGCGTCGCGTGGTGCAGGCGATGAACCAGATGGTCGAAAAGCTCAAGGCGCTATTCCAGGAGCAGGCCGAGCGCAGTGAAAAACTGCGCGCCGAGTCCTATCAGGACAACCTCACGGGGTTGGCCAACCGGCGTTATTTCGAGATGCAGTTGAACAACCGGGTGAGCAACCCGGAGCAGGCCAGCTCCGGTTATCTGCTGCTGTTGCGGGTCAAGGATCTGGCCGGGCTCAACCAGCGTCTGGGCGGTCAGCGCACCGATGAATTTCTTAAAGCGGTCGGCGAACAGTTGTCCCGCGAGTGTGCCAAGTACCCGGAAACGCAGAACCTCGTCACCCGTATTCGTGGCGGTGAATTCGCCGTACTGGCGCCGGGACTGGTCCGCGAGGAAGCGCTGCAACTGGCGCAGAATCTCGACAATGCCTTGAGCAGTTTGCACGCCACCGGCGCTACCGACGTCGCGGCCGTGGCGTCGATCGGTCTGGCGCCATTCACCCACGGCGATTCGCCACAACAGGTGCTGACGCTCGGCGATCAGGCGCTGGCGCAAGCCGAAGGGCAGGGCGAGCAGAACTGGGCCTGCATCGATCAGAGCCTGACGGCGGATGTCGGCGACGATCACCACGCCTGGCACCGCTTGCTTGATCAGGCCTTGAGTCAGCAGCGTTTCGAGCTGTATTTCCAACCGGTGGTGGCTGCCGCCGACACGCAACTGGTGCTGCATTACAAAGTGCTTTCGCGCTTGCTCGATGATCAGGGCCAGACCATTCCGGCCGGGCGCTTCCTGCCGTGGCTGGAGCGCTTCGGCTGGACCGCGCGCCTGGATCGGCTGATGCTCGAGCGCGTGCTCGAGCAGATGAAAGAGCATGAGGATTCGCTGGCGCTGAACCTGTCCTCGGCGACCCTGGCTGATCCGCAGGCGCTGAATAAAATTTTCGAGATTCTGCGCGCGCATTCCAATCTTGGCGCGCGCCTGACTCTGGAAATCGGTGAGGAACAATTGCCGGAGCAAGCCGTGCTGGAGCAGTTGACCCGGCGTCTGCGTGAACTCGGCTTTTCGCTTAGCCTGCAGCGCTTTGGTGGGCGCTTCAGCATGATCGGCAACCTGGCGCGGCTGGGGCTGGCGTACTTGAAGATCGATGGCAGCTACATTCGTGCGATCGATCAGGAGAGTGACAAACGCTTGTTTATCGAAGCGATCCAGCGTGCGGCGCACAGCATTGATTTGCCGCTGATTGCCGAGCGGGTCGAGACGGAAGGCGAGTTGTCGGTGATTCGCGAGATGGGCTTGTATGGGGTTCAGGGTCAGTTGTTGGGTGAGCCGAAGCCTTGGCGGTGAGTCATCACCAAAGCAACCCTCACCCTAGCCCTCTCCCAGAGGGAGAGGGGACTGACCGTGGGATATTGACGCAATACGCCGACGTGAGCGATTTGCGCTGAATCCATAATCGACTCGATTTCTCAGGTCGATGTATGACGCCAGACACCTCGGTCGGCTCCCTCTCCCTCCGGGAGAGGGCTGGGGTGAGGGTCGGCCTTTGATCCGAAGAAATCAGATCAACCCGCCCTCATCCTCATCGATCAGCTGACTCAGTCCGCCCAACGCCTCACGCGCCTGGGTCCGGTCCATCAGTTTGGCCTGAGCCGCCGGTGGCAGGTCGGTGACGCGTATCACGCCTTTCTGGGTCAGCACCTGAATCAGGTCGTCGAGGACCCGAATCATTTCAAAGTCGCTCTGCTTGAGCTGTTTGAGGCTGGTTTCCACCACTTCATTGGCGAACCAGGCCTGGATTTCATGGCTGTCGGCCGGCAGCGTTTCCGTGGCCTCGGCGTAGGCCGCGGCTTCCACGCGAATCAACAGACCTTGCGCATCGCGTTGCACGTAAAACATTGAGCATCCCTCGGAAATGAACCAGCGTCATGCTGTCAGCAGCATAGCCAACTGCGCGCGAGTATGCGGTGCGGCGACGTAATCGTCACCGTCGCGGTAGGCGCAAACGTGACGGCCGCCCCAGAAGGGCGGCCGTTTTTGTTCATGTATCAGCTGTTGTTGTGGTCGACTTTGATGGTCGGGTCGCTGCCGGCAATCAGGTTGTGAATGTTGGCGCTCGACCAGTTGTTGCCTTCCAGTTTGATCGTCACATCCGGGGTGGCCGCAGCAGCGTCGCCGGAGTTGAACTTGCCCGCCGAGCTGACTTGCAGCGACGACGTGCCGTCGACCGTGGTGATCTTCAGGAAGTTGTCGATGGTGCTGCCGGTCTCGCCCTGCAGCAAATCGCGCAGATCGATACGGTCACCGTCGGCGGCCTTGAAGTCCTTGATCACGTCGTTGCCGGTGTCGCCCGCCTTCCAGACGAAGGTGTCGGCACCCGAACCGCCGATGAGGATGTCATTACCCTGACCGCCGATCAGCGTGTCGTTGCCGGTGCCGCCGAGCAGGATGTCATTACCCTTGCCGCCATCGAGCAGGTCGTTGCCGCCCGAGCCGAAGAGGATGTCATTGCCCGCACCACCCAACAGCGTGTCGTTACCGTCGTGCGCGCCGGACACATCGAACGCCTGATAGTGCTCGGTGATGTACTGGTGCACGTTGCTGGTGGTGACTTTGCTGACGTCGACGCCGGTCTGCTGCGCGACGAACGCCTGCATCGCCTGATAACCCTCACCGGCAATGCCGTTGAAGCTCACCAGGTCGCCGAACAGGATGTCGTTGCCGTCGCCACCGCTGACGGTGTCGTTGCCCGGCAGCGTCGCTTCGGTGTGGCCAATGATCGAGTTGGCCAGATCCTTCGGATCGATGTTGGTTTGTGGCGTTTTGTCCGAATCGTAAGGCTTCAGGTCGTTGAGGCTGACGCCGCTATTGAGGCCGATGGCTTCAACGTTGGACAGGCCGCTGAGCAACGCGAAACTGCTGGTCGAGTTGTCGGTGGTGGTCGAGGTGGTGCTGCTGCCGCTGCCCGCCAGGCTCGACAGCTCGTAAGTGCCATCGCCCTGCGCGTGAACGGTACCCAGATTGGTAGTGCTCCAGCCATAACGGGCCGTGTAGGTCTGCAACTGGGCAATTCCGCTGGCGTTGATGCTCAGGTAATGCGTGTTGTCGATATAGGTGCTGAAGGTGTCGCCCAGCTTGTAATTGCTGGTGGTCACTACGCTATCGAACTTCACGCTGCCGTACAGCGTCGGGTTGGTCTGCTCGCCGCTCTGGTAGTAGGTCGGCTGGCCATCGGTGATGAAGTACGTGAGGTTCTTCGCCCCGGTGTTGGCCACAGCGTCGGCGCTCTGGAACCAGTTGGCCGTGGTTTTGAACACGTCCTCGTAGTTGGTGCCGCCGCCGGAACTCATCGAGTCCAGCACCGCTTTGAGCTGCGTCAGCGCATTCGGATCGTTGAGGTTCACCGACACCGATTTGTTGACCTGGGTATCGAAGTCCACCAGGAAGATGTTCACCGTGCCCGAGTTGCTGCCGCCCAGGCTCTGCTTGAGGGTGTTGAACACCGACGTCAGCGAGTCCTTGGCTGCGCTGATCGACGAACTGCTCATACTGCCGGAGCTATCGACCATGAACGCGATGTTGTAGTTGGTGCCCGGCACCACGGTCAGACCACCGATGTCGGCGACCATGATGTCGTTGCCATCGGTGCCGCTGAAGGTGTCGTCACCCGAAGTCGCGACGATGGCGTTGTAGACCGCCGGCACCACGGTGACCGGAATGGTCGCGGTGCTGCTGGCCGAACCGCCGACCATTTCGGTGGAGGTCGAGGTCACGGTCAGGTTGAACTGGCCGTTGTAGTACGGCGGTGGGGTCACGGTCAGGCTGCCGAGGTTCCAGCCAGTGACGTTGGCGTCGCCGCTGCTGGCGGTGACGGTGAAGGTGTGACCCGCGCCATCGCTGAGCACCGAGCCGACTGGTGCACCGCTGATCTTCACGCTCAGGGTTTCCGAGCCGTCGGTGTCAGTCAGTGCGGTGGTGATCGCCGACAGTTTCACTGTGGTGCCTTCGGCGCCGGTGTTGAGTTTGTAGCCGTCGTAATAGCCTTCGCCGTTAGTGCCGTGCAGATCGGAGACGGTCACGCCCGAATTCACCAGATCCTTCACGCCGGTGTAGATCGGTACGCCGGTGCTGCTCAGGTCGATCGGCGTGCTGCCGTTGACCGACAGGTTGACGTCGTAGCTGCCCGGGCCACTCTGGTTGTGGTGGTAGATGTCCAGGGTGTAGTAACCGCTGGTGGTCGGGGTGAACGAACCGTTGAGGTTGCCGCCCACGCCCCACGTGGTCGAGGCCACATTCTTGCCACCGATGGTGACCAACAGGCTGTCATCGCCGATGCCGCTGAAGGTGTAGGTCTTGCCGGCTTCCAGGTAGATCAGGCCGGAAGTCTTCGACGCCGTACCGGCGGTCACGCTGCCGTCAGACTGGACGTTGTTCACGTTAGTGCTGCTGTTCGGCGTACCGGCGCCGTCGATAACGTTTTTCAACGTGGTCGAATCCGCGCCATTGCCGTTGGTGCCCAGGCCCGAGAGGCCGGTCCAGACTTCCTTGATCAGGCCGGTGGACTTCACGCTGTTGTCGGCCACGCCCACGGTCGGCGCATCCGCCACTGGCGTGATGTCGATCTTCACGGTGCCGGTGTTGCCCAGCAGTTGGCCGTCGGTTGGCTGGAACTTGATCTGTGCGTAATCCGCCTGATTGTTGCCCAGGCCGGTGCCGCCGTAACCGTTGACGCCCGACTCGTTGGCATCCGGCAGGAAGCGCAGCTTGCCCGCGTCGATGTCAGCCTTGCTGAAGGTCTGGTTGTTGGCGACGTCTTTCCAGGTCGAACCGTCCAGGTACTGCAGTTTGCCTTCGCCCGGCAGCTGGGTGATTTTGATACCCAGGCTGCTGGCCGGGCTGTCGACGTCGGTCACACCGAAAGTCGACCAGCCGAGCACCAGCGGCGTGTCTTCGGTGCCGGTGACATTGCTCGGTGCAGCAACCGGCGCGTCGTTGACCGCCACCACGTTGACCGTGGTGGTCGCGGTGTTGGAGTAGTTGCCGCCATCGGTCACCGTCACGGTGATGATGCGCGGCACGGTGCTCGGATCTTCACTGCTGTTGGTGAAGCTGATGTTCTTGATCGCCTGCATGTAGTCGGCCAGCGTCGCGTTGCCCGACAAGGTCAGGGTCACGGTGCCGTTGGTGCTGTTGGCATTGATGGTGATGCCGTTGACGCTGTTGCCCAGGTTCAGCGCATCGCCGTCCTGACGGTTGGTCAGCACTACAGTGGCGCCGGTCAGCATGGTGCTGTCCGGGTCGGTGATCTTGATATCGGTGTCGGCAATCGACACGCCCGCGCCCGGAGTGTTTTCGGTGAAAGTCACCTTGTAGTCGGCACCGGTGGCGCCGCTGGAATTGTTGGCATCCAGGTCGATGACCGGCGGCGCATCGTTGTCGATAATCGACGTGCTGACGCTGCCGTTGGTGCTGCTGACCGCGAGGTTCTCGAAGTTGCCGCCGGTGGCGGAATCGATCTTGACCACGAAGTTCTCGGTGCCTTCGGTGATCTTGTCATCGATGGTCGCAACGTTGAACTGCGCGCTGCTCGCACCTGCCGGGATCTTCACGGTGTACACACCGGTGAAGTCCGAACCGTCGGCGGCGGTGCCGCTGTAGACGATTTTCAGGGTCACTTCGGTTTGCGCAGGGTGATTCAGGCTGACCGTGTAGCTGGCAGTCTGGCCTTCGGTCACCGAGCTGCTGCCGGTGATGCTGACCGTGGTGGTGTCGATCGTGTCGGTGACGCTCGTAACAGCTGGTGTATTGCTGGTCACCAGATTTTCGAAGCCGCCGCCGCTGGTGCCGGTAATGCTTGCCTGTACATTGCCGGCGTCTTTGTAGACATCATCGGCCGGAGCCGGGACGGTCACGGTGCCAGTGGTTTTACCAGCCTCGATGGTGATCACCGAGCCATTGCTCAGGGTCACCGTGACTGGCGAGCCAGCGGCGTTGGTCAGGGTCGCGGTGTAGGTGATCTGGCCACCTTCGGCCACGGTGCCGGTCGCGGACAGCGTCAGGTTGGTGGTGTCGATGGTGTCGGTCACGGTGGTGCTGACCGGGGTTTTGTCGGCGACGAGATTCTCGTAGTTGCCGCCCGTGACGTTGCTGATCGAGTTGGTAAGCGGGGCGTGACCGGTCAACGCATCGTTCGGTGCGGTGGTGGTCACGGTGCCGGTGGTTTTGCCGATGTCGATGGTGATGGTCTGACCGTTGGCCAGGGTCACGACAACAGGCGCGCCAGTCACGGCTGCGCCGACGGTGGCGGTGTAGACGACGTTGCCGCCTTCAGCCGCTGTGCCGGTCGCGGTCAGTTTCACCGTGGTGGTATCGATGGTGTCGGTGACGCTGGTCACGGCTGGCGTGGTGCTGGTCACCAGGTTTTCGAAGCTGCCACCCGTGGCGGTTTTGATCGTGGCCTGGACGTTGCCGGCGTCTTTGTAGACGTCATCGGCTGGCGCTGGAACGGTCACGGTGCCAGTGGTTTTGCCGGCGTCGATGGTGATCACCGAGCCGTTGCTCAGGGTTACGGTGACTGGCGAGCCAGCGGCGTTGGTCAGGGTCGCGGTGTAGGTGATCTGGCCACCCTCGGCCACGGTGCCGGTTGCGGACAGCGACAGGTTGGTGGTGTCGACGGTGTCGGTCACAGTGGTGCTGACCGGGGTTTTGTCTGCGATCAGATTTTCGTAGTTACCACCGGTCACGTTGGTGATCGCGTTGGTCAGCGGTGCATGACCGGTCAACGCATCGTTCGGTGCGGTGGTGGTCGCGGTGCCGGTGGTCTGGCCGACGCCGATGGTGATGGTTTGACCGTTGGCCAGGGTCACGACAACCGGCGAACCGGTGACTGGCGCGCCGACGGTCGCGGTGTACACGACGTTGCCGCCCTCTGCCGCAGTGGCCGTTGCCGTCAGCTTCACAGTGGTGGTGTCGATGGTGTCGGTGACGCTGGTGATAGCCGGCGTCGTGCTCGGCGCCAGGTTTTCGAAATTGCCACCGGTGGCGGTGCTGATGGTCGCCTGCACGGTGCCGGCGTCCTTGTAGACGTCGTCCGCTGGTGCAGGAACGGTCACGGTGCCAGTGGTTTTACCGGCATCGATGGTGATCACGGCGCCGTTCGACAGGGTGACGGTCACTGGCGAGCCAGCGGCGTTGGTCAAGGTTGCGGTGTAGACGATCGAACCGCCCTCGGCTACGGAGCCGGTCGCACTGAGCGACAGGTTGGTGGTGTCGACGGTGTCGGTCACGTTGGTGCTGACCGGGGTTTTGTCGGCCACGAGGTTCTCGTAGTTGCCGCCCGTCACATTGGTGATCGAGTTGGTCAGCGGCGCATGACCGGTCAACGCATCGTTCGGTGCGGTGGTGGTCGCGGTGCCGGTGGTCTGGCCGACGCCAATGGTGATGGTCTGACCGTTGGCCAGGGTCACGACAACCGGCGAGCCGGTAACCGGCGCGCCTACAGTAGCGGTGTAGACAACATTGCCGCCTTCAGCCGCCGACTCGGTAGCCGTCAGTTTCACGGTGGTGGTGTCGATGGTATCGGTGACGCTGGTGACGGCGGGAACAGTGCTCGGCACCAGGTTTTCGAAGTTGCCACCGGTGGCGGTGCTGATGGTCGCTTGCACGGTGCCGGCGTCTTTGTAGACGTCGTCGGCCGGGGCTGGAACGGTCACGGTACCGGTGGTTTTGCCCGCGTCGATGGTGATCACGGCGCCGTTGGACAGGGTCACGGTGACTGGCGAGCCAGCGGCGTTGGTCAGGGTCGCGGTGTAGACGATCGAGCCACCTTCGGCCACGGAGCCAGTCGCGGACAGCGACAGGTTGGTGGTGTCGACGGTGTCAGTGACGTTAGTCGAAACTGGCGTCTTGTCGGCCACAAGGTTTTCGTAGTTACCGCCCGTGACGTTGGTGATCGAGTTGGTCAGCGGTGCGTGGCCGGTCAATGCGTCGTTTGGCGCGGTAGTGGTCGCGGTGCCAGTGGTCTGGCCAACACCGATGGTGATGGTCTGACCGTTCGACAGAGTTACCACAACCGGCGAGCCAGTCACTGGCGCGCCGACGGTTGCGGTGTAAACGACATTGCCGCCTTCAGCGGCAGTGGCGGTCGCGGTCAGTTTCACTGTGGTGGTGTCGATGGTATCGGTAACACTGGTGATTGCTGGCGTCGTGCTCGGCACCAGGTTTTCGAAGTTGCCACCGGTGGCGTTGCTGATCGTGGCCTGCACGGTGCCGGCGTCTTTGTAGACGTCGTCGGCTGGCGCTGGAACGGTCACGGTGCCGGTGGTTTTGCCGGCATCGATGGTGATCACGGCGCCGTTTGACAGGGTCACGGTGACTGGCGAGCCAGCGGCGTTGGTCAGGGTCGCGGTGTAGACGATCGAGCCACCTTCGGCCACGGAGCCAGTCGCGGACAGCGACAGGTTGGTGGTGTCGACGGTGTCAGTGACGTTAGTCGAAACTGGCGTCTTGTCGGCCACGAGGTTTTCGTAGTTACCGCCCGTGACGTTGGTGATCGAGTTGGTCAGCGGTGCGTGACCAGTCAACGCATCGTTTGGTGCGGTAGTGGTCGCGGTGCCAGTGGTCTGGCCAACACCGATGGTGATGGTCTGACCGTTCGACAGAGTTACCACAACCGGCGAGCCAGTCACTGGCGCGCCGACGGTAGCGGTGTAGATAACGTTGCCGCCTTCAGCCGCCGACTCAGTGGCGGTCAACTTCACGGTGGTGGTGTCGATGGTGTCGGTGACACTGGTGACGGCTGGAAGAGTGCTCGGTACCAGATTTTCGAAGTTGCCACCGGTGGCGGTGCTGATGGTCGCTTGCACGGTGCCGGCGTCTTTGTAGACGTCGTCAGCCGGGGCCGGAACGCTTACGGTGCCGCTGGTTTTGCCGGCGTCGATGGTGATCACGGCGCCGTTCGACAGGGTTACGGTCACTGGCGAACCAGCGGCGTTGGTCAGGGTCGCGGTGTAAACGATCGAACCACCTTCAGCAACCGAATTGGTAGCGCTGAGTGACAGATTGGTGGTGTCGACGGTGTCGGTAACATTGGTCGATACCGGGGACTTGTCGGCCACCAGGTTTTCGAAGTTGCCACCTGTTACGTCAGTGATCGCGTTGGTCAGTGGAGCATGACCAGTCAATGCGTCGTTTGGCGCCGTGGTGGTCGCGGTACCGGTGGTCTGGCCGACGCCGATGGTGATCGTCTGACCGTTGGCCAGGGTTACGACAACCGGCGAGCCGGTGATTGGTGCGCCGACAGTCGCGGTGTAGGTGACGTTGCCACCTTCAGCTGCCGACTCTGTCGCCGTCAGTTTCACAGTGGTGGTGTCGATGGTGTCGGTGACATTGGTCACAGCCGGCACGGTGCTCGGTACCAGATTCTCGAAGTTGCCGCCGGTCGCGGTCGAAATGGTTGCTTCGACTTTGCCTGCATCTTTGTATACGTCATCCGCTGGCGCTGCGACGGTGACGGTGCCGGTGGTTTTACCGGCCTCGATGGTGATCACGGCGCCGTTGCTCAGCGTCACGGTCACTGGTGAACCGGCGGCGTTGGTCAAAGTAGCGGTGTAGACAATCGAACCGCCCTCGGCCACGGAACCGGTCGCACTGAGCGACAGATTGGTGGTGTCGACGGTATCGGTGACCGTGGTCGAAACCGGGGTCTTGTCGGCTACGAGATTCTCGTAATTGCCGCCGGTTACACCGGTGATCGAGTTGGTCAGTGGTGCCTGACCGGTCAGTGCATCGTTCGGTGCGGTGGTGGTCACGGTGCCCGTGGTTTTGCCGACTTCGATGGTGATGTTCTGGCCGTTGGCCAAGGTCACGGTGACCGGCGAACCGGTTACTGGTGCGCCAACAGTGGCGGTGTAAGTGACGGTGCCGCCTTCAGCGACCGACGTATCAGCCGTCAGTTTGACGGTCGAGGTGTCGATGGTATCGGTGACTTCGGTCACGGCCGGCACAGTGCTCGGCACCAGGTTTTCGAAGTTGCCACCGGTAGCGGTGGAGATCGTTGCTTCGACTTTGCCGGCGTCTTTGTAGACGTCATCTGCCGGAGCCGGAACGGTCACGGTGCCGGTGGTTTTGCCGGCGTCGATGGTGATCACGGCGCCATTCGACAGGGTCACGGTGACTGGCGAGCCAGCCGCGTTGGTCAGCGTTGCGGTGTAGATGATCGAACCACCTTCCGCAACGGTGCCGGTCGCAGTCAGCGACAGGTTAGTGGTGTCGACGGTATCAGTGACGTTAGTCGAAACCGGAGACGTGTCAGCCACCAGATTCTCGTAGTTACCGCCGCTCACGTTAGTGATCGCGTTGGTCAGCGGAGCGTGGCCAGTCAAAGCATCGTTCGGTGCGGTGAATGTCACGGTGCCCGTGGTTTTTCCGACTTCGATGGTGATGTTCTGGCCGTTGGCCAAGGTCACGGTGACCGGCGAACCGGTTACTGGAGCGCCCACAGTGGCGGTGTAAGTGACGGTGCCGCCTTCAGCGACCGACGTATCAGCCGTCAGTTTGACGGTCGAGGTGTCGATGGTGTCAGTCACTTCGGTCACGGCCGGCACAGTGCTCGGCACCAGGTTTTCGAAGTTGCCGCCGGTGGCGGTGGAAATCGTCGCTTCGACTTTGCCCGCGTCTTTGTAGACGTCATCGGCTGGCGCTGGAACAGACACGGTGCCGGTGGTTTTACCGGCTTCGATGGTGATCACAGCACCGTTCGACAGGGTCACGGTGACTGGCGAGCCAGCGGCGTTGGTCAAGGTCGCGGTGTAAACAATCGAACCGCCCTCGGCCACAGAACCCGTGGCGCTCAACGACAGGTTGGTGGTGTCGACGGTGTCGGTGACATTGGTTGAAACCGGTGTCTTGTCGGCGACCAGATTCTCGTAGTTACCACCACTCACTTCGGTGATCGCATTGGTGATCGGCGCGTGGCCGGTCAATGCATCGTTCGGCGCGGTGGTGATCGCGGTGCCGGTGGTCTGGCCAACGCCAATGGTGATGGTCTGACCGTTTGACAAGGTGACGACCACAGGCGAACCGGTAACAGGCGCACCCACCGTCGCGGTGTAAGTGACGGTGCCACCTTCAGCCACGGAGGTATCGGCCGTCAGTTTCACGGTCGAGGTGTCGATGGTGTCGGTGACATTGGTCACGGCCGGCACGGTGCTCGGTACCAGATTCTCGAAGTTGCCGCCGGTCGCGGTCGAAATGGTTGCTTCGACTTTGCCTGCATCTTTGTAAACGTCATCTGCCGGAGCTGGAACGGTGACAGTGCCGGAAGTCTTGCCCGCGTCGATAGTGATCACGGCGCCGTTCGACAGGGTCACGGTGACTGGCGAGCCCGCCGCGTTGGTCAGCGTTGCGGTGTAGATGATCGAACCGCCTTCAGCCACGGTGCCGGTCGCCGTCAGCGACAGGTTAGTGGTGTCGACGGTGTCGGTGACATTGGTTGAAACCGGCGTCTTGTCGGCGACCAGATTCTCGTAGTTACCACCACTCACTTCGGTGATCGCATTGGTGATCGGCGCGTGGCCGGTCAATGCATCGTTCGGCGCGGTGGTGATCGCGGTGCCGGTGGTCTGGCCAACGCCAATGGTGATGGTCTGACCGTTAGCCAGGGTCACGACAACAGGCGAACCGGTGACTGGCGCGCCGACGGTGGCGGTGTAGGTAACGGTGCCACCCTCAGCCGCCGATTCGGTCGCGGTGAGTTTGACGGTGATGGTGTCGATGGTGTCGGTGACGTTGGTCACGGCCGGCACGGTGCTCGGCACCAGATTCTCGAAGTTGCCGCCGGTTGCATCCTTGATCGTCACTTCGACTTTGCCGGCGTCTTTGTAGACGTCATCGGCAGGCGCTGGAACAGTTACGGTGCCGGTGGTTTTGCCGGCCTCGATGGTGATTACCGAACCGTTGCTCAGGGTCACGGTTACCGGCGTACCCGCCGGGTTGGTCAGGGTCGCGGTGTAAACGATCGAACCGCCTTCTGCTACCGAATCGGTCGCGGTCAGGTTCAGGTTGGTGGTGTCGGTGGTGTCTGAAACCGCGGTGTCGGCGGACTTGCCGTCGACCGCGAGTTTTTCGTAGTTGCCACCGGTAGCGCCGTCGATGGTCACGCTCAGCGAGCTGCCGCCGGCCAACGGGCTGTTCGGTGCAACGAAGTTCACCGAGCCGGTGGTTTCACCGACGGCGATGGTGATGGTCTGGCCGTTGGACAGGTTCACGACAACCGGCGAGCCCGTCACGGGTGCAGTCACGGTCGCGGTGTAGACCACGGTTTCGCCTTCGGCGACGTTCGCCGTGGCAGTCAGCGACACGGTGGAGGTGTCGATGGTGTCGTTGACGGTGGTGACCGCTGGAGCCGTGTTGGTGACGAGGTTTTCGAAGTCGCCACCGGTCGCGCCTTTGATGGTCGCTTCAACGGTGCCGGCGTCTTTGTAGACGTCGTCTTTCGGAGCGTCGACGGTCACGGTGCCGGTGGTTTCACCAGCCTTGATGGTAATCACCGAGCCGTTACTCAGGGTCACGGTGACCGGCGAGCCAGCCGCGTTGGTCAGGGTCGCGGTGTAAGTGATCTGGCCGCCTTCGTCCACGGTGCCAGTCGCGGTCAGCGACAGGTTGGTGGTGTCGACAGTGTCGGTCACGGTGGTGCTGACCGGGGTTTTGTCGGCAACAAGGTTTTCGTAATTGCCGCCGGAAACGTCGGTGATCGCGTTGGTCAACGGCGCATGACCGGTCAACGCATCGTTTGGTGCGGTGGTGGTCACGGTGCCGGTGGTTTTACCCACTTCGATGGTGATGTTCTGACCATTGGCCAAGGTCACGACAACCGGCGAACCGGTGACTGGCGCGCCGACGGTCGCGGTGTAGGTGACGGTGCCACCTTCAGCCGCAGACTCGGTGGCGGTCAGTTTGACCGTCGAGGTGTCGATGGTGTCAGTGACGTCGGTTACCGCTGGGGTGGTGCTCGGCACCAGGTTCTCGAAGTTACCGCCGGTTGCATCCTTGATGCTGACTTCGACCTTGCCGGCGTCCTTGTAGACGTCATCGGCAGGCGCAGGAACCGTCACGGTGCCGGTGGTTTTGCCCGCCTCGATGTTGATCACCGAGCCGTTGCTCAGGGTCACGGTCACAGGCGTTCCGGCCGGGTTGGTCAGGGTCGCGGTGTAAACAATCGAGCCGCCCTCGGCGACGGTGCCTGTTGCGGTCAGCGACAGATTGGTGGTGTCGACGGTGTCGGTGACGGTGGTCGAAACCGGGGTCTTGTCGGCGACCAGATTCTCGTAGTTACCGCCGCTCACGTCAGTGATCGCATTGGTCAACGGCGTGTGGCCGTTCAGCGCATCGTTCGGCGCAGTGGTAGTCGCGGTGCCGGAGGTTTTACCGACTTCGATGGTGATGGTCTGACCGTTGGCCAGTGTCACGACCACTGGCGAACCCGTCACCGGAGCGCCGACAGTGGCGGTGTAAGTGACGGTGCCACCTTCAGCCGCCGACTCGGTGGCGGTCAGTTTGACGGTCGAGGTATCGATGGTGTCGGTGACTTCGGTCACGGCTGGAACGGTGCTTGGCACCAGATTCTCGAAATTGCCGCCCGTAGCGTCCTTGATCGTCACTTCGACCTTGCCAGCGTCTTTGTAGACGTCATCGGCAGGCGCCGCAACGGTGACGGTGCCGGTGGTCTTGCCCGCTTCAATGGTGATCACCGAGCCGTTGCTCAGGGTCACGGTCACCGGCGTTCCGGCCGGATTGGTCAGGGTTGCGGTGTAGATGATCGAACCGCCCTCGGCGACCGAATTGGTGGCGCTGAGCGACAGGTCAGTGGTGTCGACGGTGTCGGTGACGGTGGTGGAAACCGGGGTCTTGTCGGCCACCAGGTTTTCGTAGTTGCCGCCGCTGACACCAGTGATCGAATTACCCAGCGACGCCTGACCGGTCAGCGCATCGTTCGGCGCAGTGAAAGTCACGGTGCCAGTGGTCTTGCCGACTTCGATGGTGATGCTCTGGCCGTTGGCCAGGGTCACCACGACTGGCGAACCGGTGACCGGCGCGCCGACTGTAGCGGTGTAAGTGACAGTGCCGCCTTCAGCCACAGTAGTGTCGGCCGTCAGTTTCACCGTCGAGGTGTCGATGGTGTCAGTGACGTCGGTCACTGCTGGTGTGGTGCTCGGCACCAGGTTCTCGAAGTTGCCGCCCGTTGCATCCTTGATGGTGACTTCGACTTTGCCGGCGTCCTTGTAGACGTCATCGGCAGGCGCTGCGACGGTCACGGTACCGGTAGTTTTACCAGCGTCGATGGTGATCACCGAACCGTTCGACAGGGTCACGGTGACTGGCGTACCGGCCGGATTGGTCAGCGTTGCGGTGTAAACAATCGAACCACCTTCAGCCACGGTGCCGGTCGCACTCAGCGACAGGTTGGTGGTGTCGACGGTATCGGTCACCGAAGTCACGGCCGGGGTCTTGTCGGCCACGAGATTTTCGTAATTGCCGCCGCTGGCGCCGTCGATTTTCACACTCAGCGTGTTGCCGCCGGCCAGGGCATCGTTCGGTGCGGTGAAGTTGACGCTGCCGCTGCTGGCGCCGACCGGGATGGTGATGGTCTGGCCGTTGGACAGGGTCACGACAACCGGCGAACCGGTCACCGGCGCGGTGACGGAAGCGGTGTAAACCACCACGCCGCCTTCACTGGTGCTGGCGGTGGCAGTCAGCGAAACAGTGCTGTTGTCGATGGTGTCGGTCACGTCGGTGACCGCCGGGGTTTTGTCGACCACCAGGTTCTCGAAGTTGCCGCCGGTGGTCTTGGTGATGCTCGCATCGACCTTGCCAGCGTCCTTGTAGACGTCATCGGCCGGTGCGGCGACGGTAGCGGTGCCAGAGGTCGCGCCTTTGGCAATGTTGATCACCGCACCGTTGCTCAGGGTCACGGTCATCGCCGTGCCTGCCGGGTTGGTCAGGCTCGCCGTGTAGACGATCGAGCCGCCCTCGGCGACCGAAGCGGTGGCGCTGAGGCTGATATTGGTGGTGTCGACCGTGTCGGTCACGGTGGTAACCACTGCCGAACGGTTGGCATCGACCTGTTCGAAGTTGCCGCCGCTGTGGCTGGCGATCGCGGTCTGTACCTTGCCGCCGTCGATGTATGGAGTATTGGCAGGCGCAGCGAAGTTCACCGAACCGCTGGTGGCGCCGGCAGCGATGTTGATCACTGCGCCGTTGGCCAGGGTCACGGTCATGGCAGTGCCGGCCGGATTGCTCAGGGTCGCGGTGTAGGTGATCTGGCCACCTTCGCTGACGGTGTCGCTGGCGCTGAGGGTCAGCGTGGTTTTGTCGATGGTGTCATTGACGGTGGTGCTGACCGGGGTCTTGCTGACGTCGAGCTTCTCGAAGTTGCCGCCAGTGGCATCGGTCATGGTCACGGTGAGCTTGCTGACGTCTTTGTAGACGTCATCGCTCGGTGCGGCGATGGTCACCGAACCGCTGGTTTTACCGGCCTCGATGGTGATGGTCTGGCCGTTGCTCAGGTTGACGGTCACCGGCGTTTGCGCGGCGTTGGTCAGGGTCGCGGTGTACGTGATCGACGTGCCTTCGAGCACATAGCTTTCAGCGCTGAGGGTCAGGTGCGTGGTGTTGATCGTGTCGGCAACGTTGGTCACCGCTGGCGTCGGATTGGCCACCAGGTTTTCGAAATTGCCACCCGAGGTTTCCTTGATGGTCACTTCGAGTTTGCCGGCGTCTTTGTAGACGTCATCGGCTGGCGCCGGAACGGTCACGGTGCCGGTGGTCTTGCCGGCGTCGATGGTGATGGTCGAACCGTTGCTCAGGGTCACGGTTACCGGCGTGCCGGCCGGATTGGTCAGCGTCGCGGTGTAGACGATCGAACCGCCTTCGTTGACGTTGCCGGTGGCGGTCAGCGAAACGGTGGTGGTGTCGACGGTGTCGGTCACGGTGGTGCTGACCGGAGTTTTGTCAGCGACCAGGTTTTCGTAGTTGCCGCCGCTGACGTTGGTGATCGAGTTGGTCAGCGGAGCGTGACCGGCCAGCACATCGTTCGGAGCGGTGGTCGACACGGTGCCGGTGGTTTTGCCGACGTCGATGGTGATGCTTTGACCATTGGCCAGGGTCACGACGACAGGCGAACCGGTCACTGGCGCGCCAACAGTCGCGGTGTAAGTGACGGTGCCGCCTTCAGCAGCGGTTTCGGTCGCGGTCAGTTTCACCGTCGAGGTGTCGATGGTGTCAGTGACGTCGGTCACGGCTGGAACGGTGCTTGGCACCAGATTTTCGAAGTTGCCGCCAGTCGCGTCTTTGATAGTGACTTCGACTTTGCCGGCGTCCTTGTAGACGTCATCGGCAGGTGCAGCAACGGTCACTGTGCCGGTGGTTTTACCGGCTTCAATGGTGATTACCGAACCGTTCGACAGGTTCACGGTTACCGGGGTGCCAGCCGGGTTGGTCAGGGTTGCGGTGTAAACGATCGAGCCGCCTTCAGCCACGGTGCCGGTGGCGCTGAGCGTCAGGCTGGTGGTGTCGGTAGTGTCAGTCACGGTGGTGCTGACCGGGGTTTTGTCGGCGACGAGATTCTCGTAATTGCCGCCGGTCACATTGGTGATCGAGTTGGTCAGCGGTGCATGGCCGGTCAACGCATCGTTCGGTGCGGTGGCGGTCGCGGTGCCGGTGGTTTGGCCGACGGCGATGGTGATGGTCTGACCGTTGGCCAGGGTCACGATGACCGGCGAACCGGTGACTGGCGCGCCGACAGTTGCGGTGTAGGTGACGGTGCCACCTTCAGCAGCGGTCTCGGTCGCGGTCAGTTTGACGGTCGAGGTGTCGATGGTGTCAGTGACGTCGGTGACGGCTGGAACGGTGCTCGGAACGAGGTTCTCGAAGTCGCCGCCCGTGGCGTCCTTGATAGTCACTTCGACTTTGCCGGCGTCCTTGTAGACGTCATCGGCTGGGGCCGCGACGGTCACGGTACCGCTGGTTTTACCGGCTTCAATGGTGATCACCGAACCGTTCGACAGGGTCACCGTGACTGGCGAGCCTGCGGCATTGGTCAGGGTCGCGGTGTAGGTGATCTGGCCGCCTTCAGCCACGGTGCCTGTCGCGCTCAGCGTCAGGTCGGTGGTGTCAGTGGTGTCAGTAACAGTGGTGCTGACCGGGGTTTTGTCGGCGACGAGATCTTCGTAATTGCCGCCGCTCACGCCCGTGATCGCGTTGGTGATCGGTGCGTGACCGGTCAGCGCATCATTCGGTGCAGGAGTGGTTACGGTGCCGGTGGTTTTACCCACTTCGATAGTGATGTTCTGACCGTTGGCCAGGGTCACCACAACGGGTGAACCGGTCACCGGAGCGCCAACAGTGGCGGTGTAGGTGACGATGCCACCTTCAGCCGCCGACTCGGTGGCGGTCAGTTTGACTGTGGTGGTGTCGACGGTATCGGTCACGTCGGTGACGGCTGGAACGGTGCTCGGCACCAGGTTCTCGAAATTGCCGCCAGTTGCATCCGTGATCGTGACTTCGACTTTGCCGGCGTCCTTGTAGACGTCATCGGCAGGCGCTGCGACGGTCACGGTGCCGGTGGTTTTACCGGCTTCAATGGTGATTACCGAGCCGTTGCTCAGGGTCACGGTGACCGGCGAACCGGCTGCGTTGGTCAGGGTCGCGGTGTAAACAATCGAACCACCCTCAGCCACAGAGCCAGTTGCGCTCAGCGACAGGTTGGTGGTGTCGGTAACATCGGTAACGGCGGTCGAAACCGGGGTCTTGTCGGCCACAAGATCTTCGTAATTACCACCGGAAACGCCGGTGATCGAATTGGTCAGCGGCGCATTGCCGGTCAACGCGTCATTCGGCGCGGTGGTGGTCACGGTTCCCGTGGTTTTGCCGACTTCGATGGTGATGCTCTGGCCGTTGGCCAAGGTCACAACGACAGGCGAGCCGGTCACCGGCGCGCCAACGGTAGCGATGTAAGTGACGGTGCCACCCTCAGCGACCGAGGTGTCGGCCGTCAGTTTCACGGTCGATGTGTCGATGGTGTCAGTCACTTCGGTAACGGCTGGAACGGTGCTCGGCACGAGGTTCTCGAAGTTGCCGCCGGAAGCGTCCTTGATGGTCACTTCAACTTTGCCGGAGTCTTTATAGACATCATCCGCAGGCGCCGGAACGGTCACGGTGCCAGTAGTTTTGCCCGCATCGATGGTGATCACCGAGCCATTGCTCAGGGTAACGGTCACCGGGGTGCCGGCAGGGTTGGTCAGGGTCGCGGTGTAAACAATCGAACCACCTTCAGCCACGCTGCCGGTGGCTGTCAGCGACAGGTTGGTGTCGTCGATCGAATCGGTAATGGTGGTGGTTGCTGGCGTGGTGTTCGGCACCAGGTTTTCGAAATTGCCGCCGCTGGTGCCGGTAATCGTGGTGCTGACGGTGCTGCCATTGTTGTAAACGTCGTTGGCCGCGGTTGGCACGTTGACGGAGCCAGTGGTCTTGCCGGCTTCAATGGTGATGGTCGAGCCGTTCGACAGGGTGATCGTCACCGGTGTTTGCGCGGCGTTGGTCAGCGTCGCGGTGTAGGTGATCTGGCCACCTTCGACGACTGTACCGGTGGCGGTGAGGCTGACGCTGGTGGTGTCGATCGAATCGGTAACGGTGGTGGTGGCTGGCGTAGTGTTCGGCACCAGGCTTTCAAAATTGCCGCCAGTAGCGCCGGTAATGGTGGTGCTGACAGTGCCGCCATTGTTGTAGACGTCATTGGCCGCTGTCGGCACGTTGACGGTGCCGGTGGTCTGGCCAGCCTCAATGGTGATGGTCGAACCGTTCGACAGGGTGACAGTCACCGGGGTTTGCGCCGGGTTGGTCAGGGTCGCGGTGTAGGTGATCTGGCCACCTTCGACCACTGTGCCGGTAGCGGTCAGGGTCAGGTTGGTGGTGTCGATCGAATCGGTGATGGTGGTCACCGCTGGCGTCGGGTTTGGCACCAGGTTTTCGAAGTTGCCGCCAGTCGCACCAGTGATAGTGGTGGTGACGGTGCTGCCGTTGTTATAGACGTCGTTGGCCGGGGTCGGCACGTTGACGGTGCCAGTGGTCTGGCCGGCGCCGATGGTGATGGTCGAGCCGTTCGACAGGGTGACGGTCACCGGCGTTTGTGCCGGGTTGGTCAGGGTTGCGGTGTAAGTGATCTGCCCGCCTTCGGTGACACTCGGCCCCGCCGTCAGAGTGACGGTGGTGGTGTCGATGGTGTCGGTGACTTGCGTCGTGGCCGGGGTGGTCGGCGGCGTCACGGTGATGCCGTTGCCGCCGGTGGTGCCGGTGACGGTCACATCGATCTGGCTTGGGTCGTTATAAACCGTGTCGTTCGGCGCCAGCGGCACATTGACGGTGCCGGTGGTGGAACCGGCAGGAATCACGATCACCGCGCCGTTGGACAGGGTAATGGTCAGGTCGGTCAGTGGCGCCTGGGTCAGGGTCGCGGTATAGACCAGCACGCCGCCGGCTTCAGTGATGCTCGGCGTAGCGCTAAGGCTCAGGGTCGATTCACGCAGGGCGTTGGTGGTGGTGTCGGTGGTCTGGCCGCCGGTAATGTTTTGCGCGGCCTGACCGGCGGAATTGATGCCTGCGGTCGGGAAACCAATGGTCGGGTCAACGCGGCCAGCGGTGGCGTCGAGCATCACGAAACTGTGCCCCCCCCCGGCGGCACCGCCAGTGCCCGCGGCGCTCGGGCCGGCAGCAGTTGCATCCAGAGCGGTAGTCGGGTCGACACCGGCGGCGATGGCTTGCTGCAATTCTGCTACCGACGGCGCAGCCTGCGCGGTGGCTTCGGCCAGGTCAGTGCTGGAGTCGGGCGCGTTGGCGCTCCATTGGGTTTCGCGGCCCAGATCGAGGGTGCGGCCATCAGCCAATTCAAGCGACACGGCGCCGGAGAGGCCGGTGTCGATCTGGTCGCCGACAAACAGGCGATCGCCTTCAACGAGTACGCGGCGCACGCCCTCTGGTGACACCACGAATACCTGACCGACAATGCTTTTGACGATGGCAACAACACTGCTCATTGAAGACTCTCCGGGTGTCACGTTCAGTTGACTTCCATGGACCTGACGGCATGGGCGCCGATTCAGTCTGGACGTACTTTAAAAATTTGCGAAACAAGTTTGACGCGTCTAATCGTCAATATTTTGGCTAGATTCTTTCGCTATTAACTTTATGCCAAACTATTGACCTTCTGGGTGCCATCCTAAACAATCGCCCCACTAATGTCACATTGATATTTCCGCGGCGACCTGTCCTTCAGCGTGTGATCCAGTTCCTGTTTTGAACTTTCCGACATACGGTCAATCTGGTTGCCATCATCCGACGCAGCGCCACGTTTTGCTGTGATTCAAGACAAGAAGTTCTGGGAAATTCCTACCATGCGTTCGCCCCTGCTTTTCGCCGTACCCTTCGCTCTCGCCGCCTCTTTTGTACAAGCACAATCCTTACCAGAAGCCATGCAGCAGGCATTGGATGTCCATCCGGAAATCCAGGCAGGGGTCAACAGTCGTTTGGCCGCGGATTATCAATTAAGAGCGGCGAAAGGGGGATACCTGCCGAAGGTCGATCTGCTCGGCGGTTATGGCCGTGAAGGCACCGACAGCGTGACCACTCGCGCCAACTCCGGCGGTAACCACTACGAAACCCTGAACCGTAGCGAGTCAAGTTTACGTCTCTCGCAAATGGTCTTTGACGGTTTTGCGACGTCCAGCGAAGTCGGGCGTCAACAAGCCACCGTCAACTCCCGCGCCTACTCGTTGCTCGGCACTTCCGAGCGCACCGCGCTGACCGTCGCCCAGGTTTACCTGGATGTGCTGACCCGTCGTGAGTTCGTGCGTCTGGCCGAAGACAATCTCAAGAGCCACCAGCGCATCTACGATCAGATTCAGTTGCGCACCCAGCGCGGCGTCGGCAGCGGTGCCGACCTCGATCAGGCCGAAGCGCGGATGGCCCAGGCCCGCAACAACCTGATCACCGAGCAGACCAATCTGGCCGACTCGGAAACCAACTTCCTCAGCGCCGTTGGCCAGATGCCTGATCAACTGGAGCGTCCGGCGCCGTTCATGGCGATGATGCCGGCCAATCTCAATGAAGCGCGCCAGCAGATGCTGGAAAACAGCCCGATCCTGCGCTCGGCCGAATCCGATATCGCCGCCGCCGAGAAGCAGTACGAAACCGCCAAGTCGACCTTCTACCCACGTTTCGACGCTGAGTTGGGTCGCACCGCCGACAACGACCTCGACGGCCAGAACGGCCACAACAACGAATGGCAGGCGATGCTGCGCATGCGCTTCAACCTCTATTCCGGTGGCAGCAACAAGGCCGATCTGGAATCCAAGTCGTACCTGTCGAACCAGGCGCTGGACATCCGCAACAACGCTTTGCGTCAGTTGAACGAAGAACTCGGTCTGGCCTGGAACGCCTTGAACAACGCCAACGCGCAGGTGCCGATCGCGCAGCAATACGTCGATCACAGCACCTCGGTGCGCACCGCCTACCAGCGTCAGTTCAGCCTTGGCGAACGTACCTTGCTGGATTTGCTCGACAGCGAAAACGAGTTGTTCACCGCTTCGCGGCGTCTGGCTGAAATCAAAAACATTCAGTTATTTACTCAGTACCGAATCAAGGCGACCATGGGCGAGTTGCTCAGAAGCCAGGGAGTGGTCGCACCGTTGGCATCCGTTGTGCAAAACGACGTCAAGCCCAAGGTCCAGCTGCCTGGGATGAATTGAGTTATCCCTTTTCAACTGTCAAAGAGTGTCGAGCGTGGAATCAGAAGTCAGTCGAGTTCAACTCAGTCATGATCCACGCGCGTTGCACGACGATCCGTTACTGGACGGCCTGCTCGCCCTTTGCATGCTCCATCAGAAACCCGCCAGCGCGGCGATGCTGACCACCGGCCTGCCGCTGCCCAAACAACGCCTCAGTGTCGAGTTGCTGCCCCGCGCCGCGGCTCGCGCCGGCCTGCAAGGTCGGGTGCTGCAACGCAAACTGGAAGAAATTCCGGCGATCGCCATGCCGGCGTTGCTGCTGCTCAAGGATGGCCGCAGCGCCGTCCTGCTCGGCTGGCAGGGCGACAACGAAGCACGGGTGCTGCTCAGCGAAACCGACGGCGGCGAGTCCATCGTCAGTCGCGAACTGCTCGCCGACGATTACACCGGCAAAGTCTTCTTCGCTCAGCCGCAACACAAATTCGACGTCAATCACGGCACGCTGATTCCGCGTGCGCGCTCGTGGTTCCGCGACACCCTCAAGCGTTCGCGCTGGCTGTATGCCGATGCGATCGCCGCGAGTTTCCTGATCAACATCATCGCCATGGCCGCGCCGCTGTTCGTGATGAACGTCTACGACCGCGTGGTGCCGAACCAGGCCGAAGCGACCCTGTGGGTGTTGGCGCTGGGCATCACCGGCGCCTACCTCTTTGACCTGATCCTCAAGAGCCTGCGCAGTCTGTGCCTGGATCTGGCCGGGAAGAAAACCGACCTGATCATCTCGGCGACGCTGTTCGAACGCATCGTCGGCATGTCGATGAAATACCGCCCGGCGCGGGTCGGCAGCTTTGCGCAGAACATCCACGAGTTTCAGAGCCTGCGCGACTTCCTTGCCTCGCTGACCCTGACCAGCCTGATCGACCTGCCGTTCACCATCCTCATCTTCATCGTCATCGCCATTCTCGGCGGGCATCTGGTGTGGATTCCGGTGCTGGCGTTCCCGATTGCGTTGCTGATCGGCTACGCCTTGCAGAAGCCGCTGGTGGCCACCATGGAACGCACCATGGCCCTCGGTGCCGAGCGCCAGTCGAGCCTGATCGAAACCCTCGCCGGCCTCGACGCGGTCAAGGTCAACAACGCCGAAAGCGAACGTCAGTACCAGTGGGAGCAGACCATCGGCACCCTCAGTCGCCTCGAACTGCGGGTGAAAATGCTCTCCGGTCTGGCGATGAACATCACCCTGCTGATCCAGCAACTGGCCGGGGTGATCATGATTGTCTTCGGCGTGTACCAGATCATCGCCGGAAACCTGAGCATGGGCGGTCTGATTGCCTGCTACATGCTCAGCGGCCGCGCACTGAGCCCACTGGCGTCGCTGTCGGGCCTGTTGACCCGTTATCAGCAAGCCCGCGTGACCATGACTTCGGTCGACCAGATGATGGAGCTGCCGCAAGAGCGCAACTTCGAAGAGCGCCCGCTGAGCCGCAAGGTTTTGCAGGGTGCGATCGAATGCCGCCAGCTCAACTTCACTTACCCGGAACAACAGAACCCGGCGCTGAAGAACATCAATCTGGTGATCCGACCCGGCGAGAAAATCGGCATCATCGGCCGCAGCGGCTCGGGCAAGAGTTCGCTGGCGAAACTCCTGGTTGGCCTGTATCAGCCGGACGACGGTGCGTTGCTGGTCGACGGTGTGGATATCCGTCAGATCGACGTCAGTGAGCTGCGCTACAACATCGGCTACGTGCCACAGGACATTCAGCTGCTGGCCGGCACCCTGCGTGACAATCTCGTCTCTGGCGCACGCTATGTAGAAGACGAGCTTGTCCTGCAGGCGGCCGAACTGGCCGGCGTCCACGAATTCGCCCGTCTGCACCCGCAAGGCTACGAGCTGCAAGTCGGCGAACGCGGGCAGAACCTCTCCGGTGGCCAACGGCAGAACGTCGCGCTGGCCCGGGCGCTGTTGCTCAATCCACCGATCCTGCTGATGGACGAGCCGACCAGTGCGATGGACAACACCGGTGAAGAACGTCTCAAGCAACGCCTCGCCGCCGTGATTGAAAACAAGACCGTGGTGCTGGTCACGCACCGGGCTTCACTGTTGTCGCTGGTCGATCGTCTGCTGGTGATCGATCGTGGACAAATTCTCGCCGATGGCCCGAAAGCCGCCGTGATGGAAGCGTTGAAGAAGGGGCAGATCAGTGTTGCTTAAGTCGGGTTTCAAGGATTCGATCCGTCGCTACTTCAAAGGCTCGGCATCGTTGCAGGGCCAGCCGCTGCCGGAGGTCAACAAAGCGCTGATCGAAGACGCCCCGCGCGTCGTGCGCCTGACCATCTGGGCGATCATCGGCTTCTTTATCTTCCTGCTGCTGTGGGCCAACTTCGCCGTGATCGACGAAGTGACCAAGGGCGACGGCAAGGCGATTCCGTCGTCGAAGATCCAGAAAATCCAGAACCTTGAGGGCGGGATCATCTCTGAACTGTTCGTCAAGGAAGGCCAGATTGTTGAAGCCGGCGCGCCGTTGATTCGCCTCGACGACACGCGATTTGCCTCCAACGTCGGTGAAACCGAGGCTGATCGCCTGTCGATGCTGCTGCGCGTCGAGCGATTGAGTGCTGAAGTGGATGATCGCCCGCTGAATTTCCCCGAGGACGTGCTCAAAGCCGTGCCGGGTCAGGCGAAAAGCGAAGAGTCGCTGTACATCAGCCGTCGTCAGCAACTGCACGACGAGATCGGTGGTTTGCAGGAGCAGTTGATCCAGCGTCAGCAAGAGCTGCGCGAGTTCGCCTCCAAGCAAGCGCAATACCGTCAGCAACTCGGCTTGCAGCGTCAGGAAATCAACATGTCCGAGCCGCTGGTCGCGCAGGGCGCGGTGTCCCCTGTGGAAGTCTTGCGTCTGAAACGGGCCGAGGTGGAAACCCGCGGCCAGCTGGATGCAACGACGCTGGCCATCCCGCGCGCCGAATCGGCGATCAAGGAAGTGCAGCGCAAGATCGACGAAACGCGCGGCAAATTCCGCAGCGAAGCGCTGACCCAACTCAACGAAGCCCGCACCGACCTGAACAAGGCCAGCGCGACCGGCAAGGCGCTGGAAGACCGCGTCAGCCGTACGCTGGTGACATCGCCGGTGCGCGGTATCGTCAACAAGTTGCTGGTCAACACCATCGGCGGCGTTATTCAGCCGGGCAGCGACATGGTCGAAATCGTACCGCTGGACGACACCTTGCTGGTCGAAGCGAAAATCCGTCCGCAAGACATTGCCTTCCTGCATCCGGGGCAGGAAGCGATCGTCAAATTCACCGCGTATGACTACACCATTTACGGCGGGCTGAAGGCCAAGCTTGAGCAGATCGGTGCCGACACCATCACCGACGAAGACAAGAAAACCACGTACTACATCATCAAGGTGCGCACTGAGCGCAGTCACCTCGGCACGGACGAGAAGCCATTGCTGATCATCCCGGGGATGGTCGCGTCGGTGGACATCATCACCGGCAAGAAGTCGGTGTTGAGCTACCTGCTCAAACCGATCATCCGCGCGCGGGCCGAGGCGTTGCACGAGCGTTGATTTTTTAGTGACCTCACTGGCCTCATCGCGAGCAGGCTCACTCCTACAGTAACCGCATTTCTCCAGATGGAATGCGATCCCTGTAGGAGTGAGCCTGCTCGCGATGGCGGCAGCCCAAACACCACATCTCTGTCAATAAGTGACAAAAACCGTCACTCACCACTCAGTCCATTCCTCACCAATCGCCATATCGTTATTCAATAACGGTATTTAATCTTCAGTTCTTATAGCTATAAAGTCATCCCCCTGCGTACCTGCCGACCAATCGGCGCGCCGCACGACCTGAACCAACACGCAATCCAGCGTGAGTGTCTGATCGACGAGCGCGCCCGTGAGCGTGCCGTGCGTGGGAGATGGAAAGATGTCCGCAGCTACTGCTTCCTCAAGCGCCGCGACCGCCGCGCCGCAATCTTTTGAAGTCCGCCCGTTCAGCGGTGCCGTCGGCGCCGAAATCATCGGCCTCGACCTCACCCGGCCGATCAATGATCAGGACTTTGCGCGCATCCATCGCGCGCACCTGGATCACCACGTCGTGGTGTTCCGCGACCAGCAAATCACCCCGCAACAGCAAATCGACTTCAGCCGACGCTTCGGCGTGTTGCAGATCCACGTGCTCAAGCAGTTCTTGCTGGCCGATCACCCGGAAATCCTCATCGTTTCCAACATCATCGAAAACGGCCAGAACATCGGCCTCGGCGATGCCGGCAAGTTCTGGCACTCCGACCTCTCTTATAAAGAGCTGCCGAGCCTCGGTTCGATGCTCCACGCGCAGGAGTTGCCGTCCGAGGGCGGTGACACGTTGTTCGCCGATATGCACAAAGCCTGGGACAGCTTGCCCGAAGCGTTGCGCAAAGCAGTCGAAGGCCGCAGCGCTGCGCATTCCTACACCGCCCGCTATAGCGAAACCAAATTCGAAGGTAACTGGCGCCCGACCCTGACCCCGGAGCAACTGGCTCAGGTTGCGGAAGTGGTGCATCCGGTGGTGCGTACGCACCCGGAAAACGGCCGCAAGGCGTTGTTCGTCAGCGAAGGTTTCACCACACGCATCGTCGGTTTGCCGGAAGACGAGAGCCAGCAGCTACTGACCGAGCTCTACGCCCACAGCGTGCTGCCGCAAAACATCTACCGCCATCAGTGGCAGCCCCACGACCTGGTGTTTTGGGATAACCGTTCGCTGATCCATCTCGCCGCCGGCTGCCCGGCGCACCTGCGCCGCAAGCTGTATCGCACGACCATTCAGGGCGACGCGCCTTTCTGATTCGCCGGAGATTGATCAAAAAATGAACGCTCCCTTGCCAGGCCACGCGGCCAGCAACCCGGTCGCCCGCAGCGAAGCGCTGCTGGCCGTCGATCACGTCAGCCTCGAATACCGCACGCCGCAACGTGTGGTGCGCGCCACCCACCAAGTCAGTTTTGAAATCGACCCGGCCGATCGCTATGTGCTGCTCGGCCCGTCCGGTTGCGGCAAATCCACCTTGCTGAAAGCGGTCGCCGGGTTCATTCAGCCGTGCGAAGGCGAGATCCGCCTGCAAGGCCAGCGCGTTGATGCGCCGGGGCCGGACCGGATCGTGGTGTTTCAGGAGTTCGATCAGCTGCCGCCGTGGAAAACGGTCAAACAGAACGTGATGTTTCCGCTGCTAGCTTCGCGCACGCTGAAGAAAAAAGAAGCTGAAGAGCGTGCGTTGCACTATCTGGAAAAAGTAGGCCTGGCGGCGTTTGCCGATGCCTATCCGCACACTTTGTCGGGCGGCATGAAGGCGCGTGTGGCGATTGCCCGGGCGTTGGCGATGCAGCCGAAAATCCTCTTGATGGACGAACCGTTCGCCGCGCTCGATGCCTTGACCCGACGCAAGATGCAGGAAGAATTGCTGCTGCTCTGGGAAGAAGTGCGTTTCACCCTGTTGTTCGTCACCCACTCGATTGAAGAGGCGTTGGTGGTCGGCAATCGCATCCTTTTGCTGTCGCCGCATCCGGGTCGGGTGCGCGCCGAAGTGCACAGCCATCAATACGACTTGCACAGCTTGGGTGGCGTGGCGTTTCAGGAGTCGGCGCGACGCATTCATCGTCTGCTTTTCGACGAAGGCCAGTCGCCGGAAACCGAGCGTGACCATGACTTCAACGATATTCGCATCGCCTATTGAGCGGCCAGGAGGACTACCCGATGAGCCATTCATCATCTGTGCGTGAAGAATTCGAAATTGTGCTGGAGCCGCTGACCGAAGTGCCGGTCGAGCGCGAGCTGTCGCTCGGCACGCGGCTGTGGCAACAGGGCTGGTTGCGTAAAGGCCTGATCCTGATTCTGCTGGCGGTGCTGTGGGAAGTGGTCGCGCGGATTCAGAACAATGACCTGATGCTGCCGAGTTTCTTGCAGACCAGTCACGCGCTGTTCGAGGGTCTGCTCAGTGGTGAGTTGTTGGCCAAGGTGTGGATATCGTTGGTGGTGTTGATCAAGGGTTACCTGATTGGCATCGTTTTGGCGTTTGCCCTGACCACGTTGGCCGTTTCGACGCAGTTGGGTCGCGATCTGCTGAGCACGATGACCTCGATGTTCAACCCGTTGCCGGCGATTGCCCTGTTGCCGCTGGCGCTGCTGTGGTTTGGCCTGGGGCAGAACAGCCTGATTTTTGTGCTGGTGCATTCGGTGTTGTGGGCCTTGGCGCTGAACACCTATGCCGGGTTTCTCGGGGTTTCGGACACCCTGCGCATGGCTGGGCGCAATTATGGTCTGAAGGGTTTGCGACTGGTGCTGTTCATCCTTATTCCGGCGGCGCTGCCGTCGATTCTCGCCGGGTTGAAGATCGGCTGGGCGTTTGCCTGGCGCACGTTAATCGCCGCTGAGCTGGTGTTTGGCGCGACCAGTGGCAAGGGTGGGCTGGGTTGGTACATCTTCCAGAACCGTAATGAGCTGTACACCGACAAGGTGTTTGCCGGGTTGGCGGTGGTGATCTTGATTGGCTTGCTGGTGGAGAATCTGGTGTTCGATACGCTGGAGCGGGTGACCGTCAAGCGTTGGGGGATGCAGCGGTAATTCTGTGGCGTTGCGGCTGGCCTCATCGCGAGCAGGCTCACTCCTACAGGGGATCTGCGTAGGACACAAAATCTGTAGGCACTGAAGATCTAATGTAGGAGTGAGCCTGCTCGCGATAGCGTCAGTCATGCCACCGCAATACTTGAAGGATGTTTGCTAGCATTGCGCCCAGATCAATCCTGATCAGCCAAGAGTGCTCAGCATGCAACTCCCGGACATGAACCTTCTGGTCGCCCTCGACGCCTTGCTCGACGAGGGCAGTGTGGTCGGCGCCGCGCGGCGGATGAACCTCAGTCCAGCCGCCATGAGCCGCACCCTGACGCGGATCCGCGAAGCCATTGGCGATCCGATTCTGGTGCGCGCCGGCCGAGGCCTGGTGCCAACGCCCAAGGCGCTGGAACTGCGCGAACAGGTGCGCGACGTGGTCGAGCAAGCCGCGCTGCTGTTCCGCTCGGCCGACTCGGTGGAACTGGGCACACTGCGCCGCCGCTTCAGCATCCGCGCCAATGATTTTTTCATTGGTGTGTATGGCGGCAAGCTGTTCGATACCCTCGATCAACTCGCGCCGCACTGCGAGTTGCGCTTCGTTCCGGAAGGCGATGGCGATGATGAAGCGCTGCGCGAGGGACGCATCGATCTGAGCGTCAGCAACACTCGGCCGGTCACTCCTGAAGTCAAAGTGCAAAATCTTTTCTCTACGCATTTTGTGGGGTTGGTGCGTGAAGACCATCCACTGCTCAATGGCGAAATCACCGCCGAGCGCTACGCCGGGTTCTCCCATATCAGCATGTCGCGCCGTGGCATCGCTCGCGGCCCCATCGATACGGCACTGAATGCCTTGGGTCTGGAGCGGCGGGTGGCGGTGATTGCGCCGAGTTTCCATGCTGCGATGTTTGCGCTGCCGGATTCCGATCTGATTCTGCCGGTGCCCAAAGAGGCGTTGCTCAGCGTGCGTCGCCTGGGTTTGAAACTGCGCTCATTCGACCTGCCGATCCCGTTGCCGACGCTGATGCTGACCCAGGCCTGGCACCCGCGTTTCGATAAGGACCCGGCGCACCGCTGGCTACGCGAAACCCTCAAGGCCTGTTGCGATGAAACGTGGCTGGCTGCACAGCCTTAACTTCCGAATCCACACAAACCCCTTGTAGGAGTGAGCCTGCTCGCGATGGCGGTGTGTCATTCAATACATGCATCGACTGATCCACCACCATCGCGAGCAGGCTCACTCCTACAGGGTTGATCATTGCGTCTGACGCACTTATAAACTGCCAATTAGTCAATTTTCGTCATTGCCAAGCCCGACTAAGATGCTCCGGTATTTTTCCCTCCGGAGTGAGTATTCATGACATCCCTGACGGCGGCGGCGCCTATCGCTGCGGCCAGCCCGGCGACGACGGCCACGCCACCGGTGTTCGGGGCGCGGATCATCATCGGTCTGGTCGGCGTGCTGCTGGCGGTGCTGGTGTCGGGCCTCAACGAGATGGTCACCAAGGTGGCCCTGGCCGACATTCGTGGCGGGTTGCACATCGGCTACGACGAAGGCACCTGGCTGGTTGCCAGCTACACCGCCACCTCGGTCGCGGCCATGGCCTTCGCACCGTGGTGCTCGGTGACCTTCTCGCTGCGCCGCTTCACTCTCTGCGCCATTGGCCTGTTCACCCTGCTCGGTGTGCTGTGCCCGTTCGCGCCGAATTACGAAAGTCTGCTGCTGATGCGCATCCTGCAAGGTCTGGCCGGTGGCGCGTTACCGCCAATGCTGATGACCGTCGCCCTGCGCTTCTTGCCGGCGAACATCAAACTCTATGGCCTGGCCGGTTATGCGCTGACCGCTACTTTCGGCCCCGGCCTGGGTACACCGCTGGCCGGGATGTGGACTGAATACGTCGGCTGGCAATGGACGTTCTGGCAAATCATCGTGCCATGCCTGATCGCGATGGCAATGGTGGCTTTCGGTCTTCCACAGGATCCGCTGCGCCTGGAACGCCTCAAGTCGTTCAACTGGAAAGGCCTGCTGCTGGGTTTTCCGGCGATCTGCATGCTGGTGATCGGCCTGTTGCAGGGCAATCGGCTGGACTGGTTCGAGTCGAACCTGATCTGTGGATTGCTCGGCGCCGGCTCGTTGTTGCTGGTGGCGTTTCTGATCAACGAGTGGTCGCAGCCGATTCCGTTTTTCAAATTGCAGATGCTCGGTATCCGCAACCTGTCGTTCGCCTTGATGACGTTGGCCGGTGTGCTGGTCGTTCTGCAGGCGGTGGTGTTGATTCCATCGAGTTATCTGGCGCAGGTGCAGGGTTATCGGCCGGCGCAGACCGCACCGATCATGCTGATCGCCGCATTGCCGCAACTGATTGCGCTGCCATTGGTCGCAGCGTTGTGCAACCTGCGCTGGGTCGATTGTCGCTGGGTGCTTGGCATCGGTTTGAGCATGTTGACGTTGTCCTGCCTGGGCGGATCGCTGCTGACTTCGGAATGGATTCGCGACAATTTCTACGTCCTGCAATGGCTGCAGATTTTCGGTCAACCGATGTCGGTGTTGCCGCTGTTGATGTTGTCCACCGGCAGCATCCAGCCGCAGGACGGGCCGTTCGCCTCCGCATGGTTCAACACGGTGAAAGGCTTGGCGGCCGTGGTCGCCACCGGAGTGATCGAGACGCTGACCACCGCGCGGCTGCATTTCCACTCGACCATGTTGGTCGACAGCCTCGGCAACTCGCCGCTGGCCGATCGCAGTGATCCCGGCCTCGCCCATCGTCTGCATGAACAGGCAGTGGTGCTGACCGCATCCGATCTTTATGTGTGCATGGCCGGCGTCGCGGTGGCGCTGATCCTGCTGATTTTCTGGCTGCCGACGCGGATCTATCCGCCGCGCGCGCCGACCTGATTGCTGCACTGAACAATGAAGGTTTTTATGACGACTCAAGCAAAGCAAAAACTCGCGGTGGCCGTGGCGGCTGCGCTGGCCGTTGGCGTGCTGGTGTATCTGGCGCTGCCCGGCTTGTTTGGCAAGCGGACCCAGCAAAATACCAACGATGCATTCGTCTCCGCCGACTACACCCTGGTGGTGCCGCGCGTGGCCGGTTTCATCAAGGAGGTATTGGTAGAGGACAACCAGCAAGTAAAAGCCGGGCAGTTGCTGGCGCTGATTGATGATCGCGATTTGCGTGCTTCTGCCGAAGCGGCGGATGCGCAAACTCTGGTGGCGCGGGCGCAGTTGCAAAACGCCAAGGCGACACTGGAACGGCAGAGTTCGGTGATCGCCCAGGCGCAGGCCTCGGTTGTGTCCGCCAAGGCGGAAATGGCTTTCGCCCAGCAGGAGTTGAATCGCTACAACCATTTGGCGGGCGTTGGCGCCGGCACGGTGCAGAACGCGCAACAGGCGCGCACTCGCATCGATCAGGCCACTGCGCATCTCGATACCGCCACGGCAAAACTGGCAGCAGAGCGCAAGCAGGTCGACATTCTTACCGCTCAGCGTGACGCGGCCGAGGGCAGTTTGAAACACGCACAAGCGGCACTGGAAATCGCCAGTTTCGAACTCTCCTACACGCGTATCACGGCGCCGCAGGACGGCATGATCGGCGAACGGGCCGTGCGCGTCGGCGCCTATGTGACGCCGGGCAGCAAGCTGCTGGCGGTGGTGCCGTTGCAGCAGGCGTATGTAGTGGCGAATTTTCAGGAGACGCAACTGACGGACGTGCAGCCTGGGCAGGAAGTGCAAGTGCGTGTCGACAGCCTGGGTGGTGAAGCGCTGACCGGTCGTGTCGAGAGTATCGCCCCGGCGACTGGCGTGACCTTCGCAGCAGTCAAACCGGACAACGCCACGGGCAATTTCACCAAGGTGGTGCAGCGGATTCCGGTGAAGATCATGCTGGAACCGGGTCAGCCGTTGGCCGAACGGTTGCGCGTGGGTATGTCGGTGGAGGCGAGTATTGATACGCGCAGTTCAGAGAAATCCGTGCGTGAGGTGACCCAGCGATGATGGGTGGTAATTCGACTGGCCTCATCGCTGGCAAGCCAGCTCCCACAGGGTCCACCTTTGGAACAAAACAATTCGGTCAATCTGCACAATCCCTGTGGGAGCTGGCTTGCCAGCGATGGGGTCAGTGGCAGCCACTCATTTTCAGCGCCTTGGTGACAGCAAGCCTCACCGCCTGCGCCGTCGGCCCAGACTTCCATAAACCCGAAGCCACACAAATCGCCGACTGGACTAAGCCGGCCAAGTCAGCCCCCAGCCAAGCTGTCAGCGAACCCCTCAACGAACGCTGGTGGGAAGTCTTCCACGACCCGCAACTGTCAGCGCTGACCCAGCGCGCCGTGCGCAGTAACCTCGACCTGCAACTGGCCAGCAGCCGCCTGCAACAAAGCCGCGCCGCCCGCCAGGTCATCACCGCTGACCGCTATCCAAACACTACGGCCACAGGCAGCTACGCGCGCGAACGCAACAGCAGCAAAGGTCTGAGCGACCCGTCCGGACACAACGGCGATTCCGCGTTCAACCTGTGGGACGCCGGTTTCTCCGCCTCATGGGAACTGGATTTCTGGGGCCGTGTGCGCCGCGAAACCGAAGCTGCCGATGCCAACCTCGAAGTCGCTGAAAACGACCGTCGCGGCGTGCTGCTCGCGGTGCTCGCCGACACCGCACAAAACTACATTCAACTGCGCGGCGTGCAGAACACCCGCGCCGTTACCGAGCAAAACCTCGATGTCGCGCGGCACAGCCTGAAACTCTCGCAACTGCGTCTGGCCGACGGCGTGGCAACTGATCTCGACGTCGCCGAAGCCGCCGCGCAAGTCGCGGCCATCGAATCGCGCCTGCCTGCGCTGGAACAACGTCAATCGCAGTTGATCAACGCGATAAGCCTGCTGATGGGCGAACCGCCACAGGCATTGGCCAAAGAGTTATCCACAGACGCCGCCGTGCCGCAGTCGCCGCTGCAAGTCGCTATCGGCCTGCCGTCGCAACTGGCCGAACGCCGCCCGGACATCCGTCAGGCCGAAGCGCGCTTGCACGCCGCGACTGCCAATATCGGTGTGGCCAAGGGCGATTTCTATCCGCGTATTACCCTGTCGGGCAACCTCGGCTCGCAAGCCATGCAACTCAGCGATTTCGGCTCGTGGGGTTCGCGGGCCTTCGGCATCGGCCCGCAATTCAGTTTGCCGTTGTTCGACGGCGGGCGCCTGCGCGGCGTGCTGCAATTGCGTGAAGCCCAGCAGCAGGAAGCGGCGGTCGCCTACCAGCAAACCGTGCTGCGTGCCTGGCATGAAATCGACGATCAACTGACCGCTTACAACGCCAGCCAGCGCCGCCGCGACAGCCTCGCCGAAGCCGTCCGCCAGAACCAGATCGCCCTGCGCACCGCGCAACAGCAATACGTCGAAGGTGTCGTGGATTTCGTCAACGTGCTCACCGTGCAAGGCGCGCTGCTGGCGACGCAGGAGCAGTGGGTGGAGAGTTCCACCGGCGTTTCGCTGGCGATGGTCGGGTTGTACAAGGCGTTGGGTGGGGGATGGGAGTCGGTGTATCCAGCGACAAAAGTCGCCGCCGGGTTGCCGGGTGTCGTGAAAGCGCCAACCGACATCGACGGTTCTGCCGTGGCTGACCTAAAGTGATGGGCAGGTTGGCGCGTCATACTCTCGTGGCGCTGCGGCGCGGCAAGAGGCAGCAATGGCGGCGAACAGAGTCACGCCAATGGGCGACACGCAAGATCCGTTTGCCGCGCCCGGCTCCTGGTTCGGCAGCTTGCGCTGGGTGCGCTGGATAAAAAATCACTGGCTATGGCCGATCCTGGCGCTGGCCGCATTCGTGCGTTTTTACGATCTGACCGCGGCAGCGATCTGGGGCGATGAAGGTTCCAGTCTGCTGCTGGCGCGCTATTCGCTGAGTGAAATCTGGCAGCACGCGGCATTCGATGTGCATCCGCCGCTGTACTTCATGCTGCTGCATGGCTGGGTCGAATTTTTCGGGGATGGCATTCTGGCGGTCCGCTCTCTCAGTGCGCTGGCCGGCATTACGGCGGTGGGGCTGGGCGTGTGGCTGGTGGATCGCCTGGCCACCCGTCGCGCAGCGTTCATCGCCGGTGTGTTGCTGGCGCTGTTGCCGACCGCGGTGCGCTACAGCCAGGAAGTGCGCATGTACGCGCTGCTCGCGGCGCTGCTGCTCGCCGCGAGCCTGGCGCTGGTCTACTGGATCCGACGCCCGCAACGCCAGCGCTATCTGGTGTATTACCTGCTGCTGATGAGCGCCGCGCTCTACACCCACTATTTCGCCGTGCTCGCGGCGCTGTGTCACTGGCTTTATCTGATCGCGATCCGCGTACAGCGCGGTTACCGGTTCCGGCATATCCAGCGCTGGAACTGGTGGCTGGCGAACCTGGCCATCGTTGCTTTGTATCTGCCTTGGCTGCCCAACCTGCTTGATTTGATGCAGCACATGCAGCAGCTCGAGGCCGGTGGCGATGTCGGTTGGGAGCCTGCCGTTACGTTGAGTTCGCTGCCGTCGATGATCTGGTCATGGTTGATTCAGGATGATGGTGAAAGTTTGCCGTGGCTGATTTTCGCGGCGTTGCCGCTGGCGATGTTGGGGCTGGCAGTCATCGCGGTGATGCGCGATCGCAGTGTGTCGCGCGGCAGTGTTCTGCTGGCGCTGTACACCGGGCTGCCGCTATTGCTGGTGTATCTGGTGTCGTTCATTACGCCGGTATTCATTGAGCGTTATCTGACGGCGTATGCCCTTGGCTTGCCGATGCTGACGGCGTTGGCCATCGACCGTTTGTACAGCCGCGTGCGAATGTTGGCATTGGCAGTGCTGGTGTCGCTGATCGCGGTGGAACTGGTCGGCGTAAACAACAACGCCACGGTCGATACTCATGATCAACTCGACACGGTCGTGAAGTACGTCAACCAGCATTTCCTTCCCGGTGACCGCATCGTCACCAGCGACATGCTCTGGTATCTGAGCTACGTCTACTACGATCGCACCGGGGCGCAGGTGCGCCTCTTCACTCCACCGAACGCCGATGGCCAATCGACGCGGCCAAATGAGTACGGGTTCGGCACGCTGGTAACGAGTGATGTCTATCTGAACAGCCTGACCGAGCTGCCAGCCGGAGGCCGGGTCTGGCTGGTCGGAACCGTCGATGAGCCACAAGAGTTCTCACCGCTACCTGCGACCTGGCAGACCAGCGCTGAAGTCCACGCGGGCGGGATGCAAGCACGCTTGTTCGTGCCCAAACCTGCGGGTGAATAGGCGGGTCAGGATTTCCCCGACAAATCCGCCATGCCCTTGAGCAGCTCAATCGGCAACGGAAAGACAATCGTTGAACTCTTGTCGCCGGCAATCGAACTCAAGGTCTGCATATAACGCAACTGCATCGCCCCGGGCTGGCGGCCGAGCATTTCTGCCGCCTGCATGAGTTTTTCCGAGGCTTGCAGTTCGCCTTCGGCGTGAATCACTTTGGCCCGCCGCTCGCGCTCGGCTTCTGCCTGTTTGGCGATGGCGCGGACCATCGACTCGTTGAGATCGACATGCTTGATCTCGACGTTGGCGACCTTGATGCCCCATGCGTCGGTCTGTGCGTCGAGTACCTGCTGGATGTCGATATTCAACTGTTCGCGTTCGGCCAACAGTTCATCCAGTTCGTGCTTGCCGAGCACCGCCCGCAGGGTGGTTTGCGCCAGTTGGCTGGTGGCAGAAAGATAATCCTCGACCTGAATAATCGCCTTCTGCGGATCCAGCACGCGGAAATACAGCACAGCGTTGACCTTCACCGAGACGTTGTCGCGGGTGATCACGTCCTGCGGCGGCACGTCGAGCACCACCGTGCGCAGGTCGACCCGGACCATTTGCTGGACCACCGGGATCAGCAGGATCAGACCGGGGCCTTTGACCTGCCAAAAGCGTCCGAGCTGGAACACCACACCGCGTTCGTATTCGCGCAGGATGCGAAACGTTGAGCCGGCCAGGGCAATCACCAACAGCAGCAGCGCAACAAAACCGATTTGCAGACCCATGATCACTCTCCGAGCGGCGCCGCGTCAGTCGCGGCCACTTGCAGCAACAATCCCTTGCGCCCCACCACGCGCACTGATTGCCCGGTGTGCAGCGGTGTCGCGCTGAGCACTTGCCAGCGCTCACCTTGCAGTTGCACCCAGCCGTTACTCGCATCGCCCGGTTGCACCGTGGTGATCGCGGTCACACTGCCGAGCAGGCCGGCGTCGCCACTGACGGCGTGGCGCGGACGGGTTTTCAGGGCGCGGATCAGTAGTCCGATCAACAGCAGGGCGCTGATCAGACCGAGGCCGATCATCAGCGGCACCGGCAGTTCGGCGTTGCTGAGGATCAGCGCGCCGATGACGAACATGATGATCCCGCCCAACCCGATAACGCCGTAATTGGGCAGCGCGGCTTCAGCGATCAAAAAGACGATACCCAGCGTAATCAACCACAAACCCACTGGACTCATTGCCGGCAACGGGGTGTCGGCAGCCAGGGCTGATCCGCTGATCAGCAGGAGCAAGGCAAACGCACAACATCGACTGTTCACGTGACCCTCCGCGAGCGTCATGTCTGGTTCTTACAGTCTAGTTGAGGGTTGCGCTGGCTGAATTTTGATCAATGTGCGGATGTGTCCAGTGGGCGGATTTACCGGCATCAGCACGCCGTCGAACTAGACTCAAAGACACGGCAACCACCGTTCAGCGCAACACCGAGGTGCATCATGCGTATGGCAAAAAAAGTCCAGAGCAGCCTGAACCGCGCGCACTGCGAATACGACATCGTCGCCCACCGACACTCGTCCAGCAGCCTGGAAACCGCGCGAGTCGCCGGCGTGCCCGCCGAGCGCGTGGCCAAATCGATCATCCTCGACGACCACCACGGCCATTACCTGATGGCCGTGCTGCCGGCCAGCCGTCACCTTGATCTGAGCAAGGTACGCACCAGCGGCGAATGGCAACTGACCCGCGAAAGCAATCTGGCGCACATCTTCGATGACTGCGAACGCGGTGCGGTACCGCCGCTGGGTGGCTCTTATGGCCTGGACATGGTCATCGACCCGTTGCTGACGCGGCAAAAGGATATTTATCTGGAGGCGGGCAACCACAATTACCTGCTGCACATGAGCATGCCGGAGTTTCTGAAAATGGTGCCGCATGCCGAGGTGCGGGAGTTGAGTGATTAAGTTTTGTAGTGGGCTCGCTGGCCTCATCGCGAGCAGGCTCACTCCTACAATGGGATTGCGTTCCACCTGTAGGAGTGAGCCTGCTCGCAAATAATTTTCCAAACACCCCACTTTTGAAGGAGCTCAGCAATGGAACAACCAACCCACAGCCTCCCATCCCTGTTCAAACAACTCGGCCTGGAAAACGACCCGACCAGCATCGATCAATTCATTGCTAGCCATTCCCCGCTCAAACCCGAACTGCATTTGGCCGATGCATTTTTCTGGACGAGGAGCCAGTCGCAATTTTTACGCGACGAGATTCTGGATGACGCTGACTGGGCAGAGGTGGTGGATCAGTTGGATGTGTTGTTGCGCAAGGGGCGTGAGGGCTGACTGAAAGCCACTCTCTTGTCATTCAATTGAGTGGAACGGTTGTTGAGGATCAAAAAATAGACCAAAATAACGACCTCAATTGAGGTCTTTTATTATGCAAAGCGTTCTGGCCGATATGGCTGTCAGTGTCTCAGAATTAAAGAAAAACCCTTCCGCTGTGCTGAGCGGCGCTCATGGCGGTGCCGTGGCTGTTCTTAACCACAATCGCGTTATGGGCTATATGGTGCCAGCGGATGTGTACGAAGCAATGATGGAGCGACTTGATGATTTGGAGCTTGCTGAAATCGTTCGCGCCCGTAGCCATGAGACGCCAATTTCGGTAAGCCTGGATGATCTATAAGCTCGAATTTTTGCCATCCGCTCACAAAGAGTGGAACAAGTTGGGTCATACACTACGAGAACAATTCAAAAAGAAGCTGGGTGAGAGATTGAAGCTGCCCAGAGTCTCCGCTGACGCACTTCATGGAATGCCTGATTGCTACAAGATCAAATTGAAGGCTTCAGGCTATCGTCTGGTTTATCAGGTCATTGACGAGAGGGTCGTTGTTTCAGTCGTAGCGGTCGGTAAACGTGAGCGCAGTAGCGTTTATGAGAATGCAAAAAAGCGCTGATTTATCTCTCAGCGGCGGCTCTCTTCGCCCCAGCAGGCAATTTGTTTCAAAACTTGACTGAAATTCCCCTCCAATGCGATATTGATAGTTAGCAAACTAACAGTGTGCATTTCCCCGTGCCGAACGAACTCGACGCTCTCCAGATGAACATCAGCAGTGCCATGGTGGTAGCCGCCAGGCATTGGCGGAAGATCTGCCAGACCACGCTGGTCAACTATGGAATCTCCGAAGCCTGCGCCGTGCCGCTGTTGATGATCGGCCGTTTGGGCGAGGGTGTGCGGCAGGTGCAAGTGGCGCAGGCCGCGGGGATGGAGAGTCCGTCGCTGGTGCGTCTGCTCGATCAGTTGTGCCATTCCGGCTACGTCTGCCGTACCGAAGATGCCCAGGATCGCCGCGCCAAGTGCCTGAGCCTGACCGACACCGGTCGTGAACTGGTGCAGGCGGTGGAGATCGAACTGGTGCGTCTGCGTCATGAAGTGCTTGAGGGCATCGACCAGAGCGATCTGGAAGCTACGCTTCGGGTACTCAGAGCTTTTGAGGCGGCCAGTCCGCCTGTGGTGGTTAATTCTTGAACGGTTTTTTCTCCGGCATTCCGCCGGCCCGCGACTGGTTCTACGGGATCCGGACTTTTGCAGCGTCGATGATCGCGCTGTACATCGCCTTGCTCATGCAGATGCCGCGTCCGTATTGGGCGATGGCCACGGTGTACATCGTTTCCAGCCCGTTTCTCGGGCCGACCAGTTCCAAGGCGCTGTACCGTGCCATCGGTACTTTTCTCGGTGCGGCGGCGGCGGTGTTTTTCGTGCCGATGTTCGTCCAGAGCCCTTATGTGTTGGTGGTGGTCATTGCGTTGTGGACGGGGATTCTGTTGTTCATGTCCCTGCATTTGCGCACGGCCAACAGCTACGCATTGATGCTCGCCGGTTACACCCTGCCGCTGATTGCCTTGCCGGTGGTGGATAACCCGCTGGCGGTGTGGGACGTGGCCGAGGCGCGTACTGAGGAAATTTTCCTCGGCATTGCTGTTGCCGCCGTGGTCGGTGCGATGTTCTGGCCGCGACGCTTGGCGCCGGTGTTCAACGACGCCGTGAGCAAGTGGTTCGCCGACGCAACCACCTACAGCCTGAAATTCCTCAGCCGCGACGTGCAGCCCGAAGAGGTCACCGCGCTGCGCATGGCCATGGTCGCCAACTTCAACAGCCTCGAATTGATGATCGGCCAGTTGCCCCACGAAGGCGCGCGACCGCAAACCGTGCGCAACACCAAAGAGTTACGCGGGCGCATGATTCATTTATTACCAGTGATCGATGCGCTGGAAGATTCGCTCTACGCCCTCGAACGGCGTACGCCAGAGCTGGTGGATAAATTCGAACCACTGCTCGTCGCGACCCGCGAATGGCTGGGCCACCAAGACGCCGATCTCGACCGCTGGCAAGTGCTGAAAGATCAGCTCGAAGCCCTGCAGCCGAGCGTCGAGGCGCTTGAGGATCGCAGGCAACTGCTGTTCTCCAATTCGATTTATCGCCTCGGTGAATTCATCGATTTATGGCAGGACTGCCGCAGTCTGCAGGACGCGATTCTCTGCGAGCGCCAGGACAGCTGGCGCGCGGTCTACCGTCACTGGCGCCTCGGTCGTCTGACGCCGTTCATTGATCGTGGGCTGATGCTCTACTCGGCGGCCTCGACCGTTCTGGCGATCATCACCGCCTCGGTGCTGTGGATTCTGCTCGGCTGGCCGGACGGCGGCAGTGCGGTGATTCTCGCCGCGGTGGCTTGTAGCTTCTTCGCCTCGATGGACGACCCAGCACCGCAGATCTACCGGTTCTTTTTCTGGACCGGCATGTCGGTGCTGTTCGCCAGCCTTTATCTGTTTTTGATTCTGCCCAACCTGCACGACTTCCCGATGCTGGTGCTGGCGTTTTCCATCCCATTTATCTGCGTCGGCACGTTGACGGTGCAACCGCGCTTCTACCTCGGCATGCTGCTGACGCTGGTCAACACCTCGTCGTTCATCAGTATTCAGGGCGCTTACGATGCGGACTTTTTCGCTTTCGTGAACTCCAACCTCGCGGGGCCGATCGGTCTGCTGTTCGCGTTTATCTGGACGCTGGTGGCGCGCCCGTTTGGTGCCGAATTGGCAGCGAAACGCCTGACGCGTTTCAGCTGGAAAGACATCGTCCACATGACCGAGCCGGCCAACCTCGCCGAGCACCGCAAATTGGGCGTGCAGTTGCTCGATCGGCTGATGCAGCACCTGCCGCGTCTGGCCCTCACCGGGCAGGACACCGGCATCGCCATGCGCGAAGTGCGCGTCGGCCTGAACCTGCTCGATTTGCTCGCCTACACCCCACGGGTGACGGGCGCGCCGAACCTGTTGTTGCAGCAAGTGGTCAGTGAAGTCGGCGAGTATTTCCGTGCCTGCCTCAAGGCCGGTGAACGCTTGCCGGCCCCGGCCCCGTTGCTGATGACCCTGGATCGCACCCGCCGCGCGCTCAATGGCCACGGCGACGATGAAACCCGGCTAAACCTGTTGCACGCCTTGAGCGGTTTGCGTCTGGCGTTGCTGCCCGGCGTCGAATTCGTCTCCAGCGCCGAGCCCGAAGAACCGCTGCCCGATGGAGCGCCCCTATGATTGGTGATCTGGACATCAGCGGCATTTTCCTGCCGACCTTGCTGGTGTTGATGGGCATCACTTATGTGCTGTTTTTGTTGGTGCATGCCGTGCTTACGCGCGTGCACTTTTACCGTCTGGTCTGGCACCGGGCATTGTTCAACGTGGCGCTCTACGCGGTACTGCTGTACGGCGTGGACTCACTCAGTCGATACCTGATGACATGAAAAAACCGTTTTTGACCATCGGTCGCGTGGTACTGACCCTGCTGATCGTGACTTTTGCCGTTGTCCTCGTCTGGCGCATGGTGATGTATTACATGTTCGCGCCGTGGACCCGTGACGGCCACATTCGCGCCGACATCATCCAGATCGCCCCGGACGTGTCCGGGTTGATCCAACAGGTTGAAGTGAAAGACAACCAGTTGATCAAGCGTGGCCAGGTGCTGTTCAGCATCGACCAGGATCGCTTCAAACTGGCCCTGCGTCAGGCCAAAGCGGCTGTCGCGGACCGCGAAGAAACCCTCGCTCAGGCCCAGCGTGAAGCCAAGCGTAACCGTGGCCTCGGTAATCTGGTGCCGGCTGAGCAACTGGAAGAAAGCCAGTCGAAGGTCGCTCGCGCGCAATCGGCACTGGCCGAAGCCATGGTCACCGTGGACAGCGCGCAGCTCAACCTCGATCGCTCGGTAATCCGTAGCCCGGTGGACGGTTACGTCAACGACCGCGCGCCGCGTCCGCAGGAATTCGTCACCGCCGGGCGTCCGGTGTTGTCGGTGGTCGACAGCAATTCGTTCCACATCGACGGCTATTTCGAAGAGACCAAACTTGACGGCATTCATGTCGGCCAGTCGGTGGATATCCGCGTGATCGGCGACCGTGCCAAGCTGCGCGGGCATGTCGAAAGCATCGTCGCCGGCATCGAAGACCGCGACCGTACCAGTGGCAGCAACTTGCTGCCGAACGTTAACCCGGCGTTCAGCTGGGTGCGGCTGGCACAGCGGATTCCGGTGCGGATTGCCTTTGATGATGTGCCGGAAGATTTCCGCATGATCGCCGGGCGCACTGCCACGGTGTCGATCATCGAAGACTCAAAGGTCGACGATAAGAAGCAGGAGCCCGCGCAATGAGTAGGGCCCTGATGATCGCCGGGTTGGGCATGATGTTGTCGGCGTGTCAGATGGTCGGGCCGGACTATCACGTGCCTGAGAATTCGGCAGTTCAGCGCAAGGATTTTCAGGGCGAACTGGCCGTCGACGGTAAGCCTGTGGTCTCGGCGCCGGTGCCGGCGGATTGGTGGCGGCTGTATAAAGACCCACGCCTTGATCAACTGGTGCAGCAGGCCATGGCCTCCAACACCGACCTGCGCGTCGCCGCCGCCAATTTGCAGCGCGCCCGCGCTCAGGTCGATGAGGCGGAGGCTGCCGGCGGTTGGAGCGGCGGCGTGAAAATGGGTGCCCAGCGTTTGCAGGAATCCGGTCAGGCATTCCTGTTGCCGGAGAAAGTCCCAGTGGCCAACGTTGGCGATATCGGCATCAGCGCCTCGTATCAGTTCGACCTGTGGGGCACGTTGCAACGCGGTATCGAAGGCGCCAAGGCCAACGCCGATGCAACCCAAGCCGCAGCGGATACCGCGCGCATTACTTTGGTGGCAGACGTGGTGCGTGCTTATACGCAAGTCTGCGCAGCCAACGAAGAACGCGAAATCGCCCAGCATTCCCTCGACTTGCAATCGCAAGGCACCACGCTGATCCAGCGCCTGCGCGATGCCGGTCGTGGCGATGAAACCCAGGTCACCCGCTCGCAAACCCAATTCAAATCCCTGCGCGCCGACATGCCGCGTTATGAAGCGGCGCGTCAGGCCGGGTTGTTCCGTCTGTCGATGCTGCTGGCAAAACCGGTCGATCAGTTGCCGGCTGGCACCGCGACTTGCGCCGAATTGCCGAAGATCGCTCAACTGGTGCCGGTCGGTGACGGCGCGGCGTTGCTCAAGCGGCGCCCGGACATTCGTCAGGCTGAGCGGCGTCTGGCCGCCGCCACCGCCGGGATCGGCGTCGCCACCGGCGAGTTGTACCCGGACATCAGCATCGGCGCGACCATCGGCACCGTCGGCATCATCGACGACCTCGGTGATCCGTCGACCAACCGTTGGGGTTTCGGCCCGTCGCTGAGCTGGAAAGTGCCGACCAACGGCGCCCGTGCGCGCATCCGTGAAGCCGAAGCGACCACCCAAGGCGCGCTGGCGCATTTTGATGGCGTGGTACTCAACGCCATTCGCGAAACCCAGACCGGTCTGGCCCAGTACAGTGCCTTGCTGCAACGCCGCGATGCGCTGGCCGATGCCGAGCAGTCGGCGAAATTGGCCGCGGACCAGACGCACCGCTTCTTCCAGGCCGGCCGTGAGTCGTTCCTGGCGGATCTGCAAGCGACCCGCACCTACACCGATGTCACCGCGCAACTGGCCGCCGCCAACACCCAGGTCGCCATGAGCCAGATCGATTTGTTCCTCGCCTTGGGCGGCGGCTGGGAAAGCGGACGAACGCACGCTCCAAGCCCCAGCAAACCCTGAGGCCGTTGCTATGCTTTGAAGTGTTGAAGGGGCGCCCCGTGCAAAGCGCCCCTTCAGCGCACATTGCTAGCGCTGGTCTAGGGGAAACCAATAATGAAAAACCCTTACGCTCTCGGCTTCTGGTGCGCCCTCGCAGCGCTGGTGCTGCTGTCGGCCACCTATTTCTACGGCATCATGCTCGCTCACCAGATCGACAAGGCCATGGTTTTCCTCGACAGCGCCGTCGCGCTGATTGCGGTCATGGCAATCGTCGTCGTGGCGTGGGCGTCGATTCAGGTGCAGCGGGTCAAGAAACGCCAGCTTGAACAGGGCAAGACCCTGGTGCTGATCTGGGATACCAAAGTCGCCCTGCGCCGAGTCGAAACCGTGTTCGACCGGTATTTCTGGGGCAGTTACTGGCAACCGGGGCGAACCTTCGCCGAAGTCATGGGCGAACTCACCGGCACGCCGCTGGAAAAAAGCCTCGAAGCGCTGAAAAAACAGTGCCTGGAACTCGACAAGCAGATTGATGGCGAAGGCTGGCATTGGCTCAACAATGCCCGGGAATTGTCCGATGTCGCTACAGCCATGGCCCGCGAGCGTTATCAACTGGATTTCTGCGATCCGCGCGCCGATGGGCCGGGCGGGGCGGTGATCGATCGGGACTTTGAAGTGCTGGTCTACACGTGGACCGCGCGGCTTAAAAGCTTTGATCATCAACTGGATGAGATCGAGGTTCAGTATTCCTGATTCTCGCTGAATCGACCGGCCTCATCGCGAGCAGGCTCACTCCTACATTTGGAATGCGTTTCCCTGTAGGAGTGAGCCTGCTCGCGATAGCGCCCTAAAAAACAGCGAAACTCTTCCAGCCTAGCGACTGTCCATTCTCCCCATAGACACTCTTTAACCTTTAAACATTGGGCCACCTTGCGCGCCCGGTGCTAATCTCCACCGCTGAATTCAGCGCAGTCGAGCCGCGACCCGGTCACGGGTTCAGGGAAGACGACCACACTCACAGCCACGGAAATCGATCAGGTCATTCATGAATAAATCAGCAGGCGTGCTCCTCGGAATTGTTGTTGCCATCGGCGCGATCAGCGCAGGCGGGGCCTGGTACACCGGGACCAAGATCGAAGGCGTGTTGAACAACGCCGTCAGCAATGCCAACAAAGAGCTGCAAACCGCGATGGCCGGCTCCAACGGCACCGCGTCGCTGGAACTGGTGTCGCTCGACCGCCACACCTTCACCAGCACCGCGCACTACCGCCTCAAGGGTGAAGGCGAGATGTTTGGCGACAAACCAGTCGAATTGCTGTTCGTCGACCACATCGAGCATGGCCCGCTGCCGTTCTCGCGTCTGGTTTCGCTGAAATGGCTGCCGGTCATGGCCACCAGCAACTATGAGCTGGAAAAGAACCCGGCCACCGAGAAGTGGTTCGCCGCCACCAAGGGCGCCGCGCCGCTCAAAGGCGTGACCAGCATCGGCTATGACGAATCCACCACCAGCACCCTCGATCTGCTGCCGTTCGAAACCGTGCTGGATGAGCAGTCGAGCCTGAAGTTCTCCGGTCTGACCATGAACATCTCCGCTAATGCCAAAGCGCAGAAGGTCAAGGCAGACGGCTACATGGACAACCTGAAACTGGTCACCGTGGCTGAAGACCAAGCGCCCGTGCAGGTCGAACTCAACGGTCTGACCCTGGCCAGCAACCTCGCCAAGAGCAGCTACGGCTACTACACCGGGGAAAACACCCTGGTGCTGACCAACAGCAAAACCACCTTCGGCCCCAAGCAATCGGTGCTCGGCGTGAAGAACTTCGAAATGAAGAACCTCACCGAGGAAACCGGCAGCAATGCTTCGGGTCGTGCTGATTACAAGATTGGCGAAGTCAGCCTCAACGACAAGAAAATCGGCTCGGCCAATATGGCCATGAGCCTGAAAAACCTCGACATCCCGTCGACCATGTCGCTGATGCAGATCTACCAGACCAAATTGCAGCCGTATGAAAAAGCCGCCGCCGAAGCCGCAGCCCAGGGCTTGCCAGCGCCGGAGCTGAACCTCACCGAAGCTGAAAACGTCCAGGTCAAAGCCGACCTGCAGAAACTGCTGGCCGCCGGCCCGCAGATTGCCCTGGAAAACCTGTCGTTCAACACTGCCAACGGCGAGAGCAAGGCCAATCTGGTGATCGACCTGACCAAGCCGCAATCGATGGACTTGCCGCCGGATCAACTGGGCAAACAACTGGTCGCATTGCTGGATCTGAATATCCAGGTGTCCAAGCCGATGCTGGTCGATCTGCTCAGCGTGCAGGCGCAACTCGACGGTCAGACCGATGCCAAAGCCATCGTCGATCAGTCCAAGGAAGCGGCTGACATGTTCGCCGGCATGGCGGTCGGTTCGCAGCTTGCGGTCGTCGACGGCACCAACGTCGTGACCAAGCTGCATTACGCCGCCAATCAGGTCGAATTCAACGGCCAGAAGATGACCGTCGAGCAGTTCGTCGGCTTCCTGATGAGCAAGTTCGCAGGCGTCACGCAAGTGCAGTAATCCTGCGCTCTTAATAGCAACGCCCGGCCTCTGTGTTGAACGGACGCCGGGCGTTTTGCTGTCTGGCGTTCGGGTTTTCGGCGTGCCGGCTGAGCCGTCACTGCGATTCTGAACAATTATTGCGTTGTGGAATCTGGTCTACGCTTGCGTGCAAGACTGCCTGACTAAGCTTGGCCGTTGGATGTGCATCGGCGGCCACCGTTACGAATGGGCAAGGAGGGCATTGCGACCCGGCTGGCCATGTAAGGATGCTGACGAATGCCGCGTATTGATGTTCCCGTATTACATCGTGGTTTACGCCCTTTGTTTCGAGTCGCGCTGTGCAGCCAATTGCTCTGGCCGGCGCTAGCGTTTGCCGACACACCCTACGATCAGATGGTGCGCGACGCCCGTGCCGGGCAAACCACGCCCGCGCTGACGCTTTTGCGTCAGGTGCCACCCGGCCAGTCGACCACCGGGCAGATCAGCGATCACCTGCAAATTGCCAGTTGGGCTGGACTCGACACTGAAGTGGTGCAGGTCTACGAAACCCAAGGCCGCGACCGCGTGCTGCCGGTGCAGGCGCTGACCGCCACTGCGCGCGCCTACCGCAACCTCAAGCGTTGGGATCAAGCGACTCAGGTCTACAACAAGGCTTTGGCGCTGGAGCCGGATAACGCCGATCTGCAACTGGGCCTGGCCCTGACTCAGGCGGATGCTGGCAAACCCGACGAAGCGGTGACCCGCGCCAAAGCGCTGGTGGCGGCCAAACCTGATGATCCGTCGCGCCGTCTCGCCTTGGGCTACGCCCTGACCCGCGACAACAAACCTTACGATGCCCTGTTCGAATACGATCAGGCCTTCAAACGCGCCGGCACTAAACCGGAAGTCGCTCGCGAATACGTGGTTGCCCTGCAAAAGGCGCGTCTGCCGGAACCGGCGTTGCGCCTGGCCAATCAACGCCCGGGCCTGATCGATCCGGTGACCCTGCGTCGCCTCGAAGGCGATCTCGCCGCCGAGCGCGTACGCCTGGCCGAACTCGCCACGCGCAGTGAAAAAGAGCGCTACGTCATCGCCGATCGCGCGTTGGCTGACTACGACAAACTGCTCGCCACCTGGACGCCGGACGCCACAGCACACGACGATGTGGTTCGCTGGCGCATCGACCGCATGGGCGCACTCAAGGCCCGGGCGCGTACCGCCGACGTCATCACCGAATACCAGAAGCTGCAAGCCGAGGGCGTGAAGATTCCGACCTACGCCCTGCGCTGGGTGGCGGCGTCTTATCTGGATCAGCGTGAACCGGAAATCGCCACCGACCTGTATCGCCAAGTGCTTGCGGCGCCGGACGCCGATGTCGGTGATCGCCTCGAAGACACCACTGCGCTGTACTACGCGTTGCTGGAAAGCGACCGCGCTGATGAGGCACGCAAAGTCGCCGAGGACGCCGCCAAGTCTCAGCGTCCGCGTGTCGAACTCAAAGGGCTGCCCATCGGCAACCCCAACGATGAATGGATGGACGCCCAGCAACTCGCGGCGCAGGCCGGCACCTACGGTTCCGACCTGCCGCACGGCGAGGAACGCTTGCAGAATCTGGTCGATCAGGCCCCCGGCAACATTGGTCTGCGTCTGGCTCAGGCTGATCTGTACCTGGCCCGGCAATGGCCGCGCCGCGCGGAAAACCAGCTCAAGGAAACCGAGAGCATGGTCCCGCGCGATATGGGCCTGGAAATTGGCCAGGCCCACACAGCCATGGAACTGCAGGAATGGCGGCAAATGGATGCGCTGACCGACGACGTCGTCGCACGTTATCCGGATAACCGCCAGGTGCAGCGTCTGGCCCGCGAACGCGAAGTGCATGACATGTCCGAGCTGCGCGTCGAAGCCTACGGCGGCAAGGCCAACGGTGGCGGCAGTGGCGATGCCGGAGCCGTCAGCGGCAGCCGCGATTTCGGCATCCAGACCACCCTGTACAGCCCGCCGATCGATGAAGACTGGCGGGTGTTCGCCGGGGCCGGGTATGCCACCGGCGACTTCGCCGAAGGCACCGGTCACCACCGCTTCCAGCGCGTTGGCCTGGAGCGGCGCACCCGCGACATGACCCTCGAAGCGGAAGTGTCCAATCACGATTACGGTTTCGGCGACAAACAAGGCGCGCGTCTGGCGATCGCCCGCGACATCAACGACAACTGGCAGTACGGCGGCAGCCTCGAATACCTCTCGGCTGAAACGCCATTGCGCGCGCTCAACAGCGACATCAAGGCCAATGGCGGCAGCGGTTTCATCCGCTGGCGCGCCAACGAAAGCCGCGAGTGGCGGCTGTCGGTGAGCCCGTCGCATTTCAGCGACGGCAACAACCGCGTCGAAGCTTTGCTCACCGGCCGCGAGGGCGTCTACAGCGCACCGAACGTGCAGGTCGATGCGGGACTGGAAGTCGGCACCAGCCACAACTCCAAATCCGATGACGTGCCGTACTTCAACCCCAAATCCGACTTCAGCGTGATGCCGCTGGTCAACGTCAATCACGTGCTCTACCACCGCTACGAAACTTCGTGGAGCCAGCAGTTCCAGGCCGGCGCGGGGACGTACAGCCAGCGTGATCACGGCACCGGTGGCATGGCGTTGCTCGGTTACGGCCAGCGTTATGCCTGGAACGACGTGTTCGAGGTGGGCGGTTTGCTCAGTGTGATCAACCGGCCCTACGACGGGGATCGGGAGACCGATCTGCGTCTGCTCGTCGACCTCACTTTCCGCTTCTAGAAGAGTTTGAAGATGCCTTTGATTTCGCGTTTCATCCTTCTGCTGGGAGCGCTGCTGGTCAGCGCCTGCGCCCAGCAAGCTCCGGCATTCGCGCCGCCGTCCGAGCGTCCGCTGGCGGCCAGCGAAAAACCGTGGCCGAAAAACCACGTGCTCGGCATCGCCTATCACGATGTCGAAGACCGTGACCCCGATCAGGCGGTGGTGGCGGTGCGCACCGAGCGCATGATCGAGCAGCTCGCCTGGTTGCGCGAAAACGGCTACAAACCGGTGACGGTCGACCAGATCATGGCCGCGCGCAAGGGCGGCCCGGAGTTGCCGGCGAAAGCGATTTTGCTCAGTTTCGACGACGGTTATTCGAGCTTCTACACCCGTGTGCTGCCGGTACTGCGCGCCTATAGCTGGCACGCGCTGCTGGCGCCGGTCGGCAGCTGGATCGATACGCCGCTCAATCAACCGGTGGACTTCGCCGGTGCCCCGCGCGCACGTTCGGATTTCCTGACCTGGGATCAGGTGCGCGAAATCTCGCAATCCGGTCTGGTGGAAATCGCCGCGCACACCGACGCCAACCACAAAGGCATTCTGGCCAACCCGCAGGGCAACCTGCAGCCTGCTGCCGCGACCCGGCGCTACGATCCGCTGACCAGGCGCTATGAATCCGAGGCCGAATTCCAGGCACGGATCCGCACCGACGTGAACAACATCTCGGAAAAAATCCGCAAGGTCACCGGCAAGAAACCCCGCGTCTGGGTCTGGCCGTATGGCGCGGCGGACGGCACATCGCTGACCGTGGTCGGCGAGCAGGGCTATGAAATGGCCCTGACCCTGGACGACGGTCTCGACGCCCTCGACAACCTGATGAGCAGCCCGCGTTTCCTCGTCGCCTCCGACCCTGACGGCGAGCACTTCGCCAACAGCGTCGTCGGCGTGCAGTCGGATCTGCCCATGCGCGTGGTGCATGTCGATCTGGACAACGTCTACGACCCGGACCCGGCGCAACAAGACATCAACCTCGGCAAACTGGTGCAGCGCATGGCGGACATGGGCGCCAACACAGTGTTCCTGCAAGCCTTCGCTGATCCCAAGGGCGATGGTCTGGTGCACTCGCTGTACTTCCCCAATCGGCATTTGCCGGTACGAGCCGACATCTTCGACCGGGTTGCCTGGCAGTTGCGCACTCGTGCCCACGTGAAAGTTTTTGCCTGGATGCCGGTGCTCAGTTTCGGCCTTGATTCGAAGCTGCCGCGCGTCACCCGCTGGGACCCGAAAACCGGCACCACAGCCGTCGATCCGGACCAGTACAAACGTCTGTCGCCGTTCGATCCCGAGGTGCGGCGAATCATCGGTGAAATCTACGAAGACGTGGCGCGCCTGACCTCGGTCGACGGCATTCTTTATCACGATGATGCGGTGCTTTCGGACTTTGAAGACGCCAGCCCTGAAGCCTTGAAAGCCTACGCTGCCCATGGCTTGCCGGGTTCGATTGCCGCCCTGCGCGACGATCCGGCCGCGATGCAGCGCTGGACCCGCTTCAAGAGCAAATACCTCATCGACTTCACCAACGAGCTGACCGCCAAAGTCCGCGCCATCCGTGGCCCGCAGGTGCAGACCGCGCGCAACATCTTCGCCGAGCCGATGCTCAATCCACACAGCGAAGAATGGTACGCACAGAACCTTGACGATTTCCTCGCGACCTACGACTGGACCGCGCCGATGGCCATGCCGCTGATGGAAAAACAGACCCAGGCAGAGTCCGGCCCGTGGCTGGAAGCGCTGGTGGCCACGGTCAAAAAACGCCCCGGCGCACTGGATCGCACGGTGTTCGAATTGCAGGCGCGCGACTGGACCAAGAAGGATCAGGCTGACATCGACGGCGCGCATCTGGCGGACTGGATGGGCCGTCTCAAGCGTCAGGGCGCGACCAGTTTCGGTTACTACCCGGACAACTTCCTCGACAACCTGCCGGACCTGAAAACCGTAAGGCCTGCGCTCTCCAACAAATGGAATCCATAACATGCTGGATAGACTGTTAGCCCTGCTTGTTCTGGCGCTCGTCCTCGGCGTGCCGCTGGGCCTGATCTTCCTGGTCACCGGGCAGTTCCTGATGGACTTCGTGTTCTTCTACCCGCTGTTCATGTCCGGGTTGTGGATTGCCGGTGGCCTGTATTTCTGGCTGCACTGGGAGCGCCACTGGCCGTGGCAGGACGACACCCTGCCGCCGCCACTGGAAGGCGAGCCGCTGATCTCGATCCTGATCCCTTGCTACAACGAAGGCGACAACGCCGCCGACACCATCCACGCGGCGCTGGCCCAGCATTATCCGAACATCGAAGTCATTGCGATCAACGACGGCTCCAAGGACAACACCGCCGAAGTGCTCGATGCGCTGGCCAAGGAAGATCCACGTCTGCGCGTGCTGCATCTGGCGGAAAACCAGGGCAAGGCCGTCGCTCTGCGCATGGGCGCGATCGCTGCGCGCAGCGAATATCTGGTGTGCATCGACGGTGATGCGCTGTTGGCACCGAACACGGCGGCCTATCTGGTCGCACCGATGCTGGATAACGCACGTCTTGGCGCGGTGACCGGCAACCCACGGATTCGCACGCGTTCGACGCTGGTCGGGCGGGTTCAGGTCGGTGAGTTCTCCTCGATCATCGGTCTGATCAAACGTACGCAACGGGTGTTCGGACGGATCTTCACCGTCTCCGGAGTGATCGTCGCGTTCCGCCGTAGCGCGCTGAACCGGGTCGGTTACTGGAGCCCGGACATGATCACCGAAGACATCGACATCAGCTGGAAACTGCAACTGGATCACTGGAGCATCTTCTACGAGCCGCGCGCGCTGTGCTGGATCCTCATGCCGGAAACCCTCGGCGGTCTGTGGAAACAGCGGTTGCGCTGGGCTCAGGGCGGCGCCGAAGTGCTGTTCAAGAACATCCGTGGCATCTGGCAGTACCGCCATCGTTACCTGTGGCCACTGCTGTTCGAATACTGCCTGTCGACCGGTTGGGCGTTTACCTTCCTGCTGTCGGTGATTTTCTGGGGCGTCGGCAAATTTGTGGTCATGCCGGAGGCGATCGCGGTGGATCACCTGATGCCGCCGGCATTTACCGGGTTGCTGCTGGCGTTTGTCTGTCTGGTGCAGTTCGCCGTCAGCATCATCATCGACCGCCGCTACGAGCCGGGGTTGGGCAAGACGATGTTCTGGGTGGTCTGGTACCCGATTGCCTTCTGGTTTGTCAGTTTGCTGACCACGCTGGTCAGCTTCCCGAAAGTCTTGTTCGGCCAACATCAGAAACGTGCGCGTTGGGTCAGTCCCGACCGGGGTATCAAACCGATTGGCGACGACGAAGAGGAGGTCATCAAATGAAAATCATCCGGACCCGCCAGCGGCCCTTTCTGGTCGTGGTCGATGTGGTGCTTACCGTGGTGGCGTGGGTGGGGCTGCTGTTCTTGCTGATCCGTGGACTATGGCCGTTGGTCGAAACCCATGCGGGCGGGCCGCGTATCGACAACTCGGCGTTTGAAGCGTTGGGCACCCTGCAGATTTATCTGTGGGTGGCGTTGGTCAACGCGGTGATTCTGATCGGTTGGGCGCGTTACCAGCAGCGCAAAAGCCGCAGTTTCGCCCAGCGCCGGCTGCCGTCGCCGGTGATCGACGATGAAGGGTTGAGCCAGAGCTTCAAACTCTGCGATGAGCGCTTTCAGAAACTGCGCACGCCCGGGGTGATGACCATTCACAACGATCAGGAAGGCGACATCAGCCATGTGGTGACGCATTTCTGGCCGGTTCAGCAGCAGGAGTTGCCGCCGCCGCTGGCACCGCTGGAGCATCCACGGGTGATCTTTCTGCATGCCGAAGATGACGACAATCGCGAGCCGGTAAACCGGCTTACCTGAAGCACGAAAACCCGTGTAGGAGCTGCCGAAGGCTGCGATCTTTTGACTTTAAAGATCAACAGATCGCAGCCTTCGGCAGCTCCTGCACGGTTTTTTTCAATCGCGGATCAGTGTCCAGGCCTCTTCCATTGCCAGCGGTTGCTTCATGCGCTCGGCCAGCAGCGCCATGGCGCGTTCTTTTTCGCAGGCGACTGCAGCGACCAGAATGCCGTTTCTGCCGAACAGACCAATAAATGGCGGATGTTCAGGCTCGCCGAGAAACTCCACTTCATCCCAATGTTCGGCGTGGCCGAGGTAGTCGTAATTCTTGCCGAAGTGCCAGGTCCAGAAGAACGGCACGTCCAGATAATGCTCCTCGCCACCCAGCATGTTGGTAGCCGCGACTCGCGCGTGCTGCTGGGCCAGGCGCCAATGTTCGATGCGTTGCGGCTGACCATGCAGCGGGAACGTGGCAATGTCGCCGATGGCCCACAGGCTTTCGCGCACGCGCATGCCGTCATCGACACGCAGCGACTGATCCTCTTCCCGAGGCAGTGAGGCGAATGCTTCGGTCGCCGGATGCACGCCGATCCCCGCCAGTACCAAGTCGGCTGAAAGGCGCAGACCATTGTCCAGCAGCACCGCTTCGACCTTGCCCTCCCCGATGATCTCTGTGGCTTCGTGCTCGGTGATGAATTTCACGCCGTTTTCCTCGTGCAAAGCGCGAATGGCTTTGCCCACGGCCTCACCGAATTGCGCGGCGAAGGGAATCGCGTGACGTGCGAGTACCGTGACGTCGAGGCCATGCTGGCGCAGGGCCGAGGCGCATTCGAGGGCGATGAAGCTGTCACCGATGATCACGGCGCGTTGATCGGGGCTGGCCGCTGTCATGATCTGTTTGGCTTGGGCTTTTGAGCGCAGTACGAACACCTGCGGAAGATCGGCGCCAGGCAATTTCAGCGTATTCGGCTCGCCACCGGTAGCCAGCACCGCCGCGTCATAACGCAGGGTCTGGCCATCGCTCAGGTGCAAAACCTTGCTTGAGGCGTCGAGAGAGGTGATTTCTTTTTCCAGCCGTTCGATGCGCTGCTCTTTATAAAAAGCTTCATCTCGCAGCGGAGGGGTTTCCTCGGGGGGCATTTCTCCTGCGAGAACAAATTTGCTCAGCACCGTGCGGTCGTAACCGGCATCTGCCTCGCGATCAATCATCACGATGCGGCCACCAAAACCTTTTTCCCGCAGCGCCGCCGCACATGCGGTACCGGCCGCACCCGCGCCGACGATTACGAACGTGCGGGAATCATCCGCCGGAGGGGTATGCGGATCCGTCAACGGCTGATCATCGACCCAGACCTCATCACCACGCAGCTCCAGCGGATAACGTTTGAGGCTGTCGAGCGCCGGTGGCTCGCACAACGCGCCATCCTCCGCGCGAAACTCAGCCTTGTGCCACGGGCAGATAAGGCGTCCGTGACACAACGCACCGTCAGCCAGCGGCGCGCCGGCATGTGGGCATTCGCCTTGAAATGCGCGTAATTGCCCACCGGCGCGCAGCAGCACAATCTTGCATTCACCGATTTCAACTTGCAGGCCACGGTCTTCAGGGACATCGGCGATACGGGCGACGCGGTGCAGGGACATGGTCGGCTTCCTCGCGGGGCATTTCTCTTGTGAGTTTGCGTCGTAGTGCGAGGTTCAGCCATTTGCTACTGCCACGGCACGAACGGTACGGCTATAGTTTGCAGGCCGAACACGGCCCAACTGCACAAGGTGCTCCCGGAATGACCCGATTGACCTCTCTCAACCCTTGGCTTGCGGCCATTGCCGTCACCCTTTGCGTGCAGTTTCCGGCGCAGGCCCAGGAGCGTTTCACCCTGAACATCCCGGGTGTTTCCGATAATCGCCTGTTCACCTCGGCCGCGGCCAGCGACGCGGCCGGTTGCGGCGGCAAGAACCAGTCGCCGGCCCTGAGCTGGAATGCTGGCCCCGCCGCGACCCAGAGTTACGCGATCGTCATGCATGATCCTGACGGCCAGAAAGGCCTGGGCGTCGATCACTGGATTCATTACGGCATCAAAGCCACCACGCACCAGATTGCTGCGGGCGTCGGCGCCAAGTCTGCGTTCGAAGGCGTCGGCGGCACCAACAGCAAAGGCAACACCCATTACATGGGGCCGTGCCCGCCAGTGGGCGACAGTGCGCACCACTACATCATCCAGATCTACGCACTGGATCTCGCGCCAGACGCGTTGCCGGCCGGTTTGACCCGCGCCGAACTGATGGAGAAAATCAAAGGCCATGTGCTGCGCAACAGCAGTGCAGTGCGGCGTTATCACCGCTGAAGATATTTTCAGTGGCGTTTAACCCGAACTGAAGGGGCCGCCCGTCTTAGTGGATGAATGATCAATTTCATCCCGAGGTCAGCCCCCATGTCTCATCCTCTCTTGCGTCCTGTTGCGGTTGGTGTGCTATTGGCGCTCGCCGGCTGCGGTGCTTCGTCCACACCCGATTCCGCTGCTGTACCAGCGCCGGCGCAGCCTGAGGTGCTGGTTCAGCAGGAAGCGGTCACGGCTGACACTTCAATGGCCAAACGCGCGCTGTACAAGATGCCCAATGCGGGCAGTGCTCCGATGCCGTTGAGTGAAAGTTATCCACAGGGCTATCGCGAAACGCAGCGCGAGCAGTATCAGGCGTTGGCCGATAACCCGATCCATAGCGTCGTCGAAACCCCGGTTTCAACGTTCAGTGCTGACGTCGACACGGGCGCTTATGCCAACGTACGCCGGTTGCTCAATCAGGGCCGCCTGCCGCCGGAAGGCGCGGTACGGCTGGAAGAAATGGTCAATTACTTCCGCTACGACTACGCGGTGCCCAGTGACGACTCGCCATTTGGCGTAACGACTGAATTGGCGGCCTCACCGTGGAACCCGCACACCCGCTTGCTGCGCATCGGCATCAAGGCCTCCGACCGCGCGGTGGCGGAACTGGCACCGGCCAATCTGGTGTTTCTGGTCGATGTGTCCGGCTCGATGGATCGCCGCGAAGGCCTGCCGATGGTCAAAAGCACGCTGAAATTGTTGGTCGATCAGTTGCGTGATCAGGATCGCGTTTCGTTGGTGGTGTATGCCGGCGAATCGAGAGTAGTGCTGGAGCCGACTTCCGGACGCGAGAAAGCGAAAATTCGTACGGCCATCGAGCAATTGACCGCGGGTGGCTCGACCGCTGGCGCCTCGGGTATCGAACTGGCCTACCAAATGGCGCAGCAGGCCTTCATCCCCAAAGGCATCAACCGCATCCTCTTGGCCACCGATGGTGATTTCAACGTCGGCGTCAGTGACTTCGACAGCCTCAAACAAATGGCTGTGGATAAACGCAAAACCGGGATTTCGCTGACGACGCTGGGTTTCGGTGTGGATAACTACAATGAACACTTGATGGAACAACTGGCTGATGCCGGCGACGGTAATTACGCCTACATCGACAACCTGCGCGAGGCGCGCAAAGTGCTGGTGGATCAGTTGAGTTCGACCCTCGCCGTGGTGGCGAAAAACGTCAAACTGCAGGTGGAATTCAACCCGGCACAGGTCAGCGAATATCGTCTGCTTGGCTACGAGAACCGCGCTCTGAAGCGTGAGGATTTCAGCAATGACAAAGTCGATGCCGGCGAAATCGGCGCAGGGCACACGGTGACTGCGCTGTACGAAATTGTTCCGGCAGGCGAGAAGGGCTGGCTGGAACCGCTGCGTTACGGTCGAAACGCAGCGGTGGTTTCCGGGAAAAGCGGAGAATTGGCCATGCTGCGTGTGCGTTATCAACGTCCTGACGGTGGGAAAAGTCTGCTGATCGAGCGGCCGATTGCCAATCAAGTTGCGCCGGCCAGCGAAGACCTGCGCTTTGCCGCTGCCGTTGCCGCGTTCTCCCAACAACTCAAGGACGGTCGTTACACCGGCGACTTCAGCCTGAAAGACACCGAGGCATTGGCCCGTGGCGCTCGCGGTGATGATCGCTTCGGCTTGCGTAACGAGTTCGTGCAACTGGTCGAACTGGCGCAGAGTTTGCGCAGCTCAACCGCATCGAATGCGCTGGCTACTGAACGACGGATCGAATAAGTGAGTCGTCTGAAAGGCTTCATCAGTCAGCTGTTTGCCTCGGCAAACAGCTCAGCCGCCAACAGCGATGAATCGCTGCTGGCGCGTTATCGCGAGGGCGACGGCGCCGCGTTCGAGATGTTGTACGCGCGCCATCGCCAAGGCCTGTACCGGTTTCTGCTCGGTTTGAGCGGTAAACCGGAACTGGCCGACGAAGTGTTTCAGGAGACCTGGCTGAGCCTGATCCGCAGCAGCAGTCAGCCACAAGGCCGGGCGACATTTCGTACATGGCTGTTCCAGATAGCGCGCAATCGCCTGATCGACCACTGGCGCAAACACGACGCCCGACAACCGCTGCATGACAGCTATGACGAACAAGCTCATGCCGTCAGTGACGAAGCTAACGATCCCGAACAACTGCTCAGCCTCAGCCGCGACAGCCAACGCCTGGAAAATGCCCTGCAAACCCTGCCCGCCGACCAGCGCGAAGTGTTCCTGCTGCGCGCCCACGGCGACCTCGATCTGGCACAAATCGCCACTCTCACCGAAACGCCGCTGGAAACCGTCAAAAGCCGCTTGCGCTACGCCCAGCAAAAACTGCGTCGGCTGCTGGCCGAGGAGGTACTCACATGACTGACGCCCGCCAGACACCTGAAGATCCGCTGATCAAACACGTCCGCGAACAGCAAAATGCTGAGCCGCCAGCGCATCTCGATGCGTTCATCCTCAACGCCGCGCAGCGTCAAACCCCTGCGCTGAAACCAAGCCTGTGGCAACGCTGGCTGGACGCTTGCCGCAAACCACGCTGGCAAGTCGCGTTCGCCAGCCTCGTTGGCGTCGCATTGATGTTGTCGCTGGTGCAACGAGATCCTCAACCGCTGCGCCAGTACGACTACGCCCCGGCCCCAAGACTGGCCGTGCCCATGGCCGAAACGGAATCAGCGCAGCTGCATCGATTGTCCGCCCCGGCCGGCGCCATGCCCGCACCCGCACCGATTATGGAAATGGCCGCACCCATGCAAAATGAAGCAATCAGCGCCGACGCAGCCAAACTCAGCAAACGCACCGCCGCCCCGGCAAACGGTCTCGACGCACAACTGCGCGAAGTCCTGCACCTGCGCGAATCCGGCCAATCGCAAGCTGCCGACAGCCTGTTCAACAACCTGCACAAACGCTACCCGAACGCCGATCTCGACGCCCGACTCCAACAGTTGCAGAAAAAATGACCGCCTGCCCCCTCAGCCATTTGGCATTGCCCCGCAAAAACGCGCAATATCGGGCTATTGCCAATGCGCTGGAGGACAACGTGGCAGCAAAAATTGACCGCATCGCCCAACTGCTCAACTGCCCGGACAAGGGCGAAGAGATGCGGCGAGCGATTACCGAGACGCGTAAGGAGTTTCTGCTGAATCAGCCGGAAGAGAATGTGCTTGAAGAAGAGGACGTCTTTGAGGACGAGGCTGAGGAAGAAGACGACGATGATTACGATGAGTTTGACTGGACGACGGAGTGACAGCCGCCTCTCGCATTTTCGGCGCCCACAAAAAAGCCCCGGCCTTTATCAGTCCGGGGCTTTCTCGTTAAATCAATGGTGCACCAGGCGGGATTCGAACCCACGACCCCTGCCTTCGGAGGGCAGTACTCTATCCAGCTGAGCTACTGGTGCAGCGGGCGACATCATACCTAGGTCGGCTCGGGGCGTCCATGCTGGGTTTCGGCGCGGATTGTCAGTGCGCGTGTCGGCGCAAATCGCTGCATTCCTTAAAGCTGTAACGTCCTGCAAAACCCTCGTTTGGCGCTTTCGCGGGACTGATCTAAGGTTTGCCTGCGGCTGGAGCTTTTTGCTCGTTGATCTGAAAAAATCCACAAACACGTCGTTTTTGTTCTTTTTTTCGAACGACCTATTGTCCTTTAACCCCTTTGATCCTACGATCCGTTTGAGATTTCAAACGCTCGTTGACCGGGCGTTGACGCGCCGGTGGTTCGAATCGTCCACGGTTGATGCGCCACACCCGGTCACTGATTTCCCTGACGGCAGCCTTGCGAGGCGCCTTTCTACAATCATAATTTGCTCCGCGCAGGCCGCGGTGCTGTTAAGGAAAGCCGACATGCAGCTTAAAGACACCCTGTTGTTCCGCCAGCAAGCCTTCATTGATGGCGCTTGGGTCGATGCGGACAACGGTCAGACGATCAAGGTCAACAACCCGGCCACCGGCGAAATCCTCGGTACCGTGCCAAAAATGGGCGCGGCCGAAACCCGCCGTGCCATTGAAGCCGCCGACAAGGCGCTGCCGGCCTGGCGTGCACTGACCGCCAAAGAGCGTGCCGGCAAGCTGCGTCGCTGGTTCGAACTGATGATCGAGAACCAGGACGACCTCGCGCGCCTGATGACCCTCGAGCAGGGCAAGCCGCTGGCCGAAGCCAAGGGCGAAATCGTTTACGCCGCTTCGTTCATCGAGTGGTTCGCCGAAGAAGCCAAGCGCATCTACGGTGACGTGATTCCGGGTCACCAGCCAGACAAGCGCCTGATCGTAATCAAGCAGCCAATCGGCGTGACCGCCGCGATCACCCCGTGGAACTTCCCGGCTGCGATGATCACCCGTAAAGCCGGGCCGGCGCTGGCCGCCGGTTGCACCATGGTGCTCAAACCTGCTTCGCAAACTCCATTCTCCGCATTCGCCCTGGCCGAACTGGCTCAGCGCGCGGGCATTCCTGCAGGCGTGTTCAGCGTCGTGTCCGGCAGCGCCGGCGACATCGGCAGTGAGCTGACCAGTAACCCGATCGTGCGCAAACTGTCCTTCACCGGTTCGACCGAAATCGGTCGTCAATTGATGTCGGAATGCGCCAAGGACATCAAGAAAGTCTCGCTGGAACTGGGCGGCAACGCGCCGTTCATCGTGTTCGACGACGCTGACCTGGACAAGGCCGTTGAAGGCGCGATCATTTCCAAGTACCGCAACAACGGCCAGACCTGCGTCTGCGCCAACCGTCTGTACATTCAGGATTCGGTCTACGACGCGTTCGCCGAGAAGCTGAAAGTGGCTGTAGCCAAACTGAAGATCGGCAACGGTCTGGAAGACGGCACCACCACTGGCCCGCTGATCGACGAAAAAGCCGTGGCCAAGGTGCAAGAACACATTGCTGACGCTGTGGCCAAAGGCGCAACCGTACTGGCCGGTGGCAAGGCGATGGAAGGCAACTTCTTCGAGCCGACCATCCTCACCAACGTGCCGAAAAACGCCGCCGTGGCCAAGGAAGAAACCTTCGGTCCACTGGCGCCGCTGTTCCGCTTCAAAGATGAAGCCGAAGTGATCGCGATGTCCAACGACACCGAGTTCGGTCTGGCTTCGTACTTCTACGCACGTGATCTGGGCCGTGTGTTCCGTGTGGCAGAAGCCCTGGAATACGGCATGGTCGGCGTCAACACCGGGCTGATCTCCAATGAAGTCGCGCCGTTCGGCGGCATCAAGGCCTCGGGCCTGGGCCGTGAAGGCTCCAAGTACGGCATCGAAGATTACCTGGAAATCAAATACCTCTGCCTGGGCATCTAAGCCGGGAAAGGGATCGCTGCAAACGCAAAGGGCACGAGAGCGCTGTCCCTTTGCGTCGTTTCAAACCGGAATTTTCTCTGCGGCCGGGAACGCCGTGGCAGTCGATCATCGCATGCTGCCACCGTCGCTTCCTCCCGCTTAATCCTTGAACCACGCCGCCCGATGAGCGGCGAATGAGGACTGTAATGAGCAAGACTAACGCTGAACTGATGGCCCGTCGTACCGCAGCTGTTCCACGTGGTGTTGGCCAGATTCACCCGATCTTCGCTGAATCGGCAAAGAACGCTACCGTGACTGACGTTGAAGGTCGTGAGTTCATCGACTTCGCCGGCGGTATCGCTGTACTGAACACCGGCCACGTGCACCCGAAAATCATCGCCGCCGTGACCGAACAGCTGAACAAGCTGACCCACACCTGCTTCCAGGTACTGGCTTATGAGCCGTACGTTGAGCTGTGCGAGAAAATCAACGCCAAGGTGCCGGGTGATTTCGCCAAGAAAACCCTGCTGGTCACCACCGGTTCCGAAGCCGTGGAAAACGCCGTGAAAATCGCCCGTGCCGCCACTGGCCGTGCTGGCGTGATCGCCTTCACCGGCGCTTACCACGGTCGCACCATGATGACTTTGGGTCTGACCGGTAAAGTCGTGCCGTACTCGGCCGGCATGGGCCTGATGCCAGGCGGCATCTTCCGCGCGCTGTACCCCAACGAACTGCACGGTGTGAGCATCGACGATTCGATCGCTTCCATCGAACGCATCTTCAAGAACGACGCCGAGCCGAAAGACATCGCCGCTATCATCATCGAGCCGGTTCAGGGCGAAGGTGGTTTCTACGTCGCGCCGAAGGAATTCATGAAGCGTCTGCGCGCTCTGTGCGACCAGCACGGCATCCTGCTGATCGCTGATGAAGTGCAAACCGGCGCTGGCCGTACCGGTACGTTCTTCGCCATGGAACAGATGGGTGTTGCTGCCGACCTGACCACTTTCGCCAAATCCATCGCTGGCGGCTTCCCGCTCGCCGGTGTGTGCGGCAAGGCTGAATACATGGACGCCATCGCGCCAGGCGGCCTGGGCGGCACCTACGCCGGTAGCCCGATCGCTTGCGCCGCTGCTTTGGCCGTGATGGAAGTGTTCGAAGAAGAGCAACTGCTGGACCGCTGCAAGGCTGTCGGCGAGCGTCTGGTCACTGGCCTCAAAGCTATCCAGGCCAAGTACCCGGTGATCGGTGAAGTCCGTGCCCTGGGCGCGATGATCGCGGTCGAGCTGTTCGAAAACGGCGACAGCCACAAGCCTAACGCTGCAGCAGTAGCGTCGGTTGTGGCCAAGGCGCGCGACAAGGGGCTGATCCTGCTGTCCTGCGGCACCTACGGCAACGTTCTGCGCGTCCTCGTACCGCTGACCTCGCCGGACGAGCAACTGGACAAAGGTCTGGCGATCATCGAAGAGTGCTTCTCCGAGCTCTGATCACCCCGTGTGACCTGATCGACAAAAAACCCGCTTCGGCGGGTTTTTTTACGCCCCTTGAAGCACATCGGACGCTTTAGCACTGTATCCAATGGCCAGCATTGGCTAAGGTTCAGGCATTGCAAGGGAGAGCGCGCATGACTGCCGTTGATTTACCCGCCGTACCGCGAGTGCTGATCGCCGAGGCTGATCCGTGGTCTCGCGACCTGCTCAAACAAGTGTTGCTGAACGTGCGTTGCGATGCGCGGCTGGATCTGTGTGCCGATGGCCAGCAAGCCATGTCGATGCTCAGCGAAATTCCTTATGACCTGGCCATTGTCGATTGGGAGCTACCCGGCGTCGATGGCTTGAGCGTGTTGCGCAGCGTGCGGCAGCGCAAACGCAATCCGCCGCTGCCATTCATTCTGATGAGCAGCCGCAACGACAGCGCCAGTGTGCGTGAAGCCATTCCGCTGGCACCGACGGCGTATCTGACCAAACCGCTGAACATGGAAAGCCTGACTGAGCGTTTGCAGGGTTTGTTGCTCAATGCCGGTGAGGAAGTGTTCTGTGAGGTGCCGGCATTGGCGCCGGGCATGACTCTGTCGGTTTTCCTTGAGCGCCGCCGAGAGCAGGCTGACGGCGCGCCGCTGATGACCGATGTGCAAGTGGCGGTCAAACGCAGCCTCAACCCCAGCGGGCTGGATCTGAAGCTGCTGGAAGATGAAATTAAAACCGATCCGCAGATCACTGCTGTGTTGATCGCTGCGGCCAACAGCGCCGCGCAACACCACGGCGCGCCAGTACAAACCCTGGCGCAGGCCCTGCATCGGCTGGGCACCGGGCAAAGCATGAACCTGATCCTGGGCTTGGCGCTCAAGCGCAGTGCCAAGCTCAGTGATCCCTGTCTGGCCGATTACGCTGAGCGTTACTGGGGGCTGTCGCTGCACACCGCTGAATACGCGCGCACCCTGGCGCGCCTGCTCGATCTCGATCAGGAGCGCTGTTACTGCGCTGGCATGCTGCATCGCTTGGGTGATCTGGCGTTGCTGCGTTGTCTGCAGGAATGGCAGCAGGCCGGTGGTGAACTGGATGAGCTGGAGGAAGTCGGCGAGGCGCTGGCCGAGTTCGGTGCCGCTTATGGTTCGGCCCTGCGCACCCGCTGGCGTTTGCCATTGGAGCTGCGTGAGCTGATTGCGTCGGTCTACCAGCTCGGTGGCGGTGTGTATTCCCGTGAAGCGCTGGTGATGAACATGGCAGCGCAGATGGCCCATCTGACCGAACATGAAGGCGTTGAGGAACTGGCGAAGAGCCGCACGGCGCGGTTGCTGAAGATAGGCTTGCCGGAATTGATGCGGATGCGTAAATAATCCGACTTACGCAAACCCCTGTAGGAGTGAGCCTGCTCGCGATAGCGGAGTGTCAGACAACTACGGTTCGTTTGACACTCCGCTATCGCGAGCAGGCTCACTCCTACAATGGATCACTGTGTAGCTGAGATACGGTTCAGGCAGAGATAATGCGATTCTTGCCCTGTCGCTTGGCCTCATACATGGCCGCATCCGCGCGGGCGAACAGGCTGTCGAGGCTTTCGTCTGCCTCGGTCAGACTGGTCAATCCTTGGCTGACAGTGATGCCGTACGTCTGGCCGTCATGGCTGAAACTCAGACGCTGAATCTCCTGCTGCAACCGTTCGGCGACCTGCATAGCCATATCCGGGGCGCAACCCGGAAACACCGCCGCAAACTCTTCCCCACCAATCCGTCCGAACAGATCACCTCGACGTAACGAGCCGCGTCCGCACTCGGCAATCCGTTGCAGCACGTTGTCGCCCTCCGGATGGCCATAGGTGTCGTTGATCATTTTGAAATCATCGATATCCAGCAGCAGAAAGGCCATTTGCGAGCCTTGCACACGCGCCTCCTCAAATTCGCGGTTGGCGCACTCGAAAAAATGCCGGCGATTGCTGCTTTGGGTCAACACGTCGGTGGTTGCCAAGCGATGCAGCTCGGTTTCCATCTGCTTTTTGTCGGTGATGTCTTCGGCGATGCCGACGATGATCACCGGTTGCCCGGGCTCGTCCTGACGGTTGATGAAGCATTTGTCGCTGAGCCAGCGCACTTGGCCGTCGGCGGCGATGATGCGGTATTCGCGATCCTCCACCGCACCTTTGTGCAGGACTTCGGCGAGACTGCGTTCGGCGTATTCCAGGTCGTCGGGGTAGATGCTGTCACGCCATTGGTTGTAATCGGCGAGCAGGAGGCCGGCGGAGCTCCCGAAAATCCGTTCGTAGGCGGGGCTGACATACAGCACCTGCCGTGTTTCCCAGTTGAACGCCCAGAGCACGGCGTTGACGCTGACCAGCAGCGAGCTGAACAGCTGTTCGCGTTCGCTCAGGCGGGCTACCTCGCCTTGGGCGTGCATCAGCGCCATCAGGGTTTGCGCGGCCTCGGGCCACTGCGGGAGGGATGAGTCTTTTTGATTGTTATTGACCATCGGCACAGATCTCAAAGGACGTGCCGCAATTCGACAACGGCCACAGTACAGCCCGCCGGGATGGCGAAGTGTCTTTGAGATAGGCGATTTTTGGCGAAGTTCCGAAGGGTGCACCCGGGAGCCGGGTGCACCGATCAACGGTCTCAGACCGCCGCAGGGCGCAGCGAGTAGGTTTTCAACTGATCAGCGAATTCGCGCAGGGACTGGATACCGCTGGCCTCGGCTTCGTGAATCCATTCCTTGATGGCGGCGAGCATGTCGTGGCCATTTGAACTGGTCTTGACCCAGATCTGCTGCAGGGCCAAGCGTTTTTCGTAAATTACCTTCAACGCCTGACTGTGCTCGAGCATGGTCTGGATGCGCAGGTGATGACGATCTTCCAGCAGGCTGGTTTCCCGCGACAGCAGACGCTTGGCGCGGTGGAACTGGTGGCGCACCGAATGATCGACCTTGGCCAGCTCTTGCTTGACCAGCGGACCGATCACCAATTTGCGGTACTGGGCCATGATCTGGAAGCGGTTGTTGAGGATGGCCATGGCGGTGTCCATGTCCAGACTGCCCTTGCCTTCGACGCGGTGGGCGATTGGTGCCACACGCTGAACCTTGGCCAGACGCAGGAAGCTGAAGACTTTGATCCACGCCCAACCGAGATCGAACTCCCACTTTTTCACCGACAGTTTGGCCGAGTTAGGGTAGGTGTGATGGTTGTTGTGCAGTTCTTCACCGCCGATCAGGATGCCCCACGGCACCAGATTGGTCGCCGCGTCGCGGCATTCGAAGTTGCGATAGCCGACCGCATGGCCCAGGCCGTTGATCACGCCGGCGGCCCACACCGGAATCCACATCATCTGGATCGCCCAGATGGTGATGCCGATGGTGCCGAACAGCAGCAGGTCGATGACGCCCATGATCGCCACACCCAGCAGCGGATAGCGGCTGTAGACGTTGCGTTCGATCCAGTCTTCGGGGCAGTTCTTGCCGTAGATGCGCAGGGTTTCCGGGTTCTGGGCTTCGGCGCGGTACAGCTCGGCGCCGGTACGCAGTACCGTCGACAAACCCTTGATGACCGGGCTGTGCGGGTCGTCTTCGGTTTCGCATTTGGCGTGGTGTTTACGGTGGATGGCGGTCCACTCGCGGGTGTTCTGCGCTGTGGTCAGCCACAGCCAGAAACGGAAAAAGTGCTTCAGGCCAGCATTCAGCTCCAGCGAGCGATGGGCTGAGTAGCGGTGCAGATAGACCGTGACGGCAACAATTGTCACGTGGGTCATCAGCAAGGTGACTGCGACCAGAGACCAGGCCGACAAGCCAAGAAAACCTTCGTACCACATAGGCTATAGGGCCCTCGATAAAGATAAAAACAGCCGTTGCATTATCACTAAGCACACAGATAAAACCAGTCGCCCTTTCAGATAAGAGTCGCTGGATGTTTCTTGACCTATAATTCCAACCTTTTTGTAGGGACATGGACAGCCGAATGCCTGCCACTTACCGCGATGCTTTGCGTGCAGCGCTGCTCTATCTCGTGCTTGCCGCTATCTGGCTGCAGGGCACTGATCATTTATTAAACAATTTCTTCGATAACTCCGTCGATCTTGCCCGATGGCAACTGATCAACGGTTACCTGTTTGCGGCGGTCAGCGCGGGGCTGATCTTCCTGGCGCGCGCGCGTTTGTGCGAGTTCCTCGGGATTGGCGCGCGTTTGCGTGAGCGTCACGCTGATCGCGAGCGCTTGCGCCAGGCGGCGGCGGTGTTCGATTGCACCCGTGAAGGCGTGTTGGTGACTAACCGTGATGGACTGATCGTGCACGTCAACCGCGCGTTCATGGAGATCACCGGCTATCAGCGTGAAGAGGTGCTTGGTCAACAGCCGAGCCTGTTCAAGTCGGGCCACCATCCGCCGGGTTTTTATCAGGCGATGTTCGCCACTCTTGAATCGCAGGGCGAATGGAGCGGCGAGATCTGGAACCGGCGCAAAAGTGGCGAGATTTATCCACAGTGGCAGACCATTCGGGTCATTCACGATGATCAGGGCCGGCTCAGCCATTACGTGGCGGTGTTCTCCGATATCAGTGCGATCAAGGATTCCGAGCATGAGCTCAAACACCTCGCGCACCACGACCCGCTGACGGATCTGCCCAATCGTCTGTTGTTCAGCGATCGCGCCGAACAGGCGCTGGCCTCGGCGCAGATTCACAAGCGCGGCTGTGCGTTGCTGATGCTCGATCTGGATCATTTCAAAATGATCAATGACAGCCTCGGTCACAACGTCGGCGATCGTTTGCTCAAGGCCGTGGCGGCGCGGTTGCAGGCGCTGTTCGGCCCCGGCATTACACTGGCCCGCCTCGGTGGCGATGAGTTCGCGGTGCTGGCGGAAAGTTGTCCACAGCTGGTGCAGGCGGCCGCGTTGGCGCAACGCATTCTCGATGCGCTGAAGGAGCCGTTCTGCGTCGATGGTCATGAACTGTTCATCAACGCCAGTATCGGCATCAGCCTGTTCCCCAGTGACGCGTTGAGCGCCGAACAGTTGTTGCGCAATGCCGACGCGGCGCTCTTCAAAGCCAAGAGCAGCGGCCGCAACGGTTACGCCTTGTACACCGAAGAACTCACCGCCCACGCCCAACAACGGGTGGAAATCGCTTTCGAGCTGCGCCGCGCGCTTGAGCAGCAGGAGCTGCGGGTTTACTACCAACCCGTGCATGACTTGAAAACCAGTCGCCTGATCGGCGTCGAAGCGTTGGTGCGCTGGCAGCATCCGGTGCGTGGTCTGGTGTCGCCGGCAGAGTTCATTCCGATCGCTGAACGCACCGGGTTGATCGCCGAGATCGACGCTTGGGTGATGCAGCAGGCGTGTCGACAAATGTGCCAGTGGCAGCAGGCTGGAATCGTGCTGTCGTTTGTCGCGGTGAATGTTTCGTCACGATTGTTCGCTCGTCGTGAGTTGTACCAACAGGTGGCGCAGGTGTTGCGCGAAACCGGGCTGGATCCGGCGTATCTGGAGCTGGAAGTCACCGAGAGCGCGGTGATGGATGATCCAGAGGTGGCGCTGGAGCAGATGCATCGTTTGCGTGAGTTGGGCATTCGCCTCGCCATCGATGATTTTGGTACCGGGTATTCATCGCTGTTGCGACTTAAGCGCTTGCCTGTGCAAAAGTTGAAGATCGATCAGGGTTTCGTCGCCGGGCTGCCGTGGGACGAGGATGACGCAGCGATCGTGCGGGTGATCATCGCGCTGGCCCGGAGCATGGGCATGCAAGTGCATGCCGAGGGTATCGAGCAGGTCGAGCAGGCGGCGTTTCTGCTCGAGCAGGAATGCGATCTGGGGCAAGGATACTGGTTTGGGCGGCCGAGTCCGGCGGTCGAAATCGATTGGGATCGTGCGCCATTGATTGGTTGAAGATCAAATGATCGTCCGATCAAGGAGCTGCCGACGGCTGCGATCTTTTGCTTCAACAGGCTGCAAACCCTTGCCCCATCACATAATGTTTTTCAGTTATATAAACATTCTTAAATAGTCTTTTTAAGAATATCCGCGCCTCTCTTATATTGCTCCTACGCCGAACGCAGTGCCGCCCACTGCCAGGCAAATCCCATTCAAAGGAGCAGCACCATGAGCGCATCCCTTCGCAGCGTTGACGGTCAGGACGAAAGTACCATCTTGCGTGAAATCCAGAGCGCCCTGCGCGATCTGCGTTTCGGCGCGGTGGAGATCACTGTGCATAACGCGCAAGTCGTGCAGATCGAACGCAAAGAGAAATTCCGTTTGCAGCAACCGGGTAAACAACCGGGCTGAGTTGAAGATCAAAAGATCGCAGCCTGCGGCAGCTCCTACAGGGGGCTGTGTGTAGGAGCTGCCGAAGGCTGCGATCTTTAGCCGGCACACCCGATTCCAGATATTCATAAGAAAAAGCCACCACCAGAATTCCAGGAGCTTTCACCATGTCGTCGATTCGCCGTTACGCTTTGGCCGCGCTGGCCAGTGCCGTGTTTGCCGGTTCCGCCGTTGCCAAGGATTACGAACTGCTCAACGTGTCGTATGACCCGACGCGCGAGCTGTATCAGGACTACAACGCAGAATTCATCAAGTTCTGGCAGAAAGATCACGCCGGCGACACTGTGAAAATCCAGCAATCCCACGGCGGTTCGGGCAAGCAGGGGCGTGCGGTGATCGACGGTCTGCGCGCTGACGTCGTGACCCTGGCCTTGGCTGGGGACATCGACGAAATCGCCAAACTCGGCAAGACCCTGCCCGCCGACTGGCAGAAGCGTCTGCCGGAAGCGAGCACGCCGTACACCTCGACCATTGTGTTCCTGGTACGTAAAGGCAACCCGAAAGGCATCAAGGACTGGGGCGATCTGGTCAAGAACGACGTCTCGGTGATCACCCCGAACCCGAAAACCTCCGGCGGTGCGCGCTGGAACTTCCTCGCCGCGTGGGCCTACGGCCTGAAAGCCAACGGCGGTGACGAAGCCAAAGCCAAAGAATATGTGCAGACCCTGTTCAAGCACGTGCCGATCCTCGACACCGGTGCACGCGGTTCGACCATCACCTTCGTCAACAACGGTCAGGGCGACGTGCTGTTGGCCTGGGAAAACGAAGCGTTCCTGGCGCTGAAAGAAGATGGCGGCGCCGACAAGTTCGACATCGTCGTGCCTTCGCTGTCGATCCTCGCCGAGCCGCCAGTGGCGGTGGTCGACAAGAACGCCGAGAAGAAGGGTAACGAGCAGATCGCCGAAGCCTATCTGAAGCACCTGTACAGCCCGGCCGGTCAGGAGATCGCGGCGAAGAACTTCTACCGTCCGCGTGACAAGGACGTGGCTGCGAAGTACGCCCAGCAGTTCCCGAAACTCGAGCTGGTGACCATCGACAAAGACTTCGGCGGCTGGAAAACCGCGCAACCGAAATTCTTCAACGACGGTGGCGTGTTCGACCAGATTTATCAGGCGCAGTAATCTCACCCTTAACGAGCCTGATGTTTGGGCACATGACATGTGGGAGCGAGCCTGCTCGCGAAGGCGGTTTTTCAGCGACAGGGATGTTGACTGATACTCCCTCTTCGCGAGCAGGCTCGCTCCCACATTGATGCGTTTTTAACCAAGGACTTTTATGTCGCGTCGTATCTCCCCCGTCATACCCGGCTTCGGGCTGACGCTTGGCTACACCTTGGTGTACCTCAGCCTGATTGTGCTTATCCCGCTGGCGGCGATGTTCGTCCACGCCGCCCAACTCACCTGGGATCAGTTCTGGACGATCATTTCCGCGCCACGGGTGCTGGCCGCGTTGAAGCTGAGCTTCGGCACCGCGCTGTGTGCGGCGATCATCAACGGGATCATCGGTACGTTGTTGGCCTGGGTGCTGGTGCGCTACACCTTCCCGGGGCGCAAGGTGATCGACGCGATGATCGATCTGCCGTTCGCCCTGCCGACAGCGGTGGCCGGTATCGCGCTGACCGCGCTGTACGCGCCGGCCGGACTGGTCGGGCAATTCGCTGCCGACCTCGGTTTCAAAATCGCTTACACCCCGCTCGGTATCACCCTAGCGCTGACCTTCGTCACGCTGCCGTTCGTGGTGCGCACGGTGCAACCGGTATTGGCCGACATTCCCCGTGAAGTCGAAGAAGCCGCCGCGTGCCTCGGTGCGAAACCCTTGCAGGTGTTCCGCCACATCCTCGTGCCCGCTCTGCTGCCCGCCTGGCTGACCGGTTTTGCCCTGGCGTTCGCCCGTGGCGTTGGCGAGTACGGTTCGGTGATTTTCATCGCCGGCAACATGCCGATGAAAACCGAGATCCTGCCGCTGCTGATCATGGTCAAACTCGACCAATACGATTACACCGGCGCCACCGCTATCGGCGTGCTGATGCTGGTGGTTTCCTTCGTCCTGTTGCTGCTGATCAACTTGCTGCAGCGGCGCATCGAAACCCCATAAGGAGGCGCGAACCATGTCCCAATCGTCTATTGCGGCCGCCTCTTCGGCCAACGCTGCACGCCGTGGCAGTGCCACTTCGCGCAGAATCCTGATCGGCCTTGGCTGGCTGGTCTTTTTCCTGTTTCTGCTGCTGCCGTTGTTCATCGTCGTATCGCAGGGTTTGAAAAATGGCCTCGGTGCGTTCTTCACCGCGATCTTTGAACCGGACGCGCTTTCGGCACTGAAACTCACCGTGTTTGCAGTGCTGATTTCGGTGCCGCTGAACCTGGTGTTCGGCGTCAGCGCCGCGTGGTGCGTGAGCAAATACTCGTTCCGTGGCAAGAGCATGCTGGTGACGCTGATCGACCTGCCGTTCTCGGTGTCGCCGGTGATCGCCGGTCTGGTCTACGTGCTGATGTTCGGTGCGCAGGGCCTGTTCGGGCCGTGGTTGCAGGATCACGACATCCAGATCGTCTTCGCCCTGCCGGGCATCGTGCTGGCGACGATTTTCGTCACCGTGCCGTTCGTGGCCCGTGAGCTGATCCCGCTGATGCAGGAACAAGGTACGCAGGAAGAAGAAGCCGCGCGCTTGCTTGGCGCCAATGGCTGGCAGATGTTCTGGCACGTCACCGTCCCCAACATCAAATGGGGCCTGATCTATGGCGTGGTGCTGTGTACTGCGCGGGCCATGGGTGAGTTCGGTGCGGTGTCGGTGGTTTCCGGGCACATTCGCGGGGTGACCAACACCTTGCCGCTGCACGTCGAGATCCTCTACAACGAATACAACCACGTGGCCGCGTTCGCCGTGGCGAGCCTGTTGCTGATCCTGGCGCTCTTCATCCTGCTGGCCAAGCAGTGGAGCGAAAACCGTATCAACCGCCTGCGCGCCAGCGCCGCGGAGGAATAAGTCATGTCGATCGAAGTGCGTAACGTCAGCAAGAATTTCAATGCCTTCAAGGCGCTGGACAACATCAGCCTGGACATCCACAGCGGTGAGCTGGTCGCGCTGCTCGGCCCGTCGGGCTGCGGCAAGACCACGCTGCTGCGAATTATCGCCGGTCTGGAAACCCCGGATCAGGGCAACATCGTTTTCCATGGCGAAGACGTTTCCGGCCACGACGTGCGTGATCGCAACGTCGGTTTCGTGTTCCAGCACTACGCGTTGTTCCGTCACATGACCGTGTTCGACAACGTCGCGTTCGGCCTGCGCATGAAACCGAAAAACCAGCGCCCGAGCGAAAGCCAGATCGCGACCAAGGTTCACGAACTGCTGAACATGGTGCAGCTGGATTGGCTGTCGGATCGTTACCCGGAGCAGTTGTCCGGTGGACAGCGTCAGCGTATTGCGCTGGCTCGCGCCTTGGCAGTTGAGCCGAAAGTGTTGCTGCTGGATGAGCCGTTCGGCGCCCTCGATGCCAAGGTACGGAAAGAGCTGCGCCGCTGGTTGGCGCGTCTGCACGAAGACATCAATCTGACCTCGGTGTTCGTGACCCACGACCAGGAAGAGGCGATGGAAGTCGCTGACCGTATCGTGGTGATGAACAAGGGCGTGATCGAGCAGATCGGCTCACCGGGCGACGTTTACGAAAACCCGGCCAGCGATTTCGTTTATCACTTCCTCGGCGATTCGAACCGCTTGCTGTTGAGCGACGACAACCACGTGCTGTTCCGCCCGCACGAGGTGTCGTTGTCCAAGCATGAGCTGGAAGATCACCATGCGGCTGAGGTGCGTGATATTCGGCCGTTGGGCGCGACCACGCGGGTGACGTTGAAGGTAGAAGGGCAGACTGATCTGATCGAGGCCGAAGTGGTCAAGGATCACGACAGCCTGATCGGTCTGGCCAAGGGTGAAACGCTGTTCTTCAAACCCAAGGTCTGGCAGAAAGTCGCCAGCCTCTAAGATCAAAAGATCGCAGCCTGCGGCAGCTCCTACAGGGGTTTCGGTTGGTCACATATTTTGTGATCGACCAAACCAACTGTAGGAGCTGCCGCAGGCTGCGATCTTTTAAAGCGGCCTAAGCCGCCGCTTTTTTGTTCGGATTAACCCGCACCACCCCCGCCCGCGCCTCGATCTGTTCTTTCAACTCATGCCGCATCCCGAGCATGAACGCCAACTCGGCCACGACAAACAGCGGCCCGACAATCAGCCCCGACACATCATCGACAAACGCTGGTTTGCGCCCTTCATAGTGATGCCCGACAAACTGGATCACCCAGCCCACTACAAACATCGCCAGGCCGCTGCTCAGCCAGACCAGGGTGCTCTGCTGCGCCAGCACATGCCCGGCCCAGACGGATAAGCCCATCAGCACCGTCATCAACACCCCGAGCTTCACTTCCAGACGCAGGTAAAACCACGCCGAGGCCAGCGCCACGATCACAGCTGGAGATATCCACAACCCGCCCAGCGACCATTCCGGCCGTGACAACAACACCGCAACGGCCACCACGATCAGCGGAATGCCGATAAAGTGGCTGGCGATGTTGCGCGGATCGCGGTGGTAGGCAGCGTATTGACTGAGATGGTCGACGAGGCTTTTCATTGTTGTTCCTCCGGTAGGGTTGATCGCATCATCCCTCGGGATCAGGGTTCGCTCTGTCAGGCAGGCGACAATCCAGGAGTGTTTATGCAAATACGTTCGCGATTGATGACCGGGCAGTGGTTCAGTCATCTGCCGGCGTCCTTTCAGGATAGTCTGCTGACGGCGGCCCGGGAGCGGCGGCTGACGGCGGGGCAACGTTTGTTCCAGCGCGGTGATGCGCCGTGCGGCTTGTATGCGGTGCTCGACGGCGCGGTGCGCATCGGTGCGGTGAGCGAGCAAGGCAAAGAGGCGTTGTTGAGTCTGGTCGAGGCGCCGCACTGGTTCGGCGAAATCTGCCTGTTCGATGGTCAGCCTCGTACGCATGACGCCTTTGCCGTCGGGCCGTGCACCTTGCTCAACATTCCTCAGGCGACGCTGTTGAAGTTGCTTGATGAAAATCCAGTGTACTGGCGGCATCTGGCGTTACTGATGAGCCACAAACTGCGCCTGACCTTTATCAATCTTGAACAACTGAGCCTGCTGCCGGCGCCGGCGCGTCTGGCCCATCGCTTGCTGATGATCGCCGAAGGCTACGGCGAACTCGACGCGCCACGCCGGGTGCTGCAACTGCCGCAGGAGCAGTTGGCGTCGATGCTGTCGCTGTCGCGCCAGACCACCAACCAGATTCTCAAGGATTTGCAGGGGCAGGGGATTATCGGGCTCGGGTATGGCGAAATCGAAATCCTTGATGCCAAGCGATTGCGCGCCCTGGCAACAATCTGACAATGCACCCGGCCCCTGTGGGAGCTGGCTTGCCAGCGATAGCGGTGCATCAGCCGACATCGATGTCTGCTGAACGGACGCCATCGCTGGCAAGCCAGCTCCCACAGGGGTTTCCGCCCTCCATGATATCTCAGGCAAACCACAGAACCTGTGGGAGTGGGGCTTAGGAGCCGCGATAGGTCGAGAAACCATACGGGCTGAGCAGCAGCGGGATGTGGTAGTGCTGATCGGTCTGCTTCACTTCGAAGATCACCGGAATTTCCGGAAAGAATGTGTCGTGCTTGACCTTCTTGAAGTATTCGCCGGTTTTGAATACCACGCGGTATTCACCCGCTTCAAAAGGCTGCTTGGCCGGGAACAGTTCGGCGATGCGCCCTTGTTCATTGGTCGTGCCTTGAGCAAGAGGCTGCCAGTTCTCGCCGACGTGTTTTTCCAGCGTCACGTTAATGCCCGGCGACGGCAGGCCGTTTTCCAGATTGAGCACGTGCACGCTCAACGGGTTGCCAGCGGCCAGCGCCAGGCTTGAAAAAGCGCTCAGGCCGAGCGCGGCGAAGGTCATGCGCAAAGTATTCATGGATGCATCTCCTTATTGGGAACGGGTGATGGCCAGACCGGTTTTCCCGGCAGCCTTGATTGCACAGTTTTCGTCTTGCTCACCGCCGCCGGAACCGGCCACGCCCATGGCGCCAACCAGTTCCGTGCCGAGGAACAGCGGAATGCCGCCGCCGAGCAACAGCAGTTCGTCGAGGGTGTTGAGGTTGGCGGTTTCCGGATTGCTGCGAGCCCGTTCGGCAAACAACCGGGTCGCTGTTTTGGTCGACAGCGCGGTGTAGGCCTTGCGTTGGCTGGCAACGGTGTTGTGCGGGCCAACGCCGTCACCGCGCAAGGTCACCAGGAGATTGCCGCCACGGTCGAGCACCGACACCGTGCCGGTGCAATCGCTCATTGCCGTGTTGGCCAGCAGTTGCGCGGTTTTCAGGTCGAGGTCGGCATGGCGTGGCAGTTCAGGGCTTGCGAACACGCTGGCGCTGAGGCTGACGGCCAGGCTGGCGACAAGGTATTTGAGGGTCATGGGCAGGCTCCAAAAGCGAAGGTCGTCACCTTAATCGCCGGTCTTCGTCAGAACCTCGTCAGTCTGATTACAAGTTTGTAATGGGCAACGCCGTCGAAGGCGCCTAGCCTGTGTGCCTGTCAATCGAGGTGTGCCATGCGTTTGCTGGTCGTAGAAGATGAAGCCAAAACCGCGAATTTCCTCGCCAAAGGCCTGGGCGAGTCGGGTTTTGCCGTGGACGTGGCGCTCAATGGTCTCGATGGTCGTTACTTTATCGAGCAACAGGAATATGACCTGATCATCCTCGACGTGATGCTCCCCGGCCTCAATGGCTGGCAATTGTTGCAGCTGATCCGCCAGCGCGGCGCCACGCCGGTGCTGTTCCTCACCGCCAAGGACGCCATCGAAGACCGTGTGCGCGGTCTCGAACTGGGTGCCGACGATTACTTGCTCAAACCCTTCGCCTTCGCTGAACTGCTTGCGCGGGTGCGCACGTTGCTGCGGCGCGGGCCGATGCGCGAAGCCGAGTCGTACACCATCGCCGACCTGGAAATCGACGTACTGCGGCGCCGCGTGAGTCGTGGTGGTCAGCGTATTGCCCTGACCAACAAGGAATTCGCCCTGCTGCAATTGCTCGCCAGCCGTCAGGGCGAAGTGCTCTCGCGCACGCTGATCGCCTCGCAGGTGTGGAACCTGAATTTCGACAGCGACACCAACATGGTCGAAGTGGCGGTGCGTCGTTTGCGCGCGAAAGTCGATGATCCGTACATGCCGAAACTGATCCACACCGTGCGCGGCGTCGGCTATCAACTGGAAGCGCCGGACGATGCGCTCTAGGTCGATCGCCTGGCGCCTGGCGCTGGCGTTCGCATTGGTCTGCGCTTTGGTGCTGAGCGCCATTGGGGTGTTTCTCTATCGCTCGCTGGCCTCGGAAATCGCCTACCGCGACGACCTCGCGTTGCTCGGTCGACTGGAGCAAGTGCGCGCCTTGCTCGCCGACAGCGACAGCCTAGGTGCTTTGCAGGCGCGGCCTCGGCTGTATCAGAACATGCTCGGCAATCTCGACAGCCTGCTACTGGTGCGCCGCGCCGACGGATCGGGCGTGATCGCGATCAATCCACGGCAACGCGATTTGCCCGCATTACACGCCATCCCCCGCGAGCAAACGCCACAGCGTCCCGATGTATTGACCTGGCAAGCGCCGGACGGTGCTGAACTGGCGCTGTTGTCCGGCGAAGCGCAGGGCCCGAACGGCGAGCCGCTCACGATCATTGCCGGCAAAGTGCTGAGCGAGCGCGAGCAGATGCTCGGCAGCTATCGCATGCGCTTGTACCTTTCGGTTGGACTCGGCGCGTTGCTCGCTTTTGCCTTGGGTTTGCTGTTGCTGCGTCGGGGCCTGCCACCGTTGCGGCAGTTGAGCGAAGCGGTGCGCGGCATCGATCTGCGTAGCCTTGATCAACGCCTGCCCGCCAATGGCACGCCCGCCGAATTGCTTGAACCAGTGCAGGCGCTCAACGGCATGCTGGCGCGACTGGACGACAGCGTGCAGCGCCTGTCGCAATTCTCCGCTGACCTCGCCCACGAGATTCGTACGCCGCTGCACACCTTGCTGGCGAGCAACGGCCAGGCGCTGAATCATCCGCGCAGCACCGAGGAGTATCAGGAAGTGCTGGCGTCGAACATGGAAGAGTTCGAACGGCTCAAGCGCATGGCGGAAAACCTGATGTTCCTCGCCCGGGCAGAACAGGCCGAACGCGCGCTGAATCTGCAAATCCTGGATTTGCCCAGTGTTGGCAGTGAACTGTGTGATTACTTTGAAGCCTTGGCGGATGACCGCGAGGTGCGGCTGGACAATCAATTGCGCGGTGAATTGCTTGCCGATCAGCAATTGCTGCAACGAGCACTCGGCAATCTGCTGGCCAATGCCGTGCGTCATGCCGATCAAGGATCGGTGATCAGTCTGCGTCGCCGCGACGAGCCGGGTGAGTGCTGGTTGCAAGTGCACAACCATGGCCCCGCGATTGCGCAGGAGCATCTGAGCAAACTGTTCGACCGCTTCTACCGCGTTGATCCGTCGCGTGCAGAACCGGGGGATTCGGGTGGGTTGGGGTTGGCGATCGTGCAGTCGATCATGCAGTTGCATGGGGGACAGGTGCGGGTGATTAGTGATGCTGACGGCACTGTTTTTGAGCTGGGGTTTGTGGTGAATTAAAAGACACTATCGCGAGCAGGCTCACTCCTACAGTTGGAATGCGTTCCCCCTGTAGGAGTGAGCCTGCTCGCGATGGCGCCAGATCAGACGACCTGATTCTGGATCAGCGCAACCCATCACGAAACTGCCCCGGCGTCATCCCTGTCCAGCGCTTGAACGCGCGGCTGAAGCTGCTGGTGTCGGCGAACCCGAGCAAATAACTCACCTCACTCAACGAGCACTGCGGATCGCGCAGGTGCAGCAGTGCGAGGTTCTCACGGCTTTCATTGAGCAATGTATCAAAGCGACAACCCTCATCCGCCAGATGCCGTTGCAAGCTGCGCAAACTCAGGTGCAAGGCCTGAGCAATTCGCTCAGCACTTGGCTCACCTTCCGGCAATTGTTCTTCGATGGCATCGCGCACCTTGCGCTCCCAAGTCAGCGGCTGGAGCTGGGCCATCGTGCGTTTAAGCACCGCTTCATTGTGTTCGGCGAGTTCCGGGTTGGCGTCGTCGAGGTGGCTGTCGAAGTCGGTGAGGGCGAACTCCAGACGATCCTCGGCACAGCCGAAATGCACCGGGGCGCGGAAGACTTTGTGCCATTGGTGCGCATCGCTCGGTTCCGGGCGGCGCAGATACACGGCGAGTGGCGCGTAATCGCGGCCGAGGCGATTGCGGCAGGTGCGCACGTAGATCGCGGTGAACGCGTCGATGGCTTCGAAGGCTGGCGCCGGATTGCCTGACGGAATTTTCAGACGGAATTGATAGCGGTCGTCGCCACGACTCAGCTCCAGTTCCAGCGCATCACTGACCACCGGGTGATAGCGCACGATGCGTTCAAACACCTCGCGCAAACTGCCGCTGGCGACCAGCGCATAGCCGAGGGCATGGAACGTGGTTGGGCTGACGAAGCGTGACACGCGCAAGCCAATCGCCGGATCGCCACTGACCTGCACGGCAATTTCCCACAGGCGCGTGGTGCCGGACAGTGGATAGCGCGCGTTGGGATCGTCCATCAAATTCGGGTCGAGCCCGGCCTGCTGGCACAGGGCAATGCTGTCCAGTCCCAGCGCATCGAGTTGTTTGCGCAAGGCACGGGTCCAGCTGGCGAGGGAGGTCGGTTCCTTCATGCTGATTGGCGCTTCCGGTCAACAGGTTGGCGTTCTCGGCTACCGCAATTGAAGCCTTGGCGAGGCACGATGCGAACATCATAAACCCGAGGATGGAAGCATGGACGGTACTTCTGCAAGTCGCCAGCGACACAATGCGGCCCAGCGATCAGCACATATTCGCGAAGTGGTGCTGGCCAAAGGCGTCGAATTGCGTGATCGCTACCCGATTCTCAAGCATCAGGATGCGCTGGGCGCGGGGATTCTGGCGTTTGCCCTGATCGGGATGATCGGCTCGGCGACGCTGTACATCACCGGCCATATGGCGTGGTGGGCGTGCCTGTTGCTCAATGCGTTTTTCGCTTCGCTGACCCATGAGCTGGAGCACGACCTGATCCACAGCATGTATTTCCGCAAGCAACGCGTGCCGCACAATTTGATGATGGGTCTGGTGTGGCTGGCGCGGCCGAGCACGATCAATCCGTGGATTCGTCGGCATCTGCACCTCAATCACCACAAGGTCTCCGGCACCGAAACCGACATGGAAGAACGCGCGATCACCAACGGCGAGCCGTGGGGTTTTGCGCGGTTGCTGATGGTTGGCGATAACGTGATGTCGGCGTTTATCCGCATGCTGCGGGCCAAGACCTGGGCGCACAAGTTCAGCATCATCAAGCGCACGCTGAAGGTCTACGCGCCGCTGGCGCTGGTGCATTGGGGCGCGTGGTATGTGTTTCTCGGTTTTCATGCGGCCAACGGCATCGCGTACCTGCTGGGTGCGCCGATCGAATGGTCAGCAACCACGTTGTCGGTGATGCAGGTAATTGATATCGCCGCTGTGGTGATCATCGGTCCGAACGTGTTGCGCACGTTCTGCCTGCACTTCATCAGCTCGAACATGCATTACTACGGGGACGTTGAACTGGGCAATGTGCTGCAACAGTGCCAGGTGTTGAACCCTTGGTGGTTGTGGCCGTTGCAGGCGTTCTGCTTCAACTTTGGCAGCAGTCACGGGATTCATCATTTTGTCGTGAAGGAACCGTTTTATATCCGCCAGATGACCGTGCCGGTGGCGCATAAGGTGATGCGTGAGATGGGCGTGCGGTTTAATGATTTCGGCACGTTTGGGCGGGCTAACCGGTTTGTTCGTCGGGATGAGATCGCGGTGTCTGGTGAGGTGGTGGAGGCCTGACACTGCTTACCCTCACCCTAGCCCTCTCCCAGAGGGAGAGGGGACTGACCGAGTTGTTTGCGCTTGATACATCGACCTGAAACTGCGAGTCGAACTCAGGTTTGAAGAGCATGAAGATCTGCTCCCTTTCCCCCTCTCCCTCCGGGAGAGGGCTGGGGTGAGGGGCTTTTGATCTTCCCCTCAATCCGGCTGAAACGGCGATTCACTCAAGATCACCCCAGTCTCCTCGACATACTGCTGCCAATGCCCGATCAACGCGCTGAGCTTCTGCGGCTGACTCAGCGCCAGATCATGAATCTCCCCCGGATCACTGCTCAAATCATAAAGCTGCCACGCCGCCGGCCCCACTGGCCCGGGAATCCACACCGCTTTCCATGAGCCCTGCCGAATCGCCCGGCGCCCGAACAACTCCCAACCCGTCACCGTATGCTCGTCATGCACCTGCGCGGTCTCGCCGGACAAGAACCCCAGCCACGATTTGCCACGCAGCGGCGCCACCGGTTTGCCGTGCCAGAGCTTGCCCGGATGACGCACGCCAGCGAGATCGAGAATGGTTGGCGTGATGTCCATCACCGTGCCGAAACCGTGGCTGATCTGCCCTTTGATCGCCAGCTGTGGATAGTGCAGCAGCGCCGGCACGCGAATCCCGCCCTCGGTAGTGAACGCCTTGAACAGCCGCGATGGCGCGGTCGCCACTTGAGCCCAGTTCGGCCCGTACCAGACATAGGAATTAGCCCGACCAATGTTGTCGAGGCTGTTGTCATAGTGCTGGCTGAGATACGTCACCAGTTCCGGGCCGAATTTCGGGAACGCTTCAAGCAGCGCGCCTTCGGCACCGTTGTCGGACATGAACAGGATGAACGTGTTGTCGAGTTGCCCTTGCTGGCGCAGATATTCGACGACCCGGCCAATGTTCCAGTCCATGCGCTCGACCATCGCTGCGTAGACCTCCATGGCCCGCGCGGAAATCTGTTTTTGTTCCTCGCTCAATGCGTCCCACTGTTGGGTCAACTGAATCAAAGGATGTGGCTCGACGTCCGGCTCGATCAGACCGAGTTCTTTGAGTTTTTCCAGCCGCTCCAGACGCAGCACTTCCGGGCCGGCGTCGTAACGACCACGGTATTTCTCGACGATGTCTGCGGGTGCCTGCAACGGCCAGTGCGGCGCGGAGAACGGCAGATAGGCGAAGAACGGCCGGGTCTGGTCACGCTCCTTGAGGTACTGCAGCAACTTGTCGCCGAAGGCGTCGGAGGAATAGAAATCCTTGGGCAGTTCGTCGATGAAGGTGTCGTCCTCGATGTACAGCGCCGGCGTGGATTTCAGCAGGCCTGGGGTTTGCTCATCGTAGGTCGGCTCGAAGCCGTAGTGGTTGGCCGCGCCGGGCAGCAGCGAAAACGAACGCTCGAAGCCCCGGGCATGCGGCGCCAGTTCAGCTTTCAGGCCAAGGTGCCATTTGCCGCTCATCAACGTTTGATAACCGGCTTCGCGCAGCAGCTCTGGCAGCGCCACGACGCGGTCATTAAGGTAACCCTCGTAACCCGGTTTGCCGATCAGATCCGGGGTCAGCGTTTCGGCCATGGTGCCGATGCCGGCGATGTGGTGGTCGGTGCCGGTCAACAGCATCGAACGGGTTGGCGAGCAGGTCGGTGCGGTATGAAAATCGGTCAGGCGCAGACCATTGTTGGCCAGGGCATCAAGGTGCGGCGTGGCGATTTCGCCGCCGAACGCACCGATGTCGGAGAAGCCTAAATCGTCGGCCAGAATCACCAGAAAGTTGGGACGTTGCGGCATCGCAAAACTCCTGTTCAGCAGGCAATGAACGTCAGCGGCAGATCGCGGATCTGCACCGGCACGCTCGGTTGGTAATGGTCGTCACTGGTCAGCTCGTGCAGCAGCTCTTCACGCAACTGATGGAAGTCGAAACTGCTGCGCTGGCGCGGGTGCGGCAGGGCGATGTCGACCACTTGCTTGATCCGCCCCGGACGCGGCTCCATCACCACCACGCGGTCGGCGAGGAAGATCGCTTCTTCGACGTCATGGGTGACGAGGATCGTGGTGATTTTTGCGCGGTCGCGGATCGCCAACAGCTCGTCCTGCATCTGCTGGCGGGTCAGCGCGTCGAGAGCGCCGAACGGTTCGTCGAGCAGCAGAATTCTGGGGCTGGCAACCAGGCCGCGAGCGATCGCTACACGTTGCGCCATGCCGCCAGAGAGCTGGTGCGGGTAGGCGCGGGTGAAATCGCGCAGGCCGACCAGATCGATGAAATCGTTGATCCGCTGTTGCTTCTGCGCAGCGCTCAGCGGCTCGTTGACCAGGCCCAGGCCGATGTTGTCAGCGACGGTCAACCACGGAAACAAACGGTGCTCCTGAAAGACGATGCCGCGCTCGCCGCCGATGCCGCTGACGGCTTTGCCGTCAACGGTAATCTGCCCGCGAAACTGCGTATCAAGGCCCACCAGTAACCGCAGTAACGTCGATTTACCGCAGCCGCTGGAACCGACAATTGCGACAAACTCGCCCTCGGCAATGTCCAGGTTGAATTCGCGAATCGCCTCCAGTTCGAAACCGTCGACGTCGAAGAATTTGCCTACATGTTTGAAGCTGACAATCGGTGCGTTCATGCGTGTCTCCAGCGGGTCGCGCGAATTTCCAGGCGTTGGCCAATGAGGTTGAGCAGGGCGCCGGTGAGACCGACGAAAAGCATGCCGGCCATGATCAAATCCATGCGCAGCAGTTGTTGTGCGCCGATCATCTGGCTGCCGATGCCGCCGTTGGACGGCATGAAGTATTCCGCGCCGATAGTGCCGAGCCAGGCGTAGATCAGGCTCAGTCTGAGGCCGGCGAAAATTCCCGGCGCGGCACCCGGCAGTACCAGCCGACGCAGGCGTTGGCCGAGGCTAAGACGCAACACTTGAGCGGCTTCGTTGAGTTGTGGCGAGAGGTTGGCGACGCTGCGTTGGGTGGCGATAAACAGCGGAAAGAAGGCGGCGAGGGCGACGAACACCCACTTGGCCAGTTCACCGAGACCGAACCACGCGGTGAGCAGCGGCACCCAGGCGAAGATGGCGATCTGACGGAGGGCGGCGAGGGTCGGGCCGAGCAGGCGTTCGCTGATGTTCGACAGACCCAGCAACAGGCCCAGGGCAAACCCGAGACCGCCGCCGAGCAACAGGCCACCGAGTGTACGACCAAGACTGAGGGCCATACCGCTGATCAGCGTGCCATCGAGCAGACCGTCCCAGGCAGTGATCAACACCGCCAATGGGCTGACCAGAATGTTGGCGTCGACCCACTGCTGCTCACTCGCCAATTGCCACAGCGCCAGCAGGCTCAGCGGCAGCAGCCACGGTTGCAGGCGCTGCCAGCCTTCATAACGCGGGCCGCGACGAATTTCGGCGGTGGCGGGGTGCGGCCAGTGCACCAGTTTGCGGTCGAGCAGACCGATGCCGCGATCCATCGCCACGCCGATTACACCGATCACCACGATGCACACGAAAACGATGTCGAGCATGAACAACTGCCGCGCCCAGACCATCAGGTAGCCGATGCCTTCGCTGGAGGCGAGCAGTTCGACTGCCAGTAACGATGTCCAGCCAGCCGCCAGCGCCAGACGCACGCCGGCCATGAACGCGGGAAGAGCGGCGGGCAGAACCAGGCGACGAATCAGCAGATGCGGCGGCAGACGTAAAACAGCGGCGGCTTCACGTAATTTCGGTTGTGCGTCACGCACGCCGACCAGCGTATGCAGGGTCACCGGCACCACGACGGCTTTGATCAGCACCACCAGTTTCAGCACTTCGCCGATGCCGAAAAACACCATGAACAGCGGGATCCACGCCAGCGTCGGTATTTGCGAAAGTCCGGCGAAGGTGGGGAAGATCAAACGTTCAAGACGACGATTGAATCCCAGCGCGGCGCCGAGCACAGCACCCGCCGAAATCCCTGCGAGCAAACCCCAGAACAAACGTTGCAGGCTGATCCACAAATGGCTCCACAATTCGCCTTGAGACAGCTCGACAGCACTGTTCCACACCAGCGACGGCGCGGGCAGGATCTGCTCGCTCATCCATTCATTGCGTGCGGCCAGCCACCACAGAGCGAAGAGGCTGAGCGGCAGCAGCCATGGCAACAGGCGTTGGTTCAGGCTGGGCCAGGTACGGCGGCTTTTCAGCGGCGGCACGGGTAGGGGGAGACTGAGCAAGGATTGGCGGGCCATGGGTGACCTCCGTTGTCGGGTTGGCTCAAGATCAAGATCAAAAGATCGCAGCCTTCGGCAGCTCCTACATGGAATTGCGTGGCCCCTGTAGGAGCTGCCGAAGGCTGCGATCCTTAGCGGTATTAGCTAAAAATAAATAGTTATAACAATGTCGATATGGATTCTTTTAAGAGATAAGCGAGGCCATTTAAGGCCTCCAGCCCACGCGCATCCAATGCATTCGAAGAATATTTTCCATGCTGTTAATGCATATGCCGCTGCAAGCCCCGCCATTTCCTGCTTAGATCCAAAAGATATAAAAATGTGCATTTATAGTATTTAAGTGCAGGTGTTCATTCGGCCTACTTTCGGCTCCTCAACGCCCGTCGTGATCAAGGAGCTGCACCCATGAACTTTCCCTTCAAACGTGTTCTCAGTCTGTTTGCCGCTCCTGCTCTGGCGGGCCTGCTGGCGTTCACCGCGCATGCCGACGAACTCAAGGAAATCAGAATCGCCGTGCCCGACCTGAGCGCCGGAACCCAGCACAGCGGCGGCGGTGTGGTGGATGTGTTGCGCGATCAGCAGATTTTCGAAAAGGCCTTCGCTGAGCAGGGCATCAAGATTCAGTGGAGTTTCTTCAAAGGCGCCGGGCCGGTGATCAATGAGGCATTCGCCAATGGCCAGGTTGATCTGGCGTATCTGGGCGATCTGGCGGCAATCATCGGCAAGTCCAATGGCCTCGATACGCGGTTGCTCAGCGCCAGTGCGCGTGGAGTAAAACAGTATCTTGGCGTGGTGCCGGGGTCAGGGATCAAGACTCTGCAGGATCTGAAAGGCAAGCGCGTGGCGATCTTCCGTGGCACGGCAACGCAGCTGTCGTTTGATGCGGCGCTGGCCAGTCAGGGTTTGAGCGAGAAGGATCTGAAGGTCATCAATCTGGATTTCAACGCAGCGGTCGCGGCGTTGGCAGCCAAGCAGATCGATGCGTCCTGGGGCAGTTCCGGGTTAACCGCATTGCAGGCCAAAGGGCTGGCCGAACTGCCGCTCAACACCAAGGATCTCGGCGGTGCGGGTAGTGTGCAGTCGGTGCTGGTCGGCACGGGCAAGTTTGTCGATGCGCACCCGGAAGTCGTGGCCAAGCTGCTCAAGGCCCAACAGCAGGCTGTTGAGTGGTTGACGCAGGACAGCAACAAGGCTGCTTACGTGCAATTGGTCTCAGGATTGGCGAGTTATCCGCCGGTGATTCTGACGCAGGATCTGCAGGATCAGAAGTTGAGCGAAGTGTTCCCATCGACGCTGGATCCGGTGTTCCTTGGCAGTCTGCAGGACAAGGTCGATCTGGCGGCGCAGCAGAAGCTGATTCGCAAGCCGTTCAAGGTGAATGATTGGGTGGCGCCTGAGTTGGCGGCGGCCAAACTCTGAATCTCTAGCGTTTGACCCGGTGCCATCGCGAGCAGGCTCACTCCTACATTTGGGATGCGTTCCCCTGTAGGAGTAAGCCTGCTCGCGATAGCGTCCTAAACGGCGACGCTGACTTCCTGCCGATCCACCGCCACCAACGTCTCGATCATCGCCCTTGCCGCCGGCGACAAGCGAAATCCGGTGCGGCTGACGATCCCGCAGCGCGCATTCATGCTCTCCAGGTTCTGCGGCAGATTGCGCCAGTGCAGCAACACCAGCGAGCCCTTGGCAATGTCCTCGACAAACGCCTCTTCCGTACCGACGCCGATCGCATTCGATTGCAGCACCACCTTCACCAGCGCCGGAAAGTGCTCAGTCTCGATGGTCGGTGAAAAATCGATGCGGCCACTGAGGTTTGCCAGCAATTTGCGAATGCCCGGCGGGATCAGCGTGGTCGCCAGCGGGTAGTCGAACATGTCGTTGGTCGACAGGCTTTCCTTGGCCAATAACGGATGCCCCGGCCGGCAAAAAAACACACCGCGTTTTGGCGTCAGTGCCTGGGTCTGGAAGTTCGGGTCGGACTCGAAATGGCGGATGTCGGCAATAAAGAATTCGATCTCTTCACGGCTCAACGCGCGACTGAGTTTTTCCCAGTTATCCACCTGAAAACAGGTGCGCACTTTCGGGTGCGCATTGATGAATTGCGCCACCGCGTCCGGTACCAGTTTCACCGCTGGCGCCGGGCCGCAACCGAAGTGCACCTCACCGGCATCGAGCTTGGTCATCTGCGTCACTTCGGCGCTGAGCAGCGCGGCACCTTGGACCAGGCTCAAGGCGTGTTGCAGCACCACCTGGCCCTCAGGCGTGGGGCGCAAATCTTTGTTGCCGCGATCCACCAGCACGCAGCCGAACTCCTGCTCGAGCCCCTGAATACTGCGGCTGAACGCCGGTTGAGTGATGCCCATCGCATCCGCCGCACGGACAAAACTGCGGTGTTCGTTGAGGGCGATGAAGTAACGCAACTGGCGAAGATCCATATGCTTTTCCGGCATCCTAAAAATAGCTCGAAGGCATTTGCGACGAGGGTTGCTAGAGGTTTTAAATGCAAGCTCTTATTCCGTCAACGAAGCATGCGAATATCTATTAGATGTAAATGGAATATAGATAGAGCGTTGTTTCGCTGCCGTCCAACCGTAAGCAGTCGATGAGGGTCTACCCATGAGCAATGCCGCACTCGCAGTAAAACCCGCTGTCCACGCGCTGGAAATTCATCCGGTGGCCGGTCGTATCGGCGCCGAGATTCGTGGCGTGCATTTGTCCGGTGAGCTGGACGCCGCCACCGTCGAAGCCATTCAACAGGCACTGGTTCAGTACAAAGTCGTGTTCTTCCGCGAACAGACCCAACTCGACGATCAGCGTCAGGAGGCCTTCGCCCATCTGCTCGGCGAGCCGGTGGCGCACCCGACCGTGCCGTCGCGTGAAGGCACGCGTTATCTGCTTGAGCTGGACGGCGCTGAAGGCCAGCGCGCCAACTCCTGGCACACCGACGTGACCTTCGTCGACGCCTACCCGAAAGCCTCGATCCTGCGCTCGGTGGTCGCCCCGGCCTTCGGCGGCGACACGCTGTGGGCCAACACCGCGACGGCGTACAACGGCTTGCCGATCGAGCTGCGTGAACTGGCCGACAAACTGGTCGCCGTGCACAGCAACGAATACGACTACGCCAGCGCCAAGCCGGACGTCTCGGCGGAGAAGCTTGAGCGCTATCGCAAGGTCTTCACCTCCACCGTTTACGAGACTGAGCACCCGGTGGTCCGCGTACACCCGATCAGCGGCGAGAAGAGCTTGCTGCTGGGGCATTTCGTCAAACGCATCAAGGGTTATTCGCAGGCGGATTCGGCACACCTGTTCGGGCTGTTGCAGAGCCATGTGATCCGTCAGGAAAACACCGTGCGCTGGCGCTGGAAGGCCGGTGACGTGGCGATCTGGGATAACCGCTCGACGCAGCACTATGCGATTGATGATTACGGGACTCAGGATCGCGTGGTGCGTCGGGTGACGTTGAAGGGTGAAGTGCCGGTTGGAGCTTCGGGACAGCGTAGCCAGACCATCAAAGGTCGCGATTGAAGATCAAAAGCCCCTCACCCCAGCCCTCTCCCAGAGGGAGAGGGAGCCGACCGAGTTGTCTCGCGTTATGCATCGACCTGAAAGATATTTATCGATTATGGATTCGGTGAAGCACGATCAGGTCGGTGTACCTCTGAAATATCTCCCATTCAGTCCCCTCTCCCTTCGGGAGAGGGTTAGGGTGAGGGGCTCTTCCCACTACCAAACACCAATCTGAACAACCTTCTCGGCTTCCGGCTCACCATAACGAAACCGCTGCCCACGCAAATCAATCTCCTGATGACTGATCGTCGTGCGCCGCTTCAACCCGCGCACCCACTCAAACAAATACCCCGCGTGTTCCTCGCGCACCGCCGCATACGCCGGTTCATCACCCAAATCATGCAACTCCTGCGGATCATTCAGCAGATCAAACAACTGCGGTCGAAAACCGTCGTACGCCAGGTATTTCCAGCGCTCGCTGCGCACCATGGTCATGCGGCAACGGTCGATCGGCTGGCCCAGACGCTCACGCGCCGGCGCCTGAAAGGCGTAGTCGTATTCGCTGATTGCATAGCGTCGCCAGTCCGGATTTTCGCCGTGCAGAAGCGGGATCAACGATCTCCCCTCAAGCCGATGCTCCGCCCCCGGCAATCCCAGTGCTTCAAGAAAGGTCGGCAACGCATCAATGGTTTCCGCCAGTCGATCATCGACTGTCCCGCGCGTCGTATCCGCCGCCACCCGAGGGTCACGAACGATCAACGGCACCCCCACCGCCTGCTCCAGCAAAAACTCCTTCTCGCCGAGCCAGTGATCACCGAGGAAATCGCCGTGATCGCTGGTGAACACGATCAACGTGTCATCCCAGCGGCCATTGCTCTGCAGAAAATCGAACAGCCGTCCGAGTTGATCATCCACCTGCTTGATCAAACCCATGTACGTAGGGATTACAGTCAATCGTACTGAGTCGCGGGAGAAGTTGAGGCTTTCCTCATGCTGGCGAAAGGCAGTGTATACGGGGTGTTTGCTGGCTTCGGAGGGCGTCGCTCGGACCGCTTCGAGAATCGATTTCGTACTGTACAAGGCGTGGTACGGCGCTGGTACGATGTAGGGCCAGTGCGGTTTGATATAGGAAAGGTGTAAACACCACGATTTCTCGCCTTGCTCGGTGATGAAGTCGATGGCTCGATTTGTAGTGTAGACAGTCTCTGAGTGTTGCTCGGGAATTCGTGCTGGCAAATTCGAATGACGCATTTTCCAACCGCTGAGGATTTCGCCGTTCTCACCTTCGGCAGCATTGGCCCAGTCGTGCCAGGGATTTTTGCCGTCGAAACCGTGCTCGCGCAGGTAATGGGTGTAGGGCGCGGATTCGCGTTTGTCGTCGAACAGCGGATCGTCGGGATAGATGCCGTCGTGGCGCATGTACGGTTCGAAGCCGACTTCGTTGAGGATTTCGGCTTGCTCGCTGTCAGGATTGATCGCCAGCCGTTGCAAGGCATCGACATTCGCCGTGGCGTGGGTCTTGCCGACCAGTGCGGTACGGATGCCGTGCGGGCGCAGGTAATCGCCGATGGTCAGTTCTTCCAGCGGCAACGGCACGGCGTTCCACGCCACTTGATGGCTGCTGACGTAGCGACCGGTATAAGCCGACATCCGCGATGGGCCGCAGATCGTGCCTTGGGTGTAGGCGCGGCTGAAACGCACGCCGGCGGCAGCGAGGCGATCGATGTTGGGTGTGTGCAGGTGCGGATGGCCATAGCAGGACAGATAATCGCGGCGCAGTTGATCGCACATGATGTACAGCACGTTGCGCACGGGGTTTGGCGGGGTGGGCATGGGGTTCACCGGTCAATGGGACAGGCGAGGTATTTCGCTAGGCGTGGGGGTGTTCGGCAAGTGCATTTGGGGAATGGGTTTTATGCAGGCAGTGCATCGGTGCCTGCACTGACGCCATCGCGAGCAGGCTCACTCCTACAGGTGAGCGCATTTCAAATGTAGGAGTGAGCCTGCTCGCGATAACGGTAGATCAGACAGCGAGTCCGTCCAGTGAACAGACTTCTTCATCCTCAGCATCAATCGCTTTGATCTGCTCAATCATCGCCTCGGCCAACGGCGATAACCGATACCCTGCCCGGCTGACAATCCCATAGCGGGTGTATAGCTCCTCAAGATCATCCGCCAACCCTTCAATGCGCAAACACACCAACTCTCCCTTGGCTTGATGCAGCGCATCGGAATACGCCCCGACAATCCCGATCGCATCGGAGCGCAGCACCACGCTGAGCAGACTCGAGCTGTTTTCACACTCGACATTCGGGGTGAAATCCGGCCGTCCACTGAGATCGACAATGACCTTGCGCAGGTTCGGCGGACGAATGCTCACCGCCAGCGGATAGCTCATCAATTGCTCTGCGCTGACCTTATCGAAAGTCGCCAGCGGATGCCCTGCGCGGCAACAGAAATGCCATTTACGCGGCCGCAACCGGTGCGTCAGATAATCCGGATCCGCCTCGAAGTAGCGTGTGTCAGCGACAAAGAATTCGAACTCCTCGCTCATCAGGCGCTTGCTCAGGCTCTGCCAGTCATCGACCTGAAATTGCACCCGCGCTTTCGGATAGCGCCCGATAAAGCTGCCGATCGCACGCGGAATCAATCCCGCCGCCGGCGCCGGCCCACAACCGAAACGCAATTCCCCAGCCTCCAGCCCATTGAACTGGCTGATCTCGTTGGCCATCTGCTTCGCACCACTGACCAGTCGCCGCGCATGTTCGAGCAGGACCTGACCCTGCTTGGTCGGCGGTAATTCCTTGCGCCCGCGATCGACCAACTGACAGCCAACGCTGTGCTCGAGTGCCTGAATGCTGCGGCTGAACGCCGACTGCGACAGGTTCACCGCCTGCGCGCCAGCCACAAAGCTGCGTTGTTCAGCCAGGGCGATGAAGTGACGAAGTTGACGCAAGTCGATATGCATTTTTCACATAAAAAATATCCGGGAAATGCATTGGATATGCATTAGGTCGACTCCTTATAAAGGCAATCTCTTATGCAGTAAATATTTGTAAAACCATAAATAAATAACTTAAAAGAATATGCAGCGCTGAAGATGTCTGTGTGTTTTTTGACCAGGAGCCGCGCCATGAGTCCGTTGAACCTTGCGTCACCCTTAACGCCACGACGGCTCAAACGCCTGCCTCTGGCCCTGTTGCTGGCAGGAAGCGCGAGCTGGACTCACGGCTACGCCGCCGATTCTGAAACCCCGGCGCCGGTGCCGGCCGGCAAGCCTGCCGCCAACAGTTCGCAACTGGAAACCGTGACCGTCACCACCCGTCGCCGCGAAGAAAGTTCGCAAGATGTACCAACGCCAATGAGCGTGGTCAGCGGGCAGAATCTGGAGACGCAACGGGTCTACCGGATTCAGGATTTGCAGCAACTGGTGCCGAGCGTCAATGTCGCCTACATGCATGCGCGGCAGTCCAGCGTATCGATCCGTGGCCTGGGTAATAACCCGGCCAGCGATGGCCTGGAAGGCAGCGTTGGTCTGTACATCGACAACGTCTATCTGGGCCGCCCGGGGATGGCGGTGTTTGACTTGATGGACATCGAACAGCTCGAAGTCTTGCGTGGGCCGCAGGGCACGCTGTTCGGCAAAAACACCACCGCCGGGGTGATCAACATCAGCACCCGCGCGCCGACCTTTACGCCCGAACGCAGCATCGAAACCTCGGTCGGCGAGGACGGTTATTTCCAGACCAAGGGCACGATTTCCGGGCCGCTCAATGATCAACTGGCCGGACGCTTTTCGGCTTATCGAACCCGTAGTGACGGCGACATCAAGAACGAATACGACGGCCATGATCTCAACGGTGGCTCGCGCGAGGGCTTCCGCGCGCAACTGCTGTTCAAGCCCAACGAAGATTTCAACCTGCGCTGGATCGGTGACTACAACGAAGAAGATTCCAGCGCCGGCACCCGCGTGTTGTACAACACCGGGCCGACCATCAACGGCGTCAACCTATATCAGTCGCGTGCCAATGCGGCTGGCGCAACGCTGGTCAACGGCTCGCACCGCAAGGTCAATCTGGACAACGACCAGCACGTCACCGTGCATCAGGGCGGCACCTCGGTGGAGGCCAACTGGACGCTGCCGAGCGACTTCACACTGACCTCGATCAGCTCCTATCGCTTCTGGAATTTCACCCCGCGCAACGACGACGGCCTCAACGTGCCGGCCAGTTACAACGCCGGGGTTTCGGTGGAAGACAAACAGTATTCGCAGGAATTTCGCCTGGCCTCGCCCAAGGGTGAGTTCTTTGATTACGTGGTCGGTGCCTACTACTTTGGCTCGGATCTGGACAATAAATCCTTTGCCTATTACGGACCCCAGGCCGATATCTGGAACGGCACGCCGGCCGGTGCACTGGCCAACGTCACCAGCGTCGGCAACGGTCATATCAAGACCGACAGCTTTGCGCTATTCGCCCAAGGCACTTGGCACCTCACCGAGCGGCTGGATTTCACCGCCGGGGTGCGTGGCACTTATGAAGAGAAATCCGCCTGGGTCACGCGCAATGCACCGGTGGGTGGTGCAACGGTGACGGGTGCTGCGGCAACGGCCAGGCGCGGTCGTGCCGGCGCTTACGATTCCGGCGACTTGAATCAGTACAGCTCCAGTCCCTCCGGGCTGCTCAACCTCAGCTATCGAATTACCGATGATGTTCTGGGCTACGCCACGTTGTCCCACGGCGAGAAATCCGGCGGGGTTAACCTCGCCGTCGGATCCGCGCCGGTGGCCGGCGCCGATTCGCTGTTGATCGGTACTGAACGCGCGAACAACGCCGAACTGGGTTTCAAGAGCACGCTGTGGGATCACCGTCTGCAACTCAACGCCAACGTGTTCTGGACTCAGGTCAACGCTTACCAGACCAACGCCTACGACGCGGAAAATCGCGTCCAGTACCTGACCAACGCCGGTTCCGTGCGTTCGCGCGGCGTCGAGTTCGAGAGCACGGTGATCCCGCTGCGCGGTCTGACCCTGAACATCAACGGCTCCTACAACGACGTTAGCTACCTCTCGTACAAAGATGCCCCGTGCCCGCCGGAAGTCAGTCAGGCGCCGGGTGCTCCAGCGTCTTGCGACCTCAGCGGGCATCAAGTGGTCGGCGCCTCGAAGTGGATCGGTAACGCCAACGGCGAATACAAATGGAATCTGGATAACGGCTTCGAACCTTACGTCACCGCGAGCTACGCATTCCGCTCGAAAGCGGTCGGTACGGTCGAGGATTCCGACTACGGCCAGATCCCCAGTTACGCCGTGGTCAACTTCTCCACCGGCCTGCGGGGCGACTTCAACCAAGGCCAGTGGGACGTGTCGCTGTGGCTGAAAAATGCCTTCGACAAAACCTACTACACGACCCTGTGGACAGGCGGCAACGGCGGCTATGAAGGCCTGCTCGGCACACCGCGCACCCTCGGCGTCACCGGTCGCTACGACTTCTGATTGGTCATTTAAGGAGCTGCATCATGTTGCGTATCAAAACCGCTTTGCCGGTGTTGCTGTCCGGCGCAGTGCTCAGTGCCGGCGCCTTCGCCGCGCCGAGTGTCTACCCGACCGGCGTCACCCGTTACGACCCGAACAAGGCGTTCAACCAGTACGTGATTTTCAGCGGCGCCGACAAACAGACACACTTGATCGACATGAACGGCAACGAGGTGAAAACCTGGCCACAGGCAGGTTTCCCGTCAGCGATCATCGATCCAAAACTGGTCGGCGGCGAGCGCGGGCATGTGCTGCTGCAACTGAGTGAAAAGGATCCCGGCAAACTCGGTTCGGCCGGCAACGGTCTGGGCAATCAGAGCGTCGGTGAACTGGACTGGAATGGCAAAGTCGTCTGGCAGTGGGGCGACAAGGCCCCCGGCGGCGCGGCGCAGCAGCATCACGATCAACGCCGGTTGAGTAACGGCAACACGGTGGTGCTGGCGAACAAGGTGCATAAGGTCAAAGGCTTCAAAGTCCCTGAGGTGATCGACGATGCGATCTATGAAGTCAGCCCCGACGGCGCGGTGAAATGGCAGTGGCTGGCGTCCGAGCATCTCAATGAATTCGGCTTCACCGCCGAGCAGTTGAAGCTGGTGCGCGCCAGTGAAAATCCGGACTACCTGCATATCAACAACCTCAGTCTGGTCGGGCCGAACAAGTGGTTCGATGCCGGTGACAAACGCTTCAATCCGGACAACCTGTTGATCGATTCACGCAACGCCAACTTCATCGCGATCATCGACAAGAACAGCGGCAAAGTGGTCTGGCGTCTCGGCCCGAACCTGCCGCTGATCAACCCGAAAACTGCGCAGAAATTGCCACGTCCGGTGGATCAGTTTGTCGGTCAGCATGATGCACACATCATCCCGGCCGGATTACCTGGCGCCGGCAATCTGCTGGTGTTCGACAACCAGGGTTCGGCGGGTTATCCGAACGTCACCCTCGGGTTGATTTCCGGCTCGCGCGTGCTGGAAATCGACCCGCTGAAAAACGAGATTATCTGGCAGTACAGCGCTGCGAATTCGAAGCAGCCTGGGTGGGCGTTCTACAGTTCATTCATCAGCAGTGCGCGGCGCCTGCCCAATGGCAACACGCTGATCGACGAGGGCATGAACGGACGGTTTTTCCAGGTGACGGCCGGCGGTGAAAACGTCTGGGAATACGTCAGCCCGTATCTTGGCAAGGCGCCGGGCAGCGACGCGATCAGCAACTGGGTGTATCGGGCGCTCCCTGTGAGTTATGACTGGGTGCCAACGGACACGCCACGCTCCGAGACAGCGGTTATTGCACCCGTTGTCGGCGTGCAGCAAACCAATGCCAGCCGTTAGTTGAATTGGAATTAGTGCTCGAACGAACGGCGATAAGTTATGAGCGGGTTGAATAGTGCTTATTGCAATTTCGTTAGTAACTCGCGTGGACAAGAGTTGAATGTCCAACCATCCTGACTGTCGTGAGTTTCCAGGAGGAAACTTGCTCTCATCGGAAGACACTTATCCCAACGATAAAGGAAATCTCGTTATGTCGAGCATTAATGGCACTTATGTAAATTCCAACTCTGGCGCCAAGCTGGTGATTACCGATGGTAATGATTCCAACGGCTCGTTCAGCGGAACGTTGAGTCAGGGTGGCGTGAATTACGACATCCGTTATGGAAACTACCATTTTCAGAACAGTACCGGTAACCCGACCACCATTGCAGTACTTGCTCAGAATGGTAATAGCGGTTATCAGACATGGACACTGTTTTCGCCGGATCATAACTACGCAAAATTGCGCGCTGCCGGCTCCCGTACAAACTTCGATGGTGATGTGGTGACCCTGGGCGGGGAATTCGTAAAACAGTAGTCTTGCTTAAAAATTTAAAAGGCCGGCGCACGAAAGTGCTCCGGTTTTTTTGTTATTCAGAAAAAATCATTATCAACTATCTACTTGGTATTAGTCGTCCTGCAAAACCGGGGCAGGCGAATTTGATGCGTTGCATGAATACTTTCGATGCCTGAAAAGCATGCACTTTCTCACCTGTCGCTGCAGCCCGCGTGGCACGTGGCTTTGGCGGAATTGATCAATTTATATATTCCATAAAAGCCTATGCATAACGTTAAAGATTACTTTCGGAGATAAGCGTCAAGCCCAATGATTCACCCATCGATTCGCCGTGGGGGATTCAACAAACGGTCGATCGGCAGTTTTTGTAGAGAACGCAAAAAGACCGCAGGGAGTGAATCAATGGGCAATGTCCAGACCGCCGCCAGCGCAGAGGAATTGCTGTGGCGTCAGACGCCGGGTGGCGAGTTGGTCGATATCGGCCGGCCGCATCGTGTGCCGTTGGGGCAGTTGCGTTTGCAGCGTGCGCCCAAGGGCATTCTGAGTCGGCGCGAAACAATTCTGCTCGGCGTGCTCGCGCTGGTGGTGCATGGCGCGGTGATCTATTGGATCAGCCAGAAGCCGACGCCGGTGCTGCCGATCGTGCCGCCGGAAATTCCGCCGATGACTATCGAGTTCTCGCGTCCGGCACCGCCAGCACCACCGGTTGTCGAGCCGCCGCCACCTGCGCCAGTGGTTGAACCACCACCGCCAGTGGAAGACGAACTCGCAGTAAAACCACCGCCGCCAAAACCCGTTCCGAAACCCAAGCCGGTGGTTAAACAGGCACCCAAGCCAGCGCCGAAAGCGGTCGAACAACCGCCCGCGCCGCCACAACCGGCAGCCCCGGTTGCGGCGCCAGCACCACCTGCTCCACCCGCGCCGGCACAGGTAACCCCGGCCTCGGCAAATGCCGCGTACCTGAAAAACCCGGCACCGGAATATCCGTCGCTGGCTCAGCGTCGCGGTTGGGAAGGCACGGTGTTGCTGCGCGTGCATGTACTGGCCAGCGGCAAACCGGGCGAGATCCAGATTGCCAAAAGCAGTGGCCGGCAACAGCTCGACGACGCGGCGCTGAACGCTGTGAAACGTTGGAGTTTTGTCCCGGCCAAGCAAGGTGATGTCGCTCAGGACGGCTGGGTCAGCGTGCCCATCGATTTCAAGATTCATTAAACCGAAACCAAATTCGCGCGAAACGTTTACACGAGGGAATACATCATGACGTTACTGGCATCTCCACTGGAATCCATCGAAAGCGCGGTGATCTGGCTGCTGGTGGTTTTTTCCGTTGCCACCTGGGGCCTGGCATTGCTCAAGGCTTGGCAGTTCGGGCGGCTGAAGGCGCAGGATCGGCGTTTTCATAAACGTTTCTGGGCGGCGTCGAGTCTGGATTCCGCTGCTGAGTTGAGCGAAACCCAACCCGGCGCTGCGGCCCGGGTGGCGCAGGCCGGTTACGCGGCGATTCAAGTGGGCGAGGCGCCGCAGGCCAATGATTTGAGCCAGGCGATCAACCATCAGGATCGTCTGGAGCGCGCATTGCGCCAGCAGATCGTTCGCGAACGGCGTTCGCTGGAAACCGGTCTGGCGGTAGTCGCGAGTATTGGTAGTACGTCGCCGTTCATTGGGTTGTTCGGCACGGTGTGGGGAATCATGGAAGCGTTGAAGGGAATCAGCGCGGCCGGTTCGGCGAGCCTGGAAACGGTGGCCGGCCCGATCGGTGCGGCACTGGTCGCAACGGGCGTGGGTATCGCCGTCGCGGTACCGGCGGTGCTGGTTTACAACTACTTTTTGCGTCGGTTGAAACTGACGGCGGCGGATCTGGATGACTTCGCCCACGACTTCTACAGCCTGGCGCAGAAGAGTGCGTTCCGCGTATTGATCCACCCGACTGCGCACAAGGTCGCAGTAACCGGCAACGCAGCAAAAGTGAAGGAGGCGTCCTGATATGGCCTTCTCCACGCAAGACAGTGACGAGGTGCTCAGCGAGATCAACGTGACGCCGCTGGTGGATGTGATGCTGGTGCTGCTGGTGGTGTTTATCGTCACCGCACCGCTGCTGACCAACGCGATCCCGATCAACCTGCCGAAGACTGAAGCGGTGGCGCCGGTCGAGCAGAAGGATCCGTTGGTGGTGAGCATTGATGGCGCCGGCAAGCTGTTTATCAACAAGGACGAGATTCAGCCGGACTTGCTGGAGTTCAACCTCAAGTCGGCGAAGGCCAAGGACCCGGAAGTGCGCGTGCAGTTGCAGGCGGATGACGGGGTGAACTACGGCGAAGTGGCGCGGGCCATGGCCTCGATTGAGCGGGCGGGGATTACCAAGTTGTCGGTGATTACTGCGCGGTGACAGATTTAACGTTTTTCCGGGGCCGTCTCCTTGGCAGGGTGCGGCCCTTTTTTTATTTCTGGCGGGGGAGAAAAGCCCCTCACCCTAACCCTCCCGAAACGTCGGACCGCCCAGAGGTAGAGGGGACTGATCTCGGTTGTTCTCACGTGTTACGCCGACCTGAAATATCCAGTCGAACTCCAAATCTGAAAACCGCATAGATCGGCTCCCTTTCCCCCTCGCCCCCTTGGGGGAGAGGGTTGGGGTGAGGGGGAAGGTATCTAAAGTCATCCACAAATCACATATGCAATTCAGGTCTTAATAAATAGCTTCTTATTCCTTAACGAATATAAATCCCCTCCCTATACTCCTTCAGGAACAGACACGACGCAGGAGAGCTCCCCATGCGCAACGAATCAATCCGCTATCTGATTGTGCCGGGCTGGCAAGGATCGCCAGAAGATCATTGGCAAAGCCACTGGCAGAACAGCCTGCCGAACAGCGCGCGAGTCGAGCAGGCCGATTGGCTGACGCCGCGTCGTGAAGATTGGGTCGCGGCATTGGCCGAAGCGATTGCTGCCGACAGCACGCCAGTGATCCTTATCGCCCACAGCCTCGGCTGCGTCACGGTTGCCCATTGGGCGGCCACGGCGCCGTTGCAATACCTGCGTCAGGTACGCGGCGCCTTGCTGGTTGCTCCAGCCGATGTCGAGCGCCCGGCCTGCGCGCCTGCGCTGCGTAACTTCGCACCGATTCCGACTGATTTGCTGCCGTTTCCGAGCCAGGTGGTCAGCTCCGATAACGACGCCGCCGTGAGTGCGCCGCGAGCGCTCGAACTGGCGCGCAACTGGGGTGCCGAGGCGGGGATTCTCGCCGGTGCCGGACACATCAACGTCAAGTCCGGGCATCAGCGTTGGGAGCAGGGTTTTGCTTATCTCTATCGCCTGCAAAACCGCATGGAACACCACGCCCGCCGCCGCGCCTGATTTATATTTCTTTCAACGCCCCCGTCTCCCGGCGGTTTTGGGCGGGAGTCTGCCATGAGTTTTGAAACCTTCGGTCAGCCATTGCTGACCTTTCCCGACGCTGAAAAAAGTCCCCTGAGCATTCGCGCCAAAGCGCTGGTGTTTGTCGACCCGCGCTCGCGGCAGTTGCGTGAAGAGCTTGAGCAACTGGCACCACGATCGGTCTCGGTGTTGATCCGCGGTGAGACCGGCACGGGCAAGGAACTGCTTGCCCGACATATCCATCGCGCCAGTGATCGCAGCGGTCTGTTCGTCTCGGTCAATTGCGGTGCGATCAGCCCAACCTACGCCGATGCCGAACTGTTCGGCTATGCCGCCGGCAGTTACAGCGGCTCAGCCAGCAGTCGCGCGGGCTGGTTCGGTTCGGCCAATGGCGGCACTTTGTATCTCGATGAAATAGGCGATTTGCCGCTGCCGATCCAGATCAAGTTGCTGGCAGCGCTGGAGAATCACGAAGTCACCCGTGTCGGTGCGCTTCAACCGAGCCCGGTGGATGTGCGCCTGGTCGCGGCGACCAGCATCGATCTGGCGCAAGCGGTGGACGCCGGCAAATTTCATGAGCGCCTCTATCACTACTTGAGCGAAGGGCAACTGGAACTGCCTGCCTTGCGCGCGCGCATCGGTGACATTCTTTCGCTGGCCGAGTATTTCCTGGGCATCTATAGCCAGCGTCTGGATCTGCCCGTGCCGCTGATCAGCGAGGCGGCGCAGCATGTGCTCGAACAACACAGTTGGCCGGGCAACACCCGCGAGCTGGAAAACGTCATTCATTTTGCGTTGCTGGTGAGTACCGGCGACGAGATTCTGCCGGAGCACCTGAACCTGCCTGAGGTGTCTGGGCCGCAGCTTCAGATCGAACGGCTGGTTGCACAAATCAACATCGGCGGCAGCGTAGATGAGCGTAAGGCATTGAAAGATTTGCTGATTCGTTTGGGTGAGGCGTTGTAACCGTTTCGTTCAACATGAACAAAATGGAATATGAAGCTGAATAAACGTTATTGTCCGGGAATAAAAAATCCCGGTATTGTCCGACCCACGCCAGCGATATCACTTCACTGGCACACGTATTAATGCCGTCGTCGATGACGACCGTGATTTTCGATAAGGACACTGCATGAAAAAGGTTCTGTTGTTTACCGCATTGGCGGCTGCTCTGACTGCTTCCCTGGCCAATGCCGGCGAGAAACTGGTGGTTGCCGCGACCCCGGTCCCGCACGCTGAAATCCTCGAGCTGATCAAACCGACCCTGGCCAAAGAAGGCGTGGATCTGGAAATCAAAGTCTTCACCGACTACGTTCAGCCGAACGTACAGGTTGGCGAGAAGCGTCTGGACGCCAACTACTTCCAGACCCTGCCGTACCTGAACAGCTTCAACCAGGGCAAATACAAGGACGACAAGTCCAAGTACCTGGTGACCGTGCAGGGCGTGCACGTTGAACCGTTTGGTGGCTACTCGAGCAAGTACAAGACCCTGGCTGAACTGCCGGACGGCGCGACCATCGCGATCCCGAACGAAGGCAGCAACAGCGGCCGTGCGCTGATCCTGCTGCAAAAGGCTGGCCTGATCGAACTGAAAGATCCGAAAAACGCGGTGGCAACGCCGAAAGACATCGCCAAGAACCCGCACAACTTCAAGTTCAAGGAACTGGAATCGGCCCTGCTGCCACGCGTGCTAAAGGAAGTTGATCTGGACATGATCAACACCAACTACGCGCTGGAAGCCAAGTTGAACCCGCAGAAAGATGCGCTGGTGATTGAAGGCGCTGACTCGCCGTACGTGAACTTCCTGGTGGCCCGTGAGGACAACAAGAACAGCGACGCGATCCAGAAACTGGCCAAAGCCCTGACCAGCCCGGAAGTCAAAGCGTTCATCGAGAAGAAGTACAACGGCGCGGTACTGCCGGCGTTCTGATCTGACGCTTGAGTGAACCCCTTCAAGGTATGAAAACGCCGATGGCCAGTGATGGGCATCGGCGTTTTTGTGTGTGCGTTGGAAAAGCCCCTCACCCTGACCCTCTCCCAGAGGGAGAGGGGACTGATCGGGGGATGCTGTAGAGGTACGCCGACGTGAAAGATCTCTGCTGAATCCATAATCGACTCGATCTTTCAGGTCGATGTTTGACGTAAGACACCTCGGTAGGCTCCCTCTCCTGGAGGGAGAGGGGACTGATCGGGGGATGTCGTAGCGGTACGCCGATTTGAAAGATCTCTGCCGAATCCATAATCGACTCGGTCTTTCAGGTCGATGTATGACGCAAGACACCTCGGTCGGCTCCCTCTCCTGGAGGGAGAGGGGACTGATCGGGGGGATGTCGTAGCGGTACGCCGATGTGAAAGATCTCTGCCGAATCCATAATCGACTCGGTCTTTCAGGTCGATGTATGACGCAAGACACCTCGGTCGGCTCCCTCTCCCTCCGGGAGAGGGCTGGGGTGAGGGGCTTTTGATTTACGCTGTGGCCTTCAGCGCCCGCCTCAACGCCACCAACAATTTCACAATTTCCTGCGGATCCAGTCGCTGCGGCACTTTTACGTCCATGTTCTCTTCCTTGTTATGGGTTTGGCCGGGGGAGTCTGGCCAAAAGCTGTTCGTCCTTGGAGGGCTTTCGTGAAAAAAAGATCCGTCCTACAGCGAAAAGGAAAATAGCCTTCTTATTCCTTCCCGGCAAACCCACAGGATAGTTTTTTGGGTGATATCAATATGCTTTAACGGTATTTAAATTCTCGTTTTTATACCTATAAAGTCGGTGCTTGCCGGACAGCCACCCGCTGTCCATGGACTGCACCACCGTCGCTTACCGAGCGGCGTTCAGGACGTTTCATGACTTTCGATTACGCATTTATCCTTAGCACCCTGCCGGCGTTTCTCAAAGCCGTGGGCGTGACGCTGCAGGTGGGTTTTATCGCCATTGGCACCTCGTTGCTGGTGGCGCTGCTCAACGCGACGATTCTGGTGTTCCGCACGCCATACCTGCAAAAACTGGTCGGCCTGTACGTGGAACTGGCACGCAACACGCCGCTGCTGATCCAGTTGTTCTTCGTCTACTTCGCCTTGCCGGCAGTGGGGATTCAGGTGTCCGGTTTCACTGCCGCGATCATCACCATGACCTTCCTTGGCGGCGCTTACCTCACCGAAGTGCTGCGCGCCGGTGTCGATGCGGTGCCGCAGGCGCAACTGGAATCGGGGCGTTCCATCGGCCTGTCCCACGGCCAGTTGCTGCGCTATGTGATCCTGCCGCAAGCGGGGATCCTCAGCCTGCCGTCGCTGTTCGCCAATTTCATTTTCCTGCTCAAGGAAACCACCGTGGTCTCGGCGGTGGCGGTGCCGGAAATCCTCTACACCACCAAGAGCTACATCGCGCTTTATTACAAAACCTACGAAATGCTCGCCGTGCTGACGCTGATCTGCGTGCTGTTGTTCTTGCCACTGTCGCTGCTGCTCAGCCGTCTGGAAAGGAGGCTCCAGCATGGCCAGTTCGGGTCTTGAGTTGCTCTGGGTGTCGTTGCCGCAATTGGCCAGAGGCGCCGGGCAAACCTTGTCGATCTCGTTTCTGAGCATCGCCATCAGCACCGTCGGTGGCGTGCTCTACGGCGTGTTGCGCACGTTGAACGTGACGTGGCTGAACGCGATTTTGCGGGTGTATCTGGAACTGTTCAGGGCGATCCCGGTGCTGGTCTGGTTGTACCTGTTGTTCTTCGGTTTGCCGATTTTCTTTGGCCTGAGCATTCCGAGTTTCTGGTGCGCAGTGCTGGTGTTGTCGCTGTGGGGCGCCAGCGAGGTCGGCGAAGTGGCGCGTGGTGCGCTGCATTCGTTGCCACGCGGGCAGCGTGAAGCGGGGCTGTCGATTGGTCTGAACGCTGCGCAACTCTATGGCTACGTGTTGCTGCCGCAAGCGCTGAAGCGCATGACGCCGCCGACCATCAACGTCTACACGCGGATCATCAAGACCAGTTCGCTGGCGGTGCTGATCGGTGTGGTTGACGTGATCAAGGTCGGCCAGCAGATCATCGAACGCACCTACGAATCGGTGCTGATCTACGGCGCGTTGTTCCTGTTTTTCTTTTTCATCTGCTACCCGCTCTCGGCCGCCTCGCGCGTGCTGGAGCGGCGCTGGACGCAAGCATGAGCGCATTGATCGAGTTTCACGGTTTCAACAAATTCTATGGCGAGCAGCAGGTGCTCAACGGCATCGACCTGCAGGTGCAGAGCGGCGAAGTGATCGTCATCCTCGGCCCTAGCGGTTGCGGCAAAAGTACCTTGTTGCGTTGCCTCAATGGCCTGGAAGAGGCCGACAGCGGCAGCCTGAAATTTCTCGGCCGCGAGCTGCTGGACAAGGCCACTGACTGGCGTGAAATCCGTCAGCAGATCGGCATGGTCTTCCAGAGTTATCACCTGTTCCCGCACATGAGCGTGCTCGACAACCTGCTGCTCGGCCCGCTCAAGGTGCAGAAGCGCCAACGCCGCGAAGCCCAGCAACAAGCCGAAGCGCTGCTTGAGCGCGTAGGTCTGGCGGACAAGCGCGATGCTTTCCCGCGTCAGCTCTCCGGCGGGCAGCAGCAACGCATCGCCATCGTCCGCTCGCTGTGCATGAACCCGCGCGTGATGCTCTTCGACGAAGTCACCGCCGCCCTCGATCCGGAGATGGTCAAGGAGGTTTTGCAGGTCATTCAAGGCCTCGCTCGTGAGGGCATGACCCTGTTGATCGTCACCCATGAAATGGCCTTCGCCCGCGCGGTGGCCGACCGCATCGTGTTCATGGATGCCGGGCGCATCCTTGAACAGAACCCGCCCGAGATTTTCTTTACGAACCCGCAAACCGCACGCGCGCAGCAGTTTCTGGAGAAGTTCTCCTTCGTTGCAACACTGCCAAAAACGAATCCGACAAAGGAACTGGAACTGTTATGAAAACTGCCGCTTTTTTACTGCCTCTACTGAGCCTCGCCTTGCTTGCCGGTTGCAGCAAAACCGAAGAACCGCCGAAGCCGAAGGTTGCCAGCGAAAGCACCGCGCCGGCCGGTTACCTGGACAAGATCAAGGCTCGCGACAAGTTGATTGTCGGCGTGTTCACCGACAAGCCACCGTTCGGTTTTGTCGACGAGGCTGGGCGTTATGTTGGTTTCGATACCGACATCGGTCGGCGTTTTGCCAAGGATCTGCTCGGCGATGAAAACAAGGTCGAGTTCGTTGCCGTTGAGCCGGCGAGCCGTATTCCGTTTCTGCAAAGTGACAAGGTCGACCTGATCCTCGCCAACATGACCGTGACGCCTGAGCGCAAGGAAGCGGTGGAATTCACCAATCCGAACCTCAAGGTCGCGGTGCAGGCGCTGGTGCCGCAAAGCAGCGCGGTGAAAAACCTTGATGATCTGGCGACCCGCACCACCATCGTCACCACCGGCACCACGGCGGATATCTGGCTGACCAAGAATCACCCGGACTGGAAACTGTTGAAGTTCGAGAAAAATTCCGAATCGCTGCAAGCGTTGGCCAATGGTCGCGGCGACGCCTATGCGCAGGACAACCTGGTGCTGTTCAGCTGGGCCAAGCAAAACCCGGGCTATCGTGTGCTGGATGAAAAACTGGGTGCAGAAGCGCCGATTGCGCCGGCGGTGAAGAAGGGCAATATCGAGCTGCGCGACTGGGTGAATACCGAGCTGACCAAGCTGGGCGAGGAGAAGTATCTGCTCAAACTGTATGACCAATATGTGCGTAAGGAACTGAGCGATGACACCAAGCCTGAGAGCGTGATTGTTGAAGGGGGCAAGTGGCAGGGGTGATTGTCTGTTAGGTCGGTGGTGAGGCCTGCCCCTCACCCCAGCCCTCTCCCGAGGGAGAGGGAGCCGATCTCTGGGCTTTTCAAAACCTGAGTTCAACTCGAGACTTTCATGTCGGCGTAACTCGAAAGAACCACTCGGTCAGTCCCCTCTCCCTCTGGGAGAGGGTTAGGGTGAGGGTTCTTGTCTGCCACACTCAATCCGGCCAATACCAAGCAGGCGTCTCCAGCACCTTCTGCCCGACAATCCCGGTCTCCCCCAGTGTCTTCTCCAGCACAATGCAATTGCACTCCGGATCCTCCTGTAACGCCGAAATCAACCGCCGCGCATGCGACACCACCCACACCTGACACTGCTCAGACGCACGAATGATCAACCGCGCCAACGCCGGCAACAAATCCGGATGCAGACTGGTTTCCGGCTCGTTCAGTACCATCAGCGACGGCGGTCTCGGCGTCAGCAACGCTGCGACCAGCAACAAATAGCGCAGCGTCCCGTCCGACAATTCCGCCGCCGACAGCGGCCGCAACAAACCTTCCTGATAAAACTCGATGGCAAAGCGTCCACCGGCCTGCGCTTCGATATGCACGCGTGCACCCGGAAACGCATCGGTTATCGCCGCACGCATCGCGTCGCCATCACCAATCTCGATGATGGTCTGCAATGCCGCCGCCAGATCCCGGCCGTCGTGATGCAGCACCGGCGTACGCGTACCCAGTTGTGGCTGACGCACCGGCGCGTCGGCATCGCTGCGAAAGTGATCGTAGAAGCGCCAGCGGCGGATGAACTCGCGCATCTGAAACACTTCCGGCGAGCTACGCAGGCTGCCGACCTGATCGAACAGGCTGTCGAAGTTCGGTATGTGCTGCGCCAACACGTCCCAACTGCGCCCTTCCCGAGCACGGATCATCGGACCGTCACGATCCACCAACAGGCTGGCGGGCCGGTAATGCGGGCCGGCCCAAATGCATTCGCGCTTGATTTGTGGGTCAAGGCTGAAGCGCGAAGGAATTCGATTGGGGTTGTCAGACAACATGAAATGCCCTTCGGGTTCGGGGAGTCCGAGGCTGATCGAATAGCTGAAATCGTCCCCGGCGAATCCCAGGCGCAGACGCTTCACGCCTTTGCGCATTGTCGACTGGATTGGCACCTCACCGTTACGCATGCGCCGGCTGATGGTTTCCGGCCCGGCCCAGAAGGTCGAATCCAGCCCGCCCTCACGGGCCAGCGCATTGACCACGCCGCCCTGTGCGGTTTCCGCCAACAGACGCAAGGCCCGGTAAAGATTGGACTTGCCGCTGCCGTTGGGGCCGGTGATCAGGTTCAGTCGGCCCAGCGGGATCACCAATTTATTGATCGAGCGGTAATTGGCCACTGCCAGGGTGTTGAGCATGGAAGTCCTTCTCTGGATGCACTGAATCTGCGACAGAATATCCCTGCGGCAGCGCCGATATGGAAATATGGGGGGACGAGCGGGCGAACGTTGAACCCTGTTCTAAGCTCACAGTCGTATCGTCACTTGCACGTTCGTACACAGGAAGGAGTCTGCATGGCGAGTCCCGGTTTGAAAACAGCGATCATGCTGAGTCTGCTCACTTTGGTGACCGCATGCGGCGAGAAAAAAGCCCCTGAGGAATACCTGCCAAGGGTCTTTGTACAGGAAGTCAAACCCGCGGATTACGCGGCTTCGGTGACATTGACCGGTGACGTGCAGGCGCGCGTGCAGACCGAATTGTCGTTCCGCGTCGGCGGCAAGATCATTCAGCGCATGGTTGACGTCGGTGACCGGGTCACCGCCAAGCAGGTGCTGGCCAAACTCGACCCCAAGGATTTGCAGACCAACGTCGACTCGGCTCAAGCCCAGGTCGTCGCTGAACAAGCCCGGGTGAAACAAAGTGCGGCGGCCTTCGTGCGTCAGCAAAAACTCCTGCCCAAGGGCTACACCAGCCAGAGCGAATACGACTCCGCCCAAGCCGCGTTGCGCAGCAGCCAGAGCGCCTTGAGCGCGGCGCAGGCGCAACTGGCCAACGCCAAGGATCAGCTCAGCTACACCGCGCTGATTGCCGATGCCCCGGGTGTGATCACCGAGCGTCAGGCCGAAGTCGGCCAGGTCGTGCAGGCCACGGCGCCGATTTTCAGTCTGGCCCGTGATGGCGATCGCGATGCGGTGTTCAACGTCTATGAATCGCTGCTTGCCGAGCGCCCTGCGGATAACAAGATCACCGTCAGCCTGCTCGACAACCCCGAGATCAAAACCACCGGCACCGTGCGCGAAGTCACCCCGGCGGTATCCGCGCAGTCCGGCACCGTGCAAGTCAAAGTCACCCTCGACAAACTGCCGCCGGGCATGCAGCTCGGTTCGGTGGTCAGTGCCACGGCCAAAGGCTCCGGCAAATCGGCAGTCGAACTGCCGTGGTCGGCGCTGACGAAAAATATCAGTGACCCGGCGGTGTGGCTGGTCGACGACAAAGGTGAGGCGCAATTGCACACGGTCACGGTCGGCCGTTACCTGACCGGCAAAGTCATCATCAGCGAAGGTCTCAAGGGGGGCGAAAAAGTCATCGTCGCCGGCGGGCAATTGTTGCATCCCGGCATGAAAGTCGAGATCGCCGCAAACACTTACAAGGATCTGCAACCGGGAGCACAGCCATGAAGCGCTTGTGGTTGTTATCCGTGGTGGTATTGCTGGCCGCGTGTTCCAAGAAAGAACCGCCGCCCGAGCCGGTACGTCCGGTGCTGTCGGTCAAGGTCGAGGCGCTTAGTGAAGAGACTCTCGGGCGTTTTGCCGGCAGCATTCAGGCTCGCTACGAGAGCAACACCGGTTTCCGCGTCGGTGGCCGTATTGCCAGCCGTAACGTCGATGTCGGCGCCGAGGTGGAGAAGGGCACGCTGCTCGCCACCCTCGACCCGTCCGATCAGCAAAACCAGTTGCGTTCGGCTCAAGGCGATCTGGCCAAGGTTCAGGCGCAACTGATCAACGCGCAAGCCAACGCTCGGCGTCAGCAGGCGCTGTTCGATCGTGGCGTCGGGGCGCAGGCACAACTGGACATTGCCACCACCGATCTGAAAACCACCCAGGCCTCGCTGGATCAGGCGCGTGCGGCGGTCAATCAGAGCAAGGATCAACTCGGCTACACCGAACTGCGCTCCGACCACCGCGCCGTCGTCACTGCGTGGAATGCCGAGGCCGGGCAGGTCGTCACGGCCGGTCAGCAGGTGGTGACTCTGGCGCAACCGGACATCAAGGAAGCGGTGATCGATCTGCCCGATACCCTGGTCGATCAGATCCCCAGCGACGTGGTGTTCTCGGTGGCCGCGCAACTCGATCCGAGCATCAACACCACCGCGATCATTCGTGAAATCGAACCACAGGCGCAAAGTGCTACGCGCACCCGGCGTGCACGCCTGACTCTGGCCGACACGCCCGACGGCTTTCGCCTCGGCACGGCGATCAGCGTGACCCTCAGTTCGGCAATCAAACCGCGCATCGAATTGCCCGCCACGGCATTGCAGGAGGTCGATGGCAAACCGCGGATCTGGGTAATCGATACGCAAAACAAAACCGTCAGCCCCCGCGACGTCACGGTCATCAGCCGTACCGACAACAGCGTCGTACTGGCGGGCGGCGTGAAGAACGGCGAGCGTGTGGTCAGCGCCGGCGTCAACAGCCTCAAACCCGGGCAATCGGTAAAACTTGACGAGGACAGTCAATGAAAGGCTCTTTCAACCTCTCCGAATGGGCCCTCAAGCATCAGTCTTTCGTCTGGTACCTGATGTTCGTCGGATTGCTCATGGGCGTGTTTTCGTACTTCAACCTTGGGCGCGAAGAAGACCCGTCGTTCACCATCAAGACCATGGTGATCCAGACCAAATGGCCGGGCGCGACCCAGGAGGAAACCCTCAAGCAGGTCACTGACCGCATCGAGAAGAAACTCGAAGAACTCGATTCCCTCGACTACGTGAAAAGCTACACGCGCCCCGGCGAGTCGACGGTGTACGTGTACCTGCGCGACACCACCAGCGCCAAGGACATTCCGGAAATCTGGTACCAGGTGCGCAAGAAGATCGATGATATTCGCGGGCAGTTCCCCCAAGGCATTCAGGGGCCGGGATTCAACGATGAGTTTGGTGATGTGTTCGGCTCGGTCTATGCCTTTACCGCCGATGGCCTGACCATGCGCCAGCTGCGCGACTATGTGGAGCAGGCTCGCGCCGAGATCCGCAATGTGCCGGGGCTGGGCAAGATCGAAATGGTCGGCCAGCAGGACGAAGTGATTTATCTGAACTTCTCCACGCGAAAACTCGCCGCGCTGGGCATCGATCAGCGCCAGGTGGTGGACAGTCTGCAATCGCAGAATGCCGTGACCCCGGCGGGTGTGATCGAGGCCGGACCCGAGCGGATCTCCGTGCGGACTTCGGGGCAGTTCGCCTCGGAGAAGGATCTGGCCGAGGTCAACCTCAAGCTCAATGACCGCTTCTATCGTCTGGCCGATATCGCCGAGATCAGCCGTGGTTACGTCGACCCGGCGACTCCGGAATTCCGCTTCGACGGCAAACCGGCCATCGGTCTGGCCATTGCCATGCAGAAGGGTGGCAACGTTCAGGAGTTCGGCAAGGCACTGCACGCACGTATCGACCAACTGACGGCAGACTTGCCGGTCGGTGTCGGTGTGCACACGGTTTCCGATCAGGCCGTGGTGGTAGAAGAAGCCGTTGGCGGCTTCACCAGTGCGCTGTTCGAAGCGGTGATCATCGTGTTGGTAGTGAGTTTCATCAGCCTCGGCGTGCGCGCCGGGCTGGTGGTGGCGTGCTCGATTCCGCTGGTGCTGGCGATGGTTTTTGTGTTCATGGAATACAGCGGCATCACCATGCAGCGGATTTCCCTTGGTGCACTGATCATCGCCCTCGGCCTATTGGTGGACGACGCGATGATTACCGTGGAGATGATGGTCACGCGCCTGGAAATGGGCGAGACCAAGGAGCAGGCGGCGACGTTCGCCTACACCTCGACGGCGTTTCCGATGCTCACCGGTACACTGGTGACCGTCGCCGGTTTCGTGCCGATCGGCCTCAACGCCAGTTCCGCCGGTGAGTACACCTACACGCTGTTTGCGGTGATCGCCGTGGCGATGATCGTCTCGTGGGTGGTGGCGGTGTTCTTCGCCCCGGTGATCGGCGTGCACATCCTCAGCACCAACGTGAAACCCCATGCCGCTGAGCCAGGGCGTATTGGCCGAGCGTTCAATGGCGGACTGTTGTGGGCCATGCGCAACCGCTGGTGGGCAATCGGTTTCACGGTGCTGATGTTCGTGCTCGCGGTATTTTGCATGCGCTTTGTGCAGAACCAGTTTTTCCCGGCGTCGGATCGCCCGGAAATTCTCGTCGACCTGAACCTGCCGCAAAACGCCTCGATCGACGAAACTCGCAAGGCCGTCGACAAACTGGAAGAAACCCTCAAGGGCGACCCGGACATCGTGCGCTGGAGTACCTACATCGGTCAGGGCGCGATCCGTTTCTACCTGCCGCTCGACCAGCAGTTGCAGAACCCGTATTACGCGCAACTGGTGATCGTCAGCAAAGGCTTCGAGTCCCGCGAGGCGTTGAGTGAAAGGTTGCGTGAGCGCTTGCGCAAAGAGTTCGTCGGTATCGGCAGCTACGTGCAGGCGCTGGAAATGGGCCCGCCGGTGGGGCGGCCGATCCAGTACCGGGTCAGCGGCAAGGACATCGATCAAGTGCGCAAACACGCCATCGACCTTGCTACCGAACTGGACAAGAATTCGCACATCGGCGAAATCATTTACGACTGGAACGAGCCGGGCAAAGTCCTGCGCATCGATATCGCTCAGGACAAGGCGCGTCAGCTCGGGCTGTCGTCCGAAGACGTGGCGAACCTGATGAACAGCATCGTCAGTGGCTCGCCGTTGACCCAGGTCGATGACGATATCTACCTGATCAACGTGGTCGGGCGCGCGGTGGACTCCGAACGCGGCACGCCGGAGACCCTGCAAAACCTGCAGATTGTCACGCCGAGCGGTACGTCGATTCCGCTATTGGCTTTCGCCACCGTGCGTTATGAACTGGAGCAGCCGCTGGTGTGGCGTCGTGATCGCTTGCCGACCATTACCATCAAGGCTTCGGTGCGCGACGAGATCCAGCCGACCGATCTGGTGAAAATCCTCAAGCCGTCGATTGATGCGTTCGCCGAGAAACTGCCGGTCGGCTACAAAGTCGCTACCGGCGGTACGGTCGAAGAAAGCGGCAAGGCGCAGGGGCCGATTGCCAAGGTCTTGCCGTTGATGCTGTTTTTGATGGCGACCTTCCTGATGATCCAGTTGCACAGCGTGCAGAAGATGTTCCTGGTGGCGAGTGTCGCGCCGCTGGGGCTGATCGGTGTGGTGCTGGCGCTGGTGCCGACCGGTACGCCAATGGGTTTCGTGGCGATTCTGGGGATTCTCGCGCTGATCGGCATCATCATCCGTAACTCGGTGATTCTGGTGACGCAGATCGATGAGTTCGAGAAGAAGGGCTATGCGCCGTGGGATGCAGTGGTGGAGGCGACCGAGCATCGGCGCCGGCCGATCCTGCTGACCGCCGCCGCAGCGAGCATGGGCATGATCCCGATTGCCCGCGAAGTGTTCTGGGGACCGATGGCGTACGCGATGATTGGCGGGATCGTGGTGGCGACGTTGCTGACGTTGCTGTTCCTGCCGGCGCTGTATGTGGCCTGGTACAAGATTCGCGAGCCGAAGAAGGATGCTGAAGCGGCGCAATGATTGGTTGTTACATCTTTGGGAACGGTCTGACTTACAGCGTCGCAGGTTTGCGTTAACGTCCCTCCTCCATTTGAGGAGGGGGGACGCCTGATGTCGACCGTTGCCGGCTGGTTGCGCCAATTGTTGCTGATGGCCGGCCTGACGCTGGCGCCCACATCGTTGGCCGATATTGTGCTGGAGAACTCGCTGTGGCGGGTTCAGCTCAATCCCGCGACATTAGCCGTGCGTGTCGAGCCTGCCGGCGGTCCGGCTGTCCAGGCGTCGACGGGTGTATTGCAGCACAAGGTCAGCCAGCTGCTCAGGCGTGACGATCGTGTCGATTGGCTGTGGGACGATGGCGTGTGGGCGCTCAGCGTTGAACTTGATCAGCGTGAATTATCGTTTTCCATTACCGCTCGAACCCCCTCCGAACTGGAGTTTGTGCATCAGCCCGGCAGTGCGATGGGCCGTGCACTGATCTGGCCGCTGGCTGAGGGCCGCTACGTGCCGCGTGGCGACTCGGTGTGGCAAACATTTCTGCTTGCTCAAGGAGTGCTCGATACGACTCAGGATCTGAGTCTGCCGCTATGGGGCGTTGATCATGACGCTTTTACCCTGCACTGGTTGATGACCAACCCCTACAACAATCAGCTGCGCTTCAAGGCCGATGGCGAGACGCTGGCGCTGTCGGCGCGCCACCGGTTTACCGCACTTGAACCTCACGAGCCGCTGACGTTCAAGCTGTTTCTCGGCGATGCTGAACCGTTGGCCGGGGCCAAACGCTACAAGCAATGGCTGATTGACAACGGCCAGTACGAAACCCTCAGCAGCAAGTTGGCGAAAACCCCGCAGGCGAGCAAGCTGCTGGGCGCCAGCCATGTTTACTTGTGGGGCAACGGTTTGTTGGGCCCCAACGATGTGCGCAACTGGCCGGCGCTGCTCGCAAGGTTGCGCGGCCCCGGAGCGCTGGCCAGCGCGCTGCGCGCGGCGATGGAGCGCGAAGCGCTGCAACTGATCGCCAGCGAGACGCTGCTCAACACCTATCAGCAAACCGTATTGTTGCGCGGCCTCAACCGGGCGTTGAACACTCAGGCGCGCAAAACCTGGCAGGCGCGAGCGGTGCCGGACATGCAAGCACTGGCCAATGGTTATGCCGAACTGCGCGGGCAATTGGCCGACGCCTTCGGTGAGGCGCTGACGCCTGATCCCGCGCGATGGGGCAACACGCTGTCAGGCGATACTTTCGAACAGTTGCGCAGCGCCGGTCTGTCGCGTTTGTGGCTGGGGCTTGGCGACGGTTGGGAAGGTGGGCTCTGGCACCCCGAAGCGGTTCGCGCAGGCGTCGAGGCGGGATACCTGATCGCACCCTATGACTCTTACGAAACGGCGCTCAGCCGAGACGAAAACCCGGACTGGGCCACTGCGCATCTGGGTGACAACGCCAATAGCCAGTGTGCGATTGTGCAGGAAAGCGGTGCGTTGAAATCCGGCTTCCAGCAATCAGGTCACTACACCGATCCACGCTGCGTGCGGCCATTGCTGGAAAGTCGTATCAGTGCCATTGGCAATGCCGCAGGCTTCAATAGCTGGTTTCTGGATGCCTACGCCGCCGGCATGTTGTTCGACAGTTACCGCCCTGAGGCAACCATGACCCAGGCACAGAATGCCGAGGGCAATGTTGAGGCGTCACGCTGGATCAACGAAGCGTTGCAACTGCCGAGCGGTTCCGAGGACGGCAACGCAACGACCGCGCAGGGCATCCTGTTTGCCCATGGCATGCAGACGCCGGTAATCGGTTGGGGCGATGCCGAGATGAGCCGCGTGACTGATTCCGAATACTTTGTTGGCCTTTGGTATCCACCGGAGCAACCCGCGGTTTTCTTCAAGCCTGCGCTGTTGAAGGCGTCCTACCGACACGTCTATTTTGATCCTGCCAGCCGTTTGCCGTTGTATCAGGCCGTGTTCCACGGTTCCGTCATCACCACTCACCACTGGTTGTTCGACAGTCTGAAATTGAGCAATGTGGGGACGGAAAATCAACTCATGCAACTGCTGTACAACGTGCCGCCGCTGTATCACCTGAGTGCAGCGACACTCGCACAGCGTTTGCCGTTGATCGTGCGTCAGGATGAGTTTTTTCGTCCGCTGCACGAACGTCTGGGAACTCAGGCGCTCATCGATTTCGACTGGCTGAGTGAGGATCGAAAAGTACAGCAGACGACGTTTGAAGACGGTACGCGACTGCTGGCCAATTTTGATCAGGTCTCGCGTGAAGTGCAGGGACAGTTACTGCCGGGTGAAAGCCTTACGGCGTTGACTGCTGAGGGCGCAGTCAGCCGTTATAAGGTTCAGACTCCGCCCTGATTCAGCGTTTGCGCCAGACACTGGCCAGCCAGGGCTGCTGCTCACGCGGTAATCCCGCCGGCCGATAGTAATGCTCAAGCTCGGCAAACCCCGCTGCCGTCAATAATCCTCGCCACGCCTCAAGATCGTGATAAGAGCCATAGCGCGGCCCGTTCCAGCCCTCACGGTTATCCCCTCGCGGATTGGAACTGAACAGCACCCCACCGTGTTTCAACGCACCATGCAATTGCTGGAGCACCCGTGGCAATTCCTGCAACGGCACATGAAACAGCACCGCATTGGCAAAGATCCCGTCGAAGCGTTCCGCCGGCAGATTGAGCTTCAGAAAGTCCTGCTGCAATACCTCGCAGCCACTGTCCTCGCGAGCCATTCGCGCAAATTCTTGTGAGCCATCCAGACCGACGGCGATGTGGCCCATGCGCGTAAACGTCTGCAAATCCCGCCCCGGGCCGCAGCCGAAGTCCAGAATCGTAAACGGCGCTGAACCTTGAATATGCCGCAGCAGTGCATCGATGTTCTGGCTGACATCGTGATCGCGGGTGCCCTCACGGAAGTCTTCGGCCACCGAGTTGTAGTGGCCGAGGGTGGTGGCGGTGATCTGTTCGAGGTCGGTGGGGGTTTGCTTCATGGTCGGTATACGCGGGCAATGGGGGTTCGCCGAATATACGCCATGAAGCGGGGCTGCTGCGCAGCCCATCGCGAGCAGGCTCACTCCTACATTTGGAATGCGTTCCCCTGTAGGAGTGAGCCTGCTCGCGATAGCGGTTGTGAAGTTGCTACATGAGCCCAGCCAGGCTCAGCGCTTGTTCAACCCCCGCGCCAACCGGTCCCCTCCCAATTGAATCACCGCCACCAATGCCACCAGCAATACAATCACCGTCAACATGATCTGACTATCAAAGCGCTGATAGCCGTAGCGATAGGCGATATCCCCCAACCCGCCAGCACCAATTGCCCCGGCCATCGCCGACGAATTGATCATGGTCACCAACGTGATAGTGAACCCGCCGACGATCCCCGGCAGCGCCTCCGGCAACAACACATGCCAGACAATGTGCCAACGCCGGCAACCCATCGCCTGCGCCGCCTCGATCAAGCCATGATCAACCTCGCGCAGACTCACTTCGGCAATCCGCGCAAAGAACGGCGTTGCCGCAATCGTCAGTGGCACTACGGCAGCCCAGACACCGTACGTAGTGCCGACAATCAGCCGGGTAAACGGAATCAGCGCGACCATCAGAATCAGAAACGGGATCGAGCGAAACAGGTTCACGAACGCGCCCAATGCGCGATTCAACAGTGGCGCTTCGTAGATCCCGCCCTTGTCGCTGGTGACCAGGATCACCGCCATCGGAATCCCCACCAGCAACGCGATCAGCGACGACACGCCGACCATCAGGAACGTGTCGATAAAGCCCTGCAACAAGCGATCAAACCACATAACCCAATACCTCCACGCGTTGCGCCCACGGTGCAGCGCGCTCACGCAATTGCTCGGCGCTGAACGCTGAGCCGCTGACGGCCAATAACAGTTGCCCCAACGCGTGACCCTGAATCCGTTCAACGCCGCCCTGAAGCAACTTCACCCGGCCACCCAATGCCGCGAACAGTGCTGCCAGATCCGGCTCGTCACTGGCGCTGCCGGTGAACTGCAAGCGCAGCACCACAGCGGCGTCGGAGGATGGCGGCAGCGCGTGCAAGCGGGACTGCAATTCCTCCGGCAACGCGTGTTGCAGTGGCGCGAGCAAGGTCTGGCTGACCTCGTGCTGCGGATTGCCGAACACTTCCCAGACCGGGCCTTGTTCGACAACCCGCCCGTGCTCAAGCACGACAACGCGGTCACAGATTTCACGGATCACTGCCATCTCGTGAGTGATCAGGACGATGGTCAGGCCCAGGCGTTTATTGATCTCGCGCAGCAGGCCGAGGATCGACTGCGTAGTCTCCGGGTCGAGTGCCGAAGTGGCTTCGTCGCAGAGCAGAATATCCGGGTCATGCACCAGCGCGCGGGCGATGCCGACACGCTGTTTCTGCCCGCCGGACAATTGCGCCGGATAAGCCTTGTGCTTGGCTTGCAGGCCAACCAGCTCGAGCAATTCACGAACCTTTTTCTCGCGTTGTTCCTTCGGTACTCCAGCCACTTTCAGCGGCAGCTCGACGTTCTGCCAAACGGTCTTGGCCGACATCAGATTGAAGTGCTGGAAGATCATGCCGATGCGCCGGCGCAAAGCAACCAGACTATCTTCATCGAACTCGCCGATGTCGACCTGATCAATCAGCACCCGCCCCGAAGTTGGTTGTTCCAGGCGATTGATCGTGCGAATCAGCGACGACTTGCCAGCGCCGCTGCGGCCAATGATGCCGAACACTTCACCGCGCGAAATCGCCAGATCGATGCCCTGCAATGCGGCGACCGGGCCTTGGCGACCGTTGTAGGTTTTGCCCAGACCGATGAAGCGTACGTGGGCGCGATTCAGCTCGGGGTGCAGCTCGGTTTTTTCAGCATTGTGTGGCTCTGGAATTTCCAGTCGCCGTTGGATCGCGGCCGTCATGCTCAGCTTTCCCAACCGGCTTGATACAGCTTGCCGTGGGCCTTATCCAGTGCCGCGCGAACGGCTGGCGAGTGCTGGTAGATGTCGACGAATTTGATCAGGCGCGGATCGGTTTTGCTCTTCGGCTGGATAACAAACTGGATCACGTATTCCTTGTGGTCGAGGCCGTCGAACAGCAGCGCCGAACCGGCATCGAAGGTCTTCGCCAAACGAATGTAGGCGGGGTAACCCTGGACCAGATCGGCGTCGTCGTAGGCGCGCACCAGTTGTACGGCTTCGACCTGGAGGATTTTGATCTTCTTCGGGTTGGCGACAATGTCATCTTCGGTGGCTTTGTAGCCGACGCCCGGTTTCAGCGTGATCAAACCGGCCTTGGCCAGCAGTTGCAAACCGCGACCGCTGTTGATCGGGTCATTGGCGATGGCGACGCTGGCGCCCTCTGGCAGCTCATCGAAGCTTTTATATTTTTTCGAATAGAGGCCGACGTTGTTGATGATCCCGGGCGCGAACGGCACCAGATCAAAACCCGAGGCGGCTTTGGCGTTTTCGAGGAACGGGATGTGCTGGAAGTAGTTCACGTCGATGTCGCCGGCGGCGAGGCTGACGTTCGGCGCGATCCAGTCAGTGAACTCCACCAGTTCGACTTTCAGACCTTGTTTGGAGGCCTCTTCAACGGCAGCTTCCAGCGGGATGGCGAAGGCGGCGGTGGTGCCGATTTTCAACGGTGCGTCGGCGGCGAACACGGCCGAGCTGAACAGGCCGAGGGCCAGGGCCAGTGCTTTGACTGGGTGGGACAGGGTTTTCTGGGTCATGATGAGTTTTCCAGTCAGTGCATTGATTTGTGGTGTCTGTTGCGGCCTCATCGCTGGCAAGCCAGCTCCCACAGGTTTTGTGAACACCACAGACCCTTGTGGGAGCTGGCTTGCCAGCGATGCTTTTAGCGGCGGAATGAGGATCCGGTGTGTTGCTCGGGCAGCTGCGCCTCACCGTGAAACAGCTTCTCGCGCAGGCTGCCGTTGTCGTACGCGGTCTTGTACGACCCGCGCCGCTGCAGCTCTGGAATCACCAGTTCAATAAAATCGACATAGCTCTCTGGCGTAACAATCCGGGTCAGATTGAAACCATCGAGCCCGGTTTCGGCAATCCACGATTCCAGTTCATCCGCGACTTGCTCAGGCGAGCCGACCACGGTGATGTAACGACCACCGAGGGCGTGCTGGTCGAGCAATTTGCGCCGGGTCCAGTCGTTGTTTTGCAGGTTCTTGGTAGCCGACTGAATGGCGTTGCTCTTCACGTACTGGATCGGTTCGTCGATTTCGTACTGGGAAAAGTCGATGCCGGTCGACGCGGAAAAATGTGCGACGCCGGCCTCGGCGCTGGCGTAACTGAGGTACTCGGCGTGCTTGGCCCATGCGGCCTCTTCGGTCGCGCCGACGATGACGTTAAGGCCCATGAACACCTTGATGTCCTCGGGGTTGCGTCCCGCTTCGACGGCACTGGCGCGCACCTTGTCCACCTGAACCCTGGTCGACGGCTTGTTCTGGCCGCTGATGAACACACACTCGGCGTGACGCCCGGCGAAGAGCAAACCGCGATCGGAACTGCCCGCCTGAAACAGCACTGGCGTGCGTTGTGGTGACGGTTCGCAGAGGTGATAACCCTCGACCTGATAGAACTCGCCCTTGTGCTCGACCTTGTGCACTTTTTCCGGAGTGGCGTAGATGCGCTGCTCGCGGTCATTGAGCACCGCGCCGTTTTCCCAACTGCCTTCCCAGAGTTTGTAGAGCACTTCCAGGTACTCGTCGGCCTGATCGTAGCGACGGTCATGTTCCACCTGTTCGCTGAGGCCCATGGCTTTGGCGGCGCTGTCGAGGTAACCGGTGACGATGTTCCAGCCAACACGACCACGGCTCAAATGATCCAGCGTCGACATGCGTCGGGCGAACAGATACGGCGGCTCATAAGTGAGATTTGCGGTCAGACCGAAACCGAGATTTTTGGTCACGGCAGCCATGGCTGAAACCAGCAGCAGCGGATCGTTGACCGGCAGCTGGATCGACTCTTTCAGTGGTACGTCGACCGAGTTCTGATAGACGTCATACACGCCGACGATGTCGGCGATGAACAGCCCGTCGAAGAGTCCGCGTTCCAGCAACTGCGCCAGTTCAGTCCAGTATTCGATGGTGTTGTAGCGCGTCGAGGTGTCGCGCGGATGCGTCCACAGGCCATGGTTGATGTGGCCGATGCAGTTCATGTTGAACGCATTGAGCAGGATCTTCTTTTTCGCGGCGCTCATCAGATCGTCCCTCGCAACGGAGGGTTTTCATCGTTGAGGTAGTAATTACCCACCGCGTGATATTTCCAGCGCACCGGGTCATGCAGCGTGTGTACGCGGGCATTGCGCCAGTGGCGGTCGAGGCCGTGTTCGATCAGGGTCGCCTGGCTGCCGGCCAGTTCGAACAGCGTGCTGCCGGCGGCCAGGGAAATTTCGGTGCTGATGGCCCGTGCTTCGGCAACGGCAATGGATGCGGCGGCGACAGTCTCGGCGTTGGTCTCGGCTTGCGCGGCGTCGAGGAATTCGCCAGCACGTTCAAGCAACGCCTCCGTGGCGTGCAGGCGAATGCTCAAGTGGCCGAAGCTTTTCAGCGTCAACGGGTCTTCGGTGGCTTTGTCGTTACCGGAATCGATCCATGGCCGGGTCTTGCTGCGCACGAAGTGCAGCGCGTCTTCGTAAGCGGCGCGGGCGATACCGGTGTCGATGGCGGCGTGAAGGATTTGCGCCAAAGGGCCAACAGTGGTTGGCCGTTCGAAGGCGCTTTGGAAGGGCAGCACGTCTTCAGCCGAGACGAACACGTCTTCGAACACAACGGAGCCGCTGCCGGTGGTGCGCTGACCGAAGCCGCTCCAGTCGTCGATCACGGTCAAGCCTTGGCTGTCGCGCGGGACGAAGGCCAGTTGCTGCACGCCGTTTTCATCGACAACCGATGTTGGAATGCGCTGAGCATAAATCGCTCCGGTCGCATAGAACTTGCGGCCATTGATGCGATAGCCGTCACCGTCGCGTTTGAGACTGGTGACGCGGTCGTGGGCCGTTTTGGTGCCCAGTTCTGCCAAGGCATTGCCGAAGCGTTGGCCGGCGAGAACCTCGGCGTACAGCCGTTGTTTCTGCGCATGGCTACCGTTCACCCGCAGCACTTCCAGCGCGTAGAAATGGTTCTGCGGAATCTGCCCGAGCGAACCGTCAGCCTGAGCGATCAGGGCGATGACTTTCGCCAGGGTCACGTTGGACACGCCAGCGCCACCGTATTCTTTCGGCACGCTGATGCCCCACAGGCCCGAGCGGGAAAATACATCAAGTTCCGGCAGTGGCAAGCGACGTTCACGGTCGCGCAGGGCGCTGTCGCGTTTGAAGTCTTCGGCCAGGTCGCTGGCGACGATCAGGGCTTGCTCATCGCTGGTGATGACCGCGACGTGATGGGAAAGCGTCATGTTTTTCTCCAGATGTCTGGTCGTCTCAGATCCAGGAATGGCGAGCCGGCAAAGTGCCGTTGAGGCGGTAGGCGCCGACCGCGTGATATTTCCAGCGCACCGGGTCGTGCAACGTGTGCACCCGCGCGTTGCGCCAGTGGCGGTCGAGATTGAATTCGGCGAGGGTGGCGCGGCTGCCGGCCAGTTCGAAAAGCTTTTCGCTGGCGAGCAGTGAGATTTCAGTGGTCAGCACTTTTGCTTCGGCCACAGCGATCGAAGCGCGGGCGGCGGACTCGGCAGTGAGCGGCGCGGCGTGCACTTGATCGAGAACCTGCCCGGCCTTGCGCAGCAGCGCTTCGGCGGCGTGCAGTTCGATTTTCAGTTTGCCGATGTCGGCGATTACGTAGAGGTCATCGCTGGCGCGATCAACCTTGGCGTCGATCCACGGCCGTGCGCGGGTTTTGACGAACTCAATGGCGTCATCAATGGCGCCACGGGCGATGCCAGCGTCGATCGCGGCTTGAATCAGCTGCGACACTGCGCCCTGAGTATTCGGGACTTCGTTGATCTTCCAGTTGTCGACCACCAAGTTCGATTCGACACGCACGTTGTTCAGCAGAATCGTGCCGCTGGCAGTGGTGCGCTGACCGAAGCCCGACCAGTCATCAACGATGCGCAGCCCCGGCGTGCCGCGACGGACGAAGGCCAATACTTGCTTGCCGTCATCGTTCAGCGCTTTCACTGCCACCCAATGCGCGAACAGTGCGCCGGTGGAATAGAACTTCTGGCCGTTGATCACGTAATCATCACCGTGGGCGGTGATCCGCGCTTTCAGCTCCAGGGTGTTTTTTGTGCCGCGTTCCGGGCCGGCGTTGCCGATGCGCCAGCCTTCCAGAACGCTCTGGAACAGCTGCTTTTTCTGCGCTTCGGTGGCGCTGCCGAGCACCAGATTGATGATGCCGAACTGGTTCTGCGGGATCTGTCCCAGCGCCGGATCGGCGGCAGAAATGATCGCGAATACTTCGGCCAATGTGACGAACGAAACCTGCGGACCACCGTATTCACGCGGGATGGCAATGCTGCCCAGACCGCTGCGGGTGAATTGCTCGATTTCTGACCACGGCAACTTGCGCTGACGGTCGCGTTTGGCAGCCTGCACGCGGGCGACTTGCGCCAGTTCATGGGCGGCCTTGATGGCTTGGGCGTCGTTGCGCAAGACCTGCGCGGGCAACAACAGTGGGGCGATGTCCAGATCCGACTGGACGTTTGCGTCTGCCAGACTGGACATCAGTGCCGCTCCTTGGCTGCACGCAATGCCCTGGCGATCTGCACTGGGGTGATTGTGTTCCGGACCATACTACCTACCTCACATCTCATGAAAAACGCCGCAAAAGTGCGGCGAACGAAAGAATGTCCGGTGGTCCGGTTCATATACCCTAAGCGTGTATAAATATTAAATAAACTAACTTTTAGGAATATGTATAGAAGGGGTGATGGTCGGGTTGGTTAAGAGTTTCAAGTGAGGGGGCTCGCCCCCTCGTCATCAGTAAAGCGCATCAGGCCTGGCGCGATTCGGCCGCCTTGAGTTCCTGCCTCAGAGGGACTTTCAGATACGGATTTACGCAGCCGATCTTCAAGGTGCGTGGCGGTGCCCAGCGTGAGTTGTTGCCGACCCGATCGAGAATGCAATACGTCACGTCCAGCCGCAGATCCTCGCCCGCTTCGACAATCACCGACGGTGGGACCCAGACCTGAATCGGCAAGCCGACATCCGCGGCGGTGATCGGCGCCAGATCCATGCGTACATCGCCCCAGCGCAAGGTAATCGCGTCATCCTCGGCCATGTTCAGGTAAGGCTCGATGGTCAGTGGAACACCGCGTTTGATCTGGTTCGGATTCACGCCCTGGCGGCGAATCGCGTCGGGGATTGTCACGGGTGCCAATTGCTGGTTTTCATCCGCGCTCAGCGCTGAAGGCTGACCACCGGGGCAGTCCAGTTTGACTTGCACTCGCGTCGCCGCCGAAAACGCCGGACCCTGACCGACCTGCATCACCCGGTAGTGAATGCGCGCGGTGCCGTTGGCGATGAAACTCTCCGGCACCCGCAGGCTGACTGCGGTGCCGACGTCACCGGCCGTCAGCACTCTGGAAGCGACATAGCATTTGTTCCAGAACAGCTCGATGAGGTCTCCGCTGTCCATATCGGGGTAGGGCGGTACCTCAATCTGCAGGTGTGCGGCGGCGGTCAGATTGATGCCGGTTTTTTGCGCTGGCGCGAGGATCGGCGCTGCCAGTTCGGGGGTATGCGAAGTGCGGGTCATCGATTTCTCTCCATGAAGCCTTGCAGCGAAGTCCGTTTCTGAAAGAACAAAAGGCGTGAATAGACTGGCAATAAAACTTTAACTTTTATTCAGCTTGAATACGGGGTTGTTGAACTAAGTGGTGCTGGTTGTCGACTAGATAAGAGTGTGTGGGAAGGGGTGTCAATAGACGATATTAGTTAAACCGTGAATTACGAGTTAATCAGAAGCTTCCTACGTTGCGGTGGCCGTATGCCTAGGTGCTAAAGCGAAATAGACCACGGAACTTAGGGCTTTATGCGGATTTTTGTGCAGATTTATTCGAATGCGCTCATGCGAGGTGGCGTGGGTTTCAGGCAGGCATTATCTGTTGCAGAACATATATATGTACTGCGTCGAATAAGGTTTTCTGGATAAGGGTGAGGTGTGGGGTGGGATTTGATAAAAGGTAACTTCCATCCGTGGAAGTTTCCGATAGTGCAATAAAGTTCTCAGGCGTGATTCAGAAACTTGCTGAGAAACTGTTGGGTGCGTTCTTCTTTCGGGTTGGCAAACAACGCTTTGGCTTCACCTTGCTCGACGATTACGCCTTTGTCGAAAAACACCACACGGTTGGCCACATCGCGAGCAAAGCCCATTTCGTGGGTGACGATCACCATGGTGCGTTTCTCTTCGGCCAGACCGCGAATGGTCGCCAGCACTTCACCGACCAGTTCCGGGTCGAGAGCCGAAGTCGGCTCGTCGAACAGGATCACCTCCGGCTCCATCGCCAGCGCCCGGGCAATCGCCACGCGCTGTTGCTGACCACCCGAGAGACGACGCGGATAAGCGTCTTCCTTGCCGGCGAGCCCGACCTTTGCCATCAGCTTTTTGCCTAGAGCAACAGCCTCTTCGCGCGGCATCTTCTTGACCACGATCGGGCCTTCGATGACGTTCTCCAGCGCGGTGCGATGGGGGAACAGGTTGAAGTTCTGGAACACGAAGCCGACGTGCTGGCGCAGGTTGCGCACCAGCGCTTGCTGCTGGTTCAACGGGCGACTGGTATCGATCTCGATATCGCCGACCTTGATCCGGCCACTGGTGGGTTGTTCAAGGAAATTCAGGCAGCGCAGGAACGTCGTTTTCCCCGAACCGCTGGGGCCGATGATCGCGACGACTTCGCCTTCTTTCACCTCAAGATCGATGCCCTTGAGCACCTCTTGACCCTTGAACTGCTTTGTCAGTTTTTCCACGACAATCATGGGGTCAGGACTCCTGGTCGTGCCGATTGACCCGCTCTTCCAACTTGTTCTGCAGGTGCGCGAGCACCGAGGCCAGAATCCAGTAGAGCAGTGCGGCACTAAGGTACATGGTGAAAATTTCGAAGTTACGTGCGCTGATCAACTGCGCCTGACGTAACAACTCCGGCACCTGAATCGTGGCGGCCTGTGCAGTGTCCTTGACCAGTGAAATGAAGCTGTTGCCGAGCGCCGGTAATGCCGTACGCATCGCTTGCGGCAGGATGGCCCGCCGCAGGGTTTGCGCGCGGGTCATGCCAATGCTCGCAGCGGCTTCCCACTGACCGCGTTCGATCGAGCTGATCGAAGATCGCAGGATTTCACAAATGTAGGCCGCCATGTTCAGCGAAAGGCCGATCATGGCGGCCGGGATCGGATCGAGTTCGATCCCCACCTGTGGCAAGCCGAAATAGATCACGAACAGTTGCACCAGCAACGGCGTGCCGCGAAAAAACGACACGTAGATGCGGGCAATCCAGTTCGCCACCTTGAAGCGCGACAGACGCATCAACGCCAGGCTGAAGCCGAGCAGGAAGCCGAAGAACATGCCACCCAGGCTGAGGATGACAGTGAAGTACATGCCCTTGAGCAAAAAGGGCAAGGCCTCCCGTACGATTTGGAAAGTTGCTTCCATTATTTAGTGACGTCAGCGCTGAAGTATTTTTCCGAAAGCTTGGCCAGCGTGCCATCAGCGCGTAGCTTTTCGATAGCCTTGTTCACTGCAGCCAGCAGTTCAGGCTCGCCTTTGCGCAAGGTAACGCCAGCTTCCTGACGAGAGAACGGTTCGCCTGCGGCAGTGGTGTCCTTGGCTTTGCGCGCGTATTCCAGTGCGGCCAGACGATCGATCAGGATGGCGTCGATACGGCCGACACGCAGGTCCTGGAATTTGGTCGGATCATCTTCATAGGTGCGCACGTCAGCGGTCGGCACGTTGGCTTTGACCCACTGCTCGTAGTTGGTGCCCAGGCCCACGCCGACTTTCTTGCCACCCAGATCGGCAGCGGATTTGATGTTCAGGTCGGCGGCTTTCTTGGTCAGCACCAGCGCCTGAATCCCGGAAACGGTGTACGGCTCGGAAAAGTCATACTTCTTCTTGCGCTCTTCGGAAATGGTCACCTGGTTGATCACTGCATCCAGACGCTTGGACTCAAGCGCCGCGAGGATGCCATCCCACTTGGTCGTCTGCAGCTTGACCTTCACACCCAGCTCTTTGGCCAACGCCTCAGAGAATTCAACTTCGAAGCCGGACAGCTTGCCATCGGCATCAACGAAGCTGAACGGTGGGTAAGTGCCTTCCAGGCCGACGTTGATAACGCCTTTGTCCTTGATCTGTTGCAGCTGCTCACCGGCCACTGCCTGGCCGATCAGACCGGCGCTCAGCGCCAGGCCCAGCGAACCCACCAGCAGATTGCGACGTAGTGCGGAAAAATTCATGACGAGCCCCTGTGTTTTCTTATGGAAGACGCTTAAGGAAAGTTGGCGAATTTATGATTTCGACGACAGCGCTATCCTGCCTTAAAGCAGCTTATGCGTCTTGCGCGAAATTCGCCTGCGGCGAGACTATAAGATGACTGCGTTAGACTTGAAAATACTTAATATCTAATTTGTTAGATCTAATGTGTATATATGATCGTTCCCACGCTATGCGTGGGAACGCCTCAAGGGACGCTCCGCGTTCCAGCGTCGAAAGGACGCAGAGCGTCCCGGGCTGCATTCCCACGCAGAGCGTGGGAACGATCAGTCAGAGAAAGTCCTTATAGGCAAACAACGCCGGCGCGCCACCGGTGTGCAGGAAAATAATCGGGCCTTCATTGAAACGCTGACGGCCGATACCATCGAGTAACCCAGCCATGGCCTTGCCGGTGTACACCGGATCGAGCAACACCGCTTCTTGACTCGCCAGCAATTTCACCGCCGCCAACGTCCCGGCATTTGGCTCGCCATAACGCGGGCCGAAATATTCATCCCACAACTCGACCTTGAAACTGGCCGGCAGCTCGACGCCGAGCAGATCCGCCGTACGTTCGGCGAGGCCCCGAACCTTCGGCCGCTGATCTTCTTCGCTACGCGAGACGGTCACGCCAATCACCGGCAATTGCGGCAGCACTTCAGCCAGGGCCAAGGCCAGACCACTGTGAGTGCCGGCGCTGCCAGAGGCCAAAACCACAGCGGCGAAATCCAGACCGGTGTCCTTGATCTGCTCAGCCAGTTCCAGACCGGCGCGCACGTAGCCCAGCGCACCGAGCGCATTCGAGCCGCCGATCGGCACCAGATACGGCTTCTTGCCGTTGCTGCGCAAACGCACGGCGAGGGCGGCGAGTTGTTCGTCGGCGTTGTCGAGGTTGTCGACCAGTTCGACCTTGGTGTCGAACAGATCCAGCAGCAGGCGATTGCCGTTGCCGGTGTAGTTGCTGTCGTCAGTGCCCAGCGGATTTTCCAGCAGCGCCACACAACCCAGACCCAGTTTGGCGGCCAGTGCGGCGGTCTGGCGAACATGGTTCGACTGCAATGCACCGGCGGTGATCAGCGTGTCGGCACCTTGCGCCAGGGCATCGGCAGCAAGGTATTCGAGTTTGCGCAGCTTGTTGCCGCCCATGGCCAGCGGCGTCAGGTCATCGCGCTTGATGTACACCTCGCGGCCGAGCCAGGACGACAGGCGTTCGAGTTTTTCCAGCGGCGTCGGATGGCCGAGCAGGTCGAGGCGGTTAAAGCGATCCAGCTGATTCTTAATCATGATTCCGTACTGGCGGAGAAAGATGAAAGGACTATAGGCACGCGCTTTTGCAGGGGCAACTGCCAATCGCTTATAGCCAAATCGACTGAGCCCAGCACTATCGGTTCTTAATTCGCCTTCGCGAGCATGACGTAAAGTAGGCGCCGTTGACGCGGCCAGACAGTCCGGCCGCCCGTGAGGAGTCTTTACCGTGAGCGAGCGTTCCAGCCATTGGCAATTGCAGACCATCGTCAGTCAACTGCGCAGCGCGCGGGATCAGTGGCGGGCACAGAACGGCCGCGCGTCCGGCGAGCAGGGTGGGCGCGAGTTGCCGTCGCGGGCGGCGATGGCGGAGATTCTCGAAGCGCTGTGTGGTGCACTGTTCCCGATGCGTCTGGGGCCGGTGGATCTGCGTGAAGAGAGTGAGGATTTCTACGTCGGCCACACCCTTGATGTGGCGCTGAATGCCTTGCTGGCGCAGACCCGTCTGGAACTGCGTTACGTCGCCCGCCACAGTGCGCAGGCCGACACCGAAGTCGAGGCTCGTGCCATTCAGATCGTGCAGGACTTTGCCTTGGCGTTGCCGGGGTTGCGCACGCTGCTCGACACCGATGTGCTGGCGGCCTATCACGGTGACCCGGCGGCGCGCAGTGTCGATGAAGTGCTGCTGTGCTATCCGGGGATTCTGGCGGTGATTCACCATCGTCTGGCGCATCATTTGTATCGCGCCGGATTGCCGTTGCTGGCGCGGATCAGCGCGGAAATCGCCCACTCGGCGACCGGCATCGACATCCATCCGGGCGCGCAGATCGGCCGTAGCTTCTTTATCGATCACGGTACGGGTGTGGTAATCGGCGAGACGGCGATCATTGGCGAGCGTGTGCGGATTTATCAGGCCGTGACGTTGGGCGCCAAGCGCTTCCCGGCGGATGAAGACGGCCAGTTGCAGAAGGGCCATCCGCGCCATCCGATCGTTGAAGATGATGTGGTGATTTACGCCGGGGCGACGATTCTCGGGCGGATCACCATTGGCAAGGGTTCGACCATTGGCGGCAATGTCTGGCTGACGCGCAGCGTGCCGGCGGGGTGCAATCTGACCCAGGCGAATTTGCAACATGATGACGGGACGCAGAAGTAGGCTCTGAAATTGCGTTGCGGCATCTGGCCTCTTCGCGAGCAGGCTCGCTCCCACACTGGAATGCGTTTCAAATGTGGGAGCGAGCCTGCTCGCGAATGGTTTTCAGACCGAATCAAGATAATGGCAATCAGCCAATTCTCCAGTGAACGAATACCCTCAAACCCGCGTCATACCCATCCTTGAGCTAGCGTAGGAAAACTACCGCCTGGCCGTACGATTAGTCCTTACCCCCCCATCCATGTTTAACTTGAACGTTCATTCAAGTTAAACCGGTGGTTCGCTGCCCGCTCACAACAGGAGGCTTGCCTTTGCTGAGTCCGATCATTTCAGCCACGTTTCAACCCCTCGAGGTGCACGTTTCATGAGTGCATCGTCTACTCCCGCCAGCGGTCTGGTACGCATGAATCCGCCGGTGTTCTACTTCGCCGCGACGGTCATTCTGCTGTTTGGTCTCGTCGTCATCGCCATGCCTGAACAGGCCGGCGCCTGGCTGCTGCAAGCGCAAAACTGGGCGGCCAACACGGTCGGCTGGTACTACATGCTCGCGATGACCCTGTATCTGGTCTTCGTGGTGGTCACCGCCTTATCCGGCTACGGCAAGATAAAACTCGGTGCCGACCACGACGAACCCGAATTCAGTTACTTGTCCTGGGCCGGCATGCTGTTCGCCGCCGGGATCAGCATCACGCTGTTCTTCTTCTGCGTCTCGGAACCGCTGACCCACATGTTGCAACCGCCGCAAGGCGAGGCCGGCACGGCGGATGCGGCGCGTCAGGCAATGCAGGTTCTGTTTCTGCACTGGGGCCTGCATGGCTGGGGCGTGTTCGCCTTCGTCGGCATGGCGCTGGCCTACTTCGCTTACCGCCACAACCTGCCGCTGGCGCTGCGCTCGGCGCTGTATCCGCTGATCGGCAAACGCATCAACGGCCCGATCGGTTACGCGGTCGACGGCTTCGGCATCATCGCCACGGTGTTCGGTCTGGGCGCCGACATGGGCTTTGGTGTGCTACACCTCAATTCCGGTCTCGACTACCTGTTCGGCATCGCTCACACCCAGTGGATTCAGGTCGGCCTGATCACGCTGATGATGGGCGCGGCGATCATTGTTGCGGTCTCCGGCGTCGATAAAGGCGTGCGGGTGATGTCCGACATCAACATGCTGCTGGCCTGTGCGCTGCTGCTGTTCGTGTTGTTTGCCGGGCCTACCCAGCACTTGCTCAACACTTTGATCCAGAACATCGGCGACTACCTCGGCGCCTTGCCGATGAAGAGTTTCGACCTCTACGCCTACGACAAACCGAGCGACTGGCTCGGCGGCTGGACGGTGTTCTACTGGGCCTGGTGGATTGCATGGTCGCCGTTCGTGGGTCTGTTCATCGCACGGATTTCCCGTGGCCGCACCATCCGTGAATTCGTCTTCGGCGTGCTGTTGATTCCGCTCGGTTTCACCCTCGCGTGGATGTCGATCTTCGGCAACAGCGCCATCGATCAGGTACTCAACCACGGCATGAGCGCGCTGGGCATGTCGGCCCTCGACAACCCGTCGATGAGTATTTACCTGCTGCTGGAAACCTATCCATGGAGCAAAACCGTCATCGCCGTGACGGTGTTTATCAGCTTCGTGTTCTTCGTCACCTCTGCCGATTCCGGCACCGTGGTGCTCTCGACCCTGTCGGCCAAGGGTGGCAGCCCGGACGAAGACGGGCCGAAATGGCTGCGGGTGTTTTGGGGTGCGATGACTGCGCTGATCACCAGTGCGCTGTTGTTCTCCGGCAGCATCGATGCGCTGAAGTCAGCGGTGGTGCTGACCTCGTTGCCGTTCTCGCTGATTCTTTTGTTGATGATGTGGGGCCTGCACAAGGCGTTCTATCTCGAGTCGCAGAAGCAGATCGCGCAGTTGCATTCGCTGGCACCGGTCTCCGGTTCGCGACGCGGCACGGGCGGCTGGCGTCAGCGTCTGAGTCAGGCGGTGCACTTCCCGTCGCGCGACGAGGTGTACCGTTTCATGGACACCACGGTGCGTCCGGCGATTGAAGAAGTGACGGCGGTGTTCGTTGAGAAAGGCCTGAACGTGGTCACCCAGCCGGATCCGGCGAATGACAGCGTCAGCCTCGAAATCGGCCACGGTGATGCGCATCCATTCATCTATCAGGTGCAGATGCGCGGCTACTTCACGCCGTCCTTCGCGCGTGGCGGGATGGGCTCGAAGCAGCTCAACAATCGCCGCTACTACCGCGCCGAAGTGCATTTGAGCGAGGGCAGTCAGGACTACGATCTGGTCGGCTACACCAAAGAGCAGATCATCAACGACATCCTCGACCAGTACGAACGCCACATGCAGTTCCTGCATCTGGTGCGTTAATTGGCAGTTGAGCGCCGGGACGTTTTACGACTCGGCGCTCAGCACCATGAACAACACCATCGCCGCCAGCGGCACGCCGAACACCGCACTGCCAATCGCTATTTCCGAACCCAGCGGTTGCTTCGCATGCACCACACCCACCGCGCCATTAATCACCGTCAATGCCAGCCACAGGGCGGCGAAGCCGTAGGCCATGGTCTGGCGGCTGAAGCCGATGCGCTCGCCGATGTAGAGCATGAGGGCGAGCAGGACCAGGCCGAAGAAAATGATGATGGCGGTGTGCATGGGGCGTTCTGCCTGATGAAGGTGCAGTGCCGGGAAGAGCCCCTTCGCGAGCAGGCTCGCTCCCACAATGGATCTCGGCTGGACATAAATTTCATGTACACAGGAAATCCCTGTGGGAGCGAGCCTGCTCGCGAAAGGGCCACCTCTGTGTCCTTTAGAGCATAGCCAATCCAGCCCCTGCCATACTCATCAGGTACTTTCGCGTTCGATAACTTGGCATTGCAGCAGATTCAGGCGTTGTATCTCGTCGCTCGGCAACACGCCAAGGCTTTCCAGTACGCGTGTTGCAGCCAGCACGCCAATCTCCAGCGCCGGTGGTTTGATCGTGCTCAGGCTGGGCAGGAGCATCTCGGCGAAAGGGTAATCACCGAAGCCGAGAACGGCGCAGTCTTCGGGGATTTTTAAACCCGCGCGTTGCCCGGCAAGCAAGCCGCCAGCGGCGAGGTTGTCGTTGGCGAAGATGATCGCGTCGGGGCGCGGTGTGGTGTTCATCAGCGCATCCATCGCCTGTTTGCCGGCCTCGAATGGTGCGCGCTCAGCGTCGGGAGCGAAGACCCAGGGTTTCAGGCCGGATTCTTTTAAAGTCGCTGCATAACCGTCGCGGCGTTCCAGTGCGCTGAAGTCGCCCGGTGCACTGTTCTGCACGAAGGCGATCCGTCGATAGCCTTTGCCCAGCAAATACTTCGCTGCCACCACGCCCACTTCAAAGTGCGAAAAACCGATCTGCATCGGCTCGCGATCCGGCTGGTAATCCCAGGTTTCAATCACCGGAACATCCGCCTCGGCGATCATCTTTTCCGTGCCGGCACTGTGAAAGTGACTGGTGAGCACCAGCGCCGCCGGCGACCAGCCGAGAAACGCGCGCACCGCGTTTTCTTCCTGCTCGGCGCTGAAGTAACTTGATGCCAGCAACAGCTGATAGCCATGCCGGCTGAGAGTGTCGCTGAAGCCTTGGATGGTATTGGCGAAGATCGGCCCGGAGATGTTCGGAATCACCATCCCGACGATTTTTCCCCGCGCGGAGGCCAGCCCGCCGGCCACCAGATTCGGTACATAACCCAACTCGGCCACCACCGCCGCGATGCGTTCGCGGCGCTCGGGCGACACCTGCTCGGGCTGATTGAAATAGCGCGACACGGTAATCGCCGAAACCCCGGCCTCACGTGCCACCGCATTCAGGGTCACGCGTCCGGCGCCACGGCGTTTGCGCGGTTGTTCTTCGCTCAAGGCTCGATCCTTCTTAAAAACAAAATCGCATATAAAAGTAATTTTTCAGTATTGGACGCTCTATGCGTGGCTTGCCAATACTGGCGATGTTAGCGCTAACAAAGCGCGTTGTCTGCTACTCGCTCGAGCGAATGCCCAAGACACCGATTCAGGCGCTGTCGTCGCAGAACGGCAGCGGATCAGGGCCAATTTCGAGCGGGCAGAGCATGCACAATATTCCTGGGGCGACACACACACTGGCGCAATCCATTCGCGCCGCCGGCTGGTTATTGACGGGGTTGGTGGCGTTGCCGTTGCCCAACGCCTTCGCCGCCGAGAGCGCAGATCAAGAGCCGACACTCAAATCCGTGACCGTCACTGCCACGCGCCGCGAAGAGTCGCTGCAAAAAGTGCCGGTCGCAGTGTCTGTGATCGACGGCGAGCAGCTTGAGCGCGATAACCGCAACGGCGTGGCGAGCATCGTTCAGCAAGTACCGTCGCTGAATTTCCGCACTGGCGCGTCGAACAAAGACACCTCGTTGTTTGTGCGCGGCGTCGGTACGATTTCCACCTCGCCGGGCGTTGAGCCAACCGTGGCGACGGTGATTGATGGCGTGGTGTATGCGCGACCGGGGCAGTCCACGCTCGATCTGCTGGATCTTGAGCGCGTCGAAGTATTGCGCGGCCCACAGGGCACACTGTTCGGCAAAAACGCCTCGGCCGGCGTGCTCAACATCACCAGCAAGGCGCCGACCGCCGAGACCCATGGCTACATCGATCAGTCGTACTACAGCGGCAACGAAAGCCGCACTCGATTCGGCATCGGCGGCAGCCTGATTCCGGACACGTTGAAAGGCTCGATCAGCACCCTGTTCGGTAGCTACGACGGTAACGTCGACAACCAGCACAACGGCCAGGAGGTCAACGGTTACAACCATCGCGGCGTGCGCGGCAAACTCGAATTCACCCCGAACGACGACATCACCTTCACCCTGATTGCCGACTACATGCAGTCCCACGACGACGGCCCCAATGGAGTGGTCAGCAAGTCGCTGACCCCGGCTTTTGCCAACGCGCTGAGCCCGGTCAATGCGAGCAGCCACAACCGCGACATCAACACCGACACGCGCAGCCACGTTGAGGACATCAACAAAGGCCTGTCCGGCCAGCTCGACTGGCAACTGGGCGATTACACGCTGACCTCGATTACCGCATGGCGCGGCTGGGACAACACCCAGTATCAGGACGGCGACCGTCTCGGCACGGTGACCGCAGCCTTTCCCGGCACGGCGGACAAGGGCTATCTGGCCTTCGATCAATACTCGCAAGAACTACGTCTGGCCTCACCCAAAGGCGAATTTCTCGAATACGTCGGCGGCCTGTTCTACATGCACGGCAAGGACGATGAGACCTATCAGCGCACGCTGACCACCACCACGCGCACCGACCGTGGCGTCGCCAACTACAGCACCACCAGCGACAGCTATGCGGTGTTCGGTGAGAGCACGCTTAACTTCACCTCCGACTTTCGCGGCATCGCCGGCCTGCGCTACACCCACGATGATCTCGAATACGATCACCGCCGCGTCTCCACTTCGGCCACCACCGTCAGCGGCATTCAACCGGCCACCAGCAGTTCCGGTTCAGTGGATGAAGATGGCTGGTCCGGCCGACTCGGCGTGCAGTACGACCTGAGTGATACGGTCACCACTTACCTGACCTACTCGCGCGGCTACAAAGGTCCGGCTTACAACGTGTTCTTCAACATGCAGCCGCGTGACACCGAAGCGCTGAAACCGGAGACCTCCAATACCTGGGAAGCGGGGATCAAAGCGACGAGCTGGAACAATCGCCTGACCACCAACCTCGCGGTGTTCCACAGCGACTACGACAACTATCAGGCGAACTTCTTCGACACCGTCGCCGGGCAAGTGGTGACGCGATTGATCAATGCCGGCAGCGTCAGCACCGAAGGCGTCGAACTCGATTACGCCTTGCAGGCGACCCAGCAGTTGAAGTTCTCCGGTGCACTCGCTTACACCCGTGCCCGCATCGATGAATTCGCCTGCCCGGCGGGTGCAGCAGCGTCGTGCAACGTCAACGGCAAACCGCTGCCGTTCAGTCCAGACTGGAAAAGCTACGTGCGCGCCGACTACAGCATCCCGCTGGATAACGGTCTGGATATCGAACTGGGCACCGACTACAGCTGGCAGAGCGAAGTGCAGTACGACATCAGCCAGAACGCCGACACCAAGCAAGGCGCCTACGGTCTGTGGAACGCCAGTGTCGCCCTGGCTGACTACAGCAATGGCTGGCGCGTCGCGTTGCTGGGCAAGAACCTCACCGACAAGTCCTATTCACCATTGCTCGCCAGCGGTGGCAATTACATTTATCGCGCCGTTCCTCGGGATGACGAGCGCTACTTCGGCGTGCAACTGCGCAAGGATTTCTGAGATGAGCAGACAGTTGAAACTCGGCGCGTTCCTCATGGCCACCGGGCACCACGTGGCAGCGTGGCGTCATCCTGAAGTGCCGGCGAATGCGGGTCTGGATTTCACCCATTACAAACGGCTGGCGCAGATCGCCGAGGCGGCGAAATTCGATGCGTTGTTTGTCGCTGACAGCGTCGCCGCGCCGACCCAGAACATCGCCAGTCGCATGGCGCGCTCCGATCACTTTGAACCGCTGACGTTGCTCTCGGCGCTGAGTGCGGTAACCGAACACATCGGCCTGATTGCGACGGCGACCACCAGCTACAACGAGCCGTATCACGTGGCACGCAAATTCGCTTCGCTTGATCACCTGTCGGGTGGGCGTGCGGGGTGGAATCTGGTGACCTCGGACAATGCTGCCGAGGCGCTGAATTTCGGCCGCGACGAACATATTGGTCATGCCGAACGCTACAGCCGTGCCCGCGAATTTCATCAGGTGGTGACCGGGCTTTGGGATAGCTGGGAGGATGATGCCTTCTTTCGCGACAAGGCCAGCGGAGCGTACTACGACCCTTCGAAGCTGCATGTACTGGATCACGTCGGCGAACACTTCCGGGTCAAAGGTCCGCTGAACGTTGCGCGCTCGCCGCAGGGGCAGCCGGTGATCGTCCAGGCCGGCTCTTCGGAAACCGGACGCGAATTGGCAGCGCAGACCGCTGAAGTGGTGTTCACCGCGCAGACCTCGCTGGCCAATGCCCAAGCGTTCTACGCCGATCTCAAAGGGCGCTTGCCGAAATACGGGCGCAACGCCGAATCGCTGAAAATCATGCCCGGAGTTTTTGTCGTCGTCGGCCGCACCGAAGCCGAGGCGCAGGAAAAATGTGAAACGTTTCAGCAATTAGTCGAACCCGAGGTTGGCGTCGCCTTGCTTGGGCGTATGCTGGGCAACTTCGATTTGTCGAAGTACCCGCTGGACGGGCCGTTACCGGATTTACCGCTGACGGAAAGCGGCCAGCAGAGCCGGCAGAAATTGCTCACTGAGTTGGCGGGGCGGGAGAACCTGAGCCTTGCCGAACTGGGTCGCAAGATTGCTGGCGGACGCGGGCATTACAGCCTGGTCGGTACGCCGCAGCAGATCGCTGATCGCTTACAGGAATGGTTCGAACAGGGCGCTGCGGACGGTTTCAACGTGCTGGTGCCACACCTGCCTGGCGGGCTCGAAGACTTCGCCAATGGCGTGGTGCCGGAACTGCAACGGCGTGGGTTGTTCAGAACGGAGTATGAGGGGCGGACGTTGCGCCAGAACCTTGGTCTCGCTCGACCCGGCAATAGATTTTTGTAGCACCCAATCGCTAGCCTGCTAGCGATGAAGTCGACACCCATTTCAAGACAGACAAGAGAGGATTCGATGACTTACACCGCTGCCGAAAATCGCTATGACTCCATCCCTTACCGCCGCGTCGGCCGCAGCGGTCTGGTGCTGCCGGCGTTGTCGCTGGGCCTGTGGCATAACTTCGGTGACAGCACGCCGATCGACACCCAGCGCGCCTTGCTGCGCACCGCGTTCGATCTGGGCATCAACCACTTCGACCTGGCCAACAACTACGGCCCGCCCTACGGCAGCGCCGAGACTAATTTCGGCCGCTTGCTGCGTGAAGACTTCAAGCAGTACCGCGACGAGCTGATCATCTCCAGCAAGGCCGGTTGGGACATGTGGCCCGGCCCTTACGGTCAGGGCGGTGGCTCGCGCAAATACGTGCTGGCCAGCCTCGACCAGAGCCTGCAACGGCTCGGTCTGGACTATGTGGATATCTTCTATTCGCACCGCTTCGACCCGGACACCCCACTGGAAGAAACCGCCAGCGCCCTCGCCACCGCCGTACAGCAGGGCAAGGCGTTGTACATCGGTATCTCGTCGTATTCCGGGGTAAAAACCCGTGAGATGGCGGCGCTGTTGAAAGAGTGGAAAGTACCGCTGTTGATCCATCAACCGGCGTACAACCTGCTCAATCGCTGGGTGGAAAAAGATCTGCTGGATACCACTGATGAACTCGGTACTGGCGTGATCGCGTTCACGCCGCTGGCGCAAGGTCTGCTCACCGACAAATACCTCAACGGCGTGCCGGCGGATGCGCGGGTCAATCGTCCGGGCGGTGGTTCGTTGCAGGCTTCGCATCTGTCCGACGCCAACATTGCTCATGTGCGGGCGTTGAACGAGATCGCCAAGCGTCGCGGCCAGAGCCTGGCGCAACTGGCGCTGGCGTGGACGCTGCGTGATCCACGGGTGACCTCGGCGTTGATTGGTGCGAGCCGGCCGGAGCAGATTATCGAGAACGTTGGGGCGTTGAAGAATCTGAGTTTCAGTGTTGAAGAACTGGCGGAGATTGACCGGTTTGCCCAGGAGGGTGGGATCAATCTTTGGGAGAGGCCTTCGACGGCGGAGTGATTCACCCTCACCCCAGCCCTCTCCCTGAGGGAGAGGGAGCCGACCGAGGTGTCTTGCGTCTTACATCGACGTGAAATACCGAGTCGATTATGGATTCAGCAAAGCAATATCAGGTCGGCGTACCTCTAAAGCATCCCCCATTCAGTCCCCTCTCCCTCCGGGAGAGGGTTAGGGTGAGGGGCTTTTGCTGTAAAAAACGGCTCAACGAAAAAACGGCACATCCCCCAACACCGTCGCCCGCTGCATCACCCGCCGCGCCGGCCGGTAATCATCCACCGCGTAATGCTGGGTCACGCGGTTATCCCAGAACGCAATATCGTCCTGCTGCCAACGCCAGCGAATGGTGAATTCCGGCCGCGTTGCATGGGCGAACAGAAACTTCAGAATCGCCTCGCTCTCGGTTTCCGACAGCTCATTGATCTTCGACGTGAAGCCTTCATTGACGAACAACGAACGCCGCCCACTGGCCGGATGTGTACGAATCACCGGGTGCGACAGCGGTGGATTCTTGCGTCGCGCCTCTTCCCACTGCGCCAATGCTTCAGGCGTATTGCCATAACGCTCCAGCGGAAAAGAGCGAGTGAAATCGTGCGTCGCCGTCAGCCCTTCAAGCAAGCCTTTCATCGGCGCCGACAGCGCTTCATACGCAGCAATGCCGCTGGCCCACAACGTGTCGCCACCAAACTCCGGCAGCAACTTGGCGCTGAGCACCGCACCCATCGCCGGCGTCGGCAGGAAGGTCACGTCGGTGTGCCAGATCGCGTTGTCGCGCACGTCGGTGACGGCGGTGTCGAGGATCAGCACTTCCGGTTGTTCCGGCACGTTCGGGTAGATCGGGTGAATGTGCAGGTCACCGAAGTACGCCGCAAAGCACGCCTGTTGTGGCGGTTCGATTGGCTGGTTGCGGAAGAACAAAACCTGGTATTTGAGCAGCGCCTGCTCGATCGCGTCGCGGTGTTCCAGGCTCAGTGGCTGGCTGATGTCGACGCCGCTGATTTGCGCGCCGAGGGCCGAGCTTAACGGGGTGATGTGGAGGCTGCTCATGGTCTTTCTCTTCAATTCCGGTCATCACCCTATGTAGGAGCTGCCAAAGGCTGCGATCTGTTGATCTTGATCTTTATAAGCAAGGTCAAAAGATCGCAGCCTTCGGCAGCTCCTACAGGGGGATTCAAAAAGTTTTAGTGGGCCTGGCCGTGCCACGGCACCAGTTTGCGCTGCAGGGCGCGCAGGCCCATTTCCATGGCGAAGGCGATCAGGGCGATGACCAGAATCCCCAGTACCACCACGTCGGTGACCAGGAACTGCGCGGCCGACTGCACCATAAAACCCAAGCCGCTGGTGGCAGCAATCAGTTCGGCCGCAACCAGCGTCGACCAGCCAACGCCCAGACCAATGCGCACGCCCGTGAGAATGTCCGGCAATGCGCTCGGCAAAATCACATGGCGAATCAGCTGCAAACGCGTCGCACCCAACGTCTGCGCCGCGCGCAATTTCGCCGGATCAACCGTGCGCACGCCGGTGGCGGTAGCGATGGCAATCGGCGCGAAAATCGCCAGATAAATCAGCAGCACTTTCGACAATTCGCCAATGCCGCACCAGATCACGATCAGCGGCAAATAGGCGAGCGGCGGAATAGGGCGGTAGAACTCGATCAGCGGATCGAGCACGCCACGGGCGATGCGGTTGGCACCAATGGCGATACCCACTGGCACGGCGGTCAGGATCGCAAAACCGAGGCCCAGACCGATGCGGCTCAGGCTCGCGCCCAAGTGCTGCCACAAGGTCGAATCCATGTAACCGGTAGTCGCCAGTAACCAGCCCTTCTGCAGCACGGCGGACGGTGGCGGCAGGAACAGCGGCTCGATCAGTCCTGTGGCCGTCACCGCCCACCAGATCGCCAACAAGGCAAACAGCGTCAGCAAGCTGATCCAGCGTGTGCTGAGGCTGCGGCGTACCGGAATCGCCACCGAAGCACTGACGGGTTTTACCGCTGCCGAGGAAACGTCGTAACTGCTCATGCGCGCTCCTGCCGTTGCCCGGCGCTGCGTTGCGAGAACACTTTGCTCAGCACGTGTTCGCGGGTTTCGATAAAACGCGGATCGGATTTGATCGCACGGGCGGATTCGCCAGCGGCGTAGCGCTGGCCGAAATCCAGGTGCAGGCGCTCAACGATCTGCCCCGGATTCGGCGCGAGCAGAATCAGGTCAGTGGCGAGGAACACCGCTTCTTCAATGTCATGGGTAATCAGGAAAACCGGCTTGGCGGTGCGCTGCCAGACTTGCAGCAACAGCTCCTGCATCTGCTCGCGGGTGAATGCGTCGAGGGCGCCGAAGGGTTCGTCCATCAGCAACACACGCGGGTCAGCGGCGAGGGCGCGGGCGAGGCCGACGCGTTGTTTCTGGCCACCGGAGAGTTGCCAGATGCGACGGTTTTCGAAACCGGAAAGGTCCACCAGCGCGAGCATTTCACGGGCGATCTTTTCGCGTTTGTCCCTGGCGACACCGGCCAGTTCCAGACCGAATGCAACGTTGGCCAGCACGTCCTGCCAAGGCAACAAGGCGTCGTCCTGGAACACCACACCGCGTTCGGCGCTCGGGCCTTTGACCGGCACGCCGTCGAGGGTGATGCGCCCGGCGCTCGGTTCGACGAAACCGGCAATCAGGTTCAACAGCGATGTCTTGCCACTGCCGGACGGGCCGAGGGCGACCAGCAATTGCTGAGGCCCCAGGGTCAGAGAAATATCCGCCAGCACCGGTGTCGGGCTGCCCGGGTACTGTGCGCTGATGCGCTCCAGCTGTAGCAAGGCCATCGCAGTTAACTCCCGATCAGTTGGTGATGTATTTGGCGCTGACGTACGGCGCGTAGTCCGGCAGCACGGCTTCAACCTTGCCTTGCTCCTTGAGGAACGCGGCGGTGTCGGTGATGGCTTTGGTGGTCGGTGCGCCGAGGGTGACGACCTGATCAGCCGCCAGCGGGTAGACGTTGCCTTGCAGCAACAACGGAATATCGCTGGCCTTGGCACCGGAGAGTTTCACCAGTTTGTCGACGTTGGATTGATCGGCGAGCCAGGCTTTCGGGTCTTTGCGGTAATCGGCGTAGGCGTCGAGGGTGACCTTGGCGAACGCGGTGACGATTTCCGGGTGCTTCTCGGCGAAGTCTTTGCGCACGATCCACGCATCAAAGGTCGGCGCGCCGAACTTGGCCAGCTCGCCGGAAGTGATCAGCACTTTGCCGTTTTCCTTGGCCACGCCGAGTGCCGGATCCCAAACGTAGGTGGCATCGATATCACCGCGTTTCCACGCCGCAACAATCGCTGGCGGCGCGAGGTTGAGCACGGTGACTTTCGATGGATCGATGTTCCAGTGCTTCAGCGCGGCGAGCAGGCTGTAGTGACCGGTCGATACAAACGGCACGGCTATTTTCTTGCCGATCAGATCTTGCGGGGTCTTGATCCCGGAACCGTCGCGCGCGACCAGTGCTTCGGCGGCGCCGATCTGGGTGGCGATGAGGAAAGTTTCGACCGGGACTTTGCGCGTGATCGCGGCGGTCAGCGGGCTCGAACCAAGGTAGCCGATCTGCACATCACCGGAAGCGATAGCGGCGATGATGTCGGCGCCGTTGTCGAACTTGCGCCAGGCGATGTCGGCTTTGGTGGCTTTTTCGTAAGCGCCGTCGGCCTGGGCGACTTTCGCCGGGTCAACAGTGGTTTGGTAGGCGACGGTGAGGTCGGCGGCCTGAGCCAGAAAACTCGCGGCAGCCAGAGAGGCCACGGCCAGCAGGCGAAGCGGGAAATTCAGTTTCATTGAAAAGCTCCAAATCAGGCGACCGAGCGTCGGCGTGAAAGGAGACTAAATGATCTAAGAATCAGTAAATAAATAACTTTTTAGAATGAGCTTATGAGCGGAAAAATCTAAGGCTCGGGGGATTGTGGATATTTCGGATCTTGCGTTCGACGTTAGATCTTTGCCCCCTCACCCCAGCCCTCTCCCCCAAGGGGGCGAGGGGGGAAAGGGAGCCGACCTTTATGCTTTTCAAGGCCTGGGTTCGGCTCGGTATTTCAGGTCGGTGTACTTCGTACCAACAACCCGGTCGGTCCCCTCTCCCTCTGGGAGAGGGTTAGGGTGAGGGGCTCTTCAGTTACTGATTGCGAGAATGCTTGCCTGATACGACCCGACAAACACATCAAAATCCCCCACTTCGTTCTGCTCCAGCTCAGCCTGCGCAGCGAGAGAAGTACGCGCCAACTCCTCAAACTTAGCCTGCTCATCCGCCGCCAATGGCTCGCTGCGGAAGAACTCGGCATGCGCCTGACTCTGACGCAGCGAGAACTGCGCAAAGCTCTCCTTATGCTCAGCCATCGCCGCCAGCACCTGCGCGGATGGCGTCAGGGACGGATCGCTGACCTTGGCTAGTTGCGCGTCCAGCGCCTTGCTGTGCGCATCGCCGCCATGGCTCTGATCCAGTAACGCCGCCAGCGGGGCGATTTGCTCCAGCAGTTCGGCCGCCCAGGTCTTCATCTCCACCGATTCACCGTCGCGCTGCAATTGCAGGCCCGGACGACGACCTTCCTTGACCACGCTGAGGAAGTTCGAGGTGGCGTTGCCGCACGAGGTGTTGGTCAGCAGCGGGCTGTCGTTCAGCGCGCAATACAGCAGGAACGCATCGAGGAAACGCGACTCGGTGAGGTCGATGCCCATCGGCAGGAACGGATTGATGTCCAGGCAGCGCACTTCGACGTACTGAATGCCCCGGGCCACCAGCGCCTGAATCGGCCGCTCGCCAGTGTAAGTCACGCGTTTCGGGCGGATGTTGGAGTAGTACTCGTTTTCGATCTGCAGGATGTTGGTGTTGAGCTGCACCCACTCACCATCCTTGTGCGTGCCGACTTCAACGTACGGCGCGTACGGTGTGGCCACGGCTTTGCGCAGGCTGTCGGTGTAGCTCGCCAGATCGTTGTAGCACGGCGTCAGACCGGCCTGAGCGTTGCTCTGATAACCGAGGTCGCTCATGCGCAGGCTGGTGGCGTACGGCAGATACAGTGTGTCCGGATCGAGTTGTTCCAGTTGATGCGAACGACCACGCAGGAAACCGGCGTCCAGCGCCGGTGACGCCCCGAACAGGTACATCAACAGCCAGCTGTAGCGGCGGAAGTTGCGGATCAGCGCGATGTAGGAAAACGACTGGAAGTCGCGATCCGTGCCGACAAACCCTTCGGTCTCGCGCAGCAGCGGCCAGAGCTGTTCCGGCAGGGAGAAGTTGTAGTGAATCCCGGCGATGCACTGCATGGTTTTGCCGTACCGCAGGGCCAGGCCTTTGCGGTAGACGTACTTGAGTTGACCGATGTTGGAGGTGCCGTAATAGGCGATCGGGATGTCTTCCTCGGCCGGCAACGGGCACGGCATCGATGGACTCCACAGGTACTCGTTGCCGAGTTTGCTGTAGGCAAAGCGGTGAATCTTGTCCAGGCTCGCCAGCGTATCAGCCGGATCGGGCAGGGCGGGCGTGATGAATTCCAGCAGCGACTCGGAGTAGTCGGTGGTGATCTGTTCGTTGGTCAGCGCGGAACCCAAGGCTTCGGGGTGCGGCGTTTGCGCCAGGCGACCTTCGCTGGTCACGCGCAGGCATTCACGTTCGATACCGTGCAGGCACTGCTCGAGCAGAGAGAGGTTAGCGCGCTCGCCGAGCAGAGCCAGGCGGCGGTTGAGAAGTTCGCTCAATTTGGATTCCTTCACGCGTCAGTCGCCCCAATATGGGGGTGGGCAGGACGGTCTACAAGGGTGAAGTTGAAACTGGCGTTATCGCCTGGTTTTTGAGCCACAACGGCCCGTGTCGATCGCCAACTTCACTCCTTGAATCTGGCTATTGCGCGCACGGAAAAGTTCGACGCCGCAGACGCAGCGCCGAAATTAACTCAAATTGATGGCGTCTAGCTACAGGACAGCGAACGTGCCTTGTGCTTTTGCGACCAGTTTGTCGCCCTGCATCACGTCGGCTTCGACCACCAGTGTGCGCCGGCCCGGGTGAATCACCCGCGCCGTGCACAGCACCTCGCCGTCGGAAACGGCGCGGATATAGTTGATCTTGCACTCGATGGTCGCGCTCTGCTGATCGAAGCCGTGGGTGCTGGAACAGGCCAGCCCCATGGCAATGTCGACCAGACTGAACAGCGCGCCACCGTGCAATTTGCCGCCGCGATTGCGCAGCTCCGGTTCCAGCACCAGGGCAACTTGCGCCACCCCGGTTTCCAGGCTGTGCAGGCGGCAGCCCAACAGCTTGAAAAACGCGCTCTCGACGAGCCCGGCCGGAATCTCCATCAACGTTTCTTCAATTGCTTGGCGTTGGCGAACAGCGAGGCCATCGCGTTGTTCACTGGTGCGGCGGTGGCAGTTTCCTTGCGTGGCGCATTGTTCGAAGGCTGGCGCTGCGCCGAGCCCGGGCGCGAACCACGGGCACCGTCGATCTTCTCGCCCGGGGTGTCGCCCATGCGCATCGACAGGCCGACACGTTTGCGCGGGATGTCGACTTCCATGACCTTCACTTTCACCACGTCGCCGGCCTTCACCGCTTCACGCGGATCCTTGATGAACTTCTCCGACAGCGCCGAGATGTGCACCAGACCATCCTGATGCACGCCGATGTCGACGAATGCGCCGAACGCGGTCACGTTGGTGACGACGCCTTCGAGGATCATCCCCAGTTGCAGGTCTTTCAGATCTTCGACGCCTTCCTGGAACTCGGCCGTCTTGAACTCCGGACGCGGGTCGCGGCCCGGTTTTTCCAGTTCCTGAATGATGTCGGTCACGGTTGGCAGACCGAACGTCTCGTCGGTGAATTTCTTCGGATCCAGGCGCTTGAGGAACCCGGCATCACCGATCAGCGAACGGATATCACGGTCGGTTTCAGCGGCAATACGCTGCACCAGCGGATAGGCTTCAGGGTGAACGGCCGAGGAATCCAGCGGGTTGTCGCCGTTCATCACGCGCAAGAAGCCGGCCGCCTGTTCGAAGGTTTTTTCGCCCAGACGTGCGACTTTTTTCAGGGCTGCACGGGTTTTGAACGCGCCGTGCTCATCGCGGTGAGTCACGATGTTCTGCGCCAGCGTCGAGTTGAGGCCGGAGATTCGGGCCAGCAGTGCCACCGAAGCGGTGTTTACATCAACGCCGACGGCGTTCACGCAATCCTCGACCACAGCGTCCAGACCACGCGCCAGTTTCAGCTGCGAAACGTCGTGCTGGTACTGGCCGACACCGATGGATTTCGGATCGATTTTCACCAGTTCAGCCAGTGGATCCTGCAGACGGCGAGCGATCGATACCGCGCCACGGATCGACACGTCGAGGTCCGGGAATTCCTTGGCCGCCAGTTCCGACGCCGAGTACACCGATGCGCCGGCCTCGGAAACCATGACCTTGGTCATTTTCATCGCTGGATATTTTTTGATCAGTTCGATCGCCAGTTTGTCGGTTTCGCGGCTGGCGGTGCCGTTGCCGATGGCGATCAGGTCAACCGAGTGCTTGGCGCACAGGGCGGCCAGAATGGCGATGGTCTGATCCCACTTGTTGTGCGGCACGTGTGGGTAAACCGTGGCGTGATCGAGCAGTTTGCCGGTGGAGTCGACCACGGCAACCTTGCAACCGGTACGCAAGCCCGGATCGAGGCCCAGGGTTGCGCGCGGACCGGCCGGGGCGGCCAGCAGCAAGTCGTGCAGGTTGTGGGCGAACACGTTGATCGCTTCGGTTTCGGCGCCGTCACGCAGCTCGCCGAGCAGGTCGGTTTCCAGGTGGGTGTAGAGCTTGACCTTCCACGTCCAGCGCACCACTTCGCCGAGCCATTTGTCAGCCGGGCGGTTCTGGTTCTGGATGTTGAATTGCTGGCCGATCATGCCTTCACACGGGTGCATGGTGCCCGGCAGTTCGTCGCCGACTTTCAAAGCAGAGCTGAGGATGCCTTCGTTGCGGCCACGGAAAATCGCCAGCGCGCGGTGCGACGGCATGCTTTTCAGCGGTTCGTCGTGTTCGAAGTAATCGCGGAACTTGGCGCCTTCCTCTTCCTTGCCAGCGATGACGCGGGCACTGAGGGTCGCTTCCTGCTTGAGGTAGTTGCGCAGTTTTTCCAGCAGGCTGGCGTCTTCGGCGAAGCGTTCCATGAGGATGTATTTGGCGCCTTCGAGGGCTGCCTTCACATCGGCCACACCTTTTTCGGCGTCGACGAAACGTGCCGCTTCGGTTTCCGGGGCCAGATTCGGGTCGTTGAACAGACCATCCGCGAGGTCGCCGAGGCCGGCTTCCAGGGCGATCTGGCCCTTGGTGCGGCGCTTCTGCTTGTACGGCAGGTACAAGTCTTCGAGGCGGGTCTTGGTGTCGGCGAGTTTGATGTCGCGCTCGAGGGCAGGGGTGAGTTTGCCTTGCTCTTCGATGCTGGCGAGGATGCTGATGCGCCGTTCGTCGAGTTCTCGCAGGTAGCGCAGACGCTCTTCCAGGTGACGCAACTGGGTGTCATCGAGGCTGCCGGTGACTTCTTTCCGGTAACGGGCGATGAAGGGAACGGTAGAGCCTTCATCGAGTAGCGCGACGGCCGCTTCGACCTGTTGTGGGCGTACGCCGAGCTCCTCGGCAATGCGGCTGTTGATGCTGTCCATAAAACCACCTGACATATTGTGAAATCAGGCTCGCAGGCACGGAAATAAAGGCCCGGAGTCTGGTTGAGCGGCTAGAAAATTGCCGCTGCCTGGGTCAAAAGGCAGCCCATTGACCCGTGAAATCGAACAATTACTGCGCGCGACAGGAAAAAAAGCCTGCCACCTGCGGTAACGATTCAGACGTTGCCTGGCACAAAACGCCGCGCATTATAACCAGCGTTCTGTCATTCGGGGGCGTCGCAGTCTGTAGGCATAAACCCCGGTTTTCTGGCAGTGAAGGAAAAATCTGCTAACAATGCACACGGTGCGTATAACGGCAGCTACGCCATAATGCGCGCCGAGCTAAAAGGAGCATCCAATGAGCAGCACTGCACAAACTGCTGAAGGCGAAAAAATTCTCATCGTTGACGACGATCCGGGGCTGAGCAGCCTGCTGGAACGTTTTTTCGTCAGCAAGGGCTACCGTGCCCGTACCGTACCGAACACCGAGCAGATGGATCGTCTGCTGTCGCGTGAAGTTTTCAATCTGGTCGTCCTCGACCTGATGCTGCCCGGCGAAGACGGTCTGACCGCTTGCCGCCGCCTGCGTGGCGCCAACAACCAGATTCCGATCATCATGCTCACCGCCAAGGGCGATGAGTTGAGCCGCATCAAGGGCCTGGAACTGGGCGCCGACGATTATCTGGCCAAGCCGTTCAACCCGGACGAGCTGATGGCTCGCGTCAAAGCCGTCCTGCGTCGTCAGGCTGCTCCGGTACCGGGCGCGCCAGGCAGTGAAGATGAAAACGTCACCTTCGGTGATTACGTGTTGTCGCTGGCCACCCGCGAACTCAAACGCGGCGAAGAAGTGCACATGCTCACCACCGGTGAGTTTGCGGTACTCAAGGCCCTCGTGATGAACGCGCGTCAGCCGCTGACCCGCGACAAACTGATGAACCTGGCCCGTGGCCGCGAGTGGGATGCCCTTGAGCGTTCCATCGACGTGCAGATCTCCCGTCTGCGCCGCATGATCGAGCCTGATCCATCGAAGCCGCGTTATATCCAGACCGTCTGGGGCGTGGGTTACGTATTCGTACCCGATGGTGCCGCCACCAAGTGATCGGTGATTTGTAGGAGCGGGTCTGCAGGTTTTGGTTGAACAGCCATGCCCGCAGACTCGCAATCCGCAATATGCGAGCATTGCTCGCTCCTGCAAGTGTGTAGCGGTTATAGATGAAAACCCCCGTCTGGTTCCCCCAAAGTTTTTTCTCCCGCACCCTTTGGCTGGTGCTTATCGTCGTGCTGTTTTCCAAGGCGCTGACCCTGGTTTATCTGTTGATGAACGAGGACGTGCTGGTGGACCGCCAATACAGCCACGGCGTCGCCCTGACGTTGCGCGCCTATTGGGCCGCCGATGAAGAAAACCGCGCGAAGATCGCTGATGCCGCGACCCTGATCCGCGTGGTTGGCGCCGGTGTGCCGGAAGGCGAACAGCACTGGCCGTACAGCGAAATCTACCAACGGCAAATGCAGGCGGAACTTGGTGCCGACACCGAAGTGCGCTTGCGCATGCACTCGCCGCCGGCGTTGTGGGTCCGCGCGCCGAGCCTCGGTGATGGCTGGCTTAAGGTGCCGTTGTATCCGCACCCGTTACGCGGTCAGAAAATCTGGAACGTGCTTGGCTGGTTCCTCGCCATCGGCTTGTTGTCGACGGCGTCAGCGTGGATTTTCGTCAGCCAGCTCAACCAACCCTTGAAGCGTCTGGTGTATGCCGCTCGGCAACTGGGTCAGGGTCGTAGCGTGCGTCTGCCAATCAGCGACACACCGAGCGAAATGACCGAGGTATATCGCGCCTTCAATCAGATGGCTGAAGACGTCGAGCAGGCCGGCCGCGAGCGAGAGTTGATGCTGGCCGGCGTGTCCCATGACCTGCGCACACCGTTGACGCGGCTGCGGCTGTCGCTGGAGTTGATGGGCGATCGCAATGACCTGACCGATGACATGGTGCGCGACATCGAAGACATGGACGCGATTCTCGACCAGTTCCTCGCGTTTATTCGTGATGGTCGCGACGAGTCGGTGGAAGAGGTGGATCTGACTGATCTGGTGCGCGAGGTTGCGGCGCCGTATAACCAGAATGAAGAGAAGGTACGTTTGCGTCTGGAGCCGATCCAGCCGTTTCCGCTGCGTCGGGTATCGATGAAACGCTTGTTGAACAACCTGATCGGCAACGCCTTGAATCATGCCGGCGGTCACGTGGAAGTCGCGGCTTATGTGTCCGGTGACGTCAGTGCGCCGTATGTGGTGCTGAGTGTGATGGACCGTGGCGCGGGGATCGATCCTTCGGAGCTGGAGGCGATCTTCAACCCGTTTACACGGGGCGATCGTGCGCGGGGCGGGAAGGGTACTGGCTTGGGTTTGGCGATCGTGAAGCGGATTGCTTCGATGCATGGCGGCAATGTTGAATTGCGTAACCGGTCCGGGGGTGGATTGGAAGCACGGGTGCGGCTGCCGTTGGGGTTGATGTTGCCGCGCGATGCTGTGTAGATCAAAAGCCCCTCACCCCAGCCCTCTCCCGGAGGGAGAGGGAGCTGACCGAGGTGTCTGGGGTCATACGTCGACCTGAAAGACTGGGGCGATTTTGGATTCGGCACAGCCAGATCAGGTCGGCGTATCTCTTAAGCATCCCCCGATCAGTCCCCTCTCCCTTTGGGAGAGGGTTAGGGTGAGGGGCTTTTGCTCTTGGCTCTAGCCCTTGCCTTTGGTGCGGGTCATATTCGGTCCGCCATTCTTCTCAAGATGCTCAATGATGATCCCCGCCACATTCTTACCGGTGGTGGTCTCGATCCCTTCCAGGCCCGGTGACGAATTCACTTCCATCACTAACGGCCCGTGATTGGAGCGCAGGATATCCACACCCGCCACAGCCAGGCCCATGACCTTCGCCGCACGCAACGCGGTCATGCGCTCTTCCGGGGTGATCTTGATCAGGCTGGCGCTGCCGCCGCGATGCAGGTTGGAACGGAATTCACCGGGTTTGGCCTGACGTTTCATTGCGGCGATGACTTTGTCACCCACCACGAAGCAACGAATATCCGCGCCGCCCGCTTCCTTGATGTATTCCTGAACCATGATGTTCTGCTTCAGGCCCATGAAGGCCTCGATCACCGATTCCGCCGCCGTGGCGGTTTCGCACAACACCACACCGATGCCCTGGGTGCCTTCCAGCACTTTGATCACCAGCGGCGCGCCGTTGACCATGTCGATCAGGTCAGGAATGTCATCCGGTGAGTGAGCAAACCCGGTCACCGGCAGGCCGATACCGCGACGCGACAGCAATTGCAGCGAACGCAGCTTGTCCCGTGAACGGGCGATAGCCACCGATTCGTTGAGCGGGAACACCCCCATCATTTCGAACTGGCGCAACACCGCGCAACCATAAAACGTCACCGACGCGCCGATACGCGGAATCACCGCATCGAAGCCCTCCAGCGGTTTGCCGCGATAGTGTATCTGCGGCTTGTGGCTGGCGATGTTCATGTAGGCGCGCAAGGTGTCGATCACTACCATTTCATGCCCGCGCTCGGTTCCGGCTTCGACCAGACGGCGGGTGGAATACAGACGCGGGTTCCGCGACAGCACAGCGATCTTCATGCAACACCTGTGGAGGAGGTAGATACCGGGAACACCGGCTTGTCTTGTACATATTTGATGCCCGGATTGACTACCAACTGACCATCGATCAGGGCTTTGGAACCGAGTAACAGGCGATAGCGCATGGACTTGCGGCAGGCGAGAGTGAACTCGACCGGCCACACTCGATCTCCAAGGGCCAGGGTGGTGCTGATCACGTAGCGCACCTGCGCATGGCCGTTGGAGCTTTTAATGGTTTTGCGGGTTACCAGTGGAGCTTCGCAGCGACGGTGACGCAACTGCACCACCGTGCCCAGGTGCGCGGTGAAACGCACCCATTTCTCACCGTCACGCTCGAACGGCTCGATGTCGGTGGCATGCAGGCTGGAGGTGCTGGCGCCGGTGTCGATTTTCGCCCGCAGGCCCGCGACTCCCAAATTCGGGAGCGCCACCCACTCGCGCAGACCGACAACGGTCAAATGGTCAAATGTCTTCAATAGGAACAACCAACGATTAACGCTTCCAAGCCTCAGGTGTTACCTGGGCCAATGCTTTGAATGCAGGTCTGGCGAACCAGTAGCCTTGCATCAGAAATATTCCACAGTCCGCCAGGAAGTCCCGTTCACCGGCGCTCTCAATGCCTTCGGCAATGACTGTAACGTCCAACTCCGCACAGATTGTGACAATCCCCCGGACGATCGCCTGACGAACACGGTCTTGATCGACATCGCGGATCAGCGCCATGTCGAGTTTGATCAGGTCCGGTTGGAAATCAGCCAGCAGATTGAGCCCCGAATAACCGGCACCGAAATCATCGATGGCGGTCTTGAAGCCGAATTCGCGGTATTCACGCAGAATATTGGTCAAATGGCGATAGTTATCTACGTGCTCGCTTTCCAGTGTTTCGAAAATCAGTCGGTCAATCGGGAAATGGTGTTTTTTTGCCGCCTCCAGTGTGCTGCGAATGCACAGCTCTGGACGATAGACCGCGTTGGGCATGAAGTTGATCGACAAATGTGTCTGCATATTTAGATTGGCCGCGCCTTCGATGGCGCGGGTCCGGCAGAGCTGATCGAAACGGTAGCGGTTGTCTTCTGTAACTTGATCCAACACAGTCAGTGCGCCTTCACCGCGCACCCCACGGACCAGCGCTTCATGGGCGAAAACCGACTGGTTGCGCAGATCGACGATAGGTTGGTAGGCAAAGGCAAAATCGAAGCCCAACGGTTCACTGTGCTGACAGCCCTGGCAACCGGTGTTGTTCGAGGTTAATGAAGACGGAAATTTAGTCACTCGATCACTCCATGCCGATGAACCGGCCAAGCTCACATTCTATCTGGAGGGCCGAGTTCTTGCGCCTGACAGAAACGGTAGTACAGTTCCGACTACTGGCCGAACGAGGAATTCAAATGGCACAAAAAAGCGAAGAGGACGACAAGGTCCGTCTCGACAAGTGGCTGTGGGCTGCGCGGTTTTACAAAACCCGTGCCTTGGCCAAAGCAGCGATTGAAAGTGGCAAGGTGCATTGTCGCGGCGAGCGCTGCAAGCCTGGCAAAGAACCACGGATTGGCGATGAGTTCGAGATTCGTACCGGGTTTGAAGTGCGCACGGTAAAGGTCGAGGCGTTGTCGATTGTGCGGCGTGGGGCGCCTGAAGCACAGACGTTGTATTCGGAGACTGAGGCGAGCATTGCCAAGCGTGAAGCAGCAGCGGCGATGCGCAAGGCGGGGTCGCTGGGGGTGAGCACCGACGGCAAGCCGAGCAAAAAGCAGCGGCGGGATTTGTTCAAGTTTCGCGGCAGCAGTAACGACGAGTAAAAACTTACTTCTGCGCTGCTTGTGCTGACGCCATCGCGGGCAAGCCCGCTCCCACAGGTTTCTCAGGTGCTCACATGATTTGTGTACGCTGAAAATCATTGTGGGAGCGTGGCTTGCCCGCGATCGAGTGCGCAGCACTCGCCACACTCGACGCGGTATCAGGCGCTACGCACCACACTCATCCGCGACACCAGCGGCAACTTGCCCAGCAGCGCGAATATCGGCGCTGTCACTTTCAACCAGAAGTTCGAGGCGTGATACGCAAATGGCGTGTAGTAACCCCAGCCCAACGCCCACACCGCCAGCAGCACACCGCCGATGTAATCGTCCTGGCCCCAATGCGCACCGGCCACCAGTCGCGGCAGCATGAACAACAGCGCCAGGCCCCAGATCGTCACAAACTGGCCGACCGTGCGGCTGAACACCCCCATGAACAGCGCCCAGATCAGTAATACCGAAGCGTGATCCCCCGGGAAACTCTGGCCCGAGCGGTCTTTCAGCTCCCAGGTCTTCTCCAGATGCGGGAAGTAATCGCTGATATGTACCGCACCTTCCAGCACCATCGACGGGCTGCTGTGCTGCCAGTCCATATGGTCAGCGAACTTGGAAAACAGCGCGCGGATCACCACCATCAACAGCAGGATCGAGAAAAAACCGAAAAACGCGCGACGCACGTCAATGGCCTTGAACACCCAATCGCCCTTGATCAGTAGCGTCAGCAGAATCAGGCCAACGACGATGTCGAACGGTCGCAGACTTGCAATTGCCCAGATGTGGAGCCATATCGGGTTGCTGGCCAGCGGTGCGTTGAGTGAGCGGAACAGCCACTCGTCGAAAATCACACACAGCGCGTTGCCCGTAGGCCATAACCAGAAAGCCAGTAGCGCCAACGGCACTACGTTGCACAGAACCAGCCGGCCGAGGTTCCACCTAGATTGGAACAAACCCGGATTGTTCATAAAATGCCTCCCATGGCAGAGCAGTCGGCACCAAAAAGGGTGCCAAGAAGCGCAAATTTTCACGTCTTGTAACCATTTTGTCACCACATTCAGATACCCAAAATTATGACCGACCTAGCGGACACCGATTTCACCCAACGTTTCATCTTCGATGACAGCGACACGCGCGGCGAACTGGTTGCGCTTGAGCGCAGCTATGCCGAGGTTCTCGCCAAGCACCCGTACCCCGAGCCGGTAGCGCAATTGCTCGGCGAATTGATGGCGGCGGCCTCGTTGTTGGTGGGCACGCTGAAGTTCGATGGCTTGCTGATTCTGCAGGCACGTTCCGAAGGGCCGATTCCGCTGCTGATGATCGAATGCTCCAGCGAGCGCGATATCCGTGGTCTGGCGCGTTACAACGCCGAGCAGATCGCACCCGACGCAACCCTTGCCGACCTGATGCCGGGCGGCGATCTGACTCTGACCGTCGACCCGACTGTCGGCCAGCGCTACCAGGGCATCGTCGATCTCGACGGCGAAACCCTGTCGGAATGCTTCACCAATTATTTCGTCATGTCGCAACAGGTCGGCACCCGCTTCAAGTTGTTCGCCGACGGCCGTCGCGCCCGTGGAATGCTCTTGCAGCAACTGCCGGCCGACCGTCTGAAAGACGAAGAAGAGCGCGCTGACAGCTGGCAGCACATCACTGCGCTGGCCAGCACCCTCACCGCCGATGAACTGTTGAGCCTGGACAACGAAACCGTGCTGCACCGCCTCTATCATGAAGAGCAGGTGCGTCTGTTCGATGTGCAGAACCTGCGTTTCCGTTGCACCTGCTCACGCGAGCGTTCGGGCAACGCGCTGGTCAGTCTGGGTCTTGAGGATGCACAGCAATTGGTTCAAGAGAACGGCGGCACTATCGAGATCGATTGCCAGTTCTGCAATCAGCAATACCTGTTCGACGCGGCCGATATTGCTCAATTGTTCGCTGGTGCAGGCGTCGACACGCCGTCAGATACCCGGCACTAAAACGGTTCAGCGCAGGTAAATTCACTGCGTAACGACGGAATATCGCCGTTACGACGGGAGGACCCTACTCTTTTTGGGCGTTTCTGGCATAATCCGGCCCACTTTTTGTCGCGGTAGTAGTGCACGACTTTCTACTACAAAACGTTTGGAGCACACTCGGCCACTGGCCGACGGGGAATCTCATGACGCAAGCCAATAACGCCGTGTACACCGATCTGAGTGTCGATGATCTGGTAAAAGAAGCCTTGAATCGCGGTGAGGGCGAGCTTGCCGATACCGGCGCTCTGGTTGTTCGCACTGGTCACCGCACCGGTCGTTCGCCTGTTGACCGTTTCATCGTTGAAGAGCCTTCCACCCAGGCCGCTATCGCCTGGGGCCCGATCAACCGCAAGTTCCCGGCCGACAAGTTCGATGCGCTGTGGGCTCGCGTTGAGGCGTTCAACAACGCGCAAGAGCACTTTGTGTCCCACGTGCATGTAGGCGCGGCGGAAGATCACTACCTGGCCGTGAAAATGACCACCCAGACTGCCTGGCAGAACCTGTTCGGTCGTTGCCTGTTCATCAACCCGGCCCAGTACAACCCGGCCGGTCGTGAAGAGTGGCAAGTGCTCAACGTGGCCAACTTCGAGTGCGTGCCTGAGCGTGACGGCACCAACTCCGACGGTTGCGTGATCCTCAACTTCGCACAGAAAAAAGTGCTGATCGCTGGCATGCGTTACGCCGGTGAGATGAAGAAAGCCATGTTCTCCGTGCAGAACTTCCTGCTGCCGGCCGCTGACGTGCTGCCAATGCACTGCGCTGCCAACATCGGCGAAGAAGGCGACGTGACCCTGTTCTTCGGTCTGTCGGGCACCGGTAAAACCACTCTGTCGGCCGACGAAAGCCGTTACCTGATCGGTGACGACGAACACGGTTGGGGCGAAGGCGTGGTGTTCAACATCGAAGGCGGTTGCTATGCCAAGTGCATCGACCTCTCCGAGAAGAACGAGCCGGTTATCTGGAAAGCCATCAAGCATGGCGCTGTGCTGGAAAACGTTGTTATCGACGACGCCAAGCACGCCGACTACGCCGATGTCAGCCTGACCCAGAACAGCCGCGCCGCGTACCCGCTGGAACACGTTGCCAAGCGTTCCGAGCACAACCTCGGTGGCGAGCCAAACGCGGTGATCTTCCTGACCTGCGACCTGACCGGCGTACTGCCGCCAGTGTCGATCCTCAACGAAGAACAAGCGGCCTACCACTTCCTGTCCGGCTACACCGCACTGGTGGGCTCGACTGAAATGGGTTCCGGCAGCGGCATCAAGTCGACCTTCTCCACCTGCTTCGGCGCACCGTTCTTCCCGCGTCCGGCTGGCGAATACGCCGAACTGCTGATCAAGCGCATCCGCGGCTTCGGCTCCAAGGTCTACCTGGTCAACACCGGCTGGACCGGCGGCGGCTACGGCGTCGGCAAGCGCTTCAACATCCCGACCACCCGCGCGGTGATCGCAGCGATCCAGAGCGGCGCGCTGATCGGTGCAGCCACCGAACACCTCGACACCATCAACCTCGACGTGCCACTGGCCGTACCGGGCGTTGAAACCAACCTGCTCAACCCACGCAACACCTGGGCTGACAAGGCTGCGTACGACGAGGCGGCGAAAGCACTGGCCGGTCTGTTCATCGAGAACTTCAAGAAGTTCGAAGTGAGCGACGCGATCAAGGCTGCAGGGCCGAAGTTGTAAGACTTGGTTTGTAGTGAATGAAAAAGCCGCCCTTTAGGGGCGGCTTTTTTGTGGGCGAAAACAAGACTAACTGGCAATATTCCCGCAGAAAATGGCCTTAACTACCAGAATACTGCCACTTAAAGAGCCAGCTTTTCGCCAATGCAGCGGTCAAAGATCGCCACTAGCCCCCGATAATCACATGACACAGCATCAATGTTTGCTGGGACCCAAGCGTCATCTTTAACGAGCCACCAATCGACTGGGAAGCCTGCGTTAATAATGATTTGTTCAAATAATAGACGTTGCGCTCGGCCATTACCTTCGCGAAAAGGATGGATGACATTCAAATCGCCATAAGCCTCAGCGATGTTCACCACAAGTTCTGGTTTGCCCATTCCCGCGAACCACGCCGAGCGCTCCATCACGCTAAAGATTTTTTGCGCTTCTGGAAGAATTCGCTCTGCAGTACAGAAAAATGTTTGTCCCTTTTTGATGTTAACGGTACGCAACTGCCCGGCCCAATCGTAAACATCGCAAAAAAGAGTTTTATGGGCGTGCTGCAGGACACTTAAATCATAAGGAGGGGGGAGAAGACGAAATCGACTGATCGCGATTTCCGAGAGCTCTCGCTCTGCTTTTTGCAGTTCTTCCTCAGAGTGGATGTCGAGCAAGTTACGCAGAACATCACTATGAGGGTAGCAATAGGGGTCTTGTCCGACCCCATATTTGTCCGTCATTAACGTGCAGTCTGACGATATTTTTCAATGACCGATTCCCTTGATGGAAGCGGTTTCTCGGCATCGGCACGGCTGGTATCGAAACCTTCCAGACGTAAGCTCGCCAGATAGTTTGACCGGCGTACTTTGTCGTAATAAGCCTGCTTCTGCTGGAACGTCAATTCGCTCATTTCATAGGCCTCTTGGTGCAGGACTCCAGTGTAGCGCAATCGTGTGGAGTGATAGGTCTGGATTTTCGATCCTTAAAGCGAGGCTGTTCATCGAGAGTCTGTTGGTTTTTTTGAATCATTTTGCCAGCCTTGGATATACGCGATGGTGCACATTCACCACGCAGAATTTCGTCAATTTCTCGCACGCTTTCCATCAGCTCATCAAAGAATTTGCTCATGGTTGCTCCCATGGTTGATTACCGTTTTTTTGATCGCTCTTACAGAGTGCAAAAGAGCGATACGATCACTCGATTTCAGGCTGGAGCCTTCCAGTTGAGCATCTGCTGCTGTGCGACTTGCAGCAGGTCACAGCCATCCTGCGTCAGCAGATAGAGGGCGTGGGTGATGTGGGGGATGTCTTCGACGTCGGCTTGTTTGAAGTTGAGGCAGTAGAGGGTGCGTAGCAGGTCGCTTGAAGCGCGCAGGCGCTGGACGGCGCATTCGAGGATGTCTTGTGGATTGGCCATTGTGTCGATGATCAGGGGCTTGGTGTCGGTGAGGTTGGATTCGAGTGGGCGGTAGCGATCAGGGGTAAGCGGGTTCCATGCTTTCATAATGTGTATTCCAGATGTCGTGAAGTGTCATCCCCACCGTGACCAAGCGATGGGAGGCGAACTGTGTTCAGGTTGGTCAACCGGAGGAACACACAATCCGGCACGCTCGAAAGCGTCCCGAACACAGTCACCATGAAGCATGCAGACATTTGAAGTGTCGGCAGCATACAACGGACGTGTTTGTGTGTTCCATCAGGTGACCAAGCCTGAGTCGCTGATTAGGCAGCGACAGTCACGACTATAGATTTGACTTACCAAGCTGCGATAGGCGGCAAGGGAGTCTGGGTTTGTAGGAATGGGACGAATACCAGATAGGCCATTGCTGTAGGTTTTTTCGTCCGTTCACGCGCCCACGGCCTTCAGCCAATAACCCGATACGCCGCCACATCCAGCACACTCGTCGTCAGCCCCGTCGCAGGCGCGTAGATCGGGCCTTTCACCGCCGAGAACGGCACGCCTTTGCTGCCCAGAGACACGTAGCGTTCGCCTTTATCCAGTTCGGTGAAGTAGGTGTAGGAGATGTTGTGCATCCGTTTGTACCGGGCTTCATCGCGGACGATGCCGTTGGTGAGGTTTTGCAGGTCGGTCTGGGTCAGGTTGAGGGTTTTGTTCAGTTGTACGCCCCAGCGCTTGAGGCACGTTTCGGCGTAGTGACGGACCACGCGGCCAGGTTCCACCAGGGTTTTCAGGTCGCTTGCGCTGGCAGGCACGCCACCGTCAGCTGTGCCGTTGCCGGCCATGGTCGCGTGGCGGCCGGCCATGGGGTAGACGCTGGTTTTGGTGCCGGTGGCGGTCTGTGGAATGACGCAGCTGAAACCCTTGGAGCGTTCATCGCGGGCATAGAAAGCGACATATTCTTTGACGTTGGCGCCGAGTTTGACCCGGTTTTCCTGGAAGTTTCCGATACCCGGAACAGGGTCCAATGCAAAGATGTTCACCGGAATGTTTTTAAGTTGGCTGTCCTTTAACATCGCATTGGCCAGCATGTGGCAACTTATACCGCCTCGGCTCCAACCCACCAGATTGACTTGAGTGGGAATGACAGCGTCTTTGCGAAACGTCTTGATAATCTGCTCCTGTAACTTCTGTTGGGTCACGCTGCGATCACCGTAGTTATATTTGCGCCAGAACCACGAACCTTCGACCTTTACATCCTCAATAGGAATCCCGGCGGCTTTAAGGCGGTTGTATTCGGCCTCGGTCAGTTGCTCGCGCTGCCAGTCGCATTTGCCCTTGATGACATTGACGGCATGCTGCACGTTTTCTTCCCAGCCTTTGCCGAACAGCGTGCCGGTGAGGCCGTACTCCTTGGTCTTGGTGAACAGGTCATCGGCTTGCAGGTTGCCGCTGCCGGGGCCGTCGACGACGATCCATTCGGCGAACTCACGGCCGGTATGGTTGGAAGCCAATGTGGAAACCAGTTCGCCGTCCCAGAAGTTTTCATGAGTTGTATCGAACTTGTTGGAACCCGTACCGCAAAAAAATATAGTTAAAACTGTCATGGTGTTGCTCTCGTTTAGTTGTAAGAGCGAACAAGTTAGTGTGAGTTGCATCTATAAATAAAGAGTTCTGGTGTTTCCGGATTTGTAGCAAGTTTTAGTTGTATGTTGTTTGTGGCGGTTTTTGTTTTGCAACTTCAAGCAGGTCGCAGCCATCCTGTATCAGTAAATAAAGTGCATTGACGATGTTGGGGATGTCTTTCACATCAGCCTGTTTGAAACATAAGCAATAAAGTGTTTCCAGTAAGTCACTGGCTGCGCGCAAGCGCTGATCGGCGGCATTGATCAGGTCGGTCTGGCTGGAGTGGCTGTCGATAAGCAGCACCGGGTTTTCGCTGTAGCAAGTCTTGAGTGGGCGATAGCGGTTGATCATGGTGAGGCGTGTCCTGTTCGAAGGCGCTGGGGCGGGCTGGCAGAGTGTTTGCAGCCGCGCCGGCCACTATAGAAGGGCGTTTCTCTGTGGGACAAGACAGCCGCAATGGACAGTATTCGTAGGGGTTTTTCCGTGGTTTGAGGAAATGCCCTACGTGTTTTCGCAGCTTTTTCAGGCCAAAACCCTTAGGCGTAATAATTCCTACTTGTTTGTCAGGCGATTCGCGGTAAACCGCTGTATCGTGCGCGCCAGAATCTGTAGGGCGTTTCCAAACGTCTGACACGCGCTTAAAGGGAATTAGGTATGCACTGGCTACGAATGGCCGCGATTTTATTGCTCGGGCTTAGCACCTGCCGTTTAACGATGGCCTCTGACGTTGGCAATGCATGGGTGCTGGATCGTCTCGATCGCACTGATTGGCCGGAAGCACTCATCAGCCAGGCGAGCATGGACACGGCGTCGCGCGGTGAAGTGTTGATGTTCGCCAAAGCGCTGTTGGCCAGCGAAGCGCTGGATGAAGAGGGGCTTGAGCAGCGACTCGGTGTGCAGCACGTGCAACTGAAGTCGATTCGCCATGTGCGCGATGGGCTCTGGGAGGGGCTGCTGAGCACCTATCGCAATGCCAGTCAGAACTGTGATGAACAGCCGTTCTGCCCGCGCGTGCGCAGTGTCGCTGACCTGCGCCAGTTGGCGGCAGCGTTCACTGGCGACATCAGCCCGGCCCATGAGCTGTGGGCCAGCAAAAGCCAGGACGTGCATGAGCAGATGCTGAACGAGCAGTTGCGAGTGGCGGTTTTGCGTCCCTGAACTTCAGGATTTTGCGTTGTTCTGACCGGCCTCTTCGCGAGCATGCTCGCTCCCACAGAGACCGTGGCGTTCAAGTAATCGCTGTATCATTCCGAATCGATTTGGCCCCGACCTTTTCTCGACTCGCTGCGATCGCCCGCTAGGCTGTTGGCATGGCAGCAGTCAATGGAGTGACAGCGAATGCACAACACCCTGGAACAGGTTTTTGGTTTTCAACAGTTTCGACCCGGTCAAGAAACCGCGATCAGCGCGGTACTGGCCGGGCGTTCGGCGGCGGCGATTTTTCCCACCGGTTCCGGCAAGTCGATTTGTTATCAATTGCCGGCGCTGATGCTGCCGCACCTGACGTTGGTGGTCTCGCCATTATTGGCGCTGATGCAGGATCAACTGGCCTTTCTGCAGCGTCACGGGATCTCGGCAGGCAGCATCGATTCGGCGCAGAGCCGCGATGACGCCAATGATGTGATGGCCCGCGCCCGTTCGGGTGAGTTGAAGATTCTGATGATCTCGGTTGAGCGTTTGAAGAACGAGCGCTTCCGCAACTTTTTGCAGCAGGTGCCGATCTCGCTGCTGGTGGTGGACGAGGCGCATTGCATCTCGGAATGGGGCCACAACTTCCGCCCAGATTACCTCAAGCTGCCGGACTACCAACGCCAGTTCAACATCCCGCAGACCTTGCTGCTGACGGCCACGGCAACGCCGAAAGTCATTGCCGACATGCAGGCCAAATTCGCTATCGCCGCTGACGATGTGGTGACCACCGGCTTCTACCGGCCCAATCTCAATCTGCTGGTGGAACCGGTGCGTGGTCAGGACAAGCGTCGGCGTCTGGTGCAGTGGATGAGCGAGCGTGCCGGCCAGCCGAGCATCGTCTACGTGACCTTGCAGAAAACCGCCGAACACATCGCCGAACACCTTGAGCGCAACGGCATTCAGGCCGAGGCGTATCACGCCGGTTTAGCCCACGACAAACGCGAAGCGATCCAGAAGCGCTTCATGGCCGGGCAATCCAATTGCATCGTCGCGACCATCGCTTTCGGCATGGGCATCGACAAGAGTGACATCCGCAATGTGGTGCACTTCGATCTGCCCAAATCCATCGAAAACTACAGTCAGGAAATCGGCCGCGCCGGACGCGACGGGCAGCCATCGGACTGTCTGGTATTGGCCAATCGCGACAGCCTCAATGTGCTGGAAAACTTCGTCTACGGTGATACGCCGGAGCGCGAGGGTATTCGCTATGTACTCGACGAACTGAAGGCTTCGGTGCCGGAAGGGCAATGGGAGTTTCTGCTCGGGCCATTGGCGGATCAGAGCAATATTCGCTCATTGCCGCTGAAAACATTGCTGGTGCAACTGGAGCTGCGCGGTTTGATCGCGCCGCGCTATGCCTATTACGCCGAATACCGTTTCAAATACCTGTTGGAACCCGAAGCGCTGCTTGAGCGTTTCGACGGTGAGCGCAGGGATTTCGTCGCCGCGATCGTTCAGACCTCGGCGCGTGCACGCACCTGGGCCACGGTGAATTTCGAGGCGATGTACTCGCAGTATTCCGCCGAACGCAATCGAGTGGTGAAGGCGCTGGATTACTTTCAGGAAAAGGGCTGGGTCGAACTGGAAAGCAAGCAGATGACCGAGGTCTACAGCCTGCTGAACAGCGACTTTGACAGTGATGTCCTGAGCACTGAGCTGCATGAATATTTCACCCGGCATGAGCAGGCTGAAGTGGCGCGCATCCACGCGATGCTTGAAGTGTTCGCCACCGAGCGCTGCCTGGGCTATCGCCTGGCCGAGTATTTCGGTGATCACAATGCGCCTCAGCAGTGTGGGCATTGTTCGGTGTGTCATGGCCAGGTTGCGCGATTGCCGGCACCGCCGGAGTTGCCCCCGCTTGTGGATAAAAACTTTGCGGCGTTGTGTGGTGATTTTATCCACAGGCATGAGCAGCACACCGGGGTTATTCCGACAGCAGAGCGGCTGACGAGGTTTCTGTGCGGGATCAGCGTGCCGTTGTTTACCAAGCTCAAGGCGCGAGCGATTCCCGGGTTTGCGGCGCTGGAAGAGTATCCCTATGCGCAAGTCCGCAGCTGGGCTGACGATCATTTGCTCGGTTGAAAAAAATCCTGTGGGAATCAGGGCACCTGCATCCATCCGCTGAATGTCGATCATCACGGTAATAAACTTCAAAAATCGTCGTTGGCTGACTATGGTGAGACCAGTCTTTGGATCGCCAACAAGAGAACAACATGAGCCAGACATCCTTCGATATTCAGCAGGCCGCCGTAATCGGCGCGGGCACCATGGGCCGTGGCATTGTCATGTGCCTGGCGAATGCCGGCGTGAGCGTACAGTGGGTGGATAACAATCCACAGATGCTTGAGCAGGCACTCGTCACCGTGGCCGAGACTTATGCACACAACGTGCGGCAAGGGCGGATTGATCAGGCCGAGGCGGATGCGCGTATCGCTCGGGTCAGTGCGGCGGCGGATTACGCGGCGATTCGCAATGTTGATCTGGTGATCGAGGCGGTGTACGAAAATCTTGAGCTGAAGCAGAAGATCTTTCGTGAACTCGATGGCTTGCTCAAGCCCGAGGCATTGTTGGCGAGCAATACTTCGGCGCTGGATATCGATGCGATTGCTGCCGCGACAAGGCGCCCGGAGCAAGTGCTGGGCCTGCATTTCTTCAGCCCGGCGCACATCATGAAACTGCTGGAGATCGTGCGCGGTGCGCAGACTTCGCCGGCCGCGCTGGAAGCAGCGCTGGTGCTTGGCAAGCGTATGGGCAAGGTCAGTGTGGTGTCGGGCAATTGCCACGGGTTTATCGGCAATCGCATGTTGCATCCGTATGTGCTTGAGGCGCGCAAAATGTTGCTTGAAGGCGCTTATCCACAGCAGATCGACGCGGCGCTGCAAGGTTTTGGTTTTGCCATGGGGCCGTTTCGCATGTACGACGTCGTCGGCATCGATCTGGAGTGGCGTGCGCGCGAATTGGCCGGCAAGGGTCAGGATGCGCCTGAGGTTCAGGTGGATAACCGCTTGTGCGAGCTGGGCCGGTTCGGGCAGAAGTCCGGCAATGGCTATTACCATTACGAGCCGGGCAGTCGTCAGGCTGAGCACGATCCTGAGGTCGATGCGCTGGTGTTGCAGGTCAGCGAAGGGTTGGGTTTCCAGCGCCGTGAGATCGGTCCTGAGGAGATTCTGGAGCGCTGCCTGCTAGCACTGGTCAACGAGGGCGCGAAGATTCTGCAGGAAGGTATTGCCGAGTCCGCGCACGATATCGATCTGGTGTATCTGAATGGCTACGGCTTTCCGGCGGACAAGGGCGGGCCGATGGCGTGGGCGGATCAGCAAGGGCTGGTGGACATTCATCAGCGCTTGCTGGCGCTGGAGACGCGGCAAGGTGATCAGTGGAAACCGGCGCGGTTGATTGGAGAGTTGGCGGCGCAAGGGAAGGGGTTTGCTCAAGCTTAGTGTTACGGCGAAAATCTATCCCCCTCACCCCAGCCCTCTCCCCCCAAGGGGGCGAGGGGGAAAGGGAGCCGATTTTCGTGTGTTTCAGAATTTGAGTTCGAATCGAAAGCCTCAGGTCGGTGTATTCCGAGAAAACACCTCGGTCAGTCCCCTCTCCCTCTGGGAGAGGGCTAGGGTGAGGGCAAGCGGCCTCACTGAAAACACAAGAGAATCAGCCCAACCATGTCCACCCCTCAGCGCACCGACTACCCACACTTCCAGCCCATCACCACGCGCTGGCACGACAACGACGCCTACGGTCACGTCAACAACGTCACCTACTACAGTTTCTTCGACACGGCGGTGAACACCTATCTGATTCAGGTCGGTGGTCTGGATATCCATGACGGCGAGGTGGTGGGATTCGTGGTCAGCTCTGCGTGTGATTATTTCGCTTCGATCGCGTTTCCGGATCTGATCGAGATCGGTCTGCGGGTCGGCAAGTTGGGCAACAGTTCGGTGCAATATGAACTGGCGGTGTTCAAGGTCGGCGAAAGTGAAGCGTGTGCAGCCGGGCGCTTCGTTCACGTGTTCGTCGATCGGGCGAGTAATCAGCCGGTGCCGATTCCTGCCCGGTTGCGCGAGGCGCTGGGGCGTCTGGTGGTTTGAGAAAGGCAAAAAAAAATCGCAGCCCTCGGGCTGCGATTTTTATTCAAGCATTCGCCTTAACGATGGCGATAGTACTTGTGATGCTTGCGGTGGCCGTAGGCATGGCCGCGACCACGGTGGTCGTCGCGATAGTAGCGGCGATCATCATGGCGACGGTCGTAGCGACGATCGTCGTCATCGCTCTTGTTGCCCATGTAGTTGCCCAGCGCGCCACCGGCGCCGCCACCTGCTGCGGAGCCGATCAGGCTGCCGGTGGTGCCGCCCATGCTGCGGCCGACTACGTTACCGCCGGCTGCGCCCAACGCACCACCGATGGCGGCTTCGCCACGGCTGCGTTTGTCGGCACCAACCGCGCTACCACCCGCGCCGCCCAAGGCTGCGCCGATGGTGGAACCTGTATTGCCGCCTAAAGACTGACCGACGACCGAGCCAAGAACCCCGCCCAATGCGCCGCCCACACCTGCTTCGGTGGTGCCGCCTGCAGACGCCAAACCACTGACCAGGCCAAGGGACAACAAGAGAATCGAGGAGAACTTCATAGATGAGCCTCAAAGGGATGACGGCGCCGATCCTGAGGCTGTGTAACAAGCGTGACAATCGAAATCCGACGAATAACACGACTTGTATACAATTTTGCAAGTTGCTGTTTTATCAGCGGAACTTAACCGATTTTCGCCGGTCTTTAGCTACTTCGGACAGGCCGTTTTTGTGAAAAATCGGCCTTTTTTGTGGGCGTTGAAAAGAGACAAATGCAGAGAAGTTCGTTGCATCTAAAACCGCTATCGCGAGCAGGCTCACTCCTACAGTGACCGCGTTCCTACAGGTAAAACACGATCAACTGTAGGAGTGAGCCTGCTCGCGATGGCAATCGGACTGACACCGGGTTAAGCCGACTTGGCCATGATCAACCCGGTCTCACTCGCCGCCTCCAACCGGATCGCAATGAACTTCGACGTCGGCGTATGGCTACCATCCCCGGTGCTTTCCAGCGGCACCAACGGATTCACTTCCGGGTAGTAAGCAGCTGCCTGCCCGGCCGGAATATCAAATGCCAACAGGGTGAAGCCCTTCACCCGACGCTCACGACCATCGTCCCACAGTGACACGATGTCGGCCTTCTGCCCAGGCCGGAAGCCCAGACGAATGATGTCGGCCTCATTGGCGAACAGCACATCACGCTGGCCTTTCACCCCGCGATAACGGTCGTCGAGACCATAAATCGTCGTGTTGTACTGATCGTGGGAGCGCATCGATTGCAGGATCAGGTCTGGCAGTTGCCCGGTGGCGCGGGTGCGCTCGTGCACCAGATCTTTCGGCAGCATATTGGCGCGGAAATTGGCCCGGCCCGACGGCGTATTCCACTTGCGCGCGCCAGCGCTGTTGCCGAGGTAGAAACCGCCTGGGTTCTTGATCTTCTCGTTGAATTCTTTGAAGTTGGGAATGGTGTCAGCGATCAGGTCGCGGATGCGCCCGTAATCGGCCACCAGCCAGTTCCAGTCCACCGGTTTGCTGCCCAGTGTGGCGGCAGCGATGCCGGCGATGATCGACGGCTCGGAGCGCATCTGGTTCGACAGCGGCTGCAACTGACCGTTGGAAGCGTGCACCATGCTGAACGAGTCTTCCACGGTGACCGCTTGCGCGCCTTCAGTCTGGATGTCGATGTCGGTCCGACCGAGGCACGGCAGGATCAGCGCGTCCTTGCCGTGAGCCAGATGGCTGCGGTTGAGTTTGGTGCTGATCTGCACGGTCAGGTCGCAATTGCTCAGTGCTTCGAACGTGCGCGGACTGTCCGGCGTTGCTTGGGCAAAGTTTCCGCCCAGACCGATGAAGACTTTGGCGCGTCCCTCGGCCATCGCATGGATCGCCTCGACCACGTTATGGCCGTTGTGGCGCGGCACCTTGAACTGGAAGCGTCGCTCCAGCGAGTCAAGGAACGCCACCGGCGGACGCTCGTTGATGCCCATCGTGCGGTCGCCCTGCACGTTACTGTGGCCGCGCACCGGGCACAGACCCGCACCCGGCTTGCCGATGTTGCCGCGCAGCAGCATCAGGTTGGCGATTTCCTGGATGGTCGGCACCGAATGGCGGTGCTGGGTGATGCCCATCGCCCAGCACATGATCACGTTTTTGCCTTTGGCGTACATGCGCGCGGCTTGCTCGATTTCGACGAGGGTCAGGCCGGATTGCTCGACGATCTGTTCCCACGGGGTATCGTCGACGACACCGAGGTACTCCAGCACATTGGCGCTGTGAGCGTTGAGGAAGTCGTGATCGAACACAGCAGGCTCGCCAGCCTTCTGCGCATCGCGCTCCCACTGCAGGAGGAACTTGGCCATGCCGCGCAGCAGCGCCATGTCGCCACCGAGGGCCGGACGGAAATACGCGGTGTTGGTCGGCTTGTCACCGTTGGTGAGCATTTCGATCGGGTGTTGTGGGTGCTGGAAACGTTCCAGGCCGCGTTCCTTCAACGGGTTGATGCACACCACTTGCGCACCGCGCTTCACTGCTTCACGCAGCGGTTCGAGCATCCGTGGGTGGTTGGTGCCGGGGTTCTGGCCCCAGACGAAAATCGCGTCGGCGTGTTCGAAATCGTCGAAGGTCACGGTGCCTTTACCGACGCCGACGCTTTGCGCCAACGCCACACCGCTGGCCTCGTGGCACATGTTCGAGCAGTCAGGGAAGTTGTTGGTGCCGTAGGCGCGCACGAACAGCTGATACAGATACGCCGCTTCGTTGCTGGCGCGACCGGAGGTGTAGAACTCGGCCAGATCCGGGCTCGGCAGACTTTGCAGGTGTTTGGCGATCAGCGTGTAGGCGTCATCCCAACTGATCGGCTTGTAGCGATCGGTTTCGGCGTCGTAAACCATCGGTTCGGTGAGACGACCCTGATATTCCAGCCAGTAGTCGCTCTGCTCCAGCAGCGAAGTCACGCTGTGCTTGGCGAAGAATTTGGCGTCCACGCGACGCTTGGTCGCTTCCCAGTTCACTGCTTTGGCGCCGTTCTCGCAGAACTTGACCATGCCGCTTTCCGGCGAGTCGCCCCACGCGCAACCCGGGCAGTCGAAGCCGCCGTTCTGGTTGGTCTTGAGCATCATGCGCAGGTTTTTCAGGGCGTTGTCGCTGGTCAACCAGGCCTGAGCCACACTGATCAGGGCACCCCAGCCGCCGGCGGCACCTTTGTAAGGCTTGTAGCGCGGGACAGGTTTCTGGTCGGCTTGATGATGTTGGCTCACGCTTGATTCTCCATCGCGGGGCTATACACCCGCGGCGCACTTTTCTGCGGCAGGTGGATGAGATTGAGGTTGTGTCGACGGGCCCATTGCACGGCAAGACCCGTGGGCGCGGACAGGCTGACCAGGGTCTGGATGCCGGCGCGCAAGACTTTCTGGATCAATTCGAGGCTGCAACGGCTGGTGACAATCGCCAGTCCGCCTGCTGTGGATATCTTTTGCCGGATCAGTCCGCCGATCAGTTTGTCGAGGGCGTTGTGCCGGCCGATGTCTTCGCGCCCGAGCAGCAATTCGCCGCTGGCGTTCATGAACACCGCCGCATGCACCGCACCGCAATGCTGACCCAAAGGCTGAAATGCGCCGATGCGCTGACGCAAACCGTCCAGCCATTCAATCGGTGGCAACGGCGCGCCGGGCAGGACCTTGAGATCGGGCAGCGCCTGTTCCACCGCTTCAACACCGCAGAGTCCGCAACCGCTGGTGCCCGCCAGTTGCCGACGTTGTTGCTTGAGGTTCCAGAAAGCGCGGTTGGCGATGGTCACTTGCGCGTATTGCGCAGAACCGGCGCCGGTCAGTTGCAGGTCATAAATGTCAGTGGCGTCGATGATGATGCCGCTGCCGAGACTGAAACCGACGATGAAGTCTTCAAGATCGGTCGGCGTCACCAGCATTACCGCCTGACTGATGCCGTTGTAGGCGATCGCCAACGCGACTTCCTCGGCCAGCGCGGTGCTGGCCGATTCCTCGCGGGGTAAATCGCTGTAACTGTAGGTCTGGCTGGCGGCAGGCGCGGGCGTTTCAATTGCAGGCGCCGCGCAGGCTGGGCGCTTGGCGTTCATGGCATCACCGACGGTTTGATCAACGTTAAGACTAGGCGCGGCAACTTGTCGCGTCTAATCGCTACTGTCGATCTATCGATAGATGCCGTCGATCAAGCGTCGTCTGGCGATTGTTGATAAAGCGCGAAACAGGCCTCGGCCAGCGCCGAGCGTGGCGCTCCGCGGCGCATGATCAGGCCGAGCGGGGCGAGCGTTTGAGCGTTTTCGATGGGTTGCAGGCGCAGGTGATCGGTGAGTTTTTCCAGACCACCGTCGAGCGGCATGATCGCGCAGCAAAAGCCGCCGTGTACTGCTTGTAACAATTGATGCACGGCGTCGGTTTGCAGCAAGGGTTGCGGGGTCAGGCCGCGGCTGTGGAAGTTGTGGTCGATGGACTGGCGAAAATGCATGCCGCTGGTGAGCATGCCCAGCGGCAGTTCGATCAGCGATTCCCAGCTCAACGGTGCGTCACCGAAGGTAAAGGTTCGCTGGTCGTATAAAAGGCCCATGCGGGTTTCGTTGAAGGCCAGTGATTCGAAACGTTCGTTATCCAGGCGATCCAGATAGGACACGCCGAGGTCGATACGGTTGTTCGCCAGATGTTCGAGAATCTGTTCTGAACTCAGCGCCGACATTTCGAAACGCAGGTTCGGGTGGGCGCTGTGCAGACGTTGCATCAATGGCAGCGGATCGAAACTCGACAGCGGCACCACGCCCAGTCGCAGCGTGCCGATCAGGTTGCCACGACACGCCGCCGCTTCCGCGTGCAAACCGTCATAAGCCGCCATCACCGAGCGTGCCCACGCCAGCACGCGTTCACCCGGCGCGGTGAAACCTTCGAAGCGCTGGCCCCGGTTGACCAGCGGCAGGTCAAGTTCTTCTTCGAGGCTGCGCAGGCGCATCGACAGGGTTGGCTGGGTGATGTGGCAACGCGCGGCGGCCTGGCCGAAGTGGCGGGTTTCGTCGAGGGCGATGAGGAATTTCAGCTGCTTGATGTCCATCTTCGCTCCAGGCGCTGGCAGGGGTGGGGGATTCTACCGTTTCGGCGGTGGCAGGGTCATTGGTCGGCTTGGAACCGGGTTTGTCCGGGGTGGTCTAGGCTTGGACGACTGAACCTTTATTCCATGGAGAGAACCACGATGAGCCTTTTTAGTTTTGTTAAAGAAGCTGGTGAGAAGTTGATCGATCTGCTGACCCCGGGCAACGCCAATGCCAGTGAGCAGTTGAAGGAACACATCAGCAAGGTCGGCCTGGGCAATCCGAATGTGCAGGCGACCGTGGATGGCGACAAAGTGACTGTCACCGGTGAAGTCGCGAGTCAGGAAGAGAAAGAGAAGATTCTGCTGGCGGTGGGCAATATTGCCGGGGTTGGCAGCGTGGATGATCAGATCACCGTCAGCGGGCCAGTTGTCACTGCCGCACAATTTGTCGTGGTCAAGTCGGGTGACACTCTCAGCGCGATTTCTCTGCGCGTGTACGGGGATGCCAACAAGTATCAGAAAATTTTCGATGCCAACAAACCGATGCTCAAGGATGTGAACAAAATCTATCCGGGGCAGACTCTGCGTATTCCTGAGTAACACAAAAACCCTGTAGGAGCTGCCGCAGGCTGCGATCTTTTGACTTTGATTTTTAAAAAACAGATCAAAAGATCGCAGCCTTCGGCAGCTCCTACAAAGATCAAAGACCAGCGATCAGATTGCGGTAATCCTCTACGGCCGCAAACTCAGCGGTGTCCTTCGGCCCTTTGCGACTGTCCGGCTCTTTCACCGCCAGCAAATGCGCCACACCAAAATCCCGCGCACTGCGCAGAACCGGCAAGGTATCGTCGATAAACAGACTGCGCGCCGGATCAAAACCGATATCCGCCTGCAAGGCATCCCAGAACTGCGGGTTCTCCTTGGGGAAACCGTAGTCATGCGAGCTGATCAGCCGCTCGAAATATGGCGCCAGTTCGATTCGCTCAAGCTTCAGCGACAGTGAGTCGCGGTGCGCGTTGGTGATCATGATCACCCGTTTACCGGCGCGTTTGATCGCTTCCAGAAAGGTATCGGCATCCGGCCGCAAGGCAATCAGGTGCGCAGTTTCCAGCTTTAATTCACGCACCGACAACTTCAGCTCGGCACTCCAGAAATCCAGGCAGTACCACTGCAACTGGCCGGCATGGCGTTCGAACAACGGCTGCAATTCCATTTCGGCCATGGCCCGGCTGACCCCGTGCAGTTCGGCGTAACGCTGGGGCAGATGTTCCAGCCAGAAGTGATTGTCGAAGTGCAGATCCAGCAGCGTGCCGTCCATGTCGAGCAGAACGGTATCGATGTCGGACCACGGTAATGTAGGCATGGCAACGTCTCGAACGGTAGAAAGATATCCGACATAAACAATCGGGAAAGCCGCGTTATAGTAGCGCGTTCACGCCTAGGAGCTTTGCATGCGCCAGAAACCCACCGTACTTGCCCGCGAGATCGTCGCCACCAGTCGCCTGTTTTGCGTTGAAGAACTCAAACTGCGTTTTTCCAACGGCGTGGAACGCACGTATGAGCGTCTGGTCGGCAAAGGTGCGGGCTACGGCGCGGTAATGATCGTGGCGATGCTGGATGCTGAACACGCAGTGCTGGTCGAAGAGTATTGCGGCGGTACTGACGAATATGAGTTGTCCCTGCCCAAAGGCCTGATCGAGCCCGGCGAGGATGTATTGGCAGCGGCCGAGCGCGAACTCAAGGAAGAGGCGGGTTTTGGCGCTCGGCAACTGGAACATCTGACCGAGCTGTCGCTGTCGCCCGGTTACATGAGCCAGAAGATCCAGGTGGTCCTGGCCACTGATTTGTATGAGGAGCGTCTGGAAGGCGATGAGCCGGAGCCGATGCGCGTCGATAAAGTGAACCTGCGCGAACTGTCGTCGCTGGCGCTCAATCCGCAATTTTCCGAAGGTCGCGCGCTGGCTGCACTGTATTTGACCCGCGATCTGCTGACCCAGCGCGGGTTCTTTCCAGCATGAGTGAGATGTCGATGAATTTTCCCCACCCGTTGATGGCGCCAGTGGTTGAGCTGGCATTGCAGGCTGGCGCGGCGATTCTGCCGTTCTGGCGTGTTGGCGTTGAAGTCACGGCCAAGTCCGATGACTCGCCGGTGACGGCGGCGGATCTGGCCGCGCATCACCTGATCCTTGCCGGGCTGACGGCGCTGGATCCAAGCATTCCAGTGTTGTCGGAAGAAGACGCCAACATTCCCCAGAGCGTGCGCGCCGGTTGGCAGCGCTGGTGGTTGGTGGATCCGCTGGATGGCACCAAGGAGTTCATCAGCGGCAGTGAAGAGTTCACCGTCAACATTGCGCTGATCGAAAACGGTCGGGTTGTGTTTGGGGTGGTGTCGATGCCGACTAACGGTCGCTACTACGTCGGCGGCGCTGGCCTCGGTGCCTGGCGTTGCGATCAGGACGGCACGCCGGTTTCGATTCAGGTGCGTGATGTGCCCGGGCCGGGTGAAGCGTTCACCGTGGTCGCCAGTCGTCGACACTCCAGCCCCGAGCAAGAGCGTTTGCTGGCGGGTTTGAGTGCCAGCCTCGGTGAATTGCAGTTGGCCAATATTGGCAGCTCGCTGAAATTTTGCCTGGTGGCGGAAGGCGCGGCGGATTGCTATCCGCGACTGGCGCCGACCTCGCAGTGGGACACGGCGGCGGCGCAGGGTGTGCTCGAAGGGGCGGGTGGTGAGGTGCTGGATCTGCGCGGGGATGCGTTCTGCTATCCAGCGCGGGAATCGCTGCGCAATGAGTTCTTCTTGGCGTTGCCGGCGAAGGCAGCCTGGCGTTCGCAATTGTTGGAGTTGGCTCGGGGTTAAATGGGCTGATCCGAAATCCCCCTCACCCCAGCCCTCTCCCCCAGGAGAGAGAGCCGATCGAGTTGTCTTGCGTCTCACATCGACCTGAAAGATTGGGTCGATTGTGGATTCGGCAAAGCGCCTTCAGGTCGGTGTACTTCTGAAGCATCCCCCAATCAGTCCCCTCTCCCTCAGGGAGAGGGCGAGGGTGAGGGGCTGTTGATCTTCAACGGTGCAAAACGTACTGCCCGGTAAATGTCACGGCGTCTTCTTCGCTGCCCTGATTGACGATCCGCGTATCGAGCATCAACCGCGCCCGCCCATAACGCCGATACATCGCCAGAAACCTCTTCCACACCGCCACATCAGGCGCCGGGCAAATCGCTGTGGCATCCCCCGTCACTGGCAGCGGGTAACTGATCTGCCCCTCCTGAATCACAATGTGCCCGTCGGTGATGCCTTCTTCCTTCAAACGCAAATGCAACCAGCCCCATCCGGCCAGCACTGCGCCGCAGTAGAGGCTGCCGCCGAACATGGTGCTCTTGTGATTGACGTTCGGCTCGAGTGGCAAATGCAGACTCAACTGCTGTTCATGCCAGTCGAGCACTTTGAGGCCCATGTCTCGTGTCAGCGGGATGTCGTGATGCAGGACCGACTCCAGATAGCGAGTGTCTGTGCTCATTCGTTCTCGTCCCCATGGCTGCTGTCGCCAAAGTTGAGGCCATGCTTGCGCAACTTGTCATGCAGGGTCTTGCGCGGAATGCCCAAGGCTTCGGCGAGGCTGCGCACGGAGCTGTGGGAGCGCGCCAGTTCGGCCGCGATCAATGATTTTTCGAAGTTTTCCACTTGCTCGCTGAGGCCGCCGTTGATGACTTCGACCGTGGTGCTGCCACCGCTTTCGGCGCCAGCGTTATCCAGCGCCAGTTCCAGACCGAGGGCAAAACGTTCGGCGGCATTCTGCAGTTCGCGCACGTTGCCCGGCCAGGTGTGGCGCAGCAGCAAGGCGCGTTGGGCCGGTTGCAGTTCGTGGGGCGGCAGGCCGTGGCGGGCGCTGGCTTCATCGGCGTAATGCTGGAACAGCACCAGTGCATCTTCGCCGCGTTCGCGCAGTGGCGGAATGCGCAGTGGCGCAACGTTGAGGCGGTAATACAAGTCGGCGCGGAAGCGCCCCTGATCGGCGGCCTGGCGCAGGTCTTCCTTGGTCGCGGCGATCACGCGGATGTCCAGCGGGATCAGTTGATTGCCACCCAGGCGCTCGACCACGCGCTCCTGCAACATGCGCAGCAACTTCACCTGCACGTCCATGCTCATGCTTTCGATTTCATCGAGAAACAGCGTGCCGCCATTGGCGAATTCGAACTTGCCGATCCGGCGTTTTTGCGCACCGGTGAACGCGCCGGGTTCGTGGCCGAACAGTTCGCTTTCCACCACCGACTCGGCCAGTGCGCCGGCGTTGATCGCCACGAACGGGCCGTTACGGCGGCTGGATAAATCGTGCAGTGCACGGGCGACGACTTCTTTGCCGGCGCCGGTTTCGCCGAGGATCAGCACGTCAGCCTTGGTCGCGGCCAACGCGCCGATCTGCTCACGCAGGCGCAGCATGGGCGTCGAGTGGCCGACCAGACGTGCACTCAATTCGTTGCGATCGCTGAGGGCCAGGCGCAGGCTGCGATTGTCCAGCACCAGTCGACGCAAGGCGAGGGCGCGGCGCACGCTGTCGAGCAGCGCATCGCTGGCAAACGGTTTTTCAAGAAAGTCATAAGCGCCGGCACGCATGGCCTGCACCGCCAGCGGCACGTCGCCGTGCCCAGTGATCAGCAGCACGGGTAATTCCGGATCCTGCGCGTGCAATTCGCTGAGCAACTCCAGACCGTCCATGCCCGGCATGCGGATGTCACTGACCACCACGCCTGGCCAGTCACGCTCCAGCTGAGCGGCCAGACCCTTGGCTTCGGACAGCGGCAGAATTTTCAGGCCAGCAAGGTCCAGGGTCTGGCCGAGGGCCTGACGCAGGTGCGGATCGTCGTCGATCAACACCACCTGAATGCGATTGTCGATGGTCATGCACTTCGATCCTCGGACGGTTGCAGGCTGACCCCGGGCGCACCGGCGCGCAGCCGCAGGGTAATCAAGGCGCCACCTTGCTTGTGGTTGGCGAACGACAGTTCACCGCCGAAGGCGCGCATCAGCGTTTCACAAATGGCCAGCCCCAAACCCAGGCCCTGCGTGCGGGTCTTGGTGGTGTAAAAGGGTTCGCTGGCGCGGCCGAGGGCTTCCATGCAAAAGCCCGGGCCGTTGTCGCGAATGTACAGATTGACGCCCTCGGCGGTGGATTCGGCACTCAGCCACAGTTTGCGCGGCGGGCCTTTCTCGGTGAGCGCATCGAGGGCGTTGGCCAGCAGATTGCCGAGCACCTGGCGCAAGCGAGTTTCGCCGGCCTCGACCCACAGAGTAGCGGCGGGCAAATCGCGGATCAGCTCAACGTCCATGCTGCGGCGACGTTTGGCCAGCAGCGCCAAGGCATCGTCGAGCGCCGGTTGCAGGGCTACGCTTTCCGGGGCGTGGCGATCGCGCCGAGCGAAGGCGCGCAGGTGAGCAATGATCGAGGCCATGCGCCCGGTCAGTTCGCTGATCAATTTGAGGTTGCCGCGCGCGTCGTCGGTGCGCTGATGATCGAGCAGCACTTCGGCGTTTTCCGCGTAGCTGCGGATCGCTGCCAGCGGCTGATTGAGTTCGTGGCTGATACTCGCTGACATGGTCCCCAGCGCCGACAGCTTGCCAGCCTGGACCAGATCATCCTGGGCGCGCACCAGTTCTTGCTGGGCTTGCTCACGCTCCAGAACTTCTTCCTTCAGGCGCCGATTGAGGCCCTCGAGGTCGCTGGTGCGTTCCGCCACACGACCTTCCAGTTCACGGCGTGCCTTGGCTTCGAACGCAATACGTTCCAGATAATGCCGGCGGCGCTGCATCATCAGGCCGAGCAGTAACATCACCACCAGCAGCGTGGCGCCGCCGATGGCGACCACGGTGCGCACCGGGCGGTCGATCAGCGTGCGCGGGGCAAGAATGCTGACACTCCAGCCGGTTTCGGCGATGTCGTGGGTCTGGATCAGCCACGCAGTCGGGCTAAGATTCAGCGGCCGCGGGTCGCGGGTCGGGTAAGGCTGGATAGCGGTGATCGCCGAGCGTTCGCTGTCGCTCAAGTTACGAGTCGAACGAAAGCGCCATTCCGGCCGTGAGGTGAGGATGACCACGCCGTTGTGGTCGGTGACCAGCAGTTGTTCCGGGGTTTTACCCCACAGGCTTTCGGTGTGGTCCAGGTCAACCTTGATCACCAGCACACCGATGATTTTTTCGCCGTTACGCACGGCGGCGGCAAAGAAATAACCGCGCTTGGCCGACGTCGTGCCGAGGCCGAAGAAGCGCCCGAGGCGTCCGGCCATGGCTTCACTGAAGTACGGACGAAACGAGAAATTGCGGCCGACAAAACTGTCGTGCTTGTCCCAGTTCGACGCCGCCAGCGTCTGGCCGCTGGTGTCCATCAGGTACATGACTTCGGCGCCGGTTTGCGCGGCGATGTTCTTCAGCAGGCGGTTGGCATTGCCTTGGGTGACGCCGTCGTCCGGCGCGCCAAGTACCGAGCGCAGGGCCGGCAGATCGCCGAGGATTTGCGGCAACACTTCGTAGCGGTGCAGGGTGCCCAGCAGGTTGGCGACGTACAGGTCGAGGGTCTGACGGTTTTGCCCGGCCAGTTCACTGCGGTAGTAACGTTCGGCGAGATGCTCCAGCGGCCACAACAGCGGCGCCAGACACAGGGCCAGCAGCGCAAGGCTGCGCCAGCGGGGTCTGCGGGGGAGGGTTGGTTTCATAAGCCGGATGCGCCTGTAGGGACAGGCGCATTATGCCCGGCCTCAGGCGAAGACGTCAGCGTCCTTGAGCAGCGCTGCGGCTTGATCCTTGGCGGACAGCTTCGGCGCTTCGTCCAGCTGCCAGTCGATGCCCAGAGCCGGATCATCCCAACGAATGCTGCGCTCGGACGCCGGGTCGTAGTAGTTGGTGGTCTTGTAGAGGAACTCGGCGAACTCGCTCAGCACCACGAAACCGTGGGCAAAACCTTCCGGCACCCACAGTTGACGATGATTGTCGGCAGAAAGACGTACCGCTACGGATTTGCCGAAGTGCGGCGAGCTGCGGCGAATATCCACGGCCACATCCAATACTTCGCCAACCGTCACGCGGACCAGTTTGCCCTGAGTGTTTTGCAGTTGGTAATGCAGGCCACGCAACACGCCTTTTTGCGAACGCGAGTGGTTGTCCTGGACGAATTTCGTGTCCAGACCGGTGGCGTCCTGGAACGACTTGGCATTGAAGCTCTCGTAGAAAAAACCGCGCTCGTCACCAAACACCTTCGGTTCGATGATCAGGACACCGGGCAGGTCGGTGGTGATTACATTCATGAGGATTTCCATAGGCAGGTGTGAATGGCCGACATTCTTGCGCAAAGTGCCGGAGGGTGCGAGTGCTGCAAGACAAATAGCCCGGATACCTTTGCGCGGTTGGGGGTTGCGGATCCGGTCCGGCAATGGCGATATAGGCGCCTAATAAAATTTCAGGGGTCGTTTCATGCCGCTCGCCACGTTGATTCATCGCGCCAGTTTGCCCAGCCCGCAGGTGTCTGCCGAGCAGGCCCGGCAATGGCTGGCGGAGCATTACGGCCTCAGCGGCACGTTGCAGGCGCTTGGCAGCCAGCAGGATCTGAATTATCGCGTCGACAGCCCGCGCGGGCGGTTTGTGCTGAAAATCTGCCGTGGCGATTACGCCTTGGTGGAGCTGCAAGCCCAGCACGCCGGTCTCAAGTACCTGGCCGAGCATTCTGCGGTGACGGTGCCGCGGGTGATCGCGGCCAATAACGGCGCGGATCTGCTGTCACTGGAGGTCGGCGGCGAAGCCGTTCATGTGCGGCTGCTGGATTACATCGAAGGCCAGCCGCTCACGCACCTCGATCACCTGGGGCGTGACGTGGTGGCCGGGTTTGGCCGGCTCTGCGGTGAGATGGATCTGGCGCTGGTCGGGTTCGACCATCCGGGCCTTGAGCGCACGTTGCAGTGGGATGCCCGCCACGCCAGTGCACTGATCAGCCATTTGCTGCCGGTGATCAAGGATGAGCAGCAACGCGCATTGATCGCCGATGCTGCCGAACAGGCCGAGCGCCGTTTGCAGCCGTTGCAGGGCGAGCTGCCGGTGCAGGCGATCCACATGGACATCACCGATGACAACGCTGTCTGGGCGCGCGATGTCCAGCGGCACTGGCAGTTGCAGGGCGTGATCGACTTTGGCGATCTGGTGCGCACCTGGCGCATCACCGATCTGTCGGTGACCTGTGCGGCGTTGCTGCATCACGCTGGCGGCGATCCGTTTGTGATCCTGCCGGCGGTTCAGGCCTACCACGCGGTCAACCCGCTGCAACACGAAGAGCTGCAAGCGCTGTGGCCTTTGATTGTGGCGCGCGCGGCGGTGCTGGTGCTCAGTGGCGAGCAGCAGGTCAGCATCGACCCCGCAAACAGTTACAGCCGCGACAATCTCACCCATGAGTGGGAGATCTTCCGCGTGGCCACTTCGGTGCCGCAGGCACTGATGGAAGCGGCGATCCTCACGGCCGTCGGTCACACCTTGCCGACGATCGACAGCGCAGGTTTTGCGCCCTTGCTGCCCGGTCTGGTCGGGCGTGAATTTGCCCTGATCGATCTCGGTGTCCTGAGTCCGCATTTCGAGGCCGGCAACTGGGAGCAGGCAGGCATTGATCAGCACCTGTTGAACGAAGCGGCGACTGCCCATGGTTTGGCGGCAAGCCGTTATGGTCAGTACCGTTTGTCACGCACTCGTCCCGACAGTGCGGTAGAGCCGGACACGTTCCCGCTGCATGTGGAACTGCGCGTGCCCGATGGCACCGCGGTGGAAGCCCCGTTTGCCGGCGTGCTGCATCAGGCGGCGGACGGTGTGCTGCAGCTGGATGGTCCACAGCTGAGCGTTCGTCTGTGGGGCGTGACACCTTCGCTGCACAGCGGCGCGGCGCTGGTCAAAGGTCAGGTGCTGGGTGCGGTCAGCGGCCCGTTGCGGGTGCAGTTGTGCCGCGGTGCGCAGCTCGATGCGCCGTTGTTTTGCACCCCGGCGCAAGCAGCCGCTTGGCAGGCGCTGTGTCCCTCGCCGGCCGCGCTGTTAGGCCTGGCTTGCGATGCAGAGCCGGAGCTGGACGCGAAAACCCTGCTCGAACGCCGCGATGCCAGTTTCGCCCGTACGCAAAAACACTACTACGTCGACCCGCCGCGCATCGAACGTGGCTGGCGCAATCATCTGATCGATATGCAGGGCCGCTCCTATCTGGACATGCTCAACAATGTTGCGGTGCTCGGTCACGGTCATCCGCGCATGGCAGCGGTCGCGGCGCGCCAGTGGTCGTTACTGAACACCAACTCGCGGTTCAACTATGCGGCGGTGGCGGAGTTTTCCGAGCGCTTGCTGAAACTGGCACCGGAAGGCATGGATCGAGTGTTTCTGGTCAACAGCGGCAGCGAGGCCAATGACCTGGCGATTCGTCTGGCGTGGGCCTACAGCGGTGGGCGCGACATGATCAGTGTGCTCGAGGCCTATCACGGCTGGACGGTCGGCGCCGATGCGGTATCGACCTCGATCGCCGACAACCCGAAAGCGTTGGAAAGCCGCCCGGACTGGGTGCATCCGGTACCGGCGCCAAACACTTATCGCGGTGAATTCCGTGGCCTCGATTCGGCGCCGGATTACGTGCGCAGCGTTGAGCATCACCTGGCAAAACTCGCCGAGCACAAGCGCCAATTGGCCGGGTTTATCTGCGAGCCGGTGTATGGCAATGCCGGCGGCATTTCGCTGCCGCCGGGTTATCTGAAACAGGTTTACGCCTTGGTGCGTGCGCAGGGCGGCGTGTGCATCGCCGATGAAGTGCAGGTTGGTTACGGGCGCATGGGCCGTTTCTTCTGGGGCTTTGAAGAACAGGGCGTGGTGCCGGACATCATCTGCATGGCCAAGGGTATGGGCAACGGTCAGCCACTGGGGGCGGTCATCACTCGCCGGGAAATTGCCGAAGCGCTGGAGGCTGAGGGTTATTTCTTTTCGTCAGCGGGTGGCAGTCCGGTCAGTTGCCAGATCGGCATGGCGGTGCTCGATGTCATGGAAGAAGAAAAGCTCTGGGAGAACGCGCAGGTGGTCGGTGGCCACTTCAAGGCGCGGCTCGAAGCGTTGATCGATAAACATCCGCTGGTGGGCGCAGTGCACGGTTCCGGGTTCTATCTCGGACTTGAGCTGATCCGCAATCGCGAGACGCTGGAACCGGCGACCGAGGAGACCGCATTGCTCTGTGATCGCTTGCGTGAGCTGGGGATTTTCATGCAGCCGACCGGTGATGATCTGAACATTCTCAAGATCAAACCGCCGATGGTGACGCCACGCCAGAGTGTCGACTTCTTCGTCGACATGTTGGATCGGGTGCTCACCGAGGGCCTCTGACACTCACCCCATGTAGGAGCTGCCGAAGGCTGCGATCTTTTGATCTTGTCTTTCAATAGCAAAATCAAGAGATCGCAGCCTTCGGCAGCTCCTACATGGATACGGTTGTAATTCGATTTGTATCGGCTTTCTTTGCGCTAAATTAGACGAAATGCATTTTCGTAGCTTCTAAAGCCGATATTTATCGGCTATAAAGTCGCCATTGCTCCGGCATGGCGTCTCGCTGTCCGGTGCGCGCGTTTTCTTTTCGGTCGAATTGTCGACCGTCAAAGCACTTGCCCGGAGATGATTCATGAGCCGTATCGTTACCGTCGCCGCCACTCAGATGGCCTGTTCGTGGGATCTGCCAGCCAACCTCGAAATCGCTGAAAGGCTGGTGCGCGAAGCCGCCGCCAAAGGCGCGCAGATCATCCTGATTCAGGAGCTGTTCGAGGCGCCGTACTTCTGCCAGAAGCCGAACCCGGACTACCTGCAACTGGCGACGACGGTGGAAGACAACGTCGCGATCAGGCACTTCCAGAAAGTCGCCAAAGAACTGCAAGTGGTGCTGCCGATCAGCTTCTATGAGCTGGCCGGCCGCGCGCGTTTCAACAGCATCGCGATCATCGACGCCGACGGCAGCAACCTCGGGATTTATCGTAAAAGCCACATCCCGGACGGCCCGGGCTACCACGAGAAGTATTACTTCAACCCGGGCGATACCGGTTTCAAAGTGTGGAACACCCGATACGCGAAGATTGGCGTGGGCATCTGCTGGGATCAGTGGTTCCCGGAAGCCGCACGCAGCATGGCGTTGCAAGGGGCGGAAATTCTCTTCTATCCAACGGCAATTGGCAGCGAGCCGCACGACAAGACTATCTCGTCGCGCGATCACTGGCAGCGTGTGCAACAGGGCCATGCCGGCGCCAACCTGATGCCGCTGATCGCCAGCAACCGCATCGGCAATGAAGAACAGGACGGCTACGACATCACGTTCTACGGCTCTTCGTTCATCGCCAACCAGTTCGGCGAAAAAGTGCAGGAGCTGAATAAAACCGAAGAAGGTATTCTTGTGCACACTTTCAACCTCGACGAGCTCGAACACATTCGCAGCGCGTGGGGTTCATTCCGTGACCGCCGTCCGAACCTGTACGGCGCGTTGAAAACCCTCGACGGTTCCCTGGAGTCCTGATCCCGATGACCACCTTGAAAAGTACCCCGCGCGCCGACGGCTTTCACATGCCGGCCGAGTGGGCGCCACAGACGCAGACCTGGATGATCTGGCCAGAGCGCCCGGACAACTGGCGTCTTGGCGGCAAACCGGCGCAAGCCGCACACGCAGCAGTGGCCAAGGCCATTGCGCGCTTTGAACCGGTGACCGTTGCCGTTTCCGCCGGCCAATACGAAAACGCCCGCGCGCGTCTCGACGTGCCGAATATCCGCGTGGTCGAGATGTCCAGCGATGACGCTTGGGTACGCGACAGCGGCCCGACCTTCGTCATCAACAACAGCGGCGAAGTGCGCGGTGTGAACTGGGACTTCAACGCTTGGGGCGGCTTTGACGGCGGCCTGTACTCGCCGTGGAATCGTGACTCGCAGGTGGGCGGCAAGATCCTTGAGATCGAACGCAGCCCGCGTTATCGCACCGAAGGTTTTGTGCTCGAAGGCGGTTCGATTCACGTCGACGGCGAAGGCACGCTGATCACCACCGAAGAATGCCTGCTCAACCGCAATCGCAACCCGCATCTGGGCCGCGAAGAGATTGAAGCGGTGCTGAGCGCCAATCTGTCTGTGGATAAAATCATCTGGCTGCCGGACGGTTTGTTCAACGACGAAACCGATGGCCATGTGGATAACTTCTGCTGTTACGTGCGTCCGGGTGAAGTGCTGCTGGCGTGGACCGACGATCCGCAGGATCCGAACTACCCGCGCTGCCAGGCGGCAATGAAAGTCCTGCAAAGCAGCACTGACGCCAAGGGTCGCCCATTCACGGTGCACAAAATGCCGATTCCGGGGCCGCTGTTTGCCACCGAAGAAGAGTGCGCCGGTGTCGATCCGGTGGACGGCACGCAGGAGCGCAATCCGTCGGTGCGCCTGGCTGGCTCCTACGTGAACTTCCTGATCGTCAATGGCGGCATCATTGCGCCGAGCTTTGACGATCCGATGGATGCCCCGGCCAAGGAAATCCTGCAGAAACTCTTCCCGCAGCACGAAGTGGTGATGGTACCGGGCCGCGAACTGTTACTGGGTGGCGGCAATATCCACTGCCTTACCCAACAGCAACCCGCGCCGCACAACGAGTGAGTTGAGTCGTAACAGCTTGAGTTGATTAACAAATCAGCCGAGCAATGATTAGCTCGCTATGCATGCAAAGAAGCCCGCAGCCCGGTTGGACTGCGGGCTTCTTTGTATCCGCTTGTCGACAAATGCGAAACCTTGGCATAGCTCTTGTATTCATCACCCGTGCACTAGGGAGGGGGGAGAACTTCAACAGTTCTGTCATAAACCTTGGATAACGTAGCCGCTCACGAACGGGGAGAGAGCGCTGAAATGAACGCCGAAGTGAACGTAGTCAGCGAGCGGACGTTGCATCCCATGGCCGTTAACGGCGAATCGCTCCAGATTGTCGCGCACTGGTTGAAGTCCAATGGAACGCGTCAGATCAGGCAACCTGATCCGCGCCGGATGATGATCGAGCGTTACCCCGCTGACCTGTTCAGCGAGGCCGAACTGGATGCGTTGTGGGCTGTGATGGAAGGATAAGAAGAACAACAGGGATTGGTAAAAGCGCTGCCGGGATGGCGGCGCTTTTTTATGCACCATACAAAAACCAATGTAGGAGTGAGCCTGCTCGCGATAGCGGTGTGTCAGTCGACATCAATATCAACTGACACACCGCTATCGCGAGCAGGCTCACTCCTACAGGTTTTGCGTTGAATCAGAAGGAATAGGTGCCGGTCATCACGACGCTGCGCGGTGCGCCCGGTTGGATTTGATACTGGCTGGTCGCCGACGCGTAATACTCACGGTCGGTGATGTTGTTCAGCGCCGCGCGCAAATCCCAATCCTTGAAGCGGTAACCGACCAGCGCATCCCAGCGACCATAACCCGGCAACACCGTGGTGTTGGCGTTATCGGCATAGCGCTGGCCGACCAGGGTCAGACCGGTTTCGCCGTACCAGCCCATTTCCGGTTTCCAGGTCAGGAACAGGCTGCCGTTGTGCTTGGCGACGTTGTTGATGCGTTTGCCTTCCAGGCCGTTGTTGTCCTTCTCGATCTTCGCGTCCTGCATACCGACGCCACCGCGCACGTACCAGTTGCCGACGATGTTGCCGGTGGCCGTCAACTCGATCCCGCGAGAACGTTGCAGACCGGACATCACGGTCAGGGTCGGGTCGTTCGGATCAGTGGTGCGGCGGTTGTAGAGTTCCAGGTCATAGATCGCCAGCGTGGTGCTCAAGCGGTCATCGAACCAGTCGCTCTTCACGCCGATCTCTTTTTGCTTGGTCAGCTCGGGACTGAGGTCGTTGGTGTTGCCGGCCGCACCTGGGGTGATGCCGATCAAGCCGCCGCCCACTGGCGAAAACGTTTTCGACCACGAGGCGTAGAACGAATGGTTCTGCAGCGGCGTCCAGACCAGGCCGACGCGCGGGCTGGTGCTGTGGCTGTCGCGGTTTTCCGAGATGTTGCGCAGCTTGTTGGTCGACTCGATATCGAAGGTGTCGTAACGCAGACCGGCCAGAACCTGCCATTGATCGTTCAGGCGCAACTGATCCTGCACGTAGACTGCGCGGCTTTCGACTTCGGTGTGGCTGCTGCTGGAAACCTGCATGCTGCCGGTGTGGCGCAGATCGCGATTCGGATTGAAGAGGTCGAGCGACGGCACCGGTTGTGCTCCCGGCGTTCTACCGGTGGCGGCGTTGTACAGCGTCGGATCGCGGCGCTGGCTGCCGATCTCGATCCCGGTCAACAGGCGATGCTCAAGGCCGAAGGTATCGAAACCACCTTCCAGTTCAACGTTGTTGTAAACGTTGCGGGTGGTCAGATCCTGCTGCCAGTGCTGGCGCGTGACCTTGTTGGTCGCCGGGGTGTAACCAGTGAGGTAGGTGTTGTCGAAATCACTGTCGAGCTTGAACACGCCGAGGGTCTGGCGCAGTTGCCAGTTGTCGTTGATCTCGTAAGTGAGTTTCGAGCGCAGCGATTGCGACTTGTCGTCGATGAAGTCGTGATCGTTGCCGTAGGTCGTGTCGCGCCCGACATCGGCCGGGCGTCCGTTGACGCCGGGGATGCCGCGATCCGGCGTGCGGTTGTAGCGACTGTATTCGTACTGCACCAGCCAGTTCAGATCCGGCGTCAGTTGCCAGCTCATCGACGGCGCGAACAGTTGGCGATTGCCGCTGACGCCGTCACGGAAGCTGTTTTCATCCATGTTGCCCATGTTCAGGCGCAGGCTGATGTTTTCGCTCGGGTCAGTACTGAGGTCGGCGTAAAGACTGCGCAAATCTTCGCTGCCAGCCTGGGCTTCGATGGTCGAGCGGCGGCCGAACTCGGGCATTTTGCTCACGCGGTTGACGATCCCGCCCTGACTGCCGCGGCCGTACAGCACGGCGGCCGGGCCTTTGAGCACTTCGACGCGTTCGATGTTGTGCAGGTCGCGTTTGTATTGGCTGTCGTCGCGGATGCCGTCGAGATAGAAATCGTTGCTGGCATCGAAGCCGCGAATGCGCAGGCTGTCGAAGCGGGTGTCGGCGCTGCTGCTGACGTTGGGCATGCCGCTCAAGGCGTCACCAATATCGTTGGTGCCGTAGTTGGCGACGTTCGAAGTCTTGATCGAATCGATTGCCTGCGGCACGTAGCGCACCGGCGTCGAGGTGCGCGTTGCGGTGCTGCTGAGCTTAACGCGCGGGTCATCGGCTTGCGCTTCGGCGCTGATCGCAGTGGCGGGTAACTCGGTCGCGGAATAGGCAAAACCGCTGGACAGAAAAGCAGAAAGCCCAAGAGTGACAGGCGTAAGACGGAACGGGGCAGGCATTGAACAGCGCATCCGAGAGGGTGGAAGAATTCGATCGCGCGAATGGTAATGCTTTGCATTTACTTCCGTTAATTATTCCTTATAAGTTCCCCTGTCTGATTGTTTCAATTTGTGTCCGTATCGACACAATCTGACCGCTCGGCCAATTCGACCGATTCATGAAACAGACTGAAAGCCATTCCGGCGTTTTTCCGCATGAGTGCGGGGACTAATCTGCCGCCATCGATTTCTCTCACTTTTGCCGGAGCTTTCCCCATGATTCTTCATTACATCTACGACCCGTTGTGTGGCTGGTGTTATGGCGCCAAGCCGCTGGTAGAAGCGGCGCAGGCTGTGTTGCCAGTGGTCGCCCATGCCGGGGGCATGATGAGTGGTGCCAATCGCCAGCGTGTTTCCTCGCAATTGCGCAATTACGTCATGCCCCACGACCGACGCATTGCCGAGTACACCGGTCAGCCGTTTGGCGAGGCGTATTTCGACGGTTTACTGCGCGATCACTCAGCCGTCTTCGATTCAACGCCACCGATTGCTGCGGTCATGGCGGCCGAAGCCATCGACCGAGGCGGTTTGCGTATGCTGGGGCGGTTGCAGACCGCGCACTATGTAGAAGGGCGACGCATTGCCGATTCAGCCGTGCTGTTGGAGTTGGCGATGCAGATGGGCTATGCGCAGGAAGATTTCCACATTGCGTTTGAGTCCGTTGATAGCGAGGGGCACATAAAAGCCAGTCGCCATTTTTTGGCGCAATTAGGCGGCCAGGGTTTTCCAACGATTGCTCTGGAGCAGAACGGCACGTTCCAGTTGGTCGACATCAGTCCCTGGCTGGGCAAGCCGCAGGCATTTGCCGATTGGTTGAAACAGGCAATCGTCCTCGATGAAACCGGTAAAACTTCTGCATTTTGTTCTATCGATGGTTGCGCCTGATACGCGCTGGATTCACTGACTGTATGCATTTCCCAGCAAGGAGTCAGCGCAAAATTTACGTTTCTTAGACGATTTTTACCTATTTAAAGACGATTCTTGAAATTGACACATTGTTCAGGGCGCGGCTACGATTCGGCCCAACGCCTGTGGCCAACCGCCATGACTCAAAACAAGGAGCAGGCCCGCCATCACGTTATCGTGGGCGGGCCTTTTTGTTTCGGGGTGAATAAAAGAGTGCAAAAGCGCCGTTTCCGCCGTTCGACACAGCGCGTTTCAACCCGTAATAAGGAAAACAAAATGTTGAACAAGCGAATCAGTCTGATCGCACTGGGGATGTTGAGCGCCACTCAGGCCATGGCTAACGACCAGGCCGAGTCCAAGGGTTTTGTTGAAGACAGCAGCCTCAAAGTGCTGCTGCGCAATGCCTACATCAATCGTGACTACAAAGACGGTAACCCGGACAGAGCCGAGTGGGGCCAGGCGGCCATCGGTACGTTCTCGTCCGGCTTCACCCAAGGCACCGTGGGTGTCGGTGTCGATGCTTTTGGTCTGTACGCGCTGCGTCTGGACGGTGGTAAGGGGCGCAGCGGCGCCGGCGGCATCGACTTCTTCAAACAGGGCGACAGCGGCAACGCGGCTGACGATCTGTCCAAATTCGGTGCAGCGGTCAAATTCCGTGTCTCCAACACCGTTCTGACCTACGGCGACCAGATGCCGGCCCTGCCGGTGCTGAACTACGACAATTCGCGTCTGCTGCCAGAAAGCTACACCGGCACTTTGATCACTTCCAAAGAGATCAAAGGCCTGGAGCTGAACGCCGGTCGTTTCACCGCCGAATCGCGCAAGAGCGCTGAAGGCCGTGACAGCGGTGGTCTGAAGTCGATCAATGTGTTGGGCGGTAGCTATCAGTTCACCGAACAGTTCAAGGCAGCGCTGTACGCTTCCGACGTCGAAGACGTGATGAAGAAGCAGTACGTGAACGCCAACTACGTGTTCCCGATCAACAAGGATCAGTCGCTGACCCTGGACTTCAACGGCTACCGCACCAAACTTGACAAGTCTTATGCGGACATCAAGAACACGGGCGGTCAGGACAACAAGATCTGGAGCCTGGCAGCCACGTTTGCTACAGGCCCGCACTCGTTCACCGTGGCTCACCAGCGCAGTACGGGTGACAGCAACCTGGGTTATCCGTACGGCGGATATCAGAATGACGGTCGCCGTCAGGGTGACGGTGGCAACACCATCTACCTGGCGAACTCCTACTGGTCGGACTTCAACGCTGAAGACGAGCGCAGCTGGCAACTGGGCTACGGCCTGGACTTCGGCGCATTCGGCGTACCGGGTCTGAGCTACAACTTCGCTTACGTGCGTGGCGACAACATCACCACCGACACCAGCAGCGGCGGTACCGAGCGTGAGATCTTCAATCAGGTCAAATACGTCGTACAAAGTGGTCCGGCCAAAGACCTTAGCGTGAAATTGCGCAGCTCGATCCTGCGCGTTTCGCAGAAATCCGCCGACTACAACAGCAGCGGTAACGAACTGCGTGTATTCGTGGATTACCCGATCAACATCTTCTGATGCCTGATCAAGTGTAAGAAACATGAGAAAAACCCCGACTGGTTCGGGGTTTTTTTTCGACGGTTTTTCGATGAAAACCGGAAAAAACCGGTGTTTTTGTCATGTAAAAGTTGTTTTCAGGTCGCTGCAAACGCCGTTTCAAACAGGGCTTTAAATGCCTGAAATTCTTTCTCATGGACGCAAATTCTCCACCTAATAGATTAGGCCGCTCAACGCAGCGGAGAATTTGGTAATGATCGTTTTGAACAGAGAAGTGGGCGAATCGCTACGGCGCGACAAATATGTCAACGTCCAGGGTGGTGACTTCAATCTCTACGGTCATTTTGCCGACTTCGTCAGACTGACCAAAAGTTGGGAAAACATGGAGCCTGACAGTTACTACGGTCAGGCCGAAGCCGGCATGCGTTACCGTCGTTACAGCGACTTCGAGTACAACCCGAAGACGCGCGAGCTGAAGCAACTCGAGCATCGCGCCTATGTGCAGTCCAAGGAAAACAACGCCTATGTCGGCGGCCTAGTGCGGCACTTTCAGGACTTCTCCGATGAAGTGATTACTTCGCCGGTAATGCGCAGCCTGATCGACACCGATTTCGAAGTGTACAAAAGCGTCCTGCCGGAAGAGCTGCACGATGAAATCTGGCAGTGCCAGATCCATCAGATCCGCATCGAGATCAAACCCGGCAAACAACTGGAAATCACTCCTGAAGGGATTCACTGCGACGGCTATCCGTTCAGCGGTGTGCACTTCTGGGGGCGCAACAATGTCGAGGGCGCGGAGAGTCGTTTGTACGACATCCACGAGCATCAACTGGCGTCGACCACCTACCAGGAAATTCTCGACACCACTTACTTCCTCGATCGCGACATGCGCCACTACGTGACGCCAGCGCGCAACAATCACACCCATGCCATGGCGTACCGGCAGATTCTGGCGATTTCCTTCTCGCGGCCCGGGACCGCTTTCGACATTGTTCGCTAATCAGATCACTCCAATCGACGGCGTCGAGTGTTCGACGCCGGTGGTGCTGCGACGCGCCACGGCCAAGGATGCGCAGCGCATGGAGCGCTACTTCCGCCAATTCGACGAAGTGTCCTTCTGCGAATGGCAGGACGCCAAGTGCCTGCGCGGCGTGCTGATTCAGAAAACCACCACGTCCTATCTCGCCTTTGACGTTGCAGGCGAAATCGTCGGTGCGGTGTTGGGCGGCATGCTCGGCAGTCGCGGCACCATCAACCACCTGGCCGTCAGCCCGCGCTATCGCAGCCAAGGCGTCGGTCAACGACTGGTTGAAGCGGCGTCGTCAGACATGAAGCGTGTCGGTGTGTTACGGATGTTTCTGTTCGTCGACGATGCTAACCTCGCGGGCAAGCGTTTTTGGACTGCCCAGGGTTTTTGCGAGCCCCATGGCGAACGGACATTTGAGAGGGATCTATGAATGAAACGTCCGGCAGTGCGCCGTTGATGGTCAACCATCAGCCGTCGCGCACGTTTGCCGAAGCCAGCCCGGTGGTCGCCGGTTATTTCACGGTGTCATTCGTGTTCGGGTTGATGGCCGTCAACGCCGGGTTGCCGATGTGGCTGCCAGTGGCGATGTGTTTGTTCGTCTATGCCGGCGCTTCGCAATTCGCCGCGCTGGCGCTGATCTCCAGCGGCGCCTCGCTGACGACTATCGTACTGACCACTTTCCTGATCAACGCGCGGCACATGTTGATGTCGGTTTACATGGCCAAGGCTCTGCGCGCCCTCGGATTGAGCCGCATGGAACGCTGGTGCTACGCCGGAGGTTTAACCGACGAGTCCTTCGCTTTCCACAGTGTGAAACTCGGCACTGGCGCTCCGGTCAACGTGCGTTATCTGATCGGCTTCAACTTGTTCTGTCACACCTCGTGGGTGCTTGGCGGTTTGCTCGGCGCGGTCTGCGCGCAGTACGCGGCGCACCTGATCAAGTATCAGCTCGACTACGCCCTGACGGCGATGATGCTCTACGTGCTGGTGTCGCTGTGCAACACCCGCAACAAACTCATCGCCGCTGCGGCCGCTGTGCTGTGCATGGGCGCGTTGAGTCTGGTCGGCAGCTCGCCGTTCAATGTGTTTATCGCCACGTTTGTGGGCTGCGGAGTGGGTGTATGCCTGACCAAACGTTCCTGATTCTGGTGGTCGCGCTGATGATGGCCGTGACCTTCCTGCCACGCGCCCTGCCACTGCAAGTCAATACCGAGCACTGGCCGCCGTTCGTGGCGCGAGCGCTGGAATACCTGCCGGTGGCGATCGTCGCTGCGATCAGCCTGACTCCCTTGTTGATCAAGGATCAGCACATACAGCTCGATCGCCCGGAATTCTATGCCGCAATTCCGACGTTGTTATGTGCGTATTTCAGCAAAAACCTCTTTCTCAGTGTGGCGGTTGGGACGGCTGCGTACATTGCGCTCGGCTCGTTCATGTAGCGGTAGATCGACGACATCACTCAACGCCTGGCTCGACAACTCCGGATTGTTCACCGCCAGGCGCACTTCGAGGAAATCCTCGAAACCTGGGAAAATCGTCAGGCCGTTCTTTTGCGCGGCCTCACGCGAAACCATGCCGACCGCGTCCATCTGCGTGATCAGCGACAGCGTCAACGTTTCACTGCACGAATAGACCATGCGCTGGCCGTTCTCGTGATTGCCCAGCCCAGCGTCGAGAAAACGCAGAAAGCTGTGGGAATACGGACAATCTTCTGCAGGACGCACCTGAAACTTATTGCCCAGCAACGTCAGTGGATCGTTCTCCTGACCACAATGCGCGCCGACCACTTGTACCTGCACTTCCGGCAAGACAATGCTTGGCAAACCCGGCCGTTGCGGACCGATCAGCACCGCCAGGTCGAAGTCCTCATTTTTCAGCTTGCTGAGGTTTTCCATCGACTCGGCGTAGCTGAATTCCATCTGATAATCGGGAAACACCTCGATCAGGCGTCCAATCATTCGCCGGTTGAAATCCGGCGACAAGGTGTTGTTCAACGCAACCTTCAACGTGCGCTGGCCCGGCACCTTCAGTGCCTCGACTTTCTCTTCCATCTGTCGCGTGGCAATCAGCACTTTGTCCATATACGGCGTCAGCTCAGTGCCTTGCGGCGTCAGCGTCAGCCCTTTGTTGGAACGTCGAAACAAGCGGAAACCGAACTGCTCTTCGACCTTGTTCAACTGCGCGGCCAACGCTTGCACAGTCAGGCACGAATGCTCGGCTGCGGCCGACAACGAGCCGGTCTGCACGATGCGCATGAGGTTGCGTAAGGTTCTGCTATCCATGGGTAATGCCCTCTAAAGTGGGCTGGGTATTGTTGTTTACGAGACTGCCGGTCAGGCGCCATATGCTGGCTATATTCCTGCACCTGAGCATAGTTGTCGCGGGTTTAGTAGCGAATCGATGTCTCCGCCGATGGCTGGAGGCTGACACAGGATCGGGGTTTTTGGTGACGTGGGGGTGATGGGGGTCAAAAAAAAGTGCCCGGATCGAAGGACCCGGGCGCTTTTTTTCGTTTGGAATCTAAGAGCTGTGGCGATTTTTCCCACCTTCGCTCGGCAGCAATCCTTCCCGATACCAGAAGCGTCCGATTGCAAATGAGGATGTGGCTGAGTTACCCCACCGCCAAAAACCAGCGAAATATGGACTTGTTACTTTGAGGATTTTGTTAAGGCCGAATCCATTGGAGTTAAGGATATTTCCGCCTAGCCAAGGCGCGACTGGGTGGGTACCAATGAATTTGCCAGGAAAGCGCGCTACTCCCAATCAAACCAATTGGATAGCCCTTGGCTTACCGGACATACGCGATATCGAAGTGAGGTTATTGAATTCGAATGCTCGAGAAATTCCTGGTGCGACAAGTTTGGAATTGGCTTGGGAGCAAGTTGCGTCGGGGTTTGGGTTGTCGGAAGGCAAGAGTTACTCCGTGATACAAACGCCTTACGTCGCAGTCACTGTCAGACGCGAATATCTACTACATATCGTGGAAAAAAGGCCCAATGCGCGAGAGCGATTCACCGAGTTTGCACTGGATACCATTCAGAACCCCTTGGAAATCTGGCAAATTTCCTACGATGACGGCTCGATACGACTGGCGTTTATCGGTGCGTACAACACGAAATATCAGATGCTTGTGGTGATCCACGCTGACTATGGACACGCTCTTTGGAATTTCATGAACTGCGACAAGAAAGCCTTGAATAAGCATCGCCACGGGATAGTGGTGTATCAGCGTTTCCAAACCGCCAAACAAAAAAAGCAGCCTGAAGAGGCTGCTTTTTCTGAAGTAGGTGCTTGATATTGTGCTCCCTCAAGCAGGGGAGAAGAGGTCTCACCCGAGCGCTGATATTCAGGTCATCAACGGGGTTCCTAACGCCGACTATTGCCACCTGAAGGCAGTCGGTTTCGCGCTCTTGGGGCCGATTCTCTGTCAGGCGTATTGGCAAGTCAAACGAAAAATAGGCAATAGGAGTCCGCATATGAAGCGCTTTATTTGTTTGGTTCATATGTGTACTAATCTTGATGTATCACATAACGAGTTGGTAACGATCTGATGCCTACTTCACCTCCAGCCCTCACTCCAAGCGAACAACGCGACGCCCCCGAAGCCGGTCGCGTCGCGTTGAAGTTCTTCTTCAACCTCATGGAGCGCTGGGGCTGCAGCGCCGAGCAGCAACGCACATTGCTGGGCGGCGTCGGCAACACCACGTTCTACAAATACAAACACCTGCCGAATATCCGTCTGCCCAATGACACGCTTGAGCGCATCTCTTACCTGATGGGCATTCACAAGGCGCTGAGTATCATCTTCAGCAACAGCCGCGACCGCGCCTACACGTGGGTCAGCAGTCCGAACACAGCGGCGCCGTTCAACGGGCGAACGGCGCTGGATTACATGCTCGCCGGACGCGTAGTCGATATCGCCGATGTGCGTCGCTACCTCGACGGAGTGCGCGGTTGAAAGTGCCTGATTTGGTGGATGTGCAATGGCCGCGAGCCTACCGCATCGTCAACAGTAGCTTCCCGCCGATCGCGTTGTTCGAAGATGTGCTCGATCCCGAAGACCTGGAAGTTGCCTACGCGCTGGAAGCGCTGACCAACGATCGCCTGATCGAGCAGGCCGGCGTTCTCGCCCGAGTGCGTCCCAAAGATCGACTCTCCGGCCCCGGCTCGACTCCGGTGATGGCCGCTTTTACCCACATCGGCAAACGCAGTCGGTTCTGCGACGGCACCTTCGGCGTTTACTACGCTGCGAGCAGCCAGGCGGCTGCCATCGCCGAGACCTGTTATCACCAGGAACGATTTCTTGCGGCGACCCAAGAAGCGGACCTTGAATTGACCATGCGGACTTACGTTAATCGGGTGGTTAAAGCGTTACACGACATTCGTCACGATCACCCCGAGCTGCACAATCCGGATCCGGAGGCTTACGGGCCGTCTCAGCTATTCGCCCGGCAACTGCGCGAAACCGAGTCGTGGGGGCTGCTTTACAACAGCGTTCGCCTGCCGGGCCATGAATGCGTTGCCGCGTTTCGACCTCCAGCGGTATCGATTCCGAAGCAGGGCAAGCATTTGCGGTATGTGTGGAGTGCGAGTCAGCAGAAAATTTCGTTTGTGCTTGAGATCAGTCAGGTCTGAAACGCAAAAGCCCTCGCATCGGCGAGGGCCTGACACCGGCGTTCACATCAACGGCTTGTCCGGCGGCGTATCCATCACTTTCACGACATCATCGATCAGCGCCTTGCTTAACTCCTGCAGATACTGCGAGGCATACGCGTGAAGGTCAGGGTCGCGAGAAACTGAAGTGTCCGCAGTGAGCAGTCGTGAAATGTGAAGCAAGTATGAGGCGTGGGAAAGGGCGGCGATTACGGGCACACCACGATTGGTGCGGAACATCGCTTGATTGGAGTGGAAGGAAAAGTGGGTGAGGCCGAGGGTTTTCAGATCTTGAGAATGGGTCATTTCGCTTCACCTTCCGTTCGAGATGGACGGGCGTGAAGTGACCGGTGTGCTGACGGATCAATGGCTTTCATTTGTGAACTCCCTGTATCAAATGAGAGCTGCTATTTCGTTCTCAGGCGAAAAGGTGGCAGCTATGCGCAGGCTGAGAAACCGGAGATACAGGAACCCGGCAGACCCGAAGGTCTCCCACGCACAGCCGCCATTGCACGTGAATGCGGACACTAAAACAGCGTCGGCAATCGTGGTTTGGGGCGCTGGTGCGCCTGCATCTTACGCGGGTTCTCAGGCCCGGTCGCTGAATTGGCAGCGACGAACTGAACGGTAGCTCTGCGAGGGGCGAATGAGCAACGGTGGCTAGTAGTGGCTTGTCGTTACAACAGATTTCACAAGGCTTCGCGCCATGCATTTCGTCGATCTGTCCCTATAAACGTTTATGGTTTGTTTGTACGGCGTAGCCGTATAGTCAGGTTCATGTATACAATCATCGAAACGGAAATGTTCAAGCACTATGCAGACGCCATATGGGTCGATGGTGAGCGCCATGAATTCATAAATTGGCTTGCTGCAAATCCTCTGGCTGGTGATGTCGTGCCTGGCAGTGGAGGTTTGCGCAAGGTGCGGTGGACTCGCACCGGCATGGGTAAGCGAGGCGGTACACGTATCATTTATTACAACACGCTTTCTGAAGGCTCGATTTGGTTGCTCATTGCCTACACCAAGGCAAAGCTCGACAACTTGCCCGTAGCTTTCCTTAAGCAACTGAAGGAGGAAATCAGCGATGGTCGATGAACTGGAGCAATTCCAGCAGGACTTGCTGGAATCTGTACGTCAGATGAAGGCCGGGAAGGCCGCGCGTGTAACGCAGGTGCCGCTCTCTGCGGCAGCGGAAGCACGTGCCAAAGTGGGCGTTTCTCAAAGTGCGTTTGCCAAGTTGATTGGGGTGAGTTTGCGGACTTTGCAGGATTGGGAGCAAGGTCGCAGGCAGCCGACTGGTGCGGCGCAAACTCTTCTGAGGGTTGCCAGTCAGCATCCTGAAGCGCTGCGGGATCTGCATCCTGCTTAATCTGAAATAACAAAGCCCCTGCATCTCTACAGGGGCTTTTTTTGTAACGTATACCTAGCGGCCTAACTCCCCTCAATCAAAGCCCGCTCTTCCAGCCAGATCTCTTGAACAAACTGATCTGTAATGGCGTAGATCCCATGCCCGCGTCGCATGATGATGTTCTCGGCAACCAGCGCAATCACCACCGGTTGAATCTCTTCGACCCGCACCTCTCGCCCGACTGACTTCGAATACTCGGCCGCTGCGTCAGTGGAGAAAATTCCGCGAGCATCGCCTTCTGTGGATACGATTTTGTTGAAAACGGCTTGAGCCAAGCTACCCAGTTGCTCGACTTTTTCCAGCTCGATGCTCGCCGCGGCCGAGCGTAATGTGCTGGCTATTACGGGTAGGAAAACATCGGGCTCGCCCTCTTGCTGCAAGAGTTGGCGTAGGGCCTTCAACATTTCTTCAGGGCGATTTCCCAAAGTGTTGAACGCTTCGACAGCGGCTTCGAGGGACGGCAACTTGTCCTTCTTCACTGTCATTGCGAGTCGGTTGAGCAGGAATTCAACGTAATCGCCTTTCAGCAATGGATAGGCTGCTGACGTGGCTCCGGAAAAGGCGTGGTTGCGTTTGGCGGTCAGTTCGCTGACTTGTGCTCTGTGCGAACCTGTTCCGATAAATAGAAAGTATCCCGGCGTTTTCGGACGAGGGTTGATTGCATCGCGGGCGGCTTTGAGTGCCAGGAGCAGCTGATTGCCGTCGTCTGAGGAAATGGCGTGCTGCACCTCGTCAATGATCAACACCAGATCAGTCCTGGCTTGATCTACGACTTCGGTGAGTGCTTGCGCCAGTGTTGGGCCGTCGACGTTGCCAATGCTGTCGAGTTTGAAGCCGAACTTGAACCCAGCGGCGCCGATTTCAACATTGCTGACTCGTTTGAATGTTTCCAAGGCAGAGGAGCCAGGTGTTTGAAGATCTTTCAGGGTTTCCCGGATGGCGTTGTGCACGAGCGTTGCCGGGTTGGCCAGAGTGTCGCTCCATAAGTCGACGTAGATGACCAAAGCACCTGCTTCTTCCAAGGCCGGGATAAGGTCGTTCCTCAGAAACGTCGTTTTGCCTGTGCGGCGCAGGCCAAACAGAAAGAGCCCTGAGCGCAGACTTTCATCGAGTACATCTGGATTGAGAAGCTGGCGTGCCATTGATTCAGCCAATACAGGGCGCTGAAAAATGCGGCTCATACGATTACACCTCTTTATGCCCACACAATAATTATCGCCAGCTCATAATTTGGCATAAAGACTGAAGTGTGAACTTATGAGGCAAAGCGATGCTTTCGGGGTTTGTAAGCGGAAGTGTGGCGAGTACGGGGAAGAAGGGAGCAATTTCTACTGAAGCAGAAACACTGCCAAAAATATGACCACCCCAGAAACAACAAAGCCCCTGCATTTCTGCAGGGGCTTTGTTTTGTATGGTGCCGGCACCAGGAGTCGAACCCGGGACCTACTGATTACAAGTCAGTTGCTCTACCAACTGAGCTATACCGGCGTTGTGGGCGACGATTATAGCGATTGGGAAGATCCTGTAAACCCCTGAATTCAGACTATTTTTGCATCACAGCAAATTAAGTCCTGCGCAATGCGTAACACAGCATTTGCGCCTTACGCACGATAGGGCTGTTTTGCAGGGCAGGCAGTGGAGTTTAGGCTTTCGCGAGGCTGCAATTATTCACTCGGCGAGCCCATTGTTCGGCGGTTATGTCGTTTTGATTGGCAGCTTATGCACAACTGAAAGGCACGAAATCGAAGTCAGGCGAGGTTTTGTGAACCCATTCTCATTTTGTTCGCAAATCCCTGTTTTACAGGTTTTTTATTTATATGAACAAAAAATGACCAGTGCTGTTAAGGCCGCGAAACAGGCGCAGATATTGGATCCATGGGAAAACCATCAACAGAGTTATCCACAGGCTGTAACGTTTTAAGCGCGTTCGGCCAGTAGCAGCAAATTACGCGGTGTAAGCGTGGTATCGCAAAAGGTGCCGAGGCGTACGACGTATCCCTGTTCTTCGAGGAAAAGCGCCCGATCCAGATTCAGCCAAAGCTCAAGTGGCCGTCGGAACAATCCGCGAAGCAATTCGAGGTTACGAACTTCGGCCAACCGCTGCCAACCGGCGGCTTCGATTGCGAGCCAATCTGGCGCACCGATTGTGGATAACTCTTTGAGCACAGCCACATCTCGACAGTAATCAGCGAACGGTTTTTCCAGCCAGGCGCTGGGCAGGGAGGGCGTCGGCAGGTATTCGTCGACGCCACGCACTTGCCGTTGCAGCAGGTCGAAGGCTAAACGACGGGCCATCGAGATGTCGCGCAGACGTCGGACGCGAGCACCAGCGGTGACGGTTTCGCTCATCGGCAGTGCCAGATCTTCCAGCGAGAGCTGTAGGAGCGATCCCGAACCGGCCGAAGACAAAGCCTGATATTCACTGCGACTGACGCGGTTGTAGCAGCAGGGCGCGATCGCCATTTGCCGGCAACCGGCAGCGCTGGCCAGTTGCATCAAGCGCACGTGCAAATCGCCGCAGGCGTGGAGTGCGACGGGAGTTTGAGTCGCGCTCAATACGGCAGAGGCGTCCGCCGCCAGTACGTCCTGCTGCACATGCAAAGCGTGCAGATGATGGCGCTGACTTAACGCCTGACCGCTGGCAACCAATAGCGGATCGTATTCAACGCAAGTCAGTTGCTGCCCCGCGCCCAGCAAGCGCCGCCCCAAATGCCCCTTGCCCGAACACCAATCCAGCCAGTGCGTCGGCTGCGAAGCAAAGGACAAACGGCTGGCAAACGCCTCGATCTGCTGCCACTTGCGCCCCGGCACATCGACATTCAATCGATGGCCCGCAACTTCCAGTGCATGCCCCGGCAACTCACCAATAGCACTCAGCTCAGCCGACAACGCCGCCAATGAAGCAAACGGCTCCGGCGCATCAACAAGATCAGCAGGTTGGTTGTGAGCGTTTTCCGCGTCTTCCAGCGACCGCCCGCGCAGCCACAAGGCCAGTTCCGGGTAGGACGCTTCCCAAGCAAGCGAAAGATGTGTGAACGGTCGAGGTTTCCACAGCGCCTGATGCTCAATCAAAAAAGCATCCAGCGCCGTGAAGCGGGCGAGTAAGTCCTCGCCCGTCAGCACGTAGGAAGAATCAACGCCCTTGGCAGGCATCGACGCGCAGCCAGCGCTCCAACAGCTTGAAGCCGCGGACCAGCACGTAAGCCATCAGCAGATAGAACACGCCCGCGGCGAAGAAGATCTCCACCGGCAGATAGGTGCGGGCGATGATCGTGCGCGCCATGCCGGTCAGTTCCAGCAGCGTCACGGTGCTAGCCAGCGCGCTGGCCTTGAGCATCAGGATCACTTCGTTGCTGTAGGCCGGCAGGCCGATGCGCGCGGCACGCGGAAGGATGATGTAGAACATCGCTTTCGGCTTGGACATGCCCAAGGCCCGCGCCGCTTCGATCTCGCCCGGCGGAATCGCCTGAATCGCCCCGCGCAGGATCTCGGCGATGTACGCCGCCGTGTGCAGAGTCATGGTTACGGTTGCGCACCAGAACGGATCGCGCAGGTACGGCCACAACGCGCTTTCACGCACTGCGTCGAACTGCGCCAGGCCGTAATAAACCAGGAACAGCTGAACCAGCAGCGGTGTGCCACGGAAAAAGAAGATGTAGGCGTAAGGCAGCGAACGCACGTACCACAGCTTCGAAGAACGGGCGATGCCCAGCGGAATTGCCAGCAGCAGACCGGCAATCACCGCGATGGCCACCAGTTCCAGGGTCAGGGTCGCGCCCTGCGCCAGTTTCGGCAGCCACTTGATGATGACTTCCCAGTTCATTAGGCGCTCCTCGCAAAGCCGCGAGCGGCGCGTTTTTCCAGGAAGTGCATGCCGGTCATCGCCAGCACGGTCAGGCCCAGGTACATGATCGCGGCGACCATATAGAAGGTGAACGGTTGTTTCGACACGGTCACGCCGATTTGCGCGTGACGCATGATTTCTTCCAGGCCGATCACCGAGACCAGCGCGGTGTCCTTCATCAGGATCATGAACAGATTGCCCAGGCCGGGCAGGGCGATACGCCACATCTGCGGCATGATCAGCCGGGTGAAGATCCGCCATTTCGACAGGCCCAGGGCCTGGCCGGCCTCACGGTGGCCTTTGGGAATGGCGAGGATCGCGCCGCGGAACACTTCCGTGGCATAGGCGCCGAAGCACAGGCCCAGAGCGATTACACCGGCGGCGAAGGCGTTGAGTTGCAGGTCGGGGTTGCCGAAGAACTCACCGAGGGCGCGCATCAGGTTGACCGTACCGAAGTAGATCAACAGGACCCAGAGCAATTCCGGGACGCCACGCACCAGGGTCGAATAAGTGCCGCCAAGCCATTGCAGCGGCTTGTACGGGGAAGTCTTGGCCAAGGCGCCGAGCAGGCCGAGTACCAGTCCCAGGCACAGGGCGGTGAGAGCCAGTTGGACGGTCATCAGCGCGCCGGCAGTGAGGGCCGGGCCGAATCCGTAGAGGTCGATAATCATGGGTTTCTGTTCAAATTGCGGCAGGCAAAGTCGGGAGCCGGCGCCGTCGAATCACGGCGCCAGTCCCACAGGTCAGGATCAATAGATGCTGAACGGGAAGTACTTGTCGTTGATCTTCTTGTAGGTACCGTCGGCGACGATTTCCTTCAGAGCAGCGTTCAACTTCTCACGCAGTGGGTCGCCTTTACGCACAGCGATGCCGATCTTGTCGCTTTCTACGACCGGGTCACCTTTGAACTCGTAATTCTTGCCGGCGTCGCTTTTCAGCCAGTCGTAGTTGGCGTACTTGTCGGCGAGGATCGCGTCGACACGACCGGAAGTCAGGTCGAGGTAAGCGTTTTCCTGGGTGTCGTAGAGGCTGACCTTGATGTCATCGGCGTAGGTGTCTTCCAGCCAGGTACCGGCCAGAGTGGCACGCTGAGTACCGATGGTCTTGCCTTTCAGCGAGTCCTTGTCGGTTTTGAAGTCGACGTTTTTCGGCGCGATGAACTGCAGCTTGTTCGAGTAGTACGGGTCGGTGAAGTCGACCGCGCCCTTGCGCTCTTCGGTGATCGACAGCGAGGAGATCAGGAAGTCGAACTTCTTCGCGTTCAGGGCCGGAATGATGCCGTCCCAGTCGGAAGTGACCACGGTGCACTCGACTTTCATCTTCGCGCAGAGGGCGTCGCCGATGTCTTTGTCGAAGCCGACCACGTTGCCGCTGGCGTCTTTGTTGTTGAACGGCGGGTAGGCCGCTTCGATGCCCATCTTCAGGGTTTCAGCCATCGCGCCGGCGCTGAACGCGAGGGTGACGGCGGCGGCCAGGAAGACCTTCTTGAAATTCTGCATGCATGTTGCTCCGTTAGCGGTTGCTGGACATGAATTGTTTGCAGCGCGCCGAAAGCGGGTTTTCGAACACCTGCTGAGGCGATCCTTGCTCTTCTATAAGGCCCTGATGAAGGAACACCACTTCGCTGGAGACCTGACGGGCGAAACCCATTTCGTGGGTCACGAGCAGCATGGTACGGCCTTCCTCGGCCAATGCGCGGATGACACTAAGTACTTCCTGAACCATTTCCGGGTCAAGCGCGGAGGTGGGTTCGTCGAACAGGATCACCTTCGGTTGCATCGCCAGCGTGCGGGCAATCGCCGCGCGCTGTTGCTGACCGCCGGACAGTTGCGCCGGGTAGGCGTGGCGCTTGTCGGCGATGCCGACCTTGGCCAGCAGTGCTTCGGCGACTTCGATCGCCTCCGCTTTGCTCTGGCCGAGCACGCGGCGCGGCGCCTCGATGATGTTGTCGAGGATGCTCATGTGCGGCCACAGATTAAAGTTTTGAAACACAAAACCAATCTCGGAGCGCAGACGGTTGATCTGTTTGCCGTCGGCGGCAACCAGTTCGCCATTCTTGGCGGCCTTGAGCTTGAGTTCTTCACCGGCCACCAGAATCTGGCCCTGGTGCGGGTTTTCCAGCAGATTGATGCAACGCAGGAACGTGGACTTGCCGGAACCGGAGGAACCGAGGATCGAGATCACATCGCCGTCGCGGGCGGTCAGCGAGATGCCTTTCAGCACCTCAAGCTGTCCGTAGCGTTTGTGCAAGTTGCGGATTTCAAGCGCGGGCGTGGCCTCAGCCATGTGCGTTCCTCATATATGTTGCGCTCCTGCTGTTGGATGGCCTTCCTGGCGAGGCGGCCAAGCTAGCATAGCGTTTCAATGGCAGCCAACAGCGCTACGAGCGGTTAACGGGTGGCATGTGGCAGGTTGTCGCATCGGCACAGCAGACTGTCGCCCCATCAACAACCGAACGGGTGTTTGATCGTGCAAACCCGTGGGTGTCGCGTAAAAAAAGGCGCGATGTTGCCAGCTTTGGCGGGGTGTTGGAAGCGCTATCCGGCCGAACGTTCCGGATTCGCCCTTTTATTGTGCATCCCACACTTTTTCAGTGTGTTTCTGGTGCGCGAATTCGTCTTGAAAGTGAGTCGCAGGGTAACGCTCTGGCGAATAGCCATTAATCTCAAGGACTTGCGATGACCATCCGGTCGCGCGCAAAGCCGCGAGCCAAAAGACTTTGAAACATTTTGGCGCATTTATTGCGTGCAGAATCCGGAACGCCCTGTTGGTTTCTTTTTACGAGAAAGAACACACCAGGCAGGACGGACTGAATCGCTTTCCTTGCAAAGGTAGTTTCGATGAGCAGTACCCCAAGCTCCAATGGCCTCGAACAGGGGCTCAAACCGCGTCATGTGACCATGTTGTCGATCGCCGGTGTCATCGGCGCCGGTCTGTTCGTTGGCTCCGGCCACGCCATCGCTGCCGCCGGCCCTGCCGTGCTGCTGGCTTACGCCGCCGCTGGTACCTTGGTGGTGTTGGTGATGCGCATGCTCGGCGAAATGGCCGTTGCCTCGCCGGACACGGGCTCCTTCTCGACGTACGCCGACCGTGCCATCGGCCACTGGGCCGGTTTCACCATCGGCTGGTTGTACTGGTGGTTCTGGGTCTTGGTGATTCCGCTGGAAGCCAACGCCGCCGCGACCATCCTGCACGCCTGGTTCCCTGACGTCGGCATCTGGGCCTTCGCGCTGGTCATCACCCTGCTGTTGACCGTTACCAACCTGTTCAGCGTGAAGAATTACGGCGAGTTCGAATTCTGGTTTGCCCTGATCAAAGTGCTGGCAATCATCGGCTTCATTGCCCTCGGTCTGGCGGCGATCTTCGGCTTCCTGCCGAACAGCCAGGTCAGCGGCGTTTCGCACCTGTTCGACAGCGGCGGCTTCCTGCCTAACGGCATGGGTGCGGTACTGGGCGCGATCCTGACCACCATGTTCTCCTTCATGGGTACCGAAATCGTGACCATCGCGGCCGCGGAATCGAAAAACCCGGGCAAGCAAATCTCCAAAGCCACCAACTCGGTGATCTGGCGGATCGGCTTGTTCTACCTCGTGTCGATCTTCATCGTTGTGGCCCTGGTGCCTTGGAACGATCCTACGCTGGCTAACCTCGGTTCCTACCAGACCGTGCTTGAGCGCATGGGCATCCCGAACGCCAAGATGATCGTCGACATCGTGGTTCTGGTCGCGGTAACCAGCTGCCTGAACTCGGCGCTGTACACCTCGTCGCGCATGCTCTTCTCCCTCGGCAAGCGTGGCGATGCCCCGGCCATGGCAACTCGGGTGAACAAAAGCGGTACGCCTTACTGGGCGGTGATGCTGTCCACCGGCGCGGCGTTCCTGTGCACCTTCGCCAACTATGTGGCCCCGGCCGCCGTGTTCGAATTCCTGCTGGCCAGCTCCGGCGCGATCGCACTGTTGGTGTACCTGGTAATCGCCTTCTCGCAACTGCGTATGCGCAAACAGCGCATGGCGCGCGGCGAGAAAATCGTCTTCAGCATGTGGCTGTTCCCGGGCCTGACCTACGCGGTGATCATCTTCATCGTCGCAGCCCTGACCATCATGTTGTTCCAGGAAGCGCATCGCGTGGAGATCCTCGCGACTGGCCTGCTGAGCCTGATGGTGGTGGCTGCCGGTTTGCTGGTTGCACGCCGTCGCAAGCTGGAAAAACGTGGCGCGGTGGTGTTGAACTGATCCGTTACGCGTAATGCAAAACGGCCGCTGTCAGTGATGACGAGCGGCCGTTTTTGTTTGTGAGAGGGGTTATTCGCTCTTTTCTTCCTGGGTGTCCACTGACTTGCCATACGCATCCAGCGCAACCCCGAAATCGGTGATGAACTGCGGCTCGCTCAGCCAGGCCTGGGCTTCTTCGATCGTTACGCCTTCGGCCCACATGCGGTAGTCGATCAGCATGTCGGCGGCCAGGTGGGTGGCGGCCATGCCTTCGTTGTCGGCGTTTTCCATGTCCAGCAGCTCTGGATGGTCAACGATGACGAACGCCAGTTCACGCAGCAGGGTCAGCAGCATTTCGTTGCGGCTGATGGCTTCGGCGTCGCGCATTTTGCTGAACATCGCCAGGACGTATTCCGGCACCGGCTCGGCGAGGTGGTCGAGATCTTCGTCCTGCTCCAGCGGCTTGCGGCCGACCATACGGATTTGCTTGGCTTTGGCCTTGGCGCGTTTGGCGCGTTTCTGTTGCTTGTTCAGGGATGCCATGGGAACTCAGTTCTTCTGTTGGGTTTGCGCGGCGATCGCGTCGGACGCCGCCACATAGTCGGCCTGGAAGGCCGGGGATTCGATCCACGCCAGCGCGCCGGCTTCGTCGGTTTCCTGCGACCACTGGCGATACTCGATCAGCGCGGCGAGGATGAAATCCATCGCGCCTTCTTCGCCTTCCTGTTCGTAGACCAGCTCCAGCAGCGGGTCTTCGAGGAATGCGCTGCACAGCGCTTGCTGGCTGATCTTCTCGGCGTCGATCATTTTCTTGAACAGCTCGGTCAGGTCCACCGACTCGAAATCGATGCGGTCATCGTTCGGGTCCAGCTCGACCGGCGTTTCAGCGCGTTTGGTGCGGTTTTGCTTGGCCTTGGCTTTGGCCCGGGTGGCGCGTTTCTGCTGCTTGTTGGCGGAGGCCATGATGTGTTCCGTCGTGCGTTGAGAGGGGCTCAGCTGCGCGGGACTTGCCGCCCGGGTGTGTCGGGGGCCAGTGCGCCGGTTTGCAGCCAGGTCAGAGCGATGGGCCATAGTGTGGCTTGGTATGCGCTGCGAAAAAAGGCGAAATGTCCGACTTGTTGTTCGCCGATGTCCTGCGGATCGATGCGCAGGTGGGTTTTTGCCGCGTTGCTGAAGTAACCGAGCAGGCGTTCGATGGCTGGAATCGTGCCATAGGGATCGTCGCTGATGCTGATGGCCAAGGTTTGCGCGCGGACGTTGGCGAAGGGCAGGGCGCCGGTCTTTTTCATCAGTGCGCACCCACTTGGGCGCTGTTCGTAACGCGTGGCAGGCGTGCTCCAGTCGCGCACAACGCCTGTCGGCGTATCTTCCAGCCAGCCGAGCCGCTTGCCGGGGAAAAAGCCGTAGAACAGCGTCAGCAACGGCATGACGACATGCCATTTGCCGAACATGCGCCAGCGATGCTCGGGGGCGTAATCGCGCCAGTAGGCGAACTGCGCACCAACGGTGACCAGCCGTCGGATAACCCGCCCGGACTCGCCCAGACCTGCCGCGCAACCGCCAAAACTGTGACCGACCACGTCGATTGGCTGACCGGGAAACTCCCGTTGCGCGCGTTTGAGCATCGCCTCGAAATCCAGCGCGCCCCAATCTGTCCATGAAGCATCCAAGCCTTTGATCGACACGGAGCGCGATTCGCCGATGCCGCGGTAGTCGTAGGTCATCACGTCGAAGCCATTGGCGAACAAATAAGCTGCGAAGCGCGAGTAGTGGCGGCAACGCACTGAGGTGGCGGCGTTGATGATGACCACCGGGCGTTGAGCATCGGGTGATGCGTGGCGCCAGGTAAAACCGCCAAGGACATACCCGTCGGCAGCCGATTCCTTGAAAGGCTCCCCTGGCGTTGCAGCCAGAGTCGGTGACATTGACTGCACATTCTGCGTTGCGGGCATGTCCTGACAGCTCATGACTCTCGACCTTGACGGGTAAGCTGCCAACGATAGTCGCCGTGCCGCCCGGGAACAATCCACAGGTTTTATTCAGTGGATTGAGTGAGCATTCGCTCTTCGATCAAGGCCTGTTCGCGATTGAGTTCTGCACGCAGCTCTTCTTCACTCGGCAGGATCGTCTTGTAACTGCTGGCGAACAGTTGCTCATTGCCCTTGAGCATTGAGTAGCGCGCCACCGATTCGTTGCTCTCGGCAGACAGAATGATGCCAACAGTCGGTTTGTCGCCCTCGCTGCGCATGAGCTCGTCGTACATGCGCACATACATGTCCATCTGCCCGACATCGCGGGCGCTGAGCTTGCCGCGTTTGAGATCAATGATCACAAAGCATTTGAGCAGGTAGTTGTAGAACACCAGATCGATGTACAGATCGACGCCGTCGGTACTGATGCGTTGTTGGCGGGCGACAAAGGAAAAGCCTTTGCCCAGCTCAAGCAGGAAGCCCTGCAGGTGGTCGATGAGGGCTTGCTCGAGACCGCTTTCCCTGACCTTGCCTGCTGAGGGCAGACCGAGAAACTCGAGCATCACGGGGTCGCGAATGAATTCACGCGGGTTGCATTTCAGCGCTTCGATATTGGTGGTGGCTTCTTCGATGACATCGGCTTTGTCGCGACTCATGAGAAGCCGCTCGTAGTAGAGCGTGAGGATCTGGCGATCGAGGGCGCGGCTTGACCAGTTCAGGTTGGCGCATTCGTCCATGTACCAATGGCGTGCTTTTTCGCTTTCGACCCGCAGTAGTCGGCGGTAGTGGGTCCAGCTCAATTCGGGACGCAGTGCGTCTCGAATTGGAAATTTTTGATAAAACAGGCGCATCTTCCACAAATTGGTTTCATCAAAGCCTTTTCCGAACTGCTCAGTCAGATCCTTCGCCAGTAGGCCGATCAGCTGTTTGCCATACCCCGCACGCTGGGCTCCCTCTTGTTCAAACTCGACAATATGCCTGCCGATCTGCCAGCAGGTCTGCACTTGAATCGTATCCACCGCACGCAGCACTTTTTGCCGCGCCTGGCGAATCAGTTCGCCTAGCTCCCCCAACAATGAATCGATTTTCGGGTCTTGCGTGTCAGCAGGTTTTAGCGGGCTCATCGGCTCTTCCACATCGTTGGAAACAGGCGTCAAAGCATGCCCAGAGTCGCCGACCGCGTATGTCGGGCGAGCCGGTGATATGGGAAGGAAGAGGGGATTGATGTTGCAGGACGTTGCCGTTGAAAGATGCGCCAGAACGAAATGATCTGTAGTCCATTTCGTACACGCACCAAGTTCCAAACAATCTAAAACCCACCCCGGTACGCAAAATCTAAAAGGAGTAACGGTTGGGTTCTACACGAACCCGGGAGTCGTGATCATGAAACGCGTTCTTTCATTCATGCTGCCCATCGCCGCCGTCGCTGCATTGTTGTTTCCGGTGATGTTGCAGGCAGCCAGTCTTGAGCCCATCGACAGTGCCGGGGTGCAAGTTCAGCAGCAACAACAGAACGGCGTCACTTATCTGGCCGGCGGGATCGGTGAGGATGAGGCGAAGGCCATTCAGCAAAGCAGCGGTTACAACCTGCACATGACGTTCGCAGTCGGCGCGCAGGACGAGTACACCGCTGATGTCGATGTGATGATTGAAAAGTCGCCAGGGCAAACCGTACTGACGCTTAACCAGACGGGCCCATTGGTATATGTGCAACTACCACCCGGGAAGTACACGGTGGTGGCCACGCGTAAAGGCGAAACGCGGCACGACGTGACCGACGTTGGCAGCGGCACGGCGCGCAATCTGGTGTTCCACTGGAATGACGCTGGATAGCGATGGATGTGATTGCCAAGCCGAGGCGCGGGTACAATCCCGCGCCTCATCTTTGTGACGTAAGGAAACGCTGGTTTGAAAGGGATTTTGCGTACTGTTGGTGTCATCGGCCTGTTATTGCAGTTGGCCGGCTGCGGAACGTTTATCGGGCGTTTGAATGACGGTTTGTCCGATGCTCAGTATTACCGTGGGGTGGATGGCAACCTTCACCTGCTGGGTGTGCGTGGCGGCGGCAGCGATGGCATGCCGGCGGCGATCGTCTGTTACATGATGATTGTCTGTCCGCTTATTACCGTCGTATCCCTGCCAGTGGACGCCGCTCTGGACACGGTTTTGTTGCCTGTCGATTACATCAATACGCTTTAGGTTTTCTTTGCGCGACGCTTGCTCTTCGGCGTGTGCACTGGCTCTTGCACTTTGCGATAGATCCACACGCCGAACACACCCACTGCCAGCAGAAACACTGTGGCAACGCTCTGCCAGACAAACTCGAACCAGAACTGCCGCGGTTGCAGGGCCAGGGTGTAAGTGCTGCGCGGGCCGCGATTATTGGTGGTGATAGAGCCGGTGATCCAGCTGTCGATCAGCATCCACATCGACAGCCCGATGGCGAAAGTAATCAGCAGAGCAACGAGAACAGTCAGCCAGTAAGTCACCCGACTTGGGCGATAGGGTGGCGGATGGGGCAGGGGGACGCGGGTTTTCCTTTGGTTCATGACGCTTGGGACCTGTTTTCTGTTGTGGCGGCACAGCGGCGATCAGGCATTGATGAACCGCGCTATCTCGTTCGCCAGATCCGCCGCGTGCAGCGGGTTTTCCCTGAGCCACGTTGATACAGCGTGATCACACTCTGGCAGCACGATTTTTCTGAACTGATGGGGGGCCAGACTCTTTTCAATGGCCTCGATGACCTCATGAGGAATGGCGCTATTGATCACGCGCGCTCTCATTTGCTGCGTCCCGGCAGACGTACCGGGAATCCCGCCAAACGCGGTTGATCGAAGGCCATCGTATTCGCCGATCACCAGCAAGACCTTGCCGTCGAACGTGCGCAGGAAATCCAGCGATGACGAGTCGAGAAAACCGTAAGGCACGGAAATGGCGCTTTTGAAGGGTGGTCCAAACGGTTGCGGCCAGGCCGCCTCCGCATACAGGGCAGGACAGAACAGCACGATATGCCTGACTGAAGCGCGATGCACTTGCGCCACCTTGAGCGCCAGTGCGCCCCCCAGGCTGTGGCCGATCACTGTGCTGAGTTCGGCGCCAAGATGACCGGCAAACTGCAAAGCCTCCTGAAGGTTTTGCGCCAGCGAACTGTCCTCGAGGGCGACGTCAGCGCCGGGGCCGTGCCCGGAAAGATTGAAGCTCAGGCTGGCAACCCCCAGCGCCTGCAAGGGGTGCAGAATGGTGTTGAGTCGCGAATAGTCAGAGCGGGCGCCGTGAATCGCCAGCACCTTTGGCATTGACGCTTCGCCGTCGGAGCCGCTCAGTACTCGAGCTTCCAGTTGGTAGCCCGCAAAGTTCTGCGAAAAGAAAAACTCGGGACCTGTTGGCGCCTCATTGAACTGCAATCGAGATTGAAGTCGAGACGCGCCGGTCAATACCAACCGATTGATCACAGGGCTGCCAGGGTGTGCAGGACAGCAACACGCAATGGATTGGTCTCCACGCTCAGCAGCTTGATCGCCAGGGCACAGCAGACCACGATCAACATGGGTTTGATCAAGCGTGGGCCGACCCGCACGGCGGCTCTGGCGCCGAGTTGTGCGCCGAGAAAGGCTGCCAAAGCCATGGCAATCGCGATCGGCCAGATGATCACGCCTTTGGTGATGAAGACTGACAGCGAACCCAGGTTGCACGAAGCGTTGGCCAGTTTGGTGAAGCTCATGGCGCGCATCATGCCAAGCCCGCAAAGCAGCACGAAACCGACGATAAAGAACGAGCCTACGCCCGGACCGAAGATACCGTCGTAGAAACCCAGGATGGGTGCCACGGTGAACGAGAAGAGCAGAATGCCGATTCTCTTGCGTCGATCCTCATTGGCCAGTTTCGGCGAGAGCGCAAAGTAGATCGCCACCAGAATAAGCATGACGGGCACGCACACTTCCAGGTAGCGCTTATCAATAGAACTGACCAAAAGTGCTCCGCTGGCGCCACCCAGAAATGCGCAGATAACCAGGAAACGTCCTTCGCGCCATTCAATCATGCCTTTGCGAGCAAAAGTGACCGTGGCCGAGATAGTGGCCGACGCAGCCTGGAACTTGTTGGTGGCAATCGCACTGATCGGATCGACACCGGCCAGAAACAAGGCAGGCAATGTGATCAGTCCGCCGCCACCGGCAATCGCATCAAAAAAACCGGCGCAAAAAGCCACGAGCGCCAACATGCCAATTACATCCCAAGCCATTACATTTTCCCTTTTATAGTTATTGACCAGTCATTCACATGACTGGCCGTTCAACAGCCTTGCCGTGCAGTGAATCTCAGCCCTGTATCAGCAGCGGATCGTCTGAAATGACAATGGGGGATGAGAACTTCGACAGACCGAAGATGCGCACCAATACCCGTCGATTGTCTTTAATGACATCGCGACAGTGCAGCGCCCGGACATTGTTGATCACCATCGCCGACTCTTGCGTCAGCGTGTATTGAACCGGTGATGCTTCACCCACGCTTTGGCAAAGCGCGGAATAAGCGTCTTTTACAAAGTCCGAGGCGTTTTCGTTGACCGAAAAACGGTACGAGTTGAAACGCGCAGCGAATCCGACGTTGTCGTCGAACTCCAGAATCGAAACATTACGGCCGTCTTCGCCCTTACCGTTGACGAAAGAGTCGCTGCGGGTGAACTGGAAGCTGCCTGTCGTCAGTGCGAGGCATCCAGTGACGCCGATTTCGTCCAGCAGAGGTGGCAACGGAATCACCGAGGTCGGTTCCAGGCTTGGATTCCACAGCGCCGAAAGTATCAACGACGAAGGCGAGGGTGAGTGCCCGTCTTTCGCGTTCACGGCGCACCAGTACGGCGCTTCGGTGTGCGGGCCGAGGGCGAGACCGGAATGGGAACTCAGCTCTTTGATTTCCGGTTCATCATTGATTTTGGTCAGTCCGCCGCCCTTGAAGTTGGCGACGAGTCGGACCAGTTTTCCTTCGTTGTCCATGTCGTAAGCAAAAGAGCTGTTATCCACCAGTTTCAACAGAATCTGATTACGTGCCGCCAGACACAGTACGTCGTGACGGTTCTCCAGCGCGTCCAGCTCGGGAAGTTCATCAGGTGGGCTGGTCTCGGTGAATGTGTGCATGCCCTCAAAAATCAGCAGGGAAACGAGGCCGTCGGAGTACGCGCCAAGCAGTTCGCATTGATTCTTGGAAAACGAAAACTTCAACTCGGTCGCTGCCAGCGAGGCCTTGGACTTTGCGCCTGCGGCTTGTGGCCCGCCCATGACCGCCAGTTCTTCGGAGAAGGTGTGCAGCAGCTTTGCTTGTTGCGTATCAAAACTGAAAGTTCTGACTTCCTGTTCAACTAAAGACTCAACGGTTTTATTGGTTTGTTGTAGGACTTCGGTCATTTTTTACATCCCTGTCGTATCGGCTCCCTTTGTATTTTTTTATGGGAGCTGTTGGCTGTTTCGATGATGCATGCGTGTGGCGCACGCACAGATCCGGACGTGGGCGAGTTGATACAGGTCTGGTTTTTTCGGGAGGGCACAGGGCGCTGTGACACGACATTTCAAACAAATGTTGATGCCGGGTCCGTGTTTGCTGTCGCTTGCCTGACAGTTGAAACAACAGCAGATGACCTGCGCTGAGGTCTTGTCCTCCATGACAACTTTATGAGGGGGCTTGGTTCTGCGAGCGATCCTGCTCGCAGACGCAACTCTCCTGCTGCCTGCAATAACCTCGATAGATTCCGAGGGTTCGAGGGTTCGAGGGCGCGGAGTGCGTTATTCGGGTAATGCGTTAAATGCCGGTCATCAGGACTGAAGTACTCGGCGATTATTTTCGACAGTCAGCAATGACCTGCCGGAAAAAGCTGACGGAGCCTAACATCAAAATAATGGCCAGCAAAAGCACTGAAAGAGGGGATGAAGTACGGCCTGTTGAATCGCAGGCATAAAAAAACCCTGAATCTTGCGATTCAGGGTTTTCGGTATTTGGTGCCCAGAGACGGAATCGAACCGCCGACACGGGGATTTTCAATCCCCTGCTCTACCGACTGAGCTATCTGGGCAACGGGGCGCATTAAAAGGGTTTTTCGGATTTACGTCAACGACTTTTTTAAAATTTCTTAAATTAATTCCGTCGCTTACGATCCGACCCCCGATTTCCGGGGTTTACTCTGCAGGCGGAACGTAGCCTTCGGCTTGAGCGTATTCCTCGCCGGAGAAGTACTTGTCCATTTCGCCCTGAAGAAATTTGCGATCTTCGGCGTTCATCATGTTCAGGCGCTTTTCGTTGATCAGCAGGGTCTGGTGTTTCTGCCAGTCGGCCCAGGCCTTGGCGGAGACGTGGTCGAAAATGTCCTGACCTTTGGCGCCCGGGTAAGGAGGGCGTTCCAGGCCAGGCAGTTCTTCTTTGTACTTACGGCACATTACGGTGCGGGTCATGGCGACTCTCCTGCATTCAAGACGGCGGCCGCGCGTTCGAGCAAGGTTTTGACCGGGGCGGCGAGGCCCAGGCGCGGCGGGGTGGCGAGGTTATACCAGAGCCAGTCGGCCTCGGCCACGTGATGGGCAGCCTCCTGCACCTGAACCAGCCAGGGTTCGATGGACAGCTGGAAATGGCTGAACGTGTGGACAAGGTTCGGCAGCGCCTGCTGCTCGCCCATGGTCAGCGCGTGCTGATCGGCGAGATGTTGCAGGTCGTCGAGGTCATCGAGTTCCGGCAGGCTCCACAAACCGCCCCACAAACCCGTTGAGGGGCGACGGTAAAGCAGAATCGCGCCGTCGCCGTTGGCGAGCATTGGCATCAGCGTGCGCTTCTGCGGGATGGCTTTGCGCGGTTTGGGAATCGGGTAGCGGGTTTCGAGGCCGAGCATGTGCGCCTCGCAACCGCGCTCCAGCGGACACAACAGGCAACTCGGCTTGCTGCGCGTGCACAGCGTGGCGCCGAGATCCATCATCGCCTGGGTGTAAGCGTTGACCCTGTCGTGTGGCGTAAAGCGCTCAGCGTTGGCCCAGAGCTGTTTGGCGACCTTCGGCTCCCCGGGATAGCCCTCTTGCGCGGTAAAGCGCGCCAGAACGCGTTTGACGTTGCCGTCGAGAATCGGCGCGCGCAGGCCCATGCTGATGCTGGCGATGGCGCCAGCAGTGGACAGACCAATGCCCGGCAGGTCCGTAAGCTTTTCGACGTCACGCGGAAACTCGCCACCGTACTGGCTGACGACGATCTTCGCGGTCTTCTGCAGGTTGCGCGCGCGGGTGTAGTAACCCAGGCCCGTCCACAGGTGCAGCACTTCGTCTTCTGGTGCCTCGGCCAGCGCTTCGACCGTCGGCAGCGCGGCCATGAAACGGTCGAAGTAATTGAGCACAGTGCTGACTTGAGTCTGCTGCAACATGATCTCCGACACCCAGACCCGATACGGGTTGATGTCCTGTTGCCAAGGCAAATCGTGGCGGCCGTGGCGGTCAAACCAGTCCAGCACCGCCGTGGAAAACTGCTCCGCTCTCATCGCTTGAACAGCCCCTTCAATGCGTTTTTCAGTTCCGGGCTGACCTTGTCGCCCAGCTTCTCGTCGATCTTTTCACTGAGCTTGTCGCCAGCCATTTTGGTCGCGACCTGGCCGAGGCGATCATTGTCGACGCGGCAAGCCTTGGCGCCCAATTCCAGCGGGCCACGGCAGCGCAGCGGCCACTCGATGCCGACAAATTTTTCGCCGACCTGACAGGCCGGATCCGGCATGGCACTGGTGTCGCCTTCGACGATGATGCCGACGCGATAGTCCATGCCGAGCACGCGCAAATCGATGTCGCCATCACCGTTGACGGTCATGCCGGGGATGCGCACTTTCAGATCCGGGTTGCTGGCGATGCCGTTGCGGAAGGTCAGGTTGCCCTTGAGTTCCTGGAACGGCGTGTCTTTGCCGCGTGGCTCGCCGCTGAGGGTTTTGCGGTTGAGCGTGGCGATGCCTTTGCACAATTGCTGCTCAAGGTTGGCGTTGAGCAGCACACCGTTGTTGATCACGAAACTGGCGTTGCCGTTAAGCGTATCAATCAGCGCCTGCTGGCTGTTGCCGCTGCCGGTCACGTTGCTGGTGAGGGTCACCAGACCTTTGACCGGCGGGTTTTTGCCTTGGCTCTCGAGAATTTTTTCCACAGGCACGCGGTTGAGTCTGGTCTGCAGGTTCAGCACCGGGGCGCTTGGGCGCACATCAAGGGTGCCGTTGGCGGCAAAACCACCGTTGTACAACTCACCACTCAGGTTGGTCAGGGTCAGCAGGCCGCCCTGGCCGGTGGCTTTCAGTGCGGCGTTCTGGATCGGCAATTTGTCGAGGGTCAACTGGCCGAAGGTCAGATCGGCATCGACGTCGAGTTTGGCCAGGCGCTCAACCGGTAACAGGCGCTCGGTGCTCCAAGCGGTTTTGCTCGGTTTGTCCGGCAGCGGCGTGGAGCCTGCACCGGCCATGGCATCGGCTTCAGTGCTGGCAACTTCGGCCTGGCGCGTTTGTGTGGCGCTGGTGGCTCTTTCCGATTTTGGCGGCAAGTAACGGTCAGCGTTGAACGTGTCAGCCTTGAGGATCGCGCGCAGCGATTGCTTGGCGAAATCTTCGACGGCGATGCGACCGCTGAAGCTGCTGTCGTCGAGTTTCAGGTTAATGTTGTCCAGAGCAATGCTGCTCGGCGTGGCGGCCACACGGCTGACCAGTTCGACCTTGCTCAGACTGCCTTCGGCCATCGCCGGGAGTTTCTGACCGATACTGTCGACGAATTTCGCCAGGTCGAACTGGGCGATAGAGATGCCGCCGGTGATCTGCGGGGTCTTGTCGAGGTCGTTGGCTTTCAGTTCGCCCAAGGCACGCAACTGGTTGGCGGAGATCTTGATGCCGGTCCATTCGGCGACGTTCGCGGCTTTATCCAGTAATAACTGGCCTTGGGCGGCGAAGGTCATGGTCTTGCCTTGCAGCGGGTCGCCAGCCAGTTCACCGGACAGCTTGAGGTCCTCGAACTTGTAGCGTTGCAGTGCGCGCTCGATGCGCAGCTCGCCGGTGAGTTCTGTGCGCACGCGCAGAACCGGTTGGTTGGTGCCGAGAAATGCGGTGGCTTTCACCGGGATATTGGTCGAGTCGTGCACCGGTCCGGTGCTCAACTGGATGCTCTCGGCGCTGAACTGCTTGCCGGTCTTCTCGTCGTTGTACTCAACGCGGGCGTTGTTGACAGTCAGGCTGTCGATATCGAGGCGGATCGGCTGCGGTGGTTTTTCCACCGCAACAGGCGCTTCGCTGGCCGGTTGCCCGGGCGTAGTGGCTGGCGGCGTTGATCCGGCCGGGGCGGGCACCTTGCCGATGTCTTCCCAGTTACCATGGCCGTCCTTGTCGCGATTGAGGCGCAGGTTCAGACCTTCGACGCGCACGTCGCTCATTTGCACTTCACGGCGCAGCAGCGGTAGCACGCGCACGGACAGGCCGAGCATCTGCAAGTCGGCGAACGGTTCGGCAGGTTTGATCAGGGTGGCGACGCTGGCCTCGTGCAATTCCAGGCCAAGCCATGGGAACAGGCTCCAGCCGATATCGCCATTGAGCGTCAGCTCGATGTGGGCCTTGTCGCGGGCAATCTGGCGAATCTCGTCTTTGTAGTCGTTGGGATCGAAGAGGTGGGTCAGGGCAAAACCTGCCGCCACAATGATCAGCAACAACCCGAGAAGTACCAGACCCAGGATTTTGCCGAACGCTTTCATGGGCGAGTCCTTGTAATTAGTCGAATTCGTAATTTAGCCGGGGAGTATAGCGCTGCAACTGCCCGGTTCGCTGTGACGTCATGTTGCCAGGACCTCCAGCGGCACCTGCAACCTGTCGGCGAGTGCCTGAGCTTCAAAATGCCCTTCAGGCGCCAGCAGACGCAGTTCAGCCCCCGCTTGCGACGCCATTTTCTGCGCTTGGTTCACCAGCCGTTCGGCAACGCCACGGTGACGGGTAACTTTTCGTACGCATAAATGGGACAAATACCAAACGTCGCGGTGCCTTTGCAGTCGACCGGCACCGAGCAAGCGGTCGTTGAAGCGCCCGGCAATGAAAGTCCCGTCGGCGAGGACGCTGTCGATCAGGCCGGTCTCCCCGGAAAACGGTGCGAACAGCCATTCTGGCGCATCGCGATAGATCTTCTGCAAATCCTGCTGATCCTGATAACTGGCATCTTTCAAGGCTTGAACAACGATCGGCATGGCGTTTTCCTGAGTGGTACGAGAACAGATGACATAAAAAAGGTGATATCAGTTTGGTTTTTCTGTCACGTGCAAATGGTAACCTTCGCCCGTTCGTCCGTCCTTCTGCGACTTAACGTCGCGCCTTCAAGGAGCTTCACCCAAAAAAACGGTCATGCCTGCGTGCATAAAGGCCGGGGGTGAGCAGTGGCTGGCGAACCATACTAATAATTGGGGGATACACAATGAGCACGAGCATTACGGCGGACGGCGTTCGCGCCGACCAGCCTGCGTTCCTGTCCAAGGAACGCATCATCGCCAAGCCCGGTTTCAACCGTTGGCTGGTGCCACCGGCCGCTCTGGCCATCCACCTGTGCATCGGCATGGCCTACGGCTTCTCGGTGTTCTGGTTGCCGCTGTCCAAGGCGCTGGGCGTTACCGCTCCGGTGGCTTGCGCACCGGACATGAGCTTCATCGCACAGGTATTTTCGTCGAACTGCGACTGGCCGATCTCGATGCTCGGCTGGATCTACACGCTGTTCTTCATCTTCCTCGGCTGCTCGGCAGCGATCTGGGGTGGCTGGCTGGAACACGCCGGGCCGCGCAAGGCCGGCGTTGTATCGGCGCTGTGCTGGTGCGGCGGTCTGCTGATCTCGGCGCTGGGTATTTATACCCACCAGATCTGGCTGATGTGGCTCGGTTCGGGCGTGATCGGCGGTATCGGTCTGGGTCTGGGCTATATCTCGCCAGTGTCGACCCTGATCAAGTGGTTCCCGGACAAGCGTGGCATGGCGACCGGCATGGCAATCATGGGTTTCGGTGGCGGCGCGATGGTCGGCGCACCCTTGGCGACCGCGCTGATGAGCCACTTCGCTTCGGCTGAAGGCGTTGGCGTCTGGCAGAGCTTCGTGGCCATGGCTGCGATCTACTTCGTGTTCATGATCGGCGGCGCTCTGGCTTACCGCGTGCCGCCAACCGGCTGGAAACCTGAAGGCTGGACCGCTCCGGCGAAAAAGGCTTCCAATTCGATGATCACTCATCGCCACGTGCACGTGAATGTGGCGTGGAAAACCCCGCAGTTCCGTCTGGTCTGGCTGGTGCTGTGCCTGAACGTCTCCGCCGGTATCGGCATCCTCGGCATGGCTTCGCCACTGCTGCAGGAAGTGTTCGGCGGCAAGTTGTTGGGTGTTGACGTGCCATTCGGCCAACTCGATGCCGGGCAACTGGCCTCGATCGCCGCGATCGCTGCCGGCTTCACCGGTCTGCTGAGCCTGTTCAACATCGGTGGTCGTTTCTTCTGGGCTTCGTTCTCGGATTACCTGGGCCGCAAAAACACCTACTTCGTATTTTTCGCCCTGGGTTTTGCCCTGTACGCGCTGATTCCGAACATGGGCCATTTGGGCAACGTTGCGCTGTTCGTGGCGGCGTTCTGCATCATTCTGTCGATGTACGGCGGCGGTTTTGCCACTGTGCCGGCGTATCTGGCCGACCTGTTCGGCACGCAGATGGTTGGCGCGATCCACGGTCGTCTGCTGACGGCGTGGGCGGCGGCTGGCGTGCTGGGTCCGGTGCTGGTGAACTATCTGCGTGAGTATCAGTTGAGCATCGGCGTTGAGCGCGCAGCTGCTTACGACATCACCTTGTACATTCTCGCCGGCCTGCTGGTGCTGGGCTTCCTGTGCAACCTGCTGGTGCGTCCGGTGGCCGACAAGTACTTCATGACTGACGCTGAACTGGCCGCTGAACAGGCGCTGGGCCACGACAAGGGTGCTGACGCCAGCACCGTTCTGGAGTGGAAAGCAGCACCGGGCAGCAAGCCACTGGCAATCGCTGCCTGGCTGGTGGTGGGTATTCCGTTGGCGTGGGGTGTGTGGGTGACCCTGCAGAAGACGGCGGTACTGTTTCACTAAGTAAAACGTAGTACCCCTGTAGGAGTGAGCCTGCTCGCGATAGCGGTCTGACAGTCACAGAAATGTTGCCTGTCAGGCCCTCATCGCGAGCAGGCTCACTCCTACAGTTGTTTTTGGGTGCCTGTAATGGCTTGTATGGACATGTCTACCCGCGACAGCCGGGCGTTCTATCCGTCAGCCATCTCACCTCTCATGTTTCTGTTTGCTTCCTGCGTGCCTATAATGGCTGCCTTTTTCGCCCAATGATTTTGCGGAGCTGGTGATGGCCGAACGTAAGGCGTCTGTCGAGCGCGACACTCTGGAAACCCAGATCAAAGCCTCGATCAACCTTGATGGCACCGGAAAGGCCCGATTCGATATCGGTGTTCCTTTTCTTGAGCACATGCTGGATCAGATTGCCCGTCACGGGTTGATCGACCTGGATATCGAATGCAAGGGCGATCTGCATATCGACGACCACCATACGGTGGAAGACGTCGGTATCACCCTCGGCCAGGCATTTGCCAAAGCCATCGGCGATAAAAAAGGCATCCGTCGCTACGGCCACGCCTATGTGCCGCTCGATGAAGCGCTGTCGCGCGTGGTGATCGATTTCTCCGGTCGTCCAGGCCTGCAGATGCACGTGCCGTACACCCGCGCCACCGTCGGCGGCTTCGACGTTGACCTGTTCCAGGAATTCTTCCAGGGCTTCGTCAATCACGCGCTGGTCAGCCTGCACATCGACAACCTGCGCGGCACCAACACTCACCACCAGATCGAAACCGTGTTCAAGGCTTTCGGCCGCGCGCTGCGCATGGCCGTCGAGCTGGACGAGCGCATGGCCGGGCAAATGCCATCGACCAAAGGCGTTCTGTAATGCAGACGGTTGCAGTTATCGATTACGGCATGGGCAACCTGCACTCGGTGGCCAAGGCCCTCGAGCACGTCGGTGCCGGCAAAGTGCTGATCACCAGCGATGCGGCGGTGATTCGCGAAGCTGATCGCGTGGTGTTTCCCGGTGTTGGTGCGATTCGCGATTGCATGGCGGAAATCCGTCGCCTCGGCTTCGATTCGCTGGTGCGTGAAGTCAGTCAGGATCGTCCGTTCCTCGGCATCTGTGTCGGCATGCAAGCCTTGCTCGACACCAGTGAAGAAAACGACGGCGTCGACTGCATCGGCCTGTTCCCGGGTGCGGTGAAGTTCTTCGGTAAAGACCTGCACGAAGACGGCGAGCACCTGAAAGTCCCGCACATGGGCTGGAACGAAGTGAAGCAGAAGGTCAGCCACCCGCTGTGGCATGACATTCCGGACATGGCGCGTTTCTACTTCGTGCACAGCTACTACATCGCTGCCGCCAATGCGCGGCAAGTGGTCGGTGGCGGTCATTACGGCGTCGATTTCGCTGCGGCGCTGGCCGATGGCTCGCGCTTCGCCGTGCAATTCCACCCGGAGAAGAGCCATACCCATGGCCTGCAGTTGCTGCAGAACTTCGCTGCGTGGGACGGTCGCTGGTAAATGGCTGCCAAGAAGTCCAAACCGCCGATTCTGACCCTCACTCCCGAACAGGAGAACGAGGCCAATCGCAAGATTCAGCGGTTCATGGAAGACCGTTTCGAACTGGACCTGGGTTCGTTCGAAGCGGCGGAAATTCTTGAGCTGTTTACCCGCGAAATTGCTCCGCACTATTACAACAGGGCGATTTTCGATGTGCAGACCCACCTCAAAGAGCGGTTTGAAAGCATCGAAAGCGACCTGTGGGCGCTCGAAAAAAATTAGGAGCAGCTGCAAGCCGCAAGCTTCAAGCTGCAAGAACTGGTACACCGCATGCTCGCAGCTAGTCGCTTGCAGCTTGCCGCTCTTTTGACGAAGGAAAAAGCATGCTGATTATTCCCGCTATCGATCTTAAAGACGGTGCCTGCGTACGTCTGCGCCAGGGCCGCATGGAAGATTCCACGGTGTTCTCCGATGACCCGGTGAGCATGGCTGCCAAGTGGGTGGAGGGCGGTTGCCGCCGTCTGCATCTGGTCGATCTGAACGGCGCGTTTGAAGGCCAGCCAGTCAACGGCGAAGTGGTCACCGCTATCGCCAAGCGTTACCCGACCCTGCCGATCCAGATCGGCGGCGGCATTCGCTCGCTGGAAACCATCGAGTACTACGTCAAGGCGGGCGTCAGCTACGTGATCATCGGCACCAAAGCCGTGAAAGATCCGGCGTTCGTCGCTGAAGCGTGCCGTGCGTTCCCGGGCAAGATCATTGTTGGTCTGGATGCCAAAGACGGTTTCGTCGCCACCGATGGCTGGGCTGAAATCAGTACCGTGCAGGTCATCGATCTGGCCAAGCAGTTTGAAGCCGACGGCGTGTCCTCGATCGTTTATACCGACATCGCCAAAGACGGCATGATGCAGGGCTGCAACGTACCGTTTACCGCTGCGCTGGCCGCCGCCACCAAGATCCCGGTGATCGCTTCCGGCGGCATCCACAATCTGGGTGACATCAAGTCGCTGCTCGACGCCAAGGCGCCGGGCATTATCGGCGCTATCACGGGCCGCGCGATTTATGAGGGCACACTGGATGTGGCAGAAGCTCAGGCTTTCTGCGATAGCTACGCGACCAGCTCCAAGCTGTAAGCTGCGAGCTGCAAGTTAGAAGCGCGACCGCGTCTGCTCTTTCTTGCAGCTTGAAGCTTGAAGCTTGCAACTCTTAATCGGAGATTAAGCATGGCTCTGGCCAAACGCATCATCCCTTGCCTGGACGTGGACAACGGCCGGGTCGTCAAAGGTGTGAAGTTCGAAAACATCCGCGACGCCGGTGACCCGGTGGAAATTGCCCGTCGTTATGACGAGCAGGGTGCCGACGAGATTACCTTTCTCGACATCACCGCCAGCGTCGATGGCCGCGACACTACGCTGCATACCGTCGAGCGCATGGCCAGCCAGGTGTTCATCCCGCTGACCGTCGGCGGTGGTGTGCGTACCGTGCAGGACATTCGCAATCTGCTGAATGCCGGCGCGGACAAGGTGTCAATCAACACCGCTGCCGTGTTCAACCCGGAATTCGTCGGCGAAGCCGCGCAGCATTTCGGCTCGCAGTGCATCGTCGTCGCCATCGACGCCAAGAAGGTTTCCGGCCCGGGCGAAACCCCGCGTTGGGAAATCTTCACCCACGGCGGGCGCAAGCCAACCGGCCTCGACGCGGTCGAGTGGGCGAAAAAAATGGAAGGCCTCGGTGCCGGCGAGATCCTGCTGACCAGCATGGATCAGGACGGCATGAAAAACGGCTTCGACCTCGGCGTGACCCGCGCGATCAGCGATGCGCTGGGCATCCCGGTGATCGCTTCCGGTGGCGTCGGCAATCTGCAGCACTTGGCTGACGGCATTCTCGAAGGTCACGCCAGCGCAGTGTTGGCGGCGAGTATTTTCCACTTCGGCGAGTACACCGTGCAGGAAGCCAAAGCGTATATGGCCAAACGCGGCATCGTGATGCGTTAAGCGTCAAATTCCATACAGGCCAGTGGACACCATGGCGCACCCAAGGCACTCTTGGGCACGCCATGGATTTCGGTAGCCCGACATGATCAAACGCCTGCTTCTTGTTCTCGCCAGCGCCTCGATGTTGCTCGTCAACACGGCCCGCGCCGAAACCAGTCCCGACACCGATCTGGTGCTGCTCACCGAAAACTTCCCGCCGTACAACATGGCGAAGAACGGCAAGAATTTCGCCCAGGGCGAGAACATCAACGGTATCGCCACCGACATCGTGCGCGAAATGTTCCAGCGTGCCGGCATCACCTACAGCCTGACCCTGCGCTTTCCTTGGGAGCGCGTGTATAAGCTCGCCCTGGAAAATCCTGGCTACGGTGCTTTCGTGATGGCGCGCCTGCCGGACCGCGAAAAGCTCTTCAAATGGGTTGGCCCGATCGGCCCGGATGACTGGATTCTGCTGGCCAAGGCAGACAGCAAGATCACCCTCGACACCCTCAATGACGCGCGCAAATACAAGATCGGCGCCTACAAGGGCGATGCGATTGCCGAGACATTGGCCAAACAAGGCCTGAAGCCGATCGTAGTACTGCGCGATCAGGACAATGCGAAGAAACTGGTCAATGGTCAGATCGACCTTTGGGCCACCGGTGATCCTGCCGGGCGCTATCTGGCGCGGCAGGATGGTGTCACCGGTCTCAAGACCGTGTTGCGCTTCAACAGCGCAGAACTGTATCTGGCGCTGAACAAGGATGTCTCCGACGAAGTGGTCGCCAAGCTTCAGGCCGCACTGGATCAGTTGCGCAAAGAAGGTGTGGTCGACGAGATCATGGGGCGGTATCTGTAGCCAGTGACAACTCGGGCTCCGCCAGCGCTGCGCTGATTTCGTCATCGGCCACAGACGTCTGCGCAGACGGTTCCACGACGGGCTCCGGCGCAGGAACGACAATGACCTCAGCTTCCGCTGGCGCGTACTGGCTGATGTGCAAACTACTGCCATTGGTGTAGCTGAAACCCTCCGTCACTGACGTGCTGTCTGCGCGCACCAGTCTGTAGTCGCTCTGCACCAGATAGGCCGCGACGGACCTGTTTTTGTCCACGATCGCAACCACTTCGATCGCCGCCGTATTGAGCCATTCATTCGAATGTATTTCGCATTGGGTGAAATCATGGCCCAGCCGCGCAGAAAACATTGGTGCGTTGGGCTGATTGGTTTGCCATTGGGCACCGAACTCGACGGAAGTAGTCTGGGTGAATGTTCTCAAGCCTGGCGTTCGCTGAGCGCGAGGCGCTGTCCATCTGAATACCTGGCTGTCGTTGCCACTATTGCGTGCGTGACCGACGAGGATGTAATGATCCTTGCGTTCCAGCAGATAGAAGGGCGAGTGACGTAATTGTTCAGCGGCGCTGTAGCGCGGATCCTTTACCGTAAACCAGGGGAGACTGGCGGTGTAAGACGGATCGTCCGCTGGCTCGACAGATGTCGGCGTTTCCCCGCACAACACGGGTGGCGATGGGCGCGTGTACAGCTGCAGGCCAATCTGCAGGCGCAAGCTGTAGGCCGGGAAACTGGCCGGTCTGGTGTAGTCACTCAAGCTGAAGAAACTTCCCGACGCCAAGTAAACCTCGCCAGGTAACGCGGCTGGAGGAACGGCGCTCCAGGTGCTGACGCGCTGTCGGGCCTTGCTGCCCTTGTCGTCCCAGATCAGATCGGTGGTATTCGATGCGATCACCAGATCTGCGCGAACGCAGCGGACCGCATTGAGCGACGGTTTTTCATGATCATTCGAGCACACCGACCCCAGCGCCACGTAGCCTGCGGGAGGCAGAGGTCGCCAGATCGACAGATCTCTTTTTGAACCTGACCCGGAATCCTTCCAGACCAGCTCGTAATCATTGGGGCGACGCAGTGCCCTGCCTTTGGTGGGATCAGTGCTGGCAATGTCTGCTTCGCAAGCCACCGCCACTACTCGTTCGCCGTTGATGTTGCCCAGGCCTCTGGTGACGACATCGCCCAAGGGGAAGTAACCGGGCAGCGCGTCGGGAGCCGGCGTCGGGCGCCAGAACGACGCAGGTTTGGCCGACACACCGTCGGTATCCCAGATGCGCATGAACTCTGTTGTGAAGTTGACCAACAGGTTATCGATTCGGATCGGTTCAGTCCGCCCAATGGGCGGGATGATCGGGGCGTTGTTTGTCATGGGCACTCCTGATAGTTGAAAGCGACTCAAAGGAGCCGCGACCTGTAGCAGGTCTTACTATCCGGAACGGAGTGGGGCGTTCGGTGGTAACTATGTATTGCAACGTGACCGGATGTTACCGGTAAACGCCATCCTTGCCATGACCAGCCATGGCACGATTGCTGCGCACGCTGATCATCTGCCTGATGTCGATCCAGTCAATCCCCTGTGCTTTCAGCTTCGGCAGTTCACGTTCCAGCACCGCCAGTGTCTGCGGATAAGGATGGCCGATCATCACCGCTGAACCCTGTTTGTGCGCTAAAGCAATCGCGGTCTGCAGCTGATTGGCAATTGCCGCTTCGGTACGCTCGTCATCGAGGAACACGTCCCGGGAAACACTCGCCAGATCGATTTTCTGCGCCTGTTGCGCCGCGACGGTCTGCGCACTGGTGCGGCTGTCGACGAAAAACTTGTGCCGGCGCTGCAACTCGGCCATCAACCACGCCATCGCCACCGGTTGCGCAGTCATGCGGCTGCCCATGTGGTTATTGATGCCGGCGGTGTAGGGGACCATTTTGAACGCGGCGTTGAGGCGCTTTTCCAGCTCTTCGATCGGCAGTTCGGGGTGCCAGGCGTACGGCCCGGTGGCCGGGTCCATGGGCATGTGCAGGATGACGATCTTGCCGGCGCGATGGGCTTCGCGTGCGAACTCGGTGGCGTGCGGGGTATCAGGCATGATCGCCGTGGTTACCGGGCCGGGCAGGCCCAGCACGCGGCGATCCCGGGGCAGGTTCTGCCCCAGGTCGTCGATGATCAGCGTCAGGTAGGCTTTGTGTGGCTTCGGGCTGACGGGCTCTGCGTGAGCAGTACCCGCCAGACAGCACAGCAGAACGAAGACGAAACGCAGAGACATCCTCAACGGCCGGACGTGATGCTCAGCCCTTTGAGCAGGCTCAGGGCCTGGGCCAATTGGTAATCGTCATCCTGCGGCATGGCTTTGGGTTTGGCGCCAGAGCCGGTCGGTTTGTCCGCGCCGCCGTTGCCGTTGCCCAGGTGACCTTGCAGATCGGCTTCCTTGAAGTATTCGCCGTCGGCCTCGTTGGTGATCTTGGCCTTGCGTACTTCGATGTCCGGGACGATACCTTGCGCCTGGATCGAGCGGCCATTCGGGGTGAAGTACAACGCTGTGGTGATCTTCAACGCGCGGTCGTTGTTCAGCGGCAGCACGGTTTGCACCGAGCCTTTACCGAAACTGGTGGTGCCCATGACCACCGCGCGTTTCTGATCCTGCAGGGCGCCGGCAACGATTTCCGAGGCCGAGGCGCTGCCACCGTTGATCAACACGACCATCGGCACCGCCTCGCTTTCGTCTTTGCCGGTGGCAGAGAAGCGCAGTTCGGAGTTGGCGATCCGGCCTTTGGTGTAAACGATCAGACCTTTGGTGATGAAGTGGTCGACTACTTCCACCGCCGCCTGCAACACACCGCCCGGGTTGTTGCGCAGGTCGAGAATGATGCCGTTGAGCTTCTTGCCGTTGTCCTTGCGCAGCTTGGCCAAGGCCTTGGAGACCTCTTCGCCGGTCTTGACCTGGAACTGGGTGATGCGGATGTACGCGTAGCCGGTTTCCAGCAGCTGCGCCTTGACGCTCTTCACTTGAATCACGGCGCGCGCGAGTGTCACGTCGAATGGGGTGCCACCGTCGCGTACCAGGGTCAGGGTGATTTTCTGGCCGATCTTGCCGCGCATCTTGTCGACGGCTTCGGTCATGGTCTGGCCGCGCGTTGGCGCACCGTTGATCTTGACGATGAAGTCACCGGCCTGAATGCCGGCCTTCGACGCCGGGGTGTCATCGATTGGCGAGACCACTTTGATGAAGCCGTCTTCGGCGCCGACTTCGATGCCCAGACCGCCGAACTCGCCGCTGGTGCTTTCCTGCAGTTCGGTGAAATCTTCAGGGCCCAGATAGGCCGAGTGCGGATCGAGGTTGCTGAGCATGCCCTTGATTGCGTTTTCGAGCAGGGTCTTGTCGTCCACCGGCTCGACGTAAGCGGCTTTGATCCGGTCCATGACCTCGGCAAAGGTGCGCAGCTCTTCCAGCGGCAGCGGCGCCTTGGAGGTTGCGGCTGTGCCTGCCGGAGCGACGGCCGGGGCCGGTTGCGCGGAGAACGCCAGAGGCGCGCCGATCACCAGAGCGATCGTCAGGGCCAGCGAGGTAAGGCGGGACAAATGCAGCATGTCGAACGAACTCCTTAATTAGGCGGTGCGCTTATCCTTGCGCACGACACCATTGCGCCGGATCACTCGGGTGACCCTGCTGACGAATTGCGAAATACAGCGCGGATGTGTCCTGGCCGCCGCTGTTACCGACAGTGGAGATGGACTCACCCGCTTTGACCACATCACCGGCCGACTTGAGCAGCGTCTGGTTGTGACCGTAAAGACTCAGAAAACCGTTGCCGTGATCGAGGATCACCAGCAGCCCGGCACCGCGCAGCCAGTCGGCGAACACCACGCGACCACCGTGTACGGCATGCACCTGGCTGCCGGCGGAGGCGCTGATCATCACGCCGTCCCACTTGGTACGGGCATCGTCGCCACGGCTTTCGCCGAAGCGTGCCAGCAGTCGACCATCAACCGGCCAGGGAAGTTTTCCCCGGGTTGCAGCAAAAGGGCCACCGAAGGTCTCGCCGCTGCTGGAGACCAGTGCGCCGGGAGTGGATCGGGCGGGTTTTCGTGGGGCGTCGCTGTTTTCAGCCTGCGCCTCACGCAAGCGCTTTTTTTCCGCTTCCTGCTGGGCGATCAGCGCTTTCTGCCGCGCTTCTTCTGCCTCACGAGCCTGGCGGGCCAGGGTTTCTTCAATGGTTTTAAGGACTTTAGACAGGTCTGCCTGATCCTGCTCGCGCGCGGCCAGTTTCTGGTCGCGGGCTTTCACGTCATCGTTGAGCTTGGCGAGGACTTGCTGGCGTTCCTTGCGGACATTTTCCAGTTCGTCGCGCTGGGTATCGAGGCTGCTTTTCTGCACCAGCAATTGTGCTTGCTGGGCGGCAATGTCTTTTTCGACATTGGCCAGCTGGCGCAGGGTTTCGTTGAAGTTCTTCAACTGCTCCAGGCGGGCCTGGCTCAGGTAATCGTAATAGGTGAGGGTGCGGGCGAATTTCTCGGGATTCTGCTGGTTGAGCAGCAGTTTGAGATATTCCTGCCGGCCGTTCTGATAGGCCGCACGGGCCTGAATGGCGATCAGTCGCTGCTGTTCAGTGCGCGCGCTCTGGAGTTTTTTTTTCTCTGCATCGAGTCGCTGCAGCTCGGATTCGCTTTTCTGCAGTTCTTTCTGCAGCGCGTCGACCTGCTTCTGCAGCTTGCCCAGCTCGGTTTCAGTACCCTTGAGCTCTTTCTGCACGCCGGACTTTTCTTCCTGGACTTTGCCCAGCAGCTTTTTCAGCTCGGCAATGTCCTGACGCGTCGCGTCCAACTGCTGTTGGGTTTGCGCGCGCTCGTCAGCGAAGGCCGGTTGGAGCAGGCAGGTCAGAGCGAGGGCGATCAGGACGCGGAGCATAGAGGCGGGCGGCACCAGGGTAAGGGACGGCCTAGTATGCCCGCCCGAGGCTGCAAAAAAAACGCCCAATTGGGGCTGTGTGATAACTGGCCTGAAAAACACCCCAAACCATTGTAGGAGTGAGCCTGCTCGCGATGGCTTACTGACATTCAACAGAGTAGTTGACTGTCAGATGGCTATCGCGAGCAGGCTCACTCCTACAGGGTTTTGCGATGTTTTGGCGATTCGGGTCAGACCAGAATCGAAGTGCCGGTCATTTCCGCCGGTTTTTCCAGACCCAGCAGTTTCAGCATGGTTGGCGCTACGTCAGCCAGCACGCCACCGTCACGGACTTTGAGGTCGCGCTTGCCGACATAAATGAACGGCACCGGCTCGGTGGTGTGCGCGGTGTGCGCCTGGTGGGTTTCTTCATCGGCCATTTTTTCGACGTTGCCGTGGTCAGCAGTGATCAGCGCTTCGCCGCCAACCTTTTCCAGTGCTTCAACGATGCGACCGACGCAGGTGTCGAGGCATTCAACCGCTTTCACTGCCGCGTCGAACACACCGCTGTGGCCGACCATATCGCCGTTGGCGTAGTTGACTACGATCACGTCGTAACGCTGGTTTTCGATGGCCTCGACGATGCGGTCGGTGACCTCAGGCGCGCTCATTTCCGGCTGCAAGTCATAAGTGGCGACTTTCGGCGACGGGATCAGGATGCGTTCTTCGCCCGGGAACGGTTCTTCGCGGCCGCCGGAGAAGAAGAAGGTCACGTGCGCATATTTCTCGGTTTCAGCGATGCGCAGTTGGGTTTTGCCGTTCTTTGCCAGATAGTCGCCGAGAACGTTTTCCAGGCTGCCCGGGGCGAATGCCGACGGTGCCGGAATACTTGCCGCGTATTGGGTCAGCATGACGAAACCAGCGAGCTTCGGCTGGCGGGCGCGCTCGAAATCGTTGAAATCGTCCTCGACGAACACGCGAGTCAGCTCACGGGCACGGTCGGCGCGGAAGTTCATGAACACCACAGCGTCGCCGTCTTCGACTTTTACCGGCTCACCGATGGTCGTGGCTTTGACGAATTCATCGCTCTCGCCGCGAGCGTAAGCCGCGTCCAGACCTTCCTGTGCAGTGGCTGCGTTGAATTCGCTGTTGCCGTCGACGATCAGGTTGTAGGCCTGAGCGACGCGATCCCAGCGGTTGTCACGATCCATGGCGAAGTAACGGCCGATGATGCTGGCGATGCGGCCCTTGCCCAGTGCCTGGAAGGTTGCATCGAGCAGTTCGATCGACGACGCAGCGCTTTTCGGCGGCGTATCGCGGCCATCGAGGAAGGCGTGCAGGTAGATTTTCTCGGCGCCGCGCTTGAAGGCCAGTTCGGCCATGGCGATCAGGTGATCCTGGTGGCTGTGTACGCCACCATCGGACAGCAGGCCCATGAAGTGCACGGCTTTACTGGCGGCCACGGCTTTATCCACAGCGGCGCAGATGGTCGGGTTCTCGAAGAATTCGCCGTCGCGGATCGACTTGGTCACGCGGGTGAAGTCCTGATACACCACGCGGCCGGCGCCAAGGTTCATGTGGCCGACTTCAGAGTTGCCCATCTGGCCGTCCGGCAGGCCGACGTCCATGCCGCTGCCCGAGATCAAGCCATTCGGCACAGTGGCCCACAGGCGATCAAGGACGGGCTTCTTCGCCGCAAAAACGGCATTGGATTCAGGGCTGTCGCTGTGACCGAAGCCGTCGAGAATCATCAGGACCAAAGGTTTAGGCGTAGTCGTCATGGAATCCACTCGTGGCTAATAAAGAAGAGGGCGATGGAAAAGGGAGTTGGAGTTTAAAGCTAAGTTCCGACCGCGTCACCGCCGGACGGGGTTTGGCCGACCATAGTGGCTGTGTATACTGGCCGACATTTTAACGCCCTGGAACCTCCTTCGATGGTTGCTCACCTGATTGAATTTGCCACTAACCACTACATTCTTGTCGGTATCTTCGTCGTACTGCTGGCTCTGCTGCTGGCGCACACGATGCAGGGCGGCGGTAAAAGCCTGAGCACCGGCGAGCTGACTGCACTGGTCAATAAAGATGCAGGCGTAGTGGTGGACATCCGTCCGGCCAAGGATTTCGCTGCCGGCCACATCGTTGGCGCGATCAACATTCCTCAGGACAAACTGGCTGCGCGCATCGCCGAGCTGGAAAAACACAAGGCCAAGACCATTATTCTGGTCGACGCCCTGGGCCAGACCGCTGGCACCCACGCCCGCGAGCTGATGAAATCCGGCTTCACCGCCGCCAAGCTGTCCGGCGGGATTTCCAGCTGGAAAGGCGACAACCTGCCGTTGGTGAAGTGATATGAGCGAAGTCATCGTCTACTCCAGCGATTACTGCCCTTATTGCTCGCGAGCCAAGTACCTGCTCGAGAACAAAGGCGTGGCCTTCAAAGAGATCAAGGTCGATGGCAAGCCGCAGGTGCGCGCCGAAATGACCCAGAAAGCCGGACGCACGTCCGTGCCGCAGATCTGGATCGGCAGCCAGCACATCGGTGGTTGTGATGATTTGTATGCCCTGGAGCGCGCCGGCAAACTCGACGCGCTGCTCAAGGCCTGAACGGCTGCACCCACGTACAGCACTCCCTAAAAGACCCAAGATCGATAAGGATCTGAGATGACTGACCAACAGAACACTGCAGCCAGCGAAGAAGAAACCGCACCGCAATTCTCCTTGCAGCGCATCTACGTACGCGACCTGTCCTTCGAAGCCCCGAAAAGCCCGGCGATCTTCCGCCAGCAGTGGGACCCGGCTGTTGCGCTGGATCTGAACACTCGCCAGAAAGCACTGGAAGGTGATTTCTACGAAGTCGTGCTGACCCTGTCTGTCACCGTGAAAAACGGTGAAGAAGTGGCGTTCATCGCTGAAGTGCAACAGGCCGGTATCTTCCTGATCAAGAACCTCGATGCGGCTTCGATGAGCCACACCTTGGGTGCGTTCTGCCCGAACATCCTGTTCCCGTACGCGCGCGAAACCCTGGACAGCCTGGTGACCCGTGGTTCGTTCCCGGCGCTGATGCTGGCCCCGGTGAACTTCGACGCCCTGTACGCGCAAGAATTGCAGCGCATGCAGGAAAGCGGCGAGACGCCAACCGTTCAGTAAGACGGTTTAGCAACACCCCATGTGGGAGCGAGCCTGCTCGCGATAGCGGTCTGTCAGACACATCAAAGTTGACTGACACGCCGTAATCGCGAGCAGGCTCGCTCCCACATTTGTTTTGCGGTGTTACTTGAAGTCGTTCTGGCGCCAGGCTTCGTAAACAGCGACGGCCACCGTGTTGGACAGGTTCAGGCTGCGGCAGCCTTCGCGCATCGGCAGGCGCAGGCGCTGTTCGGCAGGCAGGGCGTCGAGCACTTCCGGCGGCAGGCCACGACTTTCCGGGCCGAAGATGAACGCATCACCCGGGACAAACGCGGCATCATGAAACGGCCGTGAACCCTTGGTGGTAAACGCAAACACCCTAGGGTTACCGATGCTTTCCAGGCAACTGGCCAAATCCGCGTGACGTTGCAGCGTGGCATATTCGTGGTAGTCGAGTCCGGCACGGCGCAAGCGCTTGTCGTCCATCTCGAAACCCAGCGGTTCGATCAAATGCAGGTGGCAGCCGCTGTTGGCGCACAGCCTGATAACGTTGCCGGTATTCGGCGGAATTTCTGGTTGAAAAAGGATGACGTGAAACATGCACGGCTCCGAAGGTAAAGATGAGCGGCATTCTACGCCGCCTGTGGACAACCGTTCGAAACTATTCCCGCGGGTGATCGGTTCGCTGGCGATTGTCGGCTTGATGATTGGTCTGATGATCGGCCGCCTGACCACGCCGGATCCGACGGTGTTGCAGCAGGTTGACGTGACTGACGGCGGGTTGGTGGTGTGGTTCAACAACGAACCCAAGCTGCACGGCGAGATCATCGATGGCACGGTGGCGCTATTGTTCCAGGCTGAAGGCAAAGCGCAGAAAGGCCAACTCAGGCTCAACGACAAGGACGTGAACTGGCGTACGCGCAAGAGTGACGGTGGCTTGCTGCTGACGGTACTGGCGGCGCGGCCGCTACAAGGCGAGTGGACAGGCAGCGAGGTCGACGACCGCTGGCGGCTGGAGATCCGTTTGCAAATGAACTGATCGCAAACCTGCCGTCTCTCCGGTTCTCCTACATTTCCTAGTGTTGTTTCCCACTGCGCCAGTCTGCCTTTCCTATCTCCTTCAGCACCTGCGCACGCTATCGTGCGCTCCTCTTTCAAATCGGCAGGATGCCGATCCCTTCGTTCCTTAGGCAAATGCGAAGGGCGACTTTTTCAAGGATGAAAAAACATGCCAGTAAAACCACCGCGCGGTAGCGCTACTCACGTGGATGTTCCCGGCAGCTCGAATCGATCGGTTGAAGTGGACACTTCGCTCCCCGGTCCCTCAGGCCGCAGAGGCGTCGACTCAGGTATTACTCTCGACAATCCGCAGTCGCGAGCCGACACTACAGACATTGATGTCATTCATCCGGCTCCGACCGTCGTAGTTCAGACGATTCCCGCTGAAACTCGTCTGCCAGCATCTCAGCCTTCGCTGGACCATTACGTAGTCAATGCCCGGGCGATACTTCCAGAAATCAACAGTGAAGGTTTAAGGGTTTTTAACAAGCGAACTTACGCTGACGTGGCCGGTGGCGACCTTGTTCTTGTCGCCGTGGATCCGCAAACGGGATTGCATCGAGCCCGACGCACAAGCGAGTTGCTTTTAGGACCGGTAATGCTGCGCGATGGCGACAGCGGCCTCTGGTACCAGCGTGAGGTCGTTGAGCCAGCCACTCGAGCGCAGATCAAACAGTATTTTCCGGAATCGACCGATCAACACGCAGATGACTTTATCGCTCGGTTCAGTGACAAGGATGTGGCAGATGTGGAACTCAAGCGTATTCAGCTCGGGCTACCGCAACTGGGCAGCGAACACGTCAGCATCCCGAACCACCAAAATCACGTACCCGAGTCCCATGAGATATCTGAGGCGTTTGGCATGTGGAGCAGGCTACGCCAATTGTACAAATGGCAAGGTGAGCCTGATCAGCGAGTCTATAGCGATGGTCGGCTGTCGGGTTTCAAGTTGGATATCAATCTCACGCTATGGCCAGTCGATAAGTTGCTGTCATTGAAGTTCAACTCAGTCGTTGCTCTTACGCTAAGAGGTAATGCACCGCTGAACCCTGAGGTGTTTTTTGCGCAGTTTCCAAACATTGAAAGTCTGACGGTAACAAGCCAGTTAATCACCAGAAGATCCTTCGGCGCCTCTATATATGAGCGTGCTTACTCAAGATTCAATATGGATTCGCGTTTTACCGAGCAATTAGTGAAGCTCCCCCGTTTACGAGAATTGAGCCTGCAGGATTGTGATTTACAGGCTGATTTTTCGGTGAGGGGCATGACCAGCCTGCAGTTGTTAAGGCTTGGTAACACACCGGGGCCCGCGGCGAATGAATTGCCCGGTCCGTTACGTTTTCAGACGCCTGTTCAACACCGGAACGATTTGCAAACGGATCCTGACATTTCCGGGATGGCCGAGTTGCGTGTACTGGATCTGACAGGAGCCGGAATACGCCGAATCCCTCTCGGTCTTGATGCCGACAACGAGCGGTCAACACTGGAAGTATTAAAGCTTGGCAACAATGCGCTTTCTGTCGCACCTTCACTCAAAGCATTGACTGCGCTGCAGGAGCTGGATCTTTCCAGCATGAGGTTAGACAGATTTCCGGAGGGCATCACCAATGAGATTCCCGGGAAAGTGTTGAATCTGGCGAACAATCGAATTACCTCGATCCCGGAATCCGTTGAACTCAGAGCAGGCTTCAATCTCATCGGCAATCCAATAACGGATCCGGCCTCACTCCGGCGATTGATACGCGCACGGATAAAAACCGACTCCGATATTTGGTTGGGAGCAGAAAGCAATGATGTGTCGGCAAATCTTTGGCTGCTTCATGTGCCGGCAGGAGAAGTGCCTAAAAAACTGGAACTCTGGGACAGCGTTGGCCATCTTTCGAGCAGGCTCCGCAAACTGAGCCGCACGCCTGAGTTTCACGTTGAGTATCCGCTTCTGCAGCGGCGGGTCTGGTGGTTTCTCGAGGTCTACGTCAAAGCTGACGCCAGCGAAAAGGCACGGATGACAGACATTCTGATCAATGAACCCAGCCCCGGAAAGATGCTGGACAGACTGGAAGCGGCAATACGGGAATATGATGCGGGGCGGCAAAACCAGCCCCTGCACCATTTACCCAAACGTCCGAGGCTTGATTAACGCCGGGCTGAACGCCTCGGCGAGTGGTGTAAAAGCGGGAATCCCTGACCTGCCTGTATCAGGGTTCCCAAAACGGGATGGACTTCGCGTGACGCGTCGGTCCGGTGTAAAGAGGGAACCCCCGGCCTGCCTGTACCAAGAGCCCCAAAAGGGTAGGCTCGCCGCGTGGCGGGTGAGCCTGATGTAAAGAGGGGACTCCCCGGCCTGCCTGTACCAAGGTCCCCGAAACGGGTGGTGAAACGAATCACCTATGGGAGATATTGCAGGGGGCGTGCCAGGTTTTAATCTGTTGAAATAAAAAAACTGGTTGGAAACGCGAAAGCCCCGGAATTCGGGGCTTTCGTGTGTTGAAAAGTTGATTTTTCAATGTTTTCAGAAGCGAATGTGGAGATACGACTGTGCTCAATCGCGGGTCATCGTGCATTGATGCGGTGCACGGTGACCCTCACCCTCTCCCAGAGGGAGAGGGGACTGACCGGAGGGTTTGTGAGAAATACGCCGACGTGAAATACCGAGTCGAACTCAGATTTTGAGAATTACACGAATCGGCTCCCTTTCCCCCTCTCCCATTGGGAGAGGGCTGGGGTGAGGGGCTGGATTTTGAATTCACAACAACCCTCAAGCGAATAAGCCGTTAACCCTCATCCCCTTCATCATCATCCCCACCATCAACCTTCATCCCCAATTCCTTGATCTTGCGCGTCAGGGTATTACGCCCCCAACCCAGCAACACCGCCGCATCACGGCGACGTCCGGCGGTGTGCTTCAGCGCCGTCTCGATCATGATCCGCTCAAACGCCGGCACCGCGCTGTCGAGCAGACTCGACTGGCCACGCGCCAAGGCCTGATCCGCCCACTGACGCAGTGCTTGCTCCCAATTGGTTACTGGCGCCGAATCTTGCGGCAGGTTCAGTAGTTCTGGCGGCAGGTCGCTGATGTGCACTTCGCGCCCGGACGCCATCACCGTGATCCAGCGGCAAGTGTTCTCCAGCTGCCGCACGTTGCCGCCCCACGGCAGGTTCTTCAGGTATTCCTCGGTCTCGCTTTTCAGCAGCTTCGGCTCCACCGCCAGCTCTTGCGCGGCGCGGCTGAGGAAGTGCTTGGCCAGGGTCGGGATGTCTTCACGACGGTCCGACAGGCGCGGGATGTGGATGCGGATTACGTTGAGGCGGTGGAACAAGTCCTCGCGGAATTTGCCGGCGTGGACCAGGGTTTCCAGATTTTGGTGGGTCGCGGCGATGATGCGTACATCGACCTTGACCGGCACATGCCCACCGACGCGGTAGAACTCGCCATCGGCCAGAACCCGTAGCAAACGGGTTTGCGTATCCGCCGGCATGTCGCCGATTTCATCAAGGAACAGCGTGCCGCCGTCAGCCTGCTCGAAGCGGCCGCGACGCAGGTTGGCCGCGCCGGTGAACGCGCCTTTCTCATGGCCGAACAGCTCGGATTCCATCAGGTCCTTGGGAATCGCCGCCATGTTCAGCGCGATGAACGGCGAGGCCGCGCGCGGGCTGTGGCGGTGCAGGGCGTGGGCCACCAGTTCTTTACCGGTGCCGGATTCGCCGTTGATCAACACGGTGATGTTGGAGTGGCTCAAGCGCCCGATGGCGCGAAAAACTTCCTGCATCGCCGGCGCTTCGCCGATGATTTCCGGGGTGCGGGTCAGTGCCGGCACCACTTCCAGGCCTTGCTGTTCTTGCGCGTGTTGATTGGCACGTTTGACCAGCGATACCGCTTCATCGACGTCGAACGGCTTCGGCAGGTATTCGAACGCGCCGCCCTGATACGAGGCGACAGCGCTGTCCAGATCGGAATGAGCGGTCATGATGATGACCGGCAACCGTGGGTGCTGCTCGCGAATCCGCGCCAACAAGTCCAGACCGCTGGCACCGGGCATACGAATGTCGGAAATGATCACGTCAGGCTGCTGACGGGCCAGGCGACTCATCACGCCATCGGCGCTGTCGAAGCTCTGGGTCGTCATGCCTTCCTGCTGCAAGGCCTTTTCCAGCACCCAACGGATAGAACGGTCGTCATCGACGATCCACACGGTTTCACTACGGCTCATGTCGATGTGGCTCCTTGTTCCAGTGGCAGAAAGATCGAGAAGGTGGTGTGGCCTGGATGGCTGTCACACTCGATCAGGCCCTGGTGCTGGCTGATGATGTTCTGGGTAATGGCCAGGCCGAGTCCGGTACCGTCCGGGCGTCCGCTGACCATGGGAAAGAAAATGGTTTCCTGAAGTTCCGCCGGGATCCCGGGGCCGTTGTCGATGATCTCGATCTTGGTCACCAGACGATGGCGGACGTGGCCGATGGTGAACTGGCGCATGGTCCGGGTACGCAGGCTTATGCGGCCAAGGCGCAGTTCGTTCTGGCTGCTGATCGCCTGCATGGCGTTGCGTACGATGTTCAACACCGCCTGAATCATTTGCTCGCGGTCGATCAATACGTCGGGAATGCTTGGGTCGTAATCGCGCACCAAGGTGATGCAGCCCTGGCTTTCCGCTTCGACCAGTTGGCAGACGCGCTCGAGCACTTCGTGGACGTTGCACATGGCCAGCGACGGCAGCTTGTTCGAGCCGAGCATGCGGTCGACCAGATTGCGCAGGCGGTCTGCCTCTTCAATGATCACGTTGGTGTAATCGCGCAGACTGTCTTCCGGCAGCTCGCGGGCCAGCAATTGCGCGGCGCCACGGATGCCGCCCAGCGGGTTCTTGATTTCGTGGGCGAGGCCGCGCACCAGCATCTTGCTGGTTTCCTGCTTGGACAGTTGCGCCTCTTCCTTGGTGATCCGCAGCAGGCGGTCACGCGGGTGGACTTCCAGCAACAGCATGGTCGCGCCGTTGCTGAGGATCGGTGTCACCGCGTAATCCACGGTCAGGGTCTGGCCGGTAAGGGCGGTGAGCATCGCTTCGCGTTTAGTGAACGGATGCGCCTGTTCCACGGCTTGGCGCAGGGAATTGAGCGCCTCGGTGGATTCGGTGAACAGTTCGCTGATGAATTGCCCATGACTGCGCTGCCCGCTGATGGCAAGCAGCATCTCCGCCGCCGGGTTCATGTACTCGAGGCGCAATTCGGCGTCGAGCAGGATGGTGGCGGTGGTCAGGTTGTCGAGCAGCAAACGGTGGATTGCGTCGCTAATAGTCATCGGAGCCTCTTTTGGGGGCGGAGCGTGCGCAAGTAACAAGCGTTGGTGAACGGAAAATGCAAAAACCAAACCAAGGCTCCGAAAAGAAGCGCTTAACCCCTGAAACAGGCGTTTGACGCTCGTTTGCGTGGCACAGGGCCAGCTCTCACGGGTAGTTTCGAACCAAAATGGGTTGGAATGTGAGTACGGTGCAAGCTATTGCACCAATATAGTGCGCAAAGCTGAACGGCGTTAGAAGAAACGCAGGAAGGGGTTTTTCGGCTCGGGCGGTTTGTCTTTCAGCGGACATTCCGGGCGTACGCCGTAGTCGTCGGCGACGCAGGGTTTGACCTGGCGTTTCTGCGCGAGAGAGATGCGCAGCATGTGGAAGGGTTGGTTGGCTGTACGCTCGACGGTACGGCCCTCGGCATCGAGAATTTCCACCGAAAGGTTGTGGCTGCCACGATCGATATTGCTCAGCGGAAAGACTGGCGTCAGGCCGGGCTCGCCAGTGGCCTGACCATCCAGCAGCAACCGATAACGATGCCCTTTTTGCAGACCCGGCTCACTGGTCACACTGACGATGATTTCGCCGGCGCTGCTGCGAATCGTCGCATCGGGTTCGGGCACCAGAATGCGCAGCATGTCGTAGTGAAACAGTGGTTGTTCCGGGGCTTTTTTCGCGGTGATGATCGGCGCGGCGGCGGTGGGGTTTGCGGACATGCGATTGCTGGTGGCGATGGGGACGCGTTTGGCGTTGCCGCGCGGCTGGTCGGTGAATACCCGATTGCCTTGGGCGTCGGTGTAGGTGAACACCTCGGCTGAGGCTTGCAGTGTCACCAGCGCAATCACGACGATCAGCCACGCGCGGATCACGGCTTGTGCACTCGCTGCACGCTGAGGGGGACTGGCGGGCTCTGCTGGATGATCGTCTGCCCGTCAATCACCTGCACCGCTAAACGATGGTCGCCGCGATCTACGTTCACCAGTTGCAGGATTGGTACGTTGCTCGGCTGACCGTAAGGCTCATCGTCCAATACCAGCCTTAATTGATGCGGCGGTTGCAGGCGTGGCTTGATCAGCACGTTGACGGTAAAGGTGCCGTTGTTCGCGCGCAGGGCTTCTTCGGTGGGCAGCCCGGCGAGTTCGAGGATGTCGTAGGCGTTGCGCTGAGGTTCGCGGTTGCCGCTGACGGGCGCAGGGGGTGCGCTCGGCGCTTGCGGCTCGACGCGATTGAGCGGCGGCAATTCCACGGGCTGCGCCTGTACGCCGTCCGGTGAGTGATCGCTGTAGACCGTGTTGCCGTTGGCATCGGTGTACTTGTAGATCTGCGCGGCGGCGGGCAGGGCTATCAACAATAGAATGTAGAGAAAGGTGCGACCCATGAAATCGACCGGGATTGAAAGCGATGGGGTGCAGCATAGGACAGGTGCGGCGGTTGGCCCAACTTGGCACACATTCCGAGATCATTCAGACACCACAAATCCCCTGTAGGAGTGAGCCTGCTCGCGATGGCGTAGTGTCAGTCAGCGTCATCATCCAATGATCCACCGCTATCGCGAGCAGGCTCACTCCTACAGGGATTTGCGTCGAGCTGTAAATTGCGGGCAATAAAAAAGGCCTCCCGAAGGAGGCCTCTTTTTGTCACGCCGAGAAACGCGGCGCTACCGGATCAGCAGCTGTAGTACAGCTCATATTCCAGTGGGTGTACGAAGGTGCGAACCTTGATTTCTTCTTCCGATTTCAGCGCAATGTAAGCGTCGATGAAGTCGTCGGAGAACACGCCGCCCTTGGTCAGGAACGCGCGGCCCTTGTCCAGCTCTTCCAGGGCTTCTTTCAGGCTGCCGCAAACTTGTGGGATCTCTTTCGCCTCTTCAGGCGGCAGGTCGTACAGGTTTTTGTCGGCAGCGTCGCCTGGGTGGATCTTGTTCTGGATACCGTCCAGACCGGCCATCAGCAGAGCTGCGAAGGCCAGGTAAGGGTTGGCAGCCGGATCCGGGAAGCGTGCTTCGATACGACGGGCTTTCGGGCTCGACACGTAAGGAATACGGATCGAAGCGGAGCGGTTGCGAGCCGAGTAGGCCAGCATTACCGGAGCTTCGAAGCCTGGTACCAGACGCTTGTAGGAGTTGGTCGCCGGGTTGGTGAAGCCGTTCAGGGCCTTACCGTGTTTGATGATGCCGCCGATGAAGTACAGAGCGGTATCGGACAGGCCGGCATAGCCTTCACCTGCGAAGGTGTTCTTGCCGTCTTTCCAGATCGACATGTGTACGTGCATGCCCGAACCGTTGTCGCCGTACAGTGGCTTCGGCATGAAGGTCGCGGTGCGGCCGTATGCATCAGCAACGTTGTGCACAACGTACTTCAGGGTTTGGGTTTCGTCGGCTTTCTTCACCAGGGTGTTGAACTTGACGCCGATTTCGTTCTGCCCGGCAGTCGCCACTTCGTGGTGGTGAACTTCAACGGTCAGGCCCATTTCTTCCAGTGCGTTGCACATGGAGGTACGGATTTCGTGGTCGTGGTCGAACGGTGGAACCGGGAAGTAGCCGCCTTTGACGCCTGGACGGTGACCCTTGTTGCCGCCTTCGATGTCCTGGTCGGACATCCACGAACCTTGCTCGGAGTAGATCTTGAACATCGAGCCGGAGATGTCCGACTTGAATTTCACCGAGTCAAAGATGAAGAATTCTGGCTCTGGACCAGCGAACACGGTGTCACCGATACCGGTGGCTTTCAGGTGTTCTTCGGCACGCTTGGCGATCGCACGTGGGTCGCGGTCGTAGCCTTGCATGCTCGAAGGTTCGATGATGTCGCACACCAGGATCAGGGTGGCGTCTTCGGTGAACGGGTCGAGAACGGCCGTTTCGTCAACCGGCATCAGGATCATGTCGGAGGCTTCGATGCCTTTCCAGCCAGCAATGGAGGAACCGTCGAACATCTTGCCGACTTCGAAGAAGTCTTCATCCAGCGCATCGCGAGCCGGCATGGTCACGTGGTGCTGAGTGCCTTTGGTGTCCGTGAAGCGCAGATCAATCCACTTGACGTCATGATCTTTGATGAGTTGAACCGTCTTCGACATATGTCCTCCGGGTGGCTTCGGGCTTGGTAGTGGATGCCCTTGAATTTGGGTGATGCCGGCGCGAATACTCTGCCAAGGCAACCTGCCTCACAAGGGAGCAAATTGCATGCCAGTGCCCCAGCATGGGTTTTTTGCCCCAAATTCACGCTTATAAAGGCTTCAAACGCCTGAACGCTGGAAATCTCGCCCTCTAATGTAGCGTCTTGATTCGAAAATGACCTGTTTTGGTGCATGCAAAACCTTCTGCACATTAACTGGTTAAACCTTGAGCAATTTCCGCTATAATCCGCGCCCCCCTTTTTCGGCTGGCCGTTCGCGCGCTGTTTTCATGAAACTAATCGTAAAAGTCTTCCCCGAGATCACCATCAAAAGCCGACCTGTCCGGACGAAATTCATCCGCCAGCTGGCCAAGAACATCCGCACCGTGCTCCGCGACCTGGACCCGGCCGTGGTGGTGAACGGTGTGTGGGACAATCTCGAGCTGGAAACCCGCGTTACCGACGCCAAAGCCTTGAAAGAGATGGGTGAGCGCCTGACCTGCATGCCGGGCATCGCGCACTTTCTGCAGATCGACGAGTACCCGCTGGGCGACTTCGACGACATCACCGAGAAGTGCAAAGAGCACTACGGCGCTGCGCTGGCCGGGAAGATTTTCTCGGTGCGCTGCAAGCGTGCCGGCAAGCACGCCTTCAGCTCGATGGACGTCGAAAAATACGTCGGCAGCAAGCTGCGCCGTGAGTGCGGTGCCGCCGGTATCGACCTGAAAGCGCCGGAAATCGAAGTCCGTATCGAAGTTCGCGACAAACGGTTGTTTGTGATCCACAGCCAGCACAACGGCATCGGCGGTTACCCGCTGGGTGCGTTGGAGCAGACGCTGGTATTGATGTCCGGTGGCTTTGACTCGACGGTTGCGGCCTACCAGATCATTCGTCGCGGCCTGATGACGCACTTCTGCTTCTTCAATCTGGGCGGTCGTGCCCATGAATTGGGCGTGATGGAAGTCGCGCATTTCATCTGGAAGAAGTACGGCAGCTCGCAACGCGTGCTATTTGTCAGTGTTCCGTTCGAAGAAGTGTTGGGCGAAATTCTCGGCAAAGTCGATAACAGTCATATGGGCGTCGTATTGAAGCGTATGATGTTGCGCGCGGCGTCGAACATCGCCGACCGCCTGCACATCGAAGCGCTGGTTACCGGCGAGGCGATCTCCCAGGTGTCGAGCCAGACACTGCCGAACCTGTCGGTGATCGACTGCGTGACCGACAAACTGGTCCTGCGTCCGCTGATCGTGGCGCACAAGCAGGACATCATCGACACCGCCAACGAGATCGGCACCGCCGATTTCGCCCGGCACATGCCGGAGTATTGCGGGGTCATTTCGGTCAATCCGAAGACCGCCGCCAAACGTGGTCGGGTTGAGCACGAAGAGAAAGAATTCGACATGGCGGTGCTCGAGCGTGCGCTCGAAAACGCCAAACTGGTGCCGATCGATCGCGTGATCGACGAATTGGGCCAGGACGTACAGATTGAAGAAGTCAGCGAAGCACTGGCCGGCCAGATCGTGATCGACATCCGTCACCCGGATGCCGCCGAGGATGAGCCGCTGGAACTCGCTGGCGTAGAAGTACAGACGATGCCGTTCTACGCAGTGAACGCTCGTTTCAAGGAGCTGGATCCGACTCGCCAGTACCTGCTGTATTGCGACAAAGGCGTGATGAGTCGCCTGCATGCTCACCATTTGCTCAGTGAGGGGCATGCCAATGTGCGCGTTTATCGACCGAGCTAAGTGCCCGGGGCTGTTTGCCTGTGGCCTGCGTCACCGGCCCCCCGACACCGCCGTCAAGCTGTAACGGCCATGCCGGACACTACTGCTAATCGCTGCCAAGACTTGTCAGCAAACCGAATCCTCTGATCGAGATACACAAGTGATCGAAAATCTACGCAACATCGCCATCATTGCCCACGTTGACCATGGTAAAACCACCCTGGTAGACAAACTCCTGCGTCAATCCGGCACCCTGGAGCGCAACGAGCTCAACGACGAGCGCGTGATGGACTCCAACGACCAGGAAAAAGAGCGCGGTATTACCATTCTGGCGAAAAACACCGCCATCAACTGGAACGGCTACCACATCAACATCGTGGACACCCCGGGCCACGCCGACTTCGGCGGCGAAGTTGAACGCGTAATGTCGATGGTTGACTCCGTTCTGCTGCTGGTTGACGCCCAAGACGGCCCTATGCCGCAAACCCGTTTCGTGACCAAGAAGGCTTTCGAAGCCGGCCTGCGTCCAATCGTGGTGATCAACAAGGTTGACCGTCCAGGCGCGCGTCCGGACTGGGTTCTGGACCAGATCTTCGACCTGTTCGACAACCTCGGTGCTACCGAAGAACAACTGGACTTCCAGGTTGTTTACGCCTCGGCCCTGAACGGTATTGCCGGTCTGGACCACACCGCCATGGCGGAAGACATGACCCCGCTGTACCAAGCGGTAGTCGATCACGTTCCGGCTCCAGCCGTTGACCGTGACGGTCCGTTCCAGATGCAGATCTCCGCTCTGGACTACAACAGCTTCCTGGGTGTTATCGGTGTTGGCCGTATCGCTCGTGGTCGCGTCAAGCCGAACACTCCGGTTGTCGCTATCGACGCCGACGGCAAAGAACGCAAAGGCCGTATCCTGAAGCTGATGGGTCACCACGGTCTGCACCGCATTGACGTTGAAGAAGCAGCAGCTGGCGACATCGTCTGCATCAGCGGCTTCGACGAGCTGTTCATCTCCGACACTTTGTGCGACCCACTGACTGTTGAAGCGATGAAGCCGCTGACCGTTGACGAGCCAACCGTTTCCATGACCTTCCAGGTAAACGACTCGCCATTCTGCGGTAAAGAAGGCAAGTTCGTGACCTCCCGTAACATCAAGGAGCGTCTGGACAAAGAGCTGCTGTACAACGTTGCACTGCGCGTTGAAGAAGGCGACTCGGCTGACAAGTTCAAGGTTTCCGGTCGTGGTGAGCTGCACCTCTCGGTACTGATCGAAACCATGCGTCGCGAAGGCTTCGAAATGGCCTTGGGCCGTCCGGAAGTGATCATTCGTGAAGTGAACGGCGTTAAGCAGGAACCGTTCGAAAACGTGACCATCGACATCCCTGAAGATTCGCAGGGCAAGGTCATGGAAGAGATGGGTCTGCGTAAAGGCGACCTGACCAACATGGTGCCGGATGGCAAGGGCCGTGTTCGTCTGGAATACAACATCCCTGCTCGCGGTCTGATCGGTTTCCGTAACCAGTTCCTGACCCTGACCAACGGTGCTGGCATCCTGACCTCGATCTTCGATCGTTACGACACCGTCAAGTCGGGCCACATGTCCGGCCGTCAGAACGGCGTTCTGGTTTCGGTTGAAACCGGTAAGGCACTGACCTACTCGCTGGAAACCCTGCAGGCTCGTGGCAAGCTGTTCGTAGAACACGGCCAGGAGATCTACAACGGTCAAATCGTTGGTCAGAACAGCCGTGACAACGACCTGGGTGTAAACCCAACCAAAGGCAAGAAGCTCGACAACATGCGTGCTTCGGGTAAAGACGAAACCATCGCTCTGGTTCCACCAGTGAAGTTCACTCTGGAACAGGCTCTGGAATACATCCAGGAAGACGAGCTGTGTGAAGTGACTCCTAAGTCCATCCGTCTTCGCAAGAAGATCCTGGACGAAAGCGAGCGTACCCGCGCTGCCAAGAAAGCCAAGGCGTAATTTAGCCCGAGCTTGAAAAAACGCCCCCGGTCGCGAGACCGGGGGCGTTTTTGTTTGTCTGGGGGAAATGCAGGTTGGGCCTTGAAGATCAAAAGCCCCTCACCCTAGCCCTCTCCCAGGGGGAGAGGGGACTGACCGTGGAATACTCATGAGATGCACCGACTTGAAAGAATTCTGCTGAATCCAAAATCGATTTGGTGGGGCTCAACCGAATCCATAATCGCCTGGGTGTTTCAGGTCGATGTTGGGCGCAAGACACTTCAGTCGGCCCCCTCTCCCTTTGGGAGAGGGCTGGGGTGAGGGTTGGCTTTTAGAACTTCTCGATCGCGCGGAAATTCTGCTCGCGCACCACTTCCTTCGGCTTGTAAGCGCAATACCCCGGCCGCGGGCCGATCTTCGGGTGATTGCGGCAGGTATCCGGGCGCTTGTCATAAATGGTGCACAGGCGGCTCTTACGATCCAGGTAGTAGCAATCGTTGTTGCTCATGCGCTGCAGGGTGAAGATGCCGGACTTCTGGTTGAAGCGCTCGACCAGGCCTTCCTTCTGCAAACGCTTGGCGATGTTCTTTGGCGGGTCGCCCAGTTCGAACTCGTCGACCACACCGATGCGCACCAGATCCTTGATCTTCACCTCAACCGGCAGCGTGCAGCAGCTCGACACGCAGGAACCGCACATCGGGGCTGAGTATTTTGCCCACGTATCGAGACGGTCGATCTCGGCGGCGGCAATCAGGTTGGGCTTCATCATCGGGAGTTACCAGGCGTGTGTGCATCAGGGCGCGCGATCATACCGGGACTGGTGGATTTTTGAACAACCTTTCGCCAGATTTTTTCTGCATACAGGCACATTGCCGGACAATTCGGCACGGCCCCTGCATTCATTAGCTCACTCGCCAAGGTAATGCCGGGCTATCTCACAGTCTCAGGAAATACTGCCGAACCAGAGCCCTCACCGTCGGTCAGACCGTCTAGGCTCAGACAATTCCCGCTCGCTCGAGGTCCTATTGATGACTCAAGAACCACTAGTTCGCGAAGCAGAGGTGGCCGCATTCCGCGACGCCGTCCTGACCAAACTCACCTACGCGGTGGGTAAAGACCCCGATCACGCCTTCGACCATGACTGGTTCGAAGCCATCGCCCTCGCGGCGCGTGATCACATGGTCGAACACTGGATGGACCATACCCGGCAGATCTACCGCAAAGGTCAGAAACGGGTGTATTACCTCTCGCTGGAATTTCTTATCGGCCGCTTGCTCTACGACAGCCTGAGCAACCTTGGCCTGCTCGACGTCGCCCGTGAAGCATTGACTGAGCTCGGTGTCGATCTGGAACGCATCCGCTTGCTGGAGCCCGATGCGGCGCTCGGCAACGGCGGCCTCGGTCGTCTGGCGGCGTGCTTCATGGAAAGTATGTCGACCCTCGGCATCGCCGGTCACGGCTACGGTATTCGTTATGAGCACGGCTTGTTCCGTCAGGCCATCGTTGACGGCTGGCAGCAGGAGCAGACCGAGCACTGGCTGGATTTCGGCAACCCGTGGGAATTCGAACGGCCAGAGGTCGTCTACTCCATCGGCTTTGGCGGCAGCGTCGAGACCGTCACCGACGTCTCCGGCAAATCCAAACAGGTCTGGTCGCCAGCGGAAACCGTCCGCGCGATTGCTTACGACACGCCGGTGGTCGGCTGGCGCGGGGCGAGCGTCAACACGCTGCGCCTGTGGCGTGCCCGCGCGATGGAAGATTTGCACCTTGAGCGCTTCAACGCCGGTGACCACTTGGGCGCCGTCGCCGAAGTGGCACGCGCCGAAAGTATCTCCCGCGTGCTCTACCCGGCGGACAGCACTGAAGCGGGGCAAGAGCTACGCCTGCGGCAGGAGTACTTCTTCGTTGCCGCCTCACTGCAGGATCTGCTGCGCCGCCATCGCAACATGCACACCTCGGTGCTGACCCTGGGCGATCACGCGGCGATCCAGCTCAACGACACCCACCCCTCAATCGCCGTTGCCGAACTGATGCGTCAACTGGTCGACGTCTACGACGTGGCGTGGGATGCGGCATGGCAAGTGACGGTCGACACGCTGTCGTACACCAACCACACGCTGCTGCCAGAAGCGCTGGAAACCTGGCCGGTGGGTTTGATGGAACGCATGCTGCCACGGCACATGCAGATCATTTACCTGATCAACGCCCAGCACATCGATTCGCTGCGGGCCAAAGGCATTCACGATTTCGACGTGCTGCGCGCGGTGTCGTTGATCGAAGAAGACAACGGTCGCCGCGTGCGCATGGGCAACCTTGCGTTCCTCGGTTCGCACAGCGTCAACGGCGTGTCCGGGCTGCACACGCAGTTGATGCGCAAAACCGTGTTCGCCGAACTGCACAAGCTCTATCCGGAGCGGATCAACAACAAGACCAACGGCATCACCTTTCGCCGCTGGTTGTATCAAGCGAACCCTGAATTGACTTCGATGCTGGTCGATGCGCTTGGCCCGGACTTGCTCGACAACCCGGAAGAGCGCCTGCTCGACCTCGAACCGTTCGCTGAAAAAACCGCATTCCGCAAAGCCTTTGCCGAACAACGCCTGCACAGCAAAAAGGCTTTGGCCTATCTGATTCACGAACGCTTGGGCATCGCAGTCAACCCTGCTGCAATGTTCGATGTGCAGGTCAAACGGATCCACGAATACAAACGTCAGTTGCTCAACCTGATGCACACCGTGGCGCTGTATCAGGCGATTCGCGCCGAGCCGGAAGTCGACTGGGTGCCACGGGTGAAAATCTTCGCCGGTAAAGCCGCGGCGAGTTATCACCAGGCCAAACTGATCATCAAGCTGACCAACGATATCGCCCGAGTGGTGAACAACGACCCGACGGTTCGTGGCTTGCTGAAAGTGGTGTTCCTGCCTAACTACAACGTCAGCCTGGCGGAAAGTATTATTCCGGCGGCGGACTTGTCCGAGCAGATTTCCACCGCCGGGTTCGAGGCGTCGGGCACCAGCAATATGAAATTCGGCCTCAACGGCGCGCTGACCATCGGTACGCTGGACGGCGCCAACGTCGAGATGTGCGAGCGCATTGGTGCCGAGCACATGTTCATTTTCGGCCTCAGTGCGCAGCAGGTGGAAGCACGTAAACAGAACCACGAGTTCAGTGCCTTGCCGGACATCGCCGCCTCCCATCGTCTGAACGATGTGCTGCAAGCGATCCGTGGCGGGGTGTTCTCGCCGGATGACACTTCGCGCTATACCGGGTTGATCGATTCGCTGGTGGATTACGACCGCTTTCTGGTCTGTGCCGATTTCGACTCTTATTGGGAAGCGCAGAAGCGTGTTGAAGCGCATTGGCACGACTCCAATAACTGGTGGCGTTCGGCAGTGCTCAATACGGCGCGGATGGGCTGGTTCTCTTCGGACCGGACGATTCGCGAGTACGCCACGGATATCTGGAAAGCGCTGGAGTAACTTTCCGTTCGGCTCGATATAATCGCGCGCCGGAAAAGATCGCAGCCTGCGGCAGCTCCTACACAGGTGTTCGCATAACCCTGTAGGAGCTGCCGCAGGCTGCGATCTTTTTGGGTCAGGCTGCGCTAATCTTCCCGGATTGGCCTTCGCGCTTAGGGATATCGACCATGCAATGGATGTTCATGTTGATCGGGCTGGTGCTCGGCTGGCTGTTCGACGAGTCGTTCAGTGATGCGCTATTAGGCGCGTTGCTCGGACTGGCTATCGGGCAGACGATCCGCATCGCGCGGCTTGGCTCGCTGGCGGCGGCGCAACAGCAGCAACTTGAGCAGGCGAAGGTCGCTTTGCAAGGCGTCGAGCAACGTCTGTTTTTGCTCGAAGGCGCGCCCCTTCATGCTGCGCCGCCACCGACTTCGGCGCCGGCCGCCGAACCTGTCGTCGAACCCCTCAAAGCAGTCGAAGAAGCCCCGGCCCCTGAACTAGTCTGGGAACTGCCGCCCGAACTCGAACCGATTTCCGTCGCTGCCAGTGAAACCAGTCAACCGCTGCCCGCTGATGTCTGGCGCCTCGACGCCGTCACGCCCGAACCGCAAAAACCTGCTGAACCCCGTGGCCCGAACCTTATCGAGCGCGGCATCAGCGCCGCGCGCAACTGGTTGTTCGGCGGTAACACCGTACTGCGCGTCGGTGTTGTGTTGCTGTTCTTCGGTCTGGCGTTCCTGCTGCGCTACGCCACCGAAGGCATGGTCGTGCCGATCGAGGTGCGCTACGCCGGTGTTGCGGCAGCTGCGTTGGGCTTGCTCGCGCTGGGCTGGTGGCTGCGGCGGCGCAACAGCAGTTACGCGTTGATGCTGCAAGGCACCGGGATTGCGGTGCTGTACCTGACGGTGTTTGCGGCGATGCGCCTGCATCCGCTGCTCGATCCGTCTGCCGCGCTGGGATTGCTGGTCGCGGTGACGGTTTTCTCGGCGATTCTGGCGATCACCCAGGACTCGCTCGCGCTGGCGGCAGTGGCCGCATTGGGCGGATTCGCCGCACCAATCCTGACCTCAACCGGCGCCGGCAACCACGTCGCGCTGTTCAGTTATTTCGCGCTGCTCAATGCCGGCATCCTCGCCATCGCCTGGTTCAAGGCCTGGCGCTTGCTCAACCTGATCGGTTTTGTTGGCACCTTCGGTATCGGCTTCGCCTGGGGCCTGCGTTCGTATGCGCCGGAGCTGTTGTGGAGCACCGAACCATTCCTGATTCTGTTCTTCCTGATGTACCTCGCCATCGGCCTGCTGTTCGCCCGCCGCAAGTTGCTTGATATGCCCGATGCGCCGACGGATGACGACCGCGACGCGCTGCTGCAGTGGTCGGCGCGCAAGGGCGATTACGTTGACGGCACCCTGCTGTTCGGCCCGCCGATTATTGGCTTCGGTTTGCAGTTTGCGCTGGTGCAGCATCTGGAGTTTGCCGCCGCGTTCAGTGCACTGGCGCTGGGCATGATTTACATGGCGCTGGCCAAAGTGTTGATGGGTGGACGCGCGGCGTTGCTGGGCGAAACCTGTCTGGCGCTCGGGGTGATTTTCGCCAGTCTGGCGATTCCGCTGGGTCTCGATGCGCGCTGGACGTCGGCGGCATGGGCGGTGGAAGGTGCGGGGATTTTCTGGCTCGGTTTGCGTCAACATCGACCGTTCGCCCGGGCCTTTGCCTTGCTGCTGCAACTGGGTTCGGCGTTGGCATTTCTCAGTCAGTTGCGCGTCGGCGAGAGCAGTTTGCTCGACGGTGCGCCGCTGGGCGCGTTGATGCTCGGCCTCGCGTTGCTGTTCAGTTTCTACCAATTGCGCAAGGCTTCGCCGGAACAAGCCGCGCCTTGGGAACGTCAAGGTTTGCCGGTGCTGGCGTGTCTGGGTTTGACGTTCCTCTATCTGCTGGCGCCGCTGTTCTTCTTCGTTCAGGCCACGGCGATCAGTTGGGCGTTGGCCGGTTTGGTGACGTTGTTTGTCGGTCTGCGGATTCAGTCGCGTACGTTCCTGTTCAGCGCGTTTGCCGTGCAGTTGCTCGGCGGCGCGCTGTTCTTGTTGCGCCTGCAAGGCGCGGGCGAAGATTCGGCGGCGGTGTTCAGCGCGGGTTGGAGTGGTTTGCTCAGCGCTTCGTTGATCGGTCTGGCGCTGATCGCCGGCATGCTGTTGGCGGCACGCGATGAGATGGTGCGCGGTGATGTGCGTCTGCTGCGCAGTTTGTCGGTCGTGCTGTTGGCCGGTCTGGTATTGATCAATCTGGCGGTACTGTTCGTGCTGCCGTGGCAAACCGCGAGTGCGGTGTGGGCCGCGAGTGGTTTGCTGATTATCTGGCTGAGCCTGTACCTCAAGCAGCGTGTAAGTTTCGTCTTCGGTCTGCTATTGCAGGTGATTGGCGGCGCGGCGTTCTTGCTGGCCGGTCCGGAACTGCTCGGGCCGCTGTCCAGCGAAGGCCTGAAGCCGTTGGCCCACGGTGGATTCTGGACGCCGCTGGTGCTGGGGCTGGCGGCGATGATCGGTGCCTGGCGCCTGCAGTTGGGCAATCACGCCTCGGCCTTCGATGCGTTGAGTTTGCAGCGCTTGTCCGAAGTGTTGCTGGTGTGGGGTGCCGGTTGGTGGGCGCTGGCGTGGGTCAGTGAAGTGCTGCGTTTTGCGCCGCCGACTATGCAAGGCACTTTACTGCTGTCGGTCGCCGCCGTCAGCGTGGCGTTGTGGACGCTGCTGTCGCTGCGTCTGAAATGGCCTGCGCTGGGCCTGCTCTGTACGTTGCTGATTCCGGCGGCTGCTCTTGTGCTGCTCGGCGCGTGGCATTCGCGTTATCACCCGGCTGCGGATTTTGGTTGGTTGGCGTGGGTAGCAGTGTTCGCCGTGCATTTCTTCAGCCTGCGACGTTTGGCGCCGATGCTGCCGGCGCGGGCCTTGAGTGCGGCACATGTACTTGGCTGCTGGCTGCTGATCGGTGTGCTGGCCCTGGAGTTGCGCTACGGTCTGCTGCTGTTGTCCGAGCAATACAACGCCTGGCGCTGGCTGGGCTGGGCGATTCTGCCGAGCGTTTATCTGTTGCTGGCGGCAGCACCGCGCACCTGGCCGTGGCCGGTCGCCGCGTTTGCCCGCGAGTACCGCTTGTATGCGGCTGCGCCGTTGGCGGTGTTGATGCTCGCGTGGTTCTGGCTGGCGAATGGTGTCAGCGATGGCAATGCCGAGCCATTGCCATACGTGCCGCTGCTTAACCCGTTGGAGTTGGGCCTGCTGTTTGCTTTGTTCGGCGTTTATGTGTGGTCGCGCAGTGCGGTGTCGCAATTGTCGATTCGTCAGGACTACGCCGATTACGGCACACAACTGATCGCCGGGATTTCGCTGTTCGCCTTCTGCACGGCGCTGGTCACTCGCGCAGCGCACCATTGGGCTGGCATCCCGTTTGAGCTGGATACGCTGCTCGCCTCAATGCTGGTGCAGGCCGGGTTGTCGATCGTCTGGACGCTGATGGCGCTCGGGCTGATGATCGGCGGCCATCTGCGTCATCGTCGCGAAGTGTGGCTGATCGGCGCGGCGCTGATTGCGCTGGTGGTGGCCAAACTGATTTTTGTCGAATTGAGCAACCGTGGCGGTCTCGCCCGGATCGTCTCGTTTATCGGCGTTGGCGTGTTGCTGCTGGTGGTCGGCTATTTCGCGCCACTGCCGCCCAAACGCGTGGAAGCTGAGCCGGCGGCGGGCAAACACGCCCCGGATACCGAAGGAGTTTCATCTTGAGTCGTATGCGAAATCTGGGTTGGTTGGCGTTGGGCGTGGTGATGGCGGCCGGCGCTCAGGAAAAGCCGGCAGACTTTGCCACGCAGGTGCCGCTGGCGGTCAGCGGCAACGGTCCGTGGTATCGCCTCGAATTGCCGTTGAGCGTGCAATTGCAGGCGCGCCACACTGATCTCAGTGACCTGCGCGTGTTCAACGCCGCTGGTGAACCGCAGGCCTATGCGCTGGCCCGCGAATCGGCGCAGACCCGCGACGACGGCCAGTTGCACGAGGTGAAATGGTTCCCGCTGTACAACGCCGCTGATGCCAGCGAACGCGCGCCGAATGTGCGTGTGCAAGCGACCACCAACGGCACATTGGTTGAAGTGCAACCGTCCAGTCAGTTGGAAGCGGGTGAAGAGATTCTGCGCGGCTGGCTGTTGGACGCGAGTGCGATCAAGGCGCCGTTGCAGCAGTTGATCCTCGATTGGACCAGCGAGCGCGACGGTTTTCAGCGCTTCAGCATCGAGGCCAGTGATGACCTGCAACATTGGCAAGCGTGGGGCGAGGGGCAGGTGGCACGGCTGACCTTTTCCGATGAGCGCATCGAGCAGCATGAGGTGACGTTGCCGGGGCAATCGGCGCGTTATGTGCGGTTGCTGTGGGAGTCGCCGAATTCGGCGCCGATCCTGACGGCGGCACAACTGAAAAGCAGTGATCCACGCGATGTGCCGCTGCCGTTGGTCTGGTCGCAGGCATTGCCCGGCAGCAGCACCAAGACCGGGGAATACACCTGGCAGTTGCCGATGGGGTTGAACGTTGAACGTGTGCAGGTTGAACTGAAACAGCCAAACAGTCTGGCGCCGGTGACATTGATGGGGCGACGTGAAAGCAGCCTGCCGTGGCAGGAGCTGAGCAGCGGCTTGCTCTATCGCTTGACCCAGAATAATCAGGATGTAGTGCAGAACGAATTGCAGCTCTACGGGCAGACTGTGCAGCAGTTGAAGCTGACGGTGGATGAGCGTGGCGGTGGTCTGGGCGAGCAGGCGCCAAGTCTGAAATATGCGGTGCGGGCGACGCAGGTGATTTTCCTTGCGCGTGGAGAGGGGCCGTACAGTCTGGCGCTGGGTAATCCGACTGTGAAGACGGCGAATCTGCCGTTGGCGACGCTGATTCCGGATTTCAAACCGGAGAAGCTGGCGTCACTGGGCAAGGCGTCGGTGCAGGGTGAAGCGGTGGTTACGCAGACGTCGACGGCGACGACGGCGGCGGTGGCCGAGACCAATTGGAAGAGAATTGGGTTGTGGGCAGTGTTGTTGTTGAGCGTGGTGTTTCTTGGGGCGATGGCGTTTAGTTTGTTGCGCAAGCCGCCAACCAACACCTGAGAATGGCTGGCGCTGCGCGCCAATCGCTGGCAAGCCAGCTCCCACAGGTTATTTGGTGTACACAAAATAGATGAACGACCGAAGTCCTTGGGGAGCTGGCTTGCCAGCGATGACGGCCGATCAATCAACAAAAATCCTCAAACTGCCGCTATCACTCAACCACCATCGGTCCCGAACCGGTCTACGCTAAACCCGCTACCTGAACTCTCCACCCACATTCACGTCTCATGCAGGCAAATACACCCCAACGCACGTTACCGGGCGTCTTCGCTCGCTACGTTTTCAGACTCCCTGTAAACTGCGCGGGTTTTTAGCCCCCCATTCCACCGGAGCCGTCCATGTCCCGCGTTACCCTGAGTCGCTATTTGATTGAGCAGACCCGCAGCAACAACACTCCTGCCGATCTGCGCTTCCTGATCGAAGTGGTGGCGCGTGCCTGCAAGGAGATCAGCCACGCCGTGTCCAAAGGCGCCCTGGGTGGTGTTCTGGGCAGCATGGGCACTGAAAACGTCCAAGGCGAAGTGCAGAAGAAGCTCGACGTGATCTCCAACGAGATCCTGCTCGAAGCCAACGAATGGGGCGGTCACCTGGCCGGCATGGCGTCCGAAGAAATGGACAACGCCTACCAGATCCCGGGCAAATACCCGAAAGGCGCGTACCTGCTGGTATTCGACCCGCTGGACGGTTCGTCGAACATCGATATCAACGCCCCGGTCGGCACGATCTTCTCGGTACTGCGTTGCCCGAATGAATACCTGAGCCAGAACGAGCCGCTGAACGAGAAAGCGTTCCTGCAGCCAGGCACTCAGCAAGTTGCTGCCGGTTACGCGATCTACGGCCCGCAGACCATGCTGGTACTGACCCTGGGTGACGGCGTCAAAGGCTTCACCCTCGACCGCGAAATGGGCAGCTTCGTGCTGACTCACGAAGACATCACCATTCCTGAGTCGACCCAGGAATTCGCCATCAACATGTCCAACCAGCGTCACTGGGAAGCCCCGGTACAGCGCTACGTTGGCGAGCTGCTGGCCGGTGAAGAAGGTCCGCTGAAAAAGAATTACAACATGCGTTGGGTCGCGGCGATGGTTGCCGACGTACACCGCATCCTGACCCGTGGCGGTCTGTTCATGTACCCGCGCGACAGCCGTGAGCCGTCCAAGCCAGGCAAACTGCGTCTGATGTACGAAGCCAATCCGATGTCGTTCCTCGTGGAACAAGCAGGCGGCGCGTCCACCGACGGTCACCAGCGCATTCTCGACATTCAGCCGGAAGGCCTGCACCAGCGTGTAGCGGTGTTCCTCGGCTCGAAAGAAGAAGTCGCCCGCGCTACGGCTTACCACAAGGAATAAACCATGACCGCGCCCTGGCAGCCGTTGCTCGATTGGTGGTTCGGACACGCCGAATCCCCGGACGAGATATCGGCTGACAAGGGCAAGTTGTGGTTCGGCAAGCGAGACAGCCAAGACCTCGAAGCGCAGACGCGTTTCGGGGTCTTTGTCGATCAGGCCCTGGCTGGCGAATTGACCGAGTGGACGCAACGTCCCGAAGGTTGGCTGGCGCTGGTGCTACTGCTCGATCAACTGCCGAGAATGATCTTTCGCGATACCCCCAAAGCATTCTCCGGTGATCTGCGCGCGCAGAAACTCGTCGCGCAAGGCATTGCGGCGGATTTCGATAGGCAGTTGAAACCGATCCAGCGGGTGTTCATTTATCTGGTGTTCGAACACTGCGAAAACCTCGCGGTGCAGAACGAGGCGGTTTCCCGATTTATCGAACTGGTGGCTGAACAGCCGGAAGCGCAGCGCGCGGTGTTTGCCGATAATCTGGATTATGCCGAGCGGCATCAGAAAGTGATCGCGCGGTTTGGCCGGTTTCCGCATCGCAATGCGGTGTTGGGACGGGAGTCTACGGCGGAGGAGTTGGTGTTTCTTTCCGAACCTGGGTCAAGGTTTTAAGGGCTTACCCTCACCCTAGCCCTCTCCCGGAGGGAGAGGGGACTGACCGAGGTGTCTGGGCTTGATACATCGACCTGAGATATCGAGTCGAACTCAAGTTTGAACAGCGCGAAGATCTGCTCCCTTTCCCCCTCGCCCCCCTGGGGGAGAGGGCTGGGGTGAGGGGGTAAAGCCCTTGATCTTAAATGCGGAAACTACCCACCAACTGCTTGAGACGCGCCGCCTGCTGCTCCAGATCCGAGCACGCGCGCAACGTCGCCTGCAAGTTCTCCACACCTTCCTGATTCAGCGTGTTGATCTCGTTGATATCGACATTGATCGATTCAACCACAGCGGTCTGCTCTTCAGTCGCCGTAGCCACCGACTGGTTCATCCCGTCGATCTCACCGATTCGCTGAGTCACGCTACCCAACCGCTCGCCGGCCTGGTTGGCGATGCCGACGCTGCTTTCGCTCTCACGCTGGCTCTCGGTCATGATGTTGACCGCCTGGCGTGCGCCGACTTGCAGCTCTTCGATCATCTTCTGCACCTGCTGCGCCGAATCCTGAGTGCGGTGCGCGAGGTTGCGCACTTCATCGGCAACCACGGCAAAACCACGACCGGCTTCACCGGCACGCGCCGCTTCAATCGCGGCGTTAAGTGCGAGCAAGTTGGTCTGCTGGGAAATGCTGGTGATCACTTCAAGAATCTGACCGATGTTCACCGTGTTGCTGTTCAGGGTTTCGATGTTGCCGCACGAATCACTGATCTTCGCCGACAACTGCTGCATCGCGTGGATGGTTTTATCGACAACCTGCTGACCGTCGACCGCGAGGCTGCGCGCGTCGCTGGAGTGCTGCGAGGCGAGGGCGGCGTTCTGGGCGATTTCCTGCGCGGCGGCGCCGAGCTGGTTGATCGCCGCGGCAACGCTGTTGGTGCGGGTGGCTTGCTGGTCGGAGTTGTACATCGACGAGTTCGACGCCGCGACCACGCGCAGGGCGACTTCGTTGACCTGGCCGGTGGCCGAGGACACTTCGCGGATCGAGGTGTGAATGCGCTCGACGAAACGGTTGAACGAAGTACCCAGTGCGCCGAACTCGTCGTTGCCATGAATCACCAGACGTTTGGTCAAGTCGCCCTCACCTTCGGCGATGTCGTGCATGGCGCGGCCCATGGTCAGCAGCGGCTGCATCAACACACGGATCAGCATGCCGAGCAGGGCGATGATGATCACCACGGCAATGACCATGGCGATCAGCGCCGAGGTCCGGAATTCGCTGAGCATCGCGAACGCGGTGTCTTTATCCAGCACCAGCGCCACGTACCAGTCCGCCGACGGCACGCCGTTGACGCGGGTGAAGGAGATCAACTGCGTCTTGCCGTCGAACTCGACTTCTTTCAGGCCCGGACTGACTTTCGGCGCGCCATTCGGGTAGGCCTCGGCGAGGGTCTTGAGCACCAGTTTGCTGTCCGGGTGAATCAGTATCTTGCCATCGGCACTGACGATGAACGCATGGCCGTGGCCGCCGAAGTTCAGCGAGTTGATGATCGCGCTGACGCTGGTCAGATCGATGTCGGCACCGGCAACGCCGAGCATCTGGCCCTGGCGCTGAACAGGTGTTGCGACAGTGATCACCAGTTTGCCCGAGGACGCGGCGATGTACGGTTCGGTGACGATGGTCTGTTGCGCGCTGTTGGCCGCTTTGTACCAGCCGCGTGCGCGTGGATCGTAGTCCGGCGCGCGGTTGCCGGCCGGTACCGAGAACATCACGCCGTCAGCCCCGCCGAAATAGCTGAGCTGGAAATTTCCGGTGTAAGCGGGCAGGTCGATGATGCGTTTCAGGCTGGCGGGAGCGTTACCGTCGACAGCCACTTGCTGCGACAGCGATTGCAGCAATTGAATGCGGCTTTCCAGCCAAGTCTGGATGTTGCTGGTGGTCAGACTGCCCAGCTCCTGCATCGAGGCTTCGGTGCTGCTGCTCAAGGCTTCGCGCTGTCGATAATCGTTGAAGAAAATGAAACAGGCGAACGCAACGGCCACCACGAGGGCGGCAGCCAACAAGATCTTGTGGCTGAATTTCATGTTTCTGGTCATCGAATGAACTACCGCGAAGGGGCTGGTCAAGAAAGGGCGGCAATTTGCCACACTCGGGGGCTTTGCGCTGCTCTTATTTCGACCGCGGCGCGCCAAAGATTAGGCGTCTTTGGCGAAAGGCGACGAAATGCTCAATAGCCCTACAAAGTGTCTGATTTATCGGCAAATGCCAGACGGGCGGGCTAATAAATAGCCCTTGCCCCACGGAACCAGATGGGGGTTTTCTCTTCTAAGCTTCTGGTTGGCACCATGCCATCCCCCCCTCGTTCCAGGAGTTACACCATGTCGCTGCGATCTCTCGCCCTTCTGACGTTTTGCGTGCTGTTGGCCGCATGCAGCAAGGTCAATCAGGAAAACTACTCGAAGCTCTCGGCCGGCATGGCCAAGGCCGAAGTCGAGACTCTGCTCGGCAAGCCCACCGATTGCTCGGGCGCGCTCGGCATGTCCAGTTGCACCTGGGGCGACAAGAACAGCTTTATCAGCGTGCAGTACGCCGGTGACAAAGTGCTGATGTTTTCCGGCCAAGGCCTGAAGTAAACCGGGGCTTCGCGCCCACGGAGAAGAAAAATGAAGCGGTTATTGCTGATCCTTTTTGCCGGCCTGGTACTGGCCGGCTGCGCCACTTCCGGCGTCGACCCATTGGCGCCGAAAACGGCCAACAGCGTCAATCTCAAGCGCTATCAGGGCACCTGGTATGAACTGGCGCGTTTGCCGATGTACTTCCAGCGCAATTGCGCGCAATCCGAAGCCCATTACACCCTCAAGCCTGACGGCAATATCGCGGTGCTCAATCGCTGCCTGACTCCGCAATGGCAGTGGGAAGAGGTCAAGGGCACTGCTTATCCACAGGTGCCGGGCAAGACCGACAAGCTTTGGGTCGAATTCGATACCTGGTTTTCACGCCTGATTCCGGGTGTGGCGAAAGGCGAATACTGGGTGTTGTACGTCAGCGATGACTACAAGACCGCTATCGTCGGCGACTCGAGTCGCAAGTACATGTGGCTGCTGTCACGCACGCCGACTGTCAATGGCGTAGTGCGTGAAGAGCTGCTGAGCAAGGCGCGTCAGCAGGGTTATGACACCACGCGACTGATCTGGCGTGCGACAGATCGGCAGATGGCCAAGACTTCGAATTAAGCATCGCCACCCATCAAAATGTGGGAGCGAGCCTGCTCGCGAAGAGGGCGTGTCAGTTAACGAAATGTTGACTGATACACCGCTTTCGCGAGCAGGCTCGCTCCCACATTTTTTGTTTTGTGTCAGCCTAAAAGGTCACGCAGGACCTGGGTGAAGGCGCGTGCACTGTCCTCTTCCCCGGCATGCCGGCCATCGCGCACAACCCATTGGCCATTGACCAGCACATCACGCACCTGCCGATCGCCACCGGCAAACAACCAGCGATTCAAAATCCCGTCACCCGTGGCCGTCGCCAGATACGGATCGCTGCCATCGAGCACAATCCAGTCCGCACGCTTGCCGACTTCCAGCGCCCCGATCGGCTGCCCCAACGCCTGCGCACCGCCATCCAGCGCCGCGTCATACAAAGTGCGCCCAACCATCGGCTGATCCGCGCCATACAAACGATTACGCCGCTGATCACGCAGACGCTGGCCGTATTCCAGCCAGCGCAATTCCTCCACCACGCTGAGCGACACATGGCTGTCGGAACCAATGCCCATGCGTCCACCCTGCGCGAGGAAATCCACCGCCGGGAAAATCCCGTCGCCCAGATTTGCTTCGGTGGTCAGACACAGGCCGGCAATGGCGCGACTCTTGGCCATCAGCGTGACTTCTTCCGGATTGGCGTGGGTCGCGTGCACCAGGCACCAGCGCTGATCGACTTCGGCATTTTCATACAGCCATTGCAGCGGACGCCGACCGCTCCAGCTCAGGCAGTCGTCGACTTCCTTCTGCTGTTCGGCGATGTGGATGTGCACCGGGCATTGCTTGTCGCTGGCGGCCAGTACTTCGCTGATCTGCTGCGGCGTTACCGCGCGCAACGAGTGGAAGCACAGGCCCAGCGATTGCGCCTTTTGCTGCGCCAACATTGGCTGCAGGCGCGCTTGCAGATTCAGGTAATTTTCGCTGCTGTTGATAAAGCGGCGCTGGCCGTCATTCGGCGTCTGGCCGCCAAAACCGGAGTGGCTGTAGAGTACTGGCAGCAGGGTCAGGCCGATGCCGCTTTCGCTCGCGGCCTGACTGATGCGCAAGGCCAACTCAGCCGGATCCGCATAAGGCTGGCCATTGCTGTCGTGGTGCACGTAATGAAATTCGGCGACCGAGGTGTAACCGGCCTTGAGCATTTCGATGTACAGCTGTCGGGCGATGACGCCGAGCTGATCGGGGCTGATTTTTCCGACGAGCCGATACATCAGATCGCGCCACGTCCAGAAACTGTCATTCGGATTACCGGCCACTTCGGCCAGTCCCGCCATCGCTCGCTGGAAGGCATGGGAGTGCAGATTCGGCATGCCCGGCAGCAGCGGGCCGCTCAGCCGTTCGGCGCCATCTGCGGTGCTATCGGCCTGGATTTGGGTCAGCAGGCCCTCGGCGCTGACCTCAAGACGTACATTGTTGGCCCATCCGTTAGGCAGCAGCGCGCGTTCGGCAAAGAAGGCGGACATGGTTCAGCACCCCATCGTGTGTTATTTGTATATACATATACAGACGTTTGCCTGCCCGGTAAACTCCGGCAAGCTAGCCACTTTCACCAATGAACAGGGATCAACCGTGCCGACTCCGCCTCCAGTCTCCCCGTTGGCCGCGAACATGGGCGACAGTCCGGCGCCCTTGTACGCCCGCGTCAAACAGATGATCACCCAGCAGATCGACAGCGGAAACTGGCCGCCGCACTACCGCGTGCCGTCCGAGAGCGAGCTGGTCAATCAACTGGGTTTCAGTCGCATGACCATCAACCGCGCGCTGCGCGAGATGACTGCCGATGGCCTGTTGGTGCGCATGCAAGGCGTTGGCACTTTCGTCGCCGAACCGAAGAGCCAGTCCGCGCTGTTCGAAGTGCACAACATCGCCGACGAAATTGCCTCCCGTGGCCATCGCCACACCTGCCAGGTGATCACCCTCGAAGAAGAGGCCGCCGGTTCTGAGCGCGCACTGGCGCTGGACATGCGTGAAGGGCAGAAGGTCTTTCACTCGCTGATCGTGCATTACGAAAACGATATTCCGGTGCAAATCGAAGACCGTTTCGTCAACGCGCTGGTTGCCCCGGAATACCTCAAGCAGGATTTCACCCTGCAAACGCCTTACGCCTATCTCAATCAGGTCGCGCCGCTGACCGAGGGCGAACACGTGGTTGAAGCGATCCTTGCTGAGTCTTCCGAGTGCAAATTGCTGCAGATTGAAAAGGGCGAGCCGTGCTTGTTGATTCGTCGCCGCACGTGGTCGGGGCGTCAGCCGGTGACCGCTGCACGTTTGATTCACCCGGGTTCTCGTCATCGTCTGGAAGGTCGGTTTCATAAATAGAGAGCATAAATGAGTGAAGTGAAGGTTCTACGCGCCGAAGGTTACCCGCGCATGCCGTGGAAAAACGGCGGTGGCAGCACGGAAGAAATCACCCGCGATGCAGGCGCCGGTCTGGACGGTTTCGGCTGGCGCCTGTCGATTGCCGACATTGCCGAGTCGGGCGGTTTTTCGACGTTTGCTGGTTACCAGCGGGTGATCACCGTGTTGCAGGGTGACGGCATGACACTGTGCGTCGATGGCGACGACACTCGACCATTGTTACCGCTCGACCCGTTTGCCTTCAGCGGCGAAAGCCAGGTGTCGTGCACGCTGCTCGGCGGCGCAATTCGCGACTTCAACCTGATTTACGCGCCACAACATTACAGCGCGCGGTTGCAGTGGCTGGAGGGTGAACAGGGTTTCTTCAGCTCGGCGGGGACGGTGTTGGTGTTCAGTGTCAGTGAGTTGCTGGGAGTCCGGATCGGTGACAGTGTTTCGCAGTTGGGGCGACATGATTGCCTGCAACTGGACGGTAACAGTGGGCTGGCCGAAGTCTCCACCAATGCCGCATGCTGCGTGATCGAGCTGACTGCGCGCTGATTCAAAAATCTTAAAAGATAGCAGCCTTCGGCAGCTCCTACAGGGACTACATGAATCCCAATGCAGGAGCTGCCGAAGGCTGCGATCTTTTGCTTTTGGGTGTTCCCAACCCACGCACCAATTTGTTACCGAACGCCCCAACGTGGCGCAAAGCCACGCTCATTTAACCAAACCCCGACCGCACAAAATCTCTCCGCGAAAAATTTCATCCACCCCCGAACCCTCGATTCAGGCGCCCTCCAGCCCTGTCCGCAACTTTTCTTGAACGCCCCTCCAACAAGTTGGCCGCTTGATTGCATATGCTTGTATGTACAAGTAAAGACGTATGCGTATGAGTCGCTCGAGACTCTCCGCAGCGTCCACTGATTCGCTTGTCGCGCATCGAAGCGCACAGGCTGCTTGCCCACTGCCAGGGTTGGTTTGAATTGATCGCTGAGGAGTCTTTTTCGTGACTGACAATAAGCCTACAAAGTTTCGCAACGTTGAGATCCGCGCTGCCCGCGGCAACAAGCTGACCGCCAAGAGCTGGCTGACCGAAGCGCCGCTGCGCATGCTGATGAACAACCTCGACCCGGAAGTCGCCGAAAACCCGAAAGAACTGGTGGTTTACGGTGGTATCGGTCGCGCCGCGCGTAACTGGGAGTGCTACGACAAAATCGTCGAAAGCCTGACCAACCTGAATGACGACGAGACCTTGCTGGTGCAATCCGGCAAGCCGGTCGGCGTGTTCAAGACTCACAGCAACGCCCCGCGCGTACTGATCGCCAACTCCAATCTCGTCCCGCACTGGGCGAGCTGGGAACACTTCAACGAACTCGACGCCAAAGGCCTGGCCATGTACGGCCAGATGACCGCCGGCAGCTGGATCTACATCGGCAGCCAGGGCATCGTTCAAGGCACCTACGAAACCTTCGTCGAAGCCGGTCGCCAGCACTACAACGACAACCTCACCGGCAAGTGGGTCCTGACCGCAGGTCTCGGTGGCATGGGCGGCGCACAACCTCTGGCTGCAACCCTGGCTGGCGCATGCTCGCTGAACATCGAATGCCAACAAGTCAGCATCGATTTCCGCCTGAAAAGCCGTTACGTCGATGAGCAAGCCACAGACCTCGACGACGCGCTGGCACGCATCGACAAATACACCAAAGAAGGCAAGGCGATCTCCATCGCGCTGCTGGGCAACGCCGCAGAAATCCTCCCGGAACTGGTCAAGCGTGGCGTACGCCCGGACATGGTCACCGACCAGACCAGCGCCCACGACCCGCTCAACGGCTACCTGCCAGCCGGCTGGACCTGGGACGAATACCGCGCCCGCGCCAAGACCGAGCCGGCCGCCGTAATCAAAGCCGCCAAGCAGTCGATGGCCGTGCACGTCAAAGCCATGCTGGAATTTCAGAAGCAAGGCATTCCGACCTTCGACTACGGCAACAACATCCGTCAGATGGCGCAAGAAGAAGGCGTCGAAAATGCCTTCGATTTCCCCGGTTTCGTACCGGCTTACATCCGTCCGCTGTTCTGCCGTGGCATCGGCCCGTTCCGTTGGGCTGCACTGTCGGGTGATCCGCAAGACATCTACAAAACCGACGCCAAGGTCAAAGAACTCATTCCGGACGACGCGCACCTGCACAACTGGCTGGACATGGCCCGCGAGCGCATCAGCTTCCAGGGTCTGCCAGCACGTATCTGCTGGGTCGGCCTGGGCCTGCGCGCCAAGCTCGGTCTGGCGTTCAACGAGATGGTGCGCAGCGGTGAGCTGTCGGCGCCGATCGTCATCGGTCGCGACCACCTCGACTCTGGCTCGGTCGCCAGCCCCAACCGTGAAACCGAATCGATGCAGGACGGTTCCGACGCCGTGTCCGACTGGCCACTGCTCAACGCTCTGCTGAATACCGCGAGCGGCGCGACCTGGGTTTCCCTGCACCACGGCGGCGGCGTCGGCATGGGCTTCTCGCAGCACTCGGGCATGGTGATTGTCTGCGACGGTACTGACGAAGCGGCCGAGCGTATTGCGCGCGTGCTGCACAACGACCCGGCTACCGGCGTTATGCGCCACGCCGATGCCGGTTACCAGATCGCCATCGACTGCGCCAAGGAACAGGGGCTGAACCTGCCGATGATTACCGGCAAATAAATGCAAAACCCCTGTAGGAGCTGCCGCAGGCTGCGATCTTTTGATGTTGGTTTTTCAAGATCAAAAGATCGCAGCCTGCGGCAGCTCCTACAGAGAATCTAACAATCCACAGAGGTTGAATCATGGCTGTCAACACCGATCGTGCAGGCAACAAACCGTTGATCGAAAGGCGTTCGATCGACTACATCCCGGAAGCGGAAAGACACGGTCGTCTGTTCAGCCAATTCACCCTGTGGATGGGTGCCAACCTGCAAATCACTGCGATTGTCACCGGGGCTTTGGCCGTGGTGCTCGGTGGTGATGTGTTCTGGTCGCTGATCGGTCTGTTGATCGGTCAATTGCTCGGTGGTGGGGTGATGGCGCTGCACGCGGCGCAAGGGCCGAAGCTCGGTCTGCCGCAGATGATCTCCAGCCGTGTGCAGTTTGGCGTTTATGGTGCGGCGATCCCGATTGTGCTGGTGTGCCTGATGTACCTGGGTTTCACCGCGACGGGCACCGTGCTTTCCGGCCAGGCGCTGGGCCAGTTGTTTGGCGTCAGCGACAGCGTCGGCATCCTGATTTTCGCCAGCGTCATTGTGCTGGTCACGGTGCTCGGTTATCGGGTGATCCACTGGATCGGCCGTGTCGCCAGCGTGATTGGCGTGATTGCCTTCGTGTTCCTGTTCTGGCGCCTGATGAGCCAGACCGACGTCGGCGCACTTCTGCAAATCCGTCACTTCAGCTGGAGCAGTTTCCTCCTCGCAGTGTCGCTCGCGGCCTCCTGGCAGATCGCTTTCGGCCCGTACGTGGCTGACTATTCCCGTTACCTGCCGAGCAACACCTCGGCGGTGAAAACCTTCTTCGCCGCCGGTGCCGGTTCAGTGGTCGGCGCGCAAGTGGCAATGATCCTCGGCGTCTTTGCGGCGGCTTCTGCCAACGGCCAATTCGCCGGCCATGAAGTTGCCTACATCGTCGGCCTGGGCGGCACCGGTGCCACCGCCGCGCTGCTGTACTTCAGCATCGCGTTCGGCAAGGTGACCATCTCGACACTGAACTCCTACGGCAGCTTCATGTGCATCGCGACCATCATCAGCGGTTTCAAAGGCCATCTGACCGTTACGCGCCTGCAGCGTCTGGTGTTCGTGTTGGTGATTGTCGGCACCGCGACCCTGATCGCGCTGCTCGGTCAGCACTCGTTCCTCGGTGCGTTCAAGTCTTTCATCCTGTTCCTGCTCGCCTTCTTCACACCGTGGAGCGCGATCAACCTGGTCGACTACTACTGCATCACCCGTGAGCGCTACGACGTGCCGGCACTGGCTAATCCGAACGGCCGCTACGGTCGCTGGAACCTGCTCGGCATCAGCGTTTATGTGTTCGGTGTGCTGGTGCAGTTGCCGTTCATCTCGACCAAGTTCTACACCGGTCCGTTGGTGGCCGCCCTCGGTGATGTGGACATTTCCTGGATCATCGGTCTGGTGCTGCCGGCCGTCGTCTACTACGTGTGCGCGAAAAAATGGCACAGCGCGGTACCCGATCAACTGATTCTGCCGGTCGAGCAGAACAGCGTTGTACAACCTAAAACAAGCGGGGCCGGTCGCGCTGCGGCGCAGGCCTGATTTGGACGTGGACAGGGCTGGATGCCTCTTGACTGCCGTAAGCCAATTCATGATTAGGAGCGTCACAACAATGAAATCGAACAAGACCCTGCTGACCACATTGCTGTCCATGGGCCTGCTGGCCAGTGCCGGTGCGACCCAAGCCGCCGGCTGGTGCGAATCGGGCAAGCCGGTGAAATTTGCCGGCCTGAACTGGGAAAGCGGCATGCTGCTGACCGACGTCCTGCAAGTGGTGCTGGAGAAAGGTTACGACTGCAAGACCGACAGTTTGCCGGGCAACTCCATCACCATGGAAAACGCCCTGAGCAGCAACGATATTCAAGTGTTCGCCGAAGAATGGGTCGGCCGCAGCGAGGTCTGGAACAAGGCCGAGAAGGCCGGCAAGGTCGTCGGCGTTGGCGCTCCGGTTGTCGGCGCGGTGGAAGGTTGGTACGTGCCGCGTTACGTGATCGAAGGCGACGCTAAGCGCAAGCTGGAAGCCAAAGCCCCGGATCTGAAAAACATCGCTGATCTGGGCAAATACGCAGCGGTGTTCAAGGACGCCGAAGAGCCATCCAAGGGCCGTTTCTACAACTGCCCGGCCGGCTGGACCTGCGAACTCGACAACAGCGAAATGCTGAAAAGCTACGGCCTCGAAAGCAGCTACACCAACTTCCGCCCGGGCACCGGCCCGGCGCTGGATGCGGCGGTGCTGTCGAGCTACAAGCGTGGCGAGCCGATCCTGTTCTACTACTGGTCGCCAACCCCGCTGATGGGCCAGGTGGATCTGGTCAAACTCGAAGAAAAACCGGGCGTCGACAAGTCTGTGAGCATCAAGGTCGGCCTGTCGAAAACCTTCCACGACGAAGCCCCGGAACTGGTCGCCGTGCTGGAAAAGGTCAACCTGCCGATCGATCTGCTGAACCAGAACCTGGGCCGCATGGCCAAGGAACGTATCGAGTCGCCAAAACTGGCGAAAATCTTCCTCAAGGAACATCCTGAGGTCTGGCATGCGTGGGTCAGTGAAGACGCTGCCAAGAAAATCGACGCGGCGCTGTAGGTCGATACCTCCCGGTCAACCGTGAGGCTGGCCGGGAGATATGCCGTAATCGCTTGATTGAGATTTCTGATTGAGAGCCGCTTATGTTTCCCGAGAGCTTTACCTTTTCCATCGCCGACTGGGTCAACGGTTGGGTCGATTCGCTGGTCACCAACTACGGTGATGTGTTCCGCCACATCTCCGACACGCTGCTGTGGGCCATCGTCAACCTTGAAGGCCTGCTGCGAGCGGCGCCGTGGTGGCTGATGCTGGCGATCGTCGGTGTGGTTGCCTGGCATGCAACACGCAAAGTGGTGACCACAGCGGTCATCGTCGGTCTGTTGTTCCTGGTGGGTGCTGTTGGCCTGTGGGACAAACTCATGCAGACCCTGGCGCTGATGATGGTCGCGACGATCATTTCGGTGCTGATCGGCATCCCGCTGGGGATTCTCTCTGCACGCAGCAATCGCCTGCGTTCGGTGCTGATGCCGCTGCTCGACATCATGCAAACCATGCCAAGTTTCGTGTACCTGATCCCGGTGCTGATGCTGTTCGGTCTGGGCAAGGTGCCGGCGATTTTCGCCACCGTTATCTATGCCGCGCCGCCGCTGATTCGCCTGACCGATCTGGGCATTCGCCAGGTCGACGGCGAGGTGATGGAAGCGATCAACGCTTTCGGTGCCAACCGCTGGCAGCAACTGTTCGGCGTGCAACTGCCGCTGGCCCTGCCGAGCATCATGGCCGGGATCAACCAGACCACCATGATGGCCCTGTCGATGGTGGTGATCGCCTCGATGATCGGTGCCCGGGGGCTTGGTGAAGATGTGCTGGTGGGGATTCAGACACTCAACGTCGGGCGCGGCCTCGAAGCCGGTCTGGCGATCGTGATTCTCGCCGTGGTCATCGACCGCATTACTCAGGCGTACGGTCGGCCACGGCATGAGGTGAGCAAATGAACAATGCAACCGTGAGCAAGATCGAAGTCAAAAACGTCTTCAAGATTTTCGGCAACCGCGCCAAGGATGCACTGGCCATGGTCGGTCAGGGCAAGACCAAGGATCAGGTGCTGAGCGAGACCGGTTGTGTGGTCGGCGTTAATGACCTGTCGCTGAGCATCGGCACTGGTGAGATCTTCGTGATCATGGGTCTGTCCGGCTCGGGAAAATCGACCTTGGTGCGCCACTTCAATCGGCTGATCGATCCCACCAGCGGGGCGATCCTCGTCGATGGCGTCGACATCCTGCAATACGACATGGACGCCCTGCGCGAATTTCGCCGACACAAGATCAGCATGGTGTTCCAGAGCTTCGGCCTGCTGCCGCACAAAACCGTACTCGACAACGTCGCCTACGGCCTGAAAGTGCGTGGCGAGAGCAAGCAGATGTGCTCGGAACGCGCGCTGCACTGGATCAACACCGTGGGCCTCAAAGGCTACGAAAACAAATACCCGCACCAGCTCTCCGGCGGCATGCGCCAGCGTGTCGGCCTGGCTCGGGCCTTGGCGGCGGATACCGACATCATCCTCATGGATGAGGCGTTCAGTGCGCTGGACCCGCTGATTCGTGCGGAGATGCAGGATCAGTTGCTGGAGCTGCAAAAGACTTTGCACAAGACCATCGTCTTCATCACTCACGACCTCGACGAGGCGGTGCGTATCGGCAATCGCATTGCGATTCTCAAGGACGGGAAGTTGATACAGGTCGGCACGCCGAGAGAGATCTTGCATTCGCCGGCGGATGAGTACGTTGACCGGTTCGTGCAGCGGCGTGCGGCGGTGGTTTGATCTGAATTATGCAGTGCACTGACTGGCCCTATCGCTGGCAAGCCAGCTCCCACAGGGGTTGTGTGAACAATGAGAGCTGGCAGGCCCAGTTCCTACAGAGATTGTGTGAACACAGGAGATCCTGTGGGAGCTGGCTTGCCAGCGATGAGGCCGGTAAAGCTGCATCAATATTACGGTTGAGGTTTTAGATGTCCCAGGCTGAAAAAATCGTTATCACCGGCGCCCCTCTGCGTTGGCAGGACGTGGTTGCCGTCGCCCGTCACGGCGCTCAACTTGAGCTGTCCAGCGACACCTGGGCGCGCATCGAAAACGCCCAAGGCATCGTCCAGCGCATCGTCGCAAGCGGCGAGCGCGCCTATGGCGTGAACACCGGCCTGGGCGGTTTGTCCAACGTCTCGCTCAAAGACGAACAACTCAGCCAACTCTCGCGCAACACCTTGCTCAGTCACGCTTGCGGCGTCGGCCCGGTGCTCGCCGACGAGCAAACACGCGCGATCATCTGCGCGGCGATCCACAACTACAGCCACGGCAAATCCGGCATTCACCGGCGGGTCGTCGAAGCGCTGCTGGCGCTGCTCAATCGCGGCATCACTCCGCAGGTTCCGTCGCAAGGCTCGGTCGGTTACCTGACCCACATGGCGCACATCGGCATCGCGTTGCTCGGCGTCGGCAATGTCAGCTATCGCGGGCAGATCACCTCGGCGCAACAGGCGCTGGCCGAAGAAGGCCTGCAACCCGTGCAACTCGGCGCAAAAGACGGTTTGTGCCTGGTCAACGGCACGCCGTGCATGACCGGCCTCAGTTGTCTGGCGATTGCCGATGCCACGCGGCTGGTGCAGTGGGCCGATGTCATCGGCGCGATGAGTTTCGAAGCCCAGCGCGGCCAGATCGATGCATTCGACGCTGAAATCATCGCGTTGAAACCACACCCAGGGATGCAGCAGGTCGGCGTCAATCTGCGCGCGTTGCTCGATGGCAGCGAAGTGATCGCGTCGAGCAAAGGCATTCGCACTCAGGACGCTTTGAGCATTCGTTCGATTCCGCAGGTGCACGGTGCCGCGCGTGATCAACTCGACCACGCGATCAAGCAGGTCGAAGCCGAACTCAACGGCTGCACCGACAATCCGTTGCTGCTGGGCACGCCGGACAGTTTTCGGGTGATGTCGCAAGCCAATCCGCACGGCCAATCGGTGGCGATGGCGGCCGATTTGCTGGCGATTGCCATGGCCGAAATCGGCTCGATCGCCGAGCGTCGCCTCGATCGTCTGGTCAACCCGCACGTCAGTGGTTTGCCGGCGTTTCTGGTGGCCAATCCGGGGGTGAACTCCGGGATGATGATCGTCCAATACGTCGCCGCGTCGCTGTGCGCGGAAAACCGCCAATTGGCGCAACCGGCGGTGCTCGATAACTACATTACTTCCGGCTTGCAGGAAGATCATCTGAGCATGGGCACCAGCGCCGCGCTGAAGCTGCATCGCGCCCTGGAAAACTGCACGCAGATCCTCGCCATCGAATACCTGCTGGCGGCGCAGGCGTTTGAATTCCTCAAGGAACAACGTTTCGGCGCGGGCACCGATATCGCTTGGCGACTGCTGCGCGAAAAAGTCCCGGCCTACGATCAGGATCGCTGGCTGGCGCCGGATATCGCTGCCGCTGCGAGCGTTTTGAAAGCGCCGAATCTGCTGCACAACGCTTTACCGAATTTGCACTGAAAAATACCCACGCCAGCGTGCCAAGGCGCGACTCCCCAAAAGGCGAGACGCGACGGACAACGGACATCTCCGGAGCGTCTGGCGAGTTAATAACAAACTCTCAAAAGGAGCACAAAATGACTGCGCTGAACCTGATTCCCGGCCAACTGAGCCTGGCCCAACTGCGTGACGTCTACCAGAACCCGGTCAAGCTGAGCCTCGACAACAGCGCATCGGCGCAGATCGAAGCCAGCGTCGCCTGCGTCGAGCAGATCCTCGCCGAGAACCGCACTGCCTACGGCATCAACACCGGTTTCGGCCTGCTGGCCTCTACGCGCATCGCCAGCGAAGACCTCGAGAACCTGCAGCGTTCGCTGGTGTTGTCCCACGCCGCCGGTGTTGGCGTGCCGATCAGCGATGAGCTGGTGCGTCTGGTGATGGTGCTTAAGGTCAACAGCCTCAGCCGTGGTTTTTCCGGTATCCGTCGCGTGGTGATTGATGCGCTCATTGCGCTGATCAATGCCGAGGTTTATCCGCACATTCCTTTGAAAGGTTCGGTGGGTGCTTCCGGCGATCTGGCACCGTTGGCGCACATGTCGCTGGTGCTGCTGGGTGAGGGCAAGGCGCGCTACAAGGGCGAGTGGATGGAAGCGGTTGAAGCGCTGAAAGTCGCTGGTCTGACGCCGCTGACTTTAGCGGCTAAAGAAGGTCTGGCGCTGCTCAACGGCACTCAGGTTTCCACTGCGTTTGCCCTGCGTGGTTTGTTTGAGGGTGAAGACCTGTTCGCTGGCGCATTGGCGCTCGGCGGCCTTACCGTCGAAGCCGTATTGGGCTCGCGTTCACCGTTCGACGCACGCATTCACGCGGCGCGTGGCCAGAAAGGTCAGATCGATGCTGCCGCCGCTTACCGCGATCTGCTGGGTGAGCGCAGCGAAGTCTCCGACTCGCACCAGAACTGCGAGAAGGTGCAGGATCCGTACTCGCTGCGTTGCCAGCCGCAAGTCATGGGTGCTTGCCTGACCCAGTTCCGTCAGGCGGCTGAAGTGCTGGCCGTTGAAGCCAACGCCGTTTCCGATAACCCGTTGGTGTTTGCCGCTGAAGGCGACGTGATTTCCGGCGGCAACTTCCACGCCGAACCGGTGGCCATGGCTGCTGACAACATGGCCCTGGCCATCGCCGAGATCGGCTCGCTGAGCGAACGCCGCATCTCGCTGATGATGGACAAGCACATGTCGCAGCTGCCGCCGTTCCTCGTTGCCAATGGCGGCGTGAATTCCGGTTTCATGATCGCTCAGGTGACAGCAGCGGCGCTGGCCAGCGAGAACAAGGCGTTGTCGCATCCGCATTCGGTGGACAGTCTGCCTACTTCGGCTAACCAGGAAGACCACGTTTCCATGGCACCTGCGGCGGGCAAGCGTCTGTGGGAAATGGCTGAAAACACCCGCGGGATACTCGCGGTGGAATGGCTCGCGGCGGTGCAGGGGCTGGATCTGCGTAACGGCCTGAAGACCTCGGCGAAGCTGGAGCAGGCGCGGGCGATTCTGCGTAAGGAAGTGCCGTTTTATGAAAAGGACCGCTTCTTTGCGCCGGACATCAATGCGGCGACCGAGCTGTTGGCTTCGCGCTGTCTGACTGAGCTGGTTCCGGCGAAGCTTTTGCCTAGTTTGTAAGTGTTTTTTCAGGGAGAGCTTTGTTGTTACTGACATCAATCCCCCTCACCCCAGCCCTCTCCCCCAAGGGGGAGAGGGGGAAGGGAGCCGATCTTCAAGTTTTTCAGAGCCTGAGTTCGGCTCAAAATTTTCAGGTCGGTGTACCTCGACAGAACAACCCCGTCAGTCCTTCTTCTCCCGGGAGTGACAGAGGGAAGGGAGCCGATCTTCATGGTTTTCAAAGCCTGAGTTCGGCTCAGGATTTTCAGGTCGATGTACCTCGACAGAACAACCCGGTCAGTCCTTCTTCTCCCGGGAGTGACAGAGGGAAGGGAGCCGATCTTCATGGTTTTCAAAGCCTGAGTTCGGCTCAGGATTTTCAGGTCGATGTACCTCGACAGAACAACACGGTCAGTCCCCTCTCCCTCCGGGAGAGGGCTAGGGTGAGGGGCTTTTCCAGGCTACCCACCAAATCAACCCCAACGGAGGCCAACAGTGAAAACCCTCTGGCAACACTGCCACGTCGCAACCATGGCGCAGGGCGTCTACTCGATCATCGAAGATGCGGCCATCGTGACGTCCGGTGCGCTCATCGAGTGGGTCGGCCCGCGTAATCAACTGCCATCTGGCGAATACCCGGCGGTCAATGATCTGCAAGGCGCTTGGGTCACCCCAGGCCTGATCGACTGCCACACTCACACGGTGTTCGGTGGCAACCGCAGCGGCGAATTCGAAAAACGTCTGCAAGGCGTTAGCTATGCCGAAATCGCAGCCTCCGGCGGCGGCATCGCCAGCACCGTGCGCGCGACGCGCGAAGCCACTGAAGACGAGCTGTTCGCCAGCGCCGCGAAACGCCTGAAAAGCCTGATGCGCGATGGCGTGACCACGGTCGAAATGAAATCCGGCTACGGCCTCGATCTGGCCAACGAACGCAAAATCCTCCGAGTCATCCGTCGTCTGCAAAAAGAGTTGCCGATCAGCGTGCGCAGCACCTGTCTGGCCGCCCATGCGTTGCCGCCGGAATACAAGGATCGTGCCGACGACTACATCGAGCTGATCTGCAGCGAGATGCTGCCGGCGCTGGCTGCCGAAGATCTGGTCGATGCCGTGGATGCATTCTGCGAATACCTGGCGTTCTCCCCGGAACAGGTCGAGCGGGTGTTTATCGCCGCGCAAAAACTCGGTCTGCCGGTGAAATTGCACGCCGAACAACTGTCGTCGCTGCACGGCTCCAGTCTTGCCGCGCGCTATAAAGCGTTGTCCGCCGATCACCTGGAGTTCATGGACGAAGCCGACGCCATCGCCATGGCCGAAGCCGACACCGTCGCGGTGCTGCTGCCGGGCGCGTTCTACTTCCTGCGCGAAACCCAGCTGCCGCCGATGGACGCCCTGCGCAAGCACAAGGTGAAAATCGCCATCGCGAGCGACCTCAACCCCGGCACCTCGCCGGCGCTGTCGTTGCGCCTGATGTTGAACATGGCCTGCACCTGCTTCCGCATGACCCCGGAAGAAGCCCTGGCCGGTGCGACCATTCACGCTGCACAAGCGCTGGGCATGGCCGACACCCACGGTTCGCTGGAGGTCGGCAAGGTCGCGGATTTCGTCGCCTGGCACATCGATCGTCCGGCGGATCTGGCTTATTGGCTGGGTGGCGATCTGGACAAACGCGTCGTGCGTCACGGCGTCGAATCAAATCTGTAGGAGAGCGGTTGTGGATAAGGTTCTGAACTTCAAGCAAGGTCGCGTGCCGCTACTGATCAGCATGCCGCACGCCGGGGTGCGGTTGACGCCTGCGGTGGAAGCCGGGTTGATCCCGGCCGCGAAAAGCCTGCCGGACACCGACTGGCATATTCCGCAGCTTTACGATTTTGCCGAAGAACTAGGTGCGAGTACGTTGGCGGCTGAGTACTCGCGGTTCGTCATCGATCTGAATCGTCCGTCCGACGACAAGCCGCTGTACGTCGGGGCGACCACCGGGCTGTACCCGGCGACGTTGTTCGATGGCATTGCGTTGTTCCGCGAAGGGCACGAGCCATCGAAAGAAGAGCGCGCAACCTATCTGGAGCAGATCTGGACCCCGTATCACCGCACGCTGCAGGAAGAGCTGGCGCGACTGAAAGCAGAGTTCGGTTACGCGCTGCTGTTCGACGCACACTCGATCCGCTCGATCATCCCGCACCTGTTCGACGGCAAACTGCCGGACTTCAACCTCGGCACCTTCAATGGCGCCAGTTGCGATCCGCTGTTGGCTGCACAACTGGAAGCGATCTGTGCACGCCATGGCGATTACAGCCATGTCCTCAACGGGCGCTTCAAGGGCGGTCATATCACCCGCCATTACGGCGACCCGGCGCAGAACATCCACGCGGTGCAACTGGAACTGGGCCAGTGCACGTACATGGAAGAGTTCGAACCGTTCCGCTATCGCGCCGATCTGGCCGAGCCAACGCGGGTGGTGCTCAAGGAGTTGCTGCAAGGCTATCTGGCGTGGGCAAAGTCTCACTACAGCGCATAACTCCTGTGGGAGCGAGCCTGCTCGCGAAGGCGTCCAGTCAGCCAGCATCTTCGTTCAATGGCACTCCGCTTTCGCAAGCAGGCTCGCTCCCAGAGGATGGTGTACACCCTTTGAAGTTTATGGCTGACAAACGGTGACAGCGAGCGAGCATGCTCATTGACGTAAATCGGGTTTATGATGCCCAACGGCAGAATAATAGAAGTCCCCCCAGGGATGACCTCGACCCCTTACGGAGCGCGCAATGCAGACTTTGTTTCCGCAGATCAAACCTCACGCCCGCCACGATCTGGCTGTCGATGACACCCATACGCTGTACGTCGACGAGAGCGGTTCACCCGAGGGTTTGCCGGTTGTGTTCATCCACGGCGGGCCTGGCGCCGGTTGCGATGCGCAGAGCCGTCGCTATTTCGATCCGAACCTGTACCGCATTGTCACCTTCGATCAGCGTGGCTGCGGCCGCTCCACCCCGCACGCCAGCCTCGAGAACAACACCACTTGGGATCTGGTTGCCGACCTTGAGCGGATCCGCAAACACCTGGGCATCGACAAATGGGTGCTGTTCGGCGGTTCGTGGGGCTCAACCCTGGCGCTGGCGTACGCGCAAACCCACCCTGAACGTGTTCACGGTCTGATCCTGCGCGGGATCTTTCTCTGCCGCCCACAGGAAATCGAGTGGTTCTATCAGGCCGGTGCCAGCCGTCTGTTCCCGGATTACTGGCAGGACTACATCGCACCGATCCCGCTGGACGAGCGCGATGACTTGCTCAGCGCTTTCCACAAACGTCTGACCGGCAACGACCAGATCGCCCAGATGCACGCGGCCAAAGCCTGGTCGACCTGGGAAGGGCGCACCGCGACCCTGCGGCCGAACCCGCTGGTGGTCGATCGTTTCTCCGAGCCACAGCGCGCACTGTCGATCGCGCGGATCGAATGCCATTACTTCACCAACAACGCTTTCCTTGAGCCGAACCAGCTGATTCGTGACATGGGCAAGATTGCCCATCTGCCGGGCGTGATCATTCACGGTCGCTACGACGTGATCTGCCCGCTCGACAATGCCTGGGAATTGCATCAAGCCTGGCCGAACAGCGAACTGCAGGTGATTCGCGATGCTGGCCATGCTGCTTCCGAACCGGGCATCACCGATGCACTGGTACGCGCAGCGAGCAACATGGCCCGGCGCCTGCTCGATCTGCCGCCCGAAGAAGCATGAAGGGGCTTTTACAGCGTGTACGCGGTGCGCGGGTTGAAGTGGCAGGCGAAGTCGTCGGCGCGGTAGATCACGGTTTGTTGGTGCTGGTGGCGGTCGAACCCGACGACACGCGTACCAGCGCCGACAAACTTCTGCATAAGCTGCTTAACTATCGGGTATTCAGCGATGCGGAGGGCAAGATGAACTTGTCCCTCGCCGACGTTGGCGGTGGGTTGCTGCTGGTCTCTCAGTTCACCCTGGCTGCCGACACCAAAAGCGGGTTGCGCCCGAGCTTTTCGACGGCAGCGCCTCCCGCGTTGGGCGAGGAATTGTTCGACTATCTATTAAGCAGTGCGAAACAGGTGCATGGCACTGTGGCATCAGGTAGATTCGGCGCCGATATGCAGGTGCATTTGGTCAACGATGGCCCGGTTACCTTTTTGTTACAGACCTGAAAGCGCTTGAAACACCCTTTTTAGGAAATTTCGACTGTTTTTAAGGTGTTTTCGCGATAAATACTTTGTTACCCCTGATGCGTTGTCATGCGGGCTACTAGATAATCGCGCGCACTGGGATCAGCGTTCGCTGGTTCATTTTTGACTTAGGTAGAGACTTGTCTGGATCCGATTGGGGAATCATTTTGCCCCAGCGGAGTCGGAACAATGCTCGCCAACCTGGCATATAGATAGCTAGCCGTTGGTTTTTTGATCTGTTTTCGGCGAGGGTTGCTCGTGATTGTTAGTCCCTGTAATGCAGCAAAAATGTCTGCCAAACGCATGCGAAGTGCCCTGGTAGCGGGTTCGGCGCTCCTGTGCCTGCTCAGCGCCGGTCAGCTTTGGGCGTTCAATCTTGACGATGTATCGGCCAAGGCCAAAGAGCTGGCCGGGCAGAAATTCGAAGCCCCGCGCAGCAACCTGCCGAACGAATTCCGCGACATGAAATTCGCGGACTATCAGAAAATCCGCTTCCTCACCGAAAAGGCTGAGTGGGCTGATCAGAAGACCCCGTTCAAACTGTCTTTCTATCACCAGGGTATGCACTTCGATACACCGGTGAAAATCAACGAAATCACGGCGAACACCGTCGAAGAGATCAAATATGATCCGACCCGCTTCGATTTCGGCGATCTGAAATTCGATCCGAAAGCCACCGAACAACTGGGATATGCCGGTTTCCGTGTGCTTTACCCGATCAACAAGGCCGACAAGCAAGACGAAATCATGACCATGCTCGGCGCGAGTTACTTCCGCGTTGTCGGCAAGGGCCACACCTACGGCCTCTCGGCGCGTGGTCTGGCGATTGATACCGCGCTGCCGTCGGGCGAAGAATTCCCGCGTTTCCGCGAGTTCTGGATTCAACAGCCGAAGCCGGGCGACAAGCATCTGGTGATCTTCGCGCTGCTGGATTCGCCGCGCGCCACCGGTGCCTACCGTCTGATCCTGCGTCCGGGCAGCGACACCATTGTCGACGTCAAAGCGCAGATGTTCCTGCGTGACAAGGTCGGCAAACTGGGCATCGCGCCGCTGACCAGCATGTTCCTGTTCGGCGCCAACCAGCCGTCGAAAGTCCTCAACTACCGTCGTGAACTGCACGACTCCAGCGGTCTGTCGATCCATGCCGGCAACGGCGAGTGGATCTGGCGCCCACTGAACAATCCGAAACACCTGGCCGTAAGCAACTTCAGCGTCGAGAACCCGCGTGGTTTCGGTCTGCTGCAACGTGGCCGCGACTTCAGCCACTACGAAGACCTCGACGACCGCTACGACAAGCGCCCAAGCGCCTGGATCGAGCCGAAGGGCGAGTGGGGCAAAGGCACCGTAGATCTGGTAGAAATTCCGACCGCCGACGAAACCAACGACAACATCGTTGCGTTCTGGAGCCCGGAAAAAATGCCGGAGCCGGGCCAGCCACTGGACTTCGCTTACCGCATGCACTGGACCATGGACGAAGCGGCGATTCACGCGCCGGACAGCGCCTGGGTATCGCAGACTCTGCGTTCGACCGGTGACGTGAAACAGTCGAACCTGATTCGTCAGCCGGATGGCAGCGTTGCCTACCTGGTCGACTTCGAAGGTCCATCGCTGGCTGCACTGACTCCGGATGCTGACGTGCGCAGTCAGGTCAGTGTCGGCGACAACGCCGAACTGGTTGAGAACAGCGTGCGCTACAACCCGGAAACCAAGGGCTGGCGCTTGACCCTGCGGATGAAAATCAAGGACGCGAGCAAGTCGACCGAGATGCGTGCCGCACTGGTTCAGCCAGTCGTGACTGCTGATCTGGCGAAATCGGTGCCAGCGTCCAACTCGTCCGTCGCCAAGGCCGACAAGGTTGCCGCCAAGCAGCAAGAGAAAATCGACAAGGAAGCCAAGGCAGCCGAGGCCAAACAGGCCGACGCCAAGCCAGCCGCAGATGCCAAGGACAAGGCTAATAAAGACGCCAAGCAGCCAGCCGCTGCGGACGCGGCCCCAGCCACACCGGAATCGGCGCCGACTGAAGAAGTCCTGACCGAGACCTGGAGCTATCAGTTGCCTGCCGATGAGTAACTCTCAAGTACAGCCAGAAACTCTCTCCGAGTATCTGGCGCATCTGCCGATGACCGACGAGCAGCGCGCGGAGCTCGCGGGCTGCCAGTCGTTCAGCGAGTTGCATGAACGCCTGTCGTCTTCGACATTCGACGCTCCTGCCGAAGCCGCCCAGGCGTCGGTGGGCAAGCGCCTGATCCTGAGCACCGCCGAAGAACTTGAAGACGCGGAAATGCTGGTGCTCGACGCCAGCGGTCGCGTCAGCATGAAGGCGACGCCGCCGATCCGCCGGACCAAAGTCGTACCGGAGCCGTGGCGCACCAATATTCTGGTGCGTGGCTGGCGCCGCATGACCGGTCGCACCAACCCGCCGCAGCCGCCCAAGGACGAAAACGTCCTGCCGGCCGCGCGCTGGCGCACCGTCGGTTCGATCCGTCGCTACATTCTGTTGCTGCTGATGCTCGGCCAGACCATCGTTGCCGGCTGGTACATGAAAGGCATCATGCCGTACCAGGGCTGGTCGTTCGTCGATCTGGATGAAGTTCTGCATCAGCCGCTGCTGCAAACCGCCACGCAAGTGCTGCCGTACGCGCTGCAAACCAGCATCCTGATTCTGTTCGGGATTCTGTTCTGCTGGGTCTCGGCCGGTTTCTGGACCGCACTGATGGGCTTCCTCGAGTTGCTCACCGGTCACGATAAATACCGTATCTCCGGCAAAAGCGCCGGCAACGAGCCGATTGCCAAAGACGCGCGTACCGCGCTGGTAATGCCGATCTGCAACGAAGACGTACCGCGTGTGTTCGCCGGTCTGCGTGCTACGTTCGAATCGGTGGCTGCCACCGGTGATCTGGATCGCTTCGACTTCTTCGTCCTCAGCGACAGTAACGACACCGACATCTGTGTGGCCGAGCAACAGGCCTGGCTGGACGTCTGCCGTGAAGCCAAAGGCTTCGGCAAGATCTTCTATCGCCGCCGTCGTCGTCGCGTGAAACGCAAGAGCGGCAACCTCGACGACTTCTGCCGTCGCTGGGGCGGTGACTACAAGTACATGGTCGTGCTCGACGCCGACTCGGTAATGAGCGGTGAGTGCCTGACCAGTCTGGTGCGCTTGATGGAAGCCACGCCGGATGCCGGCATCATCCAGACCGCGCCGCGTGCATCGGGCATGGACACCCTGTATGCGCGCATGCAGCAGTTTGCGACCCGCGTGTACGGCCCGCTGTTTACGGCCGGTCTGCACTTCTGGCAGTTGGGTGAATCCCACTACTGGGGTCACAACGCGATCATCCGCATGAAGCCGTTTATCGACCACTGCGCCCTGGCGCCGTTGCCGGGCAAAGGCGCGTTCTCCGGTGCGATCCTGTCTCACGACTTCGTTGAAGCCGCGCTGATGCGCCGTGCCGGTTGGGGCGTGTGGATCGCCTACGACTTGCCGGGCAGCTACGAAGAACTGCCGCCGAACCTGCTCGACGAACTCAAGCGTGACCGTCGCTGGTGCCACGGCAACCTGATGAACTTCCGTCTGTTCCTGGTTAAAGGCATGCACCCGGTGCACCGTGCGGTGTTCCTGACCGGCGTGATGTCGTACCTGTCGGCGCCGTTGTGGTTCTTCTTTCTGGTGTTGTCGACCGCGCTGCTGGCGGTGAATACGCTGATGGAGCCGCAGTACTTCCTCGAACCGCGTCAGCTCTATCCGCTGTGGCCACAATGGCACCCGGACAAAGCGATCGCGCTGTTCTCGACGACCATCGTGCTGCTGTTCCTGCCGAAACTGTTGAGCATCATCCTGATCTGGGCCAAGGGCGCGAAAGAGTTCGGCGGCAAGTTCAAGGTGACCTTGTCGATGCTGCTGGAGATGCTGTTCTCCATGCTGCTGGCGCCGGTGCGGATGATTTTCCACACCCGTTTCGTGCTGGCCGCATTCCTTGGCTGGGCCGCGACTTGGAATTCGCCGCAACGTGACGACGACTCGACACCGTGGAGCGAAGCGGTCAAACGCCACGGCCCGCAGACCCTGCTGGGTTTCTGCTGGGCGCTGCTGGTGATCTGGCTGAACCCGAGCTTCCTCTGGTGGCTGGTGCCAATCGTCGGTTCGCTGATGCTGTCGATTCCGGTGTCGGTGATCTCCAGCCGTGTCGGTCTGGGCCTGAAATCCCGTGACGAGAGCCTGTTCCTCATCCCTGAGGAATACAATCCGCCACAGGCGCTGCTGGCGACTGATCAGTACACCCACGAAAATCGTTACCACGCCCTCAACGACGGTTTCGTCCGTGCGGTGGTCGATCCTCAGCAGAACGCTTTGGCGTGCTCGCTGGCGACTTCGCGTCACGGTCAGGCCGAGCCGATTGAATGGCTGCGTCAGGAACGTGTGCGTCACGCGATCAAGGTGGGCCCGGCCGGGCTGAACAACCATGATCGTCTGCAACTGCTGAGCGATCCTGTGGCTTTGGCGCGTTTGCATGAGCAGGTCTGGGCCGAAGGTCATGCCGAGTGGCTGGATGCCTGGCGGGCTTCGGTGAAAGCCGATCCGCATGCGCCTTTGCTGCCGTTGCGACCGGTGAGTCTGCAGGCGCAACCGGCCTGATGAAGAAACCCCGCGATGTTGCGGGGTTTTTTTTTTGCCTGCTGTAAAGCCCCTCACCCTAGCCCTCTCCCAAAGGGAGAGGGGACTGACCGCGTTGGATGTTCGAGATACGCCGACCTGAGATATCGAGTCGAACTCAAGTTTTGAACATTCCCCGATCTGCTCCCTTTCCCCCTCGCCCCCTTGGGGGAGAGGGCTGGGGTGAGGGGGGAGCCCTTGATTGTTAAACAAATCGTCCATTAAACCTTGTGCAAAAAAACGAGTGCGTTAGCATCCGTTCCCGAATTGGCGCACCCGGGCTTTTTTGCCTGCCTCTGTTGGTTTTCGCGCCGCACACGCAATGGTTTTGGGGACTTGAAGATGAAGAAGTATCTGTCGATGCTGCTGGTCGGCGTCACGGCACTGGTTGCAGTCAATGCGGCGCAGGCCGGCGCAATCGATGACGCGGTCAAGCGCGGCACGCTGAAAGTCGGTATGGATCCGACCTACATGCCGTTCGAAATGACCAACAAGCGCGGCGAAATCATCGGCTTTGAAGTCGACATCCTCAAAGCCATGTCCAAGGCTATGGGCGTCAAACTGGAACTGGTTTCGACCGGGTACGACGGCATCATCCCGGCGCTGATGACCGACAAGTTCGACATGATCGGCAGCGGCATGACCCTGACTCAGGAACGCAATCTGCGCCTGAACTTCAGTGAACCGTTCATCGTGGTCGGCCAGACCCTGCTGATCCGCAAGGAGCTGGAAGGCACCATCAAGTCGTACAAAGACCTGAACACCGCCGACTACCGCATCACCTCCAAGCTCGGCACCACCGGTGAGATGGTCGCCAAGAAGCTGATCTCCAAAGCCAAGTACCACGGCTACGACAACGAGCAGGAAGCCGTGCTCGACGTGGTCAACGGCAAGGCTGATGCCTTCATCTATGACGCCCCTTACAACGTGGTTGCGGTGACCAAGGTCGGTGCCGGCAAACTGGTGTTCCTCGACAAGCCGTTCACCTACGAGCCTTTGGCGTTTGGTCTGAAGAAGGGTGACTACGACAGCCTCAACTTCATCAACAACTTCCTGCACCAGATCCACGAAGACGGCACCTACGATCGCATCCATGACAAGTGGTTCAAGAGCACCGAGTGGCTCAAGGACATGGAATAACGCCGGTCTGCCAGACCGCGTCGCTTCAATCGCGGGCAAGCCCGCTCCCACAGGTTTAGCGCCGAACACAAAATTTGTGCTCACCTAAAACACTGTGGGAGCGAGCCTGCTCGCGGAGAGGCCCTCCAGAGCAACACAAAATCCGGAACCTGCAATGAAACAGAAAAAAGCCCAATGGCCCTGGCACGTCCTCACCGTGCTGGTGCTGGTCGGCCTGGCCGGCGCGTTGTATTACGCGACGTCGCTGATGTCCTACGAATGGCGCTGGAACCGCGTGCCGCAGTACTTCGCCTATCAGGCGGAAGAAACCCAGCGTGCCACCGACATCTCTACCGTCACTGAGCTGGTGCGTAAGGCCGGTAGCGCTGTCGTCACCCTGCGCAATGACGCCGGTGACGAGCAGCACCTGACCGTCGACGAGAACAGCCTGCAATTCGCTCAGGGCGACGATGTGGCTGAAGGCGACGTCGTGGGCGTGACCCGGCATTGGGCGGCAGGGCCGCTGTTGTGGGGGCTGTGGACGACGCTTTGGCTGTCGGTGGTTTCGGGTGTACTGGGTCTGTTGATCGGTCTGGTCACCGGCCTGTGCCGTCTGTCGAACAACCCGACCCTGCGCGACCTCTCGACGATCTATGTCGAACTGGTACGCGGCACGCCGCTGCTGGTGCAGATCTTCATTTTCTACTTCTTCATCGGCACGGTGATGAACCTGTCCCGCGAATTCGCCGGGATCGCCGCGCTGTCGCTGTTCACTGGCGCCTACGTGGCTGAGATCATCCGTTCCGGCGTGCAATCGATTGCCCGTGGCCAGAACGAAGCGGCGCGTTCGCTCGGGCTGAGTGCTGGTCAGTCGATGCGTCACGTGGTGTTGCCGCAGGCGCTGAAACGCGTGCTGCCACCCTTGGCTGGGCAGTTCATCAGTCTGGTCAAGGACACCTCGCTGGTGTCGGTGATCGCCATCACCGAGCTGCTGAAAAGCGGCCGTGAGGTCATCACCACCTCGTTTTCGCCGTTCGAGATTCTGTTCTGCGTCGCCGGCCTGTACCTGTTGATCAACCTGCCGCTGTCGAAAATCGCCAGCCGGCTTGAGCGGAGGCTCGCGCAAAGTGATTGAAGTCCGCGATCTGGTAAAAGTCTTCGACACCCGTGGGCAAGTGGTGCGCGCGGTGGATAACGTCAGCACCACGGTGGCCAAGGGCGAAGTGCTGGTGGTCATCGGCCCGTCCGGTTCCGGCAAGTCGACCTTCCTGCGCTGCCTCAATGGTCTGGAAGAGTTCGACTCCGGCTCGGTGAGCATCGACGGCCTACAACTGGCGGACCCGAAAACCGACGTCAACGCCTACCGCCGCGAAGTCGGCATGGTCTTCCAGCATTTCAACCTGTTCCCGCACATGACCGTGCTGGAAAACCTCTGTCTGGCGCAAAAAGTCGTGCGCAAGCGCGGCAAGAAAGAGCGCGAAGCCAAGGCGATGGAATTGCTGAAAAAGGTCGGCATTGCACAGAAGGCCAACGAGTTTCCCTCACGCCTGTCGGGCGGTCAGCAACAGCGCGTGGCGATTGCCCGGGCGCTGGCGATGGAGCCAAAGGTGATGTTGTTCGATGAGCCGACGTCGGCGCTCGACCCGGAAATGGTCGGCGAAGTGCTGGACGTGATGAAGAACCTGGCCGTGGAAGGCATGACCATGGTTTGCGTGACCCACGAGATGGGTTTCGCCCGGGAAGTGGCGGATCGGGTGTTGTTTTTCGATCACGGCAAACTGCTGGAAGATGCTGCGCCGGCAGAGTTCTTTGATGCGCCGAAGGATCCGCGTGCGCAGGCCTTCTTGCGTCAGGTCCTCTAAAAGCGGCGGCCTTGGGGGGCGCTAATCGCGAGCAGGCTCACTCCTACAGTGGTTTTGTGTTGTTGCACAAAAGGTGTGAACACCGCAAAACCTGTAGGAGTGAGCCTGCTCGCGATAGCATCACCTCGGTTCACAGTGAACCGAGGTGGATGAATCACCTCAAACCTTGAAGCGACCCACCAGCATCTGCAGATGCGTCCCCAGTCGCGCCAGCTCGACGCTGGACGCCGCCGTCTCTTCACTCGCCGCCGAGGTCTGATCCGACACGTCCCGCACATTCAGCACGCTACGGTTGATCTCTTCAGCCACCGCGCTCTGCTGCTCGGCCGCTGCGGCAATCTGCTGGTTCATCGCCTGAATTGCCGAAACGGTGCGGGTGATGCTTTCCAGCGAACCACCGGCACGACGGGTCAGCTCAACGCTGCTGTCGGTGAGGGTGCGGCTGTTGTCCATGATCGTTGCCACTTGCTGGGTGCCGTTCTGCAGGCCGACGATCAGCTCTTCGATCTCTTCGGTGGACTTCTGCGTGCGTTGCGCGAGGCTGCGCACTTCATCGGCTACCACGGCGAAACCGCGGCCGGCTTCACCGGCACGCGCGGCCTCGATGGCGGCGTTGAGGGCCAGCAGGTTGGTTTGCTGGGCCACGGATTTGATCACGTCGAGGACGCTGCCGATCTTGTCGCTCTCGCGCTTGAGCTCGCCCATGGCTTCGGTGGAGTGACCAACTTCAACGGCCAGACGCTCGATCTGCGCGATCGCTTCGCCGACGACTTTGTCGCCTTCGCGCGCTTGCTGGTCGGCGGCGACGGCGGCTTCAGACGCTTCCTCGGCGTTGCGCGCAACTTCCTGCACGGTGGCGGCCATTTCGTTCATGGCGGTGGCGACCTGATCGGTCTCGATTTTCTGATTGTTGACCCCGGCGCTGGTCTGCTCGGTCACCGCCGACAGTTCTTCAGCGGCGCTGGCGATTTGGGTGACGCCATCGCTGATCCCGCCGACCAGTTCACGCAGGCCTTGGGTCATGCTCTGCATCGAGCGTTGCAGTTGGCCAAGTTCATCGCGGCGCAGGGACACCAGGTTGTGGGTCAGGTCGCCAGCGGCCACGCGTTCGGCAACTTTCAGGGTCTGGTTCAGCGGGATGATGATCTGGCGAGTGATCGCCCAAGCGGCCAGCAGACCGAACGCCACAGCCAGTAAGGTGGCGATGATCAGCATGTTCTTGGCATGCGCGGCATCGGTGTCGCGCACCACGGTTTGCGATTCAGTGAGTTTCTTGCTGACGTCGATGAGGGTGTCGCCCTGCGTCGACATGCGCGCGGCGGCCTTGGCGTTGTTGACCTGCGAATCGCGGAACTGAGCGACCGCTGCGCGATAGGCTTTGATCGAGTCAGTCGCCTGTTGCAGGTTGGCGATGTGCTGTTCCGGCAGTTTGGCCGGCAGGCTGTCGAGGTTTTTCAGGGCGTTGTCGATGGCGTCGAGCGCCGGTTGCTCGGCCTCAGCCTTGCCGCTGTAGGTGTAGCCGCGCACTTGGTAGCGTGCTTGCTGCAGCAGTTTGCTCAGCTCGATCACGCTGTTGAATTGCGCAACGCTGTCACCCGCCAGCATGGATTTTTCCACTTCCGCGACTTTCGCCACGGCGTTGTCGGCACTGGCGCCAAGCTTGCTGCGGGCGTCTTCGCGCTGCACGGTGGCTTGGGTCATGTCGGCAAAGGCGCGTTTGTATTCGGCAACGGCGGCCAGTTGTTGATCGACCATCGCCGCATCGGCCGGCTGTTCAATCAGGCTGCGTGCGGTTTGCAGGCCGCTGTCGAGTTTGCCGAGCAGGTCGTTGACCACGCCCGGGCCTTGCTCGCCACGGCGCGCTTCGTAGTCCAGACGCGCCAGGCGCAGGTCCTTGGTCAGCTCGTTGAGGCTGGAGATAAAGCCGAGTTTGTCACCGCGGCTGATGATGCCGCTCATGCCGGTCCAGCCGGTGAAGGTGATCAACAGTGTCAGCAACAGCACCAAGCCGAAACCGATGCCCAGCTTGCGTTTGACGCTGACGTTTCCAAGACTCTCGGCTAACCAACGGTACATGCGACCACTCCCTTCGGACCACTAATTGGACTTATGGAGAGGGTATCGGCCGAATGATGGCAATCTGTAACACCATTTATCCGGTGCGCAGAATCAGAAGAGCCGGGCGAGCAGGGCGGTGACGGCGGTTTCGACGCGCAGGATGCGCTCGCCGAGTTGCACCGGTTGCAGGCCGGACTTGGCCAGCAGATCGATTTCGTAGGGAATCCAGCCGCCTTCAGGACCGATGGCCAGCGTCACCGGTTCGCTGAGCGCGCGCGGGCACGGTGGGAAGTTGCCGGGATGGCCGACCAGACCGAGGGTGCCGTCGGTAATCGCTGGCAGCCGATCCTCAACGAAAGGCTTGAAGCGTTTCTCGATGATGATTTCCGGCAACACGGTGTCGCGGGCCTGTTCGAGGCCGAGGATCAGTTGCTCACGAATCGCCTCAGGCTCAAGAAACGGCGTCTGCCAGAAACTCTTCTCGACCCGGTAGCTGTTGACCAGAATCACCTTCGCCACGCCCATGGTCGCCACGGTCTGAAACACCCGGCGGAGCATTTTCGGGCGGGGCAGCGCCAGTACCAGGGTCAGCGGCAGTTTGGCCGGTGGTGGCTGATCGAGGGTGATGCGCAATTCGGCTTCACCCGCTTCCAGACGCAGCAATTCAGCCGAACCCATCAGCCCGTTGATGCGGCCGACGCGCAGGCTGTCACCGACTTCCGAACGGTGAACTTCCTGCATATGGGTCAGGCGTCGATCACGCAGCACTACGCGGTCGGCCGCAATGAAGTCGGCCTCTTCGAGCAACAGCAGGTTCATGCCTGGGTCGCTGGCGGCTGGTCGTTGTGGTCGTCGGCCGGGTTCTCGTCCGGGCGTTCGCGCTTGCTGATCAAACCACCGAACAGGATGCCGATTTCAAACAGCATCCACATCGGCACGGCCAGCAGGGTCTGCGAGAAAATGTCCGGCGGCGTCAGGATCATGCCGACCACAAAGCAGCCGATGATCACGTACGGGCGGATCTTCTTCAGGTAGGCCACGTCGACCACGCCGATCCACACCAGCAGCACCACGGCTACCGGGATCTCGAACGCCACGCCGAAAGCGAAGAACAGCGTCATGACGAAATCGAGGTAACTGGCGATGTCGGTCATCATTTCCACGCCAGCCGGAGTGGCTGCGGCGAAGAATTTGAAGATCAGCGGGAACACGAAGTAATAGGCGAACGCCATGCCGGTATAGAACAGCAGAATGCTCGACACCAGCAACGGCACCGCGATGCGTTTCTCATGCTTGTACAGGCCCGGCGCGATAAAGCCCCAGATCTGATGCAGAATCACCGGGATCGCGAGGAATAGCGAGACCATCATCGTCAGCTTCAGCGGCGTCAGGAACGGCGACGACACGTCGGTGGCGATCATCGTCGCGCCGACCGGCAGGTACTGGCGCAGCGGTGTCGAGACGAAGGTGTAGATCTGCTGGGTGAACGCGAACAGCCCGGCGAAGATGATGAAGATCGCCGCGACACAACGCAGCAGGCGGGTGCGCAACTCGGTGAGGTGCGAAACCAGCGGCATGTGCTGGTCGTTTTCGGGGAGATCGCTCATGGGGCTCGCGGCGGTAATGTTGGGTCATGAGGCGCTGGTGTGATCGGCGCGGCGGTTGGAGATACGTGTTCAACCGAGGTTTCTGTGGCAGCAGGCGCGGGTTCTGTCGGCGCTTCAACGGCAGTAGGCGCTGTTGCTGTTGCTGTTGCTGTTGCAACAGTAGGAGCAACGGCCGTAGTCGGCGCATGAATCGTCTGCTGACCTACATGCTCAACCGGCGTCGGCTCCTGCTGAACCGGCGTGAAAATCTTCCGCGCCTCTTGTTCCAGCGACAGAATGTGCTCGTTGTGCAGTTGCCGACGGATCTCGTCGGCACCTATTTCACGTTCAACTTCCTGTTTGATCGCGTTGAAGCTGCGCTTCAGCCGCCCGACCCACAGGCCAGCGGTGCGTGCAGCCCCCGGCAAACGCTCGGGGCCCAGCACCAGCAGGGCCACGAGGCCGACAAGCAGCAGTTCAGAGAAGCTGATACCAAACATTAGTCAGTGCTCACACGTCTTTGCGGATCGGCTCTTCGACTTTCTGCGCCTGCACGTCGATGGTGTGCGGCGGGTTGGCCTGAGCGGTGGCTTGCGGCTGCACCGGTGGCACTGGCTGTGCAGGCGTCACGGTTGGATCAGCGGCCGGTTTTTCATCGTCGTTCATGGCTTTGCGGAAGCCCTTGATCGACTCGCCAACGTCGGTGCCGAGGTTTTTCAGTTTCTTGGTGCCAAACACCAGCACCACAACAACCAGAATGACGATCCAGTGTTTCCAGTCAAAAATGCCCATGTTGCTGTTCCTCTCTAAAAGTTGTTCAGGCGGACGGACGCGAGGCTTTCTCGACGTGTCCGGACAGACCGAAGCGGCGATCCAGTTCATCCAGCACGGCCTGCGGATGCTGCCCCAGTTGGGCGAGCATGACCATGCTGTGGAACCACAGGTCAGCGGTCTCGTAGATCACGTCGCTGCAGTCGCCGCTGATGGCGGCATCCTTGGCGGCAATAATGGTTTCGACCGACTCTTCGCCGACTTTCTCCAGAATCTTGTTCAAACCCTTGTGATACAGACTAGCCACATACGAGCTGTCGGCGGCTGCGCCTTTGCGCTCTTCGAGCACTTCGGCCAGGCGGGTCAGGGTGTCACTCATGTTTGTGTCCTGCGGAATAGATAGCGTGCGGGTCTTTCAGAACCGGGTCGACGGTTTTCCAGTCGCCGTTTTCGAAGACACGGTAAAAGCAGCTTTGACGGCCGGTATGGCAAGCGATGTCGCCGATCTGTTCAACCATCAGGATGATCACGTCGGCGTCACAGTCCAGACGCATCTCATGCAAGGTCTGTACATGGCCGGACTCTTCGCCCTTGCGCCACAGCTTGCCACGGGAACGTGACCAGTAGATTGCACGGTTTTCCGCAGCGGTCAGTTCGAGCGCTTCGCGGTTCATCCAGGCCATCATCAGCACGCGTCCGGTCTTGTGATCCTGGGCAATCGCTGGCACCAGGCCATCAGCGTCCCACTTGATCTCGTCCAGCCAGTTTTTCATCTTCAATTCCCGAAACGCAGCTACGAGCGTTGAGCTTCAAGCTGCAAGTAAAAGCAGATTGCGGTGTTCCTGTAACGTCAGGCTTGCAGCTCGCAGCTTATAACTTGCAGCTGATTCGTGCTATCGGCGAACGACCAGATACAAGCCGACTGCCACCATGATTCCCGCCGGCCAATGCCCCAATTCGTGCAGCGGGCCACCGAGGGCGAGGATCACCCCGCCGGCCAGATGCGCGCAACCGAGCAGGCGCAGGAACCAGTCGTCCTTGCGTTTATGCCACGGTGGCGGCGGGTCGTAAGCGTGTGGCTGGGACATGCGTTCGAGCAGATCGCGGGCCATATTCGCCAGGTGCGGCAGTTGTTCGAACTGGCTCTGCACGTTGCCGAGCAAGGCTTTCGGGCTGACGCGCTCGCGCATCCAGCGTTCGAGAAACGGCTGCGCGGTGTTCCACAGATCCAGATCCGGGTACAGCTGACGGCCGAGGCCTTCGATGTTCAGCAGGGTCTTTTGCAGCAGCACCAGTTGCGGCTGCACTTCCATGTTGAAGCGCCGTGCGGTCTGGAACAGGCGCATCAGCACCTGGCCAAATGAAATATCTTTTAACGGTTTTTCGAAGATCGGCTCGCACACGGTGCGGATCGCCGCTTCGAATTCGTTGAGTTTGGTTTCTGCCGGCACCCAGCCCGAGTCGATGTGCAATTGCGCCACGCGGCGGTAATCACGCTTGAAGAAGGCGAACAGGTTGCGCGCCAGATAATCCTGGTCTTCCGGGGTCAGGCTGCCGACGATGCCGCAGTCGATCGCAATGTATTGCGGGCTCCACGGATTGACGGTGCTGACGAAGATGTTGCCGGGATGCATGTCGGCATGGAAGAAACTGTCGCGGAACACCTGAGTGAAGAAGATCTCCACGCCGCGTTCGGCGAGCATTTTCATGTCGGTGCGCTGGTCGGCGAGGGTCGCCAGATCCGTCACCTGAATGCCGTAGATACGCTCCATCACCAGCACTTTCGGCCGGCACCAGTCCCAATAGACTTGCGGCACGTAGAGCAGCGGCGAGCCTTCGAAGTTGCGCTTCAACTGGCTGGCGTTGGCCGCTTCGCGCAGCAGATCCAATTCGTCGTAGATGGTTTTTTCGTAGTCCTGCACCACGTCGACCGGGTGCAGCAGACGCGCGTCGGCCGAGAGCTTTTCGGCGGCGCGGGCGAGGATGAACAGCCACGCCAGATCCTGCGCGATGATCGGCTTCAGGCCCGGGCGGATCACTTTGACCACGACTTCTTCGCCGGTTTTCAACTGCGCGGCATGCACTTGCGCCACCGAGGCCGAGGCCAGCGGTTCGACGTCGAAACGGCTGAACACGTCGCTGATCTTCTTGCCCAGCTGTTCTTCGATCAGCTTGATCGACAGTTGCGAGTCGAACGGCGGCACGCGGTCCTGCAACAGCATCAGCTCATCGGCGATGTCTTCCGGCAGCAGGTCGCGGCGGGTCGAAAGAATCTGCCCGAACTTGATGAAAATCGGCCCGAGATCCTGCAACGCCAGGCGCAAACGCGCACCCCGACTCAGATCCAGCGGCTTGCGCGGGAACCAGCGCCACGGCAGCACATAGCGCAGCGCCAGAAGGAACCACGGCAACGGCAGATCGAACAGCAGGTCATCGAGGCGGTAGCGGATCACGACGCGCTGGATGCGCAGCAGACGGCGGACGGCGAGCAGCTTCATGCGTTATCGCTTGGGTCGAGGAATCGGGAAAGGCGCTCGAAACGCGCCTCGAGACGTTCCAGATCAAGTTTGATCCGGTCCAGTTCGCTGAACCGCGCTTCGGCTTCGCGCTGCCCGACGAGGGTGCGCGATTCTTCGGCGAGGTATTCGGCGAGGTTCTGGTTGAGGCTGGCAAATCCTTGTTGATACCAGCGCGCGCGGCTGCGCAGATGGCCACCGACCAGTTGCGTGGCGACCGGGCCGAGCCAGCGCGAGAGTTCGTACTCCCAGTCCAGCTCAAGATCCTGCAGCACACCGGCCAGCTCCAGCAGCACACCGCTGTCGCCATCGAGCTCGACTTCCGGGGCATGCAACACCGCGGTCTTGTCTTTGCTCACGGCCAGTTTGATCAGGCTCGAGGCCGGGGCACGCAGGGTGCAGTCGACAGCGGTTTCCCAGTGCGAGGCCAGCATCAAACCTTCGTCGCTCGGCAATATGAACAGTTGCAGCGCCGGGCTGCGGCAGTCGACAGCAATTACCTTGCCGGTCAAATGCGCCAGCCGCGGCAGCGCCGTGCTGTCGAGACGCAGCACCCGGTTGAGGCCGAGTTCAACGCTGGCGAGCAGCCCGGTGAGCAACATCAGGGCTTGATGCCACGGTGCAGGGCGACGATGCCTGCGGTCATGTTGTGATAGGTCACGCGGTCAAAACCGGCGTCGACCATCATCGACTTCAGGGTTTCCTGATTCGGGTGCATGCGGATCGATTCGGCCAGGTAGCGATAGCTTTCCGAGTCATTGGTGATCAGCTTGCCCATCAGCGGCATGAAGGCGAACGAGTAAGCGTCGTAGGCTTTCGACATCAGCGCGTTGGTCGGCTTGGAGAATTCCAGCACCAGCAGGCGACCGCCAGGCTTGAGCACGCGCAGCATTGAGCGCAGGGCGTCTTCTTTGTGCGTCACGTTGCGCAGGCCGAAGGCGATGGTCACGCAGTCGAAATGGTTGTCCGGGAACGGCAGTTTTTCCGCGTCCGCCTGAACGAATTCGACGTTGCCGGCGACACCCAGATCCAGCAGGCGGTCACGACCGACCTTGAGCATCGATTCGTTGATGTCAGCCAAGACCACCTGACCGGTCGGGCCGACCAGGTGCGAGAACTTTTTGGTCAGGTCACCGGTACCGCCGGCGATGTCCAGCACACGGTTACCGCTGCGCACGCCCGACAGTTCGATCGCGAAACGCTTCCACAGACGGTGCATGCCGCCCGACAGAAGGTCGTTCATCAGGTCGTACTTGGCGGCTACCGAGTGGAAAACCTCAGCGACTTTTTCCGCTTTCTGGCTTTCCGGAACGTTTTTGAAGCCGAAGTGAGTGGTGGGTTCGGCATCGCTGCCTTTGCGCTGATCAGTCATATCGCTGTCACCAAAAGAGAATGCGCGACATTCTAATCCCCAAGCCATGCTTTGTCTTGGAATGGCTAAAGGTAAGATGGGCAACCTTCGGGACGATTTGCCGCAGCGGCGGTCAAGATTTACCGACATACATTTAAAAATCAGGAGTCATGCAATGGCCAAAATCAGTGTTGAGCGTGCCCACAACCTGGGTAAGGAAGCCGCCCGCGAGAAGGCCGACAAACTGGCGCAAAAACTCTCCGAGCAATATGGCCTGGAGCCGCAATGGTCCGGCGACACCCTGAACCTCAAGCGCTCGGGCGTGAAAGGCGCGGTGCATGTGGCGGACGATTCGATCAAGGTCGATGTGGAACTGGGCATCATGATGTCGGCCATGAGCGGCATGATCAAAGCCGAGATCGAGAAGGCCCTCGATAAAGCGTTGGTCTGATTCCCGCTTGAAACGCGATCCCCTGTAGGAGTGAGCCTGCTCGCGATAGCGGTCTGTCAGTCACTGGAATGTTGATTGACAGACCGCTATCGCGAGCAGGCTCACTCCTACATTTGTTCTGTGGTGCTCCTGCTGTTTATGTCAGTTGTTAGGGTGCCGTTTCTAATTTTTCTGCCTACTTTGTGCCTGAGCCCGACACTTTCGCGGGCAGTTCCTCAAACCTTCTGCGCGTGAGGTGCACCATGGCCAAAGTAATTTTGAAGAAAAAAATCGACGCTTCGACAACTGCTCTGAGCGACGTCAAATCCTATGCCCGCAAGATCTGGCTGGCAGGCCTGGGTGCCTACGCCAAGGTCGGCCAAGAGGGCAGCGAGTACTTTCAAGAGTTGATCAAGGCTGGTCAAACTGTTGAAAAGAAAGGCAAAAAAGCCGTCACCGAAAAACTCGAAGCGGCCAACGCCGAGATCGATGAAGCCAAGGGTGAAGTGAGTTCTTTCAAAGGTCGCGTCGAAGTTCAGCTCGACAAGGTCGAGAAGGCGTTCGACTCCCGCGTAGCAAGCGCCTTGAATCGTATCGGCATTCCGTCTAAACATGACGTTGAGACACTCTCTGCTAAGCTCGATGAGCTGACGGCATTGCTCGAACGCGTCGCGCGTAAATCTTAAGGAGAACGGGATGGCTGGTAAAAAGAACACCGATAAAGAAGGCAGCTCGTGGATCGGGAAAGTCGAAGACTACTCCCGCAAAATCTGGCTGGCTGGTTTAGGCGTGTACTCGAAGATCGACACTGACGGCAGCAAGCTCTTCGATACATTGGTCAAAGACGGCGAGAAAGCCGAGAAGCTCACCAAGTCCGCAGTCGGCAAAAAAGTCGATGCCGCCAAGGACTCCGCTTCTTCGGCCAAGTCGCGCATCAGCGGCGTGAAAGATCGCGCACTGGGCAAGTGGGACGAGCTGGAAGGGGCTTTCGACAAGCGCCTGAACAGCGCGATTTCGCGCCTCGGTGTACCGAGCCGCAATGAGGTCAAGGCACTTAACAGCAAGGTCGACACGCTGACCAAACAGATCGAAAAACTTACCGGTCTGAAGGCTCAGCCTGTAGCGGCGAAAACCGCTGCGGCAAAACCGGCGGCGAAAACCGCAGCGGCCAAACCAGCGGCAAAATCCGCTGCCAAGCCATTGGCTAAAGCTGCCGCTAAACCAGCGGTAAAAGCAGCGGCCAAGCCAGCAGCCAAAACCGCTGCCGCCAAGCCAGCAGCCAAAGCAGCCGCCAAACCTGTTGCCGCCAAAACCGCAGCCAAACCGGCCGCTAAGCCTGCAGCCAAAACTGCAGCCAAAACTGCAGCGAAACCAGCCGCCAAGCCTGCAGCGAAAACCGCTGCCGCCAAGCCGGCTGCCAAGCCTGCGGCCAAACCGGCAGCCGCGAAGAAACCAGCGGTGAAAAAACCGGCCGCGCCGAAAGCCGCAGCGCCGAAGCCAGCAGCACCTGCTGCAGCCAAACCTGCCACCCCGGCAGCTCCGGTCAGCGCGTCGAACTCCGCCGCCGCACCGACTCCGGCGGCAACCCCGACTGCTGCATCGACCCCGTCGACGCCAACCAGTCAGTCCTGATTCTTCAGGGCAAAACAAAACGCCCGGCCTGTGAAGGTCGGGCGTTTTTGTTTGTGTTTTTTAAAAGCTTACCCTCACCCCAGCCCTCTCCCGGAGGGAGAGGGAGCCGACCGAGGTGTCTTGCGTCGTACGTCGACCTGAACGATCGAGTCGATTATGGATTCGGTAAAGCACGATCAGGTCAGCGTAACTCTTGAGCAACCCCCCAATCAGTCCCCTCTCCCTCCGGGAGAGGGCTAGGGTGAGGGGCTTTTGATTTCAGTCGTGATCTTCAAGGTATTGCAGGGCCATCCGCTCCGTGGCGACCTTAACCGGCGGCAGCAAATGCGGCGCCACCAGCATCATGATCTGATACACGACCAAACGAACTTCGCCTTCGCGATCAAGAATCCGCTGATAATCCAGCGAAAACAGCAACGTCATGGTGATCTGCTCCACCAACTGCCCCAACGCCTGCGTATCACTGACCAACTGCCCCGCAGCCTTCAATCGCGCCAACAACGACGCCAGCGTGCGCTTCAGCGCATTGAGCAGATGACGAATGCCCTTGGCCAGTTTCGGCAAGCGCCCGGCGAGGTTCGACAGGTCCTGAAACAGGAAGCGGTACTGCGCCAGCCGCTCCACAATCAAATGCAAAAACAGCCAGTAATCCTCCGGCGCCAGTTCCACATCCGAGGGTGGATCGAGCAGTGGTGCCAGTTCATTCTGGAAGCGTTCGAACAACCCGAGAATCAGCGGCTCCTTGCCATGGAAGTGGTAGTAGAGGTTGCCGGGGCTGATGCCCATTTCGTTGGCCACCTCCATGGTGGAGACGTTCGGCTCGCCCTTTTCGTTGAACAGTTGCAAAGCACATTCGAGAATCCGGTCGCGGGTTTTCATCCAGTCTTCTTAGAAAAGTTCGGTTAAGCGTCAACGCACACGCACGTAAGTACCGGGCGCTGCCTCCATCGGTGGATAGTTCGGGTTGCCGAGGGTGAACGAGGTTTCGTGCTGGGCGCCGGAGCGTTGCTGTATCCACTCCAGCCACTGCGGCCACCAACTGCCGTCGACATGCTTGCCGTCGTAGTACCAGGCGCGCGGGTCGCTGCTCATCTTGGCGTTCTCGACGTACGCGGCTTTAGCGTTGCTCGGCGGGTTGAGGATGCTCTGCACATGGCCGCTGTTGGACAGCACAAAGCGCCGCTCGCCACCGAGCAGCAAGGTCGAGCGATACACCGCATCCCATGGCGTGATGTGGTCGTTCATACCGGCGACACTGAAGCTGTCGACGGTGACTTTTTGCAGGTCGATCGGCGTGCCGCACACTTCCAACCCACCCGGATGAGTCAGCGGGTTGTGCTTGAAGAAGTCCAGCAAGTCACCGTGAAATGCCGCTGGCAGGCGCGTGTTGTCGTTGTTCCAGTAGAGAATATCGAAGGCCGGCGGCTCTTTGCCCAACAGGTAGTTGTTGACGAAGTAACTCCAGATCAAATCATTGGGGCGCATCCAGGCGAAGATCCTGGCCATGTCGCGACCGTCGAGCACACCTTTCTGATAGGAACGGCGCTTGGCGGCTTCAAGGGTCTGTTCATCGGCGAATAGCGTGGCCGGGGTTTCGATCTGGCTGTCGAGCAGGCTCACCAGATAAGTCGCGCTGGAAACCCGCCGCAGTTGCCGCTTGGCCTGTAAATGGCCTTGCAGGGCGGCGATGGTCAGGCCACCGGCGCAGGCGCCCATCAGGTTGACTTCGCGGGCGCCGGTGATCGTCCGGCAGATGTTCATCGCTTCTTCCACCGCCTCGACGTAAGTCGACAGGCCCCATTCGCGATGGCGCACATCCGGGTTGCGCCAACTGATCATGAAGGTCTGCAGACCGTTTTTCAGCGCGTACTGGACGAAACTGTTGTGCGGGCTCAGGTCGAAAATGTAGTACTTGTTGATTTGCGGCGGCACCACTAGCAGCGGCTTGGCGTACTGCTTTTCGCTCATCGGTCGGTACTGGATCAGCTCAAGCAGATCGTTGCGGAACACCACCGAACCGGTGGTGGTGGCGACGGTCTTGCCGACCTCGAAAGCCTGTTTGGTCACCTGACGGGGCAACCCGTCGTTGTGCAGCAGATCATCGAACAAATGACTGAGGCCGCGCACCAGGCTGTGCCCGCCGGAGTTGAACAGCTCCTTGACCGCCAGCGGGTTGAGCAAGGTGTTCGATGGCGCCACAGCGTCGTTGAACAAGGTGAAGGCGAAGTGCGCGCGGGCGCGATCGTCATCGTTCATGTTGCTTTCATCGATCCAGCTTTTGACCTGTTTCTGCCAGGCCAGATACGCCTGCAGGCTGCGCCGGTAGAACGGATTGAGGCTCCACGCCGGGTCAGCGAAACGGCTGTCGTTCGGATTGGTCGGGTGCAGGGTTTCGCCGAGTAGCACGCGGCCCAATTGGCCGCCAAGTTTCAAGGCGTGCTTCGCACTGTGGATCGGGTTGCGCAAACCGTGAGCCGCCACGCTGCGCAAGGTCGAGATCAGATCCCGCCCACGCAGGCCGGTAATCGCACTTTGTGCGTTGATGAACACGGCGGGGCTGGGCACTACGCCCGTCGCTGGTTTGTCGCGCATGACTCAACACTCCTTCGTCTTCAGGCCAAAAACAAACTCACCGAACCAGAACACCATAGACGCTGTTGCGGGTTGCTGCCTGCGCGGCGTCCTGCCACGCACTCTTTGCCAAAGGCCTGCATAAAGCCTGCCGCCGATGTTAACCGCCGAGCGGTGTCGGATGCGGATGCATCACCGCGCGCTGACGTTCCTCCTGGAGAAACTTCATGATGATCGGCGCCACCGCTTCGGCGCGGGTAATCAGGAACAGATGACCGTCGTCGATGATGTGCAGTTGGGCGTTGGGAATGCGCCAGGCGAGCATGCGCATGTTGATCAGCGGGATCAGCGGATCGTCGTCACCGGCCAGCACCAGGGTTGGCTGATGGATCTTGTGCAGCCAGTGAATGCTGGTCCAGCCGAGGCCTGCAAACAGCTGCCAGTAGTAACCGAGCTTGCCCGCCGAACGGACTTTCGCCGCGTGGCTGGCCGCCAGGGTCGGGTCGCGACGGAACGAGCCGCCGTAGATCAGCGGGGCGATACGGATCACGTGGGACGGCTGAATGTAGCGCCGCGGACTGGCCATCATCCACAGCACTTTCGGTTTGCCCGGCACCATCACGGCACCGGCCGCGGTCGCCGCCAGCACCAGTTTCTTGCAGCGCTCCGGGTAGTCGTAGGCGAACTGCTGCGCCAGTGCGCCGCCCCACGACACGCCGATGACATTGACCTGACCGTAGTCGAGGTAATCGAGCATCCTCGAGGTCAGCTTGGCCAGCCCGGGAAAGCGGTACGGCCGATTCGGCGTCGAGGAACCGCCGACACCGGGCACGTCGAAGGCGATCACTTCCAGATCTGGGTCCAGCGCCGCGACAAACGGAAACACCAGCTCCAGGTTGGCGCCGATGCCGTTGAAAATCAGCAAGGGCGTCAAGTGAGGCTTGCCGGGGCGTACCGCCGTGCGGAGGGTCTGGCCATCCAGATCGACGGTACGGAATATGAACGGTTGCGGCATGCTTCAGGCCCTTGGAATTAGAGTGGAGCAGCCACAAGCCGCAAGCTTCAAGCAGAACCTGCTCAGCTTGCGGCTTGTAGCTTGTGGCTTGCCGCTATCTTTCATGTACGTAAGTGCCCGGCGATGCTTCACCCGCCGGATACGCCTTGTTGCCCAGTTTCAGCGGGGCCTTTTTCAGATTGCCCGAGCGCTCGGCCTGCCACGCCTGCCAGTACAGCCACCAGGAATCGGTGTGCTTCGTCGAGTTCTCTTGCCACTCATCGGCATTCGCGGCCATTTCTTCGCCGGTCATGTAACGCGATTTCGGGTTGCCCGGCGGGTTCAGAATGCTCTGGATATGCCCGCTGCTCGACAACACGAATTCCACCTTGCCACCGAACAACTGCGCCGACTTGTAGCAGGACTTCCACGGCGTGATGTGGTCGTTGGTGCCGGCCAGCGAGAAGATGTCGGCCGTGACCTGCTTGAGGTCGATCGGTGTGCCGCACACTTCCAGTGCATTCGGGCGGATCAGTGGGTTGTTTTTGAACATCTCGATCAGGTCACCGTGGAACGCGGCGGGCAAGCGTGTGGTGTCGTTGTTCCAGAACAGGATGTCGAACACCGGCGGCTCGTTGCCGAGCAGGTAGTTGTTGACCCAGTAGTTCCAGATCAGATCGTTGGGACGCATCCACGCGAAGACCTTGGCCATGTCTTTGCCTTCGAGCACGCCGGCCTGATACGAATGGCGCTTGGCGGTTTCCAGGGTCTGCTCGTCGACGAACAGGGCGACGTCGCTGTCCAGCGTCGTGTCGAGCACGCTGACCAGCAGCGTGAGGGCATTGACCTTCTTCTCGCCGATCGCCGCGTAGTGGCCGAGCAGGGCGGTGCAGGTGATGCCACCGGAGCAGGCGCCGAGCATGTTCACGTCTTTGCTGCCGGTGATTGCGGTGACCACGTCGACGGCTTCTTTCAGCGCATCGATATAGGTCGACAGGCCCCACTCGCGCTGCGCCTTGGTCGGGTTGCGCCAGCTGACGATGAACGTCTGCACGTTATTGCGCAGGCAGAAGCGCGCCAGACTCTTGTCCGGGCTCAAGTCGAATACGTAGAACTTGTTGATCTGCGGCGGCACCACCAGCAATGGACGCTCGTGGACTTGCTCGGTGATCGGCTTGTACTGGATCAGCTCCAGCACGTCGTTGCGAAACACCACCGCGCCTTCGGTGACACCGAGGCTCTTGCCGACTTCGAACGCGCCCATGTTGACCTGGCTCGGCATGCCGCCGTTATGTACCAGATCCTTGGCCAGATGGGAGAGGCCGTCGAGCAGGCTTTTGCCGCCGGTTTCGAAGAAGCGTTTCACCGCTGCCGGGTTGGCGGCAGTGTTGGTCGGGGCCATGGCTTCGGTCATCAGGTTGATGACGAAGTGACCGCGCGCGATGTCTTTGGGTGACAGGCTGCTGTCATCGATCCAGGCGTGGAGTTCCTTGCGCCACGCCAGGTAAGTTTGCAGATAACGTTTGTAGAGCGGGTTCTGGCTCCACGCAGGATCGGCGAAGCGACGGTCATCGCCAGCCGGTTGCAGTTCGGATTTACCAAACAACACGTTCTTCAGTTCGAGGCCGAAATGGGTGACGTGCCTGACGCTATGGATCGGTTGTTTGATGGCCTGTTTCAGCACCATACGAGCAGAGGCCAGCAGATCCTTTCCGCGTAGCCCAACGACGGGATTAAGCCCCAGGGTGTTTTCCGAGGCTTGGTACTTCAGGTCATCGTTATTCTTGTTACTCATCTACGACGCTCCATTGTCCTGAGACGAGTACCCGGTTTTCTGCTGTGCAGTTCCACAGCCAATGCCAGGTACTACTGCTCGGGTGACCGTTAATTCTGCATAGCTGCTTTACAGTCGTAGAGCACTGCAGGGAACTTGCCAGCTCCATTGGTTACCCGAGTTTAATTTTTTTCGCAAGCAGGCCGATCCTCGGCCATACAGCGGAGCATTCAAACAGATGAATTTAGAAAATGCCCTCTAATGAGCGCAAGGCTCGGACTAGAGCATCAGCTTGACGATCGACTCGTTCGGATCGCGGGTTTTTCCGGCGGCTTTGAGCTCGGCCAGATAATCGGCCCAGAGTGCGTCATAGCGTCGCCCCAGCTCGTAGAGATATTCCCAAGTGAACAAGCCGCTGTCGTGACCGTCGTCGAAGGTCAGTTTCAGTGCGTAGTGACCGGCCGGTTCCAGTTTGCTCAGACTGACGTTGATCTTGCCGAATTGCAGAATCGGTTTGCCGTGGCCCTGGACCTCGGCGGAGGGGGAGTGCACGCGCAGGAATTCGGCGGGCAGGGTGTATTCCTCGCCGGACGCGTAAGTGAGCGTCAGGGTTTTCGAGGCTTTGTGCAGTTTGATGTCGGTGGGAATCATAAAAACAGCCCTGAGCTACAAGCAACAAGCTGCAAGCTTAACTCAGCCCGCAGCTTGTCGCTTGCAGCTTGGAGCTTGCCGCTCTACAGAATGTAGCGGGACAGGTCTTCGTTCTGCGCCAATTCGCCGAGGTGGCTGTTGACGTATTCGGCGTCAATCAGAATCGGCTTCTCATCGTGGGTGCTGGCCAGATCGCCGGCACTGAACGACACCTCTTCGAGCAAACGCTCAAGCAGCGTGTGCAGACGACGGGCACCGATGTTCTCGGTCTTCTCGTTGACCTGCCATGCGATCTCCGCCAGACGCTTGATGCCTTCGGGCTGGAACTGGATGTTCAGGCCTTCGGTTTTCAGCAGCGCGCAGTATTGCTCGGTGAGCGAGGCGTGCGGTTCGCTGAGGATGCGTTCGAAGTCCGACGGGCTCAGCGCTTTCAGTTCAACGCGGATCGGCAGACGACCTTGCAGCTCAGGCACCAGATCGCTCGGCTTGCTAAGGTGGAACGCACCGGAGGCGATGAACAGGATGTGGTCGGTTTTGACCATGCCCAGTTTGGTGTTGACAGTGCAGCCTTCGATCAGCGGCAGCAGGTCGCGCTGTACGCCTTCACGGGACACATCAGCGCCGCCAACGTTGCCGCGCTTGGCGACTTTGTCGATTTCGTCGATGAACACGATGCCGTGCTGTTCAACCGCTTCCAGCGCCTTGGCTTTCAGCTCTTCTTCGTTGACCAGACGCCCGGCTTCTTCGTCGCGCACCAGTTTCAGCGCTTCTTTGACCTTGAGCTTGCGCGCTTTCTTCTTGCCCTTGCCCATGTTGGCGAACAAGGACTGCAACTGGTTGGTCATCTCTTCCATGCCGGGCGGCGTGGCGATCTCGATGCCGGCCACTTCGGCGACTTCGATTTCGATTTCCTTGTCATCCAGCTGACCTTCGCGCAGGCGCTTGCGGAACAGCTGACGGGTGTTGGAATCGCTGCTTGGCGCTTCTTCATTGCTGAAGCCCATGCGGGCCGGCGGCAGCAGTGCGTCGAGGATGCGATCCTCGGCAGCGTCTTCGGCGCGATGGCGAACGCGGGTCATTTCCTGCTCACGGAGCATCTTGATCGCGGCGTCGGCCAGATCACGGATGATCGATTCGACGTCACGGCCGACGTAGCCGACTTCGGTGAACTTGGTCGCTTCGACCTTGATGAACGGCGCGTTGGCCAGTTTCGCCAGACGACGGGCGATCTCGGTTTTACCGACACCGGTCGGGCCGATCATCAGGATGTTTTTCGGGGTCACTTCAACACGCAGCTCTTCAGGCAGCTGCATGCGGCGCCAGCGGTTGCGCAAGGCAATCGCGACGGCGCGCTTGGCATCGTCCTGGCCGATGATGTGGCGGTTGAGTTCGTGGACGATTTCGCGGGGAGTCATGGACATAATAATTGACGGTCCTCAAGCAGAAACAAGCCGTGGCACAGGGCCGCGTCAGGCTTATTCAGCGAGATCCTGCTCCTCAATGGTCTGAGTGTGGTTGGTGAATACACAGATGTCGCCGGCGATGCCGAGAGCGGTCTCGACGATTTCGCGGGCCGACAGGTCAGTCTTTTTCAGCAGCGCGCTGGCCGCGGCTTGCGCATAGGCGCCGCCGGAACCCATGGCGATCAGGCCATCTTCGGGTTCGACCACGTCACCGTTGCCGGTGATGATCAAGGAAGCGTCTTTGTTGGCGACCGCGAGCATGGCTTCGAGGCGGCTCAGGGAGCGGTCGGTGCGCCATTCTTTGGCGAGTTCGACAGCGGCGCGTACCAGGTGGCCCTGATGTTTTTCAAGCTGGCCTTCGAAACGTTCGAAGAGGGTAAAGGCGTCGGCGGTGGCACCGGCAAAACCGGCGATGACCTGGCCGTGGTACAGGCGACGGACTTTTTTCGCGTTGCCTTTCATCACGGTATTGCCGAGAGAAACCTGGCCGTCGCCGCCCATGACGACTTTGCCGTGACGGCGGACTGAAACGATGGTGGTCAAGGGAAGAGTCTCCACACAGCGGGGCGAAAGTGCCTTATGCCCATTCATATGGGGGTGCTGGAGAGGATTTCAACCGGGGAGGGTGCGGAGGGACGAACGGCGCAGGGCAGATCAGAATTATCTTGTGCTGGTTATGACGCCTTCGCGAGCAGGCTCGCTCCCACAGGGACAGCGCATATCCTGTGGGAGCGAGCCTGCTCGCGAATGAACGATGACGCGGTACTACTGGTGGAATCAGCGGCTCTGGCGTTGTTGTAACAACAGGTTGCTGAAGCCGGCGCCGGCCAGTTGTTTCTGGGCCGTGGTCAGTTGTTCACGGTTGCTGAACGGGCCGACCAGTACGCGATACCAGGTTTCATCCTTCACTGTGCCGGATTCAACCGCCACCGCCTGACCGAGCAGAATGATCTGCGCGCGGACTTTGTCGGCATCGGTTTCCTTGCGGAACGAACCGGCCTGCAGGAAGAACTTGGTCACCGGCGCCGCTTTGCTCACCGGTGGCGCTGGCGGCGGGGTAATCCCGGCCAACGCCGCTTGAGCGCGCGCGGTGTCGATCTTCGCCGCTTCCGCCGGGGTCACTGGCGTAGTCGGGATGGCCGGCACTTGTGGCGTCGGCAAGGTCTTCTCCGGCACGGCGTCCGGCGGCACGATCACCTCCGATTCCGGCAGCAAGGTGTAGAAGTCGTACTTCGGTTTCACCGGCTGAGTCGGGCTTGGCGGGGTCTTGTTGGCCTCAGCGATCTTCGACGCTTTCTGCTGTTGCGCCTGTTCGACCTTCTCACGCTTGACCGTGTCGCTGCCCTTGCCCGGCTCCAGCTTCATCAGGAACACGATAAACGCGCCGACCGTCAGGCCGATGGCCATCCACAGCCAACCCGGGATCGGTTGCTTCGCAGGAGCTTGGTAACGGCTGGCGCCACGCTTGGGTGCAGGTTTTTTCTTGGCAGCCAACTTACATACGCTCCAGAGTTTCCAGACCCAACAGCTCCAGGCCTTGCTTGAGGGTGCGGCCGGTCAGCGCGGCCAGGCGCAGACGGCTCTGCATCTGGGCCGGGGTTTCGGCGGCGAGGATCGGGCAGTTCTCGTAGAAGCTGGAGAACAGACCGGCAACGTCGTACAGGTAGGTGCAGAGAATGTGCGGCGTGCCCTTGTCGGACACGTTGTTCAGCACTTCGCCGAACTGCGCCAGTTTCGCCGCCAGCTCTTGCTCGTGCTCGGCTTCAAGAACGATCTGACCGTCGACTTCGCTGAAGTCCTTGCCCAGCTTGCGGAACACACCAGCGACGCGGGTGTAAGCGTAAAGCAGGTACGGCGCGGTGTTGCCTTCGAAGTTCAGCATCAGGTCGAAGTTGAAGCTGTAGTCGCTGGTGCGGTGCTTCGACAGGTCGGCGTATTTCACCGCGCCGATGCCGACGACTTTGGCGATGTTGCGCAGTTCGTCTTCAGCCAGTTCCGGGTTCTTTTCTTTGACCAGGTTGTAGGCGCGTTCCTGCGCTTCGGTGAGCAGGTCGATCAGCTTCACAGTGCCGCCGTCACGGGTCTTGAACGGACGGCCATCGGCGCCGTTCATGGTGCCGAAGCCCATGTGCTCCATTTCCATCGGATGGGTCACGAAGCCAGCCTTGCGCGCCACGGCGAACACTTGCTGGAAGTGCAGGGCCTGACGCTGATCGACGAAGTACAGCGCGCGATCGGCTTTCAGCTTGCCGCTGCGGTAGCGCACTGCCGCCAGGTCGGTGGTGGCGTAGAGGTAACCGCCGTCAGCCTTGACGATGATCACCGGCAGCGGGTCGCCGTCGGCGTTCTTGAACTCGTCGAGGAACACGCACTGTGCGCCGTTGCTCTCGACCAGCATGCCGGCCGCTTTCAGGTCGTTGACGACGTTGATCAGGTCGTCGTTATAGGCGCTTTCGCCCATCACGTCGGCCATGGTCAGTTTGACGTTGAGCAGTTCGTAGATCTTCTGGCAGTGCGACAGCGAGATGTCCTTGAACTTGGTCCACAGCGCCAGGCACTCGGCATCGCCGGCCTGCAGCTTGACCACCAGACCACGGGCGCGGTCGGCGAATTCTGCGGACTCGTCGAAACGCTGTTTGGCGGCGCGGTAGAAGTTTTCCAGGTCAGACAGCTCGTCGCTGGTGATCGGGTTTTCCTGCAGATAGGCCATCAGCATGCCGAACTGGGTACCCCAGTCGCCGACGTGGTTCTGCCGGATCACTTCGTCGCCGAGGAATTCGAGAACGCGGGCCACGCCGTCGCCGATGATGGTCGAACGCAAATGGCCAACGTGCATCTCTTTGGCCAGGTTCGGTGCCGACAGGTCGACCACGGTGCGCTGCGCCGGGCCAGCCTTGCGCACGCCAACATGGGCATCAGCCAATGCAGCGTCGAGGCGCGAAGCCAGTGCCTGAGTGTTCTGGAAGAAATTGATGAAGCCCGGGCCGGCGATTTCGGCCTTGGTGACGTTTTCGTCAGCCGGCAGCGCGGCGATGATTTTTTCCGCCAGATCGCGCGGCTTCATGCCCGCAGGCTTGGCCAGCATCATCGCGATATTGCTGGCGAAGTCGCCGTGGGTCTTGTCACGGGCGTTCTCCACCTGAATCGCCGGCGTCAGGCCTTCAGGCAACACACCTTCGTTGACGAGTTGGGTGAGGGCTTGTTGGATCAGCTGGCGAATGGTGTCTTTCATGGTCTTCTCTTTCGACCGCAAGCGCGGCGGGCGCATCGATGCGCGGGTGGAAAAACTGGGCATTATCCGTTGCGAAGACGGGCTTGCCAACCTTAGCAGGCAGCTTATGGATATGTGGTGACATTCAGATCAAAAGATCGCAGCCTGCGGCAGCTCCTACACGGGGATACGCATTTTCCTGTAGGAGCTGCCGAAGGCTGCGATCTTGTGATCTTCAGTACAAATCGACGGGATCGACATCCAGCGACCAACGCACCGCGCGCCCGCTCGGCATCTGCTCCAGCACCAGCAACCAGCTCGCCAACAACCGGTGCAGGGGCGCCCGCGCCGTCGCCTGCAACAACAACTGTGCGCGATATCGGCCTGCGCGGCGTTCCATCGGTGCCGGCACTGGTCCAAGCAATTCAATCCCGCTCAGATTCTGCTCGGCCAGCAAGCGCTCAGCCTCGCTGCACGCCTCATCGAGAAAACCTTCTGCCTGCCCCGGCTTGTGCGCTTCGGCACGCAACAGCGCTAGATGCGCAAACGGCGGCAGTCCGGCGGCCCGGCGCTCGCTCAAGGCCTGCTCGGCAAAGGCGAAATAGCCTTGTTCGGTGAGTTGCACCAATAAAGGATGGTCGGCGAGGTGCGTCTGAATGATCACCTTGCCTGGTTCTTCTGCTCGCCCGGCACGCCCGGCCACCTGCACGATCAACTGCGCCATGCGCTCGCTGGCGCGGAAGTCGCCGGAGAACAAGCCGCCGTCAGCATCGAGGATCGACACCAGTGTCACTCGCGGAAAGTGATGCCCCTTGGCCAACATTTGCGTGCCGACCAGAATGCACGGCTGGCCCTTCTGGATCGTCGCGAACAACTGATTCATCGCGTCTTTGCGTGACGTGCTGTCGCGGTCGACCCGTAGCACCGGGTAATCGGGGAACAGAATCGCCAGTCGCTCTTCGGCGCGTTCGGTGCCGGCGCCCACGGGGCGCAAATCAACCTTGTTGCACTTCGGGCATTGGCGCGGCGTGCGTTCGACGTAACCGCAATGGTGGCAGCGCAATTCGCCGTAACGCTGGTGCACGGTCATTCGCGCATCGCAACGTGAACACTCGGACATCCAGCCGCAGTCGTGGCAGAGCAACGTCGGTGCGAAACCGCGACGGTTGAGGAACACCAGCACCTGTTGCCCATTCGCCAGCGTCTGGCCGATGGCTTGCTGCATCGGCCCGGAAATACCGCTGTCCAGCGGACGGCTTTTCACATCCAGACGCAGGAAGCGCGGCTGCTTGGCGCCACCGGCGCGCTCGTTCAGACGCAAGAGCCCGTAACGACCGGTGTAGGCGTTGTGCAGACTTTCCAGCGATGGCGTCGCGGAACCTAGCACGATCGGGATATTTTCCTGGCGCGCACGCACCAGCGCCAGATCGCGCGCGTGATAACGCAAACCTTCCTGCTGTTTATAAGAGCCGTCGTGCTCTTCATCGATGATGATCAGTCCGGGGTTTTTCATCGGCGTGAACAGCGCCGAGCGGGTGCCAATAATGATGTCGGCCTCACCATCGCGGGCAGCGAGCCACGCGTCCAGGCGCTCGCGGTCATTGACCGCCGAATGCAGCAGGGCGATGCGCGCGTTGAAGCGCTGCTCGAAACGCGCCAGGGTCTGCGGGCCGAGGTTGATCTCCGGGATCAGCACCAGCGCCTGTTTGCCGGCTTCGAGGGTTTCGCGGATCAGTTGCAAATAGACTTCGGTCTTGCCACTGCCGGTGACGCCGGCCAGCAGGAACGCGTGATAGCTGTCGAAACCGGCGCGAATTGCTTCGTAGGCGGCGCGCTGTTCGGTGTTCAGCGGCAATTCCGGTTGCGCCAGCCAGTGCTCATGGCGCGCGCCGGGTGCGTGGCGGCGGATTTCCACTTGCACCAGATTTTTCGCCAGCAGCAGATCAAGGCTGTCTTTGCTCAGCATCAATTTGCTCAGCAACTGATGGGCGACGCCGTGCGGGTGCTGGGCCAGGGTCGCGAGTGCTTCGCGCTGGCGCGGGGCGCGGGCAATGCGCGGGTCATCAAGGCTGGCGCCGGGAGTGATCGACCAGAAACGTTCCTGTCGAGCTTCAGCCAGTTCGCCCTGCCGCAACAGCACCGGCAACGCCCAGCTCAGGGTGTCGCCGAGGCTATGCTGATAATACTGCGACGTCCACAGGCACAGCCTGAACAGCGCGGGTGGCAGCGGCGCTGCGGCATCAAGCAGGGCCAGCGCCGGTTTGAGTTTCTCCACCGGCACTTCGCTGGTGTCGGTGACCTCGACCAGAATGCCGATCATCTCGCGCCGACCGAACGGCACCCGCAGGCGCATGCCCGGCTGCAATTGCTCGCGCAGCACGCCGGCCGGCGCCCGATAGTCGAACAGGCGGCGCAGGGGCGAAGGCAGGGCGAGGCGCAGAATGGCGTCGGGCACGCGGGGGGATCTCTATAAACAGGCGGTAGGGCTAGGCACATAATCGCGCAATGGGCCGGGAGCCTAGCAGACGGTCGGTCTCGGTGACAGCTTGCGTGTTTGAAAAGGTCTGGTAGAATCCGCGGCCTAATTACGTGCGGTATTCAACAATAGTGTTGGGTGGCGGCACGCTAGCTGAGGAAGACACCATGAAAGCTGATATTCACCCGAATTACCCAGTCATCGCTGTTACCTGCAGCTGTGGCAACAAGTTCGAAACTCGTTCGACTTTCGGCAAAGCTCTGCCAATCGACGTTTGCAACGAATGCCACCCGTTCTACACCGGTAAGCAGAAGACTCTGGACACTGGCGGCCGCGTTCAGCGCTTCGCAGACCGTTTCGGTGCTTTCGGCAAGAAACCTGCTGCTGCAGAGTAAGGTTGAAGGGCCCGGTGGGCTTTTCCTCGTTGCTGAAAAAGGCGTCCCTCGCGGGCGCCTTTTTTGTGTCTGCGATTTGGCTTTCCGGCGCTCAGGCCTTTTGCCCGGCGCCTTCGGGACTGACCAGCGTCGTCGTGCAGCGTGTGGTCGATGGCGATACGCTGCGCCTGAGCGATGGTCGCAGCGTACGGATGATCGGCCTCAACACACCTGAACTGGGCAAGCAGGGCCGCAGCGACGAACCGTTTGCTGTAGCGGCACGCAAACGCCTGCAAGCGCTGGTCGATGCCAGTGGCGGTCGGGTCGGATTGCAGCCCGGCAAGCAAGCCAAAGACCATTACGGGCGTACGCTCGCGCATATTTACAGCGCCAGCGGCGCCAATCTCGAAGCGCAAATGCTCGCCGATGGCCTGGGTTTCCAGGTCGCCGTTGCGCCGAATGTCGATCTTGTTGCCTGCCAGCAAGCCGCCGAACGCAGTGCGCGAAAGGCCGGGCTGGGCCTCTGGCGGCAGTCGCCTGTACTGAAAGCGGAGCAGATCCAGCGCTCGGGTTTCGCCGTGATCAGTGGGCGTGTGAGCAAGGTTCAGCGCAATCGTGGCGGAATCTGGATCGAGTTGCAGGATGCGTTTGTATTGCGCGTTGCACCCAATCTGGTCGGACAATTCGACAATGCCCGTTTGCAGGCGCTCAAAGGCAAGCAGATCGAGGCTCGCGGCTGGATCGTTGATCGTTCCCGGCGTGGTGGATTGCAATCCGGTCAGTCGCGCTGGCTACTTCCGTTGACGGATCCTTCGATGTTGCAAACACCGCGCTGAAGAAAAATTGTAGACATTTTTTCTTTCGATTGTGAACAGTCAAGCCCTTGTGCGCCGTGGCTCTTGGCCCAAAGTCGTAGGGCAGGGCGCTTGACAGGGGTGACCGCTCAGTCTTGTGGGGACTTTGCGAGGCGCGTATCCTCGCTGACCAGTCTGTCCAACAGTAAAAAGCGGAATGCCAAAATGTCTGATCTGAAAACTGCCGCTCTCGAATATCATGCCAATCCTCGTCCAGGGAAGCTGAGTGTCGAGCTCACCAAGGCCACTGCTACCGCTCGCGACTTGTCGCTGGCGTACAGCCCCGGCGTAGCTGAACCAGTGCGTGAGATCGCCCGCGATCCTGAACTGGCCTACAAATACACCGGCAAGGGCAACCTGGTTGCAGTCATTTCCGATGGCACCGCGATTCTCGGCCTGGGCAACCTCGGCCCATTGGCTTCCAAGCCAGTGATGGAAGGTAAAGGCGTACTGTTCAAGCGCTTCGCCGGCATCGACGTTTTCGACATCGAAGTCGACTCCGAAAGCCCGCAAGCCTTCATCGACACCGTAAAACGCATCTCCATCACCTTCGGTGGCATCAACCTGGAAGACATCAAGGCGCCAGAGTGCTTTGAGATCGAACGTGCTCTGATCGAGCAGTGCGACATTCCGGTATTCCACGATGACCAGCACGGTACTGCGATCGTAACTGCTGCGGGCATGATCAACGCCCTGGAAATCGCTGGCAAAACCCTGCCAGAAGCCAAGATTGTTTGCCTGGGCGCCGGCGCTGCGGCCATCTCCTGCATGAAACTGCTGGTGAGCATGGGCGCACGCATCGAAAACATCTTCATGGTTGACCGTACCGGCGTGATCCACTCCGGCCGTGACGACCTGAACCAGTACAAAGCGGTATTCGCTCACGCCACCGAGAAGCGCAGCCTGGCTGATGCTCTGGCAGGCGCTGATGTGTTCGTCGGTCTGTCCGGCCCGAACCTGCTGAGCGCTGAAGGCCTGCTGTCGATGGCGGCCAACCCGATCGTGTTCGCCTGCTCGAACCCGGATCCGGAAATCTCCCCGGAACTGGCGCACGCCACCCGTAGCGACGTGATCATGGCCACCGGCCGTTCGGATTACCCGAACCAGGTCAACAACGTACTGGGCTTCCCGTTCATCTTCCGTGGTGCCCTGGACGTTCGCGCCAAGCGCATCAACGAAGAAATGAAAGTGGCTGCCGCCAACGCCCTGCGTGAACTGGCCAAGCTGCCTGTTCCTCAGGACGTGTGCGACGCCTACGGTGGCGCTCCGCTGGAATTCGGCCGTGAATACATCATTCCGAAGCCAATGGACAAGCGTCTGATCACCCTGATCTCCGACGCTGTGGCCAAAGCGGCAATCGAGACCGGCGTGGCAACCCTGCCGTATCCGAAGAACTACCCGCTGAAAAGCGTGGATGACGTGTTCAACGGCTAAGCCGTTGTAGCGCTTCAAACAAAAGCCCCGGCTCGTGAGAGTCGGGGTTTTTTTGTGAGTCAAAAGCAACCCTCACCCTAACCCTCTCCCGGAGGGAGAGGGGACTGATTGGGGATGTTCGGGAGTTACGCCGACCTGAACGTATTGTTTTGAATCCATAATCGACACAGCTCTCTCAGGTCGATGTAAAGCGCAAGACAACTCGGTCAGTCCCCTCTCCCTCTGGGAGAGGGCTAGGGTGAGGGGCTCTTGATCTTCAGCCATAAAAAAGCCCCGCACTTCTCACGAAGGCGGGGCTTTTCAGTGACGCTGGATCAGAACAAATCGATCGGCGCCTGCTCATCCGCCGGCAACGGGCTGCCCGGCGCAGTGCCGTTGCCCAGTTCATTCACCGACGGTGGCGTGTCTTCAGACTTGAACAGTTCGAAGTACGCGCCCGGTGTGCTTGGTGTCGCCGCACGACCACTGACCGGATCCACGCGTAGGCTCAGCAAACCTTCCGGCTCAGGCTGAACATGCGGCGGCTTGTCCTTCAGCGCGGCCGACATGTAATTCATCCAGATCGGCAGCGCCACGGTGCCACCGAACTCGCGACGACCGAGGCTTTCCGGCTGGTCGAAGCCGGTCCACACCGTGGTCACGTAATCGGCGTTGTAACCGGAGAACCACGCGTCTTTCGATTCGTTGGTGGTACCGGTTTTACCGGCGATATCGCTACGACCCATGGCCAGCGCGCGACGGCCGGTGCCGAGCTTGATCACGTCCTGCAACATGCTGTTGAGGATGTAGGTGGTACGACCGTCGACAATGCGCTCGGCCACGGCTGGCGCTTGCGGTACGGCAGCGTTGCCCGGCGCTTCACCCGGAACCGGCGCGGCATTGACCGTGAACGATTGAGTCTCCGACGCTGCAATGCCGTCCGTCGCCGAACCACCTTGAGGCACGGTTGGCGGGTTGGCGACGAACAGCGTGTCGCCATTGCGGCTTTCGATCTTGTCGATGATGTACGGGGTGATCTTGTAGCCGCCGTTGGCGAACGTGCTCCAGCCGGTGGCGATCTCCATTGGCGTCAGCGTTGCGGTACCCAGTGCGAGCGACAGGTTTGGCGGCAGATCCTGCTTGTTGAAGCCGAAGCGAGTGATGTAGTCGATGGTCTTGCCTACGCCCATTGCTTGCAACAAGCGGATCGATACGAGGTTACGCGACTTGTACAGCGCCTCACGCAGACGGATCGGGCCGAGGAAGGTGTTGGTGTCGTTCTTCGGGCGCCAGACCTTGTCCAGGTACTCGTCGACAAACACGATCGGCGCGTCATTGACCAGCGTGGCAGCGGTGTAGCCGCTATCCAGCGCAGCGCTGTAGACGAACGGCTTGAAGCTCGAGCCCGGCTGACGCTTGGCCTGCATTGCGCGGTTGTAGTTACTCTGTTCGAAGGCGAAACCGCCGACCAGCGAGCGAATCGCGCCGTTCTGCGGATCCAGCGACACCAGCGCACCTTGTGCCTGCGGGATCTGGCTGAACTTAAGCGAATTGTCTTTCTGACGCTGCACGCGAACCAGATCGCCGACCTGCGCGACATCCGACGGCTGACGCGGAGTGGCGCCCATGCTGTTGGTGTTAAGGAACGGTCGGGCCCATTTCATGGTGTCCCAGGCAACGTGTTCTTCACCAGTGCGCGTCAGCACTTGCAAGCCGTTCTTGTCGACCTGGGTAACGATGGCTGGCTCCAGGCTGCTGATCGTGCGCTGTTTGGTCAGTTCGCTGGCCCAGGCCTCGCGGGTTTTGCCCGGCAGGCGCGACTCGGGGCCACGGTAGCCGTGACGCTGGTCGTAGGTCATCAGGCCTTCGTGCAGCGCGGTGTTGGCCATTTCCTGCAGGTTGCTCGGCACCGTGGTGGTGACGCGGAAACCTTCCGTGTAGGCATCGCTGCCATAGCGGCCGACCATTTCGGCGCGGGCCATCTCGGCGATGTACGGTGCATTCACTTCCGGGGTCGGCACGTGATAGCTGGCGTTCAGCGGCTCGTTGATCGCGGCGGTGTAGTCCGCTTCGGTGATCTTGCCGAGCTTGTACATGCGCCCGAGGATCCAGTCGCGACGCTCTTTGCTGCGCGCCGGGTTGGCCAGCGGGTTGAAGCGCGACGGCGCTTTCGGCAGGCCGGCGATCATCGCCATCTGCGCCAGGCTGACATCGCGGATCGACTTGCCGTAATACACCTGCGCCGCCGCTTCGATGCCGTAGGCGCGGTTGCCCAGATAGATCTTGTTCACGTACAGCTCAAGGATTTCGTCCTTGGTCAGCTGCCGCTCGATCTGCAGGGCCAGAAGAATTTCGGTGGTTTTGCGCGAGAAGCTGCGTTCGCTGGTCAGGAAGAAGTTCTTCGCCACCTGCATGGTGATGGTGCTGCCGCCGGACTGAATGTGTCCGCTTTTGACCAGTTGGGTCGCGGCGCGCATCAGGCTGCTCGGATCGACGCCGTAGTGGTTGGCGAAATTGTCGTCTTCAGCACTTAGTAACGCATTAATGAAATTGGGGGGAATGTCGGCGAAACGGATCGGTGTACGGCGCATTTCGCCAAATTCTGCGATCAACTTGTTGTCGCTGGAGTAGACCCGCAGCGGAATCTGCAACTGAATGCTTCGCAGAGCCTCCACAGACGGCAAACCCGGACTAAGGTAAAGAAACGCGCCGCTGAGACCTAAAAGCAGTCCGCAGAAAACGGCGACGATGGACCAACCGAAAAATTTCAGCAGACGAATCAAGGCGTTTGGACATCCAGGGCAAAGAATGAATTTGGCGACGGGGTTCCGGTTACACACAGAACCGTCCGCGCTTGCAGTAAAAAGCGGAAAAAAACGCTGGGCATTATAAGCACTTTTCTGCTGGGGGCGTCATTTGCGCTTCTGTCAAGACGGGGTGAAGGAACGCAATGCGTATTACAGAGTCCGTAACTCACGGAAAGTCATAGGGAATTGGTAGTGCTGGGACTCTTCAATAAAAAGACCAATACGTTACTGGGGATCGACATCAGCTCCACCTCGGTGAAGCTGCTGGAACTGAGCCGTCAGGGTGATCGCTACCGGGTCGAGGCGTATGCGGTCGAGCCATTGCCGGCCAACGCCGTGGTCGAGAAAAACATCGCCGAACTCGAAGGCGTTGGCCAGGCCCTGAGCCGGGTGCTGGTCAAGGCGCGCACCGGGCTCAAGGGCGTGGCAGTTGCAGTGGCCGGTTCGGCGGTGATTACCAAAATCATCGAAATGGACGCCGGACTTTCCGACGACGAACTGGAAAACCAGCTCAAGATCGAAGCTGATCAATACATCCCTTATCCGCTGGACGAAGTCGCCATCGACTTCGAAGTCCAGGGTGTTTCGCCGCGTAACCCAGAACGGGTCAACGTGCTGCTGGCCGCCTGTCGCAAGGAAAACGTCGAAGTCCGTGAAGCGGCGCTGGCACTCGCCGGGCTGACCGCGCGGGTCGTCGATGTCGAAGCCTACGCGCTGGAACGATCTTTCGGGCTGCTCGCCACGCAACTGGCCGCCTCGCAGGAACGCCTGACGGTTGCGGTGGTCGACATCGGCGCGACCATGACCACCCTCAGCGTTCTGCACAACGGCAAGATCATCTACACCCGCGAGCAATTGTTCGGTGGTCGGCAACTGACTGAGGAAATCCAGCGTCGTTATGGCCTGACCATCGAGCAGGCGGGGCTGGCGAAAAAGCAGGGCGGTCTGCCCGATGATTACATCAGCGAGGTCTTGCAGCCGTTTCGTGAAGCGCTGGTACAGCAAGTGTCGCGCTCGTTGCAGTTTTTCTTCGCCTCCGGGCAATACAACGCGGTCGACCACATTCTGCTGGCCGGCGGTACGGCCTCAGTGCCGGGGCTGGACCGGCTGATCGAGCAGCGCCTGAAGACGCCGACGCAAGTGGCCAATCCGTTTTCCAATATGGCCTTGAGCAGCAAGGTCAATGCCGGAGCGCTGGCCAGCGACGCGCCGGCCCTGATGATCGCCTGCGGGCTCGCGCTCAGGAGTTTCGACTGATGGCGCGGATCAACCTCCTGCCCTGGCGTGAAGAGCGCCGCGAAGAACGGCGCAAACGCTTCCTGCTGGCCTTGATCGGTGTCGTCGTCGGCTCGGTCGGTGCGGTGTTGATTGCCGATCAGGTCATCAGCACCGCCATTGCACGACAAGTGGCGCGCAATGATTACATCGGCAAGCAGATTGCCGTGGTCGACGAACGGATCAAACAGATCAGCGATCTCAAGGCGCGTCGCCAGCAGCTGGTCGAACGCATGCGCATCATCCAGGATCTGCAAGGCAACCGGCAGATCAGCGGACGAATCTTCGATCAATTGGCACGCACGCTACCTGACGGGGCGTATTTCACCGATGTGAAGATGGCCGGCAAAACCCTGTCGATCAGCGGTGCCGCTGAATCGAACAACCGGATTTCCGAGTTGATGCGCAATCTGGACGCCTCCGACTGGTTCGACGCGCCGGGCCTCAACGAGGTGAAGGCGACGACCGAGGGCCAGGTGGATCAGGCCAATACCTTTGAGCTGACGGTACGGCAAACCCAGCCCCGAACCGTGGAGGACGAGCAATGAAGCCGTCCGAATGGCTGGAAAGCTTGCGCGACATCGATTTCAACGACCTCGATACCAGCAACATCGGCTCGTGGCCGGGGGCAGTGAAAGCCATCGCCGGGGCGCTGTTGATGGTGCTGGTGTTGGCGCTTGGCTATAACTTTTTCATCAGTGATCTGGAAAACCAGCTGGATGCCAAGCGCGAAGAGGAGGCTACGCTCAAGGAACAATTTGCCAGCAAGGCGCGCCTGTCAGCCAATCTTGAGCTGTACACCCAGCAAATGAAGGAGATGGAAAATACCTTCGGCGTATTGCTGCGGCAATTGCCCAGTGACACCGAAGTGCCGGGCTTGCTGGAAGACATCACTCGCACGGGGCTGGGCAGCGGCCTGGAGTTTGAAGAGATCAAACTGCTGCCGGAAGTCACCCAGCAGTTTTACATCGAGTTGCCGATTCAGATTACTGTCACCGGTGCTTACCACGACCTCGCCACGTTCGTCAGTGGCGTGGCCGGGCTACCGCGCATCGTTACCCTGCATGATTTCGAACTCGCACCGGCCAATAAAGACGGCGGGCCGAAGCTGCGCATGAGCATCCTTGCCAAGACCTACCGCTATAACGACAAGGGGCTGCAGAAATGAGCCCGGTTCGTTACATCGCGTTGGCGATGACGCTGCTCGCGTTGAACGGTTGTGGTGGCAGTGATGACTTCAGCGATCTCGACGCTTACATGAACGAAGTGCGCCTGCGCCCGGCGGGCAGGATTGAACCAACCCCGACATTCCGGTCTTACCCCACATTCACGTACAGCGCTGCCAATCTGCGCAGTCCGTTCTCGCGCCAGGTGCGCGTCGATCTGGCCGGGCAGAAACATGGCTCGCGCAACGTCAAACCGGACCCCAACCGGGTCAAGCAATACCTCGAAGGTTTCAACATCGAGCAGTTCGAGATGGTCGGCACGATCTCCAATGTTTCCGGCTCCTTTGCGCTGTTGCGCGGGGCGGGCGGGGTGCATCGGCTGAAAGTCGGCGATTACCTGGGGCGCAATGACGGTCGCATCGTCGCCATCAGCGCCACCCAGGTCGATGTCGTCGAAATCGTCCCCGACGGCGAAGGCGCCTGGCTGGAGCGTCCGCGCACCATTCCTTTGAAAGAGCACTCATAGTGGAAGTCGAACAATGAACAGGATTTTCTCCACCCTCGGTTTTTCGCTATGGATAGCGCTGATGTCGCCGATGGTACTCGCGGCCAATCTGAAGACGCTGGATGTGGCGGCGTTGCCGGGTGATCGCGTCGAGCTGAAGCTGTCGTTCGACGGCCCACCGCCACAGCCCAAGGGCTACACCACCGAATCACCGGCACGCATCGCCCTCGATTTGCCCGGTGTCGTCAGTCAATTGGCCAGCAAGAACCTTGATCTGGGCAGCGGCAATGCACGCACCGCCACGGTAGTCGAAGCCAAGGACCGCACGCGGCTGATCGTCAGTCTGACGCAACTGGCGCCTTACAACACGCGGGTCGCGGGCAACAATCTGTTCGTGGTGGTTGGGCAGGGCGCGCCGGCGGCGGCGCCGAGAGCTGCAGCCGTTACACCACGCGCTGCGGTAGCGGCTACGGCACCGGCCAAGGCCTTTGTGCCGAAAAGCCGGGCCATTCGCGGCGTGGATTTCCAGCGGGGTACGGCAGGTGAGGGCAACGTGGTCATCGATCTCTCCGACCCGACCATCGCTCCGGATATCCAGGAGCATGACGGCAAGATCATCCTCAGCTTTGCCCGCACACAACTCCCGGAAAAGCTACGGGTACGCCTCGACGTCAAGGATTTCGCCACCCCGGTGCAGTTCGTCAACGCGGCTGTGAGCGGTGATCGCACGGTCATCAGCGTCGAACCCGGCGGGACTTACGAGTACTCCACCTTTCAGACCGACAACAAGCTGACGGTCAGCATCCGTCCGATGACCGTCGATGATCTGCAAAAGCGTAACGCTGACCGTCAGGCGTACGTCGGCGAAAAACTCTCGCTGAATTTTCAGGACATTGATGTGCGTTCAGTGCTGCAACTGATCGCCGACTTCACCAACCTCAACCTTGTCGCCAGCGACACGGTGCAAGGTGGTATCACCTTGCGCCTGCAGAACGTGCCGTGGGATCAGGCGCTGGATCTGGTGCTGAAAACCAAGGGCCTGGATAAACGCAAGATCGGCAATGTGCTGCTGGTTGCTCCGGCCGATGAAATCGCTGCCCGCGAGCGCCAGGAACTGGAGTCGCAGAAGCAGATTGCCGAACTGGCACCACTGCGTCGCGAACTTTTGCAGGTGAACTACGCCAAGGCAGCGGACATCGCCAAGCTGTTCCAGTCGGTGACCAGTGCCGAGGCTAAAATCGACGAGCGTGGCTCGATCACCGTCGATGAGCGGACCAACAACATCATTGCCTATCAGACTCAGGATCGTCTCGACGAACTGCGGCGGATCGTGGCACAGCTGGATATACCGGTGCGTCAGGTGATGATCGAGGCGCGGATCGTCGAGGCTAACGTCGATTACGACAAAAGCCTGGGCGTGCGCTGGGGCGGTTCGATCCAGAACAAGGGCAATTGGAACGCCTCCGGGGTCAACGGTTCGTCGAGCACCATTGGTACTCCTGGCAGCACCAGTACCAACTCGCCGTTCGTCGACATGGGCACCGTCAACAATACTTCAGGGATCGGCATCGCGTTCATCACCGACAACGTCTTGCTCGATCTTGAGCTGACGGCCATGGAGAAAACCGGCAACGGTGAAATCGTTTCGCAGCCCAAGGTCGTCACCTCGGACAAGGAAACCGCGAAAATCCTCAAAGGCACCGAGATTCCGTATCAGGAAGCCAGCTCCAGCGGCGCCACGTCGGTGTCGTTCAAGGAGGCCTCGCTGTCGCTGGAAGTCACGCCGCAGATCACCCCCGACAATCGCATCATCATGGAGGTCAAGGTCACCAAGGACGAACCGGATTACCTGAACAAAGTGCAGGATGTACCGCCGATCAAGAAAAACGAGGTCAACGCCAAGGTGCTGGTCAACGACGGCGAAACCATCGTGATTGGGGGCGTTTTCTCAAATACTCAAAGCAAGGTCGTAGATAAGGTGCCATTTCTTGGCGATGTGCCGTATCTTGGCCGCCTTTTCCGGCGTGATGTGGTTTCGGAGAAAAAATCCGAGCTGCTGGTATTTCTCACACCACGTATCATGAATAACCAGGCGATTGCTGTGAGTCGTTGATTCTGTGCGAAATTTGATTCTTGTAGGACCGATGGGCGCTGGCAAAAGCACCATCGGCCGGTTGCTGGCCAAAGAGTTGCGCCTGCCGTTCAAAGATTCCGACAAGGAAATTGAACTGCGCACGGGCGCCAATATCCCGTGGATCTTCGACAAGGAAGGCGAACCCGGCTTTCGTGACCGTGAGCAGGCGATGATCGCCGAGCTGTGCGCGTTCGATGGCGTGGTGTTGGCGACCGGCGGTGGTGCAGTCATGCGCGATGCCAATCGCAAGGCCCTGCATGAGGGTGGGCGAGTGGTGTATCTGCACGCCTCCGTTGAGCAGCAGGTCGGACGCACATCGCGCGACCGTAATCGACCGTTGCTGCGCACCGCCAATCCGGAGAAAACCCTGCGCGACCTGCTGGCGATTCGTGATCCGCTCTATCGGGAAATCGCCGATCTGGTGGTAGAAACCGACGAACGGCCGCCACGCATGGTCGTACTCGACATTCTCGATCGTCTGGCGCAGTTACCTCCCCGTTAAAGCATCGCTCGAAATGCGCTATCCTCGGCGTCCTGTCACAGCCCGTCGAGGTTGTGGCGGATGGCGTGCGAGCGGCGTCATACCCGCTATAGGCCGCAGATAACCAATAATTCAGGGCAGGACGCCTGCTTCCATCTTCACTGTGGGGACACATGCAGACACTCAAGGTCGATCTAGGCGAGCGCAGCTACCCGATTCATATTGGCGAAGGTTTGTTGGATCAGCCTGAGTTGCTGGCTCCGCATATCCATGGGCGGCAGGTGGCAATCATCTCCAACGAGACCGTTGCGCCGCTCTATCTCGAACGTCTGACCCGCAGCCTGGCGCAGTTCTCGGTAATATCGGTGGTGTTGCCGGACGGCGAAGCCTTCAAGAACTGGGAAACCCTGCAACTGATCTTCGACGGTCTGCTGACCGCCCGTCATGACCGCCGCACCACCGTGGTCGCCCTCGGCGGCGGTGTGATCGGCGACATGGCCGGTTTCGCCGCTGCCTGTTACCAGCGCGGCGTCGACTTCATCCAGATCCCTACGACATTGCTGTCCCAGGTCGATTCGTCCGTGGGCGGCAAGACCGGCATCAACCATTCGCTGGGCAAGAACATGGTCGGCGCGTTCTATCAACCGAACGTGGTGCTGATCGATACGGCGTCCCTGAAAACCCTGCCAGAGCGCGAGCTGTCGGCGGGCTTGGCGGAGGTCATCAAATACGGTCTGATCTGCGATGAGCCGTTCCTGACCTGGCTCGAAGTCAACGTCGATGCCCTGCGTGCGCTGGATCAGAAAGCCCTGACTTACGCCATCGAGCGCTCCTGCGCAGCCAAGGCTGCGGTTGTGGGTGCCGATGAGAAAGAAACCGGCGTACGCGCCACGCTCAACCTCGGCCACACCTTCGGTCACGCCATCGAGACCCACATGGGCTATGGTGTCTGGTTGCACGGGGAAGCGGTCGCCGCTGGCACGGTGATGGCGCTGGAAATGTCCGCCCGTCTGGGCTGGATCAGTGACGCTGAGCGTGATCGCGGAATTCGTCTGTTCCAGCGCGCCGGTCTGCCGGTGGTGCCACCGACGGAAATGACCGAAGCCGATTTTCTTCAACACATGGCAATCGACAAAAAAGTGATCGACGGTCGTCTGCGCCTGGTGCTGCTGCGCCGGATGGGCGAAGCGGTAGTGACCGCCGATTATCCGAAAGAGGTTCTACAGGCCACGCTGGGAGCGGATTACCGCGCCCTGGCTCAGCTTAAAGGTTAATAAGATTCCGATGACTAGTTTGCATGCCGACGAGGCGTTCCTCGGCCATTTCCAGTTAAGTCACGACCCGTTCGCGCCGCGCGTGCCGGGCTTCAAATTCTTTCCGGCCCAGCGCAAACCGGTGCTGGGTCAACTGCATCATCTGGCGCGTTATAGCCAGTTGCTGCTGGTAGTCACTGGACCGCAGGGCAGCGGCAAAACGTTGCTGCGTCAGGCGCTGGTCGCCAGCACCAACAAGCAGTCGGTGCAGAGCGTGGTGGTTTCCGCCCGTGGCGCCGGCGATGCCGCCGGTGTGCTGCGTCAGGTCGCTCAGGCGCTGAACGTTGCTCAGGCCGAAGTGGGCGCGATTCTCGATCAGGTGGTGCAACTCGCGCTGACCGGTCAGGAAGTCTATTTGCTGGTGGATGACGCCGAGCAGCTCGACGAATCTGCCCTCGAAGCGTTGATGGCGCTGGGCGCCGGCGCACCGGAAGGTCGCCCGCATGTGTTCCTGTTCGGCGAGTCATCGCTGATCGCGCAGCTTGAGGCCTTGCACCTCGAGGAAGAGCGTTTCCACGTCATCGAATTGCAGCCGTACACCGAAGAAGAGACCCGCGAATATCTCGACCAGCGGCTTGAAGGCGCAGGCCGGGGCGTCGAACTTTTCACCGCAGATCAGATCTCTGATATTCACGAAAGCGCCGAGGGTTGGCCGGGCAACATCAACCAGGTCGCTCGCGATGCTCTGATCGAAGTCATGATTGCCAGCCGCTCTGCGGTCAAGCGTCCAAGTATGGGGTTCAACATGCCGAAGAAACACGTATTGGCGATTTCCGCCGTCGTTGTGGTCGCGGTCGCTGCCGCCTGGCTGATGCCGGGTCGCAACAAGGCGCCGACCACCGGTGCACCGGCCAATGAACAGGCACAGTTGCCATTGGGTCAGGGCGCAGCCAATGGCGGCGCGCCGAACGTTGAGTTCGCCGGTAATACGCAGCCGATGCCGTTGCCGCTGGTCGGCAACTCGCAACCGGTGATGCGCGGTCCTTTGGCCGAAGCGGCCGGTGGCATTACCGAAGGCGACGATGGCGTGCCGCTGGAAGGTTCCAGCGACACCCCGCCGACCGTTACCACTTCCGCGCCGCCTGCGGGCGTTCCGGCCGGCCCTGCGCCGACACCGGTTCCGTTGCCAGCGGCCAAGCCGACTCCGGCGCCGACGCAAGTGGCTACCGCCAAGCCTGCACCGGCAGCGCCAGTGGCCAAACCGGCTCCAGCACCGGCCAAGCCTGTGGCTGCGGCCAAACCGGCCGAGAAGCCTGTTGCCGTCGCCAAAGCCGCCGGTGGCAGCTGGTACGCGGGTCAACCGACCGGCAACTACGTGGTGCAGATCCTCGGCACCAGCTCCGAAACTGCCGCGCAAAACTTCGTCAAGGAGCAGGGTGGCGAGTACCGTTATTTCAAGAAAGTCCTCAACGGCAAGCCTCTCTACGTGATCACCTACGGCAACTTCGCCAATCGTGATGCGGCCGTTTCTGCCATCAAGGCCTTGCCAGCGAAGGTTCAGGCTGGTAAACCTTGGCCTCGCACTGTGGCCAGCGTCCAACAGGAACTGGCAACAACTCGCTGAAGATTCGGCGGCCTTACCCAGGCCGCCTCTCCAAGCACCTCAAAATTTCTACGAGTGCGCGCCGTCTCTACAGACCGCGTGCCTTGTGGTGTCTGCGTCACAGTAGTCTTTGAGTCGTTGCGGTCAAAATTAAAAAAGTTTTGACTAGCACAGCAGATCGCTTTAAACCTTTCACAAATGCGACATGAATTTGCGACATTTCGTCGTCAAATTTGTGAGCCTCTGTGTCGCTGTGTACAATGACCACCCTTTTGCCCCTGCTAAGCCGGCGTACGTTCGGCGCAGGATGCAAGTGGTTGAATTGAAAAGAAATTTGCCTCGAAAAGAGGCAGCCTGGTGAGAAAGTGTCTATGAAAGCAGGTCTGTACCAACCAGATGAATTCAAGGATAACTGCGGTTTCGGCCTGATAGCCCATATGCAGGGCGAGCCCAGTCATACCCTTTTGCAAACGGCCATTGAGGCCCTGACCTGCATGACCCACCGCGGTGGGATTAATGCCGACGGCAAGACCGGTGACGGTTGCGGTCTGCTGATTCAGAAGCCTGACGCGTTCCTGCGAGCCATTGCCCAGGAAACCTTCAGCGTCGAACTGCCCAAGCAATATGCAGTGGGCATGGTTTTCTTCAACCAGGATCCGGTCAAGGCCGAAGCCGCTCGCGAGAACATGAACCGCGAGATCCTCGCTGAAGGTCTGCAATTGATCGGCTGGCGCAAAGTGCCAATCGACACCAGCGTCCTCGGCCGCCTGGCCCTTGAGCGCCTGCCACAGATCGAGCAGGTGTACATCGGCGGTGAAGGCCTGAGCGATCAGGATATGGCCGTGAAGCTGTTCAGTGCACGTCGTCGTTCGTCGGTGGCCAACGCCGTCGACTCCGACCACTACATCTGCAGCTTTTCGCACAAGACCATCATCTATAAAGGCCTGATGATGCCGGCCGACCTGGCCGCGTTCTATCCAGACCTGAGCGACGAGCGCCTGCAAACCGCGATCTGCGTGTTCCACCAGCGCTTTTCCACCAACACTCTGCCGAAATGGCCACTGGCGCAGCCATTCCGCTTCCTCGCCCACAACGGCGAGATCAACACCATCACCGGTAACCGTAACTGGGCGCAGGCCCGTCGGACCAAGTTCACCAATGATCTGATGGATTTGGAAGAGCTCGGCCCGCTGGTCAACCGTGTCGGTTCCGACTCCTCGAGCATGGATAACATGCTCGAGCTGATGGTCACTGGCGGCATCGACCTGTTCCGTGGCGTGCGGATGATCATTCCGCCGGCGTGGCAGAACGTCGAAACCATGGACCCGGATCTGCGTGCGTTCTACGAGTACAACTCGATGCACATGGAGCCGTGGGACGGCCCGGCTGGCGTGGTGATGACTGACGGTCGTTACGCGGTGTGCCTGCTCGACCGTAACGGTCTGCGCCCGGCGCGTTGGGTCACCACCACCAACGGTTTCATCACCCTGGCGTCGGAAATCGGCGTGTGGGACTACAAACCTGAGGACGTGATTGCCAAAGGCCGCGTCGGCCCTGGCCAGATCTTCGCCGTGGATACCGAAACCGGGCAGATCCTCGACACCGATGCGATCGACAACCGTCTGAAATCCCGTCATCCGTACAAGCAATGGCTGCGCAAGAACGCTCTGCGCATCCAGGCGACCATGGAAGACAACGACCACGGTTCGGCTTTTTACGACGTCGATCAGCTCAAGCAATACATGAAGATGTATCAGGTCACGTTCGAAGAACGCGATCAGGTCCTGCGTCCGCTCGGCGAGCAAGGCTACGAAGCCGTTGGTTCGATGGGCGACGACACGCCGATGGCCGTGCTGTCGCAGCGCGTGCGCACGCCGTACGACTACTTCCGTCAGCAGTTCGCGCAGGTCACCAACCCGCCGATCGACCCGCTGCGTGAAGCGATCGTGATGTCGCTGGAAATCTGCCTCGGTGCCGAGCGCAACATTTTCCAGGAGTCGCCGGAACACGCTTCACGCGTGATCCTCAGCTCGCCGGTCATTTCCCCGGCCAAGTGGCGCTCGCTGATGAACCTCGACCGTCCGGGTTTCGAACGGGCGATCATCGACCTCAACTACGACGAAAGCGTCGGCCTCGAAGCGGCGATCCGCAACGTTGCCGATCAGGCTGAAGAGGCCGTGCGCGCCGGTCGCACCCAGATCGTTCTGAGCGACCGCCATATCGCTCCGGGCAAGCTGCCGATCCACGCCTCGCTGGCGACCGGTGCCGTGCACCACCGCCTGACCGAAAAAGGCCTGCGTTGCGATTCCAACATCCTTGTTGAAACCGCGACCGCCCGTGACCCGCATCACTTCGCCGTACTGATCGGTTTCGGCGCCTCGGCGGTCTATCCGTTCCTCGCGTACGAAGTGCTGGGCGACCTGATCCGTACCGGTGAAGTGCTGGGCGACCTCTATGAGGTGTTCAAGAACTACCGCAAAGGCATCACCAAAGGTCTGCTGAAGATCCTCTCGAAGATGGGTATCTCGACCATCGCTTCGTACCGTGGTGCGCAGCTGTTCGAAGCCATCGGCCTGTCCGAAGAAGTTTGCGACCTGAGCTTCCGTGGCGTGCCGAGCCGCATCAAGGGTGCACGTTTCGTCGACATCGAAGCCGAGCAGAAAGCACTCGCCACCGAAGCCTGGAGTCCGCGCAAGCCGATCCAGCAGGGCGGTCTGCTGAAGTTCGTCCACGGTGGCGAATATCACGCCTACAACCCGGACGTGGTCAACACCCTGCAAGCCGCTGTGCAGCAGGGCGACTACGCCAAGTTCAAGGAATACACCGCGCTGGTGGACAACCGTCCGGTGTCGATGATTCGCGACCTGTTCAAGGTCAAGACCCTCGACACGCCGCTGGACATCAGTGAAATCGAACCGCTGGAATCGGTGCTCAAGCGCTTCGACTCTGCCGGTATCTCGCTGGGCGCACTGTCGCCGGAAGCTCACGAAGCCCTGGCCGAAGCCATGAACCGCCTCGGTGCGCGTTCCAACTCCGGCGAAGGCGGTGAAGACCCGGCGCGTTACGGCACCATCAAGAGCTCGAAAATCAAGCAAGTTGCGACTGGCCGCTTCGGGGTGACTCCGGAATACCTGGTCAACGCCGAAGTGCTGCAGATCAAGGTCGCGCAAGGCGCCAAGCCGGGCGAGGGCGGGCAACTGCCGGGCGGTAAAGTGAACGGGCTGATCGCCAAGCTGCGTTACGCAGTGCCGGGCGTGACCCTGATTTCGCCGCCGCCGCACCACGACATCTATTCGATCGAAGACTTGTCGCAGCTGATTTTCGACTTGAAACAGGTCAACCCGAAGGCGCTGGTCTCGGTGAAGCTGGTAGCAGAAGCGGGCGTCGGCACCATCGCCGCCGGTGTGGCCAAGGCCTATGCGGACCTGATCACCATCTCCGGTTACGACGGTGGCACCGGTGCCTCGCCGCTGACTTCGATCAAATACGCCGGCGCACCGTGGGAACTCGGCCTCGCCGAAACCCACCAGACCCTGCGCGGCAACGACCTGCGCGGCAAAGTCCGGGTGCAGACCGACGGCGGCCTGAAAACCGGCCTCGACGTGATCAAGGCGGCGATCCTTGGCGCCGAAAGCTTCGGCTTCGGTACTGCGCCAATGATCGCGCTGGGCTGCAAATACCTGCGTATCTGCCACCTGAACAACTGCGCCACCGGCGTTGCGACGCAGAACGAGAAGCTGCGCAAGGACCACTACATCGGTACCGTCGACATGGTGGTGAATTTCTTCACCTACGTCGCCGAAGAAACCCGTGAGTGGCTGGCCAAGCTCGGCGTGCGCTCCCTCGAAGAGCTGATCGGTCGCACCGATCTGCTGGAAATCCTCGAAGGCCAGACCGCCAAGCAAAACCACCTGGATCTGACGCCGTTGTTGGGCAGCGATCACATCCCTGCGGACAAGCCACAGTTCTGCGGTGTTGAGCGCAACCCGCCGTTCGACAAAGGTCTGCTGGCCGAGAAAATGGTCGAGATGGCCTCATCGGCAATCAACGACCTCAGCGGCGCCGAGTTCGACCTGGACATCTGCAACTGCGACCGTTCGATCGGCGCGCGGATCTCCGGCGAAATCGCCCGTAAGCACGGCAACCAGGGGATGGCGAAAGCGCCGATCACCTTCCGCTTCAAAGGCACTGCTGGTCAGAGCTTCGGTGTGTGGAACGCCGGCGGTTTGAACATGTACCTCGAAGGCGACGCCAACGACTACGTCGGCAAAGGCATGACCGGTGGCAAGCTGACCATCGTGCCGCCGAAGGGCAGCGTCTATAAGACTCAGGAAAGCGCCATCATCGGCAACACCTGCTTGTACGGCGCGACGGGCGGCAAGCTGTTCGCCGCCGGCACCGCAGGTGAGCGTTTCGCCGTGCGTAACTCCGGTGCCCACACGGTTGTGGAAGGCACTGGCGATCACTGCTGTGAGTACATGACCGGTGGTTTCGTCTGCGTTCTGGGCAAGACCGGTTACAACTTCGGCTCTGGCATGACCGGTGGTTTCGCCTACGTGCTCGATCAGGACAACACCTTCGTTGACCGGGTCAACCACGAACTGGTGGAAATCCAGCGGATCAGCGGCGAGGCGATGGAAGCCTATCGCAGCCACCTGCAAAACGTGCTGAACGAGTATGTCGCGGAAACCGACAGCGAGTGGGGTCGTGAACTCGCCGAAAACCTCGATGACTACCTGCGCCGTTTCTGGCTGGTCAAACCGAAGGCGGCGAGTTTGAAATCTCTGCTCTCCAGTACTCGTGCGAGTCCGCAATAACGGCGCAGCTGCAAGCCACTGGCTTCAAGCGGCAAGCTGGAGCCAGTGCGCGCTGTAACGGACTAATGTGATTTTCTTGCAGCTTGAAGCTTGTAGCTTGGAGCTGTCGTGTAAGAGGTTTTGAAGATGGCCGAACGTCTCAGTAACGACTTTCAATTCATCGATGTCGGGCGCAAAGATCCGAAGAAGAAACTGTTGCGTCAACGCAAGAAAGAGTTCGTCGAAATCTACGAACCGTTCAAACCCCAGCAGTCGGCCGATCAGGCCCACCGCTGCCTGGGTTGCGGCAACCCGTATTGCGAATGGAAGTGCCCGGTGCACAACTTCATTCCCAACTGGCTGAAGCTGGTAGCCGAAGGCAACATCCTTCAGGCCGCCGAGCTGTCGCACCAGACCAACACCCTGCCGGAAGTCTGCGGCCGGGTGTGCCCGCAGGATCGTCTGTGCGAGGGTGCCTGCACCCTTAACGACGGTTTCGGCGCGGTGACCATCGGTTCGGTCGAGAAGTACATCACCGACACCGCGTTCGCCATGGGCTGGCGCCCGGACATGTCCAAGGTCAAGCCGACCGGCAAACGTGTCGCGATCATCGGTGCAGGTCCGGCGGGTCTCGGTTGTGCCGACGTGCTGGTGCGTGGTGGCGTGACCCCGGTGGTGTTCGACAAGAACCCGGAAATCGGTGGCTTGCTGACCTTCGGCATCCCCGAGTTCAAGCTGGAAAAGACCGTGCTGAGCAATCGTCGCGAAGTCTTCACCGGCATGGGCATCGAGTTCCGCCTGAACACCGAAGTCGGCAAAGACGTGACCATGGAGCAACTGCTCGCCGAATACGATGCAGTGTTCATGGGTATGGGCACCTACACCTACATGAAGGGCGGCTTTGCCGGTGAGGATCTGCCGGGCGTTTATGACGCGCTGGACTTCCTGATCGCCAACGTCAATCGCAATCTGGGCTTTGAAAAGTCGCCGGAAGATTTCGTCGACATGAAAGGCAAGAAAGTTGTGGTGCTGGGTGGCGGCGACACGGCGATGGACTGCAACCGCACGTCGATCCGTCAGGGTGCCAAGTCGGTGACCTGTGCTTATCGTCGTGACGAAGCGAACATGCCCGGCTCGCGCAAAGAGGTGAAGAACGCCAAGGAAGAAGGCGTGAAATTCCTCTACAACCGCCAGCCGATCGCTATCGTCGGTGAAGACAAGGTCGAAGGCGTCAAAGTGGTCGAGACCCGTCTCGGCGAACCGGACGCCCGTGGCCGTCGCAGCCCTGAGCCGATCCCGGGTTCCGAAGAGATCATCCCGGCCGACGCCGTGGTCATCGCGTTCGGTTTCCGTCCGAGCCCGGCGCCATGGTTTGAACAGTTCGAAATCCAGACCGACAGCCAGGGCCGCGTTGTTGCGCCTGAGCAAGGTCAGTACAAGCACCAGACCAGCAACCCGAAAATCTTCGCCGGTGGCGACATGGTGCGCGGTTCCGACCTGGTGGTGACGGCGATCTTCGAAGGCCGTAATGCCGCTGAAGGGATCCTCGATTACCTGGGCGTTTGACCTCCAGTTCGAAACTGCACCGCAACTCCTGTGGGAGCTGGCTTGCCAGCGATAGCATCACCTCGGTCAATCTGACAAAACGAGGTGCCTGCATCGCTGGCAAGCCAGCTCCCACAGTGTTTTGTGGTGTTGCAAAATCTGCATTCCAACGCAATAAATTGACCCGATAGACAAAAGGCTGACCTGCATCCGTGCCTTTTGCGTCGCGCTCTGAGAAAATGCCCGCACTTTTTTTCCGGATGCCGACATGACTGCCCTGAAGAACGACCGTTTCCTCCGCGCCCTGCTCAAGCAACCCGTAGACGTCACCCCGGTGTGGATGATGCGTCAGGCCGGTCGCTACCTGCCTGAGTACCGCGCCAGCCGCGCCCAGGCCGGTGATTTCATGAGCCTGTGCATGAATCCGGAATTCGCCTGCGAAGTCACGATGCAACCGCTCGACCGCTATCCACAACTGGACGCGGCGATCCTGTTTTCCGACATCCTCACCATCCCCGATGCCATGGGCCAAGGCCTGTACTTCGAGACCGGTGAAGGCCCGCGCTTCAAGAAAGTCGTCAGCACGATGGCTGATATCGAAGCGCTGCCAATCCCTGATCCGCACAAAGACCTCGGCTATGTGATGGACGCGGTGAGCACCATCCGTCGCGAGCTCAACGGTCGCGTGCCGCTGATCGGTTTCTCCGGCAGCCCGTGGACCCTGGCGACCTACATGGTTGAAGGCGGCTCGTCGAAAGACTTCCGCAAGACCAAAGCCATGCTCTACGACAACCCGCAAGCCATGCACCTGCTGCTGGACAAACTCGCGCAGTCGGTGACCTCGTACCTCAACGGCCAGATCATGGCCGGCGCGCAAGCCGTGCAGATTTTTGATACCTGGGGCGGCAACCTGTCGGCGGCGGCGTATCAGGAGTTCTCGCTGGCCTACATGAAGAAAATCGTCAGCGGCCTGATCCGCGAGCACGACGGTCGCAAAGTACCGGTGATCCTCTTTACCAAAAATGGCGGCCTGTGGCTGGAAAGCATCGCCGAGGCTGGCGCTGACGCACTGGGTCTGGACTGGACCTGCGACATCGGCAACGCCCGCGCCCGTGTAGGTGACAAGGTTGCCCTGCAAGGCAACATGGACCCGACCGTGCTCTACGCCAAACCGGAAGCGATCCGCACTGAAGTCGGACGCATTCTGGCCAGCTACGGCAAGGGCAGCGGTCACGTGTTCAACCTCGGCCATGGCATCACGCCTGAGGTTGATCCGGAGCACGCCGGTGCGTTCCTGCGCGCGGTGCATGAGCTGTCGGCGCAGTATCACGAGTGATCGCCACACCATAAAAAACGCCCGGCTAAATGCCGGGCGTTTTTATTTGCACGATCCTACGTCGGCCGCGGACCAATTGTAGGAGTGAGCCTGCTCGCGATAGAGGTGAGTCAGTCGCCCAATATGTTGGCTGACACACCGCTATCGCGAGCAGGCTCACTCCTACATGGGTTACGCGTCAGGCCTTTACACCCTGCAATGGCGGCAACTTCGCCAGCTTCAACGCCACCAGTAGCGCGATCAGCAACAGCGCGCCAATAAACAAGCCGATGCCATTCCACCCGCCCAAATGCCAGAACACCCCGCCCGCCGTGCCGGCAATGCTCGACCCGGCGTAATAACTGAACAGGTACAACGACGACGCCTGTCCCTTGGCCTTGGTCGCGCGACGACCGATCCAGCTACTCGCCACCGAGTGCGCGCCAAAGAAGCCAAAGGTGAAAATCAGCATGCCGACAATCACCAGCAGCAGCGGCGTAAACATCGTCAGCGCAAGGCCGGCGAACATCAATGCAATCGTGGCCCACAACACCTTGCGCCGGCCCAGTTTGTCGGCCAGCGAACCGATTTTCGCCGAGCTGTAGATGCCCGATAGGTACACCACCGAGAGCAAACCCACAAAGACTTGATCAAGGTTGTACGGCGCCGCCAGCAAGCGATAGCCGATATAGTTGAACAGGGTGACAAATGCGCCCATCAACACAAACGCTTCGAGAAACAGCAGCGGCAAACCAGCGTCGCGAAAGTGCATGGTGAAACCGTCGAGCAAACTGCGCGGGTGCAGCGAGCGCGAGCGGAAATTGCGCGACTCCGGGAGAATTTTCCAGAACACCGCCGCCGCGATCATCGCCAGACCGCCGATCACCAGCATCGCCGTGTGCCAGCTGACGAAGTCGATCAACACACCGGTGATCAAGCGCCCGCTCATCCCGCCAATCGCGTTGCCGCCGATGTACAGACCCATCGCCAAACCGATGTGCTGCGGATGAATCTCTTCGCTCAGATAAGTCATCGCCACCGCCGCCAGACCGCTCAGCGACAGCCCGATCAGTGCGCGCATGATCAGCACGCCTTCCCAACTAGGCATCATTGCACTGGCCATCGTGCACAGCGCCGCCGCGAACAGCGCAGTCACCATCACCGGTTTGCGCCCGACCCGATCAGAAATCGGCCCGGTAATCAGCAGGCCGATGGCGAGCATGCCGGTGGCCACCGAGAGGATCAGGCTGCTCTGCGCCGCGTTGATCCCGTACTCGTGGGATAGCAGCGGCATCATCGGTTGCACGCAATACAACAGCGCAAAGGTCGCGAAGCCGCCGCTGAACAGCGCCAGCACCGTGCGCATGAACATCGGCGTGCCTTTTTCGATGTAGATCTCTTGCAGTTCGGCGACGACATCGCCGGCTGCAGCAGGCGGAACTTCATGGGCAAGGGGCGCAACAGCAGTTTTCACTTCAGACCTCGGAGGGCACGGCCGGGCAGGCAATGAAAAAATCATATAGCTGGCTAATGTTTCTATCCAATATATTGTTCGACCTGTTTGATAGCTTTAACGACCTAATGGAGTTTTCATGGAATTGCGTCATCTGCGCTACTTCATCGCCGTCGCTGAAGAACTGCATTTCGGCCGCGCCGCACAAGTTCTGGGCATCTCGCAGCCGCCGCTGAGCCAGCAGATTCAGGCGCTGGAACAGGAAGTCGGTGCGCGTCTTTTCGAACGTACCAATCGTCGGGTCGAGTTGAGCGAGGCTGGTCGATTGTTCCTCGAAGAAGCGCGCTTGGTGCTGGCGCAGGTCGATAAAGCGGCGGACGTCGCCCGGCGTGCGCAACTCGGTGAGCTGGGCGAATTGAAGATTGGCTTCACTTCGTCGGCACCGTTCAACTCGACCATTCCGCAGGCGATCTTTGCCTTTCGCCAGCGTTTTCCGGCGGTGCACCTCAACCTTCGTGAGATGAGCAGCACGCAAGTCGCCGAGGGCCTGGTGGATGAGTCGATCGAGGTTGGCATCATGCGCCCGCTGGGTTTGCCCGATTCGCTCAGCGTGGTCGAGTTGATGCGCGAGCCGTTGGTCGCGGTGCTCGGTTCCAAGCATCCGCTGGCCCAGGGATCGGAGGAGGGCTTGTTTCTCTCGGCGCTGGCACTGGAGCCGTTCGTGTTCTTTCCGCGCAGTTACGGCAGCGGACTTTACGCGCAATTGCTGAGTCTGGCGCGCGATGCCGGGTTCAGCCCGCACTTCGCCCAAGAGGCGGGGGAGGCGATGACCATCATCGGTCTGGTCGCAGCGGGGCTGGGGGTTTCGGTGCTGCCGGCGTCCTATCAGCGGATGCGCATCGACGGCGTGGTCTATCGCCCGTTGCTCGATCCGGAAGCGGTGTCGGCGGTGTGGCTGGTGCAGCGCAAGGATCAGAAGTCGCCGATGGCCAAGGCGTTTGTCGAACTGCTCACGCGCAAGGTCGAACCTTCAAAGGCGTGATTGCTGCGCAATCAAATCGCGAGCAGGCTCGCTCCCACAGGGGAACGCATTCCAAGGTGGGAGCGAGCCTGCTCGCGAAGACTTAAGCCCGAACGCCCAATCTTTCAGGGCAACCGCACCAAATCCCCCTTCAACGCCACCCGCGTGACAAAGATCCCCGCCCGGCACTCATAGGTATTCAAATCCTTGCGCACATGCTGGTCGTAGTAACTGACGATATTGACCACCGCATTCGCCCCGACCCGCTTGGCATCGGCCTGCAACTTGATCAGATTCGACTGCAACACCCACTCGCAGGAGTTGTGGTCACTCTTGTTGAAGCCATTGGTCTTCAAATCACTGACCACCCCTCGGCGCAGTAACTGCTGCGTGCCCTGCGGCCCATTGCCGAGCAGATAGAACTTCACACTGCCATCCAGCCGCCCGGCGCGAATCGCGTCCGACAGCACGGTTTCGAAGGGCATGTACATCAGGTTGGTGGCGTGGCTGGCGCTGGGCAGTAGCGCGAAAAGCGCAGCGGCGATCAGGGCTTTCACTTGCATGGTCATCTCCTTGACGGTGAAAGAGAACCGCGAGTGCAGGGCTGATAGGCTCGCCGTTCCATCAGGCGCGGTGCGACGGCCTGTCAGGACGAGTGTAGATGCTGAAACGAGCAGGGCGCCGAATGGTGCCCTTGTGGCGAGAAAATTTATCCTCGCGTTATCGCGGATTTAAGGTGATTGCGATCTGGACTACACAAGGTCAGTGCATTCCCTACGAAAACTTCAGAAGTGAGTGCCTTGTGTGAATAACCTAAGGACGCTAATTTTCTTAACGCCAGAAATCATCAAGAAAAAACATGATCGAAAAATTCACGAACTGGGACTCTATCGATTATTTGAAAACTGAAGAGGACTTGGTGACCTATCTTGAGATTTGCCTGGATGAAGCAGGGGGAGATCTTCGATTCATCGCCAAAGTGCACGGGACGATTGCCCGTGCCCGCCTCAGGATGTTGGGCAACGCCCCAAAATGTTCCCGCAAGGGGCTTGTGAGACTCTGAGGATCCTGGGTGACCAGCCATCGCAGAGCCAGACAGGTAGTCGGCGATGACAAGCCAACCTGTTTGTGAAAGGGCGCCGAATGGCGCCCTTTGTCGTTTCTACAATCCCATCAATCCACGTGCGCCAAATCCCCGCGCAGCGCCACGCTCGACACCACCAGCCCGGCACGGCACTGGAATTTTTCGGTGTCTTTGTACAGGTCGCGCTGGTCGACGCTGGCGATGTTGATCACCGCATTGGCGTCAGCTTTCTTCGCAGCGTTCTGCAGGGTGGCCAAGGCCGATTGCAGGGCCCAGAAGCAGGCGTCTTCGTCGGACTTGTTCGAGCCGTTGGTTTTGCGGCTGCTGCTCACGGTGTCGAGTTTTCGCACTTGCTTGGGCAGGGTTTCGCCGGCCAGATAGAACTTCACGCTGCCGTCGAGCAGGCCGGCGTCGGTGGCGCGTTTGACGCCTTCACGGAAGCTCAGGTAAGTCGGCTCGTCAGCGCCCTGTTTGATGATGCCGAGGTTGTTGACGGCTTCGATGTCCGGGTTGATCGACAGTTCTTTGAGTACGTTGTCGCGCAGGCGGTTGACCCAGCGGTTGTAGTTGCCGTGGATCTTGCCGTCCTTGGCGTCGAGGCCGTAGCTGCTGCGGTAGTCGATTTCGAACGAGGTCGGGGTGAACGGAATATCGACTTCGGCGTGATGGCGACCGCGCACGGTGATCGCCGCTTTGATCATGCCCGGACGCACCGATTGCACGACCCACTGGCGATCGTTCAGTGCAGTGACGATGGCGCGGCTCATCTGTTGCTGGGTGAAACCGAGGTTGGGCGAGAACTCTTCCTTGGCGTTGTAAACCGGTTTACTGGTGCAACCGCCGAGCACAAAAGCCAGTGCCAACAGAGCGGCGATGCGGTGAAACTGAGTCATTCCCTTCACTCCAAACGTGTAGCGGTCAGTGCCAGCGGCGGAAAATCAACGAGGTGTTGACGCCACCAAAAGCGAAATTGTTGTTCATCACGTAGTCGTGATGCATCTGGCGGAATTCACCGCGCAGGTAATCGAGTTTGCCGCAGTGCGGATCGACCTCGTCGAGGTTGAACGTGTGCACGTACAGGTCGCGGTTCATCATCTCGATGCTGAACCACGACTCCAGCGCGCCGCAGGCGCCGAGGGTATGGCCGAGGAAACTCTTCTGCGAGCTGATCGGCATGCGTTCGCCAAACAAACTGCTGGTTGCCAGTGTTTCGGCAATGTCGCCCTGTTCTGTAGCGGTGCCGTGGCCATTTACATAACCGATGGCCTCCGGCGTCAGGCCGGCGTCTTCCAGCGCCAGTTCCATGGCACGGCGCATGGTCACTTGTTCCGGGCGTGTGGTGTGCTGGCCGTCGGCGTTGCTGCCGAAACCGACGATCTCGGCGTGGATGTGTGCGCCGCGAGCGAGGGCGTGTTCCAGCTCCTCAAGCACCAACATGCCGCCACCTTCACCGATCACCAGGCCATCGCGGCCCTTGTCGTACGGGCGTGGACTGGTCTGTGGCGCCTCGTTTTTCAGGCTGGTGGCGTAGAGCGCGTCGAAGACCATGGCTTCGGTCGGGCACAGTTCTTCGGCGCCGCCGGCGAGCATCAGGGGCAGGCGCCCGAACTTGATCGCCTCGTAGGCGTAACCGATGCCCTGGCTGCCGCTGGTGCAGGCGCTGGACGTCGGGATCAGTCGCCCGGTCAGGCCAAAGAAGATGCTGATGTTGGCGGCGGTGGTGTGCGGCATCATCCGCACGTAGGAGTTGGCGTTGAGGCCTTCGGCCACCGAGTTGAGCAGCATGTTGCCGAACGCTTTGATCTCGTCGGTGCTGCCGGTGGACGAGCCGCAGGCCACACCCATGCGCCCGTCCTTGATCGAAGGATCACCGAGCAGTCCAGCGTCGGTGAGTGCCTGTTCTGCCGCGCCCACCGCGAGACGCGACACCCGACCCATGCTGCGCAATTGCTTGCGGGTCCAGTGCGCGGGCACTGCAAAGTCATCGATCGGCCCGGCCAGGCGCGTATTGAGTTCGCTGAAACGATCCCACTCGTCCATCCGGCGGATGCCGCTGCGATTGGCCGCAAAGTTGCTGGCGATGGTTTCCCAGTCGCTGCCCAGCGAAGTGATGCCGGCCATGCCGGTGACGACGACGCGCTTCATCAGCACAGGCCTCCGTTGACCGCCAGGACCTGGCGGGTGATGTACGAGGCTTCCGCCGACATCAGGAAATTCACCGCACTGGCGACCTCTTCCGGGGTGCCCATGCGTTGTGCGGGGATCATTTTCATCAGTTCTTCCACCGGCACGTTTTCATCGAGCATCGCCGTGTCGATCAGGCCCGGGGCAACACAGTTAACCGTGATTTTGCGCTTGCCCAGCTCGATCGCCAACGCCTTTGCAGCGCCGATCACGCCGGCCTTGGAGGCGCTGTAGTTGACTTGGCCTCGGTTGCCGATCAGCCCCGACACCGAGGTGATACAGACAATGCGACCCGCGGCACGGCGGCGGATCATCGGCATCATCACCGGGTGCAGAACGTTGTAGAAGCCGTCGAGGTTGGTGCGTAACACCACGTCCCAATCGTCGTCGCTCAGCGCCGGAAAGGCACCGTCGCGGGTCAGCCCGGCGTTCAGCACTACGCCGTAATAGGCGCCGTGGCTTTCAACGTCTGCTTCAAGAATGGTTTTGCAGGTTTCCCGGTCGGCAACATCGAATTGCAGAACGCGTGCCTTGCGCCCCAAGACTTCGATTTCCGCCTGAACGCCTTGCGCTTCGGTCACGCCGCTGCGGCAATGCAGGACGATGTCATGCCCGGCCTGCGCGAGGCGCAAGGCAATGGCGCGGCCGATGCCTCGGCTGGAGCCGGTGACCAGTACGGATTCAGTCATCGTTCGACTCCTGTGTCTGTTGCAGATATTGAGTGGCTTCGGGCGGGCGGAACACGTTCAGCCGTGCGCTGGCATGGATGCCGGCTCCGTGGATATGACATTCGAACACGCCCATGCCGTTGTCGTCTTCCAGCGAGCGCAGACCATGAATGGTCAGATCGCTACCGGCGGCAAACGCTTCGACGTTGCACTCGAACTTGCGTGTGCCGAGCAGAAAGCCCAGCTCAACCGGATTACCTTTCTGCCGCGCGTGGCAACCGGCAAACGCGGCAACACTTTGCGCCATCAGCTCAATGCCGACCCACGCCGGCAGGCTGCCGTCGGGCAGATTGAACAGGCCATCTGGCTTGACCGTAAGGCGGGTGAAAATCTGCTCCTCGTCAAAGCTGAGGATGCTGTCGATCAGAATCATGTCGCCGGCATGGGGCAGCAGTTCGGCGAGCGGCCAGTCAGTCATGGGGCGTCTCCGATAATCAGGCTGACGTTGTTGCCGCCGAAGGCAAACGAGTTGCTCATCAGGTAGCGGGGTGCAATGGACGTCAGGCGCTCGCTTGCGGTCACCCATTTGAGTGGCGGCAGCGCGGGATCGGCCTGACCGTCCCAGACGTGTGGCGGCAAGGCGTGGTCGGGGTTGTCGGCGCTCAGGCTCAACCAGCAGAACGCGGCTTCCAGTGCACCGGCTGCGCCGAGGGTGTGGCCAGTCAACGGTTTGGTCGACGAGCAGGCCACGCTTGCGGGGAACAGTTCGGCGACCGCCAGACTTTCCATGGCGTCGTTGTGCTGGGTGGCGGTGCCGTGCAGGTTCAGGTAGTTGATCTGTGTCGCTTGCAGGTGCGCGCGGTTCAAGGCTTTCTGCATCGCTTGCAGGGCGCCGCGCCCCGTCGGCTCAGGGGCGGAAATGTGATGCGCGTCGGAACTGGCGCCGGCGCCGAGCAGGGCAATGGCCGGGCCTTCGCCCTGTTGTTTGCTCATCATGAACAGCACCGCCGCTTCGCCGATGTTGATACCGCTGCGGTTGGCCGAGAACGGATTGCAGCGTTCGTCGGACATTGCTTCCAGTGACGAGAAACCGTTGAGGGTCAGTTTGCACAGGCTGTCGACGCCACCGCACAGCACCGCGTCGCACAGGCCCAGATCGAGCAAACGCTGAGCGCTCATCAGCGCCCGAGCGCTGGAGGTGCACGCCGTGGAGATCACATACGCCGGGCCGCTCAGTTGCAGCCAGTCGGCGAGGAAATTGGCCGGGGCGCCGAGTTCCTGCTGGCGGTAATCGTACTCCGCCGGAAACTGTTGCTCGCGGATGTAGTGCGCCAGACCACGGCTGGCCTCGTCGATGCCCGAAGTGCTGGTGCCAAGCACCACGCCGATGCGCTCGCGGCCAAAGGTCCGGATGGCTTGATCGATGTCATCGCGAATCTGCAACGCCGCCTCCAGCAACAGCTGGTTATTGCGGCTGCGCTGATCGGCGAGTTCGGGCGGGATCGGCGCCAGTTCGCCTTGGACGGCGGCGACGGGCAACTCACGCTCCGGCACCCAGCCGGATTCGCGGCGCATGCCCGAGCAGTCGCCGGCAAACAGGTTGCGTGCGACTTCGGACTTGTCGCGGCCCAGCGCACAGATCACGCCGAGGGCATTCAGGTAAGCGGTCATGGCGTCGGTTCACCCAGCGGAGAAACGCGGTAGTGCGGGCCTTGAGGCAGGTTCAATTCGAAGCTCAACGGTTGTGCATAACGAATGTCCCACCGCGCCGGCAGAGTGCGTTGCTGACCCTGTTGTTGCGCGGCGGGGTAATTGCGCAGCAGCTCACCGGACGGGGTCAGGGCGAACAACAGCGCAGCAAACAATTCCCGTGCTTCCGGGTTCGGCGGCAGCAGACCATCGGCTTGCCAGTGCCCGTCGATCAATTGCTGGCGCGCCTGAGGGATGCCCAGCGGATCCATCATCGACCAGCGGATGCCCGGGCCTTCGCGCTGGATCACCAGCAGCCAGTCCTGACGTTGTTCGGCTTGCTGGCGTTCGATGTGCAGTTGCAGCGGCAATGGCAAAGTCGGGTTGCCCGCCGGGAGCGGCGCCTGGCTGGCGCAGGCACTCAACAGAAGCATCACGCCGACCACGAAAAGTCGCCACACCGCGGACACTGTAGGAGTGAGCCTGCTCGCGATAGCGGTCGGACATTCAAAATACAGGTTGGCTGACCCACCGCTATCGCGAGCAGGCTCACTCCTACAAGGATTTGTGTACATCAGGAAACCTCTGCCAGAGGCTTGCGCGCAACGACATTCACCAACGTCTCTTCGCGCTGCCCGAACGGCTTGGGTTTGAGTAAGCCAAACCGCTCCAGCAAACCAAAATCCTTCGACCGGCTCCACCACAGATACGGGTAGGACACATTGCGTTCGCCAAACTCGAAACCCTGGCCACGAATCATCTGCAGATACTGCGCCGCACTCTTCTGCACATGCATTGGATGGCGGAACAGCCAGCGAATCACCCACGTATCAATGTAAGCCTCGGTGGACTCGGCGAACAGCAGATAACCGCCGGGCTTGAGTACGCGATAAAACTCGGCCAGCGCCTTTTCCTGCTCGACCAGATGATGAAAAGTCTGGTGACAGAACAACAGATCAACGCTGGCGTCCGCCACATTGAGCGTCGCGCAATCACTGCCGATCAGTTCCACGTCGAGGCCCAGACGCGCCGCTTCTGCGCCGCTCAATTCAAGGCTGTGCGGATCGGCATCAACGCCGATCAAACGCTGTGGCGCAAAGGTCTGGCGCAGATGGCCGAATGACTTGCCCTGTCCGCAACCGGCGTCCAGCAGCACCGGACTTTCCGGCAGAGCGTCACTGAACAGTCCGTGCAGGTCATTGATCGCCACGCGCAAGACATGGTGCTGCCAGGTGTGGCTGCGCAGGAACCAGAAACCGAAACGGGTTTCCTCGACGTAGCTGTCGCTCAAGTAGTTCATGTGGCGTCCTTTGCACAGAGTTCGGAAATCATCTTCAAACGGCGGCGCGCTTCGCTGACGAACGGGTTGCGTTCGTCCCAGGCGTAACCGGCGAGGATCGAGCAGATCATCCGGCGGATGTCGGCCTGGCTGTCTTCATAGAAAATCACGTCCTGAAAGGTCCCGGCGTACCAGCCCTCGACGTAGCAGCGGAAGGTGTCGACGCCGCGCTTGAGTGGGTCGGCGAATTCGCTTTGCCAGTTGACGGTTTCGCCCTGCAACTGACGGTGCAGCACGGCGGCGGCCATGCTCGCCGAACGCATGGCGATGGTCACGCCGGAGGAGAACACCGGGTCAAGAAATTCTGCCGCGTTGCCGAGCAAGGCAAAGCCTGGGCCGTGCAGGGTTTTCACATTGGCGGCGTAACCGCCGAGCGTGCGCGCCGGGGTGTCCCACACAGCATTGTCGAGTACGCCGGCAAGGCTCGGGGTTTCGGCGATGAAACCGCGCAGGCAGGCATCCAGATCGCTGTCGCGGCCGTTGAAATGTTCTTGCGCTGCGACCACACCCACCGAGCAGCGGCCGTTGCTGAACGGGATCGTCCAGAACCAGATATCGCGATGTTCCGGATGGGTGGTGACAAGGATCTTTTCGCGGTCGAACGCCGGGTTGTCAATGTGATCTTCGACGTGGGTGAACACCGCCTGACGCACCGGGAAATTCGACGGTGCTTCCAGGTCCAGCAGTCGCGACAGCACGCGGCCGTAGCCGCTGGCATCCAACACGAAATCCGCTTCAATGCGGTATTCGCTACCGTCTTCGCGGCGCACGTCGAGGCGCGGTTTTGTTCGGTCGAAATCGACGCTGACGATGGCATCGCCGTAGCGGATTTCAACGCCTTGCAATGCCGCTTGATCGGCCAGCAGTTTGTCGAAGTCGGCGCGTTGCACCTGGAACGTGGTCGGCTTGCCATCGGTGAAGGTGTCGCTGAAATCGAAGGCGCTGTAACGCTCGCCCCAGGCGAATGCAGCGCCGGTCTTGCGCTGGAAGCCGGCGGCGTTGACGGCGTCGAGCATGCCAGCCTCTTCGACGAAATCCAGGCAATGGCTGAGCAGGCTTTCACCGATGGAAAAGCGCGGAAAATGCTGACGCTCGATCACCAGCACATCGTGGCCCTTGCGCTTGAGCAGCGCGGCGGCGATGGCGCCGGACGGGCCGGCGCCGATGATCACGACCTGACGGGATTCCATTTCAACGATTGGCACGCGAGCTCCGGGGCAAAGAATGTTGCAGATTCAAAGGTGCGCGATGCAGGCCGATCAGGGCCGGTAACAGCGTCGCGATCAGGCCCATCAACATCAGCGCGAAGTACAGTGCCGGGGTGATGAGTTGTTGTTGCAAGAGCAGATTGAGAAAGACGATTTCGCTGAGGCCACGAATGTTCAGCAGCACGCTTTCACGCCAGCGGCTGGCGCCTTCGAACGAGGCGCCGGCCCAGCCGAGGCCGAGCCAGTTGCCGAGCAGTTTACTGGCAATCGGCAACAGCAGCAGCGCCGCCCATTGCAGCGCGCCGAGGCTGGCGAGGGCGCTGTGCACGTCGATCTGCACGATGCCGAACGTGAGGATCAGCGGAATCGCCAGCCACGTCTGCAAACGGCTCATCCAGCGCGCCGGCAGCGGCAGCACCAGCGGCACTTTCAATACAGCCATGCACAGCAGGTAGCCGATGCCGAAAATCAGCGCGTTGAGTTTGTAGTGCTCGGCCATTACCAGCAGCGCAAAGAAACCGAGGCTGTAGGTCAGCGGGCGGCGCACACGCAACAGATTTAATAGCAACGGCACACAGGCGAGAACCAGCGGCAGCAGCAGACTGCTCAGATGCAGACTGCCCTGGGCGAGGCCGAATAACGTCCAGCAGGTCAGGTCAATGAGGATCGCGGTCTGCACCAGGCGGCGAGTGGCGGCCGGCGGATAATCGATGTGGCGCAGATACAGGTACAGCACCGGGATCGCGGTAATCGCGAAGACCAGACCCACGGCCAGCGAGTTGAGCCACGGTTGCGCCGGCAGTAGCCAATACGCGGCGGCAAGGCCACAGGCGAACGGCACGACAAAACTCGGCACGGCGATTTTCACACTCTGCCGATCGAGTTTCAGATCGATCACGTCACTGAGAATGTGCCCGAGCAGCAGGGCAAAACTCAGGCTATAGAGGTTTTTCAGCCAGTCTGGCGCGATCAGTTCGGCACCGCTGAGCTGCCAGCCCGGTTCGATCCAGAAATACATCAGCAGCGGCAGGCCGAAGCTTGCCAGCAGCAATTGGCTGACAATCGGGATCAGGCCAAAGCGGCGGCCGACGCGGGTGGCCACGGCAAACAACGCCAGCGCCATGAGCCAGAAGGCGACGACCATCACGCTGCCGGCTCCGCGACTGTGGCGGCATGCTCGTGGCGCCCGGCCCACGGTGCGAGCATGAAGCTGAAGGCCAGACCGAGGCTCACCGACAGGCCGAAGTTGCTCACCGCCGGTGTGCTGGACACTGCCAGCAACCCAAACGACAACCACGTCGTCACAGCCGCGAGCAAGGTGCCGAGCAGACTCACCGCCGCACCGCCAACCTGTTCACGCATGAGAATCGCGTAATCGACGCTGATCGCCGTCACCAACAGCAGGCCGAACAGGCTGAACAGCGTCAGCGGTTGACCGAGCCAGCCCAGACTGGCGAGGCTGCACAGCGCGGCGAGCAACGGCAGGGCGACGATGCGCAGCGCACCGCCGAGACCGAACGGCAACATCAGCACCAGCACGATCAACGCGCAGGAAGCGAGTTTCAGTTCAGCGGCGCTGATCTGCGTCGCGGCGAAAACCTCGTTCAATTCACCGAGACGATCGACCAGCATCACCCCCGGCAAATCCAGCGCTTGTACGCGCAGCAGCGCCGGGTTGTTCAGGCCTTGCAGACTGGTCATTGCCGCCACGCCGTCTTCGGTGGGGCCGAGCCAGAGCGTGCGATACGGCTCGCCGAGCGGGCCGGCCAATGCCGCGTCGATGTCTTCGGCGGGCACGGTCTGTAGTTGTTGCAGCTCACTTTGCAACGCGGCGAGCGGCACGCCGAGGTCGAGCAGTGGCTGCCAGTATTGCGGCAGTTTGTTCAGCGCCTGGCGCACTTGCTCTTGCTGGTTCGGCGGGCTGACCAGTTGATCGAGGGCCAGATAGCCTTGTAGCTTGTCGAGGTTGACCAGTTGCTGCAGACGTTCGCTCAGCGCGGCCTGACGCTCGAGCAATTGCTGCTGGTTTTCAGCACGAACGAGGAAAAACTGGCTGGTCGGCTGATAGCCGGTGATGCGCGCGATGGCCTGCGCTTCGTCGGTCAGATGTTGCGGTGCGCCGACCCATTGGCGGATGTCATTCTTGCTTTGCAGCTGCACCAGACCGCCCACGCAGAACGCGATCAGCAGCGCCAGCAACACCGGTGTGCGCACGCGCTCAAGAAGTTTCTCGCGCAGGTTGACCATGCGCTCGGCCAGATGCAGCGGCCATTGTGCGGGGCGCAGTTCGACATTTTTCAGCAACGCCGGCAATAGGCACACCGCCGACAAATACGCGCCGAGCAACCCGGCGGCGGAGAACACCGCGATTTGCGTCAGAGCCGGAAACGGCGTCCACGCCAGCGCCAGATAACCGATGGCGCTGGTGATCAGACTCAGCGTCAGCCCCGACAAGGTCAGGCGCAACGCCGGCCAACTGCGCCACGGCTTCAGGCTCCAGCTCTTCGACAGATAGTGCAGCGGATAATCCACCGCCACGCCGATCAGACTGGAACCGAGCACCAGCGTCATCACATGCATGTGACCGAATAACGCCACACACGCCACCGCACCGAACAACATGCCAACCAGCACCGGCACGAACGCCAGCAACACGCGCCAGCGGCGAAACGCCAACAGCAGCAACAGCAGAATGCCGACGGTGGCACCGCCGCCGACCCAGGTCATTTCGCGAGTGGCTTGTTGCTGACCGTTGGCCGCGTACAGCAAACCGCTGGCAGCCAGTAGTTGCACGTCGGATTTCGCGGCCTGCTCGCGGCTGTGTTGCAGCAGTGCGGCAACTTGCAGCGGCAAGTTCATGTCGAACGCATTGCCGGTGGTGCGCGCCCGCAGCAGCACCCAGCTCTTGCCGTCGGCATCGGCAATCAGCGCGCCGCTGCCGATGTCCAGTTGTACCGAACCGTGTTGCGGCTGGCTGTTCTGGATGCGCCCGGTCAGGCCCAGCCAGTCATCCTGGCTCGGCACCAGACTGAAACCGCTGAAAGGGTCGAACAGGGCTTGTACGCGTTGCTGAATAAACGCGTCGGGGTGTTCGATCAGCAGTTGCCGGTCATCCGCCGAGAGCATCGCCAGCCGCCCTTGCAGCAGTTGCGTGCGCAGGGCCGGTAGATCCGCTTGCAGGTTCCACTGCACTTTCTCGAACAACCCGCTGGCCTGCCATTGCTCGCCCAGCGTCTGCGCCATAGTCACCGCTTGCTGGCGATCGGCATGGCCGACCAGCACCAGCATTTCGCGATTGAGCGGCTCTTGCATGCGTTGTTCGGCGCGCAGTTCGAGGGCGTCAGGGTGGGTGCCGGGTACCAGCTCCATCAAATTCGCCGACAGCGGCGCACCGTCGCGCCACTGCCAGCCGGCCAGCGCGACGACGGCCAGCAGGAGGATCAGAAATAGCCAGGGCAGCCTGCGTTCACTCGGCAAAGTCATGTTGCTCCGCGTCGCTCAACGGTTGCCCGGTGCTGCTGTTCTGCATGCGCAGCACGGTGCTGTCGCCCTGGGTTTCCAGCAGTTCGATGGTTTGCACCAGCGCGCCACCGTCGATATTGATCTGGTTGAACACTTGCTTGAGCAGCAGCGAGCGCGGGGTCAGGGTGAGTTTCCACTGTTGTGCATCGCCGCTCAGGGCCAGTTCGAAATCCCGTTGCAGGCCACTGCTGTCACCTTGTAAAACGGCAAGGAACAAGCGGTTCTGCTCGGCGCCGGCGCTCTTGTTTGGCAGCAGTTGCCAGCCGTTGTCGTCACGCCGGGCGATGCCTTTGGCGCTGATGCGGTAGTCCTGCTGCAGCGGGGTTTTCAGCAGCCAGAGCAGGCCGTGGTTTTTCGCCAGGACGAAATTGCCCTTGCTGAGCAGCGGCTGCGGCAGGGCGCGCAGGTGTTTTTCCTGGACGAACTGACCGTGGATCACGTCCGGTTTCGCCAGTTGTGCGCTGAGCTGTTGCAGGTCGAAGGCGTTGGCCAGCGCTGACATCGTCAGCAGCGCCAATACGCTCAGGCTTTTAACCAAAACATTCATCGCAGCATCCTTTCCACGGCATCGGTGAAGACCTTCGGCGAAGCCAGTTGCATCTCGCGGCTGCTGACTTCAACGGCGACCTGCACCGAGCTGGCGCGGGTCAGGCGTTCACCGCTGTGCAGGTCGGAGATCAGGTAATTGATCTTCAGCCGGTTTTCCCACTCGACCAGACTGGCGCGTACATTCAGGCGCTGACCAAACACCGCGCCGCGCACATAGCGCAGTTGCAGGTCGATGATCGGCCAGGCGAAGCCGGACTCGGCCATCTGCGTGTAGTTGTGGCCGATCATGTCCAGCAGCGCACAACGGGCGACTTCGAGGTATTTGACGTAATGGCCGTGCCAGACGACGTGCATGGTGTCGATGTCGAAGAACGGCACGAGGATCTCGGTGTCGGCGTGAAGCACTCCGGCGCTACGCATGCAGCCTCCAGTGTTGCGCGGCGATGCGTTGCAGGCACAGGCGCAATTCGCCTTCCAGTGCGCGGTCTTCGATGACCGGCGGGAAATCCTTGGCCAACTCTGCGTGCATCGCTGCCAGCGACGGCGGCAGCGGTCGGGCGTCTTCGGCCTGGGCGCGCAGCCACACGCCTTGGTTGGCGGCGAGCAGGGTCGCGGCGGCGACCTGTTCGGTCAGCTCCAGCACACGGATCGCATCGCGGGCGGCGATGGTGCCCATGCTGACTTTGTCCTGGTTGTGGCATTCGGTGGAGCGCGAGAACACGCTGGCCGGCATGGTGTTTTTCAACGCTTCGGCGGTCCAGGCGCTGGTGCCGATCTGCACGGCTTTAAAGCCATGGTTGATCATCGCGCGATCCGCCGGCGCGCCGGAGAGATTGCTCGGCAGACCGTGGTTGTAACGCTCGTCGACCAACAAGGCGAGTTGCCGATCCAGCAGGTCAGCAACGTTGGCCACCAGGTTTTTCAGGCTGTCCATGGCGAACGCAATATGCCCGCCGTAGAAGTGCCCGCCGTGCAAAACGCGCTCGGCTTCGGCGTCGATGATCGGGTTGTCGTTAGCGCTGTTCAGCTCGGTTTCGATGAACGAACGCAGCCAGTTCAGGCTGTCGGCCAGCACGCCGAGCACGTGCGGGGCGCAGCGCAGCGAGTAGCGATCCTGCAAGCGATGCAGCGGGGCGGTCGGCGCATCAATCGCCAGATCCTTGCGCAGCCACGCGGCAACCTGCATTTGCCCCGGGTGCGGTTTGGCGGCGAACAGGCGTTCGTCGAAGTGCTCCGGGTTACCTTGCAGCGCCACCACGTTGAGCGCGGTGATGCGTGTGGCCAGTTGCAGCAGGTAATCAGCGCGAGCGAAAGCGAGGCAGGCGAGGCCGGTCATCACCGCGGTGCCGTTCATCAGTGCCAGCGCTTCTTTCGGGCGCAGCACCAGCGGTGTCCAGCCGAGTTCGCGGTGCACATCGGCAGACTGACGGCGTTCGCCACGAAACATCACTTCACGCTCGCCGGACAAGGTCGCGGCAACGTAAGACAGCGGCGTCAGATCGCCGCTGGCGCCGACCGAACCTTCTTCAGGAATCAGCGGCAGGATGTCGTATTCGAGAAATGCGTGCAGACGCTCGAGCAATTCCACACGCACCCCGGACACGCCGTGGCACAACGACTGCAAACGCGCTGCCAGCACCGCGCGAGTGGCTTGCGCGTCGAGCAGTTTGCCGAGGCCGCAACCGTGGAAGGTGTAGAGGTGACGCGGCAACGCTTCGACGTGATGCAGCGGCACCGCGACCACGCAGGAATCGCCGTAACCGGTGGTGACGCCGTAGATCACGCCTTCCTTGTCCAGCAGCGAATCGAGAAACCGCGCGCCTTTGGCAATGCGCTCGCGATAGTCGGCGTCGCTCTGCAACTGCACGGGCGCCTGACGGTTGGCCAGGGCCAGCACGTCTTCGATGCGCAAAGGGCGTTCGCCGAAGGTTACCGGCTCATGGGTTGGCGTCGTCATCGGTCTTCCAGAAAGGGTAAAAGTTGAACCATTGTTGCGGCGCTTCGAGGCAATAGTGACTCAGGCGCTGCGCATAGCGGGTGGCCCACTGATGAATGACCTGCTCGCGCTCGCTGCGCTTCCACAGCACGGCGTCGGCGAAGGGTTCGAGGGTCAGGCGATAGTGGCCGTCCGGTTGCTTGAGGCATATCAACAGATTGACCGGGCATTTGAGCAAACCGGCGAGCAACCACGGGCCTTGCGGGAATGGCGCCGGGTGGCCGAGAAAGTCCACGGTGACACTGCGCCCGCCGTGCAGCGGCACGCGATCGCCGGCAATCGCCAGCCACTCGCCGCGCTCCAGGCGTTCGTGCAGTTGCAGCATGATCACCGGGTCCAGTTCGCTGACCTGAATCAGGCGCAGATTGGTCGCCCCGGCTTCACCGAGCAGGCGATTGAATTGCTCGGCGTGTTTGGTGTGCACCAGCACGTTCATGGTGACCTTTTCACCGATCTCCGCCAGTGCACGGCAGACTTCCAGATTGCCCAAGTGCGCGCCGACCAGCAGTTGCCCGCGACTGCCACGCAACTGATTGCGCAGCAGCGCCGGGTCGATGATTTCGATCTGCTCGATGCGAATCTTGCCGTTCCATACATCGAGCTTGTCGAGCATGGAGTCGGCGAAGGCCATGAACTGGCCGAACACCCGCCAATGCGTCGGGCGCAAATCCTCGCGCTGATTCCAGTCGGCCAAGCGCTGCTGGTATTGCCAGGCACTGCGCCGTGCGGTGCGACCGAACAGGAAAAAATACAGCACGATGCCGTACAGCAACGGGCTGAGCAGGCGCCGGCCCAACACCTTGGCGGCGAACGCGGTGAATTTCATCAGCAGGAAACTGCCGCGCTCTTCGCGGTCGGCCCAGTGCTTCTTGTCGACTTCGTCAGTCATGCTCGCCACCGTCGCCAAAGGATCAGTGGAAAGCGCAGCAACATGCCGAAGAACAGCCGCGTGTGCATGCTCGAAATCAGCGCGTTGTCGTGGAACAGGCGGAAGTGTGACACGCCGTCCAGCGGGTAGTGCACGCTGGTTTGCAGCCAGCGCATCGGCTGATTGCGCCACGACAGGCGCACGAGAATGTCCGAGTCGAAATCCATGCGTTTGCCGACTTTCGCCGAGTCGATCACCGCCAGCGTCGGCGCCAGTGGATAGACGCGGAAACCGCACATCGAATCGCGGATCTGTAGCGACAGCGTGTTGATCCAGACCATCACGTGGGTCAGATAGCGCGCGTACAAACGGCCTTTCGGCACACTCTCATCGAACAGCGGATAACCGCAGATCATCGCTTCAGGATGGGCGCGGGATTCCTCGACGAAACGGGCGACATCGTGCAAGTCGTGCTGACCGTCGGCATCGACCTGCAGTGCATGGCTGAAACCCAGCAGCGCGGACTCGCGCAAACCGGTCATCACTGCACCGCCCTTACCCTGATTGGCGGTGAGACGCACCAGATGCACGTTGTCGCGCTCGGCCAATGCGTCGAGAACCCTGGCGCAGGATGGCGTGCTGGCGTCGTCCACCAGAATGCACGGCAGGCCTTGGGCGAGCAGGGCGTCGACCACGGTGCCGATCGCGGTTTCGTGGTTATAAACCGGGATCACTGCACAAGGATTATGCATAACGACGATCCCTGTAGGAGCGAGCCTGCTCGCGATTGAGTGCGCAGCACTCACCAAGATCACTCATGCTCGATACCCAAAAGAATCCGCCCACTGGAACAGGTCGCCGTGTCATTGCGATAAGCGAAATACAACTTGCTGCGCTCCGGATCAAAGCGCAGATGCAGCTGGATTTCATCCCCCGGCCGCACCAGTTGCTGGAACTTCAGCACTTCCATCCCGGCAAACGGGCCGCTCAGATTCAGCAACTGCCGCCCAAGATTGAGCGCCCATTCCACCTGCACCACACCCGGCAATACTGGCGCTTTGGGAAAGTGCCCACTGAAATAAGCCAGATCCGGTGGCACGCTCAGTTGCAGACTCCATTCACCTTCGGTCTCGACCTGCGACAGCACTTGCGGCGCTTTCGGGCGCGGGGCAATCAGCAACGCTTCGACCTCGGCCTGCGGCAGTTTCCCCTGACTGTTCAACGGCAATTGCCGCATCAGCCGCCAGCGCCGAGGCAGTGCCAGGGCTTCACAGTGCTGGCGCAAATGCTGGCGCAGGGTTTCGGTCAGGCTGCGACGGCCGTGTTCACGCAAGGCAAACAGCCCCGAATCGCTGAGTACCAGCAGAGCACCCAGGGAGGCGCGATTTTCCTGGACCACGCCCAGGCGCGCTTCGGCAACCCATTCGTGGGTAACCAAGGCTTGTTCGAGCATGGGCAGCGAGATGCGTTTTTCTTCGAGTTTGACGATCCGGTCCAGCCTTCCGAGCAGTTCGAAGCGTCCATCGGCAGCGATACGCGCGGCGTCAGCGGTGTGCTCGATGTGTCCGACAGGCAGGTAAGGTGAGGCAACCAGCAGGGCGCCGTCGCTGTCCTGGCTCAGTTCGACATCGGCGAACGGTTGCCACAGTTGGTCGCCCTGACGCCAGGCAATGCCGCCGGTTTCCGAGCTGCCGAGGATTTCCGTCGGCCATTGCTGCAAGCGTTGCTGCAGGCTCTGCGCGGCTTCAAGCGGCAACGCGCCGCCTGACGAAAACACCCGGCGCACGGCACTGAGGGCCGGCCAGTCGAGGTTGTCGCCCATACGCTTGAGCAACGCCGGGCTGGCGACCCAGGCAAAGGCCGGATACTCGCGGCTGGCACGCTGCAAGTCCTCGGGAAACGCCAGTTGTTTGCGCACAAACGGGCGCCCGGCGCACAGCGGCCATAGCACGCGAAACAGCAAACCGTAGATATGCTGGGTGGCGACGCTGCCGATGATGCAGGCCTCACCGAGATCTGCGCCCCACAGTTGCTCCAGCGCTAGGACTTCGTTGGCCAGTTGGCGCAGGGATTTGTCGATGCGCTTGGGCTCGCCGCTGGAGCCGGACGTGCACAGGCTCAGACGGCACTGGTCGAGGTCCAGTTCGGCGCCGGGCAGCGGCGGTTGCTGAACGTCGTTCAGTTGCGTGTCATCGCCTTGATCGGTCAGCCACAGATCGACTTCAGCCGACCAGCGCTGGCGGGTTTGTGGTTGCAGATCCGAAGGCAGCAGAACGCTGACGCCAGCGCGCCATGCGCCCAGCAGAGCGATGGCCAGTTCGGCGGCATCTTCCAGATGCACAGCCAGGCGTTTCACGCCTTGCGCTTGCAGGCCGGCGGCAACGCTCAGGGCCTGTTCGCACAATTGCGCGTGATCGAGTGCCGGCGCAGCGCAGATCGCTCGTGCCGGCACAGGCTTGAGCAACAGCTGCTCAAGTTTTATCCAGTTCATGTACGGCCTCTTACCCGTTGTCGTATCAGCCATTCAATGGCAAACATCAGGCCGATCAATCCATAGGAGATCAGGCCGGTGTACAACATCCACCAATTCAGCGGCGCCCACAGGGTCAGGAGGGCGGCGCACAAACCGTTGCAGAAGAAAAACACGCTCCAGGCCACGGTGACCTTGCGTGTGTAACGAATCGCGATATCCGGCAGCTCTGGCTCACGCAGGCGCGCCATTCGCTCGACCATCGGCGGACCGTATTTCAGGCTCAAGCCGAACAGCACCAGCATGAAGCCGCTGATCAGCACCGGATACCAGCGCAGCAACAGCGGGCTGTCGAACAGCGCCAGCAGCAGGCAAAACACGATGGCCACGCAGGCCATCCACAGGCCGCCGGGCTTGCGTTCGCCGGTCAGCGCTCGCGCCAGCCACAGGCTGCCCAGCAGCAGGCCGAACTGCCATGGAGCAAAGTGCTCCATGCCGAAATACACCGCAAAGGGGTACAGCAGACCGGCCAGCAGCAGCCCGAGGCCGATCAATCGGCTCATGCGGCCGGTTGAACCAGACGGTAGACCGCCTCGACGACGTCGCCGACAGTGCGCACCGATTTGAATTCTTCGGCAGCGATTTTCTTGCCGGTCTGACGCTTGATGTGATCGATCAGGTCGACCGCGTCGATGCTGTCGATTTCCAGATCCTGATACAGATTGGAGTCCAGGCTCACACGGGCCGGATCCAGTTCGAACAGCTCGACCAAGGCATCGCGCAGGGTGTTGAAAATATCGTCACGAGTTTGCATGGTCCGGTCTCAAGCTGCCTGTTTTGCCGTGACGAACGCCGCAAGGCTGGCCACGTTGGTGAAATGGTTACGGGTGTCTTTGGCGTCGGCGTCGATCTTGATGCCGTATTTCTTCTGGATGGCCAGGCCCAGTTCCAGCGCGTCGACGGAATCCAGACCGAGGCCTTCGCCGAACAGCGTCTGCTCGTCGCCGATGTCGTCGACGCTGATGTCTTCGAGCCCGAGGGCATCGATGATCAGCAGTTTGATGTCACGATTCAGATCGCTCATCTTCGGCGAGCTCCTTAATGAAGTAGTTGTGCAAATAATCGTTGAGCTTGCGCGAGGCCTGCGGTGCGGGCCCCTGCGCGGCGAAGGCTTGTGGGTCTATATCGGCCCCGACGCGAAAACTGAAGTGCACCCGGCGGCTGGGAATCCGATACCAGGGTTCGGCTTTGGTCAATGTGGTCGGGCTGACCTTGATGATCACCGGTGTGAGGATTTTCGCACCGCGCAAGGCAATTGCCGCAGCACCCCGATGAAAGGCCGGCGCCTGGCCCGGCTGGGTGCGGGTGCCTTCGGGAAAAATGATCAGGGTCTGGCCGTTTTGCAGGGACTGCGCGGCGGCATCGAGCATGTCCATGCTGCCGTCGTTGCTGATGTACTCGGTGCTGCGCAATGGGCCACGCGTGAAGGGGTTTTCCCACAGGCTTTTCTTCACCACGCAATTGGCCTGGCGCACCAGGCCGATCAGAAACACCACATCGATCAGCGACGGGTGGTTGGCGATGATCATCTGCCCCGGTCGGCCCAGGCGTTCAGCGCCCTGGATGTCGTAGGTCAACACGCCGGTGCGGGCCATGAACCGCACGAAAAACCAGAACAGCCGGCTGACGGTCTGCCGCGCGCGATGGCGATGCGCAAGGGCGTCACCGGGCAGGCAGCCCAGCAGCGGAAACACCAGCACGCGCAGGCACAACCCGCCAAGCCCGAACAGGGCGAAGCTTGCGGCGGTGGCCAGCAGGCGCCAGTAGTAGGCGTTGCGGTTTTTCTCGGTCACGGGTTGCGTTGCCAGGTCCATACACGATTTTTCCAGGCATGTTGGCAATGGGGTTGCTGGCCGAGCAGGGTTCGCAGCAGATTGAGCGCGTGAGGCCAGTGCGCTTTTGACCGTGTTTCTGTGGTGCTGTTCAGGGTCAGCCGCCAGTCGGTACCGGGGGTGAGCAAAAGACCCAGCGCGTACGGGAACGGCACGTCGTCGATCCACGCGGAATAAGCTTCGGGCGGTTGTTCTTCGGTGATCACCAGCAGCACCGCCGGGGCGCCCTCATTGAGCAGGGCAGCGGCTTCGAGCATGCCGTGTTCGAGGCCGTCGCCGGCAGCGGCGAGGGCAGTCATTTCGCTGGTCTCGCCGCGCATGATCGACCACAGGCCGATGATCGCGTTGTGCACCGAGAGACTGAACTGGGTCGGCGACAGCGGCTGTTCGCTGGCCAGATCACTGAGAATCTCGTAAGTACGTGGGGTTTCGCCGTGTCGCGAGACAAACACCAGCGGCAGATTCTCGCGCCCGTCGGCCAAGGGCCAGCCAACGCTGAACGCCATGCGCGCCAGTCGACTGAGACGGCGGCGCTGCATGGCCGGCAAAAACGACACATCGGGCGCGGCATCACTGCTCTGGAGCACGACCGGTTGTCGGCTCCAGGCCTGCCAGGCGTCCACGCTGTCGAGGCCAGGGGCCCACGCGCGCCATTGGGCGATGTTGAAGTTGATCACGGACATTCATCCCGCCCCTGCGGGCTTTCGTTGACGCGTTTAGTGGCCAAGGCCGCAGCAGGCTTGGCGTGGCGCTGGGCGCCGAGTGGCGCGCATTATCCCGGTGCGACGAGTGTGTAGCAAATGCTGGTTACATTTTGCGCAACGAAATGTACCGAGTGGTTCGCCAGAAAGCTGTCATTTGGCCATTATCCAGATCGACAGCGGCTTGTCTGTCGGGTTTCTCGCCGATCGATGGCGGTTATCGCACTGTCTGCCCGCAGATATTTGCGCCTGACTCTGTAGTCCATGTCCATGAAGGTAGCGAAGCGAGGTCGCGCGCATCTACACTCGGTCATTCTTTGATACACGGAGGTTTGGTCATGCGGCGCGTGGTGTTCAATCAGAAAGGTGGCGTAGGCAAATCCAGCATTGCCTGCAATCTGGCGGCGGTCAGCGCCAGCGAGGGTTATCGCACGCTGTTGGTGGATCTCGATGCCCAGGCCAACTCCACTCAGTATCTGACCGGGCTCACCGGCAACGACATCCCGATGGGTATTGCCGACTTCTTCAAGCAGACACTGTCCTCGGGGCCGTTCTCGAAGAAGAATCAGGCGGACATTTACGAAACCCCGTTCGACAACCTGCACATCATCACCGCGACGGCCGAGCTGGCCGACTTGCAGCCCAAGCTTGAGGCCAAGCACAAGATCAACAAACTGCGTAAGTTGCTCGATGAGTTGTCCGAGGATTACGACCGCATTTACCTCGATACGCCGCCAGCACTGAATTTCTATGCGGTATCGGCGTTGATTGCCGCTGATCGCGTGCTGATTCCTTTTGATTGCGACAGTTTCTCGCGCCAGGCCCTGTATGGGCTGATTGCTGAAATCGAAGAGTTAAAGGATGACCACAATGAAGGCCTGGAAGTCGAAGGCATCGTGGTCAATCAGTTTCAGGCCCGGGCGAGCCTGCCACAGCAGATTCTTGATGAGCTGATCGCTGAAGGTTTACCGGTATTGCCGGTGTACCTGACCAGTTCGGTGCGCATGCGCGAATCGCACCAGGCCAGCATGCCGCTGATCCACCTCGACCCGCGACACAAGCTGACCCAGCAGTTCGTCGAACTGCACAATCTGCTCGAAGATCACTGATCTCTTGAGCTACGCAGATCCCCTGTAGGAGTGAGCCTGCTCGCGATAGCTTCCTTTCAGTCACTCAAGTGTTGGCTGACAGGACGCTATCGCGAGCAGGCTCACTCCTACATTGTTTGGCGGTGTGTCAGATCCCTTGGCTACGCAGCCACGCCATCAACTGCGGCAACGGAAACGCGCCACTCTGCCGCGCCACTTCCCGACCGTTCTTGAACAGAATCAGGCTCGGAATCGAGCGAATCCCCAACTGCGCCGACAACTGCTGATTCGCCTCGCTATCAAGCTTGGCCAAACGGCACTTGCCTGCCAACTGCGCTGCCGCCTGCTCGAATACCGGCGCAAATGACTTGCACGGCCCACACCACTCCGCCCAGACATCCACCAACAGCGGCAGATCGCCTTTGATCTGGCTGGCGTAATCATCTTGCTTGAGTTCGAACGGTTTGCTCAACAGCACGGCGGATTTGCAGCGTCCGCACTTGGGCTGGTCCGCCAGGCGCTCGGCGGGGATGCGGTTGAGGCCGTTGCAGGAGGGGCAGGGGATGAGGAGTGGTTCGGACATGATGGGTTCTCAGGCAGGAAGTCTATGAGACTGATCTGGAGGCAAAGTCGCGATTATCAAGGAATTGATCTGTAGGTCTTTACCTTCCTCAGTTGAGGAAAGGGCCTACGCACGTCTGCGCGGAGGCTGACTATCTGTATTTTATCTAATCGGTCATCTTGTGCAGACCTGAGCGAAATACCATTCCTATGACCGCCAAGACAGTCAAACGCCTTCCACTCTCGGAGCTTTTGAAGGGCTCTGAATATCTAAAAACCTTAAATGCCCGGACGAGTTGTTCGCTCACTGGGGACTCTGTTGGCTTTGAAAGTGTTTGCCTTGATTCCGGTGCGGACCAAAGTCCGGGTCTCTTAACTCGTTTTCTGCAGTTGCCAGAAAACGAAGACGACTACGATGCTTTGGTATTGGCAATCGACGAACTGCTGGATATTACCGGCGATGATGAGTCGCACCCGTTGATGAGCTTGGTCGACATCATCGGTGACTGGATCGAAGCATGGGATCACACCCATCACCCCATGGCCCAGGCAAGTGGCGAAGAGGTTCTCGGTTACATGATGCGTGAGCACGGCCTGACTCAGAGCGACTTGCCGGGTGTTGGTACTCAGTCGGTTGTTTCGGAGATTTTGAACGGCAAGCGCAAGCTTAACTTGCGCCAGATTCGTTGGTTGGCAGAGCGCTTCAATGTGCCAATCGATGTGTTTACCTGATGCTGGTTCAAGACGAACAACTGATCTCCAAATGCTTGCCCCACTCCGGCGGCCGCTCGGCATAACCGTCCATCCCCGGCTGCTCTTCAAACGGTGTGCTCAGCACCGCGTGCAGCCGGCGTACTTCTGAGTAATCCCCTTGCTCAGCCGCATCGATGGCTTTTTGCGCCAGGTAATTGCGCAGGATGTACAGCGGATTGACCGCATGCATCCGCGCTTGGCGCTGCGTTTGATCAGCATCGCCATCGCGGGCAACCCGGGCGACGTAGCGTTCACCCCAGGCATCAAAACCCTTGATGTCGACGAAGTCATCACGCAACCGGGCGACGGCCTGTTCGGCTGACTCTTCACCGAGTCGGCGGAAGAACAGCGTGTAGTCGACGCCGCTGTTCTGCATCAGTTGCAACAGGTCTTCCAGCAGCTTCTGGTCATCGTCTTCGGCTGTGGTGAAACCCAAGCGGCGGCGCATCAGGTCGAGGTAGTGCGCCTGAAACAGCGGCAGGTACAAGCCAAGGGTTTCGCGCAGGGCTTCGACGCTGATGAACGGTGTCAACGCTTGAGCCAATGCACTGAGGTTCCACTGGCCAACCGGCACCTGATTGCTGAACGAGTAGCGACCCTGATCATCCGAATGGTTGCAGATGAAATTGGCGTCGAAGTCATCGAGGAAAGCAAACGGGCCGAAGTCGAAGGTGATGCCGAGGATCGACATGTTGTCGGTGTTCATTACGCCGTGACAGAAGCCATAGGCCTGCCACTTGGCGATCAGTTCGGCGTTGCGCTCGACGATCTCGCGGAACATCGCCAGATACGGTTCCGGTTGCTCCAGGCACTCAGGGAAGTGCATCGCCAGCACGTGCTCGCCGAGTTGCTTCTGCTGTTCTGGACGCTTGGTGTAGTAAAAATATTCGAAGTGGCCAAAGCGGATATGACTCGGCGCCAGACGCAGGACCATCGCCGCGCGTTCCTGCTTTTCGCGCCAGACCGGGGTGTCGGAGCCGATCACGCAGGCTGCACGCGAGGACGGAATGTTCAGTGCGTACAGCGCTTCGGACGCCAGGAACTCGCGGATCGACGAACGGAGTACCGCCCGACCATCGCCCATGCGCGAAAACGGCGTCTGCCCGGCGCCCTTCAAATGCAGGTCCCAATGCTCGCCGGCCGCGTTGTACACCTCGCCCAACAACAAGCCACGGCCATCGCCGAGTTGCGGCGTGTAGCCGCCGAACTGATGCCCGGAATAGACCATCGCCCGCGGCTCGGCATCGGTCCACAGCTTGTGGCCGCCAAACAGTTCGGCAAATTCGTTGGTTTCGGCGGTCGCCGGGTCGAGATCCAGCAAGGCCAGCGCCGCCGGGCTCGCCACGACCAGACGCGGATTGTCGATCGGCTCGGGTAGCACGTGGGCGGAGAATGCGTCGCCCAGGCGGGCGAAGCGATTGTCGAAGGTCAGTTCGTCGAGGGCTTTCAAGGGCCGGCTCCAGCAGAATGTCCGAGCATTCTGCTGGGAATAGACCGGTTAGTCGAGTTTGGCCGGCGGCGGCTCTTGCAGCGGTTTCTGATCGTCGGCGACCGGCACGATGGTTTTGGTTTCCGGCTCGATCGGCACCATCTTGTATTCCTGACCGTGGAGGTTCTTCAGGTACACCTCCATCTGGCGGAACGAGATGTTGATGTGCTGCTTCTTGAACTCGCGGTTGATGAAACGGTTGACTTCATCGAGCACCGGGTTACGGTCGCCGAGATCGCGCACGTGCATGCGCAACTCGTGGTCGAGGGTGCTTTCGCCGAAGTTGAGGAAGTACACGTGCGGCTCGGGTTCTTTGAGCACGCGCGGGTTTTCCCGGGCAGCCTTGAGCAGCAGTTCCTTGACCAGATCCAGATCCGAGCCGTAGTCGACGCCGAGCTTCAGCGTGACGCGGGTGATGGTGTCGGTCAGCGACCAGTTGATCAGTTGCCCGGTGATGAAGGTCTTGTTCGGGACAATGATGTCCTTGCGGTCGAAGTCGGTGATGGTCGTGGCGCGGATGCGGATCTTGCTCACCGTGCCCGACAGGTTGCCGATGGTGATGGTGTCACCGATCCGCACCGGGCGTTCGAACAGAATCATGATGCCGGAAATGAAGTTCGCAAAAATCTCCTGCATACCGAAACCGAGGCCGACCGACAGCGCCGCCACCAGCCATTGCAACTTGTCCCAACTGACGCCGAGGGTCGACAGGGTCGAGACGAAACCGACACCGGCAATCACGTAAGACAGCAACGTGGTGGTCGCGTAGGCACTGCCCTGAGCGAGGTTGAGCTTGGACAGCACGAACACTTCGAGCAGGCCCGGCAAGTTGCGCGCGAGGGCGAAGGTGATGCCGATGATGATCAGTGCACCAAGCATGTCGCCGATGCTGATTGGCACCATGCTCATGTTGGCGCCGGTGCCGCTGGTGTATTCGTAGAGCGTGATGTTGTCGAGGTACGAGAAGACCGAAATCAGGTCCGACCAGACCCAGTACAGCGCGGCGATGAAGCCGCCGAGCAGGGCCAGGCGGATCAGGCGCAGGGACTGTTCGTTGACCTTTTCGATGTCCAGCGTCGGCTCTTCGATCACCGCTTCGCCGTCGCCGGCCTCTTTCGCCGCCTGCCGTTTGGCCAGGGCGCGCTGATAGGCCAGACGTCGCGCGGCGACGCTCAGGCCACGGACGAACGTCGCTTCGATCACCAGCCAGAACATCAGCAGGTACAGGGTGTTGATCAGGCGGTCGCTGAGTTTCAGTGCGGTGTAGTAGTAGCCAAAGCACACGGCGACGAACAACGCGATCGGCAGCAGGGTGAACATCACCCCGACGGCTTTGCGGAACAGTGAGGTGTTCTCGTGGGCCGGGCTGCTGATCAGCAAGCGACTGAGCAGCCACGCCATCAGGGCGTAGCAGGTCAGTACCACCGGCATGCCGAGCACGTCGTCGGCCAATGCCGCCGGTTGCAATTCGGCGACGGCAACAATGGTCACCAGCGCCATGACCACCAGACCCAGTCGGCGGATCCAGCCTTGGAGGAATTCGACCTGCGGTTTTTCCCAGCGGAAGTGCAATTCCGCCACACCACCCGGCGCGAGAATCCGGTAAGCGGTGTAGAACACCAGCCACGCCTGACCCATTTGCAGCAGTGCTGCGCCCATGTTGGTGTTCTGCCCGCGAGCGTCGATCTGCAACGCCAGACCGCACAGCGCCAGACCCAATGCGACCGGCATTGCCAGCAGAATATTGATCAGGATCGCCTGCGGCGTGTGCCACTGGCTGTCACGTTTGAAGTGGCCGATGTCCTGGTGAACCTTGTTCAGCCGTGCGTACAGATTCTTGCGCCGCCACAGCAGTGCACCGATCAGCAGTGCCAGCGGCAGGAACAGCAACGGCCGTTGGGTCAGGCCGTCGGTCAGCTCGCTGAGGCTGGAGGCCCACGGCAGGGTGTCGACCTGGCGTTTCAGGCGCTCCGGCACCGCGCGCATCCATTCCAGATCCAGCGGCTTGTTGCTGGGAATCCAGAACATCTGCTCATCGAGCGTCGCACGCAGACCTTGCGCGGTGCTCAGCAGTTGTTTCTGGTTGAGCTGCAGGGTGATCGACTCGTTGAGCATGGCGCTCAGTTCGCGATTCAGCCGCTCCAGCAGGTCGGCGCGGGTGTTGGCCAGCTCCAGCAGGTTTTTGCGCAATTGCGGGGTGACCTGCTCCGGCGGCTGAGTGGCCAGCAGGTTGTCGACATAGGCGGCCGGATTACTCAGCTGCTCACGCTGCTGGCTGACGTCGAATTGCCACAGGCGAATGTCGGCGATCTGATCCGCCAGATCGCGGTCGACCTTGAGCCGCGGCAGGGCTTGTTTCTGCTTATAGAGAATCTTCGACAGCAGCAGGCTGCCCTTGAGCACGCTGATCTGCTCGTCCAGCGCTGAATCGCTTTGGGTCAGGCTGTCGAGCTGTTGTTTGGTCTGCAGATTCTGCTGGGTGACTTCGTTGAGGCGGTCAGTGCTTTTGAGCAGGTAGTCGGAGAGCTTGAGGTTCGCCGTGCTTTCGATGGCCAGCAGACTGCTGCTCCCGGCCTTCTGCGCTTCGATCGATTGCTGCGTTACGGTTTCCTGCGATTGCGCCAGACGTTTCTGGTTGATCAGGGTTTGCAGTTCCTGGATCTCGCGGTCGAGGCGCTCGGACTTCTCCGAGAGCAAGTCATGCTGGGCGTTGCCCAGATCCTGCAACTGGCTGTTGCCGGCCAGCTCCTGACGACGCAGGGGAATCAGCGCATTCAGCGCCGCCAGTTCGGCGTTCAACTGGTCGCGTTGCTCGGCGGTGACGGTTTTACCCGCGTCCTTGCCGGACTTGAGGATGTTGTTGATCTGCTGGATGCGCGTCTGGCTGGCGGAAATTTCCGCTTGCGCGCGCTCCGGGCGGGTCTGCGCGGTGATGATCAGACTGTTGGCGTCGGCCAGCGCTTTTTGCAGATCACTTTGCTGGGTCGAGCGATCGGTGAGGATCTGCTCCAACTGCTGGATCGACTCTTTGGGGAAGCGCTGCGCCACCGGCACCACGGCCGTAGCCTTGAGGCGGGTCAGTTCGCGGGTGCTTTCAATGGTCTGCTTGGGCGCGGTCGCCAGTTGCTGCTTGAGATCGATCAGCTTCTGCTCGTAATCACGCTGATTGTTTAGCTGATTGAGCGTGTTCTGCAGGACGGTCTGCAGGGTCTTCTTGTCAGCATCCGGCAGTTTGCTGTCGGCCAGTTTGTCGAGGCTGGCCTGCACGGCGTCGCTGGACGGTGGTTCGGCGGCGTACAGTGGGCCGACAGTAAGACTCAGGCCCAGCAGGGCCGCGGCGAAAAAGGAGCGCAGGGTAGGCATAGAGACCGGTCAAGCAAGTGAGAGTGGACGCAGTTTAGAGGAAGAGCCCGGGACCCGGGCGACTTCCTTCGGGGAATCTGACGCCCACTTTGCCGATCTTGTTCCCGTCCATGACCGCAACCGTCCAGTGGGTGTTGTTCCACTCCACCTGGTCACCGACGATGGGAGCACCACCGACTTTGTGGGCGATGAAGGCGCCCAGGGTCATGTCTGGATCGATGCCCTCGGCCGGCAACCCGTAGAGCGCCGCAACCGCTTTAAGCTGGGCGTCTCCTTCGAGCACGAAGTCGCCGAAGAAACGCAGATCGAGACCCCGTTGCGGCGCCTGGCTGAACAGTTTTCCGAGGGCGCCAAGGTTGTGTTCATGGCCGATAACACACAGTAAATCATCGACTTCCAGCACCGTACTACCCGACGGATGGAGCAGTTGCTGGCCACGAAACAGGGCGGCGATACGCGTGCCTTCGGGCATTTTCAGCTCGCGCAGGGGCGAACCGATGCACCATTTCTCCGCGCCGAGCTTGTAAACAAACAGCTCCCACTCGCTGGTGACATGGACTTCCAGCGCCGCCCGGGAAATCGGCGCGGGCTCTGGCGGTACCGTCACTTTCAACAGCTTGGCTACCCACGGCAGGCTCGTGCCCTGCACCAGCAGTGACACCAGCACGATGAAAAACGCGAGGTTGAAGTACAGCTGCGCATTCGGCAGCCCGGCCATCAGCGGGAAAACCGCGAGAATGATCGGTACCGCACCGCGCAAACCAACCCAGGAAATAAAGGCTTTCTCGCGGCCATGGAAGGCTTTGAACGGCAGCAGACCGACCATCACCGACAACGGCCGCGCAAACAGAATCATCCACAGTGCCAGACCCAGGGCGGGCAAGGCGATCGGCAGCAAGTCGTGCGGCGTCACGAGCAGCCCCAAGACCAGGAACATGCCGATCTGTGCCAGCCAGGCCATGCCATCGAGCATATGCAGAATGCCGTGACGACTGCGCACAGGGCGGTTGCCGATGACCAGACCGCACAGATAAACCGCGAGGAAACCGCTGCCATGCAAGGCGTTGGTCAACGCGAACACCACCAGACCGCCGGCAATCACCAGAATCGGATACAGCCCGGCAGCAAGGTTTATGCGATTGACCAGTTGCAGCATCAGCCAGCCACCGCCGAGACCGATCACGCCACCAATGCCGAACTCGCGGATCAGGTGGGTCAACAGGCTCCAGTGCAGTCCGGTCTGGCCGCTGGCGAGCATATCGATCAGGGTCACGGTGAGAAACACCGCCATCGGGTCGTTGCTGCCGGATTCGATTTCCAGACTGGCGGTGACCCGTTCGTTCAGACCTTTGCCGCCGAGCAGCGAGAACACTGCTGCGGCGTCGGTTGAGCCAACGATGGCGCCGATCAACAGACCTTGAATCAGATTAAGGTCGAACAGCCAGGCAGCGGCCATGCCGGTCAGCCCGGTGGTGATCAATACCCCAACCGTGGCCAGCGACAGTGCCGGCCATAACGCCACGCGGAAACTCGACACCCGCGTGCGCAAGCCGCCGTCGAGGAGGATCACCGCCAGCGCGAGGTTGCCGACCAGATAGGCCGTCGGGTAGTTATCGAAAATGATCCCGCCGCCATCGACCCCGGCGGCCATGCCGACCGCAAGAATAATGACCAGAATCGGGATGCCGAGACGGGAAGACAGCGAACTGACAAGAATGCTTGCGCCTACCAGCAACGCGCCGATCAAGAACAGGCTGTTGATGGTCGTCGCATTCAAAGGCAGTACTCCAGAAGCGTAAAGACGGGCACAAACTGACCATGCAGTCTGCGTGCCAGCGATTCTAACCTGTTGAAATGTGATGCTGTCAAAAAGGTTTTTACGCTGGCGTGTTCGGGATTTTGGTTCGGCTGAAGATTGCAGCCCTCACCCTAGCCCTCTCCCAGGGGGAGAGGGGACTGATCGCGGTGTTGGTGCGAGGTACATCGACCTGAAAATTCTGAGTCGAACTCAGGTTTTGAAAAACACGAAAATCTGCTCCCTTTCCCCCTCTCCCTCTGGGAGAGGGCTGGGGTGAGGGTGCTTTTGATCTTGATCTACTAAGTTAAAGGCTGAACCGCCCAACCATGTTGTTCAGGTCCAGCGCCAACCGCGACAGCTCATTGCTCGCCGCACTCGTCTGATTCGCCCCGGTCGCCGATTGCACCGACAAATCACGAATATTCACCAGATTACGATCCACTTCCCGCGCCACTTGCGCCTGTTCTTCGGCGGCGCTGGCGATCACCAGGTTGCGCTCGTTGATCTCGACGATGGCGGTGTTGATGGTGTCCAGCGACATGCCGGCACCACGGGCGATGTTCAAGGTCGACTCGGCGCGCTCGGTGCTGTTGCGCATCGAGTCCACGGCGTGTTCGGTGCCACTCTGAATGCTGCCGATCATCCGCTCGATTTCGCTGGTCGACTGCTGAGTGCGGTGCGCCAAGGCACGTACTTCATCCGCCACCACAGCAAAACCGCGACCTGCTTCACCGGCCCGCGCCGCTTCAATCGCTGCGTTCAGTGCCAGCAGGTTGGTCTGATCGGCCAGACCACGAATCACATCCAGCACTTTGCCAATGTCGCGGGATTCATTGGCCAGATCACCGATCAACGACGCAGTGCTCTGCACATCGGCGCTCATGCGTTCGATGGCGCTGACGGTTTCCTGCACCAGATCACGACCATCGCCCGCCGAAGTGGTGGCGTTCTTCGAGGCTTCCGAGGTGCTCACGGCGTTGCGTGCAACTTCTTCCACGGCGCTGGTCATCTCGTTGACCGCAGTGGCCGCCTGTTCGATTTCATTGTTCTGCTGGGTCAGGCCGCGCGCGCTTTCGTCGGTGACGCTGTTCAGTTCTTCAGCCGCCGAAGCCAGCTGAGTGGCGGAACCGGAAATGCGCTGCAAGGTGTCGCGCAGTTTCGATTGCATCTTCGCCATCGCTGCCAGCAGGCGACCGGCTTCGTCACTGCCATCGACGTGGATCGGCTGGGTCAGGTTGCCCTCGGCGATGGTTTCTGCCGCATCCAGGGCCTTGGCGATCGGGCGGGTGATGCTGGTGGTCAGCAACCAGGCGAACAGCAGCGTCAGGCCGGTGGCGATCACCAACAGCGTCACCACCAGGTCGAACGCCGAAGAATACTGATCGGCCGCTTGCTGATTGGTCTCGCTGATTTGCTCGCCATTGATTTGCATCAGACGGTTGAGCACGGTGTTCATCGCTTCGGAGTTGTTGAGCAGCTCGGTGTTGAGCAGGTTGCGCAGCTCATCCACCTGATTATTGCGCGACAGGCTCTTCATGCGGTCTTCGATCTGGCGATACTGGCCGAGCAGCTGCACGTACTGGTCGTATGCCGCACGTTCCTCAGGGCTGCCGATCAGTGGCTCGTAGGCGGTTTGAGCTGCGCGAATCTGCTGGTTACGCATGTCCAGCAACTCAACGGTTTTCTGCTGCACGTCGGGCTCGCGGTTGACCAGCAAGCGGTACGACAGCACGCGCAGGCGCAGGGTCAGCTGGGTGAATTCGTCGAGGTTCTTGATGCTCGGCACGCTGCTGGACGAGATGTCCTCGGCGGCGCCGCGGATTTTGCTCATCTGGTTCAGGGCGAACACGCCGAGAATCAGCATCAGGCCGCCGATCAAAGCGAAACCGGTAAACGCCCGTGGGGCGATATTCATATTGCGGAGGGACATGGGCGGATACCAAGAGAGGGCCGCTTCCATGCGGGCTGAGACTGCGATATGGATGACTTATCGGTCATGCGACTAAAGTCTTGAGGCACTGTGCGTATTTGTCGCAGAAGGGCTCGGGCGACGAAGTGCAGGAACCAGATCGGCAGATCACAGTCTTTAAAACTCGCAGGAACGGTCCGCCACCAGGAAAATCAAGGCTTTGCGCCGGTTTAACCCTGGCATCCGTGGTGACTTTTCTTTATCGTACGCGCCCTTTGAAAAACGCTTGGAAGATCAAAATGTTGGAAGCATCCCTCAGCCAATTGGAACAGCTCGTCAGCGACCTGGTGCAACAGAACCAGACACTCGCGCAAACCAACCAGACCCTGTCCACGGAACTGGCCCAGGCCAAGGATGAAAACGAAAGCCTGCAACTGAACCTGATGGAGCAGGAAGAAAAGCACGGCGCCACCGCTGCACGCATTCAAGCCCTGGTTGATCGCGTCAACGCAGGTCCTGTCAGCGCATGAACCACCACACAGCAGGGGTAAAAGTCGTCTCCATTCTTGGGGAGGACTATTCGATCAAGGCACCGGCCGGGGAAGAACAGACCCTGCTGGACGCGGCCATGATGCTCAAGGCAGCGCTGGATGACACCAAGCGCAAATACCCGACACTGATCGGTGACCGCTTGCTGGTGCTGGCGGCGATGAATCTGTGCTCGCAGCAGATCGAAATGAAGAAGCAACATCAGGAAGAGCTCGACCGTTACCAAGAGCAAGTCAGCGCCACGGTCGACACTATTGCCAAGACCATCAATCAGGGTTGAAGTCTCTGGGGTGGACCCTAGCCTCTTCTCAGGAGCGCTCCATTTGTGAGGAGCGCTCTAGAGCGGGATGAGCGTTCATGGTGCGCTGATTGACGTAATCCTGAAGTAATAGCGGCCATCCCGGTTCGCTACATCCTTTTCTTCCACCTTGAAAGGTTCATCGGGGAAGTCGGGATGGGTAAGAAAATCCCCCTTTTCAATGTACCGAGCCATGTCATCTTGGTTGAGTGCCGTTTCACTTCGCCACTTGGACGGAGTTGCGTCGACCTCTATTTCGATAAACCACCCGCTGACTGATTCCTCGAATGATTTTTTCAGGACGGTGGTTTGCCTGTCGTTGAATGTTTTTTTTATCGTCTGACCTACCCTGACGGATTTCAGCATTTCATCCAGAGTAGAGCCTTCAATACTTTGAGTGCCCTGAATACTTTCAATAGTGCGTTGTCTGCTCATTTCCGATTCCTCGTTTTTTTGGGTTTCGCCAACGAAGAGTACGGCTTTGATGGATTCCTTACACCTGACAACCCTGACAGTAGACACGACCGCTTTTCCGTGAATTTTATTAATCTCGAGCATGGGTTGCGGAACAATATTTAGATTTTTTGTATACATTTGGCGCGACAGTTGCAGTGTTTCTGCCTCTTATTCTTTGGGGGTGCTCCATGCAGTTGTGGCGACGCAGTATTCAATGGCAGCTGATTCTCAGTATGGGCACCGCCCTGCTGGTCAGTATCCTGATCGTGGTTGGCATTTATACCCTGGTGGTTAACCGGCTCGCCCAGAGCTATCTGGTCGAGCAAGCGCTGCCGTCAAGCATTGAAGCGACGCGCAACGATATCGAACGCATCCTCGTCCAGCCGCTGACGGCGGCCAAGGATATTGCCAGCAACACGATGGTCCGCGACTGGCTCGCTACTGGCGAAGACAGCAGCAAAACGGCGGGCTTCGCGCAGTATCTGGAAGGCATCCGCGCCGAACATAAGGCCTTTACCGCTTTGATTATCGGCACCGAATCCAATCACTACATCACCGAAAAAGGCCTGGATCGCACCCTCAGCCGTTCCAAACCGGCTGACGCGTGGTTCTATTCCTTCCTCGACAGCAATCAGCCGCGCACCCTCAATATCGACAACGACGGCGCCACCGGAGAACTGGCGCTGTTCATCGATTTGAAGGTCGAGCAGGCCGGCAAAGTGGTCGGCGTGGCCGGACTCGGGCTGAGCATGAAAGAGCTGTCGGAGTTGATCCACAATTTCAGCTTTGGTGAGCGCGGCAAGGTCTATCTGGTGCGTTCCGACGGTTTGATCCAGGTGCATCCCGAAGCGCAGTTCAGCGGCAAACGCACCTTGAGCGAGCAGATTGGCGCCAATGCGGCGCAGTCCGTCATGGGCCAAAAAACGGCGATCAGCAGCAGCTTCAAAAGGGATGGCGAAGACTTCCTCGCCTTCAGCCTGCCGTTGCGCGATTTGGGCTGGACTCTGGTGGCAGAAGTGCCGCAATCGCAGATTTACGCCGAGGCGCGCAAAGCCATGTGGATGAGTGGCGGTATCGGCCTTGCCGTGGCCCTCGTGTGCCTGGCGCTGGTGGTGTGGCTGGCACAAGGGCTGGTGCGGCCGATTCGTCAGGTAACAGCGGCGCTGGTAGCGATTGGTAGCGGCGGTGGAGATTTGACCCACAGGTTAGATTCCAGCCGCGCCGATGAGCTGGGCGACCTTGCACGTGGCTTCAACCGCTTCCTCGACAGTCAGCGCGGGATGATCGGCGAAGTGCTGACCACCAGCGAGCGTTTACGCACTGCTGTGGGGCAAGTGGCGAAAGTGGTGGAGAACACCGCAGAGCGCTCGGGTCGTCAGCAGGAAATGACTGACATGGTCGCCACTGCCGTTCACGAGATGGGCCTGACCGTGCAGGAAATCGCGCAGAACGCCGGTAATGCGGCGCTGGCCTCGCAAACCGCGCGGGATGAGGCGATGCAGGCGCGAGAAGTGGTCGGCGGCTCGATTCGGCACATTGAAAGCATGTCCGATGAGATTGGTTTAGCGGCGGGAGCGGTGGGTGAGCTGGCGCACCAAGTGGCGTCGATTGATTCGGTACTTGCGGTGATTCGCGGGGTGTCCGAGCAGACCAACCTGTTGGCGCTCAATGCCGCCATCGAGGCAGCCCGAGCCGGGGATATGGGGCGTGGCTTTGCGGTTGTTGCTGATGAAGTGCGCACTTTGGCGCGCAGGACGCAGGCCTCCACCGACGAAATCCAACAGATGATTGGCAGCCTCAAGCAAGGTGCGGAAAACGCCGTGTCGTCGATGCGCACGGGGCAAGCTGCAACCGGCACCGGGGTTGAGTCGAGCCAGCGCACCGGAGCGTCGCTGACGGCAATTACCGGGCAGGTCGAGCGCATCAGTGACATGAACCATCAGGTCGCGACGGCGACCGAAGAGCAGTCGGCGGTGACGGAAGAGATCAACCGTAACGTGCAGGGGATTTCTGATCTGGCGCGGGCGACGGCGGGGGAGGTTCGGGCCTGTCGTGAGGATTGTCAGATGCTGCAGAAACTGGCGGATGATCTGGCGCGGCAGATGGGTGGGTTCAAGCTGAGCTGAGTGCTGAGCCTGTAAAGCCCCTCACCCTAACCCTCCCGAAACGTCGGACCGCCCGTAGGGAGAGGGGACTGGCCGAGGTGTCTTGCGTCATGCGCCGATTTGAAAGACCGTGTCGATTATGGATTCGGCAAGGCCCTTTCAGGTCGGTGTATTTCTTAAATATCCCCCGGTCGGCCCCCTCTCCCTCCGGGAGAGGGCTGGGGTGAGGGTGGCGTTTCAGAACCACGCATCCTGCATCGCCAGACACGTATCATCCCGCGCCTCCAGCAACGCCAATTCATGGTGGCAACCCGGCACTTCCCACGTCAGAAAGTACCGCGCGGCCTGCAACTTGCCCTTATAGAAGTCGGCATCCGCTGCATTCCCTTTGGCCAGCCCTTCCTCGGCACGAATCGCCTGCTCCAGCCAGCGCCAGCCAATCACCGTGTGGCCGAACACCTTCAGGTACAACGCCGAATTCGCCAGGCTGCTGTTGACCTTGCCCTGTGCCAGATCGGTCAACAAACCGATGGTCACCGTTTGCAGGCGCGCCACCAGCTTCTCCAGTGGCTCACGCAGTGCGCTCAGCGATTCGTACGCTGTAGCGCGTTCAGCGGTGGTGGCTATCAACCGAATCAATTGCTTCAGACCAGCGCCAGCGTTCTGCGCCAGTTTGCGACCGAGCAAGTCCAGCGACTGAATGCCGTGGGTGCCTTCGTGAATCGGATTCAAGCGGTTGTCGCGGTAATACTGCTCCACCGGGTATTCGCGGGTGTAGCCATGACCGCCGAGAATCTGGATCGCCAGTTCGTTGGCCTTCAGGCAGAACTCCGACGGCCAGGATTTGACGATCGGCGTCAGCAAATCCAGCAACTCATGGGCCTGTTTGCGCTCGGTTTCGGACTCAAGTGTCGTGGTGTCATCAAATAACCGAGCGGCATACAAACCGAGGTCAAAGGCCCCTTCGACGTAGGACTTCTGCGTCAACAGCATGCGTCTGACATCCGCGTGCTGAATGATCGCCACCGGTGCCGTGGTCGGATCTTTGCTGTCCGGCACGCGGCCCTGCGGTCGCTCGCGGGCGTACTCCAGCGAATACAGATAACCGGCATAACCGAGCATCACCGCGCCCATGCCTACACCGATCCGCGCCTCGTTCATCATCTGGAACATATAGCTCAAACCGTGATGCGGTTTGCCCACCAGATAACCGACGCACTCGCCGTTATCGCCGAAGTTCAGCGCCGTGGAGGTGGTGCCGCGCCAGCCCATCTTGTGAAACAGACCGGCGAGTAGCACGTCGTTGCGCTGACCGAGGCTACCGTCATCGTTGACCAGAAACTTCGGCACGATGAACAGCGAAATACCTTTCACCCCCGGCGGTGCGTCCGGCAGTTTGGCCAGAACCATGTGCACGATGTTTTCCGAGAGCGGGTGATCGCCGCCGGAAATGAAGATCTTGTTGCCCTTGAGGCGATAAGTGCCGTCGGACGCCGGTTCGGCGCGCGTACGAATATCCGACAGGGACGAACCGGCATGGGGTTCGGTCAGGGCCATGGTGCCGAAGAAGCGTCCGTCGATCATCGGTTGCAGGAAGCGTTGTTTCTGCTCGTCCGTGCCAAAGCTTTCAATCAGATTCGCCGCGCCCATGGTCAAGAACGGGTAGGACGTCGACGCCGCATTGGCTGACTGGAAATGGGCGAAGCAGGCTTGCGACAGCAATGTAGGCAGTTGCATGCCGCCGGCGTCGAAACTTCTCGCAGCGTTGAGGAATCCGGCCTCAAGAAAGGCATCCACCGCCGGTTTCACTTCCGGAATCAGAATCGCCTTACCGTCTTCATAGCGCGGCTCGTTCTCGTCGCCCTTGCGGTTGTGCGGGGCGAAGTACTTCTCGGCGATGTTGCGCGCGGTGCCGATGGCAGCGTCGAAGGTTTCGCGGTTGTGCTCGGCAAAGCGCTCACGCCGGGTCAGGCCCTCGGCATCGAGGACTTCATACAGCTCAAAAGCCAGATTGCGGGAACTGAGCAGCGTCTCGGACATGGCGGCCTACCTGAAATTGGGGTTGGGCCGAGTCTAAGGCGGGGGAATAGAGGCTGGATAGGATGATTGATGAGAGTGATGCAGAGGTGAGGGCGACACTAATCAAATGTAGGAGTGAGCCTGCTCGCGATAGCGGTCTGTCAGACACATTTATTCTAACTGACAGACCGCTATCGCGAGCAGGCTCACTCCTACAGGGGTTTACATTCCAGGCGACCATTGCGGTCGCCTGGGCTTGCAGCGGTTTAGCCGATCGTCATCAAGCTGGCATTACCACCCGCCGCAGCGGTGTTAACGCTCAACGCCCGCTCGATCACCAGACGCTCCAGTGCAATATTGGTCTCGCCCTGGGACAAGCCCTGAACCCCAACAATCGCGCCGGCACGCTTGGCAATCTGCTGGCAAACGCCGCGCAACTGGTCGGAATGGCCGTGATGCAGAACCGCATCGAACACCACCTCATCCTTGTTCCAGTCAGCAACCAGCTTGATCCGCGCCTGAATCTCCTTCGGCAGGCGTGCGAACAAGGCCTTGCTGATGTCGGACTCCGGCCATACTGCCGAACCGCCTACGGCCAATACCGCGGCCAGTTGCGTCAGCAGATCACCTTCAACCTCCGCCAGGCACAGCACGTGCTCACGCGGCAGGATCGCGTAGCTGTTCTTCTCACCGGTCGGGCCGGCCAGCGTACGGGTAATGCCGCTCTGCGATTGCGCAGCGTACTGCACGCACAGAGTGCTCAGGTCGGCGTACTTGTTGCTTTCAGCCCAGGCTTTCAGCGCGTTCAACGGTTTGCTCATGGCATCGCGCAGGCGAACGTCCGGGGCGACAACAGCATCACCGCGAGCGAAGGATTGTTCGATGGCGTCGGTAGGCCGCGTCGACAGCAAGCGGTACAGGTACAGCGGGCCACCGGCTTTCGGGCCAGTACCCGACAGGCCTTCGCCACCGAATGGCTGCACGCCGACCACGGCACCGACGATGTTGCGGTTAACGTAGACGTTACCGGCGTTGACGTTGTCGATCACCTTGGCGATGGTCTCGTCGATCCGGGTGTGCACGCCCAGCGTCAGGCCGTAGCCGGAAGCGTTGATCTGGCCGATCAGTTGATCGATCTCTTTGCGCTTGTAGCGCACCACGTGCAATACCGGGCCGAAGATCTCGCGTTGCAGCTCGTCGAAGCTTTCCAGCTCAATCAGGGTCGGCATGACGAAGGTGCCGCGTTTGACTTCTTCGGTGTCGGCAATCGCCACTTGGTAGACGTTGCGACCTTTGTCGCGCATGCCCTGGATGTGCTTGTCGATGCCAGCCTTGGCTTCGGCGTCGATCACCGGGCCGATGTCCACGGACAGGCGCTCCGGGTTGCCGAGACGGCTTTCCGCCATGGCACCTTTGAGCATTTCGATGACGCGATCGGCGGAATCTTCCTGCAGGCACAGTACCCGCAGTGCCGAGCAACGCTGACCGGCGCTGTCGAAGGCCGACGAAACTACATCGATGACGACTTGTTCAGTCAGAGCCGAGGAGTCGACGATCATCGCGTTCTGGCCACCGGTTTCGGCGATCAGTGGAATCGGACGACCCTGGTTGTCGAGACGGCCAGCGATGTTGCGTTGCAGCAGGCGCGCGACTTCGGTGGAACCGGTGAACATCACGCCTTTGACGCGCTCATCGCCTACCAGACCGGCGCCAACGGTTTCACCGCGACCCGGCAGCAATTGCAGCACGCCTTCCGGGATCCCGGCTTCGAGCAGCAAGCGCACGGCCTGAGCGGCGACCAGCGGAGTTTGTTCGGCCGGTTTGGCCAATACCGGGTTACCGGCGGCCAGTGCCGCAGCGACTTGACCGCTGAAGATCGCCAGCGGGAAGTTCCACGGGCTGATGCACACCACTGGACCCAATGGGCGGTGGGCGTCGTTGCTGAAATCGTTGCGTGCCTGCACGGCGTAGTAGCGCAGGAAGTCGACGGCTTCGCGGACTTCGGCGATGGCGTTGGCGAAGGTCTTGCCGGCTTCGCGAGCCAACAGGCCCATCAGCGGCTGGATCTCGCCTTCCATCAAGTCAGCGGCACGTTCCAGAATCGCCGCACGTTCGGCCGGCGGGGTGGCCTGCCAGATCGGTGCAGCGTTCAGTGCGCATTGAATCGCGTTGTCGACGTCTTCGACGGTAGCTTCCTGAACATGACCGACTACATCGCGGTGATCCGACGGGTTCAGCACTGGTGCAGGGGTCTCGTTGCTCGATGCGCAACCGAGCATCGGCGCGGCTTTCCAGTCGGTGTGCGCAGTGGCGAGCAGGGCGCAGGACAGCGAAGCCAGACGATGTTCGTTGGCCATGTCGATGCCGCTGGAGTTGGCGCGCTCAGCACCGTACAGATCACGCGGCAGCGGAATGCGCGGGTGCGGCAGGCCGAAACCACCTTCCACGGTCGCCATCTGCTCGATCTGCGCTACCGGATCGGCTACCAGTTCCTGAATCGAAATCGACTGGTCGGCGATGCGGTTGACGAACGAGGTGTTCGCACCGTTTTCCAGCAGACGACGAACCAGATACGCCAGCAGGGTTTCGTGAGTACCGACCGGTGCGTACACGCGGCACGGTCGGTTCAGCTTGCCTTCGGAAACTTTACCGACAACCTGCTCGTAGAGCGGTTCGCCCATGCCGTGCAGGCACTGGAATTCGTACTGGCCCGGGTAATAGTTCTGACCGGCAATGTGGTAAATGGCCGACAGGGTGTGGGCGTTGTGCGTGGCGAACTGCGGGTAGATGACTTCCGGCACCGACAGCAGTTTGCGTGCGCAAGCGATGTAGGAAACGTCGGTGTACACCTTGCGGGTATAGACCGGATAGCCTTCCAGGCCTTCGACTTGGGCGCGCTTGATTTCGCTGTCCCAGTACGCGCCTTTCACCAGACGGATCATCAGGCGATGACGGCTGCGACGGGCCAGATCAATCACGTAGTCGATCACGTACGGGCAACGCTTCTGGTAAGCCTGGATGACGAAACCGATGCCGTTCCAGCCGGTCAGTTGCGGCTCGAAGCACAGGCGTTCAAGCAGATCCAGCGACAGTTCGAGGCGGTCGGCTTCTTCGGCGTCGATGTTCAGGCCGATGTCGTATTGCTTGGCCAGCAGGGTCAGCGACAGCAGGCGCGGGTACAGCTCGTCCATCACACGCTCGTACTGCGCACGGCTGTAACGCGGGTGCAGTGCCGACAGCTTGATGGAAATGCCCGGACCTTCGTAAATCCCACGACCGTGGGACGCTTTGCCGATCGAGTGAATGGCTTGTTCGTACGACGCCAGATACTTCTGCGCGTCGTGTTCGGTCAGTGCCGCTTCACCGAGCATGTCGTAGGAATAACGGAAGCCCTTGGCTTCGAACTTGCTCGCGTTGGCCAGTGCTTCGGCGATGGTTTCGCCGGTAACGAACTGTTCGCCCATCAGGCGCATGGCCATGTCGACGCCCTTGCGGATCATCGGCTCGCCGCTCTTGCCGATGATGCGGCTCAAGGACGAAGTCAGGCCAGCTTCGTTGTGGGTGGACACAAGCTTGCCGGTCAGCAGCAGGCCCCATGTGGCCGCGTTGACGAACAGCGACGGGCTGTTGCCCAAATGCGGGTGCCAGTTACCGGTGCTGATCTTGTCGCGGATCAGTGCATCGCGAGTGCCCTTGTCCGGGATACGCAGCAGCGCTTCGGCCAGGCACATCAGGGCTACGCCTTCCTGGGAAGACAGGGAAAATTCCTGCAGCAGACCCTGAACAATGCCTGCACGGCCGCCGGCACTTTTCTGGTTACGCAGTTTTTCCGCGATGGAGGCGGCGAGCTTATTGGTGGCTTCAGCCATGGCTACCGGCAGGCGAGCCTGCTCGATCAGCATCGGCACGACTTCCGGCTCAGGGCGACGGTAAGCGGCGGTGATCGAGGCGCGCAGGACAGATTGCGGCAGGATGCTTTCGGCGAATTCGAGGAAGCACTGGTGCGCGTGGTCGGTGTGGACTTCGCCCGCCTCATCGGCGTCCTTGGCGGTCAAACCGTTCAGCTCGGTCAGGGTTGCACCACCCTCGAGTTTTTCCAGGTAATTGAAAATTGCCTGCTTGATCAGCCAGTGCGGTGTGCGATCAATCGAGGTCGCGGCCGCCTTCAGGCGCTCGCGGGTCGGGTCATCGAGTTTGACCCCAAGGGTGGTGGTAGCCATATTTTTATCCTCATGGTTGCCACAGTTGCGTGGCATCAGCTGGCGGCAAGATTAGCCGTGCGCTGAAAGAGGTGCAACCGGGTGCAACCCTTTTTTTGTCGGAATAATAGGCAGCTCGTCAGGAATTATTTTCTGGTACGAAAGTGCCGCACTTGCTTGGTGCTTTTGCTTCTAGCAACGCGCCTTGACTGCGCTAAAAGGGAGCAAAAACAGCCTGTTTCTCGGAATATCCGACTAGGTGCAACTAATTCTCGCGAAACTGGTTGCACCTTTTTTACTTTGTTGCATAGCATTCGCGCCCTAGGTGCAACTGGGATAACCCGGTGCATCGGCTGGTGGCTTTCCTGGGGAAACATCAGTCCTAAATGCGCGGGATCCCGAATCGTCTGCCAAACGTCATCGTTTGCGCGCGGTTCATCACCGCTGCTACATAAAAACAAAGCCAGGGCGTAACTTAATGAGCGTAAGCAATCCAACACTGATCACGTTCGTGATCTACATCGCAGCAATGGTGCTGATCGGCTTCATGGCCTATCGCTCCACCAACAACCTTTCTGACTATATTCTCGGTGGTCGCAGCCTCGGTAGCGTCGTCACCGCGCTGTCTGCCGGCGCTTCCGACATGAGCGGCTGGTTGTTGATGGGCCTGCCGGGCGCCATTTACATGTCCGGTCTGTCCGAAAGCTGGATCGCCATCGGTCTGGTCATCGGTGCCTACCTGAACTGGCTGTTCGTTGCCGGCCGTCTGCGTGTGCAGACCGAGCACAACGGTGATGCCCTGACCCTGCCGGACTACTTCTCCAGCCGTTTCGAAGATAAAAGCGGCTTGCTGCGCATTATTTCGGCGATCGTGATTCTGGTGTTCTTCACCATTTATTGCGCTTCCGGCATCGTCGCTGGCGCCCGTCTGTTTGAAAGCACCTTCGGCATGTCCTACGAGACAGCGCTGTGGGCCGGTGCTGCGGCGACGATTGCCTACACCTTCGTCGGCGGTTTCCTCGCCGTGAGCTGGACTGACACCGTACAAGCCACGCTGATGATTTTCGCGCTGATCCTGACGCCGATCATCGTTCTGCTGGCCACCGGTGGCGTCGACACCACGTTCCTCGCCATCGAAGCCAATGATCCAAGCAACTTTGACATGCTCAAAGGCACCACCTTCATCGGCATCATCTCGCTGATGGGCTGGGGTCTGGGTTACTTCGGTCAGCCGCACATCCTCGCGCGTTTCATGGCGGCGGATTCGGTGAAATCGATCGCCAAGGCGCGTCGCATTTCCATGACCTGGATGATCCTGTGCCTGGGCGGCACCGTGGCCGTGGGCTTCTTTGGTATCGCTTATTTCTCGGCACACCCGGAAGTTGCCGGTCCCGTGACCGAGAACCACGAGCGCGTGTTCATCGAACTGGCGAAAATCCTCTTCAACCCTTGGATTGCCGGTGTACTGCTGTCGGCCATCCTGGCTGCTGTGATGAGCACCCTGAGCTGCCAGTTGCTGGTGTGCTCGAGCGCCTTGACCGAAGACTTCTACAAAACCTTCCTGCGTAAATCCGCTTCTCAGGTTGAGCTGGTCTGGGTCGGCCGCGCCATGGTGCTGTTGGTTGCACTGATCGCGATCGGCCTGGCCGCCAACCCGGAAAACCGCGTACTGGGCCTGGTGTCCTACGCCTGGGCCGGTTTCGGTGCTGCGTTCGGTCCGGTTGTGCTGATTTCGGTCATCTGGAAAGACATGACCCGCGATGGCGCACTGGCCGGTATTCTGGTCGGCGCGATCACCGTGGTGGTGTGGAAGCATTTCGAGGTGATGGGTCTGTACGAAATCATCCCGGGCTTCATCTTCGCCAGCCTGGCCATTTTCATCGTCAGCAAGCTCGGTTCGCCGACCACTGGCATGGTGCAGCGCTTCGAAGCGGCGGAAAAAGATTTCCACCTGAACAAGTGATTGTTCTGAGCTGAGGCTCATCCGAAAACGGCCCGTTTTCTACAGGAGACGGGCCGTTTTTTTGTGCCTGTGATTTCTCTGATTCACCGCGCTCCCCTGTAGGAGTGAGCCTGCTCGCGATAGCGGTGTGTCAGTCGACATCAATGCTGAATGTCAGACCGCTATCGCGAGCAGGCTCACTCCTACAAGGTTCGGTGGTGGTTTTGAGGGATTTGTCTGTAGTTGAAGGCGGCGCTTTTTGCAGGGTTTTTCGTCAATGAAAGTAGGGCAAATCTGATTTTCCCGTCACCCATTCATCACCCCTTGCCCCTCATGCAGAATCGCCCGCCCTTCATTCTGCAGAGAGACATCGGATGTTCGCGCCTGCCAATCAACCGCGTTTCACGTTGACCCTCGAAGGCGCCCGGCATGACCTCAAAGTCCTTGAGTTCACGGGCAAGGAAGCCATCAGCCAACCCTTTCGTTTCGAGCTGGAACTGGTCAGTGAACGGGCGGATCTGGATCTCGAGAGCCTGCTGCACTGTCAGGCGTTTCTGCGTTTTGATGCTCAGGGTTCCGGCGTTCACGGTCAGATTTATCAGGTCGGGCAGGGCGATTCCGGGAAACGTCTGACGCGCTATCACCTGAGCCTCGTCCCGCGTCTGACGTATCTGGGGCACCGCATCAATCAGCGGATTTTCCAGCATCAGAGCGTGCCGCAAATTATTGCGCAGGTGCTTAAGGATCACGCGATCCTTCGTGATGCGTTCGAGTTTCGGTTAGGCAGCGAATACCCGATTCGTGAGTATTGCGTGCAGTACGCCGAAAGCGATCTGGCGTTCATCCAGCGCCTGTGTGCCGAAGTCGGTATTCATTACCACTTTCAACACAGCCCCGACGCGCACGTACTGGTGTTCGGTGATGACCAGACGGTGTTTCCCAAACTGGCCACGCCGACCCTTTATCTGCCGGGCAGTGGCATGTCTGCCGGCGCCCCGGCGATTCAGCGTTTCAATGTTCGCGTGGAAACCCGCACCAGCGTGGTCACCCGGCGCGACTACAACTTTGAAAAACCACGCCTGCACCTGCAAAGTCGTGTCGACGGCGAGCAACGCCCGGTGCTGGAGGACTATCACTTCCCTGGCCAATTCAATGATCGGGAAACCGGCAAGCATCTCGCCCAGCGGGCACTTGAGCGGCATGTCGCCGATTACCGTCAGGCCGAGGGCATCAGCGACGAATCTGCATTGGTTTGCGGACATTTCCTGCAACTGATCGAGCATCCGCGCCACGACTGGAATGACCTGTGGCTGCTGACCGCCGTTGAGCATCATGGTCGTCAGCCGCAAGTGCTGGAGGAATCGGTGACCAGTGATGGGGAAGCATTCCAGGGTTACCGTAATACCTTTCTCGCCACGCCGTGGGACGTGTTCTTCCGCCCGACGCTGGGGCCGGAAAAACCGCGCATGCTCGGCTATCAACCGGCGGTCGTGACCGGGCCGAAAGACACCGAAATCCATTGCGACGAGTATGGCCGGGTCAAGGTGCAACTGGCCTGGGATCGCGACGGTGAATTGAATGAGCATTCCAGTTGCTGGCTGCGCGTTGCTACTAATTGGGCTCACGACCGTTACGGCAGCGTGCTGATTCCGCGAGTCGGCATGGAAGTGCTGGTCGGCTTCATTGATGCCGACGCCGACAAACCCTTGGTCGTGGGCTGCCTGCCCAACGCCGCGACGCCGATTCCGCTGGATTTGCCGGCGGACAAGACCCGCAGCATTTTCCGCAGTCAGAGTAGCCCCGGCGGTGGCGGCTACAACGAACTGCGCATCGAGGATAAGAAAGGCGCTGAGGAAATCTATCTGCGCGCCCAGCGTAACTGGACGCAGCATGTGTTGCACGATCAACAGGTGCAGGTTGATAACCAGCGCAGCATCGTCGTCACCGGCACCGCGCGGCATGAGTTGAAGGCTGATGAACAGCGCATCACCCACGGCCAGCGCCAGACCGAAGTGAAGCAGGACGACCATCTGAGCGTGATCGGCGACCGGCATATTCGCGTGAGCAATCAGGCGATCAGCGCCAGTGGGCAGTTCCACGTCAGCGCCGGTCAGCAAGTGGTCATCGACGGTGGCGCGAGTGCGACGATTCAGGCCGGCGGGCAGTGGATCAACATCGGCCCGGGCGGGATTTTCAGCAGCGTGCCGATTGTCGTGGGCGGCGCGCCGATGGCGGCGATGAGTGCCGCGCCGGTTGTACCGGGATTGCCGGAGAAACTCGCCGCCGCGCCGGCTGCCATGCTGACGGCTGCACAAATCATGAGCTTCAAGGGTGACGCGCCATTCTGCGAAGAGTGCGAGCGTTGCAAGGACGGTCTCTGTGCAGCCTGATTTTCTTTTGCCTGCCGATTGGTTGGCGGGGGCGCCGTTGAAAGCGTCCGAGCAATTGTTCGCGGTGTTCAGTAATGCCAGTGCGGCGAAACCGCTTGAGGCCTGGCCAGACATGGCGAGTCCGATCTGGGCCGAGACGATCTATGCCGAGTGGGAGGCAGTGATGCCTTACGTGGGAATGGTCGCCACCGACAGTGAGTTTCTGCATTGGGTCGCCACTACCGAGTCGCGGGATTGGGGTTGGCTGGCGGTGTCTTCGGCGAGCCTTGAAGAGGTGGTGGCGCATTTTCGCAGCCTCACCCAAGTGCTGATGCCGGGCGGCAAAACGGTGTTTTTTCGTTTTTGGGACGGGCGGTTTCTGTTGCCGATTCTTCAGGCCGATGAGGTGGATGCGGCACAACTGTTTCCGCTGATCGGGCGTTGTTTGATCAATGGTCAGTCGTTGGGAATTGGTGGTAGGGCGCAGGTATCAGGGCGGTCCTTTCCGTGGTGGCAGGTGCCGGAATCGGTGCTGGCGCAGCAGGGTCAGGACGTGCAAACAGCCAATGCGTTGCAGTGGTTGAGCGAAGAACATCCGACACTTTTCGAGGCCTTTCCCGAACTGGTTTTGAGTTGCAAGGTGAGGCAGTTTTTTCAGGTTTCACTGTCGGAAGAATCGTCGCAATCGGCGTTGCTGGCGTTTTTGCTGGCAGAGTCAGGGTGAGTTTTCGGGGCGAAGGTCTCGGACGATTCCTTCGAGTTGCGGCGGTTTTCATGAACTGGTGGGCGGTGGGTTGCAGGGATAGTCTTTTCGTTGTCACTGCGAGAGCGGTGGCAGGGCGTAGGACCCCTGTGAAATTCACCGCGCACCAGCGCTGTCGTTTGATTGCGGCACTTAATACGTGTCCGTAGCATCGTTTGCGGCAGCTGTGCGCGGGAACGCTTCGGCGTGACTGAGTTTGGTGGGTTTCTCAGTTTCCTACTCTCGCGTACGGCTGCCACCTATACCCGTAGGAAGGTCACTTGGCAGCCTCTCTAAACCTATTGAGGTAAAACTGATATGACTATGCTTAAACCCGATCCACCCTACGAAAAAATCGTCCCCCATCCCGACAACCGCTTCATGGCACTTACCGGCAATTGCAGCGACATGCCGACCCTGTTCATCGACACCCACGTGCCCCTCGACATCCTTATGGATGCCGCCAACCATCGCCTGCGCGCCGTGATCCAGGTGCTGGAAAACATGTGCATGCGCGGCTCGGTCGAATGCGACTCCGTCATCCTCAGCGACTTCGCCCAGCTCTGCGTGATCCCCTTGCGCGACGGCTGTGATGTGCTTGATGTCATCGGCAAGCGCCTGCGCAGCATGCCTGCCTGAAAAAGATCAAAGGATCGCAGCCTGCGGTAGCTCAAAGGAACTGGCGTTCATCCTGTAGGTGCTGCCGAAGGCTGCGCTCTTTTGACGTTGGTGGATATCAGCACGTTAGTCGGAAATGTACGCGTCCTGAGTGTTTATAAAGCGGTTGAACGCCTCGGAGTTGTAGACCTTCAGGCACGCGATAAACACTACTTTTTCATTCGAGTATTTGCTGTTTGAAGGTGTCTGCTCGTAAGCCGTTAATACGTAGTTTCGGGTTTCTTTATAAGGATCGTGCAGCACTTGCAGTGTGTCTTCATTTTGCAGGATGGAATGCATGCCTTTACCCATCAACGAATAGGCATTGGCGGACAGTGCGATGTCTTTTTCCAGCGCGGAGCGTTCCTTGAATGGCTCTAGGATGCAGTGGCTCAGACCGTAGTTTTTTAGTGACTGGCGTGCCTGTGCAATGTGGGTTTCGTCGGCAAGGGCGAGGCATGGGCCAAGCAGGCTGAGTAAGCAGATGATCAGGTATCGCATGAGTTTTTGACTTCCTGTCGCTTGTGTTTTGCCAGTGTAATGCCATAAAAGCAAAGCCCCTCACCCTAGCCCTCTCCCAGAGGGAGAGGGGACCGACCGAGTTGTCTGGGTGATGTACGCCGACCTGCGACTTCAGTGGTGAACTTCGCTTGGTCAAGCCTGGATGGTGGTGTTCTTTTGGGGGACTGATCGAGTTGTCTGGGTGATGTACGCCGACCTGCGACTTCAGCGGTGAACTTCGCTTGGTCAAGCCTGGATGGTGGTGTTCTTTTGGGAGACTGACCGAGTTGTCTGGGTGATGTACGCCGACCTGCGACTTCAGCGGTGAACTTCGCTTGGTCAAGCCTGGATGGTGGTGTTCTTTTGGGGGACTGACCGAGTTGTCTGGGTGATGTACGCCGACTTGCGACTTCAGTGGTGAGCTTGGCTTGGCTAAGCCTGGATGGTGGTGTTCTCTCGGGAGCCTGACCGAGTTGTCTGGGTGATGTACGCCGACTTGCGACTTCAGTGGTGAACTTGGCTTGGCCAAGCCTGGATGGTGGTGTTCTTTCGGGGGACTGACCGAGCTGTCTGGGTGATGTGCGCCGACTTGCGACTTCAGTGGGGATCTTCGCTTGGCCAAGCCTGAGATCACGCTGATCTTTCAGGTCGATGTCACTCGCAAGATCACCACCGTCAGTCCCCTCTCCCTCGGGGAGAGGGCTAGGGTGAGGGCAGGCATTTGTCCGCTCAGCCGCCAACCCCTGACTTGCCGCGCGGTAAAAGGTAAACTTTGCGCCCTTCGCAGGAGCAGCCATGAATTATCGTCACGCCTTCCATGCCGGCAATCACGCCGATGTGTTCAAACACCTGACCTTGACCCGCCTCATCGCCCTGATGTCGCGCAAGGAGCAGCCGTTTGCCTATCTCGACACGCACGCCGGCATCGGTCTGTATGACTTGCAGGGCGATCAGGCCAACCGTACCGGTGAGTACCTGGAAGGCATCGCGCGCTTGTGGGATCAGCCGGATCTGCCGGCGCTGACCGCCGACTACATGAAGGTGCTGCACGAGATGAACCCGGACGGTCAGTTGCGCTACTACCCGGGTTCGCCGGAGCTGGCGCGGCGTCTGACCCGGCCGCAGGATCGGGTGATGCTCAATGAGAAGCACCCGGAAGACGGCGTGCTGTTGAAAGACAACATGGCCGGCGATCGTCGGGTCAAGGTTCATCTCGGCGAAGGCTGGCACGTCGCGCGGGCGATGTTGCCGGTTCAGGAAAAACGCGCGGTGATGTTGATTGACCCGCCGTTCGAGCAACTCGACGAGATGCAGCGTTGCGCGGCGTCGTTGAAAGAGGCGATTGGCCGCATGCGCCAAACCGTGGCGGCGATCTGGTATCCGGTGAAGGATCAGCGCGCGTTGCGTCGGTTCTATCAGGATCTGGCCGGGACCGGTGCGCCGAAGTTGCTGCGGGTTGAGTTGCTGGTGCATCCGCTGGATACGCCGAACAGCCTGAACGGTTCGGGCATGGCGATTGCCAATCCGCCGTGGGGGCTGGAGGAAGAATTGCGTGAGCTGCTGCCGTGGTTGTCGAAGAAGCTTGGGCAGACCCAGGGCGGGTGGCAGATGGATTGGCTGATTGCCGAGAGCTGATCAACGGCAAGATCAAAAGATCGCAGCCAGCGGCAGCTCCTACACGGTTCGGCGGCGTCCACCAATGTGCGGACGATCACTGATCTCCTGTAGGAGCTGCCGCAGGCTGCGATCTTTTGCTTTCAGGATTTAATTGCCTGCCAGACTCGGTGGCATGCACACGCCGGTGCCGCCAATCCCGCAGTAACCCTCAGGATTCTTCGCCAGATACTGCTGGTGATATGCCTCGGCGAAGTACACGGTCGGCGCCTGTTCGATTTCGGTGCTGATTTCCCCCAGACCCGCTTTCGACAGCTCGGCCTGATAGGTCGCTTTGCTTTTCAGCGCCGCATTCAGATGCTCAGGCGAAGTCGCGTAGATCACCGAGCGGTACTGCGTGCCGATGTCGTTACCTTGGCGCATGCCCTGCGTCGGGTTGTGCAGTTCCCAGAACATCGCGAGCAGCTCTTCGTAGCTGACTTTGGCCTTGTCATACACCACCAGCACCACTTCGGCGTGACCGGTCAGGCCCGAGCAGACTTCTTCGTAGGTCGGGTTCGGTGTGAAGCCGCCGGCATAACCGACGACGGTGCTGACCACGCCTTCACGCTGCCAGAAACGACGCTCGGCGCCCCAGAAGCAACCCAGACCGAAAATCGCAAAGTCGACGTCCTGGAAAAACGGGCCAAGCAGCGGGGTTTCTTCGAAAACGAAGTGCTTTTCAGGCAGGGTCATCGCGGTTTCGCGGCCGGGCAGAGCTTGTTCTTTAGTCGGGAGCACGTTTTTGTTCACCAGAATTTCCGAGCGCAGAACCATGATCGTTCCTCTCAGTCAGGTTGGATGTAAAAAGTCAGACCGCCAGTGTGCCCAATGATGCCGGAATTCGCACTATTCAAATGTGGGGGGCGAGCTTGCTCGCGAAAGCGGTGGGTCAGGCAATGTTGATGTCGACTGACACTCCGTCTTCGCGAGCAGGCTCGCTCCCACAGGGGAGTGTCTTCCAGAGCAACAGCCTGTGGTGATCAGAGGCAGAGCGGTCCACGCGGGTAGCGCTTGAGCGCCTGGATCAGTTCGCTGCCCGGGATCGGCCGGTCGAACAGGTAGCCCTGGCCGACGTCGCAACGGTGCCGACGCAGAAACGCCAGTTGTTCGGCAGTCTCGATGCCTTCCGCCACGACCTTGAGTTTCAGGTTGTGGGCCATGGCGATCACCGCTGAGGTGATTTCCATGTCGTCCTGGTTGTCGGGGATTTCATGGATGAAGCTGCGATCGATCTTGATGATGTCGATCGGGAATTTCTTCAAATAACTCAGCGACGAATAACCGGTGCCGAAGTCATCCATGGCCAGCGTCAGGCCCAGGCGCTTGAGCTGGTCGAGCTGCAAGTGCGTGTCTTCGGTGGCTTCCAGCAGCAGGCCTTCGGTCAGCTCCAGTTCGAGCAGATTGGCCGGCAGCGCTTCTTCCTTGAGGATGTTGGCGATGGAGGCGACCAGATCCGGGTCGGAGAACTGCTTCGGCGAGAGGTTGATCGCCACTTGCAGATTGCCCATGCCGGCAGCGGTCAGCGCTTTGCTCATGCGGCAAGCCTGACGCGCAATCCACTTGCCGATCGGAATGATCAGGCCGGTTTCTTCGGCGACGCTGATGAACTGGTCCGGGCGGATCATGCCGCGTTCCGGGTGGTTCCAGCGCAACAGGGCTTCCATGCCCAGCAGACGACCGCTGCGCAGGCACAGCTTGGGCTGGTAGAACACGTCCAGCTCGTTTTGGGTCAGGGCGCGGCGCAGGTTGTTCTCGACGAACAGTTTGTAACTGGCCTCAGCGTTCAGCGCCTCGGTGAAGACTTGCACCTGATGTTTGCCGTTGGCCTTGGCCTTGTGCAGCGCCAGACCGGCGTTACGCATCAGCGTTTGCGGGTCGCGGCCGTGCAGCGGCGCGCAGGCCAGGCCGACCGAGCCGGTGACGCTGATCAACTGGTTGTCGACGAACATCGGTTTATCCAGCGTCGCCAACAATTGGTTGGCGATCTGCTGGCCGGCGGCAAGGTCGGTGTCGTCGAGCAATACCGCGAACTCGTTACTGGCGAATCGCGCCAGGCTGCCGCTCGGGCTCAGGCTGTTGCGCAAACGTCGAGCGAGGCTGATCAGCAGTTTGTCGCCAGTCTGGTGACCGAGGCTGTCGTTGATCCGCTTGAAGTTGTCGATGTCCACCAGCAAGAGGCTGATCGGCGTATCGCTATCGCGGGCGAAGCGTTCGTCCAGATTGCGGATAAACGCCGGGCGATTGCCGAGGTTGGTCAGGTTGTCGGTGTAGGCCAGACGTTCGATGCGCTGCTGCGCCAGTTTGGTCTGGGTGATGTCTTCGTAGATGCCGATGTAGTGCGTCAGCTCACGGTTGTCGCCGTAGACCTTGGAGATCGACAACTGGCCCCAGTACGGTTCGAGGTTCTTGCGCCGGCTCTTGAATTCGCCCTGCCAGCTGTTGCTCTTGGCCAGCGCCGAGGGCGCGTCGAACAACAGTTCGCTGAGGTTTTCCAGCGCCGGCAGCTCGGACAGGCGCTGGCCGTGGACTTCCTCGGTGGTGTACTGGGTGATCGCGGTGAAACTCGGGTTGACGTACTCGACCACGCCGTCGCAGTTGACCAGCAAGAAGGCGTTGGCGCTTTGCTCGACCGCACGCTGGAACAGGTGCAGGGCGCTGGTGGCGGTGCGGCGGTTGTGGTTGTTGATGACTTGCGCGAACTGGTCGGCGAGCTCACCGGCAAAGGCGATTTCGTCGGACTGCCAGGCGCGGGTGACGCCGGTCTGCTCCAGGCACAGCACGCCGACCACCTGGCCATCGACGCGAATACTGGCGTCGAGCATCGCGTTAACGTCGCGCGGGCGCAGGGCTTCGGCCATTTCACGGGTGCGCGGGTCGCGCATCGCATTGTGCGCGTCGATGGCGCGGCTGCCGTGCAGAGCTTCCATGTAATCGGGGAAGCTACTGATATCGATCACGTCCGGGAGAATGTATTCCTGGGTCGCGCGGTGATACGCGGAGATCGGCACCAGTTGCTGGCCTTCGAGGTTCCACAGGCTGGCGCAGTCGATCTCATAGATATCGCAGGCACAGCGGGTGATCAGTTCGGCGGCTTCCTGCAGCGAGTTGTGCGTGCTGTAGCGCTGGCGCGCGAGCAGCAGAATCAGGTCCTGTTGGGCGCGTACGCGCTCCAGATGCTGCAGTTGTTCCTGCTGGGCGCGCTGGTTGAGTTCCAGGGCGATCTGCAGGCGGGAGTTCTGGGTTTCGAGGTCAACGGAGGGCAGTGGCGGCGCTTCGTCGAAGACGTGATCGACCGCCAGCAGATAGCCGCGCAGCAGATGACGGTTGTGTTGTTTGTAGGCTTCGCCCAGTTCCAGAATGCTCAGCGCACCGGCCGCGGTATGCAGGGTGTAACGCACCAGATAATGCGGGCTGGCGGTCAGCTGTTGCTGGATCGCGTCGTGCAACTGATAACGCGCTTCCGGTTCCATCAGGCTGGCGTAGGGGGAGCCGACCAGCGCGCAAAGCTCGACAGCCGGCTGGCCGAACTGGCGTTCACAGTTGGGATCGAGGAACAGCATGGCCCAGCTGGCTTCATTCAAGCGCTCGAAACGCAGCATGCCGAGCCGCGAGGGCACAGGCAACTGCGTCACTACCTCGGCCGCCATACGGCTGGCGGCATCGGGTTGGCTCTTCATGAAGGGAACTCGCTTGGAAATATGCTGAACGCGCCGGGCTCTCGCCCTCTTTACTGTTGCCTGCGGCAAGGTTGCATCATTGCGGCACCGACTGACAAGAGACATGAAGGCCAAGTGCTATAAGAATGTGTCGGCTGCGCTGAACATTTCTCCAGCGTGTGCTGAAAAGTAATCCTGTTGAATAGAAAGAATGCCGTTCCAGAGCGGTTCGTGCCCCGCAACGGTGTCCTTTGCCTGGAAACTCAACGCAGAGGAATGCTGATCGATTGCATGCGTTTGCCATCGCGGTCGTGGTAATTGACCTGAATCTGTCCGGCCTCGACCACCAGATGAGCGAAATTGTCCTCACTCACCACTGTGCTGGTCAGTTCATGCCGATAATCGCCCGCCGCCGTGCGCACCAACGGCTGATCCAGGATGAACGTCGACGCTTTGGCATACGGCAGCAGTTTGCTGTTGCACAACGGCGAGGACACCACGGTGTGGACTTCGAAGTCCGGGTCCTCGCTGTGACTCAGGCGAGCAGTCAGCGAGCCATGCACGTCCCCGGAGATGAACACGACATTCTTGATACGGCGGGAGCGGATGGTTTCCAGCAGGCGCAGACGCTGCTCCGGAAAGGCTTTCCAGGCGTCATCGCCATGGAGCTTGCGATCCGGATAGAACATCACACTGGTGACCACGAACTTGACCCGCGCGGTGCTGTTGCTCAGCCATTTGAGCAGAGCCTGCTCCTGCGCCTCGTCGAGGATGCGTCGATCATCGGCTGACAAGTTGCGGCGGGTGCGACTGTCGGTGACAAACCATTCGATATCGCCGTCGCTGAATTGATACCAGTAATGTTCCAGTGTCGAGTGGTCTACTTCGCCGTTAGTTGTCAGCGGATGTACCGGGCTGTGACTGGCCTGATACAGCTCATAAGCGGCCATGGCGTTGCGATATAAATCTCCGTCGGACTTGCTGGCATTGGCGGGCCAGTTATCTTCGATTTCGTGATCGTCGAGAATCATGTAAGTCGAAATGCCAGACATCAGGCGTTGAATATTCGGCTGGGAAAACGCCGCGTGGTACTTGCTGAGGATATCTTTGTATTCACGATCCGGTGCGATCAGATTCAAGTCGTCCACATAAATCTGGTCGCCGGTCATCATTACCGCGCTGATCGGCGGTTGTATGCCTTCGATCACTTGGTTGATGGATGCAAAGATGCGGTCGCCCAGTTGTGGCAGAGAGGCGACACCGGCGGTCATGCGCAGGTAGCGGCAGGAACCGACAATATAGGCTCTGGGTTGCAAGGCTTTGCTGGAGCGGGTGCGCAGGCGATAAATCTCGCGCGGCCATTGCAGCGGTAGTTCGGCGACGCTGTCCGGGGTATGTACGGGACTCATCGGACTGAACCAGCCGGCTTGATATTCATACTCGGTGTCGCTACTAAAGTTGTTGATTGCGAACACATGCGACATATCGCGCTGTTCGTTCAGGCGTGCAAAGTTACCTTTTGACCACTGATGTGCACCGGCGGCGCGATAACGTACGCCGGCAAATACCAATGCATTGTTCTGTCGGTCGCCGCGCATGAATATGCGTACTTGATTAGTTGTAATGTGGCCGACAATCGGGCCGATAGTTGGTTTTAACATGTCGAATCCATTCGAATGAATTTGAATAAATATTGAAGATTTTTAACTTTGCTTAGTTAAATTCGTTGCGCCTAGGTTAGTTGCGTATCGAATAAAAAAGATCGGGGCCAAGTCGACCAGGGTTGTGGCCGAAATCAGCAAGGCTTGTGGGAAAAAGACGAGAAGGGACGTTCTTCAGGCAAAAAAAAGCCCCGCCAAACTGACGGGGTTGAGGTACGAGCGTGTGGCGCTCGAAAGGGTGCAGCAATCGGCCCTCCGTTGCCGGAGGGCCGATCGAGTTACAGCAGGATCGTGCGAATGTCCGCCAGCAGGCTGCCCAGACGCTGGGTGAAGCGTGCGGCAGCAGCGCCGTTGATCACGCGGTGATCGTAGGACAGCGACAGCGGCAGCATCAGCTTCGGCTGGAAGGCTTTGCCGTCCCAGACTGGCTGGATGGTTGCCTTGGAAACACCGAGGATCGCCACTTCCGGCGCGTTGACGATCGGCGTGAAGCCGGTGCCGCCAATGTGGCCGAGGCTGGAAATGGTGAAGCAGGCGCCTTGCATGTCGTCAGCGGTGAGCTTCTTGTCGCGGGCTTTGGCGGCCAGCGCAGCGGCTTCGGCTGCCAGTTGCAACAGGCTCTTCTGGTCGACGTTCTTGATGACCGGTACCAGCAGGCCATCCGGGGTGTCGACGGCGAAACCGATGTTGACGTACTTCTTGCGAATGATCGCCTTGCCGCTTGGTGCCAGCGAACTGTTGAAGTCCGGCAGCTCCTTGAGCATGTGCGCGCACGACTTGAGCAGCAGCGGCAGGATGGTCAGCTTGACGCCAGCCTTCTCTGCAACGGCTTTCTGCGCGACGCGGAAGGCTTCCAGCTCGGTGATATCAGCCGAATCGAACTGAGTCACGTGCGGGATGTTCAGCCAGCTGCGGTGCAGGCTCGACGCGCCGATCTGCATCAGGCGAGTCATTGGCACTTCTTCGATTTCGCCGAAACGGCTGAAGTCGACGACCGGAATCGGCGGGATACCCGCACCACCGGTTGCGCCAGCAGCAGCGGCCGGTGCTTCCTTGGCCTTCTGCATCATCGCTTTGACGTAAACCTGCACGTCTTCTTTGAGGATACGACCGTGCGGGCCGCTGGCGCCGACAGCGTTCAGCTCGACGCCGAACTCACGAGCCAGTTGACGCACGGCTGGGCCGGCGTGAACTTTCGCGCCCGGCTTGGCCGGTGCGGCGGCTGGAGCGGCAGCAGGTGCAGCGGCAGCCGGAGCAGCAGCGGCAGGTGCCGGAGCGCTTGGAGCAGCAGCGGCGGCTGGAGCCGGGGCGGCAGCAGGCGCTGCGCCTTTGACTTTCAGCTTCAGGATCAGGTCGCCGGTACCGACTTCGTCATCCAGCTTGATGGAAACGCTTTCCACCACGCCAGCGGCAGGCGATGGGATTTCCATGCTCGCCTTGTCGGATTCCAGAGTGATCAGCGACTGGTCGGCTTCAACGCTGTCGCCAGCCTTGACCAACACTTCGATGATCTTGGCTTTGCCAGCCGAACCGATGTCCGGAACGTGGATGTCCTGAACGCTGTCGGCAACCGGTGCTGCTGGCGCGGCAGCCTGAGCTGGTGCGGCAGCCGCAGGGGCCGCAGCACCCGCCACTTCCAGATCCAGAATCAGGTCGCCAGTGCCGACTTCATCGTTGAGCTTGACGCTGATGGCCTTGACCACGCCAGCGGCAGGCGACGGGATTTCCATGCTCGCCTTGTCGGATTCCAGAGTGATCAGCGATTGATCAGCTTCGACGGTGTCGCCGACCTTGACCTGAATCTCGATGATCTGCGCCTTGCCCGATGAGCCGATATCCGGCACGTGCACTTGCTGAACCGAAGCGGCAGCAGGGGCAGCGGCAGGCGCGGCTGCAGCAGGAGCGGCAGCCGGTTTGGCTTCAGCTTTTGCAGCCGGTGCAGCAGCAGGAGCAGGGGCCGCTTCAGCGGCGCCCTCGACTTCCAGCTCAAGCAGTTCGTCGCCTTCTTTCAGACGATCGCCCAGCTTCACTTTCAGGCTCTTGATGACGCCGGCTTTCGGGGCCGGCACTTCCATGCTGGCCTTGTCCGATTCCAGAGTCAGGATGCTCTGGTCGGCTTCGATACGGTCGCCGACCTTCACAAACAGTTCAATTACTTCACCTTCACCGCTGCCGATGTCAGGTACGCGAATGAGTTCGCTCACAAAATGTCTCCTCAGCAGTCCAGTGGGTTGCGTTTTTCCGGGTCGATGCCGAACTTGACGATGGCCTCAGCCACAACCTTAGGTTCGATATCACCACGGTCAGCCAGTGCTTCCAGGGCTGCCAACACCACGAAATGACGGTCGACTTCGAAGAAATGACGCAGTTTCTTGCGGCTGTCGCTGCGGCCGAAACCGTCGGTGCCGAGGACTTTGAATTCCTTGGACGGTACCCACTGACGGATCTGCTCGGCGAACAGTTTCATGTAGTCGGTAGAGGCAATGACCGGACCCTTACGGCCGTTCAGGCACTCTTCGACGTAGCTCAGCTTAGGCTTCTGGCCCGGCTTCAGACGGTTGCTGCGCTCTACAGCGAGGCCGTCGCGACGCAGTTCGTTGAAGCTGGTAACGCTCCAGACGTCAGCGCCCACGTTGAACTCTTCACGCAGAATCTTCGCCGCTTCACGGACTTCACGCAGGATGGTGCCGGAGCCCATCAGCTGGACGTGGTGCGCCGCATCGCGGGTGTCTTCTTCGAGCAGGTACATGCCTTTCTTGATGCCTTCTTCGGCACCGGCCGGCATGGCTGGCTGCTGGTACGACTCGTTCATCACGGTGATGTAGTAGAAGATGTCCTGTTGCTCTTCGGTCATCTTCTTCATGCCGTCCTGAATGATCACCGCCAGCTCGTAGCCGTAGGTTGGATCGTAGGTGCGGCAGTTCGGGATGGTCGCGGCCAGCAGGTGGCTGTGACCGTCTTCGTGTTGCAGGCCTTCACCGTTCAGGGTGGTACGGCCGGCGGTGCCGCCGATCAGGAAGCCACGGGTACGGCTGTCGCCGGCAGCCCAGGCCAGGTCGCCAATACGCTGGAAGCCGAACATCGAGTAGAAGATGTAGAACGGCAGCATCGGCTGGTTGTGGCTGGAGTACGAAGTACCGGCGGCAATGAAGGAACTCATGGCGCCTGCTTCGTTGATGCCTTCTTCAAGGATCTGACCTTTCTGGTCTTCCTTGTAGAACATCACCTGGTCTTTATCGACTGGCTCGTAGAGCTGGCCGACGGACGAGTAGATGCCGAGCTGACGGAACATGCCTTCCATACCGAAGGTACGGGCTTCGTCCGGGATGATCGGAACGATGCGCGGGCCGATTTCCTTGTCCTTGACCAGTTGCGCGAGGATCCGCACGAAGGCCATGGTGGTGGAAATTTCACGGTCGCCGGAGCCGTCAAGGATCGCCTTGAGAGTGTCCAGATCCGGCGTCGGCACGCTGAAGCTTTGTGCGCGGCGCTGAGGTACGAAACCGCCCAGTGCAGTACGACGCTCGCTGAGGTAGCGGGCTTCGGCGCTGTTTGGCTCTGGCTTGAAGAACGGCAGGTTCTCCAGCTCTTCGTCCTTGACCGGGATGTCGAAGCGGTCGCGGAACAACTTCAGGCTGTCGACGTCGACTTTCTTGGTGTTGTGCGCAGTGTTTTTCGCTTCGCCGGCACCGGTGCCATAACCCTTGATGGTCTTGGCGAGGATGACGGTCGGTTGTTCTTTGTGGTTGACCGCTTCGTGGTATGCCGCGTAGACCTTGTACGGGTCGTGGCCGCCACGGTTGAGTTTCCAGATCTCGTCGTCGGACAGATCAGCAACCATCGCCTTCAGTTCTGGCGTGTTGAAGAAGTGTTCACGGACGAACGCGCCGTCTTTGGCTTTGTAGTTCTGGTACTCGCCGTCGATGACTTCGTCCATACGACGTTGCAGGATACCGTCGACGTCTTTGGCCAACAGTGGGTCCCAGAAACGGCCCCAGATGACTTTGGTCACGTTCCACTGAGCACCGCGGAACACGCCTTCGAGTTCCTGGATGATCTTGCCGTTGCCGCGAACCGGGCCGTCGAGGCGCTGCAGGTTGCAGTTGATGACGAAGATCAGGTTGTCCAGCTTCTCGCGGCCGGCCAGGGAGATTGCGCCCAGGGATTCCGGCTCGTCGCACTCGCCGTCGCCCAGGAAGCACCAGACTTTCTGTTTGCCCGGCTGGATGAAACCGCGGTGTTCCAGGTACTTCATGAAGCGTGCCTGGTAGATCGCTTGAATCGGACCCAGACCCATCGATACGGTCGGGAACTGCCAGAAGTCAGGCATCAGCCAAGGGTGCGGGTAGGACGACAGACCCTGACCGTCGACTTCCTGGCGGAAGTTGTTCATCTGGTCTTCGGTGATGCGGCCTTCCATGAACGCGCGGGCGTAAACGCCTGGCGAGGTGTGGCCCTGGAAGTAGATCAGGTCGCCGCCGTGTTCGTCGGTCGGGGCCTGGAAGAAGTAGTTGAAGCCGATGTCATACAGGGTCGCACTGGAAGCGAAGCTGGAGATGTGACCACCCAGGTCAGAATCTTTCAGGTTCGTACGCATTACCATGGCCATCGCGTTCCAGCGCACCAGCGAGCGAATGCGGCGTTCCATGAACAGGTCGCCAGGCATGCGTGCTTCGTGGGTTACCGGGATGGTGTTGCGGTAAGGCGTGGTGATGGCGTAAGGGAGCTGCGAGCCGCTGCGGGTCGCGAGTTCGCCCATACGGGTCATCAGATAGTGAGCACGGTCTTCGCCTTCTTTGTCGAGAACCGATTCCAGGGCGTCCAGCCATTCCTGGGTTTCGACGGGATCGAGGTCTTGCATGGCTTGCTCCAGGGCGGAAAGGCTTCCAGAATCGGTTGCCTGAGTTTGCGACTGGCCTTGTGGGCAGACGATTTAAAATTCTTGGATTGCCGATAGGTTGTTCCGGCGGCGTGTAGTTTTACTACAAATCTTCCGGCATTTCAGCCTTTCGAATGTATAGACGAGTAGTAAAACTACAGAAGAATGGCTTGTGGCCTCCGGCTGCGTTGTGAGAATAATCGTTAAGGTTGGTCTTTTACCATCCGAAAAAGGTGAAACTTTGATGTTCGCTGCCAAAGAGAAAGAAATTTCAGCTATTTCTAACTTTTGTTCGACAGTCCTCCGGGTAGCGGCTTTTCACCAATCACTACAAGCGGCCATTTACACGCCGATCAAGGATAGACCATGACCCTGCCCGTGCTTGCCGAACTGCCCGCCATTCTCCTGCCGTTGGTCACTCGATCCGAGCAGTCGTTCCGTACGGCCGTCGCCGCGCTGGAAGACGATCACGGCTTCGCGAGCTGGACCCCAGAGCGCTGGGCGCAGTTCGCCCGCGTCACCGCCGCTAGCGAGTTTGTCATTGAACAGAGCGTTCGTGACCCTTTGATGTTGCTCGCGCTGGCGCAGTCTGGCGAACTCGACCGGGCTTTCGCGCCGGGTGAATTGTGTGCGCAGATTGCCGCCGCAGTGAACGCTGCCCAGAACGAAGATGAACTCGGTCGCGCCCTGCGTCGTCAGCGCTCTCGCCATCAAGTGCGGATCATCTGGCGCGATCTCACCCGGCAGGCCGATCTGGTGCAGACCTGCCGCGATCTTTCGGACATGGCCGACGCGACCATCGACCAGGCGTATCAATGGTTGTACAGCCGCCATTGCGAACAATTCGGCACGCCAACCGGCCGCCGCAGCGGTGAGCCACAGCAAATGGTCATCCTCGGCATGGGCAAGCTAGGCGCGGTCGAGTTGAACCTGTCTTCGGACATCGACCTGATCTTTGCTTACCCCGAGGGTGGTGAAACGGTGGGCGTGAAGCGCTCGCTGGATAATCAGGAATTCTTCATTCGCCTCGGCCAGCGCCTGATCAAGGCGCTCGATCCGATGACGGTCGATGGCTTTGTGTTCCGCGTTGACATGCGCCTGCGCCCGTACGGTTCGTCCGGCGCGCTGGTGCTGAGCTTCAATGCGCTGGAGCAGTATTACCAGGATCAGGGCCGTGACTGGGAACGCTACGCGATGATCAAGGCGCGGGTGGTGGCCGGCGATCAGGTCGCGGGCGCGCAGTTGCTCGACATGCTGCGCCCGTTCGTTTACCGGCGTTACCTGGACTTTTCGGCGATCGAAGCGCTGCGCACCATGAAGCAGTTGATCCAGCAGGAAGTCCGGCGCAAGGGCATGGCCGACAACATCAAGCTCGGCTCCGGCGGTATCCGCGAGGTCGAATTTATTGCTCAGGCTTTTCAGTTGATTCACGGCGGTCGCGACTTGAGCCTGCAGCAGCGTCCTCTATTAAAGGTGTTGAGCACGCTGGAGGGGCAGGGTTATCTACCGCCCGCGGTGATCAGCGAGCTGCGTGATGGTTACGAATTTCTGCGTTACACCGAGCACGCGATTCAGGCGATTGCCGACCGCCAGACCCAGATGCTGCCGGATGGCGCGCAGGATCAAGCGCGCATTGCCTTCATGCTCGGCTTTGCCGATTGGAATTCTTTCCATGAAAAACTGATGTTCTGGCGCGGTCGCGTCGCTTGGCACTTCGCTCAGGTGATCGCCGATCCCGATGAGGATGAAGGCGCCGAAAATGAAGTGGTGGTCGGCGGTGAATGGCTGCCGCTGTGGGAAGAGGCGCAGGACGAAGAAGCGGCCTGCCGTCAGTTGGAGGAAGGCGGTTTTGCCGATGCGAGTAAAGCCCTGAAAGCACTGGCCGGTTTGCGCAGCAGTCCGCAATTGCGGGCGATGCAGCGGTTGGGGCGTGAGCGTCTCGATGCCTTTATTCCGCGTTTGCTCGCGCAGGCAGTTGAACACGCCAATCCGGATCTGGTGCTTGAGCGGGTATTGCCGCTGGTTGAAGCGGTGGCCCGGCGTTCGGCTTATCTGGTGTTGCTGACGGAAAACCCCAGTGCCTTGCGCCGCCTGCTGACGCTGTGCGCGGCGAGCCCGTGGATTGCCGAGCAGATCACTCGCTTCCCGCTGCTGCTCGATGAGTTGTTGAACGAAGGCCGACTGTTCAAGCCGCCCTTGGCGCCGGAGCTGGCTGCCGAGTTGCGCGAGCGCCTGACGCGGATTCCCGAAGACGACCTTGAGCAACAAATGGAAGCCCTGCGCCATTTCAAACTGGCGCACCGCTTGCGCGTGGCGGCGTCCGAAATCGCCGGCAGCCTGCCGCTGATGAAAGTCAGCGATTACCTGACCTGGCTGGCCGAGGCGATTCTTGAGCAAGTGCTGGCCCTGGCCTGGCGCCAGACCGTGGCCAAATACGGCACGCCGTTGCGCACCGACGGCACCTTGTGCGATCCGGGCTTCATCATTGTCGGTTATGGCAAAGTCGGCGGTCTGGAACTGGGGCATGGTTCCGATCTGGATCTGGTGTTCATCCACGACGGCGATCCGCAGGCGGAAACCGATGGGCCGAAGTCGATCGATGGCGCGCAGTTCTTCACGCGGCTCGGGCAACGGATCATTCACTTGCTGACGGCGCAGACCAACTCCGGTCAGCTCTACGAGGTCGATATGCGTCTGCGGCCATCCGGTGCCTCGGGGCTGCTGGTCAGTTCCCTCGGCGCTTTCGCCCGTTATCAGGAAAATGAAGCCTGGACGTGGGAGCATCAGGCCTTGGTGCGTGCGCGAGTGCTGGTCGGCAGTCAGGATGTCGGCCAGGCGTTCGAGAAAGTTCGCGCGCAGGTTTTGGGCAAGGCACGTGATCTGACCAAGCTGCAACAGGAAGTCAGCGAGATGCGCGCGAAGATGCGCGACAATCTCGGCACCAAGAGCACCGCAGCCGGTACAGCGGCAAATGCCTTCGACGCCACGGCGCCGTTCGACCTCAAGCAGGACGCCGGTGGTATCGTCGATATTGAATTTATGGTGCAATACGCGGCTCTGGCGTGGTCGCAAAGCCACCCGCCACTGCTGCGCTGGACCGATAACATCCGCATTCTGGAAGAGCTGGAACACGAAGGGCTGATGCCGGCCGAAGATGCCAGCCTGTTGCGCGAGGCCTACAAAGCCTACCGCTCCGCCGCCCACCGGCAGGCCTTGCAGAAGGACGCCGGGGTGATATCGGGCGATCAGTTTGTCGAAGAAAGACGGCAGGTTTTGCGGATATGGAAAGAGATGGGGCTAAGCTGAAACACAGATGTGTGGACGAATGCAAAACCCTGTAGGAGTGAGCCTGCTCGCGATAGCGGAGTATCAGACGACAACAATGTCGAATGTAACGACCCCTTCGCGAGCAGGCTCGCTCCCACAGTGATCTGCGCTGAGTCGCAGATATGTGAACAGATGCAAACCATGTGGGAGCGAGCCTGCTCGCGATAGCGGAGTAACAGTCGACAGTCATGTTGAAGGTAATGACCCATCGCAAGCCGCCGGTGTTCCCACAGTGATTATCGAGGCGGGGAGGCGTAAATGCCTCCCCGGTTCGTTTATGGAAACCACATGAATATTCTGATCGTTGGGCCCAGTTGGGTCGGTGACATGGTGATGGCGCAGACACTGTTTCAGTGTCTCAAGCAGCGCCACCCGCAATGCGAAATCGACGTGCTGGCCCCCGAGTGGAGCCGGCCGATCCTTGAGCGCATGCCTGAAGTGCGCAAGGCCTTGAGCTTCCCGCTCGGCCACGGCGCGCTGGAATTGGCGACGCGTCGGCGCATCGGCAAGTCCCTGCGTGGTCAGTACGACCAGGCGATCCTGCTGCCGAACTCGCTGAAATCGGCGCTGGTGCCGTTTTTCGCTGGCATCGCGAAACGCACCGGCTGGCGCGGCGAATTCCGCTACGGTCTGCTCAACGATGTGCGCACCCTCGACAAAGAACGCTATCCGTTGATGATCGAGCGCTTCATGGCGTTGGCTTATGAAGCAAACGCCGAATTACCGAAACCGTATCCACGCCCAAGCCTGCAAATTGACCCGGTGACCCGCGAAGCGGCGCTGGCGAAGTTCGGTCTGAGCCTCGACCGTCCGGTGTTGGCCCTGTGCCCCGGCGCCGAGTTCGGCGAGTCGAAGCGCTGGCCTTCCGAGCACTACGCCAAAGTCGCAGAAGCACGCATTCGCGAAGGCTGGCAGGTCTGGTTGTTCGGGTCGAAAAACGATCACTCGGTCGGTGAAGACATTCGCGCACGGCTGATCCCGGGCCTGCGAGAAGAATCGGTCAACCTCAGCGGCGGCACCTCGCTGGCCGAGGCCATCGACCTGATGTCCTGCGCCGACTCGGTGGTCTCCAACGATTCCGGCCTGATGCACGTCGCTGCCGCGTTGAACCGCCCATTGGTCGCGGTCTATGGCTCGACCTCTCCGGGCTTTACCCCGCCGCTGGCCGAACACGTCGAAGTGGTCCGTCTGGGCCTCGATTGCAGCCCGTGTTTCGATCGTACCTGCCGCTTCGGCCATTACAACTGCCTGCGCCAGCTGATGCCGGACGCGGTCAACGATGCGTTGCAGAAATTGCAGGGCTCCGTGGTCGAGGTTCATTAAGTTGCGGGTACTGCTGATCAAGACTTCATCGCTGGGCGACGTGATTCATGCGTTGCCGGCGCTGACCGACGCCGCCCGGGCCATTCCCGGAATCAAATTCGACTGGGTCGTGGAAGAAGGCTTTGCCGAGATCCCGACCTGGCACCCAGCCGTCGACAAAGTGATTCCGGTGGCGATCCGCCGCTGGCGCAAGAACATCTGGAAAACCATCACCAGCGGCGAGTGGAAACGCTTCAAGCAAAGCGTGCGCGCCAACAAATACGACTTGGTGATCGACGCCCAAGGCCTGCTGAAAAGTGCCTGGCTGACCCGTTACGTCAAAGCGCCAGTGGCCGGTCTCGATAAAGGTTCGGCCCGCGAGCCGATGGCCGCGCATTTTTACCATCGCAAACTGGCCGTGGCCCGTGGTCAACACGCCGTCGAGCGCGTTCGCCAACTGTTCGCCATCGCCCTTGGATACGACCTGCCCAAAGGCCTCGGTGATTACGGCCTCAATGTCGAACGTCTGGTCGAGTTGCCGCGCAAAAATGCTTTTGTGGTGTTCCTGCACGGCACTACGTGGGACACCAAACACTGGCCGGAAAGTTACTGGCGTGAACTGACCGAACGCGTCGGTTACCTCGGCGTCGGCGTCAAGCTGCCGTGGGGCAACCCGCAGGAAAAGGCTCGCGCTGAACGTATCTCCGCCGGCTTCAAGCACGCCGAAGTCCTGCCGAAACTCAATCTGGCCGGCGTCGGCAAAGTCCTCGCCGGGGCGCAAGCGTGCGTGGCTGTGGACACCGGTCTCGGCCACTTGGCCGCCGCGCTGGATGTGCCGACCATCTCGCTGTTCGGCCCGACCAACCCGGGCCTGACCGGAGCCTACGGCAAATTGCAGATTCACCTGGCCAGCGACTTCCCGTGCGCGCCGTGCCTGCAAAAGAAATGTACCTATCAACCGACCGCGCAGGATGCCCGTCAGTTTGACCTGAAGCGTGAACAGCCGCTGTGCTTCACGCGACTGAACCCCGAGCGTGTCGCCAGCCGACTGAGCACGTTGTTAATGGCTGAGGAGCTGCGCTGATGCAATTGGCATTCGTCCTGTACAAATATTTCCCGTTCGGTGGCTTGCAGCGCGACTTCATGCGCATCGCCCTCGAATGTCAGAAGCGCGGTCACCAGATCCGCGTTTACACGTTGATCTGGGAAGGCGACGTGCCGCCCGGTTTCGAAGTGCTGGTGGCGCCGGTCAAAGCGTTCTTCAATCACCGTCGCAACGAAAAGCTCAGTGCGTGGATGGAAGCGGATCTGGCCAAGCGCCCGGTGGATCGCCTGATCGGTTTCAACAAGATGCCGGGGCTGGACGTTTATTACGCCGCCGACGGCTGCTTCGAAGACAAGGCGCAGAACCTGCGCCACTCGCTGTACCGTCGCTGGGGCCGCTATCGCCACTTCGCCGAGTACGAGCGCGCGGTGTTCGCCAAAGACGCGAAGACCGAAGTGCTGATGATTTCCGAAGTGCAGCAGCCGCTGTTCATCAAGCATTACGACACGCCGCTCGAGCGCTTCCACTTGCTGCCGCCGGGCATCGCTCAGGATCGCCGCCGTCCGGCAGATGCTGACGAAATCCGCGCCGCTTTCCGCGCCGAATTCAATCTGAAGGACGACGAACTGCTGCTGGTGCAGATCGGTTCCGGCTTCAAGACCAAGGGCGTTGATCGCAGCCTGAAAGCGCTGGCCGCCTTGCCCGCCGAACTGAAGAAACGCACCCGGCTGTTTGTAATCGGCCAGGATGACCCCAAATTGTTCCAGATGCAGAGTGCAACTTTAGGTCTGGGCGACAATGTGACGTTCCTCAAGGGCCGCAGCGATATTCCGCGTTTCCTGCTCGGTGCCGATCTGTTGATCCACCCGGCGTACAACGAAAACACCGGCACCGTATTGCTCGAAGCGCTGGTCGCTGGTTTGCCGGTGCTGGTCAGCGCGGTCTGCGGTTACGCCCATTACATTGCCGAGGCGGACGCCGGGCGAGTGCTGGACGAGCCGTTCGATCAAGCGCAACTGACGCAGTACCTGACTGAAATGTTGCATGACGACGGTGCACGCGCGGCCTGGAGCCGCAATGGTCTGGCCTTCGCCGAAATGGCCGACCTCTACAGCATGCCGCAGCATGCGGCCGATGTGATTCTGGCGGAGCACGCTTAATGAAGTTGATGCTGGCTGAACCGTTCAAAAGCCTTTGGGCCGGGCGCGACCCGTTCGCCGAAGTCGAGGGCTTGCAGGGCGAGGTATACCGCGAGCTGGAAGCCCGCCGGACACTGCGCACGGAAGTCGACGGCAACGGATTTTTCGTGAAGATCCACCGTGGCATCGGCTGGGGCGAAATCTTCAAAAACCTGCTGACCGCCAAGCTGCCGGTACTCGGCGCGGGTCAGGAATGGCAAGCCATCCAGCGTCTGCAAGAAGTCGGCGTGCCGACCATGACCGCTGTTGCCTACGGCGAGAAGGGCAGCAACCCGGCGGATCAGCATTCGTTCATCGTCACCGAAGAACTGGCGCCGACCATCAGCCTCGAAGACTTCAGCATCGACTGGATCAAGCAGCCGCCCGAGCCGAAACTCAAGCGCGCGCTGATCGCTGAAGTCGCGCGCATGACCGGCATGATGCACCGCGCTGGCGTCAATCACCGCGACTGTTACATCTGCCACTTCCTGCTGCACACCGATAAACCGGTGATGCCGGAAGATTTCAAACTGTCGGTGATCGACCTGCACCGTGCCCAGACCCGTGCGAAGATTACTCAGCGCTGGCGCAACAAGGATCTGGCGGCGCTGTACTTTTCCGCACTGGATATCGGCCTGACCCGTCGCGACAAACTGCGTTTCCTCAAGGGCTATTTCCAGCAACCGCTGCGCCAGATCCTGGCGGAAGAAGCGCCGCTGCTGAGCTGGCTGGAAGGCAAGGCCAACAAACTCTATGCGCGTAAGCAGCGTTACGGGGATGCGCTCTGATGGCGGGTTGGACGCTTGAGCCGCAATACAGCGAGCTCGCCGAGGATTTTGGCAGTCTCCAGGCCGTATTCGCATTGCAAGGCGAACGCCTGACCCGCGACCCGCTGTCCGAAGTCATCCGCGTGCAGCGTAACGGCGTCAACTATTACGTCAAACGCTATGTCGGTGCCGGTAAAGGCTTGCGTCGTTACCTCGGCAAACCGCGCGTAAAAATGGAATGGCAGAACCTCAAGCGTTTCGCCAAGTGGGGCATTCCTACCGCTGAAGTGGTGGCTTGGGGCCTGGAGCGTCGGGGTGCGGCGTATGACCGTGGCGCGATGATCACCCGCGAACTGCCGCACACCGAAGACCTCTCGGCGCTCGCCGAGCGCAAGGATCCGAAGCTCAAGGATGGCGCCTGGGTCGACGCTGTCAGTCGGCAACTGGCCGGTTATACCCGGACGATGCATGATCACCGATTTACCCATAACGATCTGAAATGGCGCAACCTGTTGATCGATGACCAGGCGCGGATATTTCTGATCGATTGCCCTAACGGCGAGTTCTGGCGCGGCTTCTGGCTCAAGTATCGGATCACCAAGGATCTGGCCTGTCTCGATAAACTCGCCAAATACCACCTGTCCAATACCCAACGCCTGCGCTTCTACAAGCAATACCGCCAGTGCGATCGGCTTGATAGCGCCGACAAGAAACGGATTCGGCACGTGGTGAGATTTTTCGAGGGACGCGAATGACTGATTTTCTCGCTGCGGAAGACCGCGCACTGCTTGAGCGCCACGGGCTCGGCACTTTCGACGCACTGTGGGCCAAGCAGCTTGAAGCTGTGGACGAGCCCAATACCGCCCGTGGCGGCTGGAGCAGCGTCTTCCGTCTGGACCTGGAAGGGCAGGGCTATTACCTCAAACGTCAGAGCAACTACCTGACGCGTACCTTGCATGCACCTTTCGGCGAACCGAGTTTTGCTCGTGAGTTTCGCAACATCAGCCGTTATCGCAAACTTGGCATACCGGCGCTGCAAGCGGCGTTCTTCGGTGAGCGCAAGGTCGACGGCGAAGTCCGCGCGATCCTGCTGACCCGGGCACTCGATGGCTGGAATGATCTGGAGTCGCTGTTGCAGCGTTGGGCGCAACTCAGTGCTGCACAGCATTCAGCCATCCTCAAGGCTTGTGGATTGCTGGCTCGGCATCTGCACGGTGTGCGTCAGGTGCACGGCTGCTTCTATCCCAAGCATATTTTTCTGCGGGCAACCGGTGACGGGTATCAGGCGCAATTGATCGACCTGGAAAAAACCCGGCCTCTGTTGTTCGGCATGCGCGACCGGATCAAGGATCTGGAGCCGCTGCAACGTCGCGCACCGGAATGGAACGAGGCGCAACTGCGTGAGTTGCTGGCGGCTTATCTCGATCAGTCGACCGATAGCACGCTGCTCGACAGCTGGCTCGGCCGGTTGACCGCGCGCCGCAGTCACAAGGAGACGCGTTGATGCAATTGTCCGAGCTGGCCACTGTCGGGCGAGCCCCGCAACTGCCGCTGACAGTGACTCTGGCTGATGCCGCCGGGAGTGCGGATCTGCAGTTGCTGAGTCTGCTGCGAGTCCTGCCGGGGCAGCGTTACGTTGGCGCCGGTGTCTGGCGCGGCCGTCCGGTGCTGGCCAAATTGCTCGTTGGCGGCAAGGCAGCCCGGCACTTTCAGCGTGAGCTGGAAGGTGTGCGCTTGCTGGCTGCGCAAGGCATGACGACGCCGTTGCTGCTGGCCGATGGTTTGAAGAATGGCGAGGGCGGCTGGCTGCTGTTCGATTACCTTGAAGGTGCCGAAAGTCTTGGTGATGCCTGGGCGAAAGTCGAGATGCTGCCGGTACTGGCCGACGAGCAATCGGCGGTGTTGGCCGAGGCGTTGGGCGCCATTGCCCGGTTGCACGGCAAGGGACTGTGGCAGGAAGACCTGCATCTGGACAATCTGCTGCGCCACGGCGGCCAGTTGTACTTGATCGACGGTGCCGGTATTTGTGCCGAGACCGCCGGCCAGCCGCTGTCGCGACAAAAAGTCCTGGAAAACCTCGGGGTGTTTTTCGCCCAGTTGCCCAAAACGCTGGAGCCTTTTACCGAAGAGCTTTTGGTGTATTACCTGTTGAGCAACAGCGAGCACGCGTTGCCGCTGGAAGCCTTGCAGAAACAGATCGACAAAGTGCGCCGCTGGCGTTTGAAAGACTTTCTGATCAAGGTCGGTCGCGAGTGCACGCTGTTCAGTGTGCAGCGTGGGGCGTTCGCTCTGCGCGCGATCCGTCGCGAAGAAGAATCAGCCATGGTGCCGGTGCTGGAGCAGGCCGATGCGTTGCTCGATCAGGGCCATTTGTACAAGACCGGTGGTGCGGCAAGCGTCGGCAAGGTTCAGGCCGGTGAGCGCACGCTGGTGATCAAGCGCTACAACATCAAGGGCTTTGCGCATTGGCTCAAGCGTTTCTGGCGGCCGAGTCGGGCCTGGCATTCGTGGCGCGAAGGCAATCGCCTGGCGTTCCTTGGTATCGCCACGCCCAAACCGCTGGCGGTGCTGGAAAAGCGCTTTTTGTGGCTGCGCAGTCGTGCGTATCTGGTAACCGAGTTCCTGCCGGGGCCGGACATCATCGAGCGCTTTGCGCCGTATGTGGAACATGGCGATGCGCCGGAAGCGGAGTTGCAGGCGCTGGACCAGTTGTTCGCGCGCTTGATTGACGAGCGCATCAGCCATGGCGACTTCAAGGGACACAACCTGTTCTGGCAGCAGGATCGCTGGGCGCTGATCGACCTGGATTCGATGTGTCAGCATGGATCTATCGGCAGTTTCGCTCCGGCCTATGCCCGAGACCGTGCGCGATTCATGCGCAACTGGCCTGAAAGCAGCGTGCTGTATCAGATTATTGATCAGCGTTTGCCGAGAGACATTTCCAGCGCGGCCTGAGTCAAATAACTGCAGCAGTGGAGGACAAGATTCAGCGACTTGTCCTACAGCCTCTCCAGAAGCCATGAACTGTGCGCCGTTCAGCCCCGATGCTAATTTGCCCAACGACCTTGGAGGGCGAATTTTGACGATCAAACAGGCTGTGACGCTAAGCGTATTTTCATGGGTTCTGGCTGGCTGTGGCAGTGTGATGACCGTCTTGCAGGACGATGCCGACGTGGCGCGGGACATGCGCAAGCAAAAAACCTACTGCCAATCCATTCCGCGGATTTACAGCGGTCTGGCCTTTGATTTCTGCGTATTGAATGCGCCTCCTGATCCCAGCGGGTTTCTCGTGCCATTCGTGCTGCTGGACCTGCCATTGTCCGGTGTATTCGATACAGTAGCGCTGCCCTATACGGTTTATCGTCAGGTCACCGACGGCAACCTTGGTATTTACTGGCGCAAGGGCGGTTATTGAGGCACAGGGCAAGGTTTCTCCAAACCATTCACCCTGGGGCAATCGCGCAGGGTAATTCCCCACTCGTTTACGCTATAATCCCGCCCTTTAGCTGTCACTCGCCCTGTGCGAGGGCACATCAATATTCAAGGCGCATCGCGCCTGCACGCAGACTAAAGAGGCTAGACCCCTGTGGCATTGACGATTCTTGGCCTGTCCGGCGCCCTTAGCCATGACCCTTCAGCAGCCTTGTACATCGACGGCAAGCTGGTGGCGGCGGCTGAAGAAGAGCGTTTCGTACGTGATAAGCATGCAAAGAACCGCATGCCCTACGAATCGGCGAAGTTCTGTCTTGAACAGGCCGGCATCAAGCCGTCCGATGTTGACGTGGTTGCGATTCCATTTGCCCCGATCAGCCTGTTCGGCAAGGCGCGCTGGCACTACGCCAAGCGTTACTGGTATGCACCGGATCGTGCCCTTGATGCGATCCTGATGGGCAACCGTCGCTACAAGCGCTATCGCAACAAGATCGTCTGGTGCCTTGAACAACTGGGTTTCGATCCGAAAAAGATCAAGATCGAACCGGTCGAGCATCACCTCGCTCACGCCTCCAGCGCTTACCACTGCTCCGGTTTTAAAGAAAAAACCGCGATCCTCGGTATCGACGGCAAGGGTGAGTACGCCACGACTTTCTTCGGCTACGGCGAAAACGGCAAGATTCACAAGATCAAGGAATTCTTCGATCCGGACTCCCTCGGCGGCCTGTACGGCGCGATCACCGAGTTCCTCGGTTTCGAGATGCTCGACGGTGAGTTCAAGGTCATGGGCATGGCGCCGTACGGCGACGCCAGCAAGTATGACTTTTCGCGTCTGGCCTCGTTCGAGAATGGTGAGCTGGTGATCAACACCGACTACGCCAATGTCATCGGCCTGCGTCGCTACAAAGAGAAGGGCAAAGGCTTCTACTTCTCGCCGAAGCTGATCGAATGGCTGGGTCCGAAGCGCGAAGGCGACATCGCTGACGAACCGTACATCCATTACGCCGCGAGCATGCAAGCACTGTTCGAGAAACTGGCATTGCAGATGATCGACCACTACCTGGGCGACGTGCTCAAGGAAACCGGTAAGCTGGCATTCGCCGGTGGCTGTGCGTTGAACGTCAAACTGAACCAGAAAATCATCGCTCGCGACGACATCAAAGAGCTGTTCGTGCAACCGGCATCCGGCGATGCCGGCACTGCGGTCGGCGCCGCTGCCTACGTGTCGCACGCACGTGGCGTGCCGGTCGAGAAGATGGAACACGTCTACCTCGGCCCGTCGTACAGCAACGAAGACGTGATTGCCGCCTGCGCGCGTCACGAGAGCAAGCCGACCTGGCGCAAGCTCGACAACATGCCTGAGCAGATCGCCAAAATCATGGTCGATGGCAACCCGGTGGCCTGGTTCCAGGGGCGCATGGAGTTCGGCCCGCGTGCATTGGGTGGTCGTTCGATCATCGGTTGCCCGAGCGTGGCTGGCGTGGCTGACCGCATCAACCACCAGATCAAGTTCCGCGAGCGCTGGAGGCCTTTCTGCCCGTCGATGCTCGACACCGTTGCGCCACAGATGATCAAGATCGATCACCCGGCACCGTTCATGACCTTCACCTTCGAAGTGGCGGAAGAGTGGAAGACCCGCGTACCGGAAGTTGTCCACGAAGATGGCACCTCTCGTGCCCAGGTGCTCAAGCGTGAATACAACCCGCGCTATTACGACATGATGAAGGCGCTGGAAAACCTGACCGGCAACGGCGTATCGCTGAACACCTCGCTCAACCGTCGTGGCGAACCGATGATCTGCTCGCCAACCGACGCGCTGAACATGTTTTTCGGTTCTGACCTGGAATACCTGATCATGGAAGATATTCTGGTCGTAAAAGAGGGTGTAAAAGGATACGAACTTGACTGAAACACTGATCAGCGTCGTCATTCCGGTTTACAACTATGCGCGAACCCTGCCACGTGCAGTGGAGTCGGTGTTGGCGCAGTTGGATGAAACGACGGCGGATCTGCTGGTCATCGACGATGGGTCGACGGACGATACGCCTGAGGTGGTCGAAAAACTCCTGCTCAAGCATGGCAGGCGTTTTCGCGCGCTGCGCAAAGCCAATGGCGGATTGTCGTCGGTGCGCAATCGTGGGCTTGAGGAGACGACCGGGCAGTATCTGGTATTCCTCGACTCCGATGACGAAATGGCTCCCGGCGCACTGGCTGCGCTTTCTGAGCATATTGCCAGTCATCCGCACAGCCTGATGGTGATCGGTGCACACTGGTCGGTGTTCGCTGACGGGCGACGCAGCTTGCAGGCAGCCAAGCCGTTGCCTCTGACGCCGCGGCAGCGCTTGCAGGGCTACCTGTTGAGCAAGACGGTATCGATTTCAAACGGTGCCTGCGCGATGCATCGTGATGTGTTCGTTCTGGGCAATTACCCGGAACATTTGCGCAACGTCGAGGATTTGCCAGTGTTTGCCCAAGTGCTGGCGCGCTATCCCTGTACCGTTCTGGACAAGCCTTTGGCGCTGATCTACAAACATGCCGACAGCATGCGCCATGATTTGCGCCAAAGCCTTGCCGCTGGTACGGAGCAGGTCGTCAGCGAAGTCTTTTCCAGTCGACGAATGCCCGACGAAATGAGTGATTTGCGCCAGGCCTTTCTGGCGCAGCGCTGCTTGTCGTTGTTTCGTGACTGTTATTCCCATGGCGAGTACAAGCTGGCCAAGTCATTCTATTTTCAGGCCTTGCGCGCAGACTGGCGGACGTTTTCGCGTTGGTCATACACGCGCAAGGCGTTGAGGTTGCTGTTTCGGTAAGCGGGTCGCGCTGATGTGTGCGTACCTTGTAACGAGTGTCGATGAGGTGGCTGGGTGAAAGGTACGGGCGGCAAGGTAGGGGCTCAAGTCTCCAGAATCATCGACGAATACCCGGTTTTTCTGGCGTTTTTGGGCAGTGTGCTGCTGTCACTGATAGCTGTCCTGGGCACCGCGACAGTGGGGCGTGATGCCGCGCTGTACATTGATATTGCGCAACAGGTCACCGAACACGGGCCAGATGTGGCTTGGGCCACTTTCGACTGGCCATGGTTTTCCTTTCTTCTGGCCGGTACGCACACGGTCCTGCATTTGCCGCTCGAACTGAGTGCCTATCTCTGGTGCGGTCTCTTTTTTGCCGGCACCAGCGCATTGATGGTGGATTGCGTTCGTCAGCGGTCTGCACATCTCGCCAGTTGGGCCTGCCTTGTGGTACTGGCAATGCCGGCGGTGAACGCCTTTCGCAACGACATCATTCGCGAGTGCGGTTTCTGGTTCTTCTGCACACTGACGCTCTGGCTCGCGCTGCGCTGGCAAGCCCGTGGCGGCTGGCTGCGGGCGGCATTCATTCATTTGGCGATCGTTGCGGCGGCCTTGTTCCGGTTGGAAGCCTTGCTGCTGGTGCCGGCGTTGGCGCTGTGGCAGTTGCCCAGCCTGTGGTCGTCGAACCGACGGATGCAATTCGTACAGTTTTCGCTGCTGCCGTTTCTGGGGCTGCTGGCCGTTTCGGTGTCGGGCGCGCTGATGTCGGCGCGGGTGATGCTGTATCTGGACATGATTGCGCCGCACAGCGTGTTTGCTTCCTTCCAGCTGTTGTGCGATCAATTTGCCAATTCACTGATCAACAAGTACTCCCAGGATGAATCTGGCCGGATCATTTTCTTCGGTATTCTGGCGACCATGACCATCAGTTTCGTGAAGTTGATGGGACCTTTCGCGGTGCCTTTCCTTCTGCGGCGCAACTGGGGAGTTCTCGGTACTTACTGGCGTGATTATCGTCCGTTTGCCTGGGCGGCCGTGTTGTATCTGGTGGTACTGGTGCTGTTTTTCATCAAGCAACAGTTCATGAATACGCGTTATCTGAGCTTTCTGAATCTGTTGTTCGTGCCCGTGCTGGCCATGGGGCTGGCAGCGTTCGTTCGCGAGTTCCCGCGTTGCGGCAAATGGCTGGTGGTTCTGGGGTTGCTGGTGATGCTGTCAAATGTCATTTCCACCGGAGCCGGCAAAACGCATTACGTCGAGGCCGGCCGCTGGATGTCGGCCCATGTCGAGCCAGGGGCGAAGACCTATTTCGAGGATGGGCGGATCAGCTATTACGCCGGTCGCGGCTACGTGATGCCGATACTGACCGCAGAGGAAGCGATGTCGGCAGCGCACGCGGGCGACTATCAGTACTTCCTCATCGAGGCCAAGGGTGACGAGCCATGGCTGAATGAGTGGCTGGTGGCGCACAAGCTGCGCATCATCGAGCATTTCGCCAATCGCAAAGGGGCCACCGTGGTGGTCATCGGTCGCTGAGATCTAACCGAGCAGCGGGCGCAGGCGCGAGATCAGCGGCGCTTGCCGGTTGCTCGGCAGCGCCTGCCGATAACCTTCGATAAACGTGTCGCCGGCATCCTGGCCCAGCAGCCATTGACGGTCTTCCTGGTAACGCAGCAAGTGAGCGAAGTTGCGCAGGCGTTTGCTGTCACTGAGTGCGCGTTTCTGGCAGCGCAGGTCGGCGATATCGATCAGGCCCAAATGGTGGTCCGGCGTCAGCACCACGTTGCCGAAATGCAGCGATCGAAAGTACACGCCTTTTTCGTGCAGCAGCGCGAAGTACCCGCCCAGCTGGAATCGCAATGAGTCAGCCTCATCGCCAGAACTCTGCAACTGACGCACCGTATTGCCTTCCAGCGGGCTGTAATACACGCAGTCACGTTCGATGCTCGGAATACGATAGACCGCAATGACTTTCGGGCAGAGGATGCCGCGTTGCTCGAGTGCCCGGGTATTGTCGGCAAAGCGTTGTGCATAGGGGTAGAACAGTGCCGAACTGAGCAGCCGCTTGCGGCGGAACAGTTTGAGCATGCGTCCATCGGCCAATCTGAGCACTTTGTCGCCGGAACCGTCGGCCTCCAGTACGTGTGCACCCTTGCGCAGTGCCTCGTAAGTGCTGTGATCAATCGATTGCATATCCGGCTCCCCATCATTAGCGGGGTATCTTAACCGACTTGGCCGAAGGCTGGTTCGAAGTCATGTTTATCGGGGCAAAAACGCGTGTGATATCATCGGCGCCTCACTGAATTGCGCGGATCACCATGAGCAGTCCTGAACCGAAAGCCCAGTCCACGCTGGCGATCTATTTCCGCCTTTTGGCTTACGTGCGGCCTTATGCCGGCCTTTTCCTTCTCAGCATCGTCGGGTTTCTGATTTTCGCATCGACTCAACCGATGCTCGCCTACATCCTCAAGTACTTTGTCGACGGTCTGGCCAATCCTGAAGCCAGTCTGTTCCCGGGCAACCCTTATCTGGGCAAGCTGCAGTTGCTCGAAACCGTGCCGCTGATGATCGTATTCATTGCACTGTGGCAGGGTGTGGGCTCGTACCTGGGCAACTTCTTCCTGGCGCGGGTTTCGCTGGGGTTGGTGCACGACCTGCGGGTAGTGCTGTTCAACAAGTTGCTCGAGTTGCCCAATCGCTTCTTCGACAAGAACAATTCCGGCCACCTGATTTCCCGCATCACTTTCAACGTGACCATGGTTACCGGTGCTGCGACGGATGCCATCAAAGTCGTCATCCGTGAAGGCATGACCGTGATTTTCCTGTTCTGCACGCTGCTGTGGATGAACTGGAAACTCACACTGGTGATGGTCGCGATCCTGCCGTTGATCGGTTTGATGGTGAACAGCACCAGCAAGAAATTCCGCAAGCAAAGCAAGAAGATCCAGGTCTCGATGGGTAATGTCACGCACGTCGCGTCCGAGACCATTCATGGCTATCGCGTTGTGCGCAGCTTCGGCGGCGAGCAGTACGAAAGGGATCGCTTTCGCGATGCCAGCCAGAGCAACACCGACAAGCAGTTGACGATGACCAAGACCGGCGCCGTTTACACGCCGATGCTGCAACTGGTGACGTACAGCGCCATGGCCGTGGTCATGTTCCTCGTGCTGTATCTGCGCGGCGACGCATCGCCGGGCGATCTGGTGGCTTACATCACCATGGCAGGCCTGCTGCCCAAGCCGATCCGTCAATTGTCGGAAGTCAGTTCGACCATCCAGAAAGGCGTGGCCGGTGCCGAAAGTATTTTCGAGCAGCTGGATGAGCCGGCGGAAGTGGATCAGGGCACGGTTGAGCAGGATCGTCTCGAAGGTCGTCTGGAAGTGCGCAATTTGAGCTTCCACTATCCCGACACCGACAAAGCGGTGCTCAACGACATCAGCTTCGTCGTCGAACCGGGGCAGATGGTCGCTCTGGTTGGCCGCTCGGGCAGCGGCAAGTCGACCCTGGCCAGCCTGATTCCGCGTTTTTACCAACATGATCATGCTCAGGGCCAGATCCTGCTCGATGGCGTGCAGGTGCAGGACTTCACCCTGCGCAGCCTGCGTCGGCAGATTGCTCTGGTGACCCAGCAGGTCACGCTGTTCAACGATACGGTGACCAACAACATCGCTTACGGCGATCTGGCCGGCGCGCCGTTCGAAGAAGTAAAGCGCGCGGCTACAGAGGCCTATGCCGACGAGTTCATCATCAAGATGCCGCAAGGCTATGAAACCATGGTCGGCGAAAACGGCGTGCTGCTGTCCGGCGGCCAGCGCCAGCGCATCGCCATCGCGCGAGCGCTGCTCAAGGATGCGCCGCTGCTGATTCTCGACGAGGCCACTTCTGCTCTCGATACCGAGTCGGAGCGACATATTCAGGCTGCACTGGATCATGTGGTAAAAAACCGCACGACCCTGGTGATCGCTCACCGTTTGAGCACCATCGAAAAGGCCGACCTGATTCTGGTCATGGACGAAGGTCGAATCGTCGAGCGCGGCTCTCACGCGCAATTGCTCGAGCAAAACGGCTATTACGCGCGTTTGCACGCCAAAGAGTTCGAAGAGGGTGACGAGCCACAACCGGCGCACGTGACCAACGTATGCTGAGAATGTTTCGCAGCTTTCGCGAGCGTGGCTGGACTGAAATCGACCGCGACAGCTACGCCCGGGCCTGGCAGCGTTTCGGCGGCAGTTTTGCCACGCATCCGCAAGTCGTCGAGCGCTTGTCGACATTCCTGGGCATCGAGTTGCGCTACCTGGGCTGGATCGTTGGCGGTGATGTACTGGCCGCCATTCCTTGCTGGGGGCGGCATGTCGCCTTGTCCAAGGAAGTGCTCAAGCGTGAGGGCAAACGCGGATTGCTCGATATGGGCAATGCGGAAATCATTCTGCCGATCGCTCCCGAAGTCGTCGTGCCCGTGCGCCAGCGCATGGCGTATGTGTCTCAGCTCAATGCCGAGCAGATCAGCACGTTGAAGCCGCAACCTGAGGGTTTGGCGTTGGCGCGGTTGCCGGAAGAGTATTCGAAGAAGTTCCGCTACAACCAGCGTCGCGAGCAGCGCCTGCTGGAAGAGGCGGGCGGATCGCTGGTGCCGATGTCCGACTTTACCCCGCAGGAGCAAGCTGCCGCTTACGGTGATCTGTTTCAGCGTCGCTGGGGTTTTGAGGTGCCGGGCAAGTCGGGGCTGGTTGAAGTCTTTACCTTGCTGCGCGAGTTCATGACCGGTTCCGTGGCAATGCTTGATTCCGCGCCCGTGGCCATTCAGGTGCTGTACCGCGTCGAAGCCCCGCAATGGGTTTCGCTGGAATACATCAACGGTGGCGTCGATCCGCAGAGCCGCGAGTTCAGTCCTGGCAGTGTGCTGAGTTTCGTCAATACCCAAGAGGCCTGGGCGCACGCGCAAGCGCTGGGCAAGCCTCTGCGCTATTCATTCGGTCGTGCCGACCGTGAGTACAAGGATCGCTGGTGCCACACGGTGCCGGTCTACAAGGTCTGAATCCATGAGCGCTCGCAAGCAACAGCTTCTCAAGGCCCATCGGCGCAACAAGCGTCTGTTCCTGATCGCCTTCATGGTGGTGCTGTTGTTGATCGGCTTCCTGATCGCCTGGTGGCTGGTGCCGGCATTACTGGTGCTGGCCTGGGTCGCCCATGAGGCCTGGTTTGCCGATCATCTGTTCTATCGCCCTTCTGACGACTACCAGTACAACTTTCCAGCACAAACCGCGCGGCAGGTCGTGAGCCTTGAGGGCGGCGTTCTGCGCCTGAGCGAGCCGCTGGCGCAGGGCGAGACATTACTGCTTGAGATTGAAGTGAAGTCCACTTGGCTGGGGCGCTGGTTCGACCCCTATGTTGAAGTGGGCAATGATCGGCAGGACTTCGAACGCGGGGTCAATGGCCGGCGTTTCCTCAATCTGTCTGGTCAGGACCATGCACTGGCGCAAGGTGCTCTGGCACTGCGTGGCCGGTATTGCACGCCAGCTGCAACGGGAGTGTTGTGGGTCATGGCCAATCCTGACTACAGCCGCCAGCGGGTGATGGTCATCGCTCCCCATGCCGACGATGCCGAACTCGCTGCATTTGGCCTTTATAGCCGATGTGAAGACGTCAGTGTCGTGACCCTGACCCAAGGCGAAATCGAGGCCGAAGACTTTCAGTGCCTGGGTCTTGATCAAGCTGCGGCGGCACGCTTGAAGGGCCGTTTGCGCAGTTGGGACAGTCTGGTGATCCCGTTGTGGGGGGGCGTGCCTGCCGATCGCTGCGTGCAGTTGGGTTATTACTGCCTGCAACTGCCGTCGATGGCCGAAGAGCCCAGCCAGGCGTTCGGCTCACGTGAATCGCAGGAGAGCGACGTGCGCAGTGTGCGCCGGCACAACCCGTTGACCTTGCCCGCCGACGTTGATGGACGGCCGAGCTGGGACAATCTTCTGGGCGACCTGGCGGCGCTGCTTGAGCACTATCGCCCGGAAGTCGTGGTGACGCCACACCCTGAACTCGATCCCCACAGTGATCATGTGGCGTCTACCCAAGCGCTGCTTGAGGCTATCAAGCTGAGTAGCTGGAAACCGGCAACCCTGCTGATGTACGCCAATCACCTGCACGATAACGATCGCTGGCCGATGGGCCCTGCCGGTACCGGTATTGCACTGCCGCCCGCGATCGAGCCGTTGCCGGCGGATCGGCTGTGGAGTCCGCTGTTGTCGGCGGACGTGCAACTGGACAAAGCCATGGCGCTGGCCATGGAGCACGATTTGCAGGGTGGGCAGGCGTTCAAGCGGCAATTGCGCCGCTGGATCCAGCAAGGCCTGGCGGGTCGTCGCTGGCCTGAAACAGGCAGTAACGAGTTTTTCCGCAAGGCGGTCCGGCGTCACGAATTGTTCTGGGTACGCGACCTTTCAGATTGAGGCGGACGGCGCTTTACCCTGTGTTAATATCGCGCCCCTGTTCATTTTGTATGTGGGTTGCTCCATGAAGTTGTCCATGCCGCGTTTCGATCAAGCCCCGGTCTTGGTAGTCGGCGATGTCATGCTCGACCGTTACTGGCATGGCGGAACCTCACGGATTTCCCCTGAGGCGCCAGTGCCGGTCGTTAAGGTCGAGCAGATCGAAGACCGTCCAGGTGGCGCCGCGAACGTTGCCTTGAACATTGCCGCGCTGGGTGCGCCGGCGTCGCTGGTCGGTGTGACCGGCGACGACGAAGCTGCCGACAGCCTGAGCAACAGTCTCAAAGGCGCGGGCGTACGCGCCCTGTTCCAGCGCATTGCGCACCAGCCAACCATCGTCAAGCTGCGGGTCATGAGCCGGCACCAGCAACTGCTGCGTATCGACTTTGAAGAACCGTTTGCCACCGATGCACTGGCCCTTGGCTCGCAGGTCGACGACCTGTTGGAAGGCATCAAGGTGCTGGTACTTTCCGACTACGGCAAAGGTGCGCTGAAAAACCATCAGGCGCTGATCCAGGCCGCCCGCGCGAAGAACATTCCGGTGCTGGCCGACCCGAAGGGCAAGGATTTCTCGATTTATCGCGGCGCCAGCCTGATCACCCCGAACCTCAGCGAATTTGAAGCCATAGTCGGCGGTTGCGTCGATGAGCATGAACTGGTGAGCAAGGGCGCTGCGTTGATGCACGACCTCGAACTCGGCGCGCTGCTGGTAACGCGTGGCGAGCACGGCATGACCCTGCTGCGTCCGGACCAGCCGGCACTGCATCTGCCGGCCCGTGCCCGCGAAGTATTCGATGTCACCGGTGCCGGTGACACCGTGATTTCGACTCTGGCCGCAGCGATTGCCGCTGGTGAAGACCTGCCCCACGCCGTTGCGCTGGCCAACCTGGCAGCAGGCATCGTGGTTGGCAAACTCGGTACAGCCGCCATCAGTGCCCCGGAACTGCGTCGCGCCATCCAGCGTGAAGAAGGTTCCGAGCGTGGTGTTCTGGGGCTGGAGCAATTGTTGCTCGCCGTGGCCGATGCCCGCGCGCACAACGAGAAGATCGTCTTCACCAACGGCTGCTTCGACATTCTGCATGCCGGGCATGTGACCTACCTGGAACAGGCACGGGCACAAGGCGATCGTCTGATTGTCGCGGTCAACGATGATGCATCGGTAAGCCGCCTGAAAGGGCCGGGCCGACCAATCAACAGTGTTGACCGGCGCATGGCCGTTCTCGCCGGCCTCGGCGCGGTGGACTGGGTGATCAGTTTCCCTGAAGGCACCCCGGAAAACCTGCTGCGCGAGGTCAAGCCGGACGTGCTGGTCAAGGGGGGCGATTACGGCATCGATCAGGTGGTCGGCGCAGATATCGTCACGGCATATGGCGGCACCGTGAAGGTCTTGGGGCTTGTGGAAAACAGCTCGACAACTGCGATTGTCGAGAAGATCCGCAGTCGTTGATCAGATGAACTTTTATCGTTGTGTACTGCGTGTGAACGGATTTTGCCTTGGGGATTTTACCGTTTCCGATGATGTAGGCAGCTTTGAATCCGATGCGCTTGCCTGCCTACATCGCGTGGTCAATTAGCCTATGAAAGTCATGCTCCTGGTGATGGACGAGCAGCGGGTCATTCTCGACCGGCTCTACGACATCGTGCAGCAGAACTGTGATGAATGTTTCATCTATCGTTTGAGCAAACAGCAGCAGTTGAATCTGGGGTCATTTCTCGCCTCGGTCGATTACCAGACCTTTGATCGCGTGGTGATTTTCTCCCGTGTCAAGCGTCTGGCCACGCAACTGCAGGTGCTCAAGTGCATTCCCGGGCTGGTCTTTCTCGAGCACGACGCGTACCAGAACTACATGCCCGCGAGTAAGTACCGTGGCGTGTATTCACGGCTCTATCGGCGTCTGCCGAGTTGTCGGGCGCTGGTGTCCGGTGCTGTTGTCGCGCGCAAGATGCAGGCGGAAGGTATCGACACGGTGTTCGTCTCCAAGGGTTATGACGAACAGATGCTGCACAACACTGGCGTTGAGCGGGACATTCCCATCGGCTTTCTTGGCAGCCTGAAAAGCACCGAGTATGCCGAGCGCAAAGCCATGCTCGAATCGCTCTCCAAGCGTACCGGTATGCTGGTGACCCGCACCAGGTCGGGCGAGGAATACCTGCAGACGCTCAATCGCATCAGGATTTTTGTCAGCGCCGACATCGGCATGAACGAGTTCATGATCAAGAACTATGAGGCCATGGCCTGCGGCTGTGTGCTGCTGGCCTGGAGTCAGGGCGAAGAAGACCGCTTGCTCGGCTTTGAAGACATGCACAACACCGTGTTTTATCGCAGCGAAGAAGAGGCGGTGGAAAAGATCAAGCTGCTGCAAAGCGATCCGGAACTGGCAGAGCGCATTGCCCGCAACGGCCAGGAATTCGCGCAAAGCCACTATTCCTTTGCCCGGGTCGGTAAGGCACTGGCCACGGAAATCCAGCGTGAGATGCGCCCATGGCAGCCGCCCTCTGCGCTCACACGTTTCTGGGTGAAGCTGCGTTACGGGATGAAGGTGCCGGTCTGAATGAAGGACGAACACATGGCGCTGGATGCGCTGCCCGGGGGTGATCAGTCCGTACTGGGTGCTTTACCGACAGAACTTCTCGATTGTCTGAGCCGTGCGCCTCGGGTGGTGCTGATTGCCAACAACCCGGCCATCACGGCGGCGGACTTTCAGGCGTTGAACATTGGCGCCGATGACGTCGTCGTCAGCTTCAATACCTGCATCAAAGCGGCGCTGCTCAACAAGCAGAGCGTCAATGTCTTTGTGCATGGCTACAACGCGCCGGACGCGTATTTTTTTGGTCTGCCTTACGCGCCGCCGGTACAGCAGATGTTCGAACAGGCGAGCGAACGTTGTTTCAGCATGCTGGTGGGCTGCGCCGCACCGATGTGTCCACTGCCACGCGTGGCCATGTATTGGGATCGCATTCCATTGCCGCCACTATGGAACTACCCGGTTGATCGCCCGGGTGGCAAGCGCTACGTCGGGCCTTCCACCGGTTTCAACACGCTGGTGTTGTTCGACTGGTTGCGCGCTCAAGCCGGTTATACCTATCAGCTCATGACCCTGGGTTTTTCCAACGAAGCAGGAAAGCTGTGGGGTGGCCATGCCTGGGACTATGAGCGTGACTGGCTGCAGAAATCGGACATCATCGTGGTGCCGCTGCAACCCCGTCGCTGGTGGCAAAAGCTGTTTCGGCCAAAGTAAGCGATATCGTCTATCCGGTTGCCAGCAGGCCCGAACTACTTTCAAAAGGTGCTGTTGAGTGTTGAAAATTGCCGTGGCTTTTTTCGGAATCCCGAGAAATTCGCAAATCTGTTTCCCCTCCATCGAGCAGAACGTGCTGGCGCAGTTGCCTGCGGGCAGCGATGTAAAGTGCTTCTACCATCTGTACAAGATCGATGAGGTGCAAAACACGCGATCCGGCGAGAAAGGCGAACTGAAGGCGGACAACTACCAGCCATTCGAATCGATGACCGGCACACTCACCTCGACCGAGGGTGTGCTGGAGCGCTGGGATTTCGAACAGGTCAAGGCACAAGGCGATACCTGGGCAGATGACTTTGCGTCATTGCGCAATCTGATCTTTCAGCTCAACTCATTGCACACCGTGACCAGCATGATCGAGCCGTTCAATCCGGATTTCGTTGTGTTCGTGCGCCCGGACAATTTCTTTCACAGCGCATTGCCTGCCTATGTCTTCGCTTACCCTGAGGCTCGCAAGCACAACGCTTATATTCCGGACTGGCAGTGGTGGGGCGGCTTGAACGACCGTTTTGCGGTTTGCGGACGCGATACGTATGTCGCGTACGGCAAACGGGTCGAGCGTATTTTCGAATTCTGCAAGGCAACCGGTCGCAAGCTGCATTCCGAGCGCTTGCTCAAATATGCGCTGCAGCAGGTCGATGCGAAAATCTGCACGCTGCCGACTCAGGCATCACGGGTACGCATTACCGGCGCCTTTGCCGAAGAATCGTTTTCGCCCAAGCGCGGCATGGGCAAGCGCGAAAACCGCTATTTTCATTTCTTCGCCGGGTTGCGCACCTGGTGGGATCGCCGCCGCTAAACCGCTATTTGGCGGTTTTTTTGCCCAGCCCGACTAATCGCAACGCCTTGATACTCAACTGCTTGAGCCCCTGACGCGGGGCTTTCGCCGGTTGCAGGCCCTGTTGCACCAGCCAGTCCTTCCAGCGAATCCGCTCCTCGCGCACGACCCAGCCAGTTTGCGTGGCAAAGCTCTCGGCCAGGTAAAGCCCCCGGGTACTCGCCGGTATGAGTTTGTCGCGCTTGAGCGTGTACAACTCGGCCAGTGGCGCGCCGTCCTTGAGTGGCATCAAGTACAGATCGGGGCGCTTGCGGTCGAGCCGGGCCACCAGTTGATCACCTTCCAGACGCTCATCAACGTGGAACAGGCTCAGGGACTTGGCTTCCTTGGGCACATCCAGGCGCAAGTCGTAGATCAATTGCAGTGACGCGGTCGGCAGGTGCACGTACGCCCGTGGTCGTTCGAGCAATTGCAGGTTGGCGCAACGTATGGGGCGCGCCGAGCCGGACAACGGGGTCAGCCGAAACGGTAAGGCCTCGCGATAATGCAGCGCAGCCGAGTAGGGCGCCGGCAGCCAGGTGTCGTTGAAACGCCCGCCGAGCCAGCCTTCCGGTGTCTCGAGCAAGCACTCTTCGGCAATTTCCTGAATCGCTGTGTGCAGCGGAATATTCAGTTCGTGGGCCGGCACGTAACCGGAAATCAACTTCAGGACGACGTCGCCACGATCCTGCCGACGCTGGCGCACCAGCACCCAATAATCGCGATTCTGCCAGTGCAGGGTCAGGCGCACGGAAACCCCGAGGTTGGCCAGTTCCAGCGAGAAGCGCTCGGTATCGGCCACGCTCACCGGTTTGCGCCGCTGCAAGGTCTGCGCGAAGTTCAGCGGCATGCCGACGCTCTGGTAAGTCAGGCCTTCCGGGGTAGCTTCGACGAACAGCGGCAGGGTCTTGAAGTTGCTCGGGTTCTTTCTGATGAGCGTGCGCGGCATATCGGCTCCTGCTTAAGGCCGCGAGGCGGCGTCAGTGACCACGTAGGACTTGGGCAACGGTCGCAACGTTGTGGGCGAGGTGCAGCGGGTTGATCGTGCCGACAATAGCACTGGCCACGCCAGGCTGGGCGAACAGCAATTCGAAGCTGGCGCGTACCGGATCCACGCCCGGACTCAGACACACGTGACCGCTGGCCAAGGCTTTTTTCACCAGAATGGCTTTGCCGTGGGCAGCAGCATAGTCAATGACAGCCTTCTCGTTTTGTTCGTTCAGATTGTAGGTGACCATCGCGCAGTCGCCTTGCTCCAGAGCTTTCAAGCCGCCTTCGACGGTTTTGCCAGAGAAGCCGAAGCCGCGAATCTTGCCTTCGGCCTTGAGTGCCGCGAGTGTCGCGTACACCTCTGTGTGCTCGAGGATCGCCATGTCGTTGCCGTCGGAGTGCACCAGCACCAGGTCGATAAAATCGGTTTCAAGACGTTGCAGGCTGCGCTCAACGGACATGCGCGTGTGCGCGGCGCTGAAGTCGTGGTGCGACAAGCCATCGGCAAACTCTTCGCCGACCTTGCTGACAATCACCCAGTCCTGACGCTGATCGCGCAACAGCGGGCCGAGGCGTTCTTCACTGCGGCCATAGGCCGGGGCGGTGTCGATAAGGTTGATGCCCAATTCCCGCGCCTGACGCAGCAGCATCCGCGCTTCGTCATCACCGGGAATCTGAAAGCCGTTGGGGTATTTCACCCCTTGGTCACGGCCGAGCTTGACCGTGCCCAGGCCCAGTGGCGAAACCGTCAGGCCGGTGCTGCCCAGCGGGCGATGAAAGTCATGCAGGCTGGCAATGGTCATGGCAGCAGTTGCTCCCAGGCGGGAATGCCCATCGGTGGTTTCGGCAGGGCCGGTAAAGGCTCGCTGGTTTGCGGCTGGATACCGTCGCGCTCCAGTGCGGCGATCACTCGATCGGCGAAGTCCGGCGCCAGCGCCAGTTTGGTCGGCCAGCCGACCAGCAAACGGCCCTGTTCGGCGAGGAACGCATTGTCCGGGCGGGTCAGACCGGTTTGCAGCGGCTCGGCACGATCAACGCGCAAGGTCGCCCATTGCGTGGTGCTGAGGTCGATCCACGGCAACAACTGGGCGATCTCTTTCTGCGCGGTGGCGATCTGCTCGGCCGGCTCGCGATGCACGCCTTCGCTCTCGGCGATGTCGCCACCCATGTACCAGACCCACTGACCGTCAGCGGCCGGATGCGTGGTCACGGTGATGCGCGGTTTGGTGCCGCCGCCCAGGCAGTGCGCGTACAGCGGTTTCAGGCCCGGGCCTTTGGCAATGATCATGTGCAGCGGCCGGCGTTGCATGGCCGGTTGGCTCAAACCGAGGTCTTCGAGCAATTGGGCAGTGCCGGCGCCGGCGCTGAGGACGATGCGCTGAGCGCGGATCTCGCGGCCGTCGACTTTCACGCCGACCAGCACGCCCGCTTCCAGCAGCGGCTCGATGGTCTGCCCGGCGAGCAGGCCATCGCCGGCCAGATCGGCCAGACGCTGGACCAGGCTCGGCACATCAACGACCAGTTCGGCGAGGCGGTAGACCTTGCCCTTGAAGCGTTTGTCTTGCAGGGCCGGCGGCAGTTGCTCGCCCTTGACCTGATCAACGCGGCCACGCACGGCTTTGCTGGCAAAGAAGCTGGTGAGGTTGCCGGCAAGGGTGCCCGGCGACCACAGGTAATGCGCTTCGGACAGCAGGCGCACGCCGGACAGATCCAGTTCGCCATTGCCGGCCAACGCTTCACGCCAGCGGCGCGGCATGTCGGCGATGGCTTCCGAGGCGCCGGTCAGGGCACCGTGCAGCGCGTATTTGGCGCCGCCGTGGATGATGCCTTGGGACTTCACCGTCTGCCCGCCGCCGAGGCTGGCGCTTTCCACCAACACGGTCGAAAACCCCTGACGGCGCAGACGCGCATTCAGCCAGAGGCCGGCGACACCAGCGCCGACAATCAGAACGTCGGTGGAAATAACGGATGGCATGCAGCGACCTCGGGGCTTAGAGAAGCCGCAAGTTTCAAGCTTCAAGCCGCAAGCTGCAACCCGGCGCTGGAAAATCAGCTCTGCTTGCAGCTCGGGGCTTGATGCTTGTCGCTGCTTTTAATGGCCGGCAGTTTTCGAGAACAGCTGGATCACGACGACGCCGAGCACGATCAACGCCATCCCCAGCATCGCCGGGATATCCAGCTTCTGCCCGTAGATGAACAGCGCCGCGACGCTGACCATCACAATCCCCATTCCCGCCCAAACCGCGTAGGCCACGCCGACCGGCACCGTGCGCACCACCAGCGTCAGCATCCAGAACGCAATCGCGTAGCCGACGATAACCAGCACCAGTGGCAGCGGTGTGCTGATGCCTTTGACGGCTTTCATCGACACGGTGGCGATCACTTCGGCGCAGATGGCAATGGCCAGGTAGGCGTAGGCGTTCATGGTTCAAATCCTCATAGGAAACGTTGCTTGCTGAGGCGGCATTCTAGTGATTTGCCAGATGGGGTAAAATCATTACCTATCTGTTATGAAGATGGGTTGGCGAATCAACATGCAATGGAATCTCGATCAGCTTCGGGTGTTTGTCGGCGTTGCCGAGCAGCGTTCGTTTTCGGCAGTGGCACGCCAGCAACGCAAGGCGCAGTCGGCGATCAGCAGCGCGATTGCCATGCTCGAAGATGATCTGGGTGTCAGCCTGTTCGAGCGTAGCAGCGGTCGGCAGCCGACGCTCACCGAGGCGGGTGAAGCGCTGTTGGAAGAAGCACGAGAAGTCCTGCGCCAATGCGAGCGTCTCAACGGTCGGGCCATGGCAATGATGCGCGGCCAGGAAGCGCAATTGCGTGTGGCCCAGGATGAGGCGATGCCCTATCAGGCGCTGGTGGAAAGTTTCGGTGAACTGGCCGAGCAGTTCCCCAGCCTGGAAGTGCAACTGACCAGCGCCGCGCAAGGTGAGGTTGCGCGCAAACTGGTCGAGCGCCGCGCCGACCTTGGCCTGCTGTTTTATCACGATGAAATCCCCGAAGCGCTGGAGCGTCGCGTGCTGGGCAGCGTGGAAATGGTCACCGTCTGCGGGATCAATCATCCGCTGGCGACGCAGTCTTACGTGACCTGCCAGCAACTGGCGCAACATCGGCAATTGCTGATGTCGACGCAAACCAGTGTCTATCCCGGCAACGAGCCGGCCAGCCCCCAGGTGTGGCGTGCCGACAGTTTCTACGTGATGTCCGAATGGCTGGTGCGCGATCTCGGCTGGGCCTGGTTGCCGCGCCATGTGGTGCAGTACTCGGCCTATCAGGGTTTGATGGTCGAACTCGAGAGCGAATGGACCCCGCCAGCCTTGGTGGTGGAACTGGTCTGGCGCCGCGACGAGCCCCTCGGTCCGGCTGCGCGTTGGCTGGCCGAACGTTTTGCCGTGCACTTGCGGGCGATCGGCGACAAAAGTCGATAAACTCCGCCGCCATGAATAGAACTCTCTACACCGCGCTGTTTTACCTGGGGCTGCCATTGGTGGCGATTCGGCTATGGCTGCGGGCGCGCAAGGCGCCGGCGTATGCCAAACGGATTGGCGAACGTTTCTCCTACGGGATGCCGACGCTGCAACCCGGCGGCATCTGGGTGCACGCAGTGTCGGTGGGCGAAAGCATCGCTGCGGCGCCGATGATCCGCGCCTTGCTGCAACGTTATCCACAGTTGCCGATCACCGTGACCTGCATGACCCCGACCGGATCGGAGCGGATTCAGGCGCTGTTCGCTAACGAACCGCGCATCCAGCACTGCTATCTGCCGTATGACTTGCCGTGTGCGGCGGCGCGGTTTCTTGATCGCGCGCAGCCAAAGCTTGCGGTGATCATGGAGACCGAACTGTGGCCTAACCACATTCATCAGTGTGCCAAGCGTGGAATCCCGGTGGCGCTGGCCAACGGGCGCTTGTCCGAGCGCTCGGCACGCGGCTATGGCCGCTTCAGCAAGCTGACCGCGCCGATGCTCGCCGAGATGAGCCTGTTCGCCGTACAGACCGAAGCCGAAGCCCAGCGTTTCCGCGATCTGGGTGCGCGCCCGCAAACAGTCGAGGTCACCGGTTCGATCAAGTTCGACCTGACCATCGACCCGCAATTGCTGCAACGCGCAGCCGAACTGCGCGGCCAATGGCAGGCGCTGGAGCGTCCGGTGTGGATCGCCGCCAGCACTCATGAAGGCGAGGACGAAGTGGTGCTCAATGCCCATCGTCGCTTGCTGGCCAGTCATCCGGATGCGTTGCTGATTCTGGTGCCACGTCACCCGGAGCGTTTCAACTCGGTATTTGAGTTGTGCCAGCGCGAAGGCTTTGCCACGGTGCGACGTTCGACCGGAACCCATGTCGATGCGCAGACGAGCGTGCTGCTCGGCGACACCATGGGCGAGTTGCTGTTTCTCTACGCTCTGGCGGACAGCGCGTTCGTCGGCGGTAGTCTGGTAGCCAACGGTGGGCACAATCTGCTGGAGCCGGCAGCCTTGGCCAAACCGGTGATCAGCGGCCCGCACCTGTTCAACTTCCTCGACATCGCCGCGCAATTGCGCGAAGCCGGAGCGTTGGCCGAGGTCGATGATGCCGAAGGACTGGCGGTGGAAGTGCAGCGCCTGTTTGAGCTGCCGCGCGATGCGCAGCGTATGGCCGACGCCGGGCTGGCGGTGATGCGCCGCAATCAGGGCGCGTTGCAGCGTCTGCTGGATGGTTTGGGCCGACTGATCAAGTAAAGCAAAAAAGATCGCAGCCTTCGGCTGCTCCTACATTGGAATACGTTTCCTGTAGGAGCTGCCGAAGGCTGCGATCTTTTGTTTTTAAGGCTTAAGGCCGGGCCTTGAGCTGCGCCTCGGCAGCCTTGGCCAGATCCGGCGGGAGGAAATCCTTGTCCGGGTTGTAGTCAGCCTTCAGATACCGCCGCAGATCTTCCAGATCCCCCGGGTTCAACGTCCCCGCCGCCTGCTTCAAGCGCAGGTTGTCGAGGATGTAGTCATAACGCGTGTTGTTGTAGTTGCGCACCGAGGTGTACAGCTGCCGCTGCGCATCGAGCACGTCAACGATGTTGCGCGTACCCACCTGATAGCCGATTTCCGTGGCCTCCACCGCGCTCTGGTTGGAGATGATCGACTGACGACGCGCCTGCACCTGCTCGACATCAGTGTTCACCGCACGGTGCAGATTGCGGGTGTTTTCGACGATCTGCCGACGCAGGGATTCGCGCTGTTGTTCGCTCTGATTCAGTTGTTCATACGACTGGCGCACTTGCGAACTGGTCAGCCCGCCGCTGTAGATCGGGATGTTCAGTTGCAGGCCGACCGTGCTCTGTTCGACGTTGCCGTGGTAAGGCGTGCCGAACGAGTTCGGGTTGGCAAACCCGAGCGCATCGTTGTCACCCTTTTCGTATTTGGCCACAGCGTCGAGGGTCGGCAAGTGGCCGGCCTTGCGCTGTTTCAAGGTTTCTTCAGCCGAGCTGACGGCGAAGTTGCTGGCCAGCAGATTGAGGTTCTGTTTCGCTGCGGTATCGACCCAGGCCTTGGCGTCGTTCGGCGCCGGCGGCAGGATCGGCAAGGTGTGGACGATGCCCTGAATCGAATTGTACTGACGGTTGGTCAGGGTGATCAGCGCTTCGAATGCATCGTCGACCTGACGTTGCGCAACGATGCGGTTGGCCCGTGCGGTGTCGTAACTGGCTTGCGATTGCAGCACGTCGGTCTTGTCCGACAGGCCGACATCGAAACGTTCGTTGGACTGGTCGAGCTGGCGCTTGAACGCCGCTTCTTCAGCCTTGGTCGAGGCCAGGTTGTCCTGGCTGCGCAGGACGTTGAAGTAATCTTCCGCCGATTGCAGGATCAGGTTCTGTTCGGTCGCCGAGAGTTGCAGCGCAGCTTGCTCGTTGACGTCCTTGGCGGCCTGGTACTGGAACCAGCGATCGGCGCGGAACAACGGTTGGGCGAGGGTCGCCTGATAGGAATGAGCGCTGCGGTTGGCCACGGCCGAAGGCTGGTCGATCGAGGTGCGCACGTTGGCTGTTTCGGCACCGCCGGACAGATTCGGCAGCAGTCCGGCGCGAGCCTGCGGCACTACTTCTTTTTGTGCGCCGTACTGGGCGCGAGCGGCTGCCAGATCGGCGTTGTTGTCGACAGCCTCCTGATAGACGCTGACCAGATCGGTTTTGGTCGACAAGGGCGCTTCTGCTGCCCAGGCCATTGCGTTGGACGCACAAGACACGGCAACAGCCAGTGAGAGTTTGCGCAGCATGAGGCGATCCCTAGCATTAATATTATGGAAGTAATCCGGGCGCCAACGGTAAGGCGCAAGCCCCACAGCGTCAAGGCGTGGCGGGGCAAAGCGAGTGTAGTTGCGCATTTGCATGACAACAATCGGCCAAGCCCCTGTATTTGCGCCATTCATCATGGTGATTGCTGCGGTATTGGCGTTCTTTGCCAGTTGTGTCTAGACTGGCCGGGTTCTTGTCGGGGTGCCTTGCTATGAGGCTGAGATCGAATAATTTCGGATCCCGTTGAACCTGATCAGGTTAGCGCCTGCGTAGGGAACAAGATTTCTCGTCACCCGGCGAGTCCTCTTGTGCTTCGTCCGGGAAATTGTTCGACAATCGAACGCTCGACGACGATGCACAGCACCAGTCCTGGTGCGTCCGTGCCTTTCAGGTTCTGCTCCGACAATCCACTGCCTGGATGCTGTCTGGAGAGCCCGTGATGACTACTACAAAATCAAAAAACGCGATCAACCTGAGTGACTCGGCCAAGGTCGACGAGCAATCGGTCAAGCCGTTCACCCGTTCGCAAAAAGTCTACGTTCAGGGCTCGCGCCCGGACATCCTCGTGCCGATGCGCGAAATCACCCTCGATGTCACCCCGACCGACTTCGGCGGCGAAATCAACGCGCCGGTCACTGTCTATGACACCTCGGGCCCCTACACCGATCCGAACGTGATTATCGATGTGCGCAAAGGCCTGGCCGATGTGCGTTCGGCGTGGATCGACGACCGTGGCGACACCGAGCGTCTGACGGGCCTGAGTTCCAACTTCGGTCGCGAGCGCCTCGCCGACCCGGAACTGACCAAGCTGCGCTTTGCCCACGTCAACAACCCGCGCCGCGCCAAGGCCGGTGGCAATGTCACGCAGATGCACTACGCGCGTCAGGGCATCATCACGCCCGAGATGGAATTCGTCGCCATCCGCGAAAACATGAAGCTTGAGGTGGCCCGCGCCGCCGGCCTGCTGGATCAGCAACACCCGGGTCACAGCTTCGGCGCCAGCGTGCCGAAAATCATCACCCCTGAATTCGTCCGTGAAGAGATCGCCCGTGGCCGCGCAATCATCCCGGCCAACATCAACCATACCGAACTGGAACCGATGATCATCGGCCGTAACTTCCTGGTGAAGATCAACGGCAACATCGGCAACAGCGCGCTGGGTTCGTCCATCGAAGAAGAAGTGGCGAAACTGACCTGGGGCATTCGCTGGGGCGCGGACAACATCATGGACTTGTCCACCGGCAAGCACATTCACGAAACCCGCGAGTGGATCATCCGCAACTCGCCGGTGCCGATCGGCACGGTGCCGATCTATCAGGCGCTGGAAAAAGTCGGCGGTGCGGCTGAAGACCTGACCTGGGAGCTGTTCCGCGACACGCTGATCGAGCAGGCCGAGCAGGGCGTCGACTATTTCACCATTCACGCCGGCGTGCTGCTGCGTTACGTGCCGCTGACCGCCAAACGCGTGACCGGTATCGTGTCCCGTGGCGGTTCGATCATGGCCAAGTGGTGCCTGGCGCATCACAAGGAAAACTTCGCCTACACGCATTTCGAAGAAATCTGCGAAATCATGAAGGCCTATGACGTCAGCTTCTCGCTGGGCGATGGCTTGCGTCCGGGGTCGATTGCCGACGCCAACGATGCCGCGCAATTCGGCGAACTGGAAACCCTCGGCGAACTGACCAAGATCGCCTGGAAGCACGACGTGCAAACCATGATCGAAGGCCCGGGCCACGTGCCGATGCAGTTGATCAAAGAGAACATGGACAAGCAGCTGGAGTGCTGCGACGAGGCGCCGTTCTACACCCTCGGCCCGCTGACCACCGACATCGCGCCGGGCTATGACCACATCACCTCGGGTATCGGTGCGGCGATGATCGGCTGGTTCGGTTGCGCGATGCTCTGCTACGTGACGCCGAAGGAACATTTGGGCCTGCCGAACAAGGATGACGTGAAGACCGGGATCATCACCTACAAGATTGCCGCGCACGCAGCGGACTTGGCCAAAGGACACCCGGGCGCACAGATTCGCGACAACGCCTTGAGCAAGGCGCGTTTCGAATTCCGTTGGGAAGACCAGTTCAACCTCGGTCTGGACCCGGACACTGCCCGTTCCTATCACGATGAAACCCTGCCGAAGGATTCGGCCAAGGTCGCGCATTTCTGTTCGATGTGCGGGCCGAAATTCTGCTCGATGAAGATCACTCAGGAAGTCCGCGAATACGCGGCCAACCAGCGGATCGACGCGGTCGACGTGGACGTCGCCCAAGGCCTGGCGGAACAGGCCGAGCGGTTCAAGAAGGAAGGCAGTCAGCTGTACAAGAAAGTCTAGCCCCGAGCGGCAAGCTACAAGCTGCAAGATCAGAAGCAGTCCGCGCACTGCTTCTAACTTGTAGCTCGCAGCTTGCAGCTTTTTCTCTGCTCTTTTTTGAGATAACACCCTTGAGCATTCAACCCAGCACCTATTCCCCCGATCTCGCCGTACCCGCCGACAAGCGTGTATTCGGCGGTCGCGATCTGTTTTCTCTGTGGTTCTCCCTCGGCATCGGCCTGATGGTCTTGCAGACCGGCGCATTGCTCGCGCCGGGTCTGGGGCTGTCTGGATCGCTGCTGGCAATTTTCCTTGGCACGCTGGTGGGTGTGCTGTTGCTGGCTGCGGTCGGCGTGATCGGCAGCGACACCGGTCTGTCGTCGATGGCCGCGCTGAAACTCAGCCTCGGCAGCAAAGGCGCGAGCCTGCCGGCGTTGCTCAACTTGCTGCAATTGATTGGTTGGGGCTCGTTCGAAATCATCGTCATGCGCGACGCTGCCAGCTTGCTCGGTACCCGCGCGTTCAGCGAAGGTTCGCTTTGGTCGAACCCGGTGTTGTGGACGCTGTTTTTCGGCGCGTTGGCGACCTTGCTTGCGGTCAGCGGGCCGCTGACTTTCGTCCGGCAGATTCTGCGCAAGTGGGGCATCTGGCTGCTGCTGGCAGCGTGCCTGTGGCTGACCTGGAATCTGTTTGCCAAAGCCGATCTGGCCGACCTCTGGTCGCGTGCCGGTGACGGTTCGATGCCGTTCGCCGTGGGCTTTGACATTGCCATCGCGATGCCCCTGTCGTGGCTGCCGCTGATCGCCGACTACTCACGTTTTGGCAAACGTGCGAAGAATGTTTTCGGCGGTACTGCCGTCGGTTTCTTCATCGGCAACTTCTGGCTGATGAGCCTCGGCGTCGCCTACACCCTGGCCTTCGCGCCGAGCGGTGAAGTCAATGCACTGTTGCTCGCACTGGCCGGCGCCGGTCTGGGCATTCCACTGTTGCTGATTCTGCTGGATGAGTCGGAAAACGCCTTTGCCGATATTCATTCGGCAGCGGTATCGAGCGGGATTCTGTTGCGCCTGAAAGTCGAGCATCTGGCCTTGGCCATCGGCGTGATCTGCACGCTGATCGCACTGCTGGCGCCGTTGGCGCAGTACCAGAATTTCCTGCTGTTGATCGGCTCGGTGTTTGCACCGCTGTTTGGCGTGGTGCTGGTCGATCACTTCATCCTGCGCAAGCGCAGTGCTCAGGTCGCGTCAGCCGCGTTGCGCTGGCCGGCGTTGTTGGCGTGGCTGGGTGGCGTGAGCACCTACCACTTGCTGGCAAATCTGTATCCGGATGTCGGCGCAACCCTGCCGGCGCTGGTGCTGGCAGGGCTGTTGCAGCTAGTGCTGGGCCGGGCCTTCAGTTACGGCCGGGAAACAGCTCAGGCTTGAGAATACCGTTCAGGCGCGGGTAAGGAATCTTCAGTTCGACGTGGCCCAGCGCGTAAGGCGCGATGGTGGTCACGTCGTACTTGAGGATCACGCCACCATAGGTCAGCGCCACGTTCGGGGTTTTCACGAACGGCCAGTTCGCCACGAACTCCGGCTCCTGATCGAGCTTGGTGCTGATCAGCCAGCTGTTGTGCGCCACCTGCGCCGCCTTCCAGAACGCCTCTTCCTGACCCGGCATGAGCATGTCGGACAGGTTCAGCACCTTGTGCTGCTGGCGTGAATAGTTGATGAAACCGCGACCCGGGGTGCCATGGGCACCGCCAGTGTCGAGGTAGCTCGACACCTCAATGATCACCAAGCCGTCATGCTGCTCGCGTACTTTCGCTTGCAGGTAGCTGCTGTTGCGCGGGCCGGCACTGGCCAGAAACTGCTCGCGATAGGCCGCCAGGGTTGGCGCCACCGTGGCGTTCTTCTCGGTGCGGGTCATTTGCAGCAGACGTTTTTCGATGATGCCGTCCAGCGCAGGTTCGGCCGGGAAGCGCAGAGTGTCGATGTTCACCAGTGGGCAATCCGGGGTGGAACATCCAGGCTTAAGCTGTTCCGACGCATCGCGGGTGGTTTCCAGCGGCGTGCGGTAGTTGGGCTGGAACAGGCTTGCGCACGCGCCGAGGGTCAGGGCGATGGCGGCCACGGAGGCAATTTTGAAAAGCGACATGGGCGTCCTTTCGAAAACAAGGGAAGGCAAAAAGTTACCGCTTCGACTCTCAACGAAGCAGTCAGTTCGCCACTAAGCTAATTAGAGTGCGTTTCGCCTTCACCGTCCATCCCGCTGACGGTAAAGGGGCTGCATCAAACGGTGCGGGCGCGTTAGGATGGCGCGAAGTCGAGGTTGCCAGTAACAAGCAGCAACCTCGTAATGGATCTGCAGTAAAGAGGATGCTCATGACTGATTTTGCCAACGCCATTCCGACCACCGTAGACGTCGTGCGGCGTGAACGTTGCTACGAGGGCTTTTACAAGCTCGACCGTCTGCACTTGCGCCACGAATTGTTCGCTGGTGGCATGAGCCGCGAGATCAATCGTGAAGTGTTCGTGCGCCACGATGCCGTGTGCATGCTGCCGTACGATCCGCAGCGCGACGAAGTGGTGTTGATCGAACAGTTCCGCGTCGGCGCCATGGGCAAGACCGACAACCCGTGGCTGGTCGAACTGGTCGCTGGTCTGATCGATAAGGATGAACAACCGGAAGAAGTTGCTCACCGCGAGGCGCAGGAGGAAGCTGGACTGGACATCAAGGCCCTGTGGCCGATGACCAAGTATTTCCCGTCACCGGGCGGCAGCAACGAGTTCGTGCATTTGTATCTGGGGCGTTGCAGCACCGAAGGCGTTGGCGGTCTGCATGGCCTGGAAGAAGAGGCAGAAGATATCCGTGTCACGGTCTGGGCTTTTGAAGATGCCTTGCAGGCCGTCCGTGATGGACGTATTGCCAACGCGGCGAGCATCATCGCTTTGCAGTGGCTGGCGCTGAACCGCGCCGAAGTGAGGGGGTTATGGTCGTAAACAAGTTGCGCGATCGCTATCGAGTCGACCTCGTGGGGCTGCAAGCCGCCTGCGAGGCCAACTACGCGCGCCTGATGCGACTGCTGCCGGAAATGCGCAACGAGCCCGAGGCGCGGCGCATCGCCGTGACTCAGGGCGAGCAGATGCTCGGCGTGCTGGCCCTTGAAGTGCTGCAGACCTGTCCGTACACCACCACCTTGCAAGTGCGTCAGGAACACAGCCTGCCGTGGCTGCCGGTGCCGCAGCTGGAAGTGCAGGTCTATCACGACGCGCGCATGGCCGAAGTGGTCAGCGCCGAACATGCACGACGCTTTCGCGGCATCTATCCTTACCCGAACGCGGCGATGCATCAGCCGGATGAAAAGGCTCAGCTCAATCTGTTTCTGGGGGAATGGCTGAGTCATTGCCTGGCGTTGGGGCACGAGTACGAAGTCGTACGCTAGTTGTGAACTGTGTCCGGTTCGCCGGTTTCCTCTTTGCGTGATCCCCCAGCATAATTGCGGCACTTGATCGATTCCGTGCTTTTGCCTTGGGAGAACGCCTTGCCGAGCGTATCCACGTTGACCACCGCCGATGCGGCGTTGCTGGTGCAGTTGTCCGACAGCCATTTGTTCGCTGAAGCGGATGGCGCACTGCTGGGCATGAACACCCGCGAGAGCCTGCAAAAGGTCATCGAGCTGGTGCTGGGGCAGCAGCCGCAGATCGACCTGATTCTGGCCACTGGCGATATCTCGCAGGACGGCACGCTGCAGTCGTATCAGCAGTTTCGCCAGATGAGCGCGCAGATCGCTGCGCCGGCGCGGTGGATTCCCGGCAATCACGACGAGCCGATGATCATGGCCCAGGCCGCCGTGCAGAGCACGCTGCTGGAATCGGTGGTCGATATCGGTAACTGGCGCGTGACGCTACTTGATTCGGCGGTGCCGGGTTCGGTGCCGGGGTATCTGCAGGACGATCAACTGCAATTGCTGGCCCGCTCGCTGAGCGAAGCGCCGGAGCGCCATCATCTGGTGTGCTTCCATCATCATCCCGTATCGATTGGCTGCGCCTGGATGGAGCCGATCGGCCTGCGCAATCCCGAAGCGTTTTTCGAAGTACTGGATCGTTTCCCCCAAGCTCGCGCGGTGTTGTGGGGGCATGTGCATCAGGAGATTGATCGTGAGCGTAATGGCGTGAGACTGATGGCTTCGCCTTCGACGTGCATTCAGTTTGAGCCGCGGAGTGAGGATTTTAAGGTGGGGGAGCAGGCGCCTGGGTATCGGTGGTTGCGGTTGTTGCCGGATGGGCGGTTGGAAACTGGGGTTGAACGTGTCACCGGTTTTGCTTTTACCATTGATTACGGTTCTGACGGTTACTGATAGCCAATCAAAAGCCCCTCATCGGAACGCCGCCCGCCCAGCCCTCTTCCGGAGGGAGAGGGGGCCGACCGAGGTGTCTGGCGTTATCCATCGACCTGAGCGATTGTGTCGATTGTGGATTCGGTGAAGATCTTTCAGGTCGGCGTACTTCTCAAATATCCCCCAATCAGTCCCCTCTCCCTCCGGGAGAGGGCTAGGGTGAGGGGCTTTCTCCCTGTAAACTCCGCTATCTTTCGCCGACACCCAGGGAGCTCAAATGTCCGGTTCGATCCTCTATATCCACGGTTTCAACAGCGCCCCGGCCTCGAAAAAGGCCTGTCAGCTGGTAACGGTGATGGAGCAACTGGGTTTGAGCGACAAACTGCGTGTACCGGCCCTGCATCACCATCCGCGCGAAGCCATCGGTCAGCTGGAGCAGGCAATCGCCGAGCTGGGCAGTCCATTGCTGGTGGGAAGTTCACTCGGCGGCTACTATGCGACTCACCTGGCCGAGCGCCATGGCCTGAAAGCCCTGCTGGTCAACCCGGCGGTCAGCCCGCACCGGATGTTCGACGGCTATCTGGGCACGCAGAAAAACCTGTATACCGATGAAACCTGGGAATTGACCCACGACCACGTTGCGGCCCTGGCCGAGCTGGAAGTGCCAGCACCTGTGGACGCCCAGCGCTATCAGGTATGGTTGCAGACCGGCGATGAAACACTGGATTATCGCCTCGCCCAGCAGTATTACCGCGCCTGTGCCTTGCGCATTCAGGCCGGCGGCGATCACAGTTTTCAGGGTTTTGCCGGGCAATTGCCGGCGTTGCTGAGTTTTGCCGGCATTGGCGCCGATGTGTATCAGGCAATCGATTTCACCGCACTGTGAAGTCTTGCCCCCTATTTCATGAATGACTGACGACGAGACCCTATGGCCACTCCCAGCGCTAGCTCTTATAACGCCGACGCCATCGAAGTCCTCTCGGGCCTCGACCCGGTGCGCAAACGCCCCGGCATGTACACCGACACCAGTCGGCCGAACCACCTCGCCCAGGAAGTCATCGACAACAGTGTCGACGAAGCCTTGGCGGGCCACGCCAAATCGGTGCAGGTCATCCTGCACGCCGATCACTCGCTGGAAGTCAGCGACGACGGTCGTGGCATGCCGGTCGACATTCACCCGGAAGAGGGCGTGTCGGGCGTCGAACTGATCCTCACCAAACTCCACGCGGGCGGCAAGTTTTCCAACAAGAACTACCAGTTCTCCGGCGGTCTGCACGGTGTGGGTATTTCCGTGGTCAACGCCTTGTCGACCGAAGTGCGCGTACGCGTAAAGCGTGACGGCAACGAATACCAGATGACCTTCGCTGATGGCTACAAAGCCACCGAGCTGGAAATCGTCGGCACTGTCGGCAAGCGCAACACCGGCACCAGCGTGTACTTCGCGCCGGATCCGAAATACTTCGATTCACCAAAATTCTCCATCAGCCGCCTCAAGCACGTGCTCAAGGCCAAGGCTGTGTTGTGCCCGGGCCTGTTGGTCAGCTTCGAAGACAAAGGCACTGGCGAGAAAGTCGAGTGGCATTACGAAGACGGCCTGCGCTCCTATCTGGTCGATGCCGTCAGCGAATTCGAACGCCTGCCGAACGAGCCGTTCTGCGGCGCGTTCGCCGGTAACAAAGAAGCCGTCGACTGGGCGCTGCTGTGGCTGCCGGAAGGTGGCGACGCGGTGCAGGAAAGCTACGTCAACCTGATCCCGACGGCGCAGGGCGGTACCCACGTCAACGGTTTGCGTCAGGGCCTGCTCGATGCCATGCGCGAGTTCTGCGAATTCCGCAGCCTGCTGCCGCGCGGCGTGAAGCTGGCGCCGGAAGACGTCTGGGAGCGCATTGCTTTCGTCCTGTCGATGAAAATGCAGGAGCCGCAGTTCTCCGGCCAGACCAAAGAGCGTCTGTCGTCCCGTGAAGCGGCGGCGTTTGTCTCTGGTGTGGTCAAGGATGCCTTCAGCCTGTGGCTCAACGCCAACCCGGAAACCGGTCTGGCGCTGGCCGAACTGGCGATCAACAACGCCGGCCGCCGCCTGAAAGCGAGCAAGAAAGTCGAGCGTAAACGCGTCACTCAGGGCCCGGCATTGCCGGGCAAACTGGCGGACTGCGCCGGGCAGGATCCGATGCGTTCCGAGCTGTTTTTGGTCGAAGGTGATTCCGCCGGCGGCTCCGCCAAACAAGCGCGGGACAAGGAATTCCAGGCGATCCTGCCGTTGCGCGGCAAGATCCTCAACACCTGGGAAGTCGACGGCAGCGAAGTGCTCGCCAGCCAGGAAGTGCATAACATCGCCGTGGCCATCGGTGTCGATCCGGGCGCGGCGGACATGAGCCAGCTGCGCTACGGCAAGATCTGCATCCTCGCCGACGCCGACTCCGACGGCCTGCACATTGCCACGCTGCTGTGTGCGCTGTTCGTCCAGCATTTCCGTCCGCTGGTGGATGCCGGTCACGTCTATGTGGCGATGCCGCCGCTGTACCGCATCGACTTGGGCAAAGAGATTTACTACGCCCTCGACGAAGCCGAGCGCGATGGCATTCTCGACCGTCTGGTCGCCGAGAAGAAGCGCGGCAAACCGCAGGTCACCCGATTCAAAGGTCTGGGCGAAATGAACCCGCCGCAGCTGCGTGAAACCACCATGGACCCGAACACGCGGCGCCTGGTGCAGCTGACGCTGGGCGAAGATTTTGCCGAAACCTCGGAAATGATGGACATGCTACTGGCGAAGAAACGCGCCGGTGATCGCAAGACCTGGCTTGAATCCAAAGGCAACCTCGCCGAGGTGCTGGCCTGATGCGGTTTGGCTGGGCCTTCGCGGGTGCCTTGCTGTTGAGTGCGATGACTGTGGCGGCCGAGCCGCTACAGGAGTTGCGCCTGCTTTCCGAGCACCCGGTCGATGGCATGCGCGGCGGCAACCTGTCGGGGCTGGCGCTGTGCGGCAACGAACTATGGACGGTGTCCGATCGCGACGATGAGCAGATCTACCGGCTTAGAACCGCTGATCAGGTATGGCAGGCGGAAACTGTGCGCATCGACGTGCCACCGGTGCCGGACAGCGGCTTGCCGTGGGGTTTGAGTTCGCGCACCTGGGCGGCGTCGTTCATCCGTGGCGGTGATCTGGATTTCGAAGGCATCAGCTGCGACAGTGCCGGCAACCGTTACATCGTCAGCGAGGCCCACGCAGCGGTGCTGCAAGTGCCGCCACAAGGCCCGGCCTCGTGGCTGAAAATCTCGCCGATGCTGGTGAAGGAAGCCCGGGCCAGTGGCATGTTGCTGCACTTCAACGCGCTGTTCGAAGGGCTGGCGATCAACCCGGCGGGCGATCAGTTATGGCTGGCCGCCGAACGCGAACGCCGTGGCTTGCTGAAGATCAAGCGTCAGCAAACGGTCTGGGATTGCGACGGCGCCTGCGTACTGCTCAGCGAGGCTGGCGTCGAGATGCAGCCGCCGCAGTTTCCCAAGGCGCGCGCGGTCACCCGCGATTTCGCCGATCTGTCGCTGTTCAACGGCAAGCTGTTCACCCTTGAGCGCAACGCCTTTCAGATTTGTCGTCGTGATGCGGTGACTGCCAAAGTCGAACAATGCTGGTCGTACGCCGAAGATGCCTTGCAACCACAGCGCCTTTATTCACAGGCATATGGCCTGGCGGAAGCGCTTATCGTGGACGCGCAAGGTGCATGGATTGGCCTGGACAACAACGATGGCGTGCGTGCCGACGGCGAGAAACGCCCGATCGTCTGGCGCTTCGCCGCACCTGACGGTGGCTGGAGCGCCAAGCCATGAGCCAGCAACCGCCGGGCAAGCGCGCCGGTCGGGTGCTGATGATTCTGGCGTGGTGCGCGGCGCTGTTTCTGGCCACGCGGTTTTTCGGTCAGTGGGAGCAGCGCCAGCAGAATCCGAACGTCGTAGTCAGTTCGGAGCAGGGCGAAGGTTTTATCGAAGTGAAGCTGGCCGGCAATGCCCAGGGGCATTTCGTCGCCAGCGGCCAGATCAACGGTGAGCCGGTGGAGTTCATGCTCGACACCGGTGCTACCGATGTGGCGATCCCGGCGGATCTGGCCAAGCGTTTGAAGCTGGAAGAAGGTTTCGGTGTGACCCTGAGCACGGCCAATGGCCTGAGCCAGGGCTATCGGACCAAAATCGACCGCCTGCAACTGGGCGACATCGTGCTGCGGGATGTTCGCGCACTGGTGGCGCCGGGGCTGCATGGCGATCAGGTGCTGCTCGGCATGAGCGCCCTGAACAAACTTGAATTTACTCAGCGCGGTGGCACCATGCTGCTGCGCCAGACAACGAACCGATGAGGCCTGCATGAGCAATCCCCTTGATCTCAGCCTGGACGGTGTAGAACGCCGGTCGCTGGCTGACTTCACCGAAAGTGCCTACCTCAATTACTCCATGTACGTGATCATGGACCGTGCGCTGCCGCATATCGGCGACGGCCTGAAACCGGTACAGCGGCGTATCGTCTACGCCATGAGTGAGTTGGGCCTGGACGCCGATTCCAAGCACAAGAAATCGGCGCGTACCGTCGGTGACGTGCTCGGTAAGTTTCATCCGCACGGCGACTCGGCGTGCTACGAAGCGATGGTGCTGATGGCGCAGCCGTTCAGCTATCGCTACACGCTCGTCGACGGTCAGGGTAACTGGGGTGCGCCGGACGATCCGAAGTCCTTCGCCGCCATGCGATACACCGAAGCGCGCCTGTCGCGTTATTCCGAAGTGCTGCTCAGCGAACTCGGCCAGGGCACTGCCGACTGGGGCCCGAACTTCGATGGCACGCTGCAGGAGCCGCTGGTGCTGCCGGCGCGCCTGCCGAACATTCTGCTCAACGGTACCACCGGTATCGCCGTGGGCATGGCCACGGATGTGCCGCCGCACAACCTGCGCGAAGTCGCTACCGCTTGCGTGCGCCTGCTCGATGAGCCGAAAGCCACGGTCGAGCAGCTCTGCGAACACATTCAAGGTCCGGATTATCCGACCGAAGCGGAAATCATCACACCGCGCGCCGACCTGCTGAAAATGTACGAAACCGGCAAGGGCTCGGTGCGCATGCGCGCCGTGTACCACGTTGAGGACGGCGACATCATCGTCACCGCGCTGCCACACCAGGTGTCCGGTGCGAAAGTGCTGGAGCAGATCGCCGCGCTGATGCAGGCGAAACCGTCGAAAGCCCCGCAGATCGCTGACCTGCGCGACGAATCCGACCACGAGAACCCGTGCCGCATCGTCATCATTCCGGTCAACAGCCGCGTCGATCACGAAGCGCTGATGCAGCACCTGTTTGCCAGCACCGAGCTGGAGTCGACCTACCGGGTCAACGTCAACATCATCGGTCTGGACGGCAAGCCGCAGCTGAAAAACCTCCGTGCGTTGCTGGTCGAGTGGCTGGAATTCCGCGTGCAGACCGTGCGTCGCCGCCTGCAATTCCGCCTAGATAAAGTCGAGCGTCGTCTGCACCTGTTGGACGGTTTGTTGATTGCCTACCTCAATCTGGATGAAGTGATCCACATCATCCGTACCGAGGAACACCCGAAAGCCAAGCTGATCGAACGTTTCGCCCTCAGCGAGATCCAGGCCGACTACATCCTCGACACCCGTTTGCGTCAGTTGGCGCGACTGGAAGAGATGAAGCTGCGCGACGAGCAGGACGAACTGCTCAAGGAACAAGCCAAGCTGCAAGCGTTGCTCGGCAGCGAAGCCAAACTGAAGAAACTGGTGCGCACCGAGTTGATCAAGGACGCCGAAACCTATGGCGACGACCGCCGTTCGCCAATCGTCGAGCGCACCGAAGCCAAAGCGTTGACCGAGCACGATCTGCTGCCGAACGAGAAAGTCACCGTCGTCCTGTCGGAAAAGGGCTGGATTCGTTCGGCCAAAGGTCACGATATCGACGCCACCGGCCTGTCGTACAAGGCCGGCGACGGCTTCAAGACCTCGGCGGCCGGGCGTTCCAACCAGTCTGCCGTGGTGATCGACTCCACCGGCCGCAGCTATTCGGTCGCTGCGCATACGTTGCCGTCGGCCCGTGGCCAGGGCGAACCGTTGACCGGCCGTCTGACACCGCCACCGGGCGCGACCTTCGAATGCGTGCTGATGCCGGAAGATGATGCGTTGTATGTGATTGCCTCCGACGCCGGTTACGGTTTTGTGGTCAAAGGCGAAGACCTGCAAGCCAAGAACAAGGCCGGTAAAGCCCTGTTGAGCCTGCCGAACAACGCCAAAGTGATCGCGCCGCGACCAGTGGCTGACCGCGAGCACAACTGGCTGGCCTCGGTGACGACCGAAGGTCGCCTGCTGATCTTCAAAATCAGCGATCTGCCACAATTAGGGAAGGGCAAAGGCAACAAGATCATCGGTATTCCCGGTGAGCGTGTGGCCAGTCGCGAAGAATATGTCACGGACATCGCCGTCATTCCGGAAGGCGCCACCTTGGTGCTGCAGGCCGGAAAACGGACCCTGTCGCTGAAGGCCGACGACCTCGAACACTACAAAGGTGAGCGTGGACGTCGTGGCAATAAGCTTCCAAGGGGCTTCCAGAGAGTGGATGCGCTGCTCGTCGAAAACCTCAATTAGGCGTCCTAGAGAGCTCGATCCACGATTTAACGCGTAGATCGACGCTTTGGCGCTGGAGTCGGAACGCATATTCACGGATGATATGGCCTTTCCAAGCGCCGGCGTGGCCGAGCGTTCTTCATATTTATTGAGTATTTTCACTGTGGTCAGCCTTGTGGCGGCCACCTGGACGGGATGATGACTGCTCTGCGCCCCCTTATTTTCCTGCTCGCCGGCGTTTTGGGCCTGGCGGGTTGCAGCGTTCACCAGCCGGTGTCGCTGTATCAACTGGACAGCGGAAGTCCGGTTCAGCCTGCGCAAAGCGCGGGCATGGCGGTTTTGTTGGGTCCGGTAGTCGTAGCCGATTACCTGCAACGTGAGACTTTGCTGCAACGTCAACCGGATGGCAGTCTGCAAGCGGCGACCGACGGTCGTTGGGCAGGTAGCCTTTCGTCGGATATCGATCAATTGTTGATGCGCCAGGTGGCGGGTCATCTGGACAGTCAGCGTGTGGTGCTGGCACCAGCCACGACCGGTTTTACCCCGGATGTGCAAGTGCTGCTGACCATTACGCGTCTGGACTCCGGAGAGAAGCAACCGGCGATCCTTGATGCGCAATGGCGTTTGATCGACCGTCGTGGTCAGGTGCGCGATAACCGCATCGTTCATCTGCAGGAACTGCATGCCGGCAGTACGGCTTCGCAGGTGCAGGCTCAGGGGATCTTGTTGCAGCGTCTGGCCGAGCAATTGTCGGTGGCGCTCAAGCCGTTGGCCAATCAGCCACCGGTGGCTGAGGCACCACGTAAATCGGCACCGAAACCGGCCGCGCCGGCGGCGGAAGCCGAGAAGCAGCCGAAGATTCCAATGGCCTCGCCGATTCGTACGGATATGGAAGTGTTCCGCTTCTAAGCTGGAACGAGTTAGAACAGAGCCCGCCTTGTGCGGGCTTTGTTGTGTCTGGGGGGGCGGTGGCGAGACCAAAAGCCCCTCACCCCAGCCCTCTCCCCGAGGGAGAGGGAGCCGACCGAGGTGTCTGGCGCTATGCATCGACCTGAAAGATCCTGGCGATTATGGGTTCGGTAGGGCAGGGGCAGGTCGGTGTACATGTGGAATATTCCCGGATCAGTCCCCTCTCCAGGAGGTAGAGGGGACTGACCGAGGTGTCTGGCGCTACATATCGACCTGCAAGCGCTTGGCGATTCTGGATTCACAGCAGGGCGCTCAAGTCGGTGTAGCTCTCCAATATCCCCCAATCAGTCCCCTCTCCCTCGGGGAGAGGGCTAGGGTGAGGGGCTTTTCAGTCACCCACAAAAAAGCCCGCAGACAATCACTCGTCTGCGGGCTTCTTCACATCAGGCCTGAGGCTTAAGCCCGACGCTCATGCATCCGCGCCAGTTGCCGTTCGAGCATCGACGGATAAGGCTCCATCAATCGCTCCACGCAGCAAGCCCCCTCAGGGCTGGCGATCGGGCGGATCCGCGCACGCTGGCGGATCAGCGCATCGTCGCCGATCTTGCGTTCAACCAGTAGCAGGTTGCGGCTGTGTTGTGACAGAGCCAATGCATCCTGCGCCGAATCGGTCAGCAGCAGGTCGATCTGACTCAAGCCGAACAACTCATCGCCAAGGGTCAGGCCCAGTTGCAATTGCAGGGTGATACCGCTGTCCGCGACTTCAATCTGCAATTGATGACCCAGTGCCCGCAGCAACTCGCCGCAGCAGATCGCGTTGGTCAGGTAGTCGTCGCCACTGTCTTCGGTGTGGAACAGCATCAATGTGCTGCCATCGTTCAGGGTTTCGATTTCGCCCTGATACAAGGAAGCGGCCTGATCGAGGCAATCGCGATAACGCTCCTGCAATTCTTCCAGACGTGCCCGCGGCAAGCGGCGCAGTTGCTCCTGCGAGCCCAGTTGCACCGCCAGCACGGCGGTGTGCTGCGGCACGCTTGGCGACGGTTGGCGAACGACGGGTTGCGGCGCGCCATTGAGCGACTCGTCGCGCAGGTCGGCGAATGCATCATCGTCATCATCGTCTTCGACGGTACTGACCAGATGTCGCGGTGCAGGCTTCTGTGCGGCCATCGGACGGGTTTCGTCGAAACTCGGATCACGCAAGTTGCGCACCTCGAATTCCGGCTCGTCTTCTTCATCCTCGAACTCGGGTTCCGGTTCTGGTGCAGGCTCCGGCGCGTAGTTGGCGTGGAGCTGACGCGCCAGATCGCCGATTTCATCCTGACGATCAATGCCCGGCGTGTGCTCGTCGATACGGCGTAACCAGACGCGAAGTTGCAGCAACGGCGTCGACAGGTAGCGGCCCATGCGCAGGCTCAAGGCCAGTGACAGCGCCAGCAGGATGCCGCTGAGAATGCCCATGCTTTGCAGACTGATGGTCATCGGCTGCTGGAACTGATCCATGTCCAGGCTGATGCGCAGTTGCCCGGCGGTCACGTCCTGGAAGGTGATCTTGCTCTCGTACATGCCTTCGGCTTCGCCGAGCAGGCTGTGCTTGGGCCGCTGACCGGACTCGGCGAGGATGCGGTTATCCACGCTGTAGATCGCCGCGTGGGCCACCAGTTTGTTCTTGGTCAGGTTGTTGAGCAGCACGTTGAGACTGAGGATGTCGTTGGACACCAACAGCTCGGTGGCCGAGGTCGCGGTCTGCGTGGTCAGGCTTTCGCCCAGCGCATCGGCCTGCTGGTGCATGGCCTGCTTGAATTGCAAACCCATCACGCCGGCATAGATCACCAGGGCCAGAGCGACCAGGATCACGTTATGGCTGGCAATGCGCAATGCAATCGGTACACGGCGGTGGCGCAGTGCACGGAAGATCAGCAGGAAGAAGTTATCGGTTTTAACTGGCGTGGGCCGGTTCACTGAGCTCGGCTCTTTTGTCCGTGAAGTTGACGCGCAGTATAGCGACAGGCCCTAGACCGGCAAAGCGCTCGCGGTGCCCGATGGTCACTGAAAGTGGGTAGAATGCGGTTTTTTTCCAGTTGCGGGGGTGCGCGTTGCGCGAAATCGTCCTGATTAACATCACGGGAGTCGACCGTCCGGGTCTGACGGCAGCCATTACCGGTGTTCTGGCACAAGGTGGTGTGAACATTCTCGACATCGGTCAGGCGGTGATCCACGACACCCTGTCGTTCGGCATCCTGGTTGAAATTCCCGATTCGGAGCAGGGTAAATCCGTGCTCAAGGACATCCTGTTCAAGGGCTACGAGCTCGACCAGCAGGTGCGCTTCACGCCGGTGTCCGAAGAGGATTACCAGCAATGGGTGGGCAATCAGGGCAAGAAGCGTCACATCGTCACCCTGCTGACCCGCAAAGTGACCGCGGGCCAATTGCAGGCCGTCAGCTCGATTACCGCCAAATATGGCCTGAACATCGACCATATCGACCGTCTGTCGGGTCGCATGCCGCTGGACACCCCGGCTGATAAGGGCAAGGGCTGCATCGAGTTCTCCGTGCGTGGCGAAGCGGCCGATCCGCAGGCGTTGCGTGCCGAGTTTCTCAGCGTTGCCCAGGAACTGAACGTCGACATCGCCTTCCAGGAAGATTCGCTGTTCCGTCGCAACCGTCGCCTGGCGGTGTTCGACATGGACTCGACGCTGATCGAAGCCGAAGTCATCGACGAACTGGCCAAGGCTGCCGGCGTAGGCGAGCAGGTGTCTGAAATTACTGAGCGGGCGATGGCCGGCGAATTGGATTTCCGCGCCAGCTTCAAAGAACGTCTGGCCTTGCTCAAAGGCCTGGATGTCAGCGTGCTGGATTCGATCGGCGCCTCGCTGCGTCTGACCGAAGGCGCTGAAACGTTGTTCGCCGAACTCAAGCGTCTGGGTTACAAGACTGCGATCCTGTCCGGCGGCTTCACCTATTTCGCCAAGCAACTGCAGGCCAAACTCGGCATCGACTATGTATTCGCCAACGAGCTGGAAGTGGTCGACGGCAAGTGCACCGGCGTGGCGATCGAGCCGATTGTCGATGCGCAGCGCAAGGCTGACCTGCTGAAAGAACTGGCGCACAAGGAAGGCTTGCGTCTGGAGCAGACCATTGCGGTCGGCGACGGTGCGAATGACCTGCCGATGCTGGCAATTGCCGGGCTGGGCGTGGCGTTTCGTGCCAAGCCACTGGTCAAGCAGTCGGCGAAGCAGGCGATTTCCACCCTTGGGCTGGATGGCGTGCTGTATTTACTGGGTTTCCGCGATCGTGACGGACAGCTCTGAGATCTCTATCGCCTGACTTGGCCTCTTCGCGAGCAGGCTCGCTCCCATAGTTGAAATGCATTCCAATGTGGGAGCGAGCCTGCTCGCAAAGGTAGCGCCGCCGATCCATCGGCGGGCACTTAAAGCGATTTCCACAACGAATCAAAATCCTCCTCGCTACCGCCATTGCGCGCGGCCTCCAGCGAGCGATAGGCAAACTGATTGAAGCTGTGTGTACTCGCCACCCGTCGATCCAGTCCGGCGCGGTGCTCTTCGCCCTGGGTGTTGATCAGCACCTTGCTGCCTTCCTGAAACGGCAGGCGCGGTGCCAGCAAGGTTGCCGGGACATCGATCGCGCTGATCTCCGGTAGCAATAATCCACGCAAATACTGGCTGTGGTCGTCCCGCGAACGCACCAGTTGCAAGCCGCATGGCTGTGCGTGCGGCGCCACCAGCTCAATGCCCATTTGCGTACCGCCGCCGCGCACCTGACGAATCCAGCGAATCACCGCGATGCTCCAGCCCAGACTGACGCTGTCCTGAATCCCGAGCATTTCGCCGGCCTGCAATTCGGCGGGGACTTCGTTTGGCCACGCCAGGCAATAACCGCCGGGGCTGTGATTGATCACCGGCAGGGCATAGGTCGGGTAATGCGGTGTGCTGTCGGTGTGGCTTTCATCCTCGAGCAAATGGTCGTACTGAATTTCCTCGTAGGGCAAAAACTCATCAGCTTTGTTCTGCGGTGCGGCGTCGAAGGCCTGGCTCCAACTGTCCTTTTCACCTTTGGCGAGGGCACTGCTGAAATTCGCCGAGCGTGCTCCGGGATGTTTGAGCAGTTCGCTGAAACTGCGCTCGCCGCCGAGGTAGAAGTGCAGGGCGCTCATGCCCACGCACACGGTCAGGTTGCCCTGACCCACGGTACGCTGAAAACTGCGTTCGGCGGCTTGGCCCCAGGTTGCGTGCAAGTGTTGCAGGGTATCGAAGCTCAGCCCGGCCGGGACGGGCAAAGGTATTGAAGTGTCCTGATTCAGCAAATGCGCTTCGATGGCGTTCACCAGCGGCTGCGGATCGAAGCCGAGCAATCCCGCCTTTTGTTCGCTGCGAAACATGTTGCGGTAGCGCGGGCCGGCATCCAGCTCTGCGCTGATCGCCAACAAGCCTGCGTCCGGGCTGGCGGGTTGCAGCTTGAGCAGCGCGCTCCACGGCTCCAGCACTTCGGCGAGCCGGGCGATCTGGTTTTGCCGCAACTGATTACACCGGGCGCTGCCCACCAGGAGCGCGGCGATGTAGGTCTGTTCAAGGCTCAATTCTGTGGTGAGGCTGGCCAGATCGTCACGCACGCGTCGATGTTGCAGCTGTAATTCAGCGGCGCTGCGATACAGCTGATGCAGTTCGAACCACACATGCTCAGGCGGCGAGCTATACAGCTGCGTGGCGCGCAGCAGTTGGCCTTTGAGTGCATGGGCAGCACGTTGCAGGGCCATACTGACCAGCGCTGCGCGATCCTTGCCGTACTTCGGCGCAATTCGCAGCACGATCTGTTTGTAGCCGATGGCCAGATGGCTTTGCAGTGCCTGACAAAGGTTGCTGATCTTGCGTGAGCGCTCGTCGAGCATGATCGCTTGATGCAGGAAATGCCGCTCCAGGTGCTGGCAGACGAAATACACCTCGGGTCGCAGCAACTCAAGCAGGTTGAGACGGTTGTCACTGGGGGTGAGCAGTTGGTTAAGTTCGCCCAGGCCTTGATAAAGCAGGCGGGCGGTTTCGCCGATGTTGGCCTTGGGTAGGCCGGCGATCCAGCGCTTGAGGTCGCGCGGGGTGGCTTCGCAAAACGACAGGCGCGTTTGCGACGGTGTTGGTGCTTGAAGGGACGGCGGGGATAGGGTCTGGCTCATGCCAAAAACCATAGCAGCAAATAACGCAATCTGCGGGAGCGCCCTGGGCGACTCCCGCAGCGGTCAATCAGGCTTTTGGCAGCGCCAGGCCCTGGCCCATCTGCACAGGCGAACCAGCGACCAGTTCTTCAGCCCACTTCACCTGATCCGGCCCGAACAGCACGATCGCGGTCGAACCCAGTTTGAAGCGACCCAGTTCGGCACCTTTTTCCAGATGGATCGGCGCACGCGCGGCTTCGTCGTAGCGGAAGGTTTTCAGTTCGCGCTTCGGTGGAGTGACCAGACCGGCCCACACGGTTTCAATCGAAGCGACAATCATCGCGCCGACCAGCACCACGGCCATCGGCCCGCGCTCGGTGTCGAAGATGCACGCCACGCGCTCGTTGCGGGCGAACAGTTCCGGAACGTTTTCCGCGGTGGTCTGGTTGACCGAGAAGATCCGGCCTGGGATGTAGACCATCTCGCGCAGGGTGCCGGCCAGTGGCATGTGCACGCGGTGGTAGTCCTTCGGCGACAGGTAGATGGTGGCGAAGTCGCCGCCCATGAACGGCGCGGCATTGGCCGCGTCACCGCCGAGCAGCTCCAGCACACTGAAACTGTGGCCCTTGGCCTGGAACACGCGACCGTGTTCGATCGGGCCGAGCTGGCTGACCGCACCGTCGGCCGGGCTGAGGATCGCGCCCGGGGTTTCGTCCAATGGACGCGCGCCGTCTTTCAGGGCGCGGGTGAAGAAGGCGTTGAAGTGCTCGTAAGCGGTCAGGTCTTCGACCAGCGCTTGCGACATGTCCACCTGATAGCGCTTGGCGAACCACTGGGTGAAGGCATTCTTGAACCAGCGCACACGGCACTCGGCAACGCAGCCAGCCAGGCGCGACAGTAGGTGATGAGGCAGCAGGTACTGGCTGAGGATAAACAGACGCTCTTTCATTGGTTGTCCTTAAAAAACCTTAAATCTCGACTGGCGTGTCAGGGTGGTTGCCCCATTCGCCCCAGGAACCGGCGTAGCCCTTGACCCGCGGATAACCGAGGGACTTGGCCACCAGATAAGTGAAGCCCGACCGGTGATGGGTCTGGCAGTGGGTAATGATTTCTTTGTCCTTGGTGATCCCGAGATCTTCGAGGATCTGCGGCATGTCCGTGCGGATGCGCAGTTGACGCGCCTTGTCCATGCCCGCCGTCCATTCGAAATTGACCGCACCGGGAATGTGCCCGGCCTTGGCGGCCAGCACTTTCTCGCCGGAATACTCCAGCGGCCCGCGCGCATCCCAGATCGCCAGATCGGCAGCGCCGAGACGGCTTTGCAGGTATTCGCGCGTTGCAGTCGGCGCTTCGTCCAGGGTCAATGCCAACGGCCCACCGACAATCGGCGGAACCTGGATCGACATCGGCATGCCATCCGCCAGCCACGCCGGCAGACCACCGTCTATATAGTGGTACTTGTCGTGACCGATGACGTCGAGCAGCCAGATAAAACGTCCGGCCCAGCCGCCACCCTCATCATCGTAAACAACGTAGACCGCGTCTTTGCGATGGCCCAGTTCACCGAACAAGGCTTCCAGATCGGCTTTGGCCGGCAGCAGCCCCGGCGCCGGCGGTTGGCCGAGCTGAGTGCGTTTCGGGTCGACAAAGCGTGCACCGGGCAGATGACCTTCGGTATAGCGGGCGGCACTGGTCAGATCCACCAGAATCAGCTCTTCAGACTCAAGCCGAGGAAGCAGGTCGCTCGGTTCGATGACGAGCGGCAAGCCAGAGAAGTCAGACATGTGAGGTCTCCAGAGCACAAAGGGGGGGATTGTAGCGCAGCCTCATCGGGCACGGCTGCTAAAGCTGTGCAGGGCCTTTTCGATGCACTGCGCGGTTTTGCCAAAGGCTTGCACGGTGATGTCAGCGAACGGCCCGCCGCCCTGATCGGCGACGACGATCATGATCACCCGGCCGTTATTGACCAGTGAGCGCAGCATCAGATGCTCGCCGCGAAACAGCGTGCGCAGGCTCGGTGGCAGCAGGGCGGAGAATTGTGCGTTGTTGTCCGGGTTGATGCGCACTTGCGCCTGTTGCGCGAGCAAGCGTTGCAGCACGCTGCTTTGGCTGACAACGAACGTCAGCGCCGCAGCGTCTTTTGGCAAACCATGCGTTTGCTGCACGCGCAGGCTGGATTGGCTGCGGTCTGCCATCAGGATCAGCACCTGGCGCATGCCACTGGCGGCCAAGGCATCGCGGGCGGCGACGGTCAGGCTCATCGCATTGGTGAAGCGGCTCGGCTCTGCCAACAGCTCGGCGCACTGCTTGCGCCATTGGCTCAGGTCTTCTGCCGTCGGCGCGGCGGCGGGCAACATACCGGCAGGCAAGCGGCGGGTGCCCCACGGCCACAGCAGCGAAACCGCCGGGTGCCACAAATCGGGCATCGCATGCTGGCGCGCGCTGTTGGCGGCTTGCTGGTGCAACTGTTGTTGCACCTCGTCCATCGAGATTTGCAGATAAAGGCTGGTCAGGTACTGCCAGCGCTCGCTGTGCGGACTGTCCCAGGCCTGTTGCGCCGACAGCGCCAGACCATTGGCCAGCAGCACGGTATTGGCCGGTTGATTGAGCCAGCGGCGCAGGGTCGGGTCATCGTCGAGGCGGTTTTGCTGACGCAGCGGATGTTCGCTGTCGCGGGCAATACGCAGCACTTTCACCAGTTCGCGTTGCTCGCTGAGCAGCAGTTTATAACCCTGCTGCACCCAGATCGGCAGATGCCAGGCCTGCACCAACGCTTCAGCGATTTTCAGCAGGCGTACGCCGAACAGTTGCTTCTCCACCACGCGCGCCGATTCGCCCTTGTGGATAACCCGCAATTCCCATTCTTCGAGCAATTGCGGATACGTCAGCGCCAACGGCCACAGCGGCGACAGAAACAGCAGGCTGCCCCAATGGATGTCCTGCCATAGGCGCGCCAGGCGACTGGCGAAAAAACCGTTGGCCTGTTGCGTCGCGTGCTGGCTGATCATTTGCAGTTGGCGCAGGGCCTTGGGGATCTGCATCTGCGGTTCGGCGGGCAGCCGCGCCAGCAACTCTTCGGTGCGGGCGAGGCCGAGGCGATTGATCGCTACCTCAAGATTTTCCGCTGGCGTAGCCATGGTGCCGTGGGTGTGACGATTCGCCTCACGGATGATGCTCAAGGCCAGCGCCGGGCTGTCCTGCATCAGGTCGGCGATGTCGCGCAACGAGCTGCGATTGTCGCGAATCGCCCGGCACACCTTGTCGTGAGACTCTTGCGGCACGGGCAGTCGCACGCCATCGAGCAACTTTACCCAGCCCTCGATCGTGGTCGGTTTTGCGTGTGGGACGTTCGTTTCATTAGCCATGTCTGGACGGGATCTTCACTGACTGTAGACGCGCCCGGCATGGGCTAAATTGGCTTTTCGCCTGAACTGGCTATAGTCTGGCGCAGTTTTGCCGATAAGTAGAAGAAGAGATTTTTTAACTTCCGAATATGACCTTGAACCCGACTTAAGTAAGTACTTTCTACCTATGGCTAAAATTATCGGCATCATCGTCGTATTCGCGAGCGTGCTCGGCGGATACGTGCTCTCCCACGGCAAGATTGCCGCCCTGATCCAGCCTTTCGAGGTGTTGATCATTGGTGGTGCTGCACTCGGTGCATTCCTGCAGGCCAACCCCGGCTACATGACGATGCACGTGCTCAAGAAATCCCTGAGCATGTTCAGTTCGCGCTTCAGCCACACTTTCTATCTGGAAGTGCTCGGCCTGATCTACGAGATCCTCAACAAGAGCCGCCGCGAAGGCATGATGGCCATTGAAGGCGACATCGAAGATGCCGCCGCGAGCCCGATCTTCGCCAAGTACCCGGCCGTGCTCAAAGACGAACGCATGACCGCGTTCATCTGCGATTACCTGCGCATCATGTCGTCCGGCAACATGGCCCCGCACGAGCTGGAAGGCTTGTTCGACATGGAGCTGTACAGCCTCAAGGAAGATCTCGAGCATCCGTCCCATGCGGTGAACGGCATCGCCGACGCCATGCCCGGTTTCGGTATCGTTGCGGCGGTACTCGGTATCGTGGTGACCATGGCCTCGCTGGGTGAAGGCGATCAGAAGTCCATCGGTCTGCACGTCGGTGCGGCGCTGGTCGGTACCTTCTTCGGTATTCTCGCGGCGTACGGTTTCTTCGGCCCGCTGGCGCATTCCCTGGCCCACGATGCCAAGGAAGAACTGAACGTCTACGAAGCCATCAAGGCCTCGCTGGTGGCTTCGGCTTCCGGCATGCCGCCATCGCTGGCGGTCGAGTTCGGTCGCAAGGTGCTGTACCCGGCCCACCGTCCAAGCTTTGCCGAGCTGGAACAAGCCGTTCGCGGTCGCTAAGTCATGGAAAATAATCAGCCGATTATCATCAAGCGCGTCAAGCGCATAGCCGGCGGGCATCACGGCGGGGCGTGGAAAATCGCCTTCGCCGACTTCGCCACGGCGATGATGGCGTTCTTCCTGGTGCTGTGGCTGCTGTCCACGGCGACGCCCGAGCAGAAGATTGCCATCGCCGGTTACTTCAAAGACCCGGTCGGCTTTTCCGAAAGCGGCACGCCGTACATCATCGACCTCGGTGGTACGCCGACCCTGGCCCCGGAAAACACCCTCAACCCGGAAGTGAAGTCGCAACCACAGCCCGACAAGGTCACGGTCGACACGGAGCAGGTTGAAGGCATGGCCGAAATGGTCGAGAAAGAACGCCTCGAACTGCTCCTGCAAGAGCTGCAGAACAAGGTCGACGAGAACCCGCAACTGCAGAAATTCAAGGACCAGATCCTCTTCGAGATCACGCCGAACGGCTTGCGCATCCAGATCATGGACGCCGAGAACCGGCCGATGTTCGACTCAGGTTCCGCACGCCTGAAGCCGTACTTCGAAGATATCCTGCTGGCCATGGCCGACACCATCAAAGCGGTGCCGAACAAGATCAGTATCAGCGGTCACACCGACGCCAAGCCGTACACCGGCACCGGCGATTTCGGTAACTGGGAACTGTCGGCCAACCGTGCCAACGCTGCCCGTCGTGCCTTGGTCGCCGGTAGCTATCCGGATGCGCAAGTGGCGCGGGTCGTCGGTTATGCCTCGTCGGCGCTGTTCGACAAGGAAAACCCGTTCAACCCGGTCAACCGCCGCATCGACATTGTGGTGCTGACCAAGAAAGCTCAAGCGGCGATTGAAGGTTCGCAAGGCGCGGATCCGGCGAAACCGGCGGATCAAGGTCAGAATGGCGCCGCTCCGGCAGCGCCTGTCGACCCGAATGCACTGCCGGCGGATCAGCAACCGGTGCCGGCGCACGAACTGCGCGAACGCCTGAACCTGTTCGACGACGCTGCACCTAAACCGGCCGAGCCGGGGAGTGCGGCGCCACCAACCACGGCCCCAACGACTGCTCCGGCGCCCGCGCCCAAGCAGTGATTCACAAAAAGCCACGGACACCGTGGCTTTTTTGTTTCTGCCTGCGTCGCAATCACCAGTCGCAGTTTTCGCAATCACGGAAGATCAGTTATGGAAAGACTCAAAGCCTATTTTCAACGGCATGGCAACGCACCCTTCAAGTTTGGCGAAGGGCGGGTCAGTGGCTATATTTCGGCCACCCTCGGGCTGTTGAGCCTGTTGGCGGTGTTCTGCTTCCTCTTTCCGGAATGGCTGACCACGGCCGAATTGCGCAAGGTCTATGACGAGCAGTTTGCGCGCACCACGCTGTTGCTCGGTCTGGTGGTTTCGTTCAGCCTCGGCACCCTGAATATCCTGCTCAACAAGCGCAAGCGTCTGGGGATTACCGGTCTGGTGGCTTCGGGGCTGGCGGTGTTTCTCGGTGGCACCAATGTTCAAGTCAGCTCGATCGGGCAGACCCCGTACTCGCTCGGTCTGGACTGGTTTGTGCTGGCGCTGCTGGTGTCGGCGATCGTGTTCATTCCCTTGGAAAAGCTCTATTCCAAGGACCCTGAGCAAAACATCCTGCGCCCGCACTGGCGCACCGACCTGACCTACTTTTTCGTCAGCCACATGCTGGTGCAGTTCATCCTGATCTTCATCACCGCGTCCTCAAGCTATATCGCCGGTTGGGCGGTGTCGCCCGGCTTGCAGGCGAGTGTGCAAAGCCTGCCGCTCGTTGTGCAGTTTGTGCTGGCGATCCTGGTCGCCGATCTCGGTCAGTACTGGCTGCACCGTCTCTATCACGTGGTGCCATTTCTGTGGCGCATCCACGCGGTGCATCACTCCAGCACCCACATGGACTGGCTTGCCGGTTCGCGCGTGCACTTCATTGAAATCCTGCTGACCCGCACCGGTGTGCTGGTGCCATTGATGCTGCTGGGCTTCGCGCCGCAAGCATTGAATGCCTACGTGATTCTGGTCGGTGTTCAGGCGGTACTGGCGCACGCCAACGTGCGGATCAATGGCGGCTGGCTGAACTACCTGATCGTGTTGCCGCGCTACCATCATTGGCACCACGCCCGGCACAAGGATTACATCTACAAAAACTACGCGATCCACACGCCGCTGGTGGACATGCTGTTCGGCACGTTCAAGCTGCCGCCGAAGGAGTGGCCGGTACGTTACGGCGTGTTCGGCAAGGAATTGCCGGGCGGGATTGTGCGCCAGCATCTGTATGCGTTTCGCAAGCCTGAGCCAAAGGTGGTTGTGCCAAAACCGCCGGCCAGCGTTTGAGGCAAAAAAAAGCCGCGAGATGATCGCGGCTTTTTTGTGTCCGGCTACTTAATAGCCGTTTTCAGGCAGACTGGCGATGATCGAGCGGTAGCTGTTCATCCGCTGCTGCTGGATGCGTCCGTCTTCGAGTGCCTTGAGCAGCGCGCAACCCGGTTCGCGATCATGCTTGCAGTCGCGGAAGCGACAGGTGCCGAGCAAGTCATCGAACTCGATGAAACCGGCTTCGACATCGGCACGGCTGACGTGGCCGAGGCCGAATTCACGGATACCCGGGGAGTCGATCAGTTCACCGCCGCCAGGGAAGTGGAACAGTCGCGCGGTAGTCGTTGTGTGCGTGCCCTGGCCGGACAGTTCGGACAACGGCCCGACACGGGTTTCAACTTCAGGCAGCAGGCTGTTGACCAGCGACGACTTGCCGACACCGGACTGACCGACGAACACACTGATGCGGCCATCAAGTTGCTCTTGCAACTGTTCCATGCCGTTGCCGTGGTGCGCCGACACTTCCAGCACCGGATAACCGAGGGTGCGATACACCGCCAGCAGCGCGTTGAGCGCCGGGGCGTTCTGTTCGTCGATCAGGTCGAATTTGTTCAGCAGCAGCAACGGGCGGATGCCGGCGTGTTCGGCCGCGACCAGATAACGGTCGATCAGGTTGGCGTGAGGCTCAGGCAGCGGCGCGAAGACGATGACGATCATGTCGACGTTGGCGGCTACCGGTTTGAGTTGGCCACGGCTGTCCGGGCGGCACAGTTCGGTGGTACGCGGCAATTGCGCGACGATCACACCGATGCCCTGATTGCCGGCGCGCCAGACGACGGTGTCGCCGGTCACCAGTGCTGGCAGGTTAGCGCGCAAGTGGCAGCGGAACACTTGGCCGGCCTGATCACCGTCAACCGCTTCGACCTCGACCTGCACACCGAAGTGGGCGATCACCAGACCGGTTTGTTCCGGGCCCAGGTCGCCGCCCTCAAGGGCTTCGACCGCCGAGGACTCGCGTTTGGCGGCGCGCGCAGCGCGTTCGCCCTGAATCTTTTCGATGCGCCAGTTTTGACGACGATTGAGTTGGCGTTTGGCCATGGGTGTTCCGTCTGAAGAATGCAGCGATTAGGTAAAACGGCGGCGAGTTTAGCACGCCCGGCCACCGGCCTAGGCTAAACTGCGCAGCATTGCTTAGGAGCCGAAATATGCCAAACCCGCAGAACCTGATCTGGATCGACCTGGAAATGACCGGTCTGGATCCGGAAAACGACGTCATCATCGAGATGGCCACCATCGTCACCGACAGTGATCTGAACACGTTGGCCGAAGGCCCGGTGATCGCCATTCACCACAGCGACGAAGTGCTCGCGCGCATGGACGAGTGGAACACCCGCACCCACGGCAACTCCGGCCTGACCCAGCGTGTACGCGACAGCCGCATCAGCATGGCCGAAGCGGAAGCCGAAACCATCGCTTTCCTGGAAAAGTGGGTGCCGAAGGGCAAGTCGCCGATCTGCGGCAACAGCATCTGCCAGGACCGCCGCTTCCTTTATACGCACATGAAGGCGCTGGAAAGCTACTTCCACTACCGCAACCTCGACGTCTCCACGCTCAAGGAACTGGCGGCGCGCTGGGCGCCGGACGTGCGTGACAGCTTCAAGAAGGGCAGCACGCACCTGGCACTGGACGACATCCGCGAATCGATTGCCGAGTTGCAGCATTACCGTAAGCACTTCATCAAGTTCTAAGCTCGGAGCGATACCTGTCTGGGTGGCGGGTGCCTCACCACAGGATCTTTGTTCAGCAAAGAGTTCTGTGATGGCACTGCCCCCTTTTGGTGCCGCACTGAAATGGCTAGACTGCGCGCCTTCCTGCCTGGACTGCCACCATGTTGCTGATGCTCTATCTGATCGCCATCACTGCTGAAGCCATGACCGGCGCCCTGTCTGCCGGGCGACGCGGCATGGACTGGTTTGGCGTGGTGCTGATCGCCTGCGTTACAGCCTTGGGCGGTGGTTCGGTGCGTGATGTGCTGTTGGGGCATTACCCGCTGACATGGGTCAAACACCCGGAATATCTGGTACTGACCTCGGTCGCGGCAATGTTCACAGTGTTCACGGCGCGCTGGATGCGCCACCTGCGCTCGTTGTTTCTGGTACTCGACGCTGTCGGACTGGTGGCGTTCACCCTTATAGGCTGCATGACCGCACTGGAAATGGGCCACGGTATGCTGGTGGCCTCAGTCAGCGGCGTGATAACCGGGGTATTTGGCGGCATCTTGCGCGATATCTTCTGCAACGATATTCCATTGATCTTTCGTCGCGAACTCTATGCGAGTGTTTCTTTCGCCGCAGCCTGGTGCTACATGCTGTGTCTTTACCTGAATCTGCCCAGTGAGCAAGCCATTCTGATTACCCTGTTCGGCGGGTTTTTATTACGTCTGCTGGCCATTCGTTTTCATTGGGAAATGCCAAAATTCGTTTATAACGACGAACATTAATGGATGTTGCTGGTATGTGATTATTTGCGGGGTAACGGCCAGTATTTACTGATGGCTCGCAAATGTATATTTCTTACATTTTTCACTTTGCTGTTTATTTGAAAGAAATGTAATTTTTCTGTTGGCAGGTTTCGATGTCAATATTAAATATATCTCTTCCAAGGAATGCATCATGAGTGAAAGCATGGACGCGACAAACAATCAGCAAATCACTCCACCCATTCTGAAAGGCCTGACCAGTTTCAAGGTCAAGTTTGATGCCAGCGATAGTACCCGCAGTAAAACGCTGTTCGGTAATGGCCGAATGCAGGTGAAAGTACAGGTTCTGGTGTCCGGGGTAGACACCGACGGCAACGCCATGCACGTACCAGCAGACGTCATGGAAAGTATCGAACTGATTCATTACAGCACGGGCAAGACGTTGGGCGACGGCTGGGCCGCGAGCACCGTGCAAGGGCGGTTTACCCTTGAGTCGCGACCTTCCCCGACTGCCGGAGAGGTTCACGACGATGATCTGGAAAGTGACAGCGTTCATCCTCAGGTTCGCACGTTCTGGGTATCCTCATCGGGCGCCGGGACGACTCAGATCGGTGCTCGTCTGTCTTTGAACGGGGAGAGAATTCTCAGTAACGGCACCACGCTTTCCAGTGTCCAGGACAGCAGCGTAACTATCGAAGCACAATCTCCTGCGGCGTATTCCATAGACGCGTTTCGTTGGTATCAAACCCGGCGCGGCGATGAATTGCCTGGCAATCGTATCTGGACATATCGACTGGGGCTGTATCCGCGGGGCGATCAGATCAAACTGGTTGATTGGGTTGTAGACGGATTGAATGATCGCGTCAACTACAGGTTTGCGGGAGGGAATAGACTTAATGAAACAAAAACCAATTATATGGAGTGTATTCTTGTTCGCCCCGAAAAATCCGAAGTAACCGTGACCTTGCCAATTAATGGAGATCCCTTTGTATTTGCGTTTACTGCTGATGCCCAGACATGGAGTCATGAGCACTATCACGTACGGATCCAAAGCGACGGAGAGCTGACCGTCGTGCAAGCCCTGTCCGAATACTCGGAAAGTACGAAGGCAAGCAAATACGGAAAGGTACTCTACTTCCTCGCCATTGATGAATACGGCACGGAGCATAAGTTGGCGATTCGCGTGAATTTTTACGAGCGTAATCTATATCTGGAACGAGGTTGAATCTTATCTCCATCGATGCAATGTCGGTGGATGTAGTAGATGTATATATTTTTGGCATTGCGACTGCCGATAAACTGTGATGTTCAACTCAGGTATCGCACTGAAAGTGCGTTTTCTGAAGTCTCGCGTTGGTCCTTCAGCTATGGGGGGGCCAACGCAATCACTCCTCAAGGATGAGCATTCATGACTGGCAAACCGCCAAGGATAAAACCTGTAACTGTCCCAACCAAACCGTTCGATTCCAGCGTGGACGGCTCTCATCGGCCGTCGTTCTCGTCTTCGGCAGCACCGCCTCTGACCAGCGCGCATCGTCAGAAGCCCTTACCCCCATCCTCTTGGCCAGATTCGGTCGGAGTGACGCCAGCGATCAGTGTGAGCGTGAACCTGAGGTCTTCAGCGATCGATGAATTGGCGATACATGCCAAAAAATTCTCACTGGCAGATTACTCGATACCCATCCCCAAAAGTCTCGGCGAGGCCGATGCGCAGGGCATCCGGGTTTCGAGGCAGCGTCAGTATGTCGCCGTAGACAATGACCATATGGTGCAAGTGGTGCTGGACGCCGACAGTGGCCTGTTTCGCGCCACGCAGGCCAGTGAGCTCGACCCCTCCGGCCCGCTGCTGAAGCCGGACAGCGAGGGCCGGTTCTGGCTCCCGATCGAAAACAGCGAACCGCACAATCGTTCTGTGAGCCTCAATTCGAAACACCGGCACAAGGCACAACTGTTTCTGCGATCGGGCCATTCAGTGGACGATTTCTCCCCTCTCACTATTGAACGTATTCTTGCGGTGAGTGGCGTGGGTGAAATACTAGCGCACGACTCTCACATTCATCCCACGCCTATGGCCTTGCTGCAGGACACGCTCAGGCGTTTCTCCCTCGATCGAAACATCGAACTGTTCATCACAAAAATGCAACATTCCGATCCGTGCGTGCGTGCGCAGGCCGATCCACAAATGCAGGTTTTGCTGGCGTTACGCGAAAATGATCTGATCGAATCCCGTGTCCAACAGCACCGCGCTTTTCTCTTTCAGGAGATTGAGCGTGCGTTCGAACTCGACTGTGATGACAACACGGTGCAGATGCGGCGGATTTTTCCTCTGCTGCCGAAAACGACGGCCCAGGCGTTGTGGCAGGAGGCAAGTGCCGCCGACCGTTTGCACATGCACAATCAATCGGGAATGCCACGGCAACTGGCAAAAGAGGTGCTGCTGGCGTTGCGCGATGTTCGCCTGACAAGAGCGTGTGAAGGAATATATCTGGATTCGGTGTCCAGCCCTGACAGTGACCGTTTGGCGTTGAAGATGATCGGGCGTCTTGCGGGGTGGCCGCAACAGACCCGTATCGAGATTCGCCAGGGGACGATGGAAGGGGAGGTTCTGAGCGCTATCGGCGAGGCCGGTTCGCCGGTTCGTCACATACTGATTCGCCAGGATGATGGCTATGTCATCCGAAGTAGCGACGTCCCATTACCTCAAAGATCCGAGGATCTGTATTCAGCCGTCTGGCTCCTGTTATTGCCCGGGCATCGTCAGCTGCTCGGTGTGACAGAAGGCGGTGGTCCGGCGTTGCAGCAGTTGATCCGTGTACAGCCGTTGCCGTCGCGACAGGCCGTGAACGAATTGCTGGAGTTCGCACCGCTTCCGGTTAACGTCGATCCTGTTACTGCGCAACTCCGGCAAGCGGGGCAGTTGCGAGGTGGTGGCGATAACAACCCGGCGTCGACAAAGTCCGTCTTGGACCGTGTTCGTAATCTCTATCCGCAGCTTTCGGAGGAGGAGGTGACGACGTTTACCCGCGAGCGTTTGAAGAGTGATGCCTTCGCCGTATTGAATCGCCTGGAAAACGAGTTTGCGACATTGCGTGATGAATTGGCAGTTTGGACTGCCGACGGGGCGTCACCTGATGCGCCGACATCAGCTCCAGAAGGCGTGCCAACAAATGCCAAACGACGCCAGGCTCGCGAGCAGTTCAGCACAAAGCTGCAAGATATCTGGCAGCGCAAGTCGGTTTCGAAGTGGGGGGAGGGAGACTATCAATTTTCTCACTATGTTGATTTTTCGGGCGAGTTACCAAGGCTGTCCAGCCGATTTGAGTATGTGACAGAGTTGATATTGACCGCCAATGAACCGGGCGCACGGATAGGTGCGTTTCTTGACAGCTTTCCGAATATTCAATGTTTAGGAATCGTTGGCATAAAAATGGAGGAATTCGCCTCAGGAATATTTCAAATGCGCCAGTTAAGCGAGCTTACGCTGGACGGGTGTTCGCTGGAGCTATCCGAGGTCACAGTTGAAGGATTGGCCAGAATCGAAACGCTGACCCGGTTGAATCTGGCCAACAACCCTCTGACAGTTGCTCCGCATGTAGGCTACATGACGGGTCTGACCGCCTTGATGGTATATAAAACGAACCTTTCCAGTCTTCCCTCAGGTATAGACAGGCTCCCGGAACTTCAGGTCATGGCATTACACAATAATAATATTTCCGACGTTGGAGATGAATTGTTCGAAATTCCGGATACCCGGGATCTGTTCATTGGTTTATTGGGCAACCCGCTGAGTGACGTTTCCAGGCAACGGATTGATCAGTACCTGGAAAATTCCAGTCTGGATCGGAAATTGGAAATCCAGACTGAGGAGGTCTTTTCAGAATCTGACACCGATAGTGAGTCCTCAGAGAGCGGCATCTCGACAGGTTCAGAGAGTGACTGAATATTGGTGAAAAGTGACGGCTTATTTGTTTCCCTAAAATAATCTGACAAGAAAAAAGTGCTTGTAGCTTCCCTTCTGGTTCTGTGCGATTGAGGTCAGGAGGGGAGACAATTCGTTGAGTGCAGGAAAAGACGGGGCAGGAAGAGTGTTGTTGAATTCTATGTCGTGAAATCTGCCTTTTTCGAACTTATTAATATTTGTGTGAGTTGTTGGCGGAGATGATTAGATGTTGCCTCCTCACAATTTGTCTAATGTCGCGGCTGTTCTTATTTAAATCGATCGTCAATAGTTTGCTGAGTCCTCAGAGGGCGAAATCTATTAATCAGCAAGGTATTGTTAAATGTTTGATGATCAAGTTGGTATCTCCCGTATCGAGGTAAAACTCGACTCCACAAGGTCTGGCCAGCACAAAGTGCTTTATGCCAACGGGCGCATGCAGGTGCGAGTGTTGGTGCTTCTGCACGGGATCGATAACAATGGCGACGGCGCCTCACTGTATGGGCATCCCGCACTGAAATCACTGCGGTTAATCGCCTATAACGGCGCGCGGCCTCTGGAGGGAGACTGGAGCGTATCGCTGCAGGAAAATCGTTATGCTCATGAAATGTCGGGTGGTGCACCGCGGGTCGAAGAAGTTCCACGTGCCATGGACAATCGGATAAGCGACGATTCTGATCCGGTGCAAATTTTTCAGCTTTGGGTTTCAGCCACCAGGCCAGGAATCATGGAAGTAGCCGCCGAAATTGAAATGGACAACGTGGTGTTGCGAAGTAACGGAGTTGGCTTTGACAGCAGTGTTACGCTGGAGGCGATTCCGCCGAAACAGTATCCGCTGAGCAGCTTTTCGTTTAACAAATATGATAAGAAACAACAGAGGGTCCAATATGACTGGATTCAGCACTATCATATTGGCCTGCACGCAGATGGCCGACAGGTTCACCTGCTGGACTGGTACAGCAGTGAGGTGAAACTCGATCCTCATGATCCAGAAGATGCGGTGCAGGTCTATGTGTCCGGAAATATTCCCGGGACACAGGATGGTCGCAGGTGTTTTTACGGTTACATGGCGCCGATATATGGTCTAAAGGCAACCTTTCGCAGCCCCTTGGGTTACACCACCGTGCCGATTAACGAAGTGCTGGGGCAGTTGACGCTTGTTCAATATATTTCCGCTGACTTGCAAGTGGCGAGGGAAAGTGAAAGCGCATTTGAGTTTGCAGTGATCGATGAATTTGGTTCTGAGCACCGGCTGTGCATCGATGGTGATAAGGAACAGCGGACTTTTATTTTGGGTGAGTCGAGGCGATCAATGAAACAGCTTGTCTGATTTTGTTTTGTGGTCGGCGAGTTCTCGCTGGTCAACTTGATCCTCCAATATCTAAATCTGGAAATAAAAGGACGTTTTTCAATGGGAAGTAATTCATCTTCCGTGGTTCATTCAAATGCTTTCAACTTCGGTGAATTTGTTTCCGGAGGTGTTGATCCTCGCACGGGTATGTACAACTGCGCCTTTTCTTTGGGCAAGTTGCACTCGGCGGATCTCAATGGCCCAGAGCTAGCGCTTTCACTGGGTTTTAATCCGCTCAATCAGGCAGATATCGGTTTCGGCGTTGGCTGGTCTTTGCCCATGACGAACTACGACTTGCGCAGCAAAGTCATGACGTTGTCCAACGGTGAGCGTTACAGGGCTGTCGAGACGTCTACCGGTCTGAAGTTCAAGGAAATGAAACTGCAGACCGCGAGGGTATTGGTGACCGGGAAAGAGCGCTATGAAGTTCGGTACAAGGATGGTCGGCGTGAACTGCTCAAAGTCCTGACCGGCACTCAGGTCGCTGTAGTGGAAAAAATAGTCGCGGCGAACGGCGTAAGTATCTCGCTGAAGCACGAGTTGTTTAACCAGTTTCCCAGGTTGAGCGAAGTCCGTGATGGCAAGCGGTCCCTGTTGAAGATTACGCGCAACAGCGGTCAGGTGACATTGACCCGGCATCCCGATACCTCGACCAGCTCCGATTACAAATTGATCCTGAAAAACGCTCGGGTAACGGCAATCGAGCTTCCGGTCGGTAAAGGTTGGGATCTGGAATATGAAGTCATCGATGAGGCCAGCTATTTGCACCGCGTTGTTAATCCATTGCGCGGTGTAGAAATCATTCGCTACAAGCGGCAAGGGCATAGCTTCTTGAATGGCGTGGAACGGACACTGCCGTTCGTGATCGCTCACGATATCTACCCGGGGCGCGGCCAGCCCCGACTCTGCAAGGTATACAGGTACTCCGACCATAACTTCCTTGGGCAGAGCCTCACCCCGGCCAAGGACAATGACCTTGATCCCCTCTATCTCGCGCCCAACCACTATGTCTACACCTCGGACGAGCAGTTGATAGTCAGCGGCAAAGTACATACGCGTATCAAGCGCACCTACAACAAGTTCCATCTGTTGGTGGCTGAGGTTACAACCTGTGGCGACGCCCAGATCACCGCCGCCACCGAATATCACGGTTCCGTCACAAAGCCATTCAATGAGCAGGTGGCTCAGTTCCGCCTGCCGAAAGTCCAGACGGTGACTTACCTTGATCGGCGCACCCAACAGGAACGTGTGGAAACCACCGTCACCGAGTTCGATGGCGAAGGCAATTTGCTCAAGCACGTTGAGCCAAGTGGGGTGACGACCTTGACGGAATTTTATCCGACAAGTGGTGGAGAAAAGTGCCCGGAGGATCCGCTGGGTTTCTCCAGGTTCCCGAGAAAGAGGACGGTCACCGCTGCCGCGTTGGGGAATGCTTCGACTGTTACTTACTACAACTATGCCCTGCACACTGCGTTGGACGGTGCGGAACTGGCATCCGTGTTACCGGTCGAGGAGTGTTTTTACGAAGTTATAGAGCTTGTGGAAGTTGTTGAACTTGTTGAAGTTGTGAAACGTGTTGAGGTGTTACGGTCGAAAACCGAACGCAGCTACCTGAATACGCCCAAGGACCCCCTCAAGCACGGGGCCACGGCACAGCAAAGTATCACCCTGAATGATAAAAAAACCGCTACCGCATTTTCCTACGAGCTTGAGGGTGACAGGTTGCGGATCAAGTCCAGCACTCGCGGATTTGACGGCGCGCTACAGACCAGTGAGAAAGTGCTTTCGACGCTAACCGGATTACAGGTGTCGGAAGTCGGTGTTGATGGTGAGCGCATCCAGTATGAATACGATGCGATCGGCCGGGTGGTGTGCAAAACGGTTGCTTCCGGCACCCCTTATGCGGCTGCTACCCAGTGGGCCTACCTGGCCGCCAGCAGACAGCAGCCGGCGACAATGGTGACCACCGACCCCGCCGGGGGCGAGCAAAGAATGACCTATGACGGCCTGGAGCGGGTGCTCACCGTTCAGGAAAAGGACTGCGACCATCCCGACAAGGACGGGCTCATCCCGACTCGCGAGATTTATTCTGCCCTGCATGATTCGGTCGGTCATAAGGTGAAAGTGACGCTGACTGATTGGTGTGATGGCCAGCCTTATCCGGTCAGCAACCGCTACGAATTCGATTCCTGGGGCCAGGTCAGCACAACGCTGCATGCCGATGGGCGTATAGAACACAGCGAGGCGGATCCGGTCCTTCGCCAGCAAACCCATTGGTTCCAGGGGATGGGCAAGACACTTACCCTCGTCAATGAATTCGGTAAACCGGTCAGCGTCGAGAGCTTCAATCTGAAGAGCAAGAGTCTGGGCAAAACCGTTTACAGCTATGACGGGTTCGGGCGCACAACCGGCAAGACAGATCCGGTCGGCAATACCACTCGATATGAGTACGACGTCTTTGACCGGATAATTCGCACTGTCCTGCCTGACACCAGTGCGGTAGTCACCGACTACGCCGAACATAGCGATGAAGGGCTATCGATCGGTATCAAGGTCGGTGACAAAGTGTTGGGGCAGCAAACTTATGATGGTTTGGGTCGTTTGATACAAAGTACCGTGGGCGGACGAAAATCCGAGGCTGGTTATGAAGACGGCTTCACTCCGCCGCAGTGGTACAAGAGTGCTGATGGCAAAAAAACCGAATTCACTTATTTGCGCGCTCTGGGCGGGTTACTGACCGAGCGCAAGGCAGGTGCATTGCTCACGGCCATGACTTACGACCCGGTCAGTGGCAATCCCTTGACCTGTACCGAACACGATAGGACGCGCAGTTTTACCTATTACCCTTCCGGACGCATCAAGTCCGAAACGACGACCTTCGGCGCTATCACGAAAGCAACGTCCAGTACCTGGTCCCTGCAGGGGCGACCGATCACCCATGTCGATGTACTCGGAGCCGAAAGCAGATCCGCATACGATAAGCACGGCCGCCTGCTATCCACGTCGCAGGGGACGTTGAAAACCGAATTCCACTATGACATCCAGACGGGGATGCTGGGCTGGACGAAAACCGAAGAAACGTCGATCAAGCGGCAGATGATCACCCGGTTTGCCTATGACGATATCGGTCGTGAAACCTGCCGTACATTCGAGATTCAGGGCCAGCCCGACCAGACGCTGGAATCGACTTACACGCTTGCTGGCAAACTGGCGCAGAAAGTGTCCAGGCGTGGCACGCAAGTATTGCGCGATGAGCAATTTGCCTACGATGTGCGCGGGCGTCTGATCCAATACGACTGTGCCGGCACTCAAAAGCCACGCGATCCGTATGGCAAGGAAATAATTCAGCAGATTTTCACCTTCGATGCGCTGGATAACATGCTTACCGTGCAGACGAAGTTCCCGCTGGGCTTGAATATGACCACCTTCAGTTATGCCAATCCTGATCCTGTACAGCTCAGTGCAGTCAAGCATTCCCATGTCGACTATCCACCGGCGGTGACGCTGGAGTACGACGCCAACGGCAGGATGATCAAGGACGACCAGGCGCGAACTCTGGCCTATGACGCGTTCGGACGTCTTGAACAGTTGTCCAGCAAAGGGGGATCAATCATTCGTGGCTACCACTACGACGGTTTCGACGATCTGGTTGAGCTATCGCAACCCGATAAGGTAACTGCGCAGCGTTACTACTACGCAGGCCGGGTCGCCAACGAGGTGAGTGGTGAAAATTCATCCAGTGTTGTGCGTCACGGTGGCGCGCTTGTGGGGCAACAGCAGCTCGGTTTGAACGCTGGCGCGCAACTGTTTGGAACCGATCAGCAGCAAAGTGTGCTGGCAACGCTGGGCAAGGAACAGCTCACCGATTGCGCCTACAGCCCTTACGGGCATCGGCCGGCTGAAGGTGGTTTGTTCAGTCTGGCGGGGTTCAACGGCGAGCAGCTGGATCCGGTTACCGGGCTGTATCTGCTGGGTAACGGTTACAGAGCCTATAGTCCGACACTGATGCGTTTTCTCGCCCCCGACAGCATGAGTCCGTTCGGCGCAGGCGGGTTGAACGCCTACAGTTATTGCTTGGGCGACCCGGTCAATCGTGTCGACCCGACCGGGCATATCTCCTGGCAATCGATCCTCGGCATCGGCCTGAGTATCCTCGGGGTTGTTGCCAGCGTGCTGACGATGGGCGCGGCGACGCCATGGGCAGCGGCGGCGTTGGGACTGGCAGTGACTTCAGGCTTGGCGGGTATTGCCAGTGAGGTGGTCAATGAGTTGGCACCGGGTTCTCAAGCAGGCGAGATACTGGGCTGGATCAGTTTCGGTCTTGGGCTGGCTTCGCTCGGTGCAGGTTTGGCGGCGGGTGCAAAAGCTGCCGTGAATACCGGCAGGAAAATGGCTTCAGCCTTTAGCGAGGGACTCAGTGGCAAGGGGGCAGGCAAAGCAGGACAATATTTGAAGAAGGGTGGAAAAGGCGCCAAGGCTGCGGCCAAAAAAGCCAATGCTCCCGTTGAGAAAGTAGCGCAAGAGCCTTGGCAATTGCAGAAAGCCAAGGAAAACTTGATCTCGACTAAAGCCAGGCAGGAAATGGCTGAAGATTTCTACAAAGGCGTGGAAAGCAATAAGTCCCCCAGACAAGCAGCGGTGGAACTCGCCATGAAGTACGAGGAATTCGGAAGCGTGGGCGATGGAAAAACAGTATCGCATGTCTTTTTTTCGAGCCATGGAGGACGTGGGGAGCGTATTTACCTTCTGGAGGACACTAAACAGAGAGTCTGCAAAGTTATCCAGGCGGGCGGCCATTGGTCCGACGGGCAGACCAACGCAATAATCAGATCGGCCAGAAGTATGGATACAACGCGCGTGTGAGCAGCCTGAGTACTTTGCTTGCCCTTTATGGGTTTGAAGGTCTGGAGTGCCGTTCCAGTGCCCACTCCACATGCTCCCTGACCAACTCTGACGGATAATCCCGTCGCGCCTTCAACGCTTCCAGCACCGGAATCGTTGAAGGCGCATTGCCCAGCCCCACCGCCAGATTCCGCAACCAGCGCTCATACCCCGCCCGCCGCAATGGCGAGCCTTCGGTACTGCTCAAAAACTTCTCTTCGTCCCACAAAAACAGCTCGGCCAGTTCGGCGTTGTCGAGGTTGTGCCGTGGCTTGAAATCGCTTTCCCCGGAGGGCTTGGCGAAACGATTCCACGGGCAGACGATCTGGCAGTCATCACAGCCGAACACGCGATTGCCGATCAGCGGACGCAGATCCTCAGGTATTGCGGTTTTCAGCTCGATGGTCAGATAGGAAATGCAACGTCGCGCGTCCAGCACATACGGGCCGACGAAGGCATTGGTCGGGCAGATATCGAGGCACGCAGTGCAGCGGCCGCAGTGTTCGCTGCTGTGCGGTTCATCCACCGGCAACGGCAGGTCGACGAACAGTTCGCTCAAGAAGAAATAGCTGCCGGCCTTGCGATTCAGTACCAAGGTGTTCTTGCCGATCCAGCCCAGCCCGGCCTGTTCGGCGATGGCTTTTTCCAGCACCGGAGCGCTGTCGACAAACGCACGGAAACCGAACGGGCCGATCTGCGCCTGAATCTTGTCGGCCAATTGCTGCACACGTTTACGGATCAATTTGTGGTAATCGCGGCCCAAGGCATAACGCGACACGTAAGCTTTTTCCGGTTGCGCGAGCATTTGCGCCATTTGTGTGTCGCCGGGCAGGTAGTCCATTCGCAGCGACACCACACGCAAAGTACCCGGCACCAGCTCCTCCGGGTGCGAACGTTTGCTGCCATGGGCGCCCATGTAATCCATTTCACCGTGGTAGCCGGCCTCGAGCCAGCGCGCGAGGTGCTGCTCATGCTCGGCCAGATCCAGCCCGCTGATGCCGACTTGCTGAAAGCCCAGCTCGCGGCCCCAATCCTTGATTGATTGGGCGAGGGCGGGCAGGTCTGTGGTGATGGCGGACATGAGGCGAGAGAAACCGGAGCTGAGGTGCGTATAATTCTGCCAGACATCGGAGCCCGAAGACGCATGCCGCACACGAAAGATCAATTACCCGACGCGCTGTATGGCGCTGCACAGGTGCGCGAACTCGATGCACGGCTGATTGCCGCCGGTACGCCGGGCTTCGAATTGATGCTGCGCGCGGCTCATGCGACGTGGCGCGCGCTGGTGCGGCAATGGCCGTCGGCAACTGAACTGACGGTGCTGGCCGGGCACGGCAACAATGCCGGTGATGGTTATCTGGTCGCGGCGATGGCGCAGCGAGCCGGGTGGCAGGTGCGGGTGTTGGCGGTCGGCGATCCGCAGCGCTTGCAGGGCGATGCCGCGCAAGCCCATGCCGAGGCTCTGTCCGAAGGCGTCGCGGTGCAGGGCTGGCAGGTTCAAAGTGAACTGCGCGGGGTCATTCTCGATGCCTTGCTCGGCACGGGTCTGAGCGGGGATGTGCGCGAGCCTTATGTCTCGGCGATCAAGGCAATCAACGCCAGCGGTCTGCCGGTGACAGCCGTCGATATCCCTTCCGGGTTGTGTGCCGATACCGGACATGTGCTGGGTGTCGCCGTGCGAGCCGATCTGACCGTGACCTTTATCGGTCTGAAACTCGGCCTGTTCACCGGAGACGCGGCGGATCACATCGGCTCGTTGCTGTTTAATGATCTGCAGGCCAGCGCCGACATTTATCGTGACATTCCTGTTATCGCCCAACGGCTCAACACCGCTAATCTTCCACGATTGGCGGCGCGTGCACCGACTTCGCACAAGGGCCGTTTTGGCCATGTGCTGCTGATCGGTGGCGATCACGGTTTTGGCGGAGCGATTCTGCTCAGCACCGAAACGGCACTGCGCAGCGGCGCGGGCATGGTTTCGCTGGCGACTCGCCCCGAACATGTACCGGCGGCGCTGACTCGCGTGCCGGAGGCCATGGCGCTCGGCGCGTCTTCTGCCAATCAGTTGATGGGTTTGCTGGAGAAAGTTTCTGTGCTGGTGGTCGGCCCGGGACTTGGGCAGGCCAGTTGGGGCCGCGCACTGTTGTCGGCGGCCGCCAACGCAGCACTGCCACAAGTATGGGACGCCGACGCATTGAACCTGCTGGCGAGCGGTTTCGTTGAGTTGCCCAAAGATTGCGTGATCACCCCGCACCCGGGCGAAGCCGCGCGTTTGCTGGGGATCAGTACCGCCGAAGTGCAGGCAGATCGTCCAGCGGCGGCGCTGGCGTTGAGCAAAAAACATACAGCGGTGGTCGTGTTGAAAGGCGCTGGCAGCCTGATTGCGCATCCCGATGGGCGTCTGGCGCTGTGTCATCAGGGGCATCCGGCCATGGCTACCGCTGGACTTGGCGATGTGCTGGCTGGTTTGACCGGTGCGCTGCTGGCTCAAGGCATGGACGGCTTCGATGCTGCCTGTCTGGCGGTCTGGCTGCACGCCAATGCGGGGATGCAACAAGGGAAATTCGGCCGTGGGCTGGCGGCCAGTGATCTGATCCCAGCCATTCGTCAGTTGTTGGAGGAGCAAGTACCGTGTCTGAAGTAACCCTGTACCTGGCCGATGAACAGGCCATGAGCGACTTTGGCGCACGGATCGCCCGCGTGACCCAAGGCCATGGCCTGATTTTTCTCGAAGGCAACCTGGGGATGGGAAAAACCACCCTGTCGCGGGGCATCATTCGCGGCTTGGGCCATGTCGGCGCGGTAAAAAGTCCGACCTTCACCTTGGTCGAACCTTACGAAATCGGTGACATCCGTGCCTTCCACTTCGACCTGTATCGACTGGTCGATCCGGAAGAGCTGGAGTTTCTCGGCATCCGCGACTACTTCGAAGACGATGCCCTGTGCCTGATCGAGTGGCCCGATAAAGGTGCAGGCTTTTTGCCAAAGCCTGACCTGACCATTACCATTAGCCCGCAAGACAGCGGGCGTTCGCTGAAAATTTTATCCCAGGGCTCGCGTGGCGAGGCCTGGTGTGCCGCTTTGGCATTGGAATCCAATTAGATGATGGGGTTAGGTATGCGCTTTCGCGCGTTGGTGGCTGCCGCTGGACTGTTGTTGATGGCAGTAACCGTCAACGCTGTGGCCGATTCAAAGGTCAACAGCGTGCGCCTGTGGCGGGCGCCGGACAACACGCGACTGGTCTTCGACCTGAGTGGCCCGGTGCAGCACAGCGTCTTCACCCTGACCTCACCGGACCGGCTGGTGATCGACATCAACGGCGCCACCCTCGGTGCGCCGCTGAATGTGCAGACCGCGAACACGCCGATCACTGCGATGCGTTCGGCCCAACGTACGCCGACTGATCTGCGCGTGGTCATCGACCTGAAGAAAGCCGTCACCCCGAAAAGTTTCTCGCTGGCGCCGAACGCGCAGTACGGCAATCGTCTGGTGGTCGACCTGTTCGATAATCCGGCCGATGCCGCACCGCCGCCTGCGCCAACCCCGCAGGTCGCGACCGTGCCCGCGGTGCCGGTAACCCCGACCGAACCTGCGATCAAATTGCCGCCGGCACCGGCCGGCAAGCGCGACATTATTGTCGTGATCGACGCCGGCCACGGTGGCGAAGACCCTGGCGCGTCCGGCTCGCGCGGCCAGCGTGAGAAAGATGTGGTACTGCAGATTGCCCGCGAACTGCAGCGTCAGGTCAACGGCATGAAAGGTTTCCGCGCCGAACTGACCCGTACCGGCGACTATTTCATCCCGCTGCGCGGCCGTACCGAAATCGCCCGCAAGAAGGGCGCCGACCTGTTCGTCTCGATTCACGCCGACGCCGCGCCATCTGCCGCCGCTTTCGGTGCCTCGGTGTTTGCCCTGTCCGATCGCGGCGCGACGTCAGAGACCGCGCGTTGGCTGGCCGACAGCGAAAACCGTTCTGACTTGATCGGTGGTGCCGGCAATGTCAGCCTCGACGACAAGGACCGCATGCTTGCAGGCGTACTGCTCGATCTGTCGATGACGGCCTCGCTGACCTCCAGCCTCAACGTCGGTCAGAAGGTCCTGACCAACATCGGCCGCGTCACGCCGCTGCACAAACAGCGCGTGGAACAGGCCGGGTTCATGGTGCTGAAGTCGCCGGACATCCCGTCGATCCTGGTCGAAACCGGCTTCATCTCCAACGCTAACGAAGCAAACAAGCTCTCCGCCTCAAGCCACCAGCAAGCGCTGGCGCGTTCGATCAGCAGCGGCGTTCGTCAGTTCTTCCAGCAGAACCCGCCACCGGGCACCTACATTGCCTGGCTGCGTGATTCCGGCAAGATCGCTCAAGGCCCGCGTGATCACCGTGTTGGTCCGGGCGAAACGCTGGCGATGATCGGTGTGCGCTATCAGGTGTCGCCGGCAACGCTGCGCAGCGCGAATAATCTGAAAAGCGATGAGTTGAAAGTCGGTCAGCACCTGACCATTCCTGGCACCGAACTGGCGTCCAAAGAATGAACGAAATGCTGAACGCTGCCGCGCGCATCGAACTGCTCAGCCCTCGGCTGGCGAACCAGATTGCCGCCGGTGAGGTGGTTGAACGCCCGGCTTCGGTGATCAAGGAGCTGTTGGAAAACAGCCTCGATTCCGGCGCCAAACGCATTGATGTCGACGTCGAGCAGGGTGGCGTCAAGCTGCTGCGCGTACGCGACGATGGTAGCGGTATCTCCGCCGACGACCTGCCGTTGGCTCTGGCCCGTCACGCCACCAGCAAGATTCGCAATCTGGAAGACCTTGAGCAGGTGATGAGCCTTGGGTTCCGTGGCGAGGCACTGGCGTCGATCAGCTCCGTGGCGCGCCTGACCCTGACCTCGCGTACTCGCGATGCCGATCAAGCCTGGCAGGTGGAAACCGAAGGCCGTGACATGGCGCCTCGGGTTCAACCGGCAGCGCATCCGGTCGGCACCTCGGTGGAAGTCCGTGACCTGTTCTTCAACACCCCCGCGCGACGCAAATTCCTCAAAACCGAAAAAACCGAATTCGATCACCTGCAAGAAGTGATCAAACGGCTGGCGCTGGCGCGTTTCGACGTCGCATTCCATCTGCGCCACAACGGCAAAACCATCCTCAGCCTGCACGAGGCCCACGATGATGCGGCCCGCGCGCGGCGTGTGGCAGCAATCTGCGGCTCGGGTTTCCTCGAACAGGCGTTGCCGATCGAGATCGAGCGCAACGGCTTGCACCTGTGGGGTTGGGTCGGTCTGCCGACCTTCAATCGCAGTCAGGCGGATTTGCAGTATTTCTTCGTGAATGGCCGGGCGGTGCGCGACAAACTGGTGGCCCACGCGGTGCGTCAGGCTTATCGCGACGTGTTGTTCAATGGTCGCCACCCGACCTTCGCGCTGTTTTTCGAGGTTGATCCGGCGGCAGTCGACGTCAACGTGCACCCGACCAAACACGAAGTGCGCTTTCGTGACGGGCGCATGGTGCATGACTTCCTTTACGGCACCTTGCACCGCGCGTTGGGCGATGTGCGTCCGGAAGATCAGCTTGCCGGTTCGGTGACCACAGCCATCGTCCGCCCAACCGGGCTTGATGCCGGTGAGTTCGGCCCACAGGGCGAGATGCGTCTGGCGGCCAATGCGCTGCTGGAGCAACCGCAGGCGCAACCGGCGTTCAATACCTCGTCCGGCGCCAGTGCCGGCGGCGCTTACCAGTATCAGTACACGCCGCGCCCGCAGTCAGGCATGCCGCCGGCCGCCGAGGCGCAAGCCGCGTATCGTGAGTTCTTCGCGCCGCTGCCTGAGGCCAATGCCAACGCATTGCCGGCCGGTCAGGAAGACATTCCGCCACTCGGTTACGCGCTGGCGCAGCTCAAGGGCATCTACATCCTGTCGGAGAATGCTCAAGGTCTGGTGCTGGTCGATATGCATGCCGCCCACGAGCGGATCATGTATGAGCGCCTGAAAATCGCCATGGCCAGCGAAGGTCTCAGTGGTCAGCCGTTGCTGGTACCGGAGTCGCTGGCGGTCAGTCAGCGCGAAGCCGATTGTGCTGAAGAGCACGCGGCATGGTTCCAGCGTCTGGGCTTCGAATTGCAGCGTCTGGGCCCGGAAACCCTGGCGATTCGTCAAATTCCGGCGTTGTTGAAGCAGGCCGAAGCGAACCGTCTGGTCGGCGACGTGCTGTCGGACCTGATGGAGTACGGCACCAGCGACCGGATTCAGGCGCACCTCAACGAATTGCTCGGCACCATGGCCTGCCACGGCGCGATTCGCGCCAACCGGCGCCTGGCCCTGCCGGAAATGAACGGCCTGCTGCGTGACATGGAAAACACCGAGCGCAGCGGTCAATGTAACCATGGCCGACCGACCTGGACCCAACTGGGCCTGGACGATCTCGACAAACTTTTCCTGCGCGGTCGTTGATGAGTCAGCTCCCTCCAGCGATTTTCCTGATGGGCCCGACCGCTGCGGGCAAGACCGACCTGGCCATCGAACTGACCAAGGTGCTGCCGTGCGAGCTGATCAGTGTCGATTCGGCACTGGTCTATCGCGGCATGGACATCGGCACTGCCAAGCCTTCGAAAGAACTGCTGGCCGAATATCCGCACCGTTTGATCGATATTCTCGATCCGGCTGAAGCTTATTCGGCTGCAGATTTCCGTCGCGATGCCCTGCAAGCCATGGCCGAGATCACCGCGCGCGGAAAAATTCCGCTGCTGGTCGGCGGCACGATGCTCTATTACAAGGCTTTGGTCGAAGGCCTGGCGGACATGCCAGCCGCCGACCCCGAAGTCCGCGCGCAGATCGAAGAAGAGGCTGCACGCCTTGGCTGGCAAGCCTTGCACGACCAACTGGCAATCATCGACCCGGTGTCAGCGGCGCGGATTCATCCGAACGATCCGCAGCGCCTGAGTCGCGCGCTGGAAGTTTATCGGGTCAGTGGTCAGAGCATGACCGAACTGCGCCAGCAACAATCTGCGCAAAGTACTGAAGCAGCCGCTTCGGGACTGCAACAATTGCCCTATACTGTCGCGAACTTGGCCATTGCCCCGGCAAATCGTCAGGTATTGCACGAGCGCATTAAACAAAGATTCACAAATATGTTGGAACAGGGGTTCATCGACGAGGTCGTAGCCCTGCGTAAAAGAAGTGACCTTCATTCGGGGTTGCCGTCTATACGTGCGGTAGGCTACCGCCAAGTCTGGGACTACCTGGATGGCAAGCTGACGTTGGCCGAAATGCAGGAGCGCGGCATCATCGCCACGCGCCAATTGGCCAAACGCCAGTTCACCTGGCTGCGCAGCTGGGAAGATATACACTGGCTGGACAGTCTTGATTGCGACAATCTGCCACGCGCCTTGAAATACCTTGGGACCATCTCCATATTGAGCTGAGTCCTTGCAATTGCCGTCTATCCTTGGGGGTGTGACGGCCAAAGCCATCTGAATTACCTATTTTTTATTATTGAATCCTTAAAGGAGTGCGGCACATGTCAAAAGGGCATTCGCTACAAGACCCTTACTTGAATACTTTACGTAAAGAGAAAGTTGGGGTTTCCATCTACCTGGTCAACGGTATCAAACTGCAAGGCACGATCGAGTCGTTCGACCAGTTCGTGATCCTGCTGAAAAACACCGTGAGCCAGATGGTTTACAAACACGCTATCTCGACAGTAGTGCCGGTTCGTCCAATTCGTCTGCCTAGCGCAACCGAATCCGAAGCAGGTGACGCTGAGCCAGGTAACGCCTGATAGGAGTCTCCTTTGTTCTTTGAGCGCCACGGTGGTGGTGAGCGAGTGATCCTCGTTCACTTGGATGGACAGGACCCTGAGGCGCGCGAAGATCCGCAGGAGTTTCAGGAATTGGCTAATTCGGCCGGCGCCGAGACCGTTGCGTTTTTTAACGTGCCGCGTCATCGGCCAACCGCCAAATACCTGATCGGCAGCGGCAAGGTCGAGGAACTGCGCGACCTGGTCAAAGCTGAAGAAGCCGATCTGGTGATTTTCAATCACATCCTCACGCCCAGTCAGGAACGTAACCTCGAACGTGTTTTCGAGTGTCGCGTGATCGACCGTACCGGCCTGATTCTCGATATTTTCGCCCAACGCGCCCGTACCCATGAAGGCAAGCTCCAGGTCGAACTGGCCCAGCTTGACCACATGAGCACGCGGCTGGTTCGCGGCTGGACTCACCTTGAGCGTCAGGGTGGTGGCATCGGCATGCGCGGTCCGGGTGAAACCCAGCTCGAAACCGACCGTCGTTTGCTGCGGGTCCGTCTGCGGCAGATCAAGGGTCGTCTGGAGAAGGTGCGCAGCCAGCGCGAGCAATCGCGACGTGGTCGCTCCCGTGCGGACATTCCTACCGTTTCTCTGGTGGGATACACCAACGCCGGCAAATCCACACTCTTCAACAACGTGACGAAATCCGATGTCTACGCGGCTGACCAATTGTTCGCCACGCTGGATCCGACCCTGCGCCGTCTCGATATTGACGACCTGGGGCCGATCGTTCTGGCGGACACGGTGGGCTTCATTCGTCACTTGCCGCACAAGCTGGTCGAAGCATTTCGGTCTACCCTCGAAGAGTCGAGCAATTCCGATCTACTGTTGCACGTGATCGATGCGGCCGAACCGGATCGCATGTTGCAGATCGAGCAGGTGATGGTAGTGCTGGGCGAGATTGGTGCCCAGGACTTGCCGATCCTCGAGGTCTATAACAAACTCGATTTGCTTGAAGGCGTTGAGCCACAAATCCAGCGCGACGAAAACGGCAAGCCCCAGCGGGTCTGGCTTTCGGCGCGTGATGGCAGTGGTCTGGAATTGCTTGAACAAGCCATTGCCGAATTACTCGGCAGTGATTTGTTTGTCGGTACCCTGCGCTTGCCGCAACGATTCGCGCGACTGCGTGCGCAGTTTTTCGAACTCGGTGCGGTGCAGAAAGAAGAGCATGACGAAGAAGGCATCAGTCTGCTGGCCGTTCGTTTGCCCCGTGTCGAGTTGAATCGACTGGTAAGCCGCGAAGGATTGCAGCCGATGGAATTCATCGAGCAACACACTTTGCAATAAAAGCCTGAAAAAGCGGTTGTGCCGCAACGGCAGGCATTCTGTAGCATTGGTCGGCGCGCCGTGGGTGCGTCTTTGCTTTATCAGATGGAGAGCGCTATGGCTTGGAATGAGCCGGGTGGCAACTCGAATAATCAGGATCCTTGGGGTGGCAAACGCCGCAATAACGGCGACCGCAAGGGGCCACCGGATCTCGACGAGGCCTTCCGAAAGCTGCAGGAAAGCCTGAACGGGTTGTTCGGTGGTGGTAAGAAACGTGGTGATGACGGCGGTGGTTCGGGCAAGAGCAGTGGCGGCTTCGGCGGTCTGCTCGGCATCGGCCTCGTCGTGCTGGCGGCTGTCTGGCTGTACAGCGCGGTTTACGTGGTCGACGAGCAGGAGCAAGCCGTGGTGCTGCGCTTCGGCAAGTACTACGAGACTGTCGGCCCGGGCCTGAACATCTACTTCCCGCCGATCGACAAGAAGTACATGGAGAACGTCACGCGTGAGCGTGCCTACACCAAACAGGGCCAGATGCTGACTGAAGACGAGAACATCGTCGAAGTGCCGCTGACCGTGCAGTACAAGATCAGCAACCTGCAGGATTTCGTGCTGAACGTTGATCAACCGGAAATCAGTCTGCAGCACGCGACCGACAGTGCCCTGCGCCACGTGGTGGGTTCCACCGCGATGGACCAGGTATTGACCGAAGGTCGTGAGTTGATGGCCAGCGAAATCAAGGAGCGTCTGCAACGCTTCCTCGATACCTATCGCACCGGTATCACCGTCACTCAGGTCAACGTACAGAGCGCAGCGGCACCGCGTGAAGTGCAGGAAGCCTTTGACGACGTGATCCGCGCCCGTGAAGACGAGCAGCGTTCGCGCAACCAGGCTGAAACCTATGCCAACGGCGTTGTGCCGGAAGCCCGTGGTCAGGCCCAGCGCATCCTTGAAGATGCCAACGGTTACCGCGACGAAACGGTATCGCGCGCCAAGGGTGAAGCGGATCGCTTTACCAAGTTGGTCGCCGAGTACCGCAAGGCACCTGAGGTTACCCGCCAGCGTCTGTACCTGGACACCATGCAGGAAGTCTTCAGCAGCACCAGCAAGGTACTCGTGACCGGCAACAAGAACGGCCAGAGCAACCTGCTCTACCTGCCGCTGGACAAAATGATTCAGAACAGTTCGGGCAGCAATGCACCGGTCACCGGTTCGGCTGCCGCCAGCAACAACACGGACGTCACGCCGCATGTCACTGACCTGCCGCAGTCGCGTACAAGGGAGACCCGCTGATGAGCAATAAATCGCTGATCGCCCTTATTGTTGGCGTCGTTGTCGTGCTGGTTGGCTGGAACTGCTTCTACATCGTCGCTCAGACCGAGCGTGCGGTGCTGCTGCAATTCGGTCGTGTGGTTCAGGCCGATGTTCAGCCGGGTCTGCATGTGAAAGTGCCTTACGTTAACCAGGTGCGTAAATTCGACGCACGTCTGATGACGCTGGATGCACCGACACAGCGTTTCCTGACCCTGGAAAAGAAAGCCGTGATGGTCGATGCCTACGCCAAGTGGCGCGTGAAAGATGCCGAGCGCTTCTACACCGCGACTTCCGGCCTCAAGCAGATCGCCGACGAGCGTCTGTCCCGTCGTCTGGAATCCGGTCTGCGTGACCAGTTCGGCAAGCGCACCCTGCACGAAGTAGTGTCGGGTGAGCGTGACGCACTGATGGCTGACATCACTGCATCGCTGAACAAGATGGCGGAAAAAGAGTTGGGTATCGAAGTTGTCGATGTCCGGGTCAAAGCCATCGATCTGCCGAAAGAAGTAAACCGCAGCGTGTTCGAACGTATGAGCACCGAGCGTGAGCGTGAAGCTCGCGAGCACCGCGCCAAGGGTAACGAACTGGCTGAAGGCATCCGTGCCGACGCCGATCGTCAACGCCGCGTGTTGCTGGCTGAAGCCTATCGTGAATCTGAAGAGGTTCGCGGTGATGGCGACGCCCAGGCGGCTGCGATCTACTCCAAGGCCTACGGCCAGGATCAGGAGTTCTACGGTTTCTACCGTAGCCTGCGTGCCTACCGTGAAAGCTTCGCGAACAAATCCGACGTGTTGGTCCTCGACCCGAGCAGCGACTTTTTCCGTTACCTGGAAAAGGCCAAACCTTGATACGGCGTTGACCTGAATCATTCCGCCCGGCGGCTAATACCTCGGGCGGGGTGATCCTTTGGGAAAACGTGTGTATGATGCGGCAGCCGGGAAATTCCCGGCTTTTTTGCGTCTGCACGTTTGATTGCTGTTTTTTGTTGCAGGCATCGGGTTGAATGGCCCGAGAGTATTTCGAGGAAAGTGATGGGCGAAGCCGGTAACAGGCCTTTCGCCGCGTCGTTCATGCGCGTGCGTTTTGAACGGACCGATCATTTTCTGCTTCACTCAAGGCTCGCCCGCAGGCTGGCCGCCCGGATCAAAGGGGAATGGCGTAATGGCAACGGTAGACCGCTGGCTGCTGCCAGATGGCATCGAAGAAGTACTGCCACCGGAAGCGGCGCGCATTGAAGTCGCGCGTCGTCAGGTGTTGGATCTGTTCCAGAGCTGGGGTTACGAGTTTGTCGTGACTCCCCATATCGAGTACCTGGAATCCCTGCTGACCGGCGCGGGCCAGGACCTGGATCTGCGTACCTTCAAGGTCATCGACCCGCAATCGGGCCGGCAGATGGGTTTCCGTGCCGACATCACGCCGCAAGTGGCGCGCATCGATGCGCACACCCTGCGTCGCGAAGGCCCGAGCCGTCTGTGCTACGCCGGCAGCGTGCTGCATGCGCAGCCGCGTGCACTGTCGTCCTCGCGCAGCCCGATCCAGTTGGGCGCCGAGTTGTACGGCGACGCCAGCCCGAGCAGCGACGTTGAAGTGATCAGCCTGATGCTGGCCATGCTGCAACTGGCCGACGTGCCGGATGTGCACATGGATCTTGGTCATGTCGGCATCTACCGTGGTCTGGCGCGTGCCGCCGGTCTGTCCGGTGAAGTCGAGCAGCAGTTGTTTGATGCGTTGCAACGCAAGGCCATCGACGAGGTCATTACCTTGACCGAAGGCTTGCCGGCCGACCTGTCCGGCATGCTGCGGGCGCTGGTTGATCTGTGCGGCGGCCGTGAAGTGTTGAGCGCCGCTCGCGAGCGTCTGGCCAATGCGCCGGCGCCGGTTCTGGCGGCACTGGAAGACTTGCTGGCGATCGCCGAGCGTCTGTCGGCGCGCTTCCCGGAGCTGCCGCTGTACTTCGACCTGGGTGAGCTGCGCGGCTACCACTACCACACCGGTGTGGTGTTCGCGGTGTTCGTGCCGGGCGTTGGCCAGTCCATCGCTCAGGGCGGTCGCTACGACGACATCGGCGCCGATTTTGGTCGCGCGCGTCCGGCAACGGGCTTCTCCACCGATTTGAAAACCCTGGTGACCCTGGGGCGTGCTGAGATCGAGCTACCGTCTGGCGGTATCTGGATGCCTGACAGTACGGATGCGGCACTCTGGCAGCAGGTTTGCCAGTTGCGCAGTGAGGGTCAGCGTGTCGTTCAGGCTTTGCCTGGACAACCTTTGGCCGCCGCCCGTGATGCGGACTGCGACCGGCAATTGATTCAGCAGAACGGGCTATGGCAAGTATCGCCACTGGCTTCTTGAGTTTTCCTGCCGGCCATCGCCGGCACCAAGTTTGCGCGAATGAGGACAAGTGTTATGGGTAAGAATGTCGTAGTCCTGGGCACCCAATGGGGTGATGAGGGCAAAGGCAAGATCGTTGATCTGCTGACCGAACATGCTGCCGCCGTAGTGCGCTACCAAGGTGGCCACAACGCTGGCCACACCCTGGTGATCGACGGCGAAAAAACCGTTTTGCACCTGATTCCGTCGGGCGTGCTGCGCGAAGGCGTGCAGTGCCTGATCGGCAACGGCGTGGTGGTTGCACCTGACGCCCTGCTGCGCGAGATCACCAAGCTGGAAGAAAAAGGCGTACCGGTGCGCGAGCGTCTGCGTATCAGCCCGTCCTGCCCGCTGATCCTGTCTTTCCACGTGGCGCTGGACCAGGCCCGTGAAAAGGCCCGTGGCGAGCTGAAGATCGGTACTACCGGTCGCGGCATCGGCCCGGCTTACGAAGACAAGGTTGCTCGTCGTGGCCTGCGTGTTGGCGACCTGCTGAACATGCCGCGCTTCGAAGACAAGCTGCGTGAACTGGTGGATTACCACAACTTCATGCTGGTTGGTTACTACAAAGAGCCGGCCATCGAGTTCGAGAAAACCCTGGCCGAGTGCAAGGAATACGCTGAGCTGCTGAAGCCGCTGATGCTCGACGTCACTGCCGAGCTGCACGACCTGCGTCGCGCCGGCAAAGACATCATGTTCGAAGGCGCCCAAGGTTCGTTGCTCGACATCGACCACGGTACTTACCCGTACGTGACCAGCTCCAACACCACCGCCGGTGGCGTTGCGACTGGTTCGGGCGTTGGCCCGATGTTCCTCGATTACATCCTGGGCATCACCAAGGCTTACACCACTCGCGTCGGTTCGGGCCCGTTCCCGACTGAGCTGTTCGACGACGTTGGTGCGCACCTTGCCAAGCAAGGTCACGAGTTCGGCGCCACCACCGGCCGGGCCCGTCGTTGCGGCTGGTTCGACGCCGTTATCCTGCGTCGCGCTATCGATGTGAACAGCATCTCGGGTATCTGCCTGACCAAGCTGGACGTACTCGACGGCCTGGAAACCATCAACATCTGCGTCGGCTACAAAGATGCCGAAGGCAACGCCGTTGCTCCGACCGACGCTGACAGCTACGTAGGCCTGCAGCCTGTGTACGAAGAAGTACCGGGCTGGACCGAATCGACCGTGGGTGCAAAAACCCTGGAAGAGCTGCCCGCTAACGCTCGTGCCTACATCAAGCGCGTTGAAGAGTTGATCGGCGCGCCGATCGACATTATTTCGACGGGCCCGGACCGCAACGAAACCATCGTTCTGCGTCATCCGTTTGCTTGATAAGTCGTTGATGTAAAAACACAAAGGCCCCTTAATCGGGGCCTTTGTCGTTTATGCCTGTTGGACGGCATGACCTTTGCTGTGAATCTGTCTACAAGAGTGCCATCAAATTAATGGCGTCAGAAGTAGAGGTATTCACAGTGTCGGCCGTTCTCTCACTGTTACAAAGCCGTTTGTTGCGGCCCGTGTTCGTTACCCTTGGTATCGCCCTTTTGGTGCAGGTGCTGGTGGCCGTTGCCCTGACGCGGAGCACCGTCACGGCGCTGGAAGCTGATCTGGCAGTGCGCCTCGGCGCCGACAGCCAGAAACTCTCGGGCGAACTGGAGCAGGCTGGGCGTGAGGTCACGTCGAGCCTTGATGCTTTGTCTGCCAGTACCCGTCAGCGCCTGACTGCTGGTTTGTCAGCGCGTTTGAAGGACGAGCAGGCGCAGTTGCGTGCGACGCTGGAAAAGGATCTGAAGGATTCGGCCAATGACATGGCCCAGTTGCTGGCCTCGGTTGCGCCGCGCGCCATGTGGGACAGCGACGTGCCGACCCTGTCCGAGTTCGCCCGCCGGGCCCAGCGCAATCCCAATGTGTTGTTCGTGGTCTACGACGACGCTACCGGCCAGCACCTGACTCGCTATCTCAATCGCGAAAACCCGATCAACAAGGCCTTGCTGGAAAAAGGCCAGGGCGAGCGTGCGCTGGATAAAGTGCTGGATGCGGCCAAGAACGATCCGTCGGTTTACTACCTCGAAGCCTCGATCAATCCCAACGGCGTGGAAATCGGCAAAGTACTGATGGGCGTGTCCACGGCCTCGGTGGAAACCGATCTGGCGGCGCTGGACAAGCGCTTCTCGGCGTTGATCGCCAGCAGTGATCAGTTGGTCGGCGACAGTCTCAAGGGCGCCGCCGCAGACAGTGCCAAAGCCATGCAGTCGCGCCTGCAATCGGCGCAATCCACCGCGACCGAGATGAAATCCAATACCGCCAATACCGTTCAGGAGGCGGCAGCTACCTTGCGCTGGCGCATTGGCCTGGGTCTGGCACTGGTCGGCTGCGGCGTACTGCTGTTGCTCGCCGTTGTGCTTGGTCATCGTGTGGTCAATCGCCTGAAGATGCTCAACGCAGCCATGGATGACCTGGCGGCGGGCGAGGGCGATCTGACCAAGCGTGTGCAGATCAACAGCAAGGACGAAATCGGCGACATGGCTTCGGCGGTCAACCGCTTTGTGGATAAGTTGCAGCCGATCGTGCGCGAGGCGGGCGATGTCGCGCAGCGTACCGGCGTAGAAATCGGCGCGATGACCCTGCGCAATGCCGGTGCCGATGCGGCGGCGGGCATGCAGCGTGATGAAGTGGCGGAAAGTCTGCGCGCGTTGTCGCAAATGGCTGATGAGGCGCAGTCGGAAAGTCACGCGATGCAAGCCGCGTTGAAGCAGGTGGTGGATATCCGTCAGGCCACTGACGAAAACACTCGCACGTCAGCCAAGGTCGGCAGCCTGATCGAAGCGTTGGCCGGGCAGGTCGATACCGGGGCGAAAGTCATTGAGCGGCTGGCGCAGCAAAGTGAACAGATTGAAGTGGTGTTGACGGTGATTCACGGGATCGCCGAACAAACCAATCTGCTGGCGCTAAACGCTGCCATTGAAGCAGCGCGTGCCGGCGAGACCGGGCGTGGATTCGCCGTGGTGGCCGACGAAGTACGTGCACTGGCGAGCAAGACACAAAGCTCTACCGGCGACATTCAGGCGCACATCGTCGCTCTACAGCAGGGCGCACGTGAGGCTGTCGAGGCGATCGGTCAGGCCGGGCGCCAGGCCAGCGAAGGTTTGCTGGTGTTGCGCGACAGTGCGCGGTTGCAGCAATCGGTGCAGACGTCGGTCGAGCAGGTGCATGCGGCGATTGGCCTGGCGACGCAGGCTGCGGCCCATCAAGCGCAAGGTGCACAAGCGGTGCGCGGGCGGGTCGAGACGATTCATGCCCAGGCCGAGAAAGCGGCGCAGGCGGTGGTGGAAACCACGGCCAGTGGTAAGGTGCTGGATGGATTGGCTGCGCAACTCAAGGCGAGCCTGGGGCAGTTCAGGGCTTGATGTTGTCTGATCGGTCCTCTTCGCGAGCAGGCTCGCTCCCACAGCTTTGAGGGTGTACACAAATTTTGTGTTCGCCAACAATCATTGTGGGAGCGAGTCTGCTCGCGAAAGCGGTATCAGCGGCTCAGATACATCCGCGTCGTCAGCAGATATACAGGCAGCCCTGAAACCAGAATCAACAACGCTGCATAAGGTGCCGCCGCCGCAAACTCGACGTTCGCCGTATGCGCCCACACCTCGGTCGCCAGCGTATTAAGCCCGGTCGGGCTCAATAGCAACGTCGCCGTCAACTCCTTCATCGCATCCAGAAACACCAGCGCAAACGCCGCGCCCAATGCCGGGAAGATGATCGGCAGCGTCACCCGGCAAAACGCCGTGAACGACGAAGCGCCCAGCGTGCGCGCAGCCTCTTCCAGCTGTGGCGCAGCTTTGTTCAGAGCCGTGCGGATCGGCGCCTGCGCCAGTGGCAGAAACAGCAGCGCATAAGCGATCAGCAGCAACCCCGACGTCTGGTACAGCGCCGGCACGTAGTGCAGGGCGAAATACACCAGCGTCAACGCAATCACCAATCCTGGCAGTGCATGCAGCAGATACGGCAAGCGCTCGGCCCAAATCGCCAGTTGGCCTTTGTAGCGCACCACCAGCAAGCCGACCGGCACGGCCAGCACCAGGCACAGCGCCGCACCGCCAAGAGAAAGTGCCAAGGAAGAAAGCAGCGCTTCAGTGATTGCTGCGACCGGGAATGCTGCCGATGAACCGACAGCCAGCCAATACGCCAACATCCCCAGCGGAATCCCGCTGCCGACAATCGCCAGCATCAGGCAATACAACTGACCGGCCGTGGCCCATGGCCCCAGTCGAACTTGCTCGGCCTGACGCGCTGCGCCTTGACCTGTGCGCACATGTCGACCCTTGCCGCGCACGTGTAATTCCAGCCACAACAACACCAGACACAACGCCAGCAAAACGGCCGAAAGCATCGCCGCGTTGGCGTTGCTGAATTCCAGTTCGAATTGCTGATAGATCGCTGTGGTGAAGGTTTGCAGGCCGATGATCGACAGTGCGCCGAATTCCACCAGCATGTGCAAAGCAATCAACAGCGAACCGGCCAGCAGTGATGGCCAGAGCAGCGGCAGCGTAACCCGAAAAAACACGCCCCAGCGATTCTGCCCGAGGGTGCGGGCGGATTCTTCAAGGGACGGATCAAGATTGCGCAGGGTTGCCGCCACAGGCAGGAAGATCAACGGATATTTCGACAGGCTCATCACCAGAATCGCCCCGCCTAGGCCTTCGAACTGCGCGCTCAAAGAAACCCAGGTGAAGCTGCTGACAAACGCCGGCACCGCGAACGGCAGGCACAGAATCACGCCCCACAGACGTCGTCCCGGCAAATTGCTCCGCTCCAGCAGCCAGGCCAGCGACAGACCGATCACGCCACACGTAAGGGTCACGCCGACCATCAACGCCAAGGTGTTGCGCAGCAGGCCGAACACATACGGGCGCCACAACAAGTGCAGCGCTTCGGCCCAACCGGCCTGCCAGGCTTTCAGTCCGACGTAGGCCAGCGGCAACAGGCTCATCACCACCAAAAGCAATACCGGCAGCACCAGCCAGATCGATGGTCGCTTGCGCTTTGGTACGTAACCCCCGCGCGCGGCGGGGGCGGATAACGATGCGGCCATCAGTTCAAGCCAACTTCACGTTCCAGTTCCAGTGCTTCTTCGGCATTGCCCAGATCGGCTGGCGTGACGTTCGGCGCTTCCAGTTCGCTGAACGGCTTGAGCCCGCGATCCGACTCCATGCCTTTGTGCAGTGGGTATTCGGCGGTGGTCTGAGTGATCACGCGCTGACCTTCTTCGCTGGCCATGTAGGCGAGGAATTGCTGGGCTTCTTTTGGATGTTTGCTGGATTTCAGCACGGCAGCGCTGGATACGGTGATCAAGCCGCCGACGTCGCCGCCGGTGAAGTAATGCAGTTTCGAATCCAGTTTGCCTTTCTCGCGTTGCAGTGCGAACCAGTAGTAGTTGTTCACCAGCACGGTAGCGACTTCGCCGTTTTCCACAGCTTTAAGGGCGACCATGTTGTTGCTGTAGGTCTTGCCGAAGGCGCGCAGGCCGGTCAGCCATTCCTCGGCGGCATCGCGACCGTGCATCTTGATAATGGCGACGGCTTGTTCCTGGAAAGCGCCGCTGGTTGGTACGAAACCGACTTTGCCTTGCCATTGCGGATCGGAGAACTCCATCACCGATTTCGGCAGGTCTTTTTCATTGACCAGTTTCGGGTTGTAGGCGACCACGCGAACCCGCGCTGTCACACCGATCCAGGTGCCGTTACCGGCGACATATTTTTCCGGCAGAACGGCCAGCGTCGCGTCATCGGTCTTGGCCAGCAGGCCCAGTTCGCCGAGATTGTTCAGCGGTGGCGACTCTTCGGTGTAGATCACGTCGGCGGGAGAGCGATCGCCTTCTTCGATGACCTGGCTGGCCAGCTGATTGCTGCTGCCTTTGCGTACGTTGACGTGAATGCCGGTCTTGGCTTCGAAGGCTTTGGCGATCGCGTCGCCGACTTCCTTGTGCTGGCCATTGTAGAGAGTCAGGGAAACCGCATCGGCAGCCTGGGTGAGGGGAGTGGCGAGCGCCAGGCCGAGGAGAGTAATGGTCAAGCCTCGGCGCAGGGTATTTCGAAACGTCATTCGCAGGGTTCCTCACTGTCGCATTGCAAAAACTTGCAACAATGATAAACGATATTGTTTCTCAAGTGCGCCTTGCGGTGGGGTTGGCGTTTTGATAGGCGGGGCAGGGATAAATTTCTGGAAGCCAGAAACGCAAAAACCCGCTTTCGCGGGTTTCTGTGAAACTCAAGGCCGTAACCTTGAATTTGAATTGGTGCCCAGAAGAAGACTCGAACTTCCACGACCTTGCGGTCACCAGCACCTGAAGCTGGCGTGTCTACCAATTTCACCATCTGGGCAATCATCGCTAGCGTTGCCGCTGTTGATGTGGCGCACTATACGGAGCGCCTTTTGATCTGTAAACCCCTGATTTAATTTTAATAAATCAGTTTTAAGAAAACCCGGGCTTAGAATGCAAAAAACCCGCTTTCGCGGGTTTTGTGTGAGCCTTGAAACTGATCTAGTCTCAAGCTCGAAATTGGTGCCCAGAAGAAGACTCGAACTTCCACGACCGTAAGGTCACCAGCACCTGAAGCTGGCGTGTCTACCAATTTCACCATCTGGGCAGTATCGGCAACGCTGTGCGTCGTCGATGGCGCGCACTATACGGAGCGTCTTTTTAACTGTAAACCCCTGTCAGCAAAAAATATGATTTTTTTTACCGGCGGTGGTCAAAACGGCTTTCCAGCGTCACTACAGGGCCTCTGTTGGGCCTTATAGATTCGGAAATTTCCCGTTTCATGGCGCCTATGCCAAACTAACCCGCATATAGACAAGGTGAAAACTCTCTAATGGCCGATTGGCAGTCCCTCGATCCCGAGGCCGCTCGTGAAGCGGAAAAATATGAAAACCCTATTCCTAGCCGCGAACTGATCCTGGCGCACCTCGCCGATCGGGGTTCGCCTGCTGCCCGCGAGCAACTGGTCGAAGAGTTTGGTCTGACCACAGAAGACCAGATCGAAGCCCTGCGCCGCCGTCTGCGCGCCATGGAGCGCGACGCTCAACTGATCTACACCCGTCGTGGCACGTACGCGCCGGTCGACAAGCTCGACCTTATCCTCGGTCGCATCAGCGGTCACCGTGACGGTTTCGGCTTCCTGGTGCCGGACGACGGCAGCGATGACCTGTTCATGAGCCCGGCGCAAATGCGTCTGGTATTCGACGGTGACCGTGCGCTGGCCCGTGTTTCCGGTCTCGACCGTCGCGGTCGCCGCGAAGGCGTGATCGTCGAAGTTGTCTCGCGTGCTCACGAAACCATCGTCGGTCGCTACTTTGAAGAAGGCGGCATCGGCTTCGTCGTTGCCGACAATCCGAAGATTCAGCAAGAAGTGCTGGTCACCCCGGGCCGCAACGCCAACGCGCAGATCGGTCAGTTCGTCGAGGTGAAAATCACCCACTGGCCGACGCCGCGCTTCCAGCCGCAAGGCGACGTGGTTGAAGTGGTCGGCAACTACATGGCGCCGGGCATGGAAATCGACGTTGCCCTGCGCACCTACGATATTCCGCACGTCTGGCCTGAGGCTGTTCTGAAAGAGGCGGCCAAGCTCAAGCCGGAAGTCGAAGAAAAAGACAAAGAGAAGCGCGTCGACCTGCGCCATCTGCCGTTCGTCACCATTGACGGCGAAGATGCCCGCGACTTCGATGACGCAGTTTATTGCGAAGCCAAACCTGGCAAGCTGCGCCTGTTCTCCGGCGGCTGGAAGTTGTACGTGGCGATTGCCGACGTTTCCAGCTACGTGAAGATCGGTTCGGCACTCGACAACGAAGCGCAAGTACGCGGCAACTCGGTGTATTTCCCCGAGCGCGTGGTGCCGATGCTGCCTGAGCAACTGTCCAACGGCCTGTGCTCGCTGAACCCGCACGTTGATCGTCTGGCCATGGTTTGCGAGATGACCATCTCCAAGTCTGGCGAAATGACCGACTACTGCTTCTATGAAGCGGTGATCCATTCCCACGCTCGTCTGACGTACAACAAAGTCAGCGCGATGCTGGAAACGCCGAAAATCACCGAGGCGCGTCAGCTTCGTGGAGAATACAACGATGTTCTGCCGCACCTCAAACAGCTTTATGCGCTGTACAAGGTGCTGCTGGCTGCCCGTCACGTACGTGGCGCGATCGATTTCGAAACGCAGGAAACCCGGATCATCTTCGGTACCGAGCGCAAGATCGCCGAAATCCGTCCGACCACCCGCAACGATGCGCACAAGCTGATCGAGGAATGCATGCTGGCGGCCAACGTAGCCACCGCCGAATTCCTCAAGAAGCACGAAATTCCTGCGCTGTACCGCGTCCACGATGGTCCGCCGCCGGAGCGTCTGGAAAAACTTCGTGCCTTCCTCGGCGAGCTCGGTCTGTCCCTGCACAAAGGTAAGGACGGCCCGTCGCCGAAGGACTACCAGGCACTGCTGGCGAGCATCAAGGATCGTCCGGATTTCCACCTGATCCAGACCGTGATGCTGCGTTCGCTGAGTCAAGCGGTGTACAGCGCTGACAATCAGGGCCACTTCGGTCTGAATTACGAAGCGTATACCCACTTCACTTCGCCGATCCGTCGTTATCCGGACCTGCTGACGCACCGCGCGATCCGCAGCGTGATCCATTCGAAGCAGGACACCCCGCACGTTCGTCGTGCCGGCGCGATGACCATTCCGAAGGCGCGCATCTATCCGTACGACGAGGCAGCACTGGAGCAACTCGGCGAGCAGTGCTCGATGAGCGAGCGCCGTGCTGACGAAGCGACCCGCGACGTGGTGAACTGGCTCAAGTGCGAGTTCATGAAGGACCGCGTGGGCGAGTCGTTCCCGGGCGTGATCACCGCGGTTACCGGTTTTGGCCTGTTCGTCGAGCTGACCGATATCTACGTCGAAGGCCTGGTGCACGTCACTGCGCTACCGGGTGACTACTACCACTTCGATCCTGTGCATCACCGCCTGGCGGGCGAGCGCACCGGTCGCAGCTTCCGCCTTGGCGATACCGTTGAAGTGCGCGTGATGCGCGTTGACCTCGACGAGCGCAAGATCGACTTCGAGATGGCTGAAAAAACCATCAGTGCGCCGATCGGTCGGAAAAAGCGTGGTGCTGAAACCGCCGCGCCAGCCGCCAAGGAAAAAGCCGAAGCGGCTCCAGCGAAAACTGCTGGTCGCCGTCCGGCCAAGGAAAAGGCTGCCGAAGCCTATCGCCCAAGCGACGCCGTGGCGAAAAACGCCGAGTTGCGCAAAAGCCGTGAAATGAAGAAAGCGCTGCTTTCCGATGCCAAAAACGGTGGTAAAGCGGCGTCCGGGGGAAAGACCGGACGGTCGGCGCCTGAAAAGGCCTCCGGCGGCAAGCCAGCCAAACCGAGCAAACACCGTAAAGGCCCGCCAAAAGCGGGTTCGGCTCCAGCCAAAAGTGGCGGGGCACGTAAACCGAAGGCGAAGTCATGAGTCAGTTGGAAAAAATCTACGGCGTTCACGCGGTAGAAGCGTTGCTGCGTCACCATCCAAAGCGCGTCAAGCAGATCTGGCTAGCGGAAAGCCGCAACGATCCGCGCGTGCAGACCCTGGTTGAACTGGCTAACGAAAATCGCGTTCAGGTCGGCCAGGCCGAACGTCGCGAAATGGACGCCTGGGTTGAAGGTGTTCACCAGGGCGTGGTCGCGGAAGTCAGTCCGAGTCAGGTCTGGGGCGAAGCAATGCTCGACGAGCTGCTTGATCGCACTGACGGCGCGCCACTGTTGCTGGTGCTCGACGGCGTGACCGATCCGCACAACCTCGGCGCTTGCCTGCGCTCGGCCGATGCCGCCGGTGCGCTGGCGGTGATTGTGCCGAAAGACAAGTCGGCGACTCTGACGCCTGTGGTGCGTAAAGTCGCTTGCGGCGCGGCAGAAGTAATTCCATTGGTTGCCGTGACTAACCTCGCTCGCACCCTGGAAAAACTTCAGCAGCGCGGTCTGTGGATTGTCGGTACTGCGGGGGAGGCTGAGGTCAGCATCTACGACCAGGATCTGACTGGCCCGACCATCCTGATCATGGGCGCCGAAGGCAAAGGCATGCGTCGCCTGACTCGCGAACACTGCGACTATCTGGTGAAGCTGCCGATGGCCGGTAGCGTCAGCAGTCTGAACGTGTCGGTTGCGACGGGCGTGTGTCTGTTCGAAGCCCAGCGTCAGCGCGGTGCCAAAGCCAAGGCAGCCACCAAGAAATCCTGATCTGCTGCAAATCCCCTGTAGGAGTGAGCCTGCTCGCGATAGCGGTGCAACATTCAGCATCAAAGTTGAATGTTACCCCCTCATCGCGAGCAGGCTCACTCCTACATTGTTTTGTGGGAAGGCGAAGATCGGTGATTGTTCAAATAATCACCAATTGCCTTGCACCTCTTCTATCCCTTCTCTACAATTGCGCCCCTTGCTGTGACGGCAGGCACGCATGTGCCCCGCGCCAGCAAGTCCATAAGTGTCATTCACTCCTTGTCTGACCGTTTTTGAGCGGCAGGCTACAACCCGTAAGGAGCATTCATGCGTCATTACGAAATCATCTTTCTGGTCCACCCGGATCAGAGCGAGCAAGTCGGCGGCATGGTTGAGCGTTACACCAAGCTGATCGAAGAAGACGGCGGCAAAATCCACCGTCTGGAAGATTGGGGCCGTCGTCAACTGGCCTACGCAATCAACAATGTTCACAAGGCTCACTACGTGATGCTGAACGTTGAGTGCACTGGCAAGGCCCTGGCCGAGCTGGAAGACAACTTCCGCTACAACGATGCAGTGATCCGTAACCTGGTCATCCGTCGCGACGAAGCCGTTACCGGCCAGTCCGAGATGCTCAAGGCTGAAGAAAACCGCAGTGAGCGCCGTGAGCGTCGCGACCGTCCTGAGCACGAAGGCGCCGAAGGCACCGATAGTGATGACAGCGACAACAGCGATAACGCTGACGAGTAATCCACGGACCTTATTAAGGAGCCTATCAAATGGCACGTTTCTTCCGTCGTCGTAAATTCTGCCGCTTCACCGCTGAAGACGTGAAAGAGATCGATTACAAAGATCTCAACACTCTGAAAGCCTACGTATCCGAGACCGGCAAAATCGTTCCAAGCCGCATCACCGGTACCAAAGCTCGTTATCAGCGTCAGCTGGCCACCGCTATCAAGCGCGCCCGCTTCCTGGCCCTGCTGGCCTACACCGACAGCCACGGCCGCTGAGACCGGGCAGTCGACAAGTAGCAAAGGATTGAATGCATGCGTGCCTTAGCTGAGTTCATCATGCGAGGCCGTATGCAGGCCACTCTCGTGGTGGCCGGATGTGCAACATTGCCGTTGTTGTATTGGTTGGGTGCTGCCGCGGGGAGCCTTGTGCTGCTGCGGCGCGGACTGACGGACGCCCTGGGTGTTCTGTCTCTGGGGCTGCTGCCGGCTTTGATCTGGTGGCTGTATGCCGATGACCCACGCGCGCTTCTGGTGCTGTTGGGGTCTTCGGGACTTGCGCTGGTTTTGCGTGCAAGTGAGTCCTGGGTTCGCACGCTGCTGGTCAGCGTAGTGATTGGAGTGGTGTTTTCAGTGGTGCTCGGGGCTGCGTTTGCGGCCCAGATCGAGATGCTCGCGCAGGCCTTGATAAAGGTCATGCCGGCGCTTCTCGGTGAGACCTACAAGCAATTGTCGGTCGATGAGCAAGCGCGTTTCGCGTCCCTGATTGCACCAGTCCTGACCGGACTGATTGCGGCATTGTTACAGATCGTCAGCGTGCTGAGCCTGATTGTCGGGCGGCATTGGCAGGCGTTGTTGTACAACCCGGGTGGTTTTGGTCGCGAGTTTCGCGCCATCCGGATCCCGCTGGGGCCAGCGATGTTGCTGCTGGCGTTGATGCTTCTGGGCCCGAATCTCGGTGCACAGATGGCCATGTTGACGCCGTTGTGCAGTGTACCGCTGGTGTTCGCCGGACTTGCCCTGATTCACGGGCTGGTCGGGCAAAAGCGACTGGCCGGTTTCTGGCTGGTGGGGTTGTACGTCACGCTGCTGTTGTTCATGCAGCTGATCTATCCGTTGCTCGTGGTTTTGGCCATTGTCGACAGCCTGATTGATTTTCGCGGTCGTCACGTGTCGAAAGACACCGATAACGCGAACGGTGAAGGTTAAAAGTTAGAGGATTTTCACATGCAACTGATCCTTCTGGAAAAAGTCACCAACCTGGGCAACCTGGGTGACAAAGTAAACGTTAAGGCCGGTTACGGTCGTAACTACCTGCTGCCTTACGGCAAAGCTACCGCCGCGACCCCAGCGAACATCGCTGCGTTCGAAGAGCGTCGTGCCGAGCTGGAAAAAGCTGCTGCAGACCGTAAAGCATCGGCTGAAAGCCGTGCTGCCCAACTGGCCGAGCTGGAAGTGACCATCACTGCCACCGCTGGCGACGAAGGCAAGCTGTTCGGTTCGATCGGTACTCACGACATCGCTGACGCACTGACCGCCTCCGGCGTTGAAGTTGCGAAAAGCGAAGTTCGTCTGCCGAACGGCACCATCCGCAACGTGGGTGAATTCGACGTGGCTGTGCACCTGCACGCCGAAGTTGAAGCCACCGTACGCGTTGTTGTGGTAGCAGCTTAAGCAACACTGATCGGCTGGCGGCTTGTCCGCCAGACGGTTAACATCGGGCACGATCCTGTTTACAGGTCGTGCCCTTTGTCTTTCTGAACTCCTCGTTTTTCCAAACAACACAAGTGGCCATGAACGATATCTCCGCTCCCGAGCAATACGATCTGCAAACCGCTGCCCTGAAGGTGCCGCCGCATTCCATCGAGGCCGAACAGGCTGTACTCGGTGGTCTGATGCTGGACAACAACGCCTGGGAACGTGTGCTCGATCAAGTCTCCGACGGCGATTTCTATCGACATGACCACCGTCTGATCTTCCGTGCGATCGCCAAACTGGCCGATCAGAACTCCCCGATCGATGTCGTGACCCTTGCCGAGCAATTGGACAAGGAAGGTCAGACCTCGCAAGTCGGCGGCCTCGGTTACCTCGGCGAGCTGGCGAAAAACACGCCATCCGTCGCCAACATCAAGGCCTATGCGCAGATCGTCCGCCAGCGTGCGACGTTGCGCCAACTGATCGGCATCAGCACCGAGATTGCCGACAGCGCTTTCAACCCGGAAGGGCGCACCGCCGAGGAGATCCTCGATGAAGCCGAGCGGCAGATCTTCGCGATTGCCGAGGCCCGGCCGAAAACCGGTGGCCCTGTCGGTGTGAATGACTTGCTGACCAAGGCCATCGACCGCATCGACACCTTGTTCAACACCGACAACGCCATCACCGGCCTGTCTACCGGTTACACCGACCTCGACGAGAAAACCAGCGGCCTGCAACCGGCCGACCTGATCATCGTTGCCGGTCGTCCGTCGATGGGTAAAACCACCTTCGCGATGAACCTGGTGGAAAACGCCGTACTGCGCAGCGACAAGGCGGTGCTGGTGTATTCCCTCGAAATGCCAGGCGAATCGCTGGTCATGCGTATGCTCTCCTCGCTCGGCCGGATCGACCAGACCAAGGTGCGTTCCGGTCAGTTGGAGGATGACGACTGGCCGCGCCTGACCTCGGCGGTCAACCTGCTCAATGACCGCAAGCTGTTCATCGACGACACCGCCGGTATCAGTCCGTCTGAGATGCGTGCGCGTACCCGGCGTCTGGCGCGGGAACACGGTGAGATCGGTCTGATCATGATCGACTACCTGCAACTGATGCAGATTCCAGGTTCTGGCGGCGACAACCGAACGAATGAGATTTCTGAAATCTCGCGTTCCCTGAAAGCGCTGGCCAAGGAATTCAACTGCCCGGTGGTGGCACTGTCCCAGCTCAACCGTTCCCTCGAGCAACGGCCGAACAAACGTCCGATCAACTCCGACCTCCGGGAATCCGGAGCGATCGAGCAGGACGCCGACGTGATCATGTTCGTCTATCGCGACGAGGTGTATCACCCGGAAACCGAGCACAAGGGCATCGCCGAAATCATCATCGGCAAGCAGCGTAACGGCCCGATCGGTTTTATCCGTCTGGCGTTCATCGGCAAGTACACCCGCTTCGAAAACCTCGCGCCGGGCAGTTATAACTTCGACGACGACGAGTGACCGCAGGCCGAAGTCGCTCGGCCTGCGATCACGCTGTATCGATTACACCGTTGCGCCGCTCGCTCCCGGAGTTTCATCCGCAGGCGTGAAGTTGGCAGAAGACGCCTCAATGGATGTTCGCGGCTGCAGTTCCTGACGCGTCAGCGTCTGAATCAACGTCGCTTCGACAATCGCCAGTTGCGCGGTCACATCATCGGTTTGTGAATTGTATTGAGCCTCGCTCAGCAGGCGTTGCGCCGACTGACCGTCCAGAACCTCCTGACGGTCCTGAAACGGCTGGCGGCTCGCATCGAATTGCGCCTGGTATTTGTGAATGATGAAGTCCTGCCAGAAATCCATCGATACCAGCGCCTGAAACTCTTCGGGCGAACCATTCAATGCAATGACCTTTTGATAAGCCACATCCAGCATGGCCGGAGTCACGCCGGCCATGCCGATAAAGGAAAGTGACTGCGGCTGAAACGGCAATTGCAGCCGATCCTTGAGACCAAAACGGTAGGCCATGGTCATTTCATGCGGATCGCGTATCCGCAGGCGATGAGTATTCTGCAGCTGCGGCGATGTAGCGGAATCGTTGACGATTGCCCTGCTTGATGCGATCTCTGCCGCTGCGATGGCGTCTACGTGCTTCAACCGAAACAACCCGTTGGACAGTTCCACCAGTGGCGCGCCATTCATATCTTGTCTGGCCTGCACGCGAGCCTTGTGAGTCATGGCCAGCACTTGCAGGTCGGTGAAGGTCGCAGCGGCGAGGTCAGTGCAGCCGGCTTCGCACGCACGATCGAACAGCTCCCTGCGCAAGCTGCGCGACTGCGGATTGTTTTCGCTGATGACGTCGATCACGTCCCAGGCTTGGCGGCGGAAATCACGGTGGTGGATGCGGTTCGCGAGAATGTTGAAAAAGCCTTCCGAGCCCTCCTGCTCACGCAATGCGCGCCATTGAGCTGTGCGGGCGGTTGCCTGCTCGACGGTTAGTCCAGCGGTCCAGCGGGGGTCCGGTTCCAGGATTCCTGTCGCCATGGTGCGCCGTACCGCGGAGACAGACGTTGTGATCAGGTTGGGTCTTCGGTTGAGAGGCGTCCCGGCCAATCTCAGTCGCTCCTGGTAGGCGAGCAACTGTAGGGGCGTGGCGTCCGACAACGGATTGTTACTCACCAGCGTGCCACTGTTGACCTGGACCGAATGGGCCAGACGTTCAGGGGGCGGTGCAGCCACAAACTCAGGAATCGTCGTGATCCGGTTGTTGCTCAGATCAATCCCGGTCAGCAAGGGTTGATCAAACAGACCGGTTGGCCATTGGCTGATACCGGTGTTCGCCAGATTGACCTCGCGCATGTCGGTGATCTGACTGAAATCCGGTATCACGCCGAGTTGCGGGTTGTTGTCTATCCAGAGCGCTCTGAGCGTTGTGCGCCCGGCCAGTATCCGTGCTGCTTCTGCGTTGAGTTCAAGTTGGTTGTGCTGCAAAAACAGGCGTGTCATCCCGTGCATTTCGCCCACGGCCGGAGGCAAATCCCTGAGTCGGTTGTTCGACATGTCCAGCCAGCGCACATGACGAAAGCGGGTGAGGAAACCTTCCGGAGAAGCTGTCAGGTTCATGCCACTCAAGCGGAGTGAGCCGACATGGCTGAAGTCGATGCTCAGATCCGGCAGGGTCGGTAAAGTCAGGCCGCTCAAGTCCAGTTCCAGACCGATCGGTGTGCCGTCGTTGGCGTGCTTCTGCGCCGTTTCGCGCCGCCAGCAATGGATGATGCGATCCCGCGCGGCGGTACGGTCATTGCGGGTCATGGCGTTGATCTGTAGCTGATTGGCGCGAACATACCGTAGCCGATTGCCTCCCCCGGAAAACACCCAGTCGTCGAGCTGACTTTTCAGCAGATCAAATTCTTGTTCCAGAGCGAGCAAGTGGGGTACGACGGTCGCCTTGTCATGATTCCAGATGAAATCCCTGCATTCTTTGATGCTTTTGGCCGGATACAGGTTTCGATAGCGCTGCGCTCGGGAGTTCTCGCTATCGAATACGGCGGCATCGGCCGGGTCCATCAATTCGGGGTGAGTTTCCTTCAGGCGCCGCCAGTAGGCGTCGAATTTTCTCCAGTACGCGGAAGGGAAGTCGTTGTCATCAAGGCGAGTGACATTGTTGATCCGGGCGACCACTGACAGCGCCTCGGGCGCTGGGTTGAGGTTGGCCTGCGGCACTTCACGCAAGCGATTGTTGCGTAAATCCAGGCGCGTCAATTCGGCCTTGTCGAGCAGACCTGTCGGCCACTGAGTGATCCCGGTGTTTTTCAAGTTCAAGGTTTGCAACCCGGACATGCGGCTGAAATCAGGCAGCAGTTGCAGCGGGTTGTCGGATAAGTCGATCTGGCTCAGACGGTGCAGCGCACTCAGTGCCGCAGCGCTTTGCTCATCCAGCTTCAGTCGGTTCGCGTTCAGATTCAGCTGGCTCAGCTTGTCCATTTCGGCAACCTTGCCAGGTAACGTCTCGATGCCGGAGCGGACGATGGTCAGGCTTTCCAGATTGGCGCAGTTGGACAGTAGTGTGTCAGCGGTGTCGGTCCAGACAACTGAGTCGAGAGTGAGCAATCTGACGTGACTGAAGTCCACTGTCACGGCTGGAAGGGGTCCGTACATGGGTGGCAGCTTCAGTTCTCCTGCGGATTCGCGAAGCCAGCAGCCCTTGATTATTCTGGCGACGAGCTCGGCCTTCATTTTTTGCGGACCGACGACACTGGACGTGCCGGGTTGGCTGTCGGCGATGTAGGTTGCCAGCTGCGTTTCGAGCACGTCGAAATCCTGTATGCGCCGGGCTATATCGGTTTCTGCATCATCACCCAGACCAATCAGATACTCTCTGGCGGCTTGCAGGTCTTTGTCGGGATACATACGCCGCACCATCGCGACTTCGGGTATGTCACCGTAGAGCCTGAACGCGTCGGCACGATTGCCCGTGCGCATTGCCGGGTATTGGGCAATCACACGTCGCCAGTACACCTCGAGTGTGCGCCAGTAGCTGGCCGGAAAGGGGTTGCCTTCAATCAGCGTGACCGCGTTGATGCGTGCGACGCTCAGGAGCTGATCGCTCGGCGGGTTGAGATTGGCCGGCGCAATCTCACGCAACTGATTGTTGCGCAAATCGATGATGTCCAGCCCTGTCTGATCCTGTAAACCGACGGGCCAGTGATCCAGTTGCGTGTTGCTCAGATTCACTTCCTTGAGTTCGGACAGGCTGCTGAAATCCGGTGTTTTGCCCAGCGGATTGCCGGACAGGTCAAGGCTTTGGAGTTTGCCGAGCGTGCTCAGTATTGCGGCCATTGGTGCATTGAGTTGAATACGGTTAGCGCTCAGATCCAGCGCGCTCAGATCAGGCATCTGCGCGACGTGGGCAGGCAGTTTTTCCAGCGTTGAATGGGTCACCGCCAGACGCTCGATCGCGGAAAAACCACCGAGGAATGTGTCGGCGGTGTCCGACCAGGTGACGGCGGTCAACTGCAGTGATCGCACATGGCTGAAATCGGCGGTGAGGGGCGCAATGATCGCTCCTCCAAGTTCGAGCTTCAGCGTCGTCCCGGTCTGCCGTCTCCAGCAGCGTTTTATTTCTTCCACGGCGCGCACCACCGAAGGGTTTTCGGTTTCGCCGGGTAAGGCAGTCTTTTTGAGCCAAGCGAGGAGTTCAACCTTCAGATGCTTGTACTCGGCCTCGCGGCGGGTCAAATAGCTGCGTACATCATCACCCTGCGAACGCAAAAGCGTGGCGATCTCCTCGTTGTTGAGGGATGGGAACAATTTTCGCGCGCGGGATTCCGGGGGCCTCAATTGATTGACCGCGTGGGAAAGTCGCTCCAGCAGACCCGGATGAGCAGAGCTCGCAGACTCTCCGCGCAGCATCCCGCCCGTACCACCAACCTCGGTGCCCCTCCAGCCTTCCTGTGCATTGAAGACAATCGGCTCTGACCGGCCGGGGCGCGATGCGACATAAACGTTGTCACTGTCGCTGGCCACGGGATCCTCGGAGCGGACGATGCGCATCACATCGGCCAGTGGGCTCGATGCATCGAGATCGTGCAGCACCTGATAGCCGTGGTGGCCGATTACCGCATAGAGTTTATCGTTGAATCGGTGAAGGCCGTCGCTGTCGGGTACGGCGTCGCCGAAGTCCAGCGCTGTACGAAAGTCTTCCAGACGTGTGCTGGACAATGCAAAGGTGACCGGCGCGAAGTCGTCCAGCTCATGCCACAGACCGGTGCCCGGGTCGCGCAACATCACCGGCCCGGAGGGCTTCGACTCGCTCGGCAGCCTTGCCCGGTAGAGGCCGGTGTCCGGGTCTTTGCCGATCAGTACGATGCGCTCGCCGGCCACATCGACGTATTGGCGCCCTTTGTGAGTCCGCAGTCCCTCGGCGTCGACAGCCGACAATCCGAGCGCTGGCGAAAGCCGGTAATCCTCCAGCGGCTGATAAACAGGCCGCAGTGCGTCAGCGGTGAAGGTGGTGGGTTGCACCGTGATGATCGGCGCCGGCCTGATCGCCTCGATATCCAAATCAGTGGCGGTGCCGAGCGACCGCAGCGGATTGTCGGCAGAGGGTAGGAGTTCGAAGCCTAAGCGCGGCGGCGCATCGGGGCGCACGGTGTTCACGTCTGGCGACAGAGGGTGTCGGACGTGGGTATTACCGGAGGCACTGCCTTTGGGAGGCGATTTAACGGGCATGTCTTTCCATCCTTGTTGAGTTTGCTCAGCAGCCCCCATAAACCGGAGCTGATGGCTGATTCGGCGTCATTGCCTGATGTATCCGTAACAATAAAAACGGTGCTCGGTGGCGGTTACTCGGGGGGCACGGCAACCTCGTTGGCGAGTGTGAATATTTTGCTCGCCGTTTTGCCGTCAAAGGTTGCCCGCCAGATTTTCACATGAGGCAATCCGGCCTGTTCATCACGGCGCTGGGACTCGATGCCGCGCCGGCCCTGTTCGAGTGTTTTCAAATGACCGCCGTCGACTTTGAAGCTCAGGGACGCAGTGTCGTCATAGTGAAAATGGGCTTCCCACAAGGGCGCACCACTGGCGCGATCCCTGATCGAATAAACGTCCAGAAATGACTTGCTCCTGCCTTTGCCCAACGGCTTGCGATCAACGGTCTTGCTTACCGTGAGCTCGGCTTGATCCATCAGATAATTCACGCGCATGAGGTCCAGCACCTCTCTGTTCTTGTACATCCGCACCAGCACCGTCTGGCCTTGCCTGGTCAATGTGTCGGCCGCAGTTCGCAGGCGGTCGACCAAGCCTTGGATCTCCATATCCCCGGCGGTTGTTTCATGGTTTTCCAGGCGTCGCGCCTGCTCGACGAGCTTATCTGTTGCGGTTCCGAGGTCCTCTAGAATTTCCGTCGGATTATCTTTTTTGAGCTCTCTCATCCTTGCTTCGGCAAGGTGTTTATCAACCCCGGTTAACAGCCGGTTGGCCTTGTTGATAAGTTGGTGCCTGGGTTTTTTGGCAATGGCGGGACGAACGGGTAGCCATTCACCTTGTCTTTTTTCGTAGTGTTTGGGTGGCGCCTCGGGGCGCAATACGTCAGGAACCTTGATGGTGACGCTGCCGTCCACGGCGGTTTCTGTGTCGCCGACCAGTACCCGGTATGTGCCGTGCTGGCGAGTGCGGAACATTTTTCTCGACGACGCGGGTCGATCAGTCTCGGTATCGACAGGCTGCGGGGGAATGAAATCGAAATCGATGTCCTGATCGAGGCTGGGCAGTTCGTTATTGCGTTCGTAGGTTTCATAGATCTCGGTCAGGCGGTTTTCGATCCGCTTCTCGATCGGCTCGATCAGGGCGATGATTTCTTTGATGTACTGCGCTTTCGGGTGGTCGGAAGCCAGCAGCGTTTCAAAGCGGTATCTGTCATGTCTGATTTGATCAAAGGCCAACACCAGTGCCATCGGGTGTTCGCGCTCCGGAACGTTTTTCAGGTCCCCCGTGATCAGGTCGATGGCCCCCAGCGAGTGCATGGTCATGCTGGGGGAGTGCTCGGGTGTGTCCGCGAACAGATGGACATAAAGCGTCAGCTTGTTGAAGTTGATGCGCTCGGTTCCAGGCACCTGTTGGCTGAGTTCAAGGAGTTCGGGGGCTGCGCCCGGGTCGGTTTTCCTGATCTGTTCCATGACCGCCTGGCGGTCGTCCAGAAGCTTCAGTTTTTTGTTCATATGGGTGATTATTTTTTTACAGTTTTCGGCGTCCAACCCCGATGCCGTGGGCCTGATACGTAAGTCCATGACAGCCATGAGCCTGTTCAGATACTCCACGCGCTCAATCTGGAACGTGAGTAATTCCTGCTTGTATAACCCGGTGGCTTTCACGAGGGGCAGCCAATCCCTGGCATCGATCATCGACTGCACAAAGTCCGTCTGCTTTTTTATGTGCCTGAGAAGATGAACCTCCACAGCCACCAGGGCCGCGTTTTTTTCAGCACTCCCATCAGGTAGCGGGCGTGCCTGACCCCACAGCGTGTTGTAGCGCTCGGACGATTCGGACAGCGCTGCGTGAGCTTGCTGAAAGGGCTCATACCGTTGCATCAGGATGGCCATGTTGGCTTGAATCAGGTCGCGCCGACGCATGCCTCCTCTCAGGCCTGTGGAGACCAACACCCAGTTGTTCTCCTCATTACGGGTGATGGCACGGCTGACACCGCTGCGGCTGGAGCGATAGAGGTTGGCGGGATCGCTCGCCACGGGGTCGTTGGAGTTGACGATGCGCCACACCTTCTGCCCCGGCGTAGAAGCATCGGGATCAAGCATTGCCTGATACGCATGGTTGTCGATGACCACATAGCGTTTGCCATGGTGGTTAAACATGCCGTCACTGTCGGGTTCGACTGCGGTGAAATCCAGTTCGGTGCGAAAAGCTTGAAGGCTGGCCTCGGTCAATGGTGCGGCAAAGACGTCAGCGTCATTGGATGGATGCCATAACCCGCTGTCGGTGTCGCGTATCAATATTGGCCCGGAGGCGACCAATTCGCCGGCAAGTCTGGCCCGAGGCAGGCCTGTGTCCGGATCCACTCCTACGAGGACGATGCCACCTTTTGGCACGTCAACGTATCGGCGTCCCTTGTGCGTCCTGAAACCTTCGGCGTCGGCGTCCGGCAATCGTGCTGATGCCGTGAGCCAGTAGTGCTCCAGCGGCTGTAAGTCGGGGGAACGGGTTGCAACGGGTGAAATGGCCCGGTGCACTGTGACGGTCGGGGCGAGTCTGATTGCATCGGGGTCGGGCTCTGCGAACATTCTGCCCGGGTGCGAGGGATGGCCGAAAGAGGTCGACGAATCGAAACCCGCACGAGTCCCGAGAGCCGGACGCGATGCATTGCCGTGCGGCGGGGTGTCCGGGTGAACGTGGACATCGACGGTATGAGTGCCTTTCACAGGCGGTTTTAATGGCATGCTTTTTCATCCATGAAAAATGAGTTCCCGGCAATTGCGCGAAGTGATTTTTTGCCGGGTGTCGGTTTGCGTGCTTGCGCACGCGATATCGCTGCCCGCCAGGGACAGGCGAGGTTATGAGGCTAGGTCGAAAATTCGCTGTGCCGTCCTGCTGTCGATGTCTTCACGCCAGATACGGACATGCGCCCGGCCAGCCTGCTCATCCCGGCGTTGGGAAGAGGTGCCGAGCCTGCTTTGCTCCAGGGTCTTGAGGTGGCCGCGCTTGTCAGTGAAGCTCAGCGCCGGGCTGTGTTTTTCCGCGTAGTGAAAATGGGCATGCCACAGCGTCGTACCGGTTTGCCTGTCGTTCAGCGTGTAGACGTCGAGGAAGTCTTTGTTGTTGCCTTTGCCCAATGGCAGTCGGGTATGGGTTTTGACGGCACTGAGATGTCCGTGGCTGATCAGGTACGCCACCCGATCAACACTCAGAAAGGCAGGGTCCTTGTAGAGCCGCACGCGAATGGCTTCGCTTTCATTGAGCAGGCGCTGACTGTCGCGTTTCAGGCGCTGAAGCAGAGTGGCCGTATCGCTGGCGCCGGGATTCGGCGCCTGTTCAATCTGGCGGGCGAAGTCGTCGAGGTCGTCTGCCCGTTCGGTGAGGAATTCGACGATGCTGGTGGCGTTGCGTTTCGCTCTCTCATCGCTCCAGGCGGTATTCAAATGGGCTTCGGTTTGTTCCTGTAATTGCCCGGCCTGAGTGACCAATGTCGTCAGATTTCTTTCCTGTCGGGCAATCTGGCGGCGCCACTCGCCTTCCCTGCGCTCGTAGGTTTGCACGATTTTTGTGGGGTCATGAGGGTTCATCACGTCGATCAGATCTTCGCCCGCCGCCGTTCGACGTGGCCGGCCGACGCGGATCTTGTAGACCCCGTGGTGTTTGCTGCGAAACATTTTGCGCGGTGCAGCGGCCGGCTGGTTCTTGCTTTGCGCAGGGATAAAATCGAAATCAATCGGTTGCTCATGGGGCGGTAGCGCCGAGGTGTTTTCCTGCTCACGGTGAAAGCGGTTCAAGTGCTCGTCCAGCGTTCCCTCGAAGGTGCGGATGGCTTCGAGGATTTCTGCGCGTGAACGGCTATGTTGCGCGCCGGGCGGCAGTTGCAGATGTTCATATGACACCCTGATTGCGGACGCCTGATCGAGCAGGTCGCTCAGTACCGGGATGCGCGCCTGCACAGGAATACGGTCGAGCGCACGGAAGGCAAACGTGACTTCACCGAAACAGAACGCGAGGTATCGGGCATTGGCATTATTGACGTCGACTTCAGCCTCCGTATCGACGAACAGTCTGCTTTTCGCGTAGACCCAGAAGGCTACAGTGTCGTGCAGATCCATCGGCTCGAACGCGATGTCATTCAACTCGCTCTGCGGCAAGCGCCAGGTGTTCGCCAGTTCATCGGCAATGACCTGACGCTGTCGCATGAGCACCAGTTTGCTCGACAGGTGCTCGGCAACCGATGCATGGTCGGAGTCCGGGCCGCCGAATATCGGCCCGTCGAGCAACTTGCGCGAGTCATTGGCGATCATGAACTGGTTGTACGTCAGCAATCGCCCTTTGTGCAGCATGATGATCTTGTCGCGGTATGCTGCGCGGCCTCTGACTGCAATGATCCGCTCCTTTTGTTCGGTGTGCAGGTTGAGTGTTTTTTCGAGTATCGACAGCTCCCATTGATGGTGTCGTTCGAGCTGTTCCAGTACGTCTCGCTCGCCATCGGTGTCTTTCAGGGCTCGCCAGCGTGCTTGCAGCTGTTCACCGGTTGCCATCGCATGATCGAATTCCAGATCCAGTGTCTGTAGCTCGAAAATCAGGTCAGCTGCGCGCATGGCTTCTGTCGGTTTCGTTGTTCGGCGCATACCCCCCGCACCGCCCACAAGCGTTCCCAGCCAACCGTGACGCTCGTCAAAGACGATGGGCTCCGATCTGCCCGGACGGGTGCCGATATAAATATTGGCGGGATCGGCTGCCACCGGATCTTCGGGGTGGACGATGCGCATCACCGCGGTTGCCGGCGAGGAAGCGTCAAGATCATGCAGGGCCTGATAAGTCTGTTCTGCCATAACGACATAGAGTTTGCCGTTGTACCGGTGCAACCCATCCTGGCCAGGTTCTGCTGTGCTGAAGTCCAGGTCGATCGCGAAGGTTTGCAGGCGACTGGCGGACAAGGGAAAGGTGATGGATTCGAAGGCCTTCGGTGCATGCCAGAGACGGCTTTCGGCATCGCGCACAAGCGTCGGCCCGGAAGCATTCAGCTCGTTCGGCAGCCTTGCCCGGTACTGACCCGTTTGCGCGTCCACCACGACTTGTACGATCCCGCCGCCCGGCACATCGACATAGCGGCGTCCTTTGAATGTCCTGAAACCCTCGACATCAGGTTCCGGCAGTGTGACGTGCGCACTGACCCGGTAATGCTCGAGTGATTGTTCCTGGATCACGAAGCGCGTCGGAGCAACGGCCGCAGACGGGGTGATCGTAATCGGTGGCGCCGTGGCGATGACGTCCAGGTCAGAGCCCGTGGTGGTTCTGCCAGGCGTCGGTATTGCACGCGCAGGCATGATCGCAGAAGGATCGATCTGATGCGGTGAACGCCTGATGACGGGCGTGCCGTGGCGTGGATGGACATCGACGGTGACGATGCCTCTGATGGGCGATTTCGGTGACATTTCTTCATCCTTGAAGAAGCTATGGAAAGACACTTTTTGCGAAAGCTTCAGACGGCAAACGAGAAAATGCTGTCGGCTGTTTGCTGGTCGAGGGTAAGGCGCCAGATCTCCTTGAGGGGACGCCCGGGCTGCCCATCCTGGCGCAGGAACAAAACGTCCGGCCCGGCTTGTTCAATGGTTTCCAGGTGCCCCCCATGTGGCTTGAAATCCAGCTCGGGGCTGTTCTTTTTTTCATAGTGGAAATGCGCGATGCAAAACGGCTTGCCCGTCAGCGTGTCATTCAGCGCATAGACGTCGACAAACTCTTTATGTTGACCTTCCCCTCGCTCTAGTCGGGTATGCACCCGCTTGGCACTCAGATGATTATGGTCGAACAGATAGGCAACCTGATCGGCGCTGAGGACGGACTGGTTCTTGTAACGGTGAATGCGGACTTCAACAGCTGCTTTGCGCAGACGCTCACTGACCTGACTGAGCCGTTGGACGAGCAATGCTGTATCGCCAGTGAGCGGATTCGATGCGCGCTCGATCTGCAGGCGCAGGTCATCGACTTCGCGGGCGCTGTAGTGAAGATCCTCGACCGTTCTCGCGTGATGGGCCGTACGCAAATGTTCATCGGTACTTGCCAGTAGCAGGCGCGCTTCGAGTGTCAGCTTCGCCAGGCTTTTTTCTTCGCTGACCACGAAATGTCGCCACTCCGCGTTCCGACGTTGATAAGTCTTCTGCAGCATTTCGGGGTTACGCGGGTGCATCACATCGATCAACTCTTCGCCTTCGGCAGTGCGCCGCTTTTGGCCGATGCGTATTTCTCCCGGGTCGTCGGGGCTTTGAAACATTTTTGCGGGTATCGCCGGGCGCCCGCTCATGCGTTGGTCCGCACGGAAGTCGAAATCAATCGCCGTCGTCAACCGCGGTATGGAGGCGGCGCTTTGCAGTTTTCGGTAATAAAAATCGAAGCGTTCTTCGAGAGCGATTTCGAAGGTGTTGATCACTTCGACTATTTCCTCACGGGATGCGGAGTGGATGGCGTCGCGCTGTATGTCGAGCGTTTCATAAGACTTTTTGATCAAACCGCACTTATCGATTAAATGGCTCAAAGCGCAAAGACGGACTCCGGATGGAATGCTGTCGACATTGCCAAATGCGTCCACCAATTCTAGAAATGACATCGAAAGCAACTGAGGTATACGCGCAAAGTGAGCCGCGGACATTGCCTGGCTTTTTGCGAATACCCAATCGGCGGTGGTTTTGTGGATATCCGCTGGGTGGTAACCCAGTTGCTCAAGTACCGCTATCGGGTTCCTTGAAAGTTTCTGCACTTCGTCGCCGACAATCTGTCGCTTTCGCAAAAGTACCAGCCGATTCTTCAGATAAGTTGCCATCGCTCGGTAATGCTCATCGGTGAGCATTGTGTTGGCCGGTGCACTCAATCGCCATCGCGACTCACTGATCGTAGAGATTTTGTAATAGGTCTTGAGCTGGTCTTTATGCAAATCGAGCCAAGCTATCTCGTATGCGCGGACGCCTTTGTATCGGACGAGTGACCGCTGCTCCGTTGCGTAAAACGCAACCAGCTTCTCCAGATGAGCCAGGTGCTTGTGGCCCTGGACTTCGTATCGCACGATCGCGCTTCTTTCGTCCTCTGTTCCTTTGAGCGCGCGCCAATCGTGCTTCAGCTTGTTCAGGTATTCATCAGACTCATCCAGCACCTTGGTCAGTCTTTCGATTTCCAGATCCAGATCCGCTGCTGAACGAATTCGCAGTTTTTCCGGCGAGTCGTCCAGCGGTTTCCAGAGTTTGCTGTCGTGGTCGCGTACGAGCCAGGGTCCTGACGGATCCCGTTCGCTCGCCAACCGGGCCCGATGAAAGCCGGATTGTGAGTCGAGTACCACTTGAACGCTGTGTCCATCGGGTAAATCGACGTAGTGGCGGCCTTTGACGGTTCGAAAACCTTGAGGGTCTGGAGCAGGGAGCGCAGCTTTGCTGGTTATCCAGAAATCCTCGAGTGGCCGCCGTTCAGTCGGGAGAGCTGTCGCGGAGTCGGACGTTGTCTGGCTGATAAAGACGGCACTGTGTCTGGCGCCGCCTCCGTGTGTGCTATCTATTGGTTCTCCCAGGCTCAGGGTCGACACATCCACATCATGAAGTGAGGCATTGCCTGGGCGTCTGCTCGCGTCGGGTGGGTGAGGCAGACGGGTGGAGGTATTGCTTTTAACGGTGCCTTTGGCGGGCAATTTTGGTGACATTTCTTCATCCTTGAAGGGTTGTCACATCAGCCAGCGTCAACACTGGCCGATGAGTATGTGATTTGAATGGCGATTTTTCGTGGCCGGTTGTCGGGTAAACCGTGTACCGCGAAGGCTGAAAGAGAAACCGACCATTGCCGTCGGAATTGGTCAAAATTTGTGCTATATTCCGCGCCCGCGATTTTTCACTTCAACACCGGTCGTCGACATGCAAGCAGCCAAGCCGTTATTTGACTATCCAAAATATTGGGCCGAATGTTTCGGACCAGCGCCATTCCTGCCGATGAGCAGGGAGGAGATGGATCAGCTTGGCTGGGATTCGTGCGACATCATCATTGTTACCGGTGATGCCTACGTCGATCACCCGTCGTTCGGCATGGCGATCATTGGCCGGCTGCTGGAGTCCCAGGGCTTCCGCGTCGGGATCATTGCGCAGCCGAACTGGCAGTCCAAAGACGACTTCATGAAGCTCGGCGAGCCGAACCTGTTCTTCGGCGTTGCAGCGGGCAACATGGACTCGATGATCAACCGCTACACCGCGGACAAGAAAATCCGTTCCGACGACGCCTATACGCCAGGCGGCATGGCCGGCAAGCGTCCGGACCGCGCGAGCCTGGTTTACAGCCAGCGCTGCAAGGAAGCCTACAAGCACGTGCCGATCGTACTTGGCGGCATCGAAGCCTCGCTGCGCCGCATCGCCCACTACGATTACTGGCAGGATCGCGTGCGTAACTCGATCCTGATCGACGCCAGCGCCGACATCCTGCTCTACGGCAACGCCGAGCGCGCGATCGTCGAAGTCGCCCAGCGTCTGTCCTATGGTCACAAGATCGAAGACATCACCGACGTGCGCGGTACCGCCTTCATCCGTCGTGACACGCCGAAAGACTGGTACGAAGTCGACTCGACGCGTATCGACCGTCCGGGCAAGGTCGACAAGATCATCAACCCGTACGTGAACACTCAGGACACCCAGGCCTGCGCCATCGAGCAGGAGAAGGGGCCGGTCGAAGATCCGCAGGAAGCCAAGGTCGTACAAATCCTGGCCAGCCCGCGCATGACCCGTGACAAGACCGTGATCCGCCTGCCATCGGTTGAAAAGGTCCGTGGCGACGCCGTTCTGTATGCTCACGCCAACCGCGTGCTGCACCTCGAAACCAACCCGGGCAACGCCCGCGCGCTGGTGCAGAAGCACGGCGAAGTCGACGTCTGGTTCAATCCGCCGCCGATTCCGATGACCACTGAAGAAATGGATTACGTGTTCGGCATGCCCTACGCGCGCGTTCCGCACCCGGCGTATGGCAAGGAGAAGATCCCGGCCTACGACATGATCCGTTTCTCCGTGAACATCATGCGTGGCTGCTTCGGCGGCTGCACTTTCTGCTCGATTACCGAGCACGAAGGCCGGATCATCCAGAACCGTTCCGAAGAGTCGATCATTCGCGAAATCGAAGAGATCCGCGACAAGGTGCCAGGCTTCACCGGCGTCATTTCCGACCTCGGCGGCCCGACCGCGAACATGTACCGCATCGCCTGCAAAACGCCGGAAATCGAATCCGCGTGCCGCAAGCCGTCCTGCGTGTTCCCGGGCATCTGCCCGAACCTGAATACCGACCACTCGTCGCTGATTCAGCTGTACCGCAGCGCCCGTGCGTTGCCGGGTGTGAAGAAGATTCTGATTGCCTCCGGTCTGCGCTACGACCTCGCGGTCGAGTCGCCGGAGTACGTCAAGGAGCTGGTGACCCACCACGTCGGTGGCTACCTGAAGATCGCCCCGGAACACACCGAGGAAGGTCCGCTCAACCAGATGATGAAACCGGGCATTGGCAGCTATGACAAGTTCAAGCGCATGTTCGAGAAGTACACCAAGGAAGCGGGCAAAGAGCAGTACCTGATTCCGTACTTCATCGCCGCCCACCCGGGCACCACCGACGAAGACATGATGAACCTCGCGCTGTGGCTCAAGGGTAACGGCTTCCGCGCCGACCAGGTGCAGGCGTTCTACCCGTCGCCGATGGCCACCGCCACCGCCATGTATCACTCGGGCAAGAACCCGCTGCGCAAGGTCACTTACAAGAGTGACGGCGTGACCATCGTCAAGAGCGAGGAGCAGCGTCGTCTGCACAAGGCGTTCTTGCGTTACCACGATCCGAAAGGCTGGCCGATGCTGCGTGAGGCGCTGATCCGCATGGGGCGTGCTGATCTGATTGGTTCGGGTAAGGATCAATTGATTCCGACCCACCAGCCGTCCACCGACAGCTACCAGAGCGCCCGTCGCAAGAACTCGACGCCAGCCGGCAGCCATAAAGTGGCGAAGGAAGGCAAAGAGAAGACCACCAAGATTCTCACTCAGCACACCGGCCTGCCGCCGCGTGCCAGTGATGGCGGTAATCCCTGGGACAAGCGTGAACAGGCCAAGGCTGCGGCGTTTGCCCGTAACCAGCAGGCTGCCAAGGAACGCAAGGACGCCGCGAAAGGCAAAGGGCCGAAGCCGACCCGCAAGCCGGTCGTACCTCGCTAAGTTGCTTTTTAGTTGAACAGAACGCCAACCTTCGGGTTGGCGTTTTGCATTTCAGGCCTCAGGAAATGTGGTGATTCAACTGGCCACATCGCTGGCAAGCCAGCTCCCACAGGGTTTTTTAGTGGCCACCGATCTCTGAGCGACAGAGAAACCTGTGGGAGCTGGCTTGCCAGCGATGGGGCCAGCTCAAACACGTTATCAACACCTGCTCGCCACATTTAGGCGCAACTTCGCCAAACCATTTCCTCGCGCCGCCCGATTTTGGTGCTGTACTGCCTTAAGCATTCCGGGAAAGCGCCCAAGTCCTCTGCATGGCATAAGTCTTGCGCGCTTTCGAATACGCTTAGGCTCGCAGGAGGCACGCCGTGTCGATTCATGTCGCATTGCATCACGTCACGCATTACCGCTACGACCGCGCTGTCGAACTCGGCCCGCAGATCGTTCGCCTGCGCCCGGCTGCCCACAGCCGCACGCGGATTCTGTCGTATGCGCTGAAAGTCTCGCCCGAGCAGCATTTCATCAACTGGCAGCAGGACCCGCAGGGCAACTATCTCGCGCGGCTGGTGTTCCCCGAGAAAACCAATGAATTGCGCATCGAAGTCGATCTGCTCGCCGAAATGGCCGTGTTCAACCCCTTCGATTTTTTCCTCGAACCCTACGCCGAGAAAATCCCTTTCTCCTATGCAGCCGATGAGCGCAAGGAACTGGCGCCGTACCTCGAAACCCTGCCACTGACACCCAAATTCAAAGCCTATCTGGACGCCATCGACCGCACGCCATTGCCTGCGGTGGATTTTCTGGTGGCGCTCAATCAGCGTCTGAGCGAAGACATCGGCTATCTGATCCGCATGGAGCCGGGCGTGCAGACCCCGGAACACACCCTCGAACACGCCTCGGGTTCCTGCCGGGATTCGGCGTGGTTGCTGGTGCAACTGCTGCGTAACCTCGGCCTGGCAGCACGATTCGTCTCCGGCTACCTGATTCAACTGACCGCCGATGTGAAAAGCCTCGATGGCCCGTCCGGCACCGAAGTGGATTTCACCGACCTGCACGCCTGGTGCGAGGTGTATCTGCCGGGCGCCGGCTGGATCGGTCTGGATGCGACGTCAGGGCTGTTTGCCGGCGAAGGGCATATCCCGTTGGCGTGTAGTCCCGATCCGTCCTCGGCGGCGCCGATCAGTGGCTTGGTCGAGCCTTGCGAGTGTGAGTTCAGCCACGAAATGTCGGTGGAGCGGATCTGGGAGGCGCCGCGCGTCACCAAGCCCTATACCGATGAGCAATGGCTGGCGATTCAGGCGCTCGGTCGGCAGATCGATGCCGACCTGTTGGCGGATGATGTGCGCCTGACCATGGGCGGCGAGCCGACTTTCGTGTCCATCGATGACCCGGACGGCGCCGAGTGGAACACCGCTGCGTTGGGTGACGATAAACGTCGACTGTCCGCCGAACTGTTCCAGCGCATGCGCAAGCACTACGCGCCGAAAGGCCTCGTGCATTTTGGTCAGGGCAAGTGGTATCCCGGCGAGCAACTGCCGCGCTGGTCGCTCAATTGCTATTGGCGGCGCGATGGCGTGCCGATCTGGCACAACGACGCGCTGATCGCCGATGAGCAGCAGGATTACGGCGCCAATGGCGAACTGGCCGGGCGTTTTCTGGGCAGTGTCGCCGAACGCCTGAAACTGCCTGCACGCTTTGTCTTTCCGGCCTACGAAGACAATTTCTATTACCTCTGGCGCGAGGGCACATTGCCGAGCAATGTCAGCGCCGAAGATTCGCGTCTGGAAGAACCGCTTGAGCGCGCACGCCTGCGCAAGGTCTTCAGTCAGGGCCTGAACAAGGTGATCGGCCAGGTGCTGCCGCTGGCGCGCACGGCCAAGGGCGACCAATGGCAGAGCGGGCGCTGGTATCTGCGTGAGGAGCATTGCCGTTTGATCCCGGGGGATTCGCCGCTGGGCTATCGCCTGCCACTGGGGTCGCAGCCATGGGTGAAGGCCGCCGAGTATCCGTTTATTCATCCACAGGATCCGAATCAGGATTTCCCCGAGCTGCCACACCCCGCGCAGCTCAACAGCCCGGGCGAAGCGGCGACGACTGACGAGCGCGTGCCGAAAATCGACGAATCTGCCGATTGGCTGACCCGCACTGCGTTCTGCGCCGAGGCGCGTGAAGGGCGTTTGTACCTGTTCATGCCGCCGCTGGAGCGGGTGGAGGATTATCTGGAACTGGTGGCGGCCATCGAGGCCACCGCCGAAGAACTGCATTGCCCGGTGTTGCTCGAAGGCTACGAGCCGCCGAGCGATCCACGCCTGAGCAACTTGCGCATCACTCCGGATCCGGGGGTGATCGAGGTCAACGTGCAGCCATCGGCGACATGGGACGAACTGGTCGAGCGCACCGAGTTTCTTTATGAACAGGCGCGCCAGACGCGGCTGACCACCGAGAAATTCATGATCGATGGTCGGCACACTGGCACCGGCGGCGGGAACCATTTTGTTCTCGGTGGCGCGACGCCGGCGGACTCCCCGTTTCTGCGTCGCCCCGATCTGCTGCGCAGCCTGATCAGTTACTGGCACAACCATCCGTCGTTGTCCTATCTGTTTTCCGGACTTTTTATCGGCCCGACGTCTCAGGCGCCGCGTGTCGACGAGGCGCGCAATGACGCGCTGTACGAACTGGAAATCGCTTTTGCGCAGATGCCCGAACCGGGCGAGGAGTGCGCGCCATGGCTGGTCGATCGACTGCTGCGCAACCTGCTGATCGACGTCACCGGCAACACGCACCGCGCCGAATTCTGCATCGACAAACTCTATTCGCCGGACGGCGCCACCGGGCGTCTTGGCTTGCTGGAACTGCGCGCCTTTGAAATGCCACCCCACGCGCGCATGAGCCTGGCTCAGCAGTTGTTGCTGCGGGCGCTGGTCGCACGGTTCTGGCGCGAACCTTATGCGCCACCGAAACTGGCGCGCTGGGGCACCGAACTGCACGATCGTTTCCTGCTGCCGCACTTTATCGAGCAGGATTTCGCTGACGTCATCGTCGAACTCAACAACGCCGGTTACCCGCTGCGCGCGGAATGGTTTGCCGCGCATATGGAGTTTCGTTTTCCCAAGGTTGGCGATTACGCCGTCAATGGCATCGAACTGGAGCTGCGTCAGGCGCTGGAACCGTGGCATGTTCTGGGCGAGGAGGGTGCGGCAGGCGGCACAGTGCGTTACGTCGATTCATCGCTGGAGCGCTTGCAGGTCAAACTCAAAGGGCTGCCGCCGCAGCGCTATCTGCTGACCTGCAATGGTGTCGCGGTACCGTTGCACCCTACCGGGCGGGTGGGCGAGTTCGTTGCCGGTGTGCGTTATCGCGCGTGGCAACCGGCCAACTGCCTGCAACCGACCATACCCGTGCACGCACCGCTGGTGTTCGACTTGCTCGACACCTGGATGGGCCGCTCGCTGGGCGGTTGTCAGTACCATGTCGCGCATCCGGGCGGGCGCAATTACGAGACGTTGCCGGTCAACGCCAACGAAGCGGAGAGCAGGCGGATGGCGCGGTTCTTCCGCGTCGGACACACGCCGGGGAAACTTCCGATACCGAACGTAGAAATCAGTGACGAGCTACCGATGACAATCGATTTGCGACGTTTCTAAGGCCTACGCGACACGCGGATTTTTCGTATATCCGCGCGTCATGTGCCTGCGTTAGTCTGACCGTTCCTTGCTGTCTGCCGAGCTTTCCATGCCTGACCTGCTAGACCGCTACCCGCTTACGGCGGGCACTTATCACGAACTGCTCGACGGCAGTGGCGCGGTGCGCCCGCATTGGCAGCGGCTGTTCGATCAGTTGCAGCGCAGCACGCCGGCACAACTGGTGCAGCGGCAAGCCTTGCTGGCGCGGCAGATTCAGGAAAACGGCGTTACTTATAACGTTTATGCCGACCCGAAAGGCGCGGATCGCCCGTGGGAGCTGGATCTGCTGCCGCATGTGATTGCGGCGGATGAATGGCGGCAATTGTCGGCAGGCATCGCTCAGCGCGCGCGACTGCTCAACGCCGTGCTGGCGGATTTGTACGGGCCGCAGCGCTTGATCAGCGAAGGCCTGTTGCCGGCTGAACTGGTCTTCGGGCACAACAATTTTCTCTGGCCCTGTCAGGGCATCGTTCCCCCGGAAAACGCCTTCCTGCATCTGTACGCGGTGGATCTGGCGCGCACGCCGGATGGGCGTTGGTGGGTGACCGCCGATCGCACACAAGCGCCTTCGGGCGCCGGGTATGCCCTGGAAAACCGCACCATTGTGTCGCGCGCCTTTCCCGAGTTGTACCGGGATCTGAAGGTGCAGCATCTGGCCGGGTTTTTCCGCACGTTGCAGGAAACCCTCGCGCGACAGGCACCGTGTGACGATGACGCACCGCTGGTGGTGCTGCTCACGCCGGGGCGTTTCAACGAAAGCTATTTCGAGCATTTGTATCTGGCTCGCCAGCTCGGTTACCCGTTGGTCGAGGGCGGAGACCTGACGGTGCGCGACGCCACGGTCTATCTGAAAACCCTCAGTGGCCTGCGTCGGGTACACGCGATCATGCGCCGTCTCGACGACGACTTCTGTGATCCTCTGGAGCTGCGCACAGACTCTGCGCTCGGCGTGCCCGGGCTGCTCGAAGCGGTGCGTCAGGGCCGCGTACTGGTCGCCAACGCGCTGGGCAGTGGCGTGCTGGAGTCACCGGGACTGCTCGGGTTTCTGCCGAAGATCAATCAATTCCTGTTCGGCGAAGACCTGCTTCTGCCGTCGATCGCGACGTGGTGGTGCGGCGAGGCGCCGGTATTGGCGCAAGCCCTGGAAAAACTTCCCGAGCTGCTGATCAAGCCAGCCTTCCCCTCACAAAGCTTCACACCTGTGTTTGGCCGTGATCTGAGTGAAAAGCAGCGTCAGGCGCTTGCCGAGCGCATGCAGGCGCGCCCTTACGCCTACGTCGCGCAAGAATTGGCGCAGCTGTCGCATGCGCCCATCTGGCAGGCCGAAAACGGTCAACTGCAACCGCGTGCGATCGGCATGCGCATGTACGCGGTGGCCAGTGGCGAGGATTATCGCGTGCTGCCCGGTGGCCTGACCCGGGTGGCCGCCGATGCCGATGCCGAAGTGGTGTCGATGCAGCGCGGCGGGGCGAGCAAAGACACTTGGGTATTGGGCGATCGTCCGCCCAGCGGCGAACAGTGGAAGACTCAACGCAACGTCGGCGTCCACGATCTGGTACGGCGCGACCCGTACCTGCCCTCACGGGTAGTGGAAAACCTGTTCTGGTTCGGCCGTTACTGCGAACGCTGTGATGACAGTGCACGGCTGCTGCGGATCGTGCTCGCGCGGTATGTCGATGGCGATGACCCGCAAGCGCTACAGGCGGCGGTCGATCTCGGTGAGCGACTGACGCTGTTACCGGACGAAGGCGAATTGCCGGAGCGCTTGCTCGCAGCACTGCTCGGCGAGGACTGGTCGTTCAGTCTGCGATCCAACCTGCAACGCTTGCAGTGGGCGGCCTCGCAGGTACGCGGCAAGCTCTCGCGGGAGAACTGGCAGGCGCTGGTGGAGTTGCAGCGTGAAGCAATGGAGCTGGACACGGAGGAACCCGACTTCGGCGAACTGCTGGATTTCCTCAACCGCTTGGTGATGTCGCTGGCGGCGCTGTCAGGTTTTGCCCTCGACGACATGACCCGGGACGAGGGCTGGCGCTTTCTGATGATCGGCCGACGCATCGAGCGGCTGCAGTTTCTCAGCAGCAGCCTTGCGGCTTTTCTGCGTGGCGCCGGAGCGTTCGATCAGGCGGGTCTGGAGTGGCTGCTGGAGCTGGGCAACAGCAGCATCACCTATCGCTCACGTTATCTGGCGGTGGCGCAGCTGATTCCGGTGCTCGACCTGTTGTTGCTTGATGAGCAAAACCCGCACGCGGTGTTGTTTCAATTGAAACTGGTGACCCGCACGTTGAAGCGTTTGAACGATGATTTCGGTGTGCCACGGGAAGCGTGGCTGCCACAACTGGTCGAGCGTCTGGCGCGATTCGATCTGGGCTGTCTGGAGAATCCGTTGTTCGGTGAGACCAGCGTACGAGCGGCGCTCAATGGTCTGGCGGATCTCCTGCAGGACATTGCCGACGCCAGTGGTCAGGTCTCGGATCGTCTGGCCCTGCGCCATTTCGCCCATGTCGATGACGTCAGCCAACGCACGGTGTCCGTCTGATGAATGCTCGATACCAGATCTTCCACGACACCTGTTACCACTACGACAGCCCGGTATCCCTGGCGCAACAACTGGCGCACTTGTGGCCGCGTGAATGTGCCTGGCAGCGCTGTACCGAACAGCAATTGCTCATCAGCCCGGACCCGACAGCGCGGCGCGATGAGCTGGATGTATTCGGCAATCCGTTGACCCGACTGGCCTTTGAGCGGCCGCATGACGAATTGCAGGTCAATGCACAACTCACCGTTGAAGTGCTGGCGCGGCCGACGCTGGATTTCAATCAGTCACCCGCCTGGGAGTTGACCCGCGATGCGCTGAGCTACAGCAGTCAGCCGTTGGCCGCTGAGTTGCTCGAAGCCTGCCGTTACCGGTTCCAGTCACCCTACGTGCATTTGAAGCGCAGCTTCGTCGAGTTCTCGCAAAGCTGCTTCCCGGCGGGCCGCCCGTTGCTGTTGGGTGTGCAGGACTTGATGCAGAAGATCTTCAGCGAATTCACCTTCGATGCCGAGGCGACCCAAGTGGCGACGCCCTTGGTGGAAGTGCTGGAGCGGCGACGCGGGGTGTGTCAGGACTTCGCGCACTTGCTGTTGGCCTGCGTGCGTTCGCGAGGGCTGGCGGCGCGATATATCAGTGGTTACCTGCTGACGCAGCCGCCACCAGGACAACCACGCTTGATCGGTGCTGATGCTTCGCATGCCTGGGTTTCAGTTTTTTGTCCGGTGCTGGGCTGGGTGGATTTTGATCCGACCAACAATGTGCGGCCGGCGCTGGAACACATCACGCTGGCGTGGGGGCGGGACTTCTCGGATGTTTCGCCGCTGCGCGGGGTGATTCTTGGCGGTGGCAATCACGACCCGGAAGTCCGCGTTACCGTGATGCCCCTGGATTAACGCAGATCAAACTGTAGGAGTGAGCCTGCTCGCGATAGCGTCAGGTCAGTCAACTTACATGTGGCTGATACACCGCTTTCGCGAGCAGGCTCGCTCCCACATGGGAATTGGGTGCACTTGGGAATGGAAGGCTGCGAGGGCCGGCAGTGAAACCGCCAGCCCCGTCACAAATCCGCAGGGTCTGATTCGATGATCAAACCCGGTGGGGTTCAGGCGTCGGGCGCCTGATCTTTCGGTGTTTCAGTTGCTTGGGTTGCATCAACATCATCTTCCGTTGCCACTTCACCCTCAGGGTTCAGTGCTGCTTCTTCAGCGGTTTGTTTCTTGCGCTGAAGCTTTTCCTCTTTCTTCTGTTCCTTTGCCAGGTCTCGTTGACGTTTGGCGAAGGAGTAATTGGGTTTGGCCATGGGCGTTCCTCTTGGTCGAAGGTGAGGTTGAGCGGCGCGTATTCTGCCCTGTATCGGTGCCCGGCAGTTAGCCGGGTTTTTGGTCGACCCACTTGGGCGTGACGGTCGGCTTCCAGTTATCCAAGGCATCGAGCAGTGTTTGCGGCGATTCGCTCACTTGCAGCATGTCACGGTGTGGCGCGCGAACGAAGCCTTCGCCGACGATATGGTCAAGAAATGCAGTGAGTTTGCTGTAGAAACCGTTCACTTCGAGCAGGCCCAGTGGTTTGCCGTGGTAGCCGAGCTGGCCCCAGGTCCAGACTTCGAACAGCTCTTCCAGCGTACCGAGACCACCGGGCAGAGCGATAAACGCATCACTCAGCTCAGCCATGCGCGCCTTGCGCGCGTGCATGCCATCGACCACTTCCAGGCGCGTCAGGCTTTTGTGACCGATTTCCTTGTCCATCAGGCTCTGCGGAATGATGCCGATCACTTCACCGCCAGCGGCCAGCGCGGCGTCGGCGACAATGCCCATCAAGCCCACAGCACCACCGCCGTAGACCAGGGTCAACTTGCGTTCAGCCAAGGCCCGGCCAAGGGCGATGGCGGCTTCGGTGTAAGCCGGATCAGTGCCAGCATTGGCACCGCAAAATACACATACGGATTTCAGAGACATGCCTTCCTCCTGGGTCAATCCGTCACAGGGTAATGGCTGGCACGCCGTGATCCAAGGCCTAAACTTCGCGTTCAGGCGATTCAAAGGTACCGCTGGCGCCACAGGCGTAGGCGGCGAGCAAACTGTACAACAGACCGTTAAAGAACATGACAGGCACTCCGTCTCAGTAGATGCGCCGATCATAGGGCCGGCCGGGGAATCTGGCCGTTAGATTGTGTCGATGAGTGTCATAGCCTGAAAGTTGTATACAATTTTTGACTCAAGTCATAGGAACTTGCGAAGATTTCAGGCAGTCTTTCCACCATTCGTGTTTTTGTTAACCCTGCCTTGGAGATTCACCATGTTTTCCAAAGTTGTTGCGGTATCCCTGCTGGCGCTGGCCAGCAGCCAATTGATGGCTGCCGAGTGCAAAACCACCGTTGACTCCACCGATCAGATGTCCTTCAACACCAAGGAAATCGTGATCGACAAGAGCTGCAAGACCTTCACCGTCGAACTGACCCACTCCGGCAGCCTGCCGAAGAACGTGATGGGCCATAACCTGGTGATCAGCAAAGAAGCTGACATGCAGCCGATCGCTACCGACGGTCTGGCCGCTGGCATCGACAAGAACTACCTGAAAGACGGCGACGCTCGCGTGATCGCCCACACCAAAATCATCGGCGCCAAAGAAACCGATTCGCTGACCTTCGACGTGTCGAAGCTGAACGCCGCTGAAAAATACGGCTTCTTCTGCTCGTTCCCTGGCCACATCTCGATGATGAAAGGCACGATTACCGTTAAGTAAGTACGCCAATCGCGTCATCGTTCTTCGCGAGCAAGCTCGCTCCCACAGGTTCGCGCCGTCAATGTGGGAGCGAGCTTGCTCGCGAAGGGGCCATCGACATCAACTGATGTCTGGGCCAAAGAAAAGCCCGCTGAGGACCACTCCTCAGCGGGCTTTTTCATGCCATCAGCACTTACGGCGCAAACGGCATCACACGCTTGTGATGAGTTTTGTTGTAGGTCGCAACGATGATGTCGAACGCTTCCTGACGCACCGGTTCGCCGTGCAGGAACGCATCGATCTCGGCATAGGTCACGCCGTGGGACGCTTCGTCTGGTTTCCCTGGCGACAGGTCTTCCAGATCCGCCGTCGGGATTTTCTCGACCAGCGACTCCGGCGCACCAAAGCTGCGCGCAATCGCCCGAACCTGGTTTTTCACCAGACCGCTGAGCGGTGCCAGATCGCAGGCGCCGTCACCGAACTTGGTGAAGAAACCCATCACCGCTTCCGCCGCATGATCGGTGCCGATCACCAGACCATGCGCCGCGCCGGCGATGGTGTACTGGGCGACCATGCGCATGCGTGCCTTGGTATTGCCGAGCACAAAGTCCACCGACACCGCGTGCTTGCCTTCAAACGCCGCCACTTCACTGGCCAGCGATTTCACCGCCGGGCCGATGTTGACCGTGTGGCGTTCGTCCGGGGCAATGAAATCCACCGAAGCCTGGGCGTCGTGCTCGTCGAACTGGGTTTCGTAAGGCAGGCGCACGGCGATGAATGTGTAGCTGTTGTCGCCGGTCTTGTCGCGCAGCTCACGCATCGCGCGCTGGGCCAAGAGACCTGCGGTCAGCGAGTCGACGCCGCCGCTGATGCCCAGCACCAGTGTCTTGAGCCCCGAATTGACCAGGCAATCCTGAATAAAGGTAATGCGCCGGGCGACTTCGGCCTGCAGAGCCTTGTAGTCGGCGAACGGCGGTTGCACCTTGAGCTGCTGCGCAATCTCACGCTGTACGGCTTGCATGAATTCACTCCTTGCTAGATAGACTGGAATCGGCAGGAACCTGGAACACGTGTCGCAAATAGGCGACGAAATTCGGGTCTTTGCAGTGGGACTTGCCTGGCTCGTCGGAGATCTTCGCCACCGGTTGGCCGTTGCAGGCAGTCATTTTAAGCACGATGCTCATCGGTTCGACACCCGGAATGTCACAGGTGAGGTTGGTGCCGATGCCGAAGCTGACGTTGATCCGACCGTGCAGCGCGCGGAAGATCTCCAGCGACTTGGGCAGGGTCAGGCTGTCGGAGAACACCAGGGTCTTGCTCATCGGGTCGATGCCAAGCCTGTGATAGTGCGCGATGCATTTTTCGCCCCACACCACAGGATCGCCGGAGTCATGGCGCAGGCCATCGAACAGCTTGGCGAAGAACAGATCAAAATCGCCGAGGAAGGCATCGGTGGTGATGCAATCGGTGAGCGCGATCCCCAGTAAACCGCGATATTCACGGACCCAGCAATCGAGTGCGGCGATCTGGCTGTCGATCAGCCGTGGACCGAGTTGTTGATGGGCCATGATCCATTCGTGGGCCATGGTACCCAGCGGTTTCATGTCCAGTTCGCGGGACAGGTGCACGTTGCTGGTACCGACAAAACGTCCGGGGAAATCGTGCTTGAGTACATTCACCACTTCAGCCTGCACGCCATACGAAAAGCGTCGACGGGTGCCGAAATCGGCGACTTGCAGTTGCGATAACTCATCGGCCGAAGCGTTGGCGGTCAGCCAGTCGAATTTGCGATAGAGCTGCTCGCGGGCCTGTTCAAGCACTGTTTCACGATAGCGATAGCGGTTGCGTACTTCGCTGACGATCGCCAGCAACGGCACTTCGTAGAGGATTACGTGCAGCCATGGTCCACGCAGGCGGATGAACAACTCGCCGTTTTCGATACCGGTATGCACATAGCGCAGGTTGAAGCGGAACAATCCGAGGAAACGCAGGAAGTCTGGTTTGAGGAAACTGATCCGCTCAAGGAAACTCAGTTGGTCGGCGCTCAGGCTCAACTCGGCCAGACGCTCGATCTGGTAGCGGATCTCGGCCAGATACGGGCGCAGATCCTCGCTGTTACGGCAACGAAACTCCCATTCGACTTCAACGTTGGGGTAGTTGTGCAGCACCGCCTGCATCATTGTCAGTTTGTAGAAGTCGGTGTCGAGCAGGTTCTGCACGATGCGATCGGCAAACACACTCTCGCTCATAACGGGGTCTCCAGGTGCGCCGCGCGCTGGCGCGGTCTCAATCAATGGCGCTAGTGGCGCATATCCGGGACGAAGATTGCCAGCAGTTTTTTAAATCACCGCAGAACCCTTGTGGGAGCGAGCCTGCTCGCGAAGGCGTCATTTCAGTCAACATTGATACTGAATGTGCCGGCCTCTTCGCGAGCAGGCTCGCTCCCACATTTTTCAATCGAGTCAAATTTCCGGGCTGTCGATCTGTTCGAGCATCCACTTCACAAAATCACGCACCTTCGGCACTTCCGCCGCATGCTCCGGGTACGCCAGGTAATAGGCATCAGTGCTGGGCATGGCATGCTCAAAGGGAATGACCAGTTTGCCGTCGGCCAATTCCTCTTCCACCAGAAATCGCGGCAACAACGCCACGCCACAGCCGACCTGCGCGGCACGGATGCACATATAAAAGGTTTCGAAGCGCGGCCCGTGGTAGCTGTGCTCGGTCTGGTAACCCTGGCTGTCGAACCAGTCGTGCCAGGCCTGCGGGCGCGAGGCATTTTGCAGCAGCACCAGATCGGTGAGTTGCGTCGGATCAGTGAACGGCGTGTCCGGCAGGCTGCCCGGGGCGCAGACCGGCACCAGCTCTTCGCCGAACAACTTCAGGCATTCAGTGCCGGGCCGTGAGCCCTGACCGAAGTAGAACGCCAGATCACTGCGCCCTTGCAGCAGATCATCCGCCTCCTGTTCGTTGCACAAATCCAGATGGATCGACGGATGGCGCAAGCGCCAGCCTTTCAGGCGCGGCACCAGCCAGCGGGCGCCGAAGGTCGAGGGTGTAGAAACACGCAGGACTTCGGTTTCGCCGCCGTAGGAACGCAGGTAATGCGTCGACATCTCCACTTGCGAGAGGATTTTTCGTACTTCAACCAGGTACAAATCCCCGGCCGGGGTCATCTGCAAGCGCCGCCGCACCCGGCGGAACAACAAGTGTTGCAACAACTCTTCAAGCTGCGCGACCTGTTTGCTCACCGCACTCTGGGTCAGGTTCAGCTCCTCAGCGGCGCGAGTGAAACTCAGGTGCCGGGTCACGGCCTCGAAGCACTGCAACGCGGTGATCGAGGGCAAGTGGCGTTTGTTCAGCATGGCCGATCCTTTTCTTGTCTTTCTGTGCGCAGCATGAATAAACGGAATGATATCTCGCGTAAAGGTCGTTTGTTGCCTCGTCATTGTGACGCTACAACTAAAGGCCTGCCCGGTCGCGAAAAAGCGTCCGCACACATTCAGTTTTTTGTTTGAGGAGTGACCCATGGTTGCCGCATTGCTTGATCGTCTAGGTGTGACCCCGGCCCTTTATCAGAACGGCAAAGTGCCGGTGCACTCGCCGATCGACGGCAGCCGCATCGCCGCGGTCAACTGGGAAGGCCCGGCCGAAGTCGAGCAGCACATCAGTCGCGCAGATCATGCGTTCGAGCAGTGGCGCAAGGTGCCGGCCCCGCGTCGCGGCGAGCTGGTGCGTCAATTCGGTGAAGTGCTGCGCGAATACAAGGCTGATCTTGGCGAGCTGGTTTCCTGGGAGGCCGGCAAGATCACTCAGGAAGGCTTGGGTGAAGTGCAGGAGATGATCGACATCTGCGATTTCGCCGTCGGCTTGTCCCGCCAGCTGTACGGTTTGACCATTGCCTCCGAGCGTCCGGGCCACCACATGCGTGAAACCTGGCATCCGCTGGGCGTGGTCGGGGTGATCAGCGCGTTCAACTTCCCGGTGGCGGTGTGGGCGTGGAACACCACGCTGGCGCTGGTCTGCGGCAACCCGGTGGTGTGGAAACCGTCGGAGAAAACCCCGCTGACCGCACTGGCCTGTCAGGCACTGTTCGACCGCGTGGTGAAGAACTTCACCGATGCCCCGGCGAACCTTTGCCAAGTGATTATTGGTGGCCGCGATGCCGGCGAAGCGTTGGTCGATGACCCGCGTGTCGCGCTGATCAGTGCCACTGGCAGCACGCGCATGGGCCGCGAAGTGGCGCCGAAAGTCGCCGCGCGTTTTGCCCGCAGCATTCTGGAACTGGGCGGCAACAACGCGATGATCCTCGGCCCAAGCGCCGACCTCGACATGGCGGTGCGTGCAATTCTGTTCAGCGCCGTCGGCACTGCCGGTCAGCGCTGCACCACGTTACGTCGTCTGATCGCCCATGAGTCGGTCAAGGAAGAGATCGTCACCCGCCTTAAAGCCGCGTACTCGAAAGTGCGCATCGGCAACCCGCTGGAAGGCAATCTGGTCGGTCCGCTGATCGACAAGCACAGCTTCGAAAACATGCAGGACGCGCTGGAGCAGGCATTGAGCGAGGGCGGCCGGGTGTTCGGCGGCAAGCGTCAGCTCGAAGATCAGTTCCCCAACGCCTACTACGTCTCGCCGGCCATCGTTGAAATGCCGGAGCAGAGCGACGTGGTCTGCAACGAAACCTTCGCACCGATTCTGTACGTGGTCGGTTACAGCGATTTCCAGGAAGCGCTGCGCCTGAACAACGCCGTGCCACAAGGTCTGTCGTCGTGCATCTTCACCACTGACGTGCGTGAAGCCGAGCAGTTCATGTCGGCGGTTGGCAGCGATTGTGGCATTGCCAACGTCAACATCGGCCCGAGCGGTGCCGAAATTGGCGGTGCGTTTGGTGGCGAGAAAGAGACCGGTGGTGGTCGTGAGTCCGGCTCGGACGCATGGCGCGCTTACATGCGCCGTCAGACCAACACCGTGAACTACTCGCTGGAGTTGCCGCTGGCGCAGGGCATCACCTTCGACTGACTGCTCCCATCAAATGGAGATCCCCTGTGGGAGCGAGCCTGCTCGCGAATGCGGTGAGTCAGTCGACTTAGATGTTGGCTGATACGCCGCTTTCGTCGGAACGCCGCCCGGAGCAAGCTCGCTCCCACAGGATCAGCACTGTGTTTGGCAGGTTTCTGTTGGAGTCTGGCAATGCCGTTACGCGAAGAATGTCTGTGGGAAAAACTCACGCCGCAAAGGCCGGATAACTCGGCGCTCAAGGGCGAAATCAAGGTCGATGTCTGCGTGATCGGCGCCGGGTTCACCGGGTTGTCGGCGGCGCTGCATCTGTTGGAAAAAGGCAAAAGCGTCTGCGTGCTGGAAGCGCATCGCGCCGGTCACGGCGGCTCCGGGCGCAACGTCGGGCTGGTCAACGCCGGCATGTGGATTCCACCGGACGAGATCGAAGCCGGGTTTGGCGAAGCGGTCGGCAGTCAGCTCAACCGCATGCTCGGGGCCGCGCCGGCGCTGGTCTTCAGCCTTGTGGACAAGTACAACATCGATTGCCAGTTACGCCGCGAAGGCACGCTGCACATGGCGCACAACGCCAAGGGTGAAGCAGATCTGCGCAGTCGTGAACAGCAATGGAAACGCCGGGGTGCACCGGTCGAATTGCTCACCGGCAAGGCCTGCGAGCAAGCCACCGGCACGCAAAAGATTGCCGCCGCATTGCTCGATCGTCGCGCCGGTACGCTCAACCCGATGGCCTACGTCACCGGGCTGGCCAATGCCGTGATCAGTCTTGGCGGGCAAATGTTCGATCATTCACCGGTCACTCGCCTTGAACGTCAGGGCGCGAAATGGTCGGTGCAGACTGAGCACGGATCCGTGCTGGCCGAGCAAGTGGTCATCGCCTCCAACGCCTACACCGAAGGCGACTGGACCGAACTCAAGCGCAACTTTTTCCCCGGTTATTACTATCAGGTCGCTTCGGTGCCGCTGACCGAAGACGCCGCTCAGGAAATTCTTCCGGGCGGGCAGGGCTCGTGGGATACACGGCAGGTACTGAGCAGCATTCGCCGCGACAAAGAAGGGCGGTTATTGCTGGGTAGCCTGGGCAACGGCAATCAGAAACCGACGTGGTTTCTCAAGGCCTGGGCCGATCGCGTGCAGCAGCACTATTTCCCCAATCTGAAGGCGGTCGAATGGGAGTGCACCTGGACCGGGCGCATTGCGTTCACCCCCGACCACCTCATGCGCCTGTTCGAACCGGCGCCGGGACTGGTGGCCGTCACTGGCTACAACGGTCGCGGGGTCACCACCGGGACCGTAGTCGGCAAAGCCTTTGCCGACTACCTGTGTAACGGCAATTCACAAGCCCTGCCGATTCCCTTCGCACCGATGCAGCCCTTGTCGGGTGTCGGCTTGCGCAGTTGCCTGTACGAGGCCGGTTTTTCTCTGTATCACGCGGGCCAGTGCCTGCGCATCGTGATTTGAGTGTTGAAATATGTTGCCGGAAGCGGCGCTTTTCGATGCAGCGACTAGCCTGTAATGGTGCGGGTTGTAGCAGTCCCGCACCAGCAGTGTGCAGTTCGGTGACGCGCGCTGTTACAGGCTGGTTGCACGTTGTTTGGCGCCGCGGTTGCAATGATGGCGCGTGCGGGTTGCGCCTGAAAAAATAAATGGTTTCACCTTCCGCGGTTTAGACGGTTGCACGCCCAATGAAAATGGGAACGAAACAGTCGAAATAACAAGAAAGCAGCGACTTTTTGAAGAATAAAAAACCGATGGCACGGCCCTTGCTCTCAGCATTCAGTGAAGTGAAGTCGCAGTGCCAACTAAAAAAAACCTTGGAGCACCACCTCATGTCCCAGACGTTTTACAAGAAAGGCTTTCTGGCCCTCGCAGTGGCTACTGCGTTGGGTGTTTCTGCGTTTGCTCAAGCCGATGTGAAAATCGGTGTAGCGGGTCCAATGACTGGCGCCAACGCGGCATTTGGCGAGCAGTACATGAAGGGTGCACAGGCAGCGGCTGACGCGGTGAACGCGGCGGGCGGCGTCAACGGGGAAAAGATCGTACTGGTCAAGGGCGATGACGCCTGCGAACCGAAGCAGGCCGTGACGGTCGCCAAGGACCTCACCAACCAGAAAGTCGCCGGCGTGGTCGGTCACTTCTGCTCTTCTTCGACCATTCCAGCGTCGGAAATCTATGACGAAGCCGGGATCATCGCGATCACTCCGGGTTCGACCAACCCGCAAGTCACTGAACGTGGCCTCAGCGCCATGTTCCGTATGTGCGGGCGTGATGACCAGCAAGGCATCGTGGCCGGCGACTACATCGTTGATGTGCTCAAGGGCAAGAAAGTCGTTGTGCTGCACGACAAGGACACCTACGGCCAAGGCCTGGCGGATGCCACCAAGGCACAACTGGTCAAGCGCGGCGTGACGCCGGTGCTATACGAAGGCCTGACCCGTGGCGAGAAAGACTTCAGCACCATCGTCACCAAGATCCGTGGCGCTGGCGCGGACGTCGTCTACTTCGGCGGTCTGCACCCGGAGGCCGGCCCGCTGGTTCGCCAACTGCGTGAACAAGGCCTGAAAGACGTCAAGTTCATGTCCGATGACGGCATCGTGACTGACGAACTGGTGACCACCGCCGGTGGTCCGCAATTCACCGATGGCGTGCTGATGACCTTTGGCGCCGACCCGCGTCTGTTGCCTGAGAGCAAGACCGTAGTGGACGCTTTCCGCAAGGCCGGTACTGAGCCTGAGGGCTACACCCTGTACGCCTACGCTTCGGTGCAGACCCTGGCTGCCGCGTTCAACGGCGCGAAGTCCAACAAGGGTGAAGAGGCCGCAGCCTGGCTGAAGAAAAATCCGGTGAAAACCGTGATGGGCGAAAAAACCTGGGATTCCAAGGGCGACCTGAAAGTCTCCGACTACGTGGTTTACCAGTGGGACAAGGACGGCAAATATCACCAGCTGGAAAAACAGAAGTAAGGGCTGACGCGATCAGTTGATCCCACGGTTCCTTTGTAGGAGTGAGCCTGCTCGCGATGACGGAGTTACAGGCAACACATGTGTTGAATGTTAATCCGCTATCGCGAGCAGGCTCACTCCTACAGGGGGCGGTGGTGACGGGTGAATCGTGGCTGACATTGCTCCGACGTAAATCTGTATTTTTCCTAGAAGAACCGCACACCCCAGGTGTGCAGGTTCTCACTGCGTGAGATTGCGTTATGGATGGTATTTTCCTGCAGCAACTGGTCAACGGCCTGACCCTCGGGTCGGTCTATGGCCTGATCGCCATCGGCTACACAATGGTCTATGGCATCATCGGCATGATCAACTTCGCCCACGGCGAGGTTTACATGATTTCTGCTTACCTGGCGGCAATCAGTCTGGCTCTGCTGGCTTACTTCGGTATCGAATCCTTCCCGCTGCTGATGCTCGGCACCCTGATTTTCACCATCGTGATCACGGCGGTGTATGGCTGGGTCATTGAGCGAGTCGCTTACAAACCCCTGCGCAACTCCACCCGACTGGCCCCGTTGATCAGCGCCATCGGTATCTCGCTGATCCTGCAGAACTACGCACAGATCGCCCAAGGCGCCAAGCAACAGGGCGTGCCAACCCTGCTGAGCGGTGCATGGCGTGTCGAAGTCGGTACCGGCTTCGTGCAACTGACCTACACCAAAGTCTTCATTCTGGTAGCCGCGTTCGTCGGCATGGGCCTGCTGACCTACGTCATCAAGTACACCAAGCTCGGACGCATGTGCCGTGCGACCCAGCAAGACCGCAAGATGGCTTCGATCCTCGGCATCAACACCGACCGGGTCATTTCCTATGTGTTCATCATCGGTGCAGCCATGGCGGCGCTGGCCGGCGTGCTGATCACCATGAACTACGGCACTTTCGACTTCTATGCCGGCTTCATCATCGGCATCAAGGCGTTCACCGCGGCGGTGCTTGGCGGGATCGGTTCGCTGCCCGGGGCCATGCTCGGCGGGATCATCCTCGGCATTTCCGAGTCGCTGTTCTCCGGTCTGGTCAACTCCGACTACAAAGACGTGTTCAGCTTCTCGCTGCTCGTACTTGTTCTGGTCTTCCGGCCGCAGGGCCTGTTGGGCCGTCCTCTTGTGTCGAAGGTGTAAGCGATGTCTTCAACCACTCAAAAATCCATCGATATCAAAAAAAGCCTGGTTGAGGCGATTCTTGCCGGCCTGATTGCCCTGATCGTTTTCGGCCCGATTGTCGGCGTTGTGCTCGAGGGTTACAGCTTCAACCTCGAGCCGACCCGCGTGGCCTGGATCATCGGCATTGTCATGATCGGCCGCTTTGCCCTCAGCCTGTTCCTGCAAACGCCCAAAGGCCTGAAAATTCTCGACGGATTCGAAAGCACCGGTTCCGGTGTGCATGTGTTGCCTGCCGATCACAAATCCTCGCTGCGCTGGATCATCCCGCTGCTGATTGTGCTGGCGGTCATTGTTCCGTTTGTCTCCAACTCCTATCTGCTCGGCGTGGTCATCCTTGGGTTGATCTACGTGTTGCTGGGGCTGGGGCTGAACATCGTGGTCGGTCTGGCCGGTCTGCTCGACTTGGGTTACGTGGCGTTTTACGCCATCGGTGCCTACGGTCTGGCGCTCGGTTATCAATACCTCGGTCTGGGCTTCTGGACGGTGTTGCCGCTGGCGGCGATCACTGCCGGTCTTGCCGGTTGCATTCTCGGTTTCCCGGTGTTGCGTCTGCACGGCGACTATCTGGCAATCGTGACTCTGGGCTTTGGTGAAATCATTCGCCTGGTCCTCAACAACTGGTTGTCGCTGACCGGCGGCCCGAACGGCATGCCGGCGCCATTGCCGACGTTCTTCGGTCTGGAGTTCGGCAAACGGGCGAAGGATGGCGGGGTGCCGTTTCACGAGTTCTTCGGCATCGCCTACAACCCGGACGTGAAGTATTACTTCATTTACGCGGTGTTGTTCCTCGTGGTATTGGCCGTGCTGTACATCAAGCATCGGCTGGTGAAAATGCCGGTCGGTCGCGCTTGGGAAGCCTTGCGTGAAGATGAAATCGCCTGCCGCTCGATGGGGCTCAACCACGTGCTGGTCAAACTCTCGGCGTTCACCATCGGTGCATCGACCGCAGGTCTGGCCGGGGTGTTTTTCGCCACCTACCAAGGCTTTGTCAACCCGACCTCGTTTACCTTCTTCGAATCAGCGTTGATCCTTGCCATCGTTGTGCTCGGCGGCATGGGCTCGACCATCGGCGTGGTAATCGCCGCGTTCGTGCTCACCGTCGCTCCGGAACTGCTGCGCGGCTTCGCTGAATATCGCGTGCTGCTGTTCGGCATCCTGATGGTGTTGATGATGATCTGGCGACCACGCGGGCTGATCCGCATCAGCCGTACCGGGGTCACTCCACGCAAAGGTGCCATTCACTATGAGAGGACTGCGCCATGAGTGAAGTCGTACTCTCTGTTGAAAAACTGATGATGCATTTCGGTGGCATCAAGGCCTTGAGCGATGTCAGCCTGAAGGTCAAACGCAACTCGATCTTCGCCCTGATCGGCCCCAACGGCGCCGGCAAGACCACGGTGTTCAACTGCCTGACCGGGTTCTACAAAGCCACCGGCGGCAAGATCGAACTCAATGTGCGCGGCCAGCAGACCAACGTCATCCAGTTGCTGGGCGAGTCGTTCAAACCGACCGATTTCGTCTCGCCGAAATCTTTCCTCAGCCGCATGTACTACAAGATGTTCGGCGGTACGCACCTGGTGAACCGTGCGGGGCTGGCGCGGACCTTCCAGAACATTCGCCTGTTCAAGGAAATGTCGGTGCTGGAAAACCTGCTGGTGGCCCAGCACATGTGGGTCAACCGCAACATGCTCGCCGGCATCCTCAATACCAAGGGCTACCGCAAGGCGGAGAGCGATGCGCTGGATGTTGCGTTCTATTGGCTCGAAGTGGTCGATCTGGTGGACTGTGCCAACCGTCTCGCCGGTGAACTTTCCTACGGCCAGCAGCGCCGTCTGGAGATTGCCCGGGCCATGTGCACGCGGCCGCAGATCATCTGCCTCGACGAACCGGCCGCTGGCCTCAACCCTCAGGAAACCGAAGCGCTGAGCGCGATGATCCGGCTGCTGCGCGATGAGCACGATCTGACCGTGGTGCTGATCGAACACGACATGGGCATGGTTATGAGTATTTCCGACCACATCGTGGTGCTGGACCACGGCATCGTCATCGCCGAAGGCGGGCCTGAAGCGATTCGTAACGACCCGAAAGTGATTGCCGCCTATCTGGGCGCCGACGAGGAGGAGCTGGTATGACGCAACCGATCCTCGAACTCAAAGACCTCGACGTGTTCTACGGGCCGATCCAGGCGCTCAAAGGTGTTTCGCTGCAGATCAACGAAGGGGAAACCGTCAGCCTGATCGGCTCCAACGGCGCCGGCAAATCAACGTTGCTCATGTCGATCTTCGGCCAGCCACGGGCGGCCGGCGGGCAGATCATTTATCAGGGTGTCGACATCACCCAGAAGTCCTCTCACTACATCGCCTCCCACGGCATTGCGCAGTCGCCGGAAGGGCGGCGGGTGTTCCCCGACATGACCGTCGAGGAAAACCTGCTGATGGGCACCATCCCGATTGGCGACAAGTACGCCAAAGAGGACATGCAGCGCATGTTTACGCTGTTTCCACGGCTGGAAGAGCGGCGTACCCAGCGGGCGATGACCATGTCCGGCGGTGAGCAGCAGATGCTTGCGATTGCCCGCGCGTTAATGAGCCGGCCAAAGCTGTTGCTGCTCGACGAGCCGAGCCTGGGCCTGGCGCCGATCGTGGTGAAGCAGATCTTCGCGACCCTGCGCGAACTGGCAAAAACCGGCATGACCATTTTTCTGGTCGAGCAGAACGCCAACCATGCGCTGAAACTGTCTGACCGGGCGTATGTGATGGTCAACGGCGAGATTCGCCTGACGGGCACGGGTAAAGAGCTGTTGGTGAATGAGGAGGTGCGTAACGCCTATCTGGGCGGGCACTGACTTTTCCAGCGTCAAACACAGCCCCGGCGACGCAAGTCCCGGGGCTTTTTATATCTCAAACCCACCACAAATTCCCTGTAGGAGTGAGCCTGCTCGCGATCGCGTTTTCCCATTCGCCATCACCGGTGACTGATACACCGCTATCGCGAGCAGGCTCACTCCTACAGTTGATCTGCGCCAGAATCCAGAATTGTGGAAAACAAATTCCCCAAGCTGTCAAAGCGCGACATATAGACGCTGCAAATGGCTGTTTTTCCACAGTTTTGACTTGTCCCCGGTTACTGTGGAGCTGGCTGTGAATAACGTGGGTGTATCTGGCTGCACGCCTTGTAAAACGTGGCTTGCACGTGTGTGGTTGTTTTTTGATCAGGCGTTTTTGCGGGAGCGTAAGACGTCGTTGTCAACCTTTTTCTGGGTGATGCCTCAGCGGCCATTCCGTGTGAACAATCCTGTGGATAAGTCTGTGATTAAACTCTGGAAAGACTGCGCTGAGGGCCGTAATTGCTGGCCTCGCGCAATCACTGTACTGACTGATCAGTCGTGCAAAATGCCATGTCCCGCACATCTGCCACTTCAGGGTCAAGCAAAAAACTTTCTATTTCGCCCGCAAAGCCTTGTGTGGCGCGGCTTTGCGCATTTCCAGTTGCCCCCGGAAACTGTGGAAGGGGCTGTGGATAACATGCGTGCACATGGCTACAGGCCACGGCGGCTGTGGCGCCGGCGGGGTTGGATGTTTTTTGTACACTTTGTAGCAGTTGCCCGTGAGTGCCGGGCCGGGCATGCTGCCTGCTGATTTTCTATTCCAAGGGCTGCCCTGGCGGCCGAAGCAAGGAGAACACGATGTCCAACACCCTGTTTATCACCGGCGCGACGTCCGGATTTGGTGAAGCCTGTGCCCGCCGTTTTGCCGAGGCTGGCTGGAAACTGGTGCTGACCGGTCGTCGTGAAGAACGCCTCAATGCGCTGTGCGCCGAGCTGTCGAAGCAGACCGAAGTGCATGGCCTGGTGCTCGATGTGCGTGATCGCAAGGCGATGGAGGAGGCAATTGCCAACTTGCCACCATCGTTCGCCAAGCTGCGTGGCCTGATCAACAACGCAGGTTTAGCCCTGGGCGTGGACCCGGCGCCGAAGTGCGATCTGGACGATTGGGACACCATGGTCGACACCAACGTCAAAGGCCTGATGTACGCCACGCGCCTGCTGCTGCCGCGCCTGATCGCCCATGGCCGTGGCGCCGGCATCGTCAACCTGGGTTCCATCGCTGGCAACTATCCGTATCCGGGCAGTCATGTGTATGGCGCGACCAAGGCGTTCGTTAAACAGTTCTCGCTGAACCTGCGTTGCGACTTGCAAGGTACGGGCGTGCGGGTCAGCAACATCGAGCCGGGTCTGTGTGAGAGCGAGTTCTCGCTGGTGCGCTTTGCTGGTGATCAGGAGCGTTACAACGCGACTTATGCGGGTGCCGAGCCGATCCAGCCGCAGGACATTGCCGAGACGATTTTCTGGGTGATGAATGCGCCGGCGCACATCAACATCAACAGCCTGGAGTTGATGCCGGTGAGCCAGACTTGGGCGGGTTTCGCCATTGAGCGGAACAAGGCCTGACACCGCGTCACGGCCAATCGCTGGCAAGCCAGCTCCCACAAGTACCGAGTCGCTCACAAGATTCGTGTGCACCGATAACCCTGTGGGAGCTGGGTTGCCAGCGTGAGGCCAGAACTGGCAATAAATCCCGATAAGGTAAACTCCCCTCGCAACAACCCAACCGCACCCCGCGGTTTTCAAGGTTTTCGAGGAGTCAAAGTGAGTAACCGAGCTGAGCAGGCACTGCTCAAACAATCGACCATTCTGATGTTGGCTGTGGCGATTGCCGGGATCGTCACCGGTTTTGTTTCAGGTTCGCAATCCATCCTTTTCGATGGTTTTTTCTCGCTGATCGCAACGTTCATCAAAGTTCTGATGCTGATCACTGCCAAGCTGATCGCCAAGGAAAGCAATCACCGTTTCCAGTTCGGTTTCTGGCATCTGGAGCCGATGGTGCTGCTGATCGAAGGCAGCTTCCTGATGTTGATCGCGATCTACGCGTTCCTCAACGGCGTGTTCGGCATCATCAACGGTGGCCGCGAGATCGAGTTGGGCCTGGTGATCATTTATGCGGCGGTGTTTACCGTTGTCGAGTTCGCCTACTTCTTCTACGTCCGGCAGCGTAACCGCAAGCTCAAATCCAGCCTGATCCAGTTCGACAACATCAGCTGGCTGGTGGACGCGATGCTATCCGTGGGCTTGTTGATCAGTTTCCTTGCGGCGCTGCTGTTGAAATCGCAGGGTTATGGTCAGTGGGCGGTGTATGTCGACCCGTTGATCCTGATCGTGCTGGCGCTGACCATGTTGCCGCCGGCGTTCAAGATCCTTGGCCCGGCCTTACGCGATGTGCTGGGGATCGCGCCGGACACACTGGATGATCAGGTGCGCCAAGTGATGGAGGCGGCGAAAACCGAGCATGGTTTCGACGATTACGTGTCGTACGTGCAGAAGCACGGGCGGGCACGGTTTATCGAAATTCACGTGGTGTTGCCGGCGGATTATGCGTTGAGCAATGTCGGACAGCTGGATGCGTTACGCGAAGAGATTTCGGCGAAGCTGGGCAAACCGGATGCGGCGCGCTGGTTGACCATCAGCTTTACCGGGGACAAGAAGTGGATCGCCTAGCGACCGCATAACGGCTAATCGCGAGCAGGCTCACTCCTACATTTGGAATGCGCTCCCCTGTAGGAGTGAGCCTGCTCGCGATAGCTATTTATCCGTCAGCGAAGATATTCAGCCAGACCGTGGTAACAAGTCGCCAAGTGATAAGGCGTAGTCGAAGGCATGTCCTTACGGCTCACCTCTCCCAATTCATCCCGACACTCATGCCAGCCACCGGTATGCAGAAAGCGCTGCTGCAACGCCTGCAACTGGCGCAGCACCACCGCTTCACTGCCCTGACGCAAGGTCAGCGCGCGTAGATATTCCGCCTGAGCCCAGATCCGCTGAGTCGAGTCTCGCGGGCGCCCGTCCATTTCCAGATCGAGCATCGCCCGCACCGCGCCGGATGGCTGCACCACACCGTATTGCTCGGTGAAGGCAAACGCCCGGTCGAGCGCCGCGTGCAGTTTCGAACCCCGCAGCAACGCTGACGATTCCAGCAGGAAATACCATTCGAATTGATGCCCTGGCTCATACCAGTTATCCACAGCCCCGAGCGGTTTTTCCATCAACACGCCATATTGCGGATCGACGAACTGCTTGTGCATGGCTGTGCATAACTCCAGCAATGCCTGCTGCGTCCGGGCATCTTCGCGAACCGCCAGGGTGGCGAGAAACGCTTCGGCCAAATGCATCAACGGATTCTGCAGCGGACCGGTTTGCAGGGTGATCCAGTCGCGCTCCAGGCACGCTTCGTACAAACCATCGCCGGTGGCAAAACGTCGGCCAATGATTTCCAGCGCCGCGTTGAGCGTCGACTCAGCCAACGGTTCGCCGGACTTTTCCCAGTAATGCGCGCAGGCAAACAGGATGAAGGCGTGGGTGTAGAGATCCTTGCGCTGATCCAGCGGTTTGCCTTGGGCGTCGATGCTGTAGAACCAGCCGCCATGCTCGGCATCGTGAAAGTGCCGCTGCAAGGAGCGGAACAGCGCCGCCGCGCGTACGTCAGCGTTATCCACAACCCCGATCAGACTGGAAAACAGATACAACTGCCGCGCGCAGGCCATTGCCCGGTAGCGCTGCGGTGGCAGCGGTTGGTGCTCGGCGTCCAGCGCCTCAAAGGGCAGCGCCATGTCGGCGTTCCAGCCCGGGCCTTGCCAGAGGGGCACGATCACGTTGACGAAGTGCTGTTGCACATCATCGAACAGGGAGGTCAATTCGGGCAGGGCGGTGGAGCGGGAAGCGTGGGGCATGGGCGGACGTCGTCACGGCTGGGGCGATTGCGCGACATGGTAGCAGAGAGACCGGCCTGAGCGATGTGGTGTCTGTCAGTCCGCCTTCGCGAGCAGGCTCGCTCCCACAGTGGATTTGCAGCGTACACAAAACCTGTGGGAGCGAGCCTGCTCGCGAAAGGGGCAGTTCAGGCGATAGAGATCAGCCGGCCAGCAACCAGGCCCCAGTCACTGCCGAAGCCGCGCCCGCCAGGCGCACCAACGGTGCCGCAGCCTGAGGCAGGAAACGCACCACCGCATAACCCGCTGCATGCAGTGCAGCCGTCGCAGCCACGAAACCCGCCGCATACGCCCAAGGGCTGCTCATGTCCGGCAGCTCCAAACCATGCGCCACACCATGGAACAGCGCAAACACCGCCGTCGCCACCACCGCCATGACTAACGGCGGGCGCACTGCCAGCGCCACGGCCAGACCCAGCGCCAACACCGACGCCGCAATCCCGCTTTCCAGCGCCGGCAGTTCCAGCCCTTCAAACCCGAGCATGCCGCCAATCAGCATGGTGCCGACAAACGTGCACGGCAGCGCCCAGCGCGCCGCCCCTTGTTGTTGCGCGGCCCACAAACCGACCGCCACCATCGCCAGCAAGTGGTCGAGGCCACCGATCGGATGGCTTATGCCGGCGATCAAACCGCTGTCGCCATGCCCCGGGTGAGCGAAAGCCAGCGCCGGCGTCAGCAGCAGCGCCACGGCGCCAAGAATACGTTTGAGTGTCATGGATAAGCTTCCTTGTTAATCAGTGAATCAGGCTGCGGTCAGCAGGCCCTGGCGTTCGATGAAGGCGATGATTTGCTCAAGGCCCTGACCGGTTTTTTGGTTGCTGAAAACGAACGGCTTACCGTTACGCATGCGTTTTGTGTCGCTGTCCATCATCTCCAGCGACGCACCCACCAGCGGCGCGAGGTCGATCTTGTTGATCACCAGCAGATCGGATTTGCAGATCCCCGGCCCGCCCTTGCGCGGTAGTTTGTCGCCGGCCGATACGTCGATCACGTAGATGGTCAGGTCGGACAGTTCCGGGCTGAAGGTCGCCGATAGGTTGTCACCGCCGGACTCCACCAGAATCAGATCGAGGCCCGGAAAGCGCCGGTTCAGTTGATCGACCGCTTCAAGGTTGATCGAGGCGTCTTCGCGGATCGCCGTGTGCGGGCAGCCACCGGTTTCCACGCCGATGATCCGCTCCGGTGCGAGGGCTTCGTTGCGCACGAGGAAATCGGCGTCTTCGCGGGTATAGATGTCGTTGGTGACCACGGCGAGGTTGTAGCGCTCACGCAAGGCCAGGCACAGGGCCAGGGTCAACGCGGTTTTGCCGGAACCGACCGGGCCGCCGATACCGACGCGCAGAGGTTGTGTGTTCATGGTTGTTTCTCCTAAGAGCGAAAGAGGCGGCTGTACTGGCGCTCATGGGCCATGCACGCGAGGGACAGGCCGAACACGGCGCTGCCCATGTGGTCGGGGTTGATTCGGCTGGCGTCCTGCTGCGCTTGTTGCAGCAGCGGCAGCAGTTCGCTGGTCAGGCGCTGGGCGGCTTGCTGGCCCAGCGGAAGGGTTTTCATCAACACGGCGAGCTGGTTTTCCAGCCAGCTCCATAACCACGCAGCGAGGGCGTCTTGCGCGCTGATGCCCCAGGCGCGCGCGGCCAGCGCCCAGCACAGGGCCAGATGCGGTTCGCTGCATTGTTCAAGAAAGTCGCGCGCCGGCGTGTCGAGTTCCGGCAAGCCGTTGAGTAACTGCTGCAACGAATAGCCCATCTGCCGGCTTTCCAGATGCAGTTCACGCGTCTCGCGGCTGGCGCGGTGGCTTTCGCAGAGACTCAGCAACTCGCTCCAGTTTTCGTCCGCTGCGGCTTGGCAATGCGCGAGCAGCAACGGCGCTTCGAAGCGGGCGAGGTTGAGCAGCAACTGATCGCTGATCCAGCGCCGGGCGCTGTCCGGGTTGTTGACGCGGCCGTTATCCACAGCCATTTCCAGGCCTTGCGAATAGCTGTAGCCGCCAATCGGCAGTTGCGGACTGGCCAGGCGCAGCAGCGCCCAGGCCGGATTCACAGGCGTACGCCGAACTGATGGAGTTTCGGCGCGTAATTGAAGTCTTCGTCACCGTGTCGGGAATGGTGATGGCCGCCGCCGTAGGCACCGTGTTCCGGCTGGAACGGTGCTTCAATGGCTTCGACCTGTGCACCCAGCTGTTCGAGCATGGCTTTGAGCACGTAATCGTCGAGCAGACGCAACCAGCCATCGCCTACCTGCAAGGCAACGTGGCGATTACCCAGGTGATAAGCCGCCCGGGTCAGTTCGAAGGCATTGGCGCAGGTGACGTGCAGCAATTGCTCGGGGCGGGCGCAGACGCGGACGATGCGGCCGTCTTCGGCTTGCAGGCACTCGCCATCAAACAGTGGCGGCTGACCGCGCTCCAAAAACAACCCGACGTCTTCGCCCTCGGCACTGAAACAGCGCAAACGGCTTTTGCTCCGCGCTTCGAAGGTCAGGTGCAACTCGGCGACCCAGACGGGTTGAGGGTCGATTCTGCGGTGAATCACCAGCATCGGAAAACTTCCAGCTATGGACAATACTCAGGCTAGAGCAAGGGCCTTGCCAATCGGGCGGGATGTAGGAAAACCCTGTCGGAGCGTAGCGGATGTTTCAAGATGTTGCGGAATTGTGGGAGGTTTTGGTGCGTGAAGATTTTTTAATGCACCAAATAGAGGCTGTGACACCGCACCTTTGTAGGGGGACCGGATGTATCAGTAAGGAAGAGGTTGTTACTCGGTACTGCCCAGCCCTTGCCAGTGCTTGAGGCCGATGAAGATGAAGCGCAACTGCTGGGTGATCTTCGCCTGTGGCGTCAGATGCTCCGGCAGGGCTTCAGCGGTTGGGTCGATGATGTCCGGAAGGGTGGCAAACACCGACTTGACGATCAAGTCTGCGATTACGCTCAGGCCGGCGGCATCCAGATGCTGAAGCTTGGGCATCATCGTCAGATCAGAAGCCAGGTCAGAACTGATGTTCTCGCGCAAGCGCCCGATCGCCTGACGCACCGGCAGCGAACCGCCGTATTGCTCGCGAGCGAGAAACAGAAATTGCGAGCGATTGGCGCTGACCACATCGAGAAAGATCCGCACCGAAGCATCAATAATGCCGCCCATGACGAATTCGTTGTGGCGCACCAGGCGAATGGTCTCGCGAAAGGTCTGGCCGACCTCGCTGACCAGCACCAGCCCGAGTTCGTCCATATCGGCAAAATGCCGATAGAAACCGGTGGGCACGATGCCGGCGGTTTTCGTCACTTCGCGCAGGCTCAGGCTGCCGAATCCTCGGCCGCTTTCCATAAGGTGGCGGGCAGCGTCCATCAGGGCGTTGCGGGTCTGTTGTTTCTGTTCGGCGCGGGGCAGCATCGCAGGGTGTGTTCTATGGCAGGACAAGCGCCGCACTCTAGCAAATCGGCTTTGTCGGCGTCGAACGGGAGGAGGTGGAGCGAAAGGTTTACCGGGCCAGAAAAGTCAAAAGCCCAATCCGTTGATTGGGCTTTTTTTCGAGGCCGCCATGGGCTTAGCTCAAGGCGCTGTTGCGTTCGATCACACGGTCACCACCACCTTCGGCAAGGGTCTGGCCTTGTGGAGTGCGGTCGCCGCCGTCAGAAGCCAGAGTCTGGCCTTGTGGGGTGCGGTCGCTACCGTCGGAGGCCAAGGTCTGGCCTTGTGGGGTGCGATCGCTACCGTCGGAGGCGAGGGTCTGACCTTGTGGAGTCTTGTCGTAGCCGTCTTGCACCAGACCTTTCTCTTCCAGGCGATCACGGCCGCCTTCAGCCAGGGTCTGGCCTTGTGGGGTACGGTCGGAACCATCAGCTGCAACGGTTTGGCTGAACACCGAGTGGCTGGATTTCACTTGCGGGGTAGCCTGATCGGCAGCGGGCAGGGCGAAAGCAGTGCTGGCTAGCATCGACAGGGTAAGGCTGAGCAGTAATTGGCGTTTCATGATGGGTTGCTCCTTGGGGGGGCGATAAAGTGGGTACGAGGGCAATGCTACTCTCGATAAGTCGATATAAAAGTTCATAAACGCAATGGTAATAATCAACAGAATTGATTGTTCTGCCGGGAGGCTCTAGATCGGGCCTTTCAGAGCAGCGGTTTTGCACCGAGGTGGGTATTTCCGACTCACTCGCGCCTCGAAAAAGTGCGGGTCGCGGTAACACTGTTCGACTGATCGGTCAGAATTCGCGCGAGTTTTTGCGCTTAATCAACCTTTCGATTAAACCTGCGGCTGGTTTGCCAGTCGTAGATTTCATGAGGGCCGCTTTGGTCCGCCGTTTCAGCCGTACGCCGCAGTCTTTGCGTGCGGTCGTGATCAGGAGCTTTGTGCATGACGCGCACTGGAAAAATCTTCAGCTGGACCTTCGCCACCCTCGTGCTGCTACTGGCGGTGCTGGTGTTGATCATCGTGTTCTTCGACTGGAACCGGATCAAACCGCCGCTCAACGCCAAAGTCTCGGAAGAACTGCACCGACCGTTTGCCATCAATGGCAACCTCGCGGTGATCTGGCAGCGCGAGCCGGACGAGGGCGGCTGGCGCGCCTGGGTGCCGTGGCCGCACGTGGTCGCTGAGGATTTGAGCCTGGGCAACCCGGACTGGTCGAAAAAACCGCAGATGGTCACGCTCAAGCGCGTTGAGCTGCGTATCTCGCCGCTGGCGCTGCTGGCGCAACGGGTGGTGATTCCGCGTATTGACCTGACCGAACCGAACGCCGAGTTGCAGCGTCTGGCCGATGGCCGTGCCAACTGGACATTCAAGTTCGACCCGAAAGACCCGAATGCCGAACCGTCGAACTGGGTGGTCGACATCGGCGCCATCGGTTTCGACAAGGGCCACGTCACCCTTGATGATCAGACCTTGAAAACCAGTCTCGATATGCTGATCGATCCGCTGGGCAAGCCGATCCCGTACAGCGACATCGTTGGCGCCAAAGCGGCGAAAACTGCGCAGGACAAGGGCGGTGCACCGCAGGATTATGCGTTTGCCTTAAAGGTCAAAGGCCAATACCACGGCCAGAACCTCACCGGCCAAGGCAAGATCGGCGGGCTGCTGGCGTTGCAGGACGCGAGCAAGCCGTTCCCGTTGCAGGCCCAGGCGAAGATCGGCGACACCAGCATCGAACTGGCTGGCACGCTGACCGATCCACTGAACCTTGGCGCGCTTGATCTGCGCCTGAAGCTGGCCGGTGCCAGCCTCGGCAATCTCTATCCTTTAACCGGCGTGACCCTGCCGGACACGCCGCCGTACTCCACCGACGGCCATCTGATCGCCAAGCTGCACGACGAGGCCGGTGCGAAGTTCACTTATGAGCAGTTCAACGGCAAGATCGGCAGCAGCGATATCCACGGCGACCTGACCTACGTTGCCAGCCAGCCACGGCCAAAACTCAGTGGTGCATTGCTCTCTAATCAACTGCTGTTCGCCGACCTTGCGCCACTGATCGGTGCTGACTCCAATGAAAAGCAAAAGGCTCGCGGCGGCGAGAGCAAGCAACCGGCGGACAAAGTGCTGCCGGTAGAAGAGTTCAAGACCGATCGCTGGCGTGCGATGGATGCTGACGTCGAGTTCACCGGCAAGCGCATCGTCCACAGCGAAAAACTGCCGTTCAACGACCTTTATACCCACCTGAAACTCAACGACGGCGAACTCAGCCTGGAGCCACTGCGCTTTGGCGTGGCGGGCGGCAATCTCGATGCACAGATTCGCCTCAACGGTCGTACCGAGCCGCTGGAAGGCCGGGCCAAATTGACCGCGCGTCGGTTCAAGCTCAAAGAGCTGTTCCCGACCTTTGAACCGATGAAGACCAGTTTCGGTGAACTCAACGGTGACGCCGATATCAGCGGGCGCGGCAACTCGGTGGCCAAGCTGCTGGGCGGTGCCAACGGCAAATTGAAGATGTTGATCAATGACGGCGCGATCAGTCGCGAGCTGATGGAACTGGCCGGGCTCAACGTCGGCAACTACGTGGTCGGCAAGATCTTTGGCGACAAGGAAGTGAAGATCAACTGCGCGGCGGCGGACTTCGACATCAAGAGCGGTCTGGCGACCACGCAGCTGTTTGTCTTCGATACCGAGAACGCGATCATCTACATCGACGGCACGGCGAACATGGCCACCGAACAGCTTGATCTGACCGTGACGCCGGAGTCCAAGGGCTGGCGTTTGATTTCCCTGCGTTCGCCGCTGTACGTGCGCGGCAAGTTCATCAAGCCGGATGCCGGCGTGAAGGCCGTGCCGCTGATGTTGCGCGGGGCGGGGATGGTGGCGTTGGGTGTGATCGCAGCACCGGCGGCGGGGCTGTTGGCGCTGGTGGCGCCGAGTGGCGGTGAGCCTAATCAGTGTGCGCCGTTGCTGGAGCAGATGAAGGCGGGGAAGGCGCCTGTCACTGTCAAACCGACCAAGTAATCGGTGGCCGTAAGGGCCCCTTCGCGAGCAGGCTCGCTCCCACAGGGAACCGCATTCCTTCAGATGGATGCGGTCGAATGTGGGAGCGAGCCTGCTCGCGAATGCGGTTTAGAAGAGTTAGAGGTCTTTCAGGATGTCGGCCATGTCATCGGCATGCTCTTCTTCCTGCGCCAGAATGTCTTCGAAGATCCGTCGGGTCGTCGGGTCTTTCTCACCGATGTACTGAATAATCTCGCGATAGCTGTCGATGGCGATGCGCTCGGCCACCAGGTCTTCGTAGACCATTTCTTTTAGCGTCGAACCGGCCACGTATTGCGCGTGGGACATTTTCGACAACATGTCGGGGTTGAACTCAGGCTCGCCGCCCAATTGCACGATGCGCTCGGCGAGGCGGTCGGCGTGCTGGGCTTCCTGAGTGGCGTGTTCGAGAAACTCGTCAGCAGCCACGCTGGCCTTCACGCCAGTGGCCATGTAGTAATGGCGTTTGTAGCGCAACACGCAGACCAGTTCAGTGGCCAGCGATTCATTGAGCAAGCGCAGCACCTCTTCACGGTCGGCGCTGTAGCTTTCGGTGACGGCGCCGTTTTCGACGTGTTGGCGCGCACGGTCGCGCAGTGTTTGGACATCTGACAGATGCAGGTCGTCGCTCATTTCGATCTCCTGGAGGCTAATCCGATGGGCGCCACGTTCTGCGGACGCGGTCGCTTCCTAAGCTGTGAGTCATGAGCGTTGCAAAAAGTTTTATGCGATTTGCGGCGACCTTGGGGCCAGTCCCGAGAGCTGCGCTTCCTCCCGCAACCAGGTGAAAAAAACTCGCACCGGTGGATGTCGCTCGCGACCCGGCACACACAACGCGCTGTAGCCGGCGCCATCGACTTGAATCTCACCCTTGTATGGCACCAGCAAACCACTGGCGACGCTTTCCGAGACCAGAATGTTGCTCGCCAGCACCAATCCTTGTCCGGCGATTGCTGCTTGCAGGGCGTAGTGTTCTTCATCGTATTCGCGGTTGGCTGGCTGCTGGTTCAACCAGTGTTCACCGGCCTTGGCGCACCATGCTTTCCAGCCATGGGCATACAGTTTCGAGTTGTGCCAGCGCACGCTGATCAACGTCGGTGTGCGCCGTGCGGCCAGCGCCACTTGCTCGGGCGAGCCGTAAACGCCGAACGATTCATCGAACAGGCACAGGCCATAAAGGTTCGGGTAATCGTCGAGGCTGTAGCGCAACACCAGATCGACACTGGCGTCCTGGTGCAGCTCGATGACTTCGCAATGGGTATCGAGGCGCACGGTGATGTTCGGATGCCGCGCATAAAACCTCCCCAGACGCGGCACCAGCCACAGTGCCGCGAATGCGGCGGTGGTCGATAGCGTCAGCGTGCTGGCGTTGCGCTGCGGGCGCAGGGTGTCGACGCTTTGCGCCACTTCCAGCAACGCGCCATGCAGACTGCGAAACAGGCGTTCGCCGCCCTCGGTCAGGCGCACCTGACGTGGCAGGCGCTCGAACAGCGCAACGCCGAGCCAGTCTTCCAGCGAGCGAATCTGGTGCGATATTGCCGTAGGCGTGACCGACAGTTCTTCGGCGGCAGCCTTGAAACTGAGCAGCCGAGAGGCCGATTCAAAAGCGCGCAGAGCGGTGAGTGGCAGCGAGGCAAACATTGAAATCTCCATGGATGAAATCAGCTCATCCAGACTGACTTTTGTTCATTTGAGGCTTAGACGTAGCGCCTGCAATCTGAGACGACACAGCAACTCAAGTCTAGTCTCAAGGAGTTTCAGATGAGCAAAATTCTTGCGATCCATGCCAGCCCACGTGGTGACCGTTCGCACTCGCGGCGGCTGGCGGAAAGTTTTCTCAGTGCCTGGCAGGTGCGTAATCCACAGGCGCACGTGACCCGCCGCGAGGTCGGCCGAGCGCTGATTCCGGCGGTCAACGAGGCCTTTGTCGCTGCTGCATTTCATCCACAGCCTGAAGCGCGTCCATTGTCGATGCAGGCCGATCTGGCCCTGAGCGATCAACTGGTCGGCGAGTTGTTCGACCACGACCTGCTGCTGATTTCCACGCCGATGTACAACTTCAGTGTGCCCAGTGGCCTCAAAGCCTGGGTCGATCAGATCGTGCGGCTGGGCCTGACCTTCGATCACACGCTGGACAATGGCGTCGCTCAATACACCCCGCTGTTGCAGGGCAAAAAGGCGCTGATCGTCACCAGTCGCGGCGGTTTTGGCTTCGGTCCGGGTGGCGAGCTGGAAGCCTTGAACCACGCCGATCCATGGCTGCGCACGGCGCTGGGTTTCGTCGGTATCAACGACGTCACGGTGGTCGCGGCCGAGGGCGAAGAGTCCGCTGAGCGCACCTTTGCGGTGTCAGTGGCCGAGGCGGAGCAGCGTTTGCTCGACCTGGCCCGGGAGTTCTAGGTGGCCTGGCTATTCCTGTTGATCGCCGCCGCGTTTGAAGTGACTTTCGCCATGGGCATGAAGTACGCCGAGGGCTTTACCCGGCTCTGGCCCTCGCTGATCACCGTGGTCGCAGCGGTCGGCGGGATCTACTTCCTCACGTTGGCGATGCGCGAACTGCCGGTGAGCATCGCCTACCCGATCTGGACGGCGATTGGTTCGCTGGGCACGGTATTTCTCGGTTTCGCCCTGCTGGGCGAGAGCCTGACTCCGATCAAACTGCTTTCGGTAGGGCTGATTGTGGCAGGGGTGGTGGGCCTGAAGTAGGCTGGTCGTTGAGTTGTCATCATCAGGGAGGATGCTTGGCGGGCGTTTTGCACGCCTTGCATCCACTCACCGACCACAAGGATGTTTGCCCATGTCGACGCGTTATCCACTGGTGCTGGTGCCCGGCATGCTCGGGTTTATTCGGCTGGTCCTCTATCCGTATTGGTACGGCATCATCAAGGCATTGCGCCGTGGTGGTGCGACGGTGATTGCCGTGCAGGTATCGCCGCTCCATTCCACAGAGGTGCGCGGCGAGCAGTTGCTGGCGCGTATCGATGAGATTCTGCGGGAGACCGGTGCGCAGAAGGTCAACCTGTTCGGCCACAGTCAGGGTTCGCTGACGGCGCGCTATGCGGCGGCGAAGCGGCCGGATCTGGTGGCGTCGGTGACCTCGGTGGCCGGGCCCAATCATGGCTCGGAACTGGCTGACTACCTGGCGAAACATTACCCGGCGGACAGTGCCAAAGGGCGGATCCTTGAGGCGTTGTTGCGTTTTGTCGGTTGGCTGATGGCATTACTGGAGACCGGTTATCACGGACCGAAACTGCCGGTGGATATCCACGCCTCGCACCAGTCGCTGACGACTGAGGGCGTCGCGTTGTTCAACCAGCGTTATCCACAGGGCTTGCCCGAGACGTGGGGCGGGCACGGGCCGGAAGAGGTCAATGGCGTACGTTATTACTCATGGTCGGGGACGTTGCAGCCGGGCAAGACTGATCGCGGCGGGAATTTTTTTGACGGGACCAATCGCAGTTGTCGCTTGTTTGCGAAAACCTTCGTGCGTGAACCGGGGCAATGCGACGGCATGGTCGGGCGCTATAGCTCGCATCTTGGCACGGTGATTGGCGATGACTTTCCGCTGGATCACTTCGACATTGTCAATCAGTCGCTGGGGCTGGTCGGCAAAGGTGCGGATCCGGTGCGATTGTTTGTCGAGCATGCGGCGCGACTAAAGGCAGCTGGGGTTTAACAGCCAGACCGCGTTTTCGTTCATCGCTGGCAAGCCAGCTCACACAGGGTTGGGATCGAACACAAATCTTGTGAACGCCCAAATCACTGTGGGAGCTGGCTTGCGAGCGATGGGGCCCTATCAGGCAACGCTGATCCGGCGGCCCAACACGGTGGTCCATCGCTCGGACAGAATCACCCCGCCCAAGGTCAGCAATCCACCCACCAGGTGATACATCGCCAACTGCTCCTTCAACACCACCGCCGCAATCAGCGCGGTAATCAACGGCAGCAAATTAAAGAACAAAGTCGTGCGGCTCGGCCCCAGACGCTGCACAGCCTGCATCCACGCCAGCGGCGCGAGCATCGAGGCCAGCAGGCACGCATACAACACCAGCGGAATGTTCTGCAGGGTCAAACCGGTCTTCGGCGAAGCCGCATACAACGGAAACAACACGACAATCGCCACCAGCACCTGCAGATACAGCAACACCAGCGGCGGCAGGCGCAGCTGCCATTTTTTCAGCAGGGTGCTGTAGATCGCATAGGCGAGGGTTGCGATCAACATCATCGCATCACCCATGTTCACGCCGTGTTGCAGCAACGCACCGAGGCTGCCTGACGAGACCACCACCAGCACACCGGCAAACGACAACATGGCACCGACCAGCGCGCCGGCGGTCAGGCGCTGTCCAAGGCTGATAATCGCCATGGCCAGCGACATCAACGGCATCAGCGACAGGATGATGCCCATATTGGTCGCGGTGGTCAGGGTCGCGGCGAAGTAGGCGAGGCTTTGATACACCGCCATGCCGAGCACGCCAAGGATGAAGATCTTGCCCAGATTGGGACGAATCTGCGGCCAGTGCGCGATCACCGCTTTGAGCATGAACGGCGTGAACAGCAGACCCGCCAGCAGCCAGCGATAGAAACCGATCTCGGCGGGGAAAATTGCCCCGACCGCGAGTTTGTTGATCACGGTATTGCCGGCCCAGATAAAAATCGCCAGCAGCGGAAACGCGTATTGCATGAGTTGAAACCAGTACGTTGATGAAGGGCAATTATCCCTTGTCTGGATGCAGGCCTATACTTCGAACCGGACAACCTGCCTCTGAAACCGGACAGCATGAACAGTAAACACATCGATCTGCTGGATTTCAGCGAACTGCCGTCGGCGGTGTACTTCCGCTACGCCGATTTCAACGCCCACGAATTTGCCGCGCCGCACCGCCATCCATGGGGCACCCTGGAGTACGCGGCTCACGGCGTGCTGCACATGGACGTCGACGGCAGCCGCTTCATGTCGCCGCCGCAGTACGCGGTGTGGGTGCCGCCGCAGGTCGAGCACAGTTTTTACAGCCATCAGCCGGTCAACTATCGCGCGGTGTGTCTTGATCCCAAGGTCTGCACCGATTTGCCCCGGCGTGCCTGCACGTTGGCGATCAGCGATATTCTCAAGGCGATCCTCAAGGACTTCGCCGCCCGCGATGTGAAGATTCCTGAGCTCGATGCCGACCAGCGACTGGCGCAGGTGTTGGTCGATCAGCTGCAACAGGCGCCAGTGCACGAATGCTATCTGCCCTACGCGAGCAGTCCGGGATTGCTGGCGATCCTCGAAACCTTGCAGGCGGAACCGGGCAATAATCAGCCGTTGGCGCACTGGGCGCTGCAAGTGCATGTCAGTGAGCGCACGCTGGCGCGGCAATTTGTGCGCGAGTTGGGCATGAGTTTTGGCGAATGGCGCCAGCGGCTGCGCTATCTCGCGGCAATCGAAGCGCTGGAGTCTTCGCGCAGCGTGCAGGAAATTGCCTTCGACCTCGGTTACAGCAGCGGCTCGGCATTTATCGCCATGTTCGCGCGGCAGGCCGGGTGTACGCCGGAGCAGTATCGCCGTAGCCATCTCGAAGGCAGGAAGGTGTAACAAGATTTGGCTACACTCCAGCAGAGGCCGCCCCCATCGGTGCGGCGACAAGGAGAAAACTCCATGAAGATGTTGCGTGTGCCTTTGTTGATGATTGGTTTGCTCCTGTGTTCCCAGGGTTTCGCCGCCACGGCGCAACAGAACAAGATGACCACCTGCAATGCCGATGCGACCGCCAAGAGTCTGAAAGGCGATGAGCGCAAAACCTTCATGAGCACTTGCCTCAAGGCAGCGCCAGCAGCCAACGACGCCAAGGCCCTGACCCCGCAGCAGGAAAAAATGAAAACCTGCAACGCCGACGCGAAAACCAAAGCCCTGACCGGCGATGCGCGCAAGACGTTCATGAGTGATTGCCTGAAGAAAAAATAACTGGATTCGGTGGGGTACCTGGTCGACGCGTCCGCTTGAGATTTGCCCTCACCCTAACCCTCTCCCAGAGGGAGAGGGAACTGACCGCGGTGTTTCAAGACATTCGTCGACCTGAAAAAACCGGGCGATTATGGATTCCATGGCGCTGTCTCAGGTCACTGGATATCCAGAGCATCCCCCAATCGGTTCCCTCTCCCTCTGGGAGAGGGCTAGGGTGAGGGCTGGATCTGAAGCCGGGCACCAAAGCTGAAGCTCCGCATATTTCTAGTGCTCACCCCGGAACGCTGGCAGACTGCCAATCCTTTTACGCCGTTCGTTTTGAGGCTGTATGCCAACGTTTTCTGAGCGTCATGTAGTGTTCTGGGTCAGTTGCATCATCATTTTCGGCGGTTTGCTGCTGGTGCTTCCGCTGCGCTTGTTGCCCAGTCTGTTGGCCGGGTTGTTGGTCTATGAGCTGGTCAACATGCTCACTCCGCAACTGCAACGGCTGATCGAAGGCCGCCGCGCGCGTTGGCTGGCGGTAGCCTTGCTCGGCACGCTGGTGGTGAGTGTGCTGGCGCTGATCTTCGCCGGCGCGATCAGTTTTCTCCTGCACGAAGCAGAAAACCCCGGCGCTTCCCTCGATAAATTCATGGGTGTGGTCGACCGCGCGCGTGGGCAATTGCCGCCGTTCATCGACGCCTACCTGCCGGCCAGTGCTGCGGAATTTCGCGTGGCGATCGGCGAGTGGATGAGCAAGCACTTGTCCGACCTGCAACTGGTTGGCAAGGACGCGGCGCACATGTTCGTGACGCTGCTGATCGGCATGGTGCTCGGCGCGATCATCGCCTTGCAGCGCATTCCTGACGTGACCAAACGCAAACCGTTGGCCGCCGCGCTGTTCGATCGTTTGCACCTGCTGGTGCAGGCGTTTCGCAACATCGTTTTCGCGCAGATCAAGATTTCCCTGCTCAACACCTTCTTCACCGGGATCTTCCTTGCGGTGATCCTGCCGATGTTCGGCATCAAGCTGCCGCTGACCAAAACCCTGATCGTGCTGACTTTCCTGCTCGGCCTGCTGCCGGTGATCGGCAACCTGATGTCGAACACGCTGATCACCATCGTCGGCCTGTCGCTGTCGATCTGGGTGGCATTGGCGGCGCTGGGTTATCTGATTTTTATCCACAAGCTCGAATACTTCCTCAACGCGCGGATTGTCGGCGGGCAGATCAGTGCCAAGTCGTGGGAGTTGCTGCTGGCGATGCTGGTGTTCGAGGCCGCGTTCGGCCTGCCGGGGGTGGTGGCGGGGCCGATTTATTACGCGTATCTGAAGAGTGAGTTGAAGCTGGGAGGAATGGTTTAACAGCAGCTTCGAGTTGCAAGCTTCAAGCTACAAGTAAAAGCCGAAGCGAGAGCCGCAGTGGCTTTTGCTTTTGCTCTTACTTGCCGCTTGCCGCTTGCCGCTTAAAGCTTGCAGCTGCCGTTAAACGCCATAGCGTTTGCGGGCTTCAATCGCCAAACCGCTACCAATGCTGCCAAAGATATTCCCTTCAACATGCCGCGCCTTCGGCAGCATCGCCGAGACGCTGTTGCGCAGCGCCGGAATCCCGCTCGAACCACCGGTGAAGAACACCGTATCCACCTGATCCACTGCGACACCGGCATCGTTCAACAGCTGCGTAACGCTGCCGCGCACGCGCTCCAGCAGCGCATCAATCGCCGATTCAAACAGCGCCCGCGTCAATTCCACACTCAACCCGGCCTCGATCCGGTCCAGCGGCACGTGGCGGCTGTCGGTGTGGGTCAGCTGGATCTTGGTTTCTTCGACTTCCATCGCCAGCCAGTGGCCGGCGCGTTGTTCGATCAACTTGAACAGGCGATCGATGCCGCCGGTGTCTTCGATGTCGTAGCGCATGCTACCCAGCGCCAGGCTGGATTTCTGCGAGTACACCGAGTTGATGGTGTGCCAGGTGGCCAGGTTCATGTGGTGGCTGGTCGGCATGTAGGCGCCGCTCTTCATGCGGCTGCCGTAACCAAACAGCGGCATCAGGCCTTGCAGGCTCAACTGTTTGTCGAAGTCGGTCCCGCCGATGTGCACGCCGCCGGTGGCGAGGATGTCGTCGTGACGGTTATCGACACCGCGACGCTCGGGCGACAGGCGCACCAGCGAGAAGTCGGAGGTACCACCGCCGATGTCGACGATCAGCACCAGCTCTTCTTTCTCGATGGTCGACTCGTAGTCGAAGGCTGCCGCAATCGGTTCGTACTGGAACGAGACCTCTTTGAAGCCGATCTTCTTCGCCACATCGACCAGGGTGTCTTCGGCTTCCTGGTCAGCCAGCGGATCGTCATCGACGAAGAACACCGGGCGGCCGAGTACCACTTGCTCAAATTCCCGACCAGCGGCGGTTTCCGCACGGCTCTTCAACTGGCCGATGAACAGGCCAAGCAAGTCCTTGAACGGCATCGCCGTGCCGAGCACGCTGGTGTCGTGCTTGATCAGCTTGGAACCGAGCAGGCTTTTCAGCGAGCGCATCAGGCGGCCTTCGTAGCCTTCAAGGTACTCGTGCAGCGCCAGACGACCGTACACTGGGCGGCGCTCCTCGATGTTGAAGAAGACCACCGACGGCAGGGTGATCTTGTCGTCTTCCAGCGCGATCATCGTTTCCATGCCGGGGCGCAGCCAGCCGACGGTGGAGTTGGACGTGCCGAAGTCGATGCCGCAGGCACGGGCTGGAGAGGCGTCTTTCATGTCTTTCGGTTCCGGTCAAAAAAACGGCCGCGCAGTGTATGTCAGTGCGCGCCAGAATCGAAGGCCGGTCATCTGCTATTTCGCGACTAAACTGGTTGAAAATCGCAGCTTCGCCCCAAACTTGCTGGCATGGGCCGGCAGAACCACCGGCGGTCACAAGAACCGCCGTCCACTGCCGATAAACTTCTGCTGCGCCACCCGGTCACAACCTTGAGATCGGTCAAGCCGGCACGCGCGAATCGGCGCATGCTGGCCTCGGCGCGAAATCGATAACGGATGGTGATTCCTTCAATGGACTTCAAAGACTATTACAAGATACTCGGCGTGGAGCCGACGGCAGACGACAAGGCAATCAAGGCTGCCTATCGCAAGCTGGCGCGCAAATACCACCCCGATGTCAGCAAGGAAAAGGACGCCGAGGCCAAATTCAAAGACGCCTCGGAAGCCTATGAAGCGCTGAAGAGCGCCGACAAACGCGCCGAATATGACGAGCTGCGCCGTTATGGTCAGCACGGTCAGCCATTCCAGGGGCCACCGGGCTGGCAGAGCCGTGGCGGTTTTGGCGGCGGCGGTGGCGACACCGGCGACTTCTCGGACTTCTTCAGTTCGATCTTCGGCAATCGCGGCCCCGGTTTCGGCGGCGGCGAAGGCCGGCAACAACGCAGTGCCGGGCGCCGAGGGCAAGACGTGGAAATGGAACTGCCGATCTTCCTCGAAGAAACGCTCTCGAACGAGTCGAAGAAAGTCACCTTCCAGGTGCCGCAATACAACGCCAACGGCCAGCACGTCAGCAATACCAGCAAGAGCCTGAACGTGAAGATCCCGGCGGGCGTGACCGACGGCGAGCGCATCCGCCTCAAAGGCCAGGGCGCACCGGGCGTCGGTGGCGGGGCGAATGGTGATCTGTACCTGACCATTCGTTTTGCGCCGCACCCGAAATTCGATGTCGAAGGTGAAAACCTCATCATCACTTTGCCGCTGGCGCCGTGGGAACTGGCGCTGGGTGCCGAGGTGGCGGTGCCGACCCTGACCGGCAAAATCAATCTCAAGGTGCCGGCCGGCAGTCAGAACGGTCAGCGCATGCGCGCCAAAGGTCATGGCTTGAAAAACAAGGCCGGCGAGCGCGGTTATCTGTTTGTGCAACTCAAAGCGGTGATGCCGAAAGCGGCCGACGACGAGGTCAAGGCGCTGTGGCAGGAACTGGCGAAGAAAGCCGCTTTCAATCCGCGAGAGAACTTCTGAATTCGACGACGGAGTAGCCCATCATGAGCAGCCCCCTGATCGTTCAACTGGACCTGGCAGAATTCTGTGAGGCGGCCGATTTGTCGGACGTCTACGTGATCGAAATCGTCGAGCACGGCATCCTCGAACCTCAGGGCGCGCAGCCCCGGGAATGGCGTTTCACCGATTACGAATTGGCGTTGGCCAAACGCGCCGTCAAGCTGCGGCGCGATCTGGAGCTTGAGTGGGAAGGCGTCGCCCTGGCGCTGGACCTGCTGGAAGAGGTGCGTGAACTGCGCGCTGAAAACCGCATGTTGCGCCAGCGTCTGGGGCGCCTGGTGGTCGAGTAGTTTTCCGCCGGTTTTGCCTGGCCGGATCGACCTTGCTCGTGAAGCGAAGCCGCTTGCGCAAGGTTAATGTTTTTGCAGGTGTTTCCCCGGTTTTAACCGGCGAATCTCTCTGATAGTTTCGAGCAAGGATCGGCAATGGACGCCGGTCGCCGCAGCGCCAGCCATGCCGGCGGGCGCAGCGTAACGCTCACAAGGAAACGTAAGAATGCCAGTCAAACCCAAACCGCCAACACCGGCAACGGGCCGCGTCGATGTGCCCACGAGCCCGCGTACATCCGCTGATGCGGATGCTTCAGGAACCGGGACAGCGCATCTCGCCCCAGACCCCTTTCTGCGCAAAACGCCCGGTACTACGCCTGAAACGGCGGGTGGCACGCCTGAGTCTTCGGTGGCTGCGGCGACGTCGAGAGTGCATGTGCACGAGTCGACGTCGGTTTCCACCGATGTCAGTACTACCGATGCCCCTGGGCTGCAGCAATACCTGATCCCCGCATCAAGCGCGTTACCCGCCGCCGATGCCGAGGGCTTTCGCACTTTCAAGGGCCGGCAATACGCCGATATTCAGGATGGCGGCACGGTATTGCTTGCCGTCGATCCGCAAACCGGTCTGCACAGGGCCCGTCTGGCGAGCGAACTGCAACCGTCAGGGCCGGCGCTTGCATTTGATCCTGCGAGCAATCACTGGTTTCCTTTGCAGGACTTTTCCGCTTCCACGCCGCAGGCTGTCATGCCGCGCAAGAGCCGTCGTTCTCCGCGCAGAAGTGACGATGAGTTCGAGTTGGCGCTGGAGGAGTTGCCGCGCAATGACGACGGTGCGTCGGAGCAGTTTTATCTGGCCTCCGAGTCCATGCCGATCAAGCCGTACACGGCGCAAGAGCTGAATCTGATGCGCAGTGAAACGCGCTATTCGTTTCTCGGTAATCAGCTGGGCACTTACAACCGCGCCAACAACGGCAAGTACCCGCTCCGCGACACCGCCGGCCGGCTGATCCGCATTCGAAAGTTGCAGACCAGAGTACGTTTTGAAAACGGTGACCTGTTTACCTCCGAGCAGATCAAGCCCTACATCAAATACGAAGGTTATGAAGATGTCGCGATGCTCTATGAAGAGAAACTGCAATGGCGACTGTTCACCGAAGCCGATGTAAAAGTCCCCGGTGAAAAAGCGTTGATCGGGCAGTCCATGGTGGTGGCCAACCGGCGCCTGGCCAAAGGCGAGGTGATCGGTGTCTACGGTGGTGCCATTACCCCGGCACGCTTCGTACAGCCATATGAACAGACGTTCAGCATGCTGGCCGGGGTGCGCTTGCAGTATGGTCCGGGGCAAATGCTGCCCGACCCATTGGCCATACTGGGCGACAACATCATTTCCAGAATCAATTCCAACTTTGAGTACGACGCTGCAGGCAAGCCCGTTCGCCAGGCACGCGGGGGCTATAACGTTGAAACGGTGCCTTTCGACATCGAGGCGCAACAGTGGGTCGGCAAGCAATTGGTGACCAAGGATTTTATCCTTAACGCCGTGTTCGCTTCGCAAGACATCCCGGCAGGCACTGAGCTGCGCCTGGATTACAACTACACCGAACAACAGATGTCGTGGGCATTTCCCTGATTGATCTGGCATCGCTGCTGAATACGGGTTTAAACATCCGTATTCAGACGGCGACGCTTGTCAGAACAGGAAATAGCGCTGCGCCATCGGCAACGTTTCCGCCGGCTCACACCACAGCAACACACCATCCGCCTTGACCTGATACGTCTGCGGATCGACATCGATATTCGGCAGATAGTCGTTGTGGATCAGGTCGGTTTTCTGTACGTCACGGCAACCCTTCACCACGGCGATTTTCTTTTTCAGCCCCAATGCTTCAGGCAGCCCGGCTTCCTGCGCCGCCTGACTGATAAAGGTCAGGCTGGTCGCATGCAACGAGCCGCCGTAACTGGCGAACATCGGGCGGTAGTGCACCGGTTGCGGTGTCGGGATCGAGGCGTTGGCATCGCCCATCAGGCTCGCGGCAATCGCGCCGCCCTTGAGGATCAGCGTCGGTTTTACGCCAAAAAATGCCGGGCGCCAGAGCACCAGATCTGCCCACTTGCCGACTTCGATCGAGCCGACTTCATGGCTGATGCCATGGGTGATCGCCGGGTTGATCGTGTACTTGGCGATGTAGCGTTTGGCGCGGAAGTTGTCGTTGCCTGCGCCATCCTGCGGCAGCGGGCCGCGCTGCTTTTTCATCTTGTCGGCGGTCTGCCAGGTGCGCGTGATGACTTCGCCGACACGGCCCATGGCCTGGCTGTCGGAGCTGATCATCGAGAACGCGCCGAGGTCATGAAGGATGTCTTCGGCGGCAATCGTTTCGCGGCGGATACGGCTTTCGGCGAACGCAACGTCTTCGGCGATACTCGGGTCGAGGTGATGGCAGACCATCAGCATGTCGAGGTGTTCGTCGATGGTGTTGCGGGTGAACGGCCGGGTCGGGTTGGTCGAACTCGGCAGCACGTTGGGGAAACCGCAGGCCTTGATGATGTCCGGCGCATGGCCGCCACCGGCACCTTCGGTGTGATAGGTGTGAATGGTGCGGCCCTTGAACGCGCCGAGGGTGGTTTCGACGAAACCGGATTCGTTGAGGGTGTCGGTGTGGATTGCCACCTGCACGTCGAACTGGTCGGCAACGCTCAGGCAGTTGTCGATGCTCGCCGGCGTGGTGCCCCAGTCTTCGTGCAGCTTGAGGCCGATGGCGCCGGCCTTGACCTGCTCGATCAGCGGCTCCGGCAGGCTGGCGTTGCCCTTGCCGGTGAGGCCGATGTTCATCGGGAACGCATCGGCGGCTTGAAGCATGCGCGCCAGGTGCCATGGGCCCGAGGTGCAAGTGGTGGCGTTGGTGCCGGTGGCAGGTCCCGTGCCGCCGCCGATCATGGTGGTGACACCGCTCATCAGCGCTTCTTCGATCTGCTGCGGGCAGATGAAATGGATGTGGGTGTCGATGCCGCCAGCGGTGAGGATCATGCCCTCGCCGGCGATCACTTCGGTGCCGGCGCCGATGGCGATGGTCACGTTGGGCTGCACGTCCGGGTTGCCGGCCTTGCCGATCGCGGCGATGCGCCCGTCCTTGAGACCCACGTCGGCTTTGACGATGCCCCAGTGGTCGATGATCAGCGCGTTGGTGATCAGCGTGTCGACGACTTCGGCGGCCAATAGTTGACTTTGGCCCTGACCGTCGCGGATGACCTTGCCGCCACCGAATTTCACTTCTTCGCCGTAAGTGGTGAAGTCTTTTTCGACTTCGATCCACAGCTCGGTGTCGGCCAGGCGCACCTTGTCGCCGACGGTGGGACCGAACATGTCGGCGTAGGCTTGACGGGAAATCTTCATGCTGCGTCCTTCAAGAAAATAGTGGTGAGCCATTGACCCTCACCCTAGCCCTCTCCCAGAGGGAGAGGGGACTTTACGCGGTGGGCCGGCTTTCGATGATCAGCTCCGCAGAGGGGACTGATCGCGGTGGGGCGGCTGTCGGTGATCGGCTCCCTCTCCCTCGGGAGAGGGCTGGGGTGAGGGGCAGCGGTGCACGCCGATGTCAGAGATCACCCATGATCCGCCCGGCAAACCCGAACACCCGCCGATGCCCGGCGTAATCCACCAGCTCCACCTCACGACTCTGCCCCGGCTCAAAACGCACCGCCGTGCCCGCCGGTATATTCAGGCGCATGCCCCGGCTGGCCGCGCGATCAAAAGTCAGCGCGTCATTGGTTTCAAAAAAGTGATAGTGCGAGCCGACCTGAATCGGCCGGTCGCCACTGTTGGCAACTTTCAGGCTGACGGTGCGGCGGCCGACGTTGAGTTCGATGTCGCCGGGCTGAATCTGGTACTCGCCAGGAATCATCACTGGGCTCCTTGCAGAATCTTGTAATAGAGGGCGGTCGCCCGGTATGTGCCGTGCGGGTCGCAGGCGTAATCGGGGATCTGGCCCGCGCGGGTGTAACCCAATGACTTGTAGAAATCCTCGGCGGGCGAGCCGGCCTCGGTGTCGAGGTAAAGCATGCCGCGCTTGTGCTTGGGCGCTTCGAGTTCCAGCGCACTCATCAATTGCTGACCGAGACCGCGACGCCGTGCGTGTTCGCGCACCAGCAGCTTCTGCACTTCGGCGCGATTGAGGCCGTTGGCTTTCTGGCACAACCCGAGCTGCACACTGGCCAGCACTTGTTCGTCCTTGACCACCACCCAGAGCAGCACGCTGCCCTTGTTGACGTTGTCCTGCACCTCATCGAAATAAGCGCGCGCCTGCGCGGCATCGAGATCGGCCATAAAGCCGACGCTGGCGCCGTAACCCACGGCATCGAGCAGCAGGTCGATCAGGCCCTGACGGTAGTGGGTAAAACTTTCCGCGTTGACGCGGCGCAGCTGGGCGGCGTTCATCGGTGTCACTCCTTGTTGGCGTCAGGCGGCTCCGCGCCAGGGTTGAGGGTCAGTTGCATGAAGGTCAGGTCGAGCCAGCGGCCGAACTTGGTGCCGACTTGCGGCATCTGCCCGGTGATGCTGAAACCGGCACGCTCGTGCAGGCGAATCGAGGCAGCGTTGCCGCTTTCAATGGCGGCGACCATCACGTGTTTGCCGCAGGTTCTGGCCCGCTCGATCAGCGCCGTCATCAGTTGCGGGCCGAGGCCGTTGCCGCGCTGGTCGCTACGAACATAAACCGAGTGTTCGACGGTGTGGCGGAAACCATCGAAGGGCCGCCAGTCACCGAACGAAGCGTAGCCGAGCACACTGTTGTCGGCGTCGACGATCACCAGAATCGGATAAGCCTGGGCCTGACGCGCGCTGAACCACGCTTGACGGTTGCCGAGGTCGACGGCTTGTTCATTCCAGATCGCCGTGGTGTTGAGTACGGCGTCGTTGTAGATGTCACGGATTGCCGGCAGATCGGCGTGAACGGCGTCGCGAATGGAGTAAGTCATGGCGCGGCCTCAGACGATCGGTTGGTGGACGGTGACCAGTTTGGTGCCGTCGGGGAACGTTGCCTCGACCTGGATTTCCGGAATCATTTCCGCGATGCCTTCCATCACTTGTTCGCGGCTGAGCAGGGTAGTGCCGAAGTGCATCAGCTCGGCGACGGTCTGGCCGTCACGCGCACCTTCGAGCAGTGCGGCGGAGATGTAGGCCATGGCTTCCGGGTAATTGAGTTTCACGCCGCGCGCCAAACGCCGTTCGGCGACGAGGCCGGCAGTGAAGATCAGCAGCTTGTCTTTTTCGCGTGGGGTCAGGTCCATTGTGGGGTTCCGTCAGGGCAGGTTTTGTGAGGTTCTTGCGGTTGTGGGGTGTCAGTTGGAGCAGCCCCTCACCCTAGCCCTCTCCCGAGGGAGAGGGGACTGAACTCGGTTGTCTTCAATGGCCGGTTCAGTCAGCAGTGTTCTTGCAGTCAGATAAATTCATTTTCAAGCGACCCGATCAGGCTCCCTCTCCCTCCGGGAGAGGGCGGGGGGTGAGGGGCTTTTTCAGGTACTCCATATTCGCGGCGATACCGCTTCGCGACCCAGCAGCACCGGGCGTAGCAAGCGCCATAAATCGATGAGCCACGCACGGGCGAGCAACGCTTCGCTGGCCAGACAACGAGCCACCAGCAGCCCAGGCAACTGGGTCAAATCCCCACGCACTTCATGGCCCAGCGAGCGACAGCGCTCCAGCAGCTCAGCATCAATCTCACCGGTCACCAACAACGTCGCAAACACCGGATGACCATCCAGCCCGATCGGCGAATCAAGCAAACCATCGTTCCCGACAATGCGCTGGCGCTCATGCCAGAGCAGTCGACCGTCGCGACGGATATCCAGGTGCGCCTGAAAATGCCCACGGTCAAAACGTTCGCCACTGGCCGGGCGACCCAGCGCCACCACGTCCCAGTAGAACAGTCGCGCGTCACCTTGAAGATCAATCGAAGTGCTGAGCTCGGCCTGCGCGGCGCTGTAGACGATGGTCTCCTGCGGCAGCCATTCCAGCGTCGCCCCGGCAGCCACCTTCAAGTCGAGTTTCTGATAAGCCGGCCCACCGGCGCGATACCACTTGGCCGCGCCGGGGCTGGTGATCTGCGCCCAAGCGTGTTGCTCGACGCGCGCGCTGATGTCCAGCCGATCACCGCCGGCAATCCCGCCCGGCGGATGGACGATGATGTGCTGGCAGACCTCGGGGCCTTCGGCGTACAGGTGTTTTTGCACGCGTAGCGGGCCGAGGTGCCGGCGCATGACCGGACGCGTGCAGTCGCCGAAACGGGCGTAGGCGAGTTCCAGCTCGGCGTGCCAGCTCGGGGTAAACAGGGCAGGTGCAACAGTCGAATTCATGGTTTGTAATTATCGTTAGGAAGCTACAGATTAGTTCGTTGTACTAGATCGTTACCAGCCCGCGTACACCTTCGGCCTCCATATTTTCACCGCGACCCTGCTGCACGATCTCGCCCCGGGACATCACCAGGTATTGATCAGCCAGTTCTGCGGCGAAATCGTAGAATTGCTCGACCAGCAAAATCGCCATGTCACCACGCGCCGCGAGCTTCTTGATCACCGCGCCGATTTCCTTGATCACCGAGGGTTGAATGCCTTCGGTGGGCTCGTCGAGGATCAATAAACGAGGGCGGCTGGCCAATGCGCGGCCGATCGCCAACTGCTGTTGCTGACCGCCGGAGAGGTCACCGCCGCGACGCTGCTTCATTTGTAGCAGCACCGGGAACAGTTCGTAGATGAAACTTGGCACTTCTTTCGCTTCACTGCCGGGAAAACGCGACAGGCCCATCAACAGATTCTCTTCCACGGTCAGGCGTCCGAAGATCTCGCGGCCCTGTGGTACGTAGGCGATTCCGGCGTGAACGCGCTGGTGCGGCTTAAGCGTGGTGATCGCTTTGCCTTCCCAATTCACCGCACCTTCTTTGGCCGGCAGCAAGCCCATCAGGCATTTGAGCAGGGTGGTTTTACCGACGCCGTTGCGGCCAAGCAGGCAGGTGACTTCGCCGACCTTCACGTCAAAGCTCAGGCCACGGAGGATGTGGCTACCGCCGTAGTACTGGTGCAGCTTGTCGACTTGCAGCATGTTCAAATTCCTTCTGTTGCACACAGAACCCTGTGGGAGCTGGCTTGCCAGCGATAGCGGTGGATCAGTCGGCATTAATGCTGGATGTGCCGGCCTCATCGCTGGCAAGCCAGCTCCCACAGTTTTGATGGGTTTGCAGTTCAGCGGCCGAGGTAGACCTCGATCACGCACTCGTTTTCCTGCACCTGCTCAAGCGAGCCTTCCGCCAAAACGCTGCCCTGGTGCAGCACGGTGACGTGGTCGGCAATCGAGCCGACAAAGCCCATGTCATGCTCCACCACCATCAACGAATGCTTGCCCGCCAGGCTCTTGAACAGTTCAGCGGTGAACTCGGTTTCCGCATCAGTCATCCCCGCCACCGGCTCATCGAGCAGCAACAATTGCGGGTCCTGCATCAGCAACATGCCGATCTCGAGAAACTGCTTCTGACCGTGAGAGAGCAAGCCCGCCTGACGATTGACCGAAGTGGTCAGGCGAATCGTCTCCAGCACTTCGCTGATCCGGTCTTTCTGTTCGCCACTGAGGCGCGCACGCAAACTGGCCCACACCGACTTGTCGGTTTTCTGTGCCAGTTCAAGGTTTTCAAACACGCTCAGCGCTTCAAACACCGTCGGCTTCTGAAACTTGCGACCGATGCCGGCCTGGGCGATCTGCACTTCGCTCATCTGTGTCAGATCCAGCGTTTCGCCGAACCACGCCTTGCCGTGACTCGGGCGGGTCTTGCCAGTGATCACGTCCATCAGCGTGGTTTTGCCCGCGCCGTTGGGGCCGATGATGCAGCGCAATTCACCGACGCCGATGTACAGGTTGAGATTGTTCAGCGCGCGGAAGCCGTCGAAGCTGACGCTGATGTCTTCCAGAGTGAGGATCGTGCCGTGGCGGGTATCGAGGCCCGGGCCGACGCGTTGCCCAAGACCAATCGAGTCGCGGCTGGTGCCGGCGTCCTTGTTCGGTTCGACGGGAAAGAAGGCCGGTTCCAGCATGAATTCAGCGCTCGCCGTGACTCTCATTGTTCACCTCGTTTCTTCAGCAGGCCGATCACACCTTTGGGCAGGTACAGCGTCACGACGATGAACAGTGCGCCGAGAAAGAACAGCCAGTACTCCGGGAACGCCACGGTGAACCAGCTCTTCATGCCGTTGACCACTCCGGCGCCAAGCAACGGCCCGATCAGCGTGCCACGGCCGCCAAGGGCAACCCACACGGCAGCCTCGATCGAGTTGGTCGGCGACATTTCGCTCGGGTTGATGATGCCTACTTGCGGCACGTACAACGCCCCGGCCAGACCACACAGCACCGCGCTCAACACCCATACGAACAACTTGAAACCGCGCGGGTCGTAGCCGCAGAACATCAAGCGGTTTTCCGCATCGCGCAGCGCTGTCAGCACGCGGCCGAACTTGCTCTGCGCCAGACGCCAGCCGATGAACAGGCTCGCCACCAGTAACAATACCGTGGCCAGAAACAACACCGCGCGAGTGCCCGGTTCAGTGATGCCGAAACCGAGAATCGTGCGGAAATTGGTGAAGCCGTTGTTGCCGCCAAACCCGGTTTCGTTGCGGAAAAACAGAAGCATGCCGGCGAAGGTCAAGGCCTGGGTCATGATCGAGAAATACACGCCTTTGATCCGCGAGCGGAAGGCGAAGAAACCAAACACCAGCGCCAGCAAACCCGGCGCAAGCACCACCAGACACATGGCCCAGACGAAGCTGCTGGTGCCGGTCCAGTACCACGGCAGTTCGCTCCACGACAGAAAGGTCATGAACGCCGGCAGACCATCACCGGCGGCCTGACGCATCAGGTACATGCCCATCGCATAACCGCCGAGAGCGAAGAACAACCCGTGGCCCAGCGACAGCAAACCGGCGTAACCCCAGACCAGGTCCAGCGCCAGGGCGACGATGGCGTAGCAGAGGATCTTGCCGACCAGCGTTAGCGTGTACGCCGACACCGACAGGGCATTTTCCGCCGGCAACAATGACAGCAGCGGCAGGGCGACCAGCAGGGCAAGAACCACCGCGCCGACCGCGATGGTGACTTTTGGGCCGGCCTTTTGTGTGGCCGTGACTAACAGAGGCTGGTTCATCAGTCGATCACCCGTCCTTTCAGTGCGAAGAGGCCTTGCGGACGTTTCTGGATAAACAGAATGATCAGCGCGAGGATCAGGATCTTGCCGAGCACCGCACCGATCTGCGGTTCGAGAATCTTGTTGGCGATACCCAGGCCAAATGCCGCCAGCACGCTACCGGCCAATTGGCCGACGCCGCCGAGCACCACCACCAGGAACGAGTCGATGATGTAGCTCTGGCCGAGATCCGGGCCGACGTTGCCGATCTGGCTCAGCGCTACACCGCCGAGGCCGGCGATGCCTGAACCGAGGCCAAAGGCGAGCATGTCCACGCGACCGGTCGGCACGCCGCAGCAAGCTGCCATGTTGCGGTTCTGGGTGACGGCGCGGACGTTGAGACCGAGGCGGGTTTTATTCAGCAGCAGCCAGGTCAACACGACGACGAACAGCGCGAAAGCGATGATGACGATGCGGTTGTACGGCAACACCAGATTCGGCAGCACTTGAATGCCACCGGACAGCCATGCGGGGTTGGCGACCTCAACGTTCTGCGCGCCGAACAGCAGGCGCACCAGTTGAATCAGCATCAGGCTGATGCCCCAGGTGGCAAGCAGGGTTTCCAGCGGTCGGCCGTAGAGGTGACGAATCACCGTGCGCTCCAGCGCCATGCCGATCGCGGCGGTAACGAAGAACGCCACCGGCAATGCGATCAATGGATAAAACTCGATGGCTTGCGGTGCGTAGCGCTGGAACATCAGCTGTACCACATACGTCGAGTAGGCGCCGAGCATCAGCATCTCGCCGTGAGCCATGTTGATCACGCCGAGCAGGCCGAAAGTGATCGCCAGACCGAGTGCGGCGAGCAGCAGGATCGAACCGAGCGACATGCCGCTAAAGGCCTGACCGAGGATCTCGCCGATCAGCAATTTGCGTTTGACTTGGGCGAGGCTGGTTTCGGCAGCGGTGCGCACGTTGGCATCCGCTTCAACGCCGGGTTCGAGCAAACCTTCGAGGCGCGTGCGTGCCAGCGGATCACCGGTTTCGCCGAGCAGGCGTACTGCAGCGAGGCGCACGGCCGGATCGGTATCGACCAGTTGCAGATTGGCCAGCGCCAGGCTCAGGGCGGCATGGACGTTTTCATCTTTTTCACCAGCGAGTTGCTGGTCGAGGAATTTCAGCTGCGCGGGTTTCGCGCTTTTCTGCAATTGCTGCGCGGCGCTCAGACGGATTTTGGCGTCGGCGGCGAGCAATTGGTGGCTGGCCAGAGCTGTGTCGATCAGACCCCGCAGGCGGTTGTTCAGGCGCAGGGTTTTGGGTTGGCCGTCGATGGTCAGTTCGCCTTGTTGCAGGGCGTTGATCAATTCGATACGGGCCGGATCGGGCTGCGCGGCCCAGGTTTCCAGCAGTTTGGCTTGCTGCACAGGATTGGCCGCGACGAAGTCTTCGGCGTCGCCGGCGTGGGCCAGCATCGGCAGCAATAGTGCGATGGCTATGAGAAAGCGGTGTATGGCAGTGGGCATTAGTGTTCCCTTTCTTGCGGTGGCCGATGGAGCGGTGTCCGGCTGTGAATCCGCCCCTCACCCTAACCCTCTCCCAGAGGGAGAGGGGACTGACCGGGTTGTCAGGTCATCCAACACCGACCTGACATTCCTGCGTCGAACTCAGGATCTGAAAGCCATAGAGATCTGCTCCCTTCCCCCACTCCCGGAGGGAGAGGGGGCTGGCCGAGGTGTCTGGACGATGTGCTGCGACCTGCGAATTCGAGCCGAACTCAGGCTTTGAAAAACATGAAGATCGGCTCCCTTTCCCCTCTCCCTGAGGGAGAGGGCTGGGGTGAGGGGGAAATCTAAAGCCCACCTCAAAAACTGAATCCGCCTCAGTTGCTCTTCACCGCATAATCGGGCTTCTTGTCGTTGCCCTGAATGAACGGGCTCCACGGTTGCGCGCGAATCGGCCCTTCGGTCTGCCACACCACGTTGAACTGACCATCAGCCTGAATCTCACCGATCATCACCGGTTTGTGCAGGTGGTGATTGGTCTTGTCCATGGTCAGCGTGTAGCCCGACGGTGCGGCAAAGGTCTGCCCGGCGAGGGCTTCGCGGACTTTGTCGACGTCAGTGGATTTGGCTTTCTCAACCGCCTGCGCCCACATGTGGATGCCGACGTAAGTGGCTTCCATCGGGTCGTTGGTCACGGCTTTGTCCGCGCCCGGCAAGTTGTGTTTCTTCGCGTAGGCTTTCCAGTCATCGACGAACTTTTTGTTCACCGGGTTCTCGACGGATTCGAAGTAGTTCCATGCCGCGAGGTTGCCCACCAGCGGTTTGGTGTCGATGCCGCGCAGTTCTTCTTCGCCGACCGAGAACGCTACAACCGGTACGTCGGTGGCTTTCAGGCCCTGGTTGGCCAGCTCTTTATAGAACGGCACGTTGGAGTCGCCGTTGACCGTCGAGATCACCGCAGTCTTGCCGCCAGCCGAGAATTTTTTGATGTTGGCGACGATGGTTTGATAGTCGCTGTGACCGAACGGCGTGTAGACCTCTTCGATGTCCTTGTCGGCCACACCTTTGGAGTGCAGGAACGAACGCAGGATCTTGTTGGTGGTGCGCGGGTAAACGTAGTCGGTGCCGAGCAGGAAGTAGCGCTTGGCGCTGCCGCCTTCTTCGCTCATCAGATATTCAACGGCAGGAATCGCTTGCTGGTTCGGCGCAGCGCCGGTGTAGAACACGTTCGGCGACATCTCTTCACCTTCGTATTGCACCGGGTAGAACAGCAGACCGTTGAGCTCTTCGAACACCGGCAACACCGATTTACGCGACACCGATGTCCAGCAGCCGAACACCACGGCAACCTTGTCCTGGGTCAGCAACTGTCGGCCCTTTTCGGCGAACAGCGGCCAGTTCGACGCCGGGTCAACCACCACCGGTTCAAGCATCTTGCCGTTCACACCGCCCTTGGCGTTGATCTCGTCGATGGTCATCAGCGCCATGTCTTTGAGCGACGTTTCGGAGATCGCCATGGTGCCGGACAACGAATGCAGAATCCCGACCTTGATGGTCTCGGCGGCCTGGACAGTCCAGGTCATGCCCATCGCGGCAATGGATGCCGTGAGTGTGAAAGCCTTGATCAAACTGCGACGCTTCATTGTGCGATCTCCGTGAACGTTTGAAGTTTTTTTGGTTGGCAGATGCGGACGACTGAAGGTGTGTTTTGCAAGGGCTGTGCCCGGTCGGGTTTTGGCAAGAAAATGTCGTGTTAGAGCGGTTGACTGCATGGCGCATGCACCACGAAGGAACGTCCATGGCGCGTTGGTGCAGGCCGCCGCGCCAGATTGGGGCGCAAAAAAATCCCGTGCAGGCGACCCTGCACGGGATTGGCGTTGAAGAAGATCGAGTGCGGGTTCAGGAAGAAGTCGAGGCAGACCCGGTTGGTCGGTTCATCCGCGCCAGCAGCAATCGATCCAGCAACCACACCACCACCAGCGAAGCCCCCACCAGCGGAAACACCACCGCCAGCGCCAACATGATCACCACCCCGGTTTTCCACTTCGGCAAATCATGACGCAGCGGCGGCACACCCAATTTGCCTTGTGGCCGACGCTTCCACCAGATCACCACGCCGCTTACGGCGCTGAGCAGAATCATCAGGCAGATCAGCAGGACGACAATCTGGTTGAAGGTGCCGAACATCTTGCCTTCGTGGAGCATCACGCCGATTTCCGTGGCGCGGGCAACGCTGCCGTATTGCTCGAAACGCACATCGGCGAGCACTTTGCCGGTGTACTGATCGACGTGCAGGGTGGCGTCGTTGCGCGGGTCATCGGCGAACACGGCGATGGTGAACACGCCGGTGGCGGTGGTCGGCAGGGTGATGCTGTAACCCGGCTCGACCTTGCGCTGAGTGGCGATGTTCTGCACGTCTTGCAGGCTGATCCCAGGTGCCGCCGGGCCCGCATTGGCGCTGCCGTGGGCCATGTGTTCGGCGTGGTCGCCGGACATTGGCATCGGTGTGTTTTCCATCGCCCAGGGCACGGTCTGACGCGTGGCGCTGTTGAGGCTGCGCGCCTCGACGTCGGAGGTCGGTACGTTGTCCCACATCGCCGCCGGGAACACGTTCCACACTTGCGCATATTGCTTGCCCCAGAAGCCGGTCCAGGTCATGCCGCTGAGCAACATCACCAGCAACAGTGTTGCGCCCCAGAACCCGGTGACCGCGTGCATATCACGCCACAACACGCGGCCGCGACTGTTCAGACGCGGCCACAGAATGCCCGCTGCCTGACCGCGCGGCCACCACAGGAACAGGCCGGACACCACCAGCACCACACCCCAACCGGCAGCCATTTCGATGAGGCGGTCACCAATGGTGCCGATCATCAATTCGCCGTGAATGGCGCGGGCGATGGCTTGCAGATTTTGCTTGGCATCCTGCTCGCCAAGGATGTCGCCGTGGTACGGATCAACGAATACGTTGAGCTCCTGTCCGGCATTCTTTACTACAAACTGCGCGCTGCGCTCGGCGTTGACCGGCGGCAGGTATTGGCTGACCTGGCCTTGTGGATAAGCGCTTTTTACTCGTTGCAGCAGGTCATCGGCCGGGACGGTGTGATGACCGGCGGGGACGTTGAGCAGGCTGCTGTACATCAGCGAATCGAGTTGCGGTTTGAACAGGTAAATGATGCCGGTCAGGGCCAGCATCACCATGAACGGTGCGACGAAGAGGCCTGCGTAAAAATGCCAACGCCAGGCCAGGTTGTAGAAATTCGGTTTGGGCTGTTTCATCACGTGTGCTCCGCTGGGCGAATTTTTCTAGATCAAAAGATCGCAGCCTTCGGCAGCTCCTACAGGGTGTACGCGCTCCCATGTAGGAGCCGGCGCAGCCTGCGATCTTTTGACTTTTCTTGTTAGAAACTCATGTCGACCTTGGTCCAGAGCGTGCGCCCCGGCTCATTGATCGCTTGCGGGTCGTTGGCCGGGTAGCCGAACCCGGCGTTGCCCGCCAGGTTCAGGTGTTCGGCGTAAGCCTTGCCGAACAGGTTGTCGACGCCGCTGCTGACCTTCCAGTTCTTATTGATCCGATAGGCACCGTTGAGTGAGAACACGCCGAAGCCCGAACTCTTGTCGTAATCCTTGCCGACCACGTTGCCCTTGTTCTGGTCGATACGGTTCTGCGCGGCAACCACCCTCCACAGTGCGCCAGCGCTCCAGTTGTCTTCGCTATAAGTCATACCGAACCGCGCATCCAGCGGCGGCATCTGCGGCAGAGCCTTGCCGTCACTGCTGTTCTTGCCCCAGGCGTAGGCCAGGGTCGCATCGGCTTTCCAGTGGTCGGTGAGTCTGTAGGCGGCACCGAGCTCACCACCCATGATTCGCGCGTCGATGTTCTCGGCGCGCGAGGTGCTCATGCCCATCATTACCGGGGTGTAGTCGAAGAGGATGTAGTCGCGTACCACGCCGACATAACCCGAGGCCCAGGCTTCGAGGTCGGCGCTCTTGTAGTTCACGCCGAAGTCGAACTGGGTGGTCTTTTCCGGTTTGATCGAATCGAACGCATTGATCGATCCGGCCGGGCCGGACTTGGGCGAAAACAGTTCCCAGTAATCCGGGAAGCGTTGCGCGTGGCCCAAACCTGCATAGAGCGTGGTCGGGCTGTCGGCAAGATCATGCTCGTAGCGGATGAAACCGCTGGGCAGGGTGTCGGCGCGGGTGTCGTCGGCGGTCGGGTTCGGGCGAGTCATCATTCCCGAGCCAGTGGTCTGCCGGTAATCCTTGGCCGAGGCACGGTCGACGCGGGCACCAGTGATCAGGCGATCACGGTCGGCGGCGTACCAGGTCATTTCACTGAATACGCCGTAGTTATGGAAGTCGGCGTCCTTGCTGTACGGCTGATCTTTGTAGGTGTCGATGCCCATGCCGCTGCGCTGACGGTGTTCGTTGGTCTGCGCGTCGAGGCCGGTGATCAGTTGGATGTCAGCCCAGCGCCAGGTTGCCTTGATCCGTGCGCCGAGGGTGCGGCGATCAACGTTGGACGCCATAGGCCCCGACATCATGCCGGTGCCGGACGGCGTGCGCAGGGTGTAGTTGTCCATCACGTGGTCGGCGTAGTTGTAGTAGACCTGTGCTTCGAGTTTCTCCAGCACGTCGGTGATGTTGGATTTTTCGAAACGCAGGCCGAGGCTTTCACGCAAGAACTGCGAACCGTCCATGCCGCGTCCGGCGTAGCGTGCTTCACCGTCGCCCTTGCCGGCGGTGAGTTCGATCAGGGTGTCGGCGTCCGGTGTCCAGCCGACGGCGATATCGCCGTTCCACTTGTCGTAGCGCGAGGCGACGATGTCGTTGTTGCCGTCGCGGTAATCGTCGGAATGCGCGGTATTGCCGATCACGCGCACGTAGCCCAACGGACCTCCGGCAGCGGCATCGACGACCTTGTCGAAGCGTCCGTGAGAGCCGGCAAGGATGCTTGCGTTCACGCGGGTACCGAGTTCACCGAAGCTCTCCGGTTCACGGTCAAACAACACCGTACCCGCCGACGCGCCCGGGCCCCAAAGTACGGTTTGCGGGCCTTTGATCACCGTAAGTTTGTCGTAGGTTTCCGGCGAGATGTACGAAGTCGGCGCGTCCATCCGCCCCGGGCAGGCACCGAGCATCATGCTGCCGTTGGTGAGGATATTCAGGCGTGAGCCGAACATGCCGCGCAGCACCGGATCGCCGTTGGTGCCGCCATTGCGCACCAGCGCAAAGCCCGGAATGGTCTTCAGATAATCGCCGCCGTCGCTGGCCGGCACCGGTTGGCGCGGGTCTTTTGGATTGGTGACGATGGTCAGCGGTGAACTCGGGGCGATCGCAGTGATCACCGTCGGGCTGAGTTCTTCGTTGTGACCGGCATGATCATCTGCCAGCACCAGCGGGGACAGCAGAACGCCGCAAAGGACGGCGGTAGCGTGCCTGAAACGAATCCGCGATTCGTTCAAAGCGAAGGACGCCGGGGCAGCACCCAAGCGTGGAACAGCAGTAAACCTGGACATGACAATTTCCATCAAACAGTCGTAAACGACACGGCCGGCAGCCTGAAGCTGTCTTCTCAACCGTGTGCAATCAAAGGTGCGTGTTTACGCTGCGACGGGCGGGGCGCGGCTGCGCGCTCCGGGAAAAAAGGTCTGCCGGGCATGACCCAGGCGTGGCGAGGGCGGGGTGAAAGTGTTCAGCGGCGGGATATTGAAGGCGACGAAATCGCCGCCGCCGGTCAGTGCCGGGCAATTGAACAGCAGGCTGCAGTAACCGCATTTTTCCCACAGCACGTGGTGCGAAGATTGCGGTGGGCAGTGTTCGGCGCTGGGTTTTGCATCATGGCCGCTGTGGTCCATGCCCGGCATGTCCATCGCCAGGTCCATGCTCATCGGCATGGAAGTCGAGGCGTGTTGATCCATCGGCATCGACTGAGAAATCAGTGGGCCGATGAAGATCATCAACATGGCGAACAGGGCGATCCAGCTGCCGCGAGTCAGGTGTTGAGTCTGACGGCGTTGCAGTGGCGGCCTGGCGCTTAGCGGGCGCATGGGCGGAGTCTGCCGAAAGGCTTACTGGGCGTGCGCGTGGGCCTGCGTGGTTTCCGGCGGTTTCTTCTGCACCGAGACTTCGACGGTGACGTCACCGGACTTCTCGAAATGCATCGTCAGCGGGAAGCGCTTGCCGTCGCTGAGCAGGCTGCGATCGGTCGGGTTGAGCAGCATCACGTGATAGGCCATCGGCGCAAAGGTCACGTTGCCGCCGGCCGGAATGGCCACGCTCGGCACTTGCTGCATCTTCATCAGATCGCCCTGCATGACGTGTTCGTGCAGTTGCGCTTCGGGGGCAATGGGCGAGTCGACGCTGAGCAGGCGGTCGCCCGTCTTGCCTCCGTTGTGAATGACGAAGTAGGCGGCAACCGTTGGCGCATTCGGCGGCAGCTCTTGCGACCACGGATGAGCGATTTCCAGCTCGCCGGCCTTGTATTCGTGAGCATGGGCAAAGCACGCCGGCAACAGCAGCGCAGCGACGACGATGAGTTTGTTCAACATGGCAGTTCTCCAGAACGATTTGAAACGCAGGTCAATTGCGCGAACAGATCAAACCAGAGGGGATGCACGGGGATTGAGACTTGGCCATTGCTGGCGCGGCGTGGGCGTTTGCAGCAAGGCGGGCGCTACACTGCGATTGCTTTCATAGCGGGCGAAATACAGCTGCGGCGAATGCCCCGGCAACGCCACCAACGGCGCCGAGCCCGAGCAGCACCAGCAATGCTGCATGTTCGAATGTGTATCGTTGGCCGGGGCTTTTTGATCGATGGTGCCGATGTTGATCGCCACCATCTTCGTCCCGCTGCCGGTGCAGAAACTGCTCCAGAGCAACTGTTCGGCCGGTGAACTGGCCGCCTGCGCCATCGCCCCGGTCATCGGCATGGCGAGCATGTTGAACAGCACTGCAAAGCAGGCGATCCAGGCAATTGCCAGCCGGTGTCGGTTCATGGGACAGATCCATTGGGTGGGCGATCAGGCGCGGCTATTTAGCCTGATCAGGGCCGATAAGTAAAAAAGCGTCGTGCGGTTTGGTGTCGCAGCGCTTCCTGCAAGAGCTTGAGAAGCCTGCGCCCCAGCTCGATTTCGCCGTTATAAATGAGTGTAGCGGCTTCGATTCGCATTGCCTGGGCGAAATTCGAGTCGCTTTCTATTCGTGCACGAATGGTCTGCTTGACGTCTCGAAGTGCTACTCGGTTGAGCTGCCCATCGCCCGAGTCTTCGATCTCACAGCCCTTGATGTATTCGCTAAGATCGACAGGTGTTTTTAGGTAATCCTTGACGTCGAAACGGGAGAATTTTTCTGACATTGGATGTGTACGCCCTTGGAATCAAAGACGTTGAGCGTAGAGGTGGACGCTGGCTGCCGATAGTCAGTGATTCGTTAAGTTGTTGTGGGCAGTGTCCGGCGCGTTTGTAGGATTCAAGTCAGATATCCGGCCGAGCCCCTGACATTGTGGGAGCGAGCCTGCTCGCGAAAGCGGTGGGTCAGGCAATGATCTGCAGACTTTGCCGACGTCTTCGCGAGCAGGCTCGCTCCCACAGTGGTCGGTGGCGAACACGTAGTCTGTGTACGTCGCGAACCTTGTGGAAGCGGCGGTGCGACTATTCGACCTGCACGCGAAGGCGTCCGTGAGAACTGCGCTTGTTTTTAGATAAGGTTAACGGTCGCGAGGGCCATGAGGATTTCGTCGACCGAGGCAAACTCCCGATCAACCCCCGGCAACCCCGGACGCTTCAATACAATTACCGGCACCCCACGCTCGCGCGCCACTTCCAGCTTTGGCTCGGTCGCGGTGCTGCCGCTGTTCTTGCTGATCAACACATCGATCTGCCGCCGCTCGAACAGCGCTCGCTCATCCTCCAGCAGAAACGGCCCGCGTGCGCCGATCACTTCGCAGCGTTCGTTGCCGGGATAGACGTCGAGTGCGCGCAGAGTCCAGAACTGTTCCGCAGGGATTTCATCGAGGTGCTGCAGCGGTTCGCGGCCGAGGGTGAACAATGGACGGCGGAAAGGCTTGAGGGCAGCGATCAACTCGGCCCAGTCGCTGACTTCGCGCCAGTCATCACCGGGCTGCGGCTGCCACGCCGGACGGCGCAAAGCCCAGCAGGGGATGCCGGTCAGTCGCGCGGCGGTTGCGGCGTTCTGGCTGATCTGTGCGGCATAGGGATGCGTGGCATCGAGCAGCAGATCGATGCCTTCGTCGCGAATGAATTGCGCCAGCCCCTCAGCGCCCCCGTAGCCACCGACGCGCACCTGACAAGTCAGATCCGTCGGCACCCGGCCAACACCGGCGAGGCTGTAGATATGTTCTGGCCCGAGCGTGCGGGCAATCGCCAGCGCTTCCGTCACGCCGCCCAACAGCAAAATCCGCTTCATGCAAAACCTCCGGCCTGCCCGACGATCCCGCCCTGACGATCAATCGCAAACACCTCGACCTGCACCTGCGCCGGCACCACGCTGCGGGCAAAATTCAGCGCATGGCGGCAGACTTCATCACCGAGCGCGATCCCTGCCGCACTGGCCATGGCCAGCGCCTGCTGACTGGTATTGGCCTCACGAATGCCTTGTAGCAATGGCTCCTCGGCGCCTATCGCCGCTGCCCATTCCGCCAGTTGCGGCAGGTCGATACTCGAATGCCGCGAATGCAAATCCATGTGCCCGGCCGCCAGTTTGCTGATCTTGCCGAAGCCGCCGCACAGGCTGAGCTTATCCACAGGCACTTTGCGCAAATGTTTGAGCACGGCGCCGACGAAATCGCCCATTTCGATCAGGGCGATTTCCGGCAGATCGTAGACCCGGCGCATGGTGTCTTCGCTGGCATTACCGGTGCAGGCAGCGATGTGCAGATAACCATTGGTTTTCGCCACATCGATGCCTTGATGGATCGAGGCGATGTATGCCGCGCAAGAGAACGGCCGGACGATGCCGCTGGTGCCGAGGATCGACAGCCCGCCAAGAATGCCCAGCCGTGGGTTCATGGTTTTCAGCGCCAGCGCTTCGCCGCCTTCGACGTTGACCGTGACGTCGAAGCCGCCGCCATAGCCGGTTTCGGCGGCGAGCAGACTCAGGTGGTCACTGATCATTTTGCGTGGCACCGGGTTGATCGCCGGTTCGCCGACGCCGAGCACCAGTCCCGGCCGCGTCACGGTGCCCACGCCGGCACCGGCATTGAAGCGAATCCCCGGCTCGGCCATTAGCCTTACCCGCGAATAGAGCAGGGCACCGTGAGTCACGTCGGGATCGTCGCCGGCATCCTTGATCGTTCCGGCCTCGGCGCCGTCATCGGTCAAACGACAGAACTCCAGACGCATCTGCACCTGTTTGCCTTTGGGCAAAACAATCTGCACCGCATCGGCGGAGTGTCCGCCGAGCAACAGACGCGCGGCGGCAAGACTGGTGGCGGTGGCGCAGCTGCCGGTGGTCAGGCCGCTGCGCAAGGGCGCGGGTTGTTCGGCGGTTTCGTCACGCATCGAGGGGTTTGACCAGATCGAGCAGGGTGATCGGCAACGCCTGACGCCAAGTGTCGAACTCGCCGAGCGGCTGCGCCTGGGCGACATGGATACGCGTGAGTTCGCCGCCATGGCGTTCGCGCCAGTTCATCAGGGTGACTTCGCTTTGCAGGGTCACCGCGTTGGCGACCAGACGGCCACCGGGCTTGAGTTGCTCCCAGCAGGTTGCGAACACGCCCTCACGGGTCACGCCGCCGCCGATGAAGATCGCGTCCGGGCGCTCCAGTCCGGCCAATGCCTGCGGAGCCTTGCCGCGAATCAGCTGCAGGCCGGGCACGCCCAGTGCATCGCGGTTGTGTTCGATCAACTGCTGGCGACCCTCATCGGCTTCGATGGCCAGCGCTCGGCAACTCGGGTGCGCGCGCATCCACTCGATACCGATCGAGCCGCTGCCGGCGCCGACATCCCAAAGCAATTCGCCGGGGGTCGGGGCGAGGCGGGCGAGGGTGATGGCGCGCACATCGCGTTTGGTCAGTTGGCCGTCATGCTGGAACGCTGAGTCTGGCAATCCAGCAAGGCGTGACAGGCGCGGGGTATTGGCATCGGCCAGGCATTCGACGGCGATGACATTGAGGTCGGCGATCGGCGAGTCGTTCCAGGCGCTGGCGCTGTTGGCGATGCGTCGCTCGCTGTCACCGCCGAGATGCTCGAGTACGGTCAAACGACTCGAACCGAAGCCGCGTTCACAAAGCAACTTCGCTACCGCCGCCGGGCTCTGACCGTCGTTGCTCAGCAACAACAGCCGCACGCCACTGAACAATTGCGCATTGAGCGCCGCCAGTGGTCGGGCCACCAGCGACAGCGTCACCACGTCCTGCAACGGCCAGCCGAGACGCGCGGCGGCCAGCGAGCACGACGACGGTGCCGGCAGGATCAGCATCTCCTCGCTCGGCACCTGGCGGGCGAGACTGGCGCCAACGCCGTAGAACATCGGGTCACCACTGGCCAGCACACACACCGCTTCGCCACGTTGCTCCAGCACCGACGCGAGAGAAAACGGGCTCGGCCACAACTGCCGCTCACCGCGAATGCACACTGGCAGCAGATCCAGTTGACGCTGGCCACCGACGATCCGAGCGGCGCCCAGCAGGGCACGCCGGGCGTTTTTGCCCAGGCCCTTGAAGCCGTCTTCACCGATTCCCACTACCGTCAGCCAGGGTGACATCTATATTCCTCTAAACAGGCCGTTCCGACGGGCAGACTTTTCATGCCAGCGGACAAAGCAGGCATAATACCGCGCCTTCGCCCGCGAAGCGCCTTTCCCACGCAGCCGGTCAGCCCCTTGAACGAACGCCCGATGTCCACCGCCTTACGCCCCTCGGCCTGCCCGGGGTTGCTGCGTATCGTCCAGGCACTGGATGGCGGCATCTGCCGGATCAAGCTCAATGGCGGCTCGATCACGTCAGACCAGGCCGACGCAGTGGCAGATGCTGCCGAGCAGTTTGGTGGGGCCATCGAAGCGACTAACCGTGCCAATCTGCAGATTCGCGGGATCGGCCAGCAGTCTGTGGCACTGATTGACCGTTTGCTCGCTGCCGGTCTTGGCCCGCGCACGGCGGCCGGTGACGATGTACGCAACCTGATGCTCAGCCCCGCTGCCGGGATCGATCGGCAGATGCACTTCGACACGCGTGCTCTTGCCGAGCAGATCCTCGACACCCTGCAAAGCCATCCACGTTTTCACCAGTTGAGCGCCAAGTTCGCTGTGCAACTGGATGGCGGTGAAGCGCTGGCGATGCTCGAGCATCCCCATGACCTGTGGCTGTCAGCATTCGAGCGTGACGGTGAAGTGTTGCTGGCGTTTGGTCTGGCCGGATGCCCGACGGATCGTGCGCTCGGCGCGGTGGCGGTGGAACACGGCCATGCACTGGTGGTGGCGGTGCTGGAGCTGTTTCTTGAATCGGCGCGGCCAGAACAGACGCGCATGCGTCATTTGCTCGATGAGTTGCCGCTGTCGGCGTTTCTTGAACATCTGCGCAAGCACCTGCCGATCAAGGCGCTCAGCCACTGGCAGCGCACAGCTGTGGCGGACGATCTGCACATCGGCGTTCACCCGCAAAATGCACCGGACCGGATGTACATCGGTGCGGTGCCGGCGCTGGGCCGTCTCGATCCGGCAATGCTGCGCGGGGCCGCGCAACTGGCCCGCCGGTTCGGCAATGGCAGCTTGCGCTTCACACCCTGGCAAAACTTGCTGGTGCCTGATGTACAAGCCAGCGATGCGGCGCAAGTGCTGGAAGGTCTTGAGCAACTGAACCTGTTGACCCGTGCTGCCGAACCCCTCTCACGGCTGATCGCCTGCACCGGCGCCAATGGCTGCGGCAAAGGCCTGGCCGACACCAAACAGGACGCCCGCCATCTGGCGACCTTGTTGCCTTCAGCCCTCAACGTCCATCTCAGCGGCTGCACGCGCTCTTGCGCCGCCGCCCACTGTGCCCCGGTGACGTTGCTGGCCGTCAGTGCCGGTCATTACGACCTCTATTTTCGCGATGCCACGCTGCCGGGTTTCGGCGCGCTGCACGCACGCAACCTTACTATTGAAGCGGCCGCGATCCTGCTCGACGCCCGCTCTCGGAGCCCCCTTGATGCTTGATTACATCCGCGACGGTCAGGAGATCTATCGCAACTCCTTCGCGATCATTCGCAGCGAGGCCAATCTGGCGCGCATTCCGGCCGATCTGGAAAAACTCGCAGTGCGAGTCATCCACGCTTGCGGCATGGTCGAGGCCATCGACGGTCTGCAATTCTCCGAAGGCGCAGGCAAGGCCGGGCGCGATGCGCTGGCCGCCGGCGCGCCGATTCTGTGTGATGCGCGAATGGTTTCCGAAGGCGTGACCCGTGCGCGTCTGCCAGCCAACAACGAAGTGATCTGCACGCTGCGCGACGACAGCGTGCCGGAACTTGCGCGTGAACTGGGTAACACCCGCTCGGCGGCGGCACTGGAGCTCTGGCGTCCACACCTGGAAGGCAGCGTGGTGGTGATCGGCAACGCGCCGACCGCCCTGTTTTATCTGCTGGAAATGCTCGACGCCGGCGCCCCGAAACCGGCGCTGATTCTGGGCTTTCCGGTCGGCTTCGTCGGCGCCGCCGAATCGAAAGCCGCGCTGGCTGCCGACAGCCGTGGCGTGCCGTTCGTGATCATGCAAGGCCGCCTGGGGGGCAGCGCCATGGCCGCCGCCGCCGTTAACGCCCTCGCCACGGAGATCGAATGATGCAGGCCAAAGGACGTTTGCTTGGCCTGGGCGTCGGCCCGGGTGATCCGGAACTGATTACCGTCAAAGCCCTGCGCCTGCTGCGCGAATCGCCGGTGGTGGCGTACTTCGTCGCCAAGGGCAAGAAGGGCAACGCGTTCGGCATCATCGAAGCGCATCTGCAACAGGCGCAGAACCTGCTGCCGCTGGTCTACCCGGTGACCACCGAAGCGCTGCCGGCGCCGCTTTCCTATGAGCAGGTGATCAGCGATTTCTACGATGAGGCCGCCGAAACGGTGGCCGCGCATCTGGACGCCGGTCGCGACGTTGCAGTGATCTGTGAGGGCGATCCGTTTTTCTATGGCTCCTACATGTATCTGCACGATCGCCTCGCCACGCGCTATGAAGCGCAAGTGGTGCCGGGCGTCTGCTCGATGCTCGGTGGCGCTTCGGTGTTGGGCGCGCCGCTGGTGTATCGCAATCAGAGCCTGTCGGTGGTCTCCGGTGTATTGCCCCATGAAGAGTTGAAGCGGCGTCTGGCCGACGCCGACGCTGCCGTCATCATGAAGCTGGGGCGCAACTTCCCGAAAGTGCGTCAGGTGCTGGAAGAACTCGGTCTGGCCGAACGCGCGCTGTATGTCGAGCGCGCAACCATGGCCAATCAGAAGATCGTGCCGATGGATCAGGTCGAGCCGATGTCGTCGCCGTACTTCTCGCTGATCATCGTGCCGGGCGAACGGTGGCAAGGCTGATGACTCAATCCACCCCCGCCATCGTCATTCTCGGTCAGGGCAGCCTGGCCACCGCGCGTCGTATTCAGCAGGTCTATCCGGCGGCGCAGATCCACGGCCTTGCCGGGCGGGTCGAAGGCGCCGATCGCACGTATCAGGAGTTCGGCGCGACCCTGCGCGCGCTTTATCAGCAGGACACGCCGATCATAGCCCTCTGCGCGGCCGGCATCGTCATCCGCACGCTGGCGCCGCTGCTGCTGGAAAAGGGCGCTGAGCCTGCGGTACTTGCCGTGGCCGAAGACGGTAGCGCCGTGGTGCCGCTGTTGGGCGGCCTCGGCGGGGTCAACGTCATGGCGCGGGAAATCGCCGCCGGGCTGCAAGTTGCAGCAGCGATCACCACTAGCGGCGAGTTGCGTTTTGGTACGTGCCTGCTCAATCCGCCGAGTGGTTACGCACTGGGCGATCTGGAGCTGGGCAAGCGTTTTGTCTCCGATCTGTTGGCTGGCCACAGCGTGCGTATCGAAGGCGCGGCGCCGTGGCTGGATCAGGCGCAATTGCCGGAAGATCCGCAGGCACAGCGCTCGATTCATGTCGGCAGTGCCGCGCGTGAGGCGAGTGCCAGTGAGTTGCTGATCTATCCGCGCAGCGTGGCGGTGGCGGTGAGTGCTGAAACTGCAGATTTGCCAAATGCCGTTCGCAGTGCCTTGAAACAGGCGAAAGTTGCCGTGCAATCGCTGGCTTGTCTGCTGGCCAGCGAGACGCAAATGGCTTCGCCACTTTTGCGCGAAGCGGCGCTTGAGCTGAGTGTGCCGCTGCGCTTTGTCGCGGCACAAAGCAACCTCGAAACCCTGGCGCGTATCGCCGTGCCCGAAGCGACAGTCATTGCCGGCCACGGCATGGCAATCGCAGTCGCCGAACAGCCATTGGATGTTTCCAGCATTGGCCGGCCACGCGGCCGTCTCGCCGTGATCGGCCTCGGCCCCGGCGCTGCCGAACTGATGGTGCCGGCGGTGAAAGCCGAGCTGGCGCGCGCCACCGATGTACTCGGCTACGAAACTTACGTACGCATGGCCGGGCCGTTTCGCGACGATCAGGTGCAGCACTGCACCGATAACCGTGAAGAAATGCAGCGCGCCCGCCACGCTTTCAGGTTGGCAGCCGAGGGGCGCTCGGTAATCGTCGTGTCCTCGGGCGATCCCGGCGTGTTCGCCATGGCCGCCGCGGTGCTTGAAGCGTTGCACGAGTCGGCTGATCCGGCGTGGCACAGCGTCGACCTGGAAATCCTCCCGGGAGTTTCCGCTTCGCTGGCCACCGCCGCGCAGGCCGGTGCACCGCTGGGCCATGACTTCTGCGTGATGTCGCTGTCGGACAATCTCAAGCCCTGGTCAATCATCGAAAAACGCCTGGACCTGGCCGCCGAAGCGGATCTGGCCCTGGCGTTCTACAACCCGATTTCACGCGCGCGTCCGTGGCAACTGGGCCGGGCGCTGGAAATCGTCGCGCAACATCGTGCACCTGAAACGCCCGTGGTGTTGGGCCGCGACATCGGCCGTCCGGGTCAGACTTTGCGCACCACGACGTTGGGTGCACTGACGCCGGAGCAGGTGGACATGCGCACCATGGTGCTGATTGGTTCTTCCACGACCTGCACCTTTCCCCGTGCCAGCGGGGGTGACTGGGTTTACACGCCGCGCTGGTATGGTGAAAAACCGCTTTCTTGAGCATCACCCCGAGGCAAGTTGTAAATAAGTTGCCTCGGCGAGATATCAAGTCGAAATTCCTTATCAGCCGATAAGGTTTAAAACAGAGCGGTGAATCCGTCAGGAACACCGCTTCGTTTGTTTATCAAACGACTCGCCATGCCGCTGTTTGTTACCGGATCATGCGCGCGATGAACTTATCTGTCGTTTGATGTTTCTTGGGAAATTATTTGAGTTGTGTGTTTTTTGAAGTTGCGGCGTCGGCAGAATAACTTCGTCCTGGATTCTCTCAATGAATAAAGGATGAAGTCTGATGGGTGTCATGGAGCAATATGTCGGTGGGTTCAATGTTATTTCGCCTGATGAATATTCTGCGCTGAAGCGAACGTTCAAGGCACTTTCCGGTTCTGCCGAATATGCAATGTTGGTAGCCCTTTACGAAAATGCCGGGCAGGCCACGAGTCTCACTGAAAAACTGCAAGTTGTAACGCTCTTCCTTGAAAACCTTGAACGCTTGTCACATCGCAACTCAGCGCCCGTGCCGGTGTTGATCAATACGGTTGAAAATAAGTTGCGAGACTATGCCGGCCGTTTGGCAGGTACTGTCAATATGCTCAGTGATGTATCCAGTCCGGTCCCCGCAATCATGCACTTTGTCTGGGTGGGCGGCAGTGAAGTCGGCAGTATCCAGCGCGATTACATGAATATCTGGCGCCAGGTGCTGGCTGCCGAAAACTACCAGTTCAATCTTTGGTACGACAGCGATGCATTGCTCGCTTTCGAAATGAATCGGGTGATATCCGACAGTGCCAGAGTCGATGCGATGGAGTCGGGCGGCGACACAGTGACCAGCCCGAGTGAGCTGGCAAAGATGATTGAAGATCGTGCGCGTGTATTGAAGCGCGAGATGTTTGAATACCTGCAATTGCCGCAATGGCAAGGCCACGCCGATCAGGCCCGAATCGATTTGATGGTGCGTGCCTACGGCAAGGACCGCGCGACGCTGGAGGCCTTTCGTCAACGCTGTTTGCAAAGTCATCGGCAAATGGCCGGCACCGATTTGCAGTTGCGCGATGTCGGACGGGAGTTTGCCGGGCACTTTTTACAGGATGTCTATCAACGCGAAGTGTCCATGCGCGGTAACTTTGCAGCTGCCAGCGATGTGGTGCGTTTGCAGGCCGAGTATCTGCAGGGCGGTCGTTACAGTGACATGGATTACTTGCCGCCGCTGGCCGACAAACTGGGTGGAGTCGATATAAGCGGTTTCAGTGACGAGCAACGACTGGGGGTGTTGCAGCTTTTGCTCAATCATGACGAAACCTTGATGCCGGGGCGCGACCGCCTGCGCTACACCGACCACACGGATACGTTGCCTGTCACCCATCTCGATGCACTGCTGGCCTTTGCCCGCAGCAAGCCCGGCGTCGAGGCTGTATTCGTCGCGCCACGTGAAGTCCATAGCCCGCAACACGGTCTGCGTATGGGCACGCAATTCAGCCGGGAGATGAACGCTTATCTGTTGGCTCAGCCGCAGAGTGAGATGACGCTCGCGGTCATGCAATTGATCCGCTTCAACTATGACTGCCTGCAAACCGTTGAACAGTCGGCAATAGCATCGTCGGTCGACTGGTCACAGACGGAACGCTTGCTCGATGTCATAGAAAACGTGATGAACGAGAAAATCGCGCAGGGGCAACTGACACGCACGCTGCAGGATTTTCTGGGCAAGTTGAGCGAGGCGATTTTAAATTACTACCGCGACGGCATTCGCGTCGGAGCGCGCGGCACCATTGCGCTGACCGGACCCGGTGCGGCAGTCACCGGATTGAAAAACCATGTCGAGACTCATCTTCTGTCGGACAACGAAGTCACGGTTCAGGAGCGTTTGCGCCTGGCGGAGGGTTACAACGTCCAGACCGAGGAGGAGGCGATCTCCGGTTGGACCGTCAATGACGACGAGGTGCAATGGCTGGCCAAAGAGCGGGAAAAGTGGAAAGCCGGCAAACTCAAATCGCGTTATACCGGCCAACTGGCGGATCTGCTTCAGCCGCAACAGACGCTGACGTTCAAACAAGGCTGGCCCATGGTCGGCGGTAAACCGGTGCTGTTGACGGCAGTCCTGCAACAGTTGATGGATGATCTGGGCGAACCCTTTGTGCGCGCCATGAGGGACAAGCTGAGTGGTGACATCACCTTCACCAAGGGCTTTTCCATTGGCTTCGATAATCGTCAGTTGATCCTTGCGCAACCTGTGCGCGCACTGCCTGTTTCCCTTGGCGCCGAATCCTCGAACAACCTCAACGAACTGTTCAGCCGCATTGCCCATGACTCTTTGCCGATTGAGCAACTGAGCCCGTTGGTGCGCGTCATGCTCGGGGGGATTTTCGGTGCGACAAGTCTGGACGATGTCGGCTTCACCGAGGTCTGGCAAACCGTGCGTGACCTCGCTGTCGCCACCGACGGCGACGGCACGTTCGCCCGTTATGACGCCGTCGAAAAAGCCATCCGCCAGCGGCAATCACCCGATTTCGAAGCCGGGCTGGCGCGTGGAGAGGTGCCAGGGATTTTGACCTCGCGCGAACTCAAGGTGCAGGCACTGTTTGAGCCGCTGACCTTGCGGCAATGGGGCGAACGTATCGGCCAGATCAATCGCACTGCGCAGGGTGAGTACCGCTCGCGGATTCTCCAGCGCAGTGCGCAGGTGCGCGAGATGTTCGTCGAGGCCGGCGCGACCTCGGCCCGGCAACTGTCACAGGATTTGCTGATGCACAACGCCAGTGACCCAGGGCGTCGGTGTTATCCGCTGGCGCTGCTGATGGGCGCAGCGGTGGCTGCCGGCGAGTCGGCGGAACGGACGTTGGTGGGGCATGTCGCCACAGCCAACGTCAACCATCAGGAACTCAGCTCACAGGCATTGCTCAGTGCGTTGAACGAGCTGCGGGCCCTGCCTGGCAGTGCCATCGGCGAATCACGTGGCTTGCAGAGTCTGGACACAGTCATACAGACGCTGGAGGCGAAAACGGCGTCCAGCGTCTTCTTGCTCGACACCGGTGATCACGCTTTGCTGGTGGCGAAAGTGCAGGCTGGAGACCAATTCGTCTACCGCTTCTATGACCCGAACTTTGCCATTTACGCGTTCGCCAAAGGCGCGCAAGTGAAGCTCGGCGTTGAGCGTTATCTGAGCGCAGGCGACAGCGCACTGGCGAAGCTTTACGGGCTTGGCGAGATGGCCGCAGCGCGGTTCAACGTGATCGAGTTGAACACTGCAGCGATCGCGGCCCGCAAGCTATCGAGCGGTTTGCGCCTGGACAGTTTTTTGCACATACCTTCGAGTGATTCACAGCGTGTCCCTGTCTGGACAAAACAAGCCGTGGCGCGCCAGCGTTCGCTCAGCGAAAACGCGCGGATGGGCGCCAGTCTGGCGCAAATGGATGCGCGCTATTGGGCGCAGGAATTTACTCAGGCTACCCAGCAGTTGCGCAGTGAACATTCGCTCGGGCGGGAATATCTGCCTTTGCTGGAAACGCTCAAACCGCAGGCGGACGGTGGTTTTTCGGTGACGTTGGTCGATGCGCAGAATCGCCATCCAGCGCGCACCGTCAGTACGGCCGACCCGCGCTTCACTCAGCTCAAACAGCATCTGCACGAGAGTGTGAAGGCAGGCAACCCGGGTGGTCCGGCCGAGGCGGATGGCGGCAGTCGCTTGAGTTTCGCCTTTGCGATCCAGACGCTGATCAGCGAAATGCGTCATCGCGAATACCTGGCGGGTGATCAGGTGCCAGGCTTGTCGATCGCGCTGCAAGTACAGGTCTACGTCAGCTATGCGCAGTTGGGTTTTGGCGTGGTCAGCGATACCGCGCAGATGATCAACCTGGTGCGGCAAGCGGTGGCCAGTGAACAGGCGCTGCTCTTGCGCCAGTCGTCGTTGTCTGGCCGCGTGCTCGGTCGCGCGGCAACCGGCGTTGGTTTTGCACTCTCGCTGGTCAATATCGGCTTCGATATTTACAACCTTTCACTGGCGGAGAATCACGAGCAGCGTTCGCGCTTCTCCACATCTCTGGCGTTCAACGCAGTGGCATTGGGGTTGGACATCGCCGCATTGGCGGCCGGCGGAACGGTAGGGGCGGCGGCTGCTTTTCTGTCAGTGCCGCTGCTCGGTATCGGCATCGGGGCCACGGCCATCGCCAGCAATCTGGGGCAGATTGCCGACAAGGCGACAGCGGTCGGCAATCATTTGCGTGCCATTCAAAATGCGTACAATCCGGGCGCTTTCACTGTCGAGGACGGGGTGTTGCAGTTTCCGCCGGAAGCCGTCATCACCCATCTGGATTTGCAGGACCGGCGGGTGCGCTTTGACAGTCAGCGTCTTTATCCGTGGGGCGGCGGTGCACTTGAATTGCCGCAATACAACGATGATCCCAGGCAGATACACCGTTCCCTCAATATCCGGCACGCGTTCGGTCTCCCCGAGAGTGCGACGTTGAACATTCACAGGGCTGCTGCGCCTCATACCGTGGTGTTGCCGTGCACGCCGCTTTGCTACTACGGGTACGAATATCAACTGGGAGGTGCGGGCTACGTCTATGAGCCTCTGCCGGGAGAGCAGGTGGAGCCTCGCATCGCCAGTGAAAGGCCTGCGCCAAACTGGTACTCGTTGTTAAATCCATTCACGGCATTGACCGATACGCTGACGAACCAACTGGATGGGCGCATCCACACGCGCTATCCGCAATTGCGCAACAGCGCGGCGGACAAACTGGAGTATGACGAGCAGGGCAACCGGCGCTTTTATCTGCACAGCACACCGTCGCTCAAGCACATCCTCTACAAACTGCATCCGGTCTATAAACCGACAACGATCAGCGTGGTGCTGGACGAGCAGGTGCGCCAACTGGCAGTGCCGACCCTGCCGGTGGAGTGCCAGCAAAAGCTGTCCTACGAAATCAGCGCCACGTCAGACCGCTGCCAGCTACGTCTGACGCCGGGACTGAAAACGGTGAAATTCAACGGCGCGACCCAATGGCTGGTGCATGCCCCTTGGGCCAGCATCGAGCAGGTCAGTTTTGATGTCCTGCCCAAGATGGATGTCGACCCGCCGCAGACATACCTGGCGGGGCATCAACTGACGGTCGACGGTATCGTGCTGTCGGCGTTTGAGGGGCTGATCGAGTTGGCCGGGGGAGAGTTGTTTCAACTGGACTGGCAACGCAATGCGTTGTGCCTGGTTTCCATCACCCTGGGCGATGATAAAAACACCCCGCGTGATGTGCTTGCCCACCTGCGCAAACGAGATAAGGAGATGCGCCTCGGCACGGGGTACGTCACGCTTCAGCGGTTCAAGGTTGCGCTCAATCCGGCCAGCCTCGATGTGCGCACGACAGCCTTTTACGATGTCGCTCAAAAACGCGTGTTGTATGCGCGCGATCTGCCGGGCGAAGTCAATGAGGGCCTGATGCTCGGCGCCGCCAACGCGACTCATGCGTGGTTTTATCATCCCGACCATGCCACGGTCTGGCGGGTCGATGTGGTCACTGGCTCGGTCGTCCATCGTTATCGGTTACTGAGCCTGGAATCCGGTACGAAAATCACCACATTCGGGCAACTGGCTGACGGCACACTGCGAGTCTCGCAGCAGTTGGTAGAGCAAAAGTCCGTGAAAGTGCGCACGACGCTGGAGTTTCATCTGAGCGACCACGAAGTGATCCTGACGGACATCCACATGTGGTCGCCCGGTCTGGAAAACTCGTTTCTCAAGCCTGAAGTCGGTACGAGAATCGCGTTTTTCCGCCATCGACAGAAAAAAACTCGTCCCTACGCGGACGGCACTGCGCAAATGGCTTCGTCCATCAGCGCCTGGACCTACGCACCTTACATTCACGCCCGTGCCTATTCTTTCGCTCAGTTGCTTGAGTGGGCATGGATTGGCGCGCATCACGACAGGTACTTCCGTGCCGACGGCGGCAGTGACGAGGACAGGGTGATGCTGATGCCTCGGTCCGCTGATCCGGCCGCTGCGCTGCTGTTTTACAGCCAGCAAAGCCAGACGCTCAGCCATGGCATCGAACTGCGCGACAACGTCTTCTGGCACAAGGCGCTGGCGAAAAATGTGATCGAGGTTACCCGTGTGGGTGAAAGCTTCCTCGCCACTCAAAACGACGGACGACTGTTCGAAATCGACCTCGGTGCCAAGGACGACAACTGGCTGTCCGAGCTTGATAGAAATGTTCTGAAGTTTGTTGGTCTCAGCCGGCATTGGCTGCAACAAAATCCGGATTGGCTGGCGGCATTACCGGCGCTTGCCAGGGAATACAGCAGCGCAGCCTTTGCGATCATCGGTTTGCGTGCCCAACCGGGTCAGCCGTTGCTGGCGGCGTGGTGCATTGACGAAAAGCTCGTGCTGATGGACGCAACGGCTAACCGCGAGCTTGCTTTATTGGGGCTGACACCTGATCGGCAGGCCGTTTGGTTGCTTGATGCGAGCGCCGGGCAGCTATGGCGCCAGACGCTGGTTAGCGTCGATACGATGCGGACGGCGTTTGGTAACGGCAGCGTGTTGCTGCATCGCGAAGCCTTGCCCCAAGCCGAACAAGTATGGTCGTCGTGGGCATTTAGCGAAGTGCTGCCGCACGCAGACGGCCTGCTCGGGCGTACCCGTGAAGGTGTGACGCTGCTACTGCGCGATCAGCAACCGGCACGGATTATCAGCATGGAAAACCGATGGTCACAGGCTCCTGGTCAGACGCCAAGGCAACTGCAGGAACGTTTGAAATGGCGGCTGGAAGGGCAGTCCCATGCCGCGTTTTTACCCATTGAAAACACCGGCAATCGTTACCAGTACTACGTTCCGACGCTCGATCGGCTGTTCGAGGTGTCCGCACGGGACGATGGACAATGGGCAACATTTCTCGGTACGCGTGATGGGGGCAATCCGCTACTGTTCGACCCCATTGACGAATTGCTCTTCAGTGCCGGAGCGGTCGATGGCGTTTGGTTGCCGGGCAGTTATGCGCATCGTGACGAGGAAGTCATGGCGCTGGAATTGAGTGAAGATCTGGCCGACGTGCAGCCATTGCTTGCCGACGGCGTTGAAAGGTTGATTCTGACCTTCGGTTCGCGCACAGAAGGTTATCGGATATCGGCCGAAACCTGGCAGCGTCTGGATTGCATTGTTGTTGATGTGCGACGTCCATCCGAGGGGCGGGTGCCGGAACCTGGCTTGCTGGTGCTGGACGTGGCGGAGGGCGGGCATTTGCTGATGTCGCAGGTCGCTGGCCACCTGGTGCTGACCGACCCGGACAATGGGCACAGTCTGATCGTGCGCGGCGTCGAGGAGCAGGGTGAGTGCGAACTGGCTGTCAAAATGGCTGGCCGTCATTATCTGTTCGCACTCGAGCAGTGGTTGCAGGCTTTTGCGGCAGTGCAGGACGGTGACGCCATTGCCAGCCTGGCGGTGGTGGCTGAACATTTGCCCTGAGCGGTAAATTCATTTGAACAATAAAACGCCGCGGACATTGTCGTTCGCGGCGTTTTTGTTTTGGCAGTTAAACCGAGGTCGGGCGCTCAAGGCACCAGATAATCTTTGACCCCGGTAAAACGCCTGTCGCATGGATAGATGAAAATGTGTATGCCTTCAGAAGTTACTCTCGATACTGTTAATGTAAACAATGTTCTTGATAATATTTTGTTAAATATGTTGGTGGGGTTTTTCTGTGATTTCCAGGTTGTGCTGTTTATGGTGTTTGGTGCCTGTCGATGTTGCTTGGATTAAAGCGATGACAGGTCATTAAATGATCATAATCGAAAAGGAATTAACATGAGTGTAGACATTAGTGTCATTCCGCCGCTCGCTGAACGTTTGACGTTTATTCGTGAAATCAAATTGCTCACGCCTGCGCCGAAAACCAGGAGTCGCGTGCTTTCCGTTAAAAGTTACTCGGCGCTTGGGAGCAGTGGCAGCCAAAGTGCAGTATTGCTGGGTGATACGCTGCTGAACTATATGGAGGGAATGAGCCGGGATGAGAGGCGTGAGATAAGAAATAGTGTGAGACTTGCCCAGATTCTGAGTAATAAGTACAAAGACGAAAAGCTCGATCTTGCAGCGTGGCTGGATATATATGCCAAGGCACTGAATTATATGGGTTGGTACTCGGATCGCAAACCCGGCGAGAAAAAGTATGATGATTTTTCCGGCGATATCTCCAGCAAGATGGTCGAGGTCGTCCGGGAACTGGGCAACGAGCCGATGCTGGATAACACGCTGGCCTCCTTTGCTGCACTGAAAAAACATAAAGCGGGATTAGCCTCTTATGCAAAGGAAAGTCTCTGGGGGCAGTCGTTTCAGACAATGCCGTCCGGACGCGACGAGCAAGGGCGAATCACGCTGGTCTTAAATCATTCAAGGCTGAATGCCACGCGCCAAGTGGAGAATTTCCTTTTCTGTCACTGGCGCTCGGGTGAAGTTCTACTGCGTCATAACTATCTTAGCTTTTTCCTCGACAGAAGCGCCTACGCACAAGTTCGTGCCGAAGTAGAGGCTGTTATCGAAGAGGATGACATGAGGGAAATTGAATTGCGGCTGGAATCGATTGGCGCGTGAAGTATGGCGTAAGTTTACTTGTTGTAATGTTCTTTCTGTTGCTGTGAGTTTGGTGTTTGGTTAGTTTGCTTCTCAAGCCGCAACGGCTTTTTTATAAATATAGGGAAATAGCAATGAATGATGTGGTGGCTGTAAAAATGAATGAGGCGGAAAGTCTCGCGTTTATCGAAAACTGCTGTAAGGAAAGCATCGCTGTTCTGCAGGGTTCGCGTTCGATCATGCCTTTCGCCCGGGCATTCAAATTGGACCTGCCCGACAAGGATACCTTGAATAAAGCGGTACTTAACTCGACGATGATCGCCTTTCCTGAAGGTATGAAGCGTCGCCATAAAACCATTATCAAGCGTACGTTTCTGTTTGCTGACTTGTCTGCGCAGATCAAATACCCGAACAAAGAAGATGCTGCGAAGCGTCTGTCCTACATGCTCCAGGGTTTGAATGCCATGGGCTGGGCACATTTCGGTAAGCCTGAGACCTTTGAGGAAACCGTCGCCACTGGCGTAACCATGTCGAATCTGGTTGTGGATATCGCCAAGGCTGCGCTGGGTGCAGTGGGCGTTGGAACTATTGGTGAAGTGATGAAGCTGGGGGCAGACGCGGCCATCAAAGGCCTCGAAGGTAACGCCGAGGCTCTGAAGCTTTATGAGAAAAATGGCAAGAAGGCCGGTGGTTCGAACTTCGGCGTGATGAGCGCGGCCGAAAGTAAAGACGATGATATTTACCTTACCGTAGGCTCGATAAGCTACAGCATTCAATCCGGCAGCTCGCATATTGCGTTCTTCGACAAAACCGATTCTTCTTCCAGTGTGATCAAAGGCCATGGCGTATTTACCATGTACCCCGACGAAGATTTCACCTCGAAGAAAGAAGCGGCAGCCAATCGCTTCTACGAAGCGATCGATGCTGCTCTTGAAATGGAATTCGGTTTCTGATTTTTCAGGTCAGGCGCTCTGCGCCTGACCTCTTCATGGATTGATAAAGTATGAAATATCATGGATATGCCAACGCCGGATGCCTGTTGGCATGCGCCACATCGCTACCTGGCCAACATCTGAAAGATATTCTGTCCTCATCTGTTTACATGCAGTTGTCGTGCAATAACAAGTTTCCTTTGTTTGCAGACTATAAAGCCTGGAATGACCGCTACTCACAAGTTCAGCGTTTTTGCCTCTATAAACTATCGGGCTGGCTCAGTTATGAGGGGTTTTCAACCTCGCTCGATAAATCCCTGACGCCGACAGAGATGGTTTGTGCTGCATTGTCAGGGGCTTTATCGGCTGAGGAAAAGTGTCTGCTGGAGCGGCTGATGCAGGATTTTTCGCAATTGAATGCCGACAGCAAAGCATCGATTTTATTCAGGCAGCGCGCAGTTGAATCAGTTTCGCCAGTCTTGGAAGGAGAAGGAGTCGTCAATCGTGTCCGAGTCCAGGTCGGCGTCGTTGACGATAAATCCACGGTGAAATGCGTGATACTTAACATCGCAACGCGCCAACCTGTCGAAGCCTGCTTTTTGCGGCAGGAATTCACATTGGGTGAGATGGTTGAAAGTATTCATGCAGAGTACTTTGTCGCGCAGCTGGATGAGGATTATGCCGATTCCAAAAGAGCCATGGTGCTCAGAACTCTCGACGGAAGAGAAACCATGGAAATCGAGCGGTTTGTCTAAACCGCTCGATTGAATATTGGTTATAAATGGGCAGGAGGATAGAAAGCTTCGGCTTTCACATCTGGGGTATCCATCACTGCGTGGCACTCAAGGCACCAGGTAACCCTTTATTCCAGTAAATATGATCTGCGCAGCCAGTGCGCAGACGAACAACCCCATCAATCTACTCACTATCTGCAAACCCTGATCCCCCAGAATCTGTTCAATCCGGTTCGACAGATAAAGCACGATCCCGACGGTGAAGCTGGCCAGTACGATGCTCATGATGGCAGTGAGTTTGTCGTCCCAATGGGGCTGGCTAACGCCCATCACCAACAATGCGCCGATGGTCCCGGGACCGACCGTGATAGGAATGGTCAGTGGAACGATGGTTACGTCTTGCTGCACGTTATCGGCCTGCACCGCTGACTTGCCTTGCGCCATACCGAGTGCCGAGATGAACAGCACGCTGCCGGCACCGATCCGGAACGCATCCACGGTAATTCCGAATACATCGAAAATCACCCGCCCGAACAAATACAGCAAGACGCTGGAAACAAGCGTGGCCACCGCCACTTTCCAGGCCAGGCGCCGTTGCTCCTTGCGCGAATAACCGCGGGTCAGGCTGATAAAGCAGGAGAGCACGAAGAACGGGCTGTAGAGCACCAGCATCTTCAGGTAAACGCTGAACAACACATGGAGCATGGTGCAAGCTCACTGGCGAGGGAAGTCGTGGGGGAGTCTATCAGGCGCTACGGGGTCTGTCGGCTCAGGAGGTAGGTGTTGCGGCGCGATTCTGCTGATCACGCTGAGCAACCCAGTGCTCGATCAGCTCGCGCAATTGAGACAATTCGACTGGCTTGGACATGTGCCCATCCATGCCGGCCTGACGTGCGCGTTCTTTGTGCTCGGCGAGAATGTGCGCTGTCAGAGCCACGATCGGCGTGCGAATGCGCTGGTTGCTGACTTCCCACGCGCGCAGTTGCTGGGTCGCCGAGAAGCCGTCGAGGATCGGCATTTCGCAGTCCATCAGCACCAGGTCGTAACGCTGGGCTTTCATCGCTTGTAACGCTTCTTCGCCGTTGGCAGCGGTGTCCGGTTGCAGGTTGAGCTTGCCGAGCATGCCGCGAATCACTTTGGTCGAAATCGTGTTGTCTTCGGCGACGAGGATACGGAAATCGCTTGGCACTTTGGCGGCCGTGGCCGCAGTGACCACTTGCGGCTGGAACACCACCTGGCCTTTGTTACGCTGGTTGAGTTCATCGGCCAGGGTGGTCTTGAGCGTGTAGCCGGCTACCGGTTTGGCGAGGATGCGTTTGATCCCCGAGTTGCGCGCGATGATCTTGCTCGGCGCATTGCTGATGCCGGTGAGCATGATCAGCAGGATGTCGTGGTTCAGGCTCGGGTCTTCCTTGATCTTGGCCGCGAGCTGCATGCCGGTCATGCCCGGCATGTTCTGATCGAGCAGCACCACATCAAAGTAGTCACGCAAGTGCGCCTTGGTGCGCAAAAGTGCCAGCGCTTCCTTGCCCGACGGTACGGCGCTGACATTCAGGCCCCAGGCACTGCACTGCTGCACCAGCACTTTGCGGCAGGTGTCGTTGTCATCGACCACCAGCACCCGCGCGCCTTGCAGCGGGCTGTCGAGATCCGAGGTCGGGTGTTCGAGGCGATCGGGATCCAGCGGCAGGGTCAGCCACAAGGTGCTGCCCTGATTGGCGCCGCTCTTGATGCCGAATTCGCCCTGCATCAGGCGGATCAGTTGGCGTGCGATCACCAGCCCCAGATTGCCACCCAGGCGATTGGCCGAAAGGAAGTGCTTGCTGTGCAGCTCGGCGTGCATCAGCGCATCGCGCTCTTCCTGATCCATGGGCTGGCCGCTGTCCTGCACGGCAATGCGCAAACGCGGCTTACTGCTGCGTTCGTCGAGGGCGACGACGATCAGCACTTCGCCTTCGTCGGTTTTCTTCAGGGCGTTTTCCAGCAGGCTCAGCAGGGTCTGGCGCAGGCGTGTCGGGTCGCCGCTGATCACTCGCGGTACTTGCGGCTGGATGAAGCTGATCAGTTCGACGTTCTGCTGTTCGGCCTTGGCGCGGTAAATGCTCAGGCAGTCATCGATCAAGGCATTGAGGTCGAACTGCACATCATCCAGCTCGATCTGCCCGGACTCGAGCTTGGAGATATCGAGGATCTCGTTGATCAACGTCAGCAGTTCGTTGCCGGCGCTGTGGATGGTCTGCACGTAGTCGCGTTGCTTGACCGACAGTGGCGTGCCCAGCAGCAGTTCGGTCATGCCCAGCACGCCGTTCATGGGCGTGCGGATTTCGTGGCTGATCTTGGCAAGGAATTCGGCTTTGGCATTGATCTCGGCATTGCTCGCGGCGAGGTCGCGGCTGACGCTGAAACGGCTTTCAGTGATGCTGCGCTGACGCTCACCCAGAGCGATGCTCATCAACAGGCCGCTGATGCAGATGAACGCCATCAGGGTCATGATCAAGCCTTGCGGCGAAACCAGTGTCAGCCCCAGCAAGGCAGGCAGAATGATCAATGTGCCGATGTTGAACACCACCATCGCCGCGACGAACAAGCGCGCCGGCCGGTAGCCCTTCTGCCAGTGATAGAAGGCGACAAACAGCATGCTCAGGCCCGCCAGCGCCACCAAGGCATAAGTGATGATGTTCAGCGGCAGGGTGTTGACGAACAGCAGCAACAGGCTGCAGGTCACGATAAACAGGATGTCGCCCAGCAGCAGTTTGTTCAGCGGATGCGGGCCGAGCGGGGCGAAGAAACGATAGGCGAACATCAATCCGGCCGGAGCGGTCAGCAGCAACGCCAGATAGGCGCCCGGCGTCTGCACCGCATGCCAGTTCGGCAGCCACGGGCCGGCGAGATTGAGCAGCAGCAACAGACTCAGCCCCAGCAGGCCTTCACAGACTGCCAGCCACAGGCTGCTGCGCGAGCGCGAGTAGGCGTAGCGCACCAGGTTGTGCAACAGCAGCATGCCGAGGCAGCCGAACAACAAGCCGAAGAGCAGCGTCTGATTGTGGTTGGCCGCGCTCATCACCGCCGATTGCAGGGTGACGTGCGGGCGCAATTGATGGTCGGAGACCATGCGCAGATAGACATCGAGGGGTTTGTCGCTCTGCGGCAACGGCAGCATGAAGTCGCTGCTCGGCAACGGCCGTTCGGCCTGCGGCTGGTCGGTGCCGGTGTTGCGTTGCTCGATCAGTTTGTCACCGTCGAGTACATAGAGATTGAGCTGTGACAGGTCCGGGGCGAAGATCCGCAGCACTTGCTCGTGCTTGCCCGGTGCCAGCCGGAAACGCAGCCACAAGGCGCCATCGGGCTCGGACGCGGTGAGGCGGTCAAGGTCGATGGGGCTGAATTGATTGGTGTAACGAGTGGAGCGGATGTCGCTCAGTTGCAGATTGCCCTGATCATCAAGCAATACCGACCAGCCACTGCCTTGCGCGGCCAGGGCCGGGAGCATGCAGAGCAAGGTCAGCAACGTGACGGTGAAGCTTATGGCAATCCTGAGCCAGCGCACGGCGAAATCCCTTCGTAGGTTGATGCCAGAATATAACGATGCGCGGCGGCGGAACAGCCCGGCGAGGAACGGTATCCCTCGCCGGACTTGAGGTACAGCTTATTCCTGGGTTTCGCCACGTTCACGGGCAATGGCGCGGTAGCCAATGTCCTTGCGGTAGAAGCAGCCTTCCCAGTCGATGGCGGCCGCCAGCTTGTAGGCTTGCTGCTGCGCTTCACCGACGCTGGCGCCCATTGCAGTGGCGCAGAGTACGCGACCGCCGGCGGTGACGACGTTGCCGTCTTTCAGCGCGGTGCCGGCGTGGAAGACTTTGCCTTCCAGCTTCGCGGCTGCGTCCAGACCGTTGATCGCTGCGCCCTTGGCGTAATCGCCCGGGTAACCGCCAGCGGCCAGCACGATGCCGACGCTCGGACGTGGATCCCACTGCGCTTCAACCTTGTCCAGCGCTTGCGCCAGCGCGGCTTCGACCAGCAGCACCAGGCTCGATTGCAGACGCAGCATTACCGGTTGGGTTTCCGGATCACCGAATCGGCAGTTGAACTCGATAACTTTCGGGTTACCGGCCTTGTCGATCATCAGACCGGCATAGAGGAAACCGGTGTAGACGTTGCCTTCTTCGGCCATGCCGCGCACGGTCGGCCAGATCACCAGATCCATTACGCGCTTGTGCACGTCGGCGGTGACCACCGGGGCAGGGGAGTAAGCGCCCATGCCGCCAGTGTTCGGGCCGCTGTCGCCATCGCCGACGCGTTTGTGGTCCTGGCTGGTGGCCATCGGCAGAACGTTTTTGCCGTCGACCATGACGATGAACGAAGCTTCTTCGCCGTCGAGGAATTCTTCGATGACCACACGCGAACCGGCATCACCGAAAGCGTTGCCAGCGAGCATGTCGCGCACGGCGTCTTCGGCTTCGGCGAGGGTCATGGCGACGATCACGCCTTTACCGGCGGCCAGGCCATCGGCCTTGATCACGATTGGAGCGCCTTTTTCACGCAGATAAGCCAGAGCCGGCTCGATCTCTGTGAAGTTCTGGTAGTCGGCGGTCGGGATCTTGTGGCGCGCGAGGAAATCCTTGGTGAAGGCTTTCGAACCTTCCAGTTGCGCGGCACCGGCGGTCGGACCGAAGCAGTCCAGGCCACGGGAGCGGAACAGGTCGACAACGCCAGCCACCAGTGGCACTTCCGGGCCGACGATGGTCAGGGAAACGTTTTTTTCGGCGAAGTCGGCCAGTTGCTCGAGGGCCAGTACGTCGATGGCGACGTTCTCGCACTTGGCTTCAATGGCGGTCCCAGCGTTGCCCGGTGCAACAAAAACCTTCTGCACGCGCGGATCCTGAGCCACTTTCCAGGCCAGGGCGTGTTCACGGCCACCGCTGCCAATGATCAAAACATTCATTTCAAAAACCTCGGATGACGCTAATTCTGTTGAGCGCCGCAGGGCGCTTTTCTGTAGGAGTGAGCCTGCTCGCGATTGCGGTGTGTCAGTCACTGCAGCTTTGACTGACCAATTGCTATCGCGAGCAGGCTCACTCCTACAGTGGATCGTGTGATTAGTGACGGAAGTGGCGCATGCCCGTAAAGACCATGGCGATGCCGGCTTCGTCGGCTGCAGCAATCACTTCAGCATCACGCATCGAGCCGCCCGGCTGGATCACTGCAGTGATGCCGACCTTGGCCGCGTTGTCCAGACCGTCGCGGAACGGGAAGAACGCGTCGGATGCCATCACCGAACCGGCAACTTGCAGGCCAGCATGCTCAGCCTTGATCGCGGCGATACGCGCCGAGTTTACGCGGCTCATCTGGCCCGCGCCGACACCGATGGTCTGACGGTTCTTGGCGTAGACGATGGCGTTGGACTTAACGTACTTGGCAACTTTCCAGGCGAAGATCAGGTCGTGGATTTCCTGTTCGGTCGGGGCGCGTTTGGTCACGACTTTCAGGTCATCGGCGCTGATCATGCCGATGTCACGGCTCTGTACCAGCAGGCCGCCGTTGACGCGCTTGTAGTCCCAGGCAGCGGCGCGATCAGCCGACCACTCGCCGCACGCCAGCAGGCGCACGTTGGCTTTCGCCGCAACAATGGCGCGGGCTTCTGCGCTGACGCTTGGGGCGATGATCACTTCAACGAACTGACGCTCGACGATCGCTTTGGCGGTCTCGGCATCCAGTTCACGGTTGAAAGCGATGATGCCGCCGAACGCTGACTCGGTGTCGGTGGCGTAAGCCAGTTCGTAGGCCTGACGGATGCCGCCTTCAGCGTCCGGGCTGACTGCTACGCCGCACGGGTTGGCGTGCTTGACGATGACGCAGGCAGGTTTGACGAAGCTCTTCACGCATTCCAGCGCGGCGTCGGTGTCGGCCACGTTGTTGTACGACAGCTCTTTGCCTTGCAGTTGGGTCGCGGTGGCGATGCCGACTTCGGCAGGCTTGGCTTCAACGTAGAACGCCGCGCTCTGGTGCGGGTTCTCGCCGTAGCGCATTTCCTGAGCCTTGATGAACTGGCTGTTGAAGGTGCGCGGGAATTCGCTGCGGCCTTCAGTGCTGAGGGTTTCAGCCGCTTGATTCACGGTGCCCATGTAGTTGGCGATCATGCCGTCGTAGGCCGCGGTGTGTTCGAAGGCCTTGAGCATCAGGTCGAAACGCTGAGCGTAGGTCAGGCCGCCGGCCTTCAGGCCTTCCAGCACACTGGTGTAATCGCTGGCATTCACCACGATGGCTACGTCTTTATGGTTTTTCGCTGCCGAACGGACCATGGTCGGGCCGCCGATGTCGATGTTTTCGATGGCGGTCGGCAGGTCGCAGCCTGGCTTGTTGATAGTGGCTTCGAACGGGTAAAGGTTGACGGCAACCAGATCGATCGGCTTGATGCCGTGCTCGTTCATGATCGCGTCATCGATACCGCGACGACCGAGGATGCCGCCGTGGATTTTCGGGTGCAGGGTTTTCACCCGACCGTCCATCATTTCGGCGAAACCGGTGTAATCCGCGACTTCCACTGCGGCAACACCGTTGTCGCGCAGCAGCTTGAACGTCCCGCCGGTGGAGAGGATCTCTACGCCCAGAGCTTCAAGCTCCTTGGCGAATTCGAGGATCCCGGTCTTGTCGGAAACGCTGATCAAGGCGCGGCGGATCGGCAGGCGGGTAGTCTGGTCGGTCATCTCAATTTCCATCAAAAGCAAAGGAAGTCAGCAAAAAAGGCGACCGTTTTTTACGCGGGCGCCTTTCTGGTTTGATTGAATGCTTACAGCAGATCGTACTGCTTGAGTTTCTTGCGCAGCGTGCCGCGGTTAAGTCCCAGCAGCTCGCTTGCCTTGGTCTGGTTGCCCTTGACGTAGTTCATCACGCTTTCGAGCAGGGGCGCCTCGACTTCGGAGAGCACCAGGTTGTACACATCCGTGACGGACGCGCCCTCAAGGTGGGCGAAATAATTGTGCAGCGCCTTCTCGACACTCCCGCGAAGGGTCTGACCTTCTTCGCTCGGGGTATTGAGGTGCTGTTTCAAATTCACGTTGTCGCTCACGGGTGCTGTTCCACTCACTAAAGTCTCGGTCATCATCGTCATGCGGCCACCCCTTCTTCGTCCCCTGTCAGGCTCTTGTAATGCTCGGCGAAGAACTCCCGAACATTGGCGCATTGTGTTTCCGTACCATCCAAACGATTGAAGTGGGCGCGAAACTCCCTGGCGCCCGGCAAGGTTGCGAGATACCAGCCCACATGCTTCCGAGCAATTCGCACGCCCATCACGTCCCCATAGAAAGCGTGAAGTGCGGCCAGATGCTCCAGCAGTATGTGTTCCACCTCGATCAGCTCCGGTGCCGGCAATTTCTCGCCGGTACGCAGGAAGTGTTCGATCTCGCGAAAAATCCATGGCCGCCCTTGGGCGGCTCGGCCTACCAACAGGCCATCGGCACCGGTTGCGTCGAGGACGTAACGGGCCTTCTCCGGCGAATCGATATCGCCATTGGCAAACACCGGAATCGACACCGCCTGCTTGATCGCGGCAATCGTGTCGTACTCGGCTTCCCCTTTATACAGATCGGCACGAGTGCGGCCATGCACTGCCAGCGCCGTAATGCCGGCCTGCTCGGCGATCTTCGCCACGGTCAGGCCGTTCTTGTTGTCCCGATCCCAGCCGGTGCGGATCTTCAGGGTCACCGGCACATCTACCGCAGCCACAACGGCCTGCAGGATCTCGGTGACCAGTGCTTCGTCCTTCAACAACGCGGAACCGGCAGCCTTGTTGCAGACCTTTTTTGCCGGGCAACCCATGTTGATATCAATAATCTGTGCGCCCAGTTCGACGTTAGCCCGGGCTGCATCCGCCAGCATCTGCGCATCACCACCGGCAATCTGCACCGAGCGTGGCTCGGGATCGCCTTCGTGGATCATGCGCATGCGCGACTTGCGGGTGTTCCACAAGCTCATGTCGCTGGTGACCATTTCCGAGACTACAAGCCCTGCGCCCAAACGCTTGCACAGCTGACGAAAGGGCTGGTCGGTGACGCCCGCCATAGGGGCGAGAATCAAGCCGTTCTGCAATGTGTATGGGCCGATGCGTACCGCCGACATAGGACTTCCCTGAGGTGGGGCCGGATCATGAGAGTTCGAAAAAGGGTTGGCATGATACCCGCTCTCGATGACTGGATAAAGGCTGAATTGAACAAAATCTGAACAGTTATTCTGTTATCGCCACGGGTTTGGTTGTGGGTGGCAAAGTCAGAAAACCGCCGTCAATTGGAAAGCGACGCCGTGATTCACTCGGGCGAGTGGAAACTCAGGCTGTAATTCACCGCCTTCGGCCCGGGATCGAGAATATCCAGAGCAATATGGATTGGCGTCTGCGGCGGCATTTCCGCCAGGCCTTCGAGATCACCTCTGAGGTATTCGCCGGGTTTGAAGCGACGACTGGCGATCAGGTGACCGTTGAGGTCGGCAAAGCGCAATTCCAGCAATGGAAACGGCTGGGAGAATGTCGCGCGGTTATAAATGATCGCGTCGACCACCAGCGCACCGTTGAACTCCGGATGGCTGCGCACCACCAGGTTGCTGCTCTTGATCCGGGCGATGTCGACCTTGGACGGCACCGTGCAGCCGATCTGCGGGCAGATTTGCTGGAACCACGGGCGATACTGATCCTGCCGCGCCAGCTCCTCGAAATGATAGGAGATGTACTGGGCCGCCAGCCCACCTGCCGCCAGCATTACCAACAGCAGCCAGAGCATGCGTCGGCCCCACGGCGAGCGGCGCTTCTGCCAGTCCAGTTGCAGCGGGTCGTCGGTCAGGTCTTGCAGGACTTCGGCACGTACGCCGGGCTCTGCGCGCTCGCGTTTTTTGCGCAGCGGCTCGATCGATGGCAAATCGTCGTCATTCGCTTCGTCGCCGGCTGACAGGCGTTCGCGGCGGGCATTGGGATCGATCGGATCGTGCAGGCGCAGATGCGGAATCGCTGGCTCGTCATCCAGATCCACCGGTTCCAGTGACAGCGATGGCTCGGTGCGCTCGGATTTGACCGGTTCGATGTTGGCGATTTCAGCCTCGTCGTCCTCGGGCTCGACCGTGTGTTCATCGGCGCGCTCGCTGAACAGACTGTCGCGCCAGAGCGTTTCATCCGGTTCAGGGTTGTCGCGGCGTGCGCTCAGGGCATCTTCGCGTGGACGACCGAATTCGGTGGTCGGCTGGATTTCCCGTTGTTCGAGGCGGGCCAGTTCTTCGTCCAGATCGAGGCTATCGAGATCCAGCTCCGACGCGCTCCACTGCTTTTGGCTGATTGCGCGCGGGGCGGGCTGTTCGACGATGGCCGGCTGCTCGATAATCGACGGTGCAACCGGCGTCACCGCGTCCTTGCCGGCGTGTTGCTCCAGCAGCTGTTTGGCTGCATTGAACACTTGCAGGCAGGAGCCGCAGCGAACCACCCCGCGGGCCACGCTCAATTGAGCATGGCTGACACGGAAGCTGGTTTGGCAATGCGGGCACTGGGTGACGAAACTGTCGGTCATGCGGCGATCCGGATTATGCAGGCGCTCATATTAACGCCGACGGCCGGTGATGCGCACCCAGCCATCGCGATTGGCGATCGGGTCGAGATCGAAGTCCTGCGCATAAGCGGCAGCGACTTCATCACCTTGTTCAGCGAGGATGCCCGACAGCGCCAGACGTCCACCGGATTTCACCAGGCCGGACAGTTGCGGCGCCAAAGAAACCAGTGGGCCAGCCAGAATGTTGGCGACCAGTACGTCAGCTTGAGCCTGCGGCAGATCTTCCGGCAGGTACAGCGGGAACAGTTCGTCGGCAATGTTATTGCGACCGGCGTTGTCGCGGGAGGCTTCCAGGGCCTGAACGTCGATGTCGGTGCCGACCGCCTCCTTGGCGCCAAGCAGCAGGGCGGCAATCGCCAGAATCCCCGAGCCGCAGCCGAAGTCGAGCACGTTGCAGTCTTTCAGGTCCTGACCGTCGAGCCATTCCAGGCACAGTGCGGTGGTCGGGTGGGTGCCGGTGCCGAACGCCAGCCCCGGATCGAGCAGCAGGTTGACGGCGTCAGGCTCAGGCGCGGCGTGCCAGCTCGGCACGATCCACAGGCGCTGGCCGAAACGCATTGGCTGGAAACCGTCCATCCAGCTGCGTTCCCAGTCCTGATCTTCAATGACTTCGCTGTGATGCTCAGGCAGCGGGCTGCCGGTCAGCAGCTCGAGATGGGCCAGAACCGGTGCCGGTTCGGTACCGCCTTCGAACAGCGCCAGCAGGTGCGTGTGCGCCCACAGCGGGGTGGTGTTGAGTTCCGGCTCGAAGATCGGCTGGTCTTCGGCGTCCATGAAGGTCACCGATACGGCGCCCACTTCAAGGAAAGCGTCTTCGTAGGTTTCGGCTTGTTCCGGGCTGATGGCGAGACGTACTTGCAGCCAAGGCATGGCGGGCACCTTTGAAAAATATTGATTGCAGCCTAGCGGCCGGCGAGAAGCGCGCAAGTTTACGCGAGCGCGCGGCAGAACACGAACATGGTTGAAGATCAAAAGATCGCAGCCTGCGGCAGCTCCTACAGGGGGATGCATTCGAAATGCAGGAGCTGCCGCAGGCTGCGATCTTTTTGACTTTACTGCAGAAACAACAAAGCCGCCCGAAGGCGGCTTTGTCTGGTGCGGCTGAAGCTTAGTGCTTCTCGCCAGCCAGCTTGTGCTCAAGGTAGTGAATGTTTACACCACCCTTGCAGAAGCCTTCGTCACGAACCAGATCACGGTGCAGCGGGATGTTGGTCTTGATCCCGTCAACCACGATTTCGTCCAGGGCATTGCGCATGCGTGCCATGGCTTCGTCGCGGGTCGCGCCGTAAGTGATCAGCTTGCCGATCAGCGAGTCGTAGTTCGGCGGAACGGCATAGCCACTGTACAGGTGCGAATCGACGCGAACGCCGTTGCCGCCTGGTGCGTGGAAATGCTTGACCGTACCCGGGCTCGGCATGAAGGTTTTCGGGTCTTCAGCGTTGATCCGGCATTCCAGCGAGTGACCGCGGATCACCACGTCATCCTGCGTGAACGACAGCTTGTTGCCAGCGGCGATGCTGAGCATCTCCTTGACGATGTCGATACCGGTGACCATTTCCGAAACCGGGTGCTCCACCTGAACACGAGTGTTCATTTCGATGAAGTAGAAACGACCGTTCTCGTACAGGAACTCGAAAGTACCCGCGCCGCGGTAGCCGATGTCGATGCACGCCTTGACGCAGCGAGCCAGTACTTCTTCGCGCGCCTTCTCGTCGATGCCCGGTGCCGGCGCCTCTTCGAGAACTTTCTGGTGACGACGTTGCAGCGAGCAATCGCGGTCGCCCAGATGGATGGCGTGGCCCTGGCCGTCGGACAGCACCTGCACTTCGACGTGACGCGGGTTGGTCAGGAATTTTTCCAGATAGACCATCGGGTTACCGAACGCCGCGCCAGCTTCGGTGCGGGTCAGTTTGGCGAAGGCGATCAGGTCTTCTTCCTTGTGCACAACACGCATGCCGCGACCACCACCGCCGCCAGCGGCTTTGATGATCACCGGGTAGCCGACTTCACGACCGATGCGCAGCGCCGTTTCTTCGTCTTCCGGCAACGGGCCGTCGGAACCTGGAACGGTCGGTACGCCCGCTTCGATCATCGCGTGCTTGGCCGATACCTTGTCGCCCATCAGGCGAATGGTGTCGGCTTTCGGGCCGATGAAAGCGAAGCCGGAGTTCTCGACCTGCTCGGCAAAATCGGCGTTTTCCGCGAGGAAACCGTAGCCTGGGTGAATGGCGGTAGCGCCAGTCACTTCAGCGGCAGCGATGATGGCCGGGATGTGCAGGTAGGACTGAGCGGCAGACGCCGGGCCGATGCAGACGGATTCGTCTGCCAGACCCAGGTGCATCAGCTCTTTGTCGGCCTTGGAGTAAACGGCGACGGTCTTGATGCCCATCTCTTTGCAGGCACGCAGAATCCGCAGGGCGATCTCACCGCGGTTCGCGATCAGAACTTTTTCCAACTTCGCAGTCATCAAAGGCTCTCCGCAGTTCAAACGATGGTGAACAGCGGTTGGTCGTACTCAACCGGCTGGCCGTCTTCGACGAGGATGGACTCGATCACACCGCTGGTTTCAGCTTCGATGTGGTTCATCATCTTCATGGCTTCGACGATGCACAGAGTGTCGCCTTTCTTCACGGTCTGGCCGACTTCAACGAAGGCTGGCGAGGCTGGCGAAGATTTACGGTAGAAGGTGCCGACCATCGGCGAACGGGCAACAGTGCCGTTCAGCGCTGGCGCAGCAGCGGCAGCCGGGGCTGCGGCAGCAACCGGAGCAGCAGCGGCAGGTGCAGCGACCGGTGCTTGCATCGGAGCCGGCGCGTAGTACTGCTGAGCCGGGGTCTTGCTGTGACGGCTGATGCGTACGGACTCTTCGCCTTCCTTGATCTCGAGCTCGTCGATGCCGGACTCTTCCAGCAATTCGATCAGTTTCTTAACTTTACGGATATCCATGAATCATCAACTCCCAAGGGTCGGTCAGGGGCGCTTAACGCTTGTAGTTCAAGTCGTTGCCTGTGTTTCAAGCTGTTCTAGTGCAGCCTCCAGGGCCAGTCGGTAACCGCTGGCGCCAAGGCCGCAGATCACTCCCACCGCTACGTCGGAGAAGTAAGAGTGATGGCGGAAAGGTTCGCGTTTGTGCACGTTGGACAAATGCACTTCGATGAATGGGATGCTCACTCCCAGCAACGCGTCACGTAATGCGACACTTGTGTGTGTAAAAGCTGCTGGATTGATCAGAATGAAATCGACGCCTTCGCCGCGCGCGGCGTGGATGCGGTCGATCAATTCGTACTCGGCATTGCTTTGCAGATACAGCAGATGATGGCCGGCTTCACGGGCGCGGCGCTCCAGATCCTGATTGATCTGCGCCAGGGTCGTAGAACCGTAAGTGCCGGGTTCGCGGGTGCCGAGCAGGTTCAGGTTGGGGCCGTGCAGCACCAGTAGGGTTGCCATCTGCGTAGTCCTTGTTATCAATGAGCATTCGTCAGAACCCGGCGACTATGCCGCAAAGACTTTGTGACTGTCCAGTTCTATGCAATAGCCAGCACGATGGCCGATGTTTGCGCGAAATATGTGACCAAGTCATTTGATCCGGTCATTCCGCAAGATAGGCGGTGATACAAATGACGCTATCGCGAGCAGGCTCACTCCTACAGTTGAAATGCGTTCCCTTGTAGGAGTGAGCCTGCTCGCGATAGCGGTCTATCAGACGCGAAAGGCCTGAACGGCCGTATGCAGTTGCCCGCCCAATACCAGCAGGTTCTCACCCTGTTCGCGCCCACGGCCGATACGCAGCAAGTTATCCCCACCCAACTGATGAATCCGCTCGCTGTGATCGCGAATCTCGCTGACCGCGCCACTCTGCTGCGCAGTGACATCAGCAATGCGGATTGCCGTATCGGAAATGGTCTGAATCGCACCGACAATTTTATCCAGCGCACCGTCCGCCGCTTGCGCCTGATTGGCGGTGGCTTCGGCATGTTCAACCTGTGCGCGCATGCCTTCGACCGATTGCCGTGCCGCTGTTTGCAGGCCGGCAATCAGCATCTGAATTTCGGCAGTCGCGCCGGCAGTACGTTGGGCAAGTGAACGCACTTCCTCGGCCACCACGGCAAAACCACGACCCATTTCCCCGGCGCGCGCCGCTTCAATCGCCGCGTTGAGGGCCAGCAGGTTGGTCTGGTCGGCAATCGAGCGAATCACCGTTAACACGCCACCAATGGTTGCCGACTCTTCGGCCAGATGTTCGATCATCTGCGCGTTGCCTTGTACTTCACCGACCAAGGCATGCAGGCCGGTCAGGCTCTGGCCGATCACGGTCTGGCCATGCTCGACCGCCAGTCCGGCATGACGACTGGCGTCTGCTGCTTGCTGGGCATCACCGGCAACCTGTTGGATTGTCGCTTCCAGTTCGCCGAGGGAATCGCGGATCAGTGCGGTATCGCCGGCCTGATGTTCGGCGCCGCTGTGCAAGTCGTTGCTCAGTTCGGCGAGGGTGCGACTACTGCCCGCGACTTGTTCGGCATTGCCGCGAATCGTCCCGACCAGATCCACCAGATAGGCGCGCAAGCGGTTTAGCGAGGCTTCGATGTCGTGCAGTTCGCGGTTGGTTTTGCCCAGATGAATGTCGCGACTGAAATCGCCCTCGGCCCAGGTTGAAAGCGCCGGAGCGAGATTGGTCAGAGTGCGCGAGAGCCGCCGTTGCAAGGTATCGATCAGTAAAGCGATCAGCAGAATCAAACCGATCATCACGCCCTGCATCAGACGCACTTCGCCTTGAATTTGCCCGTGTTGCGCACGCACCACTGGCTCAAGCCCGGCGATGGCCTGCTGCACGGCGGCAATTTTCTGGTGGGTCGCCGTACTGAGGTCGGCGCGTTTCTGGATCTGATCGCGTGTACGCGCCAGCTCCGCCGGGTATCGTCCGAGCAGACTATTGAGTTCGCGTTTGAAACTGATACCGGCGTCTTCGGCGGCGGCTTTTTCGGTGCTCTCGATGCCCATCATCGCGGCGAAATCGTCGCTGCCGGACTCACTGGTGGCGACCACGCCAAGCAAGGGCAGGGCATCGATCAATTGCGCTTGCGTGCGGATGTTGGTGACCTCGCGCTCGACATCGGCGGCCAGTTCACTGCGCCCGCTGCTGACCAGTTTGTCCCTTGCCAGCGACAGTTTGCCCAAATGCTGAGAGGCAACCAGCAGTGGTGTCATATAGGCCGCGTTGCCATTGGCATAAGTGCTGAGTTGCTCAAGGCTGGCGCTCAATTCGCGCTCGGCCTGCAATAGCAACGCCTGCGGATCACCCGCCAGTTTGCCGGCCGCGAGCAAGTCGGTTTTGCTGAACTCCTCCAGGCCCGACAGGCTCGGACGCAGCGTGGCAGCCAGCGCCGGCGGCAACTCATCGAGTTCTTTGCGCAGGCTATCGATGGCCTGGCTGGCGCTGCTCAGGCGCAAGGCGTCGCCGCTGGCGAGGTAATCCTCGACGTTGCGTGCGACCTCGTTCTGAAACTGCTGCGACAGTCCCAAATACCGCTCCATCAACAGATACGGGCGTTCGAGGGCTTTTTGCGACCACCACAGCGTGGCGCCGAGTGCGAGGCACACGGCGACCAGCAGCAGCGTATTGAGATTGGTGAGCAACTTCAGGCGCATGACGGCTACCAACGGCAGAAATGGTAAGCGCCTGAATTTATTGCGGTTCTGTTACAGGGTTATGACCGAATCAGTGGAATCCGATGAAAAAGTGGCACTTTGCTTTGAGTCGCGCGCGGTCTGCACGCGATTGCGTCCGGCACCCTTGGCGCGGTACAGCGCCTCGTCGGCCTGGCTGGCCATCATCAGGCTGTCGCAGTCGTCGTGCATTTCCACCACGCCGGCACTGAAGGTGCACCACAAATCCTGCGGCTGCGCCGGGTAATGGATTTCGGCGAAGCGCTGGCGAATTTCATCGAGCACTTTGTGCGCCGCTTCTATATCGGTGTCGGGCATGACGATGGCGAACTCTTCACCGCCGTAGCGGCCGATGAAGTCGGTCTTGCGTAAACGCTGCTTGAGAAACAGCGCCAGGCTTTTGATCACCCGGTCGCCCATCGGGTGGCCGTGGCTGTCGTTGACCCGTTTGAAGTGGTCGATGTCGAGCATGGCAAAACTCAGCGGCTTGTTCTCGCGGCGGGCGCGGAACGAGCAGTCTTCGAGCAATTGCAGAATGTGCGTGTGGTTATAGAGGCCGGTGAGGCTGTCGCGGACCATCCGTGCTTTCAGATTGCGCGCGCGGGCGGCGCGGTTGCGCACGGTGGTGATCAGGTGACGCGGCTTGATCGGTTTGGTCAGGAAGTCATCGCCGCCCTCGCTCATGGCGTCGAGCTGCTTGTCCAGATCGTCCTCGGCCGACAGATAAATGATCGGCACGCTGACATAGCGGTCGTTGTGGCGAATCACTTTGGCCAGTTCGGTACCGGTGCAGGCCGGCATGTACATGTCGAGGATGATCAGGTCGGGCTGGAAATCCGCCAGTTCGGCCATCGCCTGAATCGGTTCGATCAAGGTGCGCGTGACGATGCCGGCGCTGTTGAGCAGGCGTTCGGTGTGCAAGGCCTGCGCACGCGAGTCGTCGATGATCAACACTTTATAAGGCTCGTACTGGGCGACGCAGGTGAGGACTTCGATCTTTTCCAGCAGGCTCGACGCTTCGAGAGTGCCGGTGAGAAATTCCTGGCCACCGGCGCGCACGGCGGCGAGACGGGTCGGCGTGTCGGTTTCGTGCAGGCTGAAGAACAGCAGCGGCAGCGGCTCCTCGAGCCCGACCTGGGCTTCGGCTGCGAGTTTCAGGCCGATGCCGGCGCCGCTGAAATCCACGTCCATGACGATCGCGGCCGGCAGGCGCTCGACCATCGAGGAGCGAAATGCCGAAACACTGTCCAGCGCCTGCGCGCTCAGACCGAAGAATTCAAGTTGTTTGGCCAGCCGTTCGGCGCGGTCGTGATCCTGCAGCATCACGTAGATCGGTTTACGCAGTGGCGGCAGGAACGTCTGGTCGAGTTGATCGCCATGGCGCAAGCCGGTGCGTGACAAGCGCTGCATCAAGCGATTGAGGTCGGTGATCAGGCCACTGCTGAGACGGCCGCGATTGGCGTCCACCGCTTCCAGCGACTGACTGATATGGCGCGCAAGCTGAGTATGTTCGGGCTGTTCGAAACGCTCGGCAAAACGCAGCAGGCGCAGGTTGGCCTCGCTCAGTTCGGCGAGGTCGACAGTGGACCACTCACTGCGTTGCAGGCGCTGCCATATCTCAAGAATCTGACGTGCCTGATGAATTACCCGCTGGGCAAAGTGGTGCTTGAGACGCTCACGGCTGGGGTCTTCTGGCTCGGTCATATCCTGACTACTAGTTAGGCTGCATGCTGAGATCGACTGGTGGCTCTATGCTAGCACCTCTTTTCCCTTAGACGAGTGTCGTACGTCAATAATCTGCAGTGCGTCACCATTCAGTTTCTGACCGAGCGGTTTTGATTTCGACCTTGTCGTCGTTCAAACCCCCGTGGAACGGGCGCTCGCTGATTGATTGGGGCGATCTGGATGAGTTGTCAGTCGTAAGTTCATCCGCACGAAGAATGAGCTTTGCTAGGGTTTTCAATACTCTGCAACTCGATTGACTGAGGCGCAGGCATCGGGGATTCCCTTAGTTGGCATCGAAGCGTCATTCGCCCACATGATTTGCGGCTTATCTTTACGCGCGGGTGCCCGGCCTCGGCACGTTGTTGTATGGTTGTGGTCGAACCGTTGAACCCAAGATTTGAAAGGATATCGCCATGCTGGACTGGAAAAACCGCGCGGGCAGCGCGCCTGAACGAGCCGCCGAGCCCAAGTCGGCCACCCGCAGCTATGTTGGCGGGCTGCTCTTCAGTCGTGCCCTGGCCACGCTGATCGGCATTTATCTGCTGGTGACCATTGGCCTGGGCTGGTACTGGAGCCAGGAGCCGGCGTTGTTTCCGGTCGCGCAAAACGCCCAGATGGCTGCCGAGAAGGAAGGCAAACAGATGGTGATCGGCTACACCACCGTCGAAACCCTGAAGACCGTCGCCGGCACCTTGCTCAACAAGCCGGGCGGTTACATTTCCAATGACCGCTTCCCGCCTGGCCTGTGGATGGACAACACGCCAAGCTGGGAATACGGCGTGCTGGTGCAAGTGCGTGACCTGACCCGCGCGCTGCGCAAAGACTTCGCCCGCTCGCAATCACAGTCGGCTGAAGATGCCGATCTGGCCAAGGCCGAGCCGCGTTTCAACTTCGACAACAAAAGCTGGATCCTGCCGTCGAGTGAGTCGGAGTATCAGGAAGGGATCAACTCGCTGAGCCGCTATCAGGCGCGTCTGTCCGATCCTACCCAGAAAAACGCACTGTTCTATGCTCGAGCCGACAACCTGAACAACTGGCTCGGCGATGTCGGCACGCGCCTGGGCTCGTTGTCGCAACGCCTGTCGGCCAGTGTCGGTCGGGTCAAACTCAACACCGCGCTGAAAACCGAAACCCCGGCCATCGGCGAAGTGCCACAGGTTGACGAGGAAGTCGTCGAAACTCCGTGGATGCAAATCGACAATGTGTTCTACGAAGCACGCGGTCAGGCCTGGGCGCTGTCACACCTGCTGCGCGCCATCGAAGTCGACTTCGCCGATGTATTGGCGAAAAAGAACGCCACGGTCAGCGTGCGTCAGATCATCCGTGAGCTGGAAGCCTCGCAGGAACCCGTCTGGAGTCCTATGATCCTTAACGGCAGCGGCTTCGGCGTGCTGGCCAACCACTCGCTGGTCATGGCCAACTATATTTCCCGGGCCAACGCCGCTGTGATCGATTTGCGTCAACTGCTCAATCAGGGCTGATTCATGAGCCAGAACGCCAAAGAGGCGGCCCATCGCGCCGCCTCCGATGCAGAACAGATCGCCTGGGTCGACGAGCAGGACAACCTGCTCGGCGCTCTGGTGCGTGCCGATCTGCGCGAGCGCGGGCTCATTGGTCGCGGCACCTACATCATGTTGTTCAATTCCGCCGGCGACCTTTGCGTGCACCGGCGCACGTTGAGCAAGGCGATTTATCCCGGTTTCTGGGACGTCGCGGCGGGCGGCATGGTGCAGGCCGACGAGACTTACGCCGAATCGGCGGCCCGTGAGCTGGAGGAAGAGTTGGGCGTCAGCGGTGTCGAGCTGACTGCCCATGACCATTTCTACTTCGAAGACACCGGCAACCGTCTGTGGTGTTCGGCGTTTTCTGCCGTGTGGGACGGGCCGTTGAAACTGCAACCTGAAGAGGTGCTTGAAGCGCGCTTTATTCCGGTCGAGCAGGTCATGCGGGAAATTGCGCAAAAGCCTTATTGCCCGGACTCTCTGGCCGCGTTGAAGCGCTATCTGAAGGCGCAGCAAAGCGACGTCGCAAAGAACACATAAATTGGCGCCGATTGGCACTTAGCAAGTCGCTTTTTTGCCGTTACACTGCGCGACCTTTTCAAGCTGTACCGAATAGTTTGAGGTTGGCCTGCTGACCCACTGTAGGAGCTGCCGAAGGCTGCGATCTTTTGATCTTGTTTTTCAAGAGCAGGATCAAAAGATCGCAGCCTTCGGCAGCTCCTACAGGTCAGCAGTCTCGTCGCCAAATTCCGGTGCAGTAGCGCTGCCCCTGCCTGAGTGGGGCTTCGCGGTCGATGACCTTGCCCAAGGTCGCGATCAGTCTTTGTCCTCCCAAGAGGATTGCCGGTGGCCAAAAAAGCCGCATCCTTCGCCGCCTTAGGTGGCCTGGTATTTTCCACCGACGCAGGTCGTCATTGCCCGGAATGCAGTAAGCCGGTGGACGCCTGTATCTGCAAACAAACCGTGATCCCGGCCGGCGACGGTATTGCCCGCGTGCGACGCGAGAGCAAGGGCCGTGGCGGCAAAACGGTGACCACCATTACCGGCGTGCCACTGGCCGAAGAGGCGCTCAAAGAGTTGGCGACAACGTTGAAGAAACGTTGCGGCACCGGCGGCGCGTTGAAGGACGGCATCATCGAAATCCAGGGCGATCATGTCGAGCTACTCTTGGCAGAACTGATCAAGCACGGTTTCAAAGCGAAGAAGTCCGGCGGCTAGCAGCCTCTGTGAAAACCACCTGCGGCTTGATCCGGCTCTGCACAGTTGCAGATCCGGCGTCGTCTCCATGGTTTTCACAGAGCCTGTTCATGACCGGTTTCTAAACTCCACGCAGTCAGTGCGGTCTACCGCCGCGCTGACGAACCGTCATTTTCATACTTTAGACTGCGCCGACCTGAGATCAGGCGACGCACTATGACTTCTTTATAGGGGACTTCGATGTCCGTACGACGCACACGCAAAGACGATGGCAGCCAATGGACAGTTGCGGACAGCCGCAGTGTTTACGGGATTCGCCATTGGGGGGCCGGGTATTTCGCGATCAATGACGCCGGTCGCGTCGAAGTTCGTCCGAACGGCCCGAGCAGCTCGCCTATCGACCTGTTCGAGCAAGTCGACCAACTGCGCAAAAGCGGTTTGTCCCTGCCGTTGCTGGTTCGTTTTCCCGACATCCTGCAAGACCGTGTACGCCAGTTGACCGGCGCCTTCGATGCGAACATCGAACGTCTGGAATACCAGAGCAAGTACACCGCGCTGTACCCGATCAAGGTTAACCAGCAAGAAGCGGTGATCGAGAACATCATCGCCACCCAGGACGTTTCCATCGGTCTGGAAGCCGGCTCCAAGCCTGAACTGCTGGCCGTGCTGGCACTGGCGCCGAAGGGTGGCACCATCGTTTGCAACGGTTACAAGGATCGCGAGTTCATCCGTCTGGCACTGATGGGCCAGAAGCTCGGCCACAATGTGTTCATCGTCATCGAGAAAGAATCCGAAGTCGGCCTGGTGATCGAAGAAGCGGCTTCGCTCAAGGTCAAGCCACAGGTCGGCCTGCGCGTGCGTCTGTCGTCGCTGGCCTCGTCGAAGTGGGCGGACACCGGTGGCGAGAAGTCCAAATTTGGTCTGTCGGCGGCGCAACTGCTGTCGGTGGTCGAGCGTTTCCGCGCCGCCGGCCTGGATCAAGGCATCCGCCTGCTGCACTTCCACATGGGTTCGCAGATTGCCAACCTCGCTGATTATCAGCACGGCTTCAAGGAAGCGATCCGTTATTACGGCGAGCTGCGCAACCTCGGTCTGCCGGTCGACCACATCGACGTTGGTGGCGGTCTGGGCGTGGACTACGACGGTACGCACTCGCGCAACGCCAGCTCGATCAACTACGACATGGACGATTACGCCGGTGTCGTGGTCGGTATGCTCAAGGAGTTCTGCGATGCGCAGGCCCTGCCGCATCCGCACATCTTCTCCGAAAGCGGCCGCTCGCTGACCGCGCACCACGCGATGCTGGTGGTGCAGGTCACCGACGTCGAGAAGCACAACGACGAAATCCCGCAGATCGAAAACAAGGAAGCGCTGCCGGAGACCGTGCAGTGGCTGGTTGACCTGCTGGGCCCGACCGACATCGAAATGGTCACAGAAACCTACTGGCGCGCGACTCACTACATGAGCGACGTGGCCGCGCAATACGCCGACGGCAAACTGACCCTGGCCGAAAAAGCCTTGGCCGAGCAGTGCTACTTCGCCGTGTGCCGTCGCCTGCACAACTCGCTGAAAGCGCGTCAGCGTTCGCACCGTCAGGTGCTCGACGAACTCAACGACAAGCTGGCCGACAAGTACATCTGCAACTTCTCGGTGTTCCAGAGCCTGCCGGATACCTGGGCGATCGATCAGGTGCTGCCGATCATCCCGCTGCACCGTCTCGACGAAGAGCCGCTGCGCCGCGCGGTTCTGCAGGATCTGACCTGCGACTCCGACGGCAAGATCAACCAGTACGTCGACGAGCAGAGCATCGAAACCAGCCTGCCGGTACACGGTTTGAATGAAGGCGAAGACTACCTGCTGGGCGTGTTCCTCGTTGGCGCCTATCAGGAAATCCTCGGCGACATGCACAACCTGTTCGGTGACACCGACTCGGTGAACATCTACCAGAACGCCGATGGCAGCGTGTACCACGCCGGCATCGAGACCCACGACACCATTGAAGACATGCTGCGTTACGTGCACTTGTCGCCGGAAGAACTGATGACCCACTACCGCGACAAGTGCGCGAGTGCCCGCATCAGTGCCAGCGAGCGCACGCAATTTCTCGATGCCTTGCGTCTGGGCCTGACCCGCTCCTCCTACCTGTCTTCCTGAGTCCAGGTGCGATCTCCCCGGGTTGTCCGAATTTTTTCCGAAAGTGGTGGAAAATTCGCATGACCCGGTGGGACATCTCCCAAAATCTTCGCGAAAAGCTTGGCTGTCCTGGCCAGCAAAGTCATCCGGTCTGCTTTTCGCGTAGGTCATTTCCTAAGTTGTACTTCAGCTCTCTACTCGGCCATGGCTCTCGGCGAGAATCCCCGACCGCCCCTCCTGTAGAGATCCGCCCATGTTCGATCCAGTCAACGAGTCGTCGTTTCGTCTCGATGTAGCGGGCCTGTCCGACCCCTTCGAAGTCCTGGCCTTTACCGGTAGTGAAGCCCTCAGCGAATCCTTTGCGTTCGAGATCGATGTGTTGATCAACGATCCGCACCTGGATCTCGCCGGCCTGCTCTACCGTTCGGCATTCCTCTGTTTCGGGCCGTCAGGGGAGGGCGTGCACGGGCAATTGCAAAGCCTTGTCCAGCATGAGTACGGCGAAGGCTTGCGGTTGAGCCGGATCCGTCTGGGGCCAAAACTCGGTTGCCTTGCGCTGCGCTTCAGTCAGCGGATCTTCAGTGGCCGTTCGGTGCCGCAGATCATCGATCAGGTGCTCAAAGAGCACGGCATCGTCGCTGCCCAGCGCCGCTTTCAATTGCGTGGTGATTACCCGGCCCGGACGTTCTGCACGCAATACCGCGAGTCCGATCTGCAACTGCTTCAGCGCTTGTGCGCGCAAGCGCGGATTCACTATTACTTTGAACACGAGCGTGATCGGCATTGCCTGGTTTTCACTGACGATCCGGCGCACTTGCCATTGGCGGGCGCCGCGAGCTATCAGCGCGAGGATGACGGACATGATGCTTCTCCCGCGTTGCACCAATGGCAATTGCACAGTGCAATCCAGGTCAACTCGGCGGGTGTGCAACAGGCCGAAGGTCAGAGTGATCTGGCGACATTGCGCAGCGGTCATTGGTTGCGATTGGCCGGGCATCCCTTCGCCGAATGCAATCGCCCATGGTTGTTGACTCGCATTGAGCATCGCGCCGACCCGGCCCTCGAACCTGCTTACGCCAACCGCCTGTTCGGCGCGTTGCAACTGCCGAGTGCAGTGGCCACCGCGCCACCGCGCCAGCGCATGCACAGCCTGCAACGGGCCTGGGTGGTGGCGGTCGATGAACCACAACCCGATTGCTCGCGACCGGTAGCGGTGCAGTTTGACTGGCTCTATCAAGGCGAAGGCGCCGCGCCGAGTCACTGTTGGTTGCCGCTGGCGCCGTCTCTGCAGCAGACGCCAATCACGGCGCTGAGCGATGGTGTCGAGGTGGTAGTGAGTTTCTTTGAAGGCGACCCGGATCAGCCGATGATCAGCGGCGTCCTGCAGCCGCCACTCGCCGAGACCGACACGGGCGTTGCCCCGCCACTGCCCGACCGTCTGGTCAGTGACGGCTTGCAGCAATTGCTGGCGTCCGGTGAGCCGTTGCTGCTGCTGTGCCTGATCCCCGGTGGCGGCAGCTTCAGTCACTGCGCAGAGTCGGTGTGCAGTTGTCGACTGGTCACTGCGCTTGAACAGAGCGGCGCAACATGAGTGGCGCGGTGCATGAGCCCAGGGCGCAATGGCTGTTGCTCGATGGCCCGGATGCTCCACAGGCCTTGCTGATCTTGCGCCAGGCTTTTACCGGTGTGCCGCGCTTCGGTTTGTTCGAGGGTACCGAGTTTGCACCGGTGAGCGAGTACGGCCCGGTGTTGCTCGAGTTGCGCGATTACCCGGCGTTGGCCGCCTTGTGTCACAGCGATCCGGATACCTGGCGCGGGCTGTTGCTCGTCAGTGAGGCATCGGCGCAACAGTTGCTGGGCCACTTGCAACGCATGCTCACGGTGTCGTTTGGATTGAGTCATCGGGCCTTGCTCAGCTATTACAACCGGCAGACCGCGAGCTATTTCTTCGATGCCTGCGACGCCGCTGAATTGAGCCGCTGGCTCGGGCCGATCCGCCAGTTGCGCTGGTTCGGTGGCACCTGGGCGGACCGCGCGATTGGCAGTCAGGGCTGGCAGCAGCTGCGCAATCCGGGACTTGCCGTCGAGCCGCTGAGCATCGAAGAAAGCCTGACCCGGCGCCAGCGCGAACGCTTGCAAACCTGCCTGCTGGAGCAGCATATCTGGCGCTGGTGCCAATCATTGGGAACCGATTACGCAACGATGTCCTCCCATGTCCAACAGGGGCTGGCGCTGGGGTTCAGTGACCGCACCGTGCTCGATGGCTGGTTATGGCTACGCTTGCTGCATCCGCGTGCCGTACTGGTGCCGCCGCCGGTGGGGCTGACCCAGCAACAACGGCTCGACCATGTGCGGCGTCAATGGCGCGGCGATCAGCTCTGAGGCGAGGTTCGGCGCGTATGACACGGTTATTCCGGCAAGGGTTCGTTGCAGTGATCGGCAGTGTGTTGCTGTTGGCGCTGGGCGGATGTTCGCCGGTGCAATTGCTCAATGCGCTGACCCCGGACAGCACGTACGACAAGAAGGCGGGCATCGCTTATGGTGACGATCCGCGGCAGAAGCTCGATGTGTACGTGCCGCATCAGCCGATGCCGGGCGCACCGGTGGTGGTGTTTTTCTATGGCGGCAGCTGGAACAGCGGTTCGCGCGTCGACTACCGCTTTGTCGGTGAAGCGTTGGCGTCCAAGGGGATTGTCACGGTGGTGGCGGATTACCGCTTGTATCCGCAGGTGCGCTATCCGCTGTTTCTGCAGGACGGCGCGCGAGCGGTGGCGTGGACCAAAGCGCATATCCACGAATTTTCCGGCAACCCGCAGCGCTTGTATCTGATGGGCCACAGCTCCGGCGGATACAACGCGGCGATGCTCGCGCTGGATGACGAATGGCTCGCAGCGGTGGGCATGTCGCCCAGGGATCTGCAGGGCTGGATTGGTCTCGCCGGTCCTTATGACTTTCTGCCGATCAAGAATCCCGAGGTGCGTCCGGTGTTCTTCTGGCCGGACTCACCGCCGCAATCGCAGCCGATCAACCATGTCCATCGTGGCGCACCGCCGGCCCTGTTGATTGCGGCAAGCAAAGATGATCTGGTCAACCCGACACGCAACACCGGCGGTCTCGCCAGCAAGCTGCGCGCGGCCGGGGTGCCAGCGCAGGATTTGTATTACTCGCGGCCGAGCCACATAACCCTGGTGGCGACCCTGTCGCGTCCGTTACGGCGTCTGGCGCCAGTGCTCGATCAGGTCGTCGGGTTTATCGCGCACACGCCGACTCAGTGAGCGGCGCCGCTGAACCAGCCATCATTGCGTTTGAGCCACCAGGCTTGTGCGCCGAGGGTCAGGCTGCGCAGGACCATGAACAGCAGAAAAGATATCCACAGCCCGTGATTGCCCAGACCTTGCAGCGCCCAGGCGAACGGCATTAACAGCACCACAGTGATCAGCATGCCGTTGCGCATTTCACGGGCGCGGGTGGCGCCAATGAACAGACCGTCGAGCAAGTAACTCCAGACCGCAATCAATGGCAGCACGGCGAGGTAGGGCAGGTAGACGAACGCGGTGTCGCGCACGCTCTGGATATCGGTCTGCATCTCGATGAACAGGTGCCCGGCGAGCAGAAACAGCGCGGCAAATCCGAGGCTGGCGATCAGCGACCAGCCGCCGGCCACCACCAGCGAACGACGCAAGGCCAGACGATCGCGGGCGCCGATGGCGTGTCCGCACAGGGCTTCGACGGCGTGGGCCAGACCGTCCAGCGCATGCGCCGTCAACAGCAAGCCATTGAGCAGCAGCGCGTTGGCAGCCACCGTCGAATCGCCCAGCCGCGCGCCTTGCACGGTGATCAGGAAAAACACCGATTGCAACGCCAGGCTACGGATGAAGATGTCGCGGTTGACCGCCAGCAATGGCCGCCAACTTTGCCAGACCTTCAACGCCGCCCAGATGATGTGTCCCGGATACGCGCGCAGTGCCTTGCGGGTCAGCAGCAGGCCGAGCAGGGCGCCGCTCCATTCGGCGATTACTGAAGCCCGCGCCGAACCGACCACGCCCCAGTCCAGACCGATGACAAACCACAGATTGAGGGCGATGTTGATCAGATTGGTGGTCAGCAGAATTGCCAGCGGCGCTCGGGCGTTTTGCGTACCGAGGAACCAGCCGACCAGCGCGTAACTGGCCAGCGCGGCGGGCAGGCCGAACAGTCGTGTGTGAAAGAAATCCCGTGTGAGCTGATCCAGTTCCGCCGACGGTTGCATGAAGTGCAGCGCTATCCCGCTCAGCGGCACGCCCAAAGTGCCCAACACCAGCGCCAGTCCCATCGCCAGCAGCAAACCCTGCAACAGAATCTGCCGCAACGCTGCACCGTCGCTGCGCCCGGCGGCTTGCGCAGCAAACCCGGTGGTGCCCATGCGCAGAAAACCCATGGCCCAGGCCAGAAAGGTGTACAGGCTGGCACCGACCGCCACCGCGCCCAATTGATGGGCGTGGGGCAAGTGGCCAATGACAGTGCTGTCGACCAGCGCCACCAGCGGCACGGAAATATTGGACAGAATCATGGGCGCGGCGAGAGCCCAGACCTTGCGGTGTGTCGGGCGGTCGCGCCAGTCGGCGATCAGAGTGGACATGCGGGCTCCTTGGGGGAGCGGCATTGTAGCGGTAGAAGCCACCCTCACCCCAGCCCTCTCCCGGAGGGAGAGGGAGCCGACCTCTGGCGTTTTCAAAACCTGAGTTCGACTCGGTATCGCAAGTCGGCGTATTTCTGCAAAACACCCCGGTCAGTCCCCTCTCCCTCCGGGAGAGGGCTAGGGTGAGGGGGCTCTAAAGGGTTAATGAATAATCCAGCTCAACAACCACAACCCCAGCAACAACCAGATAATCCCGGCAATGATCGACGCATTCATGAACGCGCGAATCGCCGACCACAACAGCATCAGCCCGACGATGAGCGCGATGATGCTGATGATCGACGTGTCCATGCCCAGCGTCTTCGCCAGTCCATCGACAAAGTTGCCACCGGCATTGCTCAAAATGTTGAACAGGCCGCTGAGGCCATCGACGATAAAGCGGATGACCGAACCGAGCGCCTGGCCGAGCCATTCGAAAAAGCTTTCTACCTGCATATGTGCATCCTGATGAAAGGGCTGAGCCTTGGGCCACAACGCCGGTGGCCGAGTTCCCTGCATGATAGAAGGTTTGCACCAATTCTGTGTGGGAGCGAGCCTGCTCGCGAATACGGTGGATCAGATAACTGATGGGTTAAATGACACACCGCTTTCGCGAGCAGGCTCGCTCCCACATTAGATCACCTGCGCCGCTTGCCTTTGGTGGGTATCCCCCCGAAGCTATACGCCTTCAGGAGAGCCCGATGAACCTTGTTGAACTGACCGAACGCCTGCACGCCATTCGCGACCGCAATGACTGGCGGCAATTTCACAGCCCGAAAAACCTCGCCATGGCGGCCAGTGTCGAGATGTCCGAGCTGGTGGAAATCTTCCAGTGGCTGACAGAAGACCAGTCGCGCCAGTTGCCCGCTGACAAACTCGCCCATGCCGGGCAGGAAGTCGGCGATATCGTCCTGTATCTGTTGCTGCTGTGCAGCGAGTTGGGGCTGGACATGAATGAAGTGGTGCGCGCCAAGCTCGCCGACAGCGAACGGCGGTTCAGCTGATGAGCGACCGGCATTTCGATCAGTTGGCGACGCGGTTCGCCGAAAAAATCTACGGCGGCGCCAAAGGCGCGATTCGTCTCGCGGTGTTACAGGCTGACCTGGCCGAAGCGCTGCCGGATCGTCCGTTGCGCGTCCTCGACATTGGCGGCGGCCTCGGCCACATGTCGCTGTGGCTGGCCGAACGCGGTCACGAGGTGACCTTCACCGAGCCGGCCGCACCGATGCTCGAAGGCGCGCGCCAGCGTTTCGCCGAAGCCGGGCAGACCGCGACATTCATTCAGGCGCCATGGCAGGAACTGCTCGGCCAGCTCACCGAACCTTACGATCTGGTGATCTGCCACGCCGTACTGGAATGGCTCGCCGAACCCCACGCGATCCTGCCAGTGCTGCATCAACTGACCAAACCCGGTGGCTGGTTGTCGCTGGCGTTCTACAACCGTGATGCGCTGATCTATCGCAACCTGCTCAAAGGCCATTTCAAGAAAATGCGCAAGAACGTCATGGCCGGCGAAAAGCAGAGCCTGACTCCGCAACAGCCGCTGGACCCACGGGAATTGGCAACGCAACTCGACGGCTTGTGGCAGGTCGAAACCCAGAGCGGCATCCGGGTTTTCCACGATTACATGCCAGTGGAATTCCAGGCCCGCGCCGAACTCGTCGATTTGCTCGAGATGGAGCTCGCTCACCGTCGTCACCCAAGCTTCGCCGGGCTTGGGCGTTACTTGCACTGGATCTGCCGGCCGATCTGATCGGAGCGCGACATGAAAGCTCAATCCGGGTTACTGCTGATGTGTCTGGGCTTGGCTGCTTGCCAGAGCAGCAACCCGTACGTGGCGCAGTCGCGACCCTTGCCACCGGCGCCGCCGCAAGCGGCCACCACCTTCGACCGCAGCGCGTATCCGGCGCCGCCGCGTGATTATGGACGCTATCGCAGCTGGGCCTGGCTCAACGGGCAATTACCGCCGGGCACGGCCTGGGCCGATTCGGCGCAAGTGGCCGAAGCGGTGAGCAATGCGCTGGATCAGCGCGGCTTGCGCCCATTGCACGACAATCACCCGGCCGACCTGTTGGTCAGCGCCAATTTGCGTCTGGAAACCCGCTTGCGTCAGGTCCAGGACGACTATGGTTATTACGGCGGTGGATACGGTGGCTATGATCGATATGGTCGCGGTTACGGCATGTACAACTCGGTGCCGATCGTACGCACCTATTCCGAGCAAGTCGTGGTGGTGCAGGTTGATCTGTTCGATGCCGGTACGGGTCAACCGGTCTGGAGTGCCAGTGCCGAAACCGCGAACAAGGGCAGCGAAATCGATCGCACCGATTCGATCCGCGAGGCTGTGGAAAAGGCCATGTCGGCGTATCCTCCCGGTTAGCTTCCCGCAAATGACAAGCTCTAGCAGGTTCATGTCTTCAACTGGAGAAAAACCATGTTCCGCCGTCTCGCTTTACTGGCCATGGCCGTGCTGCTCAGCGCCTGCGCCGCCAACCAGGTCAACCATGACTTTGATGCCAGCCGCGACTTTGCCGCCTATCGCAGCTGGAGCTGGAAAGACCCCGCCCTGCAATACCGCCCCGATGATCCACGGATCAAGAGTGACCTGACCGAACAGCGCATCAGCCAGGCTGTGGCCGATCAGCTCGACCAGCGCGGTTTGCGTCCTGCGGCGGCGGGCGCCAAGGGTGATTTGAATGTGCAGACTTACCTGATTGTCGAGGATCGTCAGCAGCAAGTGACGACCAACTACGGCGGCGGCTGGGGCGGCCCGTGGAACGGCTACTGGGGCGCGCCGATGTACAACGAAACGCGCAACATCACCTACAAGGTCGCGACCATCCAGATCGACCTGCTCGACGGCAAGGACGGCAAACTGGTGTGGCGCGGCAGCGATGAGCAGATGCTCGCCAGCAAGCCGAATCCCGAAGATCGCAGCAATGCCATTCGTGAGACCGTCGGACGGATTCTGGCCAACTATCCACCGCGTTGAATCTGTTCAGAAAAAACGGGAGCTCCTGAGCTCCCATTTTTTTGCCCTGTGACGACCCCCGGTAGGAGCTGCCGAAGGCTGCGATCTTTTGATTTTGCTTTTTAGAGGCGAAGATCAAAAGATCGCAGCCTTCGGCAGCTCCTACGGGGGATTGCGCGTCTACACTCAGTTGCACTAATGGAGCTAGCGGCAAAGGAGTGCGCCATGTCGCCTCGTTCGCGATTCAACGGCCCGGCCCGCCAGCGCGGGGCGATCGGCTTGATGGCGGCGGCCACCCTCAGTCTGGCGGTGGTGATGATGTTGCTGGTGGTCGACACCGGCCGTTTGTACATGGAACAGCGCAAGCTGCAGCGGGTGGTGGACAACGCCGCCCTCGAAGCCGTCAGTCGTGGCGGCAATTGCCTGCCGGGTCTGAGCGCCGCCAGTTACGCCGGGCAGAGCGCCGTGCGCAATGGCTACATTGTCGATGCTGGCAACACCCTCGCTACCACGTGCGGCACCTTGGTCACGCCAGCCTCCGGCGTGCGCACGTTTGCAGTGGATGCCACGCAAGCGGCCGCGGTCAAAGTCGTCGCCAGTCGCACCGTGACCACCAGTTTTGCTGGCGGCGTACAGGCCTTGTTCAGTGGTACACCGGTCAGTCTCAATACCACGCTCAATGCCTCGGCGGTGGCCGCCAAACCGCAGCCGACGGTGGCGCAACTGAATATCCGCAGCACCCTGGGCAGCATCGATACGGCGCAGTCGAACATCCTCAATCCGCTGTTTTCCGGGCTGCTCGGCGGTAACGTCAACCTCACGGCGCTGGGCTGGGATGGCCTGCTGAACACTGACATCAACCTGCTCAAATACCTTGATCAACTGGCGATCAATCTCAACGTCGCGGCGGGCAATTACACGCAATTACTCAACACTCAGGCCACGGTGACGCAACTGATTCAAGCGGCGGCGACGGTGGTGCAACTCAATGGCGCGACCGCGCAGGTGATCACTGCGCTGGGCCAATTGCAGGTGGCAGCGATCAACGCGGCGCCGGTCAAACTGGGCGACATCCTGCAACTGCAGACCGGCACCACAGCAGCAGGGCTGGACGCCAATCTGCAATTGCTGCAGCTGATTCAGGGCGTGGTGCAACTGGCCAACAGCAAAAGTGCGGTGGCGGCGACGTTGCCGATCAGTGTGCTGGGGCTGGCGAATGTCACGGTGCGGGTGAAAGTGATCGAGCCGCCGCAGTTCTCTGCGATTGGCGATCCGGCGCGGGCCAAGGCCAATCCGACCGGGGTGGACCGGATTTATGTCCGAACCGCGCAGATCCGCACATTGGTGTCCGTCAGTCTACCGGCACTCAGCGGCGTCACCGGGCTGACCAATGCCGTGCTGGGGCTGGTCGGCGGATTAACCCCGACCCTCAATGCACTGCTGAGTCTGAATCTGGTCAGTACGCTCAACTCGGTCCTGTGCCTGTTGGGCGCCGGTTGCGAGCAACTTGATCCGCAATTGCTGCCCTCACCGCAAATCGACATCAGCCTGGATGCCGGTGGCGCCAAGAGTTATGTCACCGATTACAGCTGTCCGACGGGCATCACCGGCACCAAGAGCCTGACTGCGCATACCATCACGTCCATCGCTGACTTGAAGCTCGGCAAGATCGATCCGACCAATGCCTTTTCTTCGGCGGCCGAACCCACGGTGGCACCCTTGGCGCTGATCGATCTGGGGATCGTCACCTGTCACAAAATCCTGCTGCTCGGCACCTGTGATCCTGCCACCCATGTTCCTTTCGGCGCGGGAGGCATCGGCATCATGCTCGACACCAGCGTCGGACAAAATTCCCAGGATCTGCTGTTCTCCAGCAGCACGCCGTTCGCCACCCCGGCCAACCTCAAACTGCCACCGAGCATCTTGCCGGCAGCGCCAACCAGCAACATCGTCGGCAGCCTGTCGAGCACCCTCGCGGGCATCAACCTGATCGTCTACAAACCGCAGGGCAGCAATCCATTGGGTGCCATCGTCACTGGCGTTGCCTCGTTGATCAGCGATGTCACCAACCGATTGTTGCCCGTGGTGACCGGGGCACTTAGTCCGTTGCTCGACCCGCTGCTGAACAACCTGCTCAAAGGTTTGGGTATCAACCTGATGGACGTCGACGTTGGCGCCAACATGACTTGCGGCCAGACCGGCAAGGCTTATCTGGTGATCTAGGCGTCCACGGCAACCGGCAACTCGATGCAGAACCGCGCGCCCTGCGCCGAATTGCGCACGCTCAACTGGCCACCCATGTTGTCGATAATGCCGTAGCTCACCGACAGCCCCAGCCCGGTGCCGACGCCGATCGGTTTGGTGGTGAAGAACGGCTCGAAGATCCGCTCCAGCAGACGCGGATCGATACCGCCGCCGTTGTCCTCGACCCACAACCGTACGCTCTGTTCATCGCGCTCGGCATAAATCGAGATCCACGGTTTGAAAGATGAGTCCTTCTCGCGTTTGCTCAACAAGGCGTCGCGCGCGTTGACCATCAGGTTGATCAGCACTTGTTCAAGCTGATCGACATAGCCGCGCACTTGCACTTCGAATCCGGTCTCGCTGATGCGCAAATCCACACCTTTGCCGCGCATGCCTTCGGCCAGCAGCGACAGCGTGCCTTCAATGGCCGAGGCCGGATTGAACAGTTGCTGCTCGATCTCCGAACGCCGGCCAAACACGCGCATGTGATCGACCACTTTCGCGGCGCGCTGCACCTGTGCGTCGATGCGATTGAGTTTGTCGGTCAGGTAATCGATCTGTACGTCGCCGTTGCTCAGGCGCTTGAGCACATTGACGATGGCCATGCGCATCACGTTCAGCGGCTGATTGATTTCGTGGGCCAGGCCGGTGGCCATTTCACCGAGGGTGGCCATTTTCGCGCTTTGCGTGAGCTGTTGCTGCGAGCGGCGCACCTCGGTGTTGTCGCGGCCCACCGCTTGCACTTCGATCAATTGGCCCTGCTCGTCGAACACGCCGCGATCGGACCACACCCACCAGGCGTGTTCGCGGCCGGGCAACTGCAAGCTGATTTCGGCGGTGCTCACCGGTTGCTCTGCGGTCAGCGAAGCGAGGCGCTGGACGAAGGCGGCACGTTGTTCGTCGGACATCCAGCTACCCAGATCGACCCCCGGCAACTCTTCCGGGGTGCATTCCAGATAGGTCGCCAACGGGCGGTTGCCGAAAGTCAGCGTCAGGTCCGGACGGTAGCGACAGATCATCGCTGGCGAGTCCTCCACCAGAATCCGGTAGCGTTCTTCACTCTTTTTCACCTGTTCGGCAGCCAGGGTCGCTTCGGTGACGTCCAGCCACAACCCGACCGCCTCCACCGGCAGGCCGAGGTCATTGCGCAGCAGTTTGGCTTCATCAAGCAGCCAGTGATATTCGCCGCGTCGGTCGCGCAGTCGATAACGCGTGCGCACTGAGCCTTCACGCAGCAATTGGCGGCTGCGGGCGAAATACAGGTCGCGGTCTTCAGGGTGGATCATCTCGACCAACGCGCCGTCGCCACAGTCCTCAAGGCTCCAGCCCAGCAAGGGTTGCAGACTGGCACTGAAGAACGCCGGAATCAGCGCGCCTTCGTGGTAGTGCTGGACGTAAATCACCGCCGGTGAACTGGCGATCAGGTTGTCGAGCCGTGCATGTGCCGCAGCAGCGCGTTGTTGCTGGTTCTGGATGTCGCTGATATCGAGCATGAAACCGACTCGCCGGCGGTGCTCGCCGTGGCCAATCACTTGGCCCTGTACGCGATACCACGTGGGCGTCTGCTCGTTATTACCACCGTGCAGGCGCACCGATAACGTCAGGGCTTCACCCTGTTGCTGCAAGGCTTGGAGGCGGCTGCGCAACTCGTCGCGATCGGCGGGATGGATCTGTGCCAGCCAGTCTTCCAGCGCCAGCCCATCATTGTTCAGTTGCAGGGACGCAGCCAGCGCGGGCGCCAGTTGGATGTTGTCGTTGCCTGCGGGGATCTCCCACCAGCCGGTCCCAAGCAGGGTTTGCAGCGCTTCGATGCGTTCCAGTTGCAGGTGATGTTGCTGTTCGCGCAGGCGCCCGAGCAACGGCCCGGCCAGCGCGGCGAGCAGCGCTATCCAGTCGCGCTCGGTCAGGTAGGGCGCGGCGCTGTCCACGGGATAAAAGCCGCAGAGCAGCCAGGCCACCACGCCGCGTTCATCGCTGTACGGCACGGCGAAACCTTCGGCATTGCCAAACAGAGCCTGCACCCGTGAATGTTCGTCGAGACCATGGTGCGCGCCGACGCGCTGTGGCGCGGCACCGTTCAGGCTGTCCAGCGGCGTGCCCAGACGCTGACCGTCATGCCACAGGGTCGGTGCATCGTGGGCGCGATATTGCTGAAAAATCTGCCAGCCCTGTTCTTCATCATCAAGCAAAGCCAGCGCCAGACAGGGGATGTGCCCGTGTTGCGCAATCACCTGCAATTGTTCGCTGACGATCACCGGCAAACGCACTTGGCTGCAGGCGCGTACCTGTTCGCTGACCTGCCCGGCGATCAATTGGCAGGCGTCACGCTGGCGCGATTGTTGGCGTTCGAGCAGCAAATCAGCGATGTCGATCAACTGCATCAGCCAGCCGTCGCCCAACGGCTGTACCCAGCCCCGCAGGTGCACGGTTTGCTCTCCCAGACCGAAGAAGTCGAGGTCAAGCAATAGCCCCTGCCATTCCCTCGGCCTGCCTTCGACGGTGAGTGTGCTGTGGGGCAACAGATAGGCGCTCAATGGCAAGGGCTGATTGTGGGGTTTGTGCTGCGCCAGCAGATGACGTAACGGGCCAGCAATGTGCAGCACGCCAGCGTCGTCGTTCAGGTACAGGTGCAAGCCTGTTGCGGGTGAGCCGAGTGGGTCGGGCAACTCGTGGGCGGCGGGCGGTGTGCGTTTGAGCAGGCGCCCGAAGAGCTTGTCCCCCGAGGTCAAAATTGCAGACTCGAGGTGGCGGTCAGGTAGGGCGGCAGATTGGGCACTGTGCCGATGCCCGGCAGCACCAGAAACGGCATGACCTGATTGAGTTTGCTGACCGGATAATTCACTTGCACCGTCAGCAGGCCCGACGCGCTGTACTGGACGCTGGTGTCAACGCCGATCACCAGGTTGAAGATCGGCCGGATCCACGACAATTGCTGGGTCAGGGTGGCGTTAGCGGTGTTGATCACCACTGTTGAATAATTAGGTGTGTTGGGGTCGACCGCGACGCTGCGGCGCACCGCTTCGGACGTGGCCTGATTGAACGATTGCATCATCACCAACGGCAGGCTGTAGCTGACCAGACCGTAGAACACGGCGAAAAAGACGATGAACACCAAGGCGAACTCGATCGCCACCGCACCTTTTTGCGACTTCCGAAAGCCGGTTTTCATGAGTGCGTCTACCCTGACTGTCACTGCGTAGTATCAGCATAGAATCATTCAGCAAAAACGGACGGTTTTTACCGGATGCACAGTTTTATCCTCCTGATCTGGCTGGTGCTGTGCGCGGCGCAAGACGCCCGCCAGCGCCGCATTGCCAATGCTCTGACCCTCGGCGTTGCCGCGCTGGCGCTGATCTGGCTGTGGTGGACCGGCAGCACCTGGCTGGGCGCGGAAGCGGCGCAGGGCGGCTGGGCCTGCCTGATTGCGCTGGCACTGACCCTGCCGGGTTTTTTCATGGGCCGCATGGGCGCCGGCGATGTGAAATTAATGACAGCTCTGGGGCTTGCGACGGACGGTCTGTTCATTCTTGGCGTATTTATTGGTGCAGGGCTCGCCAGCGTGGTCTGGATGCTGCTGGCGCCAAGAGTCTGGCTTCATATGAGTCAAGGGCTTAGAGAGCGTCTGCGATATCTGGGGCCAACTATGTCAAAAAAGCTGCCATTTGCACCGTTTGTGCTGGTTGGGACGCTGCTGGTCCTGCTTTGGATCCATTAGTCGCCAAGCGCCACTAGTCCTATGTACATAGTCGGAAAGTACGTCTACTTTCAAAGGAACTGGTTATACAGCCAAAGGCTGGCAGTACAGGAATGGTCAGCTTTGGCCTGGGACATGGAGTAGCACGTGAACAAGCTTACGTCTGCGGTAAAAGTCCTCGTGGTCGACGATCAGCCGTTGATTGTGGAGGAGCTGTGCGAGTTTCTTGAAAGTAACGGGTATCGCTGTGTGCCGTGTGAGTCGAGTCAGCAGGCGATTGAGCGTTTCAGTGAGGACGCGGAAATCGGTCTGGTGTTGAGTGATCTGCACATGCCGGAGATGGATGGCATTCAGTTGATCCAGGCGTTGCAGCGGTTGGCAGGCAAGCATCGGGCTTTTGAGGCGATCATGCTCACCGGGCGTGCCGACAAGCAGGATGTGATCAAGGCGTTGCGTGCCGGGATTGCCGATTATTATCAGAAACCGATTGATCTGGATGAGTTGCTGGAAGGTGTGCGGCGTCAGGAGGTGGCTCTGCAGGAGCGGCAGAAGAATCTGCAGCTGGGGCATTTGAATCAGAAGTTGCAGTATTTGTCTGAGTCGATTGATGACCTGTATCAGGATCTGGACAAGGTGCGGCGCAATCCTTCGACGGTGGCTCGCGATGTGCCGGGTGGTGAACCAGGCGAGGCTGAGGTGCAGGAGATGCCGGCGATTTTCAGTCAGTTGTCGCCGCGGCAGCTGGATGTCGCGCGGTTGGTGGGTAAAGGGCAGACCAATTATCAGATTGCCTGTGAGTTGGGGATTACCGAGAACACGGTGAAGCTTTATGTTTCGCAGGTGTTGCGGTTGACGCATATGCATAATCGGACGCAGTTGGCTTTGGCCTTGTCGCCGAGTGCTTCTGCTTCTCGGCAGCGGGTTACGGCGCATTGACTTGGCGGCCTGTGGGCCGACCATGTTGTGGGTGGTTTGGGTGAATATCCGTTGTTGCGGGTGTTGCCGCTGGCGGTTCCGCTCTTACAGCGGGTCACTTTTGGCAAACGCCCCAAAAGTAACCAAAAGGTCTGCGCCCTGACGTTCGGCCCGCTCGCTAGGGCTCGGGGTTCCTTCGCTCCGGGATCGATCCGGGGGCATCGCTTCCGGTTTGCTTCGCTGCACCTCCTTTCGATGTGTTCGACTTCGTCGAACGGCGCTGCGCGCCTAGCCCCGGATCAATCCCTCCACTCAGCCTGCCGACGGGCTCCAAGATCAAAAGCAGGCGAGCTGACACTCGGCCTATTGAGTGGTGAAGAGCGGGTGTTCGGCTTTAGTTTTGTGGTGGGTTTGCCCCTCATCGGAACGCCGCCCGCCCAACCCTCTCCCTAGGGAGAGGGAGCTGATCTGGTGCTTTTCAGAATCTGAGTTCGACGCGGTATTTCACGTCGGCGTACCTCTACCAAACACCCCGGTCAGTCCCCTCTCCCTCTGGGAGAGGGTTAGGGTGAGGGGCTTTTGATCTGTTTCAAAATCTGAATTCGACTCGATATTTCACGTCGGCGTACCTCTTACAGACAACTCGGTCAGTCCCCTCTCCCTCTGGGAGAGGGCTAGGGTGAGGGTTGGCTTTTGGCTGTTTAAATGTGTGCCAGATAACCGGAACCTTCCCACACGGTTTTCAGGTTGTCCGTCGGACGTGAGCTCTCTAGTCTCTGGCTGTCGCTGCCAATTCAGCGACCGGGTGTGGAAACCTGAATTTCAAGTAGATGCGTTGCATCGCTACCGCAATCATTGTCGGCGTCTTCTTTCGTCTGCAAACTGTGTCGCGGCGGCTGTGCGCGGGCAGGCTTCGGTCTGGCCGGTTGCCTACTTATCGGTTTTCCACCCTGCGTACAGCTGCCACCTTTTGTCGTGTGGAAACGACAAAGGTTGGCTCCTCAGCCAAGTAGGAGTTGATATGGACAAACTGATCCCCGACCCACCCCACGAACCCACCACCCCGCTCGAAGAAGCCATCCGCGCCGACAACCTCGCCAAAAACCGCGAAGCGATCAAACGCGCTCTCGATTTCTACCTCTGCCCCGAACCTGCAAAACCCCGGCAACCGAGCACGATGTTTCTCATCCATCCGAAAATCGATACCGAAAGCCTGCTCGCCCACGCCTGCGAATCCCTGGCTTCGGCCAATACGCTGGCCGGTAACTTTGCCGATCAACTCGGCCGGCCCGAGCGTAATACTGCGCTGGCGATTCAGCAGATCATCATGCTGGCTGAACTGGCGGTAAACCGGGCATTGGATCGGGTAGATCCGCAGACCTGATCCGGCAGGCACACCGCGTCATCGTTCTTCGCGAGCAGGCTCGCTCCCACAGGTGGAGTGCATTTCAAAAGGTGGGAGCGAGCCTGTTCGCGAAAGCGCTCGCAAGGTCAGCGCTTCTCTAATTCTTGGTCTCGATCTTGCCACCCGCATCCGGGTCATAAAAATCCGGAATCTCATATTTGTACTTCTTCAACCAGCGCTGCATCGCCAGATCCCGTTCGGTTGCGGTCGCCGTTTGTGGTTTGGGCGAGGCGGCTTTGTTGCGGCTTTGCAGGACCAGCCAGCCTTCGGTTTCCTGTTGTTGCGCCGAGGCAGGGCCGGCGTCGATGGCGGCGGCGCTGAGGGGCAGGCTGAGCAGGGTCAGGTAGCACAGGCCTTTGAAGGGATGCATGGCTGTCTCCTTATTTGAGCGATGACGGCAACGGGTCGGCGACGGCGGCCACTTGATTGCTGCTGGCCGGTTTGGCCTTGACCGGGGCTTTGAGTTTTTCTGCGCGTTCCTGGGCTTCGGTGAATTGTTGCGGGGTCAGTTTGGCGCGGCTGACGATTTCGGCGGCTTGTGGCCAGTCATTCTGGTACAGCAGCAGGGTGACCATGTTCAGCGTCGCCAGTTGGTTGTTCTGCTTGAGTTCGATGGCGGTGAGGAACTCGAAACGGGCGTCGTTCAGGCGCAGCTGGTTGAGGTAGACCACGCCGAGGTCGTTGCGGATTTTTTCGTCGGTGGGGGCCAAGCGCGCGGCGCGTTGCAGGTGGGCCTGGGCCTGGCCGTTGTCGCCACGGGCTGCGTAGAGCTGGCCGAGGCCGTGTTCGGCTTCGGCGGTCAGGCAGCCGCCGAGCAGGCCGCGGTACAGCGGCTCGGCTTCGCTGCGGCCGAGCAGGCGATAGACCTTGGCTTTGCGCAGGCGCACTTCGCTGATGTTGTCCGGCAGGCTTTGCAGGTTGGCCAGGCTGGCGTGCAGTTTGCCGTCGTTGGCCAGGTCGTCCGCGAGGTTCAGGGCCAGCTCCTGCTCCTGGGTCATTTTGCTGCAACTGCTCGGTGCCAGCAGTGCCGTCCAAGGTGCCTGGCCGTCGGTGGCGCAACCGCCGAGCAACAACAGACTTGCCATGACTATCAGTACTTTCATCAAACGCTCTCCATGAGCAAGGTCAGTTGGCGAACGCCCGGGCAATCGCGGTGAAGCCCGGGCCAGCGAGGACGATCAGCAGTGCCGGAAACAGAAACAGCATCATCACCACCGACATCTTCGCCGACATTTTCGAGATGTATTCCTGCAAGCGCGTCAGGCGGCGGTCATCCAGCAATTGCTTGAGCGCCAGCAGCGATTTCATCGCGCCGCCGCCCTGTTGAATCAGTTGTTGAAGGATCACGCAGGTGTCGCTGAATTCGTCCACGGCGAGCATCACCGCCGCTTTGTTCAACTCCTGGCCGAGCTCCAGACCTGAGTCGACACGGGTCAGGATCAGGCGCAGTTCGCTGGTCAGTTCCGGCAGCAGTTTTTGCGCTTCGATGCTGAGCACACGCAGCGCTTGTTCGACGGCCATGCCGGATTCGAACAGGATGCGCAGCAGCGGAATGAACGTCGACACCTCGACGGCGATGGTTTTCTGTCGCTGGGCCGCTGCGTAGGCGAGCAAGCGTTTGGGCAGCAGATATCCGCCGCCGGTGGCGAGCATCGGCACCAGCCAACGGTTGTCGGCCTGGGGGAAGAACACCTCTTGCAGAAAGATCGCCAGACCCAGTGTCAGCAACGGCGTGCCGATCTGGCAGGCGGCGTACAGGGAGCGTTCGCTGGCGCGGCGCCAGCCGAGGCGGTTGAGCAGGGTCTGGGTTTCGCTGTCGATGCTTACCGAGCGCTGGCCGAATTTGCTGCCGCCCAGTGCGCGCAGCCAACTGCCAAAACGGTTCTCGCGCACCAGATGCCCTTGCAGGCGTTGATTGACCTGACGCACCCGGCGCCGCTCGGTCAGCAGATGGTTGCCCACCAGCAGCAGGGAACCGAGCAGCAACATCAGAGCCGCGAGCCAGACCATCTCAGACGCTCCGCAACATGCGCCATAGCGCCAGGCTGCCGAACACTTGCAACACGGCAGCGCTGATCAACATGTGCTGGCCGCTCGCATCGTTCCACATCCCGAGCATGTAGCCGGGGTTGGTCAGCATGAAGTAACTCACCAGCAGCAGCGGCAACGAACCGAGTACCCAGGCGGTCATGCGTGTTTCGCCAGTGAGCGCGCGCAGTTGGCGCGCGCCCTGGTCGCGTTCGCGGATCAGTTTGATCAGGTTTTCCAGCAGCTCGCTGGCGTTGCCGCCGTAGCGATGATTGACCTTCAGGCCGAGAGCGAACATGCGCAGTTCATCCTGTTCATACAGCTCGGCGAAATCGCTGACGGCATCGGGCAGGTTCACGCCTAGTTGCACGTTGCGCTGGACCCGGCCCATGGCTTTTTTCAGCGGATCTTCACTGGCTTCGATGCCGCCCATGACCGCGTCGCTCAGCGTGCGCCCGGACTTCAGGCTACGTACGGTGTGATCGAGCAACTGCGGCAGTTGCTCGATCATGCGTTTGACCCGGCGCTGGTAAAGCACCGCGATGTACAGTCGCAGCGCCAGTGGCGGTGCGAAGATCATCAGCAGCAGGCCGACCCAGTCGGCAAGAAAATACCCCAGCGCTATCGCTAGCGCCCAAAGACTCAGCCACAGGCCGAAGCGCTCGGTCGGGCGGCCGAGCCCAGCGCGTAGAAACATCCGTTCGAGGCCGACCCAGACCGGTTTTTCAGGTGCCAGTTGCGGTTGCCCGGCGGCCAGTCGGTTGAGGACTTTTTCCGTGGCGGTCTTGCGCAGACCTTGCAGGAACAGTCGGATCGACAGCCCCAGCAGCATCAGGCAGATAACGATGAGAATGATCGGTCCCAGCATGCTCGGTGCTCCTTGCCGTCAGCCCAGATGCGCCTCGTGGCGCAGCTTGTCGCCGGCCGGATTGATCGCTTCGCGCAGGAAGCCGAAACCGCTGCGGCGGTCGAGGCGGAACAGGGTGTTGGTGACGTAGACGTCCTCGCGAATACCGACCACTTCCACCACCTCACTGACGCAGCGGCGTCCGTCGGGCATGCGCGTCAACTGAATGATCACGTCGAGGGCGGCGCAGATCATCTGGCGCAGGGTGCGTTCGGCGATGGAGCGGCCGGTCAGGCCGACCAGCGTTTCCAGACGCAGCAAGGCATCCTGAGCGTTGTTGGCGTGCACGGTGCTCATCGAACCGTCGTGACCGGTATTCATCGCGGTGAGGACGTCGACCACTTCGACACCACGAATCTCGCCGAGGATGATCCGGTCGGGGCGCATGCGCAGGGCGTTACGGATCAGGTCGCTGGCCTTCACTTCCCCGTGGCCTTCGGCATTCGGCGGCCGGGTTTCGAGGCGTACCACGTGAGGGTGGCCGAGTTGCAATTCGGCAACGTCTTCGATGGTCACCAGACGTTCGTGCGGGTTGATCAACTGGCTGAGAATATTCAGCAGTGTGGTCTTGCCGGTGCCGGTGCCGCCGCTGATCAGGATGTTGCAGCGCTTGCCGACCGCATCCTGGAAAAACTCGAAGATCGACAGGTCGATGGTTTGCATCGCCATCAGGTCGGTGCTCTTGAGCATGTCCTTGCGAAATTTACGGATCGACAGGCATGGGCCGTCGAGGGCAATCGGCGGAATGATCGCATTGACCCGACTGCCATCCGGCAGGCGCGCGTCAACCATCGGCGAAGACTCGTCGAGGCGCCGGCCGAGCGGTGCGAGGATGCGCTGCATCACGCGTTCGACGTGATGCGCATCGATAAACCGCAGGTCACTCTGGTGCAGCACACCGTCGCGTTCGATGAACACCCGGTGCGGGCCGTTGACCAGAATCTCGGTCACCGACTGATCGCGCAGCAACACTTCCAGTGGACCGAAACCGGTGAGCTCGTCGACGATCTCTTCGGCCAGACGCTCCATTTCGTAGCGGGAAATCGCCAGGTGCAAACGCGCGATATACTCGGCGACTTTGTCGGTGACAAATTGCGCGAGTTGCTGGCGTGAACCTTCCAGCAGGTTTTTCCCCGACTCTTCGAGGGCGTCGATGATGTAGCGATGCAGGACCAGTTTCAGGCCTTCGTGATCGCTGTTGCCGACGCCACTGCGGGGCGCCGCACCGAAGAGTTTTTCTGCGCTCATGAGGTGCCTCGCAAGCGGTCGAACCAGGTCACTTTGGGCTTGGCCAGACCTTCGGAACGTTTCGCCAGACGTTCGCCGAGAGCGCGCAGGCTCTGCGTGAGTTTTTCTCGCGGGGCCAGCTCGAACAGGCTGACGCCCTGGTTTTTCGCGTTGAGGCGCACTTCCGGGGTGAGGGCCAGCGTGGCAATCACTTCCAGGTTGAAGGTCTTGCCGAGGGTGTCCGAATCGGGCGCGACGTTGCTCAAGTAGCGGTCGATCAGCAGGCGTCCGTGGTCGAGCTTCATGCCTTTTTCGCGCCACAGATTGAGCACGGCAAGGTTGCGTCGGCAGTTGAGCACGTTCTGATCGGTGTACCAGAGCAACTTGTCGCAGTGGCTGACAAAGGTGCGCAAGGCTTCGCTGTCGGTCTGCCCGGTGAGGTTCACGACGATGTGCTGGAAGTGCTGGCGCAAGGCGCTGAGCAACATGTACAGCTCGGCGGCGCTGGTGTTTTCCAGCGGCTCGTCGTTGCTGGCGTAGGCGAGAATCCGCAGGCCGGCTTCGGCACTGGTGAAGGCGCTGTCGATCAGCGTGGCGTCGAGCCTGCGCAAGTGGCGCAAGGCATCGCCGAAGTGGAACGAACTTTCCAGCCCGAGCAGGGCGAGGCTGTCACCGCGCGGCAAACCGAGATCAAGCAACAAGGTTTGCTGACCGCTCTTTTGCACCACCAACGCCATGTGATTGGCCAGCAGTGCGCCGTCGGAACTGCTCTGCACGCCATACATCACCGTGAGGCCGCCCAGTTGCGTGTTCGGTGCCACGGGCGGCAGGCGTTTGCTCAAGCGCCGCACCAGCCCGGCGACTTCACTGGAGCGTGAACCGTAAGCGACAAAATCCCGGGCGCCGGCGCGCATCGCGTTGAGCACCAACTGATTGTCCATGCCGTCGCCGAGCGCCACGATCGCCAGCATCGGTTTGGCCTCCAGCGCGCCTTCGATCAACGCACTCTGGGCGACCACGTGCTCGCGATCAAGGCCGACGAACACCAGATTGGCAAAGGTCACGTCCACCAGCGCCAGCAGTTCATCAAGGCTGCCGCCACCGGCGCTGACCACTTGGCCCAACGGTGCGAGTGCGCCTTGCAGCCACTCCAGATCGGTGCTGTTGCGGGTGATGGCGAGAAAGGTCTGGCTCAGGCTCTGGCTCATTGCGATAACCCGCTGCGCTTGTCGAAGTTGCCGTTTTCAAGGAAGAACATGCGGTAGAAATTCGGATCGTAATTACGCAGTTTTTCGCCCGGTAACGACGGCAGTTGCGCATCGGCGGCCAGTGGCTGGACCAGATGCGGGGTGACGATCATCAGCAGTTCGCGTTCTTCGCGCTTGATCTGCGAGCCTTTGAAAAATGCGCCGAGCACCGGGATGTCGCCGAGGCCGGGAAACTTGTTCACCTGCGAGCTGTTGGTGGTGCTGATCAAGCCGCTGATGACGAAGCTTTCGCCATCGCCGAGTGACACGCTGGTGTCGGTGCGGCGGATGGTCAGGGCCGGCACAGTGGTGCCGGCAATCTGTACGGCGTTGCTGAAGTCCAGTTCGCTGACTTCCGGGGCGACCTTCAACGCAATGCGATCGCGGCCGATGATGGTCGGTGTCAGGGTCAGGCGGATACCGAATTCCTTGTATTCGATCGACACGCTGTCACTGCCGGAACTGGGCACCGGAATCGGGATTTCACCGCCGGCCAGAAAGCTTGCGCTCTGCCCGTTCAGTGCCACCAGACTTGGCCGCGCGAGGGTATAGGCGAAGCCGCTGGTTTCCAGCGCATTGATGATCGCCATGGTCTTGCCGCCGACCCACGAGAAGTTGAACAGCGAGTTGTCCACCGGCAGGCGTGGCTGCGGCACCCCGTCAATCGGCGGCAGGGTGCCGGGCGAGCCGAACAGAAAGTTGCCGCGCGTGCCGATCAGTGAGGCGGTGGCTTCCTTGAGTTTGGTCCGGCTGACTTCGACGAAACGAATGTCGGTCTGCACTTGCGACGGCAGGCTCGGGTCATCCGAGGGTAGGGTGGCGGTCATGGCGGCAGTGGCGGCGCCCTGAACAAAGACCATGCTTTGGCGCGGCTCGCTTGAACACGAGGTCCAGACCATCAGGCTGGTGGCACCGGGCGCAACGCCGGTGAGCAGAAAGGACGAACTGCCGTTGGCGTGCACGTCGGCGATTTTCGGATCGCCAATCGCCAGACGGGTGATCGCTACCGGCGACTGCACGTCCTGTTGAAAGCCTTCGCCGATTTCGATCACCGGCGGCATGCGCCCCAGTGCCGAACAGTTGCCGACCGCCGCCAACGCGGCGTCCATCGACAGGCCCATCAGTAGCAGGGCGCGCAGCATGGGTTTGAATGTCGGCCTGGAACGACTCTGCATGCCCTTGGATCCTTGCGCAGTCATGGGTTTTGTTGGGTGATCTGATTGCCGCGAATAATTTCCACGGCAGGCCTCGGGGCCGCGCCGGAACCGCCGCCGGTAGGCGCTTTCGGTCCAGCGCCCAAGGCCAGTTGGGTGAACTGGAAGAGTTGGCTGTTGGCGCTGCTCAGATGCTCCGGCGCCTGAGTTTCGCCGGCCCAGTATTTGGCCAGGCGTTGTTCTTCACTGCTGCGTACGGCCAGACGCAAGGTGCCGACTTGCGTTGCCAGCATCAGTCGGCTGAGCAGTTGTTCCGGCACTGCCAGCACCACGGTGCGCGCGGCGATGCGGCGTTGATCCTGTTTGAGTTTTTCCTCGGCGCTCAGGGCCGGCGAAGCCGGTTGGCCGTCGTTGGTCAGCCCATATTGATCGCCAACCCCGAGCACACGCATGGCCGGGACGACGATCTGCGCCGACTGTTCGAGGTTGCTGGTGTCCTGGCGCAGATACAGCAGCACATCGACGTAATCGCCGGGAATCAGTTGCCCGGCCGCGCCGATCACTTCGTCGACGGCCACGGTGAGGGCGCGTTCATCGCGGTGAATCATGCGTGCCAGTGAGCCGCCGGCGGTGAAGCTTTCATCGTTCAGCCAAGTGCCGGCGCTGAGGTGCCGCCAGGGTGTGCGGCCGATGGCCTGATCGACATTGCTCAAGCTGCCGGCCGGTGCACTGCGCAGTTTTTCCACCGCGACATCGGCCGCCGTCAGCGCGGTGAAGGGCGGTACATCGTGCAGCAATACCACCACCGGTTGGCGAGTCTGGTCTTCGGCGATCGCGACAGTTTTTTCAACGGTGACGGCTGGAGCAACGGGGGCTTCGGCAACGGGTGCCGGTTGACGGCTGAGCACCAGTCCCCAGTAACCGACAAAGATCGCTCCAAGCAGAAGGATGGCTGCAAGGCCCATGGTGACGCGACTGTTCATGACGGCTCTCCCTTTCCTGCTGCACTACCCACTGCACTTGCTTACGAGAGAAGTTCCCAATCCGGCAGCTATGAACATGCAACTATTTCGCTATTTCCACGCTAGCTGATCCAAGCCAAAACGCCATTAGTGACAGGAAAATAACCCACTAAAGTATGAGTCTTGGCCAATTAACAGCAGCAATCGGCAACTTCGCGATGTGATTAATCCTTTGTGATTAATCCGTTCTTACAGTTGTTGGGTGGGGCTTTGTTGACAATGCTCAAATGGCACGGTGGTTTTTGCCGCAGCAGCGTGACATGGGCGCCACAGGCGCAAAGGAGTAGTCGTATGTGTCGGATGATCCTCGATTATTTGATGGCCAGAGTCCGTTTGCTGGTCAAAAACGAAGAAGCCGCGTCGGCGATCGAATATGCGATCGTGGTGGCGATGGTTGCCGTGGTCGTGGTGGCTTTCGTCACGCCGCTGGGTAACCGCGTGTTGGCTTACTTCAACAATATTCTGACCGGGCTGGGTGGCACAGCGGTAACCAGGCCCTGACTGGCGAGGAGAATGGCGATGCTCTTTGATTATTTGAAAGTGCGTGTCCGCGGCTTCTTTGCCAGTACTGAAGCCGCGTCGGCAATCGAGTATGCGATTGTCGTGGCGATGGTGGCGGTGGTGGTCATCGTGTTCGTCACCCCCGTTGGCGCCAGGGTCCTGGTGATGTTCAACAATTTGCTGGTGGCACTGGGCGGCACTGCCGTGACGGCCCCCGCACCGCCGCCCTGAGTTGAATGAAACTGCTGCCTGGTTGATGCCGCGCTACACTCGGGTTCACTTTCAGTTTTCAGGGATTGCCCATGACTGCTTCCTCGCTGCCGCGCCAACAGTTGCTTCTGGTTGACGACGAGGAGGATGCGTTGCTGGAGCTGGCGGAGTTGCTGGAGGGTGAGGGGTTTACTTGTCATACCGCAACGTCGGTGAAGCTGGCGTTGCATCATCTGACGCGCCATCCCGATATTGCGTTGGTGATTACTGATTTGCGTATGCCGGAGGAGTCCGGGATGTCGTTGATCAAGCGGTTGCGTGAGCATACTTCTCGGCAGCATTTGCCGGTGATTGTGATGTCGGGGCATGCGGATATGGAAGATGTCAGTGATCTGTTGCGGTTGCAGGTGGTGGATCTGTTTCGCAAGCCGATTTATTACCTGAGGTTGTTGGAGACTTTGGATAATTTGTTTCCCAAGCCTAAGGTTCAGGTTGGCTGAGGTTGAACTCGGCGGCCTTTGGGCCGACCGTGCTTTGGGTGTTTTTGGTGAATATCCGTTTTTTTGGGTGTTGCGGCTGGCGGTTTCGCCCTTACGGCGAGGCACTTTTTCCAGACGCCGAAAAAGTACCCAAAAAGGCTTGCTCCTACGTGCGGCCCGCTCGCTAAAGCTCGGGGTTCCTTCGCTCCGGGATCGATCCGGGCGCAGCGCCTACGGTTTGCTTCGCTGCACCTCCTCTCGCTGTGTTTGGCTTCGCCAAACGGTCGCTTCGCTCCCACCCCGGATCAATCCCTCCGCTCAGCCTGCCGACGTCGCCCGTGGATCAAGATCAAGAGCTGCAGCCGAGCTAACGCTCATCCTGTCGAGTGGTGAGGAGCAGAGGCGATGTGCGATTTGCGCTGTTCTTGCGTTTGTTTTTCTGTGGGAGTGAGCCTGCTCGCGATTGCGGGCTGACAGTTGGTCGGTTTCTTTGAATATTTGACGTCATTCCTTTGACCTTTTGATGGTGTCAAAGTGATGGCTCATGTACATTCCCCGCGCCCGAGCCAGGACACCTGGCGGGCCGGTAGGGATGCCTGAATGAATACGTGAACCCTGCTGAAACTGTTTTTCATGTTTTGGAAGGGAATCTCGTTTGAATACTTCTTGTCTGCGCCGCTCTTTGCTGGCGCTTTCTGTGGCGGCTGCTGTTGTTCAGGCTCCGGGTGTCGGCGCTGTCACGCTCAATTACGATCTGGGCACGGGGCCGTTGGTCAGCGTCAAGCAGACGTACGATTTTCTGAATCTCGTGGGCACGGCGAATGTTGTGGAAAGCTCTTCGTCGGCGATGACCAGCGCGGCGCGGTTCACCGGTTTGTCGGTCAATAGCGAAATCGTCAACAAGGCCAGGATCACCATCGATGGCGCCACCCACGGTGTCGGGATCGACATAGCGCCGGCGGCGGGCGTGTCGTGGGCGCAGCTCGGCTACAACTTCAGCAACGAGGGTTCGGTCACGGTCAATGGCTTGGCTGCCAGCGGTGAATCGACGGGTATCGCGCTGAAGGGCACTCCGGTTCGTGGCACCTTCATGAACTCAGGTCCAATCACGGTGAGCGGCAATAACGCCACCGGGGTTGCGCTGGTCGACACTTCGTTTGGCCGCGGTGTGATCAACTCCGGCCCCATCGTCGTCAGCGGCACCAACGCCCGTGGCCTTTATCTGGAAAACACCGCACTGTCCGCCGCCGTCGTGAGCCGGTCGACGCTCAGGGCCACCGGCAGTGGCGCCGAAGCTTTGGTGTTGAACGGGGTGCAGCTTGTGTCTGCATCGAATGCGAGCCAATACGGTCTCTACAACTACGGCAACGTATACGGGGAGAGCATCGGCATTCATGTGTACAACCAGCCTGCAGGACAAGGTCCGCTCAACATTGTTCAGTCATACGGCATGATCGAGGGCGGTACGGCGGCCATTCAAGTGGACGATGGCCTGAGTTACTTTTACTGGAATAACGGCGATGTCAAAGGCGACTTGCTGGGCCTTTCCGGGGTGTCGATTGATGGCGAGGTCAACTTCGATGGTGCGACGATCAAGTCCGGTTACGTCACGGTACAAGAAGGCACGCTGACCCTGGCGCGGGCACATACCACGATCGTCGGCGATCTGGACATGGAAGAAGCGGACTCGGTGATTGCGATGTCGGTCGGCAATGACACCGACATCAACCGGGCGATTCTGACCGTCACCGGCACCACCGAGATCGCGCCGGGCGGGCATGTGCAATTGCAGGCACGCTCCAGCGATTTCCGCACGGCTGCCGGCGGCAACCGTTACACGTTGATCCGTTCGGGCAATCTGATCGGCGGGGACAACCTTACGGTCGAGTCGTCTTCGGCGTTGCTGGAAGTCAAAAGCTTCGGCGTGGAAGGCAACGACGTCAAGGCGCTGGTCAGCACCAAGTCGCAAGATGTGTTGACGCAAAACACCCTCGATGCGGGTGGCACCCGAAATGCTGCTTCTGCGCTGGTCGGACTGTCGGCCTCGCTGATGTCACGTCTTGGTGAACAGGATCCGGTGTTCCAGGCGTTCGCCAATGCCAGCACCGACACGCAACTGGCGCGGCTGGCCGAGACACTCAGCCCGGACGTCAGCCGTGGTGTCCTGCACGCCGCCACCAACAGCCAGACGCTGGTCTCGGGCGTGATCAACGACCGCGCCAATCGCGCACGTACGGCCACCGGCAGCCTGGAAAAAGGCGTCTGGCTGCAAGCCCTCAACAGCGATGCCGATCAGGATGCCCGTCGCGGTGTCGCTGGTTATGACGCCGACAGCCACGGGATTGCCGTAGGCGCCGACGGCCAGTTGAACGCCGACACATCGATCGGTCTGGCTTACAGCTACCTCGACACCGATGTGAAATCCGGTATCGGCAGCAAAACCAAAGTGACCGGTCATGCGCTGACCGCTTACGGCAATTGGATGCACGACAACTGGTTCGTGGACGCTTCGCTGATGTATGGCTGGAACGACAACGAATCCAAACGCTACATCGCCGGCACCCGCGCCAAAGGCGATTACGACAGCGATGTATTCGGCGTCAGTGCCTTGGCCGGTCATACCCTGCGCCTGACCCCGGGTGTGGTGCTGGAGCCGCAGGTCGGTGCGCGTTACGCCAACGTCGGCATGGATTCTTATCGCGAGAAGGGCAGTTCGGCAGCGCTGAATGTCGGCAGCCAGCGTTACGAAGTCGGTGAGATGGGCTTCGGTGCGCGCCTGGCCGCCGATTTTGCGCTCGGCACCGGCAGTCTGGAACCTGAGGCGAAAGTCATGGCCTGGCATGACGTGATTGGCGACAAGGTTGCGACCTCCTCATCGTTCGTACTCGGCGGCGATTCATTCACCAGCCGTGGCACCACACCGGTGCGCGACAGCTATGAACTGGGCCTGGGTGCCAACTACCGGATGGGTGCGTGGAGTGTCGGCGGTTCGTACAACTACGTAACGGCCAGCGGTTTCAGTGCCGACGGCTTTACCGCGAAGGTGCGTTACGCGTTCTGATCCGCATCACGTAGAACCTGTGGGAGCGAGCCTGCTCGCGAAGACGGTGTGCCAGTCAACAGAACGGTTGGCTGATCCAGCGCTTTCGCGAGCAGGCTTGCTCCCACAGTTGTTTTGACTCAGGGGCGCAGTGCAATCCCGGCCCTACAACTGATAACTGAAACTGATGCTGTACCGAGGCTTGCGATTGAACGTATCCAGTGCTTCATCGGACATCGCCTTCGCTGCCTCCAGCGCAATGTTGTAGTACTTGGCATCGCCAAACCGCAGCCCGATCGCCGTCGATGACAGGTTGTTGGCCCGCACCGGCAATTCGTTGAACCAGCTGCGCGAGCGGTCGAGCACGACATACGGTTGCAGGATGCGCACCCAGCTGCCGTCGCGGTTGAAACTGTAGTTGACCTCGTAAGCCACACCCCAGCCCTTGTCGCCGGACGCTTGATCGTCGGGATAACCGCGACCGAAATTCTGCCCGCCGAACACCGCGCGTTCGCTGTCGGGCAGGGTGTCGTCGCTCCAGTACAGTGCCGCGGAAAGCACGCCTTGCCAGTTGTCGAAAAACTTGTCGCTCTGCACGCCGGACAGCCGCACGCGGAAGAAGTCGAGGTCGATGGCGTCGTTGTTGGTTTTCGCGCCCATGCTGTCCAGGCCTTGGTAGACACCGCCGCTGAGGATCCGCAGCTGGCGCGCATCAGCCTTGCGCCAGTCGCTCTCGAAGGCAAGGGCGCGGATGTCGGTGCGCTCTTCGACGCTCAGCGGGAAGCCGATCACGTTGTAGCGGGTTTTGTCGTTGACCGCGTAAAGCCTTGAACCGGCGGTCAGCAGTTCGTTGGAGGCGGCAATCAGCGGCAAGGTGAAACCGATCGAGTAGCGATCGTTTTCGCGGTGCGGTTTGAGCTGCAGGCCGTTGTCGAGCACGACGTTGGTGCCGGGGTCGGCGCGGTAGCGTGAGGCGGACAGCGCCAGTTGCGTGCCCTCGGCATCGAGGAACTGGTTGTAGTCGAGGCGGTAGTAATGTTCGTGATCGTCACCCGGCGGGAACAAGCCGCTGAGGCTCAGTTGCTCGCCCATCGAGGTCTGCGAGTTGCTGCTGACACCGAGCAAGGCCTGGGTGCCGTTGCGGTTGTCTTCGGTGGTGCTCAGGGTGCTGGTGAACGGTTTGCGGCTGGCCTGGGCGATCAGCGTGGTCGCGCCATCGGTGGTGCCCGGTGGTGGCACCTGAGCCTGAATCGTCACGCCGGGGATGCGTGTCATCAGCGTGGTGTAGCGCTCGAAGGTCTTGCGGGTCAGTGGCCGTTCGGCCTGGATCTTCGCGGCCAGTTTATCGATAAGTCCTTTGACCCGGCCGACATCGCCCTGCATCTGGATGTCCCGTACGTAACCTTCCACCAGCACCACGCGTGCTACGCCGTCATTGAAATTTTGCTGTGGCAAGAACGCGTACGACAGCAGGTAACCGTCCTGCTGATAACGCCGGGTGATGTTGCGCGTGGCTTCGATCAGATCGGCAAGGCGGGTCTCATGACCAATCAACGGTTTGTAGATTTGCGCGAGTTCGTTGAGCGGGTAGAGGGTGCCGCCTTCGATCTGCACGGTTTGCAGTTTGATTTTGGTGTCCATCAACAGCGGTTGCGCGGCGGCTGCACCGGCGTCCGGCACTTGCACGGGCGCGGCGCTCGGGCGATAGGCGTCGGCCGGCAGGTTCGGCACCGGCAGGTTGCGGATGGTTTCGTTGCTGTTGAGAAAACTGGGCAGGGTGTCGGCGAGGGCGGCGGAACTGAGACTGAGGAACAGCAGGGATGCCATTACGCGCATAGGACACTCCATGGTCAGATCACAGCGCAGGGCTGATTTCTCCTAAGAAAAAAGGCGGAAGACTCGTGGGAATCTTCCGCCCTCAACCAAGCGTAGGCGCTGTAGGTGAGGCCGTCGAATCGGCCAGGTGCAATTTAGCGTTTGTTGCCTCCCAGGGCGCCGGTCAAACCGCCGAGTACGCCGCCCAGACCGCCACCGGTGGTGCCCCCGCTGGCACCGCCGTTGACCAGTCCGCCGACAGCGGAAACGGTGCCGCCGACGTTGCTGACCAGACCACCGACTGCTGTGGTGACCGGGTTGTTGGTGGCGGCAATCGCGCCACCAATGTTGCTGACGGCGCCGCCGACCTGACCGGTGAGACCGGCGACTGGCGAGCCGAGACCGGTAGCGCCGCCCACTTGTTGGGTCACGTTGGTGACGGCACTGGTGACCGGATTCAGGCCGTTGCCCAGGACGCTGCCAACGGTAGCCAGCGGTGAAGTCGTTGCGGTGATCGGTGAACCCGAGCCGCCGAGTACGGTGTTGAGCGAAGCGACGGTGTTGCCAAGGCCAACAGCCGTGACACCGCCGGCACTGACCACGCCGTTGGTATTGCCGGCATTCAGGCCTGCGCCGACGTTGACCACAGCACCGCCGACGGTTTGCAGCAAACCGGTGCCGCCGAGGCCACCGCCCAAACCACCACCCACTCCACCAGTACCCGAGCCGGTGCCGTTGGACACCAGACCACCGGCCTTGCCGACCGCGGTGCCGGTATCGCTCAACGCGCCGCCGAGTGTGTTGGTGAGGGCGTTGCCGTTACCCGCATCGGTGACCTTGCCGCCCAGGGTGTTCACCGCACCGCCGACTTGCGAGATCACGCCTTTGAGTGGATCGCCGAGCCCGGTGGCATCACCGACCTTGTCCGTGGTGCTTTCGACCATGGCGATCACCGGCACCAGACTGGAGCCGAGTTTGTTGGTCAGTTGGCTGGTCGGGCCGCTGGTGAGCGTGGTGTCGAGGGTATTGCCGAGCATGGTGACTTTCTCGCCGACACCATCAAGTAGCGGCGCGACTTTGGTCACAACACCACCCACCACCGGAACACTGCCGGTAGCCGTCGCCAGTTTGCCGCTGAGGTCGGAAACGCCGTTGCCGACATCGGTGACCACGCCGCCGACCGAAGCGACGGTGGTGGTCAAACCTTTAGGATCGGTGGCCAGTTTGCCGATGCCGTTGCCGATGCCATCACCCAGGGTGGTGACGACATTGCCAGCGGTGTTGGCCGCACTTTGTACAACGCCACCGACAACAGGAACGCTGCTCAGCGAGTCACCAATCTGGCCAACGCCATCGCCGACGCCAGCAACGGTTTTACCGACATCCTGTACCAGCGTGGTGGTCACCAGCGGTGTAGTGGTTGGATTGGTCGGGTTGGTGGGATCGGTCGGATCTGTCGGGTTGGTTGGATTGGTCGGATCGGTGCCACCTGTACCGCCGGTTCCGCCAGTACCGCCGGTGCCACCGGTTCCGCCAGTGCCGGCCGTATCACCGGTGCCACCCGTGCCGCCAGTACCCGATGTACCGCCAGTGCCGGCGGTGCCGTCCGCCGCAGAACTGCCGGAGCTGCTGTGATGGCCGCCACCGCCGCTGCTGCAACCGGCGAGGCCAAGGGAGAGAATCAATGCCAGAGCAATTGCTGATTTGCACCACACGTCTTGAGTTTTCATGATGGAGATTCCTTGCACCTGTCACAACGTTCGTTGTCTTCGATGGCTCGCCGATCTGTCGTCGGTGATGCCTTCGACCGTTGTGCTCAATCTCAGTCCAGGGGCAGGTTTTGCACCATTCTCAAGTTGGTATTAACGCCTTTATATATAAGGTGAAGAGCAGTGCGTAATGACTAATACCCAATATATAGGCGCACAAAAAAAGGCCTTGATAATCAAGGCCCGGAGGTTTTCGGCAAAGGCGGAGGAGGCGGACAAAACTTAAGTGATATACACACAATTAATGGTATGGCGAAGGCTCAGGCAATCGGCTGCAACTGCCCGACCATGTGCTCCAGATCACCCGCGCCGGTCAGACGCAACTCACCGCTGGACCCCGCTGCACTCGCCTGCAATGTCACCTCACTGGGCAGGCGCACCGGTTTGCGAAAGTGCACGGCGATCTCGAGGTTGGCCTTGGGCAAATGATCGCTCAGCGCCGCGAGCGTTCGCGCCTTGTTCCACAGACCATGGGCGATTGCTGTCGGAAAACCAAACAGCTTGGCACTCGCCGCACTCAAGTGAATCGGGTTGTAGTCTCCGGAGACTTTGGCGTACTGCCGCCCGATGTCCGCCGGGGCTTTCCAGTGCGCCACTTGCTCCAAGGATTGTGATGGCTGCCAAATCTCCTCGACCGGCTCGCCTTCAAGCTTGACGCCGCGACAGAGCATCTGGCTTTCGGCTTCCCACAGCGGCCCGAGCTGATCATCCAGGGTGGTCAGCACATCGAACGTCGCACCTTTCGGATGCGCTTGCAGATTCGTCACGCGCACGCTCACTTGCGCCCGACCGATCCTGCCCATCGGGCGCAACAGGCGAATGCGGTTGCTCAGATGAATCAGCCCCAGCAGTGGAAACGGAAACTCTTTGGCCGTCAGCAATTGCATCTGCAAGGCGAAGGCGAGGATGTGTGGATACGTCGGCGGCAGCAGACCGTCATCGACGAATCCGCAGACCTTGCGATAGGCCGCCAGACGTTTGCCATCGACATCGACCCAACAGCGCAAGCCGCCGTCAGGCAAGTGCGTGCCGGTGATTTTCCGGCGCGTCGCCGCCCGTGAGTACAGCCCGGGCAGACTCGGTTCGCGATCCAGCGTGTGCCATACGATGTTCATGTCTAAGCCCCCAGAACGCTTTGTCCACAGACCCGCAGCGCCTGCCCGGTAAACGCGCCGGTGCCCGGTTGCGCCAGCCACGCGACCGCTTCGGCAACGTCCTGCGGCAAGCCGCCCTGACCGAGTGAACTCATGCGCCGCCCGGCCTCGCGCAGACCGAACGGGATGTGTGCGGTCATCTGCGTTTCGATAAAACCGGGAGCGACGGCGTTGATGCTGATGCCACGTTCCAGCAACGTCGGAGCCCAGGCTTGCGCCAGCCCGATCAAACCGGCCTTGCTCGCGGCGTAGTTGGTTTGCCCGCGATTGCCGGCGATGCCGCTGATCGAGGCCAGCAGAATCACCCGCGCGTTGTCGAGCAACGTGCCGCTGTCGAGCAGGGCTTTGGTCAACACTTGCGGGGCATTGAGGTTGACCGCCAGCACCGCGTCCCAGAACTCCGGCGTCATGTTGGCCAGGGTTTTGTCGCGGGTGATGCCGGCGTTGTGCACCAGAATGTCGAGGCCGTCGGGCAGCTGTTCGATCAGTTGTGCGGCGGCATCTTCGGCGCAGATATCGAGGGTGATGGCGCGCCCGCCGAGACGCGCGGCGAGGGCTTCAAGATCGGTCCTGGCCGGGGGAACATCGAGCAGTATCACCTCGGCGCCATCGCGAGCGAGTGTTTCCGCGATGGACGCACCGATGCCGCGTGCTGCCCCGGTGACCAGCGCCTTGCGCCCGGCCAGTGGCCGCGTCCAGTCCGTCACTGGCGTCGCACACGTGGTCAGGCGAATCACTTGCCCGGACACGAACGCACTTTTCGGCGAAAGGAAAAACCGCAGCGGGCCTTCCAGTTGATCTTCCGCGCCTTCGCCGACATAGATCAGTTGCAGCGTGCCGCCACTGCGCAGCTCTTTGGCCAGCGAACGGGAAAACCCTTCCAGCGCTCGTTGCGCACTGGCGGCAAATGGATCACTCAGGGTTTCCGGCGCACGACCGAGAATCACCAGATGCGCGCTGTGCTCAAGGTTCTTCATCAACGGCTGGAAGAATTCGCGCAGCTGCTTGAGCTGGTCGGTGTGCAGCAATTCGCTGGCGTCGAACACCACGGCTTTTAGTTTCGGGCCATGGCCGGGAATCCATTCGGTGGCGCTCGCCGGTTGCTCGCCGTAGCGGTAGATGCCGTCGGTCAAACGGTTGGCGAAGGCACTGATGCGCTCGGCCAGCGGCCCGCCGCCGATCAGCAGTGCACCTTCCACTGGCCGCAGGCGCCCGGCCTGCCAGCGTTCCAGTCGCACCGGCGACGGCAGACCCAGCGCCCCGACCAGACGATGGCCGATGGACGAGTTGGCGAAGTCGATATAGCGGTCAGACATGGAACGCTCTCCAGAAGTTGGGGTTCAAAGTGTGGACTGTCGATGGCAATCAATCGTTCGATCCACGCAATAAGGCCTACGCTAGAACAGCAGAGTAGTTTGCCCCCGGCATTTGTGTTGCCGAACGCACATTCATAAACACAGCTGACCCCCTGTAGGAGTGAGCCTGCTCGCGATAGCGGTGTATCAGTCAAGAAACGTTTATCTGACCCACCGCTATCGCGAGCAGGCTCACTCCTACAAGGGATTGGCGTGAATTCAGACCTTTGGACAAGGAGTTATTCATGAGTCAGCTGCGCCGCGTCGCGATCATTGGCGGTAACCGCATCCCCTTCGCCCGTTCCAACGGGCCGTACGCCACGGCCAGCAATCAGGTGATGCTCACCGCCGCCCTCGAAGGCCTGATCGAACGCTACAACCTGCACGGCCAGCGCATTGGCGAAGTGGTGGCGGGCGCGGTGCTGAAATTGTCACGAGATATGAACCTGACCCGTGAATGTGTGCTCGGCTCGCGCCTGTCACCCGCGACGCCCGCCTACGACATTCAGCAAGCCTGCGGCACTGGCTTGGAAGCGGCGATCCTGGTGGCTAACAAAATCGCCCTTGGCCAGATCGACTGCGGCATCGCCGGCGGTGTCGACACCACCTCGGACGCACCGATCAGTGTCAGCGAAGGCCTGCGCAAAATCCTCCTGCAAGCCAACCGCGCCAAGACCACCGGCGACAAGCTGAAAACCTTTCTGCAACTGCGGCCCAAACATCTGATCCCGGAATTTCCGCGCAACGGCGAACCGCGCACGGGCCTGTCGATGGGCCAGCACTGCGAACTGATGGCGCAGACCTGGCAGATCCCGCGTGAAGAGCAGGATCAACTGGCCCTCGAAAGTCACCACAAACTGGCTGCGTCCTACAGCGAAGGCTGGCACAACGACTTGATGACGCCGTTCCTGGGCCTGACTCGCGATAACAACCTGCGTCCGGACCTGACCCTGGAAAAACTCGCAACGCTGAAACCGGCGTTCGAAAAAAGCGCGAAAGGCACACTGACGGCAGGCAACTCCACGCCGCTGACCGATGGTGCGTCCGTGGTGCTGCTCGGCAGTGAAGAGTGGGCGAAGGAACGGGGTCTGCCAATTCTCGCGTACCTGCGCGATGGCGAAGCGGCGGCAGTGGATTTCGTCAACGGCGCCGAAGGGTTGCTGATGGCGCCGGTGTACGCCGTGCCACGGTTGCTGGCACGCAACGGGCTGACCTTGCAGGACTTCGATTACTACGAAATTCACGAGGCTTTTGCGGCGCAGGTGCTGTGTACGTTGAAGGCCTGGGAAGATCCCGAATACTGCAAAACCCGGCTGGGCCTTGATGCGCCGTTGGGTTCGATTGATCGAAGCCGGCTCAATGTGAAGGGCAGTTCGCTGGCGGCCGGGCATCCGTTTGCTGCGACTGGCGGGCGTATCGTGGCGAACCTGGCCAAGTTGCTGGACGCGGCTGGGAAGGGCAGGGGGTTGATATCGATTTGCGCGGCGGGCGGGCAGGGTGTTACGGCCATTATCGAACGCTGACGCTGAAAGAGCCCCTCACCCTAACCCTCTCCCAAAGGGAGAGGGGACTGATTGGGGGATGCTTCGGAGTTACACCGACCTGATCTTGCTTTACTGAATCCATAATCGACGGTGTTTCCGTCAGACGTTTAGCCCAATCGATAATCGACGCGGTAATTCAGGTCGACGTATAACACCAGACACCTCGACCGGCCCTCTCTCCCAAAGGGAGAGGGGACTGATTGGGGGATGCTTCGGAGTTACACCGACCTGATCTTGCTTTACTGAATCCATAATCGACGGTGTTTCCGTCAGACGTTTAGCCCAATCGATAATCGACGCGGTATTTCAGGTCGATGTATAACGCCAGACACCTCGGTCAGCTCCCTCTCCCTCCGGGAGAGGGCTGGGGTGAGGGGCTGTTGAGGTCGCAACAATCTCAGGTACGAAACCGGCGTACCAACCCATCCAGCTCATTCGACAACCCCGCCAGACTCTGCGAGTCCAGACGCGCCGAGTTGGCCAGTTCTGCCACCAACTGCGCATCGCCATGAATCTGGCTGATGTGCCGATTGATATCCTCAGCCACTTGATGCTGTTCTTCGGCGGCGGTGGCGATCTGCGTGTTCATGTCGCGGATCACGTCCACTGACTCGCGGATCTGCCCGAAACTTTCGCGCGCCTCGCCAATACGCGTCACCGACTGCTGCGAGACCTGCAGGCTGGCATGCATCTGTTGTGTGACCTGGCTGGTGCGTTTGGCCAGATTACCGAGCAGACCATCGATCTCTGCCGTCGAATCCGCCGTGCGTTTGGCCAGTGCGCGCACCTCATCGGCGACCACCGCAAAGCCGCGACCCTGTTCACCGGCACGCGCCGCTTCGATCGCGGCATTGAGCGCCAGCAGGTTGGTTTGTTCGGCGATGGAACGGATGGTGCCGAGGATCGACTGGATATCGTTGCTGTCGCGCTCCAGTTGCTGCATCGACTGCGCCGATTGCTCCAGCTCCTGACTCAATTGGTCGACGCTGTTTACCGCCGCATCAATCTGCTGCTGGCCTTGGCGGGCCTGACGCTGGCCGCTGTCGGCGGAGTCCGCTGCCTGGCTGCAAGAGCGCGCGACTTCGTTGGCGGTGGCGACCATTTCGTGGAATGCGGTCGAGACCATGTCGACGGCTTCGCGCTGACGCCCGGCTGCTTCGGCCATGTCGCTCGACACTCGGGTCGAGCTCTGCGAGGTCGCGAGGATTTTTCCGGCAGCGCCGCCGATGTGCTGGATCAGACTGCGGATTGCGGTAAGGAACTGATTGAACCAGTTGGCCAGTTGCGCGGTTTCGTCGTTGCCCCGAATGTCGAGGTTCTTGGTCAGGTCGCCTTCACCCTGCGCGATGCCTTCCAGACCACTGGCGACGCTGCGGATCGGGCGCACGATCAGGCTGGCGAAACTGGCGCCGACCACGGCGAACAGCACGGCCAGTACGGCGGCGATGATTGCGATCAGCCAGGTCAGTTGCGTGGCTGAGCTCATCACATCGCTCTGCTTGATCAGGCCGACGAAGGTCCAGCCCAACTGCTCCGACGGCCAGACGTTGGCCATGTAGCGCTCACCGTTAAGCTCGACTTCGACCAGACCTTTGCCGGCCTTGGCCAGTTGAGCGTAGCCTTCGCCGAGGCTGTCCAGTGGCTTGAAGTTGTGTTCCGGCTGTTTCGGATCGACCAGTACGGTGCCACTGTTTTCCAGGAGCATCAGGTAGCCGGTTTCGCCAAGCTTGATCTGTTTGACGATTTCGGTGAGCTGCTTGAGCGTCACGTCGATACTGACCACGCCGCCGTTGCTGCCGAGTTTGTTGTCGATGGTGCGCACAGTGCTGACGTAGGTCGCATCGTCCTGCGCCCAGTAATAAGCGGCGGTACGCAACGGTTTGCCCGGCTTGGCCTGGGCGGCCTTGTACCACGGCCGCTGGCGCGGGTCGTAGTTGTTGAGTTTGGGGTCGTCCGGCCACGACACATAACCGCCGGCGGCGGTGCCGACGATGGCATAGGCGTAAGCCGGGTGGGCGTTACCCAGATCCTGGAGGAACGCGAAGACCGTCTTGTCCATCTCGCCCTGCGGCACGGATTCGGCGTTGGCACTCATGTAGGTCTTGAGGCTGTCGTCGGTGTTTTTGATCAGCGGTTGCGACGCCAGGTAATCGACGTTCTGGCTGATGCCGTCAAAAAACAGCTGCATGGCATTGCTGACCTGCCGGATCTCGCGACCGCTGCCGTCGACAAAGCTGTCCCGGGCATCGCTGCGCAGGTTCATCACCACCAGGGTCGCGACCAGCACCACCGGCAAGCAGGCGATGATTGCAAACGCCCACGTCAATTTCTGTTTGATGTTCATCCGCGCTCCAGATTTTCTTGTAGGCCCACGCAGTGCAGATGACTTGTGGTTTATTGGCAGCCGAAAACGTTGTGGATCACCCGTTTCCCTGAGTGCGGCATCGCTGATTTTTTTGGAACGATTGTCGGACAAATCCCTCTGTCATTGAGGGCTTCGGCTGCGAAACAGGGAAATTGAGGCGGCTTCGAAAAAATCTTCCGAAGGGTATTAACCCTTGTGTCAGATTCTGTCGCAAATGCCCTCGAAGACATGTACCAACAAGTACAACAGGCTCGGCTATGATTCCCCACGGTCGATGCGCGAGCGCAGAGTTGGCCCTGTTTAATCCGGCACAGTGTGTGCATTCTCAACGTTCACAGGTCGGCAACCCCTCCCCGTTGTGCGAGGATTGCCGTATAACGAGTGACATTCGCGTGTTTGGTAATAAAGGACCCACAATAAAAGCTGATGAAGACTCCAAAACGCATTGAACCCCTGATCGAGGACGGTCTGGTCGACGAAGTGCTGCGCCCACTGATGAGTGGTAAAGAAGCAGCTGTTTATGTGGTGCGCTGCGGCAATCAGTTACGTTGCGCAAAGGTCTACAAGGAGGCGAACAAACGCAGTTTCCGCCAGGCGGCCGAGTATCAGGAAGGCCGCAAGGTGCGCAACAGCCGACAGGCTCGCGCAATGGCAAAAGGCTCCAAGTTCGGTCGCAAAGAGACCGAAGATGCCTGGCAGAACGCCGAAGTGGCGGCGCTGTTCCGTCTGGCCGGTGCCGGGGTGCGGGTGCCAAAACCCTACGACTTCCTCGACGGCGTGCTGTTGATGGAGCTGGTGGCCGACGAATTCGGCGACGCCGCGCCGCGTCTGAACGACGTGGTGCTGGAGCCGGAACAGGCGCGCGAGTATCACGCGTTCCTGATTTCGCAGATCGTACTGATGTTGTGTACCGGTCTGGTGCACGGTGACCTCTCGGAGTTCAACGTGCTGCTGACGCCGACCGGCCCGGTCATCATCGACCTGCCGCAAGCCGTCGACGCTGCCGGCAACAACCACGCGTTCAGCATGCTGGAGCGTGATGTTGGCAACATGGCTTCGTACTTCGGTCGCTTTGCGCCGGAGTTGAAACTGACCAAGTACGCGAAAGAAATGTGGGCGTTGTACGAAGCCGGCACCTTGCACCCGAACAGTGTGCTGACCGGTGAGTTCGATGATCCGGAAGACCTGGCCGACGTTGGCGGGGTGTTGCGCGAGATCGAAGCGGCGCGCCTCGACGAGGAACGCAAGCAGGCTATCCGTGCGGCGGACGACGAGCCGAAAGGCAAGTCGGACGAACCGCCGCCGCCACCGTGGATGCAGTGATTGCTTGATGAGAAACCCGGCTTCGGCCGGGTTTTTTGTTTGAACCGGAAGCCCTAAACCCCCTCACCCCAGCCCTCTCCCAGAGGGAGAGGGGGCCGACCGCGCTGTCTGTCGATTTACATCGACCTGAAATACCGAGTTGATTATGGATTCGGTGAGGCTCTTTCACATCGGTGCAGCTCAGGAATATCCCCCAATCAGTCCCCTCTCCCTCTGGGAGAGGGCTAGGGTGAGGGGACTTTCGGATCCTGGCCAATTCAAGTCTACTGTCCACCGCTCCAACCACACTCAAGGACTGAATGTGACCACCCCCCGCAACACCCACCTGATCGTCACCGCTCGACTGATCTCTGATTTCGGCGCCTTCCTCAACATGGTCGCGCTGGCCACCTACGTCTACCTGCTGAGCAACAGCGCCATGAGCGTGGGGATCTTTCTCGCCAGTCGCGTCGGCGGGGGGATATTTGCCAGCCTGATTGGCACCGCGTTTTACCGTCGATGCAGCGGACGCGCACCGCTTATTGCGTTCGATCTGCTGCGCGCCAGCGTGCTCGGTTTGCTGTTGATCGTGCCCGTCAGCCAGCAAGCCTTGCTGCTGCCCGTGATCGCTTTCGGTCTGGGCCTGGGCAATTCGATGTTCGCCATCGGCCTCAACAGTCAATTACCGCGTCTGATCCCCGCCGAGCAACTGCTCAAGGCCAACGCCTGGATCACTTCGGCGTCTTCAGCGGCCATGGTCGGCGGCAGTCTGGTTTCAGGTTTGCTGGTGGCGGGTTTTGGCTTTGAAACGGTATTCGCCCTGAATGCGCTGACGTATTTGCTAGCAGCGTTGTTGATTGTGCCGCTGCGATTCGAACCTGCAACAGCCAACGAGGGAACCGGACGCGGCGAATGGATAGCGCTCAAGCAAGGCCTGCGTTCTGCGCCGGTAATTGCTGCGATGCTCGCGGTGACCATGGCCGACACCTTGGGCAGCGCTGCGCACAACGTCGGCTTTCCGATCATCTCGAAACTGCTTACGCCAGAGTCGGCGAGCACCACGCTGGGCCTGATGCTCGCGGTGTGGGCCAGCGGCAAACTGCTGGGCGCGCGAATCGCCAGTCGTCTCAAGGGCTCGGACAACAGCCATCTGGAACAGCGGTTTTTCTTCGGCGTGGCGCTGATGTCCTGCGGTTTTATCCTGATGTTCCAGCAGCACAGCCTCTATGGTCTGCTGCTGTTTTCCTTGCCGGCGGGACTGGGTGACGGTTTTTCCGAAGTCGGGTTGATGTCGCGGCTGCAGCGCGAACCCGAGCAGTTGCGCCTGCCGATTTTCAGCGTCCTGACCTTGCTGCAAATGACCGGGTTCGGTATCGGCATGCTCATCGCCGCGCCGTTCTACGGATGGTGGGCGCCGGGTGCCGTGGTCATGCTGTTCCACGGCATCCCGCTCAGTACCTTGTTACTGATGAAGGCTCTGGCGCTTAAGCGCGGGCGGGTTGCGCGCAGCAGCCCGACGCCAGTTCCTTGAGGATCGGGCAATCGGGGCGGTGGTCGCCGTTGCAGTGCTCGACAAGGTCTTGCAGAGTGTCGCGCAGCTCACCGAGTTCGCGAATCTTCTGATTCAACTCGTCGATGTGCTGCCGCGCCAACGCCTTCACATCGGCACTGGCGCGCTGGCGATCCTGCCAGAGGGTCAACAGTTTGCCGACCTCTTCCAGGGAAAAACCCAGATCCCGTGAGCGCTTGATGAAGGCCAGCGTGTGCAGGTCATCGTCGCCGTAGACTCGGTAACCGCTGTCGGTGCGATGGGCGGCTTTGAGCAGGCCGATCGACTCGTAGTAGCGGATCATTTTTGCGCTCAGGCCACTGTGTCTGGCCGCTTGGCCGATGTTCATCGGTGTTCCTCCAGGTCCTTGGGTTTCCAGGTTTTCAACAGTAGCGCATTGCTCACCACGCTGACGCTCGACAGCGCCATGGCAGCCCCGGCCAGCACCGGGTTGAGGAAGCCGAACGCTGCCAGTGGAATGCCGATCAGGTTATAGACGAAGGCCCAGAACAGATTCTGGCGGATCTTCGCATAAGTCTTGCGGCTGATTTCCAGCGCCGCCGGCACCAGCCGTGGATCGCCGCGCATCAGGGTGATGCCCGCCGCGTGCATGGCGACGTCGGTGCCGCCGCCCATGGCGATGCCGATGTCGGCAGCGGCGAGGGCCGGGGCGTCGTTGATGCCGTCGCCGACCATGGCTACCACGCCGGTTTTTTTCAGCTCGGCGACGGTGGCGGCTTTGTCCGCTGGCAGCACTTCGGCGTGGACATTGCTGATGCCCAGCGCTTCGGCGACCACACGTGCGCTGCCACGGTTGTCGCCGGTCAGCAGATGGCTGTGGATATCCCGGGCGGCGAGTTGTTGCACGGCTTCCAGTGCGCCGGGTTTGAGGGTGTCACCGAAGGCGAACAAGCCGAGCACTTGCGGTTCAGGACTTTGCTCGATCAACCATGACAGGGTGCGGCCCTCGGCTTCCCAGGCTTGGGCGGATTCGCTCAGGTTGCCGGCGCTCAAGGCACTCTCTTCGAGCATGCGCCGATTGCCCAAGGCCAGACGCCGGCCATCGAGATTGCCGGCGATGCCGCGACCGGTGAGCGACTGGCTGTCGCTGACATCCGGTACGTGCAGTCCTCGTTCCGCTGCGGCATCGAGCACCGCTTTGGCCAACGGGTGTTCGCTGCCGCGTTGCAGCGCGCCGGCCAGTTTCAGCAAGGTGTCTTCATCGCCATCCACCGCGCTGAAATGGGCGATACGCGGCGTGCCAGAGGTCAGCGTGCCGGTCTTGTCGAACACCACACTGCTGACTTCATGGGCGCGTTCCAGTGCTTCGGCATCCTTGATCAGAATGCCGTGACGCGCCGCTACGCCGGTGCCGGCCATGATCGCGGTCGGCGTGGCAAGGCCCAGTGCACAGGGGCAGGCGATGACCAGAACGGCGACGGCATTGATCAACGCGGTTTCGAGCGGTGCGCCGTAGAGCCACCAGCCGATCAGTGTCGCCAAGGCAATCAGCAACACGGTTGGCACAAAGATCTGGCTGACTTTATCCACCAGTTTCTGGATCGGTGCCTTGGCCGCCTGGGCGTCTTCGACCAGACGAATGATCCGCGCCAGTACGGTCTCGGCGCCGAGCGCCTGAGTGCGCACCAGCAAGCGCCCTTCACCATTGATCGCGCCGCCGGTGACTTTGTCACCCGGTTGTTTCGGCACCGGCAAGCTTTCGCCGCTGATCAATGCTTCGTCGGCGTGGCTCTGGCCTTCGATGACTTCACCATCGACCGGGAAGCGTTCGCCGGGTTTGACCAGCACCAGATCGTTGAGGCGCAGGGCGCTGATGGCGACATCCTGTTCGCGACCGTCGATCACTTGAATGGCCCGTTCCGGGCGTAACGCCTCGAGGGCGCGGATGGCACTGGCGGTCTGACGTTTGGCGCGGCTCTCTAGGTATTTGCCGAGCAGCACCAACGCGATGACCACCGCCGACGCTTCGAAATACAGATGCGGCATGCGCCCGGCAGCGGTGGCCCATTCATAGAGGCTCAAGCCGTAACCGGCACTGGTGCCGAGGGCGACCAGCAAGTCCATGTTGCCAGCTCCCGCCCGCACGGCTTTCCACGCGGCGACATAGAAACGTGCACCGAAAACAAACTGCACCGGCGTGGCGAGGGCGAATTGCGCCCAGGCCGGGAGCATCCAGTGGATGCCAAACGGTTGCAGCAACATCGGCGCCACCAGCGGCAGAGCCAGGGCGATCGCGCAGATCAGTGCCCAGCGTTCATGTTTCAGGCGCTGTTGTTGGTTATCGGTTTGTGGGTGTTCGGCTTGCCAGACGCTGGCCGAGTAGCCGGCCTTGGTGACGGCTTCGAGCAGGGTTTGCGGATCGACCTGACCGAGCAATTGGAGGTGGGCGCGTTCGTTGGCCAGGTTGACGCTGACGCTTTTCACCCCGGGGACTTTGTTCAGGGCGCGCTCGACGCGACCGACGCAGGAGGCGCAGGTCATGCCCTCGATATTCAGTTCGATGGTTTGCTGCGGGACGCTGTAACCGGCGCGCTCAACTGCGTCCATCAAGGCCGGCAGACTGCCGCCGGGTGCCTGCACACGGGCCTGCTCGGTGGCGAGATTGACGCTCACGGCACTGGCGCCGCTGACTTTGCTCAACGCCCGCTCGACACGGCCGGCGCAACTGGCGCAGGTCATGCCGGCAATCGGCAGATCGAACGTGATGGAATCGGACATCGGTCGTACTCCCTGTAGTAGATGCCTACAAGGATCAACCTTGCCATGCGGGCAAGGTCAAGCGCCATTCTTTGACTCGCCGCAAAAACAACTGTGGGAGCGAGCCTGCTCGCGAAAGCGGCGGATCAGTCAACATCATCGTTGAATGACACACCGTATTCGCGAGCAGGCTCGCTCCCACAGGTTTGGATCTGCTTAATAGCCGAGATCGGCGCGCTTCAGATAGACGCCTTCTGAGTTCATCGCCAGTCGGTACTTCAAAACATCACCGGCATGCAATTTGATCTCCTGCGAACCCGGCGCGAGCATCCCCGGGTTGCAACCGGCGACTTGTCCCGGCAGCAACTTCAAGCGTAGCGAAACAGTGCCCGGCGGCAGGTTGAAGGAAATGCTTTGCTCCTGCAGCAACCGCGCCGAGAGCTGATCCTGGATGTACACGCCGATCTCGCAGGAGGTCGACACTTCCAGACGCTCACGGGAAATGATCAGCACCGCATAGTCCTCGCCAGCGGCTTGCAATTGAGGGACGGCGGCAAAGAGGCTGAGAAAGCCAAACAGGCTGAAAGCTGACCAGCGCATGGCTGAATCTCCTGAATCGAGTCATTGATGTACGCAGCTTGGCCGAGCGCGGCGCCGATTGCCAGCCCGGCAGTTTATTGAAGAACTTGACCTTGCCATCGTGGCAAGCTCGAAACTGCCTGCAACCTCACTCAAAGGAGTCATTCCATGCAAGTGTTCAACGTTCAAGGCATGTCCTGCGGCCATTGCGTCAAAGCCATCACCAACGCTCTGCAGGCCAAGGATCCGGCGGCCAGCGTGCGGGTCGATCTGGCGGCGAAAGAGGTGGGCGTCGAGAGCGCGTTGACCAGCGATCAGGTCATCGAGGCGATCAGCGAAGAAGGCTACGCGGTGAAACTCGTCTGAAGTTTTATAGTTAGCGAGCTATCGGAATGTTCAAGGCGTCCGGGCGCGGCTAGACTGTCGGGCTGCCGACTTGCCAACCTGGATGCCTGATGAACTTCCGTACCATTCTGATTCTCGGTGCCTTGACCGCCTTCGGGCCCTTGGCAATCGACTTCTATTTACCTGCCTTTCCCTCGATGGCGCTGGCGTTCGGCACTGACGAGAAACATGTACAGATGACGCTGGCGGCGTATTTCGCCGGATTGTCGATTGGCCAACTGCTTTACGGCCCCGTGGCGGATCGCTTTGGCCGCCGTATTCCGCTGCTCGTGGGGCTCACGCTGTTCACCTTGGCATCGCTGGCCTGCGCCTATGCGCCGAACCTCGAATGGCTGATCGGTGCGCGTTTCGTCCAGGCGTTGGGCGGCTGTGCGGGGATGGTGATTTCCCGGGCGGTGGTCAGCGACAAATGTGACGCGGTCGGCTCGGCGAAGGTTTTCTCGCAATTGATGCTGGTGATGGGCCTGGCGCCGATTCTGGCGCCGATGCTCGGTGGTCTGCTGGTCAACACCACCGGCTGGCAGTCGATCTTCCTCGTGCTGACCGGGTTCAGCGCGCTGGCCGGTTTGGCCGTGGCGCTGGGTCTGCCGGAAAGTATGCCGGCGCACATGCCGCGCCAGCCGTTGTCCGGCGCCCTGCGCCAGTACGGACGCTTGCTCAAGGATCGGGTTTACCTCGGTCATGCTCTGACCGGCGGCATCGCCATCGCCGGGATGTTCGCCTACATCGCTGGCTCACCGTTTATCTTCATCAAGCTGTATGGCGTGCCGGCCGAGCATTTCGGCTGGCTGTTCGGCACCAACGCGGCGGGGTTCATTCTGGTCGCGCAGGTCAATGCGCGGTTGTTGGCCAAACGCGGTCCGGCATTCTTGCTGTCGCGGGCGGTGTGGGTTTATTTCGCTGCCGGGCTGACGCTGCTCGCGGTCAGCGCGATGCATACCGAATCCCTGTGGCCGCTGCTGATCCCACTGTTCATCTGCGTATCGAGCCTGGGTTGCATCAGCCCCAACGCAGCAGCCTGCGCCATGAACGGGCAGGGCGCGCGCGCCGGCAGTGCCTCGGCGCTGCTCGGTTGCATGCAGTTCAGCGTCGCCGCCGCAGCTTCGGCGCTGGTCGGGGTCTTGCACGACGGCAGCGCCGTGCCGATGGCAATCGTCATCAGCCTGTGCGGTTTACTTGTGGTGTGCGTGGCGCTGCTCACCCGCCGTGTGCAGAATGCCCGGGCACTGGCGCAAGCCCAGGCCGAGGCATAAACAGCCTCAGCCGGCAGCGCGCTGCTGGCTGCGGTCGGGAATCTGATGGGGTGCGCAAAGTCGCGCTTCGAGGGTGCGGGTGAAGGCCAGTGCTTCGGCTTCACTGCGGAATGTCACGGCGTGCTGGTCCAGACGAACCTGCCATTGAGACTTTGCCACTTCTTTTATCAGGATCTTCATTGCTGACCTCCCTTGCGTAAAAGATGTATCGCAGAGGCTTCGATTGTAGACCTGAATACGATCGCAATTGTGACAACGGTCAAGCATCGGACTGACGGCAAAAAACAGCCCAGCCCCGCCGACCGCTCTAGGTCCGGCGAAGGCTGCGCTGTGCGGTTTTTTAGAAACCTTCTAAAACAATTTTGCCCTTGGCTTTGCCACTTTCCAGCAGTTCGTGCGCCCGGCGCAGGTTCGCCGCATTGATCGTGCCGAAATGCTCGCCCACCGTGGTCTTCAACGTCCCGGCATCAATCAGCTCGGCAACGCGGTTGAGCAGTTTGTGCTGCTCGATCATGTCCGGCGTCTCGAACAGCGAGCGGGTGTACATGAACTCCCAGTGCAGCGACAGGCTCTTGCGCTTGAGTTTGCTCACGTCCAGCGACTTCGGATCGTCGATCAGTGCCAGTTTGCCTTGCGGCGCCAGCGCTTCGACCAGCTGATCCAGATGCTGGTCGGTCTGGGTCAGACTGGCAACGTGAGTCACGCTGTCGATCCCGGCGCGCTTGAGTTCTTCGCTCAGCGGCTGGCTGTGATCGATGACCAGATCAGCGCCCAGTTCTTTCACCCAATCGCGGGTCTGCTCGCGGGAAGCGGTGCCGATCACTTTCAGACCGGTCAACTGTTTGGCCAACTGAGTAAGAATCGAACCCACCCCACCGGCCGCACCAACGATCAGCAAGCTCTGGTCTTCAGCGGTTTTGCCTTCGCGGATTTGCAGGCGTTCGAACAGCAATTCCCAAGCGGTGATTGCAGTCAGTGGCAGCGCGGCGGCTTCGGCAAAGCCTAAGGATTTCGGCATGTGGCCGACGATGCGCTCATCGACCACGTGCAGCTCACTGTTGCCGCCGGCACGAGCGATGGAGCCGGCGTAGAAGACTTTGTCGCCAGCCTTGAACAATGTCACTTCGCTGCCGACTGCCTTGACCACGCCAGCAACGTCCCAACCCAGCACTTTCGCAGCGCCGTTTTCCGGCGCCACGTTCTGCCGTACTTTGGTATCGACCGGATTCACCGAAATCGCTTTGACTTCCACCAGCAGGTCGCGCGGGCCGGCGACCGGTTCAGGCAGTTCGATGTCTTGCAGGGATTTGGCGTCGCTGATCGGCAGGGAAGCGTAATAGGCGATGGCTTTCATGAGTGGCTCCGTACAGGTAATAGAAGAGGGAATCAGGCAATCGCGCCGAGGCGCTTGAGCTGGAAGTGTTCGATGGTGTCGCCGGCGCTGGCCTGGAAGTGCTGAAAGTGCGCGCTGTTGTTGTGCGCCTCAAGAATCGCTTCGCTGGCCCAGTGTTCGATCACATGAAAAACCTGCGGATCGGCAAGGTCGCGGTGCAAGTCGTATTGGCTGCAACCGTCTTCGGCGCGGCTCGGCTCAACCAGTGCACGCAGGCCCTGTTCGAGACGATCCTGCTGGCCGGGTTTGGCGATCAGAGTAGCGATGGCGGTGAAGGGCTGGGACATGCTCGGCTCCAGAGGCGCGGGATGAATTCGATGGAGAGATGATTGGCTATTTCTCTGCGAGATAAAACCGGCTAAAAGAGCAGTCTCTTTCAATATTTTTTTGATAATCGAGGCTGAGCATGCTGCGTTTTGACGACTTGCAGTTGTTTGTCCGGGCGGCTGATCTGGGTAGTCTGTCGGCGGCCGCGCGGGTGATGGACATGTCTGCAGCCGTCGCCAGTGCGGCGTTGAAGCGGATCGAACAGCAGCTCGGAGCACGCTTGCTCGCTCGCTCGACCCGCAGCCTGCGCCTGACCGCCGAGGGCGAAGGCTTTCTCGAATACGCGCGGGCGGCGCTGAGCAATCTTGATGAAGGTCGGCGTTTGCTCGCCAGCGGCCAGGATCAGGTCAGCGGGGTCTTGCAGTTGTCGGCGCCCTCGGACTTCGGCCGTAACCTGTTGCTGCCGTGGCTCGACGAGTTCCAGCGCGAGCACCCGAAGCTGACCGTGCGATTGCTGCTCGGCGACCGCATCGCCGACCTGTTCCGCCAGCCGGTGGACATCGCCTTGCGCTATGGTGAGCCGGAAGACTCGAGCCTGGTTGCCTTGCCCATTGCCCCGCACAACCGTCGGGTGCTGTGCGCCTCCCCGGCGTATCTGGCCCGGCACGGCGAACCGCGCCAGCTCGAACAACTGACCCAGCACAACTGCCTGCTGTACATGCTCGGTAGCCGGGTGCATGACCATTGGAGTTTTCACGACGGTAAACGTGAAGTCGGGCTGACCGTCAGTGGTGACCGTTTCAGCGACGACGCCGACGTCGTGCGTCTATGGGCAGTGGCCGGAGCCGGGATTGCCTACAAATCGTGGCTGGACGTCGGCGCCGATGTACTCGCGGGGAGGCTCAAAGTGCTGCTGCCAGAGCTGCTCTGTGAGCGCGCACCGCTGAATCTGTTGTGCGCCCATCGCGCCCAATTGAGTAAGCCGGTGAACCTTCTGAGGGAAATGCTCGCCAGCCGATGCGCTGATTTGAGTAGTCAATTTCCCGTTTTTCTCAAAGATGATCATTAGTCGCAGGTAAATAGAGAAATTTCTGTCAGGAACAATCACCACCTGTGCAGGCCCCGGCGCGGGACGCGGGAGCTAACCCGCTTATACTAGCGCCCGCCTCACGCCAGCACCGACACCCCGGCCCGGAGACCTTCGCACCGCGTCGCCAGTCTTCAAGTGACGGTCGCGCAACTGCTGCGGCTTCTGTGCCGGAGCAGGCTGCGTCAGTAGCTTGCCTCGCCCCGGTTCATGGCGATTTTCGCGTCTTGGCCGATGAATCATTAGCGGCCAAGATGTCTCCGAGCAGTAGACGATACGATTCAACAGGGAGTGAACACATGGAACATGCACCTTGCATCAGCCAGATCGCCACGTTGCTGGCCGACCCCAAGCGCAGCGCGATGATGTGGGCGTTGATGGATGGCTCGGCCCGGCAAACCGAGGAGCTTGCGCTACTGACAGGGCTGTCGCCATCGTCGGCCAGCGCGCATCTGGCGCGGCTATCCACGGGTGGTCTGTTGAAGGTCGAAGTCCGTGGTCGCAAACGGTTTTTCCGTCTCTCGGCGCCGGAAGTCGGTGCTGCGATAGAAGCACTGGCCAGCGCCACCATCGCCAGTGCTCCACGGGACATTCCCGAGGTGTTCAAGCGCACCACCCCCATGGCCAAGCCGCAAACTGCACCGTCCTCGTTGCTGCGCGCGCGTTTTTGCGATGACCACCTGGGCGGTACGCTGGCCGCCGATCTATACCAGCGGCTGCTCGATGCCGGCTGGATCGAACAACTTGAGCAACGCGTCGTGGTGACTCTCAAGGGGGCGAAATTGCTGGCCGGCCGTGGCGTGTTCATCCAGGCGCTGGCGCATCGCAATGTGCAAGTGGCGTGCGCTTGTCCGGACTGGAGCGAGCGTCGCCCGCACATGGGTGGCTCACTCGGCGCGGCGTTGTTGCAGTTGTTCATGCAGTCCGGCTGGCTGACGCTGCCCAACGACTCTCGGGCCTTGCAATTGACGGCTACCGGCCAACGGGAGCTGCATCGCTTCGCCAAGGAAACCGAGCTGGAAATGGCGTTGTAGAGCGCCGCGCATTCGACGCCTGAGAAGCACCGGTGTTTCTGGCGTCGTCCACGACTGCGAACAGGTCGCATCCAGCACGAACGCCGAAACGCTATCGCGCACACTCGATCCGGGGACATTTCGGATGGGGGAAAGCGGCATGGACATACACGGCTACAGCGCGGCAGAACGCTTGGAAAGATTGCCGATCAGCGGTTATCACCGGATCATTTTCATCATCATCGCTCTGGCGTTTTTCTTTGACTCCATGGACCTGGCGATGATGACGTTCCTGCTCGGCTCGATCAAAGCCGAGTTCGGCCTGAGCAGCGCGCAAGCGGGGCTGCTCGCCAGTTCGAGCTTCTTCGGCATGGTGCTGGGAGCGTCGCTGTCCGGCATGCTCGCCGATCGTTTCGGGCGCAAACCGGTGTTTCAGTGGAGCATCGTGCTGTGGGGCGTGGCCAGTTATCTGTGTTCTACGGCGCAAACCGTCGAGACGCTGACGCTGTTTCGCATCCTGTTGGGGATTGGCATGGGCATGGAATTTCCGATTGCCCAGTCGATGCTGTCCGAGCTGATTCCGGCGCAACGCCGTGGCCGTTACATCGCGTTGATGGATGGTTTCTGGCCGCTGGGTTTCGTGGCGGCCGGCGTGCTGTCGTACTTCCTGCTGCCGCTGATTGGCTGGCGCGACATCTTTCTGGTGTTGGCCGTGCCGGCAGTGTTTGTGCTGGCGATCCGCTTTTTCATTCCCGAGTCACCGCGCTGGCTGGAGCAGGCCGGCAGGCATGAGGCGGCGGACAAGGTGTTGAATGGCATCGAGGCGCGGGTGCGTTCGTCGCTCGGCGATGCCGCGTTGCCGGAACCGATTCGATTGCCGCGTACCGTGACGCCGCCGGGCAACTTCTTCGCGGCGCTCAAGCAGATCTGGTCGCCGCAATATCGCCAGCGCACGACGATGATCTGGAGCCTGTGGTTTTTTGCCCTGCTTGGCTTTTATGGATTGACGTCGTGGCTCAGTGCATTGCTGCAACAGTCGGGTTTTGCCGTGACGCAGTCGGTGTATTACACGGTGCTGATTTCCTTGGGCGGCATTCCCGGATTTCTCATGGCAGCGTGGCTGGTCGAGCGCTGGGGGCGCAAACCGGTGTGCATCGTCACGTTGCTCGGCGGTGGGGTGATGGCATTTCTCTATGGGCAGAGCGCGGTGTTCGGCGGCAACGTGGCGCTGCTGATCGGCACCGGATTGTTGATGCAGTTTTTCCTGTTCGGCATGTGGGCGGTGCTCTACACCTATACGCCGGAGTTATATCCGACGTCGGCACGGGCAACCGGTTCGGGCTTTGCCTCGGCCATTGGCCGCGTGGGTTCGTTGCTCGGGCCGTTGGTGACCGGGCTGGTGTTCCCGATAACCGGGCAGGGTGGGGTGTTCGCGCTGGGCGCGGCGTGCTTTGCGATTGCGGCGGGGGTGGTGTGGCTGTTCGGGATGGAGACGCGGGGTAAAACCCTTGAAGAGCTGACTGAAACCCAAATCCCAGGCTGAACACAAATCCAATTGTAGGAGTGAGCCTGCTCGCGATAGCGGTCTGTCAGTTAACACATCGGTGTCTGACACTCCGCCATCGCGAGCAGGCGAAGGCCTACAAGGGGTTTGCGCTGTTGCTTACGGTTTTACCAGCCGCGCATCCAGGCTGTTCTGCGCCAAACGCTTGGCCTGATCCTGGGTCATGCCCAAATGTTCATGCAGCGCGTAGAAGTTCTCGGTCACGTAACCACCGAAGTACGCCGGGTCATCGGAATTCACCGTGACCTTCACGCCACGCTCAAGCATGTCGAGAATGTTGTGCTGGGACATGTGATCGAACACGCAAAGCTTGGTGTTCGACAATGGGCACACGGTCAGCGGGATCTGCTCGTCGATGATCCGCTGCATCAAACGCTCGTCTTCGATGGCGCGCACGCCATGGTCGATACGCTGGATTTTCAGCAGGTCGATGGCTTCCCAGATGTACTCCGGCGGGCCTTCTTCGCCAGCGTGAGCAACGGTCAGGAAGCCTTCGTGACGGGCACGATCGAACACGCGCTGGAACTTGCTCGGCGGGTGACCCATCTCGGAGCTGTCCAGACCGACAGCGACAAACGCGTCACGGAACGGCAGCGCCTGATCGAGGGTTTTCTCGGCTTCTTCTTCGCTGAGGTGGCGCAGGAAGCTGAGAATCAAACCGCTGGTGATGCCCAGTTGCTGCTCGCCATCCTTCAGTGCAGCGGCGATGCCGTTGAGCACCACTTCGAACGGGATGCCACGGTCGGTGTGGGTCTGCGGGTCGAAAAACGGTTCGGTGTGAATCACGTTCTGCGCTTTGCAACGCAACAGGTAGGCCCAGGTCAGGTCGTAGAAATCCTGCGAGGTGCGCAATACGTCGGCGCCCTGGTAATACAGGTCGAGGAACTCCTGCAGATTGTTGAAGGCGTACGCCTTGCGCAGGGTTTCCACGTCGTTCCACGGCAGGGCGATCTTGTTGCGCTCGGCCAGGGCGAACAGCAGCTCGGGCTCCAGCGAGCCTTCCAGATGCAGGTGCAGTTCGGCCTTGGGCAAGGCGTTGAGCCAGTCGTACATATTCTTTTCTCATCAGGTGCAATGACGGCATTCTACAGATGCTCGCCGAAACAATTGGCAAAACCTGACCAAGCGATCCATCAAACCGCTTCTTGCTCACGGCGATAAGCGTAAGTGTCGGCGAAGCGCGACAGCAAGAATTCGGCGCAGGTGGTCGTCGGATATTTCGCCGGATGCTCTGCGTCCTGACAACCAGGCAGGCATTCGATGCGCGTGTCCGGGTGCGGCTCGGCGAAGAACGGCATCGAATAGCGATCCACCCCGAGCGGGCTGATCACCCGGTGCGGGGTCGAGCGATAACGGTCGTTACTCCAGCGCGCCATCATGTCACCGAGGTTGACCACGAAGGTGCCGTCGATCGGTGGCGCGTCGATCCATTCGCCCTTGACGTTCTTCACTTGCAGGCCGCCGGCGCTGTCCTGATAGAGCAGGGTGATGCAGCCGTAATCAGTGTGCGCGCCGGCACCTTGCTGCTCGGCGGAGCTGGCGGTGTGGCGCGGTGGGTAATGGATCATGCGCAGCACGCTGACCGGATCAACGAAGCGGCTGTCGAAGAAATCGCGTTCGATGTCGAGGGCGACAGTCATTGCCCGCAACAGGGTTTGCGCGAGGGCCTGCATATCGAGGTAATGCTGCTCCATCAGGGTTTCCCAACCCGCTTGCGCTGGATGGCGGTTGGGGCCGCGCAGCGGTTTTTCGGCAAGCACGTCCGGGTGGTTGGCGGGCAGGTGCAGGCCCATGTCGAAGGTTTCTTTCAGATCGCTGGGTTTGCTTGGGTCGAGTTGTTCTGTAGCGATGGCGCCGTAGCCACGATGGTGGCGGGTCTGGGTAATGTCGATCTTGAGTTTTTCTGCTGTGGGCAGGGCAAAAAAACGCTGAGTCTGATCGAGCACCGCGTCGATGCGCTGCGCGGAAATCGGATGACCCTTGATGTAGAAGAAACCCCATTCGCGGCAGGCGTGGTCGATTTGTTCAGCCACGGCAGGCCAGGCGTTTTCGTCGTCGCTATAGAGCGGGCTGATGTCGATGATCGGAAGCTGATCCATACACAATCCTTGAGAGCGCTGAAGATCAAATGTAGGAGTGAGCCTGCTCGCGATAGCGGTGTATCAGGCGACACTTTTGCTGAATGACCCACCGCTATCGCGAGCAGGCTCACTCCTACAAGGGACGGTGGTATGACTGGCGTTACTTCGGCATCTCAGCCTTCATGCCTTCCACGTAATAGTTCATCGACGCCAGTTCCGCAGTGGTCGCGCTTACGCCTGCGGGGATTTTTTCGACCCCGGCCTGATCCTTGATCGGCCCGGTAAACGGTTGCAGCGCGCCACTCTTGATATCGGCAATGATCTGCTCGGCCTCGGCTTTCACCGGCGCTGGCACCAGGTCGCTGATCGGCAGTTCAACCGTGCCTTCCTTCAACCCGCCCCAGTAATCCTGGGATTTCCACGTGTGGTCGATCACGCTTTGCGTCGCCTGAATGTAGTGTGGCGCCCAATCGTTGACGATCGAAGTCAGCACGGCTTTCGGCCCGAAGTGCGCCATGTCCGAGGCGTAACCCACCGCGTACACACCACGACGTTCGGCAGCTTGGATCGGCGCCGGGCTGTCGGTGTGCTGGAACACCACGTCGACGCCCTGATCGATCAGCGCGTTGGCGGCATCGGCTTCCTTGCCCGGGTCGAACCACGAGTTGACCCACACAACCTTGATCTCGGTGCCGGGGTTGTACTTGTTCAGCGCCAGTTGAATCGCGTTGATGTCGCGGATCACTTCGGGGATCGGGAACGAAGCGACGTAGCCGATTTTTTTGCTCTTGGTCATCTTCGCCGCAAGGAAGCCACCGACGTAACGTCCCTCGTAGGTGCGCGCCAGATAGGTGCCGAGGTTCTTGTCCTGTTTGTAGCCGGTGGCGTGTTCGAAGGTCACCTTGGGAAATTGCTTGGCGACCTTCAGTGTCGGGTTCATGTAGCCGAAGGAGGTGGTGAAAATCAGGTCGTAGTTGTCCTTGGCCATGTTGCGGATGACCCGCTCGGCGTCGGCGCCTTCGGCAACGTTTTCGACGTAGTTGGTGGTGATCTGAGTGCCGAATTTCTCGGCAAGAGCCTTGCGCCCCTGCTCATGCTGATACGTCCAGCCGTGGTCGCCAATCGGACCGATGTAGACGAAACCGACCTTGAGCGGATCGGCAGCGCTGGCGCTCAGGCTGATCCCCAGACCGAGGGCGGCGCACAGCAGTTTGTGCAGCGGACGTATTTGCATGAATTGGAGCTCCGTTTTGTTGTGTGTGGTCAGGGCCAATGCAAATTGCTGACCAACAGGACAACAAACAATTCGAAATCGCGTAACGGCCATCGCGAGCAGGCTCACTCCTACAGGGGAATGCGGTCAACTGTAGGAGTGAGCCTGCTCGCGATAGCGCCCTCAAGGCCAATAAAAGTGCAACTGCCAAAAGCACTGCCATCGCTTGGTGCGCTAAGGTGTAACGAAACGTTAGCGCCGCCCCGCAGTCAGTAGCTCATTCGCTCTCTTCGGCAAAAAGGCCCGCCATGCTCTCGATCCTCAAGCAAGAAAGCTTTCTGCTATTGGCCGTCATCGCCGCGTGCGTCGCCTATCCGCTGGAACACTGGTTGCTGCACAGCGGCCAGATCGTCGCGCTGATCGGCGGCCTGGTGCTGATCGCGTTCATCGTCGCCGCCTCAATGCGTGTCGCTCATCAGGCCGAATTGCTTGCGGAAAAAGTCGGCGACCCCTACGGCACGATGATCCTCACCCTCGCCGCCGTGCTGGTGGAAGTGGTGATCCTCGCGATCATGATGAGCAACGAAGCCTCGGCCACGTTGGTGCGCGACACGATCTATTCGGCAGTGATGCTCGATATCAACGGCATCCTCGGCCTCGCCGCGCTGATGGGCGGGATCAAGCACGGTGAGCAGTCTTACAACGACGATTCGGCGCGCAGCTACAGCGTGATGATTCTCACCGCCATGGGCGTATCGATGGTGGTGCCGGAGTTTATTCCCGAGGCCAACTGGAAGATTTATTCGGCGTTCACCATCGGTGCGATGGTGGTGCTGTATGCGTTGTTTCTGCGCATGCAGGTCGGCCCGCACAGTTACTTTTTCAGCTACAGCTACCCGGACAAACGCCGCAAGAAAGAACCGATCGAGGAAGAACCAAAACCGGTCAGCCTGGCGTTGTCGATCGGCATTCTGGTGTTTGGCGTGGTGGTGATTGGCGCACTCGCCGAAGTGATGTCGAAGACCCTCGATCTGGGCCTGGAAGGCACGGGCGCACCGCCGGTGATCACCGCGATTCTGGTGGCGGCGATTTCTGCTGCGCCGGAGATTTTGACGGCGTTGCGTGCGGCGCTGGCCAACCGTATGCAGTCGGTGGTGAACATTGCGATGGGCGCGTCACTGTCGACGGTGATTCTGACGGTGCCGGTGATGGAAGCGATGGCGCTGTACACCGGCCAGCCGTTTCAGATGGCGATGACGCCGGTGCAGACGGTGATGATTTTCCTGACGTTGATTGTTAGTGCGATCAACCTCAATGACGGCGAAACCAATGCCATCGAAGGCATGACCCACTTTGTGCTGTTTGCGACGTTCATCATGCTGTCCTTGCTCGGTCTCTAAGCCCAACCAAATCCCCTGTAGGAGCTGCCGAAGGCTGCGATCTGTTGATCTTGCTTCTAGAAAAACAGATCAAAAGATCGCAGCCTTCGGCAGCTCCTACAGGAGTATGTCGTTGGATCAGGTACCGGCGATCAGCTGGCGCGCCGCTTGGCTGTGATCGGCGATCAGGCCTTTCAGGTCCAGTCCTTCAACCTGGCCATCGACCACGCGCCACTTGCCAGCAATCATCACCCGATCCGCACGGTCCGCGCCGCACAACAGCAGCGCCGAAATCGGATCATGGCTGCCGGAGAAGCGCAGCTCATCGAGCTTGAACAGCGCCAGATCCGCCTGTTTGCCCACGGCAATCTCACCAATGTCGGTCCGCCCCAAAAGGCTCGCCGAACCCTTGGTCGCCCAGCCCAGCACGCGTTCCGGCGTAATCTTCTCGGCGCCGTAGCGCAGGCGCTGGATGTACAGCGCCTGACGCGCTTCCAGAATCATGTTCGAGGCATCGTTGGACGCCGAACCATCCACGCCCAGACCAAACAGCGCGCCCGCGTCAGTCAGATCGATACTCGGGCAGATCCCGGAGGCCAGACGCATGTTCGAGCTCGGGCAATGGCAGATACCGGTGCCGGCCTGACCGAGGCGGGCGATTTCGTCCGGGTTGAAATGGATGCCGTGGGCCAGCCAGGTGCGCGGGCCGAGCCAGCCGACGCTGTCGAGATAATCGACGGTGCGCAGGCCGAAACGCTGCAGGCAGAAATCTTCTTCGTCGAGGGTTTCGGCGAGATGCGTGTGCAGGCGCACGTCGAGCTTGTTCGCCAGTTCGGCGCTGGCCGACATGATTTCCGGGGTTACCGAAAACGGCGAGCACGGCGCCAGCGCGATCTGGATCTGCGCGCCATCGCCACGCTCGTGGTACTCGTGAATCAGGCGCTGACTGTCGTCGAGAATCACCTGACCTTCCTGCACGGTCTGCTGCGGCGGCAGGCCGCCGTCCTTCTCGCCGAGGCTCATCGAACCCCGAGTGAGCATGGCGCGCATGCCCAGTTCGCGGACGCTTTCGACTTGCACGTCGATGGCATTTTCCAGACCGTCCGGGAACAGGTAGTGATGGTCGGCCGCGGTGGTGCAGCCCGACAGCAGCAATTCAGCTAACGCTACTTTGGTGGCGAGCGCGAGCTTCTCAGGCGTCAGGCGCGCCCACACCGGGTAAAGGGTTTTCAGCCACGGGAACAACGGCTGATTGACCACCGGCGCCCAGGCGCGAGTCAGGGTTTGATAGAAGTGATGGTGGGTGTTGATCAGGCCCGGCAGGATCACATGTTCACGGGCATCGAACACTTCATTGCACGGTGCCGACGGCTGTTGGCCGGCGGCGAGGACTTCGACGATGACACCGTCTTGCACGACAAGACCGCCACGGGCATCGAGCTCGTTGGAAGTGAAAATGGCGAGGGGGTTTTTTAACCAGGTACGGGTCGCGGGCATGTTGCCGGCTCCTCTGAAAATTGGGTTCAGGGTTGCCAGCTCAGTGATGCCCTGTCTGCTGATCCAGGGTCGCCGCGGGGACGAGGTGCGCAGTTTCAAACAAATTGTTGCAGCGGGCAAGCCCAACCCGACAGGACAACATCACCAAAATACACAACCCCTGTAGGAGCTGCCGAAGGCTGCGATCTTTTGATTTTGTTTTAAAGATCAAAAGATCGCAGCCTTCGGCAGCTCCTACAGGGGGATCATCAATTACCAGGGAATCGTTTCACCCTTGTAGTTGATGAAGTGATGCCCGCCCTTGCCGGTGTACGCATTCACCTGATCAATCAATCCACGGGTGCTGGTTTCGACATCCAGATCCGCGCCTTCGCCGCCCATATCGGTCTTCACCCAACCCGGATGCAGTGACAACACCGTCATCTTCTGCTCGCCCAATTGCGTGACAAAACTGTTGGTCATCGAATTCAGCGCAGCCTTGCTCGCCTTGTACAGCGCCAGCTCCGGCGCGTCCGGCACGGTCACGCTACCCAGTCCGGAACTCATGAACGCCAGCACACCGCTGCCGTCACGAATCTGCCCGGCAAAACGCTGAGCCAGATTGATCGGCGCCACCGCGTTGGTGAAAAACAACTGACCGACTTCAGCCAGTGTCGCGCCGCCCGGGGTTTGATCGGCCGGGCCTTTGACCCCGGCGTTGACGAACAGCAGGTCGAAGGTGTCGCCCTTGAGCTGTTGGCTCAGAGCAATGACCGCTTGCTGGTCGTCCATGTCGAGCTTCTCGATCCGCACCTTGCCTAATGCTTGGAGCGCATCGGCATTGGCAGGATTGCGCACGGTGGCGGTGACTTGCCAGCCGTCGGCCAACAGGGTTTTCACCAGACCGAGGCCCAGGCCCCGGGAGGCGCCGATGATCAGTGCGTTTTTTCCAGACATGATGGGCTTCCTTGATGAATGAGGTTCATGGATTCAATGGACAGGCCTGACCGAGCCGAAGTTGCAGCTCTTGCCGCAGTACGTCGAGTTCGCGCATGCGGGTTTCGATCAGTTGCAGTTTGTCGCGCAGCAACTGCGCCACGGCGCTGTCCGGATCGGGCGCGTTCCACAACGCAGCAACGCTGTCACCGATCTCGCCGAGGGTAAATCCCAGGCGTTGCGCGGTTTTGATATAGAGCACCAGTTGCACCATCTCCGGCGGATAGTCGCGATAACCGTTGGCACTGCGTTGCGCCGCGATCAACCCGCGCTGCTCGTAGAAACGCAGGGTGTCACGGCTGACGGCGCTGGCCTGGGCTAATTCACCGATGCGCATGCGGGCTCTCAAAAAGGGCTATTGACCCTGGAGCATACTCCAGGCTTTACCGTGGTTGCTCCCTGAATTTCTGGAGCATGGATGATGTGGACTTCAACGCAGTATCGCCACGTGGTGCGCGGCAGCGCCTGGTATGACCTGATCGTCACGGCAGCGTTTGCCACGCCGTGGAGTTTTGCCTTTGTGCACGGGTTGTTGAGCGCACTGAATTTGCCAGGTGAGCTGCCGGCGTTTCAACCTGTGCATCTGTTGATGGCGAATCTGTTGGGTTCGGTGGTGTGCGTCTGGGCGGTGCTGCGGATTCGTGATCCGCAGGCGCTTTATGGATGGTATGACGCGGTGGCGCGGTTTCTGTTTGCGGCTTGGCAGGCGTATGCCTTGCTTCACGGTGCCAGTTCGATTCTGATTGTTTTCCTGGTCTTCGAACTGGCGTGGGGCATTGCTCAAGTATTGCCTGTTGAAAAGCCATCGCGAGCAGGCTCACTCCTACAAGGGAGTTGTGAACCCGATCCAATGTAGGAGTGAGCCTGCTCGCGATAGGGCCAACAAGGTCACTGCATCAATGCCCCGCCTGCCAAGGCTGCCCAAGCGACACCGGCGCATACAGCCGCGTGCGCAGCGCATCGCGCGACAACAGCACCAGCACCACAATCGTCGCCACATACGGCAGCATCGCCAGCAAACTCGATGGGATCGCCAGCCCCAATCCCTGCGCCACCAAATGCAGGATGCTGGCGAGGCCAAACAGATACGCCCCAAGCAACAACCGCCACACCCGCCAACTGGCAAACACCACCAGCGCCAGCGCGATCCAGCCACGCCCGGCGGTCATGTTTTCCGCCCACATCGGCGTGTACGCCAGCGACAAATAAGCTCCCGCCAACCCGGCCATCGCCCCGCCAAACAGCACCGCCGAGGTACGCACGGTCAACACTGGCAAGCCCATCGCACTGGCCGCATCCGGGTTCTCACCGACTGCCTGAATGATCAGCCCGACACGACTTTTGATGATCACCCACGCCACCAGCGCAAACAGCGCAAACGACAGGTACACCAGCAAATCCTGAGCAAACAGCATCCGCCCGATCAGCGGAATCTCACTCAGATAAGGAATCGCCAGCGGCTCAAAACCCTCCAACGGTTTGCCCACCCAAGCCGCGCCGACAAAGGTCGACAGCCCGACGCCAAAAATCGTCAGCGCCAACCCGGTCGCCACCTGATTGGCGTTGAACACCAGCGCCACCAAGGCAAACAGCGACGACAGCAACATCCCGGCCAGCATCGCCAGCAGCACGCCCAACCACAGGTTGCCGCTGTTCAGCGCGACGATAAAACCGATCACCGCGCCAAACAGCATCATCCCTTCCTGACCGAGGTTGAGCACGCCGCTCTTCTCGCAGATCAGTTCACCCAGCGCCACCAGCAACAGCGGCGTGCCGCAACGCACCATGGCGTAGAAAATATTGCTCAACAGGTCGATATCCATCACAGCGCTCCGGCGGTTACGGCAGTGGTCGAAGTACGCTTCACCCAGCGCAGGTTCAGGCGTGGCCGATAGAGGATCAGCACGTCACAGGCGAGCAGGAAAAACAGCATCATTCCCTGAAACAACTGGGTGATCGCTTGCGGCAGGTTCATCGTCATTTGCGCGCTCTCGCCACCGATGTACAGCAGCGCCATCAACAGACTCGAAAACAGAATCCCGATCGGATTCAGACGCCCAAGAAACGCCACGGTAATCGCCGCATAGCCATACCCCGGTGACACCTGCGGCACCAATTGGCCGATCGGCCCGGTCACTTCGCAGACACCCGCCAGCCCCGCCAATCCGCCACTGATCAACAGCGCCAGCCAGATCAAACGCTTCTCGCGAAAGCCGACAAACCCCGCCGCACGTTTGTCCAGGCCAAGCACTTTGATCTGGAAACCGACAAAGCTTTTCTGCAACAACACCCACACCGCGACCAATGCGAGCAGGGCGAAATACACCCCGGCATGCACGCGGCCATCCTCCATCAGCAGCGGCAAACGACTGGCGTCGCCGAACATCGCCGACTCGGGAAAGTTGAAACCGGCGGGATCCTTCAACGGCCCGTGCACGCAGAACAGCAACAGGTTCAGGGCGATGTAATTGAGCATGATGCTGGTGAGGATTTCGTTGGCGTTGAAGCGCGTGCGCAACCACGCGGTGAGCCCGGCCCACGCCGCGCCGGCGAGGGTGCCGGTGAGCAGAATCAACACCAGTGCCCAACGGTTTTGCATGCCGATGATGTTCACCGCCAAGGCACTGCCGGCGAGTGCGCCGAGGAGCAATTGACCTTCGGCGCCGATGTTCCAGATCCGCGCCTGATACGCCACCGCCAGACCCAAAGCGCAAAGCAGAATCGGCAACGCTTTGACCAGCAATTCGGAGACGCCATACATATCGCTGACCGGTGAAATCAGCAGCGTGTGCAAGGTTTGCAGCGGGTCATGACCGAGGGCGATGAACAGCAGCGAGCCGCAGCCAAGTGTCAGCGCCGCTGCCAGTAAAGGCGAGCACCACAGCATCAATCGCGATTGCTGGCCACGGGGTTCGAGGGAAAGCAGCATGTGTATAACTCCGTTAAACCGTAGCGGCTGAAAGCGCGTGGTCGAACTGACCGGCCATCCAGCCGCCGACGTCGCTGAGTTGCGTATCGGTGGTGTTCTGTAATGCCGACAGGCGCCCATCACACAAGGCGCCGAGGCGATCGCTGATCTGAAACAGTTCGTCGAGGTCTTCGGAGATCACCAGAATCGCCGCGCCGGCATCGCGCAACGCGATCAATGCACGGTGGATGGTCGCGGCGGCGCCGACGTCGACGCCCCAGGTCGGGTGCGCGGCGATCAGCAGTTTCGGTTGCTGGAGGATTTCCCGGCCGAGGATGAATTTCTGCAGGTTGCCGCCGGACAGGCTGCGCGCGGCGGTTTGCGCGTCCGGAGTTTTTACGCCGAAACGCTGAATGATTTGTTGGGCGAGGGCTTCGACCTTGCCGCGTTCGATCAAACCATGGCTGACCAGGCCTTGCTGGAACGCGGTGAGCAGGGCGTTATCGGCGAGACTCAATTCCGGCACCGCGCCGTGGCCGAGACGCTCTGCCGGCACGAACGCCAGGCCGAGTTTGCGGCGCGCATCCGGGCGCAAATCGGCGACGTGTTGCTCAGCGAATCGAATGGTCGCGGCTTCCGCCCCAGGCAAGGTTTGTTCGCCGCTGAGCAGGGCCAGCAACTCATCCTGACCATTACCGGCAACGCCGGCGATGCCGACGATTTCGCCACTACGTACCTGTAGATTGATGTCCGCCAGCGAGCAACCAAATGGATCCGGGTTGTGCCAACTCAAGCCCTTCACCTGCAAAAACGCCGCGCCACCGCTGACCTTCGGATAGTCGCCAATCAACGCCGCCGCTTCGCCAACCATCAACTGCGCCAACTGCTGATCCGAGCATTCGGCCGGCACGCAATGCCCGGCCACGCGCCCGCCGCGCAAAACTGTCGCGCTGTGACACAGCGCCCGTACTTCACCGAGCTTATGGCTGATGAACAGAATGCTGCAGCCTTCGGCGGCGAGACGGCGCAGGGTGATAAACAATTCATCGGCCTCTTGCGGCGTCAGCACCGACGTCGGTTCGTCGAGAATCAGCAGACGAATGTCCTGCATCAGGCAACGAATGATTTCCACGCGCTGCCGCTCGCCGATCGACAGACTGTGGACAAGTCGCTCCGGCTCCAGCGCCATGCCATAACGACGCGACACTTCACGAATCTTCGGCTCCAGTTGTTTCGGTGTCCCGGCCGCAGCGCCCATCGCCAGCGCAATGTTCTGTGCGACGCTGAGGGTTTCGAACAGCGAGAAATGCTGGAACACCATGCCGATGCCCAACTGCCGTGCCTGTGCCGGGTTGCGGATGTTGACGCGTTGGCCTTGCCAGAGCATTTCCCCGTCGTCGGCCTGGGTGACGCCGTAGATGATTTTCATCAAGGTACTTTTGCCCGCCCCGTTTTCACCGAGCAGGGCATGAATTTCCCCCGGCGCGATGCTCAGGTCGATGGCGTCGTTGGCCAGGCAACCGGGGTAGCGTTTACTGATGTGGCGCAGTTGCAGGCGCGGGAGGGGTGGAGCGATTGGCATGACAGGCTCGACTGGCTTGGAGTTGTGCCTGTGGATAAAGCAATTTCCTGGCCATTGAGTCAGGAACGCGAGCGGGCTGCGGGTGAGGGCGCTCGGCGCAGAGCATTGCGGTGAAAATCGGCGGGATTCGCAGCACCATTTCAGCGCAAAGCCGTTGATCGGGCTCCAGTTTTGCCCGTTGGCAACTGATCAAAAAACGAGCAAACCCGTGGGGGCTAGGCAGAACCTGCGACTGCGGCGGTCATGAACGGGTTATCCACAGGTTGCTCCACAGTTATTGTGTGCAAGCTGCAAACCCGGGCATAAGCACTGCGGTGCTTTCTTCTAATGGTGATAAACCGTGCTAACTGATTGTTTCTGTTTGAAAAATTCGTTTCGTCGGGTGAATTGAACGAAAAGTGAACAAACCGCGCAAAGCCACGTGACAGAAGGGTTACAGCGGGATGTACTCAGGTTATCCACAGTCGGGTGCACAGCAGATGTGGGCAAGTCTGTGGAATAAGAAATTTCGGGGGCGCCCCAAAAGATCGCAGCCTTCGGCAGCTCCTACACGAAAACGCTGATACCGGTATCACCAACGAAATTCATGACAAACCCGGATCCCCGTAGGAGCTGCGGAACGCTGCGATCTTTTGATCTTGCTTCACCGCTGCAACAAAATCCGCCCACGGCTCAAATCCGCTAGCTGGGTTTGCAAGACATCGATTTGCGCCTCACCCACCGCTAACTTCAACTCGACCCCGTTCGCCGTGAAGTTTTCCTCCACTACCAATCCACCCAGATCGGCAACGCGCAACTTCACCAACGCCAACTCGGCAAACCCGCAAGCGCAACTCAACGGTACCCGGCTGATCAACTCAACCTTCGCTGCCGTCTGCAAACACTTGTTCGCGCCCCCGCCATACGCCCGGGCCAAACCGCCGGTGCCGAGTTGAATGCCGCCGTACCAACGAATCACCAGCACTGCGACCTGATCACAATCCTGCGCTTCAATCGCCGCCAGAATCGGTCGCCCCGCAGTACCGCCCGGTTCACCATCGTCATTGCTGCGATATTGATCGCCGAGTTTCCACGCCCAGCAATTGTGCGAGGCGTTCAAATCGCTGTGCTGTTCAAAGAACGCCTGCGCATCGGCAGGGCTGCCGATCGGCGTGGCGAAAGTGATAAAGCGGCTTTTGCGAATCTCTTCGCGGTACTCGCAAAAACCGCTGAGGGTGAAAGGCATAAACGTCTTATACAGAAGGAGTGAGGCCGCAGCCTTTGAGAATGATGCGAATCAGGTTGTTGCCGGCGTCTTCCATGTCCTGCTTGGTCAACTTGCTGCGACCGCTGACGCGGCAGATCTGCGTGGCGAAGTCAGCATAATGCTGGGTGCTGCCCCACAACAGGAAGATCAGGTGCACCGGATCGACCGGGTCCATTTTGCCCGCATCGATCCATGCCTGAAACACCGCCGCACGGCCGGTGAACCAGGCGCGGTAATCCTGATTGAAATATTCGCTCAGGCATTCGCCGCCGCTGATCACTTCCATCGCAAAGATTCGCGAGGCTTGCGGCTGGCGCCGGGAGAATTCCATCTTGGCGCGGATGTAGCGGGTCAGCGCTTCGGCCGGATCGTCCTCGGCGGTGAGCGTATTGAAGGTGCTGTCCCACAACTCGATGATGTTGCTCAACACCGCCACGTACAAACCGAGTTTGTTGGTGAAGTAGTAATGCAGGTTCGCCTTGGGCAACCCGGCATTCTGGGCGATGGTGTTCATGCTGGTGCCTTTGTACCCGTGACGGGCGAACTCGTCTTCGGCGGCTTTGAGGATGGTCTCTTCGTTCTTCTGACGAATGCGGCTGGCGGGTTTGCCGCCATGGGCTGGGACTTCAAAGGTCATAGGCACTTCCGGGTTTGTCTGTGGGTGCAACCAGTTGCGTTGATAGCGCACCCACAGGCATCCGACAAGTGTTTGAGCGATAAAACCGTTACGCCTGTTCGATCTTGTTCAGCGGCGGGTGCACTTCAGCGACCTCGGTTTTCGACTCCGGCAGCAGCAGACAAAGGATGATCGCGGTCAGGCCGCCGCTGGTGATCGCCGAGTCGAACAGGTTCTGCACCAGTTTCGGCAGCAGGTGCAGCAGGTTCGGTTGCGCAGCAATACCCAGGCCGACGCCGAACGAAGTGGCGATGATCAACATGCTGCGGCGATCCAGCGGTGACTGCGCGAGGATGCGCACGCCGGCAGCGGCCACCGCGCCGAACATCACCAGGGTCGCGCCGCCGAGCACCGGTTTCGGAATCTGTTGCAGCACCGCGCCGATCATCGGGAACATACCGAGACAAAACAGGATCGCGCCAATGTACAAACCGACATAGCGGCTGGCGACGCCGGTCAACTGGATCACGCCGTTGTTCTGCGCGAACGTGGTGTTGGGGAAAGCGCTGAAGGTCGCGGCGATCATGCAGCTCACACCATCACCGAGCACGCCACCGCGCAGGCGGCTTATATAAGAAGGACCGCTGATCGGTTGACGCGCGAGCATGCAGTTGGCGGTGAGGTCGCCGACGGTTTCGATGGTGCTGATCAGATAAATCAGCGCGACCGGCAGGAAAGCCGTCCAGTCGAAGCTGAAGCCAAACTTGAACGGCGTAGGAAAACTCACCAGTGGCAAGTCAGGCAATGGCTGCGGCACCAGTTTCCCACTGAACCACGCGGCCAGGCTGCCGAGCAGCAAACCGATGATGATGGCCGACAAACGCACCCAAGGCGTGTTCGAGCGGTTGAGCAGAATGATCGTCAGCAACACGAAAACGCCCAGTGCCAGATTGCCCGGCGCGCCGAAGTCCGGCGCATTGAAACCTCCGCCCAGATCAGTGATGCCGACCTTGATCAGGCTGATGCCGATCAGGGTGATAACGATCCCGGTCACCAGCGGCGTGACTACGCGGCGCAATTGACCAATGAAACGGCTGAGGACGATCTGCACGATCGCGCCGAAAAAGCACACGCCGAAGATCATCGCCAGAATGTCTTCCGGGCTGCCGCCGCGTTGCTTGACCAGAAAACCAGCCGACAGCACCGCACCGAGAAAGGCGAAACTGGTGCCCTGCAGGCAGATCATCCCCGCGCCAATGCCGAACGGTCGCCGCGCCTGAATGAAGGTGCCAACACCTGAGACCATCAACGCCATGCTGATCAGGTACGGCAGATACGCGGTCAGCCCGAGCGCCGAGCCGATCACCAGCGGCGGGGTGATGATGCCGACGAAACTGGCGAGCACGTGTTGCAGCGCCGCTAGAGTTGCGGCGAGTGGTTTGGGGCGGTCGTTGAGGCCGTAGATCAGGTCGCTGGACGGTGCGGAATCTGGCTGCATGGCTTAAGGCTTCTTATCAAAGGAACGAAGTAATTCCCCCTCTGCAAAAACCTGTCCACTTGCTCAACTTATCCCCCCTGTAGGAGCTGCCGAAGGCTGCGATCCCTTGATCTTGCTGTACCTAACCAACGTCGCGCGCATTATCAACGCGTCGCCGCCAGACTCTCCAAAAAGCTCTCCAGCACCAAATGAGGGCGCCGCCCCTTGCGCGTGACCGATGCCAGACTCAAATCGTAAAACCGCGTTCCTGCTTTCAACGCACGCAAACGCCCCTGCTGCACCCAAAGACTGGCGTAATGATCCGGCAAATACCCAATGTAGCGCCCGGTCAAAATCAAAAACGCCATACCCTCACGGTCAGAAGCACTGGCCGTGCAATTGAGCGCCTGGTAGTGCGCCTGAATATCCGCCGGCAACCGAAACGTTGGCGCAATCGCGTCCTGGCTGTTCAAGCGTTCGTCATCCAGTTGCTTGTCATCAACATAAAACAGCGGATGGCCCACCGCGCAATAAAGCAGCGAACGCTCGCTGTACAGCGGCTGATATTCCAGTCCCGACAACGCACTGGCCTGCGGCACCACGCCGACATGCAAACGCCCATCGAGCACACCTTGCTCGACTTCGTTCGGCGCAATCATGCGGATCTGAATCTGCACATCCGGCCCGCGCTCCTTCAACTGTGCGAGGGCGTGGGTGATGCGCATGTGGGGGAGGGTGACGAGGTTGTCGGTCAGGCCAATGATCAGCTCACCGCGCAAATGTTGGTGCAGCCCGTTGACCTCGGTGCGAAAGCTTTCCAGCGCGCTTAATAGCTGCAGCGCCGATTGATACACCTCACGGCCTTCTTCGGTCAGCGAAAAACCGGCGCGGCCGCGCTGACACAAACGTAAACCGAGACGCTGCTCCAGATCGCTCATCTGCTGACTGATTGCCGAGCGCCCAATGCCGAGCACGGTTTCCGCTGCCGAGAAGCCGCCGCATTCCACCACGCTGCGAAAAATCCGCAATAGGCGAATATCAAAGTCACTGACCTGGGCCAGCGGATCGGGACGGCGGCTGCTCATCTTATTGTTCTCATTGTTTAGCGAAGTTCTAACTGAAGGTTAGAAGAGTTGAATTTCACCGACTTTATCGCCGTGGCAATTTAGCTGCAACAACGCTTTTTATCTCCCTGACGCTTATGCCCTGCGAGGTTTTGCCCGATGAACATGCCTGAAAACGCTCAGTCGCCACTGGCCAGCCAACTGAAGCTGGACGCGCACTGGATGCCGTACACCGCCAACCGCAACTTCCAGCGCGATCCGCGTCTGATCGTTGGCGCCGAAGGCAGCTGGCTGATCGATGACAAGGGCCGCAAGGTATATGACTCGCTGTCCGGACTGTGGACCTGCGGCGCGGGTCACACCCGCAAGGAAATTCAGGAAGCAGTTTCCAAGCAATTGGGCACCCTCGATTACTCGCCGGGCTTCCAGTACGGTCACCCGCTGTCGTTCCAACTGGCCGAGAAAATCACCGAGCTGACCCCGGGCAACCTCAACCACGTGTTCTTCACTGACTCGGGTTCCGAGTGCGCTGACACTGCGGTGAAAATGGTCCGTGCCTACTGGCGCCTGAAAGGTCAGGCGACCAAGACCAAAATGATCGGCCGTGCCCGTGGTTACCACGGTGTGAACATCGCCGGCACCAGCCTCGGCGGCGTCAACGGCAACCGCAAATTGTTCGGTCAGGCGATGATGGACGTCGATCACCTGCCGCACACTTTGCTGGCGAGCAATGCGTTCTCTCGTGGCATGCCGGAGCAGGGCGGTATCGCCTTGGCCGATGAGCTGCTGAAACTGATCGAACTGCACGATGCTTCGAACATCGCTGCGGTATTCGTAGAACCGATGGCCGGTTCCGCCGGCGTACTGGTGCCGCCACAGGGTTACCTGAAGCGTCTGCGCGAGATCTGCGATCAGCACAACATCCTGCTGGTGTTCGACGAAGTGATCACCGGTTTCGGCCGTACCGGCAACATGTTCGGCGCCGACACCTTTGGCGTCACCCCGGACCTGATGTGCATCGCCAAGCAAGTCACCAACGGCGCGATCCCGATGGGCGCGGTGATTGCCAGCTCCGAGATCTACCAGACCTTCATGAATCAGCCGACTCCGGAATACGCGGTGGAATTCCCCCACGGCTATACCTACTCGGCGCACCCGGTGGCCTGCGCCGCTGGCCTGGCGGCGCTCGACCTGCTGCAAAAAGAGAATCTGGTGCAGAGCGTCGCCGAAGTCGCGCCGCATTTCGAAAACGCGCTGCATGGTCTGAAAGGCTCCAAACACGTTATCGACATCCGTAACTTCGGCCTGGCCGGTGCGATCCAGATTGCCGGTCGTGACGGCGACGCCATCGTGCGTCCGTTCGAAGCGGGCATGGCCCTGTGGAAAGCCGGGTTCTACGTGCGCTTCGGCGGCGACACCTTGCAGTTCGGCCCAACCTTCAACAGCAAGCCGCAAGACCTCGATCGCCTGTTCGACGCGGTCGGCGAAGTGCTGAACAAGCTCGACTGATTTTTCCTTCTATATATACCTACAAAAACGGGCACTCCTTAACCGGGTGCCCGTGGACAAGAATTCAGGAGTTTTCGATGAGCGTTATCCCGCATTTGATCAATGGCGAACTGGTGACCGAGAACGGTCGCGCGGTTGATGTGTTCAACCCGTCCACCGGTCAGGCCATCCACAAGCTGCCACTGGCCAGCCAGGCCACCATTCAGAAAGCCATCGATGCCGCCAAGGCTGCGTTCCCGGCCTGGCGCAACACGCCACCGGCCAAACGTGCTCAGGTAATGTTCCGCTTCAAGCAACTGCTCGAGCAGAACGAAGCGCGCATCTCGCAATTGATCAGCGAAGAACACGGTAAAACTCTGGAAGATGCCGCCGGTGAACTGAAGCGCGGCATCGAGAACGTCGAGTTTGCTTGCGCAGCGCCGGAAATCCTCAAGGGCGAATACAGCCGCAACGTCGGCCCGAACATCGATGCATGGTCGGACTTCCAGCCACTGGGTATCGTTGCCGGTATCACCCCGTTCAACTTTCCGGCCATGGTGCCGCTGTGGATGTATCCGCTGGCCATCGTCTGCGGCAACTGCTTCATCCTCAAGCCGTCCGAGCGTGACCCAAGCTCGACACTGCTGATCGCTCAGCTGCTGCTGGAAGCCGGTCTGCCGAAAGGCGTGATGAGCGTGGTGCACGGTGACAAGACTGCGGTGGACGCGCTGATCGAAGCGCCGGAAGTCAAAGCGCTGAGCTTCGTTGGTTCGACGCCGATTGCCGAATACATCTACGCCGAAGGCACCAAGCGCGGCAAACGCGTTCAGGCACTGGGCGGTGCGAAGAACCACGCGGTGCTCATGCCGGATGCCGATCTGGACAACGCGGTCAGCGCACTGATGGGCGCGGCCTACGGTTCTTGCGGTGAACGCTGCATGGCGATCTCGGTTGCTGTGTGTGTGGGCGACCAGGTGGCGGATGCGCTGGTGGCGAAACTGGTGCCGCAGATCAAAGCGTTGAAAATCGGTGCCGGCACTTCGTGTGGCCTGGACATGGGCCCACTGGTGACAGGTCAGGCGCGTGACAAGGTTAGTGGTTACGTGGATGACGGCGTGGCAGCGGGCGCGACCCTGGTGGTCGACGGTCGTGGTTTCAGCGTGGCCGGTCATGAGGAAGGCTTCTTCCTTGGTGGCTGCCTGTTCGACAACGTCACCCCGGAGATGCGCATCTATAAAGAAGAAATCTTCGGGCCGGTCCTGTGCATAGTTCGCGTGAACAGCCTGGAAGAGGCGATGCAACTGATCAACGATCACGAATACGGCAACGGCACCTGCATCTTCACCCGTGACGGTGAAGCGGCGCGTCTGTTCTGCGACGAGATCGAAGTCGGCATGGTTGGCGTCAACGTGCCGCTGCCAGTACCGGTGGCTTACCACAGCTTCGGCGGCTGGAAGCGTTCGCTGTTTGGCGACCTGCACGCTTATGGTCCGGATGGTGTGCGCTTCTACACCCGTCGCAAGGCGATCACTCAGCGCTGGCCACAACGGGCGAGCCATGAGGCTTCACAGTTCGCCTTCCCTAGCTTGTAAGTAGAAGGGCAGTGCAGACAAGGCCGACCCCGTGGGGTCGGCCTTCATGTTTTCGGGTTTTTTTGACCGATGTGACAGATTTATGAAAATAGGTGTTGACGGCAGATTTGAGATGTCTATAATTCGCCCCACTTCCGGCGCAGTCGAAACGGAAAACTCCTTGAGATTCAATGAGTTAAGTAGGTTTCGATAGCAGGTTGCTTCAGTTCATCGAAGCGCAGAAAGAAGTTGAAAAAGAGGTGTTGACAGCAGCGTGTAACGCTGTAGAATTCGCCTCCCGCTGACGAGAGATCTGAAGCGCAAGTGGTTGAAGTTGTTGAAGAATTCTTCGAAAACTTCTGAAAATAATCACTTGACAGCAAATGAGGCTGCTGTAGAATGCGCGCCTCGGTTGAGACGAAAGATCTTAACCAACCGCTCTTTAACAACTGAATCAAGCAATTCGTGTGGGTGCTTGTGGAGTCAGACTGATAGTCAACAAGATTATCAGCATCACAAGTTACTCCGCGAGAAATCAAAGATGTAACCAACGATTGCTGAGCCAAGTTTAGGGTTTCTTAAAAACCCAAAGATGTTTGAACTGAAGAGTTTGATCATGGCTCAGATTGAACGCTGGCGGCAGGCCTAACACATGCAAGTCGAGCGGATGAGAGGAGCTTGCTCCTGGATTCAGCGGCGGACGGGTGAGTAATGCCTAGGAATCTGCCTGGTAGTGGGGGACAACGTTTCGAAAGGAACGCTAATACCGCATACGTCCTACGGGAGAAAGCAGGGGACCTTCGGGCCTTGCGCTATCAGATGAGCCTAGGTCGGATTAGCTAGTTGGTGAGGTAATGGCTCACCAAGGCGACGATCCGTAACTGGTCTGAGAGGATGATCAGTCACACTGGAACTGAGACACGGTCCAGACTCCTACGGGAGGCAGCAGTGGGGAATATTGGACAATGGGCGAAAGCCTGATCCAGCCATGCCGCGTGTGTGAAGAAGGTCTTCGGATTGTAAAGCACTTTAAGTTGGGAGGAAGGGCAGTAACTTAATACGTTGCTGTTTTGACGTTACCGACAGAATAAGCACCGGCTAACTCTGTGCCAGCAGCCGCGGTAATACAGAGGGTGCAAGCGTTAATCGGAATTACTGGGCGTAAAGCGCGCGTAGGTGGTTCGTTAAGTTGGATGTGAAATCCCCGGGCTCAACCTGGGAACTGCATTCAAAACTGTCGAGCTAGAGTATGGTAGAGGGTGGTGGAATTTCCTGTGTAGCGGTGAAATGCGTAGATATAGGAAGGAACACCAGTGGCGAAGGCGACCACCTGGACTGATACTGACACTGAGGTGCGAAAGCGTGGGGAGCAAACAGGATTAGATACCCTGGTAGTCCACGCCGTAAACGATGTCAACTAGCCGTTGGGAGCCTTGAGCTCTTAGTGGCGCAGCTAACGCATTAAGTTGACCGCCTGGGGAGTACGGCCGCAAGGTTAAAACTCAAATGAATTGACGGGGGCCCGCACAAGCGGTGGAGCATGTGGTTTAATTCGAAGCAACGCGAAGAACCTTACCAGGCCTTGACATCCAATGAACTTTCCAGAGATGGATTGGTGCCTTCGGGAACATTGAGACAGGTGCTGCATGGCTGTCGTCAGCTCGTGTCGTGAGATGTTGGGTTAAGTCCCGTAACGAGCGCAACCCTTGTCCTTAGTTACCAGCACGTTATGGTGGGCACTCTAAGGAGACTGCCGGTGACAAACCGGAGGAAGGTGGGGATGACGTCAAGTCATCATGGCCCTTACGGCCTGGGCTACACACGTGCTACAATGGTCGGTACAAAGGGTTGCCAAGCCGCGAGGTGGAGCTAATCCCATAAAACCGATCGTAGTCCGGATCGCAGTCTGCAACTCGACTGCGTGAAGTCGGAATCGCTAGTAATCGTGAATCAGAATGTCACGGTGAATACGTTCCCGGGCCTTGTACACACCGCCCGTCACACCATGGGAGTGGGTTGCACCAGAAGTAGCTAGTCTAACCTTCGGGAGGACGGTTACCACGGTGTGATTCATGACTGGGGTGAAGTCGTAACAAGGTAGCCGTAGGGGAACCTGCGGCTGGATCACCTCCTTAATCGACGACATCAGCTGCTCCATAAGTTCCCACACGAATTGCTTGATTCATTGAAGAAGACGATAGAAGCAGCTTTAAGCTCCAAGCTGATAGCTCCAAGCTAACAGTTACGCGCTCGAAATTGGGTCTGTAGCTCAGTTGGTTAGAGCGCACCCCTGATAAGGGTGAGGTCGGCAGTTCGAATCTGCCCAGACCCACCAATTTTGTTATGGGGCCATAGCTCAGCTGGGAGAGCGCCTGCCTTGCACGCAGGAGGTCAGCGGTTCGATCCCGCTTGGCTCCACCATATAACTGCTTCTGAAAGCTTAGAAATGAGTATTCCACTGAGAATATTGATTTCTAGTCTTTTGATTAGATCGTTCTTTAAAAATTTGGGTATGTGATAGAAAGATAGACTGAACGTTACTTTCACTGGTAACGGATCAGGCTAAGGTAAAATTTGTGAGTTCTCTTAGTTGAGAAATTCGAATTTTCGGCGAATGTCGTCTTCACAGTATAACCAGATTGCTTGGGGTTATATGGTCAAGTGAAGAAGCGCATACGGTGGATGCCTTGGCAGTCAGAGGCGATGAAAGACGTGGTAGCCTGCGAAAAGCTTCGGGGAGTCGGCAAACAGACTTTGATCCGGAGATGTCTGAATGGGGGAACCCAGCCATCATAAGATGGTTATCTTGTACTGAATACATAGGTGCAAGAAGCGAACCAGGGGAACTGAAACATCTAAGTACCCTGAGGAAAAGAAATCAACCGAGATTCCCTTAGTAGTGGCGAGCGAACGGGGACTAGCCCTTAAGTGGCTTTGAGATTAGCGGAACGCTCTGGAAAGTGCGGCCATAGTGGGTGATAGCCCTGTACGCGAAAATCTCTTAGTCATGAAATCGAGTAGGACGGAGCACGAGAAACTTTGTCTGAATATGGGGGGACCATCCTCCAAGGCTAAATACTACTGACTGACCGATAGTGAACTAGTACCGTGAGGGAAAGGCGAAAAGAACCCCGGAGAGGGGAGTGAAATAGATCCTGAAACCGTATGCGTACAAGCAGTGGGAGCAGACTTTGTTCTGTGACTGCGTACCTTTTGTATAATGGGTCAGCGACTTATTTTCAGTGGCGAGCTTAACCGAATAGGGGAGGCGTAGCGAAAGCGAGTCTTAATAGGGCGTCTAGTCGCTGGGAATAGACCCGAAACCGGGCGATCTATCCATGGGCAGGTTGAAGGTTGGGTAACACTAACTGGAGGACCGAACCGACTACCGTTGAAAAGTTAGCGGATGACCTGTGGATCGGAGTGAAAGGCTAATCAAGCTCGGAGATAGCTGGTTCTCCTCGAAAGCTATTTAGGTAGCGCCTCATGTATCACTGTAGGGGGTAGAGCACTGTTTCGGCTAGGGGGTCATCCCGACTTACCAAACCGATGCAAACTCCGAATACCTACAAGTGCCGAGCATGGGAGACACACGGCGGGTGCTAACGTCCGTCGTGAAAAGGGAAACAACCCAGACCGTCAGCTAAGGTCCCAAAGTTATGGTTAAGTGGGAAACGATGTGGGAAGGCTTAGACAGCTAGGAGGTTGGCTTAGAAGCAGCCACCCTTTAAAGAAAGCGTAATAGCTCACTAGTCGAGTCGGCCTGCGCGGAAGATGTAACGGGGCTCAAACCATACACCGAAGCTACGGGTATCACCTTCGGGTGATGCGGTAGAGGAGCGTTCTGTAAGCCTGTGAAGGTGAGTTGAGAAGCTTGCTGGAGGTATCAGAAGTGCGAATGCTGACATGAGTAACGACAATGGGTGTGAAAAACACCCACGCCGAAAGACCAAGGTTTCCTGCGCAACGTTAATCGACGCAGGGTTAGTCGGTCCCTAAGGCGAGGCTGAAAAGCGTAGTCGATGGAAAACAGGTTAATATTCCTGTACTTCTGGTTATTGCGATGGAGGGACGGAGAAGGCTAGGCCAGCTTGGCGTTGGTTGTCCAAGTTTAAGGTGGTAGGCTGAGATCTTAGGTAAATCCGGGATCTTAAGGCCGAGAGCTGATGACGAGTGTTCTTTTAGAACACGAAGTGGTTGATGCCATGCTTCCAAGAAAAGCTTCTAAGCTTCAGGTAACCAGGAACCGTACCCCAAACCGACACAGGTGGTTGGGTAGAGAATACCAAGGCGCTTGAGAGAACTCGGGTGAAGGAACTAGGCAAAATGGCACCGTAACTTCGGGAGAAGGTGCGCCGGTGAGGGTGAAGGACTTGCTCCGTAAGCTCATGCCGGTCGAAGATACCAGGCCGCTGCGACTGTTTATTAAAAACACAGCACTCTGCAAACACGAAAGTGGACGTATAGGGTGTGACGCCTGCCCGGTGCCGGAAGGTTAATTGATGGGGTTAGCTAACGCGAAGCTCTTGATCGAAGCCCCGGTAAACGGCGGCCGTAACTATAACGGTCCTAAGGTAGCGAAATTCCTTGTCGGGTAAGTTCCGACCTGCACGAATGGCGTAACGATGGCGGCGCTGTCTCCACCCGAGACTCAGTGAAATTGAAATCGCTGTGAAGATGCAGTGTATCCGCGGCTAGACGGAAAGACCCCGTGAACCTTTACTATAGCTTTGCACTGGACTTTGAATTTGCTTGTGTAGGATAGGTGGGAGGCTTTGAAGCGTGGACGCCAGTTCGCGTGGAGCCATCCTTGAAATACCACCCTGGCAACTTTGAGGTTCTAACTCAGGTCCGTTATCCGGATCGAGGACAGTGTATGGTGGGTAGTTTGACTGGGGCGGTCTCCTCCTAAAGAGTAACGGAGGAGTACGAAGGTGCGCTCAGACCGGTCGGAAATCGGTCGTAGAGTATAAAGGCAAAAGCGCGCTTGACTGCGAGACAGACACGTCGAGCAGGTACGAAAGTAGGTCTTAGTGATCCGGTGGTTCTGTATGGAAGGGCCATCGCTCAACGGATAAAAGGTACTCCGGGGATAACAGGCTGATACCGCCCAAGAGTTCATATCGACGGCGGTGTTTGGCACCTCGATGTCGGCTCATCACATCCTGGGGCTGAAGCCGGTCCCAAGGGTATGGCTGTTCGCCATTTAAAGTGGTACGCGAGCTGGGTTTAGAACGTCGTGAGACAGTTCGGTCCCTATCTGCCGTGGACGTTTGAGATTTGAGAGGGGCTGCTCCTAGTACGAGAGGACCGGAGTGGACGAACCTCTGGTGTTCCGGTTGTCACGCCAGTGGCATTGCCGGGTAGCTATGTTCGGGAAAGATAACCGCTGAAAGCATCTAAGCGGGAAACTTGCCTCAAGATGAGATCTCACTGGAACCTTGAGTTCCCTGAAGGGCCGTCGAAGACTACGACGTTGATAGGTTGGGTGTGTAAGCGCTGTGAGGCGTTGAGCTAACCAATACTAATTGCCCGTGAGGCTTGACCATATAACACCCAAGCAATTTGCGTCGAAGAGACCAGATTGCGGTGTGTGAAGACGAAACGAACCGAAAGTTCGACTGCACCTAAAAAGGCAGCACAAGACACCGAAAGCTATCACGTACCCAATTTGCTGAAGCGAGGCCATAAGGTCACGACTCAGTACCCGAATTTCTTGACGACCATAGAGCGTTGGAACCACCTGATCCCATCCCGAACTCAGCAGTGAAACGATGCATCGCCGATGGTAGTGTGGGGTTTCCCCATGTGAGAGTAGGTCATCGTCAAGATTAAATTCCGAAACCCCAATTGCGAAAGCAGTTGGGGTTTTGTTTTGCCCGCAGGAAAGTTCTTACAGCATTCACGGACGTCGTCTGGCTGTCACAACCTGCCGACAATGCTAAGGTTCTGCCCTAGCTTTTGTACATTTCCAAGGAAGCCCTTATGCCGGACGCCCAGTCCCTCAACGCTGCATTCATGGTGGTTCAGAGCAATAGCCTGGACGAACTGCGCAGCCTTGTGATCAGCATCATGAGGCGCTATCCGCTAGCTCCCCTGGAAAACGAAATTGCGTTGGTGCAGAGCAACGGTATTGCCCAGTGGCTCAAATTGGCTCTTGCGGAAGATCCGGAGGACGATGACCTCGGCGGTTGCGGCATTGCAGCCGCGATTGACGTGCAATTGCCCGGAAGCTTCATGTGGCAGCTATACCGCATCGTTCTTGGACGAGAAGAAATTCCGGCCAAATCCCTGCTCGATAAGGCCCCGTTAACCTGGCGCCTGATGCGGTTGTTACCCCAGGTTATCGATCGCCCGCATTTCGAGCCGTTACAACGCTTCCTCACCAACGACACCGACTTGCGCAAACGCTATCAACTGTCTGAGCGTCTGGCGGATCTCTTCGACCAATATCAGGTATATCGCGCCGACTGGCTCGAAGATTGGGCTGAAGGGCGGCATCAGCTACGAAATGTCAGAGGCGAAGTAAAATCGCTGCCACCGACCAGTTGCTGGCAAGCGGAGTTGTGGCGTGCATTGCTCGATGACGTGGGCGAGCAGGGGATGGCGCAGAGTCGTGCGGGTGTTCACCAGCGATTCATCGAGCGCATCAACAACCTCACCGAGGCCCCGGTGGGGCTACCCTCGCGAGTGATCGTCTTCGGGATTTCCTCGTTACCAGCACAAGTGCTTGAAGCGCTCGCCGGCCTTGCGCGTTTCAGTCAGGTTCTGCTGTGTGTGCACAACCCCTGCCGTCATCACTGGGCTGACATCGTCGCCGACAAGGATCTGCTGCGCCATCAATACAAGCGGCAATCGCGCAAAAGCGGAATGCCCGTCGTGCTTGATCCTGAAACACTGCATCAACACGCCCATCCGCTGTTGGCCGCATGGGGCAAGCAAGGCCGGGACTACATCAGCCTGCTCGACAGTTACGACGATCCAAATAGCTATCGAGCGGCTTTTCGCGACGGTCGCATAGACCTGTTCAGCGACACCCAGCCACACAACCTGCTCAATCAACTGCAGGATGACATCCTGGAGTTGCGCCCACTCAACGAGACTCGCGAACACTGGCCCGCTGTCGACCTGGCTGATGACGAGTCGATCCGCTTTCACATTGCCCACAGTGCTCAACGTGAAGTCGAAATATTGCATGACCAGCTCCTCGCGCGCTTCAGTGCCAACCCGGATCTGCGCCCTCGCGATGTGATCGTGATGGTGCCAGATGTCGATAGCTACGCGCCGCATATCCGCGCGGTATTTGGTCAGCTTGATCGCCACGACCCGCGATTCATACCCTTCACATTGGCCGATCAGGGGCAGCGCGGCCGCGATCCATTGCTGATCGCGGTCGAACACCTGCTCAAGCTTCCCGACAGTCGTTTCCCGGTCAGTGAAATCCTCGATCTGCTCGACGTTCCTGCTCTTCGCGCGCGCTTTGGTGTGGAGGAGCGCGACCTGCCAACACTGCACCGCTGGATTGAAGGCGCAGGCGTGCGTTGGGGCATGAACGCCGAGCAAAGGGCGGGCCTGGGTTTGCCGAACGAGCTTGAACAAAACAGTTGGCATTTCGGTCTGCGCCGCATGCTTCTGGGCTACGCCGTCGGCAGTGCCGACGCGTGTGAAGGGATTGAGCCCTACGATGAAATCGGCGGACTCGACGCCGCACTGATCGGGCCGTTGGTAGCCTTGCTCGACGCTCTGGAACTTGCTCATCAGCAGCTCACTCAACCCGCGCAGCCCAAGGAGTGGGGGTATCGGTTGCAAGCGCTGATGCAGCTGTTCTTCAAAGCCAGTAACGAGCATGACGATTACTTGCTGACCCAGCTCGAAGAGCTTCGCGAAACCTGGCTGGAAACCTGTGAGGCCGTAGGTCTTGCGGATGAGCTGCCACTGACAGTTGTTCGCGAAGCCTGGCTCGCCGGTCTCGACCAAGGGCGTTTGTCTCAGCGTTTTCTGGCCGGTGCCGTGAATTTTTGTACGCTGATGCCCATGCGCGCCATTCCATTCAAACTGGTCTGTCTGCTGGGGATGAATGATGGCGATTATCCCCGCGCACAACCTCCGCTGGATTTCGACCTCATGGGCAGCGACTACCGTCCAGGAGATCGTTCGCGGCGTGAGGACGACCGATATCTTTTGCTCGAAGCGCTTTTGTCAGCACGCAATCAGTTGTACATCAGTTGGGTCGGCCGCAGTATTCGCGATAACAGTGAGCGACCGGCTTCCGTGTTGATCGGCCAGTTGCGTGATCACCTCGCCAGCGGCTGGCGATTGCTCGACGAAAGCCGGGATCTGCTAAGCGCCATGACGCAAGAGCACCCGCTGCAACCGTTCAGTGCGCGCTATTTTCATGACGGCGATCACCTCTTCAGCTACGCCAGCGAATGGCAGGTTCTGCATCAACAGCATGAGCCTCAAAACGAAGCGCAGTTACTCACACCTTATGTGCAAGAAGAGCCGTTGAGCCTGGCGTTGCTGCAGGATTTTTTGCGCAATCCGGTTCGACACTTTTTCACCCAGCGCCTCAAGGTATATTTCGAGGCCGCTGAAGCGCCGTTGGCCGATGAAGAACCTTTCGTGCTGGACGCATTACAGCGTTACACGCTTAGTGACAGCTTGCTCGAAGCCGCTCTCAGGCAACCGGACAATGTCGATGAGGCGCTGACTGCTCAGGCCCGGCGCCTGCAAAACAGCGGCCTGCTGCCAATGGCCGGGTTTGGTGAGTGCCTGCAACGAGAGTTGATCGAGCCTCTGCCGGATTTGCTGCAGCGTTATCACCAACTGCTGACACTCTGGCCTGCCCCTTTGACCAGTGCGTTACCGGTCAACCTCCAATTGCAGGGATTACGCCTTGAAGGATGGCTTGCCGGTTTGCATCAGCGCGCCGACGCTAGCCTGTTGTCGGTCACGACCATTCCCAACAGCATTGGCTCGATCAAAAGCCGTAAATGGCATCGCCTGACCAAACCCTGGGTCAATCATCTGGTGGCCTGCGCCAGCGGACTTTCCCTCAGCACCGCACTGGTTGCCAGCGATGACACTCTGCTGCTTGATCCCATGGAGCCAGATCGCGCCATACGGTTCCTCGGTGACTTGCTGCTCGCCTGGCAGGCCGGTATGCGCCAGCCACTGCCGATCGCAGTAAAAACCGCTTTTGCGTGGCTCTCTCAGACCGACCCGCTGAAGGCCGAAGCCGCTGCACGTAAAGCCTATGAGGGTGATGGTCAAACCAGTGAAGGTGAGCGCCGCGAGAGCCCGGCGTTGTCACGTCAATTTGCCGATTTCGAGTCATTGCTCGCTGACGAGACGTTTTCCGGTTGGTGTGATGCCTTGTATCGCCCGCTGTTTGAAGCACCCTGGCGTTCGCTGTCCACCGAGGGGGCTCGCGCATGAGTACCAAGACACCCCTTGCACTGGCATTCCCGCTGCGCGGCAGTCAGCTGATCGAAGCCAGTGCCGGTACGGGTAAAACCTTTACCATTTCCGCTTTGTATCTGCGACTTATCCTGGGGCACGGTGACGAATTGAGCGGGTTCGGGCGCGAGTTGCTGCCACCGCAGATTCTCGTCGTGACGTTCACCGATGCCGCGACCAAGGAATTACGCGAACGCATACGCACGCGTCTGGCGGAGGCCGCTCGATTCTTTCGCGAAGAAACGCCTGCGCCCGACGGACTGATTGCCGAGTTGCGTGATCAGTTCGAGTATCAACAGTGGCCCGGTTGCGCCAACCGTCTCGATGTCGCCGCGCAATGGATGGACGAAGCCGCCGTTTCGACCATCCACAGTTGGTGTCAGCGCATGCTGCGCGAGCACGCGTTCGACAGCGGCAGCCTGTTTACCCAATCCCTGGAAACCGACCACAGCGACTTGCTCGGCGAGGTGTTACGCGATTACTGGCGGCTGTTCTGTTATCCGATGCAGGGCGATGCCTTGAACTGGGTTCGCAGCAACTGGGGCGGACCTGCGGCATTGTTGCCTCGCATACGCGGCTTGTTCGCCAGTGAACGCGACAGCGACGAGGGAAAGGCTCCTGCGGAGCTGATAGAAGAATGCCTGCAAGAACGTCGTGCAGCGTTGATCGAACTGAAAATGCCCTGGCGCCAGTGGGCAGACGAGTTGCTCGCCATCTGTCATCAAGGCGTTGCGAGCAAAACCGTCGACGGTCGCAAGATGCAGGCGCGTTACTTCGAACCGTGGTTCGAAAAGCTCAAGGCATGGGCCGAAGACGAGACCCTGGAGCAACTGGATATCGGCACCGGTTTCACCCGACTGACTCCCGACGGTATGGCCGAAGCCTGGAAGGGGCAACCCCCAAGTCATCCAGGCCTGGATGCTATGCCTGCACTCAAGTCGAGCCTCGATGCTTTGCCAACCCCGGATGCCGCCGTGCTGCAACATGCCGCCAAATGGGTAGGCGCACGGTTTGAAGAAGAGAAGCGCCGTCGCGCCGAAATGGGTTTCGACGACATGCTTTTGCGTCTGGATGCCGCGCTGCAATCCGATGGAGGCGAACGTCTTGCGACGTTGATTCGCGAGCAGTTCCCGGTCGCGCTGATCGATGAGTTTCAGGACACTGACCCGGTGCAGTACCGAATCTTCGAAAGCATCTATCGCATCGAAGACAACAGTCCAGACACAGGCCTGTTTCTGATCGGTGATCCGAAGCAGGCCATCTACGCTTTCCGCGGTGCGGACATCTACACCTATCTGCGCGCGCGTCAGGCCACCACTGGCCGACTGCATACCCTTGGGACCAACTTCCGCTCCAGCCACGGCATGGTCAACGCGGTCAATCATGTATTTGCACGCGCCGAATCCCGTGAACTGGGGCGCGGCGCATTTTTGTTCCGCGAGAAAAACGGCAACAACCCGGTGCCATTTCTTCCCGTCGAATCTCAAGGTCGCATGGAACATCTGCAAGTTGCCGGGCAGGCTGTCGCAGCGTTGAATGTCTGGCACTTGTCCACCGACCAGCCACTGTCGGGCGCGGTCTATCGTCAGCAGTTGGCAGCGGCGTGCGCCAGCGAAATTACTGCGCTGCTCAATGGCGGGCAAAACGCTAGCGCCGGGTTTGTTCAGGATGGTAAAGACTTCAGAGGTCTGAGGCCGTCCGACATCGCGATTCTCGTGCGCGACGGCAAAGAAGCCCAGGCTGTACGTGGTGAACTCGCTGCCCGTGGGGTGCGCAGCGTTTACCTGTCGGACAAGGATTCGGTGTTCGCGGCGCAGGAGGCACACGACCTGTTGTCCTGGCTCAAGGCCTGCGCCGAGCCGGATGTCGAGCGCTCCCTGAAAGCCGCATTGGCCTGTATCACCCTGAACCTGCCATTGCCCGAGCTGGAACGTCTGAACCAGGACGAACTGGTGTGGGAAAGCCGGGTCATGCAATTCCGTGGCTATCGCGAGCTATGGCGCAAACAGGGTGTGCTGCCGATGTTGCGACGCCTGCTGCACGACTTCCATTTGCCGCAAATCTTGATGACACGCAGCGATGGCGAGCGCGTGCTGACCAACCTGTTGCATCTGTCGGAGTTGATGCAGCAAGCGGCTGCGGAACTGGACGGAGAGCAAGCGCTGATTCGTCATCTCGGCGAACTGCTGGCCGTGTCCGGTCAGGCCGGTGAAGAGCAGATTCTGCGTCTGGAGAGTGACGAGCAACTGGTCAAAGTCGTGACCATTCACAAGTCCAAGGGCCTGGAATATCCATTGGTGTTCTTGCCGTTTATTTGTTCGGCGAAACCCGTCGATGGCAGTCGCTTGCCACTGCACTACCACGATGCAGCGGGCAAAGCTCAGGTGAGTCTCAAACCGACTGCCGAGCTGATTGCACAGGCGGATGATGAGCGTCTCGCCGAAGACTTGCGCTTGCTCTACGTTGCCCTGACCCGCGCGCAGCACGCCTGCTGGTTGGGTGTGACGGATCTCAAGCGAGGCAATAACAACAGCTCGGTCCTGCACCTTTCAGCGCTGGGTTATCTACTCGGTGGTGGCTCATCTCTGGGTGAGTCGAGCGAACTGAAGCGCTGGTTGCAGGACCTGCAGCAAGATTGCCCGGCCATCCACACCGGTGAAATGCCACAGCCCACCGACGAGCATTACCGGCCACCACGCAACGACGCCGTGCTGAGCGCCACGCTGCTGCCCAAGCGCAAGGCCAGCGAAAACTGGTGGATCGCGTCTTACAGTGCGCTGCGTATCAGCGATGTGCTGAGTGTCGGCAGCGATGAAGCGCCGGACAGTCCGCAGGCACAAAAGCTGTTTGACGACGAACGCCTCGACCCGGACGCGCCACGAGAAATCATTGCCGGCGGCGCCGATATCCATCGCTTTCCGCGCGGCCCCAATCCGGGAACATTTCTTCACGGTTTGCTGGAGTGGGCCGGTGACGACGGTTTCGCCGTTTCGCGCGAAGCGCTGGAAGATGCGATTGCCCGGCGCTGTAATCTGCGCGGCTGGGAGGGCTGGATAAACACTCTGAGTGACTGGCTGCAACATCTACTGCAGTCGCCATTGCCGATTGCAGGCGGGCAGCCACCAGTCGTTCTGCAACAGTTGAAGCAGTATCGGGTCGAGATGGAATTCTGGTTCGCCAGCCATAAGGTCGACGTACTCAAACTCGACGATCTGGTGCGACAGCACACCCACAGGGGCGTGGCTCGCGTGGCGGCAGAACCGGTGCAGCTCAATGGCATGTTTAAAGGCTTCATCGACCTGACCTTTGAACACGATGGCCGATATTACGTGGCCGACTACAAGTCCAACTGGCTTGGCGTGGATGATCTGGCTTACACCGAACAAGCCATGGAACAGTCGATTCTCGACAACCGCTATGACCTGCAGTATGTGCTCTACCTGTTGGCGTTGCATCGCCAGCTCAAGGCTCGACTGCCTGAATATGATTACGACCGGCATGTCGGCGGCGCGTTGTATCTGTTCCTGCGTGGCACCCGCGCTGACAGTCGCGGCGTGTATTTTGCCCGCCCACCACGGGAACTGATCGAGCGTCTAGACCGAATGTTTCAAGGAAAACCCGAACCCAAGTCCGAACCCGCCTGGGAACAGGGAGTCCTGCTATGAGCCGCACCTTTGCCGATCTGCTCCCCACGCCACTGGCCGCTGACAGTCTGTCGCGGCTATCGCCCCTGACCAGCGCCGATGACCTGTTGATATTGCTGACCCGTTGGGTCGAGCGAGGCTGGCTGCGTGCGCTGGACAAAGCGTTTGTCGCGTTCCTTCATGAACTTGAGCGCGATACGGATCCACTGGTGTTGCTCGCTGCCGCCCTGACCAGTCATCAACTTGGCCACGGCCACGTCTGTCTTGATCTGTACGAAACCCTGAAAGCTCCCGACTTCGCTCTTTCGCTGCCCCCGGAAGGGGATGTGCAAGGGGGGGTGTTGTTGCTGCCTTCGCAATTGCTTGAAACGCTTGACGGTGCGCACTGGTGCAAGGTTCTCGCGGGGAGCTCTTTGGTCGCACTGGCGGCGGATACCCGCGATATCGCACAGCAACGCCCGCTGGTGTTGGCCGGCAAACGTCTGTATCTGCGACGCTACTGGGCCTACGAGCGGCGCATCGATTCGGCGTTGCGTCAGCGTCTGCAGAAAGTAGAGCCGACGCCGGACGATCTGCCGCAGCGACTGAATGAACTGTTCGGATCCGCCGAGGCGGGTGCAGTGATCGACTGGCAGAAACTCGCCTGCGCTCTCGCCACTCGTGGCGCCTTCAGCATCGTTACTGGCGGGCCGGGGACCGGTAAAACCACCACGGTGGTGCGTTTGCTGGCGTTGCTTCAAGCCCCCGCAGTCGCGGCCGGTCATCCGCTGCGGATTCGTCTGGCGGCGCCGACAGGCAAGGCTGCGGCGCGGTTGACCGAGTCCATCAGTCAGCAAGTGCAGTCGCTCGAAGTCAGCGAAGAGGTGCGGGCGAAGATTCCTTGCGACGTCACCACCGTGCATCGTCTGCTGGGCAGTCGTCCTGGCACCCGACACTTCCGCCACCACGCCGGCAACCGCCTGCCGCTGGATGTGCTGGTGGTCGACGAAGCCTCGATGATCGACCTGGAAATGATGGCCAATCTGCTCGATGCCTTGCCTCCCCATGCACGGCTGGTCTTGCTGGGCGACAAGGATCAATTGGCCTCTGTTGAGGCTGGCGCAGTGCTAGGGGATTTGTGCCGTGATGCCGAGAGTGGCTGGTACAACCCGCAGACCCGACAGTGGCTGGAGTCGGTCAGCGGTGACTCGCTGAAGGACAGCGGTTTGCACGAGGACGTCGATGGCACCCACCCGCTGGCCCAGCAAGTGGTGATGTTGCGTTACTCCCGACGCTTCGGCGAGGGCAGCGGTATCGGTCAGCTCGCGCGTCGGGTCAATCAACAGCTGCCGGATGAAGCGCGTCAGTTGCTCGCGGCCGGGCACTATGACGATGTGTATTCGTTGCCGCTCAAGGGCGAGCACGATCACACGCTGGAGCGACTGTTACTGGAGGGGCATGGCGACGGACCTCAAGGCTACCGCCATTATCTGAGCGTGCTGCGCAATCAGCGTCCACAGTCGGGCCGGCCCCTCGAACATCCGGACTGGGTTATTTGGGCTCGCGACGTTCTGCAGGCGTTCGACACATTTCAACTGTTGTGTGCAGTGCGCAAAGGGCCATGGGGCGTTGAAGGTCTGAATCAACGCGTCACCGCCGCGCTGCTCAAGGCACGTCTGATCGAAAGTGATCAGCAATGGTACGAAGGACGGCCAGTGCTGATGACTCGCAATGATTATGGTCTGGGCTTGATGAACGGCGACATCGGGATCGCCCTCAAGCTGCCCGAGCGCGAGGGCCCTGACGCAGGCAAACCGGTGTTGCGCGTGGCTTTCCCGCGCAACGACGGGCAGGGCGGCGTGCGCTTTGTATTGCCAAGCCGCCTCAACGACGTCGAAACCGTTTACGCCATGACGGTGCACAAGTCCCAGGGTTCGGAATTTGCCCACACGGCGCTGATCCTGCCCGACGCCTTGAACCCCGTGTTGACCAAAGAGTTGATCTACACCGGTATCACCCGGGCCAAGCATTGGTTCACCTTGATCGAATCCCGAGCGGGCGTGTTTGAAGAAGCGGTGCAGCGCAAGGTCAAGCGCCTGAGCGGGTTGATGCTGGAACTGGAGGAGGGCACCGTGCCTGCGAGGTGAAAATCCCGACGATTGACGGCGTTTACTGACCAACCGGTCAGAGGTCGCTGTCTCGCTGGCGTTTCAGCGCTGTGCTATCGTTGCGGCATCATTTCGCTACGATCCAAGAGAATCCCTGCATGAAGGTGTCTGTCTGGGCGACAGGGCGCGTAGTTGTCTGCAAGCACGCGTTGCTTGTCGGTCTGCTCTGGGTGATGACGGGCGCGGCTGTCGCGCAGCCGCAAGCGCCAACGGGTATGGCCGAACAACGGGCCAAATCTGTCACGCAGGTTGTTCTTGGCATTCTCAGCTATGCGCGCTGGCCGGTTGAGCCTGCGCAATTGCGTCTGTGCATCGTTGGCCCCACCGAATACACCGATGATCTGGTCAAAGGCACCACTCAAGCCACTGGCCGTCCGGTCACCGTACGTCGCCTGCTGGCCGATAACCCGGCCATCGTCAGCGAATGCGATGCGGTGTACATCGGCAAACTCACGGCCGATGAACGCGCTCGGCTGTTCGCTTCGCTGATCGGTCACCCGGTGCTGAGCATCAGCGAAGGTGGCGATCAGTGCACGGTCGGCAGCCTGTTCTGTCTGCGCGTTGGTGATGAACAAGTGTCGTTCGAGGTCAATCTCGACTCCGTTGCCCGCAGCGGCGTGCGCATTCACCCAAGCGTGCTGCAATTGTCGCGTCGCAAACCGGCGGCGCCATGAACCTGTTCAGATCGAATAGCCGCCCAACGCTGGGCTCGGTCATCGGCCGAGGGCATTTGACAGTCGCGCTGGTGGGCGTGGCGATGGCCAGCGTTTCGCTGACGTTGCTCGGCGTGCTGGCGCTGCGGGTGTACGCCGATCACAACCTGCACTTGATCGCCCGTTCGATCAGCTACACCGTGGAAGCGGCGGTGGTGTTCAACGACAAGACGGCCGCCAACGAATCGCTGGCGCTGATTGCTTCTGCCGAAGAGGTTGCTGACGCCCAGGTGCTGGACAGTCAGGGACAACTGCTCGCGCATTGGCAACGCCCGGAAAACGGTTTGTTCTCTGAGCTGGAAATGCAGATCACCCGCGCCATCCTGGAAAAACCCATCAGCCTGCCAATCGAACATCAGGACCGTGAAATCGGTCGTGTGCTGCTCACCGGCCATGGTGGCAGCCTGATGCGCTTTCTGCTCAGCGGTCTGGCGGGGATCATCCTCTGCACTGCGATCAGCGCTTGGGTTGCGCTCTACCTGGCGCGCCGCCAGTTACGCGCGATCACTGGTCCTCTGCGCAGTCTGGCCAATGTGGCCCACGCCGCCCGCAGCGAACGCGCGCTGGATCGCCGCGTTCCTCCGGCGCAGATCGCCGAACTCGACAACCTCGGCAATGACTTCAATGCCTTGCTTGACGAGCTGGAGTCGTGGCAAAGCCATCTGCAGAACGAAAACGAAACCCTCGCTCACCAGGCCAGCCATGACAGCCTCACCGGTCTGCCGAACCGCGCTTTTTTCGAAGGGCGGTTGATCCGCGCCTTGCGCAATGCCGGCAAACACAATGAACGCGTTGCCGTGTTGTTTCTCGACAGCGACCGCTTCAAGGGGATCAACGACAACTTCGGCCACGCTGCCGGTGATGCTGTCCTGGTCGCCGTGGCCAATCGCATTCGCGCACAGTTGCGCGAAGAGGATCTGGTGGCGCGCCTGGGCGGTGACGAGTTCGCCGTTCTGCTCACGCCGCTGCACAGGATCGAAGACGCCGAACGCATCGCCGACAAGATCCTCGCCAGCATGGACATGCCCATCGCGCTGCCGGGCGACACCAGTGTCGTGACCTCGCTCAGTATCGGCATCGCGGTTTATCCCGATCATGGTGTCACGCCGGGCGCCTTGCTCGATGCTGCCGATGCGGCGATGTATCAAGCCAAGCGTCTGTCGCGTGGCGCCCAATTCACGGCCGGGGCGGAGCACCCGGTCGATTCCGTTCAAACCAGGAGCTGACTCTCGTGTTCACACTGTCGATTCGATCTTTTTACGCTGTGCTGTTGATCGCCGTACTGGCCCTGACCGGTTGCCAGACCACCCCGCAAAAAGGCCTGACGCCAGCGCAGGTTGCCGTTCTCAAACAACAGGGTTTTGAACTGACCGACGAGGGCTGGGAGTTTGGCCTGTCCGGCAAAGTGCTGTTTGGCAGCGACGTCGAAAGCCTGAACAAGGAAAGTACAGAAATCGTCGAGCGCATTGGCAAGGCATTGCTGGGTGTCGGTATCGAGCGCGTGCGGGTCGATGGTCACACCGACGCCTCGGGCAAGGAAACCTACAACCAGCAATTGTCGCTGCGCCGTGCCAAGAGTGTCGCCAAAGTGCTGGGCACGGTCGGCATGAAGCAAGAAAACATCCAGTTGCAGGGCCTGGGCAGCAAAGAGCCGGTGGCGTCCAACGACACCGCAGCTGGGCGCACGGAAAACCGCCGGGTGTCGATTGTGGTCAGCGCCGACTAATCGGCAAACTGCATCTCGCGGGTCTGCCCCATCAACAGACCCTGATTACGCTCAGTCACCTCACGGATGTAATCCCACAACAGGGTGATCCGCTTGAGCTTGCGCAGGTCCTCCCGGCAGTACATCCAGAACTGCCGGGTGATGTCGATTTCCTCCGGCAACACCGGCAGCAGCCGCGGATCCTGCGCGGCGAGGAAGCATGGCAGTATCGCCAGCGAGCGCCCTTGCTGCGCCGCGACGAATTGCGCGATCACACTGGTGCTGCGCAAGTTGGCGCTGGCGCCCGGCAACACGTTCGCCAGGTACAGCAGCTCGGAGCTGAACGCCAGATCATCCACATAACTGATGAATTGATGCTTGCCCAAGTCTGCCGGGCGGCGGATCGGTGGGTGTTTGTCGAGATATTCCTGAGTCGCGTAGAGCTGCAAACGGTAGTCGCAGAGTTTGCAGCACACGTACGGCCCATGCTCCGGGCGTTCCAGCGCGATAACGATGTCGGCCTCGCGCTTGGACAGGCTGATGAAGTGTGGCAGCGGCAGGATGTCCACCGAGATGGCCGGGTAGGCGTCGACGAAATGGCTCAGCTGCGGCGTGATGAAAAAACTGCCGAAGCCTTCCGTGCAACCCATGCGCACATGCCCGGACAGCGCCACGCCGGAGCCTGACACCTGCTCGCAGGCCATGTGCAGGGTGCTTTCAATCGACTCGGCATAACCGAGCAGGCGCTGGCCTTCGGTGGTCAGGACAAAACCGCTGGTGCGCGACTTCTCGAACAGCAAAGTCCCCAGTGCCGCCTCCAGCGAACTGATCCGCCGCGACACCGTGGTGTAGTCGACAGCCAGCCGTTTGGCGGCAGTACTGGCCTTACGGGTGCGCGCTACTTCAAGGAAAAACTTCAGGTCGTCCCAGTTCAGCGAGCCTAGCGAGGTGATGTTTTTTTGCATGATGGACTGGCTTATATGTGCGTTCTTATTAGAAGTTTGCACATCTATACTCTAAAAACAGTCCGACAACCAACTCGTGACACACGCCTCATCTCAAGGCGAACCTTTCGCCTTGGCTCCTACGATAAAAACAAGTTTCGGAGACCAGCATGAACGCATCGCTTACGCCCAACGAAACCACGGTCCAGAAGGTCAAACTGCTGATCAATGGCGAATGGGTCGAGTCGCAGACCACCGAGTGGCACGACATCGTCAACCCGGCGACCCAGCAAGTGCTGGCCAAAGTGCCGTTTGCCACTGCCGCTGAAGTCGATGCCGCCGTCAGCGCCGCCCAGCGCGCTTTCCAGACCTGGAAACTGACCCCGATCGGCGCGCGCATGCGCATCATGCTCAAGCTGCAAGCGCTGATCCGCGAGCATTCCAAACGCATCGCTGTAGTGTTAAGCGCCGAGCAAGGCAAAACCATTGCCGACGCCGAAGGCGATATTTTCCGTGGCCTGGAAGTGGTAGAGCACGCGTGCTCCATCGGCACTCTGCAAATGGGTGAGTTCGCCGAGAACGTCGCCGGCGGTGTCGATACCTACACCTTGCGCCAGCCGATCGGCGTGTGCGCCGGCATCACCCCGTTCAACTTCCCGGCGATGATTCCGCTGTGGATGTTCCCGATGGCCATCGCCTGCGGCAACACCTTCGTCTTGAAGCCTTCGGAGCAGGATCCGCTGTCGACCATGCTGCTGGTGGAACTGGCGATCGAGGCCGGTGTTCCGGCAGGCGTGTTGAACGTGGTTCATGGCGGTAAGGACGTGGTTGATGGCCTGTGCACGCACAAGGACATCAAAGCCGTGTCCTTCGTCGGTTCGACCGCCGTTGGCACCCACGTTTACGATCTGGCCGGCAAGCACGGCAAACGCGTGCAATCGATGATGGGCGCGAAGAACCATGCCGTGGTGCTCGCCGATGCCAATCGCGAGCAAGCGCTGAATGCCTTGGTCGGCGCCGGTTTCGGTGCCGCCGGGCAACGTTGCATGGCCACCTCGGTGGTGGTGCTGGTCGGCGCGGCGAAGCAATGGCTGCCGGATCTGAAAGCGCTGGCGCAGAAACTCACCGTCAACGCCGGCAGCGAGCCGGGCACCGATGTCGGCCCGGTGATCTCGAAGAAAGCCAAGGCGCGGATTCTCGAGCTGATCGAAAGCGGCATCAAGGAGGGCGCGAAGCTGGAACTGGACGGTCGCGACATCAAGGTGCCGGGTTACGAGCAAGGCAACTTTGTCGGCCCGACCCTGTTCTCGGGCGTGACCACCGACATGCAGATCTACACCCAGGAAATCTTCGGCCCGGTGCTGGTGGTGCTGGAAGTCGACACCCTTGATCAGGCGATTGCGCTGGTCAACGCCAACCCGTTCGGCAACGGCACTGGCTTGTTCACCCAGAGCGGTGCGGCGGCGCGTAAATTCCAGACTGAAATCGATGTCGGCCAGGTCGGCATCAACATCCCGATTCCGGTGCCAGTGCCGTTCTTCAGCTTCACCGGTTCGCGCGGTTCGAAACTCGGCGACCTCGGCCCGTACGGCAAACAAGTGGTGCAGTTCTACACGCAGACCAAAACGGTCACGGCGCGCTGGTTCGATGACGACAGCGTCAACGACGGCGTGAACACCACCATCAACCTGCGCTGAGGAATCGACCATGAAAATCGCATTTATCGGTCTGGGCAACATGGGCGCGCCGATGGCGCGCAACCTGATCAAGGCTGGCCACTCGCTGAATCTGGTCGACCTGAACAAAACCGTGCTGGCGGAACTGCAACAACTCGGCGGCACTATTCGCGCTTCGGCGCGTGAGGCGGCCGAGGATGCTGAGCTGGTGATCACCATGCTGCCGGCCGCCGTGCATGTGCGCAGCGTCTGGCTCGGTGAGGACGGTGTGCTCGCCGGCATCGGCAAAGGTGTGCCGGCGGTGGATTGCAGCACTATCGATCCACAGACTGCCCGTGACGTAGCGGCCGCTGCGGCAAAACAGGGTGTGGCCATGGCCGATGCGCCAGTGTCCGGTGGCACCGGCGGTGCCACCGCTGGCACGCTGACCTTCATGGTCGGCGCCACGCCTGAACTGTTCGCAACCCTGCAACCGGTGCTGGCGCAGATGGGCCGCAACATCGTGCATTGCGGTGAAGTCGGCACCGGGCAGATCGCCAAGATCTGCAACAACCTGCTGCTGGCGATCTCGATGGTCGGTGTCAGCGAGGCGATGGCACTGGGCGATGCACTGGGCATCGACACGACGGTACTGGCCGGGATCATCAACAGTTCGACCGGGCGTTGCTGGAGTTCGGAGATGTACAACCCATGGCCGGGAATTGTCGAAACCGCGCCGGCTTCGCGCGGTTATACCGGTGGGTTTGGCGCGGAACTCATGCTGAAGGATTTGGGGCTGGCGACCGAAGCGGCGCGTCAGGCTCATCAACCGGTGGTGCTCGGCGCGGTGGCGCAGCAGTTGTATCAGGCGATGAGTCAGCGTGGGGATGGCGGGAAAGATTTCTCGGCGATCATCAACAGCTATCGCAAGCCTGCCGCAATAGAAGGACAGCGCTGAACTCTCGGTGGGAGCGAGCCTGCTCGCGATGACGGCGGTGGCTTCAACAAGGAAGTGACTGACCGTGCGCTTTCGCGAGCAGGCTCGCTCTCACAGGGGACTTGTGTGTATCAGACATTGTTTGCCGGGAAATCACGTCGGGTGATCTCCCGGCTTTTTTGCATCAGGCAAACACGAAATATTTACGCACGGTCTCGACCACTTCCCACGTGCCTTTCATGCCCGGCTCAATTACGAAGATATCGCCAGCGCGCAAATGAATCGGCGCCATGCCGTCCGGGGTAATCACGCAGTAGCCTTCCTGGAAATGGCAGTATTCCCACTTCACGTATTCAACGCGCCATTTGCCCGGCGTGCAGATCCACGTGCCCATGATCTTGCTGCCGTCTTCGCTGGTGTAGGCGTTGAGGTTGACGGTGTGCGGGTCGCCTTCGAGTTTTTCCCATTTGCAGGCATCGAGTACCGGCAGCGGGTGGGTGTCGCGCAGAACGGTAATAGGGGCGGTCATGTGTCGGCTCCAGACAAGGCGATCAAACGGAAGCTGCACCCTATAGCGCCGTGCCTTGGCCGAGATGTCTGTGCTCGACATTCAGATATCCATAAACGCTGCCAGCGGTTTACGGATGGAGGCCTGAACCTTCCAGCAAAATCAATTAACGGCAGTACTGATCTACAACAAAGGTTATGAAGTTATAACTATTTTACTTGTCCGGTTTTTGCTTTTAGTACGTCTGTTCCGTTGCGTCCTTAGTTGCTTTCGATAGTCAGCCTGCCTGATAGCGCGGGCGCCCCACCATACCCCGTCTTTGTTAAGTAAATATGTCGTGTGGTGCGATCGTCTGCACCAAGGAGGTGCGTTGTCTGTGGGGGTTTTGCCGACTTTTCCGAGCGGTAAAAAAAACTCTAATAGTTCGTTGACTCTCCCCTTAAGGGCAGAGTTTAGATTTCCGCCGCGTGAGAAGTTGCTGTGGGAAAAGTTACTTTTCATAAGTCGAATTCATGAAGTAGTCACGACATATAGGGAGATAGAAATGAATAATCCATTGGACTTGGAACATGTCGTTGCCAGCACTCGCGAAATCCTCGCACAGCTGTTAGTGATGGATGCGAATGACATCGAAGAAAACAGCAGCATTGTCGAAGACCTCGGTGCCGATTCGCTGGACATCGTCGACCTGAGCTTCCAGCTCGGCCGCCAATATGGCTGCACACTGCCGAAAACCAGCGTGCTGGATCATGCGGTGGCGGTTTGCGGTGATGCCAGCGAGTTTCTCGCCAACGGGCGCATTACCGAAAGCGGCAAAGCCCTGCTTGAGCAAAGCCTCAGCGCCTACACCCCGGATCAACTGAAGGCGGGCATGCAGCCGGCTCAAGTGTTCGCCGCGACCACCGTGCGCAACTGGGCCAACCAGTGCCGCAATCTTTTCAACTACCTGCCGGCGACCTGCCCGGATTGCAACGCTCACCAAGCGGTTCTGAACGAGCGCCAACAAGTGGTCTGCGGCGCGTGCAGTGCGCGTCTGGTGCCGGCGGATGGTGATGAAGTGTCCCGTCAATTGGTTGAGCAGTTTGTCACCACTCACGCCAAAGAAGCGGTGTAGGAGTTCTCATGCGGGCACGAGAAGTCTATGTGAGCGGGTTCGGTCTGGTAGCGCCCATGGCGCTGGACGCTGCCACGTTGTTCGAGCGGATTTGCCGGAAGCAATCCTGTGTCCGCGAACATCCCCGGTTCAAGGCGCTGGGATTTCACAACAGCGCTGCCGGGTTTATTGATGACGCGCAGTGGCAGCAGATCGGGGCCGGTTTCGGCGGTAACGCGGCGCTGCACCCGCGACAAAGTGTGCTGGCGGAGTACGTCGCCCGGCAGGCGCTGGAGCATGCCGGCCTGACACCGGCAGATTTTGCCCACAGTCGCAGCGGTTTGTTTCTGGGGGCCAACAAGTACTGTGCCGACAGCCACGACCTGCAGCGGCTCAGCCGTTGCATGAATGAGGCAGGGCGCGTCGACCTCGACCGTTTGTTGGATCATCCGCCATCGCCCGCCGCGATCTTCAACCGGCGTGTCGATCAACAGACACAACACCTGGCCGATCGGCTCGGCATCCGCGATCACATCTCGACCCATTCCGATGCCTGTGCCGCTGGCACGATGGCCATCGGCAGTGCTTACCGGGCCATCGAGCGCGGTGAGATCGATCTGGCCATTTGTGGTGCCGTCGAGTTGATGGCCAACGAATTGCCCTACTACATGTTCAACAGTCTCGGCGCGCTCTGTCAGGCCGACTTGCCGGCGAGCGAACAAAGCCGCCCGTTCATGCCTGACCGCAGCGGTTTTGTGCTCAGCGAGGGTTCGGCGATGGTCGTTCTCGAATCCGCTGAACACGCCCAACGACGCAAGGCTGCGCCACTGGGCCGGGTGCTCGGTTACGCGAATGTCTGCGAGGCGCAGAAAATGACCTCCAGCAGCCGGGATGGCAGCAAATACGAGGAATGCATGGAAGCTGCAATCGAAGATGCCGGGCTGCTGCGCAGTGCCGTGCAACACGTCAACACCCACGGCACCTCCACCCAGGCCAATGACAGTTGTGAAGCGCTGGCCTTGCAGCGGTTGTTTGGCGGCTGCCAGGACTTCATGACCTTCACCGCCAACAAGTCCGCCATCGGTCATTCGCTGGCCGGCAGTGGCGCGATCGAAGCGGTGCTGTCACTGATGAGTCTGCGTGACGGTGTGCTGTTACCGACCTTGAATTACGACCCTGAGCGTGCCGAATACCCATCGCTGAAGTTTTTGAGCGAGCCGCTTCGCCAGTCGATCAACGTGGTGATGTCCAACTCGTTCGGTTTCGGCGGTATCAACAGTTCGCTGGTTCTGGGAAGGGCATGACATGAACAGAGCCATCTATCTGCACACTGCTGCTGTTCTGAATGCAGCCGGCAGCGAATGTGCCGACTTGCTCGGCACACCACGCTCTGCACAACCACTGGCCTTTGACGCGCGACGTGTGGCCTTTGCATTGCCGACGCCGCGTTTGGCGAGCGATTTGTTCGATCGCAAGATCCAGCGCAGCGTCGAGCCGCAGGGCTTGCGTCTATTGCATTGCGCAGCACGGCTGGCACCGTCGCTGGCGGCGCTGCAAGTGCCCGCCTCGCGTGTTGCCCTGACTGCAGCCATTCCCGAAGTCGACGCACCAAGCCCTTGTTGGGACGCGGTGCAGGCGATCATCGAACAGCCACACAAACAACTCGGCCAATTGTTGGCCAACACTCCGCCCTTGCATGCGCTGACCCTGCTCAACAGCAGCGTGATGGCGTATGTGGCCGAAGCGCTCGATTGCCACGGGCCCATGGGAGGCTTCTGTTCCCAGGACAACGCCGGGCTGGATGCGCTGATCGAAGCCTGCCAGCAGATTGGCGAGCAGCATGCCGACGCCGCGCTGGTAGTCAGCAGCAGTCCGAACCTGACACCGGCCCTGTACCTGCGCGAGCCCGACCAGGCGAACGAGCCGGTTTTTGGTGAGGGTGCCGCCGCGCTGTTGCTGGCGTCAACACCACCAGCGGATACGGCGCATGTAGTGCGCGTAGCCGGGTTCGCTCGGGGCTACAGCGCGGATCCGCAACGCTCTTTAGCCGTTGGCCAGCGCGTGATCGACCAAGCCTTGAGTGTGGAGAAATTGCGCGTGGGCGACGTTGAACAGGTCGTCGGCAATTGCGCTGACGAGCAGTTGATGAAGTTGCTCGAAGCCTTCCCGCGCGAGATTCGCAGCACCCGCAACATGACCGGTGAACTGGGCGCCAGTGGCTTGCTGACAGAGGTCGCGCTGACCTTGCACCTCAGTCATGAGGCAACGGCGACGCCAGGCTACACGCTGCTTGTCAGCCACACTCGCGCCGGTCACTGGGGCGCGTTGCTGTTGAGCAGTGAAACCATGGAGAAGCACGCATGAGTGCGACACGGATTGTGATCACCGGCATGGGCGCCGTCACCGGTTTCGGTTTCGAATGGCAGACCCTCTGGGAAAAAATGCTCGGCGCCGAACATTGTGTGCGGCCATGGCAGCCGGACGACTTGCAAGAGGCTTCGTTCGCGGTGCGTTATGCAGCGCCTGTCGACATGAGCCTGTTGCCGGAAAAACTGCTTAACCACACGGCGTGGACGATGCCACTGGAAAAACGCAGCCGCTTTGGCTGGGTAGCCGCTACGCAAGCGGTCAACGACAGCGGCCTGCAACCGGAGCAATTGCGTGGCGCAGCGGTCCTGTGTGCCTCGGGCGCGCCGCAACACATGCTTGCCGACATGCTGCTGACCGCCGCCCCCGATGGCGCTGCCCCTGGCTGGCAGCACCTGATGCCGCGTGCCGGGCAGGTGAATGCCGATGGCTCGCTGCGTCAAAGCAACGACCGTCTGGCGCGCGTAATCGCCGACGATCTCGGCTGCGAAGGCCCCGTGATCAATATCAGCAGTGCCTGTGCTGGCGCCTCGCAAGCGATCGGTAATGCCTTTCAGATGATCCGTCGCGGTGAAGTCAGCGTAGCGCTGGCCGGCGGTGCCGACTCGGTGCTCAATCTCGACACCATGGCCGCGCTGTACTTGCTCGGCGCCGCGTCGGGCGAACATCGCTGGGGCGCCGACCTGTGTCGGCCGTTCGATCGTGATCGCAGCGGTCTGATTGCGGGCGAGGGCGGTGGTTTCGTCGTGCTGGAAAGCCTCGAACATGCCTTGGCTCGTGGCGCCACGCCATATGCCGAGGTGTTGGGTTTCGGCAGCAGTCTGGACGCTTACAAAGTCACCGCACCGCAACCCGAAGGACGCGGTGCGGCACTGGCGATGCAGGCCGCGCTGGACGACGCCGGGCTACGCCCGCAGCAGATCGATCTGATCAACGCCCACGGCACCTCGACACCGCTCAATGACGTTGCCGAAACCCTCGCGATCAAAAGCGTGTTCGCCGAACACAAGCACTATCAAGCCTTGGCTGTCAGCGCCAACAAATCACAGTTCGGTCACCTGATCGCAGCGGCTGGCGCACCCGAATGCATCGTCACCGCATTGGCCTGTCTGAACGATCTGGTCACGCCCACGGTGAACCTGCACAACGCCGACGAACAGTGCGATCTGGATTACTGCGCCGGTCAGGCCGTCAGTCGTCGCGTGGATTACGCACTGAGCAATTCTTTCGGTTTTGGCGGCCTCAACACCTCGCTGGCCCTTGGCAAATATCGGGAGCACGGACAATGAGCAATGCCTCTGTACGTATCGCCATCACCGGCAGCGGCTGTGTGTTGCCCACCGGCTGGGGCGTTGAGGGTTTCTGGTCGGCGGCCCGCGAGGGTCGCAGCGCGATCTCGCCCCTGAACTCGTCGTTGTTCCACAGCGAGCGCGTCACCGCGTTCGGGCACATCGCTGATCGAGACCATCAACGTAGCCGTCAGGATGTCGCGCAAAACCTCCAGCGTTACTGCCCGCCGGCAGTGATCTGGGGCGTCAGTGCCGTGCGCCAGGCGTTGGCCGAGGCCGGGCTTGAACCGGGCCGCGACAACGTGCGTTTTGGTCTCTATTGCTGCCAGGGCGGTTACACCCATCCCTCGCTCGCGTCTTACGGCGAACTGCTGCACGAATGTCAGACCGAGACCGGTGCCGACATGCAGCGTCTGGCCAAACGCGTGTTGCAGGAGCGCGCGCTCGATCCGTTTCTGGTCCTCAAAAGCCTCAGTAACGGTTTGCTCGGGGTGGTCAGTCTGGCGTTGAAACTGGAGTGCGAAAGCAACGCCTACATGCAAGGCGTGGCCGGCAATCTGGCGGCGCTACGCGAGGCCTGCGCCGCGCTGCAAAGCGGTCGAGTGGATGCGGCGATTGTGGTCGGCGCCGGCAGTGAACTGGATCCGCTGGCGCTGGCTGCACTGGCCGAGGCTGGCGTGATCAGCACCGACGCTTCGCAAAGCCTGCGCGCCTTTGATCGCCACGGCAGTGGCGGCATTGCCGGCGAAGGCGCGGCGGCGTTGGTGCTGCGCCGCGTCGATGATCTGCCGGCAGGCCCGCAGACCTGCCTGACGGCGCTCTTCGCCCATCCTCGTCTGGACTCGCTGAACCTGCCCGACAAACAGGTGGATCTGCTGATCAGCAGCGCCACTGGCGATGCACACAAGGATGCCGATCTGGCTCGCACGCTGGCGCGAACCGGGGCTGCGCACATCACCAGCAGCACGCCGCTGACCGGCATGCTCAGCGGTGCGCCGAGCCTGGTGGATCTGATCCTCGCGCGGCAGGCCTTGCAGGCGCAAAGCATCCCGCCAGTCAGTGGTCTGGAGCAACCGGTGGATGCGCACCTGCCGTTTGTGATCGGCGGGCCGCGCGATGCCGTGCTGCACGATTGCCTGGTGATCAATCGCGACGACAACGGCTTCAGTGCCGGTTACCAACTCGAATTTCACGCGGCCGACTGACCGTTCGCACGCGACGAAACGCAGCTGATTTTTTACTCAAGGGATAGAACTGTCATGGATTACCGCGATTACGTACGGCCGAAATTCGTTGAATTGATGCAGGCTCTGGGCCTGGAATGCCAGTTCCACAGAGCGCTGGGCAGCAAACTGTTTTACCGCGACCGGCAGGGCGATGAAGTGACCGTCACCGACTTCCTCGGTGGTTACGGCGCCGCGCTGTATGGCCACAACGACCCGCAGTTTGTCGATCAACTCGTCGACCTGTTGCGCGCCGATGTGCCGTTCAATGCGCAGATGTCGGTGCGCGGTGCGGCGGGGCAGTTGGGGCGTGAACTCAGTGAAGCGTTCAACCGTGAGCTGAACAACAGCGAACGTTACATTTCGACCTTCTCCAACAGTGGTGCCGAGTCGGTGGAAATCGCCGTCAAGCACGCCGAATACCGTCGTCAGAAAAACCTGCAGAAGCAATTCGACGAGCGCGATTTCACCCTCGCCAATCTGGTCGCCAGCGACAAGGCCTACGTCGAGCTGGACGTCGACGATCTCGATTTGCCAGCCGGTCTGCTGCCGCAGAATCTGTCCTGCGTCACTGTGCGCCAAGTGGCCGAGGCGGTGCGTCAGCACAACCTGGAGCAACTGCATGTCGAGCCGGTGTTCCTGGCTGTGCGCGGCAGCTTCCACGGCAAACTGGTGAACACCGTTCAACTGACGTACGGCAAGCAGTACCGCAAACCGTTCGCCCGTTTCGGCCTCAACGTTGAGTTCATCGACCCGCAGCAGCCACAGCAATTGCAGGACCTGCCGGCCCGTCACGTGCGTCACTGGCTGAGCCTGGAATGGAATGGCGAAACCCTGCAAGTGCGCCGCGAAGCATTCAGTGCGATCACGGCGGTATTGCTGGAGCCGATTCAGGGCGAGGGCGGCATCAACGAGTTCGCCAATGAGTTTTATCTGGGACTGCGGCGTCTGTGCAACGAACAGCAGTGCCCGCTGATCATCGATGAAGTGCAATCGGGTTTCGGCCGCACCGGCACCTTGCTTGGCGCCAGTCATTTCAACTTGCAGGGCGATTACTACTGCCTGTCGAAAGCGCTCGGCGGTGGCTTGATGAAGATTGCTGCGACGGTGATTCGCGCCAGCCACTACGAAAACGATTTCAGCTACATCCACAGTTCAACCTTTGCCGAAGATGACGCGTCCTGCCATATCGCCCTGTCGGCCCTGCGCCGTTTGTTCGAGAACGACAGCGCGATGCTCAAGGACGTGAACAAAAAGGGCGAATACCTCAAGTCTTCGCTGCTGGAACTCAAAGCGGCCTACCCGGACGTCATCGCTGACGTGCGTGGGCGCGGCTTGCTGCTGGGCTTCGAACTGCACGACCTGACCGGCACCAGTTCGCTGGTTCAGGCATCGGCGCAGTACAACGATGCTCTGGGCTACATCATTGCCGGCTACCTGCTGCAATTCGAATCGCTGCGCGTGGCGCCGTCGGGCAGCAACGCCAATGTGATTCGTCTGGAACCGCCGGTGTGCATCACCTTCGAAGAAATCGATGGCTTGATCGGCTCCCTGCAGAAAGTCTGCGACATGCTGCGCCGCCGCGATGCTTTCCCGCTGGCGGCCGGTGTGTGCGCCGACAGCATCGCGCAAGTGCCGGCCCGCGAGGTCAGCTTCACGGAGGATGAAAGCCTCCCAAAGTCTGATGAGAACGTGAACGTGGTGGCGCGCGTGGCGTTCATCAACCATCTGATTGATTCGGACATGCTCAGTGACGTTGATCCGTCACTGTCGACCCTGAGCGCTGAGCAGAAACGCGAATTCATCAAACGCATGGCCCCCGAGCGTCGTGCCGCGCCGATCGGCCCGGTGCAGATCCGCTCGAAACTCGGCACCGCCGTTGAATTCACCCTGTATCCGCTGTGCATGGATTCCGACGCCATGGCGGCGTACATCGCCAGCGGTGATCTGCAAACCATCCGCGAAGAAGTCGGCAATCGCATCAAGGATGCCCGCGCCGATGGCTACACCGTTGCCGGGCTGGGCATGTACACCTCGATCGTCACCAACAACTGCCAGGCGCTGCAGATCCCCGACATGGCGCTGACTTCCGGCAATGCGCTGACCATCGGCATGGGCCTGGAAGCCATCGAGCAAGGCTGCAAACAGCAAGGCCTGGAACTGGGCGAGCAAACTGCAGCGGTGGTCGGTGCGGCTGGCAACATTGCGTCGACCTACGCCTCGCTGCTGTCGACCAGTGTCGAGCATTTGATTCTCATCGGCAGCGGCCGCGACGGTTCCCTGCGTCGCCTGGAAAAAACCGCGCAACTGATTTACGCCGAAGCCGCGCACGCGATTCTCAAGGGCGTCGCCGAGCACGACCGTCTTGCCCGTCGCTTGCAGCAAATCGACGGCATCGATGCGCTGTTGCAGGCTTATGGCAGCAGTGCCGATCTGGGGCAGCGCGTGGCGAAACTGGTCGAAGAACGCTTGGGCGTGAATGCCTTCATCACCATCAGCAACGATCTTGAGGTGCTGAAACAGGCGCGCATCGTGCTCTGCGCGGCGAACGCACCGCAGCCGTTTCTCGGTGCCGAGCACTTCGCCGAAAACAGCGTGATCTGCGACATCGCCGTCCCGTTGAACGTCGACCAGAACCTCGCCAGCCAACGCAGCGACGTGCTCTACATGCACGGCGGCATTGTGCAGACGCCGCTGGGTGATGGCCTGGTGAAAAACGTTCGCGCCTATCTCAAGCAAGGTCAGTTGTACGCGTGCATGGCCGAGTCGGTGCTGATGGGCCTGTCCGGGATGAAACAGCACTACTCCTATGGCGACATCAGCCGTGAGCAGGTTCAGCAGATTCGTGCACTGGCGGCGACCCACGGTTTCACCCTCGCGCAGTTCAAAACCGACAACTCGCTCTAAGGAACGGTCATGCCGAATAAAGTAGCAGTGGTGACCGGTGGCAGTCGTGGCATCGGTCGGGCGATTGTCCTGACTCTGGCCGGGGCGGGTTATCAGATCGCGTTCAGTTATGTGCGCGATGAAGTCGCGGCGATGGCCTTGCGTGATGAAGTTCAGGCGGCGGGGATCGATTGCCTGGCGTTGCAGTGCGATGTCAGCAGCGGCGATAGCATCAAGGCGTTTTTCGAACGGGTCGATCAGCATTTCCAGCGCATCGATCTGTTGGTTAACAACGCCGGCATCACCCGCGATGGTTTGCTGGCGACGATGTCTGCGCGTGACCTGATCGACGTGATCCAGACCAACCTGATCGGCACGATGCTCTGCTGTCAGCAGGTGGTGCCGGGCATGTTGCGCCAGCGCAGCGGTTGCATCGTCAACATCAGTTCGGTGGCGGCGCAGAAGCCCGGCAAAGGCCAAAGCAACTATGCCGCCGCCAAGGGCGGGGTCGAATCGTTGACCCGTGCCTTGGCGGTGGAGCTGGCGCCGCGCAACATTCGCGTCAACGCGGTAGCGCCGGGCATCGTCAAGACCGAGATGAGTACGGCGCTGATCGGCAGTCAGGAGGAAGAAATCCAGTCGCGTCTGCTGATCAAACGCTACGCCGAACCTGAAGAAATTGCCGAAGCGGTGCTGTACCTCGCCGATCGCGGTTTGTACCTGACCGGGGAGGTCCTGTCGGTTAACGGCGGGTTGAAGATGCCATGAGCCGGACCATTCTGATCACCGGTGCGGCCAAAGGCATCGGCCGCGCGGTTGCCGAGAACTTTGCCGCCGACGCCGACAATCGCCTGATCCTGCTGGATCTCGATCTGGCCGAACTGCAGCGCTGGGTCGATGAGCAACAGGATCTGATCAAGGCGCGAGTCGAAACCCACGCGGCGAACATTGCCGACCTGCCGGCCATGCAAGCGTTCTTTAAAGCCCTCGGTTCGCAAGTCGAATACGTCGACGTGCTGGTCAACAGTGCAGGCATCTGCAACGAGAACGAACCGGAAGATCTGCACAACTGGCACAAGGTGATTTCGGTCAACCTCAACGGCACGTTCTACGTGACCTCGTTGTGTCTGGCGCTGATGCCCGACCGTGGGCGGATCATCAACATGTCGTCGATCCTCGGCCGTGCCGGCAAGGTGCGCAACACCGCGTACTGCGCCTCCAAACACGGCATCGTCGGCATGACCAAGGCGCTGGCGCTGGATCTCGCTTCGCGGCAGATCACCGTCAACGCGATTCTGCCAGCGTGGATCGATACGCCGATGTTGCAGGGTGAACTGGCGACGCAAGCGGCAATTGCCGGTTTGACCCAGGAGCAGATCGTACGCAACGCGAAGAAGAAACTGCCGATGCGCCGTTTCATCCAGAGCGAAGAAGTGGCGGCGATGGTGCGTTACCTGGCCAGCCCCGAGGCTGGCGGGGTGACTGCCCAGAGTCTGGTGATCGATGGCGGTGTCGGGTTGGGAATGTAGCGATGCCTCGATTTCACAACAGTCACATCGTGGGTGCGGTGTTGGCGTGCATGGCTGCGCCCACCGCGATGGCCGAATTGACCGTCGATGATCTCAAGCCCGATTACGCCGACGGTGAAGTCGGCGTGGCCACGGCTGTGCGCCTGCACGGCGACGATCAGGTCACGCAAAAAGCCATGTATTTCAAAGCCAACCTGGAAGACAACTGGGAGGGCGGTTACTACAAGGCCAAGGGCCGCGTGCGTTACGACGCGCGCTACGACGGCAACAATCCGTACAGCGAACGGGCGCGCGACAAATACCGTTTCGATGCCGATTGGCGGCACCTCTACGTCGGTCATTCGCTGGGTGACGGTGAAGTGACGGTCGGCTGGCAGCAAGTGGTCTGGGGCCGTGCGGATGAATTGCGCGTGCTCGATCAGATCAACCCGCTGGACTATCGCGACGGTCTGACGCCGCTGCTGGAAGACAGCCGAATCGCCGTGCCCATGGTGCGTTTTGCGCAACCGGTGGGCGAGTGGGAACTGGAGGCGCTGTGGATCACCGACTTCGTGAAAAACCAGGCGCCGGTTGAGGGCAGTGAATTTTCCGCGCCACTGTTTGCTACGCCGGACCCGCAGTATTTTCTGCTCGATTCCAAACCTGGCTATGACGGCGACAAGGGCTATTCCTATGGCCTGAGCGCCAACGGCCGGATCGGCGCGGTGGACACCAGTTTCGTTGCCTTGAGCGCCCGTCAGCAGGACCCGGTGTACGCGGTCGAAGGCCTCGCCGACGACGGTCGCACTCGGCTGGAACGGCAGTTTCCCCGTTACACCATGGGCGGTGCCGGGCTGGCGATCGACGCCGGGCACAGCATCGTGGTGCGCAGCGAGGTCGCGTATTTCGACAACTGGCGCGTGACTAATCCGACGCGAGCCTACGGTGCCGACAGCACGCCCATGGTCAAGTCGCTGCTGGGTGTCGACTACCTGTTGCGCGACTGGCTGATCTCCGCGCAGTGGCAGGAGCAGGTGTTGCTCGACTGGCAGGACGGCATGTTGCAGGACAAGCGCGAACCGCTGTTCACCCTGTCGGCCGAAGGCACTCATTGGCAGGACCGCCTCAAGAGTCGTCTGGTGGCCGCCGCCTCGCCACCGTTTCAGGACAACGCCTTGCTACAAGGCATCTTCACCTACAAGCCGGTCGACTACATCAAGCTCGGCCTGGAAGTGGATGTGTTCTTCGGCAAACCCGACAGATCTTTCGGCGAGTACAGCAAGCGCGATCAAGTGCGGCTGTCGGCTGGTTATCTGTTCTGACCCATCACGCCTGCCGCTCGCGCGCGCAGGTGCATTCATCCAACGAAAAGGAAGTTGTCATGTTGCCGTTTTTGAAAAGTCTGACCACCGCCGCACTGATCCTCGGCAGCGCCTGCGCCAGTGCCGCCGAGGCCGGCAATGCCGATGAGATCATCCGTCAGGTACGCGATCGCAATGACGGGGACAGCTTCATGTCCCAGGTTTCGCTGATCCTGCATGACAAGAAAGGCAATACCCGCGTTCGCGAGTTCACCTACCTGCAAAAGGATTACCCGGACAGCGACAAGTTCAGCATGTACTTTTCCGCGCCGACTGACGTGCGTGACGTTGCCTTCCACATCGAAAACCCGCACGAAACCCTCGGCCAGGAAGACAGCCAGTGGATGTACCTGCCGGTCAGCCGTCAGACCCGCCGCATCTCCACTACCGACAAGCGCGGCTCGTTCATGGGCAGTGAGTATTCGTACGCCGATCTGGACAAGATCCGCGTCAAGGATTACTCGCAGAAGCTCGTCGGCGAAGAACAGATCAAGGGCCGCGACTGCTACGTGATCGAGCGCGAACCGGCGTCCCCAGAGGTGCTGGCCAAGACTGGTTACAACAAGCTGAAGGTGTGGATCGACAAGCAGAATTTCCTGGTCATGCGTCAGGATTTCTTCGACGTCAAAGGTGTGTTGATCAAGCAGATGCGCACGCAGAAAGTCGCAACCATCGACTCGATCGACAGCATCGTGCTCAGTGAGACCGAGCACTTTATCGACGGCACCCGCTCGGAAATGCGCTTCAACCAGTTGCAGTACAACGTCTCGCTGGAAGACCGCCTCTTCACCCAGACCGCCATCAAGCGCGGGCTGAAAACCGGTGACCTGCCGGAATTTGCCGTGTCTGCCCGCTAAGCGCCGCCCCCGACGACCTGGAACTCTTGATCATGGAAAGATATCTGAATTTCGTCGAGCGCTATGCGCGGGCGATTGTTTTCCTGCTGGTGGCGATTACGGCGTATTTCACCTATACGCTGGGCGCGCTGGTGTCCGACACCAACCCTTATCTGCTCAAGGAAAGCCACCCGGCGCGCAAGACCATCATCGATTTGCAGGGTGAGTTCACCGGCACGTTCGACTCGGTGATGGTGGCGCTGAACAATCCGCAGACGGTGTTCAACAAAACCACGCTCAACGCGCTGTTTTCGATGTCGCAGTCGGTGCGCAAGATGATTCTGGCCAACGATGCCGACAAGGAGCAGTTGGCGCAAATCGTGGCCCGGCATGCAGACGACAGCCGTGCGCAGTTGCTGACCCGGGACATTCTCGAGGGTGGTTTTTCGCAGAACGATTACGCCAACGCCAAGGCATTGCGTGATCATGCCCAGAGTCAGCACTGGGACGCCCATGATCAGTTGTTCCTGACCTTTCTCGCCGAGCGGATCAACCCGATCCGCGAAATGGCCTCGATGGGCGACCTGGAAAACATCGTCCTGACCGACGACGGCGAGCTGTTGATCCACAAAACCCTCAATGCCTACGACATGGACCCGGCAGTGGTCGAATCGCAGATCATGGGCAACGAGTTGATGGTCGACGGGGTGGTGTCCAAGGACAAGAAAGTCGCGATGCTGGTGGCCGAACTCGGCACCAAGCAGGACGACGCCCAGGCGCAATTGCGCGCCTATCAGATTGTGCGCGGCATCGTTGCGCAATATCAGGCCGAACACCCGGAGTACAGGGACGAAATCTTCATTGCCGGCATGCCGATCTTCATCGCCGCGCAGCAGGAGATCATTGATCACGACCTGGCCGTGCTGTTTCCGATCGTGTTTTTGCTGATCACGCTGCTGCTGATTTTCTTCTTTCGTAAGCCGCTGGGCGTGCTGTTGCCGCTGTTCAATATTCTGTTCTGTACCATCTGGACCTTGGGCCTGATGGCGTTGCTGCGAGTGCCGTTCGACCTGTTGACCAGTGTGCTGCCGGTGTTCCTGTTCACCATTTGCTGCTCGGATGCGATCCATGTGATGGCGGAGTATTACGAGCAGAAAAGCGCCGGCAAGAGTAATCGCGAGGCCAACCGCGAAACCCAGCGCCTGATGGTGGTGCCGGTGGTGTTGACGACCGTGACGACCATCGCCACGTTCATGATTTCCACCACCAACAACATTGTCAGCATCCGTAATTTCGGCGTGTTCATGTCCATCGGCCTGACCGCGGCGCTGATCATTTCGCTGTTGCTGATTCCGGCGTGGATCGCGATCTGGGGCAAGGATCAGCCGCAGCAAGCCAAGGCTGTGGTGCACCAGGAGTCGATCATCTCGCGGTATCTGGTGGCGTTCTGTGCCTGGATGATCCGCTTTCGCAAACCGATCCTGATGGTCATTCTGCCGCTGCTGGCGCTGGCCACGGTGTTCACGTTCCGCGTCGACATTGAAGACTCCGGCATTGCCTACTTCAAACCGGAAAGCCACATTCGCGTGTCCGATCAGTTCATCAACCACGCCAAAGTAGCGGGCACGGCACCGGGCTGGATCGCGATCGACAGCAAAGAACCGCGCGGCGTGCTGACCACCGAAGTGGTGCAGTTCATCGACAAGCTCGACCACTTCATCAAACAGCAGCCGAATGTCAGTTATGGCTACTCGCTGGCGACTTACGTCAAGCGCATGAACCTGGTGCTCAACGATATGAACCCGGATTATCTGCGGGTGCCGAATGCCGTGGAGAAGGTCACCTCGGTCAATGACGACGGGCAGGTCGAGCGTTTTGAAGTGCCGGGCAACTCACTGATCGAGCAGCACGTGATGCTGTTCGAAAACGGTGGCGGTTCGGACCTGAACAACGTGCTCAACGCCGATTTCTCCAAGGCCTTGACCCTGTACACCATGACATCGTCGGTCGCCAGCGACTATCAGGGCATGCTCGACCGCCTCGACGCCTGGCTACTGGTGAACAAACCGGCCAACCTGGAAGTGACCCACGCCGGAACGCCGTTGATCTGGACGGGCGTGCTGCAGGAAATCACTCAAGGCCAGGTGCTGAGTTTTTCCCTGGCCTTGCTGGTCGTCACGTTGATGATGATGTACTGGCTGAAATCGGTACGCCTCGGTGTGCTCGGCATGTTGACCTTGCTGACCACCTCGGTGACGGTCTACGGCTTCATGTTCCTGTTCGGCATCGAGCTGAACATCGGTACGACGCTGGTGACATTCCTCGTGGTCGGCGTGGTGGATTACGCCGTGCACCTGCTGTCGCGCATCAAGTTGCTGGTACAGCAGGGTATCGAGATCGACGCGGCTATCTTGCAGGCGATGCACAGCGTCGGCCGCTCGACGGTGATCAACGTGGTGATCTTCTCCGTAGGCTTCATGGCGCTGCTGTTTTCCGACTTCAAGCCGATTGTCGATCTGGGCGCACTGGTGGCGATGGCGCTGTTTTCCAGCGGGGTCATGACCATTGTCCTGGTGACGCTGGTATCGCCGTGGTTCTTTGCGGCGATTGCGCCGGTACATGCGCCGGTTCAAGCAGTGCGCACAGAAGGGGAGGCCGTGCCGGGCTGACTCGCCAACGACCGGGCACGTCTGCCCTGAGACGACAGGCGAGCCCGGTCATGCGGCGCAGAAGGGCTTTCAGTTCAGGGTAGTGCCCGGGTTTTTTTCGCCATAACGGGCAATGCGCTCGAACTGACATTCCTGTCGCGCATCGTTGAGGTTGTTTTCGAACGCTTCGAGGCCGTCGTGCAACTGCTGCAAATCGCCGATCTGGGTCACCAGTTCGGCTTTTTTTTCGGCAATGGCTCGTTGCGCCATGTCCCACGGGAATTCGTCGCCGCGGTAGTTGTTGAGGATCACCTGTAGCTCTTTGAGCTTGAAGCCCAATTGCTGGGCGCACTTGATGAACGTCAACACCTCGACACTTTGCTGGCTGTAGATGCGGTATTTGCCTTCACGCTTGGGCTCGGGCAACAGGCCGATTTCTTCGTAATGGCGAATGCTTTTGACAGTGGTGCCCGACAGCTGGGCGGCTTTGCCGATATACATAAAGGTCCGTCTCAATGATCAAACATAGCTAGCGCGATCAGGCGTCATGCCTGATCGGCGGCGATTATATGTCCAATATCATCACAAGGTTGCAGCTGTGCGTAAAAGACGCGCACAGGCGACGGGCGGGCACCGACGGGAACCCGCAGACGGACTGACGACGGCTACGCGCCGTCAGTGTTTCAGCCGTGTTGCGTCAGCAGGCGGCGCTCACGCGGGCTTGCTCCAGCCAGTTTTCGCGTTGTTTCGGTTTGGAGCCCAGAATCGGCCCGAAGGTCAGCGTCTTCAACGGCTTGATCCCGCAGAATTCCAGGGTGGTCTTGCGCATCTGATGCAGCCCCGGCATGCCGTAGACCCATTTGTAATACCAGTACGGGGTGTCCATGGTCACCAGCAGATGCGCGGTACGGCCCTTGAGCAGCTTGTCGGGGAACGCTTTGCCTTCGCGATACTTGAAGGCGAAACCGGGCAGGAAAATCCGGTCGACAAAACCTTTGAGCAACGCCGGAATCCCGCCCCACCAGATCGGATAGACAAACGTCAGGTGTTCGGCCCAGGTGATGTCGGCCTGGGCTTGCAGCAGATCCGGCTCCAGCGGCTGCACCTTGTTGTAGCCTTCGTGCAATACCGGATCGAACGCCAGCGCATCCAGGCGCAACAGGCGGACGTCATGCCCGGCGTCTTTGGCCGCCTGCACGTAGGTCTCGCTCAATGCCCCGCAAAAACTGTCAGTGGAGGGGTGACCCAGAATCACGAGCATTCGTTTGCTCATTGTGTGTACTCCTGAAATGAAGCTCACAGGATAGAGTCTGCCCCTAGCGGTAGAGTCAAGGCATCAGCGCATCGAACAGGGCACGGGCGTAACCGGGCAGGTGATCGAAGTCTCGCGCGCATAGTTGCAAGGTGCGGTTCGCCCAGAGGTCGTCGAGCGGACGGCAGATCAGTGCATGCATGGGTGCCCAGCGCTCGACGGCAACCTTGGGCACGATGGCCAGGCCCGCGCCGCGAGCGACCATGCGCATGACACCGTCAAAGCCATCGGTGCGGATGCGGATGGTCATGCGCTGGCCGATGTGCAGGGCTTGCTCCTCCAGATGAATGGCCAGTGCACTGTTGGCGCCCAGCGCCACGTAGTCATGCGCCAGGGTTTCGCCGAACGTCAGCGAGGCGCGGCTCGCCAGGGCATGGCCCGGCGGCAAAACCAGCACCAGTGGATCATCGCGAAACGCTCGGGTCTGCAAGCCGCTGGTGTCTACCGCGTCAGACACGATGCCCAAATCTGCCGCACCCTGACGCAAGGCGTGGGTGATGCGCGCACTGGGCAGTTCCTGCAAATCAATGTCGAGATTGGGATGGTCGCGCAAGAAATCCGCGAGCACTTCCGGCAGGTATTCAGTAATCGCCGTGGTGTTGCACAGCAAGCGCACCTGACCTTTCACGCCTTGGGCATACTCGGCCAGATCCTGCTGCAGGCGTTCGGCCTGTTGCACAAGGATGCGCGCGTGGTGGGCGAGGGCCTTGCCGGCGGGTGTCGGGGTAACGCCACGGCGCCCGCGCTCAAGAAAATTGCTGCCGAGCGAGGCTTCCATGGCACGGATTCTGGCGCTGGCGGCGGCCAGGGATAAATGGCTGCGGGCGGCGCCGGCGGTGATGTTGCCGGTGTCGAGGATGTGCAGGTAGAGGCGCAGGTCGGTGAGGTCGAAGTGCATGATTGGCAGCCTCTGAAAGTTCTGGTGTCTGGGCTGGCCTCATCGCGAGCAGGCTCACTCCTACATGGGATCTGTGGCGAACGCAAAACCTGTAGGAGTGAGCCTGCTCGCGATGAGGCCAGAAGCCTCAAAAATATATCAGCCTCTTGTCAGGGCAGAGGCAGCCTCAGTATATGGCAGATTTTCAGCCAACCCGGACTGGCGCAGAGTAGCGCCATGAACACTCTCACAGACTTCTACAAACACCTCGGAATAGCCTTGTCTTTGCTGGTCATCATGACCTTCGTCCTCGCCGGCCTGATCAAAGGCGTCATCGGTCTCGGTCTGCCCACCGTCGCCATGGGCTTGCTCGGTCTGGCTATGGCGCCGTCGCAGGCAGCCGCGCTGCTGATCATCCCGGCAACCCTGACCAACGTCTGGCAATTGGCATTCGGCGGACACCTCAAAGGACTGATCAAACGACTGTGGCCAATGCTGCTGCTGATCTTTCTCGGCACGGGCATCGGCACAATGTGGATCGGCATGGCAGGCGGGCATTGGGTGGTGCGCGGGCTCGGCGCGGCATTGTTGCTCTACGCGTTGAGCGGATTGTTTTTGCCAACGTTGCACATCCAGCCACGCCATGAAGCCTGGCTCGGCCCTCTGTGCGGATTGATCACCGGTGTCATCACCTCGGCCACCGGCGTCTTCGTGATTCCGGCGGTGCCGTACCTGCAAGCGCTGGGTTTGAGTCGCGATGAACTGGTGCAGGCACTGGGCCTGTCCTTCACGGTTTCGACGCTGGCGTTGGCCGGTGGATTGCTTTGGCGCGGTGCCCTGGGTGGCGGCGAACTCAGTGCTTCGCTGCTGGCGCTGATTCCGGCCATTCTCGGCATGTTGCTTGGCCAATGGCTGCGCGAACGCATCAGCGCCGTGCTGTTCAAGCGGGTGTTCTTCATCGGTCTGGGCGCGCTCGGCGCCCATCTGCTGATCAGCGGTTAGCCGAAGCTTCGCTGAGCATTTCGATCTGGCGGATATCAAAATCGCGCTGCAGATAATCCATGCGTCGCTCGAAGAATGCCTTCATGTGCGGCAGGTTCGAGTGCACGTCGAGATGCGCCTGGGATGCCCAGATCTCGTAGAAGATGAACAGCGTCGGATCTTCCTTGTCGCGCAGCATGTGGTACTCGATACAACCCGGCTCAGCGCGACTCGGCTCGACATAGGCGCGAAACAGCGCTTCGAAAGCCTCGGATTTTTCCGGGCGGGTCTTGGCGTGCAGGATAAAACCCAGGCGTTCACTCATCACAACAATTCCTCAAATGCAGATGGCCAGGAATGCTATGGCAATAATCGGCATTCGATTCGTGCTTTTTGATCAAATGTATTTTGCGCAACCACGGCTTATTCCGCGCGAGGCAGATCGTTAACCTGCCGCCATTCCATTTTCCCTTCTCCATCCAGCCCTGTGGCTGCGCCGAGGCTTTCTCATGAAAAAAGTGCTGTTGCTCAATGGCGGTAAAAAATTCGCTCACTCCGACGGTCGCTACAACACCACCCTGCACGAAGCCGCACTGAGCGTGCTGGATCGTGGCGGTGTCGACGTCAAAACCACGTTCATCGACGAGGGCTACGACGTCGCCGAAGAAGTGGCGAAATTCCTCTGGGCCGACGTGATCATTTATCAGATGCCGGGCTGGTGGATGGGCGCGCCATGGACGGTGAAAAAGTACCTCGACGAAGTCTTCACCGAAGGCCACGGCAGCCTCTACGCCAGCGATGGCCGCACCCGTTCCGATGCGTCGCAGAAGTACGGCAGCGGTGGCCTGATTCAGGGCAAGCAGTACATGCTGTCGCTGACCTGGAACGCACCGCAGCAGGCCTTTGATGACCCGACTGATTTCTTTGAAGCCAAAGGCGTCGACGCGGTGTACTTCCCGTTTCACAAGGCCAACGAATTTCTCGGTATGACCGGTTTGCCGACATTCCTCTGTGTCGACGTGATGAAGCGTCCGAACATCGAGGCCGATGTGGCGCGTTACGAGCAGCATCTGACCGAGGTGTTTGGCCTCAAGGCTTGAGTGTTTCAAGCTACTATCGGTGGTAACAGCAAAAGATCGCAGCCTGCGGCAGCTCCTACAGCGTTCACATGTAGGAGCTGCCGAAGGCTGCGATCTTGGCGATCTCAAAGAGGACACCCGTGAAAGCCAGATCCGATGAGTTGCAGATTTTCGTCTGCGTGATCGAATGCGGTTCGATTTCCGCCGCCGCTGAGCAGGTCGGGCAAACGCCGTCGGCGGTCAGCCGCACGTTGTCGCGGCTGGAAGCCAAGCTCGACACCACGCTGATCAACCGCACCACGCGGCGCATGGACCTGACCGAGGAGGGCAAATATTTCTTCGAGCAGGCCAAGCTGATTCTCGATCAGATGGATCAACTCGAAGAGCGTCTGTCCTCACGTCAGCAAACCCCGTCCGGGCGCCTGCGCATCAACGCGGCGTCGCCATTCATGCTCCACGCAGTCGTCCCGTACATCGACGAATTCCGCCGCCTCTATCCGGACATCCAGCTCGAACTCAACAGTAATGACCTGATCATTGACCTGCTGGAACAAAGCACCGACATCGCCATCCGCATCGGCACCCTCGCCGATTCGACATTGCACGCGCGTTCGCTTGGTTGCAGTCCGCTGCTGATCGTCGCAAGCCCCGCCTATCTGGAAAAGCACGGCGCGCCGCAGCAAGTGGCGGACTTGAGCGAACACACTTTACTTGGCTTCACTCAGAACGAAGGCCTCAACCAATGGCCGCTACGCTATGTGCACGGCGATCGCTGGCCGATCATCCCGGCGATCAGCGCTTCCAGTGGCGAGACCGTTCGCCACTTGGCGCTGGAAGGGCAGGGCATCGCCTGTCTGTCGCACTTCATGACCATCGATGACATCCGTGCCGGGCGCCTGAAAGTCCTGCTCGGCGAATTCAACAGCGGTTATCGCCAGCCGATCAACGCGGTGTACTACCGAAACTCGCAACTGGCGCTACGCATTCAGTGTTTTCTCGACTTCATTCAGAGCAAGCTCGCCGCTTACGCCAGCGCCGATTTCAAGGGCTGATTCGTGACCTCTGCGCAAGAGTGAATTGGGCGAGGGCGGGTTTTTCCCTCGGATCCACGAGCAGATACTCGTCCCATCACTTACTCACGCAGGGAGTTTCTCCATGAACGTATTCGTCACCGGCGCTGCCGGTTTTATCGGCGGCTCGATCGCCACCGGTCTGGTTCAGGCCGGTCATAAAGTCACCGGTCTGGTGCGCAGCGCCGAACAGGCTGCTGAGTTGAAAGCGCTTGGTATCACCCCGCTCATCGGCACGCTGGATGACAAAGCACTGCTCGCCGAACAGGCTCGCGCTGCCGACGCAGTGATCAACGCCGCCAGCAGCGACCATCGCGGTGCAGTCGAAGCCTTGCTCGACGCGTTACGCGGTTCCAACAAAGTCTTCTTGCACACCAGCGGTTCGAGCATCGTCGGCGATGCGTCGGGCGGTAAGTCCAGCGATGTCATCTACTTTGAAGACAACCTGCCGGAGCCGACCGTCGACAAAGCGGCGCGGGTGGCCATCGACAACCTGATCCTCGCGGCGGCAAAGGATGGCGTAAATTCCGCCGTCATCTGCAACACGCTGATCTACGGCCACAGCCTGGGCGTCAAGCGTGACAGCGTGCAATTGCCGCGACTGCTCAAGCAGGCACGTAAAAGCGGCGTAGTGCGCCACGTCGGCACAGGCCAGAACATCTGGTCCAACGTGCATATCGAAGACGTCGTCGCCCTGTACCTGCTGGCACTGACCAAAAACGTCCCGGGCACGTTCTACTTCGTCGAAAGCGGCGAAGCGTCGTTCATCGACATGACCACCGCCATGGCCGAAGCCCTGAACCTGGGTCAACCGCAAGACTGGCCGCTGAAAGACGCCGAAGCCGAATGGGGCTATGAAATGGCCAACTACGGCCTCGGCTCCAACAGCCGAGTACGTGGCAAACACGCCCGCGAACTGCTGGGCTGGGTGCCGAAGCGTACGTCGGTCGTTGAATGGATTCGTAACGAAATGGTGTGACTGCTGTTTGAGCCCCGCCGGGCTTTGTGATCACCCTTTAGAACGGCTGCCATCGGGCAGCCGTTTTCGTTTCGGGCTTTGCGCTTGTGTCACGCCAGACCTATGGTGCTCTGAACATTGCCAGTTCAGCAGGTACAAGGATGATTAACCGTTATGACGCAGAAGGTGCACAGAGCCGCTTTCAGCCTGGCTCGAAGGATCAAGTGCTGAGCAATAAACTGGGAATTATCGAACCCGAAGACATGGATGATGCAGAGCTGGTTTTGTTGGAAAAGCTCTACCAGTCTGTGCTCATCGAGCATTTGCCTGATCGGTCAATCACTGTTCAGGATCTGAAGGATTGGCATCGACACTGGCTCGGGAATATCTATCCATGGGCGGGCGATGTCCGCGCGGTAAATTTGGGCAAGGATGGATTTTTCTTTGCTGCTGCGCCGCAAATTCCTCGATTGCTCGATGGATTTGAAAAAGACTGCCTGTCCAAATACACGCCATGTGGTCCCGATCTGGATGAGAACCTGATTCGCGCCATCGCTGTAACGCACGTCGAGTTCATCCTGATTCATCCCTTTCGCGAAGGTAACGGACGCTTGTCGCGATTACTGGCGGATGTCATGGCAGTTCAGGCGGGCTACGTGCCGCTGGACTACAGCAGTTGGGAACGAAACAAAGAGGCTTATTTTGCAGCCATCAACCAAGGGCTGAACTGCAACTACGAACCCATGGAGTATTGGGTCCGGCAGGCACTGTGGACTTGAGACGGGGCTACTTGGCCAGAGACAAGTGCAGGAACTTACTGGACCTGAGTTTGAGTTTGCGCTCAATGGTCTCCACGCTTTGACCCGTCTCGATGGCTGTCGAACTGGCAACTGCGCGGATCAACGTTTCGGTTGTCAGTTTTTTTTTGGTGCGAGGCGTGGGGCTCATGGCAGGAACTCCGTGGAGGTTGTCAGGCGAGTATAGCGCTTGGCTGGATTTGAAAAACATGTCCATGGCTGGGTGCCGAAGCGTACGTCGGTGGTTGAATGGATTCGTAACGAAATGGTGTGAGTCGTCCACCAGCTCCCACAGGTTTTGCGCATTTCTGTCTGGAGGAATGCGATCAAAACTGTGGGAGCGAGCCTGCTCGCGAAAGCGGTTTTTCAGTCGATAGAGATGTTGAATGTGAAGCCGCCTTCGCGAGCAGGCTCGCTCCCACATTGGTTTCTCGTTCACCGAAAAGCCATGTAAATCCCTCCCCCTGATTTTCATTAATCACGACAAGACATACCTATTAGCGACACGCCTTGCCTCTCCACGAAAATTACTTTCATGCGGTTTGAAATCTCGATCTCGAAATGATTTATGAGTTTCACAACCCATTCGAACGTGACCCTTTCGAGGAGTACCGCATGACGCCTTCCTTCGGCTATTGGCTGCTGGTTTATGCCGCCGTCGCCATCATTGCGCTGATCGTGTTGATCGCCCGTTACCGGCTCAATCCGTTCATCGTCATCACCCTGATTTCCATTGGTCTGGCGCTGGTCGCGGGCATGCCGCCGTCGGGCGTGGTGGGGGCGTATGAGGCCGGGGTGGGCAAGACGCTGGGGCATATTGCGCTGGTGGTCGCGTTGGGGACGATGCTCGGCAAGATGATGGCCGAGTCAGGTGGCGCCGAGCAGATGGCGCGCACGCTGATCGACAAGTTTGGTGAGAAGAATGCGCACTGGGCGATGGTCTGCATCGCCTTTCTGGTCGGGCTGCCGCTGTTCTTCGAAGTCGGTTTTGTGTTGCTGGTGCCGATCGCGTTCACCGTGGCCCGGCGCGTTGGCGTGTCGATTCTGATGGTCGGTTTGCCAATGGTCGCCGGCCTGTCGGTGGTGCATGCGCTGGTGCCGCCGCACCCGGCGGCGATGTTGGCAGTGCAGGCTTATCAGGCGTCGGTCGGGCAGACCTTGCTGTACGCGATTGCCATCGGTATTCCGACCGCGATCATTGCTGGCCCGCTGTACGCCAAATTCATCGTGCCGCGCATTCAACTGCCGGCGGATAACCCGCTGGAAAAACAATTCCTCGACCGCGAACCGCGCGACAAACTGCCGGGTTTCGGCATCACCATGGCAACCATTCTGTTGCCCGTGGTGTTGATGCTGATCGGCGGCTGGGCCAACCTGATTTCCACGCCGGGCAGTAGTTTCAACCAGTTCCTGTTGTTCATCGGCAACTCGGTGATTGCGCTGCTGCTGGCGACCTTGTTGAGCTTCTGGACGCTGGGTATCGCCCAGGGTTTCAACCGCGAATCGATCCTCAAATTCACCAACGAATGTCTGGCACCTACCGCCAGTATCACCTTGCTGGTCGGTGCTGGCGGTGGCTTGAACCGCATTCTGGTCGACGCGGGCGTCACCGATCAGATTGTCGGCCTCGCTCATGAGTTTCACTTGTCGCCGCTGATCATGGGGTGGTTGTTTGCTGCGTTGATGCGCATCGCCACCGGTTCTGCAACCGTGGCCATGACCACTGCGTCCGGCGTGGTCGCGCCGGTGGCCATTGGTCTGGGATATCCACACCCTGAGTTGTTGGTGCTGGCGACTGGCGCTGGCTCGGTTATCTTTTCCCACGTCAACGACGGCGGCTTCTGGTTGATCAAGGAATACTTCAACATGACGGTCGCGCAGACGTTCAAGACCTGGACCGTGCTTGAGACGCTGATCTCGCTGGTCGCTTTCGGTCTGACCGTCGGCCTTTCTTACTTGCTGTAACCGGAGCCCGCCGCCCATGGACATCCTCTACCAGATCCGCGCCCGCCAGGATTCCTTCAGCGCCGGCGAAGGCCGCATCGCCCGTTTGATGCTCGATGACGTCGGTTTTGCCGCGAGCGCCAGCCTCGAAGACCTCGCCCAACGCGCTGAAGTCAGCACTGCCACGCTGTCGCGTTTCGCCCGCACCGTGGGCTGTCGCGACCTGCGTGATCTGCGTCTGCAACTGGCGCAGGCCAGCGGCGTTGGCAGCCGTTTTCTCGACCCGGCGGGCACGCCTGAGCAGTCGGCATTCTATGGGCAGATTGTCGGCGACATCGAAACCACGTTGCGTCAGCATCTGGCCGGATTCGATGAATCACGCTTCGCCGATGCGGTGAAACTGCTCGGCCAGGCGCGGATGATTCATGCGTTCGGCATGGGCGGTTGCTCGACCCTGTGCAGCGACGAATTGCAGGTACGCCTGGTGCGCCTCGGCTATCCGATCGCGGTGTGCCATGACGCGGTGATGATGCGTGTCACCGCCGCCAGCCTGAACGCCGAGCAAGTGCTTATCGTCTGTTCGCTGACCGGAATCACCCCGGAATTGCTCGAGACCGTGGAACTGGCGCGCAACTACGGCGCACGTATTCTGGCGATCACCCGCGCCGACTCGCCACTGGCAGAACTGGCCGACATCGTCCTGCCGCTGCAAGGCGCAGAAACTTCGTTCATCTACAAACCGACGGCGGCGCGCTACGGCATGCTGCTCGCCATCGACGTGCTCGCGACCGAACTGGCGCTGGCCAATCCTGAAGACAATCAAGAACGTCTGCGGCGCATAAAACTGGCCCTCGACGAATACCGTGGCGGCGACGATCACCTGCCGCTGGGAGACTGACATGCTGTACGACACGCTGATTCGCAATGCCCTGATCATTGATGGCAGCAATGCGCCTGGTTACCGCGCTGACGTGGCGATTCGCGATGGCCGCATCGAGCGCATCGGTGATTTGCACGATGCCACGGCGACCGAAGAAATCGACGCGGCCGGCCGTGTGCTGGCGCCGGGTTTTATCGACGTGCACACCCATGACGACACCGTAGTCATCCGTCAGCCAGAGATGCTGCCCAAGCTTAGCCAAGGCGTGACCACGGTGATTGTCGGCAACTGCGGGATCAGCGCGTCGCCCGTGACGTTGAAGGGCAATCCGCCAGATCCGATGAACCTGCTCGGCACCGCGGCGGCATTCGTTTATCCACGCTTCAGCGATTACCGCGCGGCGGTCGAAGCGGCCAATACCACGCTGAACGTGGCGGCACTGATCGGCCATACGGCGCTGCGCAGCAATCATCTGGATGACCTGTTTCGCACCGCAACGCCGGACGAAATCGCTGCGATGCGTGAGCAACTGCGCGAAAGTCTTGAGGCTGGTGCGTTGGGCTTATCCACAGGTCTGGCCTACGCCAGCGCCTATAACGCCTCGACCGATGAAGTGAAGCAACTGACCGAGGAACTGACCGCGTTCGGCGCGGTGTACACCACGCACCTGCGCAGTGAATTCGAACCGGTGCTGGAGGCGATGGAAGAAGCGTTCAGCATTGGCCGTCACTCGCGTTCACCGGTGATTATTTCCCACCTCAAGTGTGCCGGCGTCGGCAACTGGGGGCGCAGTCCGCAATTGCTTGCCTCATTGGAAGAGGCCGCTAAAACCCAGCACGTGGGGTGCGACTGCTATCCCTATGCGGCGAGTTCATCGACGCTGGATCTGAAGCAAGTCACCGACGCCCACCGCATCACCATCACCTGGTCGACGCCGCACCCGCAAGTCAGCGGTCGCGACCTGATCGACATCGCCGCCGAATGGAATCTGCCGCTGCTCGACGCCGCCAAACGCCTGCAACCGTCCGGTGCGGTGTACTACGGCATGGACGAGGCGGATGTACGAAGAATCCTCGCGCATCCGTTGTCGATGGTCGGGTCTGACGGACTGCCGGAAGACCCGTTCCCGCACCCGCGCCTGTGGGGTGCTTTCCCTCGGGTGCTCGGACATTTCAGTCGTGACGTCGGGCTGTTTCCGCTGCACACCGCCGTACACAAGATGACCGGTTTGTCGGCGGCGCGATTCGGCTTGAAGGAACGGGGCGAGATTCGTGAAGGGTATTGGGCGGATCTGGTGTTGTTCGATCCGGCGACCGTACGTGATGTCGCGGATTTCAACGACCCGCAGCGTGCAGCGCAGGGCATCGATGGTGTGTGGATCAACGGTGTATTGAGTTACCGCGACGGGCAGGCAAACGGTCGCAGGGAAGGGCGCTTTCTCGCTCGACAGGGTGATCTGCGTGACAACTTTCACTGAGGTTTCGCGGACTGCGTCACAGTGATGGCATATTGCAATTAAAGAAAGCCATCAACAGGCCGAATTGCTGACATCCACCCCGTCTACACTGTGGGGCCAATCAGTCAGGGAGCACCCCATGAGCTTCGGCAAAACCACCCCGATCCTGCGGATCTTCGATGAAGCGAAGGCTGTCGAGTTTTACGTCGACTTCCTCGGCTTCCAGATCGACTGGCAGCATCGCTTCGAGGCGAATTTCCCGTTGTATCTGCAGGTGTCGCGCGGTGAATGTGTGCTGCATTTGTCCGAGCATCATGGCGATGCGTGCCCGGGTTCGGCGCTGCGGATCGAGACCGATGAGCTGGAGGCGTTTCAGCAGCAGTTGGTGGCCAAGGATTACAAGTTTTCGCATCCGGGTATTCAGGCGATGCCGTGGGGGAGTCAGGACATGACGATCGTTGATCCGTTTGGTAATCGGCTGGTGTTTACCAACGCGATCAGTGTTTGAGCTGAAAAGAGCCCCTCACCCTAACCCTCTCCCGGAGGGAGAGGGGACTGATTGTGGGATGCTTTCGAGTTACGTCGACCTGAATATGCTTTGCTGAATCCATAATCGACTCGGTCGTTCAGGTCGATGTACAACGCCAGACACTTCGGTCGGCTCCCTCTCCCTCCGGGAGAGGGCTGGGGTGAGGGGAAAAATCGCAACCCAGACAAAAAAGCCCGCTGCCGAACCACCAAGGTCTGACAGCGGGCTTTTTCGTCACTCGGTCGGCACTAACTTGTCCAGTATGCGATTAACCGCCAGCTCCGCTAGCATCACCACTTGAGCGATGCCTTGCAGGGTTTTGCGGTGCGTGCCTTCGACCATCGCTGCGTGGTTATGCAGCATCACGGTGGCCGAGCCGAGGGTTTCACTGGCATCGACCAGCAGCGACTCGGTATCAGCTTCGGGGTCGGTCATGTACAGCTTGTTGGGTTTGTAGGGCGCGGCCATGATCTCGGCGGTTGGTGGTCCGAGGTAATGGTCGAGGGCGCGCTCGGCGGCTTCGTGGAATTTCTTTGAGTCGGGGGATTCGTACGGGGAGCCCGGGTCGGTGACCGGTGGGTTTGGCGTTACTTTGAACATTGAGTCTTTCTCCAGAAGAGCCGCAGCCATCTCGCTACTAAACGAGAGGGGTGGCAGCTGTGCGCAAGTTAGTAGACCGGCAGAAGACTCAAGATCCGGCGCACCCGAAGATGCCATGCGCACAGCTACCATCAAGTGCAAGCGAAAGCCCGACTGGATGATTCTTGTGCAACCGTAAGTCAACTAATCCGGGCTACTAAACCCGATCACTGGGAATCAGTGACCCGATTGAAGTTACGCAGCAAGCCCTGGGCGCACAAGCCGGCGGATTCTGGCTTAGGCGTAGGTTACGGCGCAAGGATTTGTGGGCTGTTTCGCGTAACGCTGAGTGTCTTTAAACACCTGTAATGCTGGATGTTTATTACGCTCAAGTATCGAAGATTTGCCTGTAGGAATCGGGTGCTGCAACTGACGCCATCGCTGGCAAGCCAGCTCCCACAGGTTTACGTGCAAGCAATCGATTTTGTGGACGACTCGGACACTGTGGGAGCTGGCTTGCCAGCGATGAGGCCGGAACAATCACCCGCGATGCATCTGCCGAAACTCCCCCGGCGGCATCCCGCGCCGACTCTTGAACGTGCGATGAAACGAGCGGGGTTCGGTAAACCCCAGATACTGCGCAATGTCCTGAATCGGCAACGTGCTATTGAGCAAATAATGCTCAGCCAGCTCCTGGCGCAAATCATCGAGAATCTGCTGATACGACGTCCCCGCCTGATGCAACTGCCGCTGCAACGTCCGCACGGAAACGCTCAACTGCTCGGCAACCTGCTCCTTGCGCGGCAAACCCTCCTTGAGCAACTGCCGCAGGATGTTCTTCACCTGCTGCTCAAGCGACGCATCCTCCAGCGTCGCCATCAACCCCAGCGCATGTTCTTCCAGTGTGCGCAGCAATTGCGCATCGGCCTGACGCAACGGTAACTGCAAATACGCCAGCGGCACGACCAGCGCCGAATACGGCTGATCGAACAACACCGGGCAATCGAAAAACGCTTCGTACTGTGCCGGCGTAGCCTCGGCCGGGCACGCATGTTCGAGCCAGACAGCGGCCGGCGACATCTGCGTATCAGCGATCCAGCGTGCGTATTGCAGCCATGAGCCGAGCACATTTTCCACCAGATGCCGACGAATCCGTGGACGCTGATAACGGCACGTCCAGATCAGATGCACGTGGCCATCCAGTACCTCGGCGCGGCTGACGCCCATGTCGCCGACCAGTTTTTCGAACGGCATGATCCGGCTCATCGCATCGCCCAGCGTCGCGCAGTTCATGGTGATGTAGCCGAGCACACTCCACGAATTGGGCAGGACGAAATTCGCCGCGTTAAGCCCGAACAGCGGATCGCCCGAGTGTTCGCAGAAATAATCCAGCAAGCGTTCATGCGCTTCACCGGGCAAACGCAGGGTGTTATCGCTCAACTGCTGCGCCTGCAAACCCGCTGCCGTCAACGCCGGCTCGATGGCCATGCCCAGCTGTTCGGCATGGCGCAGGTACTTGAGCAGTGGCGGAACTGAAGTGAAGCCCAGCGATTGCATGATCCCATTCCTTTGATCAATGGCGGCGGAGGCGGACGAATAGCCTGAAAGGTAATTTGAAACCCCGACTAAAGTAAATGGCTGACGCTTGCGCGACGTTTGACTCAATTGGCTACACGAACTGGCCGGATGCGACCGTGACACTTTTCGGCCGCTGGCTAGTATGGGGGCCTGAAATATCACTGATCCGACGGTTAAAAGGACACACGCATGCGACGCTGGAACGGCTGGGGAGAGGCAAGCACGGTGGTCGAACTGCCGGCCCAGGGCGCGGAGTTTCTTCATGAACGACTGGGCGAGGGGCGCGCGCTGCCCGATGCTTCGCTCGAAAAAGCATTGGCCCGCGTACCGGCCTCGCGGTTGCAGGCGCACACCTTGTACAGCGTCGATGCCCACGACCGCTTACTGCATGCCCGGGGCCAGAGCCTGCCGGACTGGCTGGCGTTGCGCGAAGGGGCGTTGGGCAACTATCCGGATGCGGTGGCGTTCCCCGAGACCGCTGAACACATTCGCCAATTGCTGGCGCTGGCTCACGAGCAGGACCTGTGCCTGATCCCGTATGGCGGCGGCACGTCTGTGGCCGGGCACATCAATCCGCCGGATTCTGCGCGGCCGGTGGTGACGGTGTCGCTGGCGCGGATGAATCGCCTGATCGACCTCGACGAACAGAGCCTGCTGGCGAAGTTTGGTCCCGGTGCGAGTGGCCCGCAGGTGGAAAGTCAGCTGCGTGCGCGGGGCTATACGCTGGGGCATTTCCCGCAGTCGTGGGAGTTGTCGACGTTGGGCGGTTGGGTCGCCAGCCGTTCCAGCGGTCAGCAGTCGTTGCGCTATGGCCGGATCGAGCAGTTATTTGCTGGCGGCACTTTGGAAACGTTCGCCGGGCCGATGCACATTCCAACCTTCCCGGCCTCTGCCGCCGGACCTGATCTGCGCGAAGTGGTGCTTGGTTGCGAGGGCCGTTTCGGGATCATTTCCGAGGTCAAGGTGCGGGTCAGCGCCTTGCCCGCCGATGAGCGTTTCTACGGTGTGTTTCTACCTGATTGGCCGCAGGCACTCAGCGCCATCCGCCAATTGGCTCAGGCGCGCGTACCGCTGTCGATGCTGCGCCTGTCCAACGCCGTGGAAACCGAAACACAACTGGCACTGGCCGGTCATCCGCAACAAATCGCCTGGCTGGAAAAGTACCTGAACCTACGCGGCGCAGGGGCGGGCAAATGCCTGCTGACCTTCGGCGTGACCGGTAATCGCCGACAAAATGCGCTGTCGCTGAAGCAGGCCCGAGAACACCTCAAAGCCTTCGGCGGTGTGTTCACCGGCACCTTGCTCGGCAAGAAATGGGCGCAGAACCGTTTCCGCTTCCCTTACCTGCGCGAGAATCTATGGAACGCCGGTTACGTGGTCGACACCCTCGAAACCGCTACCGACTGGAGCAACGTCGACAACCTGCTCCACCTCGTCGAAAACAGCCTGCGCGATGCCTTGGCCGCCGAAGGCGAACGCGTGCATGTGTTCACCCACCTGTCCCATGTCTATGGCGAAGGTTCGAGCATCTACACCACTTACGTGTTTCGCCCGGCAGCGGATTACCCGGCGACGCTGGCGCGCTGGAAAGCGCTCAAACACGCGGCCAGTCAGACGATCGTCGACAACCACGGCACCATCAGCCACCAGCACGGCGTCGGCAAGGATCACGCTCCGTATCTGCTACGGGAGAAGGGCGCACTGGCGATGGATACCTTGCAGGCGCTGAGCAAACACTTCGATCCGGCCGGGCGCCTCAACCCCGGCACGCTGCTGCCGGAATGACGGCCATGAATCAGGACTGGAACGCCGCATGGCGCCAGCAGATTTTGCCGACGCTGGCCGAGGAAACCTGGGATCTGATCGTCATCGGCGGCGGCATCAGCGGCGCTGGCATTCTGCGTGAAGCGGCGCGCCGAGGTTGGCGCTGCCTGTTGCTGGAGCAGCGCGACTTTGCCTGGGGCACCTCCAGCCGATCATCGAAAATGGTCCATGGCGGTTTGCGTTATATCGCCAAGGGCCAGTGGCGCCTGACCCGCGACTCGGTGCGCGAGCGCCAGCGCTTGCTTGATGAAGTCCCGGGACTGGTCGAGCCGATGAGTTTCATGATGCCGCACTATCGCGGCGGCTTTCCCGGACCTCGGGTGTTGGGTGGCTTGCTGAGCGTTTACGACGCTTTGGCGGGACGACGCAGCCATCGTTTTCATGATGCGCAACAGCTCCGATATCTGGCGCCGGGCGTGAGGGAAAGTGACTTGCTCGGCGGCACCAGTTTCGTCGACGCGCTGACTGATGATGCGCGGTTGGTGATGCGTGTGTTGAGCGAAGCGCGGGCCGATGGCGCTGTCGTGGTCAATGGCGTTCGCGTCGAACATTTGCTGCGAGAAAACGGCCGTGTTTGCGGCGTTCAGATCGAAGATTGCGAGGCCGGCGCGACTCTGCAATTGCACTGTGGCGTGCTCGCCGTGGCGACGGGTGCGTGGGCTGAACGCTTGCGTCCGGCAGAGGCACCCCGGCAATTGCGACCGTTGCGCGGCAGCCATTTGTTGCTGCCGGGTTGGCGTCTGCCGGTGGCGCAGGCGTTCACGTTTCTGCATGAGCGTGATCGGCGACCGGTGTTTGTTTTCCCTTGGGAGGGCGCCACGGTGGTGGGCACCACGGACCTCGATCACCATGAGGATCTGGATCAGAGCGCGAGCATCAGCGGCGAAGAACTCGACTACCTGCTGGCCGCCTGCACGCAACAATTTCCCGGCGCGCAAGTGAGTGCTTCGGATGTGCTGTCGACATGGTCCGGCGTGCGTCCGGTGGTCGGCAGTGCGGCGGGTAATCATCAAGACAAACCCTCGAACGAAACCCGTGAACATGTGCTGTGGCAGGAGCCCGGTTGCGTGACCCTGGCCGGCGGCAAGCTGACCACGTTTCGTCCACAAGCCATCGAAGTGTTAGAGGCCTGCGCGGCCATGCTCGAACGTCCGTTCGTCGATGACGCCGCGCCGGTGTTTGCCGCTGTCCCTGCGCTGGCGATTCCAGAGTTGAGCAGCCATCAGTGGCGACGTCTGGCCGGGCGACATGGGCACGACTTGCCAAGGCTGGCGCAACTGCTCAGGGAGATCGGTCATGACACGGTCGGCGCTACAGATACGCTGTGGGCCGAACTGGCCTTCGCCTGTGAGTCGGAAATGGTTCTGCACCTCGACGATCTGCTCCTGCGCCGCACGCGTCTCGGTCTGCTGTTGCCGCGCGGTGGCGAAGAGTATTTCGCCGCCATCCGCCAGCTCTGCCAGCCGCGACTGGGCTGGAGCGCCGATCACTGGCAGCAGGAAACTCAGCGTTATCGGGCGTTGTGGCAACGCCATCATGGTTTGCCGGATGCCACGCCTTGATGCCCCTTGAAGAGAGCTCCATGGATAACCACCCGAACAAGCGTTACCTGCTGGCCATCGATAACGGCACCCAGAGTGTGCGTGCGCTGCTCTTCGATCTGCAGGGCAATCTGCTCGGCAAAGGCAAGGTCGAGTTGCAGGCGTATTACTCGACGCAACCGGGCTGGGCCGAGCAGGATCCGGAGTATTACTGGGCGAAACTGGGTGAGGCGTGTCAGCAGGTCTGGACGCAAACCGGCATCGATCGCTCGCAGATTGCCGGCGTGTCACTGACCACTCAGCGCGGCACAGTGATCAATGTCGATGCCGAGGGCAAACCGCTGCGCCCGGCGATTCTGTGGCTCGATCAGCGTCAGAGCGAAGTCGAGGGCGGCATCAAGGGACCGTGGGGCTGGCTGTTCAAACTGGTCGGTGCGCAGGGCACTGTGGATTACTTTCGTGCCCAGGCTGAGGCGAACTGGATCGCTCAGCATCAGCCTGATGTGTGGGCGGCGACTGACAAGTTTTTGCTGCTCTCGGGGTTTCTCACCCATCGACTGTGCGGGCGCTTTGTCGACTCGATCGGCTGTTGCGTTGGCTACCTGCCGTTCGATTTCAAACGGCTGAAATGGGCCGCGCCGAGTGACTGGAAATGGCAGGCACTGGCGGTGCGGCCCGAGCAATTGCCGACCCTGCATAAACCCGGTGAAACACTCGGCCACATTACCGCCGAGGCCGCTCGCCATACGGGTATTCCCGAAGGCTTGCCGCTGATTGCTGCAGGCGCCGACAAGGCTTGCGAAGTGGTCGGTGCCGGCGTGGTCGATGCGGCTACGGTGTGCCTGTCCTACGGCACCACGGCGACGATCACCAGCACCCGTTCGCGTTATCTGGAAATCGTCCCGTTGATTCCGCCGTATCCATCGGCGGTGCCGGATCAGTTCAACTGCGAGGTGATGATTTATCGCGGTTACTGGATGGTCAGCTGGTTCAAGAACGAGTTCGGGTTGCGCGAGATGCAGCAGGCCAAAGAGCAGGGCATCGAGCCGGAGCAGTTGTTCGATGCACTGGTTGAGGCGGTGCCGCCGGGGTCGATGGGCCTGATGTTGCAACCGTACTGGTCGCCGGGGATTCGCGAGCCGGGTGTCGAGGCGAAAGGCGCGATGATCGGCTTCGGCGATGTGCACACCCGCGCGCATATTTACCGGGCGATTCTGGAAGGGCTGGCGTATGCCTTGCGCCAGGGCATGGAGAATATCGAGCGGCGTTCGAAGGTGTCGGTCAAGCGTCTGCGCGTTGCCGGTGGTGGTTCGCAGAGTGATGCGGCGATGCAATTGACGGCGAATATTTTCGGCCTGCCGGCGGAGCGGCCGCACGTGTATGAAGCGTCGGGTCTGGGCGCGGCGATTTGTTGTGCGGTGGGGGTGGGGTTGCATGCGGATTTCCCTACAGCCATCGCTTCAATGACCAGAGTAGGGGCTGTCTTCACCCCACAACCCGATGCGCAAAAAATCTACGAGCAACTGTACAAAGAGGTCTACCTGCGCATGTACCGCCAGCTTAAACCGCTGTACCAGAGCATCCGCAAAATCACCGGTTACCCCGCTTAGCTGACCACCACAAATTCCCTGTAGGAGCTGCCGAAGGCTGCGATCTTTTGACGTTGATCTTAAAAAACAAGATCAAAAGATCGCAGCCTTCGGCAGCTCCTACAGGGACCGTATTGCGACTCGATGTGGCGCCATCGGAGACTTTTTCTGGTGAGATCGGACAGTGTCAGCGGCGGGGTCGGTTGTTAGGCTCATCCCCCACGGCACCTCCAATAAGAACGAAAAGCAATGAAGCTGACCTTCCTCCTGTTGCTGCTTTGTGCAACGGCCCCGAGCGCCTGGGGCTGGTCGAACCATACGGTCGGCAGCTATCTGGCGTTGCAGGATCTGCCGGCGTTGCGCGATGCGCCACCGGTGGAAGTCGAGCCGCTGGAGCAGTTTCTCACCGAGCAATACCCGGCCGTGCTGGCGCTGTTGGAGCAACAGGAAAGCTTTGCCCGCGAGCACTTCGCTCAGTACCCGCCACGCCCCGATAACCTGAAATTGCCTGCGGTGCCGAGTGACAATCTGCGCCACGACTTCCTCACCGCGTTGCGCATCAACCCCGAGATTCATCTGGCGATGGTCATCCAGCCATTGCCCGGCAAAGACCTGCCCGAACGTGAGCATCTGCAGGCCAATCAAGTCATGGTCGAGCAAACCCTGTCACCGTGGAATCGCCAGCGCTTTATCGTCATCGCCGAGCACGAAAAAGTCGCAGCGCTGGCCGTGCTCGCCAGCGCCGCCGACGAACCGGATTACGGCCACGACATCAATCTGTTCAGCGACAACCCTGGCAACGTCGGCGCGCTGTACGGTTTCGGCCCGCAACCGTTCGGCGATGCGCGTTTCCAGTACAGCTCGCAGGCGCCGTTCCACATGGGCTTCTTCCATGAAAGCGCGGTGGTCTACGCCGCTGCCGGTTTCCTCGAACGCAGTTGGCCGGACTGGCGCGCGTATCAATACATGGGCCTGGCGCGATTGGCGTTTGCCAGTGGTCATCCGTATTGGGGTTATCGCTTTCTCGGCTGGGGCCTGCACCATATTCAGGACCTGACCCAGCCCTATCACGCCAAGCCTTTGCCCGGCGTCGATCTCGCCAGTCTTTTGCTGCTGGAAGGCAAGGCCATCGCCGGTTTCGCTGAGGACAAACAAGCCTCCATCGAGCGCGTCGCCACTCGGCATATGGAAGTCGAGAAGTACCAGTCGACCTGGCTGCGGCGCTTGCTGCGCGCCGGTCAGCCGCACCCGATGCTCGCGGCTTACACCGATGTGGCTCAGGACAAAAGCTACCCGCCGTACTCGGTCGATTACCTGCGCGAAGTGGTCAGTGCCGAGTCGGTCAACGATTCCGCAGCGTTCGACGAGGCCATCGGGCAGTGGCTTGAGACGGCACCGACTACCAGTGATTTCAGCAGCGGCAATCAGCTGCATCGCGAAGATTTCGACCATCCAGCACTCAATCAGCAACTGTTCAAGTTACTGAGGCATTTCGGCTCGCACAGCCGAATCTACGTCTGCGCGGGATTGGCGCCCTAGCCCTCGCGGCAGGACAACAAAACAATAAAAAACAGGGAAGGAGGAACACATGATCAACACTCGATTGCGCCTGACCGGCGCGGCGCTCCCCGGTGTCGGCCTGGCAGGTCTGCTGCAACTGTGCGCAGTCGATGCGGCGCACGCGGTGGAGTTCAGCCTGATGGACAAGCAGGTCACCGGCTCCCTCGACACGACCTTGTCCTACGGTCGTTTGTGGCGGGTGCAGGGCCGCGACAAGACTAACGATGACGTCAACACCAACGACGGCAATCGCAACTTCGATACCGGGCTGGTTTCCGAGGTGTACAAGATCACCTCCGAGCTTGAAGCCAACTATCAGAACTACGGTGTGTTCGTGCGCGGCACCGCGTTCTACGACACGCAACTGATGGACAAACGCAACGACTACTACGACAACAACAGTCCTTCACAGCCGAGCCAGAGCTACCCGCAGGATAACCATTTCACCAGCCAGACCCGCGACATCGCCGGCAGCCGTATCGAGATGCTCGACGCCTATGTGCATGGCAGTTGGGACGTTGCGCAGATGCCGGTGACGGCCCGCGTCGGTCGACAAGTGTTCAACTGGGGCGAGGGGATTTTCTATCGCGGCGGGATCAACACCACCAACCCGGTGGACGCCGCCAAGTACCGCTTACCCGGCGCGGAAGTGAAGGAAGTGCTGGTGCCGGTCGAGGCGCTGAGCTTCAACATCGGCCTGACCGATTCACTGACCATGGAGAGTTTCTACCAGACCAACTGGAAGGAAACCCGTATCGACCCAGTCGGCACCTTCTACTCGCAAACCGACCTGTTCGCCGACGGCGGCAACACCGGTTACAACAACTTCAGCGGTACGGCGCTTGATACACCGGTGCCGGGGTTCGGCAACGTCATCGGTTTGTACAGCGCATTGGGCAACAACCCATTGCTGAGTTCCGCCCTGCAAACCACTGGCCTGTACGCCAACGGCGTGACGCCGGCCTACGGCAACACACTGAAAGTGGCGAGCATCGGCAAGGACTACAACGCGCGCAACGATGGCCAGTTTGGTTTTGCCTTTCGCTACATCGCCGAACAGCTCAACAGCACCGAGTTCGGCTTGTACATGGTCAATTACCACGCCAAGGAACCGACCATCGCTGCCGATCTCGGCGGCTACAAAGGCATCGACATGGATGCCCTGAGCAACCTGTTGTCCGGTGTCGCCGGCAGTCAGGCCGGGGCGCTGGCCAACGGTCTGGCCACCGCTGATGTGATGGGCAATATCCAGGCGCATCGGCGTTATGCCGAAGACATTCGCATGTACGGCTTCAGCTTCAACACCACACTGGGCGAGGCCTCGGTGTTCGGCGAAATTGCTTATCGGCCGAACCTGCCAATCGGCGTTGCGGCGACCAACGATTTGATCGGCGACCTGGCCAACGGTGCTGCCGTGGCGGTGACGGGCCGGTCGATCAACGTCGGCGGGCAGATGGTCAATCTCAACAGCGAGATCAACAACGCCGAGCGTGTGGAAGCGTTCAACACCTCGCTCGGCACCATTTACAACTTCGGCCCGACGGCCTCGTTCGACTCGCTGTTCGGTATCTTCGAACTGGCCTCCGAACACCTGCGCGGCAGCAGTCTGCAATACACCGCGTATGACGGCAGCCGACGTTATTACGCCGGCACCGGTAACTATTCGTATGTCTCCGGCGGTGATCGCGACGATCAGGTCAACCGCAATTCCTACAGCTACACGGCGATGCTCAACGGCACCTGGAACGACGTGTACGCCGGGGTCAATGTCTCGCCCTACATCGTTTACAAGGACGATTTCGAGGGCAACAGCTATCAGGCCGGCAACACCATCGAAGGTCGCAAGGCTTACACGCTGGGGATCAAGGCCAACTATCAGAACAAGCTCGAAGCCGAACTGCAATACACCGAGTTCTACGGCGGCGGGCAGAACAACGGCATCCGCGACCGCGACAACGTCGGGTTCAACCTCAAGTATTTCTTGTGATTGGCCGGAGCAAATCTTGCGGCACCCCGTCCCCCTGTGGGAGCGGGCTTGCCCGCGATGACGGCAGCACATTCGACATCAATGGTGGCTGACCCACCGCAATCGCTGGCAAGCCAGCTCCCACAGGTTTTTGTACTTTGGAGAAGATCATGGTTCGCACTTCAAGATTGACCAAGGCTTCGCTAGGGCTTGTTTTAGGCTTGGCCGCAGGCACCGCACTGGCCGCCACCACCCCACAACAAGCCGAACAACTGAAAACCACCCTGACCCCCATGGGCGCCGAGCGCGCCGGCAACGCCGCCGGCACCATCCCCGCGTGGACCGGCGGCATCACTCAAGCCCCGGCCGGCTACAAACCGGGCCAGCATCACCCGGATCCGTACGCGGCCGACAAACCGCTGTTCACCATCACCAAAGCCAATCTCGACCAGTACAAAGCGCACCTCAGTCCCGGCCAGATCGCCCTGTTCAACAGCTACCCCGACACCTTCCAGATGCCGATCTATCCGTCCCGTCGATCCGGTTCGGCACCGCAGTGGCTGTACGACAACACCCTGAAAAACGCCACCTCGGCCAAGCTGCTCGAAGGCGGTAGCGGTTTCTCCGATGCTTACGGCGGCGTACCGTTCCCGGTGCCGAAGGACGGCGTTGAAGTGCTGTGGAACCACATCACCCGTTATCGCGGCATCTATGTCGTGCGCCGCGCCTCCGAAGCGCCAGTGCAACGTAACGGCAGTTTCGCGCTGGTGACGTCGCAGCAGGAAGCCCTGTTCAACTACTACCGCCCGAACGGCCAGTTCGCCGACCTGAAAAACATCCTGTTCTACTACCTCGCCTTCGTGAAAAGCCCGGCGCGACTGGCCGGCGGTGCCGCACTGGTGCACGAAACCCTCGATCAGCTCAAGGACGCACGCCAGGCCTGGATCTACGACGCCGGCCAACGCCGCGTGCGCCGCGCACCGAACCTCGCCTACGACACGCCAATCGCATCCTCCGATGGCCTGCGCACCGCCGACGACACCGACCTGTTCAACGGTTCGCCGGATCGCTACGAGTGGAAGCTCAAGGGCAAACAGGAAATCTACATCCCCTACAACAACTACAAAGTCGCCAGCCCCGAGGTGAAATACGCGCAACTGCTCACCCCGGGCCACCTCAACCCGCAATACACCCGCTACGAACTGCACCGGGTCTGGGTGGTGGAAGGCAACTTGAAACCGGGCTCGCGGCATATCTATTCCAAGCGTGTGCTGTTTCTCGATGAAGACAGCTGGGGCGCGGCACTGGTCGATCAATACGATGGGCGAGGGGAGTTGTGGCGGGTGTCGATGGCCTACCTGAAAAACTTCTACGACCTGCCGACGACGTGGAGTGCGCTGGACGTGTTCCACGATTTGCAGGCGCGCCGGTACTACGTGCAGAACCTCGATAACGAAGAAGCGGAGACGGTGGATTTCGCGCAGCCGGTGCCGGAGGATGCGTATTTTATGCCGTCGGCGTTGCGGCAGCGTGGGACGCGGTAAGTGATTACGCTGGCTGTTCTTGGGCGGATGGATGTTAGTCTCGATCAATGATTTTTGTTTGATAGCAGGAGGCATCATGGCCAGCATCACAATTCGAAATATTGATGGTCCGCTCATGGATCAGTTACGGATTAACGCGGCCCAGAACGGAAATTCCATCGAGGAAGAAGCTCGCATGATTCTGGGGCGAGCATTGATTAGAAGGGATAGCGCTGGAGGCTTGGGTAGCCGGATTCGCCAGCGCTTTTCCTCGGTCGGAGGGATCGACCTTGGTTTGCCTTCACGGCAGGAAAAAGCCAGGGTTATGGATTTTCCAGATTGCTGATGCTCGAAATGCGCACGCGCTGAAGAATACCTTCATGTAGGAGCTGCCGAAGGCTGCGATCTTTTGATCTTGCTTTTTATTATTAGAAGCCAGAATCAAAAACGCAACTTCCGGCAGCTCCCGCATTAAGGGGAGCCCCCTCTACATCGAGGGCTGAGCTATCGCCTTCGCGAGCAAGCTCTGCTCCAATAGGAGCGCTGACTATTCGGTTGGTACGACTTTGTCCAACATTCGATTAGCCGCCAGCTCCGCGATCATCACGATCTGGGTGATACCTTGCAGCGTTTAGCGATGGGTGCCTTCAACCATGGCCACGTGTCTGTTGAGTATGACGGTGGCCGAACCGAGTGATTCGCTGGCGTCGGCCAGCAGTGACTCGGTGTCGGCGTCGGGGTTGGTTTGATAAAGCGTGTTGGGCGTGTAAGGCGCGGCCATGATTTACGCGGTCAGTGGGCCGCGTAGTGGTAGAGCGCGCGTTCGGCGGCTTCGTTGAATTTTTTTAGTCTGGTGATTCGTAGCGGGATGCCGGGTCTGTGGTCGGCGGGTTTGGCGTTACCTTGAACGTAGTTTTGGGTCTTGGATTAGGAGCCAGCACAGTTTCTCTACCAATAAGAAGAGGTGGCAGCTGTGCGCAGGTTATGCGCCCTAATAACCCCGAGCTCAGTGACCCGATTGAAGTTACTGCTGACCACTAAATCGCACAAGCTGGCGAATTCTGGCGTAGCTGTAGGCAAAGGCGCAAGATTGTGTGGACATCAGGGCGTAACGCAGTGTGTTGTTAAGTAGCATGTTTTAATGTTTGCCTGAATGACTTTACCCGGATTTTTTGTATTAACTTGAAAGATTAAATGGCTAAGGAGCAGGAGGTCAGCCTTAGTTGTTTTATAACTGCTCAGTTTTTTTGTTGGGTGATGCATGCCCACCTTTCAAAAGAAGTGCTCTCAGGGCGACAGAAATAACCAGTTGAGAGCAACTCCTGTTTTTGTAGCAAGGTAAAAATAGACTAATTATTTTTCTGATTAAAATAGATGGTCAAAAAATCTAGTGCCTCAAGCTTTTGAGTTTTGCTCACTGACTGAAGAATGCCAATGAGGTTTATTTTGCCGCTACTGGAGTCCCAGTAGTTTTTTTTCATCACTTGGTGTCTCCCGCACAAGGCTTGCCATTTCGTTGGGTCATCGGGATCGGAAGCGGGGTTGATTGAGTGAGGCACCATGTGATCCGCAGTTAATCTAACTGTTCCCCCTCCAATAGGATCGATATCTCCCGGAGCGAGGTTGCATTTTTGCCCATCTTCAGTCCATTCACATTGATGATTTGCTCGAGCTAGAACCGCTTGCCAGCAAGCTAACGAGGGAAGAACCCTCCTCGCGGCTTCGGCTCTTCTATCGGTGTGAGGCATGACATATTCTTCAGGTGTCAGCAAACTCCAGTCACGCTTCGATAGGATCGTGTAGCCACTGTCAGTCCTTAGCTCTGAGAGGCGCTGATGCCAGTTCTCTGGCTCAATCCCGGTCTCTGGATTCGTAGCAGCGCGAATAATTTGCTGACGCGTCACGACTTTTCCGAGGTTATTGAGGAACAGAGCTTCTATGCGAGCTCTGACCGATCGTTGAGTGTAAGTAGATGTATCATTGCTGTAGATTTTTTCCTGAGGGATCATGGCTCGCTCCTTGGATTTGGAGGTCAGAATGCCATCACACGATATCGGTGTGAAGGGATTTCCTACGTAGAGCAAGCGCATTCGGTGTAGGACGGGATGAAAATCCGTACAGATGGCGTTGAATTTTAGAGGCAATAATCAGGCGCCATGTTCTAGCTGAGGGTGTTAATATTAATTATTGTTTTGATATGGTTAATTATTTTGAAAACAAACATGCTTGTGTCGCGAATAAAGGAGCTCGCGGAAAAGTTGGGGTTGGGAGAGGTGGAGCTGCCGACGGAGTTATTTGGACTAAATCCAGCTCATGTAGATGAAGGGGATTGTTTGCTTTTGAAGTCGGACAATCTAAAAGCCTTGGGTTGGTTGTTGCAGAAAGAGCATTTAAAGGTTGATTTTTGCTACATAGATCCTCCTTATAATACGGGTAGTAGCTTTGTTTATCATGATAAAAGACAACGGCGAGATGTGAGTATCTGGTCAAAGCATCATGATTGGTTAGCGTTTATGCTACCGAGGCTAGTGGCAACGCAGATGCTCCTAAATGATCAGGGAGTAATTGCGGTTAGCATTGATGATTATGAGTATCCATATCTAAAGATTTTGATGGATTCGGTGTTTGGTGAGATAAATTTTATTTCCAGTCTGATAGTGTGTCGAAGTAAGAATGGAAAAGGCGGAAAAGCCAATGTGGCTGTTAATCATGAGTATGTACTTCTGTATGGTAAGACACAAAAGGCTGCGCTCAGAGGTGTTGAAGATTCTGATTTAGAGAGATATGACAAAGAAGATGAGCATGGGAAGTATAAGATTGATGGGCTTTTTCGTAAAAAGGGTGACGCAAGCAGGCGTGAAGATCGACCAAATATGTTTTATCCGCTGTATTATTCGCAGGACGGTCAGGTTTATACAAAAAAAATCCGAGAGGATCTTATTGAAGTGTGGCCCAGTGATTCAAAGGGTATAGAAAGGCGCTGGCTGTGGGGAAGGGAGAAGGCTGAGTCTGAAAGTTGGAAGCTTTATGCCTCTGCAAAGGGCGTAGTATATGTTAAGAACTATTCGTCTGCGAATAAGAGGATTAAAATTCGTAGTATTTTGGATAAGCAAGAATATCTGAATGATAAGGCGGCGAGAGAGGTGAAGCTTATATATGGGGAGAAGATTTTTGAAACTCCAAAGCCAATTGGTCTAATTAAGGATTTGATTGATTGTTGCTCTCCGCCTGATGCGGTGGTTCTTGATTATTTTGCTGGGACCGGCACAACTGCGCATGCTTGTTATTTGCTGAATAAAGAAAAGGGTGCTTGTCGAAAAAGTATACTTGTTGAACATGAGTTTGTTATCCCGGATACGCATTTTGCTGGTGTGGCAGGATTTAGAAATACTGCTGAAATGACCGAGTTTAGACTTCGTAAGATTAAAGAAGCCGACTCTGAATTTGATTACGTTGCGTTGGCGGTTTAAATGTGGTGCTGGTTTCTTGTTTTTTTTGTTTGTAGGCTATGAATTATACGTTGGATTTTAGTTTTGTATGTTTTGGGTTAATTAAAGTATTGCAGGCTTAGCGGTGAGTTTGGCGCTGACGGGTGAGCTTTGCTCGAATGCAGAAATTTAGGATTAGCATCGACGCATTTGTCAGATATATGCTCACATTTTGAAGTGCCGGTTAGTTTTTTATACGCTGCGTAGTTGAAATGTTAGGCGGTCAGTCATAAAAAATCGCGAGCAGGCTCACTCCTACAGGGGATTGGCGTCGTTCACATAATCTGTGATCAACGCCATTTCTTGTAGGAGTGAGCCTGCTCGCGATGCGGTTTTAGCTTCAGCGCGAAATCAGGATCAAACGCGGAAGTGGCTGACCATCTGTTGCAATTGACCACCCAAACGCGCCAGTTCAACACTCGACGCTGCCGTCTCATCACTCGCCGCTGCGGTCTGTTCCGACACATCGCGCACGTTGATGATGCTGCGGCTGATCTCTTCAGCCACTGCACTTTGCTGTTCGGCAGCGGCGGCGATCTGCTGGTTCATCGACTGGATGTTCGACACCGTGCGGGTGATGTTTTCCAGTGATGCGCCAGCCTTGCGCGTCAGCGCTACGCTGCTGTCGGTCAGGGCGCGGCTGTTGCTCATTACCGCCGAGACTTGCTGGGTGCCGTTCTGCAGACCGGCGACCAGGCCTTCGATTTCTTCGGTGGATTTCTGCGTGCGCTGAGCCAGGCCACGAACTTCATCGGCAACCACGGCAAAACCACGACCGGCTTCACCGGCACGCGCGGCTTCAATTGCAGCGTTGAGTGCCAGCAGGTTGGTCTGTTCGGCCACGGCTTTGATCACGTCCATGACGCTGCCGATCTTGTCGCTTTCCTGTTGCAGTACGCTCATGGCTTCGGTCGAACGCACCACTTCGCTGGCCAGACGCTCGATCTGCGCGATGGCCTCGTTCACCACTTTGTCGCCTTCACGGGCTTCGCCGTCAGCGGCGGCGGCCGCTTGCGAGGCTTCTTCGGCGTTGCGCGCGACTTCCTGCACGGTGGCGGTCATCTCGTGCATGGCGGTGGCGACCTGATCGGTCTCGACTTTCTGGCTGTTCACACCGGCGCTGGTCTGCTCGGTCACAGCGGACAGTTCTTCGGCAGCGCTGGCGATCTGGGTGACGCCGTCGCGGATACCGCTGATCAAGTCACGCAGGGTCACACCCATGCGGGCGATGCCTTGTTGCAGCACGCCGAGTTCGTCGCGGCGGGTGACAGTAACGTTCTGGGTCAGGTCGCCGCTGGCAATGCGCTCGACCACGGCCAGGGTTTCTTGCAGCGGACGGGTGATCTGACGGGTGATGATTACCGCAGCAATCACGCCGACCAACAGTGCCAGCAGCGTGCTGATCAACTGGAAGGTGCGTGCCTGGGCGCTTTCTACATCACGGCGATCAAGCTGGATCTGATACAGCTGTTCGCTGGTGGTAACGATCGCGGCACCTTGATCGGTCATTTCCTTACGGGCCTGCACGGCGTCGGTGTTGGCGTTTTTATAGGCCATCAACGCGCTGCGATAGTTGACGAGTGCGGTTTCCAGCTGACGCAGCGCGTCTTGCTGAGAATCAGCGAAATGCACGTTCAGTTGCTTGAGGCTGGCAATCGCTACATCCAGTTGGCCAACGGCTTTCTGCTCGGTGTCGGCATTGGTGGTGGCGGTATAGCCGCGCACTTCGTAGCGCGCGAGGATAAACGCTTCCTTGGCGGCGGTGATCGCCTGGAACTGTTCGAAACGCTGCTCGCTCATGTCCATCTGCTGCACGCGTTTGCTGATCGATTCGATCTGGTTGTACGCGGTCTCTGCACTCACGCTCATGCTGTCGCGGGCGCTGTTGCCGGTGCGGTAGGCATTGCGCATTTTATTCAGCGAGGTCTGGTATTCAGCGATGGTCGCGGCCTGCTCCTTGAGCAGTTTGACGTTTTCCGGGCTCTTGAATTTGCTGATCAGCGCCTGTTGCTGGGCGGCGAAGCTTTCAAGGGTGGTCTGCACATTCTGTGCGGCGGTTTCATCGCCATTGGTCAGCATGTATTGCAGGCGCACCACGCGCAGTTTGGTCAGACCGGCATTGAGCTGGGTGATGTCGCTCATCCAGTTGCTGCGGTCGATCAGGCCGCCGAGGCTGGTCCAGCCCGTCAGGGCCAGCACGCAGGTCAGGGCCAGCACCAGGCCGAAGCCCAGGCCCAGTTTCATGTTCACGCTGATGTTGCCGAACCAGCTATTCATCAAAAATCCTCCAGAAACGTTGGGTTTCTTGTCGTCGGTTAGGCTGGAAGATTGTTGTTTTTTTGAGCCAGCAAGGGTGTTAGCAGGTTTGTATCGGCCGCAAATCCGAGAGCTGAAAGGTTTTTGTCCGACAGAATTTGTAACAAGCCCGTCCAAGACTTTTTTCACATGGGTTTCACTGGCTGCCCACGCGCGCCTCTGTACCTTCACCGCATCGAATGAACCCGTGATGCAGAGTGGCGAGGCGGTTTTTGTGGAATTGAGACTGAGTCTGTTCGGCGTCAAACGCGCGATAGATCTGAGCTTTTTGGCGCGTTTTCGCAACACCTGGGTGGTGTTGGCGGCATCGGTATTGGTGATCCCGCTAACCCTGTGGTTACTGGCGCCGGCGGCGGTGCCGGATCTGGCCCACGGCAATACAGCGGGTGCACAAGCGTTGGCAGCGGGGTGGGCCAAGGGCGACATGATCGTCCTGGTGCGTCACGTCGAGCGTTGCGATCACTCCAAAGCCGCGTGCCTGAGCGGTAATGACGGCATCACCGATCGCTCGCGCAGTGTCGCGGTGGCGGTCGGTGCGCAGTTCGAGCAACTGGGCCTGAACAACGCCGACATCTATAACAGTCCGTCGATGCGCACGGTGCAGACCGCCGGTTACATGTTCAACCATGCCGCCAGCGGTGACGACTGGCTGATCAACTGCCGGGGTCGCATGTTGCAGGATGCGCTCGCCCACAAGGTTCCCGGTCGCAATCTGGTCCTGGTGACCCACAGCGAATGCATGGCGCAAATCGAGAAAGACCTCAAAGTGCCGACCTCGGACATGGGTTATGGCTCGTCATTGTTTGTTTCCGCTGCCAGACCGGCGGCTCCCAAGATGCTCGGCTTTATTGAAGCCTCCGACTGGCGCACGGTGACCACCCGATGAAATCCCGTTTCTACGTTTATAACTTCGGCATTCCGCTGGCCTGCGCGGCGCTGGTGTTCCTGATGTTCGACATGACCAGAATCGACATCGCCTTCAGCAACCTGCTGTTCGATCCGCTGACCCAGACCTTCCCGCTCGACAAAATCCACTTTTTCGAAAAGCTCACGCATAAATGGGCGCGGATCATTCCGAACTGGACGGCGGAAATCGCCCTGATCGGCGCGCTGCTATCGGTGGTCTGGCCGTTGGTCAATTCGCACAAACGTCCGCGACTCGGTGCAATGCTGGAGCGCAGCAAAGTCGCGCCGGTGCTGCGATTTACCGCTGATCACCGTAGGGATTTTCTGTTTGTCGTGGTCGCATTTGCGGTCTGTACGGGGGTGATTCACTTTCTCAAATCCCACACCAGCGTTTACTGCCCGATCGAGACCACGCTGTACGGCGGGAAAATGGCCCACATTGAGTGGTACAGCAATTTTCAACTGTTCCATGAAGCCGGCAGTGGCCGGTGCTGGCCGGGTGGTCATGCGTCGGGTGGCTTCACCATGCTGGCGCTGTATTTCGTGGCGCGGCGCTATCAATGGCGGTTTTCCAGTGCAATCTTGTGGGGCTCTCTGCTGTTGGGGGGCGTGTATGGGACTACTCGTGTCCTGCAAGGCTGGCACTACATGTCCCACACCTTCTGGGCCGGAATCTTCGTGTGGCTGGCGTGTTTGCTGACAGCGCTGGCCTTCTACGGACGCGCGCGGCTGGATGTGCCGGTGCTGGGCAAGCGTGAGCAGAAAGCTTTCGGTGCTCAGCCTGAGGTCTCTCTCTGAACCCGTTCGGATGAAATGAAAAACCCGCCAATCATCGGCGGGTTTTTTATGGGCTGCACAGGGCTCAATAGCCGACGAAGTAATACGCCTGACGCCCGACCATCATGGTCTTGAGTACTTTCAGTGGGCGCGCGGGTTCGCTGTCGCCGGCCATCACCACGACATGCGAGGGCGAGGCCGTGAGGAAGTCTCGCAACTGTGCCTCGGTATCCAGCCCTTTGAGCACTTGCTGGGTATAGAAGACCGTCGCGCCACCGATCCGCTCATTGGCCTGAAACAGTGCGACCTGATGCCCGGCGGTCTGCAGTGTCTGAATTTCTGTGCTCAATGGCAGGAACGAAAGCTTTTTGTCGGCGTGGGGCAGGGCCCATTGCGCGGCGGCGAGGTAACTGCCGATCACCAGCGTGAACACACCCACTGCCAGTGTCTGACGGTGACGGGCGATTCGGCCTACGAATCGATTGGCGGATTCGTACTGCTTCAATCGTTCGAACAACACGCTTGCATATTCTGCCGCGATCACCGCTGCGGCTGGCGTCATCGACATCAGGTACACCGTGCGCTTGCTCGACGCCAACGTCAGCATCACGAACTGCGCAACGATCCACAGGCTGAAAAACAGCAAGTAGCGGTTGGCCTTCAGATGTTTGCGGAAATGCCAGAGCCCCAGGTACACCAGAATGTTCCACGGCAGGAAGGCTTCCGGCAGCTTCGCGAGGTAGTAATAGAACGGTTCGTAGTGCCCGGCCTCGACGAACGAACCGCTGAAGCGCCCGACACTGTTGGTCAGCAGCACCTCTTTGACGGCCTGCGCGCCACCGTGCTGGAAGAGGATGACGAGCCAGATCAGCAGCGGAATCAAGCCGACCAGGGTCAGTAAGCCCGGCCACAGCCAATCGGTGATTTTCAGACGCTTGTCCATCAGGTTGTCAGCCAGCAGATAAGCAAAAATCACCACCCCCGGCATCGCCAGCCCCAGCACACCTTTGCTCAATGTAGCGATGGCGATCCCGACGACAAACAACAACGAGTTGCCGAGAGTCGATGCTCGTTGCGCCTGAAAAAAGGCCAGCAACGCCGTGGTCACGCCGAGGGCGAGCAATGCATCTTCACCGACGCCGCGCACATTGCTCCAGTAACTGGCCATGGTCGCGAGCAGAATGCCCGCCGTCCAGGCAATCATCTTCGGCCGTTCAAAGCGGCGCAACATGCCGTACAGCAGCATCACACTGAGCAGCCCGGCCACCGCCGACGCCAGTCGCACGGCCCACGGTGAAACGCCGAATACGCGCATCGCGCCAGCGTCCAGCCACAGGCTCAGTGGTGGTTTTTCCAGAAACGGTTCACCGAACAGGCGCGGCGTCACCCAGTCGTCGTCCAGATGCATCTCCATGGCGATGCCGGCGACGCGGGCCTCGGTGGAGCCTTGCAATTGGTGGTTACCCAGCGCGAAGAAAAACAGCAGGGCGGCAAGCAGAAACAGTGAAGTGACGGCACGCGACATAGTTTCAGGCAACCGGAAGTGGCGGGAGCCTGAGCATACGTCGGCAATCCTGAACAAATTGTGAAGCTCAGGCCAGTTGTCGCGACCAGCGTTTTTCCGGCGTTTCGAACCTCGAGTTGACCAGCGCCGTCAGCACGTGGTCCTGCCAGCGTCCGGCAATGTTCAGATACGCCTTGGCGTAACCCTCATGTTCGAAACCCAGGCGCTCAAGCAAGCGAGCGCTGCGCTCGTTGCCGGGAATGTAATTGGCCATGATCCGGTGCAGGCTCTGGGTCTCGAACATGTAAGAGATACCGGTCTCCAGCGCTTCGTGCATCAAGCCCTGACCCTGTTGGGCCTCGTCGATGTGATAACCCAGATAACACGCCTGAAAGGCCCCGCGAATAATGCCGCTGAAGTTGCAGGCGCCGATCATTTGCTGGCCATCCGGGGTCAACAGCGCGAAGTGCATGGCCAGCCCGGCCTCGAATGCACTTGCCTGTATTTCAAGGCGTCGGCGAATCTGCTCGGTGGAAAAGTATTCGGTGGTGCGGATGGGCGACCATGGCGCGAGGTGACGCTGGTTGCGTTGATAGAACTGGCTTTCAAGGTCGGCTTGTTCCGGAGCCAGTATCGCGAGCGTCAGGCGTTGGCAGGGCAGGGTCAACAGCGGCATCGGATGCTCCGGAGTAGGGGATCTTCCGGCAGGTTGGCGCAGTCACCTGTGGAAGAGCAAGCCCTACACAGGCTGACGCGGTAAGTCCGAGGCAAAAAAAAGCCCGCAGGAGCGCGGGCGAACCGTAGTTTCTTGAATGAGCGAGCGGACTGTACAAGGCTTGGCCGCGTAGCTGCAGTGAAGAAAAATTCATCTCGATGGGCGGCTCGGCGTTGGCCGATGCTCACCCGAACGACGGGGCGACTCGTACAGTTTCACCCGTCAATGGCGGGTTTCAGGCCCGCAGGTTTGCGGTCCCTGCGGGTCAAGATTGTCCCGCGCCCGGCAGACCAGGATCTCGGCCAGTGCGCTCAGTTGCTTCATTGCCACCGCCACATGGCGTTTGGAGCCATCGAACTCTTCGGCAAGGTTTGCGCTGATGGCGACGAGGGAGTCGAGGATCTCGCTGGCGTGGGTGAGCAGGGTCAGTGTGTCGACATCGTCGCGCACCTTGATGAGTTGATTGAGCGGGACGCTACGCCGCCGACGGGTCGCCTCGGTGCGTGCGGCGGTGTTCGACTGAGGTTGGGTGCTGGAAGCGGGCGCGTCGGAAGGTGCCGAGCCAACCAGCGAAAGTTGTGGGGTCTTTTTCATGACGTAGCTCCGTGGAGTGAACATTCACTGCAGTTGCGGCTGCCAAACCGTCCGCTGGTTGGCAGTGGTCGTGGAGGGTAACGTCCTGAGGAACTGTCCACCAGTTCATCAAAGTCGACGCGTGTTGCGGGAATTTTCCTAGGACGTTCGGTGTGGGAAGGCGAGTGTGGCGATAAAACCAAACGGCAGTCGCGGTGATCACGGATAGTCATTTCAAGACGTGTGGTCCGGTGACGGGAACTCAATACTCCGCCACCTTATCTTCGCGCAGAACCCACCCGGCCTCGCCCCTCACCAACGTGTATTGAACCTGGCGCATCTTCCCCGTGCGGCCTGCGCCTGCGTCAGTGCTGTCATATATCGGGAAGCGCTGCACCAAGGCGTTTTCCACCACCGCAAACGAATCCTCGCCCTGATAGCCCTCGGCGATTTTCGGATTGTCGCTGACCGGCGGCAGGTAGATTTCGCTCAGGGATTTTTTGTTGTTGGCCGAATAGGCGATCAACTCACCCGGCATGCCGCGTCCGGGAATGCGGGTGAAAACGTAGATTTCGGGCGAGCCGTCGTTGTTCAGGTCGGCAATCTCGGCGCGGACGATATCGCCCTTGAGCGGCCGGGTAATCGCACTGTTGTCGATTTCCAGGCCTTTGGGTTCAATGCGCAAAACGGGTTGGCCATCGGCCTGTTCACGGCTGACGTGAAAGCGGATGCCCTGCAATTCCAATGTCTGCTCGAACGGTTTCGTCCCGTCCACCGCATCGGCAATGGCGAGCCTCAGAGACAACGCATAGTTGGCGACTTCATTGCGCCGTGCCGCATTGCGCGTGAGGTATACCTGAACGGTGTACTCCCCATCGGAAGGCAAGGAGCCGGAAAAGTGATTGCCCATGATCGAGCCGTTGAACAGTGCGTAATCCGCGCCCTTGGCAGTAATGTTGAAGTAAGCGGAGGTGTTGGATGGTTTGAAATCGACGGTGAGCATCTGACCGGTCCTGGCGTTGAATCGGTACTCCGCCGTTTGGTCACCCTTGATCGACTGTTTGCGCTGGACACTTTCCGCGCTGGTTGTGAAAGCGATCGGTTCGACGCGCACAGCGCCAGCATCTGCTGCGTGGACAGGCAGGGAAATCAGTGCAGCCAGCGTGGCGGCGATCCAGATCTTCATCTTTAACTCCGTTGCATCTCGATGTTTGCAGCATAGAGGTTGGGTCGAGCCAGCGTCCTGGATTACACGGATTAAATGTTGCTGGATTTGAGTGTGTGCTTGGAGGGGCGGCCAGCGTTGGATGTTTGATCCATCAGGAAACCGTTCACATAATTCTCACCTGAGTTTTGCCATGATCATTGCCAATATTTCATCGGCCCGAGCGAGTGATCCCATCATGAATGTGAGCGTGCTCTACGCGTTGGTTGCGGCAGCGTTGTTTGGCGCCAGTACGCCACTCGCCAAGCTGTTGGGGGTGCAGATTTCGCCGATTCTATTGGCCGGGTTGCTCTATCTGGGCAGCGGGATGGGTTTGACCGTCCTGCGTTTTGTCCGCGATCGAGGTTGGCAGCGTTCGGGACTCGGCACCGGCGAATGGGCGTGGCTGATCGGTGCCATCGGCTTCGGCGGTGTGCTGGCGCCGGTGGCATTGATGTTCGGTTTGACCAGAACGTCCGGCGCGAGCGCCTCACTGATGCTCAATCTGGAATCAGTGCTCACGGCGCTGCTGGCGTGGCTAGTGTTCAAGGAAAATGCCGATCGGCGAATCGTGATCGGCATGCTCGCCATCGTGGCCGGCGGTGTCGTGTTGTCCTGGCCGCAACAGGCCGTTTCGGCGCAGGACTGGACAGGGCCGCTCGCCGTCGCCTTCGCCTGCTTTTGCTGGGCCATCGACAACAACCTCACGCGGAAAGTCTCTGCCTCGGACGCACTGTTCATCGCCGGCAGCAAAGGCCTAGTCGCCGGTCTGGTCAACTGCGGCCTGGCCTTGCTCATCGGCACGCAAATGCCTGCGGCCACCACGCTGGTGCCCATCCTGCTGGTCGGGTTTTTCGGCTACGGCGTCAGCCTGGTGATGTTCGTCCTCGCCCTGCGCGGGCTGGGCAGTGCGCGCACCGGCGCGTACTTTTCCACCGCACCGTTTCTGGGCGCTGCTATCTCGATTCTGCTGCTGGGCGAGTCGGTGTCGCTGATGTTCCTGCTCGCTGCAGCGTTAATGGCCGTGGGGGTATGGATTCATCTGATGGAGAACCATACTCACGAGCATCAGCATGAACTGCTCGAGCATGATCATCGCCACACACACGACGAGCATCACCAGCATACGCACGGGTTTGAGTGGGATGGAACGGAGCCGCACAGTCATCCGCATGTGCATACGCCGATGCGGCATCGGCATGCGCATTTTCCGGATGTGCATCATCGGCATGAGCATTGAAGTGTGTGGGGAGGGATTGGTTTTTGGCGGAAGGGGCTGGATGGGGCGGCCAGATGCGACAAAGCCCGCACTTGGCGGGCTTTGTCGTTGAGAGTTGGTGGAGCCGGGGGGATTTGAACCCCCGTCCGCCAGTACTCCGCTGTCGGTACTACATGCGTAGCCGTTTCTATTAAGTTAACCCTCAGCGACCCGAAGGGCAGGGTGCTTTGGGCGAGTTGTGTAAGTTTTAGCCGCTTCGTCCACAACGTACTGCACGGCGATTCTGTTCTATATGACAATCATTTTGGGTTTACAGACATCCCCTGATGATTGCTGGACCCGAAGGTACCAGGAGCATTGTCAGCTGCAATTAAGCAGCGAGAGCAACACCGTATTGGTCGTCATTGGCAACTATAAGTAGTTGCAACAGTGGATTTACGACTTCTGTTACCAAGTCGGCATGCACCTAGAGTTTCGCAACCGGCGTCGAATCCTAAACGGCCCCGAACTCATTGCTCAGTACATCTGTTTGAGCAACAAGCGTGTGCAGTGTACGCCAATCGGCCCGCAAGGCCAACCCGAAGGTTGGCCGGGACGCTGATCAGTTATTGGTGCCGGTGGATTTGCGCAGTTCCACGATGGTTTGCGAGGTTTCCGCAATGCAATCGTCGATTTTGCCTTGAGCTTTGAGCGCCTTGGCCTTGGCCACACTGGTTTCAGCGCGCTGAGTCAGTTCCGGATTTGATGACAGCTGCCCCTTGCCATTCTCAATGGTCTGAATATTGGCATCACACAGGTCGGCAGGCTTGCCGTCAGCAAACGAAGTGGACGCCATCATCGATGCAGTAACGAACAGACCTAACAGTACAGAACGTTTCATGTGTATCTCCTTGAACCGAGTGGGTCCAGACTTCGCTGGCCGTCAGGACGGGCAACCGTATGGAAGAAAAACCCCGATCAGTCGGGGTTATTCTGTGGACTACAGTCGAACTCAAGGGTTCTATTTTTCTTCAGCAGGCCTTCGCCCGGGTCACTCGATCCACCAGATAGACCAGCCCGTGGTAGTCGATTCCGCCATGTTGCGTCAGGCCGATTTCACAGGTGCGGCTGGTGGAAATCCCCTCGCTGCAATGCTGCACCGCATCCTTGAGCGTGCGCAGCGAGTGGCTGTTCAGCTCCGGCGTGGTGAAGCCTTTGTCGCCGGCAAACCCGCAGCAATGAATACCTTCCGGGATCACCACGTTGTTGCTGCACTTGCGCGCCAGATCAATCAACGCCTGACTTTCGCCCAGATGCTGCGTGCTGCAGGTCACGTGTACGGCAATCGGTGCCTCTTGCGGAGTGAAGTCCAGTCGATCAAGAAGATGCGTACGGATGAAACGCACCGGGTCGTACAGATCCAGACGGGTTTCTCCTGCGTCCTGCACCAGTCGCAACGTACACGGACTGGTATCGCAATAGATTGGATCGAGTCCGCCGCGACTGGCGTGCAACAGGGCGCTGATCAGCTCCTGACGCTTGTGCTCGGCCTGTTCGGCGTAGCCCTTGGAGGCGAAGGGCTGACCGCAGCAGAGGTTGTCCTGATTGTCCGGGAAGACCACTTGGTAGCCGGCCTTTTCCAGCAGCCCACGGGTTTTGTCGTACAGCGACATTTGCTCTTTGTCACCTGCCGCCGGGCCCATGACTCGTGACACGCAAGCAGCCAGATAGACCACGCGCGGGCGTTCATCTGACGCGCTCGGGCAGAAGCGAATGGCTTTCTCCGGTTGCGGCATCGCATTCGTCCACAGCGGCACCTGACCTTTGGACAGCCGCGTAATGGTTGCCGACAGCTTCGCCAGACGCGGCGCCCCGAGCATCATCCGCGCGCCGTTGGCCACGTGCAGGGTGAAGCGTGCGCCTTGCAGGGTCTTGGCGAAATTTCCTTCGATCCAGTCGGCGGTTTTCTGATGCGTCGCGTGTCGGCCACGCAGCTTTTTCACCAGCTCACCGGTATTGATGCCTACAGGGCAACGTTGCGCGCACAGACCAGTGGCGGCGCAGGTTTCGATGCCTTGGTACTCGTAGGCTTTTTCCAGTTCGGTGGTGTCGACACCTGCACGCTTTTTCGCCTGAATATCGCGCCAGATGACGATGCGCTGGCGCGGGCTCAGGGTCAGTCCCTTCGACGGGCAAACCGGCTCGCAGAAACCGCACTCAATGCACTTATCGACAATCTCGTCGGCCGCCGGCAGCGGTTTCAGATGTTTGAGGTGGATCTGCGGATCTTCACTGAGCACCACGTCCGGGTTGAGAATGCCGTTCGGATCGAGCAGGTGTTTGAGCTGCCACATCAGTTGATAGGCGTCGCTGCCCCATTCCAATTCCACGAACGGCGCCATGTTGCGGCCGGTGCCATGTTCGGCTTTCAACGAGCCACCGAATTCCACCGCGACCAGTTGCGCGACGTCGTCCATGAACGCTTGATAGCGTGCGACTTCTTCCGGATTGTTGAAGCCTTGGGTGAAGACGAAGTGCAGATTGCCTTCCAGCGCGTGTCCGAAAAGGATCGCTTCGTCGTAGGCATGTTTGTCGAACAGTTCGATCAAGCGATTGACGCCAATGGCCAGTTGTTCGACTGGGAAGGTCACGTCTTCGATGATCACCGTTGTGCCGGTTTTACGCACGGCACCGACGGCGGGGAAGGTGTCCTTGCGGATCGCCCAGAGCTTGGCGTTCTCGGCAGGGTCTTCGGTGAAGTCGACTTGCTTTTCCACAGGGAAACCGCTGAGCGAGGCCATGATCTGCGCCAGCTGTTCCTGCAGCAAAGTGGAAGACGCGGCGCGGGATTCGATCAGCAGCGCGCAGGCATTGTTCGACAGCTGTTGTACGAAAGCGGGCATGCCCGGTTTGCCTTGCACCGAGCGCAGACTGCGCCGATCCAGCAGTTCTACGGCGGACACCGGTTGGCTTTTCAGTACGGTGACGGCGTTGCAGCAGGTTTCCACATCCGGGAACACGATCAGCGCCGAGGCCTTGTTCGGGTGATCGATCACCGTGTCGTAGGTCACCGCGCTGATAAAGCCGAGGGTGCCTTCGGAGCCGACCAGCAAGTGGCTCAAGATATCCACAGGCTCATCGAAATCCACCAAGGCGTTGAGCGACAGGCCGGTGGTGTTTTTCAGACGGTATTTGTGGCGGATTCGTGCGGCGAGTTCGGCGTTGGCGCGGGTCTCGCGGCCCAATGTCGCCAAGCGCTCAAGTAGATCGCCGTGGCTTACGCGGAATGCCTCGACACTTGCAGCGTCTTCGGTATCCAGACGCGTGCCATCGGCCAGTACAAGACGAATCCCGGCCAGCGTGTGATAGGTGTTCTGCGCGGTGCCACAGCACATGCCGCTGGCATTATTGGCGACGATACCGCCGATCTTGCAGGCGTTGATCGACGCCGGATCCGGGCCGATCTTGCGCCCGAACGGTGCCAGCCAAGCGTTGGCTTGTGCGCCAATCACGCCCGGTTGCAGGCGAATCTGCATGCCTTGGTCGCGAATCTCGCGGGCGTTCCAGTTATCCCCAAGCACGATCAAAACAGAATCGCTGATCGCCTGACCGGACAGGCTGGTGCCGGCCGCACGGAAGGTCACCGGGACATGGTCGCGTTGAGCCAGTTTCAGCAGCGCCACCACTTCATCTTCGGACTCGACGCGGATCACCAGTTGCGGAATCAGTCGATAAAAACTGGCATCGGTGCCGAAGGCCAGCGTCGATAACGGATCATCAAAGCGGCGCTCGGCCGGAATCAGTTGCTGCGCATCACGCAGAAAGTTCGCTGGAAGCGTCATTGGTCCTCCAGAATCAGAACCACCAGATCTTTCGGGCCGTGGGCGCCGTAAGCCAGTACTTGCTCGATGTCAGCAGTTTTCGACGGGCCGGACACCAGCAACGCGTTGGTCGGCATGCCTTGCGCCCATTCGAATTCCTGTTGCACCTGATAGAAGTTGTCGCGGATTTCACTGGCCTTGAGCAGGGCGAAATGTACCGGCGGCACCAGGCTCATCAAGCGTGGTTCCTCGCGGGTTGGCCACATGATGAGGCTGCCGGTGGCGGCGATCGCGCCGAGGGTGCCGGTGAGGCTGGCCGGGGTGTCGTTGAACAGTTCGGCTTTCCACTCTTCCATCGGCCGGTCGTAGGATTTCAGCGTCGGCAGCTCGGGATTGTTCGCCCAGTGCTGTGTGATTTTCTGCCCGTGCGCTGTCGTCGGTGCGATCAACAGGCTCGGCAGCTGACGATCACGCAGCGATTGTGCGAGCAAGGCCGGCCATTCTTCGCCGGAGGTCAGGTGAATTTCGGTGTGCACTGCTTCCATCAATTTGCGCAGTTGCGGGATGCGTTGTTTGGCGCTGTAGGTGTAAGGCTGCGTCACCAGATCGACGTCGAAGTTGTCGGCAATCGGTGTGGTGCCGGTCAGACTTTTCCGCAGCTTGCCGAGGATATTTTCTTTGGCGCTCATCAGCGGTCTCCCTGTTTGGCCAGATGCTCGCGGGCCATATCGTGCAGTGAGCGGGCGGCGGGTTTCGGCGCGCTGTGGTTTTGTGTCCAAGGGCCGACGTTGCTTGGCGTCAGGGCGCGCAGGCGCGTGGCGAAGAAGCCGAACAGTCGATACAAGGTTGGCGAGCTGTTGAGTTTCGCCCAGGCGTTCCAGATAAAACGTTCCTTGCGTGAATACTTGCTGCCCTGACCACGCATCACTTGATGTGGGCTGTCCGGGGCTTTGACGTTCTCTTCGCGCAGGCGCCGCAGGATTGCCGGGATAGGAATTTTTACCGGACACACTTCACCGCAGGCACCGCACAGCGACGAAGCACTCGGGTGATCCGGAACCTTGGCCAGACCGACCATGTGCGGGGTGATGATTTTGCCGATTGGCCCCGGATACACCTCGCCATAAGTGTGGCCGCCGACGCGGGTGTACACCGGGCAGTGGTTCATGCAAGCGCCGCAGCGAATGCAGTTCAGGGTCTGGCGCAATTCACTGTCGGCAAACGCCTGGCTGCGACCGTTGTCGAGCAGTACCAGATGCACTTCCTGCGGGCCGTCGAGTTCGTGTTCCTTGCGCGGGCCGGAGATCATGTTGACGTAAGTGGTGATCGGAATGCCCAGCGCCGAGCGGGTCAGCAGTGACAGCAGCGGCACCACATCACGCAGGTTTTCCACAACCTTTTCGATGCCGGTGACGGCGATGTGCACCGGCGGCACGGTGGTGGTCATGCGCCCGTTGCCTTCGTTTTCCACCAGCAACAAGGTGCCGGTTTCGGCGACGGCGAAATTGACACCGGAGACGCCGATGTCCGCTTCGAAGAATTTCTGCCGCAGGACTCTGCGACCGATCTGAATGAGTTGGTCAACGTCCTTGGTGTATTCCACGCCAAGTTTGTCGTGGAACAAGGACGCGACCTGACCGGCATTCTTGTGGATCGCCGGCATAATGATGTGTGAAGGCTTCTCGTGGTCGAGCTGGACGATGTATTCCCCCATATCGGACTCCAGACATTCAATGTCTCGAGCCTCGAGGAAATGGTTCATCTCCATCTCTTCGCTGACCATCGATTTGCCCTTGATCACTTGCCGCGCCTCGTGAGCGCGGATGATCGATAAGACGATGCCATTGGCCTCGTCCACCGTTTCCGCCCAGTGCACTGTCACACCGTTGCGGGTCAGGTTCTGTTCCAGTTGCTCGAGCAGGTCGGGCAACTTGGACAGCGCGCGGGCTTTGATCGAATTGCCCAGTGCGCGCAAATGTTCTCTTTCATGGGGATCACTGAACGCGGCTGCCCGCTTGACCATCAGTGAGTCCATGGCAGTGCGGAAGTTGTTCCGTAGCTGCTGATCACCCAAGGCATTGTGTGCCCGGGTGCGGAAATCTTCTTCTACGGCGACCGTAGGAATAATCGCGGAAGTGCTCATTGCGCACCCCCGGTTCGTTGCCACAGAAAGCTGGCGAGATGTTGCCCGCGCAGCGCTTCTTTTTGTTTCTCCAATGCGCCGTTGATGTTCATCAAACAGCCACAGTCGGCGCTCAAGACCTGATGCGCGCCGGATTCCTTCAGCGAACGGGTCTTGTCAGCCACCATCGCGCCGGAAATGTCTGGCATACGGACGCTGAATGTTCCGCCGAAGCCACAGCATTCGCTTTCGTGGTCATGGTTGACCCGTTCCACGTTGCTCAACTGCGCCAACAACTCGCGGCCGTGCAGATGAGTGTTCATTTCGCGGCGCGCCGAACACGAAGTGTGCAGGGCGACTTTGACCGGTTCGCCGCTGTCCTTGAGCTGCACCTTGCAGACGAACAGCAGAAACTCGGCCAGTTCGTAGGTGCGGGCCGCGAGGGCCTGAATCTGTTTCAGCGTTTGCGGCTCGTCCTTGAACAAGTCGGCGTAATGTTCGCGCAGCATGCCGGCGCAGGAACCTGACGGCACCACCACCGGATAATCCCCGGCAAACAGCGCCAGTTGCGAGCGCGCTACCGTCCGTGCCTGCTCGGTGTAACCCGAGGTGTAGGCCGGTTGGCCACAGCAGCTCTGCCCTTGCGGGTACTCGACCCGAATGCCTTCGCACTCCAGCAAGTGGATCGCGTCCATCCCGGCTTCGGGGTAGAACAGGTCGACCACGCACGTGCCGAACAGGTAGACCCGCGACGGTTTTTCGCTGGGGTATTGCCGAGGTTCGGGCAGTGGCGGTGCCACGCGGGTCGCGTTTGGCACGGCGTTGTAAAAAAGCTCGCTCATCAGGCGTGTCTCCGGGTGGGCCCGGTTATCCGTCTGTGGCGGCTGCTGAATATAGAGAGCGTTGCTTTCAGCAGCCTTACAGACCGGGTTGTGAATTGCTGACGCCGGCATCACGAACCAGTGTCGGTTTTTTCTGTGTTTCTTGTAGGTTTAGTGCACCAGCATGCCGGTGAACCAGTAAGCCTGAGCCAAGGTGATCAGGCCGACAATCGTTGCAAAGAATAGGCTGTGCTTGAGGGTGAAGCGGAACAGATCGGATTCCTTGCCCACCAGGCCGGTCGCGGCGCAGGCCACAGCGATCGATTGAGGCGAGATCATCTTGCCGGTCACGCCGCCGCTGGTGTTCGCCGCCACCAGCAAGGTGTCATTGACACCGATCTGGTGAGCGGTGGTCGCCTGCAACGAACTGAACAGCGCGTTGGAGGAAGTATCGGAACCGGTGAGGAACACGCCGAGCCAGCCGAGGAACGGCGAGAAGAACGGAAACGCCGCGCCCGTACCGGCCAATACCAGAGCCATGGTCGAAGACATGCCGGAGTAGTTGGTGACGAAGGCAAACGCCAGCACCATGCCGATCGAAAGGATTGGCCAGCGCAGTTCGTAGAAGGTCTCTTTCAAAGTGGTAAGACCAGTTTTGAAATTGATCTTCAGCACCAGCATCGAGATCAGCGCGGAGAAGAAAATCGCCGTGCCGGTGGCGGAAATCGGGTCGAGTTTGAACACGGCCGGAATAGCGGTCGGAGCAGCCACAATCGGAGCAGTTTTGATCACCAGTTGATCAAGGTGCGGAATCGCGAAGTTGAACACCCAGCTGTACATCGAACCGCCGGCGGCGAACATCGCTTTGAAAGGCTTCAGCGTCCAGATGGTCACCAGCACAGTGAGAATCAGGAACGGCGACCACGCTTTGAAAATTTCCCCGAGGCTGTAAGGCGACGCCACGGTAGTGCGCTTTTGACCGAAACCGCCGACGCTGGCGGTCACCACCGAAGCGGAAACGGCGCCGGCGATGTGTTGGCCGGCGGCGCGTTTTGGCTGCCAGACTTTCAGGAACAGGGTCAGCGAGATCAGGCTGGCCAGCGCCGAGGTGATGTCTGGCAATTCCGGGCCGATGAAGTTCGAGGTGAAGTACTGAGTGATGGCGAAGCTCAGGCCAGCAACCAGTGCCGCCGGCCAGGTTTCGCGTACGCCGCGCAGGCCATCCATCATGAACACCAGCCAGAACGGCACGAACAACGACAGCAGCGGCAGTTGGCGACCGGTCATGGCGCCGATCTTGAACGCGTCGATACCGGTGACTTGGCCGGCAACAATGATCGGAATCCCCAATGCGCCAAACGCCACCGGTGCGGTGTTGGCGATCAGGCACAGGCCGGCGGCGTATAGCGGGTTGAAGCCGAGTCCGACAAGAAGTGCGGCAGTAATCGCCACGGGCGCGCCGAAACCGGCGGCACCTTCGAGGAACGCACCGAAGCAGAAACCGATCAGCAGCACTTGCAGGCGCTGGTCGTCAGTAATCGATAACACCGAACTGCGGATGACCTCGAACTGACCACTTTTGACCGTCAGTTTGTAGAGGAATACCGCCGCGACAATGATCCAGGCAATCGGCCACAGACCGTAGGCGAAACCATAACCGGCGGCGGCGAAGGCCATGTCGACCGGCATCTGGAACGCGAAGATCGCCACGGCAATCGACAGGGCGAGGGTGATGCTCCCGGCCACATGGCCTTTGAGGCGGAACACCGCCAGCGCGAGAAAAAAGAACACGATAGGAATGACGGCCGCGAGTGCGGACACGCCGAGACTGCCGAGCGGGCTGTAGAGCTGTTGCCAGGTTTGCATATGGGGTGGCCCCTAATTGTTGTTGGTCAGGCACTGTCAGCGTTCTTGGATAATTGGTAAGACCAATTTACAATCGCTGTTGGCTAGGGTAAAAGCCTTGATGTCGGTGTGTCAATTTGCCGCCCTAAAATTTTTGTCGAACAAGCGGTGCAGATCGCATCTGATCCGGTTTCGGCAAGTGGCGTCTGGTAGGTGTCGGCAAGGCGCTGATAGGCCAGAATAGAGAGCCCGGCGAGCGGTCGGGATCGTGGAGAAATGAGTTATGGGGTTTGATCAGATACGTCAGCGCCGTTTGTCTGACGATATTGTCGAGCGACTTGAGGGGATGATCCTTGAGGGCACGTTGAAGTCCGGCGAACGGCTGCCGGCGGAGCGCACGCTGGCCGAACAATTTGGCGTATCACGGCCGTCGTTGCGTGAGGCGATTCAGAAACTGGCGGCGAAAGGTCTGCTGGTCAGTCGTCAGGGTGGCGGCAATTATGTGGTGGAAAGCCTCGGGTCGACGTTCAGCGATCCGCTGCTGCAGTTGCTCGAAAGCAACCCCGAAGCGCAGCGCGATCTACTGGAGTTTCGGCACACTCTGGAGGCATCGTGCGCCTATTACGCTGCATTGCGCGCTACTGATGTCGATCGTGAAAGGCTCACCGCAGCCTTCGAAGAATTACAGGATTGCTATTCACGCCACGACGAAGTGAGTCGGGCGGAGGAGGGCGCGGCGGATGCGAAATTTCATCTGGCGATTGCCGAAGCCAGTCATAACGCGGTGTTGCTGCACACCATTCGTGGCTTGTTCGATCTGCTAAAGCGCAACGTGGTGACCAACATTGGCGGCATGTACAAACAGCGCACGGAAACCCGCGACATGCTGATTACGCAGCATCGGGAATTGTATCTGGCGATTATTGAAGGGCGTGCGGAGCAGGCGCGGGAAGTTTCCAGCCGACATATTTTGTATGTGCAGGAAGTGCTGGAAGAGGTGCGGCAGGAGGTTCAGCGCATGGCTCGGGCGGAGCGGCGCAAGGGGATGTAATTCTTTAAAGCAAAAGATCGCAGCCTGCGGCAGCTCCTACAGGGAAATGCGAATTCCTGTGTAGGAGCTGCCGAAGGCTGCGATCTTTGCTTTCAAGGGGGGAAGACTAGTCTTCCTTGCCCTTGTTGCGCACGGCACGCTGCAGTTCACGACCGGCGTCGCGCTCGCGCTCGGTGTCACGCTTGTCGTATTCCTTCTTGCCCTTGCCCAGAGCGATCTCGCACTTGACCATGTGCTTGCTCCAGTACCAGGACAGGCAGACGCAGGCGTAACCCTTTTGCTGCACCATCGCGGCAAGCTTTTCCAGCTCGCGGCGGTTGAGCAGCAATTTGCGTGTGCGCACCGGGTCAGCGATGACGTGGGTGCTTGCGGTCATCAGAGGCGTGATGTGGCTGCCGAGCAACCACGCTTCGCCATCCTTGAGCAGGACATAGCTGTCGACCAGCTGTAGCTTGCTTGCCCGCAGACTTTTTACTTCCCAGCCGGCCAGGACCAGACCAGCCTCGAACTTGTGCTCGATGAAGTAATCGTGTCGCGCCTTTTTGTTCTGCGCGATGGTCCCTGTTGGGTGTTTCTTCTGTTTAGCCATAGGGGCGGCATTATATGGAGATAAACGGCTGTCGGCTACGGTGATGCTGCGTGCTTGAGCAGGTTGAGTGAATCCCGGACAATGCGGCCTCTTTTTCTAACGCTTGGGCGTGATAAACGATGTCGACAGACAAGGTTTCTGTCCACGGCAGTTGGGCTAGCCGCTGGGTATTCATACTCGCCGCGACCGGTTCGGCCGTGGGACTGGGTAGTATCTGGAAGTTCCCCTACATGGTCGGGGTCTACGGCGGCGGTGCGTTTGTACTGATGTTTCTGGCGTGCATCGCGCTGATCGGCATCCCGGTCATGCTCGCGGAAACCCTGATCGGCCGGCGCGCCCGGCAAAGTCCGGCGAACGCCTTGAAGGTGCTGGCGCTGGAAGCCGGGCATTCGGGCAAATGGTCGTGGGGAGCGTTTGCCGGGATGATCACGGCATTGTTGATCCTGTCTTTCTATAGTGTGGTCGGCGGCTGGTCGCTGGACTACATCGTCGACATGGGCCGCGGTGACTTCCAGGGCGCGACGGCCGATCAGGTCGGTGCTTATTTCGGCAATGTCATTTCCAATCCATGGCGTCTGACACTTTGGCACACGATTTTTATGCTGTTGTCAGCGTATGTGATCGCCAAAGGCGTGGTCGCCGGGCTTGAGCGCAGCCTGCGCATCATGATGCCGCTGCTGTTCGTGATGATTCTGGTATTGCTGGGTTACAGCATGACCACCGGGCATTTCATGGAGGGCGTGCATTTCATGTTCGACTTCCACCCGGAAAAAGTCCTCGACGGTTTGTTGCCGGCGATGGGGCACGCGTTCTTCTCGCTGAGCGTCGGTGTCGGCTCGATCATGATCTACGGCGCTTATATGCCGAAGAGTTCATCGTTGTCGGGCACCGTTGTCGGCGTGGCATTGCTCGATACCTTTGTTTCGCTGATCGCCGGTCTGGCCTTGTTCCCGATTGTATTTGCCGGCGGCCTGAACCCTAGCGAAGGACCTGGCCTGATGTTCGTCAGCCTGCCATTTGCCTTTGGTAACGTGGCGTTCGGACAACTGATGGGCGTGGTGTTCTTTGTTCTTGTGGCGATCGCGGCGTGGAGTTCGGCGATTTCCTTGCTGGAACCGATGGTTGCCTATCTGGTTGAACGCACTAAAGTCAGCCGCGCGTGGGTGACCTTCTGGCTTGCCTTCACTTGCTGGTTCGTGGGTCTGGGCACGGTGTTCTCCTTCAATATCTGGAAGGAAGCCAAATTTTTCGTGAACGAAGGCGGTATGTTCCACCTCTACCAGTGGGGTGCGCAGAGCGGTCTGGACTTCTTTGGCGTGATCGATTTCTTCACCTCGCGGATCATGTTGCCGCTCGGCGGTCTGTGTTTTGTGCTGTTTGCCGGATGGGTAATGGGGCGTGAAGCGGTACGCGACGAGTTATCGATCCGCAACCCGGCACTGTTCGCCCTGTCTTTGTTCTTGATGCGCTACGTGGCGCCCATCGGCATTCTTGTAGTGTTTGCCGCTCAGCTCTGGAAGTAACGCTCACATGACGACACATATTCAACGATCGGCATTGCTGCCGTACCCGGCGCAATTTCTCTATGACCTGGTCAACGACGTGGCGCGCTACCCGGAATTTCTGCCGTGGTGCTCCTCGGCGGAAGTGCTGGAAAGCTCGCCGGAGCATATGCGCGCCAGTGTTGGCGTAGCCAAGGGCGGGCTCAGTCAGCATTTCGTGACGCGTAATACGCTGGTGCCGGGGCAGTCGATCGAAATGAACCTGGAAGAAGGCCCGTTCAATCAGTTGCACGGTGTGTGGGTGTTCAAGGTGTTGAACGAGAAGGCCTGCAAGATCAGCCTGGATCTGTCGTTCGATTACGCCGGGCCGCTGGTGCGCGCGACGCTCGGGCCGCTGTTCAATCAGGCGGCGAATACGCTGGTGGACGCGTTCTGCCAGCGCGCCAAGCAGATGCATGGTTGAGTCGGTGATCGAAATAGAGGTGGTGTACGCCGCCGTGGACCGTCAGGTTTTGCGCTCGGTGAGCGTAAATGAGGGCGCCACGGTGCGGGCGGCAGTGCGTGCATCGGGTATCGGTAGCGAGTTTCCCGAGCTTAATCTGGCGGAATGTCCGCTGGGGATTTTCGGCAAAGTGGTTGCCGACCCGGATACGCGGGTGATTCAGGCGGGGGAGCGCATCGAGATTTACCGCCCGTTGCTGGCTGATCCGAAAGAGGTGCGACGCTTGCGTGCGGCCAAGGCTGCCGAAGCCAAGGCTCGAAACGCGTAAAAACCAAATCGCAGGCAATAAAAAACCCGGAATTTCCGGGTTTTTTATTGCGTCGCAAATTATTGCGGCGAGGTGTCCAGCGGCTCTGGTGTCGGAACCGGAACGGTTTCCACACCATCGACGTCTTTCTGGATCTGATCCAGCAAGGAACCTGGCTTGACCGGTTTTTCCGGTTTTGGCTTCTCGGCGTTTTCAGCAGGAGCGGTCACGGTCGTGCCACTGTCCTTGCCGAGAATGGCTTCGTCACGGCTTACGCCCGGCATAAAGTCACCGGACAGGCTGACAAGCTGATCGTTTGAGTTGAAAATAACGCTGATGCGTTCCTGTTGGCGTTCACCGCCACCCGGTTGCAGGCTGTACAGATAATCCCAGCGATCGGCATGGAACGTGTCGACAAGCAGGGGGTTACCCATGATAAACCGTACTTGCGGCCGGGTCATTCCCGGGCGTAACTGGTCTATCATGTCCTGCGTGACGACATTGCCCTGCTGGATGTCGATTTTGTAAACCCCGGGGAATGAACAACCGGCGAGTGCGAGCAGTCCCACAAAGGTGAAACTGGTTAGCAAGAGCTTGGTGTTTTGCATCGGTGGGCGACTTCCACTATCTTGGCTGGGACAACGTAAACGCCGATCATACCCGCATTAAGAGAAGCTGCGAAGCAGCATCGCGAGAAAGCTGACCATGGTTGAAAATAGCGAACTACGCAAAGCCGGCCTTAAAGTGACCCTGCCACGGGTCAAGATCCTGCAAATGCTCGACTCCACCGAGCAGCGCCACATGAGTGCCGAGGACGTCTACAAGGCGTTGATGGAAGCTGGTGAGGACGTCGGTCTGGCCACGGTTTACCGTGTTCTGACCCAGTTCGAAGCGGCTGGCCTCGTGGTCCGTCACAACTTCGACGGTGGCCATGCGGTTTTCGAGTTGGCCGACAGTGGTCACCACGACCACATGGTTAACGTGGAAACCGGTGAGGTTGTCGAATTCGTCAGCCCGGAAATCGAAAAACTCCAGAAGGCAATTGCCGAGGAGCACGGTGTCGAGTTGGTGGATCACAACCTGGTGCTGTACATCCGCAAGAAAAAGTAAGCATGTCGCGCGAATTTCACATTCGCGAAACGAACGAAGGCGACCCAAGGGTCGCCTTCGTGCTTTCCGTCGTTCCTAAACCTTGGCGGTGACCACCATTTTTTTCGCGTGGGCGAGGGATTCCTTGGTCAGATCAATGCCGCCGAGCATCCGTGCCACTTCTTCTATACGGTCGTTCTTGCTCAGTTTGGAGACGGCGGTGTGTGTCGCCTGTTCGCCACGCACCTTGTGCACGAACAGATGCTGATGACCCTGCGCTGCCACCTGAGGCAAGTGCGTCACGGTCAGTACCTGACCGCGATCGCCGAGACGACGCAGCAATTGGCCGACAATTTCAGCGGTCGGGCCACCAATGCCGACGTCCACTTCGTCGAACACCAGTGTTGGAACGCGGGACGTCTGTGCGGTGATCACCTGAATAGCCAGGCTGATTCGCGACAGCTCGCCACCGGAGGCGACTTTCGCCAGTGCCTTCAGCGGTTGGCCCGGGTTGGCGCTAACCAGCAATTCGACCTGCTCCAGCCCGTTGGGCAGTAACTCGTCGCTGCTGTTGGCCTTTAGTTCGATGGTGAATCGACCGCCCGGCATGCCCAGTCGCTGAATCTCCTGCTCAACCGCACTGGCGAGGCTGCCGGCGGCTTGATGGCGCAAATCGCTCAGCTCCCGAGCCTTCTCTTGATAGTGGCGGGCGTAAGAGGCCAGCTCTTCACCCAGGCGCTCGATGGATTCGTCGTTGGCATTGAGGGTTTCGATTTCATCCAGCAGTTTCTGCTGCATTTCACCCACTTCGTTGGGCTGAATCCGATGCTTGCGCGCCAGGGTGTAAATCGCGTCGAGACGTTCCTCCAGATATTGCAGGCGCGCCGGATCGGCATCGAAGTTATCGAGGAAGCGATTGAGTTCACCAACCGCCTCTTCAACCTGGATCTGCGCGCTGGTCAGCAAACTGCTGGCTTCGCCCAAGGCTCCGACGGAGTTGTTCACGCTCGACAGACGATTGAGGCTGGCGGTCAGTGCGTTCAGCACATTGCCGGAATCACTCTCGCTGCATTGTTCGACCACTTGCCGGCAAATGCCCAGCAAGGTTTCGGCGTTGGTCAGGTTTTTGTGTTCCTGCTCCAGTTGCTCCAGCTCGTTGTCACCGAGGCCGAGGTTTTCCAGCTCTTCAAGTTGATAGCTGAGCAGTTGATGGCGCGCGCGTTGTTCGTCACCGGAATTGGACAGACGCTCCAGTTCCTGGCGAGTCTGGCGCCAGCGCTGGGCGGCGAGCTGAACCTGGCGGGCCAGATCAGTGGCGCCGGCGTACTCGTCCAGCAAGCGCCGATGGGTATCGGTTTTCAGTAGGGACTGATGTTCATGTTGGCTGTGAATATCGATCAGCAATTCGCCCAGCGACTTGAGGTCGCCCAGCGGGCAAGGGGTGCCATTGATGTAGCCGCGCGATCGGCCCTCCGACGTGATCACCCGGCGCAGAATGCACGGGCCATCAGTCTCCAGATCGCGCTCGCCCAGCCAGGCACTGGCTTCGGGAATGTCGGCCAGATCGAAAGTCGCGAGGATATCGGCCTTGTCGGCGCCGGGACGAACCACGCCGCTGTCGGCGCGATCGCCAAGAGTCAGGCCCAGCGCGTCGAGCATGATCGACTTGCCGGCGCCGGTTTCCCCTGTGATCACGCTCATCCCGCGATCAAGTTCGAGATCGAGATGTTCAACGATGGCGTAGTTGTGTACGGACAGGTGCACCAGCATAAAGGCCGCTCCCAGGCTTTAGGTCTGGTTATTTATACAGTGTTTTGTTTCGGGCTGACAATGCCCACCCTTAGCTCGATTCGCTTGAACGCAAAAGCTGCTTAGCGCATTCAGGAATGAGAATGTGGCACTTTTTTGTAGGGTTAATGGTTGAAAGCCCTTGAAGCCTGATTTTGCGGCCCCATATATCGGGGCAGAAGCGCGAGTCAGGCTCGCGGACGAAATTGAAAGGAGAATTCTATGGCTGACGAACAGACAGTAGATACGCAAAACCCAGAAGCCAATCAGGCGCCAGAAGGTTCGGGTGATGACCTGGCGACCCGTGTACAAGTGCTCGAAGAGCAATTGGCCGCCGCGCAGGATCAGTCTCTGCGTGTTGCTGCCGATCTGCAGAACGTCCGTCGCCGTGCCGAGCAGGACGTCGAGAAAGCGCACAAGTTTGCCCTGGAAAAATTCGCTGGCGACCTGCTGCCGATCGTCGACAGCCTGGAGCGCGGCCTCGAGCTGTCGAACCCGGATGACGAAAGCATTCGTCCGATGCGCGAAGGCATCGAGCTGACGCTGAAAATGTTCCACGACACCCTCAAGCGTTATCAGCTGGAAGCGATCGATCCGCATGGCGAACCGTTCAACGCCGTTCAGCATCAGGCGATGGCCATGCAGGAAAGCGCCGACGTAGAACCGAATAGCGTTCTGAAGGTGTTCCAGAAGGGCTACCAGCTCAACGGTCGCCTGTTGCGTCCGGCCATGGTTGTGGTCAGCAAGGCGCCTGCGCCAATTTCGCCGTCGATTGACGAGAAGGCTTGAAATTAGCCGCAAGGCCCCCATTTAGAAGTCAAGCGTTTAAGTATTACCGCAGTTAGCCACCACTGCTGCGGCAACAAAATCCAAAGTTTCGGGAGAGTTAACATGGGCAAAATTATCGGTATCGACCTGGGGACTACCAACTCCTGCGTCTCCGTGCTGGAAAACGGCAAAGCAAAAGTTATTGAAAACGCTGAAGGCGCGCGTACCACGCCGTCGATCATCGCTTACGCCAACGATGGCGAAATTCTGGTAGGTCAGTCGGCCAAGCGCCAGGCAGTGACCAACCCGCACAACACTCTGTACGCGGTAAAGCGTCTGATCGGTCGTCGTTTCGACGAAGAAGTTGTGCAGAAAGACATCCAGATGGTCCCTTACAAGATCGTCAAGGCTGACAACAACGACGCCTGGGTAGAAGTGAACGGCCAGAAAATGGCGCCGCCACAAATCTCGGCTGAAATTCTGAAAAAGATGAAGAAGACCGCCGAAGACTACCTCGGCGAGACCGTGACTGAAGCGGTAATCACCGTTCCGGCCTACTTCAACGACAGCCAGCGTCAGGCGACCAAAGACGCCGGCCGCATCGCTGGTCTGGACGTAAAACGTATCATCAACGAACCAACCGCAGCTGCTCTGGCTTACGGTATGGACAAGGCCAAGGGCGATCACACCGTGATCGTTTATGACCTGGGTGGCGGTACTTTCGACGTTTCCGTGATCGAGATCGCTGAAGTTGATGGCGAGCACCAGTTCGAAGTTCTGGCCACCAACGGTGACACGTTCCTCGGCGGTGAAGACTTTGACATTCGTCTGATCGACTACCTCGTTGACGAATTCAAGAAAGAAAGCGGCATGAACCTCAAAGGTGATCCGCTGGCCATGCAGCGCCTGAAAGAAGCCGCTGAGAAAGCCAAGATCGAGCTGTCGTCCGCTCAGTCGACCGACGTCAACCTGCCGTACATCACTGCAGACGCGACCGGTCCTAAGCACCTGAACGTGAAGATCTCGCGTGCCAAGCTCGAAGCACTGGTTGAAGACCTGGTTCAGCGCACCATCGAACCTTGCCGCATCGCCATGAAAGACGCCGGTCTGGACGTTGGCGCGATCAACGACGTGATCCTGGTCGGTGGTCAGACTCGTATGCCGCTGGTGCAGAAGCTGGTGACCGATTTCTTCGGTAAAGAAGCACGTAAAGACGTTAACCCGGACGAAGCTGTTGCCATGGGTGCTGCGATTCAGGGCGCTGTTCTGGCTGGTGACGTCAAAGACGTTCTGCTGCTCGACGTCAGCCCGCTTACTCTGGGTATCGAAACCATGGGTGGCGTGATGACCGCGCTGATCGAGAAAAACACCACGATTCCTACCAAGAAATCGCAAGTGTTCTCGACTGCCGACGACAACCAGGGCGCTGTGACCATTCACGTGCTGCAGGGCGAGCGTAAGCAAGCCACTCAGAACAAGTCCTTGGGCAAGTTCGACCTGGCCGACATTCCACCTGCTCCACGTGGCGTGCCGCAGATCGAAGTGACCTTCGACATCGACGCTAACGGCATTCTGCACGTTGGTGCGAAAGACAAGGCCACCGGCAAGACTCAGTCGATCGTGATCAAGGCCAACTCCGGTCTGTCCGACGAAGAGATCGAGCGCATGGTGCGTGACGCCGAAGCTAACGCTGAGGAAGACCGCAAGTTCGAAGAGCTGGCCGCTGCCCGTAACCAGGGTGACGCACTGGTTCACTCGACTCGCAAGATGATTGCCGACGCGGGCGACAAAGTCACCGCCGAAGAGAAGACTGCGATCGAAGCTGCTGTGGTTGCTCTGGAAGCCGCTGTCAAAGGCGACGACAAGGCTGCTATCGAAGCGAAGGTTGAAGAGCTGTCGAAAGTCTCCGCTCCGGTTGCTCAGAAGATGTACGCCGAACAGGCTCAGCCAGCTGATGGCGCAGCCCCGCAAGGCGAATCGGCTGAGAAGGCTGACGACGTTGTCGATGCAGAGTTCGAAGAAGTCAAAGACCACAAGTAAGTTGTTGGTCGGCCGGTTGACTGCCTTTAGGCAGTGACTGGTAGGATGTCGCCGCGCGGGAGCTAGCTCCCGCGTTGGCGTATCTGGAATACGCGAATTTTTACAGCATGCGACAAGCCTCGTGTGTTGCTGGTATGGCCGGGAATGCTCCTGCTTTTCGCGCCGCAAGTACCACAAGAAACAAAGACCAGGATCGTTGAATTGACGTGAGTTGGGTCCGGGCCTGTATTGGGGCTCAACGAGTTTGGCGATCCTCAGGAGGGGTTTGTCGAACGTCCTCAAGAGTGCAGAAGACTTATGGCAAAGCGTGACTATTACGAAGTGTTGGGTGTTGAGCGCGGCTCAAGCGATGCGGACCTGAAGAAGGCTTACCGTCGTCTGGCGATGAAGCACCACCCGGACCGTAATCCCGATGACAAAGCGTCGGAAGAAATGTTCAAAGAGGCCAATGAGGCCTATGAAGTACTGTCCGATTCCAGCAAGCGCGCGGCCTACGACCAGTATGGTCATGCCGGCGTCGACCCGAGCATGGGTGGCGGTGGCGCCGGTTTCGGTGGTCAGAACTTCTCTGACATCTTCGGTGATGTCTTCAGTGATTTCTTCGGTGGCGGTCGCGGCGGTTCCCGTGGCGGCGCTCAGCGTGGCAGCGACTTGCGCTACACCCTTGAGCTGAATCTGGAAGAAGCGGTGCGCGGCACGTCGGTGAATATCCGCGTTCCGACACTGGTCAACTGCAAGCCGTGCGACGGTTCGGGTGCCAAGAAGGGCTCCTCGCCATCGACGTGCCCGACCTGTGGTGGCATCGGTCAGGTGCGCATGCAGCAGGGCTTCTTCTCGGTGCAGCAGACCTGCCCGCGCTGCCATGGCCAAGGCAAGATCATTTCCGATCCGTGCGACTCCTGCCACGGTGACGGCCGCGTTGAAGAGTACAAAACCCTGTCGGTCAAAGTGCCGGCTGGCGTCGATACCGGCGACCGCATTCGTCTGTCCGGTGAAGGTGAGGCGGGTACTCAGGGTGGTCCGACGGGCGACCTGTACGTGGTCATCAATGTTCGTGAGCACGATATCTTCCAGCGCGATGGTAAGCATCTGTTCTGCGAAGTGCCGATCAGCTTCGTCGACGCAGCGCTGGGCGGCGAGCTGGAAATTCCGACTCTCGACGGTCGTGTCAAACTGAAAATCCCTGAAGGCACCCAGACCGGCAAGCAGTTCCGCGTGCGCGGTAAAGGCGTGGCGCCGGTGCGTGGTGGTGGCGCGGGCGACTTGATGTGCCGTGTGGCGGTCGAGACTCCGGTGAACCTGAACCGTCGTCAGCGCGAACTGCTGGAAGAATTCCGCAGCTCGCTGGCCGACGACAATAGCCACTCGCCGAAAACCACCGGTTGGTTCGACGGTGTGAAGCGCTTCTTCGGCGATCTGTAAGGAGTCGGCATGCGACGTATAGCTGTGATGGGCGCTGCTGGGCGCATGGGTAAGATTCTGGTCGAGGCCGTGCAGCAGCGCGCGCCCTTGACTGGTTTGACCGCCGCTGTGGTTCGTCCTGGCAGCACGCTGATCGGCGTCGATGCCGGTGAGCTGGCTTCGCTGGGTCGTATCGGTGTGCCGTTGTCCGGGCATGTCGAAGCTGTGGCTGAAGAGTTCGATGTATTGATCGACTTCACCCTGCCGGAAGTGATGCTGAAAAACCTCGCGTTCTGCCGCAAGGCCGGCAAGGCTATGGTCATCGGCACCACCGGGCTGGACGCGGCGCAGAAGCAGTTGCTGGTCGAGGCGGGCAAGGATATTCCGATCGTGTTCGCGGCCAACTTCAGTGTCGGCGTCAATCTGTCGCTGAAACTGCTGGATATGGCGGCGCGCGTGCTGGGTAATGAAGCGGACATCGAAATCATCGAAGCCCATCACCGGCACAAGATCGATGCGCCGTCGGGGACGGCGTTGCGCATGGGTGAAGTGATCGCCAGTGCGCTGGATCGTGATTTGCAGAAAGTCGCGGTCTACGGTCGTGAAGGTCACACCGGCGCCCGCGAGCGCGAAACCATCGGCTTCGCCACTGTGCGCGGTGGTGATGTGGTAGGTGATCACACCGTGCTGTTCGCCTGCGAAGGTGAGCGTCTGGAGATCACGCACAAGGCGTCGAGCCGCATGACGTTCGCCAAGGGTGCGGTACGTGCTGCGCTGTGGCTGGATGGTCGCGAGCCAGGTCTGTACGACATGCAAGACGTGCTCGACCTGCGCTGATTCATTGCTGAACCCGGCGCAAACGCCCTGTTTGCGCCGGTTTTCTCCGCTTGGCGACGTCCTGTCGCATTCTCCGGCCTTTTAGGCTCTTTAGCGGTGGACCAAAAAAGCCTTTTTCTGTAAGCTACAGCTTTAGTGTGTCCACTAAAAGCGCGCAGAATAATTCAGTGAAGAAGCGGGGTGACGTGTCCATACGTCACTCCGCTTTTTTACAACCTGCGATCGCCCTTTCATGCGTTATTTACGGGAGGTCTTCTTGACTAAGCCAGCCATACTTGCCCTTGCTGATGGCAGCATTTTTCGCGGCGAAGCCATTGGTGCCGACGGTCAAACCGTTGGTGAGGTGGTGTTCAACACCGCAATGACCGGCTATCAGGAAATCCTTACCGATCCTTCCTACGCCCAACAGATCGTTACCCTGACTTACCCGCACATCGGCAACACCGGCACCACGCCGGAAGACGCCGAGTCCGACCGCGTCTGGTCCGCTGGCCTGGTCATCCGTGACCTGCCGCTGGTAGCGAGCAACTGGCGTAACACGATGTCCCTGTCCGACTACCTGAAAGCCAACAACGTTGTGGCAATCGCCGGTATCGACACCCGTCGCCTGACCCGCATCCTGCGTGAAAAAGGCGCTCAGAACGGCTGCATCATGGCCGGCGACAACATCTCCGAAGAAGCGGCCATCGCCGCTGCGCAAGGCTTCCCGGGCCTGAAGGGCATGGATCTGGCGAAAGTCGTCAGCACCAAGGCCCAATACGAATGGCGCTCGACTGTCTGGGATCTGAAGACCGACAGCCACGCGACCATCGACGCTTCCGAACTGCCTTACCACGTGGTTGCCTACGACTACGGCGTCAAGGTCAACATCCTGCGCATGCTGGTCGAGCGCGGCTGCCGCGTCACCGTTGTACCCGCACAGACTCCAGCTGCTGATGTGCTGGCACTGAAGCCGGACGGCGTGTTCCTGTCCAACGGCCCGGGTGATCCGGAGCCATGCGACTACGCGATCAAGGCGATCAAGGAAGTCCTGGAAACCGAAATTCCGGTCTTCGGTATTTGCCTGGGTCACCAACTGCTCGCTCTGGCTTCCGGCGCCAAGACTCTGAAAATGGGCCACGGCCACCACGGTGCCAACCACCCGGTGCAGGATCTGGACACTGGCGTTGTGATGATCACCAGCCAGAACCACGGTTTCGCGGTAGACGAAGAAACCCTGCCAGCCAACGTGCGCGCGATCCACAAATCGCTGTTCGATGGCACCCTGCAAGGCATCGAGCGCACCGACAAGAGCGCGTTCAGCTTCCAGGGTCACCCTGAAGCGAGCCCGGGCCCGAACGACGTTGCGCCACTGTTCGACCGCTTCATCAACGAGATGGCCAAGCGACGCTAAGCGTTCGCCTTGAGACTATAGAGAGAAGCCCCTCGAGGGCGGCCCCGGCACCGGCGGCCCCTTCGAGACTTCAGAAATCGATCAAGACGGCTTGCCGACTGACCTGCGGATTTGAGTGACAAACCCATGCCAAAACGTACAGACATTAAAAGCATCCTGATTCTCGGCGCTGGCCCGATCGTTATCGGTCAGGCCTGCGAATTCGACTACTCCGGCGCCCAGGCCTGCAAAGCCCTGCGCGAAGAGGGTTACCGCGTCATCCTGGTGAACTCCAACCCGGCCACCATCATGACCGACCCGGACATGGCCGACGCCACCTACATCGAGCCGATCAAGTGGCAGACCGTTGCCAAGATCATCGAAAAAGAGCGTCCGGACGCGGTGCTGCCAACCATGGGCGGCCAGACTGCTCTGAACTGCGCCCTGGACCTGGAGCGCGAAGGCGTTCTGGAGAAGTTCGGCGTAGAAATGATCGGTGCCAACGCCGACACCATCGACAAGGCTGAAGACCGTTCGCGTTTCGACAAGGCGATGAAATCCATCGGCCTGGCGTGCCCGCGTTCCGGTATCGCCCACAGCATGGAAGAAGCCAACGCGGTTCTCGAAACCCTGGGCTTCCCGTGCATCATCCGTCCGTCCTTCACCATGGGCGGCACCGGTGGCGGTATCGCTTACAACCGTGAAGAGTTCGAAGAAATCTGCGCCCGTGGTCTGGATCTGTCGCCGACCAAAGAGCTGCTGATCGACGAATCGCTGATCGGCTGGAAAGAATATGAAATGGAAGTTGTCCGCGACAAAAAGGACAACTGCATCATCGTCTGCTCGATCGAAAACTTCGACCCGATGGGCGTGCACACCGGTGACTCGATCACCGTGGCTCCAGCACAAACCCTGACCGACAAGGAATACCAGATCCTGCGTAACGCCTCGCTGGCAGTACTGCGCGAGATCGGCGTCGAGACTGGCGGCTCCAACGTTCAATTCGGTATCTGCCCGGACACTGGCCGTATGGTCGTGATCGAAATGAACCCGCGTGTATCGCGTTCCTCGGCCCTGGCTTCGAAAGCCACCGGTTTCCCGATCGCCAAAGTCGCGGCCAAACTGGCTGTGGGCTACACCCTCGACGAACTGTCGAACGACATCACCGGCGGCAAGACCCCGGCGTCCTTCGAGCCGTCGATCGACTACGTTGTGACCAAGCTGCCACGTTTCGCTTTCGAGAAGTTCGCCAAGGCTGACGCGCGCCTGACCACTCAGATGAAGTCGGTGGGTGAAGTCATGGCCATCGGCCGTACTTTCCAGGAATCCCTGCAGAAAGCTCTGCGCGGTCTGGAAGTGGGTGTTTGCGGTCTGGACGAGAAGCTCGACCTGAGCAACCCGGAAAGCATGAGCGTGCTCAAGCGTGAGCTGACCGTGCCGGGCGCCGAGCGCATCTGGTATGTGGCAGACGCTTTCCGCGCCGGCATGACTGTCGAAGAAATCTTCGCCATGAACATGATCGATCCTTGGTTCCTCGTGCAGATCGAAGATCTGATCAAGGACGAAGAAAAGGTCAAGACCCTCGGTCTGTCCGCGATCGACCGCGACGTGATGTACAAACTCAAGCGCAAAGGCTTCTCCGATCAGCGTCTGGCCAAGTTGCTGGGTGTGACCGAGAAGAACCTGCGGACTCACCGTCACAAGCTGGAAGTGTTCCCGGTTTACAAGCGCGTTGACACCTGCGCCGCCGAGTTCGCCACCGACACCGCTTACCTCTACTCGACTTACGAGGAAGAGTGCGAAGCCGCGCCGTCGGGCCGCGACAAGATCATGATTCTGGGCGGTGGTCCGAACCGTATCGGCCAGGGCATCGAGTTCGACTATTGCTGCGTTCACGCTGCCCTCGCTCTGCGCGAAGACGGCTACGAAACCATCATGGTCAACTGCAACCCGGAAACTGTTTCCACTGACTACGACACCTCCGATCGTCTGTACTTCGAATCGGTAACGCTAGAAGACGTGCTGGAAATCTGCCGCGTCGAGAAGCCGAAAGGCGTGATCGTCCAGTACGGCGGCCAGACTCCGCTGAAACTGGCGCGTGCTCTGGAAGCGGCTGGCGTGCCAATCATCGGCACCAGCCCTGACGCGATCGACCGCGCTGAAGACCGTGAGCGCTTCCAGCAAATGGTTGAGCGTCTGAACCTGCGTCAGCCACCAAACGCCACCGTGCGCAGCGAAGACGAAGCGATTCGTGCCGCCAGCAAGATCGGTTACCCGCTGGTGGTGCGCCCATCCTATGTATTGGGTGGTCGCGCGATGGAAATCGTCTACGAAGAAGAAGAACTCAAGCGCTACCTGCGTGACGCGGTGAAAGTGTCCAACGACAGCCCGGTGCTGCTCGACCACTTCCTCAACTGCGCCATCGAAATGGACGTGGATGCGGTCTGCGACGGTAAAGACGTCGTCATCGGCGCGATCATGCAGCACATCGAACAGGCTGGCGTTCACTCCGGTGACTCCGCATGCTCCCTGCCGCCTTACTCGCTGCCGGCGCATATCCAGGACGAGATGCGCGAACAGGTCAAGAAAATGGCTCTGGAATTGGGCGTTGTCGGCCTGATGAACGTGCAGCTGGCTTTGCAGGGCGAAGATATCTACGTCATCGAAGTCAACCCGCGCGCTTCGCGTACCGTACCGTTCGTGTCGAAGTGCATCGGTGTCTCCCTGGCGATGATCGCTGCGCGCGTGATGGCCGGTAAGACGCTGAAAGAAATCGGCTTCACCAAGGAAATCATTCCGAACTTCTACAGCGTGAAAGAGGCGGTGTTCCCGTTCGCCAAATTCCCTGGCGTTGACCCGATCCTCGGCCCAGAGATGAAGTCGACCGGTGAAGTGATGGGCGTCGGCGACACCTTCGGTGAAGCATTCGCCAAAGCCCAAATGGGCGCCAGCGAAGTGCTGCCGACCGGCGGTACTGCATTCATCAGCGTGCGCGATGATGACAAGCCTCTGGTTGCAGGCGTGGCCCGTGATCTGATCAACTTGGGCTTCGAAGTGGTTGCCACTGCCGGCACTGCCAAGCTGATCGAAGCGGCAGGCCTGAAAGTACGCCGTGTGAACAAGGTGACCGAGGGTCGTCCGCACGTGGTCGACATGATCAAGAATGACGAAGTCACGCTGATCATCAACACCACCGAAGGTCGTCAGTCGATCGCTGATTCGTACTCCATTCGTCGTAATGCCTTGCAGCACAAGATTTACTGCACCACCACCATTGCTGCTGGCGAAGCTATCTGTGAAGCGCTGAAGTTCGGTCCGGAAAAAACCGTGCGCCGCTTGCAGGATCTACACGCAGGATTGAAGGCATGATCAAATACCCAATGACCGTCCAGGGCGCTAAAGCCCTGGAAGAAGAACACGTTCACCTGACCAAGGTCGTCCGTCCGAAGCTCAGCCAGGACATCGGTACGGCCCGCGAGTTGGGTGACTTGAAAGAAAACGCGGAATACCATGCCGCCCGCGAACAGCAAGGCATGGTCGAGGCACGGATTCGTGACATCGAAGGCCGGATTCAGAATCAGGTCATCATCGACGTCACGACCATTCCTCACACCGGCAAGGTGATTTTCGGCACCACCGTCGAAATCGCCAACGTCGAGACCGATGAAAGCGTCACTTACCACATCGTGGGTGAGGATGAGGCTGACTTCAAACTCGGCAAGATTTCGGTTGGCTCGCCTTTGGCCCGTGCCTTGATCGGCAAGGAAGAAGGCGATGTGGTCGCCGTGAAAACGCCAAGTGGCGTGATCGAGTACGAGATTGTCGAAGTCCGTCACATCTGAAAAAGGGCGCCCGCTGCATGCGGGCGCCATGCTTTGGCAGCTGACCCAGATGCTTTGGGTCGGCGGTCTTTGGCTGATTCATCTCGGTTTGCAGCCGGCGCTGGGCAAGATTGGCCTGGCCCCGTTGCTGGTCGATGAAGTAGCCAGTGCATTTGAAGTGCTGGTGGTGGGGTTTTCCGCCGCATGCGTTATCTTTCAGGCTTTGGTGCTGGTACAGGTCGAGGGCCTTGCCAGTCTATGGCGAGATTTTCGCGGTCAGGTGCTGCTGATGGCGTTGTATGCGTGTGCGATGTTTGTCGCAGTGCGTGTCGGCTGGCCGGATGCGCAGCGCTGGCAGGTATTCAGTTATCTGGTTCTGGGGTTTTCCGGGCTGGTGCTGGTGATGCAGCCGGTGCCGGGATGGAGTGGCAGGGTGCGCCAGGCACACCCGTGACCCTTGTCATCACTTGAAGCGATGAACGTTCGACAGCTGCTTGTTGGCGCTGAAATTCTTGCGGTAAACCAGTGCCATCTTGCCGATGACCTGTACCAGGTCCGCTTTGCCGACCTTGCACAGTTCTGCGATGTGCGCCAGGCGCGACTCGCGATCAAGGATATTGAGCTTGATCTTGATCAGCTCGTGATCCGCCAAAGCGCGTTCAAGTTCGGCTAACACGCCTTCAGTCAAACCGTTGTCAGCCACCGTCAAAACGGGTTTCAGGTGGTGGCCAATGGATTTGTACTGTTTCTTCTGCTCTGGAGTGAGCGGCATAATCTGACCCTTTCGTCTGGATTCTGTAAAATGGCGGCCATTTTACCCGAGGGCTCGTGGATCCGCCCAATTAATCACGACTCTTATTATCGAGGTGCCCAATGGCGCGTTCCAAGACAAGCCTTGGTTGGCTGAAACGACATGTCAACGATCCCTATGTGAAGCAAGCGCAGAAGGATGGCTACCGCTCGCGTGCGAGTTACAAACTTCTGGAAGTCCAGGAGAAATACAAGCTGATCCGTCCCGGCATGAGTGTTGTCGACCTGGGTGCGGCACCTGGTGGCTGGTCGCAGGTCACCAGTCGTCTGATCGGCGGTCAGGGGCGTTTGATCGCCTCGGACATTCTGGAAATGGACAGCATCCCTGACGTGACCTTTATTCAGGGTGACTTCACCGAGGACGCAGTGCTCGCTCAGATTCTTGAAGCCGTGGGTAATTCGCAGGTGGACCTTGTGATTTCCGATATGGCCCCCAATATGAGTGGTACGCCCGAAGTGGATATGCCGAAGGCCATGTTCCTTTGCGAGCTGGCGCTTGATCTGGCGGAGCGGATACTCAAGCCGGGTGGCAATTTTGTGATCAAGATTTTTCAGGGCGAAGGATTTGATGTTTACCTGAAGGACGCTCGCAAAAAGTTCGACAAGATCCAGATGATCAAGCCGGACTCCTCTCGTGGCAGCTCTCGCGAGCAATACATGCTGGCTTGGGGTTATCGCGGGCGTAGTGAGTAAAACGAGGTTTTTGTGCGGGGTGATAGGTTTTTAGTATTTCGCCCGGCCAGCATTAACGAATATTGTGTAGAAAGTGTTTCACAAAGGGTTACAGACGGCGCCTGCCAGAGCCGTAGGTAATGTAGTAAGTTAGGCCGGTGAATATCATGCGAAGCGCGCGCCAGTAGCGGAGCTTGCTTCAGAGGGTAGTTAATTGAACGATATGGCAAAGAATCTGATCCTGTGGTTGATCATCGCGGCTGTCCTGGTGACGGTGATGAACAACTTCTCCAGCCCTAACGAGCCGCAGACCCTCAACTATTCCGACTTCATCCAGCAGGTCAAGGATGGCAAGGTCGAGCGCGTAGCGGTTGATGGCTATGTAATCACCGGCAAACGCAATGATGGCGACAGCTTCAAGACCATTCGTCCGGCAATTCAGGACAATGGCCTGATCGGCGATCTGGTCGACAATCACGTTGTGGTTGAAGGCAAGCAGCCTGAGCAGCAAAGCATCTGGACCCAGTTGCTGGTAGCGAGCTTCCCGATCCTGGTGATCATCGCGGTGTTCATGTTCTTCATGCGCCAGATGCAGGGCGGTGCCGGTGGCAAGGGCGGGCCGATGAGCTTTGGCAAGAGCAAGGCACGCCTGCTCTCCGAAGATCAGGTGAAAACCACATTGGCTGACGTTGCCGGTTGCGACGAAGCCAAGGAAGAAGTCGGCGAGCTGGTTGAATTCCTCCGTGATCCGGGCAAGTTCCAGCGCCTGGGCGGTCGTATTCCGCGCGGCGTACTGATGGTCGGCCCTCCGGGTACCGGTAAAACCTTGCTGGCCAAGGCGATTGCCGGCGAAGCCAAGGTTCCGTTCTTCACCATCTCCGGTTCCGACTTCGTTGAAATGTTCGTCGGTGTTGGTGCCAGCCGTGTCCGCGACATGTTCGAGCAGGCGAAGAAGCACGCACCTTGCATCATCTTCATCGACGAAATCGACGCCGTCGGTCGCCATCGTGGCGCCGGCATGGGTGGTGGTCACGATGAGCGCGAGCAGACTCTCAACCAGTTGCTGGTCGAGATGGACGGCTTCGAGATGAACGACGGCATCATTGTTATCGCTGCAACCAACCGTCCTGACGTGCTCGACCCGGCTTTGCTGCGTCCAGGCCGTTTCGACCGTCAGGTTGTCGTCGGTCTGCCGGATATCCGTGGTCGCGAACAGATTCTCAAGGTTCACATGCGCAAAGTGCCAATGGGTGACGACGTCGCTCCGGCCGTAATCGCACGTGGTACTCCGGGCTTCTCTGGTGCCGACCTGGCTAACCTGGTGAACGAAGCGTCGCTGTTCGCAGCACGCAGTGGCAAACGCATCGTTGAGATGAAAGAGTTCGAACTGGCCAAAGACAAGATCATGATGGGCGCCGAGCGCAAATCGATGGTCATGTCCGAGAAAGAAAAGCAGAACACTGCTTATCACGAAGCTGGCCACGCCATTGTTGGTCGCGTCGTGCCTGAGCATGATCCGGTGTACAAAGTGTCGATCATCCCGCGCGGTCGTGCGTTGGGTGTGACGATGTTCCTGCCGGAAGAAGATCGCTACAGCCTGTCCAAGCGCGCGTTGATCAGCCAGATCTGCTCGCTGTACGGCGGCCGTATCGCTGAAGAGATGACCCTGGGCTTCGATGGTGTGACCACCGGCGCATCCAACGACATCATGCGTGCGAGTCAGATTGCGCGGAACATGGTGACCAAGTGGGGTCTGTCGGAAAAACTCGGTCCGTTGATGTACGCCGAAGAAGAGGGTGAAGTATTCCTCGGTCGCGGCGGTGGCGGTCAGGCTGCCAGCTTCTCCGGTGAGACAGCCAAGCTGATCGACTCCGAAGTGCGCAGTATCATTGATCAGTGCTACGGCACCGCCAAGCAGATTCTCACGGACAACCGTGACAAGCTCGATGCCATGGCTGATGCACTGATGAAGTACGAAACGATCGATGCTGAACAGATCGACGACATCATGGCAGGTCGTACACCTCGCGAACCTCGTGACTGGTCGGGTGGTACGGGCACGCCTCCACCTCCAGTGGTTCGGGATGAGCGTCCGGAAACACCGATCGGCGGTCCGGCTGCTGACGTTTAAGGTTTGAAATGACTTCTGTACAGTCCCTGACCCGGTTGCCTTGCGGCAACCGGGTTCTTGATTTGGCCCGGACGCATGTCATGGGCATTCTCAATGTCACCCCTGATTCTTTCTCCGATGGCGGCCAATACAGTCAGCTGGATGCGGCCCTGCGCCATGCAGAGGCGATGGTTGCAGCGGGTGCGACGCTGATTGATGTTGGTGGCGAGTCCACCCGACCTGGCGCGCGAGCGGTTTCTCCGCTCGAAGAGCTTGAGCGCGTGGCGCCGATAGTCGAGCTGATCAATCGCGAACTTGATGTGATCATCTCGGTGGACACCTCCACGCCTGCGGTGATGCGTGAAACCGCGCGACTGGGTGCCGGGTTGATCAATGATGTGCGATCGCTACAGCGCGATGGTGCGCTGGATGCAGCGGCGGCGACAGGGTTGCCGGTGTGTCTGATGCATATGCTCGGTGAGCCAGGCGATATGCAGGACAATCCGCATTATCAGGATGTTACTCGCGAGGTTGGAGAGTTTCTCGCGGAGCGGATGTCGGTGTGTGCGTCGGCGGGTATTCCTGCCGAGCGGATCATTCTTGATCCGGGTTTCGGTTTCGCCAAAACCTTGCAGCACAATCTAAGCTTGTTCAAGCACATGGAAGCCCTGCATGCGCTGGGCAGGCCCTTGCTGGTTGGTGTTTCCCGAAAGAGCATGATCGGCCATGCCTTGAATCGTCCTGTTGGCGAGCGCCTGCACGGCGGTTTGGCACTGGCGGCGCTGGCGTCGGTGAAGGGTGCGCGTATATTGCGCGTCCATGATGTTGCGGAAACGGTAGACGTGGTGCGGATGATCGCGGCCGTGCAATCAGCCGAATAAGAATGATGGAGCACTTATGAGCAAGAAATACTTTGGTACTGATGGCATTCGTGGTCGCGTCGGTGAATACCCGATTACTCCTGACTTCATGCTCAAACTCGGCTGGGCTGCCGGCATGGCGTTCCGCAAGATGGGCGCCTGCAAGGTGCTGGTCGGCAAGGACACGCGAATTTCCGGTTATATGTTCGAGTCGGCACTTGAGGCTGGTCTGACATCGGCCGGTGCCGATGTGATGCTGCTGGGGCCTATGCCGACGCCGGCCATCGCTTACCTGTCGCGAACGTTCCAGGCTGAGGCCGGTATCGTGATCAGTGCTTCGCACAATCCGCACGACGATAACGGCATCAAATTTTTCTCCGGTAAAGGCACCAAGCTGCCGGATGAGCTGGAACTGATGATCGAGGAGCTGCTCGATACCCCGATGACTGTGGTCGAATCAAGCAAGATCGGCAAAGTGTCGCGGATCAACGATGCGTCAGGTCGTTATATCGAGTTTTGCAAAAGCAGCGTGCCAACGGGCACCAGTTTCTCTGGCCTCAAGATCGTTATCGACTGTGCACATGGCGCGACCTACAAGGTAGCTCCGAGTGTCTTCCGGGAGCTGGGTGCGGAAGTTATCGTGCTGTCAGCCCAGCCTAACGGTCTGAACATCAACGAGAACTGTGGCTCGACCCATATGGGGCAGCTGCAGGCTGCGGTGCTGGCTGAGCATGCCGATTTGGGTATCGCTTTTGATGGCGACGGCGATCGGGTTTTGATGGTTGACCATACCGGTGCCATTGTTGATGGTGATGAACTGCTGTTCATTATTGCTCGCGATCTGCATGAGCGCGGGAAATTACAGGGCGGCGTGGTTGGCACCTTGATGAGTAATCTGGGGCTTGAGCTCGCGCTTGCAGAGCTTTCGATTCCATTTATTCGTGCCAACGTTGGCGACCGTTACGTAATCGCCGAGTTGCTTGAGCGCAACTGGCTGGTCGGTGGTGAGAATTCGGGGCATATCGTTTGCTTCAATCACACCACGACCGGTGATGCGATCATCGCGGCCTTGCAAGTGCTGATGGCCTTGAAGACCCGTAATGAAGGTTTGGCGCAAACGCGTCAGGCATTGCGCAAGTGTCCTCAGGTTCTGATCAATGTGCGTTTTGGTGGTGGCGAAAGCCCGCTGGAACACCCGGCTGTCAAGGAAGCCAGTGCGCGTGTCACCCAGGCAATGGCGGGTCGTGGTCGCGTGCTTTTGCGCAAGTCCGGCACAGAGCCTTTGGTGCGTGTGATGGTCGAGGGCGAGGACGAAACCCAGGTTCGCGGTTATGCCGAAGAACTGGCAAAACTGGTAACTGAAGTTTCTGCCTGATACGGCTTGCAAGCCATGATTGTGTTGGGTAACATCTGCGCCCACTTTGACCGACGAGGTACAGCATGCGTCGCCCTATGGTAGCTGGTAACTGGAAGATGCACGGTACCCGCGCCAGCGTCGCTGAGCTGATCAACGGCCTTCGTCATCTGGCCTTGCCAAGCGGTGTTGATGTCGCGGTATTCCCGCCTTGCTTGTATATCAATCAAGTGATTGATGGCTTGAAAGGTAAATCGATTTCGGTCGGTGCGCAGAATTCTGCGGTGGAATCCATGCAAGGTGCATTGACCGGTGAAATTGCACCGAGTCAGTTGGTGGATGCAGGTTGTTCCCTTGTGCTTGTCGGGCACTCCGAACGCCGCCAGATTATGGGCGAGCGAGACGGGATGCTGAATCGCAAGTTCGCAGCTGCGCAGGCATGTGGCTTGATTCCGGTGTTGTGTATAGGGGAAACCCTGGAGCAGCGCGAAGCCGGGAAGACTCTTGAGGTTGTCGGGCGTCAGCTGGGCAGCATCATCGAGGAGCTGGGTGTCGGTGCTTTTGCCAAGGCAGTCATTGCTTACGAGCCGGTCTGGGCTATTGGTACCGGACTGACTGCGACGCCGCAGCAAGCTCAGGATGTGCATAAAGCCATTCGCGAGCAGCTGGCGGCAGAGAATTCTGAAGTCGCACGAGGTGTGCGGCTTCTATACGGCGGCAGCGTGAAGGCGGCCAATGCGGTCGAACTGTTCGGCATGCCGGATATCGATGGGGGGCTCATTGGTGGAGCTTCCCTGAATGCAGATGAGTTCGGTGCGATCTGTCGCGCCGCGGGAAACTGAAAAAATGCTGGAAACAGTCGTAGTCGTTTTTCATCTGCTGGGTGCATTGGGCGTAGTAGCTCTGGTTTTGCTGCAGCAGGGTAAGGGTGCGGACGCTGGCGCGTCTTTCGGAGCAGGTGCTTCAAATACTGTGTTCGGAAGCCAAGGTTCCTCTACCTTTCTTAGTAAGTTTACTGCTATACTTGCCGCCGGTTTCTTCATAACCAGCTTGGGGTTAGGTTACTTTGCTAAAGAGAAGGCTCACCAGCTGACTCAGGCAGGTCTCCCAAATCCAGCAGTGTTGGAAGTACCTAAGCAACAACAACCGGCTTCTGATGATGTCCCGGTGCTTCAAGAGCAAAAGTCGGCTACTCCAGCGACTGACGTACCTCCAGCTCAAGAGCAGAAGTAAGAAGGGTTTCAAACGTAGTTTTGCCGAGGTGGTGGAATTGGTAGACACGCAACCTTGAGGTGGTTGTGCCCATAGGGTGTAGGGGTTCGAGTCCCCTTCTCGGTACCAATTAGTCAGGAGAGCCCGCTGTTGCGGGCTTTCTTGCAGGTGGAAGGTTACATTGACCCTATAAGGGATCGGTCGTATACTTCCGCCCCAGCTTTGTCGCGGGGTGGAGCAGTCTGGTAGCTCGTCGGGCTCATAACCCGAAGGTCGTCGGTTCAAATCCGGCCCCCGCAACCAGTTTAAGGAGCCCCTTTTAAGGGGCTTTTTGTTAGCTGGACACTTTCAACGCCGCTGTTCGACGGCGTTTCAAGGATGGGCGTTTCGCCCATTTTTTTATTTTGCAAAGCATGCACATATCATGCACTAGGGGGTTCAGGTGTCGAGCAAGCTAGAAGAGTTGCAGGCCTTGCTGGCCCCGGTGGTCGTGGCCCTGGGCTATGAATGCTGGGGTATCGAGTTTTCGGCTCAGGGTCGTCACTCGATGTTGCGCGTTTATATCGATAAAGAGGGTGGCGTGCTGGTGGACGATTGCGCCATTGTCAGCCGTCAGATCAGTGGTGTCCTGGATGTTGAAGATCCAATCAGCGTTGAATACACCCTCGAAGTTTCCTCGCCTGGCATGGAGCGCCCACTGTTCACTCTTGAGCAGTTTGCAAAGTTTGCCGGTGAACAAGTGAAGATCAAGCTGCGCTCGCCTTTCGAAGGGCGACGCAACTTTCAGGGCCTTCTGCGCGGTGTAGAAGAACAGGATGTCGTGGTGCAGGTAGATGACCATGAGTTCCTGTTGCCGATCGATATGATCGACAAGGCCAACATTATTCCCAGTTTTGACTGAGACGCGGATCCCGCGGATCCAATGGCTTGCGAAAGGCGAGGCGTACGATGAGCAAAGAAGTACTGCTGGTTGTTGAGTCGGTATCCAATGAAAAGGGCGTACCGGCAAGCGTAATTTTTGAAGCGCTGGAGCTGGCTCTGGCCACTGCTACCAAAAAGCGTTTTGAAGACGAAGTTGACCTGCGTGTGGAAATTAACCGCCACACCGGGGCATACGAAACCTTCCGTCGCTGGACGGTCGTCGAAGAGAATGATCTCGATGATCCGGCCATCGAAACCTGGCCAAGCAAGGTTGCCGAAACGCATCCTGGTGCCAAGGTTGGCGACGTTGTCGAAGAAAAGATCGAATCCATCGAATTCGGCCGCATCGCTGCACAGACTGCCAAGCAGGTCATCGTGCAGAAAGTGCGTGAAGCCGAGCGCGCTCAAGTGGTCGACGCCTATCGCGAGCGCCTGGGAGAAATCATCTCCGGCACCGTGAAAAAAGTCACCCGCGACAACGTGATCGTCGATCTGGGTAACAACGCTGAAGCGTTGCTGGCCCGTGAAGACATCATTTCGCGTGAAACCTTCCGTGTCGGCGTGCGTCTGCGTGCGCTGCTCAAGGAAATCCGCACCGAGAACCGTGGGCCGCAGCTGATCCTGTCGCGTACCGCGCCGGAAATGCTGATCGAGCTGTTCCGTATTGAAGTGCCGGAAATTGCCGAAGGCCTGATCGAAGTAATGGCAGCGTCCCGTGATCCGGGTTCGCGCGCCAAGATCGCCGTCCGCTCGAAAGACAAACGCATCGACCCGCAGGGCGCTTGCATCGGTATGCGCGGTTCGCGCGTGCAGGCAGTGTCGGGCGAGTTGGGCGGTGAGCGTGTGGATATCGTCCTGTGGGACGACAACCCGGCTCAGTTCGTAATCAACGCCATGTCCCCGGCTGAGGTTGCGGCAATTATCGTTGACGAAGATGCCCACGCAATGGACATCGCCGTTGGCGCAGACAATCTGGCTCAGGCCATCGGTCGCGGTGGTCAGAACGTGCGTCTGGCCAGCCAGTTGACTGGCTGGACCCTGAACGTGATGACCGAATCGGACATCCAGGCTAAGCAGCAAGCAGAAACCGGTGACATCCTGCGCAACTTCATCGACGAGCTGGAAGTCGACGAAGACCTGGCACAGGTGCTGGTAGATGAAGGCTTCACCAGCCTGGAAGAGATTGCCTACGTACCGTTGGAAGAAATGCTCAACATCGACGGCTTTGACGAAGATACCGTCAACGAGCTTCGCGCTCGTGCCAAGGATCGTTTGTTGACCAAAGCCATCGCTACTGAGGAAAAGCTGGCAGACGCCCATCCGGCCGAAGACCTGCTCTCGCTTGAGGGTATGGACAAGGATTTGGCGATGGAACTGGCGGTGCGCGGCGTAATTACCCGCGAAGACCTGGCCGAGCAGTCTATTGACGACCTGCTCGACATCGACGGCATTGACGATGATCGTGCCGGCAAGTTGATCATGGCCGCCCGAGCCCACTGGTTCGAGTAATTAGGCGCGGCCTGAGGAGAGAAGTGCATGACGCAAGTCACGGTGAAACAACTGGCCGATGAGGTCAAAACACCGGTAGAGCGCCTGTTGCAGCAGATGCGTGAGGCAGGTCTGCCGCACACCGCCGCCGAAGAAAATGTGACTGACAGTGAGAAGCAGTCCCTGCTGACTCACTTGAAAAGCAGCCACAAGGCGAAAGTGGAAGAACCACGCAAGATCACGCTGCAGCGTAAAACCACCAGCACCCTGCGTGTTGCTGGCAGCAAAAGCATCAGCGTTGAAGTCCGCAAGAAGAAAGTTTTCGTACAGCGCAGCCCGGAAGAAATCGAAGCCGAGCGCAAGCGTGAACTGGATGAGCGTCGCGCAGTAGAAAATGCTGCCCGTCAGAAGGCTGAAGAAGAAGCCAAGCAACGCGCCGAAGTAGAAGCGCGTAATCAGCCTGCTGCTGCGCAGACCGCTACCAGCGACGCCGTTGCGGCGCCGGCTGCAGTTGCCGAACCTGTTCGCGAAAGCGCACCGGTGGTTGCCGCTGCTCCAGCTCCGTCTGCTGACGTTCGCAACAAGCAGAACGAACAGCGCCGTCCGGACAAACCACGTGCCGACGACAACAATCGTCGCAGCGGTGGTGGTGATGGCGAGCGCAAAAACGCTCCGCATCGCGCCTCGGTCAAAGAAAAAGCGCCAGCTCCACGTGTGGCGCCACGCACTACCGACGAAGAAAGCGATGGCTTCCGTCGCGGTGGTCGCGGCAAGGCCAAGCTAAAGAAACGCAACGCTCACGGTTTCCAGAGCCCAACCGGCCCTGTCGTGCGTGATGTGCAGATCGGCGAGACCATCACTGTTGGCGATCTCGCCAATCAGATGTCGGTCAAGGCTGCTGAAATCATCAAGTTCATGTTCAAACTGGGTACTCCAGCGACTATCAACCAGGTGCTTGATCAGGAAACTGCTCAACTGGTAGCCGAAGAACTGGGCCACAAAGTGACCCTGGTCAGCGACACTGCCCTGGAAGATTCCCTGGCCGAGTCCCTGAAGTTTGAAGGTGAGTCGTTCTCCCGTGCGCCAGTCGTGACCGTAATGGGCCACGTTGACCACGGTAAAACTTCCCTGCTCGACTACATCCGTCGTGCCAAGGTAGCTGCTGGCGAAGCCGGCGGTATCACCCAGCACATCGGTGCATACCACGTTGAAACCGAACGCGGCATGGTCACCTTCCTCGACACCCCGGGTCACGCCGCGTTTACCGCAATGCGTGCTCGTGGTGCCAAGGCGACCGACATCGTGATTCTGGTGGTTGCAGCGGACGACGGCGTAATGCCGCAGACCATTGAAGCTGTTCAGCACGCTGTAGCGGCTGGCGTTCCACTGGTTGTAGCAGTGAACAAGATCGACAAGCCGGGCGCTGATCTCGATCGCATCCGTAGCGAACTGTCGGTTCACGGCGTGACTTCCGAAGAGTGGGGTGGTGATACGCCGTTCGTTCCGGTTTCGGCGAAAGTCGGTACTGGCGTGGACGAGCTGCTTGAAGCCGTTCTGCTGCAAGCTGAAGTTCTCGAACTGAAAGCAACTCCGTCGGCTCCTGGTCGTGGCGTTGTGGTTGAATCGCGTCTCGACAAAGGTCGTGGCCCGGTGGCAACCGTTCTGGTTCAAGACGGTACCCTGCGCCAAGGCGACATGGTCCTGGTCGGTTCGAACTATGGCCGCGTGCGTGCCATGCTCGACGAGAACGGCAAGCCAATCAAAGAAGCCGGTCCATCCATCCCTGTCGAGATCCTCGGCCTGGACGGCACTCCGGACGCTGGCGACGAGATGAGCGTGGTTGCCGACGAGAAGAAAGCCCGTGAAGTGGCTCTGTTCCGTCAAGGCAAGTTCCGCGAAGTCAAACTGGCTCGCGCTCACGCCGGCAAGCTGGAAAACATCTTCGAAAACATGGGTCAGGCCGAGAAGAAGACGCTCAACATCGTCCTCAAATCCGACGTCCGTGGTTCGCTGGAAGCGTTGAACGGTGCCTTGAATGGCCTGGGCAACGACGAAGTACAAGTGCGTGTAGTTGGCGGCGGCGTTGGTGGTATCACCGAATCCGACGCTAACCTGGCACTGGCTTCCAACGCTGTACTGTTCGGCTTCAACGTGCGTGCCGATGCTGGCGCACGGAAGATCGTCGAGCAGGAAGGTCTGGATATGCGTTACTACAACGTGATCTACGACATCATCGAAGACGTCAAGAAAGCCCTGACCGGCATGCTCGGCAGCGATGTTCGCGAGAACATCCTGGGTGTGGCCGAAGTGCGTGACGTGTTCCGTTCGCCGAAGTTTGGCGCGATCGCTGGCTGCATGGTGATTGAAGGTGTTGTGCACCGTAACCGTCCGATCCGTGTACTGCGTGAAGACATCGTTATCTTCGAAGGCGAGCTGGAATCCCTGCGCCGCTTCAAGGATGACGCTTCCGAAGTACGTGCCGGCATGGAATGCGGTATCGGCGTGAAGAGCTACAACGACGTCAAAGTCGGCGACAAAATCGAAGTCTTCGAGAAGGTCCAGGTTGCTCGCAGCCTCTAACTCGCGCACTTCAGGAGCCGTGATGGTCGGCCGCACTCAACAGTGTGGCGCATCACCCGGACTCTAAACGCAACGCCCGGTCTGGCTTTTGTCAGGCCGGGCGTTTGCCGCTTTCAGACCTGGCGGGTTTCACCGCCGGGCAGTAACAGGTAACAAAATCATGGCAAAAGAATACAGCCGTACCCAACGTATCGGCGATCAGATGCAGCGCGAGCTGGCCCAACTGATCCGTCGCGAAGTCAAGGATCCACGTGTGGGTCTGGTCACCATTACCGCTGTTGAAGTCAGCCGTGACGTCGGTCATGCGAAGATTTTCATCACCGTGATGGGGCAGGACAACGCAGAGGACATCGCGCAAAGCATCAAGGTGCTCAATTCCGCCGCAGGCTTCCTGCGCATGCAATTGGCCCGTGAAATGAAACTGCGCAGCGTGCCGCAACTGCACTTCCACTACGACGAGTCCGTCGTGCGTGGCGCGCACCTGTCGGCGCTGATCGAGCGTGCCGTGGCTGAAGACAATCAGCATCCGGTCGCTGCTGAACCTGAAGACACCAAGGAGTAACTCGGTGGCTCAGGTCAAACGTATCCGTCGTAATGTCAGTGGCATCATCCTGCTCGACAAGCCGTTGGGGTTCACCTCCAACGCCGCGTTGCAGAAGGTTCGCTGGTTGCTCAACGCCGAGAAGGCCGGTCACACCGGCAGCCTCGACCCGCTGGCCACCGGCGTCTTGCCGTTGTGCTTTGGCGAAGCGACCAAGTTCTCGCAGTACCTGCTCGATTCCGACAAGGCTTATGAAACCCTCGCGCAACTGGGCAAGACCACCACCACGGCCGATGCCGAAGGTGAGGTTTTGCAGGAGCGCCCGGTGACCGTTGGTCGCGCCGATGTCGAAGCGGCATTGCCGAAATTTCGTGGGCAAATCAGTCAGATACCGCCGATGTACTCGGCGCTCAAGCGTGATGGCCAGCCGTTGTACAAGTTGGCTCGTGCAGGCGAAGTAGTGGAGCGCGAACCGCGTTCTGTTACTATTGCGCGCTTGGAATTACTGGCCTTCGAAGGCGATACTGCGCGACTTGCGGTGGATTGCAGCAAAGGCACCTATATCCGCACCCTGGTGGAGGATATCGGTGAGCAACTCGGTTGTGGTGCGTACGTCGCGGAATTGCGCCGTACCCAGGCCGGGCCTTTCACCCTGGCGCAGACCGTGACCCTCGAAGAGCTTGAAGCGGTACATGCCGAAGGCGGCAACGAAGCGGTGGATCGCTTCCTGATGCCATCGGACAGCGGCCTGCAGGATTGGCCGTTGCTGCACTTCTCCGAAGCGAGTGCGTTCTACTGGCTCAACGGCCAGCCGGTACGTGCCCCGGATGCTCCGAAGTTCGGCATGGTACGGGTACAGGATCACAGTGGTCGCTTCATCGGTATCGGTGAAGTGAGCGAAGACGGGCGCATTGCACCACGTCGACTGATTCGGTCGGAATGACCGAAACCGGTCTGTGTCAAAGCAGGCTGGCGAGGGTGGCTGTTAACAGGCACGGTCACTACTCATTTATAGATACAGGGATTTGTCCCTGGCCTGTTGAAGCTGTTTCTTTGAAACAGTTTCCTGATAAAAGGATTGCCTCATGGCTCTCGACGTTCAAGAAAAAGCTCAAATCGTTGCTGACTACCAGCAAGCTGTTGGTGACACTGGTTCGCCAGAAGTGCAAGTTGCACTGCTGACCCACAACATCAACAAGCTGCAAGGTCACTTCAAGGCCAACGGTAAAGATCACCACTCCCGTCGTGGTCTGATCCGCATGGTAAACCAGCGTCGCAAGCTGCTGGACTACCTGAAAGGCAAGGATCTGGGTCGTTATCAGACTCTGATCGGTCGCCTGGGTCTGCGTCGCTAATCAGCGATTGCGCTATGAGGTTGGTTGTCTGCCAGACGTCTGCGGTTTACCGCAGTCGCCTTGCAGGCTCCCAGCCTCAAGTTTTATCTGGATACACGTTTTACCCCGGACAACGGTTGGGCCGATTCCCGACATTGCCCAAGAATTCGCAAGAAACCAGTTCCCCCAAGAGCCACAAAGAAGGTAGGACACCGTGAACCCGGTAATCAAAAAATTCCAGTTCGGTCAATCGACCGTTACCCTCGAGACTGGCCGTATCGCCCGTCAGGCCTCCGGCGCAGTATTGGTCACCGTTGACGACGACGTCAGCGTATTGGTGACTGTAGTCGGCGCAAAACAAGCCGATCCGGGCAAGGGCTTCTTCCCTCTGTCCGTTCACTACCAGGAAAAGACTTACGCTGCCGGTAAGATCCCTGGCGGTTTCTTCAAGCGTGAAGGCCGTCCTTCCGAGAAAGAAACCCTGACTTCCCGACTGATCGACCGTCCGATCCGTCCGCTGTTCCCAGAAGGCTTCATGAACGAAGTGCAGGTTGTCTGCACCGTCGTTTCCACCAGCAAGAAGACCGATCCGGACATCGCAGCGATGATCGGTACCTCGGCTGCCCTCGCCATCTCGGGCATCCCGTTTGACGGCCCGATCGGCGCCGCTCGCGTTGCTTTCCACGAAAGCACCGGCTACCTGCTGAACCCGACCTACGAGCAGCAAGCTGCTTCGAGCCTGGACATGGTCGTTGCCGGTACTTCCGACGCCGTGCTGATGGTTGAATCGGAAGCCAAAGAGCTGACCGAAGACCAGATGCTGGGCGCGGTACTGTTTGCTCACGACGAGTTCCAGGTGGTGATCAACGCCGTTAAAGAACTGGCCGCCGAAGCTGCCAAGCCAACCTGGACCTGGGCTCCTGCTCCAGAAGCCACCGAGCTGCTGGGCGCGATCCGTGCCGAGTTCGGCGAAGCGATCTCCCAGGCTTACACCATCACCGTCAAGGCCGACCGTTATGCGCGTCTGGGCGAGCTGAAGGATCAAGTCGTTGCCAAGCTGTCCGGTGAAGAAGGTCAGCCTTCGTCCAGCGAAGTCAAAGCTGCTTTCGGCGAAATCGAATACCGCACCGTTCGCGAAAACATCGTAAACGGCAAGCCACGTATCGATGGCCGCGACACCAAGACCGTACGTCCGCTGAACATCGAAGTCGGCGTTTTGCCGAAGACTCACGGTTCGGCGCTGTTCACCCGTGGTGAAACCCAGGCGCTGGTCGTTGCAACTCTGGGCACCGCCCGTGATGCACAACTGCTGGACACCCTGGAAGGCGAGAAAAAAGACCCGTTCATGCTGCACTACAACTTCCCTCCGTTCTCGGTAGGCGAATGTGGTCGCATGGGTGGCGCTGGTCGTCGTGAAATCGGTCACGGCCGTCTGGCCCGTCGTTCGGTTTCGGCCATGCTGCCAGCCGCTGACGTGTTCCCGTACACCATCCGTGTGGTGTCGGAAATCACCGAATCCAACGGTTCGAGCTCGATGGCTTCCGTTTGCGGCGCTTCCCTGGCCCTGATGGACGCTGGTGTACCGATGAAGGCGCCGGTTGCCGGTATCGCCATGGGTCTGGTTAAAGAAGGCGAGAAATTCGCCGTCCTGACCGACATCCTTGGTGACGAAGACCACCTGGGCGACATGGACTTCAAAGTAGCCGGTACCGCCAAAGGTGTTACCGCGCTGCAGATGGACATCAAGATCAAGGGCATCACCGAAGAAATCATGGAAATCGCTCTGGGCCAAGCCCTTGAAGCGCGCCTGAACATCCTCGGTCAGATGAACCAGATCATCGGCCAGTCGCGTACCGAACTGTCGGCCAACGCTCCGACCATGATCGCGATGAAAATCGACACCGACAAAATCCGTGACGTTATCGGTAAAGGTGGCGCGACCATCCGTGCGATCTGCGAAGAAACCAAGGCTTCGATCGACATCGAAGACGACGGTTCGATCAAGATCTTCGGCGAAACCAAGGAAGCTGCTGAAGCTGCACGTCAGCGCGTTCTGGGCATCACCGCTGAAGCCGAGATCGGCAAGATCTACGTGGGTAAAGTTGAGCGCATCGTCGATTTCGGCGCATTCGTCAACATCCTGCCGGGCAAGGACGGTCTGGTGCACATCTCGATGCTGAGCGACGCTCGCGTAGAGAAAGTGACCGACATTCTGAAAGAAGGCCAGGAAGTGGAAGTGCTGGTACTGGACGTGGACAACCGCGGCCGTATCAAGCTGTCCATCAAAGACGTGGCTGCTGCCAAGGCTTCGGGCGTTTAATCACCCCAAAGCGTTAGCGCAATAAAAATGCCCCGCCGTGAAAACGGCGGGGCATTTTTTTGTCTGCCATAAACATCAAAAGATCGCAGCCTGCGGCAGCTCCTACAAAAGTGCTGTGATAACCCGATCATGTAGTCGCTGCCGCAGGCTGCGATCTTTGCTTTTGTGAAAACCGGTGCTAGGTTTAGCCCACCGCCCGTGTAGCTCAGCCGGTAGAGCAGCGCACTCGTAACGCGAAGGTCGCAGGTTCGATTCCTGTCTCGGGCACCACCTTCTTCAGCACTCTCACCCATCGCAAAAGCGGATTTATGTTCCGCAGGTCAGCTTTTTGTGGGAGAGATGTAAAGAGCCGTGTAATTCGTCATGCAAACGTCCTATATTCGGTGCCTGCATGAGCATCGCCCAGCAGTTTTCAGATGATCCCGAATGGTTCCGAAGGCCGGACAAATCCGCGTCAGAGAGATCCTTGATGATCCAGATCCATCCTCCATTCTTACGATCAGCGAGAACGCCATGACCGAATTAACTCAAGAGCAACGTCACGAACAGGCGCTGGAAAAGTACAAGCTTGATGCGCCGCAGCTGCTGGAAGAGATCAAGGACCTCAGTCCTGATGATCAGAAAGACCAGATTCAGTGGGCCTTCGAAGACGAAGCTGAAGCACAGGGCCTGCAGCCGTGGGAGCTGACGCTCAAGTACACGAGCACGCCGGAGGAGTTCGAGGCGCAGCGCCTTGTGCTGCACAAAGAGGCGGCTGAAGTGCTGGGTGTCGATTGGGAAGAGTACTGCGAGATGAATAATCTCGTCGTTTGACGAGAGCTGCTAGCTCCAAGCCGCAAGCTACAAGTCAAAGCAAAAGCGCTTTGGCTTGCAGCTTGTAGCTCGCATCTTGTCGCTGCTGTTTAAAGACTGAGGCGCATCGACAGATCCACCGCTTTCACATCCTTGGTCATCGCACCAATCGAGATGTAATCCACGCCGGTTTCGGCGATCGGCAGCAGCGTGCTTTCGTTGATGCCACCGCTGGCTTCCAGTTTCGCCTTGCCGCCGTTCAGGCGCACGGCTTCGCGCATATCATCCAGGCTCAGTTCGTCGAGCATGATGATGTCAGCGCCGGCGGCCAGTGCTTCCTTCAATTCATCCAGACTTTCCACTTCGACTTCCACCGGTTTGCCGGGCGCAATCCTGTGCGCGGCGGCAATGGCCTGCGGGATACCACCGCTGGCGGCGATGTGGTTTTCCTTGATCAGGAACGCGTCGTACAGACCGATGCGATGGTTGTGGCAGCCACCGCAGGTCACCGCGTATTTCTGCGCCAGACGCAGGCCCGGCAGGGTCTTGCGGGTGTCGAGCAACTTGACCTGAGTAGCGCCGACGAAATCCGCCAGGTACTGCGCACGCGTCGCCACACCGGAGAGCAACTGCAGGAAGTTCAGCGCACTGCGTTCACCGGTCAGTAGCGAACGGGCCGGGCCTTCCAGGTGAAACAACGGTTGATTGGGCTTGGCCCGCTCGCCATCGACCACCTGCCAATGCACCGCGACCCGTGGATCAAGCTGACGAAACACCGCATCGACCCAGGCCGTGCCGCAAATAACAGCCGCGTCGCGTGTGATGATGGTGGCTTTGGCCAGACGTTCGGCCGGGATCAGCTGCGCGGTGATGTCGCCGCTGCCGATGTCTTCGAGCAACGCACGGCGCACGTTGGCTTCGATTTCGGCGGTCAAATCGGCGAGACGTAGATTCGGCATAACGGGCTCCACAAACAAAGTGGTTCGATTATAGGGGCATGGCGTGAGCCAACCCAAGACGAGAACGCGCGTGCCAGTCTGCATCCGGTCGATTTTCTTTGAGCAAACCCGGCCAGGCGTGGTCACTGAAAGGGCGGTATAGGGGAAACCCTGACGGCTATGGCGCCGAGTGCAAGTTATGAAAGATAATTCGCCTTGCATTTGACGTCATGACTTTGACGTCCCTGCGCAGTCGATATTTCTGCCCAAAGAAGAATCACCGTTTCAGGAGGCCTGGATGCACAACGACGGGAAAGTAGTGCCTTTGCACAAGGCTGCTACCGATCAGGCGAATCACTCGCCGCTCGCCCGCCTGCCTGTGATTCTGCTTCAGGTCCGCGACAAGGCGGCCCAGCAACTGCGGCACGGCTTGCAGGAACTGTTCGATAACGCCGACGACACGTTGTTTGAAATGGCCGACCGGGCGCGCAACGACGTCGAACAGAATATTTTTTTTGAAGCCATGCGCGACCTGCGTCTGAAGCGCAAAAACATCGAACGCGGTTTTCTCGAGCAATTCTTCGAAGCCTTTGTCGGCCTGACCCAATACGATCCGGCGCACAACACGCTACCGCACGCGCTGATATACGACGAGTTGGCCCCGCGTAACGACGATATGGAACGCAACGTGGCGGTCGAGACCATGGTAGGCCGCGTGCTCAAGCGTGACGGCTTCGCCCTCGATCAACTGACCGCACGGCTGGACGCGCTGCTCGGCAACACCCTCGATAATCAGCACAACCCGCTCGGCCCGGCGATGCTCTGCGAGTTTTTTCTCCAGGCCGGGCGTAATCTGGGCGTGGAGATCAAGGTCAAACTGATTCTGCTCAAACTGTTCGAGCGCTATGTCCTGGCCGACACCGAACAGCTTTACGCCGAAGCCAATCAATTGCTGCTCGCCACCGGGGTGTTGCCGGAGTTGAAGCCTGCGCCTGCACGCCGCGCCATTGATCGTGCGATCGCGAATGTGGAAAGCGGTGATAGCAACGAGCTGCTGCCCGTCGATGAAAGCGTGCAGGAAGTCTTCGCCGCGTTGCAGGAGTTGCTCTCGCATGTACGCGGCACGGTCGCGCCGACGCTGGAGTCCAGCGTTGCGGTTCAACCGATTTCCACCCGTGATCTGCTGCGCCTGCTCTCGCATTTACAGCAATACGTGCCCGAATTGGCGGCGCAGGATGATTTCGATCTGCGCAACCAGCTCGAACAACTGCTGACCCGGGTCAGCGTCAGAAGTGGCAAATCGCGGATCGTCGGCGATGCGGACGAAGACGTGATCAATCTGATCGCCATGGTCTTCGACTGCATTCTTGAAGACCGCAATGTGCCGGATTCGCTCAAGGCCCTGATCGCGCGGTTGCAGATCCCGATGCTCAAGGTAGCGGTGCTCGACAAGAGTTTCTTCAGCCGCAGCACGCATCCGGCGCGGCGTCTGCTCAACGAAATCGCCGAAGCGGCCATGGGCTGGGGCGACTGCGACGGTGAAGCGCGCGACAGTTTGTACCTGCGCATCGAACAAGTGGTGCAGCGCCTGTTGACCGACTTTGTTGATGACCCGGCGATTTTTTCCGAGTTGCTGGCTGATTTCCTCGCGTTCACCAGCGACGAGCGCCGCCGCAGCGAGCTGCTTGAACAGCGACTGCGTGACGCCGAAGAGGGGCGAGCGAAAACCGAACTCGCCCGGCGTCGGGTCGAACGGGCGTTGAATCAAGCGCTGCTGGGTAAAACACTGCCGCCGACCGTGGTCACCTTCGTCCAGGACGCCTGGAGCAAGGTTCTGCTGCTGACTTGCCTCAAGCATGGCGATCAGTCAGCCGAATGGCAGGCCGATGTGCAAACCATGGAGCAATTGATCTGGAGTGTGCAGCGTCATCAAGACACGGAGTCCAGCCTGCGCTTGCTGGCGCTGGTGCCGGGGTTGCTCAAGTCGCTGCGTGATGGCCTCACCAGTTCGGCGTTCGACCCCTTCGCCACCAGCGAATTTTTCAGCGAACTTGAAGCCCTGCATGTGCAGGTGCTGGAGCGGCCCGTCGAGGCAGAACCGGCCGCGTCGATGATTGAGGTCTCGCAACAGATCGTGCTGCAAGCCGCCGACGACAGCAGCATGGCGCTGACATCGGCACGTTTGCCCCACGATGCCGTCGGTTTGCGTCAGGTCGAGCAACTGCGTCTGGGCAGTTGGGTGGCGTTTCAGGAGGACGATGAGCACAGTCTGCGTTGCAAGCTCGCGGCGATCATCGAAGCCACCGGCAAATATGTGTTTGTCGATCGCACCGGCATGAAGGTGCTGGAACGCAGTCGCCTTGCGCTGGCCGAAGAATTCCAGCGCGGTGCGGTGCGTGCACTGGATAACACCTTGCTGTTCGACCGGGCGCTGGAGTCGGTGCTGGGCAATCTGCGGCGACTCAATCGCGGCAAGTGATCGCGCGCCGGGGGCCGATCACGGCATACTGGGCGCCAACACAGTCGGCGTTGAAGGAATCGGTATGCAGTTGGATCCCGCTAGCGGGTGGTGTCACGGGGTGCAGGTCTGCCCATCGCCCAACTTCAATGAACGTCCTGCGGGCGAAATTTCCCTGTTGGTCATCCACAACATCAGCCTGCCGCCGGCGCAGTTCGCCACGGGCAAGGTGCTGGAATTTTTCCAGAATCGTCTGGATGTCACTGAACATCCCTACTTTGCAGGGATCGCCGACTTGCGCGTTTCGGCGCATTTTCTGATTGAACGTGACGGCAAGGTCACCCAGTTTGTCTCCTGTCGTGAGCGGGCGTGGCATGCGGGTGTATCGGTGTTCGAAGGGCGCGAAACCTGTAACGATTTTTCCGTGGGCATTGAGCTTGAAGGCACCGATGATCTGCCGTTCACCGATGCGCAGTATCAAGCGTTGACGGCGTTGACCCGCCAGTTGCAAAGAGCATATCCGGCCATCACCGGCGCCCGCATTTGTGGGCACAGCGACATAGCACCCGGGCGTAAGACCGATCCTGGCCCGGCATTCGACTGGGCGCGTTACCGCGCAGCCCTGGCACAAGAGGAAGGACAATGAGTTTTCTGGTGTTACTGCTGGCGCTGTGGATCGAGAAGTTTTCGGCCCTGCGTCATCGGGTTCAACGCGATGGCGGATGGATCCGCGAACTGAACAAGCTCGAAAGCAGCGAGTGGCTGGCGAAGCAGCCCTGGCTGGTGCTGACGATTCTGGTGCTGTTTCCGGTGGCCTTGCTGGCGCTGTTGCTGGTGGTGCTGGAACCGGTGGCCTACGGTCTGCTGGCGTTGCCGGTGCATGTGCTGGTGGTGATTTACAGTCTGGGTCGCGGCGACTTGCTCGGCGGCCTCGGGCCGTTCCGTGATGCCTGGCGCCGTGAGGATCTGCAAGCAGCGGCACATGTGGCCAAGCGCGATCTGGACATCTGCGCCGACAGCGGCGAGCAGTTGCTCGAACGCGTGCAAGGGCATCTGTTGTGGCAGGCCTACCAGAGCTTTTTTGCGGTGATTTTCTGGTATTTCGTGCTCGGCCCGGTGGCGGCATTGGCGTATCGCCTGTTGGCGCTGGCGCAAGAACACGGGCAGAACCCGGCGCTGGTCGAGCGCGCCGCGCAACTGCGGCATGCCTTCGACTGGCTGCCGGTACGCTTGCTGGCGGCAAGCCTGGCACTGGTCGGCAACTTTGTTGCGGTCAGCCGGGTGATGCTGCATGAGTTGCTCAACTGGAACATCAGCGCGGCGCAACTGATCAACCGGGTCGGTTTGGCGGCGGGCGAGATTCCACCTCCCGTGGTCGGGCCAGAAGGTATCAACACCCTCGATTGCCTGTGGGAACTGCTGCTGCGCGCGGCGGTGCTGTGGTATGCCGGTTTTGCCTTGTGGACGGTTCTGGTTCACTGATTTCACTGATTTGATTTCACTGATTTAAAGAAAGATCAAAAGATCGCAGCCTGCGGCAGCTCCTACACAGGGATTGTGTGTTTCCTGTGGGAGCTGCCGCAGGCTGCGATCTTTTTGTCGTTAACCTTAAGTTACAAAACCTCCCTGCGATTTGAGCTATACAGAGATGGCGCTCGATAGTGGCTATCTGCTGTCGCCCCGCGCCTGCCAATAAAAACAAGAAAAGCCAAGGGAGACTTCCAGTGAAGAGCTTGCTCTATCCCGCCGTCTCGCTGATGAACCGTCTGAGCTTCGGCATGAAGTTCAGCCTGATCAGCGTGCTGTTCCTGGTGCCGATGCTGGTGACCAATTTCTATCTGGTGCGCGATTCCTATCGCGAATTCCAGGGCACCCGCGTCGAGCTGCAAAGCCTTGATCTGCTGGGCAGCAGCCTGGCCCTGCGCCGGGATCTGGAAACGCTCAACAACCTGGTGCAGATCAACGTCACCCTCGGTCAGTCTGGCAAGGCCGGGAATGTCGAGGCGCAGATCACCACCCTCGAACAATCGGTACTGGCCCACCTGCAAGGGCTGACGGCGATGACCGACGATCCCGAGCAGATCAAGGTATTCGATGGTAAACGCGACGAAATGATTGCCGCATTCAAGGCGCAGCAAACGGAAAACTCGCTGCAAAGCAAAAGCGCATTGATCGGCAAACTGCTGGCCAGTGCGCAGATTTTCAGCCAGATCATCACCAGTCAGGCCGGCCTGAGCCGCGACAACCAGAGCGACATCCGTCAGCTCAGCGAACTGGTCACCCTGATCACCCCGACCGTCACGCAAACCCTTGGCGAAGGCCGGGCCATGGGCTCGTTTTCGTTGGGCCAGGGTTTTCTCAACAGTTCCTCAAGCACTCGTTTCGATGAGCTGTTGGTGCAGATCGAAAAACTCCAGGCCGAGTACGCTCTGAAACTGCAGGACGCCCTCGGCTCGAGCAAAGCTGCGCGCGAACACCTCACCGCTGCGGCCGACAGCAGCAAGGCATCGTTGAAACAGGCCAGCGAATTGTTCGAAGAACAGGTCGTCATGGCCGACACCCTCGATGCGCCGTGGCAGGCTTTTTACGATCAGGTCACTGGGCTGATCGGCAAGACCTATGAGCTCAACGAGGCCACGCTGAAATTCCTCGACACTCAACTGCAGCAGCGTTTGGCGCAGAACCGCACGCACATGGTTCTGCAGGCTGTGGCCCTGTCGGTGGTGTTCGTATTGATTTTCTACCTCTACGGCGGTTTCTATGCCTCGACCCGCACCACGCTTAAACGTCTTGGGGCGATGATGGACAAGGTCGCGGCCGGCGACATGACGGTCAACTTCAAGGCCAACAGTCGGGATGAGTTGGGTGAGTTGGGCGAAGTGTTCAACGGCACGGTGAAGAAGATTCACGACTTGATCGAGCGGGTAGGCCAGACCGTCGGCGAGGTCAAGCGTCAGGCCGGGCAAGTTGAAAATGTCTCCGCGCAGAGCAATCAGGCAGTCGCCGGGCAACGTACGCAGATCGAACAAGTGGCGACAGCGATGAACCAGATGTCGGCGACCTCACTGGAAGTGGCGCGCAGTGCCGCTGCAGCGGTGAGCAGTGCCCACAGCGTCAATGACGAGACCATCAATGGTCGCGGCCTGGTCGAATCGCAACAGGGCAGCATCGCTGCACTGGCCAGCGAGATAGACCAGTCGGTGTTGGTGATCAACCAGTTGGCCAGCGACAGTCAGTCGATCAGTCGCGTACTGGAAGTGATCAAAAGCATCGCCGAACAAACCAACTTGCTGGCGCTCAACGCCGCGATCGAAGCGGCGCGCGCTGGCGAGCAAGGGCGTGGTTTTGCCGTGGTCGCCGACGAAGTGCGCACATTGGCCAAACGCACCCAGCAATCGACCGAAGAAATCGAACAGATGATCGCCAAGCTGCATGGCGGCGTCGGGGCGGCGGTGAAAGCCATGGGCGTCAGCCATCAGATGGCCAACGGCACGGTGGGGCAGTCGGAAAAGGTTCAGCAGGCGCTGGAAAATATCCTCGGCGCGGTCGGCATGATCGTCGATCAGAACCAGCAGATCGCCGCCGCGGTTGAACAGCAAACAGCGGTGGCCCACGACATCGACCAGAACATCGTCGAGATCAACCGCGCCGGCGAGCGCACCGCGCAGGGTGCGCACCAGACCGAAGATGCCAGCCGGGCGTTGTCTGCCCAAGTGGTAGAACTCAAACAGCTGATCAGCGCTTTCCGCGTCTGAGCTGTACACAAATCCCCTGTAGGAGCTGCGGCACGCTGCGATCTTTTGATCTTGATTTCAAAGATCAAAAGATCGCAGCCTCGTTTCACTCGACAGCTCCCACAGGGGGAGATGTGTTACCAGCCGAATACTTCGCAGCTGTTGGCGGTGCTGGCGGTGGCCAAATGTTCGGGGCTGATCTTCATCAACTCGGCCAGCGCCTCGCAGATCGCCGGCAAATGCGCCGGACTGTTGCGCTGACCGGGAAACATGACAGGCGCCATGTCCGGTGAATCGGTTTCCAGCACGATCGACTCCAGCGGCAGTTCCGCCAGTACCCGATGCATGCGCAACGCCTGCGGCCAGGTCGGTGCGCCGCCCAGGCCCAGTTTGAAACCGAGTTTGATGTACTCCCGCGCTTCTTCACGGCTGCCGGCGAAGGCGTGAATGATCCCCGCGCGTTTGAGCTTGAAGCGTTTGAGCGTAGCGATGATCGCCGCATGACTACGGCGAACGTGGATTAATGCCGGTAATTGGAAATCCGCCGCCAATTGCAGCTGCGCTTCGAACAGCGCCTGTTGCCGCTCGCGATCCAGCGTTTCGACGAAGTAATCCAGACCGATTTCGCCCACCGCACACAATTGTCGATGACCGCGCAGCCGGGTCAGCCAATCACCGAGCGCAGATACATCTTCAGGACGATGCTGATCGAGATACACCGGATGCAGACCGAACGCCGCGTACAAGTCCTTGTCGCTCTGCACCAGATCCCACACCCGTTGCCAGTTACCCTCATAAACCCCCAACACCACCATCCGCCGCACTCCGAGGGCGCGGCATTCGGCGAGCAACGCCGCGCGATCGGCGTCGAAGTCGGGGAAATCGAGGTGGGTGTGGCTGTCGATCAGCTCCACGGCTCAGTCCTGGTGGATACGCTGCTTGAAGGTCCGCGCGATGGCCTGCACACCGGGCTTGTACTCCGACTGCTCGACGGCGGCCAGTGCCAGTTCCAGCGCCTTGTCGGCGATCAACTGGTGCTGCTGGGCCATGGCGTTGACCGGCAGCGGCAGGAAATCCAGCAACTGCGTATCGCCGAAGGTGCCGAGGCGCAGCGGCCGCGATTTCAACGGGAAGTCATGCAGCGCATCGAACACGCCCTGCAACAGCACGTAGGAAGTCGTCACCATTGCGTCGGGTAAATGCCCCAGACGCTGCAGGAGTTCTTCCATCAATTGCTTGCCGCATTCACGGCTGAAGGATTCCGCGTGCTCGACCAGCACTTCGCCTTTGAAGTCGACCAGCGCCTGTTTGAAACCGGCAGCACGTTCCTGGCTGATACTCAGTTCCGGGCGCGCGCCGAGCAGAACGATCTGCTTCGGTTGCGGATCGAGCAGGCTCTGGGTCAGGTGCAGGCTGGCCTCGCGGTCGTCACTGATCACCGAACAGAAATGCTCCGGTTCCATGACCCGGTCGATGGCAATGATTGGCAGGCCTTTGGCCTGTAACTGGCGATAGCTGTCATCGCCGGCCGGCAGGCAACTGGCGACGATCAACGCATCGCAACGACGCGCGCGGAACAGTTGCAGCAGTTGCCGTTCGCTGTCCGGTGCATCGTCGGAACTGGCGATCAGCAATTGATAGCCGCGCGCCCGCGCACCTTGTTCGAGCAGTTTGGCGATCCGCGCGTAACTGGGGTTTTCCAGATCCGGCAGAATAAAGCCCAGCGTGCGCGTATGCCGACTGCGCAGCCCAGCCGCTTGAGGGTTTGGCGTGAAGCCGTGCAGATCGACCACTGCGCGCACCCGCTCGACGGTCGCGGTGCTGATGCGTTGCTGTTCGGCCTTGCCGTTGATGACGTAGCTGGCGGTGGTCACGGACACTCCGGCCAACCGCGCGATATCACTGAGTTTCAACCCGGGATTTCCTTGTTTTTGCGAGCTTGCCGCAACATTTTCGCCAATCCTACCCGATTAGGGCAGGCGACTATTGTCGCAACGCATCCGACAAGTTGGACTTCAAGGATGGGACATTATCGAGTAACGTGCCGATCAATCTAGATTAAACGTTTCAGCAAGCGTATTTTCTACGTTTTAGACGCCTTTGGCCGGTTCTGCCGTGAAACCGCCAAAACTGCCGCTGAAAAGCAAAGCGGCAGAGCGCCTAAGCTGCAACCATTGAAAACAATACCTGGCACCTTGATGTGCCAAAAAGGAGATTGCATGCTCGAGCTCACTATAGAGCAGATATCCATGGGCCAATCGGCTGTGGATAAACCCGCTGCCCTGCAACTGCTGGCCAATCACCTGGTGGCCGATGGTCTGGTCGCCGACGGTTACCTCGCCGGATTGCAGGCCCGGGAAGCCCAGGGCTCGACCTTTCTCGGTCAAGGTATTGCCATTCCCCACGGCACCCCGGAGACCCGCGATCAGGTGTTCGCCACTGGCGTGCGCCTGATGCAATTTCCCGAGGGCGTGGATTGGGGCGATGGACAGATCGTTTATCTGGCGATAGGTATCGCCGCCAAATCCGACGAACACCTGCGCCTGCTGCAACTGCTGACTCGCGCCCTCGGCGAGACCGATCTGGGTCAGGCTTTGCGTCGCGCCAGTTCGCCGGAAGCGCTGCTGAAACTGCTGCAAGGGGCGCCGCAAGAACTGGCGCTCGATGCACAGATGATCGGCCTCGGCGTCTCGGCCGATGATTTCGAAGAACTGGTCTGGCGAGGTGCACGTCTGCTGCGCCAGGCCGATTGTGTGAGCAACGGTTTCTCGGCGGTGCTGCAACAGGTCGAAGCGCTGCCGTTGGGCGACGGGTTGTGGTGGTTGCACAGCGAGCAAACCGTGAAGCGCCCGGGCCTGGCGTTCGTCACGCCAGACAAACCGATGCGCTACCTCGGCCAGCCGCTCAGCGGTCTGTTCTGTCTGGCCAGCCTTGGCGAAGCGCACCAAGCGCTGCTCGAACGTCTGTGTGCGTTGCTCATCGAAGGTCGCGGCCATGAACTGGGCCGCGCTACCAGCAGCCGCAAAGTCCTCGAAGTCCTCGGTGGTGAACTGCCCGCCGACTGGCCGAGCGCGCGTATTGCCCTGGCCAACGCCCACGGTCTGCACGCGCGGCCGGCGAAGATCCTCGCGCAACTGGCGAAGAGTTTTGATGGCGAAATTCGCGTGCGCATCGTCGACGGTCAGGACAGCGCCGTGTCGGTGAAGAGTTTGAGCAAACTGCTCAGCCTTGGCGCCCGTCGTGGTCAGGTGCTGGAGTTGATCGCCGAGCCGAGCATTGCCGCCGACGCTTTGCCGGCACTCTTGGCCGCCATCGAAGAAGGCCTTGGCGAAGAAGTCGAGCCGCTGCCAGCGGTGAGTCAGCAGCGCGAAGTGATCGCCGACATCGCCGAAGTGCTGATCGCTCCGGCGTCCGGCGCTCAGTTGCAGGCGATCCCGGCAGCACCCGGCATCGCCATCGGGCCTGCGCATATTCAAGTTCAGCAAACCATCGATTACCCCTTGCGCGGCGAGTCCGCCGCCGTTGAGCGCGAACGTCTCAAGCAAGCGCTCAGTGATGTGCGCAGTGACATTCAAGGTTTGATCGAGCGCAGCAAAGCCAAAGCCATCCGCGAGATCTTCATCACCCATCAGGAAATGCTCGACGACCCGGAACTGACCGACGAAGTCGACACCCGCCTCAAGCAGGGCGAAAGCGCCGAAGCGGCATGGATGGCGGTGATCGAAGCGGCGGCCAAACAGCAGGAATCGTTGCAGGATGCCTTGCTTGCCGAGCGTGCGGCGGATCTGCGTGACATCGGTCGCCGCGTGCTGGCGCAACTGTGTGGCGTGCAAACGGCGAGCGAGCCTGAGCAACCGTACATTCTGGTGATGGACGAAGTCGGCCCGTCCGACGTCGCACGGCTGGATCCGGCGCGCGTCGCGGGAATACTCACCGCTCGTGGCGGTGCTACCGCGCACAGTGCCATCGTAGCGCGAGCCCTCGGGATTCCGGCGCTGGTCGGCGCTGGCGCAGCCGTGTTGTTGCTGGCGCCGGGCACGCCGTTGCTGCTCGACGGCCAACGCGGTCGCCTGCATGTCGACGCCGATGCCGCAACCCTGCAACGCGCTACCGAAGAACGCGACACCCGCGAACAACGCCTGAAGATTGCCGCCGAACAACGCCATCAACCGGCACACACCAGCGACGGTCACGCGGTGGAAGTGTTCGCCAACATCGGCGAAAGCGCGGGCGTGATCAGCGCTGTGGAGCAGGGTGCCGAAGGCATCGGTCTGCTGCGCACCGAACTGATTTTCATGGCCCATCCGCAAGCGCCCGACGAGGCCACGCAAGAAGCCGAATACCGCCGCGTGCTCGATGGCCTCGCCGGGCGTCCGCTGGTGGTGCGCACGCTGGACGTTGGCGGCGACAAGCCGCTGCCGTATTGGCCGATTGCCAAAGAAGAGAATCCGTTCCTCGGCGTGCGCGGCATTCGCCTGACCTTGCAGCGCCCGCAGATCATGGAAGCGCAATTGCGCGCCTTGTTGCGTTCGGCGGATAACCGCCCGTTGCGGATCATGTTTCCGATGGTCGGCAGCGTCGAAGAATGGCGTCAGGCCCGCGACATGACTGAACGTCTGCGCCTGGAAATCCCGGTCGCCGATCTGCAACTGGGGATCATGATCGAAGTGCCGTCCGCCGCTTTGCTCGCGCCGGTGCTGGCCAAGGAAGTCGACTTCTTCAGTGTCGGCACCAACGATCTCACGCAATACACCCTGGCCATCGACCGTGGTCACCCGACCCTGTCGGCGCAGGCGGATGGCTTGCACCCGGCGGTGCTGCAACTGATCGACATCACCGTGCGCGCGGCCCATGCCCACGGCAAATGGGTCGGCGTCTGCGGTGAGCTGGCGGCAGACCCGTTGGCGGTGCCGGTGCTGGTCGGTCTCGGTGTCGATGAACTCAGCGTGTCCGGTCGCAGCATTGCCGAAGTGAAGGCGCGCATCCGCGAACTCAGCCTGACTCAGGCGCAAACCCTTGCTCAACACGCCCTGGCCGTGGGCAGCGCGAACGAAGTGCGCGCATTAGTGGAGGCCCTGTAATGGCCAAGATTCTTACCCTGACCCTCAACCCGGCGCTCGACCTCACCGTCGAGTTGCCACGGCTGGAGGCCGGTCAGGTCAATCGCAGCGACGAGATGCACACCCATGCGGCCGGTAAAGGCGTGAACGTCGCCCAGGTGTTGGCCGACCTCGGCCATCAACTGACAGTCAGCGGGTTTCTCGGCGAGGACAATCTGCAAGCGTTCGAAACCCTGTTCGCCAAGCGCGGTTTTGTCGACGCGTTTATCCGCGTGCCGGGCGAGACGCGCAGCAATATCAAAGTCGCTGAACAGGACGGTCGCATCACCGACATCAACGGCCCGGGGCCGGTGGTCGATACCGCCGCGCAGCAGGCGTTGCTGGAGCGGCTGGTGCAGATTGCACCGGGTCACGATGCAGTGGTGGTCGCCGGCAGTTTGCCGCGCGGGGTCACAGCGCAATGGTTGCGTGAACTGATCGAACGGCTCAATCAGCTCGGCTTGAAAGTCGCTCTCGACTCCAGCGGCGAAGCCTTGCGTGCAGCGTTGCAGGCCAGTCCGTGGCTGATCAAACCGAACACTGAAGAACTCGCCGACGCGCTCGGTTGCGAGGTGGTTTCTCACGCGGCGGAAGCGCAGGCAGCGGCGCGCTTGCATGCCCAAGGCATCGAACACGTGGTGATCTCCCACGGTGCCGACGGTGTGAACTGGTTCAGCGTCGGTTCGGCACTGCACGCCACACCGCCTAAGGTCAGCGTCGCCAGCACGGTCGGTGCCGGCGATTCGTTGCTGGCCGGCATGCTTCACGGCTTGCTCAGCGCCGATACGCCTGAACAAACCCTGCGCACTGCCACCGCGATAGCCGCGATGGCGGTGACCCAGATCGGTTTCGGCATCAACGACGCTGCGCAACTGGCGCAGCTCGAACAGGGCGTGCGCGTGCGTCCCCTGACAGAATAATAAGAGGGTTTGTCATGAAATTAGCCATTGTTACGGCTTGCCCGAACGGCATGGTCACCAGTGTGCTGTGCGCGCGTTTGCTCGATGCGGCGGCGCAGCGTCAGGGCTGGAGCACCAGCGTGGAAGTGGTCGATGCGGCGCACCCGGAACGCGAGTTGTCGGCGGCGACCATTGCAGCGGCCGAGTGGGTTTTGCTGGTTGCGACAGGCGCGGTCGACATGACGCGTTTTGTCGGTAAACGGGTCTTTCAGATTGCCCCGGCGCAGGCGCTGCAGGATGTTGAAGCGGTGCTGCGTCGTGGTGCTGAAGAGGCTGAGGTTTACGTCGCCAGCGCGGCTGCGCCGGTTGCCGATGCAGCGCGTGCGCCACGCATCGTTGCCATCACCGCATGCCCGACCGGTGTCGCTCACACCTTCATGGCTGCCGAAGCCTTGCAGCAGACCGCCAAGCGTCTGGGCTACGAACTGCAGGTCGAAACCCAAGGTTCGGTGGGCGCGAAAACTCCGTTGAGCGCAGCGGCGATTGCCGAAGCTGATGTGGTGTTGCTGGCGGCGGATATCGAAGTCGCGACCGAGCGATTCGCCGGCAAGAAAATCTATCGTTGCGGCACTGGCATTGCGTTGAAACAGTCCGAAGCCACGCTGAAAAAAGCGCTGGCGGAAGGCAAGGTGGAAAGCGCTGCCAGTGACGGAAAACCTGCGACCAGGTCAGAGAAGACCGGGGTCTACAAACATCTGCTGACCGGTGTGTCTTTCATGCTGCCGATGGTGGTGGCGGGCGGTTTGATGATCGCGCTGTCGTTCGCATTCGGCATCAATGCTTTCGAGCAGCCGGGAACGTTGCCGGCTGCGCTCAAGCAAATCGGCGATGCGGCATTCACTCTGATGGTGCCGTTGCTGGCCGGTTACATTGCCTATTCGATTGCCGATCGACCAGGCATCGCGCCCGGCATGATCGGCGGTGTTCTGGCGAGCACATTGGGCGCGGGCTTCATCGGCGGCATCATCGCCGGTTTCCTCGCCGGTTACAGCGCCGCCGCGATCAGTCGCTGGCTGCGTCTGCCGCAATCGTTTGATGCGTTGAAGCCGATTCTGCTCATCCCGTTGCTGGCCAGTCTGGTTGTCGGCTTGATCATGATCTATGTGGTGGGGCAGCCTGTTGCAGGCGTGCTCGCCAGCATGACCACGTTCCTCAAAGACATGGGCACCGCCAACGCCGTGCTGTTGGGCGTGGTACTCGGCGCGATGATGTGCGTTGACCTCGGTGGGCCGATCAATAAAGCGGCCTATGCGTTTTCAGTCGGCCTGATGACGTCGGCCAATGCCAGCTATGCACCGATTGCCGCCGTCATGGCTGCCGGCATGGTGCCGCCAATCGGTATGGGCATCGCCACTTTCCTCGCTCGACGCAAATTCGCCCAGACTGAGCGCGAGGCGGGTAAGGCGGCGTTGGTATTGGGCATGTGTTTCATTTCCGAAGGAGCGATTCCGTTTGCTGCGAAAGATCCGCTGCGGGTGATCCCTGCGAGCATTCTCGGTGGCGCGCTGGCCGGCGCATTGTCGATGTATTTCAGCTGCAAACTGATGTCGCCGCATGGCGGTTTGTTCGTGATGGTCATTCCCAACACGATCAACCATGCGTTGCTGTATTTGCTGGCGATTGTGGCGGGGAGTTTGTTGACTGCTGTGGTCTATGCGACGGTCAAGCGGCCCGAAGCCGTTGAGCTGGCGCTGGAACCGGCGAAGGCTTAACTGGCCCTACAAAGCCCTGTGGGAGCGAGCTTGCTCGCGAAAGCGGTGTGTCAGCGAATAAGATTTCGACTGATAGGACGCATTCGCGAGCAAGCTCGCTCCCACATTGGTTGTGTGGTGTGTCTGGTGTCATTTCCGGGTCATGATCGCGTGCTTAAGTTTTCCTTTTTTCAGGGAGAACACCATGAGCGATTTCAACCCCGGTCGCCGGCGTGTCATGCAAGTCGTCGGCGCCGGTCTACTGATGCCAAGCCTGGCGCCGGCGGTGATTGCCTCGGTCAAGGACCGCCCGCAACTGACCGATGGCGTGCAGTCCGGCGACCTGCAAGGCGACCGCGCGATGATCTGGAGCCGCAGCGATCGCCCGGCGCATATGGTGGTCGAGTGGGACACCCGCAGCCAGTTTCGTAACCCGCGTCGGCTGGTCTCGGCGCTGGCCGATGCCCGCAGCGACTTCACCGCCCGCGTTGAACTCACCGGGCTGCCCGCCGATCAGGCAATTTTCTATCGCGTGTATTTCAAGGACGCCCGCAGCGGCGTCGCCAGCGAACCGTGGTTGGGTCACCTGCGCAGCGCTCCGACGGCGCGGCGCAATATTCGTTTCGTCTGGAGCGGCGACACCGTCGGCCAGGGCTTCGGCATCAACCCGGACATCGGCGGCATGCGCATCTACGAAGCCATGCGCCTGCGCTTGCCGGACTTCTTTATCCACAGCGGCGACACCATCTACGCCGACGGCCCCGTGCCCGCGCAACTCACCACGGAAAACGGTCGCATCTGGCGCAACCTCACCACCGAAGCGAAGAGCAAAGTCGCGCAGACCCTCGACGACTATCGCGGCAACTACCGCTATAACCTGATGGACGAAAACATCCGCCGCTTCAACGCCGAGGTGCCGCAGATCTGGCAGTGGGACGACCATGAAGTGGTCAACAACTGGTCGCCGGGCAAACAGCTCGACGAGCGCTATCAGGAAAAAGATATCCACACCCTGGTCGGGCGCGCGCGTAAGGCGTGGCTGGAATATTCGCCAATGCGATTGCAGGCTGCCGACGGCGGCGGACGGATTTATCGCAAGATCAGTTACGGGCCGATGCTCGATGTCTTCGTGCTCGACATGCGCAGTTATCGCGGCGCCAATGACGACAACCTCGGCGCGGCGAAAGCGTTTCTGGGGCGTGAGCAGCTGGACTGGCTCAAGCGTGGCTTGAAGAAATCCAAGGCCCAGTGGAGGGTCATCGCCGCCGACATGCCGATTGGCCTTGGCGTGCCCGATGGCGAGGTCAGCCCGGGTGTCGCGCGCTGGGAAGCGGTGGCTAACGGTGATCCGGGACCGGCGCAGGGGCGCGAGCTGGAAATCGCCGAATTGCTCGGATTCTTGCGCGCGCAGAAAGTGCGCAATTTCGTCTTCCTGACGGCGGATGTGCATTACTGCGCGGCGCATCACTATCACCCGGATCGGGCGGCCTTTCAGGATTTCGATCCGTTCTGGGAGTTTGTCGCCGGGCCGTTGAATGCCGGGAGCTTTGGGCCTAATCCGCTGGATAAAACTTTTGGCCCTGAGGTGGTGTTCGAGAAGGCGCCGCCGGCGCAGAACACTTCGCCGTTTGCCGGGTTTCAGTTTTTTGGCGAAGTGAATATTGAAGGGGGGAGTGGGGAGATGAGTGTGGTGTTGCGGGATTTGAATGGGGTGGCGGTTTTTGAACAGAAACTGCAGCCTGTCTAAAGATCAAAATCTACCCTCACCCCAGCCCTCTCCCGGAGGGAGAGGGGGCTGACCGAGTTGTCTTGCGTCATACATCGACCTGAAAGACCGAGTTGATTATGGATTCGGTAAAGCCGTCGCAGGTTGGCGTACTTCTCAAGCATCCCCCAATCAGTCCCCTCTCCCTCTGGGAGAGGGCTAGGGTGAGGGGCTCTTAATAGACATCACGCCGATAGCGGCCCTGCTCAATCAGGCGTTCGACTTCAGCGGCACCGAGAATGTCGTTAAGCACTTGATCCACGCCTGACGCCATCCCCTGCAAGCTGCCACAGACATAAATCACCGCCCCCTCCGCCAGCCATTTCTTCAACTCTGCAGCCGACTCACGCAAACGATCCTGCACATAAACCTTCTCCTCCTGATCCCGCGAAAACGCCAGATCCAGCCGCTCCAGATCACCATTGATCAACCACTCTTCCAGCTCCGCGCGGCAGAGGAAATCGTGTTCACGGTTGCGCTCGCCAAACAGCAACCACTGGCGCTGCTGACCATCGGCAATCCGCGCTTTCAGCAAGCTGCGCAACCCGGCCAGACCGGTGCCGTTGCCCAGCAGAATCATCGGCAGCGGCTCGTTCGGCAGATGGAAACCACTGTTGCGCCGCACCCGAAGGCTGATGCTACCGCCCACCGGCGCGTGCTCGGTCAGCCAGCCGGAACCGATGCCGAGGCTGCCATCGGCATGCTGTTCCTGACGTACGATCAACTCCAGCACACCGTCGGCGGCAATCGAAGCGATCGAGTATTCGCGCATGGCCAACGGCACCATCGCGTCGACCAGCGACTGTGCGTGTAGCCCGACCAGATGTGCGCGGTGCTCAGGTAATTGACGCGAAGCCAGTGCGACTTCCAGCGGCTCGTCGAGGCCGTTGATTTTCACTGTGGTCTCGCCACGAATACCGAGGCCATCAAGGAAATGTTCGATCGCCCACGGGCAGTTGCGCGGCAGGACTTCGACCAGATCACCGGCCAGCCAACTGCTGGTGTTCGGCGCGCTCAGGCCCAACAAGTAAACCGGCGCACCGCTGCTGTCCGGGTTCATCAGTTCGCGGCGGGTCAGCGTCCAGTTGTCGTAGCTCGGCGCCTGCCATGTATCGACCGGTGCCTGCCCGGTGAGCAGACCCAGTTGGGTTTGCCAATGGCGCAGGGCATACGGATCGCCGCTGTCGACTTCCACTGGCGCGAACAACGTCTTGCCGCCATGTTCGCCCAACCATTGATGAAGACGTTTGGCGAAACCACAGAAGTGCTGATATTGACGATCGCCGAGACCGAGCACCGAGTAATTCAGACTGTGGAGCGTTGCCGCTTTGCCCAGCACTTTGCGCTCGAATCCGCGCGCGCTGTCCGGCGCTTCGCCGTCGCCAAACGTGCTCACCACAAACAGTGCGTTGTTCGATTCACGCAAATCCTGCTCGCTGACATTCGCCAGCGGCTGCACTTTCACCGGCAATCCGGCGGCCTGCAATTGCCCGGCGGTCTGCCACGCCAGTTGCTCGGCAAACCCGCTCTGGCTGGCGAAACCGATCAGCCATGCCGACGCATTGCCGGCCGGTTGTTCGAGGCCTTTGCGTGTGTCCTTGATCTGCTTTTTCTTGCGCCGACGGTCGAGGTACAGCAGCCAGCCAGTGATGAAAAACAGCGGCATGCACACCGCAGCTAGAGTGATGATGATCCGCCCGACCAGACCGAAGTAACTGCCGACGTGCAGCGCATAAATACTGGTCAGCAGTTGCGCCTTGAAGCTCTTGTCAGCGTAGCGGTCGACGCGTTTGACCACGCCGGTGGCCGGATCGAGGGTGATCTGGTTCAGGGCGCGATCGTGCGGCGAACTGTCGAGCAGGTAGAACATCGTCGCCGGTTGACCGGCCACAGGAGGCATACGAATGTTGTAGGCAGACAGACCCGGGCCGGCAGCGCTGTAGATGCTGCTCCACATCGCCGCGTAATCGGCGGTCGGTGCCGGGCCTTCCGGTGCCGGACCGCGATTGCGTACGCGCTCGTTTTGCGGCGCGTCGGAAAGCAGCTTGGTCAGGCCTTTGTTGTACCACTCATACGACCAGGACAATCCGGTCAACGCCAGCAGCAGATAGACCAGCAGGCACCAGGTGCCGGCCACCGAGTGCAGATCCCAGTTGAAGGCGCGACCTTTTTTCTTCCAGTCCAGCGTCAGCCATACGCGCCAGCTGTGCCACTGACGCGGCCAGCGCAGGTACAGGCCGGAGAGGCAGAAAAACAGCAGGATCAGCGTACAAGCGCCGGTGATGTTGCGCCCGGTATCACCCATGGCGAGGAAACGGTGCAGTTGCAGCATCAGACCGAAGAAATCCTGGCCGACCGCGTCGCCCATGAATTCGGCGGTGTACGGATCGAAGTAGCGCATCTCACCGCGACGTTCACCCTTGGACGGGGTGAAGAACACTTTCGCGGCGTTGCCGCTGTCGGTTTCGACCCAAAGCATTGAGACCTTTTTGCCGGACGTGGCTTCGATGCGCTCGACCAGTTCAACGGGTGGCAGGACGCCGGCGACTTGTTTTTCCACCTGCAGAACGGAGGGATTCATGGCCCGCAGGATTTCGTCCTGAAACGAATAGGCCGCGCCGGTGATGCCCATCAACGCCAGCACCAGGCCTGCGGTGATGCCAAAAAACCAGTGCAACTGGAACAGGGTTTTCTTCAACACGTCACTCGCCGTCCATTCGGAAATTGTCTTCACGGCGCGCATTATGCCGTGGGTTATCGAGAAGCGTTCTTTCTTACGCACAAAAGCCCCGTTCAATTGAATGAACGGGGCCAAGCCTTTTGATCACATCACCTGTGGGAGCGAGCTTGCTCGCGAATGCAATCTGTCAGTGACATGAAGGCTGACTGACCCAGCGCTTTCGCGAGCAAGCTCGCTCCCACAGGTTCCACCTTGCTTAGAAGTGGAAGTTGGTGCTCAACAGTGCCGTACGGCCCGCCGCCTGGTTGGCGAAGTGGGTCGAAAAGGCTTTGTCGTAATAGGTTTCGTTGGTCAGGTTCTGCACGTTGAGTTGCAGGTCGATGTTCTTGGTCAGCTTGTAAGCGGCCATTGCGTCGTAGCGAACATACGAGTCGACCATGGTGGTGTTGGCCACGCTGCCGTAAACGTCGTCGACGTAGAACGCACCGCCACCGATCGTCAGCTTCGGCGTGACCTGGTAAGTGGTCCACAGGCTGGCGCTGTTCTTCGGCGTGTTCGGCAATTCGTTGCCATCGTTGGCCCGGCCCAGTGGACCGCCATCAACTTGTTCGCTGTCCATGAAGGCGTAACCGGCAAACACCTGCCACTTGTCGGTGATCTTGCCGCTGGCCGACAGCTCGATACCTTGCACGCGGGTCTTGCCGGCGTTTTCGTACGAGGTGGTGTCAACTTGCACACGGGCGTTTTCTTTCTCGGTGCGGAAGATGTCAGCGGTCAGCGACAGGCGATCATTGAGCAGATCCCACTTGGTACCGATTTCATAGTTCTTGGTGGTTTCCGGCTCCATGTCGCTGCTCAGCAGGTTGCCAGTGCGATCTGCCGTGCCGCCCAATGGGTTGCCTTCCTGACCTTCACCCAGCGTGTTGCCCGGCGGTGTTGCCGAGGTCGCGTAGGAGGCATAAATGCTGCCGTTCTCTGCTGGCTTGTAGACGACACCAAACTGACCGGTGACGAACTCGCTGGTGTCACTACCCTTGGAGGTGGTGGTGCCAGCGTTGTTGTAGGACTTGTAGCCGGTTTCAAAGTGGTCGTAACGCAGCCCCATGTTCACCAGCCATTGCTCGGACAACTCCAGGGTGTCGAATACATACAGTGCGTAAGTATCGGACTGGGTGTCGGTGCCGGCGTAGTTACGCGAGATCGCGCCGTTCCACGGGTCGTTGGCGTTCGGGTTCGACAGCGAGGTGCAGTTGTAGCCACTGGCTGCGCCGATCAGACCCGGGTTGCAGTTGGTGGTCACGGCGCTGGTGCGCGGCGTGGTGTCAGTGTTGACGTTATACGAAGACTTCTGGCTTTCCTCACGGGTGTATTCAACGCCAGTGGAGAAACTGTTCTTGAAGCCGGCGACGTAGAAGTTGCCGAACAGATCAGTCTGGTTGGTGGTGGTCTCGGTGTTGCTCACCCGAGTATTCGCCCGACGCCAGACCGTGCCGTTGTTGACGTTGCCTTTGCTGTCGTCCGGCTGGGTGAGGATGTAATCCTGCATGCTGGTGCCGTGGCGCAGGGTGTTCTTGATCGTCAGCGAGTCGCTCAGGTCGTGCTCGATGGCGAAGGTCGCGGTGTCAGTGCGGCCCTTGCGGAAGTCGCGATCCAGGCCGTAGAAATTGCTGTGGTCACCGCCGGCGTAAGGCTTGTCCGGGTTGGACTTGGTGCGTGCAGCGGAGCCACCGGCCGGAATGGTGTACGGCACGCCCGAATCCGGGGTGTCGTTGCTTTCGAGATGGTAGTAATCGAGGTTGACGCGGGTGTCGGTGCCCAGGCCAAACGCCAGGGACGGTGCGATACCCCAACGGTCGTAATCGACCTTGTCGCGACCGGCGACGTTGCTCTCGTGGCTCATCAGGTTCAGACGGCCAGCAGCGGTGTCGCTGAACTGGTAGTTGCCGTCAAGGGTGTAGCGCTGGGTCTGGTCGGAACCCCAGGTGAAACCACCGTCGAACGAGTTGCCCAAGTGGGCTTTCTTGCTCACCAGATTGATGCTGCCGCCCGCTGCACCGCGACCGCCAATGGCGGAGTTCGGTCCCTTGCTGACTTCAATGTTTTCCACGGCGAAGATCTCGCGGCTTTGCGAGCCGGTGTCGCGCACGCCGTCGAGGTAGGTGTCGCCCTGCGCGTCGAAGCCGCGAATGAACGGACGATCGCCCTGTGGGTTGCCGCCTTCACCGGCGCCGAAGGTAATGCCCGGCACGGTGCGCAGCGCGTCCTGCATGTTCAGGGCGCCGGTGTCTTTGAGCACTTGTTGCGGAATAACGGTGACCGAGCGCGGCGTGTCGACCAGCGGCGCGGTGTACTTGGGCGAGGAGGCTTTTTCGACCTGGTAGGACGTCGAGTCCTGCGCTTCGCCGGTGATGGCGGTGGCGTCCAGGGCGATGGCATTGCCGGCGGCTTTGCTGTCGGTTTTTTCGGCAGCGAACACCATCTGGCCAGCGGAGCCGGCGGTAATTGCTACGCCGATTGCAGAGGCGAGCAGACGTGGTGAACTGACCGGTAATTGTGCGTGTTGACGTGCCATTTTTATTCCCCTCCCCAAGGATTTGAGGCGGCGGAATATAGGGTAAACAGGTATTCGTATCAATTGCGAAACATTGTTATTCGCACTGAATTTACATTCTTTACAATTTAACCTTACGGTTTTTGCCAGTTCATTCGTCCCCCGGGTTTTACACAGCCAATAAGAATCAATACCATTGCCGCCTCTTTGCCATCAGGTGACATCGCCATGCTGCTGCACATCCCCGCACTGTTCGCGAAAGAAGAAGTGCAGCGCATCCGCGAGGCGCTGGAGCAGGCTGACTGGGCCGATGGCAAGATCACCGCAGGCTTCCAATCCGCCAAGGCCAAGCACAATCTGCAACTGCCTGAAGGCCATCCGCTGGCCAAGGAAGTTGGTGCGGCAATGCTGGAACGGTTGTGGAAAAACCCGCTGTTCATGTCCGCCGCACTGCCGCACAAAGTCTTCCCGCCGTTGGTGAACTGTTATACGGCCGGTGGCAGCTTCGATTTCCACATCGACAACGCCGTGCGCCAGCCCAAGGGCAGCATTGAGCGCGTGCGTACGGATCTGTCGGCCACGCTGTTCTTCAGCGAGCCTGAAGATTACGACGGCGGCGAACTGGAAATCCAGGACACCTACGGCACGCAACGGGTGAAGTTGCCGGCCGGCGACATGGTCTTGTACCCCGGCACCAGCCTGCACAAGGTCAGCGCAGTCACTCGCGGCGCACGTTATGCGTCGTTCTTCTGGACGCAAAGCCTGGTGCGCGAAGATAGCCAGCGCGCGCTGCTGTTCGAGATGGACGGGGCGATCCAGCAGCTCACTCAGGACATGCCTGATCATCCGTCGCTGATTCGCCTCACCGGCACCTATCACAACCTGCTGCGGCGCTGGGTCGAGGTATGACTTTTCAGATACGTCGCGAGGAGGTTCTCAGCGGCGCGCAACTCAGCGCCATGCTCGAAGAGAGCCCGGCACGTGCCGCGCAGGCGATTTTGCTCGCGGCGGGTCAGGGCGAGGTTGAAGCGCAGGCGCTGCTAGGCCAGATCCTGCTGGATGGCCAGGGAATCGCACAGGATCAAGCGCTGGCGCTGCGCTGGTTCGGCATCGCGGCCGGACGCGGGCATCTGATGGCGCGCAACATGCTCGGGCGTTGTCATGAGCATGGTTGGGGGGTGGCTGCGGATGCGTCGGTTGCCGCGCAGCATTATCGAATCGCAGCGGATGCCGGACTGGATTGGGCGATGTACAACCTTGCCAATCTGCTGGCCACCGGGCGGGGTGTCGCGGTGGATCATTCGCAGGCGTTGGTGCTGTATCGATGCGCTGCCGAGCGGGGACATATGAAATCGATGAACCTGCTTGGGCGGTACCTGGAAGAAGGGCAGGCATGCCCGGTGGATGCGGCCGCGGCTCGCGACTGGTATCGGCGCTCGGCTGAGGGTGGTGATTTTCGCGGGCAGTTCAGTTTTGCAGCGGTGCTGGCGGATGAGGGGCTTGTCGAAGAGGCGCTCGACTGGCTGCGCAAGGCGTTGGTCGGGGGCAATGTGAACTTTCTGCGGGTCGCCAGTAAATCATTGATGAAGGCTCAGCACTCACAGATCCGTGCACTGGCGGACGAATATTTATTACGCCTGAATGAGCGGGTTGGCGAGTAGGGGTTTATTGGGGTTGTTAGTGAGCTGAAAGTTTGGCTGATTGTCTAAGTTATCTTGACGATGAGTGATTTTATTCTTTGTTGTCTTGATTTTTAATATATTGACGCTTGTTGGTTGTTATTCTGGTGCTCTAAGGTTTGTTTCGGGTTGGCGATAAGTGGTGTTAGTCAAGTGTCCGCTTCGCTGCCTGTTTGACAAATTAATCCTCCAACTAAGACAAGGAGTCTTTTATGGAATCCAGAACTGACAGCAAAATTTTCGAGGCTGCCGCCAAGGCACCTAAAGCATTTATTAATGCCTCTATGGGCGATGGTGAAGAATACAATCGGGATACCGGTATTCAATTAACCAAAGAGCAGATCGTCAGCTTAAGGAAGTATGAAGTTTTAGGGCTGTCTCTGCCCGTTAGATTGCAAGACGTTATTGCTTATTTGAATTACGGTGCCGGTGATACCGGTGGCGTAGGCCTCAAGCCCGCAGATTTTCTGCGCACCTTTACCACGACGTATGATCACGCCAAACGCTGGTCGCCGTTACGCGAGCAAGTCATGCTCACCGGAACCGACCTGAAGATTTTCGCCGGCAGCATCATCCGTACAGGCAAAGGCATCGTCGAGATTTACGAGGATCTGAAAGCTTCGAGGTATCTGGAAGAACACGATATCAACACGCCGGAACAATATCTGGAACTCAAGCGACAGATCCCCAATCTTCCTGATCTTGCGTTGCCGGCTGGCGATGTTCCGGAGATCAAGGCCTACCTTAACGACATGCTCGGCAAGGTCAGACAGTGCCATGAAAAAGCCGAACGGGTGCGGGCGCAACTGGACAGCTTTGGCATTGATATGCGCGAAAAGGTATTACCGGAGATCAAGCTGCGCCTGGAGTTTGTGTCGAGGAATACCTACCAGGCTGACATTCAGGTCCTCCAGGGTGAGATTGACCAGCGCTCGAAAGAGATCGATGAACTCAACAAGCAGTATGACCAACTGGTTCAGGAAGCAATCAAATCTGCAGCGACCTTGAACATCGGTGGCTTGATTCTGGGTATCTATCAGGGCGTGAAAGCTGAAAAGATCCGCAAAGAGCGAAATGTACTTAAAGAACAACAACAATCGGCCAACCAGAAAATGGCCAGTAAGAGTCAAACACTGAGTTCGTTGAACAAAGTACGCGACGACTTGCAGAACCTAAGCTACGTAACAATCGAAGCAGAAGTCGCCACGCAAAACCTGATGCTGGTATGGAACGCACTAAGCACTTATGTCAGTGCTTCTGTCAAAGAGGCTGACTTGCTCGTGGAAGTAACGTCCTTGCGACGGTTCAAAAACCAGATTCTCGCTATTATTGATCCGTGGGAACAGATTAAAGCGAGTTCTGATCAATTGCTGGGCGTTTTCGCTGCAGCGGATAAAGAGTATGGAAACAGCTTTTCGGTATTCAGGAGCAAGACACTAATGCTATCGCCGTATAACACTAAGACCTACCCCGATTTAGATGTTGCTGCGCTTCGAGAGCATGCTCTTGCGGTTCAGGAACGTAATGTTACAGCGCAAATGTTGTTTGAGCAGTTCAACTATTTGCCGGGCACCGTCCGTACCATGAAAGAACTGGCCGATGCCATCCAGAAAACCGGTTTTGATATCCGTAATCAATCTCAGAACGATGTTATCGCTATGGAACGCGCGCAGACCAAGCTGAAGGGCTTTCAGGCTGAACTTGCGTATCCGGAAGATGCAGACGAAGTCCGTGAAGATATGGAAGCCGAGCTTAAGAGCCTCTCCAAAAAAATCTTCGAACGCTTTGAAGATCTGAAAACTACCCGCAATGGTTTGAGCACGGCCTATGACCGGGCCGCTTCGCAGGAATGGATTGTGGCGCTGCAACAAGACCAGGACATCACGCAAGCGCTGAAAGTAAAAACCGAGGAGAAAGTCATCGCTCTGGAAGCGGAAATGAAATCGGTGGCCGAAGGCATCGACTTGATAGCCAAGGCTGGCGTGGAGAAGATCGGCAAGGAAACGCAGTTATCCCTGGACAGTCTCAAAGCCTTGGGGATGGCGCCACCACAGGTTGCGGTCGCACTGCTGGCCGTCGATACGCTGAAAAAAATCGTCGCCGGTATTGGTGAATCGATTTCTTTCCTGAACATGCTGGCGGGCTACAACAAACTCAGGGACAAGGCAGCTGACTTGCGAGCGCAGGTCAAAAAATACGCCAACGACATCGCCCAGACCGAGGGCAAAATTCAACTGGTCGAGGTTCTCGATCAACTGGATGACGGGCGTTGGAGTTATGTGAATGAATTTTCGAATCTGGTCGCCGGTTTTGAATCGTTCTGTCGGGATTTCAAGCAGGACAAGGTTCAGCCGGTAGAAGACCGTGCAACCGACGCGATTGCCCGGATTACCGACGTGGTCAAGTATCTGAAAGCCGTTCAACAGTAAGGAGTCGGGGCGGTGGGCTGTGCGCCCATCGCCTTTTGAATAGTCATGAATACACTTGCCTATGAATTTTCCGCCGCGCAGCGGCGGGTGCTTGATCGTTACACGGCGTATCTCGGGTCTCTAGTGCCGACGTTTAACAATATTGCCGTGGTATTTGAACGCTGCCGGGCCAGCGGTCATGTCCCCGCCGTGTTAGCCAGTGACTCGCGTTTGATCAACGCTCGATTCAATCAACGCTATCTGCAAGAGTTCTGGGGGCGTACTGAGGAGGCCCGAGACTTATGCAAGGCTTATGTCACGGATCTCACTGTGTTTACCAACGAAACCCGCGACATCGGCAAAAGTAGTTCGAGGAGCGAACTTCTCGATCGAGTGGATTTCAAGTTGTACAGCCTGTCCGCATCGCCAACCTGGAAGTTGTTTCCAGCCACTGACGTACGGGGGCTGATTCACGAGTTGACGTTGCGGTTTTATTCACTTAGGGCGGTGATCCAACAACTGAAATACACCATCGCAGAGGTGCATAACGAGTCGTTCGGATTGCACGCCGTGTTTGTCAGGGCAATGGACCATCGCTCTTGCCAATGCCATGCCCAGCCGACAGTTGCCCAGGAATTGTTCCGCGAGACCCGCACAGCACCGGTTTGGGACGTCGTTTATTCCTCAGGGAATGCAGCCATCCGCGCCGCAGAGTACAAGGCTGATATTGCTCGGTTGTTTGCAGGGTTGGCTTCTGTGAATGCGCAAATCAGCGTGTTTCTCGAGGAGACGTTATTGCGCATAAACACTGCGATCAATGAACTGTTGAAAGCCCAGCGCGTGTCGACACTCAGAGAGTTGAATTTCCAGTTGGCGGCCACGCAAGAAGGGGCCGACGAGTTCATGGCGATGGTCGATCACCTTGAGACATGGTTGCGCAAATAAAAAAAGGCCCATGCATGCATGGGCCTTTTGATTTCAAGCAGTGCTTACACGTAAAACGACTTCAACGGCGGAAAGCCATTGAACTCGACCGCGCTGTAGCTGGTGGTGTACGCACCGGTCGACAGCCAGTACAGACGATCACCGATCGCCAGGTTCAGCGGCAGACCGTACTTGTAGTTCTCGTACATGATGTCGGCGCTGTCGCAAGTCGGGCCGGCGATGACCACTTCTTCCATCTCGCCTTTTTTCTCGGTCCAGATCGGGAACTTGATCGCTTCGTCCATGGTTTCGATCAGGCCGGAGAACTTGCCCACGTCGGTGTACACCCAGCGCTCGACGGCAGTGCGCGACTTGCGTGCAACCAATACCACTTCGCTGACCAGAATACCGGCGTTGGCAATCAACGAACGGCCCGGCTCGAGAATGATTTCCGGCAGGTCATCACCGAAATCTTCCTTCAGGAAGCGGATGATTTCTTCAGCGTAGGTTTCGAGGCTGTTGGTGCGGGTGATGTAGTTGGCCGGGAAGCCACCGCCCATGTTGATCAGCTTCAGATGGATGCCGTCTTCTTCTTTCAAACGCTCGAAGATCACTTTGACCTTGGCGATCGCCGCGTCCCAGACGCTGATGTCGCGCTGTTGCGAACCGACGTGGAAGGAGATGCCGTAAGGCACCAGACCGAGATCGCGAGCGAGGATCAGCAGGTCCATGGCCATGTCGGTCTGGCAGCCGAATTTGCGCGACAGTGGCCAGTCAGCCGTGGTCGAGCCTTCGGTAAGAATCCGCACGTAGACTTTCGAACCCGGTGCAGCCTTGGCGATGTTGCGCAGGTCGGCTTCGGAGTCGGTGGAGAACAGACGCACGCCCTTCTCGTAGAAGTAGCGGATGTCCTTGGATTTCTTGATGGTGTTGCCGTAGCTGATACGGTCGGCGCTGACGCCGCGATCCATCACCTTGTCCAGCTCGTAGATCGAGGCGATGTCGAAGCTCGAACCTTTCTCTTTGAGCAGGTCGATGATCTCGACGGCCGGGTTGGCCTTGACCGCGTAGTAGACCTTGGCGAATTCGAAACCGGCACGCAGGTCATCGTAGGCCTGGCTGATCATCGCGGTGTCGATCACCACGAACGGGGTTTCCTGTTTGTCGGCGAACGCCTTCATTTTGTCGAATGTAGCGCGCGCGAAATAGTCTTCGACCTGGATCGACATACTTGGGACTCCTAGTGGCAAACGTCGTTAATCAATGGGTGCAAATGAACGTCCTCCGTATCCCCACTTTGGTTCGCCTACTTCCCAAGGCATGTCGCCGAAAGCAAAAAGGCCACGGGTGGTTTTACCCTTGGCCTTGCTGTCTCGTCGTCAGTACTTGAGCCGGATGGATCGTTTCCAGCATGGACGTTCGGCGCGAACTTTAGGGCGTGAGGGGCGTGAGATCAACTAAAAATGTCGCGTTTTTGCACGCTTCTGACGTGCGTCGCTTTCATCACTCTTTGTAGCCGACCGAGATGACGGGCAGATGTTCCCCGAGAATTTTGAAGTGTTAAAAATACCTGCACGTTCGCGGATTATGTCGGCGAAGTCGTGGGTAAGTGTGATGGGCGCAACATCGGCGACGTTGGCGGCGAGAGGCGGGTTTGAGGGGGATTTTGGCTGTTTCGAGCAGGAGGTTCGAGAGCAATTCAGAGGGGCGGGTGTTGAGATTCTTTTCCGCATTGTGAATGAAGAAAAAATCACGCAAATCCTGTGGGAGCGAGCCTGCTCGCGAAGACTTTTTCACAGTCGACATCATCGCCGACTGACATTTCGCCTTCGCGAGCAGGCTCGCTACCACAGGTTGTGTATTTTTACGCGACCACCGCCTCAGCCGGCGAGACGATACTGGTCTTCATTCCGCGCGAACGACCCGAGCTCAGATAAGCCGCAATCGACTCCTGCGTCACCTCGCCGAGGAACACCCGCTCGGCATCCATCACCGGCAACCACGCCCGATTGAACTCGTACATGCGCGACAACAGGATGCGCAAATGTTCGTCGTACGCCGCCGTCGCGTTGAATTCACGCAGGAACTGCGCGCACGTGCCGGTCTGACGGTGCAGGTCACGACGACGCACGTAACCCAACGCCTTGTTCTCGGCACATGTGACCACGACATAACGACGGTCATGTTCGTCCATCAACTCCAGCGCATCGGCCACCGGCGTCTCCGGGCTCACCGATGGCGCGTTGTCCGCCGCATCTTCGGCTTTCACCAGCAGCAGACGCTTGAGCGTGCTGTCCTGGCCGACAAAGCTGCTGACAAAGTCGTCTGCCGGGTGCGCGAGCAGCGTGTCCGGATGATCGATCTGCAGCAGTTTGCCGGCGCGGAAGATGGCGATCTTGTCGCCGAGTTTGATCGCTTCGTCGATGTCGTGGCTGACCATGATCACGGTCTTGTTCAGCGCGCGCTGCATCTCGAAGAACTCGTTCTGGATCATCTCGCGGTTGATCGGGTCGACCGCGCCGAACGGTTCGTCCATCAACAGCAGTGGCGCATCCGCCGCCAGCGCGCGGATCACACCGATACGCTGCTGCTGACCACCGGACAACTCTCGCGGATAGCGATGCAGATACTGCTTGGGTTCCAGCTTGATCATGCTCATCAATTCGCGGGCGCGGTCGTGGCATTTCTGTTTGTCCCAGCCGAGCAGTTTCGGCACGACGACGATGTTCTCTTCGATGGTCATGTTCGGGAACAGACCGATCTGCTGGATCACGTAACCGATGTTGCGACGCAGGGTCACCTCGTCCAGATCAGTGGTGTCTTCGCCGTTGATGAGGATCTTGCCCGAGGTCGGTTTGATCAGACGGTTGATCATCTTCAGCGTGGTGCTTTTGCCGCAACCCGAGGGCCCGAGGAACACACAGATTTCGCCTTCATTGACGGTCAGGCTCACCGAATCCACGGCTTTGACGTCTTTGCCGTTGCTTTGGAAAGTTTTGCTGAGGTTTTGAAGTTCGATCATTTGAGCAGTCCTTTTGGAGTCAACGAGCGTTGCAGCCATTGGAGAAACAGGTCAGCGAAAATGGCCAGTAGACTGACCAGCAGCGCGCCGACGATGAGCATCGACATGTCACTGCGGCTGATGGAAGCGAGGATCAACACACCGAGGCCGCCGGCGCCGATGGTCGCGGCGATGGTCATCACGCCGATGTTCATCACCACGGCGGTGCGCACACCGGCGAGGATCACCGGCACGGCAATCGGCAACTCGACCATGCGCAGGCGCTGGCCGAAGGTCATGCCGATGCCGCGTGCGGCTTCACGAATGCCCGGTTCGACGCCAGTGAGGGCGAGGTAGGTGTTGCGCATGATCGGCAGCAGTGAATAAAGGAACACCGCAGTGATCGCCGGCATCGGCCCAAGGCCCTGACCGAACTTGGAGTAGAACGGCAGCAGCAGGCCGAACAGGGCAATCGACGGTACGGTCAGCAGCACCGTGGCGCTGGCTTGCAATGGACCGGCGAGGCTCGGGAAACGCGTCATCAGGATGCCCAGTGGCACGCCAACGACAATCGCCAGGGTCACGGCAATGCCGACGAGGGTGATGTGCTGCCAGGTCAGGTGCATCACCTGCTGCCAGTCGAGGTGGGAAAAGGCGTTCAGAAATTCCATGACTTTTCCTCCTTAGTTGAGTGGGTGCTGGCGCAGGAAATCGGCAGCGACTTTCGAAGGGCTTTCGTGATCGACGTCGACTCGCGCATTGAGCTGGCGCATGGTTTCGTCATCGAACAGTTCGGCCAATGGCTTGAGTTGCTTGGCCAGTTGCGGATGCGCGTCGAGGTAGGCCTGACGCACCACCGGCGCTGCGGTGTAGTCGGGGAAGTAATGCTTGTCGTCTTCCAGCAGCTTGAGGCCGAAGGCGTTGAGGCGACCGTCGGTGGTGTAGACCAGACCGGCAAACACCTGGCCGTTGCGCAGCGCGGTGTAGACCAGACCCGCGTCCATCTGGCGGATGTTCTTGCGGGTCAGGTTCATGCCGTAAAGATCGACCATGCCGATCAGACCGTCGGAGCGGTTGGCGAACTCGGTGTCCAGCGCCACCAGATGATTGGTCTTGGCCTCGGCGCGCAGCACTTCGTTCAACTGACTGATGTTGTTGATCTGCGGATATTGCTCAGCAACTTTTTTTGGCAGCGCGAGGGCGTAGGTGTTGCTGAATTTCGACGGGGTCAGCCAGACCAGGCCTTTTTTCGCGTCGAGTTCTTTCACTCGGGCGTAGGACTGGGCGCTGTCGAGTTTTTCGGTGACATGGTTGTAAGCCACCAGCGATACGCCGGTGTATTCCCAAAGCATGTCCAGTTGTCCGCTTTCGTGGGCGCTGCGGGCAAGGTTGCTGCCCAGACCGCCGGTGATCTGCGCGTCGTAGCCTTTGCTGCGCAGGTATTGCGCGGTGATTTCGGCGAGCAGGGTCTGCTCGGTAAATACTCGTGCGCCGAGGCGGATAACCGGTTTTTCAGCGGCTTGGGCGACGCCTGCGAACAGCAGGATACAGCCCAGAATCAAGCTCAATCGTTTCATAGGTATTCCTTCACAAAGCCTTAAGACGGGCGCAAACCGCGTTCCAGCCAGAGGCGGCTGGCGAGGGTGACGACGCCATCGAGCAGCAAGGCCAGCAGTGCGGTGCACGCGGCGCCGAGCAGCAGTTGCGGCTGATTGTTCAGGGCGATGCCGGGGAAGATCAGGCTGCCGAGGCTGTTGGCGCCGATCAGGAACGCCAGTGGCGCGGTGCCGACGTTGATTGCCAGCGCGACACGTACGCCACCGACGATAATCGGCACAGCGTTGGGCAATTCGACTTTCCACAGCACTTGGCGCGGGGTCATGCCGATGCCGACGGCCGCTTCTTTCAGCGAGCCCTGGACGTTTTTCAGGCCTTCGTAGGTGTTGCGCACAATCGGCAACAGGGAGGCGAGGAACAAAGCGAAGATTGCCGGGCCACTGCCGATGCCGAGGACGCCCAAGGCAATCGCGAGCACGGCCAGCGGAGGCACGGTGTTACCGATATTGAAGATCTGCATGAAGCGTTCAGCGCGGCCGACCATGGTCGGGCGACTGAGAAAGATGCCGGCAGGGATGCCCACGACAAGGGCGGCCAGCATTGAAGCGAGGACGAGAATCAGATGAGCTTGCAGGTAAAACAACAAATCGTCGCGGTAGTGTTCGATCGTGTTGATGCCGATCCAGTGGACCAGCAGGGCCAGGAGCGCGATCACCACCGCACCTCCCATCAGCCCTTTGCCATAGCGGATAGCCACAGGCGGACTCCTTTTTTTGTAGTCGGCGAACGCCCTCCCGTGTGGCATGCCATACATGGCTGCCGGGAATAAACGTTCGCGAGAAGCAGCTCCCTCAGCACCGGCAAAAAGCGGTCTGAAAGCGAGCCATGAGCGCAGCCTCGTCAGGCTAACTTGCTGATTTTTCAGCCCCTGACGAAATTTCGTAACAGGGGATGGACGTCTCCGTGCTTTAAAAGGTTCCCATCTGCGGCAGCATTTGGCCACCCTTAATGTGCTCAACGGTTCGGTTATTGCATCGAGTTGGGCTATAATCGCGGCCCTTTTTTGAATCACCGCCAGGCGATTTCCCATGACCAACCAGGCCGCCGAAGTCGCGAAACGCCGCACTTTCGCCATTATTTCCCACCCCGATGCCGGTAAAACCACGATCACCGAAAAGCTCCTGTTGATGGGCAAGGCGATTGCAGTGGCCGGTACGGTGAAATCCCGTAAATCCGATCGCCATGCGACATCCGACTGGATGGAGATGGAGAAACAACGGGGTATTTCCATTACCACGTCGGTCATGCAGTTCCCGTATCGCGAGCACATGATCAACCTGCTCGACACCCCGGGCCACGAAGACTTCTCCGAAGACACCTACCGCACCCTGACAGCGGTGGACTCGGCATTGATGGTTCTCGACGGCGGTAAAGGTGTCGAGCCACGGACCATTGCGCTGATGGACGTCTGCCGTCTGCGTGACACGCCGATCGTCAGTTTCATCAACAAACTCGACCGTGACATCCGCGACCCGATCGAACTGCTCGACGAAATCGAAGCCGTTCTGAAGATCAAGGCCGCGCCGATCACCTGGCCGATCGGTTGCTACCGCGACTTCAAGGGCGTGTACCACCTGGCTGACGACTACATCATTGTCTACACCGCCGGTCACGGTCACGAACGCACGGAAACCAAGATCATCGAGAAACTCGACTCCGACGAGGCGCGCGCGCACCTGGGCGACGAGTACGAGCGTTTCATCGAGCAGCTGGAACTGGTTCAAGGCGCCTGCCACGAATTCAACCAGCAGGAATTCCTCGACGGTCAACTGACCCCGGTGTTCTTCGGTACGGCACTGGGCAACTTCGGTGTTGACCACGTACTTGACGCCGTTGTTGATTGGGCGCCGCGTCCGCTGGCCCGTGTCGCTAACGAGCGTACCGTTGAGCCGGTGGAAGAGAAGTTCTCGGGCTTCATCTTCAAGATCCAGGCGAACATGGACCCGAAACACCGCGACCGCATCGCCTTCATGCGCATTTGCTCCGGCAAGTACGAAAAAGGCATGAAGATGCGCCACGTGCGCACCGGCAAGGACGTGCGCATCGGCGACGCCCTGACGTTCTTCTCTTCTGAGCGTGAACAGCTGGAAGAAGCCTTTGCCGGCGACATCATCGGTCTGCACAACCACGGCACGATCCAGATTGGCGATACCTTCAGTGAAGGTGAAACCCTCGGGTTTACCGGCATTCCGCACTTTGCGCCGGAGCTGTTCCGTCGTGTGCGTCTGCGTGATCCGCTGAAGTCCAAGCAGTTGCGTCAGGGTCTGCAGCAACTGGCTGAAGAGGGCGCGACGCAGGTGTTTTTCCCGGAGCGCAGCAACGACATCATTCTGGGCGCCGTGGGTGTGCTGCAGTTTGATGTGGTCGCCAGCCGTTTGAAGGAGGAATACAAGGTTGAGTGCTCTTACGAGCCGATCACTGTGTATTCCGCGCGCTGGATTGAATGCAGCGACAAGAAGAAGCTCGAAGAATTCTCCAACAAGGCTGTGGAAAACCTGGCGGTCGACGGTGGTGGTCACCTGACTTACCTTGCGCCGACGCGGGTTAACCTGGCGTTGATGGAAGAGCGTTGGCCGGATGTGAAGTTCCGGGCGACGCGTGAGCATCATTAAGCGCTGAGCTGAGTTGTTCGAAAGCCCCTGAGGTGTAGGCCTTGGGGGCTTTTTTTGTCTGCTGGTTTTAGGTGTATATCCGTTTTTTGGGTGATGGCGGCTTAGGGTTCCGCCCTTACGGCGGGTCACTTTTTCCAGACGCCGAAAAAGTAACCAAAAAGGCTTGCTCCTGCGTGCGGCCCGCTCGCAGGGGCTCGGGGTTCCTTCGCTGCGGGATCGATCCGGGCGCAGCGTCTCCGGTTTGCTTCGCTGCACCTACTCCCGCTGTGTTTGGCTGCGCCAAACGGTCGCTGCGCTCCTACCCCCGGATCAATCCCTCCACTCAGCCTGCCGACGTCGCCCGTGGATCAAGATCAAGAGCAGGCGAGCTGACACTCGGCCTATTGAGTGGTGAAGAGCGCGGGTGTTCGGCTTTTGATTTGCGTTGTTGCTGCCCCTCATCGGAACGCCGCCCGCCCAGCCCTCTCCCGAGGGAGAGGGGGCCGATTTGTGTGTTTTTCAAAGCCTGAGTTCAACTCGGTATTTCACGTCGGCGTAGCTCGCCCAAACACCTCGGTCAGTCCCCTCTCCCTCCGGGAGAGGGTTAGGGTGAGGGGCTTTTGATCTTCGGCACGGGTTTATCGCACGCAATGGCTGTAGGAAGACTCGGTTTTTCGTGATCTCGATGCACTTGAACGCGACAACCAGCCTGCTGGCCGTTAGTGTTCCAGCTCCACGCAAGTCGCTTTGAGAGGTCAACGGAATGACGAGTCGGCTGACTCACCTGCTACGGCTGAACGGCTATTTCGGCGTAATGGCCTGGGTGCTCGCGGCGCTGTTGTTCATCAATCGCCTGAGCAGCATGGTCAAGCTGTTCATGGCGTTGTACCTGCGTCAGGAACTGGGGCTGGCGATCGAGACGGTTGGCTGGTTGTTGTCGGCGTACGGTGCGGGTTTGCTGGTCGGTTCGATGCTCGGGGGTTGGCTCAGTGATCATGTGCGCACGGCGCGACTGACGGCGGCGTTGTTCTTTGTTTCGGTGTGGGTGCTGATGCTGCTGGGGTTGGTCACGCAAGTGCCGTTGCTCGCTGCATTGTTGTTGCTCAGCGGAACCATCGATGGGGCTATTCGCACGCTGCATCAGCGGCTGATCATGGAATATTGCGAGGTGGCGCAGCGCTCGCGTGCGCAGGCGTTGAGCCGGGTTGCGCGCAACCTTGGGATGGCCGCCGCCGGTGTGGCGGGCGGGGTGTTGGCGCAGACCGATTTTCGCTGGGTATTTTTCGGCAGCGCGGCGATGACGTTGCTGGCCTTGCTGTGGTTTGTCCGCACCACGTGGCAGCGTCCGGTGCTGATCAATGAAGAGTCATCCACAGTCGGCGCCGGTGGTTCGGGTGTGCCGTATCGCGACAAACCCTTCCTCTGGTTGCTGGCGGCGACCGCCGTGCTCGGTATCGCGTTTGATACGGTCTACAGCACACTGGGTAATTATCTGCGTGATTACTATCACTTGAGCACTGAGGCGATCGGTTGGCAGTTCGGCCTCAATGCGTTGCTGGTGATCGCCCTGCAGATTCCGCTGTCGCACTGGGGCGAACGTTGGGGCATGCGTCGGCAAATGCTCGCGGGGAGTTTACTGCTGGCGTGCGGGCTGGGCATGTTGCCATTCGGTTCCGGGCTGGCGTTCGTCTGCCTGTCGACGCTGATCTGGACCTTGGGTGAGGCGTTTTTCATGCCGCCGCTGAATGTGCTGGCCATGCGCTTTGCCCAGGGTGGTAAAAGCGGTCAGTACTTTGGCCTGTTCTTTATGAGCTGGAGCGCCAGTGCGCTGTTGTCACCGGTACTCAGTGGCCAGTTATATGGTCAATTCGGTGGCCACAGTGTGTGGCTGGCGAGTGCGCTGATGGTGTTGATTTCCATGCCGTTGACTTGGCAGGCCACGCGATCACTCGGTGGCGCTTAGCTGTTGCGGCTATGAGCATTATTCGAAAACTGTCTTTCCATGAAGGGCATTTCTGCCCGCTCGTTAGCGTCCTATCTGGTGAACCCGATGGATCGGAACTAGATTTCACACAGCGCCAGTCAGGCACGAATGTCTCACCTGAAAAAGGATGGAGTCGTTATGAAAAGCAGATTGCTACGGGTTTTATTGCTGTTGAAAGTGATGGTCATGCTGTCCCTCGGCACCGCGACGGCCTGGGCCGAGTGCGAGGATCACGATTCTCAGGCGTTCAACGGAAAGGTTGGGCACAGCGGCTTGATGCTGGCCAAGTCTGAATCCGAACCGGGCGATCAGGGGCAGGGTGGCAGCGCCGATGACGACGACTCGACCACTGACGAGCCGGATACCGACGATGAGGGCGACAGCCAGACGTAAATTGCAGGCAAAAGAAAACCCCTACTGCCTCGACTGATGCGCAATCGAGGTGGGAGGGGTTTGCTCAACACTTCACGCTGTTTGAAATGCGATCCCTTGTAGGAGTGAGCCTGCTCGCGATAGCGGTGGATCAGTCGATGAGGATGTTGACTGAAATAACGCCATCGCGAGCAGGCTCACTCCTACAGGTTTCGTGTCGGCCTCCAGATTTGCTTACGCCGCGCCGTCGAGGAACTGCTCGGCGTAGTGGCAAGCCACCTGCCGGCTGTCGAGCTGGCGCAACGCCGGCTCTTCCGTGCTGCAACGCTCGGTCGCGTACGGGCAGCGCTTGTGGAAAGCGCAGCCCGGTGGCGGGTTCAGCGGGTTCGGCAGTTCGCCGACGATCTTGATTTTCGGCTTGTTCGGGTCCGGGTGAATGGTCGGGGTCGCCGACAGCAGCGCCTGGGTGTACGGGTGCAGTGGACGCTCGTAAATGTCGTTCTTCGGCCCCAGTTCCACCGGGCGACCGAGGTACATCACCATCACGTCATCGGCCACATGCTGCACCACCGCGAGGTTGTGCGAAATGAACACGTAGGCGGTGTTGAACTCCTGCTGCAGATCCATGAACAGGTTGAGCACCTGCGCCTGAATCGACACGTCGAGCGCCGAAGTCGGTTCATCCGCCACCAGCACTTTCGGTTGCAACATCATGGCGCGAGCCAGGGCGATACGCTGACGCTGACCGCCGGAGAACATGTGCGGATAACGCTGGTAGTGCTCGGGACGCAAGCCGACCTGCTTCATCATCGCCTGGACTTTTTCGCGACGTTCGGCGGCGGAAAGGTTGGTGTTGATCAGCAGCGGCTCGCCGAGCTGGTCACCGACTTTCTGCCGTGGGTTCAACGACGCGTACGGGCTTTGGAAGACCATCTGCACGTCTTTGCGCAGTTGCTTGCGTTGCGCCTTGTCGGCGCCGGCGACTTCCTGGCCGGCAATTTTCAGCGAGCCGGACGACGGATCTTCAATCAGCGTCAATGCGCGGGCGAGGGTGGATTTGCCGCAGCCCGACTCGCCTACAACGGCGAGGGTCTTGCCGGCTTCCAGTTCGAACGACACACCGTTGAGTGCGCGCACGGTCGCGTGGCCCTTGAACAGGCCACGGGAGACTTCGTAGTGACGGGTCAGGTCGCGGGCGGTAAGTACGACGGCCATTACGCCACCTCCTGGTTCAGCGGGAAGAAGCAGCGGGCGAGGCTGTGGCTTTTCGGATCAAGACCTGGACGCTGCGTGCGGCAGCTGTCCTGCACGTACGGGCAGCGCGGCGACAGCAGGCAACCCTGCGGACGGTCGTAACGGCCCGGGACGATACCCGGCAACGTCGACAGGCGTGAGGCGCCGAGGCTGTGCTCTGGAATCGCCTTGAGCAGCGCTTCGCTGTACGGATGCGCCGGGATGTCGAACAGTTGTGGCACCTGACCGACTTCAACGGCTTGACCTGCGTACATCACGCAGACGCGCTGGGCGGTTTCTGCCACAACCGCGAGGTCGTGAGTGATCAGCACCAGGCCCATGTTCTGTTCTTTCTGCAACGCCAGCAGCAGATCCATGATCTGTGCCTGAATCGTCACGTCGAGTGCCGTGGTCGGTTCGTCGGCAATCAACAGTTTCGGCTCGCCGGCAATCGCCATGGCAATCGCAACACGCTGGCTCATACCGCCGGACAGTTGATGCGGGTAGGCGTCCATACGGCTGGCGGCGCCCGGGATTTCGACTTTTTCCAGCAGTTCGATCGCACGTTTGCGCGCTTGCTTGCCGGACATTTTCAGGTGCAGACGCAGCACTTCTTCAATCTGGAAGCCGACGGTGTAGCTTGGGTTCAGTGCGGTCATAGGGTCCTGAAAGACCATCGACAAATCTTTGCCGACGATTTGCCGACGCTGACGGTTGCTCAGTTTGAGCATGTCTTTGCCGTCGAAGCTGAGCGAGTCGGCGGTGACGATGCCGGGGTGCTCGATCAGGCCCATCAGCGCCATCATGGTCACGGATTTACCCGAACCCGACTCGCCAACGATGGCCAGTACTTCGCCTTTGTCGACTTTCAAATCGAGGCCATCGACCACCGGGGTCGCGGTCTTGTCGCCGAAGCGAACGTTGAGATTCTTGATTTCTAACAATGACATGGGAATCTCCTCAGGCGGCGTTCTTGAGTTTCGGGTCCAGCGCATCGCGCAGACCGTCGCCCATCAAGTTGATTGCCAGCACGCTGAGCAAAATGGTCAAACCAGGCAGACTCACCACCCACCAGGCGCGTTCGATGTAGTCGCGGGCCGAGGCCAGCATGGTGCCCCACTCCGGGGTTGGCGGTTGTACGCCAAGGCCAAGGAAGCCCAGTGCCGCAGCGTCGAGAATCGCCGAGGAGAAGCTCAAGGTCGCCTGCACGATCAGCGGCGCCATGCAGTTCGGCAGCACGGTGATGAACATCAGACGTGGCAGACCGGCACCGGCCAGGCGCGCGGCGGTCACGTAGTCGCGGTTCAGTTCGCCCATCACCGCAGCGCGGGTCAGACGCACGTAGGACGGCAAGGACACCACAGCAATGGCGATCACGGTGTTGATCAGGCCAGGGCCGAGGATGGCGACAATCGCCACAGCCAGCAGCAGCGACGGCAGGGCGAGCATGATGTCCATCAGACGCATGATGGTCGGGCCGATCATCTTCGGGAAGAAACCGGCGAACAGGCCGAGCAGGATCCCCGGAATCAGCGACATCACCACCGACGACAGGCCGATCAGCAGCGACAGGCGCGAGCCCTGGATCAGACGTGACAGCAGGTCACGACCCAGTTCATCGGTGCCGAGCAGGAACTGCATCTGCCCGCCTTCCAGCCAGGCCGGTGGCGTCAGCAGGAAGTCGCGGTATTGCTCGCTCGGGTTGTGCGGCGCGACCCACGGCGCGAACAGCGCGCAGAAAATCACCAGCAACATGAACAGCAGGCCGGCAACCGCGCCTTTGTTTTTCGAGAAGGCTTGCCAGAATTCTTTGTACGGTGACGGGTACAGCAGGCTTTGATCCGCGTTGGCGGCGGTGGCTACTGAGGATGTTGGAGTGCTCATGGTTATTGACCTCAGCGCTGATGACGGATGCGTGGGTTGGCAAAGCCGTAGAGGATGTCCACTACGAAGTTGACCAGAATCACCAGGCAGGCGATTAACAGGATGCCGTTTTGCACAACCGGGTAGTCCCGGGCGCCGATGGCTTCGATCAGCCATTTACCGATGCCGGGCCAGGAGAAAATGGTTTCGGTCAGAACTGCGCCGGCCAGCAGCGTGCCGACTTGCAGGCCGACCACGGTCAGCACCGGAATCAGTGCGTTACGCAGACCGTGCACGAACACCACGCGCGACGGCGACAGGCCTTTGGCCTTGGCGGTGCGGATGTAGTCTTCGCGCAGCACTTCGAGCATCGACGAACGGGTCATCCGCGCGATCACCGCCAGCGGAATGGTGCCGAGGACGATGGCCGGCAGGATCAGGTGATGCAGCGCGTCGAAGAATGCCCCGACGTCATCGGCCAGCAGCGTATCGATCAGCATGAAACCGGTGCGCGGCTCGATGTCATAGAGCAAGTCGATCCGTCCGGAAACCGGGGTCCAGCCCAGGCTCACCGAGAAGAACATGATCAGGATCAGGCCCCACCAGAAGATCGGCATCGAATACCCCGCGAGGGAGATGCCCATCACCCCGTGGTCGAACAGCGATCCTCGCTTGAGTGCCGCGATCACCCCGGCCAGAAGACCGAGAATGCCGGCGAACAGCAGGGCGGCCATGGACAGTTCCAGGGTCGCCGGGAAGAGAGAGGTGAACTCGGTCCATACGCTTTCACGCGTACGCAGGGATTCGCCGAGATCGCCTTGAGCCAGTTTGCCGATGTAGTCCAGATACTGGGCATACAACGGTTTGTTCAGACCTAGGCGTTCCATTGCCTGAGCGTGCATTTCGGGGTCGACCCGACGTTCGCCCATCATCACTTCCACGGGGTCGCCCGGAATCATGCGAATCAACGCGAAAGTCAGCAAGGTGATGCCGAAAAACGTGGGGATCAACAACCCCAGTCGGCGGGCAATAAAACTAAACATCGTGTGTGGTACCTCATCAGCCGGTTAGGCGTGCCCGGCATCCCTGGGGTCAGGGACGCCGGGAGTTTCTTATCTACTTCACCTGGGTAGTGGCGAAGTTATTAGTGGTGAGAGGGCTGATGTGATAACCCTCTACGTTGTTGCGCATTGCGGTAAACATCCTGGTGTGGGCCATGCTGATCCATGGCTGATCCTGATTAAACAATACTTGCGCCTGTTCGTAGAGCGCGGCGCGTTCGGCCGGATCTACTTTAGCCCGTGCTTCATCCAGCAGTGCCTGGAATTTCTCGTTGCACCAGCGAGCGTAGTTCTCGCCATTTTTTGCTGCTTCGCAACTGAGCATAGGCGTCAGGAAGTTATCCGGGTCGCCGTTGTCACCCGCCCATCCGGCCGAGACCATATCGTGTTCACCGGCCTTGGCGCGTTTAAGCATTTCGCCCCATTCCATCACGCGGATGTCGATCTTGATCCCGACTTTCGCCAGGTCAGCCTGCATCATTTGCGCGCCGAGCATCGGGTTGGGGTTGGTCGGGCCGCCGCCGTTGCGGGTAAACAGGGTAAACACGGTGCCTTCCGGAACCCCGGCTTCCTTGAGCAGGGCGCGAGCCTTGTCGAGGTCACGCGGCGGGTTCTTCAGGTCGTGGTTGTAGCCCAGCAGCGTGTCCGGGTACGGGTTGACCGCGACGGTCGCATTGCCCGGGCCAAACAGCGCGTTGACGTAGGCCGCTTTGTCGAAGGCAATATCGATCGCCTTACGCACACGCACGTCGCTCATGTACTTGTGCTGGGTGTTCATGGCGATATACGAAACGGTCATCGCGTTCAGCTCATCGACCTTGAGCTTGGCGTCTTTCTTGATGCTCGGGATGTCATCCGGTTTCGGATACAGCGCGATCTGGCACTCGTTGGCCTTGAGCTTCTGCAGGCGCACGTTGTTGTCAGTGGCGATCGCCAGAATCAGCGCGTCGGCCGGTGGCTTGCCACGGAAATAGTCCGGGTTGGCCTTGAAACGTACCTGCGCATCCTTGGCATAACGCTGGAAGATGAACGGACCGGTGCCGACCGGCTTGTTATTGAGGTCGCCGGTCTTGTTGGCCTTGAGCAACTGATCGGCGTACTCGGCGGAATAAATGGCGGTGAACGGCATCGCAACGTCGGCCAGGAACGGCGCTTCGCGACGTGTCAGGGTGAACTTGACCGTTTGGTCATCGACTTTTTCGACGCTTTTGAGCAGTTCCTTGAAGCCCATGCTTTCAAAGTACGGGAAGCCCACGCTCGACAGTTTGTGCCACGGGTGATTCGGGTCCAGCTGACGCTGGAAGCTCCAAAGCACGTCGTCGGCGTTCATGTCACGGGTCGGCTTGAAGTATTCGGTGGTGTGAAACTTGACGCCTTTGCGCAGGTGGAACGTGTACGTCAGACCGTCTTCGCTGATTTCCCAGGTATCTGCCAGGGCCGGAACGATTTCCGTCGTGCCAGGCTTGAAGTCCACCAGGCGGTTGAAGATGGTTTCGGCCACAGCGTCCGCCGTGACTGCAGTTGTGTACTGGACCATATCGAAGCCTTCCGGACTGGCTTCGGTGCAGACCACCAAGGGTTTGGCCGAGACGCCAACAGCGACACTCAGCAACGCAGCCGCGATGGCCGCACGTAGGGGAAGCATTTTCATCGATAACCCTCTGCAATCGGTTGAAGACAAAAAACCGAACGGCCGACTCATCATGAGTCAGCCGTCGGTTGGCGTTTTTTACAGGATGTTGAACGGGATGGTGGTTACGAGGCGGAACTCGTTGATGCTGCCATCCAGCTGATTATCACTGGCACGGTGCGCAGTGTAGGTTGCGCGGATTGCTGTAGCTTTGAGCGGACCACTTTGAACGGCATAGGCAGCACCGATCCCGTATTCGTAGTGGTGTTCGCCATCCATCGCCAGCACGCTGTCGTAAGCGCCGCCTTTGTAGTGAGTGCCGTCGATGCCCCAACCACGAGCGCTGTAGATGTTGAACTTCAGGCCTGGCACGCCATATTCAGCCATGTTCAGACCGTAAGCGACCTGGAAGGATTTCTCGTTCGGGCCGTTGAAGTCCGAGAGCAGGGAGTTGGCCAGGTAAATACCGTTGGTTTCGTGCAGGTAGTCGAAGTACTCGTCACCGTTAATTTCCTGGTACGAGAAGGTCAGGCTATGGGCCTGGTGAGTCAGACCCAGCGACAGCGAGTAGGTGTCGTTGTCGATTTCGCCCAGCTTCTTTTTGCCTTCATCTACGGTCTTGTAGTAGTTCAGACCGGTAGTCAGGCTGAGGATCTGGCTGTCGCCCAGTTCGTGGGTAGCGCCGAAGTAGTACTGTTTCCACATGTCTTCAGCCTGAGTTGCCCACAGGCTGGTTTTCAGACTGGCAAACGGCTGGTAGGAAATACCAGCGGTGTTGACGTGATCAATTTCAATGAGCGTGTCAGCATATTCGGAGCGGAACTTGCGCTGGCTTTCTTCCATACGTGGCGAGTTCTTGTCGAACGTGGCGATGTCGAAGGTCAGGTTTTCCAACTCTTCGCTGTGCAGGCTGACACCTTGGAAGCTCGAAGGAAGAGCGCGGTTGCCGATCACATCGACCATCGGGCTGCTGAAGTTTTGGCGGCCGGCGGTCAGAGTGGTATTTGAAACCCGCGCCTTGACGTTGGCCAGACCCAGTTTGCTCCACTGTCCCTCCGCATCGCCACCATCTCGGGTCAGGGTCCGGTTGTTACCGGAGGCGACGTTAGGAATCGGCGCCCCACCGACGTTTGCAGCGAGGTTTTTGCGATCACGCTCAAGAGCTACAGCGTTGTAGACCGCCACTTCAGTGCTGATGCCGACAGTACCTTCGGTGAACCCCGAGTTGTACTTGAGAATCGTGCCTTGTACCCAGTTGATCCGGCGATCAGTAAGTTCGGTTGTACCGTTTTTTTGGTACTTGAACTTGGCACCACGTTTCAATTGCTCATTGGCGTACCAGTTACGCGTCGTACCGGAAATCGACTGTCCTTCGACGAAGCCGGTTGCTTCAGCCTGGGCGCTCTTGGTGTTGACGGTCACCGGGGTGAACGCCTGACTTTGGGTTTCCGCATAAGCCGTGGCGGTGATGCTGCTGATGGCCAGGGCCAGTATCGCGGTGCTGCTCAGTTTCATGGGTGAAGCTCCTTTACTTTCTTTTTATGCCGGCTTTTTTTGGTATGCCGGTTATTGGTTTAGAACTCATTCACACATCGCAAACGTTTGCAAAAGGCCGGATTGGCGAATTTCGGCAAAGCGCTTGCGTGAGGGGCTAGACAGCGCCCCCCAGCGTTGCGGCTAATCGTCTGGTTTAATCGATACCGACACCCGAGAACACGTTGCGACCGAACGGGCTGACTTTGAACCCTTCGATCCTGGCGCTTAACGGTTGGTTGACCGTCGAGTGGGCGACAGGCGTGATCGGCACTTGCTGTTTAAGCAATTGCTGAGCCTGTTTGTAGAGCACGGTGCGCTGGTCGCGGTCGGTGACGATCTTGGCCTCTTTGATCAGCTTGTCGTAAGCCGGATCGCACCACATCGAGTAGTTGTTGCCGCCGATGGCGTCGCAGCTGTACAGCGTGCCGAGCCAGTTGTCCGGATCCCCATTGTCACCGGTCCAGCCGATCAGGCTGATGTCGTGCTCGCCGTTCTTGGTGCGCTTGATGTACTCGCCCCATTCGTAACTGACGATCTTCACTTTCAGACCGATCTTCGCCCAGTCTGCCTGGAGCATTTCAGCCATCAGTTTGGCGTTGGGGTTGTACGGACGCTGCACCGGCATCGCCCACAGGGTGATCTCGGTGCCTTCCTTGACGCCAGCGGCCTTGAGTAGCTCTTTGGCTTTTTCCGGGTTGTAGGCGGCGTCTTTGATGCTGTCGTCGTAGGACCATTGGGTCGGCGGCATGGCGTTGACGGCCAGTTGGCCGGCGCCTTGATAAACAGCGTTGAGAATCCCCTGTTTATTCACAGCCATGTCCAGCGCCTGACGCACTTCGAGCTGGTCGAAAGGCTTGTGGCGCACGTTATAGGCGATGTAGCCGAGGTTGAAGCCTGGCTTGGAAATCAGTTGCAGTTTTGGATCGGCCTTCAGCGCTTCAACATCGGCAGGGCGCGGATGCAGGGTGATCTGGCACTCGCCCGCCTTGAGCTTCTGCACGCGGACCGAGGCGTCGGTGTTGATTGCAAAGATCAGGTTGTCGAGTTTGACCCGGCTCGGATCCCAGTAATGTTTATTACCGGTGTAACGGATGTTCGAGTCTTTCTGATAACTCTTGAACACGAACGGCCCGGTGCCGATCGGTTTCTGGTTGATGTCGCTCGGTTTGCCTTCAGCCAGCAGCTTGTCGGCGTATTCGGCGGACAGGATGGCGGCGAAGCTCATGGCGATGTTCTGAATGAACGCGGCGTCGACACTGTTGAGCGTGAACTCCACGGTCAGCGGCCCGGTCTTCTCGACCTTGGCGATGTTCTTGTTCAGGCTCATCCCGTTGAAATACGGGAACTCGGTTGGATAAGCCTTACGGAAAGGTTGCTGTGCATCGAGCATGCGATTAAACGTGAACAGCACGTCGTCGGCGTTGAAATCGCGGGTTGGCTTGAAGTACGGCGTTGTATGAAATTTCACACCTTCACGCAGGTGAAAGGTGTACTTGAGACCATCCTCGGAAATGTCCCACTTGGTGGCCAGACCGGGTACGACATTGGTCGCGCCTTTTTCGAACTCGACGAGACGGTTGTAGATCGGTTCGGCGGCGTCGTTATCCGTCGCTGTTGTGTACTGCGCGGTATCGAAACCGGCCGGGCTGCCTTCGGAGCAGAACACCAGACTTTTGCTGGCGGCGAAACTGGCGGACGAGGCGGCCAACAGGCCGGCGCCCAGCAATGCGGAAAAAACCAAGGTATGGCGCATGACGCTCCCTCTTTTTTAGTGTTGTTCAATGCGCCGCCGTCCCATCCGGAGACGTTTGGCTGCATCGAGCTCAATCCAGTACGTACGGCAAACCGGTGGCCCACACAGAAACTGGTCAGTACCCGACGGTAGGGGCCGCGGTCCTGGCAGTAAATGCGTAAATGCCTTAAAGCTCGTAGGAAAAGGCGACACGTCCTATACCGCTGCGGTAATCCACAGTGGAATTGGCTGTAGGCAATTTCCTAAATTCCCGGCAGGTAAAACAGCGGCGACGTTAAAAACGTCGCCGCTGCAGTGCCTTATTTGCTGACGCTGACGCCGTAGAAGGAGTTCAAGCCGAATGGGCTGATCTTGAAATCCTGCACGTTGGCGCGCATGGGTTGATACACCGTCGAGTGAGCGATAGGTGTCATCGGGACTGCATCTTTGAGGACGTGTTGTGCCTCTTTGTACAGTTCGGTGCGCTTACCTTGGTCGGTTGTGCGCTTGGCTTCTTTGACAAGGCCGTCGAACTTCTTGTCGCACCACTTGGAGAAGTTGTTGCCGCTGAGCGAATCGCAACCGAACAGCACATTCAGCCAGTTGTCCGGATCACCATTGTCACCGCTCCAGCCAATGATCATGGCCTGGTTCTCGCCACCTTTGGAGCGCTTGATGTACTCGCCCCACTCGTAGCTGGTGATCTTCACTTTCAAGCCGATCTTGGCCCAGTCGGACTGGAGCATTTCAGCCATCAGTTTGGCGTTCGGGTTGTACGGACGCTGAACCGGCATCGCCCACAGCACGATCTCGGTACCTTCCTTGACGCCGGCTTCCTTGAGCAGCTGTTTGGCTTTCTCAGGATCGTACTTGGCATCTTTGATGGTGGTGTCGTAAGACCACTGGGTCGGCGGCATGGCGTTGACGGCGAGTTGGCCGGCGCCCTGGTAAACCGAGTCGATGATCTGTGGTTTGTTCACAGCCATGTCCAGCGCCTGACGGACGCGCAGGTCAGCCAGTGGGTTGGCTTCGTTGCTGCCCTTGACCTTGTCCATCACGTTGTAGGCGATGTAACCCAGGTTGAAACCAGCCTGGTCAGGCATCTTCAGGGTCTTGTCTTCTTTCAGCGCTTTCAGGTCGGCCGGACGCGGGAACAGAGTGACCTGGCACTCGTTCTTTTTCAGCTTCTGAATACGTACCGACGGGTCGGTGGTGATGGCGAAGATCAGGTTGTCGATCTTCACATCCTCAGGCTTCCAGTAATCCTTGTTGCCGGTGTAACGGATGTTGGAATCTTTCTGGTAGCTCTTGAACACGAACGGACCAGTGCCGATCGGCTTCTGGTTGATGTCGGCAGCCTTGCCTTCTTTCAGCAGCTGCGCTGCGTACTCGGCGGACTGCACCGAGGCGAAGCTCATGGCCATGTTCTGAATGAATGCAGCGTCGACTTCTTTCAAAGTGAACTTGACGGTGTGGTCGTCGACTTTGTCGATCTTGGTGATGTTGGTGTCCATCCCCATGTCGGTGAAGTACGGGAATTCGGTCGGGTACGCCTTACGGAACGGGTCATCCTTGTTAATCATGCGATTGAAGGTGAACAGTACGTCGTCGGCGTTGAACTCACGAGTCGGCTTGAAATACGGGGTGGTGTGGAACTTGACGCCTTCGCGCAGGTGGAAGGTGTACGTCAGGCCGTCATCGGAAATGTCCCACTTGGTCGCCAGACCAGGAATCACGGCGGTGCCGCCGCGCTCGAACTGGGTCAGGCGGTTGAACATGGTTTCGGCTGAGGCGTCGAAGTCGGTTCCGGTGGTGTACTGGCCTGGGTCGAAACCGGCCGGGCTGCCTTCGGAGCAGAACACCAGGTTAGTCGCAGCGGATGCGAAAGGTGCGGAGGCTAACAAGCCTGCGCCGACTAAAAACGGAATGACCGCGTGTTTAAGCATGTTGGCCTCATGATTTGTTGTCATTTTTTAGTTGTGAGGTACGACCTCGTGAGTCGTGCCTGCGGATACTTATGCAGGGGCCATACCCAATGCAAGATCCAGAGTGTGAGTGAGCGTTAAACCGTGGCACGAACGTACCTTAATGTCGCATCTGTATAACTTCTGACGCATTTGACCGTTTGCGGGTGGTTTTTACGGTGCAAATGAAGCCCCAAAACGGTGCGTTGGTCACGTTGTGCGCGCCGCCTTGGGGCTCGGTGTTACTTATTTATACCGACGCCATAGAAGGGGGTTAGACCGAAGGGGCTGATACGGAAGTCGGTGACTTCCTTGCGCAGTGGCTGGAACACCGTTGAGTTGGCAATCGGTGTGATCGGCACTTGCTGTTTAAGGATCAGTTGCGCCTGTTGATACAGTTTTACCCGCTGCGCTTTGTCGGTGGACAACTTGGCTTGTTGCACCAGTTTGTCGTAGGCCGGATCGCACCATTTGGCGTAGTTACTGCCTTTTACCGCCGCGCAGCTGTAGAGCACGCCAAGCCAGTTGTCCGGGTCACCGTTGTCACCTGTCCAACCGTAGATCATCGCGTCGTGTTCGCCATTTTTCGCGCGCTTGATGTACTCGCCCCATTCATAGCTGACGATGTTGGCCTTGATGCCGATTTTCTCCCAATCCTGCTGGATCATCTGCGCCGACATGCGCGCATTCGGGTTCGAAGCGCGTTGCACTGTCATTGCCCAGAGGTTGATGGTTGTACCCGGCGCAACCCCTGCTTCTTTCAGTAGCACCCGGGCTTTGACCGGGTCGTAGGGAGCGTCCTTGATGGTCGGGTCATACGACCATTGCGCCGGCGGCAAGGCGTTTTGCGCCAACTGGCCGGCGCTTTGGTAAACGGCTTTGATGATTGCCGGTTTGTCGATGGCCATGTCCAGCGCCTGACGCACCTTGAGCTGATCGAGTGGCGCGTGGGTGGTGTTGTAGGCGAGGAAACCGAGATTGAAACCGGCCTGTTTGAGTACGCGCAGGTTCGGGTCTTTTTCCATCACTTCGATGTCGGCCGGGCGTGGGTAGCCGCTGACCTGGCATTCGCCGGCCTTGAGTTTTTGCAGGCGTACGGCGGCGTCCGGGGTGATCGAGAAAATCAGGTTATCGATCTTCACGTCCTCGGGTTTCCAGTAGGCCGTGTTGGCGGCGTAGCGGATCTGCGAGTCCTTCTGGTAGCGCTTGAACACGAACGGGCCGGTGCCGATGGGTTTCTGGTTGAGGTCGGCGGCTTTGCCTTCTTTCAACAGTTGTGCGGCGTATTCGGCTGATTGCACTGAGGCGAAGCTCATGGCGAGGTTTTGCACAAATGCGGCGTCGACGTTGTTGAGGTTGAAGCGCACGGTGTTGTCGTCGAGTTTTTCTACCGATTTGATTGTGGTGTTCAGGCCCATGTCGGTGAAGTAGGGGGATTCGGCGGGGTAGGCCTTGCGGAAGGCGTTTTCCGGGTCGAGCAGGCGCTGGAAGGTGAAGAGCACGTCGTCGGCGTTGAAGTCTCGGGTGGGTTTGAAATAGTCGGTGGTGTGGAATTTTACGTTTTGGCGCAGGTGGAAGGTGTATTGCAGGCCGTTGCTGGAGACGTCCCATTTTGTCGCCAGGCCGGGTTCGATGTCGGTGCCGCCGCGTTTGAATTGGGTGAGGCGGTTGAAGACGGTTTCGGCAGAGGCGTCGAAGTCGGTGCCGCTGGTGTATTGGCTGGGGTCGAAGCCTGCGGGGCTGGCTTCGGAGCAGTAGACCAGGGTTGTGGCGGCGTTGGCGATCGGGGTTATGGCTGTTAGTGCGAGGGTGATTAATAGTGGTTTGAGGGTGAATCTTTCCATGGAGTCCCCGGGGATTTGGAGGTGGTTGTCGGTTTAGGTTAGCGGGGATTTGGGGGTGTTCGGAAATATCGTTTTTCCTGTTGGAGTGTCTATCTCGGTATATGTAGGGGGCTTTTTCGGGTACATATCCGTTGCTGCGGTAACGGCGGCTTAGGGTTCCGCCCTTACGGCGGGTCACCTTTTCCAAACGCCGAAAAGGTAACCCAAAAGGCTTGCTCCTGCGTGCGGCCCGCTCGCTGGGGCTCGGGGTTCCTTCGCTGCGGTATTGATCCGGGCGCAGCGCCTACGGTTTGCTTCGCTGCACCTCCTCTCGCTGTGTTTGGCTGCGCCAAACGGTCGCTGCGCTCCCACGCCCGGATCAATCCCTCCACTCAGCCTTCCGACGTCGCCCGTGGATCAAGATCAAGAGCAGGCGAGCTGACACTCGGCCTATTGAGTAGTGAAGAGCGGGTGTTCGGCTTTGGTTTTGTGGTGGATTCGCCCCTCACCCCAGCCCTCTCCCCAAGGAGAGGGAGCCGATTTTTGGGCTTTTCAGAATCTGAGTTCAACGCGGTATCGCACGTCGGCGTAGCTCTCCCAAACACCTCGGTCAGTTCCCTCTCCCTCCGGGAGAGGGCTAGGGTGAGGGGCTTTTGATCTGTTTCAGAATCTGAGTTCAACACGGCAATCGCACGTCGGCGTAACTCTCCCAAACACCTCGGTCAGTTCCCTCTCCCTCCGGGAGAGGGCTAGGGTGAGGGGCTTTTGATCTGTTTCAGAATCTGAGTTCAACACGGCAATCGCACGTCGGCGTAACTCTCCCAAACACCTCGGTCAGTCCCCTCTCCCTCCGGGAGAGGGCTAGGGTGAGGGGCTTTTGATCTGTTTCAGAATCTGAGTTCAACACGGCAATCGCACGTCGGCGTAACTCTCCCAGACACCTCGGTCAGTCCCCTCTCCCTCCGGGAGAGGGCTAGGGTGAGGGTTGGCTTTTTGACTGTTTAAATCTGTGTCAGATAACCAGAACCTTCCCACAAGGTTTTCAGGTTGTCTGTCGGACGTGCGCTCTCTAGGCTCTGGTTGTCGCTGAAGACTCAGCGATCGGGAGGTGAGATTCCCGGTTATTGAATTTGGAAACCTGCACAAGCCACCCCATAATCGCCGCCAGCTCATGCTGTCAGCAGTTTTTATGGCGGCTATGTACGGGCGGACTTTTGTCCGGCCGGGTTGGTTTCCTTACCGGTAATCTCACTCCGTACATAGTTGCCACCTCATTTTCCGAGTGAGATCGGAAATGAATGGCGTCAGTTCATAAGGAAATTTTCCATGGATAAATTGATACCTGACCCACCCCTCGATACCCCACTCGAAGACGCCATCCGCGCCGACGACCAAATCAAAACCCGCGAAGCCATCAAACGCGCCCTGGATTTCTACCTCAGTCCCGAACCCCTAAAACCCCGGCAACCCAGCACGATGTTCCTGATCCAGCCGAACATCGACACCGAAAGCCTGCTGGCGCATGCCTGTGAATCACTGGCGTCGGCGAACACGTTAACCGGTAACTTTGCCGATCAGTTGGGCCGGCCTGAGCGTAATACGGCGTTGGCGATTCAGCAGATCATCATGCTGGCCGAGCTGGCGGTGAATCGGGCGCTGGATCGGGTTGATCCGCAGACATAATCAGTCTGATCCACCGCGTTATCGTTCTTCGCGAGCAGGCTCGCTCCCACATTGGAATGCGTTCAACCTGTGGGAGCGAGCCTGCTCGCGAAGGCGGCGGATTGTTCGCTATAAATCCCAGGCACAAAAAAACCGCCGATCATTCACCGATCGGCGGCTTTTTATTCAGCCCACATCAAATCACTGCATCAACACTTCAATCGAGCCATCAGCCGTCATGCTGACCTGGCTGGTGCCCGCTTCAACTTCCGGCGTCACCGGCGCTGAATCCATGGCCGCCGCTTTCATCATCATCGGTGCGCGCAGGTACGGTTGTGGATAGCCGTTGCTGTTGAGGTTCAGGTTGACGATTTTGTAACCCTTGCCGCCCAGTGCGTCGGTGGCCAGTTGCGCGCGGGCCTTGAAGGCGGTCACGGCTTCTTTGAGCAACTGGTCTTCACTGGATTTGCGGGTCGGGTCGGCGATGGCGAAGTCCATGCCGCCCATTTTCAGGTCGCCCAACAGTTCGCCGGTGAGTTTGGACAGGGCGGCGAAGTCGGCGCTTTCCAGGCGCAGTTCGGCGCGTTCGCGCCAGCCGGTGATCTTCTGGCCTTTGGTGTCGTAGATCGGGTAGCTGTTGCGGCTGCCCTGACGCAGGGTGATGTCTTTGACTTGCTTGGCCTGGGCCAGTGCCTTGTTCATGGTGGTGCTGACGTCGGCGGCAAGTTTGGCCGGGTCGGTGTTTTGCTCTTCGGTGTAGAGGGTCACGATCATCAGGTCGCGGGCGACTTCCGTGCTGACTTCGGCGCGCAGGGAAATCTGGTTGTAGTGCAGCTCATCGGCGGCCAGGGCCGGAAGGCTGGCGACGCTGCCGACGGTCAGGGCGAGAAGGGCGGCGCTGCGGCGAAATGTGTGCATGAAAGCTCCTTGATGAGGGCGCAGGTGATGGTTCGAGGGCCTGCGTGAAACCATCAGACTCTATAAAGCAGCTTCAAGTTGCAAGCGTCGAGCTGCAAGCTAAAAGCTTTTACTTATAGCTTGCAGCTCGAAACTTGCAGCTTTGCGCAGTGTGGTCGTTTGCCGCACTTTCGCCTCTGAAGGGCGCGGCTTGGTTATACTCCGTGCGATCCGCCTGGAGCGCTCATCAGGAGAGCTCATGCTCGCCCCCGTACAACTGACTTCCGCCACTCGCCAGAACCTCTGGCGACTGACTTTCATCCGCACTCTGGTGCTTGCCGCGCAGGCCGGCTCAGTTGGCCTGGCCTACTGGCTGCAATTGTTGCCATTGCCGTGGGTGCAACTGGCGATGACCCTCGGCTGCTCGACGCTGCTCTGCGTGTTCACCGCGGTGCGTTTGCGTACCTCGTGGCCAGTGACCGAACTCGAATATGCCCTGCAACTGGCCTGCGATCTGGTTATCCACAGTGCGCTGCTGTATTTCTCCGGCGGCTCGACCAATCCGTTTGTTTCCTATTATCTGGTGCCGCTGACCATCGCTGCGGTGACGTTGCCATGGCGCTATTCGGTGATTCTCTCCGGCATCGCGCTGGCGCTGTACACGGTGATGCTGACGCGCTTCTATCCTCTGGAAACATTGCCGGTAGCCCGTGAGAACCTGCAGATCTACGGCATGTGGCTGAGCTTCGCGCTCGCAGCGGCGGTGATCACCTTCTTCGCGGCACGCATGGCTGAAGAGTTGCGCCGCCAGGAAGAATTACGCGCGATCCGTCGCGAAGAAGGCCTGCGTGACCAGCAATTGCTGGCCGTCGCCACCCAGGCCGCTGGTGCTGCTCATGAACTCGGCACCCCGCTGGCGACCATGAGCGTGTTGCTCAAGGAGATGCAGCAGGATCATCCCGACCCGATGCTGCAGGACGATCTGAAGGTGCTGCAGGACCAGGTCAAACTCTGTAAAGAAACCTTGCAGCAACTGGTTCGCGCCGCCGAGGCCAACCGACGTCTGGCCATCGATATGCAGGATGTCACCGACTGGCTCGACGAAGCGTTGAACCGTTGGCACTTGATGCGTCCGGAGGCCAGTTACCGTTTCCACCGTCTCGGCCAAGGCACGGTGCCGCGCATGGCGCCGCCGCCGGACCTGACTCAGGCGTTGCTCAATCTGCTCAACAACGCCGCCGATGCCTGCCCGGAAAACCTCCAGGTCACGCTCGACTGGGATGCGGAAAACCTGACCATCAGTATTCGTGACCACGGCGCCGGTGTGCCGCTGGCTATCGCCGAGCAGATCGGCAAACCGTTTTTTACCACCAAGGGCAAAGGTTTCGGCCTGGGCCTGTTTTTGAGCAAGGCCAGCGTGACACGCGCCGGCGGCTCAGTGAAACTCTATAGTCATGAGGAAGGCGGCACGCTCACCGAGCTGCGCCTGCCTCACGGCGCCCGAGGAGACCAACATGAGTGACGAAATCCAAGTCGAAGGCGAAGAACTGCCGCATTTGCTGCTGGTCGACGACGACGCAACGTTTACCCGAGTGATGGCCCGCGCCATGGCTCGCCGTGGCTTTCGCGTCAGCACCGCCGGTTCCGCCGAAGAAGGCCTGACCATCGCCCAGGCCGATCTGCCTGACTACGCTGCGCTCGACCTGAAAATGGACGGCGACTCCGGTCTGGTGCTGCTGCCCAAACTGCTGGAGCTGGACCCGGAAATGCGCGTGGTGATCCTCACCGGTTATTCGAGCATTGCCACCGCCGTCGAGGCGATCAAGCGCGGCGCCTGCAACTACCTGTGCAAGCCGGCCGACGCCGACGACGTATTGGCGGCGCTGCTGTCCGAGCACGCCGACCTCGACAGTCTGGTGCCGGAAAACCCGATGTCGGTCGACCGCCTGCAGTGGGAGCACATTCAGCGTGTGCTCACCGAGCACGAAGGCAACATCTCCGCCACTGCCCGCGCCTTGGGCATGCATCGCCGCACCCTGCAGCGCAAACTGCAGAAGCGCCCGGTTCGTCGCTGAACCTGCGCTGAACGACTATCGCCAGCCCTCGCGATAAAACGCACCGATCTACTATGATCGGTGCGTGTCTGTTCTTTTCTATATCGAGCCTTATCCATGAATCAGAACGCTGAATATTCCGCGGTCAACGATGCTGTGCGCGGGCAGTTTTTTCGCAAGGTGTGGGCGATCATCACGCCGTATTGGCGCAGTGAAGAGAAGGGCAAGGCCTGGACGCTGCTGATTGCGGTGATCGCGCTCTCGCTGCTGAGCGTGGGCATCTCGGTGTGGTTCAACACCTGGTACAAGGATTTCTACAACGCGCTGCAAAAGAAGGACGAAGCGGCGTTCTGGCGCTTGATTCTGTATTTTTGCGGCATTGCGGCCGTGGCGATTATCGGTGCCGTGTACAGGCTGTATCTGACCCAGATGCTGACAATTCGCTGGCGGGCGTGGCTCACTGAAAAGCATTTCTCGCGTTGGCTTGCCGACAAGAATTATTACCAGTTGGAGCAGGGCGGTTATACCGATAACCCGGACCAGCGGATTTCCGAAGACCTTAACAAGTTCACCGCCACCACCTTGAGCCTGGGTATTGGTTTGCTGAGCAATGTCGTCAGTCTGGTGTCTTTTTCGATCATCCTCTGGGGCGTATCGGGCAGCATCGAAGTGTTCGGGGTTACGATTCCCGGCTACATGTTCTGGTGTGTGCTGATTTATGCAGCGGTAGGTAGTTGGCTGACGCATTTGATCGGTCGGCGCCTGATTGGCCTGAACAACAGACAACAACGATTCGAAGCTGACCTGCGTTTCTCCATGGTGCGAATTCGTGAGAATGCCGAGAGCATCGCGTTGTACAACGGCGAGCCGAACGAGAACCGCCGACTGAGCAACCGTTTCGGTCTGGTCTGGCACAACTTCTGGGACATCATGAAAGTGTCCAAGCGACTGACTTTCTTTACAGCCGGCTACAGCCAGGCAGCCGTGATTTTCCCGTTTATCGTTGCGGCACCGCGTTACTTCACCGGCAAGATCGAACTCGGTGAACTGATGCAGATCAGCTCCGCATTCGGCAACGTTCAGGAGAGTTTCAGTTGGTTCATCAGCGCCTATCAAGAGCTGGCCTCGTGGCGCGCCACCTGTGATCGTCTGCTGAGTTTCCGCCAGGCCATGACCGACAACGAAGAGCGCACCCCGGCCATTGACGTGCAGAATCAGGGCAACGAGCTGAAGGTGCACAACCTGGGGCTGGATCTGGCCGATGGCCGTCATCTGCTGACCAGCGCAGACATGACTGTTGAACCGGGTGAGCGGGTGATGCTCAGCGGGCGTTCTGGCAGTGGCAAGTCAACCTTGCTGCGGGCGATGGGACATTTGTGGCCTGCGGGGCACGGTAACATCCGCTTGCCGGCGGCGCGGTATCTGTTCCTGCCGCAAAAGCCGTATCTGCCGATCGGCACGCTGCGCGAGGCGTTGAGTTATCCACAAGCGGGCGACACCTACGCGCCGGAACGTTATGCACAAGTGCTGGAAACCTGCCGCTTGCCGCATCTGGTCGCGCGGCTGGACGAAGCCAATCACTGGCAGCGCATGCTCTCGCCGGGCGAACAGCAGCGTTTGGCTTTCGCCCGCGCCATGCTCTATGCACCGCAATGGCTGTACATGGATGAAGCGACTTCGGCGATGGATGAGGAAGACGAAGCGACGCTGTATCAGGCGCTGATTGACCAGTTGCCGGGGCTGAGCATTGTCAGTGTCGGCCATCGCAGCAGCTTGAAACGTTTCCATCCACGGCACGTGCGGATCGACAGCGGGCATCTGGTTGAACAGACCGTAACTGCCTGATCAATACACATCCCATGTGGGAGCTGGCAAGCCAGCTCCCACAGGTTTTGTATGGAAATGGAAAGTGATCGTACAACCGGCTTGAGCTATCATGCCTCCAAGCCGAATTTTCGAGACAAGATGCACACCATGGAAAACCTGATCGACACCCCGCGTCTCCCACGCAAGCGCCGCAGTCTGGCCCAGGAACTGGTGACAGTGCTGAGCGAGCAGATCCGCGATGGCCTGCTCAAGCGCGGTGACAAATTGCCTACCGAGTCGGCGATCATGGAAGCCCATGGCGTTAGCCGCACTGTGGTGCGCGAGGCGATTTCGCGTTTGCAGGCTGCAGGGCAAGTGGAAACCCGCCACGGCATCGGCACCTTTGTGCTCGACACGCCGAGCCCGAGTGGTTTCCGCATCGACCCGGCCACTGTGGTCACCCTGCGTGATGTGCTGGCCATTCTCGAATTGCGCATCAGCCTCGAAGTGGAGTCTGCCGGCCTTGCCGCGCAACGTCGCAGTGCCGAGCAACTGGCAACCATGCGCGCCGCCCTCGATGCACTCAACGAAAGCGCCGCCCACGCCAGTGATGCTGTCGCTTCGGACTTTGCTTTCCACCTGGAAATCGCCCTGTCCACCGGCAACCGCTACTTCACCGACATCATGACCCACCTGGGCACCAGCATCATTCCGCGTACGCGGCTGAATTCGGCGCGACTGGCCCACGATGATCAACAGCACTACATGAGCCGCCTGAGCCGCGAACACGAAGAAATCTACGACGCGATTGCCCGTCAGGACTCCGATGCAGCGCGCGCCGCGATGCGGCTGCACCTGACCAACAGCCGCGAAAGACTGCGCCAGGCCCATGAAGAGGCGCAGGCGCAGGGTTAGTATTTATTAGAGTTTGAGGTAAACCCGCAGCTCCGGAGACTCAGCCGTATTACCTGACGAGGTCTGCACGCTATAACTCAATTTAGCGGTGGCACTTGGTACGAGCTTTTCTGCAAATATCTTTTTCGGGATCTCGAATACAAATGGAGCATCGGCGGGTGACCCTACGGCAAGTTCCCGGCTGTATTCATTCCCTGTGGAAGTACTGACCTTGAATGTGATCTTGTCTCCCTTGCTAACATTTGGATATGACTGGACTTCGCCGTGGGCAGGATCAACCAGATTGTGAACGTAAAGTGTGAACTCTCCATTGTGCTCGATGGCTTCGCGGAGGCGGGGGGTAGCGAGTGCTTTCACTTGAACATTCATGATCGAAATTCCTTTTATAACCAATCAAACCTTTGCAATCGCGTAGTGATGACACACTACGATCGGAGTCGGTTTGTTATCTCCTGACGTCATTAGCTCAGGAGTACCCATTCTTAAGCACCTGTAAGAAATACTAGTCTCGACGAACGGTCATCATGCGAAGTGCTCACGCCAGGGGCGGTGAACGGGTCAAGCGAAAATTCACGATCAAGCCTCAATCTGCAACCTCAACACCCGCGAAAACGGCTCCATACTCGATTCATCGGAAAACTTGTAGCGCAATTCAACCTCTCTGTTCAGGTACGGCCGCAGCGCCTCTTTAGGTATCTGCAACTCGATCCCCGTCAGTTTTTCCATCTCGTCTTCGGCATCGTCCCAGGTGCCGGTGTCCACTTCCTCACCTGTCCATTCCGGCTCTTCAGGGTCGTCGCCAAGAATCGCGTAGACACTCCAGTTCGCCGGAAAATCGCTCGAATCCGGGACCTGTACGATCAATACATCGGGAACCACGGATAGCTGCAGGGTGAGGGTGTCAGAGGCAGAGGCAGAAGAGGCCATTTGCGCGAGAGTCGGCGCAGCATAATTCACAAACATTTCGGTTTCCTTCGAAGGTCCGCCACGATCCTTCGTGGCAGTCGTCGCACCTTACCCGGCGTTTCTCCAGCGTTCAGTAAACGAATCTTGACCAGACATTTCCGCGCTAAAACCCTTCAATCACGGAGCTTTGCGACGAGTTTTGCCAAGCCTTAAACAATTTTGTCCGACAAAAAACCACCCCCAACGATGAAATGCAGTTGACGGTTATCTTTTAAGTTGTACGATGACCTACAACTTCAGCGAAGGCTGAATGGTCCACTCACAAAAAACGTTGCTACCAGGGTGTTCGAATAATGAATCCACAAGAACTGAAGTCCATCCTCTCTGCCGGCCTGCTGTCTTTCCCGGTGACCGATTTCAACGCGCAGGGCGATTTCAACCGCGCGGGCTACATCAAACGCCTGGAATGGCTGGCCCCGTATGGCGCTTCAGCCTTGTTCGCCGCCGGCGGCACCGGTGAGTTCTTCTCGCTGGCCGCCAGCGAGTATTCGGAAATCATCAAGACTGCCGTCGACACGTGCGAAACCAGCGTGCCGATCCTCGCCGGTGTCGGTGGTTCGACCCGTCAGGCCATCGAATACGCTCAGGAAGCCGAACGTCTGGGCGCCAAAGGTCTGTTGCTGCTGCCGCACTACCTGACCGAAGCGAGCCAGGACGGTGTTGCCGCTCACGTTGAGGCCGTGTGTAAATCGGTCAACATCGGCGTGGTTGTCTATAACCGCAACGTTTGCCGCTTGACCGCACCGTTGCTGGAACGTCTGGCCGAGCGCTGCCCGAACCTGATCGGCTATAAGGACGGTCTGGGCGATATCGAGTTGATGGTGTCGATCCGTCGCCGCCTCGGTGATCGCTTCAGCTACCTCGGTGGTTTGCCGACCGCCGAAGTCTACGCCGCTGCCTACAAGGCGCTGGGCGTGCCGGTTTACTCCTCGGCGGTGTTCAACTTCATCCCGAAAACCGCGATGGACTTCTACCACGCGATCGCCCGTGAAGATCACGCCACCGTTGGCAAGATCATCGACGACTTCTTCCTGCCGTACCTCGACATCCGCAACCGCAAGGCCGGTTACGCCGTGAGCATCGTCAAGGCAGGCGCAAAAATCGCCGGCTATGACGCAGGCCCGGTGCGGGCACCGCTGACCGATCTGACTGGCGAAGAGTATGAAATGCTCGCCGCGCTGATCGACAAGCAAGGTGCGCAGTAACACCCGACAAAAACGCGGCCGCTGAGTAATCAGCGGCTTTTTGCGTAAAGGCTTTTAGTTTTGAGGGCTGCCCCTGTGACAAATGCAAAACGCTACGACAACTACATCAACGGCGAATGGGTTGCCGGTGCCGACTACTCGGCCAACATCAACCCATCCGAACTGAGCGACACCATCGGCGACTACGCCAAGGCTGATCTGACTCAGGTTCACGCCGCCATCGACGCCGCCCGTGCGGCATTCCCGGCGTATTCGACTTCGGGCATTCAGGCCCGTCACGATTCGCTGGATAAAGTCGGTACGGAAATCCTCGCCCGTCGCGAAGAACTCGGCACCTTGCTGGCCCGGGAAGAGGGCAAGACCCTGCCCGAAGCCATCGGCGAAGTGACTCGCGCCGGCAACATCTTCAAGTTCTTCGCCGGTGAATGCCTGCGTCTGTCCGGCGACTACGTGCCGTCGGTGCGTCCGGGCGTCAACGTCGAAGTCACCCGCGAAGCACTGGGTGTGGTCGGTCTGATCACTCCGTGGAATTTCCCGATCGCCATTCCGGCATGGAAAATCGCTCCAGCGCTGGCCTACGGCAACTGCGTGGTGCTGAAACCCGCCGATCTGGTACCGGGTTGCGCCTGGGCACTGGCAGAAATCATCTCCCGCGCAGGCTTCCCGGCCGGCGTGTTCAACCTGGTCATGGGCAGCGGTCGCGTGGTTGGCGATGCACTGGTGCAAAGCCCGAAAGTCGACGGCATCAGCTTCACCGGTTCGGTGGGCGTGGGTCGTCAGATTGCGGTCAACTGCGTGTCGCGCCAGGCCAAGGTGCAGCTGGAAATGGGCGGCAAGAACCCGCAGATCATTCTCGACGACGCCGACCTCAAACAAGCGGTCGAGCTGTCGGTGCAGAGCGCGTTCTACTCCACCGGCCAGCGTTGCACTGCCTCCAGCCGTTTGATCGTCACCACCGGAATTCACGACAAATTCGTTGAGGCCATGGCCGAGCGCATGAAGTCGATCAAGGTCGGTCACGCGCTGAAGTCCGGCACCGACATCGGTCCAGTGGTTTCTCAGGCGCAGCTGGAACAGGACATGAAGTACATCGACATCGGCCAGTCCGAAGGTGCGCGTCTGGTCAGCGGCGGCGGCTTGGTGACCTGCGACACCGAAGGCTACTACCTCGCGCCAACCCTGTTTGCCGACAGTGAAGCGTCGATGCGCATCAGCCGCGAAGAAATCTTCGGCCCGGTGGCCAACATTGTTCGCGTGGCCGATTACGACGCGGCGCTGGCGATGGCCAACGACACCGAGTTCGGTCTGTCGGCGGGTATCGCGACGACTTCGCTGAAGTACGCCAACCACTTCAAGCGGCATTCGCAAGCCGGGATGGTCATGGTCAACCTGCCGACGGCTGGCGTGGATTACCACGTTCCGTTTGGTGGGCGTAAAGGTTCATCCTATGGATCACGTGAGCAAGGCCGCTATGCGCAAGAGTTCTACACGGTCGTGAAGACCAGCTACATCGGTTCCTGATACACGCAATACCCCTGTAGGAGCTGCCGAAGGCTGCGATCTTTAAGATCAAGATCAAGAGATCGCAGCCTTCGGCAGCTCCTACAGGGAATACCAAAGAAGATTCACCCGCGCATAAAAATAATCAGTGGGAGTACATCTACATGCAATCGTCCAAGCCGACTCACGTCCGCTATTTGATCCTGCTCATGCTGTTTCTGGTGACCACGATCAACTACGCCGACCGCGCCACGATCGCCATCGCCGGCTCCAGCCTGCAAAAAGATCTGGGCATCGACGCGGTCACCCTCGGCTACATCTTCTCCGCATTCGGTTGGGCCTACGTGGCCGGGCAGATCCCCGGTGGCTGGCTGCTCGATCGCTTCGGCTCGAAAAAAGTCTATGCCCTGAGCATTTTTACCTGGTCGCTGTTCACCGTGCTGCAAGGCTTTGTCGGTGAATTCGGCATGTCCACGGCGATTGTTGCGCTGTTCATGCTGCGCTTTCTGGTCGGTCTGGCTGAAGCGCCGTCCTTCCCCGGTAACGCGCGCATCGTTGCGGCTTGGTTCCCGACTGCTGAGCGCGGTACCGCTTCGGCGATTTTCAACTCGGCGCAATACTTTGCCACCGTGTTGTTCGCACCGCTGATGGGCTGGATCGTTTACTCCTTCGGCTGGGAACACGTGTTCATCGTCATGGGCCTGTTCGGCATCGTCTTCTCGGGGATCTGGTTGAAGGTTATCCACAGCCCGCGTCAACATCCGATGGCCAACGAAGCGGAAGTGCAGTTCATCGCCGACAACGGCGGCATGGTCGACATGGACGTCAAGCAAGGCAAAAAGGCTGATGGCCCGAAGTGGGACTACATCCGTCAGTTGCTGACCAACCGCATGATGCTTGGCGTGTATCTGGGTCAATACTGCATTAACGGCATCACCTATTTCTTCCTGACCTGGTTCCCGGTGTACCTGGTGCAAGAGCGTGGCATGACCATTCTCAAGGCCGGTTTCATCGCCTCGTTGCCGGCGATCTGCGGCTTCATCGGCGGCGTGCTCGGCGGGGTGATTTCCGATTACCTGTTGCGCAAAGGCCACTCGCTGACCTTCGCCCGCAAAGCACCGATCATCGCTGGCCTGCTGGTGTCGAGCAGCATCGTTGCCTGCAACTATGTCGATGTGGAATGGATGGTGGTTGGCTTCATGGCTCTGGCCTTCTTCGGCAAAGGCGTTGGCGCATTGGGTTGGGCGGTGGTTTCCGACACCTCGCCAAAACAGATCGCCGGTCTGAGCGGTGGCCTGTTCAACACCTTCGGCAACATCGCTTCGATTACCACGCCGATCGTGATTGGCTACATCATCAGCTCCACCGGTTCGTTCAAGTGGGCGCTGGTGTTTGTCGGTGCCAACGCACTGGTGGCGGTGTTCAGCTATCTGGTCATCGTTGGCCCGATCAAACGCGTGGTACTCAAAGAGCCGCCAACCAATGGCGGTACTGAAGCCACCGGCAAATTGTCTCAAGCGCATTCCTGAGGAGCGGCGTCATGCAGTTGATTGAACATTCCGACTCGCCGCGCCACATCCGCCTGCACGAGCGGGACAATGTGGTGGTAGTGGTCAACGACCAGGGCGCACCGGCCGGCACTGAATTTGCCGATGGCCTGGTGACGCTGGAATTCGTGCCGCAGAGCCACAAGGTCACTCTGGAAGACATTCCCGAGGGCGGCGAGGTGATTCGCTACGGTCAGGTGATTGGCTACGCGTTGCAGCCGATTCGTCGGGGCAGTTGGGTCAAGGAAGATCAACTGCGCATGCCGACCGCGCCGCCACTGGACAGCTTGCCGCTGTCCACCGAGGTGCCGGACGCGCAGGCACCGCTGGAAGGCTTCACGTTCGAGGGTTATCGCAACGCTGATGGCACCGTCGGCACGCGCAATATTCTCGGCATCACCACCACCGTGCAGTGCGTTACCGGCGTGCTTGATCACGCGGTAAAACGCATCAAGGAAGAACTGCTGCCGAAGTACCCGCACGTCGATGACGTGGTGGCGCTGACTCACAGTTACGGCTGCGGCGTGGCCATTACGGCCACCGACGCTTACATCCCGATTCGCACCGTGCGCAATCTGGCGCGCAACCCGAATCTGGGCGGTGAAGCGTTGGTGATCAGTCTGGGTTGCGAGAAATTGCAGGCCGGGCAGGTGATGCATGAGGACGATGCGTCGGTGGATCTCAGCGATCCGTGGCTGTATCGCTTGCAGGATTCCAGTCACGGTTTTACCGAGATGATCGAGCAGATCATGGCGCTGGCCGAAGTCCGTTTGAAGAAACTCGACCAGCGCCGCCGCGAAACCGTGCCGGCGTCCGAGCTGATTCTCGGCATGCAATGCGGTGGCAGCGATGCGTTTTCCGGGATCACCGCCAACCCGGCGTTGGGTTATGCCTCGGACTTGCTATTGCGTGCCGGGGCGACGGTGATGTTTTCCGAAGTCACCGAAGTGCGCGATGCGATTTACCTGCTGACTTCCCGCGCGCAAACCAAAACCGTCGCTGAAGAGCTGGTGCGCGAGATGGACTGGTACGACCGTTACCTGGCCAAGGGTGAAGCGGATCGCAGCGCCAACACCACGCCGGGGAACAAGAAGGGCGGACTGTCGAACATTGTCGAGAAGTCGCTGGGCTCGATCGTCAAATCCGGCAGCAGCGCGATCAATGGTGTGCTTGGCCCTGGCGAGCGCTTCAAGCAGAAGGGTTTGATTTTCTGTGCGACGCCGGCGAGTGATTTTGTCTGCGGCACTTTGCAGTTGGCGGCCGGGATGAATCTGCATGTGTTCACCACCGGGCGAGGTACGCCGTATGGTTTGGCGATGGCGCCAGTGGTGAAGGTTTCGACGCGGACGGAGTTGGCGCAGCGTTGGCCGGATCTGATCGACATTGATGCCGGGCGGATTGCCACCGGGCGCGCGACCATCGAGGAGTTGGGTTGGGAGTTGTTTCACTACTATCTGGATGTTGCCAGCGGCAAACAGCAGACCTGGGCGGAGAAGCACAAGCTGCATAACGACATTACGTTGTTCAATCCGGCGCCGATTACTTGATGGTTTTTTGAGGGGAGGAGCAAAAACTACCCTCACCCCAGCCCTCTCCCGGGGGGAGAGGGGGCCGATCCGGGAATATTTAAGAAGTACATCGACCTGAAAGTGCTTTGCCGAATCCATAATCGACTCGGTCTTGCAGGTCGATGTATGACACAAGACACCTCGGTCAGTCCCCTCTCCCTCGGGGAGAGGGTTAGGGTGAGGGGCTTTTGACGCTTTTGGCTTATCATTAGCCCCCTAACGACGCTCACCCAAGGCTCCCCGGCATGCTGGCAATTTTCCTCGAAACCCTGAACATCACCGCGCCGGTGTTTGCCATGCTGTTTCTCGGTGTGTTGCTCAAGCGCATCGACTGGATCAACGACAACTTCATCCACACCGCGTCGTCGCTGGTGTTCAACGTGACCATGCCGGCGCTGCTGTTTCTCGGCATTCTGCACGCCGATCTGCATGCTGCGCTGCAACCGTCCCTGCTGATCTACTTCTCCCTCGCCACGCTGGTGAGTTTTGCCCTGGCCTGGGGGTGGGCGATTTTCAAATGCCCGCGTGAAGATCGCGGCATCTACACCCAAGGCGCGTTTCGCGGCAATAACGGCGTGATCGGTCTGGCACTGGCGGCGAGCATGTACGGCGATTACGGGATTTCCCTCGGGGCGATTCTCGCAGCGTTGGTGATCCTGTTTTACAACACCCTGTCGACCATCGTGCTGGCGGTGTACAGCCCGGTGATCAAGTCCGATCCGTGGAGCATCTGCAAAAGCGTGTTCAGCAATCCGCTGATCATCAGCGTGATTGCGGCGGCGCCGTTTGCCTATTTCAAAATTGGCTTGCCGGGGTGGCTGGAGACGTCAGGTCAGTATCTGGCGCAGACCACCTTGCCGCTGGCGCTGATCTGCATTGGCGGCACGCTGTCACTGGCGGCGTTGCGCAAGAGCGGTAGCATGGCGCTCAGTTCCAGCCTGGTGAAGATGATCGGTTTGCCGGTGCTGGCGACGCTGGGGGCGTGGTTATGGGGATTTCGCGGCGCGGAGTTGGGGATTCTGTTTCTGTACTTCGGCAGCCCGACGGCGGCGGCGAGTTTTGTCATGGCCCGGGCGGCGCAGGGCAATCATGAGCTGGCGGCGGCGATTATCGTGATGACGACGTTGATGGCGGCGATTACCACCAACGTCGGGATCTTCGTTTTGCAGTGGGGTGGGTGGATATAAAGGCAAGATCAAAAGATCGCAGCCTGCGGCAGCTCCTACAGGAGACCGCATTTCCATGTAGGAGCTGCCGAAGGCTGCGATCTTTTAGCTTTTCTCGTAACTGTCGATCACTTCCTGCGCCGCACGAAACGCATCGATCGCCGCCGGCACGCCGGCATACACCGCACAATGCAGCAATGCCTCGCGAATCTCGTCCACCGTGCAGCCATTGTTCAGCGCACCGCGCACGTGGCCCTTCAATTCTTGCGGGCACTTCAGCGCCGTCAACGCGGCGAGGGTGATCAGGCTGCGGGTTTTCAGCGGCAGGCCTTCGCGATTCCACACGCCACCCCAGGCATGCTCATTGACGAAATCCTGCAGCGGCTGGGTGAACTCGGTGGCGTTGCCCAGCGCGCGATCAACAAATGCATCGCCCATTACCTGGCGGCGGATTTCAACCCCGGACTTCTTCGATTCGGTCATGGTTTTTCACTCTTGTGGTGTTGGCGGCGCCAGGCGCGGATCGACGTGAACAGCAAAAACGTCAACAGCGTCGGCAGGACATAAAACAGCATCAGCCGCTCCAGCTTGCCGGCCAGCGGCATGCCGGTGGTGAACGACACCACGTGCAGCCCGTAAACGAGATACAAACCGAGCAGCAACAAACCTTCGGCGCGCGTTACCCGATAGCCGGAATAGAACACCGGCAGGCATAACGCGGCGACGCCGAGCATCACCGGCAGGTCGAAATCCAGTGCGTTCGGCGATACCGACAGCGGTGTCGGCGCAATCAGTGCGGTCAGGCCGAGCACCCCGAGCAGATTGAACAGGTTGGCGCCGATCACGTTGCCCACGGCGATGTCGCGTTGCCCGCGCAATGCCGCGATCAGCGAGGTTGCCAGTTCCGGCAGAGAGGTGCCGACGGCGACCACGGTCAGGCCGATCACTCGCTCGGAGAATCCCAGATCCGTGGCCACCACGACGGCAGCGCTCAGCAGCAGATGCCCGGCGAATACCAGCATTGCCAGACCGATAACGATCATCAGCAAGCTGCTGATCCACGAGGCTTGCACTGCTTCGGCATGTTCCGAGTGCGGCCGCGTCGAGTGCCGCGATTGCCGTAGCAGCAGGCCGAGGTACAACGCCAGTGCACCCAGCAGCAGGAGGCCGTCGAAGCGACCGATCTCTTCATTCCAGGCCAGGACGAACACCAGCAGGGTGGCACCGATCATCAGCGGAATATCGAGCCGCACCAGTTGCCGCGAGACGCGCAGCGGAATGATCAGCGCCGACAGGCCGAGGGTGACGAGGATATTGAAGATACTGCTGCCGACCACGCTGCCGACCGCAATGTCCGGGTTGTGCGCTAACGCTGCCTGCAGGCTGACGGCCATTTGCGGCGCGCTGCTGCCAAGGGCGACGATGGTCAGGCCGATGATCAGCGGCCGCACATGCAGGCGCGCCGCCAGACGCACCGCTGCGCGTACCATCAGTTCGGCGCCGAAGATCAGCAGGCACAGGCCGGCCAGCAGTTCGATCACGCTGATCAGGGGTAAGTCGGCTAGTCCGAAAATGGTCGGCGCTCCATCAGTCGTCGAGGGCTTGCACGCGAACCCGTGCGGTGCCGCTGCGCAGCATGCCGAGCTGTTCGGCGGCCTCGCGGGACACGTCGATCAGGCGTCCACGGGTATGCGGGCCACGATCATTGATGCGGACCACGACGGACTCATCGTTTTTCAGGTTGGTGACCTTCACCCGCGTGCCAAAGGGCAGCTGGCGGTGGGCGGCGGTCAGGGAATTCTGGTTGAACGCTTCGCCACTGGCGGTGCGTTTACCGTGGTGCTTGGCACCGTAATAGGAAGCGACGCCGGTCTGGTCGTAACCGTGCGGGTCGATGGTGTCGGTGCTGGCGCAACCGGCCAGCAAGGAGAGCAGGGCGCAGCTGATGAACAAACGCTTCATTCAAAGGTTTCCCGAATCAAATGTGGGAGTGAGCCTGCTCGCGATAGCGGTAAGACAGTCAACCTTTCAGTGTCTGACATTGCGCTATCGCGAGCAGGCTCACTCCTACAGGGTATGGAGCCAGGTTTGGGGGCTGGCTCCATTTTCATCAGCCTTCGAGCTTGCTTTTCAGCAGTTCGTTCACTTGCTGCGGGTTGGCTTTGCCTTTCGACGCTTTCATCGCCTGACCCACAAAGAAGCCGAACATCTTGCCGCGTTTGGCTTCATCAGCCGCACGATATTGTTCAACTTGCTCGGCGTTGGCCGCGAGCATTTCGTCCAGTACGGCCGAGATCGCGCCGCTGTCGGTGACTTGCTTCAGGCCGCGTTTTTCGATGATCTCGTCTGCGCTGCCTTCGCCGTTGGCCATCGCTTCGAACACCACTTTGGCAATCTTGCCGGAGATGGTGTTGTCCTTGATGCGTTGTAGCATGCCGCCCAACAGTTCAGCGGAAACCGGCGACTCGTCGATGTCCAGGCCTTGCTTGTTGAGCAGGCTGCCCAACTCGACCATCACCCAGTTCGCCGCCAGTTTGGCGTCGCCGCCGATGGCTGCGACTTTCTCAAAGTAGTCGGCTTGCTCGCGGCTGGTGGCCAGCACGCTGGCGTCATAGACCGACAGACCGAATTGCTCCTGGAAGCGCTCGCGTTTTTGCGGCGGCAGTTCCGGCAGGGTGGCACGCACCTCGCCGAGGAACGATTCCTCGATAACCACCGGCAGCAGGTCCGGATCAGGGAAGTAACGGTAGTCGTTGGCTTCCTCTTTCGAACGCATCGGACGGGTTTCGTCCTTGTTCGGATCGTACAGACGGGTCTGCTGGATCACTTTGCCGCCGTCTTCGATCAGCTCGATCTGACGCTGGATCTCGGAGTTGATCGCCTTCTCGATGAAGCGGAACGAGTTGACGTTCTTGATCTCGCAGCGCGTGCCGAATTCAACCTGGCCTTTCGGACGGATCGACACGTTGCAGTCGCAACGCAGCGAGCCTTCGGCCATGTTGCCGTCGCAGATACCGAGGTAACGCACCAGTGCGTGGATCGCCTTGACGTAAGCCACGGCTTCCTTGGCGCTGCGCATGTCCGGCTCGGAAACGATTTCCAGCAGCGGCGTGCCGGCGCGGTTCAGGTCGATGCCGGTGGCACCGTTGAATTCTTCGTGCAGGCTCTTGCCGGCGTCTTCTTCCAGATGCGCGCGGGTAATGCCGACACGTTTGACGGTGCCGTCTTCCAGGGCGATGTCCAGGTGACCCTTGCCGACGATCGGCAATTCCATCTGGCTGATCTGATAGCCCTTCGGCAGATCCGGATAGAAGTAGTTTTTACGGGCGAACACGTTGTGCTGACCGATCTCGGCGTCAATCGCCAGACCGAACATCACCGCCATGCGCACCGCTTCCTGGTTCAGCACCGGCAACACGCCGGGCATGCCCAGATCGATCAGGCTGGCCTGGGTGTTCGGCTCGGAGCCGAATGTGGTGGAACTACCGGAAAAGATTTTCGATCGGGTAGTGAGCTGAGTGTGAATCTCCAGCCCGATCACGACTTCCCATTGCATGTGTGTCTCCTAGCCTTTTGCTGGGGATTTTGAAACGTCGCGAGCGAAGGTAGGGCAAGGCGAAAACTGGCGAGTAAGCGGAGTTGACTTTAGTCAATGAGCATTACGAGCCAGTTTTCAACGCAGCATTACCGAGCGCAGCAGTTTCAAAACCCCTGCGGGGTGCGGGTGTGCCAGTCAGTGTGTAACTGATACTGGTGGGCAACGTTGAGCAAACGGCCTTCCTGGAAATACGGCGCGAGCAATTGCACGCCAACCGGCAAACCGTCGACAAAACCGGCCGGCATCGACAGGCCCGGCAGGCCCGCGAGGTTGGCGGTGATGGTGTAGACGTCTTCCAGATAGGCTGCGACCGGGTCGCTGTTCTTGGCGCCAAGCTTCCAGGCCGGGTTCGGCGTGGTTGGGCCGAGGATGACGTCGACTTCATTAAAGGCCGCCATGAAGTCGTTCTTCACCAGGCGACGGATCTTCTGCGCTTTCAGGTAGTAGGCGTCGTAGTAACCGGCGGACAGCGCGTAGGCACCGACCATGATCCGGCGCTGGACTTCCGGGCCGAAGCCTTCGCCACGGGAGCGTTTGTACAGGTCGATCAAGTCTTTCGGTTGCTCGCAGCGATGGCCGAAACGCACGCCGTCGAAACGCGACAGGTTGGAAGAGGCTTCTGCCGGCGCGATCACGTAGTACGCAGGGATCGCGTGCTGCATGTTCGGCAGGCTGATTTCCTTGATCACGGCACCGAGCTTCTGCAGCTCTTTAATGCTGTTCTGGATCAGCTCGGCGATGCGCGGGTCGAGACCGGCGCTGAAGTATTCCTTCGGCACGCCGATGCGCAGGCCTTGCAGCGAATCGCCGAGGCTTGCGGAGTAATCCGGCACCGGCTCATCGATGCTGGTGGAGTCGTTCTGATCGAAGCCGGCCATACCTTGCAACAAAATTGCACAGTCTTCGGCCGTGCGCGCCAACGGACCGCCCTGATCGAGGCTGGAGGCGTAAGCGATCATGCCCCAGCGCGAAACACGACCGTAGGTCGGTTTCAGGCCGGTGAGGTTGGTGAATGCTGCCGGCTGACGAATCGAACCACCAGTGTCGGTGGCCGTCGCCGCGGGCAACAGACGAGCGGCAACTGCCGCCGCCGAACCACCGGACGAGCCACCCGGAACGTGTTCCAGGTTCCACGGGTTTTTCACCGCGCCGTACCAGCTCGACTCGTTGGCCGAACCCATGGCGAATTCGTCCATGTTGGTCTTGCCCAGGGTCACAGCGCCGGCAGCCGCCAGTTTTGCAACCACGGTGGCGTCGTACGGAGCCTTGAAGTTGTCGAGCATCTTCGAGCCGCAGCTGGTGCGAATGCCCTGGGTGCAGAACAGGTCTTTGTGAGCGATCGGCGCACCGAGCAGGGCGCCGCTCTCACCGTTGGCGCGGCGTGCATCGGCGGCTTTCGCCTGCTCGAGGGCCAGCTCTTCGGTGAGGCTGATGAAACTGTTGAGCTGCGGATCAAGCTGGGTAATACGCGCCAGCAGGACCTTGGTCAGCTCTTCGGAGGAAAACTTTTTATCGGCGAGACCGCGGGCGATCTCGGCCAGAGTCATTTGATGCATTGCAGGCTCTTTCCCTTTAGTCGATGACTTTCGGAACCAGATACAGGCCGTTTTCGACCGCTGGTGCGATGGACTGGTAGGCCTCGCGGTGATTGCTCTCGGTCACGACGTCGACGCGCAGGCGCTGACTGGCTTCCAGCGGGTGGGCCAGAGGCTCGATTCCGTCGGTATTAACAGCCTGCATTTCGTCGACCAGACCGAGAATGCTGTTGAGAGCGGAAGTAATGTGTGGAAGATCGGCATCATTGAGGCCAAGGCAGGCCAGATGAGCGATTTTTTCCACGTCGGAGCGTTCTAGCGCCATCGGGATTCTCCAGTGGAAAACAGAACGGACGGCGTCCGTGTGTTAGATTGTCGGAACACTACCGCACTTCTACGGTCATAAGGCCGCGATTGTGGGGCTTGGTGCACAGAAAAGCGGCCAATTTAACATATTGGCGCCTTGCCCAAAATCCCTGTCGTTGTTAGAGTTTGCCGCACTTTTTTACCCACGCGTTGCCTAGGGTCCCTTTCCCATGTTCAAGAAACTGCGTGGCATGTTTTCCAGCGATCTTTCCATTGACCTGGGCACTGCCAACACCCTTATTTACGTGCGCGAGCGCGGTATCGTCCTGAATGAGCCATCGGTTGTGGCCATTCGGACACACGGTAACCAGAAAAGTGTCGTTGCTGTCGGCACCGAGGCCAAGCGCATGCTCGGCCGTACGCCGGGCAACATTGCTGCCATTCGTCCGATGAAAGACGGCGTGATCGCCGACTTCAGCGTCTGCGAAAAGATGCTGCAATACTTTATTAACAAGGTTCACGAAAACAGCTTTCTGCAGCCTAGCCCTCGTGTGCTGATCTGCGTTCCATGCAAATCCACCCAGGTTGAGCGTCGTGCCATCCGTGAATCGGCCCTCGGTGCCGGTGCTCGTGAAGTGTTCCTGATCGAAGAGCCAATGGCTGCTGCGATCGGTGCAGGTCTGCCGGTCGAAGAAGCGCGCGGTTCGATGGTCGTGGATATCGGTGGTGGTACTACCGAAATCGCGCTGATCTCCCTGAACGGTGTGGTCTATGCCGAATCCGTGCGTGTTGGCGGCGACCGTTTCGACGAAGCGATCATCACCTACGTGCGTCGTAACTACGGCAGCCTGATCGGTGAGTCCACCGCTGAGCGCATCAAGCAGGAAATCGGCACGGCCTACCCGGGCGGCGAAGTTCGCGAAGTCGACGTTCGCGGTCGCAACCTGGCCGAAGGCGTTCCACGCGCATTCACCCTGAACTCCAACGAAGTGCTGGAAGCTCTGCAAGAGTCTCTGGCGACCATCGTTCAGGCCGTGAAAAGTGCGCTGGAGCAATCGCCGCCGGAACTGGCTTCCGACATCGCCGAGCGTGGCCTGGTGCTGACCGGTGGTGGCGCGCTGCTGCGTGACCTCGACAAGTTGCTGGCCCAGGAAACCGGTCTGCCAGTGATCGTTGCCGAAGATCCGCTGACCTGTGTTGCTCGCGGCGGTGGCCGTGCATTGGAAATGATGGATAAGCACACCATGGACCTGCTCTCGAGCGAATAAGTCGCCGAGTGCAATACGTGGGTGAACGCGCAGGCAGCACTTTGCAGTGCTGCCTGTTGGCGTTTATCTTCTGTCAGTCTTCATCCAGGCCGGTTTGATGCCGTATGAATAAACAGAACATTTGCCTGGGAGGAGCGGCTTATTAAACCGCTTTTCGCCAAAGGCCCTTCGTTGGGTGTGCGCCTGTTGGTGCTGGCCGTGCTGTCGGTCGCGCTGATGGTGGTCGATGCCCGCTTCGACTTGCTCAAGCCCGCGCGCAAACAAGCGTCGCTGGTGTTGATGGACGCCTACTGGATTACCGACCTGCCGGGACGCCTGTGGGAAGGGATTGCCAGCCAGTTCGGCAGTCGCACCGAACTTGTCGCCGAAAACGAAAAACTCAAAACCGAAAACCTGCTGTATCAGGGTCGCATGCAAAAGCTTGCCGCCCTTACCGAGCAGAATGTTCGGCTGCGCGAGTTGCTCAATTCCTCTGCGCTGGTCAACGAAAAGGTCGAAGTGGCCGAGCTGATCGGCATGGACCCTAATCCCTTCACCCATCGCATCATCATCAATAAAGGTGAGCGCGATGGCGTGGTGCTCGGGCAGCCGGTGCTCGATGCGCGCGGTCTGATGGGTCAGGTAGTCGAGTTGATGCCTTACACCTCCCGTGTATTGCTGTTGACCGATACCACCCACAGCATTCCTGTACAAGTCAACCGTAACGGTCTGCGGGCTATTGCCAGCGGCACCGGTAACCCGGAGCGCCTGGAACTGCGTCACGTCGCCGACACGGCCGATATCAAGGAAGGCGATCTGCTGGTCAGTTCCGGTCTCGGCCAGCGCTTCCCGGCCGGTTATCCAGTCGCCACGGTGAAGGAAGTCATCCACGATTCCGGCCAGCCGTTCGCGATCGTACGCGCCGTGCCGACTGCCGCACTCAACCGTAGCCGCTACCTGCTGCTGGTGTTCAGCGACAACCGCACCGCCGAAGAGCGCGCCAACGATGCTGCGCAAGCCCAGGAAAATCTTGATGCCTTTGGCGGTGGCCCGATTATTCCGGCCACCGTGCCGAAGACCGTAACCCCACCTGGCGCGACGGCGGCGCCAGTCACTGCCACGCCGGCAGTGCCTGCGGCCAGTGCGGCGCCGGCCAAACCGGCTGCGAGCAAACCGCCAGCGGCAGCCAAACCACCGGCGACGCCGGCGGCAAGTAAACCTCCAGCTGCCCAGCCCGCTGCACGACCTGCGGCCAAACCGCCTGTCGGCGCACCGGCGACAACCGGGAGACAAGAATAATGGTCGGGGCTACCGCATCGCGAAACGGCTGGATTGTCTGGCTGACGTTTCTTGTTGGCCTGTTGCTCAGCGTGTCACCGTTGCCGATTTTCATGGAGATCCTGCGCCCGTTATGGCTGGCCTTGCTCCTGACATTCTGGGCTCTGTACATGCCGCACACGGTCGGCATGGTCACCGCGTTCTGCCTGGGCCTGGCCGAAGACGTGCTGCAGGGCGACTTGTTCGGTCAGAACGCGCTGATCCTGACCTTGATCACGTTCCTGGTGCTGTCGTTGCAGCAACGCCTGCGAATGTTCCCCATGTGGCAGCAGTGCCTGGTGATTCTGGTGATCTTCGGCCTCGCGCAACTGGTGCAATTGTGGCTCAGCGCCTTGACCGGCAACCGTCAGCCAACGTTGGCACTGGTGCTTCCGGCGCTGGTCAGTGCCTTGCTCTGGCCTTGGGTCAGCTTTGCCCTACGCGGATTGCGCCGACGCTACAAAATCAATTGAGCCGGTGAAGCAGGGCACTGAACAGGGAGATGTTTTGATGAAGCCGCTTTACCTCGCCTCCGGATCGCCGCGTCGCCGTGAATTGCTCACGCAGATCGGCATTGCGTTTACCGCCATCAGTGCGGATATCGACGAAACCCCATTAACTGACGAATCGCCGTCGGCCTATGTCGAACGGCTGGCGCGCGGCAAGGCCGAGGCCGGGCGCCGTAGCGTCGTGTCTGCTCAGCCATTCTGCGTGCTGGGTGCCGACACCGCCGTGGTGCTGGACGGCAAAATTCTTGGCAAACCGGTGGACGAAGCCGATGCATGCGCCATGCTGATGATGTTGTCCGGCAAGGAGCATGAAGTGCTGACCGCCATCGCCGTGCTCGAAGGCGAGCGTTGCGAGTCACGGGTGGTGCGCAGTCTGGTGCGGTTCCGGCCGATCAACGGCGATGAAGCTGCCGCCTATTGGGCCAGCGGTGAACCGCATGACAAGGCCGGCGGCTATGGTATTCAGGGGCTCGGTGCGGTGTTTGTCGCCGGGCTCAATGGCAGTTACTCGGCAGTCGTCGGGCTGCCTGTTTGCGAAACCGCAGAACTGTTGGGCCATTTCGGCATACCCTGTTGGCAAAACCTGAACGCGCAATAAGCGTCGTACGAATCCAGATGCGGCCATTATCGTGAACATGCCTGAACGAGATCCTGCCATGAGTGAAGAGATTCTGATCAACATCACGCCGATGGAGTCGCGCGTGGCGGTGGTCGAAAACGGTGTGCTGCAAGAAGTCCACGTCGAGCGCACGCAAAAACGCGGGATCGTCGGCAACATCTATAAAGGCAAGATTGTTCGGGTACTGCCGGGCATGCAGGCCGCGTTCGTCGACATCGGCCTGGATCGCGCGGCATTCATTCACGCCGCCGAAATCTCCCTGCGCGAAGGCCCAGCGGTGGAAAGCATCAGTGCACTGGTGCACGAAGGCCAGAGCCTGGTGGTGCAAGTCACCAAGGATCCGATCGGTTCCAAAGGCGCGCGCCTGACTACGCAGTTGTCGATTCCGTCGCGCTATCTGGTCTATATGCCACGTACCGCTCACGTCGGTATCTCGCTGAAAATCGAAGACGAAGCCGAACGCGAACGCCTCAAGCAGGTGGTCAGCGATTGTGTGGCCAAGGAAGGGATCAAGGAGGCGGGCGGTTTCATTTTGCGCACCGCCGCCGAAGGCGCTGGCGCCGATGAAATCCTCATGGACATCCGTTATCTGCGACGCCTGTGGGATCAGATCAACGAGCAGATCAAAACCATCGGCGCGCCGAGCGTGATTTACGAAGACCTCGGTCTGGCGTTGCGTACGTTGCGTGACCTGGTCAACCCGAAAATCGAGAAGATCCGTATCGACTCGCGGGAAACCTTCCAGAAAACCACGCAGTTCGTCGCCGAACTGATGCCGGAAATCGCCGATCGTCTGGAACACTACCCGGGTGAACGACCGATTTTCGACCTGTACGGCGTCGAAGACGAAATCCAGAAAGCCCTCGAACGCAAGGTGCCGCTGAAATCCGGTGGCTATCTGGTGGTGGATCCGGCGGAAGCCATGACTACCATCGATGTGAACACCGGCGCGTTCGTTGGTCATCGCAACCTTGAAGAAACCATCTTCAAGACCAATCTCGAAGCCGCTACCGCGATTGCCCGACAAATGCGCCTGCGCAATCTGGGCGGGATCATCATCATCGACTTCATCGACATGGAAGATGAAGAGCACCAGCGCCAGGTGCTGCGCACTTTGGAAAAACAACTGGAGCGCGATCACGCCAAGACCAACATCATCGGCATTACCGAGTTGGGCCTGGTGCAGATGACCCGCAAGCGCACCCGCGAAAGTCTCGAACAAGTGCTGTGTGAACCGTGCAGCAGCTGTCAGGGGCGCGGCAAGCTGAAAACCCCGGAAACCATCTGTTACGAGATCTTCCGCGAGATCTTGCGTGAAGCTCGCGCCTATCAGGCCGAGGGGTATAGGGTGTTGGCGAATCAGAAAGTGGTCGATCGTTTGCTGGATGAAGAATCCGGTAACGTCGCCGAGCTTGAAGGGTTTATCGGTCGCACCATACGCTTCCAGGTGGAAACCATGTATTCCCAGGAACAATATGACGTGGTGCTGCTCTGATCCCCTGCGTCACGTTTATTCCACCGCGGCTGGCCTCAGCTTTTCGCAGTATTTTTGCCATGGGAGCCATCTGACATGGAGCGTCTGACACGCATTCTGGCCGCACTCACCCGTTGGGGGCTGGGCCTGTGCGCGTTGGTTCTGGTGTTGATGGCGTTGTACGTCAGTCTTGGCCGTGAGCTGACCCCGCTGGTGGCCGAATATCGTGCCGATATAGAAGACAAGGCCAGCGCCGCCCTCGGCATGCCGTTGCAGATCGGCGAACTGGAAGGCAACTGGAGCGGTTTTGCGCCGATCCTGCTGGCCCATGATGTGATGGTCGGCGACGGCGCCAATGCCTTGCGTCTGGACCGCGTGCGAGCGGTACCGGACCTCTGGGCCAGTCTGTTGGCTCGCGAAGTGCGTATTGCCCACCTTGAACTCAACGGTCTGAAAATCAGCCTTAAAGAGGCAGAAGACGGCAGTTGGGCGCTGGAAGGTTTGCCGGTGCAGAACGACCAGCCGCTCGATCCGCAGCAGTTGTTCAATCGCTCGCAGATGATTCAGCAACTGTCGGTGCTCGACAGTCAGGTGACCTTGCAGCCGCAGGATCACGCGCCGCTGACGCTCACGTATGTCGGTCTTAATCTGAAAACCGGCGCCAGCCGGCAGCGGCTCGATGCCCGTTTGACCCTGCCGGATGGCCAGCCTGTTGCACTGAGCCTGCGCACGCGAATTCGCCCTGAGCAATGGCAGGACAGTGTGATCGATGGCTATGCCAGCCTGCCGCAAAGCGACTGGTCGAAGTGGCTGCCGGAACGCCTTACTCAGCAATGGAATTTTTCCGAGATCAAGGCCGGTGGTGAACTCTGGGTCAACTGGGCCAAGGGCACACTGCAAAGTGCGGCGCTTCGTTTGAATGCGCCGCAATTGACCGGCGCGTATGCCGATCGCAAGCCGATCCAGATCAATAATCTGGCGCTTAATGCCTACTACGAGAACAGTGCCGAGGGCGCGACCCTCACCCTCGATTCGCTGGCGATGAATTTCGCTGAAAACCGTTGGGAGTCTCATGTACAGCTGAAGCAGACGCGCGCGACCGACAAGGTGGCCGAGCTCTGGCACTTGCAGGCGGATCGTCTCGATCTGACCCCGATCACTCCACTGCTGAATGCCTTGGGGCCGTTACCACAAGGTTTCGCCACGGCCGTTGATCATTTGAACGTCACTGGTGGTCTGCGCAACGTGCTGCTGGATTTTCGCCCCAACGCCACCGATGGCAACAAATTCAGCTTCGCGACCAATCTGGACAATGTCGGTTTCGACGCCTACCACGGCGCTCCGGCAGCACGAAACGTCAGCGGCAGCCTCAGCGGCAACCTCGACGGTGGCGAATTGCGCATGGACAGCAAGGATTTTGTCCTGCACCTCGACCCGATTTTCGCCAAGCCATGGCGGTACATTCAGGCCAACGCCCGCCTGACCTGGAAACTCGATAAAGACGGCTTCACCCTGATCGCGCCGTACCTGAAGGTGCTCGGCGAAGAGGGCAAGATTGCCGGTGATTTCCTGATTCGTCTGCATTTCGACCATAGCCAGGAAGATTACATGGACCTGCGGGTCGGTCTGGTCGAGGGCGACGGTCGCTACACCGCCAAATACCTGCCCGAAGTCCTCAGTCCGGCGCTCGATGAGTGGCTGCGTACCGCGATCCTCAAAGGCGCAGTCGATCAGGGTTTCTTCCAGTATCAGGGCTCGCTGAACAAGAACGCCGGGGAGGCCGACCGCAGCATCAGTCTGTTCTTCAAAGTGCATGACGCTGAACTGGCCTTCCAGCCAGGCTGGCCGCACGTGAGCAAGGTCAGTGGTGACGTGTTCATCGAAGACAGCGGTGTGCGGATCTGGGCCGACAAGGGCCAGTTGCTCGACACGCAGGTCAGCGATGTCTTCGTCAATATTCCCCACGTACCGGCCGGGCAACACACGCACATGTATCTCGATGGCGGCTTTGCCGGCGGCCTCGGCGATGGCCTGAAAATTCTTCAGGACGCCCCGATCGGCACCGGTGAAACCTTCGCCGGTTGGGAAGGCGCGGGCGATCTGCAAGGCAAGCTTAAACTCGATATCCCGCTGGACAAGGGCGGCGACCAGCCAAAAATCCTCGTCGACTTCAAAACGGCCAACGCGCGCCTGAAACTGGTTGAGCCGAAGCTGGAACTGACTCAGCTCAAAGGCGATTTCCGCTTTGATAGTGCCAAAGGACTCAGCGGGCAGAACATCGCGGCGCGTGCATTCGACAAGCCCGTGACTGCGCAAATTTTCGCTGATGGCAGCCCCGGCAAACTGAAGACACGGGTTGCGGCATCCGGTCAGGTCGAAGTGAAGAAACTCACCGACTGGCTGGGTGTGACGCAACCATTGCCGGTTTCCGGAACCATTCCTTACCAGTTGCAGTTGAATCTGGACGGCGCCGACAGCCAGTTGATGGTCAGTTCCAGCATGAAAGGCGTGGCGGTGGATCTGCCGGCGCCGTTCGGCATGGCGGCAGATGTCGGTCGCGACACGGTGTTTCGCATGACCCTGCAGGGGCAGGAGCGGCGTTACTGGGTCAATTACGATCAACTGGCCAATTTCACCTTTGCCGCGCCGCCGAGCAATTTTGCCGATGGCCGTGGCGAGTTGTTCCTTGGAGCCGGCGAAGCGGTGCTGCCGGGCGCCAAAGGCTTGCGGATTCGCGGTGTGCTCTCGGAGCTGGACGTCGCGCCGTGGCAGGATCTGGTCAATAAATACGCCGGACAGGATCCGGGTGGCAGCGCCAAGCAATTGCTCAACAGTGCTGATTTCAAGGTCGGCAAACTCACGGCATTCGGGACTACGCTGGATCAGGCGTCGATGCAGCTCAATCGCAAGCCGGGTACATGGAATCTGTCCCTCGACAGTCAACAGGCGAAAGGCTCGGCGAGCCTGCCGGACGCCAAGGGCGTGCCGATTGCCGTCAATCTGCAGTACGTGAAACTGCCAGCGCCGGACCCGACGGTTCAGGCTGACGAGAATTCGCCGGATCCGTTGGTTTCGGTCGATCCGACGAAAATTCCGGCGCTGGATATCACCATCAATCAACTGTTCCTCGGCCCGGATCTGGTTGGCGGCTGGTCGCTGAAGGTGCGCCCCACCGCCAAAGGCATCGCCCTGAACAACCTGGACATGGGCCTCAAAGGCATCCTTTTGCAGGGTAATGGCGGCTGGGAAGGCTCGCCGGGTGCGACCAACAGTTGGTTCAAAGGCCGGATTGGCGGCAAGAACCTCGCTGATGTCCTCAAGGGCTGGGGCTTTGCCCCGAGCGTGACCAGCGAAGAATTCCACATGGACGTCGATGGCCGCTGGCCCGGCTCGCCGGCATGGCTGGCGACCAAGCGCTTCTCCGGTACGCTCGATGCGTCGTTGAACAAAGGCCAGTTTGTTGAAGTGGAGGGTGGCGCGCAGGCATTGCGGGTGTTCGGTCTGCTTAACTTCAACTCCATCGGCCGGCGGCTGCGTCTGGATTTCTCTGATCTGTTTGGCAAAGGCTTGAGCTACGACCGGGTCAAAGGCCTGTTGGTGGCAAACAACGGCGTGTATGTGACTCGCGAGCCGATTCGCCTGACCGGTCCTTCGAGCAACCTGGAACTGGATGGCACGCTGGATCTGGTCGGCGACAAGGTCGACGCCAAATTGCTGGTGACGTTACCGGTGACCAACAACCTGCCGATCGCTGCGCTGATCGTTGGCGCACCGGCAGTTGGCGGCGCACTGTTCCTGATCGACAAGCTCATCGGTGATCGTGTGGCGCGCTTTGCCAGTGTGAAATACACCGTCAAAGGTCCATGGAAAGAGCCGAAAATCACCTTCGACAAGCCTTTTTAACTAGCAGACACTACCCCTGGTAGGAGCTGCCGAAGGCTGCGATCTTTTGATTTTGTTTTTAAGCGCCAGATCAAAAGATCGCAGCTTGCGGCAGCTCCTACACAGTTATGCGCAGATTCCGAGGAGTAGCCATGTCTTTAGCGGTGATTCAAATGGTCAGCCAGAGCGACGTGCTGGCCAATCTGGCTCAGGCCCGACGCCTGCTCGAACAGGCTGCTGCCGGCGGCGCGAAGCTGGCGGTGCTGCCGGAAAACTTCGCCGCCATGGGCCGTCGTGACGTTGCTGACATCGGCCGTGCCGAGGCGCTCGGCGAAGGACCGATCCTGCCGTGGTTGAAACAGACTGCCCGCGACCTCAAGTTATGGATAGTGGCCGGCACTTTGCCGTTGCCGCCGGTCAATCAACCGACGGCCAAGGCCAATGCCTGCTCGCTGCTGGTCAATGAGCATGGCGAAATCGTTGCACGCTATGACAAGTTGCATCTGTTTGATGTCGATGTGGCGGACAATCGCGGCCGTTATCGCGAATCCGATGACTATGCTTATGGCAGTGGCGTGGTGGTTGCCGACACGCCGGTGGGCAAGCTCGGTCTGACCGTGTGTTATGACCTGCGCTTTCCCGAGCTGTACAGCGAATTGCGTGCCGCCGGTGCCGAGTTGATCACCGCACCGTCGGCCTTTACTGCGGTGACCGGCGCAGCGCATTGGGATGTGCTGATTCGCGCGCGGGCCATCGAGACCCAGTGTTATGTGCTGGCCGCCGCGCAAGGCGGGACCCATCCGGGACCGCGCGAAACCTTCGGCCATGCGGCGATTATCGACCCGTGGGGCCGCGTGCTGGCGAGTCAGGATCAAGGCGAAGCGGTGTTGTTGGCCGAACGCGACAGTATTGAACAAGCGTCCATCAGGGCGCGAATGCCGGTGACCAGTCATCGGCGGTTTTTCTCGCAGGGCGCCCAGCGGCCTGCTTCAGAACACGAATTTAAGGCGTAAACCTATGAGCGAGTTGTTGTCCTCAGTCAGTGATCACCTGTTGGCGCCCGGCGGCGTGACGATCGAGAGCCTGCAAGGCGTGCTCGGCGATCTGGCCGGCCCGGGCATTGATGCCGCCGACCTGTATTTCCAAGGCCAGATCTCCGAGTCGTGGGCGCTGGAAGATGGCATCGTCAAGGAAGGCAGCTTCAACCTCGACCAAGGTGTCGGCGTACGTGCGCAGTCCGGTGAAAAAACCGGTTTCGCCTACAGCAACGCGATCACCCTCGAAGCCCTCGGCGCAGCGGCCCGTGCCGCGCGTTCGATCTCCCGCGCCGGCCAGAACGGCACGGTGCAAGCGTTCACCACGCAGGATGTCGCGCAATTGTACGCGCCGGACAACCCGCTGGAAGTGCTGAGCCGCGCCGAGAAGGTTGAACTGCTCAAGCGTATCGATGTGGCTACCCGCGCACTCGACCCGCGTATCCAGCAAGTCAGCGTCAGCATGGCTGGCGTCTGGGAACGCATTCTGGTGGCGTCCACCGACGGCGGCCTGGCGGCGGATGTGCGCCCGCTGGTGCGTTTCAACGTCAGTGTGATTGTTGAGCAGAATGGCCGTCGCGAGCGTGGCGGGCATGGCGGCGGCGGGCGTACCGACTACCGTTATTTCCTCGCCGAAGACCGCGCCATGGGTTATGCCCGCGAAGCCTTGCGCCAAGCGCTGGTGAATCTGGAAGCAATTCCGGCACCGGCCGGTACGTTGCCGGTGGTGTTGGGTTCGGGCTGGTCCGGTGTGCTGTTGCACGAAGCCGTCGGCCACGGTCTCGAAGGCGACTTCAACCGCAAGGGCAGTTCGGCCTACAGCGGGCGCATGGGCGAAATGGTTGCCTCGAAACTTTGCACTATCGTCGATGACGGCACATTGAGCGGCCGCCGCGGTTCGCTGAGCGTCGACGACGAGGGCACCCCGACCGAGTGCACCACGCTGATCGAAAACGGCGTACTCAAGGGCTACATGCAGGACAAGCTTAATGCGCGTCTGATGGGGGTGGCTCGCACCGGTAACGGTCGTCGCGAGTCTTACGCGCATCTGCCAATGCCACGCATGACCAACACCTACATGCTCGGCGGCGAAAGCGATCCGGCGGAAATCATTGCTTCGGTGAAGAAGGGCATCTACTGCGCCAACCTCGGCGGCGGTCAGGTCGACATCACCAGCGGCAAGTTCGTGTTCTCCACCAGCGAGGCGTACCTGATCGAAGACGGCAAGATCACCGCGCCGGTCAAAGGCGCGACGTTGATTGGCAACGGCCCTGAGGCAATGAGCCGGGTGTCGATGGTCGGTAACGATCTGGCGCTGGACAGCGGTGTGGGCACGTGCGGTAAGGATGGGCAGTCGGTGCCGGTAGGCGTGGGTCAGCCGACGCTGAAAATCGATGCGATCACCGTGGGTGGCACGGGCGCATAAATGAACCAGCTGTAGGAGCTGACGAAGGCTGCGATCTTTTAACAATCAAAGTCAAAAGATCGCAGCCAGCGGCAGCTCCTACAAGTGGCGATATCTCAACGCAGACCGCGTTGAGTCTCGTCCAGCTCACGGATGTACTTGAAGATCTTGCGGCTGGAAGCAGGAGGTTTGTTTTGCGCAACCTCGTGCTGAGCCTGACGGATCAGGGAGCGTAGTTGTTGGCGATCGGCGTCCGGGTACTCGACGACGAACTTCTCCAGCACGGCATCGTCGCCTGCGATCAGGCGATCACGCCAGCGTTCGAGATTGTGGAAACGCTCGTTGTACTGACGAGTAGAGGCATCGAGTTGATCGAGCAACGTGAGAATGGCGTCCGTGTCCTGGTCGCGCATCAGTTTGCCGATGAACTGCAAATGCCGTTTACGCGCGATGTTCGCGGTGTGCTTGGGCGCATCGGCCAAAGCCCGGCGCATGGCGTCGGTCAGCGGCAGTTTTGCGATCAAGTCAGGCTTGAGTGTTGTCAGGCGCTCGCCGAGGTCAACCAGAGCATGCAGCTCGCGTTTGACCTGAGATTTGCTTTTTTCTCCCGTATCGAGGGAGTCGTCGTAAGAATCAACCATGGTGGCAGTCCGCAAAGAAACGCCGCCATGATAACCAGTCGGGGGCCGCTTGTCCGGCCCGGTCGCTCGATGACCCCAGCCGAAAGCAGAATTTGAGTGGAGATGAGCATGAGTGCAGTTCAAAGCGTCGGCCCGCAGGCATTGCCGGCACTGCAGGAACAAGTCGAGCAGATCATCGCCGAAGCCAAGCGTCAGGGCGCCAGTGCCTGCGAAGTCGCAGTATCGCTGGAGCAGGGTTTGTCGACATCAGTGCGTCAGCGTGAAGTCGAAACCGTCGAGTTCAACCGCGATCAGGGTTTTGGCATCACGCTGTATGTGGGTCAGCGCAAAGGCTCGGCCAGCACCTCGGCGACCGGCCCGGATGCAATTCGCGAAACCGTCGCTGCGGCTCTGGCCATCGCTAAACATACTTCAGAAGACGAGGCTTCGGGTCTGGCCGATGCGGCGTTGATGGCCAAGGAACAGCACGATTTCGACCTGTTTCACGAGTGGGACATTACGCCAGAGCAAGCGATCGAGAAGGCCTTGCTCTGTGAAGCGGCGGCGTTCGACGCCGATGCGCGGATCAAGAACGCCGACGGCACGACCCTCAGCACCCATCAGGGCTGCCGGGTTTACGGCAACAGCCACGGTTTCATTGGTGGCTACGCATCGACCCGGCACAGCCTGAGCTGCGTGATGATCGCCGAGGCCGATGGCCAGATGCAGCGTGATTACTGGTACGACGTGAGCCGTCAGGGCGAATTGCTGGCCGATCCGGTGAGCATTGGTCAGCGTGCCGCGCAACGCGCAGCGAGCCGGCTGGGCGCGCGGCCGGTGCCAACTTGCGAAGTGCCGGTGCTGTTTTCCGCAGAGCTGGCGGGCGGTCTTTTCGGCAGCTTCCTCTCGGCGGTGTCCGGCGGCAGTCTGTATCGCAAATCGTCGTTCCTTGAAGGCACTTTGGGGCAGAAGCTGTTCCCGGAATGGCTGACGATTGATGAACGCCCGCACTTGATGCGCGCGATGGGCAGCGCCTCCTATGACGGTGACGGCCTGGCGACGTACGCCAAACCGTTCGTCGAAAAGGGCGAGTTGGTCTCGTACATCCTTGGCACGTACTCCGGGCGCAAGCTCGGTATGCCGAGCACGGCGAACGCCGGCGGAGTGCATAACCTGTTCGTCACCCATGGTGATGAAGACCAGGCGGCGCTGTTGAAGCGTATGGGCCGTGGCTTGCTGGTCACCGAATTGATGGGCCATGGTCTGAACATGGTCACCGGCGACTACTCGCGTGGTGCGGCGGGTTTCTGGGTCGAGAACGGCGAAATCCAGTTCGCGGTGCAGGAAGTGACCATCGCCGGCAACATGCGTGACATGTTCAAGCAGATCGTTGCCGTGGGTAATGACTTGGAACTGCGCAGCAACATTCGCACCGGCTCGGTATTGATTGAACGGATGACTGTCGCGGGCAGCTAAACGCCAGTCGTCATACACAAAAGGCGCGCCACCTCATCGGGTGGCGCGCCTTTTTTATTGGCTCCATACAAAACCAATGTGGGAGCGAGCCTGCTCGCGAAAGCGATTTCACTGCCGACCGCAGTGGTGACCGGCACGACGCCTTCGCGAGCAGGCTCGCTCCCACAATGGACTCTGTGTAACTCGGTGCTCTTGTTTTGGTTCTCATTATCATCTAATAATAAATCTCATTATCGGATGAGCCCCGGATCATGAGTTCTGCCTTGCACGAGCAGCCGTACCTCGAAAGCTGGCGCTGGATGAGTCGCCAGATCCGTTGCGCGATTGATCCCGACGAGCCGCGCCTGATCGAACATTACCTCGCCGAAGGCCGGTATCTGTCTTGTTGCACTGCGACTTCTCCCTGGACCATCGCTGAAACCTCCTTCCGTCTGCTGCTCGACACGGCCACCGACATCGCCTTGCCGTGGCACTGGCGGAGCATCTGCCTCGATCAAGCCTGGCGCCCGTTGCGTGAAATGGAGCGCCTGTCTTTGTGCAACTGCCGGCTCAAACGCTGGCAACGCTACACCTGGCAGCTCGCCACTTGCGAATTGCTTCCCTCGATTCCCCTTATTGAACTGGTGCAAGGATTTTCAGATGACCAAGACACGTATTGAGCGCGACAGCATGGGCGAGCTGCAGGTGCCGGTGGACGCTCTCTACGGCGCGCAAACCCAGCGCGCAGTGGATAACTTCCCGATCAGTGGCAAGCCGATGCCGACGCAATTCATCCGCGCGCTGATCCTCGCCAAGGCTGCGGCTGCCCGCGCCAACGTCGAACTCAACCAGATCAGCGCCGCCCAAGGCAAAGCCATCAGCGACGCCGCGCAAGGCTTGCTCGAAGGCGATTTCATGCAGCATTTTCCGGTGGATATCTTCCAGACCGGTTCCGGCACCAGTTCCAACATGAACGCTAACGAAGTGATCGCCACCCTGGCCAGCCGCCTGCTCGGTGAGACGGTCAACGCCAACGATCACGTCAACTGCGGTCAGAGCAGCAACGACATTATCCCGACCACCATCCACGTCAGTGCCGCACTGGCCCTGCACGAACAACTGCTGCCGGCATTGCTGCATTTGGTGCAGGTGATCGAGCACAAAGCCGAGCAAGTACATCACCACGTCAAAACCGGCCGTACGCATTTGATGGACGCGATGCCGGTGCGCATGAGCCAGGTGCTCAATGGTTGGGCGCAACAGCTCAAGGCCAACATCGCCCACCTGCAAGACTTGCTGCCGAGCCTGCAATCCCTGGCGCAGGGCGGCACAGCGGTTGGCACCGGGATCAACGCGCATCCTGAGTTCGCCGCACGTTTCAGCCGCCAACTCAGCCAACTGACCGATGTGCAATTCACCCCAGGCAAAGATCTGTTCGCGTTGATCGGCTCGCAAGACACCGCCGTCGCTGTCTCTGGCCAGCTTAAAGCCACCGCAGTGTCGCTGATGAAAATCGCCAATGACCTGCGCTGGATGAACTCCGGCCCGCTCGCCGGCCTCGGCGAAATCGAACTGGAAGCCTTGCAACCGGGCTCGTCGATCATGCCGGGCAAGGTCAATCCGGTGATCCCCGAAGCCACCGCCATGGTTGCCGCGCAAGTCATCGGCAACGATTCAGTGATCACCATCGCCGGTCAGTCGGGCAATTTCGAACTCAACGTGATGCTGCCGATCATCGCCCAGAATCTGCTGAGCAGCATCGAGTTGCTGGCCAATTCCAGCCGCCTGCTCGGTGACAAGGCCATTGCCAGCTTCAAGGTCAACGAGTCGCGCTTGAAAGAAGCGTTGTCGCGCAACCCGATTCTGGTGACCGCGCTCAACCCGATCATCGGTTACCAGAAAGCCGCGGAAATCGCCAAGCAGGCCTACAAAGAAGGTCGCGCGGTGATCGATGTCGCTCTGGAACACACCGACCTGTCGCGCAGCCAACTGGAAGAGTTGCTCAATCCCGAGAAACTCACCGCCGGCGGCGTGTAAACCCCGCTACCGCTTTGGAGGCTCACCATGGAGCACTGGAAACGCACGATCGAACGGGCCAATCGCTGCTTCATGCTGGGCGAATTGATCGACGCCCGCGAGGCTTACCTGCAAGCCCTGGCCTTGGCGCAAGTGTTGTTCGAACGCTGGGCGGATGCCGACGAAGCGGTGGCGGCCTGCGTCATCTCCCACCACAACCTGGCTGACTTGCACCTGCGCTTGAATCAGCCGGAGGAGAGCGCTGAATACCTCTGCGCCATCCACCAACGGCTGCTGCAGACCATGCAGGACGAACGCCAGCGTCTGGCATTGCGTGAAGCGGCGCTGCGCCAGAGCAGCAAGACCTACGTCGAGCTGCTGAATTTTATCAGCGAACACGGCGAATACCCGCGGACCCAGCGTTTGCTGCACCCGGATACCGGCAATGCGCGCCGCGCGCCTGCCCCAAACCACCATGGAGTCCATTGAAATGGCTTTTACCTTGCCTGCCTTGCCTTACGCCTACGACGCTCTCGAGCCGCATATCGATGCGCAGACCATGGAGATTCACTACACCAAGCATCACCAGACCTACATCAACAACTTAAACGCCGCCGTAGAAGGCACCGAATACGCTGAGTGGCCGGTGGAAAAGCTCGTCGCCAGCGTTCAGCAATTGCCGGAAAAACTCCGCGCGGCGGTAATCAATCAGGGCGGCGGTCACGCCAACCACTCGCTGTTCTGGGAAGTGATGGTGCCGAGTGGTGGCGGTAAGCCGGACGGCGCGCTGGGCAAGGCCATCGATGAGCAACTGGGTGGTCTCGACAGTTTCAAGGAAGCCTTCACCAAAGCCGCTCTGACTCGCTTCGGCAGCGGCTGGGCCTGGCTCAGCGTGACCCCGGAGAAAAAGCTGATCGTGGAAAGCAGTGGCAATCAGGACAGCCCGCTGATGAACGGCAACACGCCGATTCTCGGTCTCGATGTCTGGGAACACGCCTATTACCTGCGCTATCAGAACCGTCGCCCGGAATACATCAACGCGTTCTACAACGTAATTAACTGGCCTGAAGTGGCTGCGCGCTATCAGGCCGCACTGGTTTAAGTCTTTTATAAAAACAATCCAAGGCTGACTATGGGCACTGAAACACTGGCGATCGGAAGTGGGCGTATGTTTCGTTACGCAGTGGGATCGCTGTTGCTGTTGGCGGGCATGACCTTGCTGGTCGCCCACGGGCTGGAATGGCTGAATCTGGAGCCGAGGCTGTTGCGGGCGTTGCAAGGCGGTGCGATCTGCGCCCTCGGCACGGCGCTTGGCGCTGTGCCGGTGCTGGTGATTCGGCGTATGCCGCAAGCGCTCAGCGATACGTTGCTGGGGTTTGGCGCCGGCGTGATGCTGGCGGCGACGGCGTTTTCGTTGATCGTGCCGGGCATTGCCGCCGCTGAAAACCTGGGCCTGACACCGTGGGGCGCCAGTGGGCTGATTTGCTTCGGCATCATGCTCGGAGCTTTCGGACTGTATCTGGTCGATCGCAAAGTTTCCGGCGCTTCACCGGAAATGCTCGTCGGCACTGTCGAGCATCCGGTGATCCCGCCGCGAATCTGGCTGTTCGTCTTCGCCATCATTGCCCACAACATCCCTGAAGGCATGGCGGTTGGTGTTTCTGCAGGCGGCGGCATGCCGGATGCGGACAGCTTGGCCATGGGCATTGCTTTGCAGGATGTGCCGGAAGGTCTGGTGATTGCGCTGGTATTGGCCGGGGCGGGGATGTCGCGGGTCAAAGCGTTTTTGATCGGCGCGGCGTCTGGTCTGGTCGAACCGGTGTTTGCCCTGCTTTGTGCGTGGCTGGTCAGCCTTGCGCAGGTGTTGTTGCCATTAGGGTTGGCACTGGCGGCAGGGGCAATGTTGCTGGTGGTGACCCACGAGGTCATTCCCGAGTCGCGACGCAATGGTCATGACAAACTGGCCAGTCTTGGCTTGTTGATCGGGTTTTGTTTGATGATGGTGATGGATACCGCGTTGGGCTGAACAAAAGTGAGGGAGCAAGCTCCCTCACCGGCGGATCAACCGCCCTCGTCGAAATAGTTGTTGATCAGCGCCACCAGCGCATCCAGCGCCTCCTGATCCTGATGCCCTTCAGTACTCAGATAGATCCTGGTGCCCTTGCCAGCTGCCAGCATCATCATCGCCATGATGCTTTTGCCATCGACGGTAGTCTCTGGCGTGCGTCCCACTCTGATCGTGCAATCCGGATACTGCCCGGCCACTCCGACAAACTTGGCCGATGCGCGGGCATGCAGGCCCAGCTTGTTGATGATTTCGATTTCCAGAGCAGGCATCGCGGTGTGAATCCTTTAAGTGAGGTCGCGGTGGCGAACCTGGACATTCTTCAGGGTTTTCTGCAGGGCCTGACCCAGGCGTTCGGTCAGGTAGACGGAGCGGTGATGCCCGCCGGTGCAGCCAATGGCAATGGTGACATAGGCACGGTTGCTCGCGGCGAAGCGCGGCAGCCACTTGTGCAGGTAGGTGAAGATGTCCTGGAACATTTCTTCGACTTCCGGCTGCGCCGCGAGGTATTCGGCCACTGGCGCATCGAGACCTGATTGCGCACGCAGTTCCGGCTTCCAGTACGGATTGGGCAGGCAGCGCACATCGAACACCAGATCCGCGTCTACCGGCATGCCGCGCTTGAAGCCGAATGACTCGACCAGAAACGCGGTACCCGGCTCCGGCTGATTCAGCAGGCGCAGCTTGATGGTGTCGCGCAACTGGTACAGGTTCAGATTGGTGGTGTTGATTTTCAGATCGGCGAGGTCGGCGATCGGGCCAAGCAGGGCGGTTTCATCCTGAATCGCCTCGGCCAGCGAGCGATTGGCGTTGCTCAGCGGATGGCGACGACGGGTTTCGGAGAAACGCTTGAGCAGGGTTTCTTCGTCGGCGTCCAGATACAGGACATCGCACTGGATGTGCTTGGCCCGGACATCTTCAAGGAGTTCGGGAAAGCGCGTCAGATGACTCGGCAGGTTGCGCGCATCGATCGATACGGCCACCAGCGGTTGCGCCAGCTCAGTGTGAATCAGCGCGCGTTCGGCCAATTCCGGCAGCAAGCCTGCAGGCAGGTTGTCGATGCAGTAATAGCCGTTGTCCTCAAGGACATCCAGAGCCGTACTTTTACCCGAGCCGGAACGGCCGCTGACGATGATCAAGCGCATGATTAGTGCCCGTTCTGCTCGTCCAGGACAACCTGATACAAGGCTTCGTTGCTCGCGGCACTACGCAGTTTATCGCGAACATCCTTGCGGTCGAGCATGCTGGCGATCTGACGCAGCAACTCCAGGTGCGCATCGGTGGCGGCTTCCGGGACCAGCAATACGAACAGCAGATCAACCGGCGCACCGTCGATGGCGTCGAAATCAATAGGTGCTTCAAGGTGCATCAGCGCACTGATAGGCGCTTCGCAACCCTTGAGGCGGCAGTGAGGAATGGCGATGCCGTTGCCAAAACCGGTGGAACCGAGTTTTTCACGGGCAATCAGGGCCTCGAAGACATCTTGCATCTCCAGATCCGGCACTTCGCGGGCGATCAGGTTGGCAATTTGTTCGAGGGCTTTCTTTTTACTGCCGCCCGGCACGTTCACGAGAGAACGGCCGGGGGTCAGGATACTTTCAAGTCGGATCATGGGGTGGGGGGTTATCGACCGGTCGCGCCCTGGAGCAGGCTCTGGGTCTTTTCCTTATGCTTTTTGAGTTGTTTATCCAGCTTGTCGGTCAAGGCGTCGATCGCCGCGTACATATCGGTATGTTCCGCGTTGGCGACCACTTCGCTGCCGGGTATATGCAAGGTGGCTTCGATTTTCTGCTTCAGCTTTTCGACGCACATCGTGACCTGCACGTTGGTGATCTTGTCGAAATGTCGCTCCAGTCGTTGGAGTTTTTCCTCGATATAGGAACGCAGAGGTTGGGTCACTTCCAGTTGGTGTCCACTGATGTTGACTTGCATACAGCTTCTCCTTCGTTGCCAGTGCATAAAGCGGCAGGCTGGATAGCCTGCCACTGGAACGCTGTAACGTGGCTTACATCAACCGCTTGCGTTCGCTCGAAGGCGCGATCCCGAGGGATTCGCGGTACTTGGCGACGGTGCGGCGAGCCACCTGAATGCCTTGTGCCTCCAGTAAACCAGCGATCTTGCTGTCACTCAACGGCTTTTTCTGATTTTCCGCGGCAACCAGTTTTTTGATGATCGCGCGGATCGCCGTGGACGAGCATTCGCCGCCTTCGGAGGTGCTGACGTGGCTGGAGAAAAAGTATTTCAGCTCATAAATACCGCGCGGGGTATGCATGAATTTCTGCGTGGTCACCCGCGAAATCGTCGACTCGTGCATGCCGACCGCTTCGGCGATGTCGTGCAGGACCAGCGGCTTCATGGCTTCGTCGCCGTATTCCAGAAAACCGCGCTGATGCTCGACGATCTGGGTGGCAACTTTCATCAGGGTTTCGTTGCGGCTCTGCAGGCTCTTGATGAACCAGCGGGCTTCCTGCAACTGGTTACGCATGAAGGTGTTGTCGGCGCTGGTGTCGGCGCGACGGACGAAACCCGCGTACTGGGCGTTGACGCGCAGGCGTGGCACCGATTCCTGGTTCAACTCGACCAGCCAGCGCTCATTGTCCTTGCGCACAATGACGTCTGGCACAACGTATTCGGCTTCGGTGGATTCGATCTGCGAACCTGGACGCGGATTAAGGCTCTGCACCAGTTCGATGACCTGACGCAGTTCATCTTCCTTGAGCTTCATGCGGCGCATCAACTGGCTGTAGTCGCGGCTGCCCAGCAGGTCGATGTAGTCGGTAACCAGACGTTTCGCTTCAGCCAGCCAAGGTGTCTTGGCCGATAGCTGGCGCAATTGCAGCAACAGGCATTCGCCGAGGTTGCGCGCACCGATGCCGGCTGGTTCGAACTGTTGAATGCGGTGCAGGACGGCTTCGATTTCGTCCAGTTCGATGTCCAGTTCCGGGTCGAACGCCTCAAGAATTTCTTCGAGGGTTTCGTCGAGGTAGCCCTGATTGTTGATGCAATCGATCAGGGTCACGGCGATCAGGCGATCGGTGTCGGACATCGGTGCGAGATTCAGTTGCCACAGCAAATGGCTTTGCAGGCTCTCGCCGGCAGAGGTGCGGGTGGTGAAGTCCCACTCGTCATCATCGTTGCTGGGCAGGCTGCTGGCGCTGGTCTGGTAGACGTCTTCCCAGGCGGTGTCGACCGGAAGTTCGTTGGGGATGCGCTCGTTCCATTCGCCGTCCTCGAGGTTGTCGACCGTCGGGGCGGTTTCCTGATAGGAAGGTTCCTGGATCTCGGTGTTGGGCTTCTGTTCGGCGTTGTCGGCCATAGGGTCGGAATTGTCGAAGTCTTCGCCTTCTTCCTGGCGTTCGAGCATCGGATTGGATTCCAGCGCCTCCTGGATTTCCTGTTGCAGATCCAGGGTCGACAATTGGAGCAGGCGGATGGCCTGTTGCAGCTGCGGTGTCATCGTCAGCTGCTGGCCCATTCTCAAGACTAGCGATGGTTTCATGGCAGGGGCTTAACACCTTATTCGCCGGCGCTATGCGCCATCCACTACAGGGCGCCGAAGCGCCAAACTTAAGCAAATTATATGCCTGAAACTGAAGTGTTTGCCTAGAGCGCTGTAACAATTAAAGCGTATTAAATCCTGCTTGAATCGATACAGCGCCCCGGCGGCGCACCGGGCACTGTTGCGCTTACAGGCGGAACTCGTGGCCCAGATACACTTCCTTGACCAGATCGTTGGCCAGGATGGTTTCTGCGTCGCCTTCGGCGATCAGTTGACCATCGTTGACGATGTAAGCGGTTTCGCAGATGTCCAGCGTCTCACGGACGTTGTGGTCGGTGATCAGCACACCGATACCCTTGGCCTTGAGGTGGTGGATAATCTGCTTGATGTCGCCGACCGAAATCGGGTCGACACCGGCGAACGGTTCGTCGAGCAGGATGAATTTCGGTGCGGTCGCCAGTGCGCGAGCGATTTCCACCCGGCGGCGTTCACCGCCGGAAAGGCTCATGCCGAGGTTGTCGCGGATGTGGCTGATGTGGAATTCCTGCAGCAGGCTTTCCAGCTCCTTGCGACGGCCGGCCTTGTCGAGTTCCTGACGGGTCTCGAGGATGGCCATGATGTTATCGGCCACCGACAGTTTGCGGAAGATCGACGCTTCTTGCGGCAGATAGCCGATACCGGCCTTGGCGCGACCGTGCATTGGCTGATGGCTGACGTCCAGATCGTCGATCAGCACGCGGCCCTGATCGGCCTGTACCAGGCCGACGATCATGTAGAAGCACGTGGTCTTGCCGGCACCGTTCGGGCCGAGCAGGCCGACGATCTGGCCGCTGTCGATCGACAGGCTGACGTCACGCACGACCTGGCGGCTTTTATAGGCCTTGGCCAGGTGCTGAGCTTTCAGAGTTGCCATTACTGGGTTTTCTCGTCGGTTTTCTTCTTCGGCTGGATCACCATGTCGATGCGTGGACGCGCCTCGGTGACCTTGCTGCCGGTAGCGCGACCGGCGCTGGCCAGTTTCTTCACGGTGTCATAGACGATTTTCTCGCCCTGAGTCGTGTTGTTGTCCTTGTCGACCACCTTGGCCTTGTCGATCAGTACGACGCGGTTTTGCGCGGCGTGGTACTGGATCGTCACGCCCCAGCCCTGAACCGGCTTGGTGTCGCCAGCGGTCTGCAGTTGTTCGAAGTAGGCAAGGTTGCCTACCGAAGTCACCACGTCGATATCGCCGGCCGGGGTACGAGTGATGGTCACGGTATTGCCGGTGACCTTCATCGAGCCCTGGGTGATGATCACATCACCTTTATAAGTGGCGATGCCGTTCTTGTCGTCCAGTTGGGCGTCGTCGGCCTGAATGCGGATAGGTTGCTGCTGATCGTTCGGCAGAGCCCAGGCGCTCACGCTTCCCAGTGCTGCGCCCAGACTGAGCAAAATAGGGAGGGTTTTAACGAGCCTCATACTGTCCTCTTACGTTCGATAGCAGGTGTATCCTGCTTTCCTTCAGGTACGCTTTCATTCCAACGCCAGTCGATACACCGCCAGCGCCGTCGATTCTAACGGGTTGCTCGGTCTGCGCATATTCCTGCTGCGGGAACACGGTCATGCGAGTGGAAGTGATCAGGATGTCACGCTTCTTTTCATCGGTGCGCGCAACGCGTACCGAGTCGATCAGTTCGACTTCGGTACCGCCTGAGTTCACTTCGCCGCGCTCACTGGTCACGTGCCACGGAAATTCCGTTCCGCGGTACATGTTCAGATCGGGTTTGGTCACGAGGGTGATATCGGTTGCCTTCACGTGCTCGGCCTTTTCCGACGTCATTTCATATTGCACCTTGCCATCCGGCAGGTATTGCAGGGTGTGCGTGTTGGTCGCATACCAGTCGATAGGCGTTTCCACCGAGGTGACTGGTGGTTTGTCGAGAAAGCGTTCCGGACTGATATTCCAATAGCCGACCGCGGCGAAAATCGCAGCGATGCAGCCGAACAGCAGGACGTTACGAAATTTTTTGCTGAACATGGTTTGGCTCACAGGTACGCGGCGTTGGCCGCATCGAGGCGGCCCTGGGCGCGCAGGATCAATTCGCAGAATTCGCGGGCGGCACCTTCGCCACCGCGAGCGCGGGTCACGCCATGGGCGTGTTCGCGGACGAAGTCGGCAGCGTTGGCCACGGCCATGCCTAGACCTACGCGGCGAATCACCGGCAGATCGGGCAGGTCGTCACCGAGATAGGCCACCTCTTCATAGCTTAGGCCCAGTTGCTCGAGAAGACCGTCGAGAACAACCAATTTGTCTTCACGCCCCTGAAACAGGTGCGGGATGCCGAGGTTTTTCGCGCGACGTTCGACCACCGGTGTCTTGCGACCGCTGATGATGGCGGTCTGCACGCCGGCGTTCATCAGCATTTTGATGCCCTGGCCGTCGAGGGTATTGAAGGTCTTGAATTCGCTGCCGTCTTCAAGGAAATACAGGCGTCCGTCGGTGAGAACACCGTCGACGTCGAAAACCGCCAGTTTGATCGCTTTGCCGCGTTGCAGCAGATCGTTGCTCATTACATGACTCCTGCGCGCAGCAGATCGGAGAGGTTGAAGGCGCCGACCGGGCGATCTTCTTCGTCTACGACTACCAATGCGTTGATTCGGTGGTCTTCCATGATTTTCAGGGCTTCGGCGGCCAGCATTTCGGGGCGGGCAGTCTTGCCGTGAGCGGTCATGACCTGATCGATGGTGGCGCTGCGAATATCGATGCTGCGATCCAGCGTGCGGCGCAGATCGCCGTCAGTGAAGATCCCGGCGAGTTTGCCATCGGTTTCAAGGATGACGGTCATGCCCAGACCTTTACGGGTCATTTCCATCAGTGCGTCCTTGAGCAGCGTACCGCGTTGTACTTGTGGCAGCTCCTGTCCGGCGTGCATGACGTTTTCCACTTTCAGCAGCAGGCGACGGCCCAAGGCTCCGCCCGGGTGCGAGAACGCAAAGTCTTCAGCGGTGAAGCCGCGTGCTTCCAGCAACGCTACGGCCAGCGCGTCACCCATTACCAGTGCCGCTGTCGTCGATGAGGTCGGCGCCAGGTTCAGCGGGCAGGCTTCATGCTCGACGTGAACGTTGAGATTGACCTCGGCCGCCTTCGCCAGCGGTGACTGCGGGTTGCCGGTTACGCTGATCAACTGGATGCCCAGACGCTTGATCAGCGGCAGCAAGGTGACGATTTCGTTGGTCGAGCCAGAATTCGACAGGGCCAGGATCACGTCATCGCGAGTGATCATGCCCATGTCGCCATGGCTGGCTTCGGCCGGGTGGACAAAAAAGGCCGGGGTGCCGGTGCTGGCCAGGGTCGCGGCGATCTTGTTGCCGATGTGCCCGGATTTGCCCATGCCGACCACGACTACACGGCCCTTGCTGGCCAGAATCATCTCGCAAGCACGTACGAAATCGGCGTCGATATGGGGCAACAAGCCTTGTACGGCTTCCACTTCGAGTTGGATGGTGCGTTGTGCCGATTGAATCAGGTCGCTGGATTGGCTCATGTCAGAAATCGTATAGCCCGATGAAAAGGCGGCGATTATAGCGGTTATGTTGCAAAGCCTCACGCAAGTTCGTCGTGCTTTGTCATTCCTCGTTACCAAAACCGGGAAAAACAACCCGCAGACCTGTCATATCGCCGAACACAGGCTGGCACAAGCCTTGGGCGCGTCGCCTTTGCAGTGATATAGTTCGCCGCCAGTTCGGCCTGCCCGGGGTGTACGTACTTTTTAAGTAAAGACAGGCGTCCGAGTGAGAGGCTGCATCGCAAGGAGTTTAGATGAGTGCCGATAACGCCTACGCGGTCGAGCTGAAGGGAGTCTCCTTCAAGCGCGGTGCGCGCAGCATTTTCAATAACGTCGATATTCGCATCCCGCGCGGCAAGGTTACCGGCATCATGGGGCCTTCCGGGTGTGGCAAGACCACATTGCTGCGATTGATGGGCGCGCAACTGCGTCCTTCCAGCGGCGAAGTCTGGGTCAACGGTCAGAACCTGCCTGCGCTTTCGCGCAGCGATCTGTTCGATGCGCGAAAGCACATGGGTGTGCTGTTTCAAAGCGGCGCGCTGTTCACCGATCTCGATGTGTTCGAGAACGTGGCTTTCCCCCTGCGTGTTCATACCGATTTGCCGGAAGAAATGATCCGCGACATCGTCCTGCTCAAATTGCAGGCGGTCGGTCTGCGTGGCGCAATCGAATTGATGCCCGATGAGCTGTCCGGCGGCATGAAGCGTCGCGTTGCTCTGGCGCGGGCCATTGCGCTCGATCCGCAGATTCTCATGTACGACGAACCGTTCGTCGGGCAGGACCCGATTGCCATGGGCGTGCTGGTCCGTCTGATCCGTTTGCTCAATGATGCGCTGGGGATCACCAGTATCGTGGTGTCCCACGATCTGGCGGAAACTGCGAGCATTGCCGACTATATCTATGTCGTCGGTGACGGTCAGGTGCTGGGGCAGGGGACGCCGGACGAGTTGATGAACTCGGACGAGCCGCGTATCCGTCAGTTCATGACCGGCGATCCCGATGGCCCGGTGCCGTACCATTTTCCAGCGACGGATTACCGCGCAGATCTTCTGGGGAAGCGCTGATGCGCAGAATTTCATTAATAGAACGCGTGCGCCGGTTCGGCGAGGCGGCGGTCGACGCCGTTGCGGTGTTCGGTCGGGCGACGCTGTTCCTGTTTCATGCCCTGTTGGGGCGTGGCGGTATCAGCGGCGGTTTCAGTCTGCTGGTCAAACAGTTGCACTCGGTCGGCGTGATGTCGCTGGTGATCATCGTCGTTTCGGGGATTTTCATTGGCATGGTGCTGGCCCTGCAGGGCTTCAGCATTCTGTCGAGCTACGGTTCGGAGCAGGCGGTGGGGCAGATGGTTGCGCTGACCCTGTTGCGTGAGCTGGGGCCGGTGGTGACTGCGCTGTTGTTTGCCGGTCGTGCCGGGTCGGCGCTGACCGCAGAGATCGGCAACATGAAGTCCACCGAACAGCTTTCCAGCCTCGAAATGATCGGCGTCGATCCGCTCAAATACATTATTGCCCCGCGCCTGTGGGCCGGCTTCATTTCCCTGCCGGTGCTGGCAATGATTTTCAGCGTGGTCGGCATCTGGGGCGGTTCGTGGGTGGCTGTCGACTGGCTGGGTGTGTATGAAGGCTCTTATTGGGCAAACATGCAGAACAGCGTGAATTTCACCAGTGACGTGCTCAATGGCGTGATCAAAAGTATCGTTTTCGCCTTTGTAGTGACCTGGATCGCCGTATTCCAAGGCTATGACTGTGAGCCCACTTCCGAGGGCATCAGTCGCGCCACCACCAAGACCGTGGTGTTTGCCTCGCTGGCAGTGCTCGGCCTCGACTTTATTCTGACCGCTTTGATGTTTGGAGATTTCTGATGCAAAACCGCACCCTGGAAATCGGTGTCGGCCTGTTCCTGCTGGCAGGGATCCTGGCCTTGTTGCTGCTTGCGTTGCGGGTCAGTGGCCTGTCTCCGACGTCGACCACCGACACCTATAAACTGTATGCCTACTTCGACAATATCGCCGGTTTGACGGTCAGAGCCAAAGTGACCATGGCCGGTGTGACCATCGGCAAGGTCACGGCGATCGATCTGGATCGCGACAGCTTTACCGGTCGAGTCACCCTGCAAGTGGATAAAAAGGTCGACAACCTGCCGACTGACTCTACAGCGTCTATCCTGACCGCTGGTCTGCTGGGCGAGAAGTACATCGGTATCAGCGTAGGCGGAGAAGACAAACCGCTGAAGGATGGTGGAACCATCCACGACACGCAGTCGTCTCTGGTACTGGAAGACCTGATCGGTAAATTCCTGCTCAATACCGTTAGCAAAGACGCCAAATGAGGAGCTTTTGAATGATCTCTACCTTGCGACGTGGCCTGTTGGTGTTGCTCGCGGCATTGCCACTGATGGGTAACGCTGTGGCGGCACAGTCTGCGCATGATCTGGTTCAGGACACCACGAACCGGATGCTTGCCGACTTGTCGGCCAACAAAGAGAAGTACAAGCAGGATCCGCAGGATTTCTACACGGCGCTGAACACCATCGTCGGTCCGGTGGTGGATGCTGAGGGCATTTCCAAAAGCATCATGACGGTCAAGTATTCGCGCAAGGCTACGCCTGCGCAGATGCAGACCTTCCAGGAAAACTTCAAGAAAGGCCTGTTCCAGTTCTACGGCAACGCCTTGCTCGAGTACAACAATCAGGGCATTACTGTTGATCCGGCCAAGGATGAGTCGGGCGATCGCACCAGCGTCGGCATGACCGTCAAGGGCACTAACGGTGCGATCTACCCTGTGCAGTACACGCTCGAGAAGATCAACGGCGAGTGGAAACTGCGCAACGTGATCATCAACGGCATCAACATCGGCAAGCTGTTCCGTGATCAGTTCGCCGACGCCATGCAGCGCAATGGCAATGACCTGGACAAGACCATCAACAATTGGGCTGGTGAAGTCGCCAAGGCCAAGGAATCCACGGATAAAGCTGCCGAGAAGCCAGCGCAATGAACGAGGCCGCAGTTCGTATGAGTGATGTCGACGAGCTTCTGCTCAGCGGAGTGCTGGATTACCGTACCGGCGCTGACTTGCGCAAGGAAGGCCAGGCGCTGATCAAGTCCAGCAAGGCGTCTTCGCTGGTGATCGACTGCTCGGCGGTGAAGAAGTCCAGCAGCGTCGGTTTGTCGTTGCTGCTGTGCTTCATGCGCGATGCCAATGCGGCCGGCAAGGCTGTCAGCATCCGCGCGATGCCCGAAGACATGCGCGAAATCGCTCAGGTCAGTGAGCTGACCGAACTGTTGGCGCACCCCTGAACCCGCATCAATAAAGAAGCCCCCCGTCAGAGTCCTGCCTTGCGGGGTTCGCAGGCGCGGGGCTTTTTTGTATGATGTCCGACCCGTGCGCACAGGGCGCCGATTGAGGTTGAGCATGCAGGCCGTAGAAGTGAAGAGCTTCCTTGAAGGAAAGCTGCCCGGAACGTTGGTAGAAGTTGAGGGCGAAGGCTGCAATTTCCAGCTGAACGTGATTAGCGATGAACTGGCGGCGTTGAGCCCGGTGAAGCGTCAGCAGCAGATCTATGTCCATTTGAACCCATGGATCACCGATGGCAGCATCCATGCGGTCACTATGAAATTTTTCAGCAGCGCGGCCTGGGCCGAGCGCACCTGAGCCTAAGGGCGTCGAGATTCTTATGGATAAATTGATTATTACCGGTGGCGCTCGTCTTGATGGCGAGATCCGCATTTCCGGCGCAAAAAACTCCGCTCTGCCGATCCTGGCAGCCACGCTGCTGTGCGATGGCCCGGTGACCGTTGGCAACCTGCCGCACCTGCACGACATCACCACCATGATCGAGCTGTTCGGTCGCATGGGCATTGAGCCGGTGATCGACGAGAAACTCAGCGTCGAAATCGACCCGCGCACCATCAAGACCCTGATCGCTCCGTACGAGCTGGTGAAAACCATGCGTGCGTCGATCCTGGTGCTGGGCCCGATGGTTGCCCGTTTCGGTGAAGCCGAAGTGGCACTGCCTGGCGGTTGCGCCATCGGTTCGCGTCCGGTTGACCTGCACATCCGTGGTCTTGAAGCCATGGGCGCGGTCATCGACGTCGAAGGCGGCTACATCAAGGCCAAGGCGCCTGAAGGCGGCCTGCGTGGCGCGCACTTCTTCTTCGACACTGTCAGCGTGACCGGTACCGAGAACATCATGATGGCCGCTGCTCTGGCCAAGGGCCGCAGCGTGTTGCAGAACGCCGCTCGCGAACCTGAAGTGGTTGACCTGGCGAACTTCCTCAACGCCATGGGCGCCAAGGTTTCCGGCGCTGGCACCGACACCATCACCATCGATGGCGTCGAGCGTCTGGGTTCGGCTTTCTATAAGGTCATGCCTGACCGTATCGAAACCGGCACCTACCTGGTCGCCGCTGCCGTGACCGGTGGCCGCGTCAAGGTCAAGGACACCGATCCGACCATCCTCGAAGCCGTTCTGGAAAAGCTTCGTGAAGCCGGCGCAGAAATCACCTGCGGTGAAGACTGGATCGAGCTGAACATGCACGGCAAGCGTCCGAAAGCGGTCAACGTGCGCACTGCGCCGTACCCTGCTTTCCCGACTGACATGCAGGCGCAGTTCATCTCGCTCAACGCCATTGCCGAAGGCACCGGTGCGGTGATCGAGACGATCTTCGAAAACCGTTTCATGCACGTGTACGAGTTGCACCGCATGGGCGCCAAGATCCAGGTCGAAGGCAACACCGCCATCGTCACCGGTACTGAAGTCCTCAAGGGCGCGCCAGTCATGGCCACCGACCTGCGTGCTTCGGCCAGTCTGGTGATCTCGGCGCTGGTTGCCGAAGGCGATACCCTGATCGACCGCATCTACCACATCGACCGTGGTTACGAGTGCATCGAAGAAAAGCTGCAGATGCTGGGCGCCAAGATCCGTCGCGTTCCGGGCTGATTGCTGCATCGGGACACAGGGACGTGTCCACTGAATTCGTTTTGAGTCGAGCCGGTTTCCGGCTCGATGTGTGTCCGGCGCCGATTGCGACCGGACATGAGTACCTTGATAAGGACTGACGTTTCCCATGTTGACCATCGCACTGTCCAAGGGCCGCATCCTTGACGACACCCTGCCGCTTCTCGCCGAAGCGGGCATCGTGCCGACCGAGAATCCGGACAAGAGCCGCAAGCTGATCATTCCCACGACGCAGGACGATGTTCGTCTGCTGATCGTGCGTGCCACCGATGTGCCGACGTATGTCGAGCATGGCGCGGCTGACCTCGGCGTTGCCGGTAAAGACGTGTTGATGGAATACACCGGCCAGGGCCTGTACGAGCCACTGGATCTGCAGATTGCCCAGTGCAAGCTGATGACCGCCGGCAAGATTGGCGCGCCGGAACCCAAGGGCCGTCTGCGCGTGGCGACCAAGTTCGTCAACGTCGCCAAGCGTTACTACGCCGAGCAGGGCCGTCAGGTCGACATCATCAAGCTGTACGGCTCGATGGAGCTGGCACCGCTGATCGGTCTGGCCGACAAGATCATCGACGTGGTCGACACCGGCAACACCCTGCGCGCCAACGGCCTGGAACCTCAGGAACTGATCGCCACGATCAGCTCGCGCCTGGTCGTCAATAAAGCTTCGATGAAAATGCAACACGCCCGAATCCAGGCGTTGATCGATACCCTGCGCAACGCAGTGGAATCGCGACACCGCGGCTGATTTACCTGCGCGACCCCAGGTCGCGCCGTCTATCCGCCTCATAGCCAGAATTCTCAGGTGCCTAAGCGGATCGAATGATAGTTTCGGGCGCCTGAGTTTTTTGCCATTCCTATGAGGCTCTCGCTATGACCGCAACGACTGCAATTCGCCGACTCAACGCTGCTGACCCGGATTTCGCGCATCATCTGGATCATCTGCTGAGCTGGGAAAGTGTGTCTGACGACTCGGTCAATCAGCGGGTGCTGGACATCATCAAGGCTGTGCGCGAGCGCGGTGACGCGGCGCTGGTCGAGTTCACCCAGAAGTTCGACGGTCTTGAAGTCGCTTCGATGGCTGATCTGATCCTTCCGCGCGAGCGTCTGGAACTGGCCCTGACCCGCATCACCGTGGCGCAGCGCGAAGCACTGGAAAAAGCCGCGGCCCGCGTACGCAGCTACCACGAAAAACAGAAGCAGGATTCCTGGAGCTACACCGAAGCCGACGGCACCGTGCTCGGCCAGAAGGTCACGCCACTGGATCGCGCCGGTCTGTACGTGCCGGGCGGCAAGGCGTCGTACCCGTCGTCGGTGTTGATGAACGCGATTCCGGCCAAGGTCGCCGGCGTGACCGAAGTGGTCATGGTTGTGCCGACGCCGCGCGGTGAGATCAATGAGTTGGTGCTGGCGGCCGCATGCATCGCTGGCGTTGACCGGGTATTCACCATCGGTGGCGCGCAAGCGGTAGCCGCGTTGGCTTACGGCACCGAAAGCGTGCCGAAAGTCGATAAGGTGGTTGGTCCGGGCAACATCTATGTCGCCACGGCCAAGCGCCACGTGTTCGGCCAGGTCGGCATCGACATGATCGCCGGCCCTTCGGAAATCCTCGTGGTGTGCGATGGCCAGACCGATCCGGACTGGATCGCCATGGACCTGTTCTCGCAAGCCGAACACGACGAAGACGCGCAGGCGATTCTGGTCAGCCCGGACGCCGAGTTCCTCGACAAGGTTGCCGCGAGCATCGACAAACTGCTGCCGACCATGGATCGCGCAACGATCATCGAAACCTCGATCAATGGTCGTGGTGCGCTGATTCATGTGAAAGACATGGCGCAAGCGATCGAAGTCGCCAACCGCATCGCTCCGGAACACCTGGAGTTATCGGTCGCTGACCCGCAAGCCTGGCTGCCGCAGATCCGCCACGCCGGCGCGATCTTCATGGGCCGTCACACCTCGGAAGCACTGGGCGACTATTGCGCAGGCCCGAACCACGTGCTGCCGACCTCTGGCACCGCGCGGTTCTCTTCGCCGCTGGGCGTGTACGACTTCCAAAAACGTTCGTCGATCATCTTCTGCTCCGAAGCTGGCGCATCCGAACTGGGTAAAACCGCCTCCGTGCTGGCCCGTGGCGAATCGCTGAGTGCCCACGCGCGCAGCGCCGAATACCGCATCAAAGACGAAGACTTTCTTCAAGGGCAGGGGAACTGAGCGATGAGTAAATTCTGGAGCCCGTTCGTCAAGGATCTGGTGCCGTACGTGCCGGGCGAACAGCCGAAGCTGACCAAACTGGTCAAGCTCAACACCAACGAAAACCCGTACGGCCCATCGCCAAAAGCCTTGGCGGCGATGCAGGTCGAACTCAACGATAACCTGCGTCTGTACCCGGATCCGAACAGCGATCTGCTGAAAACAGCGGTTGCCAACTACTACGGCGTGCAGAGCAATCAAGTGTTCCTCGGTAATGGTTCGGATGAAGTGCTCGCGCACATTTTCCACGGCTTGCTGCAACACGATAAGCCGCTGTTGTTCCCGGACATCAGCTACAGCTTCTATCCGGTTTACTGTGGTTTGTACGGCATCAAATACGATGCGGTGCCACTCGACGCACAGTTCCAGATTGATCCGGCCGACTACGCCAAGCCGAACGGCGGGATCATCTTCCCTAACCCGAACGCACCGACTGGCTGCCTGATGGCGCTGGACGCGGTCGAGCAAATCCTCAAGGCCAACCCGGATTCAGTTGTGGTTGTTGATGAGGCGTACATCGACTTCGGCGGCGATACGGCGATCAGTCTGGTCGATCGTTATCCGAACCTGCTGGTGACGCAGACGCTGTCCAAGTCGCGTTCGTTGGCGGGTTTGCGCGTTGGTCTGGCGGTGGGGCATCCGGATCTTATCGAAGCGCTGGAGCGGATCAAGAACAGCTTTAACTCGTATCCGCTGGATCGTCTGGCGATTGTCGGTGCTGCTGCTGCGTTCGAAGATCGCGAGTATTTCGACAAGACCTGCCGATTGGTGATCGAGAGCCGTGAGTGGGTGATTGCGCAGTTGCAGGCTAAGGGTTTTGAAGTGCTGCCGTCGGCGGCGAACTTCATTTTTGCGCGGCACCCGCAGCATGATGCGGCGGGACTTGCGGCTAAATTGCGTGAGCAGGGCGTGATCGTGCGGCACTTCAAGCAGGAGCGGATCGCGCAGTTCCTGCGGATTTCGATTGGCACGCCGGAGCAGAATCAGGCGCTGATCGATGGGCTTGGCGAGCTTTAAAGGCAAGAGCCCCTCACCCTAACCCTCTCCCAAAGGGAGAGGGGACTGATTGGGGGATGCTGTTGAATTGCACCGACCTGATGCTGCTTTACCGAATCCATAATCGACTCGGTCTTTCAGGTCGATGTACCTCACAAGACAACTCGGTCGGCTCCCTCTCCCAAAGGGAGAGGGGACTGATTGGGGGATGCTGTTGAATTGCACCGACCTGATGCTGCTTTACCGAATCCATAATCGACTCGGTCTTTCAGGTCGATGTGCTTCGCAAGACAACGCGGTCGGCCCCCTCTCCCAAAGGGAGAGGGGACTGATTGGGGGATGCTGTTGAATTGCACCGACCTGATGCTGCTTTACCGAATCCATAATCGACTCGGTCTTTCAGGTCGATGTGCTTCGCAAGACAACGCGGTCGGCCCCCTCTCCCAAAGGGAGAGGGGACTGATTGGGGGATGCTGTTGAATTGCACCGACCTGATGCTGCTTTACCGAATCCATAATCGACTCGGTCTTTCAGGTCGATGTGCTTCGCAAGGACAACGCGGTCGGCCCCCTCTCCCTCCGGGAGAGGGCTGGGGTGAGGGTCTGCTCTTATTCGTGATGCGGCTCGCCAAGGAATGTCAGCGAGCTGAACAGCCCACGACTATTCACATCACCACTGTCCTTCACCGGCACCTCAACCTGCGCCGCAATCACATTCAACCCTTCATTCCTGACCAACACCTGCGCCCGGCCATCCTTGTCAGTTTCGGTGCTCAGCGTGTTCGGCGCGCTGCGATAGTCGCCGATCAACTTCACCCCCGCCGCCGGTTTGCCGTCGAGCAACACCCGCACCGGCAATGACTTGCCGGGCCCCACGGTCAACGGATCAACCTCCGGCAGAATCAGCAATTTGAGTTGATCGAGCTTGGGCAACTTCGCTCCCGGCTGGTAAATCGCCAGGCTGTATTTGAACGTCTCGGTCGCCTCGACAGCGCCCGGCACTTTGCTGCGGCCCTGGTTGATCCACTTCTTGTCAGCGGTTTGCGACCACATGCCATTGTTCAGTGCCACGGCCATCACTGCGGGCGACTTCAGCGGCTTCAAACGGGCGTGATCCGCCAGACGCTCGACGCTGACCGGAATCATCTTGCCGCCCACATCGTAGGCCCAGGCACCGCTGATTTTCTGTGCCTTGAAGGCGTTGTCTTCGGCGCCATGGCCGTAAATCACTTCGATGTTGCCGCGCCGTTGTTCCGTCCACAGGCCATGAGCCGAGGCCTGGCCGGCGAACAGTGCGGCGATGAGCACAAGGGTTTTGCCGTATTGCATGGTGACGTCCTTTTACAGGTTGAGAGTCAGGCTGACGGTGAAATTGCGCGGCTCGCCTGGGTTGACCCAGTAGTTGCTGTAGGAGCGCTCGTAGTATTTTTCGTCGAAGAGATTGTTCAGGTTGAGGCCGACGGTGACGTTGTCACTGGCTTTGTAATGAGCCAGCAGGTCGACGGTGTGATAGGCCGGCAACTCGAAGTCGCTGCCGGACTCACCGGAGCGATCGCCGACATAAGTGAACGCTGCGCCGACGTCCGAGCCGCGCAAATGGCCATCCTGAAATTCATAAACCCCGAGCAGACTGCCGCTGCGTTTGGCCACGCCAAGAATGCGGCTGCCGGTGGGGATCACTGCGTCGCCCTTGGTCACTTCAGCATCGATGTAGGCGAAGGCGCCGATGACTCGCACCGCATCGGTGATTTGCCCGCTGACCTGCCAATCGAAACCGCGACTGCGCGCCTTGCCCATCGCACGGCTGGTGTCGGTGGCCGGATCGAGGGCGAGGACGTTTTCCTTGTCGATGTGGAAGAAGGCGAGGGTGCTGCTCAGGCGGTCGTCGAACAGTTCGCTCTTGATCCCGATTTCGTAACCGACGCCTTCTTCCGGATCGAAGGATTTGCCGGACGCGTCGAGGCCATTGTTCGGTTTGAACGAGGTTGAGGCGTTGGCGAACAGGCCGGTTTCCGGCGTCAGTTGATAGAGCAGGCCGGCACGTTGGGTGAGGGCGTCATGCCGTTGGTTGCTTGTGGCGTTGCGGCTGTGGTCGTCGATGTGTTGATCAAAATGCTCGAAACGCGCGCCGATCATTCCGCGCAGTTTGTCGGTGAAGATGATCTGATCCTGCAGGTTCAGTGCATGACTTTCGACGTGTTCGAAAAAGTCGCTGCCTGAGCGTGCACCATTGGGTTTCGGCTGGCCGTAGATCGGCTTGTAGATGTCGATGGCGTAAGGGCCGCCGGCGATGCTGGTGACGCGCTCGTTCTTGCGGAAGTTTTCGTATTCGGTGCCGATCAGCAGTTCGTGTTGCCACGGGCCGAGGTCGAACAGACCGCGCAGCTCGAGCTGGGTGATGCTGTCGTGCCAACGGGTATCGCGTTCGCGATAGCGACGGTTGTCGGTGCGGTCATCAGCGCTCAGCGGGCGGTTTTCCGAGGCGTAACCCCAGAGTTTGCCTTCCTTGTAGTGGCTGGCCAGACGCAGCTTCCAGCTGTCATTGAGGTGATGTTCGAGGGTCGCTTGCAGCAGATTGTTGTGGTTGTCGATGTTGCCGTCGTTGGGTTCGCCGAGGAAGGTCGAGCGCGACACACCGCTCCATTTGTTGTTCGGCGCGACGATGCCGCGATCGAACGTGGAACTGTGGCGGACGATTTCGCTTTCCACCAGCAGCGAGGTATCCGGGTTCAGTTGCCAACTGATCGAAGGCGCGACGAACACACGCTGACTGTCGACGTGATCGCGAAAGCTGTGGTTGTCCTCGACTGCGAGGTTGATCCGCGAAAGCACATCGCCCTGATCATCCAGCGGTGTGTTGACGTCCAGTGCGGTGCGATAGCGATCCCAGCTACCGGCGCTGGTTTGCAGGGTAGTAAACGCTTCGGGCTGCGGCTTTTTGGTGACGATGTTCACCGTGCCACCCGGATCGCCTCGACCATAGAGGCTGGCGGCCGGGCCTTTGAGTACTTCGATGCGCTCGATGTTGGCCGCGTCGGGCGTGCTCGGATAGCCGCGGTTGGCGCTGAAACCGTCCTTGTAGAACTCCGAAGTGGTGAAGCCGCGCACGCTGTATTCGTACAGCGTCAGGCCGCCGAAGTTGTTTTGCTTTGATACGCCACCGGCAAAATCCAGCGCGCGCTCGACACTGGTGCTGCCCAAATCCTTGAGCACACTGGCGGGCACCACGCTGATTGCTTGCGGGATATCGCGAATAGCGGTGTCGGTCTTGGTCGCGCTGGACGAGCGCGTGGCACGATACCCTTTGACCGGGCCGGTCGGCGACTCGTAGTCGGAGATGACGCTGATGGCGTCCAGTTCGAGGGGTTTGGGTTCTTCGGCGAAGGCTGGGTCCACCAGCAGACCAAGGCTCAGGCCGAGCAGTGAAGCCTTTGTTCGAGACGACATGTTATGTTGTTCCAATTCTTAGAATTGAAACAATATAACATGCCTGTTGAGAATGTCTTTTATTCGCGCGCTTTACGCGAAGAAAGTCTTATTCTTCTTTTTCTTTCAACGGCGCTGGCGGCGGGCGGAGGCCGATTTCCGCGGTGAGCTTCAGCTCTTTGCCGTTGCGCATCACCTGAATCGTCACTTTGTCCGTTGGTTTGATCCGCGCGACTTGGTTCATCGAGCGGCGACCATCACCGGCCGGCTCGCCATCGATGCTCAGAATCACGTCACCCAATTGCAGACCGGCCTTCTGCGCCGGGCCATCGCGAAAGATCCCCGCCACGACAATCCCCGGACGCCCGGACAGACCAAACGACTCGGCTAGCTCTTGCGTCAGCGGCTGCACTTCAATGCCCAGCCAGCCGCGAATCACCTGACCGTGCTCGATGATCGACTTCATCACTTCCATCGCCAGTTTCACCGGAATGGCAAAACCGATGCCCTGCGAGCCGCCGGACTTGGAGAAGATCGCCGTGTTGATGCCGGTCAGGTTGCCGTTGGCATCCACCAGCGCGCCGCCGGAGTTGCCCGGGTTGATCGCCGCGTCGGTCTGGATGAAGTCTTCGTAGTTGTTCAGGCCCAACTGGTTGCGGCCGGTGGCGCTGATGATGCCCATGGTCACGGTCTGGCCGACGCCGAACGGGTTGCCGATGGCCAGCGCAACGTCGCCGATACGAATGTTGTCGGAGCGGCCGACGGTGATCGCTGGCAGGGTTTTCAGATCGATTTTCAGAACCGCTAGGTCGGTTTCCGGATCGCTGCCGATGACGCGGGCAAGGGTTTCGCGACCGTCTTTAAGGGCCACGACAATCTGATCAGCGCCGCTGGTCACGTGGTTGTTGGTGAGGATGTAGCCTTCCGGGCTCATGATCACGCCGGAACCGAGGCTCGATTCCATGCGTTTCTGCTTCGGCGAGTTGTCACCGAAGAAACGTCGGAACTGCGGATCTTCAAACAGCGGATGCGCGGGTTTGTTGATGACCTTGGTGGTATACAGGTTGACCACCGAAGGTGCGGCGATAGTCACCGCATCCGCATAGGACACCGGTCCCTGCTGCACGCTGGTGGTTTGCGGGGCCTGTTGCAGGTTGACGTCGAGGCTCGGCAGCCCGACCCACTGCGGGTAACGCTGAATAATCAACAGAGCGATAAGCACGCCGGCCAACAACGGCCAGCCCATAAAACGCAGCGCCTTGAACATTAAGCACGTCCTGGAAGAGTTGCAGGCGGGGTCAGACCGCCCATAATGTCGCGCATTATACGAGGCCGCGCGTGCCTCTGAACGGGATATTTAGGAGTCTTTCATGGCCGTTGCCCTCAGCACCCTCGTCGAAGAAGCCGATCGTTACCTTGGCAGTGCGAAAATTGCCGATTATTGCCCCAACGGCTTGCAGGTCGAGGGCCGTCCGCAGGTCATGCGGATCGTTAGCGGCGTCACGGCCAGTCAAGCCTTGCTGGATGCCGCCGTTGAGGCCGGGGCCGATCTGGTGCTGGTGCATCACGGTTACTTCTGGAAGGGCGAGAATCCGTGCATTACCGGCATGAAGCAGCGTCGACTGAAGACGTTGCTCAAGCACGACATCAGCTTGCTCGCCTATCACTTGCCGCTGGATCTGCACCCGGACGTGGGCAATAACGTGCAACTGGCGCGTCAGTTGGACATCACGGTGGAAGGGCCGCTGGATCCGGATAATCTGAAAATCGTCGGCCTGGTCGGCTCGTTGAAAGACCCGATGACCGCCCGCGATTTCGCCCGCAAAGTGCAGGAAGTCATGGGCCGTGAGCCGCTGCTGATTGAAGGCAACCCGATGATTCGTCGGGTCGGTTGGTGCACTGGCGGTGGCCAAGGCTACATCGATCACGGCGTCGCGGCGGGCGTCGATTTGTTCCTCAGTGGCGAAGCGTCCGAGCAGACTTTCCACAGTGCTCGCGAAAACGACATCAGCTTCATCGCCGCCGGCCACCACGCCACCGAACGCTACGGAGTGCAGGCACTGGGCGACTACCTGGCAAAACGCTTCGCCCTCGAACACATCTTCATCGACATCCCCAACCCGATCTGACTGACACGACCCCTGTAGGAGCTGCCGAAGGCTGCGATCTTTTGATCTTTAAAAACAAGATCAAAAGATCGCAGCCTTCGGCAGCTCCTACAGGCGGGTTGGCCGAACTGGCAGGCATATTCATATACCCTTTCGATCTAGTAGGCGTCCTGATTAGAAGAGGCCGCTGTGCTAGGATTTCCCGCTCGAACACGGCCCGCTGGCCGTTCATAAGAAAGTTTTCGTGAGTAGCCATGGTCGACAAACTGACGCATCTGAAACAGCTGGAGGCGGAAAGCATCCACATCATCCGCGAGGTGGCCGCCGAGTTCGATAACCCGGTGATGCTGTACTCCATCGGTAAAGACTCCGCCGTGATGCTGCACCTGGCACGCAAGGCGTTCTTCCCGGGCAAACTGCCGTTTCCGGTGATGCACGTCGACACCCGCTGGAAATTCCAGGAGATGTACAAGTTCCGCGACAAGATGGTCGAAGAACTGGGCCTGGACCTCATCACTCACATCAACCCGGACGGCGTGGCGCAGAACATCAACCCGTTCACCCACGGCAGCGCCAAGCACACCGACATCATGAAAACCGAAGGCCTGAAACAGGCACTCGACAAACATGGTTTCGACGCAGCATTCGGCGGCGCCCGTCGCGATGAAGAGAAATCCCGCGCCAAAGAGCGCGTGTACTCGTTCCGCGACAGCAAGCACCGCTGGGACCCGAAAAACCAGCGCCCAGAGCTGTGGAACGTCTACAACGGCAAGGTCAACAAGGGCGAATCCATTCGTGTGTTCCCGCTGTCGAACTGGACCGAACTGGACATCTGGCAGTACATCTACCTTGAAGGCATCCCGATTGTGCCGCTGTACTTCGCCGCCGAACGTGAAGTGATCGAGAAGAACGGCACGCTGATCATGATCGACGACGAGCGCATCCTCGAACACCTGTCCGATGAAGACAAAGCGCGCATCGTCAAAAAGAAAGTGCGTTTCCGCACCCTTGGCTGCTACCCGTTGACGGGCGCGGTGGAGTCCGAAGCCGAGACGCTGACGGACATCATCCAGGAAATGCTCCTGACGCGAACTTCCGAGCGCCAGGGCCGGGTCATCGACCACGATGGCGCAGGCTCGATGGAAGACAAAAAACGTCAGGGGTACTTTTAAGCTTCGAGTTACAAGCGGCAAGCTGCAAGTTAAAGGCGGTATGCGTAACTTTGCGGTTTGGCGCTTGCGGCCGGTTGCTGCGAGCCGGAATCGGATGACTCGTAATGGATTTCGAGAAACTGGTTGTTTGGCAGCGAAGCAAATGCTTGGCGGTGGGGATTTTTAGAGAGTTTGCGCGATGCGGGGATTTTGGATTCAAGGATCAGATCACCCGCTCTGCAATGTCAGTGCCTTCCAATATTGCTGAAGGCATGGAGCGTCGGAGTTGCAAAGAAAAGGTGCACTTTCTTTGGATCGCGAAGGCTTCTTGCGGAGAGTTGCGAACCCAGATCCTGATAGGCCGAGATATCGCTTACATCGCAGAACCGCTGGCTGAAAATTGGATTATGGAAACCCGTGAGCTTTCTAGAATGCTGGGCGGGTTGATCAACAAAATTTCTGACTAGCTGTACGCCGACAAGCTTGCCGCTTGAAGCTTACAGCTCGGAGCTTGAATGCAATGAGCCACGTATCTGATTTGATCAGCGAGGACATCCTCGCCTACCTGGGCCAGCACGAACGTAAAGAGCTGCTGCGCTTTTTGACCTGCGGTAATGTCGATGACGGCAAGAGCACCCTGATCGGGCGCCTGCTGCACGACTCGAAAATGATCTACGAAGATCACCTCGAAGCGATCACCCGCGATTCGAAGAAAGTCGGCACCACCGGTGACGACATCGACCTGGCGTTGCTGGTCGACGGCTTGCAGGCCGAGCGCGAGCAGGGCATCACCATCGATGTTGCCTACCGCTATTTCTCCACCGCCAAACGCAAATTCATCATCGCCGACACTCCCGGCCATGAGCAGTACACCCGCAACATGGCCACCGGTGCGTCCACCTGTGACCTGGCGATCATCCTCGTCGACGCCCGTTACGGCGTGCAGACCCAGACCCGTCGCCACAGCTTCATCGCCTCCCTGTTGGGGATCAAACACATCGTCGTCGCCATCAACAAGATGGATTTGAAGGGCTTCGATGAAGGCGTGTTCGAGTCGATCAAGGCCGACTACCTGAAGTTCGCCGAAGGCTTGAAAATGAAGCCGACCAGCATGCACTTCGTGCCGATGTCTGCCCTCAAAGGCGACAACGTGGTGAACAAGTCCGAGCGCTCGCCTTGGTACACAGGCCAGTCGCTGATGGAAATCCTCGAGACCGTGGAAGTCGCGGGCGATCGCAACTTCACCGATCTGCGTTTCCCGGTGCAGTACGTCAACCGTCCGAACCTGAACTTCCGTGGTTTCGCCGGTACGCTGGCCAGCGGCATCGTCAAGAAGGGCGACGAAGTCGTGGTGCTGCCGTCGGGCAAAAGCAGCCGGGTGAAATCCATCGTCACCTTCGAAGGTGAGCTGGAACACGCAGGTCCAGGTCAGGCCGTAACACTGACCATGGAAGACGAAATCGACATCTCCCGTGGCGACCTGTTGGTGCATGCCGACAACGTGCCGCCGGTCACCGACAGCTTCGAAGCGATGCTGGTGTGGATGGCTGAAGAGCCGATGCTGCCGGGCAAGAAATACGATATCAAACGCGCCACCAGTTACGTGCCGGGCTCGATTGCCAGCATCGTCAACAAGGTCGACGTGAACACCCTTGAAGAAGGCCCGGCGAGCGCGTTGCAGCTCAACGAAATCGGCAAGGTGAAGATCGCGCTCGACGCGCCGATCGCCCTCGACGGTTACGAAAGCAACCGCACCACCGGCGCGTTCATCATCATCGATCGCTTGACCAACGGCACCGTCGGCGCTGGCATGATCGTCGCGCAGCCTGTGTCGCATGGCACTGCCACACACCACGGCAAACTGGCGCACGTCGCCACTGAAGAACGCGCGCAGCGCTTCGGCCAGCAACCGGCTACCGTGCTGTTCAGCGGCCTGTCGGGCGCAGGCAAGAGCACGCTGGCTTATGCGGTCGAGCGCAAGCTGTTCGACATGGGCCGTGCGGTGTTTGTGCTGGATGGGCAGAACCTGCGTCACGATCTCAACAAAGGTCTGCCACAGGATCGCGCCGGTCGTACCGAGAACTGGCGTCGTGCCGCCCACGTTGCGCGTCAGTTCAACGAAGCCGGCCTGGTGACGTTGGCTGCGTTCGTTGCGCCGAGTGCTGAAGGCCGCGAGCAGGCCAAGGATCTGATCGGCAAGGATCGTCTGCTGACGGTCTACGTGCAGGCCTCGCCGGCCGTGTGCGCCGAGCGTGATCCACAAGGTCTGTACGCCGCTGGTGGCGACAACATCCCGGGCGAATCCTTCCCGTACGACGTGCCGCTGAATGCCGATCTGGTGATCGACACGCAGACGCTGAGTCTGGAAGAAAGCGTCAAGCAAGTGCTGGATCTGCTGCGTCAGCGTGGCGCGATCTAAGCCATAAAGCAGCGGCAAGCTGCTAGCTTCAAGCTGCAAGAAAAAGCCCGCCGATGAGTGATCATCGGCGGGCTTTTTTGTGACCTTTAAAAGTCAAAAGATCGCAGCCTTCGGCAGCTCCTACAGGATATACGCCGATCCATTGTAGGAGCTGCCGAAGGCTGCGATCTTTTGATCTTAATGCTTCGGATATTCGCGGTGCATCTGTTCCAGCAGCGCATCCTTGTCCAGCCACAGCTGATTGATCCAGCCCTGGAACTGCAAACGATACTCACCGTCCTGATCGTAATTCTTGCCAATGAACTGCTGAGGGATCTTCAGCTCTTCAAAGTGCACCACCACATCGCGCACATTGCCGCAGAGCAAATCCCAAAACCCCGGACGCCCGGCCGGGTAGTGAATCGTCACGTTGACGATCGACTCCAATTGTTCGCCCATCGCATCCAGCACAAAGGCAATCCCGCCAGCCTTCGGCTTGAGCAAGTATTTGAACGGTGACTGCTGCTGCGCATGCTTTCCATCGGTAAACCGCGTGCCTTCGACGAAGTTGAAAATCCCCACCGGGTTATTGCGAAACTTCGCGCAAGTCTTGCGCGTGGTTTCGAGGTCTTTGCCTTTCTTCTCCGGGTGCTTGGCCAGGTACGCCTTGGAGTAGCGCTTCATGAACGGAAAGCCCAGCGCCCACCAGGCCAGACCAATCACCGGGACCCAGATCAGCTCCTGCTTGAGGAAGAATTTCAGCGGCTGAATACGACGGTTGAGCACGTATTGCAGCACCAGAATATCGACCCAGCTCTGGTGGTTGCTGGTGATCAGGTACGAGTGCTGATAGTCGAGGCCTTGCAAGCCGCTGATGTGCCAGCGAGTGCGGCGCACCAGATTCATCCAGCCCTTGTTATTGCTGATCCACGCTTCATGGGTGTGGCTCATCAGCCAACCGGCGATGCGTTGGGTCAAGGCAAACGGCAGCGCCTTGACCAGCGCCACGCAAAACAGAAATGAGCAGAGCAGAATCGTGTTGAGCGCCAACAGTAGCGAGGCGATCACGCCGCGCACGGGTGCAGGTAGAAAATCCAGCATTTACACATCCATAGGTCGGTTGGCGGCTTGAATCGCGGTGAGGGCGATGGTGTAGACGATGTCGTCGACTTGCGCGCCGCGCGGCAAATCGTTCACCGGTTTGCGCAGGCCTTGCAGCATCGGCCCGAGGCTGACGCAATCGGCGCTGCGTTGCACGGCTTTGTGCGTGGTGTTGCCGGTGTTCAGATCGGGGAACACAAACACTGTGGCGCGACCGGCGACCTGACTGTTTGGCGCCAGTTGCCGGGCGACTTCTGCGTTGGCAGCGGCGTCGTATTGCAGCGGGCCGTCGATCAGCAGCGAATGCTGTTGTTCATGGGCGAGGAGGGTGGCCTCGCGGACTTTTTCGACTTCTTCGCCGGTGGCCGATTCGCCGCTGGAATAACTGATCATCGCCACGCGCGGGGTGATGCCGAACGCCGCTGCCGAGTCGGCGCTTTGCAGGGCGATTTCGGCAAGTTCGGTGGCACTCGGATGCGGGTTCATCACGCAGTCGCCGTAGACCAGCACTTCTTCCGGGAACAGCATGAAGAACACCGAAGACACCAGCGTGCAGCCCGGTGCAGTCTTGATCAACTGCAGGGCTGGACGGATGGTGTTGGCGGTGGTGTTGATCACACCCGAGACCAAACCATCGACTTCATCCAGGGCAAGCATCATGGTGCCGATCACCACGGTGTCTTCCAGTTGCTGTTCGGCCATCGGCGCGTTAAGGCTTTTGGTTTTGCGCAGGGCAACCATCGGCTCGACGTAGCGCTCGCGGATCAGATCCGGATCGAGAATCTCCAGGCCCGGCGGCAAGATGATGCCTTGGGCGCGAGCGACCGCTTCGACGTCTTCCGGTTTGGCCAGCAACACGCAACGGGCGATACCGCGCTCCTGACAGATCGCCGCCGCTTGCACAGTGAACGGCTCGCTGCCTTCAGGCAGGACAATGCGCTTGTTCGCCGCTTGCGCGCGCTGAATCAACTGATAGCGGAACACTGCCGGCGACAAGCGCATTTCCCGTGGCGTACCACAACGTTGGTGCAGCCACTTGGCGTCGAGATGGCTGGCGACGAAATCGGTGATGATCTCCGCGCGCTCGCGGTCGTCGATGGGGATTTCCTTGTTCAGACCGTTGAGCAGGTTGGCCGTGTCGTAGGAGCCGGTGCTCACCGACAACACCGGCAAACCGGCCTGCAACGCGCCGCGGCACAGATCCATGATGCGCGGATCGGGCAGGGTGTCGCTGGTCAGCAACAGGCCGGCCAGCGGCACGCCGTTAATTGCCGCGAGGCTGACGGCGAGGATGATGTCGTCGCGATCGCCCGGCGTCACCACCAGCACGCCGGGCTTGAGCAGCTCGACGGTGTTGCGCATGGTCCGTGCGCAAATGATGATTTTGGTCATCCTGCGGGTTTCGTAATCGCCGGCGTTGAGCACCTGCGCGCCCATCAGGTCGGCGACGTCGCGGGTGCGTGGCGCGTTGAGTTCAGGCTGGTACGGAATGCAGCCAAGCAGACGGAAATCACCGCTGCGCAACAACGGCGAATGCTCCTTCAGACGCGCAGCGAAGGCGTCCATGCTTTCTTCAGTCTTGACCTTGTTGAGGATCACGCCGAGAACTTTCGGATCCTTCGGGCCGCCGAACAATTGCGCCTGCAATTCGACGCGACCGGACAGCTCGGCAAGCACTTCGTTTTCCGGGGCCGAGACCAGAATCACCTCGGCATCGAGGCTCTTGGCCAAGTGCAGGTTGACCCGCGCGGCGTAGCTGGCGCTGCGGGTCGGCACCATGCCTTCGACGACCAGCACGTCTTTGCCGATGGCCGCTTGCTGATACAACGTGATGATTTCTTCGAGCAACTCATCGAGCTGACCGTCGCCGAGCATCCGCTCAACGTGGGCCAAACCCAGCGGCTGCGGCGGTTTCAGGCCGTGGGTACGTGCCACCAGTTCGGTGGAACGCTCAGGGCCGGTGTCGCCCGGGTGAGGCTGGGCAATCGGTTTGAAGAAGCCGACTTTCAGCCCGGCGCGCTCAAGCGTGCGCACCAGCCCGAGGCTGATGGAGGTCAGACCCACGCCAAAATCGGTGGGTGCGATAAAAAAAGTTTGCATGCGAATTCTCTAAAGTTGCATGGCAATGGCGGTCGCTTATAGCTGACGACCTACCGAAATTCAGTCGCCAAGGTTAGCGCTAACCGAGCCCTGAGCGCACCAACCGCAGGCAAAGGGTTGGCCTATTTTTTCAATACGTTGCGCCGGGTCGAGCACCCACGCGCGTGATTGCCACGGTGGCTGATGGCGCAGGTGTTGCGTGTGGCCACAGGAAAGCTCGACCACCCAGTGACCGTCTTCGTCCTGATGGAAGCCTGCAATCGTCGAAACCCGTTTGTCCGGGTTGTGTTCGCTTTCGCGCGATTGCTTCGCTAAACTTGGCCTTTCTATATTCTTCTGCAAAAGGTCTCGCCCCATGCTGATCGCCGCCAATAAGGCTGTCTCCATCGACTATACCCTGACCAACGACGCTGGTGAGGTCATCGACAGCTCCGCCGGCGGCGCTCCGCTGGTCTACCTGCAAGGCGCAGGCAACATCATCCCGGGCCTGGAAAAAGCTCTGGAAGGCAAAGCTGTTGGTGACGAGCTGGAAGTTGCCGTTGAGCCGGAAGACGCTTACGGCGAATACGCCGCCGAGCTGGTCAGCACCCTGAGCCGCAGCATGTTCGAAGGCGTTGACGAGCTGGAAGTCGGCATGCAGTTCCACGCTTCGGCGCCGGACGGCCAGATGCAGATCGTCACCATCCGTGACCTCGACGGCGACGACGTAACAGTCGACGGCAACCACCCACTGGCCGGTCAGCGCCTGAACTTCAAAGTGAAGATCGTTGACATCCGTGATGCCAGCCAGGAAGAAATCGCTCATGGTCACGTCCATGGCGAAGGTGGCCATCACCACTGATTTTCTGCGCTAAGCTTCGAGTACTGGAGAGGCGCCTGCGGGCGCCTTTTTAGTCCGCGGCTGTCCTTGGTGATCTCGCCAAGTGGCTGTTTCGAGTAGAACATCGGAATCCTGGAGTTCGTCATGAGTGCTTTTCACGACCTTAAGTTGACAGCCCTGGATGGTCAGGCGCTACCGCTGGCGCCGTTCAAGGGCCAAGTCGTGCTGGTGGTCAACGTCGCCTCCAAATGCGGCTTGACGCCTCAGTACGCGGCGCTGGAAAACCTCCATCAGCAATTCAAAGGCAAAGGCTTCAGTGTGCTGGGCCTGCCGTGCAACCAGTTTGCCGGCCAGGAACCCGGTTCTGAAAAGGAAATTCAGGAGTTCTGCAGCCTTAACTATGGCGTGACGTTTCCGTTGTCGAGCAAGCTCGAAGTCAATGGTCACGAGCGGCATCAGCTTTACCGTCTGCTGGCGGGCGAGGGTGCGGAATTTCCCGGTGACATCACCTGGAATTTCGAAAAATTCCTGCTCGGCAAGGACGGCCGGGTGTTGGCGCGGTTCTCGCCGAGAACGGCGCCGGATGATCCGACCATTGTTCATGCGATTGAAAAAGCGCTGAGCTGAAACAGCAAGATCAAAAGGTCGCAGCCTTCGGCAGCTCCTACAGGAGACTGTCGGTGCTGCGATCTTTTCGTTTCTGATCCTTGATCATTCAAATCAATAGTACTGTTCAAAGGCTTTGACCCTCCATATTATAGCCGTCATAAAGTCATTCCCTGTGGAGCCTTCCAATGCCGGTTCAAGCCTTGTTCAAACCGTTCCACCTCGGTGCCCTCGAACTGCCGACCCGTGTGGTCATGGCGCCAATGACCCGTTCGTTCTCCCCGGGTGGCGTGCCGAATTCGAAGGTCATCGAGTACTACCGCCGTCGTGCGGCCGCAGGCGTTGGCCTGATCATCACCGAAGGCACCACCGTCGGTCACGTGGCCTCCAACGGTTACCCGAACGTGCCGCAATTCTTTGGCGACGCGCCATTGGTCGGCTGGAAAAAAGTCGTCGACGCCGTTCACGCTGAGGGCGGCAAGATCGTGCCGCAACTGTGGCACGTCGGCAGTGTGCGCCGCATTGGCACCGAGCCGGACGCCAGCGTGCCGGGTTACGGCCCGTCGGAAAAGCTCAAGGACGGTAAGGTCGTGGTACACGGCATGAGCAAACAAGACATCCAGGACGTGATCGCAGCCTTCGCCCAAGCCGCCAAAGATGCGCAAAGCATCGGCATGGACGGCGTCGAGATCCACGGCGCGCACGGTTACCTGATCGACCAGTTTTTCTGGGAAGGCAGCAACCAGCGCAGCGACGAATACGGCGGCAGCCTTGCCAACCGCTCGCGTTTCGCCATCGAACTGATTCAGGCGGTGCGTGCGGCGGTCGGCGAAGGTTTCCCGATCATCTTCCGCTTCTCGCAGTGGAAGCAGCAGGATTACACCGCACGTCTGGTGCAAACCCCGGAAGCCTTGGGCGAGTTCCTCAAGCCGTTGTCTGACGCCGGTGTGGATATTTTCCATTGCTCGACGCGACGCTTCTGGGAGCCGGAGTTCGACGGTTCCGAACTGAACCTGGCGGGCTGGACACGCAAGCTCACCGGCAAGCCGACCATCACCGTCGGCAGTGTCGGCCTCGATGGCGAGTTCCTGCAATTCATGGTCAACACCGACAAGGTCGCGCAACCGGCCAGTCTGGAGAACCTGCTGGAGCGTCTGAACAAAGAGGAATTCGATCTGGTCGCGGTGGGCCGCGCGCTGCTGGTCGATCCGGATTGGGCGCAGAAAGTCCGCGAAGGGCGTGAGCAGGACATCCTGCCGTTCAGTCGTGAGGCGTTGATGACGCTGGTTTAAGCGGCGCCCTTACTGACGCTATCGCTGGCAAGCCAGCTCCCACAGGTTTTATGGGTGTTCACACGACCTGTGGTCACTGGAAATCCCTGTGGGAGCTGGCTTGCCAGCGATGGCGGTTTCAAACGCAACAATAATTCAGGGAAGTGTCTGTGCATTCGGGACAACCTGCTCGCCTACACAAGCCCCGCGCAAATGCTTTTCAAACTGCTCGATAACAGCCGGCCAGCCTTGGCGACTCGCATGCTGCCGCGCATTCAAGCGCACGCAACGCAACGTCTCATCCTCTTCCAGCAACCACGCCGCCGCCTCGCAAAAGGCCTGCTCATCCCCGGGCATCGCCAACACGCCGTTGTAGCCATGGCGAATATGCTGCGCCGCCGCAGCCTGATCGTAAGCCACCACTCCGAGACCGGAAGCCAACGCCTCCAGCACCACATTGCCGAAGGTTTCGGTCAGACTCGGAAACAGAAATACATCGCCGGACGCATAGTGCGCCGCCAAAGCCTCACCGCGCTGTGCACCGCAGAAGATCGCCTCGGGCAAATCCTTTTCCAGCGCCAGCCGTTGCGGGCCGTCACCGACGACGATCAGTTTCAGATTGCGTTGTGGATAAGTCCTTTGCAGCGTTTCGAAACTGCGTTTGAGCAGACTGAGGTTTTTCTCCGGAGCGAGGCGTCCGACATGAATCACGGCAATATCGCGCTCTGACAAACCCCATTGCTCACGCAAAGCATTCAGCCGCTTGCTCGGATGAAACAACTGGCTGTCCACGCCTCGAGACAACAGCGCCAACCGCTCGAAATGCCGCCGCTCCAGCTCCAGGCGCTGGCTGACACTCGGCACCAAGGTCATGGCCGAGCGATTGTGAAACCAGCGCAGATAATGCGTGAGCATCCGCGTCAGCAGACCAAGTCCGTATTGACTGGTGTACTGCTGAAAGTTGGTGTGGAACCCGCTGACCACCGAAATCCCCAGACGCCGCGCAGCCCGCAGCGCCGACAACCCGAGCGGGCCTTCCGTGGCGATGTACAGCACGTCCGGGCGCTGACGCTTCCAGCGCCGCAACAGTTTATGCATCGACGACTGGCCCCATTGCAGCCCCGGATACCCCGGCAACGGCCAGCCACGGCACAACAGCAAGGCGTCATCTTCACTGCGCTGCGGATCGCCGGCCTGACGCGGGCGCACCAGTTCGACACGGTGCCCACGCGCGCGCAATCCATCGCACAAGCGGCCAAGGGTATTGGCCACGCCGTTGATTTCCGGTGGGAAGGTTTCGCTGATCAGGGTGATATGTAGAGCTGTCGTCATGACCTCAGTGTCGGCTGAGGCCATGTCGTGCTTGTGACGTTCGGATGATGGATTTGTGACGTCGCGTTAGCGCTGAGTCACCAGATTTTCGGCGCCGCGCTCACGCACCCAGAACAGCGTCGCGCCAGCGACAGCAGCGGGCATCATCAGAATGTTGACCACCGGAATCAGCAGCACCAGATAAACAATCCCGCCAAAACTCATGCTCTGCCAGCGCTTCTGCCGCAGCCAGGCGAGCATCTCGTTCCAGCCCAGTTTGTGGTTGTCCGCCGGATAGTCGATGTACTGGATCGCCATCATCCATACACCGAACAGCAGCCACAGCGGCGCGGCGATGATGTTCACCACCGGGATGAACGAAAGAATGAACAGGCCGATGGCGCGTGGCAGGAAATAGCCGAGTTTGCGCATTTCCCGGGCCAGGGTGCGCGGGACCATGGCGATCAGTTCGCCCCAACTGAAGGCTGGGAAGTCATCAGTGCCGCGCACCACCACTTCGACTTTTTCCGCGAGGAAACCATTGAACGGTGCGGCGATCACGTTGGCGAGCATGGTAAAGGTGAAAAACACCATCAGCGCCACCAACACCACAAACAAAGGCCAAAGGATGTAGCTGAGGAAACTCAGCCATTCGGGCAGCGACGGCATCAGCGTATCGACCCACAGGCTGAACTGGTGGCCGGCCAGATAGATCAATCCGACGAACAGCACCAGATTGATTGCCAACGGCAACAACACGAACAGGCGCAGGCCGGGGCTGAGGACCAGTTTCAGGCCTTCGCGCAGATATTGCGGGCCGGACAGAACGGGGGCGGGCATAAGGTGCTCCGAGCAAGGGAAAACGCGCCGACCTTACCGACTTTGCACGGGTGGCGAAAGCGCGGCAGAGCGATCGACATTCACTGTAACAAAGACGTCCATCTCGTCAGTGTGTCGGCATAGAGACCACCTATGAGCTGGATTGTTAAACCGTATTTCCTTAATCTTGCCCCCCTCGATACGCTGCACCCAACTTTTTACAGGACTGTCGAGCTCAAGCCTTCCCCAAGGTTTTCCACGGTCCTTTTTTATTCCCGCCGGCATTGCGGCGATCCGGGCCTGTTTTTCGGTCCGGTCAACAGGAGCAGGTCATGTCTGAAGTCCGTCATTCGCGAGTGATTATTCTCGGTTCCGGCCCTGCCGGTTACAGCGCTGCGGTATACGCGGCCCGTGCCAACCTCAAGCCACTGCTGATCACCGGCATGCAGGCTGGCGGTCAACTGACCACCACCACTGAAGTCGATAACTGGCCGGGCGATGTCCATGGTCTGACCGGTCCGGCACTGATGGAACGCATGCGCGAGCATGCCGAGCGTTTTGAAACCGAGATCGTTTTCGATCACATCAACGCCGTCGACTTCGCCGCCAAGCCTTACACCCTGACCGGCGATAGCGCGACTTACACCTGCGACGCCCTGATCATCGCCACTGGCGCCAGCGCGCGTTACCTGGGCCTGCCGTCGGAAGAAGCGTTCATGGGCAAAGGCGTTTCGGCCTGCGCGACCTGCGACGGTTTCTTCTACCGCAACAAGCCGGTCGCAGTGGTCGGCGGCGGCAACACCGCGGTTGAAGAAGCACTGTACCTGGCCAACATCGCCAGCACCGTGACCCTGATCCACCGTCGCGAAACCTTCCGCGCCGAGAAGATCCTGATCGACAAGCTCAACGCTCGCGTCGCTGAAGGCAAGATCATCCTCAAGTTGAACGCCAACCTCGACGAAGTCCTGGGCGACAACATGGGCGTGACCGGTGCGCGTCTGAAGAACAACGACGGCAGCTTCGACGAAATCACCGTTGACGGCGTGTTCATCGCCATCGGCCACACTCCGAACACCTCGCTGTTCGAAGGCCAGTTGACCTTGAAAGACGGTTATCTGGTGGTGCACGGCGGCCGTGAAGGCAATGCGACTGCGACCAGCGTCGAAGGCATCTTCGCTGCCGGTGACGTGGCTGACCACGTATACCGTCAGGCCATCACCTCGGCCGGCGCCGGCTGCATGGCGGCACTGGACACCGAGCGTTACCTGGACGGTCTGCAGAACGCATCGTTCTAAATCGCAGATACAAAAAAACCGGCTTCGGCCGGTTTTTTTGTGCCCGTTATTCACAGCCACCACACATCCAATGTGGGAGCGAGCCGCTCGCGAAAGCAGTATATCAATCGACATCAGTGTTGAATGTCAGTCCGTATTCGCGAGCAGGCTCGCTCCCACAGGGGATTGTGGTTGGGTCTGGGATCAGCGGCGAATCAGGGGCTGGGCGGTGAATTTCACGCCGGCCAGGCCTTGCTTGATCAACGCGCGGATATTGCCGTGATCGCTACCTTCAGGCGTCGCTACCACCGAACGGTAGTGCTCGCCGAACGCCAGCAGTGCCTCCTCATCGCTCAGGCCCTCCAGCAGCGCCAGACCCAAGCTCTTGCACGAGCCTTCGTTCTGCCCGGCGGCGTTTTCCACGCCACCGTTGTTGAAGGCTTGCGGCTGGTAGTCGTAACCGGCGGCAATGAACGCCAGGGTGTCGGCGAAAGCGTGTTCGCCGCTCTTCAGGCTGGCGCGCAGGGTGTTCAGGTCACTCATGGGTTTTTCCTTTGGCGAACGCTGCTTGTTGTTCGGCGTTGGCTTCTTGCTGAAATTGGGCTTTCCACTCGGCGTACGGCATGCCGTAAACCACTTCGCGGGCGTCATCGAGGCTGACCTCGATCTGACGCTCATCGGCTTCGGCCTTGTACCACTTCGACAGGCAGTTACGGCAGAAGCCGGCGAGGTTCATCAGGTCGATGTTCTGCACATCCTTGCGGCTGTCCAGGTGGGCGACCAGCCGGCGGAAGGCGGCGGCTTCGAGTTCGAGGCGTTGTTGCTCGTTCATGGGAGTCTCTGCGAGACAGCTTCAAGCGGCGGGCTTCAAGCTGCAAGTTTGGATTGTGGGTGGCGGTAGCTTAACGCTTGCAGCTCGCAGCTTGAAGCTCAGCGGCTTGCCGCGAGGGTGATCGATACCGACTCGGCAAATCGCAGCGCATGCGGCTTGTCGACTTCGACTTCGGCATACAGCACTGAACCGTTGCTCATCACCAGATCGAGCAGTTCCTGCGTCAGCCGTTCAAGCAGCGCGAAGCGGTTGCCCTCGACGTGGGCGATGATCGCTTTGGTGATCGTGCGGTAGTTCAGCGCGTGGTCGATGTCGTTGTCACGCACCGCTTCCTGCGCGGCATACAGAATGGTCAGGTTGATCAGCACATCCTGCTTGTTGAGGATTTCGTCCTCGTTGATCCCGATAAAGGTGCGCAAGCGCAGATCCTTGACCCGGATGCGCGCCATTCCCGGTTGAAGTTGTGGCATTTACTTGCTCCGTCCAATCAATTGCAGGAACTCCTGGCGGGTATTGCTCGACTCGCGGAACGCGCCGAGCATGACCGAGGTGTTCATGGTCGAATTCTGTTTCTCGACACCGCGCATCATCATGCACATGTGCCTGGCCTCGATAACCACGGCGACGCCGGCGGCTTCGGTGACCTGTTGCACCGCATCGGCGATTTGCCGGGTGAGGTTTTCCTGAATCTGCAGGCGCCGGGCGAACATGTCCACCAGCCGTGCGATCTTCGACAGACCCAGTACTTTGCCCGTCGGAATATAAGCCACATGGGCCTTGCCGATGAAGGGCAACAGGTGATGTTCGCACAACGAGTACAACTCGATGTCGGCAACGATGATCATCTCGTCGCTGTCGGAGGCAAACAGCGCGCCATTGACGATCTCGTCGACGCTCTGTTCGTAACCGTGACACAGGTATTGCATGGCCTTGGCCGCGCGCACCGGGGTGTCGAGCAATCCTTCGCGATCGGGATCCTCACCGAGGCCGATGAGGATTTCGCGGTAATTCTCGGGCAGTGAGCGGGCCATGGAAATCCTCGCAGGCAGGCGTTATTTGATGTGTCGTCCGCCGTTGACGGTCAGGGTCGTACCGGTGACATAAGGGTTGTCGAGCAGATAGCGCAAGCTCTGATAGATCACTTCGCTGCCGGGTTCGATGCCCAGTGCGGATTTGGCCAAGGCCTTGGCGCGGTACGCCGCGTCGTCGTCGGGATTGAACAATAGCAGGGCTGGCGCGATGCCGTTGACCTTGATCGCTGGCGCATAGCGAGCGGCGAAGGACAGGGTCAGGCTGTCGAGCCCTGCCTTGGTGGCGCAATAGCCGATGTGCTTGCTGCTGCCTTTGCGGGTGACATCGTCGACGATATGAATGATGTCGGCGGGCGTCGAGCGCAGCAGCATTTCGCCGCAATGCAGGTTGATCAGGTACGGCGCGAGCATGTGCAGATTGAACATGCGCGTGAAGGCTTCGGCTTCGCTGTCCGGGGTTTCGGCCAGCCATTCGGAGGCGTTGTGCACGATGGCGCGCAGGCGGTCGGTGTGGTTTTTCAGTGTTTCGATGAAGGCGAGAATCCCGGCTTCGCTGGAGAAATCGGCGAACAGGCCGATGGCGCCCAGATCTCGCAGTGTCTGCACGCCGGGGCGTTCGCTGCGGTAGGTAAAGATGACGCGATAGCCTTCTTCGAGTAACCGCTGCGCGCAATGCAGACCGACACGCTGGCCGGCACCGGTAATGAGGATCGGGGCGGAGGAATCAGGCATGAACGGCTCGCATCGCGGTGGGAGCAAAAACTATAACAGCGACATGGCTTGCCCACCTATTGTCGGCTTTCCCCATTACTGTGGGAGCGAGCCTGCTCGCGAAAGCGGTGTCTCAGTCGACATCAATGTTGAAGGTCAGTCCGTATTCGCGAGCAGGCTCGCTCCCACACAGAGATCATCGATTCTGTGCAGAAGACGTCACTGGCACCGGGCGCACCGGGGTGCTGTTCAGCCAGTTCGCCAGCAACCGCGTTGACAGCGGAATAAAGAAGTAAACCATCAGCGGCGTCAGGCACGCCGTGCTGATCAACACACGCGGCAACAAACTCATGTCAGCGAGCAAGGGGCCGAGGACAAAGTTGAACAGCAACGACACCGGAAAGAACGCCAGCCAGATTGCCACAGCCTGCTTCCAGCGCGGTGGACGCTGACCGGCTGCGCCGAACCAGCCTTCGATGCCGCTGACCCGGTGCTCTTTCGGGTGGGCGAACAGGTCGCTGCCACGATCCAGCCACGCCGTGCGCGAAGCCGAATGCTCCCACGCATGCAGCGTCTGTTCATCGACGAAACGGAAAATGATTTGAAACTCGTTATCACCGGGGGGCGGAGCGAGCACGCCAGAGCCGAGATAACCGGGAAAGTCAGTGGCCAGTTGTTCGCCTTCGCGCAGCCAGGCGATCAAATCCTGATAACGGCCGTCGGCGACGCGACGGGCAACCATCAGCGTGACGGGGGAAGTAGACATTTTGTATCTCCGTATTTCGAGTGCGTCACTCCGGGTAGGAATTTCGCCTGACGCAAAGCCGGGGGTAGAGGCCTGCGTTTTTCAACAAGCAAGGATTATTCCGGTTTTTCACGATTAAACCAGCGACTTTCGTCGCATTTCATCACTTGAATCCCATTGGGGCATAAGCGTTAGAATGGGATCCAATTGAACCGACATGGAAGTTGAACACCATATGCCTGTCATCACGGACGCAAGCCCCGCATCGCAGGCATCTGTCGCGCTCGAGCGCGCCGATCTGTTCCCTATTCGTGAGGTCGCACGCCTGACCGGTGTCAACCCGGTGACCTTGCGTGCCTGGGAGCGGCGCTATGGTTTGATTCAGCCAACGCGCACCGAAAGCGGGCATCGGCTCTATTCGATGACCGATATCGAACGCGTGCGCAGCATTGTCGACTGGATTGATCGCGGTGTCGCCGTGAGCAAGGTCGGCAAGATTCTCGCCAGGACTGAACCCATGAAAGTGCTGGCGCACATCATCCCTGATGATCTGGTGCAGGCCGATTACCGGCAATGGCAGGAGCAGATTCAGCAGGCGGTCAGTGCATTCGATGATCAGCAGCTGGATCGGGTGTACGGCCAGATTTTCTCTTCTTACGCACAACCCGTGGTGTTTCAGGACATTCTGATGCCTTTGTGGCTGCAACTGTTGCAGCGCCAGGAGGCTTTCGGGCAAACCAGCGAGTGGCTGTTCTTTGATGGATTTCTGCGGGCGCGGGTGTTGCAACGGATCGTCATGCTGCGTGGCACGCAGCCGCGTCGGGTGGTCGTAAGCGCGCTGGCTGGGCAATGTCGGGAGCTGGAATTGCTGGTGGCGGCGCTGTTTCTCAGCGATAGCAATGCGGGGGTCAGGTTGTTGACCACGGGGCAGCCGTTCGATGAATTGACGCTGGTTTGCGAGAAAATCAAACCCCAAGCGCTGGTGCTGTTTTCCAATCACGCGCCCGGCGCCGATTTGCCTCGGCGTTTGAACCGGCTGGCGTTGAGCCTCGATTGTCAGTTGATGCTGGCGGGCGATGCGTCAGATCTGGCGCAGGACAGTCTGGCCGGATCCTCTGTTGCATGCCTTGGAAATGAAGGTGGCAACATGCGTCAACGCATGCTGCAGTTTCTCGCGGGAAATCTGGATACCTGAAACTCAGGTGTGCAGGGCAGGGTGGGTCAAGCGATGTTGTTGCAGGATGAATTGGCGCAGACGCTCGGTTTCGTCGGTGTCGGTCTGGCTCAGTTCGTAGGCGTAGAAACCGCTTTCGGTTTCCCGTTCGAAATTGCCCCGCAATGAAATCCGCTCGTAACCCGAAGGGCTGAACCACAGCGCGAAATGCTTGGGTGGTTTGGTCTTGTTGCGCACTTCCAGCAGCACACCTTTGTGCGACACCTCGTGTACCCACAACATGCCCGGCTGACCTTTGGCGTTTTCCAGGGCTACCGGCTCTTCAAGCACCAGTCGCCATGGCCGCACCATCGGGCCGTCTTCGTAAATACTCGGCACGCCGAGACGCAGATGCAGTGCGTGAAACTCGTCTTCCACCAGATGCAGAGGGAAGGTCATTTGCTGGTTTTCGAAGTTGGCCTGAATGGTCACTTGCTCGTGCGCGGCCAGGCGCGTGAGCAAATCGCGGATCTGCGAACCGCCGTTAACCAGCAGACTCGACGTCGCATCCCGCACGTTCAGTTGCGGGTTGTGCTGCATGGTCTGGATGAAATCCAGCTCATCCTGAGTGAGGAGGGCGTCGCGCTGCATGGCTAACTCGAAAGATATAGTTACAAAGTCATTGGTGATTGTAGTTAATGACACTTAGTTCGCGATTTTGTTTTGACCGTTTGTCGCTTTCAATGCTGCCAGTTCCGCCTCGAGGGCTGCGACCTGGGCTTCCAGCTGTGCCACACGCTGCTGAGCCTTGACCTGAACAGTCACGTCCTTCTGCACGCCGACGAAATAAGTCTGCCCGTCATCGGCGTTTTTCACCGTTGAAAGCGACAGTTCATTCCAGAACGGCGTGCCGTCCTTGCGATAGTTGCGCAGGATTTCCCGGCACGATCCATTGTTGCGCAAGACCTCGCGAATCAGCTCCAGACTCTCCTGATCGCGATCACCGGCCTGCAGAAAACGGCAGTCCTGATAGAGGATTTCCTCGCTGGTGTAACCGGTCAGGCGCTCAAAAGCCGGGTTCACATAAATCAGGATGTTGTCCTGCTCACCTTCCTTCTCGGCGACCACGATCCCGTCGTTCGACGCGTTGATCACCATTTGCAGCAAGCTTGCGTTGATCATCTTTGAATCCTTTCAGAGTTGTCAGTGGCTCGCATTCTAGAAGAACCGCAGGCGCTGTCTACTGGCCATTATCGCCAGTTGAGATCCAATCGCAGCTTTGCGCTGGAGACTGTTACTATCGCCGCTCTTTTTTTCAGTTTCAGGATCAGATTGATGAAAGTCGCCATCCTCTCCGGTTCGGTCTACGGCACCGCCGAAGAAGTCGCCCGTCACGCCCAGAACCTGTTGAAAGCCGCTGGCTTTGAAACCTTCTACAACTCGCGCGCCAGCCTGGCGGACATTCAAGCGTTCGGCCCTGAGGCGTTTCTGGCGGTGACTTCGACCACCGGCATGGGCGAGTTGCCGGATAACCTGCAACCGCTGTACTCGACCATTCGCGACCAGTTGCCGGCCGCGTGGCGCGGTTTGCCGGGTGCGGTGATTGCCTTGGGCGATGCCAGCTATGGCGATACCTTCTGTGGCGGTGGCGAGCAAATGCGTGAATTATTCGGCGAACTGGGCGTGCGCGAAGTGCAGGACATGCTGCGCATCGATGCCAGCGAAAGTGTCACCCCGGAAACCGACGCCGAGCCTTGGCTGGCACAGTTGATCGACGCGCTCAAGGGCTGATCGCCCGCTCGCGCAGCAAGCTCAGCCACGCCTGCGCCGCTTTCGACAGATACGCGCCACGACGCCAGATGAACGCGATATCCCAACGCAGATAATCTGGCGCGCGCAAGGTCAGGCGCACTACGCCTGGCCGCACCAGACCGCGCGCGACCACGCTGGGCAACAGCACCACGCCTTGTCCGGCGGCCACCAGCGCCGCAAGAAAGTCTGCCTGACCGCTGCGTCCGCCTTCCTTCGGCGTGAAGCCCAATTGCTGGCATGCCTGCAGCAAGCGGTCGTTGAGCACGAAACTGCGCTGATAGAGCAGAAAAGGCGTTTCGGCCAATTCCTCCAGAGCAATCTCGCCGCGATCGGCCAGCGGATGATCCACTGGCAGCAGGGCGTCAAGTTGCTCATCGCAAAATGGCTGACAGTCGAATTGTGGATCCTTGGGCAACAGACTGCCGCCCAATTCCAGTTCCCCGCTCAACACCGCCTGCTCGATATTGCGACTGCCGCCCTCCAGCAATTGCACGCTGATATTCGGATAGCGCCGCCGATATTCGGCAAACAGTCCAGCGAACAGCGCGTCACTGCCCAGCAGTGGCAGGCCGAGGCGCAGTTCACCACGTGCCAGATGACTGAGGTCGTCCAGTTCCGCGAGCAATTCGTTGCGCAAGCGCAGCATGCCCTCGGCCCGTTGCAGCACCACGCTGCCAGCGGCGGTCAGGCGCAACTGCGAACCGAGTCGTTCGAGCAACGGCGTGCCGAGGCTCTGCTCCAGTTGTGCGATTTGTTTGCTCACCGCAGATTGGCTGATGTGCAGGTTTTTTGCGGCTTGGGTGAAACCGCCCTGATGCATGACTTCGACAAAACTGCGCAGCTGTTTGAATTCCATGGCCTGATTCCATTCTGGAATGGCTTTGAGTCTAACAATTCGCTTCAGGGATGGCAGGTCACTTCGTAAAATAGGCTTCTGTAAGGAGCCAACCTCATGAACGCCGCCCGCTTCAAACATCTTTCCCGTCTCTTCGTCGAACTCGCCGTGTTACTCAGTCTCTACCTGCTCGGTTGCCAACTAGCCGCATGGCTAGCCTGGCCGATTCCCGGCGGCGTGATCGGCATGGCGCTGTTGCTGCTGGCTTTTGCCTTCGGCTGGGTCAACCCGGCGGCACTGCAATTGGGCGCGGGGTTGCTGATGGCCGAGATGCTGCTGTTTTTCATTCCGGCGCTGATGAGCTTGCTCGATTACGGCGCGTTACTGCGCAATGACGGCTGGCGGATTTTGCTGGTGATCGCCGCCAGCACCTTGATGGTGATGCTGGTCACCGCGTTCACCGTGGAACTGGCCGTACGCGCGAGGCGCTCCCATGAAGCTTGAATGGATGCCGATGTTCTGGCTCGCCTTCACCTTGCTGGCGTACCTGTTCAGCCGCTGGATTTATCGGCGTACCGGTCGCTACGTATTGTCGCCGCTGATTCTGGTGCCGGCCTTGCTGCTGGCGCTCGCCGTGCCGCTGCACACGGCGTATGCCGAGTATTCGAGCAACACCCACTGGCTGATGCTGGTGCTGGGCCCGGTGACCGTCGCGTTCGCCGTACCGATCTGGCAGCAACGCCGATTGTTGATGCGGCACTGGTCGGCACTGATGCTGGGTATGGTTGTCGGCAGTGCGGCGTCGATTGGTACTTCGTTCGGATTGGCCAAGGCGTTGGCGTTGGACAGTTCGGTGACGATGTCGCTGGTACCACGTTCGATCACCACACCGTTCGCTATGCCGTTGGCACAAAATCTCGGTGGCGTGCCGGAATTGACGGCGGTGTTCGTAATGTTCACCGGCGTGTTCGGTGCGATGCTCGGCGGCGTGCTCTTGAAGTGGTTGCCGTTGCGCAGTGCCTTGGCGCGCGGTGCGCTGTTCGGGGTTGGCGCGCACGGCGCAGGCGTCAGTCGCGCCCATGAAGTGGGGGGCGAAGAAGGCTCTGTCGCCGGGCTGGTGATGGTATTGACCGGCCTGCTCAATCTGTTTGCCGCGCCATTGTTGGCGTCGTTGCTTTGACATGGATCCAAGCTGTTTGCATTGCTGACTCGATCAGTCATCAAGCTGGCTGCCAATGCAACTACGCGATCCTCTGCGCCTGACTAGACTGCTCACACGTGCAGAACAATAAGAACGCAGAGGTGCATACAGTGAGCGTAGCCCCCGTCCAATCGTCCCTTAATGTCAAAGACCAGGTCAGCGCCGCAGAGTGGCAGACCCGTGTCGATCTCGCCGCCTGTTATCGACTGGTCGCCGCCCATGGCTGGGACGACCTGATCTTCACCCATATTTCCGCCAAGGTGCCGGGCACCGAAGATTTCCTGATCAACCCGTTCGGGCTGATGTTTCACGAGATCACGGCGTCGAGCCTGGTGAAGGTCGATCAGGCCGGCAACAAACTCATGGACAGCCCCTACGAGATCAACCCCGCCGGCTACACCATCCATAGCGCCGTGCATGAAGTGCGACACGACGTGGTTTGTGTGCTGCATACGCACACCGCGTCGGGTGTTGCGGTGTCGGCGCAAAAGCAGGGCGTGTTGCCGATCAGCCAGCAGTCGCTGTTCGTGCTGTCGAGCCTGGCTTATCACGCCTATGAAGGTGTGGCGCTGAACCACGAAGAAAAGGCGCGTTTGCAGGCCGATCTGGGCGACAACAATTTCCTGATGCTGCACAACCACGGTCTGCTGACCTGTGGTGGCACCATCGCCGACACTTTTCTGATGATGTTCACTTTCCAGCGCGCCTGCGACATTCAGGTCATGGCGCAAACCGGCGGGGCTGAACTCATCGCCATCGAACCGCAAATTCTGGCAGGCGCCAAAGCGATGATCGCCGGCGTCACCAAAAGCGCTCAAGGCATGGGTGGCGCGCTGGCCTGGCCGGCGCTGCTGCGCAAACTCGATAAACAAGACCCCGGATATAAACTCTAATGCCTCTTGCCGAGATTCCTCTGTGTGTCTGGCGCAAACGCAGCCAGACGTTTGTCTTTCGTGGTCAGCCGATTCGCTACTGGACGGCGGGGCAGGGTGAGCCGCTGTTGCTGATCCACGGCTTCCCGACCGCCAGTTGGGATTGGCATTACCTGTGGCAGCCGCTGGCCCAGCGATACCGAGTGATAGCATGCGACATGCTCGGCTTTGGCGATTCGGCCAAACCGCTCAATCACACCTACAGCCTGCTGGAACAGGCTGACCTGCAGCAGGCCTTGCTCGCGCATTTGCAGGTCGAGCAACCGGTGCATGTGCTTGCGCACGATTACGGTGACAGCGTTGCGCAGGAACTGCTCGCCCGGCACTACGAAGACCTGATCGAAGTGGCCAGTTGCGTGTTTCTCAACGGCGGATTGTTTCCGGAAACCCATCGTCCGGTGCTGATGCAGAAACTGCTGCTCAGTCCGCTGGGTTGGATGATCGGCCGCGCATTCACCCGCGACGCTTTGGTAAAAAGCTTCCGGCAGATCTTCGGCCCGCAGACCCGCCCCACTGAAAGTGAACTGGACGATTTCTGGAGTCTGGTCGACAGCAATCGCGGGCCACGGATCATGCACAAGTTGATCAGCTACATTCCCGAACGCCGGGTGCAGCGGGATCGCTGGGTGACGGCGATGCAGCGCGGCGAGATTCCGTTACGGGTGATCGATGGCGAAGTCGATCCGATTTCCGGAGCGCACATGGTCGAGCGTTACCGCGAGTTGATCCCGGACGCGGACACGGTGTTGTTGCCGGGTATCGGCCACTATCCGCAGACCGAGGCGCCGGTGCAGGTGCTCAAGCACTACCTGGCGTTTCGTGAGCGTTTTGTGCTGCCGCCGCGCAAAGTGGCGTGCTCCTGACAGATCAAAAGATCGTCCGAACGCGGCCCGAGCCTGCGGCAGCTCCGACACAAATTCAATGTGGGAGCTGCCGCAGGCTGCGATCTTTTGATCTTTTGTTTCTTTGACGCCCTCATCATCCCCCAACCTTATTGCACACCATTCAGCCTCAGCCGTATTCGTTGTGACCAAAAGCCCTGTGCCTGACACTCAGGATCAATACTGGCCTGCTGGAGTTGCTGCGATGAATGAATCTGTGCGTTTCGAAGATAAAGTCGTCATCGTCACCGGAGCCGGTGGCGGCCTCGGACGCGCCCACGCATTGTTGTTTGCCAGACAGGGCGCCAAAGTGCTGGTCAATGATCTTGGCGGCTCGACTCAGGGCGAAGGCGCCAATGCCTCCGCCGCTGATCGCGTGGTTGCGGAAATTCGTCAGGCTGGCGGTATCGCCGAAGCCAACCACGACTCGGTCACCGAGGGCGACAAACTGGTACAAAACGCGCTCGACGTCTTCGGCCGTGTCGACGTCGTCGTCAACAACGCCGGCATCCTGCGCGACAAGACCTTCCACAAAATGGACGACGCCGACTGGGATCTGGTCTACCGCGTCCACGTCGAAGGCGCCTACAAAGTCACCCGCGCCGCCTGGCCGCACCTGCGTGAGCAAAACTACGGCCGGGTGATCTTCACCGCCTCGACCTCAGGCATCTACGGCAACTTCGGTCAGTCCAACTACGGCATGGCCAAACTCGGCCTTTACGGCCTGACCCGCACCCTGGCCATCGAAGGCCGTAAAAACAACATCCTCGTCAACGCCATCGCCCCAACCGGCGGCACGCGTATGACTGAAGGCCTGATCCCGCCGCAAGTGTTCGAGCAATTGAAACCGGAACTGGTCAGCCCGCTGGTGGTGTATCTGGCCAGTGAGCAATGCCAGGAAACGTCCGGACTGTTCGAGGTCGGTGGCGGCTGGATGGGCAAGGTGCGTTGGGAACGCAGCCTAGGTGCCGGTTTTGATCCGCGCGTAGGTTTCTCGCCGGAAGATGTCGCGGCGCACTGGCAGCAGATCTGTGATTTCGAGGGGGCGGCGCATCCGAAGGACAATATTGAAGCGCTGAAGGAAATGATGGCGAATTTGCAGAAGTATTCGCTTTAAGTACTTAAGCCACCCGACTAATGCAAGTGATGGTCGGGTGGTTTTTTGTGTTTTAGTCGTAGCGTTTTTCTGTCATGAACGCTGGCGGTGTCCAATTGGGACCTTTAATGGTTTTTCCATTTTCGTCGTAGGACAACACCCCATCTCTGAACAGCGAGTTGTATGTGTCGATGAAGACACTGTGGGAGATTGTATCCTTGCGATAACGTGCATACATTTGATCGAGGCGCATGGGATGAAAACAAAGTGCTAAGAGTGAAATGACGTCCGCAATCGGTTCGTTTTTTATGATTTTCTCGACAGTAGTCATTGGACGAAACTCCGCATGTCGTTTTGATATTCCCGTTCATCTTGAGCATTCATTGCGTTGACTGCCTCTTCGTTGTAGAGCAGAGTCAATTCGCTGCCGAGTTTGTAGTCCTCAAGGGTCGCAGTATGGGCATTGTTCCATATCGTGGATTCCTCAGAGGGCGATGTGTCGTCGCTATAGCCAAAATTTCTGTATCGCTCCAGCTCTCTCAATTCGTGAGTGTAGTAACGCAGGTCAGTGTCAGTAAAATTCAGATCACCTTTTAAAATTCTCTCTAATCGCTGAATCATGATGTCGTTAGCGTCTGATTGGTTGAATCTCGCTACGTGTAATTTCACGTTGGTGACTCCAGCTTGCGTGATTACAGCCGTTCGCCAATCCAGATCAAGTACTGGTCCACCAGACTGCTCTGGGTTGTAGGTCCGACCGCTGTATTTCCCTTTTACATAACCTCCCGCGTACGGACTGCTGAACACCACATAAAGCGGCGCAATCCCCGAGTCATCGGGAAACACGATGATGAATCGTTCCCAGCCTTCGACCAGAATCGGATTCAGGTCCAACCGTCCTTCGATCGGAACAATCGGAGCGCCCGTATACGCCGGGGAGTCGGTATCTACCACGGGCGATTCAGTCGAGCTGTCACCCGGCGAGATGGCGGGCGTCCAGGTCAGAAAGTCCGTCGGCGAATCTGGCAGCGCTACTTCATAAACATCATTCAGCAAGTCATAGGCCGCATTCAGAACCAGCACACTCGAGCGGATATGGAAGTCATCGTTTGTAGCGACGAAGACTTCAGCGCCAGCCCCGAGCCGCCTTACGCCTAAGCCCACGGGCAGCTCTAATGTGCCTTGCCGATCCGCTATTTCGCGCAATGTCTGAGGAGACTCCGGCGACAACTCCGCAAGTGGAACGCTCATGGAAAAGCGTTCGCCGTTGCCCAAGCGTGATGGCATTAACAGTGCCGCGAAACCTACCAGCACCGGACCGCTGATCAGCGCAGCGCCTGCAGCCTTCACGGCCAGTAATCCTGTGCGCATTGCGCTGAGAATCCCGGATGACGATGCCGGAGGAAGACGAATGGTTTTGGAGGCAAAAGACAAAACCGGACTGGTTGAAGCCACGGCTCCTGAAGCCGGATATACATGCTGGATCTCTGCTGAATGACCTTCCTGCTGGTTCGCTTCTACACGCTGCTCCATTTGCGCTTGAAGACGAGCCTGCTCGGCAGCAAACGCCTGTGCGGCTGCTTCAGCTTTTGCTTGTGCTTCGGCTAAAGCGCTCTTCAATGCCGCGATTCGCGCTTGTTCCCGAGCTTCAGCTCTCATTTCAGCAAGAATGCGTGCCAACTGGGCGGAGTATTTTGCCAGGTATGCATCCATATCCTGCTTTTTCGCCAGGGTGGCAAGTCGCGCCTGTTCACGGGCACGAATTTGCTCCTGCTCTTGACGTGCAGCTTCAGCAATTTCTCTTTGACGTTGCTGTTCTAAGGCAATCCGTGCGTGTTCTGCCGCTACTCGCCGAGCTTCTGCCGCCGCTTGTGCTTGCGCCTGATCATTTGTCTGAACGGCGGCCAGCCAGTTCTGCACGTTGACCTGTTGCTGGTTGAGCATCTGAATTGATTGCGCCAGCAATTTCGCTTCGTGTGCGGCTCTGTACGAGGCAGCCCAGGTCTGCATCGCAATTCCCCGCGCATTAACGGTTCTATCGATGCTTTGGGCTTTTCGAAAGTAGGCATGGAAGTCTTTATTAAGTGGGTCATCTCCAAAGAACTGATTGGCTTGTGCTATTTTTTGATGAAATTCAGCGGTTTTTCTTTGAATGAGGGTATGTCGTACACCCAACTCACGAAGGATTGCTTGCGCGGGAGGAAGTGGGTGGGTTGCACCTTCCAGCCGCGTTGCGGCCAGATCCTGCTCAATTGATTGGGGCAGTTGCTCTGTTCGAGTTTGAAACTCACGAGCAGTTCTCAGGCTGTGGGCAGTAAACTCCCGAGAGTTGACTTGAACATTGTTGGGAATAGCAAATGTGCCGCTTTGGGAGAGGTTCGGTGATGTCCCTCTAATCAAAGGTGTGTTGGGGGGGGCTGTTGCCGTCGTATGAACAGCTTCGGTTAACACAAAGGGTGGAGGCTTTTGCATATTCATGTCCTTTTGAATGTGCGTGATAATTCGCTGGCAAGTCAGCGCGACCGATAGCGACGTCCGTGTCACCAGCGAGGGGTTTAGGTGTTTCAAGTTACATCAGACTTGCGGTTACAAAATCTGAGAAGCCCGTAAGTAACAGGGCTTTGTTTCGAGAGGGTTTTCGCAGGCTAATAACAAAGTAGGGAGAATTCTTCTGCGCTGCAGGAAATGTCCTACGTTGTTCTCGGAAAGTGTTTGCAAGTTGTAGAGGTTTTTTTCAACGCCCATAAAAAAGGCCGCTGCAAACGCAGCGGCCAAGGTAAGACGTTGGATCAAGGAGCTACAAATCAACGTCAGTGAACACCGGGGCGATAAACCGAACTTTCGATTTATCTGGAATCTGTTGCCATTCGCTTCAGTCACTTAGCGTAGCTGGCTTCGGGCTTTACGGCGTGTCCCGTCAAAGCGCGTTCAGAATAAGGTCTTGAACACGTAGGAAAAATACCAATTCCGGACATGCACTGTTGCGGGGCATGCAACAGTCGCGTGATCCGATGTGTACCATGCGCTGCACTGATGATCCTCCATCCAGCCGATCCATGAACGGCGCAAAGCCCCGTCGCGCAAGGCCATTCATCCTTTCGAGCGACAACACGAATACCTCCTTGGTGCGCTTATCGACGCGGTTGCCCGGCAGTAGGGTGGGGCCTTCTGTCACTCACCGGGGAAGACGCATGACAAAAACAACAATGCGCGCCATCTTCACACCGCAGGCGCTGGCAGCCGCGGTGGCTTTGGGTTGCTGCGCCCAGGCGCAAGCGGTTGCGTTCAACATTGGCGAAATCGAAGGCACCTTCGACTCGTCGCTGTCGATCGGCGCAAGCTGGGGCATGCGCGATGCCGACAAATCGCTGGTCGGCACAGTCAATGGTGGTACCGGGCAATCCTCGACCGGTGATGACGGGCGTTTGAATTTCAAGAAGGGCGAGACCTTCTCGAAAATCTTCAAAGGTATTCATGACCTCGAACTCAAGTACGGCGACACCGGTGTCTTCGTGCGCGGCAAGTACTGGTATGACTTCGAGCTGAAGGACGAAGATCGCGAGTTCAAGCCGATCAGCGACAGCGGCCGCAAGGAAGGCGCGAAATCTTCCGGCGCGCAGATCCTTGATGCATTCGTCTATCACAACTATTCCATCGCCGATCTGCCGGGCACCGTGCGCGCGGGCAAGCAGGTAGTGAGCTGGGGCGAAAGTACCTTCATCGGTAACTCGATCAACAGCATCAACCCGATCGACGTTTCGGCGTTTCGTCGCCCCGGTGCGGAGATCAAGGAAGGCCTGATTCCGGTCAACATGCTGTTTGGCTCGCAAGGCCTGACCGATCAACTGACCGTTGAAGGTTTCTATCAACTGGAATGGGATCAGACCGTTCTCGACAACTGCGGCACCTTCTTTGGCGTCGATGTGGCGGCGGACGGGTGCAACAACGGCTACACCGTCGGCAACCCGGCGATCGCACCGTTTGTCCCGCTGACTCAGGCGTTTGGTCAAGGCATTCAGGTGACTCGCGAAGGCGTGGTGATCCCCCGTGGCGGTGACCGCGATGCACGGGACTCCGGACAGTGGGGTACGGCGTTGCGCTGGCTCGGCGACGATACCGAGTATGGTCTCTACTTCATGAATTACCACAGCCGCACGCCAACCGTGGGCACTACCACGGCGGGGCTTTCGACCCTCGCGGCGTTACCGGGCATGGTCGGTATTGCCAACGGCCTGGCCCCCGGCAGCGGTTCCGGTCTGGCGCAGAGCGTGATGCTCGGACGCGGTCAGTACTACCTCGAGTATCCGGAAGACATCCGTCTGTACGGCGCCAGTTTCTCCACCACCTTACCGACCGGCACCGCATGGACTGGCGAGATCAGCTACCGGCCCAACGCTCCGGTGCAGGTCAACACCAACGACCTGACGCTGGCACTGCTCAACCCGATTGCGGGTGGTACGGCGTCGCCACTTTCGACGTCACCGGGGGCGGACAACAAAGGCTATCGGCGCAAGGAAGTTACGCAAATCCAGAGCACCCTTACGCACTTCTTCGATCAGGTCTGGGGCGCTCAACGTTTGACCCTGGTCGGTGAAGCCGCCGTGGTGCGGGTCGGCGGTCTGGAGTCGCGCGACAAGCTGCGTTATGGCCGCGACTCGGTGTATGGCCAATACGGTTTCGGCGGCGACACCGACGGTTTTGTCACCTCGACTTCGTGGGGCTATCGCGCCCGGGCGATCCTCGATTACGCCAACGTGATCGGCGGGATCAACCTCAAACCCAACCTGTCGTGGTCGCATGACGTCGCCGGTTATGGCCCCAACGGCCTGTTCAACGAAGGCGCGAAAGCAATCAGCGTCGGCGTCGATGCCGACTACCGCAACACCTACACCGCGAGCCTCAGTTACACCGACTTTTTCGGTGGTGACTACAACGTCCTCGAAGACCGTGACTTCGTCGCACTGAGCTTCGGCGTGAACTTCTGATCTGCCCGAGAAGGATGAAAGCAATGCGCAAAATGATTCTGCAATGTGGTGTGCTGGCCCTGAGTCTGCTGGCAGCCAACGTGATGGCGGCGGTGTCGCCGGACGAGGCCAACAAGCTCGGCACCAGCCTGACGCCGCTGGGGGCCGAGAAGGCCGGCAACGCTGACGGTTCGATTCCGGCGTGGACTGGCGGCATACCGAAAAATGCCGCAGCGGTGGACAGCAAAGGCTTCCTCGCCGACCCGTTCGCCAATGAAAAACCGCTGTTCACCATCACCGCAGCCAACGTCGACAAGTACAAGGACAAGCTCTCCGACGGTCAGGTGGCGATGTTCAAACGTTACCCGGAAACTTACAAAATTCCGGTCTACACCACCCACCGCACTGTCGCCGCACCGGCGGAAATCTACGAATCGGCCAAGCGCAGTGCGCTCAACGTCACCACGATCAACGACGGTAACGGCCTGGCCAATTTCACCGGCAATCGCTATTACGCCTTCCCGATCCCGAAGAACGGCGTCGAGGTATTGTGGAACCACATCACCCGTTACCACGGCGGCAACGTCAGACGCATCATCACCCAGGTCACCCCACAGACCAACGGCAGCTACACGCCGATCCGCTTCGAAGAAGAGATCGCCGTGCCGCAACTGATCAAGGATATCGACCCGGAAAAAGCCGCCAACGTGCTGACCTTCTTCAAGCAGTCGGTGACTGCTCCAGCGCGTCTGGCCGGTAACGTATTGCTGGTACACGAGACCCTCGATCAGGTGAAGGAACCGCGCCTGGCGTGGATCTACAACGCCGGTCAGCGCCGCGTGCGTCGTGCGCCGCAAGTAGCCTATGACGGTCCGGGCACTGCCGCCGACGGCCTGCGTACCTCGGATAACTTCGACATGTTCTCCGGCGCACCGGATCGCTACGACTGGAAACTGGTCGGCAAGAAGGAAATGTACATCCCGTACAACAGCTACAAACTCGATTCGCCGAGCCTCAAGTACGACGACATCGTCAAGGCCGGGCACATCAATCAGGACCTGACGCGCTATGAGTTGCACCGGGTCTGGGAAGTGATCGGCACCGTCAAACCGAATGAGCGGCATATCTACGCCAAACGCCACATGTATATCGACGAGGACAGTTGGCAGGTTGCACTGGCCGACCACTACGACGGTCGCGGTCAACTCTGGCGCGTAGCCGAAGGCCACTCTGAATATCACTACGAGCATCAGGCACAGGCATACACACTCGAAGCGCTCTACGACATCATTGCCGGCCGCTACATTGCCTTGGGGATGAAGAACGAAGAGAAGCACAGTTACGAATTCGGCTTTGAAGCCAAGGCTGCCGACTACACGCCAGCGGCCTTGCGTGCAGAGGGTGTGCGGTAACGGTTCAGATACATCAGTGGACAAAAGGCGACCGCTCGGTCGCCTTTTTTATGGCTGCCAATCAGCGCGCTGAATACTCGTCAACAAGTACAGAGGAGAGGGCTAGGGTGAAGGCACAACGATAAAAAGGCTCACCCGATGACCGCCATGACTGCCTGTCTGGATCGCCCCGGATTCTTGCCCAGACTTTCTTCCCATCATCAACCTCGCCCTCGATTGAGTGACCCTCTGCTGACATCGGTCGCACGGATCAGGCTGATCTGTGCGCCGGCCGGCAGTGGCAAAAGTGCGTTGCTCGTTGAGTGCCTGGCACAGGCGCCGGCGCATTGTCTGCTGCACTGGCTGCCATTGATGGGCGCGTCTTTGAGCAGCGAGGAACTCTGTCGGCGGCTTGGTCATGCGTTGGGGCTGGCAGAAATGGATGAGGCACAGTTGATTGCTGCTTTGGCCTGCTGGTCGACACCCACCTGGCTGTTTATCGACGATTACTGTCGGCTACCCGCCCCGGCACTCGATGCGCTGCTGGACCGCTTGCTGGCCCTCAGCAGCCCTGCGTTGATCTGGTGGATCGGTACGCGTCGACGCCCACAATGCAATTGGCCACGGTTGCTGCTGGACGACGAATTGTATGAATGCGAGAGCGCGACGCTGGCGCTGACCCAAGACGAGATTGCCCAGGCGTTGAAACATTTGTCAGCCGAGCAGGTGGCCAGTGTGGCTGGGCGGATCGTTCATCGCACCGGTGGCTGGTGCGCCGGCGTGCGTATGGCGTTGCTGCAAAAGTGCGACTGGTCGCACAGCATCCAGTCGCAGCAACGGGTTGATACGTTGCTTGATTATCTGCAGCACGAACTGTTCCGCGGTCTGACGCCGGAGTTGGCAGAAGTCTGGCGGGTGCTGGCGAATCTGCCGCGCTTCAATGCTGAGCTGTGTGAGCACTTGTTCGGTGTCGGGGAGGGGGCGCAGAGCCTGCGGTTACTGCAAGTTCTTGGATGTTTTATCGAACCTTGGCAGGACTCCGCCGACTGGTTACAGGTTTTCCCACCCCTATCACGGGTGATGCAGGACGAACACTGGCCTGCCGCCCGCTCGTGGCATCGCCGGGCGTGCCAGTGGTTTGCGGTCAGGCAGGACTGGCGTTCAGCGTTTGAACAAGCCTTGCTTGCCGAGGAGTTCGAAACGGCGGTCAGCCTTTTACAACACTTCAATTTCGAGCACCTGTTCGAGGAGCAGACGGTAGCGCTGCTGTTGCAGCTGCATGAGTGCAAGGGTGAAGAACTGACGATGGGCACCCCTCAATTGGTCGGGCTGATCACCGCTGCGTTGCTGTTTGCCGGTCGTTTCGAGCAGGCGGCGCGGTGCATCGCCCACCTCTCACATTTCATGCCGCAGCCCTCGGCGGCGCTTGAGCAGCAATTGATCGCCCGCTGGCAAACGTTGAGTGGCTGGTCAGGTCATCTGGAAGGGCGGATGGATTGCGCCCATGGACACTTCTCGCAGGCATTGGAGGCTCTTGATTGCGACAATTGGATCGCGCGGGTGATGTGTCTGTCCGGGTTGACGCAGCAAGCGCTCTTGCGAGGGCAACTCGACGTGGCCCATGCACTCAACCGACAAGGCTTGTGCCTGGCTCGGGCGCACGGTTCGCTGGTTTTCGAAGCGCTGCTTGAGCTTGATCATGCGCAATTACTTGAACAACGCGGCGCGGCGTCTCGCGCCGAAAGCCTTTTGGCCGGTGTTGATGATTTGCTCGCCCGACAACCGAATCGGCTGACGCCGCTCAAGGGCAGGGTAGCGTTACGTCGAGGGCGTCTCGCGTTGAGTCAGGGTCAGGAGGCATCGGCAGCAGCGTTCTTCAAATCCGGACTGGAGGATTGCAAACGTAACGGTGACAAGCGTGTTCTTTACGGCTACCTGGGAATGGCGCAACTGGCCGCCAACCAGACCGATTACGACGCTGCGTTCGTATGGTTGCGTGATGCCGAGCGACTGATGCAGCAACGGCAGATTCCAGACACGGTTTATCGGGGAGTGGTGTTACAGGTCAGCAGCCTGTTCTGGTTGCAGCAAGGACGTGCCGAACTGGCATGCGAGGCAATGACGCGATTGCTACGGCATTATCAAGGCTCTGCGGCATTACAGGCACCACCGGCGACACTTGAGCTGATTCCGCGGGTTGAATACCTGTTGGTCCTTGCCCAGGTGGGTTCAGGTATGGCTTGCGACCCGATGGTCGACCTTGGGCGCCTGCTTGAAACGGCGCAACGATGCAAAATGATCTCGCTGGAAACCGATGTGCGTCTGGCGTTGGCAGAAGCCGCCTTTTCGCTGGGTGATCATGCTGGCGCGCGCCAGCACTTGCGACAGGGGCTTGAACGGGTCAGCCAGCATGGGCTGCATCAGTCACTGCATGAACTGAAGTTGCGTCAGCCGAGCCTGTTGGGTTTGCTGGGAAAAGTTGTTGAAGCACCCGGTGCCGAGACATTGACTCATAGCGCTTTGCTCAGTCAGCGAGAGTTAGAAGTGTTGTGCCTGATTGCCAAAGGATATTCCAATCAACAAATTGCCGATCAACTGTATATCTCTTTGCATACGGTAAAAACTCATGCGAGACGGATACATGGGAAGTTGGGTGTAAAACGTCGGACGCAAGCGGTTGCGAGTGCGAAATTGTTGGGGCTGGATCTGCATTGAGTTGGTTACAGATGGAGTGGTACTTATCTGTCTGGATTTTTTCCGGAGATGTTTTATGACTTTTTAACATCTAAGGTAACGTCTCTCTGGTTTTAATGATGGTGCGTGTTCGATAACTTTGTTGCATTCGAAAAGTGACCTGATGTCATTTTTTTAGTGCGGGAAAACAAAGGAACTGAATATGAGTGATTTAATTAAGTCTGCAGTTATTCGGCCGGTATGGTTGTCGCGCGTCACCCAGCAAGAGCTGAAGCGGCACGATGATTTAATGCAACAACTGATTGAACTGGAGAGCCAGCGTGATCGCTTGCTCGGTAAGGCGGCATCTTTAAAAGCCTATGCGTCTTTCCGGATTAAAGAGTGGGCCAATAGTGCGCGGGGTGTCTCGATCGAGCCTGAGCAAGTGAAGGTGACGTGCCGCTATACAATCAAAGTTGCCCAGCGTGAACTTGTTCAAGAAGACAAACGCACGCTCGTGGAACTTGCTCTGTTTGGTCTGCATGATCGTGACAATCGTTACGATATGACTTTCGAAGGCCCGGTGCCGGCAGGGTTGACTTCTGCGCATGTGGAAAACTGGCTCTCTAACAGTGATATTCGCTCTGACTTTCGGAATGTACGGCGTAAAGCTGTTAATGGCTACGACCTGCAAATCGCCTTGATCGAAGTGCTGGGCGCGCGCATCACTTACAGCATGTTTGCGGCAACCTTGCAGGGACATATCAGGCAACCAAGTGTGGCGATGGTCGAGCGCTTTATGCGCACAGATCAAAATATTTCAGCGTCTGCCTTCGTGATGACGGGGTATCGCGTCAATTTCCGGGATCTGATGGTCTTCCGGGAGAAGGCCAATCCATTTGGAAGCTGTGTCTTGTTCGCGCCGGGATCGCCAGGGGGACGCGACTGGTATGAATTTCCCAATATACGCGAACTTGAGTTCCATGTGGCCGGTTGGGGGCGTACTGATCAGGGGCTGGCCTACCTGTCCTCGCAGGCGCATCCTGCACAGAGGGCGGTGTTGGCAAAGTATATGGCAGCGCTGAGGCAACTCCCCAGCGCCTGGAAAGGCGCAACGTTTACCGAATGGTCAAACGCGCCTGAAGGGATTCTCGCCGAGCCGGTGTTTCATCAGATCGCATGGGATGAGGCCCAGGAAGATCTCGTGCATCCGGCGGCCTATCGAAATGCAGCCGGGGAGGCACGTCAGGTTTTCGCTCGGTTGAGTACCGACCTGAAGGCGCTCTACACCCTCGGAACGCGCGAAGCGGGTGTCATTACCTATGAGCGATTCTGTTACGACCTGATAAAACAACGTATTGAAGAACTATTGAAAACCTTTGGGGAAAACGTAAAGGTAAATCCGGACGAGATTTTTATTGAGTTAAGTGAGAAGGAGAAAGTTACTCTCACACAGCTTATCATTAAGGAAACGCCTTTTTATGCTCAAGAGCGTGGTGGCAGTGTTATTGGTGTCTACCCTCGGTTGTCTGTGGGCGTCAAGCATCCACAATTGCGTAATTTGGACATACGTCAGGTGTCGAGTTGGTCAAGGACTTTGCGCCCGGGAGAAAAATACATTGCAATGTTGCGGGCTGAATACTTGAATCTGCAGCATCCAGATTATCAGCTCAAGCGAGAAGCTCATTTTAAGATTCAATATGCGGAAATGTACCGTGCAGTGCTGTCCAGTTATTTCTCTGGTGAGATTTCCCATGACGTGGGTGGACAACTATTGGCGCTGGTTGAGGGCTTTAATAAGCCGACTTCTTCATCTTTTCCCCCTTACGGTGAGGCAGTTTCAAATGTCACGTACAGTGCAGTATTCAATTTTCATGTGAAGAGGTGCCTGGTTGAAGGGGTGTATGTTTTCAGGTTGATAAATAATGGCAAGATCAATGAGATTCTCTACACGCCAAACGCCCCCGACGGTGTGAATTTTCGCCCGTTGAGTCAGCTCTTTGAGTCGATCAGGGAGAATGGCTTGGGCCAATACTTCTATAAGCGAGTGAAGTATGTGGATCAGCGGATCATGGGAACTTTCATTAACAATGTCGAGTTCACCAATATCGCTGAAAAACTTCCGGTGCTTGAGTTGAACAGCCGAGTGCTGTCGCTGCGCTCGAGCTATAACCAGCGCATTGAACGAATTATTTCCGATGTCGACGCGCAAACCACCAGTCTCAGCGAAATCATTGGCAAGCTGGCTTATGATTCTGCGGTTTTGGCGGCAAGCGCGATCAGTCTGGTAATCCCACCGGTAGGCGTGGCCCTCACCGTCGTGCAGATCACCAAGAACGTACTGGACGGCGCCGAAGCTTACCGATATGGCGACCGGGCCACGGCGTTCGACAATTTCAAGGATGCCTTGCTCGATCTGTATTCGCTGGTTCCCGGCGGCAAGGAGGCGACCAAAGCGCAGAAAACCCTGATTCAATTAATGGGTGACAGCAAGACCATTGTCGGGCTGGTTGCTTCGGCAACTGGTCAAAAACTCGGCTACGAGCGCTTCCAGGAATTGCTGGAAGATATCCTTGCAGAGGAACCTGCGAGCGACAGCAAAACCGTCTTGCTGTAAGCCATGACTAGGTGCTGACTAGCGGACGTCAGGAGGGCTGTCCGCATCAAATCCCATCCGCCAGCTCACGGCCCGCGTCGCAGCCAGCAACCGCTGCGCCGCCGGGCCGTTTTCGTCGGCGTGGAACAGCGAGGTCGGGCCAACGATGGTCAGCACCGCTGCGACCTGGCCGACGGCGTTGAATACCGGTGCGGACAACGCATCCACACCCGGCATCAGCAAACCATGCACATGATGCAGACCGCGTTCGCGGATCTGTTCACACAGCGTCGCGTAGGCTTTTTCGTCCTTCAAAGGATGATCGACAGCGGCGATTTCCAGTTCGCGCAAATCGTCGGTTTCCCGATGCGGCAGGTAGGCGCTGAAGACCAGTCCGGTCGATGAACTGAGCAGCGGCAGCACTGAACCCAGTTGCGTCACCACCGTCACCGCGCGCACTGCCGGTTCGATGTGCACGACCGTTGCGCCCTGATTGCCCCACACCGCCAAAAAGCAGGTTTCGTTGAGTTCGTCGCGCAGTTCGGCCAGCGGCAGGGCGGCGATTTTCAGCACGTCCATACTGTTGAGTGCAGCCAGGCCCACGCGCAACGCTTCACGGCCGAGACCGTAGTGGTTGGTGGCGGCGTTCTGCTCGGCAAAACCCGAGGCGATCAACGCCTGCAGATAGCGATGGACCTTGCTCGCCGGCATCTGCACATGTTCGGCCAGACGCGACAACGAAGTCGATGGCGACAGCTCGGCCAAGGCCTTGAGGATGTCGGTGCCGACCTCGGCGGAGCGGACTTTCTGTTTGCCATTGCTGTCGCTGGTTTTTTCCATGGTGCGGCCGGGTTCCGATACGAATGGGCGTCTTTATAGCTTGACGCTGGATAGCGAGCAAATTACGTTATGCGTAATCGAATTACGATAATAACAACCCCGGCGTGCCGAAACCTCTGAGCCAGAGCGATGGGCCACTGCCGACTCCCTGTTCAGGAGGCTCCATGAACCTCGATTCAACCGCTCAGGCGCTGGCGTATCAGTCCGGTTTCGGCAACGAATTCAGCACTGAAGCGTTGCCCGGCGCGCTGCCCGTCGGCCAGAACTCCCCGCAAAAAGCCCCGTACGGCCTCTACACCGAATTGTTCTCCGGCACTGCGTTCACCATGACCCGCAGCGAAGCGCGACGCACCTGGATGTACCGCATTCAGCCGTCGGCCAATCACCCGGCCTTCCTCAAACTGGAGCGACAACTGGCCGGTGGCCCGTTGGGTGAAGTGACGCCCAATCGCCTGCGCTGGAATCCGCTGGAAATCCCGGCCGAGCCGACCGATTTTATTGACGGTCTGGTGAGCATGGCGGCTAACTCCGGTGCGGAAAAACCGTCCGGCATCAGCATCTACAACTACGCCGCCAACCGTTCGATGGAACGGGTGTTCTTCAACGCCGACGGCGAGCTGCTGCTGGTGCCGCAACTCGGCCGTCTGCGTATTGCCACCGAATTGGGTGTGCTGGAAGTCGCGCCACTGGAAATCGCCGTGCTGCCGCGCGGGCTGAAATTTCGCGTTGAACTGCTCGACGCGCAAGCGCGCGGCTATGTCGCCGAGAACCACGGCGCGCCGCTGCGTCTGCCGGATCTGGGGCCGATCGGCAGTAACGGTCTGGCCAATCCGCGCGATTTCCTGAGCCCGGTCGCCGCCTACGAAAACCTGCAGCAACCAACCACGCTGGTGCAGAAATTCCTCGGCCATTTGTGGGCCACCGAACTCAATCACTCGCCGCTGAACGTGGTCGCCTGGCACGGCAATAACGTGCCGTACAAATACGACCTGCGCCGTTTCAACACCATCGGCACGGTCAGTTTCGATCACCCGGACCCGTCGATCTTCACTGTGTTGACTTCGCCAACCAGCGTGCACGGTCTGGCCAACCTCGACTTCGTGATCTTCCCGCCGCGCTGGATGGTCGCGGAGAACACCTTCCGTCCACCCTGGTTCCACCGCAACCTGATGAACGAATTCATGGGTTTGATCCAGGGCGAATACGACGCCAAGGCCGAAGGCTTCGTGCCCGGTGGCGCCTCGCTGCACAGCTGCATGAGCGCACACGGCCCGGACGGTGAGACCTGCACCAAAGCGATCAATGCCGAGCTCAAACCGGCAAAAATCGACAACACCATGGCCTTCATGTTCGAGACCAGCCAGGTGCTGCGCCCGAGCCGGTTCGCCCTCGACTGCCCGCAACTGCAAACCACTTACGACGCTTGCTGGGCCACGCTGCCCGCCACGTTCGACCCGACCCGGAGATAACCCATGACGCAAACTTCCATCACCCGCAGTTGGGTCGCTTCGGCCAACGGCCACACCGATTTCCCGCTGCAGAACCTGCCGCTGGGTGTGTTCAGCAGCAACGGTTCGGCGCCGCGTGCAGGCGTGGCGATCGGCGATCAGATTTTTGATCTGCAAGTGGCGCTGGAAGCCGGGCTGTTCGACGGTGCTGCGCGCAGTGCCGTCGAAGCCATGCACGGCGGCCAGTTGAACGCATTCTTCGAACTCGGTCGCGACGCTCGTGTGGCCTTGCGAGAGCGTCTGCTGGAACTGTTCAGTGAAGGCAGCACGCATCGCGGCAACATCGAAGCCCAAGGCGCGAAACTGCTGCCACTGGCCGCCGATTGCCAGTTGCATCTGCCGGCGCGCATCAGTGACTACACCGATTTCTACGTGGGCATCGAGCACGCGCAGAACGTCGGCAAACTGTTCCGTCCGGATAATCCGTTGCTGCCGAACTACAAGCACGTGCCGATCGGCTATCACGGCCGCGCTTCTACTGTTCGCGCCTCCGGCACCGACGTGCGTCGTCCGAAAGGTCAGACCTTGCCGGCCGGTCAGAGCGAGCCGACTTTCGGCCCGTGCGCGCGCCTCGACTATGAGCTGGAACTGGGCATCTGGATCGGTCAGGGCAACGAGATGGGTGACTCGATCGCCATCGGTGATGCGGCCGATCACATCGCCGGTTTTTGCCTGCTCAACGACTGGTCGGCGCGTGATATTCAGGCGTGGGAATACCAGCCGCTGGGCCCGTTCCTGTCGAAGAGTTTTATCACCAGTGTTTCGCCATGGGTGGTGACGGCGGAAGCGCTGGCGCCATTCCGCGCCGCGCAACCGAAGCGTCCTGAAGGTGATCCGCAGCCGCTGCCGTATCTGTTCGACAAGCGTGATCAGGACGGTGGTGCCTTCGACATCGAACTGGAAGTGCTGTTGCTCACCGAAGCCATGCGCGAGCAGAACCTGCCGGCCCATCGCCTGACCTTGAGCAACACGCGCTACATGTACTGGACCGTCGCGCAAATGGTTGCGCACCACAGCGTCAACGGTTGCCAGTTGCAGGCCGGTGACCTGTTCGGTTCGGGCACCTTGTCCGGTCCGGAAAACGGTCAGTTCGGCAGTCTGCTGGAAATCACCGAGGGCGGCAAAAAGCCGATTGAACTGGCCTCTGGCGAGGTGCGTAAATTCCTCGAGGACGGTGATGAAATCATTCTGCGCGCACGTTGTGCCCGTGATGGTTTTGCTTCGATCGGCTTCGGCGAATGCCGCGGCAAAGTGCTGGCGGCGCGCTGACAGGAGCGGCATATGGATCTCTATACCTATTACCGTTCAACCTCGTCGTACCGGGTGCGAATCGCGCTGGCGCTGAAGGGGCTCGACTATCACGCGTTGCCGGTCAATCTGATCGCGCCGCCGGGTGGCGAGCATCGGCAAGCGGCGTATCTGGCGATCAATCCACAGGGCCGGGTGCCAGCCTTGCGCACCGAGGACGGCGCGTTGTTGATCCAGTCGCCGGCGATCATCGAGTACCTGGAGGAACGTTATCCACAACGGCCACTGTTGCCGGAAGACCTTGTCGCCCGTGCCCATGTGCGCGGCGTGGCGGCGGTGATCGGCTGCGATGTGCATCCGCTGCACAATGTCAGCGTGCTCAACCGCCTGCGGCAGTCGGGGCAGGACGAGCCGCAGGTGGTCGAGTGGATCAGCCACTGGATAGGCCAGGGGCTGGCGACGGTGGAACAGTTGATCGGTGACGAAGGCTTCTGTTTCGGCGAGTGGCCGTGCGTGGCAGATGTGTACCTGATTCCGCAGTTGTATGCGGCAGAGCGGTTCAACGTCAGTCTCGAGGCTTATCCGAAAATCCGTCGTGTGGCTGCACTGGCGGCTGAGCATCCGGCGTTCATCAAGGCGCATCCCGCCAACCAACCCGATACACCGTAATTCACCTTGTGGGAGCGAGCAGGCTCGCTCCCACAAGGTTCGGCGTTGAACTAGCCCAAAATCATAAAAACAAACAGGTACCTTGCGATGCACAACCAGATTGCCAGCTTCCGGGCGGCACTCGACGCCCGTCCTGTGTCCCGATATCAGTGGTTACTGTTGATCCTGCTCGCGCTGTTGCTGGTCACCGACGGCTACGACGCCCAGGTGCTCGGTTACGTGGTACCTGCTCTGGCGCAGGATTGGGGCCTGGAAAAATCGGCGTTCGGCCCGGTATTCAGTGCCAACCTGCTTGGCCTCACCCTTGGTTCACTGGCGGTTACGCCGCTGGCCGATCGCTTTGGCGTGCGACGGATTCTGCTTGCTTGCGTACTGATCTACGCCACGCTGACCGTGCTGATGGTCTTCGCCGATTCGCTCAATACGCTGATGATCGCGCGCTTCATCTGCGGCATCGGCATGGGCGGGGCGATGCCCAGTGCAATGGCGTTGATGTCGGAATACTCACCACCGCGTTTGCGCACCTTGATGGTGACGCTGGCGGCCTGTGGCTTTTCATTCGGTGGGGCAGCCGGTGGTTTCGTCGCCGCAGGGTTCATCGACCAATTCGGTTGGCAAGCGGTGTTCCTCGCCGGTGGCGTCACGCCGTTGCTGCTGTTTCCGTTTCTGTGGTGGATGCTGCCGGAGTCGCTGCCACGCCTGCTGCGTGATGCGCCGCCGTATGCGCGACTGCGCAAAGTCACCGCGCGGATGTTGCCGGACTGGCAACCGCCCGTTGCCAGCCTCGAACAGAACGAACGCGAGCAGGGCAGCAAGCTGACGGTGGTCGAGTTGTTCCGCAACGGTTACGCGCGGCCGACTTTGCTGATCTGGGCGACGTTTTTCGTCAGCCTGATTCTGCTGTATTTCATGATTAGCTGGCTGCCGACGCTGCTGCTGGAAAGTGGCCTGAAACTCAACGAAGCCAATCTGGTAACGTCGATGTTCCTCTTCGCCGGTACGTTGGGCGCGATTTGCATGGCCTGGTTCGCCGATCGCTTGAAGCGCAAGGTGCGTCTGTTGTCAGCGGTGCTGGCGGGCGCGGCGCTGTGCACGATTCTGCTCGGACTTAATCATGACAATCCGCGGTATCTGGTGGCCTGCGTGTTTGCCGCCGGGTTCTGCATCATTGGCGGGCAACTGACACTGAATGCGTTTGCCAGTAACTTTTACCCGGCGCATGTGCGTGCGACCGGCACTGGATGGGCATTGGGCGTGGGACGGTTCGGTTCGATTCTCGGGCCGCTGTTCGGCAGCCTGCTGCTGGCGATGCACATTCCGGTGGCGCAGATTTTCTTCTTCTGCGCGATCCCGGCGGTGATTGCTGCGTTGCTGATTATTCAGGTGCGTTCGCCCACTGACTCAGTGCAATCTCCTGTGGGAGCTAGCCTGCTAGCGAAGAACGATAACGCGGTTTAGCTGAAAGACCGAGTCGCCTGCTTCGCTGGCAGGCTAGCTCCCACAAGGTATTCAGTGGACGACGGAGTTGGGCGGCAGGTGGCTGAGGCGTTCTGTCAGGCGCAGCCGCTGAATCGGATCATCGCTGAGCAGCAGCGCATGCTCCAGATCGAAGCGCTCGGCATTCGGACAGTCGAGCCGCTGATAAAGACTGGCTCGGGCCAGGTAATCAGCGGCGCCGGCGTCACCCAGCTCGAGGACGCGCTCGGCATCGATCAGCGCAGCAATAAAGTCATCATGGGTCAGGTGCAACTGTCGCAGGTTGCGCGACAGGCGCTGGAGCATCTGCTGCGGTGTGGCGGTCAGCAGATGCTCGGCGTTGAGCTTCATGTTCGGTCCATACTGGCGCTGCAACAGCTCGCGACAATCATTGGGATACAAACGCCGGCCGCCACACGGATCGAGCAAGTGATCGGCACCGGGCACCCGCAGCAGGAAGTGCCCGGGAAAGTTGACCCCGACCAGCGGAATTTCCAGGCTGCGTGCCAGTTCCAGTGCGATCAGCGCCAGTGTCAACGGTTGCCCACGACGGGTCTGCAACACTTTATGCAGCAACGCAGCCTGTGGGCGCAACGGCAGAAAGTCGTCCTGTGCGAAGCCCAGATCGGTCATGCGGCGTAACAAAGGTTGGGCCAGCTCACTGACCGGCAGCATTGGTAAACCGTAACTGACTCGCTGTTGCAGATCCTTGAATTCTTGCAACAGCGCTTCGGGATCGACCGCTTTTTCGTGCTCGGCCGCCATCCACAGCGCGGCTTCGAACAGCGCGGGCGGTGAACGGTGCAGACACTCGAAAAAACGTTGACGCGCACTCATCGAAATCTCCGGAGAATGCCTCGTTTTAGCCCGGTCCGTGCCATTCGTCCAGTACCCCGCCGCGCAGTTTTACGGTTATGTCGCAAAGCCGCTGTCTGCTCGGGCGCTTATTCCGGCGCGCTCCAGCAATTTTCAGGCGCAGGCCTATACTGGCGTTCTACAAGAAGTGATTCGGGAGCCCAACGATGTTTGCGCTCATGCAAAGCACTCGCCTGGAATCGCTGCACCTTAGCGTCGACCCGGTCTCCGGGTTGAAGGCGGTCATTGCCATCCATAACAGTCGCCTCGGGCCAGCCTTGGGCGGATGTCGTTACCTTGCCTATCCCAATGACGAGTCTGCCGTCGAAGATGCCATTCGCCTCGCTCAGGGCATGAGCTACAAAGCCGCGCTGGCGGGTCTGGAGCAGGGCGGCGGGGTGGCGGTGATCGTGCGTCCGGTTCATGTGGAAAACCGTGGCGCACTGTTTGAAGCGTTTGGCCGCTGCATCAATCAGCTCGACGGTCGCTACATCACCGCCATCGACAGCGGTACTTCAGTGGCGGACATGGATTGCATCGCCCAACAGACCCAGCATGTCACCAGTACCACCTCGGCCGGCGACCCGGCACCGCATGCAGCCATGGGGGTGTTTGCCGGCATTCGCGCAACGGCGATGGCTCGGCTGGGCAGCGATAACCTCGAAGGCTTGCGCATCGCGATTCAGGGCCTGGGCAATGTCGGTTTCGCCTTGGCCGAGCAACTGCACGCTGCCGGGGCTGAGTTGCTGGTCAGCGATATCGACCACGGCAAGGTGCAACTGGCGATGGAACAGCTCAACGCGCATCCGATTGCCAACGATGCATTGCTCAGCACGCCATGTGACATCCTCGCGCCGTGCGGTCTGGGCGGAGTTTTGAACAGCCATACCGTCACGCAATTACGCTGTTCGGCAGTGGCAGGCTCTGCCAACAACCAGCTGACACATCTGGATGTGGCCGATCAACTGGAGCGCCGCGGCATTCTTTATGCCCCCGATTATGTGATCAATGCCGGAGGCCTGATCTACGTTTCGCTCAAGCATCGCGGCGAAGAATTGACCACCATTACCGCACATCTGTCGAAGATCAGCTCTCGACTCACCGAAGTATTTGCCCATGCACAGGCAGAGAAACGCTCGCCGGCGCGGGTGGCCGACGAGTTGGCGGAGAAAGTTTTGTATCGCTGAGTTTCACAGGCATGAAAAAGGCCCTGAGCCATTCGACTCAGGGCCTATTCAATTCGGGCATCGCTTACTTTGCAGCTTTTGCCGCTTTGGCAGGCTTGGCCGGCGCTTCAGCAGGTTCTGCAGCTTCAGCATTCTCGACCGTTTCGGCCGGTGCATTGATCAGCTCTGACAGTGCATCAGGCTGGCTCTTGAACGCCCGGGCGAACACATCGCGATTCTTCGCCATGTAGATCCCGGCTTCTTCCACTTGCTGTTCAGTCAGGGACGGAACGGCTTTTTGCAGCACATCGGCCAGATATTCGGCCAGTTCGAGCATTTTGTCATGACGGTCAGCTTCGGCTTTATCCATGAACAAGCGCTCCAGATCTCGGCTGCTGCGGTATACCACTTCGACGGCCATTCACCACCTCACATGCCTTCACGTTAAGTTGTCTTGACGACTACTGTATCCATATACAGCGAAAAGGATAAGCGAATCCCAGCGCCATGGGTAGTGGCTTTTTAATGTAGACCGGATTTCGGGTTTGTCAGGGAGACCGTGTCGCAGCATTCGCGAGCAGGCTCGCTCCCACAAAAGCACAGCGGTGCGACCAAACGCCACGGCGCGGGTTTGGCGGCGTCTCGCCATGATGGCGTGGCCTCTTTTCTGCATGAAAACCGTTACGTGCAGAAAACCGTCACGTCCAACACGCATCATCCGCTCGAATCGGGCTAAGGAACATCATCGTGAAAATCAACTGGGCCGAGAAACTGCGGCAAAACGTGCATCAACTGGCCGAGTCCCTGGGCAACCTGTTCGTCGAGACCTTCCACTATCTGGCGCTGTTTGCCATCGGTGCGGTGACGGCATATGCGGCGGTGATGGAGTTTCTCGGGATGCTCGAGGAAGGCCACATCAAGATCGATGACATTCTGTTGCTGTTCATCTATCTCGAACTGGGCGCGATGGTCGGGATTTACTTCAAGACCAACCACATGCCGGTGCGCTTCCTGATCTACGTGGCGATCACCGCGCTGACCCGTTTGCTGATCTCCAACGTCTCGCACCACAACCCGCCGGACATGGGCATCATCTATCTGTGCGGCGGGATTCTGCTGCTGGCGTTGTCGATTCTGGTGGTGCGTTACGCGTCGTCGCAATTTCCGTCGGTGAAGATCGAAAAACCGCAGCGCACACTGGGTACGGGTTCCAGCGAGCATCCCGAAGTCGAGAAGGGCGAGCTTTAAAGCCCGGCTGCCGGTCTTGGCTGGCCGATGACGCGTGGCGGTGGCGGGGTCAGCCCGTCGCCGCTGGTCATCGCTTCGAGTATCGCCATGGCGCTGTGACCCTGTTCGATAGCGATGCCGAATTGAATGCTTTGCACCAGACGCTTGAGGCGCACGGGATCGTTGCGCTGCTCGGCGCTGATCATGCGTTTGGCGACGATTCGGCCGCTGTTGGACAGGGTCAGCATGATGCTGCCGTCCAGGCCCTGAATGCTCAGGTTGATCTGATAGTCCGGCGCGAAGGCATCGGTAATGATCTGAAAAGGATTGTCCATGATGCGTCACCGCCTGATTGAACGTGCAGTTGTTGACCGGCCGTGATCGGGTTGGTTCGCCAAACCGGATCACTGGCATCTCGTTCGCTGAGGTATGCAATTTCCGTTTGCCTCCTTTGGGATATAGCAAGGGGCATGCCGGGAAAATTGTCGAACAATGAACACGGGCATAAAAAAGGCGAGCCGCTGGGCTCGCCTTTTTTTAACAGCCCGTTTTCAGGGCAGAACCGAGTAGATGATCGCTGACAGTGCAATCAGGCCGATCAGCACCACAAACACGTTGGACACCTGCCCCGAATACTGGCGCAAGGCTGGCACGCGGCGGATGGCGTACATCGGCATCAGGAACAACAGGCAGGCAATCACCGGCCCGCCGAGGGTTTCGATCATGCCGAGGATGCTCGGGTTGAAGGTCGCCACGGCCCAGCAGCTGAGGATCATGAACACGGCGGTCGCGCGGTTCAGCCAGCTCACCGACATCACCCGGCCACGGCTGCGCAGGCTTTTCACGATCATGCCCTGGAAGCCTTCGCTGGCGCCGATGTAGTGGCCGAGGAAGGATTTGGTGATCGCCACCAGCGCAATCAACGGCGCGGCGTAAGCGATGACCGGGGTCTGGAAATGGTTGGCCAGGTACGACAGGATCGAAATGTTCTGCGCCTTCGCCGCAGCCAGATCCGCCGGCGACAACGCCAGTACACAACTGAAGCAAAAGAACATCACCGTGACGACCATCATGCCGTGAGCCATGGCGAGGATGCCGCTGCTCTTGCTTTCGGCCTGCTCGCCGTAGCGCTGTTTCTGATCCACCGCGAACGCGGAGATGATCGGCGAATGGTTAAACGAGAACACCATCACCGGGATTGCCAGCCACATAGTCTTGAAGAACACCGACATCGGCATCGCCTCTTGAGCACTGGCGAAAAACGCGCCGTTCCAGTTCGGGATCAGACTGAGCGCGAGCAGCAACAACGCTGCGACAAACGGATAAACCAGCACGCTCATGGCTTTGACGATGACGCTTTGGCCGCAGCGCACAATCGCCATCAGACCGAGAATCAACACCAGCGAGAGGATTGCCCGAGGCGGCGGGGCGATGTGCAACTGGTGTTCGAGGAAACTGCTCAGGGTGTTGGTCAGCGCCACGCTGTACACCAACAGGATGGGGAAGATTGCGAAAAAATACAGCAGCGTGATCAGCTTGCCGGCACCGCTGCCGAAGTGTTCCTCGACCACTTCGGTGATGTTTCCGGAGCGACCGGACAGGACGAAACGGGTCAGGCCACGGTGGGCGAAAAAGGTCATCGGAAACGCCAGTACGGCGAGCATCAGCAACGGCCAGAAACCGCCGACGCCGGCGTTGATCGGCAGGAACAACGTACCGGCACCAATAGCGGTGCCGTACAGGCCAAGCATCCAGGTTGTGTCGAATTTGCTCCAGCCCTTGTGGGCCGTTTCCGTTTTGCTTGTGCGATCTACAGCGGGATTTTCGGCAGCAGGTGTACGTACATCGGTCATCGGTATCGCCTCGTTATTATTTTTGCTCGGGCTCACGGTTGGCAGACCGTCGGGTGCGGTCTGCCGGGGCGGTCAGGGAATGCGCCTCAGCATTCCACCCAGCTCACAGCCAGGCCGCCCCGTGAAGTCTCTTTGTATTTGTCGTGCATGTCGGCGCCGGTATCGCGCATGGTGCGGATCACCCGGTCGAGGGAAATGAAGTGCTTGCCGTCACCGCGCAGGGCCATTTGCGTGGCGTTGATCGCTTTCACGGCGGCGATCGCATTGCGCTCGATGCACGGCACTTGTACCAGGCCGCCGACCGGGTCGCAGGTCAGGCCGAGGTTGTGTTCCAGGCCGATTTCGGCGGCGTTTTCCAGTTGTTCCGGGGTGGCGCCGAGCACATCAGCGAGGCCGGCAGCGGCCATCGCGCAGGCCGAACCGACTTCGCCCTGACAGCCGACTTCGGCGCCGGAGATCGAGGCATTTTTCTTACACAGAATGCCGACGGCGGCCGCACCGAGAAAGAAAGCGACGACATCATCGTCAGACGCGTCCGGATTGAATTTCATGTAGTAGTGCAGAACCGCCGGGATGATTCCCGCTGCACCGTTGGTCGGCGCGGTGACCATGCGCCCGCCGGCGGCGTTTTCTTCGTTGACGGCGAGGGCGAACAGGTTGACCCATTCCATCGCCGACAGCGTTGAACTAATCACGTTGGGCTTGCCGATTTCCAACAGGCTGCGATGCAATTTCGCCGCCCGGCGCGGCACATTCAGACCACCGGGCAGGATGCCTTCGTGACGCAGGCCCTGTTCGACGCACTCACGCATCACCGACCAGATGTGCAGCAGGCCCTGACGGATTTCCGCATCAGTGCGCCATGCGCGCTCGTTGGCCATCATCAGTTCGGACACACGCAGGTTGTGCTGATTGCACAGTGACAACAGTTCGGCGGCGCTGGAGAAATCGTATGGCAGCACCACGTCGCCGGCCGGAGCCACACCGGACTCGGCTTCCGCCGCTTCGATGATAAAACCGCCGCCGACCGAGTAGTACGTCTGCTCGAACAGCTCGGCCGTTTCGCCAAAGGCTGTCAGCGACATGGCGTTGGGGTGGTAGGGCAGGCTCTCATCCAGCAGCAGGAGATCACGCTGCCAGTCGAAAGCAATTTCTCTTTGCCCGGCGAGGGACAGTTGGCCTGTCTCGCGCAGTTGCTGGATGCGTGAATCGATGGTCGACGGATCGATGCTGTCCGGCCATTCGCCCATCAGGCCCATGACCGTGGCTCGGTCGGTGGCGTGACCGACGCCCGTCGCGGACAGCGAACCGTACAAACGGATTTCCACACGGCGCACATCGTTCACCAGATGCTGATCGATCAGCGCCTGAGCGAAGGTTGCCGCCGCACGCATCGGGCCGACGGTGTGGGAGCTGGACGGGCCGATGCCGACTTTGAATAGATCGAAAACACTGATAGCCATGCTAAACCCTTACAAGCAATGGAGTAGGAATCGCTGCCATTTTTTGTAGGACAAGCGCAATGTCGGCGATACTGCCTACCTCGGTCCTACGTGACTAACGAAACTTCCTAAGTAAGCCTTTAGCAGGACTAAACGATGAGTCGTCAATTGCATGCCCAGACCTATGTCTGGCTGCAGGTGTTTTCCTGTGCCGCGCGGCACCTGTCGTTCACCCGTTGTGCGGAGGAACTGCACATCACGCCGGGGGCGGTGAGTCAGCAGATTCGGCAGTTGGAAGAGCGCCTCGGCTTTCGTCTGTTTCATCGACGGGCGCGCGGTGTTGAACTGAGCGCCGAAGGGCAGCGTTTGGCGATTACCGTCAATGAGGCGTACGGCAGCATCGATGCCGAATTGCGTCGGCTCGACGCCGGGATGATCAGCGGGATTTTGCGCGTGCGCTCGATTCCGTCGTTTCTCAGTAAATGGCTGACGCCGCGATTGCCACGCCTGCAACAGCGCTATCCGGACATCCAGCTACGACTGGTCGCCGAGGACAGCAGCGTGCCGTTGCACGAAGGTGACTTCGATCTGGCGATTGATCTGAACGACGGCAGTTACCCGGGATTGTTATCCACAGCCTTGCTCGACGAGCAGATTTTCCCGGTGTGCGCACCGAGCCTGTTGCGTGGGCGTCCGCCGCTGCACGGGCCGGCGGATCTGGTGCATTTTCCATTGCTGCACGACATCACTGCCTGGCGGGGCAGTTATGAATATGCAGAGTGGGAATTCTATTTGAACGCCATCGGCTTCGAGGGCGCCGACGTACGGCGTGGGCATACCTTCAACCGCAATCACCTGACCATCGAAGCGGCGATTGCCGGCATGGGCGTGGCGATTGCCAGACGCACGTTACTTAACGATGAGCTGGAGCGGGGGACATTGATTGTGCCGTTTGGCCTGTCGGTGCCTAATCACAAACGTTACGTACTGCTTTATGCACCGGGGGCCTTGAGCCATCCTGGCGTGCGCGCCGTGCATGACTGGCTGGTGGAGGAAGCGGGGATTTTTCGCAGTTTGCATCCGTTGAATGACGGGCAATTGTGAGCAAATTTTGCCGGGTTGCGAGGCGACCCAACTCCCGACCTTACCAGTGCTTTGCTCGGTTGTCCGGCTTTTTTTGCGAATGAATATTTATCTTTTTTCAGGGGTTGAAATGTTCGCCGGTCGGGCCGATTGTTGTAACCAGGAGGTCAGGAAATTCAACTCAAGGCCTCTCACGAGCTAGCTGAAATAAGGGATGAACTATGCAAATCCAAGTCAACAGCGATAACCATGTTCAAGGCAGTAAACGACTGGAGGAGTGGGTACGTACAACCATTGAGAGCACGCTCGACCGTTATGAAGAAGACCTGACCCGTGTCGAAGTCCACCTGAGCGACGAGAACGGTGACAAACCAGGTCCCCATGACTTGCGCTGCCAACTGGAAGCGCGGCCAAAAGGCCATCAACCGATTTCCGTGACCCACAAAGCCGATTCGCTGGAACAGGCGATCGACGGCGCTGCCGAAAAACTCGAGCACGCCCTGGAGCACCTCTTCGGCAAACTGCGAGGTAAACCACGCGCCGCGGTGGTGCCATTCACCGGCAAGGCCAACGACAAGCTGTTGGCGGAAGAGTTTGACGAGAATGAACAGGCAGCGATCAACAGTTGATACGCTGATTTTATAAGCCACCCAATGAGAACGGGCCTGCGAATGCAGGCCCGTTTTTGTTTGTGGCGGTTTTTGCGCAGGGCATTAGAAAGCAGCCCCTCACCCCAGCCCTCTCCCTCTGGGAGAGGGGGCCGACCGAGGTGTCTTATGAGTTACATCGACCTGAAAGACCGAGTCGATTATGGATTCGGCAAAGTACTTTCAATTCCATGAGTTTCTGAACCATCCTCGGTCAAGCCATAGCCCAGCGGGAGTAGAGCCAGCTGAGGTGCATCGACCTGAAAGACCGAGTCGATTATGGATTCAGCACTGTTCCTTCAGGTCGGCGTATTTCTCAAGCATCTCCCAATCAGTTCCCTCTCCCTTTGGGAGAGGGTTAGGGTGAGGGCAATCTTCGAACTGACGCAATTCGTATGATCTGCTCCAGCACATTGTCCATCTGCTGGATCACCTCAAGATTACTGAAACGCACGACCTCAATGCCCTTTCGATGCAGATAGTGCGTTCGACGCTGATCATGAATTACTCCCGGCGTTTCATAATGCTGACCACCGTCCAGCTCAATCGCCAATTTCAGCTCTACACAGTAAAAATCCAGCACGTAAGGGGGCCAGGGGAACTGTCGGCGAAATTTCAGATTGGCGATCTGGCGTGAGCGCAGCTTTTGCCAGAGCAGGTGTTCGCAGTCGGTTTGATTGACGCGTAACTGGCGGGCGAATTGGGCGAGGGTGGGGCGATTTTGCATGCTTCACGATCCTTGTGAAGTTGGTTTGAAGTTTTACTGTAGACCATGACCCGCGGACCCTCACCCCAGCCCTCTCCCAGAGGGAGAGGGGGCCGACCGAGGTGTCTGGCGCTGTACATCGACCTGAAAGACCGAGTCGACTATGGATTCGACGAAGCGGTTTCAGGTCGAGTCGATTATGGATTCGGCACAGTACGTTCAGGTCGGCGTACCTCGCAAGCATCCCCCAATCAGTCCCCTCTCCCTCTGGGAGAGGGCTAGGGTGAGGGGCTCTTCAATCCTCAGAACGCAACGGATGTCTGCACATACACTGTCCGCGGCTCACCCACATATTTGCCCTTGTTGTTGTCATCAAACGAACGCGTGAAGTACTGCGTGTTGAAAATGTTCTTAACCCCCACCGCCACGTTCAAATCCGACAATTGCGGCCCGAAGTCATACCCCGCGCGGCTGCTGAACAGCATGTAGCCCGGGATTTTGCCGGTGCTGCCATCAGCACTTTCCTTCGAGGTGTTGGCGTTGTCGGCGAACTGGTCGCTCTGGAAGCTGCTGTCCAGATTGAGCTTCCATGGCCCTTCGGTGTAACCGACGCCAATCGTGCCTTTGTGTTTCGAGGAGAACGGCACGCGATTGCCTTTGTTCGGCCCGTCTTCGCGGATGGTTGCGTCAACATAGGCGTAGCTGGCGTAGACATCGAAACCGGCGAGTGCCGGGCTCAAGTCATCCAGCGCGTAATTGATGCTGGTCTCGATGCCCTGGTGACGGGTTTCGCCTCGGGCAATCACCGAATCGTTGGTCTGGTTGCTTTCATACTGGTTGTCGAAGTTGATCAGGAACGCGCCGATCTCTGCACGCAACGCACCGTTGTCATAGCGCGTGCCGAGTTCCCAGGTGCGGGCCTTCTCCGGTTTCACTTCGCCGCTGGTAACGCGGTTAGGCATCTGGCTGTACTGCACGCTGCCGAACGAGCCTTCTGTGTTGGCGTAGAGGTTCCAGCTGTCGGTCAGGTGATAAAGCACGTTCAACGCCGGCAGCGCGGTGTTGTAGTCGCCCTTGTATTTGACGTTGGTCAGGTTGTTGGTCTGCTGCGATTCGATCATCTCGTAACGCACGCCCGGGGTGATCGTCCATTTGCCGATGTCGATGCGGTCGTCAACGAAGAACGCATTGGCTTCGGTGCCGCCACGGGTATCGCGGTCGTTGCGACTGTTGGTGGTCGGGTATTCGTTGCTGGCGATCGGCGTGCGATAGCGCAGTTCGTGACCAGCCTCGTTGATGTAGCGGTAGCCGACGCCGACTTCATGGCTGCTCGGGCCGAGGTCGAAGCCTTGGGCGAAACGGGTTTCCAGACCGCGCACCCAATACTCGCGCGGTGACAGCGAAAGGAACGTGCCCTGATCGAGATAACCGCTGCGCAGGGTTTTGGTGAAGAAGGTGTTGGCGGTGAATTCGCGGCGGTCTTCCTGATAGCGATAGCCGAAGTTGAACAGGGTGCGACGGCCCCAGAACTGGTCTTTCGGCCGGGTCGACTGGTACGGATCAGCGTCGTAATCGGCGACGTTCAAACCGCCCGGCATGTCGGCCTTGCCTTCGTAATACTGGGCCATGGCGTTGAAGCTGTTGGCTTCGTCGAGCTGGTATTTGCCCTTGAGGATCAGGTCGTCGATCTCGGTGTCGCTGTGCTCGCGCCAGTCACCGCCGCGCGTGCCGGAGTACAGCAACGCGCCGCCCAGACCATTTTCGTTGGTGCCGCCCGCCAGCAGGTTGGCGCTGGTCTTGAAGCCGTCGTGGCTGGACGATGGGCTGGTTTCAGTCTGGAAGCCGCCCTTGACCGTCGGCTCGTCGGGAATCGCCCGGGTCACGAAGTTGACCACGCCGCCGACGTTCTGTGGGCCATACCGCACCGCGCCACCGCCGCGCACCACGTCCACGGCATCCATGTTGCCCATGCTGATCGGCGCGAACGATAACTGCGGTTGGCCATAGGGCGCGAACGGCACCGGAATGCCATCCATCAACACCGTCGAGCGTGCCGCCAGTCGCGGGTTCAAGCCACGGATACCGAAGTTCAGCGCCATGTCGTGGCTGCCGGTGCCGTTGTTTTCCGGAGCGTTGACGCCGGGAATACGGTTAAGTACATCACGCGCCTGAGTGGCGCCCTGGCGTTCGAACTCTTCGCGGCGGATCACATCGCGCGCGCCGGGATGTTCGAAGACGTTGATCTGCGCCGCATCACCGAGCCAGTCGCCGACGACTTTCGAGGTGTCCAGCTCCAGCGCGGCATCCGCCACCGGTTGCAGGCTGAACGCATTGTTGCCTTCGGCGCGCGCTTGCAGACCGGTGCCTGCAAGCAATGCATTCAAACCTTGCTCGGGCGTATAGCTGCCTTCCAGGCCACGGCTTTGCACGCCGCTGGTGACTTGCGAGCCAAACGAAATCAGCACGCCCGCTTCACGGCCAAACTGGTTGAGGGCGTTCTCCAGCGACGATGGCGCGATGTGATAGGCCTTGGCATCGGCGGCCAGCGCGGCGGCCAGCGCGGCGGGCAGGGCGCTGAAGCTCAGGCTGGCGCCGAGAACGAGATTGCGCAGGCTGCGAGCCAGTGGCGTGAGGCGAGTGGGGTGCATGGTGGATGATCCTGAGAAGGTTGAATCAAGGGGGCTTTCCTTCTCTGTCACGCCAGATCTGAAAAACGGCTCATTTATTTTTCAAAATCAAAAGATCGCAGCCTTCGGCAGCTCCAACATTTGGAATGCATATCTTCTGTAGGAGCTGCCGAAGGCTGCGATCTTCTGATCTTGCTCCTCAAACCCGCGCTTCGACGGTCACCCAGTAGCGGGTAAAGCGCTTCACCTTCACCGGCAAACTGATTTCCAGTAGATCAAGAATCCGCTCGCTGTCATCCAGTGGATACGTGCCGGAGATCAGCAAATCGGCGACTTTCTTGTCGCAATTGAGTTGTCCGCGACGGTAGCGGCCAAGTTCATCGAGGAAGTCACCGAGACGCATGTGCGCGGCCACCAGCATGCCGTCGGCCCAGGCGCCGCTGTTGGCGTCCAATGGTCTGGCTTCGCTGACGGCGGTCGAGGTGAAACTCAGTTGGCGTGCGAGCGGCAGCAGCATCGGCGCGCGCCCGCTTGTACTCAGTTCGACCCGGCCTTCAAACAGCGCGACCTGCGTGTGATCAGCGAACTGACGCACGTTGAGGCGTGCGCCCTGCGTTTTCAAAATGCCCTGAGCCGTTTGTACTTCGAAGGATTGCGCCGCCGTCAGGAGGATTTCGCCTTCGAGCAGACGGATCAGTCGTGCCGAAGTGTCGACATCCACCGCGCTGGCTGTGTTGAGTTGCAACTGATCGCCGGCACCAAGCGCCACTTTGCGCCGTTGCCCGATCGGGCTGCGGAAATCGGCGAGTAGCGACGGCAAGGGATTGTGCTCGCGCATGCCCCAGGTGACGGCCGAGCCGGCACCAAGAATCAGCAGCAGCTTCAGCGCCTGACGACGGCTGCCGGACTTCGGCCCGTTCAACGCCGCATGCGCCAGCGGCGAAGACACTCCGCGCAAGCGCTGGTTGACCCGTTGAATGTGTTCCCACGCGCGCCGGTGTTCGCTGTGCGCATCCAGCCACTGTTGCATTGCCAATTGCTGGCGTGGCGAGAGTGCGCCCTGCTGCATTTCCATCAGCCAGTGCACGGCCTGCTCGGCCACCTGTGAGGAGAAATCCGCCGCGCGGTTCATCGGGCGAAGTAGCAGCGCATCGCTGCTTTGTTCAGATGCCGTTTGACCGTGGCCACGGAGATAGCCAGTTCAGCGGCGATCTGTGGATAAGTCAGGCCATCGACCTGCGCCAGCAAAAAGGCGCGTTTGACCTGACGCGGCAAACCATCGAGCAACTCGTCCAGCTCCATCAGGGTTTGCAGGATGATCGCCTTGTGTTCTTCCGACGGCGCGACCATTTCCGGCATCTGCGCCAAGGTGTCGAGGTAAGCGCGTTCCAGATCCTGACGGCGGTAATGATTGAACAGAACGCGCTTGGCCAGGGTCGTCAGAAAGGCGCGCGGCTCGATGATCACCGGCGGTTCGCGGGCGGTCAGCACCTTGATAAACGTGTCCTGCGCCAGATCCGCCGCGCTGTCCGGGCAGCCGAGTTTGCGCCGCAGCCAGCCAGTGAGCCAGCTGTGATGAGCCTGATAGAGCGTTTCGACGGGATGGGCGGAGGACAACGGTATTACTCCGGGCGCTTGATGGCGCGGTAGAGAGTATGCGTTAGAGAACAAGAACTGTTCGCATTGTAAGGGGCGAAATGCTTAACCGGCAATCAGATGCTTTTGCGTATGAGAATATTTATCATTAATATTGCTCGCTTGTAGGTTCGGCTGATCGGCCGGACGTTTTTCGTTTCAGGGTCGAAACATGAAAGGCAAACTCGCCACACTTCCCATGTCCTATCGTCTGGCCGTCACCTCACGGGTGTTGGCGGCGGTGTTTGGCGGCTATCTCGTTGCGGCGCTGGCCAGTGTCACCCTGACGCTCTGGCTGCCGTTGAGCCGCGCCGAAGCGGTGGTGACAGGCATGACCATTTCCTTTCTGGTCTACCTGGTGGCCGTGCTCTGGTGTTTTGCCTGCCGCACAGCGTGGTCGGCTTGGGTCGGCTTGCTGGTGCCGAGCGTGATTCTGGCGACCATCTCCGGCGCGGCGCGTGGATTGGGGCTGGCATGAAAGAGGGCTTCCGTCAGGCGATGGCCTGGCTGCACACCTGGACCGGACTGTTGTTCGGCTGGTTGCTGTTCGCGATTTTCCTGACCGGGACGCTGGCCTATTTCAAAGATGAAATCAGCCATTGGATGCAGCCGGAAATCCCCGCGCGATCGGTGAGTGCCGAGACCAGCCTGACGCTGGCCCAGGATTATCTGCAACAACACGCGGCGGGCGCTTCGCGCTGGCTGATCGATTTGCCCGATGCCCGTGACCCTGGCCTGACCGTGCGCTGGCAGCAAGCGCCAGCCAATCCCGGTGAGCGCGGCCGTTTCGAAGCGAAAACCCTCGACGCGCAAACCGGCGCCGAGGTGCAGGGTCGCGACAGCATGGGGGGCGAGTTCTTCTACCGTTTCCACTTTCAACTGCAAATGCCTTATCCGTGGGGCCGTTGGCTGTCGACGATAGCGGCCATGGTGATGTTCGTTGCGCTGATCACCGGAATCATCACCCACAAGAAAATCTTCAAGGACTTCTTCACCTTCCGCCCGCGCAAGGGTCAGCGCTCCTGGCTTGACGGGCATAACGCGGTGGGTGTGCTGGTGCTGCCGTTTCACTTGATGATCACCTACAGCAGCCTGGTGATTTTCATGTCGATGGTCATGCCGGCGAGCATCGTCGCTTCATACGGCAGTGACGTGCGCAAATTTTATGACGAAGTTTTCCCCGCCTCGAAAACCCCGGAACGCGCCGACATCGCGGCACCGTTGGCGGCGATGGCGCCGCTGTTGAGCAAGGCCAGCGAGCAATGGTCGGGCGGCCACACGGCGCGCCTGTCGGTGAGCAATCCGGGCGATGCCAATGCGACGGTGGTGCTGGCCCGTGCCGGCGACAGTGTCGTGCATGATTTCGGTAGGGCCGTGACCTTCAACGGTGTGACCGGGCAGATGCTCGGCAGCACACCGGACCAGCCGCTGGCGATGGCGGTGGGTGGCGCGTTCTATGGTTTGCACATGGGCCACTTCGCCGGGCCGGTGCTGCGCTGGCTGTACTTCATCTGCGGGCTGGCGGGTACAGCGATGATCGGCACCGGACTGGTGATCTGGCTCGGCAAGCGTCAGCTCAAACATGCCAAGAGCGGCGTGATGCCATTTGAATTGCGCTTGGTTGAAGTGCTGAACATCGCCAGCATGGCCGGGCTGGTCGCGGCGGTGGCCGTATTCTTCCTGGCCAATCGACTGCTGCCGGTGAGCCTGGTGGGGCGTGCGGACTGGGAAGTGAATGCGTTCTTTATCGCTTGGGGGTTGAGTGTGCTGCACGCGCTGCTGCGTCCGGGACGAAAGGCCTGGGTCGAGCAACTCACCCTGAGCGCCGCACTGTTTTTTGCGGTGCCGCTGATCAATGCGCTGACCACCCCCTGGAACCTCGGCGCCGCCCTGATGCGGGGCGATTGGGTGTTGGCCGGGTTTGATCTGACGTGCCTGGCAAGCGGTGTGTTTCTGGCTTGGGCCGCGTGGAAAATGCAGCGCGCCGGCAGCCCTGTCAGCGTAAAAAAGCCTCGCCGCGAAAAGCCCCGGCCGATCACCCTTGAGCAAGGGGCGAATTAATGCTTTTGCCTTTGTTGCTAACCTACGCCGGGTTCACCGTGTTGTGCTTGTCGATGCCTCGCCACCACGATGAATTGCTCGGCGAAAAACTTTCCGTCTCGCGTCGTCAGGCGCTGAAAATTGCTGGCTGGCTCTTGCTGTGTCTGTCGCTGTGGGCTGCCATCTCGGCGAACGGCTGGAGTTTCGGTCTGGTCGACTGGTTCGCCGTGCTGATGCTCAGCGCCCTGGCCTTGGTGTTGTTGCTGCCGTATCGCCCGCGTTTCGCATTGGCGCTGGCCGGTGTCAGTCTGCTGGCCAGCCCGGTCGCCGCATGGGCGCAGTGCTGAGGTGCTGATCGGCCTGCCGCCGGAATCCCGCGACGACGAGCCGCGCGGGGCGCGTGCGCATTTTCTTCAGGTGTTTTTGTCCCAGCGTTCGCAAATGGAAGCGCTGGTGAACCGCCGCGTCGGTTGCCGAGCGACGGCGGCGGATCTGGTGCAGGATCTGTTTTTGCGTTTCTGGCGGCGGCCGCTGGTGCAGGTCGAAGAACTCAGCACCTACCTTTTGCGCTGCGCCGGCAACATCGCCATCGATCACCTGCGCAGCGAAGGCACGCGCACGCGCGTCAACGAAGGCTGGCAACCGGACGCTCCAGACAGCCACGGCAGTGAACCGCAAGCGGCGCTGGAAGCGGGCAATGATCTGCGCCATGTCGAAGCGGCGTTGCGTGCGTTGCCCGAGCGCACCCGGCAGATCTTTTTGCTCAATCGCATCCACGGCCGCAAGTACGCGGACATCGCCAAGGCCATGGGCCTGTCCCAAAGTGCCGTGGAAAAACATATGATGCGCGCCCTCGAGGCCTGCAAGGCCAGCCTGCGCGAACCCGCGCCACGCCTGCCAGGGAAAGCACCGTGAAGCCATCCGATTCCGTCGTTCCGACGCCCGCGCAAGAGCAGGCCGCGTTTGCCTGGCTGAGCCTGTTACATGATGGGCCGAGCGCCGGCGATCAATTGACCTTCAGCCAATGGCTACGGGCTGATCCGGCGCATGCCGAGGCTTATGCGCAGGCGCAGGTGCTCTGGGAGCTGAGTGAAGGCCCGGCGCGCATGCTGGCCGATGAAGAGGCTTCGGCGTTGCAGGGCTATATCGATGCGATGGATCGCCCGCGTCATTCGCCGCTTTTGCGTTGGTCGGGGGCACTGACGATGGCGGCGTGTCTGTTGCTGATGGTCAGCCTCGGCACGGGTTGGCAACCGCAGCGCTGGATTGATGATCTGGGCGCGGATTATGTCTCGGCACCCGGTGAAATTCGCACCGTAACCTTGGCCGATCAATCGCAAGTGACGCTGGATGGCGACAGTGCGATTGCCGTGGATTTCAGTCGTGGCGAGCGGCATGTCCAGTTGCGTCGCGGTGCCGGGTTTTTCACGGTTACGCACACCGGCGAGCCGTTTGTGGTCGAGGCCGAGAAGGGCGAGGCGCGGGTGCTCGGCACGCAGTTCGAAGTGCGTTTGCAACCTCACGGTGCGCAGGTCACGGTGTTGTCCGGGCGCGTGGGGGTGACGGCGGATCGCGGTGGCGAACAGCAGATTCTCACCGCCGGTCAGCAGGTTGCTTACGGCGAAGGCTCGACGCAAAAGCTTCACGCGGTGGACAGCGAGGCGCAACTGGCCTGGCGTCAGGGTTGGCTGACGTACTACAAATCGACGCTGGCGGACGTGGTCGAGGATCTGCGGCGTTATTACCCGGGGCGGATTGTCTTGCTCAACGATGAGCTGGCGGCGCGCAAGGTCAGTGGCAGTTTTCCGAGCAAGGATCCGCAGGCTGTTTTGAATTCTCTGCAAGGGGTATTGGGGTTTGAGCAGCATCAGGTGCTGGGGCATCTGATTATTTTGCGCTGAGGCAGCAATCAAAAGATCGCAGCCTTCGGCAGCTCATTGGAATGCGATCTCCTGTAGGAGCTGCCGAAGGCTGCGATCTTTTGATCTGCAAAAATATTTTCAGATTTGTGGTGAGGTAAACCCGAGCCCCATCCGTGTAGTGACTGAAACTGCGAGTCATTCGCATCCGTTGCGGTTCTACACAGGTCATTGAGTCATGAAGTCCAGGGCAAAATCGGGTTCGGTCAAACAGTGGTTGGGCGTGTCGGCATTGAGTTTTTCGGCATTGGCGTTGTTGCCTATGAGCGTGGCGCTTGCCGCCGAAACTGTCAGCAGCCAGACGCAGAAGCAGTTCAACTTTTCGCTGGCCGCCAAGCCACTGCCGCAAGCCCTGAACGACTTCAGCCGCGTCACCGGGCAAAGCGTGGTCTACACCGACGAAGCGCCGTACGGCCTCACCGCGCCGGCCGTCAATGGCCAGATGAGTGCCGAACAGGCCCTGCAACGCCTGCTCAGCGGCTCCGGCCTCAATTTCCGGCGCACCGATAGCCACACGCTGGCGCTGGAGCCCAAACCCACCGAAGGCGCGTTGAACCTCGGTGCCACCACCATCACTTCGATGCGCAACGAATCGATGAGCTACCAGCCGCCGGAAACCAGTTCGGTGATGCGCTCTTCGGCCTCGCTCCAGGAAACCCCGCAGACCGTCAACGTCATTCCGGCACAGGTCATCCGCGATCAGGCGCCGCGCAATCTTGACGATGCGCTGGCCAATGTCAGCGGCATCACTCAGGGCAACACCCTGGGCAGCACGCAGGATTCGGTGATGACTCGCGGTTTCGGTGATAATCGCAACGGCTCGATCATGCGCGACGGCATGCCGATCGTGCAGGGTCGCGGCATGAACGCCACCGTCGATCGGGTTGAAGTACTCAAAGGCCCGGCCTCATTGCTGTACGGCATTCAAGACCCGGGCGGCGTGGTCAACCTGGTCAGCAAGAAGCCTGAACTGACGCAATACAACGCCCTGACCTTGCGCGGTTCGACCTATGGCGAGGGCAAGAACGGCAGCGGCGGCACCTTCGACAGCACAGGCCCGCTGGGCGATTCCGGGCTGGCCTACCGCATGGTGCTCGATCACGAAGACGAAGATTACTGGCGCAATTTCGGCACCCATCGTGAAACCCTGATCGCCCCGTCGCTGGCCTGGTTCGGCGAAAGCACCAAGCTGTTGTTCGCCTATGAGCATCGCGAATTTCTCACGCCGTTCGACCGTGGCACGCTGATCGATCCGCGCACCAATCATCCGCTGGACATCTCGCGCAAAGAACGCCTCGACGAGCCGTTCAACAACATGGAAGGCCGCTCCGACCTCTATCATTTTGAAGCCGACCACGACCTCAATGAAGACTGGAAAGCCCACTTTGGTTACAGCTGGAACCGCGAGACCTACGACGCCAGCCAGGTCCGCGTGACCGCCATCGACACCAAAAAGGGCACGCTGACCCGCAGCATGGACGGCACCCAGAACGCGATCAGCACCGACCGTTTCACCACCGCCAGCCTCGAAGGCAAGGTCAACGTGCTGGGCATGCAACATGACCTGGTGTTCGGCGTCGACGACGAGTACCGCAAGATCTACCGCGAGGACTTGATCCGGCAGAAAAGCCTGACCACGTTCAGCTACCTCAATCCGGTGTATGGTCGCGAAGTCGCCGGCACGACCGTCAGCGCACCCGACAGCGCGCAGACTGATGAACTGCGCAGTGATTCGGTGTTCATGCAGGACTCGATTCACCTCAACGACCAGTGGATTCTGGTCGCCGGCGGGCGCTTTCAGGAGTACGACCAGTACGCCGGCAAAGGCGTGCCGTTCAAGGCCAACACTGACAGCAACGGGCAGAAGTGGGTGCCGCGCGCCGGTCTGGTGTATCGCTACACCGACGCCTTGTCGTTCTACGGCAGCTACACCGAATCGTTCAAACCCAACTCGACCATCGCCCCGCTGAGCGGCAGCAGCACCGTGCTCGACGGCAGCATCGCACCGGAAGAAGCCAAGTCGTGGGAACTGGGCGCGCGGCTGGACATGCCGGGGCGCGTCACTGGCAACATTGCGTTGTTCGACATCAAGAAGCGCAACGTGCTGGTGGCCAACTCTGAAGGCCCGACGACGATTTACAGCGCCGCCGGTGAGGTGCGCTCGCGCGGTCTGGAAATGGACCTGACCGGCCAACTGACTGACCGCTGGAGCATGATCGGCAGCTACGCCTACACCGATGCCGAAGTGACCGAAGACCCGGACTACAAAGGCAAGCGTCTGCAAAACGTGGCGAAGAATTCCGGCTCGTTGTCGGCGGTGTATGACTTCGGCAGTGTGATCGGTGGCGATCAATTGCGCGTGGGGGCTGGAGCGCGTTATGTCGGGGAACGTGCGGGTAACGCGGTGAATGATTTTGATCTGCCGAGTTATACCGTGGCGGATGCTTTTGCCACTTACGACACCAGGGTTGAGGGGCAGAAGGTCAAGTTTCAGCTGAATGTGAAGAACCTGTTTGATCGCACGTATTACACGTCGGCGGCGAGCCGGTTCTTTGTGTCGATGGGTGATTCGCGGCAGGTTTCGTTGTCCAGCACTCTGGAGTTTTAAGGCAAGATCACAAGCCCCTCACCCTAACACTCTCCCGGAGGGAGAGAGGACTGACCGGGGGATATTCCAGAGGTACACCGACTTGAACGTGATGCTTTGAATCCATAATCGACTCGGTCATTCAGGTCGACGTATAGCGCCAGACACCTCGGTCGGCCCCCTCTCCCTCCGGGAGAGGGCTGGGGTGAGGGGAGAAGGGCTCAACGCAAAAACGCCTGCCGATATTCCCCCGGTGTCCCGCCCAACACCTGCTTGAACCGATTAGTGAAATGACTCGCGCTGGCAAACCCGCACGCCAGCGCAATCTCGCCCAGCGGCAACGCCGTCCCGCGCAACAATTCCCGTGCCCGACTCAAGCGCCGCGCCAGCACATATTGATGTGGCGGCAGGCCGAAACTTGTGCGGAACATCCGCGCAAAGTGATATTCCGACAGCGCACACATCCCGGCCAGTTGTCCGAGGCTGATCGGCTCGGCCAACTGGTTGTCGATGAACTCGACCAGTTGCCGACGTTGATGCGGTGCCAAGCCGCCCTTCAAACGCAAACCCTGACGTGCGCCGACCTGACTGAGCAGGGTGTGGCTGATCAATTCATGGGCGAGACTGCTGGTTAGCAGACGTTCAGCAGGCTCGTCCCAATTCAGCGTCAGCAACTGCCGGAAGCGTTGCGCCTGTTGCGGATCTTCGAGAAAGGTCTGCTCGCGCAACTGCATCTCGCGGGGTTCGCGATCGAGCAGCGTGACGCAACCGAGGGCGAATTGTTCGGCGCTGAAATACAGGTGCGCCAAGCGGATATCGCCGTTGATCACCCAGCCCGATTCGTGATCGGCCGGCAGAATGCATAGCTTGTCTGGCCCGCCTTTTTGTCCGGGTTGATCGCGACGAAAGGTGCCGGTGCCACCGGCGATGTAGCAGGACAACGTATGGTGGGTTGGCGCTTCGTACTCCTGGGCATCGTGGTGATTGGTCCACAAAGCGGCAGACAAGCCGTCACCGAGCTCGGCGCTGTGCACAAGGCGTGCGTTCGGCGAGCTGTTTAACGCTTGAAAGACTTGCAGGGTATCGATGGCGGCCATTGTCGGTTCTCTTCAACGCCTTGCATCCTACTCCGTAGACGCCGCGCTGCCAGCCTGCCGCCTGACAAAAGCGCAAGAATCTGCAAGCGCGCAAGGCACGCGCGGGCAGACACTCAAGGCCTACCGAGGAGTGTGTGCCATGAACCTGTCGTTGTATTTGTTGACCGTGCTGATCTGGGGCACCACCTGGATTGCTCTGAAATGGCAACTGGGCGTGGTAGCGATTCCGGTGTCGATCGTCTATCGCTTCGGCCTCGCCGCGCTAGTGCTGTTTGCGCTGTTGCTGCTCAGCCGTCGCCTGCAACCGATGAACCGCCGTGGGCATTTGATCTGCGTGGCGCAGGGATTGTGTCTGTTCTGCGTCAACTTCATGTGCTTCCTGACCGCCAGTCAGTGGATCCCCAGTGGTCTGGTCGCGGTGGTGTTTTCCACCGCAACCTTGTGGAACGCGCTGAATGCGCGAGTGTTCTTTGGCCAGCGCATCGCGCGCAATGTGCTGATGGGCGGTGCACTTGGGTTGTTCGGCCTGGGCATGTTGTTCTGGCCAGAACTGGCCGGGCATCAGGCCAGCCCGCAGACCTTGCTCGGCCTCGGTTTGGCCTTGTGCGGCACCTTGTGTTTCTCGGCGGGCAACATGCTCTCCAGTCTGCAGCAAAAGGCCGGTCTCAAGCCGCTGACCACCAACGCTTGGGGCATGGCCTACGGCGCGGCGATGCTGTCGGTGTGGTGTCTGGTCAAAGGTATTCCGTTCGACATGGATTGGAGCCCGCGTTACGTCGGCGCGCTGCTGTATCTGGTGATCCCGGGTTCGGTGATCGGCTTTACAGCGTATCTGACGCTGGTGGGGCGCATGGGCCCGGAGCGTGCGGCTTACTGCACCGTGCTGTTTCCGGTCGTGGCGCTGAACGTCTCGGCATTTGCTGAAGGTTATCAGTGGACAGCGCCGGCGCTGGTCGGTCTGGTGTTAGTGATGTTGGGCAATGTACTGGTATTTCGTAAATCGAAAGCGGTGGTGGCGCCGGTACAGGGAAAGTTGGCTTGAAATCAACGAGCGCTGAACGTTAGCGCTCGACTTTCAAGGTGATGTAAATCATTACCGGGAAGATGAAGTCAACGATATGTCGCGCCCAATCCTTGGCATTCCATGATTGCGAAGTGTCCATGTCGAACCATTCGACACCTACGGTTTGCAGGCAGACGTAATAAATGAAGATTGCCGCCAGTATTCCCATGATCGAAAACTTCTTCGCCTCATGGAATACTTCTGCGGAGGCGTTGATGTTGCGATACAGCTGATAGGTGCCGATCAGGCATAACACGGTATACGTCACTTCCAGTGTGATGATGAACCAGTAGATCCGGTGATGAATCATCGGTGATTCAATGGCTCGGTACTTGATGGTTTCACTGGCGGTGGTGGTGTCCATGCTCAGGATGTGCGCCACGTAAGTGTAGTTTGAATCATAGTCGGTGAAGTTATGGATCATCACCAGCACGCCAAAGAAACTGATGTAGGCCATCAAAATAACTTTGCTGTAACGTATGAGTTTATCGGTGGTCAGGGTGTTCAAGGTATTGGCTCTCCATAGCGTTTGTCGATTATTCGACAGGCAGGCAGAGCTTATAATGCTGTTGTTTAATTTTGTTTGTTGTTCGATTTCAAGTTGTGTATTCGCGTAACTAACGGGCAAGTGCAGTGGTGCACTTGCCCGTATTCTTTTATCGGCGCCAGACTTGCGGATTGACCAGATCCTGCGGGCGTTCGCCGAGTAAGGCGCTACGCAGATTGGCCAGTGCACGATTGGCCATGGCTTCGCGGGTTTCATTCGTCGCCGAGCCGATATGCGGCAGGGTCACGGCGTTGCTCAACTGGAACAGCGGTGATTCGGCCAGCGGTTCCTTTTCATAAACGTCGAGGCCGGCGCCACGAATGCGCTTGTTTTGCAGAGCTTCGATCAATGCCGGCTCATCGACAACCGGGCCACGGGAGATGTTTACCAGGATGGCATCCGGTTTCATCAGCGCCAGTTCGCGATGGCTGATCAGATGGCGGGTCTTGTCGCTGAGCGGCACCACCAGGCAGACGAAATCGGCTTCGGCGAGCAGTTGATCGAGGCTGCGAAATTGCGCGCCGAGTTGTTCTTCGAGTTCGGTTTTGCGGCTGTTGCCACTGTAGATAATCGGCATGTTGAAACCGAAGTGGCCACGACGGGCGACGGCGGCGCCGATGTTGCCCATGCCGACAATGCCGAGGGTTTTGCCGTGGACGTCACAACCGAACAGTGGCGCGCCGACGCTGGCTTGCCATTGACCGGCCTTGGTCCAGGCGTCGAGTTCGGCGACGCGGCGGGCGCTGCTCATGATCAGGGCGAAGGCGAGGTCGGCGGTGCTTTCGGTGAGCACGTCGGGGGTGTTGGTGAGCATGATCCCGCGTTGGTTGAAGTAGTCGAGGTCGTAGTTGTCGTAGCCGACGGAGACGCTTGAGACCACTTCCAGTTTTATTGCGGTTTCCAGTTGTGCGCGGCCGAGTTTGCGGCCGACGCCGATGAGGCCGTGGGCGTGGGGCAGGGCTTCGTTGAACTGGACGTTGATGTCGCCGGCTTTTGGGTTGGGGACGATGACGTCGAATTCTTGTTGCAGGCTTTCGATCATGGGTGGGGTGATGCGGCTGAAGGCCAGGACTGTTTTTTTCATTGGGCTTGGGCTCGGCGGGGCTGGATTGCCAAGCAAGCTAACATTCCCTTTGCTGTTGTAGAAGGGGGCGCATCGCTGCGCGCCCCTTTGATGCAAACTTAACCGCAAAAGATAAAAAGTAATATCAAGTGATATCGCCAGCGAGTTCCGTGAGTCCTGCGGCTTCAATGTTTACATTTAGATTGAGTTCCTCATCCCCCCCCTCCAGTACGAGGTCCACATTGACAATACGAGCTGACAGTGTCCCCGCTTGTAGATCAAATTGAATGTCCACATAACCTTTTCCGTTTTTGATACCATTATAAATTGGGCCACCCTGCGTTAATGAAGGAGAGTATCGGATTAAATCTATTGGGCTGTCTTCGGTGAAGAAGTGCGTGCCATTTTTTATGTTGCTTGAGAAATGTAGGGTCATATGGCTTCCCTTCAAAGTGCCGGGAAAATGTATCTTGAAATCACAGTAGATCATTTTTTCCGGGATCACGTGTGAAAATATTCGCAGGTCAGGTAGTTCAATTTTCTTTTGAATTACACCCGTACCTTTTGCATAGCCGACACGTTGCGTCGCTTGTTCAAATGTCGTGGCCATTTGTATTTACCTTTGTTGGACGTGGTTGTTGAGTGGTGAATCTATACATTTGTGCGGAGTTATTGTTCGCTGGAGGGCTTGGGTTGACAACTGTCATATATGACAGGTTGTCTATATCGATTAGCTATTGATTTATGAGTTTTAAGTCACTTTGATTGTTGTGGTGATACCGATGAAAATCGCTAAGGTAAGCGAAAAAGTATCTAGGTGTTGCGCAGCGGTGGATCGACATCAAGAGTGGCAGTGGAGCAGACACCCGCCCTGTTAAATAGAGCGGTCGGGTTGGGGGGGGACGCGGGCATTATAAAAATCGTGTCTAACTGGCTTGCCAGCGACAGCGGCCGGACCGCCGACTACTTTCTAACTGCAAACACATGATCCAACTGTGGGCGCGAGCCTGCTCGCGAAGGCACGTGCTTGGCTTTTGTTTCTGGGTGAATTTTCCCTTCATCGGACCGCCGCCCGCCCAACCCTCTCCTCGAGGAGAGGAAGCCGATTTGTGGACTTTTACGATGTGAGCTCGACTCGGTATTTCACGTCGGCGTAACTCTCCCAAACACCTCGGTCAGTCCCCTCTCCCTCCGGGAGAGGGTTAGGGTGAGGGGCTTTTCAGCTATGTGCCGGGGATTGCGCGATTTCGTGGTTACCCAGCACGCGATTCACCGCCAGTTCGGCGAGCATGATGATTTGCTGAATCGCCAGAATCGTCCGCCGTTGCGGCAGGTCGATGTAGGCGGCGATGTCGCTGGTCATCAGGCTGGCTTGTGCCAGTGATTCGCAGGCGTGGACCAGCAGGCTTTCGCTGTCCTGTTCGGGGGCGACCTGGAACATGGTGCTGGGTTTGTGGAAGCGCAGGGTGAGGGCGTTGGGTTTGAGGTAGTGGTCGAGGGCGCGTTCGGCGGCTTCGTGGAATTTCTTCGAACCGGGGAATTCGTAGGGGGTGGTGTCGTCGGTTTCAGGTGGATTTTGAGGGGGATTGAGCACGGTGGAACTCCTTGAAGTGCTCCATTCATAAGCCGAGCGACCAAGCCCGGTTGCTGATTGGTCAGCGACACCCAAATCCTAGCCACCGCACTTCCGACGGACAACCGTCAAAACCTGTCGGAAACATCCGCAGATTCCTGGTTTTCGTAGGAGTTGTCGTCAGTGTGGATTGCTTGATTTTTAAACGGGAAGTCCGGCGATCGCAGGCTGTGGCTGATCTGCGCGAAGATGATTTTCTGTTTAAGGTTTGCCCATGGCAACAGCCGAAGTGGAGGGGAAGACACGCGCTTGGCCTTTGTTTCGCGGTGAATTTACCCCTCACCCCAGCCCTCTCCCGAGGGAGAGGGAGCCGATTTGTGAGCCTTTCAAAATTTGAGTTCGACTCGGTATTTCACGTCGGCATAACTCGCCCAAACACCTCGGTAAGTCCCCTCTCCCTCCGGGAGAGGGCTAGGGTGAGGGGCTTTTGATCTGTGCACTGATTCAGAATCTGAGTTCGACTCGGTATTTCACGTCGGCATAACTCGCCCAAACACCTCGGTCAGTCCCCTCTCCCTCCGGGAGAGGGTTAGGGTGAGGGGCTTTTGATCTGTGCACTGATTCAGAATCTGAGTTCGACTCGGTATTTTACGTCGGCATAACTCGCCCAAACACCTCGGTCAGTCCCCTCTCCCTCCGGGAGAGGGTTAGGGTGAGGGGCTTTTAGTTGTGTGCCGGGGATTGCGGGATTTCGTGGTTATCCAGCACGCGGTTCACCGCCAGTTCGGCAAGCATGATGATCTGCTGAATCGCCAGGATCGTCCGTCGTTGCGGCAGGTCGATGTAGGCGGCGATGTCGCTGGTCATCAGGCTGGCCTGTGCCAGTGATTCGCAGGCGTGGACCAGCAGGCTTTCGCTGTCCTGTTCCGGGGCGACCTGGAACATGGTGCTGGGTTTGTGGAAGCGCAGGGTGAGGGCGTTGGGTTTGAGGTAGTGGTCGAGGGCGCGTTCGGCGGCTTCGTGGAATTTCTTTGAGCCGGGGAATTCGTAGGGGGTGGTGTCGTCGGTTTCGGGTGGATTAGGCGTTGGTTTGAACATAGGAAACATACTCGTGGCAAGTTGAGTTGAAGCTGCCACTTTTCGTTTTCCAGACGATAGGGTGGCAGCTGTGCGCGGACTGGAAAAACCGGTCAACTCACCAAAACCGGCAGGCCCAAGGGCCTCCCGCGCACAGCCGCCATAACATTGCGAGCTAAAAAGCGCCGCAGTATGCCATGAGCTTTGGTAGTTGAAATCGGGTTTTCCAGACCCGGTCACTGATGCGTCAGCGACACCCAAATCCTAGCCACCGCACTTCCGACGGACAACCGACGCAACCTGTCGGAAAGATCCACGAAATCTCTGTTCTGTAGGCTCTGCCGTAGGCCGCGATCTTTTGATTTTTAAACAGCAAGATCAAAAGATCGCAGCCTGCGGCAGCGCCTACAGGTTTCGTGGTGTGTTGAAAATCAGTTGGCGACGCGCGCGCCGGCGAGGCTGCCACTCAACTCATAGGCGGCCAATTCGGCTTGATGCGCCGCGAGAATTTCCGGCAACGAGCCACGCAAATACTCAACCCACGTCTTGATCTTCGCATCCAGATATTGCCGCGACGGGTAGATTGCATACAGGTTCAGCTCTTGCGAGCGGTAGTTTGGCATGACCCGCACCAGCGTGCCGTTGCGCAAGCCTTCGATCGCCGCATACACCGGCAACACGCCCACGCCCATGCCACTGGTAATCGCGGTTTTCATCGCGTCGGCGGAGTTCACCAGAAACGGCGAGCTGTTGATGGTGACCATTTCCTGGCCTTCCGGGCCGTCGAAGGCCCATTTTTCCAGGGGAATCACCGGGCTGACCAGGCGCAGGCAGGCGTGGTTGAGCAGGTCGCTGGGTTTTTGCGCGGCGCCGTTGGCTTTCACGTAGGCCGGCGAGGCGCAGACGATGCTGTAGGTGATGCCCAGCCGTTGCGAGACGAAACCCGAGTCCGGCAGTTCGCTGGCGAGCACGATGGACACGTCGTAGCCCTCGTCGAGCAGGTCCGGTACGCGGTTGGCCAGGGTCAGGTCGAAGGTGACGTCGGGGTGGGTCTTGCGGTAGCGGGCGATGGCGTCGATGACGAAGTGCTGACCGATGCCGGTCATGGTGTGCACTTTCAATTGCCCGGCCGGGCGCGCGTGGGCGTCGCTGGCTTCGGCTTCGGCCTCTTCGACGTAGGCCAGAATCTGCTCGCAGCGCAGCAGGTAGCGTTTGCCCGCTTCGGTGAGGGCGATGCGCCGCGTGGTGCGGTTGAGCAAGCGGGTTTGCAGGTGGGCTTCCAGGTTGGAGACCGCGCGCGAGACGTTGGCGGTGGTGGTGTCGAGTTGCACGGCGGCGGCGGTGAAGCTGCCGGCTTCGGCGACACAACTGAAGGCGCGCATGTTTTGCAAAGTGTCCATGGGGTGCTCTCAAGGGAGATGGCAAATTGTGACACGAAGTTTCAGGGGCGAGACCCCCGACCAAGGGATTATCTCGTTAACCGTAACAAAGATTCACAGAAATCCCAGCTTATCGCCGTACAGGGCCTTCCATAGAATTGCGCCGATCCAATGTAGGAGCTGCCGCAGGCTGCGATCTTTTGATTTTGGTTTAAGGGAATCAAGGTCAACAGATCGTCCGAACGCGGCCCGAGCCTTCGGCAGCTCCTACCGGAAACAAGCCCCGCCTTATCCTCTTCTCAGGAATTCGCAGCTGTGCCGCGTCGCATCAACAGAGCGCTTTTGCCGCTCAGTGTTCTGGCTTTTACCCTGGGTCTTGGCGGCTGCATCTCAACGGACGGAATCGCCCCGCAGGGCAAGGCAATCGAGGCCAATTCACTGGCCACCGACGACGCCATCGCCCACGCCGCCCGTGACGCCAACTGGCCTACCGCGCAATGGTGGCAAGCCTACGGCGATCCGCAACTCAATCGCTGGATCGACCTCGCTGTGCAGGGCAGTCCGACCATGGCCATGGCCGCCGCGCGAGTGCGTCAAGCCAAAGCCATGGCCGGTGTCGCCGAAGCCGCCGAGTCGTTGCAGATCAATGGCGACTCGACCCTCAAACGCCACAACTGGCCGACCGATCAGTTCTACGGCCCGGGCGAGCTGGCCAACACCACCACGTGGGACAACAACGCTGCGTTGGGTTTTAGCTACGCGCTCGACCTCTGGGGCCGTGAAAGCAATGCCAGTGAACGCGCGGTGGATCTGGCGCACATGAGCGCCGCTGAGGCGCGATTGGCGCAGCTCGAATTGCAGAACAACATCGTCCGCGCCTATATCGAACTGTCGCTGCAGTACGCCCAGCGCGACATTGTTGAGGCGACGCTCAAGCAGCAACAGCAGATTCTCGATCTGGCGCAGAAGCGTTTGAACGGCGGGATCGGCACGCATTTCGAGGTCAGTCAGGCGGAAACGCCGCTGCCGGAAACTCATCGCCAGCTCGATGCGCTGGACGAAGAGATTGCCCTCAGTCGCAATCAGCTGGCGGCGTTGGCCGGCAAGGGGCCGGGCGAGGGCGCGCAGTTGCAACGCCCGACATTGTCCCTCGGTGCTGCGCTGAAATTGCCGTCGGCGTTGCCCGCCGAACTGCTCGGCCAGCGTCCGGACGTGGTCGCCAGTCGCTGGCAAGTCGCCGCTCAGGCGCGCGGTATCGACGTGGCGCATGCCGGTTTTTATCCCAACGTCGATCTGGTTGGCAGCCTCGGTTACATGGCCACCGGCGGTGGTGCGCTGGAGTTTTTGACCGGCAAGAAACTCAACTACAACGTCGGCCCGGCGATCTCGCTACCGATCTTCGACGGTGGGCGTTTGCGTGCCGAACTCGGTGAAGCCTCCGCCGGTTACGACATCGCCGTGGCGCATTACAACCAGACGCTGGTGAATGCGCTGAAGAACATCTCCGACCAGTTGATCCGCCGCGAGTCGATGGACAAGCAACAAGGCTTTGCCGCCGAGTCGGTAGCGACGGCGCAGAAGACTTACGACATCGCGATGATCGCTTATCAACGTGGCCTCACCGATTACCTCAACGTGCTCAATGCGCAGACGTTGTTGTTCAAGCAGCAGCAGGTGCAGCAGCAGGTGCAGGCGGCGCGGTTGAGTGCGCATGCGGAGTTGGTGACTGCGCTGGGTGGTGGCCTCGGGGCTGGCAACGACGTGCCGACTGCTGAGAAAACCCTAGCGCCGAAAACCCCGGTTCTCCTGCATTGAACACACATCAAATTGTAGGAGTGAGCCTGCTCGCGATAGCGGTGTATCAGTCAACAGAAATGTTGGATGTAAAATCGCCATCGCGAGCAGGCTCACTCCTACAGGGATCGCGTCTTGCCTGAATTCTTGAGCACAATTAAATGACCCCCTTGCCCGCACCTCTGCGCTGGCTCTACTCCCTGGAATGGCGCCGTGGTTTTTTCGACTGGGCGCGCAGCGATGGCGTGACCTGGGTCTACATCTTCAAGGTGTTGATCGCCGCATTCCTCACGCTGTGGCTGGCCATGCGTCTGGAATTACCGCAACCGCGCACGGCGATGATCACCGTGTTCATCGTCATGCAGCCGCAGAGCGGCCAGGTGTTTGCCAAGAGTTTCTATCGCTTCCTTGGCACATTGGCCGGGTCGGCGATGATGGTCACGTTGATCGCGTTGTTCGCGCAAAACACTGAACTGTTCCTGGGTTCATTGGCGATCTGGGTTGGAATCTGCTCGGCCGGTGCCGCGCGTTGCCGTAACTTCCGTGCGTACGGTTTTGTTCTCGCCGGCTACACCGCCGCGATGGTCGGGCTGCCGGCACTGGCGCACCCGGATGGTGCCTTCATGGCGGCGGTGTGGCGGGTGCTGGAGATCTCTTTGGGGATTCTCTGCTCGACCCTGATCAGCGCCGCGATCCTGCCGCAAACCGCCAGCGCTGCCATGCGCAACGCCTTGTATCAGCGCTTCGGCGTGTTCGCGCTGTTCGTCATCGATGGCCTGCGCGGGCGCAGCAAAGCCGAGTCTTTCGAGGCGAGCAACGTGCGTTTTATCGCCGAAGCCGTGGGGCTGGAAGGGCTGCGCAGCGTGACCGTGTTCGAAGACCCGCACATGCGTCGGCGCAACGGCCGATTGAGTCGTTTGAACAGCGAGTTCATGGGCATCACCACACGCTTCAACGCGTTGCATCAGTTGCTTGAACGCCTGCGCGGCAACGGCGAAGAACACGTTGTCGCGGCGATCAGACCGGGTCTGCAGGATCTCGCTGAAGTGCTCGACGGCTTCAGTGGCCGCGCCCTGACCAGCCCCGATGCCGCCCGTTTGGCGACCGCATTGGCGAGCTACAAGGGAGGCCTGCCGGCTCGCGTGCGCAGCCTGCGCGCGATCTTTCAGGACACCGAGCCAAGCGAAGCCGAACAACTGGATTTCCACACCGCATACGAACTGCTTTATCGCTTCGTCGATGATTTGCACAGTTATGCACAAACCCACGCGTCATTGGCCGATCACCGCCACGAACGCGAGCGCTGGGATGAGCCGTTCACCCCGCAAACCAACTGGTGGGCCGCTGCTGCATCGGGCATTCGCGCCTCGTTCATTCTCATCGTGCTGGGCAGTTACTGGGTCGCCACCGCTTGGCCAAGTGGCGCGACGATGACCCTGATCGCCGCAGCCACCGTGGGCCTCTCCGCCGCCACGCCGAACCCGAAACGCATGGCGTTCCAGATGGCGTGTGGGACCTTCCTCGGTGCGCTGATCGGCTTCGTCGAGATGTTTTTCATCTTCCCGTGGATCGACGGCTTTCCGCTGCTGTGCGTGATGCTCGCGCCGGTAATCGTGCTCGGCTCGTTCCTCACCTCGCGCCCGCAATACGCCGGTGTCGGCCTCGGTTTGCTGATCTTCTTCAGCACCGGTTCTGTGCCGGACAACCTGACGATCTACAACCCTTACACCTTCATCAACGACTACATCGCCATGGTCATGGGCATGTTGGTCTGCGCGGCGGCGGGGGCGATTATCCTGCCGCCGAACAGTCGCTGGTTGTGGAAGCGTCTGGAGCAAGATCTGCGCGGGCAGGTGGTCTACGCGATCAGCGGCAAACTCAAGGGGCTGGCCTCGAGTTTCGAGAGCCGCACCCGCGATCTGCTGCATCAGGCTTATGGCCTCGCGGCGGGTCAGCCGAAGGTGCAGAAAAGTCTGCTGCGCTGGATGTTCGTTGTACTGGAAGTCGGCCACGCGATCATCGAATTGCGCAAGGAACAGGCGATCCTGCCGGTGCACCCGGCGTATGCCGAATCGCAGCCGTGGCGGCAGGCAATCCGCGTGATGGGCCGCGCGCTGGTGCGCCTGTTTCTGCAACCAAACTCCAGCAATCTCGAGCGCGCGCTGGTCGCGGTCGACCATGCGATCAGCCGAGTCGCCGCCACTGATGAGCCATTCGCGCCGCACTTCGATACCTCGGCGCTGCGCCGGGTGAAGAGCTATCTGCACTTCATCCGCACCTCCTTGCTCGACCCACAATCACCGCTCGCTGCCTACGCCATCGCCAAGCCCGAAGGACTTGCCCATGCCTCGTGAAATCGCCTTCCACGGCGTGTACATGCCGACCATGACCCTGATGTTTTTCATCGCTGCGGCGCTGGCCTGGGCGGTGGACCGGTTCCTGTCCGGGTTTGATCTGTACCGCTTCTTCTGGCACCCGGCGCTGCTGCGTCTGAGTCTGTTTACCTGTCTGTTCGGCGCCATGGCGCTGACTGTCTACCGTTGAGAACGTCCCGATGAAAAAGTTTTTCAGCCTGCTCGCGACCCTGCTGGTGCTGGCCCTGGCGCTGTGGATCGGCCGCACGTTGTGGGAGCACTACATGAATACGCCGTGGACCCGCGATGGCCGCGTGCGTGCCGACATCATCAACGTTGCTGCCGATGTCACCGGTGAAGTAATCGACGTGCCAGTGCGTGACAACCAATTGGTCAAGAAGGGCGATTTGCTCATGCAGATCGACCCCGAGCATTACCGCATCGCGGTCAAGCAAGCGCAGTCGCTGGTCGCCTCGCGCAAGTCGACCTGGGAGATGCGCAAGGTCAACGCCCATCGCCGCGCCGATCTCGACAACCTGGTGATCTCCAGGGAAAACCGCGACGACGCCAGCAACATCGCCGACGCCGCGCTGGCCGATTACCAACACGCGCAAGCGCAACTGGAAGCCGCCGAACTCAACCTCAAACGCACCGAAGTGCGCGCAGCCGTGGACGGTTACGTGACCAACCTCAATGTGCATCGCGGCGATTACGCACGCATCGGCGAGGCGAAGATGGCCGTGGTCGACATGAACTCGTTCTGGGTTTACGGCTTCTTCGAAGAGACCAAACTGCCCCACGTGAAAGTAGGTGACCAAGCCGACATGCAGTTAATGAGCGGCGAAGTGCTCAAGGGCCATGTGGAGAGTATTTCGCGCGGCATCTACGACCGCGACAACCCGGAAAGCCGCGAGCTGATTGCCGATGTGAACCCGACGTTCAACTGGGTGCGGTTGGCACAACGGGTGCCGGTGCGGATTCATATTGATGAAGTGCCGGAGGGCGTGCTGCTGGCGGCGGGGATTACGTGCACGGTGGTGGTGAATCAGAGCGCTGTGGATAACTGATGAACCGAGTCGTCTGCATCGCGAGCAGGCTCACTCCTGCATCGGATCTGTGTCACACCGAAGATCCCCTGTAGGAGTGGGCCTGCTCGCGATGGCGCCGGCGCGGTCTCAGAGCCGCCCGCGCAGCCCGAACCGCTTCATCAACGTCGATTCCAGCAAACCCTTGGGTAACAGCGCCGCCAACAACGGCAACGCCCGGCTGCCGTTACCAATGCGGATCAACCGTGGCGGTTTGCTCTGCTGCACAGCCTTCAACAGTTCAGCCGCAAACTCACCGGCCGGCGTCGGCTTGTCCTGCGAAGCCTTGGCCCGCGCGCGAATACCTTCACGCAGTGGAAACCACGGTGATTGTTCATTGATCAACTGTTCGGCTTCATGCCCGGCGTTCTTGGCGAAGCTCGACTGAATCGCCCCCGGTTGCACTTCCATCACGCGAATGCCGAACGGCGCCAGCTCCATTCGCAGTGCGTCGCTCAACGCATGCACGGCCGCTTTTGACGCGCAATACGCGCCGGCAAACGGCGTGACCAACACGCCAGACACGCTGCCGATATTCACCACCAGACCTTTGGCCCGACGCAGCACCGGAAACAGCGCCCGCGTGACGCCGATAATCGAAAACACATTGGTCTCGAACTGGCGCTGCATCGCCGGCACACCGCCATCGAGCAGCGGCCCCATGGCGCCATAACCCGCATTGTTGATCAGTACATCAAGGCCGCCGTGTTGCAGGTTGATCCGCTCACCGAGTTGCTCCAGCGCCGTGCTGTCATTGACGTCGAGTTGCACGGCGGTGAACCCGGCTGACGCCAGCAACGCCACGTCTTCAGCCTTGCGCGCACTGGCCCAGACCTCGTAACCGGCGGCTTTGAACGCATCGGCGAGGGCGCGGCCTATGCCGCTGGAGCAACCGGTAATCAACGCAACGGGCATGGCGCATTCCTTGTGCAGAAAAGTTGAGGGAGCAGATCAGTCGGAGAAACTACCCTGCAATCGCTCGGCGCGAAACTCCAGGGTTTGCGGGCGATAACCGGGGCGCAGCGGTGGCAGGGGCAGGCAGTCTTCCCATTCACCGCCGGCCTGCAATTCGCCGGGGCCGCGATAGCGCGGGGCGGTGTACTGGTTGTCGGCCAGATTCACCGTGTCACCGGGCGCATAGGCTGCAATGCGCCAGCGCAGTTCGGTCAGGGGCACGTTATTGCCGTTTTTCATCTTCAATTGCAGCGGACGATCTGCCGGGCATTGCTGCGGGGCATAGCTGATGCGCATTTCAAGGCGCGCCAGTTGCTTGATCTCGCGGTTGTCCAGCCACACCACCCACATGGCCACGAAACCCAGGCCAATCGCCGCCGCCACTGAAACCGGCAAGGCTTTGGCCGGGTAGCGCAACAGCAGGATCAGCCAGGTGATGACCAGCAAAATGCCGATGAACATGTTGGAACGCTCCGTGAGTTCGTGCGCACCATCCTACCGAAGGCCCAGCGCAATGGACATTCGTTGCGCACGGGATTTAACCGTTGGTCGGAACTGTAATTTCTGACAGTGGGCATATCGTTACGCGTCTGCTCAGATCATTGCACGCGCAGAGGACGCGGTTATCGTGCGGGGTGAGCTACATGGACATGTTCAGCAAAACACCGGTGCTGGCAGTGAACGATCCACGCGGGCTCGCCGTTCGCAGGGTCGATTACTGGCGTTGCGACGCCATTCAAACGCCAGAACCCCGCATCCATCGCACGGCCCACGATGCGGCGGGTCGCGCAGTGACACAGTGGGACCCGCGATTATGGGCGCAGCAAAGTGATGATCTGGTACCGCCCAATCTGAGCGCCGTTTACACATTGAACGGGCAGGTTCTGCGCGCGAACAGCGTTGACGCCGGGATGCAGATCAGTCTGTTCGGTCTGGGTTCAGAAACACTGACGGATTGGGACAGTCGTGGCACCCGCCGGGACATTGAGCATGACCTGTTACTGCGGCCGACGGCGGTGTTCGAAGAAGGCGAGTTGCAACCACGCCGTTGCGCCGAGCGTTTTGGATATGGTCAGCCGGGTGATGCCGATCAGGCGCGTAATCAGCTTGGCCAACTGATTCGTCACGAGGACCCGGCGGGAAGCGTGCTGTTCGAGGCCTTTGCAATCACTGGGGAGAACGTCGAAAACACCCGACACTTCACCCTTGAACCCGTTTCCCCGGATTGGCCTGAGCCAATCGATGAGCGCCAGCGTTTGCTGGAACCCGGTGAGGGCGCAATGACCCATTGGCGTTTCGGGCCCCTCGGTGCGGTGCTCGAGCAGATCGATGCGAAGGGTAACCGACATGACAGTGAGTTGACCCTCGATGGCGGCTTGCGCGCTCGCCATCTGCAGTTGCGCCATCAGACTGAGCGGCGGGCGGTGGTCAGCGATATTCACTACAACGCAGAAGGGCAGGTCACGCAGGAACTGGCGGGCAATGGCGTGCAGACAACGCTGACCTACCATCAAGCGGATGGGCGGCTGATGATGCGTCACGCCGCAACCGGTCAGGGCGTGGTCTTGCAGCATTTGCTGTACCAATACGACCGGACAGGCAATGTGCTGAGCATCGAAGACAAGGCACTGCCCGTGCGCTACTTCGCCAACCAGCGCATCGAACCGATCAGCCGCTTCACCTACGACAGCCTTTACCAGTTGAGTGAGGCCAGCGGATGGGAGTCGGGGACGGGCGATGGCGGCCCGACAGCGATCGCCAACTATTTGCAAACCTATGGTTATGACGCTGGCGGTAATCTGCTCAAGCTGACCCACGTCGGTGCACAGAGTCCAGGTCATGATCTGCAGGCTGCCCGCTACAGCAATCGCTGCCTGCCCTAGCGCAATGGCGTGCCCCCCGACGAGGCAGAGATCGCCGCAGCTTTCGACGCTCGCGGTAACTTGCTGCTGTTGGATCAAGGCCGGCAGTTGCAGTGGAATCTGCGCAATCAACTGGATGCGGTCGTTGCGGTGCAACGCGATTCCGGTGCGGATGATCACGAAGTCTATCTCTACGACGGCGCTGGCCAGCGCGTACGCAAGATCCGGTCGCTGCAGACCAGGGTTCGTGCTGTCGTTACGCAGGTACGCTACCTCCCGGAACTGGAGTTGCGCACCGACAGCGGCACCGGCGAGGTGCTGCAAGTCATCACGGTGCAGACCGCCCTGAACAGTGTTCGTGTTCTGCACTGGGAGAGCCCGCCGCCAGCAAGCGTTAATGATCAGTATCGCTACAGTTTCAACGATCATCTGGGATCGATCAGTCTTGAACTGGCAGCGGATGCGCAACTGATCAGCCGCGAGCATTTCTATCCGTTCGGTGCGACTGCGTGGAGTGAGGAAAGCGACATCAGTTACAAAACCGTGCGTTATTCGGGCAAGGAGCGTGATGCCACGGGTCTGTACTACTATGGTTTTCGTTATTACATGCCGTGGTTGCAGCGCTGGCTCAACCCTGACCCGAAAGGTTTTATCGACGGGCCGAATCTGTACCAGATGGTCGGTAACTCACCGATGCGGCATGCCGACAGCGACGGCGGTGAAAAGACCGATAAGCCAGAGTTGGCTGACAGTGCGAAAAAGCAGAAGGCGCTGCTGGATACGATGACTTCGGCTGCTGCGGATGTCAGAAATTCATTACTCAATCACACTCAGGCGCGGCACCGCTTTCAGGCGCTGGCCAGGCGGGTGACGACGCAACTGGGCAGCAGTCTGGTCAGGACTGGAGCTAAAGCTTTGGGTGGCGCGGCAGGCACAGCGTTGGGAGGAACATTGGGGCCGGCAATGGGGGCACTCGGGGGGCAGTTGGGTGCGCAGGCCGGCACTGCGCTGGCGAACGCCGTCATCACCAAGGTCGGGGACACCTTCCAGTTGAACCGTCCTATCGACTTCAAGGGCAGCGAGATGAATCCGAAGGCGTTCGTTGAAAGCGTGGAGCCAAAAACGAAACTCAGTCTCGCCAAGGTAAAACTGGAGTTGGCCGCCCATGATCCGCGCACCGCCGACGGTCGATCACGTCTGGTGAAAATGGCTGGCACCAAGGCGGAGGGCAAAGCAATGGAGATAATCGCCGACGAACTGGGATCGGAGGCACCGGGCCTGATCCAGACGGGACGGGAGTTTGCCCATGCTTCGCAAGGTTTGAATGCCGAGGCGTTGAGTGAAGCTTACGAACATATTCCGGTAAACATCGACATGGCAACGTTCAGGACGTTAGCCATCGTGAACGAGTTGGCGACTTCCGGCAGTTCAGATCCTAAGCTTTTCGAAAAGGTTGCAGGGCTTTCAATGCAAACATCGAGCACCGTTCAAGCGCTGGAACGGACTCAGGACTTCATTGGATTGATTGCACCGACACCATACGCCGGGAGGCAGCAATCGCTGGGCGGAAGTTCCCGGCCGAGACTGACCCGCCAACATTCGCTCGGCTGAAAAAAACCCGCCCAACCCGCTGCGGATAGGGGACGCAGCGGGCTGGACGGGGGCTTCTTGTTTTATCGATCAATTACTGCGCGATGGTCTTCACCGACACGCCGCGTTCGATCGGGGTGGAACGGCCGTAGATATCTTCGAAGCGTTCGATATCGTCTTCACCCAGGTACGAACCCGACTGGACTTCGATGATTTCCAGCGGGATCTTGCCCGGGTTGCGCAGGCGATGCACCGAGGCGATCGGGATATAGGTCGACTGGTTTTCGCAGAGCAGGAACACGTTTTCATCGCAGGTCACTTCGGCGGTGCCGCTGACCACGATCCAGTGCTCGGCGCGGTGGTGGTGCATCTGCAACGACAGGCACGCGCCCGGTTTCACCGAGATGTGCTTGACCTGGAAACGCCCGCCCATGTCCACCGAGTCGTACGAACCCCACGGACGATAGACTTCGCAGTGGTTCTGGGTTTCGCTGCGGCCCTGCTCATTGAGCGTGTTGACCATCTGCTTGACGCCCTGAACCTTGTCTTTGTGGGCGATCATCATGGCGTCTTTGGTTTCGACCACGACAATGTTTTCCAGACCGATCACCGACACCAGTTTGCCGTTGCCGTGGATCATGCAGTTCTTGCTGTCCTGAATCACCACATCGCCCTTGGTGACGTTGCCGTTGGCGTCCTTCTCGTTGACTTCCCACAGCGACGACCAGCAGCCGACATCGCTCCAGCCAGCGGTCAGCGGCACGACGCAGGCGCGCTGGGTTTTTTCCATGACGGAGTAATCGATGGAGTTGTCCGGGCAGCAGGCGAAGGTGGCTTCGTCGAAGGTGATGGTGTCGGCGTCTTGCTGGCTGCGTTCGAGGGTCAGCAGGCAGGTGTCGTAGATGTCCGGATCGTGCTTTTTCAGTTCTTCGAGGAAGCGGCTGGCGCGGAACAGGAACATGCCGCTGTTCCAGTAGTAGCCGCCGGATTCGACGTACTCGGTGGCACGTTTGACGTCTGGTTTCTCGACGAAGTGCGAGACCCGGCTGACGCCTTCGGGCAGCAGCGAATCGCCGGTGGATTTGATGTAGCCGTAACCGGTCTCCGGTTTGGTTGCCGGCACGCCGAACAGGACCATTTCGCCATTTTCGGCGGCGACGGTGGCCAGGGCCAGAGCGCGTTGCAGGGCTTTCTGGTCTTCCAGCACGTGATCGGCCGGCAGCACCAGCATCAGTTCGTCACGGCCTTCATTAACCAGCATCATCGCAGTCAGCGCCACGGCCGGCGCAGTGTTGCGGCCGAACGGTTCCATCAGGATGCGCTGGCACTCCAGATTGCGGTTGCTCAACTGCTCGTTGACGATGAAGCGGTGATCCTTGTTGCAGACCACGATCGGGGTGTCCATGCCTTCGAACACCAGGCGTTCGAGGGTCTGCTGGAACAGCGTGTGTTCGCCGGTCAGGGCGAGGAATTGCTTAGGGAACTGCTTACGCGAAAGCGGCCAAAGACGTGAACCGCTACCACCTGACAAGATCACCGGAATCATATTGTTTACTCCATAAAATCGATTGGTTAGAGGCACGAACGCTGTGTCGTTTCACTCTTGTTTTTGTCTCGTATCCGAACTGACAACCCGATCCCCTGTAGGAGTGAGCCTGCTCGCGATTGCGGTGGGTCAATCAACACATTCTTTGAATGTGAAACCGATATCGCGAGCAGGCTCACTCCTACATGGGGAAAAGCGTCAGTTCGGAAAATTTGTTAGCGAGTCGATACCGGGCGTTTCACCCAGACTGGCGACAGGCTGCTGCCCGAACCGGTGACGTACAGCACTGCGGCTTCACCACGCTCCAGGGCGACCGGCTTCACGTCGCCGACTTTTTTGTCACCTTCGTACAGCGCCAGGCTGACTTTCACCGGGTTGATTTCACGTTCGCCACGGCCCTTGGCGGCCACGTTCGGCACCACGTCGGTCTTGCCGTCGGCGGTCTTCAGGGTCAGCGGCTTGTCGCTGAGGTTCTGCACACGCACCAACGATTTCTGTTTGTTCTTGAACGGCGGCTCTTCGATCAGTTGCGGCGCGCCGGAAGCGTTGTTGACCAGGGTGTAGTAGTGGTCACCGGCGAGTTTCACCGGCAGGGTCTGGCTGCCGACCTTGGCGCTGTAATCACCGCCCGGCATGAAGCTGAAGTCGCTGCTGGCCAGTGGCGCAACGTCGCTCAGGTTGGTGCTGCCGACAGTGGCGCTGACTTCAGCGTTGCTGGCGTTGTAGACACGCACGAAGGACGAGCCTTTCGGTGCGGTCGGGCCGTACAGGGCAGCATCGCCACCGGCAAAGGCAGGCACGGAAAGCACGCTGAGGCCAGCAACCAGAGCGAAGCTTTTAGCGAGACGACGAGGAGTAGTAGTGAAAGTCATGGTGTACCTCTCTTTCAGTTTTGCGCCCGATCGGGCGTCTCGGATTTAGTGTTGATTGCTACGTTTTGTTGGCGCGCGCCGGCTTGTTTAAGCTCTGCGACCCACTGCGGGTCGGCGTCACCGATTTCGTTGTTCACAGGCAGATATCGTTCAGGGAACTCCCAGATCAGCACCTGTGGCGGGCTGTTCTTGAAGTCATCGCTTTTCAGGTAGCTGAGCATCGGCAGGATCGGGCCGTGGCCGTCTTCGGCGTAGCTCACCACGTCGCTGTGCAGCGCTTGTTTCAGCGCGCCGACGAAGTTCCAGTTGGGGTTGGCGCTGTAGCTGGTGCCGACCAGTGCCACCGGCACTTCATTGCTGGCGAACAGCGCGTCGTCACCGGCAGGCTGATCGCCAGCCGCGACGGTGTTGCGCTTTTGCAGCGGCTCTTGCGCCGGCATCAGGTTTTCAAACAGCGGATCGAGCGGCAGGAACAGACGCAGATCGCCCTTGTGCGTGACCTTCTCGGCTGGCGTGGTGACGAAGCGCTGCGGCTCGCCGCTGAGCGGGAACTTGTCGGCGATGGTTTTCGCCAGGGTGTTCGCGGCGATCTCGGCGCCTTCCGGCGTCCAGTGGGTGTCGGTGCGCAGGAACACTTGCTGACCGTTCTGCTTGGCCTGTTGGAAAGGCTTGAGCAGGTCAGGGGCGAGGATCTTGTCGGCCGCCACGCGCTGGTGGAAATCCTGATAAAGGTTTTCGTGAATGCTCGCCGGTTTCACTTCACCCAGATGCTCCGGGTACAGACGAACCTTGGCCGGCACGATCGCCATCACCAGTTTCACGCCTTTCTCTTTCAAGGTCTGGCGTACGCCTTCGACCAGCGCGTAGTTGCCTTGCAGGTTCAGCTCTTCGTTGACGATCGGGTTGAATTCTTCATCGCTGTACAACCACTGATCGCGACCGAGCACCACGCCCGGACGACCTTCGTTGAACAGTTTGAAATCCAGCGCGGCCCAGAGATTGGTGCCCAGACGCTTGATCGGGAATTCATCGTCGTAGTGCGTTTCCACAGCCTTGGTCCAGCGGCCGTTGAGCACTGTCGCATCGGCGTTGGTGCTGAAGCCGAAGAAGCTGCGAACCGACCACAGACCGAGGACCAACAACGTCACCAGGAACAGGGCGATGTAGAAGATGCGTAATGAGCGGGTCATGTCAGATCCCTCAGAACTGGAAGTAAAGGAACGGCGAGAAGCTTTGCGCCGAAAGTTTGAGAATCGAGGCGATGAACAGCAGCAGGATCAGGCCGCGCATCACGTAACGGGACCAGTCCGCCGTCCAGTAAGCCGGTTGCACCTGGGCTTCGACGCCGACGGCGTAGCCAGGCTCGTGGATGCTCGCCGGGTTTTCGCCAGGGGCTGCCTTGATCATTCCCGGAGTCGCGGTGGCAGGGCCGTTGGCCTCGACGTTGACTTCAGGTTTGCTCTTGGCCGGCGGCTGATTGGTGTACAGATCACGCAGGCCGAAGAACGCCAGCGTCACGTACGCCACTACGAGGGTTGCCACTTGCAGACCGGTGAGGCTGGCCTGATTGAGTTCCGACAGCGACCAGTCGCCGAAGCTGAACATCGCGCCGTACATACGGCCGGCGACATGCAGGTTTTCGGCGCGGAAGATCACCCAGCCCATTACCACGAGCAGGAAGGTCAGCGCCCAGCGGATCGGGTTGAGGCTGCGTGGCGAGGTGTTCAGGCCCAGCGCTTTTTCAATCGCCAGCCACATGCCGTGCCATGCGCCCCAGACGATGTAGGTGATGTTCGCGCCGTGCCACAGACCACCGAGGAGCATGGTCAGGAACAGGTTGCGATAGGTCATCAGCGTGCCTTTACGGTTACCGCCGAGGGTGATGTACAGATAGTCACGCAGCCAGGTCGACAGGCTGATGTGCCAGCGGCGCCAGAACTCGGTGATCGACTGGCTGATGTACGGCTGTTTGAAGTTTTCCATAAAACGGAAACCCATCATCAAGCCCAGACCGATGGCCATGTCGCTGTAACCGGAGAAGTCGAAATACAGCTGCGCGGTGTAGGCCAGCGCGCCAAGCCACGCGTCACCGGTGGTCGGGTTTTGCAGGGCGAAGCAATGGTCGGCGACCACCGCGAGGGTGTCGGCGATGAAGACTTTTTTGATGAAACCCTGCATGAACCGCGTGCAGCCCTCGGAGAACTTGTCGAGGGTGTGCGTGCGGTTGTTGAACTGGTCGGCGAGGTCGCGAAAACGCAGGACCGGGCCGGCAATCAAGTGCGGGAAGATCGCCACGAACGCCGCGAAGTCGATCAGGTTGCGCGTGGCCGGGGTGTCGCCGCGATACACGTCGATGATGTAGCTGATCGATTCGAAGATGTAGAACGAGATACCGATCGGCAGCAGCACGTGGGTGAGGATGAACGGCTCAAGACCCACCGAGGTCATCATCGCGTTGATGCTGTCGACACCGAAGTTGGCGTACTTGAAGTAGCCGAGGATGCACAGGTCGACTGCGACACCAAGCAACAGCCAGCGCTGCGCCGGTTTGGTCCGCACACCGGCGGCACCGACTTTGAGGCCGATCCAGTAGTTCCACAGCGTGACGGCGGCGAACAGCGCGAGGAAGTCCACACGCCACCAGGCATAGAACACGTAGCTGGCGATCAGCAGCAGCAAATTGCGATAGCGTTGCCCGCTCAAGTAGTACAAGCCGAGAAAGATCGGCAAGAACAGAAACAGGAACACGTTGGATGAAAATACCATCCCGATCTCTCCATGTTTGAACCAACAGTCAAGGGCCAAAGCCCCCCCAAACCCCCCGTGGTAGTGGAGGGGTGACACAGTGCTTGCTTGAGGTCGGAGCTGGCCGTCAGACCGCGCCCCTCACCCCCCGCCCTCTCCCGGAGGGAGAGGGAGCCTGATCTCCATGGTTTTCAAAAATGGAGATCGACTCGGTATTTCTTTGCCGCCTGATCTCGGTTGTTTTTCAACGCCTGAGATCGACTCGATATTTCCTTGCAGTCTGATCTCGGTTGTTTTTCAACACCTGAGACCGACTGGGTATTTCATTTCGGCGTAACTCGCACAGCCACCTCGGTCAGTCCCCTCTCCCTCCGGGAGAGGGTTAGGGTGAGGGGCTTTTGCTTTTCGCCTTTCAAGAACCCTTGTTGCCCTTCTCATGCGACGGGTCGTAGACCTTGGTCAGGTCGCCACCCAGGCGGAAGGTCTTGAACGGCTGCATGCCGCGCTTCTTCTCGATGACATCCGGCGCACAGGTGTAGAGCGTGCAGAACGGTTCGAGCCAGGCGAATTTCATGTCCTCTTTCAAGTCGGTCATGTCCTGCTCTTTGCCGTTCTTCTTCTCGAATTCATCCGGGTCTTTCACCCCCGACAACACCCGATCACCGAGACGCTTCAGCGCACCGTTGTTCTCCTGACGCAAATCAACACCGTTGACCTGGGCGAAACTGGCGATCATCGCCAGCGGCGGCAGGGCGTAGTTGTGATAGGCGAGGGCGCGTTGCTGGCGCTTGAGTTCGTTTGGCAGGAAGCCGTCGGCATCGACTTGATTGACGCCAACCTTGTATTCCTTCACCGCCCAGTCAAACAGGTCGCGGCGGTTGGTCGCGACCGAGGTCGCCATCACCGACCAGGCTGCCCAGTACGAATGGTTGTTGGTTTTTTCCAGCGGCAGGTTGTCCCAGTCGCTGACCACCTGATCGGCCATTTTGCTGAACCACGCCTCGATCAACTGCGCTTCCTGCTGATGCTGCGCCAGCGGATGCGAGTCGGAGAATTTCAGGCGAATGTACGAAGAGGCCATGCTGCCCAACGCCCATTTGCGCATCGACTTGCCGGTGTGGTTGAAGTCTTTCGACATCAACGCATTGGCCTTGGCCCACGCGGTCAGCCAGTTCAGCGTGCAGTCGAGCTGTTCCGGACGACCGTCGCGCATGAACTGCATCACCCGTTTGGCGGTGCCGCGTTCCAGCGTGGTGATGTCTTTGGTGGTGTCGCGAAAGGCTTTTTCCGACTGCACGTTCAGCGTCGAACGCGCCTTGTCCGAGCCTTCGTATTTGCTGCGAAATTGCAGCGGCCCGGTGTACGGCGCCGGCATGGCATCGCAGCCTTCGCTGTTGTCGCCGGTCTTGAATTTATCCACAGGCGCGAAGTAGCCCTGCGGTGGACGCAGTGGCGCGGCGGCCTGAGTCGCCCCGGCGAACATCGCCAGGCTCAGCAGCGTCGGTGCCAACAGATTTTTGAGTTTCGGATTTCGCATAGCAGACCTCATTGCCCGACCTGAGCGGTTTGTTGCCCAGCGCCCGGGAATACGTTGCGTTTGCAGATTTTCGCTTCGACTTTTTGCGGCGCGGTGCCCGCTTCCGGGCCCTGAACTTCGACCGCCAGCAGGTTCTGCGTGGCCCAGTCTTCGTCCGTGCGCAACTCAAAGGCGAAACGACCGTCGGTGTCGGAGGTTTCCGGTTTCTCGATCTTGATGTCCTCGTGGCGACCGTTCATGTACCAGAGGGTGGCTTGCAGGGTTTTCACCGAAGGGTCGGCGAAGCGGATGTCGACCTGATGGCTGCTGTTTTGCAGGTTCAGGTTCTTGCTGTTGACCAGCAGTTCTTGTTTGCCGCCCGGCTTGAGCGTGGTGCTCGCGGACATCTGTGCGTCTTTGCCTTCGCAGCCGTTGTCGAGCAGGGACATCATCTGGCGATAGATGGTCTCCTGATCGAGGCGATACAGCGGCGAGAATTCCCAGATGAGAATTTTCGGCGGGGTCTTCTGGAATTCGTCGCTGCCGAGGTACTGCAGCATCGAACCTTCCAGACCACCGCCGGGGAACGCGACGTTGAGAATGTCGGCGCCGATGGCTTCTTCGAGGAAGCCGGCGAAGTTGTAGTTCTTGCCGCTGTGCGACGTACCGACGAGGGTGATTTGCGGGTTGCCGGAATCACCGAACAGGTCGCCATCACCGGCCTCGCCTTTCGGCTCGGTGGTGAACTGATCCATGTACTGGATCGCGTAACTGGTGCCGCACAATTGCCCGGCCATGTTGTGCAGGGTGCCGGTCTTACCCATGCGCCCGGAGCGCTTGGTCTCGAATTCACGCTTGGGCACGTCGGCGAAGGCCGGGATCTGCTTGACCTTCTCGGCGACGATTTTCGCCGTGCGCTGCGCACCGTATGGCGTCCAGTGCTGGTCGCCACGGAAGTAGAAATCGTGGGCGGGCAGGGTGTCCGGCAGCGACTCGTTGGTCAGCGGCGACAGGTCCGGCACCACGTAACCCATCTTGGCGAAACGGCCAAGCATGGTCTTGTAGTTGCCCAGCGCTTTCTCGTAATCGAACGCGGCTTTTTCCTGCGGGTTGAGCTTGTTGCGGTTCACCAGGCCACGGGTCGGCTGATAGACGATCACCAACTCAACGCCTTTGGCCTTGAACGCATCGTGCAACTGTTGCAGGCGTTTGTAGCCGGCCGGGGTGGTGTTGAATTCGGTGCGCAAATCTTCCTGAGTCCGGAACAGCCAGTCGCCTTGCGCCTGCACCAGGGTGGTGAAGTTCTGCTGATAACGCGTGGTGTAATTCTTCGCGTCATGCGCCGCCGGGCACAGGTTGCAGCACGGTTCGGCGCTGAACTTTGGTGGCGTGGCAGCGGCGCCTTCATCGGCGCGGGCGCCGTTGCTGGCCGCGAGAATGCCCACGGTCAGGGCCGACAGGCTGAGTAATTTGATCAAGTGTGGGTGCATAAAATTATCCTCAGTCCTGCATTTCGGTCTGGCGTTCGACAGGGTCGATCAGCACGGCTTTCTGCTGGCGCACCAGCAGATCGAGAATTTCATCCTGGCGCTCGCCGAGGATGCCGTTGAAGCTGATGCCGCTGGATTTGGTCGGCGCCAGCATCGACACGCGATACAGCTCGACACTCAAAGGCGAATCGATCGACAGCGGGCCGCTGCCGTTGGCCGCCAGTTCACCGCCAACGACAATCAGCGACACCTGGGCATCGAACGGATCGAGCTTGATGTCACGGTCGGTGTCGCTTAGATCCTTGATGTGGCCGTAGACGCCGGTCAAACCGTTGGCCATGGCGACGTTTTCGTAGAGGCGGATGTTCACGCTGTTACGAATACGGATGCCGTGGCGCTTGTTGCTGATGACCTTGTTGCCCCACAGCAGGTTGTCGGCGGACTCGTAGAGGGTGATGCCGTCGGTGTGGTTCTTGTAGATCTCGTTGTAGGCAATGATGTTGTTGACGCTGTTACGGTCGATCACCAGGCCCGAGAGATGGTTGTCATAGCTCTTGTTGTTGAAGATGAAGCTGTCGTTGACCTCACGGGAAATAATGATCCCGTGCTTCTTCTTCGTACCGTGCACAGTGTTCTCGGCAATGATCAGGCCGTGGGAACGGTCGTGCGGGTCGATGCCGTAGACGATGTTGTCTTTGTAGGTGTTGCCCTTGACCACGAAGTCGCGGGTCTCGTAGCAGTAGAAGCCGTACCACATGTCGGAGAACTCGGAACCGACGATCCAGCCAGTCGGTTCAGGGCGCTTGAGCACCTTGGCCATGTTCGGCGTGTACTGGGAAATACTTACGCCGTAAGACTTACTGTTGGCGTAGCCGAAGCTGGCCATCTTGCTGTTGACGATGTAGGTCTCGGTGCCACCCCAGGCGAGCAGGAACGGACGGAATTCCTTCGGCGAGCGGAAGGTCGCCGGGCCGTTTTCCTTTTCGCGCCAGCCGGTGACTTTGGTGTCACGTACGAACAACTGGCCGTCGTTGACCATGAACGCACCGGCCTCTTGTGACAGGCGCAGCTCTTGGGTCTGGCCGTCGATTTCGAGGATGCCTTTACGTCCAACGACGATCGGCAGCTTCGACAGGTACACGCCCGGCGCGGTCTCGCTGAAGTACTGCTTGGGCAGTTTCTGCGCCAGATCCTTGAGGTTCATGTAGCCGTCGTCGACGAAGATCGCCTGCGGGATGCCGTGCTGACGCACCACCCATTCGGCCATCTTGTTGTCGCCGCCGATGAAGTCCTTCAGTGCGTCTTCCTGCATCATCCGGCGCACGCTGATCTTGCCCGGTTTGCTGCGGACGATTTTCGCCGCAGCGGCCTCGGCGGTGAAGCCGGAAAGGTCGGGCAGTTTCGGCGCGGCCAGATTCAGCGCCTCGGTGGGTGCGCTGCTGACGGTGTAGGTCTTGGCTTGTTGCAGCTCCTTGGCCGTGGTCGCAGGCTTTGCCGGCTCCACGTTGGCGAAGGCGCCAGCGCTGGCCAGCAGCATCGCGCCGGCCAGCAGGCTGAGTGAGCCTATCCTGGTGCTGATCATGTCGGGCACTCCCTTGGCGGTTTGCATCAGAAGCGCCAGATCACGTCGATGAACGCGCGGTGCATGTACGAATCAACCTGCTTGCCATAGGCATCCCCCGGTTTGAACACACCGCCACGGAAGCGTACGAGGGCCGAAGGCTCGTCGATCGACTGGCTCAGCGCCGCCGGCAACAGGCCTTGCTTGAAGTACTTGGTGACGACCAGGTCCATCTCCTGACCGAGGTCCTTGTTGCCGTCTTCAAGCGGCAGCGAGGTGCTGGACAGGATCGCGCCGGTGGCGTCGTCGGTATTGTTTTCCACGGCATTGATGCCGTTGCTGCCCACCGGCTTGTTGCCGTCGACGCGCCAGAACTTGTGGTAGATCAGGCTGGCGTCGTACTCGTCGTTGACCATCCACGAACCGAACAACGTCGCGGTTTGCATGTTGTTCATTTCGCCACGGAAGGCTTCGCCGAAACGGTGAACCCGCGAGCGCGTACCGGTGTAGTTGGAGCGGTTGCTCTCCAGGCCGGTCTGCTCGTAATCGGCGCTGGCGCGGGCATACGCACCGCCGACTTGCCATTGTGGATCGAGGCGCAGACGCACGCCGATGTCGGTGGCCCAGCCGTTGACGTCATCGCTGCGCTTGGCTTGCGCCGGGCGCGAACCATCGGCGTTCAGCGCATTGACCGTGTCGCGGTCGCCGCTCATGCCGGTGATGCTGCCCCAGTAGTTGACGGTGTTGGTGTTGCGCCAGTTGTAGGCGTCGCTGTCGGCGGTCAGGCCGAGCCAGCTGATGTCGCCGTTCTCGGTTTTATCCAGCGAGTCGCGCGGCACACCCGGTTCGGCGTAATCGAGTTTGCCGTCATCGTGGGTGTGGTGACCACGAATGCCGACCCACTGGCCCGGCGTCCACTGGTAAGCAGCATCGGCGTAGGCGTGCAGGCGATCCTTGTCTTTCGGCGCCAGCTCTTTCAAGTCGGTGCGGTATTCGCTGAAGCGTTCGGCGACACCGGCGTTGGCGCGCAACAGGGTGGTGTCGAAGGTCCAGTTCAGCGCTTCGATGTTGGTGTCGCGCCATTGACCGTCGTCATTGCGCAGGCGCTGGCGACCGAACTTGAGCATCTCGCCCGGGTATGGGGTGAGGCCGCTGTAACCGACCCAGAACTCGCGCATCGCCAAGTAGTTTTTCTTGGTTTTGCGATCGCCGTTGTCGGTGGCTTGTTCACCGTCGGATTGTTGCAGGGTGTCGGTTTCGATGATGTCGGTCGAGGTCACGGCCTGGCCCATGGCGTAGGCGCTCCACGCGCCGCTTTCACCGTAGATCCACGGACGCAGGTCGAGGCCGACGCCGTTGACGTCGCCGCCGCTGGCGGTGCCGAGGTCACGGTCGTCTTCGGACTGGCCGGTGACTTTCACTTCGAGGCCAAAGTTCTTGGTTTCAGTCATCGCGGCCAGTGTCGGGCAAGACCAGATCAGCGCGAAGGTGAGGCCAATGCCGGCCTTCACGAATGGATTCAACTTCATAACTTTTCCTCGCCGTCTTCTTCTTGCAGGGCGTGCAGTTGCAGCGTGTTCGGGTTCAGAGCGCCACGGCTGGCTTGCTCTTGTTGCAGCAGACGTTGCGCTTCGGCGAGACGCTCGGGCGGCAATTGCGCGGCGAGGGTAGTCGCCAGCTCATCGGCTTGCGGGGTGTTTTGCGCCTTGGCCAATTGGCTGAACACGTAGGCGTTGAGCGGGTCGGGCTTGGTGCCCTTGCCTTGGGAGAACAGTTGGGCGATGGCGAAATCGGCGCTGTTCTGGCCGTTGCGTGCAGCGGTCAGCAGGTGGTCGAGGGCTTTCTGCGGATAGACCTTGCCGAGGTAGCCACGGCGATAGATCTGGCCGAGGTAGTAGTCGGCGGCGACTTCACGGCCAACGGCTTTCTGGAAATGTTCTTCGGCGACTTTCGCGTCAGCCGGGACCATTTTGCCTTCGTAGTAGAGCTTGCCCAGCAACAGTTCGGCGCGCGGCTGGTCGGCGGCGCGGCCGTTGTCGAGGTACTTCATCATCTGATCGACGTCACCCAGTTCCGGGTAGTCGTAGAGCAATTGCGCGAGGGTCACCCACGACGCCGGATAGCCCGGAGCTATTGGCTCAAGCAGCGATTGCGCGGTTTTTTCGTCGGTCTTGCCGAGGGTCGAATCGGCCAATACGCGGGCGACGGAATCGACACGTTGAGCGGTGACGGTGCCACGGCTGTAACCGGCCTGCATCTGCTTGATCAGCTCGGCTTGTTGCTCAGGCTGCGCGCGTTTCTGGTACACGGTGGCCAGTTCGACGTAGCAGATGTCGGTGGTGTTGAGCGCGGCTTTGCAGATTTTTTCCACGTCATCCAGGTGCTGGTCGTAGGTGCCTTGAGTGCGATACAGCAGCACCTGCGCCAGACCCGCTTCCGGGTAGCCGGATTTGCGCCACTGATCGATCTGCTGCTGCGCGTTGATGTTGGGGAAGCTGTGCGGGTATTGCAGGTACAGCATCGCCAGCGGGATCAACGTGTTGCCTTCGCCATTGGCGGCGGCTTTTTTCAGCAGGCTTTCGGCTTCGTGGTGTTCGGCTTCGGTGGAACCCGGTTTGGCCACCAGCAAGCGGCCGAGACGTGCCTGAGCGCGCGGCGAAACACTGGCGGCGGCGCGGTATGTCGCCTCGGCCTGTTTCATTTGCGCAGGATCGCGACTGTCGACCTGGATATCGGCGAGGCCGACTTGTGCTTCGCTGTAACCCAGATCGGCCAGTTGCTGATAGTTCTGCGCAGCGGTGGCGGTGTCGCCACGCTTGAGCGCTTCGTTGGCCAGACGCTGATCGGGCAGGCCGGCGCAACCGGCCAGGCTCACCGCCAATGCCAAGGCACACATGGTCCCCATGTAGGAGTGAGCCTGCTCGCGATTCAGGCAACTCGGTACATCAGACAAACCGCGGCGCTCCCATCGCGAGCAGGCTCGCTCCCACAGGGTTGGCGGTGTGTTGAAGATATGAGTAGTCACAGGCATGTCCTCGACTTAAAGACCGGCAGCCATGGCTTTGTCGATCAGCCAGTTCAGGTTCGGGCCACGGTCGCTGTTCACTTCCACCGGGCGGCCGGCGAGGCTGCTGTCGAGCGGCTCGTCAGGCTGGATCTGTACGCGGATATCGGAGGACAGGTCGGCGCTTTTCAGGCTGGTGCTGCTGACGATCTTGCCGGTGCGGGTCTTGTCTTCGCCGGCGATCTGGAAGCTCACCGGGGTGCCCGGACGCACGTCGCCGAACTGGCGATAAGAGAAGCGCGCATCGACGGTGGCCTGAGTGTTGCGCGGCACCAATTGGAAGATCACATCACCTTTGCTTGCGTACTGACCGTCCGCCACCAGTTGCTGGGCCACGGTGCAATCGCATGGCGAGGTCAGCGTGCCGGTCATTTGCTTGCCGAACAGTTCTTCAACCTTGGCCGGCGACAGTTGATCTTCTTCCAGATGGCCCTTGAGCACATCGAGCATGCTGGTGCTGAAGGTCGCCAGTGGCGCGCCTTTGGCCGCGACGCCGTCGGACTTGACCAGGCTCTGCACGGTGCCGTCACGCGGCATGGTGATGTTCATCCCCGGCACGCTGACCAGACCGGCCTGCGCGTGGCTGACGAAGTACATGCCGTACACCGATTTGAAAATGAAACCCGCCGCGACCAGACCGACCGCGAAGATACCGGCGCTGAATGTCACCGCTTTCAGGCGACCGAACGGGGTCATGCCGGAGCCGCCGTCCTTGACCTTGCGCGCCTTGGTGAAGTTGTCGCGCTGCAGGGTCGCCAGCACTTCACCGATGCTGACGATGTCGCCGGCCAGGTGCGAAGTGATCAAGTGGCGCAGGGTGGAAATGTCCTGCGGCTCCAGATTCTGGAACTGGCAGCCGGCGCGGCCGGTCTGGCGATCGAAGGAACGTACTTGCAGTTCAACGTCCATGGCGATGCCGAGGTTGTCGATGACGAATTGCAGACGCGCCTTGTACACCTGGCCAATGGTCAGCGGCAGCTGCCCGGCGTTGAATGCCAGACCACCGGCAGACAGGTCGATGACCCGCGCTTCGACCGGCGTCCGGTCGGGACCGAAGAAGCGCAGTTTGGCCGGGATTTTCACGCGGGCGTGTTGGCGCTGGGCTTCGGATTCATGCACTACGTTGGCGTTGACGGCGGTATTCATAGGGGCGATTTCCTTGTTAATTCAATAGGGGCGGGTCAGACCATCATCAGCAGCACGGCGACAAAAATGCTGCCGGCGGAGAAGGTCATGGTCCGAGACGACCAGGTGTTGAACCAACGTTGAAAGCTGGCGAGATCACGGGTCAGGGATGTGGGTTGGCGAGTCCAGGATTGTTGGTCGAGGCGGAAGAACACGTAGATCTTCACCAGCGCGCCGACGATCTGGTTGTAATACAGAATCGCTGGATAAGCCGGGCCGATCCGGTGACCGGAACACGACAACAGCAGGGTCAGGATCAGGCGGGTGATACCGATCCACAGCAGGTAAACCAGGATGAACGCGGTGCCGTATTTGAAGCTGGCGATGATCGCCACGGTCAGGCCGAGCAAGGAGGTCCACATCGACACGCGCTGGTCGAACAGCACCACCGAAGTGAAGGTACCGAGGCGTTTCACACCCAGGCCCAGCGCTCGCGAGTTCTGCCGCAGGTTGTTGCCGTACCAGCGGAACATCAGTTTGCGGCTGGCCTTGATGAAGCTCTTTTCCGGCGGGTGTTCAACGGTGTTGATCGCCGCGTCAGGCACGTAAAAGGTGTCGTAGCCGAGGCGCATCAGGCTGAACCAGCTCGACTTGTCGTCGCCGGTCAAAAACTTGAAACGACCCAGACGCCAGTGTTGCAGCGAGTCGCTTTCAACGTCGGCGATGAATTCCGGGTTGGTCACCACAGTGGCGCGGAACACCGACATACGACCGGTCATGGTCAGTACGCGTTTGGACAGGGCCATCGAGCACATGTTGATGTGGCGCTGGGCGAAACGCAGCTTGTGCCATTCGCTCATGATGTAGCCGCCGCGCACTTCGCAGAACTCGTTGGTGGTCAGGCCGCCGACGTTGCCGAACAGCTGGAACCACGGCACGGTCTTGCGCACGGTGCCTTCGCCGAGCACGGTGTCGCCATCGATCACGGCCACCACGGCGCGGTCGTCCGGCAGGTGACGGGAGATCGCGCGGAAACCGTAGGCCAGGCCATCGCGTTTGCCGGTGCCGGGAATCCGCACGAAGTCGAGCTTCACGCGGTCTGGCGGATTCATCCGCGCCCACAGTGCCTTGACCAGCAGCTCATCGGACATTTCCACGATCGAGCAAACCACGGTGGTCGGCAGTTCGCAGTCGATGGCTTCGCGGATCACCGAGCTGTAGACCTGCGCAGTAGTGAGCGCGTCAATACGGAAACTGGTGACCATCAGGAACACATGCGACGGGTCCGCCGCTTTACCCAGCTTGCGCACTTTGCGGCGCAGGTGCGGGTAAACGATGTAGAGAAAAATCATGCCGCGCACAAAGTGCGTTGCACCCATCGAGTAGCGCCAGATACCCACGGCGCCAATCAGGAAAATGAAGTCCTTCGACTCGGAGTCGAACGTGGACGTGGGCAGCATCAAGGCCAGGCCCATCAACAAACTTAGGTAAAACAGCCAACCGGCGGCCTGAAGTAGGCCGTGTTTTAGCCTGTGCATAATCTGCATCCGTCTCTATCTCGGGGCGGGCCCGATGGGGTTAAGGCAGGCTTACAAAAACTTGCAAGGACATGTAGGAGCTGCCGAAGGCTGCGATCTTTTGATCTTTCGCTTGGGATTTTGGTGTTCCCGAAAAGATCGCAGCCTCGTTTCACTCGACAGCTCCTACAGGGCTGCTTTACCAGCAGATACCCTCGGTGCGCGTACCGGCGTCGGTGGCTTTGGCCATGAAGCCGACCAGGTCGATGACCTGCTTGCCGTGCGGCGCCTGCTGGGCCAGCGCACGGAATTTCTCGTCGCGGTTGCCGAGGATGATCACGTCGGAGTTGTCGATCACCGAATCGAAGTCCGCGTTGAGCAGGGACGATACGTGCGGGATTTTCGACTCGATGTAGTCCTTGTTCGCGCCGTGAACGCGGGCGTACTCGACGTTGCTGTCGTAGATGCTCAGGTCGTAACCCTTGCCGATCAGCATCTCGGCCAGTTCCACCAGCGGGCTTTCGCGCAGGTCGTCGGTGCCAGCCTTGAAGCTCAGGCCGAGCAGGGCGACTTTGCGTTTGTCGTGGCTTTCAACGATGTCGAAGGCGTTCTGCACTTGCGATTCGTTACTGCGCATCAGCGAGTTGAGCAGCGGCGCTTCGACGTCCAGCGAACCGGCGCGGTAGGTCAGCGCACGCACGTCTTTTGGCAGGCACGAACCGCCGAAGGCGAAGCCCGGGCGCATGTAGTACTGGGACAGGTTGAGAGTCTTGTCCTGGCAGACCACTTCCATCACTTCACGGCCATCGACGCCGACCGCTTTGGCGATGTTGCCGATCTCGTTGGCGAAGGTCACTTTGGTCGCGTGCCAGACGTTGCAGGTGTACTTGATCATCTCGGCAACGGCGATGTCCTTGCGGATGATCGGTGCGTCGAGTTCTTCGTACAGCGATTGCAGAACGTCGCCCGAAGCCTTGTCGAACTCGCCGATGACGGTCATCGGTGGCAGGTCGTAGTCGGCGATCGCGGTGGATTCACGCAGGAACTCAGGGTTGACCGCAACGCCGAAGTCGACGCCGGCTTTCTTGCCCGAGCAGTCTTCGAGAATCGGGATCACCACGTTGGCAACAGTGCCCGGCAGTACGGTGCTGCGCACGACGATGGTGTGGCGAGTGGTTTTTTCACGCAGGACAAAACCGATCTCGCGGCATACCGCTTCGATGTAGTTCAGTTCGAGGTCGCCGTTCTTCTTGCTCGGCGTACCGACGCAGATCATCGACAGGTCGGTGTCGCGAATCGCCTCGGCGAAGTTGGTCGTGCCACGCAGACGACCGGTCTGGATACCCTGTTGCAGAAGTTCGCCCAGGCCCGGTTCAACAATCGGCGATTTGCCGGCATTGATCATGTCGATCTTGTCTTTGGCAACATCGACGCCAACTACGTCATGGCCCCGTGCAGACAGGCAACCGGCACATACTGCGCCAACGTAACCCAAACCAAATATGCTGATGCGCATCGCAATTACCTCTGTATATATCAGGCCTTAGAGGGCCGGAGTTAATGGTGTTCAGCGTTCATTAGTGCACTCGAAAGTGCGGCATACAGGCGCCACAATGCCGTGTGCAGGCATACTAAGTTTCGAGTGTCTAAATAAGTGCACTCAAGATGTGCGTAACCAGGCCTTGTTGTTATGACGTGCCCTGTTATGCATCCGATCTTCTTTGGAGAAGACTCTTGTGCAATCGTCTTGCGCGCTCGATGTCGGGATGAAAGTCCCGTAAATCAAGCGGTTGGGTGCTCAGGCGAGCACGTTTATAAGGGCGCGGCCATGGCCTTTGTAGGGGATATTAATGGTGCTTATCTCCTGTCCATCGTCTGTTTTGAGACTAGTTAGTCATCTAGGCAAGTTGCTGTGACAACTTGGTTACATGGCCATCTGCTCCGCGTAAGTTATCTCGTACAAACTCGGCGAGAATCGTTACCGGTGGTATGAGCTATGCATTCGGACGAAGTTCCTGTCCGCTCATCGCGAAATCTGAAATTTCTTGAAATATTGTCAGAGATGGCACTAGTCTCAATTTGATAGCACTTTCGTTTTTGACCTTTAATAACAGGCGAAAAATCACGTTAGATAGTTTTGTGCCACTACAGTGAAAAAATTTAGGTGCCACTACTGAAAAAAATGATCAGTGTCGAGTGAAACTAATCTTAGAAAAGACAGGGAGGTTTTTCTGGCGCCAGTAAAATGGCGAAATGTGGCGAGGGTTTTTTGACATCGTGCGAGCTGCACGACTCTTGATATTAAGAGTCGTGCATTAGGCATGCTTTATTCGGGGGCATGGTCGCGCAGAAATACCAGATTGTCCGGTTTCGAATGCTCGGCGCTGTAGCGATAACCCTGCACATCGAACTGCTTGAGCAGGGCCGGATCGTTGATCTTTTCCTGGATCACAAAACGGCTCATCAGGCCTCGGGCTTTTTTCGCGTAGAAGCTGATGATCTTGTACTGGCCGTTCTTCTGGTCCTTGAACTCGGTGTTGATGATCCGCGCGTTCAGGGCCGTGCGTTTGACCGCCGAGAAGTACTCGTTGGACGCCAGGTTGAGCAGCACATCGTCGCCCTGATCGACCAGCGCTTCGTTCAGCCATTCGCTGATGCGCGTGCCCCAGAAAGCGTACAAGTCCTTGCCCCGGGCGTTGGCCAGTTTGGTGCCCATTTCCAGGCGATACGGTTGCATCAGGTCGAGCGGGCGCAGCAAGCCATAGAGGCCGGAGAGCATGCGCAGGTGTTTTTGCGCGTAATCGAAATTGGCTTCACTGAAGGATTGCGCGTCGAGACCGGTGTAGACGTCACCCTTGAACGCGAGCAGCGCCTGCTTGGCGTTGTCCGGAGTGAACGCGGGTGTCCAGCTGCCGAAACGCGCGGCATTGAGCCCGCCGATCTTGTCCGACACGTGCATCAGTTCGCTGATCTGCGCAGGCGTCAGGTCGCGCAATTGCTGGATCAGTTCCTGGGAGTGGTCGAGGTATTGCGGCTGGGTGAAGCGCTGGGTCGCCGGCGGTGTTTCGTAATCGAGGGTCTTGGCGGGGGAAATCACCATCAGCATGAAGTCGTCTCCTTTAATCGTGGGGGCGATTCTAGGGGGTTGTCCGAGTTGACTCCAGCTATGGGGGTTATAGGCAGGTGTAAGTACCGGCATTTGCGACGGCTGGTGGATCGCTCCCTCACCCCAGCCCTCTCCCAGAGGGAGAGGGAGCCGATCTTCGTTGGTTTCAAAATTTGAGTTCGACTCGGTAGTTCAGATTGGCGGATATCGAAAGGGATACTCGGTCAGCTCCCTCTCCCTCTGGGAGAGGGCTGGGGTGAGGGCAGCGTCCGTGAATCTTGCACATCAGCTATAGTGCCGCGCGGGTTTTGTTATGGAGACATCCCTTTTGCGCATTGTTCTTTTATTCACCGCGTGGCTGTTGAGCTTCGGTGCCGTGGCGGCGCCGGGCGATGTGGCGACGCTGGATCGCAGCACCTGGCCAGAGCAGCTCAGCAATCCGACGCTGTTTGACGTCGCCTCACGGGCGGAAATCCTCATGTTCGCCCGTGTTCTGCTGGGCACCGAGTCGATGGACGAAGCCACTCTGGCTCAGCGTCTGGGCTTGCGCACAGTCAATATCGATGCGGTCAACAGCCTGCGCCAGCGCCTCTGGCAGCGCTCGTTGGCCAACTACAACTATGCCCAGCAAAGCTGCGATCAGGACGCCTCGTTCTGTTTCCTCGTCGAAGACCTGCCGACCTTGCGTGAGCAAGCCGCCAAGTTCGTGGTCAGTGACGACAGCTATTACACCAAGTGGGCGGAGCCGAGCCGGATCTTCCATTTGCAATATCTCGACGAACTGATGCGCAAGGCTGCGTTATCGCCGCAGACCAGCAACGAATTCGATCGTTTCGGTGACTACGAGCGCAACGGCGACGAGATGCACGACCGGCTGTTTCTGCTGACCTTCGACAGCGCCGCGAACCTGCAACCGGACAATACCGGTTGGCTCACCGAATACCTGCGCAAGTCGAACCTGAGCGGCACGTTCTTCGTGTTGGGCAAGGATATTCAGGCGCGGCTGGCGGATCGTTCGGTCAGCAGCTTGCAGGCGGGCTTTTCGAAACAGTGCGTCGGCGTGCAGGGTTGGGAGTTCCGTTCCCACAGTCACTGGCAGGACTGGCAGGATTCGGTGCGGCGCAGCGCTGATCTGGTGAAGAACAAATTGCCGGAAAACTACGTGCCGCTGTTCCGTCCGCCGGAAGGGCAGCGCCGCAGCGACGCGCAAGGTTTCTTCAACACCCAGGGCCTGCAAGTGGCGCTGTGGGACATCGATGCCCAGGACGGTGCCGGCAAGCTCAAGGGCGCACCGAGCGCGCAGCGGGTGCTGACCCTGATGCTGCTGTGGCGGCACGGGGTGATCAATTTCAACATGAAACAGGATGCGGTGAAGACCTCGTTACCGTGGCTGATCACGCAAACCGCGCAGAGCGGCATCGGTTGGGAAGACTGTCAGGACGCGTTTCGCTGAGAAACGCAAAAAGCCCGGAAACATTGGGCTTGGGGTGAATTTTTCAAGGAATTTGCTGCAGGTGGACTTCCGACTCTAACGGTGTCGGGGAAGTCCGCCAAGGGCTTTTCGTCACTTTGCAAAATAAACTTAAAAAAACCGTCAAAGTGCTTTTTTATGTCATGGGTTTTGGAGTATTACGAAGACAGACCGCCGAAACCTGCAACACAGGTGGCGTCTTCCAAGACCCGTTTGTTTTGCAGTCACTTGAATCTCCGCAGGTGAGATTTCGGCAGTCACTTCGAGGCGCAGCACCGCCAAGGTATTGCGTCTACTGGCTCTGACATAGGTGACCGAGTATGGATGATCACGGACGTAGCCCTTCCTCCAACCAGCCAATCCTGTATGTACTCGATACCAACGTATTGATTCACGATCCAAACGCCCTGCTGAATTTCGAAGAACACCACGTCGCGATCCCGATGACCGTGCTTGAAGAGCTGGACAAGCTCAAGAGCGGGCATCACAGCGTGGCCGCTGAATGCCGTCAGGCCATCCGGCTGATCGACAAGACCCTGGGCGATGCGTCCCCCGAAGACGTCGAACTGGGTGTACCGATCCAGCGCGGCAAGGGCGGGCCGAAGGGCTTGCTGTCAATTCTGATGAGCAAGCAGGCGGAATCGAACCTGATTCTGCCCGAGCACCTGAACGACAACAAAATCATCAACCAGTTGATCGATCTGCACACCCGCGACCCGAAAAAACCGGTGGTGCTGGTCACCAAAGACATCAACATGCGCCTCAAGGCGCGCGCCTGCGGTATCGCTTCCGAGGACTACAGCACCGACCAACTGGTCGATGACGTGTCCCTGCTGCCCAACGGCTACCACAACATGACCGGCTCTTTCTGGGACCGCGTGAGCAAGGTCGATACCCGTCAGGATCACGGCCGCACCTGGCATCAAGTGCAACTGATCGACAACCTGCCGGCGGTACACATCAACGAGTTCATCATTGATGAACAGGGCTTTGTCGGCTGGATCAAGGAGATCGATGAAGCCAAACTGCTGATCCTCGACTTGCACCAGGAGCCGCTGCTGCATCAGGAAGCGTGGGGGCTGAAACCGCGCGACATCTATCAAAGTCTGGCGCTGTACGCGCTGCTCGACCCGGACATTCATCTGGTCAACCTGTCGGGTGCCGCAGGCTCCGGTAAAACCATTCTGGCGCTGGCCGCTGCGATCGAGCAGACCATGGTCAGCAAGCGTTATCGCCGCATCATTGCCACCCGCAGCGTGCAGGGCCTGGACCAGGAAATCGGCTTCCTGCCCGGCACCGAAGCGGAAAAAATGGAGCCGTGGCTGGGCGCCATCACCGACAACCTCGAAGCCTTGCACATGGATGACGAAAACACCCATGGCAGCGTCGACTACATCCTCAGCAAAGTGCCGTTGCAGTTCAAATCGCTCAACTACATTCGCGGTCGCAGCTTCCAGCAGAGCCTGATCCTGATCGACGAATGCCAGAACCTCACGCCGCACCAGATGAAAACCATCATCACCCGTGCCGGCGCCGGTTCGAAAGTGGTGTGCCTGGGCAACCTCGCACAGATCGACACCCCTTACCTGTCCGCGACCAGCTCCGGGCTGACTTACCTGACCGAACGCTTCAAGGATTTCCCTAACGGTGTGCATATCACCCTGCAAGGGGTGCCTCGCTCGATTCTGGCTGAATACGCCGAATCGCATTTGTAGCCCTTCACCCAAAACCGGGCGGCCCTTACAGCCGCCCGGTTTTTTATGCCCCTGCACAAATCCCAATGTAGGAGCTGCCGAAGGCTGCGATCTTTTGATCTTGTTTTTAAAAAACAAAGTCAAAAGATCGCAGCCTTCGGCAGCTCCTACACGATGAACACCATATTCGTGCGTGCGGAAATTTGACCCGCAGGTTTACAATCCACGCTCCTGATCAGGAGTAATCCCGTGCTGACTCATCTCGATTCCCAAGGTCGCGCCAATATGGTCGACGTCACCGAAAAAGCCGTGACGTTCCGTGAAGCGACGGCCCAAGCGCTGGTGCGCATGCTCCCCGAAACGCTGCAGATGATCGTCAGCGGTGGCCACCCCAAAGGCGACGTGTTCGCCGTGGCGCGCATTGCCGGCATCCAAGCGGCGAAGAAAACCAGCGATCTGATTCCCCTGTGCCATCCGCTGATGCTCACCGGCGTCAAAGTCGAACTCAGCGCTGATGGTGAAGACACCGTGCGCATCGTCGCCCGTTGCAAGTTGTCCGGGCAGACCGGCGTCGAGATGGAGGCGCTGACCGCCGCCAGCGTCGCCGCTCTGACCATTTACGACATGTGCAAAGCCGTCGATCGTGGCATGACCATCGAAAGCGTGCGCCTGCTGGAGAAGGTCGGCGGCAAGAGCGGGCACTTTCAAGCGGAGCAGCCATGAACCTGACCGTGAAGTTTTTTGCCCGTTACCGGGAAGCGCTGGGCGTCGATTCGGTGAAGGTTGAAGGCGATTTCGCCACCGTCGATGACGTGCGGGCATTGTTGGCACAGCGCGATGGCGCCGAGGTGTTGAGCGAGCAGAACCTGATGTGTGCGCGCAACGAAGATCTCTGCCAACTTGACGAGCCGGTGACCGATGGCGACGAAGTAGCGTTTTTCCCCACTGTGACCGGAGGCTGAGCCATGACGATTCGCGTGCAGGCCACGCCGTTCGATCCGGGCGCTGAAGTCAACGCGATGCATGCAGCCAACGTCGGCGTCGGCGCGGTGGTGAGTTTTGTCGGCTACGTGCGCGACTTCAACGATGGGCTGGATGTGGCCGGGATGTTTCTTGAGCACTATCCAGGCATGACCGAAAAAGCCCTCGAAAAAATCGCCATTGAAGCCGGGCAACGCTGGCCGCTGCTGAAGCTCGAAGTGCTGCACCGCATCGGCGCACTCGAACCGGGCGAGCCGATCGTCTTCGTCGGCGCCGCCAGCGCCCATCGCCAGGCCGCATTCGATGCCTGCGCCTTCGTCATGGACTACCTGAAAACCCGCGCACCGTTCTGGAAGAAGGAAAACACCAGCGACGGGCCGCGTTGGGTTGAGGGGCGGGACAGTGATCATGCCGCCGCTGATCGCTGGAAAAAGTAAGTCCTCTAGCGCCTTCAAATTCGCCATCGCGAGCAGGCTCACTCCTACAGTTGGAATGCGTTCCCCCTGTAGGAGTGAGCCTGCTCGCGATGACGTCATCTGCAACACCAAAAACCTCTGTCTTTGCCTGATTGACTGCCTATACATATAAGTCCAATATGGATTTATAAGTACAAAAAAAGTATCTCCCTCCGTTTCAGCTCTTTCTTGCCAAACCAACAACAACTTCCGCGAGAGAACGAACATGAAGAAACTCCCCCTCATCACCGGTCTGGCCCTCAGCCTGTTGGCATCCGCCAGCGTGTTCGCCGCCGAGCAAACCTTGCGCATCGGCATCGAAGCCGCATACCCGCCCTTCGCCTCGAAAACCGACAAAGGCGAAATCATCGGTTTCGACTACGACATCGGCAACGCCCTGTGCGCGCAGATGAAGGTCAAGTGCGTGTGGGTCGAAGGCGAGTTCGACGGTCTGATTCCTTCGCTGAAAGTGAAAAAGATCGACATGGCGCTGTCGTCGATGACCATCAACGAAGACCGCAAGAAGTCGGTAGATTTCACCCACAAGTACTACTTCACCTCGTCGCGGCTGGTGATGAAAGAAGGCGCCAGCGTTGACGATCAATACGCCAGCCTCAAGGGCAAGAATATCGGCGTGCAGCGCGCGACCACCACCGATCGTTATGCCACAGAGGTATTCGAACCGAAGGGCATCAACGTCAAGCGCTACAGCAACAACGAAGAGATTTACATGGATCTGGCGGCGGGGCGGCTGGATGCGATTTTTGCTGACACCATTCCGCTGAATGACTTTTTGTCGATGCCGCGTGGCAAGGGTTATGCGTTTGTCGGGCCTGAGTTGAAGGATCCGAAATACGTGGGCGAGGGCGCGGGGATTGCGGTGCGCAAGGGTAATGCAGAACTGGTCAGCCAGTTGAATGGCGCGATTGATGGCATTCGCGCAAGTGGCGAATATCAGAAGATTTCCGAGAAGTATTTCAAGTCCGATATTTACGGCGACTGATCTACCGCTTTCGCGAGCAGGCTCGCTCCCACAGGGGATTTGTGAACGCCACAGGTCCAATGTGGGAGCGAGCCTGCTCGCGAAGAGGTCATTCCAGGCAATACAGCTCCTGGATCTTCAGCCCTTCATTTCCTTCAAATGCTTGTACACCGTCGCCCGCCCCATGTTCAGCACATTGGCCACATAGTTCGAAGCGCTTTTGCCCTTGAACGCGCCCTCGGCGTGCAGGGCCAGCACCAGTTCACGTTTGTGATCGCGGGTCAGCACATTCAAGCTCAGCTGCCGTTCGCGCAGCCAGGCGTGGAGGAAGGTGTTGATGCGTTCCTGCCAGTCATCGCGAAACAGTGAGTCCGGTTGCGGGATCAGTTTGCTCGGTGAGAGGAACAGGTCCAGCGCTGCCTTGGCATTCTCGAACAACGAAATATTCAGATTGATGCACAGCACCGCCAACGGCAGGCCATCGCGGTCGCGCAGAACGCTGCTCAAGCTGCGAATCTTCTGGCCGTCCCAGTTAAGCTTTTCGTACGGGCCGATATTGCGGTCGCTGACATCCTCGCTGAGCATGTCTTCCAGCGACGAGTCGTCACCGATTTCGCGTTTGGACAGGTTGTTGGCGATGTAGTCGACCTTTTGCGTGCGCAGGTCGTGCAGCACCACTTCGGCGTGCGGAAAGAACAGTGTGGCGATGGCATCGGCGATGGCGCGGAAGTTATCCAGGGCCGGGTCGAATTCAGGGGCGGTCATGACAGTGGAGCTCCAGGCAGCGTCAACGCCCCCGTGATCAGGAGGCGCAGGGAGTGTGCCGCAATCCGTTGTGCGCGTCATCCGCATGGACGATCAGGCGAGGCGTGCAGGGGAGAGCATGGCGCTGCTCAGGCCAAACTGCAGAAAGTGCGCGGGCAACGGTTGACCACGTACCAATGCCGCGCTGGCCTGGCCCATTGCCGGTGAAGTCTGAATGCCGTAACCACCCTGCGCCGCCACCCAGAACAGCCCTGGCACTTGTTGATCGAAACCGCTGAGCAAATCACCGTCGGCGACGAAACTGCGCAGACCGGCCCAGGTGCGTGTCGGGCGGCGGATGGTCAGCGTGGTGGCCTCTTCGATCTGGTAGATGCCCATGGCGATGTCCAGTTCTTCCGGCTGCACGTCGTGGGGTTCGACCGGGTCGGCGTTGGCCGGCGAGCCGAGAAACATGCCGGCGTCGGGCTTCATGTAGAAGGATTCGTCGAGGCTGACCAGCATCGGCCAGTGATGAATGTCGACGCCTTCGGGGCCGGCGAAGATGAATGCGGCGCGGCGTTTCGGTTGGAGGCCCAGCGGCTTGGCGCCGGCCAACGCGCCGACCATGTCGGCCCAGGCGCCGGCGGCGTTGATGATCACAGGCGTGGTGAAGGTCTGGCCGTTGGTTTGTACGTGCCAGAGGCCGTTGGCGTCGCGGTTGAGGCCGAGCACTTCGCAATCGGTATGGACTTCACCGTTATTGCGACGAATGCCACGCAGGTAGCCCTGATGCAAGGCGTCGGTGTCGATGTCGCTGGCGCTCGGATCATAAATGGCACCGTGGACTTTTTCCCGACGCAAAATCGGCAGTCGCGCACAGGCTTCATCGGCGCTGAGCAGTTGCATCTCGGGCACCGTGGCTTTGGCGCTGAGGTATTGGTTGTGCAATTCGGCAGAGTCGCCGGTGAAATCTACGGTCATTTCACCGCGCGGGGTGAGCAGCGGGTGTTCGCAGAAACCGGCGGGTGGATGATCGAAAAATTCGCGGCTCGCTTGGGTCAGTGCACGCACTTGCGGTGTGCCGTACGCAGCAGTGAACAGCGCGGCGGAGCGCCCGGTGGAGTGATAGGCCGGGTGGGATTCACGTTCGAGCACGATCACTTTGCCGTGCGGCGACAGCCAGAAACCGGTGGAAGCGCCGGCAATTCCGCCGCCGATGATGATGAAATCTGCCTGGCTCATGAGGTTCTCCAGTGGGTACGCAATATCAAGGCGTTCGCTAGTCCCTTGTGGGAGCGAGCCTGCTCGCGAAAGCGGTGTATCAGTCGACATCTTCGGTGAATGTCAGACCGCATTCGCGAGCTGGCTCGCTCCCACAGGGGATTTTTGGCGTTAGTGGGTTAAGTGATAAATCGCATTGGCGAGGGCGATGTCTTCAAGGCCCAAGCCGATTGAGCGGAAGAACACGTGACGATCATAATCGGGGCGCTGCACTTTCTCGCTGAGCAGATCCGCCAGATCGCCAACAATCGAATCCTGGCTCCAGCCATGCTGTTCACTGGCAATCAGCATCTCACCGGCCGAACCCGGCGTGGTCAGACGATAGTCGCAGAACACCTGCATGTCGTTGAGGCTCTGCGGCGGCACTTCGTGGGCGCGTGGGGCGTTGGTGCTGATCGAGGTGATCAGCGCCGGTTTACTCAGCTCAGCCGGATCGATGACCGGCCCGGCGGACGAGGTGCAGAGCATGATCACGTCAGCCTCGAGGAGGGCGGCTTCGCGGCTGTCAGCGATCTTCAGATTGGGCGTGATGGCTTTCAACAATGCTTGGGTTTGCGCGTCGGCGGACAGACTTGGCGAGTACAGGTTGATGCTCTGCCAGTCACGCAGCGACTTCACGTAATGCAGATGCGCTTGGGCAACCTTGCCGCTGCCGATGATCGCCAGTCGCGTGGCATTCACCGGAGCGAGGGCGTCGACCGCCACGGCCGTGGTCGCGGCGGTGCGCGCGGTGGTCAGTTCACCCGCATCGCAGAGCAGCAGCGGTTGACCGGTTTTCATCGACATCAACAAGGTCCATGCCGTCACCAACGCCCCTTGCTCGCGAACGATGTACGGCGAGGTCTTCACGCCGTACACGCCGTCCTCAGCCAGCACACCCAGATAATTGATGAAGTCGCCGGCACCTTGCGGAAATTCCACCAGTTGTTGCGCCGGTTGCAAGGCATTACCCGCTGCAAGATCGCGAAACAGTTTGCGCAGAATCTGCGGCACATCAATGCCCGCCAGCAGTTCGCGGGCCCGATGCTGGTCGATCACGTAGGGTGTATTGGACATGTCAGGCTCCGGCGTCTAGATCTAAACTAATTTGTCCATTATGGACTTTTAGTGGTCTCTCGCAAGCGCCTGATCAAATGCCGGGCAAAAAAAAAGCGCAGTCCGTTGCCGGCTGCGCTTTTCTGCTAAACGTCGCTTACTGCGGACGTTTGCGCTCAACCGCGCGCAACAGATGCGTTGGCGGCGTTTCACAGCTGATCTTGCGACCGAGCTTCTCTTCGATGGACGGCAACTGGTAGGAGTCGTCCTCACCGGCGAAGCTGATCGACACACCGTCAGCACCAGCACGACCGGTCCGGCCGATGCGGTGTACGTAGTCGTCCGGGACTTCCGGCAGGGTGAAGTTGATCACGTGGCTGATGCCGTCGATGTGGATGCCGCGACCGGCCACATCAGTGGCGACCAGTACGCGAATCTTGCCTTCGCGGAAACCTTCCAGGGTCTTGATGCGTTTGTGTTGCGGCACGTCGCCGGACAACTGCGCCGCATTCACACCGTCGCGCACCAGACGTTCTTCGATGCGGCGCACTTCGTCCTTGCGGTTGGCGAAGACCATCACCCGCTCCCAGCCATTATCGTTGACCAGGTTGTAGAGCAATTTGTACTTGTCGGCACCGGCCACGGCGTAGATGTGTTGCTCGACGTTTTCGCTGGCGACGTTGGTGACTTCGATTTCGACGATGGACGGATCGGTAGTCCATTGCTTGGCGAGGTTCATCACGTCTTCGGTGAAGGTCGCGGAGAACAGCAGGGTCTGGCGCTCGGACTTCGGCGGGGTCTGGCGAATGATCTGCCGCACTTGCGGGATGAAACCCATGTCGAGCATGCGGTCGGCTTCGTCCAGCACCATCACTTCGACCATGTCCAGGTGCACGTCGCCGCGCTGGTTGAAGTCGAGCAGACGGCCCGGGGTTGCAACAAGAATGTCGCAGTGGCGCGCTTCGAGGTGCTTGAGCTGCTTGTCGAAGTCCATGCCGCCAACAAACGTCATAACGTTGAGGCCGGTGTACTTGGTCAGGTCGGCGGCGTCCTTGGCGATCTGCACTACCAGCTCACGGGTCGGCGCGATGATCAGCGCACGGGGTTCACCCATGTAGCGTTCTTTCGGCGGCGGCGTTTGCAGCAGTTGGGTGATGATCGAGATCAGGAACGCGGCGGTTTTACCTGTGCCGGTCTGCGCGCGGCCAATGGCGTCTTTGCCGGCAAGGGTGAAGCCCAGCACCTGTGCCTGGATCGGCGTGCAATACGGGAAGCCCAGATCCTGAATGGCGTGCATCAGTTCTGGCGACAACTTGAAATCGTGGAAGCGGGTTTTGCCTTCCTGTGGCTCGACGACGAAATCTTCGAGTTTCCACGGGATGACCGATGCCTTGGGCTTGGGTTCGCGGCGTGGCTTGACCGGTTTCGGCGCTTCGCTGCGGTCAGGTTCGGCGGCGACAGGGGCGGCCGGTGCAGGTTTCGGTGGCTGTTTCGGTGCCGCTGCGGGAGCGGGGCGGTCGGCCTGTGGGGCATCGGTGCGATGACCGGGGGCGTGCGACGGCGCACTGGGAACTGGCGCGAGCTGCTCAGCCTCGCTTTTACCGAACATCTTCTTGAGTGCTTTGAGCACGGTCATCTCATCAATTGGTTAAGGAATGTACGCCGGCCAGTGTAATGCAAGAAACGGGCGCGGCGTAGGGGGAGGGATCAAAGGGCGATTTTAATCTCGACGCTTAGCGCAGGCGCTCACTCAACCAGACACCGATGTCGCGAATCTCCTCGGGTAACACTTCGTGCTCCATTGGGTATTCCTGCCATGTCACGGTGACACCATGCTTCACCAAATGCTCGTAGGCACTGCGGCCCATGGAGTTCTGCACCACGCCATCGAACTGGCCGTGCAGACACAGCGCTGGAATCCGCTGCTGACTGGCTGAAAGCTCCATCTCATCATTGAAAGTCGGCGCATACGTCGACAACGCCAGCACACCACCCAACGGCCCCTGCCATTTCACAAATGCACTGTGCAACACCACGGCGCCACCCTGGGAAAAACCGGCGAGGAAAATCCGCGAAGCGTCTATTCCGCTGGCGCGCTCGTTTTCGATCAGTTCGATGATGCGATCCGCTGAGGCTTCCAGCTCATCACGATCGATCGCCCGCGCCGGGCTCATGGCTTTAATGTCGTACCAGCTCGGCATGGCATATCCGCCATTTATCGTCACTGGACGAGTCGGCGCCTGTGGCAGCACGAAGCGCGTGCTCAACAGGCTTTCCTGCAACGCTTCAGCCACCGGCAGGAAATCGTAGCGGTCGGCGCCGAGGCCGTGCAGCCAGATCACGCAGGCGTCTGCGGGCTTAACAGGCTGAAGAATCAAGGGCTCGGTCATGTCTGCTCCAAAAATGTGCGGGCGCTCTCATTAAGTGCGTGATTCGAGTGCGCGCCCGGTTGATCCGTTAAGAAGATGTCGCAAGGGTACAAGTTTTGCTATTGACCTGTCGCCGAATCGATTCGGCGAGCGGTGTGGTACGGGCTTTGCTATGGCTTGAACCGTGCAACCGATCTCGCGTGGGCGGTAACACTATCAGTGTACGACCCGCGACGGGATTGCAAAGAATCCGGTGATGGATGTTCGCCAATGGCCGCTACGGGCGCAGCGAACGTGAAAGGGCTACAGCCCGTTCGGCCGATTGGTGAGAAGTGAGTTGTCCATGATGTGGATTTTCTCCTACTAGACTCATAGCGAAGGTCTTACGTCGGTTGACCCCAAAAAAAGCCAACACGGGTCAACAACGCCTCAAAAGGGTGCGACTGGACTCAAGCTCCGACACAACAAGAGCAAAACTGGAGGTTTGAATGAAGATGTTGAAATCCACTCTGGCGATCGTGACTGCAGCAACAGTTCTCGGCGTCAGCGGGTTCGCTCAGGCGGGTGCAACCCTGGATGCGGTGCAGAAGAAAGGTTTCGTGCAGTGTGGCGTAAGCGACGGTCTGCCGGGCTTCTCGGTTCCGGACGCTACCGGCAAGATCCTCGGGATCGACGCTGACGTCTGCCGCGCTGTGGCCGCTGCCGTATTCGGCGACGCGACCAAGGTCAAATTCAGTCAGTTGAACGCCAAAGAGCGCTTCACCGCGCTGCAATCGGGCGAGATCGACATCCTGTCGCGCAACACCACCATGACCAGTTCGCGTGACGCGGGCATGGGCCTGAAATTCCCGGGCTTCATTACCTACTACGACGGCATCGGCTTCCTGGTAAACAACAAGCTGGGCGTGAAGAGTGCCAAAGAGCTCGACGGTGCAACTATCTGCATCCAGGCCGGTACCACCACGGAGCTGAACGTTTCCGACTACTTCCGTGGCAACGGTCTGAAATACACCCCGATCACTTTCGACACCTCCGATGAAAGCGCCAAGTCGCTGGAATCCGGTCGTTGCGACGTGCTGACCTCCGACAAGTCCCAGTTGTTCGCCCAGCGCAGCAAGCTGGCCTCGCCGAAAGACTATGTGGTTCTGCCGGAAACCATTTCCAAAGAGCCTCTGGGCCCAGTCGTACGTAACGGCGACGACGAGTGGCTGGCCATCGTGCGTTGGGTTGGCTACGCGCTGCTCAACACCGAAGAAGCCGGCATCACTTCGAAGAACGTCGAAGCGGAAGCCAAGTCGACCAAGAACCCGGACGTTGCCCGTATGCTCGGCGCTGACGGCGAGTACGGCAAAGACCTGAAACTGCCGAAAGACTGGGTTGTGCAGATCGTCAAACAAGTCGGCAACTACGGCGAAATCTTCGAGAAAAACCTCGGCAAGAGCACTCCGCTGGAAATCGACCGCGGCTTGAACGCCCTGTGGAACAACGGCGGCATTCAGTACGCACCACCAGTGCGCTAATGGTTCTATCGCCCGGCGGGCCAACCGCCGGGTGATGTTCTTGTTCCATTTTTTGCGGGGCACTTCATGCAAAATTCAATCGGCGCACCAAAGCAGAGGCTCAGCCTCAGCGATCCACGAGTGCGTGCGTGGCTATTCCAGATCATCACCGTTGTGGCGGTGGTCTCGCTGGGCTGGTACTTGTTCGACAACACGCAAACCAACCTTCAGCACCGGGGCATTACCTCCGGTTTCGGCTTTCTGGAGCGCAGTGCCGGGTTCGGCATCGCTCAACATCTGATCGACTACACCGAAGCGGACAGCTATGCCCGCGTCTTTGTCATCGGTCTGCTCAACACCCTGTTGGTGACCGTGATCGGCGTGGTTCTGGCGACGATTCTCGGTTTTATCATCGGTGTGGCGCGGCTGTCGCAGAACTGGATCATCAGCAAACTGGCGACGGTGTATGTGGAAGTGTTCCGCAACATTCCGCCGCTGCTGCAAATCCTGTTCTGGTACTTCGCGGTATTCCTGACCATGCCGGGACCGCGCAACAGCCATAACTTCGGCGACACCTTCTTCGTCAGCAGCCGTGGCCTGAACATGCCGGCCGCACTGGCGGCTGATGGTTTCTGGGCGTTCGTGATCAGCGTCGTGGTGGCCATTGTCGGTATCGTGCTGATGACTCGCTGGGCCAACAAGCGCTTTGAAGAAACCGGCGTGCCGTTCCACAAGTTCTGGGTGGGCCTGGCGATTCTGCTGGTGATCCCGACCTTGTGCGCACTGATCTTTGGCGCTCCGCTGCACTGGGAAATGCCCGAGCTTAAAGGTTTCAACTTCGTCGGCGGTTGGGTATTGATCCCGGAACTGCTTGCGTTGACCCTGGCCCTGACCGTGTACACCGCGGCGTTTATCGCCGAGATCGTGCGTTCCGGGATCAAGTCGGTCAGCCATGGTCAGACCGAAGCGGCGCGTTCGCTCGGCCTGCGTAACGGCCCGACCCTGCGCAAGGTGATCATTCCGCAAGCCCTGCGCGTGATCATTCCGCCGCTGACCAGCCAATACCTCAACCTGGCGAAAAACTCTTCGCTGGCGGCCGGTATCGGTTACCCGGAAATGGTGTCGCTGTTCGCCGGCACGGTGCTCAACCAGACCGGTCAGGCGATCGAAGTGATTGCCATCACCATGAGCGTGTACCTGGCGATCAGTATCAGCATTTCCCTGCTGATGAACTGGTACAACAAGCGCATTGCGCTGATCGAGCGGTAAGGAAAAGCGCATGAGTACTCATACTTTCAAACCCGACATGCCCCCACCGAACAGCAGCATCGGCGTGGTGGCGTGGATGCGCGCGAACATGTTCTCCAGCTGGCTCAACACCCTGCTGACGCTGTTTGCGTTCTACCTGATCTACCTCGTGGTGCCACCGATCCTCAGTTGGGCCATCATTGATGCGAACTGGGTCGGCACCACCCGCGCTGACTGCACCAAGGACGGCGCCTGCTGGGTGTTCATTCAACAGCGTTTCGGCCAGTTCATGTACGGCTACTACCCGACGGAGTTGCGCTGGCGCGTGGACCTGACTGTGTGGCTGGCGGTGATCGGCGCGGCGCCTTTGTTCATCTCCCGTGTACCGCATAAAGCGATCTACGGGCTGAGCTTTCTGGTCCTGTACCCGATCATTGCCTTCATCCTGCTGCACGGCGGCTTCGGTCTGACTAATGTGGCGACCAGTCAATGGGGCGGCCTGATGCTGACCCTGGTGATCGCCACTGTTGGTATCGCCGGCGCCTTGCCGTTGGGGATCGTGCTGGCACTGGGTCGACGCTCTAACATGCCGGCGATTCGGGTGGTCTGCGTGACCTTCATCGAATTCTGGCGCGGCGTGCCGTTGATCACCGTGCTGTTCATGTCCTCGGTGATGCTGCCGCTGTTCCTGCCCGAAGGCATGAACTTCGACAAGCTGCTGCGGGCGTTGATCGGCGTGATCCTGTTCCAGTCGGCCTATGTGGCTGAAGTGGTGCGCGGCGGTCTGCAAGCGATCCCCAAAGGTCAGTACGAAGCGGCTGCGGCGATGGGCCTCGGTTACTGGCGTTCGATGGGCCTGGTGATCCTGCCGCAAGCCCTGAAGCTGGTAATCCCCGGCATCGTCAACACCTTCATTGCGCTGTTCAAGGACACCAGTCTGGTGATCATCATCGGCCTCTTTGACCTGCTCAACAGCGTCAAGCAAGCCGCTGCCGACCCGAAATGGCTGGGCATGGCCACCGAAGGCTACGTGTTCGCCGCCCTGGTGTTCTGGATTTTCTGTTTTGGTATGTCGCGCTATTCCATGCATCTGGAACGCAAGCTCGACACTGGCCACAAGCGTTAGGAGTTCTGTAAATGAGTGAAGCAATCAAAAAGCCTGTGGGTCCTGAAGGCATTATTCAGATGCAGGGCGTCAACAAGTGGTACGGCCAGTTCCACGTGCTGAAAGACATCAACCTCAACGTCAAACAGGGCGAGCGTATCGTTCTGTGCGGGCCGTCGGGTTCCGGTAAATCGACGACGATTCGTTGTCTCAATCGTCTGGAAGAACACCAGCAGGGCCGGATCGTCGTCGACGGTGTGGAACTGACCAACGACCTCAAGCAGATCGAAGCGATCCGCCGCGAAGTCGGCATGGTGTTCCAGCACTTCAACCTGTTCCCGCACCTGACCATTTTGCAGAACTGCACCCTGGCACCGATGTGGGTACGCAAGATGCCCAAGCGCAAGGCCGAAGAAATCGCCATGCATTACCTGGAGCGCGTACGCATTCCGGAGCAGGCGCATAAATTCCCGGGGCAACTGTCCGGCGGTCAGCAACAGCGTGTGGCAATCGCCCGCGCCCTGTGCATGAAGCCGAAAATCATGTTGTTCGATGAGCCGACTTCAGCGCTCGATCCGGAGATGGTGAAGGAAGTACTCGACACCATGATCGGTCTGGCTGAAGACGGCATGACCATGCTTTGCGTGACTCACGAGATGGGCTTTGCCCGTACCGTGGCGAACCGCGTGATCTTCATGGACAAGGGTGAGATCGTTGAACAGGCGGCGCCGAATGACTTCTTCGATAATCCGCAGAATGAGCGGACGAAGTTGTTCTTGAGTCAGATTTTGCATTGATCGACTCCAGGCGCTGAAATAAACCCGGATTGAGTTCCGGGTTTATTTTGTCCGGTGTCAGGAGGTCAATACAGGTTCCTGTTCTGGGTAACGCGCAGCCATTAGCTGCTTGAGATCGTTACCTTGATTGACTGTCTGTACGTCGGCCAGCAAATGCGGATGGCGATCCAGTAGTTGCATCAAGGTGAGCAGCGGTTGAGGAGGAGAAAGCTCGCCCCGCTCGTAGCGTGAAAATGCATTGTGTCCTCCACCCGATAACAACTTCACCGCGTTCCTTTGTGTGAGATGAAGCTTAAGTCGGATGCGTTTCATCTCGGCGCCAATAAGTCGAAGGGAGTCTTCGAGCAAACGATCCCCGGCGTCCACGTAGCGTTCAGCGCTGTCGGTGTCCTTGTCAAAAATGATTTCACCGCACACCCTGCACTCCCAACCGGCAAGATTGTGCACGAGCCGCGAAAACTGTTTGTAATTGACGGTGAGACTGCGACTTCGAAAATGACTCATTCCGTCTTCTGTGCCGCAACTGATGCACGGTCTTTTGCTCATGTGTTTTTCTCCTTGAAGGAGATTACCGGGGGCCCACCGCTAGAGCAGTAAGTCACTTTGATGTAAATCTCCAAACCACGAAACGAGGTGTGATAAACGTCATGCCAGTTGCGATGGTTGGAGTAGGACGTCATGGATTTGTAAAGCATGCGCCGCTCAAGCGAGCAGACGATATGCATCATTGATTCATATGACATGCCCATTTCCCTGCCAGTCTCCAACGCGCGTCGGGTGAAGGCTTCTTTGCCGCGTCGCACGACATCCGCCTTGATCACCGCCAAGTCGTAATGGGGTGTGTTCTTCTCCATAAGAAACCAAAACCCTGTCCCTGAAATTACCCTTAAAGGGTAATTTTGACCAATCGAAAATGCCGCTCCATGTGTCTCCGATTGACCCTAGGTGGTTGCCGTCCTACACGGGTCTGACTAACATGTCAGAAAATTCATCCTATGATTGGATGAAAGGGCGAATCCTATGTCAGACATTTCTCCACTCATCAAACGATCCCTGGTCGATCAGGCCTTGGATCAGCTTCGTCAGCGCATCAACAGCGGTGCCTGGCAGGTTGGCGAGCGATTGCCGACCGAACCCGAGCTGTGCGCCGAACTGGGCATCAGCCGCAACACCGTGCGCGAAGCCATGCGCGTGCTGGCGTTTTCCGGGTTGATCGAGATTCGCCAGGGCGACGGCAGTTACCTGCGCGCAGTGGTCGATCCGATGGATACCCTGAAAGCGCTATCGCAATGCTCGCTGGAACAGGCGCGGGAAACCCGGCACATCCTCGAAGTCGAGGCGATTGGTCTGGCAGCATTGCGCCGCACCGACGAAGACCTCATCGCATTGCGTGAGGCACTCGGCACCAGCGGCAGCCACTATCACGGCGACCTCGACACCTACATCGCCTGCGATCTGGTGTTCCACCGCCGTTTGGTCGACGCCGCGCACAACCCGACCCTCAGCGAGCTGTATCGCTACTTTTCCAGCATCGTCGGCGCGCAATTGCGCCAGACCCTGAACATCGTCCCGCGCCGTCAGGAAGTGTTTGACCTGCACATCGAGTTGCTCGATGCGGTCGAACAACGCGACCCGGAACGGGCCAAAGCTATATCGAGGCAGTTGATCAATGAACCTTGAAACCGAGAAATCCATGTCCCGCAACGAGATATCCACACCCCCCAAGCGCACGGCAGAGCTTGAAGAACTGCTGATCGACGCCGAGGCCGATGATGAGCAAGTGCAACAGAGCCATCCGCTGGTGCGCCGGCCGTGGTTGTTGTTGCTGGGCTTGATTCTGGTGGCGCTGAACCTGCGTCCGGCGCTGTCGAGCATGGCGCCGCTGCTCAGCGACGTCTCCAAAAGCCTTGGTTTATCGGCGGCTCAGGCTGGCCTGCTGACCACACTGCCGGTGCTGTGCCTCGGCTTGTTCGCCCCGCTGGCGCCGATTCTGGCGCGGCGCTTCGGTGCTGAACGAGTGGTATTGGGGATTCTGCTGACACTGGCCGGCGGGATTATTTTGCGCAGCAACTTCGGCGAGATCGGCCTGTTCGCCGGCAGCGTATTGGGCGGCGCCAGCATCGGCATCATCGGTGTTCTGCTGCCGGGTATCGTCAAGCGAGATTTCGCTAAACATGCCGGCACCATGACCGGTGTCTACACCATGGCGTTGTGTCTGGGCGCGGCGATGGCAGCGGGTTCCAGCGTGCCGTTAAGCGAGCATTTTGGTGGCAGCTGGACGATCGGTCTGGGCTTTTGGGTCATCCCGGCGTTGGTGGCTGCGGTGTTCTGGTTGCCGCAAGTCGGGCAGAAACATGGCGCGCACAACGTCGCCTATCGCGTTCGCGGGCTGCTGCGTGATCCGCTGGCCTGGCAGGTGACGTTGTATATGGGCTTGCAATCGTCGCTGGCCTATATCGTCTTCGGCTGGTTGCCGTCGATTCTGATTGGTCGTGGACTGACGCCGACGCAGGCCGGTCTGGTGTTGTCGGGTTCGGTGATCATTCAGCTTGCCAGCTCGCTGGCTGCGCCGTGGCTGGCCACTCGCGGCAAGGATCAGCGACTGGCGATTGTGGTAGTGATGGCGCTGACCCTGGGCGGTTTGTTCGGTTGCTTGTATGCACCGATCGAAGGCCTGTGGGGCTGGGCGATTCTGCTGGGACTGGGGCAGGGTGGTACGTTCAGTCTGGCGTTGACGCTGATCGTGCTGCGTTCGCGGGATTCCCACGTCGCGGCGAACCTGTCGAGCATGTCTCAGGGTTTCGGTTACACCCTCGCGTCGATGGGGCCGTTCGCCGTCGGCGTGGTGCATGACTGGACCGGCGGCTGGAATGCCGTGGGCTGGATCTTCGGCATCATTGGCACCGGTGCGATCATCGCCGGCCTCGGCGCCGGGCGCGCGCTGTACGTGCAAGTGCAAAGCGAAAAAATCTGACGCGTAATCCTTTTTTGGGGTCAGTGATATCCAATGTGGGAGCGAGCTTGCTCGCGAAGACGGTGGTTCAGGCACAGATCATGTTGAATGTGCCGTCCTCTTCGCGAGCAAGCTCGCTCCCACAGTTTTTGGTGCGCCTTTAAGATCTTGCGTGGTATTCGGTGTGCGAATGCCGATAGTGTTTCTGCGCATTGCAGATTATCGTGCTGGCAATCTGTACCTATCTTGGAGATTGCCCATGAGTGAAGCCCACGCCGCGTTGATCAGCCGCTTCTACCAGGCCTTCCAGCGCCTGGATGCCGAAGCCATGGCCGCCTGCTACACCGATGACGTAGTGTTCAGCGACCCGGCCTTCGGCGAACTGCGCAGGCGCGATGCCGGCGACATGTGGCGCATGCTCACCACTCGGGCCAAGGATTTCTCGCTGACCTTCGACAACGTCCGCGCCGATGAGCGCAGCGGCGGCGCGCATTGGGTCGCGACCTACCTGTTCAGCCAGACCGGCAACGTCGTGGTCAACGATATCCAGGCCCGCTTCGTCTTTCGTGACGGCAAGATCTGCGAGCACCACGATCACTTCGACCTGTGGCGCTGGTCGCGTCAGGCACTTGGTTTCAAAGGCCTGCTGCTGGGCTGGACCCCGTTAGTACGCAACGCCGTGCGTGCACAGGCATTGAAGGGACTGAAGGCATTTCAGGCCGGTCGCTGATAAGATCGCCGCCTGCTTCCTACACGTCTTGATCCCGAAGTGACCAGCCTTAGCGAAAAATCTGTCGATGTGGCCGAACCGGTGAGCAAATCCTGGTTCGTCTATCTCGTTCGCGCCGCCAATGGCTCGCTGTACTGCGGGATCAGCGACGACCCGGTGCGCCGTTTTGCCAAGCATCAAAGCGGCAAAGGCGCACGGTTCTTCCTCTCCAGCCCGGCGATGGCGCTGGTCTATACCGAGCTATGCCGCGACAAGAGCGATGCGCTGCGCCAGGAACGTTTGATCAAAAAGCTCAGGAAGAGCGCCAAGGAATGTCTGGTCGCGTCTTATCAATCTGACTGATCAGTTCCCATCAGGCAGATCTGTAGGCTGCTAAGCAAATGCACGCTAAGCTGCCGGCTCACTATCTGAGCGGCGGAGCCGAGCATGTCCGAGTTGATTCTGCATCATTACCCGACCTCTCCATTTGCCGAGAAGGCCCGTCTGCTGCTGGGCTTCAAAGGCTTGTCGTGGCGCTCGGTGCATATTTCGCCGGTGATGCCGAAACCGGATCTGACCGCGCTCACTGGCGGCTATCGCAAGACCCCGGTGTTGCAGATTGGCGCTGATATCTATTGCGACACTTCCTTGATCGCGCGGCGCCTGGAGCAGGAAAAAGCCCTGCCGGCGTTCTACCCGGAAGGGCAGGAATTCACTGCCGCCAGTTTTGCTACATGGGCTGACTCGGTGGTCTTTCAACATGCGGTGAGTCTGGTGTTCCAGCCGGAGTCGGTGGCGGTGCGCTTCGCCAAGTTGCCGCCGGAAGCGATCAAAGCGTTTATTGCCGACCGCGCCGGTCTGTTCTCGGGCGGCAGTGCCACACGTCTGTCCGCCGAACAGGCCAAGCATCAATGGCCGACGATCATGGCGCGTCTGGAGCAGCAGTTGCAGCGCGAGCAGGGCGATTTCCTGTTTGGCGAACCGTCGATTGCCGACTTTGCGCTGGCGCATCCCATGTGGTTCCTGAAAGCAACTCATGTCACGGCACCGCTGGTGGATGAGTATCCGGCTGTTGCGGCCTGGTTGGGCCGAGTGCTCGGTTTTGGGCATGGCGCAGCCAGTGCGATGACGTCGGAAGAGGCGCTTGAGGTTGCACGCAACGCGACGCCGGCGGCATTGCCGGATGAGCAGTTTGTTGAACCCAATGGCTTCAAGGCTGGCCAGCAGGTGGCAATCTCGGCGACGGATTACGGGGTTGATCCGGTGGTGGGTGAGTTGCTGTTTGCTGGCAGTGAAGAGTTGATCATTCGTCGCGAAGACGAACGTGGCGGTGTGGTGCATGTGCACTTCCCGCGATTCGGCTTCCGCATCGAAGCCAGATAAAAGCAAAAGATCGCAGCCTGCGGCAACTCCTACACAAATCTCATGTAGGAGCTGCCGCAGGCTGCGATCTTTTGATCTTGCTGCTATTTCAGAGCGGCGAGAATCTCGTCCGGGTCAAACCCGCGAATCAACGTACCGTTAACGTCAATCAACGGAATCCCGCGTCCGCCCAATGCCTCATACGCCTTGCGCGCCTCGGCATCCTTCTCGATATCGAATTCCTTGAACGGAATCCCTTTGCTGTCGAGAAAGCGTTTGGTCTGCTTGCAGTAGCCACACCAGTCGGTGGCGTAGAGCACGACATTAGCCTGCGCGCGCGTCTGCTCGGCAACCATCTGCGACGGGTTGAACACCCGCTCGATCTTGCCCCAGTTCTGATAAACCACGACCACCAGCAGAACCAGCGCAACCTTCTTCAGCACATTGCCGAGCATCAGTTACGGCGCTTCAGCTGATCGGTGAGCGACGTTGGCAGGCCTTTGATCACCAGAGTGCCAGCCTCTTCGTCATACTCGATCTTCGAGCCCAGCAGATGTGCTTCGAAGCTGATCGACAGGCCTTCGGCGCGGCCGGTGAAGCGGCGGAATTGATTCAAGGTGCGTTTGTCCGCCGGAATTTCTGGCGACAGGCCGTAATCCTTGTTGCGAATGTGATCGTAGAAGGCCTTCGGGCGCTCCTCGTCGATCAGCTCGGAGAGCTCTTCCAGGCCCATCGGCTCGCCAAGTTTGGCCTGGCTGCTGGCGTAATCGACCAGGGTTTTGGTCTTCTCGCGGGCGGAGTCTTCCGGCAGGTCTTCGCTCTCGACGAAGTCACTGAAGGCCTTGAGCAGGGTGCGTGTCTCGCCCGGGCCGTCGACGCCTTCCTGGCAGCCGATAAAGTCGCGGAAGTATTCCGAAACCTTCTTGCCGTTCTTGCCCTTGATAAACGAGATGTACTGCTTGGACTGCTTGTTGTTCTGCCACTCGGAAACGTTGATCCGTGCCGCCAGGTGCAATTGGCCGAGGTCGAGGTGGCGCGACGGGGTCACGTCCAGCTCGTCGGTCACCGCCACGCCTTCGCTGTGGTGCAGCAGGGCGATAGCCAGGTAATCGGTCATGCCTTGCTGATAGTGGGCGAATAGCACGTGGCCGCCGACTGACAGGTTCGACTCTTCCATGAGCTTCTGCAGGTGCTCGACCGCGACTTTGCTGAACGCGGTGAAGTCCTTGCCGCCTTCCATGTATTCCTTCAGCCAGCCGCTGAACGGGAACGCACCGGATTCCGGGTGGAACAGGCCCCAGGCTTTGCCCTGTTTGGCGTTATAGCTCTCGTTGAGGTCGGCGAGCATGTTCTCGATGGCTGCAGACTCGGCCAGTTCCGTGTCACGGGCGTGCAGAACTGCGGGCGTGCCGTCGGGTTTTTTGTCGATCAGGTGGACGATGCAATGACGGATCGGCATGGGCTTCTCGGCTGTTGGAAGGGAGGAGGGCAGGCTCCCCCGAAAAAGCGCCCAGTGTACCGCAACCACTGGTTTTGGCGCGGGTTGTAGGGCAAAACCGGGGCGCGCACTGGCGCTTATGCAGTTTTTTACCGATTTAGCGCAATAAAGCTGACCAAATGGGTAGCTAGAGGCGGATATTTCCCCGGCTCTGTGCTAGTTTTGCCCGGTCTTACGCGAAGTCACTGCGTTAAGCGTGCAATCAGCATTTGTCAGGTCGAACCAAACCCTGATTTCGGTATCTATAACCCGACTCGTCGTGGTTATCGCCGAGGGTGCCAGATCCAGAAGATCGGGCTCGATGGCTGACACTGCACTCTGCAATCCATATGAATTTGATAGGGAAGGAACACTACATGGCTCTTACTAAAGACCAACTGATCGCCGACATCGCTGAAGCTATCGACGCGCCGAAAACCACCGCGCGTAACGCTCTGGACCAACTGGGCCAAATCGTTGCCGATCAGCTGGAAAACGGCGGCGAAATCACCTTGCCAGGTATCGGCAAGCTGAAAGTGACCGAGCGTCCTGCCCGCACTGGCCGTAACCCTTCGACTGGCGCTGCCATCGAAATCCCTGCAAAGAAAGTGATCAAGCTGGTTGTGGCCAAAGGCCTGACCGACGCTGTGAACAAGTAAGACGCAGCGATAAAAAAACCGTGCTCCGGAGCGATCCGGGCACGGTTTTTTTGTGTCTGCGATTTGGCGAGGAATCACGCCGCCCTGTAGGAGCTGACGAGTGAAGCGAGGCTGCGATCTTTTGATCTTGTTCTTCAGGATCAGGATCAAAAGATCGCAGCGTGCCGCAGCTCCTACATAATCAGCGGACCCAGCGCTCGCGGCGCCAGATTTGCTGCTCGGATTTGGTCTGGAACGTCCAGGCGACGAAACGGCTTTGCTTCTGGCCCTGAGACATCTCGACGACCTGGCTTTCCAGCACGCCGGCCTTTTTCAGCGCGGTTTCGATGGCCGGCAGGTTCGACGCTTTCGACACCAAGGTGCTGAACCACAGCACTTTGTGCTGGAAGTTCGCGCTCTCGGCGATCAGTTGCGTCACGAAGCGCGCTTCACCGCCCTCGCACCACAGCTCAGCCGATTGCCCGCCGAAGTTCAACACCGGCAGTTTGCGTTTCGGGTCGGCCTTGCCCAGTGCGCGCCATTTGCGCTCGCTGCCCTTGGTCGCTTCGTCCATCGAAGCGTGGAACGGCGGGTTGCACATGGTCAGGTCAAAGCGCTCACCCGGCTCCAGCAAGCCGATCAGGATGTGCTTGCGGTTTTCCTGCTGGCGCAGCTGGATAACCTTGTTCAGATCGTTGGACTGAACGATTGCTCGCGCGGCAGCCACTGCGGTCGGATCGATCTCCGAGCCGAGGAAGTGCCAGCGGTATTCACTATTACCGATCAGCGGATAAACGCAGTTGGCGCCCATGCCGATGTCCAGCACGTTGACGATCGCGCCGCGCGGGACCTTGCCGTCATTCATGCTCGCCAGCAAATCGGCAAGGAAATGCACGTAATCGGCACGGCCCGGCACCGGTGGGCAGAGGTAATCCGCCGGGATGTCCCAATGCTGGATCCCATAAAACGATTTGAGCAGCGCCCGGTTGAACACGCGCACCGCATCGGGGCTGGCGAAGTCGATGCTTTCCTTGCCGTACGGGTTGGTGATCACAAACTTCGCCAGTTCCGGCGTGGTCTTGATCAGCGCCGGGAAGTCGTAACGACCCTGATGGCGATTGCGCGGGTGCAGGCTGGCCTTTTCACGCGGCTCGACAGTCTTGGCCGGGGTCGCGGAGTCAGGCTTCTTGCGCGCAGGTTTGGGTGTGCGGGGGGCGTTCATGGGCGTGGTCGATTCGGGTATGGCTGAAAGTGGCGGGTATTGTCCCACATCTAAAGGCAACACCGTTCAAACTGTGGGAGCGAGCCTGCTCGCGAAGGCGGTTTTACATCCGGCAGATTTGTTGACTGACACACCGCTTTCGCGAGCAGGCTCGCTCCCACAGGGGATTTTGGGGAATTGAAAATAAAAAAGGGAGACCACTCGGGCCTCCCTTTTTCATTGCGATTTGCCGTTACAGGCTGGCAATCCGCGCGTGCTGCTCGGCCAGTTTGCCCAGGGCTTGTTCAGCCTCGGCCAGTTTGGCGCGTTCCTTTTCGATGACTTCGGCCGGGGCCTTGTCGACGAAACCGGCGTTGGACAGTTTGCCGCCAACGCGCTGGACTTCGCCCTGCAGACGCAGGATTTCCTTGTCCAGACGCGCGAGCTCAGCGCCCTTGTCGATCAGGCCGGCCATCGGCACCAGCACTTCCATCTCGCCAACCAGAGCGGTAGCGGACAACGGTGCTTCTTCGCCAGCCGCCAGAACGGTGATCGATTCCAGACGCGCCAGCTTCTTCAGCAGCGCTTCGTTCTCGGTCAGACGGCGCTGGTCTTCAGCGCTGACGTTCTTCAGGTAGATCGGCAGTGGCTTGCCCGGGCCAATGTTCATTTCGCCACGGATGTTACGCGTGCCGAGCATCAGTTCCTTGAGCCATTCGATGTCGTCTTCGGCAGCCGGATCGATGCGCTCTTCGTTGGCCACAGGCCACGCTTGCAGCATGATTGTCTTGCCCTGAATACCAGCCAGCGGCGCGATGCGCTGCCAGATTTCTTCAGTGATGAACGGCATGAACGGATGCGCCAGGCGTAGTGCCACTTCCAGTACGCGAACCAGCGTACGGCGAGTGCCGCGCTGACGCTCAACCGGCGCGTTCTCGTCCCACAGCACAGGCTTGGACAGTTCCAGGTACCAGTCGCAGTACTGGTTCCAGATGAACTCGTACAGCGCTTGCGCGGCGAGGTCGAAACGGAACTGGTCGAGTTGACGGGTCACTTCGGCTTCAGTGCGTTGCAGTTGCGAGATGATCCAGCGATCCGCCAGCGACAGCTCGTAGGCTTCGCCGTTCTGGCCGCAGTCTTCGCCCTTGTCCAGAACATAACGCGCGGCGTTCCAGATCTTGTTGCAGAAGTTGCGATAGCCTTCAACGCGGCCCATGTCGAACTTGATGTCGCGACCGGTGGAGGCCAGCGAGCAGAAGGTGAAGCGCAAGGCGTCGGTGCCGTAGCTGGCGATGCCGTCGGCGAACTCGTCGCGGGTCTGCTTCTCGATCTTCTTCGCCAGTTTCGGCTGCATCATGCCGGAGGTGCGTTTCTGCACCAGGTCTTCCAGCTCGATACCGTCGATGATGTCCAGCGGGTCAAGTACGTTGCCCTTGGACTTGGACATCTTCTGGCCCTGGCCATCGCGTACCAGACCGTGCACATAAACGGTCTTGAACGGCACCTGCGGGGTGCCATCCTCGTTCTTGATCAGGTGCATGGTCAGCATGATCATCCGGGCAACCCAGAAGAAAATGATGTCGAAGCCCGTCACCAGCACGTCGGTGGAGTGGAATTTCTTCAGGAACTCGGTTTTTTCCGGCCAGCCCAGGGTGGAGAACGTCCACAGGCCCGAACTGAACCAGGTGTCGAGTACGTCGTTGTCCTGTTGCAGCGCAACGTCCGGGCCGAGGTTGTGCTTGGCACGCACTTCGGCCTCGTCGCGACCGACGTAGACCTTGCCCGACTCGTCGTACCAGGCCGGAATCCGGTGGCCCCACCACAGCTGACGGCTGATGCACCAGTCCTGGATGTCGCGCATCCACGAGAAGTACATGTTTTCGTATTGCTTCGGCACGAACTGGATGCGGCCGTCTTCAACGGCGGCAATCGCAGGCTCGGCCAAAGGTTTGGTCGACACGTACCACTGGTCGGTCAGCCACGGCTCGATGATGGTGCCGGAGCGATCGCCTTTCGGCACTTTCAGGCCGTGGTCGTTGACGCTGACCAACAGGCCGGCGGCATCGAATGCAGCCACGATTTGCTTGCGCGCTTCGAAACGCTCAAGGCCGGCGTACTCAGCCGGAATCGCGCCATCGATGCTGTCGTTCAGCGTACCGTCGAGGTTGAACACCTGGGCTGCCGGCAGCACGTTGGCGTTCTTGTCGAAGATGTTCAGCAGCGGCAGGTTGTGGCGCTTGCCGACTTCGTAGTCGTTGAAATCGTGGGCCGGGGTGATTTTCACGCAACCGGTGCCGAATTCAGGATCGCAGTAATCGTCGGCGATGATCGGGATGCGGCGGCCAACCAGTGGCAGCTCGACAAACTTGCCGATCAGGGCCTGGTAGCGCTCGTCGTTCGGGTTCACCGCAACGGCGGAGTCGCCGAGCATGGTTTCCGGACGGGTGGTCGCGACGATCAGGAAATCGTTGCCATCAGCGGTTTTCGCGCCGTCGGCCAGCGGGTACTTCAGGTTCCACAGGAAACCCTTCTCGTCGTGGTTTTCCACTTCGAGGTCGGAAATCGCCGTGTGCAGCTTGGTGTCCCAGTTGACCAGACGCTTGCCGCGGTAGATCAGACCGTCTTCGTGCAGGCGCACGAACGCTTCTTTAACCGCTTCCGAGAGGCCGTCGTCCATGGTGAAGCGCTCGCGGCTCCAGTCGACGGACGAGCCGAGGCGACGGATCTGACGGCTGATGTTGCCGCCGGACTGATCCTTCCACTCCCAGACTTTCTCGAGGAATTTTTCGCGGCCCAGATCATGGCGATTCTGGCCCTGGGCCTCAAGTTGACGCTCCACCAGCATCTGCGTGGCGATACCGGCGTGGTCGGTGCCCGGCTGCCACAGGGTGTTGCGACCCTGCATGCGGCGGAAACGGATCAAGGCGTCCATGATCGCGTTGTTGAAGCCGTGACCCATGTGCAGGCTGCCGGTGACGTTCGGCGGCGGGATCATGATGGTGTAGGAGTCGCCCGCGCCTTGCGGGGCGAAGTAGTTCTCGGACTCCCAGGTGTTGTACCAGGAAGTTTCAATGGCGTGCGGCTGGTAGGTCTTATCCATGCGCGGCGGGACCCTATTGGCATTAATTCAGGAAAAGCCGACGAGTATAGCGGGGCATGGGGCCGAGGGCGAGCGGGGCGGGCCGGATGGAGATCTAAATGTAGGAGCTGCCGAAGGCTGCGATCTTTTGATCTTGTCTTTAAAAAACAAAGGTCAAAAGATCGCAGCCTTCGGCAACTCTTACAGGAGCGTTTACTCGTATTGGCTTAGGAGCCGTTCCATCCGCGCATCGAGCCGGCGTTTGATTTCAGTTTCGATGTGCGGGGCAAAGTCGTCGATCACGTCTTGCAGGATCAATTGCGCGGCGGCGCGCAGTTCGCTGTCGAGGTGGAGCAGGGCGTCCGGGCCTTTATCCACCGCCGCCGGTTGCGCGGCAGGTGTCGGGGCTGGCGCGGGAGGCGGTTCGACGGCTGCCGGCTCGTTGCCGACTGAATCGAACAGCATCGGAATCTGTTCCTGTTCACCGTCATCGACCGTATCGGTCAGCAATGGCGGTTGCAGGTTATCGTCGCCGAGCAACTGGCGGATCGATTCAAGATCATCCAACAGGTGTGCGGACTTTTGTTGCGGTTTCGGAGTGTCCATTGGAATGCTCAGAGTCGCTGTAAACGGTGATCTTGCAGAGGATAGCCCTGTTCGCGGTAGAAACGGAAACTCTCCCGCGCGGCCGCTCGAATCGTCGGATCTTCCACCACCACTTCCGCCACGCGGGCGAATTTGCTGGCAAAGGCCGGGACTTTCAGGTCGAGATTGACCAGTAAATCCTGATGTTGACCGCAGTCATCACCCAATCCCAACACAATCAAGCCATCCGGTTCGCTGTCAGCCGGGCCATGCGGCACAAACGTTTCGCCCTTGAACGCCCACAGGCGTGCGTCGAGGTCGTCACGCTGAGCGGCATCGCTGCAATGCAGGTAGATGCGGTGGCCCATGCGCCAGGCTTTCTCGGTGAGCTTGCAGGCAAAATCCAGGCGAGCCGAAGGATCGGCGCTGGGCAGGATATAGAAGTCGACTTTGGTCATTGCGGTTCCAGAGCGGCAAGCGGCGCCACTCGAAAGTGACGCCGCCCGTCAGCGGGTTCAGGCTTTGGCGCGATCCAGCAGGTATTGGGTCAGCAACGGAACCGGACGGCCGGTTGCGCCCTTGTCCTTGCCGCCGCTGGTCCATGCGGTGCCCGCGATGTCCAGGTGCGCCCAATTGAGGTTCTTGGTGAAGCGCGACAGGAAGCACGCAGCGGTGATGGTGCCGGCTTTCGGCCCGCCAATGTTGGCGATGTCGGCGAACGGGCTGTCCAGTTGCTCCTGGTATTCGTCGAACAGCGGCAGTTGCCAGGCGCGGTCGTCAGCGGCTTTACCGGCGCTGAGGAGTTGGTCGATCAGTTCGTCGTTGTTGCCCAGCAGGCCCGAGGTGTGCGCGCCCAGAGCAACGACGCAAGCGCCGGTCAGGGTGGCGATGTCGATCACCGCTTGCGGCTTGAAGCGCTCGGAGTAGGTCAGCGCGTCGCACAACACCAGACGGCCTTCGGCGTCGGTGTTGAGGATTTCCACGGTCTGGCCGCTCATGGTGGTGACGATGTCGCCCGGACGGGTCGCGTTGCCGCTCGGCATGTTTTCCGCGCAGGCGAGGATGCACACCAGATTGATCGGCAATTTCAGCTCAAGCACGGCGCGCAGGGTACCGAACACGGAGGCAGCGCCGCCCATGTCGTACTTCATTTCGTCCATGCCGGCGCCTGGCTTCAGGCTGATGCCGCCGGTATCGAAGGTGATGCCTTTACCGACCAGTGCGTACGGCTTCTCGGATTTCTTGCCGCCGTTGTATTGCATGACGATCAAACGTGGCGGTTGCTCGCTGCCTTGGCCGACGGCATAGAACGAGCCCATGCCCAGCGACTTGATTTTCTTCTCGTCGAGGACTTCGACTTTCAGGTCCTTGAACTCTTTACCGAGGTTCTTCGCTTGTTCGCCAAGGAAGGTCGGGTGGCAGATGTTCGGCGGCAGGTTACCCAGGTCGCGGGTGAAGGCCATGCCGTTGGCAATCGCGGTGGCGTGATTCACGGCGCGCTGCACTTCGGCCTGAGCAGCCTTGATGGTCAGCAGGGTGATTTTCTTCAGGGCGCGCGGTTCGGCTTTCTGGCTCTTGAACTGGTCGAAGGTGTATTCGCCATCCACCAGGGTTTCTGCCAGCAGACGGGTTTTGCCGTAGCTGTCGCGGTTTTTAACAATAACTTCATCCAGCGCCAGCACGGCCTCGTTGCCGCCCAGACCCTTCAGGGTGTTGAGGATGCCGGCAATGATTTTACGGAAAGGACGGTCGCCCAGTTCTTCATCCTTGCCCACGCCGACCAGCAGCACGCGCTCGGCTTTGAGGTTCGGCAGGCTGTGCAGCAACAGGCTTTGACCGACTTTACCAGCCAGATCGCCACGCTTGAGTACGGCGCTGATCGCGCCACCGCTCAGTTCGTCGACCTGTTTGGCGGCGACACCGAGTTTGCGGCCTTCGCCGACAGCAACCACCAGGGTGGCGGTTTTCAACGTTTCTGGGCTAACGCTTTTTACAACCAGTTCCATGTCCGGATCCCTGAATGAATGGTCAACATGCAGGCGTTCGACGGAGGCCGCAGACGCCTGCTTATAGAGAGAAGAGGCGCAGGCCAAAGCCTGCGACAAGGGCCGCAGTTTGAACCTCGCTCACTGCGCCTGACAACCCTAGGGGGCTTTCTCAATTGGTTTTCACACCGCGTTGTCGCCTTAAAGCCAGCCAGGCAAGGCGCAGGCCGCTGGGAATGGTTGTTCCCTTTCCAAGGCCTGCAACGCAGACTGGCCGGCTTTAAGGCACAACCCGAAGGGCCGGGCCTGCTGTTGTGCAGGGCTGCGTTGCTCGAAGCTTATTTGGAATGACCAAACCACGCTTCTCGCGCCTTGCCCTGCACAACAGCAGACCCGGCGCGGTGTGAAAACTAATTGAGAACGCCCCCTAGGTTGTACGATCTGCAACGGATTACAGACATGGATGAGTGTGCGCAGTGACAGGCGCCTCCAATCACAGGATAATGCCGCATCTTTTTTCGACGGCTCTGCGTTGCGGGCCGGTCGATGTGTTTGCTTGTTTGGCCGCCTTAGCCTGACAACCCTGGAGTGTCTGGTTTGATCGTCTTCCGTTATCTGTCCCGCGAAGTCCTGCTGACCCTCAGCGCCGTGAGTGCTGTGCTGCTGGTCATCATCATGAGCGGTCGCTTCATCAAATATCTGGCGCAGGCCGCTGCCGGTCAGCTCGATCCGGGCTCGCTGTTCCTGATCATGGGCTTTCGTCTGCCGGGTTTCCTGCAGCTGATTCTGCCGCTGGGCCTGTTCCTCGGGATCCTGCTGGCCTACGGTCGCCTGTATCTGGAAAGCGAGATGACCGTGCTCTCGGCCACCGGCATGAGCCAGCAGAAGCTGTTTCGCATGACCCTGTTCCCGGCGACGCTGGTTGCATTGGTCGTGGCATGGCTGAGCCTGGGCCTGGCCCCGCAAGGCGCCAACCAGTTCCAGTTACTCCTGAACAAACAGGACGCGCTGACCGAATTCGATACCCTCGAGCCGGGACGCTTCCAGGCCCTGCGTGACGGCACTCGGGTGACCTACACCGAAACCCTGAGCGACGATCGCGTCAATCTGGGTAGCGTATTCATTTCGCAGAAGAACCTCGGAGCCGATCAAAAGGATCGCGGGATTTCCGTGCTGGTGGCCGAAAGCGGTCGCCAGGAAGTGCGCCCCGACGGTAATCGCTATCTGATTCTCGACAACGGCTATCGCTACGACGGCAGTCCGGGTCAGGCCGATTACCGCGCTATTCACTACGAAACCTACGGTGTGTTGTTGCCCAAGCCAGACGTCAGCGAAGAAGTCACCGACCGTGACGCCATGCCGACCTCGTCTCTGCTGGGCAGCGATGACATCCGCTCCAAAACCGAACTGCAATGGCGTTTGTCCCTGCCGCTGCTGGTGTTTATCGTGACCCTGATGGCGGTGCCGCTGTCGCGAGTCAATCCGCGCCAAGGGCGTTTCCTCAAGCTGCTGCCGGCGATTCTTCTTTATATGGCTTATCTGACCATCCTGATTGCCGCGCGCGGCGCCCTTGAAAAAGGCAAGATCCCACCGGCCCTTGGCCTGTGGTGGGTGCACGCGATCTTCCTGTTCATCGGTCTCGGCCTGCTCTATTGGGAGCCGCTGCGTCTGAAAATGGCCAGCCGTCGCGCCGCTGCGCTGGAGGTGGCCCGTGGTTAAACTCGACCGCTACATCGGCAGCAGCGTGTTCATGGCGATCATCGCCGTGCTGGCAATCATCCTCGGTCTGGCAACCTTGTTTGCCTTCATTGATGAGATGGGTGACGTCAGCGACACCTACACACTGGTCGATGTTCTCAGCTTTGTGTTGCTGACCGCGCCGCGCCGTCTCTACGAAATGTTGCCAATGGCCGCGTTGATCGGTTGCCTGATCGGCCTCGGCAGTCTGGCCAGCAGCAGTGAGCTGACCGTCATGCGCGCCGCTGGCGTGTCCATCGGCCGGATCGTCTGGGCGGTGATGAAGCCAATGCTGGTGCTGATGCTGGCTGGCGTGCTGATCGGCGAATACGTTGCTCCGGCGACCGAAAGCATGGCGCAGGCCAACCGTTCGCTGGCGCAGGGCAGCGGCGACGCGCAAAGCGCCAAGCACGGTATGTGGCACCGTCAGGGTGAAGAGTTCATCCACATCAACGCCGTGCAACCGAACGGCTTGCTGTATGGCGTGACCCGTTATCACTTCGACAAGGAGCGCCATCTGCTCAGTTCGAGCTTCGCCAAAAAGGCTGAGTTCGATGGCAATCACTGGCAGCTCACCGATGTGGCGACGACCAAATTCAATGAGCGCAGCACTGAAGTGGTGAATATGCCGACCGAGCGCTGGGACGTGTCCCTGAGCCCGCAATTGCTGAGCACCGTGGTCATGGCCCCGGAATCGCTGTCGATCAGCGGCCTGTGGGGTTACATCCACTATCTGTCCGAGCAAGGTTTGAGTAACGGCCGTTACTGGCTGGCATTTTGGGTCAAGGTGTTGCAGCCGCTGGTGACCGCCGCGCTGGTACTGATGGCGATCTCCTTCATCTTCGGTCCGCTGCGTTCGGTGACCCTCGGTCAGCGGGTGTTCACCGGCGTGCTGGTCGGTTTCACCTTCCGCATCGTCCAGGATTTGCTGGGCCCTTCGAGCCTGGTGTTCGGTTTCTCGCCGCTGTTCGCGGTGCTGGTACCGGCCGGAGTTTGTGCGCTGGCGGGTGTCTGGCTGCTGCGAAGAGCCGGTTGATCGGCACTTTTTTGCCAATGTTTCAGCTTTGAGAACGCCTCGGTCGACAGATCGGGGCGTTTTTGCATGCAATCCGGGTGACAGGCGAACGTGACGCTTGCGCCGTGTATCAGGTACAATTCCCGGCTATTTTTCGGCGGGCCATGCCTGCAGCCTTTTTGAGTGTTGATCCGTGAGTGATTTGAGTCATATCCGCAATTTCTCCATCATCGCCCACATTGACCATGGCAAGTCGACGCTGGCTGACCGATTCATCCAGATGTGCGGCGGCCTGGCCGAGCGTGAAATGGAAGCCCAGGTACTGGATTCCATGGAGCTGGAGCGTGAACGCGGGATCACCATCAAGGCCCACAGCGTCACCCTTTATTACACTGCCAAAGACGGCATCAAGTACCAGCTGAACTTCATTGACACCCCGGGCCACGTCGACTTCACCTATGAAGTCAGCCGTTCTCTGGCCGCGTGTGAAGGTGCCTTGCTGGTAGTGGATGCCGGTCAGGGCGTTGAAGCCCAGTCCGTGGCCAACTGCTACACCGCGATCGAGCAGGGCCTTGAGGTCATGCCGGTGCTGAACAAGATCGACCTGCCGCAGGCCGATCCTGATCGCGTCAAGGACGAGATCGAGAAGATCATCGGCATCGACGCCACCGACGCCGTCACTTGCAGCGCCAAAACCGGCCTGGGTGTCGACGAAGTGCTCGAGCGTCTGGTGCACACCATTCCTGCGCCGACCGGTAACATCGAAGATCCGCTGCAAGCGTTGATCATCGACTCCTGGTTCGACAATTACCTGGGCGTTGTCTCCCTGGTGCGCGTGCGTCATGGCCGCGTGAAGAAGGGCGACAAGATCCTCGTCAAGTCCACCGGCAAGATCCATCTGGTCGACAGCGTAGGCGTGTTCAACCCGAAGCACACCGCTACCGCTGACCTGAAGGCCGGCGAAGTGGGCTTCATCATCGCCAGCATCAAGGACATTCACGGTGCACCGGTCGGTGACACCCTGACCCTGAGCTCGACCCCGGACGTTGAAGTGCTGCCCGGCTTCAAACGCATCCAGCCACAGGTTTACGCCGGTCTGTTCCCGGTCAGCTCCGACGACTTCGAAGATTTCCGCGAAGCGCTGCAGAAGCTGACCCTCAACGACTCGTCGCTGCAGTACACCCCGGAAAGCTCCGACGCACTGGGCTTCGGCTTCCGTTGCGGCTTCCTTGGCATGCTGCACATGGAGATCATTCAGGAGCGCCTGGAGCGCGAGTACGACCTGGACCTGATCACCACCGCGCCAACCGTAATCTTCGAGCTGGTACTGAAAACCGGTGAAACGATTTACGTCGACAACCCGTCCAAGCTTCCGGATGTCTCGTCGATCGAAGACATGCGCGAGCCGATCGTGCGCGCCAATATTCTGGTGCCGCAGGAACACCTGGGCAACGTCATCACCCTGTGCATCGAGAAGCGCGGCGTTCAAGTCGACATGCTGTTCCTCGGCAATCAGGTGCAAGTCACTTACGACCTGCCGATGAACGAAGTGGTCCTGGACTTCTTCGACCGTCTCAAATCCACCAGTCGCGGCTATGCTTCGCTGGATTACCATTTCGACCGTTACCAATCGGCTAATCTGGTGAAACTGGACGTGCTGATCAACGGCGACAAGGTCGATGCCCTCGCATTGATCGTGCACCGTGACAACTCGCACTACAAAGGTCGCCAGTTGACCGAGAAGATGAAAGAACTGATTCCTCGTCAGATGTTCGACGTGGCGATTCAAGCTGCCATCGGTGGTCAGATCGTTGCCCGGACAACCGTCAAGGCGCTCAGAAAGAACGTATTGGCCAAATGCTACGGCGGTGACGTCAGCCGTAAGAAGAAACTGCTCGAGAAGCAAAAGGCCGGTAAGAAACGCATGAAGCAGGTCGGCAACGTGGAAATTCCACAAGAAGCCTTCCTTGCCGTGCTCAGGTTGGATAGTTAGGTCCTATGTCACTAAATTTCCCGCTGTTGCTGGTCATCGCCGTGTTTGTCTGCGGCCTGTTGGCGTTGCTCGATCTGTTGATCCTGGCACCGCGTCGGCGTGCTGCCATTGCCTCTTATCAAGGCAGTGTCAGCCAGCCGGATGTCGTGGTGGTCGAGAAGCTGAACAAAGAGCCGCTGCTGGTTGAATACGGCAAGTCGTTCTTTCCGGTGCTGTTCATTGTGCTGGTGCTGCGTTCGTTCCTCGTGGAACCGTTCCAGATTCCGTCGGGCTCGATGAAACCGACCCTGGACGTCGGCGACTTCATTCTGGTGAGCAAATTTTCCTACGGGATCCGCCTGCCGGTGATCGACAAGAAAATCATCGAAGTCGGTGACCCGCAGCGTGGCGATGTGATGGTGTTCCGCTACCCGAGCGATCCGAACGTCAACTACATCAAGCGTGTAGTCGGCCTGCCGGGCGACACGGTGCGTTACACCGCTGACAAGCGTCTGTTCGTCAATGGCGAGTCGATTGCCGAGCAGATGGTCGGCGCCGAGCCGGGCACGCTGGGCAGCGCCGAGCTGTACAAAGAGAAACTGGGCGCCGCCGAGCATCTGATCCGCAAGGAAATGAGCCGCTACCGCGCCACGCCGGATCGCTCGTGGACAGTACCCGCCGGGCACTACTTCATGATGGGCGACAACCGCGACAACTCGAATGACAGTCGCTATTGGGATGATCCGAACATTCCCAAGGATCTGCTGGGCATGGTTCCCGACCAGAATATCGTCGGCAAGGCCTTCGCGGTCTGGATGAGCTGGCCGGAACCGAAACTCAGTCACCTGCCGAATTTCTCGCGGGTTGGCCTGATCAAGTAATCACACACGGCGCTGTTGACCACAGCGCCGAATGCATTTCTGGAGCCGGCACAATCGGCTTCGCAATCGCCAGGATTTAATTTTTGAACACAGCGTTAATTGTCCCAGGCCTGCGCCGCATCCCGGCGATGGCAGTGGAATCCAGCCACGAACTCAGCGTGGGTAAACCGTGAGCGTTTCTCTAAGCCGTCTCGAGCGTCAGCTCGGTTACACCTTCAAGGATCAGGAGCTGATGCTGCTGGCCCTCACGCACCGCAGTTTTGCCGGGCGCAACAACGAACGCCTGGAATTCCTTGGCGATGCGATCCTCAACTTCGTTGCCGGCGAGGCGCTGTTCGATCGCTTCCCGCTGGCCCGCGAAGGCCAGTTGTCGCGTTTGCGCGCACGCCTGGTGAAAGGTGAGACGCTGGCCGTTCTGGCTCGCGGTTTCGACCTTGGCGATTACCTGCGACTGGGTTCCGGTGAGCTGAAGAGCGGCGGTTTCCGTCGCGAATCGATTCTGGCCGATGCCCTTGAAGCGTTGATCGGTGCAATCTACCTCGATGCCGGCATGGACATGGCGCGTGAGCGCGTGCTGGCCTGGCTGGCCGGTGAGTTCGAAGGCCTGACGCTGGTCGACACCAACAAGGATCCGAAAACCCGCCTGCAGGAACACCTGCAATCGCGCGGTTGCGATCTGCCACGCTACGAAGTGGTGGATATCCAGGGCGAGCCGCACTGCCGCACCTTCTTCGTCGAGTGCGAAGTTGTCTTACTGAATGAAAAAAGCCGAGGTCAGGGTGTGAGCCGTCGTATTGCCGAACAGGTAGCGGCCGCCGCAGCTCTGATTGCCCTGGGCGTGGAGAATGGCAATGACTGATACAAACGCAACTCGCTGTGGCTATGTTGCCATCGTCGGCCGTCCCAACGTCGGCAAGTCGACGTTGCTGAACCACATCCTTGGTCAGAAGCTCGCGATCACTTCGCGCAAGCCGCAGACCACTCGCCACAACATGCTCGGGATCAAGACCGAAGGTGACGTGCAGGCGATCTACGTCGACACCCCCGGCATGCACAAGGGGGGCGAAAAGGCTCTGAACCGTTACATGAACAAGACCGCTTCGGCGGCGTTGAAAGACGTCGATGTGGTGATCTTTGTCGTTGACCGCACCAAGTGGACCGACGAAGACCAGATGGTTCTCGAGCGCGTGCAGTACGTGACCGGCCCGCTGATCGTCGCGCTGAACAAGACCGACCGCATCGAAGACAAAGCCGAGCTGATGCCGCACCTGAGCTGGCTTCAGGAGCAACTGCCTAACGCGCAGATCATCCCGATTTCCGCGCAGCACGGGCACAACCTGGAAGCGCTGGAAAAGGTCATCGCCGATCATCTGCCGGAGAACGATCACTTCTTCCCGGAAGACCAGATCACCGACCGCAGCAGCCGTTTCCTCGCCGCCGAACTGGTGCGCGAGAAAATCATGCGCCAGATGGGTGCCGAGCTGCCGTACCAGATCACCGTCGAAATCGAAGAGTTCAAGCAGCAGGGCAAGACCCTGCATATCCATGCCTTGATCCTCGTGGAACGCGACGGCCAGAAGAAGATCATCATTGGCGACAAGGGCGAGCGCATCAAGCGCATCGGCACCGAAGCGCGCAAGGACATGGAGCTGCTGTTCGACTCCAAGATCATGCTCAACCTGTGGGTCAAGGTGAAGGGCGGCTGGTCCGACGACGAGCGTGCGCTGCGTTCGCTGGGTTACGGCGACTTGTAATCACCGTTCCAGAGAACACCGATACCCACTGTGGGAGCGAGCCTGCTCGCGAAGGGATGTAACATTCAGCATTGATGTTGACTGTCACTCCGCTTTCGCGAGCAGGCTCGCTCCCACAGTGGTTTTGGGTTGTGTGTAAAACTGCGTTTCTTCATCGAGAACTCAATGTCGCAAAACCCACCTCCCGCCCAACCTGCCTACGTCCTGCACAGTCGCGCCTACCGCGAAACCAGCGCGCTGGTGGATTTCCTCACGCCGCAAGGTCGGCTGCGGGCGGTGTTGCGCAGTGCGCGGGGCAAGGCCGGGACGTTGGCGCGGCCCTTCGTGTCGCTGGAAGTCGAATTTCGCGGCAAGGGCGAGCTGAAGAATGTCGGGCGCATGGAGAGTTCTGGCACCTCGGCGTGGCTCAATGGCGAGGCGCTGTTCAGTGGGCTCTATCTCAATGAATTGCTGATCCGCTTGCTGCCTGCCGAGGATCCCCATCCGGGTGTATTCGATCATTACGCCGCAACCTTGCTGGCACTGGCCGAAGGTCGGCCGCTGGAACCGTTGCTGCGTTCCTTCGAGTGGCGGCTGCTGGATGACCTCGGTTACGGCTTTTCACTGAACACCGATATCCACGGTGAGCCCATTGCGCCGGATGGCCTCTATCGTCTGCAAGTGGACGCGGGGCTGGAACGGGTTTTCCTGCTGCAACCCGGTCTGTTCAACGGCGTTGAATTACTGGCCATGGCCGAAGCCGACTGGTCAGCCCCCGGCGCGCTGTCTGCTGCCAAGCGCTTGATGCGTCAGGCACTGGCCGTTCACCTGGGCGGTCGTCCGCTGGTCAGTCGCGAACTGTTTCGCAAGCCCTGATCACCCCGTATGCTGTGCGCCGAATCTCTCAATTCAGGAGCGCACTCGTGACCACCAGCAATCGCATTTTTCTTGGCGTGAACATCGACCACGTCGCCACCCTGCGTCAGGCCCGTGGCACGCGCTACCCGGACCCGGTCAAGGCTGCACTGGACGCGGAAGAGGCGGGCGCCGATGGCATCACCGTGCATCTGCGTGAAGATCGCCGACACATTCAGGAGCGCGATGTCCTGTTGCTCAAGGACGTGCTGCAAACCCGCATGAACTTCGAAATGGGCGTCACCGAAGAAATGATGGCGTTCGCCGAGCGCATCCGCCCGGCGCACATTTGCCTGGTCCCGGAAACCCGTCAGGAGCTGACTACCGAGGGTGGTCTGGATGTAGCGGGGCAGGAAGAGCGCATCAAGGCAGCGGTCGAGCGCCTGTCGAAGATCGGCAGCGAAGTGTCGCTGTTCATCGATGCTGACGAGCGGCAGATTGCCGCGTCGAAGCGCGTTGGTGCGCCGGCGATCGAACTGCACACCGGGCGTTACGCCGACGCCGAAACCCCGACTGAAGTGGCTGAAGAATTGAAGCGTGTGGCGGATGGCGTGGCGTTTGGTCTGGCCCAAGGCTTGATCGTTAACGCGGGTCACGGTTTGCATTACCACAACGTTGAAGCGGTGGCGGCAATCAAGGGCATCAACGAACTGAACATCGGCCACGCGCTGGTGGCGCATGCGTTGTTCGTGGGATTCAAGTCTGCTGTGTCCGAGATGAAGGCGCTGATTCTGGCCGCTGCCAAGCACTAAAGGTCAACGCATAACAACTGTGGGAGCGAGCCTGCTCGCGAAAGCGGTGTATCAGTCAAGGATGATGTCGGCTGACACGGCGCCTTCGCGAGCAAGCTCGCTCCCACATTTGATTTAGGGTGTCTGTTAGAGCGGGGCAGGTTCTTGCGCGGGTTTTGACTTGTCGATGCCCGGCACATGCAGATTGCCCTCAGCGACTTGATCGCCTTCAAGCTGTGGCTGGGTCACCCAGGTCAAAATGTCGTAATAACGACGAATGTTCGCCACAAAATGCACCGGTTCGCCGCCACGGGCGTAGCCATAACGCGTCTTGCTGTACCACTGCTTCTGCGACAGGCGCGGCAAAATCTTCTTCACGTCCAGCCACTTGTCCGGGTTCAATCCTTCCTTGGCCGTCAGTTTGCGCGCGTCATCGAGGTGACCGCTGCCGACGTTGTACGCCGCCAGGGCGAACCAGGTACGATCCGGTTCCTTGATCGAATCGTCGAGCTGATCCTTCATATAAGCCAGGTACTTGGCGCCACCCATGATGCTCTGCTTGGGGTCGAGGCGGTTGGACACGCCCATCGCCTGCGCAGTGTTCTGGGTCAGCATCATCAAGCCGCGCACACCGGTTTTCGAGGTAACGGTCGGTTGCCACAACGATTCCTGATAGCCAATGGCCGCGAGCAGGCGCCAGTCGACTTTCTCTTTCTTCGCGTAATTCTTGAAGTGCTGTTCGTATTTCGGCAGGCGCTGCTGCAAGTGCTGGGCGAAGGTGGTGGCGCCCATGTAACCGAGGACATCGACGTGGCCGTAGTAGCGATCCTTCAGGCGTTGCAGGGTGCCGTTTTTCTGCACCTTGTCCAGATACGCGTTGATCTCGTTGAGCAGACTGTTGTCTTCGCCCGGGCCCACGGCCCAGCTCTGGCTGCGCGCATCGCCGAGGTCGAAGGCCACGCGAATGTTGGTGAAGTACACCTGGTTCATCGCCACTTCGTTGGAATCGACCAGGGTCAGGTCAATCTGCCCTTCATCGACCATGCGCAGCAGGTCGACCACTTCCACCGCGTCGGACTCTTCGTATTCGATGCCGGGAAATTTCTTTTTCAGCTCGGCCAATTGCTCGGCGTGGGTGCTGCCCTTGAGCACCATGATCTTCTTGCCGACCAGATCACCGGGATCGGTCGGCCGCGACTGGCCATTGCGGTAAATGATCTGCGGGGTGACTTCGAGATAGGAGTGCGAGAACCGCACCTGCTTCTTGCGCTGCTCGCTGCTGACCAGACCGGCGGCGGCCAGCACCGGGCCGTTCGGTTTGCCGATCTGATCGAAGAGGTCATCGAGGTTGTCGGCGGTCTCGATCTTCAGCTCGACACCCAAATCGTCGGCGAAGCGCTTCACCAGCTCGTATTCGAAGCCGGTTTCACCGCTGCGATCCTGAAAGTAGGTGGCGGGGCTGTTACGGGTAATCACCCGCAGCACACCATCCTCCTTTACGCGCTCGAGTGTGTTGGGTTTATCAACACAGCCACCGAGCATCAGGAAGAGTCCGGTTGCGATCAGCCATTTGGCGTACCGCGGACGCAAAGCCGTTGGGAAAAACATCTGCGCAGTATACGCAAACGGCCACGGGCGCCATATCTCGACAGTGCAGGGCGAGTCTGCTAGCGATCACAAAACCGAGCTAAACCCCGCAGAAACGGGCCTTCACGGCATTTTGTTACAGTAAAAATAAGCGGCTTCTGGATAGTCGATTTACCTGACTCCGAAGTCGGAAACACAGATTGATACCCGAGTGCAACCGTGCGTAGCGTTTCGGGTGATGTTGAGGGCGGTTTAGGCTAGAATGCACGGCCTCAAAGCACACCCCTTCCCGAGGCTGTCCCGAAGATGTTGATCCTGCGCGGCGCTCCTGCCCTTTCTGCCTTTCGCCACAGCAAACTCCTTGAGCAACTGAGCCAGAAGGTTCCAGCTGTCAGTGGCCTGTATGCTGAATTCGCTCACTTCGCCGAAGTCACCGGCGTCCTGACCGGCGACGAACAGCAGGTGCTAGCGCGCCTTCTGAAGTACGGCCCAAGCGTTCCGGTACAAGAGCCGACCGGTCGTCTGTTTCTGGTGTTGCCGCGTTTCGGCACCATCTCGCCATGGTCGAGCAAGGCCAGCGACATTGCCCGCAACTGCGGCCTGAGCAAGATCCAGCGTCTGGAGCGCGGTATCGCCTTCTACGTTGCCGGTCAGTTCAGCGAAGCCCAAGCCCAGCAGATTGCCGACGTGCTGCATGACCGCATGACCCAGATCGTGCTGGCCAACCTTGAACAGGCCGCCGGTCTGTTCAGCCACGCCGAACCGAAGCCGCTGACTGCAATCGACATCCTCGGTGGTGGTCGCGCCGCGCTGGAAAAAGCCAACACCGAGCTGGGCCTGGCTCTGGCCGAAGACGAAATTGACTATCTGGTCGACGCCTTCAACGGCTTGAAGCGCAACCCGCACGACATCGAACTGATGATGTTCGCCCAGGCCAACTCCGAGCACTGCCGCCACAAGATCTTCAACGCCAGTTGGGATATTGATGGTGAGAACCAGGAAAAAAGCCTGTTCGGCATGATCAAGAACACCTACGTGATGCACAGCGAAGGTGTTCTGTCGGCTTATAAGGACAACGCCTCGGTGATCGTCGGCAACGTCGCCGGCCGTTTCTTCCCGAACCCTGAAACCCGCCAATACGGCGCGGTGCAGGAGCCGGTGCACATCCTGATGAAGGTTGAAACCCACAACCACCCGACCGCGATCGCTCCTTTCCCGGGCGCGTCGACCGGTTCCGGCGGTGAGATCCGTGACGAAGGTGCAACCGGCCGTGGCGCCAAGCCAAAGGCTGGCCTGACCGGTTTCACCGTGTCGAACCTGCAGATCCCCGGCTTCGAACAGCCGTGGGAAGTGCCGTACGGCAAGCCTGAGCGCATCGTTACCGCGCTGGACATCATGATCGAAGGCCCGCTCGGCGGCGCCGCGTTCAACAACGAATTCGGTCGTCCGGCCCTGACTGGCTACTTCCGTACCTTCGAACAATCGATCACCACCCCGCACGGTGACGAAGTTCGTGGTTACCACAAGCCGATCATGCTCGCTGGCGGCATGGGCAACATCCGCGAAGAACACGTCAAGAAAGGCGAGATCGTCGTTGGCTCCAAGCTGATCGTCCTCGGCGGCCCGGCGATGTTGATCGGTCTGGGCGGCGGCGCCGCTTCCTCGATGGCCACCGGCACCAGCTCGGCGGATCTCGACTTCGCTTCCGTGCAGCGTGAAAACCCTGAGATGGAGCGTCGCTGCCAGGAGGTCATCGACCGTTGCTGGCAGTTGGGTGACAAGAACCCGATCAGCTTCATCCACGACGTCGGCGCGGGCGGTCTGTCCAACGCCTTCCCGGAACTGGTCAACGACGGCGACCGCGGTGGCCGTTTCGAACTGCGCAACATTCCAAACGACGAGCCGGGCATGGCTCCGCACGAAATCTGGTCCAACGAATCCCAGGAACGTTATGTGCTGGCGGTCGGCCCGGAAGATTTCGAGCGCTTCCAGGCGATCTGCGAACGCGAGCGTTGCCCGTTTGCCGTTGTTGGTGAAGCCACTGCCGAACCGCAACTGACCGTGACCGACAGCCACTTCGGCAACAACCCGGTGGACATGCCACTGGAAGTGTTGCTGGGCAAAGCCCCGCGCATGCACCGTTCGGTGGTTCGTGAAGCTGAGCTGGGCGATGACTTCGATCCGTCGAACCTCGACATCACCGAGTCCATCGAACGCGTTCTGCATCACCCGGCCGTGGCCAGCAAAAGCTTCCTGATCACCATCGGCGACCGCACCATCACCGGCCTCGTGGCCCGTGACCAAATGGTCGGCCCGTGGCAGGTTCCGGTGGCCGACGTTGCTGTTACCGCGACCAGCTTCGACGTTTACACCGGTGAAGCGATGGCGATGGGCGAGCGTACTCCGCTGGCATTGCTGGACGCCCCGGCGTCGGGCCGCATGGCCATCGGCGAAACCCTGACCAACATCGCGGCTTCGCGCATCAACAAGATCTCCGACATCAAACTATCGGCGAACTGGATGTCGGCGGCCGGCCACCCGGGCGAAGACGCGCGTCTGTACGACACCGTGAAAGCGGTCGGTATGGAACTGTGCCCTGAGCTGGGCATCACCATTCCGGTGGGCAAGGACTCGATGTCCATGGCCACCCGTTGGAACGACAACGGCGAAGAAAAAACCGTGACCTCGCCGATGTCGCTGATCGTGACCGGTTTCGCGCCAGTGGCTGACATCCGTCAGACCCTGACCCCGGAACTGCGCATGGACAAGGGCACCACCGACCTGATCCTGATCGACCTCGGTCGCGGGCAGAACCGTATGGGCGCGTCGATCCTTGCTCAGACACACGGCAAGCTCGGCAAACACGCACCGGACGTCGATGACGCCGAAGACCTTAAAGCCTTCTTCGCGGTGATCCAGGGCTTGAACGCCGACGGTCACTTGCTGGCTTACCACGACCGTTCCGACGGTGGTCTGCTGACCTCCGTGGTCGAAATGGCCTTCGCCGGTCATTGCGGTCTGAGCCTGAACCTCGACGGTCTGGCCGAAACCACCGCCGACATCGCCGCCATCCTGTTCAACGAAGAACTGGGTGCTGTGATCCAGGTTCGTCAGGACGCTACGCCAGACATCCTCGCGCAGTTCAGCGCGGCCGGTCTGGGCGACTGCGTGTCGGTGATCGGTCAGCCGATCAACAATGGCCAGATCAACATCACCTTCAACGGTGACACCGTGTTCGAAGGCCAGCGTCGTCTGCTGCAACGTCAGTGGGCCGAGACCAGCTACCAGATCCAGCGTCTGCGCGATAACGCCGACTGCGCCGAGCAAGAATTCGACGTGCTGCTGGAAGAAGACAACCCGGGCCTGAGCGTCAAGCTCAGCTACGACGTCAACCAGGACATCGCCGCGCCTTACATCAAGAAAGGCATCCGCCCACAGGTTGCCGTGCTGCGTGAGCAGGGCGTCAATGGTCAGGTGGAGATGGCGGCGGCGTTCGACCGCGCCGGTTTCAACGCGATCGACGTGCACATGAGCGACATTCTCGCCGGCCGTGTCGACCTGAACGAGTTCAAAGGTCTGGTGGCGTGCGGTGGTTTCTCCTACGGCGACGTGCTCGGCGCCGGTGAAGGCTGGGCCAAGTCGGCACTGTTCAACAGCCGTGCCCGCGATGCGTTCCAGGGCTTCTTCGAACGCAACGACAGCTTCACCCTCGGCGTGTGCAACGGTTGCCAGATGATGTCCAACCTGCATGAGCTGATCCCGGGCAGCGAGTTCTGGCCGCACTTCGTGCGCAACCGCTCCGAGCAGTTCGAAGCGCGCGTGGCGATGGTGCAGATTCAGGAATCGAACTCGATCTTCCTGCAGGGCATGGCCGGTTCGCGTATGCCGATCGCCATTGCTCACGGCGAAGGTCACGCCGAGTTCTCCAGCGAAGAAGCCCTGCTGGAAGCCGATCTGTCGGGTTGCGTGGCGATGCGTTTCGTCGACAACCATGGCAAGGTCACCGAGCGTTATCCGGCTAACCCGAACGGTTCGCCGCGCGGGATTACCGGTCTCACCAGCCGTGATGGCCGCGTGACGATCATGATGCCGCACCCGGAGCGTGTGTTCCGCGCGGTGCAGAACTCGTGGCGTTCGGAAGACTGGAACGAAGATGCACCGTGGATGCGTATGTTCCGTAATGCTCGCGTCTGGGTGAACTAAGGCCTGTGTACAAGCTCGCCTTTTTTGTTCCTGACAGTCATGTCGAGGTGGTCAAAGGGGCTGTGTTCGCTGCCGGTGGTGGGCGGATCGGTGACTATGACCACTGTGCGTGGCAGGTGCTTGGGTCTGGTCAGTTTCGGCCTTTGGACGGCAGTCAGCCGTTTATTGGCGAGGCGGGGCAGGTTGAGCGGGTTGAGGAATGGAAGGTTGAGCTGGTGGTAGCGGATGAGTTGATTCGCGCTGTGGTGGCGGCTCTCAAGTTGAGCCATCCCTATGAGACGCCGGCTTATGAGGTGTGGCGGCTGGAAGATTTCTGAACTTTCTGGCTGCTGAAACAGGAAACCCGCAGATGAGTGATTGTCTGCGGGTTTTTTGTTGCCTGCGATTTGGTGGGCGACCCCATTCCACTGTGGGAGCTGGCTTGCCAGCGATGGCGTTGGCTCAGGCAATGATGTTCTGACTGACCGAGTACATATCCATTGCTGCGATAACGGCTTCTTAGCGTTCCGCCCTTACGGCGGGTCACCTTTTCCAAACGCCGAAAAGGTAACCCAAAAGGCTTTGCCCCAACGTTCGGCCCACTCGCTAAGGCTCGGGGTTCCTTCGCTCCGGGATCCATCCGGGCGCATCGCCTCCGGTTTGCTTCGCTGCACCTCCTCTCGATGCATTTGGCTGCGCCAAACGGTCGCTGCACTCCCACCCCCGGATAAATCCCTCCACTCAGCCTGCCGACGGGGCCTGTGGATCAAGATCAAGAGCAGGCGAGCTGACACTCGGCCTAGAGTGGTGAGGAGCCCGGGGTTCGACTTTTGATTTGTGTTGGAGCTGCCCCTCATTGGAACGCCGCCCGCCCAGCCCTCTCCCGGGGGAGAGGGAGCCGATTTGTGGGCTTTTCAGGATCTGAGTTCGACTCGGTATTTCACGTCGGTGTACATCCACCAAACACTCCGGTCAGTCCCCTCTCCCTCTGGGAGAGGGCTAGGGTGAGGGTTTGCTTTGGTCTGTTTAGATATGTGTAGAAATAGCAGAACCTTCCCACAAGGTTTTCAGGTTGTCCGTCGGACGCCCGCTCTCTAGTCTTTGCCTGTCGCTGCCAATTCAGCGACCGGGCGTGAGATCCCCGGAATGCTTGCAACTAGCGCCAACACCACGATAATTGGCGCCAGCTTAATTTACTGCCTGTTTTATGGCGGCTGTGTGCGGGCAGATTTCGGTCTGGCCGGTTGCCTACTCCGGTGGATCTCACCCCGCTAGCGAGTCATTAGCCTCGGCAAGTACCGCGCCGGCAACTTCGCCAATGAGCTAAACGGTTCTCAGCGCAACACGGTATTAAGCATCCAGCAAATCATCATGCTCGCCGAACTGGCGGTAAATCGCGCACTGGATCGGGTAGACCCGCAAACCTGATCTATACGGGGACATCGCAAACAGGCTCGTCCCATTTGGATCGGGGCGAGCCTGCTCAGGCGCATTACCTGAGATTGACGTTCGCGGCTCAACCACAGCGGCAGAAGTGGCATTGACCGTTCATCGAAACAGCCCTTGACCTGTAATTTCTGACAGTGGCGCGATACCTCCAACTCCTGTCAGATGAGCCTTCCATCCAAAACTGGTAAGAAGGAACTTGGCTATGTCTGCTGAAAAAAATGGTGTGCCAACAATCACCTCTGTGAAAGACGATAAGGGCTTAGAGATTCCCAACGGTGGCGCCACCTCGGCAACTGCTGTGCACTTGAGCGGGTTTGCAGTTGCCGGAGAAAAAGTTGAAATCTTCGACGCTGCTGTTTCGAGGGGGCAGGCAGTCACCAGTGCTGCAGGACTCTGGGATTTGGGCCTACCGGGTCTGACGCTGGGTATTCATTCGATTACGGCCAAAGGAAGCGCTGGTTCTTCACCGGCGCGTACTTTTACCGTTGTTGAAGCGAAGTAACGCAATAAAAAAAGCCGCTGTGCTTCATAGGCCGGCGGCTTTTCATGGGTCAGTAAGGCTGTTGGGCTTTTATTGCGGGTAAAACCTTCGCACTTGGCTCACTGCGATTGAGCAGAGACTCAATTGCTCTACTCAAACTCGCGGCTTTTTCACCCACTAACAAGTGCCAAACCCCACCCTCCAACTGGCTGATACCCTGACAACCCAGCTCCTTCAATTGAGCGTCGGACAGCGCCTTGCCATCCGCCAGCAGCAAACGAATTCGGCTTATGGCAATGCAATCCAGTTGCAGCACGTTGTCGCCGCCACCCAGTGCATTCAGCCATTGCTGCGCTTCCGAACTCACGACCACAACAGCTTTCGCTTCATTGACAACCGCAACAGGCTCAGCAAGAACCGCCCGGCCCAACGCCGGCATCGCCAGGCGAATCTCATCCGCAATGCTGTCCGCCATCGGTCCGACCACAACCTGTAAACTCCCACCCTTGCCCGGACGCACAACCGCCATCGCACCCAGCGCTTTCAGCTCCGCATCCGACGCCTTGTTGCGATCTACCATCTCCAGGCGCAATCGCGTCGTGCAGGCGCCGACAGTGAGCAAATTCTCCGCTCCGCCCAGTGCCTTGATGTAAGCGCTGGCGCGTTCATTTTCGCTGAGCACGGCTTTCTCACTCACTGCCACATCTTCGCGACCCGGCGTCTTCAGATTGAAGCGACGAATGCAGAAATCAAACACCGCGTAATACACCACGGCATAGGCCAGCCCGACCGGGATCACCAACCAGCCATTGGTCGAGCGCCCCCAACCCAGCACCATGTCGATGAAGCCGCCGGAGAAGGTGAAGCCGAGGTGAATGTTCAGCGCATTGGTAATCGCCATCGACAACCCGGTCAGCAGCGCATGCAGCAGGTACAGCAGCGGCGCCAGAAACATGAAGGCAAATTCGATTGGCTCAGTCACCCCGGTCAAAAACGACGTCAGCGCCATCGACAGGAAAATCCCGCCCATCACCTTGCGGCGTTCCGGCAGTGCATTGCGGTACATCGCCAGACACGCCGCTGGCAGGCCGAAGATCATCATCGGGAACATGCCGGTCATGAACTGGCCGCCCTTCGGATCGCCGGCGAAGTAGCGCGACAGGTCACCCGTCACCAGAGCCCCGGTCGTTGGATCGGTGAAGTTGCCGAACACAAACCACGCCATGTTGTTGAGGATATGGTGCAGGCCGGTGACGATCAGCAGGCGGTTGAACACGCCAAACACGAACGCGCCAATGCTGCCGCTTTCCATCATCAGCGCACCGAAGGCGTTGATGCCGTGCTGGATCGGCGGCCAGATATAACCGAACACTACGCCCAGACCGACTGCTGCGAACCCGGTGACAATTGGCACAAACCGTCGGCCGCCGAAGAACGCCAGATACTCCGGCAACTTGATGTCCTTGAAACGGTTGTACAGCGCGCCGGCCATCAGGCCGCTGACGATCCCGGCGAGCATGCCCATGTTGATGCTCGCGTCGAGCACCTTCAGTGTGGAGATCATCACCAGATAACCGATCACCCCGGCGAGGCCGGCGGTGCCGTTGTTATCCTTGGCGAAACCGACGGCGATGCCGATAGCGAAGATCATTGCCAGGTTGGCAAAGATCACCTGGCCGGCATCGTGAATGATCGCGATGTTCAGCAGGTCGGTGTCACCCAGACGCAGCAGCAGGCCGGCAATCGGCAGGATCGCGATCGGCAGCATCAGCGCGCGCCCCAGGCGTTGCAGGCCTTCGATGAAGAGTTGGTACATGGCGGTTCTCCTTCTTGTTGTTATTAGCGCAGAGGCCAGTGTTGATGGCAGGCATGACGCACCGCCGCAGCGCTGCTCAGCTTGAGCAGGTCGCGGGCGAGGCGTTGGCATTCGGCTTCGTGCAACTGGCGCACGCGATCCTTGATTTCACCGATCTGCACCGGGCTCACCGACAGTTCGGTAACGCCCAGACCGATCAACACGGGGGTGGCCAGCGGATCAGAGGCGAGGGCGCCGCACACGCCGACCCAGCGTTTGTGCACCGCCGCGCCTTCGCAGGTCATGGCGATCAGGCGCAGCAGCGCCGGGTGCAGGGCGTCAACGCGGGCGGCCAGACCGGCGTGATCGCGATCCATGGCGAGCGTGTATTGCGAGAGGTCGTTGGTGCCGATCGAAAGGAAATCGGCATGTTCGGCCAGTTGTTCGGCTTGCAGCGCGGCGGCGGGGACTTCGATCATCACGCCGATTTCCGGGCGCTGACTCACACCCAGTTCGAGGCACAAGGCATCGACGCGTTGGCGAATGTGTAGCAGCTCATCCACTTCGGTGACCATCGGCAGCAGGATCCGGCAGCGGCGCAGCGGGCTGACTTGCAGCAGCGCGCGCAGTTGCTGATCGAGGATTTCCGGGCGGGCCTGAGCCAGGCGAATGCCGCGCAAGCCGAGTACCGGATTGGCTTCGATGGGCAGCGGCAGGTAATCGAGTTGTTTGTCGCCGCCGACGTCGATGGTGCGGATGATCACTGACTTGTCGCCCATGGCATCGATCACGGCTTGATAAGCACTGCGCTGCTCTTCGACGTCTGGAGCGGTCTGGCGATCGACGAACAAAAACTCGGTGCGCAACAGGCCTACACCATCGGCGCCGTTGGCAAAGGCGTCCGCCGCTTCACCGCTGGAAGCAACATTGGCGACGACTTCGATGTGCACGCCATTACGGGTTTCGGCGGGCAGGTGAGCTTTGGCTTGTTGCGCGTCGCGACGTCGTTGCCGGTCGATTTGTACCTGCTGAACTTCGCTCAGGCGTTCAGCATTCGGCATCAGTTCCAGACGACCACCGTCGGCATCAAGCACGACCGCGTGCCCTTGCGGCTGATCAAGCAATGCTGAACCCAGCGCCACCATGCACGGCAGACCTTTGCCACGCGCCAGAATCGCCACATGCGAAGTCGCGCCACCTGCGGCCATGCACAACCCGGCGACACCTTGCGCGCTGAGTTGCAGCAAATCCGACGGCGTCAGTTCATGCGCCGCGACGATCGCGCCGGCCGGCACGTCGTAGTCCCTGGCCTCGCCGAGCAAGGCACGCAACACGCGTTGCTTGAGGTCGCGCAGATCATTGGCGCGCTCAGCCAGCAACGCGCTACCGGTGTGTTGCAGCACTTCGCACTGCACATCGATCGACTGGCTCCAGGCGTGAGTCGCCGCAGTGCCTTGTTCGATGGATTGCTGTGCCGCATCGAGCAGCGCCGGGTCTTCAAGCAGCGCCAAATGCGCGGCGAAGATTGCTTCTTCATCGACATTCTTGTGCTTTTTCGCTTGGGCGAGGGTGGCGTCGATTTCGCTGCGCACCTGATTCAGTGCCGTGTCGAGCACCTGCAATTGTTGCAACGGATCATGATTGCCCGCGTCGATCGGCAAACTGATCGCGTTCAGGCGGAACAGCGGGCCACCGACCAGTCCTGGCGCGGCGCATACGCCGTGCAGTACACCCACTTCGGCCGGGCGTTTGAGAGGCGCAATACTGGCCGGTGCCGCGTGATGCTCCTCCGGCAGCGCCGTGGCCAACGCGGTGAGCAACGCTTGCAGCGCCGCCTCGGCATCCGGCCCCTGACAGCTGACCTGCACTTCGTCCTGCTCGCCAACCGCCAGCCCCATCAAGCCGATCAGGCTGTTGCACGGCGCCGATTTGCCAGCGAAGTGCAGTTGCGACTGGCTTTTGAAACCTTGCGCGGTCTGCCGAATCAACGCCGCCGGGCGGGCATGCAAACCGCCGCGATGCGCCACCAACACATGACCATGAACCTCAGGCCCGCCGACCTCTTCGACATTCGCCGCAGCACTGTTGCGGGCAACGATGTGCAGCAAGGGGTCGCCAACCTTCACCGCTTTCAGCGTGATCGGTCGTACCTGGAAATCCTGACTGTTGGTCAGGATCAACAGACTGACGAGGCTTTTGCATTGCTGACCGACCTTGTCGAGGTCATAGCGCAGCAACGGTTGGCCTTTGCTGACGCGCGAGCCATCCTTGACCAGCATCGAGAAGCCTTCGCCGTTCAGTTCAACGGTGTCGAGGCCCAGATGCAGGAGGATTTCCGCGCCGTTGTCGGCACGCACGGTCAGTGCGTGGCCGGTGCGCGCGACGTGAATGATCACCCCGGCGCACGGCGAGTACAGCGTGTCGTTGAGCGGATCGATGGCAATGCCATCGCCCATCGCGCCGCTGGCGAACACCGCGTCCGGGACTTTGGCGAGCGTGAGCACCGGGCCGCTGAGCGGGGCGCTGAGGGTCAGCTCTTTATTGTTGTTGTGCATGGCTCGGTCTCATCAGTAATTTCGCTGATCCCTGTAGGAGCTGCCGCAGGCTGCGATCATTTGATCTTGTTTTCTGTGAATCAAAATCAAAAGATCGCAGCCTGCGGCAGCTCCTACATGGAGTTACATCCTTTAGCCGCTATCAGTGCGTTCGGGTCACTTTGCTCAGATGGCGCGGCTGATCCGGGTCCATTCCGCGGGCCACGGCCAGCCCTGCGGCCATCACGTAGAAGCTCTGGATCGCCAGAATCGGATCGAGGGCCGGATGTTCGGCGCGGGTCAGCGTCAGGTCGCGCTCGGCGATGTCATCCGGCGCGGCCAGCAACACACGGGCGCCGCGTTGACGCATCTCTGCTGCCAGGCTCAACAGACCCGCCTGCTCGGCGCCGCGTGGAGCGAAGACCAGCAACGGATAGTGTTCGTCGATCAGCGCCATCGGGCCGTGACGCACTTCGGCGCTGCTGAACGCTTCGGCCTGAATCGCCGAGGTTTCCTTGAATTTCAAAGCCGCTTCTTGAGCGATGGCAAACCCGGCGCCGCGCCCAATCACCATCAAACGTTGGCAATCGCGCAGCGCTTCGATGGCCACGCTCCAGTCCTGTTTCGCCGCTTCGCGCAGGCCTTCGGGCAAGGCATTGCCGGCCTCGAGCAATTCGCTGTCCTCTTTCCAGTGCGCGATCAAACGGGCGCTGGCGCTGAGGGTGGCGATAAAACTCTTGGTCGCGGCGACGCTGCTTTCAGTCCCGGCGAGCAGCGGCACGCTGAATTCACAGGCAGCTTCCAGCGGCGAGTCGGCGGCGTTAACCATCGACACGCTCAACGCGCCACGCTTGCGCAACAGACGCAGGCTGTTGACCAGATCCGGGCTCTGCCCCGACTGTGAAAAGGCGAACGCGACCTGACCGCTGACTTTCAATGGCACCTGCTGCATGGTCACCACCGACATCGGCAACGACGCCACCGGCACACCGAGTTGCTGCATGGTCAGGTAGGCGAAGTAGCTCGCCGCGTGGTCGGAGCTGCCGCGCGCCACCGTCATCGCCACTTGCGGTGGCTGACGGCGCAGGCGCCCGGCGATCTCGATCATTGGCGCGTCGAGCTGTTGCAGTTGGGCTTGCACGGCCTCGAACGAGGACAGCGCCTCTTCAAGCATTTTTGAAGTCAATGTCTTCTCCTTCGACCATGACGGCGGTCAGTGTGAGTGAGCGATCCAGCCGCACGCAGTCGGCCCAGGCACCTGGTTGCAGGCGCCCGCGTTCGGTGATGCCGAGGTAGTCGGCGGGGAATTGCGACAGGCGCTGCGAGGCTTCGGCGATCGGCAAACCGATCTTCACCAGGTTGCGCAGGGCTTGGTCCATGGTCAGGGTGCTGCCGGCCAAGGTGCCGTCGGGCAGTCGTACGCCGCCCAGGCATTTGGTCACGGTGTGGCTGCCAAGCTTGTATTCACCGTCGGGCATGCCGGCGGCAGCGGTCGAATCGGTCACGCAATACAGGCACGGGATCGAGCGCAGGGCCACGCGGATGGCGCCGGGATGCACGTGCAGCAAATCCGGAATCAGCTCGGCGAATTTGGCGTGGGCCAATGCGGCGCCGACGATGCCCGGTTCGCGGTGATGCAACGGGCTCATGGCGTTGTAGAGGTGAGTGAAACTGGTCGCGCCGGCATCGAGTGCAGCAACGCCTTCCTCGTAACTGCCGAGGGTGTGGCCGATCTGCATGCGCACGCCACGGCTGCTCAGTTCACGAATCAACGCGTCGTGACCGGCGATTTCCGGAGCGATGGTGATTACCCGAATCGGCGCCAATGCCAGATATTCTTCGACTTCGGCCATCAATGCAGTGTGGGCGAAATTCGGTTGTGCACCGAGTTTGCCGGGATTGATGTACGGGCCTTCGAGGTGTACGCCGAGGACGCGCGCGGCACCTTGCGGACGCTGTTCGCAGAATTCCCCGACTTCTTTCAAGACGCAGGAGATCTCGGCACTCGGTGCGGTCATGGTCGTGGCCAGCAGCGAGGTAGTGCCGAAACGCACGTGGGTTCTGGTGATGGTTTCGAAAGCGCTGGCGCCTTCCATGATGTCTTTGCCGCCGCCGCCGTGAACGTGCAGATCAATGAAACCCGGCAGCAGATACGGCAGGTCATTGGTGGCCGGATCGCAAGGCATGCCTTCAATCGACACGACTTTGCCGTGTTCGTGGATCAGCCGGCCGCGAATCCAGCCGCTGGCGGTGAGGATGTTGTCTTCGGACATTTTGGTTCTCGCTTTGGGCCGCTCTCAGCGGCGCAGCTCTTTATCTACGAAGCTCTGCAACAAAGTCGTAGTAGTCGTTGCGGCAATAGGTGTCGGTGACTTCGATCGGCGTGTTGTCTTCCAGGTAGCCAACCCGGGTCATCAGCAACATCGCGGTGCCGGGGGCGATGCCGACCAGCGCGGCGAACTCGTCCGAGGCGTTGATCGCCTGAATGTGCTGCAAGGCGCGGACGATCGGTTTGCCGATGCCGTCGAGGTATTCGTAGAGCGAATCGCCGACCAGTTGCGGCTTGGGCATGATCGAGGCGGGCAGGGTGCTCATCTCGATCGCCATGACGGTGTCATCGGCTTTGCGCAGACGCTTCATGCGCGCGACCTTGTCGTTCGGCGACAGGCTGAGACGGATCAGTTCTTCGTGGGTCGGCAGGGTGATTTCGCGTTCCAGCCAATGCGAACTGGGCACAAAACCCTTGAGTCGCAGCATTTCGCTGAAACCGGAGAGACGCGACAGCGGTTGTTCGAGACGCGGGGTGATGAAGGTGCCGGAACCTTGCAGGCGGCGGATCAAACCTTGATCGAGGAGGACTTCCAATGCCTTGCGTGCGGTAACGCGAGAGATACCGAGCATTTCGCTGAGATTGCGTTCGGACGGCATCGCCTGCTCGGACTTCCACTGCCCGGCATGGATCGCCGCTTCCAGATTGCGCGCCAGTTGCAGGTACAGCGGCGTCGGCTGGGAGTCGTCAGGACGTAGGGCGTGGAGGTCGTTCATGTAGGTCATTTCCGTCGCGAGTATAGGATTGTTGTGGCTCGCTTGTGGGGCGGAAATTAATACCACTTGAATACCATGTCAACGCGGGTAATCGGCCGTTAGCCCAATGAAATGGCGGGTTGTAGCGGGTATGGTTTGAAGTGGTATTAAAGCTGGGCTGTAGAAAGCAAAAGATCGCAGCCTGCGGCAGCTCCTACAGTGGGAAGTGGTATCACCTCTGTAGGAGCTGCCGCAGGCTGCGATCTTTTGATTTATTTTTTTGCAGGTGACCAGTGGTCAGGGATCAAGGGCGGATTTCGACCATCGTGCCGTCCGGCACCAGGCTCCACACTTCGCGCATATCAACGTTGCGCATGGCGACGCAGCCGTCCGTCCAGTCGAGGGTGTGGAACAGGTCTTCCGGGGTTTCTTCCGAATCCGGCGTGCCGTGGATCATGATCATCCCGCCGGGCTCGACGCCTTCACGCCGGGCGCGAGCCGAATCGCTGATGTTCGGGTAGGAAATGTGCATCGACAGATTGAATTTGTCACTGGTCTTGCGCCAGTCGATCCAATAGAAACCTTCCGGCGTGCGTTTGTCGCCTTCGATCAGTTTCGGACCCTTTTTCGCGCCCTTTCCCAAGGAGATGCGATAGGTCTTCAGCGGTTTGCCATCGGCGATCAACTGCAGTTGATGTGCTGACTTGAGCACCAGGACTTTTTCGATAAGCGGGCTATTCGCAGGCGCCACGGTGGTCACGAATGACGCTTGGGAGACGGTAACGAACGACAGGCAGAACAGGGCAAGCAACCAGCGCATTGAAACGATTCCCCAGGAATGACGCAGAAACATGATTTACAGGTGTTGTGCAGACGTGCTCGGGTTATCGGCTGGCCGGCGACGAAATCAAGTAATGGCAGGCTGAGCAAGCGGCGGAATCGATTCCGAACGAACCGGATACACCTCGACACGCCGATCAGCGAAGAAGCATTCTAAGGTACGCCCCACTGTGCGGAAAGCCAGCTCGTCCCAAGGAATGTCGGCTTCGTCGAATAGTTGCACTTCCAGGCTCTCGGGACCGGCGGCGAAATCCAGATCGACCAGTTCGGCGCGGAAGAACACATGCACCTGACTGATGTGTGGCACGTCGATCAGCGTGTAGATGCTCAGATTGCGCACGCGGGCGCAGGCTTCTTCTGCGGTCTCGCGCACGGCGGCCTGCTCAATGGTCTCGCCGTTCTCCATGAAACCGGCGGGCAACGTCCAGTAACCGAGGCGCGGTTCGATGGCGCGACGGCAGAGCAACACTTTTGTGCCCCAGGTCGGCACGCAGCCGGCAACGATATTGGGGTTCTGATAGTGAATGGTCTGACAGCTGTCACAGACAAATCGCAGCCGCGAATCGCCTTCGGGAATGCGCTGGGTGACCGGGTTACCGCAGTGGCTGCAAAATTTCATGCTGGGCTTCCTGAATGCTGCGCCTATCTTGGCGTGCAGCGGTGTCGGTCGGCAAGTTGTCGTTTCGCGACACGACAGGTTTCGGGGGCTTGGGCGCTCGCAATGATTGGTGCATGATGCAGGGTAAGGCACAGATCGAGAACACTCATGCTGGACGAGCTACTGCATAGGGTAAGCAACCACACACCGCGCACGCTGGAGACCGACACACGTTTCCCCGAGGCCGCCGTTCTGGTGCCGATCACCCGCAGTGAGGAGCCGGAACTGGTGTTGACCCTGCGCGCCAGCGGGCTCTCGACCCACGGCGGCGAAGTGGCGTTTCCCGGTGGTCGCCGCGATCCGGAAGACCCGGATCTGATCTTCACGGCGCTACGTGAGGCTGAAGAAGAAATCGGCCTGCCGCCCGGACTGGTCGAAGTCATTGGCCCGCTCAGCCCACTGATTTCCCTTCACGGCATCAAGGTCACGCCTTATGTCGGCGTCATCCCCGATTTCGTCGAGTATCAACCCAATGACGCCGAGATTGCGGCCGTCTTCAGCGTACCGCTGGAATTCTTCCGTAAAGATCCTCGCGAACACACGCACCGCATCGACTATCAGGGCCGCAGTTGGTACGTGCCGAGCTATCGCTACGGCGAATACAAGATCTGGGGCCTGACGGCGATCATGATCGTCGAGTTGATCAACCTGCTCTATGACGCGAAAATCAGCCTGCACCAACCGCCGAAAAGCTTTATCAACACCTGAAGCCGTCGTTCGAACGGCCACTCACCGTGAGCCCTGAGGAAAACAAGATGAAATACCGCTTGGGCGACGCCCATGTCGAGACCCATCCACAGAGCTGGGTCGCCCCCAATGCCGTGCTGGTGGGCAAGGTCAAACTGGAAGAGGGCGCCAATGTCTGGTTCAACGCCGTGCTGCGTGGCGACAACGAACTGATCCTGATCGGCAAGAACAGCAACGTCCAGGACGGCACCGTGATGCACACCGACATGGGCTATCCGCTGACTATCGGCACCGGTGTGACCATCGGCCACAATGCGATGCTGCACGGCTGCACTGTTGGCGATTACAGCCTGATCGGCATTAACGCGGTGATTCTCAACGGCGCGAAGATCGGCAAGAACTGCATCATTGGCGCCAACTCGCTGATTGGCGAAGGCAAGGAAATTCCTGATGGTTCGCTGGTGATGGGTTCGCCGGGCAAGGTTGTGCGTGACCTGACGGAGCCGCAGAAGAAGATGCTTGAGGCCAGCGCCGCCCACTATGTGCATAACTCGCAACGTTATGCCCGCGATCTGGTTGAGCAGGAAGAATGAACACGCCAGAAAGACCCGTCGCCTCGCCGTGCGTGAATATTTGTGCGCTGGATGAGGACGACATCTGTACTGGTTGCCAGCGTACGGTGTCGGAAATCACCCGCTGGGGCCGCATGACCAATGACGAGCGGCGGGTGGTGCTGGGGTTGTGTCATGAGCGGGCGAAGGCGAGTGGGTTGGTGTGGATGATGTCTTCGAAGTCGTGATCGGCTTGAGGATGCCCTCACCCTAGCCCTCTCCCAGAGGGAGAGGGGACTGACCGGGTTGTTTGGACGAGTCACGTCGACCTGAAAATACCGCGTCGAACTCAGGTCTTGAACATCATGAAGATCGGCTCCCTTCCCCCTCGCCCCCTCGGGGAGAGGGCTGGGGTGAGGGGGTAGCTCTTGATTTGCCGGTCAAGTAACCTGTGCGCCAATCTGACAGGTCGCCCGCCATGATTTTCCTCATCGCCTACATCAGCAGCGTCGTGCTGATCAATTTCGCCTTCTCCACCGCTCCGCACCTGGACATCATCTGGTCGGCCTGGGGTGGTCTGGTGTTCGTGCTGCGCGACATGGTGCAAACCCGTTTCGGCCACGGTGCGCTGGTGGCGATGCTGGCGGCGTTGGTGCTTTCCTACGTAACCTCCGATCCCTCCATCGCTTTGGCCAGCGCCACGGCGTTCGCGGTCTCCGAGTGCATCGACTGGCTGGTGTTCAGCATCACCAAGCGCCCGTTGCGCGACCGCTTGTGGATCAGTTCGGCGCTGAGCATTCCTCTCGATACCTTCATCTTCTTCGGCATGATCGACTTGCTGACGCCACCGGTGATCATCACTGCACTGGCCTCGAAATTTGCCGGCGTTACTGCCGTCTGGCTGATCATGGCCTGGCGTGAGCGCAAACAGGCTGTCGCCGGCTGAAGCCAAAGCCTCAGGTTCATGTAAAATGCCGCGCTTTCTCCCCATGGAAAGCGCGTCAGGCGTTGCTTTCCTCGATGATCCGCTTCTTTGAGGACCTGAGATGACCCGTATCGGAACTCCATTGTCGCCAACCGCGACCCGCGTATTGCTGTGTGGCTGTGGTGAGTTGGGCAAGGAAGTGGTGATCGAACTGCAACGCCTGGGCGTTGAAGTGATCGCCGTTGACCGCTACGCCAACGCGCCGGCCATGCAAGTTGCGCATCGCAGCCACGTGATCAACATGCTCGACGGCGCCGCCCTGCGTGCCGTGATCGAAGCCGAGAAGCCGCATTTCATCGTGCCGGAAATCGAAGCCATCGCCACCGCCACCCTGGTCGAGCTGGAAGCCGAAGGCTTCACCGTGATCCCGACCGCTCGCGCTGCGCAACTGACCATGAACCGCGAAGGCATCCGTCGTCTGGCCGCTGAAGAGCTGGACCTGCCGACCTCGCCGTACCATTTTGCCGACACCTTCGAGGACTACAGCAAGGCCGTCCTGGACTTGGGCTTCCCATGCGTGGTCAAACCGGTAATGAGCTCGTCGGGCAAGGGCCAGAGTCTGCTGCGCAGTGCCGATGATGTGCAGAAAGCCTGGGACTACGCACAAGAGGGCGGCCGCGCCGGCAAAGGTCGGGTGATCATCGAAGGCTTTATCGATTTCGACTACGAAATCACCCTGCTGACCGTGCGCCACATCGGCGGCACCACGTTCTGCGCGCCAGTTGGCCACCGTCAGGAGAAGGGCGACTATCAGGAATCCTGGCAGCCACAAGCCATGAGCCCGATTGCCCTCGCTGAATCCGAGCGCGTTGCCAAAGCGGTGACCGAAGCGCTGGGTGGCCGTGGTCTGTTCGGCGTTGAGCTGTTCATCAAAGGTGATCAGGTGTGGTTCAGCGAAGTTTCACCGCGCCCGCATGACACCGGCCTGGTGACCTTGATTTCGCAGGATCTGTCGCAGTTCGCCCTGCACGCTCGCGCGATTCTGGGCCTGCCGGTGCCGCTGATTCGCCAGTTCGGGCCTTCGGCTTCGGCGGTGATTCTGGTGGAGGGGCAGTCGACCCAGACCGCATTCGCCAATCTGGGGGCTGCGTTGAGCGAGCCGGACACGGCGTTGCGTCTGTTCGGCAAGCCGGAAGTGAATGGCCAGCGCCGTATGGGCGTGGCACTGGCGCGGGATGAGTCGATCGAGGCTGCGCGTGCCAAGGCGACCCGTGCTGCTCAGGCTGTTGTTGTAGAGCTGTAAACCGAGTCGCGACATTCGCGAGCAGGCTCACTCCTACAGTTGGAATGCGTTCCCCTGTAGGAGTGAGCCTGCTCGCGATAGCGATCTGTCAGGCAATCTGATTCAGGTCGTTATTGCGGGTTTCCTTCAAACACAGCACCGCAATCAAACTCAGCACCGCCGCCGCCGACACATACCCGCCGACATAACTCAAACCACCCATCGCCACCAGTTTCTGCGCAAAGAACGGCGCCGCCGAGGCCCCGACAATGCCGCCCAGGTTATACGCCGCCGAAGCACCGGTATAACGCACGTGGGTCGGAAACAGCTCAGGCAACAATGCGCCCATCGGTGCAAACGTCACGCCCATCAAAAACAGCTCGATGCACAGAAACAGCGCCACACCCCAGGTCGAACCCTGAGTCAGCAACGGCTCCATCAGAAAACCGGAAAGAACCGCCAGCACACCACCGATGATCAGCACCGGTTTGCGCCCATAACGGTCGCTCGCCCAAGCCGACAGCGGCGTTGCGGCGGCCATGAACAGCACGGCAAAACACAGCAGGCCAAGGAACGTTTCGCGGCTATAGCCGAGCGTGGAAACCCCGTAGCTCAGGGAGAATACTGTCGAGATATAGAACAGTGCATAGCACACCACCATCGCTGCCGCGCCCAGCAACGTCGGTGCCCAGTACTGGCTGAACAGCTCGACCAGCGGTACTTTTACGCGCTCCTGACGAGCGATGGCGTTGGCGAACACCGGGGTTTCATGCAGTTTCAACCGTACATACAGGCCGACCATCACCAGAGCCGCGCTGAGCAGAAACGGAATCCGCCAGCCCCAGCTGCGGAACTGCTCGTCATTGAGGGTCATGGCCAGTGTCAGGAACAAGCCGTTGGCCGCGAGAAAACCAATCGAAGGCCCAAGCTGCGGGAACATGCCGAACCACGCACGTTTGCCTTTCGGCGCGTTTTCCGTGGCGAGCAGGGCGGCACCGCCCCATTCACCCCCCAATCCCAAACCTTGGCCGAAACGCAGCACACACAGCAGAATCGGTGCCCAGGCGCCAATGCTGTCATAACCCGGCAGCACGCCAATCAGTGTCGTGCACACGCCCATCAAGAGTAAGGATGCGACCAGCGTCGATTTGCGCCCGATGCGGTCACCAAAGTGGCCGAACAACGCCGAGCCCAGTGGCCTCGCCAGAAATGCGATACCAAAGGTAAGGAACGCCGAAAGCATCTGCGCGGTGCCGGAGGTCTGTGGAAAGAACACCGGCCCGATCACCAGCGCAGCCGCGGTGGCGTAAACATAGAAGTCATAGAACTCGATCGCGGTGCCGATAAAACTCGCCGTCGCCACGCGGGTGGCGGAATTGGTCGGTTGGGCAGGCGCGGTGTCGCTGATAGCGGTACTGGTTGTCATGCGGTGATCCCTGACAGTCATGAGCTCCGTTGGAGCGAATTATTATGGTCGAACACCCAGGGATGTGGGATGAGGCGCGGTCGCTGCTTCAGGTAGGAACAGTCGCCGGAGTACAGCGCAAATGGCCGAAACCTGGTGTGTGCGGGGTAAGCACAAGGTTCGGCGGGGCTTGGGTAAGCGTTCCGATTATAGGAAGGAGGCTAACAATCAAACAAGAGCAAAGATCGCAGCCTGCGGCAGCTCCTGCATTTGGAATGCGTTGCCCTGTAGGAGCTGCCGAAGGCTGCGATCTTTTGATCTTTCTATCGGGCAGGCACCAAAGCAGGCACAGAAGAGGTATGCCAAATCAGCACTTTGCTAACCCGGTTCTCTTCAGTCTCGAGAATCTCTAGACGATAACGCCCGATCTTCAAACAAACCGCACTTTCCGGAATAGTCTCCAACGCCTCAGTCACCAGACCATTCAGCGTTTTCGGACCATCGCTCGGCAAATGCCAGCCCAAACACTTGTTCAATTCGCGGATCGACGCGGCACCGTCAATGACCATGCGGCCATCGTCCTGCGGATGAATATGCGGATTATCCAGGCTGTGCTCGCTTTCAAACTCGCCGACAATTTCTTCGAGAATGTCTTCCAGCGTGACGATGCCGAGTACTTCGCCGTACTCGTCGACCACCATGCCCAGTCGGCGCTGCTGCTTGTGAAAATTCAGCAACTGCAGTTGCAGCGGTGTGCTTTCCGGCACGAAGTAAGGCTCGTAACTCGCCGCCAGCAGCGCCTCGCGGGTCAAATCACCATTGTTCAGCAAATGTCGGATCTGCCGGGTGTTGAGCACCGCTTCAACCTGATTGATGTCGCTGTGGAACACCGGCAGGCGCGTGCGCTTGTTGTGGCGTAACTGTTCGATGATCTCGTCGATCGAATCGTCGAGGTTGATGCCGTCGACGTCACTGCGCGGCACCAGAATGTCATTGACCGTAATGTTGTCCAGCGCATGAATCCCCGAAACCGGGTGCGCGTGAACCGGGTGCTCCGGATCGTCGTAACGGTCAGCAGGTGAGTCATCTTCGCTTTGCTGTACGACTTGAACCTTGCGCACAAACGGCCGCATCAGCAGGCCACTGATGCGGCTGAACAACCAGGCAAACGGATAAACAATCTTCAGCGGCACCGCTAGCAAGGTATTGCCGAACGCCAGCACCGCATCGGGATAGCGTTGGGCGACGGTACGTGGAAAGTAATCGGCAAACACCAGCAGGATGGCGCCAGCTCCGAGGCACGCCGCCCAAGGGCCGTTTTCTTCGCAGAGGAAAATCGCCAGCAACGTCGCGATCACTACCGCGAGCGCCCGGCACAGGGTGTTGCAGAGAATCAGGCTGTCGAGCGGGAAGCTCAGCTTCGCCAGCGGTTTATCGCTGGCGCGCGAGGCAGTGCGTTGCGCGAGCAGGTGCTGCTGCGCGATTTCGACGGCGGTAAACAGCCCCGACCACAAAATCAGCAGGACAAATACCGCGAGCATCGGCCCTAGGGGCAAACCGTCCATTTATGCCGCCCGTCAGATGTGCAGGATGTATTCACGAACCAGTTTGCTGCCGAAATACGCCAACATCAGCAGGCAGAAACCGGCGAGGGTCCAGCGAATCGCCTTGTGACCGCGCCAGCCGAGGCGATTACGGCCCCACAGCAGCACGCTGAACACGATCCAGGCCAGGCACGCCAGCAGGGTCTTGTGCACCAGATGCTGGGCGAACAGGTTTTCGACGAACAGCCAGCCGGAGATCAGCGACAGCGACAGCAGCGTCCAGCCGGCCCAGAGGAAGCCGAACAACAGGCTTTCCATGGTTTGCAGTGGCGGGAAGTTCTTGATCAGCCCCGACGGGTGCTTGTGTTTGAGCTGGTGGTCTTGCACCAGCAGCAACAAGGCCTGGAACACCGCGATGGTGAACATGCCGTAGGCAAGGATCGACAACAGAATATGCGCGAGGATGCCCGGCTCTTCATCGATGATCTGCACCGTCCCGGTCGGCGCGAACTGCGCCAGCAACACGGTGATCGCGCCCAGGGGGAACAGCAGCACCAGCAGGTTTTCCACCGGAATCCGCGAGCAGGCGATCAGCGTCAGGGCGATCACCGCCGCCGCGATCAGGCTGGAGGCGCTGAAGAAGTCCAGGCCCAGACCGATCGGTGTCAGCAAGTGCGTGAGCAGGCTGGCGGCGTGGGCCACCACGGCGAGCGCGCCGAGGCTAACCAGCAGGCGCTTGTTCGCCTTGGCGCCGGTGGCCAAGCGGGTGCTCTGATAAAGGGTCGCAGCGGCATAAAGAAGGGCGGCGGCGAGGGTGGTCAGCAAACTGGGTGACAAGGGGAGCATAAATCCTGTTAGGCAAGCCCGAAAGGGGCTGAGTTTGGCATAGAACCGCCATCGCACGAAAGACTCAGGAAGCTGACAGCGAGGTGTCCGCCAGCCGCAGTCTTCGCTATAATCCGCGACCTGCCCACGCCGCAGGCTCGCCGAGCACATGTTGATTCCGGTCTGGGCCGCCATTATCCCGGTCTACACAGGGCCTGAAAGGATCGCGCAATGTTTGAAAACCTAACCGACCGTCTCTCGCAGACGCTGCGCCATGTCACCGGCAAGGCGAAGCTGACCGAGGACAACATCAAAGACACCCTGCGTGAAGTGCGCATGGCGTTGCTCGAAGCCGACGTCGCCCTGCCGGTGGTCAAGGACTTCGTCAATTCGGTCAAGGAACGCGCTGTCGGCACCGAGGTGTCGCGCAGCCTGACGCCGGGCCAGGCATTCGTGAAGATCGTCCAGGCTGAACTCGAAAGCCTGATGGGCGCGGCCAACGAAGATTTGAACCTGAGCGCCGTACCGCCAGCTGTCATTTTGATGGCCGGTCTGCAGGGCGCCGGTAAAACCACCACCGCCGGCAAACTCGCGCGCTTCCTTAAAGAGCGCAAGAAGAAGTCGGTCATGGTCGTGTCGGCGGACGTTTACCGTCCTGCTGCTATTAAACAGCTGGAAACCCTGGCCAACGACATCGGCGTGACGTTCTTCCCGTCCGACCTGAGCCAGAAGCCGGTGGACATTGCCACCGCGGCTATTAAAGAAGCAAAGCTGAAATTCATCGACGTGGTCATCGTCGACACCGCCGGTCGTCTGCACATCGACGAAGAGATGATGGGCGAGATCAAGGCGCTGCACGCCGCGATCAACCCGGTCGAAACCCTGTTCGTGGTTGACGCCATGACCGGCCAGGACGCCGCCAACACGGCCAAGGCCTTCGGTGATGCGCTGCCGCTGACCGGTGTGATCCTGACCAAGGTCGACGGCGATGCCCGTGGCGGTGCCGCGCTGTCGGTGCGCGCCATCACCGGCAAGCCGATCAAGTTCATCGGTATGGGCGAGAAGAGCGAAGCGCTCGATCCGTTCCACCCTGAGCGTATCGCCTCGCGCATTCTCGGCATGGGCGACGTGCTCAGCCTGATCGAACAGGCTGAAGCGACCCTCGACAAGGACAAGGCCGACAAACTGGCCAAGAAGCTGAAGAAGGGCAAGGGCTTCGACCTCGAAGACTTCCGCGATCAGCTGCAACAGATGAAGAACATGGGCGGCCTCGGCGGCCTCATGGACAAGTTGCCGAGCATTGGCGGCGTCAATCTGTCGCAAATGGGCAATGCCCAGAACGCCGCAGAAAAGCAATTCAAGCAGATGGAAGCCATCATCAATTCCATGACCCCGGCCGAGCGCCGCGACCCTGAGCTGATCAGCGGTTCGCGCAAACGTCGTATCGCCATGGGTTCCGGCACTCAGGTGCAGGACATCGGCCGCTTGATCAAGCAGCACAAGCAGATGCAGAAGATGATGAAGAAATTCACCGCCAAGGGCGGAATGGCGAAAATGATGCGCGGCATGGGCGGAATGTTGCCCGGCGGCATGCCAAAGATGTAAAGAATCCGCGCCGGTCGTCGTACCGGCGCAGACCCTGCAAGGACGCAGGATCAACAGCAAACCCGCACTCGGCGGGAGCTGACCGGCCGTTTTCATCGACGGCTCTCTATGCAAATCTGCACGGCATCCCATGGGCGCCGGAAAAAGTCATTTGCAAAAGTCCGGATATTCCTTAGAATATGCGGCCTTTCGGGCACCCATGCCCGCTGTGCATTTAGATTTGCAGCACCGACTACAGGAACGATGTTCACATGCTAACAATCCGTCTTGCCCTTGGCGGCTCCAAAAAGCGCCCGTTTTACCACCTGACCGTAACCGACTCGCGTAACCCGCGTGACGGCTCCCACAAAGAACAGGTTGGTTTCTTCAACCCTGTTGCCCGTGGTCAGGAAATCCGTCTGTCCGTGAACCAAGAGCGCGTAGCCTACTGGCTGAGCGTTGGTGCACAGCCTTCTGAGCGTGTTGCTCAGTTGCTGAAGGAATCTGCAAAGGCTGCGGCCTGAGCAATATGAACGCGACGCCTGCTGTTGCCGATGATTTGATCGTTATTGGCAAAATTTATTCTGTTCATGGCGTTCGCGGCGAAGTGAAGGTTTATTCCTTTACTGATCCGACTGAAAACCTGTTGCAGTACAAAACCTGGACGCTCAAGCGCGAAGGTAATGTGAAACAGGTCGAGCTGGTCAGTGGACGCGGGAGCGACAAGTTCCTGGTCGCGAAGCTCAAGGGTCTTGATGATCGTGAAGAAGCTCGTCTTCTGGCCGGTTATGAGATCTGCGTGCCGCGCAATCTGTTCGCTGAATTGACCGACGGTGAGTACTACTGGTACCAGCTGGAAGGTCTGAAGGTCATCGACACCCTTGGGCAATTGCTCGGGAAAATCGATCATCTTCTGGAAACCGGCGCCAATGATGTAATGGTCGTCAAGCCTTGCGCTGGCAGCCTGGATGATCGCGAACGCCTGTTGCCCTATACGGAGCAATGCGTGTTGGCCATCGACCTGGCGGCGGGCGAGATGAAGGTGGATTGGGACGCGGACTTCTAAGCGTGGCTAACTTGCGCGTAGAAGTGATCAGTTTGTTTCCCGAGATGTTTTCCGCCATCGGCGACTACGGCATCACCAGTCGTGCGGTCAAACAGGGGCTCTTGCAGCTGACCTGTTGGAATCCGCGAGATTACACGACGGATCGGCATCACACTGTGGACGATCGCCCGTTTGGCGGTGGTCCGGGCATGGTGATGAAGATCAAACCCCTGGAAGATGCTCTGGTTCAGGCCAAGGCAGCAGCCGGGGAGGCGGCGAAGGTGATTTACCTGTCCCCCCAAGGCCGTCAACTGACTCAGTCGGCGGTACGCGAGTTGGCACAATCGGATGCATTGATCCTGATTGCCGGCCGCTATGAAGGCATTGACGAGCGTTTTATTGAAGCTCATGTCGATGAAGAGTGGTCGATTGGCGACTATGTACTGTCTGGCGGCGAGCTGCCGGCCATGGTCCTGATCGATGCGGTTACACGACTGCTGCCTGGAGCTTTAGGGCATGCAGACTCCGCCGAGGAAGATTCCTTTACGGATGGTCTGCTGGATTGCCCGCACTACACCCGACCTGAGGTGTATGCGGATCAGCGTGTACCCGACGTGTTGCTGAGTGGCAACCACGCGCATATCCGGCGTTGGCGTTTACAGCAGTCCCTTGGTAGGACCTTTGAACGACGCGCCGATCTTCTGGAAAGCCGCTCGCTTTCTGGAGAAGAGAAGAAGCTGCTCGAGGAATACATCCGCGAGCGGGACGATAGTTAACAACGTATCGATGGTAGATCGAACGATTTACCTTAGGAGCACAGCATGACCAACAAAATCATCCTTGCACTCGAAGCAGAGCAGATGACCAAAGAAATCCCTACCTTCGCCCCAGGCGACACTATTGTCGTTCAGGTGAAAGTGAAGGAAGGCGATCGTTCCCGTCTGCAAGCGTTCGAAGGCGTTGTAATCGCCAAGCGTAACCGCGGCGTGAACAGTGCGTTCACCGTTCGTAAAATCTCCAACGGTGTTGGCGTAGAACGTACTTTCCAGACCTACTCCCCGCAGATCGACAGCATGGCTGTTAAACGTCGCGGTGACGTACGTAAAGCCAAGCTGTACTACCTGCGCGACCTGTCGGGTAAAGCAGCTCGCATCAAGGAAAAACTGGCTTAAGTCCAGCTTCCGATGCAGAAAAAAGCAGCCTACGGGCTGCTTTTTTGTTGCCTGCAATTTATTCACCGTACCTTCGTTTCAGGCCAGAACCATGACCCCCCGCGACCAGGAAATCGAACGCCGCACCGAACTCTCGGTGACCCGCGTAACCAAAGCCGTCTTCCCGCCGACCACCAATCACCACAACACCCTGTTCGGCGGCACCGCGCTGGCGTGGATGGACGAAGTGTCGTTCATCACCGCCACGCGTTTCTGCCGCCTGCCGCTGGTAACTGTGTCCACCGATCGCATCGACTTCAACCACGCGATCCCGGCCGGTTCCATCGTCGAGTTGGTGGGGAAGGTGATCAAAGTCGGCAACACCAGCCTCAAGGTCGAGGTGGAGGTGTTTGTCGAAAGCATGAGCTGTGATGGTCGCGAGAAGGCGATTCATGGGCAGTTCAGCTTTGTCGCCATTGATGATGACAAGCGGCCGGTGCCGGTGCTGCCGGGTTTTGCGGCTTGATCTGATACCACGTCGCGTCCTTCGCGAGCAGGCTCGCTCCCAAAGTGAACGGGTGAACACAAAATTTGTGTCCGACACAGAACCTGTGGGTGCGAGCCTGCTCGCGAAGGCGTCAGCTCAGGCGCTGGAAGTCTCCGGCTGAATCAATGCCAGAAGCGTCCATCCCGCCCCAGGCTTCACCGCCGTCTCCGGCGTCACCACATGCACCCAACCGCTGTCATCACGCATGAACAGCAGTGTGGCGCGATTACCATGCAGCGCCCGGTAATCCTCCCAGCCAAAGCCATCCGTCAATGTTGTGCTGTACAGTTCGGCACCCTGACCCATCTGGCTGGCCAGTTTCGCGTAGGTATACGCCTCGCTGCCCAACTGATTGCCGCGATGCTCAAGGCTGGCACGGTGTTTGTCGCTGCGCCGGCTCTCATGACCACTGGCCAGACCAAACAAGCGCTGATGACCAAAATCATGACGAAAGCGCATCGCGGCCAAGGTATTCAGCTCACCCGACGGCGACAGTGCGAGCAAATGACCGAGCCCGACCAGATCCAGATGCGCATCGGCATGTTGCGAAGCCGGGTTGCCGAAGTAGGTCGGCAAACCCTCCATGCGTGCCGCACGAATGTTTTCCCAGCTCGAATCGGTCAGCAGCACGCGACTACCCAGCTGCTGCAGCGACTTGCCCAGCTCCCGCGCCGGGCCGTTGGCACCGACGATCAGGAAGCCACTCGGCGCTGGCTCCGCAACTTTGAGCAGTCGTGCCAGTGGCCGCGCAGTCGCACTTTGCAGCACCACAGTGCCGATGATCACCGCAAACGTCAGCGGCACCAGCAGCAATGCGCCCTCGTGTCCCGCTTCATGCAGACGAATCGCGAAAATCGCCGACACCGCCGCCGCGACGATCCCGCGTGGCGCGATCCAGCACAGCAACGCACGCTCACGCCAGCTCAGGCTGGAACCGGCAGTGCTGAGTAGCACGTTCAATGGTCGGGCGATCAACTGAATCACCAGCAGCAGAATCAGCACCAACGGCCCCAGACCGATCAAGGCATACAAGTCCAGTCGCGCCGCCAGCAAGATGAACAGGCCGGAAATCAGCAGCACGCTGAGGTTTTCCTTGAAGTGCAGGATGTGCCGCACATCCACACCCTTCATGTTCGCCAGCCACATGCCCATCAGCGTTACCGCCAGCAGGCCGGACTCGTGCATCACTTCGTTGGAAGCAATGAAAATTCCCAACACCGCCGCCAGCGAGGCGAGGTTATGCAGATACTCCGGCAGCCATTGTCGGCGTATCACTGTGCCGAGCAGCCAGCCACCGACAATGCCGAACACCGCGCCGCACAGGATCACGCCACCAAAGGTGAACAGGCTCTGCTTGAGGCCATGACCTTCAGCGCTGGCAATGATAAAGCTGTAAACCACAACGGCGAGGAGGGCGCCGATCGGGTCGATAACGATGCCTTCCCAACGCAGAATATTGGCGATCGAAGCTTTCGGCCGCACGACTCTCAGCATCGGCACGATCACGGTCGGACCGGTGACCAGCGTCAGGCTGCCGAACAGGATCGCCAGCATCCAGTCGAAACCCAGTAGAAAGTGAGTCGCCACCGCGATCACAACCCAAGTCGAAATCGCTCCGATGGTCACCAAACGATGGACGACGCTGCCGATCTCCTTCCACTCCGACAGGTGCAGAGTCAGGCTGCCCTCGAACAGAATCAGCGCTACAGCAAGCGACACCAGCGGCATCAGCAATGGGCCAAACATTTCCTGCGGATCAAGCCAGCCCAATACCGGGCCCACCAGAATCCCCGTCAGTAACAGAAACAGAATGGCCGGCAACTTCAGGCGCCAGGCCAGCCATTGGCAACCCAGCGCCGCAGCGCCAATCCCGCCAAATGCCAAGAGAATTTGCTGCTCGTTCATTGATACTCCCTGTTCCTTGAAATTGCGGGCTATGAAAGACTAGCGCCCATTCCTACAGTTCACTCTACATTTGCGCACAGTCCTTGAGGCTGTGTGACTTGAGCGCCCATGCCTGCCATCGATCATCCCCTCATTGACCAATTCCTCGACGCGTTATGGCTGGAGAAAGGCCTGTCCGACAACACCCGTGGCGCTTATCGCAGTGATCTGGCGTTGTTCAATGGCTGGTTGCAGGAGAAGAACCTGGAGCTGATCAATGCCGGTCGTGAATTGATCCTCGATCACTTGTCCTGGCGACTGGAGCAGAACTACAAACCACGTTCCACGGCGAGATTTCTCTCTGGGGTGCGTGGTTTTTATCGCTATCTGCTGCGGGAAAAACTGATCAGCGTCGACCCGACCTTGCGCGTCGACATGCCGCAACTGGGCAGGCCGTTGCCCAAATCCCTGTCGGAAGCCGACGTCGAGGCGCTACTCAAAGCGCCGGATCTGAGCGAAGCCATCGGCCAGCGTGACCGCGCCATGCTTGAAGTGCTGTACGCCTGCGGTTTGCGCGTGACTGAACTGGTCAGTCTGACGCTGGAACAGGTCAACTTGCGCCAAGGCGTGCTGCGGGTGATGGGCAAGGGCAGCAAGGAACGGCTGGTGCCGATGGGCGAGGAGGCGATCGTCTGGGTCGAGCGCTACATGCGCGATGGTCGCGGCGAGCTGCTTGGTGGCCGGCCCAGTGATGTGCTGTTCCCCAGCCAGCGCGGCGAACAGATGACTCGCCAGACCTTTTGGCACCGGATCAAGCATCAGGCCAAAGTTGCCGGGATCGGCAAATCGCTGTCGCCGCATACTTTGCGTCACGCGTTTGCCACGCACCTGCTCAACCATGGCGCGGACTTGCGCGTGGTGCAGATGCTGCTCGGCCACAGCGACCTTTCCACCACGCAGATCTACACCCATGTCGCCCGCGCCCGCTTGCAGGACCTGCACGCCAAGCATCACCCGCGCGGCTGAACAAAAATTCCTGTGGGAGCGAGCCTGCTCGCGAAAGCGGTGTGTCAGGCTGCACATATTTTGAATGCACTGCCCTCTTCGCGAGCAAGCTCGCTCCCACAGGGGTTATGTCGTCCCGAAAGTGTGGCGACAGGCGCATTCGGCCACCGTGGCCTTATGTGTTAGGCTTTGCCGGTTTGCACGATGGACGGTTATGACCCGGTGTTCCGGCACGGGCGTTCTGATCGTTCCATTTGTCCGCCTTCAGGAGTTCTCATGCGTCTGACCCAGATTTTCGCCGCCGCAGCCATTGCGTTGGTCAGTACCTTTGCCGTCGCCGATGACGCGGCCGACAAAGCCATTCGTCAAAGCCTGGAAAAGCTCGAACTCGAGGTTCCGGTCGAAAGCATCAATGCCAGCCCCCTGCCAGGCATGTACGAAGTCAAACTCAAAGGCAGCCGCGTGCTCTACGCCAGCGCCGATGGTCAGTACATCGTTCAGGGCTACCTGTTCCAGCTCAAGGACGGCAAACCGGTCAACCTGACCGAGAAGACCGAGCGCCTGGGCATCTCCAAGCTGATCAACGCCATCCCGGTGGCCGAAACCGTGGTTTACCCGGCCGTGGGCGAAACCAAATCGCACATCACCGTGTTCACCGACACCACCTGCCCGTACTGCCACAAGCTGCACGCCGAAGTGCCTGAGCTGAACAAGCGCGGCATCGAAGTGCGCTACGTCGCGTTCCCGCGCCAGGGTTTGAACTCGCCGGGTGACGAGCAACTGCAAGCCGTGTGGTGCTCGAAAGACAAGAAAGCGGCCATGGACAAAATGGTCGACGGCAAGGAAATCAAGGCCGCCAAGTGCGATAACCCGGTTTCCAAACAGTTTGCCCTCGGTCAGTCGATCGGCGTGAACGGCACACCGGCCATCGTTTTGGCTGACGGACAAGTGATTCCGGGCTACCAGCCTGCGCCACAAGTCGCCAAACTGGCGCTGGGCGCGAAGTAAATTCGCATCGTCACGGTCAGCCGTGACGATCATGGTCCGGCAGCGACATCGCCGAGCCATTAATAGAGAGCCGCGAGCACGCGGTTGTTTTCCGGCCGACCCCGCGTCGGCCGTTTTATGGGGAGTTCACAGTGAATCCGGTCAAAGTAGGCATCTGTGGGTTAGGGACCGTCGGTGGCGGTACCTTCAACGTACTTCAGCGCAACGCCGAGGAAATTGCTCGTCGTGCCGGGCGTGGGATCGAAGTGGCACAAATTGCCATGCGCACGCCAAAGCCTCAGTTCCAGACGACCGGTATTGCGATTACCAACGATGTCTTCGAAGTGGCCACGAACCCTGAGATCGACATCGTCATAGAGCTGATGGGCGGCTACACCGTTGCCCGCGAGCTGGTACTCAAGGCCATCGAGAATGGCAAGCATGTGGTCACCGCGAACAAGGCTCTGATTGCCGTTCACGGTAATGAAATTTTCGCCAAGGCTCGCGAGAAAGGCGTGATCGTGGCGTTCGAAGCGGCCGTGGCCGGTGGCATTCCGGTGATCAAGGCGATCCGTGAAGGCCTGTCCGCCAACCGCATCAACTGGGTCGCCGGGATCATCAACGGCACCGGCAACTTCATCCTCACCGAAATGCGCGAGAAGGGCCGTACCTTCGAAGACGTGCTGGCCGAAGCGCAGGCACTGGGTTACGCCGAAGCCGATCCGACCTTCGACGTTGAAGGCATCGACGCCGCGCACAAGCTGACGATTCTGGCCTCGATCGCGTTCGGCATTCCGCTGCAATTCGACAAGGCTTACACCGAAGGCATCACCAAGCTGACCACCGCCGACGTCAACTACGCCGAAGCGCTGGGCTACCGCATCAAGCACCTCGGCGTGGCGCGCAGCACAGCCGCCGGTATCGAGTTGCGCGTACACCCGACGCTGATCCCGGCCGATCGTCTGATCGCCAACGTCAACGGCGTGATGAACGCGGTGATGGTCAACGGTGACGCCGCCGGTTCGACGCTGTTCTACGGCGCGGGCGCCGGCATGGAGCCAACCGCTTCGTCGGTGATCGCCGATCTGGTCGACGTGGTTCGCGCAATGACTTCCGATCCGGAAAACCGTGTACCGCACCTGGCCTTCCAGCCAGACTCGCTGTCGGCCCATCCGATCCTGCCGATCGAAGCCTGCGAAAGCGCGTACTACCTGCGCATTCAGGCCAAGGATCATCCGGGCGTGCTGGCTCAGGTGGCGAGCATCCTCTCGGAGCGCGGCATCAACATCGAGTCGATCATGCAGAAGGAAGTCGAGGAACACGACGGTCTGGTGCCGATGATCCTGCTGACCCACCGGGTCGTGGAACAGCGCATCAACGATGCGATCGCCGCCCTCGAAGCGCTGGCCGGCGTGAATGGTCCGGTTGTACGGATCCGCGTCGAGCACCTGAACTAAACAGAAGCAGCTGCAAGCTTCGAGCTGCAAGCGGTAAGCTAAAAGCGGTCTGGCTTTTACTTGCAGCTTGTAGCTCGTAACTTGAAGCTCAAACCGAAGGTTTGAAATCATGCGTTATATCAGTACCCGCGGCCAGGCACCGGCCCTGAATTTCGAAGAGGTCCTGCTGGCCGGTCTTGCTACCGACGGCGGTTTGTACGTCCCGGAAAACCTGCCACGTTTCACTCAGGAAGAAATCGCTTCCTGGGCCGGCCTGCCGTATCACGAACTGGCCTTCCGGGTGATGCGTCCGTTCGTCACCGGCAGCATTCCGGATGCCGATTTCAAAAAGATTCTTGAAGAAACCTATGGTGTGTTCGCCCACAGCGCCGTGGCACCGCTGCGTCAGTTGAACGGCAACGAATGGGTAATGGAGCTGTTCCACGGCCCGACCCTGGCGTTCAAGGACTTCGCCCTGCAACTGCTCGGTCGTCTGCTCGACTACGTGCTGGAAAAGCGCGGCGAGCGCGTAGTGATCGTCGGCGCCACCTCCGGTGATACCGGTTCGGCCGCCATCGAAGGCTGCAAGCACTGCGAAAACGTCGACATCTTCATTCTGCACCCGCACAACCGTGTGTCCGAAGTGCAGCGTCGCCAGATGACCACGATTTTCGGCGAGAACATTCACAACATCGCCATCGAAGGCAACTTCGATGACTGCCAGGAAATGGTCAAGGCGAGCTTCGCCGACCAGAGCTTCCTCAAAGGCACGCGACTGGTGGCGGTGAACTCGATCAACTGGGCGCGGATCATGGCCCAGATCGTCTACTACTTCCACGCAGCCCTGCAGTTGGGCGGCCCGGCGCGTTCAGTGTCGTTCTCGGTACCGACCGGCAACTTCGGCGACATCTTCGCCGGTTACCTGGCACGCAACATGGGCCTGCCGATCAACCAGTTGATCGTCGCCACCAACCGCAACGACATCCTGCACCGCTTCATGAGCGGCAATCAGTACGTCAAGGACACCCTGCACGCCACGCTGTCGCCGTCGATGGACATCATGGTCTCGTCGAACTTCGAACGCCTGCTGTTCGATCTGCACGGTCGCAACGGCGCGGCGATTGCCGGTTTGATGGATTCGTTCAGGCAGGGCGGCGGTTTCAGCGTCGAGCAAGAGCGCTGGACCGAAGCGCGCAAACTGTTCGACTCGCTGGCTGTGGATGACGCGCAGACCTGCGAAACTATCGCCGAAGTCTACGAGCAGACCGGTGAAGTGCTGGATCCGCACACCGCGATCGGCGTCAAGGCCGCGCGCGAATGCCGTCGTAGCCTCGATATCCCGATGGTGATTCTCGGCACCGCACATCCGGTGAAATTCCCGGATGCAGTGGAGAAAGCCGGTGTAGGAAAAGCGCTCGAGCTACCTGCACATCTTTCTGATTTGTTTGAGCGAAACGAGCGTTGCACCGTTCTGCCAAACGAGTTGAAAGCCGTGCAAGCCTTTGTCAGCCAGCATGGCAATCGCGGCAAGCCGTTATAAGCCCGTAAAAGCTGTCACATTTTGAAGCCCGTCTCCTGACGGGCTTTTTTGTTTCTGCTGCCACACTGCTCGGGTTTTCACCCACGAAGGACGGGTGAGTCGATCACGAAGGAAGTGGCAATGCTGTTTTATAGAGGTTTGAAACCGGCACTGGGTGTGTTGTTTATGTTCGGATTATTGGCGTTGATGCGCTGCAGCATGGCGGCGCAATTGGCGCTGCACGCTGATGCCGTGACGTCCAGAGTCCAGCCCATCGAACTGGCCGCACACGAGCGTCAATGGATTCGCGACAACCCCAAGGTGACGGTGACGTCGGTGCAATACCCGTTGTATCTGTTTCAGGACGAACACGGGCAATGGAGTGGCCTGAACAACGATGTACTCAAGCGCGTGACGGCGATGACCGGGTTGCAGTTCGTGCATCAGGAGTCGTTTTCCACCGATCACATGCTCGAGCGTCTCGAGAGTGGCGCGGCGGATATCAGTACGACCCTGGCCATGAGCGAGGAGCGCAAAGCGTTTCTGGATTACAGCCACGCATTTGGCGGTGCGGGCTGGGTATTCGTTGGCCGTGCTGACGCGCCCCGGCTGGACTCTTTCGAGCAGTTGAGCAAACGGGTGCTGGTGCTGCCGGCCCGGCATGCGCTGGAAGACATGATCAGGCGTGACTTTCCCTCGATCGAGATTCGCTCGGTCAAGACGTATGCCGAGGCGCGGGCGCTGGTCGAGAGCGGTGAAGCCTACGCCACCATCGAAAACGAAATCGGTGCACAGCTGTACCCCTTGGGGTTGCTCAAGGTGGGCGGTCTGGTCGAAGGCAAATGGGAGGCCGATAACCTCGCCGTGCGTAAAGGCATGCCGGTGCTGCTGAGTATCCTCAACAAGGCCCTGGAGGCGTTTCCCGCGGCCGAATTGCGCGCGATTCGCCTGAAATGGCTGGAAGGTATTGCGCCGGCGCCCGTGCCGTCGGTCTGGCAACAGATGCTCGAATGGGGTTGCTGGGGCATGGGCGGGCTTGGTGTTTTCGGTCTGCTGTCGCTGGTATGGAATCGGCGACTGACTGCCGTGATCAAACTGCGTCGCGCGGCGGAAAAGGATCTGGGTGATCAACTGGCGTTTCAGCACGCGCTGATCGACTCCATGCCCGACCCGGTGTTTGTCCGCGATCTGCAAGGACGGCTGATCATGTGCAATCGCAGTTATGAGGAGGCCTTGTCGATTCGACTGGACCAAGTGCTGGGGAAGTTGCTGATCGAGGTTGACGCGCTGCCGCAGGCTACAGCGCTGATGCTGCACGACGAATTCCTGGTGCAGTTGCGCACGCGCAAATCGCGCTTCAGCAAACGGCGCTTGCAGTTCAAGAGCGGCACCCGTGAGGTCTATCAGTGGACGGTGCCGTTTTACAGTGCTGACGGCAAATTGCGGGGGCTTTTGGGTGGCTGGACCGACATCACTCAGCGTCGCACAGAGAGCGGGTGCCGATGTCTGCAATGAAGATGGGAAATGTCCTATACGACGCGGCTACTTTTCCGATGGGAGGCTTAGGACGGCTGCCCTAGAGTGACAACAACTGCGGTGAGAGTCCGCGATTGTCGCTTCAGAGGTCGCTTATGCGCTCGCTTAAAGTCCTGATACTTGAACCCAATCCGTTCCAGCTGATGGCATTGCATCAAATGCTCAATGCCATTGGCATCTATGACGTGCTGACGGCGCCGTCGCTGGCTTCTGCGCTGTCTTCGCTGGGCCATCGCGGCGCGGTTGACATCGCCATTTGCGATCCCCAACTCAAGGGCGGCGATGGTCTGGCGCTGATTCATCATCTGGCGGTTGAGCATGAGGCACGTGCGCTGATCCTGCTGGGGACGGTCGCGCCGAGCCTGCTTAACGACCTCGAACCCTTGCTGTGCGAGCACCACCTGCGGCTGCTGGGGCGTCTGCAAACCCCTGTGTCGGCGGTGCTCATGCGTGGTTTGCTCGACAGTTACCTGATGGCTGCATCGCCAGCGCTCGGAATTTGACGAGGGCAGTTACTTTACTGTCATCTTCGCCGTGCATGCTCTGACAGACCGGTGACACTCCAGGGTGGGGGGCAATCGGTATGCAGAACTTTCTTCTCGGGCCGGTGGTCATTTATTGTGAACACGCCCCAGGCACACAGTTTTCGGACTATTGAGTGGAGATCGAGATGGAAAGTATCAGTCTATTGCTCGGTGAGGCTCTGAGCCCGTATCAGGTTTCGTTGTCTCCGTGCGGTTCCCATGGCGAATGCCTGGTGACCTTGAAGAACAGCCATGGCGCCATTGTCGTGGAACGCGAATTCAATCAGGCACAATTGGCCGACAAGCGTCAGTTGACCGATGTCGTTGACGGCCTGCACCGCGATGTCCTGATCGCCGAAGGACGGCTGGAGCCCTGTGTGATCGCGGCTTTGCGCAATGCAGCCCTGGACAAACGTCCGGCGCTGTAAAGATGAAATATTTTTTGTGGGAACCTTCCTGCATCCCTGTCAGTCAGACCCCGTAACAGCAGGATCAAGCATTGTGCTCCGGTGCTTGTCGCTTGCTGCTACGGGTCTTTATGTAGACCACGTTTAACCCCGAGTCGTCTCCCCACTTCTCGGGGTTTCTTTTGTCTGCGATTTGCCTACTGCGCGGCCTGATGTTCGAAGAATGTGCGGGCCTGTTCCAGATAATCCGCTTGTCGCTCGGGGTCCAGCCATGCGGCGTAGAGCTGATTGAGATGCTCGTGGGGCAGGGTGCGCAGCAGTTGGTTGATCTCGCTGATGGCCTGACGTCCCTGGGTGGTGTCGGAACACGCCACGTAGCCTGAGAGATATTTTCCGGTGCCGCGAATCGGATAAAACTCCAGTTCATCCTCGGCGATCTGCGCCTGCCTGGCCTGATAGCGGATTTCCGGCCAGTAACCCAGCACCACCTGCAGCCGGCCCAGACGCTGCATCGACAACAGATTGGTCAGTGCATCGTTACCGTAATGGGGCGTCAGTGCGCCGCTGGGTGCCTGATGCAGAATGTTGTCGATAAATTCGCCATAACTGCGCTCAGCGACCACGCCGACTTTTCTGTCGGTGGCGGTCAACAATGCCGACAGGTCGACTTCGCCGTCCACCAGATAAGGTTCAAGGACCGAGCGATCTTGCTGGCGCACTACCAGACCGTTGCTCACGGCGCGGATCGCCGGAATCGAATACGCGACCCACTGCGCGCGTTCCTTGTTCCACAGCAGTGCGGGGTCACAGGCAAACGGGTTTTCATGGAGCATTTGCAGACCACGGGCGCGATTGACCCGCATCAGCGTGTGTTCGTATTGCGGCATCCCGGCGATCAGCAACGGCATCAATTGGTCAATCACCCCCTGACCCTTTTTCGGACCTTCGAAAATGGTCAGTGGCGGCAAATCGCGCAGCAGCCAGATCAACGTGGGTTTGGCCTGCACTCCCGTCGACAGAGCGAGCAGGAACAACAGGCCGAACAGCCGCCACGTCCACCAATGATGGGCGCGGTTGGCGTGCGATGGCGGCCGGCGCTTCAGCTTAAATGGCTCCGTCTTCGCGCAGCTTGGCGATCTGTTGCTCGTCGTAGCCAAGGTCGTGAAGTACCTGCGCATTGTGTTCACCCAGTTGCGGTCCGACCCATTCTGAACTGCCCGGTGTCTCAGAGAGTTTCGGCACGATGCCCGGCATCTTGAAATCTTTGCCATCGGGCAGTTTGGCCTGCAGGAACATTTCCCGGGCCAGGTACTGCGGATCGTTGAACATGTCCTCGGCGCTGAAGATCCGGCTGGCTGGCACATCGGCTTGATTGAGCAGGTCGAGTACGGCTTGCAGCGGCAGCGAGTTGACCCAGCGATCGATGACCCCATACAACTCGTCGCGGCGACTGTCGCGCCCGTCATTGCTGGCCAGTACTGGATCGTTGGCCAGGTCTTCGCGGCCGATGATCAGCATGAAGCGCTTGAAGATCGCATCGCCGTTGGCGCCGATCTGCACGTGCTTGCCGTCGGCACTGGTGTGGATAGAGGAGGGCGTGATGCCGGGCATGATGTTGCCGGTGCGCTCGCGGATAAAACCGAACACATCGAATTCCGGCACCATGCTTTCCATCATCGCGAAAATGGCTTCGTACAACGCCACATCGACAACCTGGCCTGTACCGCCGTTGACTTCGCGATGACGCAGCGCCATCAGCGCACCAATCACGCCCCACAGCGCGGCAATCGAATCGCCGATGGAAATGCCGGTGCGCACCGGCGGCCGGTCTTCGAAACCGGTGATGTAGCGCAGACCGCCCATGGACTCGCCGACCGCGCCGAAGCCCGGTTGATCTTTCATCGGCCCGGTCTGACCGAAACCGGACAGGCGCACCATCACCAGTTTCGGGTTCAGTGCGTGGAGGGTTTCCCAACTCAGGCCGAGTTTTTCCAGGACGCCGGGACGGAAGTTCTCAATGAGGATGTCGGCTTCGCTGAGCAGTTGTTTGAGGATCGCCAAACCGTCGGGGTGTTTGAGGTTCAGCGTCAGTGACTTCTTGTTGCGCGCCTGAACGAACCACCACAAGGACGTGCCTTCGTACAATTTGCGCCATTTGCGCAGCGGATCACCGCCGTCCGGTGACTCGATCTTGATCACTTCGGCGCCGAACTCGCCGCAGATGCGCGAGGCAAACGGCCCGGCAATCAATGTACCCAATTCAATGACTTTCAGACCCGAGAGCGGTTTGCTGGTGAACGGCATGCGAAATCCTGTAGGACAAGGCTGAGCGGATACAGCGTTTTAACATAGCCGGCTGTCAGACGCCGCAGGTTGATCGCCATCAATTCGATGATTGCCTACCGCATCGGTTAGACTTGCCGACTTTCCTCGTATCAAGAAGCCCGTTCATGGCCCAGCCGTCCACTACCTACAAGTTTGAACTGAACCTCACCGACCTCGACCGCAGCGTCTACGAGAGCGTCAAGCAGACCATCGCCCGTCACCCTTCGGAAACCGAAGAGCGTATGACCGTGCGCCTGCTGGCCTACGCGCTCTGGTACAACGAGCAGTTGTCGTTTGGCCGTGGTCTGTCAGACGTGGACGAACCTGCGCTGTGGGAAAAGAGCCTGGATGACCGCGTTCTGCACTGGATCGAAGTCGGCCAGCCAGACGCCGATCGCCTGACCTGGTGCTCGCGTCGCACCGAGCGCACCAGCCTGCTGGCCTACGGCAGCCTGCGCGTCTGGGAAACCAAAGTGATCCCGGCGATCAAGAATCTGAAAAACGTCAACATCGCCGCCGTCCCGCAGGAAGTGCTGGAGACTTTGGCCAAAGACATGCCCCGCGTCATCAAGTGGGACGTGATGATCAGCGAAGGGACGATCTTCGTCACCGACGACCGTGGTCAGCACGAAGTCCAGTTGCAGTGGCTGCAAGGTGAGCGCGGCTGACTCCGCGCCTTCAACTGATTAATCCCACGTATTAAAGAGAAGTCTCCGTCACCCCATGCGTATCGAACCTCGTCAACTGCCCGAAACTCTTCCTTTTCTCGGTGATATCCCGCCGCTGCTGACCCGCTTGTATGCGGCGCGGGGCGTGCAGTCCGAGGCGGAGCTGGACAAGAGTCTGGCGCGGTTGATCCCGTTTCAGCAGCTCAAGGGCATCGACGCGGCGGTGGACTTGCTGGTGACGGCGCTGGAGCAACGCCAGCGCATCCTTATCGTTGGCGACTTCGATGCGGACGGCGCCACGGCCAGCACGGTCGGCATGCTTGGTTTGCGCTTGCTCGGTGCCGCGCATGTCGATTATCTGGTGCCGAACCGCTTTGAGTATGGCTATGGCCTGACCCCGGAAATCGTCGAAGTCGCTTTGACTCGGGAGCCGCATTTGCTGGTGACCGTCGACAACGGCATCTCCAGCGTCGAAGGTGTGGCGGCGGCGAAAAAGGCCGGGCTCAAAGTGCTGATCACCGACCACCATTTGCCCGGCGAAGAGCTGCCGCAGGCGGATGCGCTGGTCAACCCGAACCAGCCTGGCTGCGAATTCCCGAGCAAGGCGCTGGCCGGCGTCGGGGTGATTTTCTATGTGTTGATGGCGTTGCGCGCGCGTTTGCGCAGTCTCGGCTGGTACGAGAACAAGCCGCAGCCGAACATCGGTGAACTGCTCGATCTGGTGGCGCTGGGCAGCGTCGCCGACGTGGTGCCACTGGACGCCAACAACCGGATTCTGGTGCACCAAGGTCTTGAACGTATTCGCGCCGGTCGCGCACGGCCGGGGATCAAAGCGATTCTTGAAGTGGCAAAGCGCGACGCCACTCGCATCACCTCCACGGATCTCGGTTTTATCGTCGGCCCGCGCCTGAACGCTGCCGGGCGTCTGGATGATATGAGCCTGGGCATCGAATGCCTGCTCACCGCCGACGCCAACCTGGCCCGGGAAATGGCCGCGCAACTGGACGGCATGAACCAGGATCGCAAATCCATCGAGCAGGGCATGCAGCGTGAAGCGCTGGCGCAGCTCAAGGACTTGCCGGTGGAGTCGATGCCGTTTGGTCTGTGCCTGTTCGATCCGGAATGGCACCAGGGCGTGATCGGCATTCTCGCGTCGCGGATGAAAGAGCGTTACTTCCGTCCGACCATTGCCTTCGCCGATGCCGGTGATGGCTTGCTCAAGGGCTCGGGCCGCTCTGTTCAGGGCTTCCATATCCGTGATGCCCTGAGTGTGGTCGCGGCGCAGCATCCGACCCTGATCGCCAAGTACGGTGGTCACGCGATGGCCGCCGGCCTGACCTTGCCGCAGGAGAATTTTCCGCTGTTCGCCGAGGCATTTGACGCTGAGGTGCGTAGGCAACTTCGCGAGGAAGACCTGACCGGACGCATGCTCTCTGACGGCACGCTGGCGGTCGAAGAATTCCACCTCGAACTGGCCCGCGCCCTGCGCCATGCCGGGCCTTGGGGGCAGCACTTCCCGGAGCCGCTGTTCCATGGCGTGTTTCAGTTGGTTGAGCAGCGCGTAGTCGGTGAACGGCACCTGAAAGTAGTGCTGAAAAGCGAGTGCGGTGCGGTGAAGCTGGACGGTATTGCCTTTGGTATTGACCGGGATGTCTGGCCGAACCCGACGATCAAGTGGGTTGAACTGGCTTACAAGCTCGACGTTAACGAGTTTCGGGGTAATGAGACCGTGCAATTGATGATTGCCCATATCGAACCGCGCTGAAGATCAAAAGATCGCAGCCTTCGGCAGCTCCTACATGGGAATGCGCCCTGTAGGAGCTGCCGAAGGTTCGGGCCGCGATCGGACGATCTTTTCTTGAATTTCCCCCTATCCCCCGTTGTCGACTAGGCTCTAAGCACTGCTTGATTGGCCTTGTGACGTCTTGTCGAATTTTTTGCCCGCGGGGGCGGGTGCTGCGCCTTTTTCCTGTCACTCGTCGACTATTCAAACAGAACCCTGGAGCCTGCCCACTGATTTGAGAGGTGCCCCATGAGTCTGCTGCTTGAACCCTTCACCCTGCGCCAACTGACCCTGCCCAACCGCATCGCCGTCTCACCGATGTGCCAATACTCCAGCGTCGACGGCCTGGCCAACGACTGGCACCTGGTGCACCTCGGCAGCCGCGCCGTGGGCGGCGCCGGACTGGTATTTACCGAAGCCACAGCGGTCACGGCCGACGGGCGGATCACCGCCGAAGACCTTGGCTTGTGGAACGACGACCAGATCGCACCGCTGCAACGCATTACCCGATTCATTACGTCCCAAGGTGCTGTTGCCGGTATTCAACTGGCCCATGCCGGGCGCAAGGCCAGCACCCATCGGCCGTGGCTCGGCAAACATGGCAGCGTCAAACCCGATGATGGCGGCTGGACCCCGGTTGGGCCGTCGCCAATTGCCTTCGACCCACAACACACGCAACCGAAACAGCTGGATGAAGGACAGATCGCCGACGTCATTCAGGCCTTTGTCGGTGCCGCCAAACGCGCGTTGAAGGCGGGTTTCAGTGTGGTTGAGGTGCACGCGGCGCATGGTTATCTGCTGCATCAGTTTCTTTCGCCGCTGAGCAATCAGCGCCGCGATCAATACGGTGGTTCGTTTGAAAATCGTATTCGTCTGGTGCTGCAAGTGACTGAGGCGGTGAGGGCGGTCTGGCCTGAGGAGTTGCCGGTGTTTGTTCGCGTATCGGCCACAGACTGGGTAGAAGACGGTTGGAACCCGGATGAAACCGTAGAGCTGGCGCGACGCCTGCACACCCTTGGCGCGGATCTGATCGACGTGTCGTCAGGCGGCACCGCAGCCAACGCGGAGATCCCAGTCGGGCCGGGTTATCAGACGCGTTTTGCTGAACGCGTACGCAAAGAGTCAGGCATCGCCACCGGCACTGTCGGAATGATTACCGAGCCGGCGCAGGCCGAGCACATCTTGCGCACTTGTCAGGCTGACATCATCTTCCTCGCCCGCGAGTTGCTGCGTGATCCGTACTGGCCGCTGCATGCCGATGATGATCTGGGTGGGCGCAAAGCGGTGTGGCCGGCGCAGTATCAGCGCGCGACTCATCGGGATCAGCCGATTCATGAGTCTGATTTGCGCGATTGAGTGCGTCGCGATAAAGCAAAAAGCCCCGGTCAGTGATGGCCGGGGCTTTTTTTCGTCTGGTTGTCGTTGCGCTGCCTGGTCGGACGCTATCGCGAGCAGGCTCACTCCTACAAGGGGCATGTGTCGTTCACAAAATACGTGTTCGACACAGATCAACTGTAGGAGTGAGCCTGCTCGCGATGAGGCCCAATCAGGCGCTACAGACCCTCAAGGGTATTTACGCTTATCCGGCGCCGGCGGGAAGTACTGGTACAACCACGTCTCGCTCAACGTGCGATCGTTGGTGCGGATAAATAACCGCAGCTCCACCGGCTCAACGCTGTCACTGGTCGGGTACCAGTCAAACAGGATCCGGTAACCCTTGATGTCATCCAGCACCAGCACGCTGAAATCCTGCACCTTGCCGTTCGAGCATGTCACCACAGGCTCAATCCCGGTGCCCTGCGGCAGTCGATCCAGACCGCCACCGGTGAAGTCCACGGCAAAACGACGCGCCCACACCGGCGGGTAATGCTCGCCCGGTGCCCAACCCTCAACAAAACCGCCCATGCCGGAACGGGTCGCCTGCACCCGCGCCAACGGCGTGCTCACCGGCGGCAGAGCGCTCCAGTAAAGCTTGTAGCCATAGTTCAGCGAATCACCGGCAGCCACCGGTTTTTTCGGGGTCCAGAACGCGACGATGTTATCGAGCGTCTCGCCAGTCGTAGGGATTTCCAGCAGATCGATAGAGCCTTCGCCCCACGCGGTGGTCGGTTCGACCCACAGGCTCGGACGCTTGCTGTACCAGTCCACGGTGTCCTGATAGTTGGCGAATTCGTGATCGGTTTGCACCAGACCGAAACCTTTCGGATCGGTGTCGGCAAACGCGTTGAACTGTAGCGTCGCCGGGTTGTTCAGCGGCCGGCAGATCCACTCACCGTTGCCGCGCCACATGGCCAGACGATCCGAGTCGTGGATCTGCGGGTGAATGGTGTCGCACATGCGCCGTTCGTGGTTGCCGCAGCTGAACATGCTGGTCATCGGCGAGATGCCCAGTTGCTCGATGGCGGTGCGTGCATTGATGTGCGCGTCGATCTCCATCACCACGCGCTCGGCCTGGCAATCGATGTCGAAGCGGTACGCGCCGGTCGCGCTCGGCGAGTCGAGCAGGGCGTAGACCACAAAACGCGTGGCGTTCTGATCCGGGGTCTCGAACCAGAACTTGGTGAAATCAGGAAATTCTTCGCGCTTCTTGGCGTAAGTGTCGATCGCCAGACCGCGCGCGGAGAGGCCATATTGGCCAGTCGCATCGACCGCACGGAAATAACTCGCGCCGAGGAACGACACTACGTCGTGGCGATCGAGTTCCGGCGCCTTGAACAGTTTGAAGCCGGCAAAACCCAGGTCGCCTTTCAACTGTTGAGTGTCGACCGAGGTGTTCTCATAGTTGAACAGCGCCGGGCGGAAATGCACCTCACGCGCGGTACGAGTCTTCGGATCGACGCTGTACATGCGCACCGGCTGGCGGAAACCCATGCCGACGTGGAAGAACTGCACGTCGAGCTGGCCTTTGTTTTCCTTCCACAACGAATGATTGCCGTCGTAGCGGATCGCGTTGAAATTCTGCGGCGTCATCGTCGCCAGCGTCGGCGGCAGCACCTGTTTGGTGTCCTGGTAGGCGCTGCCAGCCAGTTGCTTGGCCTGGCGCTTGAGCGCCTCGAAATCAAACGCCTGCGCCTCGCCATCAGCGGCGCCGCCACTGGCCGCCCATGCACGGGTGGCCAGCAGGCCAGTGGCCGAAAGACCGGTGTAAGCCGCAATGGCCATGGACGCTTTGAGCAAATTCCTGCGGTGCATAAATACAACCTGTCGTGTGCAATCCCGTGCCGTTCCTGGCACGTGCTGGATCAGAAATAACGGTTCGGACAAGCCTTCGGCCAAACGCAACGGACTATTAACAGATGCCCGCTAGCTTAAACGGTTCGCTCGCAATGCAAAATTCGTTGATTCACTGCGCCAGTGTGTCAATGAAACAAGACATGTCGGTTAAAAGTCTTACGGGACTTTCTGATTTACACGGCATATCTGCTTTTCTCGACTAATTACTCTAAAAACCGCTTTTCAGCGCCGAATTAATTTCTATTCTATGGGCATGACCGGCGCGATCCATTTGGCCGGCAGGGCACACGGCGCTGCTGTAAGGGGCAGGGCGATGTGATGGTTAAGCAGTTCTTTGACGTATTCGAGAAGGACATCGTCCATGGCAAAAATACAAGGCATCACCGACATGCTGGGCATCTTTCCCTGCCTGGGCAGCGGCCGCAAAAGACGTCGACTCAGCTCTGACGAACTGAAACTGGTGGAGCGTTATCGAGAGCTTTCGGAAAGTGACCGGATCGCGATGAGGTATCTGGTGGACGCGATGCGGAGTGTTTCGCGGTTTTAACGCTGGGGTAGGCACCGTGAAAGCCATTTGGCTTTTACGGTGGCCAGATCAATCAAATGGCCTGCGTCGGCATCGTCGATGCCGACGGCAATGGCTTTCTGAAGATCGGCACAGTCGTTTAGTTTCAGGTAAGAGATCGCAAAGCTTTCATCGGAGGGAATGATTTCCTCAATCTGAGGAGATTTGAGAACAGTTCTACTCATCTGAATTCAATTCGCTAGAGGTGGATATGCTAAACCTGTGGCGAGGGAGCTAGCTTCCTCGCCACAGGTTTTTTGTTTATGAGCCTTAGCTGCAAGTGCTCAGAACCGGATACGGCCGCTGGCCGTGCATCAGTTCCGGAACATCCCGCCATTTGACCCACGCCTGCTGTTGCCAGTGCAGCAGCGGCACGGTAACGCCTGCCCAATGCATTGAGCTCAAGCTCGGGTGGTTTTCCACAGGGCTTGATTGGGTTTCGCGCAGCATCGGGATGACTTCATGGCTCAGCCATTGGCGCAGGTGTCGGTTTTCCGGGACGAAGTGATGGACGAGCAGGGCGAACAGGCCGGACTCGCTGACCATCGCGCAATCGATGATTTCGCCGTCCCGACGCAGGAGGACATGGCGACGCTGGTCGGGATCGAGTTTCAGGGTGAGGCGTTCGTTCAGGGGATAGCCCATCAAGCGACCGAGATCTTGCACGCAGAACCAGGCTTCGTGGTCTTGCATGAAGGCGTGGAGGAAGCGGTTGTGGCGGGTGAAGACGGTGGGGGTGAAGAAAGGGGAGCTTTCAGAAGGAATTTGTACGTGGTTAGGCATTTTTCGACTCCAATATTGAGAATAGAGCCGCCACTCAAATGAGTGCGGTCACGCCGTTTTGATATTTACTCCGGCTCCGACACCGGGCCGCTGACTTCGCCGCCGAGAGAAAGCCTATCGGCTAGCAACCTACGACGCCAAGTCGGCTCTATCGATACCTTCTGTAGGAAAACGGGCTTATCTCTGAAGGCGGCATCTGTAGGAAATGCCTGATTTTGTAGTGTCGGCAGCAACCGACCGCCCAAGCCGTAGTTTTTCCTTTATCTATTTGGGTCCACGGAATGAACTGCAGGTTTCTTCGTGTTGATCGAGTTTTCGGTTTCCAATTTCCGCTCGTTCAGCGGCTGGCAAAATGTTTTCAAGGAAGCACACCCGAAAAGTGACCGATGAGTTATGTAATCAATTGCATCAAACAAAAGCTCAGCGAAATTCCGTTCAAAAACAGCGTCAGAAAGCGCATTCGAAAAAAATAGGTGCTTCCAAGGCTGCAGATCATCTGACAACTCGTTGATGTGGGTGACGTAGTGAATTTCAGAGACTATATTGTCGATTAATTAATCAACATTTGAGCGCCGAACCGTAGCTCGAATCGAGGAAGTAATGCTCAAAGATCTCGACAAAGAGACTCCTGAAGGGTCTGAAGATGAAGGCCGTGGGCTGGTTGTTGTGACCGGTTCAGAGGGCCGTCCTCATGTCGAATATGTTCACAGGATGATTGGGCCAGTCTCGGTGGCAGGGATTTCATCAGGTGCGATTCTCCATTCGCAGCTTGGTCCATCTTTAGATCATGCGATCGCCCAAATTTCAGCAACGGGTACCCTCACTGCTGCTGCGGAGGCGATTTTTTGTCAGATAAATTCTGATGCCAAGCAGAGCGCAACCGCTTGGGTGATCGCTTCTTCGCATAGTGGCCCGCTTCCAATTGCTTCTGAAGGCTCGCAGCGTATTAGGCGATCTGCTAGTGAGATGCTGAAAGACCCTAAAAAAGTCCGTGCATTCTTTGCTCGTGTAAATGGAGAAGCTACGGCGAACTGATGTATAGCATTTCCCCGTCCTTTGTACTTGGTTTCCATGGATGCGAGCGAGAAGTTGGCGAGCGCGTGCTGGCTGGTGAACAATCTCTCTATGACAGCACCAACGACTATGACTGGCTCGGTGGAGGCGTCTACTTTTGGGAAAATAATCCTCAAAGGGCGCTTAGCTTCGCGACTAACGCTCAGAAAAGGGAAAAGATCAAACAGCCTTTTGTGTTGGGAGCTGTTATTGATTTGGGCCGATGTTTGGATTTCACAACGCAGAGTGCGTTACTCGAAATTCGGGAGAGTTACGTAGGCCTTGAAAATGCCTCCAAGCAAGAAGGCGGACAACCTCTCAAGGTAAATACCCCTTATTTACGACGTCTTGACTGCCAAGTCATCAAAGCACTGCATGTGTTTCGTGAGATGGCGGGGATGGAGCCTTATGACTCCGTACGCTCTCCGTTTTGGGAAGGGCAGCCGTTATATGCTGGGACGGATTTCATGCACGAAACTCATATTCAGCTCGCTATCAGGTCAATCCAGAGTGTGAAGGGATGGTTTCGAGTACTGGATGTAAAGGGCAAACCTGTAGATTTTGTGCAAGCAGTGTAGGTATTGAGTTAAGCTTTTCCGGACCGCTGAGTTCTAATTGAGTAGCCCTGCACACATTAATGCGAGCAGGGCTACTCATCGCGTTATACGAGCGTTAGCGACTCACCTTCCAAGCATCCCCAGCCGGCGCCTTGCCATGGTCATACGGCTTGCCAATCCACATATAAACCAACCCCAAGCCAATCACGATGGCCGTGCTCAACACCATCGCATAGTTCACGTACCACGCCGCATCCGGCGTGCGTGGCCAGGCCATGTTGATGATTGCGCCAACGCCATACACCAGCGCGCCGATGTTCACCGGCCAGCCCCACGCGCCGAGGGTGAATTTGCCGCTCGGTTTCCAGCCTTTGCTGCGGGCGTACAGCGCGGCCAAGACGATCATCTGGAACGCGAGGTAGATGCCGATCGCGGCGAAGCTGACGATGGTTGCCACGGCGTCTTGCAGGAAGAAGCCGAGGGCGATGATCAGCGCCGGCAGGACGCCGGAGACGAACAGTGCGGCAACCGGTACTTGGGTGCTAGGAGAAATCTTTTTCAGCAGTCGGCTGCCGATGACCATTTCGTCGCGAGCGTAGGAGTACAGCAGACGGCTTGCCGCTGCTTGTAGGCTGATGACGCAGGAGATGAAGGAAATCATCACCACGCCCATCACTACTTTCGAACCGACCGGGCCGAAGGCGTTGTTGAGGATGGTGGTGACCGGGTCTTTGTCGGTGCCGTTGATGACCGCTTGCATGTCCGGCACGGCGAGGATCAGCGCCAGGCAGGCGAACATCGCCGCGATGCCGCCGATGTAGATGGTCATGCGCATGGCCACCGGGATTTTCGCACTCGGGTTCGGGGTTTCTTCGGCGACGTCGCCGCAGGCCTCGAAGCCGTAGTAGAGGAACATCCCCGCCAACGATGCGGTGAGGAACGCCGGCAGGTACGAGCCGTCGACGCTGATGTCGAAGGTGTTGAACAGCACGCTGAGCGGTTGATGACGTTCGAACACCAACAGGTAAACGCCGACGATCACCGCGCCAACCAGTTCGCAGAGAAAACCGAACATGGCGATGCGCGCCAGCACTTTGGTGCCGCTGAGGTTGACCAGTGTGGCGAACAGGGTCAGCACCAGGGCGATGACGATGTTGGTGTTGTTGCTCGGCTCGAAACCGAGCATGGCCGCCAGATACGGGCCAGCGCCGACGGCGACCGCAGCGATGGTCACACAGAGGGCGATGGAGTAGATCCAGCCGACCATCCAGGCCCATTTCTTACCGACCAAGCGACGTGCCCAAGGGTAAACACCGCCGGAAATCGGGAATTGCGAAACCACTTCGCCGAAGATCAGGCACACCAGCAACTGGCCGCAACCCACCAGCAAGTAGGCCCAGAACATCGGTGGGCCGCCAGCGGCGAGGCACAGGCCGAAGAGGGTATAAACCCCTACGACCGGTGACAGATAAGTGAAGCCCAAAGCGAAGTTTTCCCACAGGCTCATGCTGCGGTTGAAGTTCGAGGTGTAGCCCAGTTTGCGCAGTTGTTCGGCATCGCTGTCGGCAACGGCTGTGGCGAGATCGGGTGAGGAACTCATGTGTGTTTTGCTCCGTGAAATCGGCAGATTTCGGATGGCCGAGGCCGTGGCGGGGCCATGCAGGCGCCGCCCGGGTCGGTAGTTATTGTTTTGTTTTCGGTGAAGCCTGGTGGTGAATCGCCGACATCGTCCGTGTGTCGCGGAAAAGATCGCAGCCTGTGGCAGTTCCTACAGAAGAGCGGCGTCAATCATGTAGGAGCTGCCGCAGGCTGCGATCTTTTCGCTGTTAATGCTTGAACATCACATGCCGAACCGTGGTGTAGTCCTCCAGCCCGTACATGGACATGTCTTTCCCGTAACCGGACAATTTCTGACCGCCATGGGGCATTTCGCTGACGAGCATGAAGTGCGTATTCACCCACGTGCAGCCGTACTGCAAACGCGCCGACATGCGATGCGCGCGTCCTACATCTGCCGTCCACACGGAGGAGGCGAGGCCGTAGTCCGAATCGTTGGCCCACTCCAGCGCCTGCGCTTCATCAGTGAACTTGGTCACCGAAACCACCGGACCAAACACCTCACGACGAACGATTTCGTCGTCCTGCTGCGCATCGGCCAACACCGTCGGCTCGAAGAAGAAACCATTGCCCTCGACAGCCTTGCCACCAGTGATCAAACGAATGTGCGATTGCGCCACGGCACGCTCGACAAACCCGGCCACACGGTCGCGATGTTGCGCGGTGATCAGCGGCCCCAGTTCAGTCGACGGATCATCCTGCAAACCGTATTTGATGCTGCTGACTGCCGCGCCGAGTTTCTCGACGAACTTGTCGTAGATACCTTGCTGCGCATAGATCCGGCACGCGGCGGTGCAGTCCTGCCCGGCGTTGTAGAAACCGAAGGTACGAATACCTTCCACCGCCGCATCGATATCGGCGTCATCGAAGATGATCACCGGCGCCTTACCGCCCAGTTCCATGTGCATGCGTTTGACGCTGTCGGCAGTGTTGGAAATGATGTTGGCGCCCGTGGCGATGGAACCGGTCAGCGAAACCATGCGCACTTTCGGGTGCGTGACCAACGGACTGCCGACGGTAGGACCGCGACCAAATACCAGATTGAGTACGCCGGCCGGGAAGATTTCCGACGCCAGTTCGGCCAGACGCAACGCGGTCAGCGGGGTTTGTTCCGACGGCTTGAGCACCACGGTATTACCGGCGGCCAATGCTGGAGCGATTTTCCAGGCGACCATCATCAGCGGGTAGTTCCACGGCGCGATGGAGGCGATGACGCCAACCGGATCACGGCGGATCATCGAGGTGTGGCCGGGCAGGTATTCGCCGCCGGCCGAACCGCTCATGCAACGGCTGGCGCCGGCGAAAAAGCGGAACACGTCGGCAATCGCCGGAATCTCGTCGTTGAGCGCGGCGCTGTAGGGTTTGCCGCAGTTGTCGGATTCGAGTTTGGCCAGTTCTTCACCGTGGGCTTCGATGGCGTCGGCGAGTTTGAGCAGCAGCAGCGAACGGTCTTTCGGCGCGGTTTGCGACCAGTCGGCGAAGGCGTTATCGGCGGCGCGCACGGCGGCATCGACCTGGGCTTCGCTGGCTTCGTTGATCTCTACAAGCACTTCGCCACGCGAAGGGTTGAGCACTGGTTGCGCCGGGCCTTCGCCGTTGACCAGTTGGCCGTTGATCAAGAGTTTGGTTTGCATGTCTGTTGTCCTCTTTATTGTTCTGTCGAAACCGAACCCCTGTAGGAGCTGCCGAAGGCTGCGATCTTTTGATGTTGCTGTTGAAGATCAAGATCAAGATCAAAAGATCGCAGCCTTCGGCAGCTCCTACACGAAATTCGGTTTCTTCAGTTATTCGGTTATTTACCGCCGCTACCGGCGACGCTCTCGCCACCACGCGTCAGGTAATACGCGCCAAGGATCGGCAGCATCGTCACCATCATCACCAGCATCGCGACGACGTTGGTCACCGGCACATCCCGTGGTCGGCTCAGTTGGTTGAGCAACCACAATGGCAACGTGCGTTCATGCCCGGCGGTGAACGTGGTGACGATGATTTCGTCGAACGACAGCGCAAACGCCAACATGCCGCCGGCCAGCAACGCCGAGCCAAGGTTCGGCAGGATGATGTAGCGAAAGGTCTGCCAGCCATCGGCGCCGAGATCCATCGAGGCCTCGATCAAACTGTGCGAAGTACGGCGCAGGCGGGCGATAACATTGTTGTAGACGATCACCACACAGAAGGTAGCGTGGCCGACGATGATGGTGAACATCCCCGGCTCGATGCCCAGCGTCTTGAAGGTCGCCAGCAGCGCGATCCCGGTGATGATCCCCGGCAGCGCAATCGGCAGGATCAGCATCAGCGAAATACCCTGCTTGCCGAAGAACTCCCGGCGGTACAACGCTGCCGATGCGAGCGTGCCAAGCACCATCGCAATCAACGTGGCGATGGCTGCGATCTGCAATGAAAGCTTGATCGACTCCAGTACATCCGGCCGCGAAAACGCCACGCTGAACCAGTGCAACGTGAAGCCCTTCGGCGGAAAGCTGAACGCGGCCTCTTCGGTGTTGAAGGCGTAAAGAAAGATGATCAGGATCGGGAAATGCAGAAATACCAACCCGCCCCAGGCTGCGATTCGTAGCCCGATTGAAGCCCTTTCAGAGCGCATCGAAGGCCCCCAGTCGTTTGACAATGGACAGGTAAACCGCGATCAACACAATCGGCACCAGCGTGAACGCCGCCGCCATCGGCATGTTGCCGATTGCACCTTGTTGCGCATACACCATGCTGCCGACAAAGTAGCCCGGCGGGCCGACCAGTTGCGGCACGATAAAGTCGCCCAACGTCAGCGAAAACGTGAAGATCGAACCGGCGGCAATCCCCGGAATCGACAGCGGCAAAATCACCTGCATAAAGGTCTGACGCGGCTTGGCCCCGAGGTCAGCGGAGGCCTGCAACAGCGACGGCGGCAAACGTTCCAGCGACGCTTGAATCGGCAAAATCATGAACGGCAGCCAGATGTAGACAAACACCATGAACCGCCCCAGATGCGAGGTCGACAAGGTGCTGCCACCGACACCGGGAATCCCCAAGATAAACTGCAACACCGGCTCCAATCCCAAGTGCTGCACGAACCACTGCGCCACGCCGCCCTTGGCCAACAGCAACGTCCACGCATACGCCTTGACGATGTAACTCGCCCACATCGGCATCATCACCGCGATGTAGAAAAACGCCTTGGTCTTGCCCGTGGTGTAGCGCGCCATGTAGTAGGCAATCGGGAACGCGACGATGGCGCTGGCGATCGACACGACGATGGCCATGCTCAACGTGCGCAGGATGATGTCGAAGTTCGACGGCTGAAACAGCGCAGCAAAATTAGCCAGAGTAAGGTCCGGCGTGACCGCCATGGTGAAGTCGTCGAAGGTGTAGAAACCCTGCCACAACAGCACCAGCAACGAGCCGAGATAGATCGCGCCGAACCACAGCAATGGCGGCACCAGCAGCATCGATAAGCACAGGTTCGGCTTGCGGTAGAGCAGGTTGGAAAACCTGCGCAACGGCGGCGATGGCGTCATCGCGAGCGTGCTCATGTCACACCCCGCTCGCCACGGTGTCGTGCAGCACAATCATCGCTTCCCGCGCCCAACGCGCGCTCAGGCGCTGGCCGGTCTGGTGTTGTGCGCTGCTGTCGATCCACTGATTGTTGGCGTGGCTGATGCTCAGGGTCTGGCCGTTTTCCAGCTTCAGTTCATAACGGGTGGCGCTGCCCTGATACTGGATGTCGTGGAGCAGACCGCTGACTTCGATTTCGTGACTGGCGAGCGGGCCTTCGGCGAAACGCACGTGTTCCGGACGAATCGAAAACGGCTGCGGATGACCGCTGATTTCACGGGCCAGATCGCCGCGAATCACGTTCGAAGTGCCGACGAATTCAGCGACAAATGTGGTGGTCGGTTTCATGTATAGATTGCGCGGCGTGTCGACCTGTTCGATGCGGCCCTTGTTGAACACGGCGACGCGATCAGACATCGACAGCGCTTCGGTTTGATCGTGAGTGACGAAGATGAAGGTGATGCCGAGCTGGCGTTGCAGTTTCTTCAATTCGCTTTGCATTTGTTCGCGCAATTTCAAATCGAGCGCGCCCAGAGGTTCATCCAGCAACAGCACGCGCGGGCGATTGACCAAGGCGCGGGCGAGGGCGACACGCTGGCGCTGACCACCGGATAATTGCACCGGTTTACGGGCGCCGTAACCGCCGAGGGCGACCATGTCCAAGGCTTCTTCGGCGCGTTTATGGCGCTCGGTTTTGCCGACCCCTTTGACCTTTAAACCATAGGCGACGTTGTCGAGGACGTTCATGTGCGGGAACAGTGCGTAATCCTGAAACACTGTGTTGACGTCTCGCTGGTACGGCGGCAAACCGGCCGCTTCGGCGCCGTGGATGCGGATCGAGCCGGTGCTCGGTTGTTCGAACCCGGCGATCAGGCGCAGGCAGGTGGTTTTGCCCGAGCCGGAAGGGCCGAGCATGGAAAAGAACTCGCCGTCCTCGATATCGATGGAAACCCGGTCAACGGCCTTCACGTCGCCGAACTGCCGGGAAACGTTGGTGAACTGGACTGCAAGCGTCATGGTGCGGTGCTCCGGTAAAACGGGCTTTCAAAAAAGTCGTGTGTGCGTCGAAAAGATCGCAGCCTGCGGCAGCTCCTACAGTAGGTGTGCAGGGCGCTGAAATTGCTTTTAGCTCCCTCTCCCTCCGGGAGAGGGCGGGGGGTGAGGGTGGCTTTATTGGCCGTTACTCTGAGATCAAGAGCAAAGTCAAAAGCTACCCCCTCACCCCAGCCCTCTCCCCCAGGGGGGCGAGGGGGAAAGGGAGCTCGACCGAGTTGCTCCCGGGCTTAACGGCCGCCCATGATCGCGATGTAGTCCTGGGTCCAGCGGCTATACGGCACAAACTTGCCACCCTCAGCCTGCGGGGTTTTCCAGAAGGCGATCTTGTCGAACTGGTCGAAACCGTTGGTCTTGCAGCCTTCAGCGCCGAGCAATTCGCTCCCCTTGCACGCCGCTGGCACCGCCGGCAACGAACCAAACCACGCCGCCACATCACCCTGGACTTTCGGTTTCAGCGACCAGTCCATCCACTTGTACGCGCAGTTCGGGTGCTTGGCCTCGGCGTGCAACATGGTGGTGTCGGCCCAGCCCGTAGCGCCTTCTTTCGGGATGGTCGAAGCAATCGGCTGCTTCTCGTTCATCAAACCGTTGACCTGATACGGCCAGGCGCTCGACGCCACCACGCCTTCGTTTTTGAAGTCGCTCATCTGCACCGTGGTGTCATGCCAGTAGCGGTGGATCAGCGGCTGCTGCGCGCGCAACAGATCGAGCACGGCTTTGTACTGATCTTCGGTGAGTTGGTACGGGTCTTTGATGCCCAATTCAGGCTTGGTCGACTTCAGATACAGCGCCGCATCGGCGATGTAGATCGGCCCGTCATAGGCCTGCACGCGGCCCTTGTTCGGCTTGCCGTCGGGCAGATCCTGAGCGGTGAACACCACGTTCCAGCTGGTCGGTGCGGTCTTGAACACGTTGGTGTTGTACATCAACACATTCGGGCCCCACTGGTACGGGGTGCCGTAAGTCTGCTGGTTGACCACGTACCACGGCGCATCTTTCAGGCGCGGGTCGAGGGTGTTCCAGTTCGGAATCAACGCGGTGTTGATCGGTTGCACACGCTTGCCGACGATCAACCGCAGCGAGGCATCGCCCGACGCGGTGACCAGGTCGTAACCGCCCTTGGCCATCAGGCTGACCATTTCATCCGAGGTTGCAGCGGTCTTCACATTGACCTTGCAGCCGGTTTCTTTTTCGAAACCGGTGACCCAGTCGTAAGCCTTGTCGCTCTCGCCACGTTCGATGTAACCCGGCCACGCAACGATATCCAGCTGACCTTCGCCAGCACCGACAGCCTTCAGTGGCTCTGCGGCTTGCAGGCTGGCGCTGGCCAGCAGGGCCGTGGTGATTGCACTGAGCAGTGCGGTCTTGTGCACGAACATGGTTGAACCCTCTTCTTTAAATTATGGTCGGGGCAGTTGTGAACGCGGTGAAGCATGCCGTTAACGGCTTGTTATTAGCGTAGTCAGAGATGCTGGCCGTGGCGGGCCATGATGTGCCGCACCACGCTGTAGTCCTGCAGCGAATCACTGGATAAGTCTTTGCCGTAACCGGAGCGCTTCAGCCCGCCGTGGAGCATTTCGCTGACCAGCATGAAATGGCTGTTGATCCAGGTGCAGCCGTACTGCAGGCGCGCGGCGACCTGCATGGCCTTGTCCAGATTCTGTGTCCACACCGACGAGGCGAGGCCGTATTCGGAGTCGTTGGCCCAGTCGACGGCCTGCGCGAGTTCGTCGAAACGGGTCACGGTGACCACCGGGCCGAACACTTCGCGCTGGACGATTTCGTCGCTTTGTTTGCAACCGGCGAGCAAGGTCGGTTGATAGTAGAAACCGGCGCCGGAATGCACCGCCGCACCGGTCACCCGCTCAATGTGCGGCTGACCGAGTGCGCGTTCGACGAAACTGGCGACGCGGTCACGTTGACGGGTGCTGATCAGCGGGCCGATCTCGTTGTCGGCGTCGCGTTTGCCGGCGAAGCGCAGGCTGCTGACGGCGGCGCCAAGCTCTGCGACCAATTTGTCGTGGATCCCGGCCTGCGCGTAGATCCGGCACGCGGCGGTGCAATCCTGGCCGGCGTTGTAATAGCCGTAGGTGCGCACGCCTTCGACGACGGCTTGAATGTCGGCGTCGTTGCAGACGATCACCGGGGCTTTGCCGCCGAGTTCGAGGTGCGTGCGTTTCAGGGTTTTCGCGGCGGCTTGAAGAATCTTCTGGCCGGTGACGATATCGCCGGTCAGCGAGACCATGCGCACCTTCGCGTGGCCGACCAAATGGCTTCCGACACCTTCGCCACCACCGCAGATGATGTTGATCACCCCGCGCGGAAGGATTTCGGCCAGCGCTGGCGCCAGTGCGAGGATCGACAGTGGTGTGTGTTCGGACGGTTTGAACACCAGCGTGTTGCCGGCGGCGAGGGCCGGGGCGATTTTCCATGCGGCCATCATGATCGGGTAGTTCCACGGCGCAATCGAAGCGACCACGCCAATCGGATCGCGCCGGACCATGCTGGTGTAGCCCGGCAGGTATTCACCGCTGAGCTGACCGGTCTGGCAGCGTACGGCGCCGGCGAAGAAGCGGAATACGTCGACGGTCGCCGTCAGATCGTCCTGACGTGCCAGGTGCAAAGGCTTGCCGCAGTTCAGCGATTCGAGGCGGGCGAGGTGATCAGCTTGTTTTTCGATGGCGTTGGCGATGTCCAGCAGCAGGCTGGAACGTTGTTGCGGCGTGGTCCGTGACCACTCGGCGAAGGCGCGGTGGGCGGCGAGGATTGCGGCTTCGACTTGCTCGGTGCTGGCCTCGGCGATGTGCGTGAGGATTTCGCCGGTGGCCGGGTTGAGAATCGGCTCGACAAAACCTTCCCCGGCGACCAATTCGCCATCGATCAACAACGCGGTACACATCGGGGTTTGCGCGCCAGCCATTTTCCGCGATCTCTTTTCTTGTGTGGCCATTGTTGCTCCCTGATATCGGGAGCCGACCGTCTTATAGATGCAGCAAGACTAGTGCGCGGCTCCGAGGTCGACAAATTCTAAATACTGAAGGCAGCGTTCGATTAAATAGATGGCTTGCGTCCGCCGTGGGGTTGCTCGCGGGCGACGGTGAGAAATGGATCGACCAGCGCCGGACGCGCGGTGCCACGGCGCCAGGCCAGACCGACGTCGAGGGTCTGGTTGAGGTCGGCGATCGGCCGCGCTTCGATGATGTCGCCCTCCAGTGACCACGGGCGATAAGTCATGTCCGGCTGAATCGACACGCCCAATCCGGCGGCGACAAGGCTTCGCACGGCCTCGGTGGACGCGGTTCTCAGAGTGATTTTCGGTTGCAGCCCGGAACCGCGCCAGAAACGCTGGGCGTTGCGATCCATTTCATCGACGTTGAGTTGAATCAACGGCTCGCGGGCGACATCGGCGAGGTTGATGCTGTCGTGTTCCAGCAGTGGATGCTGGGCCGGGAGCCACAAACGGTGCGGTGAGTGGGTCAGTACTTCAGTCTGCAAAGCGTGGCGATCTTCGAGGTTGGAGAGGATCAACACGCCGACATCGATCTCGCCGCTGACCAGCAAATGTTCGATGTAAGGGCGCTCGTCTTCCATCACGCGGATTTCGACGTTGGGGTAGGCACGTTGAAACCGGGTAAGCAAATCTGCCAGGTAATAACCGGCGACCAGACTGGTCACGCCGACGATCAACTGCCCGGCAACCTGATCGGTGCTCTGTTGCAGGCTGCGCTTGGCGTTATCCACGGTCGCCAGAATCAGGTGCGCTTGGCGTAGGAATTGATGGCCCTGATGCGTAAGGGTCATGCCCTTGGCATGGCGGCTGAACAGGCTGACGCCGATTTCCTCTTCCAGTTGCTGGATCGCCAGGGTCAGAGTCGATTGGGAAATGAATGCAGTTTGCGCGGCGGCGGAGATCGAGCCGGTCTCGGCCACGGCGATGAAGTGACGGATCTGACGCAGGGTCATCATGAGAAGAGCTACCCAGTGGGCGGTTTTTATAGATTGGCCTGAGTGTATATCTATTTTCACGAAGGGCTGCGGCAGGGCAAGCAACATCTGGAAGCACACTCGCAGGTCGGGCTGGGGCACTTTCGAACTAGGCTGGAGGCCTTATAGATCCGGATAACCCCTGTTTTGGAGGCGGAACATGAACACCCGTGGATTGCTCGATCAACTACTCAAATCCGGCCAGGATCTGTTGCAGAACAAGACTGGCGGAACGCAGAACAAATCGGCTGGCGGTGGCTTGGGCGGTTTGCTTGGCGGCGCTGCTGGCTCCGGTGGCCTCGGCAGTTTGCTGTCAGGTGCAGGTGGCGGTGCATTGGCGGCTGGCGCGATGGGCCTGCTGCTCGGTAACAAGAAGGTGCGCAAGGTCGGCGGTAAAGTTGCGATCTACGGCGGGCTCGCAGCGCTTGGCGTACTCGCCTACAAAGCCTACGGCAACTACAACGCCCAGAAAGGCACCGCACCGCAAACCGAACCGCAAACCCTCGACCGCTTGCCACCGGCACAAGCCGAGCAACACAGCCAGGCCATTCTCAAAGCGCTGGTCGCTGCTGCCAAAGCCGACGGCCACATCGATGACCGCGAACGCGAACTGATCGAAGGCGAATTCACCAAGCTCGACAACGATCAGGAGCTACAGCACTGGCTGCACGCCGAACTCAACAAACCCCTCGACCCCACCGACGTCGCCCGCGCCGCGAGCACACCGGAGATGGCGGCAGAGATGTACATCGCCAGCGTGATGCTGGTGGATGAGGAGAACTTCATGGAGAAGAGCTATCTGGATGAACTGGCGCGGCAGTTGAAGCTGGAGCCGGGGTTGAAGGTGGAGTTGGAGAAGCAGGTGCGGCTGGCCTCTGTGTAGAGACGGCGTGCTTCAACAATCGCAAATCCTCTGTGGGAGCGAGGCTGCTCGCGAAAGCGCCGGGTCAGACGACATCGATGTTGACTGTTCCGGCCTCTTCGCGAGCAGGCTCGCTCCCACAGGTTATTCCGGCGTGCAGGGAGCCTGCTCGCGATGATGTTTCAGCCCTACTGCACAATTCATGGCCGATCTATCGCCCCTTTTTGCCATTATTCCACTGGTACGCCCACCCCAAATTATCGGACAGTCCCACCCCAGAGCCTTGCCGCCAACCACGTCGGACAGGCCCGAGGGTTAAAAAGCGTCTTATAAATGAAACAGCGCCCTCGGCTATACTCCCCACATTTCGACCTAGGCACGAGGACTCACTGTGAAGAACTGGACGTTGCGCCAACGCATTTTGGCGAGCTTTGCGGTGATTATCGCCATCATGCTGTTGATGGTTGTCGTCTCATATTCGCGACTGTTGAAAATTGAAGCCAGTGAAAACAGCGTGCGCGACGATGCGATTCCCGGCGTCTATTACAGCTCGATGATTCGCGGCGCGTGGGTCGACAGCTATCTGCAGACACAGGAACTGCTCGGGCTCAAGGAAGGCTTGGGGATTTCCAGCGAGGACGCGGCCGACTACAAGGCGTTCGAGGCGCGTTTGCAGGAGCAGATGGCCAACTATCGCAAGACCATGGCCACCGACGAGGACCGGACCGAGTTCGCCGCGTTCGAGAAGTACCACGATGCCTACATCCAGATTCAGGATGCCGTGCTGGATCTGCATAAACGCAATCTGGAAGCGGATGCGGTGAAGATGTTCCACGACAAGCTCACGCCCGCCTGGTATTCCGGGCGCATGAAGCTCAACGACATCATCGGCGAAAACAAGAAAGTCGCCGATCAGGCCATGGCCAATATTGACGACGCGGTAGCAGCGGCCAAAGTCAGCATGTTCATCTCCCTGCTGGTTGCTGTGCTGGCCGCCGGTCTTTGCGGTCTGTTGTTGATGCGCGCGATCATGGCGCCGATGAATCGCATCGTGGAAATCCTTGAAACCATGCGCACTGGTGACCTCAGTTCGCGTCTGAATCTTGAGCGCAAGGACGAGTTCGGTGCGGTGGAAACCGGCTTCAACGACATGATGACCGAGCTGACCGCGCTGGTGTCGCAAGCCCAGCGCTCGTCGGTGCAGGTGACCACCTCGGTGACGGAGATCGCCGCCACCTCCAAGCAACAGCAAGCCACCGCCACCGAAACCGCTGCGACGACCACCGAGATTGGCGCTACGTCCCGTGAGATTGCGGCCACGTCGCGCGACCTGGTACGCACCATGACCGAAGTGTCCACGGCCGCCGATCAGGCTTCGGTACTCGCCGGCTCCGGTCAGCAAGGCCTCGCGCGCATGGAAGACACCATGCATTCGGTGATGGGCGCGGCCGATCTGGTCAACGCCAAACTGGCGATCCTCAACGAGAAGGCCGGCAACATCAACCAAGTGGTGGTGACCATCGTCAAGGTTGCCGACCAGACCAACCTGTTGTCGCTCAACGCGGCGATTGAAGCCGAGAAGGCCGGTGAATACGGACGCGGTTTTGCGGTGGTTGCCACTGAAGTGCGACGTCTGGCGGATCAGACCGCTGTCGCCACTTACGACATCGAGCAAATGGTCCGCGAAATTCAGTCGGCGGTGTCTGCCGGGGTGATGGGCATGGACAAGTTCTCCGAAGAAGTGCGTCGCGGCATGTCCGAAGTGCAGCAGGTGGGCGAGCAACTGTCGCAGATCATCCATCAAGTGCAGGCGCTGGCGCCGCGGGTGTTGATGGTCAACGAGGGCATGCAGGCGCAGGCCACCGGGGCCGAGCAGATCAACCACGCGCTGGTGCAGTTGGGTGACGCCAGCAGCCAGACCGTCGAGTCGCTGCGTCAGGCCAGTTTCGCCATCGACGAACTGAGCCAGGTGGCCGTCGGGCTGCGCAGCGGCGTTTCGCGATTCAAAGTCTGATGAGCGACATCATCGCCAAACGCAGCGCCGCGCAGGTGGCGAAGCCGGCGTTGTTCCTGCTGTTTCGCATCGGCAGCGAGCGTTACGCCCTGCGCGCCACCGAAGTCGCCGAAGTGTTGCCGCGCCTGCCGTTGAAACCGATTGCCCGCGCACCGCAGTGGGTGGCTGGTGTATTCGCCTATCGCGGCGCGGTGGTGCCGGTGATTGACTTGAGTGCGTTGACCTTCGGCCATCCCGCCGAGGCGCGCACCAGCACGCGGCTGGTGCTGGTCAACTATCAGCCCGATGCATCGCAATCCGCGCAATGGCTCGGGCTGATTCTGGAACAGGCCACCGACACCCTGCGTTGCCATCCTCAGGAATTCCAGCCTTACGGCCTCGACAACCGCGCGGCGCCGTACCTCGGCCCGGTGCGTGAAGATGCCCAGGGCTTGGTGCAATGGGTGCGGGTCAATGACTTGCTCGATGACGCCGTGCGTACTTTGCTGTTCCCCGATCCGCCGCTGAATCCGGCGCAGCTTGAGGCGCAGGCATGAGCAGCGACCAGCGCTTTTTCGACTTCCTCAAGGAACGCATCGGCCTCGATGTTACATCGGTGGGCCCGGCGATCATCGAGCGCGCTGTGCGCCAGCGCACGACACTCTCGCAAGCGGCGCATGCCGATGAGTATTGGCACTTGCTGCAAGGCTCGCGGGACGAGCAACAGGCGCTGATCGAAGCGGTGATTGTCCCGGAAACGTGGTTTTTCCGTTACCCGGAATCCTTCGCCACGCTCGGCAAGCTGGCGCGCAATCGCCTCGCCGAGCTGAATAACATGCGCGCGCTGCGCATCCTCAGCCTGCCGTGTTCCACCGGCGAAGAACCCTATTCGATTGCCATGGCCTTGCTCGATGCCGGGCTCAAGCCGCATCAGTTCAAGGTCGACGGCATGGACGTCAGCCCGCTGTCGGTGGAGAAAGCGCGGCGTGCGTTGTATGGCAAGAATTCGTTTCGCGGTCAGGATCTGGACTTTCGCGACCGGCATTTCACGTCTGAGCAAGAAGGCCATCGAGTCAATGACGATGTGCGTGAGCAGGTGCGTTTGCAGGTCGGCAATGTGCTCGATCCGACGCTGCTGGCCAGCGAGCCGGCGTTCGATTTCGTGTTCTGCCGCAACCTGCTGATCTATTTCGATCAGCCAACGCAAAAACTGGTGTTCGAGGTGCTCAAACGCCTGACTCATTTCGACGGCGTGCTGTTTATCGGCCCGGCCGAGGGCAGTCTGCTCGGACGTTTGGGCATGCGTTCAATCGGTATCCCGCAGTCGTTTGCGTTCAGTCGCCACAGTGATCCGCACCCCGAGCCGTTGCCAACGCCTAAACCCGTCACGTTGCCTGTCAGCCTGCCGCCACGCAGCACACCGCCAGCGGTGGTGCGCCAGCGACCGTTTGCCTCCGTGACGCCACTGTCGATTGCCAGCAAAGGCGCGAACCCGGATGCGGCAACCCTGCTGGCCAATATCGCCGCACTGGCCAACGAAGGCAAAAGCGCCGAAGCCCGGGCCACCTGTGAACAGTATTTGCGCAGCCACGAACCGGTGGCTCAGGTGTTTTACTGGCTCGGCTTGCTCAGCGATGTCGCCGGTCTGACTCTCGAAGCCCAAGGGTTCTATCGCAAGGCGTTGTACCTCGAACCGCAACATCCCGAAGCCTTGATGCACCTGGCCGCGTTGTTGCAGGCCCAGGGCGACACGGCGGGTGCCAGACGATTACAGGAGCGCGCCGCCCGCAGCGGCCGCACCGCCGACAGTGAGCGTAAACGATGATCCCGTCCGACACCTTGAACGTCACCCACGAAGACGCCCGGGCCATCGATGATTGCTGGAACCGTATCGGCATCCATGGCGACAAGTCCTGTCCGCTGCTGGACGAGCACATCCATTGCCGCAATTGCTCGGTGTATTCCGCCGCTGCCACACGCCTGCTCGACCGTTATGCGTTACAGCAGGACGAGCGCGATCCGGTGGCCAGCGCCGTTGAAACCGACGTTAAAACCCGTTCTCTGCTGATGTTCCGACTCGGCGAAGAATGGCTCGGGCTGGCGACGCGCAGTCTCGTTGAGGTCGCACCGCTGCAGGCGATTCATTCGTTGCCGCACCAGCGCTCGCGCGCCTTGCTCGGCGTGGCCAATGTGCGCGGCGCGCTGGTGGCGTGCCTGTCGCTGGTCGAACTGCTCGATCTGGATGGCAACGCCGCGCCGGCCACGGGGGCGCGAATCATGCCACGCATGCTGATCATCGCTGCGCATGGCGGGCCGGTGGTGGTGCCGGTGGATGAAGTTGACGGCATTCACGCCATCGACGAACGCATTCTCGATGCCGCCTCGCAGTCCGGCGCGCAAGCCAGTGCCAAATACACCCGTGGCGTTCTGCAATATCGCGGTCGAAGTCTGCGCTGGCTGGATGAAGAACAGCTGCTGTCCGCCGTGACCCGGAGCCTCACATGACCCCCGAGCAAATGCGCGACGCCTCCTTGCTGGAGCTGTTCAGCCTCGAAGCCGAAGCGCAGACCCAGGTCCTCAGCGCCGGGCTGCTGGCGCTGGAGCGTAATCCGACCCAGGCCGATCAACTGGAATCGTGCATGCGCGCGGCGCACTCGCTCAAGGGTGCGGCGCGGATAGTCGGTATCGACAGCGGCGTCAGCGTCGCTCATGTCATGGAAGATTGTCTGGTCTGTGCGCAGGAAGGGCGGTTGTTGCTGCGGCCCGAGCACATTGATGCGTTGTTGCAGGGCACCGATTTGCTGATGCGCATCGCCACGCCAGCCAATGCGCCGCAAGCGAGCGATATTGAAGCTTACGTGGCGTTGATGGCGGGTTTGCTCGATCCGTCGGCACCGCCGGCAACGCTGATTGCACCGCCGATGGCCGAGTTGCAACTTGAAGCGCCGCCGGTCTTTGAACCCGCGCCAGCTCCGGTCATGGACGCGCCGGTCGAGCCCTCCGAGCCGACGCCACGCAAAAGCAAACGCTCCACCGAAGGTGGCGAGCGTGTCTTGCGTGTCACCGCCGAGCGCCTGAACAGCCTGCTCGATCTGTCGAGCAAATCGCTGGTGGAAACCCAGCGGCTCAAGCCGCATCTGGCGACCATGCAACGCCTCAAACGTATGCAGAACAACGGTCTGCGGGCGCTGGAAAATCTCAACGTCCACCTCAAGGAGCACGCGCTGAGCCTTGAAGCGCTGGAAGCCCTGGAAGACGCGCGCCGTTTGCTCGCCGAATCCCAGCAGCTACTGAGCGAGAAAAACGCCGAGCTGGACGAATTCGCCTGGCAGGCCAGTCAGCGTGCGCAAGTGCTCTACGACACGGCGCTGGCCTGTCGCATGCGGCCATTCGCCGATGTCCTCACCGGTCAGGTGCGCATGGTCCGTGATCTGGGCCGCAGTCTCGGCAAACAGGTACGCCTGGAGATCGAGGGCGAAAAAACCCAGGTCGATCGCGATGTGCTGGAAAAGCTCGAAGCGCCGCTGACCCATTTGCTGCGCAATGCCGTCGATCACGGCATCGAAACCCCGGAGCAGCGTCTGCTCAAAGGCAAATCCGAAGAGGGTCTGATCCGCCTGCGTGCCTCGCATCAGGCCGGACTGCTGGTGCTGGAATTGAGCGATGACGGCAACGGCGTCGACCTGGAAAAGGTCCGCCGCAGCATCGTCGAACGGCAATTATCCCCAGCTGAGACCGCCGCGCAGTTGAGCGAAGAGGAACTGCTGACCTTCCTCTTTCTGCCCGGTTTCAGCCTGCGCGACACGGTCACTGAAGTGTCCGGGCGCGGCGTTGGCCTCGATGCTGTTCAACACATGGTTCGCCAGTTGCGCGGTGCGGTGGTGTTGGAGCAGACGGCGGGCGAGGGCAGTCGCTTCCATCTGGAAGTGCCGCTGACCTTGTCGGTGGTGCGCAGTCTGGTGGTGGAAGTCGGCGAAGAGGCCTACGCCTTCCCGCTGGCGCACATCGAACGCATGTGCGATCTGGCCCCGGAAGACATCGTGCAGGTCGAAGGCCGTCAGCATTTCTGGCACGAAGGCCAGCATGTCGGCCTGGTTGCGGCCAGTCAGTTGCTCAACCGCCCGGCCAGTCAGAACAGCGGCGAAACCCTTAAAGTCGTGGTGATTCGCGAGCGCGACGCGATTTATGGTGTTGCCGTCGAACGCTTCATTGGCGAGCGTACCTTGGTGGTCTTGCCACTCGACGAGCGTCTGGGCAAAGTGCAGGACATCTCCGCCGGGGCGTTGCTCGACGACGGTTCGGTGGTATTGATCGTCGATGTCGAAGACATGCTGCGCTCGGTGGACAAACTGCTCAATACTGGACGTCTGGAGCGCATCGCCCGCCACGGCAACCAAGCGGTGGAAGCGTCGCGCAAACGGGTGCTGGTGGTCGACGACTCGCTGACCGTGCGCGAGTTGCAACGCAAGCTGTTGCTCAATCGCGGCTACGACGTCGCGGTGGCGGTGGATGGTATGGACGGGTGGAACGCGCTGCGTTCGGAGGACTTCGATTTGCTGATCACCGACATCGACATGCCGCGCATGGACGGCATCGAGCTGGTCACGCTGCTGCGTCGCGACAACCGTCTGCAGTCGCTGCCGGTAATGGTCGTGTCGTACAAGGATCGCGAAGAGGATCGGCGCCGTGGCCTCGATGCCGGCGCCGACTATTATTTAGCCAAAGCCAGTTTTCATGACGACGCCCTGCTCGACGCAGTGGTCGAGCTCATCGGAGGAGCGCGGGCATGAAGATCGCAATCGTCAACGATATGCCCATGGCGGTGGAGGCATTGCGCCGTGCGCTGGCTTTCGAGCCGGCACATCAGGTGGTCTGGGTCGCCCGCAACGGCGCCGAGGCGGTGCAGCTGTGCGCCGAAAACACCCCGGACCTGATTCTGATGGACCTGATCATGCCGGTGATGGATGGCGTCGAAGCGACTCGGCGGATCATGGCTGAAACCCCATGTGCCATCGTCATCGTCACCGTTGATCGTCAGCAAAACGTGCACCGGGTCTTCGAGGCCATGGGCCACGGCGCGCTGGACGTGGTCGATACCCCGGCTCTCGGTGTCGGTGATGCTCGGGAAGCGGCAGCGCCGTTGTTGCGCAAAATCCTGAACATCGGCTGGCTGATCGGCGAGAAACCGCAACGCTCACGCCCGGTACCGACTGCCCAGCGCAGCTCCGCTTCGTGCCAGCGATTGGTGGCGATCGGCTCATCGGCAGGTGGGCCGGCGGCTCTGGAGGTGTTGCTCAAGGGCTTGCCGAAGGATTTCTCGGCGGCGATTGTGCTGGTGCAGCACGTCGATCAGGTATTCGCCGCCGGCATGGCAGAGTGGCTGGCCAGCGCCAGCGGCCTCGATGTACGGCTCGCCCGCGAAGGCGAACCGCCACAGGCCGGCGCCGTGCTGCTGGCCGGCACCAATCACCATATTCGCTTATTGAAAAACGGCACGCTGGCCTACACCGCCGAGCCGGTCAACGAGATCTACCGGCCTTCGATCGACGTGTTTTTCGAAAGCGTCGCCAGCTTTTGGAACGGTGATGCGGTCGGGGTTCTATTGACCGGGATGGGACGCGACGGGGCGCAAGGGCTTAAGCTCATGCGCCAACAGGGTTATCTGACCATCGCGCAGGATCAGCAAAGCAGTGCGGTGTACGGCATGCCCAAAGCCGCTGCGGCCATTGATGCCGCCGTAGAAATACGTCCGCTGGAAAGAATAGCGCCACGATTGCAGGAGATTTTTCCCAGATGATCAGGTCAATCCGCAATCCTGGCCCCCGCAGTACTCAGGTGACCGCCCATGAATGACTTACAGATCGACGACATTAAAACCGACGAAAACGCCGCCATGGTGTTGTTGGTGGATGATCAGGCGATGATCGGCGAAGCGGTGCGCCGCGGGCTGTCGAACGAAGAGAACATCGACTTCCACTTCTGTTCCGACCCGCATCAGGCCATTGCGCAAGCGGTGCGGATCAAGCCGACGGTGATCCTGCAGGATCTGGTCATGCCCGGCCTCGACGGCCTCAGCCTGGTGCGTGAGTACCGTAACCACCCGGCGACCAAGGACATTCCGATCATCGTCCTGTCGACCAAGGAAGACCCGCTGATCAAGAGCGCGGCATTCTCGGCCGGGGCCAACGATTATCTGGTGAAATTGCCGGACACCATCGAACTGGTCGCGCGCATCCGCTATCACTCGCGCTCGTACATGACGTTGTTGCAGCGCGACGCGGCGTACCGCGCGCTACGGGTCAGCCAGCAGCAACTGCTCGACACCAATCTGGTGCTGCAACGTTTGATGAACTCCGATGGCCTGACCGGGCTGTCAAATCGCCGCCATTTCGACGAGTACCTGGAACTTGAGTGGCGCCGTTCGCTGCGTGATCAGAGCCAGTTGTCGTTGCTGATGATCGACGTTGATTACTTCAAATCCTATAACGACAGCTTTGGCCACGTTGAAGGGGATGAGGCGCTGCGCAAGGTGGCGACGGCGATCCGCGACGCCAGTGCGCGACCGTCGGACTTGCCGGCGCGTTATGGCGGTGAAGAGTTTGCGCTGGTGTTGCCGAATACCTCGCCGGGCGGCGCGCGGCTGGTGGCCGAGAAGCTACGGCAGACCGTGGCGTCGCTGAAGATTCCGCACAATACCCCGGCGGAAGGGGCGAGCCTGACGATCAGTATTGGTCTGGCGACCATGGTGCCGCAGGCGGGTAGCGATTGTCGGTTGCTGATTTCGGCGGCGGATCGTGGCCTGTATCTGGCCAAGAACAGTGGGCGTAATCAGGTCGGCATCGAGTAACGGGCGGCCCTCACCCCAGCCCTCTCCCGGAGGGAGAGGGGGCCGACCGAGGTGTCTGGCGCTGTACATCGACCTGATCGACCGAATCGATCATGGATCTTCAAGCGTGGCGATTCCGGATTCGGCATAACCATTTCAAGTCGGCGTACCTCTCGAATATCCCCCAATCAGTCCCCTCTACCTCTGGGAGAGGGCTAGGGTGAGGGCAGGCCCACACGCCAATTTCCGCATGAAAGCCTTGGCGATCATGGATTCGGCAAAGCCCTTTCACGTCGGCGTATCTCCCGAACATCCACCGATCGGTTCCCTCTACCTCTGGGAGAGGGCTAGGGAGAGGGCTAGGGTGAGGGCAGGCCCATACGCCAATTTCCGCCTGAAAGCCTTGGCGATCTTGGATTCGGCAAAGCCCTTTCACGTCGGCGTATCCCTCAAATATCCCCCAATCAGTCCCCTCTACCTCTGGGAGAGGGCTAGGGTGAGGGCAAAGGGTTTAATGATCCCCACACCCGCCAGACGGGCTGCCGTCACAGCCTGATTACGTTATACTCGCCGGCTTTCAAAAGTTCGCCAACGAGTGCTGCCCGTCATGGAAATCAACCCGATCCTGAACACCATCAAGGACCTGTCCGAGCGCTCCGAAACTATTCGGGGGTATCTTTGACTACGATCAAAAGCATGAGCGTCTGACTGAAGTCAATCGCGAGCTTGAAGATCCGAGCGTCTGGAACAAACCTGAATACGCCCAGGAACTGGGCCGCGAGCGCGCCGCGCTGGCACAGATCGTCGATACCCTCGACGAACTGAACGGCGGTCTGGCCGATTGCCGCGACCTGCTGGACATGGCCGTCGAAGAAAACGACGAAGGCGCAGTGGGCGATGTCGTCGCCGAGCTGGCCCGTCTCGAGGAAAACCTGGCCAAGCTGGAATTCCGTCGCATGTTCAGCCATGAAATGGACCCGAACAACGCGTACCTGGACATCCAGGCCGGTTCCGGCGGCACCGAAGCCCAGGACTGGGCCAACATCCTGCTGCGCATGTACCTGCGCTGGGCGGACAAACGCGGTTTCGACGCGACCATCATGGAACTGTCGGCTGGTGAAGTCGCCGGTATCAAAGGTGCGACCGTGCACATCAAGGGCGAATACGCCTTTGGCTGGCTGCGGACCGAGATCGGCGTGCACCGTCTGGTGCGCAAGAGCCCGTTCGACTCCGGCAACCGTCGCCACACCTCGTTCTCCGCGGTTTTCGTTTCGCCAGAGATCGATGACAAGGTGGAAATCGAAATCAACCCGGCAGACCTGCGGATCGACACCTATCGTTCCTCCGGTGCCGGTGGTCAGCACGTAAACACCACCGACTCGGCCGTACGTATCACCCACGTACCGACCAACACCGTGGTCAGCTGCCAGAACGAACGTTCCCAGCACGCCAACAAGGACACCGCCATGAAAATGCTGCGGGCCAAGTTGTACGAGCAGGAAATGCAGAAACGCAACGCCGCGTCGCAAGCGCTGGAAGACACCAAGTCCGATATCGGCTGGGGTCACCAGATTCGCTCGTACGTGCTCGATGCGTCGCGGATCAAGGATCTGCGCACCAACATCGAACGCAGCGACTGCGACAAGGTACTCGACGGCGATATCGACGAATACCTGTATGCCAGCCTGAAATCAGGGCTGTAAAAGACGCAATACAGGGCGACTGATTCACCTCGATCCCTGTAGGAGCCAGCCTGCTGGCGATCCCCGGGCCGCAAGGCCCGGAGGCAATGAACCTGATGGAATATCTAAAGACATGAGCGACCAACAACTCGACCCGCAAGCCCTGCAACAGGAAGAAAACTCCCTGATCGCCCTGCGCAAGGAAAAGCTGGCTGCCGAGCGCGCCAAGGGCAACGCCTTCCCGAACGACTTCCGCCGCGAAAACTACTGCGAAGATCTGCAGAAGAAATACGCGGACAAGACCAAGGAAGAGCTGGCAGAGGCTGCAATCCCGGTCAAGGTTGCCGGTCGCATCATGCTCAACCGTGGCTCGTTCATGGTGATTCAGGACATGACCGGTCGCATTCAGGTCTACGTCAACCGTAAAACCCTGTCGGAAGACACCCTCGCCGCGGTGAAAACCTGGGACATGGGCGACATCATTGCCGCCGAAGGCACCTTGGCGCGTTCCGGCAAGGGCGACCTGTACGTTGAAATGACCAACGTGCGTCTGCTGACCAAATCGCTGCGTCCGCTGCCGGACAAGCACCACGGCCTGACCGACACCGAACAGCGCTACCGCCAGCGCTACGTTGACCTGATCGTCAACGAAGAAGTGCGTCAGACCTTCCGCGTCCGTTCGCAAGTGATCGCGCACATCCGCAGCTTCCTGATGAAGCGCGACTTCCTCGAAGTCGAAACGCCGATGCTGCAGACCATTCCGGGCGGCGCCGCGGCCAAACCGTTCGAAACCCACCACAACGCGCTGGACATGGAAATGTTCTTGCGTATCGCGCCTGAGCTGTACCTCAAGCGTCTGGTGGTTGGTGGCTTTGAAAAGGTTTTCGAGATCAACCGCAACTTCCGTAACGAAGGCGTTTCGACTCGTCACAACCCTGAATTCACCATGTTGGAGTTCTATCAGGCGTACGCCGACTACGAAGACAACATGGACCTGACCGAAGAACTGTTCCGTGAACTGGCGCAGCTGGTTCTGGGCAGCACCGACGTGCCGTACGGCGACAAGGTGTTCCATTTCGGCGAGCCGTTCGTACGCCTGTCGGTGTTCGACTCGATCCTCAAGTACAACCCTGAGCTGACCGCCGATGATCTGAACGACATCGACAAGGCTCGCGCCATCGCCAAGAAGGCCGGCGCCAAGGTGCTGGGCTTCGAAGGTCTGGGCAAGCTGCAGGTGATGATTTTCGAAGAACTGGTCGAGCACAAGCTGGAGCAGCCACACTTCATTACTCAGTACCCGTTCGAAGTGTCGCCGCTGGCCCGTCGCAACGACGACAACCCGAACGTCACCGACCGTTTCGAACTGTTCATCGGTGGCCGCGAAATCGCCAACGCCTACTCCGAGTTGAACGACGCAGAAGACCAGGCCGAGCGCTTCATGGCGCAGGTGGCCGACAAGGACGCCGGCGACGACGAAGCCATGCACTACGACGCCGACTTCGTTCGCGCGCTGGAGTACGGCATGCCGCCAACGGCCGGTGAAGGCATCGGCATCGATCGTCTGGTGATGTTGCTGACCAACTCGCCGTCGATCCGCGATGTGATCCTGTTCCCGCACATGCGACCGCAAGCGTAAACGTTTCAGTTAAAAAGCCGCCTAAAACAGGCGGCTTTTTATTGCCTGTCTGGTACAAATGTATCAATTGGTTAATTTTGAATTAGCAGAGGAATACCTGTCGTGATCGGTGCAATAGCTCAAGAAGGTGCAGCGGGTATCGCCACTGCGGTCGCTGAAAGCGTTCAGTACCAGGGTCGCAAGGCCAGCCGACAGGGCAGTGAGCAGCGTCGACAGGACATTCTCGACGCGGCGATGAGGATTGTCGTGCGTGACGGTGTGCGTGCCGTGCGCCACCGTGCCGTCGCGGCCGAAGCCGGTGTGCCGTTGTCGGCGACCACCTATTACTTCAAGGATATCGACGACCTGCTCACCGATACCTTCGCTCAGTACGTCGAGCGCAGCGCGGCGTACATGGCCAAGTTATGGGTCAACAACGAAGGCTTGCTGCGTGAGATGGTGGTCAGTGGCGACGGCAGCCCCGAGTCACGCTCGCAACTGGCCGATGACATTGCGCGGTTGATGGCCGACTACGTGCATCGTCAATTGGTTAATCGCCGTGAGCACTTGATGGCTGAGCAGGCCTTCCGTCAGGAGGCGTTGCTCAACCCGCGTCTGGCGATTCTGGTGCGCTCGCATCAGCAGATTCTGCTGCAGGGCACTTGCCAGTTGTTTCAGGTATTGGGCTCGCGTGAACCGCAACAGGATGCCAAGGTGTTGACGGCGATTATCGGACGGATGGAATATCAGGGCCTGCTCAACGACGCCGAGCCTTTGGCCGAAGAGGACATGCTCGGCATTCTGACGCGCTACATGCACCTGGTGCTTGCATCGGTGTAACGCAATCGTTGCCGCCTGACGCCGATCCCAATGTAGGAGCTGCCGAAGGCTGCGATCTTTTGATCTTGCTTTTAAAGACCAAGATCAAAAGATCGCAGCCTTCGGCAGCTCCTACAGGGGAAAGGTGTTTCAGATTCATAGGGAGTATTGAATGAAAGCCTGGCGTGGCGTGCTGATCGCCTTGTCGTTCCTGCTGCTCAGTGGTTGTCTGGTGACTTTCAAGGAACCGCTGGCCGCCAGTGATCCTGCGCCCAAGGGCTTGCTCGGCAAATGGTCGAGCACCAATGCCTGGGGCGAGCCGATGAACCTTGAGCTGACACGCCTGGGCAACGACCGCTATCAGGCCGTCACCTGGTTCAAGGCCAAACCCCACGAACGCGAAGCCTATCCGTTCACCGTGTCGCGCCACGGCAGCCGCTGGTATCTGTCGGCGAAAGTCCCGGCGCGCTATGGCGGCCACTTCACCATCGCCGGTTTCGAGCTCACCGACAAACATGAACTGGTGGTCTACAACCTTGATCTCGAGCAGATCAATCAAGCGATCAAACAGAAAGCCCTCGACGGTCAGGCCTTCCAGACCGACGATGGCGACGGCGTGCAGGTCGACAGTAACCTCGACAAGGTCTTTGCTTACCTCGACGATCCGGCCAATTCCGATGTCTTCGTCGAAGCCGTGCGCTACCAGCGCCAGGCCCGCGCCAAATAATTCAGACCGTCATGTTTTCTACAGGAGTTTCGGGTGGACGATTACCAGCAGACGATACGCATGTTGTCCGACCGCATTGTGCTGGCGCAGACGCCGATCCGTGTGCTCGACGCGGTCAAGTGGGACGAGAACATCCGCAAGGGCTTCCTCAAGGCCAAAGGCAAGGAAATGCCGGCGGTGGATCGCGACTATTACCTCAATCGGCCGCTGAGTTTCGATTCGAGCAAGGTCAAACTGGAGTTCCAGAACATCGAGCGCGACATCACCCGCCAGCTCGGTCAGTTCAACCCGGTCGGGCAGATCATGCGGCGCATGTGCAAGGAATACCGCATGGTGGTGCGCATGCTTGAAGCGCGCGGCACCGAGGATTTCGGCCTGATCTCGCAAGAACTGTATGGCGCTGCGTCTGACGCGTTTCACGCCGGTGACCCGACCCTGGCCGACCTCGGCCTGATGATGTCCGACTACCTGAACAATATCGATGGTCGTGGCGACCTGAAGGATGAGCCGAAAATCCTCACCGCCAAGGACGCCGTGCACTTGCTGCAAACCCGTCTGAACAAGGTGTTCGGTGAGGCCGAGGAAACCATTCGCGTGTTCGAGTCCGACGGCATTGTTGCTGACGCCGCAGCGGGCGCCGATTACATCAAGATCCGCACCGACGCGATGTTCAACGACCGCGACGTGCGCGCTCTGGAAGTCCACGAAGGTCTGGTGCACGTCGGTACCACGCTCAACGGTCTCAATCAGCCGATCTGCACCTTCCTGTCCAAAGGCCCACCGTCGTCGACGGTGACCCAGGAAGGCCTGGCGATCCTGATGGAAATCATCACCTTCGCTTCCTACCCAAGCCGTCTGCGCAAACTGACCAACCGCACCCGCGCCATTCACATGGTCGAGGAGGGCGCGGACTTCCTGCAGGTGTTTGAGTTCTTCCGCGAGCAGGGTTTTGAAATGGCGGAAAGTTACGGCAACGCCAGCCGGGTTTTCCGTGGATCGACGCCGACCGGTCTGCCATTCACCAAAGACTTGTCCTACCTCAAGGGCTTTATCATGGTTTACAACTACATTCAGTTGGCCGTGCGTAAGGGCAAGCTTGAGCAGATCCCGCTGTTGTTCTGTGGCAAGACCACGCTGGAAGATATGCGTACCCTGCGCCAGTTAGTGGATGAAGGATTGGTGGTGCCGCCGAAGTATCTGCCGGACCAGTTCCGCGATTTGAACGCGTTGTCGGCGTGGATGTGCTTCTCCAACTTCCTCAATCACCTGAGCCTGGACCGGATCGAAGCCGACTACTCCAACATCCTCTAACCCAAACACAAATCCCCTGTAGGAGTGAGCCTGCTCGCGATAGCGGTGTGTCAATCAACACAAATAGCGACTGACACACCGCTATCGCGAGCAGGCTCACTCCTACAGGTTTGTTCTGTACTCCAACCGAATTTTTGCGAGGTTTCACCGGATGAGAATCCTCGGCATCTTCTGCCTGCTCCTGACCCTCGGCGGTTGCAGCTCTTTGTTGTTCTACCCAGAGCCCGGTCAGATATTCACCCCGGAAAAAGCCAAGCTCGAATTCCGCACCGTCACGCTGGTCACCGCCGATGGCTTGAAGCTCAATGCCTGGTGGCTGCCGGCCAAATCCGGCGTCGAGGTCAAGGGTACCGTCCTGCATTTGCACGGCAACGGCGGCAATCTGCCGATGCACTTGGGTGGCAGTTGGTGGCTGCCGAAAAACGGCTATCAAGTGCTGTTGGTCGACTATCGCGGTTATGGCTTGTCCGAGGGCAAACCGAGCCTGCCGGCGATCTATCAGGACATCGACGCCGCGTTCGCCTGGCTGGACAAGGCACCGGAGGTCAAAGACAAGCCGCTGATTCTGCTCGGTCAGAGCCTCGGCGGTTCAATGGCCGTGCATTGGCTGGTGCAGCATCCCGAGCGGCAGAAACAGCTGAAAGCGCTGGTACTCGACGGCGTGCCCGCGAGCTATCGCAGCGTCGGCCAATACGCCCTCAGCACTTCGTGGTTGACCTGGCCGTTCCAAGTGCCGCTGTCGTGGCTGGTGCCGGATGGCGACAGCGCGATCAACTCGATGCCGCAGCTCAACGGCGTGCCGAAGCTGATCTTCCATAGCATCGACGATCCGCTGGTGCCGCTTTCCAACGGTATCCGTCTGTATCAAGCTGCGCCGCCACCGCGCGTGCTGCAACTGACCCGTGGTGGGCATGTGCAGACGTTTGGCGACCCGGTGTGGCGTCAGGTCATGCTGCGCTACCTCGACGATCCCGAGCATTTCAACGGCCTGCGCCGCCTCGGTGAAATCCCCAATTACCCGACACCCCCGAATTCTGAAGATGAGAGTCCGCAATGACTGAAGAACGCAACGCCATCCCGCTGATCATCACCGGTATCTGCAGCATCCTCGGCACCGTCGGGGCGCTGTGGTACTACGGCTACCTGCACTTCGCCAAACCCGAGGATGCGTTGCTGCTCAACGAATTCACCATGCTCAAGACGGTGCCGGGTGAGGATTACAAGATTTCGCTTCAGCCTGCACCGCAAGTCGCGCAGTGCATCGATGGCGTGCTGGTGTTGTTCGACACCGAGCAGAAAGGCCTGACCGGCGTATTGATCAACGCGCAGAAAAAAGCGGTACGTTGCATGGGCGAAGAGACCCCGCAGAAGCTGGAGGAGTGATTCTGCAGGTTCAGCCCTCACCCTAACCCTCTCCCAGAGGGAGAGGGGACTGACCGAAGTGTTCTTTCGCTACACGCCGACCTGAAAGATTGCGTTGATTATGGATTCGGCGAAGCACTTTCAGGTCGACGCAGCTATCGAGCATCCCCCAATCGGCCCCCTCTCCCTCGGGAGAGGGCTGGGGTGAGGGGCCGCGATTTCAGCCCGCACAAAAAAGCCCCGCCTGATCCATCGTGTCGAACACAAATTCTGAAAGCACCACAAATCGGCTCCCTCTCCCTCGGGAGAGGGCTGGGGTGAGGGGTTGCGATTTCAGCCCACACAAAAAAGCCCGGCCTGATCCATCGTGTCGAACACAAATTCTGAAAGCACCACAAATCGGCTCCCTCTCCCTCGGGAGAGGGCTGGGGTGAGGGGTCGCGATTTCAGCCCGCACAAAAAAGCCCCGCCTGATCACTCAGGCGGGGCTTTTGCGTTACAGCAGGGCGCTTAGTTCGAGCTGACCGCCGAACGTGGCATCACTGGCTGGTTGTCGTTGGAAATGGTGACTTCCACACGACGGTTCATCGCACGGCCGGAGACGCTGCCGTTCTCTGCAACCGGGTATTCCTTGCCATAACCCTGAGTGACGATGCGCGCTGGATCAACGCCCATTTTCACCAGTGCGGTGCGCACGGAGTTGGCGCGACGCTCGGACAGCGACTGGTTGTGGCTGGCAGAACCGGTGCTATCGGTGTAACCCTCGACGATCACTTTACGATCCGGGTTTTCCTGGAGGAATTGCGCCAGTTTGTTGATGTTCACCAGACCGCTGGATTTCAGGTCGGCACGGTCGGTGGCGAACAGCACGTCACCGAAAGTCACCAGCGTACCGCGATCGGTCTGCTTGGCATTCAGGCTGTCCTGCAGCTGTTTGATCTGCTGATCACGCGCATCCAGACGCGCCTGGGCACGTTGGGCGGCAGCGTTCTTCAGATTGTTTTCAGCGGTGCGCAGGGCGATGGTCTGCTTGGCCACTTCCACACGCTGGTTGGTCAGGTAGGCCAGTTGGTCAACCTTGGCGGCGTCTTGCTTGTCCAGATACGCCTTGTCGGCCTTGTCCAGGTAATCACTGGCGTCTTTGGTTTCCAGCGCCGCGACCTTGCTCGCCTGTGGGTTGGCTTGCAGGCCGGCGTAGTTGGTGCGCGCGTTTTCCAGATTCGGGTTCGGCGGGGTGGAGCAGGCAGCCAGAGCGACGCTTGCGGCCAGAAGAGCTGGGATCATCAGTTGCTTACGCATAATTTGTCGTCCTTTCTATCGATAAAAGTTTCAGCGTTGCGGTCGGGATGCGCGCTTACTGCACGGTGCGCTGACTTTCCTGACGCAGTTCCTGAACACCTTTCTGGGAATCCTTCACAGCCTGTTCGGCTTTCGCGGCCTGAGCCTTGCGTTCTGCTACACGAGCGTCCCACTCGGCTTGCTCGGACAGCGTGCGCGCTTCGTCATACTTCTTGTCGTGCATGGCGATTTCGGCTTGTTTCAGTTTGTCCTGCGCTTGCTTCATTTCGACCGCCGCGAACTCGGTACCGCCAGCGCTGACTGCGCTGTTGACTGCCGATTGGGTCACGGCGTACTGCTCGGTCGGCGGGTTACCGGCGCAACCGGCCAGTACGAAGCTGGTGCCGATAGCCAGGGCGGCCAGTTTCAGACCGCGCAAGTGCGAGAAAGTGGTTTGGTTTTTCATGGTCTTCAACTCCATTAGGCATCTCCTGAAAACAACTAAATCCATCCTGGTCGAGGAGCCGAAAGCGTCGTATCCAAGCGCGTTTTTGAAACGCTCGTTCCAGGCGTGGTTACAGCTTCCGACCGGAGGCGTTTTTCAAAAGTTCAGAAAAGATGGCCTATCGCCTAAATAATTTTTGACCGAATGGACAAGGCTCTAAAGCGGGAACTTTGGTAGGGGAGAGAGGTACGCGCGCGGGGTTCTACGACGCCAAAAACACATCGATTTTCAGCTTGAAATACGATCCCTGTAGGAGTGAGCCTGCTCGCGATGGCGTCGTATCAGACAACAAAAATGTTGAATGAAAAACCGCTATCGCGAGCAGGCTCACTCCTACAGTTTGATCTAGGTTGGGTCAGTGTTTTTGCTTGCCTTCAACGGCCGAGAGGTCATGCAAATGCCGCCGTGACAGCGCCAGAAAACGCGGCGTAGGCCCGACGTCCTCGTACAGCGGATCACCTTCCTCATCCGTCGCCACCACCGTCGAACCCTTCACATACGGCAGGCTCGCTTCGAACTCTTCAAGCGCTGCGCCAATCAGTTCGCCGAGCAGTTCTTCGGCATGCCGTTTAGGGTACATCTCGGCAATCGCGGCCAGTCGCGCAGCCGCCTCAACGTCCAGATGAATCGTGTAGCCAGTGTCAGTCAGGCGACCTTTGGCGTTTTCTTCCCAATGCTGGGCGAGTTCACGAATTTTCATGATGACCTCATTTCGCACCTGCTCATGGCAGGTCTGGGTGAGTGTCCGCCGGGGCCGGCGGCAAGCCGTTGTGCGGCTTACTGTTGAGACTAGCTTTCGCCAACAAGGTTTAAAGTCCCTTGGTCGGATGCTTGTAAGAAGCGGCGTAGAGCGGCACTCTCTAGGTCATGCACTTGTTTCTAAGCCGTCCGGATTACTGCTGGGGAATTGCTGATGACCGATATTGATGCACGCTTGCGCGAAGACGTTCACCTGCTCGGAGAGCTGTTGGGCAATACGATTCGAGACCAGTACGGCGAGGCGTTTCTCGACAAGATCGAGCAGATTCGCAAGGGTGCCAAGGCCGATCGGCGTGGCTCGATGGACGCCGAACTGAGCGCCAGCCTCAATCAATTGAGCGAAGACGAACTGCTGCCGGTGGCGCGGGCGTTCAACCAGTTTCTCAATCTGGCGAACATCGCCGAGCAGTATCAGTTGATTCATCGGCGCGAAGAGTCGCAGCCGGCGCCGTTCGAGTCCCGTGTGCTGCCGCAATTGCTCGCCCGTTTGCGCAACGAAGGTCACAGCGCTGAATCGCTGGCGCGGCAACTGGCGCGGCTGGAGATCGAACTGGTGTTGACCGCGCACCCGACCGAGGTGGCGCGGCGCACGCTGATCCAGAAGTACGACGCGATCGCCGGGCAACTCGCTGCGCAGGATCATCGCGACCTGACCAGCGCCGAACGTGAACAGATTCAGAACACCCTGCAACGCCTGATCGCCGAAGCCTGGCACACCGAAGAAATCCGCCGCACGCGACCGACGCCGGTCGATGAAGCCAAGTGGGGTTTCGCGGTGATTGAACACTCGCTGTGGCAGGCGATTCCCAACCATATGCGCAAGGCCGACAAGGCTTTGCATGAAGCGACCGGCCTGCGTCTGCCCTTGGAAGCGGCACCGATTCGCTTCGCGTCGTGGATGGGCGGCGACCGCGACGGCAACCCCAACGTCACCGCTGCGGTGACCCGTGAAGTGTTGCTGCTGGCGCGCTGGATGGCCGCAGATCTGTACTTGCGCGATGTCGATCACCTCGCCGCCGAACTGTCGATGCAGCAGGCCAGCGATGCGCTCAAGGCCAAGGCTGGCGACAGCGCTGAACCGTACCGTGCGGTGCTCAAGCAATTGCGCGAACGTCTGCGCGCGACGCGCAACTGGGCACACGCCGCGCTGACCGCACCGACGCCTGCGCCGGCCGATGTGCTGCACAACAACCGCGATCTGCTCGATCCGCTGGAGCTATGTTTCAACTCGCTACACGAATGCGGCATGGGCGTGATCGCTGACGGCCCGTTGCTCGATTGCCTGCGCCGGGCGGTGACCTTCGGCCTGTTCCTCGTGCGCCTCGATGTGCGTCAGGACTCGTCGCGCCACAGTTCGGCAATGACCGAAATCACCGATTACCTCGGTCTTGGTCGCTATGAAGATTGGGACGAAGAACAGCGCATCGCGTTCCTCACCCGCGAGCTGAGCAACCGTCGGCCACTGCTGCCGGCGCATTTCAAACCGTCGGCCGACACCGCCGAAGTGCTTAACACCTGCAAGGAAATCGCCGCGGCACCGGGCGCTTCACTCGGCTCCTACGTGATCTCCATGGCTGGCGCCGCTTCCGATGTGCTCGCCGTGCAACTGCTGCTCAAAGAGTCCGGCGTGCTGCGGCCGATGCGCGTGGTGCCGCTGTTCGAAACCCTCGCCGACCTCGACAACGCCGGGCCGGTGATGGAGCGGTTGTTGCTGCTTCCAGGTTATCGCGCACGGCTGCAAGGCCCGCAGGAAGTGATGATCGGCTACTCCGACTCGGCCAAGGACGCTGGCACCACGGCGGCGGCCTGGGCGCAATATCGTGCGCAGGAACGCTTGGTGGAAATTTGCCGCGAGCAACAAGTCGAACTGCTGCTGTTCCATGGTCGCGGCGGCACCGTGGGCCGTGGCGGTGGCCCGGCGCACGCGGCGATTCTGTCGCAGCCACCGGGGTCGGTGGCGGGGCGTTTCCGCACCACCGAGCAAGGAGAAATGATTCGCTTCAAATTCGGCTTGCCGGACATCGCCGAGCAAAATCTCAATCTCTATCTGGCAGCTGTGCTTGAAGCGACATTGCTGCCACCACCGCCGCCAACCCCGGAATGGCGCCATCTGATGGATGAATTGGCGGCTGACGGTGTCAGTGCTTATCGCCAGGTGGTGCGGGAAAACCCGCAATTCGTAGAGTACTTCCGCCAGTCCACACCCGAACAGGAATTGGGCCGTTTGCCGCTCGGTAGTCGCCCGGCCAAACGTCGCGCGGGCGGCATCGAAAGCCTGCGGGCGATCCCGTGGATCTTCGGCTGGACGCAAACACGGTTGATGCTGCCGGCGTGGCTCGGCTGGGAGTCGGCGCTGAGCAAAGCACTGGAACGCGGTGAAGGCGAACTGCTCGGGCAGATGCGCGAGCAATGGCCGTTCTTCCGCACCCGTATCGACATGCTGGAAATGGTCCTGGCCAAGGCTGATGCGGACATCGCACTGTCCTACGATCAGCGTCTGGTGGAGCCGGACTTGCTGCCGTTGGGCGCGCAGTTACGCGACCTATTGTCGCAGGCGTGCACGGTGGTGCTTGGCCTGACTGGCCAGTCGCAGCTGCTGGCACATAGCCCGGACACCCTTGAATTCATCCGCTTGCGCAACACCTACCTCGACCCGCTGCATCTGTTGCAGGCCGAACTGCTGGCCCGCTCGCGGCAGCAGGATGTCGAGCAGGGCAGCCCGGTGGAACAGGCGTTGCTGGTGTCTGTGGCGGGGATTGCCGCCGGTTTGCGAAATACCGGCTAACGTTTTTGTCGTGTCGCACGGCACCGGCAATAAAGGGCGGATGCCGCTTTGCCTGACGGCGCAAAGTGCCGCCAGGCGACAGTTAATGATGGGGTTGCGACTTGGGTTACCGCGTCGCGAGGTCGCGGGGGGCGTCGGTTTCTCCGACTTTTGGCGTCTTGTGTGGGCGCAGCCTGCTGTGTATCTTGATCAGCCTTTGGCCGTTTGTGCGGCCACGACCCGTATTTTCAGGATTCGTCCCAAGCGGCGAATCCTTTGTTTTGTAAAAGCTTTTTATAAAAAAATTGAGGAGCACATCTAATGCGCGTCATTCTGCTGGGAGCTCCCGGGGCCGGTAAAGGTACTCAGGCTAAGTTCATCACCGAAAAATTCGGCATTCCGCAAATCTCCACCGGCGACATGCTGCGTGCAGCGGTCAAGGCTGGCACTCCACTGGGCGTTCAAGCCAAGAGCATCATGGATGCCGGCGGCCTGGTGTCGGATGACCTGATCATCGCACTGGTTCAGGATCGTATCGCTCAGCCTGACTGCGCCAACGGCTTCCTGTTCGACGGTTTCCCGCGCACCATTCCACAGGCTGAAGCACTGGTTACTGCCGGCGTTGAACTGGACGCGGTAGTTGAAATCGCTGTTGAAGACGAAGAAATCGTGCAACGCATCGCCGGTCGTCGTGTTCACGAAGCCAGCGGCCGCGTTTACCACATCGTCTACAACCCGCCGAAAATCGCTGGTAAAGACGATATCACCGGCGAAGAGCTGGTACAGCGCAAGGACGACACCGAAGAAACCGTGCGTCATCGCCTGTCGGTCTACCATTCGCAGACCAAGCCTTTGGTGGAGTTCTATCAGAGCCTGTCCGCCAAAAACGCTGGCAAGCCCAAGTACAGCCACATCCCGGGCGTTGGTTCGGTCGATGCGATCACCGCCAAGGTGCTGGCCGCGCTGAGCTGAAAAGTCTGATCGGCTGCATCATCCACGGCCCGCTTGCGGGCCGTAGTTGTTTATACTGACGCACTTTTCCCCACCCCTGTTTTGGAAACATCGATGAGTACCTTGCTGGCCCTGGACACCGCGACTGAAGCTTGCTCCGTTGCCTTGCTGCATGACGGCAAGGTCACGAGCCATTACGAGGTGATCCCGCGCCTGCACGCGCAGAAGCTGCTGCCGATGATCCAGCAACTACTGGCCGATGCCGGCACCACGTTGCAAGCGGTCGATGCGATTGCCTTCGGTCGCGGACCGGGCGCGTTTACCGGCGTGCGGATTGCCATTGGTGTGGTGCAGGGGCTGGCGTTCGCGCTGGATCGTCCAGTGCTGCCGGTGTCCAACCTGGCGGTGCTGGCGCAGCGTGCGTTGCGTGAGCACGGTGTCGGCCAGGTCGCGGCGGCCATTGATGCGCGGATGGATGAAGTGTACTGGGGCTGCTACCGAGAGACGGCAGGGGAGATGCGTCTTGTTGGTGCCGAAGCGGTACTGCCCCCGGAAGTCGCGACGCTGCCGGCCGATGCCAGTGGCGACTGGTTCGGTGCCGGCACCGGTTGGGGTTATGCCGAGCGCATCGCCGTAAATCTGAAGGGCTCCGACGCCGGCATGCTGCCCCACGCCGAAGACCTGCTGGCCCTGGCGCGCTTCGCCTGGGAGCGCGGCGAGTCGATCCCGGCGGACGACGCACAACCGGTTTACCTGCGCGACAAAGTCGCCACGCCCAAGGCTCGCTGAGCCTTTAAAAGATCGCAGCCTTCGGCAGCTCCTACAGAGATTGCATTCCAACTGTAGGAGCTGCCGAAGGCTGCGATCTTTTGATCTACTGTCGCCAATCGTCAGTTTGTAACCCCTCGCTTTAAACCTTTTGCGCTTTATGTGTTCTAGTTATCACTCGGCGGTTTGCTAAGTCGGTCAAGTGCCGCTAAATTGCCATCATCGATACCGAGCATGAAATTATGCGTATAGACGGCCTTTCCTCTCAGTCCTACCCCATCAAGCGCAAGCCTCGCAAAGGCAATGTGGCGCTGGATGAATCCGTCGACGATATCGACGGCGAGCTGGAGTTTCCGACCGAAGAGCAAATGGCTGCACGCGCTGCTGCCAAAGCCGCCGCGCAACGCCTGAGCAATCTGCCTGCCCGTCAACAAGACATGATTTACCACCGTGCGATGAAAAAAAGCGTAGCCATGGCCCTGGCCAGCTACCTGAGCACTGCCGGTTTTGTCGATTGGGATGCAGACGTGCTGGGCCTCGATCTGTACATCTGATGGATCTGCCTTACTACCTCGGTTGCCCGTCCTGGAGCGAAAACGCCTGGCGCGAGTATCTGTACCCGGTAGACGCCAAAACCTCCGATTTCCTCGGTCTCTATTCGCAAGTGTTCAATGCCGTTGAAGGCAACACGACCTTCTACGCCAGCCCTTCGCCCGCCACCGTGCAGCGTTGGGCCGAGGTGATGCCCGAACACTTTCGCTTCACCGCCAAATTCCCCGGCGACATCAGCCACAGCGGCGACCTGCGCGAGCAGCTGACCGCAGCCGAAACCTTTCTGCAATTACTCAAGCCACTCGGCCAGCGTGTCTCGCCGTTGTGGCTGCAATTGTCGAAAAGCTTCACACCGCAGCGGCTGCCGGAACTGGCGGCGTTCATTGATGCGCTGGACTGTCCGTTGGCGGTCGAAGTGCGGCATGAGCAGTTCTTCGCCAAGGGCGAGAGCGAACGCCTGCTGAATCGCTTGTTGCTCGACCGTGGTGTCGAGCGCATTTGCCTTGATCCACGTGCGCTGTTCAGCTGCCTGTCGACCGAATCTTCGGTCATCCACGCGCAATCGAAAAAGCCGCGAGTGCCGACGCGTCCGGCGGCGTTCACGCAATTCCCGCAAGTGCGCTTCATTGGCCATCCCGAACTTGAGGCCAACGACACGTTCCTCGTGCCGTGGGTGGCGAAAATCGCCGACTGGATCGAAGAGGGCCGCGCGCCGTACATCTTCCTGCACACCGCCGACAACCTGTTGGCGGCGAAACTGGCGCAACGTTTTCACGCACAATTGATGCAACGTTTGCCTGGCCTGCCAGCGCTGCCTGAGCTATACAGAGAACCCGCCGCCGAGCAGCTTGACCTGCTCTGAGGCGGAATTTTTCCTGCCCGGGAGCCTGCCGATGGACGCCTCAGCCCTTCAAGAACAAACCCGTAAGGCCCACGCCTTCAAAGCCCTGCATGAACGTTCGGGGATTTTCGTCATTCCCAATCCGTGGGACGCCGGATCGGCAAAAATGCTCGCGAGTCTCGGCTATCAGGCCTTGGCGACCACCAGCGCTGGCTATGCGTTTTCCCAGGGCAAGGCTGACGGTGCGTTGAGCCTTGATGAGACACTGGCCAATGTCCGCGCGATTGTTGCCGCGACGGATCTGCCAGTGGCGGTGGATCTGGAAAACGGTTTTGCCGATGATCCGGCCGAGGCCGCAAAAAGCCTGATTCGTGCAGCAGAGGCGGGTGCGGTTGGTGGTTCGATCGAAGACGCGACGGGCCGCCCGGATGCGCCGATTTATTGCTTCGAACATGCCGTGGCCCGAATCGAAGCGGCCGTCGCGGCGGTGCGCACGCTGCCATTTCCCTTCATCCTGACTGCCCGCGCGGAAAATTATCTGCACGGCAATCCCGACATCAACGACACCATCCGCCGCTTGCAGGCCTTCGCCGAGGCCGGCGCAGACGTGTTGTACGCGCCTGGTTTGCGCAACGCCGAAGAAGTACTGGCAGTGGTGCGCGCGGTGGCGCCGAAACCGGTCAATGTGCTGATGTCCGGTGGTTTGAAACTGACTGTGCAGGAACTTCAAGAAATGGGCGTGCGCCGCATCAGCACCGGTTCGGCACTGGCATTGGCGGCTTTCGGCGAATTTTTCCGCGCCGCTGAAGAGATCCAGCAATCCGGCACCTTCGGCTTTACTTCGCAGTCGATGCCGTACGCCAGGGCCAATCAGTTCTTCAAAGGCTGAGCATGGGGCGATGGATTGCACTCACCGTGCTGCTGATCACCGGCGGCGGCTCGATCAGTGTCTGGCGCGGTTGGCTTGAAGTCCCGCCGCAGTGGAATCCGTGGGCACCGCTGGACGTGCAAGCCGCGCCTAACTGGCTGACCGGTTACAAGCTGATGCGCTTGCGCAGTGATCCTGAACTCTGCGCCCAGGCGTTAAGCAGCTCCAAACTGCGCGTCACACGTCAATCCGACAGCCCTGACGCCAAATGTCCGCTGATCGGTGCCCTGCGTGTGCAAGGCGGTGAGGTGGCGTTGAGCAGCAGTTTCCTCGCCAGTTGTCCGCTGGCGGTGGCCTACGCGATGTTCGAGCACCATTCGCTGCAGCCCGCCGCTCAGTCTGTGTACGGCCAGAAGGTCGCACGCCTCGATCACCTCGGCAGCTTCGCTTGTCGCAATGTCTACAACCGCGAGAGCGGAGCGCTCAGCCGTCATGCCAGTGCCGATGCGCTGGACATTGCCGGGTTTCGTCTGGCCGACGGCCGTAGCATCAGTGTGCTCAAGGATTGGCCCAAGCAAAATCAGGACGCGCAGTTTCTCCGTCAGGTGCGCGATGGCGCCTGCGAGGCGTTCAGTGTGGTGTTGAGTCCGGATTACAACGCCGCCCACCGCAATCATTTTCATGTCGATGTCGGGCGTTGGAGCGTGTGTCGCTGAGGGTTACGCGGCGAGGCGCAGGTTCTGCAGAACGATCGGGCGGGCCCAGCCGTTATCGAAGTCCAGCGCCTTCTGTTGCTCGACGATTTCTTCCGGCGGGAACGGCGGGTAGGGCTTTTGCAGCAGGTCAAGGTCGAACTCGGCAATCGGCAGGTACAGCGGCTTCTTCTGCGGCGCCGGGCCCGGCTCTGGAACGGGTTGACCATTGTTGATCACCACCGGACGCACCCAGCTGCTGTCGAAATCCTGTTGCTCTTGCTGAGCTTTCAGTTCTTCTGGCGGGAACGGCGGGAAGGGTTTGTCCAGCAAGTCCATTTCGAATTCGGCGATCGGCAGGAACAGCGGTTCCGGCGGACGCACCTCGGTTTCCACCACATCACACTCGCGCTGGCTGACGATGTGCGCGTGCAGCTCGCTGCCGATGGTCGGCTCTTCCGGGCTGCTCAGGTCAACCGGCGGAAACGTGCCGCAGGCAGGCACCACTTCACTCGTCTGTTCGGCCAGCGCCTGGGCAAAGAAATCCTGCCACAGATGACTGACGCCGCTCAGTGCTTGAGTGTTGTGACGGCTAAAGTCGCCATGGGGCGAGATGTAGCCAATCGATGTGGGAAGAATGCCTGACATTTTTTTCGGTTGACGCTCAGCTCTGGCAAAATGCGCGTTGAATGAGTTATCGGCGGTTTTTGCCGCTCCTTGAATTTTTGAGCGTGTTTTCCATGATTGAGCAACCCGCGGCCTGCCGCATCCATGTCGAAGCCCTCGGCGCGACGTTTGAAGCGCCAGCGCAGCAGTGGGCCGAGCGTCTGGGCCTGCCGCTTGAAGTGGCGGACGGCGAGTTTGCCTTGCAGGTCGGCGAGCAGGGTTTGCAGCTGCAACAGCTTGGCCCGGACGCACCGGGGCCGGTGCGCGTTGACTTCGTTGAGGGCGGCGCGGCGCATCGTCGCCTATACGGCGGCGGCAGCGGGCAGATGATCGCCAAGGCTGTCGGTATCGCCCAAGGTGTGCGCCCGCGGGTGCTGGATGCCACGGCGGGGCTGGGCAAGGATGCGTTCGTGCTGGCCAGTCTCGGTTGCGAAATGAGCCTGATCGAGCGCCAGCCGCTGATTGGCGCTTTGCTGGAGGATGGTCTGGCGCGCGCGGCGGAAGATTTCGATGTGGCGCCGATCGTGGCGCGGATGAAGTTGCTCAAGGGCAACTCCATTGAAGTCATGCAGAACTGGGAAGGTGAGCCGCCGCAGGTGATTTATCTCGATCCGATGTTTCCCCATCGCGAGAAGACCGCGCTGGTGAAAAAGGAAATGCGCCTGTTCCGGCCGCTGGTGGGCGATGATCCGGATGCGCCGGCGCTGTTGCAGGCTGCGCTGGCGTTGGCGACGCACCGGGTGGTGGTCAAGCGCCCTCGCAAGGCGCCGTGCATTGAGGGGCCGAAGCCGAGTCATGCGCTGGATGGCAAATCGAGCCGCTATGACATCTACCCGAAGAAAGCGCTAAAACCCTAAGACCGAGTCGCTGCTATTCGCGAGCAGGCTCGCTCCCACCTTGGAATGCATTTCAACTGTGGGAGCGAGCCTGCTCGCGAAGGCGTCCGCTCAGGCACCTTAAAAGTCAGGGCCTGTAAGCACGCATAAACAACGCTACAACTTCCTGCACATGGCTTTCCGCTGCCTCTTCAGTCAACGGCTCCCCACAGCCATACAACAAACGAAAATTCCCCGCACCCTTGATCAGGCAAAAGAAATGCTCGGCGGCATTGCGTGGCAGATCAATGCTCAGCGCGCCCGTTTCGTGGATGCGCGTCAACAGCCGCTCCATGCCTTGCACCATGCGCTGCGGGCCGGCCTCGAAGAAGATCAGCGACAAGTTCGGATCCTGACTGCCGAGGGCCATGATCAATCGGTGCAGATTCACCGATTCATCGCTGTTGATCAGGTGGTGAAAGCCTCGCGCAATGTTCAGCAACACATTTTCCACGGCGATGCCTTCGGGCAATTCGAAGAACAACGGTGGTAGTTGCTCCTCGCATTTGGCCACCACGGCGGCGGAGAACAGCGTCTCCTTGTCGTTGAAATGGCTGTAGACCGTCAGCTTAGACACGCCAGCCTCGCTGGCGACCGCGTCCATGCTGGTGTTGGCATAGCCATGACTCAGAAACAGAATTTTCGCCGCGTCGAGGATCGCCTGGCGCTTGGCCAGATCCTTGGGGCGGCCCGGGCCGTTTGGAGCTGAAGGATTGTTCGACATTCTTCGCTTTTAATACTGGACTGGTGAGTTTGCTATTAATAACATACCCGCCAGTATAATTATTCCAAGCACCATTAGCGAAAGGTCCGTCACCATGTTCCGCCATGCGTTGTCCTTTGCGTTGCCAGCGAGTCTGGCGTTGTTATTGTCCGCATGCGGTCAGGAAGAGGCGACGCCAGTCACCGTGCGACCGGCCATGGTGGTGCAGCCAGAGCCTTCGGCGCAGGCGATGGAAAGTTATCCGGGCGAGGTGCGTGCCCGTTACGAACCCGATCTGGCGTTCCGTATTGGCGGCAAAGTCAGCCGACGACTGGTCGATGAAGGTCAACGTGTGAAGGCCGATCAGCCGCTCGCTGAACTCGATCCACAGGATGTGCGGCTGCAACTGGAAGCCACCCGTGCCCAGGTCGCCGCCGCTGAGGCCAATCTCAATCTGGTCCGCGCTGAGCGTGATCGCTACAAGACGTTGATGGATCGGCAAATGGTCAGCCGCTCGGCCTACGATCACGCCGAAAACCTTTACCGTTCCGGTGAAGCCCGCCTTAAACAAATCAAAGCCGAATTCAACGTATCGACCAATCAGGCCAGTTACGCGGTGCTGCGTGCGCCACAGGATGGCGTGGTGGCCAAACGTTCAGTCGAGGTGGGGCAGGTCGTCGCCGCCGGGCAAACCGTGTTTACCCTCGCCACTGACGGCGAGCGCGAAGTGCTGATCAGCCTGCCGGAGCAGAGTTTCGGCCGCTTCAAGGTCGGTCAGCCAGTGACCGTTGAGTTGTGGACGCAGCAGAACCAGCGCTTCGCCGGGCAAATCCGCGAATTGTCGCCCGCCGCCGATCCGCGCTCGCGCACCTTCGCCGCGCGCATCGCTTTCACCAGCGGCAAAGTCCCGGCCGAACTGGGCCAGAGCGCCCGCGTGTTTGTGCAATCGGCCGATAACGTTTCCCTGTCAGTGCCGTTGTCGGCACTCACCGCGGAAAACGGCGCGACTTACGTCTGGGTCGTCAACGGCAACAACACCTTGAAGAAAACCCCGGTGCGCATCGGCCCGTTCGGCGAGAAAAGCGTGCCGGTGCTCGAAGGCTTGAACGCCAGCGACTGGGTGGTGGCGGCTGGCGTGCATGTGTTGCTCGAAGGGCAGCAGGTGCGCCCCGTGGATCGCTCCAACCGTGTGGTCAATCTGGCGGACAAGGAGTAATCCCCGATGCGCTTCAACCTTTCCGAATGGGCGCTGCGTAATCGCCAGATCGTCCTGTTCCTGATGCTTTTGCTGGCCATCGTCGGCGCCTTGTCCTACACCAAACTCGGCCAGAGTGAAGACCCGCCGTTCACCTTCAAGGCCATGGTCATTCAGACCCGTTGGCCGGGGGCGACCGCGCAGGAAGTCTCGCGGCAGGTCACCGAGCGTATTGAAAAGAAACTGATGGAAACCGGCGAGTACGAGCGCATCGTGTCGTTCTCGCGCCCAGGCGAATCGCAAGTCACGTTCATTGCCCGCGACTCGATGCACTCCAAGGAAATTCCCGACCTCTGGTATCAGGTGCGCAAGAAGGTCAGTGATATTCGCCAGAGCTTGCCGCCGGATATTCAGGGGCCGTTTTTCAACGATGAGTTCGGCACCACGTTCGGCAATATCTATGCGCTGACCGGTGACGGTTTCGATTATGCGGTGCTCAAGGATTACGCCGATCGCATCCAGATCCAGCTGCAACGGGTCAAGGATGTCGGCAAGGTCGACTTGCTCGGTTTGCAGGACGAGAAAATCTGGGTCGAACTGTCCAACGTCAAACTGGCCACTCTCGGTTTGCCGCTGGCGGCCGTGCAACAAGCGCTGCAAGAGCAGAACGCGGTGTCCACGGCTGGATTCTTTGAAACCGGTAGCGAGCGATTGCAGCTACGGGTCTCGGGGAATTTTCAGACAGTCGATGAGATAAAAAACTTCCCGATCCGCGTCGCTGATCGTACGTTCCGCATCTCTGATGTCGCCGATGTGCGTCGTGGTTTTAACGACCCACCGGCGCCGCGCATGCGTTTCATGGGCGAAGACGCGATCGGTCTGGCTGTGGCGATGAAGGACGGCGGTGACATTCTGGTGCTCGGTAAAGCACTGGAAGGCGAGTTCTCGCGCATCCAGAAAAACCTTCCGGCCGGCATGCAATTGCGCAAGGTGTCTGATCAACCGGCGGCGGTGAAAACCGGGGTCGGTGAGTTCGTTCAGGTACTCGTCGAAGCGCTGGCGATCGTGTTGCTGGTGAGCTTCTTCTCCCTCGGCGTGCGCACCGGCATGGTTGTGGCGCTGACCATTCCGCTGGTGTTGGCGATGACTTTCGCCTGCATGTATTACCTCGGCATCGGCCTGCACAAGATCTCCCTTGGCGCGTTGGTGCTGGCGCTGGGCTTGCTGGTGGACGACGCGATCATCGCTGTGGAAATGATGGCGATAAAAATGGAGCAGGGTTTCGACCGCATCCGCGCGGCGAGCTACGCCTGGACCAGCACCGCGTTCCCGATGCTCACCGGCACATTGATCACTGCCGCCGGGTTTCTGCCGATTGCCACGGCGCAGTCCGGCACTGGCGAATACACCCGCTCGATCTTCCAGGTTGTCACAATTGCGCTGCTCGCTTCGTGGGTGGCGGCGGTGATGTTTGTGCCGTATCTGGGGGAAAAACTCCTGCCGGATCTGGCGAAAATTCATGCGGCCAAACACGGTACCGCCGATGGTCAGGCTGATCCGTATGGCACGCCGTTCTATCAGCGCGTTCGGCGCTTGGTGGAGTGGTGCGTGGCGCACCGCAAGACTGTGATCGTGCTGACGGTGGGGCTGTTTATTGCCTCGGTGATGTTGTTCCGCTTTGTCCCGCAGCAATTCTTCCCGGCCTCAAATCGACTGGAGTTGATGGTCGACCTGAAGCTCGCCGAAGGCGCTTCACTGGCCAATACCACCGGTGAGGTCAAACGGCTTGAGGCGATGCTCAAGGATCACGCCGGCATCGACAACTACGTCGCCTATGTTGGCACCGGATCGCCGCGTTTCTATCTGCCGCTCGATCAGCAATTGCCGGCAGCAAGCTTCGCGCAGTTTGTAGTGTTGGCGAAGACCATCGAAGAGCGTGAAGCGCTGCGCACCTGGCTGATTGAAACACTTAACGAGCAGTTCCCGACGCTGCGTTCGCGGGTTACGCGCCTGGAAAACGGTCCGCCAGTTGGCTATCCGGTGCAGTTCCGCGTCACTGGTGAACACATCGAAGAAGTCCGGGCGTTGGCGCGCAAAGTGGCGGCCAAGGTTCGCGAGAATCCGCATGTGGTCAATGTGCATCTGGATTGGGAAGAGCCGAGCAAGGTCGTGTACCTGAATATCGATCAGGATCGTGCCCGGGCGTTGGGTGTGAGCACGGCCAATCTGGCGAAATTCCTGCAGAGTTCGTTGACCGGGTCGAGTGTCAGTCAGTATCGCGAAGACAATGAGTTGATCGAGATTCTGCTGCGCGGCACGGTGCATGAGCGTACCGAATTGTCGTTGTTGCCGAGCTTGGCGGTGCCTACGGATAACGGTCGCAGTGTGGCGTTGTCGCAAATTGCTACCCTTGAATATGGCTTTGAGGAGGGGATTATCTGGCACCGCAATCGTCTGCCGAACGTGACCGTGCGGGCGGATATTTATGGCAAGGAACAGCCGGCGACGCTGGTGAAGCAGATCATGCCGACGCTGGATTCGATTCGCGCCGAATTGCCCGATGGTTATCTGCTGGATGTCGGCGGTACGGTGGAGGATTCCGAGCGTGGGCAGAAGTCGGTGAATGCCGGTGTGCCGATGTTCATTGTCGTGGTGCTGACCCTGCTGATGGTGCAGTTGCGCAGTTTTTCGCGCACGGCGATGGTGTTTTTGACGGCGCCATTGGGCTTGATCGGGGTGACGTTGTTCTTGATGGTGTTCCGCCAGCCGTTCGGGTTTGTGGCGATGTTGGGGACGATTGCGTTGTCCGGGATGATCATGCGCAACTCGGTGATTCTGGTGGATCAGATCGAACAGGATATTGCCTCGGGGCTTAAGCCTTGGCAGGCGATTATCGAGGCTACGGTTCGACGCTTCAGGCCGATTGTGTTGACGGCGTTGGCGGCGGTTTTGGCGATGATTCCGTTGTCGCGGAGTGTGTTTTTTGGGCCGATGGCGGTGGCGATCATGGGGGGGTTGATTGTTGCGACCGCGTTGACGCTGTTGTTTTTGCCGGCGTTGTATGCGGCTTGGTTCAGGGTTCGCAAAGACTCCGTTTGATTTGTGGGTAGCGTGGCGGCCTTTGGGCCGACCATGCTCTGGTTGTTTTTTGTGAATATCCTTTGCTTCGGGTGCTGCCGCTGGCGGTTTCGCTCTTACAGCGAGTCACCTTTTCCAAACGCCGAAAAGGTAACCCAAAAGGCTTTGCCCTGACGTTCGGCCCCTCGCTGAGGCTCGGGGTCCCTTCGCTCCGGGATCGATCCGGGGGCATCGCCTACGGTTTGCTTCGCTGCACCTCCTCTCGATGTGTTCGACTTCGTCGAACGGTCGCTGCGCTCCCACCCCCGGATCAATCCCTCCACTCAGCCTGCCGACGGGCTCTAAGATCAAAAGCTGCAGCCGAGCTAACGCTCATCCTGTTGAGTGGTGAAGAGCAGAAGCGATCTGCTCTTGCTCTTCTGTGGGAGCGAGCTTGCTCGCGAAGGCGGCCTGATAGCCGACCTGTTTTTTGCAGATGTACGCAATCCAAATGTAGGAGTGAGCCTGCTCGCGAAGGCGGCCTGACAGCCGACCTGTTTTTTGCAGATGTACGCAATCCAAATGTAGGAGTGAGCCTGCTTGCGAAGGCGGCCTGACAGCCGACCTGTTTTCTGCAGATGTACGCAATCCAAATGTAGGAGTGAGCCTGCTCGCGATGAGGTCCTGACAGCCGCCCAATCTCTACCTGCATACACCCAAGCCAATTGTGGGAGCGAGCCTGCTCGCGAAGGCGGCCTGGTAGCCGACCAGTCTCTAGCTGACTATCCATAACCCGCTCTGTCTCCGCCACTTCCTACATCTTTTTCAGAAACCTCCGATATTGAGCCTTGGTGCCTCGGATGCTGTACTCCAGCCTCTGCTTCCAGCGTTCCTGAGTTTGTCTTGATGAAAAAGCCGCCAGCATTGAAAGGCAGAACCGACCCCGTTTTCGACTTGTTGGTGCGCCCTCCCCACAAGCATCGTCTGGAGGATTATCTTGCGCTGCTCAAGCCGCTCGATGATCAAGGTCGTTATCTGCCATTTGAAGCGTTACGTTATCGCTGGGCGGCGGGGCTGGATGCCAGACTGTGCTGGGCGTTGGTCAAGAAGGCGCGGGCGGCCCAATACATTAACCTTCTGCCACTGGGCGAGCCTGTGCAGTGGGGCAAGTATCTGTTGACGCCGTTGGCACAGAAAACCATCTCCATCGTGGATCGACAGGCCAGTACGGCCGCGCTGGAATACATGACCAGTCAGATTGGCGAACGGGCGCATTTCAGTTGCCTGCTGAACGATCTTATCGAAGATGAAGCGATTGCCAGTAGCCAGTTGGAAGGCGCAGCAACCACTACGCGTGTGGCCAAGGACATGCTCAAGCAGCAGCGCCAGCCCCGCACTCCGGATGAACGCATGGTGATGGGGAATTACCGGATGATGAATTTCGCCTGGGAGAGGCGTTACGAACCCATGAGCGTGGAGTTGATTACGGCGATTCATCGGGTGGGGGTCGAGGGCATCGATGACGAGCAGTATTCCCCCGGGGTGTTCAGGAGCAATGATGAAGTGGTCGTTCAGGACGGGGCGGGCAACACCGTGCACCGGCCGCCACCTGCAGCAGGATTGGTGTCGCGGCTTGAGCGACTGTCGCACTGGATCAATCTGCCCGAAGGCTCACCGCAAGAGACGAGCTACCTGCATCCACTGATCAAGGCGATCACGCTGCACTTTGCCTTGGGTTACGAGCATCCCTTTCGCGACGGCAACGGGCGAGTCGCCAGGGCGTTGTTTTACTGGTTCATGTTCAAGAACGAGTTTGCGGCGTTTCGCTACATCGCGATCAGTTTGTTACTGCGTAATGCGCCAGTGAAATATGGACGTTCATACCTGCATACCGAGGCGGATGAACTGGATCTGACTTATTTCATCGAATTCCAGTGTTCGGTCATTCAGCGAGCGGTGCTGGGGTTTACGGATGTTTATCGCAAGAGCGTGGGATGCACCGAAGAGTTCGAGCGCAGGCTGAAGAACTGCGGCTTCTTTGATCAACTCACGGAAAAACAACGTGCGTTGTACGAGGTGGCCAAAAACGGGGAGGCGAAGGAGTTCACAGCGAATAATGTGGCGGAAAATTTTGGTTGCTCGTACAGCGAGGCGACTTCGGCTCTGGAGGGGCTGGACCAATTGCAGCTTTTTGAGAGAAGGAAGATGGGGCGGGAGTGGGTATTTTTTTTACGTAGTTCTGTACGTGGAGGGAAGCACGGGAGCGAATCGAATCGCCCCCGTGTTGCGACTGCTTAGAGTGTGCCGAACACCTTCTTCGCCAGACTGGTCGCCGCAGCGGCCGGGTTCTGGCGGATGGTTTCTTCCTGTTTGCCGATCATCTCGAACAAGCCATTCAGCGCTTGTTCGGTGACGTAGTTTTCAACGTTGGCGCTCTTCGCGTCCACCACGCCAAACGTCGCGGCCTGACCAGCAAACGAGTTGTACTTCTGCGCTACGCCAACCTTGTCGGTCGCTTGCTTGACGATCGGCAGGAACTTGGCGCGGATCTGTTCGCGGCTGGATTTATCGAGGTATTGCGTGGCCGAGTCATTGCCGCCGCTGAGGATGCCTTTGGCGTCTGCCACGCTCATTTTCTTCACGGCATCGACGAGGATTGGCTGGGCCTGGGTCACGGCGGATTCGGCAGCCTTGTTCATCGCGGTTTCCAGTTCTTCGACCTGAGCGCCCATGCCGAAGGCTTTCATTTTGCTCGCGGCTTTGCCGAGTTTGCCCGGCAGCTCGATCTTCACGTCGGGGTTGTTGCTGAAACCGCCGGGGGTGCCGAGTTGTTTGACGGCGATTTGTGCGCCTTGGGTCAGAGCGTCCTTGAGGCCACCGGTGGCGTCTTTTTGCGACAGGTCACTCAGCGACAAGGCCATGGCGCTGGCGGAGATCATCAGGCCCGCGCACAGGCCGGCGAAGCGAAGGGTAGGGCGGAACATGGCGGCTTCCTTGTTGCAGAAAGTGAATTAACGAACGGCGTCGACGCGGATTTTCAGCGGCTGCGGGTCGTTGCCGTCGAGTTGCACGGCGTGGTTTTCGGTGGTGATGAACATCAGTTCGCCGTTGACTTCAATGCGCGCGCTTACCGAATAACGGTGGCCCGGTTTGACCTGCGCCGGATCGTAGCTCAAATGGAAGGGCAGCGGCACCTGGCCTTTGACCGGGCCTTTTTGCTCGTCCAGTACGACGGCAGGCGCATCGGCCAGCGAGACGTCTTGCAGGCTGACGCTGAGGGTCGCGCTCGGTGGCAGGGCGATGCGCTGCAGGTAGAACACTTCACCGTCGAGGCCGACCTTGCCGGCAGGTGTGGTCGATTGGCAGGCGCTGAGCAGCGTAGCGGCGGCGAGCAGAGTCAGTTTTTTCATCGGGAATTCTCCTATCAATGTGGGAGCGAGCCTGCTCGCGAAAGCGGTATTTCAGTCACTAAGATGTCGACTGACACTCCGTCTTCGCGAGCAGGCTCGCTCCCACCAGGTTTGCATCATATCTCGGGTTGAGTGACGACCTGATCGGCAGCATCCTCACTGCGATGCAGCGCGACCTGACGGATCGACAGGCGAATCTCCGCCGGCAACACGCGTTTGGCCGCACCTTCGGCGAGTTCTCCGAGCAGTTCGTGATAACTCAGTTTTCCGGCCTCGTCGCGCCGCAGCACGTCGAGGTCGAGCATCGTCTGGATGAAGTGACGGAACAGGCTCTTGTCGAAGAACTCCGGGGCATTGAGGCCGTGGAGGATCGACAGGCGCTGGGCCATCACGGTGCAGAGGTCTTCAAGCTCTTCGGCGCTGATGCTGTTCTGGCCGCTGTTGAGTAGCAAGGACACGGTCATGTAGAAGCGCTGCAAGGTCTGCGCGATGCTCTTCGAGAGCAGCGTCAGCAACACAAAATGCCGCGAACTTGGCGCCGGACGCAGGTACACATCTTTCTCGAAACGCAGCAGGCCTTGCTCGACGAATGCTTCCAGCCACTGATCGACCACACCGTCCAGCTCGTCCAGCGTCCAGCGAATGAACAGCTCCGACTGCAAGTACGGATACAGCGCGCGGGTATAGCGCAGAATCTGTTCGCGGCTCATGCGCGAGGCGCTCTGGAAGAAGCTCGCCAACAGCGCCGGCAGGGCGAAGATGTGCAGCACGTTGTTGCGGTAGTAAGTCATCAGGACGGCGTTCTGCTCGTCCAGATAGAGAATCTTGCCCAGCGCATCGTTCTGCTCGGCGAGCAGGTCCATGTCCTTCACATGCTCGATCAGCGCGCGGCCATCACCTTCCGGCAGCGTGGTGTGTGGCGAGTACGGGACTTTGCGCAGCAGCGCCAGATACAGATCGAGCACCCGCGCCATGGCGCGATCATCCAGCGCCAGACGCGTGGTCGACAGCAGTGCCAGTGCCACCAGGTTGACCGGGTTGATCGCCGCCGCTTCGTTCAAGTGCTGCGCGACTTTCTCGCCGAGACGATTGGTGGTTTCGTTGAGCCACGCCGGTTTGAACTGTGGGCCGAGTTCCTGTTGGCGCCAGTCCGGTTGCTCGGCGTCGAGGAATTCCGCCAGTTTGATCGGCTCGCCGAAGTTGACGGCGACCTGACCGAAACGCTGCTTGAGCGCGCCGATGACTTTGAAGATGTCGAAGATCGATTCTTTCTTCTTGCTCGCCCCGCGCAGCTCGCCGAGGTAGGTGCGACCTTCCAGTACGCGCTCGTAACCGATGTACACCGGCACAAACACGATCGGCATGCGCGACGAACGCAGGAAGCTGCGCATCGTAATGGCGAGCATGCCGGTTTTCGGTTGCAGCATGCGCCCGGTGCGCGAGCGCCCACCCTCAACGAAGTACTCGACCGGGAAACCTTTGGTGAACAGCGTGTGCAGGTATTCGTTAAACACCGAGGTGTACAGCGGATTGCCCTTGAACGTGCGGCGCATGAAGAACGCGCCGCCACGGCGCAGCAGGCTGCCGATCACCGGCATGTTCAGGTTGATCCCGGCGGCGATGTGCGGCGGAGTCAGGCCGTTGCGGAACAGCAAATACGAGAGCAGCAGGTAGTCGATGTGGCTGCGGTGGCACGGCACGTAGATCACTTCGTGACCCTGGGCGACCTTCTGCACGCCTTCGATGTGGTTGACCTTGATGCCGTCGTAGATCTTGTTCCAGAACCAGCTGAGCACCACTTCGAGGAAGCGGATCGCGGTGTAGGTGTAGTCCGAGGCGATCTCGTTGCCGTAACGCAGGGCCTGGGCCTTGGCTTTCTCCGCGGAGATGTTTTCGCGCTCGGCTTCGTCGAGGATCGCTTGCTTGACCAGTGGCTGGTTGAGCAGACCTTTGACCAGGTTGCGACGGTGGGAAATATCCGGGCCGATGACCGCTGCTTTCAGATTACGGAAGTGTACGCGCAGGATTCGCTGGGCCATGCGCACGGTGCGTTCGTGGCCCTTGTTGTGCTCGATCAGCTCGCGCAGGTGAATCGGCGCCGAGAATTGCACGCGGGTTTTACGCCCGAGAACAATGATGCTCAGCAGACGACGCAGGCGCCCGGTGACGGCCCAGCTGTCGGCGAACAACAGCTTCCACGGACTGTTTTCGCTGTCCGGCGATTGGCCCCAGAACACGCTGACCGGAATGATCTGCGCATCTTCAGCAGCGTTCTGCGTCAGTGCGCTGACAAGGCGAGTCAGGGTTGGCGGCGCGCCGCGTTTGTCCTGGCGACCGAGCCAGTCTGGGTCCGGCGTCAGGTAGAAAAACGCCGCCGGTTCGATCAGCGAACCCACCGACACCGGCAGCACCGGACGCGGCAGGCCGGCCTTGGTGCACTCGGTGTCGAGCACGGCCAGATCGGTCAGCGAAGGGTTTTGCAGGACGTAGAACACCGGACGACTGCGGTCGAGGTTGAGGGTGAACGACGACTGGTTGATCGTCTCCGAGCGGACCCAGAGGTACAACAGTCGGCGCAAGGTGCCAAACACAAGACGGCGGAACGGGGAACGGGTCATACGGCTTCTGCGTGAGTGGATAAAACCGAGCATTTGCTCGGGAGGTCGACAGTTTGCCGTATTCACCGAAAATCGGCAAAAAAGCGGCGAAGTAATCTCCTGTTGAGAGTTTTCGCGCCTGTCATATACTCGGCGGTCTGTCGCCGGGGCCCTTTTATGGACGTCGGACGCAGGCTGACGTTCCGCAAAGGCTTTCCTGCGAAAAGCCTGTTCAATAATAAAAAAGGAGTATGAACAGATGGCAACACGTGAAACCGGCAACGTGAAGTGGTTCAACGACGCCAAGGGCTACGGCTTTATCCAGCGCGAAGACGGGGTGGACGTGTTCGTGCACTACCGCGCGATCCGCGGCGAAGGGCATCGGTCGCTGACCGAAGGTCAGCAGGTCGAGTACGCGGTGATTACTGGCGAGAAGGGTTTGCAGGCGGAAGACGTTGTAGGCCTGTAAGTCGCTGAAAACCACTGTGGGAGCGAGCCTGCTCGCGAATGCGTAGTGTCAGTCGATATGAATGGTGACTGATACACCGCATTCGCGAGCAGGCTCGCTCCCACATGGGATCTATGTTGCCTGTTGTTACGCGGTTTTCCAGGTGATTTCTTCTTCACCATCGGCGCTGATGCGCATCCAGCGATCCGCCGTCTCTTCACCTTCTTCCTCGACCCACGTCCCCGGTGCGCAACGCACTTCCACGTTCAGCGCGGCAAACGCGGCACGCGCGCAGGCGATGTCGTCGTCCCATGGCGTCTGATCGCTTTCCAGGTACAAGCTGTTCCACTTGCCCACGGCTTTCGGCAACCAGGTCACCGGCACGTTGCCGGCCTTGCACTTGTAGGTCTGGCCTTTCTGTACCCAGTCGCTGCACGGGCCCAGTGCTTCGCCCAGCCAGGCTGAAATGGCCTTGTGGTCGACGTCGGCGTCTTTCAGGTAAATCTCGATGTCCGGTTGGCGCATGGATGTCCTCACTGCGGGTCTGAAAAATCCATTCGCGGATTTAGCCGGCCCCGGGCACTCGCCCGAGACCAAAAGTTATTGAAGAACGAAATAATCGTAGCGCATCGACACGGTGGTCTCGAACGGCTCGGCCTGTTCGATCACCGCCGCACGACGCTCGGCACTGGCGCGCCAGCCGTGGGGTGTCATCGCCAACAGGTTGGCGCGATCCTCGGGCTTGTCCAGCGTCAGTTTGAATTCCAGGGTTTCACTGTGTGCCAGCGCCATGCCTTGCGGTACCAGAGCCAGATGCTTGTCGTCGGTGTATTCGCGCACTTCGTCGTACAGGCGCTCGCGCAGTTCCATCAGATGGCCGCTGGTCGGACCGACTTTCATCAAACCGCCGCCGACACTGAGCAGACGCTTGGCTTCTTCCCAGTCCAGCGGACTGAAAACACTGGCGAGAAATTGGCAACTGCCCGACGCCAGCGGCACGCGGGCCATGCTGGCGATCAACCAGGTGATTGCCGGGTTGCGTTTGCAGGCACGTTTGACCGCCTCGCGAGAGATGTCCAGCGCATAGCCATCTGCGTTCGGCAGGGCCTCGGCGATCTGCGCGGTGTAATAACCCTCGCCGCAACCGATGTCGACCCAGCGATCCGGTGCATAACTCGCTGCCAGTTCGGCCAGACGCTTGGCCACCGGCGCGTAATGGCCAGCGTTCAGGAAGTCGCGGCGCGCTTCGACCATCGCCTGGTTGTCGCCAGGATCGCGGCTGTTCTTGTGCTGCACCGGCAGCAGGTTCAGGTAACCCTGGCGTGCACGGTCGAAGCGGTGGCCGGCGGGGCAGACCACGCCGTTATCCACCGCATTCAGCGGTTCACTGCAGATGGGGCAAGCGAGCATCAGGCGAGCAACTTGATCAGGGTCTGGTAGTAGATCTCGGTCAGCACATCGAGATCGGCTGCCAGCACGCGTTCGTTGACCTGGTGAATGGTCGCGTTGACCGGGCCCAGTTCAACCACTTGCGTGCCCATGGTCGCGATAAAGCGGCCATCGGAGGTGCCGCCGCTGGTCGACGCCTTGGTCTCGCGACCGGTGATGTCCTTGATGCTTGCCGACACCGCGTCGAGCAGCGCACCCGGTTCGGTGAGGAACGGCAGGCCGGACAGCGCCCAGTCGATGTGCCAGTCCAGATCGTGTTTGTCGAGAATATCGGCGACGCGCTTCTGCAGGCCTTCGACGGTCGATTCGGTGGAGAAACGGAAGTTGAACACCGCCACCAGATCGCCCGGGATCACGTTGGTCGCGCCGGTGCCGGAGTTGACGTTGGAGATCTGGAAACTGGTCGGCGGGAAGAAATCGTTGCCGTGATCCCAATGCTCGGCGGCCAGTTCGGCCAGCGCTGGAGCGGCGAGGTGGATCGGATTCTTCGCCAGATGCGGATAGGCGACGTGACCCTGAATGCCTTTGACCGTGAGCTTGGCGCCGAGCGAGCCGCGACGGCCGTTCTTCACTACGTCGCCAACCAGCGTGGTGCTCGACGGTTCGCCGACGATGCACCAGTCCAGACGCTCATTACGCGCGGCCAAGCGCTCGACCACTGCCTTGGTGCCGTGGTGCGCCGGGCCTTCTTCGTCGCTGGTGATCAGAAACGCGACCTTGCCCTTGTGGTTCGGGTAGTCGGCGACGAAACGCTCGGCGGCGACGGTCATCGACGCCAGGCTGCCTTTCATGTCCGCCGCGCCACGGCCGCAGAGCATGCCGTGTTCGTCGATCAGTGCGTTGAACGGGTCGATCTGCCACGCGGTGACCGGGCCGGTCGGCACCACGTCGGTGTGGCCGGCGAAGCACAGTACCGGGCCGTCGTTGGTGCCGTGGGTCGCCCAGAAGTTATCCACATCTTCGATGCGCATCGGCTCGAGGCTGAAGCCGGCATCGCCCAGGCGCTGCATCATCTGCTTCTGGCAATCGGCGTCGACCGGCGTCACGGACGGACGGCGGATCAGGTCGATGGCGAGTTGGAGGGTCGGCGAAAGGTCGGCGTGGGCCGTCATGGAAAACTCCGGGATCATGAATTTGAGCGAGGGCCACTGTGGGAGCGAGCCTGCTCGCGAATGCGGTGTATCAGGCAACATAAGGGTTGAATGTTACAAAGCCTTCGCGAGCAAGCTCGCTCCCACAGGGATTGGGTTCGGTCGGTTACACCGCGTATCACGCCAAGCCCCGCAAAATGGCGGTTATCTTAAAGCAAAACGGCGACCATTGGCCGCCGTTTAGTGCATCGATGAGGATTTAGACGACCGGCGCCGGCTCAGGCTTGGCCGCAGGTTTTGGCAGCGACGACAGGAACGCCATGATCAGCGCCGCCAGATACGGCAGCGACTGCACCAGCAACATCACCACCCAGAAACGCATGTCGTTGCTCGGCATGCCGTTGACCAGGTAGATCCCCAGCGCCGCGCCCCACAACAACAGCATGATGAACAGCTCTTCCCGCGCTTCGGAAATCGCCACCCAGAAACCGTGGTTGTCGGCGTTTTTCGGCGTGCGGAAGAACGGAATGCTGCTGGTGAAGAAGCCGTACAGCACCGCTTTGGCGATGGTGTGCGACAACGCCAGCCCGGCCAGTGCCGCGCAGAAGGCATCTTTCAGGTTCACGCCGACGGCGCGACGGTAGAGGAAGATGATCTTGCCGACCTTGAACACGAACAGCGCCAGTGGCGGGATCGCGAAGATCAGCAGCGGCGGATCGACCCGTTGCGGCACGATGATCATCGCCGCCGACCACAACAGCGCGCCGACGGTGAAGAAGATGTTCATGCCGTCCGCGACCCACGGCAACCAACCCGCGAGGAAGTGGTAGCGCTGGCCACGGGTCAGCTCAGTGTCTTTGCCGCGCAACAGGCTGCCGGTGTGGCGCTTGATGATCTGGATCGCGCCGTAAGCCCAACGGAAACGCTGCTTCTTGAAGTCGATAAACGTATCCGGCATCAGACCCTTGCCGTAGCTGTCGTGGTAATACGCCGCCGACAGGCCTTTTTCGAACACGCGCAGACCGAGTTCGGCGTCTTCACAGATGCACCAGTCGGCCCAGCCCAATTCTTCCAGGACCGAACGACGGGTCATGGTCATGGTGCCGTGCTGGATGATCGCGTCACGGTCGTTACGAGTGACCATGCCGATGTGGAAGAAGCCTTTGTATTCGGCGTAGCAAAGCTTCTTGAAGGTGCTTTCGTTCTGGTCGCGATAATCCTGCGGCGACTGCACCACGGCGATTTTCGGGTCGGCGAAGTGCGGCACCATGTGCTTGAGCCAGTTCGGGTGCACGCAGTAATCGGAGTCGATCACAGCGATCACTTCGGCATCCTTGGCGGTGTGCGGAATCAGGTAGTTCAGCGCGCCACCCTTGAACCCGGCCAGGGGCGAGACGTGGAAGAACTTGAAGCGCGGGCCGAGGGTTTCACAGTAGTCGCGCACCGGTTCCCAGACCGCCGGGTCCTTGGTGTTGTTGTCGATGATCAGGACTTCGTAGTCCGGGTAATCGAGGGCGGCGAGGGCGTCGAGGGTCTGTTTGACCATCTCCGGCGGCTCGTTGTAGCACGGCACGTGAATCGAGACTTTCGGCCGATAGCTGGAGTCGCCCTCGACCGGCAGGAACTCGCGCCGACGCTTGTGAATCCACACCGCTTCGGCCAGCTCATGCGCCTCCGTCAGCAAGACGATAAACACCCCGAGCGCACCGAGCGCCAACAGGAACCCTACGGTCAAACTGAACCACGTGCTGTATTGCAGGCTGTAGTCGTAGCCGATCCACACCAGCACCGAACCGCAAAGGAAGGCGATAAAGGTCAGGAAGATCCGCCCACGCTGACGCAGGGCCGAACCGTCGATCATCAGCAAGGTCAGCGACAACAGCGCCAACACTACCGAACCGATCGCCAGCACGCGCCACTGCGGGATCGCGACCACCGGGCCTTCGAAGTTGAATTTCTGCTGACGCGCGGCGTTGAACACGCCCCAGTACGCGCCCACCGAACCTTCATCGCTGGCCTTCCACGGCTGGTCAAAGGCTTCGATCACGAAGTAGTTGAAGCCTTGGCGGTTGAGCTTGTTGACCAGGGTGCGCAGGTAGATCGCCTGATCTGCGGGCGACGCATCGGCGCCACCGCGCATGCGACCGTTGCTCGGCCAGCCGACCTCGGAGAGCAGCAACGGTTTTTTCGGGAACATTTTTTTCAGATCGCGGGCGCGGTCGAAAACGAACTGACCGGCCTTGTCGACCGGAATGAACTCCCAGTACGGCAGAACGTGTGCCGCAATCAGGTCAACGTGCTTGGCCAGTTCCGGGTGTTCTTCCCAGACGTGCCATTGCTCGGAGGTGGTCACCGGCACTTTTACCGCCGCGCGCACGCGATCGAGCAGCACGCTCAGCTCTTGGGCGGTGATTTCCTTACGGAAGATCGCTTCGTTGCCGACCACCACGCGCACCACACTGCGTGAGGTGTTGGCCAGTTCGATGGCGCGGGTGATTTCCCGTTCGTTGCGTTCCTGATCGGGACTGATCCAGATCCCCAGCGTTACGCGCAGGCCGAATTCTTCAGCCAGTTTCGGGATGTCTTGCAGCGAGCCGTCGACCGAGTAGATGCGGATGTTGTCCGTCAGCTTGCTCATGATCTCCAGGTCGCGGCGCATCTCGTCGTCAGTCGGGTACTGATCCTTTTGCGGATATTGTCCCTGCTGGAACGGCGAATAGGAGAAACCGGAGATCTGCTCCGGCCAGTTCGGCGCGGAAACCGGGCGATTGATCAGCGCCCAGAAACCGGTGAACAGGGCGGCGATTGCCAGAACCACCACCAGGTTGAGTCCAAATTTACGCGATGACATAGCTATTTCGGGTTCCAAAGGCTGTGGAACGAAGGATCGGTCGGCTTGACGCCCGACGGGCGCGCATCCTACACCGGCAGTTCGCAAGTCGTACATCAGACAGGGAAATGCCCGACATTGGGCAGCCGACTTTGACTTAAGTTCTTACACTTGTAGCTGATGTTTAGAACTTGTCGCCGCGTAGCCCTATAATGCGCGCCGGTTTTTGGGGTAATGGTCATGAGTACAGAAGATCCGCGGTTTGCAGGCATCGCCCGTTTGTATGGCATTGAAGGCCTGGAACGCCTGCGCGCGGCCCATGTGGCGATTGTCGGCGTCGGTGGCGTCGGTTCCTGGGCGGCGGAAGCCATGGCCCGTTGTGGCGTCGGCGAGATTTCGCTGTTCGACCTCGATGACGTCTGCGTCAGCAACGCCAACCGCCAGTTACATGCGCTGGACAGCACCGTCGGCAAACCCAAGGTCGAAGTCATGGCCGAGCGTCTGCGCGGGATCAACCCGGATTGCACGGTGCACGCCGTGGCTGACTTCGTCACCCGCGACACCATGGCCGAATACATCACGCCGAACATCGACTGCGTGATCGACTGCATCGACGCGGTCAACGCCAAGGCTGCACTGATCGCCTGGTGCAAGCGGCGCAAGATCCAGATCATCACCACGGGTGGTGCGGGCGGGCAGATTGATCCGACGCTGATTCAGGTGTGCGATCTAAACCGCACGTTCAATGATCCGTTGGCCTCGAAAGTGCGTTCGACGTTGCGTCGTGATTATGGCTTTTCGCGCACCGTGACCCGGCATTACAGCGTGCCGTGTGTGTTTTCCACGGAGCAACTGCGTTATCCGAAACCGGATGGCAGCATTTGTTTGCAGAAGAGTTTTGTCGGTGACGGGGTGAAACTGGACTGTGCCGGTGGGTTTGGTGCGGTGATGATGGTCACGGCGACGTTCGGGATGGTGGCTGCGACCAAGGCTGTGGACAAGATTGTCGCCGGCGTTCGGCGCCCGGCTGACCGCATTAAACCTCAGGTTTGATGCTGTGGCAGAGGGCCTCTTCGCTGGCAAGCCAGCTCCCACAGGGCTCTGTTGTGTTCATAGATGCAGTGAACTTACTCAATAACTGTGGGAGCTGGCTTGCCAGCGATGGCGATTAACCGGCCAACTCATTCATCCGTTTGAGCACGGCATTGAGGCCATTACTGCGCGACGGCGATAGTTGGCGCGAAAGGCCGAGCTGACTGAACCAGTCCGGCAAATCAACCTGCTGCAATTCAGCGGCCGACAAGCCGTTAACCCGCAACAGCAACAACGCCACCAACCCGCGAATCATCCGCGCATCGCTGCTGGCGCTGAACTGCCAGTGACCGTCGCGCAACGCCCCAACCAGCCACACCTGACTCTCACAGCCATGCACCCGATTGGCGTCGCACTTGTCGGCGTCACTCATCGGCGGCAGACGATCACCAAACTGCATCAACAACCGTGCCCGCTGTTCCCAGCCCGCTGCATTCTGAAAAGTCTGTAGGGCATCAGCCGCTTCGACCGGCAAGCTCATCGCAGCAACTCCAGCGCCTGATCCAGTGCTTCAAAGAACCGTTCCAGATCCTCAGAGTCGTTGTACAGCGCCAGCGACACACGAATCGCCCCGGCCAGCTCAAAGCTTTTCAGCAACGGCATGGCGCAATGGTGCCCTGCGCGCACGGCAATGCCTTGCTCGGTGAGCAAGTGCGCGAGATCCGCGTTATGTACACCTTCAACGACGAAACTCGCCAGCGCCAGTTGCGGATTGCCGAGCAGACGAATGCCTTTGCGAGCGGCGAGGCCACGCAGCAGATAGTCATGCAGCGCGACTTCATGGGCGGACACCGCGTCCTGATCCAGACCCGCCAGATAATCGAGCGTCGCGCCGAGGCCGATCACACTGGCAATCGGCGGCGTGCCCGCTTCAAAACCCAGCGGCGCAGGGCGGAAACGCGCGTCGTGATAGTTGGCTTCCAGGACCATTTCGCCGCCGAATTGCCATGGCTTCAATTGCTCAAGCGCAGCGTTGCGGCCAAACAGCACACCGAGGCCATCCGGGCCATACAGCTTGTGGCTGGAAAACACATAAAAGTCGCAACCCAGCGCCTGCACGTCATGCCGGCCGTGAACCACACCTTGCGCGCCATCGACCACGGTCAGCGCGTTCTGCGCCTTGGCCATGCCCAGCAACGCCGGCAATGGCTGCCACGCACCGAGCACGTTGGACAACTGACTGACCGCCAGCAAGCGCGTGCGCGGGCCGATCAGGTGCACAGCGGCACCAAGGTCGATCAGGCCGTCGGCATCCAGCGGCAGGATCACCAGCTTCAGATTGCGACGTTGCGCCAGTTGCTGCCACGGCAGCAGGTTGGCGTGATGCTCCAGGGCGCTGATGACAAGTTCATCGCCCGGGTGGAAAAGATGTTCGAGGCCATAGGCCAGTAGATTCAGCGCACTGGTGGCGCCGTGGGTAAAGATGATCTGCCCGCTGTCACCGGCATTCAGCCACTGGGCAACCTTGAGTCGACTGTCTTCGAACGCCTGCGTCGCGTGAGCGCCGGGCAGGTGTTGCGCACGGTGCACATTGGCTGCGCCGTTGGCGTAGTAATGCGTCAGTGCGTCGAGCAGGGCCTGGGGTTTTTGCGTCGTGGCGGCGTTGTCCAGATAGGTCTGGTCTTGCCGCTGCAGTGCGGCGATAGCCGGGAAATCGGCACGCCACGGGGAGGGAATCATCATGTGGTATACGCCTGACCCTGTGGGAGCGAGCCTGCTCGCGAAGGCGTCCTTGAGGACGCCAAGAGCTTCGCGAGCAGGCTCGCTCCCACAGGTGCTTAAAGCACTTAGTTGTGAGCGTGCAGCGCTTCGTTCAGTTCGATTGCCGACTTGTGGGTCTTGCATTCCACAGCGCCGGTTTCCGAATTGCGACGGAACAGCAGGTCAGTCTGACCGGCCAGCTCGCGCGCTTTCACAACCTTGACCAGATTGTTGTTTTCGTCGAGCAGGGCCACTTTGGTACCGGCGGTCACGTACAGGCCCGACTCGACAGTGTTGCGGTCGCCCAACGGGATACCGATACCGGCGTTGGCGCCGATCAGGCAGCCTTCGCCAACCTTGATCACGATGTTGCCGCCGCCCGACAGGGTGCCCATGGTCGAGCAACCGCCGCCCAGGTCCGAACCCTTGCCGACGAACACGCCAGCGGAAACGCGGCCTTCGATCATGCCCGGGCCTTCGGTGCCGGCGTTGAAGTTGATGAAACCTTCGTGCATGACGGTGGTGCCTTCACCGACATAAGCGCCCAGGCGCAGACGTGCGGCATCAGCGATACGCACACCGGCCGGTACCACGTAGTCGGTCATTTTCGGGAACTTGTCCACCGAGAACACTTCCAGCAGCTCGCCGCGCAGACGGGCTTCCAGTTGCATTTCCGCCAGTTCGCTGAGGTCAACAGCACCCTGGCTGGTCCACGCGACGTTCGGCAGCAACGGGAAGATCCCGGCCAGGCTCACGCCGTGCGGCTTGACCAGACGGTGCGACAACAGGTGCAGCTTCAGATAAGCCTCAGGCGTCGAGGTCAGCTGTGCGTCTTCGGCCAGCAAAGTGGCGACCAGCGGCTTGTGGCTTTCAGCCAGACGGGTCAGCAGCTTGCCTTGTACGGCGTCGATGCCTTTCACGGCTTCAGCCAGTTGTGCAGCCTGAGCGGTGGTGAAGGTGATGGCCTGGTTGCCTTCGGTGTAACCGAGGATCGGTGCAACCGCCGCGACCAGTTCGGCCGAAGGGTTGAGCAGTGGCTGTGCGTAGAACACTTCCAGCCACGCGCCTTGACGGTTCTGAGTGCCGACACCAAAGGCGATGCTGAACAGGGAGTTGGACATGTAAATACACCTCTACAAAGAGTGACGGGCTGCTTACTTCAGAGCGGCCGCGTAGATATCTGGCTTGAAGCCAATCAGGGTTCGGTCACCGAGATCGAGCACCGGGCGCTTGATCATCGAGGGTTGAGCGAGCATCAATTCGATGGCTTTCGATTGGTCGAGATCGGCTTTGCGTTCGTCGTCGAGTTTGCGAAAGGTCGTGCCTGCGCGGTTCAACACCGTTTGCCAGCCGTGTTCGTCACACCATTGGGTCAGGTGTTCACGGTCGATGCCGGCGCTTTTGTAATCGTGAAAGTCGTAGCTGACAGCGTGTTCATCGAGCCAGGTGCGCGCCTTTTTCATCGTGTCGCAGGCTTTGATGCCGAAAAGGTGCAACGTTTTACTTGAAACGGTCAAGGAATTGCCCCCTTTACAGGTGCTGGAAAAAAATGGTGTCGGATTATGCCATGACCAAACGGTTTCGTCGGCCACGGTTGTCGTAACGCCGCAAAACCTGTGGGAGCGAGCCTGCTCGCGAAAGGGCCGTTTCAGTCAATATCAGTGTTGAATGATCCACCGCTTTCGCGAGCAGGCTCGCTCCCACAAGGGACTGCAATCGGGCAGTGCGACATAGGTGCAACGGTCAGACGCATCCTAAGCGGCTAATATGGCAGTTCAACGCTGTCGATTATCTGAGATTTCCGCTTTATGCAAACTGCTTACACCGTCCTGATCCTGCTGATGCTGGTCAGCGTCTCGCGTCTGGTCGGGCGGGTCATCCCGTTGCCGCTGCCATTGGTCCAGATCGCCGCCGGCGCCTTGCTCGCCTGGCCGACCCTCGGTCTGCACGTGGCCCTCGATCCCGAATTGTTCCTGTTTCTGTTCCTGCCGCCATTGTTGTTTTCCGATGGCTGGCGCATGCCTAAACGTGAGTTTTGGCATCTGCGTGGGCCGATACTGACGCTGGCCGTCGGGCTGGTACTGTTTACCGTGGTTGGCGCGGGCTACTTCATTCATTGGTTGTTGCCGTCCATTCCGCTGCCGGTGGCCTTCGCCTTGGCGGCGGTGTTGTCGCCTACGGACGCCGTGGCGGTGTCGGCCATTTCGCAAAACCGCTTGCCGACTCCGTTGATGCATATATTGCAGGGCGAGGCCCTGATGAACGATGCCTCGGGTCTGGTGACCTTCAAGTTCGCCTTGGTCGCAGCCATCACCGGCGTGTTTTCGCTGACCAGCGCCAGCCTGACCTTTGTCGTGGTGGCGCTCGGCGGGTTGGCGGTCGGTGTGGCGTTGAGCTGGCTCGTAGGGCGCCTGCGTTCCTGGATGATCGCTCGTGGCTGGGATGATCCGGCTACTCACGTGGTGTTCATGTTGTTGCTGCCGTTCGCGGCTTATGTGCTGGCCGAGCGTCTTGGCGTGTCCGGCATTCTCTCGGCCGTGGCGGCGGGGATGATGCAGAGCTGGCTCGATCTGTTGCCTCGGCAGACCAGCACCCGACTGCTTAATCGCAGTGTCTGGTCGCTGCTGGAATTTGCCTTTAACGGTTTGATTTTTCTGCTGCTCGGCCTGCAATTGCCGGACATCATCAAAGCCGTGGTCAGCCACGAGCCGACCTTGTGGCCGACGCTGTTTTATCGCTGTCTGGATGTCGTGGCGATTTTCCTCGCGTTGGTATTGCTGCGGTTTATCTGGGTGCAGAGTATCTGGCGCTTGTCGGTGTTGCTGCGACGTTTGCGCGGCAAGGGTGAGCTGACACAAGTACCGACCGCGCGCTCCTGTTGGTTGCTGACCGTCGGTGGCGTGCGTGGCGCGGTGACGCTGGCGGGTGTGATGTCAGTACCGATGTTGATGGGGGCTGATGCGTTTCCCGAGCGTGATCTGCTGATCTTCATCGCTGCCGGGGTGATTCTGTTGTCGCTGATTTCGGCGTGCATCGCACTGCCTCTGCTGTTGCGCGGTATCGAAAAGAGCCCGGATGACAAGCGGCGTCAGGAAGTGCGCGATGCCTGGCGCAAAACCGCAGAAGCGGCGATTCACGCGCTCGAAACCGAGGAAACTACCCCGCAGGACGCTGCTCAAGCCGCTCTGTCGGCCGAGTTGAAAGCGCGGATCATGTCCGAGTATCGCCATCAGCTCGATGTCTTCAACGATTCCGCCGAAGCTCAGGCGCTGGCGTTCCAGATGGATTTACTCGAGCGTCGTTTGCGTTTGAAGGCGCTAAGGGCGCAGCGTCTGGAACTGTATAGCCTCAGTCGGCATCACCAGATCGGCGATGACGTCCTCAGAGAGGTATTGGCTGAGCTTGACCTGAGTGAGGCCAATCTGGGTCAGGTCAAATAACTCATCGGGATGCCCGCACAAGATTGCCTGATGCGGGCACGACGATTATTTTTGGCGAGTAATGAAGGCGCGAATACGCTCCGCGGCTTCCACGCATTCTGCCAGCGGCGCGACCAATGCCATACGCACACGGCCAGCGCCCGGGTTGACGCCGTCGACGTCCCGGGACAGGTAAGAACCCGGCACCACGGTCACGTGCTCCTGCTCGAACAGATCGCGGCAGAACGCGGCGTCGTCGCCTTGCACGTTCGGCCACAGATAGAAGCTGCCATCCGGGCGCTGCACATCCATCACCGGGCTGAGAATCTCCAGCACCGCATCGAATTTCTCGCGATACAGCGCACGGTTGGCGCGCACATGCACTTCGTCATTCCATGCCGCCACGCTGGCGAGTTGCGTTTGTACTGGCATCGCGCAGCCGTGGTAGGTGCGATACAGCAGGAAGCCTTTGAGGATGTCGGCATCGCCGGCAACAAAACCCGAGCGCAGGCCCGGCAGGTTGGAGCGTTTGGACAGGCTATGAAACACCACGCAACGCTTGAAGTCCTTGCGGCCCAGTTCGACACAGGCAGTCAGCAGGCCCGGCGGTGGGGTTTGCTCATCGAAGTACAACTCGCTGTAGCACTCGTCGGCAGCGATCACGAAATCGTACTCGTCGGCCAGGGCGATGAGTTTTTTCAGCACGTCGACCGGGATCAGTGCGCCTGTCGGATTGCCTGGCGAGCAGAGGAACAGGATCTGGCAGCGTTTCCAGATATCTGGCGAAACCGCATCGAAATCCGGGTTGAAGCCGTTCTCGTCGAGGCACGGCAGATAGTGCGGCTTGGCCCCGGCCAGGAACGCCGCGCCTTCGTAGATTTGATAGAACGGGTTCGGGCTAACCACCAACGCGTCGTCGCCACGGTTGACCACGGTCTGGGTGAATGCGAACAGGGCTTCACGGGTGCCGTTGACCGGCAGCACGTTACGCGCCGGGTCGATCCAGCCGCTTGGCACGCCGAAACGGCGCTCGCACCAGCCAGCGATGGCTTCGCGCAGAGCCGGGATGCCGAGGGTGGTCGGGTACACGGCCATCTGATCCAGACTATTGGCCAGTGCCTCGGCGACAAAGCTTGGCGAACGGTGTTTCGGCTCGCCGATCGACAGGGCGATCGGGCGTTTGTCCTGATTTGGCGTCACAGTGCCGAGCAGGGCGCGGAGCTTTTCGAACGGGTAGGGCTGGAGCTGGTTCAGAGCGTTGTTCATTGGGGCTGGGTCTCATGCAAAGCGGTTTGAATCCGGGCGCGTCATCAAATGCTGATACGCGAAAGTTTGATATCGGGTTCCTGATTGACGCTCAGTTGCTCAACGATCGCATCCTGCAAACGGCTGCACAGCAAAGGGTCGGATAACGGCTGGTTGTGCGCGTCGGTGATGAAGAACACGTCTTCCACGCGCTCGCCCAGGGTCGCAATCTTGGCGTTCTGCAGCGACAGGTCGAACTCAAGGAAAATCCCGCCGATTCGCGCCAGCAGTCCCGGGCGATCAGGCGCGGTCAGTTCCAGCACGGTCACTGGACGCTGCGCGTCGTTATGAATGGTGACCTGCGGCGCAAAGGCAAAATGCTTGAGCTGGCGCGGCACGCGACGCTGGATGATCGTCGGGTAGTCATCCGGGTTGCGCAGGGCCTCGGTCAGGCCTTCGCGGATCTGCTTGACCCGTGCCGGGTTGTCGCCGATGGACTCGCCTTCGTTGTCGAGCACGATGTAGGTGTCGAGGGTGAACTGACTGCTCGAGGTGATAACTCGAGCGTCATGAATGTTCAGGTTGAGCTGATCCATCGCCGCCACAGTCACGGCGAAGAAATCGTGCTGATCCGGTGCATAAATGAAGATCTGTGTGCCGCCCTCGAATTCGCGCTGGGTGGTTTCCTTGATCAGCACCAGCGGCCCGCCATCAACCGGTTGCTGCAAGATTGCATCGCTGTGCCAGGCCACGTCGCCGGCGGTGTGGCGCAGGAAATAGTCATCGCCCAGTTGCGCCCACAACTGCTCGACATCGTCCGGGTCGGTGCCGCCACGCACCAGAATATCCAGTGCGGCGCTTTGGGTCTGGCGGATCTGCTCTTCGCGATCCACCGGATTTTCCAGGCCGCGACGCAGCGCGCGTTTGGTCTCGGTGTAGAGCTGGCGCAACAGGCTGGCGCGCCATGAATTCCACAGCGTCGGGTTGGTCGCGTTGATGTCGGCCACGGTCAGCACATAGAGATAGTCGAGGCGGGTTTCATCGCCGACCGCCTGAGCGAAATCGTGGATCACCTGCGGGTCGGACAAATCCTTGCGCTGGGCGGTGGTCGACATCACCAGATGGTTTTGCACCAGCCAGACAATCAGACGGCTGTCCCATACCGGCAACTGATGGCGCTGGCAGAACGCCTCGGCATCGACTGCGCCGATCTCCGAGTGATCACCGTGCCGGCCTTTACCGATGTCGTGGTACAGACCGGCCATGTAGATCAGTTCGGGCTTGGGCAGTTTGGCCATCAACTTGGCCGCCAGCGGGAATTTCTCCGAGACCTGGGTGTACTGCAATTTGCGCAGGTGCTTGATCAGGTTCAGCGTGTGCGCATCCACCGTATAGATGTGGAACAGGTCGTGCTGCATCTGCCCGACGATAAAACCGAACTCCGGCAGATAACGGCCAAGGATGCCGTAACGGTTCATCCGGCGCAGGTTGCGATGGATGCCGATCTTGCACTTGAACAGCTCGATGAACAGGCTGGTGTTGCGAATATCGTTGCGGAAATTGTCGTCGATCAGGTGACGATGTTCCCGCAGCAAGCGAATGGTGTCGGCGCGCACGCCTTTGATTTCCGGTTGTTGCGCCATCAACACGAAAATCTCCAGCATGGCGAACGGCGTGCGGCGGAATACGTTGTCGTTGCGTGCCTCGATGTAGCCGTCGTGGAGCTGGAAACGCGAGTTGATCGGCTGCGGCGGCGCTTCGTCTTCCGGCGCAAGGATGACTTCCTCGAAATGCTGGATGATCAGGTCGCTGAGCTGGGCGATGCTCATCACTACGCGGAAATACTGTTGCATGAAGTTTTCGACGGCCTGTTTGGCGTCGTCGCCTTCAAAACCGAGTAAACCGGCAATGGTGCGTTGGTGATCGAACAGCAAGCGGTCTTCGGAGCGACCGGCGAGCATGTGCAGGGCGTAGCGCACCTTCCAGAGAAATTCCTGAGAGGAGGCGAGCAGAGCGTTTTCGCTTTCGACCAGAAAGCCTTCACCGGCGAGGGCGCGCAGGTTCAGCGTGCCGTATTGGCGACGCGCAACCCAGAGAATCGTCTGAATATCCCGCAGTCCGCCCGGCGAACCTTTGACGTTGGGTTCCAGGTTGTATTCGGTGTCATTGTATTTGTGGTGGCGGGCCTTTTGTTCGGCACGCTTGGCCAGGAAAAACTCCTTGGCCGGCCACATGTGTGCGGTGCTGGTGACGTCGAGCATCCGCTGACGCAAGCGCTCGGGGCCGCAGATGGTGCGGCTTTCCATCAGGTTGGTAACCACCGTCAGGTCGGCACGGGCTTCTTCGGCGCATTCATCGACCGAACGCACGCTCTGACCGACTTCCAGACCGATGTCCCACAGCAACGTGAGAAAACGCTCGATGGAATCGCGGAAAACTTCGTGGTCGGCGCTGTCCAGCAGGATCAGCAAATCGATGTCGGAATACGGGTGCAGCTCACCGCGACCATAGCCGCCAACCGCGACCAGCGCGATGTCGGCGTCTTCACTCCAGTTGAACTGCTCCCAGGCCTTTTGCAGGATATTGTCGACGAACCAGGCGCGGTCTTCGATCAGGCGGCGAATGTCGCGACCCTGGCGAAAACGCGTGTCGAGCACTTCGCGAGCCTGGCGGATCGCCTTCTTGAACGCCGCGATAGGACTCGCTTTGAGCGCCAGTTCAGCCTGGAACTGGCCGCGGTCGAAAAGTTCGGGATCCACCTGCGGCATCGATTGGCATTCCTTCTATAAGGCTGGGAGCGTTGTGTGGATCAGGCCGAGATGCGCGCGATGGTGTCATCGGCGCGCAGGGTGAAGATCTCGTAGCCGGTGTCGGTCACCAGCAGGGTGTGTTCCCACTGCGCCGAGAGCTTGCGGTCCTTGGTGATCGCGGTCCAGCCGTCGCCCAGTACTTTGGTGTCGGCCTTGCCCTGGTTGATCATCGGCTCGATGGTGAAGGTCATGCCGGCCTTCAGTTCCATGCCGGTGCCGGCGCGGCCGTAATGCAGGATCTGCGGCTCTTCGTGGAAGACCTTGCCGATGCCGTGACCACAGAACTCGCGAACCACCGAGAAACCGTTCTTTTCGGCGTGCTTCTGGATCACTTCGCCGATGTCGCCGAGGCGGCAGCCGGGTTTGACGATCTCGATCGCCTTGTACATGCATTCCTGGGTGATCTGCGACAGGCGTTCGGCCCAGACCGGCACTTCGCCGACATGGAACATACGGCTGGTGTCGCCGTGGTAGCCGTCTTTGATCACGGTGACGTCGATGTTCAGGGTGTCGCCGTTTTTCAGTGGTTTGTCATTCGGGATGCCATGGCAGACCACGTGGTTGATCGAAGTGCAGATCGACTTCGGGTAGCCCTTGTAGTTGAGCGGGGCGGGGATGGCTTGCTGCACGTTGACGATGTAGTCGTGGCAGATCTGGTTCAGCTCATCGGTGGTCACGCCCGGTTTGACATGTTCGGCAATCATTTCCAGCACATCGGCGGCCAGTTTGCCGGCGACACGCATGCCAGCGATGTCCTCGGGGGTTTTGAGGTTGACGGTCATACAGGCTCTCTCTGCGCTCGGCGGCGCTTGCTGATACGAATAGGGTGGCAGGTGATCGTTTTGCGACCCTGAAAAACGCGATTCTAACAGACGCACGGCGCAATTCAGCGCCCGCGTGCATCGCTTCTCTCTATACAATGGTGCGTTCGGAGCCGATTCCAAGGGGGCTGCGCCCATGTCCTTGGTGCGAATACAGATTCCGGGTTCCGTTTCTGCGCACCCTGTGGTATAAAATGCGCCGCTTTCCGGGGATACCCCGAAAAGCTTAAATCCACACACGTGTCGACACGATGACCTGGGTGCTTTTGGCTATATGCCACTGGTTGGTCATTGGGATACGTGGAGGCCAAACCCGACTTATTAAGGAACTATCATGTCCCAAGTCAATATGCGCGATATGCTGAAGGCCGGTGTGCACTTCGGTCACCAAACCCGTTACTGGAATCCGAAAATGGGTAAGTACATTTTCGGCGCGCGTAACAAGATTCACATCATCAACCTTGAAAAAACCCTGCCAATGTTCAACGAAGCTCTGACTTTCGTAGAGCGTCTGGCCCAGGGCAAAAACAAGATTCTGTTCGTCGGCACCAAGCGTTCCGCTGGCAAGATCGTTGCTGAAGAAGCAGCACGTTGCGGTTCGCCGTACGTCGATCACCGCTGGTTGGGCGGCATGCTGACCAACTTCAAAACCATTCGTGCTTCCATCAAGCGTCTGCGTGACCTTGAAGTTCAAGCCGAAGACGGTACTTTCGCCAAGCTGACCAAGAAAGAAGCGCTGATGCGCTCCCGTGACCTGGAAAAGCTGGATCGTTCGCTGGGCGGCATCAAGGACATGGGCGGTCTGCCAGACGCACTGTTCGTGATCGACGTTGACCACGAGCGCATCGCGATCACCGAAGCCAACAAGCTGGGCATCCCGGTAATCGGCGTTGTCGACACCAACAGCAGCCCGGAAGGCGTTGACTACATCATCCCAGGCAACGATGACGCAATCCGCGCTATCCAGCTGTACATGGGTTCGATGGCTGACGCAGTTATCCGTGGTCGCAACAATGTTGCTGGCGGTACTGTTGAATTCGCAGCTGAAGAAACTCAGGCTGCAGCTGAGTAATTGACGCCCTGGCGTTGACTCAGTAAGCAAAAAGGGGGCTTGGCCCCCTTTTTGCCACCTCGAAAACCATTTGTCGGCGCCCACGGCACTGTTTGTAATGTGCGGCAGCTAACAAGGGTGGCTCGGGAAGAATTGAACGCCCGTTCGATCGGGTGGAATGGTTGAAAACCTATCCAAGAGGAATTTGAAAATGGCAGCAATTACTGCAGCGTTGGTTAAAGAACTGCGCGAGCGTACCGGCGAAGGCATGATGGACTGCAAGAAAGCCCTGGAAAAGGCTGACGGCGACATCGAAAAAGCCATTGATGACATGCGTGCTTCGGGCGCGATCAAGGCTGCCAAGAAAGCGGGCAACGTTGCCGCTGAAGGCGCAATCGCCATCAAATCGAACGACAAGGTAGCCGTGCTGCTGGAAGTCAACTCGCAGACCGACTTCCTGGCCCTGCAAGACGACTTCAAGAACTTCGTTGCTGCCAGCGTAGAAAAAGCCTTCGATGAGAACCTGACCGACGCAGCTCCGCTGATCGCCGCTCAGGAATCGGCTCGTGAAGCTCTGGTTGCTAAAGTTGGCGAAAACGTCAACATTCGTCGTCTGGTCCGCGTAGAGGGTGACGTTGTCGGCACCTACCTGCACGGTAACAAGATCGGTGTTGCTGTTGTCCTGAAAGGCGGTGACGTCGAGCTGGCCAAAGACATCGCGATGCACGTAGCTGCAAGCAACCCTGAGTTCCTGCTGCCTTCGCAAGTTTCGGATGAAGCGATCGAGCGTGAAAAAGCTGTGTTCCTGCAGCTGAACGAAGAGAAGATCAAAGGCAAGCCAGAAAACATTGTTGAGAACATGGTCAAAGGCCGTATCAGCAAGTTCCTGGCAGAAGCAAGCCTGGTTGAGCAGGCGTTCGTCAAGAACCCTGAAATCAAGGTTGGCGAGCTGGCCAAGAAAGCCGGCGCAGAAATCGTTTCCTTCACTTACTTCAAAGTAGGCGAAGGCATCGAGAAGCCGGTCGACAACTTCGCTGAAGAAGTTGCTGCCCAGCTGGCTGCCGCCAAGCAATAAGACGGTTTTTCAACTGTCGCCCGAAAGAGGCTGCCCGCTTATGCGCGCAGCCTCTTTTCAGATGGGGGGCCAATTTTTAATTGGTTTCCGCTTGGAACTGACTTACAAAGCCATGTTCCGATGGCGCTGAAGCAGCGCCAAGCTAGAGTGAACGCCAGCTGTAAACAGCTCGCAAAGAATTTTAAATACGCCGCAGGAGAGATTCGCAATGGCTCAGCAGGGCAGTGGTTATCAGGCTCGCTATAAACGCATTCTACTCAAGCTTAGCGGCGAGGCCCTGATGGGCTCGGAAGAGTTCGGGATCGATCCAAAGGTGCTGGATCGCATGGCGCTGGAAGTCGGCCAGCTGGTCGGCATCGGCGTACAGGTCGGTCTGGTGATCGGCGGTGGTAACCTGTTCCGTGGCGAAGCCTTGAGCAAAGCCGGTATGGATCGTGTTACGGGCGACCACATGGGCATGCTGGCCACTGTGATGAATGCTCTGGCCATGCGCGATGCGCTGGAACGTGCCAACATCTCGGCCATCGTGATGTCGGCCATTTCCATGGTGGGTGTGACCGATCACTACGATCGCCGCAAAGCCATGCGTCACCTGAACTCCAAAGACGTCGTGATCTTCGCTGCCGGTACTGGCAACCCGTTCTTTACCACGGATTCGGCAGCCTGCCTGCGCGCAATCGAAATCGATGCCGACGTCGTGCTGAAAGCGACCAAGGTCGATGGCGTCTACACCGCAGACCCGTTCAAAGACCCGCATGCCGAGAAGTTCGATCATCTGACTTATGATGAAGTACTGGATCGCAAGCTGGGCGTGATGGATCTGACCGCTATCTGCCTGTGCCGCGACCACAAGATGCCGCTGCGCGTATTCAACATGAACAAGCCCGGTGCCCTGCTGAACATCGTCCATGGCGGCGCTGAAGGCACCCTGATCGAGGAAGGTCAACAATGATCAACGAAATCAAGAAAGACGCTCAAGAGCGCATGCAAAAATCCCTGGACTCTCTGGCCCACGCTTTTGGCCAGATTCGTACCGGCAAGGCTCACCCAAGCATTCTGGGCAGCGTGATGGTGCCGTACTACGGCGCAGACACCTCCATCACTCAAGTGGCCAACATCACTGTAAAAGATTCGCGCACCCTGCAAGTCGTCGCCTTCGAGCGCAACATGCTCGCAGCGGTCGACAAGGCAATCCAGAGCGCTGGCCTGAACCTCAATCCGACCAACCTGGGCGAATTGTTGCTGATCTCCATGCCTGCCCTGACTGAAGAAACCCGCAAGGGCTTCACCAAGCAGGCGCGCAGCGCTGCCGAAGACGCGCGTGTTGCCGTGCGCAACATCCGTCGTGATGCTTTGGGCGAGCTGAAGAAGCTGGTCAAGGACAAAGAAATCAGCGAAGACGAAGAGCGTCGTGCCGCTGCCGATATTCAGAAACTCACCGACAAGGCTGAAGCTGATATCGACACGGCTACCAAGCAAAAAGAAGCGGATCTGATGGCCGTATAAGGTTCGAGCTTTTAATGGACAAGACCAAGCAGACTGCGCCGTCCGCGGTGCCGCGCCATGTCGCGATCATCATGGATGGCAACAATCGCTGGGCGAAAAAACGCTTTATGCCGGGTGTCGCCGGGCATAAAGCGGGCGTGGATGCTGTGCGTGCCGTGATCGAGGTGTGTGCTGAGGCCAAGGTCGAAGTGCTCACCCTGTTCGCGTTTTCCAGTGAGAACTGGCAGCGCCCGGCCGATGAAGTCAGTGCCTTGATGGATCTGTTCTTCAAGGCATTGCGTCGAGAGGCCAAGCGCCTCAACGACAACAACATCAGCCTGCGCATCATTGGCGATCGTTCGCGCTTCCACCCTGAGCTTCAGGCGGCGATGCGCGAAGCCGAGGCCATGACCGCCGGCTCCAACCGCTTCATTCTGCAGATCGCCGCCAATTACGGCGGTCAGTGGGATATCGCCCAAGCGGCTCAGCGTCTGGCGCGTGAAGTTCAGGCCGGACACCTGCGTCCGGAAGACATCACCCCGGATCTGCTGCAAACCTGTCTGGCGACCGGCGATCTGCCATTGCCCGACTTGTGCATCCGCACCGGTGGCGAGCATCGCATCAGCAACTTCCTGCTGTGGCAACTGGCCTATGCCGAGTTGTACTTCTCCGACCTGTTCTGGCCGGACTTCAAACACGATGCCATGCGTACTGCGCTGGCCGATTTCGCTTCGCGTCAGCGTCGCTTCGGTAAAACGAGCGAACAGATCGAAGCTGGAGCCCGGGTTTAATGCTTAAACAACGAATCATCACTGCGCTGATCCTGCTGCCGATTGCCTTGTGCGGGTTTTTCCTGCTGGAAGGCTCCGGTTTTGCTTTGTTTATCGGTCTGGTCGTGACTTTGGGTGCCTGGGAATGGGCGCGTCTGGCAGGCTTTACCGGGCAAGCGTTCCGTGTCGGTTTTGCCGCTGTAGTCGCGTTCATGCTGTTTATCATGTACATCCTGCCCGGGCTTGCTCCGTGGGTGCTGGGTGCGTCTGTGTTGTGGTGGGCGGTGGCGACCTGGCTGGTGCTGACCTATCCGCGCTCCAGCGTGCACTGGTCCAGCGCAGCAACCAAACTGGTGATCGGTCTGCTGATTCTGCTGCCGGCCTGGCAAGGTCTGGTACAGATCAAGCAGTACCCGCTGGGTAACTGGCTGATCATGGCAGTGATGGTGCTGGTCTGGGGAGCCGACATCGGTGCTTACTTCTCCGGCCGCAAATTCGGCAAACGCAAGCTGGCCCCGCAAGTCAGTCCGGGCAAAAGCTGGGAAGGCGTTTATGGTGGCCTGGCGCTGAGCCTGCTGATTACCGCTATTGTCGCGTTTGTCCGCGACTGGACCGTCGCCGAGCTGCTTAAAGGTTTGCTTGGCGCTGCACTGATCGTCTTCATTTCCGTTGTCGGCGACCTGACCGAAAGCATGTTCAAGCGTCAGTCCGGCATCAAGGACAGCAGTAATCTGCTGCCCGGTCATGGCGGTGTGCTTGACCGTATCGACAGTCTGACTGCAGCGATTCCGGTATTTGCCGTACTGCTGTGGATGGCTGCACCGTGAGTCGTCCTCAACAGATTACCGTTCTCGGTGCGACGGGCTCGATCGGTCTGAGCACGCTGGATGTCATTGCTCGTCATCCCGAGCGTTACCAGGTTTTCGCGTTGAGTGGCTTCACGCGCCTCAGTGAGCTTTTTGCCTTGTGCGTGCGCCACGTGCCGCAGTTTGCCGTGGTTCCCGAGGCGGCTGCCGCGCGTGGCTTGCAGGACGATTTGCGTGCCGCCGGTTTGCCGACACGTGTGCTGGTGGGGGAGGAGGGGCTGTGTCAGGTCGCCGCTGCTCCGGAAGTCGATGCAGTGATGGCAGCGATCGTCGGTGCGGCAGGTCTGCGTCCAACCCTGGCGGCCGTCGAAGCTGGCAAGAAAATCCTCCTGGCCAATAAAGAGGCGCTGGTGATGTCCGGCGCCTTGTTCATGCAGGCGGTGCGCAAGAGCGGTTCGGTGTTGTTGCCGATCGACAGTGAGCACAACGCGATTTTCCAGTGCATGCCACAGGATTTTGCCCGTGGATTGAGCTCGGTAGGTGTCCGTCGGATTTTGCTCACAGCCTCTGGCGGCCCGTTCCGACAGACGCCGATGAGTGAATTGGTCCATGTTTCACCTGATCAGGCGTGTGCGCATCCGAACTGGTCGATGGGTCGCAAGATTTCGGTCGATTCGGCCAGCATGATGAATAAGGGGCTCGAGCTGATCGAGGCCTGTTGGTTGTTTGATGCAAAGCCATCGCAGGTCGAGGTGGTGATTCACCCGCAGAGCGTGATTCACTCGCTGGTCGATTATGTCGACGGTTCGGTTCTGGCGCAGTTGGGCAATCCCGACATGCGTACTCCGATCGCCAATGCCCTGGCCTGGCCAGAACGCATCGATTCGGGTGTGGCGCCACTGGATCTTTTCGCTGTCGCGCGTCTGGATTTCGAAGCGCCGGATGAAGAACGCTTCCCTTGTCTGCGTCTGGCGCGGCAAGCCGCTGAGGCTGGCAACAGTGCGCCGGCGATGCTCAATGCGGCTAACGAAGTGGCGGTGGCAGCGTTTCTCGACGGACGGGTCCGTTACCTCGAAATCGCGAGTATCATCGAGGAGGTCTTGAACCTTGAGCCGGTCGTTGCGCTGGCAGATCTCGATGCCGTATTTACGGCTGATGCCACGGCGCGAGCTCTGGCTGAGCAATGGTTGAAGCGTCACGATCGATAGAATTTGCAACACAATGGCTACACGCGACACTGAACAGGATTGCGGAGAAAGTAGATGAGCGCGCTCTATATGATTGCCGGCACCCTGATCGCCTTGGGTGTGCTGGTCACCTTTCACGAATTCGGCCATTTCTGGGTCGCGCGTCGCTGTGGCGTCAAGGTTCTGCGTTTCTCCGTAGGCTTCGGCATGCCGCTGCTGCGCTGGCACGACAAGCAGGGCACCGAGTTTGTGGTTGCAGCGATACCGCTGGGCGGCTACGTCAAAATGCTCGATGAGCGCGAAGGCGAAGTGCCGGTCGATCAGCTTGATCAGTCGTTCAACCGCAAAACTGTGCGTCAGCGTATCGCCATTGTTGCGGCCGGCCCGATTGCCAACTTCCTGTTGGCGTTGGTGTTCTTCTGGGTGTTGGCCATGCTTGGCAGCGAGCAGGTGCGTCCGGTCATCGGTGCAGTTGAAACCGGCAGTATTGCCGCTAGTGCCGGGCTGAGCGCGGGGCAGGAGATCGTTGCTGTCGATGGTGAACCGACTACCGGGTGGGCAGCGGTCAATCTGCAATTGGTCAGACGCCTTGGCGAAAGCGGTTCCCTGCAGTTGCTCGTGCGTGAGCAGGGCTCGAGTGCGGATACGCCGCGTGAGCTGAAGCTGGATAACTGGCTCAAAGGTGCTGATGAGCCGGATCCGATCCGCTCTTTGGGTATCCGCCCGTGGCGTCCTGCTTTGCCGCCAGTACTCGCCGAACTCGATCCGAAAGGCCCGGCTCAGGCGGCTGGCCTGAAGACTGGCGACCGTCTGTTGGCGCTCGACGGTCAGGCGCTGAATGACTGGCAGCAAGTCGTCGATACCGTTCGTACGCGTCCTGATACCAAAATCATGCTGCGTATCGAGCGCGACAGTGCTCAAATCGACGTCCCTGTGACGCTGGCGGCGCGCGGTGAAAGCAAATCGCCAAGCGGTTATCTGGGGGCAGGTGTAAAAGCTGTCGACTGGCCACCGGAGATGATTCGTGAGGTCAGTTACGGGCCTCTGGCTGCGATTGGCGAGGGTGCCCGTCGCACTTGGACCATGAGCATTCTGACTCTCGATTCGCTAAAGAAAATGCTGTTCGGTGAGCTCTCGGTAAAAAACTTGAGTGGACCGATAACCATTGCTAAAGTGGCGGGCGCTTCTGCCCAGTCGGGCGTCGCTGATTTCCTGAATTTCCTTGCTTATCTGAGTATTAGCCTGGGCGTTCTGAATTTGCTGCCCATTCCTGTACTGGATGGGGGGCATTTGTTGTTTTATCTGATCGAGTGGGCGCGTGGTCGTCCCTTGTCGGATCGGGTGCAAGGTTGGGGGATACAGATCGGTATCAGTTTGGTGGTCGGGGTGATGTTGCTTGCTCTGGTCAACGATCTGGGTCGACTGTAACGCTTCGCTGAATTGCGAATCTGCCGCATTTTGCGGCAGTTTGTTTATTGCCAGTTGGAATAAGAAAGGACTTCATGAAACGTCTGCTGCTAACTGCGGTTCTCACCGTATTGATGATCGCCGAAGTTCACGCCGAGTCCTTCACTATCTCTGATATTCGCGTCAATGGCCTCCAGCGGGTCTCCGCGGGTAGTGTCTTTGGTGCCTTGCCGTTGAACGTCGGCGAGCAGGCGGATGATCGTCGCCTGGTGGAATCCACTCGTGCGTTGTTCAAAACCGGTTTCTTTCAAGATATCCAGCTGGGCCGCGAAGGCAACGTTCTGGTCATCACGGTCGTCGAACGTCCGTCGGTCGCCAGTATCGAGATCGAAGGCAACAAGGCGATCTCCACTGAAGACTTGATGAAAGGTCTCAAACAATCCGGTCTGGCCGAAGGCGAGATCTTCCAGCGCGCCACCCTCGAAGGTGTGCGTAACGAACTGCAGCGTCAGTACGTCGCGCAAGGTCGCTACTCGGCTACGGTCGATACCGAAGTGGTCTCGCAACCGCGTAACCGCGTTGGTCTGAAAGTGAAGATCAACGAAGGCACTGTTGCCGCCATTCAGCACATCAACGTGGTGGGCAACACGGTTTTCCCTGAGGAAGACCTGACCGACCTGTTCGAGCTGAAAACAACCAACTGGCTGTCGTTCTTCAAGAACGATGACAAATATGCCCGTGAAAAACTTTCCGGTGACCTTGAGCGTCTGCGTTCCTACTATCTGGACCGTGGCTATATCAATATGGATATCGCTTCGACCCAGGTGTCCATCACCCCGGACAAGAAGCACGTCTACATCACTGTCAACGTCACCGAAGGCGAGAAATACACCGTTCGTGACGTCAAGCTCAGCGGTGATCTGAAGGTCCCTGAAGATCAGGTCAAGTCCTTGTTGCTGGTGCAGAAAGGTCAGGTGTTCTCGCGCAAGCTGATGACCACCACCTCTGAACTGATCACCCGTCGTCTGGGTAACGAGGGTTACACCTTCGCCAACGTCAACGGCGTGCCGCAGCCACACGATGACGACCATACCGTTGACATCCTGTTCGCTGTCGATCCGGGCAAGCGTGCCTACGTCAACCGCATCAACTTCCGTGGCAACACCAAGTCCGAGGACGAAGTGCTGCGCCGTGAAATGCGTCAGATGGAAGGCGGCTGGGCTTCGACCTACCTGATCGACCAGTCCAAGACCCGTCTTGAGCGTCTGGGCTTCTTTAAAGAAGTCAACGTTGAAACTCCGGCTGTCCCGGGTGTCGACGATCAGGTTGACGTGAACTACGCCGTTGAAGAACAGGCTTCCGGTTCGATTACCGCCAGCGTCGGTTTCGCCCAGAGCGCCGGTCTGATCCTCGGTGGTTCGATCACTCAGAACAACTTCCTCGGTACCGGTAACCGCGTCAGCATCGGCCTGACCCGCAGCGAATACCAGAGCCGCTACAACTTCGGCTACGTTGACCCGTACTGGACCGCCGATGGCGTGAGCCTGGGTTACAACGCGTTCTATCGCACCACTGACTACAAAGATCTCGACGTCGATGTAGCAAGCTATGCGGTGGACAGCCTGGGTGCCGGCGTCAACGTTGGCTACCCGATCAGCGAAACTTCGCGTCTGACCTTTGGCCTGTCGGTTCAACAGGACGAGATCAAGACCGGTACCTACACCGTTGACGAGATTTTCGACTTCGTTAACAAGGAAGGCGACAAGTACCTGAACTTCAAGGCGTCGGCCGGCTGGTCCGAGTCGACCCTGAACAAAGGCGTACTGCCGACCCGTGGCCGTTCCCAGAGCCTGACCCTGGAAACCACCGTGCCGGGCAGCGACCTGTCGTTCTACAAGCTTGATTATCGCGGTCAGCTGTTCCAGCCGATCAGCGAGAACTACACCCTGCGTCTGCATACCGAGCTGGGTTATGGCGACGGATACGGCGGGACCGATGGCTTGCCGTTCTATGAAAACTACTATGCTGGTGGTTTCAACTCGGTTCGTGGCTTCAAGGACAGCACCCTCGGCCCACGCAGTACGCCGAGCCGTGGTACCAACCCGGGCACGCTGGCTGACCCGGACCAGGATCCGCTGCCGTTCGGTGGTAACGTCCTGATCCAGGGTGGTGTCGAAGTTCTGTTCCCGCTGCCATTCGTGAAAGATCAGCGCTCCCTGCGTACTTCGGTATTCTGGGATGTGGGTAACGTATTTGACTCGCAGTGCAAGGACACTACCAATGCCAATGGCTCGTCGTCGAACACCAAGTGCAACGACATCAGCCTGAGCAACATGGCCAGTTCCGTGGGTGTGGGTGTGACCTGGGTCACCGCACTGGGTCCTCTGAGCTTCGCGTTGGCCATGCCGATCAAGAAGCCGGATGAGGCTGAAACTCAAGTGTTCCAATTCTCCCTCGGCCAGACGTTCTAAGCGTCTGACCCAAGATAACGACAATGGATTTTGTAGGAGTGCATCGTGCGTAAGTTGACTCAATTGGTTCTCCTGGCCTCCTTGATGGTGGCAGGCCCGGCATTTGCCGACATGAAAATTGCCGTTCTGAATTATCAGATGGCCCTGCTGGAATCCGACGCGGCCAAGAAATACGCCGTGGATGCCGAGAAGAAGTTCGGTCCGCAACTGACCAAACTGAAAACCCTGGAAAGCAGCGCCAAGGGCATTCAGGACCGTCTGATGGCCGGCGGCGACAAAATGCAGCAAGGTGAACGTGAGCGTCTGGAGCTGGAATTCAAGCAAAAGGCCCGTGACTTCCAGTTCCAGTCCAAGGAGCTGAACGAAGCCAAAGCTGTTGCCGACCGCGAAATGCTCAAGCAACTGAAGCCGAAACTGGATAGCGCAGTGGAAGAAGTCATCAAGAAAGGTGGTTTTGACCTGGTGTTCGAGCGTGGCGCAGTGATCGATGTCAAACCTCAGTACGACATCACGCGCCAGGTTATCGAGCGCATGAATCAGCTGAAGTAACCCATGACCGTGACTATCAAGCTCGGCCAGTTGGCCGAGTTCCTCGGCGCCACCCTGCTTGGCGACCCTGAGACGCAAATTACTGGGCTAGCCACTTTGCAAGAGGCTGGCCCAGCTCAGTTGAGCTTTCTGGCAAACCCTCAATATCGCAAATACCTGGCAGGCTCGCAGGCAGCAGCACTGCTGCTCAAAGAGGCCGATGCCGAAGGTTTTGCCGGTAATGCGTTGGTGGTGCCTGATCCTTATCTGGCTTACGCACGCATCTCACACTTGTTCGATCCCAAGCCAAAAGCCACTTCGGGTATCCATCCTTCGGCGGTCATTGCGGCAGACGCAGTGGTTGATCCAACCGCCAGTGTCGGCCCTTTCGTGGTGATCGAGGCTGGTGCGCGGATCGGTGCGCAAGTGACACTGGGCGCGCATTGCGTCATCGGTGCACGCAGCGAAATCGGTGAGGGCGGCTGGCTCGCTCCACGCGTGACGCTGTATCACGATGTACGTATCGGCCAGCGCGTAGTGATTCAGTCCGGTGCCGTGCTAGGTGGTGAAGGCTTCGGCTTCGCCAACGAAAAAGGAATCTGGCAGAAGATCGCCCAGATCGGTGGCGTGACCATCGGCGACGATGTCGAGATTGGCGTGAATACCGCCATCGACCGCGGCGCTCTGGCCGATACCGTAATCGGTAATGGCGTGAAGCTCGACAACCAGATCCAGATTGCCCACAACGTTCAGGTCGGTGATCACACCGCCATGGCGGCGTGCGTCGGGATCTCCGGCAGCACCAAAATCGGCAAGCACTGCATGCTCGCCGGCGGTGTCGGGCTGGTCGGCCACATTGATATTTGCGACAACGTTTTCCTGACCGGGATGACCATGGTGACTCACTCGATTACCGAGCCGGGTGCCTATTCTTCCGGCACAGCCATGCAACCGGCGGCCGAGTGGCGTAAAAGCGCGGCCCGCATTCGTCAGCTCGATGACATCGCGCGGCGTTTGAAACAGCTGGAAAAGCGCGTAGGGGAAGTGACCCCTGACAGCAATGCTTCATCAGATGGCTGATACCATTTCCATATCAAGTGTGCACAGCCGCTAGACTGCCTCCTTGATTTGCTAGAGGAGTGCGCGTCAGTCGCGCTCCCAATCTTTACATAGGCTTCCCCCCGAAATGATGGACATCAACGAGATTCGCGAATACCTGCCTCACCGTTACCCGTTCCTGCTGGTGGACCGGGTGGTGGAACTGGACACTGAAGGCAAGCGCATTCGCGCCTACAAGAATGTCAGCATCAATGAACCGTTCTTCAATGGTCACTTCCCTGCGCATCCAATCATGCCGGGCGTGCTGATCATCGAAGCGATGGCTCAGGCTGCCGGGATCCTCGGTTTCAAAATGCTTGACGTGAAGCCAGCCGACGGCACGCTTTACTACTTCGTCGGTTCCGACAAGCTGCGTTTCCGCCAGCCAGTCAAGCCGGGTGACCAGCTGATCCTTGAAGCGACCTTCATCAGCTGCAAGCGCAAGATCTGGAAATTCGAATGCCAGGCTTCGGTGGATGGCAAACCGGTCTGCTCGGCAGAGATCATCTGTGCGGAACAAAAAGTATGAGTTTGATTGACCCTCGCGCAATCATCGATCCGTCGGCCGTTCTGGCTGACGGCGTCGAGGTCGGCCCGTGGTCGATCATCGGCGCAGGTGTGGAAATCGGCGAGGGTACCGTGATCGGGCCGCATGTGATCCTCAAAGGCCCGACCCGCATCGGCAAGCACAATCGCATCTACCAGTTTTCCTCGGTAGGCGAAGACACGCCCGATCTGAAGTACAAGGGTGAAGAAACCCGCCTGGTGATCGGTGACCACAACGTCATCCGCGAAGGTGTGACCATTCACCGTGGCACCGTGCAGGACCGTTCGGAAACCACGCTGGGCGACCACAACCTGATCATGGCCTACGCACACATCGGCCATGACAGTGTCATCGGCAATCACTGCATTCTGGTCAACAACACGGCATTGGCCGGCCATGTGCATGTGGATGACTGGGCAATCCTCTCCGGGTTTACCCTGGTTCACCAGTATTGCCACATCGGCGCTCACAGCTTTTCCGGTATGGGCACTGCCATCGGCAAGGACGTTCCGGCGTTCGTCACCGTATTCGGCAACCCCGCCGAAGCGCGCAGCATGAACTTCGAAGGCATGCGCCGTCGTGGTTTCAGCGAAGACGCGATCCACACCCTGCGTCGCGCTTACAAAACCGTCTATCGCCAAGGCCTCACGGTCGAGCAGGCACTGGCCGAACTGGTCGAACCTGCTGCGCAGTTCCCGGAAGTCGCGATATTCCGTGACTCCATCCAGTCGTCGACTCGCGGCATCACTCGCTGATCATGGCCAATCTGCGTATTGCGCTGGTGGCAGGTGAAGCTTCCGGTGACATTCTCGGCGCCGGTCTCATGCGCGCCCTCAAGGCACAGCATCCGGCGGTCGAATTCATCGGCGTCGGCGGCCCGTTGATGCAGGCCGAAGGCCTGACCTCCTATTTTCCGATGGAACGTTTGTCGGTCATGGGGCTGGTGGAAGTGCTCGGGCGCCTGCGCGAGTTGCTCAAGCGCCGCAAGGACCTGATCGCCACGCTGATCGCCGAGAAGCCGGACGTGTTCATCGGTATCGACGCCCCGGACTTCAACCTCAATATCGAACTCAAGTTGCGTCAGGCCGGGATCAAGACCGTGCATTACGTCAGCCCGTCGGTTTGGGCGTGGCGGCAGAAGCGTGTGCTGAAGATCCGCGAAGGTTGCGACCTGATGTTGACGCTGCTGCCGTTCGAAGCAAAGTTCTACGAAGAAAAAGGCGTACCGGTACGGTTTGTCGGTCACACGCTGGCCGATACCATTCCGCTGGAAGCTGATCGCGCTGCGGCGCGTGCCGAACTCGGCCTGCCCGACGGTCCGCTGGTGGCGTTGATGCCCGGCAGCCGTGGTGGCGAAGTGTCCCGCCTCGGCGCGCTGTTCCTCGATACTGCCGAACGTCTGCGTGCGATGCGCCCGGGTTTGCGCTTTGTCATCCCGTGCGCCAATGCCGAACGCCGCGCGCAGCTTGAAGAGCTGCTCGCAGGCCGGGATCTGCCGGTGACCCTGCTCGATGGCAGATCGCATCTGGCCTTGGCGGCGTGCAATGCGGTGTTGATCGCCTCTGGCACGGCCACATTGGAAGCGCTGTTGTACAAGCGGCCGATGGTCGTCGCGTACCGTTTGGCACCGCTGACGTTCTGGATTCTTAAACGTATGGTCAAGAGCCCGTACGTGTCCTTGCCGAATCTGCTGGCCCAGCGTCTGCTGGTCCCGGAATTGTTGCAGGATGATGCGACGGTCGAAGCATTGGCGCAGACCCTGTCGCCGCTGATCGAAGGTGGCGAAGAGCAGACCCGCGGTTTCGACGAAATCCACCGCACGCTGCGGCTGGATGCCTCCAATCAAGCGGCGGACGCCGTCCTTAACCTGATCGGTCAGACACGATGAGCAAGACAAGCCTGCAGATGGGCCTGGATTTCACCCTGGTCGCCGAAGTCGAAGAACTGGTCGCCGGTGTCGATGAAGTCGGTCGCGGCCCGTTGTGTGGGGCCGTGGTGACGGCAGCGGTAATCCTCGATCCGAACCGGCCCATCCTCGGCCTCAACGACTCGAAGAAACTCACCGAAGCCAAGCGTGAAAAGCTCTACGACGAGATCATCGAGAAATCCCTGAGCTGGTGCATCGCTCGCGCCGAAGTCGAAGAAATCGACGAGTTGAACATCCTCCACGCAACCATGCTGGCCATGCAGCGCGCAGTGGCCGGCCTGCACATTCAGCCGAAACTGGCGATGATCGACGGCAACCGCTGCCCGCAACTGCCGATGCGCGCCGAAGCGGTGGTGCAGGGCGACGGCAAGGTGCCGGCGATTGCTGCAGCGTCGATTCTGGCCAAAGTCAGTCGCGACCGTGAAATGGCTGCGTTCGAATTGATCTACCCGGGGTACGGCATCGGCGGCCATAAAGGCTACCCGACGCCCGTTCATCTGGAAGCATTGGTGCGTCTCGGCCCGACGCCGATTCACCGGCGCTCGTTTGCCCCGGTGCGTCAGGCTTATGAAGCGCTGGAAGGCTTGACACAGGTTTAGTCGCAAGGCTGATGTTTTGTTCGAGGCCCGGTACAATCCGGGCCTTGTTGTCTCTATGTAACTGGACAGGATCACTATGCCGGCTTCATTCGTTCATCTACGCCTGCACACTGAATACTCCCTGGTCGACGGGCTGGTGCGGATCAAGCCACTGGTCAAGGCGCTGACCGGCATGAACATGCCGGCGGTCGCGGTCACCGACCAGAACAACATGTGTTCCCTGGTCAAATTCTATAAAAACACCATGGGCGCTGGCATCAAGCCAATCTGCGGCGCCGACCTGTGGCTGTCAAACAAGGACCCGGACGCACCGCTGAGTCGACTCAGCCTGCTGGTGATGAACGCCAAGGGCTATCGCAACCTCACCGAGTTGATCTCGCGCGGCTTCATCGAAGGCCAGCGCAACGGCATGATCATCGTCGAGCGCGAGTGGGTTGCTGAGGCCAACGAAGGGCTGATCATGCTGTCCGCCGCCAAAGAAGGCGAAATCGGCATGGCGATGATCGGCGGCAACCCGGCTGAGGCCGAGGCTTTGGCCCGCGAATGGATGGCGGTGTTCCCGGATCGCTTCTATCTGGAAATCCAGCGCACCAATCGCCCCAACGATGAAGAGCAACTGCACGGTGCTGTCGCGCTCGCTGACAAGCTCGGCGCGCCGCTGGTGGCGACCAACGATGTGCGCTTCATCAAGCAGGAAGACTTCGCCGCCCACGAAACCCGCGTCTGCATCGGTGAGGGCCGCGCCCTCGACGATCCGCGCCGTTCGAAGAATTACAGCGATCAGCAATACCTGAAAAGCGCCGAGGAAATGATCGAGCTGTTCAGCGATATTCCCGACGCGATTGAAAACACCGTCGAGATCGCCAAGCGCTGCAACATCGAAGTGAAACTGGGCACTCACTTCCTGCCCAACTTCCCGATTCCCGATGGCATGACCATCGATGAATACTTCCGCAAGGTGTCCTTCGACGGTCTCGAAGAACGCTTGTCCGTTCTGCTGCCCAAAGACACCACCGAGGATTACGAAGCCAAACGTCAGGTCTACGTCGACCGCTTGAATTTCGAGCTGGATATAATCATCCAGATGGGGTTCCCCGGTTACTTCCTGATCGTTATGGACTTTATCCAGTGGGCCAAGAACAACGGTGTGCCGGTAGGTCCTGGCCGTGGATCGGGTGCCGGGTCGCTGGTGGCCTACGTGCAGAAGATCACCGACCTCGACCCGCTGGAATACGACCTGCTGTTCGAACGTTTCCTTAACCCGGAACGGGTTTCGATGCCCGACTTCGACGTCGACTTCTGCATGGACGGTCGTGACCGCGTAATCGACTACGTGGCCGAGAAATACGGCCGCAACGCGGTGAGTCAGATCATCACCTTCGGTTCCATGGCCGCAAAAGCGGTGGTGCGTGACGTGGCGCGGGTACAGGGCAAGTCCTATGGCCTGGCGGATCGTCTGTCGAAGATGATTCCGTTCGAAGTCGGCATGACCCTGGAAAAAGCCTACGAGCAGGAAGAAATCCTGCGTGACTTCATCAAGGTCGATGAAGAGGCTGCGGAAATCTGGGAGATGGCGCGCAAGCTCGAGGGCGTTGTGCGTAACGTCGGTAAACACGCCGGTGGTGTGGTGATCGCGCCGACCAAACTGACCGACTTCTCGCCGATCTATTGCGACGAGGCCGGCGACGGTCTGGTAACCCAGTTCGACAAGGACGACGTTGAAGCCGCCGGTCTGGTGAAGTTCGACTTCCTCGGTCTGCGAACCCTGACGATCATCGACTGGGCGCTGAAAACCATTAACCGCGACCGCGCCAAGGTCAACGAGCCGCCGCTGGATATTGCGTTTATCCCGCTGGACGACAAGCCGACGTACTCGTTGTTGCAGAAAGCTGAAACCACTGCGGTGTTCCAGCTTGAATCGCGCGGCATGAAAGAGCTGATCAAAAAGCTCAAGCCCGACTGCCTCGAAGACTTGATCGCACTGGTGGCCCTGTTCCGTCCGGGACCGCTGCAGTCCGGCATGGTGGATGACTTCATCAACCGTAAGCACGGTCGCGCCGAACTGGCGTACCCGCACTCGGACTACCAGTACGAAGGCCTCAAGCCTGTTCTGGCGCCGACTTACGGCATCATCCTGTATCAGGAACAGGTGATGCAGATTGCCCAGGTCATGGCCGGTTACACCCTCGGTGGTGCGGACATGCTGCGTCGTGCGATGGGTAAGAAAAAACCCGAGGAAATGGCCAAGCAGCGCGGCGGTTTCATTGAGGGTTGCGCGACCAACAATATCGACGCCGACCTTGCCGGTAACATCTTTGACCTGGTAGAAAAATTCGCCGGTTACGGCTTCAACAAATCCCACTCCGCCGCCTACGGTCTGGTGTCGTACCAGACCGCGTGGCTGAAGGCTCACTACCCGGCGCCGTTCATGGCTGCGGTACTCTCGGCGGATATGCACAACACCGACAAGGTCGTGACCTTGATCGAGGAAGTGCGCACGATGAAGCTGCGCCTCGACGCGCCGGACGTGAATACGTCGGAGTTCAAGTTCACGGTGAACGATGAGGGCCGAATCATCTATGGCCTGGGCGCGATCAAAGGCGTAGGCGAGGGGCCGGTTGAGGCGATCACTGAGGCGCGTCTGGCGGGGCCATTCAAGGACCTGTTCGATTTCTGCGCCCGGGTCGACCTCAAGCGCATCAACAAACGCACGCTCGACGGCTTGATCCGCAGCGGCGCTCTGGATCGCCTTGGTCCGTACTTCCACGATGAGCAAAAAGCCTACCAGGCCAACATCGATCGCAACCGCGCGGTGCTGCTGACGGCCATGGAGGAGGCGATCAAGGCCGCCGAACAAACTGCACGCACTCAGGACAGCGGGCACTCGGACCTGTTCGGTGGACTGTTCGTCGAAGAGGACGCTGACGTTTACGCCAACCACCGCAAGGCCAAGGAGTTGACGCTCAAGGAGCGGCTCAAAGGGGAGAAAGACACCCTGGGCCTGTACCTGACCGGTCACCCGATTGATGAATACGAAGGTGAAATCCGTCGTTTCGCCCGCCAGCGCATCATTGATCTGAAACCGGCGCGGGATACCCAGACCGTCGCGGGCATGATCATTGCGCTGCGGGTCATGAAGAACAAGAAGGGCGACAAGATGGGGTTCATCACCCTGGATGACCGCTCTGGACGCATCGAGGCCTCGCTGTTTTCCGAGTCATTCCATGCGGCGCAGTCGTTGTTGCAGACTGACGCGATGGTGGTCGTCGAAGGCGAGGTCAGCAATGACGACTTCTCCGGTGGCCTGAAGCTGCGGGTCAAGCGCGTGATGAGCATGGAAGACGCTCGGACCAACCTGGCCGAAAGCCTGCGTCTGAAGCTTCAGACTCAGGACTTGAAAGGCGATCAGCTACGCTGGTTGGGCGAGTTGCTCAAGCGTCATCGCGGCGCGTGTCCGGTGACCATGGAGTACACCAGCCCCGATGCGAAGACCTTGCTGCAGTTTGGCGAGACCTGGCGGATCGACCCGGCGGATGCCTTGATTCAGGCTCTGCGTGACCAGTTCGGGCGAGACAACGTCTTCCTCCAATACCGTTGACCGGTGAGTGCCATCATGGCGCTCGCCCGCAACCTGAATTTTTAATCTCGACCTCAGCGCGCCTCTCCCTTAAGGTAGGGCGCGAATAGACAACCGGCCGGCCCAAGCTTATTTGGGACACGACCCAAGACGGACGCCTATGAACCCGAATTTTCTAGATTTCGAACAGCCGATCGCCGACCTGCAAGCCAAGATCGAAGAGTTGCGCTTGGTCGGTAATGACAATTCGCTGAATATCGGCGATGAGATCTCCCGCCTGCAGGACAAGAGCAAAACGCTGACCGAAGACATCTTCGGCAAGCTGACCAGCTGGCAGATCGCACGCCTGGCGCGTCACCCGAAACGCCCGTACACCCTCGACTACATTCAGCACATCTTCACCGAGTTCGACGAACTGCACGGCGACCGTCACTTCTCTGACGACGCGGCAATCGTTGGCGGTATCGCCCGACTGGAAGACCAGCCGGTGATGATCATCGGTCACCAGAAAGGCCGCGAAGTGCGCGAGAAAGTTCGCCGCAACTTCGGCATGCCGCGTCCGGAAGGCTACCGCAAGGCTTGCCGTCTGATGGAAATGGCCGAACGTTTCAAAATGCCGATCCTGACCTTCATCGACACCCCGGGCGCTTACCCTGGGATCGACGCTGAAGAGCGCAACCAGAGCGAAGCGATCGCCTGGAACCTGCGTGTGATGTCGCGCCTGAAGACCCCGATCATCGCCACCGTTATCGGTGAAGGTGGTTCCGGCGGTGCATTGGCGATCGGTGTCTGCGATCAGTTGAACATGCTGCAGTACTCGACCTACGCGGTGATCTCGCCGGAAGGTTGCGCTTCGATTCTGTGGAAAACCGCAGAAAAGGCCCCGGATGCCGCTGAAGCGATGGGTATCACCGCCGAGCGCCTGAAAGGCCTGGGTATTGTCGACAAGGTGATTGGCGAGCCTTTGGGCGGCGCACACCGTGATCCGGCGGCTGCCGCTGCGTCGATCCGTGCCGAGCTGAGCTCGCAACTGGCGATGCTGAAGAAGTTCGATAACGAAGCGCTGTTGAAGCGCCGTTATGATCGACTGATGAGCTACGGTCTCTAAGTCGAGCGCAATACCCCTGTAGGAGTGAGCCTGCTCGCGATGAGGTGTAACATTCAACCAATGTGTTGGCTGTCACACCGCTATCGCGAGCAGGCTCACTCCTACATTTGTTTTGGGGCAAAGAGTGAGATATGGGTCAGTCCATGATTGATTTGCCTTCGCAGCTGTTGCTGAAACTTGAGCCTTGGCGCAATGCCGCTCATTGGCGTATCGCCTTCTCCGGTGGCCTCGACTCCACTGTCCTGCTGCATCTGCTTGCCACTCTGGCGAAATCCGAATCCCTCCCTCCGCTAAGCGCTGTCCATATCCATCACGGCCTTCAGGCTGTGGCTGATGCGTGGCCGCAACATTGCCAGTCTGTTTGCGATGCTTTGGGTGTGCCCCTGCTGATCGAGCGGGTGAAGGTGCAACCTGGCGCGAGTCTGGAGCGGGCGGCGCGGGATGCGCGTTACGCGGTGTTCAGTTCGCTGACGCAAGCCAATGACCTGTTGCTGACCGGTCAGCATCGCGATGATCAGGCGGAAACGCTGTTGTTCCGCTTATTGCGCGGCGCCGGCGTGCGCGGATTGTCCGCAATGCCGGCGCAGCGGCCAGTGGGGCAGGGCACGCTGGTTCGTCCGTTGCTGGAAGTCTCTCGGGCCGAACTGGAAGCGTATGCGCAGGCTCATCAATTGGTCTGGATTGAAGACCCATCGAATCAGGATGAGCAGTTCTCGCGCAACTACCTGCGGCGTCAGATCATGCCGCTGCTGACCGGGCGTTGGCCGCAAGCGCAGGCAAGCATGGCCCGCAGCGCCGCGCATCTGCGTGAAGCGCAGGAGCTGCTCGATGAGTTAGCGCAGATCGATCTGGCTCACGCCGCCACCGCTCATGAGTTCGAATGGCTGGGATTGCCATCATTGGAACTGGCGCCGTTGGCTGCGCTGTCGATCGCCCGCCAACGAAACGTGATCAGCCATTGGCTCGAACCCTTCACGCAACTGCCCGATAGCGACCATTGGTCGGGTTGGACGAATATGTGCGATGCAGCGCCCGATGCTTCGCCAATCTGGCGTTTGGCCAATGGCGAGTTGCATCGCAGCGCCGGACGGCTGTGGTGGCTCAGCGGCCACTGGTTGCGCACGCCGGTGATCGGCGCCGACTGGCAAGCGCCGGCGTCGGCGCTACGCTTGGCCGATAACGGCTGTGTCATGTTCAGCGGGCAGACTCCCGTCGGGCCGTTGCGCATAGCCTATCGTCAGGGCGGAGAAGTCATGCACTTGGCGGATCGCGGTCACCGTGATCTCAAGCGCCTGCTCAATGAGCGGGCGGTGCCGGGGTTCGTGCGTGGCAGATTGCCGCTGCTGTTTCGCGGCGATGAATTGCTCGCGGTGGCGAACCTGCCGGGACTTGATGGTCATGTGCAGGACGGCTGGAAATTGCATTGGCTGCCAACAGACGAAGATCAAGGTTTGAGCTGAAAGGAGCATTCCGGTAGACTACGCTCCCTTCTTGATACAACTTCTGTGGATTCGCCTGAATTGCAGGAGTTGCCGATTACCAAGCAGTCTTTGCTGGGCGATTCCAAAAAATGTGTAGCGAGCAACGTACCGGTATTTTCACTTCCGGTCTGTCCCAACGCGGCGGTTTTTTTGAAAGGTGCACTGTGATTAATGCAGGTGATCGGGGGCTTCGGCCTTCCTTCGCTTTCCCCGGCGGCTCGTACCGCTTTAACGCAGACTTCTAGGGTTTTTCATGACGCGCTACATATTCGTCACGGGCGGTGTTGTTTCTTCATTGGGGAAAGGCATTGCATCGGCTTCATTGGCGGCCATCCTGGAGGCGCGGGGACTTAAGGTCACCATGCTGAAGCTGGACCCGTACATCAACGTCGACCCGGGCACCATGAGCCCGTTCCAGCACGGTGAAGTGTTCGTCACCCACGACGGCGCCGAGACCGACCTGGACCTGGGCCACTACGAGCGGTTCATCCGCACGACCATGACCCAGAATAACAACTTCACCACTGGCCGTGTCTACGAGCACGTGCTGCGCAAAGAGCGCCGTGGTGACTACCTGGGTGCAACCATCCAGGTGATCCCGCACATCACCGACGAAATCAAGCGCCGCATCATCAAGGGTGCCGGTGACGCTGACGTGGCAATGGTCGAGATCGGTGGCACCGTCGGTGACATCGAGTCGCAACCGTTTCTCGAGGCCATCCGTCAATTGCGTTTCGAAATCGGCGCCAAGCGCGCGATGCTGATGCACCTGACACTGGTGCCGTACATCGCCACTGCCGGCGAAACCAAAACCAAGCCAACTCAGCACTCGGTAAAAGAGCTGCGTTCGATCGGCCTGCAGCCAGACGTGCTGGTGTGCCGTTCCGATCACCCGATCGACATTTCGTCGCGTCGCAAGATCGCCCAGTTCACCAACGTTGAAGAGCGTGCGGTGATCGGCCTGGAAGATGCCGACACCATCTACAAGATTCCGGGCATCCTGCACTCGCAGGGTCTGGACGATTTCGTCGTTGAGCGTTTCGGCCTGCAATGCGGCAGCGCTGATCTGTCCGAGTGGGAAGCAGTGGTTGACGCCAAGCTGAACCCGGAACACGAAGTGACCATCGCCATGGTCGGCAAATACATGGAACTGCTGGACGCCTACAAATCGCTGATCGAAGCGATGAGTCATGCCGGCATCAGCAACCGTACCAAGGTCAACCTGCGCTACATCGATTCCGAAGACATCGAGAACCAGGGCACTGCGCTGCTCGAAGGTGTCGACGCAATCCTCGTACCGGGCGGCTTCGGTCTGCGCGGCGTGGAAGGCAAGATCACTGCCGTTCAGTACGCTCGTGAAAACAAGGTTCCGTACCTGGGTATCTGCCTCGGTATGCAAGTGGCGGTCATCGAGTTCGCTCGTAACGTCATGGGCTGGAAAGACGCCAACTCCACCGAGTTCGACCGCGCCAGCGGCCATCCGGTTGTCGGTCTGATCACCGAGTGGGAAGACGCGACCGGTGCCGTTGAAGTGCGTACCGAATCGTCCGACCTGGGCGGCACCATGCGTCTCGGCGCACAGGAATGCCTGCTTGAAGCCGGCTCCAAGGTGCACGACTGCTACGGCAAGGACGTGATCGTCGAGCGTCACCGTCACCGTTATGAAGTGAACAACAATCTGCTGCCACAAATCATCGAAGCCGGCCTGAAGATTTCCGGTCGCTCTGCTGACGCGGCATTGGTTGAAGTGGTTGAAGCACCGGATCATCCATGGTTCGTCGCTTGCCAGTTCCACCCTGAGTTCACCTCGACGCCACGCGATGGCCATCCGCTGTTCAGCGGTTTTGTCAAAGCAGCGTTGGCTCAACACCAGAAGAAGGCGTAACCCCGATGGCACAGAAGATCATCCGCGTCGGCGACATCGAGATTGCCAACGACAAACCCATGGTGCTGTTCGGCGGCATGAACGTGCTGGAAAGCCGTGACATGGCCATGCAGGTTTGCGAGGAGTACGTGAAGGTCACCGAGAAACTCGGTATCCCTTATGTGTTCAAGGCCAGTTTCGACAAGGCCAACCGTTCTTCTGTGACCTCCTATCGTGGTCCTGGCCTGGAAGAGGGCATGCGCATCTTCCAGGACATCAAACAAGCCTTCGGCGTACCGATCATCACCGACGTCCACGAGCCTGATCAGGCCGTGGTCGTCGCTGAAGTCTGCGACATCATTCAACTGCCGGCCTTCCTGTCGCGCCAGACCGATCTGGTCGTCGCGATGGCCAAGACCAATGCAGTGATCAACATCAAGAAAGCCCAGTTCCTCGCGCCTCAGGAAATGAAACACATCCTGAACAAGTGCGTCGAAGCGGGTAACGATCAACTGATCCTCTGCGAGCGTGGTTCGAGCTTCGGCTACAACAACCTCGTGGTCGACATGCTCGGCTTCGGCATCATGAAGCAGTTCGAGTACCCGGTATTCTTCGACGTGACCCACGCGCTGCAAATGCCGGGTGGTCGTGCCGACTCCGCTGGCGGTCGCCGTGCCCAGGTTCTGGATCTGGCCAAGGCGGGCATGAGCCAGTCGTTGGCAGGTCTGTTCCTCGAAGCGCACCCGGATCCGGACAACGCCAAATGCGACGGCCCTTGCGCCTTGCGTCTGGACAAACTGGAGCCATTTCTGGCCCAGCTCAAAGCTTTGGACGAACTGGTGAAGAGTTTTCCGACGGTAGAAACCGCGTAACACTCAATTCTCCGGTAAAGTACCGCTCGATTTGTCGCTCATGCCCTCGGGCATGAGCGTTATCGTCTGCAAGTCTGCCCGCTGCACCCCCTTGCCGACGGTAAAAAGATTTCCTCTAGCTGCGTCGTTTTCGTCAACTTTGGAGTGTTTACAACAATGGCAAAAATCGTCGACATCAAAGGTCGTGAAGTTCTCGACTCCCGTGGCAATCCCACCGTGGAAGCGGACGTGCTTCTCGACAACGGCATCATCGGCAGCGCTTGCGCGCCGTCCGGTGCATCCACTGGCTCGCGTGAAGCGCTCGAGCTGCGTGATGGCGACAAGAGCCGTTATCTGGGCAAGGGCGTGCTCAAAGCGGTAGCCAACATCAACGGTCCGATCCGCGATCTGCTGCTGGGCACCGACCCAAGCGACCAGAAAGCCCTGGATCACGCGATGATCAAGCTCGACGGTACCGAAAACAAGGCAACCCTGGGCGCCAACGCCATCCTCGCCGTGTCCCTGGCTGCGGCCAAGGCTGCTGCACAGGATCAGGATCTGCCGCTGTACGCACACATCGCCAACCTCAACGGCACTCCGGGTGTCTACTCGATGCCGGTACCGATGATGAACATCATCAACGGTGGCGAGCACGCCGATAACAACGTCGACATCCAGGAATTCATGGTGCAGCCGGTTGGCGCCAAGTCTTTCTCGGAAGGTCTGCGCATGGGCACCGAGATTTTCCATCACTTGAAAGCTGTGCTGAAGGCCCGTGGCCTGAGCACTGCCGTTGGCGACGAAGGCGGTTTCGCACCGAACCTGGCGTCCAACGAAGACGCGCTGAAAGTGATCTCCGAAGCTGTCGCCAACGCCGGTTACAAGCTGGGCACCGACGTGACCCTGGCTCTGGACTGCGCGGCCAGCGAGTTCTACGAAGACGGCAAGTACAACCTGTCCGGCGAAGGTCAGGTGTTCACCGCTGAAGGTTTCGCTGATTACCTGAAAGGCCTGACCGAACGTTATCCGATCATTTCGATCGAAGACGGTCTGGACGAGTCCGACTGGGCTGGCTGGAAAATCCTTACCGACAAGATCGGCGAGAAGGTTCAACTGGTGGGCGACGACCTGTTCGTGACCAACACCAAGATCCTGAAAGAGGGCATCGATAAAAACATCGCCAACTCGATCCTGATCAAGTTCAACCAGATCGGCACCCTGACCGAAACCCTGGAAGCCATCCAGATGGCCAAGGCTGCCGGTTATACCGCCGTGATCTCGCACCGTTCCGGCGAAACCGAAGATTCGACCATTGCCGACCTGGCGGTGGGTACTTCGGCTGGCCAGATCAAGACCGGTTCGCTGTGCCGTTCCGACCGCGTTTCCAAGTACAACCAACTGCTGCGTATCGAAGAGCAGTTGAATGGCAAGGCCAAGTACAACGGTCGCAGCGAGTTCCGCGGCTAAGTACAAATCGATGGAAGGACACCGGATTGTGTCGAAAAAGTCGTGACAGCGATGGATTTGCCACTAATCTGATGCCTTGAATGCACAAGCCTGGATCTTCCAGGCTTCGTGCTATCAGATGCTTCAAAGTTTTGGCGTGGCTGTCTTTTTTCACTGGATACCTGATATTCGATGCGCAGTCCTTACTGGTTGTTTCTCGTTTTGCTCTTGCTGCTGGCCGGTCTGCAGTACCGCCTGTGGGTGGGCAATGGCAGTCTGGCGCAAGTCGCCGAGCTGAATCAGCAGATTGCTGATCAACATGCCGAGAACGAAGGTTTGCTGGAGCGCAACCGAGTGATGGACGCTGAAGTCAGCGAGTTGAAAAAGGGTATGGAGACCGTTGAAGAGCGGGCTCGCCACGAGCTGGGCATGGTCAAGGACGGCGAAACCCTTTACCAGTTGGCCCAATGATCAATTCCCTTCCGGCCTTCTGGGCCGTGATTCCTGCCGCGGGCGTCGGTGCCCGAATGGCCGCGGACCGTCCCAAGCAGTATCTGCAACTGGGCGGGCGCACAATTCTTGAACACAGCCTTGGCTGTTTCCTCGATCACCCGAGCCTCAAGGGGCTGGTGGTCAGTCTTGCAGTTGATGATCCCTACTGGCCAAACCTGGCCTGCGCCAGCGATCCGCGCATTCAGCGAGTTGAAGGCGGTGCCGAGCGTTCTGGTTCGGTGCTCAATGCCTTGCTGCACCTGCATGCGCAGGGTGCCGATGATGAGGATTGGGTGCTGGTCCACGATGCAGCACGGCCGAATCTGAGCCGCGACGATCTCGACAAGCTACTCGATGAACTGGCGGATGATCCGGTCGGCGGTTTGCTCGCGGTGCCGGCGCGCGACACCTTGAAGCGGGTCGATAAACACGGTCGTGTGGTTGAGACCGTTGATCGCAGCATTATCTGGCAGGCGTATACGCCGCAGATGTTTCGCCTTGGTGCGTTGCATCGGGCTTTGGCGGACAGTCTGGTGGCAGATGCGGTGATTACCGATGAGGCTTCGGCGATGGAGTGGGCAGGGCTTAAGCCGCGCCTGATTGAAGGGCGGGCGGATAACCTCAAGGTGACCCGGCCAGAAGATCTGGAGTGGTTGCGCCAGCGTTGGGCGAATCGCCGCTGATTGCTGTGGCGCATTTCAGATTGCCTTCGCGAGCAGGCTCGCTCCCACCTTTGATCTGCGGTGAATACGGATGGGATGTCCACTGAAAATCCCCTGTGGGAGCGAGCCTGCTCGCGAAAGCGATAGTTCAGGCAACCCGTCACTCAGCTTCGATACTCCGGTCGTTCAGCCAATCCCACCTTTAAAAAATCCACCAACTTGCGCACCTTTGGCGACAAATGTCGCTGTTGCGGATACAGCGCCCACACCGCCGTATTCGGCGGCTGATGCGCCTCCAGCAGCGAAATCAGCGCCCCGCTGTGCAGATGTTCCAACACGTAGTAATCCGGCAACTGACACAACCCAACCCCCTGAAGTGCCGCGTCCAGCACCGCCTGCCCACTGTTGCAGCGCCAGTTCCCCTGCACCCGCTGAGAAAACTCTCGGCCATTTTGCTCAAGCTGCCAAATATCCGAGCTGCCGATCAGGCAATTGTGCCGGCTCAGTTCCGACAAGCTGTGTGGGCGACCGTACCGTTCAATGTAGGACGGTGAAGCGCAGAGAAACATCCGCCTCGGCGCCAGTCGCGTCGCGACCAGCCGCGAATCCTGTAAGCGACCCAAACGAATCGCCAGATCCAGACCTTCATGCACCAGATCGAGCTGGCGGTTGCTCAATTCGATATCGATGCGCAGCTGCGGATAAAGCCCCATGAAACGCGTCACCAGCGGAACGATAAAACGTTCGCCGTAAGCCACGGCACACGTCATGCGCAGCATGCCTTTCGGTTCGCTGGTCAGATCGCCGACCGCTCGCAGCGCTTCTTCGCGACCGTCCTGCAAGCGCTGGCAATGTTGCAGAAAGGTTTGCCCCGCCTCGGTCAGTGTCACGCGACGGGTACTGCGATAAAGCAGACGCGTCTGAAGCCGCTCTTCCAACCGTACGATTTGGCGACTGACATGGGAGGAAGAAACCCCAAGGCGCTCGGCTGCGGCGGTGAACTGGCTGCATTCGGCAACGGCGACGAACTCGTCGATGCCTTCCCAGCGATTTTCGGACATCGGGATTATCCCTGTGTGGCAATAATGTTTTGCTTTTGTCCTGATTATTCATCGTAAGGCCATGTATTACACTCCTTGTCTGGTTTTTTTATTCAATGGATTCACTGGAGACTCAGCATGATCAAGTCGCGCGCCGCCGTTGCCTTCGAGGCCAAGAAGCCGCTGGAAATCGTAGAAGTCGATGTCGCCATGCCCAAGGCCGGTGAAGTGCTGCTGCGTGTCGTCGCTTCCGGCGTTTGCCACACGGACGCCTACACCCTGTCCGGTGCTGACCCGGAAGGCATCTTCCCGTCGATCCTCGGTCACGAAGGTGGCGCCATCGTTGAAGCGATCGGCGAAGGCGTGACCTCGGTTGCCGTCGGTGATCACGTCATTCCGCTGTACACCCCGGAATGCGGCCAGTGCAAATTCTGCAAATCGGGCAAGACCAACCTGTGTCAGGCGATTCGCGCGACTCAAGGCAAAGGCTTGATGCCGGACGGCACTTCGCGTTTCTCCTACAAGGGCGAAACGATTTTCCACTACATGGGTACTTCCACGTTCTCGGAATACACCGTGTTGCCGGAAATCTCTGTGGCCAAAATCTCCAAGGACGCGCCACTGGAAAAAGTTTGCCTGTTGGGCTGTGGCGTCACCACCGGCATCGGTGCAGTGCTTAACACCGCCAAGGTCAAACCGGGTGACACCGTGGCGATCTTCGGTCTGGGTGGCATTGGTCTGTCTGCGGTGATCGGTGCCGTGAAAGCCAAGGCAGCACGCATCATCGCCATCGACATCAACCCGGCCAAGTTCGAAATCGCCAAGCAACTCGGTGCAACGGACTGTGTGAACCCGAAGGATTTCGATCGTCCGATTCAGGAAGTGATCGTCGACATGACCGATGGCGGCGTCGATTTCTCCTTCGAATGTATCGGCAACGTGCAACTGATGCGCGCCGCGCTCGAGTGCTGCCATAAAGGCTGGGGCGAATCCGTGATCATCGGTGTGGCCGGTGCCGGTCAGGAAATCGCCACCCGTCCATTCCAGTTGGTGACCGGTCGTGTCTGGCGTGGTTCGGCATTCGGTGGTGTTCGTGGTCGTACCGAATTGCCAAGCTACGTCGATATGGCGCAGAGCGGCGAGATCCCGCTGGATACTTTCATCACTCACACCATGGGTCTGGAAGACATCAACAAGGCCTTCGACCTGATGCACGAAGGCAAGAGCATCCGTACCGTCATTCATTTCTAAAAGCAGCCCCAAGTTACAAGCTTCAAGCTGCAAGCAAAGGCGCTTTTGCCTTTTCTTGAAGCTCGAAGCTTGCCACTTGCAGCTGGGAGAATCCCCATGAGTCTGGAAAACATCTCCTGTCAGAAGAGTTTCGGCGGCTGGCACAAACGCTATCGTCATCGCTCCGATGTGCTCGGCTGTGACATGGTGTTCGCCGTGTACCTGCCGCCGCAGGCGGAGCAGGGCGGCAAGTTGCCGGTACTGTACTGGCTGTCGGGCCTGACCTGCACCGATGAAAATTTCATGCAGAAGGCCGGCGCGATGCGTATGGCGGCCGAACTCGGGCTGATCATCGTCGCTCCGGACACCAGCCCGCGCGGGCCGGATGTACCGGGTGATCCGGATGGCGCGTGGGATTTCGGGCTCGGCGCCGGGTTCTATCTGAATGCCACACAGGAACCGTGGTCGCGTCACTATCGGATGCATGACTATGTCGTGCAGGAATTGCCATCACTGGTGGAGGCGCATTTCCCTGCATCGGATAAACGCAGCGTCAGCGGCCACTCGATGGGCGGTCACGGTGCGTTGGTCTGCGCACTGCGAAACCCAGGTCGCTATCAATCGGTGTCGGCGTTCTCGCCAATCAACAATCCTGTGGATTGCCCATGGGGGCAGAAGGCATTTTCCCGTTTCCTGGGCGAAGACCGTTCGAAGTGGAGGGAATGGGATGCCTGCGCACTGATTGCCGACGCGCACGAAAAACTGCCGCTGCTGGTCGATCAAGGTGATCGCGACGACTTCCTTGCCACTCAACTCAAACCTGAAGCCTTGCAACAAGCGGCAAAACAAGCAGGCCACCCGCTGGAACTGCGCCTGCAACCGGGCTACGACCACAGTTATTTTTTCATCTCAAGCTTCATAGACGACCACTTGCAGCATCACGCACGCGCCCTGCGCGGTTAATGCAGGTAGAATCACGCCCTGACAAAAATCGGGGCGTTTTTTTTATGCGTATTGGCCACGGCTATGATGTGCACCGTTTCGCTGAAGGCGATTTCATTACTCTGGGCGGCGTGCGCATTGCACACAGCTTCGGGCTGCTCGCTCATTCCGACGGTGACGTCCTGCTGCACGCCTTGAGCGATGCCTTGCTCGGCGCGGCGGCGCTGGGTGATATCGGCAAACACTTCCCGGACACCGACCCGCAATTCAAAGGCGCCGACAGCCGCGCGCTGCTGCGTCACGTGGTCGCGCTGATCCACGCCAAAGGCTGGAAAGTCGGCAACGTCGATAACACCATCGTTGCCCAGGCGCCAAAAATGGCCCCGCATATCGAATCGATGCGCGCGCTGATCGCGGCGGATCTACAAGTTGAGTTGGATCAAGTGAACGTGAAAGCTACCACCACCGAAAAGCTTGGCTTTGTCGGTCGCGAAGAAGGCATCGCCGTGCACTCCGTTGCCTTGTTGCTGCGCGCATGAATGAACTGCAACTGCTCGGCCCACGGGCCTATGGCGAACCCCTCGGCAGCGCAGTACTGAAAGCCATCGCTGAAGATTTCCAGGTCGATGAAGTCCTCGATATCCCGTTCAGCGGCGATGGCGAGCATCTCTGGATCTGGGTCGAAAAGCGCGGTCTCAACACTGAGGAAGCCGCACGGCGTATTGCCAAGGCTGCCGGCGTGCCGTTGCGTACGGTCAGCTACGCCGGGCTCAAGGATCGTCAGGCGCTGACCCGTCAGTGGTTCAGCGTGCAACTGCCGGGCAAGGCCGATCCTGATCTGTCGACGGCGGAAAACGACACGCTGAGGATCCTCAAGACCACTCGCCACAAGCGCAAGCTGCAACGTGGCGCGCATTCGGCCAACGGTTTTACCTTGCGCCTGACTCAGTTCGCTGGCGACAAAGACGCGATTGAACAGCGCTTGCAGTTGATCACCCGGCAAGGCATCCCCAACTATTTCGGCGCTCAGCGTTTCGGCCATGACGGCGGCAACGTCTTTGATGCCCGTTCGTGGGCGGCACGCAAGGCCTTGCCGGAGCAGCGCAATGTGCGTTCGCGTTTGCTTTCGACCGCACGCAGTTTTCTGTTCAACAAAGTGCTCGCCGCACGGGTAGCCGACGGCACGTGGCAAAAAGCCCAAGTCGGTGATCTGCTGGCCTTTACCGACAGCCGCAGTTTTTTCCCGGCCGGTGAGGCCGAGTGCAGCGACCCGCGTCTGGCGATTCTTGACTTGCATCCGACCGGTCCACAGTGGGGCGAAGGTGACTCGCCGACCGCAGGGGCTGTCCATGATCTGGAGCAGGGGATTGCCGCGGGTGAAGCGGATCTGCGCGATTGGTTGATCAACGCCGGCATGAGCCACGAACGTCGCATCCTGCGGCTGCCCATTGGCGGGTTGACGTGGCATTATCCCCAGCCTGACATTCTGCAACTGGAATTCGTCCTCCCGGCCGGATGCTTCGCCACCGTATTGGTGCGCGAGCTCGTTGATCTGGTGCCGGTGGGGCAGACGGACAGCCCATGCGTATTCTGATTTCTAACGACGATGGGGTAACCGCACCCGGTCTCGCCGCGCTTTATGCTGCGCTGGCGGATTACACCGAATGCGTAGTTATCGCCCCGGAGCAGGACAAGAGCGGCGCCAGCAGTTCGCTGACGCTCGACCGTCCGTTGCACCCGCAATACCTGGCCAACGGCTTTATCAGCCTCAACGGCACACCGACCGACTGCGTGCACCTGGGCCTTAATGGCTTGCTGGAACGCGAGGCGGACATGGTGGTCTCCGGGATCAATCTCGGCGCCAACCTGGGTGATGACGTGTTGTATTCCGGCACCGTCGCGGCAGCGCTCGAAGGGCGCTTCCTCGAACGTCCGTCGTTTGCCTTTTCGCTGGTCTCGCGTCAGGTGGATAATCTGCCGACGGCGGCGTACTTTGCGCGCAAACTGGTCGAGGCCCATGCCGGGCTTGATCTGCCACCGCGCACGGTGCTCAACGTGAACATTCCCAATCTGCCCATCGATCACATTCGTGGCATTCAACTGACCCGTCTCGGCCATCGCGCCCGGGCGGCGGCGCCGATGAAAGTGGTCGATCCGCGTGGCAAGGCCGGTTACTGGATTGCCGCCGCCGGTGATGCCGAAGATGGCGGCCCGGGCACGGACTTTCATGCGGTGATGCAGGGCTATGTGTCCATCACGCCGTTGCAGCTCGATCGCACCTTCAACGATGCGTTCAGAAGCCTCGACGGCTGGCTGGAGGGACTGCGCTGATGGCCCGTGAACACGAAGACCGATTGCGCAGCGGTATCGGCATGACTTCCCAGCGTACCCGCGAGCGGCTGATCCAGCGGTTATATGAAGAGGGCGTGTGCAACGCCAAGGTGCTGGAGGTCATCCGCCGTACGCCGCGCCACCTGTTCGTCGATGAGGCGCTGGCACACCGCGCGTACGAAGACACGGCGCTGCCGATCGGCAACAACCAGACCATTTCCCAGCCTTATATGGTGGCGCGCATGAGCGAGCTGCTGCTGGAGGCGGGGCCGCTGGATAAAGTGCTGGAGATCGGCACCGGTTCCGGTTACCAGACTGCAGTCTTGTCGCAACTGGTCGAGCGCGTGTTCTCGGTCGAGCGCATCAAGGTGCTGCAAGACCGGGCCAAGGAGCGTCTGGTTGAACTGAACCTGCGCAACGTGGTGTTCCGCTGGGGCGATGGCTGGGAAGGCTGGCCGGCGCTGGCACCCTATAACGGCATTATTGTCACGGCCGTGGCCACCGATGTACCGCAAGCCTTGCTCGATCAACTGGCTCCGGGTGGGCGCATGGTGATTCCGGTCGGCTCTGGAGAAGTGCAGCAACTAATGCTGATCGTGCGTGAGGAAAACGGCTTTTCCCGGCATGTTCTGGGCGCCGTTCGCTTCGTGCCGTTGCTTAATGGGCCACTGGCCTGAGCATTTGTTTGCGTGCGCTGAATTCCTTTCGTTCGCCTGTGTCTTACTCCGGCAACGTTGGTTTAAACGCAGCAGATTGCCAACTTGCAAACGTGTGCGCGAAGCGATTTTGCTTCATTAAAGGTAAAGCCGATCCGGCCCGTTATACTTGCGACATCTCATGCCGGAATCCGGCATTTCACATTTTTCAGCCACCACAAAGGGAGCGGCGGGTGAGTCTCACAGTCATTGCGCAGCGTATGGGTAACACGAGCTTTCAGCGCCTGGTGACTGGCCTTGTCTTGAGCACCTTGCTGGTCGGTTGCTCCAGCACCAAATCGAGCAATGTGCGGGTGGTCGATCGCAACAATGCGGTGGCCCAACGTCCTGCCGTGACGACCGGCCAGTATGTAGTCCGTCCGGGCGATACGATGTTTTCGATCGCGTTTCGCTACGGCTGGGACTACAAAGCCCTCGCGGCCCGGAACAATATTCCTACGCCGTATACGATCCATCCGGGTCAGACAATTCGCTTTGACGGCCGCACCGGTTCAACGCCGACGGCGGTGGTGAGCAACAGCAGTTCTTCGCCTTCTTCGTCGAGTAAAACCACGGTAATCCGGCGCCAGGCAAATGGCACGACAACCACCACAACCACCGGTTCTGCGGGGGCTGTACCGTCCGTCGCCAACAAACCAGCACCCGCTCCACTGCCTCCAGCGGGCCCGGCCCCGACCGGCTGGGGATGGCCATCTAATGGCATTCTGATTGGAAAATTCTCTTCAAACGGTAGTTTGAATAAAGGAATTGATATCGCCGGAGATTTGGGACAGCCTGTTTTAGCTGCGTCTGATGGGACGGTAGTTTACGCCGGGAGTGGCTTAAGGGGCTACGGCGAATTAGTCATCATCAAACACAGCGAAACCTACGTCAGTGCCTACGGACATAACCGCAGGCTGTTGGTTCGGGAGGGACAGCAGGTCAAGGTCGGACAGACAATTGCCGAAATGGGGTCAACGGGTACAGACCGGGTGAAACTGCATTTTGAGATTCGCCGCCAAGGTAAACCTGTAGATCCACTGCAGTTCCTGCCAAGACGTTGATTTGTAAGCCAGCCTGTTCCGTCACGTAGAGGGGACAGGCTCCAGCGCTGCCAAGGATAAAGGCGTCGCTTGAGCTTGGGGTCGAACTCACCAAAGGACTATAACAATGGCTCTCAGTAAAGAAGTGCCGGAGTTTGACATCGACGATGAGGTTCTCCTTATGGAGACCGGCATCGATTCGGAATCTTCGATGTCGAATGATGAAGGGGCTGCTCCACCTTCCGTTCGTTCCAAATCCAAACACTCCGCTTCACTTAAACAACATAAGTACATCGATTACACGCGGGCACTTGATGCCACGCAGTTGTATCTCAACGAAATCGGCTTTTCCCCATTGCTCTCCCCGGAGGAAGAAGTTCATTTTGCGCGACTGTCGCAAAGTGGCGATCCGGCCGGGCGCAAGCGCATGATTGAAAGTAACCTGCGGCTGGTGGTCAAAATCGCCCGGCGTTACGTCAATCGGGGGCTCTCGCTGCTGGATCTGATCGAAGAGGGCAACCTCGGATTGATCCGCGCGGTGGAAAAGTTCGATCCCGAGCGCGGCTTCCGCTTCTCGACCTACGCGACCTGGTGGATTCGTCAGACCATCGAGCGCGCGATCATGAATCAGACCCGGACCATCCGGTTGCCGATCCATGTGGTCAAGGAACTCAACGTGTACCTGCGGGCTGCACGGGAGCTGACACAAAAGCTCGACCACGAACCTTCACCCGAAGAAATCGCCAACCTGCTGGAAAAACCGGTGGGCGAGGTCAAGCGCATGCTCGGCCTGAATGAACGGGTTTCTTCGGTCGACGTCTCGCTGGGTCCGGATTCGGATAAAACCCTGCTGGACACCCTCACCGATGATCGTCCGACCGATCCATGTGAATTGCTGCAGGATGACGACCTGTCGCAGAGCATTGATCAATGGCTGTCGGAGCTGACCGACAAGCAGCGCGAGGTGGTTGTACGCCGCTTCGGTCTGCGCGGTCACGAAAGCAGCACGCTGGAAGATGTAGGCCTGGAGATCGGCCTGACCCGGGAACGGGTGCGGCAGATCCAGGTAGAGGGCCTCAAGCGCCTTCGTGAAATCCTTGAGAAGAATGGCCTGTCGAGCGAGTCGCTGTTCCAGTAAGCGCTTCACACGCTCGCCCGCAAGAAGCCCCGACTGGTTCGGGGTTTTTTGTTGGCCTGGATTTGATGGTCATCTCACCCGCCTTTTTCATTGTCAGACATACGGTACGCATTTCCATCCTTTGTAGTCTCGCGGCGTAAGCCTTGTCTTACTCTCTCGTAAGTGTTCCCTATTTTTACAAGACGGCAGACGTCGATTACCGCCATCGTTTAAAGTTAAATCGTTGTTTTATAAGTTTATTTTTTTAAGTTAAGTGCTTATGACAACCTTTTTCGGCACCCAGAGCCGATTGCTCTTGTCAGGGAACTCTCTAGTATCGGGGTTGTGTCGACGGACAGACACGCCCTTCAAGGAAGAGGGGAACGGACATCGCAGGATGCGATTCATCAGGACGATGAAAAGGAATACAGGGAATAGGGAAAAAATGTGGGCGGGTCATACCGCCCCTTTTTTCGCCTGCAGAAAAGTAAAAAGGCCCGCGAGGGGCCTTTTCGTTCGAGCGCGGGGCTGATCAGCGTTCGAGGTCTTTGATCTTGCCTTTGACGCCATCCCACTCTTCGGCATCTGGCAGCGATTCTTTCTTCTCGGTGATGTTCGGCCAGATTTCAGCCAGCTCAACGTTGAGTTGAATGAACTCCTGCATCTCTTCCGGAACTTCGTCCTCGGAGAAAATGGCTACGGCCGGGCATTCCGGTTCGCACAGGGCGCAGTCGATGCACTCATCCGGGTGAATCACCAGGAAATTCGGGCCTTCGTAAAAGCAGTCCACCGGACAGACTTCTACGCAGTCGGTGTACTTGCACTTGATGCAGTTGTCGGTGACGACGAAGGTCATTTCTAATTTTCTCCTCAGGCGGCGGCAGCGTTGCCCCTTCACGGTTGGGGTCGCCAGGTTCGGGAGCGATACCTGCTGGCCAGGCTATTAGCCAGCAGCATCCCAAACCGCGCGAGATTCTAACAGCTTGAAGCCGTTTGCGTTATATCCGCTTCTTCAGTGCTTATATCCGGTTCTTCAGTGCATAGAGCATTTCGAGCGCACGGCGCGGGGTCAGGTCATCCAGATCCAGTTTAGCCAGCTCATCGAGTACCGGGTGCGGCAGGCTGGCGAACATGTCGCTTTGCTGTGGCGTCGCCGGTTTGCCCTTGGCGGCAGGTTTCGGCGCTTCATGCGGCAAGGCAGTTTCTTCCAGTCGGCTCAGGTGCTCGCGGGCACGCACGATCACTTCGCTCGGCACACCGGCCAGTTGCGCCACCGCCAGGCCGTAGCTCTGGCTGGCAGGGCCGGGCAGCACGTGGTGCAGGAAAACGATGCGTTCGTTGTGCTCGGTGGCGTTGAGGTGGACGTTTGCCACCAGCGGCTCTGCTTCCGGCAACACAGTCAGTTCGAAGTAGTGCGTTGCGAACAGCGTGTATGCGCGCAAATGAGCCAGACGCTCAGCCGCGGCCCATGCCAGCGACAGACCGTCAAAGGTGCTGGTGCCACGACCGACTTCGTCCATCAGCACCAGGCTGCGCTCGGTGGCATTGTGCAGGATGTTGGCGGTTTCGCTCATCTCAACCATGAAGGTCGAACGGCCACCCGCGAGGTCATCGCTGGAACCGATACGGGTGAAAATGCGATCGACCAGCGACAGTTCGCAACTGGCTGCCGGCACGAAGCTGCCGATGTGCGCCAGCAGCACGATCAATGCGGTCTGGCGCATGTAGGTGGATTTACCGCCCATGTTCGGGCCGGTGATCACCAGCATGCGCGTATTGTCGTCCAGGCTCAGGTCGTTGGCCACGAACGGCGTGGTCAGCACTTGCTCGACCACCGGGTGACGACCCTGGGTGATGCGCATGCATGGCTCGCTGACGAAACGCGGGCAGTTCAGGTCGAGGTTCAGTGCGCGCTCGGCAAGGTTGCTCAGCACGTCGAGTTCGGCCAGTGCGCCAGCGGTGTCCTGCAATGGTGGCAACTGGCTGATCAGATCTTCCAGCAGCGCTTCGTACAGCATCTTTTCGCGTGCCAGGGCGCGGCTCTTGGCGGACAGGGCCTTGTCTTCGAACTCTTTCAGTTCCGGCGTGATGAAGCGTTCAGCGCCTTTCAGCGTTTGCCGACGGATGTAGTCCGCCGGCGCCGATTCGGCCTGCTTGCTTGGCAATTCGATGAAGTAGCCATGAATGCGGTTATAGCCGACTTTCAGGTGGCTGAGGCCGGTGCGCGCTTTTTCGCGGGCTTCGAGATCGATGAGGAACTGGCCGGCGTTTTCACTCAGCGATTGCAACTCGTCGAGTTCGCTGTCGTAACCGGTTTTCAACACACCGCCGTCACGGATCACCGCTGGCGGGTTGTCGATGATGGCTTTTTCCAGCAATGCCGCCAGTTCCGGATAAGTGCTGGTGATCGTCGCCAAACCTTGCAGGTGCGGCGCTTCCAGATCGGTCATCGCCATTTGCAGTTCAGGCAGCGCGCCGAGGGCGTCACGCAGGCGCGCGAGGTCACGAGGGCGGGCATTACGCAGGCCGATCCGCGCGAGGATCCGCTCGATGTCGCCAATTTCCTTGAGCTGCGGTTGCAGCTTTTCGAAGCGATAGCGATCAAGCAGGCATGTGATCGAGGTCTGTCGCGCCAGCAACACGGTCAAGTCGCGCAAGGGACGGTTCAGCCAGCGGGTCAGCAAACGGCTGCCCATGGCGGTCTGGCAGCGATCAACCACCGATTGCAGGGTGTTGTCGCGGCCGCCAGCGAGGTTGGTGTCGAGCTCCAGATTGCGGCGGCTTGCGCCGTTGAGTACCACGGTGTCGTCGAGACGTTCATGGCGCAGGCTGCGCAGGTGGGGCAGGGCGGTGCGCTGGGTTTCCTTGGCGTAGGCCAACAGGCAACCCGCAGCGCCGATGGCCAGGGTCAGGTTCTCGCAACCAAAGCCCTTGAGGTCTTGGGTGGAGAATTGCTGGCAAAGGCTTTTCAGTGCCGAGTCGCGCTCGAAATCCCACGGCGCACGGCGACTGACGCCACGGCGTTTTTCCGCCGGAAGATCCCTTGGCCAATCGTCCGGGATCAGCAATTCCACCGGGTTGATCCGCTCCAGTTCCGCCAGCAGATTTTCCCAGCCTTTGATTTCCGATACGCTGAAGTTGCCGCTGGTGATGTCCAGCACGGCCAGACCGAACAGGCGCTCGTCACCCAGCAGCGCAGCGATCAGGTTGTCGCGGCGCTCGTCGAGCAGCGCCTCGTCGCTGACCGTCCCCGGCGTGAGGATGCGCACCACCTGACGTTCCACCGGGCCTTTGCTGGTGGCCGGGTCGCCCACCTGCTCGCAGATCACCACCGACTCGCCAAGCTTCACCAGCTTCGCCAGATAGCCTTCCGCCGCGTGGTAAGGAATGCCACACATCGGAATCGCCTGCCCCGCGGACTGCCCGCGCGCGGTCAGGGTGATGTCGAGCAACTTGGCTGCCTTCTTCGCGTCTTCGTAGAAGATCTCGTAGAAGTCGCCCATGCGGTAGAACATCAGCTGATCCGGGTGCTGATTTTTCAGGCGCCAGTACTGCTGCATCATCGGAGTGTGGGAGGACAGGTCTGAAATAGCTTTATTCATCAGAGGTTTAGCTTTACCGGAAAAAGTGACAAGGCAAAAACGGGGTCGTTTGCATCTACGAAATAGCGAGTGTTTGCCAGCGATGCGGCCCGTGGGTTGATTCAGTGGGACGGAGTATGAAGTTTTTTTGAGGTGGATGCAGCAACGCGCGGCCGCTCGGGTTGGCATTGTGTCCTATAGTGCCGAAAAGCTATCGAATGATCGGAATTCGAGGATTGCAGATCAGTTGAGGACGCAGCTTGGAACAGTCAGAGGGCATCGGCTCACAAGCGTCAGCGAGCGATTGTTACTACGATGCAGAAAAAATGACTCTCAGCCGGGCGCGGCGGTCAGTCTTGCTGGGCAGCAATGAAAGCGATCTGCTGCTGGCGCTGATAGCCGGCGTGACCGATAAGGAACAGCTCATCTCCAGGGTCTGGGGGGAGCGCGGGGTGGTGATTTCCGACAGCAGTTATTACAAGACCCTGCACATGCTTCGCACGCATTTCGCTGACGTCGGGTTGCCTCGGGACAGTCTCAAGACCTTGCCTCGCCGTGGCGTGGTGCTGTTGTGTGAAATCCGGTTGGTCAGCGCACAGACTCAAGCCTCTGAGTCGTCGTCTGCGCTGGTAATCGATGCTGAACCCTTCATCGTCGACGCTCCCTCGGTGAAAAAGCCATTCAGTCGTTACTGTCGCTTCCTTTTGCCAGCAATCCTGGTGCCGGCGATTGCTCTTCCGGTCTTTTACGCTTATCTGGTGTTTAAAAAACCTGCTGATCTGGAGGAGTGGAAACTCATCTGGCAAGAAGGCGAAGCGAAATTGTATGTAGAAGAAAGTGAAAGAATGTCCAAAGAGGATATTGTCAAAGCGCTCAGCGAGTTCGAGCCACCCATTGTATTGTCCGATATTAACTACTATGTGCGAAAACCGCTCTCCCAATTACTGGTCAAGTGTATCAAGCCGGAAAGTAAGGGGGAGGCCATATGCGTGAACTACCAACTCGTTGGAAAAAAATAGTCGCACTGTTTGGTGTCTTGTCTGCATGCATCTTTGGTGCTCTGGTTATCAAGTATTTCTATTTTATTAATCGCGATATTCCACGCGCACCCTGCTTTGCATCCATCGATTTTGTCCATACTCATGATCACAAAGTCCGTTGGCATGGCGTTGGTGATATGACGATCGATCCAAGGGAGGGCGCTCTCTATGTGTACTACGTCGTCAAAACCCCTGAAGGCAAAGTTTATACCTATGATCGCAAGTTCGAGATTGCACTGACACATCTGGACACTTCCAGGTTTCTGTTCAAGACGCGTTCGATTGTAAAGTTTGACGCGGACACCGCCGGCGATGAGCTTCCGTTTATGGAAAGAGGTTTTCAAGGCGGTATGGTGACGTTCAATTACTTCTCCGATGCCGAGTATTATTACAATATCAATAACCTGATCAACGGCGTCTGCCACGTCCCTCGCTAGCGCAAACCCTTGAGGTGCAAAGCCTCTGGGCGAGTAAGTAAGACTGAGTAAGATGCCAGTAAGGCCTCGGCGGCCCTGCGTTGTTAATGTGGTTCGAGTCAAGCCAACAGCCCCTGCGACTACCGGAGAGTCAGGCGTAGTGCGGCTGTTTAGTTGCCTTGAATGACATGATGATGTTTAAGCTGTTGAGGAAGGTTATAAATGCTCTGGTTTTGCGTGCGCAGTTCTCACGGGGCCAAGTCTCCCGCCTGGAAACGATCGATTGCAATAAATCGGGAAGGTATGGTGTTTGTGCCGGCGGTTATTGCAGGAAAAGAAAAGGACGTCAGTTTTTTCACGTTGTCCGATCGCACTCCGGTTTTACTTTGCTTCGATCATGTTTACGTACCAGTGGCGTGGATGGTCGAACACTTCCCGGTGTGCAGAACTCGCTGTCGCGACATGATGATGGCGGCACTTTCTGGTGTGCGGGAAACGTTAGGTTGTCGTAAGGCATGGTCTCGGGTGAGCCACTTCCGTGGACGCGCTGGAGAAAAAAGTTATATGGGGTTTGTTTTATGAGGCCGAGTCTGTTTTGGCATCTGTCTCTTCTGATGGGTAGCGTTTTGATCATCGATAGTTCATGGGCTGGCGCGGGGGAAAGTTGTGCGCAGCGCCGCGCCGAACTGGTGTTGCAAATTGAGCACGCTGAGGCGGCGGACAATGTTTATCGCCAATCCGGTTTAGAGCAGGCACTTGCCAATGTCGAGCGTTATTGCCAAGAACCTTCCGCGCAAGATGACCGTTCAAGCGCCATCCAAAAGGCCGCAGCCGAAGTGCGGCGCAGACAGAACTATCTGGATGCCGCACGTCAGTACGGTGATGTGAAAGTCATCAAAAAACAGGAAGCCAGGTTCGAACGGGCTCAGACAAAACTGCAAAAGCTCATGGATGAGTAAAGGGGCCACCACCAACGAACCGCAGCAGGTTTTCTCTTTCAACTCTGCAATCCAACGTGCTCATCAGTGACACTGGAAAATCGAATATGAAAAACATCCTTATCTTTGCTTCAGTCTTTACTTCTGCTGTGCTGATCTCTGGCTGCACCGCCACCGATTGGGTGCATGCTGCCGGTGGAATCATGGGCGCCAAGGACGATTACGACAGGAAGGCCAGAACCGATCGACTTAAAAAGGCCAATGCTGCCGCGCGACGCGTCAGAGGCTGACAGCAAGTTACATCCGGGCCGTTATTCAATTCAAAATGATGGCTCGGTAGTATCATTTTGAGGATGAATTCATATTTATGCGTTAATTATGCAAATCAGCATTTGTCTTCGCGAATAACTTCAAGCACTATGCGCGTTATGCAAAAACGCAACGTAGCCTCCGTCTTAAGAGCACTGCTCGACCAGCACGGGATCTCCCCCACGGAGCTCCACCGTCGCACTGGCGTGCCTCAATCCACTCTCTCGCGGATTCTCAGCGGGAAGATCGTCGATCCCTCGGATAAACACATTTCGAAGATCGCCGAATACTTCTCCGTGAGCACCGATCAATTGCGCGGGCGCGCAGATGTCGCGCCGTCGGCCGGAGCCGCGCGTGATGACGTACACGCGGAACTCAAGGACATAATGCTGTGGGACGACGATACGCCGGTCGATGATGACGAAGTATCGGTGCCGTTCCTTCGCGAGGTTGAATTGGCAGCAGGATCAGGAAGATTCGTCATCGAAGAGAGCGAGCGCTCTAGCCTGCGCTTCGGCAAGCGTAGCCTGCGTCATAACGGTGTGCAGTTCGATCAGGCCAAATGTGTGACCGTGCGTGGCAACAGCATGTTGCCAGTGCTGCGTGATGGCGCCACTGTCGGCGTGAATGCGGGCAAGTGCGGGATCGGCGACATCATTGATGGCGACCTGTACGCGATCAATCACAACGGCCAGTTGCGCGTGAAGCAACTCTATCGCCTGCCGACCGGCATTCGTCTGCGCAGCTTCAATCGCGATGAGCACCCGGACGAGGACTACAGCTTCCAGGAAATCCAGGAAGAGCAGATTGTCATCCTCGGTCACGTCTTCTGGTGGGGCATGTACGCCCGCTAACCACACCGCCTTCAGATAAGCCCGCCAATCGGCGGGTTTTTTTTCGCCTTGATGAAACCGGCAAACCCTTGAGCAGCGGGGCTTCCATGCATCTGCGCATTTCAAATGCATAAATAAATGCATTTGCGCATTGACTTGATATGCATACATGCATATTCTTGCCACCAAGCCGCTCGACAAAGCGGCTGGCAAGAAAGCTCTTTAGTTCCACAAGAACAGGCAGCGATGAACCGGCCTCAACGGTTCAGAGGGTTGGCAACTGACCCGGGTGTGCAGCGTAAAGCACCAGAAGCAGTTATCCGGCGGGCAGGGACCGCGGTCGGAAAAACAATTTGAATGGACTCGTACCGCGCCAGTAGCGCCGAACAGTCAGCTTCCTTCTTGAACACAGGATTTGAAGGAAGGCGAAGGAGCGCATTACTGAAAGGCCTGGCCTGAGCGCCGGGCCTTTTGGAATGCCTTCATGAATGTAATACCCCCCCGGATCAAAAAGCCAAGGAGTATCAAATGAACCTTTATGCACTCATTGAGTACGGCAAAGTCAGTCAACTGGAAGAAAGCGAAACCAAGCCACCTTCTGTATCAGCAACGGCTTCCTGGGTCGATGTGACAGGAAATACGGAAGTGCGGGTTGGCTGGACGGCGACACTCAACGGCGTCTGGACGTTTACTGCGCCATCCGAGCAAGACTTGCGCAATGACGCTCAGGAAAAAAAGTGGGAGTTGCTGAATGGGGCAACGATGTGGCTGATGCTCAACTCTCTGCAATTCAAGGCAGATCTTAACGTAGTAGACCCGCAGGAGCAGGCGTTGCTACTTCTACACAAACAGTACTGCATTGCTCTCAGCGATATCGATAAGCAAGCAGGTTACCCGGTGACCATTGATTGGCCAACCGTACCTTACTGACAAGTGCACATTGCCGGTTGCTCCGCTAATAGCAGCTTGGCTGCCTGCCTGAACTCGCACGCGTTTAAATTTCAGGTAAGTACTGATTTAAATATACATAAGGAAGAAACAATGAATCGTTATGCCCTTATCGAGACGGTGTATCAACAAAGCTATTACGTCGTTACGCAACTAGTGGATGCGGAAGATTTTCCTCCCTTCCCTGAAAATGGCGGGGGAAGCTGGATTGATACCGCGGGCCTCGCGGTTCAAGTGGGTTGGCTGGCTCAATTTCAGACGTTTCAGTGGGTCTTTACCGAGCCGGACTACGAGGCTTACGTGCGTCTTGCCACAGCCCGAATGAGCGAGCGTTTTGATAAAGCCATTCACTGGCTTACCTTTAATCCACTGCAGTACAAAAAAGATATCGGTACCGCCACGCCTGACGATGAAGCTGCACTGTTTTCTTACAAGCAGTACTTTGTCGCCGTCAGCGAAGTAAAACACCAGTCTGGTTATCCATCAACTATCAATTGGCCAATCGCGCCATTCTGAAAAATAAAAAGCTCGGGGAGTCGCCGGCTTTCTTACATGTTCATTCACTCGCCGCACCTATTTCGAACGGATGAATTGAAAGTCGAGAAGCGCCGAAAATCATGCCTGTTGTTAATGCAAACAAGGAATTAACATGAATCGTTACGTATTCATTGAGATGAGTAATCAGTACCCGTTTTCCCGGGTTGCGGAGATTATCGAGTCTGAAGAAACACCGCTCACTCCTCCTCAGGGAATCTCGGGCAGTTGGTACCAGGTTGCAACGGACACCATCGTTCAAGTGGGCTGGAAGGCTACGTATGCGGCAACTGGCTGGGTCTACTCGGAGCCAACGTATCAGGACTATGCCGATCTCGTCTTGACACGTATTCGTCAGCGCATCGGTGCTGCGTCCAGCTGGCTTGATCTCAATCCCGTGCATTACAAGGTCAATCTAGGCGTCGCCACGCCAGAAGAACAGGCAGCCTGGACTTCTTACCAGCAGTACTACATCGCTGTCACCGCTGTGAAAAATCAACCGGACTACCCGTTCACTATCGACTGGCCGGTAGCGCCCTTCTGATTACGTAGCGCCTGTCAGACGAAACCGAGAGCGCATTACTGAAAAGCCTGGCCCTGCGCCGGGCTTTTTGGAATGCCTACCTGAAGAGACATCGCTTGATCCCAACACACATCACTCATCAATCACCTACGGAGGCGTGACATGACAAACGAGCAACAAGCGTTGGCAGACATGCCGATCTGGCTGGTCATCCTCCTTGCCGTCGTCGGCGGGGTGTCCGGCGAAATGTGGCGCGCGGACAAGGAGGGCGCCCGTGGCTGGCCGCTTATGCGGCGTCTGGCCTTGCGCTCCGGCGCCTGCATGATCTGCGGCGTGTCGGCAATCATGCTGCTGTACGCCGCCGGCATGTCGATCTGGGCGGCCGGCGCGTTCGGTTGTCTCACCGCAATGGCCGGGGCCGATGTGGCCATCGGTCTGTACGAGCGCTGGGCCGCCAAGCGCATCGGCGTCTGCGAAGTCCCACCCCGCGACCAGCCTTAACCTCAAATGTGGTTCGTGCCGCCCTTTGGGCGGCAGGGCTGCGCGTGGACGATTGAAAAGGAGGTCATGTATGCCCACACCGATCCTGCAGCCGTCGCAACTGTTCACAGCCATCGCGACGACGCTGCGCAACACCGCCGGGCTCAACATCATTGTCGGCAATCACGATGATTTCACTGCACCTGGCGATCAAGCCTGGGTGCTGATTGACTTCGACCGGAATGCGCCTGGCGCCCGTGCCGCAGATGGGCGTATTGCTCATGTCCTGACGCTGTCGCTGCAAGTCATTCCGGCACTTTCAGCCAGCGCCTTTGCAGCGTGCGACCTGATCGCCGTGCTGAAGAACCTGATCACTGACAACCGCTGGGGCCTGCCCGGCGATCAGTCTGATCTGCCGACCAATATCGATGGCTTGCCGTCATTACTCGCCCAGCAATACAAAGCCTGGACCCTGACGTTCGAGCAGACGCTCTACCTCGGCCCGACCTTGCTCGACGATCCACTCGGTACGCCGAAATTCGCCCGCACCTGGGAAGTCAGCAATATCGACGACCCTGACCAATACACCGCGCTGGAGGCCTGACCGATGTTCGACGCGTTATTGCGTATGCAACTGGGCCCGATCATCGAACGCCTGGCCGAAATGGAAGCGGAAATCGACGACCTGCACCGTCGCGCCGAAAGCTTCTGTCGCATCGGCATTTGCCAGACAGTCGATGCGGCGAGCAATACCTGCCAGGTCAGCCACGGTGGCTTACTGACGCCGGCGATCAAGTTTTTCAACCCCAGCGCCGGCGCACAGAGTGAGTCGCGGATTCCGACCGTGGGTGAGCAGTGTCTGCTGTTCAACTACGGCAGCGGCGAAAGTGGCGCACAGAGCGTGGCGTTGTTTGGTTTGAACAGCGACCGTTTTCCACCTGCCTCAACCGTGCCGACGCTGACCCGTCGGGTGCATCAGGACGGCAGCGAAAGCGGTTACGACGATGCCTCGCACACCCTGCACTGGCAGAACGGCCCGGCAGCATTCAGCGGCTCACGCGAATCGCTCGAACTGAGCATCGGCCCGGCACGACTGGCTATGACACCACAGTTGATCACCCTGCAACTAGGCGCCGTCGGCTTGAACATCGACGCCTCGGGCGTGCACTTCAGTGGCCCATTGGTCGATCACCAGGGCCGCGTCATCAGTCCCTGATTCAGGAGCCTCCCATGATCGGAATCGATAGAGACAACGGAACCACGGTCGACGACTGGCTGCAGTTTGTGCAGCGCGCGACCCGGGCCCTGACCACGCCGCTGGGCACCCGGCAAAAACGCCCGTTGTACGGATCGTTGATCCCCACGCTGCTGGGGCAAAACCTCGGTGACGACGTGCTGCTTCTGGCGCAGAGCCATGCCGCACAAGCGTTCTACAACAAGCAAAACGGCATCGACGATTTTCAACCACAAGTGATCGTTGCCAGCCGTCAGGGCGCCGGTCTGTTGTTGCGCTTCGCCGGCACCTGGAAAAACCGTCAACAAACCTTCGAGGTCGTGACATGAGCATGTTGATCCCCGGCCAGAACCAACTGGCCGAACCCGCGCTGATCACCGTTGAAGCCTTTGAAGACTTGCTCGCCGAGTTCAAGACTTTCGTCATCGAATACGTCGGTGTGCGTTCGCCGGACAGTGCCGCAAAACTCAAGACCAGCCTCGACAACGAAAGCGAGCTGCTGACTCTGGCACTGGAAGCTTTCTGCGTGCGGCTGCAAACCCACGAACGCAAATACAACGCCCGTATCAAACAGATGCTGGCGTGGTGGGCGACGGGGAGCAACCTCGATGCGCGGCTGGCGGACATGGGCCTGGAGCGGCAGTTGCTCGATCCGGGCGATCCGGCGGCATTCCCGCCGGTGCCGGCGATTTATGAAAGCGACGACGACGCTCGCTTGCGTTATTACCTGGCGCCGCATGCGCCGGCAGCAGGTTCGCGGATGCAGTATCGCCGCGAAGTTTTCACCCTCGGCGAGCGTCCGACAGTGCAGGTCGAATCCACCGAGGCAGGTGTGGTGAATGTCACTTACACCTTCAACCTGGACGGTCTCGCCGCGCAGGTCAAGGATGGCAATGCTCGGCGCACCGCGCCGGGCGAAGTGCAGGTCACTGTGCTGTCCCGCGACGGCGATGGCACGCCTTCCGCGTCATTGCTTGACGGCGTTCGTCAGCACTTCGCTCGGCCGGATGTGCGACCTGAAACCGACCTCGTCACCGTCAAGGCTGCTGACATTCAGCGCTACAAGATTCGCGTCGTCGCCAAGATCAATTCAGGCCCGGATTCGGGCCTGACCAAAGTCGCCGCACAGCAACAATTGCAGGCCTACGCTGACAGTTGCCATCGTCTTGAAGGCCGCGTTGATCCAAGCTGGATCGACTACACGCTGCACGGCGCCGGCGCTGTGCAATTGCAGATTCTCGAACCGCTGGTGCCGATCGTGACGACAGCGTTTCAAGCGCCGTACTGCACCGCAGTCGAAGTTGAGGTGCTGACGCTATGAGTGAGCAAACTCAGCGGCCGACGCTGCTGCCGGCCAACAGTTCAGCACTCGAACGAGGCCTGGATCTGGGCTTTGGTGCCTTGCTTGATCGCGTTGCACCGCCGTTTCCCGAGCTGATGAATCCTGCAGAAACACCCGCCGATTTTCTGCCGTATCTGGCGGCGGATCGCGGTGTTGCTGAATGGAGCACCGATGCGCCGCAAGCTGAAAAGCGCCTGACCGTCGAACTCGCCTGGCCCACCGCGCGTCAGGCCGGTACTCGCAAGGCGCTGGAAAACGCCGCCAAGGGTTTGCAATTAAGACCCGAGATCCGCGCCTGGTACGAACAGACACCAGCGGGCGAGCCCTACAGCTTCTCCGTCCGCGCTTTCAGCGAGCAACCCTACAGCGAAGAAATCGACGCCCGTCTCGACCGACGCCTGGCTGATGCCAAGAGCGAACGCGATGTGCTGACGGTCTCCGTTGGCTTGAGCGCTTTCGGCAATCACGTCATCGCCGCCGCGACGTTCTGCGGCGAACTGACCACGGTTTATCCGGTGTTCATCGAAGGCCTTGAAACCTCGGGAGAGGCGTTCATGGCCGCCGGCATGTACACCGTCGAAACATCCACTATTTATCCTCAGGGGGCCTGAATGGCTGACTATTACACCCTGCTCACCAACGCAGGGATTGCCTACGAAACGGCGTGCAAGGCCGCGGGCACGCCGATCAAGTTGGCGCAGATTTCCGTCGGTGACGGCGGCGGCTCGGTCTACAACCCGGCCGCGACCGCCACTGCGCTGAAACGCGAAGTCTGGCGCGGGCCGCTCAATGCGCTGTTCCAGGACGAGAAGAACCCGAGCTGGCTGCTCGCCGAAGTGACCATTCCGCCGGATGTTGGCGGTTGGTATGTGCGGGAAGCGGGGTTGTGGACTGATACTGGCGTTCTCTATGCCATCGTCAAATATCCGGAGTCGTTCAAACCGGTTCTGGCGATGTCGGGTTCGGGCAAAGAGTTCTACATTCGCTCGATTTTCGAGACCAGTAATGCGCCGCTAGTGACGTTGTTGATTGATGACACCGTGGTCAAAGCCACGCGTGCCTGGGTCATGAGTTATCTCGCCGAAGAACTCGGCAAGCTGGATGGCAAGCAGTCGGTGCGTGTTGCCGCGACGGGCAATGTTGTGTTGAACGGTGCGCAGCAGATTGACGGTGTCGCAGTGATTGCGGGCGACCGCGCGCTGTTGCCGAGTCAGACGCTGGCCAAGGACAACGGCCTGTGGATCGTCGCCAATGGCGACTGGGTGCGGGCGACCGATGCCAACAGCAGCGCCAAAGTCACGCCGGGCCTGACGGTGATGGTGGAGGAGGGAACAACGAACGGTGATTCTCTGTGGCACCTGACCACCAATGCGCCGGTCATCCTGGGCAGCACCGCGCTGACGTTCAAGATGCTCGCCGGTCGCACCGGGATTGCTGCCGGGACTTACAAGAGTCTGACGGTCGATGAGTATGGTCGAGCGACGGCTGGGGCCAACCCCGCGACCCTGGCCGGCTTCGGGATCACTGACGCCCTTGGCATCAACGCAACGGCGGTAGCGGCTCGCAAGCTTGAAACGGCGCGCAGTATTGCCATTTCCGGCGCGGCTAGCGGTAGCACTTCGTTTGACGGCTCGGCAAACGCAAACATTTCACTGGCGCTGGCCGACTCGGGCGTTTCTGCCGGTACTTACACAAAAATTGCCGTCAATGCCAAAGGGTTGGCTACCAGCGGCGGGAACCTGATTGCATCGGATGTCCCCGCTCTGGACTGGAGCAAGATCAGCTCAGGAAAACCCAATACGTTGGCGGGCTATGGAATTGTCGATAGCTATACCCAAGGCCAGACCAACAGCGTTGTCAGCACTGCTTTCGCCAACTTTTCTGCCACAACCCTCCAGAGTCCTGCATTTATCAACGGCTTCACCGACACCAACTCCTCCCGATACTGGAGAGCCAACGGCAATGTCTATGTGAGCATCGACGCCGCACGCTGGATTAGTAACGGAGTCACTGCGTTGGTCATGTTCACACTTCCACCAGGCTTTCGGCCTCTGTGCAGAATGTGCGGGACGGGTGATTGGGGAACGACTGGTCAGCTTGGGTTCGGATGGCTGTCGTGGCGTGTGGAAACCACGGGCGAGGTTGTCCTGGATTACTCGATTGGATCGACGGCGGGCGTGGCGGGTTACATGTGCCAGTTCAGTTTCTGCGTTCAAGCGGCTTAAGGGGGCAGCATGATTTTTGTCATTGATCAAACCGGGCTATTTCTCTACGCCACCGATGCCCCGGCCGGGGCCGAAAACTGGACGGCTGTCCAATTGCCTCAACCTTGCTGGAATCCGCGATTCAAAGGTGAGCGAATCAGTGATACCGGCGAATGGAAAGGCCAATGGGAGCATGACGGCGAGCCTGCGCCTACCGTTGCTGACCTGTGCGCGAGAATTGATAACTCCGCCGACCAGGCTCGGCGGATGGTTGCAGTCGATCCACTCCGGGCGGTCGAATACGAACGAACGGCCGCCGAAGCACAAGCATTCAAAGACGCCGGTTATCCCGCAGATGCGGTACCGCGCACTGTGGCTGCCTGGGCAATCGCAGGCCGTACGCCTCAAGAATCTGCCGACGGCATCCTGATCGAAGCCGCCCGCTACGCAGAGGCTCTATACCTGATTCGGGAAAGGCGCCTGGAGGCGAAGGAACTGATTAAGGCCAGGATTGCAGTTGATGCAATCGATGAAGCCAGACAGATCGCCGACGAAGCAATCAAGGCTTTCCAAGCGACGGTGACTGGCATTGATCGTGTGCAGGGTTGACGGTGCGCGTAGTACGTCTGTGGTTTCGCAGTGCGGATAGTCCGATGAGTGCACTGATTCGTGAACTCGTCACCCAAGTGGATCCTGATACCTGAAGTACCCACCGGTTCAACCTGAACCGGCAACTCAACAAACGCCCCGAACCCGGAGCGTTTTCTTTCCCTCATAAAACACTCAACACCCGCCAAGCCCCTCCCCACGAGGGGCTTTCCCGTTTATGGAGAAACGAAAAATGGCAACCCGCCAAACCTACACCGTGCTCGTCCCATTCCCCACCGGCGGTGGGCACTGGTCGAGCGTCGGTCAAGACCTTGATCTGCTCGACGTCGAGGCCAGTGCGCTGCACTTCGCCGGTCGGCTGGAACTGAAAACCCCCACCACCCAGGCCAAAAAGGCCGCTGCCAAGAAGGCTGACTGACTATGGCTGAGGTTCTGAACTTCGAGCACAACGGCATTACCGTCAATGCCACCGAATCCCCCGAGGCCATGGGTGGCCTGGGTGACAACGTTATCGGTCTGGTCGGCACTGCGCCGAAAGCCGATCCGCTGATTCCGCGTAACGCGCCGTTTCGCATCAACAGCTTCACCACCCACGCGCTGCTCGATCCGACCGGTTCGGAAGAGGGTACCCTGTACCACGCGGTTTACCAGATCCTCAAAGTGGTCAAGGTGCCGGTCTACGTAGTGATCGTCGAAGCGGGCGCGACCCCGGCCGACACCGTCAACAACGTGATCGGTGGTGTTGATCCGCTGACTGGCCGCAAGCTCGGTCTGGCTGCGCTGGGCAGTGTCCCGGAAGACCTGACCATCATTGGTGCGCCGGGCTTCACCGGCACCAAAGCGGTGGCCGGCGAGTTCGCCTCGTTCGGCAAGCGCATCAAGGCCCGTGTGGTGCTGGACGGCAAGGACGCTTCGGTCGCCGATCAAGTCCTGTACAGCCAGGAACTCGGCGGCGCCGATCTCGGTTTCGACCGTTGCCTGGTGGTGCACAACATGCCTGCCGTGTATTCGAAAGCGGCGAAGAAAAACGTGTTCCTGTCGCCGTCGAGTCTGGCGATTGCCGCGCTGGCCAAGGTCAAGCAGTGGGAGAGCCCGGGCAACCAGGTGACCTACGCCGAAGACGTTTCGCGGGTCGTTGAATACAACATCCTCGACACTTCCACCGAAGGCGATCTGCTCAACCGCTACGGTGTCAGCTACTACGCCCGTACCGTGCTTGGCGGCTTCTCGCTGCTGGGTAACCGCTCGATCACCGGCAAATTCATCAGCTACGTCGGCCTCGAAGATGCGATCAGCCGCAAGCTGGTCAAGGCCGGCCAGAAAGCCATGGCCAAAAACCTCACCAAGTCCTTCATGGATCAAGAGGTCAAGCGCATCAACGACTGGCTGCAAACCCTGGTCGCCGACGAAACCATTCCTGGCGGCAGCGTGTATCTGCACCCGGAACTCAACAGCGTCGAGAAGTACAAGAACGGCACCTGGTACGTGGTCATCGACTATGGCCGCTACGCGCCGAACGAACACATGGTTTATCAACTCAACGCCCGCGATGAAATCATCGAGCAGTTCCTGGAGGACGTTCTCTAATGTTTACCAACCGCGTAAGACAGGCCATCGCGGCCACCCTGCAAGGCCTGCCGTTGTCGGCGACCGTTGAAGAATTCACCCCGCCGAAGATCGAGTTCGACGTAGAAGAAATGCGTGGCGGCCGCTTCATCGTCGAAGAAATGGCCAAGGGCGGCAAAGCGCTGAACGCCAAGCTGACCCTGCAAGGCCTCGGCGCCGAAGTCATGCTCGCACTGGGTGTGAAGCTGGGCGACGACATCCTGCTGAACGTGCGTGAAGCCGGTCAGGATCAGGATGGCAACACCTGGTTCACCTACCACACCGTCGGCGGCAAGCTGAAGTCCCTCGAAGAAACCGCCGTGAAAATGGGTGAAAAACCCAAGACTAATCTTGAGCTGTCCTGCCGCACCTACAACCGCCTGGAAAACGGCGTGCCGGTGATCGACATCGACGTGCGCACCCAGAAGTTCGTGCTCAACGGCGTCGACATCCTCGGTGATGCGCGGCGTGCGGTGCTGATGCCGTAACTCACGGCTTACAGGCAATCACAAAACACTGTGGGAGCGAGCAAGCTCGCTCCCACAGTGGATCTAAACGAATCACCAAGGAATTCATACATGTCGTGGATGCCACCCCAGCATGACCTGTTGTCGCCCATCACCGGCGACGACGGTTCGCAGATCGAAACGATCCAGCTCAAGCCACTGTTCTACGCCGCGCAAAAAGAAGCGCTGGAACGCGCCGGCGATGACGAAGACGATCAGTTCTTCGAACTGGCACTGCTCGCCACCGGCCTGTCGGTCAAGGAACTCGACCAGCTCAAGCGCCCGGACTACGTGAGCATCGCCCAGTACGTGCACGAGATGTCGACCCGCCCGGCGTCGTACTTTCTGGAGCAGGTCGAAGACGCGGAAAAATCCGCAGATCCCGACGAAGTGCAACTGCTGCAACCGCTCGCCGTGACTGGCCGCACCGTGACCTCGCTGAGCCTGGAAATGCCTGTGCTGCGCGCCACCAAAGTGATGAAGAAACTGAAAACGGCCAAGGAACGCGCCGAGTTCATCACTGCCCATTGCACCGGCCTGATGATCCCCGATCTGGCCCTGATGACAGTCCCGGACTGGACGCAATTGCAGGTGCGCATCGACGATTTTTTAAACCAGCCGGCGGCCTACTTTCGGAACGCGACATCGAAGTAATCCTCGATATCGTCCCGCTCATTTACCCGGTAAGTGAAGCGGAAATTCTCGAATGGGACGCCGAAAAGGCGTTGCGCCGCTACGACATAGCGATCACTCGCCTTGGCGTGAAACAGGAGTAGAGCGGCAATGGCAGAGAGTAAATATGCACCGATAAATGCCGGTGAAAGCGGCGTTGCGGCGGCCGGCAATATCAGTTTGAACATGGCAGCAGTGAGCTCCGGTACAGGAGCGATCGGCCGCGAGCAGATTTCCAGCCTGAGTCAGGCGCTCATCACTGCGAGTATCAAGATCGGCTCGCTGACGGCCGCGATCGACTCATTGAGGCTGGCGTTGTCCAGCCTGCGTTCGATTTCGCTGAACAACAATGCGAAGAGCGAGTCGACCCGCGAACCTACTACGCCGGGTGAGGCCAGTGAGCGGGCCAAGGTGCCTGAGAGTCTCAAGCCAGCGATTGACTTGTACACGGCTGCTGCCGAGTTGGGCATCGCCGCGCAACTGCCGCCAAAGCAGACCAACGAAATGGCGCTGTCGAGCCTGATCATAGCCACTAAGCCATTGGTGGCCGCGGGCGGCACCAGCGGTCAAGAGTTGCTCAAGGCCGCTACGCTGGCAGCTGACGCAGGGGTTGGCAATGAGCTGACGAATGCGGCGGACAAACCCTTTGAATTGCTCAACTTTGCTGGCGACGCTGCAATCGTTGCATCAGCCTTCAAAGTCCCGGCTGAGGAAGTCGCCGAAATGATGGCGGTGTGGCGCACTTCGATGAAGCTCACTCGCGACCAGGCGTTTGACCTTGCGGATGCGACAAACCAGCTCGGCAAAATACCGGGTGGTGCCAAACCGGCAGACATCGGTGCCGTTCTCAAACAGTCGGGTGATGCGGCCATTGCGGTAGGCATGCAACCCGAGCAAGCCGCCGCGCTGTCCGCAGCCTTGCTCAACAGCGGGACGAAAAAAGACGATGCCGGCGACGCGTTGAAGCGCATTGCCCACGCGCTGGACAGGGGGGACAACGCGTCCGCCACCGAGCGTGGCGCCTGGAAGCAACTGGGGCTGGATCCCGCGGCCGTGACCGCGGCGATGCATGACCCGGACAAGCAAAGTGCACAGGGAGCGGTACTGTCGGTGCTGGCTGCGCTGAACGCCCAACCGGCCGAGCAACGCGCCCAGTTGGCGCAGACACTCTTTGCCGATGGCGGTAATGCGGTGCAGTTGCTGTCGCAGAACCTTGGCGACGTCAATCAGGCCTTCTCGCAAGTGAAGGACAAAGACCAATACGCGACGTCGAAGGTCGGTGATCAGAGTTCGGTGCGCCAGTCTGCACTGGCGCTCTCCAATACCCCGCAAGGACAGTGGAACGCTCAGAATGCGCGAAGCGATCGGTTGACCATCGCCAGCGCCAATGCCGTGGCGCCTTCTCCAGAGGCGCTAAGTGTTGCCGGTGCCAGCCTCGACAGGATGAGTGAATTCGCCGAGGCCCATCCGACGACGGCTGCGGTGATCATCACTGTCGGCACAGCCTTGAAAAAGATATTCGATGTGCTGTTGGACACCGCTGTCGAGGAGGGGAAAGAGCGGCTGGGCAAACGGATACCCGGTGGCGCGCCGGGCAATCCTCCCGATCTTTCATCTACCGGCGATTCTGCAGTGCAGCTTCCAACGGATGCGCCGGTCGTGGAGATCGCCAGTCTGGCGCCCGCGACTGCCAGGGAAATGGACATCGGCGAACCCTCCCCCTTGCTCAATACGCCGCGCCTGGGGCCTCCGAGCGTTGCCATGGAAACGATTGCCCAGGTTGCTCCAGCTTCGGACAAAGTTGCGGGAGCTGCATTGAGTGATCGGCTCGTGTTCTTCGCTCCCGACACCCTCTCCGCGCCCGGCCAGGTCAGCAAGGATCTGGCGAGCGCCCAGGCCGCCAACCAGCATGTCACTTACGCACCTTCGGTTCAGGTGTACTGCAGTGATCCGGGTAGTTCGGAAAACATCGGATTGCTGGTGACACAGCACCTGCGAAGCCAGTTCGACAGCCAATTCACACCGCTGATGACCAGCAACCCCCTCGCCACCCGCCGTGACGCAGCCTTGACCGATGGAGTCGCCTGATGAAACAACAAATGGCACTGGGCAGTTTCATCTTCGGCCTCTCGCGTCAATTTGCGTACCACCAGTTGTTGCGCAAGTCCGATGGCGGCTGGACCGAAATACAGATCCTCACCAGCAAACCGAAATCCAGCCAGACCGGCCAGAAGTCGGAAACCCTGACCATCACCGGCAAATCGATGTACGCCGTGGCCATGGATCGGCTCGATGAATTGCGCGCCTTGCAGGCCCTGCGAATACCGCTGCCATTGATTGACGGCATAGGCCGCAACTGGGGTTTGTGGCGGATCAACAACGTTCAGGAAACCCAGACCCAGATCATCGATGACGGCACGGCGATGGTCGTCGATTGGGTCATCGAGTTGGCGGAGTTCAATAATGCGTAAGGTCCGAAGCGTGGCCGGTGATTCGGTGAATCTGCTGCTCTACCGCGAAACCGGGCGCAGCGACGATGCCGCTGAAGAAGCCCTGTGGAAACTCAACCCGACCCTGGCTGAACACGGCCCGGTTCTGCCCGCTGGCATCTGGGTCGTGCTGCCTGAACTCGACAGCAAACCCGCCGCAATCAAAGCGCTCACGGCTTGGGATTAAGGAGGTTGTATGGCATTGGGTTTTACCCCGGTCGTTCAGATTTATGGCGCAAACGCGGATCTGCTCAACCAGCGTCTGATCAGTTGGGAACACATTGATGCCGCCGGTATCGAGTCGGATCAACTGACCATGACCATTGATCTGGAAGGCCTCGAAGGGCTGCCAAATCTGGGCGGGAAAATCGGCCTGCTGGTGGGTTACCTGGAAATGGAAGAGATGGTCGACAAGGGCCAGTTCAAAGTCACTCGCCTGACACCGACGCTGTTTCCGTTTCGCCTGACCCTGGTGGCCACTGCAGCGCCTTTCAGCAAGGATGACGAGACCGGCTTCAAGCAGCGCCGCACCGCCAGTCATGGACCGACGACGCTCGGTCAATTGTTCAGCAAACTGGTGTCGCAGCACGGTTTTTCATCGCGTGTCGCTGCGGACGTGTCGATGATCAAGATCGCCCACGTCGACCAGTCCAATGAAACTGACATGGGCTTTCTGACGCGGCTGGCGAAGAAGTACAACCTGGTCGCCAAACCTTATGGCGATGCGTATGTGCTGGCGCGGCCCGGGCAGATCAAATCCATCTCGGGGCAGAAACTGCAGGATGTGACATTGTCGGTCACCCACAACAATCGTCCCGGCGATCACGCCTTCATCAGCGCCACGCTGGAAGAGGCCGCCCGCGAACAGGCAAAGGGCTGCAAGACCTGTTTTGTCGATGCTGTTACAGGCGTTTTACATTGGGTCGAGACGGGACTTGCGCCGTTCAAGACCATCCGCCAGAAGCAACCCAATGAAGCCGACGCCATTGCCGTCGGCGAGGGTGAAGTGCGCAAGATGCTCCGGCAAAAGTTCAAGGTGAAGATCACCTGCCCGGGCGATCCGCGACTGGCCGCTGAAGGCCTGGTGCTGCTCGATGATACCTGGCCGGATTTCATGCGCGGACGCTGGTCGATCGACAAGGTCACCGCCAGCGGCAATCGCGAGAACAGCTATCGCTGCCTGATCGATGCATCGTGCCTGGACCCCAAAGCCGAAGCCAAAGACTGATCTCTCAGCCCACGAGTCCCCTGTAGGAGTGAGCCTGCTCGCGATAGCGGTGTGTCAGGCACATTGATTTTGAATGTGGCACCGCCATCGCGAGCAGGCTCACTCCTACAGTGGATTCGCGGTGTTTTCTGCAACTCATTTCAATTCTGGAACACCCCCCATGAAGATCACCCCGATCCTCACGCAACTGCGTGGGCAATGCCCTGGCCTTGCCAATCACATTTCGGTGGGTGTCGATCTGGCTTTGCTGCAAGGCAATGTCGATCTGCCGACACCCTCGGCCCATGTGCTGCCACTGGCCGACTTGGCGAGTGAAAGCACCACACAAAACCTCACCACTCAACCGATCCGCGAGCGCTTCGAAATCGTCCTCGTGCTTGACGCCACCGACGCTACAAAAGCGCTGGATCTGTTGCACGACCTGCGTGCCGAACTGTGGCGCGCACTGGTGGGATTCAAACCCGCTTCCGACTACAGCGCCATCGTCTATGACGGCGGCGAAATGGTCTCGATCAACAGCAGCCGCGCTTTCTACCGGCTGCGCTTTTTTGCCGAGTTCCAGCTCGGCCGCAATCTGCCAAGTCAGCCTGCGGAGAGTTGGCACGAACGCGAACTGGACGGTTTGTCGTCCTTTACCGGGGCCACCGTGCGGGTCGATGCGATCGATCCTGCCGACCCCAACCTGAAACGCCCGGGCCCCGATGGGCGCGTGGAAATGACTTTCTCTGGAGACGTAACCCCATGAGCAATCGCATCACCGTACTGCCGGCCGCTGGCCGTGTCGTACCTGACCCGGAGGCGGGCGATCTGCTGCCGCTGGAAGGCCGTGAAGTGCTGGACAGCGCCTGGTGGCGCCGACGTCTGGCGGACGGCGATATCACCCTCAAAACCGCACCAGCCAAACAAAAGGGAGCCAAATAATGGCGATCGGATTCAGCAACATCCCTGCGGACATTCGTGTACCGCTGTTCTATGCCGAAATGGACAACTCGGCCGCCAATAGCGCGAGTTCGACCCTGCGTCGTTTGATCGTCGCTCAGGTCAACGACAACATCGCCCCGACCGAAGTCGGCAAACTGGTGCTGGTCTCCAGTGTTGCGCTGGCCAAGAGCATCGGCGGCCAAGGCTCGATGCTCGCCTCGATGTACGAAACCTTCCGCAAGGCTGACCCGATCGGCGAGATCTGGTGCCTGCCGCTGCACAACGCTGAAGGCGCCATCGCCAAAGGCGTGCTGACCCTGACCGGCACCGCCACTCAGGCCGGCGTGCTCAATCTGTATGTCGGCGGCGTGCGTGTGCAAGCCACCGTGGTCAACGGTGCCACTGCTGCACAAGCGGCCACCGCACTGGCGCAGAAAATCAACGCCACCGCCGACCTGCCGGTCAGCGCTGCGGCTGCCGAAGGTGTGGTCACCCTGAACGCCAAATGGACTGGCGACAGCGGTAACGACATCAGTCTGCAATTCAATCGCCTGGGCAAGAGCAACGGCGAAGACACCCCGGCCGGCCTTACCACTGCGATCACCGCCATGACCGGCGGCGCCGGCGTGCCGGATCAAGTGGCGGCGATTGCCGCTCTGGGTGATGAGCCGTTCGAATTCATCGCACTGCCATGGTCCGATCTGTCGACCCTCAACACCTGGCAAGCGGTCATGGATGACAGCACCGGTCGCTGGTCGTGGGCCAAGCAACTGTTCGGTCACGTCTACAGCGCCAAGCGCGGCACCGTCGGTACGCTGGTTGCAGCCGGCCAGGCACGCAACGACCAGCACATGACCATTCAGGCGCTGGAGCCGGGCGTTCCGCAACCGTTCTGGGTACAAGCGGCGGCACTGGCTGCACGCACCGCGGTGTTCATCTCCGCTGACGCCAGCCGTCCGACCCAAAGCGGCAGTCTGCCGGGTGTTGATCCGGCGCCAGCGAGTGAGCGTTTCACCCTGACCGAGCGTCAGTCGCTGCTCAACTACGGCATCGCCACCGCGTACTACGAAGGCGGCTACGTGCGCATCCAGCGCTCGATCACCACTTACCAGAAAAACGCTTACGGTCAGGCCGACAACTCCTATCTGGACAGCGAAACCATGCACCAGTCGGCGTTCATCGTGCGCCGTCTGCAAAGCGTGATCACCAGCAAATACGGTCGCCACAAACTGGCTTCCGACGGCACCCGTTTCGGCGCCGGCCAGCCAATCGTCACCCCGGCGACCATTCGCGGTGAGCTGATCGCCCAGTACGCCAAGCTCGAACTGGAAGGCCACGTCGAGAACGCCGAGCTGTTCGCCGAGCACCTGATCGTCGAACGCGACGTGCAGGACCCGAGCCGCGTGAACGTGCTGTTCCCGCCGGATTACATCAACGGTCTGCGCGTGTTCGCACTGCTCAACCAGTTCCGTCTGCAGTACGACGACGCGGCTTGATCGCCGCGTTTGACCACCAGCATTCAGCCCACCGCGCGTGGGCTTTTTTAATCAAGGGAGTAACACCATGGGTCAACTGATTGCAGGCACCTGCTACGTCAAAGTCGACGGCGCACAACTGACTATCAATGGCGGCTGCGAAGCCCCGCTGATGGCGGTCAAACGCGAAACCGTCGTACCCGGTTTCTACAAGGAAACCGATATTGCGCCGTCGTTCAAAGTGACCGCGCTGCACACCGCCGACTTCCCGCTGAAGAAGCTGATCGAAGGCACCGACATCACCGTCACCTGCGAATTCAGCAACGGCAAAGTCTACGTACTGGCCGGTGCGTATCTGGTCGAAGAGCCAGTCTCCAAAGGCGATGACGCCACCATCGAACTGAAATTCGAAGGCATCAAGGGGACCTGGCAATGAGCGGCGCCGTGAAGCTTCAGGTTGCGATCGAAGCTCACGGCGAGCCCCTGACCGAACTCGTCCTGCGCCGTCCGACGGTGCAGGAGGTGCGAGCGATCAAGGCGTTGCCGTACAAGATCGACAAGAGCGAAGAAGTCAGCCTCGACATGGACGTGGCGGCCAAATACATCGCCGTGTGCGCCGGCATTCCGCCGTCGTCGGTCAACCAGCTGGATCTGGCTGACCTCAATGCGCTGAGCTGGGCCGTTGCGAGTTTTTTCATGAGTGCGGCGTCGGCGCCATCACCGACCTGATCGCCGTCGCCTATGACCTGGCCTGGTTCTGGAAGGTTGACCCCGAACAGATGATGGCCAGGCCACTGGATGTGCTCCGCGAATCGCTGGAGCACGCGCAACGGATCAATGCGATGCAGCAGGTGCAGTGATGGCAGACGAAGAGAAAAAAGTGAAAACGCCGGTGCTGATCACGGGCATCGATGAACTGTCGCCCAAACTCGGCGCCCTTCAAGCCAAGGTCGAGGGTTTCAAGAAAAATCTCGAACAGGCTGGCCTCGGCAAACTGGACATCAGCGGTCTGTTCAAGGGCGGCAGCGTGATCACGCCGTTCGTGGAGGGGATCAAATCGGCGGCGGCGTTTCAGGGCAAATTGACTGAAGTCAGCGACACGGCAAAAACCGTCGACCTGCCCGCCACACCGAAAGTCGCTGCGCAAAACATGAACGTGTTCAGTGCGTCGATGGAAAAGGTCTCAGCCGCCGTGGACGCGGCACTGGTGCCGGCGGTGGGGGCGTTGGTGGTCGGGCTGGAACCGATGCTGACCCAAGTCGGCAGCCTGCTCGCCGACAACCCGAAACTGGTCGAAGGCCTAGCGGCGGGGGCGATTGCCTTTTCGGCGATGCAAACCGCCGTCACCGGTATGACCCAGGTGATGGACGTGATGAGCATGGTGCTCAAGACCAACCCGATCATGCTGATCGCCATGGGTATCGCAGTGGCGGCCGGATTGATTTATGCCAACTGGACGCCGATCAGCGCTTTCTTCAAAGGCATGTGGGAGGGCGTGAAAAACATCGGTGCGAGTGCGATGGCGACGTTGCGCTCGATCCTCGATTGGCGACCGCTGGATGCACTGGCGGCGCTGTGGTCACCGCTCGCGGGATTTTTTTCCGGGATCTGGGGCACGGTCAAAGCGGTCACCGCGCCAGTGATCGACTTCTTCAAATCGGTGTTCTCGTGGACGCCCGCCGGCATGATCCTGGAAAACTGGGCGCCGTTGACCGGTCTGTTTTCGGCGATCTGGAACTTGCTCAAGGCCTTGAGTGTGCCGGTGAAGTCGTTTCTCAAAGGACTGTTCGACTGGACACCGTTGGGGATGATCATCAACAACTGGGGGGCGATCACTGGCTTCTTCGCCTCGATCTGGACGGCGCTGCAACCGGCGGCACAAGCCATCAAGGACTTCTTCGGCACGTTGTTCGACTATTCCCCACTGGGCATGATCGTCAACAACTGGGGCAGCATCGTCACGTTCTTCGAACCGATCTGGGCCGCACTACAAGCGTCGGCGCAGCAGATCAAAAGCTTCTTCCAGGGCCTGTTCGAATGGTCGCCGCTGGAACAGATCGCGATGTACTGGCAACCGATCAGCGAAGTGTTTTCGGCGCTGTGGGGCGTGGTGCAAGCGTTGGCCGCACCGGTACTCGAGTTTTTGCACAACATGTTCGAATGGACGCCGTTGGGGCAGATCATCAAGAACTGGGGGCCGATCACCGAGTGGTTCGGCGAGTTGTGGCAAAAGCTGCAAACCGTCATTGCGCCGATCCAAGAGCTGTTCGACGGCGGCTTTGCCGGACTGATCGCCAAGGTCACCGGCAAGGTGGAAACGTTCACCGAAGCGCAACGCCAGACCAATGCCGAAGGCAAAGGAGAGCTGGCTCCGGCGTTCTTCGGGGCAACGCCGCAAGCAGCGGGCAACGGTGCACTGCAAAGTGGTTCGTTGCCACAGAGTTCTGGCGCACTGATTCAACAAAGCGCAATCAACAACCGCACGCAGCTCGAAGGCGGCCTGACCGTGCGCTTCGAAAATGCGCCGGCCGGGTTGCGCACCGATCAACCGCAAACCAATCAACCGGGCCTGGCGCTGTCTTCGCGCATCGGCTATCGCTCGCTGTCGATGGGAGGTTCCAATGAACTGGCGTGACCGTTTGTTGCCGGCATCCTTTCGTGGTGTCGGTTTCTGGATCGATCAGGCGAAAACCCCGGTCGGTCGCAAAGGTCAGTTGCACGAGTATCCGCAACGCGATCTGCCGTATTTCGAAGATCTCGGCCAACAGGCGAGGATTCACGACGTCACCGCATTCATCATCGGCGCCGATTGCCTGGAGCAGCGCGACAAGCTGCTCAAGGCACTGGAGGCGGGCAGTGGTGAACTGGTGCATCCGTGGCTGGGGCGACTGCAAGTCAAGGTCGGCGAATGCGACATGACCCACACCCGCCAGGACGGCGGGTTAGTGACCATTACGCTGAAGTTCTATCCAGACCAACCGTTGCCGTTTCCGACCGCTACCGTCAGCACACAGAAAGTGTTGCTGGCCAAGGCCGACACGCTTTTGGGGTCTGCGGTGGCACGTTTCGAACAGGCGATGACGCTGATCAAGGCCGCGCGGATCGGCATTGCCAATCTGCGTAACAGCCTGACCGGCGTTTATGAGGTGATCAAAGAACAGCTCAAGCCGCTGATCGAGCAGTACCGGCAGATCACTGAACTGGTCAAAGCGGTCAAGGAGTTACCCAAGGAAGTGGCGGCGGAGTTCAAAGGCCTGCTCGGCGATATCAAGGAGCTCAAGGAATTCGCGAAGGAGGGCTACCGTGGCGTGATTGCCGACGTGTCCCAACAACTCGAAGCAATCCGCAAGGCTGATGCGCCGAAGATCACCACCGGCAAGGACACCAACGCCGCAGCGCAGGCCATGGCCGATCTGGTGCAGGACACGATGCTGGTCAAAGTGGCGCAGTGGGTGGCGTCGATGCCAGTGGCGAGCCCCGCCGTGAAGCTGTCGTCGACACCCTCGGTGGCGCATCAGGCGGATCAACCGGTGACCCGTCAGGAAGTACCGGTGACCGAAGAAATGAAAGCGCTGCAGAAGGCGGTCGGGGTGGCCATTGACCCGATGCTGGACAAGGCCGATCCCAAACACCACCAGGCAATCAACGATGTCAAGGAAGCGCTGCTAGCGCATCTCAAGGCAGTGGCGTCATCCGGTGTGCGACAGGTCACCAAATCGTTCCAGGAAAGCTTGCCGGCGCTGGTTGTGGCCTACAAGCAATTTGCCGATGCCACACGGGTGACGCAAGTGACTCAGAGCAACGCGATGAACCATCCGGGCTTTTCACCCAACGACGTGAAAGTGTCCAGGGAGTGAGCCATGAGCGAGATGGATAACCGCGTCACGTTGACCGTCAACAACATGGAATACGGCGGCTGGAAAAGCGTGGAGATCACGGCCGATCTGGAGCGCCAGTTCCGCACGTTCAAACTTGACATCACCTGGCAGTGGCCGGGGCAGACGGTGGACCAGCGGATCAAGCCGGGTGACCCCTGCGAAGTGAAAATCGGCCAGGATCTGGTGCTCACCGGCTATGTGTTCAAGGCGCCGATCAGCTATGACGGACGCCAGATCAGCCTGAGCATCGAGGGCAGTTCCAAGACCCAGGATCTGGTCGATTGCGCCGCCAGAAACCAGCCGAACCAGTGGCAGGAGCAACCGCTGCTGAGCATCGTTCAGGCGCTGGCGATGGAGTACGGGCTGATGGTGGTCAATGAAATTCCCGAGACTGCACGGCTGACCAAGCACACGATCGTGCCGGGTGAAACCGTGTTCCAGTCGATCGACCGTTTGCTCTCGTTGCTGCGGGTGTTTTCCACCGATGACGAGCAGGGCCGACTGGTGCTGGCCAAACCCGGCAGCGGTGGTCGGGCCAGCGATGCGCTGGAACTGGGCAAGAATATCCTGTCGGCCAATGCCCCCATGGATCAGAGTCAGGTGTTCTCCGAATACCGGGTGATCGGCCAGCAGAAAGGTTCGGACAAGAAGAGCGGGGCGGCGGTCAGCGAGGTTGAATCCAGCGCGACCGATCTGAGCTTCAAACGTCGACGCACCACCATCATCAACGAGGGCACCGCGCTGACGTTCGAACTGGCCCAGCAACGCGCCCAGTGGGAGTGCGCCACCCGTATGGGGCGGGCGCAGACCACCACGTATCAGGTGCAGGGCTGGCGCCAGGCCAACGGTGATCTTTGGCGGCACAACACGCTGGTCAAAGTCACGGATCCGGTGCTGGGGTTTGATGGCGACATGCTGATTTCCAAGGTCACGTATTCGTTGTCGGCACAGGGTTCGGTGACCACACTGCAAGTGGCGCCGCCGCATACCTTCGATGCCAATCCCAGCCCCCCGAAAAAAACCACATAGGCCCTGAAAAGATCGCAGCCTTCGGCAGCTCCTACAGGTGTACGCCGATCTCATGTAGGAGCTGCCGAAGGCTGCGATCTTTTGACGTCGGCCCGTTTCTTACAGGAACCAAGCATGAGCCTACTGACACGCCTGCTGGCGCGCGGCACTGTCGTGCTCGCCAATTCGGCATCCAAGCTGCAATCGCTGCAAATGCGCCTCACCGCTGGCGAAGTGAACGACGACATGGAGCACTTTGAACCTTACGGTTTCACCAGCCACCCGCTGGCCGGCGCTGAAGGTGTCGTCACGTTCATCGGCGGCGACCGTTCCCACGCCATCGCCCTGGTCATTGCCGATCGCCGTTATCGCCTGCAATCGCTGGCATCGGGCGAAGTGGCGATCTACACCGACGAAGGCGACAAAATTCACTTCAAGCGCGGGCGGATCATCGACATTGAAACCGCCACGCTGAACATCCGCGCCAGCAGCGCGGTGAACTTCGACACGCCGGTGATCAATCAGACCGGGAAAATCGTTTCCACCGGCGACCAGTTGGCCGGCGGCATCAGCCAGATCAAACACGTGCACGTCGGCGTACAGGCCGGCAGCGGCCAGACCGGCGCGCCGGCAGGAGGCAAGTGATGCTGATCAGCCAAAATCTCCACGCCGCACTGACCCGCTCCGTACTGATCAGCCTGTTCACCTGGCGCCGCGCCGCCGATGACGACGCCCTCGACGACGACGAACGTTTCGGCTGGTGGGGCGATACGTTTCCCAGCGTTGCCGACGACCGCATCGGCTCGCGGCTATGGCTGCTGCGCCGGGTGAAATTGACCCGGCAAACGCAGATGGACGCCGAGTTTTATGCCCGCGAAGCCCTTCAATGGCTGATCGACGACGGCCACTGCAGCGCCATCGACATCATCAGCGAACGCCTCGACGCCCAGCGCCTGAACCTGCGCACGGTCCTGACTCTGGCCGACGGCGAACGTCTGGACATCAACCCCGATAACAGTTGGCAGGTGATCTATGCCGTTTGAAACCCCTTCGCTGCCGGTGCTGATCAAGCGCACCCAAAGCGACCTGGCCGGCGATTCGCTGCGCCAGTCCGATGCGCAAGTGCTGGCCCGTACCCTCGGTGGCGCGGCTTATGGTCTGTACGGTTATCTCGACTGGATTGCCGAGCAGATTCTGCCGGACAAGGCCGATGAGTCGACCCTGGAACGCATTGCCGCTCTGCGTCTGAACCAACCGCGCAAACCCGCGCAAGTGGCCACCGGCAGCGTCAGTTTTACCGCCACTGCCGGCGCGGTGCTCGACGCCAATACGCTGCTGCAGACCAATGACGGCCGCACCTACAAAGTCACCGCCGCGCGCACCACCGTCAATGGCAGCAACACCACCACGATCGCCGCGCTGGATGCCGGCAGTCTGGGCAATGCCGACGCCGGGCTGGCGCTGACCCCGGTGCAGCCGATTGCCGGTGTGATCGGCAACAGTTTTGTGGTGCTGGCGCCGGGACTCAGCGGCGGTGTGGCGCGGGAAAGTCTGGAGTCGCTGCGTTCGCGGGTGATCCGTTCCTACCGCGTGATTCCCCATGGTGGCTCGGCCAGTGACTACGAAACCTGGGCGCTGGAAGTGCCCGGCGTAACGCGCGCCTGGTGCCGTGGTGGCTTGCTCGGGCCGGGCACCGTCGGCGTGTACATCATGCGTGACGACGATCCGCAACCGGTGCCGAACGATGAACAACTGGCCGAGGTTCAGGCTTATATCGAACCCTTGCGTCCGGTGACGGCTGAAGTGCATGTGCGTCCACCGATTCAAGTGCCTGTGACCTATCGCCTGAAGTTGACCCCAGATACCAGCGCGGTGCGCGCGGCGGTCGAAACCCAACTGCGCGACTTGCATAACCGCGAGGCCGACCTCGGCGAAGATCTGTTGATCAGCCATATCCGCGAAGCGATCAGTAGCGCCGCAGGTGAAACCGACCACGTGCTGACAGCTCCCGTGGCCAACGTCACGGCCAACGACAGCGAACTGCTGACCTTCGGAGGTTGTGTATGGGGGGCATAAGAACCGTCGCACAATATCAGGCGCAACTGCGCGCCTTGCTGCCCAGTGGCCCGGCGTGGGACCCGGAGCGCGTGCCGGAACTGGAGGAAGTGCTGCAAGGCGTCGCCGTCGAACTGGCACGCCTCGATGCGCGCGCCGCCGACCTGCTCAACGAGATGGACCCGGCCGGCGTCAGCGAACTGGTGCCGGACTGGGAGCGGGTGATGAACCTGCCCGACCCATGCCTGGGTGCGACGCCACTGTTCGACGACCGCCGGCTCGCCGTACGCCGACGCTTGCTCGCGGTCGGCAGCCAAGCGGTCGGCTACTACCTCGAAATCGCCAAAAGCCAGGGCTATCCCAACGCCACCATCACCGAACTCGAAGCCCCGCGCATGGGCCGTTCGCGTTTCGGCTCGGCGCACTGGGGCACGTGGGAAGCGCAGTTCATGTGGACCCTCAACACCGGCGGGCGCTTGTTGCTCGGTCGGCGTTTCGGCGCGAGCTACTGGGGCGAGCGCTTCGGCGTCAATCCGGGGTCGGCGCTGGAATGCCTGATTCACCGCAGTGCGCCGGCGCATACCAAGGTGCACATCAATTATGACTAGGGAGGAATGACGGGATGGATTATCCGAAGAGCGTGCCCAGTTCCGGGCTGGTGAATGGCAAATTTGTTGATGAAAACCCATTGATGGGAACGCCGGGTTCATTGATTCCGGCGCGATGGGGCAACAGCGTTACCGACGAAGTAATCAACGTGATCACTGCCGCCGGACTAGTCCCCGACGAGGGCGACACTACGCAACTCAAAGCGGCGATTTCGGCAATTGTCGAAAAGAACAAAAGTGATTCTCTGGCAAGCAAGGATGAGGCCGAGGCGGGTACCAGCAGCAGCCGTCTGATGACTCCGCAGCGGGTGTTCCAGGCGATCGAAAAGAAAGTGGTGCAAGCCACTGAAACGGTTTTTGGCTGGGCGCGGATCGCGACTCAAGCCCAGGTCAATGCGGGGACGGATGACACCACTTTCGTCACGCCGAAAAAACTCTGGTTTGGTGTTTCCTACAGCATTGGCGCGAACGGCTATATCGCTTTTCCGAGCTGGTTGGGGGGCTTCATGATTCAGTGGGTCATGATCACCGTCGCTACAGATAAAACCTATGTTGCAAAACCCTGGCCGGTGGCTTTCAAGACCCAGTGCGCCGCTACCTGGGCAAGTTACTCGCACAGCGGCAACGCACCCTTTTTCGATATCGTCACTCCACCCTTGGTGACCTACTTTGATCCCAGCCAGGTTCAAGTCTTGAGTAATTCCGGTGGCTCCGGTTTTGTCACTGTCCTGGGGGTGGGGAACTGACATGAAACGTTTCTATAGCCGAACCACCGGCAACACCTATTTGTCGGGTTATCACACCAGCCTTCCGGACGATGCCGTTGAAATCGACGAGGCGCGTTATGAGTCGGTCATCGCAAATCCTGTAGCGGGTACCGAGCGATCCCATGACGAGCAAGGTCTGCCGATCCTGGTCGAGATGACAGCTCTTTCAGATGAGCAAACTTCGGCCGAAGCCAAGGCGTGGCGCGATCAGGAATTCAACCGGGTTGCCTGGTTGCGCGATCGCCACCGTGACGAAGTGGAGCTAATGAAGGCCACCACGCTGTCCGACGCTGAATATCTGACGCTGCTGACTTACCTGCAGGCGCTGCGCAAGTGGCCCCAGGCGAAGAAATTTCCCGCCAAACGCTCTCGACCGAAAAAGCCTGCCTGGATGACTGCCGAGTGACTGGATGCTGCTTTGTCGGCATCGCCTATCAATATTCCAGGTATAGGAAAAACAATTATGGATTATCCAAAAAGTGTCCCCAGCGTTGGCTTGATCGATGGTCGTTTCGTCGATGAAAACCCGGTGGCGGGTACGCCGGGATCGTTGATTCCGGCGGTGTGGGGCAACAGTGTGACTCAGGAAATTCTGAGTGTGATTACAGGGGGTGGGTTGGTGGCCTCAGAGGCGGACACCACTCAGTTGTTCAAGGCGATTCAGTCAATTGTCGGCAACGCCAGCCCGATGCGTTCGGTGATTACTCGGGTTGGAGCGTCCAGGTCATTGACCACCGATGAGTTGGGCTTGGTTCTGATCGATGCCGGGGCCAGCGCATTGACCGTCAGTTTGCCTCCAGCCAATACCAGCCTTGGGGTGTGTGACGTCATTATGCGGCGCGTCGATAACAGCGGTAACCGCTTGGTCGTGAGAAGTGCAAGCGGCGATGCGATCAAGTTTCACACCCACCTGAATGCTTCGGGTTATCCGTTTCTCGTATTGATGGGAGCCGGTGACTGGTGGCACTTGCGCAGTGACACAGCGGGTAATTGGTGGCCGATCGGTCGTCTGGACGGTTCGTCACTCGGGTACGTAGCCTTCGAGACCACTCTGGCTGTGCTGCCCGGTGGCTATGCCGCATTGAATGGTTCCGTACTGAATCGCTCGGAATGGCCGTGGCTCTGGGACCACGCGCAGCAGTCGGGCATGTTGCGTTCCGAGGCGGATCGTGGCGGTGCGTGGACGCCTGGAGACGGCGCCACGACTTTTCGCCTGCCAGAAGCCCGTGGTGAATTCTTGCGCGTCCTGGCCGAAGGCGGTTTGGTCGATACCGGTCGTGCGGCGGGATCCTGGCAAAAAGGCTCGTTGGTTCAGGGGGACAACGGCGTCGCCGACAATATTTTGTTTGCGACAAACATCATTTCCCAGAAAGCCCAGCTGGGTTTCGATATGGGCAACTACGCCGATTACGCCGGCGCCACCGTCAAATACATCACACCTGCTGCGCCGATTACGCCAATCGCCGATTCAGAACTGCTGAACCACGGCGGTATCACGCGTCCTCGAAATATTGCTTATCCGGGTCGAATCAAACTTGTCTGAGGTGCTCATGTTTAATTATCTGATTGATCATCTGGGCTGTTTGACCGGCCCTGTCGAGTTTGACGTCACCCCCGGTCTTGGTGTTCAGCTGCCGAGTAATGCCGTTCAACTTTCATTCGAGCTGCCATCGCCCGAAAGCGGGCGAGTATGGGCACTGGTTAACAATGTTCCTCGAGAGCTGACAGACCGGCGCGGTGTGGTTTACCGCAAAAACGATGGAGTCAGGCAAATATGGACCGAACTGGGAGAGTTGCCAGACACCCTGACCGCCCAGTCGTGGCCAGGGGAGTTCCATGTCTGGCGCGACAACGCCTGGGTACAGGATGAGCAGACTCGCTTGGCGAGCGTAAGACAGCAATGCCTCAATCAGCGTGACGCAGTGCTACGCGATGCCGTACTGCGCATCGCACCCCTGCAATACGCCGAAGACATTGGCGATGCCAGCCATGACGAACAACTGCTGCTGATCGAGTGGAAGCTCTACAGCGTCGAGCTGAACCGCATCGAAAAACAGGCCGGTTTCCCCGATGAAATTACCTGGCCGGTCGCACCCGGCGCAACCGTAGCCAACTGATTTCAGCACAGGAAGCAGTGCAATGGATTATCCAAAAACTATCCCCGGCGTGGGACTGGTCAACGACGGCTTCGTCGATGAAAACCCGCTCGCCGGGACACCGGGATCATTGATTCCCGCGGCGTGGGGCAACAGCGTCACGCAAGAAATTCTCAACGCGATCAAGGCCGCCGGATTGATACCGGATGAAGCCAGAACCGATCAGCTGGCCAGCGCAATCGGTGCACTGGTCGACTTCAATAAACTAAAAAATACCCCAACCACGTTGGTCGGTTATCGCATCACCGATGCGGTGGGGCGGTTGCTGGCAGTCAGGCAGATCGAGACGGTCGGGATCACGGTTTACAAGCCCAACCCGAGGGCCAAACGGATTCGTGTGCGGCTGGTCGGGGCGGGTGGATCTGGCGGTGGTTGTGCAACTGTCGCCGCCGGTAATCTGCGTCTCGGTGGCGGCGGTGGGTCGGGGGCCTATGCGGAGAGTCTTTATGACGTGACGCCCCAGATGCTTGCCGGTGTGCCCGTTTCTTTGGGGGCGGGTGGACCTGCCAGCACTACGATGGGGCTGGCAGGCGGTGGGGCTTCCTTCGGCTCCTACATGAGCGCTGCAGGAGGCGCCGGTGCACAGATCCTGAACATCGATACGACAACCTCTTCCTCAGGGTACGTTCAGGGTGGGACTGGAGGACAAGACGCCGTGGGCGGCAACCTTGCCAATGCACGGGGTCACACCGGTGGCTACGCGATGTTCAACGGCAATTGGGGAATGCTCTCCGGAGGCGGAGCGGCGAGCCCGTTCGACGGTGGCGGCCCGTACAGGGGCGTACACAATCCTGGTTTCGCTGGCGTCCGAGGCTCGGGAGGCAGTGGCTCTTGTTCGTCCAATCCTTCGAGTTCATTCGTCAGTGGCGCCGGCGGCAACGCCTTCTGTGAAATCTGGGAGTACGAGTAATGGCCCGTTATGCACGACTGGAAAACGGTATCGCGATCGAACTGATCGATACCGGTGAGTACGCAATCACTCAACTGTATGCACCGGCTTTTGTCGAGGCGATGGTGCAGGTGCCGGAGGGCATGCACCTTGAGATCGGCGCACCCATCAGTGAACTGCGCCATGAGGTCACACCGTTGCCGGACATGGGCAAGTCTGTGGTCATTCCTGAAACGGTGGTCGAGGAGCAAGAGCCTTTGGCAGCAGCGCGCACCTGGCGTCAGTCCAGTCTGTCGGCCACCGAATGGCGGGTGACGCGGCATCGCGACGAGCAGGCGCTGGGGCGTGGGACGACGCTCAAGGCCGCGCAGTATCTGGAGTTGCTGGAATACCGCCAGGCGCTGCGCGACTGGCCTGATTCAAGCCAGTTTCCTTCGGCCGTTTCCCGGCCTTCGGCCCCCGAGTGGCTCGCCGCTGATGTTGGCTAGCGCCATCAAGTTGCATGTGTTTTCCGAACAGGAGATGAGTAATGGATTATCCAAAAAGTGTTCCCAGTGCGGGTCTGGTGGACGGCAAGTTTGTCGATGAGGATCCGGTAGCGGGTAAACCGGGATCGTTGATTCCGGCGAGTTGGGGGAACGGCGTCACGCAGGAGTTACTGAAGGTCATCCAGACTGCCGGTCTTACGCCTGCAGAGTCCGCCAATGATCAACTGTTGGGGGCTTTACGCAGTAACAGGTTATTTGTGACTGCGCCGCAATTCGACAGTGGCAAATCGGTTGCAACGACTGAATTCGTAACCCGAACCGGTTTGCAGTTTTCCGGTTTCGCGTCCTATGGAGTGAGCACAGTTCTGAGCGCTGCCAATATCGGTGGAGTCGCCAGCTTTGCGAGTAACTCGCCGATCACGGCGACGTTGCCTTCAGTCAACGGAATTGCCCACGCCAGTACCCTTCACGTGATCAATGCGGGCACCGGTATTTTAACGATCAGTCCGGCAGCCAATGAACAGATCGAAACCTGTAATGGCACATTCGGACCGCTGAAGCTGGATCTTGGTGATTCCGCTTATCTGATCAAGCTGAGCAATCAGTGGCGTTTATATGGGGGATCGGTCAGCGATAGGTATGCCACAGCGCATTCCGGTGTCGTAGGCAACGTCGGTTATCAACGCTATCCCAGCGGTAACATCGACCAGTGGGATGTTGGCACCACGGATGCCAAAGGCGAAGTTAATGTCAGTTTTCCTATCTCTTTTCCCAACGCGTTTTCATCGATCGTGGCCATCCACTCGGGGGGCGACGGCGCGATGGTCATCATGCTCTCCACCTCTGCGACGAAACAGGGCTGCCGGCTGAAGGTCCGTAGCTACACCGGTGAAGTCAGTGCGAACTGGGGTGTTTTTTTTCTTGCAAAGGGCTACTGAATGAATCCGTTCAATGTTTTGTTTAGCGCCAGTACCCGGGGCGCCTATGTGCCGGGTATCAACTCAACGGATATTCCCGACGACGTTATCGAAATTCCTCAGGGTTACTGGATCTCGCTGCTGCAGCAGATGGCGGTCACCCCGAAAGTGATTGGCGTGCGTGCCGATAACGGCTATCCGGTTCTGGTCGATCCACCACCGCCTTCACCGGATGAAGCTGCTGACATCGAGCGCTCGTGGCGTACGGCGCAACTCGCCGCCACCGACGGTCTGGTGGCCCGTGATCGTGATGAGCTGGAGGACGGCGGCGGTACCACATTGACCACCGGGCAATACGCCGAATTGCAAACCTATCGCCGTGAATTGCGGGACTGGCCGCAGGGTTCTTTTTTTCCGTTCAGCGAGCATCGGCCGATTGCGCCGAAGTGGTTGGCTGCTGCGCTGTAAGTCATCAGGGAAGTTGAAATGGACTATCCAAAAAGCGTTCCCAGTGTTGGGCTGGTGAATGGCAAATTTGTCAATGAAGACGTCGTCGCGGGATTGCCCGGATCGTTGATCCCGGCGACCTGGGGCAACAGCGTTACCGATGAATTATTGAACGTCCTCAAATCCGCCGGCCTTGAGCCGAGCGAAGCCGATGCAACCCAGTTGTTGCAAGCGGTGAAAAAACTCAGTCAGGCAGGTGAAGACAAACATGCCGCTGACATCGGCGCCGCCAATCTCTACATGGCTAATTATGTGCCTGCCGTCACCGCATTGAAGGACGGCTTGGCGCTGCGCTTTACTGCCGGTAATGCCAATACCGGGGCGAGTACGTTTGCACCGAACGGGTTGATGCCCAAGCCGATGGTCAGTCTTGCAGCGAGTGCATTGCGCCCTGCAGAGATTGTCGGCGGTAGTGTGTGTTCGGTGGTGTACAGCGCAGCACTGGATAGTTGGGTGCTGGTGTATGCGAGTGGTGGCAATGCTGCAAGTGGTCGGCTCCTGGGGATCAAGACGTTTACCGCATCCGGCAACTATGTGCCGTCAGTGGGAATGAAGAACGTATTGGTCACCATCGTCGGCGGAGGTGGTGGCAGCTCGGGAATCGGTGCGACGAACTCCACCCAGGTTTCCCTTACAGGCGGTGGCGCTTCCGGTAGCTACGCACAAGCCTGGTTATCATCTACCGCGATCGGGCAGAGCCAAATCATTACAGTGGGGGCCGGCGGCGCGGCGGGGGTTGTCGGCACAGGCGGGGGAAGTGGCGGAACAAGTTCGCTGGGTTCATTGGTTTCGGCCACTGGCGGTGGCGGGTCTCCCTGGAATTCTCCGCTCACGCTTCCTGGATTCGGCTTGTATGTGGGTGGTTTTCCCAGCCAAACCTCAAGTGGCGGCAACATTGTCAATTCGGCAGGTGCGGCCGGCAACCCTGGGATGTGCCTCACCGGATCAACACTTGCCGGGCATGGCGCAAACTCACCACTTGGCAGTGGTGGTTATGCGAGCAGCGTTGCATTGAGTGTGGCTGCGCCTGGTTCCGGTTATGGCTCAGGCGCTGGCGGGATCGCTAACACAACCAATCAGCCTGGTAGATCGGGCGCAGCAGGCGCGTCCGGCGCCGTGATCATCTTCGAGTACGCCTGATGAAAACCTACGCACGCATCACCCACAACACCGTGGTCGAACTGTTCTCGACCAACGGAAACATGGCCGAGATGTTTCATCCGGATCTGCTCTGGGTCGACATCACTGAAATCACTCCGGCACCGCAAATCGACTGGACTGCCAATTTCGGCACACTCGGTTGGATGTTCACATCCCCCGAAGAACTTGCTCCGGAGAACTCTCTGAAAACTCTGGCAAGAAAATGGTTCACAGGTGTTGGTCGTCAACCGTGATTCAATCGGGGCAATATCCAGGGAGGATCAAGCATTATGCAAATAACTGAAAACAACCTTATCGACATCATGCCCAACGCCCGCTCCCAAGCGGGCGTTTTTGTTTCTGCACTCAACAGTGCCATGGCTCGGCGGCGTATCGACACGCCTAAACGTATTGCTGCGTTCCTTGCACAAGTCGGCCATGAGTCGGGGCAGTTGCGCTATGTGCGCGAACTGGGCAACAACCAATACCTGAGCAAATACGACACGGGTACGTTGGCCTTGCGTTTGGGCAATACACCGGAGGCCGATGGCGACGGGCAAAAATACCGAGGTCGCGGGTTGATTCAGATTACCGGCCGTTCGAATTACCGTCAGTGCAGCCTCGGTCTGTTCGGCGATGAGCGTCTGCTGTCGTTGCCCGAGTTGCTCGAACAACCGCAATGGGCCGCTGAGTCTGCCGCTTGGTTCTGGGAACAGAACGGCTTGAACGAACTGGCCGATCGCGATCAGTTCAACACCATTACCCGTCGCATCAATGGTGGGTTGAACGGCTTGCAGGATCGCCTGGAAATCTGGGCGCGGGCGAGGGCGGTGCTATGCCAATCCCCTGGCGAGTGATCGGCATCTTATTGCTGGCCGCTGCTGCTTTTGCTGCGGCGTGGCAGTTTCAGGAGTGGCGCTACGAGCGGCAATTGGCGGAGCAGGCACGGTTAAACGCCGAAGTCCTCAATCAACAGAATTTTGCTGCTGCCTCAGCGCAACAGGCTGAGCAGGATAAACGCCTGGCGCTGGAGCAACGACTCGCCGCCAGTGAACAAACCCATTATCGAGCGCTGAGCGATGCCCAACGTGATCAGGATCGCCTGCGCGATCGCCTTGCCACTGCTGATGTGCGCCTGTCAGTCCTTCTCGACGCCAGCGACGTTGCCCCAGGCTGCAACATGCCAGCCACCACCGGCGCCGGCGGCGTGGATCATGCAGCCGTACGCGCCCGACTTGACCCGGCGCATGCTCAACGAATTGTCGCCATCACCGACACCGGCGACCGTGGACTGATCGCCTTGCAGGCGTGTCAGGCGTATGTCAGAGCGCTGGCGCCTGCACATTTTGAATGAGTCTGTGTATTGAAAGCGCAACCGGCTCGTGTACGGTGGAGGCATTCCACACGATCCGGAGTGCGCCGTGAAAGAGATCACCCAACTGGCTGCCGACCTTGGCCGACGCCTGCAACTGCTCAATGCCCACGTCACCACCGCCGAGTCCTGTACCGGTGGCGGCATCGCAGAAGCGATCACGCGGATCCCGGGCAGTTCGGCGTGGTTCGAGGCGGGCTACGTCACGTACTCCAACCGGCAGAAAACCCAGCAACTGAATGTGCCGGCCGAGTTGTTCGAAACGGTGGGCGCGGTCAGTCGCGAGGTGGTCGAAGCGATGGTGCGTGGTGCTCAGGACAAAAGCCTGGCGCGATTTGCCGTGGCGGTGAGTGGCGTGGCCGGCCCGGACGGTGGCTCGCCGAACAAACCGGTCGGCACGGTGTGGCTGGCCTGGGGCGTTGGCGAAACAGTCACCAGTGAGGTTCAGCACTTCCCCGGCAACCGCGATGAAGTCCGCCGACAAACGGTGAAGGCCGCGCTAGAGGGGCTCCTGCGACTAGCGGCACGAGAAATCGAAAATCAGGGGTAGGCGATCCGCGAACGCTGTGGAATAATACTGGCTACTTATACAGGTGTTGGCCGTCAGGCCTTATTGATTACGTGAGGACTTTAATGGACGACAACAAGAAGAAAGCCTTGGCTGCGGCCCTGGGTCAGATCGAACGTCAATTCGGCAAGGGTGCCGTAATGCGTATGGGCGATCAGGACCGTCAGGCGATCCCGGCTATCTCCACTGGCTCTCTGGGTCTGGACATCGCGCTCGGCATTGGCGGTCTGCCAAAAGGCCGTATCGTTGAGATCTACGGTCCTGAATCTTCCGGTAAAACCACACTGACCTTGTCCGTGATCGCCCAGGCTCAGAAAGCCGGCGCGACCTGCGCATTCGTCGATGCCGAACACGCCCTCGACCCTGAGTACGCCGGCAAGCTGGGCGTCAACGTCGACGACCTGCTGGTGTCCCAGCCGGACACCGGTGAACAGGCTCTGGAAATCACCGACATGCTGGTGCGCTCCAACGCGGTTGACGTGATCATCGTCGACTCCGTGGCCGCACTGGTACCGAAGGCTGAAATCGAAGGCGAAATGGGCGACATGCACGTGGGCCTGCAAGCCCGTCTGATGTCCCAGGCGCTGCGTAAAATCACCGGTAACATCAAGAACGCCAACTGCCTGGTGATCTTCATCAACCAGATCCGCATGAAGATCGGCGTGATGTTCGGCAGCCCGGAAACCACCACCGGTGGTAACGCGCTGAAGTTCTACGCGTCGGTTCGTCTCGACATCCGCCGTACCGGCGCGGTGAAGGAAGGCGACGAAGTGGTCGGTAGCGAAACCCGCGTCAAGGTTGTGAAGAACAAGGTCGCTTCGCCGTTCCGTCAGGCCGAGTTCCAGATTCTTTACGGCAAGGGCATTTACCTCAACGGCGAGATGATCGACCTGGGTGTGCTGCACGGTTTCGTCGAGAAGTCCGGCGCATGGTATGCCTACGAAGGCACCAAGATCGGTCAGGGCAAGGCCAACTCGGCCAAGTTCCTGGCAGACAACCCGGAAATCGCCGCGAAGCTCGAGAAGCAACTGCGTGACAAACTGCTGACTCCTGCGGTGATCGACTCCAAGGCTTCTGCAGTCAAAGAGACTGAAGACGACCTGGCCGACGCTGATATCTGATTGCAGCGATGACCACCGCCGTACTCGATACCCTCGTCGCGGTGCGGCGAACCGCCATGGATCTGCTCGCACGTCGCGAGCACGGTCGAGTCGAGTTGACGCGCAAGCTGCGTCAACGCGGCGCTGAGGCGGAGATGATCGAAACCGCCCTCGACCGTTTGACGGAAGAGGGGCTGCTTTCCGAAGCCCGTTACCTTGAAAGCTTTGTTTCCTACCGTGCCCGTTCCGGCTACGGCCCTCTACGGATTCGCGAGGAGCTGAGCCAGCGCGGTTTGCAACGCGCGGATATCGAGCTCGCCCTGCGCGAAAGCGGTATCAGTTGGCAGGAACAACTTCAGGACACGTGGCGCCGGAAGTTCTCCGGACATTTACCGATTGATGCGAAAGAACGGGCCAAGCAAGGTCGGTTCCTGGCCTATCGGGGGTTCTCGATGGAGATGATCAACCGTTTGTTCAGCGGTCGAGGGATGGACGATTAAAGCGCTTCAATAAAAACGGCCCGCTATGAAAATAGCTGGCCGTTTTTTTTTTGCCTTCAGATTGCCTTTGATGGCTCGCGGCTGCGTTGCGCGGTTTGTGGTCTTGAATCAGCCCAGTTTTCCGGCAGATTGATGTAATCGATCAACTCCCTCAGGCGCCCGTGAGTGCGCGCGTTGAAGGCGAAGGCCAGGCGCGTCAGATGGCTGAACTGCGCTTCGTCGTGCTCTTCGCCGTTGTAGGCGTGCTGATGAAATTGGTCGCTCAGGCACAAGTCGGCGAACGCTTCCTGCATATGCTCCAGCGCCTGATCGCTGAGCTTGTGGTGCATGCGGATCACGAATTGCCGCTTGAGCCAGCGGCTGGAGTGGAAGTTGCTGTAGAACTGGTTGATCTGTTCCACCGCTTCCTCAACGGTGTAAACCAGTCGCATCAGTTTCATATCGGTCGGCAGGATGTAATGGTTCTCCTCCAGTTGCTGACGGATGAAGTCCATCGCGCCTTGCCAGAATGTGCCGCCCGGCGCATCCAGTAGCACCACCGGCACCAATGGGCTTTTGCCGGTCTGGATCAGCGTCAGCACTTCCAGTGCTTCATCCAGCGTGCCGAACCCGCCCGGGCATAACACCAGGGCGTCAGCCTCTTTGACGAAGAACAGCTTGCGCGTGAAGAAGAAGTGGAACGGCAGCAGATTACCGGTACCGTCGACGGTCGGGTTGGCATGCTGTTCGAAGGGCAGGGTGATGTTGAACCCGAGGCTATGATCGCGGCCGGCGCCTTCATGGGCGGCGGCCATGATGCCGCCCCCGGCCCCGGTGATGACCATCATCTCCGAACGGGTCAACGCCGCGCCGAGCTCTCGGGCCATGGCATACAGCGGATGTTCGACGGGTGTGCGCGCAGAGCCGAACACCGTGACTTTGCGTCGGCCCTTGAATTGTTCCAGTACCCGGAACGCTTGCTCCAGTTCGCGCAGGGCTTGCAGGGTGATCTTGGCGTTCCAGCGGTTGTGGTCTTCCTGGGCCATGCGCAGCACAGTCAGGATCATGTCGCGGTAGATGGGAAGGTTGGGGCTGTTGGGGGAAACACGGCTGAGTTGTTCTTCGACCTGGCTGATGAGGTCGGGACCGCTTTCCTGAAAATGACGGCTCAAGAGGTCATTCGGTTGGTAAGGCATTCAACGTCTCCTTCTGCACAGAGCGGATGGCCCTGACGAGCGGCGTCAGTGCCGCGCTGCAAAAAACACACGATCGGCAGTTCCTTGCCTGCCGTTGAAAAGTGATCGGGAATACTCTGAATCTAGACCCTTGCGCGCAATCGCGCTGATTTGATCATTGCGCCGCAACATTTTGTCTGGCAACCGTTTATTGATTTTCCGCCGCTGCGTCACCGCTCGTCCGAACGTGCGCCGAGCGGCAATCCCTCTGATTAACTAACGTACAGGCGCCGTACGACAGCTTTGCGTCAACAAACGTACGCAAGGTGCACGCGATTCAAGGATTTGCGGGTGGCAAGGAGGCGGGACATGGCCAGAGTGATTCTGGAGATCGATACGCAGTTGTATCGAATGTTGAAGGCATCAGCCGAGACCAATCATCTCAGTCTCGAAGAGGAGTGCTGCCGGCGCTTGGCTGGCGGCGAGCGCCGTTCGCACTATTTACAGGCCTTGCTGGCCGAACTGCGCGCCGAGGATGAACAGCGGCGCGCCAATTCGAGATGATTACTTCTTCTTCGCCGGGCCGGCTTTCGGGCAATCCGATTCCTGGTAGCTGGCGGAGCCGATCGCTTTGTTGGTTTTCACTTCGGTGAAGTCGTAACGCATGATCGCGCCCTTGGCCATCAGCTTGCGAAACGACGGGTTGTTGCACACTGAAGCGCCCAACTGGAAATACACGGCTTTAGGATCAGCGCGCATCTTGTCGGCGTGGCTCTTCTGCACGCTCAGGTGGTTGATCAACTGCGTGCCTTCAACGGTGAAGCCCTGATCAAGAATGTCTTCACTGATGGCGCGTGGCGTGCCGACGCTGCTTTGGGCGGCGACGTTGCGCAGCTCGCGGTTCAGATTCTGCTCACTCAGGGAGGCAGCCTGAGCGGTGAAGGACGACGCCAGCAGAATGGCAGCGGTGGGAACGATAAGGCGCAGCATGAAACTCTCCTGGTTCAGTGACTGGTGGTTCGACCAGCCACGTGACTGTGCGTTCAGTGGCGGCGAATTATAGGGGAGCCGGTCGGGAGGGTACAGGCTTGTGCCCGTCGCTCTGATAAACTGCCGGCCTTTATTGCCCTGCCGAGTGTTGTTCGTGTCGAGTTTTCCTGTCTGCCGGCGCTGCCCGCGATGAACCATGCCCCCAACGCCGTCGCCCGTCTGCGTGACCAGCGCGAAGATGAAGGTATCAAGCCGATTCAGGCCCGTGGCTTTCGCTCCGAGCGCTGCCGCGATTGTCGGGTGATCATCAGCCATTGCCTGTGCGCGTGGCGGCCGAGCGTCGAAACCCGTTCGGGCGTGTGTCTGATCATGACCGGCAAAGAAGTGTTCAAACCGAGCAACACCGGTTGGCTGATTGCCGATGTGGTGCGCGATAACCACGCGTTTATCTGGTCGCGCACCGAGCCTGATCCGCAGATGCTGGCGCTGCTCAACGATCCCCAGTGGCAGCCTTATCTGGTGTTTCCCGGTGAATACGTGGAGCCGTCGCGAGTGACCAACACCGTCGCGATCGATAGCAGCAAGCGCCCGCTGTTCATTCTGCTCGACGCCACCTGGACCGAAGCACGAAAGATTTTCCGCAAGAGCCCGTATTTCGATCGCTTGCCGATTCTTAGCCTGCTGCCGGATAAACTTTCGCGATATCGCTTGCGCCGTTCGACCCGCAGCGAGCACTTGTGCACCGCCGAAGTCGCCGCGCTATGTTTGGAACTGGCCGGTGACAGCGACGCGGCTTCTGCGCTGGACGCCTATTTCGACGTGTTCAGCCAGCATTACCTCGGTGCCAAGCAACAACTGGATATGAATGAATCGACCCCCGCTCACGCCGAGCTGCTGCCCTATATACGAAAGCCGCAGCCGGAGTTGGCCCGATAGTGGCCCATACTGTACAAGCCAGCGGCCGTGCTGCTTGACCACCCCGTCTTCGCTGGGCATGCTTGGCGCCGATTAGGGTGCGGCCAAGGTTTGAAACGCCGTGTTTGCTGTTGATTGGCGTTGAACGTGCCCCTGTGGATATCGCTTCAAAAGCGGCATCTTGAGTTGCTTTGGCCAGACCGGAATGCACCGGGTCTGCCATCAAAAACAGGATCATTTGAAAAATGGCCACATACGACATCCTGATTGCCGATGATCACCCCCTGTTTCGTAGCGCCCTGCATCAAGCGGTGACGCTGGGCCTTGGCCCGGATGTACGGCTGGTGGAAGTGGCGAGCATCGCCGAGCTGGAAACCCGCCTGACCGAAAAAGCCGACTGGGATCTGGTCCTGCTGGACCTGAACATGCCCGGCGCTTTCGGGTTTTCCGGGTTGGTCATGCTGCGCGGCCAGTACCCGCAGATTCCGGTGGTGATGGTTTCGGCGCAGGAAGAAGCGTCGGTGATGGTCAAATCCCGTGAGTTTGGCGCCAGCGGCTTCATTCCCAAGTCCAGCGACCTCAGCGTGATTCAGGAAGCGGTGCGTAAAGTGCTCGATGGTGATGTGTTCTGGCCGCCGCAGGCGTTCGAAGCCGTTGCCGTTTCCGACGAAGCCAAGGCCGCCAGCGATGGTCTGGCCAGCCTGACCCCGCAGCAGTTCCGCGTGTTGACCATGGTCTGCGAAGGGTTGCTGAACAAGCAGATTGCCTATGAGCTGAGTGTGTCGGAAGCGACCATCAAAGCCCACGTCACGGCAATCTTTCGCAAGCTGAATGTGCGTACTCGCACGCAGGCGGCTTTACTGCTGCAACAACTTGAGTCAATTCCGAGCCAATAATGGCTGGCGTCTTCACGCTTTTTTGACTTTTGTTGCTCTAGCTTTCCCACTCCTTTTTGGTTGGTTTCTACTTTATGTCACCTTTCAAGGGCCAGACCGGCCTGAAACGTATCCTCAACGCCTCCGGTTACTCGCTGGACGGCCTGCGCGCAGCTTTCACCGGTGAAGCGGCCTTTCGCCAACTGGTACTGCTCAATGTGGTGCTGATTCCGCTGACGTTCTTCCTCAATGTCAGCCGTGTCGAACAGGCCTTGTTGATTGCGGTGTGTCTGCTGGCGCTGATCGTCGAGTTGCTGAACTCGGCAGTCGAAGCGGCCATCGACCGCATCTCGCTGGAACTGCACCCCCTGTCGAAGAACGCCAAGGACATGGGCAGCGCCGCGCAATTCGTGGCACTGAGCATGATCGCGCTGGTGTGGGCGGTGATTCTGCTTTAAGCGATTGTCGGCAAGACGATCTCGTCGCTGCGCTGCACCCCAGCGGTGAAAGCGCGGCACAGATCGAGAAATTCGCGCATGGCCGAAGTCTGATACTTCTGCTTGTGCCAGATAAAGTAGAACTGCCGCGCCAGATCCAGATCCGGCGTTTCCACCGGCACCAGACTGCCGCGCCGGAACGCGTCACGCAGCGCCAGCCGCGAGATACAGCCAATCCCCAGCCCTGACTCCACCGCGCGTTTGATCGCTTCGGTGTGTTCCAGCTCCAGACGGATATTCAGCGCACTGCGATGGTGACGCATGGCCTGATCGAAGGTCAGGCGTGTGCCGGAACCCTGTTCGCGCAGAATCCACGCTTCATGAGTCAACTCTTCCATGGTCGCGCTGCCGCGTTGCGCCAGTGGATGCTGCGGCGCGCAGAACACCACCAGCTCATCCTCGACCCAGCTCTGCACTTCGATGTCCGGGTGGCTGCAATCGCCTTCAATTAGACCCAGATCAATTTCGTAATGGGCGACTTGTTGCACGATATTGGCAGTGTTCTGTACATGCAGCTTCACCTGACTTTCCGGGTGGCGCTGCATGAAACTGCCGATCAGCAGGGTCGCCAGGTAGTTGCCGATGGTCAGCGTCGCGCCGACTGACAGCGAGCCGAAACCGGATTTGCCGTTGAGCAGGTCTTCGATTTCCTTGGCCTGATCGAGCAGGGCCACCGCCTGCGGCAACAGCTGTTTGCCGAGGGCGTTGAGGCTCAGGCGTTTGCCGGCGCGATCGAACAGCTGGCAGCTGGATTGGCGCTCGAGCTCGGTGATCGAGGTGCTGGCGGCCGACTGCGAGAGGTTGAGCAGACCCGCAGCACGGGATACGCTTTCCTGCTGGGCGACGGCGACGAAGACTTGAAGTTGACGGAGAGTAAATCGCATATCGATATAACCGATAACCCTTATCTTAATAATCCAGTTAACAGATATTGTCGTCGCTATTAGAATGCGATGCAATTGCGCACCGTCGCCTTCAAAAGCCAGCGCAGACCCAATCTCCAGGAGTCAAACGTACATGAGCAACATGAACCACGAGCGTGTCCTCAGTGTTCATCACTGGAACGACACTCTGTTCAGCTTCAAGTGCACCCGCGATCCGGGCCTGCGCTTCGAGAACGGTCAGTTCGTGATGATCGGCCTGCAACAGCCTAACGGCCGCCCGCTTATGCGCGCTTACTCGATCGCCAGCCCGAACTGGGAAGAGCATCTGGAATTCTTCAGCATCAAGGTGCAGGACGGTCCGCTGACTTCGCAGTTGCAGCACTTGAAGGAAGGCGACGAGATCATCATCTCGAAGAAGCCTACCGGCACCCTGGTGCTCGACGACCTGAACCCGGGCAAGCACTTGTACCTGCTGAGCACCGGCACTGGTCTGGCGCCGTTCATGAGCGTGATCCAGGACCCGGAAACCTATGAGCGCTTTGAAAAAGTGATCCTGGTGCACGGTGTGCGTTACGTCAACGAAGTCGCCTACCGCGAATTCATCACCGAGCACCTGCCGCAGAACGAGTTCTTCGGCGAAGCGCTGCGTGACAAGCTGATCTACTACCCGACCGTGACCCGCGAGCCTTTCGAGAATCAGGGCCGTCTGACCGACCTGATGCGCAGCGGCAAGCTGTTCAGCGACATCGGTCTGCCTCCGATCAACCCGCAGGACGACCGCGCGATGATCTGCGGCAGCCCGAGCATGCTCGACGAGACCAGCGAAGTACTCGACAGCTTCGGCCTGAAGATCTCGGCGCGGATGCGCGAGCCGGGTGACTACCTGATCGAGCGTGCGTTCGTCGAGAAGTAAGCCCCAAAACTGTAGGAGTGAGCCTGCTCGCGATACCGGTGGATCAGTCAAGATGAATGTCGACTGACACGGCCCTATCGCGAGCAGGCTCACTCCTACAGAAAAGCAAAAAGCCCGCGTTGCCGTGAAGGCAGCGCGGGCTTTTTCGTTTCCGGGATCAGGCCTCGGCAGGGATGACTTCGAGCACGCGGATCTGCTCCGGTGTCGGGTAATGCCAGCGCACGTCCAGATCCCAGAACTGCGCGCCGTATTCGCGCTCAGGCAGCGGTGTTTGATACGCCGGGCGCGGATCCTGCGCCAGGCACTGTTCAATCAGCTCAACCAAAGGCTCGTCGAGGCGCTGAGCGTGTGTGTACGCTTGTTGCAGCGCCGAATCTGTCCACTGCACGTCGATCAACTGCGGCGCAGCGCTGGCGATGCTGTTGGCGGCGTCGGGGATGATATCGGCGTAAGGCACGTAGGGTTTTATGTCGAGAATTGGCGTGCCGTCGAGCAAGTCGATCCCGGAGATGAACAGGCGATTGGCCTCAACCTTATCCAGTTTCACCACCGACTGGCCGATGCCGTTCGGTCGGTGTGTGGCGCGGGTGGCGAACACGCCCATGGACTTGTTGCCGCCCAGGCGCGGCGGACGGACTTTCAAGCGTGGCTTTTCCTCCAGTGCCTGATGGAAAAGGAACAGCAGCCAGACATGACTGACCTGCTCCAGCCCTTGCACGGCGTCACCCTGATCAAACGGCGCCACCAGTTCCAGCACACCACGGGCGGCGGGTGCCAGTTGTGGCTGGCGGGGGATGGCGAATTTCTCCTTGAAGCAGGAGCGCACGAAGCCGATGGGGGAGACGCTATAAGTCATGGTTTGCATTCGAAGCAGGGCAGGGTGGGAATGATGCACTAAAGATCAAAAGATCGCAGCCTTCGGCAGCTCCTACAGGGGCGCGTCGATCCCATGTAGGAGCTGCCGAAGGCTGCGATCTTTTAAAGGCTAAACCCACCATCCAGCGGAATGATATTCCCGGTCATGTAGGCCCCGGCGGTACTCGCCAGACTGATCGCCAACGCCGCCATCTCTTCCTCACGCCCCCAACGCTTCATCGGAATCACCGCTGTGTCCTCCGCCAGCGCCTTTTCATCATTGCCAATATGCTGAGTCATCTTGCTCGGAAACCGCCCCGGTGCGATCACGTTGACATTGATGTGCTGGCTCACCAGCTCCCGCGCCAGAATTCGCGACAATTGGTGCAGGGCAGCCTTACTCGGCCCGTAGGCATACGCCTGCTCGCCAAACGAAGAAATCCCCGCCACCGAACCAATGTTGATAATCCGCGCCGGATTCGCCGCCGAACCGGCCTTGCGCAACAGCGGCAAAAATTGCTGGATGCAGGTGAACACCGAGGTCACGTTGAGCTGCATGACCTTTTCCCAGCCTTTCACCGGATAGCTCTCCAACGGCGCGCCCCACGTGGTGCCAGCGTTGTTCACCAGAATATCCAGATGGGTGATCTGCTCGCCCAGACGCGCGGCCAGTTCCTGCACGCCTTCTTCAGTCGCCAGATTCGCTGCCATGCCGTAGCAAATACCCAAAGCGGCGAGTTCTTCCGCGGTTTGATGACAGGCTTCGGCGTCGCGCGAGCAGACATAGACGCGTGCGCCAGCCTCGACGAACGCCTTGGCGATCATTTTGCCGATACCACGGGTGCCGCCGGTCACCAGAGCGGTGCGGCCTTGCAGGGAGAAATACGGGTGCATGGCGAGTCCTGAGGATTAGGGATCAGTACACCCTAGTCGTCAGCCGCGAAAAGCGGAGCCACTATTTTCTAACGGAATGGAGGGCCATGCGGCCAGCTTCGAGTGGCAAGCTACAAGCGGCAAGTTAAAGCAGGGTTATAGCTTCAGCTTGCAGCTTGCGGCTCTAAACTGCTTTACGCTCTCACGCGAAGCGTGAGCCCCTTGAGGAAGTTACGCAGCAACTGGTCGCCGCACGGGCGATAGTTGGTGTGGCCGACTTTGCGGAACAGCGCGCTCAGCTCAGGCTTGGACACCGGGAACTCGGCAGCCTTGAGGATCGCGTGCATGTCGTCTTCTTTCAGTTCGAAAGCCACGCGCAGTTTTTTCAGGATGATGTTGTTGGTCACCGGCACTTCGATCGGCTGCGGCGGACGGCTTTCGTCCTTGCCGCGCTTGAAGATCACCAGGCCGTCGAGGAAGTGCGCGATGACTTCGTCCGGGCAGCGCACGAAACCTTCTTCGTCTTCTTCTTTCTTGTCGAGCCAGGTCACCACGTCGGCGAGTGCGACTTCCATGCCGCCGAGCTTGATGATCTCGACAACCTTTTTGTCGCTGATGTCGAGCATGTAGCGCACGCTGCGCAATACGTCGTTATGAATCATGTGAGTAATCCTGATAAGCGTTGTGGGCAGCGCGCAGGCGCGTTGCCGGAATGTGTGGCGGCAGTGGAAGTCTTAGAACTTCTCTTTGCCGGACAGGTAACGCCATTGGCCGACCGGGACTTTGCCGATCGAGACGCCGCCGATGCGGATGCGGCGGATGCCGATGACCTTCAGGCCGACCGCTTCGCAGAACTGGGCGATGATCCCCGGCTGCGGATTTTTCATGGCGAAGCGCAGACGGTTTTCGTTCTGCCAGCTGGCCTTGACCGGCGGCAGCTCCTTGCCCTTATGGGTGAGGCCGTGCTGCAGGCGATTGAGGCCGTGAGCGACCATGTCACCTTCGACTTCCACCACGTATTCCTGCTCGATCTTCGCGGCGTCAGCGGTGAGCTTGCGCAGGATCTTCCAGTCTTGAGTGAACACCAGCAGACCACTGGCCTTGGCTTGCAGGTCAGCGCTGGCGGTCAGGCGCAGGAAGTGCCCGCGCAACGGGCGCTTGCTGAAGCGGTGTTCTTCGCTGAGGGTTTCGGCGCTCAGCGACTGCATGGCCGTTTCGACGTCCATGCCGGCGGGCGCATTGAGCAGGATGGTCACCGGCTCCGGCGCGGTGGCCTTGGCGTCCTTGTCGAGCTCGACCTTCTGGTCGCCGACCTTGAATTGCGGCTCATCAATCACTTCGCCGTCCACAGTGACCCAGCCGCCCTCAATGAACAGCTCGGCCTCCCGGCGGGAGCAACCGACCAGTTCGATGAGGCGTTTGGAGAGGCGAATCGGGTCAGTCATGACAGGGCCGTAACAAAAAATGGGTGGGCATTGTACCTGTGTGGCGCCGGTTAAGCCCGGTTCCATTTACAGGCTGTTCGCAATTCCCTGTGGGAGCTGGCTTGCCAGCGATGGCATCACCTCGGTATTTCTGGCAGATCGCAGTGTCTGCATCGCTGGCAAACCAGCTCCCACAGGGTTTTGTGGTGTGTCAGCCGTTGCCTGAGCGTTGCTGGTTTTGGCGCAAACGCATGTGCAGCAACGGATACGGCTGGCCCATGCCATCCACCTCCGAGCGGCCGATCACTTCGAACCCCTGCTTGAAGTAGAAGCCCAGCGCTTGCGGATTCTGTTCGTTGACGTCGAGTTCATCGGCATTCAAATGCTGCAAGGCGTAGTTCAGCAGTTTCTTGCCCAAGCCCTGACCCCGATAATCCGGATCGATGAACAGCATTTCGATCTTGCCCGCCGCAACTCCGGCAAACCCGGTAATGCGCTGGTCGGCGTCCTTGGTGCAAACCAGCATCACCGCATCGAGATAACGCGTGAGCACCAGATTGCGCAGCAGCTCGATATAGCTGTCCGGCAGAAAGTCATGGGTGGCGCGGACCGAGGCCTCCCAGACCCGGGTCAGTTCCTGATAATCGCTGAGTTTCGGCGTGTGGATGACCGAATGGTGACGCATGCCTGTCTGCCTCTTGTCCGTTTCAAGGGAGTCCGTCCCCCGCTAAACGATAGCCGTAAAAAAGCCCCGCATCTTGTAAAAAGAGCGGGGCTTTCTGTATTTATTGCGGTGTCTGGCTGGATACTTCTGTCGCCAGCAAGATCTCTCCCCCTCACCCCAACCCTCTCCCCCAAGGGGGCGAGGGGGAAGGGAGCAGATCTTCATGCTGTTCAAAACCTGAGTTCGACTCGATATTTCCGGTCGCCGCAATTCGAAAGAACTCCTCGATCAGTCCCCGCCCCCTCTGGGAGAGGGCGAGGGGCGAGGGGGAAGGGAGCTGAACTTCGTGCTGTTCAAAACCCGAGTTCGACCGGATCGCTCAGGTCGATGTACCTCGAAAGAACAACTCGGTCAGCTCCCTCTCCTTCCGGGAGAGGGCTGGGGTGAGGGGCTTTTGACCTTCAGATCAGATCTGCTCAGCCCACAGGTCATACTCGTCAGCGTCAGTAACCTTGCACCAGACCTTGTCACCCGGCTTCAAATTGCTGCCGTTATCGATAAACACGTTGCCATCGATTTCCGGTGCGTCGAAGAAGCAGCGGCCAACCGCGCCTTGCTCGTCGACTTCGTCCACCAGCACTTCAATCTCACGGCCAATACGCATTTGCAGACGTGCCGAGCTGATCGCTTGCTGGTGCGCCATGAAGCGATCCCAACGATCCTGCTTGACCTCGTCCGGTACGATCTCCAGATCCAGATCGTTGGCCGGAGCGCCTTCAACCGGCGAGTACTGGAAGCAGCCGACGCGGTCGAGCTGGGCTTCGGTCAGCCAGTTCAGCAGGTACTGGAAGTCTTCTTCGGTTTCGCCCGGGAAGCCGACGATGAAGGTCGAACGGATGATCAGATCCGGGCAGATTTCGCGCCAGTTCTTGATGCGCGCCAGGGTCTTGTCTTCGAACGCCGGGCGTTTCATCGACTTCAACACTTTCGGGCTGGCGTGCTGGAACGGGATGTCCAGGTACGGCAGGATCTTGCCGGCGGCCATCAGCGGGATCAGCTCGTCAACGTGCGGGTACGGGTAAACGTAGTGCAGACGCACCCAGACGCCGAGGGTGCTCAGGGCTTCACACAGTTCGGTCATGCGGGTTTTCACCGGCGCGCCGTTCCAGAAACCGGTGCGGTATTTCACGTCGACGCCATAGGCGCTGGTGTCTTGCGAAATCACCAGCAACTCTTTGACGCCGGATTTGACCAGACGCTGAGCTTCGTCGAGCACATCACCGACCGGACGGCTGACCAGTTTGCCGCGCATCGACGGGATGATGCAGAACGAGCAGCTGTGGTTGCAGCCTTCGGAAATCTTCAGATACGCGTAGTGGCGCGGGGTCAGCTTGATGCCTTGCGGCGGCACCAGGTCGATCAACGGGTTGTGATCCTGACGCGGCGGCACCACTTCGTGCACGGCGTTGACCACTTGCTCGTATTGCTGCGGACCGGTCACGGCCAGCACGCTCGGGTGGACGTTGCGGATGTTGCCTTCTTCCACGCCCATGCAACCGGTGACGATCACCTTGCCGTTTTCCTTGATCGCTTCGCCGATCACTTCCAAAGACTCAGCCTTGGCCGAATCGATGAAACCGCAGGTGTTGACGACTACAACGTCGGCGTCCTGATAGGTGGACACCACGTCATAGCCTTCCATGCGCAGCTGGGTCAGGATGCGCTCGGAGTCGACCAGTGCTTTCGGGCAACCCAGAGATACAAAGCCAACCTTTGGATTGGCCGGCGCAGGAGTGGTGGACATGTCTAACCTCGGTATTTTGTGACATCGCTTTCTTGATGCGAAAGCCGACGGACGGGCGCTTAGGGCGCGCCTCTGATCAAAAAGTGCGCAATTCTAGCGGCGAGCAACGCACTTGACCAGCTTTATGCAGGGAAATACGACGAGTGCTGCGCTATGCTTCGCGCCGTTGAGCTTTACCAATTTTTTACAGTCAACAAAACGTCTGTAACAACAGGTAAAACAGCGCATGCTGCACCACAAAGCATAGTGCTTCATTCAAGAAGCCGGTTCTGAGAAGTAGGAGTGTTGGATGGGTCAGGCAAGTAGTCATGCGGCAGGCGCCGAGGGTTCGGCCTCCAAGCCGCTGAGCATGCTGGTCGCGGCGGTCGGGGTGGTTTACGGCGACATCGGCACGAGCCCGCTGTACACCCTCAAAGAAGTGTTTTCCGGCGCTTACGGCGTATCGGTCAATCACGATGGCGTGCTGGGTATTCTGTCGTTGATCTTCTGGTCGCTGATCTGGGTCGTGTCGATCAAATACATGATGTTCGTGCTGCGCGCCGACAACCAGGGCGAGGGCGGCATCATGGCGCTCACCGCACTGGCACGGCGGGCGGCGGGGCATCGCAAGAAGCTGCGCTCGTTGCTGGTGGTTTGCGGGCTGATCGGTGCGGCGCTGTTTTACGGCGACAGCATGATCACCCCGGCGATTTCCGTGTTGTCAGCGATTGAAGGCCTGGGACTGGCATTCGATGGTATCGACCATTGGGTGGTGCCGCTGTCGCTGGTGGTGCTGGTCGCGCTGTTTCTGATCCAGAGCCACGGTACGGCGCGGATCGGCATTCTGTTCGGGCCGATCATGGTCACCTGGTTCCTTGTCCTCGGCGCCCTCGGTGTGTATGGCATCAGCCACGCGCCAGAAGTGCTGCATGCGATGAACCCGATCTGGGCGGTGAATTTCTTCGTCGTTCATCCGGGCATGGGCGTGGCGATCCTCGGCGCCGTGGTGCTGGCGCTGACCGGTGCCGAGGCGCTGTACGCCGACATGGGCCACTTCGGCCGCAAGCCGATTGCCCGCGCCTGGTTCATCCTGGTATTGCCGGCGCTGGTGCTCAATTACTTCGGTCAGGGCGCCTTGCTGCTGGAAAATCCCGAGGCGGCGCGTAACCCGTTCTATCTGCTGGCGCCGAGCTGGGCGTTGATTCCGCTGGTCGGTCTGTCGACGCTGGCCACGGTGATCGCTTCGCAAGCGGTGATTTCCGGCGCGTTCTCCCTGACCCGTCAGGCGATTCAGCTCGGTTACATCCCGCGCATGTACATCCAGCACACCTCCAGCGACGAGCAGGGCCAGATCTACATTGGCGCGGTGAACTGGGCGCTGATGGTCGGCGTTGTGTTGCTGGTGCTGGGTTTCGAATCCTCCGGCGCCCTGGCCTCGGCCTACGGCGTGGCGGTGACGGGTACTATGCTGATGACCACCATTCTGGTGTCGGCGGTGATGCTGCTGCTGTGGAAATGGCCACCGATCCTCGCGGTGCCGGTGCTGATCGGCTTCCTGTTGGTGGATGGTCTGTACTTCGCCGCCAACGTGCCGAAGATCGTTCAGGGCGGTGCCTTCCCGGTGATCGCCGGTATCGCGCTGTTTGTGCTGATGACCACCTGGAAGCGCGGCAAACAACTGCTCGTCGATCGCCTCGACGAAGGCGCGCTGCCGCTGCCGATCTTTATCAGCAGCATCCGTGTGCAGCCACCACATCGTGTGCAGGGCACTGCGGTGTTCCTCACTGCGCGCTCCGACGCCGTGCCGCATGCGTTGTTGCACAACCTGCTGCACAACCAGGTGCTGCACGAGCAGGTGGTGCTGCTGACGGTGGTCTACGAAGACATCCCGCGTGTGCCGCCATCGCGGCGCTTCGAGGTCGAAGCCCACGGAGAAGGCTTCTTCCGGGTAATCCTGCACTTTGGCTTCACCGACGAGCCGGACGTGCCGCAGGCGCTGAAGCTGTGTCATCTGGATGATCTGGATTTCAGCCCGATGCGTACCACTTACTTCCTCAGCCGCGAAACGGTGATTGCCTCGAAACTTGAGGGCATGGCGCGTTGGCGGGAAGCGCTGTTTGCGTTCATGTTGAAGAATGCCAATGGGAACTTGCGGTTTTTCAATCTGCCGCTGAACCGGGTGATTGAGTTGGGGACGCAGGTGGAGATGTAACCTCGCCTCAACCGAAAAGCCCCCGTCGGCCTAGTGGCTGGCGGGGGCTTTTTTGTGCCTGCACATAAGCCTCCAATCCACTGCAAATCCCCTGTGGGAGCGAGCTTGCTCGCGAAGGCTGAGTGTCAGTCGAGACATGTGGTGGCTGATCCACCGCATTCGCGAGCAAGCTCGCTCCCACAGGGTATGAGGTTGAATCAGGAGGTGCGTTGAGTCAGATCGGCTTCGGATTCGGTCTTCGTCCGCGCAGGTCGTGGGATCAGCGCTTGGATCACATCATCAATCAAGGCCTTGCCCATCACTGTCAGGTAATGCGCAGCCCAGGCATGGCGGTCGGTGTCTTTGATGAAAGCCGCATCCTCGGCGAAGGATTTGGCGAGGGATAGCAGGTCGGAGGATTGGGACAAGGCATTAATGATCGGGATGCCGGCTCGGACGTTGAAGAACGCTTGATCCGAGTTGTAGAGGAAAGGGGTGAAGCCGATGGTTTTAAGATCAGATGGATTGTTCATTATCAGTTCCCTTGATTTCGAGAGCTGCCGCATCCGATACCAAGCGAATGGGTGGCAGCTGTGCGCAGGTTGGTAAACCGGGGAACCAAGGAAACCGGCACGCTCGAAAGCGTCCCACACACAGCTGCCATAACACAGGGGCTCGGACGGGATTTCGCCTGAGTCGTGTCGGGTGCGCTGTTGCGCCTTATTCCACCGGGTTACCAAGCCCGATCGCTGAATGGGTCAGCGACGTCCGGAGAGTATCCCGTCAAAAAACAGCGCAATAGAGCGGCACAGCGCCCCAACAAGAGTTTCGGAGTTTGCCTACAAGGTCTGTGGGCGTCATCTGATATTGCGAGACTGGAAGTAAACAAAACTACACGTCGGACACGCAGTTCCTTGTAGGAGTGAGCCTGCTCGCGATAGCGGTGTGTCAGTTGGCAAATAGGTGGCTGGTACTCCGCTTTCGCGAGCAGGCTCGCTCCCACAGGATTTTGGTGGCTGCTGGAATGTAAAAAGCCCCCGCAACTGCGAAGTTGCGGGGGCTTTTTGTGGATGCGATTCAGATCACTCTTCGGCGACCGAGTCCTTGCTCTGGCGCTTCTCGATCAGATCCACCAAACGCTTGGCCAGCGCCGGGTAGTTCTCGTCGAAGTGGTGGCCGCCAGGCAGTTTCACCGCTTCACCGACTGCAGTCTTGTCGGTGCAGCCGCTTTCATCGGTCTCTTCTTCACCGTAGATGCACACAACCTTGGCTGCTGGCAGCTTGGCCATTTCCGGGCCGGTGGCGGCTTCTTTGCCGGCGTTGCCCAGCCAGCCTTCGACTTCGATTTCGAAGCTGCCGGTGCGGGCGAAGGCCAGCAGGATGATCGCGTCGACGCGCTGCTGCTCGGTGTCTGGCAGGCGGTTGTAGATCGCTGGCAATACGTCGGCACCGAACGAGTAACCGGTGAGGATGAAGCGTTTGGTGCCCCATTTCTGCCGGTAGTGCTGCATCAGTTCGGTCAGGTCCAGCGCACTTTGTTCCGGGCTCTTGTGCTGCCAGTAGTAGCGCAGGGTGTCGATGCCGACCACCGGATAGCCGATCTTGGCCATCTCGCCCGCCACGTCGCGGTCGAGATCGCGCCAGCCGCCGTCGCCGGAGAGGAACAGGGTCACGGTGTCTTTCGCCTGGCCGGCCGGCACTTCAACCACCGGGATCGCCAGACCGCCGTTGGCCTTGTCGCCGCCGACGAGAATCTTGCGCAGTTCGTTGTTGAGCACTTGCGGCAGGTTGATGTCGTAATCGCTGATGCTGGTTTCGGCGTTCGGTTGATCGCGCACAAAACCTGCGCTGGCGTCGTCCGGGTTGTCGTTCCAGGCGGCCAGCCAGTGGCCGTGGGCGGCGGATTTCGGCAGCAGGTGGGTGCAGCCACCTTTTTCCAGAGCCAGGTCGACGGACACCGCTTGGGCCTTGTCGTCTTTCTGTTCCGCCAACCAGCGCCAGGCCAGCACAGCGCCCGGGCCGATGCCGCTGACCAGGGTGGCCGGGCCATTCAGTTCACGCAGGCCCGATTGCAGAGCGCGGCTTTGGAGCAGGCAGTCCTTGGGCAGAATCACCTGGACGATTTGCGCCGAGGCGCTGCGGCTCAGGGTGGTCAGTTGTTTTTCAGAGAGTTTCTGGTCGTCGTTGACTGCTACCAGCACCTGCGCTTTGGGCTTGGTGCCAGGGATGACGCGGGTCATGGCGGCGCCATCGGCCGGGTTGAGCTGTTCGACGGTCGGTTCCGGTGCCGGGCGTTTGAGGTACCAGTAACCGCCGCCGGCAATCACGGCCAGCACGATCAGTGCGGCCAGGATGTACTTCAGGGAGCGTTGAATCATCAGCGTTTCACCAATCCAGTCAAGCCGCCCGCGATCAGGGCAGCAGTGTCGGCCAGCGCCACCAGCGGATCGAGTCCGGCGGGCACGGCCATATAACGGGGTTCCCAGTCAGGCTGGAACTTGTCTTTGAAGCGGCGCAAGCCTTGGAAGTTGTACAGCTGCTCACCACGGCGGAAAACCATCGAGCCCAGACGCTGGGTCAGCGGTGCACCACGGCGGGGTTGCAACCCCGACAACGGCACCATGCCCAGGCTGAAACGCGCGTATCCGTGACTCTTATAATGTTGAATCAGGCCGACCATCATGAATTCCATGGTCAGCTTCGGCGCATCCGGGTGCGCGCGCATCAGGTCGAGACTGGCCAGGTCATGGCTGTAAGTCTCGAGCAGGTTGGCGAACGCCACCGGGCGCCCTTCGAAGCGAATCACCGCGATGCGGAAATGCTTCAGGTATTCGTCGCTGAAACGGCCGAGGGAGAAGCCTTTCTCACGCACGTTCTTGCCGGTCAGCCACGCATCGGAAATCACTTTCAGCTCGTCCATCGGCGCTTGACCCGGTTCGTGGATTTCCAGCGACAAACCATCGCGGGTGCCACGGTTCCATGTGTAACGCAGATCCTTCATCTCTTTGCCCTTGGCTTCCAGGTCAAAGCGATGCAGATCGACTCGGGCTTCCTCGCCGAGTTTGATCGCGGTCAGGCCAATGTCCATGTAGTACGGCAGGTTCTCCGCGCGCACCTGGTAGAACACCGGGCGAGCGTGGTGAATATCGCAGAGGTCGCGGAACTGCCAGATCATCTCGGCGCGTTGCTGGCCGGGGCCGATCGGGTCGTACAGCGCCACGAGGCTGCGGCCACGGCGCGCGTACATCAGGAACGCTTCGTCGTTCTGGTGAAACAGCAACGCCTTGTCACCGGTCAGCGCCAGGCCTCCGTCAGGTTGCGAAGAAGCCATCAGGATCTTTGCCGCGCGATCGAGTTCGTCCGGCGTCGGCAAGTGAATGACCGGGCGCGCGGTGCGCAGCAGCCAGGTCAGCGCGATCACCAGCAACAGCACAGCGGCACCGAGCAGCGAACGCAGGCCACGTGGCGCGTCAGCGTCGAGGGTGAACTGCCACCACAGTTGATGGCTGTACGGCACGTCCTGATAAGCGAACAGCAGCAGCCACGTCGAGGCACCGAGGACGCACAGGCTGGCTACCAGATACAGCGGCGAGAAGGGCAGTTCGGTCAGGCGACTCGGGCGATAGAACGAGCGACGGAACACACCGAGCAGCGCAGCCGTCAGTGTCATCAGCGTCGCTTCTTCCCAGTCAAAACCTTTGAGCAGCGAGAGCAGGGCGCCAACCAGCAACAGAATGGTGGTCAGCATCCACGCGGCCGACAGGCGACGACGCAGGCCCTGAGCGAGCATCAGGCAGAGCACGCCGATCAGGCTGGCGCCAAAGTGCGAAGCGTCCACCAGACGATGCGGGATCAGAAAGCCGATGTGCTCCAGACGTGTGTCGATCTCGGGAGTCGCGCCGGAAAACAGCAGCACCACGCCGGACAGGAACACCAGCACTGCCAGAATCGGCGCGGCCAGACCGGACGCCGCGCGCATGGTCTGGGTCTGGAACAGGCGTTGACCTTCGTTGATCAGCAGGAATACGCAGGCGACCAACAGCGGCAGCACCACATAGATCAGACGATAGAGCAGGAGGGCGGCGGCCAGTGGTGCGGCACCGAGCTTGTCGGCGAACGCGGCCAGCAGGATCGCTTCGAATACACCGACGCCACCGGGTACATGGCTGAGTACGCCGGCAGCCAGTGCCAGCAGGTACACCAGCAGGAATGCACCAAACGGCGGTGCTTCCGGCAGCAACAGATAAAGGACCGTGGCGGCAGCCGCGACGTCGAGGGCGGTAATGATCAGTTGCAGGAAGGTCAGGCGACGCCCCGGCAAGCGCAGCGTGCGGCGGCCAACCCTGACCAGCAGGTTGTCGCGTAACGGTTGTTCCGGCAGGCGTCGACGGTAGATGCCGATAGCCAGTACTGCGCCAAGCAACAGCACGACAGCGGCGATAGTGCCGAGCAGGCCTTCGGACAAACCCAGCGCCTGCGAGGCAGCAGGCAGATCGCTCAGCGTTGCCAGTGCGGCCAGCGGCGGCAAGGCGCAGCCCAGTGACAAACTGGCGAACAAGGTCATGTGCGCGACTTCCGACGCGCCCAGACCCAGTCGTGCATATAAACGGTAGCGCACCGAACCGCCGGACAGCAGCGACAGGCCGATGGCATTGCCGATCGCAAACGCGGTGAATCCGCCCAGCGCCAATGTGCGCAGTGGCAGTGTCACGCCGGCATAACGGCTGGCCGACCATTCATAGCCGAGCAGAATGATGAAGCCGACCACGGTCGCGCCGAAGGCACCGAGCAGGGCGGGTTTCGGCACGTCGAGAATCGAGTCGTGCAGTGCATCGAGATCGAGTTCGGCGAGCAGATGACGACAGGCAATCAGCGCAATCGCGAACAGCAGCAAAGTCACCGCCAGACCAATCGGTTGCCGGTATTTGCTCAACCGATCCAGCAAGCGCAGGCGCTCGGGTTTGATCGGATGTTCCGCTGTGACGGTGTCTTGTGGATCAGACGAGTTGGCGCGCATCAATCACCTCTTGGATTGTGCGCGACAGGATGGAGGTATCCAGCCAAGTAACCAATCCCTGTAGAAAAAAATAATCACAAAATACTACGCCTCTCACCGGGTATCGGCGAGGGCAGTTCCTGGATTGCAGAGGCCTTGCCTGCGACTCAAGCATAGTCGCAAGTCAGCACTTCTGAAGATCCCAAGCGGTTCACTGCACAGTGACAGATCATTGTTGCGAAAGGACTTTTTCAACAGATACAAAAAAGGCCACTCTTTCGAGTAGCCTTTTTTGATGTTTGGTTGCGGGAGCCGGATTTGAACCGACGACCTTCGGGTTATGAGCCCGACGAGCTACCAGACTGCTCCATCCCGCGTCTGTGTGGCGGCATTCTACAGACGAACGACGGGGTGTCAACCGCTAATCCCGTAAAGGGTCAAATAAGTGTGCAATCGCGTCAAACGGTCGCAGGTGGCGCGTTAAGTTTCGGAAATGCAAAGAATTCCTGTTTGGCGGTCGCTTCTCTATTAGAAGAGCAAATCGACAAAACAGACGCGCACAAAAAAGGCCACTCTTTCGAGTAGCCTTTTTTGATGTTTGGTTGCGGGAGCCGGATTTGAACCGACGACCTTCGGGTTATGAGCCCGACGAGCTACCAGACTGCTCCATCCCGCGTCTGTGTGTCGGCATTCTACAGAGGAACGCCGGGGTGTCAACCTTAAATCAGGATAAAATCTGTTGAGGTTCAATCGGTTAGCGTTTTTTCTCGGGTGTTTTTCACGCTGCAGGGCAGGCGGGGCAAGGCTTTCAGCTCTATTGGAGGCCACTTGTCGATTGAGAAAATAAATTCAAAGGACATTTCCTACCGTTTGCAAAGAACATTCATACCACTGGTGCTATATACAGGTGTCAGTGAGATACTGCCGATTCGGTTCGCCACGTTTCCTTTTCTGACATGACTCAGCGAAAAATCATCCACATTGACTGCGACTGTTTCTACGCCGCCATCGAGATGCGCGATGACCCGCGTCTGGCTGGCAAGCCGTTGGCGGTGGGTGGTTCGGCCGACCGGCGCGGGGTGATCGCCACCTGCAACTATGAAGCGCGCGCGTATGGCGTGCGTTCGGCGATGGCGTCGGGGCATGCCCTCAAGTTGTGTCCAGACCTGACCATCGTCAAGCCACGCATGGACGCCTATCGCGAAGCGTCGAAAGAAATACACACGATCTTCAGCGATTACACCGACCTGATCGAGCCGCTGTCACTGGATGAGGCGTATCTGGACGTCTCGGACAGCGCGCATTTCGGCGGCAGTGCCACGCGCATCGCCCAGGACATTCGCCGCCGGGTCTCCAATCAATTGCACATCACCGTGTCTGCGGGTGTGGCGCCGAACAAGTTTCTGGCCAAAATCGCCAGCGACTGGAAAAAGCCCAATGGTTTGTTTGTGATCACGCCGGATCAGGTCGAAGACTTTGTCAGTGGTTTGCCGGTGAGCAAGTTGCACGGTGTTGGCAAGGTTACGGCCGATAAGCTAGGCAAGCTCGGCATCGTTGACTGCTCGCAGTTGCGCGAGTGGGACAAATTGGCGCTGGTGCGCGAATTTGGCAGTTTTGGCGAGCGACTGTGGAGTCTCGCCCGTGGGATCGATGACCGGTTGGTGCACAACGACAGTCGGCGTCAGTCAATCAGTGTGGAAAACACCTACGACGTTGATCTACCGGATCTGCGCAGTTGCCTCGATAAATTACCGGAGCTGCTGGAAACCCTGAAAACCCGCATGGCACGGATCGACAGCAGTTATCGACCGGGCAAACCGTTCGTCAAAGTGAAGTTTCATGACTTTACCCAGACGACGCTGGAGCAGGCCGGGGCAGGGCGAGATCTCGGTAGCTATCAGTTGATGCTGACGCAGGCGTTCAATCGCGGCGGGAAACCGGTGCGGTTGTTGGGGGTTGGGGTGAGACTGGAGGATTTGCGCGGCGGGTTTGAGCAGATGGAGTTGTTTGAGCGGTAGATTTGCTGTGCCTGTCAGGGCCTCTTCGCGAGCAGGCTCGCTCCCATATTGAAATGCGTTCCAATGTAGGAGTGAGCCTGCTCGCGATTGGCTTTAATTCGGTCCCGGATCCGCCACCAAGCGCCCGGCATCCTTGGTCAGCGACTTGAGAAACTCGGTCTGCAACTCAGGATCGTTGCGCGTCAGTTCGATCAGGCTTTGTTCCAGCTCGCTGGCTTCTTCTTCCAGACCCAGTTCCGACAGACGTTTGACCCGGTGCACCCACTGGCTCACTTCGTCGTCTTCCAGATCGTCATAAATCAGCCCGTGCGCTTCCAGCAGCTTGCCGCGCAGGTGACTGCTGATCATCAGCGACGAATCAGAGTGCACGTCATCCTTGGCGTCTTCGACACTGATCTGCAATTTGCCGACATGATTGAGATCATTTTCGGCAAACGGACTGTCGAGCAGATTCAGGCGCAGCACACCGTTGCGATCGGTAGTCATGTCAAAGGTCTGCTTGCCAGCCTTGACTTGCACCGGGCGCTCGCTCCACGGCAGGCTCGAATACTCCGTACGCTTGTCGCGCTGGACTTCATCGATGCCGGCGAGGTTCTGTTGTGCACGACCGTTGGACTGTACGTTCATGAACGGGTTGAGCCCGGCAAAACCGTAGCTCAGCCAGTCCTTGGTGATGCTGTCCGGCAGGTTGCCGAGGGCAAACACATTGACCACGTTGGCGCCGACGCCGCCGACCACGGCCACCGCGCCCAGCGGGATCTCGTAGACCTCCCGCCAAGGCTGGTAAGGCGTGTAGCGATCGTAGCGACGCGTCACTTCGAACTCGGTGACTTCAAAAGTCTTCTGTTCGTTGATCTTCACGCGTCGCTGCGGCAGCTCAAGCTCCTTAGGCTCACCGACATCAATCTGCAGGCTATGGTCGAGCAATTTTCGCTCGATCCGCTCTTCGTGCTCGCTGCGTTGTGACATGTGATTGGCACAGCCGCTGACCAGCAGGGCACCGCACAGGGCGGTGCCTCCGAGGCCTAAGGTGTTTCGCTTGAACATGACGTCTCTATCTGGTTTCAGCGGCGGATACGGGCCTGCAGGAAGGACAATACGTCAGCCACCGGCAATGCTTGCGCTTCGCCTTCGGTACGGCTCTTGTATTCCAGGTTGCCTTCGGCGAGGCCGCGGTCGCTGACCACGATCCGGTGTGGAATGCCGATCAGCTCCATGTCCGCGAACTTGATGCCCGGGCTGGTTTTCTTGTCGCGATCGTCCAGCAGCACTTCGAAGCCGGCCGCTGTCAGTTCGGCGTACAGCTTGTCGGTGGCTTCGCGCACCTGCTCGGTTTCATAACGCAGCGGCACCAGAGCGATCTGGAACGGCGCCAGGGTGTCGCTCCAGATGATGCCGTTCTCGTCGTTGTTCTGCTCGATGGCTGCAGCCACCACGCGGGATACGCCGATGCCGTAGCAACCCATTTCCAGGGTTACTGGCTTGCCGTTCTCGCCCAGCACTTCGCACTTCATCGCCTTGCTGTACTTGTTGCCCAGCTGGAAGATGTGCCCGACTTCGATACCGCGTTTGATTTCCAGGGTGCCTTTGCCGTCCGGGCTTGGATCGCCCGCGACCACGTTACGCAGGTCGGCAACCGTCGGAACTGGCAGATCACGCTCCCAGTTCACGCCGAAGTAGTGCTTGTCGTCGATGTTCGCACCGATGCCGAAGTCGCTCATCAGCTCGACCGAACGGTCGATGATGATTGGCAACGGCAGGTTCAGCGGGCCGAGCGAACCGGCGCCGGCGCCGATGGCGTCACGCAGTTCAGCGTCGGTGGCCATGACCAGCGGGCTGGCCACGCCTGGTTGCTGGGCAGCCTTGATTTCGTTGAGTTCGTGGTCGCCACGGATGACCAGCGCGATCAGCTTGCCTTCTTCTTCGGCGCGCACGATCAGGGTCTTGATGGTCTTTTCAATCGGCAGATTGAATTTTTCCACCAGGGCCGCGATGGTTTTGGTGTCTGGCGTGTCGACCAGACGCAGCTCTTCGGTCGCAGCGGCACGCGAAGTTTCGCGTGGTACGGCTTCGGCTTTTTCGATGTTCGCCGCGTAGTCGGAACCGTTGCTGAAGACGATATCGTCTTCGCCGGACTCGGCCAGCACGTGGAACTCGTGCGAGCCGGCGCCGCCGATCGAACCGTTGTCGGCTTCAACCGGACGGAATTTCAGGCCCAGACGCGTGAAGATGTTGCAGTAGGCTTCATGCATGCGGTCGTAGGTGATCTGCAGCGACGCCTGATCCGCGTGGAAGGAGTACGAGTCCTTCATGATGAATTCGCGGCCGCGCATCAAACCGAAGCGTGGACGGATTTCGTCACGGAACTTGGTCTGGATCTGGTACAGGTTGATTGGCAGCTGTTTGTAGCTGCTCAACTCGTTGCGCATCAGATCGGTGATTACTTCTTCGTGGGTCGGGCCCGCGCAGAAGTCGCGACCGTGGCGGTCTTTGATGCGCAGCAGCTCAGGGCCGTATTCTTCCCAGCGCCCCGATTCCTGCCACAGCTCGGCCGGTTGGGTGCTCGGCATCAACACTTCCAGAGAGCCGGCAGCGTTCATCTCTTCGCGAACGATGGCTTCAACCTTGCGCATGACTCGCAGGCCCATGGGCAGCCAGGTGTACAGGCCCGAGGCAAGTTTGCGGATCATGCCGGCGCGCAGCATCAGCTGGTGGCTGATCACGACCGCGTCGGAAGGCGTTTCTTTCTGTGTGGCGAGCAAAAATTGACTGGTGCGCATGGTTGGCCGTTGTCGGTTGCTATGACTGGAAATGACTCCGCAGTGTACCGGCGAGTTTTGCCGACGTACAGGCGTGAGGTCAGTGGGCAGGCACGACGGCGGGATTCCTCCCGCCGTTGCCGAAATCTCTTACGATTCTTCTGTGAGCGGTGTCGGCACAGGCTCGGGCGTTGGCGTCGGGCCTTCGCGGCGGCTTTCCTGAAACCAGTGCAGGGCGATCAGCACCAGTGTCGGCACACCGAGCAGGGCGGTGATCAAGAAGAAGCTGTGATAACCGAACTTTTCCACCAAGACCCCGGAATAGCCGCCCATCAGGCGCGGCAACAGCAGCATGATCGAGCTGAGCAAGGCGTATTGGGTGGCGGAAAACTTCAGGTTGGTCAGGCTCGACAGATAAGCAACGAAGGCTGACGTCGCCAGGCCCGAGCTGAAGTTGTCGAGGGAAATGGTCACCACCAGCATCTGCAGGTTCGGGCCCATGTCGGCGAGCATGACGAACAGCAGGTTGGTGGCTGCGGAAGCGACGCCGCCGATGAACAGAATCGGCAAAATGCCGAAACGCACGATCAGCAGGCCGCCCATGCCGGCGCCAACGAGCGTCATGATCAGGCCGAAAATCTTGCTGACACTGGCAATCTGATCCTTGGTGAAACCCTGGTCGATATAGAACACGTTGGCCATGACGCCCATCACCGTGTCCGACATCCGATAGGTGGCAATCAGACCCAGTAACAGAAACGCCTGCCAGCGATAACGCAGAATAAAGTCGTTGACCGGCGTCAGCACCGGCGCCAGGCCGCGACGGCCCATGGTCGACAGGCACAGGCCAGTCAGCAGCGTGTAGAGAATGGCGCGCAGAAAGGCGCGGTCTTCGAGCAGCAGGTCGAGCGGACTCATGCCGCCGAACAGCACGCCGGCGAAATCGGTGTTGTACAACTGGGTGAACATCGCCGGGACGGAGACCAGCAAAACGATCAGCACAAATACCGACATCAGTTGGTGCATGAAGGTGTAACGCCCGGCCTGCAACTGAGTGCGTAGCGGCACAGGCGGCTCACGCATGAGCAGCGTGGTCAGCAGCGCGGGCACCATCAAGGCACCGAACAGTGCGTAAGTGCCGGCCCAGGCCGAATGTTGATAGTTGAAGCCAGTGGAGCCGAAGCCCTCAGCGAAGAACAACGCCCCGGCGGTCGCCAGCAGTGCCGCCACGCGGTAACCCGACATATAACTGGCGGCGAGGGCGGCCTGGCGATTGTCTTCGGCGATTTCCAGGCGATAGGCATCCACCGCGATGTCTTGAGTGGCGGAGGCAAAGGCGACGACAACGGCAATGGCGATCAACCAGGACAGATGCTTCTGCGGATCACAGAAACCCATGCCGATCAGCCCAAGAATCACCAAGGTTTGCGAGAGCACCAGCCAAGAGCGGCGTCGGCCAAGCTTGCCCAGCAACGGCAGGCGCCATTGGTCGAGCAGGGGCGACCAGACCCATTTGAACGCATAGGCCAGGCCGATCAGGCTGGCATAGCCAATGGTTTCACGGGCCACGCCGGCTTCACGCAGCCAGACGGAAAGCGTTGAAAACACCAGCATGTACGGCAGGCCGGCGGCGAAACCGAGCAACAACAGCACGAGCGTCGAAGGACTGGCATAAGCGGCTAGCGCGGCGCGCCAGGTTTTACGGGGCATGGGCTGAAGTCTGCCTCAAGATTGCGAAAACAAAGCGCGCACTCTAACCGCTGTGCTCTACCGGACGCCAGCCATGGCGCTGAATATCCACACGATTGTTCAGGACGGTGATGCCTTCCATGCGCAATCGTGCCCGTTGTTCATCGCCCGACGGGCTGCCCACCGGCAGGCTGATCCGACCGCCGGCACCCAGTACACGGTGCCAGGGCAGCCTGGTATCACCGGGCAACTGACTCAAGGTGCGGCCGACCCAGCGGGCGGCGCGCCCCAAACCGGCCAGTTCAGCTAACTGACCATAGCTGACGACTTTGCCTTCGGGCACTTGGGCGAGCGTCGAGTAGAGTGCCGTGCGTCGGATTTGCGCATCGTTTTCAACGCTGTCGAGCGGGTCTTTCACGTACGCGGTTCCTGAGCATGAACAGTTTGATGGCTTTCAGAGTAATCGGTGATCAGCCAGTTGAGAAATGAACTCATCAGAAATAGTCCGGTCAGTCCTTGTCAGGGTCTTATTCCTACGGATAATGCCGATCTTTTTTCGCAAACTTGAGCCTTCGATTCGCTTATGTTGTCCAGATCCTTGCTGTGCCTTGCTGTCTTCAGTGCGTCCACGCCCCTGCTTGCCGACACCGTCTGGTTGAAGAACGGTGACAAGTTGAGCGGCACCATCACCGTGTTCGATGGCGGCAAGCTGTTGATCCAGACCAAATACGCCGGTGCGGTGACGATTGACTGGAAAGAGGTGAAGACGCTCGACAGCGATCAGCACTTGCTGGTCAAGCAGGATGCCTACACCGGTGAAGTCTCCAAATCGCTGACGGCTGCCGAAGATGGCAAGGTCACCCTGGCCAACGGCGAGGCGCCGAAAACCGTCGAGCTGGCGAGCATTCAGCAGATTCTCAAACCGAAACCGGTGGTCGAGGATCTGGTGTGGAAGGGCAATGTCGACCTGGCGCTGGACTATCAGCGCGCCGAGAAGGACACCGATGACTACGATGTCGGCTTCAAGACCACGGCACGGCATGGGCGCTGGCGTCATACCGCCGAGGGTGAATACAACCGCGAAGTGCAAGACGACGAGACCACCACCGACAACTGGCGCGCCGAATACGCACTCGACCGCTTCCTTACCGATAAGTGGTTCTGGCAGGGCCGTCTGAACTACAAGCGTGATCACATCGAAGAACTGGCTCGCCAGCGTGTGGTCGGTACCGGTCCTGGCTACCAGTTCTGGGATGACGAGTTGGGCGCATTCTCACTCGGCTCGCTGTTCAACCGCACCGATTACGAGTATCGCGATGGCAGCAAAGACAACTTCTATTCCGTCGCGATGAAGTGGGATTACAACCGTTACCTGATCGGCAAGAAAGTCGAGTTCTTCACCAATGGTGAAATCGGCAAGCCGCTGTCGGATGTGGCCAACTACGCGCTGGATGCGGAAATGGGCCTGCGTTACAAGGTCACCGACTGGGCCTCGCTTAACCTCAAGGCCGAGCGTGACATCATCAGTGGCACCAACGATGCCGATCTGAACAAGACCCGTTACACCGCGGGGTTTGGTGTGGCCTGGTAAGGCACAAGCAAAAGATCGCAGCCTTCGGCAGCTCCTACAGAGGATTGATATACATCCTGTAGGAGCTGCCGAAGGCTGCGATCTTTTTTTTGCGAGCTGAAAAACAGACGCCCACAAAAAAGCCCCGCTTTTAAGGGCGGGGCTCTTTTCTAAAGAAGCTACAAGTTAGATAACTTGTACTTCTTCAGCTTGCATGCCTTTCTGACCGCGGGTAGCGATGAAAGAAACCTGTTGGCCTTCTTTCAGGCTTTTGAAGCCGTCGGATTGGATAGCTTTGAAGTGAACGAACAGGTCGTCACCGGATTGTGGGGTGATGAAGCCGAAGCCTTTTTCATCGTTGAACCACTTAACGGTACCGGTTTGGCGATTAGACATGGTGTAACTCCTTGAACAAAGATAACTGCGACGCAGGAAGAACCCTGGCCGAGACTGAGTGCAAAGAGCAGGAAAAATTCTTGTAGATGGTTGGATCGAAATTCAACATATCGTGTAGAGATTCTCAGTGACACAAGCAGCACAGTGGCGCCACCTTAACCCTTTTTCCGGGACGTGCCAATGCTTCTTGCGAAGGTTTCTCTGATTTAGGGATCGGCGGTGTGACGGTTCGTCGCCAGAGCGCGCAAATCATGGGGGATCGGCGAGAATTGCAGGCCGCACTTTGAACCCGGCGGCGCGCCCGGTAAGATGCCGGACAGAATTTTTCCACCTCGCTATTCAGGACACCCGCCATGAGCATCAAATCGGACAAGTGGATTCGCCGCATGGCGCAGGAACACGGCATGATCGAACCGTTCGTCGAGCGCCAGATGCGCGGCAGCGACGACAACCGTGTGATCTCCTACGGTGTGTCGAGCTACGGCTACGATGTGCGTTGCACCAATCACTTCAAGGTGTTCACCAACATCAACTCGTCGATCGTCGACCCGAAAAACTTCGATCCGGGCAGCTTTGTCGACGTCCACAGCGACGTCTGCATCATTCCGCCGAACTCGTTCGCGCTGGCCAGCACCGTTGAATACTTCCGGATTCCGCGCAATGTCTTGACCATCTGCCTGGGCAAAAGCACCTACGCGCGTTGCGGCATCATTGTTAACGTCACGCCGCTCGAGCCTGAGTGGGAAGGCCACGTGACACTGGAATTCTCCAACACCACCAACCTGCCGGCGAAGATCTACGCCAACGAAGGCGTGGCGCAGATGCTCTTCCTCGAATCCGACGAGGAATGTGAAGTGTCTTACAAGGATCGCGGCGGCAAGTACCAGGGCCAGCGTGGTGTGACCTTGCCGCGCACCTGATCGGTCCATCCGACAGATCGCGGGAATTCTTTGGCGGGCAGACACTCTATGGGGTGTACTGCCCGTTTTTGCTTTCCGGCAAGGCGGGCCTTCGCCGAGGAGTGCCCCATGAAGATCGATCCGCAAATCACTGCCGAACTGGCAAGGCTTGAGCCCAATCAGGTTGGCGTATTGGCCTGGTCATTGTTGGCGCATCCGTCGCTGAGCATGGCTGGCGGAATTCCCGGACAGCCCGATCCCGATACGCCCAACGAACAACCGACCGAGCCGGGCGAACCGACCCTTCCGGACGAGCCGCCACCGGCACCGGTTGCCTGATCGGCATTGAAAATGAATGGCCAGTCAGATGAGGTCTGCAAAGACTTCAACTGACTGGCCATATTTCGTTATCGCCGATGACGAAAATCCTCGAACTCTCCTCCCGCTCGACCGCGTACCCGCCGGTAAACGCTCCGAATGCCGGTAGCAGGCTGATGCGCTCGCCGAGCCGGAAACACGCCAGACGCAAGCTCTGCCGACCTTTGCCGTGCAGTCGGTAGACCGGGTGGATGTGACCGGCCAGCACGTGTCTTTCTGGATGCGGATCGGGTTCATGTTGCAAGGCGAATGGCCCGATCAGCAGCGGTTCCGGCACTACCCGGATATTCAGTGATTGCGGCGGGTCGCCGGCGCGTTTGTCGTGATTGCCGCGGATCAGCGTCATCGGCAGATCAACATGACGCGCCCGCCATTGCGCCAGCGCGTGCAGCGTCCCTACGGCATGCGAGCCGGGTCCGTGGAGGAAATCGCCAAGAAAGATCAATTGCCGGCAGGGCAGTTTCGCCAGCAATCGATCAATCACCGCGATATTGCTCGCCGTGGTGCCTTGCGGGACCGGTTGGCCAAGGCTGCGGTAAGCGGCGGCCTTGCCGAAATGCACGTCGGCGATCAGCAGCGCCTGTTGTGCCGGCCAGTACAGGGCTTTTTCCGGCAGTAACCAAAGGTCTTCACCCGCCAGGCGCACAGGGAATGGCGCGCTCATGATGATTTAGCTTTGTCGGCGGACTTCTCCAGATCGCCGACCATGCGCCTGATGCGATCAGCGAGTTTTTCCGAACTCATGCTTTCGCGCATGCGTTCCACCAGCAGCGGAAACCCTAGCGGTGTAGGACGTTTAACCTGATGCACGTCCAGTTTCATCTGGTTGATCCGCTCCAATGTCTGTTCCAGGCGACGAATATCCAGTTCTTCCCGCAGGACTTCTTCCCCGGCCTGCGCCAGCAACAGATTATCGGCGTCGTATTGTTTGAACACTTCGAAAAACAAGCCGCTGGACGCCTGCACCTGACGGGTGCTTTTTGGCGCACCGGGGTAGCCGGCGAAGACCAGCCCGGCAATCCGCGCGATTTCACGGAACCGGCGCAGGGCCAACTCGCCGGCATTCAAACTGGCCAAAACGTCCTCCAGTAAATCATCGGCATTGAAGAGATCGCTATTCAAATACTCGGCCCAGTCGATCGGCGTGGCGCTGAGCAATTCCAGGCCGTAATCGTTCACCGCGATGGAGAACGTTACGGGCTGGCGCTGACTGACGCGCCACGCCAGCAGACTCGCCAGGCCCAGATGCACCTGCCTTCCGGCAAATGGATAGAGGAAAAGGTGCCAGCCTTCGCGGGATTTCAGCACCTCGGCCAACAGGTTTTCGGCGGTGGGCAAGCCGGACCAGCGCATCTGGGTTTCCAGCAACGGGCGCAGCGCCTGCATTTCCGGGCCGACAAACTCACCTTGCGCGGCGGCACTGAAACGCCTGACCACCGCTTCCGCCAGTTCGCTCGACAGCGGCATCCGCCCGCCATTCCAGCGCGGTACGGCGGCTTTTTTCGCAGTACTGCGTTTGACGTAAGCCGTCATGTTTTCCACCCGTACCAGTTCCAGCAAACGTCCCGCAAACAGGAAACCGTCGCCCGGTTTGAGTCTGGCAATGAAGCCTTCCTCGACACTGCCCAGCTGTTTACCGCCGCCGCCCTTGCTCCAGAACTTAAGCTGGATACTGGCATCGCTGACGATGGTGCCAATGCTCATGCGATGACGCCGAGCCAATCGCGCATCGGGTACACGCCAGACGCCGTGCTCGTCCGGTTCAACCCGGCGATAGTCCGGATAGGCTGTCAGAGACATCCCGCCATGGCGTACGAAAGCCAGCGCCCAAGCCCAATCGGCGGGTGTCAGGTCACGATAAGCCCAGGCGCTGCGGACTTCTTCGTACAACTCATCGGGTAAAAATCCGCCACCGAGGGCCATGCTGACCAAATGCTGCACCAGTACATCCAGCGGTTTGTGCGGTGACAGGCGTGGTTCGATACGCCGTTGTTCGACGGCGTCACGGGCGGCAGCCGCCTCGAGCAATTCAAGGCTGTGCGTCGGCACCAGTGTCACTCGCGACGTGCGTCCCGGTGCATGACCGGAGCGTCCGGCGCGTTGCATCAAGCGTGCGATACCCTTGGCCGAGCCTATTTGCAATACGCGCTCGACCGGCAGGAAATCCACGCCCAGATCCAGGCTTGAGGTGCAAACCACGGCTTTCAGTTGCCCGTCCTTCAAGGCCTGCTCAACCCAGTCGCGCGTCTCGCGAGACAGTGAGCTGTGATGCAGAGCGATCAAGCCGGCCCAGTCCGGCCGAGCCTCCAGCAGTGCCTGATACCAGATTTCCGATTGCGCCCGGGTGTTGGTGAATACCAGGGTGCTGGCGCAAGCGTCGAGTTCGGTAACGACCTGCGGCAACATTTTCAGACCGATGTGCCCGGCCCAGGGAAAACGCTCGATGGCCGGTGGGAGGAGGGTGTCGACCTTCAGCGATTTTTCGCTCTGTCCCTGAATACTGATGCCGCCACCCTGCGGAATTAGCACCTGCTCGGCGTGGGATTGATTACCGAGGGTGGCGGAGACGCCCCAGACAATCAGCCCCGGTTGCCAATGGCGCAGGTGGGCCAGGGCCAATTGCAGTTGCGCGCCGCGCTTGTTGCCCAGCAGTTCGTGCCACTCATCGACGACGATCATGCGCAAACTCGACAGCGCGACTTGTGCATCGGCGCGGGCCAGCAACAGCGTCAGGCTTTCCGGGGTGGTGATCAGCGTGGTCGGCAGGCGTCGGCTCTGCCGAGCGCGTTCGCTGCTGCTGGTGTCACCGGTGCGCAGGCCGATGCTCCACGGGATCTGCAGGTCATCGACAGGTGCTTGCAAGGCGCGCGCGGTATCGGCGGCGAGGGCGCGCATGGGAGTGATCCACAGGACGGTCAGTGGTTCGGCCGGCGGTTTTCGTTTACGCGATGTTTCGATGGCAGGTGGCGAGCGGGCGAAGCGATTGAGCGCCGCAAACCACACCGCATAGGTTTTACCGGCGCCCGTGCTGGCGTGGAGCAGCCCGGACTCGCCGTTTTTTACCGCCGCCCACACCTGTTTCTGAAAGGCGAACGGCTTCCAGCCGCGGGCGCTGAACCAGGTTTTTGCGTGGTCGGGAGATTTCGCCATGCGGGCTGCGCGCGCTCTGGAGGGGTTCTTCCAGTGACCACATCAGTTGGCGAAAGGTTTAATCTGGGTGACCGTGTAGGAGCTGCCGAAGGCTGCGATCTTTTGATCTTGATCTTGATCTCTATAAAACAAGATCAAAAGATCGCAGCCTTCGGCAGCTCCTACAGGGGAACGTGGGCTACTTGAGGTTACCGCTGAGGAATTGCTTCAGGCGTTCGCTTTTCGGGTTGCCGAGCACATCCTCGGGGGCGCCTTCTTCTTCCACCAGACCTTGATGCAGGAACAACACCTGGCTGGAGACTTTGCGGGCGAAACTCATTTCGTGAGTCACCATGATCATGGTCCGGCCTTCCTCGGCCAGCCCTTGAATCACCTTCAACACTTCCCCCACCAATTCTGGATCGAGCGCCGAGGTCGGCTCATCGAACAGCATCACCTCCGGCTCCATCGCCAATGCCCGGGCAATCGCCACGCGCTGTTGCTGCCCGCCCGAAAGAAACGCCGGGTATTGATCCGCCACCCGCGCCGGCAAGCCGACCTTGTCCAGATAGCGCCGGGCGCGGTCGTCGGCTTCCTGTTTGCTGCAACCCAGCACCCGGCGCGGGGCCATGGTGATGTTTTCCAGCACGGTCATGTGGCTCCACAGATTGAAATGTTGGAACACCATCGCCAGCCGCGTGCGCAAACGTTGCAGTTCATCGGCGTCGGCGACGTGCATGCCGTGGCGGTCGGTGACCATGCGGATCGCCTGGCCATCAAGGCTCATGGCGCCGTCGTTGGGTTGTTCGAGAAAGTTGATGCAGCGCAAAAAGGTGCTTTTGCCCGAGCCACTGGCGCCGATCAGGCTGATCACGTCGCCGGTCTTGGCCTTGAGCGACACGCCTTTGAGCACTTGATGGTCGCCATAGCTTTTATGCAGGCCTTCAACGGTCAGTTTGTACATGGGACGAGCATCCTCAAGGCGAAAGTAAGTAGCCGCTGCGATAGGCTTCAGCGCCCGCGACATGGGCGATAACCATGCCGGCAGTGGCCATGCGGCGCAGCGAGCGGGCGTACATCACGCCGGCGCTGGTGCAATGAATAGGGGTGATCCGGTCGTTGATCGGGTCGATGATTTCGGCGATCTGTTGCCCGGCTTGCAGGTATTGCCCCGCCGTGGCGGTGTATACCAGCAAGCCGCCGACCGGCGTAGTCACCGGTTCCACACCCGCCAGTGGCGTGGCGGGGTACGGCAACGGCGGCTGCGGTTTGGTTTCGCCGACGATCGCATCGGACTGGATCAGATAATCGATCAGCGCCTGGCAGTCGCGGCTGGCCAGCGGATGGGTGACGTCACCCTGACCGCGCAACTCGACGGTCACCGAGAAACTGCCCAGCGGAATCTCGAAGTGTTCGCCGAAGCGCTCTTTCAATTGCCACCACAGCAACGTGAAGCATTCATCGAACGACTGACCGCCGGAATCGGTGGCCAGCAGGCTCGCCTGCGCTTCGATGTAGCGCGCCAGCGGCTCAACCTGCGGCCACGCTTCGGGCGTGGTGTAGAGGTGCACCACCGACTCGAAGTCGCAGTGCAAGTCGAGCACCATGTCGGCATCGCAGGCCAGCCGTTGCAGGGTCAGACGCTGGGATTGCAGTTGCGTGCTGGCGGTCTGGCGGGCGAGGGCGTTGCGCAGGTGCGTGCGGATCAATTCGAGGTTGTGCTGCGGATCGTCGTTCAGCTTGCCTTCGATGGCATTGCCGATTTCTTCACTGAGGTCGACGAACCAGCGGTTGAAGTTCTGCCCGCTCTCCAGTTCGTAGCGGCCCAGCGGCACGTCCATCAGCACTTGTTCGAGGCCGACCGGGTTGGCCACCGGCACCAGCACGATTTGGCTGCGCAGGCGGCCAGCGGCTTCGAGCTCGGCCAGACGCTGCTTGAGGTGCCAGGCAACGAGCATGCCTGGCAGTTCGTCGGCATGCAGCGAGGACTGAATGTAGACCTTGCCCTTGGCCTGCTCCGGGCCGAAGTGGAAGCTGTGGATCTGCCGTGCGGTCCCCGGCAGCGGGGCCAGCAAGTCATGGATCAGGTGGCGCATTTTTTATCTCTTTATTCCTGAGCTGGGCCTAGTGAGTCGGGCCGAGGAAGGCCAGCCATCGGCGTTCGGCAAGGCGGAACAGGCCGACCAGCGCAAAGGTAATGGTCAGGTAGATCAGCGCGGCGATGCCGAACGACTGAAAGGTCAGGAAGGTCGCCGAGTTGGCGTCCCGGGCGACTTTCAGGATATCGGGAATGGTCGCGGTGAAGGCCACGGTGGTCGAGTGCAGCATCAGGATCACTTCATTGCTGTAATACGGCAACGAACGGCGCAGCGCCGACGGCATGATCACGTAGGCATACAGCTTCCAACCGGTCAGACCGTAGGCCTTGGCCGCTTCGACTTCGCCGTGGTTCATGCTGCGAATCGCCCCGGCAAAAATCTCCGTGGTGTAAGCGCAGGTGTTCAGGGCAAAGGCGAGGATCGTGCAGTTCATCGCATCGCGAAAGAAACTGTCGAGCAACGGCTGCGCGCGCACGGCGGCGAGGCTGTAAATGCCGGTGTAGCAAATCAGCAACTGGATATACAGCGGCGTGCCACGGAACAGGTAGGTGTAAAACTGCACCGGCCAGCGAATGTAGAAGTGCGGCGAAACTCGCGCAATCGACAACGGAATCGACACCAGAAAACCGATGAAGATCGAGGCGCTGAGCAGCCACAGCGTCATCGCCAGCCCGGTGATGTTCTGGCCGTCGGTATAAAGGAAGGCGCGCCAGTATTCCTGCAGGAGTTCGATCATCGTACGGCCTCCCGGGCACCGGCGGCGTAGCGGCGTTCGAGCCAGCGCAGGATGAAGTTGGAAGCACTGGTGATCAGCAGATAGATCAACGCGGCGAGAACCAGGAAGTAGAACAGTTGATAAGTGCTTTTACCGGCGTCCTGTGCAGCTTTGACCAGGTCGGCAAGGCCGATGATCGACACCAGTGCGGTGGCCTTGAGCATCACCATCCAGTTGTTACCAATGCCCGGCAGGGCGAAGCGCATCATTTGCGGGAACACCACGTAGCGAAAGCGCTGGCCGCGTTTGAGGCCATACGCGGTGGCGGCTTCAACCTGACCGCGCGGCACGGCGAGAATCGCGCCACGGAAAGTTTCGGTGAAATACGCGCCATAGATGAAGCCCAGGGTCAGCACCCCGGCGCTGAATGGGTTGATCTCGATGTATTCCCATTCCATGTAGTCAGTCAGGGACGTTAGCCAGGTTTGCAGGCTGTAGAAAATCAGCAGCATCAGCACCAGATCCGGCACGCCGCGAATCAGCGTGGTGTAGAGCTGGGCAGGCAGGCGTACCAGTTTGACTTTTGACAGCTTGGCACTGGCGCCGAGCAGGCCGAGCAAAACGGCCACCAGCAGCGACAACGCCGATAATTTGATGGTCATCCAGGTGCCTTCCAACAGCAACGGGCCAAAGCCCTTGAGGCTGAAGGCTGCGAGCCCCAGATTTTGTAAGAGGTTTTCAAACATAAATCAGCAACCTGAGCGGATGGAAAAGGCGCCCATCGAGGATGGGCGCCGGGGCATTATTTGCCGCTGTACAGATTCAGATCGCCAAAGTGTTTCTTTTGAATCTCGGCGTATTTGCCGTCATCGTGTAACGCTTTGATACCTTTATCTAAAAGCGCTTTCAGCTCAGTGTTACCTTTCTTAATACCGACAGCGGTTTTGGCTGGCAGCAATTCGCTGTCGACTGGCTTGCTGACGTCATAGTCGGCGCCCTGTGGCGACTTCAAAAAGCCCAGTTCGGCTTGCAGCATGTCCTGGATACCGGCGTCGAGACGGCCGGAGGTCAGGTCGGAATACACCTGATCCTGGTTCTGATAGGCCTGGGTTTTCACGCCAGCCTTGTCCAGCACGGCTTTGGCGTAGGCTTCCTGAATGGTGCCCTGCTCGTAGCCGACGGTTTTGCCCTTGAGGGACGCGACGTCGGCGGTGATACCGGAACCTTTCTTGAACACATAAGCGGTCGGGCCGGAGAACAGTTCGCTGGAGAAGTCGATGACTTTTTCGCGGGCCGGGGTCACGGTCATCGACGAGATCACACCATCGAATTTGTTGGCCTTGAGGCCCGGGATCATGCCGTCGAAGTCACTTTCGACCCACTTGCACTTGACCTTCAGTTCGGCGCAGATCGCGTTGCCCAGATCGATGTCGAAGCCCACCAGGCTGCCGTCGGCCGCTTTCGACTCAAACGGTGCGTACGAAGGGTCAACGCCAAAGCGCAGCTCTTTGTATTCCTTGGCCAGCGCGGAGCCAGCGGCCATGCACAACGCCAGTGCAGAAAGGGTCAGCAATGCTTTTTTCATTATTCAATCCCTAAGAACCAATATGAGCGCTTGTGGCGCAGAATTATTGTTACTGGAACGCGTACGACCTATAGAAAGTAGCAATTTCCGAACCAGAGTCCCGAACAAGTGTTTTAAAAGGTTGAGCGGGGAAGGGCGAGGGCGATTGAATGCCCGGAAATGGGCATCGCAGAAAGCATGCACTGATTTGAAGCCGATCGATCAAATGATCGATTGATGTCCCGGGAAAAGGGGTCAGGCCAGCAGATCCTGCAAAGTGGCCAAGCTATCCGCTTCATCCACGGTCTTGTCCTGCCGCCAGCGCAGCATCCGCGGAAAACGCACGGCAATCCCGCTCTTGTGTCGGCGTGACAGGGCAATACCTTCGAAGCCCAGTTCAAACACCAGACTCGGCTTCACACTGCTCACCGGGCCAAACTTCTCCACCGTGGTCTTGCGCACAATGCTGTCGACCTGACGCATTTCCTCATCGGTCAGCCCCGAATACGCCTTGGCAAACGGCACCAGCGCGCGCTGACTCGAATCGGGCGGGCCGTCCCACACGGCAAAGGTGTAATCGCTGTACAGACTGGCCCGCCGGCCATGCCCGCGCTGCGCGTAAATCAGCACCGCATCAACGCTGAACGGATCGACTTTCCACTTCCACCAAACGCCCATGTCCTTGGTTCGCCCCACGCCATACAGCGAATCCCGCGCCTTGAGCATCATTCCCTCGACACCCAGTCGCCGCGAAGACTCGCGTTGGCGGGCGAGGTCCAGCCAATCAGTGCCGGTCAGCACCGGTGAGGCCAGCAGCACCGGGCTGTTGCAGCGGGCAATCACCGCTTCCAGTTGCGCCCGACGTTTCGCTTGCGGCTGGTTGCGCCAGTCTTCGCCCTGCCATTCCAGCAAATCGTAGGCGAGCACCACCACCGGGACGTCTTCGAGGATTTTCTTGTCGAGAGTCTTGCGGCCGATGCGTTGTTGCAGCAGGGCGAACGGCTGCACCGCCGGTGGTTCGGTCGATTGCGGATCAAAGGCGTCTTCGGTGCTCGGATGGGTGCTTTTCCACACGACGATTTCGCCGTCAATCACCGTACCGTCGGGCAGGCCGTGCACCAGCACTTCCAGTTCGGGAAAACGCTCGGTCACCAATTCCTCGCCCCGCGACCAGATCCACAGCCGCCCCTCACGCTTGACCACTTGCGCGCGGATGCCATCCCATTTCCATTCAATCTGCCAATCGCTGGCCGGGCCGATCAGGGCTTCGAATTCTTCCACCGGTTGCGACAAGGCATGGGCGAGGAAGAACGGGTACGGTTGGCCGCCACGCTGGGCATGTTCATCGCTGGATTCAGGGGCGATCAGTTTCAGGTAGCTGGCGGCGCTCGGCCGGTTCGACAGATCGGTGTAACCCACCAAACGCTGCGCCACGCGTTTGCTGTCCAGCCCGGCCATCGATGCCAAGGCGCGGGTGACCAGCAGTTTCGACACGCCGACGCGGAAACTGCCGGTGATCAATTTGATGCACAGCATCAGGCTTGATCGATCCAGTTGCGCCCACAGGGCCGGCAGTTGTCGGCTTAAGAACTCCGGGGTTTCACCACGCAGCGGCAGCAGTTTTTCTTCGATCCATTCGGCGAGGCCGGCGTTGGAGCTGTACGGGTTTTCGGCGAGCACCAGTGAAATGGTTTCCGCCAGGTCGCCGACTGCTTGATAGCTTTCCTCGAACAGCCACGGTTCCAGGCCGGAGACCTCGACGGCGAGTTCGCGCAGGATTCTCACCGGCACCAGTTGCCGGGGCCGGCCACCGGACAGGAAGTACACGGCCCACGCAGCGTCATGCGGTTCGGCCTGGGCGAAGTACGTCTGCATCGCCGCCAGTTTGGCGTTGCTCGACGTGGTCGCATCGAGTTCGGCATATAACTCGGCAAATGCTTTCATGCGGGCATCTCGGCGATGGTCGGTTCGGTGGCGATGTTTTCTTCTTCGTCATCGCCGTATTCAGTGTTGAAACCTTGGGCATCCAGGCCTTTTTCACGCAGATGCCGCACCAGCACGCCGATCGAGCCGTGGGTGACCATCACCCGTTCCGCACCGGTCTGTCCGATGGCCCACAACAGGCCGGGCCAATCGGCGTGATCCGAAAGCACGAAACCACGATCGACACCGCGCCGCCGCCGCGTGCCACGCAAACGCATCCAGCCGCTGGCAAACGCATCGCTGTAATCGCCGAAGCGGCGCATCCAGTTGCTGCCTCCCGCCGAGGGTGGGGCGATGACCAGGGCCTGGCGCATGATCGGGTCGCTTTTTTTCACGTCGCCGGCGTAGATCGTCGGCGGCAGGTACACGCCAGCCTCGCGGTAGACCCGATTCAGCGGCTCGACCGCGCCGTGGCTGAGGATCGGGCCGAGGGTTTCATCGATACCGTGGAGAATCCGCTGAGCCTTGCCGAACGAGTAGCAGAACAACACGCTGGCCTTGCCGGCCGCGATGTTCGCGGCCCACCACTGGTTGATCTCGCCGAACACCTGCGCCTGTGGCTGCCAGCGGTAAATCGGCAGGCCGAAGGTCGATTCGGTGATGAAGGTGTGGCAGCGCACCGGTTCGAACGGGGCACAAGTGCCGTCCGGTTCGATCTTGTAATCGCCCGATGCGACCCAGACTTCACCGCCGTATTCGAGGCGTACTTGAGCCGAGCCGAGCACGTGGCCGGCGGGGTGAAAACTCAAGGTGACGCCGTGGTGCGCCAGGCGCTGGCCGTAGGCGAGGGTTTGCAGGTTGATGTCCTGACCCAGGCGCGCACGCAGAATCCCTTCGCTGGCGCTGCTGGCGAGGTAATGCTGGTTGCCAGTGCGAGCGTGATCGCCGTGGGCGTGAGTAATGACCGAGCGCTCGACGGGGCGCCAAGGATCGATATAAAAGTCACCCGCAGGGCAATACAAACCTTCGGGACGCGCGATAACAAGGTCCATGTCGTTACCAGGAATGGGGGGCTTGTTAGCTATGAGGCTGGCGCGTGTCTGGAAGTTCTATCGACTTTGAAAAGCCACCCTCACCCCAGCCCTCTCCCAGAGGGAGAGGGAGCCGACCGGGGTGGCTGGCGAGCTACATCGACCTGAAAAACCGAGTCGATTATGGATTGGGTGACAGCACGAAACGAGCTAACTCTGGATTCGGCACTACACGAACCAAGTTGATTCCGGATTCGGCACAGAACTGTCAGGTCGGCGTAAGTCTGCAGCATCCCCCAATCAGTCCCCTCTCCCTCCGGGAGAGGGTTAGGGTGAGGGGCTCTTGATTTACAGCTTATTTGCCGGGAGTAAGGGTCAGGCGGGTTTTGCCATACACCCGATCAAAGTTCTGCGGCTGCATCGGCAAGCCGATGTACTGCCCCTTCAGCCACGCATCAATCCCGTTGAGGTAATTCGGACTGACCGGATTACCCGACTGCCCCGTTCCGTTCTGCCCCATCAGCGGCTCGGTCTGGCCGAAGTCGACGATGAAGCGCATCGACGGCGCGCGGGTGGTGGTGAAATCCTGACCCCAGGCAAACGCTGCAGTGTTCAACGTTGTGTGATCGCCACCCGCTGCCAGTGGGCCGCGCACAGTCTGGCCATTGCTGTTCTTCCAGGCATAGCTGTGCAACTTGCCCCACTGCCAGGCCCGGTGATCGCCGCCCAACTGACTCTCGCCAGCGCTGATCGCTGCGGCAAAGCTGCGGGCAAGAATCACCGCTTTGTCTTCTTTCTGCGGTGTGCGGATGTCGTCCCAAAACGGACTGTCTTCGCGCCCCAACAGATGGTCAGCCTGCGCTGCGTAGGACAAATCACCATTGGCGATAAACGCCTTCCACGCAGGACTCGATTCCGGACCGAGCTCATCGAGGAAGATCTGCTTCATGCTTTCCTGCAGGAACAGTTCGTAGATCGCCGCATCCGCCGAGGTCGGGCTGAGCTTGCCGTCGAATGCCATCAACCGCGTGAACGCTTCACGCGCCTTGCTGCGATCCGCTTCCGGCAGGGCATCGATCGCCTGTTTCAACGTTTGTTTCATGCCCGGCGCTTCGAAGACTTTTTTCAGCTTGGCGGCGAAGGTGGTGGTCTGGTCGTACTGCATGGCGATCACGCTGCGGCTGTCGTGCTTGCCGCTGCCGGCCAGTTCCGCCAGACGTTCGCCACGCTCCGGTGCCGCCCAGGAGTTCGACAGTTGCATGCCGTAACCATGAGGAATCACGCGCTGGTTGGCGGTGCCGAGCCAGCCTTGTGCCGGATCCTGATCGTACGGATGCAGCATCGGGTCGGCGTAACCGTCCCAGTCGTAACGACCTTCCCAGCCCGGCGATGGCAGCAAACCTTCACCTTCGCGGCGATTCGGGAAGCGCCCGGTGACTTGCCAGCCAATGTTGCTCGCATCGGCGAACACCAGATTCAGGGCGATGGCGCGGATTTCCCGGCTGGCGTCCGACGCTCGTTCTACGGTTTGCGCGCGGGTCAGGTCAAAAAACGCATCCAGCGACTTGTCGTCAGTGAAGCTCGGCGTTTGCAGGGCCAGACCGAAACCGCTGCCTTGGGCCGCCGCTTGGGCACTGTTGAGCAACGCGCCGTGGCGGGTTTCATAGACCGCTTCACGAATCGGTCGCTGGCCTTTGACGAAGTAGGTTTCGTTGCGCACGCCCAGTGGCTGCCATTTGCCGTTGACCTCGTAGGTCAAACTGCTGCCCTGGCGACGGATTTTTTCCAGGAACAGGTCCTGGTTGTCGCCGAGCACGCTGGTCATGCTCCACGCCACTTTGCCGTTAAAGCCACCTAGCACCAGCGGCAAACCGGCAACGGTCACGCCCGCCGCCTGATATTTCGGCGCGCGAATCTGCACGAAGCTCCACAGCGACGGCGCGGCCAGCGGCCCATGGGCGTCGCTGGCCAACAGGCTCTTGCCGCTGCGGCTGCGTTGCGGGGCGATCGCCCAGTTGTTCGAAGACGTGGTGCCGAGCAAGTTGAGTGCCGACAGTTGCTGGCTGGCGCCGCTCAATTCAGTCAGCCCGGGAATCTGCCCGTTGAGCTTGAGGCCTTGCAGCTTGTCGGCTTCGGCCAGTGGCAGGTTTTCGTCAGGCGCGGACGGCGTCAGCCAGGCGAGTTTGTCGGTGGTCACGGTTTGCGCCAGCACCAGCGAGGAAATTTCTTCCGGCAGGTTGGCTGACTGGCTGAAATTCAACAGGGCGAAAATCAGCGCCGAGTCTTCCGGTTTCCAGTATTCAGGCTTGTAACCGCTGGACGCGAGATCGCCCGGCAGTTTGTCGGCGTAGCGGAACAGGTAGGCGTTGACGCCCCGCGCATAGACTTCGAAGAAACGCTTGAGGCGTGGCGACGAGGCCTTGTACAGCTCGCCGGCGCTTTTCTTCAGATTGACCGCGCGCATGTAGCGGTCGGCATCGAGCATCGACGCGCCGGACATTTCCGCCAGACGGCCCTGCGCCAACAGACGCAGGGTAACCATTTGATTGATGCGGTCGCTGGCGTGGACGTAGCCGAGGCTGAACAGTGCGTCGTGGAAAGTATTACTTTCGATCAACGGCATGCCCATGGCATTGCGTCGAACCGACACGTTCTGCGCCAGGCCCTTGAGCGGCTGCACGCCGGAGGTCGGTGGGAGGGTGTCCTGAGCGTTCCAGGTCTGGCAACCGGACAGGCCCAAAACACCGGCCACTGCTGCGGCAACGCCGAACCGGGGAAGAAAATGTGTGAGGGCTGGCGAGGCCATGGCAAAGCTCCTGCGGGGGGTAGCGTCAGTAAAGGCGCTACGTTAGTGAGCAGGAGGTGGCCGCGCAAGCGGGGGCGGGGGTTATTTGCGTATTTCTGTCGAATGGAAAAGATTGCAGCCTGCGGCAGCTCCTACATAGGCATGCATTCCCCCGTAGGGGCTGCCGAAGGCTGCGATCTTTTGCCGTTCAATCAAGCCTTCGGTGGATTGATCTTCTGCACCAGCGCGTAGGCCTTAACGGTCGCGGGGCGATCCTTGATGTGGTTGAACCAGCGCTGCACATGCGGGAAGTCTTCAAGGTTCTGGCTTTGCCATTTGTGCGAGACGATCCACGGATAGATCGCCATGTCGGCAATGCTGTATTCGCTGCCGGCGACGAATTCGTTATCAGCCAGTTGCTTGTTCAACACGCCATACAAACGTGCGGTCTCGTCGATGTAGCGTTTGATCGCGTAGGGGATTTTCTCCGGGGCGAACTGGCTGAAGTGATGGTTCTGCCCGGCCATTGGCCCCAGCCCGCCCATTTGCCAGAACAGCCATTGCAGCGCCGTTTGCCGACCACGCAGGTCCTTGGGCAGAAACTTCCCGGTCTTCTCCGCCAGATACAAAAGAATCGCCCCGGACTCGAACAGCGACAACGGCTCGCCGCCATCGGCCGGTTCATGATCGACGATGGCCGGGATGCGGTTGTTCGGGGCGATTTTCAGAAAATGCGGCTGAAACTGCTCACCCTGACCGATGTTGATCGGGTGCACGTTGTACGGTAGGCCGGCTTCTTCGAGGAACAGGGAAATCTTGTGGCCGTTGGGGGTGGTCCAGTAATACAGGTCGATCATGGAGAACTCCAAAGCAGAAATGGACTTGCGTGCGGACAGCAAACGCCGGCGTCAGGTCGTCCCGTGTGCGTTTGATCGCTTGCCTGGTAGGAAGAGGTGATGCTGAACTGCGCAGAATTCAATGACCCCGCATGAGAAAAATCGCCATGGAGCTTCAGGCCAACGCTGCACTGATCATCATCGACCAGCAAAAAGGCATCCTGCAGCCGCGTCTGGGGCCGCGCAATAATCCTCTGGCTGAGGAACGGATTCTTGATCTGCTGGGGTTTTGGCGGCGTAGCTCAAGGCCGGTGATTCATGTGCAGCACCTGTCGCGCGAGCCTGATTCGGTGTTTTGGCCCGAGCAGGAAGGCGTTGAGTTTCAGCAGCGATTTTTGCCGCAGGACGGCGAATGGCTGATTCAGAAACAGGTGCCGGATGCGTTTTGTGTCAGCGGCTTGGAGGCGCAGTTGCGTGGGGCGGGGGTCGGGCAACTGATCATCGTGGGCGTGGCGACCCATAACTCGGTTGAGTCAACGGCGCGCTCGGCGGGCAACCTGGGGTTTGATACGTGGGTGGCGGAGGATGCGTGCTTTACCTTCGACAAGGCCGATTATTTCGGCACGCTGCGCACGGCTGAAGAGGTGCACGCGATGTCGCTGGGGAATTTGCACGGGGAGTATGCGACGGTGGTCAGTGCTGCCCTGATTTTGGCAGCCGACTGATAAACCTGTGGGAGCTGGCTTGCCAGCGATGGCGGAGTAACAGGCGACATCAATGTTGAATGTGCCGGCCTCATCGCTGGCAAGCCAGCTCCCACAGGGCCTGCGGATGTCCACAAAAATGTGTTCAGTGCAGATCAACGGTGGGAGCGAGCTTGCTCGCGAAAGCGGCAGGTCAGGCGAAGAGGGTCTTCGCCCCGGGCATCAAGCGCCGTGGCATTTCTTGAATTTCTTGCCGTTGCCGCATGGGCAAGGATCGTTGCGGCCGACGTCTTTCAGGGCGTTGCGCACCGGTTCCTGGTGGGCGTGGCCGCAGTTCGGGCCGTGCACGTGGCCATGGTCATGCTCGTGATGATGGTCATGATCGTGGTTGCAGTCAGGGCCATGGACATGAGGTTGCTGGGTCATCGGTGTTGCTCCGGAATTAAATCGGCGGGGATTATCACGCCATTGCGCTCAAGGTGCACGTAGTGGGCGATGAATAAACCGGTTTCCATTTCGCCCTGCAAACGATAGGGAATCTGCTGGTTCGGATTTTTCAGCATTTTCACCACGTCTTTTACCTTCGGCCACAGGTTGGTGCGGATTGGTACTTTGAAGTAGGCACTGCGCTTGGGTCCGACAGTGAACCAGTGTTCATGCTCGCCTTCGGCCAGCAGCATGTCGGCCAGATGAATGCGGTATTCGAGGCCGCGCACGGTCAGGTCGCTGTCGTTGGGGTTGTCGATGCGAAAGTGCAGAATGAATTTCTGTTCGAGCAGTTTGGCGCGCACCACTTCGACCTTTACCAGGTGCACGGCGGGGTCGACGCTGTCGTCGCTGAACCACGACGCACAACCGCCGAGATTCAGGATCAGCATCAGGGTGAAAACCTGGAATGTGCGCCATTGACTGAGCATCGAGTAAAACTCCCTTTGGTCCCAGTCTAGTCGCCGACGAATCTAAGCGCCGAAATACCCCGCGCAGCACTTCTTGAACTTCTGCCCGCTGGCGCACGGGCAACTGTCATTGCGCCCCAGCTTCAACTGCACCGTCGGATCAATGAAGTACCAGCGCCCGGCGTTCTGCACGAACGATGAGCGCTCGCGGTGGCTGTGCTCACCCTGATCATCGTGCCAGCGCGCGGTGAACGTGACGAAGGCATGCTCCGGCTGACCGCCGAGCACTTCCGAACTCTCCACTTCAAGGCCGAGCCAGGTGCTCTGCGCGCTCCAGTCGCTGATCGATTGACGATTCAGTCCCGCTTGCTGAGCAGGCAGGGTGGTCGCCACCAGGTAATCGATCAGCCCCAGCACATAGGCGCTGTAGCGCGAACGCATCAAGGCTTCGGCGCATGGCGCCGGATGGCCGTCGTGATAATGACCGCAGCAGGCATCCAGCAGATTGCCGCTGCCGCAAGGGCAAATGGCTGTACTCATTGCATTACCACCAGTATTTCCCGAAGTTTTCCGGATTGGCCCAAAACCGTGAGTTGAGCCAGTCGGGGACTTGTTTGTAGTCAAGCAGATCGTAGGTGAACAGGGTCAGCACTTGGTCGTCGCGTTGAAAGCGTTCGCTGGCTTGCAGTGCCAGTGAATAGAAGTCGGTTTCCTGCCAGCCGCTGGCCGATAGATCCGCCAGTACGACGATGCGGCTGGCGTTGAGATTACGAATGCCGCCCAACAGATTCAGGCCATCGCGCTTGGGCAAATGTTCCAGGCAATCGACCACCAACGCCAGATCAAAACGCTGCGCTGCCAGTTCGGCGGGCAATGCGCCCGGCGCCGCATGGGCGACGACGGTGTACGGATGCGCCTCTTTAAAGGCGCTCAGGGCTGGGAATTCGCTGGCGCCGATCAGCAGCAGACGCGCCGGGGCGTAGCGATCCAGCAAAGCGGCCAACGCCTGTTGCGGCGTACGGGAAGAAATGGCGACGTTCATCAAAGCTCCTCAATCAGACCGCCAAGACTAGCGCGCTCCTTCATCGGAGCCTAGCGCCCCTGTCTCGTGGCTTTGCGGCAAAAGCGCCAACGTCCTGTGAACACGGTCGCAAACTGCGGTGGCCTATTGCTGGCGGAGATTAAAACTCCGGTCTTTACTCCCTGAATCGGTTTTAAGCCGATCCCTCAGGAGAAAACCAGATGAGCATAGTTCGGACAGCATTACCTTTGATTCTGCTAACCAGTGTGTTGACTGGTTGCGCAGGTTTGCAGAAAACCGACTGGCCGACCTGTGCGGCGGTCGGTGGTGTCGTCGGTGCCGGTCTCGGCGCAACCGAGAGTTCGGCGTGGGCCGGCTACGGCGCGTTGTTGATCGGTGGCACGGCAGCGGCCTATTGCTGGGTACACGGTGATGGCGACGAAGACGGCGATGGCGTGCCGGACAGTCGCGACAAGTGCCCGGGCACGCCTAAAGGCGTACAGGTCGACGCTGACGGTTGCCCTCCACCAGCGCCTGCACCCGTGGTCGAAGAAGCTGTAGTGGTCAAGGAAGAAACCATTGTTATCCGTGATGTGCACTTCCAGTTCGACAAAGCCACGCTGACCGGCCCTGACAAGCAAGTACTCGACAAGGTCGCCACCCGCCTGAAACAGGAATCCTCGACGGCGCAACTGACCGTGACCGGTCACACCGACAGCGTGGGCAGCGATGCCTACAACAAAAAACTGTCGGATCGTCGCGCGCACTCGGTGGTGGATTACCTGATCCAGCAAGGTGTGCCGCGCGCCAGCTTCGTTTCGGTGTCCGGTCTGGGTGAAAGCCAGCCTGTTGCCGATAACAAAACCGCTGACGGTCGCGCGCAAAACCGTCGTACCGAAATCAAAATCCAGCGTTAAGCCCCTCTCGCATCCGCGCCTTGTGCAGTCGCGGATGCGGGTCTTTACTCCTGTGTAACCGGTATGGGCCGGTGACACAGGAGCTTTCACAATGACTGTTTTCTCAAGGTCCGTCTTGCCGGTGCTGCTGCTAGGCAGCTTGCTCACCGGTTGCGCCACCCACAGTGATGGCACTGCACCCCTCAATCAACGTACGTGGCCGATCTGCAGCCTTATTGGCGGGCTGGTCGGTGGCGGTCTCGGCGCCATTGAAAGTGGCGGCTGGGCCGGTGGCGGCGCAGCGCTGGGGATTCTTACCGGCGGACTGATCTGTTATGCCCAGGACGGCGATGAAGACGGCGACGGCGTGTTCGACCGCCGCGACCGTTGCCCGGACACCCCGGAAAATACCCCGGTCGATCACCGTGGTTGCCCGCTGCCGCAGTACCCGGTCACGGAAAAAGTGCCGGAGCCCGTACCGCAAACTGAGGTGATCACCCTCAGCGATGCCGGCAACGTGCTGTTTGATTTCGACAAGTCGGACCTGACCCCGGCGGCAAAAGCCCAGCTCGATACGCTGATGGACAAGCTGCGCAATGCTGACGTGGTAAGCATCAAGGTCATCGGCCACACCGACAGCAAAGGTTCGGATGCGTATAACCAGGCTTTGTCGGAGCGACGTGCGAGCAGTGTCGCGGCGTATCTGTTGAGTCAGGGCCTGGCACCGAACAAACTCACCAGCGAAGGGCGCGGCGAAAGTGAGCCGGTGGCCGATAACGCAACCGATGAAGGCCGGGCGCAAAACCGGCGCGTGGAGTTGCACATAAATCGTTAGGGCGCGCCTGAAGGGCGCAGGCTAGAGCTGCCGGGCGACGATGAGCGTCGTTTCGGCAGCCATTTGGCAGGCGATGGAAGTTTTTTCATTTACCCCTCTGGCTTATCCCCCGCAGAAGCCGTTACTGTGCGCCCAAAGAATAATTCGCAACACGGGGGAGCGTATGAAAGTGTTCTGGGGGCTGGGGCGATTGCTGACCCTGCTGTTCTGCTGCGTGGTACTGGCCAATCAACTGGTGCCGTTCGTACATCCGCTGCACCTGCTGGTCAATCTGGCTGGCGGCCTGCTGTTGCTGATTCATCTGCTCGAAGTGCTGCTGTGCAATCGCAGCCTCAAAGGCCGTCCGCACCCTTGGCGTGACCGTGGCCGCATCCTGCTGTTCGGCGTATTCCACTTGCAATCCATCCCGGCCCCGGCCGCTCCGGAGGCTTCTTCCCATGCGTAAACTTTGCCTGCTCGCTGCATTCATCAGTCCTTTGGCCTGTGCCCAGGTGGTCAGCGTTGAAACCAATTCGCTGATGCGGTTGCCCAACACGGCCAGCACCTTGCAGCTGGAAAAACTCGAAGTGGCCGATTACGGCACGCTGTTGATTCCGGCGAACGTGACCGAATTGAGTGTCGGTGAACTACGTCTTGGCCATGAAGCACGCATCGCGATCGTTCCGGGCGAGAACGCTTTGGATATGAAGGTCGTTCGCGCAGAGCTGAGCGATGGCAGCCAGATCACCGCGCGCGGGGCGCCGGGGACGTATGAAAAAGCTGCCCGTGCCGGACGTAATCTGAATCTGCAATTCAAGGCGTTGAACGCGCCGCAACTGTTGGTCGATGCCCGTGGCGGTACCGGTGCCCCCGGTTTTGTCGGCCTCGATGGCGGTAATGGTGAAGACCCGGGCTGCACTTATGGCTCGGCCGGGCACGGTTTTGATGGCAGCAACGGCAGCGACGGCCAACCGGGAGCACCGGGTGCGCTGGTGCGCCTTGAAGTGCCGCGCGAGTTTCCGGCCGAGCTGATCAAGGTCAATGTCGCGGGCGGTGCGGGCGGACCGGCAGGTGTTGGCGGCAAGGCAGGCAAGGGCGGCAAGTCCAAGGGCTGCCTGGTGTATCGCGCCGATGGCGGCAAGAATGGCAAGGCGGGGGCGGATGGACAGCCTGGGCCGGTGGGGGCGGCGGGGGCTGTGACTGTGCAGCGCCTCTGAACGTTTTACCCTCACCCCAGCCCTCTCCCGGAGGGAGAGGGCGCCGACCGAGATGATTCAGGCCATCCATCGACCTGAAAAAACCAGTCGATTATGGATTCAAAGCGAATCTCTCAAGTCGGCGTAACTCTTCAATATCCCCCACTCAGTCCCCTCTCCCTCTGGGAGAGGGCTAGGGTGAGGGGCTTTTGATTTTCAGATCATCGGCCGAGCCGCCGCAATCGCCACCAGCACCAACCCGACAATCAGATTAAGCCCCACCACCCGGCGAATCCGCCCCAACACTGCCGCACCCGCCGGCCAGTCCTTCGCGTCCACCGCTTTACGCAGCTCCGGCAGCATCAACCCCTGAATGCGGATAAACAGCGCGGTCATCACCACGTACAACCCCATCATTACCTGCACATATTTCGGCGCGGTCTCAAACCCGACCTGTTGCAAATGCAACATGCCCACGCCGCTGATCGGCAGGAGGATCACCGCAACCCAGACCCAACGGAAAAAACCTTGAAACACTTCCACCCACAAGGTCAGCCGGGCAGGGCCGTCGAGGGCCTTCACGGCCGCGGGGCGCAGGACCATCCAGGCGAAAAACATGCCGCCGACCCAGACCAGGGCGGACAGCACATGCAGGGGATAAACGAGGCTAAAAGGTGTCATTGGGGCACTCCGTTCTGCGCGGGATTAATTAGCGGGGTATGATAGCCGCCATCCGAAACCACTGAAAATTTATCCAGCGTTTTTTGCGCCCGACAATCATGATCAGCACTGAACTCAAAACCACGATCCAGGGCGCCTACTCGCGTTTTCTAGAGGCCAAGAGCCTCAAACCGCGTTACGGCCAGCGCCTGATGATCGCTGAAATCGCCAAAGTCCTCGGGGATATCGACACCGACGACGAAGGCCGGCGCAGTGGCGACCCCGCGATTGTCGCGGTGGAAGCCGGCACCGGTACTGGCAAGACAGTTGCCTACAGCCTGGCCGCGATCCCGACCGCGAAACTGGCCGGCAAACGCCTGGTCATCGCCACCGCGACCGTGGCCCTGCAAGAGCAGATCGTCTACAAGGATTTGCCCGACCTGATGCGCAACAGCGGGCTGAATTTCAGCTTCGCCCTGGCCAAGGGCCGTGGCCGCTACATGTGCCTGTCCAAACTCGACATGCTCTTGCAGGAAGGCCACGCGCAAACCGCCACCGCCCAGCTGTTCGAAGAAGAAGGCTTCAAGATCGAGGTCGATGAGGCCAGTCAGAAGCTGTTCACCAGCATGATCGAGAAACTCGCCGGCAATAAATGGGACGGCGACCGCGACAGCTGGCCGAATGCGCTGGAAGACGCCGATTGGGCGCGCCTGACCACCGATCACAGCCAGTGCACCAATCGTCATTGCCCGAACTTCGGCCAGTGCGCCTTCTACAAGGCCCGCGAAGGCATGGGCAAGGTTGACGTGATCGTCACCAACCACGACATGGTGCTGGCTGACCTGGCATTGGGCGGCGGCGCAGTGCTGCCGGATCCACGCGACACCATTTATGTGTTCGACGAAGGTCACCACCTGCCAGACAAGGCGATCGGCCACTTCGCCCACTACACGCGCTTGCGCTCCACCGCCGACTGGCTGGAAACCACGGCGAAGAACCTGACCAAACTGCTGGCCCAGCACCCGCTGCCGGGCGACCTCGGCAAATTGATCGAACAGGTGCCGGAGCTGGCGCGGGAGATCAAGGCGCAGCAGCAGTTCATGTTCAGCGCCTGCGAGCAGGTCGCCGACTTCAAACCCGGCGAAGACGTCGAGGGCCGTGAGCGCCCGCGTCATCGTTTCGTCGCCGGGGTGATTCCCGAGCACATGCGCGAAATGGGCATCGAGCTGAAGAAGGGCTTTTCGCGCCTCAACGATCTGTTCACGCGCCTGACCGACCTGCTCAAGGAAGGTATGGACGGTGAGGTCAACATCGGCATCGCCAGCAATCAGGCTGAAGAGTGGTATCCGCTGTTCGGCAGCCTGTTGTCCCGCGCATCCGGTAACTGGGAACTGTGGACCGCGTTCACCGCCGAAGACCCGGAAGACAGCCCGCCGATGGCGCGCTGGTTGACATTGGCCGAAAGCGGCTCGCTGTTCGACATCGAGGTCAACGCCAGCCCGATTCTGGCGGCGGAAACCTTGCGCCGCAGCTTGTGGAATGTCGCTTACGGTTGCCTCGTAACGTCGGCGACGCTGACCGCGTTGGGCACCTTTGACCGTTTCCGCATGCGCGCCGGCCTGCCGAAAAAAGCCGTCACCGCCGTGGTGCCGAGCCCGTTCCATCACGCCGATGCCGGCGTGCTGCGGGTTCCGGATCTGAAAGCCGACCCGCGCGATGCCGCTGCTCATACGGCAGCGATCATCCGCGAGTTGCCGGATCTGGTCGAAGGCTCGCGTGGCACGCTGGTGCTGTTCTCTTCGCGCAAACAGATGCAGGACGTGTTCGACGGTCTCGACCGCGACTGGCGCAAGCAAGTGTTCATTCAAGGCAACCTGTCGAAACAGGAAACCCTGAACAAGCACAAGGCGCGGGTCGATGGCGGTGATTCCAGTGTGCTGTTCGGTCTCGCCAGTTTCGCCGAGGGCGTCGACTTGCCGGGTGCCTACTGCGAACACGTGGTGATCGCCAAGATCCCGTTTTCGGTACCGGACGATCCGGTCGAAGCGGCGTTGTCGGAATGGATCGAGGCCCGTGGCGGTAATCCGTTCATGGAAATCTCCGTGCCCGATGCCTCGCTGAAACTGGTGCAGGCCTGCGGGCGTCTGCTGCGTACCGAAGAAGATCGCGGCACCATCACTTTGCTCGATCGGCGGCTGGTCACCCAGCGCTACGGCAAGGCGATCCTCAATGCGTTGCCTCCTTTCCGTCGTGAAATATCCTGAGACAACGGTGGGCAGTTTTGCCCACCGTGTTGTCTATCTCTCTGCCATCGCTTTTCCATTGGCCATTGTTGGTCGTTAGGGAGAACTCCGTTCTTATGATCCGCCGTTCGTTGCCTGCCGTATTCGCTTTGATCTTCGCCACGCCGCTGTTCGCGGCGCCTGCGGGTCAGCAGACCCTGTTCAACTTTGTGCGTCCTGCCGACGTGGTGAAAATCGCCACCGAAAACGCTGATCTGCCGCAAGCCAACGCCGAGCAAACCCCTGAAGGCGAAGTGCTGCGCCGGGTGACGTTCAACCCGGTGGCGCGCCCGACCTTGCGTCTGACGCCGCAGACCGGTGCGTGGGACTGGTCGCAGTCGGGGATGATGACCCTGCGATTGCAGAGCGCAATGGACTGGGCTGTGACGGTCTACGTGCAGATCCAGAGCAATGACGGCCGCACACTGCTCAGCCGCGTCGACCTGCCGGCCGGCCCTGCGCAGACCTTGCTGGTGCCGCTGGTGGCGTCGACGCCGCTGAGTCAGGGCATGAAAGCCGGACCGCCAATGCCCATGACCGTCGATGGTCAACGGATCCTGCTGGTCAGCAGCAGCGGCGAGATTGATCGCAGCCAAGTGGTTTCGGTGAGCCTGTCGATGGATCAGCCGAAGGTCGCCCAGAGCTTGCTGCTCGAGCGTTTCGGCGTACAGGACGGTGATTCGGTCAGCCAAGCGGTGTACGGCAATCTGGTCGACGCTTACGGGCAATCGACCCGCAGCAAGTGGCCGGAAAAAATCGCCAATGATGAACAACTGAAATCCGCCGCCGCCAAGGAACAGCAACAGCTGAAAACCTGGCTGGCCGAGCGCGAAAAGTCCTCGCTGGACAAATTCGGTGGCTGGAGCAAAGGCCCGGCGTTCAAGGCCAGTGGTTTCTTCCGCACCGAAAAGCGTGATGGTCGCTGGTATCTGGTCACGCCTGAAGGGCATCCATTTTACTCGTTGGGCGTGAACACCGTCAGCCCCAAGGTCAACCAGACCTACGTGGCCGGGCGTGAGTACATGTTCGAATCGCTGCCCAAACCTGAAGACCCCTTGGCCAAGCACTTTGGCGATGGCGATAACCGTGGCGGCAACGGTGTCGATCAGGGCCGCGGGTATGGAAACGGGCGCTGGTATGACTTCTACGGCGCGAACCTGCAGCGCGTGTACGGTGAACCGTGCAAAGCCGACAGTGAGAGCAAATCCGGGGTAGCCGAAACGGCCAGGACTGAAGCCGCAGAAACGGCTGCGGTGAAAGCCGCCGAGCCTGCCCCTGTACCTGCCGAGCCGAAGTCCGGCGTCGCTGAAGCGGCCAAGACTGAAACCGTACAAGCGACGACAGAACAGGCTGCCGAGCCGTGCAAGGCCACCATCGATGAGCAACAGTGGGCCAGCCACACGCTCGATCGCCTGCAAGCTTGGGGCTTCAACACCGTCGGTAACTGGAGTGCCGATTCGCTGAGTGAGGCCGATCGTGTGCCGTACACTTTGCCGCTGTCGATTGTCGGTGACTACACCAGCATCAGCACCGGCAGCGACTGGTGGGGCGGCATGCCGGATCCGTTCGATCCGCGTTTCGCCATGGCCACCGAGCGTGCCGTAGCCATTGCTGCCCGCGATCACCGCGACGATCCGTGGCTGATCGGCTATTACGCCGACAACGAACTGGCCTGGGCCGGTCCTGGTGATGATCCGAAATCCCGTTACGCGCTGGCCTACGGCACGCTGAAAATGACCACCGATGTACCGGCCAAGCGTGCCTTCCTCAAACAGTTGCGCGACAAGTACCGCAATCAGGCGGGGCTGTCGAAGGCGTGGGGTATCGAGCTGCCGGCGTGGGAATTGATGGAAGACCCGGGTTTCGTGCCGCCGCTGCCGAACCCGGAGCATCCGGAAATCGAGGCGGACTTCAAATACTTCCAGAAGGTTTTCGCCGATACCTACTTCAAAACCATTTCCGACTCGCTGAAATGGCACGCGCCGAACCAGTTGCTGCTTGGCGGCCGTTTCGCCATCAGTACCCCGGAAGCCGTGGCGTCCTGTGCGCAGTATTGCGATGTGCTGAGCTTCAATATGTACACGCTCAAACCGCAGGATGGTTATGACTTCGCGGCGTTGGCGGCTTTGGATAAACCGGTAATGATCACCGAATTCAACTTTGGCTCAGCGGATCGTGGCCCGTTCTGGGGCGGCGTCACGCAAGTGGCCAAGGAAGAAGATCGCGGCCCGGCTTACGCCAATTTCCTCAAACAGGCCTTGAGCGAACCGTCGATTGTCGGTGTGCATTGGTTCCAGTATCTCGACCAACCGGTGACCGGGCGTCTACTCGATGGCGAGAATGGACACTTTGGTCTGGTGGGCGTGACGGATCTGCCGTATCAGGGTTTTGTCGAGACAGTGCGCAAGAGCAATTTGCAGGCGATTGATCAGCTTGGCAAAGAGGCTGAAAAAGCGGCCGCAGCGGCGGGGCATGAGGCTGAGGGAGGCCGCAAGGGCGAGGCCGGCAAAGGGCCGGGGGCAGGGCATGCCGGTGGGCATTCCGGCAATGGTCATTAACGCGTGATGCTTTAAAAAGATCGCAGCCTGCGGCAGCTCCTACAGGGAAACGCAATCCATGTAGGAGCTGCCGCAGGCTGCGATCTTTTGACTTTGTCTTTGATCTAACCGTCTGGCCCGCAGCTGTTCCCAAATCCCTCAAGGGCTGGAACAATGCGGGCCACTTTGTAGAGCGTTTTCGCGGGGGAGTTGCGGGTGCAGATTCAGGGACATTACGAGCTTCAATTCGAAGCGGTGCGCGAAGCTTTCGCCGCACTGTTCGACGATCCCCAGGAACGCGGCGCAGCCCTGTGCATCAAGGTCGGTGGAGAAACCGTCCTCGACCTCTGGTCCGGTACTGCCGACAAGGATGGCACTGAGGCCTGGCACAGCGACACCATCGCCAACCTGTTCTCCTGCACCAAAACCTTCACCGCTGTCACCGCCCTGCAGCTGGTCGCCGAGGGCAAGTTGCAACTGGACGCTCCCGTCGCCCGCTATTGGCCGGAATTCGCCGCTGCCGGCAAAGAATCCGTCACTCTGCGTCACTTGCTCTGCCACCAGGCCGGCCTGCCGGCGCTGCGGGAGCTGCTGGCGCCGGAAGCGCTGTATGACTGGCAAACCATGGTCGATGCCCTCGCGGCAGAAGCGCCATGGTGGACGCCGGGTACTGGCCACGGTTACGCCGCAATCACTTACGGCTGGCTGATCGGCGAATTGCTGCGCCGCGCTGACGGTCGTGGGCCGGGGGAATCCATCGTTGCCCGCGTGGCCAAGCCGTTGGGCCTGGACTTTCACGTTGGCCTGGCCGATGAAGAATTCCATCGCGTCGCGCACATCGCTCGCGGCAAGGGCAACGCTGGCGATGCCGCCGCGCAACGTCTGCTGCAAGTGACCATGCGCGAACCGACAGCCATGACCACCCGTGCTTTTACCAATCCGCCATCGGTGCTGACCAGCACCAACAAACCTGAGTGGCGGCGCATGCAGCAACCAGCAGCCAACGGCCACGGAAATGCGCGCAGTCTGGCCGGTTTCTACGCGGGTCTGCTCGATGGCAGCCTGCTCGAAAGCGACATGCTCGAAGAGCTGACCCGCGAACACAGCCTCGGCGAAGACAAGACTTTGCTGACCCGGACCCGTTTCGGTCTGGGCTGCATGCTTGATCAGCCGGACGTGCCCAACGCCACTTATGGCCTCGGCCCCAAGGCGTTCGGTCATCCGGGCGCGGGCGGCTCCATCGGTTTCGCTGATCCTGAGCATGATGTTGCCTTCGGTTTTGTGACAAATACCCTTGGGCCGTACGTTTTGATGGATCCGCGCGCGCAGAAGCTCGCGCGGGTGCTTGCCACTTGTCTGTAAAGTTTCATCCGAGGTCCCAGGGTCGGAACCTCAAGCGGTTTTTCGTTTCAAAACGGCTGTTTATCCGGGCGAAAGTGCTCTGATTTTTCATTACTTCATTTTGTGGATTTTCAATGTCATCTAAAAAGACCCTCGCCCTGGCCCTGTGTGTAGCGATCACCGGTTGTGCACAGACCCCGAAAAACGATGCGGACGGCGGCAGTTGGTGGCCGTTCGGTTCGTCCGACAAAGTTGCGGCCAAGGAGCCAGCACCGGCTCCAGCCCCTCTGAAACCTGCGGCCACTGCACCCGTGGCCAAGACTGAAAGCAGCAGCCCTTGGTACTGGCCGTTCGGTTCCGATGATGAAGCGGCCAAAGCGGACATGAAGGCTGAGGTTGCCCCGGAAGCGAAAAAGCCAGTAGCCGTTGCCAAAGCTGAAGCCGACGCGGGTGGCAAATGGTGGTGGCCGTTTGGCGGCAAGGATCAACCCACGACCAAAGCCGTGCCGATGCCGGATCCGAAAGTGACCCAGGCCTGGCTCGACGATTACGAGCCGCGTCTGCGTGAAGCGGTCAAGGACAGCAACCTGCAACTCGAACGCCGTGAAAACGTGCTGGTCGTGACTGCACCGGTCGAAGGCTCGTTCAACCCGGATCGTCCAGCCATGCTGCTGCCGGTCACCCTCGGCCCGTTCACCCGAGTGGCGAAAATCCTTGAAGCCGACCCGAAAACTGCCGTGCTGGTCCTTGGCCACAGCGATTCCAGCGGTGCCGCGCCTGCCAACATCAAACTGAGCCAGGAACGTGCCCAGTCCATTGCGGCGATCTTCCGTCTCAGCGGCTTGCAGCGTGATCGCCTGATGCTGCGCGGCATGGGTTCCGAAGCGCCGCGTGCGGCCAACGACAGCGTTGAGGGTCGTGCCCTGAACCGTCGCGTTGAGCTGCTGGTGACCCCGCAGAACACCATGGTTGCCCTGCTGAGCAAGTACAACATGCCGGCACCGAAGCCAGTGACCATGGTTGCTGCGCAGGACGCCAAGCCCGCCGCCAAACCGGTAACCCCGGCTCCTGCGGCGAAAAAAGCCTCTGTTCCGGCAACCAAAAAGGCTCCGGCCAAGAAAGCCGCTGCCAAGGCTCCAGCGAAAAAAGCTCCAGCCAAGGCCCCAGCGAAGAAAACTGCACCAGCCAAAGCCGCCGCGACCGACAAGAAAGTCGCCGCGACCGATGCCACCAAGAAGTGATCCGCTAACGAAAAGGAATGCGCCATGACCCAGGCTCTGGCAGATATGCGTCGTGATTACACCCGGGATGGTCTGACCGAGGCGCAAGCCCCGGCCGAGCCGTTTGCGTTGTTCCACCAGTGGTTCGCTGACGCGGTGAAAACCGAACAGGCACCGGTGGAAGCCAACGCCATGACCGTGGCCACGGTCGACCAGGATGGGCGACCGCACTGTCGCATTCTGCTGCTCAAGGGGCTGGACGAGCAGGGCTTCACCTTCTTCACCAACTACGACAGCGCCAAGGGCCAGCATCTGGCGGCCAACCCGTATGCCGCCATGACCTTCTTCTGGCCGACCCTGGAGCGTCAGGTGCGCATCGAAGGGCGGGTGGTGAAGGTCTCGCCCGCGGAGTCGGATGCGTATTATCAGGTGCGTCCGCTGGGCAGCCGTCTCGGTGCCTGGGCATCACCGCAGAGCCGGGTGATCAACGGGCGCGGTGAACTGGAAGATTTGCTCAAGGTCACCGAACAGCGTTTCTCCGACACGCAACCCGACTGCCCTGAACACTGGGGCGGTTATCGCTTGCTGCCGGAGCGCATCGAATTCTGGCAGGGCCGTCCGAGCCGTCTGCACGATCGCCTCAACTACCGTGTGCAGGGCGCCGACTGGATTCTTGAACGTCTGGCACCCTGAGCAGTCTACCGAGCGGGATAGCCTGCCGCAGCGGCCTCCAGCCACTTCGGCAGATCCCGGCGCTTGATCTTCTGCATCTGAGCATTCGCTAACTGTTCGAGCATGAAGGCGCGTTTGCCTTCATCCTTGCCCCCCAGCGACAACGCCAGATCGCGATCCATCCAGCGTTTGATCCGCACGTACAACCACCAATGGAAGTACAGACCGGCGGCCGTGGTGACGACGATGATGAAGTAATCCATGAAAATCCTTGGTGTCCGTGGCGCAGAATCGGTAATTTGGCGCTACTGTAGGGCTACATCAGGGAGAGCGTGCAGGTGTCTGTACCGCGCCTGAATGAAAGCCAATTTATCCGGGCGGTGTCGTGACAGGCGTCAAGCCACGGAGTTTAATGACTATATGTTTCTTTGGAGTTGATGCTATGCGTAAGTCTGTTCTGCTGGTTGCTTCCTTTTCCACGATGGCGATGTTGCTTACCGGCTGCCAATCGAGCCTGACCGGTGACTCCTACTCCCGTGACGAAGCGCGTCGTGTGCAGACGATTCGCATGGGCACCATCGAATCCCTGCGCCCGGTGAAAATCGAAGGCACCAAGACCCCGATCGGCGGCCTCGCCGGTGCAGCGGTCGGCGGCGTCGGCGGCAGCGCCATCGGCGGCGGCAAGGGCAGCATCGTTGCTGCGGTCATCGGTGCGGTGGCGGGTGGTCTGATTGGTTCGGCGACTGAAGAAGGCTTGACTCGTACGCAAGGTGTGGAAATCACCGTGCGTGAAGACGATGGCAGCATGCGTGCCTATGTGCAGCAGGTGCAGGAGAATGAAGTGTTCCGCGTTGGCGAGCGGGTACGGATTTCGACCGTTGGCGGGACCAGCCGCGTTTCGCACTAAGCGGAATTCAGGGTAAAGAAAACCCGATCAGGTGACTGGTCGGGTTTTTTAATGCATTTAACGTCCATTGCACGTCAGTTGGAAGGTGAACTTCGGATCGAAGACATTCCTTCCCAGCAGTTTCTCCAGCGCGGCAAGCTGATCATTTGAAAGATCGTAACCCTCCCAGCCTTCCTGCTTACAAGACCAATTCATGATGGCAGCCAAGTTCTCGTCGCATCCGCTAGGCAGGTCTTCTTCAAAAACGAGAAACTCTGTTTTCCTATCGAATGCTTCAATCCTATAAATCATAAGAGACCGTCACCAGACATCGCTGTAGTCAAAAGAGATCTGATAATCGTAAGTTTTGAAGACGATGCCATGTTGAAAATACGGCTGAATGATTGGAACCCATTCTTCGAAAACATTGAAACCGCCATTGTTTATGTTGTTTTCCACCGGTATTCCCAAGGCATTCAAAACGCCCTCATCATCGCCTAAATCCTTGGAATACTCTTCGCCTTCGCACAGATCAGTTTGCTTGTCGTACCACTCTAGCCTCAGTTTTAATCCCATCATCAACCTCACAAATATTTTTTTCTGATGCTTCTTTCATCTTTCGCATCTTCGCGTCGCTCCCCCGTAAAAGGGTCAAACGCGCCTAGGTGAGTTCCGTCACTTGCTCGGTAAACCTCCAACTCTCCGTGCATTGAGTCCCACTCGTAGATTTTTCTACCTTTCGCATCTTTCCACCGTTCCCGAAGTCCTCCGCCTCCTTGTATAGGATTCTTTTTCTGCACCTTTATCAGTCCGGGAAATGCAGTGATTTCCTCTGCTTTTGGAGGCCTATGATAACTATGCCCCGCGGACGGTAAGCCTTTACGTGATGATGTGCTGACTACGATATATACCGGCTGAACCAACGAACCTGGTGGAAAAACCAGAATAAAATCCCTGTACTCCGGCGGATAAACCGGATTAACCAGAATCCCGTCCGCCGCTTTCGTCGGCGGATACACCCAGATATGCGGCGCTTGCGGTGCAGCCTCCAGCGCGGGGATGCCAAGGATGTCGGAGCCATCCACAGCCGGCGTCCAGATCAGTTCTACGCCTTCGCCCAAGTCAGCAATGAACCGGCTGTCACGCAACTTGAACTGCACGACATCAACCATTTCCCAATCGCGATTCTTGCCGGTGTAGAAGCCGTAGCCCTTCAGGCTGCCGTCGGCCTGCTGTTCGACCCTCAACCGAACACGCGTTCGCGCCTGTTCAAGTCCACGCAGTTGTTCGTCGGTATAGAGCGCACTGTCGCCAAGACTCGATGGCATGAACAGCGCAACCAAACCAACTAAAGGCGCAACAGCCGCACTAGATACAGCAGCGGGCAGTGCTTCAAACACCGATCCCGCCAAAGCCAGACTGCCAAATCCGGCCGGAACAGCAGTTGCGCCGATTTTCTTGAGAGGAACTGCGCCGCTTTCATCGGCTTCACGCGCGCCCAGCAGGATCAGGTCGCCGTAATCCTTGAGACTGTCAGTCGGCACCATTCCCGAAGGATTGGAGTAATCGATAATCGCATCCGGCAGTTTGCAGGACTTGGCGAATACGCAGCCGGCACGAACGGGCTCTGTCTTTTTAACCGCCACCTCACGGCTGCGCTCGAAAGCCTCCTGCCGCGCCAGCATGGCGTCGTAAGCGTTTTGTCTGGCCTCGCGCTCGGCCAATTCCGTGGCCGTCATGTAGCGGTAGGTGACGTGATGCCCGTCGCCTTGCGGTGGGTTTTGAACCCGGGGAATGTCCTTGTTGCCAGCCACTGATCGTCCTTTCGTTCATCCATCGACAGCCCTTCGCAAAGGGCTGCGCAACGTTAACGAAGCAGGAAAATGGTGGCTGTAGGACGCGTCTCTAACGACGTGGGGATTAGTCGCTGTGTATCAATTCCAAGCAAACGTGGGGGAATTTTTTGATTGAAGTCTTTTTCCTGAGTCGTTCGGCCTGCGACTATCCATATTCTCGGTGTGCTCAACAAGTAACCTGTTTTAAGGATTTGTTGATGTGCAGGCGAGTACCGCTTTTCAGGTTTCCGTAGTCACCGAGTGCGCGCAAAGCAACAGAACTCTCGGCTGTCACTTCAAACAGGTGACCACCTTTAGCAACGAGGACTGCAGCGCCATTGGCGAGCGCAATCTTATAAGCGTTGCTGAATGCCTTCCGAGCGATGTCCGGAATCCGCGATTCCTGAACGGAAATCTGGTCGTCCGTCATTGGATGTTTTTCTGCTTTACGTGACATAGGTGACTCCGGAAACGGTGCTGAGAAGGTTCAGAGCCAAGCCCCTCTATAGAGAAGGGCTGTGATTTTCTAGGAAGCGTTTCAGACGTTTTGCAGAGTGCTCCGGCGACTCGCCGCCGCCGTCACCGCATAACCAATCAGCGCTGCCAGAATCGACCCGGTCAAAATCCCCATCCGGTCCATGCCAGCGTAATCACTCACACCCGGTTCAAACGCCAGCGAGCCGACAAACAGGCTCATAGTGAAGCCGATCCCGCACAGGATTGCCACGCCCAGTACCTGGCCCCAGTTGGCGCCTTGGGGCAGGGCGGCGATGCCGGTTTTGACCGCGAGCCAGGTCAGACCGAACACGCCGACGGTCTTGCCCAGCAGCAGGCCAACCGCAATGCCCATTGGCACGTGGTGAGTGAAGCTTTCCACGGTGACACCGCTCAGCGACAGACCGGCGTTGGCGAAGGCGAACAGCGGCAGAATGCCGTAGGCCACCCACGGGTGCAGCGCATGTTCGAGGGTCAGCAGTGGCGACGGCTCGGCGTTTTTCGTGCGCAATGGAATGCAGAAGGCCAGGGTTACGCCCGCCAGCGTGGCGTGGACACCGCTCTTGAGTACACAGACCCAAAGAATCAAACCGATGATCATGTACGGCCCGAGTTTGACCACCCCGAGCCGGTTCATCGCCACCAGCGTTGCAATGCACGCGGCCGCCAGGCCCAGCGACAGGGTCGACAGTTCGCCGGAGTAGAAGATCGCGATTATTACGATGGCGCCGAGGTCATCGATGATCGCCAGGGTCATCAGGAACAGCTTCAGCGACACAGGTACGCGCTTGCCGAGCAGGGCCAGCACGCCGAGGGCGAAGGCGATGTCGGTGGCAGTCGGGATCGCCCAGCCGTCGAGGGCTGCCGGGTTGTCGCGATTGAGGAACCAGTAGATCAGCGCCGGCACCAGCATGCCGCCGATCGCGGCTGCACCGGGCAGGACGATCTGCGACGGTTTCGACAGCTGGCCGTCGAGGACTTCGCGTTTCACTTCCAGGCCGATAAGCAGGAAGAACATCGCCATCAGACCGTCGTTGATCCACAGCAGCAGGGGTTTAGCGATTTTCAACGCACCGATCTGCGCCACCACCGGGGTGTCGAGCAGGCCGGTATACAGCCACGACAGTGGCGAGTTGTTGATAATCAGGGCCAGGATGGCTGCGGCGATCAATAACAGACCGCTGGCAGCTTCCAACTGAAAGAAACGCGTGAAAGTGCTACGCAGAGGCAAGGTCGCTCTCCATCGAATCGTCAAAAAAGGTGGGACACCCTAACCCGTACTGTTAGTTGTTAAAACAAAAGTTATATTCTTTTTTGTTATATGGCGTTACAAGGTGTCTGGCTCAAGCCACGCTGAGCCTAGCAGTTGCCTGACATATTGAGACTCAGCTGTATCTGTGCGCGCTATCGGAATTTTCCTAAGCTGATGAGTGAGCCTTTCGAACAGCTTCATCTCCTGCCGATTCAATGAGAACCATCAACATGAGCGACAACCGACAGTGGGCCCGCGAAGCGATCCGCATCATCGAAGCGGATTTTCAGCGCAGCGCCGACACCCACCTGATCCCTTTGCCGCTGCCGGGTTTTGCGGGCATCGAGTTGTATTTAAAGGATGAATCCAGCCATCCGACCGGCAGCCTCAAGCATCGTCTGGCTCGTTCGCTGTTTCTCTACGCGTTGTGTAATGGCTGGCTGAAACCCGGCGCGCCGGTGATCGAGGCGTCCAGCGGTTCGACGGCGATTTCCGAAGCGTACTTCGCGCGGATGCTCGGTCTGCCGTTTATTGCGGTGATGCCCGCGACCACGTCCAAAGAGAAGATCGCCCAGATCGCGTTCTACGGTGGCCAAAGTCATCTGGTGAAAGATCCCACGCAGATCTACGCCGAATCCGAGCGTCTGGCCCGCGAGCATGGCGGCCACTTCATCGACCAGTTCACCTACGCCGAGCGCGCGACCGACTGGCGGGCGAACAACAACATTGCTGAATCGATCTTCCAGCAGATGCGCTACGAGAAACATCCGGAACCGAGCTGGCTGATTTCCAGCCCCGGTACCGGCGGCACCACCGCGACCCTGGGTCGTTACGTGCGCTATCGCCAGCATTGCACACGCGTGTTGTGCGCCGACGCCGAACGTTCGGTGTTCTTCGATTACTACCAGACCGGCGACGCCGATTTGCGCCTGGATTGCGGTTCGCGCATTGAAGGCATTGGCCGGCCGCGGGTCGAAGCGTCGTTCCTGCCCAAGGTGATCGATGCGATGGTGAAAGTGCCGGATGCCTTGTCGCTGGCGGCCATGCATTATCTGGCGCAACGTCTGGGACGGCATGTTGGTGGCTCGAGCGGGACCAATCTGATTGGTGCGCTGATGGCGGCACAGCAGATGAAAGCGGCGGGGGAGACGGGGTCGATCGTGGCGATTCTGTGTGATGGCGGCGAGCGGTATGCCGACACCTATTACGATCAGGATTGGCTAAAGGCGCAGGGGTATGAGTTGGCCGGGTTGATCGAGGCGGTGGCGGCGAGTGCCGAGCGCGGTGAGGAGCTGCCGACTTCAGTGCTACGCGCGAATATCTGACACACCGAAATCAACTGTAGGAGTGAGCCTGCTCGCGATGGCGTAATAACATTCAACATTGATGTTGAATGGACTACCGCTATCGCGAGCAGGCTCACTCCTACAGGGTTTTGTGTCAGTCAATCAGTCAGGCCTAGGATGTCGCGTGCCACAGCTTCTGCGATGCGAATCCCGTCGACACCCGCCGACAGAATCCCGCCCGCATAACCCGCGCCTTCACCGGCCGGGAACAAGCCCTTGACGTTCATGCTCTGCAGCGTTTCATTTCGGGTAATGCGCAGAGGCGACGAAGTACGCGTCTCGATCCCGGTCAACACCGCATCGTGCAGCGAATACCCGCGAATCTGCTTCTCGAACGCCGGCAAGGCTTCACGGATCGCCTCAATGGCAAAATCCGGCAAGGCCAAGGCCAGATCACCCAGCGCCACACCCGGTTTGTACGATGGCTCGACTTCGCCCAGTTCGGTTGAAGGGATGTCGTTGATGAAGTCGCCAACCAGTTGTGCCGGCGCTTTGTAATCGCTGCCGCCAAGGATGAAGGCGTGGGATTCCAGGCGCTCTTGCAACTCGATCCCGGCCAGTGGGCCGCCCGGATAATCGACTTCCGGGGTGATGCCGACAACAATGCCGGAGTTGGCGTTGCGCTCGTTACGCGAATACTGGCTCATGCCGTTGGTGACCACGCGGTTCGGCTCGGACGTTGCCGCGACCACGGTGCCGCCCGGGCACATGCAGAAGCTGTAGACCGAACGGCCGTTCTTGGCGTGGTGCACCAGTTTGTAGTCGGCAGCGCCGAGTTTCGGGTGGCCGGCGTACTTGCCCAGACGCGCACGGTCGATCAGCGATTGCGGGTGTTCGATGCGGAAACCCACCGAGAACGGTTTGGCTTCCATGAACACGCCGCGGCTGTGGAGCATGCGGAAAGTGTCGCGGGCGCTGTGGCCGAGGGCCAGAACCACGTGTTTCGAATGCAGGGTTTCGCCGCTGGCCAGTTCGACGCCGACCAGTTGGCCGTCTTCGATCAGCACATCAGTGACGCGTTCCTGGAAGCGCACTTCGCCGCCCAGTTCGCGGATCTGCTCGCGCATGTTTTCAACCATGCCGGTCAGACGGAACGTACCGATGTGCGGCTTGCTGACGTAGAGGATTTCTTCCGGTGCGCCGGCCTTGACGAACTCGTGCAGGACTTTGCGGCCGAGGAACTTCGGGTCCTTGATCTGGCTGTACAGCTTGCCGTCGGAGAACGTCCCCGCACCGCCTTCGCCAAACTGCACGTTGGATTCCGGGTTGAGCACGCTTTTACGCCACAGGCCCCAGGTGTCTTTGGTGCGCTGGCGAACTTCGGTGCCGCGTTCGAGAACGATCGGTTTGAAGCCCATTTGCGCCAGCAGCAGGCCGGCGAAGATCCCGCACGGGCCAAAACCGACGACGATCGGACGCTGGTTCAGGTCGCTTGGCGCCTGGCCAACAAATTTGTAGCTGACATCCGGTGCCACGTTGACGTTACGGTCGTCGGCGAACTTGCCCAACACCTTGGCCTCGTCGCGCACGCTGAGGTCGATGGTGTAGATGAAGCACAGTTCGGAGGACTTTTTGCGCGCGTCGTAGCTGCGCTTGAACAAGGTGAAATCGAGCAAGTCATCGCTGGCGATGCCCAGGCGCTGCACGATGGCAGGGCGCAGGTCTTCTTCGGGATGGTCGATTGGCAGCTTGAGTTCAGTGATTCGTAACATGGCGAGGATCCGGGTTCGCGGGGCGCACAACTGCGCCAGGGCGTTTGAAGGCCGCGATTATAAGCCGCAAAGGCCGGATCCGGTGAGGCTAAAACGCTCAGTCGTTGCGCGATCCGCCGAAATACCCGCAACCGCGCTGCACCTGGCCGTCGATGCGCAACTCGGCGCTCATGTGCTGCACGCTGCCGGTGCTGCTGTCGACGCAGCGTTGCGGCGCGACCCACAATTCGATGCGCTGATTGTTGGCCTCACTGCTGAGGTTGAAGCGGCCGTCGCCCAGCTGTTCTTCGACATACGGTACGGCAAGCGGTGGCTGGCCGTCGCGGTCGATGACCATGCCTTTGCCGCTGACTTTGACATTCCATTCCGGGCCATGGCCGGCGGCGCGCAGGATCAGCAGTTTGAAATTGGGATCGTCGCAGGCTGTGCCGGAGCGCTCGACGCGGTACAACTGAGTCAGATCGAGACGGTCGCCAGCGACCTTGCCGCGCACATCGGCGAACAGCTTGCCTTGCTCATCAGCGAGCGTCGCGGCTTCCTGCAGAATGCTGGTGCCACCGATGTCATTGACGACAAGTTGGCGCTGTTCCTGACACGGCTGGAACACCAGTTTGCCGTCAGCGGCGGTCAGTTGCCCCTGCATCCGCGTCTGCCCGACGTGCGAGGCACTTTCTCGCTGGCCATCGAACAACTGGCAAGCGGCAAACAACGGCAGCAGGGCAACAACGGCTAACGAACGGGCAACACGCATCTTCGGCTCTCCAGACAAGTGCCGCCACGTTACGCAGCCTGACCGTTCATCACAAGGGTTTAGCCCACGTGAAATGTCTGACCTGTCTGCAAGCCTTCGACACTTTTCGCGTAGGCCAATGCCACATCCGCTGCAGGAACCGGTTTGTAACCACGGAAATACGGGGCGTAGCTGCCCATGGCTTCGAGGAGCACAGTCGGGCTGATCGAGTTCACGCGCAAGCCGCGCGGCAACTCGATGGCGGCGGCGCGGACGAAGCTGTCGAGGGCGCCGTTGACCAGCGCTGCGGATGCGCCGCTGCGGATCGGATCGTGGCTGAGCACGCCAGTGGTGAAGGTGAACGAAGCGCCATCGTTGGCGAATTCGCGGCCGATCAGCAGTAGATTGACCTGGCCCATCAGTTTGTCTTTGAGACCGAGGGCGAAGCTGTCTTCATTCATCTCACCAAGCGGGGCGAAGGTCACGTTGCCCGCCGCGCACACCAGTGCATCGAACTTGCCGGTCTGTTCGAACAGTTTGCGGATCGATGCGCTGTCACTGATATCGACCTTGAAATCGCCGCTTTTGCGACCGATACGAATGACTTCGTGGCGTTGCGACAGTTCTTTGTCCACGGCCGAACCGATGGTGCCACCAGCGCCTATCAACAGAATTTTCATCGAGCCGTACCTCAAGTGATTGAACGAGGTTTCAGTCTAAAGTGGTTTTTTCTGCGGATAAGCGCACTAATAGGCAACCTTTGGTTTTCAAATGGAAACAATCCATGAGTGAAATGGATGATCTGGCGGCGTTCGCCGTGCTGATTGAAGCCGGCAGTTTCACCTTGGCGGCGCAGCAATTGGGCTGCAGTAAGGGGCAGTTGTCCAAGCGCATCAGCCAACTCGAAGCGCAGTTTTCCGTGGTGTTGCTGCAACGCACCACTCGACGCCTGAGCCTGACGGCGGCGGGCGCTGCGTTATTGCCGCAGGCGCAGGCGCTTGTAGTCCAGGTCGAAAAAGCGCGTCAGGCATTGGCGCGATTGAAGGACGACATGGCCGGGCCCGTGCGTATGACGGTTCCGGTATCGCTGGGGGAAACCTTCTTCGATGGCTTGTTGCTGGAGTTCTCGCAGAAGTATCCCGAGGTGCAGATCGAACTGGAGCTGAACAACAGTTATCGCGATCTGTCCCGGGACGGCTTTGATCTGGCGATCCGCAGCGAGGTGGCCAATGACCAGCGACTGGTGGCCAAACCGTTGCTGGCCTGGCAGGAAATGACCTGCGCCAGCCCGGCTTATCTCGAGCGTTTCGGTGAACCGCTGACACCGCAAGCACTGGCCGAACATCGCTGTTTGCTCAACAGCCATTACAGCGGGCGCGAGGAATGGCTGTATCACCAGCAGCATGAATTGCTGCGGGTTCGCGTGTCAGGACCGTTTGCCAGCAACCATTACAACCTGCTCAAGAAAGCCGCGCTCAGCGGCGCTGGTATCGCGCGATTGCCCTCCTATTTACTGCAAGCGGAATTGGCTGACGGCCGATTGCGCTGGCTCCTGCGCGATTTTCAGACCCGGCGCATGCCGATGTACCTGGTGCATCCGTATCAGGGCGGCTTGCCGAAACGCACGCAGGTGCTGGCGGACTATTTGATCGGCTGGTTCAAGCGCAGTGGCGAAGCGCTGGACCGCCTCCAGCGCTGACATCCTCCCACAAAGCTTGTGTTTATTTTGCGAAGCGGCGGGCAATCAAATGATCAATCGACAACTTGCCCGGCCCCGTCGTCATCAAGTACAGCAACACCGCCGCCCAGGTGCCGTGGGTTGGATAAGCATCCGGATAGACAAAAAACTGAATGGTCAGGGTCATGCCCAACAACGCCAGCGCCGAAAACCGCGTAGCGAAGCCGATCAGGATCAGCAGTGGAAAAAAGTGTTCGGCGAACGCCGCCATGTGCGCGGCAATCTCTGGCGACAGCAGCGGTACGTGGTATTCGCTCTTGAACAACGGGATGGTCGAGTCGGCCAGCCGTGGCCAGCCGAGTTGAAAGGTGCCGTCGATCAGGTCGATGGCCAGGCCTTCAACCTTGGTCTGCCCGGACTTCCAGAAAACCGCGGCGATCGAGAAACGTGCAATGAATGCGATCAGACTGTGAGGGATTTTTTCCAGCAGCGCGATGGCGCGGGTGATGAGCGTTTTCATGGCAGTTCCTTGTTACTCAAGTGGGTAATGGCGTTGCGCGCGATCAGCAAGCCGAGGGTTTGCGTGAGATCGAACTCAGGGCTGTTTTCAGCCGCTGCCAGCAGTGGCTGGCCATCGATCAGGTTGCGGATAAACCTGCTGGCACCGGGGTCGAGGGCAAACACTTCGACGTCCAGGCCATTGCGCAACACCATGGCGTGTTGCCTTTGGTTGACGTCGATTCCCTCCAGCGTCGAGTCGTGCTGATGTGCGCCCCAGATCGCAACCACGGCAAAGGCTGAGTCGAGCAGGTGCAGGGAGGGATGAAGGTCAAGGCGCAGTTCACTCAGCGTTTGCGCATCAGTCAGCGCTGCTGTGATTTCTTCTGGCCGGACGGGCAGGGCGTCGGCTGCGTGATAGGCGAGGGTGCGCAGGTGCTCAAGGCGTGCCACGTCTGCCAGATAAGGCACGCTACCGGCTGGTTCAAACGCTGCAATGAAGTCCGCGAACGCTTCGCCGTAGCAACTCATCAACGGACTTTGCGGCGGTTCCTGCTGTACGAAAACGGCCGCCATGGCACGGAAAAATTCGTCGCCCACCAATTGCGCAACCACCGGATAGCTGTCGCCCAACGCATTGATCAGCGAACCTTGCACGTTATTGCGATACACCGCGAAACGGCTCGCCGGATCAGCGCCGTTGGCACTGCACAGGCCTTCGGGGCAAGGCAGCCGCGTGTCGATGAGCGCTGCAGCGAAAGCGCGTTGAGTGCTCATGTGCGTGCTCCGGCATCCAGCAAAAGCGCATCAGCTTGCTGAGCTTCCGCCAGTAGCACCTCGAATGCTGGCACTTGATTGTCGCGTTCGATCAACGTTGCTACCGGGCCAACACGCTGCAGCACTTGCCGGTACAAAGCCCAGACGGCTTGATCGATCGGCGCGCCGTGATCATCGATCAGCAAACGGTCGCCGAGGCTGTCGCAATCTTCGGCAAACCCGGCCAGATGAATCTCGCCAACCCTGTGCAAGGGCAGGGCATCGAGATAGGCCAGCGGATCACGCTGATGGTTCACGCAGGAAACGTAGACATTGTTGATGTCCAGCAACAGACCACAACCGCTGCGGCGGATGACCTCGGCGATGAACTCCGCCTCATCGATCGTCGAACGCTCGAACGCCAGATAAGTCGCAGGATTCTCCAGCAGCATCGGCCGTTGAAGCGTGCTCTGTACCAGATCGATATGTTCGCAGACGCGGATCAGCGTCGCCGTGTCATAGGCCAGCGGCAGCAGGTCATTGAGAAACATCGGGCCATGGCTCGACCAGGCCAGATGTTCGGAAAAGGATTGCGGTTGATAGCGTCGAATCAGTTCGGCAAGACGCTGAAGATGTGGTTTATCCAGAGGTCCTTCGGCACCGATGGACAAGCCGACACCGTGCAGCGACAGCGGATACTGCTCGCGGATCAAACCGAGAAAATGATGAAACGGACCGCCGTCGACCATGTAGTTTTCGGCGTGGACTTCGAAGAAGCCGATGTCCGGTGATGAACCGAGCACTTCACGAAAGTGCCCGGTCTTGAGCCCCAGTCCGGCACGGGGCGGGAGCCCGGTGCGGGCTGCCTGAGTGCGGGATTGGGCATGGTCATTGATAGTGAGCATGATCGTCACTCAGGCAGTTCGCAGATCAGGACTTGGCTTTGAAGGCATCCATCTGACCGAAACCGGTCGGCGAGGTTTTGCTTTCAGTGGTAGCGCAGGTGCCTTTAGGAACGAGTTTCCAGGCGTTGGCCTGATAGTCCATTTTTGCGGTGCCGGCACAGGTAGTGCCTGCACCTGCGGCGCAGTCGTTCTTGCCTTTCATGGCCACGCCGAAGCATTTTTCCATGTCGGCGTCAGCAGCGTGGACGGTCGATACAGCGGTCATGCTCAGGGCAGAACCGAGGGCCAGAACCAAGGCAGTGGCGGACAGGGTGCGAGTGGTAGCAGTCATGATGTTTCTCCAGTCTTGTTCAGGGTTTTTACAAGCGTTATGCGCTTGCTTACCCCACTAGAGAAACGAGGTGGCGTTGCGTTACAGCCCGCTAAAAATCTTTTTGGAAAAACGCAAAACCCTGTAGGAGTGAGCCTGCTCGCGATGGCGTCATGTCAGATACCGGCGATGTTGAATGACACGACGCCATCGCGAGCAGGCTCACTCCTACAAGGGATTTTTGGAGAATCTGAAAATCGTGCAGGCACAAAAAAACGGCCCGAAGGCCGTTTTTTGTGGCTGAAATACATCAACCGCCGAGGTACGCCTCGCGTACTTTCGGGTCGGTCAACAATGCTTCACCGGTGCCTTGCATGACCACACGACCGTTCTCCAGAACGTACGCGCGGTCAGCGATTTTCAGCGCCTGGTTGGCATTCTGCTCGACCAGGAACACCGTCACACCGTCCTTGCGCAGTTGTTCGATGATGTCGAAGATCTGCTGGATGATGATCGGTGCCAGGCCCAGCGACGGCTCGTCGAGCAGCAGCAGTTTCGGCTTGCTCATCAGCGCACGGCCGATGGCGAGCATTTGCTGTTCGCCGCCGGACATGGTGCCGCCGCGCTGGTTGAAGCGTTCTTTCAGGCGCGGGAACAGGCCGAGGACCTTGTCCATTTGCTCCTGATAGTCGCCCTTGTCGGTGAAGAAACCGCCCATGGACAGGTTTTCTTCAACGGTCAGACGGGCAAACACCCGACGACCTTCCGGCACCACGGCGATGCTCTTGCGCATGATCTGCGACGAGTCCTGGCCGACCAGTTCCTCACCCATGTAACGGATGCTGCCGCTGTGCGCCTGCGGCGAACCGCAGAGCGTCATCAGCAGCGTGGACTTGCCGGCACCGTTGGCGCCGATCAGGGTCACGATCTCGCCCTGACGGACTTCGACGTTGACGCTGTGCAGGGCCTGGATCTTGCCGTAGAAGGTGGAAACGTTTTCGAACTGCAGCATTTACGCTTCCCCCAGGTAGGCTTTGATCACTTCAGGATTGTCGCGGATCTGTTCCGGCGTGCCGTCAGCCAGAGGCGTGCCCTGGTTGATCACGACGATGTGGTCGGAAATGCTCATGACCAGTTTCATGTCGTGTTCGATCAACAGCACGGTGACGTTGTGCTCTTCACGCAGCACGCCGATCAGCGCCTTGAGGTCTTCGGTTTCTTTCGGGTTCAGGCCGGCGGCCGGTTCGTCGAGCATGAGGATCCGTGGACGGGTCATCATGCAGCGAGCGATTTCCAGACGTCGTTGCTGACCGTAAGCCAGGGTGCCGGCGGTACGGTTGGCGAACTCTTTGAGGTTGACCTTTTCCAGCCAGTACTCGGCAAACTCCATGGCCTCGCGCTCGCTTTTGCGGAACGCCGGGGTCTTGAACAGGCCGGCCAGGAAGTTGGTGTTCAGGTGACGGTGCTGGGCGATCAACAGGTTCTCGACCGCCGTCATGTCCTTGAACAGGCGCACGTTCTGGAAGGTCCGCACAACGCCTTTGAGGGCGATCTTGTGGCCCGGCAGGCCTTGAATCGGCTCGCCGTCCAAAAGGATGCTACCGCCGGTTGGCTGATAGAAACCGGTCAGGCAGTTGAACACGGTGGTCTTGCCGGCGCCGTTGGGCCCGATCAGTGCCACCACCTGTTTCTCTTTGACGGTCAGGGCCACGCCGTTGACCGCCAGCAAGCCGCCGAAGCGCATGCTCAGGTTTTCGACTTTAAGGATCTCGCGGCTCATTTTCGCAACTCCATGTGTGGGCGTTGCATCGGCAGCAGACCTTGTGGACGCCAGATCATCATCAACACCATCAGCGCACCGAACATCAACATGCGGTACTCGCTGAACTCACGCATCATTTCCGGCAGCAGGATCATTACCACAGCGGCCAGAATCACGCCCAACTGCGAGCCCATGCCACCCAATACGACGATGGCGAGGATGATCGCCGACTCGATGAAGGTGAACGACTCCGGGGTCACCAGACCCTGACGGGCAGCGAAGAAGCTACCGGCGAAACCGGCGAACGCAGCACCGAGAGTGAACGCGGACAACTTGATGATCGTCGGATTCAGACCCAATGCACGGCAGGCGATCTCATCCTCACGCAGCGCTTCCCACGCGCGGCCGATCGGCATGCGCAGCAGGCGGTTGATGACGAACAGCGCCGCCAGCGCCAGCAACAGGGCAACGAGGTAGAGGAAAATCACCTTGTTGATCGAGTTGTATTCGAGGCCGAAGTATTCGTGAAAGGTCTGCATGCCTTCCGCTGCTTTACGTTCGAAAGTCAGGCCGAAGAACGTCGGTTTCTCGATGTTGCTGATGCCGTTCGGACCGCCAGTGATGTCGGTCAGGTTACGCAGGAACAGACGGATGATCTCGCCGAAACCAAGGGTCACGATCGCCAGATAGTCACCGCGCAAACGCAGCACCGGGAAGCCCAGCAGGAAGCCGAACGTCGCCGCCATCAGGCCGGCAATCGGCAGGCAGATCCAGAAGCTCAAGCCGTAGTAGTGCGACAGCAGCGCGTAGCTGTAGGCGCCGACGGCGTAGAAGCCGACGTAACCGAGGTCGAGCAGACCGGCCAGACCGACGACGATGTTCAGCCCGAGGCCAAGCATCACGTAGATCAGGATCAGGGTTGCGATGTCCACCGCACCACGCGAGCCGAAGAACGGCCACACCAGTGCACCGATGATCAGCGCAATGATGAAGTAGCGTTGCGTGGTCGGCAGGGTCAGGAAGTTGCTGGCCTTGGCCGGGATCAACGGCAGGCCCGGCGAGGATTTCCACGCCTTGCTGATCTGCTGGTTGAACAGCACCCGCAGGAACATCAGCACCGAGCAGATGGCGATGGTCGCCAGAATCATCGGGCTGGTGTTGTGCACTTCGAGGTTGATGCCGACGATGGTCAGTTTCAGTCCGAGCACAGGATACGCAACTGCCCAAACCAAGAGCGCACTGAACAGCGCCTGTTTAAGATTTCTAGTCATACTTTCTCAACCTCCGGACGGCCCAGAATGCCGGTCGGACGGAACAACAGCACCAGAACCAACAAGCCGAAAGCCACGACGTCCTTGTACTGGTCGCCGAAGATATCGGCACCAAACGCTTCTGCCACCCCCAGCACCAACCCGCCGAGCATGGCGCCGGGGATGCTGCCGATGCCGCCGAGTACCGCAGCGGTGAAGGCTTTGAGGCCGACGAGGAAACCGGCGTTCGGGTTGATCACGCCGTATTGCATGCTTAGCAGTACGGCCGCGATGGCCGCCAGCGCAGCACCAATGACGAAGGTCAGGGCGATGATGTTGTTGGTGTTGATGCCGAGCAGGTTGGCCATCTTGATGTCTTCGGCGCAGGCGCGGCAGGCGCGGCCCAGGCGAGAGCGGGAGATGAACAGCGTCAGGCCGAGCATGGCGATCAAAGTCACCACGAACACCACGATTTGCATGTAGGAAATCAGCACTTCATGTGCGCCACCTGGCCCGAAGGAAATGTTCCCGGGGATCAGGTTGGGGATGGATTTGTCCTTGGAGTCTTGCGCCAGCAGAACTGTGTTCTGCAGGAAGATCGACATGCCGATGGCGGAGATCAGCGGGATCAGACGGTTGCTGCCGCGCAGGGGGCGGTAGGCGATCCGTTCTATGCTGTAACCGTACGAACTGGTGACAACGATGCTCGCAATGAAGGCTGCGGTCATCAACAGCGGGACGTTGTCGATTCCCATCATGGCCAGCCCGGCGATGGCGATGAACGCCACGTAGGAACCGATCATGTACACCTCGCCATGGGCGAAGTTGATCATTCCAATGATGCCGTAAACCATCGTATAGCCGATGGCAATCAGGGCATACGTGCTGCCAATGGTCAGACCATTAACCAGCTGCTGGAAGAAGTGATAGAGGTCAGGCATTACAACGCTCCTAAAAACCTGATACGCATTTCACTGGTGGAGTCATTTTCCCGCCCGGCCCCGTGGATCTTTATCCACTTCGAATCCGGGTTTTGCCAGCGAACCGCTGATGACGGTTTTGAGATTTTCAGGTGGGGAGACTGGCGGATCACGCCAGCGCGGCCCATACATTCGTAAAACAAAGCCCACGGCACGCCGTGGGCTTTATTGGCAGTCAGTCAGGCAGCGCCTTACTGAGGCGAAACTTCAGTTTTCGGTTTGCCGAAGTGCCACTCGTAAACCACAAATTTGAAGTCCTTCAGGTCGCCCTTGGCGTCGAAGCTCAGGTCGCCAGTCGGGGTTTTGAAGGTGCCAGCGTGAATGGCTTCGGCCACTTTGGCAGGGTCTTCGGATTTGGCCGCAGTGATACCGCCGGCAATCACTTCAACCGCCGAGTAGGAAGGGAACACGAACGGGCCGCTCGGATCTTCTTTCTTCGCCTTGAATGCATCCGCCAGGGCGATGTTGGCCGGATCCTGGTCGAAGGATTTCGGCAGGGTTACCAGCAGACCTTCGGAAGCGTCTTTGGCGATCTGCGAAATGGAGTCGTTACCCACGCCTTCCGGACCCATGAACTTGGCTTTCAGGCCTTTTTCGGCCGACTGACGCAGGATCAGGCCCAGCTCCGGGTGGTAGCCGCCGTAGTAAACGAAGTCGACGTTGGCTTGCTTGAGTTTGGCGATGATCGAGGAGAAGTCCTTGTCGCCGGCGTTGACGCCTTCGAACACGGCAACCTTGGTGCCTTTCTTCTCGAGGGTCGCTTTAACGGCGGTGGCGATGCCTTCACCGTATTGTTGCTTGTCGTGCAGGACGGCAACGATTTTCGGTTTCACGTGATCGGCAATGTAGTTACCGGCGGCAGGGCCCTGGGCGCTGTCCAGACCGATGGTGCGGAAGACCATTTTGTAACCACGGGCAGTGATGTCCGGGCTGGTGGCAGCCGGGGTGATCATGATCACGCCTTCGTCTTCGTAGATGTCCGAAGCCGGTTGAGTGGAGCTGGAGCACAGGTGACCGACGACGAACTTGACGCCGTCGTTGACGACCTTGTTCGCGACCGCTACCGCTTGTTTCGGATCGCAGGCATCGTCGTATTCAACGGCTTCGAGTTTCTTGCCGTCGACGCCGCCCTTGGCGTTGATTTGCTCAATGGCCATTTTCGCGCCGCTGAACTGCATGTCGCCGTACTGGGCTACTGGACCGGTTTTAGGACCGGCGATACCGATTTTGATGGTGTCAGCTGCGAACGAATGGCTGGCAACCCCGGCCAGAACCATAGCGGCAAACAGTTTGGAAATCTGCTTAGTAGCCTTAGTCATAGTGCTCCACTCTTACTGTTGTAATTTTTTTGAGTTCTGGCGCCGTAGCAGCAGAACCGGGTCAGATATCTTTGCGATACCCTCCGGAAATGCCCCCGGCAACTGTACCGGTACAGTGTAGAGCGCCGGTTGTCAGCCTGGGAAGCGGGCGCCGAGGGGCAAAACTTGGGGGTGTCGCATTTTTGAATGAAAAAGACAGAATTGCGGCGGGGCGTTCGTGGGCATATATCCCAATCAGCAGCATTCCTTGGCGTTCCTGCTCTTTTCGTTCGGTACAGCCATTTGCAACCGGGTTTTGCTGGCGGACCACCAACGTTATTATTCGCGTCGATTTCTTTTCCGGACAGCACCCATGAATCAAGAACCTAGCACCCTCTATGCCAAGCTGCTTGGTGAAACCGCATCTATTACCTGGAAAGAGTTGGAGCCGTTCTTCGCCAAGGGTGCCCTATTGTGGGTCGACCCGAGCCTTGATTTGATCGCTGCCGCCGAGGCCGTGGCGTCGGATGAGGGCGAGAAAGTGGCTGCCTGGCTGGCTGAAGACAAAGTCGCCAAGCTGTCTGAGACGCGGGCGCTGGATCTTTTCGAACGCGATCCGCAGCTCTGGGCGGTGGTGGTTTCGCCGTGGATTCTGATCCAGGAAAGGGCAGGCGCAGCTGATGCTGCACCTTGATGGTGCGACCTGTCGTCAGCGAAAAGTGTGTAGCGGAGTAGCGTGATGGCACGTTGCCGTAGAGAAACACCACAAGCGACGGTGGCCTCACGGTGACGTAAACGTAACGGGAACAGTTTAGTAAGCAGCCTAACGGCTGCTTAATTGTTTCTGGATATTGGAAAGGCTGAAATCTTCAGTGAGTTTCAGGGCCTCATCGCTGGCAAGCCAGCTCCCACAGTTTTGGTGTTGTTCACAAAATTTGTGTTCACCCGGACCTTGTGGGAGCTGGCTTGCCAGCGATTGGAGCGACTCGGTCAGGCGTCAGACCGAGAACGACTTCCCGGTATGGTTATTCAGCGAAATAACCTTGGTCTTGCCAATCCGGTGACGATAAATCTCTCGCAGATACTTGATCGACTTCTTCACGCAATCACGCGACAAACGAATGTCATTGATCGAGACAAACTTCTCTTTGTCGTTGATCAGCTCGCGGTATTTCTTCTCATACATCGGCTTGATCGCGTACCAGTTGGTGTCGAGGATCTTCGCCGGGTTCTCGAATTCGTTAAGCAGGTCGTCGATGCGGTCTTCGTCGAATTCTTCGTTGATGATGAAATCAAGGATCGAGTTGTCCAGGGTCTCGTCGAAACGGTACGGGTTCTTCGCGAAGCAGCGCTTGATGAACGCCACGATCAAAGTCAGGAAGTCGTCCGACAGGCACGGGCTCTTGGCGATCAGGGTTGTCAGCGACAGGTTGGCCGAAGCGCCGATCACCAGCGCATAACGTTTGAGCGTAGTGTTGGGGAACAGGCTGTTGAGGTGAGTCTTCAACCGGTTCAGGTCCATGTACGACAGTTTGTAGTCTTTCGGCAGCGAGACAATCGACACCACCGACGAGCAGTTCTTGAAGAAGTGCAGGTCGTGCAGGGCGGCGGCGTCGTAGCCGGAGTTCTTGTACTGCTCCAGCGAAGCGCGATAACGCTTGGATTCGATCGGCAACAGGCTGATGCCTTCGATCGCCTGCGTCACTTTGTTGAAGTGCGGCAGGTCGATCGAGCGGAAGAACAGGTCATCGATGTTCAGACGCTGTGGCTCTTTGTCGAACACCTTGAATTTGTCGCTGCTCGGCGGCGGGGTTTCCGGCACCACTGATTCGGCGTAGGCAATTGCCACCGGGCCGGCCAGACTCATGAACAGATCGTTGGCATCCAGGCGAATGGTCTCACCGATGTCGATGCCGGCGCGGCGGAAATAGTTCTGATCGTAGTCCGTCGTTACCGCCTGCGCCGTCAGAATGTTGAAGATCTGCTGCGAGATGTACTGGTTGGCGTGCTTTTCCATGGCATTGACATCAATGTTCTGGATGTTGCCGTCATCGCTCTCTTCGGCGTAACGCATGATGTCGTTGGAGATCAGCATCATTGCGTTCCATGGGCGGATACGGCCCATGACGCTGGCTTCGCTGCTGTCTTCGTTGGCGAAGTTGTAGGAGAAATCCCATTCTTCCGAGAGGTATTTGCAAAGCAGACGTCCGGCGTTGATGTGCAGCGCCTCGGACATTTCGCTGCGGTGATCGGAAATGTTCGGCAACACGCAGATACCGCTGGTGAAGATCGGTTCGAAGACGAACGAATGACCGCTCTTGCCGTCATGCTCGTCCATCGGCTTGGTGTCGAACGTCTTGTTCATGTACGAGTGCTGCTGGGCCAGACCGAATTCCGACGCCATGCCGGAACCGGTACCGCCGCCGGCACTGAAGATCGAGAAGTACAGGCGCGACTGGTTGGCCTTGATGCCGCAGCTGTCGATCAGGTACGAGTGAATCATTTTCCAGTCAGGGCTGGAGAAGCGCTGGGTGTCCTTGTTGAGGATGATCTTCGCCAGGTACTGGCCGAGGATCGGCGCGTTACCGGCGCCGCCGGCGTGGACTTCGGACAAGTCCATGATCTTCATTTTGCTGTAGTCGCGCAGGAAGCCGCTTTTCTCGCCTTTGCGCGAGAAACGGATGCGCCCGGCGATGTCCTTGTCGAGGTCGCCGAGCATCACCAGCGGTTCGACCAGAAACACCGGTTTGGTCGATTTGTTCGGGCCGATGCGCAGGTTGTTCTTGATCCACTGCGCCGGGCTGTAGCCCTTGTCGGCCAGTCGGCGATCTGCCGCACGGTCTTCGTTGTTGAATTCGTTGAGGTAGAACTTGCGTGCGTTGTACACCAGCTCCGCGACATCGAGGGCGATGTTCGAGCCGCAGCGACCGAGGCCGATCAGGCACACCGAGGGGAATTCCTGATCGTTGTGCTGCTCGTTGTCGCCTTCCAGATGCGGCGGGCGCGGGAACACCAGATCACGCAGGCCGTCGAGGTTGTCGAGGATGCGGTCGGTATTGGTTTCGGTGAAGTACAGGTATTGCTGAGTCGACAGCGGGCGCGACGGGGCCAATGGCTTCGACGATGAGGGGCTGTTGGCTGCATGGCTCAAAGTCAGATCGGATACCGCAGTGGCGGGATTGTTTTTAGAAGTCATTGTGCGCCATATACCTGGACTGGGTTGGCTCGCGGGCCAGTTGCCTGCGAACCTCACGGAATAAGATCTCGCGTCTTTATTTGCGCGAATTGAGCCCGAGCGTCAGGGATTTGGCCTGACTGTCGCTGGGGGGAATCCTTTCCTGATCGTTGATGAATCGGCCATTATTCGGCGATCTTTAATCGAAAAGAGGCAAAATGATGTCAACGCTACCTTCGTTGGGGTTCGCCGGAATCGGTCTGATGGGCCTGCCCATGTGCCGGCGTCTGTTGGCGGCGGGTTACCCGCTGACGGTGTGGAACCGCAACCCGGCCAAGTGCGCGCCACTGGTCGAAGCCGGTGCCCGGCAGGTGGCGAGTCCCGCCGACTTGTGCGAACACGCGGACATCGTGATGTTATGCCTGGCCGATACGGCGGTGGTGCGTGAGGTGGTATTTGGCGACGGCGGTATCGCCGAGGGTGCGAAAAGTGCCCAGTTGCTGGTGGACTTTTCCAGCCTCGAACCGACCGCCACGCGCGAGATGGCGGCGCAACTGGCCGAGAAAAGCGGCATGGCCTGGCTGGATTCTCCGGTGTCCGGCGGCGTGGTCGGCGCCGAGGCGGGAAGTCTGGCAATCATGGTCGGCGGCGAGGCCGCGGACCTTGAACGCGTGCGCCCGGTGCTGCTCAATCTCGGTCAGCGGGTCACGCACATGGGCGGCATCGGCGCGGGGCAAGTGACCAAGGCCTGCAACCAGATGATCGTTGCCTGCAATGCGCTGGTGATCGCCGAAGTGGTGGCGCTGGCCGAGCAGGCCGGCGTCGATGCCAGCCTGATCGCCGAAGCGTTGGCCGGCGGTTTCGCCGATTCGAAACCGTTGCAGATTCTGGCGCCGCAAATGGCCGAAAGCCGTTTCGAACCGATCAAGTGGCACGTGCGCACCTTGCTCAAGGATCTCGACACCGCTGTCAAATTCTCCCGCGAACAGGGTTCGGCGACACCGATCAGCGGATTGGCCGCACAACTGATGCGCCTGCATGGGGCGCAGGGCTTTTTGGCGCAGGATCCAGCGACACTGGTGCAAATGTACCGCGCGCAAGAATCAACGGATTGACCGCATGTGAATGTTTGCGCTGATTGATTTCTTCCAGCACCGGGCGCAGCTCGTCCAGCGGCACGGGTCGGCTGAGCAGGTAGCCCTGAATGAAATCACAGCCCGAGCGTTCAAGAAATTCGTACTGCTCCAGGCTTTCCACGCCTTCGGTGACCACCTGCAAATGCAGGGTGTGCGCCATGACGATGATCGCCTGGACGATCTCCATGTCCGCCGTGGCCGTGGGGATGTCGAGGATGAACGAACGGTCGATCTTCAGCGTGTTCAGAGGCAGGCGCTTGAGATAAGCCAGCGAAGAATAGCCGGTGCCGAAATCATCAATCGACAGTGATACACCGAGGGCACGGATCTGCCGGAGCAGCACCAGGGTATTGGCGATGTTGCCCATCAGCGCATTTTCGGTGACTTCCAGTTCCAGGCGTTCCGGTGCGACCCCGGCGGTGCGCAACGCACCTTCGATTTCGATGGCCAGTTCTTCCCGGGCGAGGTTGAGCGGTGAGCAGTTCCAGGCGATTTTCAGTTCTTCGCAGCCATGCCGCGACAACTCTCCCAAATCCTTGCAGGCACGACGCAGCACCCAGTTGTCCAGCTCGGCGATCAGGCCGTTGTTTTCGGCAATGGCAATGAAGCGGTCCGGGGTCAGCAAGCCATGCAGCGGGTGCTGCCAGCGAATCAGCGCCTCAAGTTTGGTCACCCGCCCGGTCTTGAGTTCGAAAATCGGCTGGTAATACAGCATCAGGCCGTTTTCTTCGCGCAAGGCGTGGCGCAGCTCTTCTTCGAGTTGTAGTTCCAGGGTCGCGCGGTTTTTCAGGTTGGAATTGAAAAAGTGCAGGCCGTTGCGGCCGGCGCCCTTTGATTGATACAGCGCCAGATCGGCGTGCTTGAGCAGTTCCTCGCAGGTGGCGCCGTCTTCCGGAAACAGGCTGATGCCGATGCTGGTGGTCATCACCATCCGCCGCCCGGCCAGTTCGATCGGCTCTTTCATCTTGAGCATGATGCGCTGGGCCATGTTGCGGGCTTCCTCGCGGTCATGCAGGCTGATGAGGATGCAGAACTCGTCGCCGCCGAAGCGCGCAACCACGTCTTCATGGCTGCGCACCGAGCTTTTGATGTGCTGGGCGATGACCTTGAGCAGCTCGTCACCGGCGTCATGGCCGAGGCTGTCGTTGATCCGCTTGAAGTGGTCGATGTCGAGAAACATCACCGCGAGCATGCCGCCTTCGCTGGTTTTCTGGCTGAGTTTTTCGGCGAAGATCTGGTTGAATCCGCGTCGGTTGATCAAGTTGGTCAGGGCATCGTAGTTGGCCACTTGTTGCAGCGACATGCGCGCCTGATCGAGCTGGCTAAGCAGGGCATTGACCCGGCGCAGGTCGTGTTCCTTGTTTTGCAGTTTCTTGTCGGCCAGCGCCGCGCTGATCGCACTGCCAAGGATCAGCAAAGTGATCAGCGCGACCGTCAGGCCCAATTGCAGATGGCTGGTTTCAGCCGCTATCGATGGCAGGCTGTTTGCTGGCAAGACCAGGTTCAGCGCCGCCATCCCGGTGAAGTGCATGCTGAAGATGCCGGCACCGAGGATCAGAGCGGCGCTGTATTTGAGCATCTGATGGACCAGGCCGCTGCCTTCACGCAGATAACCGGCCACCCACAGGGCGGCGAAACTGGCGCCGATGGCGATGGCGATCGACAGCACGAACAGCGTCGGTTGGTAATAAGCGGTGGCGCTCGACTCCATCGCCGCCATGCCGACGTAATGCATGCCAGCAATGCCCAGACCAATAACGATGGCGGTTTTCAGGTAGTGCACCAGACTCGGCTGCGCTTCGCTCAGTGTGTGCATGGCCAGCCACGAGGCGAGCAGGGCGATCAATAGGGAAAACAGTGTGATGGGCAGGTCGTAGTGGATCTCGATCGGCGCCTGGAACGCCAGCATGCCGATGAAGTGCATGGCCCAGATGCCGCCGGCCAGGCAGGTCGCGCCGATCCAGCGCCACAGCCGTTGCGAGGGCGGATCTTCGGCGTGTCCAACCCGCTCGGCCATATCGAGTGTGGCAAAACTAGCGGCGCAGGCAACCAGATAGGCGACCAGCACCAGCAAGGGATTATGTGTGCAATCTAAAATGACCTGCCCGCTCTCCGGCAGCTCGGTAACAAACTGCAAACCAAGCCACTCCATAGCATGCCCCGTCTCTGAAGTCGTCCTGACTGCGCGGTGAACGCAGGCGAATGACTGGAGTATAGAGGCGGTTTTTGCCGTGCAAGGGGTAGTGGCACATTGGCGCTAATGATTTCGGCATTAGCGTCATAGCGATTGGCGCTAACGGCTCAGGCGATCTGTTCGAAAGGGATTTGCGCCCAGTCCGGTTGCAGTGGCGGCAAGCCGAAACGCGCGCGAGCCTTGTCGCAATCGACGTTCTGTTCACCGTGTTCCCATGACGATTCGAATTCGCGGCAGGGGCTGGAGCGCAACTCATAAATCGAGCACTTCACCTCGCTGCCGACTTCGCCTTCCAACGCCGTGCAGCGTGGCGATTTGCAGTCGGTGCCGTTCATCGCCACCCGGCTCGGACTGATCTGCGTGACCAGTTCATCGGGCACGGTGCCGCCGGAGGAAGCGCACTCACCCCAGAAAAAAGACACACGGAAATGGGAACAACAGGCACCGCAATTCAGACACGGACTGACTTCGGACATGGACGGGGGTATCAAAGGGATTGATCGGGAGATCCGGACGGATCCGGCGGCTATTCTAGGCTTCGCCACGGCGTTGGGAAGGGGGGCGTGAAACTATTTTTTTGTGGCAAGGTTTTGCCGCAAAAGCCCCGTTTTTCGGGGGATTCAAGCGTTATCAAGGGCTTACGTTTCGTTACAGTGCCATGGCCAGATATCAGGCAGACGAATGATCACAGACAGCTACGTCATGGCTGACTAGATTGCAGGTTCCGGGCTCGGATGCGTTGGCAGTGAAGCCCTATAACAATAAAGAGACGGACCCATGCAGAACTCGACCCAAGCGGCGAATGCCTGGCGCATTCTGTTCCTGCTGTTCCTTGCCAACCTGTTCAACTTCTTCGACCGCACCATTCCAGCGATCATTATCGAGCCGATCCGTATGGAATGGCACCTCAGCGATTTTCAACTGGGGATCGTCGGCACCGCCTTCACCATTGTTTACGCCATCGCCGGATTGCCGCTGGGGCGGATGGCCGACACCGGTTCGCGCAGCAAACTGATGGGCTGGGGCCTGGCGACGTGGAGCGCGCTGACGGCGGTTAACGGCCTGGTCGGCAGTTTCTGGAGTTTCCTGATCGTGCGCATGGGCATTGGCATCGGCGAAGCCAGTTATGCGCCAGCGGCCAACTCGCTGATCGGTGACCTGTTTCCAGCACACCGTCGGGCGCGGGCCATGGGTATTTTCATGCTCGGTCTGCCGCTGGGGCTATTGCTGGCGTTCTTCACCATCGGCGCGATGGTCAAGGCCTTTGATAGCTGGCGTGCGCCATTCTTCATTGCGGCGGTACCGGGGCTGATCCTGGCGATTTTCATGTTCTTCATCAAAGAGCCGAAGCGCGGTGCGGCGGAAACCGTGCAGGTCTCGCAAGAGAAAGTCGACAAGCCGATCCGGCGGATTCTGGCGGTGCCGACCTTTCTCTGGCTGGTGATGGCCGGGTTGTGCTTCAACTTCGCGACCTATGCCTGCAACTCGTTTCTGGTGCCGATGCTGCAGCGCTATTTCCTCATGCCGTTGCAGGAAGCGGCAGTGGCCACCGGCATGATCGTTGGCGTGACCGGGCTGGTCGGGTTGACGCTGGGTGGCTGGATTGCTGACAAGATTCACCAGCGTGTGGCCAATGGGCGGCTGTTGTTCGCGGCGTTCAGCCTGATTATCTCGACCTTGTGCACGGCGTGGGCGCTGCATTCAGGACGCATTGAGATTGGTGTATTTGTCGCGGTGTTCAGCGTCGGCTGGCTGTTTGCCTACAACTTCTACACCTGCGTTTACACGGCGATTCAAGACGTGGTCGAGCCGCGCCTGCGGGCGACGGCGATGGCGCTGTTCTTTGCCGGGTTGTATTTGCTCGGCGGTGGTTTGGGGCCGGTGGTGGTCGGTGGTCTGTCGGATCATTTTGCGCATACCGCGATGGCGGCGGCCGGGGCTGAGCAGATGACCGAGGCGTTCAAGGCTGTCGGGTTGCATGATGCGATGTACCTGATACCGGTGGCGCTGTTCCTGACGATGGTGTTTCTGTTTCTAGCGGCGCGGTGTTTTGTGCGCGATGCGCAGCGGATGAAGGAAGGGTTGGTTGCTGTGGTTGAGCCAGAAGTTGCAGTAGCGACTGCCTAACCGCTATCGCGAGCAGGCTCACTCCTACAGGGGAACACATTCCAACTGTAGGAGTGAGCCTGCTCGCGATAGAGCCATCAGCATCAGCTGAAAAATCACAGGCAACAAAAAAGGCCCGCATCACTGCGGGCCTTCTTGTTTTCAGCGCTGGAGCAGGGCAGTTTAGCCCGCTACCAACACCCGAATCGCTTCCAGTCGCAACGCAGCCTTATCCAGCATCGCCAGACCCTGCTCACGCTGTTGGCGCAGCGCATCCAGTTCGCTGTCACGCACGGTCGGGTTGACCGCTTGCAACGCAGTCAGGCGCGCCAGTTCTTCGTCGGTGTCGGCCGCCAGACGGCGACGGGCCTCGGCCACGCGCTCGGCGTGACGTGGGGCGATCTTGTCTTCACCGGCGTTGATCCGTGGCGTCAGCTGATCACGCTGGGCCTGGATGAACTTGTTGGCGCTGGCACGCGGCACGCTTTCCAGCTGGTCGTTCAGGGTTTCAAACGAGACGCGAGCCGAGAGGTCGTTGCCGTTGGCATCGAGCAGGCAGCGCAGGGCGGCCGGCGGCAGGTAACGGCCCAGTTGCAGCGAACGCGGGGCAACCACTTCGCTGACATACAGCAATTCCAGCAGTACGGTGCCCGGCTTCAGTGCCTTGTTCTTGATCAGCGCGACGGCGGTGTTGCCCATCGAACCGGACAGCACCAGGTCCATGCCGCCCTGCACCATCGGGTGTTCCCAGGTGATGAACTGCATGTCTTCGCGCGACAGCGCCTGATTGCGGTCGTAAGTGATGGTCACGCCTTCGTCGTCGCCCAGCGGGAAACTGGCGTCGAGCATCTTCTCGCTCGGCTTGAGGATCAGGGCGTTTTCCGAATGGTCTTCGCTGTCGATGCCGAATGCGTCGAACAGGGTTTCCATGTAGATCGGCAGGGCGAACTGATCGTCTTGCTCAAGAATGTCCTCGACCAGCGCTTCACCTTCGCCCGCGCCGCCGGAGTTGAGCTCCAGCAGACGGTCACGGCCGGTGTGCAGCTCGGCTTCCAGACGCTCGCGCTCGCTGCGCGCTTCGTCGATCAGCGCTTGCCACTCGCCGTCGTCAGCCTCTTCGAGCAGCGGCAGCAGGCGCGGGCCGAACTGATGCTGCAAGGCATTGCCGGTCGGGCACGTGTTGAGGAACGCGTTCAGCGCTTCGTGGTACCACTGGAACAGGCGCTCTTGCGGGCTGGTTTCCAGGTACGGCACGTGCAGTTCGATGATGTGCTTCTGGCCGATCCGGTCGAGTCGACCGATACGCTGCTCGAGCAGGTCCGGGTGTGACGGCAGATCGAACAGCACCAGGTGATGAGCGAACTGGAAGTTACGACCTTCACTGCCGATTTCCGAGCAGATCAGCACTTGCGCGCCAAACTCTTCATCCGCGAAGTAGGCGGCGGCGCGGTCACGCTCAAGGATGTTCATGCCTTCATGGAACACCGTGGCCGGGATGCCGGAACGCACGCGCAAGGCGTCTTCCAGGTCCATCGCGGTTTCGGCGTGGGCGCAGATCACCAGCACTTTGGTGCGTTTGAGCATTTTCAGCTGATCGATCAGCCACTCGACGCGCGGGTCGAATTTCCACCAGCGCTCTTCTTCGCTGGCGTCCGGTTGCGCCTGGAAGCTGACTTCCGGGTACAGCTCGGCGTGTTCGCCCAGCGGCAGTTCGAGGTATTCGTCCGGGCACGGCAGCGGGTACGGATGCAGTTTGCGCTCCGGGAAACCCTGCACGGCAGCACGGGTATTACGGAACAGCACGCGGCCAGTGCCGTGGCGATCGAGCAGTTCACGCACGAGGCGCGCGCTGGCTTCGGTGTCGCCATCGTTGACCGCAGTGAGCAAGGCTTCGCCTTCGTTGCCGAGGAAACCCTGAATGGTCTTGTGTGCCTTGGCCGAGAGACGGCCCTTGTCGAGCAGCTCCTGCACGGCTTCGGCCACCGGGCGATAGTTGTCGCTCTCGGCGCGGAACGCAGCCAGGTCGTGGAAACGGTTTGGATCGAGCAAGCGCAGACGGGCGAAGTGGCTGTCCTGACCGAGTTGTTCCGGGGTAGCGGTGAGCAGCAACACGCCCGGGATGGTTTCCGCCAGTTGCTCGACCAGGGTGTATTCCGGGCTGGCCTTTTCTTCGTGCCAGACCAGGTGGTGCGCTTCGTCGACCACCAGCAGATCCCAACCGGCAGCGAACAGTGCGTCCTGCGCTTTCTCGTCGTCGACCAGCCATTCCAGCGCTACCAGCGCCAGTTGGGTGTCTTCGAACGGGTTGCTGGCATCGCTTTCGATAAAGCGTTCTTCGTCGAACAGCGCGACCTGCAGGTTGAAGCGGCGGCGCATCTCCACCAGCCACTGGTGCTGAAGGTTTTCCGGGACGAGGATCAGCACGCGGCTGGCGCGGCCCGAGAGCAGTTGGCGATGGATCACCAGACCGGCTTCGATCGTTTTACCCAGACCCACTTCGTCCGCCAGCAATACACGTGGCGCGATACGGTCGGCGACTTCACGGGCGATGTGCAACTGGTGCGCGATCGGTTGCGCACGCACGCCGCCCAGGCCCCAGAGCGAAGATTGCAACTGGCGGCTGGTGTGTTCGAGGGTGTTGTAACGCAGCGAGAACCACGCCAGCGGGTCGATCTGCCCGGCGAACAGACGGTCGCTGGCCAGACGGAACTGGATGAAGTTCGACAGCTGGGTTTCCGGCAGGGTGACGGCTTCGTTCTGCCCGTTGAGACCGTGATAGACCATCAGCCCGTCGACATCGTCGACTTGCTGCACGGTCATCTTCCAGCCTTCGAAGTGGGTAATGCTGTCACCCGGCGAGAACCGCACGCGGGTCAGGGGCGCATTCCGTAGCGCGTACTGGCGGGTTTCGCCAGTGGCCGGGTAAAGCACGGTCAACAAGCGGCCGTCCTGTGCCAGAACGGTGCCTAAACCAAGCTCTGCTTCGCTGTCACTGATCCAGCGTTGCCCCGGTTGATACTGCTGCGCCATGCTGCCTGACTCCCACCTTGAAAAAGCGGGCTATCTTAACGGAATGCGACCCTGAGGCCAAAGGAATACTGGGGTAGGAGCTGCCGAAGGCTGCGATCTTTTGATCTCGGGGGAACACTTGGAACCCGTGTTGTCCCATTAAAAGATCGCAGCCTGCGGCAGCTCCTACAGTGCCAACCCGGTCACAAGTTTGCGACCGACGGCTCAAGCCATCATCGCCCAAGCCGATAGCCTGCAGACAGGAGACCCTTTATATGTTGCCACCGATGCTCCCCCTGAGCGCTGTGCCGATCACTTCCCAGCAGGATCCGATCCGCCAGCGGCCGGACATTCCGCCGGTGGTGCCGGTGCAGGAAAGCTCCAACGAAAGCACGATCGATCTGCAAAAGCGCGATCCGGAAGAGGATCGACTGCTGGCGCGTGAAGAGCAGCGCCGCCAGCAGGAGCGTGATCGCCGTCGCCGCGAAGCCGATGAAGACCCGGAAGAACACCTGGCGGTGCCTGGCACTGAACTCAATGCCGACAACACCGTGCCGGTGGTGCCGCTGATGGAAGATCAGCCGCGTCAGGGCTTGTGGGTCGATATCGAGATCTGAGGCGTTTTACCGCGGGAGGCTAGCCGGCTGGTCAGCGCGCGGCTGAGGCTGCATTATTGGCGCAGTCCTGCCGGTGATGTGGCAGTTGTGATTCTTTCAAGTGATGTACTGACGCCATGAGCCAAGACGACAAACTGATTGACCTCAGCACTGAGCGCGCCAAGCGTGTGCATGACATTAAAGAGAAGAGGCTTAACGAAGTGCGCCAGGCGTTCGAGCAGGCGATGCCGCTGGGAAAAACCAAGAAAAAGTCGAAGAACAAGCCGAAAAAGCGTTGATCTGCCCCTGCATCTGTTGATGCAGGTCATTTAATTTCCCTCCTTTATCTCCCTTCCTTGCTGGTATTGATCCCGGTCAATTTGTGCGCCTGTGTGTTTGGTAACTTAGGTCCATCGCAGCAGAGCAGGGGCCAGGAGGCCAGTCATGTTTTTCGATAACGTGGTGTTTGCCGGGGTCCTGACTGTAGGGCTGATGGTTCTGTTTTTTGCAGGGTTTGGATTTTTTATCTGGAAGGATGCGAATAAGCGCAAGAAGTGATTCTTCTGGATTGATGAGCACGCAAGGCATTTTGGGGCGACTTCGGTTGCCCCTTTTTTTTTGCCTTGGCGGCCTGTGGGCCGACCAGGCTTTGGGTGGTTTTGTGTGTATATCCGTTTTTTCGGAGGTTGCCACTGGCGGTTTCGCCCTTACGGCGACTCACTTTTTTACAAGCGCCTAAAAAAGTAAGCAAAAAACGCTTGCTCCTACGTGCGGCCCGCTCGCTGGGGCTCGGGGTTCCTTCGCTGCGGGATCGATCCGGGCGCAGCGCCTACGGTTTGCTTCGCTGCACCTCCTCTCGCTGTGTTTGGCTGCGCCAAACGGTCGCTGCGCTCCCACGCCCGGATCAATCCCTCCACTCAGCCTGCCGACGTCGTTCGTGGATCAAGATCAAGAGCAGGCGAGCTGACACTCGGCCTTGAGTGGTGAAGGGCGGGGCGTGGTCGGCTTTGGGTTTGTGGTGGATTCGCCCCTTACCCCAGCCCTCTCCCGAGGAAGAGGGAGCCGATTTTTGAGCTTTTCAAAATGTGTGTTCGACTCGGTATTTCACGTCGGCGTAGCTCTCCCAAACACCTCGGCCAGTCCCCTCTCCCTCCGGGAGAGGGCTAGGGTGAGGGGCTTTTGATCTGTTTCGGAATCTGGGTTCGACTCGGTATTTCAAGTCGGCGTAGCTCCCCCAGACACCACGGTCAGTTCCCTCTCCCTCCGGGAGAGGGCTAGGGTGAGGGGCTTTTGATCTGGCTCTTGATCTTGCTTCGGCTTTTGATTTTTTGCCCCATCGGCAGGCCGAGCGGAGGTGTTCATCCGGGGGTAGGCGCGCAGCGCCGTGCGGCGCAGCCGCATACATCGAGAGGAGGTGCAGCGAAGCAAACCGTAGGCGATGCCCCCGGATGGACACCGTAGCGAGGGAACACTGAGCCTCAGCGAAGTGCCGTACGCCGGGGCAAAGCCTTTTGGGTTACCTTTTCGGCGTTTGGAAAAGGTGACTCGCTGTAAGAGCGAAACCGCCAGCGGCAACACCCGCAGCAACGGATATGCCCACAAACCAAACCCAAACCAAAAAAAAGGCGCGATCCCCAAGAATCGCGCCTTTCTCGTTTCAGCTATCGATCAACTACCCAGCGCCTTCGAAGCCAGCCAGAACAAACCAGCCGACAGCGCAACCGTCGCCGGCAAGGTCAACACCCAAGCCAACAGAATCGTGCGAACCGTGCCACCCTGCAGGCCGCTCTTGTTGGCGACCATGGTGCCAGCCACACCCGAGGACAGGACGTGAGTGGTGGACACAGGCAGGCTGAAAATGTTGGCCAGGCCAATCATGGTGGCAGCAGTGATCTGAGCCGACATGCCTTGGGCATAGGTCATGCCTTGCTTGCCGATCTTCTCGCCGATGGTCAGTACCACACGTTTCCAGCCGACCATGGTGCCCAGACCCAAGGCCAGTGCCACCGCCAGAATCACCCAGAACGGGGCGTATTCGGTGGTGGTGGTCAGGTCTTTGCGCAGCTTGTCCAGGTCAGCCTTTTCGCGGGACTCAAGGCCCGGCAGCTTGGCGACCTTCTTCGCGGTGTCGTCCAGACACAGCAGGTAGCGACGAACTTCGATGCGGCTTTCAGACGGCAGCGAGTGGTAGTCCGTTACACCTTTAAGGGTGTGCAGCAAGGCAGCGATGGTCGGTTCGGTCTGCTGCGGGTTGCAGCTGAATTTTTCCGGCAGGTCGCCTTCTACACTTTTGCCCAGTGCCAGGAACTCGCCGAGGGTGGCGGAGTTACGCTGGTAGAACTGGCTCAGGTGCAGTGTCGCATCGCGAGTACGTTCGATCTGGTAGGTGGTGCTGTTCAGGTCGAGTACGAACTGTGCGGGCACGATACCGATCAGCACGAGCATGATCAGGCCGATACCTTTCTGACCGTCGTTGGAGCCGTGCACGAAGCTCATGGCCATGGCGGACATGATCAACATCAGGCGGTTCCAGAACGGCGGGTGCTTCTTGTCGTCGATCTTGCGACGCTGTTCCGGCGTCTTGTGCATCTTCGACAGCGGGCGCCACCATTTAAGGCCGATCAACACCAGTGCCGCGACCAGGAAACCCGCCATCGGCGAAAACACCAGCGAGGCGCCGATATCGATCGCTTTCTGCCAGTTCACGCCGTCGGCCAACGGAATATCGTTGATCAAGGCGTTGGCCAGGCCGACACCGAGGATCGAGCCGATCAAGGTGTGCGAGCTGGAAGCCGGGATACCGAAGTACCAGGTGCCCAGGTTCCAGGCGATTGCCGCGGCGAGCAACGAGAACACCATCGCCAGACCATGGCCGGTGTTCACATTGATCAGCAGTTCAACCGGGAGCAAATGGACGATGGCATACGCCACGCCAACGCCACCCAGCAGCACGCCGAGGAAATTGAACACACCGGAAAAGAACACCGCCAGGTGGGGCGGCATGGCTTTGGTGTAGATAACAGTGGCTACCGCGTTAGCGGTGTCATGAAATCCATTGATGAACTCGAAGGCGAGGACAAACGTCAGGGCGAGCAAGAGGCTCACAAGCACCCAAGCATCCAGTCCGCTGAATAAATCGATCATGAAGGTTTTCTGACCCGGTCGTAAGGGGGCGCGATTATGCCAGAAAAGACTGGAAATCGATCCCCTACCTGCTCATCGGTTACACACTTCTTCGATTTAATTTGTTGCAGCACATGAAAACCAAGCGTTGTGCAGGGTTTTTCAAGTGGTTGATTTACTTGATAAAACACTGAATTTGCAGATGATTTAAGCGAGGCAGCAAGGTATCAAACGCTTGTCTGAAATATCTGTGAAACCTGTAGGACGCCCGTTCTCAGTCGGCCAGACCGGGTCATGGCCGCTGCCCGCGGGTAGCGGGCGCGCAAGGCATCGTCGTTCCACCGCGCTTGTAACCGGTGTGGACGCAAACCTTCAAAAGATACAAAAACCGTGGTTCAAGGCTCTTCGGCTTTGAGTTCCTTTTCGATCTTTTCGATTTCTTGCTTGAAGACCTGATCCTGAACGGTCGGGCGTTTGCGCCACGCTTTGCGTTCCGGTTCGGGCTGAGCGGCGTAGGTGGTGACTTCCCCGCCGTAAACTTCCTTGTAACGTTGTTCCTGGCGCTCAAGTTCCGCGCGCAGTTCGTCTTTCGTCACAGTGCTACCTGTATGAGTTGAGTTAAATGTCTGGTGAAACGCACTGCAACGAATCGATTGAACGAGGCCACCGAGCACCCAACACCTGGGCAGGTATTGGTGTAATCAGTGGGGCGATCAAGACTTCCGTGTTACAGGCGGCTACGGCACCAGATAAAAACTGACGCAGCATCAGTTTCCTGTTTCAGCGAGCGCAGGCATTGCATGAGTGATGCGCGTCAGGCGCTGGCCGGGCTGTTGGCGATGGACATCGCCTCAGCGGGTGACGACCCCGGTGATTAAGAACGAGGTGCCACTGAGGTGCATTATAGCGGTCGATTCAGGAATGACTATCTTTGCCAAGTTAAAAACGGTTCTGGATGTGTGATTGTTTTGTGACTCGCAACTTTTGTCGCTAGTTGAAGTGCGTGCTGGCCCTTATTGGGCGAGCGATCGGTTTTTGGCGCCATTTAGTCGAACAACTAAGGCCGTGATTCGGATAACGAGAGAAGTTGAGTAAACCCGGAAAGGAGCATGAACGGGCCGCAACCGTTGATTGCGATTATCGGTCGACGGTTCGATAATCGCCCGATGTTGCAGGTCCGATGCTTGTGCATTTGTCGGCAAGCCGCTTGTATAGCCCATTGATCCGTGCCGGATAAAAGGACAAGAAATGAACGATCAAATGCGCAATTCCTTCACCTCTGTGGCGCCGCCGATCGTCGCCTCGCCGGCCAAACGCATCCAGGCGCTGACCGGTGATCCGGACTTCATGACCTCGCTGGCCCGGGGCCTGGCGGTGGTACAGGCGTTTCAGGAGCGCAAGCGTCATCTGACCATCGCCCAGATCAGCCACCGCACGGAAATTCCCCGCGCCGCCGTGCGCCGCTGCCTGCATACGCTGATCAAACTCGGTTACGCGACCACCGACGGGCGCACCTATTCTTTGCTGCCCAAAGTGCTGACCCTCGGCCACGCGTATCTGTCGTCGACGCCATTGGCGGTATCCGCCCAGCCTTATCTGGACCGGATGAGCGAGCAACTGCACGAAGCCTGCAACATGGCCACACTGGAGGGTGATGACATCCTCTATATCGCGCGTTCGGCGACGACTCAGCGGCTGATTTCGGTGGACCTGTCAGTGGGCGGGCGTTTGCCGGCGTACTGCACGTCGATGGGGCGGATTCTGCTGGCGGCACTTGATGACACTTCGCTGCGTGAATACCTCGATCACGCCGAACTGGTGGCCAAGACCAGTCGCACGATCCATACGCCAGACGCTTTGCTCGAATGCCTGCAAGAAGTACGGCAGCAAGGCTGGTGCATCGTCGATCAGGAACTGGAGCAGGGTCTGCGTTCGATTGCCGTGCCGGTCTACGACGCTTCCGGCCAGGTTGTTGCGGCGCTCAATGTCAGCACCCACGCCGGCCGCGTCAGCCGTACCGAGCTGGAACAACGCGTCCTGCCGGGCCTGCTCAGCGCCAGCCGCGACCTCAGCGCGCAGTTGTTCGCCTGATGAAGCTGTTCGATAAACGCACAGTGTTGCGTTTATCGAATTGACGCTAAAACCCTTGGATCATTAATGTCGCGGCAGCGTCATCCGGCGCTGATGTGAATGAGCCCGCCGGACTGTCGACTCCCATAATAATGACAAGAGGCAACTCACCATGCGCATGCTCCCCGACTGTCTCCGCCCCATCCCCTGTTGCCGGGTTCACCGCAACGCCTGATCCAGACCTTCTATTCTTGTGACCGTGCCGTGTTTTGGCCGGCCGCCGTTCGACTGCGTTTTTTGCGTGGAATAAAAATAATGAACCAGCCTCAGTCCGCTGTGGGTAACTGCCTCGACGTGCAGACCTTCATCAATGCCCAACCGATCTCGCGCTATCAGTGGCGGGTGGTGATCCTGTGTTTCCTGATTGTCTTCCTCGATGGCCTCGACACCGCCGCGATGGGCTTCATTGCCCCGGCGCTGTCGCAGGACTGGGGCATCGACCGCGCCAGCCTCGGCCCGGTGATGAGTGCCGCGTTGATCGGCATGGTTTTCGGCGCACTGGGTTCCGGTCCTTTGGCTGACCGCTTCGGGCGCAAAGTGGTACTCGTTGGCGCGGTGGTTCTGTTCGGTTCTTTCAGCCTGGCGTCGGCGTACAGCACCAACGTTGAGCAACTGCTGGTGCTGCGCTTCCTCACTGGCCTTGGCTTGGGCGCGGGGATGCCGAATGCCACAACTCTGCTCTCGGAATACACCCCGGAGCGCAAGAAATCGCTGCTGGTCACCAGCATGTTCTGCGGTTTCAACCTCGGCATGGCCGGTGGCGGGTTTATTTCCGCCAAGTTGATACCAGCGTTCGGCTGGCACAGCCTGTTGTTGATCGGTGGGATTTTGCCGCTGATTCTCGCCGTGGTGCTGCTGTTCTGGTTGCCGGAATCGGCGCGCTATCTGGTCGTGCGCAATCGTGGCACCGACAAAATACGCAAGACCCTGGCGCCGATTGATCCAGTCGCTGTCGCCCAAGCCTCGAGTTTCAGTGTGCCGGAACAGAAAACCGTCAAGGCGCGCAATGTGTTCGCAGTGATCTTCTCCGGCACTTACAGCACCGGCACCTTGCTGCTGTGGCTGACCTATTTCATGGGCCTGGTGATTGTCTATCTACTGACCAGTTGGCTACCGACGTTGATGCGTGACAGTGGCGCTAGCATGGAGCAAGCCGCATTTATCGGTGCGTTGTTCCAGTTCGGCGGGGTATTGAGCGCGGTCGGTGTGGGATGGGCGATGGATCGCTTCAATCCGCACAAGGTCATCGGCACTTTCTACCTGCTGGCCGGGGTGTTTGCCTACGCGGTGGGGCAGAGCCTGGGCAACATTACCTTGCTGGCGACTTTGGTGCTGGTGGCGGGGATGTGCGTGAACGGCGCGCAATCGGCGATGCCGTCGCTGGCGGCGCGTTTCTATCCAACGCAGGGTCGCGCGACGGGTGTCTCGTGGATGTTGGGGATTGGCCGCTTTGGCGCCATTCTCGGGGCGTGGATGGGCGCGACGTTGCTGGGGTTGGGCTGGAATTTCGAGCAGGTGTTGACGGCGTTGGTGATTCCGGCGGCATTGGCCACGGCTGCGGTGCTGATCAAGGGTATGGTCAGTCATGCGGATGCGACCTGATATTTCGATGTAAAGCGAAAAGATCGCAGCCTTCGGCAGCTCCTACATGTGAACGCGTAACCCTGTAGGAGCTGCCGAAGGCTGCGATCTTTTGCAGGCAACACGAACCGATAGGCTGACAACAATCTGTTCGATAAACGAACGCTCAGTCGATTATCGGATTGTTTGGCGAATTTCCCAGGCTTAATCTGCAGTGACTCCGGCGCTGAACCTCGCGCCTTTTTATCACTGGCGATTCATTACAAAAACAGGAGCCCGCTCCATGGCTGAGATCCTTTCGCTGCACGACGCGGTGAAGCAATTCGTCAACGACGGCGACACCGTCGCACTCGAAGGCTTCACTCACTTGATCCCTACCGCAGCGGGTCATGAAATCATTCGTCAGGGCAAGAAAGATCTGACGCTGGTGCGGATGACACCTGACCTGATCTACGACCAACTGATCGGGGCCGGTTGCGCCCGCAAACTGATTTTCTCCTGGGGCGGTAACCCGGGCGTCGGTTCGCTGCACCGTCTGCGCGATGCGGTCGAGAAACAATGGCCGCAGCCACTGGAAATCGAAGAACACAGCCACGCCGACCTGGCGAATGCCTACGTCGCCGGCGCTTCCGGCCTACCGTTCGCAGTTCTGCGCGCCTACGCCGGTTCCGACCTGCCGAAGGTCAATCCGCTGATCAAAACCGTGACTTGCCCGTTCACCGGTGAAGTGTTGGCGGCCGTACCGTCGGTGCGCCCGGACGTGACCGTGATCCACGCACAGAAAGCCGACCGCCAGGGCAACGTGCTGCTGTGGGGCATTCTTGGTGTACAGAAAGAAGCCGCACTGGCCGCTAAACGCTGCATCGTCACCGTTGAAGAAATCGTCGACAACCTCAACGCACCGATGAACTCCTGCGTCTTGCCGACCTGGGCCTTGAGCGCAGTCTGCCATGTACCCGGCGGTGCACATCCGTCCTACGCCCACGGTTACAACGAGCGCGACAATCGTTTCTATCAGGCGTGGGATCCGATCGCCCGCGACCGTGAGACGTTTACCGCGTGGATCAACGAATACATCCATGGCTGCGCTGACTTCAGCGAGTTCCAGGCCAAGTTGGCCGCTGCTTCGGAGGCCAAGTAATGACTTACACCACCAATGAAATGATGACCGTCGCTGCGGCCCGTCGCCTGAAGAACGGCTCGGTGTGCTTCGTCGGTATCGGCCTGCCGTCGAAAGCCGCCAACCTCGCGCGCCTGACCTCGTCGCCGGACGTGGTGCTGATCTATGAATCGGGCCCGATTGGCGCCAAGCCAAGCGTGCTGCCGCTGTCCATCGGTGACGGCGAATTGGCGGAAACCGCCGACACCGTCGTCCCGACCGGTGAGATTTTTCGCTATTGGCTGCAGGGCGGGCGCATCGACGTCGGTTTTCTCGGCGCCGCGCAGGTCGACCGTTTCGGCAACATCAACACCACCGTGGTCGGCGATTATTTCTCGCCGAAAGTGCGCCTGCCGGGTGCCGGTGGCGCGCCGGAAATTGCCGGTTCGGCGAAAAGCGTGTTGATCATCCTTAAACAGTCGGCGCGTTCGTTTGTCGACAAGCTCGATTTCATCACCTCGGTCGGTCATGGCGAGGGCGGCGATTCGCGCAAACGTCTGGGCCTGCCGGGCGCCGGGCCGGTCGGGATCATCACCGACCTGTGCATCATGGAGCCGGAAGAGGGCACCCACGAGTTCGTGGTCACCGCACTGCACCCGGGCGTGACCCGCGAGCAAGTGGTCGCAGCCACCGGTTGGGCGATTCGTTTTGCTGACAGCGTTGAAACCACCGCTGAACCGACCGACGTCGAACTGACCGCGCTGCGCGATCTCGAAGCGCGCACCGCGGCCGCCCACGGCCAGGCACCGGGAGAAGCATGATGCGTGACGTTTATATCTGCGACGCGATTCGCACGCCGATCGGCCGTTTCGGCGGCGGACTGTCCGCCGTTCGCGCCGATGACCTGGCCGCTGTGCCGATCAAAGCCCTGATGGAGCGCAATCCCTCGGTGGACTGGAACGCCATCGACGAAGTGTTCCTCGGCTGCGCCAACCAGGCCGGTGAAGACAACCGCAACGTTGCGCGTATGGCGCTGCTGCTGGCCGGTCTGCCGGAAAGCGTGCCGGGCGTGACCCTCAATCGTCTTTGCGCCTCGGGCATGGACGCCATCGGCACCGCATTCCGTGCGATTGCCAGTGGCGAGATGGAGCTGGCGATTGCCGGCGGTGTCGAGTCGATGTCCCGCGCGCCGTTCGTGATGGGCAAGGCTGACGCGGCGTTCTCGCGCAATATGAAGCTGGAAGACACCACCATCGGCTGGCGTTTCATCAACCCGTTGATGAAGGCGCAGTACGGCGTCGACGCGATGCCGCAGACCGCCGACAACGTCGCCGACGACTATAAAGTGTCGCGCGCCGATCAGGACGCTTTCGCTTTGCGCAGTCAGCAACGTACCGCCGCCGCGCAGGCTGCCGGTTACTTCGCCGAAGAAATTGTTGAAGTACGGATTGCCCACAAGAAGGGCGAAACCGTGGTCAGCCAGGACGAACATCCGCGCGCCGACACCACGATTGAAGCGTTGACCAAGTTGAAACCGGTCAACGGCCCGGACAAAACCGTTACCGCCGGCAATGCTTCTGGCGTCAACGACGGTGCCGCCGCGCTGATTCTGGCTTCCGCCGAAGCGGTGAAAAAACACGGTCTGACCGCCCGTGCCAAAGTGCTCGGCATGGCCAGCGCCGGTGTCGCGCCTCGGGTGATGGGCATCGGCCCGGTGCCAGCGGTGCGCAAATTGATTGAGCGTCTCGGCGTAGCCGTCAGCGATTTCGACGTGATCGAACTCAACGAAGCGTTTGCCAGCCAAGGCCTGGCGGTGCTGCGTGAACTGGGTCTGGCCGATGACGCCGCGCAGGTCAACCCGAACGGTGGGGCGATTGCCCTCGGCCACCCGTTGGGCATGAGCGGTGCGCGTCTGGTGCTGACCGCGCTGCATCAGTTGGAAAAGACCGGTGGCAAGAAAGGTCTGGCGACCATGTGCGTCGGTGTCGGCCAAGGTCTGGCCTTGGCCATCGAACGCGTCTGACGCAAGCCGTGACGAAAAAGAACAGAGGAAAGCGACATGTCTGACAAGCCTGGTTACCGTCGTCCGCAGGAAGGCACTCAGCCTGAGTACCTGCACCCGACGTATCAATCCACCAACCTGCGCTCGCCGTCGAAGCCGTTGGTGTTTCTGCCGCACTCGCTGTCGGAAATCACCGGGCCGACCATCGGCGCCGAGCGCGTGGGCGACACCGATAACGACCTGACCGCCCAGCATGAAGGCGAGCCGCAGGGCGAACGCATCATCATTCACGGCCGCGTGCTCGACGAAAATGGTCTGCCGGTGCCGGGAATTCTGGTGGAGATCTGGCAGGCCAACGCCGCCGGTCGTTACAACCACAAGCGCGACCTGCACGACGCGCCGCTGGACCCGAACTTCACTGGCACCGGCCGCACCGTCACCGACGCCGATGGCTGGTATCAGTTCCAGACCATCAAGCCCGGCGCCTATCCGTGGGGCAATCACCACAACGCGTGGCGCCCGGCGCATATCCACTTTTCGCTGTTCGGGCCGAGCATCCTCACGCGTCTGGTCACGCAAATGTATTTCCCGGGCGACCCGCTGCTGGCGTACGACCCGATCTACAACTGTGTGCCGGACACCTCGGCCAAGGAACGCCTGATCGCCCGTTTCGACCTGGAAAAAACCATTCCGTCCTACGCCCTCGGTTATCGCTGGGACATCGTGCTGCGCGGGCGTGAAGCCACGCCGATGGAGAAATAAGATGACGCTGACTGCGACCACGTCCCACACCGTCGGGCCGTATTACCACATCGGCCTGACCTGGCTGAACCGCGAAGACCTCACCGTCGAACAAACCCTCGGCGAGCGCGTGGCAATCACCGGGCAAGTGGTGGATGGCAATGGCGATGTCGTCAACGATGCCATGCTTGAAGTCTGGCAGGCGAATGCCGCCGGCAAGTACGACCACCCGGAAGACGAGCAGGACAAACCGCTCGATCCGAACTTTGAAGGTTTTGGCCGGGTGCCGGTGGACGCTGAAGGGCGTTTCCGTTTCACCACGATCAAACCGGGTACGGTTGAGGGGCTGAAAGGCTCGACCCAGGCGCCGCATCTGGTGGTGCTGGTGTTTGCCCGTGGCTTGGTCAAGCACTTGCTGACGCGGATCTACTTTGAAGGCGAGCCGGCCAACGTCGATGATCCGTTGCTCGAATGTGTGCCGGCCGAGCGTCGTAGTACGTTGCTGGCCAAGCAGGACGCCTCGGGTGTTTACCAGTGGAATGTAATCCTGCAGGGCACTGATGCCGAGACGGTGTTCTTCGATTATTAATCGATCACCACCATCCCCTGTGGGAGCGAGCCTGCTCGCGAAAGCGGTGGGTCAGCCAACATCAATGTCGACTGACACTCCCTCTTCGCGAGCAGGCTCGCTCCCACAGGTGAGAACTGTGTTGCAGATGGAACTGTGGAACGGGACTGTTGCAAAGTATGTCTAGACTCTCACTGTCCCTATCGAGTGAAAAACAATGACAACCACCACCTCCCATTACACCGGTGAAGAGCGCAGCAAGCGCATCTTTGCCATTGTCGGCGCCTCGTCCGGCAACCTCGTCGAATGGTTCGACTTCTACGTCTATGCCTTTTGCGCGATCTATTTCGCCCCGGCGTTTTTCCCCTCCGACAACCCCACGGTGCAACTGGTCAACACGGCTGGCGTGTTCGCTGCCGGCTTCCTGATGCGCCCGATCGGTGGCTGGATTTTCGGCCGTGTTGCCGACAAGCACGGACGCAAGAACTCGATGCTTATCTCGATTCTGATGATGTGCTTCGGTTCGTTGCTGATCGCCTGCCTGCCGACTTACAAGGACATCGGCGTCTGGGCGCCGGTCCTGCTGTTGTTCGCACGCTTGCTGCAGGGCCTGTCGGTCGGCGGCGAGTACGGCACCACCGCGACCTATATGAGCGAAGTCGCCCTCAAGGGCCAGCGCGGATTTTTCGCCTCGTTCCAGTATGTGACCCTGATCGGCGGGCAACTGCTGGCGGTGTCGCTGGTGGTGATCCTGCAGCAGTTTCTCACCGAGGAAGACCTGCGTGCCTACGGCTGGCGGATTCCGTTTGTGGTCGGAGCTGTGGCGGCGTTGATTTCGCTTTTCCTGCGTCGCAGCTTGAAAGAAACCACCAACAAGGAAACCCGCGCGCACAAAGATGCCGGCAGCATCGCCGCGCTGTTCCGCGATCACAAAGCCGCGTTCATCACCGTGCTCGGTTACACGGCCGGTGGTTCGCTGATTTTCTACACCTTCACCACCTACATGCAGAAATACCTGGTGAACACCGCCGGCATGCACGCCAAGACCGCCAGCTACATCATGACCGGCGCGCTCTTCTTATATATGTGCATGCAGCCGCTGTTCGGCATGCTCGCCGACAAGATCGGCCGACGTAACTCAATGCTCTGGTTCGGCGCGCTCGGTACGCTGTTCACCGTGCCGATTCTGTTGAGCCTGAAAAGCGTCAGCAGCCCGTTCCTGGCGTTTGTGCTGATCACCGTGGCGCTGGCGATTGTCAGTTTCTACACCTCGATCAGTGGCTTGGTGAAAGCCGAAATGTTCCCGCCGGAAGTCCGCGCCCTCGGTGTCGGTCTGGCCTATGCAGTGGCGAATGCGATCTTCGGCGGCTCGGCGGAATTCGTCGCGCTGAGCCTGAAAAACATCGGCATGGAAAACTCCTTCTACTGGTACGTGACAGCCATGATGGCGATCGCCTTCCTGTTCAGCCTGCGCCTGCCGAAACAGGCGGCGTACTTGCACCACGATCTCTAACCCGATGCGCGCGGGCCGTCATGGCCCGCGCCGGCAAGGACTGTTTATGACTCAGCGACCGGGCAATCAATTGTTCGATGCCTATTTCACTGCCCGCGATATGCGTGAAGTGTTCTGTGATCAGGGCCGCGTGCAGGCCATGCTCGACTTTGAAGCGGCGCTGGCCCGGGCCGAGGCGCGGGTCGGATTGATTCCGATGTCCGCCGTGGCACCGATTGCGGCGGCGTGCAGCGCCGGTCTGTATGACTTTGCAGCACTGGGCGAGGCGATTGCCACGGCCGGCAATTCGGCGATTCCGCTGGTCAAGGCGTTGGGCAAACAGATCGCCGCCACCGATGCCGAGGCTGAGCGCTATGTGCATTTGGGCGCGACCAGTCAGGACGTGATGGATTCCGGGCTGGTGCTGCAATTGCGTCAGGCGCTGCAGTTGATTGAAAGCGATCTGGCGCAACTGGCCGATTCGCTTGCTGTTCAAGCACAACGCCATGCGGCGACGCCGCTGGCCGGGCGCACCTGGCTGCAACACGCAACGCCGGTCACCCTCGGCATGAAAATCGCCGGATGGTTGGGCGCTGTGACTCGCAGCCGTCAGCGTCTGCGCGAACTTAAACCGCGTTTGCTGGTGCTGCAATTCGGTGGCGCGTCCGGGACGCTCGCGGCGTTGGGCGAACAGGCGTTGCCGATCGCAGAAACCTTGGCCGAAGAACTGCAACTGACCTTGCCGGAACAACCGTGGCACACCCAGCGCGATCGTGTGGTGGAGTTCGGTGCGGTGCTCGGTTTGATCGCCGGCAGCCTCGGCAAATTCGGTCGCGACATCAGCCTGTTGATGCAGACCGAAGCCGCTGAGGTTTTTGAGCCTTCAGCGCCGGGCAAGGGCGGTTCGTCGACCATGCCGCACAAACGCAATCCGGTTGGCGCAGCGGTGTTGATCGGCGCGGCGACACGTGTGCCGGGTCTGGTTTCGACGCTGTTCAGCGCGATGCCGCAGGAGCACGAACGCAGCCTCGGTCTGTGGCATGCCGAATGGGAAACCTTGCCGGAGATTTGCTGCCTTGTTTCCGGTTCGCTGCAACAGGCTCGCTTGTTGGCGCAAGGGCTGGAAGTCGACGCTGAGCGCATGGCGCGCAACCTCGAATTGACGCAGGGGCTGGTGCTGGCCGAAGCCGTCAGCATCGTCCTCGCGCAACGGGTCGGCCGCGACACCGCGCATCATTTGCTTGAGCAATGCTGCAAACGCGCGGTGGCCGAACAGCGCCATTTGCGCGCCGTGCTCGGTGACGAACCGCAAGTCACCGCCGAGTTGAGCAGCGCTGAACTCGATCATCTTCTGAACCCCGCCCATTACCTCGGCCAGGCACAAACCTGGGTCGAGCGCGCGGTGGCCGAACACAACGCATTGTCTGTCTGAAAGGAGAGGGCTGTGGCTTTCGTTCAACTCGCCGATGGCGAACTGCACTATCAAATCGAGGGCCCGGTCGCTGCGCCGGTGCTGGTGCTGTCCAACTCGCTGGGCACCGACCTGCACATGTGGGACGCACAGATGCCGGCGTTTACCGAGCATTTTCGCGTGCTGCGTTTCGACACCCGTGGTCACGGCGAATCGCTGGTGACGCCGGGGCCTTACAGCATTGAGCAATTGGGTCACGATGTGCTCGGTCTGCTGGATGCGCTGCACATCGAGCGCGCGCATTTTTGCGGTTTGTCGATGGGCGGCCTGATCGGCCAGTGGCTGGGGATCAACGCCGGGCATCGCCTGAACAAGCTGATCGTTTGCAACACTGCGGCAAAAATCGGCGATCCGTCGGTGTGGAATCCACGCATCGAAACCGTGTTACGCGATGGTGCGGCGGCGATGGTTGCGCTGCGCGATGCGTCGATTGCCCGCTGGTTTACCCCGGACTTTTCGGCTGCTCATCCGGCAGCGGCCAAGCAGATTACCGACATGCTCGCGGCCACTTCGCCTGAAGGTTACGCGGCTAACTGCGCAGCGGTGCGTGATGCCGATTTCCGCGAGCAACTGGCTTCGATCAACGTGCCGTTGCTGGTGATTGCCGGCACTGAAGATGCGGTGACGCCGCCGTCCGGTGGGCATTTCATTCAGGAACACGTGCGCGACGCCGAATACGCCGAGTTCTATGCGGCCCATCTGTCGAACGTGCAGGCGGGTGACGATTTCAGTGATCGCGTGTTGGCGTTTCTAAACGCCTGATAAGGGGATTTTCGTGGACGAGAAACAACGTTACGACGACGGCATGCAAGTGCGCCGCGCGGTGTTGGGCGATGCGCATGTCGATCGCAGCCTGACCACGCTGACCGAGTTCAACTCGGAGTTTCAGGAGATGATCACCCGGCATGCCTGGGGCGATATCTGGACGCGTCCGGGCTTGCCTCGGCACACGCGCAGCCTGATCACTATCGCCATGTTGATCGGCATGAACCGCGAGGGTGAGCTGAAACTGCATCTGCGTGCGGCGGCCAATAATGGGGTGAGTCGCGGCGAGATCAAGGAAGTGATTATGCAGAGCGCGATTTATTGCGGGATTCCGGCGGCGAATGCGACGTTTCATCTGGCTGAATCGGTTTGGGATGAGCTGGGTGTTGAATCCCGAGAATAGTCGTTGGCCGGGCTGACGCCATCGCGAGCAGGCTCACTCCTACATTTGGAATGCGTTCCCCTGTAGGAGTGAGCCTGCTCGCGATAGCGATAGTGGCCGCGACAAATCAGACGGTGGCAACAATAAATATCCGCTTGAACGCAAACAACGTACGCCCATCCCCCTCCTGCGGATAATGCTCATGCACCCGCATCAGATAGTGATAGATAAACCGCGTCTGTTCCTCTGGACTCAGCGCCTGCATCACCGGCCGCAGCGCCGAGACCTTCACCCAGTCGTACACCGGCGACTTGCCGTCGACCACCTGCAACTGCTCGGTCTCCCAGATATCCAGCGACGAGGTCAGCGGCGCGAGCAAACGGTAGTAATCCTGCAGTGCCAACAACGGCCGTGCGGCCATGCGCTGACGCAGTTCTGGTGTGCCTATTGGCGTGCCGCCGGGACCGCCGTCTTCGAGGGTGTCGAGCATCAGCCGATACCACAGCGCATCGCGCCAGTCCGGCATGTGCGCTGCCAGACAACCGCCGGGATTCAGATAACCGAGCAGGTGCGGCAGCAGCGTTTCATGGCCCCCGATAAAGTGCAGTACGGCGGCAGCGAGCAGCAGATCCGCTGGCTGCTCCGGCCGCCAGTCGAGCAGATCGCAACACTTCCACTGCGCCCGGATCGGCAGACAGCGCGCTTCATCGAGCATCTGCGTGGAGCTGTCGACGCCCTGCAACTGCGCGCGCGGCCAGCGTTCGGCCAACAACTGCGTGGCAATGCCGGTACCGCAGCCAAGGTCGTAAATGCGTTGCGGGTTGGGCAGGTCGACACGGTCGAGCAATTCATGGACTGGGCGTTGCCTGAGACGGGAAAACTGCTGGTACGCCTTGGCGTCCCAGTCGGGTGTTGCGAGACGAGAGATCATTGAGGTGGTCCTCCGGTGATCGTTGGTGTCTTCCGATGACAACCTGGCTCACAGCTTGAGGACCGACTACGACGACGGAAGCGGAAAGGGTGAAGCTCCTGAGTCCTTCAGGTTTTGTCACTTTACCTGCCGGCCTGCGAAGTGCCACTTCTCCTGACCAGTGGCGAGAATTCCCCTGTAGGAGCTGCCGCAGGCTGCGATCTTTTGATCTTGTTTTTAAGATCAAAAGATCGCAGCCTGCGGCAGCTCCTACAGGGGTTGATCGGTGTTTAAAGGAGGCTGATCGGGTAGCTGACGATCAAGCGGTTCTCATCGAATTCGTTGTTGCTGAAATCCCGGCGCATGGTCGAGTTGCGCCATCTGAAGTTCAGATCCTTCAGCGCACCGCTCTGCACGGTGTAACCCAGCTCCGATTCGCGGCCCCATTCCTTGCCGTCGGTGATCGTCCCGGTGTGCACGTTGTCGCCGCTGATGTAGCGGTTCATCAGGGTCAGGCCGGGCACGCCCATGGCGGCGAAGTTGTAGTCGTGACGCAACTGCCAGGAGCGTTCCTGCGCATTGTCGTAGCTGGCGTTGTAGCTGTCGTTGGCCAACGTGCCGCCGCTGGTGCCGTTGACGCGCATCCACGCGCTGTCGCCGGTGAGTTTCTGCAGGCCGACGTAGAAAGTGTTGCCGCCGTACTTCGCCGAGAACATCCCCGACCAGGTTTTGTTGTCGAGGTCTCCAGCGCGGGCGCTGCCGTCGTCCTTGCCGTAGAAGAAGCCGAGGTTGGCGCCAAGGGTCCAGTCGCCCAGCGGCTGGCTGTGGATCAGGTTGACGTACTGTTGGCTATAGATGTCTTTGAGTTCGGCGTTCCACAGGCCGATCTGTGTGCGTTTTTCGTTGAAAACGTATTCGCCGCCCTGGAAGTTGAAGCGATCGGAGGTGAGCGCCGCTTTGCCGGTCATCGACATGTCGCTCATGCTGCTGTCGTCGCGCGGGCTGTTGGCGCGGAACTGGCCGCCGTAGAGGGTCAGGCCGTCGATTTCTTTCGACGTGATCTGCCCGCCACGGAAGGTCTGTGGCAGCGAGCGGCCATCGTCCGAACGCAGGATCGGCAGCACCGGCATCCACTCGCCGACTTTCACTTCGGTCTGCGAAAGTCTGGCTTTGAAGGCGACGTTGGTGCGACCGAAGTTGTCCGCCGGGCGGCCGTCATGGTCCAGCGGCAGCAACTGCGTACCACCCGTGCCTTTGCCGCCATCGAGTTTCACCGAATACAAGCCGAGCACGTCCATGCCGAAACCGACGGTGCCCTGGGTGAAACCGGATTTGGCGTCGAGGATGAAGTTCTGTGTCCACTCTTCAGCCTTGCCCTGCGCTTTGGTCGGGTTGGTGAAGTTGCGGTTGATGTAGAAGTTGCGCAGGTTCAGGTTGACCTTGGCCCCTTCGATGAAACCGGCCTCTTCAGCCGCAGCGGGCATCGCCGCGCCGGCCAGGGCCAGGGCGATCAGACCGGGAAATGCGTAAGGCGCAGGGGAGGTTGTCATAGCTGGGGTCTCTCTTGTTTTTTTAAGGCGAACGGGGGCGCTGCGGCCGTTTTTTTTTTGCGGTGCAGAAATGCGATGAATTCAGGGGGTGAAGCGGGGCGATCAGCCGGACGGAGCAGGGCGCGGGAGCATGGTGTCGAACCTGTTGTTATTGGTTTTGTGGAGCGAATGGTGCGGGGGGCGGTGGTGGGTATTCAATCGGCGGAAGCGGTTTTTGGGCGATTATCGAACGCAAGATTTGCTCGGGGTTTTGGGTGAATGGGAGGGCCTCATCGCTGGCAAGCCAGCTCCCACAGGTTTTTGTGTCGTTCACAATGTTGGGTACACCACAGAACAATGTGGGAGCTGGCTTGCCAGCGATGGAGCCAGCCCAGACACCACAACTTTCTGACAGGCAACAAAAAGCCCACCAATCGGTGGGCTCCTTGTATTCAGCCGATGATCAGAACAACTTCATCTTCGGCGCTTCTTCTTTCAGCGGTTCGTTCTGCGCGGTTTGCGCATTCCAGCCACCGCCCAGGGCCTTGTACAGGTTGACCGCACTGGTCAGCTGCGCGAGACGGTCGGTGATCAGCGCTTGTTGCGCGCTGAACAACTGACGCTGGGCATCGAGGAAGGTCAGGTTGCTGTCGACACCGATGCGGTAACGACGCTCGGCCAGGCGGTAGTAATCCTGGTTGGCCTGAACGAAGTCACGCTGCGCTTGCAGCTGATCGGTGTAGGTCTGGCGGGCGGCCAGGCCGTCGGCGACTTCCTGGAAGGCCGTTTGAATGGACTTCTCGTAGTTCGCCACGCCAATGTCCTTCTGGATCTTGGCGGCGTCGAGGCTGGCGCGCAGGCTGCCGGCGTTGAAGATCGGCAGGTTGATCTGCGGCTGGAACAGCCACGTCCCCGAACCACCCTTGAACAGACCCGACAGGTCCGGGCTCAGGCTGCCCGCGTTGGCGGTCAGGCTGATGCTCGGGAAGAACGCAGCACGGGCCGCGCCGATGTTGGCGTTGGCCGCTTTCAGGTTGTACTCGGCTTGCAGGATGTCCGGACGACGTTGCAGCAGGTCCGAAGGCAGACCGGCCGGTACATCGCTGAGCAGGTCATCCGACAGCGGTTTGGCTGCTTGCAGATTGGCCGGGATACCGGTGCCAAGCAGCAGGGTCAGGCTGTTTTCGTCCTGTGCCACCTGGCGGGTGTAACGCGCCAGTTGTGCACGAGCGTTTTCGACCGAGGTGCGCGACTGCGCCAGATCCAGCGCCGAAGCCACACCGACTTCGTTGCTGCGGCTGGTCAGCTTGTAGCTTTCTTCAAAGGCACCGAGGGTGTCTTGCGTCAGCTTGAGCAGTTCCTTGTCCGCTTGCCAGGTCAGGTAAGCATTGGCGACGCTGGCGACCAGACTGATCTGGGTGCTGCGCCGTGCTTCTTCAGTGGCGAAGTACTGTTGCAACGCTTGTTCGCTCAGGCTGCGAACCCGACCGAACAGATCGAGTTCGTAGGCGCTGATGCCGACGGTGGCCGAGTAGGAACTGGTGATGCCCGCTTCACCGGTCTGCGATGCACGAGCCGGAACTCGCTGACGGCTGCCGCTTGCATTGGCCGAAACCGCCGGGAACAGGTCGGCACGCTGGATGCGGTATTGAGCCGCATAAGCGTCGATGTTCAGTGCCGCGACACGCAGGTCACGGTTGTTTTCCAGCGAAACCTGAATCAGCTGTTGCAGCGCCGGGTCATGAAAAAACTGTTTCCAGCCCTGCTCGGCAGCGGCCTGCGCCGGAGCCTGGGCCGGCGAATACGCCGGCCCCTGCGGGAACTGACCTGCGACCGGAGCCTCAGGCTGCTGATAGTCAGGTATCAGCGAGCAACCGCTCAGCACGAAGGCGGCGACTGCGATGGAGAGTAGCGACTTGCTCATTGGCCAGCCTCTTTAGGAGTTTCAGTAGCTTCATCCTCGTCAGCGATTTTACGCTGGCCCAGGGACGAAACCGTAACGAAGAACAGTGGGACCCAGAAGATCGCCAGGATCGTGGCCGTGAGCATACCGCCAATCACGCCCGTACCGATCGCATGTTGACTGCCTGAACCGGCGCCCGTGGAAATCGCCAACGGTACAACACCGAGGACGAAGGCCAGCGAGGTCATGATGATCGGTCGCAGACGCATGCGGCACGCTTCAATCGCCGCATCCCGCAGGCTGCGCCCTTGCTCATGCAGTTCCTTGGCGAACTCGACGATCAGAATGGCGTTTTTAGCCGCCAGACCGATGGTCGTCAACAGGCCGACCTGGAAGTACACGTCGTTGGACAGACCGCGCAGGCTGGTGGCCAGCAGCGCACCGATGATCCCCAGCGGCACCACGAGCATAACCGCGATCGGAATCGACCAGCTCTCGTACAACGCCGCCAGACACAGGAACACCATCAGCAGCGACAGGGCGTACAGCGCTGGCGCTTGCGAACCGGACAGACGTTCCTCATAAGACAGACCCGTCCAGGAGATACCGACACCCGCCGGCAGCTTCTTGGCAATCGCTTCGACTTCGGCCATCGCATCACCGGTGGAGTAACCCGGCGCCGGAGAACCGAGGATCTCCATCGCTTCTACACCGTTGTAACGCGCCAGTTTGGGCGAACCGTAGATCCACTCGCCCTTGGCGAACGCGGAGAACGGCACCATGGTCCCGGCGTTGTTGCGCACGTACCACTTCTTCAAGTCTTCAGGGCTCATGCGAGCACCGGCCTGACCTTGCACGTACACCTTCTTCACCCGACCACGGTCGATGAAGTCGTTGACGTAGCTACTACCGAAGGAGATCGACAGCGTGCTGTTGATGTCGGCAATGCTCACGCCGAGGGCCTGGGCCTTCTGATCGTCGATTTCCAGGTGGTATTGCGGCTCGTCGTTCAAGCCGTTCGGACGCACCTGATAGAGCACCTTGCTCTGCGCGGCCAGACCGAGGAACTGGTTGCGCGCCTCCATCAGTTTTTCGTGACCGATACCGGCACGGTCCTGCAGGAACACGTCGAAACCGGTGGCGTTACCCAATTCCAGTACCGCTGGCGGGGCGAAAGCAAACACCATCGCGTCGCGGAAGCTGAAGAAGTGTTGCTGCGCACGCTGGGCGAGGGCGAACACGCTGTTGCTCGCGTCACGCTCGTCCCACGGTTTGAGCATGATGAACGCCAGACCCGAGCTCTGACCGCGACCGGCGAAGTTGAAGCCGTTAACGGTGAACACCGAGGACACCGCACCGGATTCTTTCTCCAGCAGGTAGGAACGCATTTCGTCGATCACGACTTGGGTACGTTCGGCACTGGAGCCGGCCGGGGTTTGCACCTGGGCGAACAGTACGCCTTGGTCTTCTTCCGGCAGGAACGCGGTTGGAATACGGGTGAACAGCCAGATCATGCCGACCACGATCAGCAGATAGGCGAGCAGGTACGGCGCTTTGCGCGACAGCATGTTGCCGACACCGCGCTCGTAGCTCTGCACACCACGGTCGAAATTGCGGTTGAACCAGCCAAAGAAACCCTTCTTCGGCGTGCCATGCTCGCCTTTCGGAATTGCCTTGAGCATGGTTGCGCACAGCGCCGGGGTGAAGATCAGCGCGACCAGTACCGACAGGGCCATGGCCGAGACGATGGTGATCGAGAACTGCTTGTAGATCACACCGGTGGAACCGCTGAAGAACGCCATCGGCAGCAATACCGCCGACAGCACCAGCGCGATACCGACCAGGGCGCCCTGGATCTGGCCCATGGACTTCTTGGTCGCTTCCTTCGGTGACAAGCCTTCCTCGCTCATCACCCGCTCGACGTTTTCCACCACCACGATGGCGTCGTCCACCAGCAAGCCGATGGCCAACACCATGCCGAACATGGTCAGGGTGTTGATGCTGAAACCGAATGCCGCGAGGATGCCGAACGTACCGAGCAATACCACCGGCACAGTCATCGTGGTGATGACGGTAGCGCGGAAATTCTGCAGGAACAGGAACATCACCAGGAACACCAGCACGATCGCTTCGACCAGGGTTTCAACCACACCCTTGATCGACTCGGTCACCACCGGGGTGGTGTCGTACGGGAACACCACTTCCATGCCTTGCGGGAAGAACGGCTTGAGCTCGTCAATCGTCTTGCGCAGGGCCTTGGCGGTGTCGAGGGCGTTGGCGCCGTTGGCCAGTTTCACCGCCAGACCGGAAGACGGTTTGCCGTTGAACTGTGCCGAAATGGTCGAGTTCTCACCGCCCAGACCGACATCGGCGACGTCGCCGACGCGCACTTGCGAGCCGTCCTGATTGACCTTCAGCAGAATCGCCTTGAACTGCTCAGCGGTCTGCAAACGGGTCTTGCCGATGATCGTCGCGTTCAGTTGCTGGCCTGGCAGCGCCGGCAAACCGCCGAGCTGACCGGACGAGACCTGAACGTTCTGCGCCGAGATGGCGGAGCTGACGTCAGCCGGGGTCAGGTTGTACTTGTTCAGCTTGGCCGGGTCGAGCCAGATGCGCATCGCGTACTGGGCACCGAAGACTTGGAAGTCACCGACACCGGCGGTCCGCGAGATCGGGTCCTGCATGTTCGACACGATGTAGTTGGACAAGTCGTCCTTGGTCATGCTGCCGTCACGCGATACCACGCCGATCACCAAGAGGAAGTTTTTCACTGCCTTGGTCACACGGATACCTTGTTGCTGCACTTCCTGCGGCAACAGCGGGGTAGCGAGGTTCAGCTTGTTCTGAACCTGCACCTGCGCGGTGTCGGAGTTGGTGCCCTGCTCGAAGGTCGCGGTGATGGTCATGCTGCCGTCGGAGTTACTTTCCGAGGACACATACCGCAGGTTGTCGATACCGTTGAGCTGCTGCTCGATTACCTGGACCACGGTGTCCTGCACGGTTTGCGCCGAAGCACCCGGGTAGGTTACGGAGATCGCAATGGCCGGTGGCGCAATGCTCGGGTATTGGTTGATTGGCAATTTCAGGATCGAAAGTGCCCCGACCAGCATGATCACCAGGGCAATTACCCAAGCGAAAATCGGACGGTCGATGAAGAATTTTGACATGGATTACTCCCCTTTGCCGCCGGCGGCTTTGTCAGCTGCCTGAGCGGGGGCCGGGTTCTTGTTGCCTACGTTAGTGGCTTCGGTCGGGTTGACCTGAACACCTGGACGCACGTACTGCAGGCCTTCGGTGATCAAGCGATCGCCGGCCTTCAGCCCGTCTTCGATCAGCCACTGGCTGCCGACGGTGCGGCTGGCCTTGAGCTGACGCAGTTCGACCTTGTTATCGGCGCCGACGACCAGTGCGGTCGGAGTGCCTTTGAGGTCACGGGTCACGCCTTGTTGCGGCGCCAGAATGGCCGCAGCGTTGACGCCGGCCTGCAACTGGGCGCGGACGAACATGCCTGGCAGCAGGGTGTGATCCGGGTTCGGGAACACGGCGCGCAAGGTCACGGAACCGGTAGTCGGGTCAACCGTGACTTCGGAGAATTCCAGCTTACCGTCAAGCTTGTACTGGCTGCCGTCTTCCAAGGTCAGTTTGACCGCTGCGGCGGTATCGCCGGACTTCTGCAGGCGACCGCTTTCCAGCTCGCGGCGCAGCTCCAGCAGTTCAACCGAGGACTGGGTGACGTCGACGTAGATCGGGTCCAGTTGCTGGATCGTTGCCATCGCGTCGGTCTGGCCATTGCTGACCAGTGCACCTTCGGTGACCGAAGAACGACCGATGCGGCCGGAGATCGGCGCGTACACCTTGGTGTAACGCACGTTGATCTGCGCGCTCTGCAACGACGCTTCCGATTCCATGCGGTTGGACACGGCGGTGTCGTATTCCTGACGGCTCACGGCCTGCTCGTCGACCAGTTGCTTGTAGCGGTCAGAGATCGACTTGGTCGAACGCAGGTTGGCTTCAGCGCTTTTCAGGGTCGCTTCATAGACCGACGGATCGATCTGATACAGCTGCTGGCCGGCTTTGACATCGCCGCCTTCCTTGAACAGACGCTTGAGAATGATGCCGTTGACCTGCGGGCGAACTTCAGCGATGCGGAACGCACTGGTGCGGCCCGGCAGTTCCGACGTGAGGGTAAAGGCTTGTGGTTGCAGGGTGACGACGCCGACCTGAGGCGGTGGAGCGGCCGGGGCCGCTTCTTCCTTTTTACATCCGCTGAGCAGCGATGCCAGGGCAACGGCAGTGACCAGAGCGGTAACAGCTGGCTTGAATTGCATGAAGATCCTCGGGTCAGGCGCGCGAAAAGCGCACAAGAAGTGTGGAAGGGTAAAAAAATGATGCCGGGTGGATAAGTAGCTTGCTAAGGAATATACTTACGTTCATGGTTGTTTGTAAACACCTTGGCGTCGTATCCACCCTGTTACAAAAATCGTCGCAAGGTTTGAAATTGTAGGCTGGGGAGCCGATTCATGAGAGATCGCCCCCTCTTTATTCAGCGGATATTCAGCCATCCCTGAAACATCCTGTTTGAGGTTTTACTGCCATGGTCCGTCGTACCAAAGAGGAAGCTCAGGAAACCCGCAGCCAGATTCTGGAAGCGGCAGAGAAAGCCTTTTATGAAAGGGGCGTTGCGCGCACGACCCTGGCGGATATCGCGGCCCTGGCCGGCGTCACGCGCGGTGCCATTTACTGGCATTTCAGCAACAAGGCCGATCTGGTGCAGGCGATGCTCGATTCGTTGCGTGAACCGCTGGATGAACTGGCCAGAGCCAGCGAAAGTGAAGACGAACTGGATCCGCTGGGCTGCATGCGCCAACTGCTGATTCATTTGTTTCATCAAGTTGCGCTGGACCCGAAAACCCGGCGTATCAACGAAATTCTGTTTCATAAGTGCGAGTTCACCGATGAAATGTGCGATCTGCGCCAGCAGCGCCGGGACGTCAGTCTCGATTGCAATGAGCGCATCGCTCTGACGTTGCGTAATGCGGTAAATCGCGGCCAATTGCCGGAAGATCTCGACACTGCCCGCGCGGCCATCAGCATTCACAGCTATATCGATGGCCTTCTGTATGGATGGCTTCTGGCGCCGGACAGCTTCGAGCTGCATGCCGAGGCCGAGCGTTGGGTCGATACAGGGTTGGATATGCTGCGCCTGAGCCCCAGCCTGCGCAAATGAAACAAAATGCGTAATTGGCACAGCTTATGTCAATTGGCCTGCCTTTATATACGTTTGCGGCGGGGAGTTTATACGTAGCGAACTACGCATTTTGTAGGGAATTTGTGTCGTCTGTGTGAATGAGTGTTGGCCGCTTGCCCTCACCCTAGCCCTCTCCCAGAGAGAGAGGGGACCGACCGAGGTGTTCTTGCGAGATACGCCGACGTGAAAAATCCAGTCGAACTCAGGTTTCGAATATTCCGCGATCGGCTCCCTCTACCAGAGGTAGAGGGGACTGACTGAGGTGTTCTTGCGAGTTACGCCGACCTGAGATATCAGGTCGAACTCCAGATTTGAAACGCACACAGATCGGCTCCCTCTCCCCTGGGAGAGGGCTGGGGTGAGGGGCTACGTACTCAGCCGCGCAATCATTCTCCAGGCGAGCACAAAAAAGCCCCCAACTCTCACAAGTCGGGGGCTTTTGTATTTCTGCGGTATGCCTTACAGCGCCGGATAGTCGATATAACCAACCGGGCCCTTGGCATAGAACAACTCCGGACGCGCATCATTCAACGGCGCATCCGCCTTCAAACGAGCCGGCAGATCCGGGTTGGCAATGAACGGCACACCAAACGCCACGGCGTCAGCCTTGCCACTCGCCAGCCACTCGTTGGCGCTGTCCTTGGTAAAGCGTTCATTGGCAATGTACGGGCCACCGAACGCTTCTTTCAGTTGTGGGCCGAGGCTGTCGGCGCCTTCTTTCTCACGGGAGCAGATGAACGCGATGCCGCGTTTGCCCAGCTCACGCGCGACGTAAGTGAAGGTTTCTGCCAGGTTGTCGTCGCCCATGTCGTGGGAGTCAGCGCGCGGTGCCAGGTGCACACCGACACGGCCGGCGCCCCAGACTTCGATCGCGGCGTCAGTCACTTCCAGCAGCAAGCGCGCACGGTTTTCCAGCGAGCCACCATAGTTGTCGGTGCGCTGGTTGGTGCTGCTTTGCAGGAACTGGTCGAGCAGGTAACCGTTGGCACCGTGGATTTCCACGCCGTCGAAACCGGCGGCTTTAGCGTTTTCGGCGCCGGTGCGGTAGGCGTCGACGATGTCGGCGATTTCAGCGGTTTCCAGGGCGCGTGGGGTCGGGTAGTCGGCCAGTGGGCGAACCAGGCTGACGTGGCCTTTTGGCTGGATCGCACTCGGTGCCACCGGCGCTTCACCGTTGAGGTACGACGGATGGGAAACCCGGCCGACGTGCCACAGTTGCAGGAAGATCTTGCCGCCAGCGCCGTGAATCGCTTTGGTCACGTTGGCCCAGCCGCGCACTTGATCGTTGGACCAGATGCCTGGGGTGTCCGGGTAGCCAACGCCCATCGGCGTCACCGAAGTGGCTTCGCTGAGAATCAGGCCAGCAGAAGCACGTTGTACGTAGTATTCAGCCATCAGCGCGTTTGGCACGCGGCCTTCGTCGGCGCGGCAGCGGGTCAGCGGGGCCATGATGATGCGGTTGGCCAGCTCGATGTCGCCGAGTTTGATTGGATCGAAAATAGTTGCCATGTCTACAACCCTCGTAGGTGAAAGTTAATCAGTGAGTAGCCGGGGCCAGATCGGCATTGCCGTTCTGACGGAAAGTAATCAGGGTCACCAGCAGGGCGAGCACTGCCAGAGCAGCAGCCGCGAGTGGCACGCTGGTCAGGCCATAACCGTGGGCGATGACGCTGCCGCCGACCCAGGCGCCGAGGGCGTTACCGACGTTGAAGGCGCCGATGTTCAGGGTCGAAACCAGGTTCGGCGCGGCTTTGCCAAAGGTCACCACGTTGACTTGCAGCGCCGGTACGGCGGCGAAACACGCGGTGGCCCAGAGGAACAGAGTGATTTCAGTCGGGATCAGCGCAACGCTGGTCCAGGTCAGTACGGTGGAAACCACGGCCATGGCGATGAACACGCCGATCAACGTGGCGGCCATGCCCTTGTCGGCGAGTTTGCCGCCGATGATGTTGCCGACGGTCAGGCCCAGACCGATCAGCATCAGCGTCCAGGTCACGCCACGCGGCGACACGCCGGTGACTTCGCCGAGCAGCGGGGCGACGTAGGTGAACAGAGTGAAGACGGATGCGGCGAAGAGTGCAGTCATGCTCAGCGACAGCCAGATCCCGGCACCTTTGAGGGCGGCGAGTTCGGCGCGCATGTCGAGTTTTTCTTCGTCACGCTTGGCCGGCAGGAAGCGGATCAGGCCGATCAGCGCAATCACACCGATGACGGTCACCGCCCAGAAGGTCGAGCGCCAGCCGTATTGCTGACCCAGCGCAGTGCCCAACGGCACACCGAGGACGTTGGCCAGGGTCAGGCCGGTGAACATCAAGGCCACCGCCGAAGCACGCTTGTTGGCTGGCACCAGATTGGCCGCCACCACCGAGCCGATGCCGAAGAACGCACCGTGGCACAGCGCGGTGATCACCCGGGCAAACATCAGCACGTTGTAGTCACTGGCAATCGCACAGAGCAGGTTGCCGACAATAAAGATACCCATCAACGCGACCAGTGCTGCTTTACGCGGCAGTTTGGCCGTGGCCATTGCCATGAACGGCGCACCGATGGCCACACCGAGGGCGTAACCGGTCACCAGCCAACCGGCGCCGGGGATCGATACACCGAGGTCGGCCGCCACATTGGGCAGCAGGCCCATGATGACGAATTCGGTGGTGCCGATGGCGAAGGCGCTCAAGGCGAGGATGAGGAGCGAGAGGGGCATGCAGGTTTCCTTGTCGGCTGGCTGACGTTAAGGGTCAGAGCTCTTTACTGAGGGTGCTGAGAAACGCCTGGATCACGTCCTCGTTACGTTTGAAAAAGTGCCATTGACCGGCCTTCTGGCTGCTGATCAGACCGGCGCGTTGCAACGTCGCGAGGTGTGCCGAAACGGTCGACTGCGACAGGCCGCAACGCTGATCGATCTGCCCGGCGCAGATGCCGTACTCGTGGTTGTGCAACTGTTCCGGGAATTCGTTCTTCGGGTCTTTCAGCCAGTTGAGGATGTCTCGCCGTACTGGGTGCGCCAGGGCTTTTATTATTTCGTCGAGGTCGAGGTTCATGGCAGGGTGCTCACAATGTGTACAACGCTATATCGCGATGTGGCGAAATATAAATCGTTAGATCGCGATACACCAATATAATTTTGATCTGACGTCAGCATAAATTGGTATATCGCGTTATAACGATACATGGGTGTATGGCTTATGGGCCGCAGTGCTAAGCTGCGCCCATGAACTATCTCGCACATTTACACCTCGGTGGCCAGCGCCCCGGGCAACTGCTCGGCAGTCTGTATGGCGATTTCGTCAAAGGTCGGCTGCAAGGGCAGTTTGCGCCGGAGGTGGAGGCGGCCATTCAACTGCATCGACGGATTGACGTGTTCACTGACCGCCATCCGTTGGTGGACATCGCCCTGGGGCGGTTTTCCGACACGCGGCGGCGCTATGCCGGGATCGTGCTCGATGTATTTTTCGATCATTGCCTGGCGCGGGACTGGACGCTGTATGCCGATCAGCCACTGGAGGTTTTCACCGCTGATGTCTATCGGGTGCTGTCCCGTGAACCGCAATTGCCCGTGCGACTGGCGAAGATCGCCCCGCACATGGTCGCCAATGACTGGTTGGGTTCATATCAGCAATTTGAAGTGCTGGAGCAGGTGTTGCGCGGGATCTCGCGGCGGCTGAGCCGGCCGGAGGAACTGGCGGGTGCGATGGAGGAATTGCGGCGGTTGTATGAGCCGCTCAGTGAAGACTTCCGACTCTTCTACCCACAACTTCAGGACTTCGCACAAAACCTTCAGACACAGAAAATCTAATGTAGGAGTGAGCCTGCTCGCGATAGCGGTGTGTCAGTCGACATTAGTATTGACTGACACACCGCTATCGCGAGCAGGCTCACTCCTACAGGGGATTTGTGTTTTCAGGCAGCGATCAATTCGCCAGCACGACGCGGTTCAGCAGGTTTCGCCACCTCACCAAACAACGCCTTCTGCACCGCCTGCTGCGCTTCGAACGCCAGTGCCGCACGTTCACGACCCTGACAGGCAAGCGGCTTGAGCAGGTGCACTTCAACATCACCGCAATCATGGCTGAACAGGCGCATCAGGTGCGAGAGCAGATCGTCGTCACCAATAAACGGTGCCAGCGCATCGATTTCGCCATCGCGCAGGTAACGGATCGCCACCGGTTGCAGCATCACCTCGGAATCAATCGCCGCCGCCAACAAACGGCCGTGAAAGGTACGCAGCGAACGGCCGTCGGTGGTGGTGCCTTCCGGGAACATCAACAAGGCGTGATCGGTTTGCAGGTGACGGGTCATCTGCTTGCGGATCAACTGGCTGTCGCCCGAACCGCGACGGATGAACAGGCTGCCAGCCTTCGCCGCGAGCCAACCGGCCACCGGCCAGGTGCGCACTTCGGCCTTGGACAGAAACGACAACGGCGTCAGCATGCCGAGCAGCGGAATATCAGTCCACGACACATGATTGCTGACCCACAGCATCGGCTGTTTCGGCAACTCGCCGTGCACAGTCACGCGAAAGGGCAGGGCATTGCTCAGGCGCGCCATGAAGAAGCGCGACCAGCGCTGACGCCGCTCCATCGAATGCGCCAGACCGATGCGTTCAAATACGCCGAAGACGCTGGCCATGGTCAAACCCAGCGACACCACCAGCAGCACCCGCGCGATCCGCGCGTACACCCGCAGCCGGCTCATCACACGGCCGCCTTGAAGTGCTTGGCGTAGCGCGGGCAGAGTTCGTCGCGTTTGAGCAGGATGAACACGTCGGCGACCTGGAAGTCCTCGTCCCAGCACGGCTCGCCGCAGATCTTCGCGCCCAGGCGCATATAAGCCTTGAGCAGTGGCGGCATTTCGGCGATCACGTTGGAAGGAATATCCAGCGTCGGCAGCGGATTATTCGGCTCGGCGCGCAGGTGTTCGGTGCACAGATAACGTTCGCGCAGGCGCTGCATGATCGCGTGGGCCTGAATGCCGCCGTCCTGCATCGGGATGCTCGCGCAACCCATCAAATAACTGTAGCCGCCCTGATTCAACACTTCGGCCAACTCGCCCCACAACACCGCGATGGTGCCGCCGTTGCGGTACGCCGGGTCGACGCAGGTGCGGCCGATTTCGAGGATCGGGCCTTGCAGATGCGCGAGGCCGTGCAGGCTGAATTCTTCTTCGCTGTAGAACTTGCCCAGGCTGCTGGCGGCGGTGTGATCGAGCAGACGTGTGGTCGCGACCAAACGGCCGGTGTTCAAGTCACGCACGCCGATGTGGCTGCAGTGAACATCATAATCATCCATGTCCAGACCCAGTTCCGCGCCTTTCAGCTTGGCGTTGAACTCGCCGCTGAAGACGTTGAAGCGCAAGGCCTGGGCTTGCTGCAAGGCCTCGGCGCCGATCAGGCGTTCGGCTTGCAGGCGGCGTTCATTGCCGGTGTCGCTGATGCGGGCGATCTGAGTCATGTGAATCTCCGTACGGGCCTTTAACCCGTCTTGGGTTGCAGCCGATCGACTTTCTTTATGCAGCCGTGTTGTGCAAAGTCAGGCTATGTAGCCCCGGTGTCATCGCCATGAACGTTCGGTGATGCTTATATGACAGCCCACAAGGAGCCTCTTATGCCCTGGCCAGATCTGCTGCACAGCCGTGAACGATTGCCCGCCGTTGCTGACCTGGCCGAGGGTTTTGCGACGTTGTTGCATCAGTTGGGCAACGTCACACCGTTCGAACTGGCGGTGTCAGGCGGACGGCGAATGGCAACACCGGGGCTGGCGTTTCTGGTCGGTTACCAAGCGGCGTTGCGTATGTTGTGGCCGAGTGCGCCGCTGAGCCTTGGCGCTTTGTGTGCGACCGAACAGCGCAGTTTGCGTCCAGCGGACATGCAGACGCGGCTGAGTGAATTGCGCCTGAACGGGCGCAAGGACTTTGTCACCGCTGGCGATGCGGCGGACTGGCTGTTGATTGCTGCGCGCAGCGAAGAACCCGGCGAAACCCCACGTCTGAGTCTGGCCGTGGTCTATCCCGGCGAGCCCGGCGTGACCGTGGAGAAACTGCCGGCGCTGCCGTTGATGCCGGACATCAGTCATGGCCGGTTGCTGCTGGATGGCGCGTTGTGTGAGTTGCTGGCGGGGGATGGTTGGGATGCTTACGTCAAACCGTTCCGCACGCTGGAAGATGTCTATGTGTTGAGCGCGATGACCGCGTGGTTGTATGGCGTCGGGCAGGACAGTGACTGGCCGCAGGCGCTGCAACTTCGGTTGCTGGCGTTGTTGGCCGGGTGCACCGAGGCGAGTCGGCAACCGCCGAACAATCCGGCCGGGCATGTGTTGCTCGGTGAGTTGTTTGCGCAGTTTGCGGCGTTGGAGGGGGAGGTGAGTCAGGCGTTGGCTGACGGACCGACAGAATGGGCGCAGATATGGCAGCGCGATCGGGTGGTGATGCAGTTGGCGGCGGGGGCTCGGGCCAAGCGGTTGGCCAAGGCTTTGGTGGCGGGCTGAAGGGTCTCATCGCGAGCAGGCTCACTCCTACAGTTGATCGAGTTTCGTCAGTTGAAATGCGATCCCCTGTAGGAGTGAGCCTGCTCGCGATAGCAATCCCAAGAACACCACACATCTGTCATCAACCCCGACTAGTCTCAGCAGGTTCATTCCCAGAGCCCTCACCATGTGCAAAGGCCTGTCGCTGTTTCTGTTGCTGATCACCTTCACCGTTCAGGCCGAACAATGGCCCGCTGAACAATGGCCAACCGGCCGGAAAATCATCGGCCCTGCCGTCGAGGCTCTGGATAATTACGCCTTCCCACCCCGCGACGACACAACTCGCAAAGGCATCCGCACCGATGCCCTGCTGATCATCCACGACGGCCAGATTATCTACGAACGTTACGCCGGCCCGACCACCGAGCAAACCCCGCACCTGACCTGGTCGATCAGCAAAAGCCTGATGGCCACCGTCCTCGGTGTGGCCTACGGCGAGAGCCTGTTCAAGCTCGACGATCCGGCCGCGAAGTTTTACCCGCCACTGACCAAACACCCGGCGATAAAAATCGCCGATCTGTTGCACTGGGCGTCCGGCATCGACTGGCAGGAAGACTATGAATACGCCCCGCTGAAATCCTCGGTGGTGGCGATGCTCTACACCCGTGGTCATCGCGACATGCCTGCATTTACCGCTGAGCACGACAGCTACGCCGAACCGGGGCAGGCCTTCCGCTATTCCAGTGGCGACAGCAATCTCTTGGCGGCAGCGATGAAAAACATCGTCGGTCTTCAGCGTTATGCGGATTATCCGTGGACGGCATTGTTCGAGCCGTTGGGCATCCATCACGCGGTGTGGGAAACCGATGCCAGTGGCACGTTTGTCGCTTCCTCTTATGCCTATCTCACCGCGCGGGATCTGGCGCGGGTCGGTTTGTTGATGGCCCGTGACGGGCGCTGGAATGATCGGCAACTGCTGCCCAAAGATTGGCTCGTGTTCAACCTCAAACCCTTCGCAGGTTACAAGGCTCATCAGGACGAAGCCGTGCCCGGCGGCCACTGGTGGCTCAATCGTCCCGTCGATGGCGCTGCATCACCGTGGCCCGATGCACCGCCCGACACCTTCGCTGCCTTGGGCCACTGGGGCCAGGCGTTGTACGTGATTCCCAGCGAGAAACTGCTGATCGTGCGTTACGCCGATGATCGCGATGGTAGCTACCGCCATAACGAACTGCTCAAACGCGTGCTGAAGGCGGTGCGGCCATGAAGCGCTTTTTGTTGTTGCTGCTTGTTTTGCTGCTCGGCTGGATCGGCTACGAGCGCGAAAACCTGTGGGCCTTCCCCGACATCATCAGCGCCTACACCGCCAAGGAATATTGTTCGTGCCGGTATGTGATGAACAACGGTGCCGAGTATTGCCGTGGCTATGTCAAACAATGGCTGCCGACCAGCCAGTTCACCGATGACCCTGCCAGCAAAACCATCACCGTCAGCGGCATGGGCCGCAGCAATCGCGCCCAATGGTTGAGCGAACGCCAAGGCTGTCGTTTACAGCCTTAAAAGATCGCAGCCTTCGGCAGCTCCTACATGACCGGGTCCACCCTGTAGGAGCTGCCGAAGGCTGCGATCTTTTGATCTTGATGTTGCAATAACTTTGGGGGCGGTTAAGGTTCGTGCAGGTTTATCGGCCCCACGAGTGTTCAATGTTCAACCGCTCCCTGTGTGCAACCCTGTCCAGCCTGCTGCTCGCTGCCGTCACGCTGCCGGCGCACGCCAATTGGTATCTGGACGGCGAGTCGTCGCGGCTGTCGTTCGTCAGCACGAAGAACGCCCACATTTCCGAAGTGCAGCGCTTTCTGGTGCTGCACGGCAAGGTCGACCCCAACGGTCGCGCCGAAGTCGAAGTCGAGCTCGATTCGATCAACAGCGGCATCCCGCTGCGCGACGAGCGCATGCGCAAGGAGCTGTTCCAGATCGAGCAATTCCCCGAAGCGACCATCACCACCCAGATCGACCTGCGCCCGATCAACGATCTGGCCCCCGGTGCGCAGCTGGAATTGCGTTTGCCGCTGACCGTCAACCTGCACGGCAAACAACATGAGTACCCGGCCGAGCTGCTGGCGACGCGTCTCGATGACCGGCGTTTTCAAGTGGTCACGCTAGAGCCGCTGGTGATCAACGCCGAGGATTTCGACCTCGTGCCGGGGCTGGACAGCCTGCGCAAACTCGCCGACCTGTCGGCTATCAGTCTGTCGGTGCCGGTGGGTGCGGTGCTGATCTTCACGGCGCGCTGACATGCGCGGCGCGGTGTTCCCGTGGCGGGACGGCAACCGGTTCGAACTGTTGATCGATGGCCCGCAATTCTTTCCGCGCATGCTTGAGCAGATTGCTGGTGCGCAGGAGCAGATTGAACTCGAACTGTATCTGGTCGAAGCCGGCGCCTGTGCCGAAACCATTGTGCAAGCGCTGGTGCTGGCGGCCGAACGTGGCGTGCGCGTGCGTTGCCTGTTCGATGATTACGGCAGTCTGGCCTTTACGCTCAATTTGCGTCAGCGCCTGACCCATGCCGGGGTCGAACTGCGCTTTTACAATCGGCTGAACTGGCGGCGCTGGGTCGGCAACTTCTATCGGGATCACCGCAAATTGCTGCTGGTCGATCAATGCCTGGCGGTGGTCGGTGGCACGGGTGTCACCGATGAGTTCTGGACGCCGGGCCATGACACCAGCGAATGGCACGAAGTGATGGTCGAGATCCGTGGCCCGTTGGTGATCGACTGGCAATTGCTGTTTGACCGCCAGTGGATTGCCAACCGATATCGCCGCGCTTGGCGCCCGGCCGCGCATTTTGGTCTGCCGCGTTTGCCACGGGTGCCGGACAAGGGCGAGGGCATGGGCCGCGTGGCGTATGCCGACGCCCGCCAGCATCGCGACATTCTGCAATCGCTGTTCCGCGCCTTGAACAGTGGGCAAAAACGCATCTGGATGGCCACGCCGTATTTCCTGCCAACGTGGAAAATCCGCCGCTCCCTGCGCAAGGCAGCGGCGCGCGGTGTCGATGTGCGCCTGCTGTTGACCGGGCCGCGCACCGATCACCCGTCAGTGCGTTATGCCGGGCATCGTTATTACCCGCGACTGCTCAAGGCCGGTGTGCAGATCTTCGAATATCAGCCTTGTTTTCTGCATTTGAAAATGGTCTTGGTGGACGATTGGGTGAGCATCGGTTCATGCAACTTCGACCACTGGAACCTGCGCTTCAATCTGGAGGCGAATCTGGAGGCGCTGGATCCGTCGTTGACGGCAGCGGTGCAGGCGAGTTTTGTGAAGGACTTCGGGCTGAGTCAGTTGGTGAGTCTGGAAGAGTGGCAGCGCCGGCCGTTATGGCGGCGGGTGAAGCAGCGGGTGTGGGGATGGGTGGATCGGGTGGTGGTTAACATCCTCGACCGCCGCGGGTAGAGCGAGATCAAAAGATCGCAGCCTTCGGCAGCTCCTACAGGGTGTACACCATCCCAATGTAGGAGCTGCCGAAGGCTGCGATCTTTTGCTTTTAGCGGTTACAGCAACTCGAAGCTCTGCTGCGTCACGTCCTGCGAATCCAGGCCGATCTGCACGTTGAACTTGCCAGGCTCGGCCGCGTATTTGAGCTGGGCGTTGTAGAACTTCAGGTCATCCTCGGTGATGGTGAAGTGCACGACTTTCTGTTCGCCGGCCTTGAGCATGATTTTCTGGAAGTTCTTCAGTTCCTTCACCGGGCGGATCATCGAGCCAGTGACGTCCTGGATGTACAACTGCACCACGGTTTCGCCGTCACGCTTGCCGGTGTTTTTCAGCATGACGCTGGCGTCGAGCTTGCCTGTGGCGTTGAGGGTGGTCGACGACAGCGCCATGTCGCTCAGGGCGAAGTTGGTGTAGCTCAGGCCGTAACCGAACGGGAACAGCGGCCCGGTGGTGTCATCGAAATACTGCGAGGTGTAGTTGCCCGGTTTGCCCGGCGTGAACGGCCGGCCAATGCTCAGGTGGTTGTAGTAAGTCGGGATCTGGCCCACGGAGCGCGGGAAGGTCACCGGCAGTTTGCCCGACGGGTTGTAATCGCCGAACAGCACATCAGCAATGGCATTGCCGCCCTCGGTGCCGCTGAACCAGGTTTCCAGAATCGCGTCAGCCGACTGGTTCTCTTCGAGAATGGTCAGCGGACGGCCGTTCATCAACACCAATACCAACGGTTTGCCGGTGGCTTTCAGCGCGCGGATCAACTCGCGCTGGGTTTCCGGGATGTTCAGGTCGGTGCGGCTGGAGGATTCGTGAGACATGCCACGGGATTCACCTACCGCTGCAACGATCACGTCAGCGTCCTTGGCAGCTTTCACTGCTTCGTCGATCAGCACGTTGGCCGGGCGCGGATCGTCGACCACTTCCGGGGCATCGAAGTTGAGGAAGTTCAGGTAGTCGAGCACCTTCTTGTCGCTGGTGATGTTGGCGCCACGGGCGTAGATCAGGTTCGACTTATTGCCGATCACCGAACTCATGCCATCGAACAGCGTCACCGATTGCGCAGGGCGCCCGGCGGCGGCCCAACTGCCCATCATGTCGATCGGTGCTTTGGCCAATGGGCCGACCAGCATGACTTTCGCGTCTTTCTTCAGCGGCAGGGTTTCGTTCTGGTTCTTCAGCAACACCAGGCTGCGACGCGCCACTTCACGAGCCTCGGCGCGGTGCAGACGGCTTTCGGCGTAGGTGTCGGCCGGATCATCTTCAGCCTTGCCGATACGCAGGTACGGGTCCTTGAACAGACCCATGTCGTACTTGGCCGCGAGCACTTCACGCACGGCGTTGTCGATGTCTTTCTGGTCGATCTCGCCGGACTTGAGCAGCCCCGGCAGCTCTTTGCCGTACAGGGTGTCGTTCATGCTCATGTCGATGCCGGCCTTGATCGCCAGCTTCGCCGCTTCACGACCGTCGCGGGCGACACCGTGCTTGATCAACTCGAAGATTGCACCGTGGTCGCTGACCGCCAGGCCTTTGAAGCCCCAGTCGCGGCGCAGCAGATCGTTCATCAGCCAGGTGTTGGCCGTGGCCGGAATGCCGTTGATCGAGTTCAACGCGACCATCACGCCACCGGCGCCGGCATCAATCGCGGCGCGGTACGGTGGCAGGTAGTCCTGGTACATCTTCACCGGACTCATGTCGACGGTGTTGTAGTCGCGACCGCCCTCGACCGCGCCGTACAGGGCGAAGTGCTTGACGCTGGCCATGATGCTGTCGGCGGCGCTCGGGGTAGCACCCTGATAGGCGCGCACCATGACGCCGGCGATGCGCGAGGTCAGGTAGGTGTCTTCACCGAAACCTTCGGAGCTGCGACCCCAGCGCGGGTCGCGGGAGATGTCGACCATCGGCGCGAAGGTGATGTCGAGGCTGTCGGCGGCGGCTTCTTTGGCGGCAACACGGCCGGACTGGCCGATGGCATCCATGTCCCAGCTTGAGGCAAGGGCCAGTGGAATCGGGAAAATCGTACGGTGACCGTGGATCACGTCGTACGCGAAAAACATCGGAATCTTCAGGCGGCTGCGCATGGCAGCGTCCTGCATCGGACGGTTTTCCGGACGGGTGATCGAGTTGAACGTGCCGCCGATGTTGCCGGCGGCGATCTCTTTGCGGATCAACTCGCGAGGCATTTCCGGGCCAATGCTGATCAGGCGCAACTGGCCGATTTTTTCATCGAGGGTCATCTGGTTCATCAGATTGCTGATGAACGCATCCTTGTTTTCCAGGGGTGCCGGGGTCGTGGCGGCCAATACTTGATGACTGGCCAGGCTGACGAACAGACCCAGCAAACACAGCTTCTTCATGAATATTTTTCTCAAGGGCCCAAACGGCGAGGTAACGCCGGCCAGCCAAAATTTAGGGAGCGACTATTGTTGTTCGGGTGCAGGCTCAAGAAAGCAGAGCCAAAAACGACAGCCGACACTGCGGCAGCGTGATCGCGCAGGGCACTTTTTAGCCCATTGGCGCGTCGTAATCCAGCGGCGCGGCCGATTATGCCCCAAGAGCCGGCGGAGAATGTTTCGCGCTCGGTTTTTATAATGAAATGTGCCAAGGAGCATCACTGCGATGAATGTAAGCCCAACCAATCGCTCGCGTTTGCAGGTCGCCACACTGCTAGTGCTGGCCACGCTGTTGACCGCGTGCGGCATCAACAATATCCCGACCCTCGACGAACAGGCCAAAGCCGCGTGGGGCCAGGTGCAGAACCAGTACCAGCGCCGCGCTGACCTGATCCCCAACCTGGTGGAAACGGTAAAGGGTTACGCCAAGCATGAAGAGGAAACCCTGACGGCAGTGATCGAGGCGCGGGCGAAAGCCACGTCTATTCAGGTGGATGCCAGCACCCTCGACAATCCCGAGAAACTCAAGCAATTCCAGCAGGCGCAGGACCAACTGACCGGCGCATTGAGCCGCCTGATGGTGGTGTCCGAGCGCTATCCGGATCTGAAGGCCAACCAGAACTTCCTCGCCCTGCAATCGCAACTGGAAGGCACGGAAAACCGCATCGCCGTGGCGCGCCGTGACTTCATTCTTGCGGTGCAGAAATACAACACCGAAATCCGCACCTTCCCCGGTCGCCTCTGGCACAGCGTGATGTACAGCGACCTGCCGATCCGCGAAACCTTCGAAGCCACCACGCCGGATGCCGATAAGGCACCCCAGGTCAAATTCTGAAAACACACCTGTGTAGGAGCTGCCGAAGGCTGCGATCTTTTGACGTTGGTTTTTAAAAACGGATCAAAAGATCGCAGCCTGCGGCAGCTCCTACAGGGATCGGTGGGGGGTATTCATGCGCGTGTTGAAGATGGGCTTGGTGCTGATGCTGTTGCTGTTCGCTATCAACGCCCGGGCCGAGCTGACGTTCCCGGCGCTGAGCGGCCGGGTGGTGGATGAAGCGCAGATGATCGACCCAACGGTGCGCGCGCAACTGAGCCAGCAATTGCAGGCCCACGAGCAGGCGACCGGCGAGCAATTGGTCGTCGTCACCGTGCCGGATTTGCAAGGCACAACCATTGAGGACTTCGGCGTCCAGCTCGGCCGCCATTGGGCCATCGGCCAGAAGGACAAGAACAACGGCGCGCTGCTGATCGTCGCCCGTGACGAGCGCAAACTGCGCATCGAAGTCGGTTATGGCCTGGAAGACCGACTGACTGACGCGCAGACTTCAGTGATCATCCATCAAGTCATCACCCCCGCGTTCAAGGCCGGCAACTTCAGCAAAGGCATCAGCGATGGCGTGGCGGCGATGCTGGTGGTGCTGGGCGGAAATCCGCTCGACGAGCCATCGACGGTGTATGAATCCAGCGGTGATCCGTCCGATGATTTCATCTCGCGGCACCCGGCATTGTTCGTGTTTTTGGTGATGTTGTTCATCCTGACGGTGTTTGTCTGCCAGATGCTCGGTATCCTGCCTGCCGGCCGGGGTGGCTCCGGAGGAGGGGGCGGCTTTGGCGGTGGCGGCGGCTTTGGTGGCGGTGGTGGAGGCTTCAGCGGCGGCGGGGGCAGTTTCGGCGGCGGCGGTTCGTCCGGCGGCTGGTGAGATCAGAAGAATAATGAGCAGGCACTTTTCAACATGGCATTACTGACTGAACACGAACAACGCAAAGTCGCCGAGGCAATCGCCCGGGTCGAGCGCGACACCGACGCCGAACTGGTGACGGTGCTGGCCGCCCGCGCCGATGACTACGCGTACATCCCGCTGTTGTGGGCGAGCCTTTTGGCACTGGTGGTGCCGGGCGTTGTGCACTACCTGACCGGGTGGCTGACCCTGCGCAGTCTGCTACTGGTGCAGTGGGGCGCGTTCATCGTGCTGTGCCTGCTGTTTCGTTTGCCGAAAATCACTACCCATCTGATTCCGCGCCGCGTGCGGCATTGGCGCGCGTCGAACCTGGCACGCCGGCAGTTTCTCGAGCAGAACCTGCATCACACGGTGGGCAGTACTGGCATGCTGATTTTTGTCTGTGAGGCTGAACGGTATGTGGAGATTCTGGTGGATGAGGGAATTTCCAAACGGCTCGACAATAAATCCTGGGATGCGATTGTCGCGGCGTTTACCGAGCAGGTGCGGCTGGGGCGCACGCTGGAAGGGTTTGTCACTTGCATCGAAGCGTGTGGCGAGTTGCTGAAAGTGCATGTGCCGGTGACGCAGGTCAGGAATGAGTTGCCGAATCGGTTGGTGGTGTTGGGCTGAAGTGTTTTTAAGATCGAAACCCTCACCCCAGCCCTCTCCCAGAGGGAGAGAGGGCCGACCGAGGTGTCTGGCGCTCGACATCGACCTGAGAAACCGAGTCGATTATGGATTCAAAGCAACTCGTTCAGACCTGAGTTCGGCTCGGTATTTCAGGTCGGCGTAACTCTTGAAAACACCTCGGTCAGTCCCCTCTCCCCCCGGGAGAGGGTTAGGGTGAGGGCGCTCTTGAGAACCGTTCGGTAAATAAGAGCGTGTCCCCGACCCCCAACCCCCCTAAAATACCCGCCATTCCCGATTTCGCCCGTCCGAGGCCGCTTTTCCATGTCCGTTACTGCACCTGCCACCAAGCCCGCGCCCGATCACCACGCCCAGTTCATCGAGCTGCTGCAAACCAGTCTCGAACAGAACGGCTTCATCAAACTGGTGCTGGCCAAGTACGTCGGTGAAGAGGCGGAACTGCAGCGGGTCATCATCAAAGCGGTGACGGTCAAAGCGCAGCCGAATCTGTCTTTCGTCTATCGCTACAAAACCCGCGACATCACCAAAAACCTGCCTTTGGTTGAAGGTGTGGCGGCGATTGCCGAGTTGTTGCCGGCCTCGTTCAAAAATGCGCATTTACTCGCGGTGACTGACGAAGCCCAGCTTGAATACAGCAAAAAGGGCAAGTCTTCGCTGTTCAAGAGCAAACCTCAGCAATTGCGCGAAGCGCCGTCTGCCGAACACAATCGTGAGAAAAACCGTTATCTCGACCTGAGCCGACCGTTCCTCAAAGACTTGGGTGTGACCAACGCGCAACATGAGCTGATCCCGGCGATGTCGCGCAAGTGGAAGCAGATCAACAAGTTCATCGAAGTGTTCAGCCATGCCCTGACCTCGTCGCCGTTGGCGCTGGACCAACCGGTACGTGTGGCGGATTTCGGCTCGGGCAAGGGTTACCTGACGTTCGCCATTCACGATTACCTGCGCAACACCTTGAAGGCCGAGGGCGAGGTCACTGGCGTTGAGTTGCGTGAGGAAATGGTCAACCTGTGCAACGCCGCCGCGGCGAAGCTCGATCACCCGGGGCTGGTGTTCAAGTGCGGTGACGTGCGCAGCGTGGCGCCAAGCGAGCTGGATGTGATGATCGCCCTGCATGCCTGCGACATCGCCACTGACTACGCGATCCACACCGGCATCCGTTCAGGCGCGTCGATCATCATGTGCTCGCCGTGCTGCCACAAACAGATCCGCCTGCAGATCCAGAGCCCGGCGCTGCTCAAACCGATGTTGCAATACGGTTTGCACCTCGGTCAGCAAGCGGAAATGGTCACCGATAGCTTGCGTGCGCTGTTCCTGGAAGCCTGCGGATACGAGACCAAAGTGTTCGAGTTTATTTCGCTGGATCACACCAACAAGAACAAGATGATTCTCGCGGTAAAACGCGCCGAGCCGGTCGACCCGGCTCAGCTGTTGGTGAAGATCGAAGAGTTGAAGGCTTTCTACCACATCAGCGAGCACTGCCTGGAAACCCTGCTGCGCGCTGACGGCTACCTGGCCTGACACAAAACCCTGTGGGAGCGACGGTGCGACGATTCGACTTGCTCGCGAAAGCGGACTGACAGTCAACGATGATGTTGGCTGTTACGGACCCTTCGCGAGCAGGCTCGCTCCCACATGGGGTTTGATGGCGGTCTTGCGACCGAGCATGACGGTGGCAATCACGCCGCAGGCAAACACCCAGGTAATCGGCTCGACGTGTTCACCAAAAAACAGCGCCGAAAATGCGATGGTGAAGAAGATCTGCAGCAACTGGACCTGACTGACCCGGGAAATCCCGCCCATGGCCAGCCCCGCGTACCAAGCGAAAAATCCGAGAAACTGCGAAAACAAGGCCACGTAACCAAACGCCCACCACGTCTTGGTCGATACCGCCCCTTGATGCTGCAGCGCCAGATACAGCACCGGCCCGATCAACAGCGGCGTCGACAATACCAGCGCCCAGCAGATCACTTGCCAGCCACCCATCTCCTTGGCCAACCGTCCGCCTTCGGCATAACCCAGTCCACCGACGGCAATCGCGCCGAGCATCAGCAAATCACCCGCCTGAATGCTGCCGGCCCCGGTATACAACGCATAACCGAGCACCAACGCACTGCCCAAAGCCGCGCAAGCCCAGAATGCTTTTGACGGACGCTCATGGGACAGCCATGCGGCATACAGTGCCACGCACAACGGTTGCAAGCCGTTGACCAGCGCCCCGTGAGACGCCGGCAAGGTTTGCATGGCCCACGCCGACAACACCGGAAACCCCAGAATCACCCCGGCGATCACCAGGCTCAGGCCTTTGACCTGCTGCCACGTTGGCCATTTCTCGCGGCGCCACAGCAACAGCAACGCTGCCGGAATCGCCGCGAACAGTGCCCGGCCCAAACCGTTGAGCAGCGGGTGCAGTTCCTGCACCACGATGCGGGTGAAGGGCAGGGTAAGGCTGAAAATCACCACGCCGAGCAGGCCGAGGGCCATGCCGGTGTTTTCGCGTGAGGACATGATGGGGGACCGGAATCGTAAGTGGCAGGGAATAGCCTTCATCAAGCCATAAACCGTGCAGTTCGGGCTGTTACAGCTAGGCACAGACTTATCCGTACAGTTTGAGATCGCATCGCTGGCAAGCCAGCTCCCACAGTGTCCGAGTTGAACACAACATCGGTGATCGCCTCAGAACCTGTGGGAGCTGGCTTGCCAGCGATGAAGTCAACTCGGTAGTAGCCGGTTGTTACCCGAGCCTCCGGATAAGGTCTACCTTCAATATTCCCAAGCATTCCCCAGAGGAGTCCTCCCCATGGCCGCGAAAAAGATCCTGATGCTGGTCGGCGATTACGTCGAAGATTACGAAGTGATGGTGCCGTTCCAGGCCCTGCAGATGGTCGGGCACACCGTCCACGCCGTTTGCCCGGACAAGGCTGCCGGCAAAACCGTGCGCACCGCGATCCATGATTTCGAAGGCGATCAGACCTACAGCGAAAAGCCCGGTCACCTGTTCGCCCTCAACTTCGACTTCGCCAAGGTCAACGAAGCCGATTACGACGCGCTGTTGATCCCCGGCGGTCGTGCCCCGGAATACCTGCGCCTCAACGAAAAAGTCCTCGATCTGGTGCGCGCCTTCGACAAGGCTGGAAAACCGATTGCTGCCGTTTGTCACGGCGCGCAACTGCTCGCGGCGGCGGGCGTTTTGGAAGGCCGCGAATGCAGCGCCTATCCGGCTTGCGCGCCGGAAGTGCGACTGGCCGGCGGTACGTACATCGACATTCCGGTGACGGACGGCCACGTTCAAGGCAATCTGGCCACAGCCCCGGCATGGCCGGCGCATCCGAACTGGCTGGCCGGTTTCCTCGGCTTGCTCGGCACTAAAATCACCCTGTAACGAGGAATCGCCGATGTGCGAGCTCTACGTCAAGGCTGACCCGATTCTGTACGAATCGCGCTCGCGTTCGCTACGCATCTGCGGCGTGGTCACGACGCTGCGCCTGGAGAATCAGTTCTGGGACATCCTCAGCGAAATCGCCGAGGTCGACGGCATGACCACCAATCAGTTGATCGCCAAACTGTATGAGGAGGTGATGGATTATCGCGGGGAGGTGGTGAATTTTGCCTCGTTCCTGCGGGTGAGTTGTACGCGCTATCTGAGTCAGCGGCGGGTGGGTGCGCCGGCGTTGTCAGTGGTGCGGGCGGTGGTGAAATAGGCCAGACCGGGTTGACCCCATCGCTGGCAAGCCAGCTCCCACAGGTATTGTGATGCGGCACAGTTGTAGGGCACACAACAGACCCCTGTGGGAGCTGGCTTGCCAGCGATTGGGCCGGTACAGGCGACAGAAGGCTGGGGCTGGTCTTTACTCATTTGCGCGAAATCTCTCAATTGCCAAGGAGAAACGAGCATGTCCGGATGGTACGAACTCAGTAAAAGCAGCAACGGCCAGTTCAGGTTTGTGCTGAAAGCGGCGAATGCCGAAACGATTCTGACCAGCGAGCTGTACACCACTCGCGCCGCGGCCGACGGCGGCATCGCTGCGGTGCAAACCAATAGCCCGCTGGATGAGCGCTACGAGAAGAAGTCGACGAAGGACGGCCACCCGTACTTCAATCTGAAAGCGGCTAACCACCAGATCATTGGCAGCAGCGAATCCTATTCATCGGAGGCGGCGTGCGATAAAGGCATTGTCAGCGTCAAGACGAACGGGCCGAGCAAAGTGATCAAGGACAAGACCTTGCCTGTCCTCTAAACCCGCTTTCAAATCCACCACCATTCCTGTGGGAGCTGGCTTGCCAGCGATGGCGGTGGATCATTCAACATCGATGCTGAATGAAATGGCCTCATCGCTGGCAAGCCAGCTCCCACAGGTTTTTGCGTTGTCAGTGGATCAGCGCAGGGTCTTGAGGATTGCTTGCAGCTGAGTCTGGCCCGCGTCACTCAACGGGAAGACCGGCAAGCGCGGATCGCCCACTTCAAGCCCGGTCTGACGCAGCCCGGCCTTGATCGTCGCCGGCAAACCGCCCTTGAGGATGAAATCCAGCAATGGCAACTGGCGATAGAACAGCTCGCGCGCGCGGTCCAGATCCCCCGCCAACGATGCGGCGTACAAGTCCAGATTCAGTTTTGGAATCAGGTTCGGCGCTGCCGTGCACCAGCCCTTCGCCCCAGCGGCAAACGCTTCCAGCGCCAGCGGGTTACAGCCGTTGTAGAACGGCACCTGACCTTCGCCAAGCAATTGCAGCTTGTGCATGCGCTGAATATCGCCGGTGCTCTCCTTGACCATGGTTACGTTTTCCACACCGTTGACGATGCGCAGAATCAAATCAACCGACATGTCGGTGCCGCTGGTGGCCGGGTTGTTGTAGAGCATGATCGGCACGCCGATGCTCTCACCGATGGCGCGGTAGTGGGCGAGGATTTCTGCCTCTGTGAGCTTCCAGTACGAGGCCGGCAGCACCATCACCACATCGGCGCCATGAGTTTCAGCAAAACGCGCACGGCGCACGGCTTTGGCGGTGGTCAAGTCGGACACGCTGACGATGGTCGGCACACGTTTGGCCACGTGTTTGATACTGAATTCGGCGACCTGGTCCCACTCTGAATCACTCAGGTAAGCGCCTTCGCCAGTGCTGCCCAACGGCGCGATGGCGTGAACGCCGCTGTCGATCAAACGATCGATCGATTGGCCGAGCGCGGGCAGATCCAGCCCTTCGCCATTGGCGCCGAACGGGGTGATGGTGTAGCCGATAATGCCGTGAATAGTGAACATGGGAATCTCTCCGTAACAGGTTTCAGTTCAGGCAATCGGCGTGTTGGCGCAGGTTCTGCCGGGCGTAATAGTTGAAGGCGGCGGCGTGACGCTTTGGCTTGGCGATCCAGTCATGCGCTTCGCGGCCCAGCTCAGGGATGATCGGCTTGATCGTGCCGGCGGCCATCGCCAGCAGTTGCAGCTTGGCTGCGCGTTCGATCAGTTGGGCGATGACACATGCTTCTTCAATCGTCGTACCGGTCGACAGCTGACCGTGGTGCGAAAGCAGGATCGCGCGTTTGTCGCCCAGCGCACCGGCAATCAGTTCACCTTCTTCATTACCCACCGGCACCCCCGGCCAGCCTTCGAGAAATGCGCAGTCGTCGTACAGCGGGCACAGATCCATATGGGAAATCTGCAGTGGCACTTCCAGCATCGACAGCGCCGCCACGTGGGTCGGGTGAGTGTGGATGATGCAGTTCACATCCGGACGGGCGCGGTACACCCAGCTGTGGAAACGGTTGGCCGGATTGGCCATGCCGTGACCTTCGAGGACTTCCAGGTCCTCGTTGACCAGCAACAGATTGCTCGCAGTGATTTCGTCGAAACCCAGACCCAGTTGCTGAGTGTAATAGGTGCCGGACTGCGGGCCACGAGCGGTGATTTGTCCGGCCAGACCTGAGTCATGACCGTTCTCGAATAGAATCCGGCACGTCAGGGCCAGCTTTTGCCGGTCCGTCCACGTATTATCCGCGAGGCTTTTTTGCATCTGGGTCAGCGCTTGCTTGACCAGTTGGTCTTTGGGTAGTGCTAATGTCTTGGCCATGTCTGTGTCCTTTGGGTGATTGCAGATGACACTAAAGAGGCTATATGACACAAAGTGTCATTGGCAAGCACAAATCGTCGCTTCCTTGCTGGAATAACCGCTGCGCATGTCTATCCGTTTGAAATTATTGAGAAAAAAACTTGGCGTAACCCTTGAAGCACTTGCCGAAAAATCCGGCATGACCAAGAGTTATCTGTCCAAAGTCGAACGCGGGCTCAACACCCCGTCGATTGCTGCCGCGTTGAAACTGGCGAAAGCGCTGAACGTCAAAGTCGAGGAATTGTTCTCCGAAGACAACGTCAGCCTCGACAGCTACAGCCTGGTGCGCAGCCACGAGCGTCAGTCACTCGCCGCCAATGATCAGAGCCCCGGTTATGCCGTGCTGGCCCATCAGGTCAGCGAGCGCAACCTGCTGCCGTTCATCATCTACCCGCCAAAAGAGTTCAGCGACAAGACCTTCAAGGAGCACTTGGGCGAGGAGTTTCTGTTCGTTCACGAAGGGCAGGTCGAGGTGGATTTCATGAACGAGAAAGTGCTGCTGCAGCGCGGCGATGCGCTGCACTTCAATGCGCAGAAGCCGCACCGGATCAGATCGGTCGGGGATGTGCAGGCGCAGTTGCTGGTGGTGGTGCACAGCGCTGAAGATTGAGGCGCCCCCCAAAAGCTTCGCGAGCAGGCTCGCTCCCACAGGTTGAATGCATTCCAAATGTGGGAGCGAGCCTGCTCGCGAAGGCGTCAGTCAGGCCTGTATCAAACCTCGACGGGCACCGACAATTTCGGACTGCCCAGCGCATGCGTCTTCGCATCAAAAAAGCGCAACTCAACCCCCGTGCCTTCGAACACCTTCGCGTAATGCCGCTTCTGATGCTGTACGAACGCCGCACTGCGCGGATAAATCGAGATCGCCACCACCTGCGGTTTCGCCAGGCGCAGCGCCCGAACAATGTGCGCATCCTGCTCGCCCAAGGCGTGACCAAAGATGCACAAGCTGTCGCCATGCCCCAACAACTGCTCATAACAGAACGACAGATAATCCGAGCTGCGAATGGTCTTGAGCTTGTCTGCACTCGGCCCTTCGGTGACGAACAGCGGCACGTCATCCAGCGTCTTGATCGTATTGTTGATCGCGAAACTGCCGAGCAGCGTGCCTTCGGTCGAGGTCAGCTTGCGCGCGGTGCCGTCCTGATTGCGCACCAGATGCAGACCACCGTGCAGATACAGCAAACGCGGTTTGTCGGTGGCACTTTCGCTCAGATCGAAACTTGCATTGGCGCCGTTGAACAGGTCGTCGATTGCCTCGCTGTGATGTTGCAGCGCCCAGTAGTTGAGCAGGTCGTAATTGGTGGTAAACACCGTGCGATAACGCGCCAGTTCTTCATTCAGCGTTGCCAGCGTCGAAGGCTTCACCAGTCGCCACGGAATGTGCACGGCGTGCACGGTGTTGATCAACGCTTCCTTGATCGCGTAGTAGCGATTGCGCGGCGCCGCTGAGCTGACGGCCAACGCTTTGTTGACCCGGCTGGTGGTTTTCAGCGCGCCGAGTACCTGCTCGAAGCTGCGCGTTTGCATGGCGTCGAACACCGCCAGCTCCGACGGGCTCAGCGGTTTCTCTTCAACGGTTCGGGCGTTTTCGAACAGCGAGTCATAGCCGAAGTCATCCCACACCGCACGACTGGCGCCATTGCCCACCAGCAGGCCGTTGAAGTCACTGGTGGCGCGCAAGGCGTTCCAGTCTTCGAGGGTGGCGTCGACATCCAGAAAATCGGTCATTGCGCAGGCGTCTCAAAACAAAGGGGCTGATGGGCGGCGACTTTATCACGAGCGGGCATTGAGCCAGATCAACATCGGTGGTGACCGATCGGTCGATCCTGTGTCTGTCCGCCGGATCGCAGCAGTCGATTTGGCCCCAGTCAGGAGACGCAGATGACCAGCACCTTTTTCATTCCGGCGGTAAACATCATGGGCAACGGTTGCCTCGACGAAGCCATGGTCGCGATCCGCAACTATGGTTTTCGCAAAGCGCTGATCGTCACCGACGCGGGACTGGCCAAGGCGGGCGTGGCGACGATGGTCGCCGAGAAGCTGGCGATGCAGGACATCGATTCGGTGATTTTCGACGGCGCCAAACCGAACCCGAGCATCGCCAATGTCGAGTCGGGTCTGGGGCTGCTCAAGGAAAGTCGCTGCGATTTCGTCGTGTCGCTGGGCGGCGGTTCGCCGCACGACTGCGCCAAAGGCATTGCCCTGTGCGCGACCAATGGCGGACAGATCCGTGATTACGAAGGCATCGATCAATCGAGCAAGCCGCAACTGCCGCTGATCGCCATCAACACCACCGCCGGCACCGCCAGCGAGATGACGCGGTTCTGCATCATCACCGACGAATCGCGCCACGTGAAAATGGCCATCGTCGACCGCAACGTCACGCCGCTGCTGTCGGTCAATGACCCGGAGCTGATGGTTGCTATGCCCAAAGGCCTGACCGCCGCCACCGGCATGGATGCGTTGACCCACGCCATCGAAGCCTATGTCTCGACGGCCGCCAACCCGATCACCGACGCTTGCGCGCTGAAAGCCATGACTCTGATCAGCAACAACCTGCGCCTGGCCGTACGCGACGGCAGCGACCTCGCCGCGCGGGAAAACATGGCGTACGCGCAGTTCCTTGCCGGCATGGCTTTCAACAATGCCTCGCTTGGTTTCGTGCATGCGATGGCGCATCAACTGGGTGGGTTCTACGACTTGCCCCATGGCGTGTGCAACGCGGTGCTGCTGCCCCACGTGCAGACGTTCAATGCGCTGGTCTGCGCCGATCGGCTGACCGATGTTGCTCACGCCATGGGCGCCGACATTCGCGGTTTCAGCGCGGAAGAGGGCGCGCAGGCGGCGATCAATGCGATCCGCTGCCTGGCCAAAGATATCGAGATTCCCGTTGGCCTGCGCGAATTGGGCGCCAGACTCAGTGACATTCCGCTGCTCGCCAGCAATGCGCTGAAAGACGCCTGCGGTCTGACCAATCCTCGGGCGGCGGATCAGCGCCAGATCGAGGAGATTTTTCGTAACGCGTTTTGAGAGACAAGGTCGGGTTGAATTATTGATGGTCAGGTTTTGCCCTTGCCCTTGCCTCCAGCGGTCACCGTAAACGTTCGAACACGGCCCCAGTCAGACACCGTCCCTTCGATGTTGTGAATAGCGGATGTCCGATACAGTCCGGGAGGTAAGGTAACCTGAGTACGCCATTGCTTGAGGGAGTCGACGTCGGCTTCGGCAATCACCTCTCCGTTGTCCAGATCGATAATGTTAACGAAGCCACTAGCCTGTGTGACATCTCCTGAAAAGACCGGAACCGTATCTACCTGTGCTCCCTCTTTTGGTTCGAAAACCACCGGGACGTCGATTTCCGGCCGCAGTAGCACGGTATACCTGCGCGCCTCACTCCATTCTGACGTGACGCCATTCCACGTTTGGTGGGCCTTAATCCCCTGATCCCCTGGAGACTGGAGACCGCTGATGCTAAACGCCCACCGTCCATAATCGCTGACCCGACCTCCACCGAGCGAATGCGTATTTTCAATGTTCCAAACCTGCACCAGAGCACCCGGTATACCGCTGCCGAGCAACAGTGTTGCAGGCCCGGTTGTGGTTTTCTCTCTGGGAAGAAGGATGATCGGTGGTGGCGGGGCCTTTCGTTTGCGTTTTGGCGGAGCACTCATTGTTCTTCTCCCTTCAAGCTGATTTGAAGCGAAACATTGGCACGGCGTAATTCGTTTCGAACCTGTAAGAACTACCAGTTTTTTAGCTTTTTTTGCTTGGTTGGTAATTTCATTTTCTTCTAAAAAACTGTCATTTCTGTCAGTTGTCTGGCATGGCTGCTTCGGATCGAATGCTCTGACAACGGGGGGCGACTTCGATCTCTCAAGGAGCACACGACCATGCCGAAAGCCATAGCATCCAAAGTATCGAAAGCCCGCAAAACAGCAAAAGTACAATCAGCGGGAGAGCTGGATGATCGCTTTGGCCTGCGAACGCTGAATTTTCCCGGAGCGAGCAAGACCATTGGCCGTGGGGTGGCGATAACTCCGTCAGGGCAGATCATGGTCAGCGCAACCGTTGAGGTATCGGGGCTTTCGTATTTCGGCCTGGTGCGTCTGGATGCCAATGGAGATCGAGATCGGGACTTTGGTGATGACGGCTATCTTCGCGGCCAATTTGGCAGTGATCTGCTGTCGCAAGGCGGGCAGTTAATCGTTGATGCAAACGGTCGGATCTATCTGTGTGGTGTGATTGGCGTGATCAAAGACACGGCCATCGATTACCAACAGGTCATCGCCCGGTTCTTGCCCGACGGCTCGCCGGATACCGGGTTCGGCGACGATAAGAGCGGCTATCGGATTGTGCCGACGCGTATTCCTCTGCTGACAGGTGCTACGGGTGGGCGTCTGATTCTGGCGAAATCCACTCCTCAGGCAGCAGAGACGGACAGACTGTTGTTCGTGACCTCGCAAAAAGGCAGTGGATTGCTGACGCGGTTACATCTCGATGGCTCTGACGATTCATCGTTCGCTGACAACGGCTGGATTGTTCTGACGCTGCCACAGGTGGCGATCACGTTGCTGGGGATCATCCAGCTGGGCAATGGGCTGATTCTGGTGTTTGGGAAAACACAAGTAACCAACCAGGGATTGGTCATGGCGTTCGACCACACCGGAAAAGTCGCAGAAGCGTTTGGCAACAACGGGACATTGCTGTTGAACCTTCAAAAGGATAACAAGCCGCTCGAAAGCTCGGTCGAGCAGATCATTGTGCAAACGTCAGGGCGCTTACTGTTGATCGGATCGGCGGTCGAAGCGTCGGCAGGGGACAAGTTCCAGCATGCCTTCATCAGCGCGATCAACTACGCCGGCCAGATGGATGAAACGTTCAACGGTAACAACCCTGTTATCACCGCTGCGACAGGAGTACTCGATCTCAAAGGCTGGAAAGCAGGGCTTGCGCTGGATGACAGCGCTGGCAAACGGATCGTCACGGGCGGACAGACCTCGGACGGCGAACGACGGTTACTCACGGGAGGCTTTTTGATCGACGGCGCCGTGGATCCGGCATTTGATGTAAAAGGCGCGGCTGCTATCGAGTGGATTGCGCAGGACGCCTGTCTGCAGGATTCGTCGATGCTGGTGCTGGGGCAGAGCAATGAATCCGCTCACTTGGTGCGATTGCTGACAGCGGCGAGCTGACGGGCAGGTTCATCGCATTTTCGGTGTGAACCGCACGCAGAGCATCGTGCCGACAGCGAGCAACGTGCACAGCAGCGACAGGCGCCAGGCTTGTGGGCTGGCGATCAGACTGGCCATCGCACCAATGATTGCCGCCATCAATTGATGAATGAACCCACTCAGTGCCATCGCATAAGCACCGGCAATCGGCGCACTATCGTTGGCACGGGACAGGCTGATCGGGTAGTTCAACGATTGGCCGAACACGGCCACGCAATACGGCAGCCAAAACAGTAGTGCGATGGAACTGGCCGTCAGACTGCCCAGCAACATCACGCTGCTACCGGCCAATACCAAACCTGCGCCGACCGTCATCAACCACGCCTGACCGGTGCGCAGCACGAAGTGATTGACCGCCAGCGCGCCGAGAAAATAGGCAGCGCTGATGGGCCAGCCGAGCAGTCCGTAATCCGCCGACGACCACGCGAATGGCCCCTGCAGTATCAGTGGCGCCGCAGTGTTGAATGCGATGATCACTCCGTAGCCCAAGCCACCGGCCAGAGCCGGCAGCAGAAACCCCCTGTGCAACAGAATTTGCCGATAAGCCGACCACGATGAGGCGCTGGCCGGTTCGTCAGCCATCGCTGGGAAAGTGACTCGCGCCACAATCAGCGCCATCAACAGGCTCGTCACACCGAGCAAGTAGAAAATCGCTTGCCAGCCCAGTGTCACCTCGATGAGCGAGCCCGCATATTGGCCGATGCCCAGCGCCACCACGAACGAAATCGAAATCCATGACAACGCCTTGGCCAGCAGATCGCCGCGAAAGCTGTCGCGGATCAGCACCCGCGCCATCACCGAAATACCGCTGGCACCGACGCCTTGCATCAGTCGCAGCAGCAAAAACGCTTCAAGCGTCGAACCCGACGGCAACGCCAGATTGGCCACCCCGTAAATAACCAACGCCGCCAATAGCACCGGTTTGCGTCCGATGCGCTGGGCCAGACTGCCCCAGAACAACATCGGCAGCGCCATGCCGATCAGGTACAGCGACAACCCCCACGACACCAGCGCAGGTTCCGCACCCAGATAAAGGGCGATCTCCGGTAATGCCGGCAAATAAACACTCATGCCCAACTGGGCGAGAAAAACCGTGCTGCAGGTGATCAGGAGGGTGACGCTGGCGTTCATGACTCGTCCCTGTTTTCAGTCGTCGACATTGCCACGGTGGATGCGCAACAGCCCGGTGATCACTTCACAGAAGCGCCGAATCAGCGCCGGCGGCATGTCCGCACGCAGGGTTATACGGATGGCTGCCTTGCCTTGTGCGACCACCGGGAAAAATACCGCGCTGGTGAAAAATCCCTGTTCGGCCAATTCACTGGCAATACGATTGGCCACGGCAGCCTGTCCGCATTTGATCAACCGAATGGCCATGTTGCTGTGGCATTGTTCGGTGCTGATCAGGCTGTCGAAGAGGCGGATATTAGCCTCAAGATTGCTTTGCAGCGTGGCGAACTCGGCGCTGCGATGCAGGCGGATCGACGCTCTGCCGGCACCGATCGCCGCGCAGTTGAGACTCTGCGACCAGTTGCTAGGCCCGCCGTAGCGCTGAATCAGCGTTTTTTGTCGCCCGTTGCCCAGCATCACCAACCCGCCGCTGGCGCCAAACGACTTGGCCAGTGACGCGACGATCAGGCAGTCCTCCTCCAGTGCCGCCATCCGTGGCCGAACGAGGCCGGCGCCATGCTGACCGACAGCGGACAACGCGTGGGAGTCATCCAGATAAAGAAACATCCCGTAGCGCTCCTTCAAATACAGCAGGTCTTCCATGTTGGCGACGCCACCCATGCTGTACGCGCCGTCAGCGACATACGCCACGCGGCCGTATTGCTGGCATGCGCGCTCGAGGAAATCCATGTCGTTATGCGGCGCAGTCACCACGCGGGTTTCATCGGCACACGCGGCCTTCAAATGACTCATCGAATAATGCGCGTGACGGTCAAACACCATTACCGGTGGCCGGCCTTCGGTGAAGATGCCGCTGGCCAGCAATGGCAGGATTCCAGCGCTGGCGGCGCTGCAAGACAAGGTGCTCAGGCAGACGGCGTCGAACAGTTGCGACAATTCGCTCTCGTATTGCTCGAGAATCGCCAGTTTGCAGCGGTTTTTCGAGTTGGCAACCCGCAGGCTGCCGGTTTCGCGTAACGCGGTGATGGCGCCTTCGAGCAATGCAGGGTGATGGTCGAGACCAAGGTATGAGGTCGTACAGAAATGATGGAATTCACGTCCATACTGATCAAGCAGGTGGTTGGGGCTCTTCACTTCGACATTGAGGCCGGCGACTTTGCTCTGCTCGGCGATGTCCCAATCATAGTCGGCCAGGGCGATGATTTTGCGGAAATTGGAATACAGATTGGGCGTGTGCAACGGAAGATTCACAGGCGACATTCCTTGAGCGTAGCGATCCATGGGGTGTTGCAATTTGTGTGTATTGCCAGACTTTACAGAGCGAAAAGCTCAGCAAAAATCGGCTGTTTCCGCGAATCCTGAGAGGCTACGGAGTTTTGTTTGTAGGGCGAAGCGACGAAAGTCTGTCGAGTAATCACCTTTCTGACGTGGGCGAAATCGGGCAATCCTGCCGCCACTGACCAACCCCGGTCAGTGAGCCCGACCGGCTGATGACGGACCTGAGTTCAACGAAATCTCGCCCGAGCGTTCGCATTTCGCGAACGCTCATTGCCGAGAGAAGATTGGATTCTTCGCTTGGCGTTCCTCTAGCCTTGGCCACCTATTCCAAGAACAAGAGGTACTCTGCGATGACTGCCCCCTTGAGTGCGATCAAAGTGATCGAGATTGGCACCCTGATCACCGCGCCGTTTGCCGCGCGCAGCTTGCCGGATCTGCTGGGCCACGAAGTGCCCGGTCAACTGGCTAAGGCCGGACGCAACTGCGACCTGCACCCGATCCCCACCTGAACACACACATTCCCCTGTGTGCGAGCTTGCTCGCGAAGACTGACTTCCGGTCACTGAAAATCATCGATTCAAACGATCATCCAGGAGCCACTGCATTCCTCTCAAACACCCCACCAAACTGAATCAACACCACCCCGGCAATCAATAACAGCGCGCCCGACACCCGCGATACCGTCAGTTGTTTTTCAACCAGCCCGAACCACCCGAAGTGATCCAGCACCATCGAAGCAATGACTTGCCCAGCCAACGCCAGCGCGACAAACCCTGAAGCGCCAAGCTTGGGCAACAACACTACCGCCAACGCCACAAAACACACGCCAAACGCACCCCCGGCCCACATCCACAATGGCGCCTTGCTGATAAACGCCAACGACGGCAACGGCAAACGCAACGCCATAATCACCGGCAACAGCACCAACACGCTGACCAGCAACGACGCCAATGTCGCCCACAACGGATGTCCCAGCCCACGCGCCAGATTGCTGTTGATCGCACTCGAAACGGCACCACGGCCCCGGCAAACGCGGCCAGCACCAACAATCCGGCCCACTGCAACGTACTCATCTCGATTCTCCAACAGATTTTTCTGGACTCTAGAGTATTCGTCGCGCAGATTTAAATTCCGTTTCATCATCCAGAACATGCATCAGATGAATGATCTGCGCCGCATCGACCTCAACCTGTTGGTGATCCTCGACGCCTTGCTCAGCGAGCAACACGTCACCCGCGCCGCCGAGCGTCTGCACCTCAGTCAACCGGCGGTCAGCCATGCACTGGCGCGGTTGCGCGACCTGCTCGGTGATCCGTTACTGGTGCGTGCCGGTTCAAGCCTTGTGCCCACCGCGCGAGCGCTGGAACTGGTCGCGCCGCTGACCGAAGCGCTGGCCCAGGTGCAATCGCTGCTGGCGCCGAACACCTTCGATCCGGCCAGTGCGCATCGGACCTTTCGCGTGGCGATGTCGGACTATGGCGCGGCGATCATTCTGCCTACGCTGATCCGCACTCTGCGCCGGGAGGCACCGGGCATCGACCTGCAAATCAGCCATGCCAGCCGCGAAGGCATGCTGGAAGGCGTGCTCAATGGCGATATCGACGTCGCTGCCGGCGTCTTCCCGGAAATGCCCCACGAACTGCGTAGTTCGGTGCTGTTTGAAGAGCGCTACGTCTGCCTGCTGGATCGCCAGACGCTGCCGGCCAACGGTGTGCTGGATTTGCCGAGCTACCTGTCGCGGCCGCACGTACTGCTGGAAATGCGCGGCAGCGGCACACCAGAAATCGAGCGCGCATTGACGTCTCTGCGTGAACGTCGCCGCGTCGCGATCAGCCTGCCGCACTGGAACGTCGCGCCGCAGTTCATCAGTGGCACGGATCTGATTCTTACGGTGTCTTCACGCAGCGTGCGTGAGATTGATCAGCGTGAACTGATCGTGGTGCCGCCGCCGTTCGAGATTGCGCCGTTTACGTTTGTGCTGGCGTGGCATAAGCGCAGGGGTGGGGATCAGGCGTTGAACTGGTTGAATCGAACGATTGAGCAAGGGATAGTGCGCGGCTGAAAAAATAATCAAGGAGCGGGAAGTGACAGTGAAGTCTGGCTGGATCGGGTGTGCGGTATTGTGCGGATGGTTGCTGGCGGGGCAGGCATTTGCTGATTGCACACCGGCACCCACGGCGCATGAGATGGATTTTTCACTCTGCAAGGACTGGCCGGCGTATCCCGGGCTGACGCTAACCGCTGCCGCCCATTTCTCGCCCGATCCGGTGTATGGCGAGTCAGAGACTATTGGGCTTTACGATCTGCGTTTGGCCTTGGTGGCGAGCGCAGACTCGCAGCCGCTAGCGAGCTTCTATCAGCCCTCGGCATTCTCTGTTGATGCCATCGCGCTGGACGAACTGAAATTCGATACCGCCCGCTATAAGCTCGCGCCGCAATTGCAGGTCTTTGGCGTGCGGGTACGGTTTAAAGGTTCTTCGCGGGTGAATCCTCTGGATGAAACCTGGTTGTCGCTCTATGTGAAAGATGGCAACGCATTGCGTCCGGTCATGGATCGGCTGGTGATGTATGAATATGGCGGGGAGTGGGATGGCAATTGTGCGGGAGAGCGCTACGAGACTACGCGAACCGTGGCGCTGGCCAAGACCAGCAGCCATGGCTATGCCGACCTGATGATCAAAACGATCCGTAGCTCGACCGTTGGCGAGGGCGAAGGCGAGGCGTGTGTATCCAATACCGTCACGCAAAAACCGGTCTTGACGACACTTCGCTATGACGGCAAAAACTACGTAATGCCTGAAGATTTCAAAGGCCTCTAAGACAGATTTTTTCTACTCAAGGAAGAACAATGATTTCGCGTATCACCTTGCTGGGCTCTTTCATCGCAATGGGTCTTTTAACGACAACCGCCCAAGCCCAGGCCGCCTGCCAGACCAAAGACTTCGACGGCAAATCCCTGTCGCGCTGCAAAGTCTGGCCGGCCGTGCAGAACCAGGCGATTGCGGTTAAATCGACTTATCTTGCCGACGCCGGCGGCGATGATGCCGGGGTCTTCGATCTGGATCTGTCGATCGTCAACGCCAGCACTTACAACCCCATCGCCACTTACCGTAAACCGGGCGCTTACAACTCCGATGCCGTGCGCTTTGAGGATCTGCGCATCGACACGGCGCGCTATCGATTGGCGCCGGAAGTTCGCGCTTTCGGCCTGCGTTCAAAGTTCGTGCACAGCTCCCACGCCATTCCCTACGAGAAAACCGATCTGGCGTTGTATGTGCGCGAAGGCAATGAGTTGCGTCCGGTGCTGGAGGGCTTGGTGGTTGCCAAGAGCAATGGCGAGTTCATGAATGATTGCGAAGGCTACACAAAGACGATTCGCCGAACCGTCGAGATCGGCTCTTCCAGTCATCATGGTCTGGCCGATTTGATTGTCACCACCAGCGGCAGCAAAATGAAAAACACCCAGTCGGGTAAAGAGTGCGTTTCTAATACCACCCGCCTGAAGCAAAAACAGATCACCCTGACCTACGACGGCGAACAATACACCGTCCCCGAAGACCTCAGAGGTTACTGACCCGATGCTCACCGGCCTCAACCACCTGACACTCGCGGTCAGCGATCTGAACCGCAGCCTGGCGTTCTATCGCGATGTGTTGCAACTGCGCGTCGAAGCCACGTGGGATGCCGGTGCCTACTTGTCGCTGCCGGGGTTGTGGTTGTGTCTGTCGCTTGATCCGTTGCGCTCGAGTGAACCGTGCGCCGATTACACCCATTACGCGTTCAGCCTCAATGCAGCCGATTTCTCAACATTCGTAGCAAAGCTGAAAGCGGTGAACGTGCAGGAGTGGCGTGATAACCGCAGCGAAGGCGCGTCGTTCTACTTCCTCGATCCCGACGGCCACAAGCTCGAGGCTCACGTCGGCGATCTCGCTTCACGACTGGCAGCCTGTCGGCAAAAACCATACGCCGGCATGCATTTTTACGACGAGTCATGATCAGACACATTTGTCTGTTATAGACTGGCCGCCACGTGTTCTGGCGCTTGCAGGTTTTCCATGACTCCATCGTTGCTAATGGCCGTGCTGGCCTCGGGTTTCATTTACGGCATTACGCCCGGACCGGGTGTACTGGCGGTGTTCGGCATTGGCGCAGCCCATGGGCGACGGGCCGGGGCGGGGTTTCTTTGCGGGCACCTGCTCGGCGATGTGGTCTGGTGCAGTACGGCGCTGATCGCGATTGTCGGCGCCCGGGAAATCGGCAGCACCGCGTTTGATGTGCTCGGTGTGCTCAGCGGCTTGTACTTGTTCTGGCTTGGCTGGCGTGCCGTGCGGGCCCAGCGTCGCAACGGTGACGAACCGCAAGGCGCGGCGCGCAAGCCGTTCTGGCACGGCATTTTGTTTGGTTTGACCAACCCCAAGGCCTATCCGGTGGCGGTGGCGACGTTCACCGCGCTGCTGTCGAGCCGTGCCGAACTGCTCAACTGGTCGATGCTGCCGGCGCTGATTGCCCTGAGTTTCCTCGGTGGCCTGCTGGCCTACGCTATTCTGATCGGCGTGGTCGGCGCGCAACGGGTTCGCACGCTGTATCAGCGTCATGAGCTGCTTATCACCCGCTTGTGCGGCGTGATGTTCATCGGTTTTGCCATCAACGCGCTGATGCATGCGCTGCCGGGGCTGATGCCGAACAAGGCTTGAAAGTGAGTGCAGGGAGGCGCAATCACGAGGTCAGGGATGGTTGAACAGTGCTGCATTGCCCGGACACCCACGCTGAACCATGGAAAGCCGAAATTCCGCGCCGTTGGCGAGTTTTATCGACCTGTTGCTGGACGCCGTTTGTGCGGTCGACAAGCAAGGCCGCTTCGTTTTTGTCAGCGCCGCCTGCGAACGGGTTTTCGGCTATTCGCCTGAAGAATTGATCGGCCGGCAAATGATTGAGCTGGTGCACCCGGCGGATCGTCAGCGCACGCTCGCCGCCGCCAACGAAATCATGGGCGGCGAACCCAAACTCAACTTCGAAAATCGTTACCTGCGCAAGGACGGCAGCGTCGTGCATATCCTTTGGTCGGCGCGCTGGTCGGAAGTCGACCAACTGCGCATCGCCGTGGCGCGCGACATCACCGAGCGCAAGCAGGCCGAGTCGCGCCAGGCAGCGCTGTACGCGATTTCCGAAGCGGCCCATGCGGCCGAAGATCTGCTGGCGCTGTTCAAACGCATCCACCTGATCATCGGCGAATGGCTGCCGGCGATGAATTTCTCCGTGGCGCTGTACGACGAACACTGCGCGCAACTGAATTTCCCCTATCACGTCGACGATCACGAATTGCAACCCGAGCAACCGGGCACCGTCACCGGGCGTCTGTGCGCGGAAGTTATCCGTAGCGGCCAGCCGATTCTTCTGACGCCGGACAGTGCAGATTCCCCGGCGGATTTCGCCGAACTGGTGGCGGGGCAGAACTCGCCTTGCTGGCTCGGCGTACCGTTGAACTCGAAAAACGGCACCATCGGTGCCTTGATCGTCAAAAGTCTGCCCGGCGGCGAGCGCTATACCGAACAGGACAAGGAACTGCTGCAGTACGTTTGCGCTCAGGTCGCCACGGCCATCGAACGCCAGCAATTGCACGCCCGCCTGCGGCGCATGGCGCAGTACGATCAACTGACGCAACTGCCTAATCGCGAATTGCTGCGCGATCGTTTGAAGGCGGCTTTGGCCGGCGCTCGCGAGCAATCCGGGCACATGGCTTTGTTGTACGTCGACCTGGATCGCTTCAAACAGGTCAACGACACCTTCGGCCATGCCGTCGGCGACATGCTCCTGCAAACCGTGGCCAATCGTCTCAAGGGCTGCGTGCGGGAAACCGACACCGTGGCCCGAATTGGCGGTGATGAATTTGTCGTGCTGCTGCACAGCGTTCAGGCCTCGGAAGACGCTGACGGCGTGGCGGAAAAAATCCGACAGGTACTGGTGCAACCGATGCGCCTGGATGGCCACAATCTGCATATCGAACCGAGCATTGGCGTCGCCCGCTATCCAGAGCACGGCAGTGAGGAGCAGCAACTGTTTCGGCATGCCGATCAGGCGATGTACGCGGCCAAACGCTTGAACCATCACGCGTTGAATAGCTGATCCGGGGCCGCCGTTCGTCGCAGCGACTGCAACTTTTCTAAACCTTTGCCGGCCAGAAAATTCTCAATCTTAGGCGGGCACCTGCTCGCCACGATCATTACCAAGAGGTAGAGAATCATGCCTAATTCAAGAAACTCGAACTCGGGAAACTTCGCCAACGATCGAACGAAGGCCTCTGAAGCAGGTCGCAAAGGTGGGAAAACCACCACAACGACCGTCGACAAAGAGCCAAAACCCGATATGGGTCGCAAGCCCGCTCAGAAATCGAAGTAGTCGGTGAAGGTAGTTTTGATTGAGAGGCGGGGGCGTAAGCTCCCGCTTGAATTTTGCAAGTAAGGAGGGCGCGACCATGAGCCGAATGGCCACCCGTATACGCACCATGAGTTTTGCATCGCTGTTGGGTCTGTGTGCCAGTAGCGCTTTTGCCCAGTCGCCCGCCGATTTCATCAACGATGCCTCGGCCAAAGGCATGGCCGATATCGAGGCCAGTCGTCTGGCCCACAGCAAGGCCGAGTCGAAAGAGGTCAAGGACTACACCATCGTCGTCATCAACGACCGCACCACAGCCAACCAGCACCTGGCGAAAATCGCCAAGAAGCTCGACTTGCCGGTCGCGCCGCGTGAGGAACTGGCCGGCAAGGCCAAGGAGTTGATGCCGCAAGTGACCGAAGGCGCATCCTTCGATCAGGCCTACGCTGCCAGTCAGGTTAAAGCCACCGAAGAGGCCATCGAGCAGATTCAGCAGGAAGCGCAGACCACCGACGTGCCGGAGATCAAAGCCTTCGCCGACGAGACCCTGCCGAAACTGCAAAGCCATCTGGAGATGGCCCGCCAGTTACAGGCCAGCCGTTAATCAAGATCAAAAGATCGCAGCCTTCGGCAGCTCCTACACCTGTTTATGTAGGAGCTGCCGAAGGCTGCGATCTTTTGCTTTTTAGCATTCATTCAAATCCTGCTTCGGTTTGCTCTTCTCGCCCAGCCCCTCAAGATTGAACACTTCCCCTTCGCCCAACGAGCGGTAGTGCCTGCGCAACGCCTCCAACTGTTTCAGATCCAGCGCTTCCAGCCCAAGCATCGCGTTCTGCGCCTCTTTGGTCACCAAGAGCAATTCATCGATCTTCAAATGGAGAATGTCGGTGTCGCGGTTCTGCGTGTTCTGGATCAGGAACACCATCAGGAACGTGATGATCGTGGTCGAGGTGTTGATGATCAGTTGCCAGGTATCGTTGTAATGAAAAATCGGCCCGCTCAAACCCCACAACCCGATCAGGATCAACGCGCCCATGAAGGTCTTCGGACTACCAGCCACCATCGCGAGCTTCTGGGAGATTTTTGCGAATTTCATAGCGGGGTTCCTTATTGGGGGGAGTGCTTGAAATTCAGACATTGGGGGCGATATGAAAATTCTACTGATGTGCGAGATGTCCCTGAAAAACCGGCCTTCCGACCGGTTTTGGCATTGGTACTCTATAGCTTGATCTCAATGTCGACGGTCCAGTGGAAATAACCCACCACCTCACACTGCTGATTGACCAGCATGAAACTCAGTTCGCATTGCGCGTCGCCGGGTTTCTTCGGCGTGCACGTCCAGAAATGATCATCAGCCTGTCGGCTGCCCGGTGTTGTCGGGTCGTCCGGGTTGGGCGCGGGCACCGTCAGATCGGGATGAATTTGCAGGTTCGGTTCGGAAAGCACGCCGCTGTCAGCCACTGTCATGCGGTACACGACCACACTGTGTTCGGCGATCAGGCTGACGGAGCGTCCGCGAACGTGCAGGTCGCGGTCAATCTCAACGGGGATTGTTATTGTGCTGTCATTTATGACTATTTCTTTCGAGTTATTACCTATGGCGAAAAAGATAAATCCATCGGTAATGCTCGTTGGCGCGGCCGCGTCCAGACTTGGGTTCGGATAACGCGTCAGCACTGATTCGGCATCGACGATCAGCAACACATTGTGTGCGTCGGTGACGGCGGATGAGGGTGAAGGGATCGGTTCGCTGGTCATCATGGATTCCTTTCATGATGTTGGCACAAAACGACAGCCGCTTCGGTCAAGGCAAGACATCCTGTTGCGACCGAAGCAGCAGCGGATCGGTTGAGCCCCTTGTTACCCAAAGGGTTCGACACATCATCAGTTATGGATGGAAATGAACGGATCCCACGAGCAGCAGCCGATGATCTGGCAGTTGCGGTCGACGATCAGGAAGTGGAAGTGATAGGTCACGCGGCCACAGTCCAGGGTTTCGGATGACCAATAGTGGTTGTCGACTTTCTGGCAGCTTGGCACGGATGGATTGCTTGTATTGGGCACAGCTACGCACGCTGTGGCCTTGCGCGGGGAGGGGGGCGAGATCAGGTTCTCCCCGGCGTTGGGGATGAATTTGTAGAAAATCACCGCCTGTTCGAAGCTCTGCGACAGGCTGGTTTCTCGCCAGCGAATCAGATCGCCGACCTGAGCCTTGAGGTCCAGTTCGCCACCGGCCTGGCCACTGACGACGTTGTCCTGATTGGTGACCATGTACACATGTTTCCAATCGATCAGCGTGGGGTTCTTCGGATCCTTGCTGATGTTTGGATACTTTTTCAGAATGGTTTCGGTGTCGATGGAAACCAGAATATCCGTCACTCGAGACATGGTGATGCTCCTTTTTCATAGTGAACGTCGGACTGCAATCCAGTCACGACGATGCTTGCTTGCCGTATGGCTTTTGCGAGCACACTACTGGGGGAACCCACTGATCACGAGAAATGAACAGGCCGTGCTCCTTGCACGAAATCGACTGATTCGGGTTCCTTCCGACTGCCGCTCCTTGACTATAGGTACGATTTTTTGGCTGTCAAAATCGCTTTTGTATGGCTCGACGGACGGTCGCTGAATCCATAAGGTCCGACCTATTGGCTATAAGCAGGCAGGACGGTCTGACACCGTTTGCAATCGAGCCGCTGTGGAACTGCTCGCTGCGCACCCTGTATCGTGACGAACCGCTGAAATGTCCCCGACAGGAGAACGCAATGAGTTGGTCCGCCAAACAATACGTCGCTTTCGAAGATGAACGCACCCGCCCGGCCCGCGATCTGCTGGCGGCGATTCCCACGTCTGACGCGCGAACCGTGGTCGATATCGGTTGTGGTCCCGGTAACTCGACGGAGCTGCTGGTGCAGCGTTTTCCCGGGGCGAAAGTCAGCGGGCTGGACAGTTCGGCGGACATGATCGATGCAGCTCGCAAGCGCTTGCCGGATTTGCGGTTCGACGTGGGGGAGATTGATAAATGGGCGGATGAAGGCCCGTTCGATGTGATCTTCGCCAACGCCGTGCTGCAGTGGGTGCCGGATCACGCGACGTTGCTGCCGGCACTGGCAGGCAAACTGTCTGCCGGTGGCAGCCTGGCGATCCAGATGCCGGACAACCTCAATGAACCTTCCCACCGCTTGATGCGTGAAGTCGCCGCGAATGGCCCTTGGGCCAGTAAACTCGCGGGTGCAGCGGGCCAGCGTACCGACATGGCGAGCGCCGGCGATTATTTCTCGATGCTGCGGCCACATTGTGCGCGGGTCGATGTGTGGCGCACCACCTATCACCATCAGCTCTCAGGCGGGGCGGCGGGGGTGGTGGAGTGGTTCAAGGGCAGCGGGTTGATTCCGTTCTTGAGTCCGCTGACCGAGGCGGAAAAGGCGCAGTACCTGGAGCAGTATCTGGCGGAGGTTGAGAAGGCTTATCCGGCGTTGGCGAATGGCTCGGTGCTGCTGCCATTTCCCAGGTTGTTTATCGTCGCGACGCGCTGAAATAAATTGGTCCTATTTTTTTTCGGCTGGAAATTTTTGGTGCGCTTTGGGACGGGCCCTTCATCGGAACGCCGCCCGCCCAGCCTCTCCCGAGGGAGACCTTGATCTGATAATTATTACAGCGGATATCGCTGCCGCTTCCAATTTGACCAGTGAGTTCAGCATGGACACAGACACCTATACATAAATTCGCCTAACACTTTTCAAACACAGCGCAGGGTCGTTCCTCGACGCTCTGGATGAGGCCAAGATTTTGCACGGCCCCATTCATATGTTTTTCACAAACTCTCAAGGTTCGGGACTGGTGGAAGTAATCACGGCCCTATCAGAAGCCATGCCTTGGAACGCTATATCAGAGGTTGTAGTTGCGTGGATTTATGCCTCCAAAATCCACAAACCTGATCGCAATCGATACAAAATCTGTAGATAAGTCATAGCTGTTCTCTAAACGTGGGTGGTGACCAATCAGGAAACCATTGTCCAAGTCGCGTTGCTTATCCAGTATCAGGTTTTCTTAGGTTCGAGCACAAATCAGATATAAGGCTTTGACAGCACGCGTTGGCTAACCTTCACTCACGTCTCGACAGATACGATGTATTAAGGAGCGACCATGACCTGGGAACGCAGGCACGACCCAAAGGAATACGTTTCAATCATCGCGGAGGTTTTCTATGATCCCGCCCGCCGCAAGAATGGCGTGCGACCAACAAGCGGGCAGTCCTTTGCCCAAAACATGAAGATTGAGTGCTCGAGAGAGATCAGAGATTATCCAGTAGGCACGAAGGTGCGCCTGAGGGTTGTGGAGACTACCAAGGAAGACAGCCGACCATTCCTATACAGCAGCTACAAATGGGAGCATGAACTCGTTTGAGCCAATTTTCCGGGCAGTCCGGTATTCACTCAGATATCCACGGCCTCGCTATGTGGATTGTAATCCCATCTTGAAGCAGAGCTAGGGCGTTACGTCCCCCGCTTTAGATCAAACGCGTTGTTATGAAAGCGCAAAAAAGCACCAATTTCTCTCGAATCGGAGGGTTTCATTTCTCCAAGCTCAAGCCGTCTTTTTTTAAGTTGAAAATGTTTGTCCAAAATTTCCGCATATTTCGGATTGACCTCCAACGAAAATCCACCCACACCCTCCCGAAAGGTTATTAGATGACTATCAAAAAGTTTGTCGATGTGACTGGCCAAAAGAATGCCGTTGCAGCCATTTCGGTGCTCCCCGTCTTCACATTCGGCCCTTGGTTTGATGTGTGAGGCGATCAACATTTCGGGCACGTCGATGCCTGTTAGAGCACATACCTTACTCCCCCAGACTCTCATGACATTTTTCTTAAACTCACCTTGGCCTAGCCGACACATCACCTCTCTTGTAATCGACGCATCTCTAGAGTCAGTGCGAGTCATTTCTTCAATATCTTTCTCTAAGGACGATCTGTACTGAGCACTAGTAGCTATCATCTCGTCGTAAAGCGCTTTGTAATCGTCCCGCACCAGCTCTAAAGAGGTGATGTGGCTTCCAATGAACGTGTTAAATGTATGCCCCTCAGGAAGCATTTTTTTTGTAATTTCAAGCGGTGGTGCGAGGGGGGTAAAGGCCTCGATCAGATATTTACGCCGTCCTCGCTTATCTGTTTCCTCCTCTTTGGTATATCGATAAATCCCATGAAAAAAATAACGTTTCAACTTGTCTGCGCTTCCAGAAACTACATATATCAGGTCACCTGAGCTGATAGTAGTTGGCCTTGCGGAGTACATCGCGACCCCGTTGAATTCGCCAAATTCACTTAACGCATCTTTGTTGTAAAGGTGTCTGTTCGCCATAGACTTCTATCCTTCCATAAGGGTGACCAGCTTGATGGAGTACTCGCGTCTCCTGAAACCGAGCATGGCACGCATGACGGCACCGTGACGACAATCCGATACACGTGACAATACAAAACCGCGCGGATCTTCAGCATCATGATCACTCTCCCTCGTCGCTGACGCATCAAATGCCCTTTTGCGTAAACAATCTAGCGGTAGGGTGAGTACCTATAGGCGTGTTTTCACGCAAGTTGTCGAACTGAGGGGCGACCAGAGACCTTATGCACCGGAATTGCCCCCCCGTCTCCTTTTGACGAAAGCAGACATCGGGCCCAATGGTGGCAAATAGCTTGCACAGGTAAACGCTATATGGCTTGATACGCCAAGAGCGCACATTAGGCAAGACAGTGTAAAGATCAACTTAGCATGACTACGCTATTGAGCTACAAGAAAGTAATCTAGGTTCATCGGAGTATGAATTTAGTTTCAGTACAGTACTGTGTAGATAATGCAAATCATCCAAAAAAAACGTAGTCCATAAGATGATACGTATATACCCACAGTCAAATCATATTTAAACCCGCATCGGAAACCAACATGCCATTCGATCCAATTTACTCACCTACTATATTGTCAATAATTGCCGCTAGCTTATTGATGCTGGCTCTATTGACTTGTGGGCTATTCTTGAGCGGGGAGTTTACGCGGCCAGTAGTAATATTTCTTGGCGTCTGTTTGATTTGTCTTGGCGCATATGGTCATGTCCAATTCATAGAAATGCAAACGGAAGCAGTGTCGCTAATTAACAAAAATCAATTATCGCAAAGTGTTTACGATAACTTCCTAAAGTATCAGGCTATTTTCAGTTATCTCTTCCCTGCAATATCAGCGGCCATAGGTACAAATGTAATTTCGGACGCGCTATTGAAGCATCATACATACCAAAGGAGTTTCTCAATGGTTCAGTTTATAAAAGACTGCTCTCAGCTAATAGTACTCCTAGTGGGCATCATAATTATTGTGCCGATATTATTGTTTTGGATTGTGGCCTCATCAATACCTACCCTCCGAAGAAAAACAAGACCGATCGCTAAAGTGTTTTTCCGTCGACTAACTTTGAAATTATTAAAGTTTGATATTATCACTCGAAATAAATTTCGCAAAAAAGCCAGAAGCGCCGATATTGCAACGAGCTAATGTGCTAATCATCGAAATAAAACTTAAGAGTCCATCGGGATTTGTTTTAGAGGTTCACAACCTCCGATTGTTTTGGCGCGGTCACCAAGGTGGAGGAGTCCCCACTCGGCGGCCGCTCCTCTCAGATCATTAACACAAATAACACTCATTCTCCAAATCAACCTATGGAAGACTGGCGCCCAGTTCCGGCCGGGGTGTTTCGCGCACTTCGAAAGCGCTGCACCGCCACCAACATTATCATCGGCCGCTCCCGCTCTTCTGCCAGCGCCGGTTGCGCCGCGACTTCAGCATCGCTCGGCCCCCATTCATTGACATGTCGAATGGTAAACCCCGCATCGATCAGCGAATTGAGCAATGTCCCGACCGTACGATGTTGCTTGATCACGCCCTCAGCCAGCCAGTTCGTCACCCGCTCACCCTCCAACTGATAGCTGTCCAGCGGCCAACGCTTGTTACCGTCACGGTCAATCAACCAACCCGGATTACGCGGCGCCATGAAGATTGGATGCTCAATGGAAAACACAAAGTGCGAACCCGGTTTCAGTGCCGCGTACAGGTGAGCAAACAGCCCCGGCAAATCCTTGATGTAATGCAGCACCAGTGAGCTGTAGGCCAAATCAAAACTACAGGCGGACAGATCGAGCTGTTCCAGATCGGCGCGTTCATACCGAATATTCGCCGCCGTCGTGGTAGCCCGCGCTCGCTCCAGCATCTTCTCCGAGACATCCAGCCCCAACACACTCCCCGCGCCATTCTCAATGGCCCAACGACTGAACCAGCCATAACCGCAGCCCAGATCCACCACGTTCAAGCCATGCATGGATGGCAACAGCGCTTTAAGCGCCGGCCACTCCGGCGCCGCGTCGAGGCCGCCGATTGAGCGGTTCATCTGGCTGTAGCCCTGGAAAAATTCGGGATCATCGTAAATGTTTTGCGTCATGTTGAAATACTCTTTTGAGTTCGGTCGTCAGCGGCAAAGTGGCCGCGATTGGAATCCCTCGAAAGTGATGGCGCGTATTCGTCGATGGCCGCGCAGGGGGAGGGTGGTGGCTGAAAGGGAAATGCTAGTCGGTCGAGAGGAAGGTGAAAATCGATGGAGTGTTGTGGATCTGTAATGTCAGAAAATTCTGCAAGGTTTTTGGCTGCTTAAACGCACTCGGTGGCCAGTGTTTATAAGCGCTCGGTGTTACGTCCTGATGCCTACAAATCCTTGCGCCGTTGCCTACCACTACGCCAGAATCCGCCGGCTTGTGCGCTTGGCAGGCGGTCGGTAACTTGGTTCGCGTCACTGATTTCCAGTGATCGGGTTTAGCAGCCCGGCTAGGACTGACCAACGGTTGCACATGTATCTTCCAGTCAGGCATCGCCTGCACTTGATGGTGGCTGTGCGCATGGCACCCTCGGGTGCGCCGGGTTTTGGACTTCCTACCGGTCTGCTAACTTGCGTACAGCTGCCACCCTTTCGTATAGCAGCGGGATGGTTGCAGTTACCATAAAAGGAAGATTCCATGTTCAAGGTAACGCCAAATCCGCCGGAAACCGATCCGGCATCCCCCTACGAATCACCCAACTCAAAGAAATTCCACGAAGCCGCCGAACGCGCCCTCGACCACTACCTCAGCCCCACGGCCAGAATCATGGGTTCCACCCACGAACCCGAACCGATGTACCTCGCCAACCCTGCCTACGACACCGAGTCTCTGCTGGCCAACGCCAGCGAAACACTCGGCTCGGCCACCACCATGCTCAACAACTTCGCCGCGCTGCTGGATACCTCACACCGCAAGACTGCACTCGGCATCGCGCAGGTCGTCATGTTGGGGGAATTGGCGGTGAATCAGGCGCTGGATAAGGTTGTGCCGGTGGGTTAACCCTTTCGCTTCAAGACGCCAAAGAAACCGGCCAATGAGTGCCGGTTTCTCGAGACGGCTACCTGGCAGCACGACTTCCGGCAAGTAGCCCGATGTTTTGATCGATGCGTTGTTGAATGGTGCGCAATGTTTCCTGGGTGATCACACCCGGATACAAGCTTTTAGCCATGGCTGAGAATCGGCTAGCCACCTCGCAAAATCGGTCAATGATGTCGGCGGCCGTAGCGGCGTTTACTTCAGCCTCCACTGCAAGGTTGAGCAGGTGTTCTCTTCCAATTTCCAAGGCTTCACCCATCACGTCCATCTGGTGATAGCCTCCCGGCCCCTCGCAGAAAGTGACGTCATAGGCCGGCGCTAATTTCCAGTCTCCGCCAGGCGACATGATGTAAGCAAAGTTCTTCGGATGGTCGTCTCGGTTGTTGAATGCGACATTGAAGACGACCCGCTCAAACGCTACGGCTTTCTCTCGTACGTCATTGCTGCACTTATGAGTCGCACGCAAGAAGTTGACGTAGTCCAGCGCCCCTGGGGATCTGAAGTCCGCACCGGTAAAGGCTGCAAGACTCTGCATGGGCACCCGCAAGTCGTTTTGTCGGTCAAAGCGTTTGGTGGCAAAAGCGGCCATTCCTTCAGACAGGCTGAAATAACGAGTGTCAGGGGTTTGGATACCGCACAAGCGTAAACATTCGGCATAGACCATTTCGATGGCGCACACCTCGGGATGTTCTTGCTGAGCCGGAAACTTCACCAACCAGGCTTCGAAACCGGGAGTGGCAGCCGTAGTAAAGGCGTCAGTGTGCGGATCGCGATACACCAGCGCTTTTGGTCGGGCGCCCTGTGGAGAGCCTCCGATCAGTAGCAGTTTCTGGAGAAGCTCTCCACCTTTACCTTTGAGTACCTCCTGCACTTCGGACGCGAGCAGCTCGATGGGAACATGCATTTGCGGTTCCAGCGCCTCGGGTGCAACAGGTTCAAACGACATGGCCCCCATGGCATTGTTGCCAATGTAGGCTAGCCGCTCCAAGGGGCCTATGCGCGCGGGGTTGAGGCCTCGACGTTTGAACAATCGGTCCATCAGCAACATGCCCCAGCCATCTGGCAGCGAGTCATAAACCGGCCCAGGCAGTCCCAGCTGATGTGACGGGAAATCCCGGTTTAACCTGGCTCCCTGTAATGGAAGCCTCAAGGAGGAGAGTTCCAGCCCTCTGTTTTTTGCCTCATCGCTGTACTCAAACATGACCTGCGGGCGACCGGTCAGGGCTTTCGTCGAAGCAAGTGTGCCCCACCGCCAACGTTCACCCCAGCCCTCGTAATAGACGTCAACTTGTTCAAGCATTGTCGGCTTTCCTTTTGATGCGATGACGCTTGGCCGTTTTTTCGTAGCGAATGATATCGTCCAGAGTTTCGAGCCTTGGCAGAAACAACCCTTCGAGTTCCTTTTCGCGCCCGAGAACCATCGCCACTCGCACCATGTTGTCGAAACTCACATTACGACCGGCTTCAAGGTTTGACACCGTATTCGTCGCAATGCCCGCGCGAGCGGCCACGTCTGCCTGTGTCATCTCCAAAGCCAATCGTTCTGTGCGCAGGCGGTGGCAAATCCGTTTGACGATCTCGCTTGCGGTGGTGAGGCTTAAATCCAGCATGTCGTGTGTACCGTCGGCGTTCAGTTTTGATTCTCAGTACGCAATATACTGTGGATTAAACCTAAAAATATCCTTTAACTCACAAGAAAATGTAATTAGGTTTAATCAGTAGGATAGGCCAGCACGGGTTGACGCGCCAAGGTTCAACCCTGCTGCAAAACTTTCAGAGCCGCCGACGCCAGAAAGCCCGAGCGGCTTTTCTCTTCCGGGTGATGCAACACATACTCATCAATGCGGTTGAGCAAATGCCCCGGCAACGTGATGTTGAGTTTCTGGGCTTTACCCAAGTACTTCACGACATCTATATCGACCACGGCCCATGCACATCCTGCGTACTTCGGATTAGCGACGTTCACGCCCAGTTTGCTCGCAGGCGGGATCGGCGCACCGTCCTCAGCCAAAATTTCGAAATGTCCCTCGATGGCTTCGCGAGCCATGGCGACGGCATCATCCAGATCATCGCCAGCCGAAAAGCAGCCCGGAATGTCCGGCACCTCCACGCCCCAGGCGTGTTCCTCATCACCTATTGAAATCGCAATCGGGTAGAGCATATTCGTTTCCTCCATCGCGCCGATGACCTGAACAAGTCAGAGCAGCGCTTATTGCAAAATACTGATGGCCGTTTTCTTCAACAGATTTTTCTTCGGATGCGGCACAGTGACCAGTCCAGGCTTGACTGGTTGTTTGAAGTGATGGTGGCTGCCTCTGACCCGCACTAAAGACCAACCGTCTGCGACGAGCTGGCCTATACCTACTTGGCTTTTGTGATCAACACTATAACCACCAAGTGGTCATTGTCCGTCATTCGGCTCAGAGGTTTGAATCCCCAAGGATTCAGAGTGTGTTGCAGGTTTTTGCATTGTTTCGAAATGCAGCATCGGATTTTTTCAGGCACAAAAAAACCGGCCATCAAGGCCGGTTTTTTCTGTTCCTGCATCCCCCGTCAAAAAACACAACGTGAGATTCATATTCGAGTGGAGCGGGTAGAGGGAATCGAACCCTCGTCGGAAGCTTGGGAAGCTACTGTTCTACCATTAAACTATACCCGCTCAGAGCGGCTGACTTTGTACCAGACTCGGCCACGGATTTGAAGTTTTTCTTTTACTCATGAACGCTTTGAATCACTGAAAACGGTCAATCGCGGGCGAGCACTGCGGTGAGAAAAGCAAAATCTCGATCCCGCAGTCCCGCACGCGAAGACACTCTTTCAAATAGCCAATGCATGTTGATCCTGAACAAACGAGTAACGCGTTCGGCTGGCTTGCGGCGCCGGTTTCAGAAAGCCGAGCAGGGCATTCTGGCTATCGCGGCACGCGGCCTTGTGTTCCATGTCGAGGAAGTGCCCGGTGGCTTGCAGCGTGGTAAACGTGCTCTGCGCCACGTGGTTGCCGAACAGGCGCGCGTCTTCGGCAGCGGTGTATTCGTCCCATTCGCCGTTTAGAAACAGCACCGGCACGTTGATCTTTTTCGCTGCATTCAGATAGCACTGCCGATCGCTGTGCAGCACGTCGCTGATGTGGAAGTGCATCTGCCCGTATTCGTGCTCGGCGAGGCTGCTGACGTGGCGGTAGTTGAAGCGTTTGAACAGTGACGGCAAGTGTTTGCCGATGGTGTTGTTGACCAGATGGCCGACGCGGTCGCCGTCACGCTGGCCGAGGTAGTCGACGCCGCGTTCGAGGTAATCGAGCATGTGTGCGTTGATCACCGGCGAGAAAGAGCTGATCACCGCCCGTTCAATGCGCCGTGGCTGGTGGGCGAGGGCGACCAGCGTCGCGGCACCGCCCCAGGAAAACGACAGCACGTGTTCGGCGGCGAAGTGGTCGATCAGCTCCAGCAGAATCTGCCCTTCGACGTCTTTCGTCAGATGTTTCTCATGGCGGTTGTGGGCTTTTGACCGACCCGCGTAGGGCTGGTCGTAGCAGACCACGTTGAATTGCGGGTGCAGGTTTTTCACAGTCTGTGCAAACGACGCAGTCGTGGCCATCGAGCCGTTGACCAGGATGATGGTCTTTTCTGCGGCGTCTGCGCGATAGAACTCCGTGTAAACCCGATACTGACCCTGTATATCCAGCACAGCGATTTCTGGCCTCATGTCATAAGACTCCTGGCAAGCAAGCGGGTATGCGCGCAAATAGAGATTGCACGAGCTTTGTGACAGGTAGGCATACGCCTGGAATTTGCTTGGCCCATGTCGATCCATGACTGCGGTCGACGGGTATTGTTATTGGCGGGCAGTCTGCCGGCTGAGGCGGAGCCTTGAAGGCTCTCTACCGGCAAAAAGTTTCTTAGAGGTATGCTGTGACTCATCGGTCACAATTTGGCCGACGTCCTGATTCAAGCAGGGGAGTCGGGATCGCGCAAGTGCCGTTGGTAAATTGTTCGACAACTTCTGCTGAGCGGTCGCGGGCTTAGAACAAATGGATCTCTTCGGTGCGCAAAGCGCGGTACTCGCCCGGTTTTAGCGCGTTATCGAGCAGCAGCGGGCCCATCGATTCGCGGTGCAGGCGCAGGACTTTATTGTTGAAGAACCCAAACATGCGCTTCACCTGATGGTAACGACCCTCGACGATGCTCAGCCGCGCCGACCGTGGCCCGAGCAGTTCCAACTGCGCCGGCTGCGTGGTCAGATCCTCGAACGCGAAGTAAATCCCCTCGGCAAAGGTGCTCGCATATTGCGCGCCAATCTCCTGCTCGGTCTCGACGTAGTAGACCTTCGGCAATTTGGTCTGCGGCTGGGTCAGGCGTCGCGACCACGCGCCGTCGTTGGTGATCAGCATCAGACCGGTGGTGTTGAAGTCCAGGCGCCCGGCGATGTGCAGATCGTCCTTGTCCGGTTCATCGATCAGGTCGAGCACGGTCGGGTGTTGCGGATCGCGAGTAGCGCTGACGCAGCCCGGCGGCTTGTGCAACATGAAGTAGCGCGCCGGTTTGCCGCTTTGCAGGACTTCGTCATCGACTTCGACGCGGCTGAACTCCAGCACTTCACTGTGCGGATCGCTGACGACTTTTCCGTCAACCCGCACGCGCTTTTCCACCAGCAACAGGCGAACCTGCTGACGGTTGTAACGGGGCAGGTTGCTGAGGAATCGGTCGACGCGCATGTTCAGAGTTCGATCAATGAAGGGGCGCGCATCTTACGGGATCGGCCGCCTGGCTGCTTGCAGTTGCGCCTCGACTTGCGCGCAACGTGGGCACAGGCAGGATTGGTTGCGCAGTTCTGGCGGCAGCGCTTCAAGTACGGCCGGATCGATGCTCACGCCATAGCACCAGCATTCGCGGTCTGCGGTGCGCGGGTCGGCCAGGCTGCAGTCGTTACGGGCGCCGCAGGCCGGGCAATGGTCGGGTTTAACGTCGGAATCAGGCATAAGTCGAGTGAGGCATTTCCACGCAGGTGCGGTTGCGGCCGGTTTGTTTGGCCCGGTACATCGCATGATCGGCCCGCGACAGCAAGCTGTGCAAGGTGTCATCGCGTTGCAGGGTGGTGGCGCCGATGCTCACCGTCAGATTGAGGCGATGGCCGTCGTAGGCATATTCGTGTTGTTCGACGTGTTGGCGGATCTTCTCGGCAATTTTCTGACCGGTGTCGCCGTCGGTGTCCTTCAGCAACACGATAAATTCCTCACCGCCCCAGCGGCAGACAATGTCCGCGTGGCGCAGGCAACTTTGCAGGTCGCGGGCAAAACCGATCAACACCTGATCGCCGGCCATGTGCCCGTAGGTGTCGTTCAACACTTTGAAGTGGTCGAGGTCGAGCAGCAACGCGGTCAGCGGTTTGGTTTCGCGTTGCGCTTCGTGCAGGGCCTGTGCGGCGAGAATGTCGAAGCCACGGCGGTTGGGCAGTTCGGTGAGACTGTCGAGAATGGCCTGCGCCTGAATTTTGCTTTGATAGCGTTTGATCACGCGGTTGAGCAGCGCCAGAACAATCAGCGTCACCAGCAGGCAGATCAGCAGATTGAGATACAGCGACTGACGGATTTCACTCAGCGCGCCGTCTTCGCGTTTATCGACAAACAGATACCAGTTCAGCTCCGGGATAAACCGCACGTTGAGGAAATGTCCCTGGCCGTGGGCGGAGTATTCGTAGCTGCCGCTGTGGGGTTTCGGTAACTGGCTGACCAGACTTTTCATGCTCTCCAGTTCACTCAGGCTCTGGCCGATGTGCGCGCCTTCCGGGCCGCCGTCGGCGCCGGTCAACACCAATCGGCCGAAGGTGTCGACGAAGTACACGCTGCGTTGATAGCGCTGTTGATACTTGTCGATCAGCTTGATCACCGCGTCCACGGTCAGACCGACGCCCGCCGCGCCGATGAAGCGGTTGTGGTAGTCGTAAACCTTGTAGTTGATGAAGAAGGTCAGGTTGTCCTTGTTGGCCAGATCCGGGTCGACGTTGATCTCGTACGGATCCTTCATGTCACGCACGCGGAAGTACCAGGTGTCGCGCGGTTCGTCGACCTTGACCTGCTTGAGCACGCCTTTGGCGTGGTAATAGGTGTGGCTGGCGTTGGAAACAAAGAACGCGGTGTAGGCGCCGTAATGGGTCATGACTTCGTCGAGGTAGCGGGTCATCTGCTCGGGATTCTGCTCGCCGTTGACCACCCAATCGCGCATGAAGGTGTCGCGGGACATCATCGAGGAGATCAGGATCGGCCGGACCAGGTCTTTCTGGATTTCCGAGTACACCGTGTCGGAGGTCAGCGGCAATTCTGTGTTGACGATGTTGTCGCGGATCGACTCTCGGGAGGCGTAGTAGCTGAGCAACGAGGTGGCGAGAAAACCGGCGCCGAGCAGGGCGATCAGCGTCAGGACCAGCGAGTGTTGCGAGTAGAGGGGAGAACGAAGCGGCATGGCAGTTCCGTTGGCAGTGGCCCGATGGCATGCATTCTAGTGGGATGGTCGGGAAAAGACTGCGGGATTTGTGCCTGAAATGGCGGGGGATATGACGTAGAGGGTGTGTCTGCAGGATCGCTCCCTCACCCCAGCCCTCTCCCGGAGGGAGAGGGAGCTAGATTGTGGTGATTTCAAAACCTGAGTTCGACGGGGTGTCACTGAATGGCAACCACCTGACAAACACCTCGGTCAGTCCCCTCTCCCGGAGGGAGAGGGCTAGGGTGGGTTGGTTTCTGGATCAGCTGCGAGTTTCAAGATACGCCCGCCATCCCCCCAAATGGCTGATGTCCAGCGCTCCTTCCAGACCATACGGCTCGCAGATAAACCCGCTCTCCCAGCGACCATCCGCCAGTTGCACCTTGCCCAGTCCCAGCGGTGCTGGAATCCCGGTGAGGAACGAGCCCAATTCGCTGCTCGGCAATTCCCACACTTCCACCGCAATCGCCACGCCGCCGTCCTTGACCCGCACCATGCCCGGACGCAGCGGCGGGCCGCCAGCCAACGCATTCAGTTGATAATCCGGCGAACTCAACGTCGTCTCCAGCAAGCGTCCACCCCGCTGGGTCAGTTGCCAGTTCAACGCCAACCCTTGCAGATGCGCGCCACACACCACGATGCGTGCGCGATCATGGCGCGCAACGTTCGCAGGTGTCGGCAACTCCGAATCCAGCTGACGCTGCAGCGCATCGGCCACGCTCAGTAGATATTGATCGGTGAACGCCCGGCCAAACAGCGTCACGCCCCACGGCAATCCATTGGCCATGAACGCGCTTGGCACGGCGACGGCGGCGTAGTCGAGCAGGTTCATGAAGTTGGTGTAGTAACCCAGTTCGGAGTTACGCAGCACCGGTTCGGCGTGCAGTTCGGCCAGCGTCACCGGACGGCCGATGGTCGGTGTGAGCACGCAGTCGAGACCTTCGAGTGCCTGATCGCACAACGCTTTCAAGGTTTGCAGCCGATATTGCGCGCGGAAAGTCTGCACGCCGGTCACCGCCGGAGCTTTGGCCAGCACGGCGCGGATCACCGGTAAAATGGCTTCGGGATTGTGCTCCATCAACTCACCCGCCACGCTGTAACGCTCGGCCACCCACGGCCCTTCGTAAAGCAGGCGCGCGGCTTCAAGGAATGGCGACAGGTCCAGTTCGACCGCTTCGCCACCCAGGGCCTTGAGTTGATCGATGGCGTCGCCGAACAACAGCGGCCCTTCGACGCAACCGAAGAACTCAAGATCCTGCGCGCGGGGCACGCCGAAACGAAACGCGCGTGGTGCACCAAACGCCGAGCCGTCATTCCACGATGGATTGCGACGGCTGTACTCATCGCGCGGATCAAGTTTTGCCGTCAGCGCCAGCAACTGGCTGGCCTCACGCGCGGTGGCGGTAAACGTAGTTACGCAATCCAGCGTACGACACGCCGGCAGCACGCCGGCGGTGGAGATCAGGCCTTTGCTCGCCTTCAATCCGACCAGATTGTTCAGAGCTGCCGGCACCCGACCGGAGCCTGCGGTGTCGGTGCCCAAGGCAAAACTCGCCACGCCCAACGCCACCGCCAGCGACGAACCGGCGCCGGAACCACCGGACGGATATTCCGGCAACACGCTGTTCGGGCACGCGCCATACGGTGAGCGGCTGCCATTGAGCCCCGTGGCAAATTGATCGAGATTGGTCTTGCCCAGCGGAATCGCCCCCAGCGCGATCAGTTGCTCGACGATGGTCGCCGAGCGCTCCGGCACATAAGCAAAATCCGGACAGGCGGCGGTGGTGGGAATGCCGGCCAGATCGATGTTGTCCTTGATCGCAAACGGCACGCCGTACAGCGGCAGACTGTCGAGATCACGACCATCGAGGGCAGCCAGATACGGCTCCAGTTCGGCGACGCTGAGCAGATGAATGAACAGGTGGTAATCCGGGTTCAGCGCGGCGGCTTTTTCGCGCAGTTTCAGCAGCAGTTGGCACGGTGTGGTGTCGCCATTGCGATAGGCCTGGCGCAGAACATCGAGTTGCAGATTCATGAGTTGATCCTTATCCAATTGGCTTCAGTCGAGTTCCAGCACCACGACCCGTTGTCCGGCACGCACCGCCGAACCGGGCTGTACGCGGATCTCGCGCACCACCCCGGCCAGCGGCGCGAGTACCGGGATTTCCATCTTCATCGACTCGAGAATCACCAGCACATCGCCCGCCGCGACACGGCTGCCGGCCTCGACCTGCACCTGCCAGAGATTGCCGGCAATGTGGCTGTCGACGCTGTGTTCGCCGTCGGCCAGTGGCGCATCCTCGGTCGATTCTGGCAGGGCTTCTTCGCTGTCGAAATGCGCCTGACCGCTGGCGATCCAGCGTTCGCGCTCGGCATTGAAGGCGCCCTGTTGCTGAGCGCGAAAGGCGCTGATGCCTTCGGCTTCGCGGCTGAGAAACTCCTGATAATCGGCGAGGTTGAGCTGGCTGTGTTCGATGTTGAGATCGAAGCGCCCCAGTGGAAAATCGCGGCGGATGCGCAGCAGCTCATCGGCGCTGACCGGGTAGAAACGAATCTGGTCGAAGAAGCGCAGCAGCCACGGTTTGCCATCGAACGCGGCGACTTCGCGGTAGCGATTCCACATCTGCAAGGTGCGCCCGACAAACTGATAACCGCCGGGGCCTTCCATGCCGTACACGCACATGTAGGCGCCGCCGATGCCCACCGAATTCTCGGCGGTCCAGGTGCGTGCCGGGTTGTATTTGGTCGTGACCAAACGATGACGTGGATCGAGCGGCGTGGCGACTGGCGCACCGAGGTAAACGTCGCCAAGCCCCATCACCAGATAGCTCGCCTCGAACACCGTGCGCTGCACTTCGTCGAGGTTGGGCAGGTCGTTGATGCGGCGGATGAACTCCAGATTGCTCGGGCACCACGGCGCGTCCTTGCGCACGGTGGTCATGTATTTCTCGATGGCCAACTGGCAGGCCGGGTCATCCCAGGACAGTGGCAAATGCACGATGCGTGACGGCACTTGCAGGTCGTTGGCGGCGCACACCGCGTCCCACTCGCCGGCAATGATGCCGAGCAGATCGGCGAGTGGCAGTTGCTCGGGCTGGTAGTGGATTTGCAATGAGCGAATGCCGGGGGTGAGATCGATCACGCCGTGCAGGGTTTTGCTTTCCAGTGCTTGCATCAGGGCGTGGGCGCGGAAGCGCAGGACCAGGTTGAGTTCAGGCTCGCCGATTTCCAGCAAAAGATGAGTATCCCCAGAAACCCGCCCGACCAGGCGCATATCACCTTGACCCAACTCCAGCACCACAGGCGACACAACCCCCTGTAGGAGTGAGCCTGCTCGCGATGAGGCCAGTTCAGGCACCGCATCAACTTCATCGCGAGCAGGCACACTCCTACATTGATCCCATTTCAGGGCGAAATCGCGGGCGGTCTTGAGGTCGACGGGGATGAACTGGATTTTATCGCCAGCCTTGAGCTGCCCCAATTGCCACAGATCCGCTTCGATCACCGTCACCGGGCAGACAAACCCGCCAAGGCTCGGGCCGTCCGGGCCGAGGATGACGGGCATGTCACCGGTGAAATCCACCGCGCCGATGGCATACGGATTGTCGTGAATGTTCGATGGATGCAACCCGGCCTCGCCACCGTCGGCACGCACCCATTCCGGCTTCGGCCCGATCAGGCGGACACCGGTGCGGCTGGAGTTGAAATGCACTTCCCACTGGGTTTCAAAGAATGTGTTGATGTAGTTTTCGGTGAAGTATTCCGGCGCAGCGTGCGGGCCATAAATGACACGAATCTGCCGCACTACTGGCAACGCGGTGATGTGCTGTTCGGCCAGCTGCTGACCAGCACTGCGGTCAGTCAGCGCAGGGATATGCAATACATCCCCGGCACGCAACGCCCGTCCGCCATGCCCACCAAACTGGCCAAGGGTGAAAGTACTTTTGCTGCCCAGATAATCCGGCACCTGCAAACCACCGCGCAGGCACAGATAACTGCGTGCCCCGGCGCCACTGATGCTGCCCAGATGCAACGTCGCGCCCGCCGGGATCAGCAGCGCGGTGTTCATCGGTACGCCTTCACCCTCAAACGTTAGCGCGATTGGCGCACCGGTCACCGCGACCACCGCCTCACAGTTGAAGCGCAGCAGCGGCCCGCTCATGGTGATTTCCAGCGCCGCCGCGCCTTCAGCATTGCCGAGCAAGCGGTTGCCCAGGCGCAGCGCGCGACTGTCCATCGGCCCCGACGGCGGCACACCAACGGCCCAGTAGCCGAGGCGGCCGGGATAATCCTGCACGCTGGTTTGTGTGCCGGCGCTGAGCACTTCGAAAGTGTTGGCGCGATAAACCAGACCTTCCAGGCAACGGGTCCACGGCTCGCCGCTGGCGAACGGAGCATCGAGGAGAATCTGCCGCAGGTAATCGCGGTTGGTTTCCACGCCGTACAACAGACTGTCGCCTAACGCCTGGTGCAACTCGGCACGCGCCTGTTCGCGGGTCGGCGCCCAGGTGATGACCTTGGCGATCATCGGATCGAAATACGGCGGGATCTCGCAGCCGGCCTCGACCCAGGTATCGATACGCAGCTGAATACCGTTAGCCGGCGGGAATTCCACTGCCGTCAGCAGACCTGGGCTCGGTTGGAAATCCCGCCCCGGATCCTCCGCATACAGCCGCGCCTGAATCGCATGGCCTTCAGGTTTCAGTTGGCGATACAACTCGCTCAGCGGCGGCAATTCCCCCGCGGCCAGCTCAATCATCCAGCGCACCAGATCAACGCCCCAGACCTGTTCGGTAACACCGTGCTCCACCTGCAATCGCGTGTTCACTTCGAGAAAATAGAAACGCTGCGCCTCGCTGTCGAAAACGAATTCCACCGTGCCGGCGCTGCGGTAGTTCACCGCTTTCGCCAGTTTGATTGCCGCCGCGCACAGCTCATCGGCCATGCCGTCCGGCAGGTTCGGCGCCGGGGTTTCTTCGAGGACTTTCTGATTGCGCCGCTGCACCGAACAGTCACGCACGCCGAGGGCGATAACCTCACCGCGACCATCGCCGAACACCTGCACTTCCAGATGCCGGGCACGCTGGATGTACTTCTCGATGAACACCCCGGCGTCGCTGAAATTGTTCTGGCCGAGGCGTTTTACTGCGTCGAACGATTCGCTCAATTCGCTGGCGCTGCGGCACACACGCATACCAATGCCGCCACCGCCGGCGGTGCTCTTCAGCATCACCGGGTAACCGACTTGCTCAGCGGCGATCAGTGCAGCGTCAAGGCTGTCGAGCAGTTCGGTGCCTTCAAGCATCGGCACACCGTGCTGCTTGGCCAACGCGCGGGCCGTGTGTTTGAGGCCGAACACGCGCAGTTGCTCGGGCGTCGGGCCGATGAAGGCGATGTTGTGCGCTGCGCAGGCTTCTGCGAACGCGGCGTTTTCCGAGAGAAATCCGTAGCCGGGATGGATCGCCGTGGCGCCGCTTTGTTTGGCAATGGCGAGGATCTTTTCGACGGCCAGATAAGTGCCCGCTGCGGCGCCTTCACCGAGGCTGTGCGCTTCATCGGCGTGCAGGATGTGCAGGCTCGCGGCGTCGGCTTCGGAATACACCGCCACGCCTTTGACCTGCAAGGATTCAAGGGTGCGCAGAATGCGATAGGCGATGGCGCCACGGTTGGCGATGAGGACTTTTTCGAACATGGCATAACCCCTGAAGGGGAAGCGGGCCGTCCCGCCGTTTTTCGACAGACATCCGGGCCGTCCCGGATGAAAAAAACACTTCAGATCACCAGCGAGCCCCTGTAGGAGTGAGCCTGCTCGCGATAGCGTCGGATCAGTCAAAACTGATGTGTCTGACACACCGCGATCGCGAGCAGGCTCACTCCTACAATGGGATTTGTGGTGGTTTCACTTTTTCAGGCACTGGCCGGAGCGCGCCTGGCACAGTGCGAAAAGCCAACGGCGCAGTCGATTTAAATTCAGTTCCATACCAGCAGCTCCGCAGGTGTCGGGTTGTAGGCGTTGCACGGGTTGTTCAACTGCGGGCAGTTGGAAATCAGCACGATTACATCCATCTCCGCACGCAAGTCGACGTACTTGCCCGGCGCCGAAATCCCGTCCTCGAACGTCAGTCCGCCGTCCGCCGTGACCGGCACATTCATGAAGAAATTGATGTTCGGCCCGATATCGCCTTTGCCCAATCGCCCGTCATGCACACAGGCGCGCAGGTAGTTGTCGCGGCAGCTGTGCATGTAGCGTTTTTCCAGGGCGTAGCGCACGGTATTGCTCTCTTGCGCGCAGGCGCCGCCGAGGGTGTCGTGGCGCCCGCAGGTGTCGGCGACGATGGTCAGCATCGCGTGACCGAGGTTGGAATAGAGCACGCTGCCGGTGCTCAGGTAGACGCTGTTCTGCCGGCGCAGCGTGCGTTGCACGTCGTAGCGTTCCTTGGGATTGGCGAGGCTATAGAACAAGGTATCGACCGCTTGATTGCCCTCCAGATCGAGGATGCGCAGGGTCTGTCCAGCCTTGACCTCCATCAGCCAGGGTTCACCGGCCGGGATCGTGGCGCGGTACACCGCTGTGTCGGGTTGTTTTGGCGAAGTGGCGATAGCAACTGACATGGCAGCGATCCTCAGGCGAACAAACGGTCGGTGTTGATAAAGCCGCGCTCATTTTCCGGGCGCGAGGTGCGGCAGTGTTCGGCGACGCTGGCGTCGGCATTCATCCAGCTCAGCTTCAGCGGTTTTGGCGCGTATTCGGGCGCCGGGTCCATCGGGTGCTGCAGCGCGGTGAGCACCACCAGCGTGTCCATCGGCGCGTACAACTCGATGTAGTCGCCGGCCTTGGAGTTGCCTTCGACGAAGTGGAAACGCCCGGCCTCATCGACGTTGACGCGGCTGAACAGATTGAGCGTCATCAACAGGTCGGAGAGGCCCAGGCCCCACTTGCCGAGTTCCACCAGCAGGTTGTCGGTGCCGTTGCGGAAGAAGCCGTTGCGCAGCTCCTGATAACGGCCCTGACCGTACTTCTGCGCGACCTCTTCAGCGCAGAGCACGCCGCCGAGGCTGTCGCTCCAGCCGCAAGTGTCGGCGGTGATTGCGGCCAGCACGCGGCCCATGTCCGAGTACAGGCAATGGCCTGTGGTGAGCTTGGCGGTGTGTTGGCATTTGAGGCTGTCGGGCAGGTTCAGCCGTTCGGTTTTTTCATTGGCGTTGAGCAGGGTCAGGCTGACGTTGGCGCCGCTGCGCAGATCGGTCAGGCGCAACAATTGACCGCGCTTGAGTACGAAGGAACGGTGGCCACCGCCGGGGAGCATTTCTTCGGCGAAGGGTGGGAACAGTTGAGTCGAATCAGTCATTGCAGCAGTCCTCTCAAGCGGTGCGAAGGGCGCCGGCCAGTGGCAACGGCAGGGCGTCGACGGCGGCGCGTTGGGCGCGGCGGTCGCTGTTCAAAGGGATGTCGTAGGTGATGCGCGCGCCATAGGCGCCGGGGGCGTGCGGGTCGAGGCGCACCTTGTCGAACACCAGCAGACGCGTGCCGAGGCTGAAGCCTTCGGACAGGTCATGGGTGACCATGAACACCGTCAGTTTGGTCTCGCGCCACAGTTCCAGCAGCAACGCGTGCATGTCTTTGCGGATGCCCGGATCGAGCGCGCCGAACGGTTCGTCGAGCAGCAACACGCGCGGTTTCATGATCAGTGCCTGGGCAATCGCCAGACGTTGCTGCATGCCGCCGGACAACTGCGCAGGGTACTTGTCCAGCGCATGGCCGAGGCCGACTTTGTCCAGCAATGCCGCAGCCTGTTCGCGCGCCTCGCGTTTGGCGCTGCCGAACAGCCGACCGAGCAATGGCGCACGCGGCAGTTCGAGGCCGAGGGCGACGTTGTCGAGCACGCTCAAATGCGGGAACACCGAGTAGCGCTGGAACACCACGCCACGGCTGGCATCCGGTTCGCTGGCCAGTGGCTGACCGTCGAGCAGAATCTCGCCGCGACTCGCGGTTTCCTGACCGAGCAGCAGGCGCAAGAAGGTCGATTTACCGCAACCGGACGCGCCGACCAGGGTGCAGAATTCACCCTCGTTGACGCTCAGGTTCAAGCCTTCCAGCACGACCTGATCGGCGTATTGCTGCCAGACGTTTTTCACGGTGATGAAGCTCATTTCGCCGCCCCCTCATACCAAGGGAAGGCGCGACGGGTCAGGTATTTCAGGCCCCAATCCATCAGCCAGGCGAGGAGGGTGATCCACACCACGTACGGCAGAATCACGTCCATCGCCAGATAACGCCGTACCAGAAAAATCCGGTAGCCGAGGCCGTCGGTGGAGGCGATTGCTTCGGCGGCAATCAGGAACAGCCACGCCGAACCGAGCATCAGCCGCAACGAGATCAGCAAGCGTGGCAGCAACTGCGGCAGTACCACGCGCAGCATCAGCGTCCAGGTCGAAGCGCCGAGGGTCTGCGCCTTGATCAGCAGTTCGACCGGTATTTCCCGCGCGCGCTGTTCCAGATCGCGAGCGAGCGCCGGGGTGATGCCGATCACGATCAGCATGACTTTCGATAACTCGCCCAAACCGAAAACGATGAACAGAATCGGCAGGATCGCCAGTGGCGGCACCATCGACAGCACCGTCAGCAGCGGCGACAACGGCGCGCCGAACAGCGGCAGCGTGCCGGCAGCGATACCCAGGCACAGCCCGGCCAGCGCGGCAATACCAAGGCCGATGGCCAGCCGCCGCAGGCTGGAAGCCGTGTCCTGCCATAACAGGTAGTCACCGGTGCGGCTGTCAGCATTGAAGGCCAGGCGTTTTACTGCGTCGGTCATCTGCACGGCGCTGGGCAGCAGTTTGTCGTTGGGGTTGTCCGCCAGACGCTCGGCCGAGCCCATGAAGTAGGCGAACAGCAGCAGAGCGAACGGCAGGATCACCAGCAACAGGCGACTCGGGCGATCCGGGTGGCGATTGATCAGGCGCATGGCCAAATCCTCCGTGGCTTACAGCTTGGCGTCGGCGGCCATCTGCACGTAGGTCGGATCGAAACGCAGCTTGAGGTTGCCGGTATCGCCACTGGTCACGCCGTTGGCGAAGGCCATGCCGACCGCGCTGGTGTCTTTCGCGCCTTCCCCCAGCAAGCCGTGCTGGAAGGAGAACTCGGCAACCTTGCGCATGGTTTCCGGCAGTTGTTTGCTGGTGGCGAAAATCAGCGCTTCGCTCGGCGTGGCGAACAGTTTGGTGGTGTCGAGTTGTGCCTGGAATCCGGCCAGATCAGTGCCCGATGCCTTGGCCATGTGCTCCAGCGCAGCCTTGCTCGCGGCGCTTTTGGCGTTCATCAGCTCGACCACTTCGAACCACGCACCGGTCAGCGCTTTGCCCAGCGCCGGGTTGTCTTTGAGGGTGGTGCTGTTGACCACCATCATGTCCATGATCTCGCCGGGAATCTGGCTGGAGTTGAACACTTCGGTAACGCCCGGTTTGGCCTTGATGTCCGAGAGCATCGGGTTCCAAGTGGTCACCGCGTTGACCTGTTCGGTGTTGAACGCGGCAGAGATATCGGCGTCGGAGGTGTTGACCACTTTCAGGTCCTTCTCGGTCAGGTCGACCGAGTCCAGCGCGCGGGCCAGCAGGTAATGCGAGACCGAAAGCTCGACCAGATTGACGTCCATGCCCTTGAGATCGGTGACTTTCTTGCCGCTGCCCTTGAGGACGATGCCGTCGTTGCCGTTGGAGAAATCGCTGACGATCAGCGCGGTGCTGTCGACGCCGCCAGCCGCTGGAATGGTCAGTGCGTCCATGTTGGTCATGGTGCAACCGTCGAACTGGCCGGCGGTGTACTGGTTGATCGATTCGACGTAGTCGTTGAGCTGCACGACGTCGATCTTGATCCCGTACTTCTTCGCCCATTTGTCGACGATGCCCTGGCTGCCGGCGTATTCCCATGGCATCCAGCCGGCGTAAATCGTCCAGCACACGCTGAAGTGATCTTTCTGGGCGGCGGGGGATTGCGTGCTGATGAGCGCGGCGAACGCGGCGGCGAGCAGGGTGGGCAAACGTAGTCGGGTCATGGCGGATTCTCCAGTTGATCAAGGGCGGACAGGAAGGCAACGCGGCACCGCGAACGGTGGCTTGTCTCCCGGGCTTTTGTCCCGCCGTGTAACCTCAACTGGAGGTCGCCAACTCTCGGACCAGCCACTCGCGAATGCGAGCCGGAACCCTAGTCAGCCATTGCAAATTGTGGTGCCGCGAACCTGTGATGACTCCTGCACGGCTTTGCTAAAGCGAGACGCGTGCCAAGTCGCGTCAGGCGCTCTGGCACGGGCGCGCGGCTTGAGTCAGGTTGGCGGAGAGGGCAGTGGGGCGCTTTGTGTTGGTGCGTGGCTGCACCGTGATGCAGCGTGGTTGCCGCTGATCCGATGGCTCTTGGGGCTTGGCACTCGACATGGCTTTGCCAGTCAAAACAGGTGTCAGCCGGTCTGTGCCGACTGCTGTCGCGGGTCTTTCAGGAGGCCGCCATGCTCATTCAGAAAACGTTGCGAAGGGTGCTGCTGGGCGCGGTGCTCGGGTTGGGTCTGTCCGGTTGTTACTACTACGCCGGACCCTACGGTAGTTATCCCGCCACTTACTACTATCCCGGCTATTACTCACCTTATTCCTACGGCAGTTATTACGGCCCGCGCTACTACGGCGGCGCACGTTATTACTACGGTGGCTACGGTTATCGTGGCGGTTACGGGCGGGGTTATCACGGCGGCGGATATCACGGCGGGCACCATTAATCAGCAGCTGAATGACGGCGTTCTGCGGGTGAACAAGGTTTCATGAATCACTTGTTTCAACTTGTTGCAGGAACGCACCAGATGCCGAAAACGCTGTCTGATTTTTCGACAGTCACCGATTAAATGACTGTCGCCTGCCAGCGTCGCTGGTGTGGCCAACCCGCGGTCCAGGAGGCCGCCATGTATAGACGAATTCTTCTACTTGCTGCGTTGATGTTTTCCGTTGCCGGTTGCGTCCCGTACTCCTACGCGGACTCGTATTACAGCTCAGAGGTCTACACATCACCTGCACCGGCCTACTACAACACGGGCGGCACGTATTACAGAGGCGGCAACACCTATTACGCGCAGCCGCGTTACTACCAACCGCAACCGCGGTACTACCAGCAACCGCGTTATTACCAATCGGCGCCGCGTTACTATCAACCCGCCCCGCGTTACTACGAAAGCCGTCGCTGGCACGACAACGATCGCGGACGTTGGGATGGCCACCGCCGCGGCGGTTGGGATAACGATCATCGCGGTCGTGGCAATTACGACCGACACAGTGGACGCGGTGATCACAATGGGCGTGGTAACCGCTGGTAAATCCACGCAAAAGAAAGCGGCGCAATTAGCGCCGCTTTTTTATGCCCGTCGAAAAGTCGCCCCGTTAGCCATCTCCTAGGGCATTCCCAGACGCTTCCTACAGTTTCATTTCCTTGCATTTGTTAGCGTTTGTTCCTGCCGATTGAGGTGAGCAAAACTCAGTTCAATAGCGGCGAATAAAAGGACGATGCCGCTATGAAGCTTCTTGTGATTCACCAAAACTTTCCGGGCCAGTTCCGTCAGGTGGTGCTGGCTGCGATTGACCGGCGTTATGAGGTTTTGGCGATAGGTCGGGATACGGCGCCGGGTATCGCAGGGGTGAAAACATATCGATATCACGCTGCCAGCAGAGCACCGGGTGATATTCACCCCTACCTGACCCGTTACGAACAAGCGGTGACTGATGGACAGAAGGTTTTTGAAGTTCTGAACAGGCTGAAACATTCGGGTTATCGGCCGGACGTGATTCTCGCTCATCCCGGCTGGGGGGAAACGCTCTTCGTCAAGGATGTCTATCCTGCCACGCCGCTTATTTACTATTGCGAATATTACTATCGGGCGCAGGGCGCGGATTCCGGGTTCGACCCTGAATTCCCGCGAGCCACAAGAGAGTCATCAAGGCTGCGAGTGCTCAATTCGCTGCATCTTTTGAATCTCGAGCAATGTGACATTGCCATTGCGCCCACGCGGTGGCAGCGCAGTCTGTTTCCGGCCGCTTATCAGTCGGCCATTCGGGTTATTCACGAGGGCGTCATTCAAGGTTCTTGTTTGGCGAAAGCTGGGGTCGTCAGGTTGCCCAATGGCATCGAACTGAGAGCTGGGCAGCCGATCGTTACTTATGTCGCGAGGAATCTTGAGCCTTATCGCGGGTTTCACAGTTTTATGCGAGCGATCCCGCCTATTCAGTCTGTGTGTCCCGATGCACAGATAATCATAGTGGGCGGTGATGACGTCAGTTACGGGTGTAAGCCGGTTGGCTATGCAAATTGGCGCAGCAGGATGGAGGCAGAGGTAAGTTTCGATCATTCCACCGTTCATTTCACAGGGAAGCTTCCTTACCGGACTTACCGCGCGGTTCTGGACTGTTCAAAGGTTCATGTTTATTTGACGTATCCGTTTGTTTTGTCGTGGTCGTTACTGGAGGCGATGTCGGCTGGGTGTGTGGTAGTAGCGTCAGATACGGCTCCGGTAAGGGACGTGATCGTCGATAGGCACAATGGAATGCTGGTGGATTTCTTCGATCATCACGGTATCGCCAAACGTATTACCAAGGTTCTTGATTCCGTTGATGAGTACGACTGCCTTCGCCGCGCTGCGAAGTTGACAGCGAGCAGATTTGATGTGGAGTACGGCACTAAACAGTACTTTGAGGTATTTGAAAACGCGATGTCCGGGCATCTCAAGAAACAGCCTGAACCTCAGCTTGACCGGGAGATTTGAAATGCTCCGGATGTCGCGTAAGCAATGGGTAAATTGGTTTAAGAAGTTGTTGAAATACGGCTTGTTTATTTATGTCTGTTACTGCGTGGTGGGTTTTTATATTCGTGAAGAAGAAGTCGCCGAGGCGATGGCAATCTATTACGCGGATCAGGAGGCCTGTCAAAAGAAGCTGGCGAGCATGAAGCAGGTGCCAATACTGGGCGGCAGCTACGTGGATAAGACTCTGGTGCCGGAGTTTTATGTGGGCATGCCTGAATTGGCGAACAAGAAAGCGTGTCTGGCCAATACGCTCAAGGGGCATTTCTGGTGGACCGGGACGGGTTTGCACCGGTACCAGGATCAGAGCCTGAAGTCGATTCCTGAAAGTTGGCGTCTTTATAAAATTACCGCCGGGCTTTATACAAGAAAAGAGACTGCCGAGCCCCATGAAAGGGGCTATCGACACGTCAACTGGCCGGATGAGTTGATTGTGAAATTGAAAAATTATCCTGGGCTGGAACTTTGGCTTAATGCACCTCCGCCGCATTTCAAGAATGAGGCTTCCGTTCGAAAGTTTGTCATTGCTGACTGGCCGCGGCGTGATGGCACCCCTCGATTGATAAGTTGTAACGGCTTGATTCGCCCGGCTGCTGAGGAAAAACTGACTGACGAGAAATTGGCAAAGCTCAACAGAACTGAATTGGAAAATCTGGATTTCGGAAGTTTGAATTTTTTTTTGCACCGTGGAGTTACACAACTTTGACTTTTCCGGAGGGCACGGTCGGGTAAGTCTCGGTCTATCGTCATTACGCGAATCACCTGAAATGCTCAAGTTTCTGAGTGGCTATCTTTCACGCTCTGTTATTACAAGGAAGTAACGATGAGTTATGTTTTTAATGATCTGGAAAAATCAGAAATTTTAAATGCAGCAAATATTTGCAAGGGGTTGATGTTCGATTCTGAAGATGTCGAATATCTTGCGCTGAAATTAATAGGGGCTAGCTGCGCGCCGCTGTATCAAAAACTATTCGATATTATTGGCGGAAGAGTTTCCGACATTACCGCCGTCGATAAAGAGGCTGGAAAAATTCTGAAAAGCGCCAGGCTCTGGCTTGCCGTGGCCATTGATGCCAACGGTGGAAACGGTGCCTACTCCGCCCTGATTCGCGGCTACACCTCGCGCCAAGGTGAACTGAGATTGAATAAAATCTTCAGTGAACACCTGATGCAACTGTCATCGAATCAGGTCGCCGCCAACTTCATCAATACCTTGATCGACGGATCCCTCGCCGGTCGACTGGCACCCTGGACGGTGCCGTCCATCAGCCAGATTGCAGAGATTGATGCCAGTGCGATCGGCAAGGCACTGTTTAGTGAGGCTTGCGGAGAGAAGGATACAGCCGTGAGCCATAACGCCGGTTGGTCCGGGACAGTCGGGTTCAGCCTGTTGGGCGGAATGCCACCCTATGAGACCTGGAGATTGATCTCCGCTGGTGACGCGGAGCGGGGAGATGGCGGCCCGCCGATTCAAGCAAAAGCCAACAGGCTCGATGACTATAAAAATATTCTGTTCGCCATCGATTCATACAGTGTCGGCCTGCGAGCGGCGATCAGTAATTTCGGCGTCAACCCATTGCAAAGTCTGCTTTCCGTCGTGCCGGAGCAAATCAATATCGCGCTCGCCAGTGGCAGCCTCAATCCGCTGATTCAGCATGTCGTGAAAGGCACGTCGGTTTCCGTCGTGGTCGACCTGATATTGCGCTATGGCCAGAACGAATTCCTGGACATGTTCAAGCGCACTTACGACGGCGATTCAGCAGCGCCACCTACTACCGATGAAACCTTCGCCACCAACGCTCACGCATTCTTCTCGGCATTTTCACCGGAGCAGTCCCAAAGCATCGTCACCCAATCAATAGGCGAATACGGAAACGCGAATTCATGGGCAAAACTGGCTGGGGAGTCGACACCCATCGGCCTGTCGTTGCGCAATTCCCTGAAGCAACTAAGCGAAGTCGTCATAGAACGAGCTGACGGTTACCCCGGACGCGGACTGGAGCTCTACGATCCGCTGACCGGCGAAGGTTTCATCACCGCGCAATGGCTTGCCGATCGTGCGCAGATGTTGGCCCGGTTGATTGCCCGAACTCAGGGCTCGTTTGGAGAAAACTCGCTGCAGAAGTTTTCCTACTCCGATCTCGCCTCAGCCAAACAGGCGCTGATGACCACCGGTGTGTTGAATCCGCTGGTCATGTTCGGTGATGACGGCGCGCGGTCTTTCGAGGGCGGTGTGAACACTGATCATCTGTATGGCGGCGCGGGCAATGACACGATCAACGGACTGGCAGGTCACGATGTCATCGAGGGTGGACGCGGCAACGACTTGCTTGCCGGAGGCGACGGCAATGATGCGCTGCACGGAATGGCCGGTGATGATGTTCTGGTCGGAGGAAAGGGCAGCGACTCTTTGATCGGTGGCGAGGGCAGCGATCGCTATGAGTTTTCCAGCGGTGATGGCATCGATGAGATCTTCGACGCCAACGTAAATGGGCAGTTATGGATCAACGGCCTGCCGATTCCTTCACTCCAACGTCGCGCCCCTTTGAGCAATATCTGGTCGACCGAGGATCAGGCCATCACCCTGACCCTCATCGAAGAACTCACTGAACCCACGCTCAACATCAAATATGGCCTGAACGATCTCGTCGTTATCAAGAACTTCCGCCCCGGGATGCTTGGCATCCGACTTCCCGAACCCCAAGACCCTACGTTCTCTGCTCCCGATCTGGTTCTCCAGGGCGACTGGAAAGCGAAAGATATCGAGCCCAATGTTCCCGGGGATCAGTTCTCATACGATGAGTTGGGCAACGCCTTGTTATTGCCCAACGTAAAACAGAGAAACAAGGCCGATGTGCTTTACGGCTCTGCAAAAGACGATGTCATTCTCGGACTTGGCGGATCAGACCGATTGTTCGGCAAGGCTGGAAACGATCAGTTGTTTGGGGATAAACAGACGACGCTCGAAAAAGCCCTGGCCGCTGGCGACTCTAAAGGGAAAGCCGCTCGAGGCGATTGGCTTGATGGCGGTGCTGGCCACGATTTGCTCATCGGTACGGCATCCCAGGACGTGCTTCTAGGCGGTAACGATCGGGATACGCTGATTGGAGGTGCGGGAGATGACGTTTTATCAGGGGATGAAACGACCGGCGCGCTGGAGCAGAAATGGGCATTCAAACGCGTCGAAGTGCTTATAGACGGTGGCGTCACCAGTCACCGAACTGTCTTTTCAAAGGCCTCCTTTAACAGTTCGACGCAAGGCGATAACGATGTTCTCTACGGCCAGGGCGGTCGCGATGTTCTCAATGGTGGATGGGGTGAGGATCTGCTTGATGGCGGAACTGAAGATGATCTTCTTGGAGGGGATGGGGGGGATGACACCCTGGCTGGAGGAAGCGGTAACGACACAATGATGGGCGATAACCTCGACTGGGGCGGTGGCCTGCAAAGCAAACACCATGGCAACGATGTATTGGACGGTGGCAGTGGCGATGATTGGCTCGCTGGTAACGGTGGAGCCGATGCGATTTATGGTGGCTCAGGTAATGACACTCTCCACGGGGATGACGATGTACTGAACGGCGTTGCCGGTGATGCCGCCCACTTTTTTGGAAATGACCTGCTGGACGGTGGTGGGGGAGACGACACACTCTGGGGCGGTGGGGCGGATGATCTGCTGTTCGGAGGTGAAGGTAACGACGCGCTGGCCGGGGATTATGCTGAGCATCCGGTTCGTTATCACGGTGATGATTTACTTGATGGCGGAACGGGCGATGACACACTTCAGGGAATGGGTGGCTCCGATACCCTGATCGGTGGGGCAGGAGCTGACGCGATGGATGGCGATGTGTCCAACCTGCAGTCAGGTGGAATCAACAATGATTACCTTCAAGGCGATGAAGGAAACGATACCCTTTTGGGCGGCTTGGGCGCCGACACACTTTATGGCGGCGCTGATGATGACATGTTATCCGGCGACTACGAGCAGACAGCCCAGGCTGAACACGGCGCAGATTATCTGGACGGTGGTTCAGGTAACGATACCTTGCTCGGCGGTGGTGGCAATGACACGTTATTGGGCGGGGAGGGCGTAGACCACCTTCGCGGCGATTCTGGCAATAACGTTTTTGATGGCGGTGCAGGTAACGACGTGCTGGAAGGCCATGACGGAGCTGATGTCTACTATTTCGGCGCTGGTGATGGTCTTGACGTCATCACCGATTCAGGTGGCAGCAATGTCATCAAGTTCGGCGCCGGGTTTTCTGCGGAAAGTCTGAAGGCCGACATCATTGATGTTTCCGTAGGCCGGGTATTGCGGCTGTTCAATGGCGAGGGGGACGCCATACTTATCAGGAATTATGAAGAATGGAAGACTTCAACGTTCACGTTTAGCGATGGTGTCAATCTCGGCTATCAAGAAGTCATGAAAAAAACGCTGCCAGCCGTAGAGGTCATCGAACCGCCAGCAGGGGATGGAGTGCTGGCCAAAGAAGAAGATAAAGACATCATTGCAGACGAAGATCCGGTTGCTGTTCCGGACCAATCAGGGATCGTTGTTCCTGGTGAGGAACGAAGTAATGCCATTGAACATAATGTTGGCTGGACAGACAGGTTCCTGGCGGAGCTCAAGGCAAAGCGTTCCAAAAGCAGGCATGTAACAGGTTTTACTTTGAATAACCAAGGTGTTTGGGATCGGAGCTATATAGCCACCAGCGATACGGGTTATATCACCCACACTGACGTGGTAAATGAAAACACTGAAACGGGTACATTGTCTGAAACACCTCAATGGATGGGGGCTGCCACTGGTGATGCGGTATTTAGCGAAAGACAGACAAACTCTACATCCCAATCCAGTTTTCGAGAGGTCAAGAAAGAGGGCACAGCAGCGCCGTCATCCCTGATACCACGTTATTTTCGATCAGGCACTGCCAGCGGTTTTTCATTCAAAATCGGCGACGTAATTATCGCGGATAGAAAAGATTCAGGCGCTATTGAAGGGTGGTACGTCTATCCCGCTGAAAGTTTCGCGGCGGGCGAAACTGTCCGCAGGGAATTTCGGCGGGATGTCACAACTGAAACGATCAAACATAAAGTTGTCTACGGCGACGATGCCGGTGGGCGAGTTAATGTCGAAGTCGGCAATCTTTTCCAGGGTGGTGCGGGCGATGACCTGATCGTCGCCTATTCTGGTTTTCTGCTTAATTATGGCTCTATCAATGACAGGATACCGGGTGCCTTTTTGTCCGCCGGGGCAGGCAACGATACCCTGCTCGGTTCTGAAGGCGCTGATTATTTAGTGAGCGGCTCAGGGGATGATTACCTGTACGGTGAGAACGGTGCCGATACTTACATCGTGCAGGCGCATGCTGGCGCAACGACCATTATCGCGGATGTGCTGAATCCGGTTTTTCTCCGACCTGAAGTAGGTGTGGCCGGATGGAAGGACGAGTATGGGGTGGTCGATCAAGATACTGTCGTGCTTCCAGGGGACGCGACGCAGGAGAATTTGCAGCTCAGTTGGGGCGCAACACTCATTGAAACAGTCAATGTTGAGTTGGCACCTGATCCGCCTCGTAATGCCTATCGCCATCCGCCTCGGGCAAAAATGCTCTACTCGACACTCGATATTAAATGGGGTGGGTCGCAGAAAGTTCGTATTGTTCTACCCAATGCCGGGGATGTTGTGGGTTCCGGTATCGAGGTTATAAAGTTTGCAGATGGATCAAGCGCTAGTCTCAAAGAGTTGTTTGGCTCCAGTCAGCTGGGTCCTGCACCGGATACTTATCACAATGGTCTCTTGGTCGCTAATGCGGCCAGCGCCAAATCTTTGAGAGATGGCCAAACGCTCCCGCTGGTGGGAAGTCACGGTAATGACACTTTAAGCGGTGCAGGTGAAATCAGAGGTATGCAGGGACATGATGCGCTGATGGGGAGTGTTGACGATGATGTACTGCTAGGCGGTCCAGGTAATGACACATTGTCTGGTGGTGCTGGCAACGATCTCTATAAATACGATGGTCTTGGAAGAGACTTGATTAATAACACCGGGGGTGGGATCGATGGAATCGATTTTTCTGGTGTGGGTCTACCTATTGAACAATTAAGGTTTCATCGCGATCAGGAAGATCTTGTCATAGTGGTCAGTTATGGCATGGGCCCGAAGATTCGAGTGGCTAATCATTTCTCTGGAGGCGAAAGCGCGATTGGGTTCATAAGGGTTAGCGGTGAAGGAAAGACAGTTCAAGACTACACCGCCATGCAAATTACCGAACGACTGCATCCTCTTCCACCACTGCGTGATGTGGAGGATATTCTTGTAAAGGAAAATGAAGAGGCGCAACTCGCATTGGCCGAAATAATTCAGTTCTACGAACTGAACATGTGACCGCAATAACTTCAGATTGAGGGAACCGCGATGGGACCAAGAGGTGATCATCGCGGGCAATCAATCTCAATACTGCGTCAAATCCGCCAACGGATGCCGCCCCTCCCAGACCTTGTGGAAATGCGCCTCGACCACCGCATCCGGCACGCTACTGACGTCCGGCCAATGCCAGTGCGGCTTTTGATCCTTGTCGATCAACCGCGCGCGAACCCCTTCACTGAACTCCGGATGCCGGCAGCAATTGAGGCTCAGGGTGTATTCCATCTGAAAGACTTCAGCCAGCGACAGGTGCCGTGCGCGAATGATCTGTTCCCAGACCAGATGCGCGGTCAGCGGTGAGCCTTCGCTCATGGTTTTCGCCGCGCGGGCGATCAACAGATCGCTGCTGTCGCGTTGCAGGCTGATGGCTTTCCACGCACAGGTGATGTCACTGACATCCAGTAATTCATCAATTTGCTGACGACGCGGCAACCACTGCGCCTCGGGCATCTGCGCCACGGCTTCCTGTTGCAGCGCTTTGAGCAGGCTATTGAGCTGCATGTCGGTCTGTTCCTGCCAATTGAGCTGCAACAGGCCTTCGATCAGTTGCGGTTGTTGTTCATCAAGCAGGAAGCGGTCGGCCAGATCGAGATCGATCGCATCACGACCGTTCATGTGCGCACCGGTCAATCCGAGGAACAGACCGAGCTTGCCCGGCAGCCGCGCGAGAAACCAACTGGCGCCGACATCCGGATACAAACCAATGCTGATTTCAGGCATGGCCAAACGGCTGCTTGGCGTGACGATCCGCGTGCTGGCGCCTTGCAGCAAACCCATGCCGCCGCCGAGCACATAACCATGGCCCCAGCAAATCAGCGGTTTCGGGTACGTATGCAGGCTGTAGTCCAATCGATATTCCGCGCTGAAAAACTGTGCAGCCAGCGGCGGGACTTCGCCGGGATGAGCGCGACAGGCTTCGACCAGGCTGCGCACCTCGCCGCCGGCGCAGAAAGCCTTGGCGCCGTTGCCGCGCAGCAACACACAGACGATTTGCGGATCCTTGGCCCAGGCGTTCAACTTGTCGCTGAGGGCGTTGATCATCGGCAGGGACAGCGCGTTCAGCGATTTTTCAGCATCCAGGCTGGCGATACCCATGCGGGCGCCGTCGGTGCCGGTGAGTTCTTCGAAGTGCAGATTCATCGTGACCTCGATCGGGAATTTGAACGATCAGTATGATCGTTGTGTGGGAAAGTGCCGGATCTGTGTCAGAGCAATTGACAAGCGTGGTCGGCTTTCCTAGGGTTCGCCCCATTGTTTTTGCCGGGTATGACCATGACTGCTGACGACCGTATCAAACTCGAACCGAGCTGGAAGGAGGCACTGCGTGCTGAATTCGACCAGCCTTACATGGCAGAGTTGCGCCAGTTTCTGCAGCAGGAGCGGGCGGCCGGCAAGGAAATCTATCCGCCGGGACCGATGATTTTCAACGCCTTGAATTCAACGCCGCTGGATAAAGTGAAGGTGGTGATCCTCGGCCAGGATCCGTATCACGGCCCAGGCCAGGCCCACGGTTTGTGCTTCTCGGTGCAACCGGGCGTGCCGGCGCCGCCGTCGCTGGTCAACATCTATAAAGAGTTGAAGCGCGACCTGAACATCGACATTCCCAATCACGGTTACCTGCAGAGCTGGGCCGATCAGGGCGTGCTGATGATCAACACGACCATGACCGTCGAGCGGGCCAACGCCAATGCGCACAAGGACAAGGGTTGGCAGTTTTTTACCGACCGGATCATTGAGCTGGTCAGTGAGCGCCAGCCGCATCTGGTGTTCATGCTCTGGGGCGCGCATGCGCAGAGCAAACAGAAGCTGATCGACGCGACCAAGCATCTGGTGCTGACGTCGGTGCATCCGTCGCCGCTGTCGGCGTATCGCGGGTTTTTGGGTTGCGGGCACTTTGGCCGAACCAACAAGTTTCTCGAGCAGAATGGCGAGACGCCGATCGAGTGGCGTTTGCCGCCCATCTGATGGGGGTCTGAAGGGGCCCATCGCTGGCAAGCCAGCTCCCACAGGTACTTGTGGGTGCCACAGTTTTTGTACACAACCCAAAAGCCTGTGGGAGCTGGCTTGCCAGCGATGGGGCAACTCGGTCTTACTCCGGATTACGATTCCAGTACTTGAACAACGGCTCCGCCAGAAACAGCACAAACAACAACCGCATCACCTGCATCGCCGTCACCAGCGGCACCGACAATTGCAGCGTCTCCGCCGTCAGACTCATCTCGGCGATTCCGCCGGGCATCATGCCCAGCGTCAGCGAACGCAGATCCAGATGGGTCAGCGCACTCAAGCCCAATGCCGCCAACGTTGCGATCAACATGGTCAACGCCGTGCCAATCAAAGTCCGCCCCATGAATGAAGGCGCCCGGCGGAAGAACTGCCGGTTGAAGTGACAGCCCAAACCGCTGCCAATCAGCCATTGGCCAATCTGGCTGCCGCCATTGGGCAGACCGATGTGCAAATCCCAACTGATACTCACCGCCGCACTCACCAGCAACGGTCCGAACAGCCACGGATTGGGTTGGCGCAAACGCTGCCAGAGCCACGCAAGCAAACCGCCCGCCGGAAACAGAATCGCCAGCCAACGCCAATCGACGCTGCCCGCATGAGAAATCGGTGTGCCGTCACCGAGCAGATACTTGAACGCTGCCGGCACACACAAAACGACCACCAACACCCGTAAACTCTGCCCCGCCGCGACGTGGCTGAGCATCGCGCCGTTACGCGCGCCGAGGTTGACCATCTCCCCGGAACCGCCCGGCATGCTCGAGAAAAACGCGGTGGCGCGGTCCTCACCGGTGCGGCGCATCAACCACACGCCGACCACCGCCGACAGGCTGGTGACCAGCGCACCGAAGAAGATCAAACCGAAATGGCTGAGTACCTGCTCCATCACCACCGGGGTGAAGTGCAGGCCGATGCCGATCCCGACAATCCACTGGCCGCACTTGCGGCCGCCAGGGATTTCCGTGAGTTGCCACGGCGTCAGGCAGCGCACGAGGATGATCGCCAGCAACGAGCCGACCATCCACGGCAGAGGCCAGCCGATCTGGCTGGCGAGGTAACCGCCAAGCAGACCGACCAGCGGGGTTCCCCACCAGGATTTCAGTGAGGCGCGATCAAACATCGGCGAGGGCGCGACGCGCGACCGAACGTTTGCGCCAGATGCGCAACAGTGGCATCAGCAGCATGATCGCGGTCAGCACCCAGACACCGAAGGTGATCGGGCTCGACCAGAGGATTTCCAGCGCACCGTTGGAGATCGACAGCGCACGACGCAGGTTCTGTTCCATCAGCCCGCCGAGGATGAAACCCAGCAGCACCGGCGACAACGGGAAGTCGAGCTTGCGCAGGATGTAGCCGAAGATACCGATGCCGACCATCAGGAACAGGTCGAAGGTGGTGGCGTGCACCGCGTAGACGCCGATCCCGGTGATGATCGCGATCACCGGCACCAGTGCCCAGTTCGGCACGGCAAGGATGCGGGTGAAGATGCGGATCATCGGGATGTTGAGGATCACCAGCATGATGTTGGCGATGAACAACGAGGCGATCAGGCCCCAGACGATGTCCGGTTGTTGCTGGAACAGCAGTGGACCCGGGGTGATGTTGTACAGCGACAGCGCGCCGATCATCACCGCCGTGGTGCCCGAACCAGGGACGCCGAGGGTCAGCATTGGCACCAGTGCGCCACAGGCCGAAGCGCCAATGGCGGTTTCCGGCGCGGCGAGACCACGAGCGTCACCCTGACCGAATTTGCCACTGGCACCGGCGATGCGTTTTTCGGTCATGTAGGCCACGGCACTGGCCAGCGTTGCACCGGCACCTGGCAGCACGCCCATGATGAAACCTAGCAGGCCGCAACGGATGTTCACCACGAACACCGACGACGCTTCCTTGAAGTTGAACATCATCCGCCCGGTGGCTTTCACCGCTTCCTGGCCGCGATGGGTTTTCTCCAGCAGCAACAGAATTTCGCTGACCGAGAACAGGCCCAGCACCAGCACGACGAATTGAATGCCGTCGGTCAGGTGAATGTTGTCGCCGGTAAAGCGGTAAACGCCGCTGTTGGCGTCGATGCCGACGCTCGACAGGAACAGACCGATCAACGCCGCGATAAACGTCTTCAACGGTCGATCACCGGCCATGCCGCCGAGACAGACAATCGCAAACACCATCAGCACGAAGTATTCCGCCGGGCCGAAGGCAATCGCCCATTTCGCCAGCAACGGCGCAAACAGCACCATGCCGCAGGTGGCGATAAACGCACCGATAAACGAACTCCACGCCGACAACGACAGCGCTACACCGGCCAGACCTTTGCGGGCCATCGGGTAGCCGTCGAGGGTGGTCATCACGGTGGACGCTTCGCCCGGAATGTTCAGCAAAATCGAGCTGATCCGGCCGCCGTATTCACAGCCCAGATACACGGCTGCCAACAGAATCAATGCCGACTCCGGTGGCAGGCCGAGGGCAAAAGCAATTGGAATCAGCAGTGCCACGCCGTTGATTGGGCCGAGGCCCGGGAGCAGGCCGACGACGGTGCCGATCAGCGTGCCGCACAGCGCGGTGACCAGGTTGTACGGGCTCAGCGCAACGCCGAAGCCTTGACCCAAATAACCAAGGGTATCCATATCAGTTCTCCAGCACGTCGAGCAGGCCAAGGGGCAGCGGAACGTCCATCACACGGTCGAACAGCAGGTACAGACCGATGGCCATTAGCGTGGTCACCACGATGCTCGGCATCCAGCGACCGCCATACAGGCGCGCCATCGGAATGCCGATGAGGATGCTGCTGAGGATGAAACCCAGCGGTTCGAATAGGCCGGCGAATACCAACAACAGTGCGACGCAAATGGCGATTTTGGTCAGGGTTTCGCGATCCAGTGGCGGCTCGTCATCGCTGTGTTTGATCGGCGCCGGGCGAAACACCATGTACAGCAGCGCCGCGCCCATCAGGCCGAGCATCAGCAAAGGAAAGGCACGTGGGCCGACCGGTTCGTAGGAAAAGGCCGCTTGGTACGGCCACGCCATCAGTGCCAGGCCGACGCAGACCAGCAACAGCACCGAGGCGAAAATGCGTTGAATAAGCATGGGAGCTCCTGTGCCGCGTCCCCGCAACCGGGAACGCAGCCGCTAGACAGGGACGATCACTGAATCAGGCCGAACTCTTTGGCCAGCACTTTGTAGTCCGCGACTTGCTTCTTCACATAGGTGTCCAGTTCCGGGCCAGTCATGGCGAACGGGAACAGTTCACGCTGATCGCGCAGCTTGGCGAACTCCGGCGAGGCCAGCAGTTTGTCGAACGAGTCTTTCCACCAGGCGTAGTCTTCGTCGCTGACTTTTGGCCCCAGGTAGAAGCCGCGCACCACCGGCCAGACGATGTCGTAGCCTTGCTCGCGAGCGGTAGGGATGTCTTTCATTTCCGGCTCGTCGAGACGCTTGTCGGCGAACACCGCGAGCAGGCGCATGTCGCCGCTCTGGATGTGCGGCATGGAGTCGGAGATGTCGGTACTGCCGACCTGGATGTGACCGCCGAGCAGGGCGGTAGCGATTTCGCCGCCACCTTCGAGGGCGACGTAACGCAGGTCGCGCGGGTTGATCCCGGCAGCCTTGGCGATCAGGGCGGTCTGCATCCAGTCCTGGCTACCGACGGTGCCCCCGGAACCGATCACCACCGAGCTAGGATCTTTCTTCAGCGCCTGAACGAGATCGTCGAGGGTCTTGTAGGGCGAATCGCTTTTCACTGCGATGGCGCCGTAGCTGGTGCCAACCGCTGCCAGCCAACGTACGTTGGTTTCGTCAAAACGACCGAACTTGCCTTGGGCCAGGTTCAACAGCGAACCGCTCGACCACGCCACCAGCGTGCCGGCATCGGCCGGGCGCTGAGCGACCACGGCGTTGTAGGCCACCGCGCCGACACCGCCGGGCATGTAGGTGACGCGCATCGGTTTGGTCAGCAGTTTTTCGTTGACCAGGGCGCTCTGCACCAGTTTGCAGGTCAGGTCGAAACCACCACCGGGCGAGGCGGGGGCGATACATTCAGGACGTTTCGGTTCGGCCATCAGTTGGCCGGCAAACAGGACACAACTGGCGGCTAGTGCAACTTTACGCAGTGACAGGTTCATTCGATTCTCCACGGGCATTGTTGTTATTCGACGTGTTTTTCACTTACGGGCAGTTACCAAAGTGCGACGCTGTAGCTCACCAGCAAACGCACTTCGTCTGCATCGCGAGCCGAGTAGTTGGAGCGGTAAGTGGCATTACGCAAACGCACGGCGACATCCTTCAAGGCGCCGCTTTGTACTACATATTTGATCTCGGTGTTGCGTTCCCACTCTTTGCCTTCCTCACCGTTCTTGAGCTTGATGTTGTCACCGCTCAGGTAACGGCTCATGAAGCTCAGGCCGGGGATGCCGAGTTTGGCGAAGTCGAAGTCGTAACGAGCCTGCCAGGAGCGTTCTTCAGCGCCGGCGAAATCGTTGATCTGCACGAAGTTGACCAGATACGGGTCGCTGCCATCGACATAAGGGAAAGCGCTGTCGCCAGACATGTGCTGATAACCGGCGCTGAACTTGTGACCGCTCAGCGCGTAGCTGACCAGACCGTTGAGCGAGCGGTTGTCGATTTCGCCGCCACGGGCCGCGCCTTGGTCATCGCTGACGGCGAAACGCAGATCGGTAGCAAACGTGCCTGGGCCCATCGGACGTGAAGCCACGAGACCGAAGAAGTGTTGGTTGTAGACTTCGTCGAGCTGGGCGAAGTGGTAACTGCCGGTGATCTTGTCGGTGAACTTGTAGTCCACGCCGCCAAAATCGAAATGCTTGCCGGCAGCGGTGCCAGCAAAACGGCTGTTCTTGTTGTTGAGGGCGATGTCCTCGAAATCGGTGCTGTCACGATCCTTGGCCTTCTCCAGTCGACCACCAGTGAAGGTCAGGTTCTTGATCTCTTTGGAGGTCAGCAAACCGCCTTCAAAGGTCTGCGGCAGGATGCGTCCGTCGTTGGGTTTGAGGATTGGCAGTTCAGGAATCAGGCTGCCGATCTTCAGTTCCGTGGCGGAGATTTTTACTTTGCCGGTCAGGCCGACCTTGGAGTACTCATCGGCGGCGCGCCCGTCACCGTGGGTCGGCAGCAGACCGGTGCCGGTGCGGTCCGGGCTTGAATCGAGTTTGACGCCGAGCATGCCTAACGCATCGACACCGAACCCCACGGTGCCGTCGGTGTAACCCGATTGCAGATTGAGCATGAAGCCCTGGGCCCATTCATCACGCTTGGATTGCTGGGCGCTGGTGCCATCGCGAAAGTCGCGGTTGAAATACATGTTGCGGGTTTCGAAAGTGGCGCTGCTGTCTTCAATGAAGTCGGCAAAACTCAACGGCGAAAAACCGGCAAGAGCGGCGGCACTGGCAAGGGCGGTGTGGCTGAAACGGGAAGGGCGAACAGGCACAGGTGCCTTGGTCTGCATGGACGGCATGCGGGGTACTCCGTTTATTGTTCTTATTGGTCGAAAACGCTTCGTGGCGTTTTTCTTTACGCTGTGTGGCATCAGCGACGGCAGTCGGAACTGTCCGTGGGCCGACTCTAACGGGCTAACCTTTCGCTAACCTTTCAGCTGACTTTCACGGTTTTCGGGCTTCACAGCGGCGGTTGCGGCTGTAAACTCCGCGGCAAAGCGTGGCGCCGGCCATCCCTGAACGAGGTAAAAATCCATGCGTGTTCTGCTCGTCGAAGACCATCTGCAACTGGCCGAAAGTGTCGCTCAGGCGCTCAAGAGCACCGGTCTGACCGTGGATGTGTTGCACGATGGCGTGGCCGCCGATCTGGCGCTGGGCAGCGAGGAATATGCCGTGGCGATCCTCGATGTCGGCCTGCCGCGCATGGACGGTTTCGAAGTGCTCGCGCGTTTGCGCGCTCGCGGAAAAAATCTGCCGGTGCTGATGCTGACCGCGCGCAGCGATGTGAAGGATCGCGTCCATGGCCTCAATCTCGGTGCCGACGATTACCTCGCCAAACCGTTCGAACTGACTGAACTGGAAGCTCGGGTCAAAGCCTTGCTGCGCCGCAGTGTGCTGGGCGGCGAGCGTCAGCAACGTTGTGGCGTGCTGGCCTATGACCTCGACACCCGGCGCTTCACCCTCGGTGAAGAGTTGCTGACGCTGACCTCTCGCGAACAAGCGGTGCTGGAAGCACTGATTGCCCGTCCGGGGCGGGTGATGAGCAAGGAGCAACTGGCCTCTCAGGTGTTCGGCCTCGACGAAGAAGCCAGCCCCGACGCCATCGAAATCTACGTGCATCGCTTGCGCAAGAAACTCGATGGGCAACCGGTGGCGATCGTGACTTTCCGTGGCCTCGGTTATCTGCTGGAAAGCCGCGATGCATAAGCCCAGCAGCCTGCGCTGGCGCTTGCTGTGGAACCTCGCATTGCTGCTGGTGGTGTTGATGCTCGCCAGTGGTTTGAGTGCGTACTGGAATGGCCGCGAAGCTGCCGACACTGCCTACGACCGCACGTTGCTGGCCTCGGCGCGGACCATCGCGGCGGGCCTGTCGCAACGCGATGGCAGCCTCAGCGCCGACGTGCCCTACGTGGCCCTCGATACATTTGCCTACGACAGCGCCGGGCGGATTTATTACCAGGTCAACGATATCCATCAGAAGCTGATTTCCGGCTACGAAAATCTCCCCGGCCCGCCACCCGGTACGCCGCGCACTGACAGTTACCCGGCGTTGGCGCGCTTCTACAATGCGACCTACAACGGCCAGAACGTGCGCGTGGTCAGTCTGCTGAAAGCGGTGACCGAGCCGAACATGAACGGCATGGCGGAAATCCGCGTGGCCGAAACTGACGAGGCGCGGGTGAGCATGGCCCGCAGTCTTGCCGCCGACACATTGCTGCGTTTGGGCATGTTGGCGATCGGCGCGTTGTTGCTGGTGTGGTTTGCGGTCAGTGCTGCGCTGCGACCGCTGGAGCGCTTGCGCACGGCGGTGGAGGAGCGACAGCCCGACGACTTGCGTCCGCTGCCATTGGTGGAAGTGCAGCATGAACTGTGGCCGCTGGTACGCGGGCTCAACCATTTCACCGAGCGCTTGCGTGGCCAGTTTGAGCGGCAGGCGCAGTTCATTGCCGACGCAGCCCACGAATTGCGCACGCCCCTGGCGGCGCTCAAGGCTCGGCTGGAATTGGGCCTGCGCTCGAACGATGCCGAAATCTGGCGCTCGACGCTGGAGTCCTCGGCGCAGAGCACTGATCGCCTGACCCATCTGGCCAATCAGTTGCTGTCACTGGCGCGTGTAGAAAACGGTGCGCGGGCGATCGCCGAAGGTGGCGCGCAGTTGCTCGATCTTAGTCAGTTGGCCCGGGAACTGGGCATGGCCATGGCGCCACTGGCGCACAAACGCGGGGTGGCGCTGGCGCTGGAGGCGGACGAACCGGTGTGGTTGCGCGGTGAGCCGACGTTGCTCAATGAGTTGCTGAGCAATCTGGTAGACAACGCCTTGGCGCATACGCCGCCGGGCGGCAATGTAATTTTGCGCGTCACGGCGCCGGCGGTGCTAGAAGTTGAAGATGACGGGCCGGGCATTCCGCTGGAGGAGCGCGATCGGGTGTTCGAACGGTTCTACCGGCGTAATCAGCAGGTTGCAGGTTCTGGATTGGGCCTGGCGATTGTCGGTGAAATCTGCCGGGCGCATCTGGCGCAGATCAGTCTGCATGATGGTGAGCAGGCGGGGTTGAAGGTGCGGGTCAGTTTTATTGCCGGCTGACTTTGCGGTGTTCTTGCAGGCCTCTTCGCGAGCAGGCTCGCTCCCACTCTGGAATGTATTTTCCTGTGGGAGCGAGCCTGCTCGCGAAGGGGGCGGCGCGGTCTCGGATCAGTAAAACATCGTCCGCGACTCTTCCAGATCCGCGCACAGTTCTTTGTTCTCCTGGTCGATCCCGAGCTTCCTGAACGCCGGAACAGTCATTGGATCAATCCGCGCAAACGGGTGGTCAGTGCCCTTGTGGCAATACAGGCTTGCCACCTGCACCAGATCGACGTAATCAATGGCCGTCGAGTCGCGCTTGAAGTCCTGATAGCGCCCCGGCAATTCCACCAGACGTTCCGGAAACTCCCAGACCCGCAACAGTTTGTCGCCCAGCAACGGATGAATGTGATCGATCACATGGTTGAGGCTTACCGGGTCCGAGAGCAGTTCGTAGTGGTCTTCGGCGTAGGTCAGAATAGGTAGCACGCCGATCTGATGCACCAGCCCGCCGAGCGCAGCCTGATCGGGTTTGAGCTGCGTGTAGCGGCGGCACAACGCGTAACTGACCCCGGCAATTTCCAGACTCTTGCGCCAGACTTCGCGCATTTTCTGTTCGACCACTTCTGAGCGGGCGTGGAAGATCTGCTCCATCACCAGACCGATCGCCAGGTTGCTGCTGTAGTTGATGCCCAGACGGGTGATGGCTGTGTGCAGGTCGGTAACTTCCTGGGCGGCGCGCAGCAGCGGGCTGTTGACCACTTTGATCAGGCGCGCCGACAGCGCGGTGTCACGGCCGATGACTTTGCTCAGGTCGCTGACGCTGATTTCCGGGTCTTCAGCGGCCTTGCGAATCTGCAGGGCCACTTCCGGCAACGTGGGCAGAACCAGGTCATCGTTATCGATGGCCTCAACCAAATCCTGTTGGACTTTTTCCGCCAGTTCGCTCATTTAAACTCTCTAGGGTGTTGCAACAAATGCTGCGATCAGCGCTGGATTTCGCGGTCGCGATCCAGTTCGTAAGGCAGGTCGAGCAGATGCAGCGCGGGACCTTCGAGGGTGCCCAGATGCAAATCACCGGCTTCGGCTGCTTCGGCCTGCAGCACCGCCAGGAGTTCAATGTTTTGCCCGGCCTTGGCGGCCAGCACCACTTCGCCGATGGAGCTGTTGTGGCTTGGCGCGAACAGTTGCGTGCCGGGCTCCGGCAAATCAGCGGCGTCCAGGCTCAGGCGATACAGACGACGCTTGAGTTTGCCCAGGTACTGCATGCGCGCGACGATTTCCTGGCCGGTGTAGCAGCCTTTCTTGAAGCTCACGCCACCGACGGCTTGCAGGTTGAGCATCTGCGGGATGAACAGCTCGCGGGTGCTCGGCATGACCTGGCCGATGCCGGCGCGGATCTGGCCCAGCAACCATTGATTCAGCTCGGCTTCAGACAGGACTGCGGACAATTTGGCTTTGATCGCTTCAGCCTGATCGGCCGGCGCCCAGAGTTCGGCGCGATCGGGCGAGACGCGAATCGCGATCAGACCTTCGTTACGCGCGACGCTGTCGGTTTCGGCCGGCAGGTCCAGACCGAGGCCGGTCAAAGCGTTGTCGCCATTCTCCACGCCGAAACGCACCCAGGCGGCGCTTTCATCGGTCAGTTTCGATTTGGAGAACACCGCGTACTTTTTCAGGTCCGCCAGTTGCGGCTCCAGCAGCTCGCTGGCCATTGCCAGGACCACGCCGTCACCTTCGAGCAGAATGCGGAAGCTCGACTGCATCCGGCCCTTCTGCGTGCAGCGGGCGCCGAGGCTGGCGCGGCTGTCGCTCAGGTAATTGAGGTTGCAGGTCAACTGGCCTTGCAGGAATTTTCCGGCATCCGCGCCGCGAACCGCGAGAACGCCTTCATGTGACAGGGTGCAGAAAAAAGCAGAATCGGCCATGGGTCATCGCAGGGTAAATAGACTGGGGCACATCATAAGGGTGCGTTGGTGAAATGGGTAGTTGATAAAGGATCGGTGGTGCCCGACCAAAGCCGACTGTGCGACCCGCGTCGGGGCTGTATACTTGCCGGCAAATTTGAGGAGGGCCCCATGGTCGAACAAGTTGAACTGAATCGCCTGTTTTGGCACAGCCGTCGCGGCATGCTTGAGCTTGACGTATTGCTGGTGCCATTCGTGAAGGAGGTTTACGCGACTCTGAATCAGGTGGATCGCGATCTGTATGTGCGTCTGCTGACGTGCGAGGATCAGGACATGTTCGGCTGGTTCATGGAGCGCAGCGAGTCTGAAGACCCGGAGCTGCAGCGCATGGTTCGCATGATTCTGGACCGTGTCCAGCCCAAGTAATACGTTCGAATGCCGCTGGCATGCCTCACGGCAGTTGCTGGCGGCGTATCTGTTGGCCCAGGCGCTCGCACTGGGTTCCCTGTTTCTTCTGTCGATTCCACTCTGGACTAGTCTGCTGGGAGCTTTAGTCTGCCTGCTTCATGGTTTTTGGGTGTTGCCACGACAGATTCTGTTGAGTCATCCCGCCGCGTTTCGTGGATTGCGCCGGGACGCCGATGGCTGGCAGCTGTGGAACCAGGTGCAGGGTTGGCAGGCAGCGCAGCTACGCCCGGACAGTCTCGCGCTGCCGCTGATCGTGGTGCTGAGGTTCAGGTTGCGCGGAGAATGGCGGGTCAGATCGATCTGCGTGCCAAGGGACTCGCAGGCGGCGGATCTGCACCGACGCCTGCGAGTGCGGCTCAAGTTCAGCCGACGTAGGTGGGCGGCACCAGAATAGTGTCGAGCGCCTCGGGCAGCATATCGGGATAGTCGAGCGTGTAGTGCAGGCCACGACTTTCCTTGCGCTCCATGGCTGAGCTGATCATCAGTTCGGCGACCTGAGCGAGGTTGCGCAACTCGATCAGGTCGCGGCTGACTTTATAGTTGCTGTAGAATTCGTCGATCTCGTCCAGCAGCAAACGCACGCGGTGCTGCGCCCGTTGCAGGCGCTTGTTGGTGCGCACGATGCCGACGTAGTCCCACATGAACCGCCGCAGTTCATCCCAGTTGTGCGCGATGATCACGTCTTCGTCCGAGTCGGTCACCTGGCTGGCGTCCCAGACGGGCAGGGCGCTTGGCGCGGCGACATCGTCCAGTTGCGCGACGATGTCGGCCGCCGCTGAACGGGCATAGACAAAGCATTCCAGCAGCGAGTTGCTGGCCATGCGGTTGGCGCCGTGCAGGCCGGTGAAGCTGGTTTCGCCGATGGCATACAAGCCCAGCACATCGGTGCGACCTTGTTGATCGACCATGACGCCACCGCAGGTGTAGTGCGCGGCGGGTACGACCGGAATAGGTTGTTTGGTGATGTCGATACCGAAACCGAGGCAGCGCTCATAAACAGTGGGGAAGTGGGTCTTGATGAAGTCTTCGGGTTTGTGGCTGATGTCTAGATAGACGCAGTCGACACCCAGACGCTTCATTTCATGGTCGATGGCCCGAGCGACGATGTCGCGCGGTGCCAGCTCGGCGCGTTTGTCGAAGCGATACATGAAGCGCTCGCCGTTCGGCAGCTTCAGGTGTGCGCCTTCGCCGCGCAGGGCTTCGGTAATAAGGAAGCTTTTCGCTTGTGGGTGGTACAGGCAGGTCGGATGGAATTGGTTGAATTCCAGGTTCGCCACCCGACAGCCGGAGCGCCAGGCCATGGCGATGCCATCACCGCAAGCGCCGTCGGGGTTGCTGGTATAGAGGTAAACCTTGGCCGCGCCGCCCGAGGCCAGAATCACAAAGCGTGCGCCGTAGGTATCGACTTCGCCGGTTTTGCGGTTGAGTACGTAGGCGCCGAGGCAGCGCTCGCCTTCCATGCCTAAACGGCGTTCGGTAATCAGATCAACGGCAACCCGCTGCTCCAGCAATTCGATGTTCGAACGCTCTTTGGCCTGAGCCAGCAAAGTTTTGAAGATTGCCGCGCCGGTAGCATCGGCCGCATGGATGATGCGACGGTGGCTATGACCGCCTTCGCGGGTCAGATGAAATTCGAATCCGCCATCTTCAGTGCCGGATTGATCGTCGCGGGTAAACGGTACACCTTGGTCGATCAGCCACTGGATGGCTTCGCGGCTGTGCTCCACAGTGAAACGCACGGCGTCTTCATGGCACAGACCGCCACCGGCGTTCAGGGTGTCATCAACATGGGATTCGACAGTATCAGTGTCGTCGAGCACGGCGGCGACGCCACCCTGGGCCCAGAAGGTCGAACCGTTGGCCAGATCGCCTTTACTCAAAACGGCAATGCGCAAATGACCCGGCAGGGTCAGCGCGAGACTCAAACCGGCAGCACCGCTGCCTATGACCAGAACATCATGTTGGAATTGTTGGCTCATTACAGGATTCCGCTCAAAGCGACCCGGGTCGGGGGTGGCGCAAGACAGCTGGATCGGCGAGTCAAGACAGCCACACAGCCCACTAGTATATAGAGGGGTGGGGCGGCACAATAGCCGAGCCGACATGGCATTGTGAAACTACTGCGTAGGAAAAAACCGCGTGCTTCGTCGGAAGTTTTTTTCACCCTTTTGGGTAGAACACGACTGTATCGGCGCTGAAACAGGATTTTTCTGCCCTGGGTTGCCCAATGTCCGGGCGGTGCGGCTATAAATAATTGGAACTTTTGCCAAAGGCCCAAGATCAATAGTCGGTGCCAGAAACAAGGGACGTGTCGGCTTCAGTGCGGAATCTGCGGTTGGATTCCTGCCCGGCGAAACCGATAACAAGATTATTCGCGCAGCCGGTTTATCCCGCGCTGCGTTTTTCGTGCGTGCCAAATCAGAGCCCGCAGGAAACTTGCCTGGAGGGGGAGAACTTTTGCGAAAAGCCCGAGTCTATGTTTGCAAGTCTGGTCGTTTAGTTATGCAAGTCTCCTTCGGGCTTATCGAGGAGTGTTCATGCTAACCCAGGAAGAGGATCAGCAGCTGGTCGAGCGCGTTCAACGCGGCGACAAGCGAGCTTTCGATCTGTTGGTGCTGAAGTATCAGCACAAGATTCTCGGGTTGATCGTGCGTTTTGTGCACGACACCCATGAAGCCCAGGACGTGGCTCAGGAAGCCTTTATCAAGGCGTATCGAGCACTTGGAAACTTTCGCGGCGACAGTGCGTTTTATACGTGGCTGTACCGTATTGCCATTAACACGGCGAAGAATTACCTGGTTTCACGCGGCCGCCGGCCGCCGGATAGCGATGTAAGTTCCGAAGACGCAGAGTTCTACGATGGCGATCATGGCCTCAAGGATCTCGAGTCCCCAGAACGTGCACTGCTGCGGGATGAGATCGAAGGCACCGTCCATCGAACCATTCAGCAACTGCCAGAGGATTTGCGTACGGCTTTAACTTTACGTGAATTCGATGGTCTGAGTTACGAGGACATTGCGAGCGTCATGCAATGTCCGGTGGGTACCGTGCGCTCCCGGATTTTCCGCGCCCGGGAGGCCATCGATAAAGCCCTGCAGCCGTTGTTGCAGGAAAACTGAGACAGCGGCGACAGCCAAGAGAGGAACGCCATGAGTCGTGAAGCCCTGCAGGAATCGCTGTCCGCAGTGATGGATAACGAAGCGGACGAACTGGAATTGCGTCGAGTGCTCAATGCACTGGACGATGTTGATACCCGTGAGACCTGGGCTCGTTACCAGATCGCTCGGGCAGCCATGCACAAGGATCTGCTGCTTCCACGTCTGGATATCGCTGCGGCAGTGTCTGCTGCACTGGAAGACGAAACGGCTCCGGCCAAAGTATCTCGCAGCCCATGGCGCAACCTCGGCCGTCTGGCTGTTGCGGCCTCGGTGACTGTTGCCGTTCTGGCCGGTGTTCGCCTGTACAACCAGGACGAAATCGCTGGTGTCGAACTGGCTCAGCAATCCAATCAGCCAACCCTGGCCACTCCACAGGTCAAAGGTCCGGCTGTTCTGGCAGGCTACAGCGAGAGCTCGGAAGCCACTGGCCCGATGGCTAACGGCGTACTGCAAGGTCAGCCAGGCTGGCACGATCAGCGTCTGCCAGGTTACCTGCGCCAGCACGCTCAACAGGCTGCACTGAAAGGCACTGAAAGCGCGTTGCCATACGCACGTGCAGCAAGTCTGGAAAACCGTTAAGGAGGATCATGCGCGCCATACCTCTACTTTCGCTTCTGCTAAGCGGCTGGTTCATTGTTCCAGCCCACGCTGATGAGGCCCAGGACTGGTTGACCCGTCTGGGCCAGGCCGAGCAGCAGCAAAGCTTTCACGGCACATTCGTTTACGAGCGTAACGGTAGCTTTTCTACCCATAACATCTGGCATCGCGTCCAGAATGGCCAGGTCCGCGAGCGTTTACTCCAGCTCGACGGCTCGGCGCAGGAAGTCGTGCGCGTTGATGGACATACTCAATGCGTCAGCGGCACCCTGATTGCCGGGCTGGGGGATTCTCCGAACTCAGCCGCTCGTCCTCTCGATCCGCAAAAGCTGAAAAACTGGTATGACCTTGCCGTCATCGGCAAATCGCGCGTGGCTGGGCGAGACGCAGTGATCGTATCGCTGACGCCTCGCGATCAGCATCGTTACGGCTTTGAATTGCATCAGGACAAGAAAACCGGCCTGCCGCTGAAGTCGTTGTTGCTGAACGACAAAGGGCAGTTGCTCGAGCGTTTCCAGTTCACCAGTCTTGATACTGACGAAGTCCCTTCGGACAAAGACTTGCAGGCCGATGCCGACTGCAAGGCGATTACGCTCGACAGCGACAAGGCTTCGGCCGTCAAGACTGCGCAGGTATGGCATTCGGACTGGCTGCCGCCAGGTTTCGAACTGACCAGCAGTACTTCGCACAAAGATCCGGAAACCAAGACCCAGGTCAACAGCTTGCTGTATGACGACGGTCTGGCGCGTTTTTCGGTTTTCCTTGAGCCATTGAACGGCGCAACCGTTACTGACACGCGGACTCAACTGGGCCCGACCGTTGCCGTTTCCCGCCGCCTGACCACGCCTGAAGGCGAAATGATGGTGACGGTGGTCGGCGAAATTCCGATTGGCACCGCCGAACGAATTGCTCTGTCGATGCGTAACACTGATGGCACTGCCACCAGCAAGCAGTGAGCTGATTCAGTCACTACCACTTCTTCGTCGAGACGTAGATGAAATGTTTGCTGAGCATTTTCATTTGCAAATACCCCGAAAATTTTTTATAGGTCAGAGCCTCACGGCTCTGGCCTTGTTTGTTGTTGCCGGAACAAAAATGCCGGTCGGTGGTTTACGGTGTTCCTTGCTCCATATCGCTTAACCCTGCTCGTCGTAACGGGAGCTGTATGTCGATACCAAGTTTGAAATCTTATCTCTCCATTTTCGCCACTGTGCTGTTGCTCGGTCAGGTGGTCCCTGCTGCGCAAGCGGCCGATCTGCCTGACTTCACCCAATTGGTCGAACAAGCTTCGCCAGCCGTGGTGAACATCAGTACCACGCAGAAACTACCGGATCGCAAAGTGAATCAGCAGATGCCTGACCTGGAAGGTCTGCCGCCGATGCTGCGCGAGTTCTTCGAGCGTGGCATGCCGCCTCAGCAGCGTTCGCCGGGCGGCGGTGGTCGTCAACGTGAAGCGCAATCGTTGGGCTCAGGCTTCATCATTTCACCGGATGGCTACATCCTGACCAACAACCACGTGATCGCCGATGCTGACGAAATCCTCGTGCGTCTGGCTGATCGCAGCGAAATGAAAGCCAAACTGATCGGCACTGACCCACGTTCCGACGTGGCTCTGCTGAAAATCGAAGGCAAGGATCTGCCGGTGTTGAAGCTTGGCAAATCCCAGGACCTGAAAGCCGGTCAGTGGGTTGTCGCAATCGGTTCGCCATTCGGCTTTGACCACACCGTGACCCAAGGCATCGTCAGCGCCGTCGGCCGCAGTCTGCCGAACGAAAACTATGTGCCGTTCATTCAGACCGACGTGCCGATCAACCCGGGTAACTCCGGTGGTCCGCTGTTCAACCTGAACGGTGAAGTGGTCGGGATCAACTCGCAGATCTATACCCGCTCCGGCGGCTTTATGGGCGTGTCGTTTGCGATTCCGATCGACGTAGCGATGGACGTTTCCAATCAGCTGAAAAGCGGCGGCAAAGTCAGTCGTGGCTGGTTGGGCGTGGTCATCCAGGAAGTGAACAAGGATCTGGCCGAGTCGTTCGGTCTGGAGAAGCCTGCCGGCGCGCTGGTTGCGCAGATTCAGGATGATGGCCCGGCAGCCAAGGGTGGCCTGCAAGTCGGCGACGTGATCCTGAGCATGAACGGTCAGCCGATCGTCATGTCTGCTGACCTGCCGCATCTGGTTGGCGCACTGAAAGCTGGTGCAAAGGCCAATCTGGAAGTAATTCGTGAAGGAAAGCGCAAGAACGTCGAGCTGACGGTTGGCGCGATCCCTGACGAAGACAAAGAGCTTGATGCACTGCCGAAGTCCGGCGCTGAAAGTACCAGCAACCGCCTCGGTGTTTCGGTGGGCGAGCTGACCGCCGAGCAGAAGAAAACCTACGACCTCAAAGGTGGTGTGGTGATCAAGGAAGTGCAGGACGGTCCTGCGGCGTTGATCGGTCTGCAGCCAGGTGACGTGATCACGCACCTGAACAATCAAGCCATCGGCTCCTCAAAGGAGTTCGGCGAGATCGCCAAAGCGCTGCCGAAGAATCGTTCGGTGTCGATGCGCGTACTGCGTCAAGGTCGTGCCAGCTTCATCACCTTCAAGCTGGCGGAATAATCCAGCGCTAAGGTAAAAAAAAACCGCCTCGAAAGAGGCGGTTTTTTTATGCCTGAAGCTTTTGTGCTGGCGGGTAACGATCAGCCCATCATGTCCTTGATCATGCGTTCCTGCTCCATCAGCTCACGCTGACGAGCATCGATGCGTGAAGACAGCGGGAAGTTGCTGCCTGCCTTGCGCTTGGCGAAATCGAGCTGCTGGATCGCCTGACGATAATCACCCACCAGTGCAAAGTACTCGGCACGTGCTTGATGCAGGCCGATGATGTTGCCCGACAAACCACGGGTTTCGGCGACTTGATACCAGACATCCGGATCATCCGGACGTGACTTGAGCAATGCTTCCAGCGCTTTTTCGGCATCAGGTGCGCGATTCTGTTTGAGCAACAGATCCACTCGAACCTGATTCAACGGATAGTTGCCCGGATATTGCGTGAGCATCCGGTCAACCCGCGATTGTGCATCCGGCAAACGATTATTGGTGATGTCCAGATCGATCTGGGCGAGGTTGTAGATGATTTCGTTTGGCGACGTGGCCAGCAATTGCTTGAGATTCTCGCGAGCCTCGTTCAGCTGGCCGCCCTTGATCTGCGCAATCGCCAGACCGTAGCGCGCCACGTCGTTTTTCGGATTTTCATCCAGTTGCGCACGGAAGCGCTTCGCACCCAGGCCCGGAGTTTCTTCGTAAATCAGTTGCACGCGGGCCCGGATCAACTGATAGCGCTTGGAGTCTTCGATACCGCCCGGTTTGGCCTGTTCGGCACGGTTGCGGGTATCGGCGATACGCGATTCGGTGACCGGGTGAGTCAGCAGGAATTCCGGGGGCTTGGCGTCGAAACGGTACTGGCGCATCAGGCGCTCGAACATGGTCGGCATCGAGCGCGGGTCATATCCGGCCTTCTCCAGATTGAGGATACCGATGCGGTCGGCTTCCTGTTCGTTCTGGCGGGAGAAGGTGCGTTGCGATTGAATCGCCGCTGCCTGCGTACCGGCAATTGTGGCGATGCCTGCGTCACCGCCACCGGCCGCCGCGATGACGATGCCGGCCAGCAACGCGGCCATCATCGGCACTTGCATCCGCTGCGAAGCTTCGACGCCACGCGCAAAGTGGCGTTGCGATAAGTGCGCCAATTCGTGCGCCAGTACCGATGCGTATTCACCCTCGGTCTGCGCATTGAGGAACAGACCGCCGTTGACCCCGACCACACCGCCCGGCGCTGCGAAGGCGTTGAGTTGCGGGCTGTTGATCAGAATGAACTCAAGGCGCCGGTCAGTGACCTGGCTGGTCTCCACCAGTTTGTAAACGCTGGATTCGACGTAGTCCTTGAGCTGCGGATCGTTGAGCTGTGAAACCTGGCTACGCAACATCGCCAGCCAGGCGCGGCCCAGCTGATATTCCTGTTGCGGCGAGACAATGGCAGAACTGGCGTCGCCGAGTGACGGTAGATCGTCGGCAAAGCCTGGTGAGGCGAGCAGGCAAGCGAGCGTCAGCAGGGTAGGGCGCAGAAAAGTCATGCACAAAGCCTTAGAAGACAAAGACCTTACTGTAGCCGGACACCGGAGCTGCGACCAGATATTCTAGGCAGCTCGACGACCCGAACCGGAGTGACGCAATGACTGACGCTGTAGCCCATGACGTGGAACTGGACGCCAGTGGCCTGAACTGTCCGTTGCCGTTGCTCAAGGCAAAAATGGAACTCAACAAACTCGAGAGTGGCGCCGTTCTCAAGGTGATCGCTACCGACGCGGGCTCGCAGCGCGACTTTCGCACCTTTGCCAGGTTGGCCGGTCATACCCTGCTGCGCGAAGAAGACGAGGCGGGCGTCTACCGTTACTGGTTGAAAAAAGCCTGAAACCGACAGCGTAAAAGACCTAAGGATTATTGATGTTCAAAGTGTTACGCGACTGGATTCAGCGCTATTTCTCCGATGAAGAAGCGGTGGTGCTGGCGGTGCTGCTGTTTCTCGCCTTTACGGCCGTGCTCACCCTCGGCGGCATGCTCGCGCCGGTGTTGGCGGGGATGGTGCTGGCGTACCTGATGCAGGGCCTGGTGGTCACGCTGGAGCGCCTGCGCGTGCCGGGTGGTGTGGCGGTGGGGCTGGTGTTTGCGCTGTTCATGGGCGTGTTGATGCTGTTTATCGTGGTGGTGCTGCCGTTGCTCTGGCATCAGTTGATCACCCTGTTCAATGAACTGCCGGGCATGCTCGCCAAATGGCAATCGCTGCTGTTATTGCTGCCGGAGCGTTATCCGCATCTGGTGTCCGATGAGCAGGTGCTGCAGGCGATCGAGGCGGCGCGCGGCGAGATCGGCAAGTTCGGCCAGTGGGCGCTGACATTCTCACTGTCGAGTCTGCCGTTGCTGGTGAACATCATGATCTATCTGGTGCTGGTGCCGATTCTGGTGTTTTTCTTCCTCAAGGACCGGGTCATGATCGGCGAATGGGTGCGTGGCTACTTGCCGCGTGAGCGTGCGTTGATCACCCGGGTTGCGCAGGAGATGAACCGGCAGATTGCCAACTACATTCGCGGCAAGGTCATCGAGATCGTGATTTGTGGTGGCGTGACCTACATCGCTTTTGTGGCGCTCGGATTGAATTATGCGGCGCTGCTGGCGTTGCTGGTCGGTGTGTCGGTAGTGGTGCCGTATGTCGGTGCCGTGGTGGTGACCGTGCCGGTGTTGCTGATCGCGCTGTTTCAGTGGGGCTGGAGCGATCAGTTCATCTATTTGATGGCGGTGTACGGAATCATTCAGACACTGGATGGCAACGTGTTGGTGCCGTTGCTGTTCTCGGAGGCGGTCAACCTGCACCCGGTGGCCATTATCTGCGCGGTGCTGTTGTTTGGCGGGTTGTGGGGATTCTGGGGGGTGTTCTTTGCGATCCCGCTGGCGACGCTGTTCAAGGCGGTGCTGGATGCGTGGCCGCGCCAAGAGCCGGCGGTGGCACCGCTGCTTTAAAGCAAAAGATCGCAGCCTGCGGCAGCTCCTACAGGGAAACGCATTCCAAATGTAGGAGCTGCCGAAGGCTGCGATCTTTTGATTTTCAGGCTTTATTCAGCGCTTCAGCAGCAGCCAGAACTGCATCAACATGCCCCGGCACTTTCACACCACGCCATTCCTGGCGCAGCACACCGTTCTTGTCGATCAGGAATGTGCTGCGATCAACGCCCAGGTATTCCTTGCCGTACAGTTTCTTCAACTTGATCACGTCGAACAACTGACAAACAGCTTCGTCCTTGTCGCTGATCAGCTCGAATGGAAACTCCTGCTTGCACTTGAAGTTCTCGTGGGACTTCAGGCTGTCGCGCGAAATGCCGAAGATTTCCGTGTTGGCAGCCTTGAAGGCCGCGTACTGATCACGAAAGCCCTGGCCTTCAGTGGTGCAGCCCGGCGTGCTGTCCTTCGGGTAGAAGTAGATCACCACTTGCTTGCCCTTCAGGGCAGACAGGCTGACAGTCTGCCCGCTGGTGGCAGGTGCTGCGAAATCGGCAACCGGTTGGTCAATGACAACGGCCATGAAAGCTTCCTTACATTGGGTTCTGTGGGCGCCAAGGCTCGATCAGTGCGTCCAGGTTCATCGCATCCGAGAAGTCGAGGAACTGGTCGCGCAGCCAACTGATCTGGGTGCCGGCCGGCAGGGTCACGGTGAACGTGGCGTTGAGCATGGTGCCGCCAGTTTGCGGCGCCTGATAGGTGTCGCAGGTCAGGTTTTCCAGCTCGACGTTGTGATCCATGAAGAACTGGCACAACTCATTGATGATGTCCGGGCGATACGCCGAACTGACGTAAGCCACGTACGGCAGCGCCTGCGGACGATTTTCCAGCGGTGCGCTGCGCACCACGTTGGCGGTGAAAGCGTGTTTCTTGGCCAGGCCCGGCAGGCTGCCTTCCAGGCGGGCGAGGGCGTCCCAGCTGCCGGAGATCTCGAGGATCAGCGCACTGCACTCGCCATGGCGGGTCAGGCGCGAAGTAACCACGGCGCAGCGATTTTCATGGCTGGCGCGGCACAGGACGTTAGTCAGCTCCATGGGGTTGGCGCCAAGGGCACTGATGACAAGGAATTGTTCGCGAACTGTGGGGGTGGACATGCAGCATTCCTAAAGCGATGAGCGGTCGGTAGGTTTACGGGCGTTGGCTGCCGGGGAGTGCCTGTTCTGGCTATCCGTACTAAAAGCCCCGGCAAGCGCTCGCGGCTCGCTCCACTATAGCGGGAGCGCGTCGATGCGACGCAGGAACGGGGTCTGGGAGGCCGAAAAGGGAGGCTGGAACCCGGCGTACAAGCTGATCAGTACCGATCAAAGTCTGAAGGGTAGCGAAAAGCGGCGCCAAGGGGAATGGCGGCAGCGCAGTACTTCGCTTGTGCAAGCATCTTGGCGCCAGTACCATTACCGCTCTCTTTTTCCGGCAGGAGCGGTTTCATGATTGCGGGCAGTATGGTGGCACTGGTCACTCCCATGGATGCACAAGGGCGTCTTGACTGGGACAGCCTCAGCAAACTCGTGGACTTCCATCTCAAGAACGGCACCCATGCCATTGTCGCGGTCGGTACTACCGGCGAGTCGGCAACCCTTGATGTAGAAGAACACATCGCCGTCATCAAAGCCGTGGTCAAACAGGTTGCCGGGCGCATTCCGGTCATCGCCGGCACTGGCGCCAACTCGACCCGCGAAGCCGTCGAGCTGACCCGCAACGCCAAAGAAGCCGGCGCCGATGCCTGCCTGCTGGTCGTGCCGTACTACAACAAGCCGACTCAGGAAGGTTTGTATCAGCACTTCAAACACATTGCTGAATCGGTCGACATTCCACAGATTCTCTATAACGTTCCTGGCCGCACGTCGTGCGACATGCAGGCCGAGACTGTGATCCGCCTGTCCACCGTGCCGAACATCATCGGTATCAAGGAAGCCACTGGCGACCTGAAGCGCGCCAAAGCGATCATCGAAGGTGTGAGCAAGGATTTTATCGTGCTGTCCGGCGATGATCCGACCGCCGTTGAACTGATCCTGCTGGGCGGTAAAGGCAACATCTCGGTGACTGCCAACGTCGCGCCGCGCGAAATGGCCGACCTGTGCGAGGCCGCGCTGAAAGGCGACGCCGACACCGCAAGGGCGATCAACGAAAAACTGATGCCGCTGCACAAAGACCTGTTCATCGAAGCCAACCCGATTCCGGTGAAGTGGGCTTTGGTTGAAATGGGCCTGATGCACGAAGGCATCCGCCTGCCACTGACCTGGCTGAGCACACCTTGTCATGAAACGCTTCGCACGGCCCTGCGCCAGTGCAGCGTCCTGGTTTAATTGAGGAAGTACAACGCATGAAGCGAATGGCCGGACTTTCCGCACTTGCCTTGATTATCTCCAGCACCAGTGGCTGCGGATGGGTCTGGGGGCCGGAAGGTTATTTCCGCGACCGTGGTAGCGATTACCTGCAAGCGCAACAGACTGCACCGATGCAACTGCCGCCGGAAGTCAGCACTTCCAAGCGTCTGGATCCGCTGTTGCCGATCCCGCGTAACGTTGCTGATGACACCGCCAAGGGTGAATACATTGTGCCGCGTCCTCAGCCGCTGTCGGCCGTTGCCGATGCCAGCGATTACTCGCTGCAGAAGAGCGGTGATTCGCGTTGGGTCGTGGCCCAGCATCCGCCGGCCGAAGTCTGGCCAGTGGCGGTGCAGTTCTTCCAGGACAACGGGTTCCGTCTGGACGAGCAGCGCCCGCAAACCGGCGAATTCACCACCACTTGGCAGCATTCCGATGAACTGTCCGCGTCCATGGCCAAGCGCCTGAGCGCAGCCGGCATTGCCAGCGACAGCGAAACCCGTGTGCGTGTTCGCATCGAGCCGGGCGTGCAGCGCAACACCAGTGAGATCTACGTGGTCAGCGCCGAGCGTCCTGCCGGCAGCACTGCCGACGTCGCCTTCACCAACCGTTCGGTCAACACTGGCCTGGACGCAGCACTGGTCGACGACATGCTCGCAAGCATGAGCCGAATCTCCGAGAAGGGCGGTTCGGTGTCGATGCTGGCCTCGCGTGATTTCGATACCCCAAGCCGTGTCAGCCTCAGCGAAGACGGCAGCGGTAACCCGGTGTTGAACGTCGGTACCGATCTTGACCGTGCCTGGTCGAGTGTTGGCCGTGCGCTGGAGCAAGGCGAATGGCGCGTTGAAGACATCAACCGCAGCCTCGGCCTGTACTACATCAACCTGGCCGAAAAAGCCGAGAAGAAAGACGACAAGCCTGGTTTCTTCAGCAGCCTGTTCGGCAGCGCGCCGAGCAAGGAAGAAGTTGAAGCCCGTGCCGAGCGTTATCAGGTTCGCCTGAGCAAGGTTGGCGAGAACATTCAGGTGACCGTCGAGAAAAACATCAACACCGTCGCGCCGGCTGAAGTGGCACGCAAAGTGTTGAGCGTGATTCAGGACAACCTGGGCTGATCAACCATGCGTTTTGCCGTTCTCGGCAGCGGTAGCCAAGGGAACGGCACGCTGATCGCCAGTGCTGATACGTACGTGCTGGTGGATTGTGGTTTTTCCCTGCGGGAAACCGAAAAACGCCTTTTGCGCCTGGGTGTGAACCCGGCGCAACTGAGCGCGATACTCGTAACCCACGAACATGCCGACCACGTGCATGGCGTGGGTTTGCTGTCTCGGCGCTACAATCTACCGGTCTACCTCAGTCGCGGCACACTGCGCGGGATGCGCAAACCGATTGAACCCGCAGGCTTTCTGGCCGGCGGCGAGCAACTGCAGATCGGTGCACTGAACATCGGGGTCATTGCCGTGGCCCATGATGCGCAGGAGCCGACCCAGTATGTCTTCAGTGATCACGAGCAGCGGCGCTTCGGCCTGCTGACCGACCTGGGTTCCTACTGCGAGCGGGTGCTGGACGGTTATCGGGATCTCGATGCGTTGATGATCGAGTCCAACCATTGTCGCGACATGCTGGCCCGTGGTCACTACCCGTACTTTCTCAAGCAGCGGGTGGGCGGCGAGCTGGGACATTTGAATAACCATCAGGCGGCATTCCTGGTGTCCGAGTTGGGCTGGCAGGGTCTGCAACACCTGGTTCTGGCCCATCTGAGCAGCAAGAACAACCTGCCGCAGCTGGCCCGGCAATGTTTTGTCGACACCCTCGGGTGCGACCCGGACTGGCTGCAATTGGCCGATCAAGATTCAGGGCTCGACTGGCGCCACATCGCCTAGCCCATCTACTTAGCAAGCGGAGCCCATCATGGAAAAACGTGAAGAACTCTACCGCGGCAAAGCCAAATCGGTTTACAAGACCGACGACGCTGACCGCTTGATCCTGCTGTTTCGCAACGACACCTCGGCGTTCGACGGCAAGCGCATCGAGCAGCTCGACCGCAAAGGCATGGTCAACAACAAGTTCAACGCCTTCATCATGCAGAAACTCGAAGCGGCCGGCATTCCGACCCAATTCGACAAACTGCTGGCCGACAACGAAGTGCTGGTGAAGAAGCTCGACATGATCCCGGTCGAGTGCGTCGTGCGTAACTACGCCGCCGGCAGCCTGGTCAAGCGTCTGGGCGTTGAAGAGGGCCTGAAGCTCAACCCGTACACCTTCGAACTGTTCCTCAAGGACGACGCCAAGGGCGACCCGTTCATCAACGAATCCCACGTTGTGGCATTCGGCTGGGGCACCGCCGAGCAACTGGTTCGCATGAAAGAACTGTCGCTCAAGGTCAACGAAGTCCTGAGCAAACTGTTCGACGACGCCGGCCTGCTGCTGGTCGACTTCAAGCTTGAGTTCGGCGTGTTCAGCGACGGTTCCATCGTCCTCGGCGACGAGTTCAGCCCGGACGGCTGCCGTCTGTGGGACAAGGACACCAAGAAGAAAATGGACAAAGACCGCTTCCGCCAAGGCCTCGGTGACGTCATCGAAGCCTACGAAGAAGTCGCCAATCGTCTGGGCGTACCGCTTTAATCGACGCAAGCATCTGATAGCACGAACAAATTTTCGAAAGAGGGTTTGCTTTCGGTAAAAGTGTTGTTATGATGCGCGCCGTTGGAGAGATGCCAGAGTGGCCGAATGGGACGGATTCGAAATCCGTTGTACCTTCACCGGTACCTAGGGTTCGAATCCCTATCTCTCCGCCATTACATAGAAAAAGCCCCGTAGCTGAGAAGCTACGGGGCTTTTTTGTTTGCGCTGTGAAAAGGCTCAAGAAGGGGGTGATTGGTTGTTCGAGCAAAGAGATGCGTAGCTATTCGATCCAGCGGAAGGTTACTTTTTGATTTGTTATCTCGATGTATGGCGAATCGTAATGGATGATAAATTCCGTTCATACCGAGGAGAAATTGATGACATTGCTAGAGCAGGCGGTAGCTGAGCGCGCTGTAGTCTTTGCAATGGCTAATCGTACTCGTATTGCGCGTGAGATGGCGTGTATAACCGAATATCCCCGTGATGAGCACCCGGTTTCAGTATTTATGGCAGGTTCTCCTGGCGCGGGTAAAACGGAAATCTCCAAATCATTTATCAATCTGATGGGAGTAGGTGGTTCCCGTCCTCTGAGAATCGATCCGGATGATTTCAGGCTCTTCTTTTCTGAGTATAACGGCCGTAATTCCAGCCTTTTTCAGCGAGCAGTCACAACGATAGTCGAACGGACCGTTGATTTGGTTTATCAGCAAGGGCAATCATTTTTACTGGATGGAACGCTCGCGAACTATGAGGTCGCACGAAGAAACATTCAGCGCACTCTTGATAAGGAAGGCAGATCAGCTCAGATCATTTACGTTTACCAACGACCTGAGCTAGCGTGGGAATTTGTACTGGCGCGGGAGGAAACTGAAGGGCGAAATATTCCATGCAACGAGTTCGTGCGACAGTTTTATGCTTCGAAAACGACGGTCTGTGAACTTAAGCAGGAGTGGGGCAATTCGTTAAAAGTAGATGTAATCCTTAAAAACACCGATGTGGGAACGCTGACATCGGCATTGACCTTTCAGCTGACGAAATTGACCGTTTCGTTACCCAGCCCTATGATCAGAACGAACTGCAACGTATTTTGAACGGAGTAGCCTTATGAAAGGCGAAAGCGACGAAACCAAGAAAAAGGCAGCATCGACCACGATGTCTGATTTTTTTCGTACTGGATCCGTACAGGAAAGGCGAGAAGCCTACCTTGTTGCGGCAAACGAAGCGATTGCGATGCAAAAAGCAGTAATTCTGACTGCGAAAAAGCTCAGATCAGAATCTTGCAAGTAATGTTGCGAATATTTTCAACCTGAAAGCCCAGCGTGTTTGCTGGGTTTTTCGTTTGTGGATAAGTGCCTGGTCGACCAGGTGCTATTTTCGGAATCTTATTTTTTGAATGCACACGAAAGCCCCACTGCATCAAATCAGGGGACTTTCCCATTTCTGCAGGAAACACACCACTTCCCGCATCCAGTCATTCACAGCAGTGAATGCCACAAACCATTAAATCTCCTTAACCGGCGTCTCCCCCTGCACAGCCTTGATCAACCCGATCACATGCAAGCAATCCGCCTTGTTCACATAAGACTCGCCACTGGCGATCGTCTCGTGATTACCCGCCCTCAACCTCCAGCGCCATTGTCCCTTGCCGGTACTCGGGGTGCCTCTGGATTGCCTGTAAATCTCGAAATACATTCAGTTCGCTCCATGCGATTGATTTTGTGCGACAGCCTGTGTGGCGCATGGTCGCAAGCCTAGCGCAGACGGTTTTTTTGGCTATCGGACATTTGTTTCCAATCGTTCGCGGATGTTTCTGAAGGGCGCGGGCTAGAGCGCACGGATAAGCGTCTGGATTGGCCAATATGACGCCGTCTGCTCCTTGCAACGCCGTCGACGCTCCTGCTTAATACGGGACGGCTCATGGCGTCGAACAGCGTTCGGCGACCGACAAACACTATAAAAAGAGCACTCCTTTGACTGAGTACGGAACGCAACAGGCCGGGCAGGTGACGTTATCGCTGGTGGTCCCCGTATTTAACGAGGAGGACAGTCTCGACACGTTTCTGCGGCGCATCAATGAAGTCTTTCAGGCACAGACGTTGATCGCTCTTGAACTGGTGTTCGTCAACGACGGCAGCACCGATGCCACGCTCGAACGCTTGCTCGAACATCAGCGCCAGGATGCGCGTCTGCGCATCGTCGACCTGAGCCGCAACTTCGGCAAAGAAGCGGCGTTGTCCGCCGGTTTGCAGATCGCGACCGGGCGGATCGTGGTGCCAATTGACGCCGACCTGCAAGACCCGCCGGAGATCATTCTGCAGATGATCGAGCGCTGGCGAGAAGGCTTCGAGGTGGTGCTCGGTCACCGCATCAGTCGTCGCAGCGACACCTGGGCCAAGCAGACCTCGGCCCACTGGTTCTACCGCCTGCACAATAAAATTGCCGAACAGCCTTTACCCGAAAACGTCGGCGATTTTCGTCTGATGGATCGCTGCGTGGTCGATGCCTTGCTGACGTTGCCCGAATCCCGGCGCTTCATGAAAGGCCTGTTTGCCTGGGTTGGCTTTCGCACCACCCACGTCGATTACGAACGTCCGGAGCGCGTAGCGGGGCAGAGCAAATTCAATGGCTGGCGGCTGTGGAATTTCGCACTGGAGGGCATCACCAGTTTCAGCACCGAGCCATTGCGGGTCTGGACGTATGTCGGTGCGCTGGTATCGCTGGTGTCCTTTGCCTTCGCCATTTTCATTGTCGTGCGCACATTGATTCACGGTGTCGACATGCCCGGTTATGCCTCGCTAATGGTAGCCGTAACCTTTCTCGGTGGGCTGCAATTGATCGGCATCGGGGTGCTCGGCGAGTACCTGGGCCGCACCTATATCGAATCCAAACGCCGGCCGGTTTTTCTGGTGCGTCGCGTCTACGACCCCAAGGACTGACACATGGATCTCAAGGAAACCGACATCCTCGGCGACAGCATCAACGAGCATTGGTATTACTGCTCGAAAGCTGCAGCCACCAGGCGATTGCTGGGCGATGCCCGCATCAGCCGAATCCTCGATGTCGGCGCCGGCTCGGGATTTTTTTCCCATCATTTGCTGACGCATACCGATGCACGTGAAGCGTGGTGCGTGGATATCAGTTATCCCGCCGACTCCAGCGCCACCACTGCCGGCAAACCGGTGCATTACCGTCGCGCAATTGAAACCATCGATGCCGATCTGGTGCTGTTGATGGACGTGCTGGAGCATGTCGATGACGACCTCGGCTTGCTCAAGATGTATGTCGATAAAGTGCCATCGGGGAGTCGCTTCCTGATGACAGTGCCGGCATTCCAGTTCTTGTGGAGTGGTCACGACGACTTTCTCGAACACAAGCGCCGCTACACTCTGGCGCAGTTCGAAACACTGGCACGTGACGCGGGTTTGACGGTACAGCGCGGTACCTATTATTTCGGAGCGGTGTTCCCGATTGCGGCGGCGTTGCGTTTGTTGCCGCAAAGCGCCCAGACCCAGCCGGTGCGTTCGCAACTCAAACGCCATCATCCGCTGGTGAATGGCGTGCTCAAGACCTTGTGCAGCCTCGAGTTACCGTTGATGGGCATGAACCGTCTCGCCGGTTTGAGTGTTTTTGTGTTGGCGCAAAAACCGTGACTTCAGGCGAAAAGTCAGCGCTGATTCAGCGTGGTTTGCGCTTTGCCCTGACCGGTCTGTTCGTCACTGCGCTGCATGCGCTGGTGGCGGTGCTGTTCATCAACTTCATCGCCGCGCAACCGCCGCTTGCCAATGGTGTGGCGTTTGCCGTGGCGACGGTGGTGTCCTACGTAATCAATACCACCTGGAGTTTTTCTGCCCGACTGCACGGGCGAACACTGCGGCGTTTTCTATTGGTTTCCACGGGTGGGTTTTTCCTCGCGATGTTCGTTGCCTGGGCGGCGCAGATTGCCGGGTTGCCCTATCTGCTGGGCATCGTTGCAGTCGCGCTGACAATTCCGGCATTCACCTTTGTCTTGCACAATTTCTGGACGTATCGATGAAGGCTTCACGAAACCATCCGGCGTTGGGCGTTTTGCCATTGTTGCTCGGCGTGTTGGCGTTTTTCTGCGTGATCGGGCCGCAAGCGCTGGATCCGCAAAACATTGCCTGGCTGGAGCAGGGCGATCCGGCAACGCATTATCTGGGCTGGGAATATTTCCGCCATTCACCCTGGACCTTTCCGCTCGGGCTCAACCCGTTCTATGGTCTGGAACTGGGCAATTCGATCATTTTTTCCGACTCCAATCCGCTGTTGGCGCTGCTGTTCAAACCGTTCAATGGCTGGTTACCGGCGACCTTCCAGTATTTCGGACTGTGGCTGCTGGCGTGCTTCGTGCTGCAAGCCTGGTTCGCCTGGAAACTGCTGGGGTTGATGACCGGCAATCCGCTGATTCGCTTGCTGGGCACCGGTTTGCTGGTGGTCTCACCACCGATGTTCCTGCGCATGGGCGGACACCTTTCTCTGTCCGGGCATTTTCTGATCCTGGCGGCGCTGTACCTGGCGTTGTTGCCGAACCTGTCTCGACGACGCCTGGCCTGGGGCGCGTTACTGGCGGTTACGGCGATGGTGCATGCGTACCTGCTGGCGATGGTGGCGCTGATCTGGGTGGCGGATCTGCTTGGCAAGACCTTCAGCCAACAACTGACTCGGCGCCAAGGGCTGCTCGAAGGCGTTTCGCTGTTTGCCGTGGTGAGTGTGTGTTGCTGGCAGGCCGGGTACTTCGCCATTGCTGACGGCGGGCAATCCGGTGGTTTCGGTTTGTACCGGATGAATCTGCTGTCGCCATTGGATCCGGCAGGCTGGTCGTTCATTTTGCCGAATCTGCCGAAAGCCAGCGGCGATTACGAAGGCTTCAACTACCCGGGCCTCGGCGTGCTGTTGCTGGTGCCGTTGGCACTGATTGCCTGGGTGAGGAACCGCCAGCCCGTGAAGGAAGAGCTTCGCGTTCGCCCCTGGTTGTTGCTGGCGTTGATCGGATTGGCTTTGTTCGCGCTATCGAACCAGATCGGTGCCGGCGCGCACACGTTCAGCTACCCGCTGCCGAAAATCGCCCTCAAACTGGCCAATGTTTTTCGCGCTTCGGGACGGATGTTCTGGCCGGTGTTGTACGCGCTCATCCTGATGGTGATGTTCCTGCTGGTGCGCGGTTACCAGCCACGCATCGTCGTCGCGCTGCTGGCACTGGCATTGACGATACAGATTGTCGACACACGCAACGGCTGGATGGGTTTGCGCAACAGCAAGATGATCACGCCCTCCGCAGAATGGGCAACGCCGATGCGCGATCCGTTCTGGGCGAGTGCAGCGGCGCGGTACTCGAAGGTGCGCAGTCTGATGCCACAGAATCAGTCCGAACGCTGGCAAGTGATTGCCGATTTCGCCGCGACCCATGGCCTGAAAACCGATGCTGTCTATTTGGGGCGCATGAGTGCCAAAGCACTGGATCAGGCCAGGCAGAAAACGCAGCGCATGCTCGAATCAGGGCAATACGATGCCGACTCGTTGTACATACTCGACGATTCCGTGCTGGCCGATGCTGCCAAAAGTGTCAACAGTGAAACCGATCTGCTGACCAGAGTAGATGACCTGGTGGTGCTGGCGCCGGGCTGGAAGCGCTGTTCGCAATGCTTGAGCATGCCGGATGAAGGTCGGCGAATGTCATGGATGGCGCTGTCCCGTCCCGGTCAGGTCATGACGTTCAACCACACCACCCGGCAGCTCAGCAGCGGTTGGTCGACCCCGGAAAACTGGGGAACATGGTCCGCGGGGCAGCAGGCGCAGATTGACTTGCGGGTGACACCCGAAGCACGCTCGATTGCACTGGAGGTCATGGCATTCGTTCTGCCGCAACACCCGGCGCAGCGAGTGATTGTCAGTTTGAATGGCGAGCAGGTGCTGACCACGCGGCTGACGCAACTTCAGGATAATCATCTGGAAATCCCGATCCCTGCGGCGATCCGCGAGCAGCTGGTGGACACTGATCGCCTGACGATCGAGCTGCAATTACCCGACGCCATCAGCCCGGAACAAATGGGCCTGAACGACGATTCACGGGTCATGGGCCTGGGCTTGAAGCGCTTGACGGTGAACTGACGCACTGTGGCGATGGACGCCGGGGCCTGCGCCTTTCTACACTGCCGGTATTCCGGGGGGCAGGGGGTAAAGGATGAACCGCAATGAACTACGCAAGGCTGACATAAACCTGATGGTGGTGTTCGAGACCTTGATGCTTGAACGCAACGTGACCCGGGCCGCCGAGAAACTGTTTCTCGGTCAGCCGACCATCAGTTCGGCACTTAACCGCTTGCGCACGATGCTTAACGATCCGCTGTTCATCCGCGTCGGTCACCGCATGGAACCGACTGCCCGCGCCGAAGATATTTTCCGCCATCTCAAGCCTGCGCTGGATTCGCTGTCGGTGGCGCTGAGCCTGACCCGCGATTTTGATCCGGCCGTCAGCACCATGACTTTCCGCATCGGCCTGTCCGATGACGTCGAATTCGGCCTGCTGCCGCCGCTGTTGCGTGCGCTGCGTCAGGAAGCGCCGAATGTGGTGTTTGTGGTGCAACACGTCGATTACTGGCGAATTCCCGATCTGCTGGCGGCGGGCGACATCACTGTCGGCATCAGTCAGACCCGTGGTCTGCCGGCCAACGCCAAACGCAAACTGTTGCGGCACATCCAGCCGAGCATCCTGCGCGCCGACGCCAGCGACACACCGCTGACACTGGATGAATATTGCGCGCGTCCGCACGTACTGGTTTCGCACACCGCCAATGTCAGTGGTTTCGCTGATGAGTGGCTGGCGGAGCTCGGTCGTACCCGTCAGGTGGTGCTGTCGGTGCCGCAATACAGCGCGTTGCCGGCGCTGCTGGCCGGTACTGATCTGATCGCCAGCCTGCCGGATTACACCGCGGCCGCCATGGCCACCTCCGGGTTACTGTTCAAGGAGCCGTTTCCGTTCAAGACGCCAACGCTGGATCTGTCGATGGTCTGGCTCAGCCACGTGGACAGCGACCCGGCCGAGCGCTGGTTGCGCTCAAGGCTGGAGCAATTCATGAGCGAACGGCCACTGACCCCGGTCTGACGAACATCACATACCGTGTGGGAGCGAGCTTGCTCGCGAAAGCGGCGTATCAGGCACCTTGAGTGTCGCTGAACGAGCGCATTCGCGAGCAAGCTCGCTCCCACATTGGAAAGTCACCGGGAGGGTAGGACAGAGCTGTGCTATATGTACGACCTTTCTGCCAACTCACCGGGGAACTGCAATGCCACACCTGCATATGGAATACACCGCCAACCTGCCGCAGTTGAACGCCGACGTCGCGTTGATCCGCCTGAACAACACCTTGGTGGGTTCCGGGCAGTTCGCGGCGGAGTTCGATATCAAAAGTCGCGCGGTGAAAGTCGAAACGTTCAAGGTCGGCACCGCCATGGCCGAGCGCGGTTTCGTCTATGTGAAGCTGGCGCTGCTCAGCGGGCGTTCGCCGCAGATCAAGAAGCAGTTGTCAGAAAGCCTGTTGGCCGTCTTGCAGGACTTGTGCGAATGGCCGGCCGGCGTCGAAGTGCAGCTGTGTGTCGAGCTGGTCGATATGGATCGCGAGTCTTACAGCAAAACCGCGATTGGCGCGTAGGATTCAGGCCGTTTCCAGCTCGTTGCACACATTGACCACCTGCTCGCGCAACCACAGGTTGGCGCTGTCCTGATCAACGCTCTGGCACCACTGCATGTCGAGGGTAAAACCAGGCAAGCCGTTCGGCGCTTCACAGTGATTGAACACTGCTTCGTTGGTCAGCAAACGCTGAATACGGCGGGGCAGGGTGAGGATGAAGTCAGTCCCGGTGATCATTTTCAATGCCGCGCTGTAGCTGTTCGAGCGCGCGACGATCTGGCGCTTCTGCGCCTGCCGTGCCAGCCAGCCATCGACCATGTTGGTGGTCGACGTCCACGGCGTCGGGAACACATGCCGGCGTTCGGTAAAGGCCTGCAGGCTCAGGCGCGGTTCCAGTGGCGTGGCACGTTTGTCGAAGACGCAGACCAGATCATCTTCCAGCAGCATCCGTGATTTCAGGTCGGTGTGATGGCGGTGGAAGTTGGGGCCGAAGCTGATCACCAGATCGAGGCTGCCGTCGCGCAGTTCATCCGCCGGGACGTCGGTCTCGAACTTGTGCATGTTGACCATCACTGGCAAATCATCGAAATCGAAACGCTTCAGCAGGCGCGGCAGAATCAGTTGCTCGAAGTATTCCGGCGCGCAGATGTTGAAGGTGACGGCTTGCTGGGTCGGGTCGAACGTGGGCGCGCCAGCATGGCACAGGTTGATGCTTTCGAGGATCTTCTGCACGTGGCCATACATGGTGCTGGCCTTGTAGGTCGGACGCATGCCAGTGCGGGTATTGATGAACAGTTCGTCCTCGAAACTTGTGCGCAGTTTTTTCAAACAGTAACTGACGGTGGACTGGCTGACGAACAGGGTTTCTGACACATCGGTGACGCTGCTCTGCTCATAAACGGCGATAAACACCATGAGGTCCTGCATGTCGAGCTTTCGAAGCAAGTTACTGTTCAGCATCCGTTCTGTCTCGCTGTGCTCCTTGCGCTGAATCCGCGCAAACGTGTGCGAATGATCCTAACGGAACGATGGTGCCAGGACAAAGCCCTGTAGGACGTTTCACGGTCAGTTGTGGGACAGAAAGTTTTAGTAACACGACGTCGCCGATCAAAGCGCGGAAAGATGGCCAGAGGCCTTTAGCTTGAGCCCCGAAAGTGCCGCACGTAATGCCGAGGATCGAAGCGCCACACCATCAGCAACATCAAACCCATCACGGCCATCAATGACCACCAGGCCCCTTCGAAGCTGCCGAGTCGATCGCGGATCATTCCGGCCAACAACGGCGAGAGGCCAGCGATCAAGTAGCCGATACCCTGCACGAAAGCGACCAGGCCCCCGGCACGTTGCGGATTGTCGAGGTGGTCGAGAGAGACAATCAGACTCATCGGAAACAGACCGCCGATACCCAGACCCAACAGGCAGGGCCACAGCAGGCTGAACTGTTGCGGGCTGAGGATCAGGCCGCAAAACCCGCCGATGATCAGCGTCAGCAGCGCCATCAGAATCACGCGCCGATCCTGACTGCGATTGGCGATAGCAGGAACCACCAAGCCGGAAATTACCTCCATGGCCGTCAGAAAACCTAACAGCAGCCCGGCGTTTTGTTCGCTCCAGCCTTTTTCCACGTAGTACGGGGCGAGCCAGGCAAGCACACAGGTGTAGGACGCGGTACCCAGCCCAAAGAAGATCGCCAGAAGCCAGGCGCGAGGATTGCTGAAAAAGCGATCCTCACGCTTTGCCGACACCACGGAGGGCAGATGGCGGCGTTGCGACCACCAGAACACCAGTGCGAGCAAAGCGAGGATTGCCCAGATTGCCAGACCACTGCGCCAGCTGCCGGTTTGCACCATGACCAGCGGTGCAAGCGAGGCGGCAATGGCCGCACCGCCCATGATCGAAGTGACGTACAAACCCATGCACAACGAGACGTTATTGGTGAAGCGCGATTTGATCAACACCGGCATCAATGCCTGAATCAGCGCAATACCGATCCCGGCCAGCACCGCGCTGACGATCAGTTGAAATGCCGTGTCGATAAACAGCCGTGACAACGTTGCCAGCGCGATGATCAGCAATGACAGCAGCACCGTTCGTTGCTCACCCAAACGCTGACTGATGCCGAGGCCGACAAACATCGCCAGTCCCATGGCCATTACCGGCAACATGGTCAGCAGTGCGGCGAGGCTGAAACTGAGCGCAATATCATTGCGAATCGCAGACAGCAGGGGACCGACCGCAGCCATCGACGGGCGCAGGTTGAGCGCAACGAGGATGATGGCGAACATCAACCAGACAGCAGGACGGGCGGTGGCGCGGACATTATCCATCTTCAAACCTTTGGGCGGGGCTGGTGATTAGGCGCTCAGCCGTCTGGCCCGAGCAAACCAGAAAACCCTCAGCAGTATTTAAAAAGTCGATACCCCGCCACTCTCGGTGGAACGAGCCTGCTGGCGAAAGCGGATTGTCTGCCGGCGAAAATATCGAATGTGCCGGCCTCTTCGAGAACAGGCTCGCCCCCACAATGTGCAGCCGTGTTGTTTTTTCTGAATCAAAGCTGAACCATTCTCAAATACTTCACAAGTTTCTTTGTATTGCCGAAAGCCAACTAATCGTTGGCGTCTTTTTCACAAAAAATTGATGGTTACCTGCTTAACATTTGTACTGCCTTGGTTAATGAATTTTTCACAATCGAATTTTTCGTCATTAACTAGGGCTCTTCTTTTCAGGAATCGCCCACCTTTATGTTGAAGTTAAAAGCCGCGCGCCCGGAATGGGTGACGTTGATCGCCAGCGCCTTTCTTTTGATCGGTTTCAATTTTGTCCTCTGGCAGCATCTCTTTGAAATCACCGCCGCCGATGGCAAAGGCATCGCCATGCGCGTGGCTTTCGGGGTGATGATTCTCGCGGCGTTCAACATCGTGCTGACGTTTATCGCCTTTCGGCCGGTGCTTAAGCCAGCACTGATATTGATTTTTTTGATCAGTGCCGGGGTGGCTTACTTCATGAGCCAATATGGCGTCATGATTGATGCGGGCATGTTGCGTAACTTTGCCGAGACCAATGCCACAGAAGTTCGCGACCTGCTGTCGTTGAAGTTGTTTGCCTATATTTTATTTCTCGGGGTTTTGCCCTCCTGGTTGTTGTGGAAGTTGCCGGTTAAATATCGTCGCTGGCACCGTGAGTTGTTCAGCAAAGTTATTGTCAGTGTGGCCTCGGCAGCCGTTATCGGTGGTGTTGCCTTGGCCAACTACCAAGGGCTGTCTTCGCTGTTTCGCAATCACCACGAAATTCGCCTGATGCTGGTACCGAGCAACTACATTGGCGCATCGGCCGGTTACCTGCGTGAGCAAGTGGTCTCGTCGCAGCAACCGTTCGTCAAGATCGGCGAAGACGCACAGCGCAATCCCGATTTGAAACTTCAGCCGCGCAAATCCCTGACCGTGCTGGTCGTGGGTGAAAGCGCTCGCGCAGAGAACTTCGGCATCCTCGGCTATGACCGTGACACCACGCCGAAACTCGACAAGGAAGCCGGGTTGATCGCCTTTACCGATGTGCATTCCTGTGGCACGGAGACTGCCGTTTCGGTGCCGTGCATGTTCTCCAACATGGGCCGCAAGGATTACGACGCCAGTAAGGCGAAAAATGAAGAAGGTCTGCTCGACGTGCTCAAGCGTGCCGGTATCGACGTGATCTGGCGCGACAACCAGTCTGGCTGCAAAGGCACCTGCGATCGGGTCACCCTGCAGGATGTCAGCAACCTGAAAGACCCGGCGCTGTGTGCCAACAGCGAATGCCGTGACGAAATCCTCCTGCAAGGTTTGCAAAGCTTTATCGATCATCTGGACAAAGACACGGTGCTGGTCCTGCACCAGATGGGCAGTCACGGCCCGGAATACTTCAAGCGTTACCCGAAGGAATACGAGCACTTCACCCCGGTTTGCGAAAGTAACGCGCTGAACAATTGCAGCCGCGAAAGTATCGTCAACGGTTACGACAACACATTGGTGTATACCGACCATGTGCTGTCGAGCCTGATTGATGTGTTACGCAGCAATCAGGACAAAGTCGATACCGCCATGTTGTATCTGTCGGACCACGGCGAGTCGCTGGGCGAGTACAACCTGTTCCTGCACGGCACGCCCTACATGCTCGCGCCGGAACAGCAGAAACACGTGGCGATGCTGGCGTGGTTCTCCGACAACTACCAGAAAGCCTATTCGGTCGACACGCATTGCTTGCAGATGAGTCGCGATAAACCGTTGAGCCAGGACAATCTGTTCCACTCGATGCTTGGCCTGCTGGAGGTCAAGAGCAAGGTCTATCAGCCGGATCTGGACATGTTTGCCGGTTGCCGTGGCGCGGTGATCGACGGCGTACTGGCCAAGGACTGAGCCGTTTCGCGCCTGTCGTTCTGACGCGACGGGCCTGTCTGTTTCCTCTGTCAGACTATTCTTGCTCTTTGGCAGGACATTTCGTTATAGCTCTTGCCCTTCGCAGGCGCGTAAATCGCCAGTGGCGATATATACTGCGCGCCATTCTTCAAGGGAGAGCCGTGTGGCCATCGATATTCACTGGATTCGCGACAACGAAAGCCTCGCGCAGTTTTGCGCCGAGTGGCAGCAACTGCCGTTCGTTGCCCTCGACACCGAATTCATGCGGGTCGACACCTTCTACCCGATTGCCGGTTTGTTGCAGGTGGGCGACGGCAAACGTGCTTACCTGATCGATCCGCTGACCATCAACGCTTGGCAACCGCTGGCCGCTCTGCTGGAAAACCCGGCGGTGCTGAAAGTCCTGCACGCGTGCAGCGAAGACCTCGAAGTGCTGTTGCGCCTGACCGGCAGCCTGCCGGCGCCGATGTTCGACACGCAACTGGCCGCTGCCTATCTGAACCTCGGGTTCTCGATGGGCTATTCGCGGTTGGTGCAGGAAGTGCTCGGCATCGAGTTGCCGAAAGGCGAGACCCGCTCCGACTGGTTGCAACGTCCGCTGTCCGACACGCAAATCAGCTACGCCGCTGAAGATGCCGTGCATCTGGCGGAAGTTTTCGTACAGCTGCGGCCGAAACTGTCTGACGACAAATTTGCCTGGGTGCTGGAGGACGGTGCCGAACTGGTCGCCAACCTGCGCCGCGAAACCGACCCGTACGAGGTCTACCGCGACGCCAAGCTGGCGTGGAAACTCTCGCGTGCGCAACTGGCCGTCCTGCGTGAACTGTGCGCCTGGCGTGAAACCGAAGCCCGCGCCCGCGATCTGCCGCGTAACCGCATTGTCCGCGAACACTCGTTGTGGCCGCTGGCCCGCACGCAGCCGGACAATCTTGCGGCGCTGGGCAAGATCGAAGACATGCACCCGCGTACCGTGCGTCAGGACGGTCAATTTCTGCTTGATCTGATCAAGCGCTCTGGCAGTGTGGGGCCTGATCAATGGCCGCCTGCCGTACCTGAGCCGTTGCCGATTGAAGCGGCTGCATTGATCAAACAACTGCGCGCACTGGGCCAGGCCGAGGCCGAGCGTCTGGGCATCGCGCCGGAACTGATGCTGCGCAAGAAAACCCTCGAAGCCTTGGTCAAAAGTGGCTTCCCCGAGGGTCCTTACCAATTGCCTGAGTCGTTGCGTGGCTGGCGCCGCGAACTCATGGGCCAGAAGCTGCTCGACAGCCTGGCCACCGCCGGAGAACAGCCTTGAAACGTATTTGTTCCATCTACCAAAGCTCCAAGCGCAGCGGCATGTACCTTTATGTGCTCAAGAGCGATGCTCTGGAGCGTGTGCCGGAAGCGCTGATGCTGGCGTTCGGCAAGCCGAAGCATTCCTTTGATCTGGTGCTGTCGCCCGAGCGCAAACTGGCCAGTGAAGACATCGTCTTGGTCCTGGAAAACCTCGACAAGCAGGGCTACCACCTGCAAATGCCACCGGCCGAAGACGAGTACATCGAGCATTTGCCCGAAGAGTTGCTGCGACGCAACGATCCGGTCTGATCTGCGAGGCTCTGTTCTGAGTCTCGGTTTACCCTGGAACTGTTTATACCGCGATGGCCGTCCGAATCCGGCGGCCGTCTGCACGGTTTGCGAAAGGTTTGAAGATGCGCGTTCTGATTGCTGAACACGACCACGCGATATACGCCCGGCTGCTGCGTCAGGCAGCGCCCGAGCTTGAAGTACTGACCAGCGGTGACTCCGCCGAACTGGCCCGTCAGGCCGCCGATTGCCCGGTGTGGCTGGGTCAGCCGGACCTGCTGGCGACCCTGCTGCGCCAGGGCCATCAACCACAATGGCTGCAATCGACCTGGGCCGGTATCACGCCGCTGCTCGCTGACGGCTTGCGCCGCGATTATCGTTTGACCCGTGCGGTGGGGATTTTCGGTCAGGTGATGGCCGAATACGTGCTGACGTACATTCTTGGCCATGAGCGCGAAGTGCTGGCGAGACTGGTCAGCCAGGTCGAACGCAAGTGGGACAACCGCAGCGGCCAGAGCTTGGTCGGACGCAAGGTGCTGATCGTCGGCACCGGCGACATTGGCCAGAGCGTTGCGCAGTTCCTGCTGCCATTTGGTATCGAGTTGTACGGGATCGCCAGCACTGCTCGCGAGCAGGCGCCATTTGTCGAAGTCGGTTCGATGGCCGATCTGCCACGCCTGGTGGGCGAGGTGGATTACGTGGTCAATCTGTTGCCGAACACTGAACACACCCACGATATCTACGACGCGGCGCTGTTCAAGCAATTCAAGCCGACCGGGTTGTTTATCAATGCCGGGCGCGGAGTCGCAGTGGTCGATGCCGATCTGGTGGAGGCGTTGAAGGAAGGGCATCTGGCGGGGGCGGTGATCGACGTTTGCCGTCAGGAACCGTTGCCGCAACGGCATCCGTTCTGGACCGCGTGGGGCTTGCTGCTGACCGGGCACAGCTCGGCACCGACGTCACCGGCGTTGATGGTGCAGTTGTTCGTCGAGAACCTGAAGGCGTATCAGGCGGGTGAAACCTTGCGCGGGGAAGTGGATTTCAACCGCGGGTATTGAGTGTTCGCCGGATAAAATGTGGGAGCGAGCCTGCTCGCGAAGGGGGAGTGTCAGCCAACATCATCGTTGCCTGATACACCGCTTTCGCGAGCAGGCTCGCTCCCACATTTGTTTTTGTGCTGGCTTAGAGGGTGAAGTCGCCTTCGGCCGCCAGTTCGTTCAGTGGACGGCGCGGGCTCGGCTCCTCACGGGCCTGCAGGTACTCAGCCAAGGTTGCCTTGTCACCCAGTTTGCCAACAGCCACCGCCGCATGCAGCGCGTAACCTTCAGGAATATTCAGCTCCTTGCGCGTCAACTCCTGATCGAAACCGGCCATGCCGTGGGTGTGCCAGCCGCTGATGCTCGCTTGCAGCGCCAGATGGCCCCACGCCGAGCCGGTGTCGAAGGTGTGCCACAACGCTGGGGTTTCTTCCGTCGCGCCCGGTGCGGTGAAGGTGGTTTTCGAAATCACGATCACCAGCGCCGAGGCATGCTGCGCCCAGCTGCGGTTGAATTCGTTGAGCAGGCCCAGATAACGCTCCCAGTTCGGCGTATCGCGACGCGCATACAGGAAACGCCACGGTTGCGAGTTGTACGCCGATGGCGCCCAGCGGGCGGCTTCGAAGAAGCTCAGCAGGGTTTCTTCCGGGATCGCTTCGCCGGTGAAGGCGCGCGGCGACCAGCGGTCGGTGAATTGCGGGTGAATGGCGTAATCGGCAACACGAGGGTTGGCACTCATCGAGAGATTCCTTGCTACGTTTGAGTCAGGGATTTGAATGAAAACCCGGCGGGATCAGTTGCGCTGAACGATGGGGTTTTCCGAGCCTGAGGGTTCACCACAATGCAACGCGGTCGAGCGTTAATGGCTTGCGGGCAAGGCTCCTGCGACTGGCAAAGCTACGCGCCGCCACAAAAACTGACAAGTCCCGCACAACCGGCAGTCGCCAGCGCTTGGCCCGCAAGGCCTTGAGCACTAGACTGGCGGCCTTTTCACCACCTGATGTTGATGCTTGAGCCATGTCCGCCACACTTGAACCGTTCTGGAAACGCAAAACCCTCGATCAACTGGATCACGAGGAATGGGAATCGCTGTGCGACGGCTGTGGTTTGTGCTGCCTGCAAAAACTCGAGGATGAAGAAGACAACAGCGTCTATTACACGCGCATCGCCTGCAAACTGCTCGATCTGAACACCTGCCAGTGCAGCGATTACCCGAATCGCATCAAGTTTGTCCCGGACTGCATCCAGCTCACCCCGGGCCAGGCCGAAGAATTCAAATGGCTGCCGCCGACCTGCGGTTATCGACTGGTCAGCGAAGGCAAGGATTTGCCGTCGTGGCACCATCTGGTCAGCGGTGACCGCGATGCAGTGCACCACGAACGGATTTCCCAGTCCGGGCGCATGCTCGCCGAAGGCAGCGTGCCGGAGGATGACTGGGAAGATCACCTGATTTTCCGCGCAGGTTAAACACCTGCGGATTCAAGCTTTACCAAGGAGTGTGTATGGCTGTCGGATTGCAGCGATCGCTGCTGGTTGCACTGCTGGCGCTGAGCGCACCGGTGTGGGCAGCAAAAAAAGTCGATCTCGATTACCACGTACGCCTATTGCCACAGAGCGATCAGGCCGAAGTGCGCCTGACCCTGGCCAAAGGCGAAGCCGTGCGCAGCCTCGATTTCGACCTTGGCGATGGCAGCCATTACAGTGACTTCAAGGCTGACGGCCAATGGCTGCTGACCCCGGGCAAAAATGCACGCGGCGTCTGGCGGCCAGCCAGTGACCAATCCAGTCTCACCTACCGCGTGCGCATCAGCCATGGTCGCAAGAACGGTAGCTTCGATACACGCATGACCGCGAACTGGGCGCTGATGCGGGGTGATGAGTTGGTGCCGCCGGCCAAACTTGATCAGCAGGACGGCACCGAATTGGTCGCGCGTCTGCAATTCGAATTGCCCGACGGCTGGAAGAGTATCGAAACCGCGTGGCCACGTATCGGCAAGAACAAATTCCGCATCGATAATCCATCACGCCTGTTTGACCGCCCGACCGGCTGGGTGCTCGCCGGTCATCTCGGCAGCCGCCGCACACGGCTGGGCGAAACCGAAGTCACCGTGGCTTCGCCACAAGGGCAGGGCATGCGCCGCATGGATGTGCTGACCTTGCTGACGTTCGTCTGGCCGCAGGTGCAGGCCGTTTATCCACGCCATCCGGCCAAACTGTTGATTGTCGGCGCCAACGACCCGATGTGGCGCGGCAGTCTCGGCGCGCATGAGTCGATTTATCTGAACACACGATTGCCGCTGGTCAGCGAGAACGGCAGCAGCGCGCTGGTGCGTGAGCTAGCCCAGGTGTTCGGGCGGATCAATGACGAGCAGCGCAGTGACTGGATCAGTGAAGGCTTTGCCGAGTATTACGCGATCGAACTGGTGCGCCGTGCCGGTGGAATGAGCGATGAGCGCTATCAGGCGTTGCAGGCGAAACTGGCCAAGGACAGCCAGAAAGTCACGACCTTGCGTGGCGAACAGATCAGCCCGGCACAGGTTTCGAAAGCGGTGGTGGTGTTGCAGGAACTGGATCGCGAGATTCGCTTGAAGACGCGTAACAAGCGTTCGCTGGATGATGTGTTGCGTGGGGCAATGCATCTGGGGACGGTGAGTACCAAGGAGTTTGTGCAACTGACCGAGAGCGTTCTCGGTGAGTCCTCAAAAGTCCTCGATACCACGTTACTTCAGTAACACCGCGATCGCTGGCAAGCCGGCTCCTACAGTGTTTTAGGTTGGGCACAAATCAGTGCACAACCCATAAACCTATTTGGACTGGGCACAAATTCTGTGGTCTCCACAGAACCTGTGGGAGCTGGCTTGCCAGCGATGAGGCCATCAGCCCCACCGCAAATCTCGGATCAAACCCCGGCTTTAGGCGATTTCACCGAATCATTGCCAGTCACGGTAGCCGTCTTGGTCGCCGCCTCGGCATTCGCCTTCAGCTTGCTCAACTCCTCCCCGGCCCGCTCGATCTTCGCCCGCACGTTATTCATGTCCTGACGACTTTTCTCAAACAGGCTCTTCACCGAGCTGTGCCCGGTAATCCCGCGCGCCATGGCCACGCCGCCAATTGCCACCTGAATCAAACCGAACACGCCGCCACGGCGCAGGCCTTTACCGACCATGATCACGCCGCCCGCGAGTGAGCCGATGCGCTCCCAGCCTTCGACGTTCTGCTCGGGATGGCTCTGGAACGGGGTGGATTCGATGCGTTCGACACGTTTGAGCTCGGTCATGATCTTTCTCCAGGCAATGAGTAATCGATAAACAAGCTGACTGCCGCAGCGGTCAGCTCGTTCCATCGAATATGCGGCGTTTCAGCGGAATTTCGGCCCGGAGCGGGTGTTCAAGCCCTTGGCCATGCGGTCGTAGAGCACGACGTTGACTGTCGCGGCGAGGTTCATGCAGCCGGTGGTCGGGATGTACACGACGTCTTCGCACCAGTCGCGGATCTCTTTATCCAGCGAGCCGTCTTCGGGGCCGAAGATGTACAGGGCGCGATCCGGGTGAGTGTATTCCGGCAGCGGACGGGCGCCCTCGACCAGTTCCACGGCGACGGGCACGCAGTTGAGCGGGAGGATCTTTTTCAGATCGTCGATGCCGATCAGCGGGATGTCGTAGTGCACGCGTTTGGTGTCGGTGACGAAGTCGGCGGCGCGTTCATAACGCTTGCCGGTGTAAAACACCGACGCCACGCCATAGCAGCCTGCGGCGCGCATCACCGAACCGACGTTCTCCGGTGATTTGGGGTTATACAAACCAATGCAGCTGTACCGTTTGTCTGCCACGAGCGGGGTGCCTTCGGGAAAAAGAGCGCGATTATACGGGGATTGGGGGAGGGCGGGCAGATTCGAGATCTGCGGTGTCTGGCCCGGCCTCATCGCTGGCAAGCCAGCTCCCACAGGTTTCCTGGATACACACAAAATTTGTGAACGAGCCTGATCACTGTGGGAGCTGGCTTGCCAGCGATGGGGCCAGTTCAGGCGATGAAGATCATTAATCTTCTTTTTTCATGAGACCGGCGAGGGCGGCAAACGGGTTATGCGTCGCCTTGGCAATCTTCGGCGTGCTCAACGAGCCTTCGCTGAAATACTGCTGATCGGTATAACGCGAGTGCTCGTTATCGTGGCAATACAGGCACAACAATTCCCAGTTAGAGCCGTCCTGCGGGTTGTTGTCGTGATTGTGGTCGCGGTGGTGCACGGTCAGTTCGCTCAGGCGCTTGCCGGAAAACTCGCGGGTGCAGCGGCCACAGACGTGCGGGTACATCTTCAGGGCTTTGTCGCGGTAGCCCATTTCCTTGTCGCGCTGGTTGTCGGCGAGGATGCGATCCAGCTTCGACGTGTTGGTTGGGGTGGACGAACTCATGGGTTCACCTTTGTAAAAGACTAATGACGGTTATGCGCAGAGTTTAGCTCAGCCCTTGAGCTTCTCGGCAATCCAGATCGTGTGGCGCGTGCCCTTGTTGCCGTGGGCGAAGACCTGGACCTCTTCGGCCTTGAATCCGGCCTTTTTCAATTTGTCGGAAAACAGCCGATCAGCGCTGGCCGACCATACCGCCAGCACGCCTTTCGGGCGCAAAGCCTTGGCGCAAGCATTCAGACCGGCGGCGGAGTACAGCCAGCTGTTGGCCTTCTGGGTCAGGCCTTCGGGGCCGTTGTCGACGTCGAGCATGATCGCGTCGAAGCCGTTCGGTTCGCTTTGCAGCACCTTCGCCACGTCTTCCTGACGGATCACCGTGCGCGGATCGAGCAGCGGTCGACCGGACTTTTCGCCGAGCGGGCCACGGTTCCACTCGACTACGCCGGGCACCAGTTCGGCGACCACCACTTCAGCGGTTTTGCCCAGATGCTTGAGCGCGGAGGCGAGGGTGAAGCCCATGCCCAGACCGCCGATCAGTACCCGCGAGTCCGGCCGCCCGGCCACTTTACGGCATGGAATTTCGGCCAGCGCATCTTCGGAACCGTGCATGCGCGTGTTCATCAATTGCCCGCCGTCGCCGCCCTGGATCTTGATGACGAAATCCTCGCCATATTCGAACAGGCACAGGGCACCGCCGCTTTCAGGGATCGGGGTGGTGTCGAGCAGAACGAAACGTTTCATGGAAATCTCTACAAGGGGGAAGGCAAGCAGGCGCGTTGGGAGTAGCCTGAGCACAGACTAGAGGCCAAACGGAGCCCTTGATGAAGCGCACCATTCTAACGGTCATTGCCCTGGCCGCGCTCTCGATTACTGCAGTGCAGGCGCAACAGACAATACCGGTCAGCCCGGCGCCGCAACCCGGCTCGCCCGGCACCGCAACGCCGACGCCGTATCCGCAGATCACGCCGATCAACATTCCCAAGTCGGGCGCCGGCAGTGGCAGCCCGCCGCTGGTGCCGATTGAAATGCCTACTCCGCCGAGCAAGGATCAACCTGTGCCGGGCATTGAACCGAGCGGCACCAAAGCGAAATCACCCGGCGGTTAAACCTGTTGCGCGGCCAGTTGGCCGTCGGCCATGCGCAGACGTTTCGACAGGGAGACGGCGAGGGCGCGGATGATCTTGGCGGCGATCTTCGGCGCGTCATTGAGCATTTTTTCCAGCGAGTCCTTGCCGAGGTTCAGCAACTGGCAGTTGCTCGCGGCAATGCAGGTCGCCGAACGTCGTTCGCCATCGAGCACGGCCATTTCACCGAAGGCGCGACCGCTGCGCAGGGTGGCCATGGTGATGACCTGGCCATCTGGCCCGGTTTTCTGCACAGCGACCTGGCCGGTGTGGAGGATGCACATGAAACTGCCGGCATCGCCCTCGCGGAAAATCGCCTCGCCTTCGGCCACGGTGCTGATGCTGAAATAGCCGGAAGCGGCCGCAAAGTCGGCCAGCTGCAATTGATCGAACAGGCCACAGTCCATCAGCCAGTCGCGGATTTCGTTGTTCAGGAAGGTCGGTTCTGACATGTCGTCACGGTCTTTTTGTTTTCACTGTTTCAGGCTTCACACGGTCCCCATGTAGGAGCTGCCGAAGGCTGCGATCTTTTGATCTTGCCTTAGAGAAAATCAAAATCAAAAGATCGCAGCCTTCGGCAGCTCCTACAGGGGATCTGTGGAGTATCGGCCTCTTGGGTCTGCAATTAAGACCCAAGTGACCAACGGAGTTCCTCAGGCCAGACCCAAAACCTTGAAAACAAATGCGTATTCGAGTGCTACGTCACGTAATCCCTGATAGCGCCCGCTCATCCCGCCATGCCCGGCGCCCAGTTCAGTCTTGAGCAGCAGCACGTTGTTGTCAGTCTTGGTCGCGCGCAGTTTCGCCACCCACTTGGCCGCTTCCCAATATTGCACGCGGCTGTCGTTGTAGCCGGCGATTACCAGCGTTGCAGGATAGTCCTGCGCGCTGACGTTTTCGTACGGCGCGTAAGCCTTGATCCGCTCGTAAACCTCCGGCTCTTCAGGATTGCCCCATTCGTCATATTCGGTGACGGTCAGCGGCAGATCCGGATCGAGCATGGTGTTGAGCACGTCGACGAACGGCACTTCGGCAATCGCCACGGCGAACAGATCCGGACGCTGGTTGAGCACCGCGCCAATCAGCAAACCACCCGCGCTGCCGCCGCTGATCGCCAGTTTTTCCGCCGTGGTAATGCCGTTGAGGATCAGAAACTCGGCGCAGGCAATGAAATCGCTGAAGGTGTTGTGCTTGTGTTCCTGCTTGCCGGCGCGATACCAGGCTTCGCCCAGTTCACCGCCGCCGCGCACATGGGCGATGGCGAAGGCCATGCCCCGATCCAGAAGGCTCAGGCGCGCGTGAGAAAACCACGGATCAAGGCTCGAACCGTAGGCGCCATAACCGTACAGGTACAGCGGCACCGCTTTGCCAACCATTTCGCGCTTCATCACCAGACTGATCGGCACTTGCGTGCCGTCCGGCGCCGTTGCCCACAGACGCTGGCTAACGTAAGCGTCGGCATCGAAGGGGCCAAGTACCGGGGTTTCTTTCAACACCGTTTGTTCGCCGCTGGCGAGAATCAGTTGGCGAACCTGTGCCGGACGGTTCAACGCTTCGTAGCGCAGGCGAATGCGGTCGCTTTCAAACTCCAGGCTGTTTTGCACATACAGGCTGTAGGCCGCGTCCGGCAATTGCACGCGATACGGCGCCAGACCGTGTGGGTGAACTTCGATGATCGGCAGGCCACCTTCGCGCAGGCTCAGGGTCATGGCCTCGGTGTTGAGGCTGACGCCGTCGAGCATCACCGTATCGCTGTGGGGGATCAGGTTCTGCCAGTCGGCTTCGGTCGGCGCGGTGCCGGTGTCCGGCGCCTGATACAGCGCGTAGTTGATGCCGTCACGGTTGCTGCGGATGAACCATGTCCATACGCCATCAAGCAGGCCGTGATCGACGTCGTACTCGTGATCTTCGACCCGTGGCGCCAGGCACGTGAAGGGCAGGTGCGGCAGATTGGCGTCGAGCGCCCAGACTTCGCTGGTGGTCTTGCTGCCCAGCGACAACAGCAGTTGTTGCTCGGAACTGGAACGGTAGCAATGCAGGAAGAAACGCCCGTCCGCCTCGTGAAAGACCTCTTCAGCGGCGGTGCCATCCAGGCGATAGCGGAACAATTTGTGTGGACGATGGGTGTCGTCGAGTACGCCGAAAAACAGGGTCAGGCTGTCGTTGGCCCAGGTCATGCTGCCGTCGCAGTCTTCGAATTCCAGTTCGCTGACTTTGTCGTTGGCCAGTTCCTTGACGAACAGCGTGTAAATCTCATCGCCCGAGGCGTCGACGCTGTAGGCCAGACGCTGGTGGTCCGGGCTGATACTGAACGCGCCCAGCGAGAAGAACCCGCCGTTAGCCAGCACATTCGGGTCGAGCAGCAGTTGTTCGCGGCTTTCGTCGAGGCTCAGGCTGTCGTCTGCCGGACGCGGGCAGCGGTAATGCCGGGCGTATTCGTCGCCCGCCGTGGTGCGGGTGTAATACAGATACGGGCCCCAAGGCGAGGGCAGCGACAGGTCGGTTTCAAGAATCCGGCCCTTGATCTCTTCGAACAGCGTTTCGCGCAAATCGGCCTGATCGGCGGTTTGCGCCTCTTGGTATGAGTTTTCGGCCTTGAGGTAATCGAGCACCGCGTCGGTGTCGCGCTCCTGCAGCCAGGCATACGGGTCGGCACCGGCGGCCTTGTGGGCGATCGGGGCACTGTTGGCGTTGGCGGATTGGGGCATGGAAGGCTCTCGGACAAATGACGGAATAGGGTTTTCGCAGCTTTTGAAACCGTCGCAGGCCCCTGTGGGAGCGAGCCTGCTCGCGAAAGCGGTGGGTCAGACAACAATGTTTCAACTGACAGTCCGTATTCGCGAGCAGGCTCGCTCCCACAGGTCGTGTGTCTATTGGGACAAGCCGCACGGGCGAAAAGTCGTTACTATAAGCGCCTCTTTGCCTGCCTTGCCATGGACACCATGACCGAGAACGACTATCTGATCGCCTGGGGCCTCTACGCCTTTGCCGCTGTGGGCTGCCTGTTGGTATGGATGCGCCTGACCACCTGGATGTGGCGCTGGTTGCGCGAGCCGCTGCGTGTGCTGATGGCGGTGTTGTTGTTCAGCCCGACCATCATTGATCCGGTGAAAGCCAAGGTTGCACCGTCCATCGCCATTACCGCGCTGGACCTGGCTTTCAAGGTCGGCAACAACGCCTGGCGGGCGATCTCCGATCTGTTCATGTACAGCATGATCGCTTTCGGCATCTACCTGATCTTTGTGCTGATCCGCTTCCCGATCGAAGCTTCCCGCGCGCGTCGAGAGCAGGCCGAGGCCGCCAAAGCTGCCGCCCGCGCCGATGACCGCGATGACGATCAACCGTTTGGCGGCGCTGGTGATGACCGTTACGGTCGCCCGCCAGTACCAAACAATCCGCAGCGCATGCGGGTCGAGCCGCGCCTGTAACCCGAGAGTCCGCACATGTGTGAATTACTGGGCATGAGTGCCAACGTGCCGACCGATATCGTGTTCAGCTTCACCGGCCTGATGCAGCGCGGCGGCCGCACCGGCCCGCACCGCGACGGCTGGGGCATTGCCTTCTATGAGGGCCGTGGCTTGCGTCTGTTTCAGGACCCGGCGGCGAGTTGCGAATCGGAAGTAGCCAATCTGGTACAGCGTTATCCGATCAAGAGCGAAGTGGTCATCGGCCACATCCGCCAGGCCAACGTCGGCAAGGTCTGCCTGTCCAACACCCACCCGTTCGTCCGTGAACTGTGGGGGCGCAACTGGTGTTTCGCGCATAACGGCCAGCTCGCCGATTTCACCTCGATCAAAAGCTTCTACCGCCCGGTCGGCGATACCGACAGCGAGGCGGCATTCTGCGATTTGCTCAATCGCGTGCGTGCAGCTTTTCCGGAGCCGGTCGATATAGAAGCGCTGCTGCCGGATCTGGTTGCCGCGTGCGCCGAATACCGCAGCAAAGGCGTATTCAACTGCTTGCTCAGCGATGGCGACTGGCTGTTCTGCTATTGCTCGACCAAACTCGCACAGATCACCCGGCGCGCACCGTTCGGCCCGGCGCGTCTGAAGGATGTCGACGTGATCGTCGATTTTCAGGCAGAAACCACGCCCAACGACGTGGTCACGGTGATCGCCACCGAGCCTTTGACCGAAAACGAAACCTGGACCCGCTACGAACCGGGCCAATGGAGCCTGTGGCGACGCGGCGAATGCGTAAGCCAGGGCAAGACCGAATAAGGATCTACCCCGATGTTGCTCAGTTATGTACGGCTGGTGTTGTTTGCGGCGGGCCTGTTGATCGGTGTCCAGGTGCCGGGATTCATCAACGATTACGCGAAACGGGTCGAGGCGCATCTGATCGAGGCGCAGACCGGTCTGCGCGGTTTTCAGGGGACTGCCGAGCAGTTTTTCAAAGGCGATATGCAAGCGCTGGTGGCGCATTATCGCGCCAGTGAAGACCCGGTGTTTCGCAGCGATGCCGACAGCCTGAGCACTTTGCTCAGCCGCCAGATCGCGTTGGACAAGCAGTTCCAGGCGATGCAGGGCCCGTGGTACATCCGCTTCCTGCAAGTGGTGTTGGCCGCTGATCCGGATATCCGCAAGGAAACCTGGAACGGTTACAGTTATCAGATCCTGCTGACGCCGGAAGCGATGATCTGGGGCATGAGCGGCGCGTTGTTGCTGTCGCTCGGCATTGAATGCCTGTTCCGACTGATCGACTGGGTCGTCCTCGGTGGCCGACGTTTGCGCCAGAGCCGGCCGATCGAAGACCGCGACGTGCGTGGGTTGTAACAGCACAAGATCAAAAGATCGTCCGATCGCGGCCCGAACCTTCGGCAGCTCCAGAGATCAATGTAGGAGCTGCCGAAGGCTGCGATCTTTTGCTGTTAAGGGGTCAAAACCACATACCCATCACCAACCTTCTGCGCATACCCCGCCAACACCTGCTGACACAACGTCACAATCTCCTCGACCCACTCAACCCCCATCCGCCACGACACCACCACTTGCAAGTTCGGTGGCCGTTGATCGATGTCGAGCAAAGTCAATTCGCCCCGAGCCAACTCTTCGGCGACCAACACCGGTGGCAGCACACCAATCCCAAATCCATCACGCAATAACCGGGTAATCGCCGACACCGAATTCACGCAATTCAAACGCGGCGCAATCACGCCGCTGGCCTGCATCAACGCGAGCAGGTCCTGATGCGGTCGGGAGTTTTTCGAGTAAGTGATGATCCGTTCCTGCGCCAGTTCGGTGAGGTCAGCATAGTCGCGGTTGTAGATCGAATTACTCGCGACAATCCAGCCCAGCGGATGACTGGCCAGCTCCAGACTGCGCACACTCTCATGGCGGATCAGATCGGTTTGCAGAACGATGTCGAGAAAACCTTTTTGCAGCTGATCGCAGAGGTTCAGTGAAGTATCCGCCACCAACTCGATTTCCACCCGTGGATACAGATCGGTCATCTGCGCCACCAACGGGCTGAGCCAGGTGTGGATTACCGTGTCCATCACGCCAATACGCACCCGGCCGACCTTGCTCGAACGGGTCTCGATCGACTGCTTCAGTGCCGACATCGTGTCGAGCATCTGCTCGGCATACTCCAGTACTTTCAACCCTTCGGGCGTCAGGCTGACACCGCGCGAATCGCGCAGAAACAGCTTCACCCCCAACTCGCCTTCCAGCACCGCAATGCGGCTGGAGATCGACGCCTGGGTGGTGAACAGCTTGTCGGCGGTCAGGCGAAAACTCTTCAGTCGGGCGACCCAGACAAAGGTCTCGAGAAACTTCAGATTCATGGGCAAGGCTCGGGTGACAAATTTTTCTTATGGCTAAGGCGGGTTTTTATTCGTTGGACGCAGCAGGGCCGCGCGACGAAAAATCGGCGCATCCGGTTCCCACGATAGGCGTCGTCGGGGCTACGAACAAGACCAATAAAAAACCTGCGGAGATAAGCCATGCGTGCTCCCGACACCCTAGAAGCATCCACGGCAACGGCGCGTCCCGGGCCGTTTGACTGGTATCGCAACATCAATCAGCAGGAGCGCCGTACGTTCTGGAGCTGCAAGATCGGCTACGGTCTGGACGGCATGGACACGCAGATGCTCAGCTTCGTCGTGCCGACGCTGATTGCGATGTGGGGCATCACCACTGGCGAAGCCGGGCTGATTCACACCAGCACGTTGATTGCGTCGGCGATTGGCGGCTGGGTCGCCGGGATTCTTTCCGATCGCATCGGCCGCGTGCGCACCCTGCAACTGACGGTGCTGTGGTTCGCCTTCTTCACCTTCCTCTGCGGCTTCGCGCAAAACTATGAACAACTGCTGATCGCTCGCACGTTGATGGGCTTTGGTTTCGGTGGCGAATGGACCGCTGGCGCTGTGCTGATCGGTGAGGTAATCCGCGCCAAGGATCGCGGCAAAGCCGTGGGCATGGTGCAATCCGGGTGGGCGCTGGGCTGGGGGCTCACAGCGATTCTATATGCGCTGCTGTTCTCGGTGCTGCCGCCGGAAGATGCCTGGCGCGCGCTGTTCATCCTCGGCATCGTGCCGGCGATTTTCGTGATTTTCGTCCGTCGCTTGGTAAAAGATCCGGAGATCTACCGCGAGGCCAAAGCCCAGCAAACGCCGGAGAACCCGTCGAAGTTTTACGAGATCTTTGCCCCCGGCATGCTGTTCACCACAATCCGCGCATCACTGCTGACCACGGGTGCTTTGGGCGGCTACTACGCGATTACTTCCTGGCTGCCGACCTTCCTCAAAAACGAGCGCGGTTTGAGCGTACTCGGCACGGGCGGTTATCTGGCGATGGTGATTGTCGGTTCCTATGTCGGCTATGTGATCAGCGCTTACCTGACTGACCTGCTCGGCCGGAAAAAGAACTTCATCCTCTTCGCGGTCGGCTCGTTCACCATCGTTCTGCTCTATACGCAGTTGCCGGTGAGCAACGGCGTGATGCTGTGGCTGGGCTTCCCGCTGGGCTCCTTCGCCTCGGGGATTTTTAGCGGCATGGGCGCTTTTCTGACTGAGCTGTTCCCCACGCGGATTCGCGGTTCCGGGCAGGGCTTTTGCTACAACATCGGTCGAGCGCTGGCGGCATTGTTTCCGCTGCTGATCGGACTGCTCAGCCAGAAAGTGCCATTGAGCGTTGGCATTGGCGCGTTTGCGGCGGTGTCCTACGGCGTGGTGATTATCGCGGCGTTGAGCCTGCCGGAAACCCGCGGCAAGCAACTCGATGCGCAGTAACTGATAACCTGCCAAGCACAGTCCTACAGATAAAAAGACAAGCACCTACAGGAGTGTTCACCGTGAGCCGCCTGCTATTGAATTGCGACATTGGCGAGAGCTTCGGCAGCTGGACCATGGGTCTGGACGCCGAGGTCATGCCCTTCATCGATTGCGCCAACGTGGCCTGTGGTTTCCACGCCGGCGACCCGAGCATCATGCGCAAGACCGTCAGCCTGGCGTTGAGCCATGGCGTGCAGATCGGCGCCCACCCGGCTTATCAGGATCTGGTCGGTTTCGGCCGTCGCTCCATGGCGTATTCGGCGCAAGAGCTGCAGGACATCCTGCATTACCAGATCGGTGCACTCGACGGTATTTGCAAAGCCCAGGGCGGGCGCGTCAGTTACGTCAAACCTCACGGGGCGATGTACAACGACATGATGGCCAACCCGGCACAATTGCGTGCAGTGATTCAGGCCGTGGCCGCTTATGACCGCAGTCTGCCGTTGATGCTCATGGCTACTCGCGACAACTGCGCCGCGCAGCAAATCGGTGACGAGTACGGAGTGACGTTGTGGTTCGAAGCGTTCGCCGACCGCGCCTACGACCGCGCCGGCAAACTGGTGTCGCGACAACTGCCGGGCGCGGTGCATCACGAACCTGAAAAAATCATCGAACAAGCGCTGACCATCGCCCGTGGTGACAACCTCACCGCCAGCGACGGCAGCGCCTTGCGTCTGCACGCCAACACCCTCTGCGTACACGGCGACAACACCAGTTCGGTGGCCGCCGTGCAGCGCATTCGCGAGGCCTTGAACCAGCAGAGCGCGTCATGAACCCAAGGATTGAAGTGGTGGCACTGGATTGCCTGATGCTGCGTCTGTTCGATGAAATCGCCGAAGCCAACATGCCGTGGATGCTCGCCGCCAGTGAGCGCTTGCGTGCGGCATTTGGCGCGCAATTAATCGATCTGGTGCCGTCGTATACGACATTGATGGTGCATTACGATCTGACGGTTTTGAGCCCGAATCAGGCGCGGGCATTGATTGCTGAGGCGCTGATTGATTTGTCGCCGAATGCGCGCAACGCTGGGCAATGCCATGTGCTGCCGGTCTGGTATGACTTGAGCGTCGGGCCTGAATTGACTCTGCTCGCCGAGCGCAGCGGGCTGGCGGTGGAGGAGGTGATCCGGCGCCACAGTGGCCGCGAATATCAGGTGTTCGCTTTGGGTTTCGCGCCGGGTTTCGCCTTTATGGGGCTGGTCGAAGAGATTCTTGCCGCGCCACGTCTGAACACTCCACGCAAGAAAGTCGCGGCGGGCAGTGTCGGTATCGCCGAGCGCCAGACCGCTGCCTATCCGGTCGTATCCCCCGGTGGCTGGAACCTGATTGGCCGCACCCCGGCGCAACTGTTCGACCGTCATCGTGATGGCTACAGCTTGATGCAGCCCGGTGACACCGTGCGGTTCGAAGCAGTCAGTCACGCCGAGTTCGTGAGTCTGGGCGGTGATGACACGCCACTGGAGGTGCAGGCGTGAGCCGATTGACGATTGAGGCGAGTACTGCGCTGTGCCTGTTGCAGGACGCAGGACGGTTTGGCGTGCGCCATCTGGGCGTCACACAGGGCGGTGCGGCGGATTGGCGTTCGATGAGCTGGGCCAACTGGTTGCTGGGCAATAATCTCGATGCAACGGTGATCGAAATCACCCTCGGCGGCTTTACTGTGGTGGCAGAGGATAATTGCTTGCTGGCGTTGGCCGGAGCGGATCTTGGCGCGCAGATTGATGGTCAGCCGCTGGCGCCGTGGCGCAGTTTCAAGTTGGGCAAAGGGCAGCGGTTGCAGCTCACTCAGCCGTTGCTTGGCGCCCGGGCTTATCTGGCAGCGCCCGGTGGTTTTGACGCACCGAAGGTATTGGGCAGCAGCGCCACCGTCGTGCGCGAAGAGCTTGGGGGACTCGATGGCCTGGGTTTGCCGTTGGCCAAGGGATCGACATTGAGATATCACGGTGAATCGCTGTTGGTTCGCGAAGTGCCTTTGGGTGTACGGCCGGATTTGCAAGCGAATGCGCCGCTGGATCTGGTACTCGGCGCGCAGATCGGCCAGTTCAGCGGGCAAAGCCTGTTTGATGTATTCAATACGACCTGGGTTCTGGACAGCCGCGCAGATCGCATGGGCATTCGCTTGTTGGGCAGCGCCTTGCACTATCAGGGGCAGCCGATGATTTCCGAAGGGATTCCTCTCGGCGCAGTGCAGGTGCCGCCGGACGGACAACCGATCGTGCTGCTCAATGATCGGCAGACCATCGGTGGTTATCCACGCTTGGGGGCATTGACGCCGCTGGCGCTGGCACGGTTGGCGCAATGTCTGCCGGGTGACAGGGTGCGGTTCACGCCAGTCATGCAAGAGCGCGCATGGCAAACTCATCTCAACTATCTGAAGTCCTACTTGTGATTGTCCGTCATTCGGACTGAAGACCGAGACGATTCCACGTGCATGGGTAAGTCGCCCTACATCACTTGGCGAGGGGGTGTGGAACTATCGGTCTTCATCTTTTACAAGGAAGTTCCAGATGCGTTATTTGAAAGTAATGGCTCAGTCAGAGGGCGAGTGCGCGAGCGGTGTCGATGGGCACATTGTCGGGTTTTATGATGGCGTGGGCAGCGTGCCTGTTTATCAGGCCAGCGTTGACCATTTCTACAATGTGCAGCGACTGAACGGCGAACACGCCGCTGATCAGGACATCGTGGCGCGCATCGAGACATTCATGTCCAACGCAACCGTCGACATGATACGTATGTTTAAATGGAATCACCGTACAGAGGCGAGCGGCAATGTCATTGAGCTGATTGCCGTGGAGGCCAGCTCGGGTGCAGAGGCGAAAAGCGTGAGGTTTCGCATTCTGACCCCTGAGGGCGAATTGAAGAATGAAATGACCCTGAGTCCTGAAACGGACATTGAAAAAAATCGCAGGGTAGCGCTGGAAAATGGTGGGGCGAAAGTTGTCGCCAAAGGGAAGAAAAAACGCCGCGGGCAACAAACGGCTGCTGTAGGACCGGCGATTCAGGACACCTCCTTCATGGACCGGCTCTGCAAGTCTTATCTCGCGACAGGTTGGTAAATCCGCAAGCCTGAAAGGCAGCCGCTTTCATACGGTTTGCCTTTCAGTATTTACCTTCGGGACCTTACTTGGACAAAAACCGCATCCCCTCCTCAAGCCCGCGCAACGTCAACGGATACATCTGATCCTCGATCAGATCCCGCACGATATTGGTCGACGAGGTATAGCCCCAGGTATCTTTCGGATACGGATTGATCCAGATGAGCTTCTTGTACTTCTCCATGAAACGCTGCATCCACACGTAGCCGGGCTCTTCGTTCCAGTGCTCGACACTGCCGCCAGCCTGGGTGATTTCATAAGGCGCCATGGCGGCGTCACCGATGAAGATCACTTTGTAGTCGGCGCCATACTTGTGCAGCAGATCCTGAGTTGAAGTGCGCTCGGAGGTGCGGCGCATGTTGTTCTTCCACACCGATTCATAAACGAAGTTGTGGAAGTAGAAGTACTCCAGATGCTTGAATTCGGTCTTGCAGGCCGAGAACAGCTCCTCGCAGATCTTCACGTGCGCGTCCATCGAACCGCCGATATCGAACAGCAGCAACAGCTTCACCGTGTTGCGTCGCTCGGGGCGCATCTGGATATTCAGCAAACCGGCATCGCGAGCGGTGTGGTCGATGGTGCCATCGATGTCGAGTTCTTCCGCAGCGCCTTGACGGGCAAACTTGCGCAGCCGACGCAGGGCGACTTTGATATTGCGCGTGCCGAGTTCCACCGAGTCGTCGAGGTTCTTGTACTCGCGCTGATCCCAGACTTTTACTGCTTTGCCCTGGCGCTTGCCGGCATCGCCGACCCGAATGCCTTCCGGGTTGAAGCCGCCGGAGCCGAACGGACTGGTGCCGCCGGTGCCGATCCACTTATTGCCGCCGGCGTGGCGTTCCTTCTGTTCTTCCAGACGTTTCTTGAACTCTTCGATCAGCTTGTCCAGACCGCCGAGTGACTGGATCTGCGCACGTTCCTCGTCGCTCAACGAGCGCTCGAACTCCTTGCGCAGCCAGTCTTCGGGAATCAGCGCCTGCAAGTGATCATCGAGCTTTTCGAGGCCATTGAAGTAGGCGCCGAACGCGCGGTCGAACTTGTCGAAATGGCGTTCGTCCTTCACCAGAATCGCCCGCGACAAGTAGTAGAACTCGTCCATGTCGGCGAAAGTCACGCGCTGTTTCAGCGCGTTGATCAGGTCGAGCAGCTCGCGCACCGACACCGGCACCTTGGCTGCACGCATTTCATTGAACAGGTTGAGCAACATGGCATCAGCCTCTTAACGGGTGCCGCGACGGCTCATGAACGCCAGGCGCTCAAGCAGTTGCACGTCCTGTTCGTTCTTCACCAGTGCGCCGGCCAGTGGCGGAATCGCTTTGGTTGGATCGCGTTCGCGCAACACCGCTTCGCCAATGTTGTCGGCCATCAGCAGCTTCAGCCAGTCGACCAGTTCCGAGGTCGATGGCTTCTTCTTCAGGCCTGGCACCTTGCGCACGTCAAAGAACACGTCCAGCGCTTCGCTGACCAGATCCTTCTTGATGTCCGGGTAGTGCACGTCGACGATTTTTTGCAGGGTGGTGCGGTCGGGGAAGGCGATGTAATGGAAGAAGCAGCGGCGCAGGAAAGCGTCCGGCAGCTCTTTCTCGTTGTTGGAGGTAATGATGATGATCGGGCGCTTCTTCGCTTTGATGGTCTCGTCGATCTCGTAAACGTAGAACTCCATCTTGTCGAGTTCTTGCAGCAGGTCGTTGGGGAACTCGATGTCGGCCTTGTCGATCTCGTCGATCAGCAGAATGACCCGCTCCTCGGACTCGAAAGCCTCCCAGAGCTTGCCCTTCTTCAGGTAGTTGCGCACATCGTGGACTTTCTCATTGCCCAGTTGCGAGTCGCGCAGACGGCTGACCGCATCGTACTCGTAGAGGCCCTGATGAGCCTTGGTGGTGGACTTGATGTGCCAGGTGATCAACTTGGCGCCGAACGATTCGGCCAGTTGTTCGGCGAGCATGGTCTTGCCGGTGCCTGGCTCGCCCTTGACCAGCAGCGGCCGCTCCAGGGTGATGGCGGCGTTGACCGCCAGCTTCAGGTCATCGGTGGCGACGTAGGCCTGGGTGCCTTCGAACTTCATCTGCTAATCCTCGAACGGTAACGCCGACCTGACGGGCAGGGCGGGGGCGAAATAATCGGATGCCCGACTATAACGCGCAGCCCGGTCGACTGTGAACGCAGACGGCTTATTCAGTCTCTGAATGGGGCGTCACATGTTGACTCAGTCTCGGCCGATGGCCAGTATTCAGGCCTCGTTGATTTGACGATAGCCTTCAGGATGTCCACTGAGTCTGTGGCGAAGGAGCTTGCTCCCGCTGGGCTGCGAAGCAGTCCCCATGTGCCCGGAGGCGCCGAATTGATGCTATCCATGGAACGACCACGCTTGGCGGCAGTTACTGCGCTATCTGATAGCCGGCTTGCACTCTGCTTTGTTGATGGCCGAGCGCTGACACTCGATTTGAGTCGAGATATTCAAACGTATAAGCAGTTGCAGCCCTTGCTTGATCCCCAAGTCTTTGCGACTGCCATCTTGGGCGACGAAGGTTGGACCGTTGAATGGCCTGCCCCGGATATTCAGATTGGCGCTGATACTCTATATCTGGATGCTTTCCAGAAATGAACCCTAACCCGCATCAGGCTTCGGCCGCTCATACCGGGCGTTGAATGCCTGTACGAAACCATTGCGTAAAATCTGCAAAAACGCTTCGAACGCGCTGATATTTTGCTGATGCACGTTGCCGCTGAGTTCGACCTTGGTGGCGAACTGGTTTTTCGCCTGATTCTTCAGCACGGTTTCCGTCCCGCCCACCAATGCCTCCCAGACCGAGCGGAAGATGCTCTTGTTCTTGTTCTCAACGTCTTGTTGCCAGTTGAACACTTCGACGTCGCGCAGCAGCGGTTTGATATAGCCGTTGACCTGGGCTTTCTTGGCTTTGGCCTCGATTACCACATCACCGTGGCCAGCGTTGAAGTCGAACTTGCCGTAGGCCGAGGCGAAGTCGTTCATGCGCTTGAGTTCGATGTCTTTGGCACGCAGGCGGAATTCGAAGTCTTCGAAATTGCTCAGGGGGTCGAACGTGGCAGTGGTTTCCAGCGGTGCGTGGCCCAGCAGCAAGGCTTTACCTTCGAAACGGGCGTCGCGTTTGCCCTGTTTGTCGACCACATTGGTCAGGTTGTAGATGCTCGCGTCGACATTGGTCGCGTTCATGTTCACTGGAGGTTTTGAATTGAAGTTGCGGAAACTGATCTTGCCGTCCTGAATCTGTACTTCGTCGAGAGTGATCGGCAGCAATTTGCCCAGTTGCGCGCGCCAGTCGGTGCCTTGACCTGTTTGTGAGTTCTGTTTGTTAGCGCCACCATCGACGAAATTGACTTCAGGATTTACGAATCTCACCTGCGCCACGACGGCATGGTCGTACCACAGCGAATGCCAACTGACTGCCAGATCGATCAGCGGTGCGTTGACGAATGGTACCGGTACCTTGCCGTCGACCTTGACGATTTTCAGCCCGTTGATCTTGTAGGCGCCGCGCCATAGGGCCAGATCGACATCAGTGATCTGGCCCCGATAGTCACCCATGTCCGCGAGTTTGCCGTTCAGGTAGTCGCGCACCATGTAAGGCAGCGCGATATGCAGCGCGATCAGCAACACAACGACGACGGCAAAAATCCCTAATGGCCAGCTGTAGCGACGCTTCATGACGGCAATTCCCTGACGATGTAAGCGATTGACTGTTACGTCGCGCAGACGTTCGACCCGACTGGACTGTGATGGGCAACAGGCTTACCTTGGAACGCTGAATTCAATGCTGCATAAGGACCCAGCCATGAGCCGTATTTTTGCTGACAACGCCCATTCCATCGGCAACACGCCGCTGGTGCAGATCAACCGCATCGCGCCGCGTGGCGTGACCATTCTGGCCAAGATCGAGGGGCGCAACCCCGGTTATTCGGTCAAGTGCCGGATCGGCGCCAACATGATCTGGGACGCCGAAAGCAGCGGCAAACTCAAGCCGGGCATGACCATTGTCGAGCCTACATCGGGTAACACAGGGATTGGCCTGGCATTTGTTGCTGCTGCCCGTGGTTACAAATTGATGCTGACCATGCCGGCCTCGATGAGCATCGAGCGCCGAAAGGTCCTCAAGGCATTGGGTGCCGAACTGGTGCTGACCGAGCCGGCCAAGGGCATGAAAGGGGCTATCGAAAAGGCTGCCGAGATCGTCGCCAGCGACGCCGACAAATATTTCATGCCGGCGCAGTTCGACAACCCGGCCAACCCGGCGATTCACGAAAAAACCACCGGCCCGGAAATCTGGAACGATACCGACGGCGCTGTCGATGTACTGGTCGCTGGCGTCGGCACCGGTGGAACCATCACTGGCGTTTCGCGTTATATCAAGAATACCCAAGGCAAGCCGATTCTGTCGGTAGCCGTGGAGCCGATGTCCTCGCCGGTGATCACCCAGGCGCTGGCCGGTGAAGAGATCAAACCGAGCCCGCACAAGATTCAGGGCATCGGTGCCGGTTTTGTGCCGAAGAACCTTGATCTGTCGATGGTTGACCGGGTCGAGCAGGTCACCGACGACGAGTCCAAGGCCATGGCGCTGCGTCTGATGCAGGAAGAAGGGATTTTGTGCGGTATCTCTTGCGGTGCGGCGATGGCCGTGGCGGTGCGTCTGGCAGAGACGCCGGAGATGCAGGGCAAGACTATCGTCGTGATTCTGCCGGACTCCGGCGAGCGTTATCTGTCGAGCATGTTGTTCAGTGATCTGTTTACCGAACAGGAGACGCAGCAGTAACCGAGTTGATTCAGGTCAGCCGGGGTTCAGGATCGATATGCTAATAAATGCTTTGTTGCGCAATTCTTAACACTGAATCTTGGGTTGAACGGGTTTTGCCCGGCGCCGGTAGTGTTTATCATGGCCGGCTGCCATGCCGGGTAAAGGGCATTGCGCAGCGTTGTCTTTATTCAAGGAGTCGTTGATGACCTTTTCGTTAGCCGCCAAGGTATTGGTGCTGCTGCTGTTCGTGGGCAGCATCCTGTATGTGCATTTGCGCGGCAAGGCGCGTTTGCCGGTTCTGCGCCAGTTCGTCAACCACTCGGCGCTGTTCGCCCCGTACAACGCCTTGATGTACCTGTTCTCCGGCGTGCCGTCCAAGCCGTATCTGGATCGCAGCAAATTCCCGGAACTGGACGTGCTGCGCGACAACTGGGAAACCATTCGCGACGAAGCCATGCATCTCTTCGATGAAGGCTACATTCGCGCGGCGGAAAAGAACAACGACGCCGGTTTCGGTTCGTTCTTCAAGAAGGGCTGGAAACGTTTCTACCTCAAGTGGTACGACAAACCGCTGCCATCGGCCGAAACTCTCTGCCCGAAAACCGTGGCGCTGGTCAGTGCGATTCCCAACGTCAAAGGCGCGATGTTCGCGTTGCTGCCGGGTGGCAGTCACCTGAACCCGCATCGTGATCCGTTTGCCGGTTCACTGCGTTATCACCTCGGCCTGTCGACGCCGAACTCCGACGATTGCCGGATCTTCGTTGATGGTCAGGTGTACGCCTGGCGTGACGGCGAAGACGTGATGTTCGACGAGACCTACGTGCACTGGGTCAAGAATGAAACCGACAAAACCCGCGTGATCCTGTTCTGCGACGTCGAGCGTCCGCTGAGCAACCGTCTGATGACTCGCATCAACCGCTCGATCAGCGCCTGGCTCGGCCGTGCCACCGCACCGCAGAACCTCGACGATGAACGCGTTGGCGGGATCAATCAGGCCTACGCCTGGAGCAAGAGCTTCAGTGACAAGTTCAGTGGCGTGGTCAAACAGTGGAAACGCCGTCATCCGAAGGCTTACCGCGTGATGCGGCCGGTGCTGGCAGTGGCGGTGTTGACGTTGTTGGGGTATTGGCTGTTTGGTTAAGGCTGGATGTTGTAATAAAAAACCGTTCCTTGAGAGCGGTTTTTTTTATGAAGAGAAGGTGAACGAAGCGCCAGCGAGCACGCCTCCTGGCTCTACCGCAGCTGGATTCACCAATGCTTCTCTGATTCGGTGCAACTCCCGTTCAGACAACTTTCCGGAAGAGCGTTTTCTAACAGCTTTTATCGATCTGGCGCCTGGCGCCCTTTTTTCATCGGCAGCCTTCATGGTGCCTCCGGCGTTGATCATTAAATGAGCAGTTGTCCGATACTAGTCTTACCAAATTAGCTTCACAAGCCTACCCTCTGAATCGAATTCAAAACCCAGCTGCCGGTAAAGAGGAGATCCTGTGCATTCCTTGTCCCCCATGGTTGGGTGTCGCGATTGCAATCCAGCCTATTCACCTTGCGGCCAACTGTCCCTGCTGGCCCTTTGTCCAAATCATTGCAATCCATGTCCCACGCTGGTTATAGTCGGCGCTCGTGAGTCGTATGCCTCACCTTCCACACTCTCAAAAAGATCTGCCCCAATGCCTGCATCCCTCATCAACGCGGTAGTCGATTCAGCGGTCAACGCTGTCGTGGTGCCGTGCGGGAATCAGCAGCCCAAGCAGATCAGTCATTACCCCCCACCTGTCAGTAGCACGCCGGTGTGCGCAGTCGTATCACCGCCGGGCGTTGGCGTTTCGGACTGATCAGCACTGTCTGCAGAGTCCTGCCGCCCGCCAGAAAAACCTACTGAATTTCAGCTTCGGCTGAGTTGGCTTCTTGCCTGACTACAGGTGGTATTCATGTTTGTCCTGTCGAAAAAATCCGCGCTCGCGGCGACGTCCACGAGCCTGTTCGTTCTGCTGTGGAGCAGCGGTGCGATCTTCTCCAAATGGGGCCTGGCCCATGCTTCCCCGTTTGCCTTTCTGCTGATTCGCTTCGCGATTGCCTTGTGCGGGCTGGTGTTGCTGGCGCCGTTGCTCAAATTGAAGTTGCCCAAGGGCGGGCGGCCGATGTTGTTTGCGATCGCCACGGGCGTGGTGTTGTTGGGGGCCTATCAGATTTTCTATCTATTGGCGCTCAACACCAAAGTCACCCCCGGTGTGATGGCGACCATCATGGGTGTGCAGCCGATTCTCACCGTGGTCTTGATGGAGCGGCAGCGCTCGGCCAGCCGCCTGTTCGGTTTGGCGCTGGGGCTGGCGGGGCTGATCATGGTGGTGTACCAGGGCATTGGTCTTGCCGGGATGTCCTGGGCGGGAATGCTGTTTGGGTTGCTGGCGCTGGCGAGCATGACGCTGGGTTCGATCATGCAGAAGCGCATCACCGACAATCCTCTCGGTACGCTGCCGGTGCAGTATCTGGCCGGGCTGTTGTTGTGCGGGATTTTCGTGCCGTTCCAGCCATTTCATTTTGAACACAGCACAGGTTTCATCGTGCCGGTGTTGTGGATGGGGCTGGTGGTCTCGGTGCTGGCGACGCTGTTGCTGTATCGCCTGATCGCGCGGGGCAATCTGGTGAATGTCACCAGTTTGTTCTATCTGGTGCCGGCGGTGACGGCGGTGATGGATTATCTGATTTTCGGCAATCGCCTGGCAGCGTTGAGTGTGCTGGGGATGCTGTTGATCATTGTCGGTCTGGCGTTTGTGTTCCGTAAAACCAGCTAACAGATCGTCAGGTGGCGGCTTTTAGGCCGCCGATCGCGAGCAGGCTCACGCCTACAGGGGAACGCATTCCAATTGGAGGAGTGAGCCTGCTCGCGATGGCCGTCTTGGCCACAGCACAAATTTATCGGGCCGGCACCTCAGCCGGCTTCACCACCGCCGGCTTCAACACCAACCACAACGCCGCCGCAATCAGCACGCCACCGTAGATATGCGCCATCGACAACGGCTCATCCAGCAACAACGCCCCCCACAAAACCCCGAACGGCGGAATCATGAAGGTCACGGTCATCGATTTCACCGGGCCGATCGAGCTCAGCAGGCGGAAGTAAATGATGTAGGCGAACGCTGTGCAGCCCAGACCAAGACCGAGCAGCGACAGCCAGACATTCCAGCCGCCCCAACTGACGGGCGGAGCGCTGATCACGCTATAAGTGAACAACGGCAACAGGAACAACGTCGCACCGAGCATGCTGCCCAGCGCCGACAGACGACTGTCCAGTCCTCCGGCCTGATCCAGCCAGCGCCGCGCGAGGAATCCGGCGAAACCATAACAAGTGGTTGCGAGCAGACAGGCGACGGCGCCCATCAACAGCTGCAAGTCGAACGCCACGGGTCCGGCGCGGGTCAGCACGCCAACACCGAATAACCCGAGAAACACCCCACCCAACTTGGCTGCGGAGAGTTTTTCACTGAAGAACAATCCGCCAATCAGTACGCCCATCAACGGCGTGGTGGCATTGAAAATCGCTGAGTAGCCGGCTGGCAGTACCTGGGCCGCAACGGAATACAGCGTCGCCGGAATTCCCGAGTTGATGACGCCGAGCAGCATCACGGTTTTCAGTTTGCCTTTGAAATCCCAGCGCACGCGCATCAGCCCAAGGATTACCAACAGGCCAACGGCTGCAATCGACACGCGAAAGAACCCGGTCGGGATCGTGCCGATCACCGGCGCAATAATGCGCATGAACAGAAAACTCGCGCCCCAGATGGCCGCCAGCGACAACATACGGAAAATATCGACAGGGCTCACGGCGGGTCTCCTTCCTTGATCGGGACGAGAGTGTTGCCGAGCGCCCTGACGAAGGCAACCGCTATTGGGGCATGCAACTTTCCGATCAGATCACAAAGCGTGTCACCAGGCCGTTGAGATCGACGGCCAGACGCGACAGTTCCTGGCTCGCCGCCGAAGTCTGAGTGGCGCCAGCGGCGGTCTGGGCCGAGAGGTCGCGGATGGTCACCAGATTCTGATCGACCTCACGCGCCACCAATGCCTGCTGCTCGGCCGCACTGGCGATCACCAGGTTGCGTTGGTTGATCTGCGAGATCGACGCGGTGATTTTTTCCAGTGCCTGACCGGCGCTGTTGGCGCGGCGCAACGTCTGACCCGCCTGCTCAGCACTGCTCTGCAACGCACCCACGGTCGACCCCGTACCTTGCTGGATGCTGCTGATCATCAGCTCGATTTCTTCGGTGGAGTTCTGCGTGCGTTGGGCCAGCGAACGCACTTCATCGGCGACCACGGCAAAGCCGCGCCCGGCTTCACCGGCCCGAGCCGCTTCGATCGCCGCATTGAGCGCCAGCAGATTGGTCTGCCCGGCAATTCCGCGAATCACCTCCAGCACTTTGCTGATGTCCTGCGCCTGAGTGGCCAGGCCCTCGGCTTGCTCCGATGCGCCGAGTACCGCATCGACCAGTTGTTGAATCGAGCTGATGGTTTCGCTGACCTGTACATGGCCGTGCTTGCTGTCTTCATTGGAGGCGGCGGACGCCTCGGCGCTGGACACGGCGTTGGCGGCGACTTCATCCACCGCTGTGCTCATCTCGGTGACTGCCGTGGCGGCTTGTTCGATCTGATCATTCTGCTGCTGCAGTCCGCGAGTACTTTGCTCCATCACCGAACTCATTTCCTCGGCAGCGGAGGCCAGTTGCTGCGCCGATTCGCTGATACCGCGGATGGTCGAGCGCAGATTGCCCTGCATCTCGGCCAAGGCGTCGAGCAGCTGCGACGCCTCATCTTTGCCGCTACTGATGATTTCGCCACTGAGATTGCCGGCCGCAATGCGCCGCGCCACATCCAGTGCCTGATTGATCGGCGTGGTGATGCTGCGTGTCAGTTGCCAGGCCAACAGCAGCGTGGCAATCAGGGCGACCACGATGATGATTGCGACGATCCACAATGCCCGTTGGTACATCGCGGCGGCGGCATCAGCAGCGGCATCGGCGCCCTGCTGATTGAACGAGATCATCTGCTCGAGTGCCTTGTCGAGTACCGTTCCCTGTGGTGCCAATTCATTGTTAAGACGCGTGTAGGCCTGTTCACTCTGTCCGGCGTCGATCTGGCCGATGATTTGTTCGAGGATGCTCATGTACTTGGCGGTGTTGGCATTCAAACCGTCGAGCATCACCCGTTCTTCCTCGCTGGCGAGCAGGGTTTTGTGATCGGTAAGGCGCTTGAGCAATTCCTCGCGCTGCGCCTTGATGATGCCTTTGCTTCTGTCGCGCACGGCAGGCTGGGTGCTGGTGATCAAGCGCAACGATTCGAGACGGATGCTGGCGATGTTCGCCGCCGCGTCATGGATGCTCTCGATGCTCGGCATCCAGGATTCTTCAATCACCGTGGCACTTTCGCGCAGGGTTTTCATCTGGCCCAGCCCGAACAGGCCGACCACCACCAGCAGACTGGCCAAAACGGCAAAGCTCAAACTGGCGCGCAAACCTATGCGCAGATTCCGGATAGACATCAGTGTGCTCCTTGATCTTTGATGGGGGAGGTCGTCCTCGTCAGCGAGGATCTTGTTATGAGGCGGGTAACGGCGGGCTGTATATCAAAGTGCCACTATTTTGGTAAGACCAATCTGCATGCGCCGCCGGCGGTAAGTGAATTTGCAGCAAAGCCACGAGCTAGAGGCGTCTGATCAGTATTGGATCCGAAGCCCAGAGAATTAGCGGGTTGGCGCAGGGCTGCAAGAACGACCGATGAGGTGATTAATTGACCGAACGGTCGATTAAAAAAACTTTGCTAAAAACTGCGTCGCTGTACAACCCTGACGCGGATTTGGCCGAAATTGCACTTCACGCGCACACGCTTGCGTGACTAAGCTCAGGCACAGATTTCCACACCTACGCCGAGGTCTTATCTATGCCGCAGCAATGGCCAGCCACCGACATCGCCCGGATGATCCTCGATGGCTTTGACGATTACCGCGAGCATTTCCGGCGTATCACCGACGGCGCCCGGGAACGCTTCGAACAGGCCCGCTGGCAGGAGACGCAAACGGCGTCGGCAGCGCGGATCAATCTCTACGAAGAAAAGGTCGGCGAAACCATCGCCCGCCTGCGCGAGTATTTCGACGACGACACGCTGATGAATGTCAGCTGCTGGCCGCTGGTGAAAAGCGCCTACATTAGCGTTATCGACCTGCGCTTCGACGATGAGCTGTCCGAGACCTGGTACAACTCGATTTTCTGCGGGCTGTTCAGCCATGACCTGATCAGCGACGGCTGCATGTTCATCCACACCACGCGCCCGAGCCTGCGCCGTGCCCGCGCCGCGCAAACCCGTACGTATAAACCGCAAGGGCAGTTGTCGGGGATGCTCGCGAGCATTTTTGCCGACTATCGTTTCAGCGAGGATTACGCCGATCTGCCCGGCGATTTGCTTCGCCTCGAAGCACAATTGCGCGAGAACCTGCCGGACTGGGTGTGCAAAGACCCGGAACTGAGTGTCGAGCTGTTTTCCTCGGTGCTGTACCGCAACAAGGGCGCGTACCTGGTCGGGCGCATTTACACCCGCGACGAACAATGGCCACTGGTGATTCCATTGCTGCACCGCGAAGGGCGCGGGATTCAGATCGATGCGTTGATCACCGACGAAGCCGATGTGTCGATCATCTTCTCGTTCACCCGCTCGTACTTCATGGTCGACGTGCCGGTGCCAGCGGAGTTCATCGGTTTCCTGCGGCGCATCTTGCCGGGCAAGCACATTGCCGAGCTCTACACCTCGATCGGTTTCTACAAGCACGGTAAATCCGAGTTCTACCGAGCACTGATCAATCATCTGGCCAACACTGATGACCAGTTCATCATGGCGCCGGGCGTGCGCGGCATGGTCATGAGCGTGTTTACCCTGCCGGGTTTCAACACCGTGTTCAAAATCATCAAGGACCGTTTTTCACCGTCGAAAAACGTCGACCGCGCCACGGTGATCGAAAAATACCGGCTGGTGAAAAGCGTCGACCGGGTAGGGCGCATGGCCGATACCCAGGAGTTTGCCGACTTCCGTTTTCCGCTGAGCAAGTTTGATCCGGCGTGTCTGGAAGAGCTGCTGGAAGTCGCGCCGTCCACGGTATCGGTGGAAGGCGAGACGGTGCTGATCCGTCACTGCTGGACCGAGCGGCGGATGACCCCGCTCAATCTCTATCTGGAAAATGCCAACGATGCGCAGGTGCGCGAGGCGCTGGAGGACTACGGTCTGGCGATCAAGCAATTGGCGGCGGCGAACATCTTTCCCGGCGACATGCTGTTGAAAAACTTTGGCGTCACCCGGCATGGGCGGGTGGTGTTTTATGACTATGACGAAATTTGCTTCCTGACCGAAGCCAACTTCCGCCATATCCCCGCGCCGCGTACGCCGGAGGACGAAATGGCCTCCGAGCCGTGGTATTCGATCGGGCCGCTGGATGTCTTTCCCGAGGAGTTTCCGCCGTTTCTGTTTGCCGATTCCGGGCAGCGCAAGCTGTTCGATCAGTTGCATGGCGAGTTGTATAACGCCGATTACTGGAAGAGCCTGCAGGAGGCGATTCGGGCGGGGAAGGTTATTGATGTCTTTCCGTATCGGCGCAGAGGCTTGGATAACGAGTAAGCCCTGAAACCCTCACCCCAGCCCTCTCCCAGGGGGAGAGGGGGCCGACCGAGGTGTCTTGCGCCAAGCGCCGACCTGAAAGATGTTGGCGATTGTGGATTCAGTGATGCACGTTCAGGTCGGCGAAGCTGGCAAAGTTGACTCGGTCGGTCCCCTCTCCCTCTGGGAGAGGGCTAGGGTGAGGGCAGCAATCCCCCTGACACGCCACAAATCCGCCAAATCTGCGACAATCCGCCCCCTGCATAAATAGACGACCGAATTGCCTACCCGATGACCGACGAATCGCCCTCCATCGACAAACTGCTGAAAAACCTCGATCACGCCATGCTCGCCGACCGTCACCGGCTGCGGCGGCAGTTGCTTGAGCTGCGCAAGAAACCCGACGAGGCCAAGCTGGCCCAGTGGGTGACGCGCATGCAGGCGTCCTGTGATCAGGTGCTGGCGCGCAAGGCGAGCCTGCCGGTGATTCGTTACGACGACAGTTTGCCGATTGCGGCCAAGCGCGACGAAATCAAGAAGGCGCTGGAGCAGCATCAGGTGCTGATCATCGCCGGCGAAACCGGCTCGGGCAAAACCACCCAGTTGCCGAAGATCTGTCTGGAAATCGGTCGCGGTCAGCATGGCTTGATCGGCCACACCCAGCCACGCCGAATCGCTGCACGCAGCGTTGCCAGCCGCGTTGCTGAAGAGCTCGGCACGCCGCTCGGATCGCTGGTCGGCTATCAGGTGCGTTTCGAAGATCAAAGCGATTCCAACACCCTGATCAAACTGATGACCGACGGCATCCTGCTCGCGGAAACCCAGAATGACCGCTACCTCGAACGCTACGACACGATCATCGTCGACGAAGCCCACGAACGCAGTCTCAATATCGACTTCCTGCTCGGTTACCTGAAAACCCTGCTGCCGCGTCGCCCGGATCTGAAAGTCATCATCACTTCGGCGACCATTGATCTGGAGCGCTTTTCCAAGCACTTCGACGATGCGCCGATCGTTGAGGTGTCGGGCCGTACTTTCCCGGTGGACACCTGGTATCGCCCGCTGACGCTGGAGCAGGACGAAGAGGGCAACCGCGTCGAGGATGACCTGACGGTGGATCAGGCGATCCTCGCGACCCTCGACGAAATCGCCGCTTACGAGCGCAGCGAACGGCGCAGCCCCGGTGATGTGCTGGTGTTCTTGCCGGGCGAGCGCGAGATTCGCGACGCCGCCGACATGCTGCGCAAGGCCCAGATCAAACACACTGAAATCCTGCCGTTGTACGCGCGCCTGTCGCCGGCCGAGCAGCAGCGGATTTTCCAGTCGCACCCGGGCCGTCGCGTGGTGTTGGCGACCAACGTCGCCGAGACCTCGCTGACCGTGCCGGGCATCCGTTACGTGATCGACAGCGGCACCGCGCGCATCAGCCGTTACAGCTATCGCGCCAAGGTGCAGCGCCTGCCGATCGAGGCGATTTCCCAGGCCAGCGCCAATCAGCGAAAGGGTCGTTGCGGCCGGGTCGAGCCGGGTATCTGCATTCGCTTGTACAGCGAAGAAGATTTTAACGGGCGCCCGGAATTTACCGATCCGGAAATTCTGCGCACCAACCTTGCCGCCGTAATCCTGCAGATGCTGCATCTGCGCCTTGGCGAAATTACTGCATTCCCGTTTATCGAGCCGCCGGATGGCAAGGCGATCAGCGACGGTTTCAACCTGCTGCAAGAACTCTCGGCGGTTGACCGAAACAGCCAACTGACGCCGCTGGGCCGTCAGTTGGCGCGCTTGCCGGTCGATCCGCGCATGGGCCGCATGCTGCTTGAAGCGGCAAAACTTGGCAGCCTGCAAGAAGTGCTGATCGTCGCCAGTGCCATGTCGATCCAGGACCCGCGCGAGCGTCCGCCGGAGCGTCAGCAAGCCGCCGATCAGGCCCACGCGCAATGGAAAGACATCGATTCGGACTTCGCCGGTTTGGTTAATCTGTGGCGTGGTTTTGAGGAGCAGCGCCAGGCGTTGACCGCGAGTCCGCTACGCAACTGGTGCCGCAAGAATTTCCTCAACTATCTACGCTTGCGCGAATGGCGCGATTCCCACCGTCAGTTGAGCCTGATCTGCCGCGACATGCAGCTGAGCCTGAACAAAGAGCCGGCGGATTATCCGAAACTGCACAAAGCGGTGCTGGTTGGTCTGCTCAGCCAGATCGGTCAGAAAACCGAAGATGGCGATTACCTCGGCGCCCGTCAGCGCCGCTTCTGGATTCATCCATCGTCGGGCATCGGCAAGAAGCGCCCGCAATGGCTGATGACCGCCGAACTGGTGGAAACCACCAAGCTATACGCGCGCATGGTCGCGAAGATCGACGCCGACTGGATTGAGCCGCTGGCCGGGCACCTGATCAAGAAAAATCACTTCGAACCGCATTGGGAGAAGAAGCGCGGCCAAGTCGTGGCGTTTGAACAGATCACCCTGTTCGGGCTGATCGTGGTCGGCCGCCGGCCGGTGCATTACGGTCCGGTCGATCCCGTCGTTTCGCGTGAGCTGTTTATCCGTGAAGGTCTGGTGCGTGGCGAGATTCAGTCCAGAGCCAAGTGCCTGACGGCCAACCAGCAACTGCTGGAACAGCTCGACGAACTGGAAGCCAAGGCCCGTCGCCGCGACATTCTCGCTGACGAAGAAACCTTGTACGCGTTCTACGATGCGCGGCTGCCAGCGGAGATTCACCAGACCGCGACGTTCGACAGTTGGTATCGCATCAACAGTCAGAAAGATCCGCAGTTGTTGATCATGCGCGAAGAAGACGTGCTTGCTCGCGAGGCCAGTGAAGTCACCGCGCGCGATTACCCGGACACCCTGCACATCGGTGATCTGGAACTGGCGCTGACCTTTCACTTCGAACCCAATCACCCGCGCGACGGTGTGACCCTGCGTGTGCCGGCGCCGCTGCTGCCGATGTTGCCGCCAGAACGACTGGAGTGGCTGGTGCCGGGGCTGATCGAGGCCAAGTGCATCGCCCTCGTGCGCAACCTGCCGAAAGCGCTGCGCAAGAATTTTGTGCCGGTGCCGGACTTCATCAAGGCTGCCTTGCAGCGCATGACCTTTGCCGAAGGCTCGTTGCCGCAAGCGCTGGGCCGTGAGCTGTTGCGCATGACCGGCGCGCGGGTCAGCGATGAAGCGTGGGCGGAAGCTGAGCAAGGCGTTGAAGGACATCTGCGGATGAACCTGGAAATCGTCGACGGCCAGGGCAAGTTCCTCGGTGAGGGGCGCGATCTGGCCGAGCTGACCGCGCGGTTTGCCGAAGCCAGCCAGGCCGCGTTGGCCGTGCCGCAAACTGCGAAAAGCCAGCAGCCGGTCGAGGCCAAAGTCTTTGCGCCGGTGGCGGAAAAGACTCAACAGAAGATCGCCGGGCTGTCGATGACGGTGTATCCGGCGCTGGTCGAGGAGGGCGGTACGGTCAAGGAGGGGCGCTTCTCGACCCCGGCCGAAGCCGAATTCCAGCACCGTCGCGCCTTGCAGCGGTTGTTGATGCAGCAACTGGCAGAACCGGCGAAATTCCTGCGCAGCAAGTTGCCGGGGCAGACCGAGTTGGGCCTGCTCTATCGCGAACTGGGCCGGGTCGATGCGCTGGTCGAAGACATTCTGTTGGCCAGCCTCGACAGCTGCATTCTTGAGGGCGAAGACCCGCTGCCGCGTGATGGCGCCGGGTTGGCGGCATTGGCCGAGCGCAAACGCGGCAGCTGGACCGAGCATGCCGAACGGGTGGCGCGGCTGACGCTGGAGATCCTCAAGGTCTGGCACGGTCTGCAAAAGCGCTTCAAGGGCAAGATCGATCTGGCCCAGGCCGTGGCGTTGAACGACATCAAGCAGCAGATCAACAATCTGGTTTACCCGGGTTTTGTCCGCGAGACGCCGATGCAATGGCTCAAGGAACTGCCGCGTTACCTGAAAGCCGTCGAGCAGCGTTTCGAGAAACTCGGTGCGCAGGTGCAGAAGGATCGCGTCTGGAGCGGCGAACTCGCCGGCTTCTGGGCGCAATACCAGACCCGCGCGGCGAAACATGCGCAGGAAGGCAAACGCGATCCGCAGCTTGAGTTGTATCGCTGGTGGCTGGAGGAATACCGGGTGTCGCTTTTCGCCCAGCAGTTGGGCACCAAGGTGCCGATTTCCGACAAGCGCCTGAGCAAGCAGTGGAGCCAGGTAGAACCCTGACCTGGAGACCTGCACAATCCCACAGGGGATTGGTGTTGATCTTGAGAAAGGCGCCAAAAGGCCCCGTTTATGGCAAACTTCGCGACCATAAACGCCGGTTTCGCGACCCAGAGCCTTCGGCCGTGGTGCGAGACGGAATAAAGCGATGCCAGGTTTGCGTCCCCCGGATGGGAATAGACCCTTTGTGTGTTGGTACGACGGTTCCAGCACTTTCTGCCTGAACAGATTAGAGAAACGACCATGCATAACGTCGTCATCAGCGGCACCGGCCTGTACACCCCGGCCAACAGCATCTCCAACGAAGAGCTGGTGCAGTCTTTCAATACCTACGTCGCCCAGTTCAACGCCGACAACGCCGAGGCCATTGCCAGCGGCGAAGTCCAGGCACTGACCGAATCCAGCGCCGCGTTCATCGAAAAAGCCTCGGGCATCAAGAGCCGCTTTGTCATGGACAAGGACGGCATCCTTGATCCACAACGCATGGCCCCGCGCCTGCCGGAGCGCTCCAACGACGAATGGTCGGTGCTGTGCCAGATGGCCATCGGCGCTGCCGAACAAGCCTTGCAGCGCGCCGGTAAAACCGCCGCTGATATCGACGGCGTGATCGTTGCCTGCTCCAACCTGCAACGTGCTTACCCGGCCATCGCCATCGAAGTCCAGGAAGCGCTGGGCATTCAGGGCTTCGGTTTCGACATGAACGTGGCCTGCTCTTCGGCAACCTTCGGCATTCAGGCCGCCGCCAACAGCGTGCAACTGGGCCAGGCCCGGGCGATCCTGATGGTCAACCCGGAAGTCTGCACCGGTCACCTGAACTTCCGTGACCGCGACAGCCACTTCATCTTCGGCGACGCCGCCACTGCGGTGATCATCGAACGTGCTGACACCGCGACGTCCAAGCACCAGTTCGACGTGGTCAGCACCAAGCTGCTGACCAAGTTCTCCAACAACATCCGCAACAACTTCGGCTTCCTCAACCGCGCAGCGGAAGAGGGCATCGGTGCCCGCGACAAGCTGTTCGTGCAGGAAGGCCGCAAGGTGTTTAAGGATGTCTGCCCGATGGTTGCCGAACTGATCGGCGAGCATCTGCAAGAGAACCAGCTCAACGTCGGCGATGTGAAACGCTTCTGGCTGCACCAGGCCAACCTGAGCATGAATCACCTGATCGTGCGCAAGCTGCTGGGTCGCGAAGCCACCGAAGAAGAAGCCCCGGTGATTCTCGACACCTACGCCAACACCAGCTCGGCGGGTTCGGTGATTGCTTTCCACAAGTATCAGGATGATCTGGCGAGCGGTTCGCTGGCGGTGCTGAGTTCGTTCGGCGCGGGTTATTCGATCGGCAGCGTGATTCTGCGCAAGCGTTGATAAGGGTTTAATTTCCCCTTAATCGCGCCGACCTTTCCTACATCCGAATCGGCTCAAACGCTGTAATTTTTCGGAAATGGCGGCAGGTGAAAACCTGCCGCTATCATTTTCGGAATCGGCACAAGGAGATTTTTGGATGGCGGCTGACGACACCCAACTGCTTGCGCGCCTGCTGGCAGGTGAGCAACAGGCTTTCAAGGAACTGGTGACGACGTATCAGAGCGCCATGCGCGCCGTGGCGTATGCCATTGTCGGCCAGCGTCATGTCGAAGAAGTGGTGCAGGACGCCTGGCTGTCGGTGGTTCGCCACATCGCCGGTTTCGAAGGTCGCTCCAGTCTCAAGACCTGGCTGTTGACCATCACGGCCAACTCAGCCAAAAGTCGTTATAAACAAAATCGCCGGGAAGTGTTGATGGATGATTTGCCATCGCCCCACGGCACGATCGACGACGATCGCTTTTCTCCCGGTGACGGCCATTGGCTGGTCGCCCCGTTCGCCTGGCACCAGGACACACCGGAAGCGCTGCTGACCGAGAGCGAATTGCGCGACTGTCTGGAGCACACCTTGTTGAATCTGTCGGAATTGCAAAGCAGCGTTTTGCTGTTGCGTGAGCGCCAGGGGCTGGAGCTGGAAGAGATCTGTAATCTTCTGGAGATCTCGCTCTCCAATGTCCGTGTGCTGCTGCATCGTGCGCGGCTGAAAGTCTTCGCGACCGTGGAGCATTTTGAGGAGACCGGGGAATGCTGACCTGCAAGGAACAAGTGGCGCGCTCCAGCGATTATCTCGATGGCCAATTGAGCTTTCGCGAAAAGCTGATGGTGCGTCATCACCTGATGTTCTGCCCGAACTGTCGGCGTTTCATTCGTCAGATGCGTTTGATGCAAGCGACCTTGAAGGCGATGCCGGAGAAACCGGAGGAGGGGGTGGATGCGTTGGCTGAACGCCTGGCCGAGCAACGACGCAAAGACAGTCCCCTGTAGGAGCTGCCGAAGGCTGCGATCTTTTGATCTTGATCTTTGAAAACAAGATCAAAAGATCGCAGCCTTCGGCAGCTCCCACACAGGAAATAGCACAGTGCGGGTGAAACGAACGGATGATGGGGATCGTCCCGCCCGCACCGGGCTATAGGGTGAAGCGTTTTAGAACTTGGCTTCCGCGTCCAGCTGCAGGGTGTTGGCGTCAGCATCACGCTGAGTACGGCTGGCGAAATCGGCCTTGGTCAGGAAGTACGTAGCGCCAATGGCGAAGTTCTTGTCGATGTCGTAACCGACCTTGAACTTGTGGCCACGGGAATCGGTGGTGCCGTTGGCGAAGTCGGAGTCGGTGAAGGCGCCGACCACGGCGTTGCGCTGCACGTCACGATAGTTGTAATCGAGGTTCAGGCCGAAGACTTTCGACTTGGCACCCAACAGCCATGCGGTGTCCTGATCGGTCACGGCATCGTTGTTCTTCACGTACTGACCGTAGAACGACAGTGGCATCGGCAGACCGCCGATGTCGACCTGGCTGAACCCTTCATACAGACGGAATTCGTTGTTGGCCGAGTTGCCGTTGACCGCCAGTGCGCACGGCGTGGAAGTACCGGTGCAACGGCTGTCTTCGTCATTCTGGTAGGCGTAGACGCTGCCGCCCACGGTTACTTTCAGGTTGTCGGTGATGTTGAAGCGGCTACCCAACTGGCCAGCGGTCAGACGCAAGTCGTGACGGAATTGCACGCCATCGCCGTCGACGTTGTCTTTGAGGTTGTAGTTACCCAGGCTGCCGAACAGTTCGGCGCTGCCGCCCAACGGGTATTTGTAGGTGACGGCCAGACCTTCCGGGTTGATGTCGCTGTCCCAGATCACGTCGCCCATGCTGACCCACGGCTGCAGCATCTTGCCGCCGATGATGTGCAGATTCTTGATTTGATCGGGGTGGTAGTCGATGTAGCCGAGGTCAAGCCAGATCTGCTTCTTGTCGAAGTAGTTGTCCTGGTCCTGGTTGGTGGAACGGGCATCGTCGCCGCCGCCGGTGGCGATACGAATGCCAGTGTCGACCTGCGGGTTGATCTCGGTGTAGGCACCCAGACGGGCACGGATACGCTGACGATCCTTGTCGCGGCCGCCGTTGTTCGGCTCGCCGTCGATCTTGATGGTTTCCTGACGAATACGTACGTCGCCCTTGAACTGGGTCTTCGCGGCCCAGGCCAGTTTCTGGTCGAAAGCGCTTTGTTCGGTGCTCTTCTTCGCGACAGCCGCGACTTGTTCGTTGGTCTCTTGCTGCGCCTGCTGCGCGATTTGCTGAGCCTTCTGATCCTTGGCCAGTTCAGTTTGCAGTTCGATGTACTGCGCCTGGGAAATGGAACCGTTAGCCTTGAGCATGTCGAGCAGTTTGGCGTCGACTGCGGCACTGGCCGGAACACTCATGGCCAGCAACAGGCCGCCACACAGGGCCGCCGCAGTTTTCGTGGAAGCAAGACGCATAGCAATCTCCGAAGATGAGAGGGATGGCTGAACCATCCCGGGCACAACCGACGCATACGGTCGGAAAACAGTGTCCGGGTAGAACCCGGCGCTCTAAAAACAGGCGCCAGTATCGCGATCGTTTATGACAGAGCAGTGGCACGATGATGGCAGCTTGATGACGATATCGATTCGCCCTGAACTATTGATCTAGAGCGCTGTCGGCCGATTGCGGGTGTGCAATGCCGCGCAATCGGCGATACTCGCCGGGCGCTGAAGTCCTGTTGTGGAGAGCTTGTTGATGCCGTTGCAACGCCTGCAAAACCTGTCGCAAATCGCCTCGGCAAGCTGGGATGCACTGGTGCCTGAAAGCCAGCCATTTCTGCGCCACGCTTTTCTCGGTTCGCTGGAAGACAGCGGTAGCGTTGGCCCCCACACCGGCTGGCAACCTGAGCATTTGCTGCACATCGAGGACGATCGTCTGATCGCCGCGTTACCCAGTTACCGCAAGTGGCATTCCTACGGCGAGTACGTGTTCGATCACGGCTGGGCCGACGCTTGTGCCCGCGCCGGCATCGATTACTACCCCAAGCTGTTGACCGCCGTGCCGTTCAGTCCGGTCAGCGGCCCGCGCCTGCTGGCGGCCAATGTCGAGGACGGTTTCGAACTGCTCAAGAGCCTGCCCGGCTATCTGGAGATCGAAGGGCTTTCCAGTGCGCACATCAATTTCACCGACGCTTTCACCGACGCTGCGATGGCCGAACAGCCAGGCTGGCTGCAACGCATTGGTTGTCAGTATCACTGGCAGAATCGCGGTTACCGCGACTTCCAGGACTTCCTCGATGTGCTCAGTTCGCGCAAGCGCAAGCAGATGCGCAAGGAGCGCGAGCAGGTGGCGGGGCAGGGCTTTGAATTTGAGTGGCTGGAGGGGCGCGAACTGGACGAGTTGCAGTGGGATTTCGTCTACGCCTGTTACGCCAATACCTACGCGGTGCGCCGTCAGACCCCGTATCTGACGCGGGAGTTTTTCAGTCTGTTGGCCGAACGCATGCCCGAAGCGATCCGTGTGGTACTGGCCAGACAGGGCTCACGGCCGGTGGCGATGGCGTTCAGCCTGGTCGGCGGCGACAGTTTCTATGGGCGTTACTGGGGATGTCTGGCGGAGTTTGATCGGCTGCACTTCGAGACCTGTTTTTATCAGGGGATGGATTATGCGATTGCCCAGGGTTTTCAGCGTTTCGATGCCGGGGCGCAGGGCGAACACAAGTTGATCCGCGGTTTCGAACCGGTGATCACCCATTCATGGCATTACCTGCGGCATCCCGGTCTGAAAGCAGCGGTGAAAGATTTCCTGCAACAGGAACGGGACGGCATCCTTGCCTACGCCGAGGAAGCGAAAACCGCGTTGCCCTACCGCCAAACCTAGATCCCCTGTAGGAGCTGCCGAAGGCTGCGATCTTTTGATTTTGTTTTTTGAACATCAAGATCAAAAGATCGTCCGATCGCGGCCCGAGCCTTCGGCAGCTCCTACAAAGGGATCTCAGGCACCCCTCAGGTTTCTTCCTTGCCCAGCCATCGATAAATCCCGCCACCGACCACCGCACCAATCAACGGCGCGACCCAGAACATCCACAACTGCGCAATCGCCCAGCCGCCGACCATCAGCGCCGGCCCCGTGCTGCGGGCTGGATTTACCGAGGTGTTGGTGACCGGAATCGAGATCAAGTGAATCAGGGTCAGACCCAGGCCGATGGCTATCGGTGCCAGCCCGGGTGGTGCGCGTTTATCGGTGGCGCCGAGGATGATGATCACAAATATCGCGGTCATCACGAGCTCGGTGACAAACCCTGCCGCCATCGAGTACTTGCCCGGCGAGTGTTCTCCATAACCGTTGGAAGCGAGGCCTGAGGCGATATCGAAACCCTCCTTGCCACTGGCGATGTGGGCGATCAGCGCCGCCGCGAGAATTGCGCCGAGCACTTGGGCAATGATGTAAGCGGGCAACTCTTTGGCCGGAAACCGACCGCCGACGAACAGACCGACCGAGACGGCCGGGTTGAGGTGACATCCGCTGATGTGACCGATGGCGAAGGCCATGGTCAGCACCGTCAGACCAAACGCCAGGGCCACCCCCAGCACCCCGATTCCCAGCGGTGAAGACGCGGCGATCACCGCGCTGCCGCAACCACCCAATACCAACCAGAACGTACCCAACAACTCAGTGACTGAACGTTTGAACAGAGACATGAGAGCGTCCTTGATAGCGTCGCTATCGAGACTGCATCGAGTTGTGCGTCCTTGCAGACTTACGACAGGCTCCGTTCCGGAACCTTGGCTGAGTACAGCAGGCTTTCAACGGATTTCCAGCGGCCACAAAAAAACCGCCAGCGCCCGTGGTTGGCGGGCTGTGGCGGCTTTGTGAGCTGTCGCATGTCCATTGTGGGAGCGAGCTTGCTCGCGAAAGCGGTGGATCAGCAACGCAAGTGTCGACTGACACGACGCTTTCGCGAGCAAGCTTGCTCCCACAGGGAAATCCAGTGCATCAATCTATGCCGACAAACCCCCCGGTCTGATGCGCCCACAACCGTGCATACAACCCACGGTGAGCGAGCAATTCAGCATGGGTGCCGCTCTCGGCAATCTTGCCGTTCTCCAGCACCACCAGCCGATCCATCCGCGCAATGGTCGAGAGTCGGTGCGCAATCGCGATCACGGTTTTGCCCTGCATCAGGGTTTCCAGGCTTTCCTGAATCGCCGCTTCGACTTCCGAATCCAGTGCCGAGGTCGCTTCGTCCATGATCAGGATCGGCGCGTCCTTGAGCAGCACGCGTGCAATGGCGATGCGCTGGCGCTGGCCGCCGGACAGTTTCACCCCACGCTCACCGACATGCGCATCAAAGCCTGTGCGGCCCTCAGCGTCCGACAGCTGCGGAATAAACTCATCGGCGCGCGCCTTGTGCACCGCATCCCACAACTCGGCGTCGGTCGCATCCGGTTTGCCGTACAGCAAGTTGTCGCGGATCGAACGGTGCAGCAGCGAGGTGTCCTGGGTGATCATGCCGATGCGCGCACGCAGGCTTTCCTGGCCGACTTCGGCGATGTTCTGGCCGTCGATCATAATCCGTCCGCCCTCGACGTCGTACAGGCGCAGCAGCAGGTTGACCAGCGTCGATTTACCGGCACCGGACGGCCCGATCAAGCCGATTTTTTCGCCCGGTTTGATGTTCAGGTTGAGGTCGCCGATGATCCCGCGCTTCTTGCCGTAGTGAAAATCCACGTGCTCGAAACGCACTTCGCCACGGGCCACCTCCAGCGGTTTGGCCTGCTCGTGATCGGTGACGCTGACCGGTTGCGAGATGGTGCGCAGACCGTCCTGAACCATGCCGATGTTTTCGAAAATGCCAGTGACCACCCACATGATCCAGCCGGACATGTTGACGATGCGAATCACCAGTCCAGTGGCCAAGGCAATTGCGCCGACGGTAATCATCGACTGCGTCCACAACCAAAGCGCCAGAGCTGTGGTGCCGACGATCAACAAGCCGTTCATGGCGGTGATCACTACGTCCATGCTGGTGACGACCCGGCCGGCCATTTGCGCTTTGACGGTCTGTTCTTCGATGGCTTCCTTGGCGTAATGCTGTTCGAAATTGGTGTGGGCGAACAGCTTCAGCGTGGCGATGTTGGTGTAACCGTCGACGATGCGGCCCATCAGTTTCGAGCGCGCGTCAGAAGCTTCCACCGAGCGGTCTTTCACCCGGGGCACGAAGTAATACAGCGCGCCGATGTAGGCGACGATCCACGTCAGCAGCGGAATCATCAGGCGCCAGTCGGCCTCGGCGAACAACACCAGCGAGCTGATCGCATAGATCACCACGTGCCATAGCGCATCCACAGCCTGCACCGCCGAGTCACGCAGCGAGTTGCCGGTCTGCATGATGCGTTGGGCGATGCGCCCGGCGAAGTCGTTCTGGAAGAAATTCAGGCTCTGCTTGAGCACGTAGCTGTGGTTCTGCCAGCGAATCATGCTGGTCATGCCGGGGCTTAACGTCTGGTGCACCAGCAGGTCGTGCAGGCCGAAGAAGATCGGTCGCAGTACCAGGGCAACTACCAGCATCCACGTCAGTTCGAGGGCGTGATCGCTGAAGAAATTCGGGTTGGGCGTGCCTTGGGCCAGGTCGATGATGCGGCTCAGATAACTGAACAGCGCCACTTCGATCAGCGCGGCAAACAGGCCGACGACGAGCAGGGCGGCAAAACTTGGCCAGACCTGCTTGAGGTAATAGGTATAGAAGGGGAGAACGCGGTCCGGCGGAGACGCCGTCGGGGCGTCGCGGAATATGTCGATCAGTTGTTCGAAACGGCGATAGAGCATCAGATAACCGCCCGGAGTACGGGCTCTCCTTTTATCGGTGTGAGCGGCGTGAGGTTGAATTCACGCCGCTCGATACGCCCTGTACAGCTTAGTCGATGACTTTAGCCGACTTGATGAACACAGGGTCGGAAGGCACGTTTTGCATGCCTTGTTTGGTGGTGGTTGGCGAGTTGACGATGATGTCGACGACGTCCATGCCTTTGACCACTTTGCCGAATACTGCGTAGCCATCGCCCTGGTCGAGGAAGTCGTTGTCCTTGACGTTGATGAAGAACTGGCTGGTCGCCGAATCAGGTACGGAAGTGCGAGCCATCGACAAGGTGCCACGAACGTTCGCCAGACCGTTTTTGTGTTCGTTCTTGATTGGAGCCTTGGTTTCTTTTTGCTGCATTTGTTGAGTGAACCCGCCGCCCTGGACCATAAAGCCCGGGATCACACGGTGGAAAATCGTGTTGTTGTAGAAGCCGCTGTTGACGTAATCCAGAAAGTTCTTGGTACTGATCGGCGCCTTGACCGGGTCCAGTTCGATTTCGATCTGACCGTTGGTGGTGTCCAGCAGCACGTGCGGTGCTTTGGCCGGCGTGGCAGCCATCAGGTTGGCGGCAAACAGCACAGTACCAGCGGCGAGGGCGATTTTTTTCAGCATGGGTCAGTGATCCTGAGATTGAATATCGACTGCGGCGAGAAACTCCAGCAGCGTTTGATTGAAGCGTTCGGGTTGATCGAGCGGGGTGGCGTGGCGTGAATCGGCAATCACCACCAGCCGCGCATTCGGCAGCAGTTTTACATAGGTTTCTTTCAGCGCGACCGGCGTGTAGTCACGGTCGGCGCTGATGACGAGCGTTGGACAGGACACTCGGGAAAGTCGTTCCTGAACGCCCCAGCCAACAATTGCATCGAAGCTGGCGAGATAAGCACGTTTGTCGTTTTTTGCCCAGCGTTCGGCCATTTTCTGCCGCAGATCGGCTTGTTCCGGCTTGGGAAAAAGTTTGCTGCCAAGGGCTTTGCCAATGGTCGCGAGGCTGAGCACACGCATCAGGCTCCAGCGTTTGAACCACTGCCAATAATCGTCGCGGCTGCGTATTTTCACCTCGGGTGCGCTGTTGACGATGGTCAGGCTTTTAAGCAATTGCGGCTGATCGACGCCAAACTGGAAACCGATCATGCCGCCCATCGACAGCCCGACATAATGTACCGGGCCAAGGTTCAGATGCTCTATCAGGGCAAGCAGGTCGGCGCTGAAACCGGCGATGCTGTAGCGCTCGCGCGGTTTGTCCGAGCGCCCGTGACCGCGAATATCCGGGACGATCACCCGGTAGTGCGCGGCCAGTGCCGGGATCTGCATTTCCCAGTCGAGCGTGCTCGAGCCGAGCCCGTGAACCAGCAGCAACGGCGTGCCGTGGCCATATTCCTCGTAGTGCAGGTTGCAACCTTCGTGCTCGAAATACGCCATCGGTGAACTCCGTATCAGGCTTGTTCAGGGGCGGCGAACGGTGCGTCCAGCGGCAAAGTGTCGAAGGTGCGCAGCAGTTCGATGAGGATTTGCGTGGCCGGGCCCAGGGGTTTGTCCTTGTTCGAATACAGATAGAAGCTCGAGTTGCGGTTGCCGCCCCTGTCCAACGGTAGCAGCTTGAGCGAGCCATCTTTCAGTTCTCGTTCGATCATATGTCGTGGTAGCCAGGCAAAACCGAGGCCGCTGCTGACGAACGTCGCCGCCGTGGCGAGGCTGCCGACGGTCCAGCGCTGCTCGGCGCCGAGCCAGCCAACGTCCCGTGGTTGCTGACGACCGGAGTCGCGGATCACCACCTGCATCTGGGTTTCCAGATCCTGAAAGCTCAGCTCGCGATTGAGCCGATGCAGCGGGTGATCCGGGTGGGCGACGGCGACGAATTCGACGTCGCTCAATTCCGCACCCAGGTAACCCGGAATGCTCAGGCCAGTGATCGCCAGATCGGCCACGCCTTCGAGCAGCACCTCTTCAACACCCGACAACACTTCCTCACGCAGACGCACGCGGCAGCCGCGACTTTGCGGCATGAACGCGGTCAACGCGCGGACGATGCGCGCACTCGGGTAAGCAGCGTCGACCACCAAACGGACTTCAGCTTCCCAGCCTTGCTCCATGTGATGGGCGAGGTCTTCCAGTTGACTGGCCTGTTTCACCAGTTGCCGCGAACGGCGCAGCAACACGCCACCGGCTTCGGTGAGCACGGCTTTGCGCCCGTCGATGCGCAGCAACGGCACGCCGAGCTGGTCCTGCATGCGGGCGACGGTGTAACTCACCGACGATTGCGAACGGTGCAGGGCCTCGGCGGCCTGGGCGAACCCGCCGTGGTCGACCACGGCCTGCAATGTTCGCCATTGATCAAGGGTCACGCGGGGCGCTTTCATCAATAGCTCCTCTTGTCCTAAGCTGGCCGTCCCTCATGGAGACTGCCGAATGAAAAAAATCTGTTGTGTGCTGCTGGCGTTGCTGCCGCTGACGGCTTTTGCTTATCCGATTGATGTGGAGAAAGATCTCAACGGCATGAAGATCGATTACGAGACCTTCGACACCGATAACGACATCGGCTCCATTCGGGTGGCCAACTACGGTGATGTCGATGCGACGTGCAAAGCGAAATTCAGCAATGGCCCTGAAGCGCCGCGCATCCGCAGCATCGATGTACCAGCCGGCAAACATAAGAACGCCACGGCCAAGTTCACCCGCGAGATCATCAAGTTGCGCATCGAACTGACCTGCACCCCGAAATAACGGTCGATCACCTGTAGGAGTGAGCCTGCTCGCGATAGCGGTGTGTCATATACATCGGTGTTAACTGACACACCGCTATCGCGAGCAGGCTCACTCCTACAAGGGTATGTGTCAGCATCTAAACGAATTTTTCGATACTTTGCAGCAATTATTTGCGCTTTTTCATCGATTCAACTCTGTTTAACCTTCACTCCATCGACCTACAACATTCTCGGATGGAGGCTACACACCATGTCCCGCGTTCTGATCATCGAAAGCAGCGCCCGCCAGCAAGACTCGGTATCCCGTCAACTGACCCAGACATTCATCAGTCAGTGGAAAGCGGCGCACCCGTCCGATCAGATCACCGTGCGTGACCTTGCCGTGAACCCGGTGCCACACCTGGACATCAATCTGCTGGGCGGCTGGATGAAGCCTGCCGAGCAGCGCAACGCCAACGAGCAATCGTCGCTGGACCGTTCCAACGAATTGACCGATGAGTTGCTCGCCGCCGACGTACTGGTGATGGCGGCGCCGATGTACAACTTTGCGATCCCGAGCACCCTCAAGGCCTGGCTCGATCACGTGCTGCGTGCCGGCGTGACCTTCAAGTACACCGAAACCGGTCCGCAAGGCCTGCTCAGCGGCAAACGTGCCTACGTGCTCACCGCTCGCGGCGGTATCTACGCCGGCGGCCCGGCGGACCATCAGGAACCGTACCTGCGTCAGGTCATGGGCTTCATCGGCATCAACGACGTGACGTTCATTCACGCCGAGGGCATGAACCTCGGTGGCGACTTCCAGGAGAAGGGCCTGAATCAGGCCAACGCCAAGCTGTCCCAGGTTGCTTGATATGTTAATCGCCAGATAATCGCCGATTGTTTAAGTGACCTGGCGCAACCCCTTCAAGGCTCTACGCGCATCGAACCTCCCTTTGCACTTGTTGCTCCTGAGTGCTGTAGCCCGATTGAACGCATTAGCGAGATCGGGCTTTTTTTTGCCTGGGATTCACCGATCCCCTGTAGGAGCAGCCTGCGGCAGCTCCTACAGGGGGATTTTTGTTGGTTGCAGGGTGGAAAAACCGCTATCGTCGCCGCCATTCGATTTCGAGGCGAGCATGGGCTATCTACTTTTTGTCACGCTGATCCAGGCGTTTTCCTTCAGTCTGATCGGCGAATACCTGGCCGGTCATGTCGACAGTTACTTCGCGGTGCTGGTGCGTGTGGTGCTGGCCGGGTTGGTGTTCATTCCGTTGACCCGCTGGCGCTCGGTGGAACCGGCGTTCATGCGCGGCATGCTACTGATCGGCGCGTTGCAGTTCGGTGTGACCTACGTCTGCCTGTACCTGAGCTTTCGCGTGCTGACGGTGCCAGAGGTGTTGCTGTTCACCATCCTCACGCCGTTGCACGTGACGTTGATCGAAGACGCGCTGAATCGGCGCTTCAATCCGTGGGCTCTGATCGCCGCGCTGGTGGCGGTGGGCGGCGCGGCAGTGATTCGTTTCGACAGCATCAATCCGGATTTCTTCATGGGCTTCCTGCTGCTGCAACTGGCCAACTTCACCTACGCCGCAGGTCAGGTGATGTACAAGCATCTGGTGGCGAAACACCCGAGCGACCTGCCGCATTACCGGCGTTTCGGCTTCTTCTATCTCGGCGCGCTGGCGGTGGTGCTGCCTGCATTCCTGATGTTCGGCAAAGCCAACTTCCTGCCGGAAGCACCGTTGCAGTGGGGCGTATTGCTGTTCCTCGGGCTGGTCTCTACCGCGCTGGGCATGTACTGGTGGAACAAGGGTGCGTGCATGGTCAACGGTGGCACGCTGGCGGTGATGAACAACCTGCACGTGCCGGTGGGATTGCTGCTGAATCTGCTGATCTGGAATCAGCATGAGGAATTGGGGCGGTTGTTCCTGGGTGGCAGCGTCATCCTTGCTGCCGTATGGATCAGTCGACTGGGCATCCGCCGCACTGCATGATCCGGTGTAGGAGCTGCCGAAGGCTGCGATCTTTTGATCTTTAAAGTCTAAAGATCGCAGCCTGCGGCAGCTCCTACACGAGAGTTTTTGGCTACATCAGGTGTTTCTGCGGCTCGGGGATGCTGGCCGCGCCGAGCACCGCCGGCAGCAGGCCAGAGCGCAAATCCCCACCACTCGGCTGCTGATACAGACTCAAACCAAACTCCGGCAGCACCGCCAGCAGATAATCGAAAATATCCCCCTGAATCCGCTCGTAATCGGCCCACGCCGTGGTGCGGGTAAAGCAGTAGATCTCCAGCGGAATGCCCTGCGCGGTAGTCTGCATCTGGCGGACCATGCAGGTCATGTTCGGCTGAATCTCCGGATGGCTCTTCAGATACGCCAGTGCATAGGCGCGGAAAGTGCCGATATTGGTCATGCGCCGACGGTTGGCCGACATCGCCGCGACATTGCCCTGTGCCTCGTTCCACGCTTTGAGTTCGGCTTTTTTGCGGCTCATGTAGTCGGTGAGCAGGTGCACCTGCGAGAGCTTTTCTTCTTCGTCGTCACGGATGAAACGCACGCCGCTGGCGTCGATGAACAGGCTGCGCTTGATCCGTCGCCCGCCCGATTGCTGCATGCCGCGCCAGTTCTTGAACGACTCGGACATCAGCCGCCAGGTCGGGATGGAAACGATGGTCTTATCGAAGTTCTGCACCTTGACCGTGTGCAGGGTGATGTCGACCACATCGCCGTCGGCGCCGACTTGCGGCATCTCGATCCAGTCGCCCACGCGCAACATGTCGTTGCTGGTCAACTGCACGCTGGCAACGAACGACAGCAGCGTGTCCTTGTAGACCAACAGAATCACCGCCGACATCGCACCCAGACCGGACAGCAGCAACAGCGGCGAGCGGTCGATCAATGTGGCGACGATGATAATCGCACCGAACACGTACAAAACCATTTTCGCCAGTTGTACGTAGCCTTTGATCGAGCGTGTGCGGGCGTGCTCGGTTCGGGCGTAGATGTCGAGCAGGGCATTGAGCAGAGCGCTGACCGAGAGCAGCAGGAAAAGAATGGTGAACGACAACGCCACATTGCCGAGGAAGGTCATCGCGGTTTTGCTCAGTTCCGGCACCAGATGCAGGCCGAACTGGATCACCAGCGATGGCGTCATCTGCGCCAGACGCTGGAACACCTTGTTGTGACGAAAGTCATTGATCCAGTGCAGCGCCGGTTGGCGCCCGAGCATGCGGCTGGCATGCAGGATCAGGTAACGCGCCACTCGTCCGAGCACCAGCGCGATCACCAGCAGCAGCGTCAGGGCAAGGCCCGCCTGCAAAAGCGGATGCTGTTCGAGGGTGCCCCAGAGGTCCTGGGCGTTGAGCCAGAGCTGTTTGAAATCCATATGAGCAACGATTCTTCTGTGAGACGCGATGGGTGATTAGAGCATTTAAGCCGCCGTGTATTACCGTTGGAGACAAATCGAGCAACAAAAAAGCCACTGATTGCGTCCGTTTGTATAAAGAAACTCGGCCTGAGCGCTCGAAACCGGTAACCTATGCAGCTGTTTTTTTGCATATCTTCGAGGTAGCACCCGTGTTTTCCCAATTCGCCCTGCACGAACGCCTGCTTAAAGCTGTGGCCGAGCTGAAATTTGTCGAGCCAACGCCTGTGCAAGCCGCGGCCATTCCGCTGGCGCTCCAAGGGCGTGATCTGCGGGTGACGGCGCAAACCGGTAGCGGCAAAACCGCCGCTTTCGTTCTGCCGATCCTCAATCGCCTGATCGGCCCGGCCAAGGTCCGCGTCAGCATCAAGACGCTGATCCTGCTGCCGACCCGTGAACTGGCCCAGCAGACGTTGAAGGAAGTTGAGCGCTTTTCGCAGTTCACTTTCATCAAGTCCGGCCTGATCACCGGCGGTGAAGACTTCAAGGTCCAGGCCGCAATGCTGCGCAAAGTGCCGGACATCCTCATCGGCACCCCGGGCCGGATGATCGAGCAACTCAACGCCGGCAACCTCGACCTCAAAGAAGTCGAAGTGCTGGTGCTCGACGAAGCTGACCGCATGCTCGACATGGGCTTTGCCGAAGACGTCCAGCGTCTGGTTGACGAATGCCCGAATCGTCAGCAGACCATGCTGTTCTCCGCTACCACCGGCGGTTCCGGTCTGCGCGACATGATCGCCAAGGTGCTGAACAACCCTGAGCACTTGCAGCTCAACGCGGTCAGCCAGCTGAACTCGACAACCCGTCAGCAAATCATCACCGCCGACCACAATCAGCACAAAGAGCAGATTGTGAACTGGCTGCTGGCCAACGAGACCTATCAGAAGGCCATCGTCTTCACCAACACCCGCGCCATGGCCGACCGCATCTACGGCCGCCTCGTGGCTCAGGAATACAAGGCGTTCGTGCTGCACGGCGAGAAAGACCAGAAGGATCGCAAACTGGCGATCGACCGTCTGAAGCAGGGCGGCGTGAAGATTCTGGTCGCTACCGACGTCGCGGCCCGTGGTCTGGACGTTGATGGTCTGGATCTGGTGATCAACTTCGACATGCCACGCAGCGGCGACGAATACGTGCACCGCATCGGCCGTACTGGCCGCGCCGGTAACGACGGTCTGGCGATCTCGCTGATCTGCCACGGCGACTGGAACCTGATGTCGAGCATCGAGCGCTACCTGAAGCAAAGCTTCGAGCGCCGCACCATCAAGGAAGTCAAAGGCACCTACGGCGGGCCGAAAAAGGTCAAGGCTTCGGGCAAAGCCGTCGGCGTGAAGAAGAAAAAGACTGACGCCAAGGGCGACAAGAAGAAAACTGCCGCCAAGACGCCGACCAAGCGCAAGAGCGCCAACCGTCCGAAGCCGGACTCGTTGGTGAGCAGCGATGGCATGGCGCCGCTGAAACGCCGCAAGCCAGCAGAGCCTGCGGCAGAGTAAGGCGTTTCAGGCATGCATAAAAAAACCCGGACAGTGTCCGGGTTTTTTTTCGTCCATCAGTTGCCGAGTTGGCCACTGGTGTCGGCGTCAAAGCGCCGCTTGGCTTGATCCGCTGCCGGTTTCAGTGCGGCGAGCAGTGTTGCTTCGCTGTACAACCGCGTGGTCGCCAGTTCTTTCGGTGTCGGCTCGATCGGGATCAGCACGTCTTCACCGTCGGCATGCAGCCAGATCGCGACAACGTGCAGGGCCGAGACAAACAGCACGCGCAACTCAACGGTCTTGCCCTGAAGTTGCGGTGCTTGTTCTGCCAGTTTCAGCGCACCCACCGTAGCAGCGGCATGATCGCCGTGGTTCAACGAGGCAAACTCGACATGCCCGCGCACTTCGGCCAATTGCGCACCGGCAATCGTCACGCCGTCGGCAAAAACCAGGTAATGCCAGTCGCCGAGTCGGGCGTCTTTCAGACCTTTGCCGTGGCTCAGGTCTTCCAGGTTCAGCGAGTAGCCGCGATAGGCCTCACTGAGGCTGATCTTCGCAGGTGCTGCGTTGGCGAATTGGCGATTGGCGCCAAAGCCCTGGGTTTGCAGCGCGGCTTGCAGCGCCGGGCGCAAGGTCTGTACGCCGTTGGAAGGCGCCTTTGGATAAGTCAGTTGCATGATGTCGCCCTCCTAGTTTTTCACGGTGAAGTAAGTGTGAGTCCAATTGCCGCCGCCGTTGTAGGCGCGGGGGAATGCGTTCAGTGCGCGGGTCGAATAGCCGTAGATCGAGTCTGCAACCAATACGTAGTCGCCGTTGGTGCCGTAGATCGTCAGAAAATGCGCACCGCCGCCGTACCAGGCGCAGCGCAGGCCGACCGGACGGCCCATGCTGATCTGGTTCTGAATGGCCGACATCTGCAGCGACCCCTGATTCATGCCGTTGTAGCTGCGGGTGGTTTGCAGGGCCGAATCCAGATAGCCGTAGACGTTGCATGGCCCCGGCTGATTGCAGCAGTTGCGATCGAGCTGAGTGCTGGCGACGCCACACTGGGTCCAGTTTCCGGTGCCGTAATAATTGCCGACCGAGGCGGAAACGGCGGCCCAGCACCAGTTGGTCTGGGTCTGTTTCTGCATGTTGAAGTTGAGGCTGCCGGCGGCGAGAGCGCTGAGCTTTTCAGCGGCTTCGACTTCGGCGAGTTGCGGGTCGAGCAGGTGACCGGCCAGGCACCTTGGCAGTGATTCGCCGGTGAATTGTGTTGCTGCTGTAGTTAACATTTTTCAATCCTCCATGAGTGAAAACAAGCGTCCAGCTTGTATGGGTGTTGCGGTGTTGCCGAGCGATCGGTGTTTACGGGTTGCCATGTCATATGGCGGGTTCCGATCTCGTTGCTCGATGTAACCGTAGATGTTGATATGCGTTAATGCAAATAAATAAATGCATAAATGCATTTTCAAGAGCAAAAGATCGCAGCCTTCGGCCGTTCCTACAGGGATCGGTGCAGGAGCTGCCGCAGGCTGCGATCTTTTGATCTGGCTTTTAGCTTTCGGCTTTTTTCTCAGCCGTGGCCAACTCTTTCAACCGCTGATCAATCAACTGGCATTTATCCGGCAGATCCGCACTGGCCGTACCCAGGTCCATTTTCTGCAACTCGGCGTTGATCTCTTTGGCCTTGGCTGGATTCTGCTCGGTCAGCTTGGCAACTTCCTTGGCCAGTTGCTCACGCTTGGCGGTGGCTTCTTCCGGCGTACAGGCCCAGACGGGCAGGGCGCAGGCAAGGGTGGTAGCGATCAATAGTGTGTTAAGGATTTTCATGGAGGACGGCCTCAGTTCCGGTCAAGGCGGGTTGATCGGTTGAGGGCTGCTGGTCTGGAAAAGTTCAGTGCAATGCACCTGATGCGTGTCGACTTGTGTGACCGATAAGTCGCGATTTTCGGCAAAACTTCGATTATGTCCCGAAAAGCCGCGTTCTAGAGCGGTTGCCAAAAAAGCCTTGTTACGACTTATTGACGCCAGAATGATGGCAATCTACCATCGCGCCATCACATTGATATCAGTGTGCGCTTTCGAGGGATCGAAAAGACTTTTTGCAGTCTGCACTGCGATTGTTTTCGCATCGTTTCGGACGTTCTGACCGAAACGCGCATTTATCCCCATTTGTTTCTTTCACTCTGTCGGCACCCTGTATTTGCCGGGTAGGGATTGCTTTGCCTGTCGATTGCCCCGATCAACTTGCCCGTTGCAAAGAGACTTTAAACATGGACGTTCGCCTGTACGCCTTCCTTGCTCGTCAGCCTGCCGCTGCCGTGAAAACCCGCGAGTCATTCCTTGGCATGCCCAAGCGCGGGCTGGCGTTTCTCTTGGCGAACGTGATGTTCTGGCAACCGATGTGGGCGCAGGCCGACGGTATCGTGGTGGCCAACCCCAACACCTCGCTGGATCGCGCCGGCAATGGCGTGCCGATCATCAACATCGCTACGCCCAATGCCAGCGGCCTGTCGCACAACCAGTTCCATGATTACAACGTCGGTGCGCAGGGGCTGATCCTCAACAACGGCTCGACGCAGAATAATCTGACCCAGCTGGGCGGGCACATCATCGACAACCCGAACCTGAAGAACAGCGGTTCGGCGCAGGCGATTCTCAACGAAGTCATCAGTGGCAACCCAAGCCAGTTGCGCGGTTACACCGAAGTGGCAGGGCAGTCGGCGCGGGTGATCGTCGCCAACCCTTATGGCATTACCTGCAACGGTTGCGGTTTCATCAACTCACCGCGTGTGACCTTGACCACCGGTAAACCGGTGCTCGACAACGGCCGACTGGATCGCTTTCAGGTTGATCAGGGTTCTGTAGCCATCGAGGGCGCGGGCCTTAATGCAACCAATGTCGACCGCTTCGAAATCATCACCCGCAGCGCAAAGATCAACGCCGAGATTCAGGCGCAGAACCTGACGATTGTGGCCGGTCGTAACGACGTCAACGCGCAAACCCTGAATGCCACGGCGCGGGTCGATGACGGTAGCGCCAAACCGCAACTGGCCATCGACTCTTCAGCGCTGGGCGGCATGTACGCAGGCGCGATCAAACTGGTCGGCACCGAGGCCGGGGTCGGGGTGAAACTCGACGGCAAACTGATTGCCAGCGGCGGCGATATTCAGCTCGATGCCAATGGCCAACTGAGTCTGGCCGATACCTCGGCCACGGGCGCGGTCAACGTCAAAGCCGCCAGCCTTGATGCACGCGGCCCGGTCTACGCCGGCACCGCGCTCAACGTGCAAACCCAGGGCAACCTGACCAACCGCCAGACCCTCGCGGCCCGCGACAGCATCAGCCTCAGCGCCGGCGGCCAACTGACCAACGCCGGCGTCATCGATGCCGGCGTCAACGCCGACGGCAGCCGCAATGCCAACGGCGATCTGGGCATCACTGCGCAGAACCTCGACAACACCGGCAAAAGCCTCACCGCCAGCCGCAATCTGACGGTCAACACCGCGCAAACCCTGAACAACCAGGGCGGCACGCTCAGCGGCCAAACCGCTGCGATCAGTGCCGGCACGCTGGACAACCGCAATGCCGGCAAGGTGCAGAGCAACACCACCCTGAACCTCAACGCCGCGCAGGTGCTCAACAGTCAGGGTGTGATCAACAGCAACGCCGGCCTCACCGCCAACATCGGCCAGTTGATCAACAGCAACGGCGAACTCAGCAGCCAGACCGACGCGGTTCTCAACGTCACCTCGCTGGATAACGTTGCCGGCCTGATGAGCGCCGGCCGTTTGCTCGACATCAGCGCCCTCGGCGCGATCAACAACCGCACCGGCAGGATCGGCGCCAAACAGACCTTGCTGGTAAAAGCCCAACAACTCGACAACAGCCAGCAAGGCCAGTTGACCAGCGAAGGCACGCTGACCACGCGGGTCAGCGAGCAACTGAACAACCAGAACAAGGGCCTGATCCAGGCCAACGGCGCCATGGACGTGCAGGCCACGCGCCTGGATAACCGCGCCGGCAAGATTTCCAGCCTCGACACCCTGACCGTCAGCAGCGCAAACACCGACAACCGTGGCGGGACGATTCGCGCCGATCAGGCCGCCAAACTGCTGATCGACAACCTGGACAACCGCGACAAGGGCCGCCTCGAAAGCAAGACCGCGCTGAGCGTCGACGGCAACACGCTGGATAACAGCAATGGCGGCCTGCTCACCGCAACCGGTCTGTTGAGCCTCAAAGCCAAAGCCGTGACCAACGACGGTGGACGGATTTCCACCAAGGGCGATATCGACGCCAACATCGACAGCCTCAATCAAGAGCATGGTGAACTGGTCGCCGAAGGCAACCTGTTGCTGACCGGCAAAACCCTCAACAGCCATCAGGACAGTCTGGTTGGTTCGCTCAAGACTTTGACCGTCAATGTCGAGCAGATCGACAACCGCGCCAGCACACTGTCCAGCCAGCTGGACCTGCACATCAACGGCGCACGCCTGGACAACAGCGACGGCGGCAAGGTGCTGTCCGACACCACACTGGCGCTGAAAATCGAACAGATCATCAACGCCACTAACGGCCTGATTTTCAGCAAAGGCGCGAGCACCCTCAGCGGCATCGGCCTGAGCAACGTTGGCGGGCGCATTGTCAGCCAGAACACGCTCGGGCTGAACTTCGACGAGGCCACGGACAACCAGCAAGGCCTGATCAGCAGCGAAGGGCAGATGACCCTTACTGCCGGCAGCCTCGACAACCGTCTGGGCAAACTGTCGAGCCTTGAAGCGATGGCGCTGACTGCCAGCGGTGCCGTGCTGAGTCAGGGCGGCCTGATCGTTTCGCAGAAAGGCCTGACCTTTAAAAGTGGCAGTCTGGATAACAGCGACAACGGCATCATCAGCGCCAAGGCCGATTCGACCTTGACCACCGGCGAGCTGAAAAACCGCCAGGGCGGCAGCATCGCCAGCGACGGTACGCTGTTGCTCACCGCCGCGCACCTGGACAACTCCGGCGGCAGCCTCGGCAGTCAGCAGAAACTCGAGGTCTCGGTGACCTCGCTGGAACAGGATGGCGGCGAGCTGTTCAGCAACGGCGACCTGACCCTGGACATGCACAACGGTCTGTTCGACAACCAGCGCGGCAACATCCATACGCCGGGCCAGTTGCTGCTGAAAAACCTCAAGGACGTCAACAACAGCGCCGGCGAAATCTCCGCCGCCAAGGCCTGGAGCGTCAACGCACAAAGCTTCAACAACGACGGCGGCAAACTGCTCAGCAATGAAAAACTCACCCTGGTCATCGAGCGTGCGCTGAGCAACGTCAAAGGCCTGATCGCCTCCGCCAGCCTCGACAGTCGCAGCGATACGTTGAACAACAGCAGTGGCGACATCCGTGTGCGCGGTGATGCTGATTTCAGCGTCACCGGCATGTTCGATAACCAGAACGGCGTGGTTATCGCCGACAACGGCCTGACGATCACCGCCGCGAGTCTGGATAACCGTCAGGAAGGTCTGATCGGTTCGACTAATGCGCTGAAGCTCAACGTCGAGCGTGTCGACAACCGCAGCGGCGAGCTGTCGAGCAAGAGCGATGTCAGCCTGATCGGTGCGTGGCTCGATAACAGCGACAGCGGTTACATGCTCGCCGGCGGCAATCTGGCGCTGACCGTTAACGACGTCATCAACCGCAATAAAGGCCTGCTGTCCGGTGACAGCGGGCTGACACTGACCGGCAAGACACTGGAAAACAGCGGGCGCCTGACCAGCCAGAAAGACCTCGCGATCAATCTCTCCGGGGATCTGAACAACGCGCAGGGCAGCCTCGTCAACGAAGGCGCTTTGGCGATCACCGCGCAAAGTCTCAACAACAACGCCGGCACCGTCTCCAGTGCCAAAGCGCTCACCGTCGACACGCGCGGCTCCATCAGCAACCGCGGCGGCAGCCTGCTGACCGATGGCGATCTCACCCTCAACAGCAGCACGCTGGATAACCAGCAAAAAGGTGTGCTCAGCAGCAAGGCCAACCTGAGCATCAGCACTGGCGAACTCAACAACAGCCAAGCGAATATTTACGCGGCCGACCACGTTGAGATTAATGCCGGTCAGGTGACCAACACCGCTGGCAGCCTCGGCGCCGGCAAGACGCTGACCGCCAATGTCCAAGGCCTCGACCAGCAGGGCGGCAAACTGTTCAGCGGCGGCACCGTCAGTGTCGATCTGAACGGCGGCGCGCTGAATAACCAGGGCGGCGTGATCAACGCGCCGGACCAGTTGCGGCTGAAAAACCTCTCCGACGTGAACAACCGTGGCGGCGAGATTTCCAGCGATCAGGCTTTTGAACTGATCGCCAAGTCGCTGGACAACAGCGGCGGCCAATTGCTGAGCAACCAGAAACTCACCCTGACCCTCGACAACGCGCTGACCTCGATCAAAGGCACGATTGCCGCTGCGGCGTTGCAGGTTCGCGCGGCGAGTCTGGATAACAGCGACGGCGGCGTGTTGCTCAGTGACAGCGACATCGAGGTGACTGTCGATGGCCTGCTGAAAAATACCAACAAAGGCAGCATTCGCGCCGCGCAACAACTGACCCTCAACAGCACCGGCCTGAACAATCAGGGCGGCACGCTGGTCGGCGTCTCAGGCCTGAACATTGACCTGGGCGCCAGCGCGCAGGATCTGAACAACCAGGACGGAGTGATCAGCAGCAAAGGCGGGTTGAGCATTGCCCATCTGCGCGACCTGAGTAACCAGAACGGCGTGATCAACAGCAAAGGCGTGCTGAGCATCGCCACCCTGCGTGACCTGAATAACCAGCAGGGCGAAATCTCCAGCGTCAACAGCTTCAGCCTCACCGGCAACCGTTTCGATAACCGTGGCGGTAACCTGATCAGCAACGATCAGTTGAGCCTCACGGCTGCCGAACTGAAAAACCAGGGTGGACTGATTTCGGGCTGGAAGGGTGTCACCCTTACAGGCGGCACGCTCGATAACAGTCGCGAAGGCACCGTCTCCAGTCTGCTCGGCAACACCAGCATCGACCTCAGCGGCGCGTTGATCAACCACAGCAATGGGGGCGTGGGCGGCAAAGGCGAGGTGAGCATCAAGGCTACCAGTCTGGACAACAGCAACGGCATCGTCACGAGCGGCGGCAAGCAGACGTTGACCATCAGCGGCGGCAATATCAGCAACACTGCGGGTGGGTTGATCGAAAGTGGCGACGCACTGGATATCCGTGCCGCCACGCTGGACAACACCTCCGGCAGAATCAGCGCCACAAAAGCCCTGAATTTCACTGGCACGCAACTGAACAACACCAGCGGCAGTCTGGTTAGCGATGACAGCGTCACCCTCGACCTGCTCGGTGCTCTCATCAATATCAATGGGACTCTGGGCAGTACCGGCGCATTCTTGATCAACCGCTCCACCAACATTGATAACCGCGGCGGGCAATTGATCAGCCAGACCCTGCTGAGCCTGTTTACCAGCGGCGACCTGGACAACAGCCAACGCGGCACCCTGTCGGCCAAAGATCAACTGGATATCGCTGCTGGCGGCACGCTGGATAATAAAAACGATGGTTTGATCTCCAGCCGCGATGCCGGCGTGACCCTCACTGCCGCTGCGCTGAACAACGCTAAAGGCGCGGTGCAAAGCATGACCGCGCTGACCGTGAACACCGGCAGCGGCGCGATCGACAACCAGGGCGGCAAAATCATCGCCCAGAACGGCGACCTGACCCTCAACGCTGCCAGCCTCGACAGCCGTGGCGGGGTGCTCTCAAGCCTTAACGGTTTGCTGCAAACCCGTCTGAGCGGCGTGTTGCGCAACGGTCAGGGCGGCAAGATCGAAGGCAGTCGCCTCGACCTGCAAGCGCTCGGCGGTATCTACAGCGATGGCGGACGGATCGCCGCCAACACCGGCAACATCCTGCTCAACGCCGGCGGCAACACCCTCGACAACAGCGGCGGCGGGATCTATGCCAAAGGCGTGGTGAAAACCATCGCCGGCCTGATGAGCAACAACAACGGCCAGATCAGCGGCAGCAGCATCGAGCTGGGTGCCGACGGCAACTTGAGCAACCGCAGCGGCCTGATCGAAAGCGCCAGCACACTGGCGATTCGCGCCGCCAATCTCGACAACCAGGGCGGCAAACTGCGCGCGCTCGGCACCAGCGGCAAAACCGATTTCCAGATCGGCAGCCAGTTCGACAACCGCAACGGTCTGGTGGAAACCGCTAACACCGATTTCACTCTCGCCGCACCAAGCTTCCTCAACGCCGGCGGTTCGGTGACGCATGTCGGCCTCGGTGAATTCGGCATTTCCACCGCCAACGTGATGAACGCCGGCGGCTCGCTGGTGACCCGTGGCGGCCTGACGCTGAACGCCGACAGCTGGACCAACAGTAGCGTGATTCAGGCCGGGCGGTTGACGGTGAATGTCGGCAATTTTGTGCAGACCGCGAGCGGGCAGTTGCTGGCTTCCAATCAACTGGTGGGACGTGGCGGCAACTGGAGCAACGAAGGTTTGATCGCCAGTGACGGCAGCATGGACATGCAACTGGGCGGCACCTACGGCGGCAATGGTCGTGTCAGCAGCTTGGGTGATATGACCTTCAATGCTGCGCAACTTGGCTTGACCAGCGCTTCAAGCATTGGCGGTGGTGGCCTGACCACCGTTAACGTCGGAGGCCTGCTGAACAATGCCGGCGGACGACTGACGTCCAACTATGCGATGACGATCAACGCCGGTGCGGTGAGCAACACTGGTACGTTGGGGGCTGCGCAGGACCTGACAATCAGGACTGCAAATCTGGTGAATAATCGCGGCCTGATTTTCAGCGGCGGCAATATGAATCTACTGGTAAACGATTTCACCAACCAGACCGGTGACGTTTACAGCATTGGCAATTTGACGATTGGCGGGCAATACGGTGGGCGTGCAAACAGCGTTAATAACCTTGCAGCTTCGATCAATGTGGATGGTGATTTTTCGCTGTCGGCCAATAGCTTCAATAACAAGACGGAAGGGGTGGTTGGCGAGGAGAAGCTTATCTCCGGGGACATCACCTTCAGTGGCACTACGTTTTACGTCAATGAAAACTTTGAATCGACCTCGACGATCACCGGGCCGCAAGCATCGCTTTCGGTGGCGGGAAGTCTGACTGCTAATGTGGGGGCTTTCACCAATACTGCGTCGCTGATTTCCGCTGGCAGGAACATCAAACTTGATGTCGACACATTCGACAACTTCGGGTTGCAGTCGGGCAGCTTCACGCGGATGCGTGTTTATAAGCTTGGCGGGTTACCGAACAAACAAACCAGTTGGGTCAGCGTCGATCTGCAGAACTACGCAAACCGAAACTCAAAAAACCAATATGACTACATAGACACTTGGCACGAACCCGACAAGGGGGGGACTCACTGGGCTTATCAGTCGCTGGACAAGCAACTCATGAACAGGGTCAATACCAAGTTCGGTATTGGACCTGAAGTCGCAGTGCCTTCGCAGATTCTGGCGGGCACCAAGCAGCGTGATGACCGAGTTTTCACTAATGGCGGAAGTAGTGTCTCCTCTATCGTTCAAGCCGGGCAAGCGGTCGAGATCAACGCCAAAACCACCATCAACAACGGCAACCTGAACCCGTACACCAATTTCGGTGGCACGGTAAAAGACACGGCTGACACCGGGGTGAAGAACTCCGCCAAACCCACCGTAGTCTTCTTGAATCCGCAGTTGCCTCCGGATCTGGCTCAACAGCAAGTCAACCCACTGGCGCTGCCGGGCTTCACCTTGCCAACAGGTGATAACGGCCTGTTCCGACTCAGCCGCAAGGACGGTAGCGAACAGACGATTGTTGCGGGCAAAGACTGGACCATTGGCTCTATCACTGCCGCACCCGCTGGACACGCAGGCGGCATGCCGGTCAGACATGCAACGGATTTCCAGATCGACAAGAACGATCCGGTTTCGGTTAAAAACCGTGAACTGGCGTTGGCCGATCGACCATCGCTGAATCTCAACGACAAAATTGCTGACATAAACGTCAATGCCGCCGCTGGCGATGGCCCCGTTGGCGTCATGCTGCCCAATCGTGGCGGCCCCTCATTCAACGTCCCGCGTGTCCAAGGCTTGCCTGACACCAGCGTGCGCTCCAACCCGCACAAATACCTGATCGAGACCAACCCGGTACTCACCGATCTCAAGCAGTTCATGAGTTCGGACTATCTGTTGGCCAAGCTCGGCTACGACCCCGACAACAGCGCCAAGCGCTTGGGCGACGGCCTGTTTGAACAGCGCTTGGTGCAACAAGCCGTGGTCGCCCGCACCGGTCAGCGCTTCATCGACGGCCAGACCTCCGACGAAGCGATGTTCAAGTACCTGATGAACAACGCCATCGCCAGCAAGAATGAACTCAATCTTTCGATGGGCGTGACCCTGACCGCTCAGCAAGTGGCGGCACTGACCCACGACATCGTCTGGCTCGAAGAGCACGAAGTGAACGGTGAGAAGGTGCTCGTGCCTGTCTTGTATCTAGCCCATGCCGATAACCGCCTGGCGCCGAACGGTGCGCTGATCCAGGGCAATGATGTTGACCTGATCGCGGGCCAGAACCTGACCAACGCAGGAACGTTGCGCGCTACCAACAATCTGGCGGCCAGTGCCGGGCAAGACCTGACCAACAGTGGCTTGATTGAGGCGGGGAATCGGCTGGGGCTGCTAGCCACCCATGACATCATCAATAAATCAGGCGGTGTCATTTCCGGACGCGATGTCACCATGGTGACGCTGACCGGAGACGTCATCAACGAGCGCACGGTCAACAGTACGGTCTTCAACAACAAGGGCCAAATCCAGCAACGTGACTATGTTGATAGCGCTGCACGTATCGAAGCAGCCAATGATCTGACCATCTTCTCGGGCCGGGACGTGCTTGGCATCGGTGGGGCCATGTCCAGCGGGGGAGACACGCGGATCGAGGCCAGTCGAGATATCGCCATCGCTTCGGCCCAACAGCTGAGCGTTGACAGTGGCGGCAAGGAACAACGCAGCTCCATCACGCAGTACGGATCCAGCATCAATGCCGGACGCGATATCCTGATGAGCGCGGGCCGTGACTTTGCCGCCGTGGGCAGTGACATGAATGCCAAGCGCAATTTCACCCTCGTTGCAGAGGGTGATGTGACGATTGCTTCAGCCGCTGATGAAAGTCACTCCTATTCAAAAACCAAAAAACTCACGACTCAGGAAGACCACGTTAAACAGATTGCCAGCACGATCACTGCCGGTGGTGATGTCGCGATCCGGGCAGGTAATGATTTGGCGCTGATCTCCAGTCGTATCACCGCTGGCGATGAAGCCTATCTGGTGGCGGAGAACGATATTCAAGTGCTTGCCGCACAAGACACGGACTACTCTTTGTACGACAAAAAAGACAAAGGCAGTTTTGGCAAAAAGAAATTGAAGCATGACGAAGTCACGCAGGTGACGAACGTTGGCAGTGAGATTACGACCGGTGGAAACCTGGCTGTAGTGAGTGGCGGCGATCAACGATTCCAGGTCGCGAAACTCAACAGCGGTGGCGACATCCTGTTGGACAGTGGTGGGCAGATTGTCTTTGAAGGCGTGAAGGATCTGCACGATGAGAGCCATACGAAAACCAACAATAATGCGTTCTGGAACTCTTCCAAAGGTAAGGGCAATACCGACGAAACGTTCCGTCAGACGCAGATGTTTGCCAAGGGCGACATCGTCATCAAAGCGGTCGATGGCCTGAAAATCGATGTAAAGCAGGTCAATCAGCAAACGGTCAGCGAGTCCATTGATGCCATGGTCAAGGCCGATCCGCAGATGGCCTGGCTTAAACAGGCAGAAGAACGTGGCGATGTGGACTGGCGGCAGGTCAAGGAGATTCATGAGTCTTTCAAATACCAGAACTCCGGATTGGGGCCAGCTTCACAACTGATCATTGCCATCGCCATGGCGGCCATCCTCGGACCGATGATGGCCGGCATGAACGCAATGTTGCAGGGAGTCGCCATTACCGCCGCAACCAAAGCGACGGTCAGCACGATCGACAACCGCGGTAACCTTGGAAAAGTGCTCAAGGACGTTACGTCCGAAGATGCCTTGAAAAGCTACGTCGTGGCGGCGGCAACTGCAGGCGTTACTCAGGGAATGAAGTTCGATGTGGGCAATATCACTTTGACGCCGGAGGGGCTCAAGGCCGTGGCGACCAAAGTGACTGCCGATGCGTTGATCAAAACCGTCGTCTACGGAGGCAGTTTCAAGGACAACCTGGTCAGCTCTGCGGCCGGAACGCTGGCCAGCATCGGCGCAGCCATGGGCGCGGGGGAAATTGGCGACCTGAAACTGCCCGAGGGCAGCCTGGAGAAAATTCTCCTGCACGCCGGACTCGGCGGTCTGGTGTCCAAAGCCATGGGCGGAGATTTCGGCACCGGAGCGCTTGCCGGTGGTGCCAACGAGTTTCTGGTCGGTTTGCTGGGCGATAAGCTCTTGCCGGAAAACTATGTTCCGGGAACCCCTGAATACATTCAGGCGCAGGCCAATCTGCTGGCCGTCTCACAAATAGTGGGGGTGTTGGGCGCTGCCGCTTCCGGTAGCGATGTGGGTATCGCCGCTTCGGTGGCTGCCAATGGAACGCTTTACAACTATCTGTCTCACCAAGCCTTCGAGGAAGTCGAAAACTGCCTCAATGGCAAAACCTGCACGACGAAGGAACAGAAAGACGCTGCCATCGCCAAGGCCGAAAAGCTGAGCGAATTTCTCGATTCGGAAATGCGCAGCATGTGTGACAAGGCCCCCCAAAGTGATGGCTGCCGCACGGCGGTCAACTCGGCACTCAAATACATTGCCATGCAGGATGCGTGGAATGTCATGCACAAAGACGTGGCACGTACATCGCAAACGACCTTTGACTATCTCTACAACACCCAAGGTGCTTCTGATCGTCTGGTGACCTATCTGAACACGATCGATAACCGAGCCAACTTTTTCGGTGCGAGCAATGTGTATGAGCAACAACTCGGAATAGGCGCGTCATGGTTTGGAGGCGCTGAGACCGTTTCCCGAGCGCTGTTGACCGGTTTGGGCGCAGATGGCAATGCATCGTTCCTCAGCTTTGGGCTGGGCTGGTTCCTGGCGCCCGTTTATGACTGGCGTAAAGCGGCTGGCGATGCGTTGATTACAGGCGGGTTTGATAACTTCAAAGACCTTTACAATAAAAACGCTACGGATCCGGCAGCCTGGGATATCAAACAATTGAAGAACGAGCAGTCGTTGTTGCAGACCATTCATGAGAAGTTTCTGGGTGATCACACGTTCTTTCAAACGGTTGGCAAGTACGCAACAGATACATCACTCAACCCGTTTATTGGCGACAAACAGGGCGTCGATGGTGGCGTGATTATTTTGAATTACGACTCAAGGGTCGAATATGGCTGTAAATTGCTGGGTCTTTCGAAAAGCCAGGGTTGCGCACCATGAGTAAGACGGGGTATCCACGCCGCAGGGTTTTCCTGGCGTTTCTTTTATGCCCGTTCGTTTTGGGATTCATTGGGGGGATCATCAAGACCATCACTCTGCTTGCTCACTTGGTCAATACCCCGAAACTCTTGGGCGAGGTCAGGGGAGGCGAACTGGTTCTGATGCCGCTATTAGCGCCATTTCTTGCGCAACTGATTTTCCTCCTGCCCTTTTTAATATTAGCAGGGGCAATTTCATTGCTGAAGGTCAGGAGGACGACGGCGAGCTGTTCGCTGGTGGCACTGGCGGGTGCCAGTGTCGCCACCGGGTGGGTGTTTTGTTTTGTCTTGCTCGTGGTGTTCGACGAAGACATTAAGGGCGGTGGGATTTCGGATTATCTGTTGGAGTTGTCGGGCGTGTTTTTCGCATCACTGGCAACGTGTTGGTTCGCCGCCCGATTGTTCCTTCCTCAGGGAAACATTGATATCTACCGCTCGGGCGACAAAACAATTCAGGGTCCCTGAACAGGCGCCCGGAAGGATGCGAAACAGGGCACTTGTGAGCGCACCCACTCTCACTATTTCCATCTACTCAATACTTATTTTTCGTGGCAGCAACTGGACGCTTTTCCCCCTTCATACCGATCATGATGCCGCACCCACTCCATGATCTCGTCCTCATTCCTGCCCTTGGGCGTGAGGTCGAGATAGTTGTAGGCGCCGACCAGCATGTCGAGACCGCGAGCGTAAGTTGAATAGGTGTGGAAGATGTCGCCCTTTGCATCACGATAAAACACGCTCAGGCCGGGCATTTCTTCCTCGGCGCTGTCAGTCTTTTCGTAGTTGTAAGTAGCCTTTCCGGCCGCGACATCCTCAGCCCGTGAGCAAACACCGAAGTCATAGTTGAAGTCGCAACCCTCTGACGACACCCAGTCAAACTTCCAGCCCATTCGCCGTTTAAAGTCTTGAAACTCGTTGAACGGCGCATGCGAAACAGCTACCACCGCGATGTCGTGATGAGCCAGATGCTGGTTGGCGCCATCAATGTGATCGCTGAGAAAGGAGCAACCCTGGCAGCCTTCCTCCCAATCCTTGGCAAACATGAAGTGGTAAACCACCAATTGGCTGTGTTTGCCAAACAGATCGGTCAGCTTCAATTCGCCGTTCGGGCCCTGAAAGTGGTAGTCCTTGTCGACCTTTACCCATGGCAATGCGCGACGTTCAGCGCTGAGGCGGTCGCGTTCCTTGGTGAAGGCTTTTTCGTGGGCCAGATGCTGCTTACGGGCGGCGAGCCATTCTTCGCGCGACACCACCGGATGATTCTCAACGTTCATGATGATTTCTCCTGCGGGGTTGAAACCGTCTGTCTCAGACTAGTCGTTTAACCCAGCGGGAAATCGACAGACCGCCGGTCGGTCGGCCCTGAAAATGCGGCTGAACGGCTGCGAGCCGCTCCGGTCACAACCTATGAACGCGCCATAAATCACGCGCACCGGAGGTTGTATCAGGATGACGACTTATAACTGGGATTTGATTGAACGCTTGCTGCACGAAGTGCAGAACAGTGCCGGCCACAGTTTTGCCCCTCGGGCTTACGCCGAAGACTATGCGGCGGAAAAAGCCAGCGCCGGCGAGCCGATCGAGAACCTTGATCATCTGAAAACGCTGGCCTGCGACTATGAAAGGTTGTTGCTCTTGCGTGGCTACATCGCACCGCGTCCGGATGAGGAGGGCAGCACGGGAAACAATTTTGTCCTGACCCCGCGCGGCTCTAGCCTGCTGAGCCTGATCGACAGCAGCATTCCGGGCAATGACCATCCGCGTCAGGTGCTGGATGAGCAGGAGGATGCGCTGGCTGAGGCGACGTTTGATGAAGTGGCTTCCAAAGCCCAGATCGCCTGATTTTCCACAGGGCAAAAGATCGCAGCCTTCGGCAGCTCCTACAGAGATCGGTGTAGGAGCTGCCGAAGGCTGCGATCTTTTGATCTTCTAATTCTGCTTCGCGGCCTTGAGGCACTTGAGGTCGTTGAAGTCTTTACGCACACCCTCGATCTTCTTCAGCAACCGCTGACGCTGTTGCGGCGTACTTTCGGCCATCAGGTCAACCGCCAGAGAGCGTCCCTGCGCTTCAGTATCGGCGAAGGCCTTGCGGTAATCCGCTGTCCATAAGTTCTCGCGATTGACCAGAAGCGTCTCGATTCTCTGTGGGAATTCGGGGCTTTTGCGTTGCGCTACGGCAGCACTGAATTGCTTCTGCCAATGGGCGCGGTTGGCAATCCATTGCGTGTACTGATCGCCCAGCGCGGTCGACCACGCCATGACCCGCTGTTCCTGGGTGGCGCTCAAGGGGCCGAGCCAGTCATTCAAGCGTTTAACCATTCGCGCGCCACGCTCGGCAATTTGCTGATCAAGCGGCGGCTTGAGGTATTCCTGCTGACGCTTGCGCAGATCCTTGGCAAACGCGTCATTCATCTCGGCCACTTGCTTGTCATCCAGCCCTTGCAGCAACTCGATCGCCGACGGGGTGATCTCTCGAGCGGTTTCGGCAATGGCCTGCTTGGCTTCCGTAGTGCGCGCCTGTAACGCGGCATCGGTGACCTGATTGGTTTCGACCATGGTCTGCAGACGATCCAGCCAGTCCAGGTAACCCGGCAATTGCGTGGTGCAATGCCAGCTCAGGTGGTCCTTAAGGCGTTCGTTGAACCAGTCTTTCTGCTCGCCGTTCATGTCCAGGTAGTCGCCGAGCGTCCACGGAATAATGACGTCGAGATTGCGATAGGCCAGGCCGACGCGACTGCAAGCGCCGAGGGCGAGGGTAAAGATCAGTAGCGCGGCGATGTGCTTGAACCAGCGAGACATGGGCGAATCCTTGCGTGAGCCTGGCTTCGAGGGACTGATTCCTATGTGAACGCAGAATGAACCCGGCAGTTCAGCCGATCAATAGAACGCGCGCGCAGCCTTGAGGGTGACGAGGCCGTCGCACTGGCTGTTGTGCCCGGAATAAGCCGAGCAATCGCTGCCGCTGAGGCTGGAGTTGCTGTAGATCAGGTCGAGATCGACGCCCATGAACGGCCGGGACAGTTTCACCGACCAATCGGTAAAACTGCTGACATAACCGCCGTCCACGGCCACTGGCGTGTTCAGTTGGTGAGTGGTGTATTTCATGCTGACGCCGATGCCGAACGGTTGATTGCCGCCAAGGTCGGCAAACAAGGTGTTGTTCTGTTTGTCCGGGTCGTTGCTCAAGGCCACGCCGAAACGGCTGCCGAGCAGAGTCAGGCCGCCGAACAGTTCCTGACTGTCGAGCGTGTCTACTTCGGGATAGCTGTAGTGGATCATGCCGACTTCATAGCCGAGGGTTTGATCGAAAGGTTGTTTGAAGCCGACGTAGGAATCGATTTCGAGATTCTTTCCAGGTGTGATGCCCATGCTCGGCGCGTATTGGCCAACGTAGAGGCCACTGTCGTGGCTCAGGTCGAGGCCGCCGTGGAAGGAACCGACCGCAGCCGGTTTGACCAGACCCTGGGCCATGCTGCGTGAAGGCGTGGTGCCGAGTTTGAGATCGAAATCGCCCAGTTCACGCTGGAAAATCTGCGCGTGCGCAGTCGTGCAAACCAGCAGGCCTACAAGTGATAAACAGGATGATTTGCGCATGCGTCACTCCATGAACAGCGAGCGCAGGGCGGCGGGCCTGCTGAAACGCTTGATCTAGACGCGTGCAAGGATACCGGCGAATGACCGGCATTGAGGGCCGTTCGTCGATTTACAAGAATTTTTGTTGAAAAAGGAGGGGGGTTGCGAGGTGCCAGTCCAGGCGCTTCGAAGCTCAAAGCGCCTCTGGACGGGTGTAAAACCGGGTGTTACTTCTTGCCCAGGCTGATCTGCTTGGACGGGCCGAATGTCTGGCCACTGACGCCTTTGGCAATTTGCTGGATCTCGCCGCCAGACTTGAGGAACGCTGCGATCTGATCGTTGATCGATTCGCTGGTTTCAACGGCTGGAGCTGGCTTTGCTTTGCTGGTGGATGCTTTTACACGCATGGCGGCCATTAACCTGTAGAAAAGTAACTCGGCCAGGCATCGTACAGGAATAACTTGACAATTGCTTGGTAAATATCCCCCGGAATAACCCAGCGCTGTGCTGCATTATTCTCGATTGAATATTCGATATATCCGCCTAACCTGCTGTTTTAAATAAGAACATTTGCGCTTGGCGGTATTGAAATACTCAGCCGCGAGCGGTGCTGCCTGCCAGACGAGCGGCACCTCAACCCAGCCGCACACAAGGAAAATCAAGGCGTTGCGCAGAATTCCGACGCGTGCGGATCTGCCGCCCGACGGCCACGCCAAAAACGGGTAGAATGCCGCCCACGCAATGAGGGTTCTGGAAATGGCTTTAGTCGGGCGTTACAACAGTTTGCAAGTGGTTAAACACACTAACTTCGGTTTATATCTGGACGGCGGTGCTGACGGCGAGATTCTTTTGCCTAATCGTTATATCCCGAAAGATATTCCGACCGAAGATGAAGATTGGCTCAACGTATTTGTTTATCTGGACAGCGAAGACAAACTTCTCGCTACCACGGAAAAACCGAAAGTTCAGGTCGGCGAATTTGCCAGTCTGAAAGTCGTTGAAGTCAACAGCATCGGTGTGTTCCTCGATTGGGGGCTGCCGAAGGATCTGTTGCTGCCGTATTCCGAAGAAAAGCGCCAGATGACCGCCGGCGAATACTGCGTGGTGCACGTCTACCTCGACAAGCACACCCGCCGCATCACCGCCACTGCGCGCCTGGATCGCTACCTCGACAAGACCCCGGCCAACTACAGCCAGGGCCAGGAAGTTGATCTGCTGGTTGCCGAAGCCACCGACATGGGCTTCAAGGCGATCATCAACAACAAGCACTGGGGTTTGATTCACAAGAACGAAATCTTCAAATTCATGCGCGCCGGCATGATCGAGAAGGGCTACATCAAGGAAGTCCGTGCCGACGGCAAGATCGCCCTGAGCCTGCAACCGGTTGGCCAGGAAGCGGCGAGCAGTTTGAACTCGAAGATCCTCGCCAAGTTGCGCGACAACAGCGGCACGCTGCCGGTCAGCGACAAGAGCGATCCGGCGCTGATCAGCAGCCTGTTTGGCGTCAGTAAAGGCAACTTCAAGAAGGCCATCGGTGCGCTGTACAAGGAAGGCAAGATCGTCATTCATGCTGATCGCATTGAACTAACCTGAGACACCGCTGGCCCCATGTAGGAGCTGCCGCAGTCTGCGATCTTTTGACTTTGAAGATCAACAGATCGCAGCCTGCGGCAGTTCCTACATGAGGGCGGGTGTGATGAAGAAGTCTCTGGTTGCCTATGTTGCGACGCTGATTGCGTTTCTGCTGCTCGACGGCATCTGGCTCGGCCTGTTGATGGCGCCGACCTATCGTGAGCTACTCGGTCCGCTGATGCTCGAAAAACCGCTGCTGGTTCCGGCAGCGGTTTTTTATTGCCTGTATGTTTTTGGCTGTGTGGTGTTTGTGGTGACGCCGGCCGTGACATGGCAATGGGCGGCGAAGCGGGGCGCGTTGTTAGGGCTGATAGCTTACGGCACCTATGATCTGACCAATTGGGCAACATTGCGCGGCTGGTCGGTGCAGGTGACGCTGATGGATTGGGCGTGGGGGACGTTTGCTACTGCTGTGGCTTGTAGCGTTGGGTTTTTGCTGGCTAAACGACTGAATTCAGATCCATGAGCAGGGTTGAGTGAACTGACGCCATCGCTGGCAAGCCAGGCTCCCACAGGGTTTTGTGTTGAACAAAGAATCAGTGAGCAACCCCGGTCCCTGTGGGAGCTGGCTTGCCAGCGAATGGCGGCGCAGCCGACAGCCACTCACCGCTGACGCCACTGAAGAACTAAATGTCTTTTCCAGACGGTTTTTTCCGCCCGACTGATTGATAATCCCCAGCATTGTTTTTGACCATTGGATGGCCTGCCATGTTGTGCGTGTTCGAGGTGTTGCGGTGAGTGTCGAGCGGCGTAATGCCGACAGTTTTGCTCTGCAAGTGATGATCGGCCTGTGCCTGATCTGGGGCGTGCAGCAGGTGATGATCAAATGGGCGGCGCCGGACATTGCGCCAGTGATGCAGGCGGCGGCGCGCTCGGGGATTTCCGCGCTGCTGGTCGGTTTGCTGATCTGCTGGAAGGGCGGCTGGGATCAGGTCGGCATTACCTGGCGCGGTGGATTGCTGGCCGGTGCCTTGTTCGGTCTGGAGTTCTTCTTCATCGCCGAAGGCTTGCAACTGACCACCGCCGCGCACATGTCGGTGTTCCTCTATACCGCGCCGATTTTCACCGCGCTGGGCGTGCATTTCCTGTTGGCCAGTGAGCGCCTGCGACCGCTGCAATGGCTGGGCATTCTGCTTGCGTTTATCGGCATCGCGATTGCTTTCGCCGGCGGCGTGTCATGGGACAATCTTGACCGGCGCATGCTGCTGGGCGATGCCTTCGGTGTACTGGCCGGGGCCTGCTGGGGCGCGACCACAGTGGTAGTGCGCGCCTCGCGGCTGTCGGAAGCACCGGTGACACTGACTCTGTTCTATCAGTTGATCGTCGGCTTCCTCGGCCTGCTGCTGATTGCGCTGTTCAGCGGCCAGATCACTCACGTCAGTCTGACTCCCGTAGCGGTGGCCAGCGTGTTGTTTCAGGGCCTGGTGGTGTCGTTCTTCAGCTACCTGATCTGGTTCTGGTTGCTGCGCCGTTATCTGGCGGCCAACCTGGCGGTGTTTTCGTTCATGACGCCGTTGTTCGGCGTGACCTTCGGCGTGATTCTGTTGGGCGAACAGCTGAGCGTGAACTTCGTTATCGGCGCGGTGCTGGTGTTGCTCGGCATCACCTTTGTCAGCGCCGAGCAGTGGCTGCGTCGGCGTTTGCGCAAAGCGCTCGGCCAGCGCTAGCCGATTGCATCGCCAGACCGCCGGCCATCAGCAAGCCGCTGCCGGCGATCACCAATGCCGGCTGCAAACCGCCGCTGAAATGACTGCTCAGCGCCGCCAGCAATGGGCCGCTGAGTTGGCCGAGCGCAAAGCACGCGGTAAGCATGCCGGCGTTGCGCTGGGTGGCGTGCGGTACCAGTTCCCGCGAGCGTTGCATGACCAGTTGCATACACGCCAGGAACGGAGTGCCGCAAAGGATCACACCCAGCGCCAGGCCGAGGCCGCTGCCCAGCAGACAGGCAAACACGCCGGCCGCTTGCAGCCACAGCGTCGCCATCAACCAGTGACGGGTGGTTGCGGGATCGTGACGCCGCAGGCTCACCAGCAATACGCCAAGCGCCGCAGCCAGACCAAAACAAGGCCAGAACAGATCCGCCTGCCATTGCCCGTGAAACTGCGCGTTGGCCATTTGCGAGAGGAAGGTCGCCGGAATGATGTAGCCGACGCCGTACAACGCATAAATCACCGCCAGCCGCGCAATGCCCCGATTCGACAGACTGACCGGCGCGGCAACCACCTTCGCCGTTGCGACGGGCGTTGGCAGCAATCGCCAGACGCTCAGCAGCATGACCAATGCGGCCGCCGCATAAATCAACCACAACGTCGCGGACGTCTGGTTCAGCAGATGTGAGACCAGTGCCAGCAACCCCGTCAGAAAAATCCCCAACCCCGGTCCGGCAAACACCAGTGCGCCCAATCCCGGACGACCTGCTGCCGCCGCCAACGGTTGACTCAACGAAGTGATCATCACCAGCACCCAGGCACTCGCTATCCCGGTACCGAAGCGCAGCACCAGATGCGACCAGAAACCATTGGCCCAAAACGACGCCAGGGTCAGCAGCACGCACAACCACAGACCGCCATGCAGGCGCCGCTGAACTTGCTGCGGGCGATGGGCGAACATCGCGTCCACCGCGCCGAGCAGGTAGCCGAGGTAGTTGGCCGCCGCAATCAGACCGGCGGCCGTCAGGTCGAACTGACCTTCGCTGAGCAGGTGCGGCATTTGCGGGGTGAGGGCGAAACGGCCGATACCCATGGCCATCATCAGGGCAACAAAACAAGCGGATAAGCGAATCAGCGGCGACATGGTCGGGATTCCTTTGAAGGATCAATGACCGTCAGGCTAGGACTGATTGACTTTCTTTAAAATTGAATAATAGTGAGCAACTTGTTCTGTTATGGAGAAAGCTTGTGGAGTTCAGCCAACTGCGGATCTTTCAGGCTGTGGCCGAGGAGGGTTCGATTACCCGCGCCGCCGAACGTTTGCACCGAGTGCCGTCGAATCTGTCGACGCGGCTCAAACAGCTGGAAGAGCAACTCGGTGTCGAACTTTTCGTCCGTGAGCGTCAGCGTTTGCAGCTTTCGCCTGCGGGAAAAGTCCTGCTGGACTACACCGGCAAGTTGTTTGCGTTACGCGATCAGGCCAGTGCGGCGGTGATGGGCGGGCAGCCGGCGGGGGATTTTGTCCTCGGCACCATGTACAGCACGGCAGCGATTCATCTGCCGGCCTTGCTCGCGCGCTATCACAAGCAATACCCGGCGGTGAATCTGCAGGTCCAGTCGGCGCCGAGTGCCGAGTTGCTGGAAGGTTTGCTCACCGGACGGCTCGATGCGGCGCTGGTGGACGGTCCGCTGGAGCTGGCCGGACTGGACGGTGTGCCGTTGTGTGAAGAGCGATTGGTGTTGATCAGCGAACCTGATCATCCGCCAGTGCATAGCGCCCGGGACGTTGAAGGGCGGTCGGTGTTCACCTTTCGTCGCGGATGTTCGTATCGCATGCGCCTGGAGGCGTGGTTTTCGCACTATCACGCGACGATGGGCCGGGCGATGGAGATCGAATCCTATCAGGGCATGCTCGCCTGCGTGATTGCCGGCAGTGGCGTGGCGTTGATGTCGGAGTCGATGCTGGCCAGTCTGCCGGGGCGTGAAAGCGTAGCGGTGCACCCATTGGCCGAATCATTCGCGGGTGCGACAACATGGCTCATGTGGCGCAAGGGCATGGTCGGCGCCAACCTCAATGCCTGGATTGAGGTGCAGCAGGCTGTCTATCCTGCGGCTCAGATCGAAACCCGGGAAACAGCCTGAACCAATCTCGGCGAATTCTGTTCAATTCAGTAACAGATCATTGCGGATTTGGCCGAGCATTGCGTGGGACTTCGGACTATTATCAGTGCGAAGCGGCCTCAGAATTCCGGCCGCTCAGCACCACCCTGAAGGGGGCATGACGATGAAAGAGAAAATTCAAAACTGGCTGCACGACTTGGGTGTTGCCCTTGGCTTGATCGAACCGCCTCTGCTGCCTGTACCGATCCGCACCGATGACGAGCAGCGCCGCCGTCAACAACGGCGCCGGTAACGCCCCCGATCCGAGATCAAGGATTCAAGATCAAGAGATCGCAGTCTTCGGCAACTCCTACACGGATTAATGTAGGAGCTGCCGAAGGCTGCGATCTTTTGCTTTTAATGACGGCCTATCTCAAGCAAAAACCGGCTCAAGTCATTCGCCGTCTTCGCGGTCTTGAGCATGCGGTCTTCCTCGGCGGTGAACGCCGTCAGTCCGAATTCATCTTCCAGATGAAAGATCAGATCTTCTATATCGGCTTTCTCCAGCCCCAGTTGCACCAGGCTGGTGTTGTCGTTGAATTCTCGGGTTTCCAGCAGACGCCGGATGTATCGGTGCACGGCGGCACGCACGGCAGCTCTTCTCATGGCAGATTTTTCTGATGGTTGTTCTGCTTGAGTGAAGCAGGCCTCAGGCGTGCTCGCGCAACCACTGGTCAATCATCGAACGCAAATGCTCCCCGGAAAAACTGCCGAAATGCCCGCCATGCACCGTGCGGATCGGCAACGCCTGCAAACGTCGCAGGCTGGCGGCGTAGTCCTCGAGATTCGAATGGTAGGCGTCTTCGATCAACGGTCCGTCGTAGATGATGTCGCCGCTGAACAATGTTTCAGTCGCCGCCTCGTACAGGCTGATCCCGCCCGGCGAATGTCCAGGCGTGTGCAGCACTTGCAGCGTGCGATTGCCCAGATCCAGCACATCACCGTCCTCGACAAACCCGGTGGCCGGCGCGGCTTTGACCCGGTATTCGGCGTAGCACAACGGGCAATCCGGGTGCGCTTCAAACATGTCGTCGCCGACGAAGGCGCGGCTCAAGTCGTTTTCGCCATCCGGCGCAGCCAGAATGTCCGCTTCGGCTGGATGCACCAGCCGTTCAGCAAATTCGTGATGCCCGGCGATATGGTCGAAATGGCAATGACTGGCCACCGCCACCAACGGCCGTTCGGTTATCCACGGCAATTGCTCCCGCAAGCTCACCAGCCCTGAACCGCTATCGAGCAACAAGTCTTTGTCACGGCCCTGAACGTGCCAGAGGTTGCATCGGTAAAACGGCCGAATATACGGCTCGTGAATCAGCCGAATGCCGTCACTCAGGTGTTGTACTTCGAACCATTTATCGCGAGAAACAATCTTCATCAGCACTTTCCTTCAGACGAAAAAAACGGGTGTGGCAACCGACGCCACACCCGTCGAAGAAAGCATCAAGTCGTTACATCAAAGCTTAGATCGCACTCGCCACGGTTGCCGGGCGAGGGGAGAACAGGCTGACAACCACAAAACTCACCAGGCCTACGCCGAGGCTGTAGTAGATCGGCGTGTTGGCATCCAGACCGTCCTTGAACATGAACAGCAGCGAAGTGGCGAAACCCAGACCCATGGAGGCAATGGCGCCGGCGGTGGTCGCGCGTTTCCAGAAGATCGCGCCGATCAGCGGGATCAGCATGCCGCCCACCAGCAGGTTGTACGCCAGCGTCAGGGCGCTGATCACATCGTTCACCACCAGCGCGATGCCCAGCACGACGATGCCGGTCAGCAGGGTGAACAGGCGGTTGATGCCCAGGCTCGACTGTTTGCCGCCGCGCAGTTTCGGCAGCAGGTCTTCCGTCACGGTGGTGGCAGCGGCGAGCAGGCCGGCGCTGGCGGTGGACATCATGGCCGCCAGTGCGGCAGCGATCACCAGACCACGAATGCCGTCCGGCAGCGACAGTTTGACGATGGCGGCGAAGGCGTTGTTGACGTTGCTCAGGTCCGGGATCAGGACGTGAGCGGCCATGCCGATCAGGGCGCAGGCCAGGCCGTAAAGGATGCAGTAGAAGCCTGCGAAGGTGCCGGCGTACTTGGCGACTTTTTCGTTCTTGACGGTGAACACCCGTTGCCAGATGTCCTGACCGATCAGGATGCCGAAGAAGTAGATCATGAAGTAGGTGATGATGGTGTCCCAGCCGATGCTGGTGAAGTTGAACGCAGCGGCCGGCAACTTCAGCACCAGTTCGTCCCAGCCGCCGACGCGGTACAGGCAGATCGGCAACAGGATGAACATCAGGCCCACGGTCTTGATGATGAACTGGACGATGTCGGTCAGGGTCAGCGACCACATGCCGCCGATGGCCGAGTAAACCACCACGACGCCACCCCCGAGCAATACCGATACCCAGAACGGCAGATCGAACAGCACTTGCAGCACGGTGCCGATTGCCAGAATCGAGGTCACGCCGATCATCAGCGCGTAGGCCAGCATGATGATCGCGCTCGCCGAGCGGGCCATCGGGTTGTAGCGTTTTTCCAGCACCTGGGTAACGGTGTAGATCTTCAGTTTCAGCAGCGGTTTGGCGAGGAACAGGTTCAGCGCGATGATCCCGCAACCCAGTGCCGCACACAGCCAGAAGCCGGAGATGCCATGCACGTAGCCCAGACGCACGGTGCCGACGGTGGACGCACCACCGAGCACGGTCGCGGCCATGGTGCCCATGTACAGGCTTGGGCCGAGGTTACGACCGGCGACGAGAAAGTCCTCGTTGGTCTTGGCCTTGCGCATGCCGAAGTAGCCGAGCAAGAGCATGCCGGCGGCGTAGATGAGGACGACGAATAAATCCAAAGCCATGATGGCGTGTCTCCGATTGTCTTTTTTATGTGAGGCTGAATTCGAATCTCCCTGTGGGAGCGAGCTTGCTCGCGAAAGCGATCTGTCAGTCACATCACCTTTGAATGTGCCGCCGCCTTCGCGAGCAAGCTCGCTCCCACAGGGTTTTGTGTTTAATCAGGCGGCTTGGCGCAGTTCAGGTTTTTCCACGACTTGGCTGCGCGCATCCTTCGGGCCGAACACTTCGCGCGGTTCCGGGAACAGGCTCAGCAGCGTCAGGTACACCACCGAGGCCAGGCCCAGGGTCACCGGCAAACTGATGTCGATGCCACCGGCCATTTCTCCCAGCGGGCCGACGAACTGCCCGGGTAGATTGACGAAGCACAAACCGACCGCCGCGCTCGGGATCCATGCGCCCAGACCGCGCCAGTTCCAGCCGTGGCTGAACCAGTAGCGTCCGCCCTGTTCGCCGCGTGTGAACACTTGCAGGTCATCCGGGCAGTAGAAGCCGCGACGCACCAGCAGACCGATGATCATGATCACCATCCACGGCGTGGTGCAGGTGATGATCAGCACGGCGAAGGTCGACACGCTCTGCACCAGGTTCGCCGCAAACCGGCCGATGAAGATGAAGGCAATCGACAGCACGCCGATCAGCAACGTCGCTTTCACGCGCGACAGCACCCGCGGGAATACGCTGGACATGTCCAGCCCGGTGCCATACAGCGAAGTGGTGCCGGTGGACATGCCGCCGATCACCGCAATCAAGCACACCGGCAGGAAGAACCAGCTCGGCGACACCGCCAGCAAACCGCCCACATAGTTGTTCGCCGCGATGTAGTCCGGCGCCTTGATCGCGACGATGGTCGCGGTAGTCAGGCCGAACAGGAACGGGATGAACGTGGCGATCTGCGACAGCACCACCGCCGCCATGATGCGTTGCTTGGAGGTGTCACGCGGGATGTAACGCGACCAGTCGCCGAGGAACGCGCCGAAGGAAATCGGATTGCTCATCGCCACCAGCGCAGCGCCGATGAACGCCGCCCAGAAGCCCGGCTGACCGAGGTTCACCGTACCGGCGTAGTTCACATCGAAAGGACCGGCGAAGGCGAAGATGCCCAGCAGGAACAACAGGCTGGCGCTCCACACCGAGATCTTGTTTACCCACAGCAAAAAGCGGAAGCCGTAGATGCACACGGTCAGCACCAGAATCGCGAACAGACCGTAGGCCAGGCCCAAAGTCAGGTCGGTTTCCGGCAGACCGATCAGGCGTTTCGCACCCCCGATCAGCGCATCTCCCGAACTCCACACCGAGAGCGAGAAAAACGCGATAGCGGTCAACAGCGACAGAAACGAACCGACGATGCGCCCATGCACGCCGAAATGCGCACCCGACGACACGGCATTGTTGGTGCCGTTGAGCGGGCCGAACAGGCCCATCGGTGCGAGGATCAGCGAGCCGAGCAGCACGCCCGACACAATCGCCCAGACGCCGGCCTGAAAAGACAGACCGAACAGCACCGGGAAACTGCCGAGCACGGCGGTGGCAAAGGTATTCGAACCACCGAAGATCATCCGGAACAAGTCCGTCGGGCCTGCGCTGCGTTCGTGGTCCGGGATCTGCTCGACCCCGTGGGTTTCAATCTGCGTAAGGCTTTGGTCGTTGTTGTTGTTATTCATGATCTGCTCCGATCATAAAGGCGCGCTCATCGTGCGTGAGCGTCACCTGTCTTGGCTAAGGGGATGGCAGCCCTTCCGGCATTGCGGACAAATGTTCGTGACAGGCCAGCCAAAGGCCTTGTTGTTCTAGGCTCGACGCGTGTTTCTTGAAAACAATCGTCTCGCGCTCCTGGCTGAAGTGTTGCTCCCCTTGCATGCGCAGCTCGGTGGCCACGTCATGGATGAAAATCGCCACGTCACCCTGCAGGCTGACGAAAGCGTTGCTCGAGGTGCACGCAAGCACCTCGAAGCCATGCTCGGCGCGCCAGCTGTCCCACAAGGCCTGATAGGCATCGCGCGACAGCAGCGGCTGTTCGAGGGTGTAGAAGACGAAACTTGCATCGGCGCTGAACGCGCCGAAATAAGCTTCGCGATCGTTACGGGCGAAGGCGGCCACCAGATCGGCGGCCGCTTGCAAAACCTGATCACGTTCGTTCATGACCCGACCCTCAGCGATGGACCACGCCAGGCAGTACGCAGAGCATTTCGTACAGCAGGTTGGCGGCCAGCAGCGAGGTGTTGCCGGTGGTGTCATAAGCGGGCGAGACTTCTACCAGATCGCAACCGATCAGGTCGAGGCCTTGGCAGCCGCGAACGATTTCGATCGCCTGAATGGTCGTCAGACCACCGATTTCCGGGGTGCCGGTGCCCGGTGCCCAGGCCGGATCGATGCCGTCGATGTCGAAGCTCAAATAAACCGGGCCGCCGCCGACTTTCTCGCGCACTTCAGCCATCAGTGGCGCCAGCGATTTGTGCCAGCACTCTTCGGCTTGTACGACGCGGAAGCCCTGATCGCGGCTCCAGTTGAAGTCATCAGCGGTGTAACCCTGCGCACGCAAACCAATTTGCACCACGCGGTCGCAGTCCAGAAGGCCTTCTTCGACGGCGCGACGGAAGGTGGTGCCATGGGCGATTTTCTCGCCGAACATGTGATCGTTGACGTCAGCGTGGGCATCGATGTGCACCAGTCCGACCTTGCCGTGCTTTTTATGAATCGCACGCAGGATCGGCAGGGTGATGGTGTGGTCGCCACCCAGGGTCATCGGGATCACGTTGTGCTCGAGGATGTTGTCGTAGGCTTCTTCGATGATGCGCACGGCGTCGAGCAGGTTGAAGGTGTTGATCGCCACGTCACCGATGTCGGCAACCGACAGCGAGTCGAACGGCGCAGCGCCGGTGGCCATGTTGTACGGGCGGATCATCACCGATTCGGTGCGGATGTCGCGTGGCCCGAAGCGGGTGCCGGGGCGCAGTGAAGTACCGATGTCCAGTGGCACGCCAACAAAGGCAGCGTCCAGGCCGGCAGCGGTCGGTACATGGGGGAGTCGGAGCATGGTGGCGATGCCGCCGAAGCGCGGCATTTCGTTGCCGCCCAGTGGTTGGTGAAGAATCTTGTCCACGGGTAAGGCCTCATCGTCTTTGTTTTATTTATGTCGGCGCGCCGTGGAGCACGGGGTCGGACGCCGCTGTGGGGCCGATGATGCGAAATGTAGTGAGGGGAAAGAATCGCTACGGGCAAAAACTTAGTTCAGATTTTTCTAAACTAATGGCGAGGCTGGGATTAGACTTTGCGGTCTCGGGATTCTTGCCTGGCTGAACATTGCTGCCCTCACCCCAGCCCTCTCCCGGAGGGAGAGGGGGCCGATCTCCTTGGCTTCTAATCCTGAGTTCGACTTGATATCGCAGGTCGGCGTAGATCCTCTTAACAGCTCGGTAGGCTCCCTCTCCCTCTGGGAGAGGGCTGGGGTGAGGGAAAGTTTTATCAGGCAACACATCTCTAAAGCCCGGAGCAGACATGGCCAACGCTTTACCCGACCTGAAACTGTTGCGCATCTTCGTCAGCGTCGTGCGTCATCAGGGCTTCGCCAACGCGCAGCAGGAACTCAACCTGTCGACCTCGGCGATCAGCACCTACATGAGCCAGCTCGAAGCCGCGCTCGGCCTGGTGTTGTGCCATCGCGGGCGCGGCGGCTTCAGCCTGACCAGCAAAGGAGAGCTGTTCCATCAGGAAACCCTGCGCCTGCTCGCCGAGCTCGAAGGTTTCGAGCAATACGCCGCGGCGCTCAAGGGCGAACTGCGCGGCACGCTCAACCTCGGCGTGATCGACTCCACCGTCAGCGACAAGGCGTTGCCATTCGCCGAAGCCATCGGCGCTTACAGTCAGGAACACCCGGCGGTGCATTTGCACCTGTCGGTGATGAGCCCTTACGAACTGCAACTCGGTGTGCAGGACAACCGCCTCGACCTGGCCATCGGCGCGTTTTCCACGCGCATGAGCGGGCTGGTCTACATGCCGCTGTACCGTGAACAACACTGGTTGTATTGCAGCAGCCGCCATCCGTTGTTCAACGAGCGGCGCATCCCCGAGCAAGTCATCACCCAGCAACGCATGGTCGGGCGCGGTTACTGGAGTCAGGCCGAGCTGGCGCGCCATGGTTTCAAACACAGCGCCGCGACGGTGGAAAGTATGGAGGCGCAACTGATTCTCGTGCTGTCCGGCGCTTACATCGGTTACTTGCCGGAGCACTACGCTCAGGCGTGGGCGGACAAGGGTGACTTGCGCGTATTGCTGCCGGCGACCTTCGGTTATCAGGCACCATTTTCGATGATCATGCGCCGGGGCCGCAGCCGCGAGCCGCTTATCCAGACCTTCCGTGATTTGCTCAAAGCACAGCTCAATCAGGCCTAACAACGATGTCCAGACCCCAATGCCCGCGCTGCCTGCGCCCCCAAACCCATTGCCTGTGCCCGCTGATCCCGAGCCTCGACAGCCGCACGCGGGTGTTGCTGTTGCAGCATCCAAGTGAAGTTAATCATGCGTTGAATACCGCGCGGTTGGCGGCACTCGGGTTGACCAATGCCGAGCTGATTGTCGGTGAGGTATTCGAGGATTTGCCGGCGCTGCTGAACCGGCCGGGCTATCGGGCGCGGTTGTTGTTTCCGGCTGAGGATGCGCAACCGATGCAGGCTTACGGCGAGTCTGATGAACCCTTGCTATTGGTCGTTCCTGATGGCACGTGGCGCAAGGCGCGCAAGATGCTGCACCTCAATCCGCTGCTGGCGGCGTTGCCACGGGTGACGCTGGCCGAGGGCGGCGTGTCGCGCTATCGCCTGCGCAAGGCACCGGGGCCGGGGGCGTTGTCGACGATTGAGGCGATTGTACAGGCGTTGCAGATGCTGGAGGCACCGGCCTCATTCGAGCCGTTGCTAAAACCGTTCGAGGCGTTGATCGAGGGGCAGATTGCGGCGATGGGGGAGGAGACGTTTCAGCGTAACCATGGCGAAAGATAATTGTCGTTTGGACTGGCGCTATCGCGAGCAGGCTCACTCCTACAGGGGGAACACATTCCAAATGTAGGAGTGAGCCTGCTCGCGATAGCAATTGTTCAGTCAACACAGGTTACGGCGAGATTTACCGTTCGCGCATCGCCTCGGTCCGCGCTTTCAGCACCGGTTTCAACAGATAATCCAAGACACTCTTCTCCCCGGTAATAATGTCCACCGTCGCCACCATCCCCGGGATGATCAGCAACGGTTTTACATCCCCGCCCAAATGATTTTTATCAGTGCGCACCTGAATCAGATAAAAGCTGTTGCCCTTGTCATCGGTGATGGTGTCTGCACCGATCAACTCAAGCTTGGCGCTCAGCCCGCCGTAAATCGTGTAGTCATAGGCACTGAACTTGACCATGGCTTTCTGGCCCGGATGCAGAAACGCGACATCCTGTGGCCGCACTTTGGCCTCGATCAACAGGTTGTCTTCCAGCGGTACGATTTCGACCATGTCGCTGCCCGGCTGGACCACGCCGCCGATGGTGTTGACCTTCAATTGCTTGATCACGCCGTGGACCGGTGAGGTCACGGTAGTGCGGGTGACGCGGTCGTCGATGGCGATGCTGGTCGCGGTGATTTTCGATAGGTCGGTGCGTTTCTCATTCAGCTCTTTCGCGGCCTCCGAGCGGAAGGTCTGTTCCGACTCGTCGATCTTGCTGCGGATCTCGGCAATCGCTGATTCGGCGCGGGGAATCGCCAAAGTGGTGGCGTTCAGCGAGCCACGAATTTCCACGGCGCTGCGCTTGAGGCGGAGGATTTCCACGGGGGACACCGCGCCGGTTTTCACCAGTGGTTCGGACATGTTCATCTCTTGTTGCAGCAACGCCAGGCTGGAACTGAACTGGCCTTGTTTGGAGCGAAACTCGGCGAGTTCCTGAGTCTTCTGCCGCAGTTGTTCGCTCAGCGTGCGCTGCTCGCTGGCCAAGCGGCGCTGGCGTTGTTCGTACAGTGAACGCTCGTCTTCGGCGACTTGCGGCGCCTTGGCGATAACCTCATCGGAGAGCTTGAATGGCCGACCTTCGGCCTCCGCTGACAGCCGTTCGACCTGTGCCGTCAGCGCATATCGATCGGCCTCGCTTTCGCCCTTGTTCGAGCGAAAGCGTGTGTCATCCAGACGCAGCAGGGTGTCGCCCTTGTTCACCATTTGCCCTTCACGCACGAAAATTTCAGTGACGATCCCGCCTTCAAGGTTCTGGATCACCTGCACTTTGCTCGACGGAATCGCCTTGCCTTCGCCCATGGTGACTTCTTCGAGCACGGCGAACTTGGCCCAGACCACCGCGCTGATCAGCAGCGCCGCCGCCAGCCATACGGTGATCCGCGACCAGCGCGGTGAATCCTGCAATGAAGCGCCGGCGGTTTCCGGCATGAATTCGGCTTCGGCGCTTTTACCGAAACTGTCGAAGTAGCCGCGCTCTTTGCTATCGGAGGAAGCAGACATGGGGCAACTCCTAAACCGCCGCCGAGCCGACACGGCCCTTGCGCAGTGCATCGATGACCGCTTCTTTCGGACCGTCGGCGACGACCCGGCCGTTGTCCAGCACCAGCAAGCGGTCCACCAGACTCAGCATCGAAGTACGGTGGGTGACCAGCAGCAAGGTTTTGCCTTGCACCCAGCCGTGCAACTTCTGGCGCAATTGGTCTTCGCTGCTGTTGTCCATGGCACTGGTGGGTTCGTCGAGCAGCATGATCGGCGGATCGAGCAACAGCGAGCGCGCCAGCAAAACGGCCTGGCGCTGGCCGCCGGAGAGCAATTGCCCGCGCTCGCCCACTGGCCGATCAAAGCCCTGCGGATGCTGGCGGGCGAGTTCGGTGACGCCGGTCAGTTCGGCGACTTCGAGCATTCGTGAATCGCTGATGTAACGTGCGCCGAGTGTCAGGTTGTCGCGCAGGCTGCCGGCCAGCAGTGGCAGGTCGTGGGCGACGTAGCCGATCTGCTGACGCAGGTCGGCGACATCGAGTTGGCGCAGGTCGAGGCCGTCGAGCAGCAGTTGGCCTTCCTCGGGTTCATAGAAGCCCATGACCAAACGCGCCAAGGTACTTTTGCCCGAACCGCTGCGGCCGATGATGCCGACCCGCTCGCCGGGTTTCAGGCTGAAGCTGACATTGCTCAGTGCCGGGGCATTCTGGCCGTTGTAATGAAAGGTCACGCCGTTGACGTCCAGCGCGCCTTGCAGTTGTGTGCGCTCCAGTGGCCGCTGTTTGCCATCGCGTTCCTGCGGCAGGGCCATCAGCGCATCGGTGCTTTTCATGGTCAGTTGCGCTTGCTGATAGCGGGTGATCAGCCCGGCAATCTGGCCCAGCGGCGCGAGCACACGGCTGCCGAGCATATAACTGGCGACCAGCGCACCGACGCTGAGGTTGCCGGCGATGATGCTGTAGACCCCGGCGACAATCGTCGCCATCCCGGAAAACTGCTGAATGAACAGCGTGCCATTGGTGGCCAGCGCCGAGAGATTGCGCGCATGGCTGTCGAGGCGGGTGAGGGCGCCGTGGGTGCTTTCCCATTTGTGCTGGCGCTCGCTTTCGGCGCTGCAAGCCTTGAGGGTTTCCAGGCCACCGAGGGTTTCGATCAGCACCGCCTGACGTTCGGCGCCGAGGCTCAGGCTCTTTTGCACGGTGTCACGCAGGCGCACCTGAATGATCATCGCGAAGATGATGGTGATTGGAAACGCCAGCAATGGAATCACCACCAGCCAGCCGCCGAGCAAGCCGATCACCACCAGCATCAACACCACGAAGGGCAGGTCGATCAGACTGGTCAGCGTTACCGCCGTGAGAAATTCACGCAGACCCTGAAAATCATGAATGCTTTGGGCGAAACCGCCGATGGTCGCCGGCCGTGCCTTCATCGACATGCCGGTGATGCGCTCGAACAATGTGGCGGAAAGAATCACATCGGTTTTCTTGCCGGCAGTGTCGAGCAAGTGCGCGCGCACCACCCGCAGGACCAGTTCAAACCCGGTGCCGATCAGCAAACCGATCGACAGCACCCACAAGGTCGAGGTGGCCTGATTCGGCACCACGCGGTCGTAGGTCTGCATCACGAACAGCGGCACCATCAGGCCCAGCAAGTTGATCAGGAAACTGGCGAGAATCGCATCGCTGTAGAGCCATTTCGACAGCTTCAATGTGTCGCGAAACCAGGCATGGACGCGCGGCACCAGCGGTGAACGCAGGTCTTCGAGTTCGTGGCGCGGCCGAGCGAACAAGGCTTGGCCGCTGTAGTGCTCATTGAGTTCGTCGCGGCTGATCCATTGCTCACCGCCGTCGGCTTCGCTGGGCAGGATCAACGCTTTGCCGTCGTCGCCGAAACGCCGTAAAACAGCGGTGCGTCCGTCGTTGAGCAGCAGCAGAATTGGCAGGTTAAGCGGTGAGATGTCCTTTAAATCGCGGCGTAAAATGCGCGCCTGCAACCCGGCCCGGGCGGCGGCGCGGGGCAGCAGATCCAGGCTCAGGCGCTGTTTGTTGAGGGGCAGCCCGGCACTCAGGCTGGCGCGACTGACCGTCGCGCCATGCAGTTTGCAGAGGATCAACAGACCGTCGAGTAACGGATCATCGAAGCTCAGCCGCGGATCGACCCCGGTGTGGCCGGGTTCCATGCTGGTCATATTGATCGCTCCCCTGAAACGGTGGCACTGGCTACACAAAACTGAACGGAACGCTTGATCGTCTATCACCCCAATCACGTGTAGGAGCTGCCGCAGGCTGCGATCTTTTGATCTTGATCGTAAAAAACAACGTCAAAAGATCGCAGCCTGCGGCAGCTCCTACAGGGAGTTGGTTATTTCAATTCGGGGAGGCGGGCCTCGCTTTTCACTTCACTGGACGCAATCGCATCCGCCGGCAGCACCACCCGTTGCTTGCTCAGCAACTGGCCCATGTTCGCCAGCACGCGGTACATCGAATATTCCTCGGTGTAGCGGATTTCGGTGTAGCGGCGGTTGGCGTTGTAGAGCTCGTTTTCACTGTCGAGCAAGTCGAGCAGGGTACGTTGGCCAAGGCCGAACTGATCCTGATACGCAGCGCGTACGCGTTTGGTGGTTTCGGCGTACTCGCGGGCGGTCGGGGTCTGTTTCTTCGCGTTTTCCATGGCGTTCCACGCCAGGCGGATGTTCTCGTTGAGCTGGCGCAGGGCGTTGTTGCGGATGTCCATCGCCTGATTGATCTGGTGCGCGTCGGAGGCGAGGCGTGCCTTGTCGCTGCCGCCACGGAACAGGTTGTAGTTCATCACCACACCTACGCGCCATTCGTTGTCGTGGCCTTCATCGCCTTGCACGTTGTTGTTCGCGCCCACGGCGGCTTCGGCATCGAAGCGCGGGTAGAACGGCGATTTGGCGACTTCATACTGGCTCTCGGCCGATTGCACGTCAGCCTGAGCGGACTTCAGATACGGGTTGTTGTCGACCATGCTCTGCTGCGCTTCACGCAATTCGGTCGGCAGTTCGCCACGGGTCGAGGCCGGCGTTTCCAGCTCATCTGGCATTCGCCCGACCACGCTGTAGAAGTTGGCTTCAGCGTCAGACAGATCGACTTCGGCGGTGTCGAGGTTGTTCTGCGCCAGCGCTTTACGCGCGACCGATTGATCCGAGTCGGCGGTACTGCCGACGCCACGCTCGGTGCGCAGGCCAATCTGGTCGTTGACGCGCAGGTGCGCCTGCAAGTTGTTGCGGGCCAGGGTCACCAGTTCGCGACGCTTGAGCACTTCGAGGTAGACCTCGATGGTGCGCAGGGCCAGATCCTGAGCGGTACCTTGCGCGTAGTAGGCGCGCGAATTGGACACGCCTTTGGTGCGCTCGACTTCGTTAGCGGTATTGAAGCCGTCGAACAGCATTTGCCGCAGGCGCAGCTCGGACTGGGTGTAATTGAGGATTTCGGTGTGGTGATTACCGAAGGCCCGGGTGTTGGTGTTATCGCTGTAGCCACGGCCATACGCAGCGTTCAAATCGACCGACGGATAGAAGCCGCCCTTGGCTACTTTGACTTGTTCATCAGCCGACAGGCGGGCGTCCACGCGCGAGGCCAGTTCCGGGTGAGTGGCGATGGTGCTTTGAATAGCCTCGGTGAGGTTCATGGCCTGGGCTTGAGAAGTGCAAGCCATGGCCAGCAAAACCGCGCTGCAGAGGGGGGTTAGAACGCGCATGGGTGCATCTCCCTGAGTCCTGATGGTGTGTTACTGTCGCCAAATATTTGACGATATTTTTAGGTCTAAGCGTTTCACTCTTGTAACAACAGAGCTAAGAACATCCTGAAGCGTAGCTAAGAAAAAATTTTCATAAGGCTTATGCCGAAAAAAACTTATGCGCTTTGTAAAAACCGGCACATTGTTCAGCATGAAAGCCTTTGTTTTGTGCGCTTTAGGGAGCGCAGAAAGGCTTGAGGAAAGTTCCACTCACTTTGCGACATACGGCGAAGTACTGCTGAAGGGGAGGGACGCGTAGCGGTTGATGAGTGACAGATTTTTGTCACTCGGGTGATTCACCACCGTTACGTAGCGTTAGTAGGCGTATTGCTTTGATCAGAATGCGGAAGTGCTTGATAGCACTGATGTTTCCGGAATAAGCCACCTGCGAAACGAACTGTTGAAGGTGCGAGCGTCGCCTCCAACAACCCGATTGAGCCATGGGCTGCTTCGCTTACCAGTGCCGACGGTGGTCGGCAGCGGAGGATTTCACATGGCAACGCTCATCGGCACAGTCACTAAAGTCATTGGCCAGGTTTTCGCCCAGTCAGCCGACGGTACTAAACGCGCACTGGTTGAGGGGGATCGCCTGTATGCCGGCGATCAACTGATCACCGGCGCAGAAGGCGCCGTCGCCGTTCATCTGCAGAACGGCCAGGAACTGACCCTGGGTCGTGACAGCAGCCTGACCATGACCGGTCAGTTGCTGGCCGATCAAGCGGCGCATGTGAACGTTGCGGAAGCCGTAACCCCGAGCGAAGCGCAACTGACTGACGTTGAGCAGATCCAGAAAGCCATCGCTGCCGGTGATGACCCGAGCAAAACCGCCCAAGCCACTGCCGCCGGCCCGAATGCTCCGGGCGGTGCGCCGGGTGAGCTGGGCGGCGGCCACAGTTTTGTCTTGCTGACGGAAGTCGGCGGCCGGGTCGATCCGATCATCGGTTTCCCCACTGCCGGGTTCGGTGGTATTCCTGAATTCCCTGAAGAACGCCACAACGCGGTGATCGACAACGGCGATGACAACCTGGTGGTCGTCGTGCCGCCTCCGGTCAACAACCCGGTAACCCTTACCGGCCTGAATGTCGCGGGCGGCGAACTGAACCTCAATGAAGCCAACCTGCCGGACGGTTCGGCGGCCAATCCGGGCGCACTGACGCAAAGTGGCAGCTTCACCGTGTCGGCGCCGGACGGTCTGACCAGCCTGAGCATCGGCGGCATCAACCTGATCAACGGCGGCGTAGCGGTCGGTTTCCCGCAATCGATCACCACGCAACTGGGCAACACTTTGACCATCACCGGCTACAACCCGGCGACCGGCGTGGTCAGTTACAGCTACACCCTTAACGGCAACGAAAGCCACGCGGCTGGCGATGGCGCGAACAACCTCAGCGAACAGTTCACCGTGATTGCCGGTGACAGCAATGGCGACACCGCGACCGGTACGCTCGACGTCAATATTTCCGACGACGTGCCCAAGGCCTTTGATGACAGCAATGGCACGGCGTCAGAGACGCAGGTGACACTGACCGGCAATGTGCTGACCAATGATGTGCAAGGTGCCGATCGCGTGCCGACCGGGCCAGTCACGCCGGGCACGTTCACCGGGACTTACGGCACCTTGGTGCTCAATGCCAACGGCACGTACACCTACACGCTGAACACCAACGACGCCGACTTCAAAAATCTGCACGGTGGCGGCAATGGCACCGAGACGTTCGCGTACACCATCACCGATTCCGATGGTGATACCAGCACGGCGAATCTGGTTCTGCAGATCCACAACAATGATGACCCGGTGGTCATCAATGGCCTGAACGTTGAGGGCGGCGAGCTGACGGTTTACGAGAAAAACCTCAGTGACGGCAGCGCACCGGACGCCACCGCGCTGACTCAAAGCGGCACGTTCACCATCACTGCACTCGATGGAGTAACGACCCTGACTGTCGGTGGCATCGCCGTTGTCACCAACGGGGTGGCCGCAGGCTTCCCGCAATCCGTGACCACGCCATTGGGCAGTACGCTGACCATCACCGGTTTCAACGCCGCCACCGGCGTGGTCAGCTACAGCTACACCTTGGCCGATAACGAAGCACATCCAAACGCCAATGGCGCGAACAATCTGCCTGAGCAGTTCGCCGTCACGGTGGTCGACGATAACGGCACCACCGCCAATGGCACGCTGGACGTGAACATCGTCGACGATGTTCCCCGTGCGGTTGACGACGCCAATGGCACAGCCTCTGAAACCTTGCTGACCCTCACCGGCAACGTCCTGACCAATGACGTGCAAGGTGCCGATCGCGTACCGACCGGACCGGTCACCCCGGGCACGTTCACCGGGACTTACGGCACCTTGGTGCTGAACGCCAACGGCACTTACACCTACACGCTGAACACCAATGACGCCGACTTCAAAAACCTGCACGGCGGTGGCAATGGCACGGAAACCTTCGCCTATACCATCACCGATTCGGACGGTGATACCAGCACGGCGAATCTCGTTCTGCAGATCCACAACAACGACGATCCAGTAGTCATCAGCGGCCTCGACGTGAATGGCGGCGAACTCACTGTTTACGAGAAAAACCTCAGCGACGGCAGCGCACCGGATTCCAGCGCTCTGACCCAAAGCGGCACGTTCACCATCACTGCGCTGGACGGCGTGACGACCCTGACTGTCGGCGGCATCGCCGTCGTCACCAACGGCGTAGCGGCAGGTTTCCCACAATCGGTCACGACGCCATTGGGCAGCACGCTGACCATCACCGGTTTCAACACCACCACCGGCGTGGTCAGCTACAGCTACACCCTCGTCGACAACGAAGCACACCCAACGGCCAACGGCGCGAACAATCTGCCTGAGCAGTTCGCCGTCACCGTGGTCGATGACAACGGCACCACCGCCAACGCCACCCTTGATGTGAACATCGTCGACGATCTGCCCAAAGCCGTGGATGACAGCAACACCGGCACCGCGTCGGAAACCCTGCTGACCCTGACCGGCAACGTCCTGACCAATGACGTGCAAGGCGCCGACCGTGTACCCACCGGACCGGTCACCCCGGGCACCTTCACCGGGACTTACGGCACCTTGGTGCTGAACGCCAACGGCACGTATACCTACACGCTGAACACCAACGACGCCGACTTCAAAAACCTGCACGGTGGTGGCAACGGCACTGAAACCTTCGCCTACACGATCAATGATTCGGACGGTGATACCAGCACAGCGAATCTGGTTCTGCAGATCCACAACAACGACGATCCGGTGATTATCAACGGCCTCGACGTCAATGGCGGCGAACTCACCGTCTACGAGAAAAACCTCACTGATGGCAGCACGCCGGACGCCACCGCGCTGACTCAAAGCGGCACGTTCACCATCACTGCACTCGATGGCGTGACAACGCTGACCGTCGGCGGCATTGCCGTGGTCACCAACGGCGTGGCCGCAGGCTTCCCGCAATCCGTGACGACGCCATTGGGCAGTACGCTGACCATCACCGGTTTCAACGCCGCCACTGGCGTGGTCAGCTACAGCTACACCCTGGTCGACAACGAAGCGCATCCAACTGCCAACGGCGCGAATAATCTGCCTGAGCAATTCGCCGTCACCGTGGTCGATGACAACGGCACCACCGCCAACGCCACCCTCGATGTGAACATCGTCGACGATCTGCCCAAAGCCGTGGATGACAGCAACACCGGCACTGCGTCGGAAACCTTGCTGACCCTCACCGGCAACGTCCTGACCAATGATGTGCAAGGTGCTGATCGTGTGCCGACCGGACCCGTCACGCCAGGCACATTCACCGGGACTTACGGTACCTTGGTTCTGAACGCCAACGGCACCTACACCTATACGCTGAACACCAATGACGCAGACTTCAAAAACCTCCACGGTGGTGGCAACGGCACAGAAACCTTCGCCTACACAATCACCGATTCGGACGGCGATACCAGCACCGCCAACCTCGTCCTGCAGATCCACAACAACGACGATCCGGTGATCATCAACGGCCTCGACGTCAATGGCGGCGAGCTCACCGTCTACGAGAAAAACCTCAGCGACGGTACCGCTCCAGATACACCGGCGCTGACCCAGAGCGGCACCTTCACTGTCACCGCCCTCGACGGTCTGCAAACCCTGACCGTGGGCGGCATCAACGTGGTCACCGGCGGCGTGGCCGCAGGCTTCCCGCAATCGATCGTCACGCCGCTCGGCAGCACGTTGACCATCACCGGTTACAACCCGGCCACCGGCGTGGTCAGTTACAGCTACACCTTGGTCGACAACGAAACTCATCCAAACGCCAACGGCGCCAACAGCATCACCGAAAACTTCAACGTGGTGGCGACTGACACCGATGGCAGCACCGCCAACGGCCAGATCAACGTCAACATCGTCGATGATTTGCCGAGCGCCCATCCTGATGCCGCGTCGGTGGCGGAAGGCGGCACGGTCAGCGGTAATGTTCTGGATAACGATATCGGTGGCGCTGACGGCCCAGCCGTGACCGGCGCAGTGGTCGGCGTGCGCGCCGGCGCCGACACCTCAACCTCGGCCATCGGCGGCCTCAATAGCAACATCAACGGCACCTACGGCTACCTGACCCTGGACGCCAACGGCAACGCCGTTTACCACAGCAATCCCAACGTCGTGAGCGGCCCGGGCGCGGTGGATGTGTTCACCTACACCGTGCGCGATGCCGACGGCGATGAAAGCACCACCACCATCACCATCGATGTTTCCAACAGCAAACTGTGCGCGACCAGCGACACCGACGTCACCGTCTTCGAGAAAGCGCTGGATCTGACCAAGGACGGCGCGGATCTGGCGCCCGGTACGGTCACTGGCAGCGACCCGACCAGCACCGGCGAAACCGCGTCCGGCACCCTGGTCGGTTCGGTCACCGGCGCGGTCGGTGCGATCAGCTATGCGCTGGTCGGCAGTGCTACTGGCAACTACGGGCAGATCGTCCTCAACCCCAACGGCACGTACACCTACACGCTGACCTCGCCGGCGAGCACCACGCCACATGCCGACGACGGCGCCAACAGCCTGAGCGAAACCTTCACCTATCAGGCTACCGACTCGCTGGGCAACATCGTCACCAGCACCATTGTGGTGAACATCGTCGATGACGTGCCGAAAGCAGTGAACGACAGCAACATCAACAGCGCCTCGGAAACCCAGTTGACCCTGACCGGCAACGTGCTGAGCAACGATGTGCAAGGCGCCGATGTGGTGGCGACCGGACCAAATGCCGGGCCGATCACCGCCGGCACCTTCACCGGTACGTACGGCACCCTGGTGCTCAACGCCAACGGCACGTACACCTACACGCTGAATCCCAACGATGCCGACTTCAAAAACCTGCATGGCGGTGGCAACGGCACCGAGACCTTCACCTACACGCTGACCGATGCCGACGGCGACACCAGCACCGCCAACTTGGTGCTGAACATTCACAACAATGACGATCCGGTGCTGCTCAATGGCCTCGACGTCAACGGCGGCGAACTCACCGTCTACGAGAAAAACCTCAGCGACGGCACCAGCCCCAACACTCCGGCGCTGACCCAGAGCGGTACGTTCACCGTCACTGCGCTCGATGGCCTGCAAACCCTCACCGTCGGCGGCATTGCCGTGGTCACTAATGGCGTCGCCGCAGGCTTCCCGCAATCGGTCGTCTCGCCGCTGGGCAGCACCTTCACCATCACCGGTTACAACCCGGCCACTGGCGTGATCAGCTACAGCTATACCCTGGTCGATAACGAAACCCACCCGAACGCCAACGGTGCCAACAGCCTCACCGAGAACTTCAATGTGGTGGCTACCGACACCGATGGCAGCACCGCTAACGGTCAGATCAACGTCAATATCATCGACGACCTGCCGACCGCCAAACCCGACACCGGCTCGGTGGCGGAGGGCGGTACGGTCAACGTCAGTGTGCTCGGCAATGACGTCAGCGGTGCCGATGGCGCGGCCACGGTGGTTGGCGTGCGTGCCGGCAGCAATACTGGCACTTCAGCCATCGGTGGCCTCAACAGCAACATCAATGGCAACTTCGGTTACCTGACCCTCGATGCGGCGGGCAACGCCGTTTACCACAGCAACCCGAACTCGGTGAGCCCACCGGGTGCCACCGACACGTTCACCTACACCATCCGCGACAGCGACGGCGACGAAAGCACCACGACCATCACCATAAACGTCGCCGACAGCAAACTGCTGGCCTCGGTCGATCAGGACGTGACGGTGTATGAAAAAGCCCTCGATCTGAGCAAGGACGGCGCGGATCTGGCCCCTGGTACGGTCACCGGCAGCGACCCGAGCAACACTGGCGAAACCGCCACCGGCACGCTGGTCGGCGCAGTCACTGGCGGCACGGGCGCGATCACTTACACCCTGGTCGGCAGCGCCACTGGCACTTACGGGCAGATCCAGCTGAACGCCGACGGCACCTACACCTACACGCTGACCTCAGCGCCGAAAACCTCGCCGAGCGCCAACGACGGTGCGAACACCCTCAGCGAAAGTTTTACCTACAAAGCCACTGACGCGCTGGGCAACAGCACCACCAGCACCCTCGTGGTCAACATCGTCGATGACGTGCCAAAAGCCGTGGCGTCGGATCGTTCAGTAGCAGCGGTGGAGATCGATTCCAACCTGCTCATCGTCCTCGACATCTCCGGCAGTATGGCCGACGCCTCCGGTGTGCCGGGCCTGTCGCGACTGGCGCTGGCCAAGCAGGCGATCAGTGCCTTGCTCGACAAGTACGACGATCTCGGCGACGTCAAAGTCCAGCTCGTCACCTTCAGCAGCAACGCCACTGACCGAACCTCGGTATGGGTCGATGTGGCGACGGCGAAGACGATTCTCGCCGGCCTGACGGCGGGCGGCGGCACCAACTACGACGCCGCGGTGGCGGTGATGCAAACCGCGTTCAACACCTCGGGCAAACTCACCGGGGCGCAGAACGTCGGTTACTTCTTCTCGGACGGCAAACCCAATGAAGGTGACATCAACGCTGCTGACGAAGCCGCGCTGAAAAACTTCCTCGATGCCAACAACATCAAGAACTACGCGATTGGCCTGGGCAGCGGCGTGAGCAACGCCAACCTCGATCCGCTGGCCTATGACGGCATCAGCCACACCAATACCAATGCAGTGGTGGTCACCGACCTCAATCAACTCAACTCGGTGCTGTCGGGCACTGTGCAGGGCGCGCCGGTCACTGGTTCGTTGCTGGGCGAGGGCGGCACCTTCGGCGCCGATGGCGGTTTCATCAAGTCCATCGTGGTCGACGGCACCACTTACACCTACGACCCGAAAGCCCTCAGTGGCCAAGGCTCGTTGACGCCAAGCGGCGGCACCAATCACGGTACTTTCAACACCGCCAACAACACGTTGAGCATCGCCACCAATAATGGCGGCACATTGGTGATCAACCTCGACAGCGGCGACTACACCTACACCTCGCAGAAAACCACGGCGGTGGTGATCACCGAGAACATCGGCTTCACCGTCAGCGACAACGACGGCGACCTCGCCAGTTCGACGCTGACCGTGAAAGTGATCCCCAACGCGCCGCCAGTGGCGGTGGACGATCACGTCATCACCAACGTGCTGTCGGGGAACATCGTGGTGCCGGGTGAGCTGTTGCTGGCCAACGATACCGATCCGAATGGCGATACGCTTAATGCCACTCCGACTACCTTCAACACTGGTTGGATAGCGAAGGGCGCGGATTTCACCGGCACCGGCGCGATCACGTTCAACGGCAACAGCAACACCGCCGCCAACCAGACCCTGGCCGATGTGCGCAACGCGTTCGCGGCAAACACGGCAGCGATGACTGCGGTGCTGGTGATCAGCGGCTACCTCGGCGCGGTGACCAACGCCAATGCCAACGATGAGGACCTGATCACGGTCAAACTGAAACAGGGCGAAACGCTGAACCTGGACCACAACCTGGCGGCCGGGCACATCACCCTGGAGTACTCGCTCAATGGCGGCGCGTTCGTGACCATTGCCGATGGCGGCACCATCACCGCCAGCGCCGATGGCACCTACCAGATCCACGTCACCAACATCGCCAATCCCAGCGGCGGCGGTAACCCCAACGCGGCGGAAAACTATCAACTGACCATGACGGTCAACTACGCCGGGGCCCACGACATCACCCCGGACTTCCACGGCACTTACACCGCCAATGACAATCATGGCGGCAGCGACACGGCCAACGTGACCATCAGCTATCAGGACGGCCACACCCTCACCGGCACCTCGGGAGATGACGTGCTGGTTGCCGGCAGCGGCGACAACATCATCAACGCCGGCGACGGCAACGACGTGCTCACCGCCGGTTCAGGTAACAACGAACTGCACGGCGGCGCCGGCAATGACTTGCTCTACAGCGGCCCGGGCAATGACCTGCTCGACGGCGGCGCGGGTATCGACACCGCCAGCTACGCCCACGCTACCGCCGGTGTAACCGTCAACCTCGGCCTGCTCGGTGCGCAAAACACCATTGGCGCCGGCACCGATACCCTGACCGGCATCGAAAATCTGGTCGGCTCGAACTTCAACGACACCCTGACCGGCGACAACAATAACAACGTGATCAACGGTGGTCTGGGTAACGACATCCTCAACGGTGGCGGCGGTGACGACCTGTTGATCGGCGGCATGGGTAACAACACCATGACCGGTGGCTCAGGGGCCGACACCTTCCAGTGGCTCAAGGGCAACAGTGGCCATGACCTGATCACCGACTTCACCCCCGGCACCGACAAGCTCGACCTGTCGCAACTGCTGCAAGGCGAGAACGGCACCACCGCCTCGCTGGACGACTACCTGCACTTCACCGTCACCGGCAGCGGCGCCTCGGTGCTCACCAGCATCGACGTCAGCGCCATGGCCGGCGCCACGCCGAACCAGACCATCGACCTGGCCGGCGTCAACCTCGCCAGCCACTACGGCGTAACGCCGGGGGCGGGTGGGGTGGTTGCCGGTGGGCATGACACGGCGACGATCATCAGCGGGATGCTGAATGATCATTCGTTGAAGGTGGATACGGTTTGAACTGAGGGCTGAAACGACAAAACCCGCCGTCCCGTACAACCGGGACGGCGGGTTTCTTCTGCCTGAAGACAGATGTGGCGTGTCCATCAGCCTTCGCGAGCAACTTAGCTCCCACAGGTCTTGAGGTTGTCACCGAGATTTGTGATCGGCGCAGATCCCTGTGGGAGCGAGCTTGCTCGCGAAGGGGCAGAAAGGGCAATCCATTGATCAACGGGTGTGCCCGATGCCTGTCTCCCCCAGTCATCGGAGCTGCCAACGTTCACTCCGAGACGAATGAGGGGGGCAGCTATACGCGGGTCGCAGACCGGGACTCTAGAACCGGCAGACCCTAAGGTCGCAAAGTCTTCTGCCGCAGGATATAAACCGTCACCAGCACCGCGCTCGTCAACATGAACCCCCGCGCCCACGGCATTGGCACCAGGTAGCACGAGAACAGAATGCTCGCCCACATCAGCCCGATCGCGTAGACCTTGCCCTTGAGCGGTATGCCGTTGCCATCGAGGTAATCGCGGATCCATGGCCCGAGCCGAGGATGCTCGACCAGCCATTGATAAAAACGCGGAGAGCTGCGCGCGAAGCAGGCTGCGGCGAGCAGAAGGAAAGGGGTGGTGGGCAGGACGGGCAGGAAAATCCCGATCACCCCCAATGCCACGCTGAGCCAGCCGACGGCCAGCAGGATGTAGCGCAACATCAGGGATCGGTTGCCTATGGGATTGTCCATAGGCCGTATCTTAGTGGTGACGTGGCTTGAGGATGGCCGGTTTTTCGTCGGGCGCCTGGCACAGCAGATACAGCGCGGTCAGGGCTTCCGGGATCTGCACGATCATGTCGTCCATCAGGTTGGCGTCCTTGGCGATGTCTTCGAATTCCGGCTGTTCGTCGAACAGGCCCGAACCGACCATGATCGGCAGGAGCATTTCGCTGACTTCTTCTTCGGCGGTTTCGAACCAGGCCGCTTCACGCAGGAACACACCTTCCATGAAACCGATGCACCAGCCGCGCAGCTCGGAATCGTCCGGCTCGTCGCCCAGGTCCAGTTCGCATGGCAGCTCGAATTCTTCATCCGAGGCCAGTTGGCGGGCGATGTGGGCCTTGAGGCCGATCAGGGTGGCTTCGATCTCTTCGCGCTGGGCGTCGCTGCTGTAATGCGGCTCTTCGGCGAACAGGGCGTCGATCCACTCGCGATCCGGCACGTCTTCGGCGCAGATCGACAGGGCGGTCAGGTAACCGTGGGCGGCCACGTAATCCAACGCCTCGTCGTGCAGCTCGTCGGCGTCGAGAAAGACTTGCAGGCGGGTTAGTTGCTCAGCGAAGGACATTACGGGGCTACCTTGGGGGAATAAACAATGCGGGAATTCTAGGCCTTCTTGCGCGCTCAAGCCAGCCGCAAGGCAGATTTGCCCGCACGGACGCACGCAAATGCCGGGTAGGGCGCAAAACCTGTGGGAGCGGGCTTGCCCGCGATGGCGGTGTATCAGTCGATGAAGAAGTTGTCAGCGCCGGCCTCTTCGCGGGCAAGCCCGCTCCCACAGGGTTCGGTGTGAGGTCAATTGCAGAGTGAGTCTTATCAGCGGCACCCTGCGCAGGGAAGGCCTCGGGTATACTGCCGCGTTTTGCGATCCCTGCCCGCCTTGCGGCTGTCGTGCAATGCGCTCTTACGTTTTGTTTAAGCAGCCCTGGCTGTTCTGAACCAGCCTGAGCAGGGATGTATTGGTAGATTTTTGGAGTTTTTATGCTCGAACAGGCTCAACGCGTCCTCAAGGACATCTTCGGCTACGACAGTTTTCGTGGCCGTCAGGGTGCAATCATTGAGCGCGTGGCCAGCGGCGGTGATGCGCTGGTATTGATGCCTACCGGTGGCGGTAAGTCGTTGTGCTTCCAAGTGCCGGCGCTGCTGCGCGATGGCCTTGCGGTCGTGGTGTCCCCGCTGATCGCGCTGATGGACGATCAGGTTGCCACCCTTGAAGAACTGGGTGTGGCCGCCGCCGCATTGAATTCCACTTTGAGCGCCGAGCAGCAGCGTGATCTGGCGGCGCAAATCAAGCGCGGTGAAGTAAAGATGTTGTATCTGGCGCCCGAGCGTCTGGTGCAGCCGCGCATGCTGTCGTTCCTGCAAGGCTTGAACATTGCCTTGTTCGCCATTGATGAAGCGCACTGCGTATCGCAATGGGGTCACGATTTCCGTCCGGAATACCTGCAATTGGGCCAGTTGGCCGAGCTGTTCCCCGACGTACCGCGCATTGCCCTGACGGCCACCGCCGACAAGCGTACCCGCGAAGAAATCGTCACACGCTTGCATCTGCAGAACGCCGAGCGCTTCCTGTCGAGTTTTGATCGACCGAACATTTTCTATCGCATCGTGCCCAAAGAGCAGCCGCGCAAGCAGTTGCTGGCGTTTCTGGCCGAACGCCGTAGCGACGCGGGCATTGTCTACTGCCTGTCACGCAAGAAAGTCGAAGAAGTCGCAACGTTTTTGAGCGAGCAGGGTTTCCCGGCACTGCCGTATCACGCCGGTCTGCCCAACGATCTGCGTGCCTTCAACCAGAAGCGCTTCCTCAATGAGGAAGGTCTGATCATGGTCGCCACGGTGGCGTTCGGCATGGGCATCGACAAGCCCAACGTACGTTTTGTCGCGCACCTCGACCTGCCGAAATCCCTCGAAGCGTATTACCAGGAAACCGGTCGCGGCGGTCGTGACGGCCTGCCGGCGGATGCGTGGATGGCCTACGGTCTGCAAGACGTGGTGATGCTCAAGCAGATGCTGCAGAACTCCGAAGGCGACGAGCGGCACAAGCGTCTGGAGCAACACAAGCTCGACGCCATGCTTTCGCTGTGTGAAGAGACCCGTTGCCGTCGCCAGACTCTGCTGGCGTACTTCGATGAAGACATGCCCGAACCCTGCGGCCATTGCGACAACTGCGTCGATGGCGTGCAGACCTGGGACGCCACCGAGCCTGCACGACAGGCGTTGTCGGCGATTTTCCGCACAGGTCAGCGTTATGGCGTTGGTCATCTGGTTGATGTGCTGCTGGGCAAGGACAACGAAAAAGTCCGCAGCTTCGGTCATCAGCATCTGTCGGTGTATGGCGTCGGCAAGGCGTTGAGCGAAAGCGAGTGGCGCTCGCTGTTCCGCCAATTGGTCGCGCGCGGTCTGGCGGATGTCGACCACGAAGGTTATGGCGGTCTGCGTCTGAATGACAGTTGCCGACCGCTGCTCAAGGGCGAAGTGAGCCTGGAGCTGCGCCGCGACCTCAAACCGCAGGTCGCCGCCAAGAGCAACAGCAAGAGCCCGGCCAGTCAGCTGGTGCGCGGCGAAGAGCGCGAACAGTGGGAAGCCTTGCGCGCGCTGCGACGCAAACTGGCCGAAGAACATGGTGTGCCGCCGTACGTCATCTTCCCCGACTCGACGCTGCTGGAAATGCTCCGCAGCCAACCGACTTCGCTGGCGGAAATGGCCCGGGTCAGCGGCGTCGGTGCGCGCAAGCTGGAGCGCTACGGCGATGCCTTCCTCGAAGTGCTTGGCGGCGAAGTCGAGGCACCGAAAGCGGTGGCCGACGTGCGCCACGAACTGATCACCCTGGCTCGCGCGGGCATGACCCCGCTACAGATCGCCGGTCAGTTGCAGTGTTCGGAAAAGAATGTGTACACCATGCTTGCCGAGGCGATTGGCAAGCAGCAGTTGTCACTTGAGCAGGCGCTGGATTTGCCGGAAGAGTTGATGGGCGAAGTGCAGGACGCGTTCCTCGATGGCGAAGGCGAGTTGCCGTCGGTCGCCGAAGTGGCCGAGTTGTTTGCCGGGCGTGTACCGGAAGGCGTGCTGTATTGCGTGCGGGCTGCGTTGCAGTCGGAATTCGAAATGTAATTCGCCTGAGCACCCTCACCCCAGCCCTCTCCCAGAGGGAGAGGGAGAGGTGGCCGACCGAGGTGTCTCGCGCTATACATCGACCTGAAAACCCGAGTCGATTATGGATTCAGCGCCGATCTGCCACGTCGGCGTAATTCCCAAATATCCCCCAATCAGTCCCCTCTCCCTCTGGGAGAGGGCTAGGGTGAGGGCCTTCCAATTCTGGATTCAGCAAAGCACTCCCAAGTCGCTGAATATCTAAAGCATCCCCCATTCAGTCCTCCCTTTGGGAGAGGGTCGGGTGAGGGGGCCTCAAGATGTAACGATTCAGTACAGACCGCCACTTGCCTATAACTGCAGCTCATGCTTAGCTGGCTAATAATTAGAAATTCTTTATTTTCAGTCTAACCGTGAGTGTTTTATGCCGTTAACCGATCAACACCGCTTTGGCATGCAACTGGCCCAGATGTCCCGTGGCTGGCGTGCCGAACTGGATCGACGCCTCGCCGGGTTGGGGCTTTCTCAGGCGCGCTGGCTGGTGCTGCTGCATCTGGCGCGTTTTGAAGAAGCACCGACCCAACGAGAGCTGGCGCAGAGCGTCGGCGTCGAAGGTCCGACCCTTGCGCGCTTGCTCGATAGTCTGGAAAGCCAGGGCCTGGTGCAACGCCAGTCCGTGATGGAAGACCGCCGGGCGAAAAAGATCGTCCTCTGCGCGCCAGCCCTGCCGTTGATCGAACAAATCGAAACCATTGCCACGCAACTGCGCCACGAATTGTTCGAAGGTGTCGACGAAGCGGATTTAAAGGTGTGCATGCGGGTTCACGGGCACATTCTGGGCAACCTGGAAAAATCTTGAGGCACATCCACCTGCCAGATCTTTGAGAGATCGCGCTGAGCCGACTATAAGAACTACTGGGCAATATCGTGTTCGTACCGGATGTGCGAACGCATAGAAGTCGGTTTTGCTTATTTAAGGGATGCTCATGCTCGCAAGTCGGCACGTGGTACTGCGCAGTGGCGCCAAATGGTTGCTGGTCGCTGGCATTTTCAGCTATTCGGCCGGGTCGATGGCCTTGGGGCTGGGCGATATCACTGTTCATTCAGGTCTCAACCAGCCGCTCAAGGCCGACATCGCACTGGTCGATGTCGGTGGCCTGACGCAAAACGATCTTTCGGTGAGCCTGGCCACGGCAGACGAGTTTGCTCAGGCCGGGGTCGAACGAGTGTTTTTCCTCAACGACCTCAAGTTCGTCCCGATCCTGCACGGCAATCGCCAGATGATCCGGGTGACGTCGAGCAAACCGGTCAACGAACCCTTTGTGAATTTTCTTGTGCAGCTCAATCAGCCCAATGGCCGGTTGCTGCGTGAGTACACGGTATTGATCGATCCCCCGGGTTCACCGGGTATCGTACCGGCCACTGATGAGCCGGATCCGCGTGCGCAATCCTCTGCGTTTCCCACCGTTGAACCTGCCGTGGCTGCACCGCAGGCGCCTCAAGCCAAGCGCGATACCGCGCCAACCCCCACGCCAGTGACTCCGCCCGCCAACGATGCACTGGCCGAGCAGTTGGCGGCCAGTGTGTTGCTGAATCAGCAATTGCAGAAGAGCGTCGACGAACTGAGCGCAAAACTGCAGACACAGGATGTACAGATTGCCGATGGCAAAAAGCAGATCACTGACCTGCAAACACGGCTGGTCGAACTTCAGCAAGCACCGCCGCCGGCCGTGGGGACACCGGTAACAGCTCCGGCACCGGTGGTGACGCCGGTCGAATCCACGGATGAAGGCTTGAACTGGCCGTTGCTCGGTGGCTTGTTGCTGTTGCTGGGGGCATTGGCCGGGTTGTTCACACACCGTCGACGGCAACAACAACTGCAGCCAGAGGCACCGCTATTGGTGCAGAGCCATGAACCGGACATAGCCGAGGCCGAGTCTGTAGAACCGGTCAGTGTTCACGCCTCAGCCGATCACCGCGAAGAACCGGCGGCTGGCGATGTGCTGGAGGCGGTCGGCATCTATCTGGCGTACGGCCGACTGGGCGAAGCCGCCGGATTACTGCGCGATGCCTTGCACAAGGAGCCGGAGCGCACTGATATCGGTTTGCAGTTGCTTGAAGTACTGGGGCGTCAGGGTGATAGCACCGCGTATGAACAACAGGAAAGTCATTTGCGTGAGCAGGGCGTGGATACCCAGACTTTGCAGGATGTTCGCTCCCGACACCCGAAATTGCGAGGCACTGCAGCGTTGGCCGCTGTGCCGCCGATTGTGGCAGCAGCTCCTGTTGTCGCAGCTCAATCGGCGCCTGAAGCCGATTTCGAGCTGAATCTGGGCGAGCTGTCGATGGATTCCAGCTGGGATCTTGAAGACAGTCGCTCGGCCACGCCTGAACTGCTGGCTCACACCTCGGCGCTCGGCTCCGATCTGCAAGTGCTGCCTCAGGACTTTGAATTGCCGCAAGCGTCCAGCGAAGATCCTGAGCTTGAGTGGATCCCTGAACCGGACGCCGAACCGCTGGATGACGATTTTCTCAATGAGTTTGCCGATGCCGAGCCGTCACTGGCGTTGCAACCGCTGGATTTGCAGGGACCGGAGCCGGTACACGACGAAAACTCCGGAAAGCTCGAACAGGCGCAAACGTGCATTGACGACGGTGACATCGACAGTGCGATTGCGTTGCTCAATGAGTTGCTCAAAGAGGGCGACGAACCTTTGAAGCAAACGGCGCGGACGTTGCTGGCGGGGATTCGCTGAAGCCCCGATCGATTTGCGGTGGATCCTATATCGCTTTCGCGAGCAGGCTCGCTCCCACAATTGGAACGCGTTCCCCTGTAGGCCTTCGCCTGCTCGCGATAGCGATTTGTCAGGCGACCTGATCAGAAGGTCTGCCCCAGATTCAGATAAACCGCCTGCTCATTCGCATCATTCAACCCATAACTGAAATTCAACGGCCCCAGCGGTGTGTCAAAACCAATGAACACGCTCGCGGCGTTGATATAGCCACTGTCGAACTCATTGTCGTTGTTCCACGCCCGACCACGCTCCAGCGAGGCACCGGCGTACAACGGGAAGTCCAGCGGCAGGTACGAGCGCGGCGTCAGGCGGCGGTAGTACACCGCGCGCATCAGGCTGATGTTCTGCCCGGAAATCGCGTCTTCACGAAAGCCCGACAACTGCCGCGCACCGCCGAGCAGGAAGCTTGAGGTCACCACGTTGGCATCATCCAGCGTGCGCCCGTATCGTCCGCCGAGAATCAACGTATCCGGTCCGCGGCTCATGGCTTTGTCGATTTTCAGATCCCACTGTCGGTAACGCGTGTCCGAACCGAGACCCGGTTCGAACTGCATCAGTGTCAGGCTGACGTCCTTGCCTTCGTGAGGGAAGTACACGTTATCCAGCGAGTCGTACGAATACTTCAGCGCGTAGAAACCTTCGTTGAAGTTCTCACTCGGCAAATCCTGATCGCCAATTCGCACATCGGCCTTGCCCCAGGCCTCGCCGACACCGAAACGCACTTCGCCGTTGTTGCCGATCTGTCGACCGAAGTTGAGGCCGAACCCGTAGCGCTCGACGCGATACTGCGCGATCGGATCGTTGTCCAGTACCGAGTCGACGTTCTGCGCTTCAAACGATGCGTACGGCGCGACGAAGTAGCGTGAACCAACGTCGAGCGGTTGATAGAACTCGCTGTACAGCTCTTGTTTATCGCCAATCTGCGCACGGGTCAGCCATTCCGCGCCGAGGCGGTTGATGCCGTTGATGCGGTAACTGGCGCCAAGGTTGAAGGCGCTGTCGCCGCGCATGTCGTCCGACAGATTGAGGCCGACCCGCAAGTAATCGGTGCCGCTGCGTTTGCCCCGGGCGCTGATCACCAGCGTGTGATCCTGGCCCTTGTGCACCACGCGGTATTGCACCTGCTCGAAGTAGTCGAGGCCGTACAAGGTGCCCATGTCCGAATGCAAGCGCGCCAGATCCAGCGGCTCGCCGATGTGCTGGCGGATGTAGTAGCGAATCACATCGTCGTCGACTTTCGAGTCGTTCTCGACGCGGATCGCGGTAATGATCGGCGTGCGCTGACCCGGCGAACGCGCGGCGTTGAGTTCGGCGTCCTGGGATTCTTTGGGTTTGAGGGCGGCGAGGCGCGCATCGAGGATTCGGGTGGCGCGGTAACCGGCGTCGATCATCTCCTGTGCCTTGCCGAAATCGGTGACGCCGAACGCCGCCAGCGCTGGCTGGATCAGCACATCGGAAGGCTTCAGGGCCGCCAGTTGTTCTTCGGAATTACTGCGGGTCATCAGGGTGATCGACTGGTTCAGCACATCGACCACGGTGGTCAATTGCTTGCGGTTGCGCAGAGGCGTGCCGATGTCGACGACGATGGCCACGTCAACGCCCATTTCCCGCGCCACATCAAGGGGGATGTTGTCGGTCATGCCACCGTCCACCAACAGCCGACCATCGAGTTCGACCGGGGCGAATACCGCCGGGATCGACATGCTCGCGCGGATCACCTGGGGCAAGTGGCCTTTGCGGAACACCACTTTTTCGCCGTTGGCGATGTCGGTGGCGACGGCGCGGAACGGGATCGGCAGTTTGTCGAAATCCCGGGTGTCGCTGGTGTGGGCCAACAGGCTTTCCAGCAGCAGCGCGAGGTTCTGGCCCTGAATCACGCCCAGTGGCAGGCCGAGACTGCCGTCGTCGCGGAAGCTGAGTTTCTGTTTCACCAGAAAGTCGCGGTCATCCTGTTTGCGCCGGAACGGCACGTCTTCGCGCGGTGGCGCGTCGGACAACGCCGCTTGCCAGTCGATGTTCAGTGCGAGTTTTTCCAGCTCATCGATCTTGTAACCCGAGGCGTACAGACCGCCGACCACCGCGCCCATGCTGGTGCCGGCGATCGCATCGATCTTGATGCCTTGTTCTTCCAGGGCCTTGAGCACACCGATGTGCGCCAGTCCGCGCGCGGCACCGCCAGACAGCACGAGGCCGACTTTCGGTCGCGTCGCGTCACTGGTATCGACGCTGGCGTGAGCGATTAAAGGGAGAAAACCAAGCAGCAGGCAGAACAGCAGACGGCGCATTGTGAGTCTCGGGGCAAGCGATAAAGCCGGCTATTATAGCGGCGCCCTCTGTCTCAGGAGTTTCAGCAAACATGACTGTCGCAAAAGCAGAAGTTGTCATCACCTATTGCACCCAATGCCAGTGGCTGCTGCGCGCCGCGTGGCTGGCGCAGGAACTGCTCAGCACCTTTGGCGATGACCTTGGCAAAGTGTCTCTGGTGCCGGGCACCGGCGGGGTATTTCACATCACCTGCGATGGTGTGCAGATCTGGGAACGCAAGGCTGACGGCGGCTTTCCGGAGGCCAAGGTGCTGAAGCAGCGAGTTCGCGATCAGATCGATCCTGACCGCGACCTCGGTCACAACGACCGCACTCAGTGAGATGCGGCCTCGGCGGCTACGGTTTTCTTGTCCGCATGGCCGGACATCCGCGCTGACACGACGATGGCGACAATGATCAACGCGCCGCCGATCAGCATCTTCGGCGTCGGGTCTTCATTGAACAGCAGCCAGGCCACGGTAATGCCGTAAACCGGTTCCATCGCAAATACCACTGCCGCCGTGCGCGCCTTGATCACCGCCAGACTGGCGACGAACAGGCTATGAGCGACGCCGGTGCAGAACACCCCGAGCAAGCCGATCCACAACCAGTCCAGTGCGCGCACCTCGCTCAGTTGCGGCGCGGCAACCGGCAGCAGACACAGCGCCACCACCACGTTTTGACACAACGCCGCCTGCACCGCCGGAATCCGCCCGGAGCTGGCGCGATTGGTCAGCGACAGCAAGGAAAACAGCAGCCCGGACAATACCGACCAGAGTAAGCCGATGGTCGCGCCGCTGCCCAGATCGAATGCCGGGGTCACCAGAATCAGACCGACGCTCACCAGAACCACCAGCACGATTTCATTGGCGCGGATGCGTTCGCGGAAAATCAGCCCTTCAAGAATCACCGTAAAGGCCGGGAAACTGGCAAAGCCCAACGTCGCGATGGCGACGCCGGCGATCTTCACCGAAACAAAGAAACTCACCCAGTGCCCGGCCAGCAATACGCCGCTGAGGGCCAGACGCCGCCAGTCCACGGCCTGCAGTTTCTGCCAGCCGCTCTGGCTGGCGAAGCGGGCGAAGAACGCCAGGGCGACAACGGCGAAAGCTGCGCGACCGAAGACGATAACAGCGGGGGAGGCGGCAGCGAGTTTGCCGAACACACCGGTCAGGCCAAACATCAAAGCACCAATGTGCAGGGCGCCGAGGGCGGTACGCGGAGTCATTGCAATCCTTAATCAAAACGCCATTCACCTACATATTGACTGGGTGAGGGCCGAGCGTCTGTCGGCAGGCTATCGTCTTTTGTCGCAGGAATCGCGTCGAAGCTGGCCGGGCGACGAACCGAACTCGCGCAGGACGGCAGCCGAGAAGGCACTCTGCGAGCTGTAGCCGACGCGACTGGCCACTTCGCCGATCGGCAGACCTGTGTCGCGCAGCAGTTGCACCGCCAGATGCAGCCGCCGGCTACGGATGTAATCCATTGGCGTCTGCCCGCATTCGGCCATGAACCGTGCATGCAAACGTGCGCTCGAGAGCCCGGCGACCCTCGCCAGATCGGCAACCTGCAAAGGGTAAGCGGCGTTCTGCTCGATGTGTGCATCCAGCGCTGCATACGGCAAACGGCGGGCGGCGAGTTCGGCCGGTTGCGCATGATTGAGGCTGGCCAGCAGCAACACCGCGCCTTGCTGCGCGATCAACGGATCGCTCACCGGACTGTTCGCCAGCCAGCTGACCAACTGGCTTTGTCCTGAATCCAGCGACAAGCGCGCGGGCTGATCGAGCAAGCGGCGACTGGCCTCGGCATGCTCGCCCAGCGAGTCCTTCACCCATTGCTCATCCGGGATATCCAGCACCAGACAGCGGCTGCCGTCGGGACTGCCGCAAGTGTGATGCGCACCGGAAGGAATCACCACAAAACTCTGCTGACGCACCTGACTGCCACACCCATCGACCTCGAAGTCCAGCGCACCGGACAGCCCGAACACCAATTGTGCGTGGTCGTGGCTGTGGACGATCAAATCGCGGGTGTACTGGCGCAGGGTGAGGATCGGTCGCATGGCAGGGTCGTCTCCGAAGTGATCGCCAGTCTACACCGCCGCGCGCAGCCTGCGTTGTCACAGGACTGACTCGCGCTTGTCATGGTCGATTAACCGGGCAGGCGCAGAGTGGCGAAAACATCGCAGAGGGTTGCCCATGACCAGCGCCGAGCTCGCCAGACCCAGCCGTAAACAACGCGTGCGCACCTTGTGGATCTCCGACGTGCATCTGGGCACGCGCGATTGCCAGGCCGAGCACTTGTCGAAATTTCTCAAGGGCTATCACGCCGACAAGATTTACCTGGTCGGCGACATCATTGATGGCTGGAAACTGCGCGGTGGCATGTACTGGCCGCAGGCGCACACCAATGTGATTCGTCGATTGCTGACCATGAGCAAGCGCGGCACCGAAGTGATCTACGTCACCGGTAATCATGACGAGTTTTTACGCCGTTATTCGAAGCTGATTCTGGGCAACATCCAGTTGGTTGACGAGGCGGTGCATGTCACGGCCGATGGTCGACATCTGCTGGTGATTCACGGCGATCAGTTTGATGTGATCACCCGTTATCACCGCTGGCTGGCGTTCCTCGGTGACTCCGCCTACGAATTCACCCTGACCCTCAATCGCTGGCTCAATCATTGGCGTGCGCGCTATGGCTACGGCTACTGGTCGTTGTCGGCGTACCTGAAGCACAAGGTGAAAACGGCGGTGAGTTTTATCAGCGATTTTGAAGAAGCCATCGCCCATGAGTGTGTGAAGCGCAAGTTGCATGGTGTGGTCTGCGGGCACATTCACCACGCCGAGATCCGCAAGGTGGGCGAGGTGGACTACCTCAATTGCGGTGATTGGGTGGAGTCGTGCACAGCGCTGATCGAGCATTGGGACGGCACGATCGAGTTGTATCGACTGGCAGATGCGCAGGCGCGGGAGGCGGAGCTCAAGGCGGCCAAAGTCGCCGAACTCGCCTAATGCTCTGGTGATTGAGAGGGCCTCATCGCGAGCAGGCTCACTCCTACAGGGGTACGCATTTCAACTGTAGGAGTGAGCCTGCTCGCGATGAACCGCCCAGCGGTTCCCGAGGATGATTACGCTGGCGAGTGTTCCTCCATCGCGGCTTTGTAAATCGAGTTCTTCGGCTGCGCAAACAACCGCTCCATCATCGGCTCGAAGAAACACAAAGGCAGCGTGTCATAGCCCGGATCAAACGCCGCCGCATCGTATTTGGCGCAAAACTCGGCGGTTGCCTGAAACTGCGGATGCTCCTTGAACTGCTCGCGCAGATGCCTATCCATGCCCAGGTGATGAAAGAAGTAGTAACCCTGAAACACACCATGCTTCTCGACCATCCACAGATTCTCGGCACTGACGAACGGCTTGAGAATCGCCGCAGCAATGTCCGGATGGTTATACGAGCCGAGCGTGTCGCCAATGTCATGCAGCAACGCACAAACCACGTATTCCTCGTCGCGTCCATCACGAAAGGCGCGGGTCGCGGTTTGCAACGAATGGGTCAGGCGATCCACGGGAAAACCGCCGAAATCGCCTTCGAGCAATTTCAGGTGGGTCATGATCCGCGAGGGCAGTTGTTTGGCGTAGGCACTGAAATCCGCGGCGATGATCGCCCAGTCTTCCTGCGTACCGTCCTTCATATGGGTGAAGCGGGCATTGGCGTTCATCGGCCATCCTCTTTCTTGTTATTCAGAACGCCACGCGACCCAGAATCATGTCGCGGTACATGACAAAGTCACCGAGCAGGCTGTACAGCGGATGCTGAAAAGTCGCCGGTCGGTTCTTCTCGAAAAAGAAATGCCCGACCCAGGCAAAGCTGTAGCCAGCCAATGGCACCGCCAATAGAAGCAGCCAGGCACCTTTGGCGATGGTCATCGCCAGAATGAAAATAACCAGCGTCGTGCCGATGAAGTGCAGGCGCCGGCAGGTGCTGTTGTTGTGTTCGCTGAGGTAATACGGATAGAACTCAGCGAAGCTGTTGAATTGCTTGATGTTTTCCACGACCGCGTTCTCTGTGGTTATTGTTCTGGCGACGAGTTGTTCGGCGGGTAGCTTATTTGAGTCTAGAGTGATCATTGGCGTGGGCCAGTGACAATCGGCGCCACTTTAGTATCCTTCGCAAATCAGGCCGTAGCATGCGGCCCATCATGTAAAAGAATAACGCCATGAGCGAACGAACGACTTCTGCAAGCTGGGCGATGGGGATTGTCAAAGCATTGGAGATGGACGGCCTGGATTGCCGGGTTCTGTTCAAGCAACTGGGGCTCGATTACACGGCTCTGGATGATCCGGATGCGCGCTTTCCGCAAGATTCCATGACCCGCCTCTGGCAACGGGCGGTCGAGTTGTCCGGTAATCCGGCGATCGGTCTGAACATGGGCAAAGTGGTGCGACCGGCGTCGTTTCATGTCGCCGGCTACGCATTGATGTCGAGCAATACCCTGGCCGAAGGCTTCCAGCGACTGGTGCGCTATCAGCGGATCATCGCCGAAAGTGCCGACCTGAGCTTCCGTCTGCTGGAAGAAGGTTACGCGCTGATCCTGACCGTGCACGGCGACCATCTGCCGCCGACCCGGCAAAGCGCCGAAGCCTCGCTGGCCTGTGCACTGGGCCTGTGCGGCTGGCTGACCGGGCGCACGCTGCATCCGGTCAAAGTGCTGGTGCAGGGTGATCAGCCGGAAAATCTGCAACCCTACAAACAAGCCTTCCACGCGCCGTTGGTGTTCAACGCGCCGTACGATGCGCTGATCTTCGAACGCGCCGACATGGAGGCGCCGCTGCCCACCGCCAACGAGGCGATGGCGCTGTTGCATGACCGGTTTGCCGGGGAATATCTGGCGCGGTTTTCCGAGAGTCGCGTGACCCACAAGGCGCGGCAGGTGCTGTGCCGGTTGCTGCCACAAGGCGAGCCGAAGCGCGATACCGTCGCGCAGACCCTGCATTTGTCGCAGCGTACTTTGCAGCGTCGCTTGCAGGAGGAGGGTACGAGTTTTCAGCAACTGCTCGATGACACGCGCCGCGAACTGGCCGAGCAGTATCTGGCGCAACCGAGCATGACTTTGCTGGAGATTGCCTATCTGTTGGGCTTTGCCGACCCGAGCAACTTCTTTCGCGCGTTCCGCCGCTGGTTCGACACCACGCCCGGCGATTACCGGACGCGGTTGTTGCAGGCGCCGAGTGCGATCAGTGACGCCAAAAGGCCGGAATACACAGTACAAACACCGTAATGATCTCAAGTCGGCCGAGCAGCATGCCGAACGACAGGATCCATTTGGCCGCATCCGGCAGGGTGGCGAAGTTGCCCGCAGGGCCAATGGTCTCGCCAAGGCCTGGGCCGACGCCGGACACGGTACTGGCGGCGCCGGTCAGCGCAGTCATCCAGTCGACGCCGAGCAGCGACAGCAACAGGGCGATCACGCAGATGGTGATGGCGAAGAAGAACGAAAACGTCAGAATCGAGCGGACGATCTCTTCGTCGAGACGGTGGCCGTTGTACTTCTGTTTGATCACCGCGCGCGGGTGAATCAGCTGGTTAAGGTTGGCCTTGAGCAGGATGTAGGCGACCTGGAAGCGGAAAATCTTGATCCCGCCCGCCGTCGACCCTGAACACCCGCCGACAAAACCCAGATAGAAAAACAGCATCAACGAGAAGTTGCCCCACAGGCTGTAATCGCCAAGGGCGAAACCGGTAGTGGTGACCACCGATGTCACGTTCAGCGCCACGTGGCGCAAGGCGTCCAGCCAGTGCAGGTTGGTCGTCCACCAGTACCAGGTGCCGAGCACCAGCCAGGTCACCAGCAACATCCCGAGCAACCCCTGCACCTGCTGATCTTTGATCAGCGCTTTACGATTGCCGCGCAATGTCGCGACGTAAAGGGTGAACGGCAGGCTGCCGAGAATCATGATGACCACCGCAACCCAGTGCACCGCTGGTTGCGTCCACTTGGCCAGGGATTGGTCGGAAGTTGAAAATCCACCGGTGGAAATTGCCGACATTGCATGGTTGATCGCGTCGAACGGGCTCATCCCGGCCCACCAGAACGCGAGGCTGCCGAGGATAGTGATGCCGACGTAAGCGGCCACAATCAGCCGCGCCACCATGTGCGAGCGCGGCATGACCTTTTCCGAGCGGTCCGAGGATTCTGTCTGGAACAGGCGCATGCCACCGATGCGCAGCAACGGCAGAATCGCCACCGCCATACCGATAAAGCCGATGCCGCCGATCCAGTGCAGCAGCGAGCGCCACATCAGAATGCCGGGGGACATGGTGTCGAGGCCGTTAAGTACGGTCGAGCCCGTCGCGGTGATGCCGGACATGCTTTCGAAAAAAGAGTCGGTGTAGCTGATGTGCTGGGTGAGCAGAAACGGCAGCGCGGCGAAAATGCACACCACCAGCCAACTGCTCACGGTTAGCAGGTACATGTCGCGCGGGCGCAGGTGTATGTGTTCCGGGCGCCCGGGAATCACCAGCGCGAGGCCGGCGACAAAGGTGATCATGCTCGCCCAGAGGAACGACGGCAGGTCGCTGGTGCGCTCGAAAATCACCAGGGTGGCCATCGGCACGACCATGGCCACGGCCAGGGTGATCAGGAAGATGCCGATGATGAAACCAATGATCCGTAAGGTCGGCAACGCCATGAAGTCCGCTCGGGCTGATGTGGGAAGGGCGCCATTCTACCCGTGGGGCAGGGCATGTAAACCGGCATCCTGTTGGCAGATAAAGCTAGAATAGCCGCACATATTTTTCAGGAGGTGGCCGATGCAGGCTCTCGACGCGTTGCTCAACCGTGTTTCCGTTCCACGACTGGTCGAACCGGCCCCCACTGCCGAGCAGCGCGAAGCTCTGTTTGGCGCCGCATTGCGCGCGCCGGATCACGGGCATTTACAGCCGTATCGTTTCCTGACCGTCGAAGGTGCGGCGCGCGAGCAGATGGGTGAGTTGCTGGCTGAAGCTGCACAACAGCAGGAAGGCGAAGTCACCGAGGCTATGATCGACAAGGCGCGCAACGGTCCGCTGCGGGCGCCGCTGGTGGTTGTGGTGATCGCCAAATTGCAGGAACACGTCAAGTACCCGAAGGCCGAGCAGTTGCTGGCGGCCGGGTGTGCGGCCCACGGGATTTTGCTGGCGGCGTATGCGCAGGGGATTGGTGCGGTGTGGCGTACGGGTGATCTGGCGTATTCGCCGCATGTGGCCAAAGGTTTGGGGCTGGCGGACGGTGAAGAGGTGATTGCGTTTCTTTACCTCGGCACGCCGCAGAAAGAACCGCGTGTGGCGGAGAAGGTTGATCTGGCCGAGTTTGTTAGTGCCTGGCCTGGTAAGGCGTAAAGCGAAGAGCCCCTCACCCTAGCCCTCTCCCAGAGGGAGAGGGGACTGATTGGGGGATGCTGTAGAAGTACGCCGACGTGGGCGATTTTCATGGAATCCAGAATCGGCTTTGGTTTGAGTTGATTTCGTGGAATCCAGAATCGGCTTCGGTTTGAGTCGAATTCAAAGTTGATCAGGCTTCCGAATCCATAATCAACTCGGTTCTTCAGGTCGATGTATGACGCAAGACACCTCGGTCGGCCCCCTCTCCCTCTGGGAGAGGGCTGGGGTGAGGGGCTTTCTGGGGTGAGGGCGGCTTTTAGAGTTGCACCACCGCTCCGGGGACAAGCGGCAATTCCAGACTGGCAATAAACCCTCCCTGCGGATGATTGGCCAACATCAAACTCCCACCATGACGCTCCGCCGCTCGCCGCGCAATCGCCAGCCCCAAGCCATGCCCTGCCGCCGTCTGCCCCGGAGCGCGATAGAACGGCTCGCCCAACTGACTCAAATGTTCGGCCTGCACCCCTGGCCCATGGTCGCGCACGCTCACCACAATCCGCTCGCCCTGACGCGAGGCCTGCAATTCAATCGCCTGACCTTGCGGGTTGAAACGCTGGGCATTGCGCAGCAAATTGTCGACTGCGCGCTCGATCATCGTTGGCCAGCCCTTGAGGTGCAGGTGTTGCTCGACGTCCAGACGCACAGTCTGCTCGGGCGATCCCAGTTTGGCGTCTTTTTGCAAAGTGCCGAGCAACGCGTTCAGATCCACTTCTTCAGCGCTGGCGTTGTCGGCATCGACCCGGGCCAGCACCAGAATTTCACTGATCAAGGCTTCCAGTCGATCGCATTCGCGGGTCAGCCGTGGCCAGAGTTTTTCCCGTTCCTCGGGATTGGCCCGTTCCGCCAGCGCCAAAGCAATGCGCAGCCGTGCCAGTGGTGAGCGCAGTTCGTGGGACACGTCACGCAGCAACTGGCGTTGACTGCCGATCAGGCTTTGCAGGCGCGCACCCATGCGGTTGAAATCGGTGGCCAGTACGCCGAATTCATCGCGACGGTTGGCCAGTTTCGCCAGACTGTTCTGTTGGTAGGTGGTCTGCCCGAGATCATGCACTGCGCCGCGCAAACGGCTGAGCGGGCGGGTGATGGAGAAGGTCACCAGCAGACTGAACAAGGTCAGCACCACCAACGCGATGCCCAGTGCGCTCAGCGGCCAGAGCAGGCTTTCGCGATGCCAGGCGTCGAGTTCCGGGTGCGGGATACGGTAGATAAAGAGGTAAGTGTCCCCGGTTTTTTCACTGGTGAACTCATCGGTCAGGCGCCGCCAGGGCAGGCGGCGGTCATCGTTGTTCTGCCGTGCTTCGAAGGCAGCCGCGCGACGCGGGAAGGTGCCGCGCACGACCGGGTCACCGCTTTCGTTGAGCACCTGAACATCAATGTGATATTGGCGTTTGCGCTGCTGGAGGATGTCTTGAGCGGCGTCTTCGCCTTGGGCTTCGTAGGTTTGCGTCCACTCGGCAGCGAGGGTATTGAGCCCCGGGTGGCGGCTGAGGATCCACGTGTCCTGGTTGAGCATGTGCCCGAGCAGAATGGACAGCCCGGCCACCAGAGCAATCGCCAGCCAGAAGCTCGCAAGAATACGCCAGAACAGTGAACGCACAGAAAATCCTCAATCAAACACAAATCCCTGTAGGAGCTGCCGAAGGCTGCGATCTTTTGACTTTGTTTTTTAAGATCAAGATCAAAAGATCGCAGCCTTCGGCAGCTCCTACAGGTTCCGGGTTGCAAAAGACCCGACGGGTTAACCGTCGGGTCCGGGTCAGAACATTATTGCGCCTTTTGCGCCTGCTGCGCTTTCCACGCCTTGAACTCGGCCCATTCGGCGCGACGCTCGGCCTGTTTCTTCTGGATCTCGTCGAATTTCTTCTGTTGATCCGGTTTCAGCACCGCACGCACATCGGTCTCGGCTTTCTTGTGGTTGGCCGCCATCTCGTCCTTCATGGCTTTCTGGTCAGCCGGCGAGAGTTTTTCCAGGTACTTGTCGACCACTTGCTTACGCTCGTGCATCTGCTCGCCCATGATCTTGCGGATCTGCTCGCGCTGTTCGCGGGACAGGTCGAGTTGGCTGTACGGGCCTTTGCCGTGCATGCCGTGCATCTGACCGCCGTGGCGAGCGCCATCCATCGGGCCACCCATCGGACCGCCGTCTTGCGGCATGGCCATGGCGACGGTTGGCAGAGCGGCAGCGAACATCAGAGCGATAAGAGTCTTGCGCATGGTGTATCTCCTTGTCTCGTTCCCGGTACGTTCCGGATGAGTACAGATTACGGAGATCAAGGTCAGCGGCGGTCAGCGCTGCGTAAAGCTTCGGTAAAGACGCTCAAGCGCTGACCTGACAAAACCTACAGGCTATAGAAGTAACCGCGACTGCGCAGGGCGACGATGCGCGGGCGGCCGTCCGGATGCGGGCCGATCTTTTTGCGCAGGTTGCTGACGTGCATGTCGAGGCTGCGGTCGTACAGGGTCAGCTTGCGGCCGAGGGCGATTTGCGCCAGTTCCTGTTTGTCCAGCGGCTCGCCAGGCTGTTTGAGCAGGGCTTCGAGCAGACGGCTTTCGGACACGGTCAGGGTCAGTTCTTTTTCGTCAATGCTGACCACGCCGCGCACCGGGCTGAAACTCAGGTCGCCCAACTCAAGTTGCGTCGACACCGCTGCCGGGTGACTGCGGCGCAATACAGCGCGCAGGCGGGCGGTCAATTCGCGTGGGTCACAGGGTTTGGCCAGATAATCGTCGGCGCCCAGTTCCAGGCCGAGGATACGGTCCAGCGGTTCACCACGGGCCGAGAGCATCAGCACCGGCAGGTCGGCGTGATCGTGGCGCAGCTGCTTGAGCAGCTCCAGACCGCTGCCGTCGGGCAGCATCACGTCCAGCACCACAGCCGCCGGGGCCGTTTCAGCCAGTGCCTTGCGGGCGCTGTGGCCATCGTGGCAGGCACGCACGTGGAAGCCTTCCTGGCTCAGCCAGCTACTCAGGAGTTCGCACAACTCCTGGTCATCATCAATCAGTAACAGCTCGCTCATGACTCACTCAATTTAGCCATTGCCGACGTTTTCGGCTTGCTCCACTGGCAAAGATACCGCAGAGCAGCGCCAATAGCGCTACTCCGGCTCCCGTGACGAACCACTGCTGCTGATCGGTCAGCAGGCGCGGCAAGGGACTTGCCTGGGCTTCCTTGAGTTGCAGCTTGAGACGCTGGTTCTCCTGGCGCAACCGGGCAAGCTGGGCGCTCTCGCGGGTATTGTCGGCATTTTGCAGTTGTTTGCTCAGTTCTTCCCGCTGCTGCTCGCTGGCCTTGAGGCGCTGCTGCAACTCGGTGATCTGACTGCCGGCGCTTAACGACAATGGCGTGGAGCTGCCGCCTTCGGTGGATTCCTCACCATGGGCGGGCGCCATGATCGACAACGTGACCAACATCAGACACAACGGACCCTTGCGCATCGCAACACCTGCTTCCAAATGGATATTGGGCAGGTTGTCGGCAGGCAAACGAGAATAATGAGCGATTGAGAACGCGATGAACCGACAAGGTTCATCGCGTGGGAGAGACTTGCGCAGGAAAGTTACGGCAGGACTTGCTTGAACGGCTTGACGACCACGTTGGCGTAGACGCCAGCGGCGATGTACGGATCGGCGTCAGCCCATGCTTGCGCGGCGCTCAGGGAGTCGAATTCGGCGACGATCAGGCTGCCGGTGAAACCCGCTGCGCCCGGATCATTGCTGTCGACGGCCGGGTGCGGGCCGGCCAGTACAATGCGGCCTTCACCCTTGAGCGCTTGCAGGCGTTCCAGATGCGCAGGGCGCGCGGCCATGCGTGCTTCCAGCGAGTTGGCGACGTCGGTGGCAATGATTGCGTAGAGCATGTCAGTCCTCGGTTTTTGGTGTTGTTGTGGTATCGGCGTCGTGCAGGTGACGCGACAGGTAAATGCCCTGTGCGACCAGGAACAATACGGTCATGCCCAGACTGCCGAACACCTTGAAGTCGACCCAGATGCTCTGGAAGGTGAAGGCGACGAACAGGTTGGCAGCGCCGCAGAACAGGAAAAAAGCGATCCAGGCGATGTTCAGGCGGGTCCAGACCGGGTCCGGCAAGGTCAGCGCGTGGCCCATGATGCGTTTGATCAGCAGTCGGTCACCGATGAAGTGGCTGCCGATGAAGGCGACGGCGAACAGCCAGTTGACCACCGGCGCTTTCCACTTGAGGAAGGTCTCACTGTGGAACGCCAGTGTCAGACTGCCGAACACCAGGCAGGCGATCAGTGTCAGCCATTGGCTCTTTTCCAGCTTGCGCTGTTTGATGAACAAGGCGCCGTACACCACCAGGGAACTGATGATCAGCATCGCCGTGGCGCTGTAAATACCGCCTACAGTCACTTCATGGCCAGCGATGTCGACGACCCGAGGATCAAGTTTGTAAACGATGAAGAACAGCAGAAGCGGGATGAAATCGATGAATTGTTTCACAGTGAGAGCCAGAAGCTGGATGTGGCGGCATAATAACAAACATATGGGCGCGCGATAGCGCCAGCTGATTTGAGGTTACAACTCCCCGTGAATGTTGATTTGCACTGCCATAGCACGGCCTCCGATGGCGCCCTGGCGCCTGCGGTTCTGGTTGCGCGTGCGTTCGAGAACGGCGTGCGAGTCCTGGCGTTGACCGACCACGACACCCTTGAAGGCCTCGCCGAAGCGCGCACCGCCGCCAATGAACTGGGGATGCAACTGGTCAACGGCGTCGAATTGTCCTGCACCTGGGGCGGCGCGACCATTCATGTGCTGGGCTACGGTTTCGACGTCAACGCCGCGCCGTTGGTCGAGGCGATCGCCAAATTGCACGATGGCCGCTGGCTGCGATCGGAAGAAATAAGCCGCAAGCTCGCCCTCAAGGGCATGCCCGGCGCCCTCGACGGCGCGCGGAAAATCCAGCAGGAGCTGGGCGACAGCGGCAACGCGCCGGCCCGTCCGCATTTCGCCGACTGGATGGTGCGTGAAGGTTTTGTAAAGGATCGCGCCGAAGCCTTCCGCAAATGGCTCGGCGCCGGCAAGCTCGGTGACGTCAAGCTGCACTGGCCGACGCTGGAAGACACCGTCGGTACGCTGCGCGCCGCCAATGCCTGGGTCAGTCTGGCGCATCCATGGCACTACGATTTCACCCGCAGCAAGCGCCGAAAGCTGATTGCCGACTATATTCAAGCAGGCGGGCATGCAATCGAGGTGGTCAATGGCCACCAGCCTGCGGAACAGGTGGGCAGCCTGGCAATCCTTGCCCGTGAGTTCGGTCTGCTGGTCAGCGCCGGCAGTGACTTCCATGGCCCTGGCGGCTGGTCCGAGATCGGCCAGTACCGGCCGGTTCCCGAGGACCTTCCACCCCTGTGGTGTCGGTTCAAACATGACACAGATATTGCCGCCGTCTGAACAGGTAGAGAATGTGAGTCAATTTTTCCAGATACATCCGGAGAACCCACAAGCGCGCCTGATAAAACAGGCGGTCGAAATCATCCGCAAGGGCGGGGTGGTGATTTATCCCACGGACTCTTCCTACGCCATCGGCTGCCAGATCGGCGACAAGACTGCGATCGAGCGCGTGCGCCGCCTGCGTCAGCTCGATGAAAAGCACAACTTCGCGCTGATCTGCTGCGATCTGTCGCAACTGGGCAACTACGCGAAAATCGACACCGGCACCTTCCGCATTCTCAAGGCGCATCTGCCGGGGCCGTACACCTTCATTCTCAACGCCACCCGCGAAGTGCCGCGTCTTTTGCTGCATCCGAAGAAGCGCACTATCGGCCTGCGCGTGCCAAGCCATCCGATCGCGCTGGCACTGCTGGCCGAACTTGGCGAGCCGCTGATGAGCGTGACCCTGATCATGCCCGGCGATGAAGATCCGCTCAGCGATCCCTACGAAATGCGCCAATTGCTCGAACACCAGGTGGACTTGATCATCGACGGCGGCTTCGGCGGCATCAAAGCCTCCACCGTGATCGACCTGACCGGCGATGACCCGGAAGTGGTCCGCGTCGGTTGCGGCGATCCGACGCCGTTCATGGTCGAGGCCTGAATGTCCGCAGTGGAAACCGTTGTCGATCCCCAGGCCGGCGCCCAGCAGGAACTGCCGTTTGCCATGGTCTATGGCCAGGCGGTCATGGAAATGCCGCTCGACCTGTACATCCCGCCGGATGCGCTCGAGGTGTTTCTTGAAGCCTTCGAAGGCCCGCTCGACTTGCTGCTGTACCTGATTCGCAAACAGAACATCAACATCCTCGACATCCCGGTGGCGGAAATCACCCGTCAGTACATGGGCTATGTCGAGTTGATGCAGTCGGTGCGTCTGGAACTGGCCGCCGAGTACCTGGTGATGGCCGCGATGCTCGCCGAGATCAAGTCGCGGATGCTCCTGCCGCGCGCTGAAACCATCGAAGACGAAGAAGACGACCCGCGCGCCGAACTGATCCGCCGCTTGCAGGAATACGAGCGCTTCAAGGCTGCCGCCGAAGGCATCGACGGCTTGAGCCGCGTTGGCCGCGACGTCATCGTGCCCAAGCTCGACGCCCCGGAAGCCCGAGCGCGCAAGCTGTTGCCGGATGTCGCGCTGGAAGAGATTTTGATGTGCATGGCCGAAGTACTGCGCCGTGGCGATATGTTTGAAAACCATCAGGTCAGCCGCGAAGCACTGTCCACCCGCGAGCGCATGAGCGATGTGCTGGAACGCCTCAAGGGCGGCGGTTTCGTGCCGTTCGTCGAGCTGTTCACCGCTGAAGAAGGCCGGCTGGGTGTGGTAGTGACTTTTATGGCGATCCTTGAACTGGTCAAGGAATCCTTGGTCGAGCTGGTGCAGAATGAGCCGTTCGCCGCGATCCACGTGCGAGCCCGAGCCGAATAACGAGTCGAAACATGAACCTGACTGAACCCCGCGAGCTGGCGCCCCTGCTTGAAGCCTTTCTGTTGGCCTCGGGAAAGCCGCAATCCCTTGATCGTCTCTTTGAACTGTTCGAAGAGGGCGAACGCCCTGAGCCTGCGGTCTTCAAGAAAGCCCTGACCCTGCTCGGCAAGTCCTGCGAGGGCCGCGCCTTCGAGCTCAAGGAAGTCTCGTCGGGTTATCGCTTGCAGATCCGCGAGAAATTTTCGCCGTGGGTCGGCCGGCTCTGGGAAGAACGCCCGCAGCGCTATTCCCGTGCCTTGCTGGAAACCATCGCGCTGATCGCCTATCGCCAGCCCATCACTCGTGGCGAAATTGAAGACGTGCGCGGTGTGGCGGTGAACAGCAACATCGTCAAAACCTTGCTGGAGCGCGAGTGGATTCGTGTTGTGGGTTACCGCGATGTGCCGGGCAAACCAGCAATGTTTGCCACGACCAAGATGTTTCTCGATCACTTCAACCTGAAGAACCTCGAAGACCTGCCGCCGCTGGCCGAACTGCGCGAGATGGAAACCGACCCGGTGCTCGATTTCGACGATGCGCCGGTGCCGCCGGGCTTGCAGGAACTGGCCGACGCCAGCGCCGAGCCGGAGGAAGAGAAGGAAGAGACCAGTTTCCATACGTTGTTGCTGGAGCTGGACAGCATGGAGGAGGGGATCAAGACTGACTTCGACGATTTGTTGCGGGATGCGGTGGATGGTGAAGCGGCCGACAGTGACGCGCCGACGACCGAGCCTGAAACCGAAGTCGCCGAACCCAAGATCGAAGTTGAACTTGAAGCAGAGCCAGAAGCCGAACCGGAAGAGGACATTCTTGGCGTCGCCGAAGCCCGCGAAAAGCTGTTGGCCGCCGTCGCCGCCCTCGAACAACCGGCGCCAGCGCCCGAGCCGGAGCTAAGCGAAGAAGAAGCCGAAGCCCGCGCGCTGGCCGAAGCCATCGAAGCCGAACGCCGCGAGTTCGAAGACTGATCCGCCCTCAAAACCACCGCGATCCCCTGTAGGAGTGAGCCTGCTCGCGATTGCGGTGTATCTGCCAAGAAGATGTCGACTGACACACCGCAATCGCGAGCAGGCTCACTCCTACAGGAGATTTGTGTGTTTCTGGAGTAGGTATGAGTTCGACAAAAGACCCGTGCATCAGCCTCTGCAAGTTCACCGACGACATCTGCCTCGGCTGCGGCCGCAGCAAGCGTGAAATCAAAGCCTGGAAGAAACTCGACAAGGACGACAAGCGCACCGTACTGGCCGAAGCCGCACTGCGCCTGATCAAACTGGGTGGCGCCGGTCGGCGGAAAAAGAAATAACTGTCGATCGATCAGCTAGTCTCTGATGCGCGACGGCGCACATCCGCGTATGATTCGCGACCCTTCGCCGATCCCTTCGGCCTAGAACCCAGATTTCAATGCTTCAGGCGTCCAATTCAGAGCGCTTGAACAGACCACACCGGGAGGTGCCCAGATGAGTGACATCAATCAGAAAGACGACCAGGAAATCGGCCCAGCAGGCGAAAAGCTGCAGAAAGTCCTCGCCCGTATCGGCGTCGGCTCGCGCCGTGACGTGGAATCCTGGATCAGCCAGGGCCGGATCAAGGTCAATGGCAAAGACGCCACCCTCGGCCTGCGCGTCGACATGCACGACGCCATCACCATTGATGGCAAGGTGATCAAGCGCGAAGAGGCTGCCGAATCGGTGCGCCGCGTGATCATGTACAACAAACCCGATGGCGAGATCTGCACCCGTGACGACCCGGAAGGCCGTCCGACCGTGTTCGACAAGCTGCCGCGTCCGAAAGAAGGTCGCTGGATCAACATCGGTCGTCTCGACATCAACACCACCGGTCTGCTGATGTTCACCACCGACGGTGAGCTGGCCAACCGCCTGATGCACCCGTCCTACGAGATGGACCGTGAGTACGCTGTGCGTGTACGCGGTGAAGTCGATGACGAAATGATCGAGCGCCTGAAGGCCGGCGTGGTGCTGGAAGACGGCCCGGCCAAGTTCACCGACATCAAACAGGCGCCAGGTGGCGAAGGCTTCAACCACTGGTATCACTGCGTGGTGATGGAAGGCCGTAACCGTGAGGTTCGTCGTCTGTGGGAATCGCAAGGACTGGTGGTCAGCCGTCTGAAGCGCGTGCGTTTCGGTCCGGTGTTCCTCAACTCCGACCTGCCGATGGGCCGCTGGCGCGAAATGAGCCAGTACGAAGTCGACATCCTCAGTGCCGAAGTCGGCCTGACCCCAGTAGCGATGCCGCAGCTGAACGCCAAGAGCAAAGACAAGCTTGAGCGTATGCAGCGCAAATCGTCGCGCCCAATGGGTAAGACCGAGCGCGTGCGCACGCTGCGTCCAGCCGCTGGCGCGCCGACCGGCCCACGCCCAAGCCGCGAGCCGCAGATCGAAGGCGAGCGTCCAGGTCGCAAGCCAGTTGCCACCCGTGACGGCGAGCGCGCTCCGCGTCCGGCCAACGGTCGCACTGAGCGTGGCGAGCGTGGTGCTCCGAGCGGTCGTGGTACGCCAGTGGCGGATCGTCCAGCGGACACCACCAACAAGCGCCCGGCCAAGCCTGCGCCGAAGCGTCCGGGGATCAAGCTGGTTGATGGCGACAAGCCGTCGGGCAAGCGTCGTGGTGCACCGGCCGGTTCCGGTCAGCGTCCGGGGTTTGGTCGCAAAAAGCCGGAATAAGGCAGTTGTGAGCTTCCAGCGGCAAGCTGCAAGCTAAAGCAGAAACGCCAACCTTAGGGTTGGCGTTTTTTTTGTTTGGCGAAAGGTATGTGGTGCTTTTGAGGGCCTCATCGCTGGCAAGCCAGCTCCCACATGGATCTGCGGTGTTCACAGGATTTATGCAGCGCAACAAAAAACTGTGGGAGCTGGCTTGCCAGCGATGAGGCCAATGCAGCCACCTAATTTGCAGGATCAGAACACAAAGCGCCCGTCAAACACCGGCTTGTCATCCAGTGCCAACACTCCGCCTGAGAAGATCAGGTCGAGGTGATGACTGCCCTTGGCGCCACCGCCCAGCCCAAGATGCAGCCCACAATGACGCTCTTCAAACCCGGCATTGCGCGCATACAGTTCCTTCACGCCTTCGTTGGTGCCAATCCCCAACTCTTCAATCCGCCGGTTCGACGGATTCGCATCCAGATACTTGTTGAAATCATGCTCCAGCCCCGGCACGTCCGTGGCGATGCGGCTGATGGTCGAGTTCTCGATCCACAGTTCCAGCGGTGATTCCAGCACGCCGTATTTGCGCGCAAACGGGATGGTGCTGAGGAACGTACCCTTGAACTTCACGTGGCCGTTGATCGCTTCGCTGTGGGTGGCGATTTCGCCGGGGGCCAGGTCGAAGTTGCCGACGCCGTTGATGTCGGTCCACTTCTTGATGCTGCTCAGCGGCGTTTCAAACCATGAACCGTCATCGTCCTTGAAACTCAGCGTGGTCGCCTGGGACATGCGCTGGATCAAGTGACTGTTGAGCCCGGCAATCCTCTGCGGGGTGACGCTGAAGGTGTCGTAGAAATACTCGCCGTAATCTTTGAACAGCAGCGACTTCTTCCAGTTTTCCGCCATCACACTTTGCAGTGCGCGGACAAACTCCGGGCCGTCGGGGCGCGGGTTGGGCAGGGTGGAAGAGTCGTAGAAGAAAATGTACAGATCGCTGTCGGTGATTGCCGAAGTCAGCGCTGCGGTGCTTTCCAGGTCCAGACGTCGGGCGCTGAACTGGAAACGAGGATGATCGCCTGCCTGTTCGGCGATGGCGCCGGTCAGCGCTTGGTAATCAGCCGTGTGGCCGAGCAATACCTTCGCCGAGTCGAGGCCGGCAAGGGCAGGGTGGTGTTCGAGGTAGTAAAGGAAATGCGAGATCGCGCGGGGCTTATCCATGAGTCCTCCCTGACTGACCGTGAAGAAAATGGCAGGCACGACCGGCCGGATCGTGCCTGCCCGGAGATGTCTTACAGAGGCCACATCGCCGTGCCGAACGGAACTACCGCGTCGGCTTGCATCATTTCCACAGCCGCCTCGTGGGTCGGTGCTTCAAACCATTGGTCCAGTTGCAGTTCGGTATCCAAGTCTTTTTCCAGTGCTTGCATGGTCGATCTCCTAGATGACTTTCACGGTTGTGACTGGCCGGTCGAGGTGGCCGGCAAGACGTGAAGAACCTAGTTCAGGGTTTTTTGTAATGCAAAAAATTATTCATTTAATTTTTAAATAGACTTTTTATTCTGTTTTTAAGCGGCGGTTTTCTTATTTGAAAACAAAAAACTAAGTCGCGTTTTTCATTAGCAAGCTAGCTACCGTCAATTTGCAGACGTCTGACAGAAATTTCTGAAATGGAAACTCTGCGTTACACGTCGTAAAGAAATAGTTACGAAAAAGCCGGAAAAGCCGAGTGAATCCAACCCTCCATGGAGTCTGTAAGGAAAAGCTGCCGAAGCCTGCTCCGCCGCGGGCTGCGCAAGGCTCTGGCGCGCTTGTTTCAGTGGCGTTTGCAGGGTGAGATGCGCCCCATGCCTGTCGTGCAGGTGCATAACAAGAAGGAGGCGCAATGAACGCCGTGACTGATCTCCACCTTTCTCCGTGGGACGGTTTTTTCCTCGTCCACGCCGATGGCCTGCAAAGGCCTGACTCAATTTTTGCAGCCGCTCGAGTGTCTCGAGGCGGACACACGCAATCCCGGCAACCATCACGCTGATCCAGCGGGGTCTGGCAGCAGGGGGTTAGCGGTGTACAATGCGCCGCGTTTTAACTGTGACCCTCTGCGTAATCGCGCAAATATCAAGGCTATCCGCCTTGTTCACTCCGTGGCGCCACAAGCGTTTCGGGTTCGATTTCGTCACAGATAAAAACAAACAGGTGACGCATGACCGTTGTAAATAAGCTGAACTCCTGGTGCCTGCGCTGGGGTTTGATCGGGGCTGCCTGAAATCGCAACCTTGCAGCAACGTCTACTGAACATCATCAAACCTTGCGTGAGACCTTTTTCATGAGTGGACAACCCTCGCAATCAGGCGAGCTGAAACGCGGCCTGAAAAATCGCCACATTCAACTGATCGCCCTTGGTGGCGCGATCGGTACCGGATTGTTCCTCGGCTCGGCCGGGGTACTGAAATCCGCCGGCCCGTCGATGATCCTCGGCTATGCCATCTGCGGCTTCATCGCCTTCATGATCATGCGCCAGCTCGGCGAGATGATCGTCGAAGAGCCGGTGGCCGGTTCCTTCAGCCATTTCGCGCACAAGTACTGGGGCGGCTTTGCCGGTTTCCTGTCGGGCTGGAACTGCTGGATTCTGTACATTCTGGTGGGCATGTCGGAGCTGACCGCGGTCGGCAAATACATCCACTACTGGGCCCCGGACATTCCGACCTGGGTCTCTGCGGCAGCCTTCTTCGTGCTGATCAACGCGATCAACCTGGCCAACGTCAAAGTCTTTGGTGAGGCCGAATTCTGGTTCGCGATCATCAAGGTCGTGGCGATCGTCGGCATGATTGCGCTCGGCAGCTACCTGCTGGTCAGCGGCAACGGCGGCCCGCAAGCCTCGGTAAGTAACCTGTGGTCGCACGGTGGTTTCTTCCCGAATGGTGTGAGCGGTCTGGTGATGGCCATGGCGATCATCATGTTCTCCTTTGGCGGTCTGGAAATGCTCGGTTTCACCGCAGCTGAAGCCGACAAGCCGAAAACCGTGATCCCGAAAGCGATCAACCAGGTGATCTATCGGATCCTGATTTTCTACATCGGCGCACTGGTGATCCTGCTGTCGCTGACGCCGTGGGACAGCCTGCTGGAAACCCTTAACGCGTCCGGCGATTCGTACAGCGGCAGCCCGTTCGTGCAAGTGTTCTCGATGCTCGGCAGCAACACCGCCGCGCACATCCTCAACTTCGTGGTCCTGACCGCTGCGTTGTCGGTGTACAACAGCGGCACCTACTGCAACAGCCGCATGCTGCTGGGCATGGCCGAGCAGGGTGATGCGCCAAAAGGTCTGGCGAAGATCGACAAGCGCGGCGTGCCGGTGCGCTCGATTCTGGCTTCCGCAGCGGTGACGCTGGTCGCCGTGCTGCTTAATTACCTGATCCCGCAACACGCGCTGGAACTGCTGATGTCGCTGGTGGTTGCAACGCTGGTGATCAACTGGGCGATGATCAGCTTCTCGCACTTCAAGTTCCGTCAGCACATGAACAAGACCCGGCAGACGCCGCTGTTCAAGGCGCTGTGGTACCCGTACGGCAACTTCATCTGCCTGGCGTTCGTCGCATTCATTCTTGGCGTGATGCTGCTGATCCCGGGCATTCAGATCTCGGTCTACGCGATTCCGGTGTGGGTCGTATTCATGTGGGTCTGCTACGTGATCAAGAACAAGCGCGGTGCGCAGCAGGCCGTGCACGCGGCAGGTGCTGCCAAGTAAGCGTTGACGCAGAAACACCAAACCCGGCCTGAGTGCCGGGTTTTTTTATGACTGCAAATATTGGGGCGCTATTGATAGTCGGCGAGAGGATAGTCCCTGCACAAGGTTTCGACTTCTGAGCGAAACTGCGCGAGGAGCAGGGGTTCCAGGGTGTAATCCTGTTCGCCGAGCGGTGCCACGGTATTCAGAATCCGCACGATCAAATCGACGATCTGGCGGCTGCCGTGGACATCGATCCGGCGTTGCGCCAGAGCAGCCGTGCCGATGCGCAATCCGCTGGTAACCAGTGCCGAGCGGTGATCGTCGGGTACGCGATATTTGCTGACAATGATCCCGCAGTGCCCCAGCGCCGCCTCCGCGATGGCGCCCGTGACGCCGCCACGCAAGTGAACCAGCACCGTGTGGTTTTCACTGCAGCCGCCGACCACTTCATAGTCCTGTGCCTGAAACGCCTTGGCCATCTCATCCGCCGTACTGCGGATCTGCGCCATGCAGGCATCGAATTCGGCAGACATTGCGTAGCCCAGCGCTGCAGCCTTTGCCGCGATCATGTTGGCGGCTGGCGAGCCCTGCATTCGCGGGTACACGGCTTGATCGAGGAGGCGGCTGAAAGTGGTCCTCAAACCGGGAATCTTGGTGTTCGCGTCACGCCCGCTGAGGATCACGCCACCCCGAGGCCCGGCGAGTTGCTTGTGCGTGCAAGTGACGGTGACCTGTGCGGCGTCGATCGGGCTTGGGTGCCTGCCGGTGGCGACAAGCCCGGCGATGTGCGAAATGTCGGCGAGCAGGATGGCACCGGCTTCATCGGCAATTTCGCGAAACCGCTTGAAGTCCACCACTCGCGAATAGGCGGTGGCGCCGCAGAGGATGACGCGTGGCCGATGGGCGAGTGCCAGCAGGCGTACCTTGTCGTAATCGATGAGGCCGTCTGCGGTCGTGCCGTACTGGATTGCCTTGTAGTAGGCACCCGAAAACGCAGCGAGGCTGCCATGAGTCAGATGACCACCGTGTTCCACTGCCATGCCCAGCAAGGTGTCACCCGGCTCCAGCAAAGCCGTGAGCACCTGGTAAACGGCGTTCGACGCCGAGTGTGGCTGGACGTTGGCGTATTGGGCCGCGAACAGTTCCCGCGCCCTGCGGATGGCCAGTGACTCGACCAGCTCGACGTTCTCGCACCCTGCGCTGTGACGTTTGCCGGACATGCCTTCTGCGCTCACGTTGACCAGCACTGAAGCAGAAGCCACCAAGGTTCGCGGCTGGACTGCGCAGGAGGACGAGACCAGTGAAAGCGTGTGCTGTTGACGCGTAACTTCAGCGTCGAGAATTGCCGCCAGTTCGGCGTCTTCTACGCGAAGATCTGCCAGGCCGCGTCGCAGCAAGTCAGTCTGGTTCTTGAGCGGTTCAGTAATGACTGCCATTGCTTGATTCCTTCCTTGGTTTTGCGTGATTTGCGCATGTCCTTGCTGCCAGATCTGTACAGGCGAATCCGTGTTTTGACCGCTGTGCGCGCAAAACTAAACCCTGTACAGGCCCCCGGTTTTTCGTTCTTTCACTCTCGAGAATGAGACGCCGGATTGACGCATCATAGATTTTTCAGTGAGGAACGCTACAGAATTAATCAAAAAAATGAACATTCTTCAAAGAAAATGATTCTTTTTGTAGTCGCGTCGGGTGTAAAACTGACATTGCCCGGGCCGATTTTCAGACCTGGGATGGAAGACGACAGGAACTGACGAGTCATTAGCGAGGCTGAAATGACCCCGCACGTTGGCGGAAGCAGCCTGTGAAAGCTGACTTTTTATACCGAACCCAGGGAGGGAGAATGCTATGATCCTGCGCGGCACTGACAGGGATATAACTGCAATTTCCTACCTCACTTGTGTATGTCCGGAATGATCATTCCCGACGTGACATTGATTGCAGTTAAAAATGGATGATAAGCATGTGATGCACAGAAGAGAAAGATCGGAGAATCTGAAAAACAATATCAAGTACCTGATCAAGAGTCGCGGGGAGACGCAACTGTCCTTGTGTCACTCCAGTGGTTTGACCCGAACGACCATCTATAACATTCTCGAAGGCAAGGTGGTCAACGTACAGCAGTCCACTGTTCGCAAGATCTCTGATTTCTTCGGGGTGTCTTATGAAGAAATCGAGACGATCGATTTTGAAGAGAAGGAAATAATCGAGAGCAGTATCTCTCCGCAGGGGAATATGAACCCGGCCGCTGTGCCTGTCATCAAGGAAAGCTTGCTCTTGCAAAGTCTGGATAAAAGAATTGGTGAGTTGGCCACGATTTATCCGCTGACTTACTATTTTGGCGCGTCTTTCAACCTGATTGGCGTGCTTCTGGAAAACGAAATCAGTGGCATGAATGAACCCGGTGATTTGTTGATCGTACAGAAAGGAGCGTCGACCAGCGACAGGGAAAAACTGCTGTATGACAAAATCACAGCGAAGTTATCTATAAGCCATGAAGGCAGCTTTGATACGGATCGTGTATGCGTGATCGGAGATGTAATCGAGGAACGATTTAATGGAATGCAGTGTTGAAATGGAAAACAGCAAGTACAAGTTGCTGGGATTCGAGAATGGAAAAAGCCTGGCCGTGATCATGGTCATTGCGACAGGCAAAATAATTAAAATAAAGCTGAGTGAAGTGTTGAATAGTGAGATTATGGATAATCTGAATAAAATCGAAGTAAAAAACCTCTACAAGAAGTTTTACTCGCAGGGCGGAGCGCTCACCGCTTACGAAATAAATGACCGTCATGAGAGTTCCTGGATGATCTACATCATTCTGAACCTGATGCTGTTCACGCTGTATATCTTCACCAGTATTGCCGCGACAAAACCTATTTACCTGGATTATTTCGACATTGTCGTCACTCCGGGAACGTTCCTGTATCCGCTGACCTTTCTGATCGTTGACTTGTTGAACGAGACCTTCGGCCTCAGGCTTGCACGCCGAGCGATACTCTTCGCGTTTATCAGCAATGCGGCGATTATCATTCTATTGGCGATTACCACCCATCTTCCGGGGCTGCCGGGTTGGAAGCTCGATGGGCCCTACAATGACGTGATCAGTCAGTTGTCTTCAGTTCTGGTGGCATCTTCCATTTCTTTTCTGGTGTCCGAGAATATAAATTCGTATCTATTGTGCAAGATCAAGGAGCTGACCAACTCCAGATTCCTGTTCTTGCGCGTGTTCTTGAGCACATTGTTTGCGGTGATCATCGACAGCTTTCTGTTTTGCTACATCGCCTTTTACGGAACGATGGAAAACAGCGCGATCCTGAGCATGATCTATGTTCAGATCGCAATTAAAGTGGGCTTTGCTTTCTTTAATATCATGCCGGCCTATGGCGCGCGGTCACTGTTCAAGAAATACCTGACGGGCAGTCAGGCTTGATCGAATAAAAATATCGCTCGCCCGGGCTGTCCAGGCGAGCGTTATTTTGTGCCTTAATTCAACTTGAGTTTCGTTTTCAAGCTATTGGTGACCTGCTCTTTGTTCTCCAGGAACTCGTTGAGTCCTTTTGCGCGAAGATTGCAAGCATCACAGTCAGCGCATCCGCTTCCGGCAATACCGTTATAGCAAGTCAGCGTCTGATGGCGGATCAGATCCAGCTGGTTGTGATAATCAGCCAAGGCCCAGGTTTCTGCCTTGTTCAACCACATCAGTGGTGTTTCGAGGCGTAACTGGTAATCCATGCCTAACTCAAGAGCATTGTTCAATGCTTTGACAAACTCGTCTCGGCAATCCGGATAACCGGAGAAATCGGTTTCGCATACGCCGGTAATGACCGTTCTGGCTTGTACTTGATAGGCGTAAATGGAAGCGAGGGTCAAAAACAGAATGTTTCTTCCCGGTACGAAAGTGCTGGGCAGGCTTTCTCCGGAGCTGTTCACGGTCGGCACCGGAATGTTGTCGCGTGTCAGGCTGCTGATGGCGAGTTCATTAAGCAGCGAGACATCCATGACCTTGTGCACGGTCACGCCGAGTTTTTTGCAAAGTTGCTGTGCAACTTCAATTTCGGCGTGATGGCGTTGACCATAGTCAAAGGTGATGCAGTGGACTTCGTCATAGTGGGTCAGCGCATGAATCAGGCAGGTCGTAGAGTCCTGACCACCACTAAACACGATAACTGCCTTGTTGCTCATAAGTCTGCTTCCTGCATTGATCGGGTAAGTTAAAAGTCGGCAATGGTAACTCGAAATGACGCTCGACATAAGTGCGCAGGAAGTTGTGCCAGCGGGCAGCCGGTCACTCTGCGGCTAATCGCGGTATCCTGTGCGTTCCGATTAAGGGCGTTTTTCCATGCTGGTGATTTCCAACAATGTGCATCTGCCGGATGCCGAGATCGAACTGACGGCCATTCGCGCGCAAGGCGCCGGTGGGCAGAACGTCAACAAGGTCTCCAGCGCCATGCACCTGCGCTTCGACATTCCGGCCTCGTCCTTGCCCGAGTTCTACAAGGAGCGGCTGCTGGCGCTGCGCGACAGTCGCATCACCAGCGATGGCGTGTTGATCATCAAGGCCCAGCAATACCGCACACAGGAAGCCAATCGCGCGGATGCGCTGGAGCGTCTGGTCGAGCTGATCCTCAGCGCGACCAAGGTGGAAAAGAAACGCCGCCCGACCAAGCCGACTCTCGGTTCAAAAAAACGTCGGCTTGAATCGAAAACCAAGCGCGGCAGCATCAAGGCCGGGCGCGGCAAGGTGGATTTCTAGTCTTCGCGATACTTGGCGGTGTGTTTGTACAGGTACACGCTCAGCGCCAATCCGCTTAGCGAGGCGAGGGCAGCGAAGAGGAAGATCGAGGCAAAACCAAAGCCTGCCGCAATCGCCCCGGCCAGTGGCCCGGTGATCCCCAGCGACAAATCGATGAACAGTGAATAGGCGCCGACCGCTGCGCCACGGCTCGACGCCGGCACCAGATTCACCGCTTCCACGCCCAGCGCCGGGAACACCAGCGAGAAACCGAAACCGCTCAGCGCCGCACCGGCCAGCGCCCAATGCGCGTCGGGTGCCAGCCACAGCAGTAACAGGCCAAGGGTTTCCACCGACAAACAGGCAATCGCCACGCGAAAGCCGCCGAGACGGTTGATGAGGTTGCCGAACAGCAGCCGCGCACCGATGAAGCTGGCGCCGAACAGGCTCAGGCACAGCACCGCGTTGTCCCAATGCTGGGTCGCGTAATACAGGGTGATGAAGGTGGCGATGGTGCCGAAGCCGATCGAGCCCAGCGCCAGACCGCAGCCGTGGGGAAACACTTTGCCGAGCACATGCATGAACGGCAGACGCTCGCCGGCGACAATCGGTGCCGGTGTTTTTGGCCAGGCGAGCAATAGGCCCAACGCGGCGAGCAGGATAATGCTGACGCCCATGCTCCACAGCCCCAACTGCCCAACCAGCCACACGCCGAACGGGGCGCCAACCGCCAGTGCGCCATAACTGGCGATGCCGTTCCAGGAAATCACCTTGGCCGTGTTCGCTGCGCCGACCCGGCCGATGCCCCAGCCAATCGAACCGGAGCCGACAAGGCTTTCCGCGCTGCCCAGCACCAGTCGACCGATCAACAGACTGATCAAACTGAGCATCGGCATGCTCGGTGTCCACGCCGAAATCAGCATGAACACACCGCTCAAGCCACACCCGGCCAGACCAATCATCACCGCGCGTTTGCTGCCCTGGTTGTCGATTATCTTGCCGGCATACGGGCGGCTGAGCAGGGTCGCGAGGTATTGCACGCTGATCACCAGACCGGCGATCACCGCGCCAAAGCCGAGGTCACTGTGGACATAACCGGGCAACACCGCGAGCGGAATGCCGATGTTCAGATAGCCGATAAAGGTGAACAGGACGATGGAAACGACTTGCAGCGTAACCGCCAGGGGGCGCTGGGGCTCGGATATAGAGGACGACATGGGTAACGATCCACGGGAGCGGCAGATTAGATAGGCTGCTTATGATACCGGCGCGGACGCCTCTGGGGCGGGAAAAGTAAAACTATTTGCTCGGCGGCGGCTTCAAGGTTTGTCCGGGGCAACCAGCTGCGTGGTGACCAGAGCGGCCAGGGCGTTTTCCTCTGTGCCGAAACGGGCGAGCAGGGCGGCTTGTTTCTCGGGCGAGAGGCGATTCCAGATCTCGATCATTTTCTCGGTCGCGCCGATCAGGACGGCAGCTTGGCTTTCAGAGAATTCGTCGGTCATGGCGGGCTCGGGTTCAGGCAGTGTGGAAAGCGCATGTTAGCGCTTTCCACACGGTCTGTACGACAGGTCTTACTCTTCGTTGTCGGCCGGGCGGCTCTCAACGGCTTCTTTCGGCTCGGGCTGTTGGGCGCCGGCTTGCTGCGTGGTCGTCTGCTCAGGTACGTGCAGGCTTGGGAAGGGGAGATTAGGAATCTCGTGCATGGTTGCGCTCCTCGCTAAGTCTGTTGATAGATCTGGTAGATCCGCGCTTTTGGAAAGCCTGCGCAGGATACAGCAGGAAAAATGACAATCAGACTTTTAATTCAAGTTAATGCGACAGATGGCCGCAGGGGAGGGCAAAACCTGAAGGTCACCACAAACAAATGTGCGAGCGAGCCTGCTCGCGAAGGCAGTGTGTCAGGCAACATTTTCGTTGAATGACACGCCGCTTTCGCGAGCAGGCTCGCTCCCACAGGGTTTTGTGTTGCAGTAACTATTTGCAGACGCTGGCGATGGCTTCGGCCAGCAACGCGAGGCGGGTGGAGTCGATACCGGCGACGTTCGCCCGGCCTGAACTGACCATGTACACGCTGTGATGCTCACGCAGTTGTTTCACTTGCTCCGGCGACAGCCCGGTGTATGAGAACATGCCGCGCTGCACGCCAATGTGCGCAAAGCGCTCGCGCAGGCCATGCGGTTCCAGTGCTTCAACCAAGCCGCTGCGCAGTTGCGCAATGCGCAGACGCATCGCTTCCACTTCATCGGCCCAACGGGCTTTCAGTTCCGGATCGGCGAGGATGGTCGCGACCACCGCTGCACCGTGATCCGGCGGCGTCGACCACAGGTTGCGGGCGATGTTGGCCAGTTGGCTGCGGATGTCGATGAGCTTGTCGGCGCTTTTCGCGCAGACGATCAGCGCACCGGTGCGATCGCGGTACAGGCCGAAGTTCTTCGAGCAGGAGCTGGTGATCAGCAGTTCGGGCAATTCTGCCGCGAACAAGCGGGTCGACCAGGCATCCTGTTCCAGACCGTCGCCAAAGCCCTGGTAGGCAAAGTCGATCAGCGGCAGCAGATTGCGCGCGCGCACCACGTCGAGCACGCGCTGCCAGTCGTCGTGGTTCAAGTCGAAACCGGTCGGGTTGTGGCAGCACGCGTGCAGCAGCACCACATCACCGTTCGGCACTTCATTGAGCACGGCGAGCATGACTTCGACATCGAGGCGGTTGTCGCTGCCCACGTACGGGTAGTGACTGACCTTGACCCCGGCCGCGGCGAAAATGGTTTCGTGGATCGGCCAGGTCGGTTTGCTCAGCCACACGCCTTTGCCCGGCAGGCACTGGGCGATGAAGTCGGCGGCCAGACGCAGCGCACCGGTACCGCCCGGCGTCTGGGTGGCACCGGCACGTTGCTCGGCGATCAGCTTCGAGTCGGTGCCCAGCACCAGCTCGTTGATGACTTTGCCGAACAGCGGGTTGCCGTGGCCGCCGATGTAGGTCTTGGTGTCCTGGCTTTCGACCAGTCGCGCTTCGGCGATTTTCACCGCTTCCGGGATCGGCGTCAGGCCTTGGGCGTCCTTGTAGACGCCAACGCCCAGGTCGAATTTGCGCGGATTACTGTCCTGCGCATACGCCTCCATCAAGCCGAGGATCGGGTCGCCGGGAACCCGGCCGATGGCGTCGAAGTGCATTACTTGCGTCCTTCGGCAGTCTTGGCCACTTCGTCAGTGCGCGCGGCCATGATGAAGTCGTTGCGGTGCAGGCCTTTGATCGAGTGGCTCCACCAGGTCACGGTGACTTTGCCCCACTCGGTCAGCAGGCCCGGGTGGTGACCTTCGGCCTCGGAGATCTCGCCGACAGCGTTAGTGAACGCCAGTGCGTGCTTGAAGTTCTTGAACAGGAAGACCTTCTCCAATTGCATGATGCTGTCGCGTACTTCGATGTTCCAGTCAGGGATCTGCTTGATCAGGATCGGCAGTTCTTCGTCGCTGACTTGTGGCGCATCGGCGCGGCAGGCTTCGCAGTGGGCTTGGTTCAAAGTGGACATGGTGTATTCCTGAAATCGAGTGTGTTTTTTTTATAAAGGCTTGTGAGTCGTCAATGCCGTCACGCTAAACCAAAGTGGCGGCAACTGACAGGCTCAATTGTCAGCAAAAGTCGCGGTTCACGCGGCTTTCGGTTTCGGCGGAAATTTCGGTGCGTGCAGACCCAGCTGCATGCCTTGGCGAACCATGGCCATGATGTCTTCATGAGCCACGTCGAACAGACGCTTGAGGTTCGGCAGGACAAAGTACAGCGGTTGCAGGATGTCGATGCGATACGGCGTGCGCATGGCTTCGAGCGGATCGAACGCCTGATGCTCAGGCTCGTCCGACAGCGAATAAACGGTTTCTTTCGGTGAAGACAGAATGCCGCCGCCGTAGATGCGTTGGCCTTGTGGGGTGTCGACCAGACCAAACTCGATGGTCATCCAGTACAGACGCGCCAGGTACACACGTTCTTCCTTGGTCGCCTGCAAGCCGAGTTTGCCGTAGGTGTGGGTGAATTCGGCGAAATACGGGTTGGTCAGCAGCGGGCAGTGACCAAAGATCTCGTGGAAAATGTCCGGCTCTTGCAGGTAGTCCAGCTCTTCGCGGGTACGGATAAACGTAGCGACCGGAAATTGCTTGCTGGCCAGCAGTTCGAAAAAGGTCTGGAAGGGGATCAGTGCCGGCACACGGGCGACCTGCCAGCCGGTGGTCTCGCCGAGCACCTTGTTGATCTCGCCGAGTTGCGGAATGCGGTCGTGGGGCAGACCGAGTTTTTCGATACCGTCCAGGTACTCCTGGCAGGCACGCCCTTCAATCACTTTCAACTGGCGAGTGATCAGCGTGTTCCACACCGCGTGTTCTTCGGCGGGGTAGTCGATAAAACCTTGCGCATCGGGCTCGCGGGCCACGTATTGCGTCTGCTTCATACTGCTCTCCTGCTAGGGGAATTCGTTCTTGTTATGTCCAGCGATGGATTCAGAATTACCTGAGAGCGGGTTGATGTGCAGCAGGTTGAATGGCCTGCGCGTAGGAAATTTCTGTTTAATTCGTAAAGTTATCGTTACGGTTTGTCCGCTGTCGCGCATTTTCGGTGATTTTCAGGTTTGAAAAGCCTGGTGGCTGTCACATAATCTTGACAACTATCTGCGTGCCTCGACAGAAAAGTCGTGGTGCTTACCCTTGTGGGAGCGAGCCTGCTCGCGAATGCGATCTACCTGACACATTAATGTTGAATGTGCCGCCGTCTTCGCGAGCAGGCTCGCTCCCACAGGTTCTGTATTTAACTTAATGACTGGTTTGGCGGGTTTTCTCCTATGCGCATCAAAGTCCACTGCCAGAACCGCATCGGCATCCTGCGCGACATTCTCAACCTGCTGGTCGCCTACGGCATCAACGTGGCGCGCGGTGAGGTCGGTGGCGAGCATGGCAATGCGATCTACTTGCACTGTCCGAACCTGATCAATATTCAGTTTCAAGCGCTGCGCCCGAAGTTCGAGGCGATCGCCGGGGTGTTCGGCGTCAAGCGAGTAGGGCTGATGCCCAGCGAACGACGGCACATGGAGTTGAATGCCTTGCTCGGCGCGCTGGAGTTTCCGGTGCTGTCGATCGACATGGGCGGCTCGATCGTCGCGGCCAATCGCGCGGCGGCGCAGTTGCTCGGTGTACGGGTCGATGAGGTCCCGGGCATTCCGCTGTCGCGTTACGCTGAAGATTTCGACCTGCCGGAACTGGTGCGCGCGAATAAATCACGAATCAATGGCATGCGGGTCAAGGTCAAGGGCGACATCTTTCTGGCCGACATTGCGCCGCTGCAATCGGAGCACGACGACAGTGAAGCGATGGCCGGTGCGGTGCTGACCTTGCATCGCGCCGACCGTGTCGGCGAGCGCATCTATAACGTGCGCAAGCAGGAGTTGCGTGGCTTTGACAGCATCTTTCAGAGCTCGAAAGTCATGGCTGCCGTCGTGCGTGAAGCGCGGCGTATGGCGCCACTGGATGCGCCGCTATTGATTGAAGGCGAAACCGGTACCGGTAAGGAACTGCTGGCGCGCGCCTGTCACCTTGCCAGTCCGCGCGGGCAGTCGCCGCTGATGGCGCTCAACTGCGCCGGCCTGCCCGAGTCGATGGCCGAGACCGAGCTGTTCGGCTACGGCCCCGGCGCCTTCGAAGGGGCGCGGGCCGAAGGCAAGCTCGGGCTGCTGGAGTTGACGGCGGGCGGTACGCTGTTTCTTGATGGCGTCGGTGAGATGAGCCCGCGCTTGCAGGTGAAACTGCTGCGCTTTCTTCAGGACGGTTGCTTCCGTCGCGTTGGCAGCGATGAAGAGGTTTACCTGGATGTGCGGGTGATCTGCGCCACCCAGGTGGACCTGTCCGAGCTGTGCGCGCGCGGCGAGTTTCGCCAGGATTTGTATCACCGCTTGAATGTACTGTCCTTGCACATCCCGCCGCTGCGCGAATGCCTCGACGGCTTGACCCCGCTAGTCGAGCATTTCCTCGATCAGGCCAGTCGGCAAATTGGCTGTCCGCTACCGAAACTGGCGCCGGCGGCGATGGATCGGCTCAGTCATTACCATTGGCCGGGCAACGTGCGGCAACTGGAGAACGTGTTGTTCCAGGCGGTTTCGCTGTGTGATGGCGGCACGGTGAAGGCGGAGCATATTCGTCTGCCGGATTACGGCGTGCGTCAGCCGCTTGGCGATTTCTCGCTGGAAGGCGGGCTGGACGAGATTGTCGGACGGTTCGAGAAGGCGGTGCTGGAACGGTTGTATTCCGAGCATCCGAGCAGTCGGCAGCTGGGTAAGCGGTTGGGGGTTTCACATACGACGATTGCTAACAAGCTGCGTGAATATGAGGTCGGCAAAAATCCCGAAGCTTAAGATCAAAAGATCGCAGCGTGCCGCAGCTCCTACAGGAATACGCATTTCAAATGTAGGAGCTGCGGCACGCTGCGATCTTTTGATCTTTTGCCGCCAAGCGGCATAACACCGCCGGTTTTTCGACTTCGATACATTTCAAATTTTCCCTCATCACTCCCCAAGTCCTTTGTTTGCCGGGTCTTCGTCCGCCAGAAAAAAGTTGGTCTGCAAATTGCTTATGGCTCAGCAGTACAGCGGTGGGCGGCAAACGTCCGGCATGCAGAGGAATGAGTGTGGACAAGTACCTTTATGTGGCAATGACCGGCGCCAGCCAGAATGCACTGGCGCAAAAGGCGCATGCCAACAACCTGGCGAACATCTCCACCAACGGTTTTCAGCGCGACCTGGAGCAGGCGCGTTCGATGCCGGTGTTCGGTGACAGCTTTCCGGCGCGTGCGTTTGCCATGAGCGAACGGCCTGCCACCGACTTCACCCCGGGCTCGCTGGTGCAGACCGGTCGTGACCTCGACGTCGCGGTGACCGGCAACGGTTTCATTGCCGTACAGAACCCCAATGGCGGCGAAAGCTACGTGCGCACCGGCAGCCTCAACGTTGACGCCCTCGGCGTGCTGCGTGCCGGCAACGGCATGCCGGTGATCGGCAATGGCGGTCCGATCGCCGTGCCGCCCGAGCAGCAGATCGAAGTCGGTGAAGACGGCACCATCAGTATTCGTGCGATGGGCGAAGGCCCGCGTGTCATGGCGGAAGTCGACCGGATCAAACTGGTCAACCCGGACATCAAGAACATGAACAAGGGCCTCGACGGCTCGATCTACACCAAGGACGGCCAGCCGGCGCCGGCCGATGCCAACGTCAAACTGGTGTCGGGTTTCCTTGAATCGAGCAACGTCAACGCCGTCGAAGAGATGACCTCGGTGCTGGCCCTGGCCAAGCAGTTCGAGTTGCACGTCAAGATGATGAACACCGCCAAAGACGACGACCAGGCCATGGCTCGGGTCTTGCAGATCAGCTAATTATCAGAACGTCGCGCCGAAAAACAGGCGCACGAGGAGAATCGAATGCTTCCGGCTCTATGGGTTGCCAAAACCGGTCTGTCCGCCCAGGACACCAACCTGACCACCATTTCCAACAACCTGGCGAACGTGTCGACCACGGGCTTCAAACGTGATCGCGCCGAGTTCCAGGACTTGCTCTATCAGATCAAGCGTCAGCCAGGCGCCCAGTCGACTCAGGACAGCGAACTGCCGTCGGGTCTGCAACTGGGTACCGGTGTGCGCATTGTCGGCACCCAGAAAAACTTCACCGCTGGCAGCCTGCAAACCACCGAGCAGCCGCTGGACATGGCCATCGACGGTCGCGGTTTCTTCCAGATTCTGCAGCCGGATGGCACCACGTCCTACACCCGTGACGGTACCTTCCACCTCGACTCCAACGGCCAGATCGTCAACGCCAGCGGTTTCGCTCTGGAACCGGCCATCGTCATTCCGAACGATGCCCAGACCTTCACCGTCGGCCGTGACGGCACCGTGTCCATCACGGTTGCTGGCAACGCTGCGTCTCAGGTGATCGGCAATCTGCAAACCGCCGACTTCATCAACCCGGCCGGTCTGCAAGCCGTGGGCAACAACCTGTTCCTGGAAACTGCCGCCTCCGGCGCGCCGCAAGTCGGCACCCCGGGTCTGGCCGGTTTCGGTACCACCCTGCAGAACACCCTGGAAACGTCCAACGTCAGCACCGTTGAAGAGATGGTCAACATGATCACCACTCAGCGCGCTTACGAGATGAACTCCAAGGTGATCTCCACCGCTGACCAGATGCTCTCGTTCGTAACGCAGAATCTGTAATCAAGTCTATGAGGCGGCCATGAGGTCGCCTGCAACACCGTGAGGTAGGGTCATGAATCGCTTTGTATCTGTTCTGGCATTGAGTGGGGTCGTCTCGCTCGCGGGCTGCGTCGCCCCGACGCCCAAGCCCAATGACCCTTACTACGCCCCGGTGTTGCCGCGCACGCCGTTACCGGCTGCCGCCAATAATGGCTCGATCTATCAGGCCGGCTTCGAGCAGAACCTGTACAGCGACCGCAAGGCTTTCCGGGTCGGTGACATCATCACCATCACCCTGAACGAGCGCACGCAGGCGAGCAAGAACGCCAACTCGCAGATGGACAAGAACAGCGACAACAAGGTCGGTCTGACCTCGTTGTTCGGCTCCAGCCTGACCACCAACAACCCGATCGGCGGCAACGACCTGAGTCTGAACGCTGGCTACAGTGCCGACCGCTCGACCAAGGGTGACGCCAAGTCCGGGCAGAGCAACAGCCTCACCGGTTCGATCACCGTGACCGTCGCTGACGTGCTGCCCAACGGCATCATCGCCGTGCGTGGCGAGAAGTGGCTGACGCTGAACACCGGTGATGAGCTGGTGCGTATCGCCGGCCTGGTGCGCGCCGATGATATCGCCACGGACAACACCGTGTCGTCGACCCGGGTCGCCGATGCACGCATCACCTACTCGGGTACCGGCGCGTTTGCCGATACGAGTCAGCCAGGCTGGTTCGACCGTTTCTTCCTCAGCCCGCTGTTCCCTTTCTAGGTGGCTACGTTGAATTTCAAGAGCCTCATGCTGGCTGCGGCGCTGATGTCCGCAGCCTTTGGTGCACACGCCGAGCGGCTGAAAGATATCGCCAGCATTTCCGGCGTGCGCTCCAACCAGTTGATCGGTTACGGCCTGGTGGTCGGGCTTAACGGCACCGGTGACCAGACGACGCAGACCCCGTTCACCCTGCAGACCTTCAACAACATGCTCTCGCAGTTCGGCATCAAGGTGCCGCCGGGATCGGGCAACGTGCAATTGAAGAACGTCGCGGCGGTGTCGATCAGTGCTGATTTGCCGGCGTTCGCCAAGCCCGGTCAGCAGGTCGATATCACGGTGTCTTCGATCGGTAACTCCAAGAGCTTGCGTGGCGGCACACTGCTGCTGACCCCGCTCAAGGGTATCGACGGCAACGTCTACGCGGTCGCTCAGGGCAATCTTGTCGTCGGCGGTTTCGACGCCGAGGGCCGTGACGGATCGAAGATCACCGTCAACGTTCCGTCGGCCGGTCGCATCCCTGGCGGTGCCTCGGTGGAGCGTTCGGTGCCGAGCGGTTTCAACCAGGGCAACAGCCTGACGCTGAACCTCAACCGCTCCGACTTCACCACCGCCAAGCGTATCGTCGACAAGATCAACGACATGCTCGGTCCTGGCGTCGCGCAAGCGATCGACGGTGGTTCGATTCGTGTCACCGCGCCACTCGATCCGAGCCAGCGCGTCGACTACCTGTCGATCCTCGAAAACCTCGAAGTCGATCCGGGTCAGGCGGTGGCGAAAGTCATCATCAACTCGCGTACCGGCACCATCGTCATCGGCCAGAACGTCAAAGTGTCGCCAGCCGCCGTGACCCACGGCAGCCTGACCGTGACCATCACCGAAGACCCGATCGTCAGCCAGCCCGGCCCTCTGTCCAATGGTCAGACGGCTGTTGTGCCGCGTTCGCGGGTGAATGCCGAGCAGGAAGCCAAGCCGATGTTCAAGTTCGGCCCGGGCACTACCCTCGACGAGATCGTGCGGGCGGTGAACCAGGTCGGCGCGGCACCGGGTGACTTGATGGCGATCCTCGAAGCTCTGAAGCAGGCCGGCGCGTTGCAAGCCGACCTGATCGTGATCTGAGGCCGACCTTTATGGATATGCGCAAAAGCGGTCTGGTCAACAGCAGCGATTCGGGTTCTTACTCGGACCTCAATCGCCTGAACCAGCTCAAGGTCGGCGACAAGAACAGCGATGCGAACATGCGCAAGGTGGCGCAGGAGTTCGAATCGCTGTTCCTTGGCGAAATGCTCAAGTCGATGCGTTCAGCCACCGAAGCGCTGGGCCAGGACAACCCCCTCAACACGCCGGCGGCCAAGCAGTACCAGGAAATGTACGACCAGCAGTTGGCCGTTTCCATGTCCCGCGAGGGCGGTGGTATCGGTCTGGCCGACGTGCTGATGCGCCAGATGTCGAAGAACAAACCGATGGCGCCGGGCGAGGCCGCTGCCGCGTCCGCCGCCAAGCAGGAAGAAGCCAAGGCAAAAGCCGCTGCAGTGGCCACGCCGATTGCCGCCGGCACCGTGGCCACCAACGGCCCGTTGTCGCGCCTCAATGGTGAGCGTCCGTTGTGGGCGTCGCGTTCGGTGAATGCACCGAATACGCAACTGGCCCATCGCAACGACATGGAACTGATCAATCAGCGTCGTCTGGCTCTGCCACCGAAACTGGCCGATCGTTTGCTCGCAGGCCTGGTGCCATCGGCTACGCCGGCAGCGGCCACGCAATTGCCGCAACGCGCGACCACGGCGGCCACCACTGGCGCCGGCCCGCTGTACAACGGCGACTGGCTGGCGCGTGCCGAGAGCGAAAAAGCCTCTGGCGGGCAGATGCAGATTTATGGTCGTGCGATGGCGCAGATTCCGCTGGCGCCGGCGAAGAAAGCCTTCAGTTCCGCCGACGAATTCGTCAACACCATGCTGCCGATGGCCAAGGAAGCGGCCGACCGTATCGGCGTCGATCCGCGTTATCTGGTGGCACAGGCTGCGCTGGAAACCGGTTGGGGCAAATCGGTCATGCGTGCCCAGGATGGCAGCAGCAGCCACAACCTGTTCGGCATCAAGGCGAGCAGCAACTGGAAGGGCGATTCGGCCCGGGCGATCACCAGCGAGTTCCGCAATGGCGAGATGGTCAAGGAGACGGCCGAGTTCCGTTCGTACGCCTCGTACAAAGACAGCTTCCACGATCTGGTGACTTTGCTGCAGAGCAATAATCGCTATCAAGATGTCGTGAAGTCTGCCGATAACCCAGAACAGTTTGTACGCGAGTTGCAAAAGGCCGGTTACGCCACCGACCCGAACTACGCGACAAAGATTTCGCAGATAGCCAAGCAGATGAACAGTTTCCAAAACTACGCTGCGGCGGGTGTATCCACCACGCCTTTCTAAGGCACAAGGTATAAGGTCTGAACCATGAGTTTGCTCAATATCGGGATGTCGGGACTGTCGGCCAGCCAGTCCTCTTTGGCTACGACAGGCAACAACATTGCCAACGTCGACACCGCCGGTTATTCACGTCAGCAAACCGTGCAGGGCACCAAATCCTCGCAGCAGTTCGGCACCGTGTTCATCGGTACGGGCACCACCCTGGCTGACGTGCGCCGGGTGTACAACTCGTACCTGGAAAGCCAGTTGCACACCGCTACTTCGCTCGACAGCGAATCGGCTGCTTACCTGGCGCAGGCCACGCCGCTGGACTCCATGCTGTCGGACACCAACACCGGCCTGACCGGCGTGCTGCAGAAATTCTTCACCACGATGCAGGGCGTTTCGACCTCGGCGACCGATGACACTTCCCGTCAATCGGTGCTGACCGGCGCACAGGCGCTGACCAGTCGTTTCAACACCATCGCCAAACAGCTCAACGATCAGAACACCACCATCAATGGCAGCCTGGGAGACATGACGTCCCAGGTGAACAAGCTGGCTACCTCGATTGCCAATTTGAACCAGAAGATCGGCGAGATCTCCACCAGCGGTGGGGCGCCGAACGATCTGCTCGACAGCCGTAACGAAGCTGTACGCCAGCTCTCCGAGCTGACCGGTGCACAGGTCGTCGAGCGTGGCACCAGTTTCGACGTCTACATTGGCAGTGGTCAGCCGCTGGTGATCGGCAACACCACCAACACGCTGAGCATGGTCGCGAGCAAAGACGATCCGTCGCGCATGGCCATTCAGATGGATCGCGGTTCGAGCACCATCGACATCACCTCGGCGATGACCGGCGGTGAAATCGGCGGCCTGTTGACTTACCGCAAAGAAGTCCTCGACCCGTCGCTCAACGAGCTGGGCCGAGTAGCGCTGGTGATCGCGGATCAGGTCAACAGCCAGCAAGCACAGGGCATCGACAAGAACGGTGACTTCGGCGCGGCGATTTTCAACAACATCAACAGTGCCGCGCTGGTCAGTTCGCGCAGCATCGCGCAGTCAGGCAACAGCACCGGTTCGGGTAACCTCGATGTCACCATCAAGGACACCGGCAAGCTGACCACCAGCGATTATCAAGTGACGTTCACCAGCGCCACTGACTACACCGTCAAGCGTTCCGACGGCACCGATATGGGCGCCTTCAGCACCACGACCAATCCACCGCCAGTGATCGACGGTTTCACCCTTGCACTCAAGGGTGGTGCGTTGAGCGCCGGTGACAGCTTCAAAATCACTCCGACCCGTAATGCGGCGGCGAGCATTCAGACAGTGCTCACCGATCCGAAGAAAATCGCTGCGGCCGGTCCGTTGACCGGTGTCGCCAGCGCTGCCGGTCTGGGCACTTACACTCAGCCGACACTCAGCAGCAAGATCGATATCTACAACCCGACGGCCCAGGCTGACATGCAGGCGGCGCTGAAGAACTCGACGCCGGTCAAACTGGTGTTTGGTGCGGTCAGCGGCGGCAGCCAGTCTTACTCCTTTGTGGATGCCAAGGGCGGCGTGATCAGCAGCGGCACAGTCGTTCCCGGTCAATCGAACACGCTGGACCTGAAGGTCGGCATCGTCGATGCCAGCGGCAATCCGGTGCTGGATACCAGCGTTACGCCGAACGTACAGAAAACCTTCTCCGTGCAGACCACCATTGGCGGCACGCCGAAGCCAGGCGAAACCTTCACCATGAACCTGACCGGTGCGGCGTCTTCGGACAACCGCAACGCACAATCGCTGGTCGCCCTGCAAACTGCGCAGACCGTTGACACCGGTTCGGCCAGTAAAGGCATCAGCCTGACTGACGCCTACAACAAGCTGGTGACCAACGTCGGCACCAAGACCGCCCAAGGCAAGTCCGACAGCGCCGCGACGTCGGCGATCCTGGATAACGCCAAAGGCGCGCGCGATTCGCTGTCCGGGGTCAACCTGGATGAAGAAACCGGCAACCTGGTCAAATATCAGCAGTACTACACAGCGTCTTCGCAGATCATCAAAGCTGCGCAGGAAACTTTCGCCACGCTGATCAACAGCCTTTAAGGAGTCGTAATTCATGCGCATTTCCACCGCCCAGTATTACGGCACGCAAGCGTCGGACTATCAGCGTAACTTCAACAAGGCGGTCGCTACCGCCAGTGAGGCGAGCAGCCTGCAACGCATCACCAATGCGTCCGATGATCCGATCGGCGCCGGGCGTTTGCTGCAACTGGGCCAGCAGGCCGCGATGCTGGATCAGTACAAGACCAACGTCGACTCCACCACAAATTCGTTGAATGTGCAGGAGTCCACGCTGGATTCCATCACCACCGCACTGGCGCGTGCCAAGGAGCTCGCCCTGGCCGCCAACACCGGCACGCGCACCGACAAGGATCGCCAGGCTTACGCTTCGGAACTGAGTCAGATCCAGCAACAAGTGCTGGGCCTGATGAACTCCAAGGATGCCAACGGCAACTACATGTTCTCCGGTTCGAAGACCGATACCGCGCCGTACTCGCAGAATGCCGACGGCACTTACACCTACAACGGTGACCAGACCACGATCAACCTGGGCATCGGCGACGGTATGACGGTCGGTACCAACACCACCGGTTGGGATGCCTTTCAGCAGACCATCAACACCGGCCGCACCAGCACCAATATGACGGCTCCAGCAGTGGATGACGGCCGTGTCGTGCTGTCCAGCGGTACCGTTGGCAATGTTGCCACCTACAACTCCAAGTTCTCCGGTGGTCAGCCGTACACCGTCAGCTTCGTCAGCAGCACCCAACTGCAAATCACCGATGCGCTGGGTAACGACGTGACGGCCGAAGCCAGCCAGAATGGCGCGATCGTCAACACCACCGGCACCAACCAGTCGGTCAGTTTCCGTGGCGTCGACCTGAAGCTGAACATCAACCTGAAAGCGGGGGACACCAACCCGGACGCGGTCATTGCCGGGCACAGCTTCCAGCTGTCGACCCAGCCTGACTCGTTCACCACCGCGCGCAGCCCGGGTAACCCGTCTACTGCGGTGATTACCGGTTCGACCATCACCGACCAGTCGGCCTATACAAACGCCTTCCCGCAAGGCGGCGCGGTGCTCAAGTTCACCAGCGCGACGGCGTTCGATCTGTATGCGGCGCCAGTCACTGCGGACAGCAAACCCGTGTCGTCCGGCACCGTGGCTGGCGGCAACGCGACCGCTGCGGGCGTGACTTTCGCGCTGGGCAACACTCCGGCCGCTGGCGATCAGTTCTCGATCCAGCCGAACAATCACCAGACCCAGAACGTGCTCGACACGCTGGGCCAGATGATTACGGCATTGAATACGCCGATCGACGGTGATGATGTTGCCAAGCAGAAGTTTCAGGGTGTCATGGAGTCGGGGCTCGGCAACATCGACGCCGCTACCAACCAGATTGGCGCCTCTGTCACCACCATTGGTGCCCGTGGCCAAGCGCTGGAAATGCAAACCGCGACTAACCTGAGCCTGAGTACGGCGAACACCACGACCCAGGGCTCGATCCGTGATTCGGATCCCGCCGAAGTCATGACCCGCCTGACCCTGCAGCAGACCATGTTGCAAGCCGCGCAACTGGCGTTCAGCAAGATCAGCCAGTTGGGTCTGTTCAACAAGATCTGACGGTTAACGGGCGCGTGAGCGCCCGTTTGCTCCATCCTTCAAGTAATGTTTTTTAGCGGTTTCCAGGGCTCGCTTTACCGAGCGGGCTCGTACCGCCTGTGAGCCCGCCGTGAATTCACTCCCTCTCGTTAGCCTTGTCATTCCCGCCTTCAACCCACGCTTTTTCGAGCGAGCCTTGCGTAGCGCTGTCGGCCAGGGCTATGGCCATCTGGAGGTCATCGTTTGCGATGACAGTCGTGGCGTCGAGATCGAAAGCACTGTCTCGAATGTCAGCGCGCAGACAGGCGTTGCCGTGCGCTATGTGCGTAACCCGCGCACGTTGGGCCTGGTCGGCAATCTGAAAGCCTGCCTGGATCATGCGCAGGGCGAGTTCATCAAGTTTCTGTGTGACGATGATTTGCTCTATTCCGCCTGTATCGAGCAGCAGGCGCAAGAGATGCGTCGTGCAGAAGTCAGCCTGGTGCTGGCGCAGCGACTGCTCTGGGACGCGAACGACATCATCCTGCCTGCGCGTCTGGAAAACACCTCGCTGTCGCCGGTCAGTGGTCTGTTCAAGGGCGACGATTTACTGGCGATCTTTGAAAAATTCCCGGTCAATGTTCTGGGCGGATTCAGCAACGCGCTGTTTCGCCGCGCGGACGTCGCCGAGCTGCTGCCGGCATTGACGGAGGAGGGCGGCGGCTTCGTCGCGAGCCTGGATTTCGCCTTGTATATCTGCCTGCTGCGACGCGGCAACCTGGCGGTGTCCAACAACGTGCTGAGCGCCGAGCGTCTTTATCCAGAGCGGCTGAGTGCGCAGCAACCGATGAAGGACGCAATGGATATCGAGCGCGAGTGGCTCTCGCAAATGCTCAAGGTCCGCAACGGTGAGTCGGCGCCCGCGCCAGGCTGGGTACGCTATATCCCGTTGGCAAGGGCTGATGAGTCGCCGAGAATCTGGGAAGAACTGCCGCTGAGCCGTACCCTGGGTTCCCGGCAGAGCCGTCAGGAGTGTGGCGTCGGGGTCGATAGCCTGAGTTTTGGCGAACTCTATGCGCAATGGCTGGCGTGCCGGGTGCTGACCGAAGGCCAGCGCAAGTTGCTGCCGGAAACCATCGCCGGTTGGTCGCACCAGCCGCGGATCGTGCCGATCATCATCGATGCCAAAGGCAGTCGCGATGGTGTCGAGCGCACCCTGGAGGCCCTCGCCAATCAGGATTACCCGGCGGAACTGGTGCTGGTCCTGTCCGCGTCCTGTGCTGAAGCGGAGCTGGATGGGCGCGTGTTCCGCCTGCCGCTGCAAGACGACGGTCTTGCGCAGCTCAATAGCTTGCTGCCGCAACTGGAAGGCGCCGACTGGTTCTACCTGCTGCAACCGGGTGATCGGCCGGTGGCCACGGCGTTGCTGATCATGGCGGACCGTATCGCGCATTCGCGGTCGTTCACCTGCCTGTACAGCGACGAAGGCAGTCTGCGCAGTGGTGAGTCGGCAGAGCCTGCGTTCAAGCCGGATTTCAACCTCGACCTCATGCGCAGCTATCCCTACGTCGGGCGGGCGCTGGCGTTCAAGCGCGAGCGGGCGCTGGCACTGGGCGGCCTGACGTCTGACTTTGCACAACTGGCGCCTCACGACCTGCTCTGGCGCATGGTCGAGAGCGATGGCACTCAAGTGATCGGGCACATCGCCGAAGTGTTGCTTGAATCGAAATTCGATCTGTCCCAATGGCTCACCGACCCGGGTGTCCTGGAACAGAATCCGCGGGTGCTCGATGCGCATCTGCAGCGCTTGGGGATTGCCTACGAGACGCGACGCGAGGGCAGTGAGCTGCTCAATCGGGTCGATTATCGCCATGCCCGACGCCCGTTGGTGTCGGTGATCATCGTCGCTCAGGATCAGACGGCGGCCTTGCAGCGTTGTGTCGAAACGCTGCTGGAAAAGACCGCTTATACCGAGTACGAAATTCTCTTGGTCGACAGCGGCAGCGAAAGCGCCGAGGCGCTGACCTGGCTCGACGGCATGGAACAGTTGGGCAGTGACCTGATTCGTGTGTTGCGCTACCCGCAAAAGCACAACCCCGCCGCCATTCACAACTTTGCCGTGAGCCAGGCGCGCGGCGAGTATGTCTTGCTGCTCAATGCCTTTGCGGTGATCACTCAAGCCGATTGGCTCGACGAATTGCTCAATCATGCGCAGCGCCCCGAAGTCGGGGTGGTCGGCGCCAAGTTGTACGACCCGGACGGCGGGGTGTTGCATGCCGGCCTGATTCTCGGTTTGCAGGGGCCGGCCGGGTTGCCGTTCTTTGGTCAACCGATGCAATCGGAGGGCTATATGTTCCGGCTGCAGGCGGTGCAGGATCTGAGCGCTGTCGGCGGTGACTGCCTGATGGTTCGCAAGTCGGTCTTCGAGGAAGTCGCGGGGCTCGACGAGCAGCACTTGAAGGTCGCGTACAACGTCGTCGATCTGTGCCTGCGGGTCGGTCGCGAAGGTTATCTGGTGGTGTGGAATCCGCATGCCCGGCTGGCGGTGGGCACGCGCCCGGTCGCCGTGGCAACCAGCGAAGAGCAACAACAGCACGAGCGCGAGCAGGATGCGTTTTACCAGCGCTGGCTGCCGCAGATTGCGCGCGATCCGGCCTACAACGTCAACCTTGCGCTACAAGGGATCGGGGCCAGCAACTTTAGCCTCGAACCGGGTCTGCTGACCGGCTGGAGTGCGTTTTCCAGGTCGAGTCTGCCCAACGTGCTCGTGGTGCCGATCAACGCTTCTGCCATCGGCCATTACCGCATGAGCCAGCCGATGATCGAACTGGAGGCGGCCAACCGGGTCGAGGGGCGCATCTGCTACGGCTTGCCGTCGATCGTCGAAATCGAGCGTCAGGCCCCCGACGTGATCGTGCTGCAGGGCCGCTACTCGGAGCACGCCATCGATGAAATTCCGCCGCTGAAGAAGTACTTCAGCGCCCGGCGTATTTTTGAACTGGATGACTATGTCATCGACGTTCCTCATCGCAATGCCCACATCCGCAACATGCCGAGCAAGCAGGACATGGAACGTATGGTGCGTCGAGCGATCGGCCTCTGTGATCGGGTGGTCGTGTCGACTCAACCCCTGGCCAATGCGTTGTCGGACATGCACCACGACATTCGTGTGGTGCCGAACATGCTCGCGAAAAACCTCTGGAGCCACCTGCGCAGCCAGCGGCGCACGTCGAAGAAACCACGGGTCGGCTGGGGCGGTGGCACCAGCCACCACGGCGACCTGGCGGTGATCGCCGAGGTGGTTCGCGAACTGGCCAATGAAGTCGACTGGGTGTTTTTCGGCATGTGCCCGGATGACTTGCGTCCGTACATGCACGAGTTCCACGGTGTGATCCCGCTCGACGTGTATCCGGCGAAACTGGCCAGCCTCAACCTCGATCTGGCCCTCGCACCGCTGGAGTTCCACATCTTCAATGACTGCAAGAGCAACCTGCGGCTGCTCGAGTACGGCGCTTGCGGATACCCGGTGATCTGCACTGACACCGAAGCCTATCGCGGCTACCTGCCGTGCACGCGGGTCAAGACCAACACCACCGATGAGTGGCTGCAGGCGATTCGCATGCACCTGGCCGATCCTGATGCCAGCTACCGCATGGGCGACGAGTTGCGTGAGGTGGTGCTGCGCGATTACGTGCTGCGTGGCGATAACCTGCGCTACTGGGAAAATGGCTGGCTGGCGGACTGACAGGTTCCAATGGTTGAAACAGCTCGATGAAAGGGATGAGTCCGTGACGGATTCATCCCTTTTTTCATGGCTGCACGTCCTGCGACACGTAGCGCACCGAGCTGGCGCGTTTCCTGCAAGTCCCCCTCAAATCGCCATAAAACGAGCGCTCGCGGTCATTGCCCCCGCGCCCGAAACGGCAGAAAGGTTTAGCCAGAAGGCCGCAACGCTCAAGAAAGCGACGCGCAGCCCTGTGACGAACGAGAGGGGAGAGGATGAAGGCAGTTATTTTGGCGGGTGGTCTGGGCACGCGCATCAGTGAAGAGTCGCACCTCAAGCCCAAGCCGATGATCGAGATTGGCGGCAAGCCAATTCTCTGGCACATCATGAAGCAGTACTCCGCCCACGGGATTCACGACTTCGTGATTTGCCTGGGCTACAAGGGGTACGCGATCAAGGACTTCTTCGCCAACTACTTCCTGCACACCTCCGACGTGACCTTCGACATGCGCGAAAACCGCATGGACGTTCACCAGAATTACAGCGAGCCATGGCGCGTGACGCTGATCGATACCGGTGAAGAGACCATGACCGGTGGCCGCCTGGGGCGAGCCGCGCGCTATCTGGAAAATGAAGAAGCCTTCTGCTTCACCTATGGCGACGGCGTTTCCGATTTGAACATCAGCGCGTTGGTCGATTTCCACCTGACTCACGGCAAACTGGCCACCGTCACCGCCGTGCAACCGCCGGGCCGCTACGGCGCGCTGGATCGCGAAGGTGACCGGGTGCTGGGTTTCACCGAGAAGCCACGCGGCGACGGTGGCTGGATCAACGGCGGCTTTTTCGTGCTGTCGCCCAAGGTCCTGCCGCTGATCGAAGGCGATTCGACGTCGTGGGAGTCCGGCCCGCTGGACGGCTTGGCCGCACGCGGTGAGTTGATGGCGTTTCAGCACGACGGTTTCTGGCAGCCCATGGACACCCTGCGCGACAAGAACCATCTCGAAGCCCTGTGGCAGAGCGGGGAGGCCCCATGGAAGCAATGGGACTGAGTGCGGATTTCTGGCGCGGCAAACGCGTCCTCGTTACCGGACACACCGGTTTCAAAGGCAGTTGGCTGACCCTGTGGCTGCAAAGCCTCGGCGCGCAAGTCAGCGGCTTTTCCCTGGATCCGTCGACCGAGCCGAGCCTGTTCGAACTGGCGCGTGTGCACGAAGGCATCAACGATCAGCGCGGTGATCTGCGTGATCTTGGCGCTCTCCTGGAAATCATCGCCGACACCGAGCCGGAAATCGTTCTGCACCTGGCCGCTCAGCCACTGGTGCGCGAAGGCTATCGCGACCCACTCGGCACTTATTCCAGCAACGTCATGGGCACGCTGAACCTGCTCGAAGCGATTCGTCAGGTCGGTTGCGTGCGCGCCTGCGTGCTGGTGACCACCGACAAGGTCTACGCCAACAAGGAATGGCTGTGGCCCTACCGCGAAGACGAAGCGCTCGGTGGCCACGATCCTTACAGCAGCAGCAAGGCCTGCTGTGAACTGCTCGCACAGTCGTATGCCGCGTCGTTCTTCCCGGCCGACAAGTACGCCGAGCACGGTCTGGCCTTGGCCACCGCGCGTGCCGGCAACGTCCTGGGCGGCGGTGATTTTGCCCCTGAGCGACTGATTCCCGACGTGCTCAAAGCCTGGACCGCAGACGAACCGGTGACCCTGCGCTATCCGCAAGCCGTGCGCCCATGGCAGCACGCGCTGGAACCGCTGGCCGGTTACCTGCAACTGGCCGCCGGCCTCTACGAGCAAGGCCCGGAATACGCCGGGGCGTGGAACTTCGGTCCTGGTGAAGCGGACATGTGCAGCGTTGGCGAAGTGGTCGAATTGCTCGCCAGCCGCTGGCCGCAAGCGCGTGGTCTGCGCATCGAAAAAAGCGAATTGCACGAGGCTGGCCTGTTGCGCCTGGACAGCAGTCGCGCGCGCCAAGTGCTTGGCTGGCAGCCACGCTGGACCTTGCAGGCATGCCTGACCCAGACCCTCGACTGGCACCTGGCGTGGCAGAACGGCGATGACATGCGCAGCGTCACCCTCGGCCAACTGAACCTGTACCGAGGCGCGCTGTGAGCGAGTTTTCCCTGAAGGCGTTGCCGCTGGCCGGGTTGTTCAGCGTCCAGCACAAACGTTTCGAAGATCAGCGCGGGCACTTCGCTCGGCTGTTTTGCGAAGGCAGCCTGAGTGCGTTTGGCAGCGAATTCCATATCCGTCAGATCAACCATTCCTGCACCCGCGAGAAGGGCAGTGTGCGCGGTCTGCATTATCAGAATGGCAACGCCCCGGAAGCCAAACTGATCACCTGCCTGCGCGGTGAAGTGTGGGATGTGGCGGTGGATTTGCGCCCCGATTCAGAAACGTTTTTGCACTGGCACGCCGAGCACCTCAAGGCTGGCGACGGACGCAGCCTGCTGATTCCGGCCGGCTTCGCCCACGGTTTCCAGACCCTGACCGAAGACGCCGAATTGCTCTACCTGCACAGCGCCGATTACGCGCCGGAGCATGAGGGCGGTCTGTCGGTGAACGATCCACGGCTGGCGATTGCCTGGCCGTTGCCTGTCAATAATTTGTCAGCGCGTGATTCCAGCCATCCCGCGCTCGATCAACACTTTGCTGGAGTGCGTCTATGAACTGCCGTGGGTGCGCCGCACCGCTGAGCCTGCCGCTGATCGACCTCGGCACCTCGCCGCCGTCCAACGCCTACGTGCACGCCGATCGCCTGGAACAGGCCGAGCAATGGGTGCCGTTGAAGGTTGCGGTGTGTCAGCAATGCTGGCTGGTACAGACCGAGGATTACACCAGCGCCGACAGTTTGTTCGATGCTGAATACGCCTACTTCAGTTCGTTCTCCAGCACCTGGCTGGCCCATGCCGAGTGCTATGTTGCCGAGATGGTCGAGCGCTTTGGCCTGACCGCTGACAGCCGTGTGGTTGAAGTCGCCGCCAACGACGGTTATCTGCTGCAGTACGTGGCCGCTCGCGGCATTCCGTGCCTGGGCGTCGAGCCGACGCGCAGCACCGCGCAAGCGGCGCGCGCGAAAGGTCTGCAGATTCGTGAGTTGTTCTTCGGTCGCAACACGGCTGCGCAATTGAAAAGCGAAGGTTGGGGCGCCGATTTGATGGCGGCCAACAACGTGCTCGCGCATGTACCGGACATCAACGATTTCCTCGGTGGCTTCGCGACGTTGCTCAAGCCAACCGGCGTGGCCACTTTCGAATTCCCGCAACTGCTGACGCTGATGGCGGGCGCGCAGTTCGACACGCTCTACCACGAACATTATTCCTACCTGTCGCTGACTGCCGTGCAGACGCTGTGCGAGCGCAATGGCCTGGAAGTGTTCGACGTCAGCCAGTTGAGCACCCACGGCGGATCGTTGCGCGTGTTCGTGCAGCGCAGGGACGGCGAGCGTCGCCCGGTGCAGGCTGCGGTGCAGCAACAGTTGCAGGCCGAACTGGATGCCGGGGTGAAAACCGCCGAGTACTACACGACCCTCGCGCCCGCCGCTGAACGCATCAAGCATCAGCTGCTGCGCTTTTTGTTGCAGGCCAAGGCTGACGGCAAACGTGTGGTCGGTTACGGCGCGGCGGCCAAGGGCAATACCTTGCTCAACTACGCCGGGGTCAAACCGGACCTGTTGGCCTGGGTAGCCGATGCCAACCCGCACAAACAGGGCAAGTGTTTGCCGGGCAGCCGCATTCCGATTGTTGCGCCTGAGCGGATTGCCCAGGAGCAGCCGGACTACATTCTGGTGTTGCCGTGGAACCTGTTGAGCGAAGTGAAGCAGCAGCTGTCTGCGGCCAAGGCATGGGGCGCACGCTTTGTCGTCGCCGTTCCGGAGTTGATCATCCAATGAGCAGAATTCATTACACCAAACCCAGCGTTGGCGAACTCGAAGCGCAATACGCCCTGGACGCCGTGCAGAACGGTTGGGGCGCGCGTTGCTACGAATACCTGACACGTTTCGAGCACGGCTTTGCCGAGCATCTGGGCGCCACCTACGCCATTGCCACGTCCAGTTGCACCGGCGCGCTGCACATGGGCATGGCCGCGCTGGGTGTCGGCGCTGGCGACGAAGTTATCCTGGCCAACACCAACTGGATCGCCTCGGCGGCACCGATCACTTACCTGGGCGCTACGCCGGTGTTCGTCGATGTCCTGGCGGACAGCTGGTGCCTGGATCCGCAACAGGTCAGAAAAGCGATCACCCCGCGCACCAAGGCGATTCTCGCCGTGCATTTGTACGGCAACCTGTGCGACATGGACGCGCTGCTCGCCATCGGCAACGAGTTCGGCATCCCGGTGATCGAAGACGCGGCGGAAGCCATTGGCTCGCAATGGCGCGGCAAAGCGGCCGGCTCGCTGGGGGCTTTCGGCGCTTTTTCGTTTCATGGCACCAAGACCATGACCACCGGTGAGGGCGGCATGTTCGTCACCTCGGACAAGGCCTTGTATGAGCGTGTTCTGACCCTGTCCAACCATGGCCGTGTGGCGGGTTGCACCAAGCAGTTCTGGCCGGAGTTTGTCGGTTTCAAATACAAGATGAGCAACCTGCAGGCCGCCGTCGGCTGCGCCCAGGTCGAGCGAATCGACGAGTTGATTGAGCGCAAACGGGCGATTTTTGCCAACTACGCGCGGGCACTCGAAGGCGTACCGGGTGTGTCGCTCAATCCCGAACCGGGCCATGCGCGCAATGGTTACTGGATGCCGACCGTGGTGTTTGATGCCGACACTGGCATCCACCGCGAGCAAATGATTGCCGCCTTCCAGGCCGCCGACATCGATGCCCGGGTGTTTTTCTGGCCGCTGTCGTCGCTGCCGATGTTCAGCGAATACGAGGTCGACACGCCGCTGGCGTTTGCCTTGCCCGAGCGCGCCTTCAACCTGCCGAGCTATCACGACATGACCGACGCTGACCAACAGCGTGTGGTGCAAGTGGTGCTGGATCTGCTGGCTCGCGGGCACACAGTGTGAAGCTGTATCTGCTGGGGGCTGCCAACCCGGAAGCGGTGCGCATGCTGCACGCCGTCAAGCGCAGTACGCCGAACGTCGAATTCGCCTTCCTCGACAACGATCCGCGCAAGCACGGCACGCTGTTCTACGGAGTGCCGGTGCTCGGTGGTTGCGAACGTGTCGGCGAACTCAATGGCGAGGATGTGCGCTTCGTCAATCTGATCACCGGCAGTACCCGGTTACGCTACGAAACCACCTGTCAGCTGGTGGACGCCGGTGCACGTCTTGGCCAGTTCGTTCATCCGGGTATCGACCTCAGCATGATTCGCATGGGGCAGGGCAGTTATCTGCAGGAAGGCGTGCTGCTGCAGGCCGAGGTGACACTGGGCGACAACACCAGCATCAGCGCCGGCAGTGTCGTGGGGCATGAAGGGCAGATCGGCCACTCGGTGTTCATGGCGCCGGGGGTGTGTATCGCCGGTTGCGTGGAAATCGGTGACGGGACCTTTATCGGCACCAACGCCACGATCCTGCCGCGCCTGCGCATCGGTCGCTGGGTGACCATCGGTGCCGGTGCGGTCGTGACCAAAGATGTTCCGGATTTTTCGGTCGTGGTGGGCAATCCCGCCAGGATCATCAAGACCAACGCAGTGCCTTACCCGGACGCCAGGGTGTTCAGGTAAGTCGTTTCCCGAATTTTTGGAGAGTTGCAATGAATCCGCATGAACAGTTTCGCGAAGAAGTAAAAGCCAACATCGAAGGCCTGCAGAACGACAAGGCCCTGCAAACCGAGTCCCTGGACTGGGTTGGCACCACGGCCAGACACAAGTACACCTACAACTTCAGCTGGATGGGCCGGCCGATCATTCAGTTCCCGCAGGACATGGTCGCGATGCAGGAAATCATCTGGAACCTGCGTCCGGACGTGATCGTCGAGACGGGCATCGCTCACGGCGGTTCGCTGGTGTTTTATGCCTCGATCCTGGAACTGATCGGTCACGGCGAAGTACTGGGCATCGACATCGATATCCGCGAGCACAACCGCGAAGCCATCGAAGCGCACCCGATGTTCAAACGCATCAGCATGATCCAGGGTTCGAGCATCGATAGCAGCATCGTCGATCAAGTGCGCGAGCGCGTGCAGGGCAAAAAAGTGCTGGTGGTGCTGGACTCCAACCACACCCACGAGCACGTCCTCGAAGAGCTGCGCCTGTACGCACCACTGGTGTCGGTGGGCAGCTATTGCGTGGTCATGGACACCGTCGTTGAAGACATGCCGGCCGATGCGTTCCCGGATCGTCCATGGGGCAAGGGTGACAACCCGAAAACAGCGGTATGGGCCTATCTGGAAGAGAACCGCGATTTCGAGATCGATCAGTCGATCCACAGCAAATTGCTGATCACAGTCGCGCCGGATGGTTATCTGCGTCGCGTGCGTTAATCGACAAACAACGATGAGTTTTCGGCGACGCGCCGTTTGTGGGGAATATATGCAAGGCAAGAACACTTCAGGAACCGATCTGGCACTCAACGAACAGTTGACCGTTGTGCTGATCTCTCACGAACGCCCGGCGTTTCTGCTTAGAGCCATTCGCTTTTACAGCAGCCTGCCGTGCAGAATTCTGGTGCTCGATTCATCGGCGGTGGCGCTGAAGGGCATTCCCGAGGAATTCACCCGCGTGGATTATCAGCACTTGCCGCAGTTCGGCTACTGGGGGATTCGCGCCAAGCTGGCTTACGGTGTCGAGCAGCTGCAAACGCCTTACATGGTGTTTGCCGCCGACGATGACTTCCTTGTGCATGATGCCTTGTACGAAGCCGTGGCATTCATGGATGCCAACCCTGATTACAGCCTGTGTCATGGCTACAGCCTGATGTATCTGGCATTGGCCAACAGCGTCAATTACTACCGCCGTGACAAGAAAGTCTGCGAAGACTACTCGGCCGATCAGGCCGAGGAGCGCTTGCTCGATTACATGCAACAGTACCTGCCGCCGTTCTATGCCGTGCAGCGTACGGCGATCTTGCGCGACTGGTATGCGGCCATGCCGCAAGACACGATCTTCCAGTGGCAGGAAGTCGGTCACACCTTTTACATGCTGGCCCGGGGCAAGGTGCGGATTCTGCCGATCCCGTATGTCGTGCGCGAAATCAACTACGAGCAGTCCGATCACAACACCGAGATCTATCACACCCTGGCCTATATGGATGGCAAGAGCGTGGCCGGGCGCGAAGCGTTTGCCGAGTTCCTCGTGTCATTGCCGACCCAGCTCCAGCATCAGGATCCAGAGCAGGGCAAACAGTTTGCGCTGAAGAGTTTTGCCACGCTGGCCGAAAGCCTGCGGACCTACCGGGCACTCACCGCCGAGTTGATCTTCGAGTCGACCTGGATCGATATCGAGACCGGCCCGCAGCGTCGGTTCGGGCCGAAGCAATACGTGGAAATGCCTTTCTATAACCAGGTGTTTTTCGATCAACTGACGCAATTCGAATTTCTGTTGCACGCGATGCCGGCCGGACGCGTTCAGCTCAAAGAGCTGGAAGGCATTTGGGCTCGCCAGCAGAGCCTGATGCTGGCACGCAACAATGACACCCCGGAAAGCGTGCTCGACCGCTTGTGGCAGGCGCACGACGCCAACGTGTTCAATCGCGCGGTGATCAAGCAACTGCTCGTGCAATTGCAACCGCTGGACGAGGAAGACGACGCGCCAGTGCTGCGCGATTGGGTCGCGCGTCTGGACGCGGTGTTGCTCGAAGGGCATCAGCCGACATTCGCCAAAATGCTCACCGGCCGCCTGCTCGAGTGGCTCGCCGCGCGTGCGCCGGATACCGAGCAGGCCGCGGCGATTGCCCGTCACCTGGCAGACAATGCCGGTGGTCCGCAGTTCGGCATCTTTCTGCTCGATCTGGACAACGACATCGACAAGTTGCAAATCTCTCTGGACAGCTTGCTCGAAGGCCACAGCAAAGCCTTCAAGGTCGTGGTATTCACCACGGGTGAGCCGCCGGCTGCAACCACGGCACAAAATACCCTGCACTTTGTGCGAGTGACCCAAGGCAACTTCGTCGACAAGCTCAACCAGAGCGTTAATCAATCGACCTGCGACTGGCTGCTGCTGGTTGAGGCGGGTGAAGAATTCACGGCTGCCGGCCTGTTGCGTGCCGGCCTGGAACTGATGGCTGCGCCAGGTGTGCGGGCGGTTGCCACCGATGAAATCCAGCGCCAGGAAAACGGGGCGCTGGTGGATATGTTCCGCCCGGGCTTCAACCTGGACCTGCTGCAAAGCGTTCCGTCACTGATGGCTCGGCACTGGTTGATTCGTCGCGAAGTGCTGACAGGGCTCGGCGGTTATCAGGCCGATTTCAGCAAGGCGCTGGAGCTGGATGTGCTGCTGCGCATCATCGAGGAGGGTGGCCTCGACGGTCTGGCCCATCTCGATGAGCCCTTGCTGATCACCCGGGCGCCGGTGCTGGAAGAAAACCCTCACGAACGTCAGGCGCTGCTGCGCCACTTGGGCAATCGTGGTTACAAGGCTCAGGTCACTTCGACGCAGCCTGGCACCTGGCAGATTGACTATCGTCATGCCGAGCGGCCGCTGGTCTCGGTGATTGTCGCCGCTGGCGACGATCTTGCCGCCTTGAAACGCTGCCTGGATGGCGTGCTGCTCAGAACCCGTTACACCCGCTATGAGCTGTTGATTGCGGTCAACCCGAACTCGTCGGCCGAGGTCAACGACTGGTTGGCAACGCTGCACAACGGCAAAGTGCGGGTACTGCATGCTGATCGCCCGCTCGATCAAGTGGCACTGTGCAACGCGGCCAGCGAGCAGGCGCAGGGCGAATATCTGGTGCTGCTGGCCACCGACAGCGAAGTGGTCAACCCGAACTGGATCGAGTCGTTGCTCAATCACGCCCAGCGTCCTGAAGTCGGCATCGTCGGTGCCAAACTGGTGGACCGCGATGGCAAGATCTCTCAGGCAGGTTTGATTCTCGGGTTGAACGACGGGGTGGCTTCGGCCTTCATCGGTGAGAAACACGCTAACGAGGGTTACATGCAGCGCCTGGCGGTCGAGCAGAACTATTCGGCGGTGTCGAAGGCGTGCCTGATGGTGCGCAAGGACTTGTTCGACGCGCTGGGCGGCCTGGACGACGTGACCTTCGCCGCTGGCTTCAGCGATGTCGATCTGTGCCTCAAGGCCGGGCAGGCCGGTTACCTCACCGTGTGGACGCCGCTGGTGCAGGTCTTGCACACCGGCGAGTTGCCGCAAGCCCCTGAAGCCTTGGCGGCATTGCGTGAGAAGTGGAGCGCGGCGTTTGCCCAGGATCCGGCGTATAACGCCAACCTGGCGCTGACCGGCAAAGGTTTTACCCTGGGTGAAAGTGCCCCGATCAATTGGGCGCAATTGCTCGGCTAAGCCTGGCGAACAGGACACAGGAATTCAGACATGTTCAACGGTAAATCGATTTTCATCTCCGGCGGCACCGGCTCGTTCGGGCGCAAATTCATCGCCCGCCTGCTGGAGCAATACCAGCCCAAGCGCGTGGTGGTGTTTTCCCGTGATGAACTGAAGCAGTATGAAATGCAGCAGACGTTCAACGCGCCGTGCATGCGTTACTTCATCGGTGACGTGCGCGATGCCGATCGTCTGCGTCAGGCCATGCGCGGCATCGACTACGTCGTGCATGCCGCCGCGCTGAAGCAAGTGCCGGCGGCGGAATACAACCCGACCGAATGCATTCGCACCAACGTCAATGGCGCGGAGAACATCATCGCCGCCGCCATCGACAACGGCGTGAAAAAAGTCGTCGCGTTGTCCACTGACAAGGCAGCCAGCCCGATCAACCTGTACGGCGCGACCAAGTTGCTCTCGGACAAGTTGTTCGTCGCCGCCAACAACATTGCCGGCGAGCAGCCAACCCGGTTTGCCGTGGTGCGTTACGGCAATGTGGCCGGTTCGCGCGGTTCCGTGGTGCCGTTCTTCAGCCAGATGATCGCCGACGGCGCGCAGGAGTTGCCGATCACCGACGCGCGCATGACACGCTTCTGGATCACCCTCGACCACGGCGTGCAATTTGTGCTCGACAGCTTTGCGCGCATGCACGGTGGTGAAGTGTTCGTGCCGAAGATTCCGTCGATCCGCATCGTCGATCTGGCGCGTGGCATGGCTGAACATCTGCCGCACAAGAACGTCGGCATTCGTCCCGGTGAAAAACTGCATGAGCTGATGGTGCCGCTGGACGATGCGCGGATGACCCTCGAGTTTGCGGATCACTACACCATCCAGCCGTCGATTCGCTTTACCAGCGTCGATGTCGATTTTGCCGTCGACAATCTTGGCGAGCAGGGGCGCGCCGTGAGCGAAGATTTCGAATACCGCTCCGACACCAATCCGCATTTCCTCTCGGTCGGGCAGATCGCCGACCTGCACGCGAAGCTCTCGGTATGATTCCCTACGGTCGGCAAAGCGTCGATCAGGCAGACATCGACGCCGTCGTCGACGTGCTGCAGTCGGACTGGCTGACCCAGGGGCCGAGCATCGAGCGTTTCGAGCAGGCGATGGCCGAGCGTTGCCAGGCCGACTTCGCCGTCGCGGTGTGCAACGCCACGGCGGCGCTGCACATTGCTTGCCTGGCGGCAGGCCTGGGGCCGGGTGATCGGTTGTGGACGACGCCCAACACCTTTCTCGCCTCGGCCAACTGTGGACGTTATTGCGGTGCCGAGGTTGATTTTGTCGACATCGATCCGCTGACCTGGAACCTCGATGCCTTCGCCCTCGCCGCGAAACTCGAGCAGGCCGAGCAGGACGGCGCCTTGCCGAAAGTGCTGGTGGCGGTGGCGTTCTCCGGGCAGAGCTGCGACATGCGCAGAATTGCCGAGCTGGCCGAGCGCTACAACTTCACGGTGATCGAAGATGCGTCGCACGCGGTCGGTGCGTCCTATGCCGGACGTCCGGTGGGCTGTGGCCAATTCGCGGCGATGACGGTGTTCAGTTTCCACCCGGTGAAGATCATCACCAGCGCCGAGGGCGGTATGGTCTTGACCCATCGCCCGGAGCTGGCCGAGCGCCTGCGACGCCTGCGCTGCCACGGCATGACCCGCGATCCGCAGCAGATGAGCGAGCCGAGCCACGGTCCGTGGTACTACGAGCAGATCGAGCTGGGTTTCAATTACCGGATCACCGATCTGCAGGCTGCGCTGGGTTTGTCGCAACTGGGCAAACTCGACGACTTCATCGCCCGGCGTCGCGAACTGGCGGCGCGTTACGATCGTCTGCTGGCGTATTTGCCGGTGACGTTGCCCAGCCTTCAGCCTGAGGCAGAGTCGGCCTGGCATCTGTATGTGATTCGCTTGCAGACCGATCGCATCAGCCTCAGTCACCGTCAGGTGTTTGAAGGCTTGCGCAGTGCCGGTATTGGCGTGAATCTGCACTACATTCCTGTGCATCTGCAGCCTTATTATCGCGACCTGGGATTCGCCGAGGGCGATTTCCCCGAAGCCGAGCGGTATTACGCCGAGGCGATCAGCCTGCCGCTGTTTCCACTGTTGAGCGATGAACAACAGGATTACGTGGTCGAGCAATTGCGTCGGCTGACCGAATAACTGCCGCGGTGGCACCGGATGAGTATCTGCAATGCGTCCTTTGAGTGAGCAGGAACAGTTCTGGCAGGGCGACTTCGGTAACCGGTACGTCGAGCGCAATGTCGGGCAACCGCTGGTGGCGGCCAACCTGGCGTTGTTTGCCAAAGCGCTGAGCCGCGCCGCAGGCATCGAGAGTCTGCTAGAGCTGGGCACCAGCGCCGGCAACAATTTGCAGGCGTTGCATCAACTGCTGCCACGCTGCGAGCTGTTCGGTGTCGAGATCAACGACAACGCCTGTGCGCAGGCACGGACGTTGGGCACTGCCCGGATCTGGCAGGGCTCGCTGTTCGATTTTCCGCGTGAACGCCGTTACGACCTGACGTTGAGCAAAGGCGTGCTGATCCACCTGGCTCCGGAGCTGTTGCCGACGGCTTATGCGCAGTTGTATGAGTTGAGCCAGCGCTACATCCTGATCGCCGAGTATTACAATCCGGTGCCGGTGGAAGTGTCTTATCGTGGCAACAGCGGCAAGCTGTTCAAGCGTGATTTCGCCGGCGAAATGCTTGATCGTTATGCCGATCTGCAGTTGCTGGATTATGGTTTTGTCTATCACCGCGATCCGCAGTTTCCTGTGGACGATATCACCTGGTTTCTGCTGGAAAAACGCCCTTGAGCAACGTCGCAATTATCCCGGCCCGTGGTGGCAGCAAACGCATTGCGCGCAAGAATCTCTTGCCGTTTGATGGCGTGCCGATGCTGGTCCGTTCGATCCGCACGGCGCTGGATTCAGGTTTGTTCGAGCAGGTGGTGGTCAGCACCGACGATGCCGAGATTGCTGAGGTGGCGCGAGCGCACGGTGCGCAGGTGCCCTTCATGCGTCCGGCGGCGCTGGCCGATGACTTCACCGGCACCGCGGCGGTGATCGTGCACGCCTTGCAGCAGCTGCCGGCCTTCGAGTACGCCTGTTGCGTGTACGCCACGGCGCCGCTGTTGCAGGCACGTTATCTGCGCCACGGCATCGAGTTGCTGGAGCAACGCCCGGACAAGTCCTTCGCGTTCTCCGTGTGCGGTTTTGGTTTTCCGGTACAGCGTGCACTGACACTGGATGCGCAGGGCGCCTTGACTGCTTTGTATCCCGAATTTCGCCAGACCCGCTCCCAGGACCTGCCCGAAGCCTTTCAGGACGCCGGCCAGTTTTACTGGGGGCGCAGTGAGGCGTGGTTGCGTGGCGAAGTGCTCTATTCGCCCGCCAGCCTGCCGGTGATTCTGCCCCGTCATCTGGTGCAGGACATCGACACCCTTGAAGACTGGAAACGCGCCGAATACCTTTACGCCGCGCTCAAGGCCGGTGGAGAGTTGCAATGAGAGTTTTGATTCGTGCCGACGCCTCGCCCACCATCGGCAGCGGCCACATTGCCCGCTGTCTGACACTGGCGCGCGTGTTGCGCGGGCAGGGCAGCCACGTCGCGTTTGCCTGCCGCTGTCTGCCAGGCCATCGCCTGGATGCCTTGCGCGCCGAAGGCTTCGAGACATTTGCGCTGCCCGAGCGCTATGCCGCTGAAGACCCGCAGCAAGCCATCGAATCGATGCTGCCGTGGCAGGCCGACATTGACGCGTTGGGCATGCAGCTTGGAGGTCAGGCCGAGTTTGACTGGATTATCGTTGACCACTACGGCCTCGATCACCATTGGCAAACGGCTGCTCGGCAGTGGGCGCCACGGATTGCGGCAGTGGATGATCTTGCCACGCGGCGCTACAGCGTCGATCTGTTGCTCAATCAGAATCTCTCGGGGCTGCACGAACATTATCAGCCGCTGTTGCCTGACGGGTGCCGTACCTTGCTCGGCCCACGCTATGCCCTGTTGCGTGAAGAATTCCGCTGCCCGGCCATCGAGATCAAACCCCGGGCCCAGCGCGTATTGGTCAACTTCGGCGGTTTCGATGCCGCGCGGCAAACCCATCACGCGATGCTCGCGCTGGCCGATTTTACCGAGTTGCAGGTGGACTTCGTCGCTGGCGCCGACAATCCGGCATGGGCGCAGATGCAGGCCCTGGCCGAGACACGGCCGAACTGGCGTCTGCACAGTTTTGTCAGCGACTTCTACCAGCGCATGACCGAGGCTGATCTGTTTATCGGCGCCGGGGGCGGCACCAGTTGGGAACGGGCGGCAATGGGGCTGCCGACGATCTGTATTGCCGTGTCGAACAATCAGCAGCGCAACGGCGAAGTCATGGCGGCAGCCGGCGCGCATGTGTTCATGGGCGCTCGTGAGCAGGTCAGTGTCGAGCAGTTGCGCGATGCCATCGGCTTTGTCACCGGCAATCATTATTTGCGCCATAGTCTGGCGGAGCGCTCGCGACAACTGGTCGACGGCCGCGGTGCCGAGCGTGTCGCGGCGGCACTGGCCGGTGCGGTGCTCAAGGTGCGTGCGGCGACCCTGGACGATGCGCAGTTGCTGTTCGATGGACGCAATGCCGAAGCGGTACGGCGCTGGTCGCTGGACAGCGGCGTGATCGACTGGCCGCAGCACCTGAACTGGCTGACGGCGAGTTTACGCAATCCACAGCGCCTGCTGCTGATCGCCGAGGCGGACGACGGCGCGGTCGGCGTTGTGCGGTATGACCTGCGCGGGTTTGCAGCCGAAGTCTCGATCTACCTGCTCGAACGGCGGATGGGGCTGGGGTGGGGCAGGGCGCTATTGGCCCGTGGCGAGGCATTTGTTGCCGCGCACTGGCCGCAACTGACGGTCATCACCGCTCAGGTATTGCCGGACAATCGTCCCTCGTTGAATGTGTTTCGTGACGCCGGGTTCACCCAGAGTGCCTGTGCGTTCACCCGTGTTTTGAAGGACCACCCGCATGACTAGTTTCAAGATCGGCAACCGCTTGATCGGCGCCGACGCGCCGCCCTTCATCATTGCCGAGATGAGTGGCAACCATAACCAGTCACTGGACGTTGCCCTGCAAATTGTCGAGGCGGCGGCCAAGGCCGGGGCGCATGCGCTGAAGCTGCAAACCTACACCGCCGAAACCATGACGCTGGATTTGTCGGAAGGCGAATTCTTCATCAAGGATCCGGGCAGTCTGTGGGCGGGTACTTCGCTTTATGATCTGTATGAAAAGGCCCATACGCCGTGGGAATGGCATGCGCCGATTTTCGCCCGGGCCAAAGAGTTGGGCATGCTTGCGTTCTCCACGCCGTTCGATGACACCGCAGTCGACTTTCTCGAAAGCCTTGATGTACCGGCCTACAAGATCGCCAGTTTCGAAAACACTGACTTGCCGTTGATCCGCCGCGTGGCCGCCACTGGCAAACCTCTGATCATTTCCACCGGCATGGCCAGCATTGCCGAGCTGGATGAAGCCGTGCGCGCCGCGCGCGAAGCCGGTTGCAAGGATCTGGTGCTGCTCAAGTGCACCAGCACGTACCCGGCCACGCCGCTCAACAGCAACGTGAGAACCATCCCCCATCTGCGCGAATTGTTCGGCTGCGAAGTGGGGCTGTCGGATCACTCGATGGGCGTTGGCGTATCGGTGGCCGCCGTGGCGCTCGGTGCGACGGTGGTGGAAAAGCACTTCACCCTCGACCGTTCAGCAGGCGGCGTCGATGCCAGTTTCTCTCTGGAGCCGGCGGAAATGGCCAGCCTGGTGGTGGAAACCGAACGCGCCTGGCAAGCCATGGGCCAGGTGCATTACGGTGTGACAGAGGCCGAACGCAAGTCGCTGGTCTATCGCCGCTCGCTGTATGTCACCGCCGACATGGCCGCCGGTGACACCTTTACCGGGGACAATCTGCGCGCCATTCGCCCGGGCCTCGGTCTGCCGCCCAAGCACACCGACGCGGTTCTCGGCCGCCGCGCCCGCGCGCCGATCAAGCGCGGCACGCCGCTGGACTGGTCGTTGGTCGAATAAGCCGATCTGCACCGATTCGGCAAAATAGCGTGACCTGCGAGTCATAACGCGCATCTTCACTGTATTGTATTGATCGGGGAGATGGCGCCTGGCTCGTTTTCGATTCCAGTGATAGCCCTTTGCGCTCCCCGTGGCTGCCCGTTGTGGCGGCCGTTTTCTGTTTGTCGGCGCCCCTCGAAATCCTTGCGAGCGGTGGTCTTGGGCTGTTTTTTATTGGGAAGCCGTAATGATTGGCATAAAAAGCATTGCGAGCTACGTTCCTGTAGCCGGCGTGGACAATTACGCACAAGGTGCAAAATTCGAGAAGGATGAAGAATTCATCCTTGGCAAGATCGGTTCGGCGTTTCTGCCACGCAAAGACGCTGAACAGGAAACCTCCGATCTGTGCGTGGAAGCGGCCAATGCGCTGTTTGCCAGCAACCCTGGACTGAAACGTGAATCGATCGACGCCTTGATTGTCGTCACCCAGAACGGTGATGAAGAAGGCCTGCCACACACCGCCGCCATCGTGCAGGACAAACTCGGTCTGCCGACCAACGTTGCGGCGTTCGACATTTCCCTGGGCTGCTCCGGTTACGTCTACGGCATCTATGCGATCAAGGGCTTCATGGAAGCCGCCGGCCTGAAGAACGGCCTGCTGATCACCGCTGACCCGTATTCGAAAATCGTCGATCCGGAAGACCGCAACACCACCATGCTGTTCGGCGATGCCGCCACCGCAACGTGGATGGGTGAAGATCCGAGCTGGGCGCTGGGCAAGGCCAAGTTCGGCACTGACGGCTCCGGCGCTCCGCACCTGAAAGTCACCGATGGCGTGTTCTTCATGAACGGTCGTCAGGTGTTCAACTTTGCATTGCTGAAAGTACCGGCGCACCTGCATGAGCTGCTCGATGATTCGGGCCTCAAGGCTGACGACATTGATGCGTTTTGCATTCACCAGGGCAGCGCGGCAATTGTCGATGCCGTGGCGCGACGTTTCGAAGGCGAGCCGGAAAAGTTCATCAAGGACATGGTCGAGACCGGCAACACCGTGTCGTCGAGCATTCCGTTGCTGCTGGAAAAACACGTGCTCGATTCCGACTGGCAGCGTATTGCGCTGAGCGGTTTTGGTGTCGGTCTGTCGTGGGGCTCGGCGATTATTTATCGTCCTTGAACCCGGTTTAAAAGCTATAGATACAAAAATAGCGCTCAAAGGTTAACCTTTGAGCGCTATTTTTTTGCCTGAAAGGGAGTGTGAGGCGACATGAGCGAGTTTTTCCAAGCCAACGCCCAGGTGATCCAGCAACGCTGGCCGACGCTGTTTGCACGATTGGTGGCTGAAGACAGTTCGGCCATTCAAGCCGAACTGGTGCAAGGCCTGGGCTCTACGCTGAGCGTGGACGGGATTCAACTGACCAGTCGCCACGGCCGTATCCACGAGGCCCGCGTCCAGGCGGCCAGTCTGCCGCAAAAGCCCCGGTTGCACGTCTACGGCACCGGCCTTGGGGACTTGCCGTTGGTGTTGCTTGAGCGGGCCGATCTTGAGCGGTTGTACGTGCACATCCTTAATGGCGCGCTATTTGCGTTGGTTCTGCAGTTGCTCGACCAGCGGCAATGGCTGGAAGACCCAAGAGTGGAACTGATGTATGCCGGCGATCATGCGGATATCTATACGCCGTTTTTTGCGCTGCCCGCCGAAATGCTCCTGGCCGATGACTTCAGCGCGAAGATTCGTGATCGGCTGGTCAATGAAGTTCACCTGAGTTTCAACAATCGCGAGTTCGATCCGCAATTGCCGGCGATCCAGCAGCGCCTGCGCGATAGCCAGGAGGTGCTGCTTGCCGATGATGACGTGGCGCAATTGTTTGGCACCTGCAGCGGCCGCGAAATCTATGTGATCGGCACCGGCCCGAGCCTGGAAAGCCATTTTGAACGGCTGGCGGCGGTGCGCGCTCAGGCCGAGCGGCCGCTGTTCATTTGTGTCGACACGGCTTATCGGCCTTTACGTCAGCACGGGATCATCCCCGATCTGGTGGTGACGATCGACCAGCTCATCAGCTTTCGCCATCTGCCTTTCGAGGCCTCTGATGGCATCCCGCTGGTGTACCTGCCCATGAGTTCCCCCCAGGTGTTGAAGGCCTGGAAGGGCAAGCGCTATGGCGCGTATACCGCCAGTCCGGTCTACGCCACGTTGCGTGAGCAGCACCCTCGCGCCGAATTGCATGCCGGCGGCAGCGTGATTCACCCCGCCGTGGACCTGGCGGTGAAAATGGGCGGCACGCGCATCACCCTGTTCGGCGCCGACTTTGCCTTTCCGATGAACAAGACACATGCCGGATGGGACGATGGCGACCTGGGCCCGGCCCTGGAGCAGGCGCGGCATTGGGTCCATGACGGCAATGGCGAACGGGTCAGGACGCAGCTGAATTTTCGTGGCTACCTGTGCGTGCTGGAACGTTATATCGCGCGGCATCCAGAGGTCAGCTTCTTTAACAGCAGTCGGGCAGGGGCGATGATCGTGGGCGCGCAGTTCAATCCGGAGTTTGTGCAATGAGTGCGCAGGTGACGTGCATCAGCGCATGTCGGCAATGCGCCGGCTTGTTTCGTTTGGGGCGGGATGTTGAAGCGGCGCTGATCATGGTCGAGGTGTTCGACGAGGCGCAGCGCTTGGTTTCGCTCGCGAGTGAGGATGTCCAGCAGTCGTGGACACAGGTCCTGACCGACATTCTGGCGTGTCAGGAACGCCAGGATTGGTTGGGGCTTGCCGATTTCATCGAGTATGAACTGATTGAATTGCTGGAAAGCGCGCAGCGCTGAAGGGGGACCGACGGCTCTGGCACAGGGGTTGATGGTGCGGGCAGTTTTATGGCGTCATTTTTTCGTGGGTGGGGGCGTGCTAAGCCCTTGTTTTTTTGGGAGTGGCAGGGTGATGGCAAAATTTTTTCAAAAAGCCCTCAAGCAACCTGCAAACCCGACGATAACTATTACGAAGGTTCTCTAGGCCATACCCGGCGGTTGCCAGGGCCGGAAGCCGCAGTACCCAACCAACGAGGAATTCGTCATGGCTTTAACAGTAAACACCAACACCACGTCGTTGAACGTTCAGAAAAACCTGAACCGCGCTTCCGACGCTCTGTCGACTTCGATGCAGCGCCTGTCTTCCGGCCTGAAAATCAACAGCGCTAAAGACGACGCCGCTGGCCTGCAGATCGCTACCCGTATGACTTCCCAGATCCGTGGTGGCAACCAGGCGATCCAGAACGCCAACGACGGTATCTCCGTTGCTCAGACCGCTGAAGGCGCTCTGCAAGCTTCGACCGACATTCTGCAGCGTATGCGTGAACTGGCTGTTAAAGCCCGTACCGGTACCAACGGCAGCATCGACCAGAAAGCAACGAACGACGAATTCGCCCAGATGTCGGACGAACTGACCCGTATCTCTGCTTCGACCAACCTGAACGGCAAAAATCTGCTGGACGGTTCGGCTGGTACTGTGACCCTGCAAGTGGGCGCAAACACCGGTTCGGCTAACCACATCGACCTGGTACTGAGCTCCAAGTTCGACGCCGTCAGCCTGTCCGTAGGTAGCGGTACTGTAGTTCTGACCGGTGCAAGCGTATCGGGCGCTGCTGCCAACATCGACAACGCAATCACCGCGATCGACGCTGCAATTGCAACGATCAACAGCACTCGTTCGAGCCTGGGTGCTTCGCAAAACCGTCTGACCAGCACCATCTCCAACCTGCAGAACATCGTTGAGAACACCACCGCTGCACAGGGTCGTGTACAAGACACCGACTTCGCCGCAGAAACTGCTAACCTGACCAAGCAGCAAACTCTGCAGCAGGCTTCGACCTCCGTTCTGGCTCAAGCCAACCAACTGCCTTCCGCTGTACTGAAGCTGCTTCAGTAATTTCGGAACAAGTTTGGGCGGGAGGGTGCGCTGGTCGCGCTCTCTCGCCTTTTTACGTTAGGAGGTGATGAGCATGGACATGAGCGTCAAGCTTAACCAGTCTTATCCGGCTCCCAAGCCAGTCACGCCGGTCGCTGACAAACCGTCAGAGACGCCTAAAGTTGTCAAGGCTGAAGCGCCGGTCGCTGCCAAGAGTCAGGTTACGGACGACGCCAAGTTGAAGCTGGCGGTGCAGGAGATCGAGAAGTTTGTTCAATCGATCAAGCGCAATCTGGAGTTCTCGATCGACGAGCATTCCGGGAAGGTCATCGTCAAGGTGATCGCAAGCGAGACGGGTGAGGTCGTTCGACAGATTCCCTCCGCAGAAGCTCTCAAGCTGGCAGACAGCCTGGCCAATGCAAGCCACGTGTTGTTCGACGCCAAAGTCTGATAGCTGGCATGAATAATGTTTGTCTGTTCTCAGGACGCCTGTAACGGTCAAAAGAATGGCAACAATCTGAAGGGAGATGCACATGGCAAGTCCAATTCTACCGGGTTCCGGACTGGGTTCCGGCCTGGACATCGGTGCGATCGTCACTGCGCTGGTCAACGCTGACAAGGCGCCGAAGCAGACACAGATCGACACCGCGACCAAAGCCAACACGCTGAAGATTTCCGGCGTCGGTTCGCTCAAGAGTGCATTGACCACGTTCCAGACGGCGATGACCAATCTGGGCAGCAAGACCAATCCTGCCTTTGCCGGCTTCACCGCGACTTCGAGCAATACCAATCTGAGCGCGACGTCCGACAGCACCGCAGTGACGGGCAATTACAACGTCGTTGTCAGTCAATTGGCCACTGGCTCGAAAATCGCCAGCGCCTCTTTCGCCGGCGGTGCCGCCAGTGCCATTCCGAGTGGTACCCTGAAAATCAGTCAGAATGGCACTGATTACAATGTCGACATTCCGGCAAATGCCACGTTGCAAACCACCCGCGACGCCATCAACAAGGCTCAGGGCGCCAACGGGATTTCCGCCAACATCGTGACCGACAGCTCCGGTTCTTCGCGCTTGGTGATCAGTTCGAGCAAGACCGGCGAAGGCTCTGACCTCAAAGTCAGCGGTATTGCCGGTCTGGAAATCGATGGCACCCAGAAGATGGGCCCTAGCCCGGCTGCAGGCGCTTCAGGCGCGGTCAACGACGTTGCGGGAAACGCCAAGCTGACCATCGACGGTCTTGAAGTCACCAGCAAAAGCAACACGGTGACCGGTGCAATCAGTGGCTTGACCCTGAACCTGACGACGGTCAGTCCTGTCGTGGGTAACGTTGCGACGCCGACTGTTGTCACCGTGGACGCCAACACCAAAGGTCTGCAGACATCGATTCAGTCGTTCGTCGACGCTTACAACACGTTGAAGACCACCATCGATACGCTGTCCAAGGCGACGCCGGATGCCGATGGCAAGCTGACCGTGCAGGCGGCGTTCACCGGCGACGCGATGCCGCGCGCACTGATTGCCGATATTCGTGAGCAGTTGACGGCAACAGGCGCTGGCGGCCCGTTGTCGGTGCTGTCGCAGTTGGGTGTGATGACCGACCGTGACACCGGTAACCTGAAGTTTGATACCGCTGCTTTCACCAAAACCATGGCGCAGCCAGGCATGACCGGCCAGGTTCAGCAGTTGTTTACCGGCACCGACGACACCAATGGCCTGCTGACGCGCATGAGCAAGGTGGTTGATCCGTATCTCAAGCCGCCAGCGGGTAGCCTTAACGGCGTCGGCTTGCTTGATCAGCGCATGGCCATTCTGACAAAAAACACCAGAAACCTGACTGACCAGCAATCGGCGCTGGACCTGCGTGTCGAGAACCTGACCAAGACGTTGACCGCCAAGTACAACGCCATGGACTTGTTGGTAGGCCAGATGAAGGCGACGGCGAGCAACATCACGTCGTTCTTCAGCTCGCTGAACGCTCAGCAGTCCGCGAAGTAACAGACAGGCACGACAAAAACCCGGCTACGCTTTATCGGCGTGTGCCGGGTTTTTGTCTTTTGATCTAAAGTTCTCTGATTCGTTGGCGATACACTGGTTATACGAGTCAATGTGGCAATGAGGTAGAACATGAATCCGATGTTAGCCCTTCGGCAATACCAGAAAGTCGGCGCACATGCACAGACGTCCGAAGCGAGCCCGCACCGTCTGGTGCAAATGTTGATGGAAGGTGGTCTGGGGCGTATCGCCGAGGCCAAGGGCGCCATTGAGCGCAAGGATATTGCTGCCAAGTGCACGGCCATCAGCAAAGCTGTTGGCATCATTGGCGGCTTGTGTGAAGGTCTGGACCTGGAAAACAGCGCCGATTCGGTGGCTGAACTCAACCAGCTCTACATCTACATGATGAAGCGACTGGCCGAGGCCAACATCAAGAGTGATCCGAAGATCCTCGATGAAGTGGCCGGCCTGCTGCGCACCGTAAAGGAAGGCTGGGACGGCATCGCTCCACCAGGCCCCCAGTTTTAAGGAGATCGTCATGAGTCTTGTATTGCAGCGAATTGCCGATACCCGTGAAGCCTTGGTCACTGCCCTGGCCGAGCGCAATTGGGAAGCCATTGGCGAGCTGGATCTGGCTTGCCGTTCCTGCATGGAAGACGTCATGGCTGAAGCGGCGCTGGATGAGGACGCGTTGCGCAACAATCTCGAGGAGCTGCTGCACGTCTACAAGGAGCTTCTTGAGGTGGCCATGGGTGAGCGGCAGGCGATAGCCAACGAGATGTCGCAGATCACCCAAGCGCAAAAGGCGGCAAAGGTTTACCATCTGTTTGGTTAATTAACCCCCAGTTAATCCAGACATGTGCGCCATAAATTTGACTGTGCACGGTTTTTTGACTTAACTAGTGGCTGTTTTCAGATTTCAGGCGTCTACAGGCACATGGTGTCCTGCAAGCGTCTCGCTTGCCCCATTTTTCGGGCATTGAGTTGACTAGGGAAGTTGCTATTGCATGTGGCGTGAAACCAAAATTCTGCTGATCGATGACGATAGCGTCCGCCGCCGCGACCTGGCGGTGATTCTAAATTTTCTTGGCGAAGAAAATTTACCCTGCGGCAGCCATGACTGGCAGCAGGCAGTCGGCTCTTTGTCGTCTAGTCGTGAAGTCATTTGCGTACTGATCGGGACCGTTAATGCTCCTGGCGCGCTTTTGGGCTTGCTAAAGACACTCTCAACCTGGGATGAGTTCCTTCCGGTTTTGTTGATGGGCGATAATTCTTCCGTTGACTTGCCTGAAGACCAACGTCGCCGAGTGCTTTCGACCCTCGAAATGCCACCCAGCTACAGCAAATTGCTCGACTCCCTGCACCGTGCCCAGGTCTATCGCGAGATGTATGACCAGGCCCGCGAGCGCGGTCGTCATCGCGAACCCAATCTTTTCCGCAGTCTCGTCGGCACCAGCCGTGCGATCCAGCACGTGCGCCAGATGATGCAGCAGGTCGCCGACACCGACGCCAGCGTGCTGATCCTCGGCGAGTCCGGCACCGGCAAGGAAGTGGTTGCGCGTAACCTGCACTACCATTCCAAGCGTCGCGATGCGCCATTCGTTCCGGTCAACTGCGGGGCGATCCCGGCAGAGCTGCTCGAAAGCGAATTGTTCGGCCATGAGAAGGGCGCCTTCACTGGCGCCATCACCAGCCGTGCCGGCCGCTTTGAGTTGGCCAATGGCGGTACGCTGTTCCTCGACGAAATCGGCGACATGCCGCTGCCGATGCAGGTCAAGCTGCTGCGCGTCCTGCAGGAACGCACCTTCGAGCGCGTGGGCAGCAACAAGACCCAAAGCGTCGACGTGCGCATCATTGCCGCGACCCACAAGAATCTCGAAAGCATGATCGAGATCGGCACTTTCCGCGAAGACCTTTACTATCGCTTGAACGTGTTCCCGATCGAAATGGCGCCGCTGCGTGAGCGTGTCGAAGACATCCCGCTGCTGATGAACGAACTGATCTCGCGCATGGAGCACGAAAAGCGTGGTTCGATCCGTTTCAACTCGGCAGCGATCATGTCGCTGTGCCGTCACGGCTGGCCGGGCAACGTCCGCGAACTGGCCAACCTGGTCGAGCGTATGGCGATCATGCACCCGTACGGGGTGATCGGCGTGGTCGAGTTGCCGAAGAAATTCCGCTATGTCGACGACGAAGACGAGCAAATGGTCGACAGCCTGCGCAGCGATCTCGAAGAGCGCGTGGCGATCAACGGCCATACGCCGGACTTCACCGCCAACGCCATGCTGCCGCCGGAAGGACTGGACTTGAAAGACTACCTCGGTGGTCTGGAGCAAGGCCTGATTCAGCAGGCGCTGGACGATGCCAATGGCATTGTGGCGCGTGCCGCTGAGCGCCTGCGCATTCGCCGTACCACGCTGGTCGAGAAAATGCGCAAGTACGGCATGAGCCGACGCGATGGTGATGAACAGGCGGATGATTGACGCCTGTTTTTCAACCGCTTCATTTGTAAGCGATTTTTTTTAGGCACGGGTATTGCTACAGCCCTCGCAACGTTCCGTTTAACTGACGGTCAGCCAAGCGAGAAGCACAATGCCCCAAGCCGCCCAGATGTCTTCTGCCTCCAGTCCCGAGGGGCAACCGTCCTCCGTAGAACAGGCAAGCCGACAGGGTCTTGAGCAGGCTTTCGAGCTGTTCAGCCATATGTCCAGCCAACTGACAGACTCCTACAGCATGCTTGAGGCGCGGGTAACCGAGCTCAAGGGTGAGCTGGCAGTGGTCAGCGCTCAGCGCATGCAAGAGCTGGCGGAAAAAGAGCGCTTGGCCAATCGTCTGCAAAACCTTCTTGATCTGTTGCCCGGTGGTGTCATCGTCATCGACGGCCACGGCATGGTGCATGAGGCCAACCCGGCTGCCATCGAGTTGCTCGGCCTGCCGCTTGAGGGCGAATTGTGGCGCCACGTCATTGCCCGCTGCTTTGCCCCGCGTGAAGACGACGGTCACGAAATCTCCCTGAAAAACGGTCGGCGCCTGTCGATTGCCACCCGCTCGCTGGACGCCGAGCCGGGGCAATTGGTGCTGCTCAACGACCTGACAGAAACCCGTCATCTGCAAGACCAGCTGGCGCGCCATGAGCGTTTGTCCTCGCTGGGGCGCATGGTCGCGTCGCTGGCGCATCAGATCCGCACGCCACTGTCTGCCGCTTTGCTCTACGCCAGTCATTTGACTGAGCAAGAGCTGCCTGTCGCTACTCAGCAGCGTTTCGCCGGGCGTCTGAAAGAACGTTTGCATGAGCTCGAGCATCAAGTGCGCGACATGCTGGTGTTTGCGCGCGGTGAATTGCCGCTGACCGATCGCCTGACCCCGAATGCCTTGATGCAGGCCCTGCAAGCGGCAGCGCTGACGCATGTGCAGGATCTGCCAATCCGCTGGCAGTGCGACAGTCATGCCGGCGAGCTGCTATGCAATCGCGACACGCTGGTCGGGGCGCTGTTGAATCTGATTGAAAACGCGATTCAGGCCAGTGCCGGCGACGTTCGCCTGAAAGTGCATTGCTACAGGCGCGGCAACAGTCTGCGCCTGTGCATCAGCGACAGCGGCAGCGGGATCGAGCCAGCTGTTCTGGCACGGCTCGGCGAGCCATTTTTTACTACCAAAGTTACTGGCACCGGCCTGGGCCTGACCGTGGTCAAGGCTGTGGCCCGTGCGCATCAGGGAGAATTGCTGCTGCGTTCGCGGGTCGGGCGCGGCACGTGCGCGCAGGTGATCCTGCCGCTGTTTTCCGCTGTACAGGGAGCTGAGTGAGAGCCATGGGCATCAAGGTTTTGCTGGTCGAGGATGACCGCTCGTTGCGCGAGGCACTGGCCGATACGTTGCTGCTGGCCGGCCACGATTACCACGCGGTCGGTTGCGCTGAAGATGCGCTGACGGCGGTAGGGCGCGAGGCGTTCAGTCTGGTGGTCAGTGACGTCAATATGCCGGGCATGGACGGTCATCAATTGCTCGCCCTGCTGCGTGCCCGCCAGCCGCAATTGCCGGTGTTGCTGATGACGGCGCACGGCGCGGTCGAGCGCGCAGTCGATGCGATGCGTCAAGGCGCGGCGGACTATCTGGTCAAGCCTTTTGAGCCCAGGGCTTTGCTTGACCTGGTGGCGCGGCATGCACTGGGCACTATTATTGGCGCGAGCGAAAGTGAAGGCCCGATTGCCGTTGAACCGGCCAGTGCGCAGCTTCTCGAATTGGCCGCACGAGTGGCGCGCAGTGATTCCACCGTGTTGATTTCCGGCGAGTCCGGTACCGGTAAAGAGGTGCTGGCGCGTTACATTCACCAGCAATCCCATCGCGCCAGCCAGCCGTTCATTGCGATCAACTGCGCGGCGATCCCGGACAACATGCTCGAGGCGACGCTGTTCGGTCACGAGAAGGGTTCGTTTACCGGTGCCATCGCGGCGCAAGCCGGCAAATTCGAACAGGCGGACGGCGGTACATTACTGCTCGACGAAATATCTGAAATGCCCCTTGGCCTGCAAGCCAAACTGCTGCGCGTGCTGCAGGAGCGTGAAGTCGAGCGGGTGGGCGCGCGCAAGCCGATCGCTCTGGATATTCGCGTGGTCGCCACCACCAACCGCGACTTGGCGGGCGAAGTGGCGGCGGGGCGTTTCCGTGAAGACCTTTATTACCGTTTGTCGGTTTTCCCTCTCGCCTGGCGTCCACTTCGCGAGCGCACTGCCGATATCCTGCCGCTGGCCGAAAGGTTGTTGGCCAAACACGTCAATAAAATGAAGCATGCGGCGGCGAAACTCTCGCCTGACGCACAAGCCTGCCTGACCGCTTACCCGTGGCCGGGCAATGTGCGTGAACTGGATAACGCCATTCAGCGTGCGCTGATTCTGCAGCAGGGCGGCTTGATTCAGCCGCAGGATTTCTGTCTGGCCGGTCCCGTGACGTACACCGCGATACCCGTCGCCGCTGCGGTTTCTGCGGTGATTCGCGAGGTAGAGATCGAAGCGGATTCTGCCGGTGCACTGGGCGATGACCTGCGCCGCCGGGAGTTTCAGATGATCATCGACACCCTGCGCACCGAGCGTGGACGGCGCAAGGAGGCGGCGGAAAAACTCGGCATCAGCCCGCGCACCCTGCGCTACAAACTGGCGCAAATGCGTGATGCCGGGATGGACGTCGAAGGTTATCTGTTCGCCACCTGAGACGTGCCGCAAAAAATTGAAAATGCTTTTCTGAAAGGGCTGCCCATGAGCTGGCACCCTTGTTGCTAATACCTGTGTACCCGCCGAGTGAGTGTCAAAAAATTGCGGGCCGCCCAAGAGAGTAGACCATGAGCCAAGGTATTGAATTTAATCGGTTGATGACAGACATGAAGGCCATGAAGCTGGATGCCATGTCTGCACCGAAATCGACGACCGCTGTCCCTGAACTGGCGGGCAGCAGCTTTTCCGACATGCTCGGTCAGGCGATCAATAAGGTCAGCGATACCCAGACCGCGTCGACTCAGTTGGCCAACGCATTTGAAGTGGGCAAGAGCGGCGTCGATCTGACGGACGTGATGATCGCTTCGCAAAAAGCCAGCGTGTCGTTCCAGGCTCTGACCCAGGTGCGCAACAAGCTGGTTCAGGCTTATCAAGACATCATGCAGATGCCGGTTTAAGGACGAGATTGAGTCATGGCAGAAGCAGTCGCCGATAACGTTCCGGCCAAGGCCACCCCGATAGACGGCAAACCGCCGCTGTTCGGCCTGTCCTTCCTGGAAAACCTCTCCGAGATGACCATGCTGCGTCAGGTGGGCCTGTTGGTCGGCCTGGCTGCGAGCGTGGCGATTGGCTTTGCCGTGGTGCTGTGGTCGCAGCAGCCGGATTATCGTCCGTTGTACGGCAGCCTTGCCGGCATGGACGCCAAGCAGGTCATGGACACCCTGGCCGCCGCCGACATTCCTTACAACGTCGAACCGAACTCCGGTGCCTTGCTGGTCAAGGCCGACGATTTGTCCCGTGCGCGGATGAAACTCGCCGCAGCTGGTGTCACTCCCAGCGACGGCAACATCGGTTTCGAAATCCTCGACAAGGAACAAGGTCTGGGCACCAGCCAGTTCATGGAAGCGACGCGTTATCGTCGCGGCCTCGAAGGTGAACTGGCGCGGACCATCTCCAGCCTGAACAACGTCAAGGGTGCCCGCGTGCACCTGGCGATTCCAAAGAGCTCGGTGTTCGTGCGTGATGAGCGCAAGCCAAGTGCTTCGGTATTGGTTGAGCTGTACTCCGGTCGTTCGCTGGAGCCAGGCCAGGTGATTGCGATCATCAATCTGGTGGCGACTTCTGTTCCCGAGCTGAGCAAATCGCAGATCACCGTCGTCGACCAGAAGGGCACCTTGCTCTCTGATCAGGCGGAGAACTCCGAAATGACCATGGCCGGCAAGCAGTTCGATTACAGCCGTCGCATGGAAAGCATGCTCACCCAGCGCGTGCACAACATTCTGCAACCGGTACTGGGCAACGATCGCTACAAGGCGGAAGTCTCGGCCGATATCGACTTCAATGCCGTCGAGTCGACGGCCGAGCAGTTCAACCCGGATCAACCGGCGTTGCGCAGCGAGCAGTCGGTCAACGAACAACGCACCGCCAGCAATGGCCCGCAAGGTGTGCCGGGTGCCCTGAGCAACCAGCCGCCCGCGCCAGCTTCGGCGCCGCAAACCACCGGTGGCACCGCAGCGCCGGCCGCGATGGTGCAGCCAGGACAGCCGTTGGTTGATGCCAACGGTCAGCAGATCATGGACCCGGCCACCGGCCAGCCGATGCTCGCGCCGTACCCGGCCGACAAGCGTCAGCAATCGACGAAGAACTTCGAACTCGACCGTTCCATCAGCCACACCAAACAGCAGCAGGGTCGCCTGAATCGTCTGTCGGTGTCGGTGGTGGTCGACGATCAGGTCAAGGTTAACGCCGCCAACGGTGAAACCACCCGTGCGCCGTGGAGTGCCGACGAATTGGCGCGCTTCACCCGTCTGGTCCAGGACGCCGTCGGTTTCGACGCCAGCCGTGGCGACAGCGTCAGCGTGATCAACATGCCGTTCTCCGCCGAGCGCGGCGAAGTGATTGCCGATATTCCGTTCTACTCCCAGCCATGGTTTTGGGACATCGTCAAACAAGTGCTGGGTGTGTTGTTCATCCTGGTGCTGGTGTTTGGTGTGCTGCGTCCGGTGCTCAACAACATCACCGGTGGCGGCAAAGGCAAGGAGCTGGCCGGTCTTGGCAGCGACGTGGAACTCGGCGGGATGGGCGGCCTGGACGGCGAACTTTCCAACGACCGCGTGAGCCTCGGTGGTCCGCAGAGCATTCTGTTGCCGAGCCCAAGTGAGGGTTATGACGCACAACTGAATGCAATCAAGAGTCTGGTGGCCGAGGATCCGGGTCGCGTGGCTCAGGTCGTGAAAGAGTGGATTAACGCAGATGAGTGATAACCGAGCCGCAACCGTCAAACTGAACAAGGTCGACAAAGCCGCGATTCTGCTGCTGTCCCTGGGTTCGACCGATGCCGCACAAGTGCTGCGCCACATGGGCCCCAAAGAGGTTCAGCGCGTCGGCGTGGCCATGGCGCAGATGGGCAACGTCCATCGCGAACAGGTCGAGCAGGTCATGAGCGAGTTCGTCGACATCGTCGGCGACCAGACCAGCCTCGGCGTTGGTTCCGACGACTACGTGCGCAAAATGCTCACCCAGGCACTGGGTGAAGACAAGGCCAACGGCCTGATCGACCGCATCCTGCTCGGTGGCAACACCAGTGGCCTCGACAGCCTGAAATGGATGGAGCCGCGCGCCGTTGCCGACGTGATCCGTTACGAACACCCGCAGATTCAGGCGATCGTGGTCGCGTACCTCGATCCGGATCAGGCCGGTGAAGTGCTCGGCAACTTCGACCACAAGGTGCGTCTGGACATCATCCTGCGCGTCTCGTCGTTGAACACCGTGCAGCCTGCGGCACTGAAAGAGCTGAACCAGATTCTCGAGAAGCAGTTCTCCGGCAACTCGAATGCTTCGCGCACCACCCTGGGTGGCATCAAGCGCGCGGCCGACATCATGAACTTCCTCGACAGCTCGATCGAAGGCCAGCTCATGGACTCGATCCGCGAAGTCGACGAAGACCTGTCCGGTCAGATCGAAGACCTCATGTTCGTGTTCAACAACCTCGCCGATGTCGACGACCGAGGCATTCAGGCATTGTTGCGCGAAGTGTCTTCCGACGTGCTGGTGCTGGCCCTCAAGGGTTCCGACGAAGGCGTCAAAGAAAAGATCTTCAAGAACATGTCCAAACGTGCCGCCGAACTGTTGCGCGACGACCTCGAGGCCAAAGGCCCGGTACGCGTCAGCGACGTCGAAACCGCGCAGAAGGAAATCCTCACCATTGCCCGTCGTATGGCCGAAGCCGGCGAGATCGTACTCGGCGGCAAGGGTGGCGAGGAAATGATCTAAGCCCATGGACAAGCACGACGACGATGTGACGGATCTGATCCGTGCCCGCGATGTCCGTGGTTTCGAATCCTGGGCCATGCCCAGCTTCGATCCGCCGAAGCCGGAACCCGAGCCTGAGCCGGAACCCGAACCGCCGGAAATGGAAGAAGTGCCGCTGGAAGAAGTCCAGCCACTGACTTTGGAAGAACTCGAAAGTATCCGTCAGGAGGCTTACAACGAAGGCTTCGGCATCGGCGAGAAAGAGGGTTTTCACAGCGCCACGCTCAAGGTGCGCCAAGAAGCCGAGGTAGCGCTAAGCGCCAAACTCGCCAGCCTTGAGCAACTGATGGCGAACCTGTTCGAACCGATCGCTGAGCAAGACACGCAGATCGAAAAGTCGCTGGTCGACCTCGTGCAGCACATCACCAAACAGGTGATCAAGCGCGAGCTGGCCATCGATTCCAGCCAGATCGAACACGTCATGCGCGATGCGCTCAAGCTGTTGCCGCTGGGCGTCGACAACGTGCGCCTGTACGTCAATCCGCAGGATTTCGAGCAGGCCAAGGCCCTGCGCGAGCGTCATGAGGAAACCTGGCGCATCGTCGAGGACGAAGCGCTGTTGCCGGGCGGCTGCCGGGTTGAAACCGAGCACAGCCGCATCGATGCCAGCATTGAAACCCGCGTTGGTCAGGTTATGGCCAAGCTGTTCGATCAGTTGCACGAACAGGCTTTGCACCCGGCTGAAGCGGATCTGAGCCTGGACATTCCAGAAGACGTAAAACCGGCGGCTGTCCCTGACGAGCCGCTCGCGGACAACCCCGATGCGCCTTGAACGCACCAGTTTCGCCAAGCGCCTGAGCACTTACGCTGAGGCCACCGAGATTGCCGGCGCGCCGATTCTTGAAGGTCGCCTGCTGCGCATGGTCGGCCTCACCCTCGAAGCCGAAGGCCTGCGCGCCGCCATGGGCACACGTTGCCTGGTGATCAATGACGACAGCTATCACCCGTCCCAGGTGGAAGCGGAAGTCATGGGGTTTTCCGGCAGCAAAGTCTTTCTGATGCCGGTCGGCAGCGTCGCCGGCATCGCCCCGGGTGCCCGTGTGGTGCCACTGGCTGATACCGGGCGTTTGCCGATGGGCATGAGCATGCTCGGTCGCGTGCTTGACGGCGCCGGCCGTGCGCTGGACGGCAAGGGCGGCATGAAAGCCGAAGATTGGGTGCCGATGGACGGCCCGACGATCAACCCGCTCAACCGTGACCCGATCAGCGTGCCGCTCGACGTCGGCATCCGTTGCATCAACGGTTTGCTGACGGTCGGGCGTGGCCAGCGTCTGGGTCTGTTTGCCGGTACCGGTGTCGGTAAATCGGTATTGCTGGGCATGATGACGCGCTTCACCGAGGCCGACATTATCGTCGTTGGTCTGATCGGTGAGCGGGGTCGGGAAGTTAAGGAATTCATCGAGCACAGCCTCGGTGAAGAAGGCCTCAAACGCTCCGTCGTGGTTGCCTCGCCAGCGGACGATGCGCCGCTGATGCGTCTGCGCGCAGCGATGTACTGCACGCGCATCGCCGAATATTTCCGCGACAAGGGCAAGAACGTCCTGTTGCTGATGGATTCGCTGACCCGTTTCGCTCAGGCGCAGCGGGAAATCGCCCTGGCAATCGGCGAGCCGCCGGCGACCAAGGGTTATCCGCCATCGGTGTTCGCCAAATTGCCGAAACTCGTTGAACGTGCCGGTAACGCAGAGAAGGGCGGCGGTTCGATTACCGCGTTCTATACCGTGTTGTCCGAAGGCGATGACCAGCAGGACCCGATTGCCGACTCGGCCCGAGGCGTACTCGACGGCCACATCGTGCTGTCGCGGCGTCTGGCCGAGGAAGGGCACTATCCAGCGATCGACATCGAAGCGTCGATCAGCCGGGTGATGCCGGCGGTGGTCTCGCCCGAACATATGCAGCGCGCGCAGTACTTCAAGCAGTTGTGGTCGCGCTATCAGCAGAGCCGCGATCTGATCAGCGTCGGTGCCTACGTTGCCGGTGGCGACCGCGAGACCGATCTGGCGATTTCCCTGCAACCGCAGTTGGTGCGCTATCAGCGTCAGGGCCTCAACGACAAAATCAACATGGGCGAAAGCCAGGCTTACCTCGAAACCCTGTTCGCCCCAGCGGCGGGCGGCTAACCGGTCATGGCCGCCGTCAGTCGAGCCGCGCGTCTGGCGCCGGTGGTGGACATGGCCGAACAGGCCGAGAAAACCGCCGTGCAACGCCTGGGCTATTTTCAGGGGCAGGTGAAGGTCGCCGAAAGCAAACTCGCCGACCTCAATGCCTTCCGTCTGGACTACTCCGAACAATGGATCGTGCGTGGCGCCACCGGCGTGACCGGGCAATGGTTGCTGGGCTTTCAGGGTTTTCTGGCGCAACTCGACACTGCGGTTGATCAGCAGCGCCAAAGCCTGGTCTGGCACCAGAACAAGCTCGACAAGGCGCGTGAGGAATGGCAACAGGCATTCGCCAAGGTCGAAGGGCTGCGCAAACTGGTGCAGCGTTATCGCGAAGAGGCGCAACGCCTTGAGGACAAGCGCGAGCAGAAATTGCTCGACGAGTTGTCGCAGCGCTTGCCACGGCAGAATCCGTTTTAGAACAAGATCAAAAGATCGCAGCCTTCGGCAGCTCCTACAGGGGGATCAGTGTAGGAGCTGCCGAAGGCTGCGATCTTTTGATCTGGCTTCTGACCTTGCTGCAACCCTGTGCAAGTGCTAAACCTTGTACAGGTTCGTCAATGACAAGGAAGCCAGTCAATGTCAGTCGTTACAGAAGTGTCTTCAGATGGGAAAAAGCTGACGATTTCGATCGAGGGGCGATTCGATTTCGGTCGGCATCAGGAGTTTCGTGAGTCTTATGAGCGACTCAATGAGAAGCCTGAGTCCATAGTGGTGGACCTGAAGAAAGCCACTTACCTCGACAGCTCCGCACTGGGCATGCTGCTCCTGCTGCGTGATCACGCTGGCGGCGACGAGTCGGACGTGCGAGTGGTCAACAGCAACTCCGACGTGCGCAAGATCCTCGCCATCTCCAATTTCGACAAACTCTTCGACATCAGTTGACGGCCATGCAGGCGCAAGAGCCGCTGACCATTCTGATCGCCGAAGACAGCGCCGCCGATCGCTTATTGCTGTCGACCATCGTCCGCCGCCAGGGTCACCAGGTTCTGACGGCGGCCAACGGTGCCGAAGCGGTTGACCTGTTTCGCCGCCAGCAACCCGATCTGGTCTTGATGGACGCGATGATGCCGGTCATGGACGGCTTCGAAGCTGCGCGGCAGATCAAGGCGCTGGCGGGCGAAACGCTGGTGCCGATCATCTTCCTCACGTCGCTGACCGAAAGCGAAGCGCTGGCCCGTTGTCTGGAGGCGGGTGGTGACGATTTTCTGGCGAAGCCCTACAACCCCGTGATCCTCGCCGCCAAAATCAAGGCGATGGATCGCTTGCGCCGCTTGCAGGCAACGGTGCTGCAACAGCGCGACCTGATCGCCAAACACCATGATTACCTGCTCAACGAACAGCGCGTGGCCAAAGCCGTGTTCGACAAGGTCGCGCACTCCGGCTGCCTGAGCGCGCCGAACATTCGTTACCTGCAATCTCCCTATGCGTTGTTCAACGGCGATTTACTGCTGGCGGCCTACACGCCGGCGGGTGACATGCATGTATTGCTCGGGGATTTCACCGGTCATGGCCTGCCGGCAGCGGTCGGGGCGATGCCCTTGGCCGAAGTGTTTTATGGCATGACCGCCAAGGGTTACGGCCTGGCGGAAACCCTGCGCGAAATGAACGCCAAACTCAAACGCATCCTGCCGGTGGACATGTTCTGTTGCGCGACGCTGCTCTGTCTGAGTTTTCAGCGACGTTCGGTCGAGGTGTGGAACGGCGGGATGCCCGACGGTTATCTGCATCGCATCGCCACGGGTGAGCGTGTGCCGCTGGCGGCGCGACATTTGCCGTTGGGGGTGTTGAGCGCGCAGGCGTTCGACGACTGTACGGAGGTGCATCCGATGACCGCCGGTGATCGGGTGTTCCTGTTGTCCGACGGCGTGATCGACACCAGTGACGCCACTGATCAACTGTTCGGTGTCGAGCGTTTGCAGCAGGTGTTTGCCGCCAATCGCGAGCCGGACCGCTTGTTCGAGGATATCGAGCAGGCGCTACGGGATTTTCGCGGCGAGGCCCGCGACGATGTCAGCATGGTCGAGGTCAGCCTGCTGGAACTGGCGCAGGTCAAGCCGTCGGCGCCGGTGTATTCCGACAGCGGCCAGTCCTGTCCGCTGGACTGGTCGGTGAGCTTCGAATTCCGTGGCGCCACGCTCAAACGTTTCAATCCGTTGCCGTACCTGTTGCAGTTGTTGCTTGAGGTGCATGGGTTGCGGGCGCAGAGTGGTGCTTTGTACAGCGTGCTCGCCGAGTTGTATTCCAACGCACTGGAGCATGGCGTGCTCGGTCTGGATTCCAGTCTCAAGCGCGATGCGGCGGGTTTCGCGCGCTACTACCAGCAGCGCAATGAGCGGCTGGAAGCGCTGCAGGCCGGTTTCGTGCGCGTGCATTTGCAGGTGCAGCCACGGGGCGAGGGCGGTTGTCTGGTGATTTGCGTGGAAGACAGCGGCAAGGGTTTTGATGTGGCGCGGGTCATGGAGCGGCCGCTGGACGGTGTCCGTTTGTCGGGGCGTGGCGTCAGTCTGGTCCGGCAATTGGGGCGCAACGCCAGTTGGTCGGACGAAGGTCGTAGTGCCCGCGTGGAGTTTTCCTGGGAGGTTGAGGCATAATCCGCGCAATTCTTGATCAAGGAGTGAGCAAGTGGCTGACACACATATTGATCGCGAGGCGCTGAGCGTGCTGCGCGAAGTCATGGAGGAGGGTTATCCGGAGCTGCTGGATACCTTTCTGGCGGATTCCGAAAGTCGCTTGGTTGAGTTGCGAAAAACAGCGGATGCCAAAGTGTTGTCGGAGGTTGCCCATAGCTTCAAGGGCAGCGCCAGTAACATGGGCGCTGTGCGGTTGGCGGCGCTCTGCCAGGAACTGGAGTCGGACGCCAAAGACAAGAGCCCGGCGGAAATCGTCAAGCTGGTCGCTGAGATCAGTGGCGAATTTGCTGAAGTTCGCCCGGTTTACGAAGATGAACGACAGCACGCATTGACCCATTGATCCCGCCGTCCGGCGCTTTTCACGAGCGCCGGGCAAAACTGGCCCGGCACTTGCAGTTATCTCCCCCAACTGTACCTACGATCCCAGTGCAGCGGAGACCGTTTCATGCCTGCGACCCCCAACATCCTTCTTCAGAATGCCGCTCAGGCCAAGGCGCAAGCCGCCTCGGCCAAAACGTCGGCCATGGCCGTAGATACCGGGGATAAAGCCTCAAGCTTCGCGAAAGTGTTCGCCGATCAGGGATCGAGCAAGCCGGTTGCCAGCGCAGACAATTCGCCCAAATCCTCGCGTGACAAGGTCGCTGACAACAGCGGTAAAAAGGATGTCGGCAAGGATCAGTCTGCCGCTGCGCAACCGGCGGTTGCCGATAGCGGCAACGACTTGCCTGCCGATAAAACCACGGCGACCGATGACACTACCGCCAGCAGCGACGACAGCAGCAACACTGCCCAGACGCCGGTGGTTGATGCGGCACCGGTTGACCCGACACTTGATCCGGCCTTGGTCGTTGCTGTGCAGCCGGTTGTCAGCGCGCCAGTAGTGCAAGCCCCGGCCGCCGCCCAGCCCGAAGCCGAAACCCCCGCGCTTGCCGTTTTGCCGGGAGTGGTCAAAGATCCGGCACCGACCACCGATAGCGATTTCGACCCTTCGGCTGATCCCCTCGACTCGATGCCGGCCGTGCGCATGGCGATGGAGCAGGGCGGCCACATTTCCGCCGCCAGCCAGGCGCAACCGAAGGCTTCGCCGGCTCAGGCTCAAGCCGACGGCGAATTGACTGCGGCGCAGAACTTCGCTGCTGGCATGGCCAGCATGCTCGACGTGCAAGCCGACAAGGACAGCACCAGTCAGGGCGGCGACAAAGCGTTCAGCGGCTTGATCGACGATGGCCTCAAAGATCTCAAGACAGCGACCAGCGATACCCGCGTCGATGACTTCGCCAACCGTCTGGCGGCACTGACTCAGGCCGCCACCCCGAAGACCGCGAACGCGGTGCCGGTGAATCAACCGATCGCCATGCATCAGAGTGGCTGGACCGAAGAAATCGTCAACCGCGTCATGTATCTGTCGAGCGCCAATCTCAAGGCGGCGGACATTCAGTTGCAGCCAGCGGAGCTGGGGCGTCTGGACATTCGCGTGAACATGGTCCCGGATCAACAGACCCAGGTCACGTTCATGAGTGCGCACCCGAGTGTGCGTGAGGCGCTGGATGGTCAGATGCATCGCTTGCGCGACATGTTCAACCAGCAGGGCATGGGCCAGGTCGACGTCAATGTCTCCGACCAGAGTCGTGGCTGGCAGGGCCAGCAAGGTCAGGAGCAGGCTCAGCAGGGGCAGAATGGCCGCACCAGCGCTGCTGGCGGTCGCCTCGATTCGGCGGATGAAGAGTTGGCGCCTGCCGCTATTGCTGAAGTTGCTGCGCAAACCACCAGCGTGATTGGCAGCAGCGCTGTCGACTATTACGCCTGATCAAAATCAAGAGCCCCTCACCCTAGCCCTCTCCCGGAGGGAGAGGGGACTGATCGGGGGATGCTCGGGACGTGCGCCGACCGGTTAATTCTGCTGTGAATCCATAATCGACTGGGTCTTTCAGGTCGATGTTTGACGTCTGACACTTCAGTCGGCCCCTGAACACCCTCACCCTGGCCCTCTCCCGGAGGGAGAGGGGACTGATCGGGGGATGCTCGGGACGTGCGCCGACCGGTTAATTCTGCTGTGAATCCATAATCGACTGGGTCTTTCAGGTCGATGTTTGACGTCTGACAGTTCAGTCGGCCCCTGAACACCCTCACCCTGGCCCTCTCCCGGAGGGAGAGGGGACTGATTGGGGGATGCTCGGGACGTGCGCCGACCTGATTATCTTGCGCCGAATCCATATTCGACTCGGTCTTTCAGGTCGATGTATCACGACAAAACAACTCGGTCGGCCCCCTCTCCCTCCGGGAGAGGGCTGGGGTGAGGGTGCCTTTGACTTTAGCGTTGTCTCCACTACCACCGACACTTCTGGCATAACACTTGCTCTTGCCTTGCCGTGCGACTGTGAAAACCCGATTAGTGACGGATTATTGGCATGGCGAAGAGCGAAACAGCAGCAGTGAAAGACCCCGCAACCAAAGGCAAACTCAAGCTGATCATTGTGATCGTGCTGGCGTTGCTACTGGCCATTGGTGCATCCGTGGGGGCGACCTGGTTCTTCATGCACAGTGCCCAGAGCAAGCCTGCTGAGGCCGCCGATGCGGCGCCCGTCGGCAAGCAGCCAGCGATTTTCGAGCCGATGGCGCCGGCGTTTGTCGCCAACTACAACCAGAACGGCCGTCAGCGCTACATGCAGGTGAGCATTACCATGCTGGCGCGTAATCAGGCCGATCTGGAAGCGCTCAAAGTGCACATGCCGGTGATCCGCAACAACCTGGTGATGCTCTTCTCCGGTCAGGATTTCGCCACTTTGGCGACCCCGGTCGGCCAAGAGATGTTGCGCCAGAAGGCCACCGCCAGCGTCCAGGAAGTGGCGCAGAAAGAGCTGGGCAAAGTGGTGATCGAACAGTTGCTTTTCACTAATTTCGTACTGCAGTAGGAACACGACATGGCCGTGCAGGATCTGCTGTCCCAGGATGAAATCGACGCGCTGTTGCATGGCGTCGACGATGGTCTGGTACAGACCGATAACGCTGCCGAACCCGGCAGTGTCAAAAGCTACGACCTGACCAGCCAGGATCGCATCGTCCGTGGACGCATGCCGACTCTGGAAATGATCAACGAGCGTTTTGCCCGTTACACCCGCATCAGCATGTTCAACATGCTGCGCCGCTCGGCGGACGTTGCCGTCGGTGGCGTACAGGTGATGAAGTTCGGTGAATACGTGCACTCGCTGTACGTGCCGACCAGCCTCAATCTGGTCAAGATCAAACCGTTGCGCGGTACCGCGCTGTTCATCCTCGACGCCAAACTGGTGTTCAAACTGGTGGACAACTTCTTCGGCGGCGACGGCCGTCACGCCAAGATCGAAGGGCGTGAATTCACCCCGACCGAACTGCGCGTGGTGCGCATGGTGCTGGAGCAGGCCTTCGTCGATTTGAAAGAAGCCTGGCAGGCGATCATGGAAGTCAATTTCGAGTACATCAACTCGGAAGTGAACCCGGCCATGGCTAACATCGTCGGCCCGAGCGAAGCGATCGTGGTCTCCACCTTCCACATCGAACTCGACGGCGGTGGCGGCGACCTGCACGTGACCATGCCGTACTCGATGATCGAGCCGGTGCGCGAAATGCTCGACGCCGGTTTCCAGTCGGACCTCGACGATCAGGACGAGCGCTGGGTCAACGCCCTGCGCCAGGACGTGCTCGATGTCGACGTGCCGATTGGCGCCACCGTCGCGCGCCGCCAGTTGAAGCTGCGCGACATCCTGCACATGCAGCCGGGGGATGTGATCCCGGTCGAAATGCCGGACGAAATGATCATGCGCGCCAACGGCGTGCCGGCCTTCAAGGTCAAGATGGGCTCGCACAAAGGCAACCTCGCGTTGCAGGTGATCGAGCCGATCGAGCGTCGCTGAAGCGGCGCTTTTACCCCCACACATTTAGCTGAATTGTTGCCCGCCGAGGACACATGATGAACGACGATATGAACGCCCAGGACGACCAGGCACTGGCTGACGAATGGGCTGCGGCCCTGGAAGAAACCGGTGACGGTCAAGCTGACATCGACGCCCTGCTGGCCGCCGACGCAGCCAGCGGCTCGCGTCTGCCGATGGAAGAGTTCGGCAGCGTGCCGAAGAACAACGATCCGGTGACCCTCGACGGCCCGAACCTCGACGTGATCCTCGATATCCCGGTGTCGATCTCGATGGAAGTCGGCAGCACCGACATCAACATCCGCAACCTGCTGCAACTCAACCAAGGTTCGGTGATCGAGCTTGATCGTCTCGCTGGCGAGCCGCTCGATGTGCTGGTCAACGGCACGCTGATCGCGCACGGTGAAGTGGTGGTGGTCAACGAAAAGTTCGGCATCCGCCTGACTGACGTGATCAGCCCGAGCGAACGCATCAAGAAGCTGCGCTGAGTGAAACGGTTTCTCTGGGCTTTGCTGGCATTGCCATTGAGCGTGCTGGCCGCCGAGCCGTCGACAGCCACGACCGTGCCGGCTGCCACCGCGCCGATGGTCAACAGCGGCGTGGCCGGGCAACTGACGCAACTGGTGTTCGGCCTGTTGCTGGTGCTGGGGTTGATCTTCTTCCTCGCCTGGCTATTGCGCCGAGTGCAGCAGGCCGGTCCAGCGGGCAAGGGCCAGGTGATCGAGCTGATCGGTTCGCGCGCACTCAGTACGCGTGACCGATTGCTGTTGGTGCAGGTCGGCAACGAGCAGATTCTGCTCGGCCTCAGCCCCGGCACCATCACCGCGCTGCATGTGCTCAAGGAGCCGGTCGAGGTGCCCAGCGCCAGTGAGAAAGCGACGCCGGAATTTGCCCAGCAACTGCTGAAGATTCTCGGCAAGGATCAGAAGGATAAGAAGTAATGGGTGCGTTACGCATCGTCTTGACGCTGGCCCTGTTGCTGGCCGCGCCGCTGGCGTTCGCCGCCGATCCGTTGTCGATCCCGGCGATCACGCTGGGCACCAACGCCGATGGCGCGCAGGAATATTCGGTCAGTCTGCAGATCCTGCTGATCATGACCGCCCTGAGCTTCATTCCGGCGGCCGTGATTCTGATGACCAGTTTCACCCGGATCATCATCGTCTTCTCGATCCTGCGTCAGGCCCTCGGCCTGCAGCAGACGCCGTCGAACCAGATCCTCACCGGCATGGCGCTGTTCCTGACCCTGTTCATCATGGCCCCGGTGTTCGACCGGGTGAACAATGATGCGCTGCAACCGTATCTGGCGGAAAAACTCACCGCTCAGCAAGCGGTAGAAAAAGCCCAGGTGCCGATCAAGGACTTCATGCTCGCCCAGACCCGCACCAGCGATCTGGAGCTGTTCATGCGTCTGTCCAAGCGCACCGACATCGCCACCCCGGATCAGGCGCCACTGACCATTCTGGTGCCGGCGTTCGTCACCTCCGAGCTTAAAACCGCGTTCCAGATCGGCTTCATGATCTTCATTCCGTTCCTGATCATCGACCTCGTCGTGGCCAGTGTGCTGATGGCGATGGGTATGATGATGCTCTCGCCGCTGATCATCTCGCTGCCGTTCAAAATCATGCTGTTCGTGCTGGTCGATGGCTGGGCGCTGATCATCGGCACCCTGGCCAGCAGTTTTGGAGGTGTCTCGCCATGACGCCGGAAGTTGCGGTCGATATCTTTCGTGAAGCCCTTTGGCTGACCACATTGATGGTCGCGATTCTGGTGGTGCCGAGCCTGTTGGTAGGTTTGCTGGTGGCGATGTTCCAGGCTGCGACGCAGATCAACGAACAGACCCTGAGCTTCCTGCCGCGTCTGCTGGTGATGCTGGTGACCCTCATCATCGGCGGTCCGTGGATCGTGCAGACGTTCATGGAGTACATCATTCAGTTGTACAAAAACATCCCGATGGTCATCGGCTAAGCCATGCAATCGCTGCTTCAGCTGACCGACACCCAGATCAGTACCTGGGTGGCCTCGTTCATGTTGCCGCTGTTTCGCGTCGCGTCGATGCTGATGGTGATGCCGGTGTTCGGCACCACGCTGGTGTCGCGGCGGATCCGCCTGTATTTCGCCGTAGCGATCACCGTGTGCATTGCGCCGAGCCTGCCGCCGATGCCAGCGGTGAGCCCGCTGGATCTCAGCGGTTTGCTGATGATTGCCGAGCAGATTCTCGTCGGTGCGGTACTCGGGTTTTCCCTGCAGCTGTTTTTCCAGGCCTTTGCCGTCGCGGGGCAGATCGTGGCGATCCAGATGGGCATGGGCTTCGCCTCGATGGTCGACCCGGCCAACGGCGTGTCGGTGGCGGTGATCGGGCAGTTTTTCACCATGCTCGTGACGTTGCTGTTCCTGTCGATGAACGGCCACCTGGTGGTCTTCGAAGTGCTCACCGAAAGCTTCACCACGCTACCGGTCGGCAGCGGTCTGATGACCGCGCATTACTGGGAGCTGGCCGGCAAACTCGGCTGGGTCCTCGGTGCGGCGTTGTTGCTGGTGCTGCCGGCGGTGACGGCGTTGCTGGTGGTCAACATCGCGTTTGGCGTGATGACCCGCGCGGCGCCACAACTGAACATTTTCTCCATCGGTTTTCCGCTGACCTTGGTGCTCGGTCTGTTCATCGTCTGGGTCGGGCTGGCGGACATTCTCAATCAGTACCAGCCGCTGGCCACCGAGGCCTTGCAGCTGTTACGCGAACTGGCACGGGCGCGCTGACTCATGGCAGAGAGCGAAAGCGGTCAGGACAAAACAGAAGACCCCACGGAGAAACGTAAAAAGGACTCCCGTGAGAAGGGCGAGATTGCCCGTTCCAAAGAACTCAATACCCTGGCCGTGACCATGGCCGGTGCCGGTGCGCTGCTGGTGTTCGGCGGCATGCTGGCCGAAGACCTGATGGAGCTGATGCGCCTGAACTTCACGCTGTCACGCGAAGTGATCATGGATCAGGGCTCCATGGGTGCGTTTCTGTTGCAGTCGGGCCAGATGGCGCTGTTGGCGATCCAGCCGATCATGATCACCCTGTTGCTCGCGGCGTTGATCGGGCCGATTTCCCTCGGTGGCTGGCTGTTTGCGGCCGGTTCCCTGGCCCCTAAGTTCAGCCGGATGAATCCCGCTGCAGGCCTGAAACGGATGTTTTCGTTCAAGTCAGTGGTTGAGTTGCTCAAGGCACTGGCCAAGTTTTTGATCACCCTGGGTGTGGCGTTGGTGGTGTTGTTATCAGACGTCGATGACTTTTTGCGGATCGCCCATGAACCGCTTGAAATGGCGATCATTCACAGCGTTACTCTGGTCGGCTGGAGCACCTTGTGGCTGGCCTGCGGCCTGATCATCATCGCTGCCGTCGACGTGCCGGTGCAGCTCTGGGAGGCGCACAAGAAACTGCTGATGACCAAGCAGGAAGTGCGCGACGAACACAAGGATCAGGAGGGGCGCCCGGAGGTCAAACAGCGCATCCGCCAGACCCAGCGCGAAATGTCCCAGCGCCGGATGATGGCGGCGATTCCCGACGCCGACGTGGTCATCACCAACCCGACCCACTACGCCGTCGCGCTCAAGTACGACTCGGAGAAGGGCGGGGCGCCGATACTGCTGGCCAAGGGCAGCGACTTCTTGGCGTTGAAAATCCGCGAAATCGCCGTGGCCAACAACGTCATGCTCCTCGAGTCGCCGGGGCTGGCGCGTTCGATCTATTACTCCACTGAGCTTGAGCAGGAAATCCCCGGCGGGCTGTATCTGGCGGTTGCCCAGGTCTTGGCTTACGTCTACCAGATCCGCCAGTTCCGCGCCGGCAAGGGCAAGCGCCCGGATCCGCTCAAGGACGACTTGCCGATTCCGCCGGACTTGCGCCGCGATTCCTGACATTGCTGTACAGCCATTGGTCTGCGATCCCCCATTACTGTCAACTCTGACAGGTGCGCTCGCTGTGATTTTGCGGTTTGATGCAAGGTGCTGCCGCGAACCTGGCGCGGTCATGCGGGCGAGTGCAAAGGAGCAAGGCAATGAAAGGTATTTTCAGCAGCTACGATGAAAAAACCGGAAGGGGCACCATCACGCCGAAGGCCTCGGGACGATCCCTTTCCTTTGCCGAAGCCACGGTTTTTTTTCTGACCGCCAAAGAATACCGATTCAGTATTCCATTGGTTAATGCTCAGCAGGCGAACGTCAAAGTGGGCGGCGAAGTCGAGTTCGAATTGCCCAGAAGCAAGAATGGAAAAGTGAAAATCCTCCGGTATTGAGCAATCGATCGCAAAGCCGCTGAAACGAAAAAACCGCCGGCCCGATTCAACGGGGTGGCGGTTTTTTTATACCTGAAGACATGTGCTGGCCGTGAGGTCGCCTTCGCTTTTTTGAATCGACGGATTCGTAGGGGGAGGTGGGGTCGGTTTCGGGTGGGTTGGGTGTTGGTTTGATCATGGTGAGACTCCGTGGTTGATTTAGCCGCCACGGCTCATCGCTAAACAAGTAAAGGTGGCGGCTGTACGCAGGTTAGCGATCCGGGTCACAGAAACCCCGGGTAGACCCGAAGGTCTCCCACGCACAGCCACCATGACGCCAAGTGCAGATAGACAAAGCTGCAATTGAGACAGGGGATTGAGCATCTGTAAGGTATCGGATCGCTAAACCCGATCGCTGATTCGTCAGCGACCGACCCACAATAGAACCCGACCCCACAGCGCACAAGCCGGCGGATTCTGGCGTAGCTGTAGGCAATGGCGCAAGAATTTGTAGCCTGTGAGACGTGTCTGAAGGTGTCTTTTAAACGCCTGAGTTTAAAAGGCGATTTGCACTGACTTCAGTGGCCCCTTCGCGAGCAAGCTCGCTCCCACATTTGCAATACATTTCCCTGTGGGAGCGAGCTTGCTCGCGAAAGGGCCATCCCGGTCAGCAGAAAAATCTCGATCAAACCCCGATGTTAAATCACTGGTTAAATAAATCCGTCGCCTTTTCCAGAGAGACCGTTGGTCTGGAAATGCCATCCACCTGTCAACTCTTACAGTAGACGGACGGCTGGCCATGACGTCGAAATAGGGGCGCAAGTTTACCGACCCAGGAGCGTACGATCATGGCAGAGCGCATTTACCGAAAACTCGAGGGCATGGGCCTGGAATATGTTTCAGGGCGACTGGAACAGAACCCCAAGGAGCGGGCCATCCGTTACACCATCACTTTCGACATGGATCTGGATTTCACCCATTTCAAACAGATGGCCAATGCTTATATCCCGGATTATCTCGACAACCCGATCAACGCGATCAGGCCTGAACTGGACGGCCTGGCTTACCACTATTCCTACAACTACCTGTTCAGTGCAGCGGGAAGCATCCGCGATAATCAGGCGCTGTTCGAACTCTTCACCTCGCCTGGTTATTACAACGATCAATGGGCGACCGGCCCTCATCTGCAGGTGCGTTATGGCAAACCGGAGTTTGTGCAGGTCGGGCGAAAATTCCGCGTGACAGCACGCAGAGACTTCAGATCGCTGGATGACACGGGTCAGATCGAAATCGGAGATTTGCCGGTCATCCAGTTTCATTGGGCGCTCAATCTGCTGCAAACCGATCTGATGATCCCTGGAGTCATTGCGCCAGTGACCAAGGTCGTGCTGATGTACATGGATGAGGACTTCGTTGAGGTCGAAGGTGAGCAGATTTTGCGGGGTACGCGCTACGTCAATGGCAAGCAACTGGGCTTCGGCAACATTGCGCCCAAGCAGATACTGACTGCGCAGTAACCAGCGTTAAAAAACGCCGTCCCGATTGCACGGTGCGGCGTTTTTTATGCCTGAAGACTTGTTTTGGCTGTGAGGTCGCCTTCGCGGGCAAGCCCGCTCCCAGAGGTTCGGCGGTGTATCAGGGATCTGTGAACGGCGCAGATCCCTGTGGGAGCGGGCTTGCTCCGGGCGGCGATCCGACGAAGACGTCAGCAGCCACTACGCCTTACTCAGGGCTTGTCGCGGATTCTCGCTACTGCGGCAACTCCAGATTATCCATCACCCGATTCACCGCCAGCTCGCCGAGCATGATCAATTGCGCAATCCCCAGCAAAGTCCTGCGCTGCGACGCCGGTATGAGATGGGCGAAGTCATGGGCGATGGTTCTGGCTGAGGCGAGGGTTTCGCAGGCATCCGCCAGCAGTTCCTCGTTTTTGAAGTCCGCAGTGACCGCGTACATCCGGCGGGTTTTACGTGGCGGCGGCGTGGAGCCGGGTGGGCAGAGGTAGTGATCGAGCGCGCGGTCGGCGGCGTCGTGGAGTTTTTTTGAATCGAGGGATTCGTAGGGGGAGGTGGGGTCGGTTTCGGGTGGGTTGGGTGTTGGTTTGATCATGGTGAAGCTCCTGAGGTTATGGAGCCACTCTTTCCCTGTCGCTAAACAAGTGAAGGTGGCAGCTGTACGCAGGTTAGCGAACCGGTCACAGGCACCCCGGTAGACCCAAAGGTCTCCCGCATACAGCCGCCATAACGTAATTGCGGGCGAAAAGTCCCACAACGAAGCCACGAACGCTGATGCACTGAGATGGTCCGAGTCGCTAAACCCGATCGCTGATTCGTCAGCGACCGACCCACAATAGAACCCGACCCCAAAGCGCACAAGCCGGCGGATTCTGGCGTAGCTGTAGGCAATGGCGCAAGAATTTGTAGCCTGAAAGGCGTGTCTGGAGGTGTCTTTTAAACACTTCAGTTTAAAAGGCAAAAAGTCGGACGAAGATCAGGGGAAACCGTGGTCTGTCCCTGATAACGCGCACTTTTCTCTCAGGATGTCGGCACAAAAGTGAAAGCTGGCCCCTCAAACCCACCAACTCCTGTTGGTCCATATGCGATCGCATTGGGAGTGCCGTTTTCTTTTAGGTAATGACCGGCAACTATATTGTTTTTCGTCGGTGCCTGCCATCGCACTTTATAACGAGGATCCATGCCCGGATCGATGCGTCTCAAAAAAACATTAAGTTCAGTGAAATTTTCGAGGAATGCTTTGATTATTGGCTTTGCGTCCGTAGCTCCGGGCAGTTGCACTCCACCTTGTGCTAATCCCCATGCATGAATTTGATCAAATGAGAGCCTGTCAGTAGCTGCGGAGATTATCATTTTAAAAACGTTTGAGACGATGACCTGATATGAAAGCTGATTGTTAGATCCATCTCTGACAGTAATAACTGCGGATCCATTTTTAAGGCCAGTCACTTTGCCGGTAGTCCTGTCTACAGCTGCGATTGAAGGAATTGATGAGGTGAACGTGACTTCAGGAATTCCGCCTGTTGGTACTCGAGTCATCGTATTTCCCGAAACTTCTTTACTGTTCCATCCGTAGGACTGAAGCAACTTAACTCCATTCAGGGTCATTAGCGATTGGTCGATTGATAGCTTACGGACGACGCGAAAAGTTCGAGCGGCCGACACGGCACCGGAGCCATACAACGCTTTGGCGGTAAAGCTGTGCGCAGCAACACTCAGGCCTGTCACCGGCAGTTCCCATTTGCCCGTTGCGGGATCGGCAGTCGCTTTACCTTTTGAAGTTGCACCGTCGAATACTTCGATCTGCTGACCCTTGGCCGCGACGCCGCTCAGGATTACGGCAGTTTCCACGGTGACCCCGCCTTGGGGGATTTCGATATCGCTGGGAGAGCCTTTGACTGACGTCATCGTAGGGGCGACGTCTTCCGTGACCGTCATTGTTCTCGCTGCCGACACCAGACTCGGTTGCCTCAGGTCTCTGGCGGTAAAGCTGTGCCTGGCTTTGCTCAGGTCTGAAACCGACAGACTCCAGATGCCGGTTACTCCATCGGCGACCTCTTGACCTTTGATAACCGTACCGTCGAGCACTTCAACGTCCCGCCCGGCTGCGGCAACGCCGCTCAAAATGACGGCCGTTTCCACGGTGAAGCCATCCTCGGAGATTTCGTTATCGCTCGACGAGCCTTTGACTGATGTCAATGTCGGCGCCCTGAGGGCTTCCACCGTCAGGAGTCGTACATTGGAATAGGTCGATGTGGGGTGATAAAGGGATTTGGCAAACAACCGGCGCGCGCCGACTACAACCGTGATCGTGCATTCCCACAGGCCTGTGATTTCATCCGCGGTCGCGGTTCCCTTGAGCACCGCGCTTGCACCGTTGCCATCGTAGATCTCGACATCCTGACCCTTGCTGGCAGTGCCTTTGAGTGTCAGCGATGTGCTGATAGTCGTTTGCTCATCAGGCACCTCCGCACCTTTGTCATCCAGCACATTGTCCAGCGTCGGCACAATGAGGGCCGTGACAGTGAGGTTGTAAGCAGCCGAGGCGGGATCGTCACCATACTTTCCTGTCGCGGTAAAACTGTGTTTCGTCACAGTCAGCCCCGACATGGTGTAGGTCCAGATTCCGGAGACCGGATCGGCCGTGACCTCAACAACGAAGGTAGCGCCATCGCGTATTTCGACGTTCTTGCCCTTGGCGCCCGTGCCGCTGAGCACCACGCTGGTTTCAACGGTCGTGCCACCCTCGAGAATATCCTTGCCGCTCGGCGATCCCTTGACCGAGTCGATGGTTGGCGGATCGAGTGCCACCGGTTCACCGATCACAAACTCCAGCACATTCGAATAGCTGGTCTTGTTGCCGACTGCCCGGAGAATTTCGTAGCTCACTTGCACAGTCTTTCCGCGATTAGGCTCGATGTGCTGCGCCACAAACGCGGCGTTCAGTGGGAAATCGACGTCCTTGTCCTTGGACAGCTCATTGTGCGTTTTGGAGTCCGTGACAGGCGTCTGACCTTCTACTTTCCAAGTGTAAGTTACGATGTCCTTGGCTTTGGTCGGATTGGCCACCGGCCGTGGGGCGGTGATTTTGCTGGCTCCGCCCGGAAGGTCCTCGGGGTCCAGCACGCCATCCTTTTCACCCAGCACGATGGGTTTGACCAGCTCCCGCTGCGGCTCGCCAATGTTCAACAGCGAGGCGTGCAAAGAGGCGCGACGGGTGATGGTGCCGTTTTCGTCGCTCAGCAGGTTGTACGACAGATCCAGCGTGCCGCCCTCCAGGGTTTTGCCGTGTTTGCCGGCGACGGTGACGATGAACCCCTTGAGGTCATTGGCCTCGTCATCGCTGGGGAAATACCACTCCAGTTCCGGGTCGTAAGTCGTCAGGTCGGCCCGGATGCCGAACCATTTGAGCTCGATGGCTTTGTCCGTGGTGATCAATGGATCGTGGGGAATGCGGATGCGGTATTCGGGCGCGTCGGGGTCGAGCGCGCCGCTGATCTGGTCGATTGCGATGGGCGCGGCCAGGCGTGTCGGTTCGCCGATAACGCTGTAGGCGCGAGACTTGGATCTGGAGTTGTCGACCACGACGCCGCCGCGGCGTACATGATAGGAATACACCACCGTGCGTTTGGCCAAGGCGCGCAGGGTGCTGTTCTTGTGCGCGATCGAGACTCGCACCGGCGGCGTGGTTTCAATACGCTGGATCGCCGTTTCACTGATCTCTTTACCTTCGTCGTCGGTACCGATAACGCTGAGGTAGATCTCGTCGTTCTTTTTGAAGATGTTCACGTCATCCGCCCAGACCTCCACCAGCGGATCATCGTCCCCCAGCATCTCCAGATCCACGATGAGACCGTCGGCCTGTTTGAGGATGGGCGCCCCCAGGCGCAAGCCCTGGGTGTCGACGGCAATATAAACGGCCTCGCACCAGTCTGCGGACTCGTTGTACACGCGGTCGCGGATCTTGTAGTTGACCGACACCCCGTCGGAGTCTCCGGCTGAAAGGATGGTGGCTTCGTCGGCCAGAACCACAATGGGATTACCCTCTGGATCGTCGAGCTGTTCCTGGGTGACGGGCTCGGACTCCACGTTTTTCCCGGCCCAGGCCAGGATGATCACGTCACCGACGGCGACATTCTCGTAGAGCAGGCCATCGCCGGGTTTGGGTTTGGCGTAAACCAGCACGCCTTGCTTGGCAGTGACCTTGTCGACACCGTCGCGTACCACATCCGGCGGATCGAAGGTCATGCTCAGTTCGGAGTGGCCATACTCGGGGTTGGTATCCTGACCGCCGGGCAGTTCGAGTTTGACGACAAGCTTGAGCGTCGGCCCGGGTTCCGCGGCCTGACTGACACGCTTGACCTCGTAGGACAGATCCCAGTCGCCGCTGAGCAAGCGCTGCGGCGGGACGAACAGGGTGACGCGCTCACCGATTTCGACCTGATCGGTGATGGTCTTTTGCGCCACCATGATGGTGTTCAGCAACAACTTGCAGTTATCGCCCACATTCATGTTGGACCAGGCCGGACACTGGATCTTCATCCCCAAGTCGGGGTAGGTGAGTCGTGCGGCCGCGAGATTGACGCCCCAGGTGCCGTCGCCGAGATCTCGACCGCCGGAGATTTCCGGGTCGAGCAGGGCCAGGAGCGAGATTTCCTTGCGCGGTTGGATGAGCATGACGGGCACTCCTGCCGAGGGTTTGGGCGATGGAGTGATTAGGACGCGGAATCGAGAAAAGCGCACCTGTCAGATCTGACAGGTGACGACGGTTAAACGACGAGTGGTCGCTTACTCTATGAAAACCGCCGTCCCGGTTGATCCGGAATGGCGGTTTTTTTGGCTGGAAAGATGTGTTGCCTGGAAGACAGACTTCGTGAGCAAGCTCACTCCCCCAGGGATCATCAGTAGTGGCGCTTTACTACGGCAACTCCAGATTATCCATCACTCGATTCACCGCCAGCTCGCCGAGCATGATCAATTACGCGATGCCCAGCAGCGTCCTGCGTTGCGACGCGGGGATTAGATGAGCGAAGTCATGAGCGATAGTTCTGGCTGAGGCGAGTGTTTCGCTGGCGTCGGCCAGCAGTTCCTCGTTTTTGAAGTCTGCGGTGACGGCATACATCCGGCGAGCTTTACGGGGAGGTGGGGTCGGTTTCGGGTGGGTTGGGTGTTGGTTTGATCATGGTGAAGCTCCTAGAGTCATTGGAGCTGCCAACGTTCGCTGCGAGACGAATGAGGGTGGCAGCTATACGCGGGTCGCAGACCGGGACTCTAGAACCGGCAGACCCGAAGGTCTCCCACGTACAGCCGCCACAAGCAAAGCGGATGTTGTGCGTCCAGAGATCGACGGGCTGCGAGACCCGATCGCTGATGTGTCAGCGACCGACCCACAATAGAACCCGACCCCAAGGCGTACAAGCCGGCGGATTCTGGCTTGGCTGTAGGCAATGGCGCAAGGATTTGTATCCTCGAACGCGTGTCATGAGGTGTCTTTTAAATACAGGGGTTTAAGAGGTGAAAGATTGGGCGACTGTCTGAGTGAATACGTGGACTGTCCCTGAAAGCTCCCTGCGCTTTGTCGAGATTCGCCAGATCTGCGGCTCGATTTCTGAGGCTTACCTTTCGTCTGAAAGCGCGTTCAACCTGTCAGGTTTTACAGGTGTGTGACGCGTGCCTTTGCGTTTTGATTGATGGGTGGTGTCGCACATTGGGTGCGCCTGCATATGCGATGGCAAAGGAGAAAGGAAATGGAATTGCAAGATAAAGATGACGTGGGTGCATTCGTAAGCTACGACGAAAAAACTGGTAGGGGCACTATCTTTCCGGGAACGTACGATGAATACGTCGAAATAAAAAAGATACTTACCGGGCAAATTTCCTCACCTCACCCGGAACCTCCGATTAACCCTGACGAAAGGTGTTTTTTCTTTCTGGTCCCTGAAAGCCTAAAGCACCAATTCAACTTCAAAGTCGGTAGGAGGGTCGTATGTGATCTGGTGAAAAAAGGTTCGAAGGAAGTGACCAATCTCCGCTTTTAATTTAAAGCGCAGCGGGGTTGGCAATTTTTTGATGAGATTCTGCTGACTCCGCCTTACCTGAAAATACTGCTCCCCCACCCCGCTTAACCCTCTGTATCTCATTTCGCTGCAAAAGTTGGAAAGCTTCTTGCAGTACCCGCCGTGAGCCCGCTCTGGGCGTCAAAAGTTTGCTTTAAAGGAACGGGGAAAACCGGTGGATCGCTCTCAGTTATTCAACACTGCTCGCACAAACGTTGCCGACCTCAGTCGAGGCAATCTGGGCGTGCCGTTGCTGTTGCTGGTGATGCTGGCGATGATGATGCTGCCGGTGCCGCCGTTCCTGCTCGACGTGTTTTTTACCTTCAACATTGCCCTGTCGATCGTCGTCCTGTTGGTCTGCGTGTATGCGCTGCGACCGCTGGATTTTGCCGTGTTCCCGACGATTCTGCTGGTGGCGACGCTGCTGCGGCTGGCGTTGAACGTGGCCTCGACGCGGGTGGTGATGCTCCACGGTCAGGATGGTCACGCCGCTGCCGGTAAGGTGATTCAGGCCTTCGGTGAGGTGGTGATCGGCGGTAACTACGTGGTTGGTATCGTGGTCTTCGCGATTCTGATGATCATCAACTTCGTCGTGGTAACCAAAGGTGCCGGGCGGATTTCCGAGGTGAGCGCGCGTTTCACCCTCGATGCGATGCCCGGCAAACAAATGGCGATTGACGCCGACCTCAACGCCGGTCTGATCGACCAGAACCAGGCCAAGGCGCGCCGTCAGGAAGTCGCCCAAGAGGCCGAGTTCTACGGTTCGATGGACGGTGCCAGCAAGTTCGTCCGTGGTGACGCCATCGCCGGCCTGCTGATTCTGTTCATCAACCTCATTGGCGGCATGGCTGTCGGTATCTTCCAGCACAACATGAGCTTCGGCGATGCCGGTCGGGTTTACGCCTTGCTGACCATCGGTGACGGTTTAGTGGCGCAATTGCCATCACTGTTGTTATCGACAGCAGCAGCGATCATGGTGACCCGTGCTTCCGGTTCGGAAGACATGGGCAAGCAGATCAACCGTCAGATGTTCGCCTCGCCGAAAGCGTTGGCGGTGGCGGCCGGTCTGATGGCAGTCATGGGCCTGGTGCCGGGCATGCCGCACTTCTCGTTCCTGAGCATGGCTGCGCTGGCCGCCGGTGGCGCGTACCTGTTCTGGAAGAAGCAGAACGTGGCCAAGGTCGTGGCGTTGGAAGAGGTCAAGCGCCAGCAGGATTTGCTGCCGTCGCCGGCCCGCGCCATGGAAACCAAAGAGCTGGGCTGGGACGACGTGACGCCGATCGACATGATCGGCCTGGAAGTCGGTTATCGCCTGATTCCGCTGGTGGATCGCAACCAGGGCGGGCAATTGCTGGCGCGGATCAAGGGCGTGCGCAAGAAGCTCTCGCAGGATCTGGGCTTCCTGATGCCGACCGTGCACATCCGCGACAACCTCGATCTGGCGCCGAGCGCTTATCGCCTGACCCTGATGGGCGTGATCCTCGCCGAAGCCGAGATCTATCCGGACCGCGAGCTGGCGATCAACCCGGGCCAGGTCTACGGCACGCTCAACGGTATCAACGCCAAAGATCCGGCTTTCGGCCTGGAGGCGGTGTGGATCGAAATCAGCCAGCGTGCGCAGGCACAATCGCTCGGTTACACCGTGGTCGATGCCAGCACCGTGGTCGCGACGCACTTGAACCAGATTCTGTACAAACACTCCAGTGAGCTGATTGGCCACGAAGAAGTGCAGCAACTCATGCAATTGCTGGCCAAAAGCTCGCCGAAACTGGCAGAAGAGCTGGTGCCGGGCGTGGTCTCGTTGTCGCAACTGCTCAAGGTTCTCCAAGCGCTGTTGGCCGAACACGTGCCGGTGCGCGATATTCGCAGCATCGCCGAAGCCATCGCCAACAACGCCGCCAAGAGTCAAGATACCGCCGCGCTGGTGGCTGCGGTGCGCGTCGGCGTATCCCGCGCCATCGTCCAAAGCATTGTAGGCACTGAGTCCGAGCTGCCTGTGATCACCTTGGAACCAAGGTTGGAACAAATATTGCTCAATAGTCTGCAGAAGGCAGGACAAGGCTCGGAAGAGGGCGTTCTGCTGGAGCCAAGCATGGCCGAGAAGCTGCAGCGTTCGCTCATCGAAGCGGCGCAGCGTCAGGAAATGCAAGGTCAGCCGGTGATCCTTTTGGTCGCAGGCCCGATCCGCGCGATGCTCTCGCGCTTTGGCCGCCTCGCAGTCCCTGGGCTGCATGTGCTGGCCTACCAGGAAATACCGGACAACAAGCAAGTGACCATCGTTGCGACAGTAGGGCCCAACGGCTGAGGTAGTGGTTTATGCAAGTTAAGCGTTTCTTTGCCGCCGATATGCGTCAGGCCATGAAGCTGGTTCGTGATGAGCTGGGCGCTGATGCCGCCATCATTGGCAACCGCCGCATTGCCGGCGGTGTCGAGCTGACGGCGGCACTGGATTACAAACTGTCGGCGCTGGCGCCACGGGTTCCGAACATGGAACTCGAAGACGAGCTGCGCAAGACTCAGTCGCGCATCGTCACCGCTCAGGCCGAGTTGAGCCTGCGGGGCGAAGCCGACGGCAATAGCAATCGCCAGATTTTCGCCGGTCTGCCATTGACGGCCGGCCTGCCGCTGACCGCTGCTGAACCGCTGACCGAGCCGACGTACGCCGCTCCGGCGCGTCCAGCCCCGGCACCTGCGCAGTCCTCCGGGGGCGTGGATCCGCGTGCACTGGATTCGATGCGTTTTGAATTGAACAGCCTGCGCGAGCTGATGGAAGTCCAGCTCGGCACCCTGGCCTGGAATCAGCTGCAAGGCAGCCGTCCGGCGCAAGCCAACCTGTATCGTCGTCTGCAACGTATCGGTCTGTCCGGCCCGTTGTCGCGCGATCTGCTGGCGATGATCACTGATATCGAAGAGCCGCGTCAGGCCTGGCGCATGCTGCTCGCGCACCTGGCGCGGATGATTGCCGTACCGGAAGTCGAGCCGCTGGAAGAGGGTGGTGTGATTGCCATGGTCGGCCCTGCCGGCATGGGCAAGACCACCACGCTGGCCAAGCTGGCCGCGCGTTATGTGCTCAAGTACGGCGCGCAGAATGTCGCGCTGGTGAGCATGGACAGCTTCCGCATCGGTGCGCAGGAACAACTGAAGACGCTGGGGCGCATTCTCAATGTGCCGGTGACGCACGTTGACCCAGGCCAATCGCTGGTGCAAGCGCTGGATCCACTGCTGCGCAAACGCGTGGTATTGATCGATACTGCCGGCCTGCAGGCCAGCGATCCGGCCCTGCGCATGCAGCTCGAAAGTCTGGCCGGGCGTGGCATCCGTTCAAAAAATTATCTCGTGCTGGCAACCACCAGCCAGAAACAGGTTCTAACCGCCGCTTATCACAGTTACAAGCGTTGCGGGCTAGCCGGGTGCATCCTGACTAAACTGGATGAAACGGCCAGCCTTGGCGAAGTGTTGAGCCTGGCGATCAGTCATGAATTGCCGGTCGCGTACCTGACCGATGGCCCACGGATTCCGGATGATTTGCATCTGCCGCGCCGTCATCAACTGGTCAGCCGCGCCGTCAGCGTGCAAATGCAGGAAGAACCCAGCGAAGAAGCCATGGCTGACATGTTCGCTGATATCTATCACAGCCCGACCAAGCAGGTAGGCTGAGGTATTCATGAACAGTTTTTGTACCTACATCGATGGTCTGCCATGCATTGTTCCGGTTGTGAACGCGCAGCCAGTAATGTGGCCTCCGTCTATGCAAGACAAGGTAAAGAAATAACATGGGCAGCATGCATCCCGTACAGGTGATCGCGGTGACCGGCGGCAAAGGTGGCGTCGGCAAGACTAACGTGTCAGTGAACTTGTCTCTGGCGCTGGCAGAGCTTGGCCGTCGGGTCATGCTGCTGGACGCCGATCTGGGACTGGCGAACGTCGACGTTTTGTTGGGTCTGACCCCTAAACGCACATTGGCCGACGTGATCGAAGGCCGTTGCGAATTGCGCGACGTGCTGTTGCAAGGCCCCGGTGGCATCCGCATCGTCCCGGCCGCGTCCGGCACTCAGAGCATGGTGCACCTGAGCCCGGCGCAACATGCCGGTCTGATTCAGGCGTTCAGCGACATCGGCGACAATCTCGACGTACTGGTGATCGACACCGCTGCGGGTATTGGTGACTCGGTAGTCAGTTTCGTCCGCGCCGCCCAGGAAGTGTTGCTGGTGGTCTGCGATGAGCCGACCTCGATCACTGACGCTTACGCGCTGATCAAGTTGCTCAACCGCGATTACGGCATGAACCGCTTCCGCGTTCTCGCCAACATGGCGCAGAGCCCGCAGGAAGGGCGCAACCTGTTCGCCAAGTTGACCAAGGTCACGGATCGTTTCCTCGACGTCGCCCTACAATACGTCGGCGCCGTGCCTTACGACGAAAGCGTGCGTAAAGCGGTGCAGAAGCAGCGTGCGGTGTACGAAGCCTTCCCGCGTTCCAAGTGCGCACTGGCGTTCAAGGCGATCGCGCAGAAGGTCGATACCTGGCCGCTGCCCGCCAACCCGCGTGGCCACCTTGAGTTTTTCGTCGAGCGCCTCGTGCAGCAAACGGCAGGGCCCGTGCTATGACCGCTAGCGGTATGAACTACTACAAGAAGTCGGCACGCGACGCTCAGTACGAGCTGATCGAGCGTTACGCGCCGCTGGTCAAACGCATTGCCTACCACTTGCTGGCACGCTTGCCGGCGAGTGTGCAGGTCGAAGACCTGATCCAGGCCGGGATGATCGGCCTGCTCGAAGTCTCGACCAAATATGACGCCAGCAAAGGCGCCAGTTTCGAAACGTACGCGGGCATTCGAATCCGCGGCGCGATGCTCGACGAAGTACGCAAAGGGGACTGGGCGCCACGCTCGGTTCATCGCAATACCCGTATGGTCAGCGACGCAATTCGCTCAATTGAAGCTAAAACCGGCCGTGATGCTAAAGATCACGAGGTTGCGGCCGAACTCCAATTGAGTCTCGACGATTACTACGGGATTTTGAATGACACCTTGGGCAGCCGCCTGTTCAGTTTCGACGACCTGCTGCAGGACGGCGAACACGAAGGGCTGCACGAGGATGGCGCGAGTGCTCATCTTGAGCCGTCACGCGATCTGGAAGATGAACGTTTCCAGGCAGCGTTGGCGGACGCGATTGCCAATTTGCCGGAGCGTGAGCGACTGGTGTTGGCGCTGTACTACGACGAAGAGCTGAACCTCAAGGAGATCGGTGAAGTCCTTGGCGTCAGTGAATCGCGGGTCAGCCAGTTACACAGCCAGTGCGCGGCCCGTTTGCGGGGGCGTTTGGGGGAGTGGCGAGCGCGCTGAAGGCAGTGTGGGGACACTGCGAACGAGGCTGGTGCGGTGATGAACGGCACCGGTCTTGCTCTGTTGTGCTCCAGACAGTCTTCGAGTGCTGCGCCGATTGATTGAAGTGGCGCGTCCAGGTGCTGGGCGCGTTTAAGACTGCTTGGAGGTCGAATTGAACAAAGACATGAAAATCCTCATCGTTGATGACTTCTCAACGATGCGGCGGATCATCAAGAACCTGCTGCGTGATCTTGGGTTCACCAACACCGTCGAGGCTGACGATGGCGTGACTGCCATTCCAGTGCTCAACAGCGGCAGCATCGACTTTCTGGTAACGGACTGGAACATGCCGGGCATGACCGGTATCGACCTGCTGCGTCACGTGCGTGCCGATGAAAAGCTCAAGCACTTGCCAGTGCTGATGGTGACTGCAGAAGCCAAGCGCGAGCAGATCATTGAAGCCGCTCAGGCCGGTGTAAACGGCTACGTAGTCAAACCTTTCACGGCTCAGGCGTTGAAAGACAAAATCGAGAAGATTTTCGAACGCATCGGCTGATGAACGCGCGGGGGAGCTATGGAGCATAACGAATCTTCACAGGGCGATTTCGAGTCGACCCTGAAAAAACACGCGGTCGAACTGGTCGAAAGCCTTGAAAAAGGCAGGTTCGGCGACGCTGTGCAACTGATCCATGAGCTCAATCAGACCCGTGACCGTGGCCTGTACCAGGAAGTCGGCAAGCTCACACGTGAACTGCACAGTGCGATCGTCAACTTCCAGATCGACCCGAACATGCCGCAGGCCGAGGAAGTGTCGCAAATCACCGACGCCACCGAACGCCTGGGCTATGTGGTCAAGCTGACAGAGGCCGCGGCCAACCGCACCATGGATCTGGTGGAAAGCGCCACGCCGGTGGTCAACAGTCTGGCTGATGAAGCGCAGACCTTGAGCGCCGATTGGGGTCGTTTCATGCGTCGCGAGGTCGGGGCTGAAGAATTCCGTGAACTGGCGCGCCGGGTCGACGGTTTTCTGTCACGCAGCAGCACGGACAACCGTGCGGTGTCGAGCAATCTCAACGACATCCTGCTGGCCCAGGATTACCAGGACCTGACCGGTCAGGTGATCAAGCGTGTGACCCAACTGGTCACCGAAGTCGAAAGCAATTTGCTCAAACTTGTGCTCATGGCCAGTCAGGTCGACCGCTTTGCGGGCATCGAACATGACCGCGCCGCGATGCTTGCAGAAAAAGATCCACAAAAACATCTCTCGCAGGGTGAAGGTCCGCAGATTCATGCCGATAAACGAGAAGACGTTGTGTCCGGTCAGGACGATGTGGACGATTTGTTATCCAGCCTCGGGTTCTAGAGTTTTGGAATTTTAGGTTTTTTGGGTTTTTAGACCTGTAGGAGCACCCCATTAATGAGCTTCGGCGCCGATGAAGAGATCCTTCAGGATTTCCTGGTTGAGGCCGGCGAGATTCTTGAGCAACTGTCCGAACAACTGGTCGAGCTGGAAAGCCGTCCGGATGACGCAGATCTGCTCAACGCAATTTTTCGCGGTTTCCACACTGTAAAAGGGGGCGCCGGCTTCCTTCAGCTCAATGAGCTGGTGGAGTGCTGTCACATCGCCGAAAACGTGTTCGACATCCTGCGCAAGGGTGAGCGTCGCGTTGATGCAGAACTGATGGACGTTGTCCTCGAAGCGCTGGACGCGGTGAACAGTATGTTCAGCGAAGTCCGCGAGCGTGCTCCGATCACCGCTGCCACCCCGCAACTGCTGGCCGCTCTGGCGCGTCTGGCCGAACCGCAATCGGCGGACGCCACCCCGGCTTCGCCGGTGGCCGAGATGATCGAAGAACTGGTCGTTGAAGGCGACTCGTCGGGCGACATCACCGATAACGAATTCGAACAACTGCTGGATTCGCTGAACGCCGTCAAGGCCGAAGCCGAAGCCCCGGCCGCTGCTGCACCTGCGCAAACGGCCAATGAAGCAGCGAGCGATGAAATCACCGATGCCGAGTTCGAGTCGTTGCTCGATCAGTTGCACGGCAAGGGCCAGTTCGCGGTGGACGCGGTTGCACCAGCGGCGGCGGCTCCGGCTGCTCCGGCCGCGGGCGACAGCTCCGACATCACCGACGACGAATTCGAAGCATTGCTCGATCAGTTGCATGGCAAGGGCAACTTTGCCGTGGATGCGCTGGAGTCGGCGATTGCCTCGGCACCTGCGCCAGCCGCACCGGTTGCTGCGGCGGCCGGCAGCGATCTGATCAGCGATCACGAGTTCGAATCGCTGCTCGACGAATTGCACGGCAAAGGCAAGTTCTCCGAAGTCGGCACCGCTGCTGCTGGCAGTGCTTCGAGCGTCGCCACGCCTGCTGCCAAGGCACCGGCCGCTGCTGCAGCGCCCAAGCCTGCCGCCAAGCCTGAGCCGAAAGCCGAAGCGCCGAAACCGGCCGCCGCTGCTGCACCGGCTCCGGCCCGTGCGCCGGCGACACCGCCACCGGAAAAACCGGCGAGCGAAGCCGAAACCACCGTGCGCGTCGACACGGCACGTCTCGACGAAATCATGAACATGGTCGGCGAGCTGGTGCTGGTGCGTAACCGTCTGGTGCGTCTGGGACTGAACAGCGGCGATGAAGCCATGCAAAAGGCCGTGTCGAACCTCGACGTGGTCACGGCTGACTTGCAGACCGCCGTGATGAAGACGCGGATGCAGCCGATCAAGAAGGTCTTCGGGCGCTTCCCGCGTCTGGTTCGAGATCTGGCGCGTCAGCTGAAGAAAGAGATCAACCTGGAACTGGTGGGTGAAGAAACCGACCTCGACAAAAACCTTGTCGAGGCCCTGGCCGACCCGCTGGTCCACTTGGTGCGCAACGCTGTCGACCACGGCATCGAGTCGCCGGAAGAACGCGAAGCTTCGGGCAAGGCCCGTGGCGGTCGTGTTGTTTTGGCTGCCGAGCAAGAGGGTGACCATATCCTGCTGTCGATTTCCGATGACGGCAAAGGCATGGACCCGAACGTGCTGCGCGCCATCGCGGTAAAACGCGGCGTGATGGACAAGGACGCGGCCGATCGTCTCAGCGATACCGAGTGCTACAACCTGATTTTCGCCCCGGGTTTCTCGACCAAGACCGAGATCTCCGACGTGTCCGGCCGCGGCGTCGGCATGGACGTGGTGAAGACCAAGATTTCCCAGCTCAACGGTTCGATCAACATCTACTCGACCAAGGGCCAGGGCTCGAAAATCGTCATCAAGGTGCCGCTGACCCTCGCGATCATGCCAACCCTGATGGTCATGCTCGGCAACCAGGCGTTTGCGTTCCCGTTGGTCAACGTCAACGAAATCTTCCACCTCGACCTGTCGACCACCAACGTCGTCGACGGTCAGGAAGTGGTGATCGTGCGGGACAAGGCGCTGCCGTTGTTCTACCTCAAGCGCTGGCTGGTCAGTTCCGCCGCTCACGAAGAGCAGCGTGAAGGCCACGTGGTGATCCTTTCGGTGGGCACTCAGCGGATCGGCTTCGTCGTCGATCAACTGGTCGGCCAGGAAGAAGTGGTCATCAAGCCGTTGGGCAAAATGCTGCAGGGCACTCCGGGCATGTCCGGCGCCACCATCACCGGTGACGGCCGCATCGCGCTGATTCTCGATGTTCCAAGCATGCTCAAGCGTTACGCCGCACGGCGTATTTGAATCCGGGGCGGCGGGGCGATAACGTCCCGCTGCACCTAATGGAGTGTTTATGGCAGTCAAAGTCCTGGTGGTGGACGATTCGGGTTTTTTCCGCCGCCGCGTCTCGGAAATTCTTTCTGCGGATCCGAGCATTCAGGTGGTCGGCACTGCAACCAACGGTAAAGAGGCGATTGATCAGGCGCTGGCACTCAAGCCGGACGTGATCACCATGGACTACGAGATGCCGATGATGGACGGCATCACGGCGGTGCGGCACATCATGCAGCGCTGCCCGACCCCGGTGTTGATGTTCTCTTCGCTGACCCACGAAGGCGCCCGGGTAACGCTGGACGCGCTGGACGCCGGCGCGGTGGATTTCCTGCCGAAGAATTTCGAAGACATCTCGCGTAATCCCGAGAAGGTCAAGCAACTGCTGTGCGAAAAGGTCCATAGCATCTCGCGCAGTAATCGTCGTTTCAGTGCTTATAGCGCTCCAGCGCCAGTGGCTGCACCAGCACCGACGCCTGCTCCGGCGCCGTCGAGTTTCGGCAGCCACAGCAGCAGTCACAGCACCAGCGCGCCGGCGCGTCCGGCTCCAGCGCCGGCACCGACTCGCGCCCCGGCCGCCAGCGCTTCGTCGCCAGCGCCGAAACGCAAAGCCTACAAACTGGTTGCCATTGGTACGTCGACTGGCGGCCCGGTTGCCCTGCAACGTGTGTTGACGCAGTTGCCGGCGAATTTCCCGGCGCCGATCGTACTGATCCAGCACATGCCGGCGGCGTTCACCAAGGCTTTTGCCGAACGTCTCGACAAGCTCTGCCGCATCAGCGTCAAGGAAGCCGAGGACGGCGACATCCTGCGTCCGGGCCTGGCGTTGCTGGCGCCGGGTGGCAAGCAAATGATGATCGATGGTCGTGGCGCGGTGAAGATCCTCCCGGGCGACGAGCGTCTGAATTACAAGCCGTGCGTGGACATCACCTTCGGTTCCGCAGCCAAGTCCTACGGTGACAAAGTTCTGGCGGTCGTGCTCACCGGCATGGGCGCCGATGGCCGTGAAGGCGCGCGTCTGCTCAAGCAGGGCGGCAGCGCGGTCTGGGCACAAGATGAGGCAAGTTGCGTGATTTACGGCATGCCGATGGCCATCGTTAAAGCCGACCTCGCCGACGCGGTATACAGCCTCGACGACATCGGCAAACACATTGTCGAGGCGTGTATCTGATGGATGTTTTAAGCCTTATCGGGATCATCATGGCGTTCGTCGCCATCATCGGTGGTAACTACCTTGAAGGTGGTCACCTCGGTGCGCTGGCCAACGGCCCGGCGGCATTGATCGTACTGGGCGGCACCATCGGTGCCGCACTGCTGCAATCGCCGATGAGCGCGTTCAAACGCGCCATGCAGATCCTCGCCTGGATTCTGTTTCCGCCACGGGTCGATCTGGCCGGTGGCATCGATCGCGTCGTCAACTGGAGCCTCACCGCGCGCAAGGAAGGCCTGCTGGGCCTGGAAGGCGTGGCCGATGCCGAACCCGACAACTACTCGCGCAAAGGCCTGCAACTGCTGGTCGACGGCGCCGAGCCAGAAGCGATCCGCAGCATCCTCGAGGTGGATTTCTACACCCAGGAAGCCCGCGATATCGAGGCGGCAAAAGTCTTTGAAAGCATGGGCGGCTACGCGCCAACCATCGGCATCATCGGTGCGGTGATGGGCCTGATCCACGTGATGGGCAACCTCGCTGATCCGACGCAACTGGGCAGCGGCATCGCCGTGGCTTTCGTCGCGACCATTTACGGCGTGGCCAGTGCCAACCTGGTGTTGCTGCCAATCGCCGCCAAGCTGAAGTCAATCGCGTTGCGGCAGTCGCGTTATCGCGAAATGTTGTTGGAAGGGATCCTGTCGATCGCCGAAGGTGAAAACCCTCGCTCCATTGAGTTGAAGCTGCAAGGCTTCATGGATTAAGGGAATAACCTCATGGCTCGTCGCAGGCATCAGGAAGAACACGTCAATCACGAACGCTGGCTCGTGTCCTACGCGGATTTCATCACGTTGCTGTTCGCGTTCTTCGTGGTGATGTACTCGATTTCGTCGATCAACGAAGGCAAGTACAAGGAAATTTCCGAAGCGCTGGTCGGCGTTTTCAAAGACTCCGACCGCGCGCTCAAACCGATCCAGATCGGCGACGAACGGCCGAAAACCGTGACCCCGGCCAAGCCACTGGTCAAGGACGCCGAGCAGATCGACGCCGGTATCGCCGGCGCCAGCGATCCGCTGAAAAGCATCGCCGATGACATCAGCGCTGCGTTCGGTGACCTGATCAGCTCCAACCAGATGACTGTGCGCGGCAACGAGTTGTGGGTCGAGATCGAACTCAACTCCAGCCTGTTGTTCGGCAGCGGCGATGCCATGCCGAGCGACATCGCCTTCAACATCATCGACAAGGTGGCGGCGATTCTGAAACCGTTCGATAACCCGATTCACGTCGAGGGTTTCACCGACGATCAACCGATCCGCACTGCGCAGTACCCGACCAACTGGGAACTCTCCTCGGCGCGCTCGGCGAGCATCGTGCGCATGCTGGCCATGCAGGGTGTGAACCCTGGCCGATTGGCATCGGTGGGTTACGGCGAGTTTCAACCGGTGGCCAACAACGCTACCGCTGAAGGCCGGGGGAAAAACCGCCGGGTGGTTCTGGTGGTCTCGCGAAACCTCGATGTGCGCCGCAGCCTGACGGGCACTGGAACCGCTAACGCGCAACCGGACGCTGCGTTGAAGCGTGCTGGCACACAAACTGCACCGACCCCGGTCAAGACGCCGGGACGCGAGAGTGCCGTCAATTCTCCGTCACCCGCATTAACACGCTGAGCTATGTCTCGGTCGAGCATATCGGCCGGGAGGAACGAACTGAATGAGAGTCTGGGCAGTCGCCAATCAAAAGGGTGGTGTCGGTAAAACCACATCTTCCATCGCTTTAGCCGGGTTGCTGGCCGAGGCGGGCAAGCGCGTGGTTGTGGTCGATCTCGACCCGCACGGCTCGATGACCAGTTATTTCGGTTACGACCCCGACAGCCTGGAACACAGCAACTACGACCTGTTTCTGCACAAGGGCAGCGTGCCGCAAGGCCTGCCGGGGCAGTTGTTGTTGTCGACCAGTGACGAACGTATTTCCCTGCTGCCATCGAGCACCGCACTGGCGACCCTTGAGCGTCAGTCGCCGGGGCAGAGTGGTCTGGGCCTGGTGATCGCCAAGAGTCTGGCGCAGCTGTGGCAGGACTTCGATTACGCGGTGATCGACAGCCCGCCGTTGCTCGGCGTGCTGATGGTCAACGCCCTCGCGGCGAGCCAGCAACTGGTGATCCCGGTGCAGACCGAACACTTGGCCGTCAAAGGCCTGGAACGCATGGTCAACACCTTGGCGATGATCAACCGCTCGCGCAAACAGGCGCTGCCGTTCAGCATCGTGCCGACCCTGTTCGATCGCCGCACACAAGCATCGATGCATACCTTGCGCGTGCTGCGCGACAAATTCCCCGACGAGATCTGGCAGGGTTATATCCCGGTCGATACTCGTCTGCGCGACGCCAGCCGTGCCGGTGTCACGCCTTCGCAATTCGACGGCAAGAGCCGTGGCGTACTGGCCTACCGCGCGCTGCTCAAGCACCTGTTGGCGCAACAACTTGTTCCGCAGGTGGCTTGAATGATTTTGACTTGTGTAGGAGCTGCCGAAGGCTGCGATCTTTTGATCTTGCTTTGTGGCGTTCCTGAAAAGATCAAAAGATCGCAGCCTGCGGCAGCTCCTACAGGGGACTGTGCATGAATCGGCCTTTGAAGTTGACGTCGAAGCCGCAGTTGGCCTTGCAGTCGTATCTGGACAGTCTGCTGCAGGAGATTCCTGACGCGTTGCCGACGCCAGTCGAAGTTGTCGAAGAAAGTACCGAGGCGCTGGACGAGTTCCAGGCCGCGGTGCTGGAAGAGCAGGCCCGTGACGCGCAGAAAGCGGCCAGGCCTGCTGCGCCGGTTGCCGCGCCTGCCGTTGCAGCGGTTGCCAAAGCGCCGGTGGCTTTGATCGAGGAAGCAGCGCCAGTCCGTGCATCGGTCTCGACGCTCGCTCCGCTGCTGCAAACACAGTTGCTGAAAACCGCACCGCAACCGACTGTGGTCGAACCTGCTCCAGTTCCAGCTCCGGTCGCACCCGCACCCGTCGAGCAGACATTGGTCCCGCCGCTGGTGGAAGTGCATCTGCCGCCGAGCAACACGCCGCCACCGGTGGAAACCGATGGCCGTCCGGCCTGGGCCTCGGAGGCGTTCGAATGCCTGCTGTTCGACGTCGCCGGCCTGACGCTAGCCGTGCCGCTGGTGTGCCTCGGCTCGATCTACTCGCTGGCCGGCCACGAGCTGACGCCGCTGTTCGGTCAGCCGGAATGGTTCCTCGGGATCCTGCCGAGCCAGGCCGGCAACCTGAAAGTCTTGGACACCGCACGCTGGGTCATGCCGGATCGCTACCGCGATGACTTCCGTCAGGGCCTGCAGTACGTGATTTCGGTACAAGGTTACGAGTGGGGCCTGGCGGTGCATCAGGTCAGCCGCTCGTTGCGTCTGGACCCGAATGAAATCAAATGGAGAAGTCACCGGGGTCAGCGGCCATGGCTCGCCGGCACGGTGATTGAGCACATGTGTGCATTGCTTGACGTTTCCGCACTGGCCGAATTGATCGCCAGCGGTGGGGCAAAGCACCTGAGCGGCCACAAGCCGCTACATAAACCGACATAGCAGCCGACATAACAATCAGGCGACGGTATTGTTGAATGCCGCCACACAGAACACACACCGCCCAGAGCGGTTTTTTCGAGGGGTCAGGGTATGAGTAGTCAGGCGACGAATGCAAAAGGTTCTGAAGATCCGATCCTGCAATGGGTAACCTTCAAACTGGACAACGAAACCTACGGCATCAACGTGATGCGCGTTCAGGAAGTGTTGCGCTACACCGAGATCGCTCCGGTGCCGGGTGCGCCGAGCTACGTGCTGGGCATCATCAACCTGCGCGGTAACGTGGTCACCGTGATCGACACCCGTCAGCGCTTCGGCCTGAACAGCGGCGAGATCAGCGACAACACCCGTATCGTCATCATCGAAGCCGACAAACAAGTCGTCGGCATCATGGTCGACAGCGTGGCCGAAGTGGTTTATCTGCGTCAGTCGGAAATCGAGACGGCGCCGAACGTCGGCAACGAAGAGTCGGCCAAGTTCATCCAGGGCGTGTGCAACAAGAACAACGAACTGCTGATCCTCGTCGAACTCGACAAGATGATGAGCGAAGAAGAATGGTCGGATCTGGAGAACATCTGATTGATTCTCGAGGTTGCGGTCATTGTCCTGTTCCTCTTCTGGGCAGGCACGCTGGCAATGTTTGTGTCGTACATCAAGGCGCAGCGGGTGATCGCTGCGCAACAGGCTCAGGGCGATGCGCTGCGTGATCAGCGCATCAAGGACCTGGCCAAGCGTGTCGACGATTACCAGAACGGCAACGTGCGCATGGGCGAAGCCCTGCATGAGCTGCGCGCGGTCGTCGGTCCATTGCCGGACAAAATCGTTCAGCTGGAACAGCGCGATCCATCCAGCCTGTCATTCGCCCAGGCGGCGAAACTGGTGGGCATGGGTGCGAGCGTTGATGAACTGACTCAGTCCTGCGGGTTGACCCAGGCTGAGGCGGAGTTGATGCGCAAGTTGCACAAGAACTAGAAGCAAGATCAAAAGATCGCAGCCTTCGGCAGCTCCTACAGGGAAACGCATTCCAATGTAGGAGCTGCCGAAGGCTGCGATCTTTTGCTTTTAAGGCTTAGTAATCATCGCCGCGCAGGGTCACATCCTTCTCGACCATCGGCGCATTCGGGTCCTGCCCTTCGGGGAATTTGCCCTTCAGATTCCACGCAAACGCAATGATCTCGGCGATCGTCCGGTAAAGCTCCTCTGGAATGCTGTCGCCCAGTTCCATCCGCGCCAACAAGCGCACCAATTCGGCATTTTCATAGATCGGCACCTCGCAATCGCGAGCGATGCGCAGGATTTCTTCGGCCAGTTCGTCATCACCCTTGGCGGTGAGTGTCGGGGCGTGGTTGCCGTCGTACTTGAGGGCGATGGCCTGGCGTGGGGCAGTGGAATCGTTCATGCGGTTTCGTCGACCCAGCGGTGTTCGAGACGGGTTTGGTTGCCTTGCGGCGGGGTGCCGAGGTGGCAGTCGATGTCGCCGACGTTGAGCCCGCGATCAAGCAGGCGCTGGCGCAAGGCGAACAGGTTGTTTTCGATCAGGTCCGCCGTGTACGGCCGTTCGGCCCACAGTTGGCTGGACAGGCTGCCGGCGATCAGTTGCGCCTGAATCTGCATCGGCCCGAGCGGTTCCATGTCGAATGCCAGATCGACGCGCCACAGTTGCTGTTTGGGCTCGCGCTCGTCGCGACGTTCATTCGGTTGCGGCTCTCGCTCCGGCGCTTCTTCACGCTGAAACTTGACCTGCAGCGGCACGATGTCCTGCAGATTGCGCATGGGAATTTCCAGCTGCCAGGTGCTGAGCAGGCGTCCGTCATCAGTAACGCCGGTTTGTTCCAGGCTCGACAGTTGATGGCTTTGCAGGCGCGAAACGGCGGCGGCGGCGAGGCGAAGCAACTGTTCCAGATCGCCTTCGCCGTCCAGGCTTTGCAGCAAACGCTCGGGCAGCGGGAAACTGCTGGGTACCGGTTTCGCGCTGACCTGGCCGAGCATGCCGAGGGCGTTGCGCACGAAACTAGGCAGCGCTTGCGCCAGGGTGTTGGCGGCGATGATCGCGTTGAAACTGGTGCTGTTCGGCAGGCCCGGCGTCAGTTGTGCGATCAGCTTGAGCAGATCGGCCTTCATGTCCTGGGCCAGCGTCGGGTTCTGTCCGCTCAGCAGTTTGGCTTCGAGGAACACGCCGCTGTTGGCCAAGGCCAGCGCCACGCCTTTGGCGGTGCTCAGCTGTTGCACGTCCGGAAGGCCGGCGAGCAATTTGTCGACCACTGCGCGCAAATCTGCAGAGGTCGAGTCATCGGCTGGCGGCAGATTCTGTAGTGCGTTCAGCAGCCCGTTGAGCGAAGCCTGCCGACTTTGCTGGCCGACCAGTTGCTGACTCACGGCGAGTTGTTCCTGACGACTGCTCATCGGCAAGAACTTGAGGGTTTGAGCGTCTTCCACCAGCGCCGAAAGCAAGGTGCCAATGCGCAGCGGCTGCGGGCTGTCGATGGTCAGAGTGCTGCCGCTCTGCGCAGTGTTGAGCAGCGTGACCAGCGAACGGAATACCGCGGCTTGCCCCGGCGTCTGCGGCAGTATTTGCGAGGTCAGCACCTTGCCTTGCAGCAGCGTGCCGACCGGCAACTGCGCGGTATCGATGCGGGTGAGGGCGGCGACGCTGCTGGCGATGGCCTGCTGCACGGTTATCGCCAGGTTGCCCGCCGAGGGCTGAGTGATCGCCAGACTGGTGCCTTGCGGCAGCGGCAGATTGCTGGTCGCTTGCACGGTGGTCTGGCGTCCGCCGTCGACGGTCACCTTGAGCAATAACTGAAAAGTCTGATCCGCCTGCTTGAGCGACAACACCTCGGCCTTGGCGCTTTGCCCGGCGGCAATCAGGCCTTCGACCGGGGTCAGCAGCTTGAGTAGCTCACCGACCTGCGGGCGAGCGGTCGCCGGGGTAGTGGGCGGGAGCGGGAGGATGTTCATTTCGCCTGTCATACGCGGACACAACCTGAGGAAATTGCACTCTTGAGAGTAAGGCACGGCATGTATAATGCCGCCCGTCTTGCGCTTCGTTCAAAAAACATAGCAATTGTTTGACCCAGCTCTCTAGATCGAGCCGTCAATGCATCTATGCTGCATCTCTTTAACGGCCGCGCCAGAGCCGACTTGAACCGTATAAGGCCCGTGATCCCTTGACCAGTCCTGTCCTGCAAACCGTTGCCCTCGCGTGTGAACGTGATCTGCGGCTGCTCTTCGAAAATCTCGAATTGAGACTGGCCAGTGGCGATATGGTGCAGATCAGCGGCCCCAACGGCAGCGGTAAAACCAGCCTGTTACGTTTACTGTCGGGGCTGATGCAGCCGACCGCCGGGCACGTCCTGCTCAATGGCCAGCCGCTGACCGAACAACGCAGCGAACTCGCACGCAACCTGCTGTGGATCGGCCACGCCGCCGGGATCAAGGATTTGCTGACCCCGGAAGAAAACCTCTCGTGGCTCTGCGCCCTGCATCATCCCGCCGAACGCGAGGCCATCTGGCAAGCGCTGGCAGCAGTAGGATTGCGCGGTTTCGAAGATGTTCCCTGCCACAGCCTGTCCGCCGGTCAGCAACGCCGCGTGGCGCTGGCGCGTTTGTATCTGGACAGCCCGCCGTTGTGGATTCTCGATGAGCCGTTCACTGCCCTCGACAAACAAGGCGTGGCGCAGCTCGAAGAACACTTGGCCGGGCACTGCGAACGTGGTGGTCTGGTGGTGCTTACGACGCACCACACGCTGAGCCGGATGCCGGCCGGTTATCGCGACATCGATCTGGGGAACTGGGCAGTATGAGTGTGTTTGGCCTGCTGGTTGCCCGTGAATCCCGACTGCTGTTTCGCCGCCCGGCGGAGCTGGCCAATCCGCTGATTTTCTTCGCCATCGTCATCGCTCTGTTCCCGCTGGCCGTCGGCCCGGAAACTCAAGTGTTGCAAAACCTGTCCCCCGGGTTAGTCTGGGTGGCGGCGCTGTTGTCGGTCCTGCTCTCGCTGGACGGGCTTTTCCGCAGTGATTTCGAAGACGGGTCCCTGGAACAGTGGGTCCTTTCGTCGCACCCGCTGCCACTTCTGGTCTTGGCCAAGGTGCTGGCACACTGGCTTTTCTCCGGTCTGGCGCTGGTTTTGCTCTCACCCTTGCTGGCGTTGATGCTCGGTTTGCCTGCCGCCTGCCTGCCGGTTTTGCTGTTTTCGTTGCTGCTGGGAACACCGGTGCTGAGCTTGCTCGGCGCGGTGGGCGCGGCACTGACGGTCGGTTTGAAACGTGGCGGCCTGTTGCTGGCGCTGCTGATTCTGCCGTTGTACATCCCGGTGTTGATCCTCGGCAGTGGCGCTTTGCAGGCAGCCCTCCAAGGCATGCCGGCGACCGGGTATCTGCTGTGGCTTGGTAGCCTGACCGCTCTGGCGATCACCCTGACACCGTTTGCAATAGCTGCTGGCCTGAAGATCAGCGTCGGCGAATAATGAGGTCTGGTTAAAATTTAACCAGCAAAGACCCTGAGACTGCTCACACCGATGAGCGGCACCCGTGATGGAAACAGTATGAACTGGACCTGGTTTCACAAGCTCGGCTCGCCCAAGTGGTTCTACGGCATCAGCAGCAAATTCTTGCCGTGGCTGAGCATCGCAGCGTTGCTGCTGATCGGCGTCGGCGTCATTTGGGGCCTGGCCTTCGCGCCACCGGATTATCAGCAAGGCAACAGCTTTCGCATCATCTATATCCACGTACCTGCCGCGATGCTCGCTCAGTCGATCTACGTGATGCTAGCGGTGTGCGGTGTGGTCGGGCTGGTGTGGAAGATGAAACTGGCCGACGTCGCCCTGCAATGCGCCGCACCGATCGGCGCGTGGATGACCGCCGTGGCGCTGGTTACCGGGGCGATCTGGGGCAAACCGACGTGGGGTTCGTGGTGGGTCTGGGACGCGCGCCTGACCTCGATGCTGATTCTGCTGTTCCTGTATTTCGGCGTGATCGCGCTGGGCAATGCCATCAGCAACCGCGACAGCGCCGCCAAGGCCTGCGCGGTGCTGGCCATCGTCGGTGTGATCAACATTCCGATCATCAAATACTCGGTGGAGTGGTGGAACACCCTGCACCAGGGTGCGACCTTCACCCTCACGGAAAAACCGGCGATGCCGGCGGAAATGTGGCTGCCGCTGTTGCTGACGGTGCTGGGTTTCTACTGTTTCTTCGGCGCCGTGCTGTTGCTGCGCATGCGTCTTGAAGTGCTCAAGCGCGAAGCCCGCGCCAGTTGGGTAAAAGAAGAAGTGCAGCACAGTCTGGAGGCCGCTCGATGAGTTTTGCTTCATTCGGCGACTTCCTCGCCATGGGTCATCATGGCCTGTATGTCTGGTCGGCTTACGGCATCTGTCTGGCGGTGCTGATCCTCAACGTGGTGGCGCCGATCGCGGCCCGCAAGCGCTATCTGCAACAAGAGGCGCGTCGTCTGCGCCGGGAGAACGGCAAGTGAATCCGCTGCGCAAGAAACGTCTGATCATCATTCTGGCCATTCTGGTCGGGGTCGGCGCTGCCGTCGGCCTGGCCCTCAGCGCCCTGCAGCAGAACATCAATCTGTTCTACACCCCGACCCAGATCGCCAACGGCGAAGCGCCGCAAGACACGCGCATTCGCGCCGGCGGCATGGTTGAGGCCGGTTCGCTGCAGCGCTCGAAGGATTCGCTGGACGTCAAATTCGTTGTCACCGACTTCAACAAGTCTGTGACCATCGCCTATCGCGGCATCCTCCCGGATCTGTTCCGCGAAGGGCAGGGCATCGTCGCCCTCGGCAAGCTCAACGCCGACGGTGTGGTGGTGGCCGATGAAGTGCTGGCCAAGCACGACGAGAAGTACATGCCGCCGGAAGTGACCAAAGCCTTGAAAGACAGTGGTCAATCGGCACCAACACCTGCGAAGGAGGGTTGATCGATGACCTCGGCGATTTTTATTCCCGAGCTGGGCCATCTGGCGATGATTCTGGCGCTGTGTTTTGCGCTGGTGCAGGCCGTGGTGCCATTGATTGGCGCCTGGCGCGGTGATCGTTTCTGGATGAGTCTGGCCCAGCCCGCCGCATGGGGGCAGTTTGCCTTTTTGCTGTTTGCGTTCGGCATTCTGACCTACGCGTTCATGACCGATGACTTCTCCGTCGCGTATGTGGCGAACAACTCCAACACCGCGTTGCCGTGGTATTACAAATTCAGCGCAGTGTGGGGTGCCCACGAAGGGTCGTTGCTGCTGTGGGCGCTGATTCTCGGTGGCTGGACGTTCGCGGTGTCGGTGTTCTCCCGGCAATTGCCGCAAGTCATGCTGGCACGGGTGCTGGCGGTGATGGGCATGATCAGCACCGGTTTCCTGCTGTTCCTGATTCTCACGTCCAACCCGTTCAAACGTATCCTGCCGCAAATGCCGAGCAATGGCGCTGACCTCAATCCACTGCTGCAAGACATTGGCCTGATCGTTCACCCGCCGATGTTGTACATGGGTTACGTCGGTTTTTCGGTGGCGTTTGCCTTCGCCATTGCGGCGTTGATGGGCGGTCGTCTTGATGCCGCGTGGGCGCGCTGGTCGCGCCCGTGGACCATCGTCGCCTGGGCCTTCCTCGGCATCGGCATCACCCTCGGTTCGTGGTGGGCTTACTACGAACTCGGCTGGGGTGGCTGGTGGTTCTGGGACCCGGTGGAAAACGCCTCCTTCATGCCTTGGCTGGTCGGCACCGCGCTGATTCACTCGCTGGCGGTCACGGAAAAACGTGGCGTGTTCAAGAGCTGGACGGTGTTGCTGGCGATTGCCGCGTTCTCGCTGAGCCTGCTCGGTACGTTCCTGGTGCGCTCCGGCGTGCTGACTTCGGTGCACGCATTTGCCTCCGATCCTGAGCGCGGCGTGTTCATCCTGATCTTCCTGTTGTTCGTGGTTGGCGGCTCGCTGACGCTGTTCGCCCTGCGTGCGCCAGTGGTGAAAAGTCAGGTCGGCTTCAACCTGTGGTCGCGGGAAACCCTGCTGCTGGGCAACAACCTGGTGCTGGTGGTGGCCGCGTCGATGATTCTGCTCGGCACGCTGTACCCGCTGATTCTCGATGCCCTCAGCGGCGCGAAGATGTCGGTGGGCCCGCCGTACTTCAATGCGCTGTTCATTCCGTTGATGGCGTTGCTGATGATGGTGATGGCGGTCGGCGTTATCGTGCGCTGGAAAGACACCCCGGTGAAATGGCTGGCCAGCATGCTGACGCCAGTGCTGCTCGGCAGCGTCGCGCTGGCCGTGGTGGCCGGTGTCGCTTACGGCGATTTCAACTGGGCAGTGATCGCGACCTTCCTGCTGGCCGGGTGGGTGTTGCTCGCGGGCGTGCGCGACATCGTCGACAAGACTCGCCACAAAGGTTTGATCAAAGGCCTTCCAACCCTGACCCGCAGCTATTGGGGCATGCAGATCGCCCACCTCGGCATCGCCGTGTGTGCGCTGGGCGTGGTCTTGTCGAGCCAGAACAGTGCCGAACGCGACCTGCGTCTGGCGCCGGGCGAGTCGATGGACCTGGCCGGTTATCACTTCGTCTTCGAAGGCGCCAAGCACTTCGAAGGGCCGAACTTCACCTCTGATAAAGGCACCATTCGGGTGATCCGCGACGGCAAGGAAATCAGTGTTCTGCACCCGGAAAAACGTTTGTACACCGTGCAGAACTCGGTGATGACCGAAGCCGGGATCGACGCCGGTTTCACCCGCGACCTCTACGTTGCCCTCGGCGAACCGCTGGACAACGGCGCGTGGGCCGTGCGGGTGCACGTCAAACCGTTCGTGCGCTGGATCTGGTTCGGCGGTTTGCTCACCGGGTTCGGTGGTTTGCTGGCAGCGCTGGATCGACGTTATCGGGTCAAGGTAAAAGCCAAGGTGCGTGAAGCGCTGGGCATGACGGGAGCGGCTGCATGAGACGTTGGTTGATGCTGGTGCCATTGGCGATTTTCCTGCTGGTGGCGGTATTTCTTTATCGCGGTCTGTACCTCGATCCGGCGGAGTTGCCGTCGGCGATGATCAACAAGCCGTTCCCGGAGTTTTCCCTGCCAAACGTGCAGGGCGACAAGAGCCTGACCAAGGCTGACATTCTCGGCAAACCGGCGCTGGTCAACGTCTGGGGCACCTGGTGCATTTCCTGCCGGGTCGAGCATCCGGTGCTGAACAAACTCGCCGAGCGCGGCGTGGTGATCTACGGCATCAATTACAAGGACACCAACGCCGATGCCTTGAAGTGGCTGGCCGAATTCCACAATCCGTATGTGCTGGACATCCGCGACGACGAAGGCTCGCTGGGCTTGAACCTCGGTGTGTACGGCGCGCCGGAAACCTTCTTCATCGACGCCAAGGGCATCATCCGCGATAAGTACGTTGGCGTGATCGATGAACAGGTCTGGCGCGAAAAACTCGCCGCCAAGTATCAGGCGCTGGTGGATGAGGCCAAGCCATGAAGCGCTTTTTAGCGGCGCTGGTATTGGGCTTGAGTCTGGCCGGTGTCGCCCATGCCGCCATCGACACCTACGAGTTCGCCAAAGAAGGCGACCGTGAGCGTTTTCGCGAGTTGACCAAGGAGCTGCGCTGCCCCAAGTGCCAGAACCAGGACATCGCCGACTCCAACGCGCCGATTGCCGCGGACCTGCGCAAAGAGATTTTCCGCATGCTCGGCGAGGGCAAGGACAACCAGCAGATCATCGATTTCATGGTTGATCGCTACGGTGATTTCGTCCGCTACAAACCGGCGCTCAATGCCAAGACCGCACTGCTGTGGTTCGGCCCGGCCGGGCTGCTGCTCGGTGGTGTTGTGGTGATCGCGGTGATTGTCCGCCGTCGTCGCGGCCAGCGTGCCGAGACTCCGCAAGCGCTGTCCAGCGAAGAGCGTCAGCGCCTCGACCAACTGTTGGATAAAAACCAAGAATGATTGATTTCTGGCTTGCCGCAGGGCTGTTGCTTCTGGTCGCCCTGAGTTTTCTGCTGATCCCGGTGTTACGTGAACGTCGCGCCCAGCGTGAAGAGGATCGGACTGCCCTGAACGTCGCGTTGTATCAGGAGCGTGTCGCCGAGCTGCAATCGCAGCAGGCTGAAGGTGTGCTCGACGCCGCGCAAATGGACAGCGGTCGTGCCGAGGCGGCGCGTGAGTTGCTGGCGGATACCGAAGGTGTTGCCGCGCCGCGCGTGTCGAAACTGGGTAAACCATTGCCGCTGCTGGCAGCGGTCCTGGTGCCGGTGTTGGGCCTGGGCCTGTATATGCACTTCGGTGCTGCCGACAAGGTCGAGCTGACCCGCGAATTCGCCCAGGCACCGCAGTCGATGGAAGAGATGACCCAGCGTCTGGAGCGTGCCGTCGCGGCGCAACCGGATTCTGCCGAAGGTCTGTATTTCCTCGGCCGGACCTATATGGCGCAAGAGCGTCCGGCGGACGCGGCGAAGATGTTCGAACGCGCTGCCAACCTTGCCGGTCGTCAGCCGGAACTGCTCGGCCAGTGGGCGCAGGCGCAGTACTTTGCTGATGGCAAGAAGTGGTCAGCGAAGATTCAGGCCCTGACTGACGAAGCACTGAAGGCTGATCCGAAAGAAGTCACCAGCCTTGGTCTGCTCGGCATCGCTGCGTTTGAAGGCGAGCGTTATCAGGAGGCCATCGATTACTGGAACCGCTTGCTCGCGCAATTGCCGCCGGAGGACAGTTCCCGCGCCGCGCTGCAAGGCGGGATCAAACGCGCCGCCGAACGTCTGGAAGCCAGCGGCGGCAAAGTTGCTCAAGCACCGCAAGCCGCGAAAGCTGCGCTGTTGAAAGTCAGCGTCGATCTTTCCAGCGAACTCAGAAGCAAAGTGCAACCGGGCGACAGTGTGTTCATCTTTGCCCGCGCGACTTCCGGCCCGCCGGCACCGCTGGCCGCCAAGCGTCTAACCGTGGCCGATCTACCGGTGACCGTCGAACTGGGCGATGCCGACGCGATGATGCCGCAGTTGAAACTGTCGAACTTCCCTGAAGTCCAACTGGTTGCGCGCATCTCGCGGGCTGGTCAACCGACCGCCGGCGAGTGGGTCGGTCGCAGCGGCCCTCTGGCCAGCAGCACCACTGCGCTACAAAAACTGACCATCGACAGCCCGGACAAATAGCCGGGGCACAACAGGAAAGCACCGCCATGCACACCATCGCCCGAATCACAGTCCTCACACTGGCCCTGGGCTTGAGTGCATGTGCGGTGCAACGACCGGAACCGACCACCAACCTGCCGCCGATTCCGCCGTCACAACCGAGCCCGACCCCATCGACCTCGCCGACGCCAGGCAAAAGCATCCCGGCAAAACCGGCCAAACCAGTCCCGCGCACCTCGGCCAGCTTCGCCCCGCCACCGGGCGGCAACAGCCACTGGGATCAAAAACTCGGCGTCTACGTCCTCGACGACCAGACCAACACCTTCTACCGCCAACGCACCTACTACCGCTGGAACAACGGCTGGAGCCGCTCGATCAGCCCCAACGGCCCGTGGGAAGACACCAACATCCACGGCGTGCCACCGGGGTTGGGCAAGCGGTTCGGGCAGTAAATGTAAACGGCGATCTTCGGATCGCCGTTTTTTTTAGAGGCTTAGCACTTGCCGTACTGTAGGAGCTGGCGAAGCCTGCGATCTTTTGATCTTGCTGTTCAACTGGCCAACACCCCCTGCACAAACTCCACAAACGCCCGCGCTTTGGCACTGGCCATTCTTCCCGTTGGAAACACCGCCCATAAATCCAGATCGGGCAGTGTCCAGTCGTGCATGACGGTTTTCACTGCGCCGCTGGCCAGTTCCGGGGCGAACATCCATTCGGAGGCCAGCGTCAGGCCCTGATCGGCCAGCACGGCTTCGCGTACGCCCTCAGCCGCGCTGACGCGCAAACGTCCGCTGAGGATCACCGATTGTTGTTCCGAGCCTTTGGCGAACTCCCAAGTGTTGCCCCCTCCGAGGTTGTAGACGACTGCTTGGTGTTTACTCAGTTCGGCAGGACAGCCCGGTTCGCCGTGCTTGGCAAAGTAGGCCGGTGTGCCAAGCACCACGCGGCGGCAGTCGGCGATCTTGCGGGCGGTGAGTCCCGAGTCGGTGAGTGCGCCCATGCGCAAGGCAACGTCGATGCCTTCTTCGACCAGATTGATGTTGCGGTCGTCAAGCATCAGGTCGATGTTCAGTTGGGGGTGCTGATCCAGGAACGACCCCAGTTGCGGCACGATGTGCAGGCGGCCGAAGGTCACGGCGGCGCTGATGCGCAGATTGCCGCTCAGGCCGCTGGCGATGCCTCGCGCAGCGTTGTCGGCCTCGTCGGCTTCTTCGAGGGCGCGTTTGGCCCGCTCGAAAAACGCGAGCCCGGCTTCGGTCGGGGTCAGGCCTCGGGTAGAGCGCAGGAGCAGGCTGACGGCCAGACGTTTTTCCAGATGAGCGATGGTTTTCGATACGGCGGGCTGACCGATATTCAGGCGTCGGGCCGCAGCGGAAAACGAGCCGGTTTCGACGACGCAGACGAAGGTTTCCATGGCGGCGAGGCGGTCCATCTGCGTTCCTTACTAAAATCTCGAAGTCATCTTGGAACCCCTGTAGGAGTGAGCCTGCTCGCGATAGCGGTGTGTCAGTCAAATCAATGTCGGCTGGACGAACGCTATCGCGAGCAGGCGAAGGCCTACAGGGGATTTTTGTTGTTGATTAGATTGCGGCTTTGCCGACCGAGGCGCCGCCATCGACAAACAGCGTCTGCCCGGTGATGAAGCCGCTTTGCTCCGAAAGCAGAAACGCAATCGCCGAGGCAATCTCTTCCGGCTGCCCCAGCCGCCCCATCGGCACCCCGGCCAGATAGCGCGCCTCACCCTCGCTGCCCGGCGGATTGTTGGCGCGAAACAGTTCGGTCTCGGTCGGCCCCGGTGCTACGGCGTTCACGGTGATCCCGGTCTGCGCCAGCTCCAGTGCCCACGAGCGGGTGAAACTGATCAGCGCCGCTTTCGCCGCTGCATACGCCGTGCGCTGGGTGATGCCCAACACCGTCAGGCTGGAGATATTCACCACCCGGCCCCAACCTCGCGTGCGCATTCCCGGCAACAACGCCTGGGTCGCCTGCAACGCTGAATGTAGATTCAACCGCATCACGTCGTCGAAGGCGTCCAGTTCGATTTCGCCCAACGCCTGCGGTCGCACCAGCCCGACGTTGTTCACCAAACCGTCGAACTCGTAAGTGCGCGCGAGCTCCGCCAGCACCTCACCGGTCAACTTGCGATCACTCAGGTCCAGCGGAAACAGAATCCCCGGAAAGCTCAAATCCGGCTGGCGAGCAATGCCCACCACGCGATGCCCGGCGCGATCCAGATGCTCGGCCAGCGCCCGGCCAATGCCTTTGCTGGCGCCGGTGATGAGGAAAGTACGTCGGGTCATGGCAACTCCAGGGCATGGATCATCGATTCAGCCGCGCAATGCATCCAGCATCGCTTCGGGCTCGGGACGCTGAGTGTAATCCGGGTTGACCTCGGCGTAACGAATCACGCCATCCTGACCGATCACATAACGCGCCGGCATCGGCAAGGTCCACGCGGGATCATCGTTGAAGCTCGGCAGGTCATTGCGCAGGTTCTTGTACAGTTCGATCAGGTAGTCCGGCAATTCGAAGCGCAAACCAAAGGCTGCGGCGACGTCATTGCGCGGATCGCTGAGGATCGGGAATTGCAGTTCGTTGATGCGTTGCGACTTGCGACTGTTGGCGGCGATCTGCGGTGAAAGCGCTAGCAGACTCGCCCCGGCGTCCCGAATCGCCGGCAGAAAAGCCTGTAATGCCTGCAACTCCATGTTGCAGTAAGGGCACCAGACGCCACGATAAAACGTCAGCACCAAAGGTCCTTGTGCCAGCCGATCGGCGGACGAGACCGGGTTGCCCTCAGGGTCTTTCAGGGTGAACAGCGGCGCCGTATCGCCGACCTTCAAGGCACGACCGGCGGCGCCGGAGGCGATCAGTTCGGCGGTGGCGCGCTCCATCACCGGGTGGATGTCGGCCGGGGCGTTGTAAGGTGGTTTGCCGGCCTTGAAGTCGGCTTTGAAGGCATCGAGTTTTGCTTGCAGGGTCATGGTCGAAGGTCCTGAAGAAGCGCCGGTAGTGGCTGGATTCAAGAGTGACCGTCAGGCTTGCGCAGGGGAACGCCGTTGCGGGGCATAGCATTCATGCTCGAGGGGAATGAATCAAAACTCACACTCTGTAAAACAACCGGACGTCGCTTTGCGGTTTCCTGTGCTTGAATAAATATAACTCTAGGGTTATTTTTAACAGACCAAGCCAAGGAGGCCATTGGTGCAGAGCAGGCAATTGATCAAGGAGTTGGAGGAGGCGGGGTGGGTGCTGGATCGGATCACCGGCAGTCATCACATCTTCACTCACCGATATAACCCGTACACGATTCCCGTCCCTCACCCGAAAAAGGATTTGCCACTGGGGACGGTCAAAAGCATCAGGAGGCGTGCCGGGTTGTATAACCCGCCAGCCAGTTACCAAGGAGATCCATAATGCAATATCCAATCTGCATCGAATGGGGTGACGAAAATACCGCCATTGGTATCCAGATCCCCGATATTCCCGGCGCCGTTACGGCAGGGGATAGCTTTGAAGATGCCTACAATGCGGCGGTTGAAATCGCCCACATCATGCTGCAAGAAATTGCGGCGGACGGTGAGTCGATTCCTATGCCGACATCGGCATCTGCTCATCGCAGTAATCCGGAATTCGCCGATATGGGCTGGGGCATGCTGGAACTGGATATCTCGCCGTATCTCGGCAAGACCGAGAAGGTCAACGTGACGCTGCCTGGTTACGTGATCCAGCGAATCGACCGTTATGTGCGCGAGCACAACGTCAAAAGCCGCTCCTCCTTTCTGGCGGACGCGGCGATGGAAAAACTGGTTCGATATTGAACGTCATCGCTCCCACGGGCTCAGTGAATAACCTGTGGGAGCGAGCCTGCTCGCGAAGCTTTTGACGCCTTACGCCGTTGCCAATGAACCGCGCTGCGAAGCACTCAAAAACCGCAACAACGCCAACAGCGGAAACACACTCCCGACAATCACGATCCACAACCAGCCGCCATGTTCGTACACCGCACTGGCCACCGACGAGCCGAAGGCGCCGCCGATGAAGATGCTGGTCATGTACAGCGCGTTCAAACGACCACGGCTTTTCGCGTCCAGCGAGTAGACCGCGCGCTGGCCGAGGACCATGTTCATCTGCACGCAGAAGTCGAGCACCACGCCGGTCACGGCCAGGCCGATGACGCTGTAGGCGGGGTGAATGAACGCCGGCAGGAAGCTCAGGCTGGCAAATATCATCGCCAGCAGCGAGGCGATGCGGGTGTGGCCGGCGTCGGCCAGGCGTCCGCTGATCGGCGCGGCGATGGCACCGATGGCACCGACCAGAGCGAAGATCGCAATTTCGCTTTGCGACAGGCCATGGTTGCGCGCCAGTTCCAGCGGTACGGCGGTCCAGAACAGGCTGAAGGTGGCGAACATGCAGCCCTGATAAAACGCCCGCTGACGCAATACCGGTTGCTGGCGCAGGAGTGTCCACAGCGAACCGATCAGTTGGCCATACGTGGCGCTGTGATCCGGTTGGCGCTTGGGCACGGTCAGCGCCAGCACCACGCTGATCGCCGCCATCAACGCAGCGGCAATCATGAACATCGCGCGCCAGCCCAAGTGGTCGGCGACCACACTCGACACCGGCCGCGCCAACAAAATGCCCAGCAACAAGCCGCCCATGATCCCGCCGACCACCCGGCCACGGGATTCTTCCGGTGCCAGATGCGCAGCCAATGGAATCAGGATCTGCACCGACACCGAACTGAAGCCCACCAGCAACGAGATCAGCAGGAACACGTTCGGCTGATCGGTAAACGCCGCCGCCAGCAGGCTGGCAATTGCCACCACGGTGGTGATGATCATCAACCGGCGGTTTTCCAGCAGATCGCCCAGCGGCACCAGAAAGAACAGGCCCAGCGCATAGCCAATCTGCGTCAGCGAGACGATGAAACTGGCCATGGTGTCGGAGAGGCCGATGTCCGGCGCGATCAGGCCGATGATCGGCTGCGCGTAGTAAATGTTGGCAACGATGGCGCCGCAGCAGAAGGCGAACAGCAGCACCATGCCTCGGGTCATTGCGTGAGTGGTGGTGGTCATAAGGTTTCTCGATCCAGCGAAAGGGGAATGCGGTGAGGCTATGGGACAAACCCGACGAGCAGAAGACGCCCTCGGCTGATATCAGTTATTCCGTTGCGGAATGACCGGGTGCTAGCGGTTTGTCATCCATCGGCGAACCTTGCGTCCGGCCGTTGGGGGTCGATGATACATTCACTTACATCCTGTTCGATAGCGTGCTTATGTTTGCATTGGCTTGTTCAACATTGATGACCGGAGGATTGCAATGAGGATTCGCCTTAGCGCAACGATTGTCCTGATCAGCCTGCTGGCCGCGACAAGCGTGCAGGCCGCCGATGCTCCGGGGATGCGCCTCGGCGTGCGCGGCGAGATCACCGGGGTCAGCACCGACAGCCTGAAAGTCCACGTCAACAGCGGCGAGAATGTGGTTATTCAGTTGACCGGTGACACCAAGGTACGCGCCGTCACCCTGGCCAATATCGAAGACATCAAACCCGGCAGCTACATCGGTTCGGCGGCGATGCCGCAGGAAGATGGCACGCTCAAGGCGCTGGAAGTGCATGTGTTTCCGCCGGAGCTGGCGGGCAGCGGCGATGGTCATCGACCTTTCGATCTGGCCAAGGGCAGCAGCATGACCAATGGCAGTGTCGGTGATCTGGTGGTGAGCAACGGGCGGGTGCTGACGGTGAACTACAAGGGCGGGCAGCAGAAGATTCTGGTGCCGGAGGATGTGCCGATTGTGAATCTGATGCCGGGGGATCGGAGTTTGCTGAAGGTTGGGGTGAAGATTGTGACGTTCGTCACGCAAAGTGCGGATGGCACGCTGACCGCGCAATCGATTTCTGCGGGTAAGGATGGGGTGACGCCACCGATGTAGAGGCCCCTCACCCTAGCCCTCTCCCAGAGGGAGAGGGGACTGATTGGGGGATGCATGTGAATTACGCCGACCTGAACGTGCTGTGGTGAATCCATAATCGACGAAATCTTTCAATTCGATGTAACTCGCCAGACACCTCGGTCGGCCCCCTCTCCCTCTGGGAGAGGGCTGGGGTGAGGGTAAAGCGGCCACAAAAAAAGGCGACCACTGTGGGTCGCCTTTTTCACGCCTGCTTAAACCTTACTGCCCGCTATAGATCTGATCAAAAACCCCACCATCATTGAAGTGGGTCTTCTGCACCGTACGCCAGTCACCAAAGGTCTTCTCCACCGAGAGGAAATCAACTTTCGGGAAACGATCGGTGTACTTCGCCAGTACCGCCGGATCACGCGGACGCAGGTAGTTCGCCGCCGCAATCTCCTGACCTTCCGGCGACCACAGGTACTTCAGGTACTCATCCGCCGCCGCACGCGAACCTTTCTTGTCGACCACTTTATCGACCACCGACACCGGTGGCTCAGCCTCAGCCGAAACACTCGGATAAATCACTTCAAACTGATCACGACCAAACTCGCGGGCAATCATTTCCGCCTCGTTTTCGAAGGTCACCAGCACGTCGCCGATCTGGTTGGTCATGAACGTGGTAGTCGCCGCGCGGCCACCGGTATCGAGTACCGGCGCTTGTTTGAACAGTTTGCCGACGAAATCCTTGGCCTTGTTCTCGTCGCCGCCATTCTTCAGCACATAGCCCCAGGCCGACAGGTAGGTGTAGCGGCCATTACCCGAGGTTTTCGGGTTTGGCACGATCACTTGCACGCCGTCCTTGAGCAGGTCCGGCCAGTCTTTCAGGGCTTTCGGGTTGCCTTTGCGGACGATGAACACAGTGGCCGAGGTGAACGGCGCGCTGTTGTTCGGCAGACGCGTGACCCAGTTTTCCGGCACCAGTTTGCCGTTGTCGGCGAGGGCGTTGATGTCGGTGGCCATGTTCATGGTGATGACGTCAGCCGGCAGGCCATCGATGACCGAGCGCGCTTGCTTGCTCGAACCGCCGAAGGACATCTGCACGGTGATGTTTTCGTTGTGCTCGGCTTGCCAGTGTTTCTGGAACGCAGTGTTGTAGTCCTTGTAGAAATCGCGCATCACGTCGTAGGAAACGTTGAGCAGCGTCGGGGCTGCCTGGGCGATGTTGGCCAAGGCCAGGCCGGCGGCGAGAAGTGAGGCGCCAAAGAGTTTTTTCACTGCGCATTCCTTGTTTTATCTATGTAGAAGCAGGAGGTGATGTTCAATTGCCACTGACTATAACGGGGCACGCATAGTCGTTTAAAGATTAAAAAGCTCTTTGCTTATTCCAGTTTCTTAAACAGTGCGTTGCCACATCGCGAGCAGAACGCTGCGCCGTGTTCATGGCTGTTTTTCTTGCACACCGGGCAGTCGTGTTGCAGCTGTTCGCCGCGCATGGCGTTGGCCAGTTCGGCGGTAAAAATCCCCGTCGGCACAGCGATGATCGAGTAACCGGTGATCATCACCAGCGACGAAATCACTTGGCCCAGCGGCGTCTTCGGCACGATGTCGCCGAAGCCCACGGTGGTCAACGTGACGATAGCCCAATAGATGCCTTTGGGAATGCTGGTGAAGCCATGCTCGGGGCCTTCGATCACGTACATCAAAGTGCCGAACACCGTCACCAGCGTGCAGACGCTGACCAGAAACACGACGATTTTCTGTTTGCTGCCGCGCAGCGCCGACATCAGATAGTTGGCTTGCTTGAGGTACGGGCTGAGCTTGAGCACGCGGAAAATCCGCAACATGCGGATGATCCGAATGATCAGCAGGTACTGCGCATCGCTGTAATACAGGGCGAGGATACCGGGCACGATCGCCAGCAAATCCACCAGCCCGTAAAAGCTGAAAGCATAGCGCAACGGCTTGGGCGAGCAGTACAGACGCAGGATGTACTCGCCGAGAAAGATGATCGTGAAGCCCCACTCGATGTAGGCCAGCACGTCGGCGTAATTCTGGTGAATGCTGTCGATGCTGTCGAGCATCACGATCACCAGACTGGCGAGGATGATCAACAGCAGGATGCCGTCGAAGCGACGCCCGGCGAGGGTGTCGCTCTGGAAAATCATGACGTAGAGCCGTTCACGCCAACTGTTGCTGCTGTCCATGGAAAACGCCTGAATCGAAGATCAGCGCAGCCTAGGTTGATTCTCCCCATGAGCGCAAGGCGCACGCTCGACCGGCGTTTTGCCGAGCATCTGAATACCGGCGCGGATCAGCCAGGCGGCGAGGATGAACGGCGCGGTCAGAGTAGCGAGGCCGACGGCAGCAAATAGCGGAGTGACCAGCAGCGCGAGGACGATGCCGAGCAGGGGCAGCCACGGTTGTTGGCGTTGCGCGCAGAAGGCGAGGGCGGCGAGCACGGCGTTATAGCTGCCGAGGCCGAGCAAAGCGGAGCCGGTTTCGTGATGCAGCAGGCTGGAGCCGAGACCGATCGCCGAGGCGAGCATTGCCCAGCAAAACGCCCGTCGATCAGCGATCAACAGACCGATGGCGATCAACGCGCCGGCCAGTGGATGACCAAGGAACATCACCTGGCCCAAACCACGCAGTTCAGCGGCGAGCAGGTTCAGCGTGTTCATCTCGATGTGCGCCATCGGCGCTGACGGTTCGGCGAACAACAGCAGGATCCAACTCAGCGCCACAAACGGCGAGGTGTAGGCCGGAATCGATCGGCTGCGGTACACATGTTTGAGCCATTGCTGCGTGGCCATCGCGCTCAGTCCGCCGGCGGCAAGAATCAGCGGCGGCAGCAGCGGCGACCACGGGAAATACAGGCTCAGCAACAGGCCGAGCAAGATGCCGTTGTAACTGAACAGCCCGGCCTGGCGATCAGCCTTGGCGTAGTTGCGCCGTTGTGCGGTGAGCAAACCGGCGACGGCACCGAGCAGCGCACCGGCGAACAGCACCGGTGCCGTCAGCAGGATCGCCAACAGGCACAGCAGGCCGCACAGCGGATGGCGCTGGAGGAATATTTGACTGAAACCGTTGAGCAATGCCTCGGCCCAGTCGGGGCAGTGGGTGTTGAAATGATTGGCAGGCATGGGCAGTTCTGAAAGTCAGTGAAACCGAGGCGCCTGTTTCGCCAGCAGGCTGGCTCCCACATTGAATCTTTGTTCAGTCATTGAGTTTGTGATGCACACAAATCAACTGTGGGAGCGAGCCTGCTCGCGAAGAGGCCAGTTGTAGCGCTCAAGCATTTTGATTGAAGGAATAACCGCTATTCCCACAACAGCTTTTTGAGCATGCTCAGATCAATGTCTCGATCCGCAGCGAGTTAGTCGACCCAGGCTGCCCGAACGGCACACCAGCAGTGATCAACAACGTGTCACCACGCTCGGCCATGCCCTGCGCCTGGGCGATTTCCAGCGCGGTCGAGCAGACTTCGTCGACCTGACGCAGGCGATCGTTGACCACCGAATGAATCCCCCACGCCACGCTCAAACGCCGCGCGGTTTGCAGGTTCGGCGTGAGGTTGAGGATCGGCGCTTTCGGCCGTTCCCGCGCTGCACGCAAACTCGACGATCCCGACTCGCTGTAGTTGACCAGCACCGCCACCGGCAGCACGTTACTGATGCGACGGATCGCACAGCTGATCGCATCGGACACGGTCGCTTCTGCTTTCGGTCGGCTGACGTCGAGCTGAGTCTGATAATCCGGGCCGTTCTCAACCTGACGAATGATCTTGCTCATCATCTGCACGGCTTCCAGCGGGTATTCGCCGGACGCAGTTTCTGCCGACAGCATCACCGCATCGGCACCTTCGGCCACGGCGTTGGCAACGTCGGTCACTTCGGCGCGGGTCGGGGCAGGGGAGAAGCGCATCGACTCGAGCATTTGCGTCGCTACCACCACCGGTTTGCCCAGTTCGCGGCAGGTGGTGATGATGTTTTTCTGAATCTGCGGCACGCTTTCGGCCGGCACTTCGACGCCGAGGTCGCCGCGAGCCACCATGATCGCGTCGCTCAATTCAGCGATTTCGCGCAGCTGTTCAACGGCGGAAGGCTTCTCGATTTTCGCCATCAGAAAGGCTTTGTCGCCGATCAATGCGCGGGCTTCGATGATGTCTTGCGGACGCTGCACAAACGACAGCGCGACCCAGTCCACACCCAGTTCCAGACCGAAGCTCAAATCGCGGCGATCCTTGGCAGTCAGCGGGCTGAGGTCGAGCACCGCTTGCGGCACGTTGACGCCTTTGCGATCCGACAACTCGCCGCCGTTGAGCACGGTGGTGTCGATCGCATCGGCGTATTTGCTGACTACGCGCAGACGCAGCTTGCCGTCGTCGAGCAACAGATCCATACCCGCTTCCAGCGCTTCGATGATTTCCGGATGCGGCAGATTCACTCGGCGCTCATCGCCCGGTGTCGCGTCCAGATCGAGACGGAAGGCCTGACCGCGATGCAGTTGCACCTTGCCGTCAGCGAACTTGCCGACGCGCAGTTTCGGCCCTTGCAAGTCCATCAGAATGCCCAGCGGATAGTTGAGCTGGCGCTCGACTTCGCGGATCCACTGATAGCGCTTGGCGTGGTCGGCGTGATCGCCGTGGCTGAAGTTCAGGCGGAAGATATTGACCCCGGCCTCGACCAGTTCGCGGATCTCTTCGATGCCGTCGACAGCAGGCCCGAGGGTGGCGAGGATTTTTACCTTTTTATCAGGCGTCATGATTTGCAGCTCTCAAGGATCAGAATGGCGCGGAAGTCGTTGACGTTGGTGCGGGTCGGCTCGGTGACGATCAGCGCATCGAGCGCCTCGAAATAGCCGTAGCCGTTGTTGTTATCCAGCTCGTCGCTGGCGCTCAAACCGAGGGCGGCGGCGCGGGCGTAGCTGTCCGGGGTCATAATCGCGCCGGCGTTGTCTTCCGAGCCGTCGATGCCGTCGGTGTCACCGGCCAGGGCATAAACGCCGGGCTGGCCTTTGAGGTTGTCGGTGAGGCTCAAAAGGAATTCGGCGTTGCGCCCGCCACGGCCATTGCCGCGCACGGTCACGGTGGTTTCGCCGCCGGAAAGAATCACGCACGGTGCTGCCAGTGGCTGGCCGTGATTGATGATCTGGCGGGCGATGCCGGCGTGGACTTTCGCCACTTCGCGCGACTCACCTTCGAGGTCGCCGAGGATCAGCGTGCTGAAACCGGCCTGACGGCATTTCACTGCCGCCGCGTCCAGCGATTGCTGAGGACGGGCGATCAACTGGAAGTGGCTGCGCGCGAGGCTTGGGTCGCCGGGTTTGACGGTTTCCGACTCAGGGCTTTGCAGCCAGGTGCGCACCGAAGCAGGGATCTCGATGCCGTAGCGTTTGATGATTGCCAGCGCTTCGGCGGAAGTGCTTGGGTCGGCCACGGTCGGGCCGGAAGCGATGACCGTGGCGAGGTCGCCCGGTACATCGGAAATCGCGTAAGTGTAAACAGTGGCAGGCCAGCAGGCCTTGCCCAAGCGGCCACCCTTGATCGCCGAGAGGTGCTTGCGTACGCAGTTCATCTCGCCGATGGTCGCGCCGGATTTCAGCAGGGCTTTGTTGATCGACTGCTTGTCGGCGAGGGTGATGCCTTCGGCCGGCAACGCCAGCAGGGCCGAGCCGCCACCGGAGAGCAGAAAGATCACGCGGTCGTCTTCGCTCAGGTTGCTGACCAGCTCGAGCACGCGTTTGGCCACGGCCAAACCGGCTGCGTCGGGGACGGGATGCGCGGCTTCGACCACTTCGATTTTTTCGCACGGGGCGCCGTGACCGTAGCGGGTCACAACCAGGCCAGACACCTCACCTTCCCAGCAGCGCTCGACCACTTGCGCCATGGCGGCAGCGGCTTTGCCGGCACCAATGACGATCACCCGGCCGCTGCGGTCGGCAGGCAAATGAGCTTCGAGGACCTGGTTCGGATGGGCCGCGTCGATGGCTGTGGCAAACAGCTCGCGCAGCAGTTGTTGCGGATCGACCGACATGGCGGGCTCCCGGAATTCTTGTTATTCGAAAGGGCAACTCAGATCACTGTAGGAGTGAGCCTGCTCGCGATTCAGGCGCCGCGGTAAATCTGACTCACCGCGGTGACTTCATCGCGAGCAGGCTCACTCCTACAGGTTTGATGAAGGCTTATTTGTTGTCGCGAATCGAGAAGTTGGCCATGTGTTCCAGACCTTTGATCAGCGCCGAGTGATCCCAGTTGCTGCCACCGATCGCGGCGCAGGTGCTGAACACTTGCTGGGCGTTGGCGGTGTTCGGCAGGTTGATGTTCAGCTCCTTGGCGCCTTGCAGGGCCAGGTTCAGATCCTTCTGGTGCAGGCTGATGCGGAAGCCTGGGTCGAAAGTGCCTTTGATCATGCGCTCGCCGTGCACTTCAAGAATCTTCGAGGAGGCGAAACCGCCCATCAGTGCTTCACGCACCTTGGCCGGATCAGCACCGTTTTTCGAAGCGAACAGCAGGGCTTCAGCGACGGCCTGAATGTTCAGGGCAACGATGATCTGGTTGGCGACTTTGGCGGTTTGACCGTCGCCATTGCCACCGACCAGGGTGATGTTCTTGCCCATGGCCTGGAACAGCGGCAGGGCACGTTCGAAAGCATCGGCGTCGCCACCGATCATGATGCTCAGGGTCGCGGCTTTGGCGCCGACTTCACCGCCGGAAACCGGTGCGTCGAGGTATTGCGCGCCTTTCTCATTGATCTTCGCAGCGAAGGCCTTGGTGGCGGTCGGCGAGATCGAGCTCATGTCGATGACGATTTTGCCTTTGCTCAGGCCAGCGGCAACGCCGTCGGCGCGGAACAGTACGTCGTCGACCTGTGGGGTATCCGGGACCATGACGATGATGAATTCAGCTTCCTGCGCGACTTCGCGCGGGTTGGCCAGGGCGACGGCGCCAGCGGCGACCAGGTCGGCAGGGGCGGCGTCGTGGTGCGCCGACAGGAACAGGCTGTGACCGGCTTTCTGCAGGTTCGAAGCCATTGGGTGGCCCATGATGCCGGTGCCGATAAATCCGATTTTAGCCATGAGAAAATCCTCTTGTTTTTGTCTTGCTCAAGCAAATAGGGGGAAGCTGTTGCTTTTATGTAGGAGTGAGCCTGCTCGCGATTCAGGCGCTGAGGTACATCAGGTGTACCGAGGTGAATTCATCGCGAGCAGGCTCACTCCTACAGGGGATCTGCGTCAGATTGCGTTGTGGGTTTTCAGCCAGCCGAGGCCTGCTTCAGTGGTGGTCAGCGGCTTGTATTCGCAACCCACCCAACCCTGATAACCGATGCGGTCCAGGTGTTCGAACAGGAAGCGGTAGTTGATCTCACCGGTGCCTGGTTCGTTGCGCCCTGGGTTGTCCGCGAGCTGCACATGGTTGATCTCGCCCAGGTGCGATTGCAGGGTGCGGGCCAGATCGCCTTCCATGATCTGCATGTGATAGATGTCGTATTGCAGGAACAGATTGGCGCTGCCGACCTGTTCGCGAATCGACAGGGCTTGCGCCGTGTTGTTCAGGTAGAAGCCCGGGATGTCGCGGGTGTTGATCGCTTCCATCACCAGTTTGATGCCCGCTGCCTGCAGCTTGTCGGCGGCGTATTTCAGGTTGGCGACGAAGGTCTTTTCCACGGTGGCATCGTCTACGCCTTGCGGACGGATACCGGCCAGGCAGTTGATCTGGGTGTTGCCCAGCACTTGTGCGTAAGCGATGGCCAGATCGACACCGGCACGGAACTCTTCAACCCGATCCGGCAGACACGCGATACCGCGCTCGCCCTTGGCCCAGTCACCGGCCGGCAGGTTGAACAGCACTTGGGTCAGACCGTTGGCGTCGAGCCTGGCCTTGATTTCGGCAGAGCTGAAATCGTACGGGAACAGGTACTCGACACCGCTGAAACCAGCCTTGGCGGCGGCGTCGAAACGGGCAAGGAAATCCTGTTCGGTGAACAGCATGGACAGGTTGGCTGCGAAACGCGGCATGGTGGTCTCCTAAAAAACGGATGTGACACGGTTGGTCAGATTGTTCGCGATCAGTCCCCTCTCCTGGGGGAGAGGGTTAGGGTGAGGGGGATCCTGAGTCTGATCCGAATCTTGCGATCACCGCAAAACCTTTCCCTCACCCCAGCCCTCTCCCATAGGGAGAGGGGGCTAAAAGCGATCAATCAAGCAGCGAAATCGCCGTTGGCGCATCGTTGCCGACCAGCGCCAGGTCTTCGAATTCGTTTACGGCGTTGATCTCGGTACCCATGGAGATGTTGGTTACACGCTCCAGAATGATCTCGACGATCACCGGCACCTTGAACTCTTCGATCATCTGTTCGGCCTTGCGCAGGGCAGGGGCGATTTCCGAGGGTTCGAACACACGCAGTGCCTTACAGCCGAGGCCTTCAGCCACTGCGACGTGGTCAACACCGTAACCGTTGAGTTCCGGCGCGTTCAGGTTATCGAAGGACAGCTGCACGCAGTAGTCCATTTCGAACCCGCGCTGTGCCTGACGGATCAGACCCAGGTACGAGTTGTTCACCACGACGTGGATGTACGGCAGTTTGAACTGAGCGCCGACCGCCAGTTCTTCGATCATGAACTGGAAGTCATAGTCCCCCGACAGGGCCACGACTTTACGGTTCGGATCGGCCTTCACCACGCCCAGCGCTGCCGGAATGGTCCAGCCCAACGGGCCTGCCTGGCCACAGTTGATCCAGTGACGCGGCTTGTAGACGTGCAGGAACTGCGCGCCGGCAATCTGCGACAGACCAATGGTGCTGACGTAGCAGGTGTCCTTGCCGAACACCTGGTTCATTTCTTCGTAAACGCGCTGTGGTTTGACCGGCACGTTATCGAAGTGGGTTTTGCGATGCAGGCTGGCTTTGCGCTGCTGGCAGTCTTGCAGCCAGGCACTGCGGTTTTTCAGCTTGCCGGCGGCTTGCCATTCACGGGCCACTTCGATGAACACGGTCAGTGCTGCAGCGGCGTCGGAAACGATGCCCAGATCCGGCGTGAACACACGACCGATCTGCGTGCCTTCGATGTCGACGTGAATGAACTTGCGACCTTCGGTGTAAACGTCAACCGAACCGGTGTGACGGTTGGCCCAGCGGTTGCCGATCCCCAATACCACGTCGGATTTCAGCATGGTCGCGTTGCCGTAACGGTGCGAAGTCTGCAGACCAACCATGCCGACCATCAATGGGTGATCGTCAGGGATGGTGCCCCAGCCCATCAGGGTCGGGATCACCGGGATGCCGGTCAGTTCAGCGAATTCAACCAGCAGATCGCTGGCGTCGGCGTTGATGATGCCGCCGCCGGCCACCAGCAATGGACGTTCAGCCTGATCCAGCAAAGCCAGAGCCTTTTCGACCTGCACGCGGGTAGCGGTCGGTTTGGCCAATGGCAGCGGCTGGTAAGCGTCGATGTCGAATTCGATCTCGGCCATCTGCACGTCGAACGGCAGATCGATCAGCACGGGGCCTGGACGGCCGGAGCGCATTTCAAAGAACGCTTTCTGGAACGCGTAAGGCACTTGGCCCGGCTCCAGAACAGTGGTCGCCCACTTGGTCACTGGCTTGACGATGCTGGTGATGTCGACAGCCTGGAAGTCTTCCTTGTGCATACGGGCGCGGGGTGCCTGGCCGGTAATGCAGAGGATTGGAATCGAGTCGGCCGAAGCGCTGTAGAGCCCGGTGACCATGTCGGTGCCGGCAGGGCCGGAAGTACCGATGCACACGCCGATGTTGCCGGCCTTGGTGCGGGTGTAGCCCTCGGCCATGTGCGAGGCGCCTTCCACGTGGCGAGCAAGGACGTGATCGATGCCACCGACTTTCTGCAAGGCGGAGTACAGCGGGTTGATGGCAGCGCCCGGGATGCCAAAAGCGGTATCAACCCCTTCACGGCGCATCACCAGAACGGCGGCTTCGATTGCTCTCATTTTGCTCATGGTTTTGTGCCTCTTTACGTTTTGTAATTGTATACAAGTGGCTTTGCGCAGAGTGTATTCACGGCGGACGGCGCAGGTCAATCCATTTTCTCAAGCGCCTGTTTCATTCGTCGGAAGCCTGTCTGACTGTGGCTTTTCGTCGCATGTGGCGCTTTTCGAGAATTATTGTATACAAAAAAATAACTCATTGTGTTCTATTTGTTGCATCGGCCTGCGGCAGAAAACCGCAGGTCCACGACTTTCCCTATAACAAAATGAGGACGGCACCATGAGCGCTTTAACCTTGAAAGTCGCAGTCAACCTGGTCAACGAGGCCATCAACGCAGGGCGCGGCATCAACGCCGCGCCGCTGACCATCGCGGTACTCGATACCGGCGGCCACCTGATCGCGCTGCAACGCGAAGACGGCGCCAGCCTGCTGCGCCCGAACATCGCCATCGGCAAAGCCTGGGGCGCCATCGCGCTGGGCAAAGGCTCACGCCTGCTGGCACTCGACGCCCAACAACGCCCAGCCTTTATTGCCGCGCTGAACAGCATGGGCCAGGGCAGCGTCGTGCCGGCACCGGGTGGTGTGTTGATTCGGGATCAGGCGGGGAATGTGCTGGGCGCGATCGGGATCAGCGGCGATCTGTCGGATATCGATGAGCAAGTGGCGATTAAAGCGGTGGAGGCGTTGGAGTTGCGGGCGGATGCGGGGGTGGCGGCTTGATTTTGTAGCGGCTGATTAACTGCCTTCGCGAGCAGGCTCGCTCCCACATTGGATTTGTGCTCGGACACAAAATGTCTGAATACCCCAAGCCCCCTGTGGGAGCGAGCCTGCTCGCGAATACGATCTCAAAAACACATCTTGCTAAAAACCTGACACTTGCTCCCACATTCACAGAACTAACCTTTTCTTGATCAGGATATGAAAAGGCAAAGGAATGCGGGATCTATCTGCTTCAAATCGTTTGCGCATTGGTCGTTACTCCGAACACAACCGCATCTACCTGCTGACAACCAATACGGCGGGAAGGCAGCCTGTTTTCAGCGACTTTGCACTGGGTCGATTGGTCGCCAGCCAATTTCACGTCGCAGAGGAAATGGGCATTGCCAGTACGTTGGCCTGGGTAGTCATGCCAGATCATTTTCATTGGCTGATTGAATTGAAGCGCGGTTCGCTCGGCGAGTTGATGCAGCGTACAAAATCCCTCAGCACCAAAGCCGTGAATCTCTCGACGGGTCGCCAGACCAGCCTTTGGCAATCAGGATTTCATGATCGTGCATTGCGCAGAGAAGAAGATCTGGTGAAGCTGGCTCGGTATGTCGTGGCTAACCCGTTGCGGGCTGGTTTGGTTAAGAAGCTTGGCGACTATCCGCTGTGGGATGCGATTTGGGTTTGAGCGTTATTCTGTGTTGCCGCCATTCGCGAGCAGGCTCGCTCCCACAGGGGATTTGTGAACACCACAGATCCAATGTGGGAGCGAGCCTGCTCGCGAAGCAGTCACTGCGGTCTATCAGTCCGGCTCACACCCCTTCAACACCAACCGGATAATCGTCTGCGCCGCCGCTTCATAATCTGCCTCGTCCAGCTTGTCCTTACCCGTGACCGCAGAAATCTGCCAGTCGAAGTCGGCGTAGGTCTGGGTCGCGGCCCAGATGCTGAACATCAGGTGGTTGGGGTCGATCGGGGCGATCTGGCCGCGATCGATCCAGCTCTGGATGCAGTCGATGTTGTGCTTGGCCTGACCGTTGAGCTGCTCGACCAGGTCGGCGCTCAGGTGTGGGGCGCCGTGCATGATTTCGCTGGCAAATACTTTCGAGGCGAAGGGCAGGTCGCGGGAGATGCGGATCTTCGAGCGGATATAGCCGCTCAGCACTTCGCTCGGTACGCCGTCCGGATTGAACGGGGTCGAAGCCTGCAAAATCGGCACGATGATGCTTTCCAATACCTCGCGGTAAAGGTTTTCCTTGGACTTGAAGTAGTAGTAGACGTTGGGCTTGGGCAATCCCGCCTTGGCGGCGATGTCGCTGGTTTTGGTCGCAGCGAAGCCCTTGTCGGCAAACTCCTCACTGGCGGCACGCAGGATCAGTTCTTTGTTGCGCTCGCGGATTGTGCTCATAAACCCGGTGGTTCCTTGCCTGTTCTGGCGGTTGCGCATGGTAGCACCGGCCTCGCGCGGCGCTCAAGAATGCCCCGCGTGGTCTAAGGTCGCGTTATGCTTCGCAACATTCATACATAAAAGGAAACAGGATTCATGGCAGGAAGCAGTTTGCTGGTGCTGGTCGACGATATTGCCACCGTGCTGGACGACGTGGCGTTGATGAGCAAAATGGCCGCCAAGAAGACTGCCGGCGTGCTCGGCGACGACCTGGCGCTCAATGCCCAGCAGGTCTCCGGCGTGCGTGCCGAGCGGGAAATTCCTGTGGTCTGGGCCGTGGCCAAGGGCTCGTTCGTCAACAAACTGATTCTGGTGCCATCGGCGCTGGCTATCAGTGCGTTCGTGCCGTGGCTGGTGACGCCGTTATTGATGGTCGGTGGTGCGTACCTGTGTTTCGAGGGCTTCGAGAAGCTCGCGCACAAGTTTTTGCACAGCGCGGCTGAGGATGAGGCTGAGCATGCGGAGTTGACTGAGGCGGTAGCCGATCCGGCGACCGATCTGGTGGCGTATGAGAAAGACAAGATCAAGGGCGCGATTCGCACTGACTTCATCCTGTCGGCAGAAATTATCGCCATCACCTTGGGCACTGTGGCGGATGCCTCGCTTACCCAGCAAGTGATTGTGATGTCCGGCATCGCCATCGTCATGACCGTCGGTGTTTACGGTCTGGTGGCCGGTATCGTCAAACTCGACGACCTCGGGTTGTGGCTCACCCAGAAACCAGGGCAGTTTGCGAAAAAAATCGGCAGCGGCATCCTGAGCGCGGCACCGTACATGATGAAAACCCTGTCGGTGGTCGGTACGGCGGCGATGTTTTTGGTCGGCGGCGGCATCCTCACCCACGGCGTACCGGTAGTGCATCACTGGATTGAAGGTGTTGGCGCAGCGGCCGGGAGTGCCGGGTTTGCCGTGCCAATGTTGCTCAACGGTGTCGCGGGGATCATCGCTGGTGCGGTGGTATTGGCGGTGGTTTCCGTCGTCAGCAAGATCTGGAAAACCGTGAAAAACTGACATTCAACACAAACCCTTGTAGGAGTGAGCCTGCTCGCGATAGCGGTGTATCAGCCTCACAAGTTTCGCCTGACACACCGCTATCGCGAGCAGGCTCACTCCTACAGTTTGATCTTTGTTGTGCCATGAAAAAAGGGCCATTCGACTCGCATCGAATGGCCCTTTTTTGTACCTGCCGAAAACTACTCGGCGATCTGCAACTTGCGCGCCTCGGTGTACACGTAACGCACTTTCTCGTACTCGAACGGCGAATTCATCTGGCCATAACGGAAGCTGGTCTGGTAGCGCTTGTCGACCGCACGCAAGGCCCAGATTTCCGGGTGGTTGGAGCTGACTTCCGAGACATTGAGGAAGTTGATCGCCGATTCGGCGGTGTAATCCACAGCCAGGCCTGCGGTGTCGCGGATGTTCGACGGGCCGAAGATCGGCAGTACGAAGTAGGCTCCTCCCGGCACACCATAGAAGCCCAACGTCTGACCGAAGTCTTCGCTCTGACGCGGCAGGCCCATGGCGGTGGCTGGGTCCCACAATCCGGCAATGCCGATGGTGGTGTTGAGCAGCAGCCGCGCGGTGGTTTCCATCGAGCGCTGGCCCTTGAACTGCAGCAGGCTGTTGACCAGGTTCGGCACGTCACCGAGGTTGTTGAAGAAGTTGCTCACACCCGTACGCACGAAGCTTGGCGTGATGTAACGGTAGCCGTCGACCACCGGCAGAAACACCCATTGGTCGAAGCGGTAGTTGAAGTGGTAGACCCGGCGGTTCCACGATTCCAGCGGGTCGTAGACGTTCAGCGCGTTGAGCGTCGAGCGCTCGAACTCGCGTTGATCCAGCCCCGGGTTGAACTTGAGTTTGGACAGCGGCTCTTTGAAGCCGTCGCTGTCGACCACGACGGGCGCGTTGGCTTTACTGTTGTCGGCCTGGGCCACGCCTGCGCAGAGAAGCGCTGCAATCAGCAGGAGATATTTAGCCACGGAAGAACTCCAGCATGGCGTCGCTGTTGACGCGGTAGTTAAGGTTGCCGCAGTGGCCGCCCAGTGGATAAACGGTCAGGCGATCACCGAAGGTCTTGCGCAGGAAACCGAGGTCGCCCGGGCCGAGGATCACGTCGTCGGCGTTGTGCATCACGGCGATTTTCGGGCTGTCGTGCAGGTAATCCTTGAGTGCATACAGGCTGACCTGATCGATCAGTTGCAGCAGGCTGCCGCCGTCGGTGCGCGCGCGCCACATCGGGATCACCTGATCGGTCAGGTAGCAGTCGAAGTCGCACTGCAGCGCACGCTTGAGGAACGGCGTGAGGCTGGTGCCTTCGGTGATCGGGAATTTCGGCGGGGTGATCAGGCCCCGACGGTTGATCAGGTCCGAGGTGAACGCGATGTCGGCCGCCGAGAAGCGGAACGAGGTGCCGATCAGCATCGCCATCTGTTCATTGGTCAGGTGTTGCTTGGACTGCTGGAAGTCGTAGAGCAACGCATCGTTGAGGTCAATGTAGCCTTTCTGCTGGAAGTAGCGGGTCAGCTTGCCCAGCACCAGTTCATAGAACGTGGTGCTGCTGTTGATGCCTTTGACTTCGGTCTGCACCAGTTTGTCGAGGTTGGTGACCGAGGTGTAAAGGTTGACTGGCGGGTTGAGCAGCAGGACTTTCTTGAAGTTGAAGCTGCGGCGCGTCTCGTCCAAATGCGCGACGAACGCAGCATCAAGGGCGCCGAGGCTGTAGCCGGTCAGATAATACTCGGTGACCGGCAGCTTCGGATTCTGCGCCCGCACGGCCTGCATCACCCGGTACATGTCTTCGGCGTCTTCCTTGGTCACGCCCGGGGTCGCGAAGCGGGAGGCGGCGCTGATGAAGTCGAAACTGGTCGGCGACGACAACTGCACGACGTGGTAACCGGCTTTGTAATAGAGCTTTTTCAGGTATTCGTTGAGCGTGCTGTCATAGCGTGCGCCGGTGCCGGCGATCAGGAAAATCAGCGGAGCCGGCTTGTCCTGGGTGGCGATGCGGTAGGTGAGCTTTTTCACTGCCCAGAAGTTGTCTGGCAGGATGAACTCGCGCTCCGGGCGCAACGTCAGGCTGCGGTCCGTCTGATTGATGTCATCGTCCAGCGGCAGTTCCGGGCGTAAATCGGGCGGGGTCGTGGCAATGGTCGCCTCGAACGGGTTGGTCAGCGGGTAGCCATAACTGGCGGCATCGATATCCACCGCCAGTGCGGACGCACTCAAAATAAGGCCGCTGAACAGCGCGGCGAAGCGCAAGGAACGGAGCATGACTAGATCCCTTAGAGGAAGGTGCCGAATGAAGTTCGCAGGCTATGACCACCGGGTTTGCGCCAAAGTGCCATGCTGCGGCACCAAACAGGCAGAATTCGGAGTAATAGTAGCTGGACGATACACTTTGCACCGACTGAATGAACAGTTAACAGTTGTTAGTTCTTGCACACGGCTGGCGGCAGATTAAGCTGGCCGCCGATTTCCGAAGATTGGAGTGTTTCATGTCTCGCCGCTTGCCCGTGATTCTGCTGCTCGTTCTGTTGCCGTTGTGGCTGGCCGCCAGCTATGGCGTGCGTTATGGCTTTATGGAGGACGGGCAGTGGGTCGGTATCTGCGTGGACGAGGCCAGTCGCTGGGAATGCCAGGTGCGTTCGAACCTTGGGTTGATGATTCATTTCAAGGTATTGGGCTGGACGGCGCTCGGCGCGGCGCTGGTCGGTTTCGTGTTGCCCGGGCGGGCAGGATGGTGGCTGGCAGTGCTGGCGCTGGTGTTTGGGGTGCCGGCACTGGCGTTGTACAACACGACGTTGGCGGTGTTTGCGTTGGTGATTGCCGGGTTGCGTCTGGTCCGCGAGTCCCGTAGCGTCTGATCGTCAGCTATCGCGAGCAGGCTCACTCCTACAAGGGGAACGCATTCCAAACTGTAGGAGTGAGCCTGCTCGCGATTGGGCATTTCAGTCGATGAATATTAAATCTTGTGAACGCGCAGGCAGCGCCACAGTGCAGCAACCATCAACAAACTCGCCAACGCCCAACCCCACGCCTGCTGATTCTGCAAACCTTCCTGATACAACTGCGGCGCAATCCCTGCACCGACAATAAACGTCAGCAGAGCAATCTCGCGACGTGGCACGCTGACCGGGCGGCACAGATACACCAGTGCCGGCAGCACAAACGCCATGCTCGCAAAGCTGCGATAACGCGGATCGAAGACCATCTCGAGCATCATCACCGCCGCCGCAAAACCTGCCGCCGCGACCAGCCAGCCAGCGCGACGCTCAAGCACATTGAACGCACGTTCGCGCCAGCCCGTGCGCGCACTCAGCGTCAATGCAGCGTGCGCCAACACCAAAAGATTCAGCGCCGTCAGCAAGCCGACCCACAGCCACTCACTGGCAAACCGCGTGGTCACTCGCGCCAGATCACCCCAGGCGCCAGTCGAGCAGGCGGCGAGGGCGCCCAGAAGTGGCAACACCAGCGCCGAGCGCGTAGTGCGAACGCGACCGCCAAGGATCAGCGTGCCAAGAAAAATCAAACCACCGACCGCCAGCCATTCCTTCCAGTACGGCACGTTGGTCACCGGCCCGGCGAGCACGCCCTTGTCCTGGCGATCGGCATCAAACAACCCCCAGTAACCGCCGACCGCGCCTTCACTGCCGCGCTTCCACGGCTGGTCAAACGCTTCGATCAGGTTGTAATGCCAGCCTTCCTTCTCGGCCATCGCGACAAAGCCACGAATGAATTTGGCCTCGTTGACCCGGCTCGGCAGGGCGGTCTCGCGCTGGCGGCCTTCGCTCGGCCAGCCGGTTTCGCCGATCATCACGTCTTTCGGCGCAAATTTATTGCCGAACACTTGGCGCACATCTGCGACGTGTTGCAGGGCGACATCGATGTTCGATGGATCATCTTCCCAGTACGGCAGCAAATGGATGGTCAGGAAATCCACTGCCGGCGCGACTTCCGGATGCTTGAGCCAGAACTCCCAGACATCGGCGTAGGTGACCGGTTGCTTGATCTGGCTTTTGACCTTGTTGATCAGCTTCGCCAGTTGCGCACCGGTGACTTCCTTGCGCAGCAAGGCTTCGTTACCGACGATCACTGCACTGACCACGTCCGGGTTGGCATTGGCCGATTTGATCAGCAGGTCGACTTCTTTCTCGGTGTCCACCGGGTTGCTGTTGACCCACGCGCCGATCATCAATTTCAAGCCGTGTTTGCGCGCCAGATCGGGCAGCGCCTCAAGGCCCGTCATCGAATAGGTACGAATGCATTCAAAGCGTGTCGCCAGTAACGCGAGGTCAGCGTCCATGCGTTCCGGGCGCAGCTTGAACGGCACGTCGAATGGCGATTGGTCTTTATCGAACGGGGTGTAGGAGGCGCATTGCAATTTATGCGTCGGGGTCGCGGCATCCGGCAGGATTACCGGTTGACCGAGGCCGTACCAGAAGCCGCCGAGGGCAAACAGCCCGAGCAGGCAGGCGAAGAGATAAGGCAGAAAGGGGAAGCGGGAAGTCGCGGACATGGTCAGGCCGAGTGGCTGCAAAGCGAGGCATGTTACCTGCATTTATAGTGGGGTTGGTGACCTGCATGATTTGCACATGCAAAGTTCGGGCGGATTATTTGGCGTCATTTATATAGCCGCGATTAATGGCCTTCTGATGTCGTTTCTCGTTGCCTTGAGGTCGCTGACAGAGCAGGTCGCCTGCGGCGTCAGGTTGATGATCAAGGCATCAGTACTCCGCTGATGTTCGAGTTGGTTTGCGGTCAGGCGTGATGGGGGCGCTGTGCACCATAACAATACGTTGACGATGCCCGGCATCCGTCGGGCGCAGCATTTCGGGGAAGTAACGATGAAGATGCGACGACTTTTAGGCGCAGGTGCCGCTCTGGTGCTTGCGATGAGTTCCACTTTCGCCAGCGCAGAAAAACAGACCCTGAACATCGGTTACGTTGATGGCTGGTCCGACAGCGTCGCGACCACCCACGTGGCCGCCGAAGTGATCAAACAGAAACTCGGCTACGACGTGAAACTGCAAGCCGTTGCCACCGGGATCATGTGGCAGGGTGTTGCCACCGGCAAGCTCGACGCCATGCTCTCGGCCTGGCTGCCCGTGACCCACGGCGAATACTGGACGAAGAACAAGGATCTGGTCGTCGATTACGGCCCGAACTTCAAGGATGCGAAAATCGGCCTGATCGTGCCCGAGTACGTCAAAGCCAAGTCGATCGAAGACCTGAAAACCGACGACACCTTCAAGAATCGTATCGTCGGCATCGACGCCGGTTCAGGCGTGATGCTCAAGACCGATCAGGCTATCAAGGATTATGGCCTCGACAAGTACTCGCTCAAGGCCAGTTCCGGCGCTGGCATGATCGCCGAACTGACCCGTGCCGAGAAGAAAAACGAATCCATCGCCGTCACCGGTTGGGTGCCGCACTGGATGTTCGCCAAGTGGAAACTGCGCTTCCTCGACGATCCGAAAGGCGTGTACGGCGCGGCTGAAACCGTGAACAGCATCGGCAGCAAAGAACTGGCGACCAAAGCGCCGGAAGTGGCCAAGTTCCTGAAGAACTTCCAGTGGGCGTCGAAAGACGAAATCGGCGAAGTCATGCTGGCGATACAGGACGGTGCCAAGCCTGAGGCGGCGGCCAAGGATTGGGTAGCCAAACACCCGGATCGCGTGGCTGACTGGACTAAATAAAAGCTTCACCGCCTAACCCTGTGGGAGCGAGCCTGCTCGCGAAAGCGATCTGTCAGTTGATACAAATATCGACTGAACCGACGCCTTCGCGAGCAGGCTCGCTCCCACAGTTGTTTTGTGGCGTACCGGAAATTGGCAAAAGTGTCATGGCGTTCTACTACTAAGGTCGTCTGTTACCGCGCTCGCAGCCGCATACATTAGCTATGTTCCAACAATAATCTGTGCTGCGAGGATAAAAACAATGAACGACAGCATTTACCTCTCGATTCAAAACAGTCCCCGATTCAAGGAGCTGGTGCGAAAAAGGGAAAAGTTCGCCTGGATACTCTCGGCGATCATGCTCGGGCTTTACTCTGGCTTCATTCTTCTGATCGCTTACGGGCCGCATATTCTGGGCGCGAAACTCAGTCCTGAGTCCTCGATTACCTGGGGTATTCCGATCGGTGTCGGACTGATTCTTTCGGCATTCATCCTCACCGCTATCTACGTGCGCCGCGCCAATGGCGAGTTTGACGACCTGAACAATGCGATTCTCAAGGAGGCTCAGCAATGATCCGGCGTCTACTGGCTTTATTGAGTGTTGCCGCTTTCGCGCCGAGTGTCTGGGCGGCGGATGCATTGACGGGTGAAGTGGCCAAGCAGCCGCTGAACATTCCTGCGATCCTGATGTTCGTGGCGTTCGTGGGTGCGACGCTCTACATCACCTACTGGGCCTCGAAGAAAAACAACTCGGCGGCCGACTACTATGCAGCGGGCGGCAAGATCACCGGTTTCCAGAACGGTCTGGCGATTGCCGGTGACTACATGTCGGCGGCGTCTTTCCTGGGGATTTCCGCGCTGGTGTTCACCTCCGGCTACGATGGCCTGATCTACTCGATCGGCTTCCTGGTGGGCTGGCCGATCATCCTGTTCCTGATCGCCGAGCGTCTGCGTAACCTGGGTAAATACACGTTTGCCGACGTGGCGTCCTACCGCCTCGGGCAAACCCAGATCCGCACGCTGTCGGCCTGCGGTTCGCTGGTGGTCGTGGCGTTCTACCTGATCGCGCAAATGGTCGGTGCCGGCAAGCTGATTCAGCTGCTGTTCGGTCTGGACTATCACGTCGCGGTGATTCTGGTCGGTGTGCTGATGTGCATGTACGTGCTGTTCGGCGGCATGCTGGCGACCACCTGGGTGCAGATCATCAAGGCTGTGCTGTTGCTGTCCGGTGCCTCGTTCATGGCGCTGATGGTAATGAAGCACGTAGGCTTCGACTTCAACACGCTGTTCTCCGAGGCGATCAAGGTTCACGCCAAAGGCGAAGCGATCATGAGCCCGGGCGGTCTGGTCAAGGATCCGATTTCGGCCTTCTCGCTGGGTCTGGCGCTGATGTTCGGTACGGCTGGCCTGCCACACATTCTGATGCGCTTCTTCACCGTGAGTGATGCAAAAGAAGCCCGCAAGAGCGTGCTCTACGCAACCGGCTTCATTGGCTACTTCTATATCCTGACTTTCATCATCGGCTTCGGCGCGATCCTGCTGGTCAGCACTAACCCGGCCTTCAAAGATGCTGCTGGCGCGCTGTTGGGCGGCAACAACATGGCGGCGGTGCACCTGGCCAACGCGGTCGGTGGCAGTATTTTCCTCGGCTTTATCTCGGCGGTGGCGTTCGCGACCATTCTGGCGGTTGTCGCCGGTCTGACTCTGGCGGGTGCTTCGGCGGTGTCTCACGACCTGTATGCCAGTGTGATCAAGAAGGGCAAGGCGAACGAGAAGGACGAGATTCGGGTTTCGAAGATCACCACTATTGCCTTGGCAGTGTTGGCGATTGGCTTGGGTATCCTGTTCGAAAGCCAGAACATTGCGTTCATGGTTGGCTTGGCGTTCTCGATCGCGGCGAGTTGCAACTTCCCGGTGCTGCTGCTTTCGATGTACTGGAAGAAGCTGACCACTCGCGGTGCGATGATTGGCGGCTGGCTGGGTTTGGTCAGTGCCGTTGGTTTGATGATCCTTGGCCCGACCATCTGGGTGCAGATTCTGCATCATGAGAAGGCGATCTTCCCTTACGAGTATCCGGCGCTGTTTTCGATGATCATTGCGTTCGTGGGGATCTGGTTCTTTTCGATCACTGACAAGTCGGCGGCAGCGGATAAAGAACGGGCGCTGTTCTTCCCTCAATTTGTGCGTTCGCAGACTGGGTTGGGGGCGAGTGGGGCGGTTTCGCATTGATGGTTTGATGGTTTTGTAAATGTTTTGCTGAATGCCCCGGTTGAGAGATCGGGGCATTTTTATTGGGCGGTTATCGGGCGGGCTGTGTTTTTTGTGTGGGTCGTGTGCATATCCGTTGCTGCGGTAACGGCTGCTTAGGGTTCCGCCCTTACGGCGGGTCACCTTTTCCAAACGCCGAAAAGGTAACCCAAAAGGCTTGCTCCTACGTCCGGCCCGCTCGCTGGGGCTCGGGGTCCCTTCGCTCCGGGATTGTTCCGGGCGCAGCGCCTACGGTTTGCTTCGCTGCACCTCCTCTCGCTGTGTTTGGCTGCGCCAAACGGTCGCTGCGCTCCCACGCCCGGATCAATCCCTCCGCTCAGCCTTTCGACGTCGCTCGTGGAGCAAGATCAAGAGCAGGCGAGCTGACACTCGGCCTATTGAGTGGTGAAAAGCGTGTGTTCGGCTTTGGTTCGGTGTTGGATTCGCCCCTCACCCCAGCCCTCTCCCTAAGGAGAGGGAGCCGATTTGTGAGCCTTTCAGAACCTGAGTTCGACTCGGTGTTTCACGTCGGCGTACCTCCCCCAAACACCGCGGTCAGTTCCCTCTCTCTCGGGGAGAGGGCTAGGGTGAGGGGCTCTTGATCTGGCTTGTGATCTTGCTTTGGCTTTGGCTTTGGCTTCGGCTTTTGATCTCAAGCCCCTTCGGCAGGCCGAGCGGAGGTGTTCATCCGGGGGTAGGCGCGCAGCGCCGTGCGGCGTAGCCGCATACATCGAGAGGAGGTGCAGCGAAGCAAACCGTAGGCGATGCCCCCGGATGGACACCGTAGCGAGGGAACACTGAGCCTCAGCGAAGTGCCGTACGCCAGGGGCAAAGCCTTTTGCTTACTTTTCGGCGTCTGGAAAAGTGAGTCGCTGTAAGAGCGAAACCGCCAGCGGCAACACCCGCAGCAACGGATATGTCCCCAATCACCAAAAAAACCGCGAAAGCACAAACAAAAACGGCCTCTATATAAATAGAGGCCGTTCCCGGTACAACTAAGACTTCATCGCAAGACAGGTCTTATTTGCGGTCTTCCAGCTTGGTGATATCACGCGACTCGTAGCCGGTGTACAGCTGGCGCGGACGGCCAATCTTGTACGGGCTGGAGAGCATTTCTTTCCAGTGGGAGATCCAGCCAACAGTACGTGCCAACGCAAAAATCACGGTGAACATGCTGGTCGGAATGCCGATCGCCTTGAGGATGATCCCCGAGTAGAAGTCGACGTTCGGGTACAGCGAGCGCTCGATGAAGTACGGGTCGGTCAGCGCGATCTCTTCCAGGCGCATGGCCAGTTCGAGTTGCGGATCGTTGTTGATGCCCAGTTCCTTCAGTACTTCGTCACAGGTCTGCTTCATTACAGTCGCGCGAGGATCGCGGTTCTTGTAAACGCGGTGACCGAAGCCCATCAGTTTGAACGGATCGTTCTTGTCCTTGGCCTTGGCGATGAACTTGTCGATGTTCGACACATCGCCAATCTCGTCAAGCATGGTCAACACGGCTTCGTTCGCACCGCCGTGGGCAGGGCCCCACAGTGCGGCGATACCGGCGGCGATACAGGCGAACGGGTTGGCCCCCGAAGAACCTGCCAGGCGTACGGTAGAAGTCGAAGCGTTCTGCTCGTGGTCGGCGTGGAGGATGAAGATCCGGTCCATGGCCTTGGCGAGTACCGGGCTGATCGGTTTGATCTCGCACGGGGTGTTGAACATCATGTGCAGGAAGTTTTCCGCGTACGTCAGGTCGTTGCGCGGGTACATCATGGGTTGGCCCATGGAGTACTTGTAAACCATCGCTGCCAGGGTCGGCATCTTGGCAACCAGACGGATCGCGGAGATTTCGCGATGCTGCGGGTTATTGATGTCGAGGGAGTCGTGGTAGAAGGCCGAGAGGGCGCCGACTACACCGCACATGACGGCCATTGGGTGAGCGTCGCGACGGAAACCGTTGAAGAAGGTTTTCAGCTGCTCGTGAACCATGGTGTGGTTTTTCACGGTGCTGACGAACTGGGCCTTCTGTTCTGCGGTCGGCAATTCGCCGTTGAGCAGCAGGTAGCAGGTTTCCAGGTAGTCCGACTTTTCAGCCAGCTGTTCGATCGGGTAGCCGCGGTGCAACAGAATGCCGTTGTCGCCGTCAATATAGGTAATCTTCGATTCGCACGAGGCGGTCGACATGAAACCCGGGTCGAAAGTGAAGCGGCCCGTGGCCGTCAGGCCCCGAACATCGATTACATCGGGACCAACGGTGCCGGTTAAAATGGGCAGCTCGACGGGGGCTGCGCCCTCGATGATCAACTGCGCTTTTTTGTCAGCCATGTGGCCTCCTATTTATGCTTGAACCATCAGACAGACCCCCCACGCAGGGCCCGCACCACTATAGTGAGATAAATTCGAATGTCAATTTGCCTAAAGTCTTGCTCCAGAAGGCTTTAAGCGCACTTTTTCCTCGAAATTGACTGCCATTTACGCCTTTTATGCAACTTGTGCAATCAGCTATTGGGGGTAGGTGATTGCGTTGTCATTAGTAGCCTAACTGTCTATACTCGGCCACCGACCGCCAAGGGCTTTTGGGCTTGCTTTCATTGGGGGTCGCATCCCTGGGTGGTGGTTACCTGACCAGTGCACTCCCCAACAACTTTGCCCTGATTGTTAGGGGCTCTTCAGTGTGAAAAAAAAGCCGTGAAAAGCCAACGACCTGTAAACCTAGACCTAAGGACCATCAAACTCCCAGTCACTGCTTACACGTCCATTCTTCACCGTATCTCCGGTGTCATCCTCTTCGTGTGCCTTGCCATCATGCTTTATGCATTGGACAAGTCGCTGAGCTCCGAGGAAGGCTTCGGTCAGGTGAAAGCGTGTCTGACCAGTCCGCTAGCCAAGCTAGTGATTTGGGGCATCCTGTCCGCTCTGCTGTATCACCTGGTAGCCGGTGTGCGCCATTTGATCATGGACATGGGCATCGGTGAGACGCTGGAAGGCGGCAAGCTGGGCTCGAAAATCGTTATCGCCGTTTCCGTGGTGGTAATCGTTCTGGCAGGAGTTTGGATATGGTAACTAACGTCACGAACCTGTCGCGTTCGGGCCTCTATGACTGGATGGCGCAACGTGTGTCTGCGGTCGTTCTCGCGGCTTACTTCATCTTTCTGATCGGATACGTCGTGGCCCACCCTGGCCTCGAGTATGCCCAGTGGCATGAACTGTTCGCCCACAACGGGATGCGTATTTTCAGCCTCCTGGCCCTTGTTGCCCTCGGCGCTCACGCCTGGGTCGGCATGTGGACCATCGCGACTGACTACCTGACGCCAATGGCGTTCGGCAAGTCCGCAACGGCGATACGTTTCCTTTTCCAGGCAGTATGCGGCGTTGCGATGTTCGCTTACTTCGTCTGGGGTGTGCAGATTCTCTGGGGTATCTGAGTCATGGCTAACATTCCAACGATTTCTTTCGACGCCATCATTATTGGTGGTGGCGGTGCCGGCATGCGCGCTGCGCTGCAACTGGCACAGGGCGGTCACAAGACTGCCGTGATCACCAAGGTTTTCCCGACCCGTTCGCACACTGTATCCGCTCAGGGCGGCATCACCTGCGCAATCGCGTCCGCTGACCCGAACGATGACTGGCGCTGGCACATGTACGATACCGTCAAGGGCTCCGACTACATCGGTGATCAGGACGCTATCGAATACATGTGTCAGGAAGGCCCTGCTGCTGTTTACGAGCTGGACCACATGGGCATGCCGTTCTCGCGTACCGAACAAGGCCGCATCTACCAGCGTCCATTCGGTGGCCAGTCCAAGGACTACGGCAAGGGCGGTCAGGCTGCACGTACCTGCGCCGCTTCCGACCGTACCGGTCACGCGCTGCTGCACACCCTTTATCAGGGCAATCTGAAAGCCGGTACCACGTTCCTGAACGAGTACTACGCTGTCGATCTGGTGAAGAACCAGGAAGGCGACTTCGTCGGTGTGATCGCAATCTGCATCGAAACCGGCGAAACCACCTACATCCGCGCTAAGGCCACCGTACTGGCTACCGGCGGTGCAGGTCGTATCTACGCATCCACCACCAACGCCCTGATCAACACCGGTGACGGCGTCGGCATGGCTCTGCGTGCTGGCGTGCCGGTACAAGACATCGAAATGTGGCAGTTCCACCCGACCGGCATCGCCGGCGCCGGTGTACTGGTAACTGAAGGTTGCCGTGGTGAAGGTGGTTACCTGATCAACAAGCACGGCGAGCGTTTCATGGAGCGTTACGCTCCGAACGCCAAAGACCTTGCCGGTCGTGACGTGGTTGCTCGCTCGATGGTTAAAGAAATCATCGCCGGCAACGGTTGCGGTCCGAATGGCGACCACGTACTGCTCAAGCTCGACCATCTGGGCGAGGAAGTACTGCACAGCCGTCTGCCAGGCATCTGCGAACTGTCGAAGACTTTCGCGCACGTTGACCCGGTTGTTGCACCGGTTCCGGTTGTTCCGACTTGCCACTATATGATGGGCGGCGTTGCCACCAACATTCATGGCCAGGCGATCACCCAGGACGCTGAAGGCGTCGACAAGATCATCCCGGGTCTGTTCGCTGTAGGTGAAGTGGCTTGCGTATCGGTTCACGGTGCCAACCGTCTGGGCGGCAACTCGCTGCTCGACCTGGTGGTATTCGGCCGCGCTGCCGGCCTGCACCTGGAAAAAGCCCTGACCGACGGCATCGAATACGACGACGCTACCGAAGCCGACATCGAAGCTGCCTTGTCGCGTCTGAACGCGCTGAACAGCCGTACGGATGGCGAAGACGTGGCTACCCTGCGTCGCGAACTGCAAAACTGCATGCAGAACTACTTCGGTGTATTCCGTACCGGCGAATACATGCAGAAAGGTATCGCTCAGCTTGCTGATCTGCGTACCCGCATCGCCAACGTGAAGATCAACGATAAGTCGCAGGCGTTCAACACTGCCCGTATCGAAGCGCTGGAACTGCAAAACCTGCTGGAAGTGGCTGAAGCTACCGCCATCGCCGCTGAAGTCCGCAAAGAGTCGCGCGGTGCTCACGCCCGTGAAGACTTCGAAGACCGTGACGACGAAAACTGGCTGTGCCACACCCTGTACTTCCCGGGTGACAAGCGCGTCACCAAGCGTGCCGTGAACTTCTCGCCGAAGACTGTTCCGACTTTTGAACCTAAGATTCGGACTTATTAAGGGTGGCCGCCATGTTGCAAGTCAGCGTATATCGTTACAACCCTGATCAGGACGCCGCGCCGTTCATGCAGGAATTCCAGGTCGATACCGGTGGTAAAGACCTGATGGTGCTGGACGTACTGGCCCTGATCAAAGAGCAGGACGAAGGTTTCTCCTATCGTCGCTCTTGCCGTGAAGGCGTTTGCGGTTCCGACGGCATGAACATCAACGGCAAGAACGGTCTGGCGTGCATCACGCCGCTGTCTGCCGTTGTAAAAGGTAACAAGTTGATCGTTCGTCCGCTGCCAGGTTTGCCGGTTATCCGTGACCTGGTCGTCGATATGAGCATCTTCTACAAGCAATACGAGAAGGTGAAACCTTACCTGCAGAACGACACGCCGGCTCCGGCCATCGAGCGTCTGCAGTCGCCAGAAGAGCGTGAAAAGCTCGACGGTCTGTACGAGTGCATCCTGTGCGCCTGCTGCTCGACCTCTTGCCCGTCCTTCTGGTGGAACCCGGACAAGTTCCTGGGTCCAGCTGCGCTGCTGCAAGCTTATCGCTTCCTGGCAGACAGCCGTGACACCAAGACATCCGAGCGTCTGGCTTCGCTCGATGACCCGTTCAGCGTTTTCCGCTGCCGGGGCATCATGAACTGCGTCAACGTATGTCCGAAAGGCCTGAACCCGACTAAGGCCATCGGTCACATCCGTAACATGCTGCTTTCGAGCGGCGTGTGATTCAGCTGCTGTAACCGCTGTACCGTAGAGGCTGTGGCGCGGGCTTCAACCCGCGTCATGGCTATAACCAGAGCAGTAGCCATAAGCTGCGGCTCTTATTTTGAAGAAATGAGACAAGCAGGGGCATCCGGGCTGGTACCCGGACTATCAGTGTGATCCTAAGTGGCTTGTTTTAGTCGCTGCATTCGGACTTCTGCAAGTTTGCTCGGTGTCGACATCGATGGTGTTCCCCTAACCGAGGGTGACCAAGCATGCAAGAAAGCGTGATGCAGCGCATGTGGAACAGCGCCTACCTTTCAGGTGGAAACGCTGCCTATGTGGAAGAGCTTTATGAGCTCTACCTGCACGACCCTAACGCTGTGCCAGAAGAGTGGCGCACCTACTTTCAGAAGTTGCCTGCCGACGGCAACTCTGCCACTGATGTTTCGCACTCGACAATTCGCGACCATTTCGTGCTGCTGGCAAAGAACCAGCGCCGCGCTCAACCGGTTTCCGCCGGCAGCGTGAGCAGTGAGCACGAGAAGAAGCAAGTTGAAGTGCTGCGATTGATCCAGGCCTACCGTATGCGTGGCCACCAGGCAGCCCAGCTTGACCCGCTGGGGCTGTGGCAGCGTCCTGCACCTGCAGACCTGTCGATCAATCATTACGGCTTGACCAATGCCGATCTTGATACGACCTTCCGTGCCGGCGACCTGTTCATCGGCAAAGAGGAAGCGAGCCTACGCGAAATTCACGAAGCGTTGCAGCAGACATATTGCCGCACCATCGGCGCTGAATTTACGCACATCACCGATTCCGAGCAGCGCCAGTGGTTCCAGCAGCGTCTGGAAAGCGTGCGTGGTCGTCCGACGTACTCCGCCGACATCAAGAGCCACCTGCTTGAGCGCGTGACCGCCGGTGAAGGCCTGGAAAAATACCTGGGCACCAAATACCCGGGCACCAAGCGTTTCGGTCTGGAAGGCGGCGAAAGCCTGATTCCGATGCTCGACGAACTGATCCAGCGTTCCGGTTCCTACGGCACCAAGGAAGTCGTCATCGGCATGGCCCACCGTGGCCGTCTGAACGTGCTGGTCAACACCTTCGGCAAGAACCCGCGCGAGCTGTTCGACGAGTTCGAAGGCAAGAAGAAGGTCGAGCTGGGTTCCGGTGACGTTAAATACCACCAGGGCTTCTCGTCCAACGTGATGACCGCCGGCGGTGAAGTTCACCTGGCCATGGCGTTCAACCCGTCCCACCTGGAAATCGTTTCCCCGGTGGTAGAAGGTTCGGTTCGCGCCCGTCAGGATCGTCGTAACGACCCGACCGGTGAAAAGGTTCTGCCGATCTCCATCCACGGTGATGCTGCATTCGCAGGTCAGGGCGTGGTCATGGAAACCTTCCAGATGTCGCAGACCCGCGGTTTCAAGACCGGCGGTACCGTGCACATCGTGATCAACAACCAGGTGGGTTTCACCATCAGCAACCCGCTGGACTCGCGTTCCACCGAGTACGCCACCGACGTTGCCAAGATGATCCAGGCGCCGATCCTCCATGTGAATGGTGATGATCCGGAAGCCGTGTTGTTCGTGACCCAGTTGGCCATCGACTACCGCATGCAATTCAAGCGTGACGTGGTGATCGACCTGGTCTGCTACCGTCGTCGCGGCCACAACGAAGCCGACGAGCCAAGCGGCACCCAGCCTCTGATGTATCAGCAGATCACCAAGCAGCGCACCACCCGTGAGCTGTACGCTGATCGTCTGACCCAGGGCGGTGTTCTGGACGCTGAACGTGTTCAGGCCAAGGTCGACGAATACCGCAACGCGCTGGACAACGGTCTGCACGTAGTGAAATCGCTGGTCAAAGAGCCGAACAAAGAGCTGTTCGTGGACTGGCGTCCGTATCTGGGCCACGCCTGGACTGCGCGTCACGACACTCGCTTCGATCTGAAGACCCTGCAGGAACTGTCCGCCAAGCTGCTGGAAATTCCGGAAGGCTTCGTGGTTCAGCGTCAGGTTTCGAAGATCTACGAAGACCGTCAGAAGATGCAAGCCGGCGGCCTGCCGATCAACTGGGGTTACGCTGAAACCATGGCGTACGCGACCCTGGCGTTCGAAGGTCATCCGATCCGCATGACTGGTCAGGACATCGGCCGCGGTACGTTCTCGCACCGTCACGCTGTGTTGCACAACCAGAAAGACGCGGGCACCTACATTCCTTTGCAGCACCTGTACGACGGTCAGCCACGCTTTGATCTGTACGACTCGTTCCTGTCGGAAGAAGCGGTACTGGCGTTCGAATACGGTTACTCGACCACCACGCCGGATGCGCTGGTGATCTGGGAAGCCCAGTTCGGCGACTTCGCCAACGGTGCACAGGTTGTGATCGACCAGTTCATCACCAGCGGCGAGCACAAGTGGGGCCGTCTCTGCGGTCTGACCATGTTGCTGCCACACGGTTACGAAGGTCAGGGCCCTGAGCACAGCTCGGCACGTCTTGAGCGTTACCTGCAACTGTGCGCCGAGCACAATATTCAGGTTGCCGTACCGACCACGCCAGCGCAGATCTACCACTTGCTGCGTCGTCAGGTGATTCGTCCGCTGCGCAAACCGTTGATCGTGCTGACGCCGAAGTCGCTGCTGCGCCACAAGCTGGCCATCTCGACCCTGGAAGATCTGGCCGAAGGTTCGTTCCAGACCGTGATCCCGGAAATCGATACCCTGGACCCGAAAAAGGTCGAGCGTGTTGTTCTGTGTAGCGGCAAGGTCTACTACGACCTGCTGGAAAAACGCCGTGCCGAAGGCCGTGAAGATATTGCCATCGTGCGTATCGAGCAGCTGTACCCATTCCCTGAGGACGACTTGAAAGAAGTCCTGGCTCCGTACACCAACGTCAAGAATGCCGTTTGGTGTCAGGAAGAGCCGATGAACCAGGGCGCCTGGTACTGCAGCCAACACCACTTGCGTCGCAGCATCGGGAACCTCGACAAGTCTCTCGTACTTGAGTACGCGGGCCGTGAGGCTTCTGCTGCACCTGCTTGTGGTTACGCATCGATGCACGCCGAGCAGCAGGAAAAACTCCTGCAAGACGCGTTTACCATTTAACGCCTTCGCGCACCTGAAACCGAATTTAAGGAACTACAGATAATGGCTATCGAGATCAAAGCCCCCACTTTCCCGGAATCGGTTGCCGATGGCACCGTTGCCACCTGGCACAAACAACCGGGCGACGCCGTCAAGCGTGACGACCTGATCGTCGACATCGAAACTGACAAAGTCGTACTGGAAGTTCTGGCTACCGCCGACGGCGTGCTGGGCGCAATCGTCAAGAACGAAGGCGACACCGTTCTGTCCGACGAAGTGCTGGGCTCCATCGAAGCGGGCGGCGCTGCTGCCGCTGCTCCAGCCGCCGCTGCTGCTCCGGCCGCTGCCGCTGCTCCAGCTGCTGCTGAAGGCGAAGACGATCCTGTTGCTGCTCCTGCTGCGCGCAAGCTGGCTGAAGAAAACGGCATCAACATCGCTTCCGTTGCCGGCACCGGCAAGGGCGGTCGTGTGACCAAGGAAGACGTAGTCGCTGCTGTTGCTGCCAAGAAAGCCGCTCCGGCTGCCGCGCCTGCCAAGGCTGCTGCTCCTTCGGCCGCCGCTCCTGTGTTCGCCGCTGGCGACCGCATCGAGAAGCGCGTACCGATGACCCGCGTTCGCGCCACCGTGGCCAAGCGTCTGGTTGAAGCTCAGTCGAACATGGCGATGCTGACCACTTTCAACGAAGTCGACATGACTGAAGTCATGGCCCTGCGTTCGAAGTACAAGGACCTGTTCGAGAAGTCCCACAACGGCGTACGCCTGGGCTTCATGTCGTTCTTCGTCAAGGCTGCTACCGAAGCGCTGAAACGCTTCCCGGCTGTCAACGCGTCGATCGACGGCGGCGACATCGTTTACCACGGTTACGCGGACATCGGCGTTGCCGTTTCCAGCGACCGTGGCCTGGTTGTTCCGGTTCTGCGTAACGCCGAACTGATGAGCCTGGCTGAAATCGAAGGCGGCATCGCAACATTCGGCAAAAAAGCCCGTGACGGCAAACTGTCGATGGACGAGATGACCGGTGGTACCTTCACCATCACCAACGGTGGTACCTTCGGTTCGATGATGTCGACCCCGATCGTCAACCCGCCGCAGGCAGCGATTCTGGGCATGCACAACATCATCCAGCGTCCTATGGCCATCAACGGTCAGGTCGTTATCCGTCCGATGATGTACCTGGCACTGTCCTACGATCACCGTCTGATCGATGGCAAAGAAGCTGTGACCTTCCTGGTGACCATCAAGAACCTGCTGGAAGATCCGGCTCGTCTGTTGCTGGATATCTAAAAAACAGCTGCAAGTTTCAAGTTTCAAGCCACAAGCTCAAAGCGAGCGGGGTGGCTGGGAACTTGTAGCTTGCGGCTTGTAGCTTTATTGCTAAAGAGGATTTTTTGAATGTCGCAGAAATTTGACGTAGTAGTGATCGGTGCTGGCCCTGGTGGCTACGTGGCTGCCATCAAGGCCGCGCAGCTGGGTCTGACCACTGCCTGCATCGAGAAGTACACCGACGCAGAAGGCAAGCAAGCCCTGGGCGGCACCTGCCTGAACGTGGGCTGCATTCCTTCCAAGGCGCTGCTCGACAGCTCCTGGAAATACAAGGAAGCGAAAGAAAGCTTCAACGTTCACGGTATCTCGACCGGCGAAGTCAAAATGGACGTCGCTGCGATGGTTGGCCGCAAGGCTGGCATCGTCAAGAACCTGACCGGCGGCGTTGCCACCCTGTTCAAGGCCAACGGGGTTACTTCGATCCAGGGCCACGGCAAACTGCTGGCTGGCAAGAAAGTCGAAGTCACCAAGCCAGACGGCTCGGTTGAAGTCATCGAAGCTGAAAACGTGATCCTGGCTCCAGGCTCGCGTCCGATCGACATTCCACCGGCTCCGGTTGATCAGAAAGTCATCGTTGATTCGACTGGCGCACTGGAATTCCAGACCGTACCTAAGCGTCTGGGCGTGATCGGCGCTGGCGTGATCGGTCTGGAACTGGGTTCGGTATGGTCGCGTCTGGGCTCCGAAGTTGTTGTTCTGGAAGCTCTGGACACTTTCCTGATGGCAGCGGACACCGCTGTTTCCAAGGAAGCGCTGAAAACCCTGACCAAACAAGGTCTGGACATCAAACTGGGCGCTCGCGTAACCGGTTCGAAAGTCAACGGCGACGAAGTCGTTGTGAACTACACCGATGCCAACGGCGAACAGACCATCACTTTCGACAAGCTGATCGTAGCCGTTGGTCGCCGTCCAGTGACCACTGATCTGCTGGCTTCTGACAGCGGCGTGACCCTCGACGAGCGCGGTTTCGTGCACGTTGACGATCACTGCGCGACCACCGTACCGGGCGTTTTCGCCATCGGTGACGTGGTTCGCGGCATGATGCTGGCTCACAAGGCTTCCGAAGAAGGCATCATGGTTGTCGAGCGCATCAAGGGCCACAAAGCCCAGATGAACTATGACCTGATCCCTTCGGTTATTTATACTCACCCGGAAATCGCGTGGGTTGGCAAAACCGAGCAGGCCTTGAAAGCTGAAGGCGTTGAAGTTAACGTCGGCACCTTCCCGTTCGCCGCTTCTGGCCGTGCCATGGCCGCCAACGATACCGGTGGTTTCGTCAAGGTCATCGCTGATGCCAAGACTGACCGCGTATTGGGCGTGCACGTGATTGGTCCGAGCGCTGCAGAACTGGTTCAGCAGGGCGCGATCGGTATGGAATTCGGCACCAGCGCTGAAGACCTGGGCATGATGGTTTTCTCCCATCCGACCCTGTCTGAAGCCTTGCACGAAGCTGCTCTGGCGGTGAATGGCGGCGCCATCCACATTGCCAACCGCAAAAAGCGTTAACAGACAATAAGAAACCACGGCGGTAACGGCCCGTCGTGAGCCTTGCGAGCAAGTCTCACCGCGGAATGTCCGCTGGACGCAGTCTTGCGTAGCTCAGCTACGCAAGCAGCAGTCACAGGTGGCGCGGCACTCAAACGAGCGCAGCGCCGAATGCGCAGTACCTAACGAAGACGGTAAAAAGCATGAATCTTCACGAGTATCAGGGTAAGCAGCTGTTCGCTGAATACGGCCTGCCAGTTTCCACTGGTTACGCAGTAGACACCCCGGAAGCAGCAGCAGAAGCTTGCGACAAAATCGGCGGCAGCGAGTGGGTTGTCAAAGCCCAGGTCCACGCCGGTGGTCGCGGTAAAGCGGGCGGCGTCAAGCTGGTTCGCAGCAAAGAAGACGCCAAAGCCTTCGCACAGCAGTGGCTGGGCAAGCGTCTGGTGACTTACCAGACTGACGCCAATGGCCAGCCAGTCACCAAGATCCTGGTTGAATCGTGCACTGATATCGCTAAAGAGCTGTACCTGGGCGCTGTCGTTGACCGTTCGAGCCGTTGCATCGTGTTCATGGCTTCCACCGAAGGTGGCGTGGACATCGAGAAAATCGCTCACGACACGCCAGAAAAAATTCTCAAGGCCACTATCGATCCACTGGTTGGCGCTCAGCCATTCCAGGGTCGCGAGCTGGCATTCCAGCTGGGTCTGGAAGGCAAGCAGGTTGCTCAGTTCGCCAAGATCTTCGTAGGTCTGGCCAAGCTGTTCAAGGATCACGACCTGGCTCTGCTGGAAGTGAACCCGCTGGTGATCAAGGCTGACGGCGATCTGCACTGCCTGGACGCCAAGATCAACATCGACGCCAACGCCATGTACCGTCAGCCTAAGCTGAAGACTTTCCACGATCCGTCGCAAGACGATCCGCGCGAAGCGCACGCTGCCAAGTTCGAACTGAACTACGTGGCACTGGAAGGCAACATCGGCTGCATGGTCAACGGTGCTGGCCTGGCCATGGGTACCATGGACATCGTCAACCTGCATGGCGGCAAGCCAGCCAACTTCCTCGACGTAGGTGGTGGCGCTACCAAAGAACGCGTAACTGAAGCGTTCAAGATCATTCTGTCCGACACCAACGTCGCTGCAGTACTGGTCAACATCTTCGGCGGCATCGTTCGTTGCGACATGATTGCCGAAGGCATCATCGGCGCTGTGAAAGAAGTCGGCGTGAAAATCCCGGTTGTTGTTCGCCTTGAAGGCAACAACGCTGAGCTGGGCGCTAAAGTACTGGCAGAAAGCGGTTTGAACATCATCGCTGCTACCAGCCTGACCGACGCTGCTCAACAAGTTGTCAAAGCTGCGGAGGGCAAATAATGAGCGTCCTGATCAATAAAGACACCAAAGTTATCTGCCAGGGTATTACCGGTTCGCAAGGTAGTTTCCACACCCAGCAAGCCATCGAATACGGCACCAAAATGGTGGGTGGCGTTACTCCTGGCAAAGGCGGCACCGAGCACCTGGGTCTGCCAGTGTTCAACACCGTTAAAGACGCAGTAGAAGCCACTGGCGCTACCGCTTCCGTGATCTACGTTCCGGCTCCTTTCTGCAAAGATTCGATCCTGGAAGCGGCATTCGGCGGCATCAAGCTGATCGTCTGCATCACCGAAGGCATTCCTACCCTGGACATGCTGGACGCTAAAGTTAAGTGCGACGAGCTGGGCGTAGTCCTGATCGGCCCTAACTGCCCAGGCGTTATCACTCCGGGCGAGTGCAAGATCGGCATCATGCCAGGTCACATTCACTTGCCAGGCAAGGTCGGTATCGTTTCGCGTTCCGGCACCCTGACCTACGAAGCTGTGAAGCAGACTACTGACGCCGGTTTCGGTCAGTCGACTTGCGTCGGCATCGGTGGTGACCCGATCCCGGGTTCGAACTTCATCGACATCCTGAAGCTGTTCCAGGAAGACCCGAAGACCGAAGCGATCGTCATGATCGGTGAGATCGGCGGTTCGGCTGAAGAAGAAGCGGCTGCCTACATCAAGGCACACGTGACCAAGCCGGTTGTTTCCTACATCGCTGGTGTGACTGCTCCTCCGGGCAAGCGCATGGGCCATGCTGGCGCAATCATCTCTGGCGGCAAAGGTACTGCAGACGAGAAATTCGCTGCGCTGCAAGACGCAGGCGTTAAAACCGTGCGTTCGCTGGCAGACATCGGCAAGGCCCTGGCCGAGCTGACCGGTTGGGCTGTCAAGTAAGCCTCGCGCTTAGCTGACGCTTTACCAAACAAAGGCCACCTTCGGGTGGCCTTTGTCGTTTCTGGCGTTCGATGATTTATAGGCTTGCCCCCAATTACATGCAAAAACGCGACACGGAAACGTCGCGTATCGGATAGTTCGCCCTCTAACAGTGCGTTTGCAAAGCAAATTCGTTAGGCTAGCAGCCATTTTTGCGTCTGCCGCCCACAAGGCATGCAACGCGCTTTAAGGGTCAGTCCCATACGGATCGACAGCATTTCCCTAATTACACAGGGCAATCCCCCTCTAAATTCCGATTCAGTAGTGTGGTATTTCCTTAATGAAAGTTTTGAAAGGTCAGGACATCCTGGCACTTGGTTTTATGACGTTTGCCCTGTTCGTCGGGGCTGGCAACATCATTTTCCCGCCTATCGTGGGCTTGCAGGCCGGACCCCACGTCTGGATGGCCGCGCTGGGCTTCCTGATCACCGCGGTGGGTCTGCCGGTGATCACCGTCGTTGCACTGGCCAAGGTCGGTGGGGCGATGGACGCGCTGAGCAGCCCGATTGGCAAGCTGGCTGGCGGCATTCTGGCGGCTGCCTGCTATCTGGCGGTCGGGCCGCTGTTCGCGACTCCGCGTACCGCCACCGTATCCTTTGAAGTAGGTTTGGCGCCGCTGACTGGCGAAAGCCCGCTGGCACTGTTCCTCTACAGCTCGGTGTACTTCCTGCTGGTGTTCTTCATCTCGCTCTACCCAGGGCGTTTGCTGGACACCGTTGGCCGCTTCCTCGCGCCGTTGAAGATCATCGCACTGGCAGTGCTCGGTATCGCTGCATTCGCCTTGCCGGCGGGTGATATCGGCCACGGTACTCCGGAGTACGTGGCGGCACCGTTCTCCCAAGGCTTCATCAATGGTTATCTGACCATGGATACCTTGGGTGCACTGGTGTTCGGCATCGTTATCGTTAACGCGATCCGCTCGCGTGGTGTCGAGTCGCCGAAGCTGATCACCCGTTACGCGATCATCGCGGGCCTGATCGCCGGTGTCGGTCTGGCGCTGGTATATGTCAGCCTGTTCCGTCTCGGCTCCGGCAGCCACGAAGTGGCCGTCGGCGCTACCAACGGCGCGGCGGTACTGCACGCGTATGTGCAACACACGTTCGGTTCGCTGGGCAGCGGTTTCCTTGCAGTGCTGATCTCGCTGGCGTGTCTGGTAACGGCGGTCGGTCTGACCTGTGCCTGCGCTGAGTACTTCAGCCGTGTGCTGCCACTGTCCTACAAGACTCTGGTGATCATTCTGGCGGCGTTCTCGCTGCTGGTGTCCAACCTGGGCCTGACCAAGCTGATTGCGTTTTCGATTCCGGTGCTGACCGCGATCTATCCACCGTGCATCGTGTTGGTCGCGTTGAGCTTCTGCAAAGACTTCTGGCATGAGCATGGCCGTATTCTCGGTCCGGTGATGCTGGTGTCGTTCATCTTTGGCACTATCGATGCGCTGAAAGGCGCCGGCCTGGCTGGCTGGATGCCGTCGCAGTTGTCCCACCTGCCGCTGAGCGAGCAGGGCCTGGCGTGGCTGGTGCCGTGCGTGATGACCCTGGTGGTTGCAGTGGTTTGCGACCGCCTGCTGGGCAAGCGCAGCGAAGCGGTTGCCTGACGTTGCATGACCCGTCATAAGCGGGTCTTCAACGCTTAAACAGAAATGCCCCGTATCAATCGATACGGGGCATTTTTTATGCGCGTCAGGCAGTGTCTTTTTCCCTGAGCTAACGTCGAAGGGGTGCCGAAATCTTAATGTGGGAGCGAGCCTGCTCGCTCCCACAGGTAGCATCCATACTCCACAGGGAATTGCATGTCGTTCATCCAAGCCAACCTGATCCACTTGCTCGCCGCCATCTGGTTTGTCATCTGCTGGGGTGGTTATACCCGTTATGCGTCCTGGAAGGGCCGCGATACAGCGTGTCTGGCCAGCGTGCTGCACCTGTACCGCGAGGACTGGATGCGCCGCATGCTGCTGCGTGACAACCGCATTGCCGACGCCAGCGTGATCGGTAATCTTGAGCGCAACGCCTCGTTCTTCGCTTCGAGCACACTGATCATCCTCGCCGGTATTCTCACCGTGCTTGGCGCGTCAGAGCGCGCGGTGTCGTTGCTGGCAGACATCCCGATGGTGCAACAGGCGTCGCAGGGCATGTCGGAAATCAAGTTGCTGTGTCTGGCGATGGTGTTCGTCTATGCGTTTTTCACCTTCAGTTGGTGCATGCGTCAGTACAACTTTGCGGCCGTGTTGGTTGGCTCGGCGCCGATGATCGGTGAACGACATGTTTCCGAACAGGAGCGCAAGGCCTTCGCTGCACGGGCGGCGCGGGTAATTTCGATGGCGGCCAACCAGTTCAACTTCGGGCTGCGCTCCTACTACTTCGGCATGACCATGCTGGCCTGGTTTGTCAGCCCGTGGTTGTTCATGCTGATGAGCGCCGGGGTGGTATTGGTCTTGTACCGCCGCGAGTTTCATTCCGACGTTCTCGATGTCATGGTCTATACCCCTACAGAGGCGCCCATTCCCGAGGCGAACAAAGAGGCCGCTTGATGAGTATTCCGTTCTGGTGTGTGTTTATTAGTGCGTTGCTGATCTACGTCGCGCGTATGCCCGTGGCCAAGGCCATGAAAGAGCAGGGCGGTTACAACAATCACCTGCCGCGTCAGCAACAGGCGCAATTGACCGGCTACGGCGCACGAGCGCTGGCGGCTCACCAGAACAGTATCGAAGCGTTCATATTGTTTGCGGTCGGTGTGCTGATGGCGCACACCACACAAACGGCGGGCTGGCTGATCGATACATTGGCGATCATCTTCGTGATCGCGCGGATCCTCTACTTGTGGTTCTATCTGGCCGATCTGCCCAAGCTCCGCAGTCTGGTCTGGCTAGTTGGCTTGGTCTGCTCGCTGCTGCTGATGATTAGTCCGACTTTTAGAACTGTCTTGCTCTAAGCGACATTGGCGCTAAATGACAGGCAAAAGAAAACCCGCACTTGGCGGGTTTTCTTTTTTCTGCAGCAAAAAGCAAATTATTGCTTCTTGGCAGCTTCGTCTTGCGCGGCAGCGTTCGATTCAGCCTGAGCTTTGGCAGCTTCGGCGTTTTCTTTCGCAGCGTCGTTCACTTTATCCTGAGCTTTGTTCATGTCTTGCTGAGCTTGTTCAGCATGTTGGTTTGCATCTTGAGCTTTGTCCTCGGATTTTTTATCGCAGGCAGCGAGACCGAGGGAAGCGGTCAACATCAAGGCAATAGCTAAAGTCTTACGCATGGGGTGTTTCTCCTTATGGAAAATAACTACTGGCCTTAAGAGCTTGGCGCTGAGGGTTAAGTTCCTCATTTCTTTCAGATATATAAGTTTGTTTTCAACGGGAACTTTTGCTGTATTGCTCACTACTGGCAATTGGCTCTAACGAGAGTAATTATCAAATGTCCGAAAACCCCGTTTTTGAGCGCGCGACGCGATTTTTATCGGCGCTGCGTCATTGCCAAGTGCTGGGCTTAGCGGTGCACAGCGCCTCTGTCGAAGGGCTCACGGTGATCTTGCCGTACAGCGAAAAAATCGTCGGCAACCCCCAGACAGGTGTCATCCACGGTGGGGCGATTACTTCACTAATGGACACTGCATGCGGGATGTCGACTCTGTGCGTGCTGCCGGAATTCGAAGTCTGTCCGACCCTCGATCTACGCATCGACTATATGCATGCCGCCAAACCGAACAAAGACGTCTATGGCTTCGCCCAGTGCTATCGAGTCACCACGGATGTCATCTTCGCCCGTGGTTTCGCCTATCAGGACGATCCCGAACAGCCGATCGCCCACGTCGTCGGCACCTTCATGCGGATGGGCAAAGGCCTCAAAGGCACCAAAGGTTTTGGTGGTGTGATCAAGGGAGCAGGTCAATGAGCGATGACCTCAAGCAGCAACTGCAGCAGGCCCACCAGCAGGGCGACTACGCGCCGTTGTTGAAACTGATCCCTTACGCCGGTTTGATCGGCATCGAATGCTCGCGCGTCGGTGATGACTTGCTGTTCAAGCTGCCAGCGAACAAGGACAACATTGGTAACCCTTTATTGCCGGCAATTCATGGCGGGGTGATCGCCGGATTCATGGAACTGGCGGCGGCGCTTCATTTGCTGATTTTTACCGAAACGCCGGGCGTGCCAAAGATTATCGACTTCTCCCTCGATTACCTGCGCGCCGGGCAGTTTCGCGACACATGGGCCAAGTGTCAGGTCTGTCGCCAAGGCCGGCGGGTCGCCAACGTCGCCGTCACGGCCTGGCAAAGTACCGAAAGCGAACCGATTGCCACCGCCCGAGCACACTTCAAAATCGATGAGCCCTTGAAATCCTGAACAGCGCCCCAAACTCACAAGACAACCCGCCGCCGACCATTTCGGGTCGCGGCCACTGCCATCTGATTGGAGTTTGATGACCATGAGTGTGGAAACTCAAAAGGAAACCCTGGGCTTCCAGACCGAGGTAAAGCAGCTGCTGCACCTCATGATCCATTCGCTGTATTCCAACAAGGAAATCTTCCTTCGCGAATTGATCTCGAACGCCTCTGACGCTGTAGATAAATTGCGCTTCGAAGCCCTGGCCAAGCCAGAGTTGCTCGAGGGTGGTGCTGATCTGAAAATCCGTGTGAGCTTCGACAAGGACGCCAAGACCGTCACCCTCGAAGACAACGGTATCGGCATGAACCGCGACGATGTGATCACCCACCTGGGGACCATCGCCAAATCCGGCACTGCCGATTTCATGAAAAACCTTTCGGGCGATCAGAAGAAAGATTCGCACCTGATCGGCCAGTTCGGTGTCGGCTTCTACTCTGCCTTCATCGTTGCCGACCAGGTTGATGTGTACTCCCGCCGCGCCGGCACTCCGGCCAGCGAAGGCGTGCACTGGTCGTCGAAAGGCGAGGGCGAGTTCGAAGTCGCCACCATCGATAAACCAGAACGCGGCACCCGCATCGTCCTGCATCTGAAAGCTGCAGAAGACGAATTCGCCGATGGCTGGCGTCTGCGCAACATTATCAAGAAGTACTCTGACCACATCGCTTTGCCGATCGAGCTGCCGAAAGAAGCAACCGCAGCTGAAGGCGAAGAGGCTCCTGTCGTTGAATGGGAAACCGTCAACCGCGCCAGCGCCCTGTGGACCCGTCCGCGCACTGAAGTGAAGGACGAGGAATACCAGGAGTTCTACAAGCACATCGCTCACGACTTTGAAAACCCGCTGGCCTGGAGCCACAACAAAGTCGAAGGCAAACTCGAATACAGCTCGCTGCTGTACGTGCCGGCCCGCGCGCCGTTCGACCTGTACCAGCGTGAAGCGCCGAAAGGCCTGAAGCTGTACGTGCAACGCGTGTTCGTGATGGATCAGGCCGAGTCGTTCCTGCCTCTGTACCTGCGCTTCATCAAAGGCGTGGTCGATTCCAACGACCTGTCGCTGAACGTGTCGCGTGAGATCCTGCAGAAAGACCCGATCATCGATTCGATGAAAACCGCGCTGACCAAGCGCGTGCTCGACATGCTGGAAAAACTGGCGAAGAACGAGCCTGAGCAATACAAAGGCTTCTGGAAGAACTTCGGTCAGGTCATGAAAGAAGGCCCGGCAGAAGACTTCGCCAACAAGGAAAAAATTGCCGGTCTGCTGCGTTTCGCATCGACCAACGGCGACGACGGCGAGCAGATCGTCGGTCTGGCCGACTACCTGGCCCGCGCCAAGGAAGGTCAGGACAAGATCTACTACCTCACCGGCGAAACCTACGCGCAGGTCAAGAACAGCCCGCACCTGGAAGTCTTCCGCAAGAAAGGCATCGAAGTGCTGCTGCTGACCGACCGTATCGACGAGTGGCTGATGAGCTACCTCAGCGAGTTCGACGGCAAGACCTTTGTCGACGTGGCACGCGGTGACCTCGATCTGGGCAATCTGGACTCTGAAGAGGACAAGAAAGCCGCAGAAGAAGTCGCCAAGTCCAAAGAAGGTCTGGTTGAGCGTCTGAAAACCGCGCTGGGCGATTCCGTGGCTGAAGTCCGCGTGTCGCATCGTCTGACCGATTCGCCGGCCATCCTGGCCATCGGCGAGCAGGATCTGGGTCTGCAAATGCGTCAGATCCTCGAAGCCAGCGGGCAGAAAGTGCCGGATTCGAAGCCGATCTTCGAATTCAACCCAAGCCACCCGCTGATCGAGAAACTCGACGGCGAGCAGAGCGAAGAGCGTTTTGGCGACCTGTCGCACATTCTCTTCGATCAGGCCGCCCTGGCTGCCGGCGACAGCTTGAAAGATCCGGCGGCTTACGTGCGCCGTCTGAACAAGCTGCTGGTTGAACTGTCGGTTTAACCAAGTTGCAGAAAAACCCGCTTCGGCGGGTTTTTTCATTCTGGTGTTTAACAAATCAGGAGTCAGAAATGAGCCAAGTCACAGTACGTTCCGTGGTCTATCAGATTGACGGCCAGCCTTATGAAGGTCGTCTGGCGTTCGACGCCGAGCACAAAGGCGCGCGTCCGGGTTTGTTGATGGCGCCGAACTGGATGGGTGTCAGCGCTGGCGCTGAAGAGATCGCCAAGTCGGTCGCGGCCGAGGGCTACGTGGTGTTGATCGCTGACGTCTACGGTCAGGCTGTACGTCCGCAGAATGCTGACCAGGCTGGCGCGGCAATGATGCCGTTGAAGAATGACCGCGCGCTGCTGCGCACGCGGATGCAGGCGGCTTTCGAGCAGTTGCAGAAACAAGGCGAAGCAGCGGTTGATACGTCGAAGCTGGCGGTGTTCGGGTTCTGCTTCGGCGGTTGCTGCGCGCTGGACCTGGCACGCACCGGTGCGCCGGTGAAGGCGGCGGTGTCATTCCATGGCACGCTGGATTCGCCGAACCCGGCGGACGCGCAGAACATCAAGGGTTCGGTGTTGGTATTGCATGGTGCTTCCGACCCGTTGGTGCCGAAGGAACAACTGCCGGCGTTTGAGGATGAAATGAACGCGGCGAATGTCGATTGGCAGTTGCTGAGCTACGGCGGTGCGGTGCACTCGTTCACTGATCCGCATGCGAATGTGCCGGGCAAGATGATGTACGACGCGAAGACCGCGAAGCGCGCGTTCAAGTCGATGCATGATTTGCTGGATGAAGTGTTCAAAGGCTGAAAAGCGAAAAGCCCCTCACCCTAACCCTCTCCCAGAGGGAGAGGGGACTGAATGGGGGATGCTTGGGAGTTACACCGACTTGAAAGGGCTGTGCTGAATCCATAATCGCCAAGACTTTTCAGGTCGGCGTATGAAGCAAGACACCTCGGTCGGCCCCCTCTCCCTCCGGGAGAGGGCTGGGGTGAGGGTGCTGATGGTGGGCGCTCAACCAATGCACCGACCCTGATAGGGCATTACCGAATCCATAATCGATAAGGTCTTTCAGGTCGGCGTATAACCTGAGACACCTCGGTCGGCCCCCTCTCCCTCTGGGAGAGGGCTGGGGTGAGGGTAAAGGCTTAACGCGGCAATTCAATCCGCTCAACTTCCCCCAGCACCGTCGGCCAATCCCCGGCCGCCCATTTACGCCGTGCTTCATCAATCGCCGCCGGATCGCTCGCAACAAAATTCCAGTTGATCCGCCGAGGCCCGTCCAACGGCGCGCCGCCGAACACCACCGCGTGCACATCGCCTTCGGCAAACAGGCTCATCTCTTCCCCGGCCGGCAGCACTACCAGCGCATGCGGTTCAAGCGCATCACCGTTTAGTTGCGCATCCCCACTCAGCACATAAACCGCCCGTTCTTCGTGCTCGGTCGGAATCAGCAGGGTGGTCGCCGTTTGCATCTTCACTTCCGCATACAACGTAGGAGAAAGCACCGGCACCGGCGATTCCAGGCAAAAGCCTGACCCCGCAATCATGCGGATCTGTACACCAAGGTTATCGCTGACCGGCAACGTCGCAGCCGGGTGATGGCTGTAATGCCCAGGACCCTGTTCATGATCCTTGGGCGACGCCAGCCAGATCTGCAAACCGTGCATCGTGAAGCTCTGATCCCACAACGGCTCAGGCGTGCGCTCGACATGAGCAATCGCGCTGCCGGCGGTCATCCAGCTGACATCGCCAGCGCCGACCACCTGATCGGAGCCGAGGCTGTCCTTGTGCAGGAGTTGGCCTTCAAACAAATAGGTGAGGGTCGACAGACCGATGTGCGGATGCTGTCGGATGTTCATGCCTTTGCCCGTCGGATAAACCGTCTCGAGCATGTGGTCAAAAAACACGAAAGGCCCGACGCTGCGGCATTTGGCTGACGGCAGCGGACGCAGAATCGGCTGGCCTTCGACGTCTTCGGCGCGCGGGCGGATGATCAGAGGTTGCGTGTCCATGGTGCATTCCAGGCTGAGCGGGCGATGCCAGAAGCATAACCCGCCGCTGGCGTGAGGAGGATTACTGGCTGTCGAAGCCTTGCGGGGCGTGGGTTTCGATCGTCACTTCGCTGGTGGTCATCAGCTTGTGGATCGGGCAGCGGTCGGCGACGCGCAGCAGTTCCTCGCGCTGGGCGTCGGTGAGCACGCCTTTGAGAGTGAGGGTGACGTGCAGGACGTATTTGCCTTTCTGCTCTTCACTGTTGTCGCGTTTGACGTCGACCCCAACGCCGGTCAGCGGGATGTCTTTCTTCTTCGCGTACATCTTCAGGGTCAGCGCTTTGCAGGCGCCGAGGGCCGCATCAAAGTAGTCGTGCGGCTCAGGCGCCGAGCCTTCGCCGCCGGCCGACTTCGGCACATCGGCAAACAGTTCGTGGTCATCAATCTGTACGGTGTGACGAAAACCTTCAGCGGAGACGGTATTGACGGTAACGGTCATGGGAACCTCACTGGCAGTAGGAAAAGTCGTTCGATCAAAAAAGACCTTGCAGTTATAGAGCATTCCCACCGGCACGCGTTCCACTTTCCTGCGGGATGAACCCTTGTCGTCAGGGCGAGGTCTAGGCTATGCCTACTTGCCGGAGATTACTTGTGTCCCTGTATCGTTTGAGTCTTGCCTGTTTGTTGGTATTTGCCGGCAACGTCAGCGCCCGCGAATACACCTACAGCGATGCGCACCTGCATTACGTGGATTTTTTCCAGGAAAGCGCAGGCATGGCGAAATTGCTGACGGCGATGAAGGACGGTTCCGTCGAGCATGTGATGATTTCTGGCATTCCGGTGGCGAAAAAGTGGCATGAGGACGAACCCAAGCGTCCGCGCTATTACGCCGGTGATGACGCCGACGCTTATTGGTATAGCGCGACCGATGTGATCGTTGCTGATGCGGTGCAAAAGTTGTCGCCCGAGCAGCGCCCGTACTTTCATCCGTTTCTGTCGGGCTTCAACCCGAACGACAAGAACTCCGCCGCGCACATCCAGCGCATGCTCGATCTGTACCCAGGGCTGTGGCAGGGCATTGGCGAAGTGTTCACTCGCCATGACGACCTCACAGCGCTGACGTCCGGCGATACGCCGCGGGCCAACAACGAAGCGATGACCAAGATTTATCACCTGGCGGCCGAGAACGATCTGCCGGTGATGCTGCATTCCAACATCACTTCCAAGCGTGAGAAGAATCCGCTCTACCTGAAGGAAATCGAAGAGCCGCTACGCAATCACCCGCACACGCGATTCATCTGGGCTCACGCCGGCACCAGCGCTGAAATCCATCGGCATCAGACGCAACTGAAGTTTTTGCTGCCCACGCTGACGCGCATGCTTGAGGCGTATCCCAACCTGTTTATCGACCTGTCCTGGAGCATGCTCACGCCATATCTGCTGGACGAACAGGGCGCGCCGCGCGCGGAATGGCTGGCGCTGGTCGAGAAATACCCGGAGCGCTTTATGCTCGGTTCGGACGTGGTCGGGCGGTTCAACAAACTCGGTCAGGAAATGCACAGCTTCAAACCGTTCCTTGATGCATTACCCGAAGACGTCGCTGAAAAAGTCGCTCGAGATAACTTTCTGGCGATCCTGCCACGAACGGTGCTCAAGTCCGGCAAAATTGCGCTGAATCGTTAATGCCGACGGTTCGAAGGATCAAGGCCTTTTGATATCGCCTTTTCGTCTTACGCAATTTTTCGCCGGGCCGATACCTTCTAAAGCAACCAGCTGCAGGGTTGATGCAGCGCTTTTGGAAGGAACCAGAGCAATGAGTATCCGAAGTCTCAATATTGCCCCGCGCGCGGGCCTCGGTTTTGGCTTGTTGGCGTTGATGGTATTTGCCTTGGGCGCGTTCGCCCTGCTGCAAATGTCGAACATGCGCGCCCAATCTGACGAGGTCGATAACAATTGGCTGCCGAGCGTGATGGCGGTCGGTGAGATGAGTCAGGACATGCTGCGCCTGCGCGCGTTGACCATGCGCCTGTTGCTCAATCGTGATCCGCAGGCGCTGGAGCAGAATGTTGCCAAGCTCAATGAATTACGCGGTGTGCTCAGTGAGGCCCAGCTGCGTTATGACGTGCTGATCGTGTTACCCGAAGAGCGCAAGCTGTTTGATCGCTTCAAGGTTGCCGAGCATCAGTATCTGGAGCTTCAGGCGCAGGTCATGCAGTTGTCGGCGCAGAATCGGGTCGAGGAGGCAGCGACCATTCTTAACGGTCAGATGAGTCCTTTGGCCGATCAAATCGCAGTGCTTTTGCGCGAACTGGTCGAGCTGAACAAACACAATGCCAACCTTGCCACCGAAGCAGCGCGGCTGGTGTTTACCAACTCGCGGGTGTGGGTCGGGGTGATGATCGGTGTTACTGCGTTGATCACCATCGGCCTGGCCCTGCTGCTGACGCGCAGCATCGTGTTGCCGCTGGCGCAATCGTTGGGTGTCGCCGAGGTGGTGGCCGGTGGTGATCTGACCGGCGATATCAACATCAGCGGCAAGGACGAACCGGCGCGACTGTTGCACGCGCTCAAGAGCATGCAACACAACCTGCGCGACACGATTCGGCAAATCTCCGAGTCCTCCAGCCAATTGGCCTCGGCGTCGGAGGAGCTGAGTTGCGTCACGGAAGACGCTACGCGCGGGTTGCACCAACAGAGTCTGGAAATTGAGCAGGCTGCCACGGCGGTCAATCAGATGACGGCGGCAGTGGAGGAGGTGGCGAGCAATGCGGTGGCCACTTCCGAGGCTTCTCGTGAATCTGATCGCATAGCCCAGCATGGCCGCGAGCAGGTGCATCAAACGGTGCTGTCCATCGAGTCGCTGGCCGATGATGTAACAGCCAATGCGAGTCAGGTGGAAGATCTGGCGCAGAAGGTCTACAGCATCAGCAAGGTGCTGGACGTGATCCGTTCGATTGCCGAGCAGACCAATCTGCTCGCTTTGAATGCTGCGATCGAGGCGGCGCGGGCCGGTGATGCCGGGCGCGGGTTTGCGGTGGTAGCCGATGAGGTGCGGGCGCTGGCGCATCGTACGCAGCAGTCGACGCAAGAGATCGAGCAGATGATTGGCGGCATTCAGCAGGGCACCGATTCGGCGGTCAGCTCGATGCAGCAAAGCAATGTGCGGGCGCGTTCGACGCTCGAGTTGGCCAAGGCTGCCGGGACTGCACTTGAAGAGATCGCCTCGGCGTTCACGCTGATCAATGAGCGCAATCTGGTGATCGCCAGTGCCTCGGAGGAGCAGGCAGCGGTGGCGCGGGAGGTGGATCGTAATCTGATGAATATTCGTGATCTGGCGATGCAGACATCGGCGGGGGCGAATCAGACCAGTGCGGCGAGTCAGGAGCTGTCGCGGTTGGCGGTGGATCTGAACAGTATGGTGGCGAAGTTTTCGGTTTGAGTTTCGCCTTCAAAAGCCCCTCACCCTAGCCCTCTCCCAGGGGGAGAGGGGACTGACCGTGCGATGCTTTGTATATAAGTCGACCTGAAACTGCTTGGCTGAATCCATAATCGACTCGATCTTTCAGGTCGATGCATAGCGCCAGACATCTCGGTCAGCTCCCTCTCCCTCGGGAGAGGGCTGGGGTAAGGGGCGAGCCAGGCACAATCTCCAATCCGGCAGACGAAAAAAGCCCCGCATTTCGCAGGGCTTTTTGTTGTGGCGGCGGATCAGCTGCCTTTAACGGTTTTGCCGTTGACCGTGCCGTCCTGGAGCATGATGTTGTACTCCTTGCCGTCAGTTTCGACTTGTTGCAAGCGAACCAGCAAGTAATCCCAATCCTTGGCGAACCACAGCACGGTGGTGCGCTTGCTTTGCGTCGGGTCGCGCACGCGCTCGACCTTGATCGCATCGATCTTGCCAGCCTTGGTCTCGACTTTTTCCGAACCCAGCACGCGGAAGTCATAGGTATCAACTTCGCCGTCGTCGACCACTTGATAGCTCATGGTCTTCTTGCCAGCAGCGACGTCATGCTGCAGCGCCAGTTGATAGGTGGACTTGTCGACCATGCCACGGTTCAGCGGGATTTTCACCGCGTCGCCACGGTCGGTGCCAGTAACCATCTTGCTGTTCCAGTCAAAATCCAGATCAGCCTTTTTCGCTTTGCCCAGACCGCCACGTTCAAAGTGGTAGGACTGTGGCAGCAAGGTGTCCTTGTCCAGGGTCAGAGTGCTTTCTTCTGTCAGGCTGGCGATCATCATCGAGGCCTTGAAGCTGAGCTTCCAGACGCCGTTGGCTTCCTTGACCAGGCTGCGCTCGGCAGTGCCGCTCATGGGCAACTGTTTCCAGTCGGCGGTGTAGCTGGCGGAGAACGGTTGAAGGTCCGCTGCCTGCGCGAAGGGCAGGGCGAGCAGAGCGCAAGCGAAGAGCAGGGCGCGACGCATAATATCTCCTAGTGTCGAATCAAGTGGCCGCTGGCCGCGAGTAACTGGCCATCCAGTAAAGCACCGTGTTCGCCGAGTGCCAGTCTGCCTTCGGCAAACCAGCGAACCGCCATCGGGTAAATCAGGTGTTCCTGAACGTGGACTCGCTGCGCGAGACTCTGCGGCGTGTCATGCAACTCTACCGGTAATACTGCCTGTACGACCAGTGGTCCGCCATCGAGTTCCTCGGTGACGAAGTGCACGGAGCAGCCGTGCTCATTGTCGCCGGCCTCCAGCGCGCGCTGATGAGTGTGTAACCCTTTGTATTTGGGCAGCAGCGACGGGTGGATGTTGAGCAGGCGACCCTGGTAGTGGCGAACGAAATCAGCGCTGAGAATGCGCATGAAGCCGGCCAGCACCACGAGTTTCGGTTGGAATTCGTCGATCAGTTCGATCAGGGCAGCATCGAAGGCCTCGCGACCTTCGAATGCCTTGTGATCCAGCGAGCGGGTAGCGATACCCGCGTCACTGGCGCGTTGCAGGCCGTAAGCGTCGGCGCGATTGGAAATCACTGCAGCGATGCGGACCGGGCTGTCGCCGGTCCGCGTGCTGTCGATCAGAGCCTGCAAGTTACTGCCGGTGCCGGACAACAGCACCACGACATCACAGGGTGCGGACATTAATGAGCCTTAAGGTTCTGCAGATCAACCTGAGCAGCGCCTTCGGCAGCGGCAGCGATCTGGCCGATGACCCATGGCTGCTCGCCGGCGTCACGCAGGGTGTTCAGCGCCACTTCAACGTGTTCCTGAGCCACGCAGATGACCATGCCAACGCCGCAGTTCAGCACGCGGTGCATCTCGGTCTCGTCAACGTTGCCTTTTTCCTGCAGCCAGTCGAACACGGCAGGGCGAGTCCAGCTTGCTACGTCAACCACGGCCTGAGCGCCTTTTGGCAGCACGCGCGGGATGTTGTCGAGCAGGCCGCCACCGGTGATGTGGGCCATGGCTTTGACGGCGCCGGTGTCTTTGATCAGCTTGAGCAGCGGCTTCACATAGATGCGGGTCGGGGCCATCAGCAGGTCGGTCAGTGGTTTGCCGTCGAGCTGGATGTTTTCGATGTCGGCACCGGAGACTTCGATGATCTTGCGGATCAGCGAGTAACCGTTGGAGTGCGGGCCGGACGATGGCAGGGCGATCAGTGCGTCACCGGTGGCAACTTTCGAGCCGTCGATGATTTCCGATTTTTCCACGACGCCGACGCAGAAACCGGCCAGATCGTAATCTTCGCCTTCGTACATGCCTGGCATTTCAGCGGTTTCGCCGCCAACCAGCGAGCAACCGGACAGTTCGCAGCCAGCGCCGATGCCGGTTACAACCTGGGCAGCGGTGTCGACATTGAGTTTGCCGGTGGCGTAGTAGTCGAGGAAGAACAGTGGCTCGGCGCCGCAAACCACGAGGTCGTTGACGCACATGGCAACCAGGTCGATGCCGATGCTGTCGTGCTTGTTCAGGTTCAGTGCCAGACGCAGCTTGGTGCCGACGCCGTCGGTGCCGGAAACCAGCACTGGCTGCTTGTAGCCGGCCGGGATTTCGCAGAGGGCGCCGAAACCGCCCAGGCCGCCCATGACTTCCGGGCGCGCAGTGCGCTTGGCGACGCTCTTGATGCGTTCGACCAATGCTTCACCGGCGTCGATGTCTACACCGGCGTCCTTGTAGCTCAGGGAGGGTTGCTTGCTCATGATCCAGGCCTTTAGGGGAGGGGATTCAGGGGTAACGACCGAGTTCAGCGGGAACTTCGAAATCGGCGGGGCGATGGCCTCACGCGAGTTTCGAGGTGCCCGGCTGTTGCCGGTCTGCGAAGGCGCGCGATTTTATCAGGCTTGAGGGGCAGCGGCCATCCTCGCACCGACGGGCAGGGCGATATCTCGGGAAATTTTTTGCAATTAAGACCTGTGGGTGCCTGTATAAGGTGTGGCGATTAACCGTCTATCGTTATCACTGTGCAAAAACTTACCGCCGCCGTGTGAATGTTTTGCAACGGCCAAGTGTCACAGCCTTGCTCAACCGGTTCACGCGGCGTGTTCCAGCCGCTCCTGTCGACGGGAATTCTCCATGCGTTTTTGTAAATTGTTGTTTGTGGGTTGTTTGTCCCTGATCAGCCTGGCGAGTCACGCCGAAAATCTCAGAGGCCTTTACCAAGTGCGCGAGCCGGTCAATGGCCAGGCGCCGGAAGAACGTGATCGCGCCACGCAAGCGGCGCTCGACACCCTGATATTGCGCCTGACTGGCGATCCGAAAGCCCCACAAAACCCGGGGCTGGCGGCGATTCGCAAGGATCCGCAGCAAATTATCAGTCAGTTCGGTTTTGACGCCGGGCCGCCGGAAGTGTTGAAGGTCGATTTCGATCCGTCGACCACCGAGCAGGCGTTGCGTCGTGCCGGGTTGTCGTTGTGGGGTGCCAGTCGCCCGTCGATTTTGAGCTGGTGGCTGAACGATTCAACTGAAGGGTCGAGTCTGGTCGGTGATGGTCAAGCCGCCGCCGCGCCTTTGCGTACAGCCGCGCAACATCGCGGCTTGCCATTGCGCTTGCCGCTGGCGGACCTGAGCGAGCAATTGGTTGCCACGGCGCCAGCGCTGGAAGGCACGGATCCGGCACCGTTGCGCGGCGCTTCCGAACGCTACAACGCTGACGCTTTGCTGGCGGTGCATGCGCGCGAAGAAGGCGGGCAGTGGCAAGCCAAGTGGCACTTGTGGCTGGGCGATCAGAAAGAGGCAGGCAGCGTGCAGGGTGCCGATCAGGCCGCTGTGGCTGATGCGGTGATGCTGGCGGTGGCTGAGCGTCTGGCGCCACGTTTTGCGGCCAAATCCGGCGCTTCGGGGCAGCAGACTCTGGAAGTGCAGGGCATGAATCTTGAACACTACGCGGCGCTGTTGCGGTTACTCGAACCGTTTGGCGTGCGTCTGCAAAGTGTTGATGGCGATCGCATTGTCTATCGGGTCAATGGCAGTGCCGATCAGATGCGCGCGCAGTTGTCGCTGGCGAAGTTGCAGGAGTTGCCGGCAGAAGCGCCTGCCCCGGTGGCAGCGCCGCAGCCAGCAGGGGCGGGTGCAGCACCTGTTGCAACGCCGGCCCCGACACCGGCAGCGCCATCGTTGCGGTTTCGCTGGTAAGTCTTTCCTTATATAGAAGCAACTGGAGTGGTACATGGCCGATACGCGGCGTTGGTTCTGGCTCGGTGGGGTAGTCCTGCTTTGCGCGTTTGTATGGTTGCTGCATCCGATCCTCACGCCGTTCCTGGTGGCGCTGCTGCTGGCTTATCTGTTCGATCCGCTGGTGGATCGTCTGGAGCGGCTCGGTTTGTCGCGAACCTGGGGCGTGATCGCGGTGTTTGCCTTGTTCACCTTGATCGTCACGGCGTTGCTGCTGGTGTTGGTGCCGATGCTCGCCAAGCAACTGCTGCGCTTGTACGAACTGGCGCCGCAAATGCTCGACTGGCTGCAGCACACGGCATTGCCGTGGGCACAGGCGAAGCTGGGTCTGTCGGATGGTTTCTGGAAATTCGACAAAGTCAAAGCGGCGATCAGCGAACACATGGGTCAGACCACCGACATCGTCAGTGTGGTGCTGAGTCAGGCCACGGCATCGAGCCTGGCGCTGATCGGCTGGCTGGCGAATCTGGTGCTGATCCCGGTGGTGAGTTTCTACCTGCTGCGCGATTGGGACGTGATGATGGCCAAGATCCGCAGCCTGCTGCCGCGTGATCGGGAAGAGACCATCGTATCGCTGGCCGGTGAATGTCATGAGGTACTGGGCGCATTTGTTCGCGGTCAGTTGCTGGTGATGGTGGCGTTAGGCGTGATCTACGCAGCGGGCCTGATGATCGTCGGGCTGGAGCTGGGGCTGTTGATCGGCCTGATTGCTGGTCTGGCGGCGATCGTGCCTTACATGGGCTTCGTGATCGGTATTGGCGCGGCGCTGATTGCCGGGTTGTTCCAGTTCGGCGGTGATCTGTATCCGATGTTCGGAATTGTTGCGGTGTTCATGATCGGTCAGGCGCTGGAGGGCATGGTGCTGACACCATTGCTGGTGGGCGATCGTATCGGTCTGCATCCGGTGGCCGTGATCTTTGCGATTCTGGCCGGCGGCGAACTGTTCGGTTTCACCGGCGTGTTGCTGGCGTTGCCGGTGGCGGCAGTGATCATGGTGCTGGTGCGCCATGTGCACGACTTGTACAAGGATTCCGACATCTATAGTGGTGTGGACGATCCGCAGTTGTAATGGTGCGGGCCAACCCGGCGAATCGCCGGGTTGGCCCGTGTCCTGCAGGTGCTGGCGCCAAAGAATCTGTCATAAAACCAGTGTGTTAACGCAAACCTTTGATTTTGCTTGGAGTCTGTCGCATTGTGCGCTCAGCTTCACGGGTATAAACTTCGCAAACTTTACACAGAGGCCACTAACGGTTCCTTGAGAACTGTTCAGTCAGCATGAAACCGATTCAGCTGCCCCTAGGTGTGCGTCTGCGTGACGACGCCACCTTCATCAACTACTACCCAGGCGCCAATGCCGCTGCACTCGGCTATGTCGAGCGTCTATGCGAAGCCGACGCCGGCTGGACAGAAAGCCTGATCTACCTGTGGGGCAAGCACGGCGTAGGGCGTACGCATCTGTTGCAGGCGGCGTGTCTGCGATTCGAGCAGATGGGCGAGCCGGCGGTGTACTTGCCGTTGGCCGAGTTGATGGATCGCGGCGTCGAAATCCTCGATAACCTCGAACAGTACGAACTGGTTTGCCTGGACGACTTGCAGGTGATTGCCGGCAAGGCTGACTGGGAAGAGGCGATGTTTCATCTGTTCAATCGTCTGCGTGACAGCGGTCGGCGTTTGCTGATTGCCGCCTCCACTTCTCCGCGTGAATTGCCGGTCAAACTGGCTGACTTGAAATCCCGCCTGACGCTGGCGCTGATTTTCCAGATGCGTCCGCTCTCCGATGAAGACAAATTGCGCGCCCTGCAATTGCGTGCATCGCGCCGCGGTCTGCACCTGACCGATGAAGTCGGGCATTTTATTCTGACTCGCGGCACCCGCAGCATGAGTGCGCTGTTTGACTTGCTTGAACAGCTCGATCAGGCCTCTTTGCAGGCTCAGCGCAAGCTGACCATTCCCTTCCTGAAAGAAACGCTAGGCTGGTAACGGCGCGGCTTTCAGCGTGTTTCGGCATATTTCAGGCGCCAGAAAATCCGCTTTCCTGCACAATGTGCAGGCCGCGTATCGGTTCAAATGGGCTTAAGCGCTTAGATGTAAACGAGAAACCGAGAAGTCACAAAAAGATCGATTGAATTTGCAAATGAGGCTGATAGCGGGCATAGTCTCGGCTTCTTTACAACTATCAGCCACGGTCGTGCCCATGCTAAAGCGCTTCGCACCCCTCGTGCCTCTCGCACTCGTCACCCTGTTGTACGGTTGCGCTGCTCATTCTCCAGTTCAAGAGCAGCCTCAACAGGTTAAAAATTCTGCCACGGCCCAGTCTTCCGTTATTTATCAGGAAGAGCTGGACACCGAAAAAGAACTCAACGAATTCAACGGCAAGAAGCCTTATCAGCTTCCTGTTCTGGCCGACAGCATCCTTGAGCGCGGCATGTCCCTGATCGGTACCCGTTACCGTTTCGGCGGTACCTCTGAAGCCGGTTTCGATTGCAGCGGTTTCATCGGCTATCTGTTCCGCGAAGAAGCCGGCATGAACCTGCCACGCTCGACTCGCGAAATGATCAACGTCGATGCACCGCTGGTCTCGCGCAGCAACCTTGAGCCGGGCGATCTGCTGTTCTTCGCCACCAATGGTCGTCGCGGTCGTGTCAGTCACGCCGGGATCTACCTCGGTGACAACCAGTTCATCCACTCCAGCAGTCGTCGCAGCGGCGGTGTTCGCATCGACAGCCTGGGTGACAGCTACTGGAGCAAGACCTTCATCGAAGCGAAACGCGCTCTGGCCAACGCTCCGACTGTAGTCACCGCTCGCAAGTAATCCCCGTTGTCGCTGCGTTCGCGGCGACAATCAGGCTCCCGGCAACGGAGTAGACCTAGACTTTACAAGGTGAAGTTAAAGTCTTACTTGAAGTTTGCCGCGTAGCCGCTAGAATCCTGAATCTATATTGATGGCAAACCGCCTGCGTGCTCCGCAGGCGGTTTTGTTTTCTGTCCATCGGCAGAAAAAGCCGCAGCCAGATCAGGATGTTCTGCTTATGACGATGTCGGCCCGCCTCACTTTGCTCTTCTTCGCAGCGCTGCTCAGCGCCTGCGCCAGTCGCACACCGCCGCCTGCGCCAGTGGTTCGCGCGCCGGTCGTGTTTGGCCCCTCGCAATCTTTCTCGCCCGCCGCTGAAGATGTGCTGTTTCGCGCACTTGGTCTGGTTGGCACGCCTTATCGTTGGGGCGGCAACACGCCGGACTCGGGTTTTGATTGCAGTGGGCTGATCGGTTTTGTCTACCGCGACGCGGCGGGGATTTCGCTGCCGCGTTCGACGCGTGAGCTGATCGTCATGCAGGCGCCGAACGTCGGCAAGGAAGGCTTGCAGACCGGCGACCTGATCTTCTTCGCCACCAATGGCGGTTCGCAGGTCAGTCACGCGGGGATTTACGTTGGCGAAGGGCGCTTCGTGCATGCGCCGGCCACAGGTGGCACGGTGAAGCTGGACAGCCTGTCAAAGGCGTATTGGCAGAAGGCATATCTGAGCGCCAAGCGCGTATTACAGCCGGAGCATCTGGCGCATAACCCTTAATTCAAGCCACACACAATCCAATAATGTAGGAGTGAGCCTGCTCGCGATAACGGTCATTCAGTTAACGATGATGTCGACTGATATGGCGCTATCGCGAGCAGGCTCACTCCTACAGTTGTTTGTGCATGGCGAAAATTATTTGCTGGCTGAGACTCGCCACACCTTATTGCCGACATCATCCGCCACCAGCAAGCCACCCTGCTGATCGATCACCACGCCCACCGGCCGGCCCAATGCATTCTCGTCCTTATCGAGGAAGCCGGTCAGCACATCCACCGGTGTGCCGCTCGGCTTGCCGCCGGTAAACGGCACGAAAATCACTTTGTAGCCACTGTGCGGTTTGCGGTTCCATGAGCCGTGTTGGCCGATGAATGCGCCTTCCTTGAACTGCGCCGGCAAGGTGTTGCCCTCGGCAAAACTCAGGCCCAACGAGGCAGTGTGCGGCCCGATCGCGTAATCCGGGGCGATGGCTTTGGCCACCAGGTCCGGGTTTTGCGGGGAAACACGGACATCGACATGCTGACCGTAGTAACTGAACGGCCAGCCATAGAATCCGCCGTCCTTCACTGAAGTGATGTAGTCCGGCACCAGATCACTGCCGATTTCGTCACGCTCGTTGACGGCTGTCCACAGCGCCCCGCTGGTGGGCTCCCAGGCCAGGCCATTGGGGTTGCGGATGCCCGAGGCGAAGATGCGGTGATTACCGGTCGCCCGATCGACTTCCCAGATCGCTGCGCGGCCTTCTTCCTTATCCAGACCATTTTCGCCGACGTTGCTGTTCGAGCCGACCGTGACGTACAGCTTGCTGCCGTCCTTGCTGGCGATGACGTTTTTGGTCCAGTGATGATTCAGCGTGCCGCCGGGCAGATCGACCACCTTGATCGGCTGCGACTTGATCTCGGTCGCGCCGGGTTCGTAGTTGAAGCGCAGCAGGCGATCGGTATCGGCGACGTACAGGTCGTTGCCGACCAGGGTCATGCCGAATGGCGAGTTGAGGTTTTGCAGGAACACAGTGCGGGTTTCGGCGACGCCATCGTGATCGGCGTCACGCAGCAGGGTGATGCGGTTCGGACTCGGCACGCCAGCGCCGGCCTTGCCCATGACCTTCTTCATTACCCAGCCACGAATGCCGCTGCTGTCATCCGGCTTGGGTGGGGCATTGGTTTCCGCCACCAGCACATCGCCGTTGGGCAGCACATAGAGCCAGCGCGGGTGATCGAGGCCTTCGGCGAACGCTGCGACCTGAGTGCCGGCCGCTGCGGTCGGTTTGCCACCCTCGGGCCAGCCGACTGCCGGGGCGATGTTCACCGTCGGAATCAGGGTCTTGTTTGGTTCGGGCAGCTTGGGTGACGGGCCGGTGCCGTCGGAGACTTGCAGGCTGGAGGATTCACCGCAGGCGGCGAGCCCTCCGGCGAAGGCGATGACAAAAACGAGCTGGGGCTTGCGCATTGCTGATCTTCCCTATGAATGCATTCCTAATCATAGAGGAGGGCGCAAGCCCGATGGTTCAACTGCTCAGCCGCGGGCTTCCTTGAACAGCACGGCGATGCCCGGGTGATAGTTGCCAGCTTCGCTGCGCAATTTGCGGTAGGCATAGGGGAAATACCAGGCGACAGCGCAGGTGTGCTCTTTTTGCAAATCGTCGACCATGTCCTGCAGCTCTTCGGGGCTGGCGCTGTGCTGGGCTTTTTGTGGCGCGACAAACAGGCAGCCAAGCTTGAGATCGCTGGCATAGCTGATTCGCTTGGCGTCGTTGGTGATGTCCAGCAGGGCTTGGGTCAGATTCAAGTTGGTAACCTTCGGCCAGCGCTGAGTGGCCTGGATAAAGGCGCGGTCTTCGGCGCCGGCCAGAAACAGATCGGCGTGGGCGTTGCGCTCGCCTTCTTCGTTCTGTTTGCGCGTGGCAGTGTCGTTCAAAGTGACCAGCTCGGCCATCCAGGCTGCGGCCGAGAGCAATCCGAGATTGGCTTTCTCGTCATGCCAGTAAGGCGTGTCGCTGTCGCCGCGCACGGCGTTGTAACGGTCGATACAGTCAAACCAGCGTTCAAGCACCGGGCGCAGGAATTCCAGGCGCGGGTTGCTGATGATCATGCCTTGCATCGTCATCATCCTTTATTGTTGTGGTGGGCTTTTCAAGAAAAGCATGGCTCTTTGATATCATTTGTATCAGTGTGGCACAAGATTGGCGTCAGATAATTGATCGGCGGCAGTTATTCGCCCGATGGCCGCCTCTTTAATTGACGCTCCACCCCCAACCCTCTAACCTTCGCGGCTTGTTTCAGGTGCTCTGTGACCTGCGTCGACAGAGTGAAACAGGGAAGCCGGTGAGGGTTGTCTTCACGCGAAGAACCACCACGATCCCGGCGCTGCCCCCGCAACGGTAAATGAGTAAAAGCTGCGCCTTGAGCCACTGCCTCGACAGAAGCGGGAAGGCGCGCAGTCAGGCGAAACGCCGCTCATGAGCCCGGAGACCGGCCTGATCCATCCAGCGGCATCACGGTGGGCGATGCCAGGCTTTTTGCCGTCTATTCTTGTGCCTGCCCGCCGTTATCCAGCCCCAACGGAGAGCTCCCCATGACTGATTCCCCCGAGCGCGACGAACGCCATCTGGCGCGTATGCAGCGCAAAAAAGCCGTGATCGACGAACGCATCGCCAACTCGCCCGACGAGTGCGGTCTGGTGCTGGTGCTGACCGGCAACGGCAAAGGTAAAAGCAGCTCGGCCTTCGGCATGCTCGCCCGCGCCATGGGCCACGGCATGCAATGCGGTGTTGTGCAGTTCATCAAGGGCCGCAACAGCACCGGCGAAGAGTTGTTTTTCCGCCGTTTCCCCGAGCAGGTACGTTTCCACGTGATGGGCGAAGGTTTCACTTGGGAAACCCAGGATCGTCAGCGCGACATCGCCGCCGCCGAAGCCGCGTGGGCAGTCTCGCGCGAACTGCTGCGTGATCCGTCGATCGGTCTGGTGGTGCTCGATGAATTGAACATCGCCCTCAAGCACGGTTATCTCGATCTCGATCAGGTACTCAGCGATTTGCAGGCGCGTCCGCCGATGCAGCACGTGATTGTCACCGGTCGCGCGGCCAAGCCGGAAATGATCGAAATGGGCGACACGGTTACCGAAATGGGCATGCTCAAACACGCCTTCCAGGCTGGTATCAAAGCGCAGAAAGGCGTCGAACTTTGAATCAACCACGTCACTGCCCGGCGGTACTTATCGCCGCGCCGGCCTCCGGTCAGGGCAAGACCACCGTCACCGCTGCACTCGCCCGTTTGCATCGCAATCAGGGGCGCAAGGTGCGCGTGTTCAAATGCGGCCCGGACTTTCTCGACCCGATGATCCTCGAGCGCGCCAGCGGTGCGCCGGTGTATCAACTGGACATGTGGATGGTCGGCGAGCAGGAAAGTCGTCGGCTGTTGTGGGAAGCCGCTGCCGAGGCGGATCTGATTCTGATCGAAGGCGTGATGGGCCTGTTTGACGGTACGCCGTCCAGCGCCGATCTGGCGCGGCATTTTGGTGTACCGGTGCTCGGTGTGATCGACGGCACGGCGATGGCGCAGACCTTTGGTGCGTTGGCGCTGGGCTTGGCAAAGTATCAGCCAGACTTGCCGTTTGCCGGCGTATTGGCCAATCGTGTCGGCACCTTGCGCCATGCGCAGTTGCTCGAAGGCAGCCTCACGGAAGGGCTGCGCTGGTACGGCGCGTTGTCGCGAGAGACTGGTATCGAACTGCCGAGCCGCCATCTCGGCCTGGTGCAGGCCAGCGAATTGAATGACCTCGATGTGCGTCTCGACGCCGCTGCCAACGCGCTGGCCAGTAGTTGCGAGGTAGCGCTGCCACCAGCGGTTGAGTTCGCCGCGCCTGACGTCAGCGCTGTCGAGCCGCTGCTGAAGGATGTGCGCATTGCCGTTGCCCGTGATGAGGCGTTTGCCTTCACTTATGGCGCGAGTCTGGATCTGCTGCGTGCGATGGGCGCTGAGTTGAGTTTCTTCTCGCCGATCCGTGATTCGCAATTACCTGAAGCGGACAGCGTGTATCTGCCCGGTGGTTATCCGGAGTTGCATCACGTCGCGTTGGCGCAGAACACCGCGATGCTGGAGGCGATTCGTGCGCATCATGCGGCGGGCAAACCTCTGCTCGCTGAATGTGGCGGGATGCTTTATTTGCTCGACTCGCTGACCGATGTTGAAGGTACGCGTGCTGAACTGGTCGGGTTGCTCAAGGGCGATGCGGTGATGCAAAAGCGTCTGGCGGCACTGGCGCTGCAAGCTGTGGATCTGCCGGAAGGTTCGCTGCGTGGGCACACTTATCATCATTCGCTGACCACCACCGAGCTGACGCCGATTGCTCGAGGGCTGAGCCCGAATGGTGGACGTGGGGCCGAGGCGGTTTATCGGGAAGGGCGGATGACGGCTTCTTATGTGCACTTCTATTTTCCGTCGAATCCTGCGGCTGTCGCTGCATTGTTTGCGCCTGGCCTCCAGGCCGCCATCGCTGGCAAGCCAGCTCCCACAGTGGACGGTGAGCTTCCTGAAGAAATGCAATCCCCTGTGGGAGCTGGCTTGCCAGCGATGGGGCCATGACCGACAACGCATTCTCCGAAGCCGAGCGCGAAGCGGTTTACAGAGCCATCGCCGAACGCCGCGACATGCGCCACTTCACCGGTGGCAGCGTCGAGCCAGAGCTGTTGCGCCGACTTTTGGAAGCCGCCCACCAGGCCCCAAGCGTCGGCCTGATGCAGCCTTGGCGCTTTATCCGCATCAGTGATCGCACCCTGCGCGGCCAGATCCAGAGCCTCGTCGAAGCAGAACGCATCCGCACAGCCATTGCCCTCGGCGAGCGCAGTGACGAGTTCATGAAACTCAAGGTCGAAGGCATCAACGACTGCGCTGAAGTGCTGGTCGCCGCGCTGATGGATGATCGCGACAAGCACATTTTCGGGCGCCGCACGCTGCCGGAAATGGACATGGCGTCATTGTCCTGCGCGATTCAAAACCTCTGGCTGGCCTCGCGTTCCGAAGGCTTGGGCATGGGCTGGGTCTCGCTGTTCGAGCCACAGGCACTCGCCGATCTGCTGAAATTGCCGGCAGGCGCCAAACCCCTGGCTGTTTTGTGTCTGGGCCCGGTCAAGGAATTCTATCCGGCGCCGATGCTGGTACTCGAAGGGTGGGCGCAGGCGCGTCCGCTCAATGAGTTGCTGTACGAAAATTATTGGGGAGTGAGTCAATGAGTGTGGCGTTGTTGAGTGTCGCCGCAGTGGCGGTGGATGCGCTGCTCGGTGAACCGAAACGCTGGCATCCGCTGGTGGCATTCGGCAATTTCGCCGGGCGCATCGAGCAACGTTTCAACGCCGGTGGCCGTGGCTGGCGCAGCCATGGCGTCACCGCGTGGGTGATCGCGGTGCTGCCGCTAACCTTGCTTGCCACCGCGTTTTCCTGGGCGCCGTACGTGGGCTGGGTCGTCGAGATTCTCGCGCTGTATTGCGCCCTTGGCATGCGCAGCCTCGGCGAACATGTCGCGCCGGTAGCCGCAGCCTTGCGCGCGGATGATCTGGATGAGGCGCGCAAGCGAGTCGGCTATCTGGTCAGTCGTCAGACCGATGAGCTCGACAGCACCGCTGTCGCTCGCGCTGCCACTGAGTCGGTGTTGGAAAACGGCAGTGACGCGGTGTTTGCCGCGCTGTTCTGGTTTGTCGTGGCGGGTGCGCCGGGCGTGGTGCTCTATCGCTTGAGCAACACGCTCGATGCGATGTGGGGCTATCGCAACGAACGCTTTGAGCGTTTCGGTTGGGCAGCGGCGAAAATCGACGACGTGTTGAACTACATTCCTGCGCGTCTGGTGGCGTTGACCTACGCGCTGCTGGGCAAAACCCGACTCGCGCTTAAGTGCTGGCGTACACAGGCACCGAAGTGGGACAGCCCCAACGCCGGTCCGGTGATGGCGGCCGGCGCCGGTGCGCTGGGCGTGGAATTGGGTGGGTCGGCGATTTACCACGGCGAACTTCACGACCGTCCGCAACTGGGTGAAGGCGTTCCCGCCGATGCAGATTCCATTGACCGTGGCTGGCAATTGGTCCAGCGCGGCGTATGGTTATGGCTGCTGATTCTCTGCGTGGGGGCTGAATTCTATGCTTGAGCACGGTGGCCGGCTGCGCAAGGCTGCACTCGATTACGGCATCGCCGAGGCTGACTGGCTCGACCTGTCCAGCGGCCTCGCGCCATGGCCATTCCCGATCCCGGAAGTCCCGCTGCGCGCCTGGGCGCGTTTGCCGGAAACCGATGACGGCCTGGAGCAAGCCGCGTGCGATTACTACGGTGCCGCGCAAGTGCTGCCGGTGGCCGGTTCGCAGATGGCTATCCAGTTGCTGCCGCGTTTGCGCCGTGCTGGCAAGGTCGGTGTGTTGTCGCCGTGTTATGCCGAACATGCCGAAGCCTGGCGGCGCAGCGGTTACATCGTGCGCGAAGTGCTGGAGCAGGAAGTCGAGTTCTTTCTCGACAGCCTCGACGTGCTGGTGGTGGTCAACCCGAACAATCCGACCGGCCTGAGCCTGACTCCGGCACGATTGCTCGACTGGCACGCGCGGCTCGCCCGGCGTGGTGGCTGGCTGGTGGTCGATGAAGCCTTCATGGACAACACGCCGCAATTGAGTCTGGCGCCGCATGCTCATCAAGTAGGGCTGATCGTGCTGCGTTCGTTCGGCAAGTTTTTCGGTCTGGCCGGGGTGCGTCTGGGCTTTGTCCTGGCCGAGCGCAAGTTGCTCAAGCTGCTCGCCGAACAGGTCGGGCCTTGGGCCGTGAGCGGGCCGACGCGTGTGCTCGGGCAAGCGTGTCTGCAAGACACCGAAGGGCACACACGCCAACGGATTCGCAGCGATGAAGCCAGTGAACGACTGGCAGCGCTGCTTGAACGCTACGGCTTCAAGCCGCAGGGTGGTTGCGCGCTGTTCCAGTGGCTGATCACCGAGCATGCCGAAACGCTGCACGCATTCATGGCCCGTCGCGGCATCCTCCTGCGCATCTTTACCCACAACAGCAGTTTGCGCTTTGGCCTGCCTGCCGATGCGGCTGAAGAGGCGCGTCTCGAACACGCTTTAAGCGCTTTTGCCAAGGATCACGCATGACCACCCTGATGGTGCAGGGCACCACTTCCGACGCCGGTAAAAGCACACTGGTGACGGCACTGTGCCGCTGGGCGACCCGGCAAGGTGTCGCGGTCGTCCCGTTCAAGCCGCAGAACATGGCGCTCAACAGTGCGGTGACTGCCGACGGCGGTGAGATCGGCCGTGCGCAAGCGGTTCAGGCGCAAGCAGCGAATCTCGAGCCGCACACCGACATGAACCCGGTGCTGCTCAAGCCCAACAGCGACACCGGCGCACAAGTGATCATTCATGGCCGCGCGGTAACGTCGATGAATGCCGTGGCGTATCACGACTACAAGGCCATCGCCATGAAAGCGGTGCTCTCGTCCCACCAGCGGCTCAGCGCTGCGTATCCGCTGGTGATGGTCGAAGGCGCGGGTTCGCCGGCCGAGATCAATCTGCGCGCCGGCGACATCGCCAACATGGGCTTTGCCGAAGCAGTGGATTGCCCGGTGCTGCTGATTGCCGACATCAACCGTGGCGGGGTTTTCGCGCATCTGGTTGGCACGTTGGAGTTGCTGTCGCCGAGTGAGCAGGCGCGGGTCAAGGGTTTCATCATCAACCGTTTTCGCGGCGACATCGCCTTGCTGCAACCGGGCCTCGACTGGCTGGAACAGCGCACCGGCAAACCGGTGGTGGGCGTGTTGCCCTACGTGATGGATCTGCATCTGGAAGCCGAGGACGGCATCGATCAACGCCAGACCGACAAGGCCGAACAGGTGCTGAAAGTAGTGGTGCCGGTGCTGCCGCGCATCAGCAACCACACCGACTTCGATCCGCTGCGTTTGCATCCGCAGGTCGATCTGCAATTTATCGGGCCGGGGCGGGCGATCCCTCCCGCTGATCTGATCATTCTGCCGGGTTCGAAAAGTGTGCGCAGCGATCTGGCGTATTTGCGCGCCAATGGCTGGGACACGGCGATCAGTCGGCATTTGCGTTACGGCGGCAAAGTGCTGGGGATTTGCGGTGGTCTGCAGATGCTTGGCGAGCAGGTGCATGATCCGCTCGGCTTGGAAGGTGCACCCGGTTCGAGTGCCGGTTTGGGCTTGCTGGAGTTTGAAACGACGCTTGAAGCCGAGAAGCAATTGCGCAATGTGCGCGGGCGGCTGGCGCTGGAAGATGCCGAAGTCAGCGGCTATGAAATTCATGCTGGTGTGACCAGCGGACCGGCGCTGGAGAGTGCGGCGGTGCATCTGGATGATGGCCGTTGCGACGGTGCACAGAGTGCTGATGGACAAGTGTTTGGCACCTACCTGCATGGCCTGTTTGAATCGCCGGCGGCGAGTGCCGCTTTGTTGCGCTGGGCCGGATTGTGCGATGTGCAGGCGGTGGATTACCACGGCTTGCGCGAGCGGGATATCGAGCGGTTGGCGGATCTGGTGGAGAAGCATCTCGATACTGATCTGTTGCGTCGGCTCTGCGGGATTTGAGGTGCCTGTGCGGGCCTCTTCGCGAGCAGGCTCGCTCCCACTATGGACCTGTTGGTCTTAGATTCTGTTTCCACCCCATAACCCTGTGGGAGCGAGCTTGCTCGCGAAGGGGCCAGTTGCCTCAACACATAATTCTGTGGATAAAACCATGCTCCAACTGATCCTCGGCGGCGCCCGCTCCGGCAAAAGCCGCCTCGCGGAAAAACTCGCCAGCGAAAGCAATCTTGCGGTCACCTACATCGCCACCAGCCAGCCGCTCGATGGCGAGATGAGCGATCGCGTCGCCCATCATCGCGCCCGCCGTCCCGCCGAATGGGCGCTCATCGAAGAACCCCTGGAACTGGCCCGCGTCCTGCGCGAATCCGCCAGCGCCAAGCATTGCCTGCTGGTTGATTGCCTGACCCTGTGGCTGACCAATCTGTTGATGCTCGACGACGCCGAACGCCTCGCCGCCGAGCGCGAAGCCTTGCTCGACTGCCTGGCGTCTTTGCCGGGTGAAATCATTTTTGTCAGCAACGAGACCGGAATGGGTGTCGTGCCGCTGGGCGAATTGACTCGCCGCTACGTCGATGAAGCCGGTTGGCTGCATCAAGCTCTGGCCGAGCGCTGTCAGCGTGTTGTCCTGACCGTCGCCGGCCTGCCCCTGACTCTGAAAGGACCTGCGTTATGACTCAAACCTGGTGGCTGAACCCGTGCAAACCGGTCGATCTCAACGTCGTTGAACAAGCGACGGCACGGCAGCAGCAACTGACCAAACCGGCGGGTTCGCTGGGGCGTCTGGAATCGGTGGCAGTGCAACTGGCCGGTCTGCAAGGCCAGGTCAAACCGACGCTCTCGCAAGTATGGATCGCGATTTTTGCCGGTGATCACGGCGTGGTCGCAGAAGGTGTTTCGGCGTTCCCGCAGGAAGTCACCGGGCAGATGCTGCTCAACTTTGTCAGCGGCGGCGCGGCGATCAGTGTGTTGGCGCGTCAGCTTGGCGCGCAACTGGAAGTGGTCGATCTGGGCACCGTGAATCCCGCGCTGAACCTGCCGGGTGTGCGTCATTTGAACATCGGCGCGGGCACGGCGAACTTCGTCGAGGGTGCGGCGATGACTCAAACCCAGGGCGATCTGGCGTTGCAGGCTGGTCGCGACAGTTTGTTGCGGGCTAAAGCGGCGGGTGCGCAGTTGTTCATCGGTGGCGAAATGGGCATCGGCAACACCACGGCCGCCAGTGCGCTGGCCTGTGCCTTGCTCGATTGCCCGGTGGCGCACCTGACTGGCCCCGGTACCGGGTTGAATGCCGAAGGCGTCAGCCATAAAGCACAAGTGATCGAGCGCGCATTGGCATTGCATGCTGCGCAGCGTGGCGATGCGTTGCAAACGCTGTTCAATCTCGGCGGTTTTGAAATCGCGGCGTTGGTCGGTGCGTATCTGGCGGCGGCGCAAGAAGGCGTTGCGGTGCTGGTCGACGGCTTTATCTGTACGGTCGCCGCGCTGGTCGCGGTGCGTTTGAATCCGTCTTGTCGCGAGTGGTTGTTGTTCGGTCATCGCGGTGCCGAACCGGGTCATCGTCATGTACTGGAAACCTTGCAGGCTGAACCATTGCTGGAACTCGGTCTGCGCCTGGGTGAGGGTAGTGGTGCCGCGTTGGCGGTGCCGCTGTTACGTCTGGCCTGCGATCTGCACGGGCAAATGGCGACGTTCGCTGAAGCAGCGGTGGCGGATCGGCCGGCATGACCCTGCGCCTGGATCTGCTACGCCATGGCGAGACTGAATTGGGCGGTGGTTTGCGTGGCAGCCTCGATGATGCGCTGACCGAAAACGGCTGGGTGCAGATGCGTGCGGCGGTGGTCGAGGGCGGGCCGTGGGATCGGATCGTCAGTTCGCCGTTGCAACGCTGTGCGCGGTTTGCCGCCGAACTGGGTGAGCAACTGAGTCTGTCCGTGCATCTGGACAAGGATCTGCAGGAGCTGCATTTCGGTGCGTGGGAAGGGCAGAGCGCGGCAGCGTTGATGGAGACCGATGCTGAAGCGCTGGGGTTGTTCTGGGCCGATCCGTATTCCTTCACTCCACCGCAGGGTGAGCCGGTCAGCGAGTTCGCGGCGCGGGTGCTGGCGGCTGTTGCGCGCCTGCACAGCGCCTACGCGGGTGAGCGGGTTCTGCTGATCAGTCACGGCGGGGTAATGCGCCTGTTGCTGGCGCAAGCACGGGGGTTGCCGCGCGAACAACTGCTCAATGTCGAAGTCGCTCACGGCGCGTTGTTTGCGCTGACGGTTGAGCCCGATGGTTCGCTCAAGGAAGGTCACTGACATGTTGCCGCTGTGGATCGCCCTGCAATTTCTCAGCAGCCTGCCGATTCGTTTGCCGGGGATGCCCGAGCCGGAGCAACTTGGGCGGTCGTTGCTGTTTTATCCGCTGGTGGGATTGCTGTTCGGCGTGATCCTGTGGGCGCTGCATCTCGCCTTGAGCGGCGCGCCGTTGTTGCTGCATGCGGCATTGCTGTTGACGGTTTGGGTGTTGCTCAGCGGTGCACTGCACCTGGATGGTCTGGCTGACAGCGCCGATGCCTGGCTCGGCGGTTTTGGTGATCGCGAGCGCACGCTGACGATCATGAAAGATCCGCGCAGCGGGCCGATTGCGGTGGTCACGCTGGTGTTGGTGTTGTTGCTCAAGTTCGCCGCGTTGCTGGCGTTGATCGAGCAGGGGCATGGTCTGGCGTTGATCATCGTGCCGTTGCTCGGGCGGGCGGCGTTGTTAGGGTTGTTTCTGACCACGCCATATGTACGCGCAGGCGGGTTGGGGCAGGCGCTGGCTGATCATTTGCCGCGCAAGGCCGGGTGGTGGGGGTTGGGCGTCAGTGCATTGGTCTGCGTGCTGATTGCCGGATTCAGTGCGGTCGTTGCGCTGGTAATTGCTGTCGTTGTGTTTGTCTGGCTACGGCAGGTGATGATGCGGCGGTTGGGCGGGACGACAGGCGATACGGCGGGGGCGTTGCTGGAATTGCTGGAGATGGTGGTGCTGGTGGGATTGGTTTTGGTCTAAGAGATTATTGCTGGATGGGCTGGCCCCATCGCGAGCAGGCTCACTCCTACAATTTGAAATTCATTCCCCTGTAGGAGTGAGCCTGCTCGCGATAGCGGTGTGTCAGGCGCCACAAATGTTATGGGTAAACTCATCTGTAACTTGATTTAACACAGTCGCGGGTATATACACGCATCATGCTTCCTTCTCAGTGTTTGTGCACCAACCTGCGTCGCGCCGCTCGTGGCGTCAGCAGGCATTACGACGGCGCTCTCGACGGCTTCGGGATCAACGTTGCCCAGTATTCTTTGCTGTGCAACCTGCAGCGTCTCGATCAACCAAGCATCTCGGAACTCGCCGAAGCCATGGGCCTGGATCGCAGCACCCTCGGGCGCAACTTGCGGGTGCTGGAAGGCGAGGGTCTGGTGGCGTTGGCCGAGGGCGAGGACATGCGTAACCGCATCGTCAAACTCACCGAAAGCGGCGTGCAACGCCTGGCAGCGGCACTGCCGGCCTGGGAAGCGGCGCAACAGCGGTTGATCGACAGGCTGGGTGCCGAAAAGCGCGAAACCTTGCTCAGATTGCTGGATGAACTGGCCTGAGGCCGGTTTTTTCCAAACTCAAGCGGGTATATACCCGCAAGCGGAGAATAACAATGACATCGATGTGGCGTACGTGCGGTTGGGTATTGGTGGGGAGTGCGCTGATCCTGGCGTTGTCATTGGGCGTGCGACACGGTTTTGGCTTGTTCCTGTCACCAATGAGCGCGCAGTTCGGCTGGGGGCGCGAGGTGTTTGCCTTCGCCATTGCCTTGCAGAACCTGATCTGGGGCCTGGCGCAACCGTTTACCGGTGCATTGGCTGACCGCTTCGGCGCGGCCAAAGTGGTGCTGATTGGTGGTGTGCTGTATGCGTTGGGCCTGGTGTGCATGGGCCTGTCGGACTCGGCGGTGACGCTGTCGTTGAGCGCTGGTCTGCTGATCGGTATCGGCCTGTCTGGCACTTCGTTTTCGGTGATCCTCGGCGTGGTGGGTCGTGCCGTGCCACCGGAAAAACGCAGCATGGGCATGGGCATTGCCAGCGCCGCCGGTTCGTTCGGCCAGTTCGCCATGTTGCCGGGCACGCTCGGGTTGATCGGCTGGCTCGGCTGGTCGGCAGCGCTGTTGGTGCTCGGCCTGCTGGTGGCGCTGATCGTGCCGCTGGTGAGCATGCTCAAGGACAAGCCGCTGCCGGTACTCGGTCATGAACAAACGCTGTCCGAGGCCCTGCGCGAAGCTTGCTCGCATTCCGGCTTCTGGTTGCTGGCGTTCGGTTTTTTCGTCTGCGGTTTTCAGGTGGTGTTCATCGGCGTGCACCTGCCGGCCTACCTGGTCGATCAGCATCTGCCCGCCAGTGTTGGCACTACGGTGCTGGCGTTGATCGGTCTGTTCAATATCTTCGGCACTTATACCGCCGGCTGGCTCGGCGGACGCATGTCCAAGCCGCGCTTGCTGACGGCGCTGTATCTGCTGCGCGCAGTGGTGATCGTGCTGTTCCTGTGGCTGCCGGTGACGACTACCTCGGCCTATCTGTTTGGCATGGCCATGGGTTTCCTGTGGCTGTCGACGGTGCCGTTGACCAACGGTACGGTGGCGACCTTGTTTGGCGTGCGCAATCTGTCCATGCTCGGTGGCATCGTGTTCCTGTTCCATCAGCTCGGCTCGTTCCTGGGCGGCTGGCTGGGCGGGGTGGTGTATGACCGAACCGGGAGTTACGACTTGATCTGGCAAGTGGCGATTCTTCTCAGCCTGCTGGCGGCCGCGCTGAACTGGCCGGTGCGCGAACGTCCGGTCGCACGTCTGCAAGCCGCTGCGAGCGCCGTATGAGTCAACTCTGGCCGCGAATCGTCATCAGCGCACTCGGCGCCGCCTTGCTGGCGCTGGTGTGGTGGGGCTGGCATCAGGGTGGTCTGGCCCTGATGCAGTTGGGCATGAGCATTTGCTAGAAACAGGCATGGCGAGTAACGTCAAACTCTGACGACTGCTCAAGGATGTTCGACATGCTGATGCGCTGGTGTGCTGTTCCCGCGTTGCTGATGGCGCTGACCGGTTTGGCCCAGGCCGCTGACTGTCCCGAATTGCTGCAAGGCTCGCTGCCCAAGCTGCGAGCCAAGGACTCCATCGATCTGTGCAAACAGTACGCCGACAAGCCGTTGGTGGTGGTCAATACCGCCAGCTTCTGCGGATTCGCGCCGCAGTTCGAAGGCCTCGAGGCGCTGCATAAGCGTTACGAAGGTCAAGGGCTGGAAATGCTCGGTGTGCCTTCCAATGACTTCAAGCAGGAGTCCAAGGACAGCGCCGAGACCGCCAAGGTCTGTTACGCCAATTACGGCGTGACGTTCGCCATGACCGAGCCGCAGAAGGTTCGTGGTGATGACGCGACGCATCTGTTTCAGGTGCTGGCGGCACAGAGCAGCGCACCGAAGTGGAATTTCTACAAATATGTGGTCGATCGCCAAGGCAAGGTCATCGCCAATTTCTCCAGCCTGACCAAACCGGATGATCCGGAGTTTATTGCCGCGATCGAAAAGGCGATCGCCTCGAAACCCCTGAAGCCCTGATCTGTAGGGGTTTCGGCACGCTGCGATCTTTTGATTTTAAAAAAACAGATCAAAAGATCGCAGCCTCGTTGCACTCGACAGCGCCTGCAGGTCGCACAAATTTCAGGCACTAAAAAGCCCCGCCTCTGCAAAGAGAGCGGGGCTTTTTGTGGGCGAGGGATTAGCCTCGCCACACCGTATCAGAAGCGGTAGGTCGCGCCGACACCGAAACCGTTTGCCGAGTTTTCATACTTGGCATCGTAGGTCTGGCCACGGTTGTTTTCGTTGCGGATCTTGACCGACTCTTCCTTCAGGTACGAGTAAGCAACGTCGATGGTCAGGTCTTCGGTCGGGCTCCAGCCGGCACCGATGCTGAAGATGGTCCGGTCGCCGGTAGGAATGCGTGGCGAGCGGTCAACGTTGTTGGTCGGCGACTGGTCGAAGGTCAGACCGGTACGCAGTACCCATTCCTTGTTCAACTGGTACGAAGTACCCACGGCGTAAGCCCAGGAGTCGTGCCAGTTCTGGTCTTCGGTGATTTCACCGAACTGACCGGCCAGCAATGGCTGCACACCGGAGTTCTTGACGGTGATTTTTTCCAGCTGGCTCCAGCGGGTCCAGGTGGTACCGGCATACACGTTCCAGCGGTCGTTGATCGCCTGGGTAACCGAGAGGTCGACCGATTCAGGTGTAGTGATCTTCAGCGATGCGTCGTACTTCTGGTTGGCGCCCAGACCGATTGCACCCAGCACGCCATAGTTGACCTTGGTGTTGCCTTCGAGCTTGTAGTCGACTTTCGAGTGGTAAGTCAGACCCACGCGAGTGGTGTCAGTGGCTTGTACCAGCACGCCGATGTTGTAGCCCAGTGCGGTGTCGTCACCCTTGATCTTGACCTTGCCGTCCGGGAACGCCGGAGAGATCGACAGGTTGGATTCCAGCGTGCCGTCGATGCGGTTGATGGTCGGACCGAAACCGATCGACACCTTGTCGTTGAAGGCGTAGCTGACAGTTGGCTGGAAAGTGATGACTTGTACTTCGGACTTGCTGCCGAAGTAGCGGCCGGCAAAGTTGTTTTCGTAGTCGGTAATCAGGCCGAACGGCACGTAGACGCCGAGGCCGAATGCCCAATGATCATCGATTGGTTTGACGTAGAAGCCCATAGGTACGGAGGTGAAGGGCACCATGTCGCCTTTGTTGCTGCCACGGTTAGGGCTGGAGCTGGCGTCGCTGATATCGGTTTTTGCATCGAGGAATGCAACACCGCCAGTCACTTGTTCGCGCTTGAGGCGCGACATGCCGGCAGGGTTGCCATAAACAGTGCTTGCGTCGTCGGCAGAAGAAGATCGCCCAGCGTAACCAGTGCCCATCCCGCTGATACTGTGTTCGTTGATGGCAAAGCCAGCTGCGAAGATCTGGGTGGATGCCATGGTAACGGCGAGGCTAAGGGTGGTTTTGAGCATGACTTTTTTCATTATTAGAACTCCTGGTGATCACCGGGGCGAAAATTACCAACATTTTCGTTCCAGCGCTATAGTCCGTATGCCTTGAGTTAGAGCGGTTTTGTAGGACAATCCGACCAGATTCCCGACCTGTTGGCAGATCTTTTGAAATCGGGCGGTCAGCAAGCGACCTGATTCACCGGTGAAACACAGGTGTGCCAGGCATAAGTGAAGTCGCGCAGACGACCTTGGGGTTGAAAGGTCTGGCGCCAGATACGTGCCATTCCCAGCAAATCGTTGGAATCGGGGAGGGTGGGGTTTTGCTCTTCGACCAACAGCCAGGCGATGGCGGTGGCGTAACGCAGATTTACTGTCAATTCCAGATGTGGGCCGGTCAGGAAGGCATGCTGACTGGCGAGGCCGCGAACCAGGCTGGCGCGTTCCGGATCGAGCGCCAGATAGTCATCCCACAGGGCTTGATGACGATGTTCGCCGATGCGGTAGAGGCCGTGGCCACGGCGGTCATGCAGGGCAGATCCGAGGGCTGACTGACTGGCGGCGATGCCCAGCAGCAATGATTCGGCGGTGGCGCAGTGACGTCCCAGATAGATCAGCGTTGGACGGATCACGTATCGACACAGATCGCTGGCAGCGATACCCATAAAACCCTCGGATCTTGTTATGAATGGCGAGTCCTGAAGGGGGGCTTGGCAGCTGTGGATCGGTTCAGGCTCGCCGCAAGCGGATCACGCCGCTTGAGTTGAAGTGTAGTGTCATATTCGCGACGTAAAGGCCTGTTTTTAAAATATTTCCGGCTTCGAGTTATAACCGTTATACCCGTTGGTGCTTAGGCGCCAAGGGCTAAAAGTGAAACATCGGGCAATAAAAAGCCCCGCATTTTTGTGCGAGGCTTTTGCTTTTGCAGCCTTTTCGGCTCTCAGGCAATCAATGCCTGACGGGTACGATCGATCACGGCCTGCAGCGGTTCCGCGCTGGAGTACTGATCGGGGTACAGACGCTCGCTGTGGCGGGCGATACCGTGTTCGTTGACCAGTGTGAAACTGAAGCAGCCTTTGCGAGCGGCCATGATCAGGCAGTTCATTGGTGCAAAAGCGTTGGTTAGGGTGCGAATGGCATCCTGAGTATGGATTTGAGTAGACATAGTTATTAGGTGTTCCTACAAATGACACGGATAAGAACCGTGCAACGTTAAAACGTTCCAGTAACGTCGATCACCATTGATCGAACGAAGAACCCGACTGGAACAAAGCAGCCAGTTTGAAGCGCTGATAAGTTGGCGCGCTTGGGCTGGCAGGTAGGTACTTAGGAGGGCAGGCATCACAACAAGGGCAAAGGTTCTGGGCCCGGGGTGAAGATCCTGATCAATTTGCAGGTTGGTTCGGTCAGAGTAAGGGGTCTTCGCAACACCCTTCGCATCATTGGAAGGCAGTGTTGTCGCAAGATTTACCTGGAAACCATCGAGGGGTCGTTCCCGCTTTTTTCGGTAGGGCTTCTTGGTAGAAGGCTGACCGTGGGGATGTGTTCGACCGGAATTGACTTTCAGCTTGGTACTAACGCCGCGGATACTAACGGATCGAATCAAGTAACGCAAACTTCCTGTGAAAAAAGATTGCAGTGACTGATCGGGTCTGCTTTACCACGTCCTCGATTGCTCGTAATTGGCGCATTTTTTGACCGCCGGTCGGTGAAGATATCTTCATCAAAACGTGCGCCAGACTGGCTTATCCCCAGACCGACTGCCAAAACGACCCGAAAAAGCGCAGCGATATAACCGGGTAACAGGTACTTGTGCACATTAGTTGCGCAAGCTGTAACGGCGCTGTCACATCAATCCTGACCCTGATGGCTGCCTGCATCGAAAGTTTAAGTCAATGAAAAACATCGCTTTTTTTTGTTGGTGAAAAAATCGTCAGTTTGACTGCGAGCCCCATTCCATAAGGCTTTGCGAGGGTTGGAGGACGGTTGTCCACTGAGTTATCCACAGCTTCTGTGGATTGTCCCGAGCGCTTGCTCTAGGACGGGCGTGCCGGGTTGTTTTTCGACTTTACCTGTAAGAAAAAGAGAGTAGAGTGGCGCGCCTTCCGATTCGTCCCACAGTGCTTTATGAAGTTTCGCTCAGTATCAGACTCTGTTACCTCACAACCTTCTCCTGTTACCCCGCCCAAGCGATTTTCCGTTCGCGTTGCTGAGTGGCTGCTCGACAGCCCGCGCCTGAGCGACAGTCATAATGCCAAACACCTCGCTGGCCGCCTGCTCAAGCAACCGGCACGCGAGGGTGTGGTGGCTGCGCAAAGCCGTCTTGGTCAATTGATGTGCCGCGAGTGCGGTAACGCCCGTGACCGGCGCATCGGTCAGGATCTGCTGCGTCAGGCCGCCCGTGCCGGCGACCGTCGCGCGCAGCAAGAGCTCGGTCTGCTCGAAGACTGAGCTGTCCAAGACCTGACACCTTGGTTAACCTTCAGGCTTTATAAGATCGGCGGGAGTGGCTATGGCTATGGACTTGACCAGCGTATTGCTGGGGCTTGCAGGGGCGGGACTGCCGCTGCTGGCGCTGGCCTGGCAACTGCAACGCCGGGCAAGCAACGGCCAGGCCGAGGTCGCTTTGCTCGAAGAACGGCTGGCCATGGCGCAACTGGCACAGGACGGACTCAACGCACAGCTCGACGCCAGCCGCGATGAAATCGCCGATCTTGGCCAGGCCAACGCCGCCAAACAGGCTGACCTGGCGGCGCTGCGCCGGGAAGTCGAACTGCTGCAGATCGAACGTGATGACGCCCGCGATGCCTCTCACGCCTGGAACCTCGAACGCGCGAACAAGGAAGCCGAGCTGCGCCGCCTCGACGCCCAGGCCGCGTCGCTGAACGCCGAACTGCGTGAGCAGCAGGAAAGCCACCAGCAACGCCTCAGCGACCTGCAAGGCTCACGCGATGAACTGCGTGCGCAGTTTGCCGAACTGGCCGGCAAGATCTTCGATGAGCGCGAGCAGCGTTTTGCCGAGACCAGCCAGCAACGGCTTGGTCAGTTGCTCGATCCGCTCAAGGAGCGCATTCAATCGTTTGAAAAACGCGTGGAAGAAAGTTATCAGGCCGAGGCCCGCGAGCGCTTCTCGCTGGTCAAGGAGCTGGAGCGTTTGCAGGCGCTCAATCTGCGGCTGAGCGACGAGGCCACCAACCTGACCCGTGCTCTCAAAGGTCAAAAAACCCAGGGCAACTGGGGTGAGCTGATTCTCGAGCGGGTGCTCGAACACGCCGGTCTGGAGAAGGGCCGCGAGTATCAGACCCAGGTCAACCTCAAAGGCCCGGACGGCGAGCGCTTTCAGCCTGACGTGATCATTTACCTGCCTGGCGACAAGCAAGTGGTGGTGGACTCCAAGGTGAGTCTCACCGCGTATCAGCAATACGTGGCTGCCGACGACGACACCCTCGGGCAGATCGCGATCAAGCAACACGTCCTGTCACTGCGCAATCACGTCAAAGGTCTGGCCGGCAAGGATTACAAACGTCTGGAAGGCCTGCACAGCCTCGATTTCGTTTTGCTGTTCGTGCCGATCGAGGCGGCGTTTTCGGCGGCATTGCAGGCTGAGCCAGCGCTGTTTCAGGAAGCCTTCGACCGCAACATCGTCATCGTCAGCCCGACCACCTTGCTGGCGACTTTGCGCGTGATCGACAGTCTCTGGAAGCAGGAGCGCCAGAGTCAGAACGCCCGGGAAATCGCCGAGCGCGCCGGCTGGCTGTACGACAAGTTCGTGCTGTTCATTCAGGATCTGGACGAGGTCGGCAATCGTCTGCAACAGCTGGATAAAGCCTACAGTTCAGCGCGCAACAAGCTGACCGAGGGGCGCGGCAATCTGGTCAGTCGCAGTGAGCAGCTCAAATTGCTCGGCGCGCGGGCGAGCAAGAGTTTGCCGGCGGATTTGCTGGAACGGGCGATGACCGATGTCGATGGTCTCGTCGAACTCCCGGAATAACCCGAAAAGCTTCGTCGGATCGCCGCCCGGAGCAAACTCGCTCCCACAGGAATCACCTAAACCTTGTGGGAGCGAGCTTGCTCGCGAAGGCGTCAGTACGGTCATCACCTACAGCGGCAAATACCGACTCAACAACGCCCGCAACGCCGCCGGTTTCACCGGTTTCGGCAGATAATCCAGCCCCGCTGCATGCACCTGCGCAACCATCTCCGGTCGCCCGTCAGCACTGATCACCACCCCTGGCACCGGCTCGCCCAGGCGGGTGCGCAACCACGCCATCAGCTCAGTGCCGGTGTCGCCGTGATCGAGGTGATAGTCGACCAGCGCCAGTTGCGGTCGCACGCCTTCACTCAGCAGCGCCGCACATTCCTCACGATTGCGCGCGGTCCACACCTGACAGCCCCAACGGCTCAACAGGCTGTTCATGCCGATCAGAATGCTGTCTTCATTGTCGATGCACAGCACCTGTGCGCCGCTCAACAACTTGCCATTCAATTCGACGGCAGCGCTGGCCGGCACGGCTTGTGAGCGGGCCAGCGGCACGCAGACACTGAACACACTGCCACGCCCCGGCCACGAACGCACGCGCAGGGTGTGGCCGAGTACGCGGCACAATCCATCGGCAATCGCCAAACCCAGGCCAAGGCCTTTTTCGGCGCGGGTCTGATGACTGTCGAGGCGTTTGAATTCCTCGAAAATCACCTGCTGTTTATCTTCCGGAATCCCCGGCCCGCGATCCCACACTTCCAGGCACAGCTCGCCGCCACGCCGGCGTACACCCAGCAGCACCGGACCCTTGGCGTAGCGAAAGGCGTTGGTGAGGAAATTCTGCAAAATCCGTCGCAGCAGTTTGCTGTCGCTATCGATGCGCAAATGGCTGCCGCGCACTCGGAAGGTCAAACCCTGTTCTTGCGCCAGTGCCTTGAACTCGGCACCGAGGATGTCGAATAGCTCGTTGACGGCAAACGGCTTGCGATCCGGATTGATCTTGCCGTTTTCCAGTCGGGAAATATCCAGCAGATCACTGATCAAATCCTCGGCCGAGCGCAACGAGCTGTCGAGGTGCTGCACCAGTTTCTGCGCCTCGCTGCTCAAGCCATCGTCCTGATGGGAGAGGGCGGCGGAGAACAGTCGGGCGGCGTTCAACGGCTGCATCAAGTCATGGCTGACCGCTGCGAGGAAGCGGGTTTTCGACTGGTTGGCGGCTTCGGCGGTGCCCTTGGCTTCGGTCAACGCGACGTTGAGCTGCGACAGTTCCTGGGTGCGCTCGCTGACCCGTTGCTCCAGCCCTTCGTTGGCTTCGGTCAGTGCCTGCTCGGCCTCGCGGAACGCGGTGATGTCGGTGAAACTCATGACGAAACCACCACCCGGCATGGGGTTGCCGATCAGCTCGATGACTCGGCCATTGGGGAACAGCCGCTCAGACGTGTGCGCGCGGCCCTGACGCATCCAGTGCAAACGGCGGGCGACGTGCACTTCGGCTTCACCGGGGCCGCACAGACCACGTTCGGCGTTGTAGCGAATAATGTCGGCAATCGGACGGCCGACGCTGATCAAACCGTCCGGGTAATTGAACAGCTCGAGATATCGCCGGTTCCAGGCCACCAATTTCAGCGACTGGTCGACCACGCTGATGCCTTGGGTGATGTTTTCGATCGCGCCTTGCAACAGCGCACGGTTGAACTGCAGCACTTCCGAGGCTTCATCGGCGATGCGGACTACGTCCTCCAGTTGCATTTCCCGACCTTCGATGGCGGCTTTTACTACAGCACGCGTCGAAGAAGCGCCGAGCACACCGGCCAACAAACGCTCGGTGTGAGCAATCCATTCGCCGTCGGCATTCTGGTTCGGGTTGAAGCCCTTGCCTTGGCGATAGGCGAAACGGATGAAGCTCTGGCGCGCACGTTCCTCACCGACAAAGCGCGCGGCCAATTGCAGTAAATCGTCGATCTGCACGGCCAGCATCGAGCGTGCGCTCGGTCGCGCGCTGATTTCCTGACCGATGAAACGCCCGGCCTGCCAATGTTCGGATACCCGTGTGCGGGACAGCACCGAAACCCAGGCGAACAAAGTGAAGTTGCCGGCCAGCGACAGCACCACACCTTGGGTCAGCGGGGTGATCGGCAAATTCAGCGGATTGCTGTGCAGCCACGCCAGCCCCGGAAAACTGTTCAGCGACCAGCCCAGACTGTGCGCGGCAATCGGCAGGATCAGCGTGTAAAACCACAGAAAAGTACCGGCGGCCAAACCGGCGAAAACGCCGCGACGGTTGGCTTGTTTCCAGTACAGCGCGCCGAGCATCGCTGGCGCCAGTTGGGTCACCGCAGCGAAGGCAATCTGGCCGATGGTCGCCAGACTCGCGGTGGAACCGAGCAAGCGGTAGCTGACGTACGCCAGCAACAGAATCACCACAATGCTCACGCGCCGCACCGACAGCATCCACTGGCGGAACACTTCAAACGGCCGCTCGGCGTTATTTCGGCGCAGCAGCCACGGCAACAGCATGTCGTTGGAAACCATGGTCGACAACGCCACACTGGCGACAATCACCATGCCCGTGGCCGCCGACGCACCGCCAATAAACGCCAGCATCGCCAGCGCCGGATGCGCCTGTGCCAAGGGCAGGCTGATCACGAAGGAGTCGGGGAGTACGTCGCTGGGCAGCAGCATCTGACCGGCCAGGGCGATCGGCACTACAAACAGCGCGGCCAAGGCGAGATAGGCAGGAAACACCCATTTGGCCAGACGCAGATCCTGCGGGTCGATGTTCTCCACCACCGTGACGTGGAACTGCCGAGGCAGGCAGATGATCGCCATCATCGCCACGCCGGTCTGTACCACCATCGACGGCCAGTTGATGGTTTCTTTCCAGTACTCCTCAAGACGCGGGGCGAGCATGGCCTGGTTGAACAGATCATCAAAACCGTCATACAGGCCATAGGTGACGAAGGCGCCGACGGCGAGAAAGGCGAACAGTTTGACCAGCGATTCGAAGGCAATCGCCAACACCATGCCACGGTGGTGCTCGGTGGCATCGAGGTTGCGCGTACCGAAAACAATGGTGAACAGCGCCAGCACCAGCGACACGATCAGTGCGGTGTCCTGGGCGCGGGTGCCCATGGCGTCGGCACCGGCGCCGATCAACAAGTTCACGCCGAGGACGATGCCTTTGAGCTGCAGGGCAATATAAGGAAGGACGCCAACCAGACAGATCAGCGCGACGACCACCGCCAGCGATTGCGATTTGCCGTAGCGCGCAGCGATAAAGTCAGCGATGGAGGTGATGTTCTCCTGTTTGCTGATCATCACCATCTTCTGCAGAACCCACGGCGCGCCCACCAAAAGCAGGATCGGCCCAAGGTAAATCGGCAGGAATGACCACAGTTGTTCCGCCGCCTGACCGACTGCGCCGAAGAACGTCCAACTGGTGCAGTAAACCGCCAGCGACAGGCTGTACACCCAGGCACGCATGCGCGGCGGCAAGGGCGCGCTGCGTCGGTCGCCGTAAAAGGCGATGGCGAACATGATGGCCATATAGGCCAGGGCGACGGCGGCGATCAGCCCGGTGGACAACGACATGCAACACTCCCGACAAAAGACTCCCCGGCACTCCTGCCCGGGCGGACAGTCTCGCATGCGCGGGGCGGTTCGTCAGTGTCGACCAAGGTCGTGGCGTGGCGGGGTGTCGCAGGGGTGGAACCGGGTGGTTTTGGTGGTGACTCTTGAGGCCTCATCGCGAGCAGGCTCACTCCTACATTTGAAATGCATTCCCCTGTAGGAGTGAGCCTGCTCGCGATGGCGTCAGTCCAGCCGCAGCGCGATATCGATCAGATAATGCAATTCTTCCACTTCAAGCGCCGCCGCCGAAAACAGAATCCGGAACACCACCGGCGCCACCACCAGATTGATCAGCCGATCAACACTCGGCGCCGCTTCATCCGGGTGCCGCTCAATGATCGTCTGCAACTGCGCACCAATGATCGTCACGCAATACCCCGGCGTAGCACTGGCCTGCACATCGCGCATCATATTGCGCCCAGGCTCGGAACTCATCTCGTCGAGATACTGCTCGGCCCATGCACGAATATCGCTGCGCAAGCTGCCGGTTTGCGCCGGCTCGCTGTCCGGGCGCATGCGGGCGAGGGCGACGTCGGCGAGCAGCGCCGCCAGATCACCCCAGCGCCGATAAATCGTCGACGGCGTAACCCCCGCACGTGCGGCGATCTGCGGAACGGTCACGCTCGAACGCTCCTGCTCCTGCAGAAGTGCGCGAACTGCCGAATGAATTGCATCTTGCACCCGGGCACTGCGGCCACCGGGGCGTAAACCTTCTTTAATAGCCATGCGGCAGACCTTAACACAAAGAATTTGCTTTAAGCGCGAAGCGGTAGCACACTCCGCAAAAGCAAAAAATTAGCTTTTGCGGAGTGTGCACATGACCAGCCTTGCTTCTCATCGATCCAGCCTGTGGTTTCTGGCGATCACCTTACTCAGTTTTCTCGCCGCTTCCACCGCGCCGACGCCGTTGTATCACCTGTATCAGGATCAACTGCACTTCTCGGCAGCGGTGCTAACGCTGATCTTTGGCGTGTATGCGCTCAGTCTGCTGGCGGCCTTGTTAACCGTCGGCTCGCTGTCCGATCACCTCGGCCGCAAACCGGTGATCTTCACCGCCGTGCTGCTCAACGCGTTGGCGATGCTGCTGTTTATCTACGCCGACAGCGTGGCGTGGCTGATCAGCGCGCGAGTCCTGCAAGGTTTTGCCACGGGCATGGCCACCGCTGTTTTAAGTGCGACATTGCTCGATACTGATCGTCAGCAAGGGCCGCTGATCAACAGTGTGGCGCCGTTGCTCGGCATGGCCTTGGGCGGCATGGGTTGCGGTTTGTTGGCGGAGTTTGCGCCGGCGCCGTTGCAACTGACGTACTGGTTATTGCTCGGCCTGTTTGTATTGCAGGCGTTGTATGTCTGGCGCCTGCCGGAAAGCGTTACCCGGCAAGCCGGAGCGTGGGCCTCGTTGCGCCCAACCTTGCACGTGCCGGTGCAGGCGCGTTCGACGCTGTGGCGCGTGTTGCCGCTGAACACGGCAACGTGGGCGCTCGGTGGTTTTTACGCGTCATTGGCGCCTTCGCTGGTGCGCACCGCCACCGGTTCGACTTCCAATCTGATCGGCGGCGCAACCGTAGCCGCCCTGACGGTGACCGGTGCACTGATGATCTTCACCATGCGCAATCGTCCCGCCGCGCGTGCATTGCAGTTGGGCGCGAGCCTGTTGCCGATCGGCCTGGTGCTGATTCTGCTGGGCGTGCACAGCGCCAGTCTGTTGCTGTTCTTCCTCGGCACGCTGGTGGCCGGCTGCGGCTTTGGTTCTGGATTTCTCGGGGCGGTGCGCAGCCTCGTGCCGCTGGCCTTGGCCCATGAGCGCGCGGGCTTGATGGCGGCCTATTACGTGCTCAGTTATCTGGCGTTCTGCCTGCCGGCATTGCTCGCCGGGCACTTGTCACGCAATTACGGTTTGCTGGCGACCACCGATGGTTATGGGGTGGTGTTGATTGTGTTGGCCATCGCTGCACTGTTGCTCAGCCTGCGTCCAGTGGCAGCCAAGGCGTGCAGCGCTCCATAACCGTTGCGGTTTCGGTTAGCCTTGTCCAGCCCAGTTCTCACGGATCGACTCATGAAGATTATTCGCAGCAAGACCTTCACCGCCGAGCGCGCCTGGGGCGCGCTGGACATCGCCAACATGAACGGCATCACCACGCGCCTGCACTGGACTGATCAGCCGTACAAATGGCACGTCAACGATGGCGAGGAAGTGTTTGTGGTGCTCGATGGCCAAGTGGTCATGCATTACCGTGAGCAGGGCGAAGAAAAGCAGGTGCAGCTGGATGTCGGTGACATCTTCTATGCGAGCGTCGGCACCGAGCACGTCGCCCATCCACAAGGCGCGGCGAGGATTCTGGTGATCGAGAGCGAAGGCAGCGTCTGAATACTTATTGGTAAAATAGATAACAGTTAGAGATATTACCCGTTATATAGATATTCGATTCGGTTCTACCATGGACTCAACCTCACCAGAGGACAGGAGTTCATGATGATTTGTCCCAACAGCGCCAAACCCGGCATCAAGCCGTTCAGCCAGCTTCAGCATCCGCGTGAAGTGATTCGCCAGTTCACCCCCAACTGGTTCGCCGCCACCATGGGCACCGGTGTGCTGGCATTGGCGCTGGCGCAACTGCCCTTGGCCATTCCCGGCCTGCACGCCATCGCCGAAGGTTTGTGGTTGTTCAACATTCTGTTGTTCAGCCTGTTTACCGCTGCCTACGCCGCCCGCTGGGTTCTGTTCTTCGATGAGGCACGGCGGATTTTCGGCCATTCCACCGTGTCGATGTTCTTCGGCACCATTCCCATGGGGCTGGCCACGATTATCAATGGCTTTCTGCTGTTTGGCCTGCCGCGTTGGGGCGACGGTGTGATTCATCTCGCCGAAGTGCTGTGGTGGATTGATGTGGCCATGTCGCTGGCTTGCGGCGTGTTGATTCCGTACATGATGTTTACCCGCCAGGAGCACAGCATCGATCAGATGACCGCCGTTTGGCTGCTGCCGGTAGTCGCCGCCGAAGTGGCAGCGGCCAGTGGCGGTTTGCTCGCGCCGCATCTCAGCGATGCCCACTCGCAACTGGTGGTGCTGACGACAAGTTACGTGCTCTGGGCCTTTTCCCTGCCGGTAGCGTTCAGCATTCTGACGATCCTGCTGCTGCGCATGGCCCTGCACAAACTGCCCCACGAAAACATGGCCGCTTCGAGCTGGCTCGCCCTCGGTCCGATCGGCACCGGTGCGCTGGGCATGTTGCTGCTGGGCGGTGATGCGCCAGCGATCTTCGCGGCAAACGGTCTGCCAGGTATGGGTGAAATCGCTGCGGGTCTGGGTCTGGTGGCCGGTATTACGCTGTGGGGCTTTGGGCTGTGGTGGATGTTGATGGCGCTGTTGATCACCGTGCGGTATCTGCGTGACGGCATCCCGTTCAACCTTGGCTGGTGGGGATTTACCTTTCCGCTGGGGGTGTATTCGTTGGCAACCTTGAAGCTGGCGAGCACGTTGAACCTGACGTTTTTCAGCGTCGTCGGCACGCTGTTGGTGATTTTACTGGCGGTGATGTGGCTGATTGTCGGCAAACGCACCGTGCAAGGCGCCTGGCGAGGTGAGCTGTTTGTCTCGCCGTGCATTGCAGGTTTGAAGAAATAACCTGAAAAGTTTAGGTAAGGTGTGGCCTGGATCGCGGTTCGAGAATCCAATAAGCAGTATCCAGGCCTCTCTACCTTAAACATCAGGGAAACACGGAAGATGAGTCATCCCTCACAGTTCAACCTGCTGCGTACCCGGCGCTTCCTGCCGTTTTTCATCACGCAGTCGCTCGGCGCGTTTAACGACAACGTGTTCAAGCAGTCGCTGATCCTCGCCATTCTCTATCGGCTGACCATCGAAGGTGACCGTTCGATCTGGGTCAACTTGTGTGCATTGCTGTTTATCCTGCCGTTCTTCCTGTTCTCGGCGCTGGCCGGGCAGTTCGGGGAAAAATTCGCCAAGGACGCGCTGATCCGTCTGATCAAGCTCGCGGAAATCGCGATCATGGCCGTAGGATCGGTCGGTTTTCTCTTCGATCACTTATCGCTGATGCTGGTGGCGCTGTTCGCCATGGGCACCCACTCGGCGCTGTTCGGGCCGGTGAAATATTCGATCCTGCCGCAGGCACTGCGCGAGGATGAGCTGGTCGGTGGCAACGGACTGGTGGAGATGGGCACCTTTCTGGCGATTCTCGCCGGGACGATCGGCGCCGGGGTCATCATGTCTTCCTCGCACTATGCGCCGCTGGTGTCCTGCGCCATCGTCGGGATTGCCGTGTTGGGTTATCTGGCCAGCCGCAGCATTCCGCGTGCGGCGGCGTCCTCCCCGGAAATGCGCCTGAACTGGAATATCTTCAGCCAGTCGTGGGCCACCCTGAAACTCGGTTTGGGCCAGACCCCGGCGGTGTCGCGCTCGATTGTCGGCAACTCGTGGTTCTGGTTTGTCGGGGCGATTTACCTGACGCAGATTCCGGCCTATGCCAAAGAGTGGATGCACGGTGATGAAACCGTCGTAACGCTGATTCTCACGGTGTTCTCGGTGGGTATCGCGCTGGGTTCGATGCTTTGCGAGAAGCTTTCCGGGCGTAAGGTCGAGATCGGTCTGGTGCCGTTCGGCTCGTTCGGTCTGACCGTGTTCGGTCTGCTGCTGTGGTGGCATTCCGGGGGGATTCCCGACAGCGTCACTGACCACAGCTGGATTGAAGTGCTGGGCTTCGTGCACACCTGGGCGGTGTTGATCGACATCCTCGGGCTCGGCATTTTCGGTGGTTTCTATATCGTGCCGCTGTATGCCTTGATCCAGTCGCGCACCGCCGAGAACGAGCGGGCGCGGGTGATTGCCGCCAACAACATTCTCAACGCGTTGTTTATGGTGGTCTCGGCCATCGTATCAATCGTGCTGCTGAGTGTGGCCAAGCTGTCGATCCCGCAGTTGTTCCTCGTGGTGTCGCTGCTGAACATTGGTGTTAACGCCTACATCTTCAAGATCGTCCCCGAGTTCAGCATGCGGTTCATGATCTGGCTGCTCAGCCATTCCATGTACCGCGTCGAGCACCGCAACTTAGAGGTGATTCCGGATGAAGGTGCGGCATTGCTGGTGTGCAACCACGTGTCGTTTGTCGATGCCTTGCTGATTGGCGGCGCGGTGCGTCGGCCGATTCGCTTTGTCATGTACTACAAGATCTACAACTTGCCGGTGCTGAACTTTATCTTTCGCACGGCGGGGACGATTCCGATTGCCGGCCGCAACGAGGACATCCAGATTTACGAAAAGGCCTTCACCCGGATTGCCCAGTATCTGAAGGACGGCGAGTTGGTGTGCATCTTTCCGGAAGGCAAGTTGACCGCCGACGGCGAGATGAACGAATTTCGAGGCGGGCTGACGCGGATTCTCGAGGAGACGCCGGTGCCGGTGATTCCGCTGGCGTTGCAGGGTCTTTGGGGGAGTTTCTTCAGTCGCGACCCGAACAAAGGCTTGTTTCATCGGTTGTGGTCGCGGGTGACGTTGGTGGCGGGTTCGCCGGTGGACGTGGGCGCGGCTGAGCCGGCGAAGTTGCAGGGGGTGGTGGGGGAGTTGCGCGGGACAGTCAGATAGTCGGCGATTCTAAGGGCCTCTTCGCGAGCAGGCTCACTCCTACATTTGAAACGCGTTCCCCTGTAGGAGTGAGCCTGCTCGCGAAAGCGGTTGTGGCCTAAGCGCTGACCTTAAGCCCGATCAACCCGGTAATGATCAACGCCACACTGGCCAGCCGAATCAACGCCATCGACTCGCCAAACAGGATGATCCCGGCAATCACCGTGCCCACGGCACCAACACCGGTCCAGATCGCATAAGCCGTGCCCAGCGGCAATTCCTTCATCGCAAGGCCAAGCAAGCCAAGGCTGATGGCCATGGCCGCAACGGTCAGCGCAGTAGGAAGTGGACGGCTGAAACCGTCGGTGTATTTCAGGCCGACGGCCCAGCCGACTTCGAACAGGCCGGCGAAAAACAGAATGATCCAGGACATGAAAGACCTCCATCGATTGACGGGGTCGTCCCCAGATTAATGACTCGATCGAGCCGCAGGGTCGTCCCCGCGTTGCGCGATAGTGTGACCAGCATTAATCCGGGGATCAAGCTTGCGGGTCAGTCGGCCGCTTGTTGCGCCACAGCCGCGCGATCTTCTTTTTCACTCATGCGCCGGAAGTACGTCGACAGCAGTGCGCCGGAAATATTGTGCCAGACGCTGAACAACGCACTCGGCACCGCCGCCAATGGCGAAAAATGCGCGCTGGCCAACGCGGCGCCCAAGCCCGAATTCTGCATGCCGACTTCCAGCGCCAGCGACTTGCGCTGGGCCAACGGCAACTTGAACAGACGCCCGGTGAAGTAGCCCAGCAGATAACCGAAGCTGTTGTGCAGCATGACCACGGCCATGATCAGCAGGCCGGATTCGGCGATTTTCGCCTGACTGGCAGCCACTACGGCAGTCACGATGATCACGATGCTGACCACCGACACCAGTGGCAACACATCGACGGCGTGACGAACCTTGTCGCCAAGCAAGCGCTGGGCAACCACGCCAAGAATGATCGGCAACAACACCACTTGCAGGATCGACCAGAACAGCTCCATGAACGACACCGGCAACCACGCTGAAGCCAGCAGCCAGATCAGCGCCGGGGTCAGCAGCGGGGCGAGGAGGGTGGTGACAGCGGCGATGGCCACCGACAACGCCAGGTCACCGCGAGCCAGCCACGTCATCACATTGGACGACGTACCGCTCGGGCAGCAACCGACCAGAATCACCCCGACGGCGATTTCCGGCGGCAGGTGAAACATTTGGCAGAGCAACCACGCCACGCCGGGCATGATCACGAAATGGGCAACCACGCCCAGCGCCACACGCCACGGATGGCGAGCAACGGCAGCGAAGTCGTCGAGTTTGAGGGTCAGGCCCATGCCGAACATGACAAGCCCGAGCAACGGTACGATCGCGCTTTTCAGGCCGAGGAACCATGCAGGTTGCAGGAACGCAATCACCGCGAAAATCAGAACCCAGTAAGCGAAGGTATTGCCGACAAAGCGGCTCAGTGCAGCCAGTGCGCGCATGGCCTGATCCTTATTATTAAATGAACAACACAAAACAAATGTAGGAGTGAGCCTGCTCGCGATAGCGGTCTTTCAATCAACACATTAGTTGAATGTCAGTCCCTCATCGCGAGCAGGCTCACTCCTACAGTTTGGACATCACAAGGCTTTAGATCCCCTGCGGAGTCTCTTCCCCACCCAACGCTTCCACCAGCGCCGGCAGGAAGTCGCCAAAGGTCAGCATCATCAGGGTGAAACTGGCATCCAGTTGTCCCAATGCCTCATCACCACCGTCCTGCTCCGCCTGATCCTGCAGCAGATCTTCGAACTTCAGACGTTTGACGGTCATCTTGTCGTCGAGCATGAACGACAATTTGTCCTGCCAGGCCAGCGACAACTGAGTAACCACTTTGCCGGTGCTCAGGTGCAGCTGGATTTCTTCGCTGGTCAGATCCTGACGCTTGCAACGGACGATCCCGCCGTCTTCGTGGGTGTCGCGCAGTTCGCACTCGTCCAGCACATAGAAGTCGTCGGCAGCTTTCTGCGTGGTGACCCATTCGGTCATGGTCGCGGTTGGCGACATTTTCACGGTCAGCGGACGGACGGGCAGGGTGCCGATCACTTCACGCAGGGTCGACAGCAGGTCTTCGGCGCGTTTCGGGCTGGCCGAGTTGACCAGGATCAGGCCCTGTTTCGGCGCGATGGCGGCAAAGGTCGACGAGCGACGAATGAAGGCGCGCGGCAGGAACGCCTGGATGATTTCATCCTTGATCTGATCGCGTTCCTTCTTATAGACCTTGCGCATCTGCTCGGCTTCGATCTCTTCGACCTTTTCCTTGACCGCGTCGCGCACGACGCTGCCCGGCAGGATGCGTTCTTCTTTACGCGCGGAAATCAGCAGGAAGTCACCGCTGACGTGCACCAGTGGAGCATCTTCGCCTTTGCCGAACGGCGCGACGAAACCGTAGGTGGTCAACTCCTGGCTTGCACATGGACGCGCCAGTTTGGTGGCCAGTGCAGTTTCCAGCGCCTCGGCATCGACAGGCAGGTCTTGGGTCAGGCGATAGATAAGCAGGTTTTTGAACCACATGGGGTGAGTCTCTCCTTTATACAAAGGGGGGCATTATTGTCTTCGCCGTCTAATAGGCCAACCCTTCTCTAAGCCTTTGGAAGGCCTGAGAAAATTATTTAAAAAAGTGCTTGCCAGAGGTTGGGTCGCTCCGTAGAATGCGCGCCACACCGAAGCGAAGGGTGATTAGCTCAGCTGGGAGAGCGTCTGCCTTACAAGCAGAATGTCGGCGGTTCGATCCCGTCATCACCCACCATTCGTTTCAAGTGTTTAGCGCAGCGGTAGTTCAGTCGGTTAGAATACCGGCCTGTCACGCCGGGGGTCGCGGGTTCGAGTCCCGTCCGCTGCGCCATATTCGGTAACCTGGACCACTGAACGCCAGGTCACAACGGAAAAACCCGCCAAGGCGGGTTTTTTTCTGCTCCAAGGTTGTACCCGCGGGATGTGTCGTTTTACTGGTTTTCGGATTTATTTGAAAAAAACTTCAATTAAATCAACACTTTACGAAAACTTGTGGCATAATGCGTCCCGTAACGAAGCGAAGGGTGATTAGCTCAGCTGGGAGAGCGTCTGCCTTACAAGCAGAATGTCGGCGGTTCGATCCCGTCATCACCCACCATTCGTTTCAAGCGTTTCGAGCAGCGGTAGTTCAGTCGGTTAGAATACCGGCCTGTCACGCCGGGGGTCGCGGGTTCGAGTCCCGTCCGCTGCGCCATATTCGGAGTCTGGAACACTGAACGCCAGATTCCACAGAAAGCCCGCCAAGTGCGGGCTTTTTGCTGTCTGGCGTTTGAGTGTTTTTCGCTGCATATATCTATGTAGTGCCTGCCAGGTGTGCCGCTTTCGCAGAATGGGCAATGTTTTTCATGACTCTCTACCGTCATGAAATCAACCCATTGCCTGACGAGAGCTGCCCCAATGTCTGCAAATCCTGCTGAAACCCTTGCTCCCCCCGTCGCCGATGATGCGCAGGCGTTGTCCTTTCTGTCGTCAAGCCCAGCTTTTCTTTCGAGCGATGACGCCGCTGCGTGTCTGCACGCTCTGTTGAAGCATCCGCGAAACAGCGAGTTCAACGGGTTCATTCTGAAAACCCGCGATGCGCGATTCATTTGCGCGCAGCTGCTCGAAGCGCCCATAACCGGTGCCGAAAACCATCCGGGCGACACGGCATCCGTTCAGCGCGGCATACCGGTTGTGACAGTCAGCGTGGCAGGCGAGTTGATTATCCCGAGCGGCCTCACACTCGAAGCAAGTTTTCACGCCCGTCCTGTCAAAGCTCAAGGTATTGATGAGGCGACAGCCGAGTGGATTCAGCGCACGCGTTTTTTCGCGATAGCGGATTTGTCAGCCGTGATGAGTTCGCATCGTAAATATGCGAAATGTTATCTGTCCGCACGTAACGGTGGCCTGCTTTCCTACACATCGAAAAATCGGTCTTACGAACAGGAACTGTCGCCCCGGCTGACCAGGAAAAATGATGGTCAGCCACGACAATTCGAGACGTTGTATGAAAATGGTTCGATTCCCAGCAGTCTGTGGATCTTGCTGGCTTTGGCCGCGGGGGATGTAAGGGTTGTGGTAAACGGTGATCTTTGGCGACGCCGGGGTCAGCTCAAAGCCAGTTGGAGGGCCGAGCTTCTGCAGGTGCCGGTCAAAATCGAATCAATGCCGATTTTCGGGCCGATTTTTCGCGATGCCAAGGACGTTGCACTTTACCTGCGAAACCAGTTGCCTGCGCCGACCGCTGTTCTGCCGAACGCAGGTTTCATTCTCAAGCATAACGTCAGTGACTTCTTTATCGTCACCGAGCCGGTTTCCAGTGATTACGCCAGCTTTGACCAAGAGCGCCTGTTTCCCAAGGATTGGCAGGGCAACCCATTGATCCCTCGTGAATTTCGGATGCATGGCCTTTACCATTCAATCCAGCCTCTGCCTGCGGCACTTTTGGCGACTCGTGAGGCCGACCTTCAGCAGAATTTCTTTTCTGTAGCCGATCTCGAAATCGGTCTGGAACGTGTCATCGTGGCACCGCATCAACGTTTATTTGTCGTCACGCCCGACGGGGCGGTGCTGCGTTTTGCCAAGCCAATAATGCCCAAGGTCCGGGCGTTGCTCGTTGAGCTGGCGGAGAATCTCGAGCAAAAAATAATCTCAGGCGCGATCACACCGCAGAGGTTGATCGATAAAGTGGCGAGCGCCGGCATTCTCAGCGTCCTGTTGGCCAGCAAAACCTGGCCCAACACTGGAAGGATCAGCGCATCAGCCACTGCCATTACGCGATGATCACTCGCCATTGCGCTGATGGCGATAGTCGCTGACGGCCTCGTAAACCGCTTTGCGCAACCGGTTGATCCCGCCGATCGGTCGATGCGCCTCAATTCCGAACCACGGGTTGAACGACAGATTGTCGCATTGCAGATTCAGCGCCGGAGTATCGAAATCCTGCGGCGGCAGAGTGATCCGCGCGACGGTTTCGAAGGGCGAATCCTGCTCGTGCCATTCGATACTGGTGTCCTCGATCGGCATGTATTTATGGGCATCCTGACGCTGGATCTGCAGTACGAAACAGGCCGGCACGCGATCCGTCGACAGCTGCTGATTCAACGCGCTGCGCAGAAAGTTCGGCAGGTCGTGGTTTTGCTTGGGCAATGTGTACGCGGGGCAATTGTCCGGATCCGGCGCGACCCGGAACTTTGCATTCGCTTCACCGAATTTGTAGGGCGAAACTGAAAAGTAGGTAGTCCCGGTCGGACTGTCCGGCGGCGGCGACAAGGTAGCCAGGGCAATAAACAAATGGCGGATCTGCCAGGTGCGCGGATCCCATCCGGGGAAAAACGCCATGACCTTCTTGCCATCAGCCTGGGCCGCCACATTCTGACGATATTCGGCGACATCGCTGACAAAGAAGTTCGGATGGCTGAACATCACGAAATCCTGTTCAGGCTGTGCCTGGCGGGTGCCGAGCAACTGTTTTCCCGAAACGTCCAGCAGTTTGATCGCCATGCCTCTGGCATCGCGAATGCTGTCGAACTGCGGGTAGGCATTGCCGTTGGACAGGCGGATCATCGCTTGCCAGGTTTTGCCTGGCTCACTGAACACGCCCTGTCGCAGCGACTGCGCGAGTTCCGGCAACACCTGCACCTGGGCTTTTACACAACCATGAGCCTTGGCATGGGCGTCGCGCAGATACCGTGTGCTTTCGCGGTGTTGATCGACGATGCGCACGGCGGTCTGGATCACGTCCTGGGTCATTGCCGCTTCGCCGGGTGGAATCTGTTCCAGCGCCGACACCGGGCCGCGGTGTTGCCAGGCAAACCATGCCGTGGCGACGGCCCAGCCGAGCAGGCCAATGGCAAGCGCTATCAGCAGCGCTTTGCCAAGCAGACGGCCAAGCCATAACCAGATTCTGGTCAGCAGCGACTGTTCTTTCTTGAAGGTCGAGATCATGGCAATTGCGCCTCCAGTGGACCGCCAAGGACTTTCAGGTATTCGAGCAGCGCCCAACGTTCTTCCGGCTGCAACAACCGGCCAATAACGCCGTTACCGCGCTCGCCGGCACGGAATTCATGGCCGCTGTTGTGATTGCCGGTGATCCGCGTGTCAAACATGAAGCCATTGGCAAATGCTTCGGTGCGATACCCCAGATGTCGGGGATCGTATTCGAGCGTGCCTTTGAAGAAGATCGTGGCGCGCTCGTCTTGTGGCGACAGCAACTGATAAATGCTCGGCACCGAACCGTTGTGCAGAAACGGCGCGGTGGCCCAGACACCGGCCAGCGGGCGCGCCTTGTAGGCGACCTTTTCGCGTACGCCGATGGGCAGGCCGAAACCGTCCATGCGTGGTTTTTCCAGCGGTGTGATCCTGGCGTCGCGGTAGGCGCGGTCTTCGACGAAAGCGGTGACGTAAGCCAGGCCCTTGGCCACTGAAAGCTGGCTCAGGTCCAGCGGCTCCTTGAGGGACGGGTGCAGTTTGACGTCCATGGTGTCGAGTTCCTTCAGGTCCCATTGCAGGGCCGTCAGATCGAAACGGTGACTGGCGATATTGTTGGCGGCATTCGGATCGGTGCCGATGACAGCGACCGGCAGCATGTGCAAATGCTGCACCCAGCGCTCACCTTCCTGGGTCTGGCGCGGGACGTGGCAGCCGGCGCAGTTTTCGCTGAACAGCGTGCGTCCCTTTGCCGCCAGCGGCTTGTCGATGCTGCCAAACAGTTCTTCTGGCCAGGCGGGCGGCTTGAGCTTTTGCAGGGTTTCTTCGATCTTGTGCAAATCTCGCACGCGCACACTCGAGGCATAACGCGCATTGCCTTGCAGCGGCTGGCCGTTGGCATCAAAGAAATTCAGAGTGGCGCCGACGCCCAGCGCCTCGCCGATGTTGCGCGCCATCGGCTGCTGCGCCGAGCCGTTCCACTGCACCCAGTCAAATGTCCACATGTCCCACAGTTGCGGGTAATCCACTGGCGCATTGGCTACGCGGTAATTGGTCGGGGATATCGCATCGCCGAACGTCGCATTGGCAATGCGGCCAAAGGCATCGGTGCGTCCGGGGCCTTCTTCGGTCGGATAGAGGCCGCGATGGGTATCGTTCCAGGCGACCTTAAGGAATGTGTTCAAAGAAGTTTTGAAGTCTTTGCGCAATTGCTCATGATGCGTGTCGTAATCGTTGCCCAAAACGTTTCTGGCAAAGCGTTCGAATTTCCATGGGTTGTAGTAAGTCGAGGTCAGACTTGCCACCAAGGCTTGTCCGAAACTTCCGCCGCGCAAAGTAGGAACACTGGAAGGCAGTACGTGTTGCGCGGTACCGCCGTCAATTCGCACGGCCTGGCCTTTGAAGCGCAATTCGCCGGTATGGCAAGCGGCGCAAGTGATGTCCAGATATTGCTCGGAGCTGCCCGGATTTTGATGCCGGGCAAAACCGACGGGAAGGTTGCCGGGGTTGTTCGGCGTGGCTTTTTGCTGCGGGTCGATCAGAAAACCGAAGCGTGCGAGGTAATCGGGCGCGGCGAAACGTTGCTCCGAGAAGGGCAATTCCAGCGCCTGGAACCACTCATAGCGCAGGCCTTTGACCTGCGTACCCTGAGGCGTGAAATAGTAGGTTTGCCGCTCTTCGTCACTCCACTGATTCAGGTAATGCACCTGCTCGGCGGGGGTGTAGAAGGGCAATTTCGGGTTAGCGACGTAATACAGCACCACGGCGAGAACGAGCACCAGCAGCACGACGATCAGGGTCAGCACACGGAATAAGAGGCGCAAGATAAACATCCTTGTCGAATTGTTGCGCTGTTATGCCTGAGCCGGACCCCGTGCGGCAAGTGGCCATTACGCCAGATGATGCAAGCAGAGTCGCCGGGCATTGTCGGGACAAGATGACAGAAGCTTCATCGTGCCTTTGCCCAAATGCGTTTTAATCCCTGAACTTATCGTCGCTTTACTGCTCTCATGCCGGTAGCCATTGGTCGTGGCGGCCTGATAAGCTCGCGGCTTTACTCGATTGCCCTTTCGGCGCATGAACAAGGAAATAGCATGAAACAGCATCGGTTGGCGGCGGCGGTAGCCCTGGTTAGCCTGGTCCTCGCGGGTTGTGATTCGCAGACCAGCGTAGAGCTGAAAACCCCGGCGCAAAAAGCTTCCTACGGTATCGGCCTGAACATGGGCAAGAGCCTGGCTCAGGAAGGCATGGATGATCTGGACTCCAAAGCGGTAGCCCAGGGCATCGAAGATGCCGTCGGCAAGAAAGAACAGAAGCTGAAAGATGAAGAACTGGTCGAGGCCTTCGCCGCGTTGCAAAAGCGTGCTGAAGAACGCATGGCCAAGATGAGCGAAGAGTCGGCAGCCGCCGGCAAGAAATTCCTCGAAGAAAACGGCAAGAAGGCGGGTGTAACAACCACTGCTTCGGGCCTGCAGTACGAAGTGGTCAAGAAAGCCGACGGCCCACAGCCTAAGCCGACTGACGTAGTGACTGTTCACTACACCGGCAAGCTGACCAACGGCACCGTATTCGACAGCTCCGTCGAGCGCGGTAGCCCGATCGATCTGCCAGTGAGCGGCGTGATTCCGGGTTGGGTTGAAGGTCTGCAACTGATGCACGTTGGCGAGAAGTACAAACTGTACATCCCTAGCGATCTGGCTTACGGCGCCCAGTCGCCAAGCCCGGCAATCCCGGCCAACTCGGTTCTGGTCTTCGACCTGGAATTGCTGGCCATCAAGGATCCAGCCAAAGAAGCTGCTGCTGCCAAGTAATTGGCAAAGGCTTCAACAACAACGCCTCGCTTATGCGGGGCGTTGTTGCATCTGGCGTCTGGCAGGGGTAAACAGAGCGAACCGATGGCGGTCGCGAGAGTCATAGCCATTGAGGCTGCTCGCGCTAGCCGCCCTGAGCAGCCAAGTCAATGAAATATTGGGGTTTTTTATGTGAGTAAAAAACGCCCGATCTGAGCGCAGCCCTTATGAAACGGGGCTTTCAGCGCTGAAATGCAGCTCTGTTCACAAGGTTATCCACAATTTGTGTGGATAACATTTCAACGGGAGGAATAGATGAAAGCTCCGTGGAATTTCGCTCGATTCCTGCCCCTGGCCGGCCGCTTGTTGGCCCGTGGACGTTTGCCAACCTTGTTGTTTGCAGTCGCCAGCAAAGGCGCCGCGCAAGGCAATCGCCTCGGCAAACTCAAAGACGATTTACGTTTACTCCAGGCATTGTGCCTGGCCTATTGGCGCGGCGAGTATCGGGCCATCAGCGGCAAAGCCCTGGTTTCGGTGGTGGCGGGTTTGATGTACTTCCTCAGCCCGGTTGATGCGATTCCGGATTTCATTCCCGTATTCGGCATGCTTGACGACATCGCCGTCCTCGCTTGGCTGATGAAAACCCTCGACGATGAACTCAATGCCTTCCGCCTCTGGCGCAACCGCCAGCAGCCGGAAAAACTGGCAGTCGTCGAACGTCTGCCGGATACCCCCGAACAATTGCAACTCCAGGGACCGAAAAAGTCCTGATTATCAAACCCCTCTACAGATAGATACCCCCCGCGACCTTGGCCGCTGTTAGGATTACACTTCTAGGGAAAAGTGCCGACTCGCTAAGTGTTGTTGTCCTACGGGGTAGTCATGGATATTCAGATAATTGCACGCGATGGCGAACCCGAATATGCGGTTCTGCCGTGGGCTCAGTATCAGGCTCTACTAAAAGCAGCAGGCATCAATGAAACACCGTCGCGTCCGGCCCCTACGCCGCTCGCGGCTACACCAGACACGATTCTTCCAGGTCTGGATCAACTACGCAGTTTGCGCGAAGGGAAGGGCATCGCCATTGAGGCGCTGGCCCGCACGGTAGGCATCAGCCCGTCATATCTGGCCATGATCGAAAGTGGCGAGCGTCAGCCCGACGCCGCGATTCGCCGCAGCCTGGCCTGGGAATTGACGGTGCCAGGGTGGAGGGATGAATCGTGAGCGTGCGCATCAGTCGTCAACATTGGGACGGATTGCTGGGTGAACTGGATCAGGCGCGGCGCCAGCGCCATCTGCTGACTTATCGGGCCTTGCTGGAGCGGTTGCAGCTGCCGACACCGGCGATGCAGACCCTGACCGCCGCACTCGAACATCTGGCCGCGCTGGACGCAAAGGCCGAACAACCGTTGCGCAGTTCGCTGGTGATCAGCCAGGGCGCGAGTCGCCTGCCACGCACCGGTTTTTTTGAGTGTGTCGAGCGTTTGGGGCGTTTTTCCGGGCCGTCCGACGGTGTAGCAGCCGCCTCCTGGCATGCGTCGGAAGTGGTCAGAGTCTTCGAGTACGAGTACCCGGAATCGGCGGAGGCCTGAGTGTTTTTACGACTCAAGGCGCGGGCCAGTTACTGGCTGGCCCGCAGGTTGTTTCATTGGGCATGGTTTGTCCGCCAACCGCGCGGCTTGCGTTGGCTTGAAGGTCAGTTTGCGCGCATGGCCAACCTCGGCGATGTCGGTGCGCAAAGCTTTTATGGGCACATTCTGACTTTTCGTGGCGTCGGCCTGGGGGCACGTGAAGAAGGTGTGCGCCTGTTGCGGCTGGCGGCGCTCGCGGGCGATGGCAAGGCGGCTTATCAGATCGGCGTGATCAGTCTGGCCGGAACCCCGAGCAAGCCGCCGGATCCTGCCGAAGCCGCACGCTGGTGGGGCATGGCCGCCAAGGCCGGGCACCCCTTGGCGGAGCTCAAATTGAAAGAGCTGAGCGCTCGGGATTCAACACTGTAAATCGATTTATGTCTGCTCAAATAAACGCGGCGTGAGGTTTTCCTCATGCCGCGTTTGCGTTTTTGCGTGCCCGTTTATCTGTGAGTGATTTTTTACAGACAAGTCCTACAGTCATCACCTACTTGCCTGACTTCTTTCCCGATTGATCCCCCGCACAGTTCCCGCGCCTGATTTTTTTTGCGAGGGAACGCTCATGTTTGATCCGCTTATTCAGTCCACTTCGCACATCCGCGTGCGCTGATGGAAGCCGTCACCCGCATCGAGCAAGCACTCGACAGCTTTCCCGCCACCCTCAGCCTTTACCGCGAGCAGCTCAAGCATTGGGCCAGTCGAGCGGCGGACGAGATCAGCCACGCCGCAGATCTGCCGTCGCTGATGGGCATGGAGCGGATCATTCGCTTCGGTTCCGACAGCACTGCCGTCAGCAGCTCCGACAAAGAGTTTTTCTCCGGCGTCGTCCAGTGCCCGGAAAGCGGCCCGATGCTGATCGAAAGCAAATTCGAGTCGGTGTACGACATCCCGCTCGGCAACATCGTGGTCGATGTGATCGCCATGGACGGTGGCAAAACCACCCCCGTGACCCTCGACGCGCAAGGCAAGGGCTCGTTCAAGGGAACAGCGGGCAAGTTCTACCGGGTGCAGGTGCACAGCGAGGTCACTGAGAGTCAGGTCGAGGACCTGTTCAAAGCCTATGACGGCCTGACTGCTGAGCTGGGCGGCTGGTTACGCAGCGAGTGGCAGGTTTTCAAACCGCAGTGGTCGCAGTCGGTGGCGACGGCGGCGGGTAACGGCATGCTCGCCGGGAGTTGGGCGGCGATCGAGGGTGTGTGGGACAGCATTGGCATGCTCTCGGACATTCTCAAGGACCCCGGGGCGTTCGCCGAGCGGTTGGGTGAGGGCGCCACGCAGTTGATGGAGCTGGCAGCGACAGCCCCTGACGTCATGGAAAAGCTTCAATTGCTGGTCAGTGATGAAGCTGCACTGTGTTTGTTGCTACGCACTGGCAGCCTTTGGCTCGAGATGTTGCCGCCCAGTGAAATCGCCGGGAAAACCGCAGAAGCTGCGTCGATGATGATCGTGCAGTTGCTCATCGACGTGCTGATCAGTGTCGTTTTGACGTTCGTCAGTGGTGGCGCAGGCATCGCTTATCTGACGTTGCGTCTGGCGGATCGCGCCGTGCAGTTGCTGTCGGCGGTGAAGCGTTTGGTGAAGGCGATGTTCGGCATCGTCGAAGGGTTCATCAAATACGTCGATCAATACAAAACCGTTGCCGCCCGGGGCATCGCCGCCGGGGTGAAGAAGGGCCAGATGCAATTGCGCTGGAATGCGCAGCGCAACACCTTGTTGAAGAAAGACGAGCATCACGACGACTCGCCGGATCAGGCGAAAAACCCCAACGGTGACAGCGCTGATTGCGTGCCACGCACCTGCACCAATGGTTGTCCGGTGTCGATGGTCACTGGCGAAGAACTGCTGACCCTCACCGATGCGGTGCTCGATGGCGTGTTGCCGTTTGAGTTCACCCGCTTGTATCGCTCGAGCGCCGTCGAGATTGATGCCGGGCTGTGCTTTGGCTGGAGTCATTCGCTGGCGCATCGGCTGGTCTTTGAAGGCGACTCTGTTGTTTGGGTTGACCACGAGAACCGGCGAACACGGTTTCCGTTGCCAAGTGTCGAGCGGCCGGCGATTCACAACAGCTTGTCGCGGGCAGCGATCTTTCTGGGTGATGAGCCGGAAGAGCTGATTCTCGCGCTGGCCGGGGATACGGCGCGGTTTTATCACTTTCGTGCGGGACGGCTCACGGCGATCAGCGATGTCTATGGCAATCGTCTGACCGTGCAGCGCGATCGGTCTGATCGGGTGCAGCGACTGGATAACGGCGCCGGGCGTTCGCTGTTGTTGCGTTACGACCGTGCGCACCTGATCGGTATTGATTACCAGCGTTTTGATTCGGCTCAGAACCTTGCCGAGCCTTGGCTCACTGAACAGACGCTGGTCAGTTACCGCTACGACGCCTATCAGCACCTGATCGAAGCCAGCAACGCCGTCGGTGACAGCGAGCGTTACGACTACGACGACGCCCACGTAATCCTGCAGCGGCAACTGGCCGGCGGCGCGAGTTTTTTCTGGGAGTGGGAGCGGTCAGGCAAGGCTGCCCGTTGCGTGCGCCACTGGGCGTCGTTCTCGCAGATGAACACGCGTTACGTCTGGAGCGACGACGGCAGTGTCGCGGTGCATTACGTCGATGGCACTGAAGAAACGTACGTCCACGACGAGCGTGCGCGACTCGTACGTAAAGCCTCGGCGGACGGTGGCGAGCAGCTCAAGGCCTATGACGATGCCGGGCGCTTGATCGCCGAGCAAGATGCGTTAGGCGCCGTCACCGAATACCGCTACGACGAGGTCGGACGGCTGATTGCGCTGATTCCTGCTGCTGACGCGCCCACGTCCTACGAGTATCGCAACGGTTTCCTGCACAAACGCACTCGCGGCGACGCGGTGTGGATCTACCGGCGCAATGCCGAGGGCGATGTCACTGAAGCGGTCGACCCCGATGGCCAGGTCACCCATTACTACTACGACACCCGGGGTCAGTTGCTGTCGATCCGTTATCCGGACAGCAGCCGCCATCGTCTGGTCTGGAACAGCCTCGGCCAGTTGACCGAAGAAACCTTGCCCGGCGGCGGCGTGCGGCGCTTTTCCTACGACGCGCTGGGGCGACGGACCACCACCGCCGACGAACACGCTGCAGTCACCCGTCAGCATTGGGACGCCGTCGGCCGACTGATCCAGACGACATTTCCTGACGGTGCGACCCGCGCCTACAGCTACGGCGCCTACGGTCAGGTCACCGCCGAGCGCGATGAACTGGGGCGCATCACCCGCTACGAATACGACGATGACCTGCACCTGGTCTCGCGGCGGATCAACCCCGACGGCACGCGAGTGCAGTACCGCTACGACCATGCGCAGTTATTGCTCACCGAGATTGAAAACGAATCGGGTGAAAAGTACCGGCTGGATTACACGCCGACCGGGCTGATTCGTCAGGAAAGCGGTTTTGATGGCCGCCGTACAGCGTACGCCTACGACCTTAACGGGCATCTGCTGGAGAAGACCGAGTTCGGTGATGACCGCTCTTGTTTGCTCACCACTTATGAGCGCGATGCGGCCGGGCGTCTGCTGGTCAAAAACCTGCCCGACGGCATCAAGGTCACTTACCAATACGACCGACTCGGTCGTTTGATTGGGGTCGACGACGGCCAGCAACACCCGTTGGCCTTCGAGTACGACCGCCAGGACCGCTTGATCACCGAACATCAGGGCTGGGGCACTTTGCGTTACCGCTACGACGCCTGCGGCCAGCTCAAGCGCCTGCGTCTGCCGGACAACAGCGTGCTCGACTACCACCACGCCAAGGGCGGCGCGCTGACCGGCATCGACCTCAATGGCGCGGAGCTGAGCCGTCACGTCTACCAGTCAGGTCGTGAACAACGACGTCAGCAAGGCCTGCTGCTCAGCGAATATACCTACGACGATCAGGGACGATTACTCGCCCACGCCGTAGGCCATCAGCGCGATGCGTTGTACCGCCGCGATTATGCCTACAGCGCCAACGGCAATCTCGCGCACATCGCCGACAGCCGCCACGGCCAGCGCACCTACGGCTACGACGCCCTCGACCGCCTCATCCGCGTGCGCCACTCACGCGACGAACTGCCGGAAAGCTTCGCCCACGACCCGGCCGGCAACCTGCTGATGCAGGACCGCCCCGGCCCCAGCCAGATCAAAGGCAATCGCCTGCTGATGCAGGGCGACCGCCACTACGACTACGACGCCTTTGGCAACCTGATCCGCGAACGCCGTGGTCGCGCGCAAACCCTCGTCACCGAATACCGTTACGACAGCCAGCACCGCCTGATCGGCCTGACCCGCCCCGACGGCCAGACCGCGTCCTATCAATACGACGCCTTTGGCCGGCGCATCCGCAAAACCGTCGGCGACGTCACCACCGAATTCTTCTGGCAAGGCGACCACCTCGTCGCCGAAAGCAGCGAACACGAATACCGCAGCTACGTCTACGAACCCGGCACCTTCCGCCCGCTGGCGCTGCTCGACGGCAAAGGCCCGAAAAAAGCCTGCCCGTTCTACTACCAACTCGACCACCTCGGCACCCCGCAAGAACTCACTGACTACAGCGGCGACATCGTCTGGTCCGCGCAATACGACGCCTACGGCAAAGTCGCCACGCTGACCCTCGCCGGCGACGACTACCTGAACCAGCCGCTGCGCTTTCAGGGGCAGTATTTCGACGGGGAAAGCGGCCTGCATTACAACCGCCACCGGTATTACGACCCGAGGCTGGGGCGGTATCTGACGCCGGATCCGATCAAGCTGGCCGGTGGGTTGAATCAGTACCAGTACGTGCCGAATCCAACGGGGTGGGTGGATCCGTTGGGGTTGAGCTCCAATTGTCCGCCGCCGAAGAAGCCGGGTTGTGAGGCGCCGGGTGGGATTGGTGGCGCTAAGGTTGATGAGGGTGAGCCAGCGCTGCCGAAGATGACGGCGCAGGAGCGGAGGGCGAGGATTGATGAGTTGGCGGAGGAAAATGCTTTTAGGCGTTTGGATGAAATGGAGAAAGCCACACCAGGCGCACACTTCGTGGAAAAACATGGCAAACAAACCACATTGGCCTCTCAGCAAGAACGTTCAGTGACGGGAAGAAATCCATCGACCGGAGTCATAGAGCTTTACACCAACGGAAGGCGAGCAGGGCAGCCAAAAATTCCCAGTGCAGCCACTCACTTTTTTAGTAATCGAGACCAACTGAACGCCATACATCGTGCCCAGCTTATTTTTAGGCGGAACGGACAAATCGCGTCGAAGGAGCCGATGAATATGGGCAAGATTGTAGGTGAGGGGTACAAAAGGGGGGGAGTAGATTACGGGCAGCAAACACATGCGATAGTGATCCTTGATAGAGCCGGAAAGCCGATAACCTCTTATACGGAATTTATGGAATGAAACGTAAACCTGAGTATTTTGTTTTGCGCGGTCTGCTGTTTATATTTGATATAGAAAATACTGACGACGATGCTCGTGAAAAGATCATTGTTTCGAAGGACGTCAACGATAAGAACGAGCTTGCGGAACTTTTTGATATTTTTATTCGGCCAGAGTTTCTCTCTTATAGTATTGATGAGCGCGAGTGGTGTGTTGATACGTTGAAGCACTATTTGGGCGTCGGTGATAATTTTGATGCAGTGTTTACAAAAATCACCACCTATTTCGATGATGATGTAGAGGATCAACGTCAGTTTATGCAGGTTTTGTTAAGTTGTTTGTTGAGGTATCAAATCGAAGTCCTACAGGTTAACTAAAAAACAATTTGGTTGAGCGGTAACTTCGTACGTCCATAGGTTTCGGCGTTCGTGCAGGAGTTAGCGTTGCCCAATTAACTGTGATTGATGGAGGTTAGACATGGAAAGACTATCAATCACATGCACGCTATACCCCGGAACATTCTTCGCATGATGCTTCGCCTGCGATGCCAGCTCCGCAAGCTGACTGGCATCCAGGTGTGCACAAGCCTCGGGATGTAAATGCACCACGCCAATAGAAAGTGACAACAACGGAAACTCCTGCCGCACCCCTTGGCGATTCGGTGCAATAAAACATCCCGCCTCAAGGTGTTCGGGGCGATAGAAGCGTCGGCATTGGCTCTGAAAGTCATCAAGCAGTTGATTTAGGCGCTTGCGCCATTCGTCCGGTCCGAGGACAAGAAGGAAGTCGTCGCCGCCAATATGACCTACGAAGTCGCGGCTCGGGTCTACCCGCTCGTTGAGGCATTGCGCCAGGCACAGCAGAACTTCATCACCACGCCCGTAGCCGTAGATATCGTTGAAGGGTTTGAAACTGTCGATGTCGACATAGCAGATGACCGACTCGCGCCCCTGCTGCAGCAACCGCGTCAGGCATTGCTGGATCGGCACATTGCCGGGCAGCAGAGTCAGTGGGTTAGCGTAGCGAGCCTGCTGGATCTTCAGTTCGGTAATCAGTTTAAGCACGTCGATCACCCTGCCAAGGCCAAGATATCCGCCGTTGAGGGTGATGATGAAGTCTTCTTCGATGCGTTGCCGGGCGCGGCTGGTGATCAAGCGGCTGACTTGTTGCAGCGACTGGCTCATTTCCACGGCGAGAAAGTCGTCGTTCATCAGACGGCTGATCGGTTTGCGCGCGAACAGGTCGGTGGCGAAGGGTTTCAGCAGGGCATCCGACAAGGAATGGCGGTGGACGATGCCGCAGGGTTGGCCTTGTTCGTCGAGTACTGCCAGTGAGTTGAGGTTGGCCTGGCGACGGAAGGCTTCCAGTACGTTGGCGGTGGGTGTGTCGCGATGCACGGCCGGTTGGTCGTTGAGCAGGGCGCTGAGGTCGCTGCCTTCTTCGTTCAGCGCAACGCTGCTGCTGTCGTGTTTGGGCATCAAGGCGCGGGCGTCGCGGGGTGGGTGTTCCTGGGGGCGACCGAGCAAGTAACCCTGCACCAGATCGACGCCCATTTCAGTCAGTACCGCGAGTTCTTCCGGCAGTTCGATGCCTTCGGCGATGACTTGCGCGCGCGAAGCTTTGGCGATTTGCAGGATCGAGCCGACAAACTCACGTTTCAGCGCATCCTGATGAATGCCGTCGATGAAGTGCCGGTCGATCTTCACGTAGTCCGGGCGCAGTTCGGACCATAACCGCAGGCTCGAATAACCGGCCCCGAGATCATCCAGCGCAATGGAAAAACCCATCGCCCGATAGTGATGCAAGGCCGTTTGCAGTAACTGAAAATCGTCGATCGGTGTTTGCTCAGTCAGCTCGATGACGACCTGACTGGGTGGAATGCCGAAATCCTGCAGCAGCTGCAACGTGCGCCCCGGTTGATGCGCGGCTTCAAGCAAGGATTCCGGCGAGACGTTGAGAAACAGTTTGCCCGGCAGTTGCTGCTCGTTGAAGCGACGGCAAGCGCTTTGACGGCAGGCAATTTCCAGCTCGCTCAAACGTCCGGCCTGACGCGCTACGGCGAACAGTGCGATCGGCGAGTGAAGAGGGCTGTTGGACGGGCCACGGGTGAGGGCTTCGTAGCCGAGAATACGCCGTTCGGAGAGGCTGATGATCGGCTGGAACAGGCTGTGTAAACCGCTTTGAGTCAGGATCGAGCTCAAGGCACTCAGCTGTTCGGTCGTGGTCATGGCAATCTCTGGCGATAAAAAAAGGACTGGGAGCGCTCTCGATGAAGAGAGTGGCTCCCAGTCCTTTATTGCACGACAGAATGATGACTGTTTGATGACGATCCGGGGATCGTCAGCATTAAATTGCCATCATCTTACTTCTTGGCCACCTGATTGCTCAGCTTCAGGTAATCCAGCAGCACGCGCCCGGTTTCGCTCAGGTAGGCATCGTCTTCTGGCTTGACCTTGTCAGGGTCGGCAGCCGCGAGGGCGTCGTCGTCTTCTTTCTTCAGCTCTTTGAGCGGTTCTTCGCCTTTGGCCTTGCGACGGATGTTTTCCATCGCCAGTTGCTTGGCGTCGATGTCGTTGTGCTGGGCACGGCGTTCGGCTTCGTTGAGGCTGACGGTTTTTTCTTCCATCAGTTTCTGCGCCAGGGCCAGTTTGTCCCGGATGAACACGAACTCGGCATCCTTGGCGGTGCGGGTGTCATGTTCGGACTTGAGCTGGGCCAGGAACGGCTTGAACGGATCGGCCGCCGGTTTGATTGCCGCGCGGATGGTGTCCCACGGCATGGCTTCCGGCAGAGCGCTCTCGCCGATTTCCTTGGTGTCGATCAGCGACGGGTAGTCGATGTCCGGCAACACGCCCTGATGCTGGGTGCTCTGCCCGGATACCCGGTAGAACTTGGCCAGGGTCAGTTTCAGTTCGCCATGGTTCAGCGGCTGAATGGTCTGCACGGTGCCTTTACCGAAGGTCTGGCCACCGATGATCAGCGCGCGGTGGTAGTCCTGCATGGCGCCGGCGAAAATCTCCGAAGCCGAAGCGGACAAGCGGTTGACCAGCAACGCCATCGGACCTTTGTAGAACGCGCCCGGGTTTTCATCTTCGAGTACGTCGACACGGCCATCGGCGTTACGCACGAGTACGGTCGGGCCTTTGTCGATGAACAGACTGGTCAGCTCGGTGGCTTCCTGCAGGGAACCGCCGCCGTTGTTGCGTAGGTCGATGACCACGCCGTCGACTTTGTCTTTCTGCAGTTCGGTCAGCAGCTTCTTGACGTCGCGAGTGGTGCTCTTGTAGTCCGGATCACCGGCACGGAACGCCTTGAAGTCGAGGTAGAAGGCTGGAATCTCGATGACGCCGAGTTTGTAGTCCTTGCCGTCCTGTTTCAGGCTGAGGATGGACTTCTTCACCGCCTGATCTTCGAGCTTCACCGCTTCCCGGGTGATCGGCACGATCTTGGTGGTCTGGTCGTTCGGCGCGTTGCTCGCCGGAATCACTTCCAGACGCACCACGGTGCCTTTCGGACCACGGATCAGCTTGACCACTTCGTCCAGACGCCAGCCGACCACGTCGACCATCTCTTTGTTGCCTTGGGCAACGCCGATGATCTTGTCGGCCGGGGCGACCTGCTTGGTCTTGTCAGCCGGGCCAGCAGGCACCAGACGCACGACCTTCACCTGGTCGTTGTCGCTTTGCAACACGGCACCGATACCCTCGAGGGACAGGCTCATGTTGATGTCGAAGTTTTCCGCGTTATCCGGCGACAGATAGTTGGTGTGCGGATCGTAGGACATGGCGAAGGTGTTGATGTACGCCTGGAAGATGTCTTCCGGACGGGTCTGGTCCAGGCGCGCCAACTGGTTCTTGTAGCGCTTGGTCAGGGTTTCCTGGATCTGCTTCGGCTCTTTGCCGGCGATCTTCATCCGCAGCACTTCGTCCTTGACGCGTTTGCGCCACAGGTCGTCGAGCTCAGCGGTGGATTTGAGCCAAGGGGCGTCCTTGCGATCGATCAGCAAGGTCTCCTTGGTGGTGAAGTCCATCTTGTCGACGCCTTTGTTCAGCTCGGCAAGGGCGAAGTCCAGACGCGCCTTGACGCGGTCCAGATAGCGCTTGTAGATGGTGAACCCGGCGTTGAGGTCGCCGCTTTTGAGGAAGTCGTCGAACTGGGTCTTCCACTTGTCGAATTCGGCGATGTCGCTGGCCATGAAGTAGCTGCGCGACGGATCCAGCAGCTTGATGTAGCTGTCATAGATGATCACCGAGCGCGCATCGTCGAGCGGCGGCTTGCTGTAGTGGTGACGCTTGAGCAACTCGACGACGTTCAGGCTGGCGATGACTTCATCGCGATCAGGCTGCAATTTGTCCCAGCTGTTGGCTGCGAATGTATTGCCCGACACCGGCAACAAACCGATACCGATGAAAAGAGCGAGGGCGGTGCTGGGGAGCAAATGCTTCATGCTGATTCGACGCGGGGACAATTGATAACGCATATTAGGCCGTCTTTGAAGTCGCCGGTTCTACGAGAGCCGGTCGCATAATGCAAAAAGCCCGGCGCTACAGCTTCGGGCTCAGTCCAGACTCACTATGGAGGCACTGTGAAGGCATTGCAAGGCGTTGACGGTCAAGTGGCATGGGTTGAAGAGCCGAGTCCTACGTGTGATGTAGGACAAGTCCGCATTCGAGTGGCGGCAGCTGGCCTTAATCGCGCCGATTTATTACAGAAAGCAGGGCTCTATCCGCCGCCACCAGGGGCCAGCCAAGTGCTCGGTCTTGAATGCTCCGGGGTCATCAGCGAGGTCGGCGCGGGCAGTGCCTGGCAGGTCGGGGATCGGGTGTGCGCCTTGCTGGCCGGGGGCGGCATGGCCGAAGAGGTGGTCGTCGACGGGCGGCATGTGTTGCCGGTTCCCGAAGGCGTCTCGCTGATCGAGGCGGCGGCATTGCCCGAGGTTTACGCAACAGTCTGGCTGAATGTGTTTCAACTTGCGGCGCTCAAACCGGGTGAGAAAGTTCTCTTGCACGCTGGCGCAAGTGGAATCGGTTCAGCCGCCATTCAGTTGTGCAAGGCGTTTGGCAATCCGTGTTGGGTCAGCGTCGGTTCGGCCGAGCGTTTGGCGTATTGCGAGTCGTTGGGCGCGCAAGGCGGAGTGGTGCGCACCGATGATCTGGAGAGCCTGCGTGATTTCGGGCCGTTCAATGTGATTCTCGATCCAGTGGGTGGCAATTATTCGGCGTTGAATCTCAAGCTGATGGCGCTGGATGGGCGTTGGGTGTTGATCGGTTTGATGGGCGGCCGTGAGGCGAAACTGGATCTGGCGCAGGTATTGGCCAAGCGTGTGCAGTTGCTCGGCTCGACATTGCGCAGCCGTGATGATCAGTTCAAGGCAGATCTGTTGAGTGATCTGGGCCAGCAGGTGTGGCCGTTGTTTGCTGAAGGGCGGTTGAGTCCGCAGTTGGCCAAGGCGTTTGCGGTGAAGGATGCCGAGGCGGCGTTTGCGGAGCTGGCGAGTAATACGGTAGCGGGCAAACTGGTGTTGGTGATTGACGACAGTCTGAGCTGATTTGCAGGAGAAGCCCCTCACCCTAACCCTCTCCCATAGGGAGAGGGGACTGACCGAGTTGTTTTGTCGAGGTACATCGACCTGACACATGGTGTCGAACTCAGGTTCGGGATGTCAGCCTGCAATTGCAGATTAAATCTTTGTCATTTCCAGAGGTGGATCGGCCACCCGGACTTTTCGGCGTGCTCAAGCAGCACCGGGTCCGGGTTGACCACATGCGGAAAGTCCACCTTCAGTAACAGCGGCAAATCATTGCGCGAGTCGGAATAGAAGCTCGCACCCTCCAGGTTTTCTTCTTCAGCATCCAGCCACTCCAGCAAACGGGTGATCTTGCCTTCGCGGTAGGTCAGGGTGCCAACGGTGTGGCCGCTGTACACGCCATGCGCGACTTCCAGTTCGATACCGAGAACTTCATCAATGCCCAGTCGATCGGCAATCGGTTTGACCAGGTGCGTGCCCGACGCCGAGATCACCAGAATCCGGTCGCCGGCCTTGCGGTGAGCGGCGATGGTTTTGGTCGCGTCGCTGAAGATGATCGGTTCGATAAAGTCTTCCACCCACGGCCCGACCAAGTGCTCGACTTCTTCTGGGGTACGCCCGATCAGCGGCTCCAGGCTGAACTCCATGTACTCTTCCATGCGCAATTTGCCATGGCTGTAGGCGTCCATCAGCTCGTTGTTCTTGCGCATGAACGACTCGGGATCGACCCAGCCGAGGCGCCCCATCTGCTCGCTCCAGAGGGTGGCGCAGTCGCCGTGGATCAACGTTTCGTCCAGATCAAAAATTGCCAGGGCCATCAGTTCTCTCCGAGAACAGCTACGAGCTACAAGCTTCGAGCTGCAAGAATTGGAATCAGCTGCGCCGCAGTCTACAACTTGAAGCTTGTAGCTCGAAGCTTGCAGCTGCTTTTAAGCTACTTCACACAGGGCCGTCGGATCGATGGAAAGCGCCAGACGCTGACCGTCGGGATGCAGATCGGCGGCCGAGCGGTTGAGCACATCCACTACCAGTTCCACGCCGCGCGCCTCGATCCGGTAACGGATGACGTTGCCGAGCAGGCTGTGGCTGCGGATCTGCGCATCGAGTTCGCCTTCCAGGCTCAGCTCGATGGCTTCCGGGCGAATGGCGATGCGGTGGTTGATCGGGCGCTGCAACAGCTTTGATGCGTCGTCGGCATCAAGCAGGTTGTAGTTGCCGATGAAGCCGGCGGCGAACACATCGACCGGCGCGGTGTACAAGGTTTCGGCATCGCCGCTTTGTACGATTTTTCCCTGATTCATCAGGAAAATCCGGTCAGACATGGTCAGCGCTTCTTCCTGATCGTGGGTGACGAAAATTGTCGTCAGGCCGAGTTCGCGCTGAATCTGGCGGATCTGTTCACGCAGGTGTTTACGAATCCGTGCATCGAGGGCCGACAGCGGCTCATCCAGCAGCAGCAAGCGCGGGCGGGTCACCAGCGAACGGGCGAGGGCCACACGCTGACATTGGCCGCCGGATAACTGATGTGGGTAGCGGCTGGCGAAGTCGTTCAGTTCAACCAGTTTCAACACTTCGGAAACGCGTTTATGACTGTCATCGGCGTTGACCTTCTGCATGCGCAAACCGAAGGCAACGTTCTGCTCGACGGTCATGTTGGGAAACAGCGCGTAGCTTTGGAACACCATGCCGATCCCGCGTTTCTGCGGGCTCAACGGCACGATATCGACGCCATCGAGCAGGATCTTGCCGCCATCGACCGGGGTCAGCCCGGCGATACAACGCAGCAGAGTCGACTTGCCGCAACCGGACGGGCCGAGGAGGGTGACGAATTCGGCTTTGTTGATTTCGCAGTTGATGTCGCTGAACACCGTGGTGCCCGCGTAGTTTTTCTGCAGGTGTTGGACGCTGACATAGCTCATTCGCTTTTGTCCTTGTTCAAGATGTTGGCGATCCAGGTCAGGACCAGCACGAAAAAGAAGTACGAAATGACCAGCGCACTGGTGAAGTGGCCGCTGCTGTTGCGCATGTTGTTCAGGTAAACCTGCAAGGTTTCGTAGCGCGTGCCGACCAGAATGTTGGCAAAGACGAACTCACCGAAGAGGAACGAAAACGACAGCAGCAACGCGACCATCAAGCCTTTGCGCAGATTCGGCAGCACCACCAGAAACGCCGCCTGAAAGGTGCTGGCACCGAGCAGTTGCGCGGCGTCCATCAGGTCGCGCAGGTTGATCGCTTGCAGGTTGTTGGTGATCGCCCGGTACATGAACGGCAGGGCCACGGTGAAGTAGCAACCGATCAGGATCCACGGTGTACCGACCATGGCCATCGGCCCGGAACCGTAGAGCTGCAACAGACCCACCGACGACACCACCGGCGGCACCGCGAAAGGCAGCAGGATCAGGATGTTCATCAGCGCATCGAGTTTCGGGAAGTGGTAATGCACGACGAACAGCAGCGGCAGGATCAGCACCACCGACAACACCAGCGCGCCGACGCACACCAGCAGCGACTGGCCGAACGCATGAAGGAAACGCGGATCGCTCCACAGCTGGATGTACCACTTGAAGGTGAAACCACTGGGCAGGATGGTCGCCGACCAACTGCTGGCGATCGAATAGACCAGTGTGCCCACGAGTGGCAGCAAGAGGATGGCGAACAGCAGATAAACCACGACGCGGTGGTAGAGGCCGGCCGGGCCGGATTCAGCGCGAGACATGGTAGCTCCTCTTCAACAGCAGTTGATGCACGACGGTGACGATGGTCATCAGCGCCACCAGCACCACGGCCAAAGCGCTGGCCAGATTCGGGTCAAGGGAAATGTCACCGGAGACCATCGCCGCAATCCGGATCGGCAGGACGTTGAAGTTGCCCGTCGTCAACGCGTACACCGTGGCGTAGGCACCGAGGGCGTTGGCCAGCAGGATCACGAATGTACCGAGCAGCGCCGGTGTCAGCACCGGCAAGCCGATATGCCGCCAGAATTGCCAGCCATTGGCGCCAAGCAGTGCGGCAGATTCGCGCCAGTCTTCACGCAAGGCGTCGAAGGCGGGATAGAGCAGCAGCACACCAAGGGGAATCTGGAAGTAGGTGTAGAGGATGATCAGCCCGGTTTTCGAGTACAGGTTGAAATCCTGAATGATCCCCGACTGCTTCAGCATGATCGTGATGCTGCCGTTGAAACCGAGCAGGATGATGAACGCGAAGGCCAAGGGTACGCCGGAAAAATTGCTGGTCATGTTGGCGAAGGCATTCACGAAATTGCGCAGTTTCGAATCGACCCGGCGCAGGGAATACGCACCCAGTACGGCAATGATGATGCCGAACACGCTCGACCAGAAACTGATTTCGAGGCTGTACTGGATCGCCTGCAAATAAAACTTCGAGCTGAAGATCTTGCTGAAGTTGGCCAAGCCCCAGCCGAATTCTTCTGATTGCAGGCTGCTGATCATCACCCAGGTCAGCGGAGCGATTTCGAAGACGATAAAGAACAGCGCGAAGGGCACCACGCACAGGGCTGCCAGCCATTTACCGCGAGTCATTGAGTTCACTTGAGCAACTCCCGGCACACCGGTTTGTCATGGGGCACGCCGAGCAGTTCGCAGACCGTGCCGCAGATTTCGGTCTGCTTCGGTGCGGCGTCAGCGTCGAGGCTGAACGCGTCACCGAGGACAAACAGCGGCACCTGACGCTCTTCCGGCAGCAGGCCGTTGTGCGAGCGATCGTTGTTCATGCCGTGGTCGGCGGTCACCAATACCTGATAGCCAGCGTCGAGCCATTTCTGCAGATAGTCGGCGAGGATGATGTCGGCGAAGCGCGCGCTGTTGCGGTATTGCGAAGAGTCGAGGCCGTGTTTGTGCCCGGCGTCGTCGATGTTCATCGGATGGATCAGCAGGAAATCCGGATCGTGGCGCAGGCGCAGGTTTTCCGCGTCGGCGAACAGGTGCGAATCCGGGTAGTGATCGCTCCAGTAGAAATGCCCGTGCTGGATCGGCAGCGACAGATTGTCGGTGTGCCGGTCGCGCGCGGCTACGAACGGTGAGCGGTTGTACAACTCGCTGACCCAGTGATACGCCGCCGCTGCAGTTTTCAAACCGGCATCGCGGGCGTAGTGATAAATGCTGCGCTGGTTGGACAGGCGCGAAACATTGTTGTGGACGATGCCGCTGTCGATCGGCGGCACGCCGGTGAGGATGCATTCATAGAGGGGGCGGGACAGGGCCGGCAGTTCGCACTCCAGTTGATAGAGCGCGGCGCGTCCTGCGCCAACATAAGCCTGCAGATGCCCCATGGCGTGACGCGCGACTTCATAGTTGAGGCCGTCGAGCACGACAAGGATGACGTTGTGCTTCATAGGGGCAAAAACTCCGCGAAACAGGAAATTTCAGATTCAACCTGGATCCCTTGTAGGAGTGAGCCTGCTCGCGATAGCGGTGATCCAGTCAACATTGTCGTTGAAAGTTTGACCGCTATCGCGAGCAGGCTCACTCCTACATGGAGATTTGTTTCAGATCAAAAAGTGGTGATCAGCCGCTTATTTCATCTCGACGATGACTTCCTCGTTCCACTGCTGTGGCAGGGCTTTGGAGGTCTTTTCCCATGCATCGGCATCTTTGATCGGGGTGACCTTCTTGTACTGCTCGTTCGGCAGCAGTTTGGCTTTCACGTCTTCCGGCAGTTGCAGGTGTTCGGCGCGGATCGGACGCGCATTGCCACGAGCGAGGTTGGTCTGGCCGGCGTCGCTGAAGATGTATTCGCGGGTCAGCTTGGCGGCGTTCGGGTTTTTCGCGTACTTGTTGATGATCGTGGTGTAGCCGGAAATCACCGAACCGTCGGATGGGATCAGCACGACGTAGTCATCCGGGTTGGCCATCTTGGCTTTGTAGCTGAGGCCGTTGAAGTCCCAGACTACGCCGACTTCGATCTCGCCTTTTTCCATGGTGGCGATGGTCGGATTGGCCATCGACAGGCGACCTTGCTTGGCGATATCAGCGAACAGCAGCAGCGCCGGCTTGATGTTTTTCTCGTCGCCACCGTTGGCCAGTGCCGCAGCAAGTACACCGTTGGCCGCTTGTGCAGCGGTGCTCACGTCACCGATGGAGACCTTGTATTTGCCACCCTTGAGATCAGCCCACTTGGTCGGTACTTCGGAGCCGTGCAGCAGCTTTTTGTTGACGATGAACGCGATGGTGCCGGTGTAGGCCAGTGCCCAGTTGCCGTCCTTGTCCTTCGCCCAGTCCGGGACTTGATCCCAGGTGCTTGGCTTGTACGGCTGCACCACACCTTGCTTGACCGCGATCGGGCCGAAGGCGGCACCGACGTCGCCGATGTCGGCGGTGGCATTGTCTTTTTCGGCAGCAAACTTGGCGATTTCCTGGGCCGAGCTCATGTCGGTGTCGATGTGCTTCAAGCCGTAGGTCTTGGCCAGGTCTTCCCAAGTGCCTTTCCAGTTGGCCCAGTCATCGGGCATGCCGACGCTGTTGACGGCGCCTTCCGCTTTCGCAGCGGCTTCGAGGGTTTTCAGATCGGTGCCGGCCGCCATGGCGGAGGTGCACATTGCAATGGTCGAGCCTAACAGTGTTGCCAGGAAAAGCTGTTTCATTCCGAAGCTCCTTGGTCGTGTTCAACGCTGCGATTGCGGTGTGTGTTGGTCTAGGTCAGCAATACCTGAGCCAATTTAGGCGGGCTGGATGACACTTTGATGTCGGCGGCCCTGCGGCAGGTCTTTTGTTTGTTCGGTATCAGCGGTTGCCAGATAAGCGTAGACCATGCCCAAACCCCGGCGGACAAGGGATTTGGCCGATGTATTGCAAGTCATGAGGACGACCGTTCGGTAGTTTTGTCATCTCTCGGTCATCTGCACTGCCTAGGCTTGCAATATCACGCAACGGCTCGATTGCCGTGCGATTTTGCCCTGAAACAGTGCTGGTCTAGTCCAGATAGGTAACGTTGATGCGCGATGAGGCAACAAAAGCGGTGACAGCGATTGGCCAAGTGCTGCAGGAACAACTCGATCACGGGTTGCTGGCGGCGGGCAGCAAGTTGCCGGCCGAGCGCAAGCTCAGTGAGTTGTTCGGTACGACGCGGATTACCGTGCGTGAGGCGTTGTTGCAGCTGGAGGCGCAGGGGCAGATTTATCGCGAGGAGCGACGGGGCTGGTTCGTTTCGCCGCCGCGTCTGGCGTACAACCTGATGCAGCGCAGTCACTTTCACGCAATGGTCAGTGCGCAGGGGCGGGTGCCGTCGACCGAGGTGATTTCGGCACGTTTGCAGCCGGCGTCGGCGGCGGTGTGTGCGTGGTTGCAGTTGCCTGCGTTGTCGAGTGTGATTCAGATTTGCCGGTCACGGCGCATTGATGGGCGGTTGGTGTTGTATGTGGAGCACTATTTGAATCCGCAGTTTTTTCCGGGGATTCTCGAGTTTGATTTGAATCAGTCGATTACCGAGTTGTATGCGCGGCATTACGATTTGCACTATGGGCGGGTGCGGTTTGAGATTGTGCCTACGTCACTGTCTGTGGATGCTGCGGCGGCTTTGCGGGTTTCTGTGGGGAGCCCGGGGTTGCGGATTGCTCGGGTTAATTATGATCAGCATGAGCGGTTGATTGATTGTGATCTGGAGTTTTGGCGGCATGATGCGATTCACGTTGGGGTTGATGTGGTTTGATCGTTTTGGCCTTGGCGGCCTGTGGGCCGACCAGGTTCTTGGGTTTTAGGTGTATATCCGTTGCTTCGGGTGCTGCCGCTGGCGGTTTCGCTCTTACAGCGACTCACTTTTCCAGACGCCGAAAAGTAAGCAAAAGGCTGGGCCCCGGCGTTCGGCCCGCTCGCTGGAGCTCGGGGTTCCTTCGTTACGGGATCGATCCGGGCGCATCGCCTCCGGTTTGCTTCGCTGCACCTCCTCTCGATGTGTTCGACTTCGTCGAACGGTCGCTACGCTCCCACACCCAGATCAATCCCTCCACTCAGCCTGCCGAAGGGGCCAGCACGGCAAGATCAAGAGCGGTACTCGAGCTTGCGCTCATTGTGTTGAGTGGTGAGAAGCCGAAGCGAACTAGGTTGACCGGGTGGGCTCAATCCTTGTGGGAGCTGGCTTGCCAGCGATGGCGGCCTGACAGCCGACCTGTTTCTTGCGGATGTACACAATTCCTTGTAGGAGTGAGCCTGCTCGCGATGGCGGCCTGACAGCCGACCTGTTTCTGACAGGCTGCACGCAATCCAAATGTGGGAGCGAGCCTGCTCGCGAAAGCGCCCCCACAGTCACCTCATCCCTATTTGCCTGCCCCCGCATTGGCATACAAATAATCCGTCGCCAGCGACGCCAATGTCCTCACGCCGACCACCAACGCCGACTCATCCACAAAGAACCCCGGATTGTGATTCGGCGCAGCCTTGCTCATGTCCTGGTCCCTCGGGGTCACGCCGAGAAACACAAACAGCCCCGGCACTTCCTTGGCAAAAAACGAAAAGTCTTCCGCGCCCCCCACCAGCGGTGCATTCACCACATCATCCTTCGCCGCCCACTTCAGCGTCGGCAGCATCTTTTCCGTCAGCGCCGGGTTGTTGATGGTCGGGTCGTATTTTTCGATGATGGTGACATCCGCTTTCGCGCCACCACTCTCGGCGATTTTTTCCACGGTCTGGCGGACGTCGGCATGCAGTTTCTGGCGAATGCCATAGTCGTAGGAGCGGATCGTTCCGGTCATGTCGACGGATTCGGGAATGATGTTGTAGCGCGTGCCGCCGTTGATGGTGCCAATGCTTACGACTGACGGATAGGAAGAGATATCGGTGCGGCGGCTGACCACAGTCTGCAGGCCGACGATGGTTTGTGCGCCGACGGTGATCGGGTCGATGCCGTCCCATGGGCGGCCGGCGTGGGTTTGTTTGCCGAGGATTTTGATGCGCAGGTCGTCGGAGCTGGCGAGGGTGGCGCCGGGGCGGTAGGCGATCTGGCCGGCGGGGACGCCGGCCCAGACGTGCAGGCCGAAGACGGCGTCGGGTTTCGGTGATTTCATCACGCCTTCCTCGACCATCATTTTTGCGCCCCAGGTGTTTTTGCCGTCGGGGATGAAGTCGCTTGGGCCTTCTTCGGCAGGCTGGAAGTAGAACACCACGGTGCCGGGTAATGTGTCGCGCATACCTGAGAGAATTTTCGCCGTGCTGAGCAGGATCGCGGTGTGGGCGTCGTGGCCGCAGGCGTGCATGACGTCGACTTCTTTGTCGAGGTAGGTGCCTTTGGCTTTTGAGGCGAACGGCAGGTCGGCGACTTCCTTGACCGGCAGCGCGTCCATGTCGGCGCGCAAGGCCACGGTCGGGCCGGGCAAGCCACCCTTGAGGATGGCGACCACGCCGGTACGGGCGACGCCGGTTTTCACTTCCAGGCCCATGGCTTTGAGTTGTTTGGCGACCAGCTCGGCGGTGCGTTTTTCCGTGTTGCCGAGCTCCGGATGAGCGTGGATGTCGCGGCGGGTTTCCAGCAGTTCCGGTTCGAGCTTTTGCGCCTGTTCGGCAATTGTGGTGCGGGTGCTTTCCAGCGTCGCGGCGCCGGCGTGGCTGGCGAACAGGCCGAGTAGAACGGCTTGGGCAATGCGCGTCAGTTGCATCGGTTACTCCTTGATTATTGTTGTCGGGCTTCCCTGCCTGTGACTGCAACCGCGCGCCTGAGTGCTATTCCTTCGGCTGACCGCCACCGGCAGTGATCACTTGCACGCTCATGCGCGGCGTTGCCAGATCGAGTCCGGCTTCGTCGAGGTGGCGTTTGAGCGACAGGTTGAAGGCTCGAGAAACTTCCCATTGTTTGATCGGCGCGGTCTTGAACCGCGCGCGCAGGATCGCGCTGCCGGATTCGAAACTTTCGACACCCTGAATTTCCAGTGGTGACCAGATGTTGCGCCGCTGCAATGGATCGGTACGCATCTTCTGGCCGACTTCGCGCATCAGTTTGATCGCGTCATCGATTTCCATGTTGTACGGCACCGCGACGCGGAAGATTGCGTAGCCGAATTCCCGCGAGTAGTTCTTGATGCTTTTGATTTCGCTGAACGGGATGGTGTGGACGATGCCGTCGATGTCGCGCAGGCGTACGGTGCGGATGGTCAGGCCTTCGACGGTGCCGAGGTGGCCGCCGACATCGACGTAGTCATCGATGGCCAGCGAGTCTTCGATGATGATGAACAGGCCGGTGATCAGGTCAGCGACCAGCGACTGCGCACCGAAACCGATGGCCAGACCGATCACACCGGCACCGGCCAGCAGTGGCGTGACGTTCATGCCCATGTTCGCCAGCGCGACGATCAACGCGATGATGAAAATCGCCACGAACAGCACGTTGCGGATCAGCGGCATCATCGTTTGTGCGCGGGCATTCGCCAGGCCTTTGCGAGAACGGGTGAGGGCGTGGTGCACGGCGGTGTCGGCGAGGATCCAGATCAACCAGGAGAAAATCAGCGTGCCGATCAGACTGAACAGTTTGACGCTGACGTCATGCCCTTCACCCTCGGCGAAACCGATCAGCGACTGGCCCCAGACGCGCAGGCCGAGTTCGATAAAGACCAGCCAGACCACCAGGTGTGCGAGGGTGTAGAAGAAGCTTTTCAGACGTTCGGAGTAGAGCGCATGGCGTTTCGGCCCGCGTTGCGGTTTGAGTGAATGACGGCGCACGAGGCCGTTGATCACCATGCACAACACCAGCAATACGGTGCAGATCAGCGACTGGCGCAAGGCGGTGCTGGTGTCGCCGGCGGAAACGAAGGTGGCGAACAGCGAGATACCGACCAGCACCAGCGCCGGCACGTACCAGAAGGTGCCAAGGATTTCGATGGTGTCGCTGAGGGCGCGGCGGGTCAGGCGTCGGGACAGCGGCTGGTTGCGGATCAGATGCGCGATCGGTCGACGGAAACGCAGGATGAACAGACCGGTCGACAATGCCGCGAGGACGTTGGCGATAGTCGCGGCGGTGTGGGCCAGATGCACGCCCAGGCTTTCGATCAGGCGCGGATCATTCAGCGCTTCACCGAACGCGGCGAAGCTGCCGATCAGCCACAGCGGCCGGAACGCCTGATGACGCAGGATGTACAGCGCACGATGGCGGTGCGGGCCATCGAGCAGGGAAAACGCGATCACGCAGATCGCCGAGAAACAGGTGCCGACCACCAGCGCATAGGCCAGCACCATCGCCAGGCTTTTACCCAGTGACGACGGCAGCGCGTAGCTCATGTAAACGGTCATCACCAAAGCAATCAGCCACGGCCCGAGCTTGCGTAATGCAAAGCGCAGCATGTCGAGGGCCTTGGGGTGTTGCGGCAGTTCTTCGGTGAGGCCGAAGCGCATGCGCACCCGATGGCCGAGCCAGATCAGCGCGGCAGCGAGCAGGCTCCACACCGCGAGGATCATGGCGAAGCCGAAGATGATCGGCAGCCACTCGTTGGCCGGCAGCATCATCGCGCTCAGTTCGTCCTTGGCCAGATCGAACTCACTGCCCCAGCGGTTGAGCGGACTGTCGGCGCCGGTGAATTGTTTTTCGAAATTGGCGAGGGTCCCGCCGATCAGGCCGAGCACGCCTTCTTCGGGGCTGGCCTGAGCCTTTTTGGTGGCGTCGCGCAGCTTCTTCAGGTCGGTCAGCAACTGTGCGCGTTGCTTGTCGTTTTCCAGCGACTTGATGACTTCGTCGAGGGACTGGCCGAGCGGTTCCTGAGCTTCGGGCTGCGCTTTGTTGGTGTTGAGCAGACCAGGCAAACCGACCGCGTGGGCGGGCGCCAGCGGCAGCAGCGTCATCAGGCAGACGAGAAACAGACTGGGCAAAGCAAAAAGACGAGCGAACACTAGGCGGTCAACCTCGCAAGGGGCGGATTCGCTGGAGTGTACGAGGCCCACTAAAGCAATGCGAGCCGGGCGCGGATTTATTCGTTGAGTTTGGCGAGGATCTTGTAGACCACGGTGGCGAGGATCGTGAGCATGCCGATCCACATGGCGAACACGCCGGCGTTCTTGTCACGGAAGTTGAAGCCGATGGCCAGCAGGATCATCCCGGTGAGGATCGGCACGAGCATGGCGTGAAAGGAAGACATCGTGATCATGGAGACTGCCTTGTCGAAATGAGTGATGTAAGTCTAGGTCGATTTCTGCCGACCGGTGTTGATCTGAGTAGGAGCTGCCGAAGGCTGCGATCTTTTGATCTTAAAAACAGAATCAAAAGATCGCAGCCTTCGGCAGCTCCTACAGGGACCTGGTGGTCCCGCGTTGTTACGGCAACTCGCGGCAGGCGTAGAACGCGCTCAGCACTTTGACCAGATGCGCCAGGTCGTGGCTGCCGCACAGTTCGCGGATCGAGTGCATGGCGAAAGTCGGCAGGCCGATATCGACAGTACGCACACCGAGGTGGCTGGCGGTGATCGGGCCGATGGTCGAGCCACAGCCCATATCGCTGCGCACCACGAAACTTTGCACTGGCACTTCTTCGGCCATGCACAGATGGCGGAAGAACCCAGCGGTTTCGCTGTTGGTGGCGTAGCGCTGGTTGCTGTTGACCTTGATCACCGGGCCGGCATTGAGTTTCGGGCCGTGGTTGGCGTCGTGCTTTTCTGCGTAGTTGGGGTGCACGCCGTGGGCGTTGTCGGCCGAGACCAGCAGGGATTTCTGGATGGTGCGGACGAATTCGTCACCTTCCGGCAGCAGACGGCGCAAGGTCTGTTCGAGCATCGGGCCATCGGCGCCGCAGGCCGAGCAGGAGCCGACTTCTTCGTGGTCGTTGCACACCAGCACGCAGGTTTCGTCGGTTTCGGCGGTGAGCAAGGCTTGCAGGCCGGCGTAGCACGACAACAGGTTGTCGAGGCGCGCGCCAGCGATGAAGTCACCGTTCAGGCCAATCACAGCAGCGCTTTGCGTGTCGTAGAAACTCAACTCGTAATCGAGCACGACGTCGGCGTTCAAGCCGTGTTCGCGGGCCAGTTGATCGGTGAGCACGGCGCGGAAGTCGACGCGCTCGTCACCGGCAAATTGCGCGAGGATTGGCGGCAGTTCGGTCTGCGCATTGATCGCCCAGCCTTGATTGGCTTCACGGTTGAGGTGAATGGCCAGGTTGGGAATGATGGCGATCGGTGCCTTGAAGTCGATCAACTGGCTTTCGACCTTGCCGTCGCGGCGGAAAGTCACGCGGCCGGCCAGCGACAGATCACGGTCGAACCACGGTGCCAGGAGGGCACCGCCGTAGACTTCAACGCCCAGTTGCCAGAAGCCCTGACGCTGCAGTTCCGGCTGTGGTTTGACCCGCAGGCACGGGCTGTCGGTGTGCGCGCCGACCAGGCGGATTCCGCCGTGCAGGGGTGAGGTGCGGCCCATTTTGATCGCGACGATCGAGGAGTCGTTACGGGTGACGTAATAGCGGCCGTTCGGCTCGGTGGTCCATGGCTCGCGCTCGTCGAGGCGCACGAAACCGGCGGCCTCCAGACGCTGCACCAGACTGGCGGTGGCGTGGAACGGGGTAGGGGAGGCCTTGAGAAAGTCGATCAGGCCTTGGTTCAACTCTTCGCGCATAAGAAACTCCAGACAGCAATGGGCGGGAGTTTAACGCATCGGCCGGGGAATTGAATCTGCACCGGATCCCCTGTGGGAGCGAGCCTGCTCGCGAAAGCGATTGATCAGTCAACATCAATGCTGAATGTGATACCGCTTTCGCGAGCAGGCTCGCTCCCACAGGGGGGCAGTGTGGTCTGTCAGAATGGGGCCGGGCACTCGAAGCGCAGGCGTTCGCCGGTTTGCGGATGGGTGAAGCTGAGCATGCTCGCGTGCAGGCACAGGCGTGGCCATGCTGCCAGCGCCTGTTCGTGGGCGTAGAGCCCGTCGCCGAGCAGCGGATGCCCGATCGACAGCATGTGCACGCGCAACTGGTGCGAACGACCAGTGATCGGTGTCAGCTCAACGCGACACCAGTCGCCACAACGCTCCAGCACGCGCCAGAAGGTCAGCGCGTGTTTGCCGAATTCATGGTCGACCATGTGGCGTGGTTTGGTCGGCGGGTCGTAACGCAGCGGTAAATCGATGCTGCCGCTGTCCAGTTCCGGCTGACCCCAGGCCAACGCGGTGTAGGCCTTTTCGGTTTCGCGGTCGTGAAACTGCCGCGACAGTTCGCGGTGCGTGTCGGCGTCACGTGCAAGCAAAATGATGCCGGAGGTTTCCCAGTCCAGACGATGGACGATGCGCGCTTCCGGGTAGCCGTTTTCCTGCAAACGGGTAATCAGGCAGTCCTTGTTGTCGTCAGCGCGACCGGGCACCGAGAGCAGCAGCGTCGGTTTGTCGACCACCAGCACGGCGGCGTCCTGATGGATGATGCGGATGTTGGACAGCGGCATTAAAACAGCCTCGTAACAAATGCCAACGGCGGTTCAGGATCATTCCAACGAGGGAATGACCCTGAACCGCCGTCGTACCTGCCGGATCGACTCAGCGATCAGGCAGGGTGATGTTGAGTTCCAGAATCGAGCAACTGCCTTGGCTTTCCAGTGCAACATGTACGTCGTCGTTGCCGATGTTGACGTACTTGCGGATCACGTCGACCAGTTCCTTCTGCAAGGCAGGCAAGTAATCCGGCGTGCTGCGCTGGCCGCGCTCATGCGCCACGATGATCTGTAGACGCTCTTTCGCTACCGAGGCGGTACTTGGCTTTTTGTTGGCACGAAAGAAGTCAAAAAGGTTCATTACCTACCTCCAAACAGGCGCTCGAAGAATCCCTTCTTCTCGACATCGAGGAAACGGTGGGCTTTTTCTTTGCCCAGCAAACGGTCGACGGTATCGCTGTAAGCCTGACCGGCATCGCTCTGGTCGTCGAGAATCACCGGGACGCCCTGGTTGGAGGCTTTAAGCACCGCCTGGGATTCCGGGATCACGCCGAGCAGGGTGACCGAGAGGATTTCCTTGACGTCTTCAACGCCAAGCATCTCGCCCTTTTCAACACGCTCTGGATGGTAGCGAGTGATCAGCAAGTGTTCCTTGATCGGGTCTTCGCCACGTTCGGCGCGACGCGATTTGCTCGCCAGCAGGCCGAGCATGCGGTCCGAATCTCGTACCGAAGACACTTCCGGGTTGGTCACGACGATCGCTTCGTCAGCGAAGTACATGGCCAGGTGTGCACCTTTCTCGATGCCGGCCGGGGAGTCGCAGACGACGAACTCGAATTGTTCCTTGAGCTCCATCAGCACTTTTTCCACGCCTTCGACAGTCAGCGCGTCTTTGTCGCGGGTCTGACTGGCGGCCAGTACGTAGAGGTTTTCCAGACGCTTGTCTTTGATCAATGCCTGTTGCAGGTTGGCTTCGCCGTTGACCACGTTGACGAAGTCATACACCACGCGGCGCTCGCAACCCATGATCAGGTCAAGGTTACGCAAGCCCACGTCGAAGTCGACGATCACTGTTTTGTGGCCGCGCAGAGCGAGGCCGGTACCGATAGCGGCGCTGGTGGTGGTCTTACCCACACCACCCTTGCCGGATGTAACCACGAGAATCTTGGCCAAGGTGTTTCACCCCTAAGGAAGAAGGACTTTTTAGCCCCTGAAAAACATCTCTTGAAAACTACTGCAGTCGGACAGCCTTGGCTGGAATTCGGCGTTGAGCCTTTTTCCTACTTCGTTTGAGCCGTTTTCGCTACGTTTTAGAGATGCTTGGAAAATGCGGCAGTATCCGTTAAAGCCGAATGATGTTCAACACGTCGCCCGACAGGCTGACCTGTACGCCTGAGCCCCACATAGGGTCGCGGCGCAAATCTTCGGAAACCTTGTAATGACCGGCGATGGAGATCAGTTCAGCGCTCAATTGCTGACAGAAAATCCGTGCCTTGGTATCACCCTTCACGCCGGCCAGCGCCCGACCGCGCATCGGGCCGTATACATGGATGTTGCCATCGGCGAGAAGTTCCGCCCCCGGACTGACCGAAGACACCACGACCAGATCGCCACCCTGGGCGTATATCTGTTGGCCACCACGTACTGGCGTGGTGATGACACGGGTCGGTTTGACGGTGGGCTCAGGTGGCTTTTCCGGCTTCTTTTTGACTTCGGCTTCCGGCGTTTCCAGCGGTCGCTCACGGGCGCCCGACGGCGGCAACACCGGAATGTCGATGGCGATGGCGGCGGCGATGTCTTCGATGCGGCTGGCGCGAATCGCCAGGGTGCGCAGGCCATGTTGACGGCAGACGCGCATCAGCCCCGGCAGATCGACGGCACCTTCGCTCGGCGGCAGTTTGTCCAGCGCCAGAACCAGCGGCGCGTTGCTGAAGAAGTTCGGCGCCTGGGCGACTTTGGCGGCCAATTGCCGATCGAGGCTTTCGAGGTCGTTACGGGCCAGTTCCAGCACAGTAATGGCCAGCATGCTGCCCTTGAGCTGGAATACGGGATCTTGGTCTAACGGTTCGGTTTGGCTCATGTCGGCATACAACGGCTTGTCACTAAAAGTGCCGAGACTTATAACGAGAACGCCCGCGGGCCGCAAGCCGGGTCGAACGATGTAGAATGCGCGGCCACTGTATTTACGGAAGCTTTAATGGATCGCCCGCGTTTTCGAAAAGCATTTTTATCGCCACGCTTCTGGCCGCTCTGGTGCGGTCTGGGGCTTCTGTGGCTGATCGTTCAGTTGCCGTACCCGGCCTTGCTGACCATCGGTCGAGTTTTGGGCGCCTTGATGTATCGCGTGGCCGGCGACCGGCGGCGCATTGCCAAGCGCAATCTTGAGCTGTGCTTCCCGGAAAAATCCGCCGCCGAGCGCAAACGTCTGCTCAAAGAAAACTTCGCCTCCACCGGCATCGCCTTTTTTGAAATGGCCATGAGCTGGTGGTGGTCGCGTGAACGTCTGGCCAAGCTGGCCCACGTTGAAGGCCTGGAGCATTTGCAAAAGGCCCGGCGCGAAGGCAAAGGCGTGATTCTGATGGCGGCGCATTTCACCACGCTGGAAATCGGCGCGGCGTTGCTCGGTCAGCAGCACACCATCGACGGCATGTACCGCGAACACAAAAATCCGCTGTTCGACTTCGTTCAACGCCAGGGCCGTGAGCGGCACAACCTTGACTCGCTGGCGGTGGAGCGTGACGACGTGCGTGGCATGCTCAAGTTGCTGCGTTCCGGTCGTGCGATCTGGTACGCACCGGATCAGGATTATGGCGCCAAGCAGAGCATCTTTGTGCCGTTGTTCGGCATTCAGGCGGCGACCGTGACGGCGACGACCAAATTCGCCCGTCTCGGCAAGGCGTTGGTGGTGCCGTTTACCCAAGAACGTCTGGCCGACGGCAGCGGTTATCGCTTGGTGATTCACCCGCCGCTGGAAGATTTCCCCGGCGAAACCGAAGAGGCCGACTGCATCCGCATCAATCAGTGGGTCGAGAGCGCCTTGCGTGCCTGCCCCGAGCAGTATCTGTGGGCGCACCGTCGCTTCAAGAGTCGCCCACCGGGCGAGCCGAAGCTGTACGCCAAACGCGGTTGATTCACCCATCCTTTCAAGCACCATGGAGTGTTGCGATGAGCCCAGCTGAACCGGTCACAGGTTTGATTCTTTCCGGCGGCGGGGCTCGGGCGGCGTATCAGGTGGGGGTGCTGGCGGCGATTGCCGAATTGCTGCCGTTGGGCGCGGACAATCCGTTTCCGGTGATCGTCGGCACCTCGGCCGGGGCGATCAACGCGGTCAGCCTCGCCAGTGGCGCTACGGACTTTCGCGCCGCCATCGAACGTCTCACCTTGTTCTGGCAGGGCTTTCGCAGCCATCGCGTGCTGCGCAGTGACTGGCCCGGGGTTATCCGTCAGGCCAGCCGCTTTGTCAGCCACAGCTTGCTCGGCGTGGGGCGACAATTGCCGGTGGCGCTGCTCAACAGTTCGCCGCTGCGCGATCTGCTCAATGAAAAACTGCACATGCCCGGCATCGCCGAATCGATTGCACGCAAGCAATTGCATGCGGTGGCGGTGACCGCGTTCGGCTATGAGTCGGGGCAAGCGGTGACGTTCTATCAGGGCGGCGGCACGATCGATTCATGGCTGCGTCATCGGCGCATTGGTGTGCCGACGCAACTGTCGGTGGATCACTTGCTGGCCAGCTCGGCGATTCCGTTGCTGTTCGCGCCGGTGAAAATCGGCGATGAATATTTTGGCGACGGTGCGGTGCGGCAATCAGCGCCGATCAGTCCGGCGTTGCACCTGGGCGCCAGTCGGGTGCTGGTGGTCGGTGTCAGCGGCAACCCGCGCGGCATTGATCCGCAGCAGCCGCTGGAGCGCGCTTACACGGGGCAGCAGCCGACACTCGCGCAGATCGGCGGGCACATGCTCAACAGCACGTTTATTGACAGCCTGGAAAGCGACATCGAGTTGCTGCAGCGTCTCAACCAGTTCAGCCACTTGATGCCTGCCGGAACGCCGACCCGTGAGTTAGGAGTGGCGCCGGTGGAGGTGCTGGTGATTTCGCCGAGTCAGCCGATCGATGAAATTGCAGCGCGGCATCGTCAGGAATTGCCGGCGGCGTTGCGTTTGTTTCTGCGTGGGCCGGGTGCGACCAAGACGAGTGGGGCAGGGGTGTTGAGTTATCTGCTGTTCGAGGCGGGGTATTGCAGCGAGTTGATTGATCTGGGGCGCAGGGATGCGTTGGCCAAGCGCGAGGAGCTTTGCCGATTTTTGGGCATATCCGAGGCGGTGGTCCGGGCCTGAAATCTGCGGGGAGGCCTTCGCGAGCAGGCTCGCTCCCACATTGGAACTTGGCCGAATGTGGGAGCGAGCCTGCTCGCGAAGCTCTTAGAATCAGAAGTGGAACTTCACCAGGAAGCTCGTGGTGCTCTGATTGGTCTTGAACGCACCGGTGTCGTCGATGCCGTACTTGTCTTTCCAGTAGTCGTATTCCACACCGACATACAACTGCTTCTCGCCAAAACTCAGCGCCTTGCCCAAGTCATATTTGATCTGTGGGTTGAAGTGCAGGTTGGCGTGGTAATCGCCTTTGGAGTTGGAGTCGTTGTCGGTGACCCAGTCCATGAAGCCGTCGATCAGGATGTCCGACTTGCCGACCGGGATGGTGTAGGACCAGACCGGAGTGATCTGCCAGACATTGTCACCGGCGCGAGCACCTTGGGTGTGACGCTGGTAGAAGTTCAACTGGAAGTAGTCGAAGCCCGGGATCGCCAGGTCGAAGCCTGGACCGATCAGGTACGACTCGGTGTCACCTTCGCCGAACTCGTAAGTCATCGCCACCAGGACGTCTTTGATCGGGCCGAACTCGATCTTCTGGTCGAGCACTTTGCCCAGCGAGATGCGCGGGCTGAACTCACCGTAGTAGGTGTTCGGACCGTTGCTGAAGTCCTTGCCACCGTTGTAGAAGATCTTGTCGAAGAAAAAGAAGTTATCCCCATAAGTCCACGCGTCGGCGTGCTCGAAGGTGACGGTCTGCTGGATGCGCGGGTTGACCTGGAAGTCCTTGCCATAAAGGTAGGTCAGGCTGTTGTTCTGCCACTGTAGCAGGCCTTCGGCCATGGCTTGGCCGCCGGCCAACATCGATCCCGCGAGCATCAGGCTGGTGCACATACGTTTCATTCGGTTGCTCCCAAAGTAGGTGTTCCACGTTTATTTTTTTTAAGATCGGCGCTCTGGTGTGGCGCCTTTTTTCGTTGCTGCAAAAGTCATCCGATCGGTCAGCTTCGTTGCTGTTAGCAAGAGCCGAGCCAAGGCTTTCGAAAAGCAAAAAAACACCCGCTCGGCTGCTGAAAAACAGTCGATTGAGTGTGTTTTCGGGATGCCTCGGTACTGACCGGGGCCGGGATAAGTTGGCTTTTCGGTCAGGAATTAAATCCGGGCTTTTTTTTAGACCGAATTCAAGAGGCCGCGGAGAATACTGACTCAACGGCCAGCTCTCAAGTGCCCCGCAACAGAGCACCGACGACAGGCATGGGGCACGGTTGCGGGCCATCTTAGAAATGCACCTTTACCAGCAGGCTGGCGGTGTTCTGATTGGTGTCGAAGTTGTGGGTGTTTTCGACTCCGTATTTGTTTTTCCAATAGCTGTATTCGGTGCCGACATACAGTTGCTTGTGACTCCAGCCCAAGGCTTTGCCCAAGTCATATTTGATCTGCGGATTGATGTGCAGGTTGGCGTGGTAGGTGCCGCGCGAGTTCTCGTCGTTGTCGACCACCCAATCGAGGTAGCCGTCGATCAGCACATCGGAATTGCCTAAAGGAAAGCTGTAGGACCAGCCGGGAGTGATCTGCCAGACGCCGTCGCCGGGGCGCGGGCCTTCGGTCTGGCGGCGGAAGATGTTCAGGGTGACGTAATTGAAACCGGGCACCTTGAGGTCGAAGCCGGGGCCGATCAGGTAGGCCTCGCTGTCGCCTTCGCCGTACTCGTAAGTCATCGCCAGCAGCACGTCTTTGATCGGGCCGAACTCGAGCTTCTGGTCGAAGATCTTGCCAAACGAGAAGCGCGGGGTGAATTCGCCGTAGAAGGCGTGGGGGCCTTTGTTCGCGTCTTCTTTGCCGTTGTAGAAGATCTTGTCGACGAACAGGAAGTTGTCGCCGTACTTCCACTTGTCGGCGTGCTCGAAGGTCAGCGTCTGCTGGATCGACGGGTTGATCGCGAAATTCTTGCCGTACAGATAGCTGAGGCTGTTGGTCTGCCACAGCAGTAGATCGCCGGCCATGGCCTGACTCGCGGCCAACAGGCCGCCACTCAACAGAACGTTGGTTTGCGTGCGAATCATCTGTTGCTCCCTCTTGTTTTTATTGTTTGAGGCGCAGAGCTTTTTTTGCCCTTTGTAGGAGTGAGCCTGCTCGCGATCGCGGTGTGACATTCAACACATCAGTTGACTGAAAAAACGCTATCGCGAGCAGGCTCACTCCTACAGGGGGGCATCGGTGTTGCTGTCAGTGCTGGTGCGCGTGACAGTCGTTGATCGCTGCGCGCTCTTTACCGCCAAGAATGTTGAACAGCAGGTTCAGCGTCAGCGCGCTGAGCGTGGCCATGGCGATACCACTGTGGGTAATCGGGCTCATCCACAACGGCAGATGCGCGAAGAACTCCGGACGCACCACCGGGATCAGGCCCATGCCGATGCTCACCGCGACCAGCAACTGGTTGCGACGGTCACCGATGTCGGCTTCCTGGAGAATCTTGATGCCGGTCGCGGCAACCATGCCGAACATCGCAATCGCTGCACCGCCGAGTACCGCCGGTGGAATCGACGCCACCAGGAATGCCGCTTTCGGCAACAGGCTCAGGACGATCAGCAAGCCACCGGCAACGATGGTCACCGAGCGGCAACGCACGCCGGTCATCTGCACCAGGCCGATGTTCTGGGCGAACGAGGAGTGGGTAAACGTGTTGAAGAAACCGGCCACGAACGAGGCGCCGGCATCACACAGCAAGCCGCGACGCAGCATGCGCGGGCAGACTTCCTGGCCGGTGATCTTGCCCAGCGCGAGGAACATCCCGGTGGATTCAACAAAGATGATCACCACCACCAGACACATCGACAGGATCGGCGCGAGTTCGAACTTTGGCATGCCGAAATGCAGCGGGGTGACGAACTGAATCCATGGCGCGTTGGCCATGCCGCTCAGGTCGACCATGCCGATCGCGCCGCACAGGATGTAGCCGAAGCACATGCCGATCAGTACGGAAATGTTGACCCAGAAACCGCGCATGAAGCGGTGGACCAGCAGAATAGTGCCCAACACCAGTGCGGCGATGGCCAGATAAATCGGTGAGCCGAATTGCGCGGCATCGACGCCGCCGCCAGCCCAATTCACGGCCACGGGGAACAGCGACAAACCGATCGAGGTGATGACCGTGCCGGTCACCAGCGGCGGGAAGAAGCGCACAACCTTGGACATGAACGGCGCGATGAGCATGCCGAAGAAACCGGCGGCGATCGTTGCACCGAAGATGCCTTGCAGGCCGATACCGGGCATGCCGGCCATGGCGACCATGCTGCCGACCGCAGCGAAACTGGCGCCCATCATCACCGGCATGCGAATGCCCATCGGGCCGATGCCCATGGATTGCACGATGGTGGCGACACCGGCGACCAGCAGGTCGGCGTTGATCAGGAAGGCAATTTCTTCACGACTCAGGCCAGCGGCCTGTCCAATGATCAGCGGCACCGCGATGGCGCCACCGTACATCAGCAGAACATGTTGCAAACCGACCAGGATCAGTTGCAAAAGGGGCAATCGCTGAATGGCGGGTGCGTCGGGGATGCGCGCTTTGGACAGCTCGGACATGCAACACCTCGGATCTTTTTATTCTTGTGATTAACAGCTGTTGGGTTGCTCACAGCTGTTTCTTTGCATCAGGTAAAACCGCGTTGCGGCGATTCGCGAGCAGGCTCGCTCCCACAGGAAATGCGCGATCTCTGTGGGAGCGAGCCTGCTCGCGAAGCTTTGTTGCTTAGTTGGTCTGCGCTCCCTGGGCGATCCATGCACCGATCAGGTCACGTTCCTGCTGGGTCATCTGAGTGATGTTGCCCAGTGGCATGATCTGCGTGGTAATGGCTTGCGCCTGGATGCGCGCCGCGTTCTGGCGAATTTGCTCAGGGGTGTCGAACATCACACCCGCGGGCGCTGCGCTGAACAACGGGCTGGTTGGCTTGGCCGAGTGGCAAACTGCGCAACGTTCTTGAATCACGGTGTGCACTTTGTCGAAACCCGGGCCAGCATTCGACGCCTGTGCCGGTGCTGCTGCAGGTTCGGCAGGGGCTGCCGGTGCCGCTTCAGCGGGTTTCGCGCCACCACCCAGTGCCGTTTCCGGCAGCGGTTGGTACTCGATTTTTGCTGGCGCCTTGGCCACTTCCGGCGCGGTCGACATCGGCGTTGGGCCGGTGACGTAGGCCAGAGTGATCATGCCCACCGCTGCCACTGGCAGAGTCCAGGCAAACTTGTGGCTGTCGTGACGGGTGTTGAAGTAGTGACGCACCAACACCGCCAACACGGCGATCCCGGCGAGGATCAACCAGTTGTACTGGCTGCCATAGGTGCTCGGGAAGTGGTTGCTGATCATGATGAACAGCACCGGCAGGGTGAAGTAGTTGTTGTGACGCGAACGCAGCAAGCCTTTGGCCGGCAGTGCCGGATCCGGCGTGCGGTTCTCGGCAATCGCCGCCACCAGTGCCCGTTGCGCCGGCATGATGATGCGGAACACGTTACCGACCATGATGGTGCCGATAATCGCGCCGACGTGCAGGTACGCACCACGACCGCTGAACACTTTGCTGAAGCCATACGCCGCACCGATGATCAGCACGAACAGAATGAAGCCGAGCAGAGCAGGGCGTTTGCCCAGGGCCGAATCACAGAGGAAGGAGTAGATGAACCAGCCGATAAACAGCGAGCCGATACCGATGGCCACGCCTTCAGGGCCGCTCAGTGTGCTGCCCGGAGCCAGCAGGTACAGCGTTGGATTGGAGTAGAACACCACGCACAGCAGCGCGATACCCGACATCCAGGTGAAGTAGGCTTCCCATTTGAACCAGTGCAGGTTCTCCGGCATTGCGGGCGGGGCCAGTTTGTATTTTTCCAGGTGATAGATACCGCCACCGTGGATCGCCCACAGGTCACCGGCCAGACCGGTTTTCGGGTTGACGCGGTTGAGGTTGTTCTCCAGCCAGACGAAGTAGAACGACGCACCGATCCAGGCCACGCCAGTAATCATGTGAACCCAGCGCACGCTCAGGTTCAGCCATTCCAACAGATGTGCTTCCACAGTCTTTACCTCTCGCCTGTCACTCTTGTTGTCGAGTGATCAGACCTTCTCTTATTGGTGGGGGGCGAGGATCAAACGCTCATCCTCTTTGAAAAAATGCTCATCGCAGTTATTGCCTGTGCCACTGCGATCAACCACCAGGAAGTCATCCCGCTTTTCGATCGTCAGCACCGGGTGGTGCCAGACGCCGCGATGGTAATTAATGCCCTGCCTGCCGTTGGTGACGAAGGCGCGGACCAAGCCTGATACAGGTTTATCGCCAATTGGCGCGACCACGATCAGAAAGGGGTTGCCGAGCAGCGGTATGAAAGCCTGGCTGCCCAGCGGATGGCGTTCCAGCATGCAAACGGTCAGCGGCATGTCCTGCGCGTCGGCGCGGAAAATGCTGATGATCGCGTTGTCCTCAGGCTGAGCGGTTTCGACCGTCGCCAGTTTATGGAAGCGCATGGTCGAACCGTTGTTGATCATGAAGTGATCGCTGCCGTCGGTTTCGATCACGTCACCGAAAGGGGCGAAGGCTTCTTTGGTCAGCGGTTCAATCGTTAGTGTGCGCATGCTGTTCTTCTTGTCCGAATTCTGTGTTGTTGGTTCTATTGCTTTCGCGAGCAGGCTCGCTCCCACATTTGGAATGCAGTCTCCTGTGGGAGCGAGCCTGCTCGCGAATGGCCTCACGGCTTATTTAGCGACCTTGCCCAATACACGCAGGCGACTCACACCACCATCCGGGAACACGTTCAGGCGGATGTGGGTGATCGGGCCCAGCGCTTTGATCTGCTCGACGAAGGTGTGTTCGGCGTGCATTTCCAGCTTCTGGCTTGGCAGCAGTTCACGCCAGAACAGCGACTGGGTTTCGATCTGGCTGTCAGTACCGCCTTTCACGAATGCGCCCTGAATCGAGCAAGTGTCCGGGTAGTTGCCTTTGAAGTGCAGGGTGTCGACGACGATCTTCTCGATCTCGCCCGGGTGACCCAGCGCGACGATCACCCAGTCATTGCCGGGCGTGCGACGACGTGCAGTTTCCCAGCCGTCGCCCATGTTGATGCCACGGCCCGGGTTGAGGATGTTGCTCATGCGGCCGAAGTGTTCGTCGGAGCAGGCGAGGGCGCGGCCACCATTCAGTGCTGCTGCCAAATCGACTTGCTCGTTGTCGCCAACCGCCGACCAGTCGCGGAACGGAATGCCGTACACGCGCAGACGGGCTACACCGCCGTCCGGGTAGATGTTGAAGCGCAGGTGGCTGAACGCTTGGACGTTGCTGATTTCATGGTAGTGGTGGCTGTTGCCCTGCAGCTCGACGGCCGACAGCACTTCAGTCCACTGAGTGTTTTCATCAGGCTCGCCCGAGGCCAGGAAGCAGGCTTCCAGAGAAGCCGATGGCGGGAAGTTGCCGGTGAAGAATGAAGTGTCGATGTCCACGCCTTTGATCGAGCCCGGTACGCCCAGACGGATCACTGCGCTGTCGAAGCCTTCGAAGCGCTTGCGGCGCGATTCCCAGCCGTCCATCCACTTGCCGTTGTCATCGAACACGCCCTCCTTCCATACGGCCGGGGTCGGTTGGAACAGACGGTTGGCGTCTGCGAACCAGTCATCGGTGACCGAGATGATTTTGGTGCCCAAGCGGGCATCGGCCAGGTTGACGAATTTTTCGAAAGGTACGGCGTAAGCTTTCATTCTTCTTGTCTGCCTTTAAATAAGTGGCTGGGGATGCTTGCAAGACCCTGGGTACTCTCCGCGTTTGATGTACTCGGGTCAGGCTTGCTAAAGAGTCAGTAAACGGAACAGGGCGATCTTGTTGATCTCCGCCAGCGCGCATTTGAATTCGGTGTCTTGCGAATTGTGAATGCGCGTTTCGAACGCCGCGAGGATCTGATGCCGGTTGCTGCCTTTTACCGCCATGATGAAGGGAAACTTGAACTTGGCTTTGTAGGCGTCGTTCAGCTCGGTGAAGCGCTGGAACTCTTCGGCCGTGCATTGGTGAATACCGGCGCCAGCTTGTTCATTGGTGCTGGCTTCGGTCAGTTGGCCCTGGACGGCCGCTTTGCCGGCCAGGTCCGGGTGAGCGTTGATCAGTGCCAGTTGACTGGCGTGATCGGCGCTCAACAGGATGTCGCTCATGCGCTGGTGCAGGGTTTCGATCTCGTCGATCGAAGCGTCCACGCCCAGGTCGTAGGCCTTTTCGGCCACCCATGGCGAATGTTCGTAGATGTCGGCGAAAGCGTTGACGAAAGCGTCGCGGCTCAGGGTCGACGGTTGCAGGGTTTGAAAGCGGCTCATTTGGCGGCCCCTTGGTACGGCTGGGTTTCGTGCCAGTGACGCGCGATGTCGACGCGACGGCTGAACCACACCTGTTCATGACTTTTGGCGTATTCGATAAAGCGTTTGAGCGAAGCGATGCGACCCGGACGGCCGATCAGGCGGCAGTGCAGACCGATCGAGAGCATCTTCGGTGCTTCGGCGCCTTCGGCGTAGAGCACGTCGAACGCGTCTTTGAGGTATTCGAAGAAATCGTCACCCTTGTTGAAACCCTGCACTTGGGTGAAGCGCATGTCGTTGGTGTCGAGGGTGTACGGGATCACCAGATGCGGCTTGCCGGTCGGGTTGTTCGGTTCCCAGTAGGGCAGGTCGTCGTCGTAGGTGTCGCAGTCGTAGAGGAAACCACCTTCTTCCATGACCAGACGACGGGTGTTCGGGCCGGTGCGGCCGGTGTACCAGCCCAGTGGGCGCTCGCCGGTGATTTCGGTGAGGATGCGGATCGCTTCGAGCATGTGCTCGCGTTCCTGCGCTTCGTCCATGTACTGGTAGTCGATCCAGCGGTAGCCGTGGCTGCAGATCTCGTGGCCGGCATCGACCATCGCGCGGATCACATCCGGGTGGCGCTGCGCGGCCATCGCAACGGCGAAGATGGTCAGCGGAATGTCGAATTCCTTGAACAGTTTCAGGATCCGCCAGACGCCGGCGCGGCTGCCATACTCGTAAAGCGATTCCATGCTCATGTTGCGCGCGCCTTGCAACGGCTGAGCGGCAACCATTTCGGACAGGAATGCTTCGGATTCTTTGTCGCCGTGCAGAATGTTGCGCTCGCCGCCTTCTTCGTAATTGAGTACGAAGGACAGGGCGATGCGGGCATTGCCCGGCCAGTGTGGGTGAGGAGGGTTACTGCCGTAACCGATCAGGTCGCGTGGGTAGTCAGCGCTCACTGCAGTCTTCCTTCTTATTCGTTGACAGATGGGTGTGGCGGCCTGGCAGGCTGGCGTCACAGCGATGGGCTGATTGTATACAACTTTATTCGCAATTTGTAAGCCTGAATTTTCGCATTTTTCACCGACTGTCATCTTTTACTGCTATTGGCCTGAGCCTGCAAGAAACCTGCCTGACCAGTCAGCTAATGGATAGGAGGTTCAATGAATAGGCGTATTGCTGGCTTATCCGCAGGAAACCCCCGAATGGCGGGGGTGATGTGAAAAATGTCGTTTTTATTGTGTACAATTTTTTTTAAAAGTGTCTTAATCAATCGCTCGCCGCAGCTTTTCGTGCTCCGAATCGGTGCGGTCTCCTTTTCAACTGACTTCGGGAGGCGCGAAGTCTGACTGCTCCACGCAGGCAGGCGCGCAGAATCAATGGGACGTTTGACAACACACGTTTTGGACGCTGCACACGGTTGCCCGGGCAGTTCGATCAAGGTCGAGCTGTACCGCGTTGAAGGTTCTCAACTGGAATTGGTCGCCAGTGCTGTAACCAACAGCGATGGCCGGGTCGATGCGCCGCTGCTGCAAGGCGATGATTATCGTACCGGCGTTTATCAGGTTCAGTTCCACGCGGGCGATTACTACCGCGCTCGTGGCGTGCAGTTGCCGGAGCCGGCATTTCTGGACGTGGTTGTGCTGCGCTTCGGCATCTCTGCCGAACAGGATCACTACCACGTGCCATTGCTGATTTCGCCGTACAGCTATTCCACGTACCGGGGCAGCTGACCCCCAAGCAGCTGCCCCCACCGGGAAGCGACTGCGCATATAGCTTCTTTGGTCTTTCGCCCGCTCACACTGCGGGCTTTTTTTATTTCAGCGTTTTATGACGATCTACAGGCGCGGCGCTCCAGGAAGATTCGGAGCGCAGTGAACAGTGTTCGGCTGTCTGTTAATTGTCAGGCAATGAAACACTGTGCATACCGGGCACTTGGTGCTTGCAACGACCCAACACTTGCAACTCTGAGTCACTGACCTCTCGCGCACTGCCTTTTTCCGCAAGCATCCACTTGCGGTTTGCCAGGCTGTATCGCAACGTCCCCTTGCAGCCATCCTTCATGACGGCATTTCTCACCAGGAGTTGCAGGCGCGCGAAGGGGACGAATTCCTTGGCCAGGTCTGCGCCAGTGGGAGGGGTGAAGTAGCGGGCGTCCAGACTGTCCGTACGAACATTTTCAAAGGTCAGATCAACGGTGTGAACGACACCTTTGGGTCCGATGACGAAAATTTGATCAACAAGGTCTTCTGGCCCGTATTCGGGTAAATGAATCGTGACGGTACCGATGTACAACCGGCTTCCCGCAAGGACGACTTTGAATGAGCCGAGTCTGCTCGCGTCAAGTTCCCACGTGGAAGAGTTGTTCAATCGGTGCGACGCGTTTTCCAGTCCGCCGGGGGTGGAGAGGCGCAAGACACGGTTTTCTCGCAGATGAACAAGATAGGTTGCCCCCGCGCCTTCGATGTTATCAATCGCAGTTTGTTCGGCAACGGGCAAGATATTGCAGCAAGACGAGACATGATCCAGTTGCAGTGCGCGAGAGTCGGGGACTTCAAAAGTTGCCTTGTGATTAATTCGTAGCGGAAAACGAAGTTCATGGCTGGTCAGGGTGTTTTTGTCGGTACGGTGTTTATACCCTGCTGGAGGCTTGGCGTACTCCTCTTCAAGGATCAGGGTGTGGGACTTGCCGTCTCTGTACACCAGCATATAGCCATGGGTCGAATGGTTGCCTCTGATTTTCTTCAGCGCAGCTTCAAGGGTTGTTTCCAGGTGTTGACCGTATCCGACGATTTGCAAAAGATGCTCACCAAAGTAAAACAGAAAATCGCAGGAAACATTGATTTTGTCTTTTTTTGCCGATTTGTTGGTTGCGATAGACGGACTTGTAGCGAAAGCCACCTGAGCGCTCGTCAGTTCGGAGCTGTCGAAGTCGAGAAATAGTCGAGTACCGAAAAAAGAGTCCGGGTTGCCCCCGGTAATGAATTGCGTGTGCTTGTTGAAACGCTGGACATAATAGTGGCTGTTCTGATTCGAAGGGACTTTGCAAATGGCGTTGTGGAGGATGATGGTTTTTTCAGGGTGCCCGTGTTTGATGATTTCAGCTTTTATATCAGCAGGCTCATCATGCTCAAATACCTCTGGCAAGTCAGCCCTCAAGTGAAAGCCATCTCGGGTGGTGAAGGTTAACTTGTTGTTGATAAGTTGCCGGTGATTGTCGGTTTTTTTATAAACATGCTGGATGAAAATCGTACTCTTCCGACCCCAATGGAAGTCGAACTCCAATGTGATTTCAAGGGCGTTGCGTACTACTTTCCAGCTTAGGATTTGGTCCATTCGCCAACCCAGCGAAATATGGCTCTCGTCAGCGCCATCTTCGGTAATGGAGACCCAGCCGTCCGGCAGTGCTACATGATAGAAATCCTTCCCGGATTCACCAGACGCCTTTGTGTTGTTCTTTAACAGATAAAGGGTGTCGTCACCGGCACCGGCGCTGATCGTATCGCTGCCCCTTGCCATGATGACGTTCGAGTCTTGATTGCCTGTAACAATGCTTGATCCGCCAACCAGGGTGTAAACGTTTTCGATGCTTTCCAACTGTGTCTTATGGACGTACTCCGTTTCGGAGTAAGAGGGTTCCACAGAGAGAATTTCCAGCGTACCAGCCGCTAGATCGATGCTGTATTTGCGACCCTGGGCGCGAAAAATCTGTTTGCCATCCATGACTAACGTATCGCTGCCTGCACCGCCTTTCAGTCTGGAAAGTTCAGTCTTCTCGTAAAAGCCTTCGATCAGGCCGGCAGCATATTGGGCAATGAACCTGTCGTCCTTTTCTCCACCGGTCAGGTCTTTTGTTCCGCTGCCGAAATAGAACGAGTTCGGTTTTTTCTGAACGCCGACAATCGAATCGTTACCATCGCCGATCATCCATAACACGCCTTTGTTTTCGCCCGGTGTGCCAAGCACTGCTCAGGGGGTATCTGCCGTCACGCCGTCTCGAGCGTCAAGCGTGTCGTCAAGTGCGACCACTTCCGGAACGTAGACGATGGGCGTTGTTTCCAGGCCCGACCAGTGCGTTACGCGTTCCCTCCGCTTATTGAGCCTGTCTTCATAGCGACCGTGTACCACCGCTTCGGCGCTGTCCTTGTGCGTCTCGTCGAGTATTTTTCTGGCGCTCGCCTGTAGTTGTTTAGCCGTTTCGATCCTGGCCCTGGCGAGTGCGTAGCGGTTCTTGATGTTCTGATCGATATCGAGGAAAAAAACGAACGAAAACCAACCGGTGCGCCAACGCTCTTCGAGGGTGAGTTCGATGTAATCGTCGATGTCATCGACCATACGCACGGCCCCGTAGATTTGCGAGCCGATGGCCATGATCGCTCCCGCTGCCAGACCGACCGGGCCTGCAAGCGAGAAACCGGCCAAGGCGGCAGCCCCCAGGATGACGGTCATGGCGGCACTGGCAATGTTCAAGCCGCCGCTGACAAAGTGGTCCATCGCTTCTTTGCCGGTTTTATTGCTGGCTGCGCTGAACTCTCTGACAGCACTGTAAATATCGAAGGGCAGGGTCAGTGCGCCTCCGATCAGTCCGCCTGAACGACTGAGTTTGATCCCGGCACTGGTTTTGACGAAATCCTTCATCGCACCGTTGGCGGCTTCAATCATGCGTTGGCCCATCTTTGTGATCGTGATGTCGACAGCAATCGACCCTAACTCGGTGCCGATACCAATGCTGTTGAAGATGATTTCATCCGTGTCATCCTTTTTGACGGCGTCGTAAACCCCGCGAATGCCCATCAGTATGCCGAATGACTGGATGCCGACGCTTGCACCGACCGTGGAATAGCTTTTGATCGCGAGCCAGCTCGGATTGCTCTTTTTTGATGAGTAGCCCAAGCGCAGATCCAGCCTCTGTGCCGAACTCAAAAGCTGCGTCATTTTTTTGCGGTAGCCACCTTCATCGAGTGGCGCTACCGCCTCTTCTCTAAGTAGCGGAGGGGCAGACAGGGGGCGTACTGTCGACATTTCGAAGAGCAGGGAAGGCAGCAAATAATCATCGCCGAAAGTCGATGCTTTCATGCGTTTCTCGATTTCGCTGTAGCTGAGTTGCAAGGCGTTCAAGAAAGATCGCCTGGGTGTTCTAAAGTTAGTGTTGTGGCCGGTCAGCGGTTGCCCGGCAATGGTCGCCCCCAGCGCGTCAAGCCCTCGGCGAGTCACAGTATAAGGACCGATTTTAAACGGTCCGTACAGGTCATCGAGCATTTTCAGTTGGCCCGGTTTGCGCCGCTTGCTCTCTGGCTTGGCGTTTTCCAGGTTGTTATCGATATCGGACCCAAAATCAATCGTCGAGGCCGTGCGTTGATTGGCATGAGTACCAATGTCGGATATTTCAATGGCATCAACAGATGTCGTCGGGTTTTCAACAGACAGGGTCGTGGACACGTGAACTTCCTTGTTCAAAGGGTGAATTTTTTTCGCTAAGAGGGTCGCAAAATCAACCCAGACCGCCGTTGAACTTTATAGTTGTTGTGGTTGATCGAAGTTCGCCTGGCGGCCTGTTTGATTTCTGCTTGTCGAGTGTTACTTGATTCTGGTGATGATCAGGTTGTTTTCCCCGGATGGCAGGGGTTTGTTGTTGCCAGCCAGGTAAATTATCTTGTCGATAGCGAGATGGTCTTGCAGCAATATTTTATGAGAAGGCTCGATCTTGTTGATGAGGGCTCTTTTCTTGAGCCATATAGTTGGGTCCGTAGAAACCGTGGTGTCATAGTGAAGTTTGTCAAGGAACATGATGAATACAGTGTCGACGCCTGTTCGCTGGATCAGTAGCGCGTCCCCTGCGATATGGCGAAAATTACGAGAAACACGATAACCATGCCCTCCAAGAATACCGATGAACAGATCTCGCGCTGATTGCCGATTGACCTGATGGCGCGAGCCAAAAAACAACTGCGGATTGAAATCGATTCTTTGCAGGCCGTCGGCGGACGGTGGCGGCATATGAATGTAGCCGTTCACGTCTACAGGAAGCGGAGTAAGCAGCATCAAGGGGTCGCTCAAGTCCTGACGCACGGTTCTTTTTTCGTCAATTGATGTGGCGCGTTTTTCCCAGTACTTGATTGTTTCGAACAGCGCATGCGTCCCGGGACCGTTCAGTTCCTCGGCGTAGTTAGCTCGATTGAATATTTCCCGCGCCACCTTGTTGGCGGAGTGATACGCAAGATAGGGGAACTGATCGCTGACGTACTGAGTCAGGCATTTCGAAAATGGCAGACCGTCGATGATTCTCCATGTATCACCGGTATGGCCTGCCCACGGCTCCGCCAGTTTCACCACCCCCCGGGGTTGTAACTCGGGACTGGTGAGCATCATGTGCTCGAAAGCATCGAAGCGTAAGGAGGAAAACTGCGGGGGTTTAATAAACGCCAGTGAGTCACCGGCAAGGTTCGGTTGGGGGAGTACGGGAAAGTGCTGAGCGTCGATTTCGATGGAGTCACCGACAAGCGGTTTTGTCGCACTGCCCCAGGTTTTCCACTCGTCATTGTGCCGTACGGGAACGTCTGGAGTGAGCAATGCGCTGTCCGCCGGCAGGCGCGCACGTTTAGTCGGGCCAGGTCCTGAATCTTCTGCCTGGCCGAGGGCGCGGGAACTACCGGGCTGCGGATCTTGTTGCGTACCTGTGAAGGGCTGTGATTTGCGGCGCCAGACGAATTGTCCAGGAATCTGTTCGACCGTTATATCAGGCACTTTGGTAGTTGTTGCAGAGGCCAGTTTGTATTCGCCCTGGTCGTTTCTGCGAACCATGATGGTGCCATTGGCGATATCGACATAGATTTTTCCGCGCGGCCCCTGGCGGATTCCGTCCCGGGATTGATTGGCAGCCGGAAGTAGAGTGGCCAGGTTCGGATCGATAAAAATAGCCGCATGCGGCTGCTCGGCATTCATCAGCGACATTGACAAATTTACCTGGGCCGCCTGGGCCACGTACCACGGCGCTTCGATGCGCCAATGGGCTTGCCCCTGCACTTTTTTCACGATTGGAGGCGTTACTCCCGGCGCTACAGGCCAGGGTATCTGGTACTCGCCGGCTGAATTGGGTTCGACTCGGTAATGACCACCTTCTTCAAGCTGTGCATAGGTCTGACCGTCTACGTTTATGTACAAACCGTCGACAGATTCGTGCGGCTTCAAGAGATGAGTCTGTAGTCCGGGAAGGGTGATCTCCGCCAGTCTGGCATTCGCTTGCGTAATGATCGGGTCCGTTATGTAGCTCATGACGACATGCGGCTCGTTAATGGCATCAAGCTGTGGTTCAGCGGGATTGGGAGTGTCGGGTAATCGATGCGATGCCGGTGCCGGTGTGTCGATGTTGCTGGGCAGTACGCGGTTACTTGAAACACTGTCGGAGTCGACTCTGCTCGCTATTTCCGACGAAATAGAATGTGTGGTTGTTTTGGGCGGTTTAACCATTGGAGTTATCTCTAGAGGGTGCTCTAAAAAATCAATACAGTTAATTTTGTGGAGCCGTCGACTATTTATCCCTGACAATAAATAAAGTTGTCTGCCGCAGCGCATCTGTTTGAGTTCCACCGAGCAGGTAGATGATTTTCTGTTCATCCCTATAAGTGGAAAGTGGTTTCTTTTGTTCTCCGACCCGGAGTTGCCACATGGCATGACTCAGCTCGGAAGCCGTGTCTGGAGAGCGCTGAATTCTGCCGTTGATAATGGAAGGCAGTTTCAGCATAAACATGTAATCGATTTTTTCCCGATGAAACAGTAGTCCGTCCTTCCAGAGTGCGGCGTCCATGAGGTCTATCACGTACCCGTCATCTTCCAGCACGTTGCTGAACAGCCAGCGCAAGCGGGGCACTGTCGGCTCTGCTGCGTACTCGTTCCAGTGTTGAGGGAAACGACCAGGATCCAGGTCCAGTCGCATCAGCCCCTCTCCCAGTGTTGAAGGAATTTCCAGCGTGGTCTCACGAGGACTGGCCGAGCGGGTTGCAAGATTGCGTAACATCAACAGCGGATCAACCAGTTCTCGTTGCGACGCTCTGCGCAGATCCCTGTCGCCCCAGTAACGAAATATCTGGGTCATAAGCGCCAGCCCACGGCCCTGAATGATTTCGGAGTGGTTTGCCTGATTAAACATCGCCCGGGCCAGGGAACTGACGGATTGATCCGACAGATATTTGAAGGTTCTGGCGATGTACTGTGTGATTGGCATTTCAAGGGGAGCGATGTTGTCCAGAACCGTCCATTGGTTATTTCTTTTAACTGCCCACTTCGGCTGCAAAGACGGGTTGTCTCGCAGCATGAATTCGAAAGCGTCGTATAAAGCTGGGGAAAACAACGGATGTTGCAGATAGACCAGGCGCGGGTTGTCACTCAAGTCTTGTGGCACTATCCGGTAATACTGTCCGTCTATTTCGATGTGCTGACCCAACGGCGGTTGAATACTGCGTCCCCAGTTTCGCCAGAGGCTATAACTCAGGTTAATCGCGTCAGGATTGTCTGACAGCAAACTTTGGGTAAGCGCCAGGTGAGTATCTGCGCCTTCTTCCAGGTGCGGTCGTTTGCTCGAGCCCTGCTTGTTTTCCGGTCTGTCAGATGAGGCCTTGCGTTTTTCCTGGTGCGAACTTTCCCTTGAATCGGCTGATTCTCTGGTTTTGCGTCGCCACAGTTTCGTCCCCGGAATCTGTTCAAACAATAGAGTTGAAATGTTGCGAGCTGTCGCGGAGGTTTGCTCGTACTGGCCGGTCGCGTTTTTGCGCACCATGACCGTTCCATCCGGCGTATCGATATAGGTTTTGCGGTGCTTGTCATATCGGATTCCGTCAGGTGAATGCAGCGCCGGGGAGAGCAGGGCCGCATCGTTAGGCGCAAGGTAAAGCGGTTGTTCCGAGACAGTGCTCTCTGCAGTGGCATTGGGTCTGTCACTCTCTGAGCTATGGGCAAGCCAATTGGGTCGTTCAAAAGTCCAGATGGGTTGACGTTCTGTTTTGGTCAGGAAGGGGCCAGGCAGCAGCGGTGTAAAACTGAAAGGGATTTGATACCGCCCATCGCTAAGGTGTTCGACCAGCAGGTGTCCTTCATTTTCAACATGGGCATACAACCTGCCATCGGGGCTGGTGAATAGTCCGCTGTCGGCATCCAGACGGTGTAACAGGTGCACTTGATCGGCAGGCCAGGTAATTGATCGAAGAGCCGCCTGAACTGATAGTGGGTAAGTTTCAGGTATTGCGTTGACCTGCACCGCAGGTTGGCGCGGTGTCACGCCTGGCAATTCTGTAGAGTCTGCAGACGCTGTAATCTCGCCCTGAGGCCTTGGAGAGGTGTTTGCGAGGTGTGGGTGGCTGCTTTCTGCCCCCCCGGGTAAAGGGGGAGTGGTAGTGTCCGGGGTATCGGAGGGAGCAATCCCGACCCTGCGCTTCGGTGGTTTGACCATTAATTCAATCTCGCTGTTGGAAAGGTAGCGGTGTTCTGATGGCGGCTAGCAGCCAGAATCTTGCGAACGATCCGCTGACGGGCGCGGTGGTTGTTCAGCCTTCTCTCACGATGAAGAGCGTCGGATTGTCGGAGGAGACGTGTTGTATGCCGCCGACCAGATAGATCAGTTCGGTATGAGGGAGAAGGCTGCCGAGTTGCTGTTTTTGCGCCGGGCTGAGCATGTTCAAAAAGCCCGGTTCGAGGAGGCCGGATCCTGGTGCGGTGTACCGAGGAATATGATTTCCCGTGATGGGCGGCAGCTTCAGTACGAATACTGCGGCAACGCCTTCACGATGAAAGATCAACGCGTTTTCTCGAAGCTGGCGCGGCGTGTTATTGATGCTGTAACCGCTGTGCTGCAGGATGCTCGTGAGTAACACGCGCAGGCTGGCTGCAGTGGGCTGCGCTGCGTAAGTGAGCCATTCCAGAGGGAATCGTTTTGGATCGAAATCCAGACGCTGCAACTGGTTTGAGGTGTAGGAAGGCAAGGTGAGTAATCCGCCGTCGGCAACGCTGCCGTGCGACGTTGGCAATTTTGGAAGCATTACCAATGGGTCCGACAAGCTGTGCATGGGGGCTTCGTTACTCACCCGATCTATCCAGTGACGAAATGTCAGCGCCATCACCGAAAGTCCATGCGCGGTCACTCCCTGAGGCAAAGCGACTCGATCGAATACAGCCCTGGCGAGGAGGTTTGTCGAGTGATCCGACAGAGAGCGGAACGCGGTAGAAACATATGCGGTTGTGGGCATTTCGAATGGCGGGTGGGTATCCAGTACCTTCCATTGCCCTTCGCGTTTCAGCGCCCATTTTGGCTGGCGCGAAGGTTCATGACGTAACATGTGTTCGAAGGTGTCAAAGCTATCCGGCGAAAATCCCGGGTGCTGCAAATAGACCAGACCGGTATCGGCTTGCACCCCTTGTTTGACGATCGGGTAGTGCAGTCCGTCTATTTCGATCGACTCACCTGATTCCGGCTTTGTGGTTTTCCCCCAGTTTTTCCATTGCCCTGTGGACAGATCCAGTGCGACGTTCTGCTGCAGGAAAATATTCTCTACCAGCGTGCTTGCATCGATCGTCACATTGGATTGTTCGTCCAGGCGTGGGCGTTTGCTCGGACCTGGTGTGGCATCCGTCGCTTCGACGGATACCGAATCAGATTGCGCGCCTTGTCGTGGTGCGTCGATTTCACGCCAAAGCCTGGAACCTGGAATCTGTTCAACCCATTCACCGGTTGGGGTTGATTCGCCGCTGTGGGTCTGTCGCCAGCCGTCGGGGGTTTTACCCACCATGACCATTCCGGCAGACATTTCGACATATGCTTTTTTGTGTTTGTCATAGCGTAATCCGTCTTCGGTGCTGGGTTTGCTCTTGAGTTTCACGGCCGATTCGGGATCGATAAAAACAGGGTGGAGCACTCGTTGTCGGGTGGCTGTGCCTGCGCTGGCTGCAGGCTGGTTTTCTGCGAAGTGCCGGGAAACCCAGCTTGCAGCGCGCGATGTGCCTGCCCCCTCAGGAAGGTGGTGGATGATGACAGTGGGCCGCTCGACGGTTGCAGCGGGCCGGTGGTGGATGGTGACGGTGGGCTGTGGTTCGATTGTAGCCAGCCCGGGATGTGTAGAAGAGGCTCCTGGCGCCGGGTTGATGTGGGTAGCGTCGCCACCAGGATGTGCCACATCGTCGGGAGAAATTCCCAGCGGATTCTGTAAAGGGTCGGTCGAAGTCACGGACGAGTCGGGTGAAAGCGGGCGCGTGATCTTCTTGGGTGGTTTAGCCATTGGATGACTCCGTGGAGTGCTGATTCATTCGATTTAGAGGAGCAGATGAACAGGTCGCAATTGCGCTGGGCCTGGCCACTGATTTCGAAGGGCAATGGTCAGTCAAAGATCGCGGCCCGGTGCGGTACATATGTCTTGAGCAACCCGCAATTGGTGCACGATGTTGCGCACTCCTCAAACGCGCCAACTCCCGCAGGTGGCGCCTGCGAGAGTTTCAATGATCAGCGCTCCCTGATAATGAACACCGAATCCGGATTCGAATCGACCTTCAGCACGCCGCCTATCAACCACACCACTTTGTTGCGGGCGTGAGAACTCATGAGCGCGAGAAATGCGTCCTTGCCAATTCTCTCTTGCAGGTTCGGGTCGACCAGCTCATTACCCGGGGTGTGGGACAGGCCGACCTGTTCCACCGCCCCCAGTTTCAGAAAATAAACCTGCTCTTGGTTGGCTCGTTTGAACACCAGTGTGGGCATGCGATGTTCATGAGTCAGCGGGAAGAGGTCGTAGCCGCTGCGAATCAACAGGGCGCCGAGTAGCCTTCTGAGGTTCAGATCTGTCGGATAAGTCTTGTAGTGATTCCACTCGACGGCAAAGCGCTGTGGGTCGAAGGTGAGCCGTTGCAGTTCGCTGTCGACCTGGGAAGGCATCGGGATGAGTTTCTTTCCTCCGACATCAATGGAGGGTGCCACCGCGAGCATGTTCAGCGGGTCTGCATACGCGGGTGTCGTCGGGAAGGGGCTTTGTTTCCACTGATGCAGGACTGCTTGAATGTTGACCAGTCCCGTTCCGGTGATCACCGGGGAGTTATCCGCGAGTTCGAACAATCGTCGGGCGACGGTCCGTGCGGTGGCGTCAGAAAAGTCGGGGAATGTATTGGCAACGGATTGCGACAGCGGTTCTTCAAAAAAGCGTTTTCCTGCATGTATTTCTCCCGGATCGCTACCGATGCGGTACGTTGCCACCGGTTGCAATGAGGGCGCTGTTTGCAACATGTGCTCAAAAGTCTCAAAGCGTGAGGGCGTAAATTCAGGATGTTGGACGAAAAACACGGTTGGCTGCGGGTTGGAGCCGCTAGGTACGATGGGGTAGTGAAGCCAGCCGAGCTGAACGGATTCCACCATGGGTGGCTTGTTCAGGTAGCCCCACGGTAGCCAGAAAAACGGTGTTTGTTCGGCAGGCGTGCCACTCTCGACAGGGGCCGGTGGTAACGGATCTCTGGATGGCTGAAGGCGCGGCCGCTTGCTTGGGCCGGGCTGTGACTCATCCGGTGCAGGAACAAGACGAGAACCGAGCGATGCAGAATGTTCGCGGCTTGGCGTTTGCAGAACTTTTCGGCGCCAGAGTAGCGTGCCGGGAATCTGTTCAAAAAATATCCCGGGCACGTCACTGGTTGTCGCAGAGGCTTGCTGATATTCCCCCTCTTTGTTTTTGCGCACCATGACCGTACCTTCCGCCGTATCGACGAAGGTTTGTTTGAGCTTGTTGTAACGGATTGCGTCGGTTGAGAGTTCGGCTTTGGTCAGTGTGATTGCGTCCTCCGGCAGAAGGTAGGAGGGCGCTTGCGCCGCCCTGTCCTGTGTTGATTGCCAGCCGGGTCGCTGGATGTGCCAGTTTGCCTGACCTTCGGTTTTACTCAGTAACGGGCCGGGAACACCCGGCGCAAAAGTCAGGGGAACGTAGTAGTTCCCCTGCAGATCCTGTTCGACTACGAACCGGCCTTCGCTGCCAATTTGCGCGTAGGTTCGCTGATCCGGTCCGGTGAACAGTCCGGTTTTTTCCCCAAGCGGCGTCAACTCGCCCAATCGATTTTGCGGCCAGGCAATCGTACTGCGAGCGGCGCTGTAGTTATCGCGGCCAAGACCGGGCAGCACGCTGACGGTAATGGCGGGCTGGCGGGTGGTTGTGTCTGCTGCGGAACCCAAGGCGTGTGTCGAAATATCGGCGCCAGATAACGAAACGTCAGGAGTACTGCCATGGATGTGGCTGCCGGAACTTGCCGTCGTGGGTCTTGTTGTAACGTTTGCATCGGCTGTTGCTGTCACAGGAACTTTTTTTGGTGGCTTGGCCATACGGATTAACTCATAGGGGTTTCAACATCGAGACGCACGAAAGCGTCTCGCCGCATTTTTCAGGCGCACTCGTTTACACCCCCGGGACTCCCACAGCAGTGAAGTTCAAAGAGGTGTTGGGTAATTTCAACTTCGGAGTGCGCGCGTCAATCAGTCTTGACTGACAAGTGAAGTGTCAGGCGGGAGGCACATTGATCAAGGGAAGTGGCGTGAAGGTGTAGGGATCCTGGTGACTGCAGCGGTTGGTCACGCGTAACTCTGAATACTCGATGCGGGATTTGTCTGTGCGCGAAATCCAGCCGTGTGCTGGAAAACTGTAGTCGATCGCCTCGGGCCAGTTGTCGGTAAAGGCGATATTTCTCACCTTGAGCACTTTATCTGTCAGCGCGGCCAGGGTTTCAGGCAGGGCTTTTGTCGCGTCGGGCTCTTCGAAGAACCGAGCGTCAAGGCCATCGAGGTAGATCCTGTCGAAGGAAAGATCGACCGTGTGGATGACGCCATGTGCTTTGATAACGCGTACCTGATCGATCAGGTCTTCACTTTCGTAATTGGGCAGATGAATAATGCAGGTGCCAATGTGCAGTTGATTGTTTTGCAGTTTGATTTCGACGTCGCCCAGTGTTGTCGCATCCAGTTCCCATGTGGAGGAATAAGGCAGTCTGACGTTGGCGTTGGCCAACGCACCCGGGGTCGAGAGTTTGATGGTCATATCGGCGACCAGATGGATCAAGTACGTGGAACCTTCACCTTCCAGACTTTCCATGGCAGTTTGACCGGGTGAAGACGTGAGCGTCGCGCAGCCGTTTTTCGCGCTCAGCTTGTAGGCTTCGTTAGTGGGCAGTTCATAGAGGAATTGACCCGTTCGAAATTTCAATGGCAAGTTGAATTGTGTTGTCCAGCGCCTGAAAGAGTACCTCTCATAGTTATCATCGTCAGGGGCGACATCTGTTTCCGGGCGAAGTCCGGCGTTCAGAGCGACTCCATCATTGAATATAAGAACAAATTTAAGATAGTCGCGAACAGCCATGGTTCGCAGGATCTTGACCATGTTCCGAGGATCCAAGCCGCCTCCTGCAGCGGAAAAATTTTTCAATGTCAGTGTTTTTTCGCCAAAGTGATAGGTGAGGTCACACCCCGCGAGTAGCTCATTACTATTGGCCTTGTCCGACTGCCTTGCAAAAAAGTGTGCTTCGACTTTGCTCAATTCATGGCTGGCGTAATCCAGGTGCAGGCTGGTGACGGCGTCGGCACGATCCCCTGAATGGATTGTGGTGCTTTGTCCGGAGCGTGGCAGGTAGTAACGCGCATCGCTTTTATGCAAAATCATGCACTCGGGGGTATAGAGGATGAGCGGTTTCGGTGCTTGTCCCTTTTTTATGATCGTGGCTTCAACATCGATAGTTTTTCCGCTGTCTATTTTCTCAGACAGTTCAGGCACCAGAAAGAAGCCGTCCTTGGTAATAAAGGTCAACTTGCTGTTCTTCAGGTGGCACTCTTTTTCGTTTTGTTTGTAGACATCGTGGATGGTTACCACGCTTCTGGGCCTGTCGTAAAAGTCGAATCTTGAGGTGATGATCAGCGAGTTGTTTTCGATCACCCAACTCTCGATCAGATCCATTCTCCAGTTCAAAACAATAAAACTCTCTTGTTCACCGTCTTCGATGACGGAGATACGACCTGCTTCGTGGGCAATGTAGTATTCGTCGGCACCGGCTTCGCCCGACGCCGTCGCGCCTTCGTGCAGCAGATGGATCTGGTCGTTTCCGGCCCCGGCTTTTATCGTGTCCTCGCCGTGTGATTTGATGATGTTGCTTTGTTCAGTGCCTGTCACAACGCTGGCAGCACCCTCCACGGTTTCTATATTTTCGATGCTTTCTATAAGGCTGTGGAATACATAGTCTGTGCCGTCTTCGGTCGGAGGTACCGCTTTTCTCGCGTGCAGCGTGCCTGCCGGCAAATCGATGTCATAGCCAGGTTTATGTTTATGGCCTTTGACGTAACGTCCGCTCAGCACCAGCGTGTCGGTGCCTTCGCCACCTTTCAACTTTGAGTATTCCGTAACATCAGCGTCTTTATTGATCAGATCTGCCGCGCCCTCGAAGACGAATCGGTCGTCCTTCTTGCCGCCGGTCAGCTCCTTTCTTCCTGAGCGGTAATGGAAGGCGTTCGATTTGTTTTCAACGCCCTTGATCGAGTCACGACCATTACTGATAAACCACAGGACACTCTTGTTCTCTGCGGCCACTCCCAGTTCCGCGCCAGGGATGTCCTTGTTCACCCCGTCGCGGGCGTCAATGGTGTCATCGCTGCCCTTTATCTCGGGAACGTTTACCGTTTCCCAGGCATCTTGTTTGGTCCACCAATTACGCTTCCAGACTTGCGTGGGCTTGAGATGAACTTCAAATTTGCCATTCACGATGGCTTCAGTGACGTCCTTCAATTTACCGTCCAGCAGTCTCCTGGCCGTTTCCTTTAATTGTTTCGAGTGTTCGACCCTGGCTTTTGCCTGGGTATAACGATCCTGAACATCCTGATCTGGACTCGCCATGCAGAACGAAAACCATCCTGTGCGCCAACGCTCTTCGAGGGTGAGTTCGATGTAATCATCGATGTCATCAACAATTCGTACTGCACCGTAGACCTGTGAGCCGATCGCGAGGATCGCACCGGCTGCAAGCCCAACCGGCCCGGCAGCCGTAAACCCCGCCATTGCTGCGGCACCCAGGATGACGGTCATGGCCGCACTGGTGATACTCAGGCCTGCACTCACGTAGTGATCGAGGGCTTCTTTACCGATTGCTCGGTCAGCAGCGTTGAGCGATCTGATAGCAGTGAACACATCGAACGGCAAAGTCAGTGCTCCGCCGATCAAACCACCGGAACGGCCGAGTCGCAGGGCGAAGCGGGTTTTAGCAAAATCCTTGTATGCGTTTTGCCCGGCTGTGAGCATTTGAGAGGCGATTTTGTTCACGGCAACGTCCGCCGCGATGGAGGCGAACTCCGAAGCAATGCCTGCGCTGTTGATTGCAATCTCGGCTTTGTTGTCGACTTTGATGGCGTCGATGACGCCCCGCAAACCCATGAATATTCCGAAAGCCTGGATACCCACACTTGAGCCTAGGGTTGTGTAGCTCTTTAACGATACCCAGCGGGGATTGCCTTTTGGCAGATTGGCATGACCCAAATCGAGCTTTTGTGCGGAGTTTAATAACTTTACAAGTTTGCTGCGGTAGTTGCCTGGATCAGTAACGGCATCCGGATGTTCTTTGATCATCGACGGTGCGGTCAATGGCCGTCGACTGGCCATTTCGAAAAGCAGCGTTGACAACAGGTAACTGTCGGAGCCAGTCGACGCCTTTAAGTGACGCTCGATATCAATAGCGCTGAACTGTAGCGAGTTGATAAAGGATCGTTTTGGAACCCTGAAGAATGTGTTTCTCCCGTTTAAGGGTTGACCGTCAATCGTCGCGCCCAGTGCATCCAGGGACACACGTGTTACCGAGATTTCGCCTATCTGAATGGGGCCAAACAAACTGTCGACAACATTCAATTGATCTGTTTTTCGGCGGCTCTGCACGTCCGTGTCTGTCTTGGCATCGTTATAAAAGTCAAGGGTGGAAGCATTGCGTTCATTGGCTTCAAAGTTCATGTCCGTAATGATCACCGGATCCTTGATCGTTATCGGGTCGGGGCTTACTGGAATGTTTTCAGTTGAGGCTTTGCGTATCAGGGTGGCCATTTGAACTTCCTTGTTCAGGCGGTTGTTGTTAAAACGAGACGCGATAGTACGGTTGCCTTTCAAAGGTTGTACATAAACGTGTTGTTGCGATGTATTGCATATGAAGGGATGAATTAATCGCCGGAAGGGATTAACAATCGGCAACACGAATGGTTGCCGAGAAAGCCATTCTGAGTGGACTGTTCCAAGTCAGAATGGCTGGGGATAACTAACGCTCAGTCAGTGAAGTAACGATAAAAACCACTCAATGGCTACTGAGCAACGACGCAGCCCCTGCGCCGCCGAACAGCCCGGCACTGATCCGGTTGAACCAGCTCTGGCCTTTGCCACTGCGCAGATAACGCGCTGCGCCGTGGGCACCCAGTCCGTAGGCCAATTTGCACAGCAGGTCCAGCAGGGTCCAGGTGGCGATCATCATCAGTAATTGCGGCAGAAACGGCTGTTCGGCGCTGAGGAATTGCGGCAGGAAGGCGGCAAAAAACAGGATGTCTTTCGGGTTACTCGCGCCGAGTACGAAAGCGCGGCCGAACAGTGCGCGAAAACGTGGAACGGCTGCCGCTTGTGGCACGACGGCGCCTACCGAAGGCTGGCGCGATTGCTGCCAGCTCTGCCAGGCGAGATAGAACAGATACAGGCCGCCGACGATTTTCAGGGCACTGAACAGTTGCTCCGACGCCAGTAATAAGGCACCCAGCCCCAGCGCCGAAGCACTGAGCAAGCAGATCGAGGCAAATACGCCGCCGAGAAATGCCGGATACGAGCGGCGCAAACCATAATTAAGACTGTTGCTGATCATCAACAACGACAGTGGTCCCGGAATCAGAATCACCACCAGCGCAGCACCGCTGAACAGCAGCCAGGTTTCCAGACTCATCACTTTCCTCCTTTTTTTGTTGTACTCAAGAATGTGCAAAAGCCCCACCCGCGAGGGTGAGGCCGTTTTGACGCTTGAACCGCGTAACGCTTACAAGAAGATGAACTTGGCGATGAAGATCGCGCAGAGCACCCACAGGCTCACGGAAATTTCCTTGTACTTGCCGGTCCCGGCCTTCAACGCCACATAGGTGATGAAGCCCAGCGCGATACCGTCGGCGACCGAAAAGGTCAGCGGCATCATGATCGCGGTAACGATGGCCGGGATCGCGTCAGTGGCTTCGTCCCACTCGATGTGGGCCATGCCGCCCATCATCAGCATCGCGACGTAGATCAGTGCACCGGCGGTGGCGTAAGCGGGAATCATGCCAGCCAGCGGTGCGAAAAACATCGCCGCTATAAATAGCACACCTACGGTGACTGCGGTAAGACCAGTCCGACCACCAGCGGCGACGCCGGCAGCACTTTCCACATAGCTGGTAACGGGTGGAACACCGACTACGGCGCCGAAAACGCTGGAAGCACTGTCGGCTTTCATGGCGCGGGAGAGGTTTTCGATACGGCCGTCAGCGTTGACCAGATTGGCGCGCTGGGCCACGCCCATCAGGGTGCCGGCGGTGTCAAACATGTGCACAAAGAGGAAGGCCAGGACCACGCTGATCATGCTGACGTTGAACACGCCGGCCACGTTCATCGCCATGAAGGTCGGCGCAAGGCTTGGCGGAGTCGACATGATTCCTTCGTAGTGCACGATGCCCAGGCCCCAACCGGCGAGGGTCACGGTGATGATGCTGATGAGGATCGCGCCGAAGACTTTGTGGTAGCTGAGGATCGCAATCATCAGAAAGCAGATGGCGGCGAGCAGCGGGCCAGGTTCGCGCAGGGAGCCGAGCTTGATCAGGGTTGCCGGGCTATCGACGACGATGCCCGCAGTTTTCAGACCGATCAGGCCAAGGAACAGACCGACACCGGCACCCATCGCAAAACGCAGGCTGACCGGAATGCTGTTGAGCAGCCACTCGCGAATCCGCGAGAAGGTCAGGATCATGAACAGCACACCGGAGACGAACACCGCACCCAGCGCAGTTTCCCAGTTGTAGCCCATGGTGCCGACCACGGTGTAGGTAAAGAACGCGTTGAGGCCCATGCCCGGCGCCAGACCCACTGGCCAGTTGGCGTATAGGCCCATCAACAGGCAGCCCAGCGCAGCGGCGATACAGGTGGCGACGAAGGCTGCACCGTGGTCAATCCCGGCATCGGCCATGATGTTCGGGTTGACGAAGATGATGTAAGCCATGGTGATGAAGGTTGTCAGACCGGCAATCAGCTCGGTCTTCACCGTGGTGCCATGCAAGCTGAGTTTGAACAAGCGCTCCAGCAGGCCAGTGCGTAATGGTGGCGAGAGATCCAGCGTCGATGCTTCGGATTTGCGGCTTTCCACAGCGAGTACTCCTCAAGAGTTTTATTGTTATTTCCAGGGCCGGACCCATGAGGGGTGGCAGCGGCCCTTTGAGGCACTTGCGAATTTGTTGACCATGCGGTCAGGAACTCGCACGCTGTGGATTATGCTTTTGTGTACAAATAAAGCAAATATTGTTTTTGGTTTTGTTTACGAAAGTTCCGTCGATAGCGATATATCGCCTGTGCGGGCCCCTCAATCGAGAGCCGTCTGACTTTTCCCCAGTGCCAGATTCACCGCCAACCAGCCATTCACTGCCGCTTCCCCAGCCTCTGCAAACACCCGCTCCAGCAGCTTCACCTGCTCACGCCGCAGGGCCTGTTCAAATTTCGCCCCCTCGGTCGTCAGCTCCAGCAGCCGCTTACGCTTGTCAGCTTGCGACGCCACGCTGTCGACCAGATGCATTTCCTGCAACTGCCGCAATGGCATGTTCAGCGCCTGTTTGCTCACCCCGAGCAACTCCAGTAATTCCTTCACACTCAAATTCGGATAGCGCGCGATGAAAAACACAATGCGCTGATGCACTCGGGAGAGGCCGCGCCGCTCGAGCATTTCGTCAGCCTTGGCGGTGAACGCCTGATAGCCGAAGAAAAACGCTTCCATCGCCTGCTGCTGACTGGACGGATTTTTAAGGTCAAGCATGTTGACGTACTCGCTCAAGCTGTCGTAATTTCAGTCAATAAGTTTGACTCATTTTTCGCATTCCTTGCTACCGGTGACCGCCATGGCTTTTTCCGAACGTGTCTCGCGCCTTAAAAGTTCTTTGATCCGTGAAATCCTTGCCGCCGCTCAGCGTCCGGAGGTCATGTCGTTCGCAGGCGGTTTGCCGGCCGAAGCCATGCTGCCCAAGGTCGAGTGGGCCGACATGCCGCTGGCGCTCGGCCAATACGGCATGAGTGAAGGCGAGCCGGCATTGCGCGAAGCGTTGGCGGCGGAGGCGAGGGCGCTCGGGCTGGAATGCGCGGCGAGTCAGGTATTGGTGGTCAGCGGTTCGCAACAAACCCTCGATCTGGCGGCCAAGTTGTACATCGACAAGGGCACCGAGATTCTGTTGGAGGCGCCGACCTATCTGGCTGCGTTGCAGATTTTTCAGCTGTTCGGCGCCGATTGCCTGACCGTGGCGCAGGAGTCCGACGGCCTGAATCTGGCGCAATTGCGCGAGCGACTGGAGCAGCATCGTCCAGCGTTCATCTATCTGATTCCAACATTCCAGAACCCGTCCGCCGTGCGCTATAGCGAAGAAAAACGTGCAGCGGTAGCGGCTTTGCTTGACGAGTTTGGCGTCACGCTGATCGAAGATGAGCCTTACCGTGAACTGACGTTCGATGGCGGCAGCGCCAAACCGATTGCCGGGCGCCTGAAGAAATCCAGCTGGATCTACACCGGCACCGTGTCGAAAACTTTGCTGCCTGGTCTGCGTGTTGGCTATCTGATTGCCAGCCCGGACCTGTTTCCGCACCTGCTCAAGCTCAAGCAATCGGCGGATCTGCACACTAACCGCATTGGGCAGTGGCAGGCGCTGCAATGGATCGGCACTGAGCAATATCAACAGCATTTGAGCGAATTGCGTGGGTTTTATCGGCAGCGGCGCGATGCCTTTCAAGCGGCGCTGGAAACGCATTTTTCTGATCTGGCGGATTGGAATACGCCGCAAGGCGGGCTGTTTTTCTGGCTGACGCTCAAGCAACCGCTGGATACGCGAACGTTGCTCAATGAGGCGTTGGCCAATGACGTGGCGTTCATGCCGGGGGAGCCGTTTTTTCCGGAACCGGAAAATCATTACGGACATTTGCGTCTGAATTTCAGCCACATCGATCCGGCGCGGTTGGATGAAGGTTTGAAGCGACTGGCGGCGGTGGTGCGCCAGGCGCAGCTGGAAAAAGCGGCCTGAAAAGCAAAAAAACCGGCTCAAGGGCCGGTTTGTTTTTGTCTGGGATTTACAGTGGCTGAGAGAGCTTCATCGCTGGCAAGCCAGCTCCCACAGTGATCTGTGGCGTTCACAAAACCTGTGGGAGCTGGCTTGCCAGCGATGAGGCCATCAGCATCACCACATAATCATCAGACCGTCGCAAATCGCTTATCCAGATAATCAATAATCACCTTGGACTCGTACATCCAGGTGGTCTGGCCATTCTCTTCAATGCGCAGGCAAGGCACCTTGATCCGGCCACCCTGATCCAGCAGGGCCTGACGATCCTGCTCGTTGTTCTTCGCATCCTTCAGCGTCACCGGCACATTCAAACGACGCAAGGTGCGGCGGGTTTTCACGCAGAACGGGCAAGCGTGGAACTGATACAAAGTCAGATCTTTCGCGGCAGCATCCACTTGCGCCTGAGCAGCGGCGGGGCGTTTTTTCTTGCCCGGACGGGTGATGAAGTCGATGAAGATAACCAGTTGGCCGAGGCCGACACGAAGCGCTTTGACGAACACGTTGAAGCCTCACGGTGCAGATTGAGAAAGGCGCGCAGCTTACCCGATTTTTCACGGACGAAAAAAAACCGGCGATGAATGCCGGTTTTCTTCGTGCTGCAAATTACTTGATGAGGCTGAGAAACTCGCTGCGGGTCGCTGCGTTTTCACGGAACTCACCGAGCATCACCGAGGTGATCATCGACGAATTCTGTTTCTCGACACCGCGCATCATCATGCACATGTGCTTGGCCTCGATCACCACGGCAACGCCCAGCGCGCCGGTGACTTGTTGCACAGCATCGGCGATCTGACGGCTGAGGTTTTCCTGAATCTGCAGACGGCGGGCGTACATATCAACGATCCGCGCGACTTTCGACAGGCCCAGCACTTTGCCGCTCGGGATGTACGCAACGTGCGCCTTGCCGATGAACGGCAGCAGGTGGTGCTCGCACAACGAGTACAACTCGATGTCCTTGACCAGCACCATTTCGCTGTTGTCGGAGCTGAACAGGGCACCGTTGGTGACCTCTTCGAGCGTCTGTTCATAACCGCGGCAGAGGTACTGCATGGCTTTGGCGGCACGCTTTGGCGTGTCGAGCAGGCCCTCGCGGGAAACGTCCTCGCCCAATTGGCCGAGAATCGCGGTGTAATTCTGTTCCAGGGACATGAAACTACCTGTGGGGATTTTCGCAAAGGGCAAGGGTACGGTGGCGGACACAACCCTGCAAGTTCGGTGTAACGGGATTATTCGTCGCGACCTTCCATCATGGTGCGTTTAAGCATCACGTAAACCGCACCGGCCCCGCCGTGTTTGGCCTGGCATGAGCAGAAACCCAGGACCTGCGCATGTTGACGCAGCCAGGTGTTGACGTGGCTTTTGATCATCGGCCGCTTGCCGTCCAGGCGCACAGCCTTGCCGTGGGTGACGCGCACGCAGCGGATTTCGAACCTGGTCGCTTCAGCGAGAAAGGCCCAGAGGGTTTCGCGGGCTTTCTCGACGCTCATGCCATGCAGGTCGAGGCTGCCTTCGAACGGGATCTGGCCGACCTTGAGCTTGCGCATCTGACTTTCCTGCACGCCGTCACGCGCCCACATCAACTCGTCTTCCGGGCCGACGTCGATCACAAACTGATCGGACAGACCATCAACGGTAGCGGTGTCAGTGCGCACGGTGGCCGACTGACGCAGCTTGGCAATCTGTGCGCGGTCAGCCTTGGGTTTGCCGGTGTCGGCGCGGTCGTGCTTGATCGGCTTGACGCCTTGGATCGCACTTTTGAACAGGGAAAAATCGTCGTCTTGCATGTCAGCCTCCGCGAAGGGCGGCCAGTTTACCCAAGTCGAAACAAAACGGCCCGGCAAAAAGCCAGGCCGGTGATTCAGTCGTGTTTTTTCATCAAGTGCGGGGACATGTTCAGTTCCCGCGATTGCCGTGCGCGACGGCGGCAGCGGCGCCACAGGGCAACACCGAAATACAGAAACAGTAAACCGACCGCCAGAATGATCGCCGAGCCCATCGGCGTGGCGTTCAAGTCACCGAGCGCTGGTGGGCGCCCGAGCAGGCTGGCCGCCCCGGCCATTGCCAGCAGCACACCGAACGTCGCCAGAATGGCGGCGATCGCTGCGCCGAATCGAAAACGCCAGTTGCTTTGGCCTTTGGGCCGCAAGCGGCGTGCGTCAAATCCATCGGATAACTTCATTCCGACCTTCCTCAATGGGTATCGGCCCTTCGACCGGGAGTTGACCGGGTTGTTCCTGAGGCTATGGCATTTGCGGCAAATGAGAGGACTTTGCGGATGAGCGGCGCGCTGAGCCGCTCATCCGAGCAGATCAGATCAGGTCTTGCGTCAACGCGAGGGTGGCGAAGTTGTCGGCCATGATCGCCATTTCCGCTTCCTGCACCACGGCGGCGCTGAGGACGCGGCCCTTGAACGGCAAGTCGCGAGTGGCGCAGGCGTCTTCCACCAGAGTGCAACGGAAACCGAGGTTCTTCGCCGCGCGCACCGTGGTGCTGACGCTGGAGTGGCTCATGAAACCGCAAACGATCAAATCCAGCGAGCCAAGGTTTTGCAGACGATCGAGCAACTCGGTGCCATGGAACGCGCTCGGCAGCAGTTTGCCAATGATGGTTTCATCACCTTGTGGCTCAAGGCCGGGGATGAATTCGCCGCGTTCGCCCTGCGGGTCGAACAGGCCACCGACGGTGCCGAGGTGACGCACGTGCACGATCGGCCGACCGGCTGCACGGGCTGCGGCAACCACTTGTTTGATGTTCGCGACGGCCGCGTCCATGCCGCTCAGGGCCAGCGGGCCACTGAGGTACTCTTTCTGGGCATCGATGATGACCACGGTGGCATGGCTCAGTGTGGCCGCTGCGTAACCGCGACCGCTGAGTTGAAACATCGTTTTTGGAACGGACATTCTGGGGCTCCTTGGGGTGGGGCTTTTGCGACATTGTCCTCTGGCTGAGCGGTTCTGTGAATCGCTACCATCGTAGGCACCGTCGTTACTGGCCTGCAGCCTTGTCAAGTTACACGTTCTGTTCAATAGCCGGTGCAAAAAACAGAAAACTCCTACCGTCGCCCGGATGATTTTCCTGCGTCGTCGTCACGCGTTTTGGCTGGTAGAATCGCCAGTCGTTTTTTCTGGAGTTCTGCCCCGTGATCACTTCCCGACTTCGTACCCTGCGTGACCATATCCGTTGGGCCGTCAGCCGCTTCCATGGGGAGGATCTGTTTTTCGGCCATGGCACCGACAATGCCTGGGACGAAGCCCGGCAGCTTGTGCTGGGAGCGTTGCACCTGCCGTGGGAAATTGCCGACAGCTACCTCGATTGCGCGCTGGAAGACGACGAACTGGTCAACCTGCAACGCCTGCTCAAGCGCCGCATCGAAGAGCGCATTCCCACCGCTTACCTGTTGGGCGAAGCGTGGTTCTGCGGCATGTCGTTTATCGTCGATGAGCGCGTGTTGATCCCGCGTTCGCCGATTGGCGAGCTGATCGAAAGCCGCTTCGCCCCGTGGATCGGCACCGAACCTGCGCGCATCCTCGACCTGTGCACCGGCTCCGGTTGCATCGGTATCGCCTGTGCCTACGAGTTCCAGAATGCCGAAGTGGTGCTGGCGGATCTGTCGTTCGAAGCGCTGGAAGTGGCCAATCAGAACATCGAGCGTCATGGTGTCGATGAGCGCGTGTACACCGTGCAGGGCGATGGTTTTGATGGGTTGCCGGGTCAGCGCTTCGACCTGATCGTGTCGAACCCGCCTTACGTGGATGCGGAAGATTTCGCCGACATGCCGGACGAATATCAGCATGAGCCCGAGCTGGGTCTGGCGTGTGGCGATGATGGTCTGAATCTGGTTCGACGCATGCTCGCTGAAGCGGCCGATCATCTGACCGAGAAGGGCTTGTTGATCGTTGAAGTGGGCAACAGCCAGGTGCACGTTGACGCGCTGTACCCGGAAGTCGATTTCGCCTGGCTCGAATTCGAGCGCGGCGGGCATGGGGTGTTCATGCTGACGGCGGAACAGTGCCGCGATCATCAGGCCTTGTTCGCTTCCCGCGTCTGACCCGTTAAAAGCAAAAGATCGCAGCCTTCGGCAGCTCCTACAGGGATTACCGCATTCCAATGTAGGAGCTGCCGAAGGCTGCGATCTTTTGATCTACCGGTGCGTAGCAATCCAGATCAACAGCCCCGCCTGAAACACCGCAAACGCCACCAGACAGGTAATGGTAAAGCGCAACCCCGCGTCCTCACGCTTGAACTTGCTGACTTTCTCTTCCTGCTTCTTCAGCTTCACTTCCTGCTCGGCCAGATTCTGCTCGGCCTGCTGGAGCATCTGCGCCGCTTCAAGAATTTCGACGATCTGCAGCTTTTCGCTGTTCCAGTCGCCGAGCAGATCACCGACCTGTACTTCCTTGACGCTGCCCTTCAAATGTTGGGCATCGGCGTACACCACATCAAAACCGTGCACCCGCAAAAAGTGATCGCGACGCAGACGTGTGTCTTCGTTGAGCGCGTCCTTGTTGTTCAAGTCCATACCGTCGACGGTGTAGGTGGGCCAGCGTTTTTTCGCCCAATTGATGCCCTGCGCGGCCAGATAGCGGCCAATGCCACGGTTCATCGGTTCGATTTGCAGGCCGCTGTCCGGGCCGAAGTGCACACGCTTGGTGGTGTGATCCACCCACACATCCAGCTGATTCTGCTCTTTGCGCACACGCTGGCCCGGCAGTTTGATCGCCATGCGCATCAGGCTTTTTTCTTTGCTGTTGCGCTCGGCATAGCCGAATTCGACGAAGCGCAAGGGACGGCCGCCGGTGTTGCGGTCGGTCTGCAGCGGGGCCAGGCGGAGCATCTTGTGGTGCTCGACGTGGACATCCGCCCACGGCAGCTCGACCGCTGGCGGTGCGTCTTTTTCAGCGGTGGTGTCGGGTGAAGTCTGGGTATCAGTCATAACGGCGAGATCCTGTCCAAGCCCTGCTTGTCGCCAGCCATTGCGCTGGCGACAAAGGCTTATCGGCCGTTTTTTGCAGGACTAGAGGGCAAACAACGCTCAACTGGCGCGAAGTCCGTCAATAAATTCGATGATTTTGCTGCCCAGTTCCGCTGCCAGCGGCAAATTCGGATCCTTGTACGAAGCCAATTGCCGCTTCATATCGTTGTGCACGATGCGCATGACGTGGTTCATGCCTTCGATCACCACCAGCTCGGCGTCCGGTTTGACGGCTTTGAGGCGTTTCGCGTCCTCGGTGCCCACCTGGATATCGTTGCTGCCCTGAACAATCAGTGCCGGCATCTTCAATTGCGCGAAGGCTTTTGCCGGATCCTGACGGAACAGCGAAATCAGATACGGCTGCACACTCGGGCGGAAAATCACCTGCAACGGCTGTGGCACATTGTCGTCGGTGTGACCGGCCTTGAGGCTGTCGAGCAGTTCGTTACTGCGCAGCATCAGTGGCGGCGGCAGGCTGCGGGCCAATTGTTCGCGGATCACCTGATCGACTGGGCGGGCGCTGCCGGACAGAGAAATCACCGCCGCCGCATCGACTTTTGGCGCGGCAAGGCTGGCAATCAGTGCGCCTTCGCTGTGGCCGAGCAGAATCAACTTGCCGAAACGCCGATCGGCCTTGAGCTTCTGCCCCCACGCTACCGCGTCTGCCGCATAGGCTTCGATCGACAAATTGCGCTCATCCGGCGTCGCTGCCAGGCTCGCGGCCACCCCGCGCTTGTCGTAACGCACGCTGGCGATGTTGTGTTTGGCCAGCACCCAGGCCAGACGCTTGAGGCTATCGTTGCGTCCGCCGTCAGGGTTGTTTCCGTCACGATCCGTAGGACCCGAGCCAGAAATAATCAGGACAACCGGCACCGGGTTGTCGGATTTTGGCAGCAGCAGCGAGCCGAAAAGTTCGCCAGTGCCGGTATCCAAAGTGACCGGGCGTTGTAGGACCGTCGCTTGGGCAAAGCCTGTAAAGAGGGTAAGACTCAAGATCAAAACTCGCAGCATCATCACGCCATCATTCGCCAAGATGCCGGTTGGACTCACCCGCACCACTAAGGTTCGAGGATGAACTACTCGGTTAGCCTGCGTATACTGGCGCGCATCACGAATTTGGGTTTGATTTCACGGAGCGTCCTGCATGTCCGGCAATACCTACGGCAAGTTGTTCACTGTCACCACCGCTGGCGAAAGCCATGGTCCGGCGTTGGTCGCCATTGTCGACGGCTGCCCGCCGGGCCTGGAGATTTCCCTCGAAGACCTGCAGCGCGACCTCGATCGTCGCAAGCCGGGCACCAGCCGCCACACCACCCAGCGTCAGGAAGCCGACGAAGTCGAAATCCTTTCCGGCGTGTTCGAAGGGCGCACCACCGGTTGCTCGATCGGCCTGCTGATTCGCAACACCGACCAGAAGTCCAAGGACTACTCGGCGATCAAGGACCTGTTTCGCCCGGCCCACGCCGACTACACCTACCACCATAAATACGGTGAGCGCGACTACCGTGGCGGTGGCCGTAGCTCGGCGCGCGAAACCGCGATGCGCGTGGCGGCCGGTGCGATTGCGAAGAAATACCTGGCCACCCAGGGCATCGTGATTCGTGGTTACATGAGCCAGCTCGGCCCGATCGAAATCCCGTTCAAGACCTGGGATTCGGTGGAAGAGAACGCTTTCTTCAGCCCTGACCCGGACAAGGTTCCTGAGCTTGAGGCCTACATGGATCAATTGCGTCGCGACCAGGACTCGGTCGGGGCGAAGATCACCGTCGTCGCCGAAGGCGTGATGCCCGGTCTGGGCGAGCCGATTTTCGACCGTCTCGACGCTGAGCTGGCCCATGCGCTGATGAGCATCAACGCCGTCAAAGGCGTGGAAATCGGCGCTGGTTTCGCTTCGGTCGCCCAGCGCGGTACCGAACACCGCGATGAATTGACCCCGCAAGGTTTCCTTAGCAACAACGCGGGCGGCATCCTCGGTGGCATCTCTTCCGGTCAGCCGATCGTTGCCCATCTGGCGTTGAAGCCGACATCGAGTATCACCACCCCGGGTCGTTCGATCGACATTCACGGCAATCCGGTCGACGTCATCACCAAGGGCCGTCACGACCCGTGCGTCGGCATCCGCGCCACGCCGATTGCCGAGGCGATGATGGCCATCGTGCTGATGGATCATCTGCTGCGCCACCGTGGTCAGAACGCCGATGTGCGTGTGAGCACGCCGGTGCTGGGTCAGCTTTGATGGCAGGCTCTGAAGCCGTCGCGGCATAACCGTGACGGCGCTCCCGTACTGGCGGCTGTCCAGTTTCTATCTGTTCTATTTCGCCTTGCTCGGTTCGACAGCGCCGTTTCTGGCGCTGTACTTCGATCACCTCGGCTTCAGTCCTGCGCGGATCGGTGAACTGGTCGCCATCCCGATGTTGATGCGCTGTGTGGCGCCGAACATCTGGGGCTGGCTCGGTGATTACACCGGCAAACGCTTGGCCATTGTGCGTTTCGGCGCGGTGTGTACGCTGCTGACCTTCTCGCTGATTTTCGTCAGCAAAACCTACGCCTGGCTGGCGATGGTCATGGCGCTGCATGCGTTTTTCTGGCACGCGGTGCTGCCGCAGTTTGAAGTCATCACCCTGGCGCATTTGCAGGGGCAGACCTCGCGCTACAGTCAGATTCGCCTGTGGGGCTCGATCGGTTTCATCATCACCGTGGTCGCGCTGGGGCGGCTGTTCGAATGGCTCAGCCTCGATATCTACCCGGCGGCGCTGGTGCTGATCATGGCCGGCATCGTCCTTAGCAGTTTGTGGGTGCCGAACGCGCAACCGCCGCAAGGCAATCGGCCGAGCGGCGATGGCTTTCTCAAACAGCTGCGCAATCCCGGCGTGCTGGCGTTTTACGCTTGCGTGGCGCTGATGCAGATGAGCCACGGCCCGTATTACACCTTTCTCACCTTGCACCTGGAACGACTCGGCTACACACGCGGCACGATCGGCATGCTCTGGGCCGTGGGTGTGGTCGCCGAAGTGTTGATGTTCATGGCCATGAGCCGGATTCTTGCGCGGTTTTCCCTGCGCCGCGTATTGCTGGCGAGTTTTCTGCTGGCGGCGCTGCGCTGGTTGCTGCTAGGTTCGTTCGCCGAGTTCCTGTGGGTGCTGTTGTTCGCGCAGATTCTGCACGCGGCAACCTTTGGCAGTTTTCACGCCGCTGCCATCGCCTTCGTGCAACGTAGCTTCGGTGCGCGTCAGCAAGGGCAGGGCCAGGCGCTGTACGCCGCACTCGCCGGCACCGGCGGTGCGCTCGGCGCGTTGTATTCCGGGTACAGCTGGAATGCACTCGGCGCAACATTGACCTTTAGTATTGCCAGTCTCGCGGCGCTCGCTGCTGCCGTTATCATTGCCACACGTATGCAAGAGGACAGGCCATGAGCCTTACGCGTGAACAACTCGCCCAGCAAATCGTCGACGCCGGGCGTTTTCTGTATGGCCGCGGCTGGTCGCCGGCCACCAGCAGCAATTACTCGACGCGCCTGTCGCCGAGCGAAGCGCTGCTGACTGTGTCGGGCAAGCACAAGGGCCAGTTGGGCCTGGACGATGTGCTCGCCACCGATCTGTCGGGCAACAGCCTGGAACCAGGCAAAAAGCCGTCCGCCGAAACCCTGTTGCACACTCAGCTGTATAGCTGGCGGTCGGAGATCGGCGCGGTGCTGCACACCCACTCGGTGAATGCCACGGTGCTGTCGCGCCTGACCCCGGAAGACTTCATCGAGTTCGAAGACTACGAGCTGCAAAAAGCCTTCAGCGGCATCTCGACCCACGAATCGCGAGTGCGTGTGCCGATTTTCGACAACGATCAGGACATTGCACGCCTCGCCGCCAAGGTGCAGCCTTGGCTCGACGCCCATCCCGATTGCGTCGGTTATCTGATTCGCGGCCACGGCCTCTACACCTGGGGCGCGCAGATGAACGACGCGCTGCGGCAGATCGAGGCCTTTGAATTTCTGTTTGAATGCGAGTTGAAAACCCGCAGCGTCATGAACCGCCAAGGCTGACTTCACCAGAAGCAGCCCATTTGCCTGATGAAATGCTGTGCCCGACCGGTCTGCAAGAACCGGACGGCAAGGCCGATACCGAGGAATTGCCCCAATGAGCAGCCTGTCCGTCTATCACGTATCCAGCCCTGACATTCCGAACAAGGTGCTGACCCACTTCGAAGACATCGCCTCGACCCTGGCCGAGCAGGGCGTGCGTTTCGACCGCTGGCAAGCCGCTGCGAAGATCCAGCCCGGCGCCACCCAGGAAGAAGTGATCAGCGCTTATAAGGAACAGATCGACAAGCTGATGACCGAGCGCGGTTACATCACCGTCGACGTGATCAGCCTGAACAGCGATCACCCGCAAAAAGCCGAATTGCGCGCCAAGTTCCTCGAAGAACATCGCCATGGCGAAGACGAAGTACGATTTTTCGTCGCTGGTCGTGGCCTGTTTACCCTGCATATCGACGATTACGTCTACGCCGTGCTGTGCGAAAAGAACGACCTGATCTCGGTACCGGCCGGCACCAAGCACTGGTTCGACATGGGCGAGCACCCGCACTTCGTGGCGATCCGCCTGTTCAACAACCCTGAAGGCTGGGTTGCCAACTTCACCGGCGAAGACATCGCCGGCCGTTTCCCGCGTCTGGAGGACTGATTCGATGTCGATCAAAGCCATTGTCACTGACATCGAAGGCACTACCAGCGCGGTGAGTTTCGTGTTTGACGTGCTGTTTCCGTATGCGGCCAGACATCTGCCGGATTTCGTTCGGCAGAACGCCGAACGTGCCGATGTTGCTGAGCAACTCGACGCCGTGCGCCGTGACAGCAATGCACCGCAGGCGGATGTTGAACGGGTTGTTGAAATTCTCTTGAGCTGGATCGAGGAGGATCGCAAAGCCACGCCACTCAAGGCCTTGCAAGGTATGGTCTGGGCCCAGGGTTATCACGCCGGGCAGTTGAAAGGGCACGTTTACCCGGACGCGGTCGAAGCGCTGCAACGCTGGCATGCGGCGGGTTATCAACTGTTTGTGTATTCATCGGGGTCGATTCAGGCGCAGAAGCTGATTTTCGGTTGTTCCGAGGCGGGGGATTTGACGCCGCTGTTCAGCGGGTATTTCGACACCACGTCGGGGCCCAAGCGTGAGGCGCAGTCGTACACCAATATTCAGCAAGCGATTGGCGTCGCGCCTGAGGAAATTCTATTCCTCTCAGACATCGTCGAAGAACTCGACGCCGCGCAAGCAGCCGGCCTGCAAACCTGCGGCCTGGCCCGAGAAGGCGGCGAGCTGGGCAGCCACATCACCGTCGACACCTTCACCGGCATCGAACCCGAAGCCTTCTAACCCACGCAATCCCTGTAGGAGCTGCGGAACGCTGCGATCTTTTGATCTTGTTTTTAGAATCAGGATCAAAAGATCGCAGCGTTCCGCAGCTCCTACAAAGAGTTAGCGATCGCAGTTGAGATCGCGATCGCGATAAATCGCGCACAAAAAAAACAGGCCGTGAAGCGAGAGCTCCACGGCCTGTTTTGTTTAAAGCGGTTTATGCGTTAGAGCGAGTGATACGTCGGCAGCGCAAAACGCTGCTGGCTCTGCAGCATCGCGATCTGCGGCAGCTCACTGGCTTGCTCGGCCAGGTCACGGCGAATCGCGCTGATCGCCCACGACAGTTGGTCGCCGGCATGCAGTTGTTGATAAGTCAGTGCGCGTTTAAACACTTTGCCGTCGCTGCTGCGCAGAGTCAGCAGAATCCCGCCATCGGGACGTGGCGCAGTGGTGACGTCGAAGTTGGAGAACAGGGAGGTAAATTTTTCTTGGATCAGGCTCATGTCTTTCAGCTCCGTATGCACTTGAATGGCAAGCATGCAGAGGAGGTTGCAGCGATTGTGCCAGCATTTGTTAAATAAAAAATTCTTATAAATCAACAACTTAAAAACAATGCAATTTGCAGGGGTCGTGCAATCTGCATGAATGGCCATCGTGCATCCTGCATTTTGCGGGATCGTTGTCGAATTGACGGAACCAATAGATTGCCCGGCGATCATCGCGGCCGTTCCCCCCATCAGTGGATACAAAACATTGCAAAAACCGCGTGTACAGCGCGAGAAGCGCTGACGTATTTTCGATCTCGACCCGCACTCGAATGCGCGGGTTGCTTCAAGCCAAAGCCCGAAAAATAAAAACATCGGCCTGCACGCCAAGGTCGAACGGGGAGCTTCCATGAGTCACGCGCCAAGCGACACGATTACCTGGGGCATGATGCTCCGCAAACTGCCGATGATTGCCAAAGCCATCCCACGGGTGGTCAAAGGTATGAAGGTGGCCAAAGTCACGGATCCGACCCAAAGCTGTGGCCTTGGCTGGACATTCGAACAAGCGACGCTGCGCAATCCCGAGGGCCCGGCGTTATTGCAGGGCGATGTGCTGCTGACCTATGCGCAGGTCAACCACTGGGCCAACCGCATCGCTCACTATCTGAATGGACAGGGCATCGGCAAGGGCGATGTAGTCGCGGTGTTTATTGAAAACCGCCCGGAATTGCTGGTGACCATTCTGGCGCTGGCCAAGGTCGGCGCGGTCAGCGCGCTGCTCAATACCTCGCAGACTCGCGACACGCTGATCCACAGTGTGAATCTGGTGGCGCCGGTGGCGATTGTCGTGGGTGAAGAACTGGTTCCGGCTTATGCGGCGATTCGCGACCAAGTGGCGATTACCGCGCCGCGCACCTGGTTTGTCGCCGATCAGGACACCTATAGCCATCCGGGCATTGCGCCCGAAGGCTACGTGAACCTGATCAGCGCCAGTGCCGATGCTTCCAGCGAGAATCCGCCGAGCAGTCAGCAGGTGTTTTTCGACGATCCATGTTTCTACATCTACACCTCCGGCACCACCGGCCTGCCCAAGGCTGGCGTGTTCAAGCACGGGCGCTGGATGCGCAGCTCCGCCAGTTTCGGCATGATCGCCCTCAACATGGGCCCCGACGATGTCGTCTACTGCACCTTGCCGCTGTATCACGCCACCGGTCTTTGCGTGTGCTGGGGCTCGGCGGTCAATGGCGCCTCGGGCTTCGCGATACGGCGCAAATTCAGCGCCAGCCAGTTCTGGACTGACGTGCGCCGCTACCGCGCGACTACCATCGGCTATGTCGGCGAGCTGTGCCGTTATCTGGTCGATCAACCGGCCAGCGCCGATGACAGCCGCCACGACGTGCGCAAGATGATTGGCAACGGCTTGCGCCCCGGCGCCTGGGCCGAGTTCAAAACGCGCTTTGCGGTCGATCACATCTGTGAGTTGTACGCGGCGAGCGACGGCAACATCGGCTTCACCAACATTCTCAACTTCGACAACACCATCGGTTTTTCCCTGATGGCCTGGGAGTTGGTGGCCTACGACCATGACAGCGGTGAGCCGCTGCGCAGTTCCGACGGTTTCATGCGCAAGGTCGGCAAGGGCGAGCAGGGCCTGTTGCTGGCGCGAATCGACGAGAAGGCGCCGCTGGACGGCTACACCGATCCGCAGAAAACCGCCAAGGTTGTGCTGCACGACGTATTTACCAAGGGCGACCGCTTCTTCAACACCGGTGACCTGCTGCGCAACATCGGGTTCGGCCATGCACAATTCGTTGATCGGCTCGGCGATACCTATCGCTGGAAGGGCGAAAACGTTTCAACCACTGAAGTCGAAAACCTGTTGCTGCAACATCCGCACATCTCCGAAGCGGTGGCGTATGGCGTGGAAATCCGCAATACCAACGGCCGCGCCGGCATGGCGGCAATCACGCCGGCGGAGTCCCTCGCGACGCTGGATTTCGCCGAGTTGCTGACCTTCGCCCGCGAACGCATGCCGGCCTACGCGGTGCCGTTATTTCTGCGGGTGAAGGTGAAAATGGAAACCACAGGCACCTTCAAATACCAGAAAACCCGACTAAAAAATGAAGGCTTCGACCCGGGCCAGACGGGCGATGATCCGATCTACGCCTGGCTGCCCGGCACGCAGACTTACGTTCGGGTGACCGATGAGGTGCTGGCGGAAATTCATCAGGGCAAACATCGTTATTGAATCTGGCTATGAGACAGCTTGAGAAAAAGGGGGTGACAGCCACCGTCTCGCTCGGGAAACTGTCGGCTTTCCGATTGACCGAAAGTGGAGTTGCCCCATGTCCGACCAAAGCCGCCAGATGACCCCTGAAGAAGCTGCCGAATTCACCGAGCAGGTTTTCAACAAGGCGCGTGACGGTGATGCCGAGATGCTCGATCGCCTGGTCACCGCTGGTTTGCCGGTGAACCTGAAGAACAGCAAGGGTGACACGCTGCTGATGTTGGCCAGCTATTACGGCCATGTCGATGCGGTGAACGTACTGCTTAAACACAAGGCTGACCCGGAAATGCGCAATGGCAACGGTCAGAGCCCGATTGCTGGTGCGGCATTCAAAGGTGATCTGGCGGTGGTCAAGGCGCTCGTCGAGGCCGGGGCCGAGATCGAAGGCTCGTCGTTCGATGGACGTACGGCGTTGATGATGGCGGCGATGTTCAACCGTGTTGAAATCGTTGATTACCTGATCAGCAAAGGTGCCAACGCTCAAGCCAAGGACGCCAATGGCGTGACCGCGCTGGACGCGGCGCGCACCATGGGCGCGGTCGATACCACCGCGCAACTGGAAACATTGTTGGGCTGATAAGATCAAAAGATCGCAGCCTCCGGCAGCTCCTACAATGATTGCGTTTGCCGCCCATTTCGCGGACGAACGCTTTACCTGTAGGAGCTGCCGCAGGCTGCGATCTTTTGCTTTCTGCGTTATCCTCCGCGCCCTCAAATTTCACCTCCCACAGGATCCGCCCTCATGAAAGCCGCACTCGTCGAACTCATCAGCAAAATCAGCTCCGGCTGCATGGGCGAGGACGAGATCCTGAACGTGGCCGACGAAGCGGCGCAAGCCTACGCCGATGCCGACGCCTTTCTGACCGCCAACCCCGACATCAACTACGACGACACCTTCCCGATTCCGTTGGGCGAGTGGGTGGTGGTCGGCAGCCTGCCGGAAACCGTGCTGTTTCAGGCCGACACCTACGTTGACCTGTTCGCGCAGATCGTCGCCTCGTTTGGCCCGGGCGTGGATTTCAACCTCAAGCCCAAGCAACTGGCCAAGACCGAAGCGCTGACCGCGCTTAATCGCATTCAGGTGCAGATGAGCAGCATGAACAAGGAAAACGGCGGTTACACGCTGATGAACTTCAGTCAGTTGCTCGACGATGAGCTGCAAATGGTGCTGGTCTTCGGCAACGACGTGCCACGCGTGCTGGAGTTGTGCGCCGAAGTCGGCATCACCGCCGCTCCTTCGCTGGAAGCCTTGAAGGTCGCCGTTCACGTCTGAGCGCAATAAAAGGGAACCCTGCGCGCGACCGTCTATCCTAAAAGTGCATGCCACTATTCTGGAGCGACACCATGGGTTCCACGTTCAACGGTCTGATCGGCCTGATCATCCTTGCCCTCGACATCTGGGCCATCATCAACGTGTTGAAAAGCGGCGCAACCACCGGGATGAAAATCGTCTGGGTGCTGCTGATCATCCTCCTGCCAGTGCTGGGCCTGATCATCTGGGCGATTGCCGGACCGCGGGGCAACGTGCGGATCTGAATCAGCTAACACCGCAATACCCCTGTAGGAGCTGCCGAAGGCTGCGATCTTTTGATCTTGCTTTTAAAAATCAACGTCAAAAGATCGCAGCCTTCGGCAGCTCCTACAAGGATTGTGGGTTGCTGATGAAGTGAGGTTCGACCTGTCATCTTCGGCAACGTAGAATGCGCGCCTTTCCCGGGCGATCGTCCCCACGATCGGCGCCCGCGCATTCATCGGAGCACTTCACCATGACCGTCACCAAAACCAGCGAGTACCTGGAAACCCTCTACGAAGGCTACGGCCAGCGTTTTCGCATGGAAAAACTGCTGCACGAAGTGCGCACCGAACACCAGCACCTGGTGATCTTCCAGAATCCGCGCATGGGCCGGGTGATGGCGCTGGACGGCGTGATCCAGACCACCGAAGCCGACGAATTCATCTACCACGAAATGCTCACGCATGTGCCAATCCTCGCCCATGGCAGCGCCAAACGCGTGCTGATCATTGGCGGCGGTGACGGTGGCATGTTGCGCGAAGTGACCAAGCACGCCGGCGTTGAACACATCACCATGGTCGAGATCGACGGCACCGTGGTCGACATGTGCAAAGAGTTCCTGCCGAACCACTCCAGCGGCGCCTACGACGATCCGCGTCTGAACCTGGTGATCGACGACGGCATGCGTTTCGTCGCCACCACCACGGAAAAATTCGACGTGATCATCTCCGACTCCACCGACCCGATCGGCCCGGGCGAAGTGCTGTTCTCGGAAAACTTCTATCAGGCCTGCCACCGCTGCCTGAACGAGGGCGGCATCCTCGTGACCCAGAACGGCACGCCGTTCATGCAGATCGACGAAGTGAAAACCACCGCCGGTCGCCTCAACAGCCTGTTTCCGGACTGGCACTTCTATCAGGCGGCCGTGCCGACCTACATCGGCGGTTCGATGACCTTCGCCTGGGGCTCGACCAACCCGGCCTACCGCAAGCTCAGCCGTGAAACCCTGCAGCAGCGCTTCATCGGCAGCGGCATCGTCACGCGCTACTACAACCCGGAAATCCACATCGGCGCCTTCGCCTTGCCGCAGTACGTGCTGCAAGCGATCAACAAGCCAAGCAACGATTAAATAATCGCTGCAAAACTTGTAGGAGTGAGCCTGCTCGCGATTACGGTCTGTCTACCAACATCACCGTTGGATGGGAAATCGACATCGCGAGCAGGCTCACTCCTACAGTAGATGTCGTTTTATTCATGTTCGTGCGCTGTAATCCTTTTGAACCAACTTTCGGCGTACACAGTCGAGATAGGTGTAAGCCCATTTGCGGGTTTGATCGAGGAGGCACCGATGCAAAAGTGGAAAGTCACTTTCGTGGACGATCATGGTGAAATTGTCGATGAGGTGTTCGAGCGCGCGGAATGCCCCAGCGACGATGAGGCCGCTCGATTGATCAAGGCTCGGCTTCTGCCCGTCGCCGCCGAACTGGACCTGAACGATCTGGAAGGGCGCACCGCCGATGCGGGCGTGAAAAGCCTGAAAACCCAGAACAGCATTGAAATCCGCAGCATCACTCCCATCTGACATTCTTCCTGTCACCTTTAACACCAGGCCTTGGCAGCAGCTCTAACTTGGGGCTACTCTGCAAGCGAGATCAGCGAACGGATCGCTAAGGTCTGGTCTTGTCAGCTACATGCTTGTTTCCCGCGTGCAACCACGTTGCCGTAGTACTTAGGCCAGAGGCCCGGGGCGGGAATACGGAAAGTCTATCCATCTATGCGAGGGGGACGATTCATGAGCACAGCCTATCAAGAAGACATCAGCAGCAATGTTCTGCGCCGCATGAAAGAAGGCGGTTTCGATTTTTCCCGATTCCATCCCATCGAGTTCTACGCCATTTTCCCGGACGAGGAGCGGGCGCGCAGGGCGGCAGGCAAATTTCGCGGTGAATCCATCAATGCCCAGGTCAGCGTGCGTGATGACGGTGCGTGGGCGCTGGAATTGAGCAAGGTGATGTATGCGACGTATGACGATATCGGCGACTTTGAGCAGGGTTTCTCTGCCGTGGTCGAACCGCTGGGCGGCATTATCGAAGGCTGGGGTGTGAAACAGGAGGTGCGCAACCGCCACCGTTTGAATTGATCTCTTGCAGCGACAATCGAGCAACGGCTGACCTTCGGGTTGGCCGTTGTCGTTTCTGGTGTCCATAAACGCTGCGGCAAAACCCTGAAACAAGAATCCAGGGCAAAAAAAAGCCACCGGAGAGGGTGGCTAAAAGGGAAGACCGATAAGGAGAGGAAACCGGTCAGGGTTACAGCGGGGCGGGCTGCGGGAGCAGTCCAGGTCAGTTGAGCTGGCGACTTCGCGGCGCTGTCCGCGGTGAAGTTTTGCAGCGAATGCGCGGATTATCCGCAGGCAGCGCCGGGCAGTGAAATCAACTCTGACTATGCTGGTGATAGGCGATGCAGTGCGTCGCAATGAAGCGGGGGCAATCCGGTTGGGGCATTTGCCGCACAGGAATGGTGCGGCGCCTGTGGCGTGAATATCCAACCGATTGAAATCAAAGCGTTTATGCCGATGGCACGGGCCTTGCGAAGGCCTGTAGGTCCGGGTGACAAGGAGTACGGCATGATCCGCACCTATTTTGATGAGATGTACGATGCCGGCGGCCAGGTTCGTCCGCATTACCGGGAGTTCGCCCGATGGCTGGCCGACACGCCTGACGAGCTGTTGGCCCAACGGCGACGCGAGGCCGATCTGCTGTTCCATCGCGCCGGGATTACTTTCACGCTCTATGGGGACGAGCAGGGCACAGAGCGGCTGATTCCTTTCGACACCATTCCGCGCAGCATCCCCGCCAGTGAATGGCGGATCGTCGAGCGCGGCTGCATCCAGCGGGTCAAGGCGCTGAACATGTTCCTCGCCGACCTCTATCACGAGCAGCGCATCATCAAGGCCGGGATCATTCCCGCCGAACAGGTGCTGGCCAACGAGCAATATCAGTTGGCGATGCAGGGGCTGGATCTGCACCGCGATATCTATTCGCATATTTCCGGCGTCGATCTGGTGCGTGATGGCGACGGCACTTATTACGTACTCGAAGACAACCTGCGTACACCGAGCGGCGTGAGCTACATGCTCGAAGACCGCAAAATGATGATGCGCCTGTTTCCGGAGCTGTTTGCCGCGCAACGTATCGCCCCGATCGATCACTACCCGAACCTGTTGCTCGATACCCTGAAAAGCTCAAGTCCGATAGATGACCCAAGCGTGGTGGTGCTGACGCCGGGGCGCTTCAACAGTGCGTTCTTCGAGCACGCGTTTCTCGCGCGGGAAATGGGCGTGGAACTGGTCGAAGGCGCGGATCTGTTCGTGCGTGACGACAAAGTCTTCATGCGCACCACCGACGGCCCGAAAGCGGTGGACGTGATTTACCGCCGCCTCGACGATGCATTCCTCGATCCGTTGGCGTTCAACCCGGACTCGATGCTCGGCGTGCCGGGGCTGCTGTCGTCCTATCGCTCGGGCAATGTGGTGCTGGCCAACGCCATCGGTACCGGCGTAGCGGACGACAAATCGGTGTATCCGTTTGTCACTGACATGATCCGTTTTTATCTCGACGAAGAACCGATCCTGAAGAACGTGCCGACCTGGCAGTGCCGCAATCCGTCTGAACTTTCCCATGTGCTGGCCAATCTTCCAGATCTGGTGGTCAAGGAAACCCAAGGCTCCGGCGGGTACGGAATGCTGGTGGGTCCGGCGTCGACGACGGCGGAAATCGACGCGTTCCGCGAGCGGATCAAGGCCAAGCCCCACGCGTACATCGCACAGCCGACGCTGTCGCTGTCGACCTGTCCGACCTTTGTCGAAAACGGCATCGCGCCGCGCCATATCGACTTGCGTCCGTTTGTCTTGTCCGGTCGCGAAACCCGTGTGGTGCCTGGCGGTTTGACCCGTGTGGCGCTGCGTGAAGGCTCTCTGGTGGTGAACTCATCACAGGGCGGTGGGACCAAGGACACCTGGGTGGTCGAGGATTGAAGGAAGCTTGCCATGTTAAGTAGAACTGCCTCGGATCTGTATTGGATGTCGCGTTACCTGGAGCGGGCGGAAAACCTCGCGCGGATGCTCGACATCAGTTATTCGCTGTCGCTGATGCCGCAGGACGGTCGCGGCGATGGTTTGCACGAGCTGGCCATGCCGCTGCTGATCACCGGCACCCTCGACGATTATCTGGAACGTCACGGCGCACTGCATGCCGAGCGCCTGCTGCATTTTTTCGCCCTTGATGCGGCCAACCCGGCGAGCATCTACAGCTGCCTCGGCGCGGCGCGAGCCAGTGCACACGCTGTGCGCGGGCGCATCACGGCGGACATGTGGGAAAACATCAATTCGACGTGGCTGGAGATTCGCGGGATCGCCGAACAGGGCCTCAGCCGCTACGGCATGAGCCGTTTCTGCGAGTGGATCAAGGAACGTTCGCACCTGTTCCGTGGTGCGTCCTACGGCACGATCATGCGCAACGATGCCTTTCGCTTTATTCGCCTCGGCACCTTTATCGAGCGCGCCGACAACACGCTGCGACTGCTTGATGCGCGTTATGAGATGGCCGGTGATCAGGCCGAAGCGGTCAGCGATGGCACGGCCCACGCCTATTACCAGTGGAGTGCATTGCTGCGCGCGCTGTCGTCATTCGAGGCTTACACCGAAATCTATCGCGATGCGCCCGGCGCCCGGCATGTTGCCGAGTTGCTGTTGTTGCGTGCCGATGTACCGCGTTCGCTAAGGGCCTGCACTGAGGAGATCGACCAGATTCTTGCGCAACTGCCGGGCGCTAACGGCCGCCCCGCACAGCGCTTGGCGGCGGAAATGGACGCACGTCTGCGCTACACCGGTATCAATGAAATTCTCGAGGAAGGCCTGCACGCCTGGCTGACCGAATTCATCCCGCTGGTGCGCCAGTTGGGTAACGCCATTCACAGTTCTTACCTGGAGGCTGCATGAGACTCTCCATTAGCCACGAGACCACCTATCACTACGAAGATCAGGTGCGCGCGAGCATCCAGTACCTGCGACTCACACCCCACGACAGCGAGCGCCAACACGTACTGAGCTGGCAGCTCGACCTGCCGCGCCCGGTGCGCGCGCAACTCGATCCGTTCGGCAATATCCTGCACGTGTTGACCATGGATGAACCGCACGAGGCGATCATCATTGGCGCGCGCGGACAGGTCGATATCGATGAGTTGCGCGAGGCTGAACACGAAAGCCAGTCAGCGCTGCCGTTCCTGCGCTTTACCCGGCTGACCGAAGCCGACGAAGCACTGCGAGCGTTCGCCGAGAAATCTTGCAAACAGCGCCGGGATCGCACGGCGTTGATCGATTTGATGCACGGTTTGAATCAGCACATGACCTACACGCCGGGCTCGACGGAAGTTGATACCAGCGCCGCTGAAGCTTTCGCCGGGCGCGCCGGGGTTTGCCAGGATCACGCCCACGCGTTTCTGGCCTGCGCGCGCAGTCTGGGCGTGCCGTCGCGTTATGTGTCGGGCTATTTGTATAGCGAAGATTGCGAGCATCTGGCCAGCCACGCGTGGGCAGAAGCCTGGCTGGATGACGCCTGGTACAGCTTTGACGTGACCAACGAACTGGCACGGCCGGAACGGCATCTGAAGCTGGCGGTGGGTCTGGATTACCTCGACGCCTGCCCGGTGCGTGGCATGCGCCGTGGCGGCGGGTGCGAGCAGATGCATGCGAAAGTGTTCGTCTCGCCGACGCCGGTTATCTCCGTGCAACAACAGTAACGGGCTAACACAAAACCCTTGTAGGAGTGAGCCTGCTCGCGATAGCGGTCTGACAGTTACAAATGTCCTGACTGATACACCGCTATCGCGAGCAGGCTCACTCCTACAAGGAAATATGTTCAGGGCTTAACTTTGCGTCCGGCCATGTGCTTGAGATATCCCACCAGCAATTCCAGATCGCCATCCGGCAACACCTCCACCGAAAACCCCGGCATCTTCGCCTGCGGCCACTGACGCAAGCTCTGCGGATCGCGAATGTAACGCTTGAGGAAGTCCGCACCGAAATACTCGGTCGGATTGTACGGAATATTCAGATCCGGTCCGAACTGCGCATCCCCCGCGCCGTTCAAGCGGTGACACGCCAGGCAATTCTTCTGAAACAGCGCAAACCCGCGATTCACCGGGTCATCCGCCTTCAACGCAGGGTCTGGCAACAGGGCAGGGAAGCGCTCGGCCACCGGCGCCATGCGCTTGATGCTCGCGACTTCGAACGGCCACTGCTCCGGGCTGATATTGCCAGCCTGCGGATCAGTCCACACCAGATAAAACGGCCCGGCACTGTGCTTGCCTTCTGACAGCGCTGGCCACGGCTGAGCCGGATCCTCAATGGCCAGCCAGGCCCGTGCGCCTTGTGTATTGAGCAGCGGTGCTGCAGCCAGTTCTGCGGCAAACCCGTCCAGTGCCACCGCTTGCAGGTGATCTTGCGGTTTGATCCCGGTCAGCAGCGCAGCCACGGGCACGGCGCGATAGGTCATGTCCTTCTTGTAGGACACATCGTTTTTGACTGTGAGTGTTTGTACCTGAGGATGCTTGAGTAATTCCTCGGTCTGCCAGGTGCGGCTGTTTGCGCCCAGTTGCAGATCCAACTGTGCGGCAGACAAGGGCATGCTCAGCAGCATGGCCCCGAATACGATGAGCGCTTTAAAATGATCGCCGTCCATGTCGTGGGAGTGCGCAAAGGTTGGCACAGCCACGCTGGCCCGGGTAGCGGGCCAGTCATATTTTCAGTGGCGATAGATAGCACCTGCCGCTCGATTCAGCCGATTACCTTGGTCAAATTCGGCAAAATCAACAACAGCGTCGTGGCGAAAAGAATGAGCCCTGCTTGACGAACTTTCGGTTGTTTGAACATGGCTTGACCGCCTTTATTGTTATTTCCTGATGCCTGCCTGCATATCCATGACGGCAAGCGCTGCACTTCCTGTTGAAGGACGCCGGCCTCGGCAAAACCCGACGACTCTGACGTACAAGTACTACCTTAGGGCCCGCGTCACGCTTGGCTTAGATCCATTTCATATGGAGTCGTTGTAATTTGCGATTAAAACGGCATGAGGCGTATTGCCAGCTTCTTCGTCGCCCGCTTGCTAGACAACTCGCCGACCTGAACCGGTTCACCCAGCCGCCGATGACCGTCCGTCTGAGCGTGTACGTCAAGCGCATTGAGCGCTGTGGTCATTGAACCAATGGCCGCTCGGGGCAAGAGTGGGGCCACAAGAAATCACTCACCGCACAGGTTCGAGGGCGTCATGACCCAAGCTTTGATATTCGATGCGTTACGCACGCCACGCGGCAAAGGCAAGGCCGATGGCGCCTTGCACAGTGTCAAACCGGTAAATCTGTTGGCGGGATTGCTGACCGCGCTGCAAGCGCGCACGTCGCTGGATACCAGCCAGGTCGATGACGTGGTGCTCGGCTGCGTGACGCCGATTGGTGATCAAGGCTCGGACATCGCCAAAACCGCCGTGCAAGTGGCCGATTGGGATGTCAGTGTCGCGGGCGTGCAGATCAACCGCTTCTGCGCCTCGGGACTCGAAGCGGTGAACCTCGGCGCGATGAAAGTGCGCTCGGGTTTCGAAGATCTGGTGGTGGTCGGCGGCGTCGAGTCGATGTCGCGGGTACCGATGGGCAGCGATGGTGGGGCCTGGGCGCTGGATCCGCAGACCAATCTGCACAGTCATTTCACTCCGCAGGGCGTCGGCGCGGACCTCATCGCGACGATCGAGGGCTTCAGCCGTCAGGACGTCGATACCTACGCCTTGCACTCGCAACAGAAAGCCGCACGGGCGCGGGCTGACGGCTCGTTCAACAAGTCGCTGGTGCCGGTGCAGGACCAGAACGGCATCCTCCTCCTTGATCACGATGAATTCATTCGTGCCGAGTCGACCCTCGAAGGCTTGGGCAAGCTCAAGCCGAGTTTCGAAATGATCGGCCAGATGGGCTTCGACGCCACGGCATTGCGGGTCTACAGCCATGTCGAGAGGATCAATCACGTGCACACGCCGGGCAACAGTTCCGGGATTGTCGACGGTGCGGCGCTGATGTTGATCGGCTCCGAAGCCAAGGGCCGCGCGCTGGGCTTGCAACCTCGGGCGCGCATTGTCGCCACAGCGGTCACCAGTACCGACCCGACCATCATGCTCACCGGTCCCGCGCCGGCCACCCGCAAGGCGTTGGCCAAGGCTGGATTGCGCGTAGAGGACATCGACCTGTTCGAGGTCAACGAAGCGTTCGCTTCGGTGGTGCTGAAGTTCATCAAGGACATGGCTGTCGATCCGGGCAAGGTCAACGTCAATGGCGGCTCGATCGCCATGGGCCACCCGCTGGGCGCCACCGGCTGCGCGATCCTCGGCACCTTGCTCGATGAATTGGAAGTGCGACGCCTGCGCTATGGCCTGGCGACGCTGTGCGTCGGCGGCGGCATGGGCATTGCCACCATCATCGAACGCCTCTGAGCCCCGAATTCAAGGAACCTTGTTATGAGCGAAGCCATTCGTTACGAAAAAGGCCAGGACGCTATCGTCGTGCTGACCATCGATATGCCGGGCCAGAGCGCCAACACCATGAACGCCGTGTACCGCGAGGCCATGGCCACTTGCGTCGCCCGGTTAGTGGCAGATAAAGACAACATCGCCGGAGTCATCATCACGTCGGCGAAGAAAACCTTCTTTGCCGGCGGCGACCTCAATGAACTGATCAAGGTCGGCAAGCCTGAAGCCAAAGCCTTCTATGACATGGTGCTGACCCTCAAGGGGCAATTGCGCACTCTGGAAACCCTCGGCAAACCGGTGGTCGCGGCGATCAACGGCGCAGCACTGGGCGGCGGGTGGGAAATCTGCCTCGCCTGTCATCACCGCGTGGCTTTGGATGATGCAGCGGTGCAACTCGGTCTGCCGGAAGTGACCCTCGGCCTGTTGCCGGGCGGCGGCGGGGTGGTGCGCATGGTGCGCATGCTCGGTATCGAAAAAGCGCTGCCGTATTTGCTTGAAGGCAAGAAGGTGCGTCCGCAACAGGCGTTGCAAGCGGGGTTGATCGATGAACTCGCAGCAGATCGCGATGAGTTGCTGGCCAAGGCACGGGCCTGGATCGTTGGCAATCCGACGGCAGTGCAGCGCTGGGATGTGAAGGGTTATCAGATTCCGGGCGGTACACCGTCGAACCCGAAAGTCGCGCAGATGCTGGCGATTGCGCCGTCGATTCTGCGCAGCAGGACCCAAGGGACGATGCCGGCACCAGAGAAGATCCTTTGCGCGGCGGTGGAGGGTGCTCAGGTCGATTTCGACACCGCGCATTTGATCGAAACCCGCTACTTCACCGAGCTGACCACCGGGCAAATCTCGAAGAACCTGATTGGCACATTCTGGTTTCAGCTCAACGAGATCAATGCTGGTGGTTCGCGGCCACAAGGTTTTGCGCCTTACAAGACGCAGAAGGTCGGCGTACTGGGTGCCGGAATGATGGGCGCCGGGATCGCGTTTGTCAGCGCTTCGGCGGGCATCGAAGTGGTGCTCAAGGACATCAATCTCGCGGCCGCCGAGAAGGGCAAGGCGCATTCGGCGGCGTTGCTGGACAAGAAAGTCGCCCGTGGGCAGATGACCGCCTTACAGCGTGAGACTGTGCTGGCGCGGATCAAGCCATCCGAGAGCGATGCCGATCTGGCAGGGTGCGATCTGATCATCGAAGCGGTGTTCGAAGACCGCGAACTCAAGGCCAAGGTCTCTGCTGCAGCCCAGCGGGTGGTGGGTGCCGAGGCCGTCATCGCTTCCAATACCTCGACTCTGCCAATCACCGGGCTGGCGGCTGCGGTGCCGGATCAAAGCAAGTTCATCGGTCTGCACTTCTTCAGCCCGGTAGAAAAAATGCCGCTGGTGGAAATCATCAAAGGCGCGCAAACCAGTGACGAGACCCTGGCTCGTGGGTTCGATTTCGTCCTGCAAATCAAGAAAACCCCGATTGTGGTCAACGACAGCCGCGGTTTCTTCACCTCACGTGTGTTCGGCACCTTCACCAACGAAGGCATCGCCATGCTCGGCGAAGGCGTCAACGCACCGATGATCGAGACCGAGGCGCGCAAGGCCGGGATGCCGGTCGGGCCTCTGGCGATCTCCGACGAAGTTTCCCTCAGCCTGATGAGCCATATCCGTCAGCAAACCGCCAAGGACCTACAGGCAGAAGGGAAACCGCTGATTGAGCACCCGGCGTTCGCCGTGATTGACTTGCTGCTCAATGAATACAAGCGTCCGGGCAAGGGTGCTGGCGGTGGTTTCTATGAATACCCGGCCGGTGGCCAGAAGCATTTGTGGCCGGAACTGAAAACGCGCTTCGAGAAAGCCGACGGGCAGATTTCACCCAAGGATGTGCGTGACCGTTTGTTGTTCGTGCAAGCCATCGAAACCGTGCGTTGCGTAGAGGAGGGTGTGCTGACCTCGACGGCGGACGCCAACGTTGGTTCGATCTTCGGCATCGGTTTTGCCGCGTGGACGGGCGGTGCGTTGCAGTTCATCAATCAATATGGCGTGAAGGACTTCGTCGCTCGCGCGCAGTATCTGGCTGAGCAGTACGGCGAGCGTTTCGCCCCGCCGGCGTTGCTGCTGGATAAAGCGGCGAAAGGTGAAATGTTCTAACGGGCCGAGCATTCCGGGGCTTGCCTTGCTTGGGTGTTTCAGGGCAGGCTCTGGGGTGTTCATTATTCCCATCACGTGTCAGGTATTTTTTATGTCGCTACGCATCTGCATTCTGGAAACCGACATCCTGCGTCCGGAACTGGTCGATCAATATCAGGGTTACGGGCAGATGTTCCAGCGTCTGTTCTCGCAGCAACCGATTGCCGCCGAGTTCAGCGTCTACAACGTGATGCAGGGCGAATACCCGACCGACGACCTGAGCTTCGACGCGTACCTGGTCACCGGCAGCAAGGCCGACTCTTTCGGCACTGACCCGTGGATCCAGACGCTCAAGGAATACCTGCTGACCCGTTACGAGCGTGGCGACAAACTGCTCGGCGTGTGCTTCGGCCATCAACTGCTGGCGCTGTTGCTCGGCGGCAAGAGCGAGCGCGCCACTCAAGGTTGGGGTGTTGGCACCCACCATTACAAACTCGCGGCCAAGGCGCCGTGGATGAGTCCTGTGCGTGAGGAACTGACGCTGCTGATCAGTCACCAGGATCAGGTCACTGCGCTGCCGGAAAACGCTACGGTCATCGCTTCCAGCGATTTCTGCCCGTTCGCGGCGTATCACATCAACGATCAGGTTTTGTGCTTCCAGGGCCACCCGGAATTCATCCACGATTATTCGCGGGCGCTGCTGGATCTGCGTCAGGAAGCGTTGGGGCCGCAGATCTATAGCAAAGGCGTGGCGAGTCTGGAGCAGGAACACCATGGCGCTACGGTAGCGGAATGGATGATGCGGTTTGTGGCGCATAAGCCAGAAACTGTCTAAGGCCAAAAGCTTCGCGAGCAGGCTCGCTCCCACATTGAATTTTCGGTGCGCCACCGATCAATGTGGGAGCGAGCCTGCTCGCGAATGTTCCAGACAACTCGGTCTGCTCTATAACCACCCGGACTTTTTGAAACTCGCCCACAAACTTACACATCCCACCGTAATAAACCCCAGTACACCGAAATAGCCGTAGTGCCAGCTCAACTCCGGCATGTTCTGGAAGTTCATCCCGTAAATCCCCGCCACCGCCGTCGGAAACGCCAGGATCGCCGCCCAGGCAGCAAACTTGCGCTGTACCACACTTTGCCGTGAAGCCTCGAGCAACACACCGATCTCGATGGTCTGGCTGGCGATGTCGGCCAAAGTGCTCAGGTCTTCCATCTGCCGCGTTACGTGGATCTGCACATCGCGGAAGTACGGGCGCATATTCTTGTCGATAAACGGGAAGCTCAGCTTCTGCAGTTCCTCGCCAATTTCCACCATCGGCGCCGCGTATCGGCGCAGGCGCACGACATCGCGGCGCAAGCCATGCAGCTTCTGAATGTCACGCTCATTCAGCGCGCTACACAGTACGTTGCGCTCCAGTTCATCGATTTCGGCATGGATCGCTTCCCCGACCGGCTGGTAGTTTTCGATGACAAAGTCGAGCAGTGCATAGAGTACGAAATCCTCCCCATGCTCCAGCAACAGCGGACGCGCCTCGCAGCGTTGGCGGACATGGGCGTAGGACGCCGAGTGACCGTTGCGTGCCGTGATGATGTAGCCCTTGCCCGCGAAGATGTGCGTTTCGATGAACTGCAGAATGCCGTTTTCGCGGATGGGCGAGTAGGTGACGATAAACAAAGCGTCGCCAAAGGTTTCCAGCTTTGGTCGGCTGTGTTTTTCCAGGGCATCTTCTATGGCCAGTTCGTGCAGGTTGAACTGACGTTGCAGGTTGGACAGCTCTTGAGCGTCCGGCTCCTCCAGACCGATCCAGACAAAATGTCCGGTTTTCGCAGCCCAGGCAGCGCCTTCGTCGAGGCTAATATTGGTGACTTTCTTGCCTGCGCTGTACACCGCAGCAGCAACAACTCGACCCATGGTGGTGATTCACTTCTTCTTGGCAGGTGGCAGGGAATGCAAGGCTTCAGCTTAGCCGTGTCGCTGCTTGAGAGTCAGTGAAATCTGCACAGTTCACCGGGCAAAAGAAAACCCGCACAGGGCGGGTTGGCTCCTCACGCGGCTTGTAGCTGTCGATCCATCGAATCGATGCACTCGCGCATCTGCTCACGGCATTGATTGATGAGCATGGGCATGTCGTCCATGGTCAGTCCGGTTGTAGGAATCGCCGGTAGCGAGCGTATGAGTATTTTCCCGCTGCGCCAGCGGTTAAGACGCATGTGCTTGATGTAACTGCTCACGCAAACCGGAACGATTGGCACACCGGCGGCAATCGCCATCTGGAACGCACCTTTTTTGAACGGCAGCAATTCTTCGCCGAGGTTGCGTGTACCTTCCGGGAATACCCAGATCGAAGTGTCTTCGTTCTGCAGGGTGTTGGTGGTGGTCAGCATCGACTGGCGCGCCTTGTGCGCATTGCCGCGATCGATCAGCACATTGCCGGCGAGCCAGAACAGTTGCCCGAACAACGGCACCCACTTCAGGCTTTTCTTGCCGATGCACACGGTACGACGGGGCACAACGTTGCCGAACACGAACAGATCGTAGTTGGACTGATGGTTGGCGATGATCACGCAGCTGTCAGGCTTGTTCATCAGGCCGCTGACGTCCGTTTTCACCCGCAGGCGCAAAATGCACATGGCTGGCAATGCGTAGAGGCGGGCGCACAGACGGCTGTTGTCCGGATTGAAGGGGCGGCAGATCCCGAGGATCACCCCGAGCACGCCTGCCAGAATAAAGTGCAGGCCCATCAATAACATACGAAACACGAACAGCATTTTCAGGCCCCACCGGGACAAAAGGTGGCGCAGTGTACGGATGTGCACTGTTTTCGGCAATTGCCGCTATAGAGTGCGGAGATAGCCGATGTTTAAGCGCATGTTTCAGAATGGCTTGTCAGACCCGTCCTAGAGCCGCCATGGCATTTTCAACCGAGCGTGCAGGAAAAAGCCCGACACGCTGGTCGGGCTTTTCTTTACTGCATGTGCCTGGGGTTAACCGAGATGCTCTTGGTCCTGGATGATCGCGTTATCCAGGGTTTCGAGCAGCGCCTTGCGCACTTTCAACTTGGTGTTTTTGTGCGCGAGCATGTTGATCTTCTTCAGCTGACGCGCAGCGGCGAGGGCGGCACCTTGCAACTCCTCGGCGGAAACCACTTTGTCGAGGAAACCGGCATCCACCGCACTTTGCGGATCGAACATCTCGCCATTGATCACCGAGCGGTGGAACGCGGAACGACGCAGACGATCACGCGCCAGTTCGATACCCGCGTGATGCATGGTCATGCCGATCTGCACTTCGTTCAGACCGATGCTGAACGGGCCGTCGACACCGATACGGTAGTCGGCAGACAACAGAATGAAAGCGCCTTTCGCCACAGCGTGACCCGGGCAAGCGACGATGACCGGGAACGGGTGAGAGAGCAGGCGACGCGCCAACGTCGAACCGGCGGTGACCAGCGCCACAGCTTCTTTAGGGCCGGCGGTCATCACTTTCAGATCGTAGCCGCCAGACAGAATCCCTGGCTGGCCGGTAATGATCACTATGGCACGATCAGTCACAGCCTGATCCAGCGCCGCGTTGAATGCCGCAATCACGTCCGGGGAAATGGCATTGACCTTGCCGTTGCTCAAGGTCAGGGTCGCGATACCGTCTTCGAGGTGGTAAGAAATCAACTCACTCATGACGCTATTCCTTGTAAGAAAGATGGGCAGACGTTACCCACCGCCGCAAGCCAGGTAAAGCGCCGTGACTGACCCGCCAGTCACCGTTTCCCGACGCAGCCAGCGTGGCGAGGCATTCTGCTTCTATATAGAAGGGTCACCTCCACCGAAGATTGGCAGGTTTGCCATGGCACGACAGGCCGCGAAACGACTTTTTCTCTTAACCGCATGAAAATTCTGAAAAAAAGTTTGCCATCGCAAAAGCTTTCGACTACATTAGCGCGCCTCGACAGACAGAACATGTTTGAAGAGATACGGTGAAGTGTCCGAGTGGCTTAAGGAGCACGCCTGGAAAGTGTGTATACAGGAAACTGTATCGAGAGTTCGAATCTCTCCTTCACCGCCACATTTAGTAAACACAAACCCCTGATTTTCCTAGAGAAAGTCGGGGGTTTGTGGTTTTTGGCGTCTGGAAAATGGTCATATGGGACCGATATGGGAATGTTCTGATTTTTTGGCTTGGGTAGCTTTCTCGAGGGCTGCGTGTTTTTTCAGGTTGGTAAGCCTCAGATCGCCAAATCGTATCTGCATTCCAAGCGTGAAAGCTCACCTATGACCGGAAAGGGTCAGGCTCGCCGGTGCATTGCTTCAATCGAGCAATAACGTCCGGGCCTGTTTTAGCGATATCGATCCTGCCTGTTTCATCCAGATAGATGTCAATGGTTCGACCCCATTTGGGAGTGATGTCGATGCACCTCTGAAAACCTTTATCAGTCCACCAATCGAACATCATGAAAAAGTCGTCATCTGGGAATAGGTAGCCGAACTCAACGGCCGAGCCACCGTGCTTGATATCGCCTCTATGAATCCTGTCTTGAGTGTTCCAAACGTAGTGAAATTCTCCCTCGCTGTTCGGGGAAAAATTCACCGCTATGACTGGGGAGCCGAAATACCAAAAAGCGATTGGAAGGCCGACGAGTATCAGAAGGATCCAGCGCCCATACCGGCGAGCGGTTTTATTTGCATTCATGTAGTTTGATTCCTTTTCCCCATTCCTTAGGTGGTACTGCAAGGACTTGATCCATGATCATTTTGGCTGTGATGCCCCCATTGGGATGTTGGCGATAGAGATTCACACCGATACTTATGGATATTCGATCGGGCGCATCATCCCACGCCCTCAGACCGTCGACATTGGCTGAGCGGTTTGGGCCAGGTAATTCCCATTGCTCTTTCGGCTTTGTTACGACTTCTTGGGCTTTGCGTAGGGCATCTGAAATGATTTGCTCACCACCGGCACCATCCAGCAGCACACTCTCGGATAGACCTCCAGCTCTGCCCACATAGCCGTAATGAACGTTCGACCAAATGTCATAGAAATACTCGTACTTTCCTTGCTTGTGCCAAACGCCCCCGATGGTCTTGCGGATGATCGGTTTGTGGTCCCAAGGGCGATTCTGACCGACACGCTCAGTCCAAATGGCCAATGCTCTGGCTTTCATCCCAAGCGCCATACTATAGAAATCAGGCTTTGGACCGAGTTGAAGCCAGAAGGGCTGCGCCATGTATTCCTTGGTTTTTGCATGGGCGTCGTAGCTGTTCAATTCCTTCATCTGGCGAACGGCTGGGCTACTGATGTTGGTGTTCATCTCGGCCGCGATGTAGCTCGCCAGCTTTTCCATCATGTCAGGGTCTTTACAGAGAGCAGGTTCAGCTTTTGGCTCGGGTTTCTTTTCCGGCTTTTTTACGGGTGGCTTGGCTGCGGGCTTCGGTGCTACCAGAGCATTCGCAGCAGTGGCCTTTTCAGTGAGCTTTGGATCGGCCAACAAGGTCGCCATCTTCTCATCGTCCACGGAGCCATCGGGGCGGAAGGCCCCGAGCGCCATGAAGTTGATGATTGTTGCACCACCAGCATCTCCCATGACAAAGCCACCACCGACATCGCCTGATCCGGTGATGATCGTCCCGCCATGGCTGGTGGGACTGCCCAAGTGGGCCATCGGGCGGCCATTCACCTGGATAGAGGGAAAACCCGTCGTGATGACGGCGCCACATCCACAGGTATCACCGACACGGGCAGAGCCCATCGTGTTGATGTTTACGTCACCACTGGCGGAGGCAATCGGGGTGGTGCCGTGACCTGGCATTGGGCAGACGTGCTTGTCACCCAGGCGAGCAGAAGCAATCATTTATCATCCTTGAGTCATTCATCCCTGTTCACGAACCAGCGTCGTGTTGGTTCGGGGGAGGCTACCGCAAACGTATGAAAGGGTCTGTAAGAAAAAGCCGCTTCGAGCCATTACAATCGCGAGTTTATTCATCCGTATAGGGACGACATCCATGATCATTTCCACCACGCACGCCATTGAAGGCCGACAGATCACTGCGTACCTGGATATCGTCAGTGCCGAATCGGTGCAGGGCGTCAATGTGATCCGTGACATGTTTGCCGGTATGCGCGACTTTTTCGGCGGGCGTTCGCAGACGCTGGAGCGGGCTTTGAAGGAGGCGCGTATTCAGGCGACCGAAGAAATACGGGAGCGTGCGCGTGCTCTACAGGCTGATGCGGTGGTCGGGGTGGATTTCGAGATCAGCATGCCCGGCGGCAAGGGCGGGATGGTTGTGGTGTTTGCGACGGGTACAGCGGTGAAGTTGCGCTGAATTTGCTTGACGGGTGTGCGAGCCCATTCAGAGGTTGAATGGGCTCAATCTTTCTGTGTAATCAGCCTTGTGGCTTGAGGATCACGGTGCCTCTGTCGTCATAGGTCAGTGGTGTATCGATGGCGACGAGAGGGGGGTATCAGAAGGTGTGTTGGGTTCGACTGGCTTGCTGGGATGGTAAATGCCCCCTGGTTGCAGAACCGGTGTATCCGGACCCGGATACTTGATGGTGATTTCACCGGAAGCGATCTTCTCCTTCAGATTCATTTGTATGAAAAAGGGCAACGGCCTGTCTCCGGAATTCTTTCGCGGCGGAGTACCAATGGCACTTCATCGCGTTGATTTCTTGTAGGCCATTCGTCGGGCGTCAGGAAATCTGAATAACAAGTCCAGGAATGACCGGCTAGTCTCAAAAGCCTTGAAGGTCGATATTTTTTCAGGCGAATGGGTTTTTGCCGGTGTCGACCAGTGGCGAAGGGGCGATGGTATGACTGATCCGTATATCGAAGACGATGGCGCTGAATTTTCCTTCAACAACTGCGTACGGTGCGGCCAGACCGAGTACCAGGCAGGCTTTGGCGAGGATCCGGTGCAGACCGGCAAGATCAAATCCACAGCACCGAAAGGGCCGAAGGCAAAATTTCTGCCCAAGGTCAGCACGCGAGCCAGAAAATAATCTGCCTCTGTATAACCCCGTCATTGAACGGGGTTTTTTATGGCTGATCGATTGAGGAAATGTCCTACGCATTTTGGCGATGAATGCAGTGGGCTTTCACAAACTTTTCACGTCTACCTCAGTAGGGTGAAGCCATCCGTTAGAAAGCAAGTCTCCAGCCCGTCTCCCCAGCGGGCTTTTTTTTGCCTGTCATAAAACCTTTTCCGGAATCGCTGTCCAATCGGCGCCAAGTGCGCGAAGACCTATGATTTCGACTGGACTTTTGCGCAGCGGCGACATTAAATCCCGGCCCTTTTGTCATCCCAATTGTTGAGGTTTTCGTCATGCGTTTAACACTGCCTGCTCTGGTTTTGGGGCTTCTGGTTGCTCAAGGTGCAATGGCTGCCGGTGATGGCACTGCTGCGTTGGGCGGTGGTCTGGGTGGCGCGCTGGGTAATGTCGTCGGCCAGAAAATGGGCGGCAGCACTGGCGCGGCCATTGGTGCCGGCGTAGCAGGCGCGGCGGGCAGCGCAATGGCGGCGCGCAAGGGTAGCCGGACCAAAGCGGCGATTGGCGGCGGTGTCGGTGCAGCCGGTGGTTCGGTGATCGGCAACAGCCTGGGCGGCAGAACCGGCGCCACGATTGGTGCAGGCCTGGGTGGCGCAGCTGGCGGCGCAGTGGGCAGCAACTTGTCCAAAGGTCACAAGCGTCACTGAGACTAATCCCTTGTCAGAAAAAGCCCGGCTCGATGTCGGGCTTTTTCATGGCTGAACGTTTTCCCCATTCGACTCTCCAATCTCACATAGGCCTATGTCTGGGCCGACTGTCCCGCTTCGGGAACTGTGAGGTTCATATGCGCTTGTCATTATCTGCACTGTTTTTCGGTTTGCTGGTCGCCCAAGGTGCGATGGCCGCCGGGGATGGTTCGGCTGCCGTGGGCGGTGGATTGGGTGGCGTACTGGGCAACGTAGTCGGCGGTCAGCTTGGCGGCAGCACCGGTGCAGCGGTTGGTGCTGGTGTAGGTGGCGCGGCGGGTAGTGCTGTTGGTGCGAATAAGCGCAATCGCACCGAGGCTGCCATTGGTGGTGGTCTAGGTGCTGCGGGTGGCTCAGTGGTCGGTAATAGCCTCGGCGGATCAACCGGTTCGGCCGTCGGTGCAGGACTGGGCGGCGCAGCAGGTGGTGCGGTCGGCAATAACCTGGGCGACGATGGCGGATCTCACTCCGGTGGTGGCCACAAACACAAGAACAAACACAAGAACCGCCATCATTGACAAGTGGTTCAGCAGAAACCCGGCCTCGTGCCGGGTTTTTCGTTTTTGCCGGTCAGACTCAGGAACGATTGGCCGTTGGACTTTTCGAACTTCATACACTCCCCCGAAATGATGAGGTATGCCATGACTCCCGAAACCGAAGGCAAGGAAGAGAAAGGCCCGAGTGGACTGCCGTTTATCAATGATCCGGGGAATGAGGATCCGGGGTCGCTGATGGATGATGCGACAGTGCCGTTGAATGATTCGGATGAGGCGGATATGGAGTATGAGGAGGATGAGGATAAGCAGTGAGGGAGATTAGGGTGTTTTAAAAGTTTGAAATTGGTTTTGAGGGCCTGAGTGAACAGGCCCTTTTTGTGGTCGCGTCTATTCGGTTTCTTCTGAGTCAGCCCATACATACAGGTTCCTCATGGCTGACATTTTTTTGATTTTTTTTAGTTTTATATATTCTTCGAGTTCTTTTTTAATGGTTTCTTCATCGCAATATTTCTTATGTTTAGATGGTCTGTCACGGGCAAAGTTGTATAGGCGCCAAGTGTCAAAACCATTAATTTCCCCGTTCGGGCCATAGTCAAAATCAACGCTTCCTGTCGATGAATTGATGCGGCAGCCAATACCATGCAGTTGATATTTAACGCCTCGAGTGACTCTCCCGCACCGCTCTATTTCCTTGGTGTACCAAAGCCTTCGAATGTCACGAGTGCCAAACTTAAGCTCCAGTGACAAGGTGCTGGACTCCACAGTGGAGATAAAATCATTTATCAGTGTCTCCAAAGTTTCATTTTGATCGCTCATCTTCTTCTCTTGTGCTCCAATCTGTCCAAGCCCACGTTGTTTGCTGACTCTAGTACATCTTCAATACTTCTTAGAGCTCCGTTATACGCTTGGAGGTCGGTTATGAGTTTGATTGTCACATTTGTCGAAGTTTGCCGTGCAGCTGCTGCACGATGGTGCCCATCCAGAATATATAGGTTGCTGTTATGTTCTATGACATCGATAGGATCTGTTGGATCGTACCCGTTGCGCATTTTATTTTTATAATCCTCAACTGTCTTGGTCGAGTTCTTTCCCTCTATCGTATGTACTCGCTTCAAAGTTTTTGGATCTATATTGTGAGCGATGGCCGGGAGGATCGGCCCTCCTTCATCAACCTTAACCCCATCACTTCCACCGGGAACCTCACATCCCGACTTATTCGGCGACGGACAATTCGAACTCAACCCCAACGGATCCACCCACCCCGTTGGATTCGGCACGTACTGGTACTGATTCAACCCCCCGGCCAATTTGATCGGATCCGGCGTCAGATACCGCCCCAGCCTCGGGTCGTAATACCGATGCCGGTTGTAATGCAGGCCGCTTTCACCATCGAAGTACTGCCCCTGAAAGCGCAACGGCTGGTTCAGGTAGTCCTCGCCGGCCAGGGTCAGTGCGGCGACTTTGCCGTAGGCGTCGTATTGCGCGGACCAGACGATGTCGCCGCTGTAGTCGGTGAGTTCCAGCGGGGTGCCGAGGTGATCGAGTTGGTAGTAGAACGGGCAGGCTTTTTTCGGGCCTTTGCCGTCGAGCAGCGCCAGCGGGCGGAAGGTGCCGGGTTCGTAGACGTAGCTGCGGTATTCGTGTTCGCTGCTTTCGGCGACGAGGTGGTCGCCTTGCCAGAAGAATTCGGTGATGACGTCGCCGACGGTTTTGCGGATGCGTCGGCCAAAGGCGTCGTATTGGTAACTGGCGGTCTGGCCGTCGGGGCGGGTCAGGCCAATCAGGCGGTGCTGGCTGTCGTAACGGTATTCGGTGACGAGGGTTTGCGCGCGACCACGGCGTTCGCGGATCAGGTTGCCAAAGGCGTCGTAGTCGTAGTGGCGGTCGCCCTGCATCAGCAGGCGATTGCCTTTGATCTGGCTGGGGCCGGGGCGGTCCTGCATCAGCAGGTTGCCGGCCGGGTCGTGGGCGAAGCTTTCCGGCAGTTCGTCGCGTGAGTGGCGCACGCGGATGAGGCGGTCGAGGGCGTCGTAGCCGTAGGTGCGCTGGCCGTGGCGGCTGTCGGCGATGTGCGCGAGATTGCCGTTGGCGCTGTAGGCATAATCGCGGCGATACAGCGAATCGTGCTGATGGCCTACGGCGTGAGCGAGTAATCGTCCCTGATCGTCGTAGGTATATTCGCTGAGCAGCAGGCCTTGCTGACGTCGTTGTTCACGACCTGACTGGTAGACGTGACGGCTCAGCTCCGCGCCATTGAGGTCGATGCCGGTCAGCGCGCCGCCCTTGGCGTGGTGGTAGTCGAGCACGCTGTTGTCCGGCAGACGCATGCGCTTGAGCTGGCCGCAGGCGTCGTAGCGGTAACGCAAAGTGCCCCAGCCCTGATGCTCGGTGATCAAGCGGTCCTGACGGTCGTACTCGAAGGCCAACGGGTGTTGCTGGCCGTCGTCGACCCCAATCAAACGACCGAGTCGGTCGTATTGGTAAGTGACCTTGATGCCGTCGGGCAGGTTTTTGACCAGCAGACGGCCGGCAGCATCGCGCTCATAAGCGGTGACCAGTTGCGAGCCGTCATCGCCGAACTCGGTCTTCTCCAGCAGATGGCCGTTGAGGTCATAGGCGTACGCCGTACGCCGGCCGTCAAAACCGCTTTCCTGACGAATCAGCCCGGTCGGCGTGTAATCCAGCCGGTACTTTTCACCCGATTCGTTTTCAATCTCGGTGAGCAATAACTGCGCATGGTCGTAGCGGTACTGCACTCGCGTGCCGTCGGGGTTGATCCGCCGCGAGACCAGGTGCAGGTCATCGTCGTATTCGTAGCGGGTGATGCGCCCCAGTTCATCGCGCTCGGCGGTGACCTGACCGTAGGCGCCGTAGCTGTAGGCGCGGGTCGCACCGTCAGGAAATGTCGTCTGGATCAGTCGGCCGACGGCGTCCCAATGCTGACGGGTGACTGCAGCGTGTTCGTCGGCGGTGGTGGTCCGTCGCCCCAGCGCGTCGTAGGAAAAGCGCCGCACGCCGCCGCCGGGCAAGGTTTCTTCGGTCAACTGGCCGAGGTTGTTCCAGACCAGACGATGGCGGCTGCTGTCCGGATAACGAATCGACAGCAACTGACCACGGGTGTCGTAGTAGTAATGCGTAACCTGGCCATCGGGGTCGACCGCTTCGGTGACATCGCCTTCGGCATTGCGCCGGTAGATCCACACCGCGTCGCCGCGAGTGCGTTTGTGCAGGAAACCGTTGCGATACTCGTAGGACGTGGGCGCGTCAGCAGCAGGAACCAGCGCAATCAGCCGTCCGACCTCGTCGTAGCGGTATTCGGTGACGGCGCCTAACGCATCTTGCTCGGCGATCAAGCGCCCGGCATCGTCATACGCCTTGAGCTGCTCACCACCGTCCGCCGAGGCTTTACGTACGAGTCGCGCACGCTCGTCGTGGACGTACGTTTCTTCAGTGCCATCGACGTAATGCACCGCGACACTGCCGTCGTCCGCCCAGACGTAACGCGTGTTCATCTGCGAGAACGACGCCCAGTGGCGCACGCAACGGGCAGCCTTGCCTGACCGCTCCCACTCCCAGAAGAAACTCGCGCCGCCGGCCAGTTGCCGCTGCAGGATTACGTGGGCGTCGTCGTAGTCGTAACGCTCGCTGTCACCGACGGCGTTGGTCGCTTCGATCAGGTGCCGGTAGGCGTCGTAGCGGTAACTGACCAGCGCCTGTTCGGTGCCCCAGGCACCGTCGCGAAACACCTGATAATCGACACCCAGCAACTGCGCCCGGTCATAACGCAACAACAGCGAACGCCCGGCGCCGTTGTCCAGGCGCTGCACGCGGTCTGACCGATCACGAATAACGCGCAAACGGTTGTCGTACGCATCACTGATCGCCGTCAGCCGTCCCGCACGAAAGTGATAAAACCGCGCCGTGTCCCCGGCCAGCGCCAGGATCAGCTCTTCCGGCTCATCACCCAGAAAAATCGCCGCCCGCGACAGGCTGTTGTGAATCGCCGGTCGTACAACACTGGGCAACGGGAAGCGAGTACGCCGGTTTTCATGGTCAACCCAGACAACAAAGTCGCCTTCAAAGACCAGCCGATGCGCCAGCGAATGGCTCCAGCCAAACCCCAACCCAAGATCAATCTCGACGGCGCTCGAGCGATACAACCGGGTGAACTCAAACGCCAACACCCCATCGAGCACCGCATCAGTCAGGGTCAGCAGTTCCTCGCCGGTGACCATCGACACCGGACAACCATTGGTGCAGGTAAAGGGCACACAATCGGCGCTGTCACCGTTGGGATTTTTCGCCTGATCCGGCGAATCGTCGTGAGGCTCATGCCGCTCGATCCGGCTCGAACCGCCAGACTTGTCTCGCACAACAGGCGCCGGATTCGGCACCGTCAACACCACAGAATCAGCCTGACGAATGTTCAGCGGTATCGACGGTGTCGGTTTCAACTCAATGTCACGCACATTGAGCATCAGCGGCTTCAAAGCGCTGGCATGCTGCGTCAAATCCGCTGAGGACGTCAGTTCGGCCAAGCGCAACGCCGACGCCGCCAGCCATTCCCGCGCGCGGGGCGACTTGACCTTCGCCAGCACCTTGCTGCTCAAGCACACCGGCACGCCGACGCCGCCCGACAACCCCATCAGCAGAAAACTGATCAGCAGTTCGACCCGCACCTCGGCCACCACTTCAGCCAGATACTGCGGCGGCAGCATCTTCAGCCAACTGGTGAACGCGGCCAGATGAATGAACAGCAGTGGCTCGTCACTGAGGATCAGCAGACCGTTGGCGATGGCCTCGCTGGAGGCATTCAATAACGCCTCAAGCTCGGCCTCGCTGAGGTATTCCAGCAATTTTTCACTGTTGGCCTGCAAGTCGGCGAGCAGCGCGAATACCTGTTTGATGTCATCCCAGACGCCGTTCAGGGCTTTCTCGAACCCGCGCCAGTCGGCCTGTTGCAACTGACCGTAACGATCGAGAAATCCGGCGCTGGAGAACTCTGTCCACTGCGGCTGAAATTCGCGCCATTCACCGCGCAGCCAGCCTTCCAGGCCTGCAATGACACCTTCATAAGAGGCATACAGAGCGCGCACATGGTCGGTGGACACATCGGGAAAGAAGGTGATGCGATAACGCTGGCCCCGATCGCAATCGGTCACCTGCAGAATGCCGCTGGGGCCGATGGTGTAATGCAGCGCTTCGCCGAAAGTCAGCACGCCGCCGACATCGGCAAGCACCGGTTCGAGCGTCACCGGCGTGTCGCCGATCGGCACGAACCGCGCGGCCTCGAACATGTGCACCAGCGTCAACGCCCCGCTGGCCGAGCACATGACCACCGATGAACTGAGTTGGCGCGACGTGATCGGCGCGCTGAGGCGCACGTCGTTGCCGATGGTGAAGACCTGCTCGACATCCAGCGCGGTCCCGGTCCAGAACTGCTCGGCCCAGGCGTCGTAGTGGTTCAGGCACAGGCGGAACTCGCGGATCAGGTTGTCAAAATCCGGCTCGTCGGGATTCAAAGCAGCAACAACGAGCAGGCCGATGCTGTTGTTCAGGGCCAGAAGCCGATCGGTTGGAAGCATTCGCAGTTCTCGCGCACATCAAAAAGGTGCGCGGACTTTGCGGGGGATCAATCGGGAAAGAAGTCGGGCGAGTAGGCGTTATCTGTAGGATGTTTCGCTAAATGCTCGCGAGTAGTTCATCGGCTCAAAGAACATTGGCCGTTGCTCAATGTCCGTCACGCTCGTTATGCTGCTGAACCCTTTAATCAGATCCGAGCAGCGGCATCACCTGCCGCCTGGGATGTCTTTGTTAACGGATCCGATGATGAATGCACCGCTGAAGGCGTTCGGCCCGATCAAGGCCGTGATTTTCGATATGGACGGTTTGCTGCTGGACACCGAGGGCATTTACACCGAAGTCACCTCGCTGATTGCCGGGCGCTATGGGCGAACCTTCGACTGGAGTATCAAGCAGAACATCATTGGTCGGGGCGCCAATGATCTGGCGAACTATGTGGTGCAGGCGCTGGATCTGCCGATCACCGCCGAAGAATTTCTGGTGATCCGCGAACCACTGATGCGTGAGCGTTTCCCAACAGCGCAAGCGATGCCGGGTGCCGAGGAGCTGATTCGCCACCTCAAGGCGCACAATATTCCAATCGCAGTGGGCACCAGTTCGTCGCGTCAATCGTTCGGCCAGAAAACCACGCTGCACCGCGACTGGTTTGCGTTGTTCGACTTCATCGTCACGGCAGACGACCCGGAAGTCGGCGCGGCCAAACCGGCGCCGGATATCTTCCTGACCGCTGCCCGTCGTTTGGGTGTCGCGCCTGAAGATTGTCTGGTGTTCGAGGATTCGCCGTTTGGCGTGACCGCAGCGAAAGCCGCAGGCATGACCGCGATCGCCATCCCCGATGCTGCCATGGCCGATGAAAAGTACGCGCACGCTGACGGGATTCTTCGTACCCTGAAAGCGTTCACGCCAAGTGCCTGTGGCTTGCCCGCGCTGGACTGGGCGTAAACATCTGAGACAAAAAAACGCCGCCTCTCTGTAAAAAAAGGGGCGGCGTTTTTCGTTCAGTCGACTCAGATAAATCAGGCGCCGAAACCACCGTCGATGGTCAGGCTGGCACCGGTAATGTAACCGGCTTCCGGGCCTGCCAGATAAGCGACGAAGCTGGCGATTTCTTCGGCTTTACCGTAACGACCCACTGCCATCAGCGGGATCAGGCTTTCGGCGAAGTCACCGTGGGCCGGGTTCATGTCGGTGTCGACCGGGCCTGGCTGCACGTTGTTGACGGTGATACCGCGTGGGCCGAGGTCGCGGGCCAGGCCTTTGGTCAGGCCGACCAGTGCTGATTTGCTCATCGCATACACACCGCCGCCGGCGAAGGGCATGCGGTCGGCGTTGGTGCTGCCGATGTTGATGATGCGCGCGCCTTCGCCCATGTGCTTGGCGGCTTCCTGCGAGGCGATGAAGACGCTGCGAATGTTGATCGCCACGGTCTGGTCGAAGTCTTCGAGTTTGAAGTCTTCCAGCGGTGCGACGGCCAGTACGCCAGCGTTGTTGACCAGAATGTCGACTCGGCCAAAGGCTTCGACGGTAGCGCTGACGGCGTGGCGAATGGCGGCGGCATCAGCGCTGTCAGCTTTGATCGCCAAGGCTTTGCCGCCGTTGGCGGTGATGCTGTTCTGCAATTCTTCGGCTTTGGCGGTGGAGCTGACGTAGGTGAAGGCTACTGCAGCGCCTTCAGCGGCCAGGCGTTTGACGATGGCTGCGCCGATACCACGGGAACCGCCTTGAATCAGAGCAACTTTACCGCTGAGGTGTTGAGTGGTCATGTTCGATCTCCAGAGTGATCAAGGCGGGAATGCCTTGGTATTGGTGCCGAGTATCGGCGTGGTATCGACAACTGTGTAGACCATGATTGCTATAGTCTGTGTAAACCAGAAGTTTATAGTGGTGATCATGGAAACCTTCAGCAGCATTGAATGCTTCGTGCGCAGTGCCGAAGTCGGCAGCTTTGCCGAGGCCGCACGGCGCTTGAGCCTGACCCCGGCAGCCGTCGGCAAAAGTGTGGCCAAACTCGAAGTGCGGCTCGGTGTGCGGCTGTTCCAGCGTAGTACACGCAGCCTGACGCTGACTGAGGCCGGACAACTGTTTCTGGATCAAGTCAGCGGTAGCCTGACCACCATTCAAAATGCCGTGGCCAATCTGTCCAGTGTCGAAGGGCTGCCGGCGGGAACGCTGAAAGTCAGCATGGGCGCAGCATTTGGCTGTCTGCATATCGTGCCGATGCTCGGTGAGTTCCTACGACGATATCCGGCGATCAATCCGGACTGGCATTTCGATAATCGACAGGTCGATCTAATCGCCCAGGGCTTTGATGCGGCCATCGGTGGCGGCTTCGAACTGCCGCAAGGCGTGATCGCACGCAAACTGAGCCCGGCGCACCGGATATTGGTCGCGTCCACCGACTATTTACAGGCCAATCCCGAAATCATCGAGCCGGATGACCTCAGCCATCACGACGGCATTCTGATTCGCTCGCCACAAACCGGACGCGTGCGTTCCTGGCAATTGACCGGGCGCAATCCACAGAACTGTCGGCCGTTGATGCTCAAGGCGCGAATGACCCTGAGCGATTCCGAAGCGGCATGCGTGACGGCGGCACAAGGCTTGGGGATTGCGCTGGTGAGTATGCCGTTTGCGGTGGGCTATCTGCAGGCGGGGACATTGCAGCGGGTGTTGCCGGACTGGTTTGTTGATGATGGAAATATCTCGATCTATTACGCCGAACATAAGTTGTTGCCGGGGAAGACTCGGGCGTTTGTGGATTTTGTGATTGAGCAGTTTGCGGAGCAGGGGTTGGCGCGACGGTTCAGTGCGATTTGAGTATGGTTTTAGACCGCGGTGCGGCCATCGCGGGCAAGCCCGCTCCCACAGGTTTTTGTGTTGTGCACAAAATCTGTGGGCAACTCAGAACCTGTGGGAGCGTGGCTTGCCCGCGCTGAACGATAACGCGGTCTACCGGGCAAACCGCCCCGGCCAGCCAATGATGTTCTTCGGCCGTGGCGTTGCATAAGTCCGTACTTTCGACGTCGACAAGCGCAACCGCACCAGCGATTCGGCAATCGTCACCGCCGCCGTCACGCCATCCACCACTGGCACACCCGTACGCCGACGAATTTGCTCATCCAGCCCGGCCATGCCGCCGCACCCCAGGCAGATCACCTCGGCTTTATCCTGCGTCACCGCCAGTTCAGCCTGATGCACGATCGCTTCCAGCGCACGCTGCGGCTCGTGTTCCAGCTCCAGAACGGCCAAGCCACTGGCTCGCACCGATGCACAACGATCCCACAGCCCGGAGAGTTTCAGCCGATCCTCAATCAATGGCACGGTGCGATCCAGCGTGGTCACCACTGAATACGCGTGGCCGAGAAACATCGCCGTACTCGCTGCCGCATCGGTGATATCCACCACCGGCACATTGAGCAATTCTTGCAAGCCTTCCCGGCCATGCTCGCCGTAGCCGGCCTGAATCACTGCATCGAACGGCTGATCGTAGGCCATCACCCGATCCATCACCGCGATGGCCGCGAGGTAGCTTTCAAAATTTCCTTCAATCGAATCGGCGCCGAAGTACGGCGTCAAACCGACGATTTCCGTTCCGGGTGAAGCTACGGCCTGCGCCGAACGGGCAATGGCCTCGGTGATGGATTCGGTGGTGTTGACGTTGACCACGAGAATACGCATGGGGAAATCCTTATAGCGGGCAGTTCTGCGGCCCGAAACCGGGCCGCGAGGGAGTTAATGGCAGACGTTGTCGACAGCGATCGATTCGCCGCTGACGTCGGCGTAGTGCGGCTGGCGCTTGGCGATGATCAGATAGAGCATTCCGGCGATGCCGGCACCGATCAGCCAGGAGAACGGCGAGACGCTGTGGAAACCCGGTACCAGTGCCAGGACGATGGCGATCAGCGCCGCAGGAATAAACGCCGCCACCGCACGGAAATTGACGCCTCGGCTGTAGTAATAAGCGCCGTTGGGATCTTCGCTGTAGAGTTGCGGTACGTTGATCCGGCCTTTGCGGATCAGCCAGTAGTCGACCATGATCACCCCGTACAACGGGCCGAGCAGGGCGCCGAGGCCGGACAGGAAATACACGATTACCAGAGGGCTGTTGTAGAGATTCCACGGCAGGATCAGCACCGCGATGGTGGCACTGATCAGTCCGGCGCGGCGGAAGGTCAGGTACTTCGGCGCCAGGTTACTCAACACGAAGGCCGGGGCGACGAAGTTGGCCATGATGTTCACCGCGACGGTGACGATCAGGAACGCCAGGCAACCGAGCACCAGGAAGAAGGTGTTGGGAATCGAAGCGATGATCTCGGTCGGGCTTTCAATGATCCGGCCATTGATCTGAAATTGCGCACCGCAGAGCAGGACAGTAATCGCGGCGAACACCAGAATATTCACCGGCAAACCCCAGAAGTTTCCTACCTTGATGGTCTTGCGGCACGGCGAAGAACGGGCGAAATCGCAGAAGTTGAGAATCAGCGTGCCGTAGATCGCCAGCCACAAGGCGCCGCCGGCAAAAATGTTGCGCCACATCTCGCCACCGGTCAGCGGCTCGCGAGTCGACCAGGCGATAGTCGCGTTGGCCTGGAAGTACATCCACGCAGCGAGGGCGGCCACGGTCAGCAAAATCACTGGTCCGGCAAACGCTTCGTAACGGCGCACCATTTCCATGCCATAGGCAAGAATCGCCAGTTGCACGAACCAGATCGCCACGAAGCACACCCAGCCCAGCGTCGACAGGCCGAGAGTCGAATTGTGGTCGTATTCGGCGAAGCCTGGATGCACAGCGGTGAGCAGAACCCGGAACACTACCGACGCCAGATACGTCTGAATACCGAACCAGGCAATGGCGATAACCGCCCGGATCAGTGCGGGAATCTGCGCACCGTGGATGCCGAAACTGATCCGGCTGATGACAGGAAACGGCACACCGGTTTTCTGCCCCATGTAGCCGGACAGGTTCATGAAGAAATACACCAGCGCCGCGCCAATCCCCAGCGACAGCAGAATCTGCCAGCCACCCAGGCCCAAGGCATACAGCCCAATGGCGAAGGAATAGTTGGCGATGTTGTGCACATCGTTTGTCCAGAGGGCGAAGATGCTGTACTTGCCCCAGCGCCGACCTTCGGCCTTGGTCGGCGCGAGGTCGCTGTTGTGCAGGCGAGGACTGAGTTGTAATGGTTCGCTCAGACCGTCATCGGGTAACGGTTGGTCGAGGGCAGAGGCGGGCAGATTCAGCGCGATGTTGTTGGAGAGACTTGTACGCATTCCGGCAGGCTCCTGATGTTCAAGGCCGCGATGACTGTGCATAAGCCGTCAGGCTCGACAAATCTTCGTCGCGGCAGTGAAAACATCACTGGTTACGGGGCATCTGCAGCCTGTACGGGATAGGGCGCTTCAGGCTTGCGGATCGAAAGTGTGTATGTTTTGCAGTTTTGTATACAAAACATGTATGCACTAAAGCCAGATTTGTGCCAGTTAGAGATCTATGCGCAGCCGTGTTCATTTCGAAAAGTTATCGATGAAGGCTAAGTGGTTGAAAATAATTGGTTAAAAATTGACCGTTCGAACAGGTATTTATTTTAGGCGGGGGATTTTGTCGGCAGACGTGAGCGAGGATTATTCAGGCGGGATGTAACTTTTCAGGGCGCGTAAACAAAAAAGTGCACACATAAATGGCACCGATGGTGACATTCGTGTGTACACGTTTTTAAGGTCGCGCAGGTGCGAAATGTGGGAGCGAGCCTGCTCGCGAATGCGTAGTGTCAGTCAACGAATATGTCGATTGACACTACGCATTCGCGGGTAGGCTCGCTCCCACAGGGGATGTCACTGGAATTGGAGATCAGGCCTTGCTAATGATATTGCCCGCATGCAACCCGCATTCTTTCTGCGTCGCTTCTTCCCACCACCAACGCCCCTCGCGCTCATGTTGGTTCGGCAACACCGGGCGGGTGCATGGTTCGCAGCCGATGCTGATGAAGCCGCGCTCATGCAGGCTGTTGTACGGCAGTTCGAGCATGCGGATGTAACCCCAGATCTCTTCGCTGGTCATCTGTGCCAACGGGTTGAACTTGTACAGGGTGCGCTCCGGCGTGGAGAACGCGGTGTCGATTTCCATCGCTGCCACGGCGCTGCGAGTGCCTGGGCTCTGGTCGCGGCGCTGGCCGGTGGCCCAGGCTTTGACGCCGGACAGCTTGCGGCGCAGTGGTTCGATCTTGCGGATGCCACAGCATTCGCCGTGGCCGTCCTTGTAGAAACTGAACAGGCCTTTTTCCTTCACGAACGGTTCCAGTTTCGTGTAGTCCGGGGACACCAGTTCGATGTCGATCTTGTAGTGCTCGCGCACTTGATCGATGAAGCGATAGGTCTCCGGGTGCAGGCGACCGGTGTCGAGGCTGAACACCTTGACGTTCTTGTTGAGCTTCCAGGCCATGTCCACCAGCACCACATCCTCGGCGCCGCTGAAAGATATCCACAGATCGTCGCCGAACTCGGCAAACGCGAGTTTGAGGATGTCTTGGGCGGATTTGTTGGCATAGGTCGTGGCGAGTTCCACGACGTCGAACGTTGGGCTCATCAGGGCGGCTTCCTACAGGTCGGTGGCGCTGGGCGCTCTATATGGGGCCGATGTTAACAAAAAGCTGCGAGGCTCGGGGCGCGCTGTGCGTTGCGCGTGTGGATGTGAGTCGCTAGAGTTCGGCCTCGCTCGACTCAAATAATCAATACAAACGGGAGTGTCTTGTGGAAATTGCTTGCCTGGATCTTGAAGGGGTGTTGGTGCCGGAAATCTGGATCGCCTTCGCCGAAAAAACCGGAATCGACTCCCTCAAGGCTACCACCCGGGACATTCCCGATTACGACGTGCTGATGAAGCAGCGTCTGCGCATCCTCGATGAGCACGGCTTGAAGCTGTCGGACATTCAGGAAGTGATCGCCACATTGAAGCCGCTGGACGGCGCAGTGGAGTTCGTCAATTGGCTGCGCGAACGCTTTCAGGTGGTGATTCTGTCAGACACGTTTTACGAGTTCTCACAGCCGCTGATGCGTCAACTGGGTTTCCCGACCTTGCTTTGCCATCGTCTGATAACGGATGAAACCGGGCGAGTGACCAGCTATCAGTTGCGTCAGAAAGATCCGAAGCGCCAGTCGGTGCTGGCGTTCAAGAGCCTGTATTACCGGGTGATCGCGGCGGGGGATTCGTATAACGACACGACGATGCTGGGCGAGGCGGATGCCGGGATTCTGTTTCATGCGCCGGAGAATGTGATTCGCGAGTTTCCGCAGTTCCCGGCGGTGCATACCTTTGCCGAGTTGAAGCAGGAGTTCATCAAAGCTTCTAACAGAGAATTGAGTTTGTAATGAATACCCCTGTAGGAGCTGCCGAAGGCTGCGATCTTTTGATCTGGTTTTTCAGGATCAAGATCAAAAGATCGCAGCCTTCGGCAGCTCCTACACGGGTTGTGTCATTCAGAGGTTCTGCAGGGTGTCGAGGAGGATTCTGACTTTGGTGATCGACTCCTGATACTCAGCCTGCCAGTCCGAATCCGCAACAATCCCGCCACCGCCCCAGCAGCACACCTGACCATCCTTGACCAGCAGACTGCGGATCGCGATGGAACTGTCCATTTCGCCGCGCACGTCCAGGTACAGCAACGAACCGCAATACAAGCCGCGCCGGGTCGGTTCCAGCTCATCGATGATCTGCATTGCGCGAATCTTTGGTGCGCCGGTAATCGAGCCGCCGGGGAAGCTGCCGGCAATCAAATCCAGCGCGTCGCGGTCATCCGCCAGTTCACCGGTCACGCTGCTGACCAGGTGATGCACGTTCGGATAGCTTTCCAGGCTAAACAACTCCGGCACCCGCACCGAACCAATGCGGCAGGTGCGGCCGAGGTCGTTGCGCAGCAGATCAACGATCATCAGGTTTTCCGCGCGATCCTTGGGGCTGGCCAGCAGTTCGGCGGCGTTGGCAGCGTCTTCGGCGGGTGTCAGGCCACGCGGACGGGTGCCTTTGATCGGGCGGGTTTCCACCTGACGTTCGCTGACTTTGACGAAGCGCTCGGGTGACAGGCTCAACACGGCGCCGCCGTCGGGCAGGCTCTGGAAACCGGAAAACGGCGTCGGGCAGGCTTCGCGCAATTTGCAGTACGCCAGCCACGGGTCGCCCTGACACGACGCACGGAAACGCTGAGCGAAATTGACCTGATAGCAGTCGCCGGCCTGGATGTAATGCTGAATGCGTTCGAACGCCTGACGGTAATCGTCGGCCGAGAGATCGGCGGCCATCGGCTGGTTCAGTTTGAACGGGGTCAGTGCACTGGCGACTGGCTGCGTGAACAACGCAATCAGCCGCTGTTTCTCGCTATCGATCACCGACGGGTGGAAGACCAATTGGCTGGTGGCCGCCTGGTGATCGCTGATCAGTGCCCAGTGGTACAGGCCAAAACGTGCATCCGGCAGCTGCAGATCATCGCGGGACTGGCTCGGCAGGTTTTCCAGATGCCGGCCGAAGTCGTAGCTCAGGTAGCCGATCAAGCCGCCCGCGAATGGCAGCTCGAAACCTGCTGGCAAATCAGCCTCGCCCAGGCGACTCAGATTGTTCCGCAGACGTTGCAGGAAGTGCTCGCCGCTCTCGTCCGGCAACACCGCCAGTTGTTCCAGCGGCCAGGCGCTGAGCAGGTCATAACGGCCACGGTCAGCGCTCGGGCGGCCACTGTCGAGCAGCACGGCGCCGGGCGCGTTGCGGATGGCCGCGAAATAGCCGGCGGGATTGGCGCGATAGGGCAGGGGATGTACGGAACAGGTCAACATGGGCGGGGCAGATCGGCCGTTGAGGCGGGGTGGGGATTGTAGTCCTCTCCGATGCCAGATCAAAGTCAAAAGCCTCCCCCTCACCCCAACCCTCTCCCCCAAGGGGGCGAGGGGGAAAGGGAGCAGATCGGGGGCTTTTCAAAACTTGGGTTCGGCTCGATATCTTGGGGGAGGAGCCGATCTGCATGCTTTTCAAGGCCAGAGTTCGACTCGATATCTTGGGGGAGGAGCCGATCTGCATGCTTTTCAAGGCCAGGGTTCGGCTTGATATCTTGGGGGAGGGAGCCGATCTTCATGCTTTTCAAGGCTTGAGTTCGACTCAAGACGTTCAGGTCGGCGTACCTCCAACATCCACCTCGGTCAGTCCCCTCTCCCTCCGGGAGAGGGCTAGGGTGAGGGGCTTTTAGCTTTTCAGCTCTTGAGCTTTTAGCCTTCGACGGCCGGAATATGCCCAAACATTTCCTGAGTAAACGCCACGCGCTCTTCAACCGACTCCGTCACTCCACGCGCCTTCAGCTCTTCCAGACGCGCCTCGACGGCATGGGTACGCAACGTCAGCCCACAGTCGTTAGCGATCTGAATATTCAGCCCCGGCCGCGCATTCAACTCAAGAATCAGCGGACCTTTTTCCTGATCCAGCACCATATCAACGCCGATATAGCCCAACCCGCACAGCTCATAACAGCCCGCCGCGAGTTTCATGAAACCGTCCCAGTAGGGCAGTTGCACGCCGTCCACCGCGTTGGTGGTGTCGGGGTGTTTGGTGATGATGTTGTTCAGCCAGGTGCCGCGCAAAGTAAGCCCGGTCGCCAGATCGACGCCGACACCGATGGCGCCCTGGTGCAGGTTGGCCTTGCCGCCGGACTGCCGGGTCGGCAAACGCAACATCGCCATCACCGGATAGCCCATCAACACGATGATGCGGATATCCGGCACGCCTTCGTAGCTGATGCTTTTGAAGATCTGATCCGGGGTCACGCGGTATTCGATCAGCGCCCGATCACGGTGACCACCCAGCGAATACAGGCCGGTGAGGATGCTCGAGATGTGATGCTCAAGCTCTTCGTGGGCGAGGATCTTGCCCGATACCGTGCGATAGCGGCCCTCGAAGCGGTCGGCAATCACGATGATGCCGTCACCGCCCGCGCCCTGCGCCGGTTTGATCACGAAATCGTTGCGCCCGCCGATGATCTCGTCGAGCTTGTCGATTTCCTTCTCGGTGGAGATCACGCCATACAGTTCCGGCACATGGATGCCAGCCTCGATGGCGCGCTCCTTGGTGATGATCTTGTCATCGACGATCGGGTACAGACTGCGCTTGTTGTACTTGAGCACGTAATCGGCGTTACGCCGATTGATGCCCATGATGCCCCGCGCCTCCAGCGCCTTCCAGGTCTTCCAGAAACCGAACATCAGGCGTCAGCCTTCTTCAGGAAAGCCTTGAAGCGCACCAGTTCGGTCAGGCGATAGCCGCGATAGCGACCCATCGCCAGCATGAAACCGACCAGAATCAGCAGGATCGCCGGGAAGGTGAACACGAAGTAAACCAGCTCCGGCACGGTCATGATCAGGTGCGCCAGGGACGCGGCGAACAGCGTGCCGATCGCGACTTTCAGCGCATGGTTGGCGCCGCGTTCTTCCCAGGTGATCGACAGGCGTTCGATAGTCATGGTCAGAATCACCATCGGGAACAGCGCTACAGACAAGCCACGCTCCAGACCGAGTTTATGGCTGAACAGACTGATCGCCGCGATCAGCACCACGACAAAGGTCAACACCACCGAGAGTCGCGGCAGCATTTGCAGCTTCAGGTGTTCCAGATACGAACGTAATGACAGGCCCAGCGCCGTGATCACGGTAAACAGCAGAATGCCGAAGCCCAGCTGCGTTTCGCGGAAGGCGAGGGCGATCAGTACCGGGGTAAACGTGCCGAGGGTCTGCAGGCCGATCAGGTTGCGCAGGATCAGGATCACCAGCACGCCGATCGGGATCATCACCATGATCATGAAGGTCTGCTGGGTCTGTAGCGGCAAGCCGTACAGCGAGTATTCGAGGAAGTTGGCGTCGGTGTTTTCGTCGGTCAGCTTGGCCAGACGAATGGCGTTCATCTCGCTGTTGTTGAGGCTGAAGGTCACATTGGCTTTCTTGCCGCCGTCGACGGTGATCAGGTTTTCATCGCCAGTCCACCACAGCAGGCGATCGGTTGGCAGACCTTGCTCGCCGGTTTCCGGGTTGAAGTACAGCCAGTCGTTGCCGTTGAAGCTGCGCAGCCACAGTTCAGGCGTTTGCGGCTGATCGGCGACGAGGCGGATGGTGTGGACTTTTTCCACCGGGACGTGGGCGATGGACAGCAGCAGTTCGACGATTTTGGCTTTGTGCGCGGTCGATGGATCGCCGGCCAGCAGCAGTTTCACGTTGTCATCGTTGAGGTTGTTGACGCGTTTGATCGCCTCGCCAATAAAGGTTTCGACGTCGGCCGAGTGCTGGCGGATCGGTGCAAGCAGGGCTTCGGCGGCGATTTTCTCAGGGCCTTCGATGGCCATGCTGTCGCGGAAGGTCGGGCCTTTGACTTTGGATTTTTCAGCGGTGTAACGCTTGGTCAGCACCAGGCGGTAATAAAGAGTCTGATTGCCCTTCGCCCGGCGCGCTGACCAGGTGACTTTGCGGTTGCCGTCGACGCGGTTCACGGCGACGCCGTAGTTGTTGGAGATAAAGCTTTCGTTGAGGCTGACGTAATCGCGGCTCAACGGTGGCACGAACATCTGGATCTTCACCGGATCCTTGGTGCTGGCGACGAACTCGACCTTGGCGTCGATGTTCCACAAGTCGTCGGTTGCATCTTCGGTCACCGGGATGCCGAGCACGAAAATCTGATAGGCCGTAACCGAAACGCCCAGGAGCACCAGAATGGTGATCAGGATTTTCAGGTGGAAGGTTAGAGAACGCATGGAAATTACTCGGCGGTATGAGCGGCGATGGTGCAGGCGGGTTTGCCGGCAGCGTATTTAAGGCTTGGATCGACCAGCGCATCGAAGCGTTTCAGCGCTTCGGAGCCAATCAAAAGCGGATATTGGAACGCACTTCGGTCGGTCAGGTTCACTTCGATGCTGCGCATTGCCGATCCCATGCAGATATCCAGCTCGATCACCGGACGGGCGGTGTACTTCTTGCCTTCTTCCGGGTCGTAGTCGCCGGCACGGCGCTTGATTTTGCTGACCCGGGCCAGCGGCCGTTCGATCGGGTGCGAATGCGCGGCGTCGATCGCCAGGTAGAAACGTACCCAGGACTCACCGTTGCGTTTAAAGCGTTTGATGTCGCGGGCACTCAGCGAGGCGGTTTTCGCGCCGGTATCGAGTTTGGCCGCGACTTCGAGATTGATGCCGTCAAGCGAAGCGTATTCGTTGAGGCCGTACACGGTTTTTTCCCCCGCTGCGGCGAGGCCGGGCAGGCAAAACAGGGCAAAGAATGTGGGAAAAGGCTTGAGTCTCATAAATCCTGGTGCGCAGCGTTCCGTTTTCGGTTCAGGTCCTTGGCAAAACTTGCGCAAGGCCCTTCGTGTGCCTATCAGCTTTTTATGACAAGCCGTACAAATGGCCAGCAAATGCGGGCGGCATTCTAGCACGGTGGTTTTATGGCGCCAGCGCTGGGGGCGGTCTATAGAAGATCAGAAGATCGCAGCCTGCGGCAGCTCCTACACTGATCCCTGTAGGAGCTGCCGAAGGCTGCGATCTTTTAAGGTTATTAGACGATTGTCGACAATACCTATTTATCCTTTGACTGATGCGGGCGAATTGGCTAGTTTTTGCCGCATTGGATTTAAAGGTGTCGACAATCATGCTGGATCAACTCGATCCCCCGGTCATCAACGGCGACGATTCCGAGACACTCTCGGAAAACGTCTTCCGGCGCATACAGGCGGCTATCGTCAAAGGCGAGATCGCCCCGGGCAGCAAAATCTCCGAGCCGGAGCTGGCGCGCACCTACGGCATCAGCCGTGGGCCATTGCGTGAGGCGATTCATCGCCTGGAAGGCCAGCGCTTGCTGGTGCGCGTGCCGCACGTCGGCGCGCGGGTGGTCTCGCTCAGCCATGCCGAATTGCTCGAGCTCTACGAAATCCGCGAATCCCTCGAAGGCATGGCCTGCCGTCTTGCAGCCGAACGCATGAGCGTCGAAGAAATCGACGAACTGCGCCGGGTGCTGGAAACCCACGAGCGCGACGCCGCGTTTCAGGCCGGCGTCGGCTACTACCAGCAGGAAGGCGATTTCGACTTCCACTACCGGATCATCCAGGGCAGCGGCAACCGCACGCTGACGCAGATGCTCTGCGGCGAGCTCTATCAACTGGTGCGCATGTACCGCATCCAGTTCTCGACCACGCCGAACCGTCCGCGTCAGGCGTTTGCCGAACACCACCGGATTCTCGATGCCATCGCCGACCGTGACGGCGAGCTCGCGGAATTGTTGATGCGCCGTCACATCGGCGCCTCGAAACGCAACATCGCCCGTCATTACCAGGACGGCGCCCACAATAAGACAGCCACTGAACGAGGTGAGTCATGAGTTCCAAGCACAGCACTCCAGGCCAGCGTTTCCGCGATGCGGTCGCCAGCGAGCACCCATTGCAAGTGGTCGGCGCGATCAACGCCAACCACGCGCTGCTGGCCAAGCGCGCCGGTTTCAAGGCGATCTACCTGTCCGGTGGCGGGGTGGCCGCAGGCTCGCTCGGCGTGCCGGACCTGGGCATCACCGGTCTGGATGACGTGCTGACCGACGTACGCCGCATCACTGACGTTTGCGATCTGCCGTTGCTGGTCGACGTCGACACCGGTTTCGGCTCGTCGGCGTTCAATGTGGCGCGCACCGTCAAGTCGATGATCAAGTTCGGCGCGGCGGCGATTCACATCGAGGATCAGGTCGGCGCCAAACGCTGCGGCCACCGTCCTAATAAAGAGATCGTCAGTCAGCAGGAAATGGTCGACCGCATCAAAGCTGCCGTCGATGCCCGCACCGATGACAGCTTCGTGATCATGGCGCGTACCGATGCGCTGGCGGTGGAAGGTCTGGAATCGGCACTCGATCGCGCAGCGGCGTGTATCGAGGCTGGCGCCGACATGATCTTCCCGGAAGCCATCACTGAACTGGAGATGTACAAGCTGTTCGCCAACCGTGTGAAAGCGCCGATCCTGGCCAACATCACCGAGTTCGGCGCGACGCCGCTGTACACCACCGAGCAATTGGCCGGCGCTGACGTGTCGCTGGTGCTCTATCCACTGTCGGCGTTCCGCGCGATGAACAAGGCGGCGGAAAACGTCTACACCGCGATCCGCCGCGACGGCACGCAACAGAATGTCATCGACACCATGCAGACTCGCATGGAGCTTTACGATCGCATCGATTACCACACCTTCGAGCAGAAGCTCGATGCGTTGTTTGCGGCGAAGAAGTAAGCCGCAGCCACACTCCCTAATAAATTCAAGATTGGAGAAAACAATGGCCGAAGCAAAAGTACTCAGTGGCGCCGGGCTCCGTGGCCAGGTCGCCGGGCAAACCGCATTGTCCACCGTGGGCCAGGCCGGTGCCGGGCTGACCTATCGCGGCTACGACGTGCGCGAACTGGCAGCCGATGCGCAATTTGAAGAAGTCGCGTACCTGCTGCTCTACGGCGAACTGCCGACGAAGGCGCAACTCGACGAATACCAAGGCAAACTGAGCAAGCTGCGCGACCTGCCGCAAGCGCTGAAAGAAGTGCTCGAACGCATCCCCGCCGACGCCCACCCGATGGACGTGATGCGCACCGGTTGCTCGTTCCTCGGCAACATTGAGCCGGAGAAAGATTTCTCCGAACAGCGCGACAAGACTGACCGCCTGCTCGCCGCGTTCCCGGCGATCATGTGTTACTGGTATCGCTTCAGCCACGATGGCAAACGCATCAATTGCGTGAGCGACGAGCCGACCCTCGGCGGCCACTTCCTGCACTTGCTGCACGACAAGAAGCCAAGCGAGCTGCACGTCAAAGTGATGAACGTCTCGCTGATCCTTTACGCCGAGCACGAATTCAATGCCTCGACCTTCACTGCGCGCGTTTGCGCTTCGACCCTGTCCGATCTGTATTCCTGCGTCACCGCAGCCATCGGTTCGCTGCGTGGCCCGCTGCACGGCGGCGCCAATGAAGCAGCGATGGAAATGATCGAGCGCTTCTCGTCGCCGGAAGAGGCGATCAAAGGCACCCTCGGCATGCTTGAGCGCAAGGACAAGATCATGGGCTTCGGCCACGCGATCTATAAGGACAGCGATCCGCGCAACGAGGTGATCAAGGGCTGGTCGAAAAAGCTCGCGGACGAAGTCGGTGACAAGGTGTTGTTTCCGGTCTCGGAAGCCATCGACAAGACCATGTGGGAGCAGAAAAAGTTGTTCCCCAACGCCGATTTCTACCATGCCTCGGCGTACCACTTCATGGGCATCCCGACCAAGCTGTTCACGCCGATCTTCGTCTGCTCGCGCCTGACCGGCTGGGCTGCGCACGTGTTCGAACAGCGCGCCAACAACCGCATCATCCGTCCGAGCGCCGAGTACATCGGCGTTGAACAGCGCAAGTTCGTGCCAATCGAACGTCGCTGAAATGGTGAGCTGACCCGATCCTTGAAACCACCGCAAATCCCTGTAGGAGTGAGCCTGCTCGCGATGACGGACTGACATTCACCATCGATGTCGACTGATCTACCGCTATCGCGAGCAGGCTCACTCCTACAAGGGACGGTGTGAATCTTGAGTCTGGCGTCTGCCCACCCTTTGAAACCATCGTGACCCGAGTCCTGACCCGATGAACACAGAATTCCGCAAAACCCTGCCCGGCAGCCCTCTGGATTATTTCGACGCCCGCGCGGCAGTCGAAGCGATTCAGCCCGGCAGTTACGACACTCTGCCGTACACCTCCCGCGTGCTGGCGGAAAACCTCGTGCGTCGCTGCGACCCGGCCACGCTCACCGACTCCCTCAAGCAATTGATCGAGCGCAAACGCGACCTCGACTTCCCGTGGTTCCCGGCCCGTGTGGTCTGCCACGACATCCTCGGCCAGACCGCGCTGGTCGACCTCGCCGGCCTGCGCGACGCCATCGCTTTGCAGGGCGGTGACCCGGCGCAAGTCAACCCGGTGGTGCCGACGCAACTGATCGTCGACCACTCGCTGGCGGTGGAGGCGGGTGGTTTCGACAAGCAAGCATTCGAGAAAAACCGCGCCATCGAAGACCGGCGCAACGAAGACCGTTTCCACTTCATCAACTGGACCAAAAAGGCCTTCAAGAACGTTGATGTGATACCGCCGGGCAACGGCATCATGCACCAGATCAACCTGGAGAAAATGTCTCCGGTGATCCAAGTGCGTGAAGGCGTAGCGTTCCCGGACACCTGCGTTGGTACCGACAGCCACACACCGCATGTCGATGCGCTGGGCGTGATCGCCATCGGCGTTGGCGGCCTCGAAGCCGAGAGCGTAATGCTTGGTCGCGCGTCGTGGATGCGTCTGCCGGAGAGCGTCGGTGTTGAACTGACCGGCAAGCTGCAACCGGGTATCACCGCCACCGACATGGTGCTGGCGCTGACCGAATACCTGCGCAAACAAAAGGTCGTTGGCGCATGGCTGGAGTTCTTCGGCGAAGGCGCCGCTGCGCTGACCCTCGGCGACCGCGCGACCATCTCCAACATGGCCCCGGAATACGGCGCCACCGCAGCGATGTTCTACATCGACCAACAAACCATCGACTACCTGAAACTCACCGGTCGTGAAGACCAGCAAGTGCAGTTGGTCGAGCAATACGCCAAGCTCACCGGCCTCTGGGCTGACAGCTTGAAAGGCGCGCAATACGAGCGCGGCCTGACCTTCGATCTGTCCTCGGTGGTGCGCAACATGGCCGGCCCGAGCAACCCGCACGCCCGCGTTGCGGTGGCGGATCTGGCGGCCAAAGGCATCTCCGGTCAGTGGGAAGACGTGCCGGGGCAAATGCCCGACGGTGCAGTGATCATCGCCGCCATCACCAGTTGCACCAACACCAGCAACCCGCGCAATGTCATCGCTGCCGGCCTGCTCGCGCGCAACGCCAACAAACTCGGTCTGACCCGCAAGCCGTGGGTGAAATCTTCGCTGGCGCCGGGTTCGAAAACCGTGGCGCTGTACCTCGATGAAGCGGGGCTGACCACAGAGCTGGAACAGCTTGGTTTCGGCGTCGTCGCCTTCGCCTGCACGACCTGCAACGGCATGTCCGGCGCGCTCGATCCGCTGATCCAGCAAGAGATCATCGACCGCGACCTGTATGCCACCGCCGTGCTTTCGGGCAACCGCAACTTCGACGGCCGCATTCACCCGTATGCCAAGCAAGCGTTCCTCGCTTCGCCGCCGCTGGTGGTCGCCTACGCCATCGCCGGGACTATCCGTTTCGACATCGAAAAAGATGTGTTGGGCGTGGTCGACGGCAAGGAAATTCGCCTCAAAGACATCTGGCCGAGCGATGAAGAAATCGACGCCGTGGTGAAGTCTTCGGTCAAGCCTGAGCAGTTCCGTCAGGTCTATATTCCGATGTTCGCCGTCCACGAAGACACCGGCCCGAAAGTCACGCCGTTGTACGACTGGCGCGAGATGAGCACCTACATTCGCCGTCCGCCGTATTGGGAAGGTGCACTGGCCGGCGCCCGTCCGCTCAAAGGCATGCGCCCGCTGGCCGTGCTGCCGGACAACATCACCACCGATCACCTGTCGCCATCCAACGCGATCATGCTCGACAGCGCCGCTGGCGAATACCTGGCGAAAATGGGCCTGCCGGAAGAGGACTTCAACTCTTACGCCACCCACCGTGGCGACCACTTGACCGCACAACGCGCGACGTTCGCCAACCCGAAACTGTTCAACGAAATGGTCGTGGAAAACGGCAAGGTCAAACAGGGTTCGCTGGCGCGTGTCGAGCCGGAAGGCAAAGTGATGCGCATGTGGGAAGCCATCGAAACCTACATGGAACGCAAGCAGCCGCTGATCATCATCGCCGGCGCCGATTACGGTCAGGGCTCGTCCCGCGACTGGGCGGCGAAAGGTGTGCGTCTGGCCGGTGTCGAAGCGATTGCCGCTGAAGGTTTCGAACGCATTCACCGCACCAACCTGGTGGGCATGGGCGTGTTGCCGCTGGAGTTCAAGGCGGGCACCGACCGTCACACCCTGGCCATCGACGGCAGCGAAACCTACGACGTGATCGGCGAGCGCAAACCGCGCGCGGACCTGACGCTGGTGATCCATCGCAAGAACGGCGAGCGCGTTGAGGTGCCGGTGACTTGCCGTCTCGATACCGCTGAAGAAGTGTCGATCTACGAGGCCGGCGGCGTGTTGCAGCGCTTCGCGCAGGACTTCCTTGAAGAGTCGGCGGTTGCCGTTTAAATCAACTGATGTGGGCAGGGGATTTTAAGTCCCGCGCCCTCGGTAAGGAGCATCATGGCTCACGCACCACAAATAAAGATCCCCGCCACCTACATGCGCGGCGGTACCAGCAAAGGCGTGTTTTTCAGCCTCAAGGATCTGCCCGCAGCCGCACAGATTCCCGGCCCGGCTCGCGACGCATTACTGCTGCGTGTGATTGGCAGCCCCGATCCATACGACAAGCAGATCGACGGCATGGGCGGCGCCACTTCGAGCACCAGCAAAACCGTGATCCTGTCGAAAAGCATAAAGGCTGATCACGACGTTGATTACCTGTTTGGTCAGGTCTCCATCGACAAGCCCTTCGTCGATTGGAGCGGCAATTGCGGCAACCTCTCGGCAGCGGTCGGTTCGTTTGCCATCAGCAACGGTCTGGTCGACGCCAGCCGCATTCCGCACAACGGTGTTGCGGTGGTGCGCGTGTGGCAGGCCAACATCGGCAAAACGATTATTGCCCACGTGCCGATCACCAACGGCGAAGTGCAGGAAACCGGTGATTTCGAACTCGACGGCGTGACCTTTCCGGCGGCCGAAGTGCAGGTTGAATTCATGGATCCGGCGGCGGAGGAAGAGGGCGGCGGTGGCTCGATGTTCCCCACCGGCAACCTGGTAGATGAGCTGGAAGTGCCGGGTATCGGCACCTTTAAGGCAACCATGATCAATGCCGGCATCCCGACGATTTTCGTCAACGCCGAAGACATCGGTTACACCGGCACTGAGCTGCAAAGCGCGATCAACAGTGATTCGAAAGCGTTGCAGATGTTTGAGACGATTCGGGCTTACGGCGCATTGCGCATGGGCTTGATTGCCAATCTCGATGAAGCAGCGAAACGCCAGCACACGCCGAAAGTCGCGTTTGTCGCCAGGCCTGCGGATTACGTGGCGTCGAGTGGCAAAGCGGTTGGCGCCGGCGATGTCGATTTGCTGGTGCGCGCGTTGTCGATGGGCAAGTTGCACCACGCGATGATGGGCACGGCGGCGGTGGCGATTGGGACTGCTGCAGCAATCTCCGGCACCTTGGTAAACCTCGCGGCCGGTGGCGTTGAACGTAATGCCGTGCGCTTCGGGCATCCGTCCGGGACGTTGCGCGTTGGCGCCGAAGCCAGCCTGGAAAACGGCGAGTGGATCGTCAAAAAAGCCATCATGAGCCGTAGCGCGCGTGTCCTGATGGAAGGCTATGTACGCGTCCCCGGAGATTCTTTCTGACTAGCGAACCTTTTCCCTCACCCCAGCCCTCTCCCGGAGGTAGAGGGGGCCGACCGAGGTGTCTGGAGATGTACATCGACCTGAAAGATCGAGTCGATTATGGATTCAGGGGCCGACCGAAGTGTTTGAGATTGTGCATTGACCAGATCGATTATGGATTCAGCGCAGATCGTTCACGTCGGTGAACCTCTACAGCATCCCCCAATCGGTTCCCTCTCCCTCGGGAGAGGGCTAGGGTGAGGGGCTACTCACTGAAACAACACAAAAAGAGCAGGCACCCCAGACCTGCAATCATCCAAACCCGCCAAGCTCTGAGGAAGACCGCACCCACTCATCATTCCCGCACAGGAGAACCGCAATGAGCGCCAACGTCGACCTGAACAACCGCCCCGACTACGACCGTGTCCTGCAGGACATCGCCGATTACGTCCTTACCTTCAAAGTCACCTCTGCCGAAGCCCTCGACACCGCCCGCAACTGCCTGATGGACACACTGGGCTGCGGTCTGCTGGCGCTGCGTTTCCCCGAATGCACCAAGCATCTCGGGCCAATCGTCGAGGGCACCGTCGTGCCGTTTGGCGCACGCGTTCCCGGCACCTCCTATCGCCTCGACCCGGTGAAAGCCGCGTGGGACATCGGCTGTATCGTCCGCTGGCTCGACTACAACGACACCTGGCTCGCCGCCGAGTGGGGCCATCCCTCGGACAATCTTGGCGGGATTCTCGCGGTGGCCGATCATCTTTCGCAGAAGCGTCTGGCCAACGCTGAAGCGCCGCTGACCATTCGCGATGTGCTGGAAGCGATGATCATGGCCCACGAGATCCAAGGCGTGATCGCCTTGGAAAACTCCTTCAACCGTGTAGGACTCGATCACGTCATTCTCGTGAAAGTCGCCTCAACCGCCGTTACCGCCAAACTGATGGGCGCCAATCGCGAGCAACTGTTGTCGGCGTTGTCCCATGCGTTTGCCGACGGTCAGGCCCTGCGCACCTATCGTCATGCGCCGAACGCCGGTTCACGAAAATCCTGGGCAGCGGGGGATGCATCGAGTCGCGGTGTACGTCTGGCTGACATTGCCCTGCGCGGCGAGATGGGCATTCCCGGGGTGCTGACTGCGAAACAGTGGGGCTTTTATGACGTGCTGTTCAGCCATACCAATAGCGATCTGGCGCTGAAACCGGAAGATAAACGCGCCTTCAGTTTCTCGCGGCGATTCGGCAGTTATGTGATGGAAAACGTCCTGTTCAAGATCAGCTTCCCCGCTGAATTTCATGCGCAAACCGCGTGCGAAGCGGCGGTGACGCTGCATCCGCAGGTGCGCAATCGCTTGCACGAAATCGACAAAATCGTCATCACAACCCACGAGTCGGCGATCCGCATCATTTCCAAGGTCGGGCCGCTGGCCAATGCCGCCGACCGCGACCACTGCATCCAGTACATGACCGCCGTGCCACTGGCGTTCGGCAATCTGGTCGCCGAGCAATACGAAGACGATTTCCACCGGGCGCATCCAATCATCGATGTGCTGCGCGAAAAAATGGTCATCGTCGAAGAGCCACGTTTCACGCGCGAATACCTCGAGGCCGACAAACGCTCGATTGCCAACGCCGTGCAGGTGTTTTTCAAGGACGGCAGCAGCACTGAAAACGTCGTGGTGGAATACCCGATCGGCCATCGTCGACGTCGCGCCGAGGGCATTCCATTACTGGAAGACAAGTTCAAGGCCAATCTGGCAACACGTTTCACCGGCCAGCGCAGCGGCGAAATCTTCGCGTTGTGCAAGGATCCGGCGCAGCTCGAAGCCACCCCGGTCAACCGCTTTGTGGATATGTTCGTTATCTGAACCACTTTTCCACAGGCAATTTGGTGATCGCAAAGCCGCTCAACAAAACCGCCGAATAGATCATCAGCTCCCGGGACAGGGTTTGCCCCTCGTACCAGGCGCCGATGATCACGGCGAACACCGGGAAAATGATAAACACGAACGACAGAATGATCGGGCTCAAGCGTTTAAGCAGCAAAAAGTAAACGATGAATCCGCCCACCGATGCCACCAGTCCCAGATACAGCAGGGCGCCCCACGAGCGGGCGCTGACGTCACTGAATACCGGCGTCTCGACGCTCAGTCCGACAATAAATAACATCAGTCCGGCAATGCCGATCGGCAACGTGTTGTAGGTGATCACGCTGATCGCGCTGCCGTGTTTTTTCGTCACGACGTAGCACAGCGCATGCATCACCGCCGCACAGAGAATCGCCAATACTCCCAGCCATTCGGCCTGATCCAGATGCAGGCCCTGACTGCGAATAATCATGAACAGACTGCCAAAACCAATGGCGATGCCGAGCATTTGTGACGGATAGATTTTTTCGCGCAGAAACAGCGCGGAAAACAGCAGGATAAACACCGGCATGCAACTGAACAGCAGTGCGGTCAGGCCGGACGATACGTGCATCTCACCGTAGTTGAGCAGGTAGTAAGGCAGGCTGAAATACGACAGCGTGACGAACACAAAAAACCAGCGACTTTGCCGGGGAAACAACAGCCTTTCCTTGCGCAACAGCGCGAAGCTGAGGAACAGCGGAAAGGCAATCAGAAAACGCAGCCCGGCGGCCGTCAGTGGCGGCACGCTTTCCACGGCAATCTTGATCCCCAGCCACGTCGTGCCCCAGCTCAGACAGACGATCAGAAACAGCGTGCTGGTGATCAGGCCGGCGAGCCAGGGTTTGCTGAGATTCATCGGTGTGCTGACGGCGTTCGACATGTGCGTTCTCCGAGCGGTGGAATTGACCTGATCGCTGAAACAGTCTATTTGTGATTGAACCTGTTTTCAGTACGCTATTCGGGGCGAGAATGACTGTCAAAGTAAGTATTGCCATGGTGTCAATCCTCCGCGATGGCCTCGCCAATGGCGTCGGTGTGAAATACAAACGCTTGGCCGATGCGGTCGCACAGGCCATTGAGGAAGGGGTGATCGATGCGGGATGCAAGTTGCCGCCGCACCGATTGCTGGCCGACAGCCTGGGTGTGACCATCGGTACGATCAGTCGTGCCTACGGTGAATTGGAACGCGTGGGATTGGTCGTCGCCCGCGTCGGAGATGGCACTTATGCCTGTCAGCGCGGGATGGAGCGGCCGCAGGACAAAGGCTTTCGCAATGTCAGCGATGAGCCGTCAGCCTGTTTCGACATGAGCCGCAATCAACCGATGCCAGGCCAGGAAGCCGCATTCATGAGCCAGAGCCTGCAGGAGCTGGCCAGCGATCCGCGCGTTTTGCAGCAATTGACCGGCTACACCGCCGAAGCCGGGCTGGCGCGGCATCGTGTGGCGGGGGCGGTCTGGTTGCAGCATGCGGCGTTCGTGCCGCATGCCGATCAGGTGTTGTGCGTCAACGGTGGTCAGCATGGTTTGTTGTGCGCGCTGATGGGCTTGCTCAAGGCCGGCGACACAGTGGTCACCGAGCATTTGTCCTACCCGGGATTGATCGGCGTCGCACGCCAGCTTGGGATAAAACTTGTTGGCGCTGCGATGGATGACGAAGGACTGTTGCCGTCGGCACTGGAGGAAATCTGCCGTCAGCATCGGGTTTCGGCCGTGTATTGCACGCCGACGATCCAGAATCCTACGGCTGCGGTCATGTCGATCTCACGGCGCGAGACAATTGCCGAGCTCTGTCGCCAGCACAACCTGCTGATCATTGAAGATGAAGCCCATGCAGTGCTGGATCGGCAGCGCCCGTTGCCGCTGAGTTATTTCGCGCCGGAGCGTTCGGTATTGATCGGCAGTCTGAGCAAGGCCGTTTCAGCGGGTTTGCGCATCGGTTATTTGCACGCGCCGCAAGCGTTGATCGGCCGTTTGAGTGCCGCCATCCGCGCAACGTGCTGGATGGCCAATCCACTCTCGATGGAAGTGGCCAGTCTGTGGATCGAAAGCGGTATGGCTGAGCGTTTGCTGGACGAACAGATCAGCGAGATCGCTCGGCGCAAGGCCTTGGTGGCGCCTGTTCTGCAGGGCTTGAACTACAAGACTCACCCTTACAGTCCGCATTTCTGGGTGGAAGTGCCTGAGCTGTGGCGGGCGTCGCAGATTGCGGTGGAATTGAAGGAGAACAACTATCTCGTCGCCACCGCTGAGGCGTTTGCGGTGGGACATGCAGCAGTGCCGCAATTTATTCGGGTAAGTGTGTGCAATGCGGTGGGGGATGATCGCTTGCTGCTCGCAGGCTTTGAAGCTCTAAATCGGGCGCTGACAGAGACCGTGTAATCGTTCTTCGCGAGCAGGCTTGCTCCCACAAGGGAGGGGTGAATGCAAAATGTACAAACACTCGAGAACCCTGTGGGAGCGAACCTGCTCGCGAAGGCGTCGGATCAGGCAATGCAGAACTATTTGAAACGCCGCTCCACACCTTTCTCCACCAGAATCTTCGCCGAAATCTCTTCCACCGAAAAATGAGTGGAGTTGATGTGCGGGATGTTCTCGCGGCGGAACAGATTCTCTACTTCACGCACTTCGAATTCGCACTGCGCGTAACTCGAATAACGGCTATTGGGCTTGCGCTCGTTGCGGATCGCGGTGAGGCGATCCGGGTCGATGGTCAGGCCAAACAACTTGTGCTGATGGGCGCGCAGGGCGTTCGGCAGGGTCAGGCGCTCCATGTCGTCTTCGGTCAGCGGATAGTTGGCCGCGCGGATACCGAACTGCATGGCCATGTACAGACACGTCGGCGTTTTGCCGCATCGCGACACGCCCACTAGTATCAGATCGGCTTTGTCGTAATAGTGGGTGCGCGCGCCGTCATCGTTGTCGAGAGCGAAGTTGACCGCCTCGATGCGCTCCATGTAATTGGAGTTGTGCCCGATCGAATGCGACTTGCCGACGGTGTAGGAAGAATGCTCGGTCAGTTCCTGCTCCAGCGGGGCGAGGAAGGTCGAGAAAATGTCGATCATGAAACCATTGGACGTTGCGAGAATCTCACGGATGTCCTGATTGACGATGGTGTCGAAGATGATCGGACGGAAGCCGTCGGTTTCAGCGGCTTTGTTGATTTGTTGTACCATGGCTCGCGCTTTTTCAACGCTGTCGATGTACGGTCGCGTGAATTTGCTGAAGGTAATGTTTTCGAACTGCGCCAGAAGGCTTTGACCCAGGGTTTCGGCAGTGATGCCGGTGCCATCGGAGATGAAGAAAGCAGATCGTTTCATTTGCACCTTGGGCCTTAAGCTAATGAGCATTTCTGGATATGATAGGCGCGATTTGTCGGCCGCGATTGGCCAGCATTCTCACTTATTTTCCAGGTCCAGGCCATACAACCGGCCGAGGCTCCCCCGGGCCGCCGGTTTCTGAGCTTTTCCAACACAGTTAGTGGAGAGATCACCTTGGTAGAGTACGTAGTTTCCCTCGATAAGCTCGGCAAACACGATGTTGAGCATGTGGGGGGCAAGAACGCATCCCTGGGCGAGATGATCAGTAACCTGGCAGGCGCCGGTGTTTCGGTCCCCGGCGGCTTCGCCACGACGGCTCAGGCCTATCGTGATTTCCTCGAACTGAGCGGCCTCAACGACCAGATCCACGCGGCCCTCGACGCGCTCGACGTCGACGACGTCAACGCCCTGGCCAAAACCGGCGCACAGATCCGTCAATGGATCATGGAAGCCGAATTCCCTGAAAAACTGAATGCCGAGATCCGCACCGCGTTCGCCGCGCTGTCGGCCGGCAACCCTGACGTGGCCGTGGCTGTGCGTTCTTCTGCCACCGCCGAAGACTTGCCGGACGCTTCGTTCGCCGGTCAGCAGGAAACCTTCCTGAACATCCGCGGTGTGGAAAACGTTATCCGCGCCGCCAAAGAGGTGTTCGCTTCGCTGTTCAACGACCGTGCGATTTCCTACCGCGTGCACCAGGGCTTCGACCACAAACTGGTCGCCCTGTCGGCTGGCGTGCAGCGCATGGTGCGTTCGGAAACCGGCACCGCCGGCGTGATGTTCACCCTCGATACCGAATCGGGTTTCCGTGACGTGGTGTTTATCACCGGCGCTTACGGTCTGGGCGAAACCGTTGTACAAGGCGCGGTCAACCCGGATGAGTTCTACGTGCACAAGGGCACGCTGGAGGCCGGTCGTCCGGCGATCCTGCGTCGCAACCTGGGCAGCAAAGCCATCAAGATGATCTACGGCGACGAGGCCAAGGCCGGTCGTTCGGTCAAGACCGTCGATGTCGACAAGGCTGAGCGCGCGCGTTTCTGCCTGAGCGACGCTGAAGTCAGCGAACTGGCCAAGCAAGCGATGATCATCGAAAAGCACTACGGCTGCCCGATGGACATCGAGTGGGCCAAGGACGGTGACGACGGCCAGCTGTACATCGTGCAGGCGCGTCCGGAAACCGTGAAAAGCCGCACCCAGGCCAACGTCATGGAACGTTACCTGTTGAAAGAAACCGGCACCGTGCTGGTTGAAGGTCGCGCGATTGGCCAGCGCATCGGCGCCGGCAAAGTGCGGATCATCAAGGACGTCTCTGAGATGGACAAAGTCCAGCCGGGCGACGTACTGGTTTCCGACATGACCGACCCGGACTGGGAACCGGTGATGAAACGCGCCAGCGCCATCGTCACCAACCGTGGCGGCCGTACCTGCCACGCGGCGATCATCGCGCGTGAGCTGGGCATTCCGGCAGTGGTCGGTTGCGGCAACGCCACCCAACTGCTCAAGGATGGCCAGGGTGTGACCGTGAGCTGCGCCGAAGGCGATACCGGTTACATCTTCGAAGGCGAGCTGGGCTTCGACATCAAGAAGAACTCCGTCGACGCCATGCCGGAGCTGCCGTTCAAGATCATGATGAACGTCGGCAACCCGGACCGCGCTTTCGATTTCGCGCAACTGCCGAACGCCGGTGTGGGCCTGGCCCGTCTGGAATTCATCATCAACCGCATGATCGGTGTGCACCCCAAAGCACTGCTGAACTACGACGGTCTGCCGCAGGAAATCAAGGACAGCGTCGACAAGCGCATCGCCGGTTACGACGATCCGGTCGGTTTCTATGTCGACAAACTGGTGGAAGGCATCAGCACCCTCGCTGCAGCGTTCACGCCGAAAAAAGTCATCGTGCGTCTGTCGGACTTCAAGTCCAACGAATACGCCAACCTGATCGGCGGCAAGCTCTACGAGCCGGAAGAAGAAAACCCGATGCTGGGATTCCGTGGCGCTTCGCGTTACATCAGCGAATCGTTCCGTGATTGCTTCGAACTTGAGTGCCGCGCGCTGAAACGTGTGCGCAACGAGATGGGCCTGACCAACGTCGAAATCATGGTGCCGTTCGTCCGTACCCTCGGCGAAGCCAGCCAGGTCGTCGATCTGCTCGCCGAAAACGGCTTGAAGCGCGGCGAAAACGGTCTGCGCGTGATCATGATGTGCGAACTGCCTTCCAACGCGATTCTTGCTGAAGAGTTCCTTGAATTCTTCGACGGTTTCTCGATCGGTTCCAACGACCTGACGCAGCTGACCCTGGGGCTGGACCGCGATTCCGGTATCATCGCGCACCTGTTCGACGAGCGTAATCCGGCGGTCAAGAAGCTCTTGGCCAACGCGATTGCCGCGTGCAACAAGGCCGGCAAGTACATCGGTATCTGCGGTCAGGGTCCTTCGGACCACCCGGATCTGGCCAAGTGGCTGATGGAGCAGGGCATCGAAAGCGTGTCGCTGAACCCGGACACCGTGCTGGAAACCTGGTTCTTCCTCGCGGAAGGCCAAGCGCCGGCCTGATCAGTAGGTGAACGGCCCGCTCCCTTTGTGGGGGCGGGCTTTGAGATTCAAGTAGGGCGGGCTCCTGTAGATGCCGCCCTTTTTTGTGCAAGAGCATTATGCAAAGCAGCAGCAACCTGTTTCCTGTCGCCCTGATCAGCGCCGAACGGCGCGGCGATCTGAGCGAAGACGTTTACCGACTCAAACCCGGCAACAGTCCCGACTGGTCCGTGGAGATCGCCGTCACCCGTTTGGGCATGGCCGATGACGCGGCGCCTCGCGGTGTGCCGGTCATCTTGCTGCACGGCAGTTTTTCCAATCGACGCTTCTGGTTTTCACCGAAAGGCCTGGGCCTGGGCGCGTATCTGACGCGACTGGGTTTCGACGTGTGGATTCCGGAGATGCGCGGCCACGGCCTGTCGCAGCGCAACGAGGAGTACCGGCGCAATCGCGTGGCCGACTATGCCCGTTACGATCTGCCGGCGATCGCCGCATTCGTGCGTGAGCAGAGTGGGCAGATTCCGCACTGGATCGGCCATTCGCTAGGCGGCATCACCTTGGCTGCCGCGCTCGGTGGCGAGTACCTGGGCGAGCCGGCGGTGGCTTCGGCGGCATTTTTCGGCACCCAGGTCAGCCGTACTTACTGGCCGCTGAAAATTCCGCCAGTGGAGTGGAGCAGCCGCTTCATTCTCAAGCGCTTCGCGCAACTGTCCGGTTCGCGCCTCAAGCGTGGCCCGGAAGATGAACCGATCGGTCTGGCGCTGGAAAGCATGCGCTGGTACGGCTTGTTCGGCCGGTTTGGTGACAAGGACAAGGATTGGTGGGCGGGTCTTGTCGACGTCAAGGTGCCGGTGCTGGCAGTGACGGCGGCGGGGGATCATCAGGATCCGGCGTGGGCCTGTCGCAAACTGTTCGAGCAGATCGGCACCGAGCACAAGCAGTTCATCAATCTGGGGCGCGAGCAGGGTTTCACCGATAATTTCGGTCATGTCGAAATGTTGGTGAGCAAAGCGGCGCAGATTGAGGTGTGGCCGCTGGTAGCGCGCTGGTTGAACGATCAGCAGGCGCCGTTACTGGGTGAGAAGCCTGATCTGGCTGCTGCAGTCTGAGACGGGGTCTGGGTGAAGGGCATTTCGTTCAGATCGGCTTGCGGCTAAGATATGACGAATTGTGCGGTTCTGGTCATATTCGGTGGCAGTTTAGCGATTACGTTTCAGCGTTTGTTCAGGTTCATTCAGCGAACATTCAATGAGCTAAGGTAAACAGCGACCACCGGAACTCGTCTCTTCAGAACGCGGCATCCTTGATCGTCTTGCTTTTTACAGGAGTTTTTCGATGAACCATTACCTTACGCCTGACCTGTGCGACGCCTACCCGGAGCTGGTGCAGGTGCTGGAACCGATGTTCAGCAATTTCGGTGGCCGTGATTCATTCGGCGGCGAAATCGTGACCATCAAATGCTTCGAAGACAACTCGCTGGTCAAGGAACAAGCCGAGCTCAAGGGCAGCGGTAAAGTGTTGGTAGTGGATGGCGGCGGTTCTCTGCGCCGTGCGTTGCTCGGTGACATGATTGCCGAGAAGGCCGCAAAAAACGGCTGGGAAGGGCTGGTGATCTACGGTTGCATCCGTGACGTCGACGTCATTGCCCAGACTGATCTGGGCGTACAGGCCTTGGCCAGTCATCCGATGAAAACCGAAAAACGCGGTCTCGGTGACCTCAACGTCCCGGTGACGTTCGCCGGTGTGACGTTCCACCCGGGCCACTACATTTATGCGGACAACAACGGCGTGATCATCTCGCCGAGCCCGCTGAAAATGCCTGAATAAGGCTTCGACAAAGGGATGCGGATGTTCGAGGAAGAAAACGCGCAATGGGGGCTGGTGCATGCCCTGGTGCTGGACGGAAAAGGTGGCGCGCGTTCGATAGCCCGGACTGAGCTCGACGATTTGCAGCTGCAGGCCCATGAAAGCCTGTGGCTGCATTGGGATCGCAGCCATCCGCAGACCCAGACCTGGTTGCGCAAATCCAGCGGGCTCAATGAATTCACCTGCGATCTGCTGCTGGAAGAGAACACCCGGCCGCGTCTGTTGCCGCTGCCGGATGCCGAACTGCTGCTGTTTCTGCGCGGGGTCAATCTCAACCCGGGCGCCGAGCCGGAAGACATGGTCTCGGTGCGGATTTTCGCTTCTGCCCAACGGGTGATTTCCCTGCGTTTGCGCCCGTTGCGCGCCACCGATGAGCTGCTGGCGCAATTGGCCGACGGCAACGGCCCGAAAACCTCCTCCGAACTGATCCTTTATCTGGCGCAGTTCCTCACCAACAAGGTGCAGGATCTGGTCACTTGCCTCTCGGAAATCGCCGATGAGGAAGAAGAAAAGATGGATGCCGACGAACGGTATACTCCCGAGCATGGTGCCATTTTGCACATCCGTCGCCGGGCGGCCGGACTAAAGCGTTTTCTTGCACCGCAGCGGGATATTTTCGGACAACTCACGCGGATAAAACTGCCTTGGTTTGTCGATGACGATGCCGATTACTGGAACGAACTGAACAACAGTCTGACCCGCTATCTCGAAGAGCTCGAATTGACCCGAGAGCGCGTGGGGCTTGTGCTGGAGGCTGAAGACCGGCGCCTCAGCGAGCGTATGAATCGCACGATGTACCGCTTCGGGATCATCACCTGCATCTTTTTGCCGATGAGTTTCATCACCGGTCTGCTGGGCATCAACGTTGGCGGAATTCCATTCTCCAGCAGCCCTTATGGCTTCCTGATCGCCTGCTTGACGGTGCTCGCTCTGGCCTTCGGTCAGTGGTGGTTATTCCGTCGTTTGCGCTGGGTCTGAAAATGGCACATGTGACCCGACCAAATCTGCCCGCGTCTTTCACAGACATCACGAGAGGTGCGTATGCACGATCCGTTTGAACAGTCTTTGCGCGACATGCTCAACGCCTCGCCGTCCAGCCGCGACGACGATGCCTGTCTGGGCCGCGTACTCAAAACCGCCAACCGCCAGGTTGGCGCCGGTGATCTGTTCAGCCTGCTGGGCCGCTGGCTGCCCGCGCTGATGATCGCCCTGAATAACGGATCGGCCCATGTCTCGCCGGTTTCCCGTCTTCGTAAACCTACCGCTCGCACTGCTGATAAGGCTGATTGAATATGGAACTCGACCTCTGGACTCAGAGCCTCGTCACTGCAATGACTGCGTTGTGGACCAAAGTAGCCAACTTCATTCCGAACCTGTTCGGCGCACTGGTCGTGCTGCTGTTGGGTTTCGTCGTGGCCAAGTTGCTCGATACCTTGCTGTCCAAGCTGCTTGCCAAACTGGGCCTTGATCGCCTGATGGGTGGCACCGGCCTGACCAAATTGATGTCGCGAGCCGGGCTGCAAGTGCCGATCTCGACCCTGATCGGCAAAATCGTTTACTGGTTCGTTCTGCTGATTTTTCTTGTTTCTGCAGCAGAATCCCTTGGCCTTGAGCGAGTTTCAGCTACGCTGGATATGTTGGCGCTCTATTTGCCAAAAGTATTCGGCGCAGCCCTGGTGTTGCTGGTAGGTGTTTTGCTGGCGCAACTGGCCAACGGGCTGGTGCGCGGGGCGGCAGAAGGTGTGGGCCTGGACTACGCTTCGGGGCTTGGGCGAATTGCTCAGGGGCTGGTGATTATCATCAGTATCTCGGTTGCGATCAGTCAGCTCGAGGTCAAGACCGACCTGCTGAACCATGTGATTGTCATCGTTTTGATTACCGTTGGTCTGGCCGTTGCGCTGGCCATGGGTTTGGGAAGCCGGGAAATTGCCGGTCAGATTCTTGCGGGAATCTATGTGCGTGAGTTGTATCAGGTTGGGCAACAAGTGCGTGTTGGCGAGGTCGAAGGCCAGATCGAGGAGATCGGCACGGTTAAAACCACATTGCTGACCGATGAGGGTGAGCTAGTCTCTCTTTCCAATCGGATCCTGCTGGAACAGCATGTGAGTAGCCGCTAATCCGGCAAACCCTGCTAATGTATGCCGCCGCAAAATGCCAGCTGATGCTGGTCGCGGTGGACATTGACCTGACTGTCGGCACGACTTGTTTTGAATAAAGCCCAAACGCTATCCACGCGCTACGACCCCCGCGAGCTCTCTGATGAGGAGTTGGTCGCGCGCTCGCATACCGAGCTTTTTCACGTAACGCGCGCTTATGAAGAACTGATGCGGCGTTACCAGCGAACATTATTTAACGTTTGTGCGAGATATCTTGGGAACGATCGCGACGCAGACGATGTCTGTCAGGAAGTCATGTTGAAGGTGCTGTATGGCCTGAAGAACTTCGAGGGGAAATCGAAGTTCAAAACGTGGCTCTACAGCATCACGTACAACGAATGTATTACGCAGTATCGGAAGGAACGGCGAAAGCGTCGCTTGATGGACGCATTGAGTCTTGACCCCCTCGAGGAAGCGTCCGAAGAAAAGGCGCCGAAACCCGAGGAGAAGGGCGGGCTTGATCGCTGGCTGGTGTATGTGAACCCGATTGACCGTGAAATTCTGGTGCTACGATTTGTCGCAGAGCTGGAATTTCAGGAGATCGCAGACATCATGCACATGGGTTTGAGTGCGACAAAAATGCGTTACAAACGTGCTCTAGATAAATTGCGTGAGAAATTTGCAGGCATTGCTGAAACTTAGTTCAGCGCAAATATCTCTTACGTGTAGGCAAGTTCTGATAGACTTGCCGCCGAGTTGTCCCCCGGTTTGCGGGACTGCTTCACAATCACCAGATGGGGATTTAACGGATGAAACTGAAAAACACCTTGGGCTTGGCCATTGGTTCTCTGATTGCCGCCACTTCGTTCGGCGCTCTGGCACAAGGCCAAGGCGCAGTTGAAATCGAAGGCTTCGCAAAGAAAGAACAATTCGACAGCGCTCGTAACTTCAAGAACAACGGCAACCTGTTCGGCGGCTCGATCGGTTACTTCCTGACCGACGACGTTGAACTGCGTCTGGGCTACGACGAAGTGCACAACGTACGTGCCGACGATGGCAAGAACGTTAAAGGCGCTAACACCGCTCTGGACGCTCTGTACCACTTCAACAACCCAGGCGACATGATTCGTCCATACGTTTCGGCCGGTTTCTCTGACCAGAGCATCGACCAGAACGGTTCGAACGGTCGTAACCGTTCCACCTTCGCCAACGTTGGCGGCGGTGCCAAGCTGTACTTCACCGAGAACTTCTACGCCCGTGCCGGCGTTGAAGCTCAGTACAACATCGACCAGGGCGACACCGAGTGGGCTCCTAGCGTTGGTATCGGTGTGAACTTCGGTGGCGGCTCCAAGCCTGCTGCTGCTCCAGTTCCAGCACCAGCTGAAGTCTGCTCCGACAGCGACAACGATGGCGTTTGCGACAACGTTGACAAGTGCCCGGACACCCCAGCCAACGTAACTGTTGACGCTGACGGCTGCCCAGCAGTTGCTGAAGTTGTTCGTGTTGAGCTGGACGTCAAGTTCGACTTCGACAAGTCGGTTGTGAAGCCAAACAGCTACGGCGACATCAAGAACCTGGCTGACTTCATGAAGCAGTACCCATCCACCACCACTACTGTTGAAGGTCACACTGACTCCGTCGGTCCTGACGCTTACAACCAGAAACTGTCCGAGCGTCGTGCAAACGCCGTTAAGCAAGTTCTGACCAACCAGTACGGTGTTGAATCGTCCCGCGTTCAGTCTGTTGGCTACGGCGAATCCCGCCCAGTTGCTGACAACAAAACTGACGCTGGCCGCGCTGTAAACCGTCGCGTAGAAGCGCAGGTTGAAGCTCAAGCTAAGTAATTAGCTGCCGCTCTGAGAAAAGCCCGGCTTAGGCCGGGCTTTTCTTTGCCTGCGATTTGAGATTGAAGCTTTGAAACCAGGCTGCTACATGGCGGCTATACGCGTCTCGCTGGCTTCCTGCGCATAACCAGCCACGGCGCCGATCACCAGTATCGCAGGGCTCTTCAATTGAAATCTGTAGGCTGCTTCGTTCATTGCCGTGAGATCGCTCCGGCATTCTCGTTGCTCTGGTAACGATGCATTCTCGATCATCGCCACCGGCGTATCCGCCGCCATCCCACCCGCCAACAACTGATCGCGAATCTCGCCCAGCTTCGCCACGCCCATGTAAATCACCAGCGTCGTGCCGCCTTGCGCCAGCGCCTGCCAGTTCAATTGGCTGTCGTCCTGGGTGTGCGCTGTCACCAACGTCACCCCACGTGACACACCGCGCAACGTCAGCGGAATATCGCACTGCGTCGCCCCGGCCAGTCCGGCGGTAATGCCATTGACCAACTCCACTTCAACGCCACGTTCACGCAACCACTGCGCCTCTTCACCGCCACGGCCGAAAATGCATGGATCGCCACCCTTGAGTCGCACCACACACTTGCCGTGACGCGCGTAGCGCAGCATCAGACGATGAATGAACGCCTGTGGTGTCGACCGGCAACCACCGCGTTTACCCACCGCAATGATGCGGGCGCCAGGACAGTGTTCCAGCACCGCGTCGTTGACCAGATCATCGATCAGCACCACATCGGCCTCGCGCAAGGCGCGTACCGCTTTTAGGGTCAGCAATTCGGGATCACCGGGACCTGCACCCACCAGCCAGACTTTTGCGTTCATGGTGTTTTCCTCATCAGATAACGGCGACCGGCTGCACATCGGCAGCCAGCAAACGCTTTATTTCCGGGACGCACGAGCCGCATTGCGTGCCGCAGCCCAAATTGTTTTTCAACCCTTGCAGATCCAGACCCTGGCGAATGCCGGCGCAGACCGTGTTGAGGCTGACGTTGTTGCAGTTGCACAGGGTTTTATCCGCAGCAATTTGCGCCCCGACACTGCCCGGCGGCGCACTCATCGGCGCCAGAAGCCAGCGCCGCAGTTGTTCGTCCGCACGACCTTCCAGCCACAACCCCTGTAGCCAATGCTGGGCAAGGGTTTCACCGGCCAGGCGGATGGCGGTGATACGGCCATTTTCAATACGCACGCGCTTGCCAATGGCCCGGCGCGGATCGTCGTAGGCCAAAACCGGGCCGTCGATCAGCGACAAGCAATGATCGATTTCACCGAGCAATTGCGCATCCGGTGCCTCGCTGTTGGCAGCGCGTATCAGCAATGCCGATCGTTCACGTCCGACAAGGCTGAGACTCACGTAGGAAAATGCCTCGCAAAGCGGTCGTAGCGTCTCGAAATGCCGTTGAACATCACCCTCAATGAGTGCGAAAAGCTGCCACGGCAGATTGACCGGCTCCAGGCGCACACCGCTGTGTTTCAGTTCCGGTTGTTTCGACAGCGGATCGAAGGCCGGCAGGGTCAGGCTGTTCACGCCGCCCTTGAGAAAGCGGTCGCCCCAGTGCATCGGTAGAAACGCTTGTCCTGGACGGACGCTGTCATCACTGCCGACCGCAATAATTACCGCGCCGCGACGACTCTTCAGATTGACCAGATCGCCCGGCTGCAAGCGATGCCGGCGCATTTCGTCCGGATGCAGGCTCAACACCGCTTCGCTGACATGCCCGAACAGTTGCGCCGCCGTGCCGGTGCGGCTCATACCGTGCCATTGATCGCGCAGGCGGCCAGTGATCAATGTCAGGGGAAAGCGTGCATCACGCTGTTCTTTGGCGGCGCGATAAGGGTCGGCTATGAATTGCGCGCGTCCGTTGGCGGTTGGGAAAATTCCGTCTTCGTACAGTCGTGTTGTTCCTTGCCGCGCACCGACAGGGAAGGGCCATTGCTGCGGTCCGATCTCGTCGATCAGCGCGTGACTGATCCCGGACATATCCAGATCGCGGCCATGCGTTAGCCCTTTAAATTCATCGAACAACTGCGCAGGTTGGTTGAACGTAAACAGGCTTGGCTCGGCGGGGCGCAGACGTTTCTCCAGTCGTTGTGCGAAATCTACCGTGATCGCCCAGTCCGGTCGTGCCTCGCCCGGTGGGAGAATGGCTTTGCGCACGTGGGAAATGCGTCGCTCGGAGTTAGTGACTGAACCTTCTTTCTCGCCCCAACTGGCGGCGGGTAGCAGGAGATCTGCGAATGCTGCGGTTTCGGTGGTTCGGAAGGCTTCCTGCAGAACCACAAACGGGCAAGCTTCCAGCGCCGCGCGCACCGCACTCTGATCCGGCATCGATTGCGCAGGGTTGGTGCAGGCAATCCACAACGCCTTGATCTTGCCGCTGCGCACTTGCTCGAACAGTTCGATGGCGCTGAGACCAGTGCTTTCCGGCAGTTGATCCACACCCCAATAAGCCGCAACTTCGGCGCGGTGTTCCGGGTTGGCCGCGTCACGATGACCCGGCAACAGGTTCGACAAACTGCCAGTTTCCCGTCCGCCCATGGCATTTGGCTGACCGGTGAGAGAGAAAGGTCCTGCACCCGGACGGCCAATTTGCCCGGTGGCCAAGTGCAGATTGATCAGCGCGCTGTTCTTCGCGCTGCCGGCTGTGGACTGGTTCAGCCCCATGCACCACAGCGACAGAAAACCTGGCGAAGTGCCCACCCATTCGGCGCACTGCTGCAATTGCTCAACGCTGATGCCGCACAACTGCGAAACCATTTGTGGGGTGTAATCACGCACCAGACTTTTCAGTTCGGCGAGGCCATCGGTGTGCGCCTTGACGAAGTCGCGATCAATCCAGTCTTCCCACAACAACAGATGCAAAATCCCATGGAACAAGGCGACGTCGGTGCCGGGCAGAATCGCCAGATGCAGGTCGGCGAGGTCGCAAGTGTCAGTGCGCCGTGGATCAATGACGATGACTTTCATCTGCGGGCGGCGGGATTTTGCCTCTTCCAGCCGACGGAAAAGTACCGGGTGGGCGTAGGCCATGTTACTGCCGACAATCATCACGCAATCGCTGAGTTCCAGATCCTCATAACTGCAAGGCGGGGCGTCGGCACCAAGGCTGCGCTTGTAGCCGACCACGGCTGAGGACATGCACAGGCGTGAATTGCTATCGATGTTGTTGGTGCCGACCAGCGCCCGCGCCAGTTTGTTGAAGGCGTAGTAGTCCTCGGTCAGCAACTGCCCGGAAATATAGAACGCCACACTGTCCGGGCCATGCTCGGCGATGGTCTCGGCGAACACGTTTGCGGCGTGTTCCAGTGCGGTGTCCCAGTCCGTGCGGCTGCGGGCCAGGCCTTTGCCCAGGCGCAGTTCCGGGTACAGCGCGCGAGCAGCGAGGTCGCCGGTCAGGTGCAGGGTCGAGCCTTTGCTGCACAGTTTGCCGAAGTTGGCCGGATGTGCCGGATCGCCGCTGACGCCGAGGATGCGCTCGCCGTCATGCTCGATCAGCACGCCGCAGCCGACCCCGCAATAACAGCAGGTCGAGGCGGTCGTCTGGCGGTTCATCAGACGGCGTCCCGCAGGGCCAGTTGCACACGACCGTTTTCGACCCGCGCCGGGTGATGGTGCGCGCAACCGATGTCCGGCGCCTGAGCTTCGCCGGATTCGAGGTCGATTTGCCAGTTGTGCAGGGGACAGGCCACGCGTTTGCCGTAGATCAACCCTTGTGACAGTGGTCCGCCCTTGTGTGGGCAGCGGTCGTCGAGGGCGAAAACTTCGTCGTCGCTTGTACGAAAAATCGCGATGTCGCCTTTCGGCCCGGCAATGATCCGCGAGCCGAGGGCATTGATCTCGTCGAGGGCACAGATATCGAGCCAGTTCATGCAGGCACCTCCAGATTTTTCACCGGGATTACGTCGAATTCTTTCTTCAGTTGCGGCTGCGCCAGGCGTTCTTTCCACGGGTCCTGTTCGAATGACAGGGAAAATTGCAGGCGTTCGTTCAGGGTTTTGCGGCGTTCCGGGTCTTCCAGAACAGCCTTCTTGATGTGCTCCATACCGACCCGTTGCAGGTAGTGCACGGTGCGTTCGAGGTAAAAGGCTTCTTCGCGGTAGAGCTGCAGGAAGGCACCGTTGTACTCGCGCACTTCTTCGGCGGTTTTCAGCTTGACGAAGAATTCGGCGACTTCGGTTTTGATCCCGCCGTTACCGCCGATGTACATTTCCCAGCCGGAGTCGACGCCGATAATGCCTACGTCCTTGATCCCCGCTTCCGAGCAGTTGCGTGGGCATCCGGAGACCGCGAGTTTCACTTTGTGCGGCGACCACATGTTGAACAGGTCGTGCTCGAGTTCGATACCCAGTTGTGTCGAATTTTGCGTGCCGAAGCGGCAGAACTCGCTGCCGACGCAGGTTTTCACCGTGCGGATGGATTTGCCGTAGGCGTGGCCGGAGGGCATGTCGAGGTCTTTCCAGACGCCGGGCAAGTCCTGCTTCTTGATGCCGAGCAAGTCGATGCGCTGGCCGCCGGTGACCTTGACCATCGGCACCTGATACTTGTCAGCCACATCGGCAATTCGCCGCAGTTCCGAAGGGTTGGTCACGCCGCCCCACATGCGTGGTACCACCGAATAGGTACCGTCCTTCTGGATGTTGGCGTGCGCACGCTCGTTGATCAGGCGCGATTGCGGGTCGTCCTTGGCTTCGCCGGGCCAGGTGGAAATCAGGTAATAGTTGAGGGCAGGGCGGCAGGTGGCGCAGCCGTTCGGCGTGCGCCAGTTGAGGTAGCTCATGGTGCCGGCGATGGTCAGCAGATGCTGTTCGCGAATCGCTTGGCGAATCTGCCCGTGGTTGAGATCGCTGCATCCGCAGATGGCTTTTTCGCTTTTCGGTTTGACGTCGGCCGCGCCGCCAACGGTGTTGATCAGGATCTGTTCGACCAGCCCGGCACAGGAACCGCACGAGCTGGCAGCCTTGGTGTGTTTCTTCACTTCATCGACGCTGAACAGGCCGTGTTCCTGAATGGCTTTGACGATGGTGCCTTTGCACACGCCGTTGCAGCCGCAGACTTCGGCGGTGTCGGCCATGACCATGGCTTTGTCCTGGCCTTGATGTCCTACGTCGCCTAACGCATTTTCTCCAAACATCAGGTGATCGCGGATCTCGCCGATGGCGTGATTCTCACGAATCTGGCGGAAATACCAACCGCCATCTGCCGTATCGCCGTACAGACAGGCGCCGACCAGCACGTCATCCTTGATCACCAGTTTTTTGTACACGCCGCCAATCGGATCGGAGAGGGTGATCGTCTCGGTGCCTTCGCCGCCCATGAAGTCGCCAGCGGAAAACAGGTCGATCCCGGTGACTTTCAATTTGGTCGACGTCACCGACCCCTGATAACGGGCGAACCCCAGTTGTGCGAGATGGTTGGCGCAGACCTTGGCCTGCTCGAACAATGGCGCGACCAGACCGTAGGCAATGCCGCGATGGCTGGCGCACTCGCCGATCGCGTAGATGCGCGGATCGTAGGTTTGCAGGGTGTCATTGACCAGAATCCCGCGATTGCACGGGATGCCGGCCTTTTCCGCCAATTCGGTGTTAGGGCGAATGCCGGCCGCCATCACCACCAGATCAGCGGGGATGATGTCGCCGTTCTTGAATTGCACCGAGCCGACCCGGCCATTGCCGGCGTCATGCAAGGCCTGGGTCTGTTCGCACAGACGGAAATGCAGACCACGGGATTCGAGGGCGCTTTGCAGCAGTTGGCCGCTGGTTTTGTCCAGTTGCCGTTCCAGCAGCCATTCGCCGATGTGCACCACCGTGACGTGCATGCCGCGAAGCATCAGGCCGTTGGCGGCTTCGAGGCCGAGCAGGCCACCGCCGATGACCACCGCGTGTTTATGGGTTTTGGCGGTGTCGATCATCGCCTGGGTGTCAGCGATGTCGCGGTAACCGATCACGCCGTGCAGGGTGTTGCCGGGGATCGGCAGGATGAATGGCGTCGAACCGGTGGCGATCAGCAGGCGATCGTATTCCGCTTCGCTGCCGTCCTCGGCGATCACCCGGCGTTTGACCCGGTCGATCTGCACTACTTTGCGATTGAGCAGTAACTTGATGTTGTTTTCCAGGTACCAGTCGAGGTCGTTGAGCACGATCTCTTCGAAGGTCTGCTCACCAGCCAGCACCGGCGACAGCAGGATGCGGTTGTAGTTGGTGTGCGGTTCGGCGCCGAAGACGGTGATGTCGTACAGCTCGTTGCTCAGTTTGAGCAGCTCTTCGAGGGTACGAACCCCGGCCATGCCATTGCCGATCATCACCAGTTTGAGTTTTTTCATCAGGTTCTCCGGGGAGCTGCGGCTGGCCTCTTGTGGGCAGTCAGGCCTTGCTCGAGAAATTTTGCGCAAACAAAAAAAGGCGTCCCGCTAGTTGCCTAGCGAGGACGCCTTTGTCCTGGTCCCGTTCTCTCGGGAAGCGCAGCCTTCGTCGTTGAAGGTTGGGCTTTATGTGTATGTTGAATGGGGTAATGCAGTGGTTGTGCCAACTACGAGAAGCGCGGTTTTACTGGGTTTCGTCAGTGCTAATTAAGGTTTTTCTGCACCGTATCGAAGCGGACTGCCCGTTCGTGGAGCGTTCAAACAGGAAGATTTGTGGTGATCAGGCGGGCGCCTTCGCGAGCTTGCTCGCGAATGACGCGATGCGGTTCAACTGTGAAACAACAAAATCAGCAGCAACAGATTCCCCAACAGAGCCACCAACGCCATCGTCCGCCAGACCTTCAAGGGCTCACGCTCCAGTAACGGCCGAGGCCGCACGCTCAAACTCCGCCGCTCGCCCTGTTCCAGCACCAGCAGCCATTCCTCAGCCGTCTCAAACCGTTGTTGCGGATCAGCCGCCACGCCACGCTCCAGACTCTGCGCCAACCATTCCGGCAAATCCGGCCGATAGCGACTGGCATTCACTGGCAGGCCAAAGCGCGGCCGTTGAAACGCTTCAATCTCGCCATAGGGAAAATGCCCGGTCAGCAGGAAATACAGGGTCACGCCGACCGCATACAAATCCTGCTGCGCACTCGGCGGAGCACCTCGAAACGCTTCCGGGGCGATGTAACTTGGGGTCCCGGGCAACATTGACGGCGCGTCTTCGGACAAACCCGGGCAATACGCCAAGCCAAAATCCAGCAGACGCAATTCGCCGTCGTCGCCCATGTGCAGGTTTTCCGGTTTGATGTCCCGGTGCAAGATCTGCCGACGATGCAGCAGCCCTACCGCGCGTAGCAGACGCTCGGCGATGTCTCGCCATTGAGCCAAGGGGAGATGCCCGAGTTGCGCCAGCGTCGTCCCGGAATATTCGCGCATCACGTAGTACAAATGCTGACGCTGTTGGCAGGCATGGACTTCAGGAAAGTGGCGGCCGGCCACGCGTTTCAGGAACCATTCCTCGGACAGCAACGCCTGTCCGGCGTGGGAATCGTCGTTGGAACGCGAGGGCAAGGTTTTCAGCAACCACGTCTGACCTTGTCCGTCGACCGCCCGATACAGCAGTGATTGCTGGCTCTGAGCGACAACATCCAGCACCTGCCAGCCTTCGAACGACTGGCCGGGTTTCAGCGGCGGTGGCAAGGGCCATTGCTGCAAATGAATCAATGCATCGCCGATATTCGCTTCACCCACCGCATCGACGCGCACCAGCAAAGCGCTGGCGTTGTCCTGACTGCCCGCCAGATGTGCCGCGTTAACAAGTGTCTGAGCAGTACTGCTCAGATCCGGCTGATCACGCAGAATTGCCGCAATCGCGGTATCGCCCAATGTCGACCAGACACCGTCACTGAGCAGCACAAAGCTTTCGCCGTCACGCAGTTCGCCGTCGAGAAAATCCAGCACCAGATGCTGATCCAGTCCCAGCGCACGCTTGAGCACATGCTGCATGCCCGGCTGATCCCAAACGTGATCTTCACTGATCCGCTGCAAACTGTCGGCGTGCCAGCGATACACCCGACAATCGCCGACGTGGGCGAGGGTGAAACGCCGACCGCGCATGACCAAAGCACTGACCGTGGTGAGCAACGGTTGACCACCGCCATTGGCCTGCAACCAGCGATTTTGCGCGAGCAGCAGGCGGTCCAGCGCCTGCGCCACGCTCCAGGTTTCTGGCGTGGCGTAGTAGTCGAGCGCCAGGGCCTGCACCGTCGAACGGGCGGCGAGTCCGCCATCGGCGCACTGACTGACGCCGTCGGCGATGGCGAACAGATAACCTTTGCTCGCCGCCAGTGCCGGAGCCGGTGTCACCGAACGCAAGGCGTCCTGATTCTCCGCGCGCGGACCGGTGGCGCTGGCTTCGGCAAAGCTCAGTTGCAGGGCCATCGACGGCTCAGACCCGCGCCGCCGTCACCGCTGCCGAACCCCAGGTGGTTCTCCAGCGACGCTTGACGCCGTGCAGGCCAAACCATGCCAACACGCCGAGACTGGCGAACAACCACAGGGCCAGTTGATAGCTGCCGGTGCTCTGTTTGATCGCGCCCATGCCGGCGGCCAAGGCAAAACCACCGATGCCTCCGGCCATGCCGATCAGTCCGGTCATCACGCCGATCTCCAGACGAAAACGCTGCGGTACCAGTTGGAAAACCGCGCCGTTGCCTGCCCCTAAACCGAGCATAGTGCAGACGAAAAGTGCCAGCGCCGCGTAGGAACTCGGCAAGTTGAAACCGACCGCGGCTATGCATACGGCGGCGACGGTGTACATCGCCAGCAGCGTGCGAATGCCACCGAAGCGATCCGCCAGCGCACCACCCAGCGGCCGCATCAAGCTGCCGCCGAACACGCAGGCAGCGGTGTAGTAACCGGCAGTCACCGGGCTCAAACCGTATTGATCGTTGAAGTAGCCGGGCAGGGCGCTGGCCAGACCGATGAAGCCGCCGAAGGTCACGCTGTAGAAAAACATGAACCACCAGCTGTCACGGTCGCCCAGCGCCTTGAAGTAGTCGGCCATGGCTTTGGCTTTCGGCCGTTGTGGCGCGTTTTTCGCCAGCCAGGCGAACAGCACCAAAGTCAGGATCAGCGGAATCAAAGCGAAACCGAACACATTGCTCCAGCCGAACGCGGCGGCGAGTACCGGCGCGAGCAGCGCGGCGAATACGGTGCCGGAGTTGCCCGCACCGGCAATGCCCATGGCTTTGCCCTGATGCTGCGGTGGATACCATTGCGAGGCCAAGGGCAGGGCGACCGCAAACGATGCGCCGGCCATGCCGAGGAACAGGCCGAGTATCAACGCCTGCTCGTAGCTATGAATGCCGATTTTCCAGGCGCCGAACAGCGCGAAAATCACAATGACCTGACCGATCAGCCCGGCGGTTTTCGGCGACAGCCGATCGGCGAGCATGCCCATGATGAAGCGCAACACGGCGCCAGCAAGGATCGGCGTGGCGACGACCAGGCCACGTTGTTGCGTGGTCAGGTGCAGGTCAGCAGCGATCTGCACCGCCAGCGGGCCGAGCAGATACCAGACCATGAAGCTCAGGTCGAAATAGAGGAAGGCCGCGAACAATGTCGGGGTGTGGCCGGATTTCCAGAAGCTTGAATTCATCGCGCACCTCAGCTGAAAAGAGTCTCGAAAGGAGTCATGCAACAGCAGGTGGAGCGCCGCCACGGCCGCACCACCGGCCCCGGTCTGTGGGGCCAAAACGCAAAAACGCCGCTACCTGATTCGCCGGAGGGGCGAACGGGGTGAGCGACGTCTTTGTCGTGGGTGGGGCAACCGCCGTTGGTTACCTGAGGGGATGCTTAGCGAGATTTGTGCCAACAGCCGGAAAATCAAAAGCCCCTCACCCTAGCCCTCTCCCGGAGGGAGAGGGGACTGACCGAGGTGTCTGGCGCCAGACATCGACTTGGGAAACCGAGTCGATTCCGGATTCACAGCAGAAAGCTACAGGCCGGCGTACTTCGCGAGGGGACTGACCGAGGTGTCTGGCGCCAAACATCGACCTGAGAAACCGAGTCGATTACGGATTCACAGCAGAAAGCTACAGGCCGGCGTACTTCGCGAGGGGACTGACCGAGGTGTCTGGCGCCAAACATCGACCTGAGAAACCGAGTCGATTACGGATTCACAGCAGAAAGCTACAGGCCGGCCTATTTCCCGAGCATCCCCCAATCAGTCCCCTCTCCCTCTGGGAGAGGGCTAGGGTGAGGGGCTTTCAGTGGTTAGAACACCTCAGCCAAGCAACTCACTCATGGCAATAATCTGCTCCGCCACCTGAATCAATTTCTGCTGCCGGCTCATCGCCTGGCGCCGCATCAGGGTGTAAGCCTCTTCCTCATTGCAGTCCTTCATCTTCATCAGCAACCCTTTGGCCAGTTCGATGCGCTTGCGCTCGGCCAACTGCTGATCACGGGCCTGCAACTGCGCGCGCAACGCCTGATCACTCTCGAATCGCGCCATCGCCACATCGAGAATCGGCTGTAAACGCTGTGCGTGAATACCTTCAACGATGTAGGCACTGACCCCGGACTTGATCGCCTGACGCATCACGCCAGGGTCATGCTCGTCGGTAAACATCACGATTGGCCGTGGCTGGTCGCGGCTGACCAGCACAACTTGTTCCATGACATCGCGGCTCGGTGACTCGGTATCGATCAGGATCACGTCCGGGCGCACCGTTTCGACGCGCGCGGGCAGGTCGATGGTCAGACCGGATTCGTCGATGACTTCGAAACCGGCTTCAGTCAGTGCCGCTTTCAGGCGACCGACTTTTTTCGCCGTGTCGTTGATCAACAGAATGCGCAACATGTTCGCGGTCTCCTGTCAGCGGCGGGCGAGAAGGGGAGTGTCGTCGTTCAACGCGTGCAGCTTGAAACTGCGCGCGTAAGCGGCGGGATCGCTGCCGTCCCAGATTTTGCCGTCGAGCAACTGGCTGCAGCGCATGTCGGTGCCCCACGCGGCCACGCCGACTGCGGTGGCGGCGTCGCGATACAGATCGAGCTGCTGAACCTGACGGGCGACGGCCAGGTAATCCGGGTCTTCGCGCAGCAAACCCCAGCGACGGAACTGGGTCATGAACCACATGCCGTCGGACAAGTACGGCAAATTCACTTGGCCATTGCCGTGAAAGCGCAGCGCGTGCGGATCCTGCCAGCGGTTGCCGAGGCCATCGGCATAATCCCCGAGAAAACGCGGTTCGATGCACGCAAGCGGCGCGTCCAGATACTCCGACGCACTGAGCAATTGCGCGGTGCTGCGACGGTTTTCCGGGCTTTCCTCGATAAAGCGGCTGGCTTCAAGAATCGCCATCACCAACGCCCGCGCAGTGTTCGGGTATTGCTCGACAAACTCACGCGTGCAGCCGAGGACTTTTTCCGGGTGATCGGGCCAGATGGTCTGGCTGGTAGCCAAAGTAAAACCGAGATCCTGCTGCACCGCGCTGGCGGCCCAAGGCTCGCCGACGCAAAAACCGTCGATACGCCCGGCCTGCAAGTGCGCGACCATTTGCGGCGGCGGCACCACCACGCTGTCGACGTCCTGCAGCGGATGAATGCCCTGACTCGCCAGCCAGTAATACAGCCACATCGCGTGAGTGCCGGTGGGAAAGGTCTGGGCGAAGGTGAGTTTTGCGCGGCTTTGGTGCACATGCCGATCCAGTGCTTCAGGACTGGTCACGCCGAGTTGCTGCAAGCCGTGGGAGAGGTTGAGGCTCTGGCCATTCTGATTCAGGCCCATCAGCACTGCCATATCGGTCGGGGCAACGCCGCCGATGCCCAGATGCACCGCGTAAATCAGCCCATACAAACTGTGCGCGGCATCGAGTTCGCCGCTGACCAGTTTGTCGCGCAATCCTGCCCAAGAGGTCTGGCGCTTGAGGTTCAGGGTCAATCCGTAAGGCTGAGCAAAGCCTTGCGTGGCCGCGACCACCACCGAGGCGCAATCGCTCAGGGCCATGAAGCCGAGGTTGATCGCGGTTTTTTCCGGGGCATCGCTGCCGTTGACCCAGGCCAGCGGCCCTACCGAAGGTTCATTCATCCAACGCTACCTCGAAAAAAAGCGCCGCCGCAGACTTTGCACAGGCAAAACCCGGGACGACGCCATTGTCCTTGCCCGCACGCCGCCATTGGCCTGCCAGCTGATAACGGTGAAGGTGCAAGGCATATGCCAGCGGCAGTGATTTGCGCGTGCGCCTCGCGCGGCAGGTCGATGCCCGGCTATAATCGCCGCCTCTTTTCGCCGCCCGAGTCATCGCCGCCCATGTACACCCTGGCCCGTCAGCTGTTGTTCAAACTTTCCCCGGAAACCTCCCACGATCTGTCGCTGGATCTGATCGGCGCGGGCGGACGTTTGGGCCTCAATGGCTTGCTGTGCAAAGCGCCAGCGAAAGTGCCGGTGACGGTCATGGGTCTGGAATTCCCTAACCCGGTGGGTCTGGCGGCCGGTCTGGACAAGAACGGCGCGGCCATCGACGGCTTCGCGCAACTGGGTTTCGGTTTTGTCGAAATCGGCACCGTGACCCCGCGTCCACAGCCGGGCAATCCAAAGCCACGGATCTTCCGCCTGCCGGAAGCCGAAGCGATCATCAACCGCATGGGTTTCAACAACCTCGGTGTCGATAACCTTTTGGCGCGCGTTGCCGCCGCTAAGTACAAAGGCGTGCTGGGCATCAACATCGGCAAGAACTTCGATACGCCGGTCGAGCGCGCGGTCGACGATTACCTGATCTGCCTCGACAAGGTTTACGCCCACGCCAGCTATGTGACGGTCAACGTCAGCTCGCCAAACACCCCGGGCCTGCGCAGCCTGCAGTTCGGCGACTCGCTCAAGCAACTGCTCGCGGATCTGGCTACTCGCCGCGCCGAACTGGCCCTGCGTCATGGCAAACATGTGCCGCTGGCGATCAAGATCGCACCGGACATGACCGATGAAGAAACCGCGCAGGTGGCTCAGGCGCTGATCGAAACCGGCATGGACGCGGTGATCGCGACCAACACCACGCTCAGTCGTGTCGGCGTTGAAGGCATGGAGCATGGCGACGAGGCTGGCGGTTTGTCCGGCGCGCCGGTGCGGGAGAAGAGCACCCATACCGTGAAGGTGCTGGCGGGTGAGCTGGCTGGGCGGTTGCCGATCATTGCAGCGGGTGGCATCACTGAAGGCAAGCATGCGGCCGAGAAGATTCTGGCCGGTGCGAGCCTGGTGCAGATCTATTCCGGCTTCATCTATAAAGGCCCGGCGCTGATCCGTGAATCGGTAGACGCGATCGCCGCCCTGCGCTGATCCATAGACACCACTGTTCCCTTGTAGGAGTGAGCCTGCTCGCGATAGCTTTCTTTCGGTCACTTCATCAGCGACTGACAGACCGCTATCGCGAGCAGGCTCACTCCTACAGGTTATGCGCTCGGCACAAAAATCCATGCAATAAAAAGGGCTCCTCGAAGGAGCCCCTGGGCCGTAGCCCGCCGTCCGGGAAGGACGTGCATGGTAAGTCGTTACAAATTCAGATTGTCGTGTCGGAATTAATGCCCTGTGTCAGCCGACGGCGTGAAGTTCGTTGAGTCTGTGGATTCCCGCAGTGCCGGTCATACCGTCCCAGTTGTCGCCGCGTCCTTCTCGCCAGCCGTTAATCCAGGCTTGACGTACCGACGGTAGAGTAAATGGGCAAAGCTCACGGGATTTGCCACCAACGCCATATTGATATCCGCGCAAAAATGCTCTTTCCAACGGATCACGCTTAAGTCTTCTCATAGGGTGTTTCCCTCACTTGTTGACTGTTTTGTGTCGCGTTGACCTCAACTGAGGTCTGGCAGAAGAAACCTGCCATGGTGCGGCTCGCTGCCGGCGTGGCGAGCCAAGGTGTTGACGCCGTTGCGACGTCAACCTGTGTTCAGTTCTAACCAATGAGTCACACCGAGGGAATGATCGTTTTGTCATAAGGACGTAACGAAATTAGTGCTACAGCCATAAGTAACGACGGGTTTCATGCACGGTTTTTCAGCAAACCCCGGTATGATCGGCCCCGCGCTGCATGATGGGGTTAATTCTTTAGTGAGAATGACCCACGTTTGCGCTGGGGTATAAAGCGACGAAGGGTCGCTTCAAGACTTTTTGTTTCATCAACTTTTTTATCTGTTCCGGCATCTAAGCTCTTTTAACCCGAGCAGCGGAGATGGAACGGCACACCTTCGTGCCACGCGGGCGTTCTTTTAGAAAAGCGCCTGATTGAAAACCGGATCGGCAATGCGTTGCCGATTCACTAGCCAAAGGCTCTGGAAATACCATGTCCGACCGTTTCGAACTCTTCCTCACTTGCCCTAAAGGCCTTGAAGGCCTGCTCATCGAGGAAGCCGTCGGGCTTGGCCTTGAAGAAGCGCGCGAGCACACTTCCGCCGTGCGTGGCATGGCGACCATGGAAACCGCTTATCGCCTGTGCCTCTGGTCGCGTCTGGCCAACCGTGTGCTGCTGGTGCTCAAGCGCTTCCCGATGAAAGACGCTGAAGACCTGTACCACGGCGTGCTCGACATCGACTGGCAGGATCACATGCTCAGCGACGGCACCCTGGCCGTTGAATTCAGTGGCCACGGTTCTGGCATCGACAACACCCACTTCGGCGCCTTGAAAGTCAAAGACGCCATCGTCGACAAACTGCGCACGCCGCAGGGCGACCGTCCGTCGATCGACAAACTCAACCCGGATCTGCGCATTCACCTGCGTCTGGATCGCGGCGAAGCGATTCTCTCCCTCGACCTCTCCGGCCATAGCCTGCACCAGCGCGGTTATCGCTTGCAGCAAGGCGCAGCGCCGCTGAAAGAAAACCTCGCGGCGGCGATTCTGATCCGTTCCGGCTGGCCACGTATTGCCGCTGAAGGCGGCGCGCTGGCTGACCCGATGTGCGGTGTTGGTACGTTCCTCGTCGAAGCAGCGATGATCGCCGCCGATATGGCGCCGAACCTGCGTCGTGAGCAGTGGGGCTTCACTGCCTGGCTCGGTCATGTTCCGGCGTTGTGGAAAAAACTCCACGAAGAAGCCGTTGAACGCGCCGCTGCCGGTCTGGCCAGGCCACCGCTGTGGATTCGCGGTTACGAAGCCGACCCACGGCTGATTCAGCCGGGCCGCAACAACGTTGAACGTGCCGGCCTGAGCGAGTGGATCAAGATCTACCAGGGCGAAGTCGCGACCTTCGAGCCGCGCCCGGATCAGAACCAGAAAGGTCTGGTCATCTGCAACCCGCCGTACGGTGAGCGTCTCGGCGATGAAGCCAGCCTGCTGTATCTCTACCAGAACCTCGGCGAGCGCCTGCGTCAGGCCTGCCTGAACTGGGAAGCGGCGGTGTTCACCGGCGCGCCGGATCTGGGCAAGCGCATGGGCATCCGCAGCCACAAACAGTATTCGTTCTGGAACGGCGCGTTGCCGTGCAAACTGCTGTTGATCAAGGTGCTGCCGGATCAGTTCGTCACTGGCGAGCGGCGTACGCCGGAACAGCGTCAGGCCGAGCGCGAGCAAGCGGCTTACGATCAAACCCCGGACGAGCCGCAAGAGCGCAAGTTCAACAAGAACGGCAACCCGATCAAGCCGACGCCAGCCCCGGCACCGGTGATCGAGCAACCGCGCTTGAGCGAAGGCGGGCAGATGTTTGCCAACCGTCTGCAAAAGAACCTCAAGGCCATGGGCAAGTGGGTCAAGCGCGAAGGCATCGATTGCTACCGTGTCTACGATGCCGACATGCCTGAGTACGCGATGGCGATCGATCTGTATCACGACTGGGTGCACGTCCAGGAATACGCCGCACCGAAGTCGATCGACCCGGAAAAAGCCTCGGCGCGCATGTTTGACGCCCTGGCGGCGATTCCGCAGGCCTTGAACGTCGATAAGAGCCGCGTGGTGGTCAAACGCCGCGAGCGCCAGAGCGGCACCAAGCAGTACGAGCGTCAGGCTGCGCAAGGCAAGTTCAATGAAGTCAGCGAGGGTGGCGTGAAGTTGCTGGTCAACCTCACCGACTACCTCGACACCGGTCTGTTCCTCGATCACCGTCCGATGCGCATGCGCATTCAGAAAGAGGCCGCCGGCAAGCGCTTCCTCAATCTGTTCTGCTACACCGCGACCGCCAGCGTGCACGCGGCCAAGGGCGGCGCGCGCAGCACCACCAGCGTCGACCTGTCGAAGACCTACCTTGATTGGGCACGCCGCAACCTGTCGCTGAACGGCTACTCGGACAAGAACCGTCTGGAGCAGGGCGATGTGATGGCGTGGCTGGAAAGCAGCCGTGACGAGTACGACCTGATCTTCATCGATCCGCCGACGTTCTCCAACTCCAAGCGCATGGAAGGCATCTTCGACGTGCAGCGTGATCAGGTGCAGTTGATTGACCTGGCCATGGCGCGTCTGGCGCCGGGTGGTGTGCTGTATTTCTCCAACAACTTCCGCAAGTTCCAGTTGGAAGAAAACCTCGCCGAGCGTTATGCGGTCGAGGAAATCAGCGCGCAAACCATCGATCCGGATTTTGCCCGCAACACCAAGATTCACCGCGCCTGGAAAATCACGGCTCGTTGACGCTTGGCGGAATTGGATCCACAGAGCCTTGATTTTTAAAGGCTCCGTGGATCTGCCCGCGCTAGCTAAATTAGTGGCTAATAGCTATAACTCACACACGGTCAATGGGGTTTTCCCGTAAATGCTGGCGTAGTGTGAGTTGTCTTTATGTCGTTGCACCCCGTGCGCCCAAAGATTCTGGGTTTTATCAGCGAAGACGTCTCGGCCTGGCTGGTCGCGATGCTGTTATTGCTCGCCGGCGGGATTCTCACGGGGCTGCTCGCCTGGGCTACCCTCAATCAGTATCAGCAACAAACCCGTCAGCGGTTTCAACTGCTGGCCAACGAACGTTACAGCCGCATCGAAGAACGCTTTCAGGATCAGGAGCAACGCCTCGATGGGCTGCGCCGTTTCTTCGCCAACTCTGAATCGGTGTCCCGCGCCGAATTCGACGGTTACACCCAACCCTTATTAATGCGTACCCAGGCCTACTCGTTTGCCCTCAAGGTCGATGGAGCCGAGCGCGCGGCGTTTGAACAGCGGGTGCGTGATGAAGGCCTGAGTAACTTCACCCTGCGTGAATTGAATGCCCAAGGCGAGCTGCAACTGGCTGGCGTGCGCGATGCCTACGTGCCGGTGCTCTACAGCCAGACGCAGAGTCGGCTCGGCTCACCGTTGGGTTATGACCTGCTCGCGCAACCTTTGCGTCGCGACACCCTGCAACGTGCTGACAAGCTCGGAGGTCTGGCGGTATCGCAACCCATGCATCTGGTCAGCATTGAGCCGTCCTACGCGCGCGGCGTGTTGCTGGTGGCACCGGTGAGCCGCAACGGCGAGCACCAGTCATTTGGCTACGTGATGGCGGTGATCAGCATGCGCCAGCTGCTGGCCGATGGTTTGCCGGATGCCTTCCATGACTATCTGTCGGTGCGCATTCTCGACATGTCGACCAATGATCAGCACGAGGTGTTGTTCGAGTCGACCAATGAACCGGCGCCGAGCGACCTGACCGCCACGCGCCTGGTGCGCATGGCCGATCACGATTATCAGGTCGATATCCTGCCGAGCGAGGCGTTCGTCCAGGCCAATCATTCGTCGGTCGCCAGCGTGATCATTCTGGGCAGCTTGCTCAGTTTGCTACTCAGCGCCTTGCTCTACGTGCTGGTCAGCCAGCGTCAGCGCGCTTTGCGCATGGTCGAGTTGCGCACGCAGGAGCTGCACGCCAGTGAGCAGGAGCTGCGCGGTACCCACGGGCAGTTGCGCGGCGTGCTGAATGCGGCGACGCAAGTGGCGATCATCGCCACCGACTTGCGCGGGGTGATCAACACTTTCAACCCCGGCGCCGAACAAATGCTCGGTTACAGCAGCGCCGAGGTGGTCGGGCACATGACCCTGGAAAACCTGCACCTGCCCCGCGAGCTGACGGCCCGTGCTGCCGAATTGAGTGCGCGCTACGGTAAAAGCATCCCGACCTGCCACGCGATGCTGGTCGAGGGCGGCGAAGTCGGCGGCCACGAGGCGCGCGAGTGGACGCTGGTGCGCAGCGATGGCAGCCATATTCCGGTGAACATGCTGGCCACCCCGGTACTGGATGAGCAGGGGTTGTGGGTCGGGCATCTGGCGATCTGCATCGACATCACCGAGCGCAAGCGCGTGCACGAGGTGCTGGCGGCGCGGGACGTGTTGCTGAAGAAGCTCAGCGCGCATGTGCCCGGCGGCATTTATCAATTCAAGATGGAATTCGACGGACGCTTCAGTGTGATCTACGCCAGTGACGGTATCCGCGAGATCTACGAGCTGGAGCCGGACGTGTTGCTGTTCAACGCCGAGGCGATCTTCACGCGCATTCATCCACAGGACGTTACCCGCGTGCGCTCTTCCATTCGCGCCTCGGCCGACAGCCTCAGCCCGTGGCGCGAGGAATACCGCGTGCAACTGCCCGAACGCGGTTTACGCTGGGTACGCGGCGAGGCGACGCCGGAGGAACTGCCGGGCGGCGGTGTACTGTGGCATGGCTATATCTCGGACATTTCCGACCTGAAACGCGTGGAAGAAGAACTGCGCGCGCTGTCGGTGACCGATTCGCTGACCGGCATTCATAACCGTCGCTATTTTCAGGAACGCCTGACCACGGAAATGGCCCGGGTTGAGCGTGGCGGCGGCGAGCTGTCGGTGATCATGCTCGACATTGATCATTTCAAACGCATCAACGACCAGTACGGGCATGCCGTGGGCGACCGGGTGCTGCAAGCGGTGTGCGAACGCATCGGCCATCGTTTGCGGCGCACCGATGTGTTCTGTCGGTTGGGCGGTGAGGAGTTCATGGTGCTGTGCCCGGACATCGACGGCGAGCACGCGTACATGCTGGCGGTTGAGCTGTGGCAGGGTTTGCGTGGTGCGCCGGTGGATGTGGTCGGCGTGGTCACGGCGAGTTTCGGTATTGCCAGTTGGCGGCCGGGGGAGGGCGCGGATGCGCTGTTGTTGCGGGCGGACTCGGGTGTGTATATGGCGAAGCAGCGCGGGCGCGATCGCGTCGAACAGATGAGCTAGACCGCGACGCGGTTCCCTTGTAGGAGTGAGCCTGCTCGCGATTGTGGTCTGTCAGTCACACATGATGTATCTGGACTGACGCTATCGCGAGCAGGCTCACTCCTACAGGAGGCGCGGTGATCAGAGGACCGAAGCGGTCTGCGCCAGTTTCGGCTGCTTGTACAGATCCAGCAGCACCTGATCCAGCACCGACGACGCTCCGAACGGCGCCTTGTCGTTGAGGATCGCCACCACTGCCCAGGTGTTGCCATTCACATCACGGCTGAAACCGGCAATTGCGCGCACGGTGTTCAGCGTGCCGGTCTTGACGTGGGCTTCACCGCGCATCGCCGTGGTCTTCAGGCGTTTACGCATGGTGCCGTCAGTGCCGGCGATCGGCAGCGAGCTGATGTATTCCGCGGCATACGGGCTGTGCCAGGCGGCCTGCAACATGCCGGCCATCTCACGGGCGCTGACACGTTCGGCACGGGACAGGCCGGAGCCGTTCTCCATCACCAGATGTGGCGCGGTGATGCCTTTTCTGGCCAGCCACTGGCGTACGACGCGTTGCGCAGCCTTGGCGTCGTCACCGTCGGCATCATTACGGAATTTCTGCCCCAGGCTCAGGAACAGCTGCTGGGCCATGGTGTTGTTACTGTACTTGTTGATGTCGCGGATGATCTCCGCCAAGTCAGGCGAATAGGCGCGCGCCAGCAGTTTGGCATTGCCTGGCGTCGAGGCCAGACGATCCTTGCCCTGAATGCTGCCGCCCAGTTCTTTCCAGATCGCGCGTACGGCGCCAGCGGTGTAGGTCGCGTGGTCGAGCAGCGACAGGTACGTCTGCGAGCTGCAACCTTCGCCCAACTGGCCGGCAACGGTCACGTTGACGCTGCCATCGGCCTGCGCCACCGGGTTGTAGCGCACGCCACCGGTGCATTGCTTGGAGGGCAGGGCTTTGACGGTGTTTTCGATGTGGATGCTGGCAATCGGCGGTTCTACCGAGATCAGCACGCGACCGCCGTCATTGCGCGCAACGAAGCGCAGGGCCTTGAGGTTGACCAGCAGCGAGTCCGGTTTGACCAGGAACGGTTTGTTCTCGTCATTGCCGTCATCGTTGAATTCCGGCAGCACCGGTTGCACGAAGAAATTGCGATCAAGCACCAGATCACCGGTGATCTGCGTCACGCCGTTGGCGCGCAGGTCGCGCATCAGCAGCCAGAGCTTCTCCATGTTCAGCTTCGGATCGCCGCCCCCCTTGAGGTAGAGGTTGCCGTTGAGGATGCCGCCGCTCAGGTCGCCGTCAGTGTAGAACTCGGTTTTCCACTGGTGGTTGGGGCCGAGCATTTCCAGCGCCGCGTAGGTGGTGACCAGTTTCATGGTCGAGGCCGGGTTGACCGACACGTCGGCGTTGAACACGGTCGGCGTGCCCGGGCCGTCGAGCGGCACCATCACCAGCGACAAGGCGCTGGGCTGCAATTTGCTCGCTTTCAGGGCTTTTTCGACATTCGGGGTAAGTGAAGTATTGATGGTGGCAGCGGAAACAGGCAGGGCCAGAGGCAGAAGAAGGCCGGCGAGAAACAGTGGACGCAACGATTTGATCATATGAAATAAAACCCTACAGCCGAGGGGAAAAAGACGAGGACATGGATGAAAAGGTCCTCAGTGGTCACGAAAGTGTCGGCATTATGCCCCAACCTGTAACAGGTTGTGCCTTGTCCGGGCAGGCCAATACGTTATTTTTTTACAGGCGGTCAGTCGCTGTGTCCAGAGAGTCGGGCAATCGATTGCTTAAACTGGTAAAGTGCCGGCCGTTATTACTTAAGAGGATTGTTCCAATGGCGACTAACCGTTCCCAGCGTCTGCGCAAAAAACTGTGCGTTGATGAATTTCAAGAGCTGGGTTTCGAACTGAACCTGGACTTCAAAGAAGACTTGTCCGAAGAAGCCATTGACGCTTTCCTCGAAGCCTTCATCAAAGAAGCCATGGAAGCCAATGGTCTGGGTTATGTTGGCGGCGACGACTTCGGTCTGGTATGCCTGCAGAAACGTGGCTCGGTCAACGAAGAGCAGCGTGCTGCCGTTGAAGCCTGGCTGAAAACCCGCTCCGAGCTGACCAAGTATGAAGTCAGCCCGTTGCTGGACGTGTGGTATCCGGAAAAGCCGATCAACGCGGCCAAGTGATACTGAAAAAAACGGCGACCTGAGGGTCGCCGTTTTTTTTCGTCTGGTGGTTGGGTGTTTGGGTGTTCGGTTTGGGATTTGTGGTGAGTCTGCCCCTCACCCCAGCCCTCTCCCGGAGGAGAGGGAGCCGATTTGCGAGCTATTCAATACCTGAGTTCGACTCGGTATCCCACGTCGGCGTATTTCTTCCAAGCACCTCGGTCAGTCCCCTCTCCCCCGGGGAGAGGGTTAGGGTGAGGGGCTTTTGACCTTAAGCTTTACGCCAATTCAAGATCACCAGCGTCAAAACACCCGCAACAATCCCCCAGAACGCCGAACCAATGGAAAACAACGTCAACCCCGACGCCGTGACCATAAAGGTAATCAACGCCGCCTCACGTTCCTTCACCTCGGACATGGCAATGCTCAAGCCATTGATGATCGAGCCAAACAGCGCCAGCGCGGCAATCGATAGCACCAGTTCCTTCGGCAACGCGGCAAACAATGCCGCCAACGTGGCGCCGAACACCCCGGCAATCCCGTAGAAAATCCCGCACCAGACCGCAGCGGTGTAGCGCTTGTTGCGATCTTCATGGGCGTGCGGCCCGGTGCAGATCGCCGCGCTGATGGCCGCGAGGTTGATGCCGTGGGAGCCGAACGGCGCCAGCAACAGCGAAGCGATGCCGGTGGTGGTGATCAGCGGCGAGGCCGGGACGTTGTAGCCGTCGGCGCGTAACACGGCGATGCCGGGCATGTTCTGCGAGGTCATCGCCACCACAAACAATGGAATGCCGATGCTGATGGTCGCCGCCAGCGAGAAGTGCGGCGTGGTCCACACCGGTGTTGCCACTTCCAGATGAAAACCGCTGAAATCCAGCAACCCCATGAAGCCCGACAGTGCCGTGCCGATCAGCAGCGCGGCGAGCACCGCATAACGCGGCGACAGGCGTTTGATCAGCAGATAAGTGAAGAACATCCCCAACACCAGCCCGGTGCGATGTTGCGCGGCGACGAAAATTTCACTGCCGATCTTGAACAAAATCCCGGCCAGCAACGCCGCCGCCAGTGACGCCGGGATCTTTTTCACCAGCCGTTCGAAGCTGCCGGTCAGCCCGCAGATCGTCACCAGCACGGCGCAAGTGATGTAGGCGCCGATGGCCTCGCCATAACTGACGCCGCCCAGACTGGTGATCAGCAAGGCCGCGCCGGGTGTTGACCAGGCGATAGTGATCGGCGTGCGATAACGCAACGACAAGCCGATCGAGCACACCGCCATGCCGATCGAAATCGCCCAGATCCACGAAGAAATCTGCCCGCTGGTCAGGCCTGCCGCTTGCCCGGCCTGGAACATCAGCACCAGCGAGCTGGTGTAACCGGTCATCATTGCGATGAACCCGGCGACGATGGCTGAAGGCGAAGTGTCGGCCAGTGGGCGGAGTCGGGTGTGGGTGGCGTCGTTCATGACAACGGTGTTCCTTATACCAATGAAGATGTCCGCCACAACAAAGAACCCATGTGGGAGCGAGCCTGCTCGCGAAAGCGGTGTGTCAGTCAACATTCATATTGAATGTGAAATGGCTTTCGCGAGCAGGCTCGCTCCCACAGGGGATCACAGTCATTCGGCGGATTCTGCGATCAAGCCTAAACTCAAACGTAACGGATCGTTGCAATACAGCCGAAGTCACAAACAGCCGTACAGTCGTGTTGCCACCTTTCATTGTGTACAATCGCGCTGTTTTTTACGCGATACTTGCCAGCGACCTACTGTGCCGTATTACAGTCACGGTCTATTCGCCGCAGTTCTCCCGACTCGAGTGCCCATGAACGAACAGTTGCAACCCCTCAAGAAACAACCGCGAGCAGGCAAAGCCGGCCGCAGCGGAACCCAGGACGATATTGTCTACGCGCATATCTTCGAGGCCATCCTCGAACAGCGTCTGGCGCCCGGCACAAAATTGAGCGAAGAAGCGCTGGGGGAAATCTTTGGGGTCAGTCGCACCATCATTCGCCGCGCGCTGTCGCGTCTGGCCCATGAAGGCGTCGTGCTGTTGCGGCCGAACCGTGGCGCCGTGGTCGCCAGCCCGAGTGTTGAAGAAGCCCGTCAGGTGTTTCTCGCCCGTCGTCTGGTCGAACGCGCGATCACTGAGCTGGCGGTGCAACACGCCACCGCCGAGCAGATCGCCGAATTGCGGCAGATGGTCAATGACGAACGCGACAGCTTCTCCCGTGGTGATCGTGGCGCCGGTATTCGTCTGTCGGGCGAATTCCACCTGAAACTGGCGGAAGCGGCGATGAACGCACCGTTGATCAGCTTCCAGCGCAGCCTCGTGTCGCAAACGTCGCTGATCATTGCCCAGTATGAAAGCGGCAACCGCTCGCACTGCTCGTACGATGAACATACCCAGTTGATCGACGCGATCGAGAAGCGTGACGGTGAATTGGCGGTGAATCTGATGATGCACCACATGGATCACATCGACAGCAAGCTCAACCTCGACGAGGAAGGCGCGTCGGATGATCTGCATGCGGTGTTCTCGCATTTGCTGCAGACCAAGAAGCCTGGGCGCCCGAGCGCCAAGCTCTAAGTAAGACCGAGTCGCCCCAATCGCTGGCAAGCCAGCTCCCACAGGTTTCTCGGCGTATCGCAGATTTGGTAAACCCCACAAATCCCTGTGGGAGCTGGCTTGCCAGCGATAGCAATCTGACAGGCAATAAAAATCCCCCGGACTGAAAAGTGCCGGGGGATTTTTTTGCCTTGGGAAAAACTCAGCGCTGATGCACCAAAGCACCCGCCGCATACGTCTGCTGCACCGTGCGGTCATCTCCCAGTGTCATCAACACAAACAATGTCTCGGCAATGTTGTTGGCCTGCTTCAAACGATAGCTCAGCAGCGGCGTAGCGTTGTAATCGAGCACCAGGAAGTCGGCGTCGGAACCCGGTTGCAGGTTACCGATCTTGTCTTCCAGACGCAGCGCCCGCGCGCCACCCAGCGTCGCCAGGTACAGCGACTTGAATGGGCTCAGTCGCGCACCTTGCAGTTGCATCACCTTGTACGCTTCGTTCAGCGTCTGCAGCAGCGAGAAACTGGTGCCGCCGCCGACGTCAGTGCCCAGACCGACATTCAGCTTGTGCTTCTCGGCCATCGGCAGGTTGAACAGCCCGCTGCCGAGGAACAGGTTCGAGGTCGGGCAGAACGAGATCGCCGAGCCGGTTTCTGCCAGGCGCGCGCATTCGTCGTCGCACAGGTGCACGCCGTGAGCGAATACCGAGCGCTCGCCGAGCAGTTGGTAGTGATCGTAAACGTCGAGGTAGCCCTTGCGCTCCGGGAACAGCTCCTTGACCCACTCGATTTCCTTGAGGTTCTCGCTGATGTGGGTCTGCATGTACAGATCCGGGTATTCGGTCAGCAGTTGCCCGGCGAGGGTCAGTTGTTCCGGAGTGCTGGTCGGCGCGAAGCGCGGGGTCACTGCGTAGTGCAAACGGCCCTTGCCGTGCCAGCGCTCGATCAGCGCCTTGCTTTCGACGTAGCTGGATTCGGCGGTATCGGTCAGATAGTCCGGTGCGTTGCGGTCCATCATCACCTTGCCGGCGATCATCCGCAGGTCGAGCTGCTCGGCCTTTTCGAAGAACGAGTTCACCGACTGCGGGTGCACGCTGCCGAACACCAGCGCGGTGGTGGTGCCGTTACGTAGCAATTCCTTGATGAAGATGTCCGCGACCTCGTCGGCGTGGGCCTTGTCGCCGAACTGGCTTTCGCACGGAAAGGTATAGGTGTTGAGCCAGTCGAGCAGTTGTTCACCGTAGGCACCGACCATGCCGGTTTGCGGCAGGTGGATGTGGGTGTCGATGAAGCCCGGGGTGATCAGCGCGTCTTGGTAATGCTCGATTTCGATGTCCGCCGGCAGCGTCGGCAGCAAATCACTGGCGTGGCCGAGGGCGCTGATCTTGCCGCCATCGACCACCAGCAGGCCATCCTCGAAATACTCGTAGGAGGCTTCGATGCCGACTTCGGCGGGGTCGGCGATGCTGTGCAGGATGGCGGCGCGGTAGGCTTTGCGAGTCAGAGGCATGAGGGTTCTCTAATCAGTTTGAGGCTTTGAGTTTGGTCGCCTGACTGCGCCGCGAAACCGGCAGCAGTTTGGCAATCGGTTCGGCGCTGGCGGTCTGCTGGCCGAAGTTGGCGTTATAGGTGGCGATGATTTCGCCGGCGATGGAGATGGCAATTTCCACAGGCAGTTTGCCTTTGACTTCGCCGATGCCCATCGGGCAGCGCATGCGTTGCACGACGCCGCTGTCGAAGCCGCGATCACGCAAACGGTGTTCGAACTTGGCGCGTTTTGTCTTTGAACCAATCAGGCCGAAGTACGCGAAGTCGTTGCGCTTGAGAATCGCGGCAGTGAGTTCAAGGTCGAGCTGATGGTTGTGGGTCATGACGATGCAGTAACTGCCGGCGGGCAGCTCATCGATTTCATCCACGGGCTCTTCGGCGACGATTTTACGCACGCCGTGGGGCATCTGTTCGGGGAATTCGGCCTCGCGCGAATCGATCCAGCGCACCCGGCAGGGCAGGCTGGCGAGCAGCGGCACCAAAGCTCGGCCGACGTGACCGGCACCGAACACGGCGATTTGCGCCTGCACCTGGCCCATCGGTTCGAACAGCAATACGGTGGCGCCACCGCAGCACTGGCCCAGGCTGGCGCCGAGGCTGAAGCGCTCCAGATGGGTGTCCTGCTTGCCGCTGGCGAGCATCTCGCGGGCGATCTGCATGGCTTTGTATTCCAGATGCCCGCCACCGATGGTGTCGAAACTCTGCTTGGCGCTGATGACCATTTTCGAGCCGGCGTTGCGTGGCGTCGAGCCGAGTTCTTCGATGATCGTCACCAGAACGCAGGGTTCGCCCTGGTTCTGCAGGTCGGCGAGGGCGTCGATCCAGTTGTACATAGTTCACCCCTACAACATCGTTGTCTGTTCGGGCCTCATCGCGAGCAGGCTCACTCCTACATTTGGAATGCGTTCTCCTGTAGGAGTGAGCCTGCTCGCGATGGCCGCGCCTCGGTCCTAGAGCGGAGCCAACTCGGTTTCAGCTGCAACCGCTTTCACGGTCTTGAGCTGACGCATCTGCTCACAGCCCCACAACACCCGCTCCGGCGTCGCCGGCGCATCGATCTGCGGCTGATGCTTGTAGTCACCCAGGCTCGCCACCGCATCCTTGATTGCACACCACGACGCAATCCCGAGCATGAACGGCGGCTCACCGACAGCCTTGGAATGGAACACCGTGTCTTCCGGGTTCTTGCGGTTTTCCACCAGCTTGACCCGCAGGTCGAGCGGCATGTCCGCCACGGCCGGGATCTTGTAGCTCGCCGGGCCGTTGGTCATCAGCTTGCCTTTGTTGTTCCAGACCAGCTCTTCCATGGTCAGCCAGCCCATGCCCTGAATGAAACCACCCTCGACCTGACCGATGTCGATGGACGGGTTCAGCGAGGCGCCGACGTCGTGAAGGATGTCGGTGCGCAGCATTTTGTATTCGCCGGTCATGGTGTCGACGATCACTTCGCAGCACGCCGCGCCGAAGGCGAAGTAGTAGAACGGACGGCCACGCGCCTGGCTGCGGTCGTAGTAGATTTTCGGGGTCTTGTAGAAGCCGGTGCTCGACAGCGACACCTGATTGAAATACGCCTGCTGGATCAGCGCTTCGAAGGTCAGGATATGGTCGCGAACACGCACGTGACCGTTGTGGAATTCGACGTCTTCTTCAGTGACTTTGAAGTGACGCGCAGCGAATTCGACCAGACGTTTCTTGATGATTTCCGCCGCGTTCTGCGCCGCTTTACCGTTCAGGTCAGCACCGCTGGACGCTGCGGTCGGCGAGGTGTTTGGCACCTTGTCGGTGTTGGTTGCGGTGATCTGCACGCGGTCCATTTCAACTTGGAACACTTCAGCCACAACCTGCGCGACTTTGGTGTTCAGGCCCTGTCCCATTTCCGTGCCGCCATGGTTCAGGTGGATGCTGCCGTCGGTGTAGATGTGGATCAGCGCGCCGGCCTGGTTCAAGAAGCTCGCGGTGAAGGAAATGCCGAATTTCACCGGGGTCAGCGCCAGACCTTTTTTCAGGATCGGGCTGTTGGCGTTGTAGCGACGAATCGCTTCACGGCGTTCGTGATACTGGCTGCTTTCTTCCAGTTCAGCGGTCATTTCCTCGAGCATGTTGTGCTCGACAGTCTGGTAGTAGTGGGTGACGTTGCGTTCGGTCTTGCCGTAATAGTTGGCCTTGCGCACAGCAAGAGGATCGAGTTGCAGGTGACGGGCAATCGCGTCCATCACTTCTTCGATCGCGACCATGCCTTGCGGGCCACCGAAACCCCGGTAAGCGGTGTTCGACGCGGTGTTGGTCTTGCAGCGGTGACCATTGATGGTCGCATCGCCCAGGTAGTACGAGTTGTCCGAGTGGAACATCGCCCGGTCAACGATCGACGCGGACAGGTCCGGCGAGCAGCCGCAGTTGCCGGCCAGATCCATGTTGATCCCGTGCAGGCGCCCGGTGCTGTCGAAGCCGACGTCGTACTCGACGTAGAACGGGTGACGCTTGCCGGTCATCAGCATGTCTTCGACGCGCGGCAGGCGCATCTTGGTCGGCTGGCCGGTGAGGTGCGCGACTACCGCGCACAAGCACGCCGGGCTCGCGGCTTGAGTTTCCTTGCCGCCGAAACCACCGCCCATGCGGCGCATGTCGACGACGATTTTGTTCATCGACACGTCGAGCACTTCGGCGACCAGTTTCTGCACTTCGGTCGGGTTCTGCGTCGAGCAGTAGACGATCATGCCGCCGTCTTCAGTCGGCATCACCGAGGAGATTTGTGTCTCCAGATAGAAGTGTTCCTGACCGCCAATGTGCAGCGTGCCTTGAATGCGGTGTTCAGCGGTCGCCAGTGCAGAGACTGAATCGCCGCGCTGATGGGTGTGGCTGTCGAGCACGAAGTGGCGTTTGCGCAGGGCTTCGACCACGTCCAGCACCGGCTCAAGGTCTTCATATTCGATGATCGCGGCCATGGCGGCTTTGCGCGCGGTTTCCAGATCTTTCGCCGCGACGGCGAGCACCGGTTGACCGACGAATTGTACGTCATCGATGGCCAGCAGCGGATCGCCCGGCATCAACGGGCCGATGTCTTTCAGGCCCGGCACGTCTTCGTGGGTGATGGCGATGCGCACGCCTTCGAAGGCGTAGCACGGCGAAGTGTCGATGCTGATGATTTTCGCGTGGGCGCGGTCCGACATGCGTGCATACAGGTGCAACTGGTTGGGAAATTCCAGACGATCATCGATGTACTGCGCTTCACCGGACACGTGCTTGGCGGCGCTGTCGTGTTTGACGCTGCGGCCGACGCCGGAGGTCAAGTCCTGGGCGAACAATTCAGCCAGTTCAGCTTGAGTTTTCTCTACGCCGTGATGGTTAGACATAAGCGGTCACCCGAGTCTCGATGTGCGGTGTTTGCAGTTCGATGAAGTATTTGCGCAGCAGGTTTTGCGCGCTGAGCAGGCGATATTCCTTGCTGGCGCGGAAGTCCGAGAGCGGCGTGAAGTCTTCGGCGAGTGCGGCGCAAGCGCGTTCGACCACGGTGTTGTTGAACGGCGCACCGATCAGCGCAGCCTCGCAGTGGGCGGCGCGTTTCGGGATCGCGGCCATGCCGCCAAACGCCATGCGCGCATCGGTGATCACACCGTTTTCCACTCGCAGATTGAAGGCGGCGCAGACGGCGGAGATGTCGTCGTCCAGACGCTTGGAGACTTTGTAGGCGCGGAACAACTGCTCGGCGCTGGCACGCGGGACGATGATCTTCTCGATGAACTCACTTTCCTGACGGGCAGTGACTTTGTAATCGATGAAGTAATCGTCGAGGTTCAGGGTGCGGCGGGTTTCGCCTTTGCACAGCACAACCTGTGCGCCGAGGGCGATCAGCAGCGGTGGCGAGTCACCGATCGGCGAGGCGTTGCCGATGTTGCCGCCGAGGGTGCCCTGGTTGCGGATTTGCAGCGAGGCGAAGCGGTGCAGCAGTTCGCCGAAGTCCGGGTACTCGGCGTTCAACGCTTCGTAGCAGTCGGAGAGGGCAGTGGCGGCACCGATTTCGATGCGATCATCGAAGGTTTCGATGCGCTTCATTTCCGCAACGTTACCGACGTAGATCATCACCGGCAGGGTGCGGTGGAACTGGGTGACTTCCAGTGCCAGGTCAGTACCGCCAGCGAGAAGCCGTGCTTGTGGATAAGCGTCATAAAGATCGGCCAGATCAGCGACGGTCAGCGGTACCAGACAGCGCTTGTCGCCGCTGTTCAGTTCGCCGATATCGGTCGGGGCGATGGCTTTGAGGCGCGCGATGGTGTCCGCTTCGCGGGCATCGAACTGATCCGGTTGCTTGCCGCAGCAGGATTGCTCGGCAGCCGCCAGAATAGGGCGGTAGCCGGTGCATCGGCAGAGGTTGCCGGCCAGCGCTTCGTGGGCCTTGGCCTGATCCGGTGCATCGCTGTTCTTTTGCAGGGCGAACAGCGACATGACGAAACCGGGGGTGCAGAAACCGCACTGCGAGCCATGGCACTCGACCATGGCTTTCTGCACGCTGTGCAGTTCGCCTTGGTGTTTGAGGTCTTCGACGCTGATCAGTTGTTTGCCGTGCAGCGACGAGACAAAGGTCAGGCACGAATTGAGGCTGCGATAGCGAATGTGTTCGCGGCCGGCGTCATCCGTTTGCAACTCGCCGACCACCACGGTGCAGGCGCCGCAGTCACCGCTGGCGCAACCTTCTTTGGTGCCGGACTTGCCCACGTGTTCACGCAGGTAATTGAGCACAGTCAGATTCGGGTCCAGGGCGTGCTCGCTACGGAGTTCCTGGTTAAGTAAAAACTGGATCACGGAAGGCCTCGCAGACTCATTATTGTTGTTAACCGACTTGAGCCGAATTTAGCAGGTCTGACTTTTCGGTCAATGGTTTTCTGACTTAAAGGTCAGGAAAAAGCATTTCGTCGATCAACAACGTGTCTATTCAGTATTGACCCTCAATGGATCTCCTGCTTTTTTGCGGGAATCGTGCCAAAAACCGCTGAGTGGGCACTCCGCCATGACCGTGCATTTGCGCTACACTGCGCCGCTTGTGCAGATCGATAGAGTTTGAAGGACAACCATGACGTTCAAGGCGCCGGACAGCCTCGCCGAGCAAATTGCTCACCACCTCGCCGAACGCATCATTCGTGGCGAAATGAAGCCGGGAGAGCGCATCCAGGAACAGAAGGTCACGCTGGCACTGAATGTCAGCCGCGGCTCGGTCCGCGAAGCCCTGCTGATCCTCGAACGCCGTCACCTGATCGCGATCCTGCCGCGTCGTGGCGCGCACGTCACCGAGCTGACGCCGCACAAGGTGCAGAGCCTGTGCACGCTGATGAGCGAGCTGTACATCCTGCTCGGCAATTCGGTGGCCAATGGCTGGCAAGTGCAGTCGGACATGGCGCCGTTCGTGCAGATCCAGCAACGCCTGACCGCCAGCTTCGAGCGTCAGGACATCCGCAGCTTTGTCGATGACAGCTTCGCGGTGATGCGCGCCGCTTATCCGTTCGCCAACAATCCGTACCTGCAAGAAACCGTCGAGAACCTGCAGCCGGCCATGAGCCGCGCCTACTTTCTCGCCCTCGAACAGCGCAAGGCTTCAATGAGCGAGTTCCTCGAACTGTTCGAACGCCTGCTGGCCGCCGTGCTCGCCCGTGATTTGCCGCAGATCCGCATCGTGCTGACGGCTTACGCCCAGCGCAGCTGCGATCTGGTGGTCTCCGCCCTGACGGTTGCCTAAGCGTGCGGCTCAAGTGCATCAAACTGGCGGGGTTCAAATCCTTCGTCGACCCGACCACGGTGAACTTCCCCAGTAACATGGCGGCGGTCGTCGGGCCGAATGGTTGCGGCAAGTCGAACATCATCGACGCCGTGCGCTGGGTGATGGGCGAAAGTTCGGCGAAGAACCTCCGTGGCGAGTCGATGACCGACGTCATCTTCAACGGTTCGACCAGCCGCAAACCGGTGAGTCAGGCCAGCATCGAGCTGGTCTTCGACAACTCCGACGGCACGCTGCTGGGCGAGTACGCGGCTTACGCCGAGATCTCGATTCGCCGCAAAGTGACCCGCGACAGCCAGACCACCTATTACCTCAACGGCACCAAATGCCGTCGTCGCGACATCACCGATATCTTCCTCGGCACCGGCCTCGGCCCGCGCAGCTATTCGATCATCGAGCAGGGGATGATCTCCAAGCTGATCGAATCCAAACCGGAAGACCTGCGTAACTTCATCGAAGAGGCAGCGGGCATTTCCAAGTACAAGGAGCGCCGCCGCGAGACCGAAAACCGTATCCGCCGCACCCATGAAAACCTTGCCCGTCTGACCGACCTGCGCGAAGAGCTGGAGCGGCAACTCGAACGGCTGCACCGCCAGGCCGAAGCGGCGAAGAAATATCAGGAATTCAAAGCCGAAGAGCGCCAGCTCAAGGCGCAACTGTCGGCCCTGCGCTGGCAGGATCTCAACGATCAGGTCGGCCAGCGCGAGTCGATCATCGGCACTCAGGAAATCAGCTTCGAAGCGCTGGTCGCCGAGCAGCGAAACGCTGACGCGGCCATCGAGCGCTTGCGCGACGGTCACCATGACCTGTCCGAACGCTTCAATCTGGTGCAGGGGCGCTTCTATTCGGTCGGCGGCGACATTGCCCGGGTCGAGCAGAGCATCCAGCACGGCCAGCAACGTTTGCGTCAATTGCAGGACGACTTGAAAGAAGCCGAACGCGCGCGCCTCGAAACCGAGTCGCATCTGGGCCACGACCGCACCTTGCTGCTGACCCTCGGTGAAGAGCTGGACATGCTCACCCCCGAGCAGGAAGTCACCAGCGCCGCCGCCGAAGAAGCCGCCGCTGCGCTGGAAGACTCCGAATCCGTCATGCACGGCTGGCAGGAACAGTGGGACGCCTTCAACCTGACCGCCGCCGAACCGCGCCGTCAGGCCGAAGTGCAGCAGTCGCGCATTCAGCAGCTGGAAACCAGCATGGAGCGCCTCGCTGACCGGCAGAAACGCCTCGGCGAAGAGCGCGCGTTGCTCTCGGCTGATCCGGAAGACGCGGCGATCATGGAGCTCAACGAGCAGCTCGCCGAGTCCGAAGCGACCCTCGAAGATTTGCAGACCAGCGAAGAAGCCCAAGTCGAAAAACTCGAACAACTGCGTCAGGAATTGCAGCAAGCGCTGACCGCGCAGCAACAGGCGCAGGGCGATTTGCAGCGCCTCAACGGTCGTCTCGCATCCCTCGAAGCCTTGCAGCAAGCCGCGCTCGATCCAGGCACCGGCACCGCCGAATGGCTGAAGGAACACAACCTCGCCGAGCGTCCGCGTCTGGCCGAAGGCCTGAAGGTCGAAGCCGGTTGGGAACTGGCGGTGGAAACCGTGCTCGGCGCCGATCTGCAAGCGGTGCTGGTTGACGATTTCAGCGGTTTCGATTTATCCGGTTTCACCCAAGGTGATCTGCGCCTGCTCAGCCCCGGCAATGATGGTGTGCGAGCGGCGGGCAGCTTGCTGGATAAAGTCGACGCGCAGATCGATCTGTCGCCGTGGCTCGGTCAGGTCAAACCGGTCGACAGCCTCGAGCAGGCGTTGTCCTTGCGTGGGCAATTGAGCGCCGGCGAGAGCCTGATCAGCCGCGACGGTTACTGGATCGGTCGGCACTTTTTGCGTGTGCGTCGGGCCAGCGAAGCGGAAAGCGGCATGCTCGCTCGTGGTCAGGAAATCGAAGCGCTGCACCTTGAGCGCGAAGAGAAAGAAGCCACGGTCGAGGCCATGGAAACCCGTCTGCAAACCTTGCGCGCGCAACAGCGTCAACAGGAAAACGGCCGCGAGCATTTGCGTCGTTTGCTGCAAGACGAAGCGCGTCAGCAGGGCGAATTGAAAGCACAGCTGTCCGCCGGCAAAGCCAAGGCCGAACAGCTGACCTTGCGCCGCAAACGCCTCGATGAAGAACTGGTCGAACTCGGCGAACAGCGCGAGCTTGAGCACGAACAAATCGGCGAAGCGCGCATGCAACTGCAGGACGCGCTGGATGCCATGGCGCTGGACACCGAGCAACGCGAGTTGCTGTTGGCCCAGCGCGACAGTTTGCGCGAACGCCTTGATCAGGTGCGTCAGGAAGCGCGGCAACACAAGGATCACGCCCATCAATTGGCCGTGCGTCTTGGCTCGTTGCGCGCGCAGCACGATTCCACGCGTCAGGCGCTGGAGCGTCTGGAAATGCAGGCCGAGCGTCTCACTGAGAAGCGCGAACAGTTGAGTCTCAATCTGGAGGAGGGCGAGGCACCGCTGGAAGAGCTGCGCCTGAAACTCGAAGAGCTGCTCGACAAGCGCATGACCGTCGACGAAGAACTGAAGACTGCGCAGATCGCCCTCGAAGACGCCGACCGCGAATTGCGCGATGCAGAAAAGCGCCGCAATCAGGCCGAGCAGCAATCGCAGCTGATTCGCGGTCAGCTCGAACAGCAGCGTATGGAATGGCAAGCGCTGACCGTGCGCCGCAAGGCCTTGCAGGATCAACTGCTCGAAGATGGCTACGATCTCAATGGCGTGCTCGCGACATTGACTGCGCAAGCCAGTGAACGCGAAGCCGAAGAAGAACTCGAACGCATCAACGCGCGGATTCAGCGCCTGGGCGCGATCAACCTCGCGGCCATCGACGAATACACGCAACAATCCGAGCGTAAACGTTATCTGGATGCCCAGGACGCCGATCTGGTCGAGGCACTGGAAACGCTTGAAAACGTAATCCGCAAGATCGACAAGGAAACCCGTAACCGTTTCAAAGATACCTTTGATCAGATCAACGGTGGTTTACAGGCACTTTTTCCAAAAGTTTTCGGTGGCGGGCGCGCGTATTTGGAACTGACGGGCGAAGATCTACTCGATACAGGGGTAACGATCATGGCGCAGCCGCCAGGGAAGAAGAACAGCACCATCCATTTGCTCTCCGGCGGGGAAAAAGCCCTGACCGCACTGGCACTGGTGTTTGCCATCTTCAAATTGAACCCGGCGCCGTTCTGCATGCTCGATGAGGTTGACGCGCCACTGGATGACGCTAACGTTGGACGCTACGCACGCTTGGTCAAAGAGATGTCGCAAACCGTGCAATTCATCTATATCACCCACAACAAGATCGCCATGGAAATGGCCGAGCAGTTGATGGGCGTAACGATGCATGAGCCGGGTTGTTCGCGACTGGTAGCCGTGGATGTCGAGGAGGCGATGGCGATGGTGGACGCCTAGCGGCGCAGCTTTGAGCGACAAGCTTTGAGCTACAAGCTAGAAGCTTACGGCTCGAAGCCTGAGCGAAGCGAGCCCACAATTTGCGCAGTGATTTCGACAGACGGTGTAAAGTTGTCTTTGGTCGTGCTAGTTTAATGTCAATTTTTCGTATACGTGGGCAAAACGCCTGTCAGAACATAGAGTTGGCGCCACGTTTTAAAGCGGTTTGCACAATGTAAACCCCTTATTTTTCAGCATTTTTTATAGAGGCACGGGATTACATGGAAATCGGTCTGCGCGAGTGGCTGATCGTCATCGGCATCATTGTGATAGCCGGTATTCTTTTCGATGGCTGGCGCCGTATGCGCGGCGGCAAGGGAAAACTGAAATTCCGCCTTGACCGAAGTCTGTCCAACCTGCCGGACGAGGACACCAGCGCTGAGCTGTTGGGCCCGGCCCGTGTACTGGATACGCATCAAGAGCCGCAACTGGATGAACACGATCTGCCGTCGGTGAGCATGCCGGCCCGTGAAGCACGCGAGCCTCGCGAATCCGGCTCGAAACGTGGCAAGCGTGGCGGCAATGGCCCGGCTCAGGGCGACCTGAACCTCGACCTGGATCTGGACGGTGGCCCGAGCTTCAGCAGCCGTGACGGCGATTTCGCCGAAGACACCAAGCCTTCGCCGGCGGTGGTCGACAAAGACCAGCCGCAAGCTGAAGAAGTCCTGGTGATCAGCGTGATCTGCCGCGACGCTGCCGGCTTCAAAGGCCCGGCACTGTTGCAGAACATTCTGGAAAGCGGTCTGCGTTTTGGCGAGATGGATATTTTCCACCGTCACGAAAGCATGGCCGGCAACGGTGAAGTGCTGTTCTCCATGGCCAATGCGGTCAAGCCGGGTATCTTCGATCTGGACGACATCGACCATTTCAGCACCCCGGCGGTGAGCTTCTTCCTCGGCCTGCCAGGCCCGCGTCATCCGAAGCAGGCCTTCGACGTGATGGTGGCGGCAGCACGCAAGCTGTCTCAGGAATTGAATGGCGAACTGAAAGATGACCAGCGCAGCGTTCTGACCGCGCAGACCATCGAGCACTACCGTCAGCGCATCGTTGAATTCGAACGTCGCGCCCTGACCCAGAAGCGCTAAGGCCAAGATCAAAAGATCGCAGCCTCGTTTCACTCGACAGCTCCTACAGGATTGCGATGTCTGTAGGAGCTGCCGAAGGCTGCGATCTTTTGCTTCTGCTGCCAGAGATAGATGAATTAGAGCAGCCTCGGCTGCTCTTTTGCTTTATGAGAGAACACCCATGACCGCCGCCAAAAACCGCATTCTCGAACTGCGCGCTGAACTCGATCAACACAACTACCGTTATCACGTTCTCGACGAGCCGAGCATTCCGGACGCTGAGTACGACCGGTTGTTCCACGAACTCAAGGCGCTGGAAGCGGCCAATCCGGAGCTGATCACCAGCGACTCGCCAACCCAGCGCGTCGGCAGCGTGGCGCTGACCGCGTTCACCCAGGTGCGTCACGAAGTGCCGATGCTCAGCCTCGGTAACGCCTTCGAAGAAACCGACATGCGCGAGTTCGATCGCCGCGTCACTGAAGGCCTGGATCTACCGGTCGGCGATCTGTTCGGCGGCAGTGCGGCGGTGGAATACAGCTGCGAGCCGAAACTCGATGGCCTGGCGGTCAGCCTGCTCTATCAGGACGGCGTGCTGGTGCGCGGCGCCACGCGTGGCGACGGCACCACTGGCGAAGACATCAGCGTCAACGTGCGCACCGTGCGCAATATTCCGCTGAAGCTGCACGGCGAAGGCTGGCCGGCGACGCTGGAGGTGCGCGGTGAAGTGTTCATGTCCAAGGCAGGTTTCGAACGCCTCAACGCCTCGCAACTGGAAGTTGGCGGCAAGACCTTCGCCAACCCGCGCAACGCTGCTGCCGGCAGCTTGCGCCAGCTCGATTCGAAGATCACCGCCAACCGTCCGCTGGAGTTCTGCTGCTACGGCATCGGTCAGGTTTCTCACGATATTTCCGACACCCACATCGGCAACCTCAAGCAGTTGCAGAAGTGGGGCATGCCGATCAGCCATGAATTGAAATTGGCTAAAGGCATCGATGAGTGTCTGGATTACTACCGCGATATTGGCGCGCGCCGTAACGCGCTGACGTATGAAATCGATGGCGTGGTGTTCAAGGTCAACAGCATTGCCGATCAGCGTGAACTGGGCTTCCGTGCTCGTGAGCCGCGTTGGGCGATCGCGCACAAATTCCCGGCGATGGAAGAACTCACCGAGTTGCTCGACGTGGAATTCCAGGTTGGCCGCACTGGCGCCGTGACGCCAGTGGCGCGTCTGAAACCGGTCAAGGTGGCAGGCGTCACCGTGGCCAACGCCACGCTGCACAACATGGACGAAGTCGCGCGTCTGGGCCTGATGATCGGCGACACCGTGATCATCCGCCGCGCCGGTGATGTGATTCCGCAAGTGGTGCAAGTGGTCATGGATCGCCGTCCGGAAAACGCGCGCGCGGTGCAGATTCCTGAGAGCTGCCCGGTGTGCGGCTCGCATGTCGAGCGCACGCAACTGATCAAGCGCAGCAAAGGCAAGGAAACCGTCAGCGAAGGCGCGGTGTATCGCTGCGTTGGGCGTCTGGCCTGCGGTGCGCAGTTGAAGCAGGCGATCATCCACTTCGTCTCGCGTCGTGCGATGGACATTGAAGGCCTGGGCGACAAGAGCGTCGAGCAATTGGTCGACGAAGGTCTGGTCAGCTCGCCGGCCGATCTGTATGCGCTGAAGTTTGACGACATCGTCGATCTGGAAGGTTTTGCCGAGGTGTCCAGCAACAAGCTGCTCGCGGCCATCGAAGACAGCAAGAAACCGGGGCTCGCGCGTTTTATCTATGCGCTGGGCATTCCCGATGTCGGCGAAGAGACCGCCAAGGTGCTGGCGCGCTCGCTCGGTTCGCTGGAGCGCGCGCAGCAGGCGTTGCCGCAAGTGCTGACCTACCTGCCGGACGTAGGGCTGGAAGTGGCGCACGAGATTCACAGCTTCTTTGAAGATGCGCATAACCAGCAGGTGATTACCGAGTTGCTCGGCCATGGTTTGCAGATTCAGGATCAGGGCGAGTTGGGCGCCGAGTTTGCCGCCAGCACCACGCTCGGTGGCTTCCTCGACAAGCTGCACATTCCTTCGGTCGGCCCCGGTGGCGCGCAGAAACTGGCGGACAAGTTTGGTTCGCTCGAAGCGGTGATGAATGCCGACTGGCTGGATATGCGTCAGGCGTTGCCGGAGAAGCAGGCGAATTCGGTTCGCGAATTTTTTGCGCTGCCTGAGCATCGACAGTTGGCTGAAGAGTCCGAGAAACAACTGCGCGATTTCGGCATGCACTGGCAGAGCGAAAAGAAAGTCGTCGAAGGTTTGCCGCTGTCCGGGGAGACCTGGGTGCTGACCGGCAAAGTTGAGTTGATGAGCCGTGATGTGGCCAAGGAGCATCTGGAAAGCCTCGGCGCCAAGGTCGCTGGTTCGGTGTCGGCGAAGACTCATTGCGTTGTGGCAGGCCCCGGTGCCGGTTCCAAATTGACCAAGGCCAATGAGCTGGGTGTGAAGGTGATGGACGAAGAAACTTTCATCGCGTTCCTAAAAACTCACGGCGTCGCCTTTTAAGATCAAAAGATCGCAGCCTGCGGCAGCTCCTACAGGGCTAGTGTTCCACCACGATAGCGCGGGTGTCCACTGAACTCCTGTAGGAGCTGCCGAAGGCTGCGATCTTTTGATTTATCCCAAGCAAAGCGCGGGAACGATGTTGTCACGGGAATGATCTAGTCTTGGCAAGCCCCAGGGAGAGATCGCCATGCACCGTTTTTTCGAGCAGCTCAGTTCCCGCATCATCGCGCCGTTCATGGGCGAATCCTCACGCAACAGCAAAGTCTGGCCGTGCCGCTGCGGCCAGTCGCTGTTCTTTCGCAACAGCCAGTGCCTGGCGTGCAATGCCTTGCTCGGTTATCAACCCGAGGAAAGTCGCCTGACCTCGCTGCAACCGGGGCCATACGCGGGCACCTGGACGCTCGACGCCGATCCCGACTCGGGATTGTTCCGCCGCTGCGCCAACCTCGACACAGCCGCCGCGTGCAACTGGCTGCTGCCGGCCAACGATCACGACAGCCTGTGCATCGCTTGCAGCCTCAACCGGACCATCCCCGACCTGTCTGATCCGGACAACCCTGAGCGCTGGCGCAAAGTCGAAATCGCCAAGCGCCGTCTCGTCGCGCAACTGATCACCCTCGGCCTGCAAGTCGTCCCGAAAACCGTCGATGATGACAGCGGGCTGGCTTTCGATTTCATCGGCGTCGACCTCGAAGGCAACGCGCCGATGACCGGCCACGCCAACGGCCTGATCACCCTCGACATCAAAGAAGCCGACGATGCTCACCGTGAGCAGGTGAGGGCGGCGATGCACGAACCCTATCGCACGTTGCTTGGGCATTTCCGTCATGAGGTCGGCCATTATTACTGGGATCGCCTGATCGCCAACGGCCCGTGGCTCGATTCATTCCGTAGCCTGTTCGGCGACGAACGCGCCAGTTACGCCGAGGCGCTCGATCGCCACTACCAACAAGGCGCACCGCTCGATTGGCCGCAGCACTACGTCAGCGCCTACGCAACCATGCACCCGTGGGAAGACTGGGCGGAAACCTGGGCGCATTACCTGCACATGATGGATGCCGTGGACACAGCGCTGGGATTTGGCATGAGCGCTCGGGAAATGGATTTTGATTACCAGCCGTTTCCCACCAGCACGCTGTACGACCCGGAGCATCCCGGCGGCGCGGCGTTTCTGTCGTTCGTCAACGCGTGGATCGAGTTGGCGGGCATGCTCAATGAGTTGTCACGGAGCATGGGCCAGCCGGATTTCTACCCGTTCGTGCTGCCGGCGGCGGCGATTGCCAAGCTGCACTTCATTCATCTGGTGATCCAGCAAGCGGGCGGCAGGGCGGACGAGGTGCTGGCCCTGTAGGCGCTGCCGCAGGCTGCGATCTTTATGTCTTTGACCTTGTTCATATTTTTAATCTGAAACCAACGGTTGTAACTTCGTCTCAGATAGGTACAATGGCGCGGCTCGCCGACAGGCAAGCGTCGTTATGGTGACCCCATCGGTCCCCCCGCAACGATTACCCGTGAACCTGGTCAGAGCCGGAAGGCAGCAGCCACAGCGGGAACATTGTGTGCCGGGGTGTGGCTGGTGGGGTTACCACCTTAACGAACAATCGAACGCTTCAACCAGAACTGCATGGGTTTCGCCCACTGCGGTTTTTTTGTGCCTGCGATTTACCAAACCGAGACAAATCCCACTGCTGATGAGGATCCTGTGGGAGCTGGCTTGCCAGCGATAGCGGTGGGTCCGGTTCATCTATTTCACTGAAAATCCGCAATCGCTGGCAAGCCAGCTCCCACAAGGTTATGGGGTGTTGTCGGAGTGGCCGGTGTAGAGCCGGATAATCTCATCAATCTCCCCCGACATTTTCATCCGCAACAACGTGCGCAAAATCCGCTGCACTGGCACCTTTGGGTCATTCCGCACATAGCAGCCGACTTTCTGCTCCTGCAACACCGCTACCCCTTGCAGTTGTTGCTCCGGCATCAAGCGCTGGTTAAACCAGTCCAGCGTCCACTGATTGCTCACCGCATAGCGATAACGCCCGGCCAGCAGTTTCTCCAGCACCTGCTCCTGATTTCGCGCGTCCTCGCGTTGCAGCCGATCAGCGTCGAACAGCGGTTGCAGGGTGGGGTAGGTGTAGCCGAGGACGGTGCCGATGGATTGGCGGGGCAGAAGCGCGGGGTCGGCGCTGGCGGGTTGATCCTGGCGGCTGATCAACAGATCACGCTGAAACAACAGCGGCAGACTCCAGATGTAATCCCCCGACTGATTCGGCAGCCACGACTGTGCGGCATAGCAGCGCACGTCGATCTCGCCGTGCTCCATCGCCGTCTGCACACGGGCGCGGGGCAGGACGTGAAACTCGGCCGGTACGCCGACCTGCGTGGCCAGGCTGAGCATCAGGTCGTAGAGAATGCCTTGGGTCGGGCGACCGCGTTCGAATTGCACCATCGGCATCGCCCAGCTGTCGGGCATGGCGAAGCGCAACGGGGTTTCCGCTGCCGTCACGTTCAGGCTTATTCCCAGCAACGTCCCCACGGCCCACCGCATAAACGCTCCGGTAATTCCCGATCCCGAGCCGATAAAAGCCTCTGCTCATGCAGCTTAGCCATATTAGACGAGGACACCGGATGCAATTTTGCCCCTGCTCCGCTAGCATTAGCCGCTTCTGCTTCCTTCGCTGCGACGGTTTTCGATGAGTTATCAGGTTCTTGCACGTAAATGGCGTCCGCGCTCGTTCCGCGAAATGGTCGGCCAGACCCATGTGCTCAAAGCTCTGATCAATGCCTTGGACAGCCAGCGGCTGCACCACGCGTACCTGTTCACCGGTACGCGCGGAGTGGGTAAAACCACGATTGCGCGGATTATTGCCAAATGCCTGAACTGTGAGACAGGTATCACTTCCAGCCCGTGCGGCGAGTGCTCGGTGTGCCGTGAAATTGATGAGGGGCGCTTCGTCGACCTGATCGAGATCGACGCCGCGAGCCGCACTAAGGTCGAAGACACCCGCGAATTGCTCGACAACGTGCAGTACGCCCCGAGCCGTGGGCGCTTCAAGGTCTACCTGATCGACGAAGTGCACATGCTTTCCAGCCATTCCTTCAATGCGCTGCTGAAAACCCTCGAAGAGCCGCCTCCTTACGTCAAGTTCATCCTGGCGACGACTGACCCGCAGAAACTTCCGGCAACGATTTTGTCGCGCTGCCTGCAGTTCTCGCTGAAGAACATGACGCCCGAGCGTGTGGTCGAGCATTTGACCCACGTCCTCACTGCCGAAAACGTGCCATTCGAAGACGATGCACTGTGGCTGCTCGGTCGCGCCGCTGACGGTTCGATGCGTGACGCCATGAGCCTGACCGATCAGGCGATTGCCTTCGGTGAAGGCAAGGTTCTGGCTACCGACGTGCGGGCGATGCTCGGCACGCTGGATCACGGTCAGGTCTACGACGTCCTGCATTCGTTGATCGAAGGCGACGCGAAGGCGTTGCTCGAAGCCGTGCGTCATCTGGCCGAGCAGGGCCCGGACTGGAACGGCGTGCTCTCGGAAATTCTCAACGTGCTGCACCGCGTGGCCATCGCTCAGGCGTTGCCGGAAGGCGTCGACAACGGCCATGGCGACCGCGATCGCGTGTTGGCGCTGGCTCAGGCTTTGCCCGCTGAAGACGTGCAGTTTTATTACCAGATGGGCCTGATCGGCCGCCGCGATTTGCCGCTGGCGCCGGACCCGCGTGGTGGCTTCGAGATGGTCCTGCTGCGGATGCTCGCCTTCCGGCCGGCAGATACGGCGGACGCCCCGAGGCAACCGCTAAAGCCAGTGGGGATCAGCCAGGCCACAGTTGATTCCGCAAACTCCGTGGCTGCCGCGTCCAAGCCTGCGCCGGTAGTCGCTGCGGCTGCTGCGCCGGCTCCAGCTCCGGCAGCTGTAACCCCCGCACCGGCTCCTGAGCCTGTGCCGGTTGCTCCTGTTGCCGCACCAGAACCTGCGCCTGTCGTCGCCGAAGCCGTCGTCGATCTGCCGTGGAATGACCCGGTGGAGCCCGAGGCGGAGCCTGAGCCCGAACCCGCGCAGCAACCTGCCGTCGAGCCAGTGCTGGAAACCACCGCCGAGCAACCCGAGTTGCCGCCGATGCCGTTGCCGACCCCGGACAGCGTCGTCCCGGAAGCGCCTGAGTGGGCTGCCGCGCCGATCCCCGAGCCATCGGTCGCCGAGGTCGATGCCGCTACACCAGGCGTGGACATGGACGACGAGCCGCCGCTGGACGAGGACTACATCGAGCCGGACATGGATTCGGCGTACAGCTACCTCGACGAACTGGCCATCGAACACGCCGCCGAACCTGCCCCGGAACCCGAGCCAGAACCGGCTGCGGCACCGGCAACAGGTCTGGCGTTGCAATGGCTGGAGCTGTTCCCGAAACTGCCGATCTCCGGCATGACCGGCAGCATCGCCGCCAACTGCACGCTGATCGCGGTGGATGGCGACCATTGGCTGATGCACCTCGACCCGGCGCACAGCGCACTGTTCAACGCCACGCAGCAGCGGCGTCTGAACGATGCGTTGAACCAGTTCCACGGTCGCACGCTGGGCCTGACCATCGAACTGATCAAGCCCGAGCAGGAAACCCCGGCCCAGGCCGCGTCCCGCCGTCGTGCCAATCGTCAGCGCGAGGCGGAGGAGTCGATCCACGGCGATCCGTTCATCCAGCAGATGGTTCAGCAGTTCGGCGCGGTGGTGCGACACGATACTATTGAACCTGTCGAGGCCCTGGTCACTCAGGGCTAATAACTGAAGGCGCTCGGCTTTATTGGCCGGGCGCTGTTTTGATCCAAGTACTTTGAGGTGATTCCCATGATGAAAGGTGGCATGGCCGGCCTGATGAAGCAGGCGCAGCAGATGCAGGAAAAAATGGCCAAGATGCAGGAAGAACTGGCCAACGCCGAAGTCACCGGTAAGGCCGGCGGCGATATGGTCACCGTGGTGATGACCGGTCGTCACGACGTCAAGAGCGTGAGCATCGACCCAAGCCTGGTTGAAGGCATGAGCGAAGACGACAAAGAAATGCTGGAGGCGGTGATCGCTTCCGCCGTCAATGACGCTGTACGCAAGATCGAAAAGAACAGCCAGGACAAAATGGGCAACATGACCGCCGGCATGAACCTGCCAGCTGGTATGAAACTGCCATTCTGATTCGCCAATCGGCGGCAGATGAGCTACACAAAATGCCAGGCATTGCGCCTGGCATTTTTGTTTCTGCTTCATTAACACCGCACCCTGTAGGAGCTGTCGAGTGAAACGAGGCTGCGATCTTTTGATCCTGTTCTTTAAAACAAAAATCAAGATCAAAAGATCGCAGCGTGCCGCAGCTCCTACAGGTCGTGCAGTGAATAAACATCGAACGCGCAAAAGCCACAACGGTCTGCTCCCTATACCCGCTGAATTCATCATTCACAGGAGACGCTGACATGTCCGACCCTCTCACGCTCAACCAACGTTTCGTCCTCGCCTCGCGCCCCGTCGGCGCGCCGACCCCGGAAAACTTCCGCCTCGAACGCGAAGCGCTGCCGGATCTGCAGGATGGCGAGGTATTGTTGAAAACTCTCTACCTGTCCCTCGATCCCTACATGCGCGGACGCATGAGCGACGCCCCTTCCTACGCCGCCCCGGTACAAATCGGCGAAGTGATGACCGGTGGTGCTGTCAGCCGTGTCGAGGATTCGCGTCATCCGAAATTCCATAAAGGCGATCTGGTGGTCGGCGCCACCGGTTGGCAGAGCCACAGCATCAGCGACGGGCGCAACATCATTCCAATCCCGTCCGGGCTGCCGAGCCCGTCGATGGCCCTGGGTGTGCTGGGCATGCCGGGGATGACTGCCTACATGGGTTTGATGGATATCGGCCAGCCGAAATCTGGCGAGACGCTGGTGGTGGCAGCTGCGTCCGGTGCGGTGGGCTCGGTGGTCGGCCAAGTGGCGAAGATCAAAGGCCTGCGTACGGTCGGTGTGGCCGGCGGTGCCGAAAAGTGCAAATACGTGGTCGAGGAACTGGGCTTTGACGCTTGCATCGATCACAAGGCGCCCGATTTTGCTGAGCAATTGGCCAAGGCCTGCCCCGACGGCATCGACATCTATTACGAAAATGTCGGTGGTCATGTGTTCGACGCGGTAGTGCCGCTGCTTAACGCCAAGGCGCGAATCCCGCTGTGCGGGCTGATCGCCGGTTACAACGCTTCTGAAGCGCCGCAAGGCCCGGATCGCCTGCCGATGCTGCAGCGCACATTGCTGACCAAGCGCGTGCGTATTCAGGGCTTCATCGTGTTCGACGATTACGGTGATCGGCAGCCGGAATTCATCAGCCACATGGTGCCGTGGGTGCGCGACGGCAAGGTCAAGTTCCGCGAGGACGTGGTGGAAGGCCTGGAGCAGGCGCCCGAGGCGTTTATCGGACTGCTGGAGGGGCGCAACTTCGGCAAACTGGTGGTTAAGGTCGCAGCAGACTGAGAATTTGACGCTGGCCAGAGGCGCGGGTATAAACCGCGTCTCGTTGTTTTGTCGGACTTTTTACCCATGAGCTTCAGCCCTTTGATTCGCCAACTGATCGACGCGCTGCGCACCTTGCCGGGCGTGGGTCAGAAAACCGCCCAGCGCATGGCGTTGCAGTTGCTCGAGCGTGACCGCAGCGGCGGTTTGCGTCTGGCCCAGGCCCTCAGCCAGGCCATGGAAGGGGTCGGTCACTGTCGCCAGTGCCGCACGCTGACCGAAGACGACCTGTGCCCGCAATGCGCCGATACCCGCCGCGACGACACGTTGCTGTGCGTGGTCGAAGGGCCGATGGATGTGTATGCGGTGGAGCAAACCGGTTTCCGCGGGCGTTATTTTGTGCTCAAGGGGCATTTGTCGCCGCTCGATGGCTTGGGGCCGGAGGCGATCGGCATTCCGCAGTTGATGGCACGGATTGAGGAGGCGGGGACTTTTGCTGAAGTCATTCTTGCGACCAACCCGACCGTGGAAGGCGAGGCGACGGCGCATTACATCGCGCAATTGCTGAGCAACAAAGGCCTGATCGCTTCGCGGATCGCCCACGGCGTGCCGTTGGGTGGCGAGCTGGAGCTGGTCGATGGCGGCACACTGGCGCATTCGTTTGCCGGGCGTAAACCGATCGCTCTCTGAGTTTGCGGCGTCTGAACTGACGCCTTCGCGAGCAGGCTCGCTCCCACATTGGTTTTGTCGTTCACAAATCCCCTGTGGGAGCGAGCCTGCTCGCGAATGGCGCACCTCGGTCAATCTGATTCACACAATTGAGTTGAAAACCAAGCAAGCGCTCGGTTAAGTTCGGCGAACCCTTCCGTGGAGCTCGCCCATGCCTGCCTTTCAGGAATACTTCGACCCCAGCCACCAATTGGTCCGTGACAGCGTCCGACGCTTCGTCGAACGCGAGGTCCTGCCGGACATCGATCAGTGGGAAGAAGCCGAAAGCTTCCCCCGCGAGCTGTACCTGAAGGCCGGCGCGGCGGGCATCCTCGGCATTGGCTACCCGGAAACGCTGGGTGGCAGCCATGAAGGCGATCTGTTCGCCAAGGTCGCCGCCAGTGAGGAGTTGATGCGCTGTGGCTCTGGCGGGCTGGTAGCGGGGCTCGGCTCGCTGGATATCGGCCTGCCGCCGATCGTCAAATGGGCGCGTCCCGAGGTACGTGAGCGTGTTGTGCCCCAGGTGCTCAGTGGCGAGAAAATCAGCGCCCTGGCGGTTACCGAGTCGGGCGGCGGTTCCGACGTCGCCAACCTGCAAACCCGTGCCGTGCGTGACGGCGATTTCTATCGGGTCAGTGGCAGCAAAACCTTTATCACCAGTGGCGTGCGCGCGGATTTCTACACCGTCGCGGTGCGCACCGGTGCGCCGGGTTTCGGCGGCATCAGTCTGTTATTGATCGAGAAGGGCACGCCCGGTTTCACCGTGGGCCGGCAGTTGAAGAAAATGGGCTGGTGGGCGTCGGACACCGCCGAATTGTTCTTCGACGATTGCCGCGTGCCTGCAGGAAACCTGATCGGCGCCGAGAACATGGGCTTCGCCTGCATCATGGGCAACTTTCAGAGCGAACGACTGGCGCTGGCACTGATGGCCAACATGACCTCACAGCTTGCGCTGGAACAAAGCCTGAAATGGGCGCGCGAGCGTGAGGCGTTTGGCAAGCCGATCGGCAAGTTTCAAGTGATCAAACATCGCCTCGCCGAGATGGCCACGGCGCTGGAGGTCTCGCGGGAATTCACTTACCGGCAAGCGGCGAAGATGGCGGCGGGGCAGAGCGTGATCAAGGAGATTTCCATGGCCAAGAACTTTGCCACGGACACTTCGGACCGAATCACCACCGAAGCGGTGCAGATTCTTGGCGGGCTCGGTTATATGCGCGAGAGTCTGGTGGAACGGCTGTATCGGGATAACCGTATTCTGTCGATTGGCGGCGGGACTCGGGAGGTGATGAACGAGATCATCAGCAAGCAGATGGGGCTTTAAATAATTGGTGAAGCAACTGGCGTCATCGCTGGCAAGCCAGCTCCCACAGTGATTTCGGTCGTTCACAAATTTTGTGTACGCCAAAGACACCTGTGGGAGCTGGCTTGCCAGCGATGGCGTCAGTGAAATCGCCGCTTACTTATCAGTCAGGGCAAACTGCGTCAGGCAGAAAGTAGGGATACCCATGTCTTCCAGGCGCTGCGACCCACCCAGCTCCGGCAAGTCAATAATCGCCGCTGCCTCATGCACCCGCGCACCCATGCGGCGAATCAGGTTGGCCGCTGCGATCAGCGTGCCGCCCGTGGCGATCAAGTCATCGAACATCACCACCGAGTCGCCTTCACACAGGCTGTCGGCGTGCACTTCGAGGAACGCTTCGCCGTACTCGGTCGCGTAACCTTCGGCCAGCACGTCCGCCGGCAGCTTGCCCTGTTTGCGGAACAGTACCAGCGGCTTGTTCAACTGATAGGCCAGCACCGAGCCGATCAGAAAACCGCGCGCATCCATAGCACCGATGTGGGTGAAATCAGCTTCCACATAGCGGTGGGCGAAGCTGTCCATCACCAGACGCAGGGCCTTGGGCGATTGAAACAGCGGGGTGATGTCGCGAAAGATCACACCCGGTTTCGGGAAGTCGATCACTGGGCGGATAAGCGATTTGATGTCGAAGGAGTCGAAGACCATCGTCGAGGTGTCCTGGCAGGGCTGCAAACGGCGCAGTATACCCGCGGCTGAAACGCTTCGCTCAACCGCGGATCGACATTAACCTTCGAGCGAGCCACCGGCCAGCGCGCAGAGCTGGATCGGGTCGAGGATGTGAATCTCCTTGCCCTCGGCGGCGATCAGCTCGTTTTGCTGGAAGCGCGTGAACACGCGAGACACGGTTTCCACGGCCAGGCCGAGGTAGTTGCCGATTTCGTTACGCGACATTGCCAGACGGAACTGGTTGGCCGAGAAGCCGCGGGCGCGGAAGCGTGCGGACAGGTTGACCAGGAACGTGGCGATGCGCTCGTCGGCGGTTTTCTTCGACAGCAACAGCATCATTTGCTGGTCATCGCGGATTTCACGGCTCATCACGCGCATCAACTGGCGGCGCAACTGCGGCAGTTGCAGGGCCAGTTCGTCGAGGCGTTCAAAGGGGATTTCGCAGACCGAGGTGGTTTCCAGCGCCTGCGCCGACACCGGGTGTTTCTCGGTGTCCATGCCGGACAGACCGACCAGTTCGCTCGGCAGGTGGAAGCCGGTCAGTTGTTCTTCGCCGCTGTCGCTCAGGCTGAAGGTTTTCAGGGCGCCGGAGCGTACTGCATAAACGGAATCGAACGTGTCGCCCTGGCGGAACAGGAACTCGCCTTTTTTCAACGGGCGGCCGCGTTTAACGATTTCGTCCAGCGCATCCATGTCTTCCAGATTCAGAGAAAGTGGCAGGCAGAGAGGGGCCAGGCTGCAATCCTTGCAATGGGCCTGGTTGTGAGCGCGCAGTTTGACTGGCTCGGACATTTCTTAAATCCTTGTGGGAAAACACACATAAGCCGTAAGGGTAACCCACAGGAGGACATTCAGGCCAGTCCGTGGCGACTTTGTCCCACAGCCATAAAGCCGCAGCGCCAGCAGCCGATAAACAGGTATCAGAACGCATACAAGGAACGAATCGATGGCCTCGATTGGCACGCTGAGCCCCGGTAGCAGCGACGTTGCCGCATTGCCGGAGACGTTTAAAACTTCGTCCGGCAATGCACGCGACCCAGACTTGACCGAAGAGGCAACCCCGACCTTGGTCGAAGGCGTCAAAGTGTCGCTGTCCGGTGCATCGATTGAAAAATCCGCCAGTGTCGGTGGCGAAAACCGCGACATCGAAGACAGCGGATTGCCGGAGAACATCCAGCAATTGCTGAAAATGATTCGCAAGTTGCAAAAACAGATTGCCGAGAAAAAGGCGCTTATCGAAACGGTCATGGCCGACAAGCGCCTTTCCAACGAAGAAAAGATCATCAAGGTGGCCGCTCTGCGCGGCGCCATCGCCGCGTTGAATACGGGTCTGATCACCGCCAACCTGGCCTTGTCCAAAGTGGTGGGGCAGTCGGGCCTGACGGCGGATCAGAATATGAAGGTCGGTTCGCTGCTGATGAAAAACTAGATCACCCGCGAAAAACGCTGGCGGTTCTGCTGTTCCAGGTACGCATCGAACACCATGCACACCGAGCGCACCAGCAAACGTCCCGCCGGCAACACTTCAATCCGCTCACGATCGAGTTCGATCAGGCCATCGTTGGCCATGCCTTGCAGCTGCGGCCAAAGCGCGCCGAAATAGCCCTGAAAATCGATGTTGAACTGTTGCTCGATCTCGGCGAATTGGAGGCTGAAGTTGCAGATCAGTTGCTGGATCACCGCGCGGCGCAAGCGATCATCGGCGTTGCACAGCAAACCCCGGCTGGTCGCCAGTTGCGCGGCGGCCAGGGTGTTCTGGTACTCGTTGAGATCGCTGCTGTTCTGGCAGTACAGATCGCCGATCTGGCTGATCGCGGAAACCCCCAGACCAATCAGATCGCAATGGCCGTGAGTGGTGTAACCCTGGAAGTTGCGTTGCAGGGTTTCTTCTTCCTGAGCAATCGCCAACTCATCATCGGGCAGGGCGAAGTGATCCATGCCGATATAGCGATAGCCAGCGGCGGTGAGCTGTTCGATGGTGCGTTCGAGCATTTCCAGTTTCTGCGCGGGCGCCGGCAACTCATTGCCATTGATCCGCCGCTGCGGCATGAAGCGTTCCGGCAGGTGCGCATAGTTGAACACCGAGAGCCGGTCCGGTTGCAGGCTGATGACTTCCTCGACGGTGCGGGCGAAGTTTTCCGGGGTCTGCTTGGGTAGACCGTAGATCAGATCGATATTGATCGAGCGAAATTGCAGGGTGCGCGCGGCATCGATCACCGCACGGGTTTCTTCCAGGCTTTGCAGGCGATTGACCGCGCGCTGCACCGCCGGATCGAGGTCTTGCAGACCGATGCTGACCCGATTGAAACCGAGTTCGCGCAGCAGGCCCATGGTCGACCAGTCGGCTTCGCGCGGGTCGATCTCGATACCGTAATCGCCGGAGTCGTCATCCAGCAGATTGAAATGTTTGCGCAGGTGCGCCATCAACTGCCGCAGTTCGTCATGACTGAGAAAGGTCGGCGTGCCGCCGCCAAAGTGCAGTTGCTCGACTTTCTGGGCCGGGTCGAGATGACAGGCGATCAGCTGGATTTCCTGCTCCAGCCGCTGCAAGTAAGGCAGCGCGCGGCCGCGATCCTTGGTGATGACCTTGTTGCAGGCGCAGTAGTAGCAAATGTTCGCGCAGAACGGCACATGCACGTACAGCGACAGCGGGCGTAGAGCCTTGCGGCTGTCGCGCAGGGCATGGAACAGGTCAAAGGTGCCGACCTGACCGTGAAATTGCACGGCCGTCGGATAGGAGGTGTAGCGCGGCCCCGCCAGGTCGTAGCGGCGGATCAGATCAGAGTCCCAACGAATGGCGTCGAGCATGCGGGCATTCCCCCGGATAGGCTGGCAGTGTGGCGAGTCTATCGGGGGGCGGCTGAGGGCCTCTTGATTTGCATCAACAGCATAAGATCAAAAGATCGCAGCCTTCGGCAGCTCCTACCTTTGGAATGCGTTTCCCTGTAGGAGCAGCCGAAGGCTGCGATCTTTTGATCTTAATGGCCCATCAACCAATGTTGATGCGGCCCGGGCAATGTCCAGATGCCGAACAGGATCACCAGCAATCCACCGGCCATGCGCACGCTGCGTTTGCGCAAAATGGCGGTGACGCGTTCTGCCGCAAGCCCCGTGGCGAGCAGCACCGGCCAGGTGCCTAGGCCAAACGCAAGCATCAACAACGCACTGTCCAGCGCGTTGCCCTGACTCGCCGACCACAGCAACGTGCTGTAAACCAGTCCGCAGGGCAGCCAGCCCCACAGCGCACCCAGCAATAACGCGCGAGGCAAACTCGACACTGGCAACAAGCGATTGGCCACCGGCTGAATGTAGCGCCACAGACCGCGACCCAAACGTTCAATGCGCGTCAGCCCGCTCCACCAACCGGCCAGATACAAACCCATGGCAATCAGCAGCAACCCGGCCAGCACCCGCATGAACAGCGCCGCCGGACTGTTGGCCACTGCCCAGCCCGCCAAGCCGATCAGCAGTCCGGCCGTGGCATAGCTGAGAATTCGCCCAAGGTTGTACGCCAGCAGCAAACGAAAGCGTCGGCTGCGCTGTTCCTTGGGAATCGCCAGAGTCAGCGCGCCCATCAGACCGCCGCACATGCCCAGGCAATGACCGCCACCGAGCAGGCCGAGGATCAATGCCGAGACCAGCAATGGCGCCAGTTCAAGCATGAGGAGGCGCCTTGTCGTCCGGTTTGTTGGCGCGGGCTTCGTCCACCGCCGCGGTGTGGTTCGGATCCTGATCATCGAACAGGATGCTGTGCGCCGGGCCGTCGAGGTCGTCGTACTGACCGCTGTCCACCGCCCAGAAGAAGATGTACACGGCGATGGCCACGATCAGCAGGGCGGCCGGGATCATCACGTAGAGAGCTGGCATCTGTACTCCAGGCCCGCGCGGCTCAGGCCGGCAGCGGACGGGTTTGCGAGCGGGTGCTGGCGGGCGGCGGACTCGGCAGGCGAGTCAGGCGCAAAGCATTGAGCACCACGGTCAACGAACTGATCGACATGCCGACGGCGGCCCACACCGGAGTGATCCAGCCGAGCGCGGCGAACGGCAACATGAGGCCATTGTACAGTGCCGCCCACAGCAGGTTCTCGATGATCACCCGCCGCGTGCGCCGTGCCAGCGTAAAAGCCTGCACCAAGGCGTCGAGGCGATTGGACAGCAGCACCGCATCGGCGCTGGTTTTCGCCAGATCGGTGGCCGAGCCCATGGCCACGCTGATGTCAGCCGCCGCCAGTACTGGCACGTCATTGACGCCGTCGCCGAGCATCAGCACTTTACGGCCTTCCTTGTGCAGTTGCTGCAAGACTTGCAGCTTGTCGTCCGGACGCAAGCCGCCACGGGCCTCGTCGATACCGAGTTCGGCGGCGACGCTGGCGACCATCGGCGAGCTGTCGCCGGACAACAGCAAAGTGCGCCAGCCGCGTGCCTTGCAGGCGGCGAGCAGGGCGGGAGCGTCGTCACGCAAACGGTCGTCGAGGACGAACCACGCCAGCGGCCCTTGAGTGTCGCCGAGCAGCAGCCATTGACCCGCCTCGTCGGGCATTGCAGGCATAGCCGCGCCGCTGAGGGCGCAGACGAATTCTGCCTGGCCAATGCGCAAGCGCTGTCCGCCGACCAACCCTTCGAGGCCAAGCCCCGGCGTGCTGTGGACGTCTTCAGCGGCCAGCGGCGCACGGCCGAAGGCGCGGGCAATCGGGTGCTCCGAACGGTTTTCCAGAGCGGCGGCGAGGCTCAGGCATTGATCACTGTCGAGCGTCGCGAGTGGACGAATCGAGCGCAGCACCAACCGACCTTCGGTGAGCGTGCCGGTTTTGTCGAAGATCACCGTGTCGATCTGATTCAAACCTTCCAGCACGTGACCGCGAGTCAGCAGCAAACCGAGTTTGTGCAGGGTGCCAGTGGCGGCCGTCAGCGCGGTCGGCGTCGCCAGCGACAGCGCGCACGGGCAGGTCGCGACGAGCATGGCGAGGACGATCCAGAACGCGCGCGACGAATCCAGTTCCCACCACAACAGGCCAATGGCCGCTGCGGCGATCAGTGATAACAGCAGGAACCATTGCGCAGCGCGGTCGGCGATTTCCGCCAGGCGCGGTTTTTCCGCTTGGGCACGATCAAGCAGACGGACGATGGCCGACAGGCGTGTGTCTTGTCCGAGAGCCTGAACTTCCACGGTCAACGCGCCTTCGACGTTGAGCGTGCCGGCAGTGACCGTATCGCCCCGCGTCCGCGGTTGCGGCAGGTACTCGCCGGTGAGCAGCGATTCATCGATGCTCGACTGGCCGTCGATGATTTTGCCGTCGGCCGGGAGGATCGATCCGGCTTGCACCAGAATCTTGTCGCCCAGGCGCAATTCGCTAAGCAGGATGCGCTCGCTCTGGCCGTTGTTGTCCAGACGCAGACATGAAGCGGGCAACAGATTCACTAACTGAGCCGTGGCGGCGGCGGTGCGTTCGCGGGCGCGGCGCTCCAGATAACGCCCGGCGAGCAGGAACAGCGCAAACATGCCGACCGCATCGAAATACAACTCACCGACCCCGGTGATCGACGTCCAGATCCCGGCGATGTAAGCGCTGCCGATCGCCAGTGATACCGAGACATCCATGGTCAGGTGGCGCGTGCGCAGATCGCGCATCGCGCCTTTGAAGAACGGCGCGCAGCTGTAGAACACGATCGGCGTGGTCAGGAACAGCGCGACCCAGCGCAGGATCGTGTGCAGCTCGGGGCTGAGGTCGATGTTGAATTCCGGCCAAGTGGCCATGGTCGCCATCATTGCCTGGAACCACAGCAGTCCGGCCACGCCGAGCTGGCGCAGGGCCAGACGGTTTTCACTGGCCAGTTGTTCGCTGGCACGGTCGGCCTGATACGGATGGGCGGCGTAACCGATGTGGCGCAGTTCGGCGAGGATCTGGCTCAGCGGCAATTGCGCATCGGCCCAGCTCACGTGCAAGCGATGGTTGGACAGATTCAAGCGTGCTTCGGCCACGGCGGGCAGCGTGCGCAGGTGTTTCTCGATCAGCCAGCCGCACGCCGCGCAACTGATGCCTTCCATCAACAGCGTGGTTTCAGCCAGATCGCCTTCGTGACGGACGAAGGGTTGCTGGACATCGGCGCGGTCGTACAGTGCCAATTCGTCGGTCAGTTGCACTGGCAGCGCTTCCGGATTGGCTGAAGCTTCGCTGCGATGTTGGTAGTAGCTTTCCAGGCCGCCGGCGACGATGGCTTCGGCCACGGCCTGGCAACCCGGGCAGCAGAACTCGCGGGATTGCCCGAGCACGACGGCGGTGAAGCGGCTGCCGGACGGGACGGGCAGGGCGCAGTGGTAGCAGGGGATTGGGGTGGTCATGGCATCGTTGAGGGGGTAAGCCCTTGCATTGGGGTTGTCCGCTTGCCCTCACCCCAACTCTCTCCCGGAAGGAGAGGGAGCCGATCAGTGCGAGCCTGGATCTTCACTGTCATACACAAAACGTGCAAACGCTCGAGATCAGTTCCCTCTCCTGGGGGGGAGGGCTAGGGTGAGGGGGCTTTTGAAGTTGTTTACTTCTTCAGGTCTTCCGCACCTTGCAGCGGTTCATCACCGAGCAGCAGATCCTTGTCATGGCTGACCAGCTCTTCTTCGAACATGCGCCACACGTGATCATCCTGACTGCCGAGCAATTCGACAAAACGGCGACCTTCGACCTTGTCACCCAATTGACCGATGTAGCGGCCCGTTTCAGTCTCGCTGCGGGTCAGCACAATCTTGCGATCTTTCTCTGGTTGCGTCGGCGAAATCAGGTTCAGTTCCAGTGTCTTCGGCTGACTGTCACCGCTCAAACGCAGATCAACCTCACCAGTAACATCATCCAGATGCACCGCCGCACGCATCTTCAGATTCTGCGCCAACAGCTCACGGTCCAGCGAACGGTTGATGCCTTTGCCGGCCTCGTAATAGTTGTCGTTGACCAGGTTGTCCGGGTTGTTCACCGCGATGGTCACCATCGACAGGGTCAGGGTCACCGAGCAGGCCAGAATCCCGATGATGATCCATGGCCAAAGGTGCTTGTACCAAGGGCTTGCGGCGTTTGCTGCGGGCATGTTCAGTTCTCTCAACGGATTTGTGGGCCGATGAATCGGCTCTTGGCTTCAACGTGGACGCTGTCGTCATCGGCATCCTTGAGGATGAATTTCACCTCGTTGGTGCTCGATGGCAGTTGTTCCGGCGCGCTCGACAATTCGACCGGCATGCTGACGATATCGCCGGCCGCGACTTTGATCTCGCGCTTGCCTTGCAGGCGCAGATCCGGCAACCCGGCGGCTTCCAGCACATAAGTGTGATCGCGCTGGTCCTTGTTCATGATCTTCAGGCTGTAAACGTTTTCGATCCGGCCTTCAGCGTTTTCGCGGTACAGCACACGGTCCTTGCTGACATCGAAACCGACCAGTGAACGCATGACGAACGCGGTAACCAATAGGCTGATCATCGCCAGCAACACCACGGCATAGCCGATCAGGCGCGGGCGCAGTTTATGGGTTTTCTGCCCCGACAGGTTGTGTTCGGTGGTGTAGCTGATCAACCCACGCGGGTAGTCCATTTTGTCCATGATGCTGTCGCAGGCGTCGATGCACGCGGCGCAGCCGATGCACTCGATCTGCAGGCCGTCGCGGATGTCGATGCCGGTCGGGCAGACCTGCACGCACATGGTGCAATCGATGCAATCACCGAGACCCTGGGCCTTGTAGTCGACGCCTTTCTTGCGCGGGCCACGGCTTTCACCGCGACGCGGATCGTAGGAAACGATCAGCGTGTCCTTGTCGAACATCACGCTCTGGAAGCGCGCGTACGGACACATGTAAATGCACACTTGCTCGCGCAACCAGCCGGCGTTGCCGTAGGTGGCGAGGGTGAAGAAACCGACCCAGAAGTACGACCAGCCATCAGCCTGGCCGGTGAAGAATTCGAAAACCAGTTCGCGGATCGGTGAAAAATAACCGACAAAGGTCATGCCGGTGACAAAACCGATCAGCAGCCACAGCGAATGTTTGGCGACTTTGCGCAGGAATTTGTTGGCGCTCATCGGCGCCTTGTCGAGCTTGATGCGCTGGTTGCGGTCGCCTTCAGTGACTTTCTCGCACCACATGAAAATCCACGTCCACACACTTTGCGGGCAGGTATAACCACACCAGACACGGCCGGCATACACGGTAATGAAGAACAGGCCGAACGCGGCAATGATCAACAGGCCGGAAAGCAGGATGAAATCCTGCGGCCAGAAGGTGGCGCCGAAAATGAAGAATTTGCGCTCTGGCAAGTTCCACCATACGGCCTGATGGCCGCTCCAGTTCAGCCACACCGTACCGAAATACAGCAGGAACAAGGCAGCACCGCCCATCATCCGCAGATTACGGAACAGGCCGGTGAAGGCACGGGTGTAGATTTTTTCTCGAGAGGCGTAAAGGTCGACGCTGTTGTTCGCGTTTTTGCTCGGTGGTGTGACGTCGTGTACCGGAATCTGGTTGCTCATCATTGCATCCCACGGCAGTGGAAAAATGCCTCGGTCGATACGTGCCAACCAAGGTCAAAAAGGGCTGTTGCAGTGGCGCAATGATACGCCGGTCGCTCTGGCTCAAGGGTGCGACCTTTGGTCGCGTTGGGTAAAAAACCTGAATGGTGTAGCGAATGCAGCAAAGCCTGATGCAGGTCAATTGACTTGTTGAGTATGGACGGTTTTGGCCTGAGGGCTAATCCAGGGTTGCTCACCTCGCTGGGGCTCGCCATCATAAAAAAACCCCGTCAGTGATCTGGCGGGACTTTCACGATCAGTTATTGGCCGCGATCCATGGGTTGATCAGAGGAACGCCGCTCAGTTGAAAGTCCGAAACGTTACGGGTAACCAAGGTCAGTCCATGGACAAGTGCGGTGGCGGCAATCAAGGCGTCGCATTCATTGCTGCGATCAGGCACATGCAGCTGTGCGCATCGGGTCGCGACGACGGTATCGACCGAGAGGATTCTTCCCGAGAATGCGGGTTTGACATGACGCTCAAGCCAGTGGCGGAGCATCCCTCCTTGCGGTGGGTCGCGGCGTTCGATACGCAGAATGCCGATTTCCAGCTCCAGCACGGTGATAGCCGATAAATACAGGCTGGCCGGGGCGACGCTGTTTGCCCAGGTCACCACCTGTTTGTCGGCCTGGGGTTTTCGCAGTTCGGAAACCACGTTGGTATCAAGTAGAAACATCAAGACAGATCCACGCTACGAGGGCTGATGACGGCGCGCTCAGGTTCGAATTCGATGTCAGGCGCATTCGGCATGACCAGAAGATCGACGATGCTGGTCTGGCTGCCGGTCAGTTTCTGGTACTCCTCGATGCTCAGCAGTACATGAGCAGGCTTGCCACGATCGGTAATGATGACCGGACCCTGATGCGCGGCTTTTTTGGCAGCACTGGTGTCCTGATTGAACTCGCGGCTGGAAATGGTCGTGATGGCCATCATGTTTGGCCTCCAGATATTTGGGTGTAGAAACGTTACTACCTTGGAGTTTGCGCGGCAATCGAAAAGGTGGATTGCGGACGATCGGTTTATCACTGTCATAACGGCACCGTCGAAAGCGCCCCTGCCAAACCGCAGGGGCGCAGGGTATTGGGCAAATGTTCGCTGTGTTTTGCTGGCCTGTCTGTCAGGGCAATCGTCCGCCGCCGAGACCGTCCAGACCGCCCCCGTTACCTGGATGGCCCACGGTGTCTGCCGAAAGTGAGCGTGCGGGCGCCTCAGGCGTTTTTACCGGCGTCGCATCATGATCAGGGCGGGGCTGCAAACGTTTTGACAGTGTGCTTTCGTCATTCTTTGGCATGTAGGCTTCATCCTTGAAGGTTGACCCGATGCTGCTCATCGGGGTGGGAAAAACCTACAGGGGGCTGCTGTTCAGGTCTATTGGGCAAACGTTTCAAGTCATGAATGCCGGCATGAAAAAAGGCCCCGCCAATCAACATTGGCGGGGCCTTTTGTGCTTCAAGCGTTGGCCTTACTCGGCGTTCGCTTCCGGTGCTTTTTCACCGTGGGACAGGCTGTAAACATACGCCGCCAGCAGGTGAACCTTGTCGTTGCCTTGCAGTTGTTCCTGCGCCGGCATCTGGCCCTGGCGGCCGTAACGGATGGTCTGCTGCAGTTGCGCGAAGCTCGAACCGTAGATGAAAGCACCCGGGTGGGTCAGGTCAGGCGCGCCCATGGCGGGAGTGCCTTTGCCGGCCGGACCGTGGCAGGCCACGCAGTTGGCGGCGAACAGTTTGCCGCCGTTGGCCGGATCAGCCTTGGTGCCTTCCGGCAGTTTGCGGCCATCCAGGTTGGTCACGACAAACGCTGCCACGTCGGCAACGCCTTGCTCGCCAATCACTTCAGCCCAGGCCGGCATCACCGCGTGACGACCGCCCATGATCGTGGTCTTGATGGTTTCCGGCTCGCCACCCCAGCGCCAGTCGGCGTCGGTCAGGTTCGGGAAACCGTAAGCGCCCTTGGCGTCGGAACCGTGGCACACCGAGCAGTTGGAGGCGAACAGGCGGCCACCCATTTTCAGGGCTTGCGGATCTTTGGCGACTTCTTCGATTGGCATGGCAGCGAACTTGGCGAAGATCGGACCGAATTTGGCGTCCGAGCGAGCCATTTCCTTTTCCCACTCGTGCACGCCGGTCCAGCCGGTCTGGCCGTTGGCGAACGCGGTCTGCTTGTCGTTATCGAGGTAGTTGTAGCCCGGCAGCAGGCCTTTCCAGTTGCCCAGGCCCGGGTACAGCACTAGGTAACCCAAGGCAAAAATGATGGTGCCGACAAACAGCATGAACCACCATTTTGGCAGTGGGTTGTCGTACTCCTCGATCCCGTCGAAGGAGTGCCCGACCGTCTCGTCCGTCTGTTCGCTGCGCTGGCCCTTACGGGTCGACAGCAGCAGCCAGGTCAGGGAAAAGATCGTACCGAGACTGAGGACTGTGACGTACAGACTCCAGAATGTAGTCATTCTTTGTTACTCCTAGAAGCTTGCTCGACGTGCTTGATGGCTTCGGGATCATCCGCGAAAGGCAGCAAGGTCGCGTCTTCAAACTCCGACTTGCGCTTGGGGCTGAACACCCACAGCGCCAGACCGATGAAGGCCACCATCACAACAACGGTGCCCAGGCCACGAATCATCCCGATATCCATCTAATTCACCGTTTGCTTTTGATGATGGTGCCCAGGCCTTGCAGGTAGGCCACCAGCGCGTCCATTTCGGTTTTGCCCTTCACGGCATCCTGTGCACCGGCGATGTCTTCGTCGGTGTAAGGGACGCCAAGGGTGCGCAAAACCTCCATTTTCTTGGCGGTTTCCTTGCCGTCGAGCTTGTTTTCCACGAGGAACGGGTAAGCCGGCATTTTCGATTCAGGCACCACGTTGCGCGGGTTGTACAAGTGCGCACGTTGCCAGTCATCGGAGTAACGACCGCCCACGCGAGCAAGGTCTGGACCGGTACGCTTGGAACCCCACAGGAACGGGTGATCCCAGACGCTTTCACCGGCGACCGAGTAGTGGCCGTAGCGTTCGGTTTCAGCACGGAACGGACGGATCATCTGCGAGTGGCAGCCGACGCAACCGTTGGCGATGTAAACGTCGCGGCCTTCCAGTTCCAGCGCCGACCGCGGCTTCATGCCTTCGACCGGCTTGTTGGTGACGTCCTGGAAAAACAGCGGAACGATTTGGGTCAGGCCGCCAACGCTGACGGCGATGACCATGAAGAAGGCCAGCAGGCCAATATTCTTCTCGACAGCTTCATGCTTCATCAGTGAGCTCCAACGACAGCGATCTGGGCAGCGGCTTCAGCTTCAACCGGGTTCGAGGCGCGCACGGTGCGCCACACGTTGTAAGCCATCAGGAACATGCCGCTGGCGAAGAATGCACCGCCCAGCGCACGAACGATGTAGCCCGGGTGGCTGGCTTGCAGCGCCTCAACGAACGAGTAGGTGAGGGTGCCGTCATCGTTGATTGCACGCCACATCAGGCCCTGAGTGATGCCGTTGACCCACATCGACGCGATGTACAGCACGGTGCCGATGGTCGCGAGCCAGAAGTGTGCGTTGATCAGACCGACACTGTGCATCTGCGCCCGGCCGAACAGTTTCGGGATCATGTGGTAGATCGCGCCGATCGAAATCATTGCCACCCAACCGAGAGCGCCGGCGTGTACGTGGCCGATGGTCCAGTCGGTGTAGTGCGAGAGCGAGTTGACGGTCTTGATCGCCATCATCGGACCTTCGAAGGTCGACATGCCGTAGAACGCCAGCGAGACCACGAGGAAGCGCAGGATCGGGTCGGTGCGCAGCTTATGCCAGGCGCCCGACAGGGTCATCATGCCGTTGATCATGCCGCCCCAGCTTGGCGCCAGGAGGATGATCGACATCGCCATGCCCAGCGATTGTGCCCAATCCGGCAGGGCGGTGTAGTGCAAGTGGTGCGGGCCGGCCCAGATGTACAGGGTGATCAGTGCCCAGAAGTGCACGATCGACAGGCGATACGAGTAGATCGGACGTTCGGCCTGTTTCGGCACGAAGTAGTACATCATCCCGAGGAAACCGGTGGTGAGGAAGAAGCCTACGGCGTTGTGGCCGTACCACCACTGGATCATCGCATCGGTCGCGCCCGAGTAGGCGGAGTAGGACTTGAACAGGTTCACCGGCAGCGACATGTGGTTGACGATGTGCAGCATCGCCGTGACCACGATGAACGCACCGTAGAACCAGTTACCCACGTAGATGTGCTTGGTTTTGCGCTTGGTGATGGTGCCGAAGAACACCAGACCGTAGGTGACCCAGACAATGGCCAGCAAAATGGCGATCGGCCATTCCAGTTCCGCGTATTCCTTGGTGGTGGTGTAACCCAGCGGCAAGGTAATGATTGCGCCGACGATCACCGCTTGCCAGCCCCAGAAGGTGAAGGCGGCGAGGCTGTCGGAGATCAGTCGCGTCTGGCAGGTTCGCTGCACGACATAGTAGGAAGTGGCAAATAGTGCACAACCACCGAAGGCGAAAATCACCAGGTTTGTGTGCAACGGGCGCAGGCGTCCAAAGCTCGTCCACGGCAGACCGAAGTTCAATTCCGGCCAGACCAGTTGCGAGGCGATGAAGACACCGAGCCCCATGCCAAGGATCCCCCAGACCACCGTCATGATGGCGAACTGGCGGACTACCTTATAGTTATAAGCAGTCGGACTGATTGCTGTGCTCATTCTAAGGTTCCACGGTTTGGGTGTTTTATTAGGATTAAAATCGGCCGCAAGTATGCAGAGAGCAGGGGGTCATTGCAACGCGCCATGACCTGGGTCAATGCTTTCCAACGCTGATTCTGCGGCCTTTCCATGCGCCGCGTAAGGACAAAATCGGCCTCGGACAAAATGTCGCAGCGGACGAAAAAAGCGAGGGGTTCAGGTCGCTTGTAACGGGGTGTGTTCAAACGCTCGGTTCGGGTGACGGACGGTGAATGGCACGACAGCCGGTATCTACCGGCGTTTGCGGCCACATCAGTCAGCCGGTTCGCGGAACACAGCAGTCAGCGTTGACCTGGAACCGGCACAAGCCAGTCCGCATCGAGCAAGCGTAGACCCGAATCAGAGGAACCGAAAGGAGAGGGTGCGAAGGGGTGCGACAATGCGTCGCAAAGGGGCTGGATGCTGCCGCACCGAGAATGGTGCGGCAGAGGTGTACGCAATGACTACTTATTGTTGTCTTCAGTAATAAGTTTTTCTGTATTCAATCCGTGCGACAAGCTGTACACATAAGCGGCCAGCAATTGCACTTTATCGTTACCCAACAGTTCGTTCTGCGCCGGCATGTGGCCCTGGCGACCATGGCGAATGGTCTGCTCGAGTTGAGTCAGGCTGGTGCCATAGATAAACCCGGCCGGGTGCGTCAGATTCGGCGCACCCATGGCTTCAGTGCCGTGGCCGGTTGCCCCATGACAGGCTACGCAGGTGGTACTGAACGCTTGCTGTCCGGCTTGCAGGTCGGCCTTGCTGTCGGCGGGCAATGGCAGACCGGCCAGTTCATGACGCACGTAAGCGGCCACGTTTTTCACCCCGGCCTCGCCCAACACTTCGCCCCATGCTGGCATCGCCGCCATCCGGCCACCCATGATAGTGGTCTTGATGGTCTCGGCATCGCCGCCCCAGCGCCAGTCACTGTCGGCGAGGTTCGGGAAACCGAACGCACCTTTGGCGTCGGAGCCGTGGCACACCGAGCAGTTGGAGGCGAACAAGCGGCCACCCATTTTCAGCGCCTGCGGATCCTTCGCCACTTCTTCCACCGGCATGGCGGCGAACTTGGCGAAAATCGGCCCGAACCTGGCGTCGGCCTTGTTCATTTCCTTTTCCCACTCGTGCACGCCGGTCCAGCCATCCTCGTAACCCGGCAGGATGCCTTTCCAGTTGCCCAGGCCCGGATAGAGGATCAGATAACCCACGGAAAACACCAGCGTGCCGGCGAACAGCATGAACCACCACTGTGGCAGCGGGTTGTCGTACTCCTCGATGCCGTCGAAGCTGTGGCCCATGGTCTGGTCGACGCTGCCCTTGGTCTCGCCCCGGCGGGTGCCGATCAGCAGCCACGTCAGGCCGATCAGGCTGCCGATGGTCAGTACGCAGATCCACGTACTCCAGAAGGTGGTCATGGCCGGGTACTCCTTGTCTCATTTGCTTGGGTTGTTTCGGCTTGCGGTTCGTCGGCGAACGGCAGCAGACGTGCTTCGGCAAACTCCGGGGTGCGCTTGCGGTTGAACACCCAAAGCGTCAAACCAACGAAGGCGACGAACACCACGACCGTGCCGAGGCCGCGAATCAGGCCTGCACTCATTTCAATGACCATGGCTCACCTCTTGCTCTTGATCGCAGTGCCGAGCACTTGCAGGTAGGAGACGAGGGCGTCCATTTCGGTCTTGCCCTTGAGGCTGGCCACCGCGCCGCTGATGTCGTCGTCGGTGTACGGCACGCCGAGGGTGCGCATGACTTTGAGCTTGGTTTCGGTGTGGCTGCTGTCGACCGCCTGCGTGACCAGCCATGGGTAGGCCGGCATTTTCGATTCCGGTACGACGTTGCGCGGGTTGTACAAGTGCGCGCGGTGCCAGTCATCCGAGTAGCGCGCGCCGACCCGGGCGAGGTCCGGACCGGTACGTTTCGAACCCCAGAGGAATGGGTGATCCCAAACGCTTTCGCCCGCTACCGAGTAGTGCCCGTAGCGCTCGGTTTCGGCGCGGAACGGGCGGATCATCTGCGAGTGACAGCCGACGCAGCCTTCGCGGATATAGATGTCGCGGCCTTCCAGTTGCAGCGCGGTGTAGGGCTTCATGCCTTCCACCGGTTTGTTGGTGACGTCCTGGAAGAACAGCGGGACGATCTGGGTCAGGCCGCCGATGCTCACGGCAAAGACCATGAGCAACATCAACAGGCCGACGTTCTTTTCAATCGTTTCGTGTTTCATGGCGAACTCCTCAGGCCATCTGCGCGGCGGCAACGACGTCAGCAGGCTGCGAGGCCCGCACGGTGCGCCAGGTGTTGTAAGCCATCAGGAACATGCCGCTGAGGAAGATCGCCCCACCAATCAGCCGCACGACGAAGCCTGGGTGGCTGGCCACCAGGGTTTCGACGAAGGAGTAGGTCAGCGTGCCGTCCTCGTTGACTGCGCGCCACATCAGGCCCTGGGCGATGCCGTTGACCCACATCGAGGCGATGTAGAGCACGGTGCCGATGGTTGCGAGCCAGAAGTGCGCGTTGATCAGGCCGACGCTGTGCATCTGCGCCTTGCCGAAGATTTTCGGGATCATGTGGTACAGCGCACCGATGGAAATCATCGCCACCCAGCCGAGGGCGCCAGCGTGGACGTGGCCGATGGTCCAGTCGGTGTAGTGGGAGAGGGCGTTTACAGTCTTGATCGCCATCATCGGACCTTCGAAGGTCGACATGCCGTAGAACGCCAGCGACACCACGAGGAAGCGCAGGATCGGGTCGCTGCGCAACTTATGCCAGGCGCCCGAGAGGGTCATCATGCCGTTGATCATGCCGCCCCAGCTCGGCGCCAGCAGAATCAGCGACATCACCATGCCCAGCGACTGTGCCCAGTCCGGCAGTGCGGTGTAGTGCAAGTGGTGCGGGCCGGCCCAGATGTACAGGGTGATCAAGGCCCAGAAGTGCACGATCGACAGGCGATACGAATACACCGGACGTTCGGCCTGTTTCGGCACGAAGTAGTACATCATCCCGAGAAAACCGGCGGTGAGGAAAAAGCCTACGGCGTTGTGGCCGTACCACCATTGCACCATCGCGTCGGTTGCACCGGCGTACACCGAGTAGGACTTGGTGAAACTCACCGGCAACTCAAGGTTGTTGACGATGTGCAGAATCGCCACGGTGATGATGAACGCGCCGAAGAACCAGTTGCCCACATAAATGTGCTTGGTCTTGCGCTGCATGATCGTGCCGAAGAACACGATGGCGTAGGCGACCCAGACGATGGTGATCAGGATGTCGATCGGCCATTCCAGCTCGGCGTATTCCTTGGAGCTGGTGTAACCCAGTGGCAGGCTGATCGCCGCCAGCAGGATCACCAGTTGCCAGCCCCAGAAGCAGAACGCGGCGATTTTTGGTGCAAACAACTGGGTTTGGCAGGTGCGTTGCACCGAGTAGAACGAACTGGCGAACAGCGCACAGCCACCGAACGCGAAGATCACCGCGTTGGTGTGCAGCGGGCGCAGACGGCCGAAACTGGTCCAGGGCAAATTGAAGTTGAGTTCGGGCCAGACCAATTGGGCCGCGAGAAAAACCCCGAGCCCCATGCCGACGATGCCCCACACCACCGTCATAATGGCGAATTGGCGGACCACCTTGTAGTTGTAGGCGGTACTGATAGAAGTGTTCATGGTTCCCCATCCACGGTTCAGCCGAAGTGAGCGCGCGCAAGACACGCGGCGAATCCTTCGTCTGGAGTTATAGGCAGACTAAAAGCGAGGCAAGCATGGACAAACAGCACAAGGCCAGTATTGACGGGGATCAATGGGCGCAGTGCGTGCTCGATCATGGATGGCTTTGGAACGCCGCCAGTGGTGAGGCTTCAGCGACGTTGATCCTTGCCCACGGTGCTGGTGCGCCGATGGATAGCGAGTGGATGAACGATATGGCTCGGCGCCTTGCCGGGCTTGGGGTGAATGTGTTGCGGTTTGAGTTTCCGTATATGGCGCAGCGGCGGGTGGATGGGGTGAAGCGGCCGCCGAATCCTGCGGGGAAATCGCAGGAATGTTGGCGTGAGGTGTATGCCGAGGTGCGGCGTCATGTCACTGGGGTTTTGGCCATTGGCGGGAAGTCCATGGGTGGGCGGATGGCGAGTCTTTTGGCTGACGAATTGGGTGCCGATGCGGTGGTGTGTCTGGGCTATCCGTTTTATGCGGTGGGGAAGCCGGAGAAGCCTCGGGTTGAGCATTTGGCTTCTTTGCAGGCGCGGACGTTGATTGTGCAGGGGGAGCGGGATGCGCTGGGCAATCGGGAGGCGGTTGAGGCTTATACCTTGTCACCGAGTATTGAGGTGGCGTGGCTCGCGGCCGGGGATCATGACCTCAAGCCATTAAAGGTTTCCGGGTTTACCCATGAGCAGCATTTGGCCAGCGCCGCGCAGAAAGTGTCCGTGTTTCTCAGCAAGTGACCGAGCCGGGCTGAGATTTTGAACTGCATGAAGATCTGCTCCCTTTCCCCTCGCCCCCATGGGGGAGAGGGCTGGGGTGAGGGGGATCGATTTCAGCTACGACATATCTTTTGGGTAGATATCCATTGCTGCGGTAACGGCCACTTAGGGTTCCGCCCTTACGGCGGGTCACCTTTTCCAAACGCCGAAAAGGTAACCCAAAAGGCTTGCTCCTACGTCCGGCCCGCTCGCTAAAGCTCGGGGTTCCTTCGCTCCGGGATCGATCCGGGCGCAGCGCCTACGGTTTGCTTCGCTGCACCTCCTCTCGCTGTGTTTGGCTGCGCCAAACGGTCGCTGCGCTCCCACGCCCGGATCAATCCCTCCACTCAGCCTTCCGACGTCGCCTGTGGATCAAGATCAAAAGCAGGCGAGCTGACACTCGGCCTATTGAGTGGTTAAGGGCCCAGCGGTGTTCGGCTGTTAATTTGTGTTGTGACTGCCCCTCATCGGAACGCCGCCCGCCCAGCCCTCTCCCGAGGGAGAGGGAGCCGATTTGTGAGCTTTTCAAAGCCTGAGTTCAACGCGCTATTGCACGTCGGCGTACCTCTCCCAAACACCTCGATCAGTCCCCTCTCCCTCTGGGAGAGGGCTAGGGTGAGGGGCGATTTCGCTGACACGATAAAAAACTGGAAGCCCTCACTACCCAGCATTTCCTGTGCGTAAACATGATTCCGTTAGCGTGTTTAAAGTACACAGCCCGTTACGCCATGGGGCCTACAACACCTTGCGCCGTTACCTACGCGTACGCCAGAATCCGCCTGCTTACGCGGCTATGAGGTGGGTTGTATCGTGTCCCTGTCACTGAAAAGCAGTGATCGGGTTTGGTAGCCCGCTTCGAAACCGTATGGCGTCACCGTATGCAGTCCCTTTTTGGGGGCTCAGATTTTTATGGTGGGCATGCGTGGGGCTCATTCGTGAGCGCCGGGTTTCCCGTTTCGACCGGTCTACCAACCCACGTATGGCCACCACCCACTCGTTTGGTAGCGAGGGTGATGGCTCCTAATATTCGAAACTGGAGTTACACCTATGTTCAAAATCACACCAAACCCGCCCGTTACCGATCCAATCCCACACGACCCCGCGATTAGCCCGCAAAAGATCAAAGAAGCAACCGACCGCGCCCTCGACTACTACCTCCGACCCGAAGCCCTGGGTGCTCCGCCAAGCTCGCCCAAGTTTCGCCCGGTCTATCTCGTCGACCCCACGCTGGATGACGAAACGCTGCTGGTCGAGGCGAGCGAGTCGCTTTCATACGCCCATGCCATGGCCGGAAACATCGCCAACTCAATCGGCGGCCCGGAGCGCAAACCGCTGCTGGCGCTGCAACAGGTGATCATGCTCAACGAGCTGTTGGTCAATCGGCTGCTGGATAAATTGAAGCTGCCTCAGTAGTTATGGGGCCAGCCCTCACCCTAACCCTCTCCCAGAGGTAGAGGGGACTGACCGAGGTGAATGTGCGAGGTACATCGACTTGAGATTCCGAGTCGAACTCAAATTCTGAAATGCACAGAGATCGACTCCCTTTCCCCCTCGCCCCTTGGGGGCGGTCCGACGTTTCGGGAGGGCTGGGGTGAGGGGGAAATGTTCACTGACACAACAAAAAACCCGGAAGCTCTCGCTCTCCGGGTTTTTTGTTATCGCCAGTTCAATCAGCGGTTAAACCGCTCCACCAACGAGTACTGCGTATTCGCCGTCTTCGTCAGCTCTTCACTCAACAACGCCGAGTTATGCGCTTGCTCGGAAGTCTGATCCGCCAGCTCCGAAATATTGCTGATGTTGCGGCTGATCTCTTCAGCCACCGCACTTTGCTCTTCGGTCGCGGCAGCGATTTGCGTGGTCATGTCGGTGATATTAGCCACCGCTTCACTGATCCCGACCAGCGCCTGATCCGCCTCCAGCACCCGCGCCACACCTTCTTCCGCCTGGCGATGCCCGGCTTCCATGGTTTGCACGGCGCTGGACGCCGTTTGCTGCAACTTGGCGATCAGGGCGTGAATCTGCCCGGTCGATTCGCTGGTGCGTTGCGCCAGTTGGCGAACTTCATCGGCCACTACCGCGAAACCACGGCCCATCTCACCGGCACGCGCTGCTTCAATCGCAGCGTTCAGTGCCAGCAGGTTGGTCTGATCGGCGATGCCTTTGATCACATCCACCACACCGCCGATTTCGTCGCTGTCCTTGGCCAGTTGGGTGACGGTCAAACCGGTTTCCCCAACAACTACGGACAGACGCTGAATGGCTTCGCGGGTTTCCCCGGCGATGTCACGACCGCGACCGGTCAGGCGATTGGCTTCCTGTGTCGCGTCAGCGGTGCGCTGTACGTGGCTCGCCACTTCCTGAGTAGTGGCGGCCATCTGGTTGACGGCGGTGGCGACCTGTTCGGTTTCCACGCGCTGACGTTCCAGACCGGTGGAGCTGTTGTGCGCCAGGGCGTCGGACTGCTTGGCCTGATCGGTCAGGTGTTCGGCGGTGTCCTGCAGGCGGGTCAGGCAGGTTTTCAGGCGTGCTTCCTGGCTGAGGATCGACATTTCCAGACGTGCCTGCGCGCCACGGCTGTCGGTGTACATCTGTGCGATCAACGGGTCGGAAGTGGTCTGCTCGGCCAGACGCAGCAGGCGTTTGAGCCCGCGTTGCTGCCATTGCAGGCCCATCAGGCCCAATGGCACCGACAGACCGGCGGCGAGGGCAAAACCCCACTGCGAGTTCAGGGTCGCGCCGATTATGAAACTCAACTGGCTGACCAGAATGAACGGCAGCCAGTCCTGCAACACCGGCAGCCATTTATCAGTGGAAGGGATCGCCGACTTGCCCTGGTTGATGCGTTGGTAGAGCGCTTCGGCACGGCGGATCTGTTCGGCAGTGGGTTTGACCCGCACTGACTCGTAACCGACCACCTGATTGCCGTCGAACACCGGTGTGACATAGGCGTTAACCCAGTAATGGTCACCGGTCTTGCAGCGATTCTTGACAATGCCCATCCATGGCAAGCCTTGTTTCAGTGTGCCCCACATGTGCGAAAACACCGCAGCCGGGACGTCGGGGTGACGGACCAGGTTGTGCGGCGCACGGATCAGTTCCTCACGCGAAAACCCGCTGATTTCGACGAAAGCGTCGTTGCAGTAGGTGATCACGCCCTTGGCGTCGGTTGTGGAAATCAACCGCTGCTGAGCCGGGAAAGTCCGTTCGCGTTGTGTAATGGGCTGGTTATTACGCATGGTTTTTCAATCCGCAAGGCTTTGAAAGGTTGTCGGCGGTGACAGCTTTTTATTGAAGTTTTTTTTCAATAATCAGCACGGCGTCGCAAAACGGCGCTTGCTTCAGCCCGCGAGCATCGGATAGGTGAACAGACCGAAATGCAGCAGATTCAGGCCGAAATGCGTGGCGATGGCCGCGCCGAGTCCGCCAAAACGGTAGGCCAGACCATAGCCGACCCCGGCCAGCCCTGCCAGCAACACCCAGGTCCAGCCTGCGCCGGCGTGCACCAGACCAAACAGCAGCGAGGCCAGCAGCAGGGCGAGGTTTTCACCGTAAGGCAGGGGTTTGAGGCGCTGGCTGAGGCCGCCCTGTATATAGCCGCGAAACAGCGCTTCCTCGACCAAGGTCACCAGCAGCAGATTATTGAGCACCCACAGCCACGCCTGATCCGGCCACTTCGGCGCCCAGGCAATCACACCCAGCAACAGCGCGCCGCCGAGGGCGAGAACCGCGCTCAGCGTCAGGGCGAGGGCGGTGGCGTAGACGCTCAGGCGCAACGAACGGCGCCCGACAATCCACGGGCACACCAGCAGCAGCCAGAAACCAATCAGCGGTTTATCCAGATTCAGGTACATCGAGAACGGCACGGCGTTGTCGGTGAAGCGCTGCGGATCGATAGCCCGACCGTTGGCGAAACCCGGTAACCAGTGCAGCGCCAACGCCACGGCCAACACGATGAACAGCCCATGACCAAGAAAACGCGCGACTGGCACCTGTTGCTGGCGCACGGCAAAACCGGCGAACACCAGCAGCCCCACGGAAATCAAAGCGAGCCAGCCGAGGTGGCCGTAGCTCAGCGCCCATCCATAACCGAGGCTGAGAAGCGCCAGATAGAGCCATGGCAAAGCCTTCATCGAAAGTCCCTGTGCAAATTTGTGGAAGGGCTTTCTACACGGGTGAAGGCGTGGGGACAAGTGAAGGTGTGGCGGCAAATCGGGGTAGTGGACAAACCTGTGGTCAACACAGATACCTGTGGGAGCTGGCTTGCCAGCGATGAGGCCTGTACATCCGACATCTTCATCGACTGATCCACCGCTATCGCTGGCAAGCCAGCTCCCACAGGGTGTTGTATTTGCCTGAGGAATCAGTGCAAGTTGAGTTTCGCTGCCGCACGCTCGGTGATTTCCGTGCGCAGCTTCAGCGATGGCGCTGCACGCAAACGGGCTTCAGCGACAACCGCTCCCGGCGCAGTCTCCGGGCTGCCGGAATTGAACGGCGGCGCCGGCGCGTATTCCAATTGCAACTGGATCAGTTGCGCCGTATCGGCACCCACCAACTCTTCCGCCAGCACCAAGGCAAAATCAATCCCCGCTGTTATCCCGCCACCGGTAAACAGATTGCCGTCACGCACCACCCGATCCTTTACCGCAATCGCCCCCAGCGTCGGCAGCAAATCGTGATAGGCCCAATGCGTGGTTGCGCGCTTGCCTTGCAGCAAGCCCGCCGCGCCGAGCACCAGCGAGCCGGTGCACACCGATGTCACGTACTTCGCCTGCGCAGCCTGACGCTTGATGAAGGCCAGCGTTACCTCGTCTTCCATCAACGCGCCGACGCCACCGCCACCGGGGATGCAGATCACATCCAGACACGGGCAATCCTCGAACGTGGTGGTCGGTTTCAGCAGCAGCCCGGTGCTGGCGGTGACCGGCATCAGATCCTTCCAGATCAGATGCACCTGTACGTCCGGCAACGAGGCAAGCACGTCATAAGGGCCGGTCAGGTCGAGTTGCTGAACCTGCGGAAACAACAGAAAACCGATCTGCAACGTCATCGTTCTTGCTCCATGAAAAGGGGTGGACGGGTTCACTGTAGGCGCGTAGGTTCTGGCGCATACGCCAATCACCCCACGAATTACGCCAAATGCCCAAAGCCATCCACGTACTCGCGTTCGCCAACATGCAGATCCTCGACGTCACCGGGCCCTTGCAGGTGTTTGCCTCGGCCAATGACCTCGCCCGTCAGCGCGGCTTGCCGATGCCTTACGCGCCGAGCGTGATCGCCTGCGGCGGCGGGGCGGTGATGTCGTCGGCGGGTTTGGCGGTGTTGGCCGAGCCGTTGCCCGAAGCGCCCAGCGACACCTTGATCATCGCCGGTGGCTGGGGCATTTATCCGGCGGCTGAAGATGTGTTGTTGGTGGATTGGGTGCGCGAACACGCCGCCAAATGTCGACGGGTAGCCTCGGTCTGCACCGGCGCGTTTCTGTTGGCCGCGAGTGGCTGGCTCGACGGCCGCCGCGTGGTCACCCACTGGACCCGCTGCGAACAACTGGCGCAGCAACATCCGAATTTGCACGTCGAGGCCAATCCGATTTTCATTAATGACGGCCCGGTGTGGACGTCGGCGGGTGTCACCGCCGGCATCGATCTGGCGTTGGCGATGGTTGAAGAAGATCTGGGCAGCGACATCGCCCTGGACGTCGCCCGGCATCTTGTGGTGTTTCTCAAACGTCCGGGCGGACAGTCGCAGTTCAGCGTGACCCTGTCGTTGCAAAATCAGGGCAATCGCTTTGATGAGTTGCACGCGTGGATCGCCGAAAATCTTACCTGCGACCTCGGCATTCCGACCCTCGCCGAGCAGGCGGGCATGAGCGAACGCAGTTTCGTCCGCCACTACCGAGCCGACACGGGGCAGACCCCGGCGCGAGCGATCGAACTGATCCGCGTCGAGACGGCGCGGCGCCTGCTCAGCGACACTGGCCTGCCAGTCAAACGCATCGCGGCCAATTGCGGGTTTGGTAGCGAAGAAACGCTACGGCGCAGTTTCCTGCGCGCCATCGGGGTGACGCCGCAGGCGTATCGGGAGCGGTTTTCGGTCACTGTGGCAGCAGATTAGACCGCGAGGGGAGGCGAGTCGGAAAAGCGTCATGCCGTTACGGCATGACGCTTGCTCTGCGGAAACAGGGCGTTCAGTACTTGGCGGTAATGCGAAATCAAACAGGGTCCTTCGAGGCGTCGGACTTGGTTTGCGAGTTTTGCCCAATCAGGTTTTTCAGCTCCTGCATGTCTTCCACTACAGCGATGCCCCATACGGCAGTTTCGGCCATAACGATCTCATGAGCACGGTCGACGAATGTTTGCAGAAGTGCCTCGACTTCCTTCAGTTGGTGTGGCTGAAGTTGTTCTTGAGGGTTATTGGCTAGCCACAACGACCACTGCACTTGGAAGTTGGTCATCAGGTGCTTTAGTTCCAGGCGCGCGATCACATAGCGAATATGGCCTCGGGTGTAGCCAAAAGAGCGATCTGCCAACATTGCCGCACCTGCGATTGCGAGGGCGGGATAGCCCCACCCAACCAGGCCTTTGAAGCAGTCATTGATTCCGCCTAACAAAGGGGCAAGCACACCGATTGTGCCGAACACGATGGCAGTCCAACGCGTTATGGTTGCTCTTGAACTATGTCTTTTACCTACTCTGGCGTAATAGTCGACATTGTTATGAATGAGCGTGTTCATTTCTTCGACGATGCGTTTGAGAGAAGCTTTGTCTTGTTTCGCTCCGTGGATCGATTTAAGCGCGTCAAGGAATGCCTTGAAGGGCTCTGGTTTCTGCTGATCGTTTTCTGGCGCTGGCATTTATAGTCCTTACTGTCCCTGTTGATCGTTTTTGTACGCGGGTCAAACGTTGATGAGCCGGCCTATCCCCACAGCGATTCATGTTTTTGATGAAACTGCTCAAGACCGAACAGGCGAATGCGTTCCAGCCATTTCTCCGCCTGAGTGCGAGAGACATCATGCGTCTGTGCCGCTTCTCGCAGTAGTGCAAACTCGGTGCGTAATGTGGTTGGCATGATGCCGGGATCATCGGTGTTGATGCAGAACTTGATGGGGCCGCGCCGCAAACCGAACAGATTGTTTTTGGCACCCTTGAGCAACGTGCTTTCGTCGGGTGGATACCATCGAAAAACGGGATGTTCGCTGTGACATTTCAAGCGGGCGATATAAACGTTCGATGTCGGGTTGGCTTCAATAACCAACCCAAGTCGGTCGTACCTGTCCAACAGCCAGTCTTGAAGTGCGTGCATGAACAAAACTTCGCTCGAAGTTTCGGTGACGGTAATCAGGTTCAAATCGGCTTCCGTCCGATAGTGGCTGTCGAATTCATGATCCGATTGGCGAATTCGAACCTTGCAAGGCACTTGTTGTTCATGATTTATGGGCGGCCAAAGCGCGTCATTCAAACCATTTCGCCGGTTCGAAAGTGCTCGCCATCGCTGCAGATAGAGTTTGACGGGGTGGGTAGAGTTTTTTTCGGCGTATTGCTCGAACTCCTGTCGGTCAGGCACGGCAATGTTGAATTTGGCGTCTTCAAAAGGGGCAATTTTGTTCCGCGTCACATAGTGATAGCAGTTGCGCCGCATCCGCCATGCGTCAAAAAGCGCTTCCATTGTCGGGTGAGATTGTTCTTTACCTCGCCAGGAAAGGTAGGGAATGAGTCGACGCAACGTTCGTTCGAGTTTCGGAACAATCTGTGCGGCCAGGTCCAGGTGGGGACTCATTTCGCAAGCGTGATGCCAGGCCCAGACTAGGTTGTCGACATGTTCATCGAGTGGCAGCACGGCTTCACCGTGCCGTTCCAGCCACATTTTCGGTTCTACGCCGATGGCAAGGGCATGGCCGAGTCGATCCCCCGAACGCATACCACAGAACACCACCGTTTCATCGATATGGCGCATTCCCGAGAGAGGGTGTGCGTAATCTTCCCCGGCATGAACACTCAGGTGCAAACCCGTCGTCGGCGCCGCTAGCAAAGGTTTGCATTGCAGCCCCTGACGCAGCCATCTGATAGCGGGCGCGAACACTTCGGTTTTTACCGCATTTTCGTCACCTGCGACGTCCAGTCCTCTAATCCATCGGGCTGGCTGCAAACGACCGGACCACAGTGATGAAGTGTTGATGAGTTCTTCACGTTCCCAGGAGGCGTTACTGGAAAGCTTACTTTCGAGCTTGCTCGCCTCCAGCCAGACATTTGAAGGATTGTCACGGCTGAGTTCGTCACGAATGAGATGAATGCAAAAGTGCCAGCGCTCAAAGGAATCGCGCATGGCCAGTTGTTTAGCCAAGGGTACTTGCCGAAGTTTCGGAGCGGCCTCAAGACCGATGGCCTTGCCCAAGTGGCTCAACCACTGAATAACCGCTTGAGGTGTAAACAGTTGATGGACAACCTTGATCTCCGCCACATCGCCATCGCCGTGAAAGATCCGTCGCGCGGCATCGGTGTACTGTTGATGCCAACCGAGATTACGACGTGCGTGATTGTTGTAGACGTCGACGAAACGGGTTAACCCCTGACCGTCCATCAATAGTTGGCGGCGCATATGAGTCAACGAGTTGAGCAGGAAGAACAGGGCCATGCGCAGTTCGCTGCTGCATTCAGGATCCTGATACCGGGTCCAGCACCAGATGACGAACCATAGCCAGGCCTTGCCGGTGTCCCCTTTGACCAGGGCACGGGCAATTTTTTGTCGTTGCCAGTGCGGGTGTAGAACATCTGCCGGTTCCATTTGTTTTTCGGCAAGCCATCGCCAGTTGATGGAAATCGGCGGCTCTATTTTCCAGCCGCTACCCAAGGTCTCCGTGCAGATTTTTCGAATAGCCTGGTTTTCAAGAGGGGTGGTGCCAATATCCATCAGCAGCCTTTGCGCCAATCGCTGCAAGGATGGAAGGACCTTGAGTGCCGGTTCGTTTGCCAACTCTTTGAGCGGGGCAGTCAATCCCGACATCAACACCAGTCCGTCGTAATGAACACCCCCCAAGTGCACATGATTTTCCGCAAAGGCTTTGCCTGTCTGCGGCCGGGGACTGAAGAACGGTTGCTGAGCCTCGACGATGCGCAACAAATCACTGCAACCCAGCCTCGGTTGTTCTCTCAAACGTTTGGCGATCCGCCAACCGGCCAGCAACGCCGGATCGATGCGCGCTGCGCAACGTACATACGCCTGCACACGGTCATCACGGTATTGGATGACGTCACCGTTTTCGAAAAACAGCTGATCGAACAAGCCATCAAGCATGTCCAGACGCCCGCTCTGTGACTCCAGAAAGATATTGCTGGGCCACAGGGTCTTGAGCGCCAGATCCATGTCATTGATTCGAAACCGGCGCGGATAGTCGGCATCGAGATCAAGCCGCAGATTGCGCAGGCAGGTCTCATGGAACGAGTCGTGCCGGGTCGGATCTCCGAGGTCCGGTGCGGACAAAAGTCGTGCGCGCAGAGTCTGCGCCAGCGATGTGCTGGAGAAGCAGGTGGCGCTGGCGAGTTCGAATAGCGTTTGGTCGAGCATCAGGCGGAACTCGCGCCAGAATTATTTCGGACGAGAGTGTAATGGTTATGCATGACTTGAAGATGGCGCTCAGGGGTGCCGCTAATAACTTTCGCGCCGTTTATTATTCTGTGGAACTCTAGAGCCTGTGCTTTTTCACAGCGTGCAAGAACAGCGTTTAAAAAATTAAGCATCGCGGTATTGTCGAGTGTTTTTATCGTTTTGACGTTTAGAGTTATGCCTTGTTCTTTGGCCGTGACGTTGATGGTCTGTCTCAGTCTTGTTGATGCGGGTTCCACCGTCGGGGAATTGGCGGTTTTGTTATTAGTATTGTTGTTTTTTGGTTTGTATTTGTCGTTGTTGAGTAGCTCGAGTAGTAGTTTTCGCAGTGGGTGTGACTCCAGTGCGTAAGTATATGATCCGGTTTTGAAGTTGTGATGCTGTCCTCGTTCACTGATTTTTTGCAGGAAAGGCAATATATTTTGTCGGTAATGCATGTTTTGTTCGAAGTTGTGGCTGGAGCTCGACATGTTGATGTAGGCAATGATTCTCGGTAGTCCAAAGGTTTCACCTTTTTCAAAGCTGCCAAAAGCAGACCACACGGAATTAAACATCCGCATGCCCGAGTCGATGATCTCCAATAGGGAATAGTTGGCCGGCTTCTTGGTAGGCGTAGAAATGCTTATTTGATTGAACGCTTTAGTCATGACGTTATAAATCAACCAACTGTGCGGAACTTGAATGTTGTTCTGTCGGCGCCAGTTGTTTATTTCAGCGGTGAAGGCGGATATCGTATCCTTGGATTTCTGATCGCCCTTAAGTGCCTCTTCTGTGCTTACTTCCTCTTTGGACTCATCTTCAGACGCTTCGAAGGCTTCCGAGAGGTTCAGTGTCTTGGTATGGGCCAGCGACGCCATAGAGTGGAATGGAGGGCGGTTAATGATGTCGACGATTTCGACTTCTGAAATATCTCGAACCAGGCTGGCGACCACAAGTTCAAAAATGCGGCCGTGAAATACAAGATTTGCACGCTGGTTAGGCGAAAAGAAGCTCCAGTGCACTAACAGTTGTCGTGCAAACTCGGCTTTGCCGTGCAGAGGCTCAGGGGTAAGTGCGTTCAAGGACCAACTTGAGGATGGTTTTACTGGAATTCTTTGACCTTTTTCTGGCACTGGGAAAGGCAAAATCGTTGACTCCGGAATTCGCTCCATCCAGGCTTGTGGAACTACCGACTTATAGTCTTCGGACCACGATTGTTTGACACCGGTGATGCTTTCAAAGTTTTCGTATTTTTTAACGTTCTGTTCCAAAGGTTGGAACATGTCATAGGCCAATACAGACGCCTTTTTGCTTTCGTTATTTGCGGTTAGCCATTTTTCATTGGTGAAAGCAGTGAAGTAAGCAGCCCCACCTTTGCGGTGATACTGGAAATAATCCGAAATGACCTTGAACCATTCCTGAATATAGGGGAGGAAGTCACTCTTGAGTGTGTTGGGTAGGTCAGCAGTACTTGCCCCCAAGGCCCGATAGGCGCGCTCTTTACCCGTTCTCGCGTCGCGTCGATGGGGTTCGCTGCTGAAGGTGGCCTTGTTGAAGGCCTCTTCAAAGTCTTGCACAGCCATGGCAACGTCCAAGGGCATGAAAAGCAGACGCTTGAGCATGGTCGGAAGTATCTGAAGCGACGTGGTATTCAGGTCGAGGTTCAGGTGCTCTTGGAGTGTCGGAATTAGATGCTTGCATCCATTAATGAACTGAGTCATTTCCCGTACAGTCTGCAATGGAAGTTCCAGGCGACTGTTTTCTTCTCCGTTCACACGCTCGTTTAACAGGGCGTTGAGCCAATGTTGGAGGGTGGCGAGCGGGAACAGCTTGGAATTATTGTTTGTCAGTATGATTTTCTGGTTTTGTAGGTAGCTGGTCAGCGCGGGTAATTTAATCCTGCGAGGCAATGGAAGAATTTTACGTTGATATTCTTCTGCCAGATCCTTTGCTCTGGTTTCGGCGTTTTTTTCTATGGCCGATTTTTTATGCGTCAGCCTTCCGTGAAATTCTCGCCAGATAACTTCGTCATACAGGCTTAGATCGCCGCTGATCAGGGGCACGACAAAAGGTGATGTGAGGTACTTGCGAACGACTTCTATGTTTTCAAACGCTAGTTGCAGGGAGGTGTCGACATCATCAATAGGTAGAACAACAAGCCTTCTTCCTGTCAGCGTCAACGTCTTTTTCAGCAGGATGTGAACATGTTCTGCGAGAGACTGGTTTCCCATGAATGCTCGAAGTTTATCCAAGCCATATTGCTCTTTCTGTTTCTGGATACCCTCCAGTGCTGCGCCCAATTTATGCAGCTGCTCGTAAAAGGCTTCGGCTTCTTTCTCACGGTTTTCCAGAGCCCCGCGAACGGTCTTGTCTCGCATCAGCGCCGCCACAATCACGTTGAGCAGAAGGTCATCGCCGTTTTCCAGCAGAGTCGGATCCACTGGCTTGAGGATCAGCAGATTCTTGTTATCTTTGAGATACGTCGTGAGATTGACCAGAACTGAACTTTTGCCAGTGCCTCGACCGCCGTCGATCAGGATCGCTTCATGGCTTCGATAATCATCAAGGTCGTCAGACTGACTGTCGAGAGAGGGTGTTTTTCCCAGACTGTGGTTCAGGTGCTCGACAATTTTCTTATAGACGTCCTGCGCCAACAGGTTTTTTGGTGTCGGCTGATGAGCCTGTTCGCCTTGATCGATTGGCAGTTCGATTTCGATGCCGGGATTCTCGCCCATGTAAACCGTTCCTTGTCATGCGCATAGCGCCTGCCCGACGGTGGGAAGGCGAAGATTTGATTGAATGGATCCAAGAAGAGTAGCTATGTGCTACTACAAATGCCAGTCAAACACTTGCATGGCTATGCGTTATCAAGAGGCCTTCATTTACGTTGCAACAGATCCCAATGCCCTGAGTTTTTCCCTTCGGCGCCTCCTTGGGTATATTGTGCGCGATACCCCCAGCACCCGCCGCTCGTAAGGGCCGCTGAAGTGCTGGGCGTCTTCATCCTCTTTCGGCGCCGGGCCAATGCCATGAGCGTCACGGCCGGCCACCGAACTGATGGGGCGCAGGTAACACATGGTCGATCTGGACGCTCGGTACGGCGTATGCGCGCTGTACTCGGATTGCTGCCGACCGGACTTGCGCATGGCTAAGCCTCGGCTTCCGCCACCTGATTGAAATACTTCGTCCGATCCGGCGTAAACGTCACCCGCATCTTTGTCCGCGAACAGGTCAGCGAACGCTCTTCGCTCAAATCGATATCCAGATTCTCGCCACGCAAGCCTTGCCACTGCGCCAGATACTTCAACGAGCCATATTTCTCGGTTTTCTTCAGGCTGCGGCTCACGCCACCTTTCCAACCAAGCACGGGCAGTTCGCCGGCGAGGCATTTTTGTGCGAGGTCGGGGAAACGGGTGGCGCGCTGGCGGCCGACTTCCCAGCATTTGATCAGGCCTTGGTCGGCGGCTTCCCAGAGTTGGGTGCGGGTCAGGCCCGTGCGAAGAGGGGCGTCGATGTTGCGCTGGACGTGCTGGGACATTCTGGTTCCTTGAATTCGGGTTTTGTTGGACAGCTCCGCTGTGCCCGTTGCGGTGGATGGTAGGGGCGGATGTAACCGCTGGCAACAAGGTATTTCGGGGTGTAAGTGCAAGTTACGAGGGGAGCTTGGCGTGGCGTTTGTGAGTTTTTTGCAGGCATTGATTTACACAAAGTGTCGCCGCAGGTAACCGGTGCAGGGGGCAGCGCCGAAATTCGGCGCTGGGTGATGTGTCTGGCGTGTAGGCCGGCTTCTCACAAAAGGCGTTTAAAGTGCGATTTATCTGACAGACGCTGACGAAGAGCCGGACGAGCTCAAGGCTGCCACTCACTCTTTTCCCCGCTCAAACGTCGATCCAGAAAGCTCGCCGCGCTGATCAACGCCAGATGCGTCAGCGCTTGCGGCGTATTACCCAAATGCCGGCCATGGCTGTCGAACTCTTCGGCATACAGTCCCAACGGGTTGGCGTAACGCAGCAGTTGCTCAAACTCCAGATGCGCTTTTTCCACCTGCCCCGCACGGGCGAGGCATTCGACGTACCAGAATGAACACGCAGCGAAAGCGCCTTCGGTGCCGGCCAGACCATCGATATTGCTGTCGTCGTTGCGATAGCGATACACCATGCCGTCGCGCACCAGATGCTTTTCAATCGCCTCAAGCGTCGACAGCCAACGTGGATCCTTGGCGCTGACAAAGCGCACCAGCGGCATCAGCAACATCGAGCCATCCAGCGCCGTGCCACCCTTGTACTGCACGAAATGCCCGCGTTCCTCGTTCCAGAAGTTCTCCCAGATGTCGGCGTAAATTGCCTGCCGAGTCTGATCCCATTGCGCGAAGGGCGCCGGCAGCGAGCGTTTCGAGGCCAGTCGGATGGCCCGGTCCAGCGCCACCCAGCACATCAGCCGCGAGTGCAGAAAGTGATGTTGCTCACCGCGCATTTCCCAGATGCCTACATCCTTGGTTTGCCACGTCTCACAGACTTGATCGACCACTTCGCGCACGTGTTTCCAGCCTTGATGGGAAATCGCATCGCCGTACTTGTTGACCAGATAGACCGCGTCCATTAGCTCGCCGAAGATGTCGAGCTGGATCTGGTCGTACGCACCATTGCCGATGCGCACCGGTTTCGCGCCGCCGTGTCCGGAGAGATGGGTCAGTTCGGTTTCCGGCAATTCCTGTTGCCCGTCGATGGCGTACAAAATATTCAGCTTCATCGGTTGCCCATGGCAGTCGCTGACCCGTCCGCGCAGCCAGCCCATATAGGCGTTGGCTTCGCCGACAAAACCCAGGCGCATGAACGCGTACACCGTAAACGAGGCATCGCGGATCCACGTGTAGCGGTAATCCCAGTTGCGTTCACCGCCCGGCGTTTCCGGAAGACCGAAGGTGGCGGCAGCGAGAATCGCGCCGTGTTTGCGCGAGGTCAGCAGTTTGAGGGCGAGGGCCGAGCGGTTGACCATTTCGCGCCAGCGTCCGCGATAGATCGACTGACCGAGCCAGTCGCGCCAGTACTTCAGCGTGCGTTCCATGCACAGTTGTGCGGCACCCGCCGCGAAACGCGGATCGTCTTCGCCACCGAGCATGAATGCGGCAGTCTGATCCTGTTTCAAGGTAAATGAGGCAACCGCTGCGTCGGTTTCGATGTGCAACGGCTGATCCGAAGTCAGACGCATCGATGGCTGCCCAGCGGCACTGAAAATCACCGCTTGCTGGTCCATCCGTGCACGGGTGTCGGCGCGCGCGTAGTCATGGCGCACCGCGCAACGCACGTGGAAGGTCGCCTCACCGCTGACCACGCGGACCCGGCGCATCAGCAGCGGCAAATCGTCCTCGTTGTCCGCCACCGGCAACAGATCGGTGACTTCGACCACCGCACGCTCACTCAGCCAGCGGGTTTGCAGGACGTTGGTGTCAGGCAGGTAAATCTGCTCGCGGCGCGCATCGGGCAAGTCCGGGGCCAACTGGAAAATCCCCGCGTTGGGGGTGTCCAGCAGCGAACAGAAAATCGACGGACTGTCGAACTCCGGCCAGCAGAAAAAATCCACGCTACCGCGATCGTTGACCAGCGCTGCACTGCGCATATCGCCAATGATGCCGTGGGCATCGATCGGGCTTTGTCGTTCCAGATGATGCTCAGCCATTGCCGCGAAACTCCGGATAGAGGCTCATGCCGCCGTCGATGAACAGGGTGGTGCCGACGATATAGTCGGAGGAGTCGGAGGCGAGAAATACCACCGCGTTGGCGACGTCTTCGACATCGCCGATACGGCCGTAAGGAATCAGCTCCAGCAGCTTTTCGCCGGCAGCGCCTTGGGTGGCGTCATTGTTGATTGCGGTGCGAATCGCTCCCGGCGCGATGCCGTTGATGCGGATGCGTTGATGGCTGACTTCCTGCGCGAGGGTTTGCATCAACTGATCGACGCCGCCCTTGGACGCTGCATAGTTGACGTGCCCGGCCCAGGGAATGCGCTGGTGCACCGAACTCATGTGGATGATCTTGCCGGCGGCGCGGGACACGCCTTCGCGAACGCCCTGACGAGTGAAAATCCGCAGGGCGGCACGGGCGCAGAGGAACTGGCCGGTGAGGTTGACACCGATCACCGCGTTCCAGTCGTCCAAGGTCATGTCCACAGCGGCGGCGTCCTTTTGCATCCCGGAATTGGCGATCAGAATGTCCAGCGAGCCGAAGGCGTCGAGGGTCTGGGCGAATAATCGCTCGACCTCGTCTTCTTTCGACACATCCGCGCCGATGGCGATGGCCTGGCCACCGCCAGCGATGATCTGTCGGGCCAGTGCTTCGGCCGGTTCCGCCTGGCGGTTGTAGTTGATGACAACCGCGGCGCCGGCCGCGGCGAGGGCTTTGGCGGCGGCGTGCCCGATGCCGGAGCTGGCGCCGGTGATCAGGGCTGTTTGTCGGGCGAGGGAAATATGCATGCAGCGTCGCGCCTTGGGTCGGTGGGCTTATTTAGCTGACTGACGGGCGGCGGCGAGAGTTCATCTCGCGATCATGAAAAGATCGATAGCTTTAGACCTGATAACGCCCACTGGTGCGATGCCACTCCACGCTGCCGGCCAGCCAGCACTTGAGGCCCGTCAGATAGCATTTGAGTAACGGCGAGGCCTGCGGCAGTACGGTGCATTCTGCCGCCTCGTACAAATGCATGATTTCGTCGTGAATGGCGGCACTTTGCGCCATCGCTTGTTCAGGCGAGCATTGCTGTTCGCGGATCAACAGCAAGGGCAGGTTGAAATCACCGATCCCGGCTTGCTGCTCCTTCAGCGCCGAAAAAAGATCATTGGCAATGATCGTCGCGCTGGCAGCCAGTGTCGTGACGCGCCGCACATCGGGTGCGCTATACACATTCGCGGGCAGTTCATAGCCTCCGATGATGTCGATCAACGACAGGCACGGCAGGAAACTGTTGACCTGACGGTGGGCCAGATATTCCCAAAGTGCTGGCGTGAGACCTTCGGTGCGCCAGGTCGCTTCGGCGCTCATGGTCACGAACATGGCGATGATTTCATGGCGTACGCGTGCGACCTGTGCTGGTGTGGCGAGGGCCTCCACCCGCGCCAGATAGCCGCGCAGAGCGACCAGTACCGGATCGCTGCTCAGTGCCTGTTCAAGGCCGGGGCGGAAACGTTCGCTCAAGTACACCGGTTCCAGCGCCGCCAGCGCCACTGACAGGCGCGGGCCGACCATTTTCGGTTCGGATCCGGTTCTCTCGTCATCACAGTAGTAATCATCGACAGCGAAGAGGGCGGCAAAACATTGCGCTGCCAGTAGCAGGCGATCGGGATCATCGGTGTCGGTATGGCACAGCATGGCGAAGCGCCCGAAGCCCATGGCGCGCACTTTTGCATGGTGTCTTGGAAAAATTCCGACCTGCTCAATCCACGGCATGAGGCGATCATCCACTTCTGCCGCCAGAGAGAGGTCGACTCTAAAGGGCGCAAGTCCATACAGCGGCGGGACGGTCCAGGGCGATTTCATTGACGATTCCTTCGCGGTTGAGCGCAGGGTCATCAGAGCCCTATTGACCAAAAAAGGCACCTGTCATACCTGACAGGTCTGTGCGTTTTGCGACGGATGGTCAACGTCGATCCAGCATCCGACGGAGGTTTCCATCGGTCTGGTCAGTTGACACCGGCAGGCTCGCCGGGGCGGCTGAGTCATCTGTTTATCAAAAGGCCCTTGGACTTCACTCCTTCACATTCCACCAACAATTCCCCGCTTCCACGCCACCCGACCCTATGGCAACTTGGCGGCCCTTGATGAGGCTGCAGTCCATGGCAAATCCCTACCGCGAATTATTCAACGCCCCTGGCGCACGCAATTTTGTGCTGGCCGGGATGATTGCGCGCATGCCGATTTCCATGACCGGTATCGGCGTGATCACCATGCTCTCGCAGTTGAAAGGCGGCTATGCACTGGCCGGTGCAGTGGCGGCGACGTTTGCCTTGGCCACGGCGTTTTGCGCGCCACAGGTGTCGCGTCTGGTTGACCGTTATGGCCAGCGAAAAATTCTCCCGATATCGGCGTTGCTCGGCGGCGGGGCATTGTTGATGTTGCTGCTCTGCACCCGCTTGCAGGCACCGACCTGGACGCTGTTCATTTTCGCCGCGCTGGCCGGGTGCATGCCGAGCATGTCGGCGATGGTGCGGGCGCGCTGGACGGAAATCTATCGCGGTCAACCGCAACTACAGACCGCTTATGCGCTGGAGTCGGTGCTGGATGAAGTGTGTTTCATCGTCGGCCCACCGTTGTCGGTGGGGTTGTGCGTTGCAGTGTTCCCGGAGGCCGGGCCGTTGGCGGCTTTGTTGGCGCTCGCTATTGGTGTCACGGCGTTCGTCGCCCAGCGCAGCACCGAGCCGGCGGTGCATCCACAGGAGTCGCATCATCAGGGTTCGATCATTGCTTCGACGGACATTCAACTGCTGCTGGCGCTGATGATTGCCATGGGCATCATCGTCGGTGTGATTGATGTGGTCAGCGTCGCGTTTGCCCAGCAGCAAGGGCAGCCGGCGGCGGCGAGTATCGTCTTGTCGGTTTACGCGATCGGTTCGTGCCTGGCCGGCATCGCCTTCGGTGCGATGCGCTCGAAATTGCCATTGCCGCAGTTGTTCCTGTACGGCGGCGTGGCGACGGCGGTGACGACGTTACCGCTGTTGCTGGCGAGCAATATTCTGGGCTTGTCGCTGGCGGTGTTTATCGCCGGGCTGTTCTTCGCGCCGACGCTGATTGTCGCAATGGCGTTGATTGAGCGCATCGTGCCGCCGGCCAAGTTGACCGAGGGCCTGACTTGGCTCGTGACCGGTTTGAGTATTGGCGTGGCCATCGGTGCGGCTGGTTCAGGATGGCTGGTGGATGCCTTCGGCGCTCGTAGCGGGTTCTGGCTGGCGATTGTGGCCGGGGCGGTGGTGCTGGGCTCGGCGATACAGAGCTACCGCCATCTGAAATAGCGGGGACATTGTGGGAGTGAGCCTGCTCGCGAAAGCGGTCCGTCATTCAACACTCATAGTGAATGTGAAATAGCCTTCGCGAGCAGGCTCGCTCCCACAGGGGACGCAGTGTTACCAGCCCCGTCCCGAGTTGACCCAGAAATTCACTGACAGTGAAGTCGACACCGATTCCACCTGATGGAACCAGCCCTCTGGCAAAAACAGCAAATCCCCGGCCTCCAGCGTCACTCGCAGAAATGTCACGTCGCGGGCGGCGGGGAAGCGTTCGTAGTCCGGCGCATCCGGGTTGAAATCACAGCCATCCAGACCACCCTTGGGCGCAGTCGACCAGGTACCCAGCGCCTCACGGTGATGCGGTGCGGCGAGAGTGAATGTCTTCTGCCCCCATACCTGTGCGAACAGATTGTCGGTGTCATCGCGATGCAACGGCGTGAGCGTGCCTTTGGGGCCGATCCAGATGCGTGGCGGGATGAACAGCGACGTATCGAAGTAGGGCGGGTACTTGATTTGCTGCATCAGCTGCGCCGGCAGAATGTTGTTGCCCATATACGCTGGCGGCTCGCCATCGGCGCCTTTGACCGCCGGTTGATCCAGCGAGGCGATGAAGTCGGCCATCGATGTCGAACGAAAATCACGTTCGGTGGAGAAGGTCTTCTTCACGTAGTCGCCATGGCGGGTAATGCCTTGCAGTTCGGCGAAATGCACCAGCGATTCTTCACGGCTGAGCTTGAACAGTGGCCAGTCCTGCAGCGCATTGCTGATCACCACGGGAATGCCGTTGGGCAGATAGCGGCTTTTGAACTCGGTGACCGACAGTTCACTGCGGGCAAGGCGTTCGATGCGGCTTTGGATCGGCAGGCTGGCGGTGAGTTTTTCACTGAAGCGCGGCGGGGTCGGGTAGCGCTTGTTCATGTCGACCTTTTCCGCCACGGCGCCACCGTGCATCGCGTGTTCGATGATCTGCGGCAGCATCGTTGCCAGGCCCATGTTGCCGCCGATTTTCAGGCGCCCGCTGGCGAACAGCTCTTCGACGTTGGCCATGCCGCTCATGATCCCGAGGAAATCGCGCTCGGCGACTTCAATGGTCACGTCCGGGCTGACGTGGCGTCCGGGCACGGTGCGGCTGCTGGCCTTGACCTCGGACCAGTAGGCCTGCTGCGGACCGAACACGAATTGAAATACGCCTTCGATGCCGACAGCGCCGGCATTGGCGAACAGTTTGCCCAGGATGCTCTGCAGGTCCACGGTGATCCCTCGTTATTGGTTTTGGCCTGAACAGTTAACGAGCACCTGGCAGGGGAATTTACTGGCCGATGACTAATTTGCCCGGCGCGGGATCCGTCTATCTCTACAGATGAATTTTTCGAGGAAAGCGTGGTGACCAAGCTGACCCTGCTGTGTCTGCCGTACTCCGGCGCCAGTGCCATGGTCTACAGCCGCTGGCGGCCGAAGCTGCCGCAATGGCTGCACTTGCAACCGGTTGAGCTGCCGGGGCGTGGCGCACGTTTTGGTGAGCCGCTGCACACCGACATGCGTGGGCTGGCAATGCAGTTGGCCAAGGAATTGCGACCGACACTCAACCCCCCTTATGCGCTGTTCGGCCACAGTCTGGGCGCGTTGCTGGCCTGCGAAATGGCGCACGCCCTGCGTGCGCTGGGTTGTCCGGAGCCGGTGGCGATGTTCGCTTCCGGCACAGCGGCGCCGACCCTGCGAGCCGATTACGATCGCGGCTTCGCTGAGCCCAAGACTGACGCCGAGTTGATCGAGCAACTGCGCACGCTCAATGGCACCAGCGAGGAAGTGCTGGCCAACGAAGAGCTGATGAGTCTGACCCTGCCGATCCTGCGCGCGGATTTTCAACTGTGCGGCAAGTTCGAGCCGCTGGCGCGACCGCTGCTCAACTGCCCGGTGCATGTGCTCGGCGGCAAGGCTGACCGCGCCACCACCGAGCAATTGATCGGCTGGAGCAAGGAAACCCGCGGCAGTTTCTCGGTGGACATGCTCGCCGGCGGGCACTTCTTTATTCATGAGCATGAAGCGAAGGTATTGAAGGTGATCAAGGATCAGCTCGATGTGCATCATCGCCGCCACGCCATGGCCGCGACTGCCTGAACACTACGCGGTGCCCTCCTGTAGGAGCTGCCGCAGGCTGCGATCCTTTGATCCTGAGCTTTAAAACAGGATCAAAAGATCGCAGCCTCGTTTCACTCGTCAGCTCCTACAGGGGTTGTGTTGACGACAGATAACCTTCGTTATACCTCCCACCTGACAGTTGTTCTCATTCGCTAATTTTTCCGGTCTGCATTCGTTTTATAGGGACGACGTGCCTTTGTGCTTCCTGCCTACTGATCCGGATGCTAAGAAATGAATGCTGAAGACTCCTTGAAACTCGCTCGCCGGTTTATCGGGTTGCCCCTGGAAAAGCGCCAGATGTTCCTCGCTGCCCTGCAGAGGGAAGGGGTGGATTTTTCGCGGTTTCCGATTCCGACCGGCGTCGAAGCCGAGGATCGGCAGGCGCTGTCTTACGCACAGCAACGCATGTGGTTTCTCTGGCAGCTGGATCCCCAAGGTGGCGCCTATAACTTGCCAGGCGCGGTACGGCTCAGTGGCCGCTTGAACCTGGCGGCACTGGAGCAAGCCTTCGCCAGCCTGGTCGAGCGCCACGAAACCCTGCGTACGGTGTTCCAGCGCCAGGCCGATGACAGTCTGCTGCAAGTGCCGGCCAGCGCGCCGTTGGTGATCCGCCATGAAGACTTCAGCACACTGCCGGCCAGCGAGCGTGAGCAGGCTGTGGTGCAGGCCGCCGAGCAACAATCGGTGGTTCCATTCGATCTGGCCGTGGGTCCGCTGCTGCGGGTGACGTTGCTCAAACTCGCCGAGCAGGAGCATGTGCTGCTGCTGACTCTGCACCACATCGTTTCTGATGGCTGGTCGATGAACGTGTTGATCGACGAATTCATTCGTTGCTACGACGCGTTCGATGCCGGCCAGCAGCCGCAACTGGCCGCGCTGCCAATCCAGTACAGCGACTACGCCTTGTGGCAGCGCCGCTGGCTGGAGGCGGGCGAACAGGCGCGCCAACTCGATTACTGGCAGGCGCAACTGGGCGACGAACACCCGGTGCTGGAGCTGCCGCTGGATCATTCGCGTCCGGCGATGCCGAGCTATCGCGGCACTCGCTATGAGTTCGCTGTCGATGAACAACTGGCCGAGCAACTGCGCAACACCGCTCAGCAGCATCAAGTCACGTTGTTCATGCTCTTGCTCGGCGCCTTCAACGCGCTGCTGCATCGCTACACCGGCCAGACCGACATCCGTGTCGGCGTGCCGATTGCCAATCGCAACCGTGGCGAAATCGAAGGGCTGATCGGCTTCTTCGTCAACACTCAGGTGTTGCGTACCCGACTGGACGGGCAGACGCGGGTCGATGACCTGCTGCGCGCGATCAAAGAAACCGCGCTCGGCGCTCAGGCGCATCAGGATCTGCCGTTCGAGCAACTGGTCGAAGCGCTGAAGCTGGAACGCAGCCTCAGTCACACGCCGCTGTTTCAGGTGATGTACAACCATCAGCCGCAAGTGGCGGACATCGCCAGCATCCGCACGGCCTCCGGTCTACTGCTGAACAGCCTCGACTGGCAGAGCCGTACCACCCAGTTCGACCTGACCCTCGATACCTACGAGAAGGGTGGCAAGCTGCATGCGGCGCTGACGTACGCCAGCGACTTGTTCGAGCCGGCGACCATCGAGCGCATGGCGCGCCATTGGTTGCGCTTGCTCACGGCCATGGTCGCCGATCCGTCGCAACGGGTCGGCGAACTGCCGCTGCTGGAGGCTGATGAACAGCACACGCTGGTGCATGACTGGAACAACGTTCACGCGGTTTATCCGACGCAAACCCCGATACACCAGTTGATCGAAGCGCAGGTTGCGCGCACGCCGAATGCGCCTGCGCTGCTGTTCGGTGAGCAGACGCTGAGCTACGCCGAACTGGATGCGCGGGCCAACCGCCTCGCGCATTTGCTGGGTGAACAAGGCGTGCGGGCCGACAGTCTGGTCGGCGTTTGTGCTCTGCGTTCGGTGGAAATGGTTGTCGCGCTGCTGGCGATTCTCAAGGCTGGCGGCGCTTATGTGCCACTGGATCCGGAGTACCCGCAGGAGCGTCTGGCGTACATGATCGAGGACAGCGGCATCACCTTGCTGCTGACCCAGGATGCTTTGCTGGCATCGCTGCCGACTGACGGCGTGCAGGTCATCACGCTGAATCAGCCGGGTCTGCTCGACCGCTACAGCGACAGTCGTGTTGAAGTCAGCGTCGATCCGCTGAACCTGGCCTATGTGATTTACACCTCGGGTTCCACCGGCAAACCGAAAGGCGCCGGCAACAGCCACGCGGCGCTGGTCAACCGCTTGTGCTGGATGCAGGAAGCGTACGCGATCGACGCCAGCGATTCGGTGTTGCAGAAGACCCCGTTCAGCTTCGACGTGTCGGTCTGGGAATTCTTCTGGCCGCTGCTGACCGGCGCGCGTCTGGTGGTTGCCGCGCCAGGTGCGCACCGCGATCCGCTGCAACTGATCGACATCATCAACCGCCACGGCATCAGTACGTTGCACTTTGTGCCGTCGATGTTGCAGGCGTTCATTCATGAGGCGGGTGTCGAAAGCTGCATGGGCCTCAAGCGCATCGTCTGCAGCGGTGAAGCCTTGCCGCTGGATGCGCAATTGCAAGTCTTCGCCAAACTGCCGAACGCCGGCCTCTATAACCTCTACGGCCCGACCGAAGCGGCAATCGACGTAACTCACTGGACCTGCGTTGACGAAGGCGCGGACAGCGTGCCGATCGGCCGGCCAATCGCCAACCTGCGCACCCACGTCCTCGACGCCGAGTTGCTGCCGGTGCCAAGTGGCGTGGCTGGCGAACTGTATCTGGGCGGCGCCGGTCTCGCGCGCAGTTATCACCAGCGTCCGGCGCTGACCGCCGAGCGTTTTGTGCCGTGCCCGTTCCACGACGGCGAGCGCCTGTACCGCACCGGTGACCGTGTGCGCCAGCGTGCCGATGGCGTGATCGAATACCTCGGTCGTCTCGACCATCAAGTGAAACTGCGCGGTCTGCGCATCGAATTGGGTGAAATCGAAACCCGCCTGATGCAGCATCCGCTGGTGCGCGAAGCGGTGGTGCTGGTGCAGGGCGGCAAGCATTTGGTGGCTTATCTGGTGCTGGAAAATGCTCAGCCGGACGAGCAATGGCAACAGGACGTCAAGGCGTGGCTGCTCGGCAGCCTGCCGGAATTCATGGTGCCGACCTACCTGATCACTCTGCCGAAATTGCCGGTAACGGCCAACGGCAAACTCGATCGCAAAGCCTTGCCGCAACCGGATGCGGCGCCACAACAAGCGTTCGTCGCGCCGCAGGATGCGCTGCAAAAAGCGCTGGCGGCGATTTGGCAAGACGTGCTGGGACTTGAGCGCGTGGGCCTGGAGGACAACTTTTTCGAACTGGGCGGCGACTCGATCATTTCGATTCAAGTGGTCAGCCGTGCGCGACAGGCCGGGATTCGTATCAGCCCGCGCGACCTGTTCCAGTACCAGACCGTGCGCAGTCTTGCGCTGGTTGCCACGCTGGATAATCAGACCTCGGTAGATCAAGGGCCGGTGACCGGCGGCGCCGTGCTCGGGCCGATCCAGCAGCATTTCTTCAGCCGCGCGATGCCGCTGCGTGAGCACTGGAACCAGTCGCTGCTGCTGACCCCGCGCGACACCTTGAATGCACAGTGGCTTGATGCTGCGCTGGCGCACGTGATCAATCATCACGACGCCTTGCGCCTGCGCTTTGTCGAAAGCGCCGAAGGGTGGCAGCAAAGCCACGGCCCGTTGGTCGACAGTGCTGAGCTGTGGCTGCGTGACGCCGAGACTGCTGAGCAATTGCAGGCGCTGTGCAACGAAGCCCAGCGCAGCCTCGACTTGCAGAACGGTCCGCTGTTGCGTGCATTGCTGGTGACGCTGACCGATGGCACTCAGCGCCTGAACCTGATCATTCACCACTTGGCGGTGGACGGCGTTTCCTGGCGCGTGCTGCTGGAAGATTTGCAACAGGCTTACGAGCAGCGCTCGGCGGGCGGAGGCATTCAGTTGCCGGCCAAAACCAATGCCTTCCAGAGCTGGACCGCGCGTCTGGAAAGCGCTGCTGCACGCTTCGATGAACAACTGGATTACTGGAAAACCCAGCATCAAGGTGCGCAGGATCTGCCGTGCGAACGTCCCGATGGCAGCCTGCAAAACCTGCATGGCGAGAAAATCGAGTGGCGCCTCGACGCCGAGCGTACCCGTCAGTTGCTGCAACAGGCGCCGGCGGCGTATCGCACGCAAGTCAATGATCTGTTGTTGACCGCACTGGCGCGCACCATCAGTCGCTGGACCCGTCAGCCCGGCACGCTGATCGAGCTAGAGGGGCATGGTCGCGAAGACCTCTTCGATGACATCGACCTGACCCGCACCGTGGGCTGGTTCACCAGTTTGTTCGCGGTCAATCTGACGGCCGCCGACGATCTCGACGGGTCGATCAAGTCGATCAAGGAGCAACTGCGCGCCGTGCCGGACAAAGGTCTGGGCTACGGCGTGCTGCGTTATCTGGCTGCGCCATCGGTGCGTGCCGAACTGGCAACGTTGGCGCCGCCACGGATTACCTTCAACTACCTCGGCCAGTTCGACCGTCAGTTCGACGACGCGGCGCTGTTCGTGCCGTCCGCTGAAACCAGCGGCGTTGCGCAGGATCCGGCAGCGCCGTTGGCCAACTGGCTGACGCTGGAAGGCCAGGTCTATGGCGGTGAGCTGTCGATGAACTGGGGGTTCAGCCGCGAGATGTTCGACAGCGCGACCGTGCAGTACCTGGTCGATCAATACGCGCTGGAACTGCATGCGCTGATTGAACATTGCTGCACGTTGCAAGCCGCGCAAGCAACGCCATCGGACTTCCCGCTGGCCCGCGTGACCCAGGCTCAACTGGATGAGTTGCCGGTGCCGGCAGGTCAACTCGATGATGTTTATCCGCTGTCGCCGATGCAACAGGGCCTGCTGTTCCATACCCTTTATGAACAAGCGGCGGGTGAGTACATCAACCAGTTGCGCGTCGACGTCGAGGGTCTCGATCCCGAACGTTTCCGCGCCGCGTGGCAGGCCACCGTCGATGCGCAGGACATTTTGCGCAGCGGTTTCGTCTGGCAGGGCGAGCTGGCGCAGCCGCTGCAGATCGTCCACAGGCACGTGCAACTGCCGTTCAGCACGCTGGACTGGCGCGACCGCAAGGATCAGCCAACAGCGCTCGCTGCGCTGGCCGATGCCGAGCGTCAGCAAGGCTTTGACCTGACCTGTGCGCCACTGCTGCGACTGCTGCTGGTGCAGACCGGCGCCGAGCAATGGCACCTGATTTACACCCATCACCACATCCTCATGGACGGCTGGAGCAATTCGCAGTTGCTCGGTGAAGTCTTGCAGCGCTACAGCGGTCGCACGCCGGTAACTGGCGGCGGACGTTATCGCGATTACATCGCCTGGCTGCAACGTCAGGACGGCCAACTGAGTGAAGATTTCTGGAGCGGCCAATTGGCTGCCCTGCAAGAGCCGACCCGGTTGGCGCGCGCGGCCACCGCTGGCGAGATTGCCAGCGGCCACGGCGATCACTACCTGACGCTGGACGTGCAACGCACCCAGGCGCTGGAAACCTTTGCCCGCCAGCAAAAAGTCACCGTCAACACCTTGGTGCAAGCGGCGTGGCTGCTGTTGCTGCAACGCTATACCGGTCACGAAACCGTGGCGTTCGGTGCGACCGTGGCCGGGCGTCCGGCGGATCTGCCAGGCATCGAGCAACAGGTCGGTCTGTTCATCAACACCTTGCCGGTGATTGGCGCGCCGCGTCCGGATCAAAGCGTTGGCAGCTGGCTGCAAGCGGTACAGGCGCAAAACCTCAGCCTGCGCGACTTCGAGCACACGCCACTGGCGGACATCCAGCGTTGGGCCGGGCAGGGCGGTGAAGCACTGTTCGACAATATTCTGGTGTTCGAAAACTACCCGATTGCCCAGGCGCTGAGTCAGGCCGGGCAAGGGCTGACATTCGGTGATGTCGGCAACCTCGAACAGACCCATTACGCGCTGAGTGTGGCGGTCACCCTCGGTCAGCAACTGGCGTTGCACTACAGCTTTGATCGCGGCCAGTTCGCCGGCGATGTCATCGAAGGTATCAGCCGGCACCTGCTGCAATTGCTTGAGCAGTTCGCCGTATCGGCTGAGCGCAACCTCGGTGAAATCGCCTTAGCCAGCGCTGACGAACAAACCCGCCAGCAAGCCGAAAACCATCCGCAGCCCTACCCGGTGGACATCGGCGTGCATCAGCGCATTGCCGCGCTGGCTGCGCAAAATCCGCAGCGCACGGCGGTGATCTTCAACGGTGAGCATTTCAGCTACGGCGAGATCGATCAGCGCGCCAACCAACTGGCGCACGCGCTGATCGCCCGTGGCGTCGGCGCGGAAACCCGCGTTGGCGTAGCCCTGCCGCGCAGTGAATCGGTGATCGTCGCGCTGCTGGCCGTGCTCAAGGCGGGCGGCGCTTATGTGCCGCTGGACACCAGCTACCCACGCGAACGCCTGGCCTATCTGATCGGAGATTCCGGGCTGGCGTTGTTGATCAGCGACTCGTCGGTGTCGGCGCAATTGCCGGTCGATGAATCGGTGCCGCTGCTGGAGCTGGATCGCCTCGATTTGCGCGAGTTGCCGATCAAGGCGCCGCAAGTGCAACTCGATCCGCACAACCTCGCCTACGTGATCTATACCTCCGGCTCCACCGGCAATCCGAAAGGCGTCAGCGTCGCCCACGGTCCGTTGGCCATGCATTGCCAGGCCATCGGTCAGCGCTATGAAATGCGCGACAGTGACTGTGAATTCCATTTCATGTCGTTCGCCTTCGACGGTGCCCACGAGCGCTGGCTGACCAGCCTGACCCACGGCGCGTCGCTGCTGATTCGCGACGACACCTTGTGGACACCCGAGCAGACCTACAACGCGATGATCGAACACGGCGTGACCGTGGTCGCATTCCCCCCGGTGTACCTGCAACAACTGGCCGAACACGCCGAGCGCGTTGGCAATCCGCCCAAAGTGCGCATCTATTGCTTCGGCGGTGATGCGGTGCCGAACGCCAGTTTCGAGCGGGTCAAACGCGCGCTCGATCCGGACTACATCATCAACGGTTACGGCCCGACCGAAACCGTGGTCACGCCGCTGATCTGGAAGGCCGGGCGCGAGGTGCCGTGTGGCGCCGCGTATGCGCCAATCGGCAGCCGCATTGGCGACCGTAGCGCTTATGTGCTCGACGCTGATCTGAACCTGCTGCCGCAAGGCATGGCCGGCGAGCTGTACCTCGGAGGTACAGGGCTGGCGCGGGGTTATCTGAACCGTCCGGGGCTGACTGCCGAGCGTTTTGTGGCTGACCCGTTCAGCACCACGGGTGGCTTGCTCTATCGCACCGGTGACCTCGTTCGCCAGCGTGTCGACGGCACGTTCGACTACCTGGATCGCATCGATAATCAGGTGAAGATTCGTGGCTTCCGCATCGAGCTGGGCGAAGTCGAAGCGGCGCTGCAAGCCCTCGACGGCGTGCGTGAAGCGGTGGTCGTTGCCCAGGAAGGTAGCGCCGGCAGTGGCAAGCGTCTGGTGGCGTACGTGGTCGGCGATGCAAGCCGTGCCGACTTCACCGATCAACTGCGTGCACAACTCAAGGCCACGTTGCCAGCGCACATGGTGCCGGCGTATGTGCTGCGTCTGGAGCGCATGCCGCTGACGCCGAACGGCAAACTGGATCGCAAGAACCTGCCGAAACCGGACGTCAGCCAACTGCAGCAAACTTACGTTGCACCGCAAACCGCGCTGGAACAGCAACTGGCGACGATCTGGCAGGACGTGCTCAAGCTTGAGCAAGTGGGCGTCAGCGACAACTTCTTCGAACTGGGCGGCGACTCGATCATTTCGATTCAGGTGGTCAGCCGCGCGCGGCAGGCCGGGATTCGCTTTACACCGAAAGACCTGTTCCAGCACCAGACCATCGCCGCACTGGCGTTGGTGGCGCAGACCGGCGAAGCGCTGCAATTGATCGATCAGCAACCGGTCACCGGCAGCACGGCGCTGCTGCCGATCCATCAGGAATTTTTCGCGCAGGCGATTCCCGATCGTCATCACTGGAACCAGTCGGTGATGCTCAAGCCGATGCAGGCGCTGGACGCGCAGCGGCTGGAACAGGCGCTGGATGCGCTGGTGCTGCATCACGACAGCTTGCGTCTGGAGTTTGTCGAGCAGACAGAGGACTGGGTCGCGCAGTACCGCGACGTTGCGGCGCAAGCCGGCGAGACCATTCTCTGGCACGTCGAGGTGGCTGATCTTGCTGCTCTTGAGGCGCTGGGTGACAAGGCTCAACGCAGCTTGCAACTGAGCGGCGGCTCGCTGATTCGCGCGGTGCTGGCGAACCTGGCGGATGGCACTCAGCGTCTGTTGCTGATCGTTCATCACCTGGTGGTCGATGGCGTGTCGTGGCGGATTCTGTTCGAGGATCTGCAGAACGCTTATCGGCAGCTCAGCGCTGGCGCGTCCGTGCAATTGCCGGCGAAAACCAGTGCAGTCAAAGCCTGGGCGGCAGCCTTGCAGGACTACGCAGCAACCCCTGCATTGCAGGCCGAACTGGGCTTCTGGCAACAACAGTTGCAGGGCGCTTCGGCTGCCTTGCCTTATGACCATCCGCACGGTGGGCAGCAACACGATCAGGCGCTGACGATCCGCCGCAACCTCGACAAAAACCTCACCCGCCAGTTGCTGCAGGATGCGCCGGCCGCCTATCGCACACAGGTCAACGATCTGCTGCTGACGGCACTGGCGCGGGTGATGGTGCGCTGGACCGGTGACGACCATGCGCTGGTTTTGCTGGAGGGCCATGGTCGCGAAGACCTCTTCGACAGCATCGACCTGACCCGCACCGTCGGCTGGTTCACCAGCGTGTTTCCGGCGCGTCTGTCGCCGGTCACCGAGTTGGGCGCATCGCTCAAGCAAGTGAAGGAGCAGCTGCGGGCAATCCCGCACAAAGGCATCGGTTTCGGTGCGCTGGCACATCTGGGCGATGCGCAGTCTCGCGAGGCACTGCAAGGCTTGCCGGCGCCGCGCCTGACCTTTAACTATCTAGGCCAGTTCGACGGCAGTTTTGCCGAGGCGGATGAGGCGTTGTTCGCACCGACCAGCGAATCCGGCGGCGCAGAAGTCAATATGCAAGGCCCGCTGGGCAATCCGCTGGCCTTGAACGGCAAAGTCTTCGGCGGCGAGCTGGATTTGAGCTGGACCTACAGCAGCGCCATGTTCGACGCGGCGACTATCCAGCGTCTGGCCGATGACTATGTGCAGGAGCTGACAGCACTGATCGGCCACTGTTGCGACAGCGGCAACCGTGGCGTGACGCCATCGGACTTCCCGCTGGCGCAACTGTCGCAAGCGCAACTGGATGCACTGGTGCTGGAACCGCAAGGCATCGATGACATCTACCCGCTGTCGCCGATGCAGCAGGGCATGCTGTTCCACACCCTGCTCGAACATGGCAACGGCGACTACATCAACCAGATGCGTCTGGACGTCGAGGGCGTCGAGCCGCAGCGTTTCCGCGCCGCCTGGCAAGCGGTGGTGGATGCCCACGACATTCTGCGTACCGGGTTCTTCTGGCAGGGCGACTTGCCGCAACCGGTGCAAGTGGTGCAACGCCAGGTGGACGTGCCGTTCAGCGTGCTCGACTGGCACGGCAAAGCTGATCTGGACACGGCGCTGCAAACCCTCGCTGACGAGGAACGCGCATTGGGCCTGGACCTGACCTGTGCGCCGCTGCTGCGTCTGGTGCTGGTGCGCACGGCGACTGATCGTCATCACCTGATCTACACCAACCATCACATTTTGATGGACGGCTGGAGCAGCGCGCAGTTGCTCGGCGAAGTGTTGCAGCACTATCGCGGCGAAGCGGTGCCGCGTTCGGCGGGTCGCTATCGCGATTACATTGGCTGGCTGCAACGTCAGGATGCAACGGCGGCTGAAGCCTACTGGCTGACGACGCTGGTCAATCTGCAAGAGCCGACGCGTCTGGCCAACGCCATCGCACGGCCAGTCGACGGTTTGCCAAGTGTCGGTTATGGCGACCATTACCAAGTGCTGGGCGCGGATCTGAGTCTGCGTCTGGGTGAATTCGCCCGTGCCTCGAAAGTCACCGTCAACACCCTGGTGCAAGCCGCGTGGCTGTTGCTGTTGCAGCGCTACACCGGCAAGGACTGCGTGGCGTTCGGCGCGACCGTGGCCGGGCGTCCGGCGGATCTGCCGGGTGCCGAGGAGCAGATCGGGCTGTTCATCAACACCTTGCCAGTGGTGGCCGCGCCGCAAGCGCAGCAAAGTCTGGCCAGTTGGCTGCAAGCCGTGCAGGCGCAGAACCTCGCTTCACGCGAGTTCGAACACACACCGCTGGCGGACATTCAGCGCTGGGCCGGGCAGGGCGGTGACGCGTTGTTCGACAGCCTGATGGTGTTCGAGAACTACCCGATTGGCGAAGCGCTGGAGCGCGGTGCGCCGCAGGGTTTGCGTTTCGGTGCGGTGGTCAATCAGGAACAGACCAACTATCCGCTGACGCTGCTGGTGAGCATGGGCGCGCAACTGTCGGTGCATTTCAGCTACCAGCGCGACAGTTTTGCGGCGGCGAGCGTGGCGCAGTTGGGTGAAAGTCTGCAGCGTCTGCTCGGGCAGATGGTCGAAGCGGCTGAAGGCTCGTTGAGCGACTTGAACCTGATCGACAACGTCACGAGCGTCGAGGCCGACTTCGTCACCGAGTTGTGCATTCATCAGGGCATTGCCCGCCAAGTGGCGACGACCCCGGATGCGCTGGCGGTGACCTTCGCCAATACGCAACTGACCTACGCCGAACTGGATGCGCAGGCCAATCGCCTGGCGCACAAATTGATCGAGCTGGGTGTCGGCCCGGAAGTGCGCGTGGGTGTGGCGATGCCGCGTTCCGAACAGCTGCTGATTGCCTTGCTGGCGGTGCTCAAGTCCGGCGGCGCGTATGTGCCGCTGGACCCGGATTACCCGGCGGATCGCGTTGCCTACATGCTCGAAGACAGCCGTGCGCGGGTGTTGCTTACCGAGCAAGCGGTCGCCGCAACCCTGAGCGTAGCGGGCGATACGCAAGTGCTGCTGATGGATCAGGTGTCGTTGAGCGGCTATTCCGCCGTCGCACCTGAAACGAAGGTGCAGCCGGACAACCTCGCCTACGTGATCTACACCTCCGGTTCCACTGGCAAGCCGAAAGGCGTGGCGATTGCTCACCGCAATGTCATGGCGCTGATCGACTGGTCGGCCAAGGTCTACAGCCGCGACGATATTCAAGGCGTATTGGCTTCGACTTCGGTGTGCTTCGATCTGTCGGTGTGGGAGCTGTTTGTCACGTTGGCCAATGGCGGTTCGCTGATCATCGCGCGTAACGCTTTGGAGCTGGCGAACCTGCCGGCGCGTGATCAGGTACGCCTGATCAACACCGTGCCGTCGGCCATTGCTGCGCTGCAACGCGCCGGGCAGATTCCGCCGAGTGTGCGCATCATCAATCTGGCCGGTGAGCCGCTCAAGCAAGCCTTGGTCGACGCGTTGTATCAACAGCCAACCGTAGAGCACGTCTACGACCTCTACGGTCCGTCGGAAGACACCACCTATTCGACCTGGACCCGCCGCATCGCCGGTGGCCAGCCGCGCATCGGTCGTGCCCTCGATCACAGCGCTAGTCACTTGCTGGATGCCGATCTGCAAGCGGTGCCGCATGGGGTTTCGGCAGAACTTTACTTGTCCGGCGCCGGCATCACGCGCGGTTATCTGGGGCGTGCGGCGATGACCGCCGAGCGCTTTGTACCGAACCCGTTCGTCGGCAATGGCGAGCGCATGTACCGCACCGGCGACCTGATTCGTGAACGCGAAGAGGGCGCGCTGGAGTACATGGGCCGAATCGACCATCAGGTGAAAATTCGTGGATTCCGCATCGAACTGGGCGAGATCGAGGCGCGATTGCTCGCTCAACCGGCGGTCACCGAAGCGGCGGTGCTGGCCGTTGAAGGAGAGGGCGGTGCGCAACTGGTGGCCTACGTGGTCGCCCCGCAACTGGATCTGTACGACGGCGAAGCGCAACGGCAACTGCGCGACGGACTAAAGACTGGCCTCAAGTCTTCGTTACCTGACTACATGATTCCCGCGCACCTGCTGTTCCTTGAGCAGTTGCCACTGACCCCCAACGGCAAACTCGACCGCAAGGCCCTGCCAGCGGTGGATGCCAGCCAGATGCAGGCCGCGTACGTCGCGCCGCAGAGTGAGCTTGAGCAGCAGGTCGCGGCGATCTGGCAGCAAGTGCTCGAGGTTCAACGCATTGGTCTGAACGATCACTTCTTCGAACTGGGCGGGCACTCGCTGCTGGCGGTCAACGTGGTGTCGCGCATCGCCCTCGAACTGGGCCTGACGCTGACCCCGCAACTGTTATTCCAGCACCCCGTCCTGAGCGACTTTGTCGCTCGCCTCGATACAGGAGGCGGGGCAATCAACGAACAGAAACTGAGCAAGCTGGAAGCCCTGCTTGACGATATGGAGGAAGTCTGATGGACAAGAGTGTTGCTTTGAGGGTAGCCAAGCGCTTTATCACTCTGCCGCTGGACAAACGTAAGCTGTACCTGGAAAAGATGCTCGAAGAGGGCGTCTCTCCGGCCAACCTGCCGATCCCGGAAACACGTTCCGGGTTTGCAGCGATTCCTCTGTCGTACGCTCAGGAACGCCAACTGTTCCTCTGGCAAATGGACCCGCACAGCACTGCGTATCACATCCCCAGCGCCTTGCGCCTCAAGGGGCAACTGGATGTGGCGGCGCTGGAACGCAGCTTCAATGCGGTGGCGGCGCGTCATGAAAGTTTGCGCACCACGTTTGCCGAGCACGGCGAAACCTTCTGCCAGGTGATTCACCCGCAATTGCCGCTGCGGATCACCCTGGCACCGCTGCCGGCAGGCCTCGACAGCGCTGGCGAAGAGGCGGCGATCAAGGCGTTTGTCGAAGGCGAAACTGCGCGCCCGTTCAATCTGCAACAGGGTCCGCTGCTGCGCGTGGCATTACTCAAAGTCGCCGATGATGATCATGTGCTGGTGTTGATCCAGCACCACATCATCGCCGATGGCTGGTCGATCAAAGTGCTGGTCAACGAGCTGATCCAGCATTACGCCGCCGACACCGCCGGGCAGCCACTGGCATTGCCGGAACTGGAGGTGCAATACGCCGACTACGCGATCTGGCAGCGCCACTGGCTGGAAGCAGGCGAGCGTGAGCGACAACTGGCTTACTGGATCAAGACACTGGACGGCGAGCAGCCGGTGCTGGAACTGCCGATCGATTTTCCGCGTCCGGCAGTGCAAAGCCTGCGCGGTGCGCGCCTGCAACTGGACCTGCCAGCCACCCTCGGCGATGCGCTCAAACAACTGGCGCAGCGCGAAGGCGCCAGCCTGTTCATGGTTTTGCTGGCGTCGTTTCAAGCGTTGCTGCATCGCTACAGCGGTCAGGCGCAGATTCGTGTCGGCGTGCCGACCGCCAACCGCAACCGGGTTGAGACCGAAGGCCTGATCGGCTTCTTCGTCAACACCCAGGTACTCAATGCCGAGGTCAACGGGCAACTGCCGTTCAATCAATTGCTGGCCCAAGTCAAGCAAGCGGCGATGGCCGCGCAGGCGCATCAGGATCTGCCGTTCGAACAGTTGATCGAAGCGCTGCAACCGGAACGCAGCCTGAGCCACAGCCCGGTGTTCCAGGTGATGTTCAACCACCAGACCAGCCGTGATCAGGGCCGTAGCGCGGTGCAACTGCCGCAGCTGAGCGTCGAGGATGTGCAGTGGGAAGGGCGCACCGCGCAGTTCGATCTGACCCTCAATACTTACGAATCGAATGACGGTTTCGCCGCCGAATTGACCTACGCCACCGATCTGTTCAAGCCGGAAACGGTCGAGCGTCTGGCGCGTCACTGGCAAAACCTGTTGCAAGGTATTGTGGCTGCACCGACTCAACGGGTTGGCGAACTGCCGCTGCTGGAAAGTGCCGAACACGGCGTGTTGTTGCAGGACTGGTTGCGTGTGGCGGATCACAGCGCGCAGGCCGAGTGCGTGCAGCAGGACTTTGCCTTGCAGGCGCAACGAAACCCGCAGGCCACGGCGCTGATCATCGGCAACGACGTACTGACGTATGGCGAACTGGATGCCCGGGCCAATCAACTGGCGCGTCATCTGATCGAGGCCGGCGTCGGCCCGGATCAGCTGGTCGGCATCGCGGTCGAGCGCAGCGTTGAAATGATCGTCGGCCTGTTGGCGATCCTCAAGGCCGGCGGTGCTTATGTGCCGCTGGACCCAGCGTATCCAGAAGATCGTCTGGCCTACATGATTGAGGACAGCGGCCTGCAATTGCTGCTGACCCAAACGCATTTGCAAGCGCAGCTGCCGATCCCGGCGGGTGTGCAAACCCTGTTGCTCGATCAGCCAGGTGACTGGCTGGCGACTTATCCACAGACCGCGCCGAGCGTCGCCGTCAATGGCGAGCACTTGGCGTACACGATCTACACCTCCGGCTCCACCGGCAAACCGAAAGGCGTGATGGTGCGCCACGCGGCGCTGAGCAACTTTGTCGCGAGCATGATCAAGCAGCCGGGGATTGCCGCTGCGGATCGCATGCTGTCGCTGACCACGTTCTCCTTCGATATTTTCGGCCTGGAAATCTACGGCCCGTTGCTCGCCGGCGCCTGTGTGGTGCTGACCGGCAAGGACGTGCATCAAGACCCGCAAGCGGTGCTGGCGTTGATCGAACGTCACGCCGTCAGCGTGCTGCAAGCCACGCCATCGACCTGGCGCATGCTGCTCGACAACGAGCACTCGGCCATTCTCAATGGCCGCACATTCCTCTGTGGCGGTGAAGCGCTGCCGCAGGAACTGGCCAAGCGCATGCTGGCGCTGACGCCGAGCGTGTGGAACCTGTATGGCCCGACCGAAACCACGATCTGGTCGGCGCAACACGCACTGAGCGCGGACCACAGCCGGCCGTTCCTCGGCACGCCGATCGACAACACCGCGCTGTACATCCTTGGCAGCGACCTTGAGCTCAATCCGCTCGGCGCACCCGGTGAATTGCTGATTGGCGGTGACGGTCTGGCCCGTGGTTACTTCCAGCGCCCGAGTCTGACCGCTGAACGGTTTGTGCCGGATCCGTTCTCGGCAAACGGTGCGCGTCTGTACCGCACCGGCGACCTGACCCGTTATCGCGCAGAAGGCGTGATCGAGTACATCGGGCGCATCGACCATCAAGTGAAAATCCGTGGTTTCCGTATCGAGCTTGGCGAGATCGAAGCGCGCTTGCTCGCATTCGACAGCGTGCGCGAAACCGTTGTGGTCGCACAGGACGGCCCGACCGGACCACAATTGGTCGGCTATGTGGTGCCATCCGCCAGCACTGTTGATGAAGTCGAACTGCGTGCTGAATTGAAAGCCAGCCTCAAGGCTGAACTGCCGGAATACATGGTGCCGGCGCACCTGCTGTTCCTTGCGCAGCTGCCGCTGACCCCCAACGGCAAAGTCGACCGCAAAGCCTTGCCGGCCCCCGACGCCAGCCAGTTGCAATCAACTTACATCGCGCCACAAACCGCTACTCAACACGCCGTCGCCGAGATCTGGCAAGCGGTGCTCAAGCTTGAGCGTGTCGGCCTCAGTGACAACTTCTTCGAACTCGGCGGCCATTCCTTGCTGGTAACGCAAGTGGTCTCCCGTGTGCGTCAGACGCTGAACGTTCAAGTGCCGCTGCGCACGCTGTTCGAGCACAGCACGCTGGAAGATTTCGTTGCTGCATTGGGTGTCGACCAGGCCACTCAGGAACCGCCGATTGTCGCGCTGCCGCGTCTGCAACCGTTGGCGCTTTCCTATGCGCAGGAACGCCAATGGTTCCTCTGGCAGCTGGAACCGACCAGCACGGCCTATCACGTCCCGGCTGCGCTGCGTCTGCGCGGTGAGCTGAATCTGCCGGCATTGCAGCAAAGCTTCAATGCGTTGATCGAGCGCCACGAATCCCTGCGCACCTGCTTCGTCGAAGAGCAGGGCACAACCCTGCAAGTGATTCAGACGCAGGGCACGCTGGATCTGCAAGTGCAGGACGTTGCCGGGCTGGACGATGCCGCGTTGCAAGCGCTGGTCGCCGAAGAAACCCTGCACCTGTTCAACCTGCAGCAAGGCCCGTTGTTGCGGGTCAAATTGCTGCGCCTGGCCGCCGATGACCATGCGCTGGTGATTACCTTGCACCACATCGTCTCCGATGGCTGGTCGATGAACATCATGGTCGATGAGCTGGTGGCGTTGTACGCCGCGTACAGCCAGGGCCAGACCGCGCAATTGCCGGCGCTGCCGGTGCAATACGCCGACTACGCCGTGTGGCAGAAACAGTGGATGGACGCCGGTGAGCGCGAGCGTCAGCTGAATTACTGGACCGCGCAACTCGGCGATGGTGATCAGCCGTTGCTGGAGCTGCCGACCGACCGTCCACGTCCCGCCGAGCAAAGCTATCGCGGCGCGCGTCGCGACATCCCGCTGAGCCTCGAACTGGCTTCAGCGCTCAAGCAAGTCGCGCAGCGTGAAAACGTCACCCTGTTCGCGCTGCTGCTGGCCTCGTTCCAGACCTTGCTGCACCGCTACAGCGGTCAGGCCGACATCCGTGTTGGCGTGCCCGTGGCCAACCGTAATCGGGTCGATACTGAAGGGCTGATTGGCTTCTTCGTCAACACCCAAGTGCTCAAGGCTGAATTCGACAGTCAGCAAACCTTCCGCAGCCTGTTGCAACAAGTGAAGAGCACCGTGCTCGGCGCTCAGGCCCATCAGGATCTGCCATTCGAGCAACTGGTCGACGCGCTGCAACCGGAACGCAGCCTCAGCCACAGTCCGCTGTTCCAGGTGATGCATAACCACCAGAGCCAGGCGCGTCAGGCGCAGGGCGCGACACGCCTGCCGCAACTGCAGATCGAAGGCTTGCCTTGGGCGTCGAATACTGCGCAGTTCGATCTGACCCTGAACACCTTTGAATCGACCGACAATGTCTGGGCCGAGCTGACTTACGCCACCGACCTGTTCGACCTCGATACCATCGAGCGCCTGTCGCAACACTGGACGAATCTGCTGCAAGGCATCGTCACCGACAGCGGCCAGCGTATCGCTGAACTGCCGCTGCACGACGCCGCCGAACGCGCAGCGACCCTGCTGCAATGGAACCCGGCCGTGGCCGATTTCCCGAGCGAGCAGTGCCTGCATCACTTGATCGAAGCCCAGGCCGCCCGCGCACCGCAAGCGGTGGCCGTGACGTACGCCGAGCAGTCCTTGAGCTACGTTGAGCTCAACAGCCGCGCCAACCAGTTGGCGCACAAGCTGATTGCCAGCGGCGTCGGCCCGGACGTGCGCGTAGGCCTCGCGGTCGAGCGCAGCCTCGACATGCTGGTCGGTCTGTTGGCGATTCTCAAGGCGGGCGGCGCGTACGTGCCGCTGGACCCGAGCTACCCGGAAGAACGCCTGAGCTACATGATCGGCGACAGCGGCATCGACCTGCTGTTGACCCAGAGCCATTTGCTCGCACGTCTGCCGGTGCCCGACTCGGTGCGCAGCCTGATGCTCGATCAGGATCGCGAAGACCTAGAGGGCTACAGCGACAGCAATCCGCAAGTGAGCATGAGCGCGGATAACCTGGCGTACGTGATTTACACCTCGGGTTCGACCGGTCAGCCGAAGGGCACCTTGCTAGCTCATCGCAACGTGCTGCGCCTGTTCGAGGCCACCGCCGCGTGGTTCGATTTCGGCGCGCAGGATGTCTGGAGCCTGTTCCATTCCTACGCGTTCGACTTCTCCGTGTGGGAGATTTTCGGCGCGCTGCTGTACGGCGGCAAACTGGTGGTGGTGCCTTACGAGGTCAGCCGCTCACCGGAAGACTTCTTCGCATTGCTGTGCCGCGAAGGCATTACCGTGCTCAACCAGACGCCGTCGGCGTTCAAGCAATTGATGCAGGTCGCCTGCGCCCCGGAGCACGCCGCTCAACAACTGGCGCTGCGTTACGTGGTGTTCGGCGGTGAGGCGCTGGAAGTGAAAAGCCTGCGTCCATGGTTCGAGCGTTTCGGCGATCAAACGCCGCAACTGATCAACATGTACGGCATCACCGAAACCACCGTCCACGTGACGTACCGGCCGTTGTCGATGGCCGATTTGCAGCGTGACGCGAGCAGCCCGATCGGCGAGCCGATTCCGGACCTGTCGTGGTACTTGCTCGACGGCGACCTGAACCCGGTGGCCAAGGGAAGCATCGGTGAGCTGTACGTCGGTCGCGCCGGTCTGGCGCGCGGTTATCTGAACCGTGCCGATCTGACGTCGTTACGGTTTATTCCCGATCCGTTCGCCGCTGACGGTGGTCGTCTGTATCGCACCGGCGACCTGGCGCGTTATCGCGCTGACGGCGTGATCGAATACATCGGGCGGATCGACCATCAGGTGAAGATTCGCGGTTTCCGCATTGAGTTGGGCGAAATCGAAGCGCAACTGCTCGAACAGGCTGCCGTACGCCAGGCGGTGGTGCTGGCGCAGCCGGGCCTCAGTGGTCAACAACTGGTTGCGTATCTGGTGCCGACTGATGCGGCGTTACTCGACGCCAGCGCCGCTGAACAAGCGCAATGGCGCGACAGCGTGCGTGCCGAGCTCAAGGAAAATCTGCCGGATCACATGATCCCGGCGCACCTGTTGCTGCTCGCGCAATTGCCGCTGACCGCCAACGGCAAGCTCAACCGCAGCGCGTTGCCGTCGCCGGACGCCAGTCAGGCGCAGCAGACCTATCAGGCGCCGCAAAGCGAGCTGGAACAACGCTTGGCCACGATCTGGCAAGACGTGCTGAAGCTGCCGCAAGTGGGCCTCAACGATAACTTCTTCGAATTGGGTGGCGACTCGATCATCTCGATTCAGGTGGTCAGCCGCGCGCGTCAGGCCGGTATTCGCCTGAACCCGAAAGACCTGTTCCAGCACCAGACCGTTCAGCGACTGGCACTGGTCGCGCAGTTGGGCGACGACGAAACGAGCATCGACCAACAAGCGGTCACCGGCGCAGCGTTGCTGTTGCCGATCCAGCAGCAGTTCTTCGACGATGAAATCCCTGAGCGTCATCACTGGAACCAGTCGGTGCTGCTCAAACCGCGTCAGCCGCTGGACGGGGAGAAAATCGAGCAAGTGTTGCGTGCGCTGGTCGCGCATCACGATGCCTTGCGCCTGAGTTTCACTCAGCACAACGGCGTGTGGCAGGCCGAGCACCGCGCGGTTGAAGATCAGCCACATAACCTGCTGTGGCAGGAAGACGTCGCCGATGCCGCCGCGCTGGAGGCCTTGGGCAACCGCGCCCAGCGCAGCCTCGATCTGCAGAACGGGCCGCTGTTGCGCGCGGTGCTGGCGAATCTGGCCGATGGCACCCAGCGTTTGCAGTTGGTGATCCATCACCTGGTCGTCGACGGTGTGTCGTGGCGGATTCTGCTGGAAGACCTGCAAAACGCTTATCAGCAATTGCTCGACGGTCAGCCACTGAAGCTGCCGGCGAAAACCAGTGCTTTCAAGGACTGGAGCGAGCACTTGCAGCGCTACGCCAACAGCGCGGCGTTGCAGCAGGAACTGGCTTACTGGCAAACCAGCCTGAGCGATGTCAGCACGAATCTGCCGTGCAAACATGTCGACGCCGGTCAGCACAATCGGCTGGCGCACACTGTGCAGAGCCGTCTCGGCAGCGAGCTGACCCGACAGTTGCTGCAAGAAGCCCCGGCGGCGTATCGCACCCAGGTCAACGACTTGCTGCTGACTGCGTTGGCGCGGGTCATTGGCCGCTGGAGCGGGCAGGCTTCGACACTGATTCAGCTCGAAGGTCATGGTCGTGAAGAGCTGTTCGACGGTGTTGACCTGACCCGCACTGTGGGCTGGTTCACCAGCCTGTTCCCGGTGCGCCTGACCCCGGCAGCTACGGCCGGCGAGTCGATCAAACAGATCAAGGAACAACTGCGCTCGATCCCCAACAAGGGCATCGGTTTCGGCGCACTGCGTCATCTTGGCGATGCTCAGGCACAACAGAGCCTGCGTGAATTGCCGACCCCGCGCATCACCTTCAACTACCTCGGCCAGTTCGACGGCAGTTTCGAGGGCGATGACGGCGCGCTGTTCGCACCGGCGCCGGACAACGCCGGTCTCGACCAGAGCCCGGACGCGCCAATGGGCAATTGGCTGACCCTCAACGGTCAGGTGTACGGCGGCGAATTGCGCGTAGGCTGGACATTCAGCAGCGAGCGTTTCGACAGTGCTGTGATCGAAGCACTGGCGGCGGATTACGCCGAGGAGCTGGCCGCTTTGATCGGCTATTGCCTGACCCCGGGCGTCGCTGGGCTGACGCCTTCGGACTTCCCGCTGGCCGGCCTGACCCAGGCGCAGCTCGACGGCTTGCCAACCCGCCCGCAGCAGATTGCAGACATTTATCCGTTGTCGCCGATGCAGCAGGGCATGTTGTTCCACACCCTCTACGCGCAACAGTCCGGTGATTACATCAACCAGATGTGTGTGGCCGTCGATGGCTTGCAGGTCGAGCGTTTCCGCGATGCCTGGCAAGCGGCGATGGACAGCCACGAAGTCCTGCGCAGCGGTTTTGTCTGGGAAGGCGATCTACCCAACGCGCTGCAAGTGGTGCACAAAGGCTTGCTAGTGCCGTTCAGCGTGCTCGACTGGCGTGATCGCGGCGACCTGGCGCCAGCCCTGAAAGCCCTGGAACTTGAGCAACGCCTGCAAGGTTTTGATCTGCACGCGGCACCGTTGCTGCGCCTGGTCGTGGTGCAGGTGGCGGCTGAGCGCTTCCATCTGATTTACACCTCGCACCACATTCTGATGGACGGCTGGAGCAACTCGCAGTTGCTCGGCGATGTATTGCAGCGCTATCACGGCCACGCGCCGGCGATGGGGGCGGGGCGTTATCGCGATTACATCGAGTGGTTGGCGCAGCAGGATGCGCAGGTCACGGAAAACTTCTGGAAGGGCCAACTGGCCGACTTCGAGACACCGACGTATCTGGCCGATGCTGTGCCGCACCTCGTTGATGCAACCGTCACCGGTCAGGGTGAATACCTGCTGACCCTCGACACGCACGCGACCGCCGAACTCAACAGTTTTGCCCGGGCGCAAAAGGTCACGGTCAACACGCTGGTGCAAGCCGCGTGGCTCTTGCTGTTGCAACGCTACACCGGGCAGGACACGGTCACGTTCGGCGCCACGGTATCGGGGCGACCGGCGCAGTTGAATGGCGTCGAAGGGCAGATCGGTCTGTTCATCAACACCTTGCCGATCATTGCCAGCCCACGTGCCGAACAGTCGTTGCCGCAATGGCTGCAACAGGTGCAGGCACAGAACCTGTTGCTGCGCGAGCAAGAGCACACACCGCTGTTCGATATTCAGCGTTGGGCAGGGCAGAGCGGTGAGGCGTTGTTCGATAACATTCTGGTGTTCGAGAACTACCCGATTGCCGAAGCCTTGCAGCAAGCCGAATCGGCTGACCTGCGCTTTGGCGAGGTTGACCGGTATGAGCAGACCAACTATCCGCTGACGTTGATGGTCAACCTCGATCAGCAATTGACCGTGCACTTCAGCTATCAGCACACAAGCTTTGCCGCCGCCACCGTGGTCAAACTGGCAACGCAGTTGCAGCAACTGTTGCGCGGCATGCACGCCAGCGCCGATGCCTGCCTGGGCGAGTGGAACTTGCTGGAGGAAGGCGACGAGCAACGTATTCTGCGTGACTGGAACCCGCAGGCAACCGCTGACCTTGAGCCGATTTGCATTCACCAGGCCATCGAGCGTCAGGTCGCTGCCCAGCCGGACGCGCGCGCCGTGACGTTCGGCCAGCAGTCCTTCAGTTATGGCGATATCGATGCCCGGGCCAATCGCCTGGCGCATCGTTTGATCAGCATCGGCGTCGCTCCGGAAATCCGCGTCGGTGTGGCCATGCAGCGCTCCGACAATCTGCTGGTGGCATTGCTCGCGGTCCTCAAGGCTGGTGGCACGTACGTGCCGCTGGACCCGGATTACCCGGCGGATCGGGTCGCCTACATGCTTGAAGACAGCCGCGCTCGCGTGCTGCTGACCGAAACCGATGTAGCCGCCACCCTGTCGCTCGCCAGCGACATGCAAGTGTTGCTCCTGGATCAACTGGATCTCTCGGCCTACAGCACGCTCGCGCCGGTCACCGACGTGAGTGTGAACAATCTTGCCTACGTGATTTACACCTCTGGTTCCACCGGCAAGCCCAAAGGCGTATCGATCAGCCATGCCAACATCATGGCGCTCAGCGACTGGTCGAAGCATCTCTACAGCCGCGAGGACATTCAAGGTGTGCTCGCTTCGACGTCGGTGTGTTTCGACCTGTCGGTGTGGGAGCTGTTTGTCACCCTGGCCAATGGCGGTTCGTTGATCATTGCGCGCAACGCGCTGGAGTTGCCGCACTTGCCGGCGCGCGATCAGGTGCGCCTGATCAATACCGTGCCGTCGGCAATCAATGCCTTGCAAGACTCTGGCGATATTCCTGCCAGCGTACGCATCATCAACCTGTGCGGCGAAGCGCTGAAGCAGAACCTCGTGGACACGCTTTATCAACAGGCAACCATCGCCGATATCTTCGACTTGTACGGCCCGTCGGAAGATACCGTTTACTCCACCTGGACCCGTCGAGAGGCAGGCGGCACGGCGAACATCGGTCGACCGATGATCCGCACCGCCAGTTATGTGCTGGGCGGCGATCTGCAACCGGCACCGCAGGGTGTGTCGGCGGAGTTGTACCTGGCCGGTGCCGGCCTCAGCCGTGGCTATCTGGGCCGGGCGGCGATGACCGCAGAGAAATTCGTGCCCAATCCGTTCGCCGGCAATGGCGAGCGTATGTACCGCACCGGCGACCTGACCCGTTATCTGGGCGACGGCACGTTGCAATACGTCGGGCGTATCGATCACCAGGTGAAGGTGCGCGGTTTCCGTATCGAGCTGGGCGAAATCGAAGCGCGTCTGTTGCAGATCGACAACGTCAGCCAGGCACTGGTGGTGGCGCAACCGATCGCCTCCAGCCATCAACTGGTGGCGTATGTGGTGGTCGATGATGCGACCGTGGCCAGCGCCGATGCAGCCGCGCAAGCCGTTCTGCGCGAAGCGCTGAAGACGCAACTCAAGGTGCACCTGCCGGACTACATGATTCCGGCGCACGTGCTGTTCCTCGCCAGCCTGCCGCTGACGCCGAATGGCAAGGTCGACCGCAAAGCCTTGCCGAGCGTCGACGCGTTTGTCGCGGCGGGTGATTTCGTTGCCCCGGTCGGTGAACTGGAACAGCAGATCGCAGCCATCTGGCAGAACGTCCTGGAGCTCGATCAGGTCAGCCGCGAGGATCATTTCTTCGAACTGGGCGGGCACTCGCTGCTGGCCACTCAGGCAGTCTCGCGTTTGCGCCATTTGACCGGCGGCACGTTGAGCCTGCGCGACCTGTTCAACTATCCGCGCCTCAAGGATCTGGCCACCTGGATGGCCGCGGAACAGACGCCGGCCCTCGGCGGGGCGGCCAGTCAGGCCGTTCCACTGAAGGCCTGGGGCGCCAAGTCGACGGCACCGCTGTCGTTGGTGCAACGTCGTTTGTGGGTCGCCGAACAATTGTCCGGCGGCAGCTCGGCCTACGGCATGCCGCTGGCCTTGCGCTTGCGCGGTGAGCTGTCGGTCGAGCGCTTCATGAGCAGTTTTGCCGAAGTGGTGCGCCGTCATGAGGTGTTGCGCACCGCGTACTCGCAGGATGACGAAGGTGATCCGATTGCGCTGATTGCCGAGCAGGTCGACGTCGACTTCCCGTTGCTCGATTTGTCCGGTCTGTCGCGCAGTGCCCAGGAAGAACAGGTGGCGCAGGCCGCGCTGGATAACGCGCGAACGCCGATCGATCTGGAGCAGGCACCATTGTGGCGCGGGCGCATCCTGCATCTGTCGCCGACCGAGCATGTGCTGTTGTTCTCCATGCATCACATCATTTCTGACGGTTGGTCGATGGGCGTATTGATCAATGAGCTGGTGCAGATCTATGAGTTGAGCAAGGCCGGTGCTGCCGCGTCGTTGCCGGCGCTGGAAGTGCAGTACTCGGACTTTGCCCTGTGGCAACAGGAGCTGGAACGCCGAGGGATTCTCGGCCAGCAGGCGGATTACTGGAGAGAGAGGCTCAGTGGCTACAGCGGGCAGCTCAACCTGCCGCTGGACACCCCGCGAGGGCCGGTGGCGTCGTACGACGGTGATGCCGTGCAGTTCCATCTGCCGAAGGATTTGAGTCAGGCCTTGCGCAAGGTTGCCAATGACGCCGGGGTGACGCTGTACAGCACGCTGCTGGCGTCGTTCCAGGTGCTGTTGCATCAATTCAGCGGCGGCGACGACGTGTTGGTCGGCGCCGACGTCGCCGGGCGCGAGCAGGCGCAGCTGGAGCAACTGATCGGCTTCTTCGTCAACGTCTTGCCGCTGCGTTCGCGCTTCTCGGCCGACACGGCGTTCTCGACTTTCCTCGCGGGCACTCAGGACACCTTGCTCGGCGCGCTGGAGCATCAGGACCTGCCGCTGGACATGATCGTCGAATCCTGCGGCGTGCCGCGTCACAAGGGCATGAACCCGTTGGTGCAGGTGTTGTTCGTGATGAACAACCTGCCGGGCCGCACCCAATCCATGGGCGGTTTGAGCGTCGAACCACTGGCGGCGCTGCAGAGCCATTCTAAATTCGACATGGCATTGTTCGTTGACGAAGAAGAAGGGCAATTGCTGGGTAATTGGCAATTCGCCACAACCTTGTTCGGACACGAGCGCATTCAGTACCTGGTGAAGGCCTGGATAGCCCTGTTGGAACAGATCGTCGCTGATCAGGACATTCAATTGGGAGCTATCAGCATGCCAGTCGACAATTTAGCAGTGGCCGCCAAACCCGCTGCCCCCGGGCCCAAGGCCGACAAACTGGGCAAGTTCCTCAAACGTGGCGCCGCCCCGGTGGCCAAGGTTCGCCCGGCGCCGATCCGCGAATCGCTGATCGCTGCGCCGCAGCCTTTCCCGCTGTTGATGGAACCGAACGAGGCGCAGCTGGATTTGATCGAGTGGATCAAGCACAACCGGCCGCTGATCGAAGAAAAACTGGCGACCCACGCCGGCATTCTCTTCCGCGGTTTCGAGCTCGATGGCATTCAGGGTTTTGAAGCGTTCGCCGAAGCGATTCATCCGGGCCTGTACGGTCAATACGGCGATCTGCCGAAGAAGGAGGGCGGCAAGAACACCTATCGCTCCACGCCGTACCCGGAACGCAAGATGATCCTGTTCCACAACGAGAGCTCGCATCAGGATCGCTGGCCGCGCAAGCAGATGTTCTATTGCGAGCAAGCGGCGCCGGTCGGCGGTGCAACGCCGGTAGTCGACTGCCGCTTGATGTACGAAAAACTGCCGGCAGACCTGCGTGACAAGTTCGAGTCCAAGGGGTTGTTGTATGTGCGCACCTTCACCGACAACCTCGACGTGTCGTGGCAGCACTTCTTCAAGACCGAAGACCGTGCCGAAGTCGAAGCCCGCTGCCGCGCGGGCGGTATCGAGTGGCGCTGGCTCGACAACAACGAACTGCAAACCCGTACTCCGGGGCCAGCGATCATTCGTCACCCGATCACCGGCGCCAAGTCATTCTTCAATCAGGTGCAGTTGCACCACATCTATTGGCTGGAGCCGGATGTGCGTGAAGACCTGCTGTCGATGTTCGGCGCCGAGCGCATGCCGCGTCATGTGTATTACGGCGACGGCACACCGATCGAAGACGACGTGATGCAGCGCATTGGCGAGCTGTACGAAGAGTGCGCCGTGCGGTTCGACTGGCAGAAAGGCGACGCCATTTTGCTCGACAACATGCTGGTGGCACATGCCCGCGATCCGTTCGAGGGCCCGCGCAAGATTGTCGTCGCCATGGGTGACATGTACGACCACAGCAGCCTGGAGCGCCCGGCCAGCAACGCCCGGGCGGCATTGAATACCGAGGAAAGCGGCGCATGAGCGAAGTCATGAAGGACGTGCAGGATCCGGGTTTCGCCCTGACGCCTGAGCAACAGGCGCTGCTTGAGCGCCTGTCGAACACCGCCACCTGTGGCGAGGCCATGCGCTGGCTCAGCGTTGTCATTGACGGTGATCTTGATCCGCAACGTTTGCAGGCCGCGTTCGATAGCGTGCTGGCACAACAGCCGATGCTGTTGGCGCGGCTGGACAAGGTCAGCGGTTTCCACGGTTTGCGTCAGGCTGCGGCCGACGCCGGACGCTTCCCGCTGACGATCCATGCCGGCGAGCAACGCGCCGGGGACGTTGAGGCGCAAATCAGCGAATCGCTGGAACGCGCCTTTGTCGTCGGCGAATCGGCCAGTGTCCAGGCGGTGCTGTATCGACTGGCGTCACAGCAATGGCAACTGGTGCTGGGCATTGCTCGCTACAGTGCCGACGCGCCATCGTTGAACCTTGTGCTGCAACAAGTGCAGCAAGCGTACGCCGGGGTTCAGCCAACCGAAGACGAAGAGTCGGGGGAATTCGCCCAGTATCTGGAATGGCGCAGTGAGGTGGTGCTCGATGAAGACGCCGTCACCGCGCGTACCTACTGGCAGCAGCACCTGCAAGGTGTGCAGGCCGATATCGCTACGCCATGGCTGGCCGCTCGTAGCACCGGCCTCGAAGTGAGTGCCGCCGATACGTGCGTATCGCTGAGTCTGCAGTCGGCGCAGCGTGATGCTCTGCAAGCGCTGGCCGAGCAGCTCGGTCAGCCAGTCGCCACGTTGTTGCAAGGCGCGTGGTGGGTGTTGCTGGGGCGTTTGAGCGGGCTCGATCAGGTACTGGTCGGTCTGCGGCATGACAGCCGTGCCGACTATGAGTATTTCGCCAACGCCGTTGGCGTGTTCGAGAAAAGCTTGCCGCTCTCGCTGGAACTGCCTGGCAGCGCGCGCTTCAGTGACTGGCTGGGGCCATTGGCCGCGCGTGTCGAAGAACATCGCACCTGGCAGGAGTACTGGACGCCGGAACTGGCGCCCGACGCAGCACGTCCGGCCTACGGTTTCAGCCTTGGCCAGATCGGTGTTGCCGCGAGCAGCGGCGGTCTGCGCTGGAGCGTGGCTGACGCCGTGCAGGTGCAACCGGATGCTTTCGAGTTGTTGTTGCAAGTGCAGCTGGACGAAAACCAGCGTCTTGCCGGCGCTGGTCTGCAGTACGCCGCTTCGCGCTATTCGCCAGCGGCAGCCAACGCCGTACTGGAACAGTTTGGCGTGCTGTTGAGCGCGGTTGTCGATGCACCACACACAACACTGGCGCAACTCAACCTGCTCAGTCGCGCCGCCGAACAGCGCTTGCTGGCAATCAATCCGGCGATACAGGCGCTGGCTGATCAGCGTTATCTGCCCCAGCGCATTGCTGATCTGGCGCTGCGTACGCCGCACGCCATTGCCTTGACCGACGCTGAGCAGTCTTTGAGCTACGGCCAGTTGCAGGCCCGCGTCGAAAGCGCCGCTGAGGGTTTGAACCATCAAGGTGTCAGCGCAGGTTCGATCATTGCGCTGGCGTTGCCACGCTCGGCGGATCTGGTGATCGCGATGTTGGCGAGCTGGCGCCTCGGTTGCGCGTATCTGCCGCTGGATGTGCAGTGGCCACAGGCGCGTCAGGCGTTGATGCTGGAACAGGCCGGCGCCGCGCTGTTGTTGACCGATGCGGCGCACCTGACGGCCTGGCAGGATCAGCCGTACCAAGCGCTGACGCTGGCAGAACTCGGTGCCTCGAGCGCGCCGTTGCCGGCGCTCGCGGCGCAAGGCTCCGACATTGCTTATGTGTTGTTCACCTCCGGTTCTACCGGTGTGCCGAAAGGTGTGGTGATCGAACATCGGCAATTGCTCAACTACGTCGCTCAGGCCAGTCAGGCGCTGGGTCTGGAGCGATGCAAAAACATCGGTTTCAGTTCTACGGTCGCGGCAGATCTGGGCAACACGGCGTTGTTCGGTGCGCTGTTCAATGGGGCAACCCTGCACGTCGCCAGTGATGCGCAAATGCAGGACGGCGCATTATTCGCCGACTACCTGCAGCAGCATCAGGTCGACTGCCTGAAAATCGTCCCGTCGCACCTTGCGGCGCTGCTCGACAATGAGCAGGCAACCTTGCCGCACACGCTGGTGCTGGGCGGCGAACCGATTGCGCCGACGCTGATCGAGCGCATTGCGCGGCTGCGCAGTGATTGTCGGGTGTTCAACCACTATGGCCCGACCGAAACCACGGTGGGCGTGATGATCCATCCACTGACCCTGGACGGCACGGCCAGCGATTGCTCGGCGCTGAGCCAGGTGCTGGGCAACAATCAGGTGTATGTGCTGGACGCTGATTTGCGTCTGGCGCCCGTCGGGGTGCTGGGCGAGTTGTACCTGGGCGGTGCGCAATTGTGCCGTGGTTATCTGAATGCCGAGGCCGATGCGCAGACGTTCATCCAGAGTCCGTTCGATGCGGCGCAGCGTTTGTATCGCAGCGGAGATCTGGCGCGTTACCGCACCGACGGAGCGATCCAGTTGCACGGTCGACGTGATCAGCAGGTCAAGGTGCGCGGGTTCCGTATCGAACTCGCGGAAATCGAAGCCGAGTTGCTGCGCCTGCCGGCGGTTGCCGAAGCGCTGGTGCTGCCTGCCGCGTCGGCCGAGCAAGGTCTGCTGGCGTTTATCGTGCCGCAGCAGGGCGCCACAGCGAGTCTGCTCGACACTGCACGCGCCGAACTGAGTGCGCGTCTGCCCGCCGTGATGGTGCCGCAGCATCTGCAACTGATCGAGCGTTTTCCACGGCTGGCCAACGGCAAGATCGATCGCAAGGCGCTGCAACAATTGGCCGCTACGGCAGCGGATGACGAAGGCGTTGCGCCGCGTGATGCACTTGAGCAATTGCTCGCCGTGCGCATGGCGCAACTGCTTGGGCTTGAACGCTTGAGCATCGAGCGCGACTTTTTCGCGGCCGGAGGCCATTCGTTGTTGGTGATCAAACTGGTGGCCGGTATTCGCAAGTTGCTGCAATGCGAAATCCATCCGGGACTGGTTTTCGATCATCCAACCGTAGCGTCGTTGGCGCTGGCGTTGCGGGCGGTGGAAAGCAGCCCGGGGCAGTTGGAGAAAATGGCTCAGGTACGCCTGCGTATGGAGGCCATGAGTCCTGAGGAAAAGGCCCGTCTGGCCGAGCAGGCGCGACAGTTGCAGGCCGCCAAGGCTGCGCAAACCAGCTGACACAGGAAGAAACAAAAGGCCGTCGCCCACCAGCGTCGGCCTTTTTTTTAACTTTTTGCGTTAATGATAAATAAACTCATTCCGGTTTTTTGGAGGTGCTGCGTCTTAATAGGGTATGTGGGCAAATCGTGTCAGGCAGGGCCGCCAATGCACCGGTTTGTTCAGCAGAAAATATTTCGCCGATGTCCAGCCAGATGATCGAGCCCGGGGAGGGGCAGATCGCCATGCACTGCCAGGTCGCCCGCAGGGCCCGCGACAGTGTGCGGTTCACGTGTGCAGACAGCGGCGGGCCCGTCGGCCCAATGGACTTTCACTTCTACCAATAATAGAGAGCACGATGTCAGCAATTCATGAGTTGAAACCTTTGTTCAAGGCACTCGTCATGTCCCGCGGCCTGCGTTCACGCCGAGTGTTGACGGGTCTGGGGCTGGTCTGTGTATTGCCTTTGAGCGCTCAGGTGATGGCTGAAAGCGTCAGCATCAATATCCCGGCGCAATCGTTGCCACAAGCGCTGCAGGCGTTCGGTCAGCAGACCAACCAGCAAGTGATCTACAACGCTGACGACATGGCCGGGCTCAGAAGCCACGCCGTCAGCGGCAAGATGAGCCCGCAGGCGGCCATCGCCGAATTGCTCAAGGGCACCGACGTGCGCTACAGCGTCGAGGGCAACACCCTGATGCTGGTGCGGGGCAGCAACACTCAAGGCCTGGAGCTGGGCGCGACCAACATCAGCGCACATCAGGTCGGCGCAACCACCGAAGGCAGCAACTCCTACACCTCCAACGCTGTGACGATTGGCAAGGGCACCCACACCCTCAAGGAAATACCCCAGTCGGTCACCGTGATGACCCGCAAGCAGATGGACGACCAGGACCTGGTCGACCTCAAGGATGCGCTGAACCAGACCACCGGTGTCGTGGGTCTGCAGGGCGTCGGCAAGGGGTTGATCATCTCCTCGCGCGGTTTCCAGATCGATGACTGGCAGTACGATGGCGTACCGATTCCACGCAACACCTATTCGCTGGGTAACTGGGCGACTCAGGATCTGGTGTTTTTCGATCGCCTGGAAATCCTGCGCGGTGCTTCCGGATTGCTGCAAGGCACTGGCAGCCCGGGTGGCGCCATCAACCTGGTGCGCAAGCGCGGCCAGGCTGCACCGACTGTGTCCGTGACCGCCAAGGCGGGTTCCTGGGACCATTACGGTCTGCAGGTAGACGCGGGCGGCCCGCTGAACCAGGCCGGCACCATCCGCGGTCGCCTGGTGGCCGATCAGGATCAAAGCAACTCGTTCATTGATCACGACTGGAGCCGGACGTTGTCGCTGTATGGCTCGCTGGACTTCGACCTGAGCGAAGACACCACCCTGGGCCTGGCCGTCAGCCGTTCCGACGGTGATTCGCGTCCGATGATTCGTGGCCTGCCACGTTACGCTGACGGCAAGATGCCGGATGTCTCGCGCTCCACCTACACCGGTGCCCGCTGGAACAGTTCCGACATCGACGTCACCACGCTTTACGCCGACCTCGAACATCGCTTCAACGAAGACTGGGCACTCAAGGTCGGTGCGGTGCGCATGACCGAGAGCAACAAGGCGAAAAACCAGCGCGTGCAAAGTGCCGGCGACGGTCTGGAACCGGATGGCAGCGGCGTGCAGTACGCCAACTTCGTGACCGATTTCGACTCGACAAAAGTCGGTATCGACATGAACCTGAACGGCAAGTTCGAAGCCTTGTCGATGCAGCAGGAAGTGATGTTGGGCGGTAACTTTTCCCAGCTCGAAACGGACGATCAGCTCGCCCGTACCTTCAGCAACAGTAGCGACACGATTTTCGGCGTCAACAATGACCGTCCCGATATCAACTACGACAGCCTGATCGCTTCGGGTGGTCGCGGCACGCTGAGTAAATACGACGTCCGCCAGAAAGGCCTGTACGGCACCTGGCGCGTCAAGCCGATCGACGATCTGACTTTGGTGCTCGGCTCCCGTGTCAGCTGGTATGACTTCAGCTACAAATCCAAGGCGCAATCCTCGTTCGGCGGCATCACCAAGAACGACCCAAGCACCGCGACCGAAACCGGGGAAGTCACGCCTTACGCCGGTATCGTCTATGACCTGAGCCGCGAGTGGGCGGTCTACGCCAGTTACACCGACGTGTTCCAGCCGCAGACCAACCGCGATGCCGGTGGCACCGTGCTCAAACCGGTCATCGGCAGCAACTACGAAATCGGTCTCAAGGGCGAGCTGATGGACGGCCGGGTCAACACCTCCTTGGCACTCTTCCGCTACGACCAGGAAAACCGTGCGGTCAACGACATTGCCGGTGGCTTCGAGTGCGACGGTTCGTACTGCTCGACGGCCTCGGGCAAAGTGCGCAGCCAGGGTATCGACGCCGAGATCAGCGGCGAAGTGGTGGAAGACCTGCAACTGTTCGCCGGTTACACCTACAACACCACCAAGTACCTCAAAGACCCGATCAACGAAGGTCGCGTGTTCAGCACCTGGACGCCAAAACACATGCTGCGCATGTGGGCCAACTACCAGTTGCCGGGTGAGTGGGATCGTGTCAGTACCGGTCTGGGCTTCACCACTCAGAGCCATACGCTGGGCTACGAAGGGACCTACGATGTCGCGGGTTACACCGTATGGAACGCCCGTGTCGGTTACCAGCTGACACCGGAAGTCGGTCTGGCCGTGAACGCCAACAACCTGTTCGACAAGAAGTACATTGCGGCCGGTTACAACCAGCTCGACGGCAACAACAACTTCGGTGATCCACGCAACCTGATGTTCTCCGTGAAGTGGACCCCAAAGTTCTGATGCACTGAAGGGCCTTCACCGAAGCGGCCCACGCTCCTCGAAAGAGGGCGTGGGCCGTTTTTTTTGCATGCCGTCGGCAGGTGAATCGCGGTGGGCGCAACGCCCACAGGTTATGTGGCAAATCAGGCAAAAAAAACGCAGAAGCCAGCGCTTCTGCGTTTTTGTTTGCCCGTATGAAAGTCAGTTGTTCAGTGCCGCCTCACACGTCAGGAACACCGCTTCAAAGGACTCAAGCAACGACTCACCGTAAATCATGCTGCGGTGGGGCAGGGTGGAATGCACCGAGCCTTGCAGTCGTCCGCTGACGGTGTGTTCACGCAGCACCTGTTCCGAGTGCAACACCTGCTCCAGGGTCTTGTGCGACAGCGACCACCAGCAACTCGCCTCGACCTTGAGCGTCGGCAGCATGAAAGCGTCGTAGGATTTCACCAGTCGGTCATGAATCTCGAACGCCTGGGCGTTCATGATTTCCTGTTTGATGGCGTCCAGCGTCGCCACCATTTCCTGTTCGCTGGTAGCGGCCTGTTGGCTGGCCCACTGGTAGAAAGCCTTGAGATCGGTTTGCGGGTTTTCGGCGAGGAAGCGTGCCGCCGGCTCGTGCAGATGCGCGAACATCAGGCTGAACATTTCCACGGCCGTCGCCAGTTCATTTTGTGCGCTGAAGTACTCGGGATTTTCTTCTTCCAGCGGTTTGCGCGGCAGATCGGCCGGCAACAGGCTGTCCGGCAGTGTGGTATCGACCAGACCGAGAAAGCTCACTTCACGCCCCTGACGCTCCAGTTCGGCGGCGATGTCCATGGCGATGGAGCCGCCGAGCGACCAGCCCATCAAACGATACGGGCCGTCAGCCTGTTTATCGATAATCTGTCGGGTGTAATCAGCGATCATTTGCGCCCATGTCTGGGCGTGGGCGTGTTTGTCGGCGAAGCCTGTGTGCATCACGCCGAAAGTGCGCGCGTGTTTGCTCAGGCGTTTGGCCAACGGTTGGTAGCAGAACACGATGCCGCCGCTGGGATGCAGGCAGAACAGCGGCGGGGCGCTGGTGGCCGAGGCGGAAAGTTCCACCACGCATTGGGCTTGCTGCTGGTGTTCCATGGCAATGAATTGCGCCAGGGCTTCGACGGTGGCGTGGGCGAGCATTTGCTGCAAAGCGAGTTTGATCCCCAGGCGCGCATTGAGTGCGGCAATAAACTGGATGGCCAGAATCGAATGCCCGCCCAGTTCGAAGAAGTTGTCGTCGAGGCCGACCCGGTCAACGTGCAGGGTTTCCTGCCAGAGTTCGGCCAGCGCTTGCTCCAATGCAGTTTCCGGGGCCTTGAAGCGGGTCTCCGATTGACTGATGTCAGGCAGCGGCAACGCCTTGCGATCAAGCTTGCCTGTCGGGCTGACGGGCATGGCTTCCAGCACCAGCAGATGGCTCGGCACCATGTAGGCGGGCAGACGGCTTTTCAGTTCAGCCTTGAGGGCTGCACGCAGTTGATCGTGCTGTTCACTCGACAAATCACCGTCGCTCGGCACGATATAACCGATCAACTGCATCCCGGCCAATCCTTCGCGGGCAAGGACCAGGGCTTCGCGGACGGCCGGAATTTGCAGCAGGCAGGATTCGATTTCACCGAGTTCGATACGGAAGCCGCGAATCTTCACTTGGTGATCGAGTCGGCCGACGTATTCGATGACGCCATCGGCGCGATAGCGCGCCAGATCGCCGGTTCGGTACAGACGCCCGCCCTGCGTGCTGAACGGGTCAGGCATGAAGCGTTCGGCGGTCAGCTCCGGGCGCTGGAAATAGCCCCGGGCCAATAGATCGCCGGCAATCACCAATTCACCGACGACGCCCACCGGGACCGGTTGGCCACCGCTGTCCAGCAGGTAAATGGCGCGTCCAGCCAAGGGGCGGCCGATCGGCATGGTTTTCGGCAGTGGCTTATGACCGGTGACGTAGTCCGTGCAATCGAGCACCGTGGCACTGACCGTGGTTTCCGTCGGGCCATAGGTGTTGAGCAGGCGCACATGGCCAAGTCCCGCCTTGCCCCACGCCGCCACGCCTTCCGGTGGCATGGCTTCGCCGCCCACGATCACCTGGCGCAACGGGCCATAGTCACGGACACCGGCGGCGGCAAAATCCCTCGCCAGCATGTTCCAGTATGTGGTGGTGAGGTCGCTGACCGTGAATTGCTTGTCGAGCAACTGCTGGTACCAGGTTTCGCTGTCCCAGATCTCCGGCCCGCGCAGTACCACCGATGCGCCGCAGATCAGCGCCGGGTAGAGTTGTTCGACAAAGGCATCGAAGTTGAACGTGGCAAATTGCAGCGACCGATCGGCGGGTGTCAGGCCGAGGAATTGCAGGGCGACTTGCGCGTGTCGGGTCAACGCCGCCTGGGTAATCCCCACACCTTTTGGTCGACCGGTGGAACCTGAGGTGAACATCACATACGCCAGGTTATGGCCATGGGTACGGCAGGTCGGATTGTCGCTGTGCGCGCTGTCGGCGAGGTCGAGTTCGTCGACGCAGAGCACGCTGACCGCGTCTACCGAGGGCAGGCGCTGGCGCAAAGAGCGCTGGCTGAGCAGCACGCTCAGGCCGCTGTCTTCGATCATCCAGGTCAGGCGTTCCTGCGGGTATTCGGGATCGAGGGGCACGTACACACCGCCGGCCTTGAGCACCGCGAGCAGGCTGACGATCATCCGCGCCGAGCGCTCGACCGCGATGCCCACCCGCACTTCCGGGCCCACGCCGTAGCCGAGCAGGGTCTGTGCCAGGCCATTGGCTGCCGAGTTGAGTTGGGCATAGCTCATGCACACGTCATCGCAAATCAGCGCGAGGGCATGCGGCGTGGCCAGTGCCTGGCGTTCGAAGAGCTGATGCACGCCTTCGCTCGGCAATGTCGTAACGGCTGGGTTCCATTGTTCGCGTTGCTGGCGGCACTCGGCGTCGCTCAGCAGCGGCAATTCGCTCAGGGCAATCTCGGGATTTGCGGTGATGGCGTGCAACAGGTTCTGCCAATGCCCGGCCAACCGCTCGATGGTGGCGGGGCTGTAGAGATCGCGGCTGAATTCGATGTTGGCGTCGATGCGGTTCAGGGAATAACTGACGTCCAGCGACAGGTCGAATTTCGCCTGCCCGCTGCCGGCATCGACAAAGTCCAGGGTCAATTCGCCCAGGTTCAGCGGCACCGAGTTGCCGCCGTCCGTGCGCCAGTTGAACAACACCTGGAACAACGGATTGATCTGCTGACTGCTTTGCAGTTGCAGGTCGTCGAAGCTCAGTTCCAGCGGATAGTCGGCATGGTCGAGTGCGGCCAGCGATTCGCGGCGCAGCCGCAGCAGAAAGTCCTTGCAAGGCAACTGCGGGTCAATCCGCACGCGATAGACCTGGGTGCTGACAAAGAACCCGACCAGGTCCTGAATTTCACTGCGGTTGCGTGTGGCGTTGGGCACGCCGACGGTGAAATCGTCCTGGCCACTGTAGCGGCTCAGGAGCAATTGCCAGGCGCCCAGGGCGACCACAAAGGGAGTCAAACCGTGCTGCTGGCAGAAGCGATTGAGTGCCTGCGCCAAGGTGGCGGGCAGGCTGAAGTCGTGTTTGCCGGCCGCATGGCTGTGCTGGTCGTTGCGCGCAAAGTCCACCGGCAGATCCAGCGGCGGCAACGTCTGGCCCAGATAATTCTGCCAGTACTCGGCGCTGGTCTTGCAGGCCGGGCTGTGCAGATAGTCGCCTCGTTGCCAGTCGGCATAGTCGGCGTACTGGATGGCCGGGCGCGGCAGTGGCGCGCTCATGCCCATTGCCGCTTGCGCGTAGGCGCGGGTCAGGTCCTGCATCAGAATCGCGTTGGACCAGGCGTCCGAGGCGATATGGTGCATGTTGAGCAACAGCAAGTGCTCCGTGTCGGCGACTTGCAGCAGTGTCGCGCGCATCAGTGGTGCGTGCTTCAGGTCGAAGGGCTTGGCGGCCTCTTCGCCAATGCGCTGGGCAATCTGCTGTTCGCGCGCTTCAGCGCTCAGGCCGCGCAGATCATCGAACCCCAGCAGCAGCGTTGCGTGTGCATCGACCACCTGCATGGCTACCCCGTCGATCTCGACGATCGCACTGCGCAGGACATCGTGGCGTTCGATGACTTTATTCAGCGCCATTTCCAGATGCTGTGCTTGCAAGGCACCGCTGAGGCGCACGGCGCGTGGCAGGTTATAGGCGGCACTGTCAGGTGTCAGCTGTTGCACGAACCACAGTCGCTGTTGCGCGAAGGAGAGGGGGGCCGGGGCCGGGTGGGGACGGGCAATGATGCCTTGGGATTGCTCGCCGGCATCTGCCATCAGCAGCGCCAGTACCTCATCATCGAGTAAGTCGTTCATCGGGCTCTCGTGGTTGGCAGCACCGTGAGCGCTGACGGCGTTGCCGACAGTCGGGTCCACGGCGATAAACATTCGGATTGAAGGCCGGCAGGACGGGCGTCCGGCCGGCTGCAAAGGTGCAATCGATCAAGCAGTCTCGAGGGGCTTCTTGTGGGTGACCACTCGGCCTCCCTCCATCCGCACCAACTGATCGGCAACGTCGAAGTAGCGGTCATCGTGGGAGATCACGATGATGGTCTTGCCCATCTGTTTCAGCTCCGGCAGCAGCTCGGTGTAGAAGATGCGCCGGAAGGCCGGGTCCTGATCGGCAGCCCATTCGTCGAACACCAGCACCGGACGCTCTTCCAGCCAGGCGTTGATCAACGCCAGGCGTTTGCGCTGGCCGGTAGACAGGTCGGTGGTACTGAAAACACCGTCGTTAATGCTCACCTTGTGCGCAATCTCCAGGCGTTCCAGATAGCGGCTGGTGTCGGCCGGCACTTGTTTGTCGCCTTGTACCAGTTCATCGAACAGGTAGTAGTCGGCGAAAATCGTGGTGAACAGTTGGCGATAGTCATCGCGAGCCTGGGCATCGACCACCTGGCCATTGAGCAGGACTTCCCCGCGTTGTGGCGCATACAGGCCCAGCAACAATTTGATCAGGGTGGTTTTACCGCCGCCGTTCTCGCCGACGATAAACACGATGTCACCCTGCGCGATGTCCAGATTGACCGGCCCCAGCTCGAACGCTGCGCTGCCTTGAACCGGCGGGAAGGCGTAGTGCACGTTATGCAGTTGCAACTGTTGTACCGCCGTTTTGCTCGCCGCAGCGCAGTCGCGCAGGAGCAAGTGCGGTTCCGGCGAAGAAAACTGTTCGGCCAGCTCGGCGATGCGTTTGAAGGCAATGTTCGCGCGACTGACCACCGGCAACGTGGTGACCAGGTATTCCAGTGGGCCTTTCATGTACAGCAGCACCAGCACGAAGCCGCTGAGCACGGCTTTATCGGTACCGAGCCAGAACGATTGCAGGGCCAGGGCCAGACCGATCACCACGAAAAACAGCATCGAGCCAAAGGTTTTCGCCACCACGAACGTGTTGATGGAGCGGATGTGCGTGTTGCAGATGTAATCCGCCGTGCCCTCGATGCGCTGGCTGAACATGCGTTGGCGGCGCGGGCGATGAATACGCAGTTCCTTGGCACCCGCGGCGATCGCGCTGTAGTGCTTCTGCAGTTCGTCTTCGGCTTCGCGCGCCGCTTCGAAACCTTTGATGCCTTTGGCCCGGGCAATGTATTGGACGACGGTGCCGATCACGATCGCGATCAACAGCAGGGCAAACATCGGCAGGGACAGGTAGGCCAGGTAACCCAGGCAACCGAGGGTGACGGTAAAAGCGATCGCCAGTGGCGCAAAGGAAAACGCGAAATCGCTGACAGTGTCGACGTCATGGGTCAGCACCGGAATCAGGCGATGACTGCGAAACCTCTCGATCTGCTCGATGGGCGCCAGCAGGACTTTTTCGCCGAGTGATTTACGCAGGCCGGCGATGATGTGCTGGCCGACATGGTTGGTGCCGATGTCCGACAGAATCGAAGTCAACAGGGCGAACGCGCAGAGGCCGGCAAACGTCAGGAGTACGGTGGCCGACGGAACGCCGCTGCCGTTCAGGGCTTTGTTGATGGTCGCCAGCAGGGCAGTGACGCTGACGCCACCGAGCATGCCGAGCAGGATCGACAGCGCCACGACGACCCGGTAAGGCTTGAGCAGGCCGAGGACTTCACTGATGGCTCCGCGCGATTTTGTGGTCATGGAGGTTTCCGCTTCTAGTGCCGCTAACGGCATCGTTTCAAGGATTGGGCTGGTTAAAAGACGAAACCCGTGGGCGGCGATTTAGCCGACCACGGGTTTATCGAGGCTGAAGCGACGAGCGAGCGCCCAGCGCCGCCGTGGCGGCTGCCGTTACCGCTGTCCTTACAGATCGCGCGCGACGCGAAATCCGATCCAGTCGCCGCGGGTGTCGCTGTAGGTGGCGTTGCGGTTGCCCGAGCGCGAAAACACCGGTGCTTCACCCCAGTCGTTGCCGCGGATGCGGCGAATCTTGCAGTCACCGGTCAGCCAGGCGCTGCCATCACTCGGCGCGCCGACATAGTTTTCGTTGTAGCAGTCGGCGGTCCATTCGTAGATGTTGCCGTGCATGTCGTAGACGCCGAAGGCATTGGCCGGGAACTTGCCCGCCGGCGCGGTGAAGTTGTAGCCGTCGGCGGCGCCATAGGTGTTGGCGTGTCTGGCGATGCTGTATTCCTTGCCCTCATCGAAGGGGAACGGGAAAGGCCCGGTGCTACCGGCACGGGCGGCGTATTCACGCAGCGATTCGCTGACCAGTCGATACGATTTAGCGGTTTTCTTCGACAGCCAGGCGACGTAGGCCTCGGCTTCGGGGAAATCCATGCACACCGCCGGATGCTTGTCGGTGTACTGCTTTTTCGGATCGCTGCCCGCGTAGTCGGGAATACCGGCCTTGCACGCGCGGCCCGGGCGTTTGTCGCCGTCGGGCATCTGATAACCGGTGTCGGCGAGGTAGGCGTCCCATTGCCCTTTGAGCACCTGGAAACGACTGATGGCCAGCGGTTTGGCAAAGGTCACCGGGTGCATCGGACCTTCGTCCGGCTCGCGGCCGACTTCGTCATCCGGGGTGCCCATGGTGAAGGTGCCGGTGGGCAGCACGACCATTTCCGGGCAGTCCTTGCAGTCCTTGAAGACTTTGCCCGGTTTGAGCGGTTCGGCCGCTTGCGCCAGCCCCGGCAAGGCACAACCGAGCAATGCAGCCAGACCGAGCGCGGGCAACGCTTTCAAGGAAAAATTACGCAGTTCACTACTGTTCATCATGATTCTCGATAACAGGTTGAAAGGAAACGGGGGAGCGGGGCGCCTACAGCTGTTTGGCCAATAGCGCCATCAAGCGATCGATTTGCGCTTCGTCGTTGAGCAGGCCCGGTGCGGTACGAATCACCGGACCCACATCGCGGTTCACGGCGTCGGCAACCACGCGGTTCTGCATCAGGTACGCGGCGACTTTGTCGCTGTCCTGGCCCTTGACTCGAAAGAAGGTAAAACCGGCCGACAGTTGCGGGCTCAGCGGGGTGACGAGTTCGATTTGCGGGTGTTCCAGCAGGCGCTTCTTCAGGTAGCTGTTGAGCGCGTGGATACGCGCTTCGACCTCGGCCTTGCCCAGTTGCAGGTGCAGCTTGAAGGCTTCGTCCAGCGCCCAGCGATACTCGAAGGAGTGATAGCCACCGGGCGTCATGGTGGTGGAAAAGGCTGTGGCCTCGGAGAAGGTCGGGGTGATCGGCGTTACGTATTTGACCTCCTCGAAACGGCTGCAGACGATGCCGGTGCCGCGCGGGCCAAACATCCACTTGTGGGTGCCGGCGATGAAGAAGTCACAGTTCATCTGCGCGAAGCTCAGGTTGTCGACGCCGAAACCGTGCACGCCGTCGACCACATAAATGATCCGGTCAGCATCGCTGCGGCCACGGTTGTGCTTGTCGACGATGGCGCCGATGTCACCGATCGGCAGCTTCACGCCGCTGCCCGAATGCACCCAGCACATGCCCAGCACGCGGGTTTCAGGGCGGATGGCAGTGTCGATGGCGGCGAGGATTTCGGCTGTGGTCGCGGTCTGCGGATCCTTGAACAGACGGATCTTGCGCACCTGCGTGCCTTCACGTTCCTTGCGCAAGGCGAGGATGGTGTGGGTGGCATAGTGTTCGTGGGCGGTGGTGAGGATTTCCTGATCGGGGCGCACATGCACACCGCCGTAAATCATCGTCAGACCTTCAGTGGTGCTGCCGGTCAGGGCGATCTGTTTGGCGTTGGCTTGCAGGTATTGGCCGGCCCAGACGCGCACGTTTTCCTCGCGCTGCTCGATCACGCCGAGGTCCCAATCCATGGCCAGGCCGGGATTTTTGTCGAGGGCGGCGCGATGCCGTTCGATCGCTTCGCGCACCGGTTTCGGGTGCGAGGTGATCAGGAAGTTGGAAAAGTGCAGGTAGTCCGGATCCTGGTCGAACAGTTGCTGCAACTGCGTCCACTTGCTGCGCGGCATTGGCGCAGCGGGCGCAGCCGTGGCGGCAGCGCTGGCGATGTTCGGCAGGCTTGCGCCCAGTGGCAGCGCAGCGGCGAGCAGTCCGGCCTGTTTCAGAAAATCACGACGATTACTCATGGCTGCGTCGTTCCCTGCGCGTTGGCCAGCGCCGGTTTCGCGGCTTTTTCGACCTGATCCCAGACGCGCAGGAAGTTGCCGCCCCAGAGTTTGCCGATGTCGGCTTCGGAGTAACCGCGTGACAGCAGTTCAGCGGTGACATTGCGGATCTCGCCGACGTTCTGGAAACCTTTGACGCCGCCGCCCTCATTGAAGTCGGAGCTGATGCCGACATGGTCGATGCCGATCTTGCGCACGGCGTATTCGATGGCGTCGCCGAAATCCTTGAGGCTGGCCTTCGGTTCGTCTTCGAGGATCGCGTAGAGGCGGCTGGCGTACAGGCCGAATTTCGTTTCGGACCAGGCCGCAATGATCGGGTCGCCCGGCATCAGCGCCATCGCCAGGTTCGGCAGTGGCGGCAAGTCGAATTCCTTGCGCAGCTCGTTGAGGCGATCCTGGGTCTTCTGGGTCAGCGGCCGCAGGTACTGCGAGAACGCGACGATTTGCACCACGCCGCCGCTGTTCTTGATCAACTGCATCTCTTTGTCGCTGAGGTTGCGTGGGATGTCGACCATCGCGCGCGGTGCCGAGTGCGAGGCAATCAGCGGCGTACGGCTCAGTTGTGCGACTTGTTCGAGGGCCTTGGTCGACATCTGTGACACGTCGATGATCACGCCCAGATCATTGAGGCGCTTGACCGCCTGCTTGCCCAGATCGGAGAGGCCGTCGAGGGCGTCCGGTGAGTCATTGAGAAATGGCAGTGGGCGAGACGAATCCGCCCAGTCGTTGTTGCCGATGTAGCTGAAGCCGAACATGCGCATGCCGCGCGCCGTCCACAGGTCCAGCAGGTTCAAGTCATGGCCCAGCGGATAGGCGTTGAGCATGCTGATGAAAATCGCGAACTTGCCTTCGCCGTGCAGGCGGCGCATGTCGTCCGGGGTATAGGCGATCGCGACTTGATTGGGGTAGTCGCGAACCATGCCGGAGATGATCCGGTAGCGGATTTCCTGCTGGTTGCGTGCTTCGTCGATGAAGCCGGCAGTCGGTTTGTGGGGGGCATCGGGGCCGTTCCACATTTCCGGCCAGCCGAAAATGGTCAGCGCCGCGCCAGACAAGCGACCGCGACTGGTTTTGGCCAGATCGAACTGGCCGGAGCCATCCTTGTCGGCTTCGTGACCGTCGGTGCCGAAGTTCTGCATCAGGCTGACATGGCTGTCGAAAGAGAGCATGCGTTCGTGCAGTTCATCTGCCTGTTTCACAATCTTGGCGTCATAGCCAAGGTCGTCCTTGAACCAGTGATGCCAAGCGGCAAAGCCTGCACCGGCGCTGATCGCCAGGGCTAAGGGCAGGCCGATGAATAGAGCCTTTTTCGAACGTGGTTTTGTCATTGCCATCTCAGTCGGGTTCGCCATCGAGGTGCAGGCGCAAAGCCTTTGCTATCTGGGAAGAACGAGTGGATGGCCGTGGAATTTAGCTTGCCAGGTTAAAAGATCGCAGCCTTCGGCAGCTCCTGCAGGGATATACATTCGATGTAGGAGCTGCCGAAGGCTGCGATCTTTTCAAACCCACATAAATTTACCCGCGCAACAAACGTTCTAGCTTGGATAAAGCCTGCTTCATGGCTGACACAGGTAGGGCAATGAAGATTTCTCGACGATGGTTCATGGCGGGCCTGGCGCTGACCGGCGCTGCGGTGCCGGCGGCTTATTTTGGGCATCGTGAATGGACGAAGCCGGATCCGACGATCACTCCGGGTGAAGCGTCTTTCGACGTCGCCGACCTCGCCGGACAACGCTTGGCCAGTGCCTTGCGGGGCGTCTGGGATATTCGCTTCGAAGGCCGTGACGCAGGCCTTGAAGGGCTTCCGGCCAAGGGCCTGCAAGTGTTCCTCGACATCGGCCAGAAAGGCCGTGGCGTCTGTGGTTTTCTTGATACACCGGAGCGTTTGCGCTCCGGCGAAACACCTCGTTACCGAATTCTTGGCGATCTCGCCGGTGCCGACGCCGCGAAGTTGACCTGGCGGCTGATCGGTGTGCAAGGCCAGATCGACTATGAGCTGGAAATGATCCTGGATGAGGTCTGGGCCGATTTCGGCAACGCCGGCAAAGGCACCCTCAGCGGTAAAGTCTTGCGCCTGGATCGGCCCTTGGCCTTGCCGGTACAGGACAATGGTTTCGTCGCAGTCAAGCGCCTGTTTCCCGAGGCGCGTGAGCGTACGCCGTTGAATCCGACGTTGCTGGCCTGGTTGATTTCCCCCGAGCACCGACTGTTCCACCAGTTGTGGCATGCCACGCGGGACAAGTGGCACACCTTGCCGGAAGACAAGCGCGAAGCCCTGCGCGGCATCGGCTGGCAGCCCGGACCGCGTGACAAGGAGCGCGATGCCCGTGGGTCGCGCAAGGATCGCAACGGCTCCGGGGTGGATTTCTTCTTCATGCACCGGCACATGCTTGGCACGGCGCGTTCAATGCAGGACCTGCCATCGTGGCAATACTTTCCGCTGCCTCAGCCGGAATTGATCCGTGATCGCCCGGGCTTCGCCCGTTACTTCGACAACCATGACGGCACGGCGCTGCCGCCCGCATGGCTGGCTGACGGTGATGACGAGTACAGCAAGTGGGTCAGCGACATCAAGACGGCCGAGACCTACGAAAGCAACTTCCAGGTCTGGGAGTCGCAATACCGTGATCCGGTGTACCTGGCCAGACTCACGCTCGGTCAGTTCGGTTCCGAAGTTGAATTGGGCCTGCACGACTGGCTGCACATGCGCTGGGCGTCCGTGCCACGCGACCCGTCGAACGGTCAGCCGGTGCCTTTCGCGCGTGATCCTGCCGACTTCGCTGCGCGTTGGTATGGCCCGGAAAATGACTTCCTTGGCGACCCGTTTTCATCCCACGTCAATCCGTCGTTCTGGCATTTTCATGGCTGGATCGACGACCGTATCGAAGACTGGTTTCGCGCGCACGAGCGCTTCCATCCGGGTGAGGTCACTCGCAAGGTGGTCAACGGTGTGCAGTGGTTTGCACCCGGGCGCTGGAACGAAGTCGATGATCCGTGGCTGGGGCCGGTCACGCATGGCTGCAGCACTACGCCGGGGTTGCAGGCGGGCAAGACGGTGGAGATGGACCCGGAAACCATGAAGCTGGCACTGCGCATCACCTTCCTCAATGACGAGAAAAAACTCGCCGGGCTGTTCCGCCGCGTGCCGCAACGGCCGTGGTATGCGCGCAATCTGAAGCCTAAAACCAGCCCGGCTTGAGAGCTGGGTCATCGTTCATTCGCGAGCAGGCTTGCTCCCACAGGTTCATGTGTCAGACCGCAATGTCTGAGCCAATCACAAATTCCCTGTGGGAGCGAGCCTGCTCGCGAAAGCGGTCTGCCAGGCAACGCAATTAATGCGTCTGCCACCCACCACCCAGCGCCTTGTACAAGGCAATACTCGCCTGCATTCGCGACAGCCGCAGTTGCACGTTCTGGTCTTGCGCCGCATACAGCGTGCGCTGGGTTTCCAGCACGGTCAGCAAGTCCTCGGCACCCGCCTGATAACGGCTCTGGGCGATGTTGAAGGCGGTTTGCGCCTGATTCAGTTCTTCGCTCTGCCACTGCCGTTGTTGATCAAGGCCACGGATGCTGTTGAGGGCTTTTTCGACGTCGGCGAAACCATTGATGATGGCGCCCCGATAGGTTTGCAACAGCTCTTCCTGACGGGCCGTGGCCTTGTCGCGCTCGGCACCCAGACGCCCATTGTTGAAGATCGGTGCGGTCAGCCCGGCGGTGAGGTTGTAGAACGGACTGCGCAACAGGTCATCGGCCTGGTTGGCACCCGAGCCAATGCTCGCGCCCAGCGTGACTTTCGGCAGCATCGCCGCCCGTGCCACCGTGACGTTCGCCTGAGCGGCCGCCAATTGCGCCTCGGCACGGGCGATGTCCGGACGCCGGGTCAGCAGTTCGCTGGGCAGGCCGGCGGATATCGGCGGCCATTGCAACTGGTCGAATGACTCGTGGCTGTCCGGCAGGTCTTGCACCGGGCGGCCGAGCAGTGCCGCCAGGACGATCTGCGCATCTCGAGCCTGTTGCTGGACGGTCGGCAGTTGGCGTTGCTGCGCGGCCACCAGGCTTTTCTGTTGCGCCAGTTCAAGCGCCGTGGCGGAACCTGCGTTGTAGCGCGTCTGCACCAGTTGCAGGACGTTTTGCGCGTTGGCCAGATTAAGCTCGGCGATGCGGCTCTGTTCCTGGAGCGACAGCACCTGCGTGTAGCTGTTGGCGACGCTGCTGAGCAGGGTCAGCTCGACGGTGGCGCGATCAAACTCGCTGGCCTGCAGGCTGAACCGGGCACTGTCGCGCGATGCGCGCTTGCCGCCCCAGAAGTCGATTTCGTAACTGGCGCTGAGGCCGACGTCGAAGTAGTCCACCGCCCTGTTACTGCTGTCGGCATCCAGTTGACGATAGCCATCGCCACGCAACAGCTTTTGCCGATTGGCGTTGCCGGTACCTTGTATTTCCGGCAGCAACGAGCCGCCGGCAATCACGGTGTCGGCACGCGCCTGACGGACGCGAGCGATGGCTGCGGCCAGGTCGTAACTGCCGACCTGGGCCTGCTCGATCAATTGATCGAGCTGCGGGCTGGCGAAGCGCGTCCACCAGCGCAGGGCGTCGCGTTCGGCGCCGGTGTTGTGCGGTGATTGCCAAGCGGCAGGCGGCACAATGCCGCTGTCCGGACGTTGCGGGGAACTGCCGCAAGCGCTGAGTATCAGGCACACGGTCAACAAACTGAGGCGCGGTTTCATAGAGCGATCATTCACTGGTAAGGGCCGTGACCGGATCGAGCCGGGCAGCTTTGCGGGCGGGCATGAAGCCGAAGACAACACCGGTGACCAAGGCGCAACCGAAAGCGCCGAGTACCGCCATCAATGAGAATGCCACCGCGACTTCACTGAGAATCAGCACGCCGCCAATGATCAGCGCCAGGGCGATGCCGGCGATACCGCCGACCACCGAGAGCATCACCGCTTCAGTGAGAAACTGGCGCAGGATGTCGCGCTGGCGGGCGCCGGTGGCCATGCGGATGCCGATCTCGCGAGTGCGTTCGCGAACGGTCATGAGCATGATGTTCATCACGCCAATGCCGCCGACCAGCAGCGAGATCGCCGCAATCGAGCCGAGCATCAGCGACAGGGTGTTTTGTGTGCGCGCTTCGGCCTGGATCATCGCGGCGTTGTTGGTCAGTTCGAAATCCTTCTTGCCGTTGTGCAGGTTCAACATCAATTGTTCGATGGCATGTTCGGTGTCCTTGACCTTGCGCGCATCGGCGGCAGCGATGGCCACGTACTCCGGATTACGCGTGCCGAACAACCTCACACTGGCGGCGGAGTAGGGCACGGCGATGCGGTTGTCGCTGTCGGAGTCGCCGGAGCTGGCACCTTTTTCCGCCAGCACCCCGACCACCTGAAACGGCACGTTCTCGATCAGGATGTATTGGCCGATCGGGTTCGGTATGTCTTTGAGGAGTTTGGTGCGCACCTTGTGGCCGATCACAGCAACGGCTGCCGCGTTCTGTTCGTCGGCCTCAGTGAAGTAACTGCCCTGAACCACCGGCCAGTTGAAGATCGCCGGGAAATTGGTGTCATTGCCGCCGACGTAACTGAGGTGGTCGGCATTGCCGAAGCGCACGCCGGCCTCGGCGCCGTTGACCGGCATGATCCGCTGCACTTGCGGCAGGCTCGCCAGGGCATGCACATCGTCCAGGGTGATGACGCCCGGTGGCGTTCGCGGGTTGGGCGCCGAGCCGCTGAGGTAAATGATGTTGGAGCCGAATGCACCCATTTGCGCCATGACCTGGCGTTTGCTGCCTTCGCCGACGGCGAGCATGACCACCACCGAGGCGACGCCGATGATGATGCCGAGCAAGGTCAGCGCGGTGCGGAAGCGGTTGATCCACATCACCCGCCACGCCGCATGCAGGGCATCCACCAGTTCGCCTTTCCAGGCCCCGGTGGCTTCGGCGCCTTCGCTCAAGCGCTTGCGCAGATCCACCGCTTGCAGGGCGCCGGGATTGGCACTGTGCTGGGCGTCGGGGTTGTTTCTGGCGCTATCGCTGATGATCAAGCCATCGCTGATTTCGATAATGCGCTTGGCACGCGCCGCCACTTCGCGGTCGTGGGTGATGAGAATCACAACGTGGCCCTGACTCGCCAGTTCATCGAGCAGCGCCATGACTTCCTTGCCGCTGTGGCTGTCGAGGGCGCCGGTCGGTTCGTCGGCCAGAATGATGTGGCCGCCATTCATCAGCGCGCGGGCAATCGACACTCGTTGTTGCTGGCCTCCGGAAAGCTGATGGGGGCGGTTGCCGGTGCGTGAGGCCAGGCCCAGGCGATCGAGCAGGGCGGCGGCGCGCGCGTGACGCTCGGCGGCGGGGGTGCCGGCGTAGATGGCCGGCATCTCGACGTTTTCCTGGGCCGAGCCGGACGGAATCAGGTGGTAACCCTGGAACACGAATCCGAAGGCTTCGCGGCGCAGCCAGGCCAGTTCATCGCTATCGAGGCCGGCGACGTTTTCCCCGGCGAAGCGGTATTCGCCGGACGTCGGCCGGTCGAGGCAGCCGAGAATGTTCATCAGTGTCGATTTGCCGGAACCGGACGCGCCGACAATCGCCACGAACTCGCCGGCGTGAATCGACAGGTCGATGCCGCGCAACACGTGAACTTCGGGAGCGTCACCGCCGCCGTAGGATTTGCGGATGTCCTGCAGGTCGATCAGAGGCGTTTGCATTCAACCTCCGCTGCCGTCGGCCGGGCCGATCAGCAAGTGATCGCCTTCGTTCAAGCCCTCGATGATCTGCACTTTGAGGCGGTCGCTGATGCCGGTGCGTACTTCCCGCAACTGAATCTCGCCATTGGCGGCGATGACCTGCGCGGTCTGCCGATTGGCCGCCGCGCTGCCCTGCAGGGCGGCGACCGGTGCGGTGAGAACGTTTTTCGCCTGGTCGGCGACGAAGAACACTTGGGTGGTCATCTCTGCCATCAAGGCGTTGTCGGCGTTATCGACGTCCAGTAGCACGGTGTACAGCACTACGCGCGCGCTGCCGCTTTTACTCGAGCTGGCCGGGCTGCCACCGCCCTGGCTGGTCTGATCCAGCGGTTTGGGTGGCACCGGCAGGATTTGCCGAACAGTGCTGCTCCAGCGCCGATTGCCACCGCTGAGTGTGGTGAAGTAAGCAGTCATGCCCGGTTTTACATGGCCGATATCGGCCTCGGAGACCTCGGCCCAGACCGTCATCGGCGACAGTTTGGCGATGCGCAGAATCAGTGGCGTCTGCTGCTGGGCATTGAGTGTCTGGCCTTCGCGGGCATCGAGTGCGACCACGGTGCCTTCCATCGGCGCATAAATGCGCGTGTAGCCCAGTTCTGCCTGATCACTGCGCAGACTGGCCTCCGCCTGACGGATCTGCGCACGGAACATGTCGATCCGTGCCTGGGTCGCCTTGAGCTCGGCGCGGGCGGTCTGCACGTCTTCTTCACGGGTGGCGCCGCCGGCCGCGAGGTTCTGCTGGCGCTGGTACTTCTGCCGCGCCAGTTCGTGCTGCGCCTGTTGCTCTTGCAACTGCGCCTTGAGGTTCTCGATCGAGAACTGGCTGGCGTCGAGCTTGGCCTTTTGCGTGGACGGATCGATTTCGACGAGCAATTGGCCTTGCTTGACCACGTCGCCGACTTCCACATGGATTTTGCGGATTTGCCCGGAAGCCTGGGCGCCGACGTCCACATAGCGCCTGGGCTGCAGCGTGCCCAGCGCGGTGACGCTGCTTTCAATGTCGCCGCGACTGACAAGCACGGTGGCGAACTTGTCCCGGCCGGGCGGCAATATCTGCCAGGCGGCTACGGCGACAACGGGAATCAGACAAAGGGCTACGAGCAGGGCGCGTCGGGCGGGGCGGGGACGTTTCATGCAGGGTTCCGGCCAGTGAGAATCGACCCGTCATCCAGCCGGCACCGCACGCGGGCCACGACCGAACGCTGTCGCAGGAGGCGACAGATACGGGGAACTGTCCTTTAAACGAGAGACGCGGCAGGTAATTTAAGCGCTGAAAAACCCGGTAACAGGTATAGATGCCCACAATTTGTCGGGCAAATCGAAACAGCACTTTAAATCTATATGAGAATTACTATAAATTACGCATCTGAAATTGCCACCATCGTGCCATTGTCGTTTTGACCCTGGCGGATCTGGCTCAAGGATCGAAACCGCACCGTTGCGGTCGGGAGTCATGTTGGAAAACTACTATCGCGAGCTGGTGTGTTTCCTTAACGCCAGACTGGGCAACCGTCAGGTGGCCGAAGATGTGGTGCATGACGCTTATGTGCGGGTGCTGGAGCGTTCCAGCGATACGCCGATCGAACAACCGCGGGCCTTCCTTTATCGCACGGCCTTGAACCTGGTCATCGATGATCATCGGCGCAACGCCTTGCGTCAGGCCGAGCCGCTTGACGTGCTGGACAGCGAAGAGCGCTATTTCACCCCGTCGCCCCATGGCACCCTTGATCACGGTCAACGTCTGGCGATGCTTCAGCGCGCACTGGCAGAATTGTCACCGCTGTGTCGCGAAAGTTTTCTGCTGCGCAAGATCGAAGGTCTGTCCCATAACGAAATCGCCGAGAACCTCGGGATTTCAAAAGCGCTGGTAGAGAAACACATCGTCAATGCCATGAAACATTGCCGGGTGCGGATCAAGCAATGGGACGCCCATTGATCCTTCATCAGTAAATTTTTTTTCACCGTCCTCGTTCCTACTCAACAGACGATCTGCTGTCCTGCTTCGGGCCGGTCAGGTCACCCAGGCTTTATCCCCACGGTTGAGGGGTTCATCCAGAGGACACTGGAAATGACACAGGCAATTGCATCGCCCATCGTTCACGACCTGATCGGCGTCGGTTTCGGCCCTTCGAACCTGGCGCTGGCCATCGCTCTGCAAGAGCGCGGCCCGACCCAGGGCGAGCTGGATGTGCTGTTCCTCGACAAGCAGGCCAACTACAGCTGGCACGGCAACACCCTGTCGACGCAAAGCGAGTTGCAGATTTCCTTCCTCAAGGATCTGGTGACCCTGCGTAATCCGACCAGCCCGTATTCATTCGTCAACTATCTGAAATATCACGGTCGTCTGGTCGACTTCATCAACCTCGGCACTTTCTATCCATGCCGCATGGAGTACAACGACTACCTGCGCTGGGTCGCCGGGCAGTTCACCGAGCAGAGCCGTTACGGCGAAGAAGTGCTGACCATCGAGCCGGTGCTGCACAACCATCAGGTTGAAGCACTGCGCGTGATTTCCCGTGGCAGCGATGGCCTGCAACACGTGCGGACCACCCGTTCGGTGGTGGTCAGCGCTGGCGGCACACCGCGTATTCCGGAAGCGTTCAAAGCGCTGAAGGGCGACAAGCGCGTGTTCCACCACTCCCAATACCTCTCGCAAATGGCCAAGCAGCCGTGCATGAACAACCAGCCGATGAGCATCGCGATCATCGGTGGCGGGCAGAGCGCGGCGGAGGCCTTTATCGATCTGAACGATTCGTTCCCGTCGGTGCAGGTCGACATGATCCTGCGCGGCTCGGCCTTGAAGCCTGCCGACGACAGCCCGTTCGTCAACGAAGTGTTCTCGCCGGAGTTCACCGACCTGGTGTTCCAGCAGAACAGCGCCGAGCGTGAGCGGCTGGTCAACGAGTACCACAACACCAACTACTCGGTGGTCGACATCGACCTGATCGAGCGCATCTACGGCATCTTCTATCGCCAGAAGGTGTCCGGAATTGCCCGTCACGCGTTCCGCACCCTGACCACCGTCGAAAGCGCTACCGCGACCGCCAATGGCATTGAACTGGCCGTGCGCAATAACGCCACCGGCGAAGTGACCGTGCGCAACTACGACGCCGTTGTTCTGGCCACCGGTTACGAGCGGCAGATGCACCGCAAACTGCTGGCGCCGCTGGAAGAATACCTGGGCGACTTCGAGGTTGATCGCAACTACAAAGTGATCACTGACGAGCGCTGCAAGGCCGGCATCTACATGCAGGGCTTCTGCCAGGCCAGCCATGGTCTGAGCGACACGTTGCTGTCGGTGCTGCCGATTCGCGCGGACGAGATTGCCGGCTCGCTGTATGAGCATGGCAAGAACCGTGGGCATCGGTCGATGGCGGACTTGTTGTTAGCAACCGCCAGCTAAGATCAGCGGCGCCTGATACACCGCTATCGCGAGCAGGCTCACTCCTACAATGTTCTGTGTACGCAGGACCAATGTAGGAGTGAGCCTGCTCGCGATGGGGCTCTCGAAAACACCAGAGTTTCACAATCCTGAACCCTTCCTGAACATCCCCCACATTCTCCGACACACCTCCTTTTGCGGGTTTACTCTCCAATCATCGGGGCGTAAGCTTCGCGCGTTTTCATCAATAGCGGAGACCCACAGTGGGTACTTGTTCGAGTGACAGTTGTCGGCCGGTCTCGGTAACCGGCAGATTCTCGGCAAGATAACGCGCAGACTTTCTCTGTCGTTGTCTCGCCGTAAAAGCGAGCAGCGGCATCCCGTGCATGGCCCGTCCGTGGTCATGTCTAGACGTCCTTCTCATCGACGCTGAACAGAGCGTGATTGCGACTTTATTGTCGTCATCGCAGCCCTATCGACACGCCTGTCTTTTCTGACTGGCGCGCCAAGCCTTGCCGTGCCGGTTTTTCCGGCGCACGAGGCGCGGCCGTACCTGCTTGACGGTTTCCCGGCTGACCATAGGGGCAACAGCCATGAAACTTACGCTCAAGGAATTTTTCGCAGGCTTCCTGCGGACCCGCCACATCGCCCGGCACTTCCGTCGTCTGGCGCTGCTGGAGTCGATCAACGACACCACGGTCAGCCGTGAAGTCCCACCCACTTTGGCCAACACCCTGGTCGATGCCGCACATTGCGACAGCGGTGTGTTGCTGTCGTCACTCGGCACGCATTCCGATGGCCTGACCGATTTCGAAGTCGATGCGCTGCGTGCGCAATACGGCCTCAACGAGGTCGAACACGAGCAGCCGCTGCCATGGTGGACTCACCTGTGGCACTGCTACAAAAACCCGTTCAACCTGCTGCTGACCCTGTTGGCGGTGATCTCGTGGCTGACCGAAGACCTCAAGGCCGCCGTGGTGATTTTCTCCATGGTGGTGCTGTCGACGCTGCTGCGCTTCTGGCAGGAAAGCAAATCCAATCAGGCCGCCGACGCACTCAAAGCCATGGTCAGCAACACCGCCACCGTCATGCGCCGTGACGCGCCGCGCAGCGAATTGCCGATCAAACAATTGGTGCCGGGCGATCTGATCGTGCTCTCGGCCGGTGACATGATTCCGGCCGATTGCCGGGTGCTCAGCGCCAAGGACCTGTTCGTCAGTCAGGCAGCGATGACTGGCGAATCGATGCCGGTGGAAAAATTCCCGCGTCAGGCCGATCGCGTCACGCGCAATCCGCTGGAGCTGGAAAACATCCTGTTCATGGGCACCAACGTTGTGTCCGGTACTGCTGTGGCAGTCATCCTGACCACCGGCAACAGCACTTATTTCGGTGCGTTGGCGCAACGGGTTGGCGCTACCGATCGCGCAGTGACTTCGTTCCAGCAAGGCGTCAACAAAGTCAGCTGGCTGCTGATCCGTTTCATGTTCGTCATGGCGCCGCTGGTGCTGTTCATCAACGGGTTCACCAAGGGCGACTGGACGGAAGCACTGCTGTTCGCGCTGTCGATTGCCGTCGGCCTGACTCCGGAAATGCTGCCGATGATCGTCACCTCGACGCTGGCCAAAGGCGCGGTGTTCCTGTCGCGCAAAAAAGTCATCGTTAAACGTCTTGATGCGATCCAGAACTTTGGCGCCATGGACGTACTGTGCACCGACAAGACCGGCACGCTGACTCAGGACAAGATCTTCCTCGCGCGCAATGTCGACGTCTGGGGTGAAGACTCCGATGACGTGCTGGAAATGGCTTACCTCAACAGCTACTACCAGACCGGCCTGAAAAACCTGCTGGATGTCGCGGTACTGGAACACGTGGAGATCCACCGCGAACTGAAAGTCGGCACGGCATTCCGCAAGGTCGATGAGATCCCGTTCGACTTCAATCGTCGGCGCATGTCGGTGGTGGTCGAAGGGCGTGGTCAGCCGCATCAATTGATCTGCAAAGGTGCGGTCGAAGAAGTCTTGGCGGTGTGCAGCCGCGTGCGTCATGGCGATATCGATGAAGCCTTGAGCGATGAATTGCTGACCAAGATTCGTCAGGTCACCGCAGCATTCAACGCTGAAGGCTTGCGCGTGGTGGCCGTGGCCGCTCGCTCGATGCCCGAAGGTCGTGAAGTTTATAGCCTGGCCGATGAACAGGAACTGACGCTGATCGGTTATGTCGCGTTCCTCGATCCACCGAAGGAAAGCACTGCACCAGCGCTCAAGGCCTTGGCCGAACATGGCGTGGCAGTGAAAGTGCTGACTGGCGACAACGAACTGGTGACGGCGAAGATTTGCCGCGAAGTCGGGTTGGCGCAACAAGGCCTGTTGCTGGGCAACGACGTCGAGCGCATGAGCGATGCCGAGCTGGCAGTGGCCGTAGAGAAGACCAACGTCTTCGCCAAACTGACGCCGTCGCACAAGGAGCGCATCGTGCGCATCCTCAAAGGCAACGGCCATGTAGTCGGCTTCATGGGCGACGGCATCAACGATGCACCAGCGCTGCGCACTGCCGACATCGGTATTTCCGTGGACAGCGCGGTGGACATCGCCAAGGAAGCGGCGGACATCATCCTCCTCGAAAAGAGTCTGATGGTATTGGAGGAGGGCGTGCTCGAAGGGCGGCGCACCTTCGCCAACATGCTCAAGTACATCAAGATGACCGCCAGTTCCAACTTCGGCAACGTCTTCTCGGTGCTGGTCGCCAGTGCGTTCATTCCGTTCCTGCCGATGCTGCCGATGCATCTGCTGGTGCAGAACCTGCTCTACGACATTTCGCAGATTGCGATTCCGTTCGATAACGTCGACGAGGAAATGCTGAAAAAACCACAACGCTGGCAGCCGGGTGACGTCGGGCGCTTCATGCTGTTCTTCGGCCCGATCAGTTCGATCTTTGACATCACCACGTTCGCCTTGATGTGGTACGTCTTCGATGCCAACACCCCGGATCACCAGACCCTGTTCCAGTCCGGCTGGTTCGTGGTCGGGTTGCTGACCCAGACGCTGATCGTGCACATGATCCGTACGCCGAAGATTCCGTTCCTGCAAAGCCGTGCAGCCATGCCGCTGCTGGTGATGACCGGAATCATCATGGCGGTCGGCATCTTCCTGCCGATGGGACCACTGGCGCACTACTTCAAATTGCAGGCGCTGCCATCGCTGTACTTCGTGTTCCTGCCGGTGATCCTGCTGGCGTACATGGCGCTGACCCAGGCGGTGAAAGGTTTCTACATCCGTCGGTTCGGCTGGCAATAAACAGCTAGAACGCTGCCCCCCTGTAGGAGCTGCCGAAGGCTGCGATCTTTTGATTCTGCTTCCAAAGATCAAAAGATCGCAGCCTTCGGCAGCTCCTACAGGGGATTTGTGTGTATTCAAGGAAATGACTATGCAAGCCATCAACAACCTCAACCTCGATTCGCTGCTCGACACCCTCGTCAGCCTCAGCGCCGCGTTCATTCTCGGTGGTCTGATCGGCTTCGAGCGCCAGTACCGGCAACGCACTGCCGGCCTGCGCACCAACGTACTGGTCGCCGTCGGCGCGGCGATTTTCGTCGATATGGCCAACCGTCTAGCTGGCGCAGAAGGTGCCGTGCGCGTGGTTGCCTACGTGGTCTCCGGCATCGGCTTTCTCGGCGCCGGGGTGATCATGCGCGAAGAGGGCAACGTGCGCGGTCTCAATACCGCCGCGACCCTGTGGACGTCTGCTGCGGTCGGCGCCTGTGCCGGTGCCGACCTGCTCGCAGAAGCCGTGCTCGGCACGCTGTTCATCCTCGCCGCCAATACCTTGCTGCGGCCGATCGTCAACAACATCAACCGCCAGCCACTGGACGTGGTCTCGGCGGAAGTCACCAACATCGTCTACGTCATCGCCCGGCGCTCACAGCAAACCGCCGTATTCGCCCTGCTCGAAGCCGAGCTTGAGCGCAGCAACTACCCTGCCAGCGATGTCGATGTGCATGCCTTCGGCGCCGATGAAATCGAAATCGAAGCGACGCTGGCGACGACGTCAGTCGATGGCGATGAACTCGACGCCTTGGTGGCGCGGATTTCCACATCGGCGCTGGTGGTGCAGGCGTTCTGGAGTCCGAGTACAACGGAATAACCCTTGAATCAGTGCCGGCTTGGGAAATTTCCTACAAGTCGACAGGATTAATCTGTCAATACAACGCCTCATCCGACGCCACTATGCCGCCTCTCAGGTCTGCGCAGCGATGGATGAAAGATGACCTCACCCCGTGTTCTGGTACTGGAAAATCATGCGTTCGCACGCAGCGTGATGGTCAGGATGCTGCACCGTCTCGGTGTGCGCGATGTGTTGCAGGCCAGTGATGGCGAGCAGGCGCTGGTGCAGATGCATTTGTCGGGCGGGGTCGACATCGTGGTCTGCGATTTGCTCGATAATGGCCTCGACTGCCTGGGGTTTCTTGGCCATGCCAATGAAACCGGCATGGTGCGCGCCGTTATCCTCAGCAGCGAATTGCGCCCGGGCTTACAGCGTACTCTCGGGCAAATGGACACGCTGGCGGGCTTGCAGTTGCTGGGAGTCATTCAACCGCCGGTACCTTTACGCGTTTTGCACCGAGCGTTGCATCGCTACCGGACACCGCATCCGGCGCTGAGTGTGCGGATGCCGCCGAGGGAATTGCCCAGCGAAGACGAGCTGCGTCGGGGACTGGCACTGGGCGAATTTCGTGCATGGTTCCAGCCCAAGTTCTATCTGGCTAGCAACCAGGTCGCTGGCGCCGAGGCGCTGGTGCGCTGGGAACATCCGGCCAGCGGCGTGTTGCTGCCGAGCGAGTTTCTCGCCGCGTTGGTCGCCTATGACTTGATCAATCCGATGTTCAAACAGTTGCTCGAACAGGGCTTGTGCCTGCTGGGAATCTTGCGTCATCAGGGTCTGCACCTGGAACTGTCATTCAACCTGCATGCATCGCAACTGGCCGACCACGAACTGGTCGGGCATATCCAGAGCGCATTGCAGCGTCACGGGTTTACCGGCTCGGTCTTGCAGTTTGAGCTGAGTGAAAACGGTTTGCTGGAAATGGCGCCCGGCACGCAAGAAAGCCTGTTGCGCCTGCGTTTGCTCGGTTGTGGCCTGGCCATCGACGATTTCGGTGCCGGCTTCTCTTCGTTGAAACTGCTATGCCAGTTGCCCTTCAATCAGCTCAAGTTCGACGCCGAACGGGTCCAGCATCTCTACCAGCCCTATTGGCAAACCATAATCGCCACCACGCAAGCGCTGGCCCGTTCGCTGGATATGCAACTGGTGATTGAGGGGGTCAGCAGCCGCTCGATGAAGGAGGCGCTGGTCGGGCTGGGTTGTGAGGTTGGCCAGGGTTTTCACCTCGCCCGGCCCATGACCGGGCATGATTTGTTGCAGTGGCTGACGTCTCGCGATCAACTGGATTGAGCCGCTTCGCAAAGCGTGCGGAAAAGGCCAAGATAGTTCCTACACTGTGCGGAGTCTGGTGTATTTTTGAGCCACGCTTCGGACCGTCATTCATTCGAGTTTCTTCCAGGCCATGGACGATTGCATTTCCGAGTCTTTCGGCGGGTCCTACAGGGGTTCATATGTTTAAAGCGTTGGTTGTAGACGATCACCCTTTCATTCGCTCGTCGGTCAGGATGCTCCTTAAGCTGGAAGGTTTCGAGGTGGTGGGCGAGGCCGACAACGGTGCCGATGCGGTGCAGTTGACGCGCGAGCTCATACCCGACTTGATCATCCTCGACATCGCCATGCCCAAACTCGACGGGCTGGAAGTGATCGGCCGCATCTGTGCTCTCGGTGTGAAGAGCAAGATTCTGGTGCTGACTTCGCAGTCGGCATTGTTCTATTCAGCGCGCTGCATGAAGGCCGGCGCCGCAGGCTTCCTGTCCAAGACCAATGAGCTGGATGAGTTGATCAAAGCGATCAAGGTCATCATGGATGGCTACACGTTTTTTCCCAATCTTTCGACCAGCAGTGTCCGCCGCAGTGATTCGCAGGCTAGCGATCTGGAATTGATCCAGAGCCTTTCCGACCGTGAGCTGACCATTCTGCAGCAGTTGTCCAACGGTCTGACCAACAAGGAAATCGGCGAAGCGATGCTGCTGAGCAACAAGACGATCAGCACCTACAAGACGCGCCTGATCGAAAAACTCAACGTCAAGTCGGTGGTTTACCTCGCCGATTTTGCCAAACGCAATAACCTGATCTGAATGCGCTATTTCACCCGATGCTGGCTGCTGGGCCTGGCCGTTTTTGCCAATACGACGCTGGCGGCGCCGGTGGAAACCCTGCATGTGCTCGGCCGTTCGAGCGTCGACGGCTACAGCGTCCAGCTCGATGGTCAGGACTGGTCCTGGCTGCGCAGCAAAGGCACTTTGCGCCTGGGGGCTTCGGCCCCCGATTATTCACCCTTCGCGATCACCAGCAACGGTAACGATTACGAAGGGCTGACGGCCGATTACGCAGAGTTGCTCAGTCAATTGCTGAATATCCACATTGAAGTGCGCCGCTATGCCTCGCGCTCGGAGGTGCTGGCGGCGCTGAAAAGCGGGGAAGTGGATATGCTCGGCACGTCCAACGGCTTCGAAGCCGCCGACCCTGATCTGGCAATGTCTCAAGCCTATGCTGACGATGTGCCGACCCTGGTAACGCGCGTCGGCGACAGTCAGAACCTGTCCCCGGACCTCGCCGGCAAACAGGTGGCGATGCTTTATCACTACCTGCCGCCCGAGCAGGTCAAAGCGTTCTATCCGCACGCCACTGTGCGGCTTTATCCTTCGACGCTGAGCGCCATCGGTGCCGTGGCGTTCGGCAGTGCCGACGTCTATCTCGGCGACTCGATCAGTGCCAATTACCTGATCAACAAGAACTACCTGAACAACGTGCAACTGGCCGACTTCTCGCAAATGGAAGTGCAGAACTTTGCCTTCGCCATGCCTCGCGCCAATGAGCGGTTGTTGCGCATTGTCAACGCCGCCCTGGAGAGTATTTCGCCCGGCGAGCGCATGACCATTCTGCGCCGCTGGAGCGCCGGCGGCGCGAGTATGCCCGGCCAACAGGCGCTGCATTTCAGCGCCAGCGAACAACGTTGGATGGCCCAGCATCCGCGCTTGCGCGTGGCCATCGATGACAGTTTTCTGCCGCTGTCATTTTACAGTCAGGACGGCGAGTTTCGCGGGATCAGTGCCGATGTGCTGGCCAAGGTCGCGTTGCGCACCGGTCTGAAGTTCGATGTGCAACGCGCGCAATCGGTGCCGGAATTGCTCGAGCAGATTCGCGGCAACCGTGCGGATGTATTGATCACCCTGACCCCGAGTGTCGAACGCGAGGACACCCTGCGCTTCACCCGGCCGTATCTGAGCACGCCGTTTGTGCTGGTCAGCCGCATCGATCCCAACAGTCCCGGAACCCTCGATGACATGCTCGGCAAACGGCTGGCGGTGATTCGCGGCAATCCGGTGCGCGACATGCTGGTCGAGCAATATCCGCGGGTGACGCTGGTCGATGCCGACAATGCCCAGCAAGCCATGGACATGGTCGCCAATGGTCAAGCCGAGGCGGCGGTCAATTCGCTGATCACCGCGCGCTATATGATTTCCCGGCAGTATCGCGATCGGTTGCGCATCACCAGCACCGTCGGTACGCGGTCGGCGCAAGTGGCGTTCGCTACCGCGCGTGGGGCACTGGAGCTGTACTCGATCCTCGACAAAGCACTGCTGAGCATTCCCCCGGAAGAGCTGGACGAGGTGACCAATCGCTGGCGCAGCGAAGTGGTGGTCGATGACAGTTACTGGCTGCGCAATCGCAGCGCGATCATTCAGGGCTTTGCCCTCGCGGCTTTCCTGTTGCTGCTGGCATTCGGCTGGATCGCCTATCTGCGTCTGCTGATGCGCAAACGCCGGCAGGCGGAAATTGCCCTCAACGATCAACTCGAATTCATGCGCGTATTGATCGACGGCACGCCACATCCGATCTACGTGCGTGACCGCGCCGGCAAGCTGCTGGTGTGCAACGAAGGCTACTTGCAGGTGTTCCAGGTCGAGCGTGAAGCGGTGATTGGCAAGACCGTGCTTGAAGGTGTCCTGGAGAATTCCGCGCAAGCCCAGGCCTATCACGATGATTACCTGCAAGTGATGAGCGAAGGCTTGCCGCGTGTGCAGGATCGCAGCCTGAGCATGGGCGACAGCGTGTTGACCATCTATCACTGGATGCTGCCGTATCGCGGCAGTGATGGTGAAGTCAGCGGTATGATTGGCGGCTGGATCGACGTCAGCGAACGCCAGCGCTTGCTCGAAGCCCTGCGTGAAGCGAAGGAGGGCGCCGACGACGCCAACCGCGCCAAGACTACGTTCCTCGCCACCATGAGTCATGAAATCCGCACGCCGATGAACGCGGTGATCGGCATGCTCGAACTGGCAATGAAGAAAGCCGAGCAGGGCATCATGGATCGCTTCGCCATCGAAGTCGCGTCCGGTGCTGCGCGTGGCCTGCTCGACCTGATTGGCGACATCCTCGACATCGCCCGTATCGAATCCGGGCGCCTGTCCTTGACGCCGGAACGGGCCAACCTGCGCGAACTGCTGGAGTCGGTGGTGCGCATCTTTGAAGGCCTGGCGCGGCAAAAACAGTTGCGCCTGGTACTGGAGCTGGACGCCGCGACGAACCGCGATGTGCTGGTCGATCCGCTGCGCTTCAAGCAGGTATTGTCGAACCTGTTGAGCAACGCCATCAAGTTCACCGAAAAAGGCCAGGTGCGCGTCAGCCTCAAGGTCAATCCGGGCACCGACGAGGAACGTCTGGCCGTGTCTCTGCGGGTCGAAGACACGGGCAGCGGCATCAGCGTCGAAGACCAGCAGCGACTGTTCAGCCCGTTCACCCAGGCCAGTAACAACACGCAATCGGCACGCAGCGGTTCCGGTCTGGGCTTGGTGATCAGTCGTACGTTATGCGAAATGATGGGCGGCCATTTACGTCTGCACAGCACGCTGGGGCAGGGCACGCAAATCGCAGTCGACGTGGCGTTGCCGACCTTGCCGGCGTTGATCGAGGTGCCGGCGGAGGCCGCCGAACCGGCCGTTGCCCGGTATGCCTTGAACATTCTGGTGATCGACGATTACCCGGCCAATCGGCTGCTGTTGTCGCAGCAACTGAGCTACCTCGGGCACCGCGTCAAAGACGCCGAAGATGGCGCGCATGGTCTGCGCGCTTGGCGCAACGAGATTTTCGATGTGGTCATCACCGACTGCAACATGCCGATCATGAACGGCTATGAACTGGCGCGGGCCATTCGCGAAGAAGAGACGGCGAAAGCACTGACGCCGTGTCTTGTTCTCGGCTTTACTGCCAATGCGCAGCCCGAAGAGATCGGCCGCTGTCAGGCGGCGGGAATGGACGATTGCCTGTTCAAGCCGATCAGTCTCAAAGACCTCAATGCCCGGCTGGCGCAAGCCACGCCGCAGCCTGTCGCAGACATTGCGCAAGCAGCGGTTGCTGCGTCTGCCGATGACATCGATCTGAGCAGCCTTGAGCAATTGACCCGAGGCGATCCGGCATCGATCAAAAGCCTGCTCGGTGATCTGGCCAGCAGCAATGACGACGATATGGCGCGGTTGCTGCGCCTGTTCACTCAGCATGATCTGCCGGGGTTGGCGGATCTGGCGCATCGGGTCAAGGGCGGCGCACGGATCATCAAGGCCGACGCCTTGATCAAAGCCTGCGAACAACTGGAAGCGGCCTGCAACGGGCGGGATTCCAATCAACTGACCGTCGCAGTGGATGCCTTGCAGCAAGCCATGGAACGCTTGGCCGAGGAGTTGGAACCATTGCTTGTTTAAGACGGCTTAAGTTCAACCGCTAGGAAATATCCTACACGGCGCAGGGAATGCGCCTACAGGAGCCCCTCACCCAAAAGACCAAGATTGTTTCGTCGCCCAGGCAGATGGCTGCTAACACACGACGCATTCCGCGTCGGACAACCATCCGGACTTTCGCGACAGATTCGTCACTTACTTTTGGAGTTGTCCCATGAATCGCAAAGCTCTCGCCATCGCCGTACTGGTTTCCGCGTCCGGCATTCAATTCGCCAATGCTGCCGACGGCACCATCAACTTCAACGGTGAACTGGTCAACCAGACCTGCACCATCGCCGTTGATGGCGTGGTTTCGCCAGCCGTCGCGACCGTGACCCTGCCAACCATTTCTACCGGCTTGCTGACCGCCGCCGGCCAGGTTGAAGGCCAGACCGGTTTCAACATCCAGCTGACCAACTGCGTCGGCACCGCTACCACGGCGGCGGCGTTCTTCAACTCCGGTGCAACCGTTGACCCGATCAGCGGCAACCTGAAGAACATGACCGGTTCGGCGAACAACGTGCAACTGCAACTGGTCGATCAGCAGGGCGGCGCAGTGATCCAGGCGGGTAACACCAACCAGATCGCCAACACCACCCGCAACACTATCGACGGCACTGGCGCGGCCAACATGCCGTACGCCGTGCAGTACTTCGCCACTGGCGCGACCACGCCGGGCACTGTGGTCAGCTCCGTGACCTACAACGTCGATTACCAGTAAGCCGATTTCACGATGACGCGCCCGGCCAGGGGGGCAACGGCGCGTCAACGTGTGGGCAAAGAGGTGCGCATGCGTTTTTCAGGTGTTATTCGAATCAGCGCAATACTGATGCTTTCCACGCTGATGTATTCGCAAGCCAAGGCCGGTGTGGTGATCACTGGGACGCGTCTGGTCTACCCGGCGAGTCAGAAGGAAGTCACCGTCAAATTGAACAACAACGGCGCCCGTCCGGTGCTGGTGCAATCCTGGGTCGATGACGGCGACCTGCAGTCCAGTCCGACCAGTTCCAAGGCGCCGTTTGTGCTGTCGCCACCGGTTTCGCGCATCGACCCGAACAAGGGCCAGAGCCTGCGTCTGATGTTCACCGGGGCGGCGCTGCCGAGCGGCAAAGAGTCAGTGTTCTGGCTCAACGTGCTGGAGATTCCGCCGAAGGCCGATGGCCCGACGGACATGAACGTGCTGCAAATGGCCTTTCGTTCGCGGATCAAGATTTTCTACCGTCCCGACGGCCTGCCGGGCAATGCCAATGACGCGCCGCAGCAAGTGCAGTGGAAAGTCGTCGCGGCGGACAAGGGTTATGCCCTGCAAGCGTTCAACCCGACGGCGTTCCACGTGTCGCAGGTCGAGTTGGCGCTGACGCTCGGCAGCCAACGTTTCGACAGTGAAAATGGCATGGTCGGCCCGGGCGAAACCAAAACCTTCGTCTTGCCATCGCTGAAGACGATGCCCGGTGCCGGGGCTCAGGTCGAGTTCAATGCGATCAACGACTATGGCGCACTGGTACCGACCAAACAACCGCTCAAGCTTTGATCTTTCCGCGAACGTTTTAGCGCACGAGTAACCTATGAAAACTCTTCCACGCCTGGGGGCGCGCCCACAGGCTCGCCCTCGCTTTGCCTTGAATCCCGTGGCCGTTCTGGTGTTCCAGGCGCTGGCAGGGGTTTCTGCGGTGTTTGCGGCCCAGGCGGCGTTCGCCGAAGACGTGCAGTTCAACGACGCCTTCCTCCCCGAGGATTCGCAGACCCTGGATCTCACCGCTTACCAGCAGGGCAACCCGGTGTTGCCCGGCGAGTACCGCGCCGACATTGCGGTCAACGGCAAACTGGTGACCCGTCAGGACATCCGTATCCATGCCGACGCCGATGGCAGCCACCCGACGGTGTGTTTCAGTCGCGGCGTGCTGGAGTTGATTGGCGTGGATTTGCGTCGGCTGTCCGCCGAAGCCATGGCCAGCGTGGAGAGCGGTGCTTCGTGCCTGGACATTGCGCAATTGATCGACGGCGCGACAGCGATGTTTTCGCCGTCCACGCAACAACTGGACATCAGCATTCCGCAGGTCGCCCTGCGTCGCGATGCCCGTGGTTACGTCAGCCCTGAGCTGTGGGATCGCGGCGTGACTGCCGGCACCCTGAGCTACAACTTCAACGCTAACCACAACAAGACCGACACCGGCAATTACGATTCGGCCTACCTCGGTTTGAACGCCGGGCTGAACGTTGGCGACTGGCGTCTGCGCCACAACGGCTCGGCCAGTTGGGACAAATTCAATGGTCAGGATTATCAAGTCCTCAACACCTATGCCCAACGCGACATCACCTCGCTCAAGAGCCAGTTGACCGTCGGCGAAGCCAACACCAGTGGCGAGATTTTCGACACCCTGGCGTATCGCGGCGTGCAACTGGGCACCGACGATCGCATGTTGCCCGAATCCCAGCGCGGTTATGCGCCGGTGATCCGTGGCATTGCCCGCACCAGTGCGCGAGTGGCAGTGCGTCAGGCCGGTAATCTGCTGTATGAAACCACGGTGGCGCCGGGCGCCTTCGTCATCGATGACCTGTACTCGACCGGATATGGCGGCGACCTCGACGTCACCGTTTACGAAGCCGACGGCAGTGAGCAGAGCTTCATCGTGCCATTCGCCTCGACCGCGCAATTGTTGCGTCCGGGCACCTCGCGCTTCAGCGTCACTGCCGGTGAAACCCGCAACAACTACATCGACAGCCAGGCCAAGCTGTTTCAAGGCACCTACCAGCGTGGCCTGAACAATATCTTCACCGGTTATGGCGGTGCGCAAGTCAGTGACAACTACCATTCGGCCCTTGGCGGTTTGGCGTTCAGCACGCCGCTCGGTGCGGTGGCAGTGGACGTCACGCAGGCGCAGACCGACCTGAAAAGCGGCACTGCCAGCGGCCAGAGTGCACGCCTGAGCTACAGCAAGAATATTCTCGACACCGGCAGTAACTTTGCCGTGGCGGCGACGCGGTTTTCCACGGAAAACTACCTCGATTTCAGCAACGCCGTGCAACTCATCGATGCCGAGCAAAAGGGTCTCGACACCAGCCTGTTCGGGCGACCGCGCAGTCGTCTTTCGCTGACCGCCAACCAGAGCCTGGGCGATTGGGGCCAGGTCGCGTTCAACGGGTTTACCCAGAACTACTGGAACCTGCCGGGCAGCGATGTGCAGTACCAGTTCAGCTACAACAAGCAGGTCGGTTCGGTCAGCTATGGCGTCAGCGCCAACCGTGCGCGCAGCGGTGTCGGCGAAATGGAAAGCAGTCTGCTGTTCACCGTGAGCATGCCGCTCGAATTCGGCTCCTCGGTCAACCGTCCGCAACTGTCGACGCGGGTCATGCGTGACACCGACGGCAACTATAGCGAGCAGGCGACCCTCAGCGGTACCGCCGGTGCGGACCGCCAATACAACTATGGCGTAACCGCCGGCCATGACGGCGCGAGCCGCACCAACAGCACCTCGGTGAACGGCCAGTACATAGGCCCGAAAGCCATTGTTGGCGCGACCGTCAGCCGCGGTGAGGGTTACGACAGCCTGTCGCTGAATGCCAGCGGCAGTGTGGTCGCGCATCCGAACGGCGTGACGCTGACGCCGTATCGCGGCGAAACCATGGCGGTGATCACCGCCGAGGGTGCCGAAGGCGCGAAAGTCGTCGGCTTCCCTGGCTTGAAACTCGACAGCCGTGGCAACGCGGTGGTGCCGTACTTGCGCCCTTACGAATTGAACGAAGTGGCCATCGATCCGCTGGGCACGTCGCTCGACGTCGAGTTGAGCGAAACCAGCCAGCAAGTCGCGCCGCGCGCCGGTGCCGTGGTGGCGCTCAAGTACGGCACGCAAAACGGTCAGGCGGTGTTGCTCAACGTCACGCTGGACGATGGCAGTGCGCTGCCGTTCGGCGCCGGTGTGGTCGATGACCGTGGCGTCTCGGTGGGTGTGGTCGGGCAGGGCGGCCAGCTCTACGCCCGGGTCAAGGAAGACGCGCGCCGGCTGTTGATCAGTTGGGGCAGCCAGCCCGGTCAGCAGTGTGCGCTGGCGTTGCCGGCGGGCAAAAGCGCGGGCAAGTCACTGCGTCAGGTGGACGTGGTGTGTTCGGTGAATCATTCAGACAATCGCGTTGCTTCTGTGAACAGCGCACAGGGGTACAAGTGATGAAAATAATCGGAGCGTTCAAGTCGGGTCTGCTGTTGGCGGGCTTGTCGTTGTCGGCTGGCGCGGCGTTGGCTGACTGTAATTTCATTGATGGGACATCAACCATGGTCAGAACCCAACCGTTGTTGGGCGGTAATCTGACGGTGGGGCGCGATGTACCGTTGGGTGCTGAGATTTACCGGCAGACCTTCCAGGCGGCGACTTTTGTCAGACTGTCGTGCAGCGCCGGTTTGTACAACATTGAAACCCGCCGGGGTCTGCCGGTCAGGCCGCTGGCCTTGTCTTCTTGGGCAGGAACGCCTTGGTCAGGAAATGTCTATCAGAGCGGTGTTCCCGGCATTGGCGTTGCCATTTGGTACGCCGGTAGTGCATTGCCATTTTCCGGTAATGGAACCAACTGTGGCGGTGGAGTCAATGCTTGCATCTGGACGATCCAGAACACCCTGATCTTCGATATGTCCCTGATCAAAATTGGCGATGTTTCCCCGGGCACCATCCAGGGCGCCCAATTACCTACGGCTGACCAGCGCTGGGTGACCAGCAACAATGTCGAAGTCAGTCGTGTGAACTTCTCGGGCAGCATCAACATCGTCTCGCGCACTTGCCAGACTCCGGACGTCTCGGTGCCGATGGGCACGCACATGCTCAATGAGTTTTCCGGCAAGAACACGTTCACCCAGTGGCAGGATTTCTCCATCGCCCTGAACAACTGCCCGGCGTTCAACGGCTACTACCAGAACACCGGCCCGCGCTGGGCCAGTGACGGTACATCGAGCAACCTGGATTCACGCAAGAACAACGTATTGCAAGTGCGCCTCGACCCGACCCGCACGGCGATCACCCCCAACCTCGGCATCATGAGCCTGAACGCGAGCGCGCCCGGCGCGGACCCGGCCGCCACCGGTGTCGGCCTGCAAATCGCCGACAGCCACGGCACGCCATTGCCACTGGCGACATTGCGCGCCAGCGGCATCACGCCGCGCGCGGTCGAGGGCGCCAGCTACACCATCCCGTTGAAGGCCCGCTACATCCAGACCGGCGACAGCATCACCGCCGGCCCGGCCAATGCCACGGCGACTTTCACCATCAATTACTACTGATCCACCGACTTGTTTGAGCGCCACCCGTGCGGGCCTATAGATCAATAACGACCGGGCCCGGACTTCACTGTTAGGAGTGTTAGATGAGTATTCAACGTGTGTCTTCGCGCGCGCGCCTGTCGGCGTGCCTGTTGATCATGGCCGGGACCTTGAGTGCCTGCGCCAGTGCGCCGATTCCCGAACAGCAAATCAGCCTGTCGCGCGATGCAGTCAACCGTGCGGTGTCGGCGCAAGCGACGCAATACGCACCGCTGGAGATGAAGGCAGCGCAAGACAAAATGTTCCAGATGGAACGCGCCCTGGGAGAAAAAAACTACCCGCAAGCCAAATTGTTGGCTGAGCAGATCGAAGCCGACGCCAACCTCGCCGAGGGTAAATCGCGCGCGGTGAAATGGCAGAAACAATTGACCGATGCACGCAGCGGCATTCAGGTGCTCAAGCAGGAAATGCTGCAAGACCCGGTCACCGGTTTCAATCCGCCAGCCAGCGCTCAATAAGGACTTGTTCATGTCGAATTTCAAACTGTTGCCCGTCGCTTCGCTGATCGCTCTGACGCTGGCCGGTTGTGCCACGCCACCGGAAAACCCGCAACTGCTGCAAGCGCGCGAACAGTTCGCGGCGTTGCAAAACAAGCCTGAAGCCAACACCCTCGCAGCTCTCGAAACCCAGTCTGCATTCACTGCGTTGAACACGGCCGACCAAGCGTCGCAGAAGGACCGTCAGGCTCCGCAAATCGATCAATTGGCGTATCTGGCCAGCCAGAAAATCGCTCTGGCCGAGCAGACCATCATCGGTCGTCAGGCTGAGGCAGGGTTGAAGAAAATCGACGCCGAGCGCACACAGGTGCAACTTGATGTGCGCACTCAGCAGCTCAAGGCCTTGCAAGCGATGAAAGCGCAGAAAACCCAGCGCGGGGAAGTCGTGACCTTCGGTGATGTGCTGTTCGACACCGGCAAGGCCGATCTCAAATACGGCAGCCAGCGCAACTTCGAGCAACTGGCGCAGTACCTGGCGGCCAACCCTGAACGCAAAGTGCGCATTGAAGGGTTTACCGACGATGTCGGCGCTGACGATTTCAATCAGCGTCTGTCGGAGCGGCGTGCCGATGCTGTGGCTTTTGCGCTGCAGCAGATGGGCATCAGCGCTGATCGCTTGATCACCAAAGGCTATGGCAAGCAGTTTCCGATTGCCGACAACGGCAATGCCCGCTCCCGTCAGCTCAACCGTCGGGTGGAAGTCATCATCTCTTACGGTTCAAACGTGGTTGGCGCACGCAGCTGATGATCAATCAAGCGAGCCTGCAACGGGCTCGCTTTCTTGCATCTGAGCATGGGTCAGGACCGATCAATGCTCTTGGGAAGTTTCCTACAAAAACAGGGAAAAATCCTACTCAGAAAATCCCTTCGCTTCTCTAAATTGCCGGTTCCCCGAGTGCGAACCGGTTCTTTCAGTGGTTCGAACTCAACTCGATTTACGCCGTTGCCCAAGAAGGCGCACGTGAGGTTCTGTTGATGAAAACCCGTTCCCGTTTTTCCCGCGCAACACCGTCGCCGTGGCCATCGCCGCTGCGTTTTTGCTGCCGCTGCACGCCAGTGCCGTGTTCAATGCCAGTCAGCAGACCGTCACGCGGAGCTTTTCGGGTGTTTTTTCAGACTCGTCCTACATGCTTTGGCGACGCTTTTGCCTAGTGTGTCGCCTCTTACGCCATGTCCGGCGACCTTTTCCCTCACCGTTGAAACCCATGTCCTACAAATGCTGGCGAATTCTGATTGCCGACAAGCAGCCTGCACTGCAATTCCGAATCGGCAAGACCTTTAACCAACTGGGCTATCGAGCGTTGACGCAGGTGCATTCGTTTCGTGAGTTGTTGGGCGTGACCCATTACGCCTGCGACCCCTTCGAGCACTTTGACCTGATGATCATCAACGCTGAGTTGATCGCTGCTGCGGGTGTGGATCCCGTGCGTTTTTTTCAGAGCAACGCACAGATTCGCTACGGTGTGATTCACGACACCGTTCGTGGCCAGCCACAACCTCAGACGATTTACGCCAATCACCGACGACAGTTGATGCTGATCCGTAATACGGATCGGCAAACCCTTGGCCCTCTGCTGGAGCACCTTGATGTTCAGGAATAATTCCACACACCTTGAGGCATCTGCTGGCGAGTCGAATGCGCAATTGGCTACGACACTCCGTGCTCGTTGCATCGACGATTCAGTCCCCACACCCGCTCTGCCACTGCGTGTGCTGGTACTGGAAGACCACACTTTTCAGCGGTCGGTGGCGGTCAACATGCTGCGTACGCTTGGTTGCCGTGAAGTCTTCGAAGCGAGTGACGGTGCTCAGGCGCTGGCGCTTTTGCAGACGCTGGGTACGGTCGATGTTGCCCTGTGCGATTTGCAGATGGAGGGTATGGACGGGCTGGAGTTTCTGCAGCGGGTCGGCGCGTCGGGCCAGGTCAAGTCGGTGATCATCAGCAGTTCACTGTCGGCCGACCTGCGACGCGCGGTGCATCAGATGGTGGCGCTGCTCGGCCTTGATCTGCTGGGCGATGTGGGCAAGCCGCTACATGTGCAGGTGCTGGCGAATCTGCTGGGCAAATTCCTCGACAGACCGGCGCTGGCACAACCCAAGGGCGCTGCCGTGACGCTGGCCAGTGAGGCGGAGGTTCGTCAGGCGTTGGCGCAGCAGCAGTTGCAGGCCTGGTATCAACCAAAATTCAACCTGCAGACCGGTGAGGTCTGTGGCGTAGAGGTCCTGTGTCGCTGGCTCCACCCGACTCAGGGCATCCTTTCACCCGCGCTGTTCATGCCTGTGCTGGAGCGTTGCGGGTTGCTCGATGCGTTGCTGTTCATGCAGATCGAGCAGGCACTGGTTGTACAACGAAGTGCTCGCGCGCAGGGGGTTACCCTGAATCTCGCATTCAATCTTCAAGCTGTGCAGTTGGCCAACGCTCAGCTCACCGCCACGTTGAAAGACCTTTTGGTGCAGCATGGCGCATGCGGTGCCGGTCTGACTTTCGAGCTAACCGAAAGTGGCCTGCTCGAAGCGCCGGCTACCAGCCTGGAAAGTCTGGTCCGCCTGAGGATGATGGGTTGTCGCCTGTCGATTGATGACTTCGGCGCCGGGTTTTCATCACTTCAGCGCTTGTGCCAGTTGCCGTTCAACGAGATCAAGCTCGACGCCGAATTCATCCGCAATCTTGAGCACGAACCGCGATGCCGGGCGGCGATCAGCAGCACGCTGGCGTTAGGTGAAACCCTCGGCATGAGCGTGGTGATCGAAGGGATCGAAACCGATGCACAGCGCCGTGAACTGTTGGCCTTGGGCTGTTCTCAAGGGCAGGGCTACTGGTACGCGCGGCCAATGGCCGGTGCTGAGCTGTTGCATTGGTTACAACAGCACGGTGATGGGCAGGACTCGGATGGCTGACCATTTTTTTCGGAATATTCCTACAGAACCAGCCGTGAGGCTTGCGTAGTCTTGCCGCACCCAGAAACCGCCAATCCCCGGATATTGACCATGATCAATAAAGCCCTGCGCATCCTGATCGCCGACTCACAGCATTTCCACCGGATGAAAGTCGAGCGCTTGTTCAACAGCCTCGATTACTACCGCGTGGCGCCGGCGCAAAGCCTTATCGAACTGATGACCCTGGTGGACTACGGTTGCGAGCCGTTCGATGTGGTAGTCATCAATGCCGAGCTGGCAGCGGGTTCGCTGGATCTACTGGGGTTTTTCCTCGATAACCCGCAGGTTCGTCAGGCGTTGATCTACAACGATGGCACGGCGCCGGTGCAACCGGCTGCGGGTTTCGCTCAGGAAAATGTACAGATCAGCCATTTGGCATTGCCTTCAAAGCAGTCGATCAGTCAGTTGATGGCGTTGGTCGATGCGCCCGCGAAACCACAGGAATCCGCCGTGCGCAAGCCATACCTGGCGATGCAAAACGCAGCGCATGCATAAAAAAACACCTGTTGCAACTGTCAGGTCTGACAGGTGATTTGCTCCCCGTTCCATGTAACAGTCCCTGCGCAGCCACTGAGTCTGGATCAGCCCCCATCGGTGGCCTGTTCGTCAGACTTTGCACCGGGAGTGGCCATGAAGTCAGCGCTGATCGTCGACGATCATCCAGTGGTGCGCGCCGCCATCCGGATCGTGTTGCAAACCTTGGGATTCAAGCAGATCCACGAGGCGTCCCAAGGCAACGAGGTGATGTCGCTCATTCGGGAACATCAGCCTCGATTGGTGATACTCGATCTCAATTTACCGGCACTCGGCGGGCTGGAGGTTCTTGCCCGGATCAAGGCCAATGATTCTGCTTGCCGCGTGCTGGTGTTCAGTACACACGAACCGATGTTCTATCAGGATCGCTGCGTGCGTGCCGGGGCCATGGCTTACGTAACCAAAACCAATCAACTGGAGCAACTGCGCAACGCCATTCGGGCGGTGATGTCGGGCCATACCTATTTTTCCTCGCTCCCGGAAAGTTTCAGTACGCTGAATGCCGTGCAAACCACAGAAAAACAGATGATCGATCAGCTTTCCGACCGTGAGTTGAGCATTTTCCAGCAATTGGGGCAGGGCAATTCCAACAAGGCGATTGCAGCGGACATGCACCTGAGCCATAAAACCGTCAGCACCTATAAAACCCGGCTGATGAAAAAACTCGGGGTCGGCTCAGCGGTGCACTTGCGCGATTTCGCCAAGCGCAATCATGTGATCTGAGCGATCGCACATGAAGCAGGGATGGAAGATTTTCTGGCTGTGGCTGAGTCTGATCGCCACCTGCTGGGCGAGTGACACACCGCAGGTGCTGCAGGTGCTGACCCGCAGCGGGCCGGAAAACGCCCGGTTGCGCCTGGATGAACAGGACCGGCAATGGCTGCTTCAGCACCCGGTGTTGCGCATGGGCGTTTCCGGTCCGGATTACCCACCGTTCGAGATCACTCGCAATCAGCATGAACTTGAAGGGCTCACCGCCGATTACGCCGATCTGCTGGCGCAGTTGCTCGGCGTGCGCATCGAAGTCCTGCGTTTTGCCAACCGTGATGCGGTGATGGCGGCACTCAAGCGCGGCGATCTCGAGCTGCTGGGGACCTCGAACAATTTTGAAGCCGCCGACCCGGACTTCATCCTGTCCCGCGCTTACGCCGAAGATCAGCCGATGCTGGTGACTCGCCTCGATGAAAAACTGCCGGCAGATCTCGCCGGCAAGCGCGTGGCCATGGTCGAGGATTATTTGCCGCTGGCGAATGTGCAGGCGTTTTACCCCCACGCCAGTGTGCAGCGTTATTCTTCGGCGATGGATGCGCTCGGAGCGGTGGCCTTCGGCGCGGATGACGTGTATCTGGGCGACTTCATCAGTGCCAATTATCTGATCAACACCAATTATCGCAACGACCTTCAACTGGCCGGCCCGTCGGGACTGGATGCCAATTCGTTCGCTTTTGCCTTGTTGCGCAGCGATGTGCGCCTTAAACGTATCGTCGACCAAGTGTTGATCGCCATTCCCATGGAACATCGCCAACGAATCGAGCTGCGCTGGAGCGTCGGCCTTGCCGAAATGGCTGAACAATCTCGGGTGCAACTCAGTGCCAGTGAGCAGGCCTGGCTGGACCAGCATCCGGTGGTGCGGGTTGGTGCCATCGACGATTTTGCGCCGCTGACTTTTTTTGATGCCGACGGCCGTTTCAGCGGCTTGTCGGCGCAGTTGCTGAGTTTGATCAGCCAGCGCAGCGGATTGAATTTTGCAATCGTGCGCGGTGTATCGCTCAATCATCAGATCGAGCAACTCAAGGCCGGGGAACTCGATGTATTGCAGGTGGTGACGCCCAGCAGCGAACGTGAAACCGACCTGCAATTTACCCGCGCCTATCTGAACAACCCGTTTGTGCTGGTCGCTGCCAGCTCGGCGCAGGGATCGCTCAAACTCGATGACCTGGCAGGTAAGCGACTGGCGATTTACCGCGGCCATCCGTTACGCGGTTATCTATCGGGACGTGTGCCGGGCATTCGTCTGGTCGATGCCAAAAGCCCCGCTGAAGGCATGGCGATGATTGCCAAGGGGCAAGTCGACGCCACGGTGAGTTCGTTGTTGGTCGCACGCTTTCTGATCGCACGTCACTACCGCGAGCGTCTGCGGATAAGCGGCACCGTCGGTGATCAACCGGCGCGCATTGCGCTGGCGACCGCACCGCAAATGCCCGCGCTGCATTCAATCCTGAACAAGGCACTCCTGAGTATCGCCCCGCAACAGATGGACGAACTGGTTGAGCGCTGGAGCCACGATGTGGTGGTCGAAGACAGTTACTGGTTAAAACATCGTCAGGAAATCCTGCTTGGCTTTGCCGGTGCAACGGTTCTGTTGGCGCTTGCGCTGGCCTGGATCGTTTTTCAGCGTCAGCAGATTCGCCGGCGTCAGCAGTGGTTGCAGCAACTGCAGGAAGCCAAGGAGGCAGCCGATGATGCCAATCGGGCGAAAACCACGTTTCTGGCGACCATGAGCCATGAAATCCGCACACCGATGAACGCCTTGATCGGCATGCTCGAACTGGCCCTCAAGCGCGCAGAAGAGGGCGTGACCGATCGTTTGGCGATTCAAGTGGCGGCCAATGCCGGGCAACAATTGCTGGCGCTGATCGGCGACATTCTCGACATTGCACGGATCGAGACCGGGCATTTGTCCCTCGCGCCCGAACGCGCCAACCTGCGCGAACTGGTGGCGTCAGTGTGTCGGGTGTTTGAAGGGCTGGCGCGGCAGAAACGCTTGTTGTGGCACATCGAACTGGATGCCCGCAGCAACGTTGATGTGCTGATTGATCCGACGCGGTTCAAACAAGTGCTGTCGAATCTGCTGAGCAATGCAATCAAGTTCACTGAAGAGGGCGAAGTCAGTCTGCGGCTGGCGGTGAGTGCAACGGTGACAGACACACTGGCCGTGAAAGTGCGGATCGAGGACAGCGGGGTCGGGATCAGCCAAGACGATCGGCGGCGCTTGTTCAGCCCGTTCGTGCAGGCCGGCAATCACTCGGCGTCGGCACGCAGCGGGTCCGGGCTGGGCCTGGTGATCAGTCGCAGCCTCTGCGAAATGATGGGCGGCACGCTGCGGCTCGACAGTGCGCCGGGCGAGGGAACGCAAGTCGAAGTCAGTCTCGAACTGCCGCTGTTGGCCGCACTCGCTCAGGCCCCGGCTACCCCGCGCGCTGCGGCTGCCGATGCGTGTTCACTAAGCGTGCTGGTGGTGGACGATCATCCGGTGAACCGTCTGTTGCTGTGCTGGCAGTTGAGTGAGCTGGGCCATCGGACGGTCGACACCGAGAACGGTGATGAAGGCCTGGAGCGCTGGCGCACGCAAGCGTTCGATGTGCTGATCACCGATTGCAACATGCCGAGGCGCAACGGTTATCAACTGGCGCTGGCGATTCGTGAGGAGGAAGCGCTTGCCGGGCGCAAGCCGTGCCTGATCCTTGGCTTTACCGCCAATGCGCAGGCCGAGGAAAGGACGCGCTGCCTGAATGCCGGCATGGACGAGTGTCTGTTCAAACCGATCCGCTTGCACGATCTGGCGCAGGCGTTGACGGCGGCCAGTCATTGCGACATCGCGGCGGCTTCCAGCGCGGTGCCAGCATTGGCGGAAATCGATCTGAGCACCCTGGAGCAAATGGCCGGGGATGATCGTGGCTTGATCGAGCAGTTGCGCAAGGAGGTGTTGAACAGTTTGCACCTCGATCTGCAACGTCTGGATATTCTGCTGCATGAGCAGGATCGCGCAGGGCTGCGCGAACTGGCTCATCACATCAAGGGCGGGGCGCAGATGGTCGGGGCCGCGCGGGTGGTGGCGGCGTGTGTCGAGCTTGAGCAGGCATGCCGCGAAACGCACGTGGCGCCATTGGGCATGGCGAGCGATACGTTGCGTGAGGCCATGGCCGGCCTCGCGCAACGCCTGCAAAGCTGACGGACGGCAGGTCAGTCCCAGTCTGGTGCGATGCCTTTCGGGCTGGTCAGGCGATGGTCGCGTTCCAGCGTGGCAATCAGCGCCATGTCGGCATCGCTCAAGGTCAGCGCCGTGGCGGCAAGGTTGCTTTGCAGGTTGGCGCGTTTGGTCGACGACGGGATCACCGCGTAGCCCGACTGCATCGCCCAGGCGAGGGTGACTTGCGCCGGGGTGGCTTGCAGGCGTTCGGCGATCTGCTGGATCAGTGGGTCTTTCAGCACTTCACCGTAGGCGAGGGTCATGTACGAAGTGATGTGAATGCCTTGGCTACGGGCGAACTCGACCACCTTGCGGTTCTGCAGGTACGGATGCAGTTCGATCTGGTTGGTCGCGATGTTTTCTGCACCGACCGCCGCTATTGCCTGCTTCATCAAATCGAGGGTGAAGTTGGAAACACCGATCTGCCGGGTCAGGCCCAGACGTTTGGCTTCGAGCAGGGCGCCCATGAATTCTGCCACAGGAACCTGATTTTCCGGCGACGGCCAGTGAATCAGCGTCAGGTCGAGGTAGTCGGTCTGCAGTTTTTGCAGGCTTTCCTTGAGGCTGTCGATCAAGCGATCTTTGGCGAAGTTGGCGACCCAGATCTTGCTGGTAATGAACAGCTCTTCGCGCGGGATGCCACTGGCGGCGATGGCCTGGCCGACATCGGCTTCGTTTTCGTAGATTTGCGCGGTGTCGATGACCCGGTAGCCGAGCTCGAGGGCGGTGCTCACCGAATCGATGACCACCTGGCCTTGCAGACGAAACGTACCAAGACCGAAAGCGGGAACAGACATGAAAGACTCCAAGGGTTGCAGTGAGAATGGCCAGGAGTATCCGCGTCTGCATCGTTGAGAAAAACCGCTGGTGGGACAAAGCACTGTTGACCGCAAATCATGAATCAAATGTTCATTTTGTGTTGTCCGGGCTGGCCCCTTCGCTGGCAAGCCAGCTCCCACAGAGATTTGTGTGAGTGATGAATTATGTATACACCCCGAAACCTGTGGGAGCTGGCTTGCCAGCGATGGGCGCACCGCCGATTCAGGCAATGTCGCTGTGGGCAAACTCCTCCCCGAGAAAATCAATCAAGGTGCGCACCGACGGCAACAACCCGCGCCGCGACGGAAAAATCGCATGCACCACCCCGCACTTCGGTGCCCAGCCGGGAATCAACTCGACCACGCGTCCGGCGGCAATGTCCTCACGCACTACCACACTCGGCAAGTGCGCCACGCCGACCCCGGCAATCACTGCCTGACGCAACGCGATCAGATCATCAGTGACCAGCCGTGGCGTATGGCGAATCAGCGCCGTGTTGTCATTCGGCCCCAGCAACTCCCACTGATATTCACGCTGCGCCGCACCCCAGTGCAGACTCGGCAGACCGTTGAGGTCCGCAGGCGAGGGCGGTGACGACAGGCGTTCGACAAACTGCGGGCTGCCGACCACCGATTGCGTGCTGTTGCCCAACACCTTCATGACCATGTCGGTGTTCTCCAGTGGCGGAAAACGCACCCGCAGCGCAATGTCGAATCCTTCGTGAATCAAATCGACCCGGCGGTTGGTGCTCTCGATGAACAACTCCACCAGCGGGTACTTGAGCATGTAGCGCGTGAGCATCGGCCCGACCCACGAATTGAGCAGCGCCGTCGGGCAACTCAGGCGCACCAGACCTTGCGGTTCGGAGCGGTTGCGTTCGATCAGTTCGGCGGCGCTCTCGGCTTCGATGCGCATGGCCAGGCAGCGCTGGTAATAGGCCTGGCCGATTTCGGTCAATGAACAATGACGGCTGGTGCGGTGCAGCAGACGTACGCCGAGACGCTCCTCAAGCTCGGCAATGCGCCGGCTGAGTTTTGATTTGGGCATGTCCAGCGCCCGCCCGGCGGCAGCGAATCCGTGGTGCTCGACCACTTGGGTGAAGTAGTAGAGGGTGTTGAGGTCTTCCACCATCGTTCTCCAGATAGAACGCTAAGACTGATTTTTGCAGTCTAGTGCATTAATGGTCATGGATTTAAGCTTAATCCATCGCATCACTCACCCCCATTGGAGACAACCATGAAAAACATCATCGGTATCTACACCAGCCCGCGCGGCCATTGGGTCGGCGATGGTTTCCCGGTTCGCACGCTGTTTTCCTACGACAACCTGGGCAAACACATCAGCCCGTTCCTGCTGCTTGATCATGCCGGTCCCGCCGATTTCACCCCGACCACCGAACGGCGTGGCGTTGGTCAGCATCCGCACCGTGGTTTCGAAACCGTGACTATTGTTTATGAAGGCGAAGTGCAGCACCGCGACTCGACCGGCAGCGGCGGCATCATCGGCCCGGGCGATGTGCAATGGATGACGGCGGCGTCGGGGATCCTCCACGAGGAATTCCACTCGGAAAACTTCGCCAAGACCGGCGGCAAACTGGAAATGGTCCAGCTGTGGGTCAACCTGCCGGCCAAGGACAAAATGGCCGCGCCGGGCTACCAGACCATTCTCGACAGCGATATCCCGAGCATCGCGCTCAAGGACAACGCCGGCCGCTTGCGCCTGATCGCCGGTGAGTTCGATGGCCATACCGGCCCATCGCGCACTTTCACACCGATCGACGTGTGGGACTTGCGCCTCAACGCCGGCAAGTTGCTGACGCTCGATCTGCACGAAGGCCGCAACACCGCGCTGGTGATGTTGAAAGGCTCGGTGCAGGTCAATGGTGTGGAATCGGTGCGCGAAGGGCAGTTGGCCCTGTTCGAACGTGACGGCCATCAGATGACGCTCGAAGCCAGCCAGGGCGCGGTGGTGTTGCTGCTCAGCGGCGAGCCAATCGATGAGCCGATCGTCGGCCACGGCCCGTTCGTGATGAACACCGAGCAGGAAATCCACCAGGCGTTCGCCGACTTCCAGTCCGGCCGCTTCGGCCAGATGCACGCTTAACGCACCACCACTCCGCTCTACACAGGACGCGTAGGCCGGTTCGCAGGCCAGGGATGGCTGTCGCCTATAGAAAAGAGGAAACGCACATGAACACTGTCAATGCAGCGAACTTCGACGGCCAGAAACCGACCATCGATGCCAGCGACGCAGCGATGCTGCTGATCGACCACCAGAGCGGTCTGTTCCAGATCGTCAAGGACATGGACGTGCCGCAATTGCGCGCCAACGCCATCGCACTGGCCAAAGCCGCAACCCTGTTGAAGATGCCGGTGATCACCACCGCCTCCGTGCCGCAAGGGCCGAACGGGCCGTTGATCCCGGAGATTCACGAAGCAGCGCCGCATGCGCAATACGTGGCGCGCAAGGGCGAGATCAATGCCTGGGACAATCCGCAGTTTCACGCGGCGGTCAAAGCCACCGGCAAGAAAACCTTGGTGATCGCCGGGACCCTGACCAGCGTCTGCCTGGCGTTCCCGTCCATCGCCGCCGTGCACGAAGGCTACAAGGTATTTGCCGTGGTCGATGCGTCCGGTAATCACTCGAAACTGGCCACTGATCTGACCGTTGCCCGTTTGGCTCAGGCCGGGGTGGTGCCGATCGACATCATGGCTACGCTTTCCGAGCTGCAAGGCTCGTGGAACCGTCCCGATGCTGAGCAGTGGGCGGCCGTCTACGCCCAGGCCATGCCGCATTATCAATTGCTGATCGAGAGCTACCTCAAGGCTCAGCAAGTCGCGAACGAACACGAAGTGCTGGATTCCCAGCGCTGATCGAGTCCCCTGAGGCCGACCCCCCGTCGGCCTCTACCACCCGCGAGGATTACTGCAATGACCACTCAATACAAACGTCTGGATAAAAACAACGCTGCGGTGCTGCTGGTCGATCATCAGGCCGGACTGCTGTCGCTGGTACGCGATATTGATCCGGACAAGTTCAAGAACAACGTGCTGGCGCTGGCCGATCTGGCCAAGTACTTCAAGCTGCCGACAATCCTCACCACCAGTTTCGAAACCGGCCCCAACGGCCCGCTGGTACCGGAACTCAAGGCACTGTTTCCCGATGCGCCGTACATCGCCCGTCCGGGGCAGATCAACGCTTGGGACAACGAGGATTTCGTCAAGGCGATCAAGGCCACCGGCAAGAAACAGTTGATTATCGCGGGTGTGGTGACCGAGGTCTGCGTGGCTTTCCCGGCACTGTCGGCGATAGAGGAAGGTTTTGATGTGTTTGTGGTCACCGATGCCTCGGGCACGTTCAACGAACTGACCCGTGAATCGGCGTGGAACCGTATGTCCACGGCCGGTGCGCAATTGATGACCTGGTTCGGTCTGGCCTGCGAGCTGCACCGCGACTGGCGCAACGACATCGAAGGGTTGGGCACGCTGTTCTCCAACCACATTCCGGACTATCGCAACCTGTTCACCAGCTACAACAGCCTGACCAACGGTAAGTAATCTGTCACCCCGTAAACCTGTGTAGGAGCTGCCGCAGGCTGCGATCTTTTGATGTTGTTTTTTCAAGATCAAAAGATCGCAGCCTGCGGCAGCTCCTACATGGGTTTTGTGGTGTTTTTGCGGGCGTGTTCATCCTCTGAAATCAATTGCTCCTACACTTGCTCAATCTGTGCGATCTTCTCGCGATTGGCCCCCGTCGGAGTTGTTTGATGCTGTCTCTGCTCACCGAACACCCGTTGTTCTGCGCGTTGATCCTGATCCTCCTCGATCTGGGCCTGTGGCGTTTGATCAGTTCCCATGGCAGCGAGTGGAAACTGCTGGTGCGGGTGCTGATTTTCACGCTGTTCAGCGTCCTGCTGTTCAACGAAGGTCTCAACCCGATGGAGCCGGCGCCGTGGGCCGACAACGTGCCGCTGCACCTGGCGGCGACCGGGTTGCAGATTGGCTGGTGGCTGTTCGGTGCGCGCACCCTGACGGTGTTGATCGGCGCGGTAATGATGCAGCGAGTCGGCCACACCGGCCGACTGTTGCAGGACTTGCTCGGCGCGGTGATTTTCCTCATCGCGATCATTGCCGCGCTGGCCTATGTACTGGACCTGCCGGTCAAAGGCGTGCTGGCGACGTCCGGCGCATTGGCGATCATCGTCGGTCTGGCCTTGCAGAGCACCCTCAGCGATGTGTTCTCCGGCATCGTCCTCAACACCACCAAGCCTTATCAACTGGATGACTGGATTTCCATCGACGGCACCGAAGGGCGGGTCACCGATATCGACTGGCGCGCCACGCGCCTGCAAACCAGTCAGGGCAGCATGGCGGTGATCCCCAACTCGCTGGCGGCCAAGGCCAAGATCATCAACTTCAGTCGGCCGAGCAATATGTTCGGCGTCGCGGTCAGCGTGCAGGTCAGCCCGCATGCGCGGCCCAATGCGGTGATCGATGCGCTGGAGCGGGCCATGCAGGGCTGTCGGCAATTGCTCGACACGCCTGCGCCGAACGTGGCGCTGAAAAGCTCCGGCAGCAGTGGCGCGGAATACGAGATCAGCGGTTTCGTTGCGTCGATGGGCGAGAAGCGCGTGGTGCGCAATCAGTTGTTCGATCTGGCGTATCGGCACTTGCAGGCGTCCGGGGTCAATCTGCTGTCGAGTGATGAAAGCAGCACACCGAGCAACCTGTCGCGGCCCCGCGCGCTGCTCGACAGTTCGCCGATCTTCTCGACCCTGCGCCAGGAAGAGAAAGACACCTTCAGCCAGAACATGAGCCTGCAAACCTTCCGTACCGGCGAGACGATCCTTGAGGCGGGGGAGGTCAGCGATCATTTGTTCATTATCGAGTCGGGTGTGGTCACGGTGACCTTGACCCGCCATGGCACGCCGTTTGAATCCGGACGCATGGGCCCCGGCGAGGTCATCGGTGAGGCGGGCATTCTTTCCGATTCCTCGGTGCCGGCGAAGTTTGCCGCGAAGACTTATTGCGCCCTGTACCGCATTGAAAAGTCGTACCTCAAGCCATGCCTCGACGCCCGTCACGACATCAACGACGCGATGAAAGCCTTGCTCGATTACCGCCTGCACAAGGCGCAATCGCTGACCGAGGACGCGCCAGTGGTCGCACCGAAAAAAGGCTTCCTGCAATGGCTGCGCAATCGCGCCTGAGCATTACCGGTAGCCGACGAGTTTCTGTTCCAGGTGCCGACGCACCTGCGGCCACTCGTCGTCGATGATGCTGAAGCGCACCGAGTTGCGCTTGCGCCCGTCCGGCATGATCCGCTCATGCCGGACGATGCCTTCCTGTTGCGCGCCAAGGCGCAGGATCGCGTTGCGTGACTTCTCGTTGTTCTCGTCGGTGGTGAACTGCACGCGCACGCAATCGAGGACTTCGAAGGCGTGACGCAGCATCAGGTACTTGGCTTCGGTGTTGACGAAGGATTTCTGCCAGCTCGCCGCGATCCAGCTGCTGCCGATTTCCAGCTTGCGATTGAGCGTGTCGATCTTCCAGAAACGCGTGGAGCCGATGACTTCGCCGGTCTCTTTGAGAACGATGACGAACGGCATCACGGTGCCAGCGTCACGCCCATCGAGTGCCTTTTTCAGATAACTGTCGACCGTGCTGGCCGAAGGCACCACGGTGACGGTGAGGTTCCACAATTCGCCGTCAGCGGCCGCATGGAGCAGGGCGGCGGCATCGGAATACTCAAGCGGGCGCAGGAGAATGCGCTGACCTTGCAGCGTGGTTGGCATGGGATTCAGGTCTCGGCGGAGCGGGCGAATGGCGAGCGCGTATTACGCCGCATCGAGTGGATCCGATGCAACCGCCACGATGTTCACGAGGTCATAATTTTCACAGTCCACTGGCAGGAGCCTGCGCCGATGAAAAACCTGCGGATCGCCACCTACAACGTCAACGGTTTACGCGCGCGTCTGCCGAACCTGCTGGATTGGCTCAAGCGCGAGCAACCGGATATCGCCTGCCTGCAAGAACTCAAATCCCTCGACAGCGCATTTCCTGCAGCAGAACTGGAAGCCGCCGGTTATGGCGCGATCTGGCAAGGCCAGGCGTCGTGGAACGGCGTGGCGATTCTCGCCCGTGACGCGCAACCGCTGGAGAGTCGACGCGGTCTGCCGGGCGATCCGGATGACAAGCACAGTCGTTATCTGGAAGCGGCGGTGCATGGCGTACTCGTCGGTTGCCTGTACCTGCCCAACGGCAATCCGCAGCCGGGACCGAAATTCGATTACAAACTGGCCTGGTTCGAACGGCTGATCAGCTACGCCAAAGACCTGCAAAGCAGCGATCACCCGGTGGTGCTGGCCGGTGACTACAACGTCGTGCCCACTGACATGGACATCTACAACACCCGCTCGTGGCTCAAGGATGCGTTGCTGCAACCGCAGAGCCGCGAGTGTTATCAGCGCCTGCTCGATCAGGGCTGGACCGATTCGCTGCGCCATCTGTATCCCGAGGATCGTCTCTATACGTTTTGGGATTATTTCCGCCAACACTGGCAAACCAACTCCGGACTGCGCATCGATCATCTGCTGCTCAACCCGGCGCTGAGTCCGTATCTGCATGAGGCCGGGGTCGACGCCTGGGTGCGCAACGAGCCGCATGCCAGCGACCATGCGCCGACGTGGATTCGTATCGGCTCACGCAAGAAACGCTAGCGGGCGATTGGCGAAATCAATTGTCGAAATGCCTGCCTGATCCCGTATACATGGCGACCATCAACGCAGTGAACTGCGGCCCCATGCAAAAGGATCAAGCAATGAGCGAGCCACGCCTGAAGAATCTGAAGCTGTATCTGCAACGCCTGGGTTTTGATGCACCACCAGCGCCGACGCTGGCGAACCTGCGGCTGCTGCAATGGCGCCACACCGGTGCCTTTGCGTTCGAGAATCTGGCGACGATTACCGGAGCGCCAGTGCTGATCGATCTGCCATCGATTGAAGAGAAAGTTCTGCTCGGCGGTCGCGGTGGCTACTGCTACGAGCTGAATAATCTGTTTTTCAACCTGTTGCTGGAACTGGGTTTCGACGCTCGCGCCATCAGCGGGCGCGTGGTGATGAATCAGCCGGAAGGCAGTTGGACGGCGCGCACGCACCGCTTGAGTCTGGTCACGCTAGACGGTGTGCGCTACATCACCGACGTAGGCTTCGGCGGCATGGTGCCGACTGCGCCGCTGCTTCTCGATACCGAAGCCGAACAAACCACACCGCACGAACCCTATCGCATCGAAAAGCAAGCTGATGGCTACATGCTGCGCGCCAATGTCGCGGGCGAGTGGCGGTCGATGTATCTGTTCGATTTGCAACGCCAGGAAGACATCGATTTCACCATTGGCAACTGGTACGTCTCGGCCCATCCCGACTCTCCGTTTACCCAACGCCTGATGGTCGCGCGTACTGGCGATGGCTGGCGCAAGACGCTGAACAACGGCAGCTTCGCTGTTCATCGCACGGGCGCCAGCAGTGAGCGGCGCGAGGTGACGCAGGTCGATGAGCTGATTGAATTGCTGGCGCGCGAGTTTGCTCTGCACCTGCCGGATCTGCCCCACATACGGCAGGCTCTGGCGCGGATGATCACACCGGTTTCCGTTTAGGGCTTGGCGTCTGGCTCCAGCACTCGGCGGATTTCCCCGACCGCTGCCGACAGTTTTTTCTCTAGACTCTTGAGGTCTGCGGCGGTAATGCCTTTCTTGAATTGCCCGCTCGATTCGGCTTGTTCCGGTTTGGCGACGGCATCGAGCAGGGCATGGCGCAGGGTGTTATTGATCACCGTCTGATAACCGAACCCTTCGTTTTCCGCGACCGTACGCGCTGCCTCGATGACGGCGTCGTCGAGCATGATGGTGATGCGGGTTTTACCTTTGTTTGACGCCACTGCGCCGCGTTTGCCCTGAGAAAAGTCATATTCATCTTTCATCGGTCAAGCCTCCAGAAAATAAGCGCAACGTTCGCTCGGTGTGGCGGCACGTGCAGAAATGATTCGAACAACATTCGCTTCCCGGTAACTGTACGCAACGACCAACAAGCGCCCTTTGCCGTTGAGGCCAATAGTGATCCAGCGCTGTTCGTCATGGTCGTTGTCCTCGATCGTCAGTGCTCGTTCGTCGTGAAAGACCGGTTCGGTCTCGGCGAGGCTGACGCCCTTGTGCTTGAGTTTGTTAGCTGCGTTCTTGCTTTTGTCGTACTGAATTTCAATTGACTTCATTATGCATACTTTATATGTATAAAAAAGAGCGCGTCCGCACCGTCGGTCGCCGTGAACACTTCAGCGTAGTGGCGGCAGGCGAGGGCACTGGAGAGGAAGTGTTGCCGGATTTGTGGGAGATGGGAGCAGCGGGCTAGAAGCTTGGGTGGCTACCTATCCATTATGTGACTGACAAGTTGTATACAACTATATGGACATTTGTCCCGATTATTGAATACAGTGTGCGCATAACAAAAACCAGGGAACCCCCCACCATGAAAACGCCCCATGTTTCACACCAACGGCCCGAGGACGAAAATCTCGGGGTCGGCGCGAATATGGCTTACGGCCTGCAACATGTTCTGACCATGTACGGCGGTATCGTTGCGGTGCCACTGATCATCGGCCAGGCGGCCGGCCTGTCGCCGGCAGACATTGGTTTGCTGATTGCTGCTTCATTGTTTGCGGGGGGGCTGGCGACACTGCTGCAAACCCTGGGTCTACCGTTTTTTGGCTGTCAGTTGCCGCTGGTACAGGGCGTGTCGTTTTCCGGCGTGGCGACCATGGTCGCGATCGTCAGCAGTGGCGGGGAGGGCGGCTTCCAGTCGGTGCTGGGCGCAGTGATTGCGGCGTCCTTGATAGGCTTATTGATCACACCGGTGTTCTCGCGCATCACCAAGTTCTTCCCGCCGCTGGTCACCGGCATCGTGATCACCACCATCGGCCTGACGCTGATGCCGGTGGCCGCGCGCTGGGCGATGGGTGGCAACAGCCATGCGCCGGACTTCGGTAGCATGCAGAACATCGGTCTGGCGGCGGTCACGCTGGTGCTGGTGTTGCTGCTGAGCAAGGTCGGCAGCTCGACCATCTCGCGTCTGTCGATCCTGTTGGCCATGGTGATCGGCACGGTGCTGGCGGTGTTCCTCGGCATGGCGGACTTCTCCAGTGTCACCACTGGCCCGATGTTCGGCTTCCCGACACCGTTCCACTTCGGCATGCCGACCTTCCATTTCGCCGCGATCCTGTCGATGTGCATCGTGGTCATGGTGACGCTGGTCGAAACCTCGGCGGACATTCTGGCGGTCGGTGAAATCATCGGCACCAAGGTCGATTCCAAACGTCTGGGCAATGGCCTGCGGGCGGACATGCTGTCGAGCATGTTTGCGCCGATTTTCGGTTCGTTCACCCAGAGCGCCTTCGCCCAGAACGTCGGGCTGGTGGCGGTAACCGGGATCAAGAGCCGTTACGTGGTGGCCACAGGCGGTATCTTCCTCGTCATCCTCGGCCTGCTGCCATTCATGGGCCGGGTCATTGCGGCAGTGCCGACTTCGGTGCTCGGTGGTGCCGGTATCGTGCTGTTCGGCACCGTGGCCGCGAGCGGCATCCGTACGCTGTCCAAGGTTGATTACCGCAACAACGTCAACCTGATCATCGTCGCCACCTCGATCGGTTTCGGCATGATTCCGATTGCTGCGCCGAACTTCTACGATCACTTCCCAAGCTGGTTCGCGACCATTTTCCACTCGGGCATCAGCTCGTCGGCGATCATGGCTATTCTGCTCAACCTGGCGTTCAACCACTTCACTGCCGGTAACTCGGATCAGCAATCGGTGTTTGCCGCAGCCGAGGAGCGGACCCTGCGTTACCGCGATCTGGCGGCGCTGCGCGAAGGCGATTACTTCAGCGACGGCAAGCTGCATGACTGCGATGGCAAGGAAGTGCCGGTGATCGAGCCCGATGACCACGATCATGGCCATGGTGCGCCGAAGGTGCAGGTGAAGAGTAGCGAGCACGTCTGACGGCTGACTCTAAATAAAAAGGGCCGATCTGTTACACACAGATCGGCCCTTTTTCATTTCAAGATCAAAAGATCGCAGCCTTCGGCAGCTCCTACACAGATCTCATACTCCGCCGATTCTGCGGATGAACGCTGAATCTGTAGGAGCTGCCGAAGGCTGCGATCTTCTGATCTTTTCCATCGCCCACAAAAAAGCCCCTGAATCTTTCGATTCAGGGGCTTTGCTATTTGGCTCCACAACCTGGACTCGAACCAGGGACCCAATGATTAACAGTCATTTGCTCTACCAACTGAGCTATTGCGGAATTGGTGCGTATGTTACTGATTCAAAAAGAGAAGTCAAGCTTCTCTTGTGAAATTGGCTGATTTGCCGGGATGAACGGTGGTTTGTCAGTGATTGGCGGTTACCAGAACCGTAGCAGAGGTCTACCATAGCCGCCCGGAAGTGGTCACACGCGCTGCCGGCCATTCGCCGAAAAGGTACGTGCCATGAAGCATTCAATCCGCAATAACGAGGTGTTCGCATGAGCATCGCGCAAATCAGCCTGCCCAAAGGCGTCGGTGCACATGCCGAAAAACTCTTCGACGCAATCACTCAGGCTGGCACCGCTGAAGAATTGAACCGCGCCGGCGGCAAGGCCGAAGGTTTTGTCCTCGGTCTGGAAAGCACCAAAGCGATCAAAAGCCAGATCGCCGAATCGCTTTACGTCGCTTATGACGATGCCGCCACTCAGCGCGCGAGCGAACTGGCTTAACTGCCGAAGGTAATGGTGCCCAGCATCAGTTTGGCGTAAGCCGCTGTGGCTGCCAGTTGCACCAGCCACAGGGCGAGGCCGCCAAGGAAGACCCCGGCCGCGACTTGCAGCACCAGGCTTTTTTCGCGTTTGGCCGAGGCGCGGGGGATGAAATCATCCAGGTCGTCACGGTCGGCGCGCAGGTTGTCGTTTTTCATATGGGCTCTCTTCAGAAATCTCGGGTGTACACAAAACCTGTAGGAGTGAGCCTGCTCGCGATAGCGTCGTGTCAGCCGAAACTTCATTACCTGACACTCCGCTATCGCGAGCAGGCTCACTCCTACAGTTTGATTTGTGTGCAGTCTAGAGGGTGTGGGGCGTTATCCGGGACAAATAAAAAACGGGAAGCCCCAAGGCTTCCCGTTTTTCATCACGCGGCGAAATCAGATGACCTGAACAATCGCATCCGTTACAGCCGTGATGTTGCTTTGGTTCAGCGCAGCCACGCAGATCCGGCCGGTGTCCAGTGCGTAAATGCCGAACTCGTTACGCAGGCGATGCACTTGCTCAGTGGTCAGACCCGAGTAGGAGAACATGCCGCGCTGACGACCAACGAAGCTGAAGTCACGGCCCGGGGCTTTTTCGGCCAGCAGCGCAACCATCTGCTCGCGCATGCCACGGATGCGCAGACGCATTTCAGCCAGCTCGGCTTCCCACTGCGCGCGCAGTTCCGGGCTGTTCAACACGGCAGCCACGATGCTCGCACCGTGAGTCGGCGGGTTGGAGTAGTTGGTGCGGATCACACGCTTGACCTGCGACAGCACGCGCGCGCTTTCTTCTTTCGATTCGCTGATGATCGACAGGGCGCCAACGCGCTCGCCGTACAGTGAGAACGACTTGGAGAACGAGCTCGAAACGAAGAAGGTCAGGCCGGATTCAGCGAACAGGCGCACAGCTGCGGCGTCTTCGTCGATACCGTCGCCGAAGCCTTGGTAGGCCATGTCGAGGAATGGCACGTGACCTTTGGCGCGGACCACTTCCAGCACGTTGTTCCAGTCCGCCGGGGTCAGGTCGACGCCGGTCGGGTTATGGCAGCACGCGTGGAGGATAACGATCGAGCCGTTTGGCAGGGCGTTGAGGTCTTCGAGCATGCCGGCACGGTTAACGTCGTGGGTGGCTGCGTCGTAGTAGCGGTAGTTCTGCACCGGGAAACCGGCGGTTTCGAACAGTGCGCGGTGGTTTTCCCAGCTCGGGTCGCTGATCGCTACAACAGCGTTCGGCAGCAGTTGCTTGAGGAAGTCGGCACCGATTTTCAGTGCGCCGGTCCCGCCGACGGCCTGAGTGGTGATGACGCGACCGGCGCTGATCAGCGGCGAGTCGTTGCCGAACAGCAGCTTTTGCACGGCCTGGTCGTAGGCAGCGATGCCATCGATCGGCAGGTAACCGCGCGAAGCGTGTTGAGCAGCGCGAACGGTTTCGGCTTCGATCACGGCGCGCAGAAGTGGAATTCGCCCCTCTTCGTTGCAGTACACGCCAACGCCCAGGTTGACCTTGGTGGTCCGGGTATCGGCGTTGAATGCTTCGTTGAGGCCCAGGATTGGATCGCGGGGTGCCATTTCGACAGCGGAGAACAGGCTCATTATTGCGGCGGCTCTGAATGGAGAATGGAGGGACGTGTCGCGCTCCAGCCGGATGCACTAGAGCGGTGCACAAACGGGGAGCTAGTATAGAGGCCATTACGGAACAATGGCGACAGGCGATTCGGCTTTTAGGGTAAGTTTTTCCGATTATTTCTTGACCGTTAGTCGACTGCTCGTGTCAGAGTCTTTAGCGGATGTAGGACGTTTGCCTTGAAAGAGCGGGCAATCGCCACCACATTGAGCACAATCCAGGTTTTTTCTTGCGCGACACCGGTCATTTGCGGTCGTCCCCGTGGTGCTCCGCTTTACTCGGAATGCCGCGATTCCAGAGGTGTTTATGTCCGAATTCCAGCTCGTCACCCGCTTCGAGCCCGCCGGCGATCAGCCGGAGGCCATTCGCCAACTGGTGGAGGGCATCGAAGCCGGCCTGGCGCACCAGACGCTGCTTGGTGTGACCGGCTCGGGCAAGACCTTCAGCATCGCCAATGTCATCTCGCAGATTCAGCGCCCGACGCTGGTGCTGGCGCCGAACAAAACCCTCGCCGCGCAGTTGTACGGTGAGTTCAAGGCGTTCTTCCCGAATAACGCCGTCGAATACTTCGTTTCCTACTACGACTACTATCAGCCCGAAGCCTATGTGCCGTCGTCCGACACCTTCATCGAGAAGGACGCGTCGATCAACGACCACATCGAGCAGATGCGCCTGTCCGCGACCAAAGCATTGCTGGAGCGTAAGGACGCGATCATCGTCACTACGGTGTCGTGCATCTACGGTCTCGGTAGCCCGGAAACCTATTTGAAGATGGTGCTGCACGTCGATCGCGGCGACAAACTCGATCAGCGTGCGTTGCTACGGCGTCTGGCCGATTTGCAATACACCCGCAACGACATGGATTTTGCCCGCGCGACCTTCCGCGTCCGTGGCGATGTGATCGACATTTACCCGGCGGAATCCGATCTGGAAGCGATCCGCATCGAGTTGTTCGATGACGAAGTCGAAAGCATTTCCGCATTCGACCCGCTTACCGGCGAGGTCATCCGCAAGATGCCGCGCTTCACCTTCTACCCGAAGAGCCACTATGTGACGCCACGGGAAACCCTGCTCGACGCCATCGAACACATCAAAGTCGAACTGCAGGAACGCCTCGAATACCTGCGCAGCAACAACAAACTGGTCGAAGCCCAGCGCCTTGAGCAGCGCACCCGTTTCGACCTGGAAATGATCCTCGAGCTGGGTTATTGCAACGGCATCGAAAACTACTCGCGCTATCTGTCTGGTCGTCCGGCCGGCGCTGCGCCGCCGACGCTCTACGATTACCTGCCGGCCGATGCCTTGCTGGTGATCGACGAGTCCCACGTCAGCGTGCCGCAGGTCGGCGCGATGTATAAGGGCGACCGTTCGCGTAAGGAAACCCTCGTCGAATACGGTTTCCGTCTGCCTTCGGCACTGGATAACCGGCCGATGCGTTTTGACGAGTGGGAAGGGGTCAGCCCGCAGACCATTTTCGTCTCGGCGACGCCGGGCAACTACGAAGCCGAGCACGCCGGGCGGGTGGTCGAGCAAGTGGTGCGTCCTACCGGTCTGGTCGACCCGCAGGTTGAAGTACGTCCGGCGCTGACTCAGGTTGACGATCTGCTCTCGGAAATCAGCAAGCGCGTGGCCGTCGAGGAGCGGGTGCTGGTCACCACGCTGACCAAGCGCATGGCCGAAGACCTCACCGATTACCTTGCTGATCACGGCGTGCGTGTGCGTTATCTGCACTCGGACATCGACACCGTCGAGCGGGTCGAGATCATCCGCGACCTGCGCCTCGGCACCTTCGATGTGCTGGTCGGGATCAACCTGCTTCGTGAGGGCCTCGACATGCCGGAAGTGTCGCTGGTGGCGATTCTCGACGCCGACAAGGAAGGTTTTCTGCGTTCCGAGCGTTCGCTGATCCAGACCATTGGCCGCGCAGCGCGGAACCTCAATGGCCGGGCGATTCTGTATGCCGATCGCATGACCGGTTCGATGGAACGGGCGATTGGCGAAACCGAGCGGCGTCGCGACAAACAGATCGCCTTCAACCTGGAAAACGGCATTACCCCGAAAGGCGTATTCAAGGACGTCGCCGACATCATGGAAGGCGCCACCGTGCCGGGCTCGCGCAGCAAGAAGCGCAAAGGCATGGCCAAGGCTGCCGAAGAAAACGCCAAGTACGAAGCCGAGCTGCGCTCGCCGAGCGAGATCACCAAGCGTATTCGTGCGCTGGAAGAGAAGATGTATCAGCTGGCGCGGGATCTGGAGTTTGAAGCGGCGGCGCAGATGCGTGATGAGATTGCCAAACTGCGCGAGCGGCTTTTGGCGGTTTGATCTTCATTGCCTGAGCGGGCCTCTTCGCGAGCAGGCTCGCTCCCACTTTGGATCTGTGTCGTTCACAAAACCCCTGTGGGAGCGAGCCTGCTCGCGATTGAGGCGACGCGGTCTTAATGAGATTCCCCAGCCTTCAACCCTTGTGGCAATTTCTTGGTCAACAAAATCGCCAACATACTGATCCCCAGCGCAATCCCGACAAAGTGAAACGCATCGTTGTAAGCCATGATCGCCGCCTGCTGATGGACGATCTCACTCAATTTGCCCAGCGCCGCCGTGTCACTGCCAAATCGATCGGTCATCGACGCCAGTCGCTCGGCCACCTGCGGGTTGGTCGGCACCACCGCCTCGCGCAGATAATCGAAGTACGTCTTGGTGCGCGCGTCCAGCAGCGTCGCGAGCAGGGCAATACCAATCGCGCCACCCAGATTTCGCAGGATATTGAACAGACTCGATGCCGACCCTGCGTCCTGCGGCAGGATGTACGCCGTGGCGATCAGCGAAATGGTCACCATGATCAACGGCTGCCCCAGCGCCCGAATGATCTGGATCTGATTGAACTGCGGCCCGGCAAAATCCGGATTGAGCACGCCGGAAGAAAAGCTCGCCAGCCCGAACAGCCCGAAGCCAATCGTGCACAGCCATTTCGGCGAAACAAACTTCATCAGCTTGGGCACCAGCGGAATCAGAAACAGCTGCGGCACGCCCATCCACATGATCACTTCGCCGATCTGCAGGGCGTTATAGTTCTGGATCTGTGCCAGATACAACGGCAACAAATAAATCGAACCGTACAACCCGACACCCATCCCCAGGCTGGAAATACTCGACAAGCCAAAGTTGCGATTGCGCAGAATGCCAAGGTTGATCAACGGATTGGGCTTGGATATCTGCACAATCACAAAAGTGATCAGGCTCACCAGCGCAATGCTGCCCAGCGTCACGATCAGGCTTGATTCGAGCCAGTCCTTGCGATGGCCTTCTTCCAGAAACACCTGCAAGCAACCGAGGCCAATCCCCAGCGTGAGGATGCCGGTGTAGTCGGTGCTTTTGAGCAATTCCCAGTGCGCTTCTTTCTTCTCCAGCCCGTACATCAACCCGGCGATCATGATCAGGCCCGGCGGAATGTTGATATAGAAAATGTACTCCCAGCCCCAGTTTTCCGTGAGCCAGCCACCCAGTGTCGGGCCAATGGACGGCGCGAATGTGGCGGTCATGGCGAACATCGCCATGCCTTTGGCGCGGTGGTGTTCGGGGAGTTTGATCAGGGTCAGGGTGAACGCCAGCGGAATCAGCGCGCCGCCGGTGAATCCCTGCATGGCGCGAAAGACGATCATGCTTTCCAGGCTCCAGGCCATCGAGCACAGCAACGACGAAACCAGAAAGCCCAGCGACACCCAAACCGCCAGTCGCCGCGCCGACAGCAGCTGCACCAGCCACGCGGTCAGCGGGATCATGATGATTTCCGCGACCAGATACGACGTGGAAATCCACGAGCCTTCTTCCAGTGTCGCCGACAACGCACCTTGAATATCTTTCAGCGACGAGTTGGTGATCTGGATGTCGAGCACGGCCATAAAGGCGCCGAGCATCACGCTCATCACCGCAATCCAGTCCCGCCGGGTCGGTTCGCCGACCGGGCGGATCAGCGAATCACCGGCCATTGTCCGGGGCGTCTTTGATGTTCACGGTGGCGGTCACCGACATGCCCGGACGGATCTTGCCGTGCAACGGGTTATCGGCCTTGAAGGTCAGTTTCACCGGAATCCGCTGCACGACCTTGGTGAAGTTGCCAGTGGCGTTGTCCGGTGGCAGCAGACTGAATTGCGCGCCTGAGGCGGCGAACAGGCTGTCGACCCGCGCTTCGATCGGCGTGTCGCCATACGCATCAAAGGTCAGCTCGGCTTTTTGCCCGGGTTGCATGTGGCCGATCTGGGTTTCCTTGAAGTTGGCCTGTACCCAGATGTCTTCATCCGGGACGATCGACAACAGGTAAGCGCCGGCCTGCACCACTTGGCCGTTACGGGCGGCGCGCTGACCGACCAGACCACTGATTGGCGCGTGGATTTCGCTGCGGGTCAGGTTGAGTTCGGCTTGCGCCAGATCGGCGCGGGCGTTGGCGATCTGGGCGTCGAGGCGTTTGATTTCCGCGTTCAGGGCGTTGACCTGCTGGCGCTGGCCTTGCGCGTCGGCCTGTGCCTTGGCCACTTGTGAACGAGCAATGTGGGCGTCGGCGGAGAGGGTGGTCACGCGTTCTTCGGAAACATAACCGGGTTTGCGCAGGGTTTCGGCCCGCGACAAATCCATCTGCGAGCGGCCAAGTGTCGCTTGCGTGGTCGCCACTTGCGCATCACTGGAAGCAATCAGACTGGCTTGCTGAGTCAATTTGCTTTGCGCTTGCAGGCGTTCCGCCTCGCGTGTCGCGAGGGCGGCGTTGGCGCGATCGATGGCCAGACGGAAATCATTTGGTTCGAGGCGCACCAGCAACTGGCCTTTTTCCACGTGTTGATTGTCCTGCACCAGCACTTCATCGATGCGCGCGCTCAGTTGGCTCGACACACGGGTGATTTCGCCCTGGACATAGGCGTTGTCGGTGCTTTCATAAAAGCGTCCCTTGAAAAACCAATGGGCGAAAAAGCCCCCGGCGATCAGCAGGACGAGCAGCAGGAAAATCAACAGGCGACGCTTGAGTTGGGCAGGCATGGGCAAACTGTAGTCGAGGAATTGTAAGGAAAGTTATCAGCAGGCGAATCTGGCATACAGCCGATAAACGGTAAATGCCATCTGCTGATATTCCGTCATTCATCACGGCTTACGGGCCTTACAGACGCAAACTTGGCTTAAATGCCCTGCCCGCTGGAGCGGGGCGGGTGTCGCCTGTTACCATTCGCCGCTTGATTGTTTTGCTTTTCATTCTTTTCGAGACATGCCATGACCACCGTCCGCACTCGCATCGCGCCATCGCCTACCGGGGATCCCCACGTAGGTACCGCTTACATCGCATTGTTCAACTACTGCTTTGCCAAGCAGCATGGCGGTGAGTTCATCCTGCGGATCGAAGACACCGACCAGTTGCGTTCGACCCGCGAGTCCGAACAGCAGATCTTCGACGCCCTGCGCTGGTTGGGTATCGACTGGAGTGAAGGCCCGGACGTTGGCGGCCCGCACGGCCCGTATCGCCAGAGCGAGCGCGGCGATATCTATCAGAAGTACTGCCAGCAACTGGTCGACATGGGCCATGCGTTCCCATGCTTCTGCACCGCTGAAGAACTCGATCAGATGCGCGCCGAGCAAATGGCTCGCGGCGAAACCCCACGCTATGACGGCCGCGCGCTGCTGCTGTCGAAAGAAGAAGTCGCGTCCCGCCTGGCGGCTGGCGAACCCCACGTAATCCGCATGAAAGTGCCGAGCGAAGGCGTTTGTGTGGTGCCGGACATGCTCCGTGGCGACGTCGAGATCCCGTGGGATCGCATGGACATGCAAGTGCTGATGAAGACCGATGGCCTGCCGACGTACTTCCTCGCCAACGTGGTCGATGATCACCTGATGGGTATCACTCACGTGCTGCGTGGCGAAGAGTGGCTGCCATCGGCGCCGAAACTGATTCTGCTTTACGAGTACTTCGGCTGGGAACAACCAGAGCTGTGCTACATGCCGCTGCTGCGTAACCCGGACAAGAGCAAGCTGTCCAAGCGCAAGAACCCGACCTCGGTGACGTTCTACGAGCGCATGGGCTTCATGCCCGAAGCGATGCTCAACTACCTCGGCCGCATGGGCTGGTCGATGCCGGACGAGCGCGAGAAGTTCTCGCTGCAGGAAATGGTCGACAACTTCGACCTCAAGCGTGTCTCGCTGGGCGGGCCGATTTTCGATATCGAGAAGCTGTCGTGGCTCAACGGCCAGTGGCTGCGTGATCTGCCGGTGGAAGAGTTCGCCAGTCGCTTGCAGACTTGGGCGTTGAACCCGGAATACATGATGAAGATCGCGCCGCTGGTGCAGGGGCGCGTTGAAACCTTCAGCCAGGTTGCACCGCTGGGCGGGTTCTTCTTCGCCGGTGGCGTCAATCCGGATGCCAAGCTGTTTGAATCGAAGAAGCTTTCGGGTGATCAGGTTCGTCAGTTGATGCAGTTGATCCTGTGGAAGCTGGAAAGCCTGCGTCAGTGGGAGAAGGACAACATCACCGCGACGATTCAGGCCGTGGTCGAATCGCTGGAGTTGAAACTGCGTGATGCGATGCCGCTGATGTTTGCTGCAATCACGGGGCAGGCGAGTTCGGTGTCGGTACTTGATGCCATGGAAATCATCGGCCCGGATCTGACCCGTTATCGTCTGCGCCAGGCGATCGACCTGCTGGGCGGCGTGTCGAAGAAAGAAAACAAAGAGTGGGAAAAGCTGCTGGGCGCTATCGCTTAAGCATTTTTGTTCTCTGTGGGAGCTGCCGAAGGCTGCGATCTTTTGATCGTGCCTTCGGCGCTTCTCCCGAATTTACGGGGGGAGGGCGGTAAGTGATTGTTATGCCGACGAAAAACTTTGAAAAATTTCAAAAATAAGTTTGACAGGCTTTCGATACGCCCTTAAGATTCGCCCCGTCCTCAGCGATGACATCAACGATGAGGGGCTATAGCTCAGCTGGGAGAGCGCCTGCATGGCATGCAGGAGGTCAACGGTTCGATCCCGTTTAGCTCCACCAATTTACACTTCGAAGCCTGGCCACACCGGCTTCGAAGCGATCAACACTCAGCGTTGATCAGTTGTATAGAAGGGTTTGCGTCCCCTTCGTCTAGTGGCCTAGGACACCGCCCTTTCACGGCGGTAACAGGGGTTCGAGTCCCCTAGGGGACGCCAGTTTTACAGAAGCGATGTTGCAAGATGTCGCTCCGCCGCGAGGCGAAAAATCCGGGGCTTTAGCTCAGCTGGGAGAGCGCCTGCATGGCATGCAGGAGGTCAGCGGTTCGATCCCGCTAAGCTCCACCAATTTTACAAGTTCAAGGTCTGGCCACACCGGCCTTGAATCGATCAGATCTCAGCACTGATCAGTTGTATAGAAGGTTTGTGTCCCCTTCGTCTAGTGGCCTAGGACACCGCCCTTTCACGGCGGTAACAGGGGTTCGAGTCCCCTAGGGGACGCCACGATTACCCGCTCTGCGGGATTTTATAAGGGTCATTCAATTATTGAATGGCCCTTTTGTTTGTCTGGCGTTTGGCCAAATCTCCTTTTTCCTTACACTGTGCTTCAGACCAGCGGTCATATTCTTGACTTGCAGAATATTATTATGCGAATAATATTCTATTCGTAATATTCGGAGGCAACGATGAACGATAAAAAAGCTCAAACCCGCGAACGCATCCTCAAGGCTGCCAGCGCCGCACTGATTCAGCGTGGTCCGGCGGATCCTAGCGTGGGCGAAGTGATGGGCGCAGCCGGCCTGACGGTTGGCGGCTTCTATGCGCACTTCGAAAGCAAGGACGCGATGATGCTCGAAGCGTTCAAGCAATTGCTCGGTCGCCGCCGCGACCTGATTGCCGACATGGATACCGAAATGACCGGCGAAGAGCGCCGTGCCTTGGTCGCTGCGTTCTACCTGTCGCGCAAACATCGTGATTCCAGTGACGCGGCGTGTCCGATTCCAGCTTCGATTGGCGAATTGGGCCGTTTGCCGGAATCGTTCCGCATCGCGCTGAACGAACACCTGGAATTGATGATTGCGCAGTTGGCGTCCAGCCCTGAAGACACCGACAAAGCCTTGGCTGATGTGGCCTTGATGGTGGGTGGTCTGGCACTCGCAAGAGCGCTGGGCCCGGGAGATTTATCCGATCGATTGCTGCGCGCTGCCAAGTCGGCGGTGCGTTGACCTGAAGGCAACACGCCTGAGGAGAGAGCGATGAACACGTTGAAGTGGGTTCGTGGCGTTAATGGCACCTTGGGCTGGATTGCACCGCAACGGGTGGCGAGCAAAATGCGTCTGGCGTTCATGACGCCACGATCGCTGCCACTGCGCGATTGGGAGCTGCCATTACTGGCCAATTCCGAACGCATCACTTTACGCTTCGGCCTCTCGGCGCTGCGCTGGGGGCAGGGCCCGACAGTGCTGCTGATGCACGGTTGGGAAGGGCGGCCCACTCAGTTCGCCGCACTGATTACCGCGCTGGTCGACGCCGGTTATACCGTTGTCGCGCTCGATGGCCCGGCCCACGGGCGTTCGCCGGGGCGTGAAGCCAACGTCGTATTGTTCGCTCGCGCTATGCTCGAAGCCGCTGCCGAGTTGCCGCCACTGCAAGCGGTGATCGGTCACTCCATGGGTGGCGCCAGCGCCATGCTTGCCGTGCAATTGGGCTTGCGCACCGAAACGCTGGTCAGCATTGCCGCGCCGGCTCGAATACTCGGCGTACTGCGCGGCTTCGCGCGCTACGTCGGCATGCCTCCCAGAGCGCGTTCCGCGTTCATTCGTCAGGTCGAACAAGATGTCGGCATGCGCGCCGCCACGCTCGACGTTGCTCACTATCAACTGGATATGCCTGGCCTGATCGTGCATGCCGAGGACGACAACTTCGTTTCGGTCAAAGAATCGCAACTGATTCACGAATCCTGGTTCGACAGCCGCTTGCTGCGGCTTGAGGGTGGTGGTCATCAGCGCGTGCTCGCCGACCCGCGAGTGATTGATGGCGTGTTATCACTGTTGGCCGGCCGCAGCCTGCAGGCGCGCCAATCGGCGTGAGCTCCGTTACACTGCCCGGGTTGAATACATTGACCGGGAGTGGGGCATGGGTTGGGATCGGGCAACGCCGTTTACCATTGATCTGCAAGTAGGCGCCGAAGACATCGACGGGCTGGGCCACGCGAACAACGCGGTGTACGTGACCTGGCTCGAACGCTGTGCCTGGCGCCATTCGCAGCGTCTGGGTCTGGATCTGGTCGAATATCGGCGCCTGGATCGGGCGATGGCGGTGGTGCGCCACGAGATCGATTATCTGGCGGCCGCCTATGAGGGCGACGAGTTGCAATTGGCGACCTGGATCGTCGATTGGGATCAGCGCCTGAAAATGACCCGGCATTTCCAGCTCAAGCGCCCGAGTGACAACACCACGCTGTTGCGCGCGCAGACCACTTTTGTCTGCATCGAACTGTCCACCGGCAGGCCCAAGCGCATGCCGGCCGAGTTCATCGAAGGCTACGGCCCCGCAATCCAAGCCCCGGCCTGACACAATCCCTGTAGGAGCTGCCGAAGGCTGCGATCTTTTGATCTTGATTCTAAAAAACAACATCAAAAGATCGCAGCCTTCGGCAGCTCCTACAGGTGGTCGTGGGTTTAAGCCGCTCAATCCAGTAAACTGCCCCACGTTTTTTCCTCAAGTAGTGTTTTCCCCATGCAAATTGCTCTGGCGCCCATGGAGGGGTTGGTCGACGACATCCTCCGCGACGTGCTGACCCGCGTTGGCGGCATCGACTGGTGCGTGACCGAATTCATTCGGGTCAACGACCAGTTGCTCACGCCGGCCTATTTCCACAAATTCGGCCCGGAACTGCTAAACGGCGCGCGCACCGCATCCGGTGTGCCATTGCGTGTGCAATTGCTCGGTTCCGACCCTGTGTGCCTGGCGGAAAACGCTGCGTTGGCCTGCGAACTCGGCTCCGAAGTCATTGACCTCAACTTCGGCTGCCCGGCCAAGACCGTGAACAAATCCCGTGGCGGCGCCGTGCTGCTGAAAGAGCCTGAACTGCTCAATCAGATCGTCGAGCACGTGCGCCGCGCTGTGCCTGCACATATTCCCGTGACCGCGAAAATGCGCCTGGGCTTCGACAGTCCGGACGGTTCGCTGGTCTGTGCCACGGCGTTGGCCGAAGGTGGCGCCGAGCACATCGTAGTCCATGCCCGTACGAAAATGGACGGTTACAAACCGCCGGCGCACTGGGAGTGGATTCCGCGCGTGCAGGACGTGGTCAAGGTCCCGGTGTTCGCCAACGGCGATATCTGGAGCGTCGAAGACTGGCGTCGTTGCCGCGAAATCAGTGGTGTGGAAGACATCATGCTTGGTCGTGGTCTGGTTTCACGCCCGGATCTGGCCAGGCAAATTGCCGCTGCCCGCGCTGGCGAAGACGTGGTCGAGATGAGCTGGGCCGAGCTGCTGCCGCTGATCCAGGACTTCTGGCTGCAAGCCAAAGCGCAGATGACCGCGCGCCAGTCGCCGGGCCGTTTGAAGCAATGGCTGGCCATGCTGACGCGTAATTATCCCGAGGCTGCCGAGCTGTTTACCGTCCTGCGCCGTGAAACCGAGCCGGATCACGTCTCGCGTTTGCTCGGTCTGCCGGTCGCCGAAGCGGCCTGAAAAAAATCTGCAAATACGCTCTTGAAATCATTTCAGCGGTCCCTATCTAAGGGGTACGCGATGCCGAATTCGGGTCGCGGAGACAAAAAAACTTGCTGATTGTTTTCAGGAGATTTGAACCATGAGTACTGCATTTTCCCTCGCGCCACTGTTCCGTTCCTCGGTGGGTTTCGACCGTTTCAACGACCTGTTCGAAACCGCCCTGCGCAACGAGCCAGGCAGCAGCTATCCACCTTACAACGTCGAAAAACACGGTGATGACCAATACCGCATCGTCGTTGCGGCAGCCGGTTTCCAGGAAGAAGACCTGGAGCTGCAAGTCGAGAAAGGTGTGCTGACCATCAGTGGTGGCAAGCGTGATGCCAACGAAGGCGTTACCTTCCTGCATCAGGGCATCGCCCAGCGTGCGTTCAAGCTGTCCTTCCGCTTGGCCGATCACATCGAGATCAAGGCGGCGGATCTGAGCAATGGTCTGCTGAGCATCGACCTGTTGCGGGTGATCCCGGAAGAAGCGAAAGCCAAACGCATCCCGATCAATGGGGTGCAGAAGCCGGCGTTGCAGCACTGAGTCATGTGCCGCAACACAATCGTCTGAACAGGCGGTGAGCCGCTGAATGAAGGCCCCGATACGTCGGGGCCTTTTTTGTGCGCGCAAGAAAACTGTTGTTCGGCTTTGCCGCTGACGGCGGTTTCTCTACAATCCGCCGCAGTTTTGCCGACCTCATTCCTCAACGGTCGGCCTGGAGCCTTTTTTCATGGACGAGATTCAACAGCGCTGGCTGTGCGCCCTGTCTGCACCCATGGCGGCGATCAATACCGGCGCCAGCTACGACGACCCCGCGTTCTGCGACGATCGCTACATCGACCTGAAAGACAGCTGGGGTATCGACGACCGTGGGCAATTGTTCGACATGCTCGAACGGATGACCGACGACGGCCATGCCAAACACCTGAGTGCAGCCTATCTGGCGTGGCAGCGTTGTCTGCCGAGTGAATGGCAGGCCTTGCTGGACGATCTCTCCCCCCGTGAACGCATCCTGCACGAGTTTGCCAGCCGCACCTTCGGCAGTTGTGGGCCGGGCGGGATACTGTCCTGGGACTATGGCCGTATGGGTTTTCTCTTGCGTTGCGCGGTGCGCAATCAGTGGGTCGACCTGGACGAAAGCAACTGGCTGCACAGTCGTTTGGCCCTCAGAGCGCAATTTCACTACGGTAGCTGGATGGCTTACTTCGATGGCTTCGTGGTGGGCCGGACGTTTTGGTCCTGCCTGAGTGCCAGCGACGATGAGCTGGCGCGCGAACTGGATCGACAAGGCGCCAACGCCCTTAACGTGCGGATTGCCCGTGGGCTTGCCGAGAACATTCCTCGGTTCCTTGCTGATTTGCCGTGGCACATGGAAATTGATTTGCCGCCACGTCCGGCATCGCTCAAGGAGTTCGACTGGTCATGAGTTGCTGGATCCGCTTGGGCATCGAGCCTACTAACGACGAAAACCTGATTCGCAATGCCTACCGCGCACGTTTGCCGGCGCATCACCCGGAGACCGACCCGCAAGGCTTCCAGGCGCTGCGCGCGGCCTACGAAAGCGCCATGCGTCTGGCCCGTGAAGATGAGGAAGAGGAGCCCGAGCACGAGTACGAGTCCCAAGCCTCGGAACAGACTGTCGTTGAGGTCCCTCCAGTGTTTGGGGATTTTTGCGAGCTGCTGGATGATCCCGCGCGCCGGTTCAATTTCGCCGCGTGGCAGGCCTTTATTCGAGGGCTGGATGAGCTGTCGCTGGACGTGCTCGATGAACTCAGCTGGCCGCTGTACCACCGGATGGCCGACGCCGGTCCGTTGTCGTACCGCTGCGCGAATCTTTTGGCCAAGCGTATGGCCTGGGATCAACAGTTGCTGGATCTGGGCTTCGACGACGCGCATCAGGTGGGCTTCTTTCTCCAGCGAATCGAAACGCCGGACCCATTCGATACGGATCTGATGTGCACATGGTCAGAGGCCGCCCAGACTGAATCACTGTGGTACGCCCGTAGCCTCGATTTCATCTTCACCCAGCGCCCACTCCATGAGTTCGCCGACTTCGCCAGTCGGCACACTTGCCTGCCGTTGCCGAATGATGCCGCGTTCCTCAAGCGCCTCCTGGTGCAGTTCACCCAAGCGGGCATCGGCGTGCGGACATTTTTGCAGTGCTGCGTCGAGCAGCAGGCTGCAGCACCGGATGATGTCGACTGGCTTTACCTGTTGGCCTGTCAGAGCAGTCTGCTGGGGCGCGATGATCAGGCATTGCCGTGCTGGATCCGGCTGTGGAACGAGCATCGCCATCCGATGGCGGAAAGTCGTCTGCTGGAGCTGTGCGCCAAGCGCCAGCCGACTTTTCTGCCTCTGCTGATTCAGGCGTTCGATCGCCTGCAGGGCATCTCTGACTGGTCAGAGGATCTTGCCGATGACTGTCAGGTGTTTGGCAGCCCGTCACAACACCCCGAAACACTCAACCGTTGGCTGGGTGTCGGGAGGCTGAAGCTTGAGAGCCTTGCGCAAAGCTTTGTCGATTGGCGCATGAGCGGTGATGAGCTGCCATTGCTCGCGCAATTGCTGGGCGAAAATGCCGATAGCCGATTGCTGCATCTGTACCGCCACGCCTGGGCGCTGCATCGCGGTGATTCTGCGTTGTTGCAGCAGATTGTGGATGCACCGCTGCCGATCGATGCCCTCGAAAGCCTGGTGATGAGCGGGTTCAAATATCAGGCTGAGCAACACCTGCGCTGGTTGCGCAGGGCGCCGATTGCACTGGCTATGAGCGCGTTCAGCGACGCCGACTCAGGTTCACGGCCATTGCCGCAGGTGCTGACACAAGGCGAGCCGCACAAGGTCTGTCGTCTGTGGTTGCGCCGCTTGCGGCCTTACAGCGACGCTGCGCTGGAACGGCTGGCAGACGCGTTCAAGCTGGCTGCGGTCAAAGATGATTGCGACTTGTCCGAACTCGATTTGATTGTGCAGTTGAGCCGGCGCGGGATTCAGTGGCCGCCAGTCGGGTTGGGTGAAGCTACTTGGGAGTGGCACGCTCAGACGTTGTTTTTACTGGCATTGCTGGACCAGCCCGAACGCTGGCTGCAAATGATTGATGTGCAGTGCCTGGAGCGCCTGCCCTTCAATCCGGCTCATCCGTTGAGTCGCCTGCAACCTTTGTTGCGGCGCTTGCTGCGTGAGCAAGGCAGTTGCGATGGTTTGCTCGGATGGCTGCAAGGCAATGACCCGGTGCACGGCTTGTTGGTGCAGCAATTGTTCAGCGTACAGCAGGCACTCGACAGTGCCCGGTTGCCTGCCAATAGCCTGCTTTACACCTGCCTCGAAAGTGATCGTGCTGCCTGCGGCGACGATTTGCTGGGTTTGATGATGTTCTGGGGCGTGCTCTATCACGACCCGAGCCTGAGTGCCGAGCAGCATCGCGCATTGCTGCAATCGATCGCGGCGGTCAGTTGTGAAGACGCCTGGTTCGAAGGCTTCCGCGACGGCTTGATCAAGGGCGAGCCGGTGTGGCCGCCGCGCAAAGTACTGACCGATTTTGGCGTCGACAAACTGTTGGCGTATGAAGCGCTGGACACGCTGAAGGGCTTGATTCGTTATGGCGCTGCCGGCGTGCCGAAGACGCGGGTCCTGCGGCAGTTGCAACAGGGCAAGGATGATTTGCAGAACAGCGTCGGCCTGCGCCTGGCCCTGTGCGCGTTATTGTCCTGGTCGGAGCGATTACTGCTGGCGAAAAGCGATGTGCAGCCGGTACCGGCGACAGCGATCTGGCGTCTCGGTTCGCGGTTGGGGCGCAAGGCTTTTATCGCTCAGGTCTTGGGGTGTTTGGTGATTGCGCCAGTGGCAGGGTTGATCAGTGGCACCACGGGCGCAGGCATTCTTATCCTGCTATTGGGCGTGCTGCTGTTGTTCGGCGCGATTTTGCGTCGCTTGCACGACATGGGTCGGGGCATTCCCACATTGCTGATCTTCATGGCGCTGACGCCGGTCCTGCCATTCCTGCCGTTGCTGCTGTTCGGCTGTCCCGGTGACAAGCTGCCCAACCGCTATGGTGTGCCGCCGGACAGCGGCGATAGCGAGATGCTGTCCGGCGGCTTGCAGGCCGCTTTGCGGCGGCTCAACGGCTAGAGGCGCAGTTGATCCAGTGCCTTGTTCAGCTCGGTGCGATGGCTGGCGATCTCCGCTGATTGCTGGCCACCGAGCACCGTGGTGAAGCTGTGCAGCCATTCGGCAATGTGCTCGCGTTGCGTGCCCAGACTCTGCATCCATGCCCGCTCCAGACGGGCCAGCAATGTGCGGTTGGGCAGTGCATCGCGTGGATGGACCTTCAGCGTCGACAGCCGGTTATGGCTGTCGCGGCGCGCTTGCTCGTCCAGACCGGTGGGGCTGCGATCAATGCTGTGACTGTGACGCTCGCCGGTTTCGAGCAGGGTGACGTCGACTTCGAGCAAACCGTTGATGTCATAGCTGAAGCGCACGTCCAGTTCCTGGATGTGTTGAGTAGGCGTCAACGTGACTTCGAAAGCATCAATCAGAATGTTGTCGCAAACCCACGGCCGTTCACCCTGATAGACGGCGATGCGCAGCACTGTTTGCTTAGGTTGGGTGGTGTAATAGCGCTCCACCCTTGACGTCGGAATGATGGTGTTACGTTCGATGATGGGCGAGAAGGCACCTTTGATGTCTTCTCCACGCATGGTCGCAATCCCCAGCGTATACGGGCAGACATCCGTCAGAATCAACTCTTCAACTGCCCCGTCGCGCGCCTTGCATGCCGCTTGCGTCGCCGCCCCCAGCGCAACGATCGTGTCCGGATCAAGGTGCCGATAAGGCAGGCGCCCGAACAGCGTGGCAACCATTTGCTGCACCGCCGGCATGCGCGTGGCGCCGCCGACCAGTACCAGGCTGTCGAGGTCGCGGGGCTTGAGTCGGGCATCGCGCAGCGCTTGTTCGATCGGTGCGCGCAAACGCGCCAGCAGCGGCTCCCAGATTTTTACCGCAGCGGCTTCGTCCAGTGACCATTCGAAGGTCTTGTCGGCGTGACGCCAACTCAGTTGTTGAGTGCCTTCGCCGAGTTTGCATTTCAGTTGTTCCAGCGCGTCACCGAGGCTGGCCATGCTTTGCGCATCGACCATGGCCGGAGTCAGTTGCCAGTGTTTCAGGCAGGCCTGCAACAGCGCGGCAGTGAAGTCTTCGCCGCCGAGAAAGTTGTCGCCGGTGGAGGCGTGCACTTCGATCAGTGGCAAAGCGTATTCCAGCACCGTGACGTCGAAAGTACCGCCGCCGAGATCGAAGATCAGCGTGCGTTCGAATTTCTGTTCATGCAGCCCGTATGCCATGGCTGCAGCGGTCGGTTCGTTGATCAGGCGTGTCACCGAGAGCCCGGCCAGTTCGGCAGCAAACAGCGTGCGTTTACGTTGTTCGTCACTGAAATACGCCGGCACGGAAATCACCGCTTCCGACACCGGGTGGCCGAGAAAGGCTTCGGCGTCCTGCTTGAGCGAACCGAGGACCAGCGCCGACAACTCTTCCGGGCTGAACTGACGTGTGCCGAGCTGGACTCGTTTATCGCTGCCCATGAAACGCTTGAACGCCGCAGCGGTGCGATCCGGGTGCGTGGTCAGGCGGGCGCGGGCGGCTTTGCCGACCAGAATCGTGTCGTCTTCATCGAGACTGACCACCGAGGGCGTCAGCACCTCGCCGAGGGCGTTGGGAATCAGGCGGGCCTGACCGTCCTGCCAGACGGCGATCAGACTGTTGGTGGTGCCAAGGTCGATGCCCAGCAGAGCCGGGCGGGGGAGGGATGCATCCTGCATGACAGATCTCGAAACGGCGCAAAAACCGCGACCCTACAGGTTGGCGCAAAGCGTGGCAATTGCGCTTCTGTTGCAACGTGCACCGGTTATGGCAGAAGCTTTTTCAGATCCTCCAGCGCAACCGGACGGCTGTGCAGATAGCCCTGATACAAATGGCAGCCCAAGCCTTGCAGGAACGCCAGTTGTTCCGGGGTCTCCACGCCCTCGGCAATCACCTCCAGCTCGAGGCTGCGGGCCATGGCGACAATTGCGCGAATGATCTCGGCATCGTTCGGGTCGGTCGTTGCATCGCGGATAAACGACTGATCGATTTTCAACGTATCGACCGGCAAACGCTTGAGGTAAGTCAGCGACGAATAACCGGTGCCGAAATCATCCATCGCAAAGCTCACGCCGAGTTTTTTCAAGCGACGCATTTTGCTGATGGTGTCTTCGAGGTTCTGAATGACGATGCCTTCGGTGATTTCCAGTTTCAGCAACGAGCACGGCAGGCCGTGGCTGGTCATGCTGTGTTCGATGCGCTCGACAAAGTCGTTCTGGCGGAACTGTCGCGGACTGATGTTCACGCACAGGCTGAAATTGAGCGGGTCGACCCGTTTCAGGGCGATCAGTTGTTTGAACGCATTGCAGGCCTCGTCGAGGATCCATGTACCGACCTCGAGAATCAGCCCGCTGTCTTCCAGCACCTTGATGAACTCGGTGGGCGACTGCGCACCCAGTTCCGGGTGATTCCAGCGCACCAGGGCTTCGGCGCCGATGATGCGGTTGTCGCGGGCATCCACCTGCGGCTGAAAGTGCACGTTGAATTCACCGCGCGACAGCGCCAGGCGCAAGTCGGTCTCCATGCGCAGTCGCTCGCTGGCGGCTTTCTGCATGGTGTTGTGATACATCTGCGTGGTGTTGCGCCCGGAATCCTTGGCCCGATACAGCGCAATGTCGGCGCGTTTGAGCAGGTCGGTCGGCGTTGAGCCGTGATCGGGGATCAGCGCCACGCCGATGCTCGGCGTCACTTGCAGGCGCTGGCCGTCGAGGAACATCGGTTCTGAGAGCAATTCGCGCAGGGTGTCGGCCAGATTGCGCACCTGCACGCTGACTTCGTTACGCGAGCCTTCGAGGCCGCTGAGCAATACCACGAACTCATCGCCACCGAGGCGCGCGACCGTGTCTTCCATGCGCACACTGGCTTCGAGCCGCGCGGTGATGATCTTCAGCACGGTGTCGCCGACCGGGTGACCGAGGGAGTCGTTGATGTGCTTGAAGTGATCGAGGTCGAGAAACAGTAGCGCGCCGCGCAGATTGTGGCGCTTGAGCAGGGCGATCTGCTGGCTCAGGCGATCCATCAGCAAGGCACGGTTGGGCAGGTTGGTCAGCGGATCGTGATAAGCCAGATGACGAATCTGTGCTTCGGCGTTTTTCAGCAGGCTGACGTCGCGCGCGGTCAGCAACAGGCACGCGGTTTCATTGAGGGTGATCGGCTCGACCGAGACCTCCACCGTCAGCATCTCCCCGCGTTTGTTGCGCCCGAGCATTTCCTGATGGTGCACGCGGCCCTTGATCTGCAGCTCGGCGAGTAATGCCGAGCGCTGTTTTTCCTCGGCCCAGATACCCACCTGATAAACCGTTTTGCCCACCACTTCTTCGGCGCGATAACCGGTGAGCCGACAGAAACCGTCGTTGACCTCCAGATAACGTCCGGTGTCGCGCTCGGTGATGGTGATCGCGTCGGGGCTTGAGTGAAAGGCTTTGGCGAATTTCTCTTCGCTGGCCTTCAGTGCCGCTTCCGAGCGCTGCTGCTGGGTGATATCGCGCAGGGTGGTGACGATGCACGGTTGATCGCCGACGCTGATCTGCCGGCTGGAAATTACACAGGTCAGCGATTGGCCGTCCTTGTGTTGCACGATGATCGCGACGTTGCTCAAACCCTGTTCGCGGATCACCCGCTCGATGCGCTGCAGGCTTTTCGCCGAGGCGTCCCACAGGCCGATTTCTTCGGCGGTGTGGCCAATCACGTCGGTGGCGCTCCAGCCAAAGGTCTGGGTAAAGCTGTTATTGATTTCGATGAACTCGCCACTGTCCTGGCGGGTGACGCAGATCGGGTCGGGGCTGACCTGGAACAGCGTGGCGAATTTCTCTTCCGAGGCCACCAGCCGCTGCTCGCGCTCGACCTGATCGGTGATGTCGAGCAGCGTCCCGGCCATGCGCAACGGCGCGCCATTATCGTCACGGTAGAGACGAGCGCGGCTTTCCAGATAGCGTGAGCTGCCGTCCGGCAGTTGCACGCGATAGGTCAGTTGATAATTGCCCGCCGGGCCTTCGCGCAGACTGCGGTAGGCGTCGCGCATGCTGTCGCGCTCCTCACCGGGCACGCCTTCGAAAAACTCTTCGAACGATTCATGGAACGGTTTCGGCTCCAGCCCGTGCAATTGCGCAGCGCGGGCCGAGCCATAGAGCATTCCGCTGGGAATGTGCCAGTCCCAAGTGCCGAGTTGCGCCGAGTCCAGCGCCAGATCGAGGCGTTCCTGGCTGTCCTTCAAGGCGTGTTCGGCGGCTTTGCGTTCGGTGGTGTCGAGGAAGGTGCTGAGCAGATAGGGCTGACCTTCGAGTTCGACTTTCTGCGCACTGAGAATGCCGTCGTGAATCTGCCCGTTGCTGGCGCGAAACTGCACTTCCATGCTGATCAATTCGCCCTTGGCCTTGGTCTTCTTGACCAGTTCGCCGCGCTGTTCCGGATGCACCCACAGGCCCAGCTCCAGTGTGGTGCGGCCAATGGCGCTCTGCACCGGCCAGCCGAACAGGCTTTCAAAGTACTGATTGGCCTCGCTGATCAGGCCGTCTTCCTGGCGGGTCAGCAAGACCATGTTCGGGCACAGGTGAAAAAGTGTCGCGAAACGTTTCTCCGAGCTGCTCAGGGCTTGTTCGCGTTGACGCTGGTGGGTGATTTCACGAATCACCCCGATCATTCGGGGGCGGCCGTTTTTATCCGGCAGCAGGCTGCCACTGATCTCCAGCCAGTGCAGGCTGCCGTCGGGCCAGCGGATGCGGTGGTGCATCGCCTGTTCCAGCGGCGCGCCGGCAATCACTGCGTGGAAGGCGCGAACGGTTTTCGCCCGGTCTTCTGGCGGCAGCAGATCGAGGTATTCCAGATCTTCGGGCAGTGGTTGCCGAGGATCGAAGCCGAACAATGCCTGCGTACCACGTGACCAACTGATCTGCCCACGCTCGATGTCCCAGTACCAGGCGCCGAGCCGTGCGCCGTTGAGCGCCGCCAGCAATTGCGGCGCGCTCTCCCAGCTCTGCTCGGAATGACGCGGGTCAATCGCCTGAATACGCGGCATCGGCGGAATTCGGTCAACAGATTTCGGCATTGTGGACAGGCCTTGAGCTGATGGTGGCGTTAGGCACAGGGACAGCGGCTCTATAGGAGTAGCACAAGTTGGCCTCAAGTCCCTGGCAGATCGAGTTGTGCGTCCAGCAATGCCATAAAGGCTCTCGCCGCATTCGATAGCGTCCGTTCGGTGTGCAAGATATAGCCTAGCTGGCGAGTGAGCTGTATGCCCGGCAAAGCGATGCTCGCCACCTGATCATCGAGCATGGTGCGCGGCAAAACGCTCCAGGCCAGGCCAATCGAGACCATCATCTTGATGGTTTCCAGGTAATTGGTGCTCATGGCGATGTTCGGCGTCAGACCCTGAGCCTCGAACAAGCGTTGGACAATATGGTGAGTAAAGGTGTTGCCGCCGGGGAAAACCGCCGGATGACCGGCAATGTCCGCCAGACTGACGGCGCCGTTATTGATCAACGAATGCTCCGGGGCGACCACGAAATCCAGCGGGTCGTCCCAGACCGGCGTGGCTTTGACCAGTGCGTGCGGCTCCGGCGCGAGGGTGATGACCGCCAGTTCGGCGCGGCCATGGAGAATTTCCTCGTAGGCCACTTCCGAATCGAGGAACTGAATATCCAGCGCCACCTGTGGGTAGCGGCGAGTGAATTCCCTTAATAGCGGCGGCAAACGGTGCAGACCGATGTGGTGACTGGTGGCCAGGGTCAGGCGGCCGCTGACTTCACCGGTCAGGTTGGTCAGGGCGCGGCGGGTGTCGTCGAGCACGTTGAGAATCTGATAAGCCCGTGGCAGCAGGGCGCGGCCAGCCTCGGTCAGGCCGACTTCACGGCCCAGTCGATCAAACAGACGCACCTTCAATTGCTGCTCCAGGCCGGCGATGCGTTTGCTGATCGCCGGCTGGGTCAGGTGCAAGCGTTCGCCGGCGCCGGAGAAGCTGCCGGTCTCGGCAATCGCGATAAAAGCGTTGAGGTTGGCCAGGTCCATGTTTGTATTCCAGTTGGTTATCCAAAGCATAAAAAATATGAATTTGAGTTATTTAATCTAACCCCATAGGATCGGCCTCACAAGCCAAAGGGTTATTGATAAGCCCAGGGCATAGAAACAAGCTGATGAGGAACCGTCTGATGGCCGGCAAAACGCTCTACGACAAGCTCTGGGATTCGCATTTAGTCAAGCAGCGCGACGATGGCTCGGCGCTGATCTATATCGATCGTCACATCATTCACGAAGTGACTTCGCCGCAAGCCTTTGAAGGCCTGCGTCTGGCCGGGCGCAAGCCTTGGCGCATCGATGCCAACATCGCGACCCCGGACCACAACGTACCAACGACTCCAGAGCGCAAGGGCGGCATCGAAGCCATTGCCGATCAGGTCTCGCGTTTGCAGGTTCAGACCCTCGACGACAACTGCGATGAATACGGCATCGTCGAATTCAAGATGAATGACGTCCGCCAAGGCATCGTCCACGTGATCAGCCCGGAGCAGGGCGCGACCTTGCCGGGCATGACCGTGGTTTGCGGCGACTCGCACACCTCGACCCACGGCGCGTTCGGCGCTCTGGCTCACGGTATCGGCACTTCCGAGGTCGAGCATGTGCTCGCCACCCAGTGTCTGGTCGCCAAGAAAATGAAGAACATGCTGGTGCGCGTTGAAGGGCAATTGCCGTTCGGCGTGACCGCCAAGGACATCGTTCTCGCGGTCATCGGCAAGATCGGCACCGCCGGCGGCAACGGCCACGCCATCGAATTCGCTGGCAGCGCGATCCGCGACTTGTCCGTCGAAGGCCGCATGACCATCTGCAACATGTCCATCGAAGCCGGCGCCCGCGTTGGTTTGGTAGCGGCGGATCAGAAGACTGTCGACTACGTGAAGGGCCGTCCATTCGCCCCGAAAGGCGCGGAATGGGACATGGCCGTCGAAGCCTGGAAAGACCTGGTCTCCGATGACGACGCCAAGTTCGACACTGTGGTCGAGCTCGACGCTGCGCAGATCAAACCGCAAGTCAGCTGGGGCACTTCGCCGGAAATGGTTTTGGCCGTTGATCAGAACGTGCCGGACCCGGCCAAAGAGATGGATCTGGTCAAGCGCGACTCGATCGTCCGCGCCTTGAAATACATGGGTTTGACCGCCAATCAGGCGATCACCGACATTCAACTGGATCGCGTGTTCATCGGTTCCTGCACCAACTCGCGCATCGAAGATTTGCGCGCTGCGGCGGTGATCGCCAAGGGCCGCAAAGTCGCTTCGACCATCAAGCAGGCGATCGTGGTGCCGGGCTCGGGTCTGGTCAAGGCTCAGGCAGAAGCCGAGGGTCTCGACAAGATTTTCCTCGAAGCCGGTTTCGAATGGCGTGAGCCGGGTTGCTCGATGTGTCTGGCAATGAACCCGGACCGTTTGGAGTCCGGCGAACACTGCGCCTCGACGTCCAACCGTAACTTCGAAGGCCGTCAGGGCGCCGGTGGCCGTACCCACCTCGTCAGCCCGGCCATGGCGGCGGCGGCAGCGGTGAACGGTCGTTTCATCGACGTTCGTGAATTGATCTAAAGGAGCGCAGCATGAAAGCTTTTACCCAGCACACTGGTCTTGTCGCGCCTCTGGATCGTGCCAACGTCGACACCGATCAGATCATTCCAAAGCAGTTCTTGAAGTCGATCAAACGCACCGGTTTCGGTCCGAATCTGTTCGACGAGTGGCGTTATCTGGATGTCGGGCAACCGTATCAGGACAACTCCAAGCGTCCGCTGAACAAGGACTTCGTCCTCAACGCCGAGCGCTACCAAGGCGCCAGCGTTTTGCTCGCTCGCGAGAACTTCGGTTGCGGTTCCAGCCGTGAGCACGCGCCGTGGGCGCTGGAAGAATACGGTTTCCGCAGCATCATCGCGCCGAGCTATGCCGACATTTTCTTCAACAACAGCTTCAAGAACGGCTTGCTGCCGATCATCTTGAGCGACGCCGAAGTCGATGAATTGTTCAAGCAAGTTGAGGCTGAGCCGGGCTATCAATTGCAGGTCGATCTGCAAGCGCAGACCGTGACCCGCCCGGATGGCAAGGTGTACAGCTTTGAGATCGATGCGTTCCGCAAGCATTGCCTGTTGAACGGTCTGGACGATATCGGTTTGACCTTGCAGGACGGTGATGCGATTGCGACGTTTGAGGCCAAGCATCGTGTGAGCCAGCCGTGGTTGTTTCGCGACGCATAATTTGCGTATGGCGAATGGCGCCATCGCGAGCAGGCTCACTCCTACAGGGGTACGCATTCCAAATGTAGGAGTGAGCCTGCTCGCGATGAGGCCCTCAAAAGCACCACAAGACTCACCCTAAAAAGGAAGTCCCATGACCAGCACCGCCCAACACACTCAGGTCGTACAAAAGCAATTCGGTGAACAGGCCGCCGCCTACCTGAGCAGCGCCGTTCACGCTCAAGGCACTGAATTCGCCCTGCTACAAGCTGAGCTGGCCGGGCGGGGCGAGGCGCGGGTGCTGGATCTGGGGTGTGGCGCCGGTCACGTCAGTTTCCACGTTGCACCGCTGGTCAAGGAAGTGGTCGCCTACGACCTGTCGCAGCAGATGCTCGACGTGGTCGCCGCCGCTGCCGTTGATCGCAACATGCGCAACATTGCCACGGTCAACGGCGCCGCTGAGCGTTTGCCGTTTGCCGATGGCGAGTTCGACTTCGTGTTCAGCCGTTATTCGGCGCATCACTGGAGCGACCTCGGTGTGGCCCTGCGCGAAGTGCGTCGGGTGCTGAAACCGGGCGGTGTGGCGGCGTTCGTTGACGTGTTGTCACCGGGCAGTCCGTTGTTCGACACTTACCTGCAAAGCGTCGAAGTGCTGCGCGACACCAGCCATGTGCGCGATTATTCAGGCGCCGAATGGTTGCGTCAGGTCAGCGAAGCCGGTTTGCATGTGCGCAGTACCACGCGTCAGCGCCTGCGTCTGGAGTACACCAGCTGGGTCGAGCGCATGCGTACGCCCGAAGTGATGCGCGCAGCGATCCGCCAGTTGCAGCAGTCGATGGGCAACGAAGTGCGCGAATATTTTGAGATTGATGCCGACGGCTCGTTCAGTACCGATGTGATCGTACTGATGGCTGAGCGATAAGAATTTTTCCCGGCGCGCCCGAAGTGGCGCACCGACTGAAGACACGAGGAAAGCATGAGCAAGCAGATTCTGATTCTCCCAGGTGACGGTATTGGTCCGGAAATCATGGCCGAAGCGGTCAAGGTGCTGGAGCTGGCCAACGACAAGTACAGCCTGGGCTTCGAGCTGAGCCATGACGTGATCGGTGGCGCCGCCATCGACAAGCACGGCGTGCCGCTGGCCGACGAAACCCTCGACCGTGCCCGTGCTGCTGACGCGGTATTGTTGGGCGCTGTCGGTGGCCCGAAATGGGACACTATCGAGCGGGATATCCGCCCTGAGCGCGGTCTGCTGAAAATCCGTGCGCAACTGGGCCTGTTCGGCAACCTGCGTCCGGCGATCCTGTACCCGCAACTGGCGGACGCTTCGAGCCTGAAGCCGGAAATCGTTGCCGGTCTGGACATCCTGATCGTTCGTGAACTGACTGGCGGTATCTACTTCGGCGCGCCACGCGGTACCCGTACTCTGGAAAACGGCGAGCGTCAGTCCTACGACACGCTGCCGTACAGCGAAAGCGAAATCCGCCGCATCGCCCGTGTCGGTTTCGACATGGCCATGGTCCGTGGCAAAAAGCTCTGCTCGGTGGACAAGGCCAACGTGCTGGCGTCCAGCCAACTGTGGCGTGAAATCGTCGAAGAAGTGGCCAAAGACTATCCAGAAGTCGAACTGAGCCACATGTACGTCGACAACGCCGCCATGCAACTGGTGCGCGCGCCGAAGCAGTTCGACGTGATCGTCACCGACAATATGTTCGGCGACATTCTGTCCGACGAAGCGTCGATGCTCACCGGTTCCATCGGCATGCTGCCTTCGGCCTCGCTGGATTCCAACAACAAGGGCATGTATGAGCCTTGCCATGGTTCCGCTCCGGACATCGCCGGTAAAGGCATTGCCAACCCGTTGGCGACCATTCTGTCGGTGTCGATGATGCTGCGTTACAGCTTCAATCTGCATGACGCGGCCGATGCCATCGAGAAAGCCGTGAGCGTGGTGCTGGATCAAGGCTTGCGCACCGGCGACATCCATTCGGCCGGTTGCAGCAAAGTCGGTACGCAGGAAATGGGCGACGCAGTAGTCGCCGCGCTGCGGAATCTGTAATCTCTCGGGCCCGCTGCGAAATTCAATACAAAGCAGCGGCCCACTTTTCAAGAAGGTGTAGTTGCGATGAAACGTGTAGGTCTGATCGGTTGGCGCGGGATGGTCGGTTCCGTGCTCATGCAGCGGATGCTGGAAGAGCAGGATTTCGATCTAATCGAGCCGGTGTTTTTCACCACGTCCAACGTCGGTGGCCAAGGCCCGTCCGTGGGCAAGGACATTGCTCCGCTCAAGGATGCTTACAGCATTGATGAGCTGAAGACCCTCGACGTGATTCTGACCTGCCAGGGCGGCGACTACACCAGCGAAGTGTTCCCGAAGCTGCGCGAAGCCGGCTGGCAGGGTTACTGGATCGACGCGGCCTCGAGCCTGCGCATGAACGATGACGCGGTGATCATTCTTGATCCGGTCAACCGTAAGGTCATCGACCAGCAGCTCGACGCGGGCACCAAGAACTACATCGGCGGCAACTGCACCGTCAGTCTGATGCTGATGGGCCTGGGCGGTCTGTTCGAAGCCGGTCTGGTCGAGTGGATGAGCGCCATGACCTATCAGGCGGCCTCCGGTGCCGGCGCGCAGAACATGCGTGAACTGATCAAGCAAATGGGCGCGACCCACGCCGCTGTCGCCGATCAACTGGCCGATCCGGCCAGCGCGATTCTCGACATCGACCGTCGCGTAGCGGATGCCATGCGCAGCGAAGCGTACCCGACCGAAAACTTCGGCGTACCGCTGGCCGGCAGCCTGATCCCGTGGATCGACAAGGAACTGCCGAACGGTCAGAGCCGCGAAGAGTGGAAAGCCCAGGCCGAGACCAACAAGATCCTCGGTCGCTTCAAGAGCCCGATCCCGGTCGACGGCATCTGCGTGCGCATCGGCGCCATGCGGTGCCACAGCCAGGCGCTGACCATCAAGCTGAACAAAGACGTACCGATCGCCGATATCGAAGGGCTGATCAGTCAGCACAACCCTTGGGTCAAACTGGTCCCGAACCAGCGCGAAATCAGCATGCAGGAGCTGAGCCCGACCAAGGTCACCGGCACCCTGAATGTTCCGGTCGGTCGTCTGCGCAAGCTGAACATGGGTTCGCAGTTCGTCGGTGCTTTCACCGTCGGCGACCAACTGCTGTGGGGCGCGGCCGAACCGCTGCGTCGCATGTTGCGGATTTTGCTTGAGCGTTGATCGTTTGCCGCAATGAAAGAGCCCGTGCCTTGTGAGAGGTGCGGGTTTTTTTATGCCTGGGGTTTCTCGGGTGTTTGTACCGGCCTCATCGCTGGCAAGCCAGCTCCCACAGTGCTCAGTGTTGTACACAAGATTCATGCACAACACAGAAACCTGTGGGAGCTGGCTTGCCAGCGAAGGGGCCGGTGCAGGCGCGGCAAATCCCCGGCAGAAATTGCCTGTGCGCCAGTCACCCGGTAAAGTGCCGCTCCCCCCGTTTCGCCAGAGGCTCGCACCATGACCCAGACCCTAGATATTGCCGTGATCGGCGCCACCGGTACTGTCGGCGAAACCCTCGTACAGATTCTCGAAGAGCGCGACTTCCCAGTCGGCAATCTGCACTTGCTGGCGAGCAGCGAATCCGCCGGCAGCTCGGTGCTGTTCCGCAACAAGAACGTGCGCGTACGCGAAGTCGACGAGTTCGATTTCAGCAAGGTCAAACTGGTGTTCTTCGCTGCTGGCCCAGCCATCACTTTGAGCTACGCCGCCCGCGCACATGCCGCCGGTTGTTCGCTGATCGACTTGTCCGGCGCGCTGCCGGCCGATCAGGCGCCGCAAGTGGTGCCGGAAGCCAACGCCGAAGTACTCGCCGGTTTGAAAGCGCCGTTCCAGGTCAGCAGCCCGAGTCCGTCGGCGACCACCCTCGCCGTGGTATTAACGCCGTTGCTCGATCTGATCGACCTGCAATACGTCAATGTCAGCGCCAGCCTGGCGATGTCCGCCCAAGGTCGCGAAGCGGTGACTGAGCTGGCGCGGCAAACTGCCGAGCTGCTGAACATGCGCCCGCTGGAACCAACGTTTTTTGATCGGCAAGTAGCATTCAACCTGCTGGCCCAGGTCGGCACGCCTGACGCGCAGGGCCATACGCTGCTGGAAAAGCGCCTGGTGCGCGAGCTGCGTCAGGTGCTGGCACTGCCTTTATTAAAGATTTCCGCAACTTGCGTTCAAGCCCCGGTGTTTTTTGGCGATAGCTTTAGCGTGACCTTGCAGTCAACGCAGGCTGTCGACCTGGAAAAGGTCAACGCGGCACTCGAAGCAGCGCCGGGTATTGAGCTGGTCGAGGCCGGTGATTACCCGACTGCCGTCGGTGACGCGGTAGGGCAGGATGTTGTCTATGTCGGTCGCGTGCGCAACGGTGTCGACGACCCGGCGGAACTAAATCTGTGGCTGACGTCAGATAACGTACGCAAAGGCGCGGCCCTTAACGCTGTGCAGGTGGCTGAATTGTTGATAAAAGACCTGCTGTAAAAGATACTTGGCAACAATTTGTCGACTGATTCTAGGTGAGCGCTATGCTTGCCCAGATTGCTTGATAACGTGTCACCCTCCGGGACTTTCCGGGGCATCAAAGAAATGATCGCGCGCGACATCTGTCGTCGTCGCGCGCAATGCCTTACGGCAGCGGTATTCAACATCTTCTCGCTGGCCGAGGAACGTTCAAACAAAGGATGAGGCTATGGTTCAAGTTCGCAAACTGGTGTTAGCAATAGCGGCCGCCTCGGCGCTGTCCTCCGGTATGGCGCATGCCCTCGGGCTCGGGGAGCTGACCCTGAAGTCGACCCTGAACCAGCCGCTGGTGGCTGAAATCGAGCTGCTCGACGTCAAGGATCTCACCGCTGCCGAAGTGGTGCCGAGCCTGGCTTCCCATGAAGATTTCGCCAAGGCCGGCGTTGATCGCCAAGCCTTCCTCAACGATCTGACCTTTACTCCGGTGCTCAACGCCAGCGGCAAAAGCGTGCTGCGCGTCACCTCGAGCAAACCGTTGTCGGAGCCGATGGTGAAGTTCCTCGTGCAGGTGATGTGGCCGAACGGCCGTCTGCTGCGCGATTACAGCGTGCTGCTCGATCCTTCGAAGTTCTCGCCACAGACCGCTGATGCCGCCGCGCAACCGGCGCCATCGCAGACCATCACCGCGCCGACCACGGGCGCCACGCACCCGACGCAATACACCACCACGCCGCGCGATACCCTGTGGGAAATCGCCGCGAAGGCGCGCAACGGTGGTTCGGTGCAGCAGACCATGCTGGCCATTCAAGCGTTGAACCCGGATGCATTCATCGGTGGCAACATCAACCGACTGAAAACCGGTCAGGTTTTGCGTCTGCCGGATGCAGTGCAAAGCACAGCGTTGCCACAGTCCAAGGCGATTGCCGAAGTCGCGGCGCAGAACGAGGCCTGGCGTCAGGGGCGTCGTTATGTGGCCAAGCCGGGCACCGGCCAGCAGCAGCTCGATGCGACCAGCCGTGGTCGCGGCAACGCCGGTGCAGCGCAAAACGCGCAGGACAATCTGAGCCTGGTCTCCGCTGAAAGCGCCAAGACGCGCGGCAAAGGCCCGGCGGGTGATGCGAAGGCCTTGAGCAACAAGCTCGCGGTCACTCAGGAAAGCCTCGACACGACCCGTCGTGACAATGAGGAACTGAAGAGCCGCGTATCCGATCTGCAAAGCCAGATGGACAAGCTGCAAAAGCTGATCGAATTGAAGAACAACCAACTGGCGAAACTGCAGGCTGAAGGGGCGGGCGCTGCGCCAGCTGCCAATCCTGCTGCCCCTGCGGTTCCGGCAATCACTGCTGAACTGGCTGCCACGCCGCCGGCCACCCCGGCAGAAGCAGCACCGACGCCTGAGTCGGCGATTGCGCCTCCGGCTGAAACACCGGTTGAACCTGTTGTAGCGCCGAAGCCGCCTGTCGATGAAGAGAAAACCTTCAACGAACTGCTGACCAACCCGATTCTGCTGGGCCTGATCGGTGGTGGCGCAGTCGTTCTGCTGCTCCTGCTGTTGCTGCTGGCGCGTCGTCGCAAAGCTCAGCAGGAAGCCGAGAAGCATCTGCGTATGGCCCGTGCCCTGTCGGAAGAGCAAGAGTTCTCCGCTGAGCAGGAGCTGCCGGAAAGCAGTTTCGAAGGTCTGGAAACGCCGGCCGCTAGTGTCAAACTCAACACCCCGGCGCCTGCACCTGCTCCGGCACCCGTAGCGGCTCCGATAGTCGCCCCGGTCGTGATGGCTGAGCCGATTGCCGCGCCCCTGGTGGCGCCGGCCGCCGAGCGTTCCGACGACGTACTCGACAAGGCGCAGTCGCACATCAACGCCGGTCGTTTGAATCAGGCTGCCGCGTTGCTGGAGGAGGGCGTCAGCCTGGAGCCGCAGCGCAGCGATCTGCGTCTGAAACTGATGGAAGTCTACGGTCAGCAGGGCGACCGCGATGCTTTCGTCGGCCAGGAGCGTCAGTTGGTGGCCAATGGCGACAACTTCGCCAAGGTCGAAGAGCTGAAAAGCCGCTTCCCGGCCATGGCCATGGTCGCTGCTTCGGGTCTGGCCGCTGCTGCCGTGGCTGCCGAGCTGGACGCGCAATACGTCAAGGATCTGCTGCTGGATGAGCCTGAAGCACCTGCGCCAGCGCCAGCGGAAGACGATCTGGACAGCGCGTTTGATCTGAGCCTGGACGATCTCGATAACATCACCCCGGTAGAGCCTGCGCCCGTGGTTGAGCCAGAAGCGCCGGTCGAGCTGGACGAGTTCCCGTCCGACGACGACCTGAGCTTCGAATCGGTGCTGCAACAGCAGACCGATATCAAAGAGAATCTGGATGACCTGTCGGACTTCGATCTCGATCTGGACCTCGGTGCCGAGCCGGCGCCAGCGGTTGATCTGGCGGACGATGACTTCCTGCTGGATCTGGACGAAGGCGTGAAGGATCTGCCTCCGGTCGAGCCGCCGGTGGTGGCTGACGTGCCACAGGATGATCTGGAGCTGCCGGCCGATTTCGATCTGTCGCTGGCCGACGAAATGGACAGCAATCCGGCGGCGGAACCTGATGCGTTCGCCGCTGAACTGGATGATGTCAACGCCGAGCTGGATCGTCTGTCGCAAACCATTGCAGAGCCGACCTTCACCGAGGCCGATGCGGCAATCGGTGGTGATCTGGGCGAAGATGATTTCGACTTCCTCGCCGGCACTGATGAAGCGGCGACCAAGCTCGATCTGGCTCAGGCCTATATCGACATGGGCGACAGCGATGGTGCGCGCGATATCCTCAACGAAGTGTTGACCGAGGGTGACGAGAAGCAGCGGGGCGAGGCCAAGGACATGCTTTCGAGCTTGTAGTAAGTCCAGCGGTAAACGAAAGCGGCAGCCCATTGAGGCTGCCGTTTTTGTTTGCCGGATTCAGTGGTGTCTGAAGGATTGCTATCGCGAGCAGGCTCGCTCCCACCTTTGGAATGCGTTCCCCTGTAGGAGTGAGCCTGCTCGCGATAGGGCCAGAACTGCCAATAGAGAGTTCTGGCATCCCTGAACCACAGCCTTATAATGCCCGCCTTTGCACAAACAGCAGGCTGTCCCACCTTGGCAAACATAGATAACCCGGTCGCCGAAATGGCCCCCGACGGCTTTTACCGCGTCGCGCTGGGCGTAGAGTACAAAGGCTCGCGCTACAGCGGCTGGCAGCGTCAATTGACGGGTGTGGCGACGGTGCAGGAAGAACTCGAAAAAGCCCTGTCGAAAGTCGCCAATTCGCCGGTTTCGCTGCAGTGCGCCGGGCGCACCGATGCCGGCGTGCATGCCTGCGGACAAGTGGTGCATTTCGATACAACTGTCGATCGTTCGCTGAAGGCCTGGGTCATGGGCGCCAATATCAATCTGCCTCACGACATCAGCGTCAGTTGGGCGCGGGTGATGCCGGCGCATTTTCACGCGCGCTTCAAAGCCATCGCCCGGCGCTATCGCTATGTGATCTACAACGACCAGATCCGCCCGGCGCATCTCAACGAAGAAATCACCTGGAACCATCGCCCGCTCGACGTCGAGCGGATGGCCGAGGCCGCGCAATACCTGATTGGCACCCACGATTTCAGTGCGTTTCGCGCCGGCCAGTGCCAGGCCAAATCGCCGATCAAGAAGATGCATCACCTGCGCGTGACCCGTCACGGCAAGATGATCGTGCTCGATATTCGCGCCAACGCATTCCTGCATCACATGGTGCGCAATATCGCCGGGGTGTTGATGACCATTGGTGCCGGCGAGCGTCCGGTGGAGTGGATGAAGGAAGTGCTGGAGAGTCGCGAGCGTCGCTCCGGCGGTGTCACGGCGCATCCGTACGGCTTGTATCTGGTGCAGGTCGAGTACCACGACGAATTCCCGTTGCCCGAGCGTTTTATCGGGCCACATTTCCTTACGGGATTCTCCGAACTTGACGGCTGACGCCCTCGAACGCTTTTGTTACCATCCGGGACTTTCCCGGATTTTGCCTTGGAGTTTTTCTCGACATGTCAGCCGTTCGCAGCAAGATCTGCGGGATTACCCGCATAGAAGATGCGCTGGCCGCCGTCGAAGCCGGGGCGGATGCGATCGGGTTCGTGTTCTACGCCAAGAGTCCGCGCGCGGTGAGCGTGCAGCAGGCGCGGGCGATCATCCGGGCTTTGCCACCGTTCGTGACCACCGTGGGTTTGTTCGTCAATGCCAGCCGCTGCGAGTTGGGGGAAATCCTCGATGCCGTGCCGCTGGATCTGTTGCAGTTCCATGGCGATGAAGCCGTTGAAGACTGTGAAGGCTGGCATCGTCCTTATATCAAGGCGCTGCGGGTCAAGGCCGGTGATGACATTGCTGCAGCCGTTGATGCTTACCCGAGCGCCAGTGGCGTGCTGCTCGACACTTACGTTGAAGGCGTGCCCGGCGGAACCGGTGAGGCATTCGACTGGTCATTGATTCCGCAGAGTTTGAGCAAACCGTTGATTCTCGCGGGTGGTTTGACTGCCGAGAACGTCGCAGACGCCGTGGCTCGGGTAAAACCCTATGCGGTAGACGTCAGTGGTGGAGTAGAGGCGAGCAAGGGCATCAAGGATCACGCAAAGGTTCGGGCGTTCATCGACGCTGTACGCAAAGCGCCATATTGATGTGACGGCTGGCAGTCTGCCGCCGTCCATCAATGCACTTGCACAAAGCAGGCGCGGCTGAGGGTTAATGGAATGTACGCAGGTCATGTTTCGCGCTGACCGTGGCTGTCCATCAACCATCGCCACACACATGAATTTAGCTGAAGGGCATACGCGGGGCTGCGAACCAGAGCGTTCGGGCCGCCGGTACTGGAGAAAGAAAGCATGAGCAACTGGTTAGTAGACAAACTGATCCCTTCGATCATGCGTTCCGAGGTCAAGAAGAGCTCGGTCCCTGAAGGTCTGTGGCACAAATGCCCGTCCTGCGAGGCGGTGCTGTATCGTCCGGAGCTGGAAAAGACCCTGGACGTTTGCCCCAAGTGCAACCACCACATGCGCATCGGCGCACGTGCACGCATCGACATCTTCCTCGATGCTGAAGGTCGCAACGAACTGGGCGCCGATCTGGAGCCGGTTGACCGTCTGAAATTCCGCGACGGCAAGAAGTACAAGGATCGCCTGACCGCTGCACAGAAGCAGACTGGCGAGAAAGACGCGCTGATCTCGGTCAGCGGCACCTTGCTGGGCATGCCAGTGGTGGTTTCGGCCTTTGAATTCGCCTTCATGGGCGGTTCCATGGGCGCCATCGTCGGTGAGCGCTTTGTGCGCGCCGCCAACTACGCGCTGGAAAACCGCTGCCCGATGATCTGCTTCGCCGCCTCCGGTGGGGCGCGCATGCAGGAAGCGCTGATCTCGCTGATGCAGATGGCCAAAACCTCGGCGGTACTGGCGCGTCTGCGCGAAGAGGGCATCCCGTTCATCTCCGTGCTGACCGACCCGGTCTACGGCGGTGTTTCCGCGAGTCTGGCGATGCTCGGTGACGTGATCGTCGGTGAGCCGAAAGCCCTGATCGGCTTCGCCGGTCCGCGTGTTATCGAACAAACCGTGCGTGAAAAACTGCCGGAAGGCTTCCAGCGCAGCGAATTCCTGCTGGAGCATGGTGCGATCGACATGATCATCCACCGTCAGGAGTTGCGCCCACGTCTGGGTAATCTACTGGCACAAATGACTGGCAAGCCGACGCCGAAATTCGTCGCCGCGCCAATCGAGCCGATCGTGGTACCGCCGGTCCCTGCTGGCCTATGACCGAGCGCACCCTTGGCGAATGGCTCGCCTACCTTGAGCAGTTGCATCCGTCGGCCATCGACATGGGCCTGGAGCGTTCGCAACAGGTAGCGTCCCGTATGGGGCTGGGCCAGCCGGCGCCTCGGGTGATTACGGTCACCGGCACCAACGGCAAGGGGTCAACCTGCGCTTTCGTGGCTTCATTGCTGCGCGCGCAGGGCCTGAGCGTTGGTGTCTACAATTCCCCGCACCTGCTGCGTTACAACGAGCGGGTGCAGCTCAATGGCGTCGAGGCCACTGACGCGCAGCTGTGCGAAGCCTTTGCTGCGGTCGAGGCCGGGCGCGGCGACACTTCCCTGACTTACTTCGAAATGGGCACCCTTGCGGCGTTCTGGCTGTTTCAGCAGGCCGGGCTCGATGCGGTGGTGCTGGAAGTCGGGCTGGGCGGGCGTTTGGACACGGTCAATGTGGTCGATGCCGACATCGCGCTGGTCACTAGCATTGGCGTCGATCATGCCGATTATCTGGGCGACACCCGCGAATCCGTGGCTTTCGAGAAAGCCGGAATTTTCCGTCAGGGCAAACCTGCCTTGTGCGGCGATCTGAATCCTCCGCAACCGTTGCTCGACAAGGCGCGTGAACTGGCCTGTCCGTTCTTCCTGCGTGGGCGTGATTTCGACCTCGGCATTACTGATGAGCACTGGCAATGGCGTGGCACCGATGCGCGCGGTCAGGCTGTTGAGTTGCGTGACTTGCCGCTGCTCGATCTGCCGATGGAAAACGCCGCGTTGGCGTTGCAGGCGTACTTGCTGCTCGGTTTGCCGTGGAATGCGCAGCAGATTGTGGCGGCGTTGCAGGCGACTCGTGTGGTCGGTCGACTGGATCGCCGCTCGTTCGAGTGGAACGGCAAGCGTCTGAACCTGTTGCTGGATGTCGGGCATAACCCGCATGCCGCCGAGTATCTGGCCCGTCGTCTGGCCTCGCGCCCACCGGTCGGCAAGCGTCTGGCGGTATTTGGTTTGCTGTCGGACAAGGATCTGGATGGTGTTGTCAGCGAATTGAATGCTAGTGTCCAGCACTGGGCTGTGGCGCCGCTGGATTCACCGCGCGCGCGCCCTGTGGCTGAGTTGCACGCGGCATTGCAGAACCTTGGTGCCGCTGTCACGTCTTATGACAGTGTCGCGGCCGCACTGGAAGGGCAGTGCGCAGTAGCTACCAGCGACGACGAGATTCTGTTGTTCGGATCATTTTATTGTGTCGCCGAGGCCCTCGAATGGCTGTCCCGGCGCTCCACGGAGGAAGCGGCAAATGGCTTTGCTGGACAAAGCGTACAAGCAGCGCATGGTTGGCGCTTTGGTGCTGGTTGCGCTGGCGGTGATCTTCCTGCCAATGCTGTTTTCCCGTCAGGATGAGCAGCGTCAGGTGACGGTCGAGGCGCCTGCCGCTCCGCAAGCGCCTGTCGTGCCGCAAGTGCAAATGGAAACCGTGGCTGTTCCCGAGCCGCAAGCCTTGCCGCAAGAGCCAGTGCCAACGGATGAAGAGGTCGCCGAAGACACGGCGCCTGCTGCGCCCGTCGCACCGGCGCCGACGGCTCCCATTATGATCACCAAGCCTGTTGCGCCGCCGGCGGTGGCCAAGCCGATTCCTGCGCCTGCCCAGCCGATTACCTCTGCATCGAGTAAGCCTGACACCACGCAAAGCCGCGTCGATGCCAATGGCCTGTCGGTGAGCTGGTCGGTGCAGCTGGCCAGTCTGTCGAGTCGGGCCAGTGCCGAGAGCTTGCAGAAAACCCTGCGCAGCCAAGGCTACAACGCCTATATCCGTTCGGCCGATGGCAAGAATCGGGTATTTGTCGGTCCGCTGATCGAGCGTGCCGAAGCCGATCGTCTGCGTGATCTGTTGGGCCGTCAGCAGAACCTCAAGGGTTTTGTTGTGCGCTTCCAGCCTGAACGCGGCTAAAAACTATCGCCTCGATTGAAATGCACTGACAATCGCAGCTTACCGAGAGGCATGCGCTCTGCTAAAATGCGCCGCCTTATCCGTCTGTAGGCTGCACTGTGCCATTTACCTGGGTTGACTGGGCGATCGTTGCAATCATCGCCATCTCCGCTTTGATCAGTTTGAGCCGCGGCTTCGTCAAGGAAGCATTATCGCTGGTGACCTGGATCATCGCAGGAGTCGTCGCCTGGATGTTCGGTGGCTCACTGTCCGAGTACCTCGCCGGATACATCGAAACCCCATCGGCTCGCGTGATCGCGGGCTGTGCCATCATGTTTGTCGCCACACTGATCGTGGGCGCAATGATCAATTATCTTATCGGCGAGTTGGTTCGCGTCACCGGGTTGTCCGGGACCGATCGATTCCTCGGCATGGCCTTCGGCGCAGCGCGTGGCGTATTGCTGGTGGTCGTGGCGGTCGGGCTGTTGAGCCTGGGGCCGGTACAGCAGGACGGGTGGTGGAAAGAGTCACAGCTCGTGCCAAAGTTTCTATTGGTCGCCGACTGGTCCAAAAACCTGATACTCGGGTGGAGCAGTCAGTGGCTTGCCAGCGGAATCAGCGTACCCGCTGATATTCCGTTCAAGGAGCAACTCTTGCCGTCGGCGAAAACGCCTCAGTGAGTGTTGTTCAGTTCAGATCCATTAAGTAGGGGTTGCGTCGCATGTGTGGCATCGTCGGTATCGTCGGTAAGTCGAACGTCAATCAGGCGCTGTATGACGCGCTAACCGTGCTCCAGCACCGCGGCCAGGACGCTGCCGGTATCGTGACCAGCCATGATGGCCGGTTGTTCCTGCGCAAGGACAATGGCCTGGTGCGTGACGTGTTTCAACAGCGTCACATGCAGCGTCTGGTCGGCCACATGGGTATCGGTCACGTCCGTTACCCGACTGCGGGCAGCTCGACTTCGGCCGAAGCCCAGCCGTTTTACGTCAACTCGCCTTACGGCATCACCCTGGCGCACAACGGTAACCTGACCAACGTTGAGCAGTTGGCCAAAGAGATCTACGAATCCGACCTGCGTCACGTCAACACCAGTTCCGACTCGGAAGTGCTGCTCAACGTGTTCGCTCACGAACTGGCCCAGCGTGGCAAGCTGCAACCGACTGAAGAAGACGTGTTTGCCGCCGTGACCGACGTGCACAACCGTTGCGTCGGCGGTTATGCCGTTGTGGCAATGGTGACCGGTTACGGCATCGTCGGTTTCCGCGACCCGCACGGCATCCGCCCGATCGTGTTCGGCCAGCGTCACACCGACGAAGGCGTCGAGTACATGATCGCCTCGGAAAGCGTTTCGCTGGACGTGCTCGGTTTCACCCTGATTCGCGACCTGGCGCCGGGCGAAGCGGTCTACATCACTGAAGACGGCAAGCTGCACACCCGTCAGTGCGCGACCAACCCGTCCCTGACCCCGTGCATCTTCGAACACGTCTACCTGGCGCGTCCGGATTCGATCATCGACGGTGTGTCGGTCTACAAGGCCCGTCTGCGCATGGGTGAGAAGCTCGCCGAGAAGATCCTGCGCGAGCGCCCAGAGCACGACATCGACGTGGTTATCCCGATTCCTGACACCAGCCGTACCGCGGCACTGGAACTGGCCAACCACCTGGGCGTGAAATTCCGCGAAGGTTTCGTCAAGAACCGTTACATCGGCCGTACCTTCATCATGCCGGGCCAGGCGGCTCGCAAGAAGTCGGTACGCCAGAAGCTCAACGCCATCGAGCTGGAATTCCGTGGCAAGAACGTGATGCTGGTCGATGACTCGATCGTGCGCGGCACCACCTGCAAGCAGATCATCCAGATGGCCCGCGAAGCCGGCGCGAAAAACGTCTACTTTTGCTCGGCTGCTCCGGCGGTACGCTTCCCGAACGTCTACGGCATCGACATGCCAAGCGCTCACGAACTGATCGCGCACAATCGTTCGACTCAGGATGTCGCGGATCTGATCGGCGCTGACTGGCTGATCTATCAGGACCTGCCTGACTTGATCGAAGCGGTCGGCGGCGGCAAGATCAAGATCGAGAACTTCGATTGCGCGGTGTTCGACGGCAAGTACGTCACCGGCGACGTCGACGAAGCCTACCTGAACAAGATCGAACAGGCGCGTAACGACTCCTCGAAGATCAAGACCCAGGCGGTCAGTGCGATCATCGATCTGTACAACAACTGAGTTTCTACCGGCCCTGAGGGGCCGGTTTTGTATCTGACTTTCAATTTTCGCGAACAGGGCAAGGAGTGACAGCATGAGTCAGGAATGGGATGCCGGTCGGCTGGACAGCGACCTTGAAGGCGTAGCGTTCGATACCCTGGCCGTACGCGCCGGTCAGCACCGTACGCCGGAAGGCGAGCACGGTGATCCGATGTTCTTCACCTCCAGCTACGTGTTCCGTACCGCTGCCGATGCAGCCGCACGGTTCGCCGGGGAAGTGCCGGGCAACGTTTACTCGCGTTACACCAACCCGACCGTGCGTGCGTTCGAAGAGCGTATTGCTGCGCTGGAAAGCGCCGAGCAAGCCGTTGCGACCGCCACCGGCATGGCCGCGATCATGGCAGTGGTAATGAGCCTGTGCAGCGCCGGCGATCACGTGCTGGTTTCGCGCAGCGTGTTCGGTTCGACCATCAGTCTGTTCGAGAAGTACTTCAAGCGTTTTGGCGTTGAGGTCGATTACGTACCGCTGGCTGACCTGTCGGCCTGGGATGCGGCAATCAAGTCGAACACCAAACTGCTCTTCGTCGAATCTCCGTCGAACCCTTTGGCTGAACTGGTCGACATCACCGCACTGGCGGAAATCGCCCATGCCAAAGGCGCGATGCTGGTAGTCGACAACTGCTTCTGCACCCCGGCGTTGCAGCAGCCGCTGAAAATGGGTGCGGACATCGTCGTGCACTCGGCGACCAAGTTCATCGACGGCCAGGGCCGTTGCATGGGCGGTGTGGTAGCCGGTCGCAGCGAACAGATGAAAGAGATCGTCGGCTTCCTGCGCACCGCCGGGCCGACCTTGAGCCCGTTCAATGCGTGGATCTTCCTCAAAGGCCTGGAAACCCTGAACCTGCGAATGAAGGCGCACTGCGCGAATGCCCAGGAACTGGCTGAATGGCTGGAGCAGCAGGACGGCATTGAGAAGGTGCATTACGCCGGTCTCCAGAGCCATCCGCAGCATGAGTTGGCTCAGCGTCAGCAAAAGGCCTTTGGTGCGGTGGTGAGCTTTGAGGTCAAGGGCGGGAAAGAGGGCGCCTGGCGCTTTATCGATGCCACCCGGTTGATTTCAATTACTGCCAACCTCGGTGACAGCAAAACCACGATCACGCACCCGAGCACCACCTCTCACGGTCGTTTGGCGCCGCAAGAGCGGGAAGCGGCGGGCATTCGTGACAGCCTGATCCGTATTGCGGTCGGTCTGGAGGATGTGGCGGACCTGCAGGCCGATCTGGCGCGCGGTCTGGCTGCGTTGTGATCGAGTTGTCCACTCCAACAGCGGGCACCCATGGCCGCGTTGCGCTGGTCACGGGGGCCGCGCGCGGTATCGGTCTGGGGATCGCGGCATGGCTGATCAGCGAAGGCTGGCAGGTCGTGCTGACCGATCTGGATCGTGCGCGTGGTTCGAAAGTGGCGAAGGTGCTGGGCGAAAACGCCTGGTTCATCGCCATGGATGTCGCCGATGAGGGGCAGGTTGCGCTTGGGGTTGCTGAAGTGCTGGGGCAGTTTGGTCGTCTCGATGCGCTGGTCTGCAACGCGGCGGTCGCTGATCCGCATAACATCACGCTGGAAAGTCTTGATCTGGCTTATTGGAATCGCGTGCTGGCGGTGAATCTCAGCGGGCCGATGCTGTTGGCTAAGCACTGTGCGCCTTATCTGCGCGCGCACAGCGGTTCGATCGTCAACCTGGCCTCGACCCGTGCGCGGCAATCGGAGGCAGACTCCGAGGCCTATGCGGCGAGCAAGGGCGGGTTGTTGGCGTTGACGCATGCGCTGGCGATCAGCCTGGGGCCGGAGATTCGCGTCAATGCGGTCAGTCCTGGCTGGATCGATGCGCGAGATCCTTCTGCGCGTCGGGCTGAGCCTCTGGCCGATACCGATCATGCCCAGCATCCGGCGGGCAGGGTAGGGACGGTTGAAGACGTGGCAGCGATGGTTGCCTGGTTGCTGTCGAGGAATGCCGGGTTTGTCACCGGGCAGGAATTCGTCGTCGATGGCGGCATGACCAAGAAGATGATCTACGAGCAGTAAGAGACAGTTGCAAGCGCCGAGCTGCAAGTTGAAGCGAGATCGCGGTGTGTCTGCTTTAGATGTTTATGCTTTTGCTTGCAGCTCAAGACTTGCCGCTAAAAACTGTTTTTGAAAAAAACTTCAATCCTGCTATTGACTTAGGTTCGCTACCTGCGTAAATTTCGCGGCCTCGGAGATGCAAACGGGTGATTAGCTCAGCTGGGAGAGCGTCTGCCTTACAAGCAGAATGTCGGCGGTTCGATCCCGTCATCACCCACCACTCCCCGAGAGACTTGCGTAAGCAAGAGCGTAGGCTGAAAGTGCCTGCACCGACGCGCAGCGGTAGTTCAGTCGGTTAGAATACCGGCCTGTCACGCCGGGGGTCGCGGGTTCGAGTCCCGTCCGCTGCGCCATATTTTACGAGTCAGACTTGTCTGGTTCGCGATTGCAAGGCACCGAAGCCAGCAATCAAAACGAGTTACTTGAGCGCAAGCTCAAAGCGATACGCAGCGGTAGTTCAGTCGGTTAGAATACCGGCCTGTCACGCCGGGGGTCGCGGGTTCGAGTCCCGTCCGCTGCGCCATATCTGCTTCAAGGACCACTGAACGCCTTGAAGCACCGAAAGCAACCATTGGTTGATTCGGAATCGATAGCAAAGACCCTGGTCGAAAGACCGGGGTTTTTTGTGTCTGAAATTTGACCTCCGCTCCCGTCACGTAACCCGGCTCCCTGTAGGAGCTGCGGCACGCTGCGATCTTTTGATCTTGATCGTAAAAAACACGATCAAAAGATCGCAGCCTCGTTTCACTCGACAGCTCCTACAAGGGATGCCTGTAACCATCCTGCGGTCTCACGTCGCATTGATTTTTTGATTCTTTAGTCAAATTTTTGTAACTGGTTGTTTGCTGCGAGCGCAGAAACCTTTAAAGTTAACCTTTCGGTCAGCTTTGCACTGTCAACACGCCCTTTGTTTCGCCAAAGAGGGCTTCTGCAAGACTCGAGATTCCCCAGTAGATAACCAGAAGGGCGGACGTATAACCGCCCAGAGGATGATCCATGTCCAACCGTGAAATATCCCGGCGCTCGTTCCTCCAGGGCGGGCTGGTGGCGGGTGTGAGCGTCACGCTCACGCCGCTCAGCACCCAGGCGCTGGCTGCCTTGATGGAAAACAGCGTCACCGTGCCGTCCGAGAAGTGGCTCGGCAACAACGGCAAGGCGCGCCAGCGTAACGATGCACTGTCCAAGGTCTGCGGCAGCAAGGTCTTCGCCCGCGACATCCGCTCCAAGGACATGCCGGGCTGGCCCGAGCAGCAAGGCCACGCCATGTTGCTGAAAACCATCAAGGCTGATCGCATCTACGACGGTTACGACCTGTCGTGGCTCGGCGCCGAGTTGCAGCCTGACCGCATTGTCACCGCCGCTGATCTGGACAAGGACGGCATCGTCTTCCCGGAAGAGCACGCGCCGGATCCGCTGCTGCCGGAAGGCAAAGTGCCGATGTTCATCGGTCACCCGGTGGCGATCCTGATCTGGAACGATTTCGAGCGTTTCCGTCAGGCCAAGAACAAACTCAAGTTCAATGACAAGGCGATTCGTTACGGTGCACAAGTGCCGTTCTACGAAGGCGACCCCTATGGCAGTTTCCGCTACGTGCGCGTGGGTGGCCCGACCTCGGCCGACGAAGATGAGTTCGCCAGCCTGAAGGACTCGATCCTCTTTCCGATGCTGAAAAACCGTCGCCCGGTGTGGAATTCCCAGCCCAACCTGCACGGCAACCTGACCGAGCGCGGCCTGTTCTACGCCGACCGCATGAAAAAAGAGATCGATACGCCGCCGGACAACTGGCTGGTGTTCGACGAGCGCTACAAAACCCCGTCGATCGAACCGGCTGCAATGGAGCCCGACAACGGCAACGGCTGGTACGACCCGAAAACCAAGACCCTGCACTTCGTTGTGGCTACCCAGTGCCCATTGGAAGCTGCGACAGAAACCGCGAAAATGATCGCGCCGTCGCGCTTCGGCCTGGACAACCTCAACATGCACCCGGGTTACACCGTGGGTTACGGATCCAAAGACCACAACATCTTCGTTTACTACGCAGCCCTCGCCGCGCTCTACGGCGCCGGTGTGCCGGTGCGTCTGGCGAACGACCGCTACGAGCAGTTCCAGAGCGGCATCAAGCGTCACCCGTTCGACATCCGCTACCAATTGGCCGTGGACAAGAACGACTACACCTTCAAGATTTTCCGCGCTGACATGAGCGTCGACGGTGGCGGCCGGGTCAACTACAGCCCATCCGTAGCGGCGGTTGGCGCCACGGCGGCGCAGTCGATCTACTACATGCCGCAGAACGACCTGCAAGTCACCGCCTACCACTCGCGTGGTGTCGAGGCGGGTTCGATGCGCGGTTATGGCACCCTGCAAAGCATGGCGGCGACCGAGATGATGGTCGACGAAATCGCCAATCGCCTCGGGGTAGACGCCATTGACCTGCGTCGCAAGAACGCCCTGCGTTCGGGCATGAAAAACACCCAGGGCGCGATTCCGGCCGGTGCTCTGCGCTTGCATGAAATTCTCGACAAGGCCTCCGTGCACGAGGTCTGGAAAAACCGCGACGCGATCAAGAAACAGCGCGAAGCCGCCGACCCGGACAACTGGTACGGCGTCGGTTTCGCCATTTGCCAGAAAGACTTCGGTACCGGTTCTGAAGCACCGATGGCCAGCATCGAATTCACCGCTGACGGTCGCATTACCCTGCGCCACATCGGTATCGAAATCGGTACCGGCATGTCGACCTCGCAAGCCCTGGTCGTCGCCGATTTCCTCGGCAGTCCGGCACACGAAGTGAAAACCGGCGAAACCGAATGGAAGGAAATGCAGCTGATCACCAGCGGCAACCCTTACATCATGAGTCAGGCCGAGCAGGACAACCTGCTGCGCAACCCGCGCTGGGTCGGCAAGTTGGCCTCGGCTTCTTCCGCGACCAACTCGGCTTACTACTTCAGCCACGCCACCCGTGAAGCGGCGCGCGTACTGTTCAACAACGGTTTGTGGCCGGCGGCCATGGAGATCTGGCGTCAGGGGCCTTACGGCGGTCAAGCCAACCCTTACGTCGTGCGTCGCGAAGATGCGCACTGGATCGACGGCAAGCTCACCGCCAACGGCATGCAGCCGTTGACCTTCGAAGAGCTGGCCAAGCACGCTCACGAGCGTGGTCTGGTGACCGGCGCCACTGTTCACGCGTTCAACCGCTGGAGCTGGGCCGAAGCCGAATACAGCATCGACGGCGTGCGCGAGCGTCTGCCGCTCGACGGTCTGGCGGTGAAATACGGCGATGGCGCGCCGAAGGCGAAAAAAGCTCTGATGAACACGGCAGGTTTCCACCTGCTGGATCGTCAGAACATCAACTACCCAGTCGTCCAACTGAACAATGCCGCCGTGACTTACTACAGTCCGGTCGCCACGCTGGTCGAGTTGAAGGTCAACAAAGGTTCGGCAGAAGTCGAAGTGCTCAATCACCACTCGTGGGTCGAGTGCGGTCGTGTGCTGGTCGAAGAACTGGTCAAGGGCCAGCTCGAAGGCGGTATCGCCATGGGCATCGGCCACGCCTTGATGGAAGAGATGCCGCTGTATGAAGGCGGGCCGGGGGAGGGTGACTGGAACTTCAACCGTTACCGTCTGCCGATGGCGCGTCACGTTGCGGTGTGGAAGCAGACTGCGGAGATTCTGCCGGCGCTGTCGCCAAGCGATCCGTCGAAAGGCATCGCCGAAGTGGTGATGATCCCGATTGTCGGTGCCATCGGTAACGCCGTGGCGCACGCCATCGGTAAACGTGTTCGCGACCTGCCAATCACTGCTGCGCGCATCAAGGAGGCCCTCAATGGCTAACCGTCCGCTTCAACTGACCCTCAATGGTCAATCCGTCGGCCCGGTGGACATCCCTGATGACCTGCCGATGATCGACTACCTGCACGAATACAAGAACCTCACCGGCTCGCGTCTGGGCTGCGGTCAGGGCATCTGCCACGCTTGTGTGGTGATCGTCGACAACCCGGACGGCACCAGCGAAGAAGTGCGCACCTGCATCACCGGCGCGCATTACTTCGAGGGCAAGAAAGTTCGCACCATCGAATCCCACGCCAAGCGCGACGAGTCAGGCCAGGTCACCGAGCTGAACCCGATCCAGCAGCGCTTCGTCGACGAATTCGCTTTTCAGTGCAGCTACTGCGCACCGGGCTTCGTCAACGCGGCGACCGTGCTGGTTGAAAAGCTGCAGCGCCAGCCGACCGTGCAAAGCAAACTCGAGCAAGTCATCGAAGACAGCCTCGGCCATCACATCTGCCGTTGCACCGGGTACGTGCGTTATTACAACGCCACCCGCAACGTGCTGACCGATCTCGGCCTGGTCAAGGAGGGTTAAGCATGAAGCTTTTTCTGACCCGCCTGACCCTGGCGTTCGGTCTGGCTGCGCCGGTGTTGTTTGCCCACGCCGATGATCAGGTCAAGCGCGGCGAGTATCTCGCTCGCGCGGCCGACTGCATGGCTTGCCACACCGCACCGGGTGGCGCGCCGTTTGCCGGCGGCCTGCCGATCGTTTCGCCGTTCGGCACGATTTACGGCACCAACATCACCCCGAGCAAAGAGCACGGCATCGGTCTGTACAACGATGACGAGTTCTTCGCTGCGCTGACCGAAGGCAAGCGTCGCGACGGCGCCAACCTGTACCCAGCGATGCCGTACACCTCGTATCACTTGATGCCGCGCGAAGATTCCGACGCGATCCATGCGTACCTGAAAACCATCGAGCCCATCGAGCGCGCAGCACCGGTCACCAGCCTGAGCTTTCCATTCAACGTGCGTCCGGGCCTGATCGGCTGGAACATGATGTACGGCAAAGCGCTGAAGCTGGAACCAGCTGAAGGCAAAAGTGCAGCCTGGAAACGCGGCCAGTACATGGTTGAAGTGCTTGGTCACTGCGGCGAATGCCACACACCACGCGGCCTGCCGGGTGCAATGCAACTGGACAAGCGCCTCACCGGCGGCATCCTCAATGGTTACCTGGCACCGAGCCTGCTGGCCACTGATCTGGCCGCTCGCGGCTGGAACGAGCAGGATCTGGGCACGTTCCTCAAGCACGGCATGAGCGCGCAGGGGACGATGTTCAACGAGATGTTCCCGGTGTTCCACAACAGCACTCAAGGTCTGAGCGATGCAGATCTGGCGGCGATGGCGACGTTCCTGCTCGGCGACAAGCCGCCAGCAGCGAAAGCACTGGTTGAAGTGCCCGTCGAGCAACTCAGCGCCAGTGCTCAACGCGGCCGTCAGGTATATCTGAACGTCTGCGCCGGCTGTCACGCGGTTGGTGGCGAAGGCAAGCCGCACATTGCGGTGGCCATGCGCGGCAATACTACGTTGCGTCTCGAGGATCCGCGCAATCTGCTGCGGGTAATCGAGGATGGGATCGGCGAGCAGAAGTTCTCCGGGTTCGAGCATATGCAGCCGATGCCGGGTTTTGCCGACAAACTCAGTCCGGGACAGCTGACCGATCTGCTCAACTACCTGCGTCAGGGCTGGGGTGGTCAGTCCGCCGAGCTGGCAGTGAGCGAGGTGCAGAAGCTGCAAGCCGATGCACCGTCCATCGAGCACAAGGCGCACTGACATGCAGCATCTCGATCTGCGAGTGGTTCGTCGGGCGCTGGAGTGGTCGGTGGCGGGGCAGCGCATCTGGCTCTGCACCGTGCTGACCACTTACGGTTCGGCGCCGCGCGCGCCGGGTTCGCTGCTGGCGGTGAACGATGGCGGGCAGTGGATCGGCTCGCTGTCCGGCGGCTGCGTCGAGGAAGATTTCCTTGAGCGTGTCGCCGAAGGTGCGTTTCTCGATGCGGTCAATGTTGTGCGTTATGGTGAAGGCGACGATCCGCGATCACGGGTCAGCCTGCCGTGTGGTGGCATTCTCGATGTGCTGGTAGAGAAATTTGACGCCCACTGCGAGGTGCAGGCGCATCTGCGTGAATTGGAGTCGGCGCTGCTCGGGCAGCGTCGGCTGATACGCGAGGTCGATCTGGCCAGCGGTGCGCGCAGCCTGTTCGCTGATCGCGAGCAGGGTGCGCGGATCGAGCGCGAGATTGATCGGGTGCGCATTCGCGTTGGCGCGGCGCAGCGCTTGTTGCTCGCCGGATATTCCAGCGTGGCACAGGCGTGCGCCGAGTTTGCCGTCGGCCTCGGGTTTGAAGTGATTCTCTGCGATCCACGCGATGAAGTTCTGGAAGGCGTAGTACTGAATGGCGTGGAGATTCGTCGACAACTGCCGTCGGTGTTTATTGCCGACGGCGGCTGCCACCGTGATACGGCGGTCGTGGCGCTGACGCATGACCCGCGCATCGACGATCTGGCGATGATGGAAGCGGTGCGCACTGAAGCGTTCTACATTGGCGTGATGGGTTCGCTGCAAACATCGCAGAAGCGGTTTGAACGTTTGCGCCGGATTGGCGGTTTGGGTGAGGCTGAGTTGGCGCGTATTCATGCGCCGATTGGTCTTAATCTCGGCAGCAAGACGCCGGCGGAAATCGCGCTGGCTGTGTTGGCGGATATTCTGCGGATCCGGAGTGGAATTGCTCGGGATCAGCTCTGAAACCGTTCAGTGTTGAATAAAACGGGCCGCTGTTCAGCGGCCCTTTTTTACATCCCGAATTTGTCGCGTAAGCCGTAATACCAGGCGCCCAACGCAGCAAACGGCGTGCGCAACAGTTGCCCGCCGGGGAACGGGTAGTGCGGCAAATCGGCAAACGCATCGAAGCGCTCGGCCTGACCGCGCAACGCCTCAGCCAATACCTTGCCGGCCAGATGCGTGTAAGTCACACCATGGCCGCTGCAACCCTGCGAATAATAGATGTTGTCGCCCAAGCGTCCAACCTGCGGCAAACGCGACAGGGTCAGCAGGAAATTTCCGGTCCAGGCGTAATCAATCTTCACATCCTTGAGTTGCGGGAAAGCCTTGAGCATCTTCGGGCGAATGATCGCTTCAATGTTCGCCGGATCGCGTGCGCCATACACCACGCCGCCGCCGAAGATCAGGCGTTTGTCGCCGGTCAGTCGGTAGTAGTCGAGCAAGTAATTGCAGTCTTCAACGCAGTAATCCTGTGGCAGCAAGGCTTTTGCCAGCTCATCGCCCAGCGGTTCGGTGGTGATCACTTGCGTACCGCACGGCATCGATTTGGCCGCCAGTTCCGGTACCAGATTGCCGATGTACGCGTTGCCGGCGACGATAATGAACTTGGCTCTGACCTTGCCTTGCGGTGTATGTACCACCGGATTGGCGCCGCGCTCGATGCGCACGGCAGGCGATTGTTCATAGATCGTGCCGCCGAGCGACTCGACCGCTGCTGCTTCGCCGAGCGCGAGGTTCAGCGGATGAATATGGCCGCCGCTCATGTCGAGCATGCCGCCGACGTACTGATCACAGGCAACCACTTCGCGGATGCGGCGTTGATCGAGCAGTTCGAGTTGCGTATGGCCGAAGCGCTCCCAGAGACGTTTCTGCGATTCCAGATGGTCCATCTGCTTGGCGGTAAGGGCCGCGAATACACCGCCGTCCTTCAGGTCGCACTGGATGTTGTATTTGGCCACGCGCTCGCGAATGATCCGGCCACCCTCGAACGCCATCTGCCCGAGCAGTTGCGCTTGCTTGGGGCCAACGCTGCGTTCGATCACGTCGATGTCGCGGCTATAACTGTTAACGATCTGCCCGCCATTGCGCCCGGAGGCGCCGAAACCGACCTTGGCCGCTTCCAGCAAGGTGACGCGAAAACCGTTTTCCAGCAGGAACAGGGCGGAGGACAGCCCGGTATACCCGGCGCCGATCACACAGACGTCCGTCTCCACGTCATCCTGCAAGGCAGGGCGGGGCGGTACGGCATTGGCCGACGCAGCGTAATAAGACTCTGGGTAAGGGGTGTTCGCCATCCTGCCGCCTCTGTTTAATATATTTTACGAGTGCGCCGATCCTACCCGAGTTGAAAAACCTCCGCCAGCCACCGGAAAATCTTCGTCGAGGACCCGAAATTAAATATTTTGCATATTCATAGGGTTAGGTGAAAAAAAGGTGTTGACACCCCTCCGGAATTCCGTAGAATGCCGCCTCACAGCAGGCACGTAGCTCAGTTGGTTAGAGCACCACCTTGACATGGTGGGGGTCGTTGGTTCGAGTCCAATCGCGCCTACCAAACAAAATCCGCTCTGCTGGGCGGTCTAGAAGGGCTCACCGAAAGGTGGGCCCTTTTTTGTTGTCTGCGATTTGCAAAACTTTGCAAAACCTCTTCCTCAGAAGGTTATGGCTGATGCGCAGCGGAAGGCCGAGGCTGCTTCTTAAGCTGTGAAGTCCGGATATATCTGCCCAGTAGCCATAGTCCGCTCCCAATAGCGGCTAATACGACGGATGAACACAGGTCGAACATTGTGGCTCCCAGCTGGCCGGGCGTTATACAGCCGGAGAGCATCTTCAACGAGGAAGTGGGGATCTTGCTGGCAGTGGAGTACCAATCTTTCATGCGCAATATCACTACGCCGTTTTTGAATGTCCTTGACTGGATTTTCATTTTCTTCGGTTCACGAAAGCGTCTGGGTGACATGCTCGCTTCAACGATCGTGATTCGATCGAGCTAAACCAATCGCCAGATGCACTGGCAGTGACAGTCTTAAAGTGGCGACCTTAAAAAATATGTGGATATTGAATGGGTTACGAGATTTGTTAACTGACCGGTTATCGAAAATACCTTGTTGCAGGTTGTGAATTTCAGTAACATCCGTCCCGCGTTCACCACCACGGTTTATGCATTTTTAAATCCCAAGCTTCCATCAGCTGCTTGGGATTTTTTTTGCCTGCGATTTGGCACTCAACGCGTTGCCATGAGACGTCGCGGGCAAATCCATACTTTTTCAACTACTACTGACTGGCCGATTTCCAACTCTTTCTGATGGGGTGTATCGATGCTGAGTCATTGGTTTCTTGCCGCTAGTCATTTACTCGCCTTTGCCCTGGCCTTCTGGGCAGTGCTGACACGTGGAGCAGCGTTCAGCCGTCTGGCCGCCGGTACGGGCGAGGTTGGGCGGATTTTGCTGGCTGACAATATCTGGGGCGTCTCTGCGCTGATCTTGTTGGTCACCGGTGGGATGCGTGCCTTCGGCGGCTATGAAAAAGGCACGGACTATTACCTTCATCAGCCACTCTTTCATCTGAAGATGACGCTGTTCGTGCTGATTCTGCTGATAGAGCTTGTGCCGATGCTCACGTTGATAAAATGGCGAATTGCAAAAGCGCGGGGTGTGGTGCTCGATACTGGGCGGTCAAAGTTGTTCGCACGTATCAGTCACGTTGAGGCGTTGCTGTTGCTGCTGATGGTGGTTGCGGCCACGGGCATGGCGCGAGGCGTGACATTCGGTTAGAGGGCGAATTCTCTGCGCTCTATCGGAAATGTCCGACAGCCAGTCACGGGGATGGCAGGTAGTATCGGGCGGCAAGGAGATAGTGGGGGGATGAAGTGGAATCGGAATTGGCGTGTCAGGCGCCGTGCCCAGCAGAGGGGAGCGGATGGCAATACGGCGCGTGAATCTCTAGCCAGTCATTCCACAAGGTAAACGGACTGGCTACTGACTGCGATTGGTTCAGGGAGTCTGTGGCTTGTCCGGGGCGGTCAGGCCAGCCTGAATACGCTGGTAAATCTCTTCACGGTGCACGGCAACGTTTTTCGGAGCGTTGATACCAATGCGGACCTGTTGGCCACTAACGCCCAGAATGGTGATGGTGATGTCATCACCGATGTTTATGCTTTCACCGACTTTGCGGGTGAGTATCAGCATGGTCTTCTCCTTGATTGCTTTGTAGGGCACCTGATTCAGACAGTGCAGAGGTCGGTGGTACGTATAGATTAGTGCGAAGTCTCACGGTTTGGGTGCCTCTTTCTGACGCGCAGAAGCGGCATTAATTCCCAGGGCGTAACTATACAGAGGCTGCAACCATCAATCTCGTTGTTTTGTGCCCATTTTGCGGGGCTCGCGAACTATTTATGAATGATAAGATCGCGTCTTTGAGAATTTCGAGGAAAGCGTTGTGCGCAAATTGGTTTGGGTAGTCGCAGCACTGGTATTGGCGGGGTGTGGTGAAGGCAAGAATGTAGACGCACCAAAGCCACAATCGGCCGCAGTCACGGCGCCGACGGCGGCTGCGCCACAATGGGATCTCGAGGTGCGCGGCGAAACTCCACAGGCTGTCAGCGACCTGAGCGGCTGGTTGATCGAGCACGCATTCGTGCCTACGGTAATCAAGGACAGCAGCGGCAAAACGCGGATCCTGATTGGCCCGTTCAACTCCCAGGCTGAAGCCGAAGCTCGCAAGGTACAAGTGGATGCGGCGTTGGTGAAGGCCAAAAAACAGAACATTGAATCGGTGTTGGTCGAGCATCCGCTCACGCCGTAAACGATCCGGTCGGCGGAATCTCCTAAAGGCTATCAAACGCGACTCGTTCCTAAAGGGTCAAGATGATTTCCAGAAGGAGTTCCCCATGGCCTCCGCCAATCCTTACAAATTATTCGATGCCATCTTGCATCGTAAAACTCAGCTGAGCCCGCACATGATGCGGATCACGCTCGCGGGCCCAGCAGTCAGCGAGATGGCTACCTGGGCGCCGGATCAGCGGGTGAAGCTGTTTTTCCCTGCAGCCAACGGTTCTCACGCGAAGCTTTCCCAGGAAGACGGTTGGTACGCTCGCTTCCGTGCGATGTTGGCAGATCGACGTCCCGCCATGCGCACCTACACCATCCGGAATCTGCGAGCGGAGCAAGGCGAAGTCGATATTGATTTTGTTCTCCATGGCGAGACCGGTCCGGCGTCTCGCTGGGCGCTGCGGTCGCAGCCGGGTGATTCGATGCAGATTCTCGCGCCTGATCGGCATTTCTCGGCGAAGGATGCTGGCGGTTTCGAGTGGAAGCCACCACACGCGCTCAAGCAGGTTTTGCTCGTTGCAGATGCGACCGCGCTGCCGGCAGCCATGGGTATTCTGGATGAGCTGGCGTTGCTCGCCGCGCCGCCGCAAGTCCAGGCATTTTTCGAAGTGGACAGCGCTCAGGACATGCTTGCCGTTCCTGATTGGCCTGGGCTGTCGGTACGTTGGCTGATCCGGGATCCGGCGAACGAAACCATCGCGGGTACTCTGATGGTGGAAGCGGTGAGGGCGGCGCCTCTACCCGTTCACGTTTCTTCGGCGGGACAAGCGATCGAATTGGCTGACGTCGACATAGAAAAGGACATTCTCTGGGAAATCGCCGAAACCGCCCCTGAAGGGTTTTACGGCTGGATTGCCGGAGAGTCTGCTGCTGTGATGAGCTTGCGTAGATACCTTATCAAGGAGTGTGGCATCCCTCGTGAGTCACTCAATTTGATGGGTTATTGGCGACACAACAAAGCGGCTAATTAAGCGCAAATGAAAAGGCCTCGAACATCGCGTTCGAGGCCTTTTTGTTGGCACTGCAATCAGCCGCAGGCTTTCATGTTCACCGGGCCGACAAACTCATTGCCGCGTCCCATCACGCACGCCACGCTCTGATTGCGCTGACGCTCCCAGTCCTGCACCGGGTAGGTCTTGTCCCACGCTTCATACAATTGGCGGTCCTGTTTCGACAGGCGCAAGCCGTACTGCTTGCTCATGTAGAAGTATGTTCGGGCAATCATGCCGCGAATCGACGGGCGAGGCATGACCTTCTTCGCCTTGAAGTCGACTTGAGTCAGGCACGAACCATACTGCCCGGATTGCACTGGCAACCAGCCGTAGCTGAAGTTGCTCCGGTCTCCGTTGACCTCGCCAATGCTTGGCACCAGGTTGTGCAGATCAGCTTCAGCCTTCTGATAGCTGGGGTCATAACGGGTGCAGTTTTTGCGTCCGCCTTCTTGCCAGCATTGGCGCTGATGGCCGAATTGCCAGGCGGGCACAATGTGTTCCCATTCAATGCGCGATGCGCGCTTGGCATTCTTGCGTGGGACATAACCGCAGGCTTTCAGATCAACCTTGTTGCCGGTGTATTTGCACCCGCAGTAAAACTCTGTGGATTGCGGTGCGTAAAGCTTCCAGGCGACCTTCTTGGCTTCGGTAAATGTGCGGGGTGCGCCAGCCTGCGCGCCCATGGTGATGAACAGCAACAGCAATGCAAAACAGCGGACACTCATTAAATCAATCTTCCTTCGGTACGACCCAAAAAATCTGCACGCCACCGTCGTCGCGATAGGCGAGGGTGACGTTGTCGTTCTCGTCGATTTCCTCGAGCAGGCGCTCCCACTCATCCATCGGTTCATCCGGTAGACGGAAGATCAGTGCGGCTTTGGCTTTTTGGGCGGTGGGAGAATTGATGATTTTCTGAACGCGCATACCCATGCGTTCGTAAGCGTCAGGAGCATCAGGGGAGGTGGCCACGAGGTTATCCTTATTAAGCTGTACGTGCATACAGTATTTAACTGTAAGCATTTTCGCAACTGCTTAAAATTCAAGAAAATCCTCTGACAGCGCTTTTCCTGTTTTGGTGTAGGTCGTGGCGAATTTTTTGTGGGAAAAATGCGAGAGCGTTGTAGGCGACGCACCACCCGCCTTTTAAGCGAGCGGTGTGCCGGGCGCCCGATCAGGAGTGGACCGGGCGAAGGTCAATCAGTATTCCCAGAACATCCGTTGCAGCTCTTTGCTGTCGTTGGTTTTGGTCAGTGCAACCATCGCCAGGATGCGCGCTTTTTGCGGGTTCAGGTCGTGAGCCACAACCCAGTCGTACTTGTCGTCTGGCTGTTCGGCGTTACGCAGAACGAAGCCGCCAGCGTTGACGTGGGACGAGCGGATGATTTGCACGCCATCCTTGCGCAGTGCTTGCAGGGTCGGAACTACGCGAGAGGACACCGAGCCGTTGCCGGTACCGGCGTGGATGATTGCCTTGGCGCCGGACTGGGCGAGAGCCTTGTAGGCGGTATCGCTCACGTTGCCGTAGGAATAAGCGATTTCTACGTCAGGAAGGCTCTTGATGTTTTTGATGTCGAATTCCGAGTCCATGGTGTGACGCTTGGCTGGCAAGCGGAACCAGTAGGATTTGCCTTCAACCACCATGCCCAATGGGCCCCAGGCGCTTTTGAACGCTTCGGTCTTGATGTTGATCATTTTGCTGACGTCACGACCGGACTGGATTTCATCATTCATGGTCACCAGTACGCCTTTGCCGTGCGCTTCTTTGCTGCTGGCCACGGCCACGGCGTTGTACAGGTTGAGCATGCCGTCTGCAGACATGGCGGTGCCCGGACGCATCGAGCCGACGACGATGATTGGCTTGTCGGTTTTTTCCACCAGGTTGAGGAAGTAAGCGGTTTCTTCCAGGGTGTCGGTGCCGTGGGTGATGACGATGCCATCGACGTCTTTGCTGTCAGCCAGTTCGGCCACGCGGCGACCCAGTTGCAGCAGGTTTTCGTTGGTGATGCTTTCCGAGGCAATCTGCATGACTTGTTCGCCACGCACATTCGCCAGTTTGCTCAGCTCGGGAATGCCGGCGATCAATTGCTCGACACCCACCTTTGCTGCCTGGTAAGTGGCGCTGTTGGCGGCGCTTGCGCCAGCACCGGCAATGGTGCCGCCGGTGGCAAGTACCACAACGTTGGCGAGCTTGGTCTGGGTTTCGACTTCTTTTGCCTGAAGGGCGGTGGGCAGGAGCAGGAGGAGGGCCAAAGCGCCCGGAACCAAAGTGTTGAAAGCAGATTTCATTATTTTTCTCTCTAGTAGTGAGACGGTGCTGATGCAGGTTCATCTAGATGCATCCCAAGCCGATCTGGATCCTTGGGATGCGATGAAGGGAGCAGGATCTGTACCAGCGCTACTTTGCGTTAGAAAAATGTTTAACCTGATGATTTACATCAAGATTTTATTGGTTTTAAAAACCTGTCCAGCGTCCTCTATCCGGGTTTCCGAACAATAGACGCTTTCGCGTTCGGCTCTCCGAAAAGGACTACTGCTTCTGTCGAGTGATTCGGGTTGCCGGTTTGGGGTTTTCTGCTAAAGAAAGCTTCGCGCAGGCCGATGGGTGTTCAAGGAAATTAAAATGTAGGGAGTTCACATGTCACTGACGGTCGGTTTTTCAAATCCCGGTGCAGTCACGATTGGCGGCAAAACCGCAGCGACGATCAATGCATTGAGCGAGGCAGAGGCGGACGCCTCTACCGAGGCGCTGGGTACCGAGAAAGATCAAGGCAATCAAGTCAGAACCGGTGGAGCTGCTGCGCCAGAAGACAGCAAGGCTGAAAGCGGCGACAACCTGAGCGTTACCGTCAAGATGCTGCTCAAGCGCATGCAGGAATTGCAGAAGCAACTTCAGGAGCAGCAACAGCAACTGGCCGCGGCACAAGCTGAAACTTATCCGACGCCCGAGGCGAAATCGCAGGCGGTCATGTCCATCCAAGGGCAGATCGCCCAAACCAGCGCCGCGATGGCAGAAGTGGCGGGTGCATTGGTCAAGGAAATGACCAAGAGTTCCACCAGCGGTAATCTGGTCAACACCACGGTATGAGCAGCGGTGGGGTGAGTCGGACGATTCGCCCTACAATAAAAGACGATTTCTGATTGTTGACAAATGTCGGCGGGATTCGCATAGTTCGGTCTACGCAAACGTTTGCGCGGCTTTTTCGGCGCCGTATCGGCCAGAAAAACCGGCGTAGCTTACGCCAGCGCAAACGTTGCTCACAATAATCATAAGATCGGAGTGAACCCATGAAGCTGCCATTCGCTGGACGTCTTCTTGCTGTCGCTATGCTGGCTGCCACAGCCGCCGCACTACCTGTCTCTTCGGCATTCGCCGAGTCTGCCGAAAAACCCAAAGTCGCGTTGGTCATGAAGTCTCTGGCCAATGAATTCTTCCTGACCATGGAAGATGGCGCCAAGGCTTATCAGAAAGAACACTCCGCCGATTTCGACCTGATCTCCAACGGTATCAAGGACGAAACGGATACTGCCGGTCAGACGCGCATCGTCGAGCAGATGATCCTGGCCAAGGTCAACGCGCTGGTGATCGCGCCGTCTGACTCCAAAGCCATGGTGCCGGTGATCAAGAAAGCCGTCGATGCCGGCATCACCGTGATCAACATCGATAATCAGCTTGATCCGGCAATCGTCAAAAGCAAAAACATCAGCGTGCCTTTCGTAGGCCCGGACAACCGCAAAGGTGCGCGTCTGGTCGGTGAATACCTGGCCAAGCAGCTCAAGGCCGGTGACGAAGTCGGCATCATTGAAGGCGTGTCCACCACGACCAATGCACAGCAACGTACTGCGGGCTTCAAGGATGCGATGGATGCCGCACAGATCAAGATCGTTTCCCTGCAATCCGGTGACTGGGAAATCGACAAGGGCAACAAGGTTGCTGCTTCGATTCTCAGTGAATACCCGGACGTCAAAGCGCTGCTGGCCGGCAACGACAGTATGGCTGTAGGTGCGGTTTCTGCTGTGCGCGCTGCTGGCAAGGCCGGTCAGGTTCAAGTCGTCGGTTACGACAACATCAATGCCATCAAGCCAATGTTGAAGGACGGCCGCGTGCTGGCCACTGCAGACCAGTTCGCTGCAAAACAAGCCGTGTTCGGCATCGAAACCGCGCTGAAAATCATCAAGGGCGAGAAAGTCGACAGCGGCGCCAACGGCGTCATCGAAACACCGGTCGAGCTGGTCACCCAGTAAGTCTTCTGGCGACACAATGGCGCTCGTCCGTCCGGGCGAGCGCATGGAGAGTTTTTATGTCTGTTTCCGCCCCGAACGCTGTCCTCTCGGTCAGCGGTATCGGTAAGACCTATGCGCAACCGGTGCTCACCGGCATCGATCTGACGCTGATGCGCGGTGAAGTGCTGGCGCTGACCGGCGAGAATGGTGCCGGCAAAAGTACGCTGTCGAAGATCATTGGCGGACTGGTCACGCCGACCACCGGCCAGATGCAATTCCAGGGCAAGGACTATCGTCCGGGCAGCCGCACCCAGGCCGAAGAGCTCGGCGTGCGTATGGTCATGCAAGAGCTCAATCTGTTGCCGACACTGTCGGTCGCGGAAAACCTGTTTCTCGACAATCTGCCAAGCAATGGCGGCTGGATCAGCCGCAAGCAATTGCGCAAAGCCGCTATCGAAGCCATGGCGCAAGTCGGTCTCGACGCGATCGATCCGGATACGCTGGTCGGCGAGTTGGGTATCGGGCATCAGCAGATGGTCGAAATCGCCCGTAACCTGATCGGCGATTGCCATGTGCTGATTCTCGATGAGCCGACCGCGATGCTGACCGCACGTGAAGTCGAAATGCTGTTCGAGCAGATCACCCGATTGCAGGCGCGCGGCGTCTCGATCATCTACATTTCCCACCGTCTCGAAGAGCTTGCCCGCGTGGCGCAGCGCATTGCCGTGCTGCGTGACGGCAATCTGGTCTGTGTCGAGCCGATGGCCAATTACAACAGCGAGCAACTGGTAACGCTGATGGTCGGTCGCGAGTTGGGTGAGCATATCGACATGGGCCCGCGCAAGATTGGTGCCCCGGCGCTGACGATCAAAGGTCTGACGCGCTCCGACAAAGTGCGCGATGTCTCGTTTGAAGTCCGTGCCGGCGAGATCTTCGGGATTTCCGGACTGATCGGGGCAGGGCGCACGGAATTACTGCGTTTGATATTCGGTGCGGACACCGCTGACAGCGGCAGCATTGCACTCGGCTCGCCAGCCAAAGTGGTCAATGTGCGCTCGCCCGTTGATGCTGTGCGCAATGGCATCGCACTGATCACTGAAGACCGCAAAGGTGAAGGCCTGCTGCTCAGTCAGTCGATCAGTGCCAACATCGCGCTCGGCAATATGCCGGAAATTTCCAGTGGTGGTGTCGTCAACAACGGCGACGAGATCGCTTTGGCGCAACGTCAGATCGACGCCATGCGCATCCGCAGTTCAAGTCCGACACAGCTGGTTTCGGAATTGTCCGGTGGCAATCAGCAGAAGGTCGTGATCGGCCGCTGGCTGGAGCGTGACTGTTCGGTGCTGCTGTTCGATGAGCCGACCCGAGGCATCGACGTTGGTGCCAAGTTCGACATTTATGCCTTGCTCGGCGAGCTGACGCGCCAGGGCAAAGCGCTGGTGGTGGTGTCCAGTGACCTGCGCGAACTGATGCTGATTTGCGACCGGATCGGCGTGTTGTCGGCAGGGCGGCTGATCGACACCTTCGAGCGCGACAGCTGGACCCAGGATGAACTGCTTGCCGCCGCGTTCGCCGGCTACCAAAAACGTGATGCGTTGCTCAACGAAGCGGCGCCTAGGGATCTCCCATGAAAACTGCATCTCCTGCCGGCAAACGTAGTGGCAACTTCTATGGCCTGGGCACTTACCTGGGTCTGGCCGGTGCGTTGCTGGCGATGATTGCGCTGTTCTCGGTCTTGAGCAGCCACTTTCTTTCGTATAACACCTTCAGTACGTTGGCCAACCAGATTCCTGATCTGATGGTCTTGGCGGTCGGCATGACCTTTGTGCTGATCATCGGTGGCATCGATCTGTCCGTTGGTTCGGTGCTGGCACTGGCGGCCTCTACGGTCAGCGTCGCGATTCTCGGTTGGGGCTGGGGCGTGTTGCCGTCGGCGTTGCTCGGTATGGCTGTGGCGGCACTGGCCGGTACGGTCACCGGGTCGATCACCGTGGCCTGGCGGATTCCATCGTTCATCGTCTCTCTCGGTGTGCTGGAAATGGCCCGAGGTCTGGCGTATCAGATGACCGGATCGCGCACCGCATACATTGGAGACTCGTTCGCCTGGTTGTCGAATCCGGTCGCATTCGGTATCTCGCCGTCGTTCATTATTGCGTTGCTGGTGATTATCATCGCCCAGGCTGTGTTGACCCGGACCGTGTTCGGTCGCTACCTGATCGGTATCGGCACCAACGAAGAAGCGGTGCGACTCGCAGGGATCAATCCAAAACCTTACAAGATTCTGGTTTTCAGCCTGATGGGCCTGCTGGCCGGTATCGCCGCGCTGTTTCAGATTTCCCGTCTGGAAGCCGCTGACCCGAATGCCGGTTCTGGTCTGGAGTTGCAGGTGATCGCCGCTGTGGTGATCGGCGGCACCAGCCTGATGGGCGGGCGCGGTTCGGTGATCAGCACGTTCTTCGGCGTATTGATCATCTCTGTGCTGGCGGCGGGTCTGGCGCAAATCGGGGCGACCGAACCGACCAAACGAATCATCACTGGCGCCGTCATCGTGATCGCGGTGGTACTCGATACTTATCGCAGTCAGCGCGCCAGTCGCCGGGGCTAAGAAATGGCAACAATCAAGGACGTGGCAGCCCTCGCGGGAATTTCCTACACGACGGTGTCGCATGTGGTGAACAACACCCGGCCGGTCAGTCAGGAAGTGCGGCTGAAAGTCGAGGCAGCGATCAAGAGCCTCGACTATGTGCCAAGTGCAGTGGCGCGCTCATTAAAGGCCAAGACGACTGCGACCATCGGCTTGCTGGTGCCGAACAGTCTCAACCCGTACTTCGCGGAATTGGCGCGGGGCATCGAAGATTACTGCGAGCGTAACGGCTACTGCGTGATCCTCTGCAACTCCGACGATAACCCCGACAAGCAGCGCAGCTATTTACGTGTTCTGCTGGAAAAGCGCATCGACGGTTTGATCGTCGCCTCCGCTGGCGGTGACAGCGGTCTGGCGCAGGGGCTGGCCGGGGTGAAAACGCCGATGGTCATCGTTGACCGTGGCCTGGACGGTGTCGATGCCGATCTGGTGCGCATCGACCACGAATACGGTGCATATCTGGCGACCCGTCATCTGCTGGAGTTGGGTCATCGCGACATTGCCACCATTGGCGGTCCGGCCACTACCAGCGTGGCGCAGATGCGTCAGGCCGGTTATTGCCGGGCGCTGAATGAGGCGGGCATTGAAGTCCGCCGGGAGCGCATGCTGGAAAGCGATTTCACCAGCACGGGTGGATACAACGCGGCGGCGATTCTCCTTGAGAGCAATCCGCCGAGTGCGATTTTTGCCGGTAACGACATGATCGGCATCGGCGTGCTGCGTGCGGCGGCGGAGCGCAAGGTGCGCGTGCCGAGCGAGCTGTCGGTGATCGGTTTTGACGATATCCAGATGAGCCGTTACGTGTATCCGGCACTCACTACGGTGGGGCAATCGATCCTGCAACTGGGTGAGATGGCGGCCGAAGTGCTGCTGCGAAGAATTGCTACGCCGAATCTGGGCACTGATCAGCGGATCGTGACCCCGAGTATTGTCTTGCGCGAATCGACCGCACCGTTGTCCGGTGTGTTCACCGAATACCGCTGAAACCGAATTGACGAGTAATGATGTATGCCAGCAAATGTAGTGGTAATAGGCAGCCTGAACATGGATCTGGTGACCCGGGCGCCACGGCTGCCCGCAGGCGGTGAAACGCTGATCGGTCATTCGTTTGCCACGGTTTCCGGTGGCAAGGGCGCCAATCAGGCGGTGGCCGCAGCACGTTTGGGTGCGCAGGTGGCGATGGTCGGTTGCGTTGGCAATGACGACTATGGCGTGCAGTTGCGTGACGCTCTGCTGGCTGAGCAGATCGATTGTCAGGCCGTGAGCACGGTCGAGGATTGCAGTGGTGTGGCGTTGATTGTGGTCGATGACAACAGTCAGAACGCAATTGTCATTGTCGCTGGTGCCAACGGTGCCATGACACCCGCAGTGATCGATCGGTTTGATGCGGTGCTGAAAGGCGCCGATGTGATCATCTGCCAGCTGGAAATTCCGGATGCCACGGTGGGGCATGCGCTCAAGCGTGCCCGTGCGCTCGGCAAAGTCGTCATTCTCAATCCGGCGCCGGCCAGTCGTCCATTGCCGGCAGACTGGTTTGCCGCGATCGACTACCTGATTCCCAACGAGAGCGAAGCGAGCGCATTGAGCGGATTGCCGGTGGATTCGCTGGCAACCGCAGAAGTTGCTGCCAGCCAGCTGATCGCCATGGGGGCGGGCAAAGTCATCATTACTCTGGGGTCTCAAGGCTCGCTGTTCGCCAATGGCAAAGGCTTCGAGCATTTCCCGGCGCCGAAAGTGAAGGCTGTCGACACCACTGCGGCGGGGGACACCTTCGTCGGTGGTTTTGCCGCTGCGCTGGCCAATGGCAAGTCCGAGGCAGAAGCGATCCGCTACGGGCAGATCGCCGCCGCGCTGTCTGTCACCCGTGCCGGCGCGCAGCCGTCCATTCCAACCCGATCCGACGTACAGGCCTTTAAAACCGCATGAAAAAAACTCCTCTGCTCAACGTCGCCTTGTCGCGGCTGATTGCATCTCTGGGTCACGGCGACATGGTGGTTATCGGTGATGCCGGGCTCCCGGTGCCGCCGGGTGTCGAGCTGATTGACCTGGCGCTGACCCATGGCGTGCCGGATTTCATCAGCACCCTGAAGGTCGTACTCAGCGAGATGCAGGTAGAAAGCCATGCACTGGCCAAAGAAATCTTCGACAAGCAACCGACCGCGCTGAATACGCTGGACGAGTTGAATGAAGAGGGCGCTCTGGGCCGTCGCGATCTGCTCGGTCACGAGCAATTCAAGGTTCTCAGCCGACAGGCTCGGGCGATTGTTCGTACAGGCGAATGCCAGCCGTACTGCAATATCGTTCTGGTCGCCGGGGTTACGTTCTGATTTTTCGATTCCACATGCACAAGGAATGCGCCATGCACCGCTATGCTCAGAAACTGCATCAACTCATCCGGGGTTTACTGCTTTTGTCCGTAATCACTGCGACCGGCGCTCAGGCGGCGGAAAAAATCGACCTGATCATCGATACCGATCCAGGAGCCGACGATGTGGTCGCCCTGTTGTTCGCGCTGGCCTCGCCGGACGAACTGAACATTCGCGCGCTGACCACCGTGGCCGGCAACGTGCGCCTCGACAAGACTTCACGTAACGCGCGCCTGGCTCGCGAGTGGGCAGGGCGCGAAGACGTACCGGTTTATGCGGGGGCGCCAAAGCCGCTGATGCGCACGCCGATCTACGCCGAGAACATCCATGGCAAGGAAGGCCTGTCGGGTGTCACCGTACATGAGCCGAAAAAAGGTCTGGCTGAGGGCAATGCGGTCAACTATCTGATCGACACCCTGAAAAAAGCCAAGCCGCACAGCATCACTATCGCCATGCTCGGTCCACAGACCAACCTGGCACTGGCGCTGATCCAGGAGCCTGAAATTGTTCAGGGCATCAAGGAAGTGGTGATCATGGGTGGTGCGCACTTCAACGGCGGCAACATCACACCGGTGGCCGAATTCAATTTGTTCGCCGATCCGCAAGCGGCAGAAGTGGTTCTGAAAAGTGGCGTGAAACTGACCTATCTGCCACTGGACGTGACCCACAAGATTCTCACCAGTGATGCGCGCCTGAAACAGATCGCTGCGCTGAACAACAATGCGAGCAAGATTGTCGGTGACATCCTCAACGAGTACATCAAAGGCGACATGGAGCACTACGGTATTCCGGGTGGCCCGGTGCATGACGCTACCGTTGTGGCCTATTTGCTCAAGCCGGAGCTGTTCACCGGTCGCTCGGTGAATGTCGTGGTGGATAGCCGTGAAGGGCCGACTTTCGGTCAGACCATCGTCGATTGGTACGACGGCCTGAAGGCGCCGAAAAACGCCTTCTGGGTGGAAAACGGCGACGCGCAGGGCTTCTTTGACTTGCTGACCGAGCGCCTGAAGCGACTGAAGTAAATCATTCGCCCGCAGGTGCCAGCCTGCGGGTTTTTACACCCTCTCAGTGGGTTCGTCCTGTTCGGTCGGATAGCGCTCGAAAATCTGCTTGATGAATTGTTTGGCCGCTTCCGTGCCCAGTTCTTTGACCAATAGATCGATACCAATCAGCGCCAGTTCCTCTGTGGTTCCCGGGCTGTAGGAGCTGTGACCGTCTGCCCATTTGGCTTTGATGTCGGCGTCGATGCTGATGGTGGTCATGGGAGCGCTCAAAAGTCAGAAGGTCTGTGCGTCGAGTTAACCATTTTGTCGGGCATTTGGCACTGCGACTTAGGCATGAACGGAGCGCTATGCGACACTTGGTCTTTCAAGGCTTTCCAAGGACCGTGCTGTGCAGATCGATTTGAATACCCCTGACGGCCTCACGCTCGACGCAGTGCGCCAATTGCTTGCCTCGGCCAGTGACGACGAACACACGCAACTGCGCGTGACCAAGGGCGGTATCGCTTACATTTCTTCGGGCGTTACCGGTGGGCAGGATATCGACGGTTTGCTGTTTCGCCTGGAAACCTGGGCCAAGGGTTCAGGGTACGTCGGCAACGTCGCGGCCAGCGACGAGGTGTGGGTGATGCAGATTTTCAACGCGCTGAAGGACAACTGGCCGAATCCGCCGTATGACTACATCGACGTCTACTGAGTGCCGTTAATATTCAGTCACGATTCATTGATGAAGTGACGCATGCCGCTCAGGCACACTCGGCGTTTTTCCAATCGTGGGGCAGGGTGATGGCCTTGGCCGTGAAACCAAACGCCGGAATGGCGGTCGCACGATCTCAGCTTAACCATTTTGAAAACAAGGAGGCTTCATGCCTTTGAAGTTCGCGACACTGGGTGCACTTATGGCCACTGTTATGTTGGCCGGTTGCAGCACGACCTCCAGCGAGTCGGCAAAGGAAACTGCGGCGACCGAAGCCGGTCACAGCCGCTGTGAAGCAACGGCAGCGGAATTCGCCATCGGCAAGAAAGCTTCGCCAGAGTTGCTGGAGCAGGCGCGCACCAAAGCCGGGGCGCAGAATGCCCGCTTCCTCAAGCCGAATGACATGATCACGCTCGAGTACCGCTCGGATCGCTTGAATCTGAACACCGACAACAATCTGGTGATCACTCGCGTCAACTGCGGCTAATCAGACAGCGCTTTTGTTGCAGGCATAAAAAACCCCGTCACATGGACGGGGTTTTTTTAGTGCGCCGAGAAATTACTCTGGGCGAACCTGTGCAGCTTGCATACCCTTTTGGCCTTTCTCAGCCACGAAGGAGACGGTCTGGCCTTCTTTCAGGCTTTTGAAACCGTCGGATTCGATAGCTTTGAAGTGTACGAACAGGTCGTCACCGCCACCTTGAGGAGTGATGAAGCCGAAGCCTTTTTCATCGTTGAACCACTTAACGGTGCCGGTTTGGCGATTAGACATGGTGTATCTCCAAGAAACATATATTTTTCAGTACTGTGCTGCTCAGGCCAACTGGGCACACCCGGGTATCATAGTCGAAATGTTCGCTTTGGTAGCCCCCCGGACGTGCTGTTTGCCAATCAGTCGTGTTTTCTTTACTGCCTGTTTCTGCTGAAAGCCCCGGTTTACAAGGCTTTGAGCGGAACGTAAAGACGATAAAAAAACCTGTAAAACCTGCATAAATCCTCCGAAAAGGCTCAAATTCAGCCCTTTTTAGAGGCGCTGAGCCAACTCAAAAGACCTTTTTGATCACTTTTTAGCCGGGGTATTTGCCTTGCATTTGGCAATTTGGCCCAACGCTTTCTGTTGCAATTCAGGGGTGGCCTTGTTGTCCATCAGCGCCTGAATGTCAGCAGCAGGGTAGGACTTGATAGCATCAGCACCACAGGCGCAGTGCGATTTGGCCGCCGCAGCGCCAATTTGCGGAGTCGCCGCCTGCGTGCACTGCGCCATGTACTTCTCGCGCTCGCCCTTCGGCCAATCGGCGTGGGCGCTCAGCGGCAGCAGCATAACGATGGGGGCGACTACGGCGAACAGGGTATTCAGACGCATGCGAGGATGCTCCTTGTGGGTCAATGTCTTGTTATCTGAGGGCTGAAGGGGCCATCAAGTTCAGCACTCTGGCATAAAAACAGACGATTTGCCTTCTGATCAAACAGAGGCATAGGTGACCGCTCATCTGTGCTAGCATGCCGGGCTCAAGCGTTCTCAGGCTCCGGATGACCTTCAGTCCCGGCAGCGGTCAACGTGCGAATATTTCGATTTGAATCCCAGTCACTCTGGTTCGGTTTTCCGGTTGGCCGCAAGGCTCCTGCCGCTGTAAGGCAGGCGTTCGTCATTGAATGGCCTGGATCGGATCTTGTACTGGCTCATCCCAACCCACGTGACCTTTGGTAGGGGTCACCACTAGGAGAGGAGGCGCCATGCCAACTATTACTCTTCCCGACGGCAGTCAACGTTCATTCGATCACCCGGTTTCCGTAGCCGAGGTCGCCGCATCCATTGGTGCGGGTCTGGCCAAAGCCACCCTGGCCGGCAAGGTCAATGGTCAACTGGTCGACGCCAGCGACATCATCAGCAGCGACGCGACCCTGCAAATCATCACGCCCAAGGATGAAGAGGGGCTGGAGATCATTCGCCACTCTTGCGCTCACCTGGTGGGCCATGCGGTCAAACAGCTGTACCCGACTGCGAAAATGGTGATCGGCCCGGTCATCGACGAAGGCTTCTATTACGACATCGCCTTCGAACGTCCTTTCACTCCGGACGACATGGCCGCGATCGAGCAGCGCATGCAGCAGCTGATCGAGAAAGATTACGACGTCATCAAGAAAGTCACTCCGCGCGCCGAAGTGATCGAAGTGTTCAAGGCCCGTGGCGAAGACTACAAGCTGCGCTTGGTCGAGGATATGCCGAACGAGCAGGCCATGGGTCTGTACTATCACGAAGAATACGTCGACATGTGCCGTGGCCCGCACGTGCCGAACACGCGCTTCCTGAAATCCTTCAAGCTGACCAAACTGTCGGGCGCCTACTGGCGTGGCGACGCCAAGAACGAGCAATTGCAGCGCGTTTACGGCACCGCCTGGGCAGATAAAAAGCAGCTGGCCGCTTATATCCAGCGCATTGAAGAAGCTGAAAAGCGCGATCACCGCAAGATCGGCAAGCGTCTGGGCCTGTTCCACACCCAGGAAGAATCCCCGGGTATGGTGTTCTGGCACCCGAACGGCTGGACTCTGTACCAGGTGCTCGAGCAGTACATGCGCAAGATCCAGCGCGACAACGGCTACCTTGAGATCAAGACCCCTCAAGTCGTTGACCGCAGCCTGTGGGAGAAATCCGGGCACTGGGCCAACTACGCCGACAACATGTTCACCACTCAGTCGGAAAACCGCGACTACGCGATCAAGCCGATGAACTGCCCGTGCCACGTACAGGTGTTCAACCAGGGCCTGAAGAGTTACCGCGAGCTGCCGATGCGTCTGGCCGAGTTCGGTGCTTGCCACCGCAACGAGCCGTCGGGTGCACTGCACGGCATCATGCGCGTACGTGCGTTCACTCAGGACGACGCCCACATCTTCTGCACAGAAGAGCAGATGCAGGCCGAATCCGCCGCGTTCATCAAGCTGACCATGGACGTTTATCGTGACTTCGGCTTCACCGATGTCGAGATGAAACTGTCCACTCGTCCGGAAAAGCGCGTTGGTTCCGACGAGCTGTGGGATCGCGCTGAAGCTGCATTGGCTGCAGCCCTTAATTCTGCAGGCCTGCCGTACGATCTGCAGCCGGGCGAAGGTGCGTTCTACGGTCCGAAGATCGAGTTTTCGCTGAAAGACTGCCTTGGTCGGGTCTGGCAATGTGGTACTCTGCAGCTCGATTTTAACCTGCCTGTCCGTTTGGGCGCTGAATACGTCTCTGAAGACAACAGCCGCAAACACCCAGTGATGTTGCACCGTGCGATCCTCGGTTCCTTCGAGCGTTTCGTCGGGATTCTGATCGAGCACTACGAAGGTGCATTCCCTGCATGGCTCGCGCCAACGCAGGCGGTGATCATGAATATCACTGATAAACAGGCAGATTTTGTTGCAGAAGTTGAAAAAACTCTCAACGAAAGCGGATTTCGTGCCAAGTCCGACTTGAGAAATGAAAAGATCGGCTTTAAAATCCGCGAGCATACTTTGCTCAAGGTTCCCTATCTTTTGGTTATCGGAGATAAGGAAGTCGAGATGCAGACTGTCGCTGTGCGTACTCGTGAAGGTGCTGACCTGGGCTCGATGCCCGTCGCCCAGTTCGCTGAGTTTCTCGCGCAAGCGGTTTCCCGGCGTGGTCGCCCAGATTCGGAGTAATTATTATTAAGCGTGAAATGAGACAAGATAAACGAGCTGCACCGAAAGCCCCGATCAACGAGAATATCTCGGCACGCGAGGTTCGGTTAATTGGCGCTGATGGCGAGCAGATTGGCATCGTCTCGATTGATGAAGCGCTTCGTATTGCTGAAGAAGCAAAGCTTGATCTGGTGGAAATCTCCGCAGACGCAATCCCACCGGTTTGCCGGGTGATGGATTACGGCAAATCGATCTTCGAAAAGAAGAAGCAGGTTGCCGCGGCGAAGAAGAACCAGAAGCAGATTCAGGTAAAAGAAATCAAGTTTCGTCCAGGGACGGAGGAAGGGGATTACCAGGTAAAACTGCGCAACCTGGTACGTTTCCTGAGTGATGGGGACAGGGCCAAGGTATCCTTGCGATTCCGCGGCCGTGAGATGGCCCACCAGGAGCTGGGGATGGAACTCCTCAAGCGGGTTGAAGCTGACCTGCTCGAGTACGGTTCGGTCGAACAGCATCCTAAGATGGAAGGACGCCAGCTGATCATGGTCATCGCCCCGAAAAAGAAGAAGTAATCAACAGGGCACGGCAGGCCTTCTGATTATGTTTATCAACTGAATGCGGAGTATCCGAACATGCCAAAAATGAAAACCAAAAGTGGTGCTGCTAAGCGGTTTCTGAAAACTGCTAACGGTATCAAGCACAAGCACGCTTTCAAGAGCCACATCCTGACTAAAATGTCGACCAAGCGTAAGCGTCAACTGCGCGGTAGCAGCTTGCTGCATCCGTCTGACGTGGCAAAAGTCGAGCGCATGCTGCGCCTTCGTTAATTTTAGTCAAGAATAGAGGAAGTAACTCATGGCTCGTGTAAAGCGTGGCGTCATTGCCCGTAAGCGTCACAAAAAAATTCTGAAACTTGCTAAAGGCTACTACGGCGCACGCTCCCGCGTATTCCGTGTTGCCAAGCAAGCGGTAATCAAGGCAGGCCAATACGCCTACCGTGACCGTCGTCAGAAAAAACGTCAGTTCCGCGCTCTGTGGATTGCTCGTATCAACGCTGGTGCTCGTGTTAACGGTCTGTCCTACAGCCGTTTCATCGCTGGCCTGAAAAAAGCGTCCATCGAGATCGACCGTAAGGTTCTGGCTGATCTGGCAGTGAACGAAAAAGCGGTGTTTGCTGCGATTGTCGAGAAAGCTAAAGCCACCTTGGCTTAAGTACCCCCGACAATCACCCGGCCTCACTTCCGTGGGGTCAGGTGGTAAACGTCTTAAATAGGGGAAGAGCCTTCAAGCTCTTCCCCTATTTTGTATCTGGAGTCTGTACATGGAAAACCTGGATGCGCTGGTCTCTCAAGCACTAGAGGCTGTGCAAAGCGCTGAAGATATCAATGCCCTGGAGCAAATCCGGGTTCAATACCTTGGCAAAAAGGGTGAATTGACTCAGGTGATGAAGACCCTGGGGAATTTGCCGGCAGAAGAGCGTCCGCAAGTCGGTGCCCTGATCAACGTTGCCAAGGAACGTGTCACAGGCGTTCTCAATGCGCGCATGGCTGTGTTTGAAGAAGCCGAACTGGCTGCCAAACTGTCTGCCGAATCCATTGATGTGACGCTGCCGGGCCGTGGTCAGACCTCCGGTGGCCTGCATCCGGTGACCCGGACTCTGGAACGTGTAGAGCAGTTCTTCACCCGCATAGGCTACGGCATTGCCGAAGGTCCTGAGGTTGAAGACGACTATCACAACTTCGAAGCGCTCAACATCCCAGGCCATCACCCGGCCCGGTCGATGCATGACACCTTCTACTTCAATGCCAACATGTTGCTGCGCACCCATACCTCGCCGGTACAGGTCCGCACCATGGAATCGAAGCAGCCGCCGATCCGCATCGTCTGCCCAGGCCGCGTGTATCGCAGCGACTCTGATATCACCCACTCGCCGATGTTCCACCAGGTCGAAGGCCTGCTGGTTGATCGCGATATCAATTTTGCCGATCTCAAAGGCACCATCGAAGAATTCCTGCGCGTGTTCTTCGAGAAAGAGCTGGCCGTACGTTTCCGTCCTTCGTACTTCCCGTTCACCGAGCCATCCGCTGAAGTCGATATGGAATGCGTGATGTGCAGCGGTAAAGGCTGCCGCGTCTGCAAACAGACCGGCTGGCTGGAAGTGATGGGGTGCGGCATGGTTCACCCGAACGTACTGCGTATGTCCGGCATCGATCCGGAAGAGTTCTCCGGTTTTGCCTTCGGCATGGGCGTCGAGCGTCTGGCCATGCTCCGTTACGGCGTGAACGACTTGCGTCTGTTCTTCGACAACGACTTGCGGTTCCTCGCGCAATTTCGCTAGTCGTAACGAATTCTTAGGAGAGCAGGATGAAATTCAGTGAACAATGGCTGCGTGGCTGGGTTAGCCCGCAGGTAGATCGCGACGAGCTGGTTGCTCGTCTGTCGATGGCTGGCCTTGAGGTCGATAGCGTGACCCCGGCCGCCGGTGTATTCAGTGGCGTGGTGGTAGGCGAGGTGCTGAGCACCGAGCAACACCCTGATGCCGACAAGTTGCGCGTGTGCCAGGTCAGCAATGGCGCGGAAACCTTCCAGGTCGTGTGCGGAGCGCCAAACGTGCGTCCGGGCCTGAAGATTCCGTTCGCCATGATCGGTGCCGAACTGCCGGGCGACTTCAAAATCAAGAAAGCCAAGCTGCGCGGCGTTGAGTCCAACGGCATGCTCTGCTCGCAAGCCGAGTTGCAGGTCGGTGAAGGCAACGACGGTCTGATGGAGCTGCCGGCCGATGCGCCGGTGGGCGAAGACTTCCGTGTCTATCTGGATCTGGAAGACGCCAGCATCGAGGTCGACCTGACCCCGAACCGCGGCGACTGCCTGTCCCTGGCCGGTCTGGCCCGTGAAGTCGGCGCGCTGTACGACGCGCCGGTCACCCGTCCGGTGGTTATGGCTATTCCAGCCGTGCATGACGAAGTGCGTTCGGTAGAAGTACTGGCGCCTGCTGCTTGCCCACGTTACCTGGGCCGCGTTATCCGTAACGTTGATCTGTCCAAGCCAACGCCGCTGTGGATGGTTGAGCGTCTGCGTCGCGCCGACGTGCGCAGCATCGACGCTGCCGTCGACATCACCAATTACGTGATGCTCGAACTGGGTCAGCCGCTGCACGCTTTCGATCTCGCCGAAATCAATGGCGGCATTCGTGTGCGCATGGCGGAAGAGGGCGAGAAGCTGGTACTGCTCGACGGTCAGGAAGTCAGCCTGCGCAGCGATACGCTGGTGATTGCCGACCACACTCGCGCGCTGGCAATTGCCGGTGTGATGGGTGGCGAGCACAGCGGTGTCTCCGCGACCACTCGCGACGTATTCCTGGAATCCGCATTCTTCGACCAGATCGCGGTCGCTGGCAAGGCTCGTTCTTATGGCTTGCACACCGATGCATCGCACCGCTACGAGCGTGGCGTTGACTGGCAACTGGCCCGTGAAGCCATGGAGCGCGCCACTGGCCTGCTGCTGGACATCACTGGCGGCGAAGCCGGCCCGATCATCGAGACCGTCAGCGAGCAGCATCTGCCGTCGATCGCGCCGATCACGCTGCGTGCCCAGCGCATCACTCAGATGCTCGGCATGGAAATGGATTCCGCTCAGGTTGAGCGTTTGCTCGGCGGTCTGGGTCTGGGCATTACTGCCGACGGTGAAGGCCAGTGGCGCGTAGAAGTGCCAAGCCATCGCTTCGACATCAGCCTGGAAGTCGATCTGATCGAAGAGCTGGCCCGTCTGTACGGCTACAACCGTCTGCCGGTTCGTTACCCGCAAGCGCGTCTGGCACCACAAGCCAAAGCTGAAGCGCGTAGCGATCTGCCGGAACTGCGTCGCCTGCTGGTAGCGCGTGGTTATCAGGAAGCGATCACATACAGCTTCATCGATCCGCGTCAGTTCGAACTGTTCAGCCCGGGCGTTGAGCCGCTGTTGCTGGCCAATCCGATTTCCAATGACATGGCTGCCATGCGTTCGTCGCTGTGGCCTGGCTTGGTCAAAGCGTTGCAGCACAACCTCAACCGTCAGCAGGATCGCGTGCGTCTGTTCGAAAGCGGTCTGCGCTTCGTTGGTCAGCTCGAAGGTCTGAAGCAAGAGCCGATGCTGTCCGGTGTGGTTTGCGGTAGCCGTCTGCCGGAAGGTTGGGCGCAGGGTCGCGACACCGTCGACTTCTTCGACGTCAAAGCTGACGTGGAAGCGGTGCTGGGCTTTGCCGGTGCACTGGATTCGTTCACCTTCGCACCGGGCAAGCACCCGGCGCTGCACCCGGGTCAAACCGCACGCATCGAGCGAGAGGGGCGTGAAGTCGGTTTCATCGGCGCCATTCACCCGGAATTGTCGAAAGCACTGGGTCTGGATCGTCCAGTCTTCGTTTTCGAACTGGTTCTGGCTGAAGTGGCACTCGGTAAAATGCCGAAATTCCACGAGTTGTCGCGCTTTCCTGAAGTGCGCCGTGACCTTGCACTGATTGCGCACAAAGACGTCGCGTCCGCAGCCGTACTGGACGTAATCCGTGAAAATGCAGGCGAATGGCTCACAGATCTCAGGCTGTTTGACGTGTATCAGGGTAAAGGCATTGATCCTGATAGAAAAAGCCTTGCAGTTGGCTTGACCTGGCAGCATCCATCGCGCACTCTTAATGACGATGAGGTGAATTCGACGACGCAAAATATCCTCACCTCGCTCGAACAAAGGTTGAACGCCACGTTAAGGAAGTGACGTATGGGGGCTTTGACGAAAGCTGAGATGGCGGAACGTCTGTATGAAGAGCTGGGCCTGAACAAGCGGGAAGCCAAGGAATTGGTCGAACTGTTTTTCGAGGAAATCAGGCACGCTCTTGAAGACAACGAGCAGGTCAAATTGTCCGGTTTCGGCAATTTCGACCTTCGGGACAAACGCCAGCGGCCTGGCCGCAACCCGAAAACGGGGGAAGAAATCCCGATCACGGCTCGCCGTGTGGTCACCTTTCGTCCAGGGCAGAAGTTGAAGGCCCGAGTTGAGGCTTATGCTGGAACCAAGTCATAACGACGAACTACCCGTCATCCCGGGCAAACGCTACTTCACCATCGGTGAAGTCAGCGAGCTGTGTGCCGTAAAGCCACACGTGCTGCGCTACTGGGAGCAGGAGTTTCCTCAGCTCAACCCCGTCAAACGCCGCGGAAACCGCCGGTATTATCAGCGCCAGGACGTGCTGATGATCCGGCAGATCCGCGCGCTCCTTTACGATCAAGGTTTCACCATCGGCGGCGCACGACTGCGTCTGTCCGGCGATGAAGCCAAAGACGACACGACCCAATACAAGCAGATGATTCGGCAGATGATTGCCGAATTGGAAGATGTGCTGGTGGTTCTCAAGAAATAAAAAGCAGCGTTTGAATACTTCCAGTTTTCAAAAGCTTGCGCTATATTCTTGAGCGTTCTTCGAGGTGAAGAACGAGTTGCAGGACCAGTCGGGGCGTAGCGCAGTCCGGTAGCGCACTAGCATGGGGTGCTAGGGGTCGAGTGTTCGAATCACTCCGTCCCGACCATATTTTTCAATGACTTAGCCCAACTTTAGCGAGTTGGGCTTTTTCATGCGTAGGGACTTTTGCGGGGGTTTATCCCGTTTTTCTCCTCAAGATGGTCAGAGCCGGTCCTCGCGAATCGGTTGCCGACACTTTGTTTGCCGCCTCAATCAAATGCTCAAGCTCTGCGGTAGAATAGTGGCTCGTAATGCTGCCGTTCTTGTGCCCGAGTAATGCCTTTCGATCTTCCTCTGTCACGTTCGCTGCACGAAGCCTTCTGCCAAAGGTGTGCTTCAGATCGTGAACCCTGATCGACCGGAACCCAGGGTGTGCTGGCGACTTGTGTTCCTTCTCCCATTTCGCCGCCGCCCTGATCCTTGCACTCTTCCATGCCGTGTCGTTCATGCGGTGCATCGCGGTTGGCCCGTACTCGTCCGGCTGTCCGTAGGGGAAGACGAACTTCGTGTGCAGACCGCGCTGGCCGTCGATAATCGACATCGCAACCCGATTCAGCACCACCAACCTCTCATCCCTGTTTTTAACTCCCGCCTTTTCGTGCCTCCCACCAAATTCTGAAGGGATCAGGAACACGCTCGTCCCTAATTCCGGCACCCGTATCTCCCAATCCCACTGAAGTTTGCAGACCTCCTGCTCCCGGCTTCCCGAGTTCACTTTGTAGAGTGCCATCCTCAGCAGGTAATCCGGGATCTCGGCAAACAACATCGACTGCTCCTCCCACGACAACGGGTAACTGCAGAACAAAACGTGCATAGGGGGTCCTCGCCGGCTGGCGTGATTCGTAGAAGTGGGGTATTTGTGTTCGGCCCGGCATGGAGCCGGATCAAGGAGTGAACTTTGAAAAAATCAATCGTCGACCAGGTTTGGCACAAAATAGCTGATCTGGATTCACAGGGCCGTGCTGCAGCGGTGAGTAAGCTTGAGCAGGTGACCGACCTTGCTAGGCGAATAGGCCAAACCGAAGGCGGAGAGGCGGCCAACAACATTCTGGAGCACGGGCTGATTGAGGTCGCACTGCTTCGCTGTCGGGAAATTCAAGACGGAAAAACCGGCCTCGACTATGACGATCTGCAAATTTACTACCGTTACGCCACCGCAGCGATGCATAAGGCTGAAGCAGTTATTGGTGACGAGCTGGCTCATCTCGATCTTTAAGCAGTCCTGATTATTTCATCGTCAGGCTCTGGCGGATCATCTGCGATCGACTTCATGCCGGCGGCCTGAATAATGCGCGACACCTTTTCAGTCACAACAAAAGGTGTCGTGATGCACTTGAGCATCTGGCTTGGGTTTCGAAGTCGGCCGCGATCAGGTTCATCAGCAGCAGCTGGTAAATCTCCTGCTGATTGTTGATGCCGTGCGCTGCCATGACCCGCTTGAGGTCAGGCTTGAACACCCCAGCCACCTCAACTGTAAACTTCTCGACGCCCAATGCAGCGTCCTTTGCTGCTGCCTACTCGCGCTTTTCTTTTGCTTGATCGCTTCCTTCGTCGGCTCCTGTTCTTCGGCCATGACCTACCTCTTCCGCTGGCCGGTAAGTCCGGCAATGTCAGTCGTCGGCGCTGGCGACCTGGTTGCTGATGCGCCTCATGCAGCGACTAAATCGCCCAAATTTTTAAATCCATGGTGTGCCTCAATGAGGGCGTCGCCTTCCGGGGTTGAATGCGGTGCGAAAATTTCGGTGATGGCAATTTGCGATTGGAAAATTAGCGCACTGTCATTATGATTGCCGCGCTCATCCCAAGGACGCCACGTAATGTACCTGCTACTAATCGCTCTAATAGTGTTTCAGATATTTACAACCTCAATCGCTATATATTTATATGGGTTAACGCGGAAAAAGGGTAGTGATAAGATTGAGCCATATAGCCAATTTTCGATAGGCGCGTGTGCCCTCGGTTTTGCTGTTACGATTTTGTTTCTGTTTTATGTTTTTGTTAGCGAGGAGTTCGAGATTTCTAATAACTTGGGGCAGGTGGGTGACTTTGTCGGGGGGTTGACTAATCCTGTTCTAAGTTTTATCGCGTTGATAGTGCTTTTAAGGACAACTCTGATACAGACGATTGAAACCAGGAAGACTTCCGCGATTATGCTGGAACAGCAAAAACTTTTTGAGCAGGAGCGATTTGAGTCTAGTTTTTACCAGTTGCTTGAACGTTACGAGACTGCTGCTGAGAGGCATTGGCGGCAAACTAATCATGGTGAAAAGTACACGAAGGGGATAAGTAAAGTTCTTGAGCTAAAATCACGTAAAGAGGAAATTGATGCATTTCCAATTAAAGTCAGACTAAAAGAGATTGAAACGGAGGTAAGGAAATGTCTTGACAATGATAAAGATAAGAAAGTGATTTTAAAGGCTTTCAAGGTTTTTGGCTTTTTGCATGTTTCAAATTTGTCGACAAAAAGGAAAAAATATTATTTTTCTATATTTACTGATGCTATGGAGCCGTGTGAGTTAGTTATGTTTTTAAGTATGGCATTCATTACTACCAGTAGTCGTAAAAAGTTGAAAATTTACGCTCCTTCAGCGAATTTGAAACACCAATTTTTCGTATCTGAATCTGTTTGTAACTACTTTAGTCGTAGGTAATTCGGTAAGACCATCTCATCACCCGGATCGCGCTTTAGTTAGGCCAAACATTCACTCTGAAACATCCGCGCCACGCTCTCACGTATCTGAATTTTGTTGCGCGGACTGCCAATCACCAGATACGAAAGAGTTGGTCCGAGAGCATGCGCAGTCAGGATCAAGTCATGCACCGCCTCGTTGATTTCCGTAATGTCGCTCCAGGCCATCAACTCATCAAGCTTCTGTCGGATGCCGAGAGCCTGTTCAAGCTCTGCTTTGCGGTTGTTAACGGCTGCTTTGAATTGCTCGTAGGCGGCCATGTCCTTTGATTGCTTGATGGCCTCAAGCCCGGACACCCACACCGCCTGCAAGGCTTCGATCGTGCCCGCTGCCTTCGCTTGAGATGACCAGCCCCGAGCCAGCGCAGCATCCGTGGCCGGCTGATCGGAAACAGAGGTCAGCTTCAGCCCCTCGTCCGACTCGGTATTCAGATAGTGGATCGCCTTCTCGAGGCGGTCAGTCTTCGGCCAATATTTGTAGGCCTGCTTTACGCAAGTTTTCTTCGTCATTTCGCCCGGATCAGTTACCCAAGGGCAAAGCTTCGAGTTGTCTTTGATGTAGGCCTTCCACGCCTCGGAGCGATCACGAATGGCGATAACCTCATTCATGCTCATCGGGTGGGTGGGGATGCGCGAGTCGAAAGCCGTTCGCCGATCTGTCCTGAAAAAGCTCAAAGAGCTGGAAGGGCCGCGGGTTCTCGCCACACTGCCTGACTTTTCCAATCCCGCCGCTGCCGCCCGTGCTTGGGCCGAACAGTTCGAGCTTCAGCAGGCAGCCAATCAGGCGCTGACTGAGGCAGCGCCAAAGATCGCCTTTGTCGAGCGCTACGTCGAATCAACCGGCCTCAACGGTTTCCGCCAGGTGGCAAAGCTGCTCAAGGCCAACGAGTCGCGATTCCGAGAGTTCCTGCTCGACAAAAAAATCATGTACCGCATGGGCGGTGAATGGCAGGCCTACCAGCCTCACATCGACGCCGGCCGCTTCGAAGTAAAAGCCGGCACCAGCGACAGCGGCCACGCCTACAACCAATCCAAATTCACTCCCAAGGGCGTCAACTGGATTGCCGGCCTTTGGGCTCAGTACAAGCTGGCCGAGGCCTGATATGCAATTCACCGTCACGATCAATCAGGTGAAGGCGCTGGAGTGGGGGCTGAATTCTCAGCAGGCCTTGCTGTTCGCCGTGGTGAAGACCCTGGCACCGCAGCGCTTCACGCAACAGGCCGTTCTCGTTTGGGCTGTAGTCGCGCAGGTCATCCTTTTCGAATAAGTAGCGGTCGCCATCGAAGATAACCAGAGGCTCGCCGGCGCAGTCCTTGACCGGCATCGCCGCAAATTTTGCTTGGCGCCGGACGTGTCGGCACTCATCGCAGGAACTGTTCACTTCATAGATGGGGTATTCAGGGTTCACTTCGCAGCGGCGGTGAGTTGCGCCGCAGTGGCGGGCAAGGTTCTCGTCGTCGCCGAAAAAACGACCACCAGAGGAAACCCAACCGGTTACCGTTTGCAGGCTGGCCGCTTCCGGAGCGTCGTACATGATGATTGGCTTTTGTGCAGACATGACTTCGTCCTTGCCGCTATAGCGGCTGACTTTGAAGGGGGAGGGAGTTTTTTCTGGGATTTGTGCGAAGCTCTGGCGCGTTGCGAGCTTTCATTTAGCCAAACCGGTTCAGAGAAGCTTTACTAAGTTTTCTGATCGAGGGGGGGGGGTTATGATTAAAAACGTATCGGAGGTTTTAGCTATGGGTGTTTTGTGCCTTAGTGTTTCTGCTTGCTCTACTGTTGACGGGCTTCAGCCCACTGACAGTGGAGTGACCGTTGAGGTGCGTAATAAAACTTACAACGAGGTGTGGAAGGTGTCGGTAAGCGCTATGAGTTCCGGCCTGGCAATCGTCGAGACAAACAAGAGTGCTGGCGTCATTAAATCCGAAGCACCTGCAGGAATGGCCACTTGGGGGGAGGTCATCGGTTTGTTTGTTACTCCTGTCTCGCCATCCGCAGACAGTTATTCAGTTCGAATCGTCAGCAAGAAGCGTTCGACGTATCAAATCACTGGCCAGAACTGGGCGCCGTCTATTGCTGCTCGCATTAGGGCAGACCTAGACGCCGATTAGCGTTCACCCTGCAATCCCATCGATACCAACCCATGGGCGTTCAGTACCGGCATGCACAGCTCTCGGGCGATGTGCACTTCGAGGCGTGCGCCCCTTGATGCATCCCAGCCCGGCAGAACAGCGACCATCCCGCACAGGCCGAGCTCGCCCGTTTATAGGGGTTGGCGATGGAGGTTTCTCTATTCATCATCTAATGATTGAGCGAGACCTCGCTGCGCCAGATTGCTATGTTCATTGCACGGCTCACACCCTGACTCGAGTAGTTTTGGAGCAATTTGAGAAAGCTGACTCTTGCATTGAGATCGTGCGGCCTGCTGCTTTTTATAGATGCCTTACCGAAATAATAAATAAACGCACGGCTGTTCATTTTTATGGTTTTCATAGAATTGTCTATTCTGATCGGCGTGAAAAGTTTAACGGGGAAAACCTAGGGTGTAGACCTGATCTTATGAAAGACCCTGCGTTTGAACCTCAGTGTGAAGTGCGAGCTATCTGGATTCCGAAGTCCAAAAAAACAATCAAGCCTTTCAATCTGCAGGAAAGGGCACTTAGAAAGTTTTGCAGGGAGGTGGAAGTTCCATAGCGTTGCTTTAGTTAAGCTGCAACTTTCAAAGCCTCGATGATCCTCTGCCCGGCGAGCGGCGGCACGGCGTTGCCAGTCATATGCATGGTCAAACGATGGTTGTCCGGACGCAACGTGTCTTTCGGGAAAGACTGAGCTGCCATGGCCTCGTCAGCGCTGATCATCCGCATCGTGTCGCCGTCCACGACTGCCCAACGGTCCAGCGTGGTTATGGTGCCGATCGGTCGATCAAGGCTGCGGCCGGTGAGGCCCGAGCCTGAGCCGTAGTAGGGCATCACGAAACGATCGCCAAAGCGCTCGCGGCCATTCTTCACCCGGATCAGCGTCGAGGCGGCTCGGCCTGGCTTGTTGATCGGCGACCATTTGCCGGCGTCGAAGTCGATAATCTCGCGGGCGGGCGCATGCTGGTAGCGTGGAAGTTGCAGGTGCAACGGTGCCTTGCTGCGCGAGCAGACCATGAACAACCGCTCGCGGTGCTGTGGGATGCCAAGATTGGCGCAGTCCACGATGTGCGGCGCCAGTGCGTAACCGAGCCGCTGCATTGCGTCAGCCCATGCCGGGTAGAGAATCCAGTCCATGAACTCCGGTACATTCTCGATCACCGCGAACTCCGGCCGGTTTACCTCGGCGTTCTGTACCGGTGCCCAGGCTGTCGATCGCGAATTGTCGTGCTGAGGATTTCCGGCAGCCTTCCCGCGGGCTTTGGTGTGACCTTGGCAGCAGGGCGACGCGAGCATGACATCGTGCTTCGGTACATCAGCCCAATTCGCCTGGTGCAGATCTTGGCACGCGTGGATCGTGTCTGAATTGTTCCGGGTGTGCCATTCGACTGCCTCGGGCCAGTGATTAGCGGCCAAGAGAACGTTCAGATCGGCGTTGCGGCCACCCTTAGTCCATCCGCCGAGACCGGCGAACAAATCGATTGCTGTGGGCATGGGGCATCCTTATTCGGCAGATATTGCTAGGTCGATAGTTAATTACTAATTAAAAGGTAATTAACTGACTTGTAATTACCTTTTGGTTGTCGGATTATCTGTAAGCGGCAACGTAGCCGCTTAGGGGGTACATATGGAAATTTGGCGTCAGGGTGCTAATCGTAGGACAGGATGGACGGTTATCCGCTCAAAAAAAGCAGCAATATTTACGATCGAAAGGGATGAGAAAAAACCTAGCGTGGTCGACATAACGCTCAAGACGACCTCTGACCCAAATCAGGTCGGGCAGTACGACCACGCGGTGCGTCTTAGCTTTGATGATGTTGCGAAAATGCTGGAAGAGCTAAGCGAGGTAACTGATCCGCAGATTCAGCTGGAGCTCGCCGAGAAGCTAGAAAATTATGTCAGGCCGTTGAACCGCCTTCTGCTGCTCGCAAGTGGCGTGTCGATTGCTCGATAGAGTGATTCTTTTCTGTCTTTTGCTGATACGCGCAGCGGTGTGAGTGGTGGACCTAAGGCCACCGCTCAGCCGCCGCAGAATCCAGAGTCGCATTTGTTGATCGGAAACAGCTGCAACTGATCTCGTGCCCTGGGCGCTTCGGCCCACTTCAGAACGACACGGATTCCGACGGCGTTTTTTCGTCTGCTTGGCCTGAACCTCACCCTAGCCTTGCCCTTTTTGGTAAAGCCCAGTTCTTGCTCCGTGATATCGATGAGCCTGATTCGGTCCTCTGTCAGCACCCGAAGCTCATCAATGTTTGCATTGATGCACGGGTAGCACTCGTTGGACCGGTGCGGCAGGGGATCGAATCCAGCCCTGGACAGCAACTCGTTGCGCATAATGTCGTCGTGCCGCACCAGCGGCTGCCACAACTCTCGGCCACCATGTCGCTCAGACTCGATCACATGCTCAGGTGCATCAGCTCGATGTGCACTTTCAGATCTGCGTACGCCTGTCATCGCCGTCGCCAGCTTGTCGGAATCATGTTCATCCAGCCATGACAACGCAGGCTGTACCTTCAGTTCGGCAGTGCAGAACTGGCCTTGGCCGCCGGCGCCAGGCCAGCCGCGTTTCCGCTTGGCTAAGGCGACCATTCCCTCGGACTGGGTTTACACAGTCTTGAATCCGTAACTCTTTGCTAGTGCCTCACCGCGCGTTACGCGCTCCGGCCATTCCTTTGAAGCCCATCCTGTGTCGGAGTAGAGGCATGTAACGTCCGGTATTCTGTTTTCATGCGCCCACTGGATCAGGGCGATGTAGTCGTTCCCGTAACTGCAGAACAAAACCTGCATAGGGATCCTCGCCGGCTGGCGTGATGGCAGATTGATTTTTTAGGAGTAGTGTTTTGTCTTTCGAAAGGGAGGGGAAACATTGCCTATCAAAATCGATTTTTCTAACAACACCATCACTGACTGTGGTATCGGAGTTTCCGCACCATCAGATATGGATTTGGAGTTCATTGGGTCTAGTAACAAATTTCGAAACGTAAAAAAAGTCTTTGATTTCCAAGATAGAAGTCTTTTTTCGAAATTGGGGCTGAGCCCCGACACTGATCCTGAAGTGCTTAAGGTGGTGATTGAGAGAATCAAAGCAATCGCAGGTGAGTCCATCGAAAAAAAGACCGAACTGGTTTCCCAGTCATCGCTTATGAAGTGGGTTGGTTTCGGGGCTACCGCTTCAACCTTGACTAAAAACCTGCTTGATTTCATCGAGCGGTTGAGTCAGTAGCACTGTAATAGTGTTATGGCAGATCAGGCGCGCCGGACCTTGAAGTGCAGCATCGCCTTGATGCTGTGGCAGTAATCCTGAAGCTGCTCATAGGCATCTCGGCGGGCACCTGATAGTGCTGCCGGACGTATGCGCAGTTGTAGTCCATGGATGATCTCCAGTCAGGCGCCGCCCTCCGTGACCGGTGGTGGCAATTTGGTTTGGGTTGGGGTATTACGGATGACCGGCAATCTCAAATAAAAAAGGCCAATGCATTAAGCATTGGCCTTTTTTGTACGTCATTTTTGCAAGGCAGAACTGCGGCAGATTAGCCCGATTATTACCGCAGCGTCGCCGCTACGCCATCATTCGTTCTGGGCTTGGCTCAGTTGTTCTTGGCGTTCAACTTGCGCAACTCTTCATAAGTCGCCGACTGCACAAACCAGAACCCGGAGATGATGCACCAGCTCAGAGTACCAACAACAAAGGTGCCAACAGCGGCGAGAAAACTTTGGCTCAGCATCACCAGGGCGGCGATCCAGATGACCGCGAGGGCGATGTAAAGGACGGTGTTGTTAACGCCGATGACGAAGTCTTTCATGTGCATTCCTTGAATGTAGGTCCCTGGCAACTCTTCATGAGATGCCAGCGCGGCTATCATATTGCCATCGCACCAGACTTCGCTAGTGGCTACGGCTTACAAACGCCATAGCAGCACTGAACAGGACGAGTTATTGCACTGGCTTTTTCTTGATGTCATGTGAATCACTCGAAGTCGCAGCATCCTTTGCCGTTTCGTGCGATTGCGCGCCCGCGTTCCCACCTGAGGACTCTTCGCCCTTCTTGTTCGCCTTGTCGTCGTTAGATTGTTTACTGCTCGACTGATTGACCCCTGGCAGGGCCGTCGGCGGGGCAGCGGATTGCGCAGTCGTCTTTTCGGCGGCCATCGCGCATATCGGGCCGATGAGGAGCAGGCTGGCGAAGGACAGGGCAGCAATGTTCTTGTTCATTATCTGTACGCTCCACTGAGGGGTGTACAGTTTGGAAGTGCAGAGAGGCGAAAGGTGCGGGCCACCGGACGAGTGGCAAGGAGGCAAACTGCTGGCCCCCGGCTTTTCGCTTCCCCGGCAAAATCGCCTTTTTTCAGAAGGTTAGGTTGGCTTATGCGGACGATTGTCATCACCGTTGCAACGCTTTCCCTGGCTGTTTTCGCGGTGGGAGTGCAGGCGAAAGAGCTGAGTAAAAGCCATCGCTTTGCCTGCACTTGGGGCTCGGACATTGCTGCCGGTGCCCAGCAATCGAAACTGTCAGGCGTCTCGCTGTATGGCGCGCGTAAGCAATTGCAGGTGCGCCGGTTCCAGCAGCCGTGGATGCGCATGACGGCGATGGGGATTACCGAGCAAACCTACAACAGCTCGTCGAAGCTCAAGCCTGCGGCGGTCAAACAGACGTATTACGAACAATGCGTGCGCCATGAATTGGCCCAGCGTTAATACAAAAAGCCCAACCTGAACAGGTTGGGCTTTTTCATGCCTGACGAAATGTCAGGGTTACTTTTCGCTCTCGCAATTGACCATCCACGACACGCCAAAACGATCGACCAGCATGCCGAAACGCGCCGCCCAGAACGTCGCTTCCAGCGGCATGTCGATGCGGCCGTCGCTGGCCAGTGCGTTGAACACACGTTCGGCCTCGGCAATGCTGTCGACGTTCAGCGAAATCGAACAGCCGCTCATGCCTTGAGTCGGCCGATCGGGCGTGGTGTCCGAGGCCATGATCATTTGATCGCCGACTTTCAGGCAGGTGTGAATGATCAGGTGGTGGTGCTCTTTCGGCACATGCTCGGCGGCGGGTGTTTCGCCGAAGGTCATCATGGCCTCGAGTTTTCCCTGCAAGGCTTGCTCGTAAAAGGTGAACGCCTCGCGGCAGTCACCATTGAAGATCAGGTACGGGTTGATTTTCATGTCTCTGCTCCCGGCAGTCAGGCGCGGAGCGTGGCGGGGGTTCGCCGGGTTCCGCGTAGGGCGGTTAAAACATAGCAGAGCGTTGGACGCCGGAAAGGCCAGAGTCTTCCAGATGTTTTTGTTCTGAAAAGCGCGTCGACGATAACGCGCTCGTCGTGTGAAATTCAGTCGTAGCGCTGGAGTACCATAACGCACCGCCATCGCCTGCCGAGTCCAATGCCCCATGCCTGATCTATCGCGTTTCACCTCCTTGTTCGATCAGGCGCAGCGAGCCTTGCGCTTGGTTTGGGGGACATCGCGTGGCTTGTTTCTCGGGCTGGTGCTGGCAACGTTGGTGGCCGGGCTGCTGCCGGCACTGGCGGCGTGGCTGGGGCAGCGGATTGTCGATGCCGTGGTTGCCGCGATGCAGTTGCACGCGCAACATGGCAGTGCACCGCTGTGGCCCGTGTTGCGTTACGTGTTGTTGGAGGCGGGGGTGTTGGCAATGTTGTCCGGCACGCAACGGGCACTGTCGGTGCAGCAGTCGCTGCTGCGTGTGCAACTGGGGCAGAAGGTCAATACGCTGATCCTGGAAAAAGCACAGACCCTGTCACTGGTGCAGTTCGAGAACTCCGAGTTCTACGACAAACTGGTGCGCGTGCGTCGCGAGGCGTCGACCCGGCCACTGGCGCTGGTCATGAAGTCGTTGGGCTTGATTCAAAACCTGATCATGCTGATCAGCTTTGGTGTGCTGCTGGTGCACTTCTCCCCCTGGGCGCTGGTGCTGCTGGTGGTCGGTGCGTTGCCGGTGTTCTTTGCCGAGGCGCATTTTTCCGGGGACGCCTTTCGTCTGTTCACCCGCCGCGCGCCGGAGAGTCGCCAGCAGAGCTACATCGAAACCTTGCTGTCCCACGAAACGTATATCAAAGAGGTCAGGCTGTTCGGCTTTGCACCGCTGCTGCTGCAACGTTACCGCGACACGTTCGCCAGGCTGTATGCCGAAGACCGGCGCCTGACACTGCGGCGCGACGGCTGGGGTTTCGGCCTCGGCCTGCTCGGTACTGCGGCGTTCTACGTGGCCTATGCCTGGGTAGTGATCGATGCCGTGCATGGCCAGATCAGCCTCGGCCAGATGACCATGTATCTGGTGTTGTTCAAGCAAGGCCAAGGCGCGGTAAGCAGCAGTCTGAGTGCGATCAGCGGCCTGTACGAAGACGGCCTCTATCTGACCAGTCTTTATGAATACCTGGCCGAACCGGTTCAGGTCGATACCGGCCACCTGACGGTCGGAGCGTGCCCGGGCGATGGTTTGCGTTTCGAAAACGTCGGTTTCCGTTATCCGGGCGCCAGTCGGCCGGCCCTGGAAAACATTGATCTGCAACTGGTGCCAGGCCAAAGCATGGCGCTGGTCGGGGAGAACGGATCCGGCAAGACCACACTGATCAAGTTACTGACCCGGCTCTATCGCCCCGATCAAGGGCGCATCCTGCTCGACGGCAGCGATTTGCAGGATTGGCAGGAAACCGCGTTACGGCGGCGCATTGGCGTGATTTTTCAGGATTACATCCGCTATCAGTTCAGCGTCGGAGAAAACATTGGCGTCGGCGATACCCTGGCGTTCAACGACGCGCAACGCTGGCAGGAGGCCGCGGCCCAAGGCATGGCGGCTCCCTTCATCGAAGGGCTCGACAAGGGTTATGCCACGCAGTTGGGACGCTGGTTTGCCGGTGGCCAGGAATTGTCTGGCGGGCAGTGGCAGAAGATTGCCTTGTCCCGTGCGTACATGCGCCGTGATGCCGACATTCTGATCCTCGATGAACCGACTTCCGCCCTGGATCCGGCGGCCGAAGCGGCGGTATTCGAGCATTTCAGCCAGCACAGCGAAGGGCGCATGACCTTGCTGATTTCCCATCGTTTTTCCAGCGTGCGCAATGCCGATCACATCATCGTGCTGCAACAAGGCCAAATCCTCGAGCAGGGCGGCCACGATCAACTGATCGCCGCCGCCGGACACTACGCGCAACTGTTCGATTTGCAGGCTCGCGGCTACCGTTAAGTGTCCCGCCCACTGCGCAAGTTTGTCGGCCCGGCCACCCGAGGGACGGGCTTGCTCTGCATCAGGCTGTCGAGCGCCTTGCGGTAATTCTGCCCGCCGAGCGCCATGCTGTTGTTGTGCGTCGCGCCCGGCACCAGCAACAGGCGCTTGGGTTGTTGCGCGGCGTTGAACAGTTGTTCGCTGAAACGCGGTGGAACGAACGCGTCAGCCAGACCGTGCACCACCAGCAGCGGCATGTGAATGTCGGCAATCTTGTCGATCGAATCAAATTTCTGCGAGAGCAGCCAGCGCACCGGCAGTGAGGTGTTGGCGACTGACGCGGCGACATCCGCCAGCGTGGTGAAGGTGGACTCGATTACCAGCCCGCGCACCGGTAATGCAGAGTGATCGCGAGCGGCGGCCTGGCCGAGTTCCGCGGCCAGATCGATGGCCACGGCGCCACCGAGGGAGTGCCCGTAGATCAGGCGTTTGGCCGGGTCCGGTTGCAGCAGTTTGAAGCGCTCCCACGCCACCCGCGCATCTTCGTAAACGCTGCTTTCCGATGGCAGATCACCGTGACTCTTGCCGAATCCGCGATAGTCGATGGCCAGCACCGAATAACCCGCCGCGCGCAATTGTTCGATGCGGAACAGTTGCCCGGTGAGATTCCAGCGTACGCCGTGCAAATAAAGAATCGCCGGCGCATTGGCCTTTTCCGCCGGCCACCACCAGGCATGAATGTTCTGCCCGGCCTTGAAGCTCTTCGGTTGCAGGTCGAGTTCCTGCACGCTGCCGGGCAGGCCGTGATACCAACCCGCCGTGCCGGGCTCGATGCGAAACAGCAGTTTGCGTTCGGTGTGTTCGAGTACGGCACAACTGGTCGGCACGCCGATAATCAGCGCGGCCATGCAGGCGAACGCCAAACGGCGGCGGCGCAGACGCGTCATGAAGGACAGGAACATTAAACGTTTCACTCAGGCGCAGACAAAGAAGGCTTTTTACCAGATGCCTCGCTCTGCGCGTGAGTTTTTCGACCACCGCCCCGGCGCAACGATTACCAAATGCTGCGAAGACTCACACGACCCGCAGAACGATCTTGCCGATATGGTCGCCAGCTTCCATGTGCGCATGAGCCTGAGCGGCGTCGACGAGTGGGTAGACCTTGTCGATCATCGGCAGGCAGCGCCCGGCAGCCAGCGCCGGCCATACGTGCTCACGCAGTTGATCGGCGATCGCGGCTTTTTCGGCTGCGGTACGGGCGCGCAACAGCGAGCCGGTAATCACCGCACGTTTGGCCATCATCGCCAGCAGATCAAAGTCATTGGCCCGAGCGCCGCCGAGGAAGCCAAGCATGACCAGACGACCATCCATCGCCAGGGCGCTGACGTTATCGTTGAGATACGAGCCACCCATGATGTCGAGGATCACATTGACGCCCTGGCCTGCGGTTTTATCGGCGATGACTTGGGCGAACTGTTCTTCGCGATAGTTGATCGGCAAGCCGCCAAGCTTGCTGATCGCTGCGCATTTGTCCGGGCTGCCGGCGGTGGCGAACGCTTCTATACCGAGTTCGCGGCACAGCATCAGTGCGGTAGTGCCGATGCCGCTGGTGCCGCCATGAATCAGCGCGCGCTGGCCACGGCTGGCACCGCCGAGGCCGAACAGGTTGGCCCACACGGTAAAGAAGGTTTCCGGGATCGCGGCGGCGTGGAGCCAGTCCAGACCGTCGGGAATCGGCAAGGTCTGGCCGGCCGGGACTGCGCAGTATTCGGCATAACCACCGCCGTTGGTCAGCGCGCAGACTTTGTCGCCCACGGCGAACTGGCTGACACCCGTCCCGAGTGCCACGACTTCGCCGGCAACCTCCAACCCGGGGATTGGATTCATGCCGGGTTTCATCGGGTATTTGCCGGCTCGCTGCAAGGCATCCGGTCGATTGATCCCGGCGGCGTGCACGCGGATCAGCACCTCGCCTTCTGCGGCGACTGGCAGCGGCACGCGTCGCGGTTGCAATACCTCGGGGCCGCCGGGTTCAGTAATTTCGATTCGGGTCATTTCGTTGGGCAGGGACATATCGATTCCTGTTGGCATAAGTTCTGTAGATGGGAGCGCGCTGCGCAAACAATGATTCCCTTCAATTTGCACAGCAGCGCAGCTCAATAGGGGCGGGCAGCCATTTCATGGCTTGCTCCAGCAGCAGCGCCATGACGATCGCGCCAGCGGCAATGACGAATAACAACGCGTGATGACCGCCGCTGGCATTGAACAGCGCCGAATAGGCAAAACCGGCCAGCGCCTGAAAGGTGGCGAACGATACCGTGGCACGGCTCCAGGCGATCTGCTGGCGATGGTGCTCCGGCACCAGCTCATGCACTCGCGCCAGCGCCAGCGGCACGATGCCGGGCGGAAATGAACCGAGAATCACCGCCAGCAACGCCAGCGCGAGAAACGAGTGAGTCAGCGCCAGCAACCCGAGGGCAATCGCCTGCACCACCAGCACCAGGCGAATGCCGGCCCGCGCGCCCAATTGATCGGCGAGAAAGCCATAACTCACCGGGCCAACAATAGCGCCCAAGCCATACATCACCCAGATCAACGCGCCGACATGCGCCCCGGCGCCGAGTCCACGCGCCACGTAATCCACCAGAAACACCATCGCCGGCACCAGACCAGCGGCCATAAAGGCATATTGGGCAAACAGCACGTAGACCGCGCGCGGCGTTGGTTCAACGGACGCCGTTTCGTGCGCAGCCACCGGGTGCGCAAAATCGGACGGCCAGCCGAACCAGCTCAGCGCAGTCAGCAACAGGGCCAATGCGCCCAGGCCCAGCCAAGTCGCCTGCAAACCCAGGCTCAACAGCGGCGGCACCAGCGTCCCGGAGCCGGCAATGCCGAGACCGATGCCGAGAAAAATCGCGCCACTGGCCAACCCTTTGCGTGCGGCTGGAACATGCGGCAATACCGTCGCCGCCACCAACACCATGATCGCGCCACCGGCAATCCCGGACAGCAGCCGCCAGCCGAAGAACCAGCTCACCGACAAGGGAAATGCACAGGCAAAAAATGCGGCGGTGACGATCAGCATCATCAAGCGCAAGGCATTTTTATTACCGAGCCAGCGCGCTGTCGGCCGGCCGAGCAGGGCGCCGATCAGGTAGCCCACCAGATTGGCCGCACCGAGGTAGACCACATCATTGGCGCTGAACCACTGCGCTTCAATCAGCGAAGGAATCAACGGCGTGTAAGCGAAACGCGCCAGTCCGATGCTGACCAGGCTGGCGCAGAGGCCGGCAAAGATCGGCAGCCAGATACCGGTGGAGTTTGAAGTGCGCATGATAGCGATCTCGCGGAAGGTTTATGGCGTTCAGCATATCGGCTATCTTTGCTGCGTTAATGCAGCGATTAAGCGGCACGCTGATGCGTATTTGCATCATACGGAGGCAACATGAATTGGGATGACGCACGGGTGTTTCTCGCCGTTTGCCGCGAGTCGACGCTGCGGGGTGCGGCACGGATTCTGGGGGTCGATCAGGCGACCGTCGGGCGGCGCATCACGGCACTGGAAAAGTCCTTGGACGCGACGTTGTTCTTGCGCACCTCCGACGGTTACGCGTTGACGGCCGTCGGCGAAGCGGCGCTCAAAAACGTGGAGAAAATGGAGCATTCGGCGCTGGAGCTGGAGCGGCAGATTCAAGGCCTGGACGATCGCCTGACCGGCACGGTGCGCGTCAGTACCACCGATTCGCTGGCCATCGACTTTCTGATTCCGGCCATTGCCCGTTTGCATGCACGGCACCCGGATGTGCGCGTGCAACTGGATGCCTCCACGCAAATCCTCAGCCTGGCCAAGCGCGAGGCGGATATCGCCGTGCGCAATACCCGACCGGACAATCCGGACCTGATCGCCCGGCGAATTGCCCGATGGCCGGTGGGGCTGTTTGCTTCCCAAGCCTATATAGACGGCAATGGCGTGCCGCAGCCGGGCACGGCATTTGAAGGGCATGATCTGGTGGTTTATCAACCGTATCTGCAAGGCAAAAAAGACCTGACGTTGGTGTCTGAGCCGTTGAGTCGCGGTCGGATCGTCGCCAGCCTCAGTTCCAGTTTGCTTGTGCGCCGGTCGATTGCTGCCGGTTTGGGTGTAGGAGAAATCCCGGTGTACATGGGCGAGCGCGACGGCTTGATCAGGCTCTGGCCGGAGCGCACGACGCCGCTCCCGTATGAGGTATGGCTGGTAACCCACGCAGACCTGCGCCATACCGCGCGGGTGAGGGCGGTGATCGAGCAGATTGTCGACGTGTTCGCGTCGGAGAATGAGTAGGTAAATGCTGTTTTGGCAGGGCTACAACTTCTGACGAAACGGCCTACGCCAGAGGCAGAATCTCCCGGCTTGTCAGCATTCTGGATGGGGCCTATCGTTTCATCAGCTCGGTGAGTGACGTCAGGCTTTCACTGATGTTAATACCAGGGACGGTAGGGTCAGAGCCAGGAAGGTGTCGAGTTGAAAACCACGGAATTCAGTCAAAATCCAGTCAGTGATCTGTCGAGTAAAAGTCGGAATGCTAAAGCCATGAACGCTATAAGTCGTGAAGAGTTCAATGCCAGGATCGAAACCATCGAGACCAGGATGGACGCTCGGGTCGAGGGTGTGTCGGCAAGAATCGATGCTTACCTGTTGACTCAGGCTGAGCGAGACAAGGCTCAAATGGAGAGGGATAAACGATACGATCTGATGTGGGACGGTGTACAGCGAATCGCCGAAGAATCAAAAGAAGCCATCAAACATGCCTCGACAATAAAGGCGCATTACTGGGCGACGACAGCCGTCCATTTTCTTGGAATGATCACCGTCGTCGTGGGGGCGCACTTCGCCAATCAGGCAGCGGTGTTAACCACCTTGCAGACGACACTCGCGGCGATCCAGGTAGGTAAAGATATAGGCGCACCAAGACCTGCTTCGCAACAAACAACCGAATTAGCACAATAGAAAACGGCCTTCAAAGAAGGCCGTTTTTCGTGAGCATTGAAACACCGGATCATGGCATTTCTGGCAATTCCTGCGGCCGCAAGTCAAACACCAGCACCTCGGCATCGACACCGTTGCTCAAGGTCAGCAACTGCTCCTCGCGAACCCGCACGCCGTCACCTTCCTGCAATGGTTGGCCATTGAGTTCAACACTGCCACGTGCGACATGTACATAGGCATAGCGGTTGGCCGCCAGTTCCAGCGTGGCGCTTTCCTTGCCGTCGAACAGCCCGGCGAAGACCCGTGCATCCTGACGCACTTTCAGCGAGCCGTCGTGGCCGTTCGGCGAAATGATCAACTGCAGACGACCGCGTTTTTTCTGTGCGGTGAAATGCTCCTGTTGATAGCGCGGTTTGGCACCGGCAACCTCCGGCACAATCCAGATCTGCAGGAAGTGCACCGGTTTGCTCGCCGAATGGTTGAACTCACTGTGTGCCACGCCACTGCCGGCGCTCATCAATTGCACGTCACCCGGGCGGATGACCGAGCCGGTGCCCAGCGTGTCCTTGTGTTCCAGCGCACCTTCCAGCACGTAGGAAAAGATTTCCATGTCGCGATGCGGGTGTTGGCCGAAGCCTTTACCGGCGGCAACGCGGTCATCGTTGATCACCAGCAGGTCGGAAAAACCCTGTTCGCGAGGGTCGCGGTAGCTGGCGAAGGAAAAGGTGTGAAAGGACTTCAACCAGCCATGATTGGCGAGGCCACGATCGGAGGCTTTGCGAAGGGTCAGCATGATGAATTCTCCTTGCGGGACGTGAATTCGTCCGAGTGAGGAGAAGGTTACTGTTTACTGAGTGAGGCAATAAGTAGCTGAAAATTGAAAGACTGTCCTGATCAGGTTGACAGTTATGCGATACCCTTCACACAAACTCTTGCGCCTGCGATGTCTGACTTGGCCATAATGTCTGGCCTGTCTCATGTTTCTTTGATTGAAGTGATGTCATCCCATGAAAACCGTGGCAATGGTGCTGTTCCCCGATTTTCTTCTGCTCGACATGGCCGGGCCATTGGAGGTTTTTTCGGTTGCCAACCGCTACCTGAAACCCGATGCGCATTATCAATTGATCACGCTTGGCACCGAGCGTGGTCCTCTTCGGGCGTCCAATGGTGTGTTGGTGCATGCCGACCGAACTATCGACGACAACACCGAACATTATGATCTGCTGTTGGTACCGGGCGGCCCGGGCGCCTACAACCAACAATTCCCGTCGTTGTTCGCCTGGCTCAAAGGCGCTGTCCAGCGTGTCGACTGTTACGGCTCGATCTGCACTGGCGCGTTTGTACTGGGTCATGCCGGATTGCTTGATGGTTATCGTGTGACCACGCACTGGAATTACACCGAACGCCTGATCAAGGGATTCCCGAAAGCCCATGTCACGACCGATCAGATCTATGTCGAAGATCGCAACCTGATCACCTCGGGCGGTGTCACCGCCGGGATCGATATGGCGCTCGCCGTCATCGCCCGCGATCACGGCAAGAAACTTGCCCAGGATGTCGCCAAAGTTCTGCTGGTGGTAATGAAACGGCAGGGCGGGCAGGCCCAGTTCAGTCCGCTGATGGCCGCTGTGGCACCGCAGGAAACGCCGATCACCCGCGCGCAAAGCTACGTGCTGGAACACCTCGACGAAGCGTTCACGGTCGAACGCATGGCGGCCATTGCCAACATGAGTGCGCGGCACTTTGCGCGGGTATTCACCCGCGATATCAACATGACGCCGATGGAATTTCTGCAAAGTGCGCGCATCGACTGCGCGCGAAATCTGCTGGAAACCAGCGATCTGCCGCTTAAAACCGTGGCTTACAAAAGCGGTTTCGGCAGTGTCCGGCACATGCGTTCGCTGTTCGCTGAAAAGCTCGGCCTGACCCCCGCGCAGTACCGCGAACAGTTCAGCTAGAGCGCTTGTGTCCGTCTGGCGCACCCGGATGTCCGTGCTGCGCCTCGTCTAGCGGTTGTCGCGTCATCTGAGGCTGCCAAGATAGTTGGCATGGATAGCCTCAACGATTTGAACACGGCGTCGGTGCTGCATTTCGGCCCTTACGCCTTCCACCTGCGGCAACGGCTGATACTCGATGGAGATCGGCCCTTGCGCATGGGCGGTCGTGCGCTGGACATCCTGCAAGTGCTGGTCGAGCGTGCCGGTCGAGTGATCAGAAAAGAGCAGTTGATTGCTTTGGTGTGGCCCACGTCGGTGGTCGAGGAGATCAATCTGCGCGTGCACATCGCCGCGCTCAGGCGCGCCTTGGGTGACGGCGAAAACGGTCAGCGCTACATCGTTAACGTGCCGCAATGTGGTTACAGCTTTATTGCCCCGGTGCGTTGCGACAGCGCCGCGCAAGTGGTCTTCGAGGGGCTGCAAACGCCTCAGCATAATTTGCCTGCGCGCCTGACCTCGGTCGCCGGGCGCGACTCGCTGGTCGGCGGGCTGGTGCGGCAAATGCCGCTGTGTCGGCTGATGACCGTCACGGGGGCGGCCGGCGTGGGTAAATCCACTGTCGCATTGCGGGTCGCGGAGCTGTTGTTGCAGTACTACCGAGACGGCGTGTGGCAGGTCGATCTGAGCTTGATCGACGGCGACACGTCGCTCCTCGATCATGTGCTGCGCACCCTGGAGTGCGATTTGACCGGGCTCTCGACTCGCCATGCCTTGTTGCTGCTGGATAACTGTGACCACCACCGCGACGCTTGCAGAACAGCGCTTGAAACGTTGCTCGAAGCCGCGCCTCGACTGTCGATTCTCGCCACCTGCCGCGAAGCCTTGCACGTCAGTCTGGAAACGCTTCAGTACGTGCCACCGCTGGCCATTCCGAAGCGCTCGGCAACCGATTGCATCACTGAAGCCATGGGCCATTCGTCGGTACAGTTGTTCGTCAGCCGTGCGCGGGCGCGACAGCATGATTTCCGCCTGCGTGAGCAGGACGTCAAAGTCGTGGTCGAGATCTGTCGGCAACTCGACGGTTTGCCGCTGGCAATCGAACTGGCGGCGGCGCAGATCGATGCACTGGCGGTGGTCGGCTTGCAGGCGCAAATGGCCCACGGCCTGCAAGTGCTCAGCCATGGCCGGCGCACGGCTGTGCCACGGCACCAATCCATGCAGGCGGCATTCGACTGGTGCTATCAGCGCTTGAGTGAGCAGGAACAACGCGTACTGCAGCGTCTATCGGTGTTCAAAATGGCGTTTACGCTGGAGGCGGCGCTGGCGGTGATCAGCTGTGCGCAACTGGCTCCGCAGCGGCTCGCCGTGATCATCGAAGGTCTGGCACTGAAGTCGTTGTTGACGGTGGAGCGGGGCGGCAGTGCGGGCCGATACCGGATGCTCAATACCACCCGCTGCTATGCCCGCGAGCAACTTGAGCGCAGCGGTGAAGGGATTGAGCTTGAACGCCGGCATGTGCGTTACATCAAGCGGATTCGTCTGGCCTCAGGAGTGCACGCCCTCGCGTAACTCGTCGATCAGCAAGCGCACCTTGCGCAAGTCCGGGGTCGCGTAGCCCTCGGTGAAGCGTTGATAGATCGGACTGAGCAAATCCAGCGCCTCGCTACAGCGCGATTGGCGCTGCCAGAGTTGCGCCAATGAAGTAGCGCTGCGCAGTTCCCAGGCGAGCGCGCCTTGGGCGCGAGCGATGGCCAGGGATTGTTGCAGGAGTGCTTCGGCTTGCTGAATATTGGTGGCGTTTAGGAGAACCTCTTCGCGAGCAAGCTCGCTCCCACGGAGATTTTGGGTGTGCTCAGAACCCATGTGGGAGCGAGCTTGCTCGCGAAGGGGCCCGTCCAGACAACCCGGATCGTCACTCAATAACGAATTTGCCCGAGCCCGCAGGATCTCCGCCGTGCTCCACCCGGCATCACCACTCAGCGCCCGCTCAAGCAGCGCGTCATCCATAAAACGGCCATCCAGTGTCACCATGATTTCCCGTATCAGCCCGCTGCTGTCCTTGGGCACTGACGCCTTGGCTTGCGCGTCAATCACCTGCGCGTAGTGCCGCGCCCACGTGTTGAACAGCAGCACCGAATGTTTCTGCGACTGCTCCAGCAACAGCTGCAACAGCGCCCGGGCGTTTTGTTGATCACCGTTGTAATGAGCGATCAGGCAACTCGCCAGCGCGAGGGTGTAGCAAATCGAGGTGCCATGGTCGATCTGTACGGCAATGTCCAGGGCCTGCCGCGCCGTGCGCCAGGCTTGTTCCGGCAGACCTTGCATCCATAAGACCCGTGCCAGCACCGTCAGCGACGCGACGCTCTGGTCGTATTGCACGCCAAAGCCATGAGTGAAGCGGTTGACATGGCCGCTTTGCGCCATGCGCTGGAGGACCTGTTCGGCGTGAATGCGCGCCTGCAACTGGTCGCCGGCATAGTGCAGGGCCAATACGCGCAAGCGATGGGTACTCAGTGACAACAGCGGATCGCCGTGCAGGCCGAGGCGGTCGAACTGTTCACTCTGCGCCAGCGCCATGCGGTAGTGCCCGCAACTGAGGTTGACCGCCATGTGTCCGGACACCGCGCGCAATTGCCCGGCGACGTCGTCGTGTTCGAGGGCCAACTGGCGAGCCTCGACGAACGCCTGGATGGTTTCCGGGGTGCCTCCCCACGTGTGATAACAGGCGCTGCCGAGGGCCAGTTTCAGAGAGATTTTCAGACGCGGGCAGGATTCGCCGAGTTCATTGAGCAGGCTCAGCGCCCGCCGCACATAGCCGCCGTACTCCTTGAGCAGCGACAACTCTTGCCACAGGGGCGCCGACGCTGCTGTCAGGCGAATCCCCAGACTACCCGGGCCGACACCGTTAAGGCTCCAGTCCAGCGCCGCGCGCAGGTCTTCCAGCCCTCGGGCGTAACGCTCGATCCACAAAGCCGTCGGCGTCATTTCCCAATCGCTTTGCGCCTGTTGCATCAATGCCAGGCAGCGTTCGGCGTGGCGTTCGCGGGTTTCTTCGCATTCGGCGGCGTGCTCGAGTTTTTCCAGTGCATAGCGGCGGGTCGTGTCGAGCAGACGATAGAACACCTCTTCGTCACCGACTTCGACGCTGAGCAGGGATTTCGCCACCAGTTGGGTGATCGATACACACACCACCCCCGGATCAATCTGTTGGCCGACGATGACGGCCGCCGCCGACTCCAGGGTAAACCCTCCGCAAAACACGCTCAGACGGCGCAGGCAGGTTTGTTCGCACCGGTCGAGCAGGTTGAAACTCCAGTCCAGCGTGGCGCGCAGGGTGAGATGGCGCTCAAGACTGCTTTGATTACCCGCTGCCAGCGGTGGCAAACGGCCCTGCAACTGGCTCAGCAAACCTTCCAGGCCCAGTTCGGCGACCTGCGCTGCCGCTAGCTCCAGCGCCAATGGAATACCGTCGAGTCGGTGGCAGATCTCGATTGCTTGCGGCAACTGCGCATCGCTCAGTTCAAAGCTTTCCTGCGCGGCCGTGGCCCGTTCGATGAACAGTTGCAGCGCCGAATAATCCAGCGCTTGCTGACGATTCAATGTCGCGTTCATCAATGGGTATTCGAGCGAATCGAGACGCTGCACGAATTCGCCTTCCGCCCGCAGGCTCTCGCGGCTGGTGGCGAGGATATGCACCTTCGGCGCGCCGCGCAGAATGCTTTCACTGAGCGCCGCGACGGCATCAATCAAATGCTCGCAGTTGTCGAGCAGCAACAGCATCTGCCGCTGTTGCAGACCTTTGACCAGCGCCGTCTGCGGTTCGCCCTCGAGGAGTGCCAGATCAAGCAGGGCGGCCAGGTGTGAACAGATCAACCGCGGATCGCTCAGCGGTGCCAGATCCACCAGACGAATGCCGTCGCGATAGTGTCCGATCAACTGCTCGGCTACCCGCAGGGCCACGGTGGTCTTGCCGATCCCGCCAGGGCCGACCAGGGTGATGCAGCGCTGGCGCGGCAACTGCGTCATCAAACTATCGACCAGCGGTTGGCGGCCGATCATCCGCGTGCGCCGCAAGGGCAGATTGTGCCGACCGCCGACATCGCCCACAGGACGCTCCTCCATGGATTCCAGCAACACTGGCGCGACAAAACTGTAGCCCCGTTGCGCCACGGTGATGATGTAACGCTGGCCGGCCTGACCGTCACCGAGCGCCTTGCGCAGCGCTGCCATGTGCACCCGCAGGTTGATCTCTTCGACCACGCTGTCCGGCCAGACCCCGGCCATCAATTGCTGCTTGCTCACCACTTCGCCGGCATGGGCCAGCAGAATCAGCAGGATGTCCATTGCCCGTCGGCCCAGACGTAACGGCTGCTCGCCTTCGAGCACGCGCCGTTGTCCGGGATGAATCCGATAGGGGCCAAAACCGAGGGCCTGATTCGGCAAAAGACTCAACGACTCACTCCTGCGGTGCTGCGGCGGACAGAGCGGAGTAGTGCGGCGCGCATGCGCAGGCATTCTGATCCGGGGTGTCCCGGCATAATCCTCAGGTTCGAGCGTCAGTGCAACGGTTGCCGGGCTCAAAACACGGCAGGTTGTAAACGGTGAGCTTTCGGTTCACGCATGATCTGGCAGCGCCAGGCAAACGGATTGATGCCTTCGCTGCGGGTGAACATATGGCAGAAATGCGCCTGATCGCAGAACCCGCATTCCAGGCTGATTTGCGTCAGGCTCAGGTCGGTGTGCTGGATCAACAGCTTGGCCCGCGCGATGCGCTGGGTGCGAATCCAGTCCTGCGGCGACACCCCGGTGCTGCATTTGAAGGCGCGGGAAAAATGGCTGCGTGACAGTGAACAGGCGCGGGCCAGTTCGGTGACCTCGAGGCTTTCGCCGAGGCGTTCGAGGATCAGCTGTTTGACCTGTCGTTCACGTTGCGGACTGAGCCCGCCGATCCCGGTCTTGCGCGGTTCGCTGGCAGGGGCGAGGGCGACGCTGTGCTGTAAATGAGCCATGGCCAAAGTCCGTGTCGATGGGGAATGCACGGTCGGCGCATCCCCTCAGGTCAAAAAAACAACGCTGCGCAGAGGGTTTCATTGTTGGTCGAGGGCGGGAGGCTGGCGAGTTAATCGTTGTTAATTCCAGCGCATTGACCTGAACTCAGCACATCCCTGCAAGTCTGCGCCCCGCTGTTTGCGGCACGATGACTGCAAGCGTGGCGAACCGATGGGGCGCTGCAATCGGCAGGTCCAAGGGGAATCAAATGAAAGGCATCCTAAAAGCAGCGATGACGTTGACGTGTGCGCTGGTGACTTCCGGTGCCATGGCGCAGGCACCACAGCAGGGCACTCAGGCGCCGGGCTATTTCCGCCTGGCCGTAGGGGATTACGAGGTCACCGCTTTATTCGATGGCTACAACGACCTGTCGCCGAAACTGTTGCAGGGCATGAGTCAGAGTCAGATCCGCGCGCTGCTGGCACGCCGTTCGATTGAAACCCCGGGTGTCCAGACCGCGTTCAATGCCTTTCTGGTCAATACCGGCAAGCAACTGATTCTGGTCGACAGCGGCGCCGGGCAATGCATTGGCGCCACCGCCGGGCAGCTCCTGGCGAATATGCGGGCGGCCGGCTACCAGCCAGAGCAGGTCGATACGATCTTGCTGACGCACCTGCACCTTGATCATGTCTGTGGTCTGGTCGATGCACAGAAACAAGCGTTGTTCACGCATGCCACGGTGTACGCCGCCAAGGCGGAAGCGGATTACTGGCTCGATCCGACCGCGCTGGCCAAAGCTCCGGCCGGCGCCAAAGAGTTTTTCAAGATCGCCCAGGACTCCACGGCGGCCTACGTCGCCGCCGGGCGCTTCAAGACGTTCGCCGCTGGCCACTCGCCGTTGCCGGGATTAGTCGAAGCGACACTGGAAGCCGGACATACGCCGGGCAGCACCACTTACCGTTTCACCTCGCAGAATCAGAGCATCGTCTTCATGGGGGATCTGGTGCATAACCTCGCTGTGCAGTTTGAGCATCCGGAAGTGTCTATCGGTTTTGATGTCAACAGTGCGCAAGCGATCAACGCTCGTCAGGCAGTCTTCAGTGCGGCGGTGGCCAGCAAGACGTGGGTGACGGCGGCGCACCTGCCGTTCCCGGGCATCGGTCATATCACCGCGCAAGGCAAACAGTTTCAGTGGGTGCCCGTGGAATACGGTCCGTACAAGCGCGCGGCCAAGGTGCCGTTAATCGAGTAAAGTGCGCAGCGCCCACTCGCCAAAGCAGCTGACACCGAAAAGGAAAACATGCCCATGAACCGTAACGATCTGCGTCGCGTCGACATGAACCTGCTGGTGATTTTCGAAGCGCTGATGTTCGAAAAGAACCTGACCCGCGTCGCCGAAAAACTGTTCATGGGCCAGCCGGCAGTCAGCGCTGCGTTGGGCCGTTTGCGCGATCTGTTCGATGATCCGTTGTTGCTGCGCAACGGGCGTGGCATGGAGCCGACTGCGCGGGCGCTGGCGATTCTCAAGGAGCTGCAACCGGCGATGGACGTCATCTCCGGCGCGGTCAGCCGGGCCAAGGAGTTCGAACCGGCGAGCAGTTGCGATGTTTTCCGCATCGGCCTGTCAGACGACGCCGAATTCGGCCTGTTTCCGCCGTTGCTGCGTCAGCTTCAGCAAGAGGCGCCGGGGATTGTCGTGGTCGTGCGCCGCGCCAATTACTTGTTGATGCCGGCACTGTTGGCCTCTGGAGAAATCTCCGTCGGCGTCAGTTACACCACTGAATTGCCGGCCAACGCCAAGCGCAAAAAACTGCGCGACATTCCCTGCAAAGTCCTGCGCGGCGATGATCGACCTGGGCCGCTGACGCTGGACGAATACTGCGAGCGCCCACACGCGATGGTGTCGTTCTCCGGCGACCTGAGCGGCAATATCGACATGGACCTGGCCAAGGTCGGACGCAGTCGCCGCGTCGTGTTGGGCGTGCCGCAATTCAGCGGTCTGCGCGCCTTGCTCGCCGGCACCGAGATGATCGCCACCGTGCCGGATTACGCTGCCTGCGCGTTGGTTGAGGGCTGTGCATTGCGCGCCGAAGATCCGCCGTTCCCGATCGATGCGGCGCAATTGTCGATGGCGTGGAGCGGGGTGCATGACAACGACCCGGCGGAGAAATGGTTGCGCGCGCGGATCAGCCAGTTCATGGCGGCGCCGCTGGATATTCCAGCGATTTGAATCCCTGCGCATATCTCCCATACACATCGATCCCCTGTAGGAGTGAGCCTGCTCGCGATGGCGTCGTGTCAGCCAAAATCTATGTCACTGGAATACCGCTATCGCGAGCAGGCTCACTCCTACAGGGATCGGGTGTGAATCTCGAGTTGTTGGTGCTTTAAACATCGCCGTTTAAGCAACACCATCAGACACTCTTTCAGGCTACGCAGCCTTGCGCCTTTGCCTACAGCTAAGCCAGAATCCGCCGGCTTGTGCGCTTGTGGTCGGGTCTTTATCGTTTGGTGGTCGCTGAAAACTCAGCGATCGGGTTTAGCGACTCGGACCAAAAAAGAGCATCAGCGCTCCATGCTTCGTCGCAGGCTATCGTCTGCACTTCGCTATGGCGGCTGTATGCGGGAGACCTTCGGGTCTACCGGGTTGCCTTTTTACCGGTTCGCTAACCTGCATACGGTCGCCACCCATCCCGCCAGACATCGACCCCACATCTCCCTACGAATCCATCGATTCGAGAAAACTCCACGAAGCTGCCGACCGCGCGCTCGACCATTACCTCCTTCCACCCGGCGCCACGCCACCCCCACGCAGAACCCGCGGCATGTAGGCGGTAACCGCCGACACCAAAAACGAAGAACTGCTGACCGATGCCAGCGAAACACTCGCCTCGGCCAAAACCATCGCCCAGGACGTTGCCCACCTGTTGCCCGCGCCGCAGCGCAGGGCGCTGTTGGGGATTGCGCAGTTGATCATGCTCGGCGAGCTGGCGGTGAATCGGGTACTGGATAACCTCGAAGTGCCAGGCTAACCGGGACCACTGATCGTTCCCACACAGAACTTGTGGACTTTCAGAAACCCTGTGGGAGCTGGCTTGCCAGCGATGGCGTCAGCTCAGCCAACAGCGACGGCGCCTGACACTCCGCTATCGCTGGCAAGCCAGCTCCCACAGAGTTCTTCGGCGTTCCGGTAACCTGGTTGATCGCAAGAACTGAGCACACCCATCCAATTTCCTCCCGACCATCATTGGCATGATTCCAGCCAATGACATTTCAAGGGTCGGGTCATGAATGCCTCAACAGATGAACGGGCACGCGACGTCGGTCTGCTGTTCCTGCGGGTCAGTGGCGGATTGTTTTTACTCTGGGTCCACGGCTTGCCCAAGCTGTTGGACTTCACCGCGCAACTGCAACTGATCGAAGACCCGTTCCACCTCGGATCCCGCCTCACGTTGATCCTGGCTATCTTCGCCGAAGTCCTCTGTCCACTACTGATCGTCGCCGGGTTACTGGCGCGATTGGCCTGCGTGCCTATTCTCTTTGTGCTGCTGGTGGCACTGCTCGTCGTGCATCCGCAATGGAGTGTGGCCGAGGGGCAGTTCGGCTGGTTGCTGTTGATCCTGTTTACCACTGTGTTGATCGCCGGGCCGGGACGGCTGGTGATTCCTGTTCGTTTGCCCGGAGTGTTGCGTTATGCCTGAAGTCCTCAATCCACAAGCGCCGGGGGCCGACGAAACGGTCACATTGATCATCAAACACCGGGTCAAGGCCGGTTTCGAGTCGGCGTACGAGGCCTGGCTGCGCAATATCGTCCACGTGGCAGGGCAGCGGGAAGGGCATCTGGGTGTGGACGTGGTGCGCGGCAAGCGCGGTCGTCTCGATTTCTATACCTGCGTGCTGCGCTTCAGCTCCACCGAAGCGATGCAAGGCTGGCTGGAGTCGTCGCAGCGTCAGGCGTTGGTCGCCGAAGCCGCGCCAATGCTGGCTGATGGCGATCAGACCGAAGTCGCGCCGATCAATGAATTCTGGTTTACCCCACTGGCCGATGCCGCTTCGCCGCCGCCGCGCTGGAAGCAAGCGGTGGTCACGCTGCTGGTGATTCTGCCGCACACCTTGCTCGTGCCGCTGATCTGGGGGCCGCTGCTGGCGCTGCATCCGCTGCTTTCCAACTACGTGGTCGCCACGTTCCTGATCACCCTGACCATCGTCCTGTCGGTGGTGTACGTGGTAATGCCGCCGGTCACCCGTTTGTTTACGCCGTGGCTCGAAGCCAGCCAGGCCCATGAACACCTCGATTCCCAAGAGACCTCGCCACGCTGAGCGCGCGGGGTTTGCTCCTTTTCACTTTGCTTGAGGAACTGCGATGAGCGCCGATCTGATTTTATTCAATGGCCAGTTTCATACCGTAGACCGCACCAAACCACTGGCCAGTGCCGTGGCCATCACTGACGGCCGCTTCGTGGTCGTCGGCAACGACAACCAGGCCATGGCCCTGCGCGGGCCGAACACGCAAGTGGTCGATATGCATGGCCGCTGCGTCATCCCCGGCCTCAACGACTCGCACTTGCACCTGATTCGTGGCGGTTTGAACTACAACCTCGAACTGCGCTGGGAAGGCGTGCCATCGCTGGCCGACGCGCTGCGCATGCTCAAGGATCAGGCCGACCGCACGCCGACTCCGCAATGGGTGCGCGTGGTCGGTGGCTGGAACGAATTCCAGTTCGCCGAAAAACGCATGCCGACCCTCGAAGAAATCAACCAGGCCGCGCCGGACACACCCGTGTTCATCCTGCACCTGTATGACCGCGCCTTGCTCAACCGCGCCGCGTTGCGCGTCGCCGGCTACACCCGCGACACGCCGAATCCGCCGGGCGGCGAGATCGTCCGCGACAGCAACGGCAACCCGACCGGCATGCTGGTCGCGCGGCCGAACGCGATGATTCTCTACTCGACGCTGGCCAAGGGGCCGAAGCTGCCGCTGGAATATCAGGTCAACTCGACCCGCCAGTTCATGCGCGAACTCAATCGCCTCGGCCTGACCAGCGCGATCGATGCCGGCGGTGGTTTCCAGAACTACCCGGACGATTATCAGGTGATCGAACAACTGGCCAAAGACGACCAGTTGACCGTGCGTATCGCCTACAACCTGTTCACCCAGAAACCGAAAGAAGAGCTGAGCGATTTCCAGAACTGGACCGGCAGCGTCAAGTTGCACCAGGGTGACGACTTCCTGCGCCACAACGGCGCCGGCGAGATGCTGGTGTTCTCGGCAGCGGATTTCGAAGACTTCCTCGAACCGCGCCCGGATCTGCCGCAAACCATGGAGGAAGAGCTGGAGCCGGTGGTGCGCCACCTGGTCGAGCAGCGCTGGCCGTTCCGTTTGCACGCGACGTACAACGAGTCGATCAGCCGCATGCTCGACGTGTTCGAGAAGGTTAACCGTGACATTCCGTTCAACGGTCTGCCGTGGTTCTTCGACCACGCCGAAACCATCACTCCGCAGAACATCGAGCGGGTGAAAGCGCTGGGCGGCGGCATCGCGATTCAGGATCGCATGGCGTTCCAGGGCGAGTACTTTGTCGACCGCTACGGCAAGCAAGCTGCCGAGGCCACGCCACCGATCAAACGCATGCTCGCCGAAGGCGTACCGGTCGGCGCCGGCACTGATGCTACGCGCGTTTCCAGTTACAACCCGTGGACTTCGCTGTACTGGATGGTCAGCGGCCGCACCGTCGGTGGTCTGGCCTTGTACGAAGAAGGTCTGCCGCGCACCACCGCGCTGGAACTGTTCACCCACGGCAGTGCCTGGTTCTCCTCGGAGCAGGGCAAGAAAGGCCAGATAAAGGTCGGCCAATTGGCGGATCTGGCGGCGCTGAGCGCGGACTTCTTCCATGTCGAGGAAGAAGCGATCAAGTGGATCGAATCGGTACTGACCGTGGTCGGCGGCAAGATCGTTTATGCCGCTGGCGACTTCGAAGACCTCGGCCCGCGCTCGATTCCAGTGCTGCCGGACTGGTCGCCGGTGGTGAAAGTCCCGGGCCATTGGCGGCCGAATTCGCCGATGCAGGCGCAGGTGCACCAGTGCAGCGGCCCGTGCGCGGTGCACACTCACAGCCATGAAAAGGCGCGGATGTCGAATGCGCCGGTCAGCGACTTCGCCGGTTTCTGGGGCGCGTTTGGCTGTTCCTGCTTCGCCTTCTGATTTCCCCTGAAGCGTCGGCCATCCGGTCGGCGCTTCACGCTTCATCCATCCGTCCATCAGGAGTTTTCCCATGAGCGTTCCTTACACACGTCTGAACAAAGATGATGCGGTTGTATTGCTGGTCGATCACCAGACCGGCCTGATCTCGCTGGTCCAGGATTTCACCCCGAACGAATTCAAGAACAACGTGCTGGCGCTGGGCGACATCGCCAAGTTCTTCAAGCTGCCGACCATCCTCACCACCAGTTTTGACGCAGGTCCCAATGGTCCGATCGTGCCTGAACTGCGCGAGCAGTTTCCGGATGCGCCGTTCATTCAGCGTCCAGGCCAGATCAATGCGTGGGACAACGAAGACTTCGTCAAGGCGATCAAGGCGACGGGTCGCAAGCAACTGATCATCGCTGGCGTGGTGACGGACGTTTGCGTGGCGTTCCCGACCTTGTCGGCGATTGCTGAAGGCTACGAAGTGTTTGTGGTGACTGACTCGTCCGGCACCTTCAACACCACCGTGCAACAAGCGGCATGGGCGCGGATGTCGGCGGCGGGTGCCCACCTGCTGAACTGGTTCTCGGTGGCGTGCGAGCTGCAGGGTGACTGGCGCAACGACATGGAAGGCCTGGCGCATTTGCTGTCGGAGCGCCTGCCTAACTACCGCAACCTGATCAACAGCTATACCAAGTTCACTGCCAAGTAATCGGCTGATCCTGAAAAGCCCCTCACCCTAACCCTCTCCCAGAGGGAGAGGGGACTGACCGAGGGGCTCTTTCGAGGTACGCCGACGTGTAATACCGAGCCGAACTTCAGTTTTGAACAGCTTGAAGATCGGCTCCCTTTTCCTCTGAAATCTTGGGGAGAGGGGACTGAACGAGGGGTTCTTTCGAGATACGCCGACGTGCAATACCGAGCCGAACTCAGGTTCTGAATTGCATGCGGTCTGCTCCCTTTCCCCCTCGCCCCCTTCGGGGGAGAGGGCTGGGGTGAGGGGGTAAGCTGTTGATCTTGACTCTTGCGTGTCAACGCTTCTGCAACCAACCGAGAAAGCCACCTTTCCTCACCGCCACCGGCTTGGCCATCAACGCGAGGCGACTGTTCTGCTGACGCACCGCCTGCAACTTGTTCAACGCCCGACCCACCTCCGTGCGCTGCTCCATGCACTCGCGGGTCAGATTCTTGTCGAGACGATAAATGATGCTCGACGTCAACGCCGTGAACGTCGCCTGCGACGGCGTGTCGGCCAGAATGCTCTGTTCACCCATGACCTCGCTCGGTCCCATCCGGCCGACCTCGACCTTGCTGTCGCCGTCCGCCACGGTCGCACTGACGACGCCGGTGGCAATCACAAACAGACTGTCCGGCACTTCGTCCAGATCCAGTACCACTTGGCCCGCCGCATACTGCTGCGCAACCATCGATTCGGCGAGGCGATCACGCTCATCACTGCTCAGCGAGCGGAAGATTTTCACTTCGTCGAGCAATGCGCGGGCGCGGGTCGACGGTTCAATCACGCCATCCGGATGCCGCGAGATTCCCGCCGCTTCGAGATGCCGGTGAGCGAGGTCGAACAGTTGATTGCGCACCTCGCTTTTCTTGCCCAGCTCGGCGATGAAACCGCTCGCCACGTATTCCGACATGGTTTCACCGGCCTCTTTCAACACGGCTTTTGGCGCCGGCGTCAGCAACAGCGAACTGCTGCCCTGCAAGGTGCGATCAAGCGCATCGAGTACTCGACGCGGGCGGATGTGATTCGGCACTTTGATGCTGATCGACACGCCATGCATGTTGTTCGGGCGACTGAGGTTGACGATCTTCGCCTTGGCCGCGACCGAGTTCGGCACTACCGCCATGGTTCCGGCGCTGGTGAGCAGGTGCGTGGCACGCCAGTCGATGTCGAATACCTTGCCTTCGACGCCGTCGATCACCACAAAATCATCCACCTGATACGGCTTGGTGGTGTTGAGCACGATTCCGGAAAACACATCGGCCAAGGTGCTTTGCAGCGCCAGACCGACAACGATCGCCACCACACCGGAAGTCGCCAGCAAGCCTTTCACCGGCAGTTCCAGCACGTAACCAGCCGCGGCGACGGTGGCGACCAGAAAGACCAGGGCGCCGATCACGTCTTGCAGCAACCGACCGCTGTGGCCGATGCGACGCATCAGCGCCAGGCCGATGACTTCGGTCAGCGCGCGAGCGGCGTACAGCCACCAGAGAATCCCCAATGCCGTCGCACCCAACTGCGCCACGCGGTCATCGGTGAATTGTGGTGCTTGCAACGGACTGACGCCGGCGTTGATCACCAGCGCCGTGAACGCCAGAAACAGCACCAGCCGCACAGCGACTTTTGGGGCTCGATGGCTGAAGGGCGAGAAGTGCCAGAGCACGGCGTCGAGCAACAGCAGGGCGGCGCTCCAGGACAGCAGGTGAGTGTAGAAAAGGGTCATGGCCGAAGCTCCGCAGTGTCTGCCGATAAAAAGATCGCAGCCTGCGGCAGCTCCTACAGAAGAACGTATTCCAATGTAGGAGCTGCCGCAGGCTGCGATCTTTTGCTGTTATGGATTCAGATGGGTTTTCAGCTCAGCCGCCGCCTGACGCACTGCCGCTTTCACTTCCGCAATCTGACTCAGCGGATTAAGCAAACCAAAGTCATGAATCATCCCGTTGTAACGCACCGAGGTCACCGCCACACCGGCCGCATCAAGGTGCCGCGCATAGCCTTCACCTTCGTCACGCAGCACGTCGAACTCGGCGGTCTGCACCAATGCGGCAGGCAAGCCCTTGAGCTGTTCGGCGCTGGCATTCAGCGGCGAGGCATGGATCTGCGCACGCTCGGCCGGGTTGGTGGTGTAGTTGTCCCAGAACCACTGCATCATGCCTTTGGTGAGGAAGTGGCCCTCAGCAAATTGCTGGTACGAACCGTCGTCGAACTGCGCGTTGGTCACCGGCCACATCAACAGCTGGAAGCGCAGCGCCGGGGCTTTCTGTTCCTTGGCCATCAACGCGACAACCGCCGCCATGTTGCCACCGACGCTGTTGCCGGCCACCGCCAGGCGCTTGCCGTCGACACCGATGTCCTTGCCATGCTCGGCGACCCATTTTGTCGCGGCGTAAGCCTGGTTGATCGCGGTCGGGTACTGCGCTTCGGGCGACGGCGTGTAATCGACGTACACCGCGACAGCGCCAGAGCCCACCACCAAGTCACGAATCAAGCGCTGGTGGGTCGGGAAATCGCCGAGTACCCAGCCGCCACCGTGGAAGAACATGAACACCGGCAACTCGCCTTTGATCTTGGCCGGACGCACCACTTTCAGGTTGATCGTCTGGCCGTCGACCTTGATCACCTTGTCGCTGACTTCAACACCGGACAAGTCCACCTTCACCGAAGCCTGCGCGCCGGTCAGCACTGCACGGGCGTCTTTCGGGCTCAGTTGCTCCAGAGGTTTGCCACCGCCGGCGGCGAGGGCGTTGAGGAAGGCCTGGGTGTTGTGTTCGACACCGCTGCTTTCAGCGGCGACAGCGTTGCCGATGGAGAGTGCGAGGAGGGAGGCGGTCAGCGTCTTTTTAATGTTCATGTTCAATTCCATTTTCAAATGTGTGATGTAGGAGCTGCCGCAGGCTGCGATCTTTTGATCCTGCTTTGGCCTTTTTCCAGCCTCTGCGCAGATCAGGATCAAAAGATCGCAGCCTGCGGCAGCTCCTACCGGTAGGGGGTTGTTTTCAAACCGTGAGCACAGATTAATGAGCTGCTTGAAAGTGAAAAAGCGGCTATAAAGCGTTTAACTGTCCACCAGAGAGTGACAATGAACCCGTTCGAAGACATGCGTATTTTTTGCCAGGTCATGGAGTCCGGCAGCTTCACGTCGGCGGCTGATCAGTTGGGGCTGTCCAAGCAGTTCGTCAGTCGGCGCTTGATGCAGTTGGAAGAGCGCCTCGGCGTGCGATTGTTGAACCGTTCGACGCGGCGCCTGGACGTCACGCCGTTGGGACAGAGCTATTACGAATCGGCGTTGCGTCTACTCGGTGAAGTGGAACAGGTGGAGCAGGGCATTGCCGGGCAGACCGCCGAGCCACGCGGGACAATTCGCCTGAGCGCGCCGCTGTCGTTTGCCGTGGCGCATCTGGGGTGTCTGCTGCCGCTGTTTTTGCAGCGTTATCGCGAGGTGACGGTGGAAGTGGATTTGAGTGATCGGCCGGTGGATCTGCTCGGCGAAGGCTACGATCTGGCGCTGCGCATTGGTGTGCTCGAAGACTCGACGCTGATTGCCCGACGCATTGCGTCGATCGAACGGGTGTATTGCGCCAGCCCGGCGTACCTCGCCGAGCGCGGCACGCCGCTTAAGCCTGAAGACCTGCACAGCCATGACTGTCTGCCTTATGGTCATGGGCGTTCGGTGCAATGGCGCTTCAATGCCGGGCAGGGCAAGCCGTTATTGGTCAATGTCACCGGGCGCATGCGCGTTAACAACGGCGAGTTGCTCAGGGATGCGGCGGTGCAGGGGATGGGCATTACCTATTTGCCGACGTTCATTGTCGGCGCGGCGCTGAAGGATGGCCGGCTGGTGCCGGTGCTGGATGATTTGCGCCCGGAGCCGCTGACGTTGTCGGCGGTGTACCCGCAGCATCGTCAGGCTTCAAGGCCGGTGCAGGCGCTGGTTGAGTTTTTGCGTGAACGCCTGAACGAGAACAACGTCGCCCTCTGAGCCTTACGCAGATCAAAACTGTAGGAGTGAGCCTGCTCGCGATAGCGTTATGTCTGTCACAGCTTCAGTGGCTGAATAACCGCTATCGCGAGCAGGCTCACTCCTACAATTGATGGTGGTCGTCTGCGGAATCTTTGCACGCCACAAAAACCTGTGGGAGCTGGCTTGCCAGCGATTGCGTCGGGTCAGGCAACACAACTTTGCCTGACTGGGCCTCATCGCTGGCAAGCCAGCTCCCACAGGAATTGCGGTGTGTCTAAAGGTCAGTTCGCGCGCTTGTCATCGCCGGGCTCGCCGCCGACATGCACACCGCGGTCATCCCCAGGTTCAGCATGGGTGCCGTTGCGGCCGGAGGAGGCGGTGTTGCCTGAGTGGCCGGTGCCGTGGTCGCTGCCGCTGTGGCCACTGTTGCTGCCACCGCCACCGCCACCGCCACTGCCACTGCCGCTGTTGCCTCCGCCGCCGTGACTGCCTCCGCCGCCGCTTCCGCTGCCACCACCACTACCGCCGCCTCCACCACCATTGCCGCCGTGGCCACCTCCGCCACCTCCGCCGCCACCACCGCTTCCCCCATCCTTGGCATAAGCACTGGACACCCCGGACAAACCATCCGGAACCAACACCGTAGAAGCCGACAGAACTGCGCCGATGGCCATTGCGAGCACGAGCTTTTTAATGTGCATATCGTTTTCCGTCTTTGTGGTTTTGTTGGGAACGTAAAAGTGCGTTGTTGCAGGGACCGGACGCGTTCCCGGGGGTCAGTGAATACTCGAAGCCAGTTCGAAAATCGGGATGTACATCAGGATCACGATGACCCCGATCAGCAGGCCGATAAACGTCATCAACAGCGGTTCGAACAACTTCACGAACCACTCCAGCCAGCGGCTGATTTCCTCGTCGTAGAAGTCGGCGCTGCGTTCCATCATTTGCCCGAGGTTGCCGGACTGTTCACCGGCCCGGAGCAGTCGTAGCGACACCGGCGTCACCAGGTGATTGAGCTCCAGCGCGGTAGACAGCGACTGTCCCTCGCGCACCCGTTCGCAAGCCTGATCCAGCCGCACCCGTGAGGCCACGGTGAGCAAGCCGCGCACCATGCTCATGGCGGTCACCAGCGGAATCCCGCCTTGCAGCAGAATCCCCAGCGAGCGATAAAAGCGCGCCAGCTCATACATGAAAATCCGCTGATGCACGGCCGGCAGTCTCTCCACCAGCCGATCCAGCCCACGGCGAAACGCCGGTTGCTTTTGCAACACGGCGAGGGCGATGACAATCGCCGCCAACCCAGCGAAGAATTCAGCCTGATGCGCATGCAAAAACATGCCACTGCTCATCAACACCTGCGACAGCCACGGCAGGTTATCGCCCAAGCCTTCAAACACCAGACTGAAACGCGGCACCACATAACCCATCAAGAACAGCACCACGCCACCGCCGACCACCAGCAACAGCATCGGGTAGATCGACGCGCTGATGATCTTCTGCCGCACCTCGTCCATGCGCTGGCGATAGCTGACGTAGCGCCCCAGCGCATCGCCGACCGCGCCGGTCTTTTCGCTGGACTGCACCAGCGCCACGTACAGCGGCGGGAACACCGCCGACAACTGGCCCAGCGCCTGCGAAAAAGACTTGCCCTCGTAGAGCAGGCGCACCAGCTCACTCAAGGTTTTGCGGGCGGCGGGGGCGGTTTCTTTTTCGGCGAGGCTTTCCAGCGCATCGATCAACGGTAGGCCGGCATTGAGCAAAGTGGTCAGTTCCTGGCTGAACAACACCAGATTGAACGTCTCGCGCTGGCGCAGTTTCAGCGAGCGCCAATGCTTGTCGGCGTGCGAACTGAGCACACGCAGACCCTGATCCTCGGCAATGCGCCGCGCCTCGCTGTCACCCGGCGCCTCCACACTCAAGGACACCACCCCAGCCTTGCCGACCGCTTTCACATGAAATCGCATGGGCCGCGCTCCGCTCACTGCCAGTTGGTCACTTCGGCGTTTTCGCCTTCGCCGCCGGGCTGTCCGTCCTTGCCCATCGACAGCAAGTCGTACTCGCTGTTTTCGCCGGGATAGCGGTAAGCGTAATTACGCCCCCACGGATCCTGCGGCAGTTTTTTCTGCAAGTACGGGCCGGTCCATTTCGCCTCGTCACTCGGCGCGATGACCAAGGCTTGCAAGCCCTGTTCGGTGGACGGGTAGTGGCCGACTTCCAGCCGATAGATATCCAGCGCTTTGCTCAGACCTTCGATCTGCGCCTTGGCCACTTTCACTTCGGAGCGACCGAGTTGGGCGAAGTATTTCGGCGCGACGATCCCGGCCAACAGGCCGAGCACCACCAGCACCACGAGCAATTCGAGCAGGGTAAAACCGCGTTGGCTACGCGGACGAAATTGCAGCTTCATGATGACCTCCCGTGAGTGGCAGCCGTGTCGCCAGAACGGCTTATGCAATTGCCATGCTCAGCCCCACTGAAAATCACTGGATTGGCTGAAACCCTTGTAATCAGGGCATCTCCAGAGTCGGCACAGTGCTTGCGTATGGCTCAAACGTGATCGGCCATTGGGGCATTTCCCCCAATTTATCGGGGTCGATCCGGGGAGGCCCGACATGAAATTTCTCGCCAGCGGATTGCTCGGATGTGTGCTGCTCAGCGGCGCCGCGCAGGCCGATGTGTTCATTTCGGTGGACGCCAAGGGCAGCTATGTACTGTCCAACGTTCACCGGCCCGGACGCACTTACGAACGGGTGATCCATGAGGCTGAAATGCCTGTGGCCAGCCTCGATCAGCAGCCGCAAATGATCGCCAACCAGCCCTACGCGGAACTGGTTTCGGCGGCGGCCAAGGTCAATCAATTACCCGAGGCGCTGCTGCATGCAGTGATCAACGCCGAGTCTCGCTACAACCCCGGTGCCACTTCACCCAAAGGTGCGGGCGGGCTCATGCAGTTGATGCCCGACACCGCACGGGAGCTGGGCGTCACTGACGTCTACGACCCCAAGGCCAACATCCAGGGCGGGGCCAAATACCTCAAGCGCCTGATGACCCTGTTCGACAACGACATTGCCCTCGCCGTGGCGGCCTACAACGCCGGGCCAGACGCGGTGCTCAGCCGTGGCCGGGTGATTCCGCCGTTCGCCGAAACCCAGCGTTATGTACCGAATGTGTTGCGTCAGTACCGGCGTTTGCAGGGCCTGGCGATGGACGCGCCGTTGTGACCCCCAACCCGGTTTTCCCCACTTTCGGGGTAAACCGTGGAGGCCCGAAAAGTGGGGAAAACGGGTGGGGAATATCCCCCGGATTCTCAAGTGGCCGCAGTAACTGATTGAACGCTAATGCAATTTTTTGTGGCACGCGGATTGCTCCGAGGCATTTGTCGAGAAGTGTTCCCAAGAGCACCCACTACGAGGTTACTGATCATGGCTGGCTTTCCTCACGCTCCGTCCCTGATTAACTGGCTGCTGATTCTGGCCTCGATGCTCAGCGTCGAGCTGGCCGGCGCGGCCGTACGTTGCGAGCGCAACCTGGTGGCCAACGTCGTAGCCTTCGATCAGCCACTGATGTTCAACCGCCTCGGCGCGCAGAACATCAACGGCATGATGTTCGCCCTGCGCCGCGATGTGGTCGATGAACATGAGCAGTCACTGGCTTACGGCGGCGCCGCAGTGCCAGGCAAAGTCTCGTTGCGCCCGGACAAGCGTCCACGGCCGCTGGTGCTGCGCGTGGCTGCCGGCGATTGCCTGACGATCAATCTGCAGAACCTGCTCGACTATCAGGCCAACCCGAACAAGCACTTTGAAAACGAGGGCGAAGAAGAGGGCGCGGAAAACGCCAACGGCACCGAAGACTTCAAAGTCGATGAGCAGGTGGCGGATCGTCACGTCGGTTTCCAGGTCAATGGCCTGCAAGCGGTGAACAGCATCGATGACATTTCTTCGTTCACCGGGCGTAACGCCAACACCCTTGTGCCTCCCGGCGCGAGCCGTTCCTACACCTTGTTCGCCGAACGTGAAGGCGCGTTTGCCGTGAGCAGCCGTGGCGCAACGTTTGGCGGCGAGGGCGCGGCCGGCAACGTTGCCAACGGACTGTTCGGTCAGGTCGTCGTACTGCCCAAGGGCGGTCGCACCTATCGCAACACCCTTACCGAAGAAGAAATGCGCCTGGCCACCACGGGCCGCGCACCCACCGGCCAACCGATCGTTGATTACCAGGCGCGCTACCCACAGCGCGAACCGTGGTTGCGCGAAGGCAAGGCTGGCACGCCGATCATCGGCATGGTCGATGGCAATGAAATCATTTCCAGCGAAAGCGACGCGATTGTCATGGGCAGCAACGCCGATGGCAGCTTCCCGTCCAGCACCTATCCGCTGGAAGCGGTCGGCAAGCGCAACCCGGCAATCCCCAACCGTCTCGAGGCGTTCCGCGATTTTGCCTCGCAATTCCAGGACGAAACTGCCGCTACCCAAGCCTTCCCGGCGTATTGGGCCGACCCAGTGATGGCCCATGTGCTGGAGCCGACCCGCGACTCGTTCATGATCAACTACGGCTCCGGCGGTATGGGCGCTGAAGTGGTCGCCAACCGCTTGGGCGTGGGGCCGATGCACGACTGCCTGTCGTGCGCCTATGAAGAATTCTTCCTCAGCTCGCACACCGTCGGCGACGTGGCGATACTGGTGGATGTGCCAGCCAACACCGGGCTTGAGAACATCGCCCCGGGCCAGACACCGCGCGCCGATCAGATCGGCGTGAAAGCCACCATGGCCCTGTATCCGTCGGAGCCGTCGAACGTCAACCACAGCTACATCGGTGACTTCGTCAAGTTCCGCAACACCCACAACGGTCACGAGCAACACATCTTCCACTTGCACGGCCATCAGTGGCTGTTCAACCCCAACGATGACAACTCCGATTACGTCGACGCCCAAGGCATCGGTCCGGGCGCTGGTTACACCTATGAAATCGCCAACGGTGGTTCGGGCAACCGCAACCGCGTGGCCGGCGATGCGATCTATCACTGCCATTTCTACCCGCACTTTGCCCAAGGCATGTGGGCCATGTGGCGGGTGCACGATGTCTTTGAAGAAGGCACCCGACTCGACGTTTCGCAGCAGGGCGCCGACGGCTATCACAGCGAACCGTTCGCCCTGCGCAGTGGCAAACCGGCGGCCGGCGCACGGGCCTTGCCGGATGGCGAAATCGTTGCCGGCACGCCGATTCCGGCCATCGTGCCGCTGCCCGGCAAAGCCATGGCGCCGATGCCGGGCAAAGTCGTGGTGGTGCCGAAAATCGGCGAAACCCTGGTCGCCGGCAATGATGACGACGAGGATGAAGAAGAGGGCGATGACGACGGCGAACATCACGGCGGCAACGCTGGTGGTCAAGCCATCGGTTCGCTGGCGCTGGTCGATCGCAGCGAAGCCAACCGCAATGCCGACGGCAGCCTGAAAAACCCTGGCTATCCGTTCTGGATCGGCGGCATGGAAAGTTCGGTCGGCCAACGGCCACCAACTCCGCCGCTGGACATGCTCGACGCCGCCACCGCGCAATCTTTGAAGGCCAGCGGCAAAGCGCTGTGGGCCAACCTTGATCCGGCGCAGTCCGGTGGTTGGGATGGTGGTTTGCAACGGCACGCACTCGATGGCGTCGCGGCCGGTGGCGAAGCGCACACCGTGACCACTTCGCTGGATTTCTCCAAAGAAGTCACCCGCGCCAAACCGATTTACCTGCCGGAAGAAGGCACCGAAGTCGAACAGGCTGCGATGGCCTTCCACGCGAAAAAAGACCATCCAAGCTATGCCTTGCTGCCCGGCAATCAAGTGGTGGCCAAGGCGTTCCGTACCAACGGCGCCTTGCCAATGGCCGGTGCGCCGTACTACGAGCCGTGCATGGACGATCGGCAAAAACGTCTGACCGCCAGCGCCGGTAGCGGTGAATTCGCCAGCGGTGAACGCATCGACGGCATGTCCTTTGTCGGCGCCTCGACCTTCACTGCCGACCGCCCACGTATCTACAAAGCCGCGAACATCCAGTTCGACGCGGTGTACAACAAGGTCGGTTATCACTTCCCGCAAGCGCGCATTCTGGCGCTGTGGGAAGACGCCTGGCCGGTGATCACCAAGCAGCGTCCACCAGAGCCGCTGGTGATGCGCATGAACACCTTCGATTGCGTGCAATACCAGCAAACCAACCTGGTGCCGGCCACCTACGAGATGGACGACTATCAGGTGCGCACGCCGACCGATGTGATCGGCCAGCACATTCACCTGCCGAAGTGGGACCTGACCGCTGCCGATGGATCATCCAACGGCTGGAACTATGAGGACGGCGTGCTCTCGCCCGGCGCCGTGCAGGAGCGCATTCATGCGATCCGCGAGTTCAACCAGTGCGCCGGCACCGATCCACGTGACGGCACTCAGGCCTGCCCGAAAGCCAAGAACCATCCGTTCTTCGGCCAATACGGGCGCGCCGATTGGGTCGGTGCGCGCACGGCGATGCAGCGCTGGTTCGTCGATCCGGTGGTCAACGCCAAAGGCGTCGATCGCGGCCTCGGCACCATCTTCACCCACGACCACTTAGGCCCATCGACGCACCAACAGATCGGTTTGTACGCGACTGTGCTCGCCGAGCCGGCCGGTTCCACCTGGTTCCACGCCGAAACCGGCGAGCCGTTGTACAGCGGCGCGCGTCAGGATGGCGGCCCGACCTCGTGGCAAGCGGTGATCAACACTGGCGACCTCGATGGCGATGGCAAGAACGACAGCTTCCGCGAGTTCTTCCTCGAATACAGCGACTTCCAGCACGCCTATGAAGCTGGCGTCTATGTCGGTGCCGGTCCTAACGGTGTGCCGAATGCGCAGGCGTTCCCGGCCACTGCCGACAGCTTCCGCTACGCAATCAATCCGCCCGTGCGTAACAACGCCAGCAACCTGCTTGAGGGCGTGCTGGAAGTGCAGGGCGGTCAGGTGCCGGGCTGCCCAAGCCGGCCATGTCCGCAGGCGATTTCGGTGGATGATCCGGGCATGTTTGTCGTCAACTATCGCAACGAGCCGCTGGCCCTGCGCGTGTACGACCCGAACAAGGTCGGCCCGGACGGCAAGCGTGGCATGCAGGCCGACGGCCTCGGCGGTGATCTGTCGTTCGCCATGCAAAGCCGTACCGACCGCGCGATCCCGGCGATGAATCTGGCGCCGAATCTGCTCACCTCTGCGACCGGACCCACCGGCGGCACCACGCTGTTCCCGCCGCACATCAACAAGGGCGGCGCCGAACCCGGTGACCCGTTCACGCCGATGCTGCGCACCTATACCGGCGACAACGTGCGGCTGCGGGTGCATGCCGGCGGCCATGAAGAAGAGCACAACGTCACCCTGCACGGCGTGAAATGGCTGCAGAGCGGTTCCGGTTTCGGCAACAGCTCCAACTCCGGCTGGCGCGCGTCGCAGATGATCGGCATCTCCGAGCAGATGGGCTTCATTGCGCCGGTGTCGATGCTGTCCAGTTCGGCGGCGACCACGGGCGACTATCTGTACTCGATGGACGCTTCGATCGAAGGCTACTGGAGCGGTATCTGGGGCGTGATGCGCAACTACACCGCCAAACGCGCCGACCTGTTCGCTATCCCTAATAATCCAAGCCCGGCGGGCATGCGCAACACCGTGGCGTTCGAGGGCAGTTGCCCGCGCTATGGCGCCAACCCTAACGGCATTGGCACCCGGCCAACCGTGCAGCGCAACTATGAAGTGGTCGCGGCGCTGGCCAACGACATTCTCGGCAATACGCTGGGCCTGACCATCGGCGATCCCGAAGGGCTTGGCCAGCATGTCGGCGGGCCGCTCAATCCAGCGGGCGGCACCCTGGTGCTGAACTCGCGCACGGTGAGCATTCCACAAGTCACCGTGACTGATCCGGAGGATGGCGAAACCATCACCATCGGCGGGCAGAGCGGGCCGTTGCATGATCCGACCGCGATCCTCTATGTGCGTAAATCCGATCTCGATCCGGTGAGTGGCAAGCTGAAACCCGGCATCCCGGTTGAACCGCTGGTATTGCGTGCGGCGGCGGGGGATTGCATCAACATCACTCTGGAAAACCGTCTGCCGAGCGTGATGCCTGACCTGACCCAGACGGCGGTGATGCAAGGCATGGTCAAGCGTGATCGCAACAGCGGTCTGGGCTCGACCACCTTCAGCAACAACCTGATGCGGCCGTCCAGCCACGTCGGCCTGCACGCGCAATTGCTGGCTTACGACATCACCAAATCCGACGGTGCCAACGTCGGCGCCAACCCGATCCAGACCGTGCCACCGCGCGTTGGCAACAGCGGCGCGTACCCGACCCGTACCTATCAGTACTACGCCGGGCACTTGGAGCGTGAAGGCAAACCGGTGACGCAACTGGGCCGCAGCGTAGACAACATAAATGCCACGGCGGTCGAGTTCGGCGGTTTGAATTTCACCCCGGCGGACGTGATCAAGCAACCGCAAAAAGGCCTTGGCGGGGCGATGAGCATCCTGCCGATCGGCGCGACCTGGGTTGATGATGCGCGCAAGGTCAACGCCACGGTTACGGCGCCAGGGCAGACCAGCTACCGCGACTTTGCGATGGTCTGGCACAAGGCGCTGAACACCCGTTGGGCCAATGGCCGTCCGGTGGAAGGGATTGCTGCTGAGGGCTTCGGTGTGCCGACCGATCCGCAGGACAACTCGAGCATGGCGATCAACTACAAGACCGAACCGCTGTGGTATCGCTTCGGCCTCGCCCCGGATGCACCGTTCGGGCATGCCGATGGCGCGGGTTATGGCGACATGACCAATGCGCACATGGCCTACAGCAATGCACTGGTCGGCGGTGATCCGCAGACACCGGTGCTGTATGCCAAACCGGGGCAACCGTTCCGCACGCATATTTTGATGCCGAGCGGTGGCAGTCGTGGCACCACGTTCCAGCTCGACGGGCACGTCTGGTCGGTGAACCCGTTCCAGGCCGAGAAGAGCGATGTCGGTGGTTATCCGATGGGTTCGCCGGGCGTCGGCTCGGTGCGCTTCGGCTACAACCCGATGTCGATGTACATCGGCGCCCACGAAAGCATCCTGCCGGCCGCGCACTTCAGCTTCATGATTCCGAGTGCTGGCGGCAGTAATGCGATCCCGGGGGACTACCTGTTCCGCGACTACGCCGCCTACGGCAACACCTCCGGGTTATGGGGACTACTGCGCGTGACCAACGAACCGGAACCGGCGCCGCCAAGCCAGTAGGTACAACGGTAATGCCCCGGCGGATGCAAATCCCTGTGGGAGCGAGCCTGCTCGCGAAGAGGGCGGCACATGCAACAGGTGTGTTGGCTGACAGACCGCTTTCGCGAGCAAGCTCGCTCCCACAGGGGGCAGTGGTTGGTAGTGAGGAAGTGGATGTACGCAAATCCCTTGTGGGAGCGAGCTTGCTCGCGAATGGGGGCAACTCGGTTTGTGAGGGTGAGGCTGAAGACGCCTTCGCGAGCAGGCTCGCTCCCACATGGGGGGCGGTGTTTTGCCAGATGAAGAGTTAGGGGAGTTCGAGATGAACAGGATCATCAACATCATCGGGATTTGCACGCTGGCCATGGCCGGGGCGTTGTTGACGCTGAGTGAAATTGCGTTGGCGCAGACCGGCGGGGGGCAGACGCTGAACCGTGATGGTGTGGCGGTGGATTTCGATCTCAAGCCACTGGCCGCCGACGGCAAACTGCGTGAAGGCGAGTTCGCCGATGTGCAGTTCCGCATCCGCGACAGCGCTTCCGGCCAGCCATTGTCCGGCGTGGCGCCGGGGGCCTGGGTCGATCCGCAAACCCTCGCTGCCGACCAAGCTCAAGGCCGCGACCAGAGCTGCAAAGCCCGGGTCGGGGTGTTCCTCAAATCCAACATAGGCGCGCGGCCGTTGCTCGACCTCAACAGCTATTTCCTGCTGGTGATGAACCGCGACGCGAGCATCGCCGTGGTCGATCCATCGGTATCAGTAGGCGGCATCACCAGCACCCTCGCACGGATCCAACTCAAGCAACCGCCGATGGACTGGGTCACGCCCAAAGACAACAAACGCGTCTTCGTTTCCATGCCGACAGCCGGTGAAGTCGCGGTGATCGACAGCGAACAATTCAAAGTCATCGACTCGATCAGCGCCGGCAGCCAACCGTTTCGCGTCACGCTGCAACCGGACGAACGCCTGCTCTGGGTCGGCAACAACGCCAGCAAAGCCGAAGACTCCGGCGTGACAGTGATCGACAGCCAAAGCCTCAAATCCCTCAAACATTTACAGACCGGTCGCGGCCACCACGAAATCACCTTCAGCAAAGACAGCCGCTTCGCCTTCGTCAGCAACCGCGACGACGGCACTTTAAGCGTGATCGACATCGCCAGCCTGAGCATCGTCGAGCAGATCAAAACCGGCGCCCACCCGTTGTCTGTCGCCTATTCAGCGCTGTCCGGCGCGGTGTATGTGGCCGACGGCAAGGACGGCACCGTCACTGTGATCGACGCCAGCACCCACGCCATTCGCCGGGTAATCAAACTGCAACAAGGCCTCGGCCCGATGGGCTTCAGCGCCGACGGCCGCTTCGGTGTGGTGCTCAACACCGTGGAAAACCGCGCCAGCATCATTGATGCCGCGACCAATAGCGCCATCCATGATCTGGACGTCAGCGCCGAACCCTACCAAGTGGTGTTCACCCAGGCCTACGCCTACATCCGCGGACTCGCTTCGCCGAAAGTCACCATGATCAACCTGTCGTCCCTCGGCGAAGGCCGTCAGCCGATCAGCCAGGGTTTCGAAGCCGGCCCGCAAGCGCCGCGCCTGGCCGGGGATCTGCCGCTGGCCTCAAGCTTGGCGGTTTCGCGCGACGACAACGCGGTGTTCGTGGTCAACCCGGTCGACAACACCACCTACTTCTACGCCGAAGGCATGAACGCGCCGATGTCCGGTTACCCCAACCGTGGCCAGATCGCCCGCGCCGCCATGGTCATCGATCGCAGCCTGCGCGAAGTCTCGCCGGGACTTTACAGCGCGCGGGTGAAACTGCCGGCAGCGGGGCGTTTTGACGTGGCATTCCTGCTCAATCAACCGAACATCATTCATTGCTTCAGCGCGCAGATTGATAGCGACGGCAAACCGCAAAAACACCTCGGCCAGCCGAAGGTCGAGTTCCTTCTCGACAAGACTGCCGTGGCACTCAACGACCCTTACGTCGTGCGTTTCCGCATCGTGCAAGGCAAAGACAAAAGCCAACGCAGCGGGGTGAAAGACGTGCAACTGCGTTATTACCTCGCACCGACCTCACACCCGCGTGAAGTGGCAGCGCTGGAGGTCGCCGACGGCGTGTACGAAGCGCCGATCACCCTCGACCGCAGCGGTGCCTGGTACCTGCATGTGCGCGCGGCTTCGCTGGGTGCCGGTTTCGATGACAAGACCTTTGCCAGTGTTCGGGTAGCCCCCGGCCAGGCCCGTTGAAGAGGAGTTTCGACATGAACCGATTTGCATCCAGTGGCCTGCTGACCTTGTGCCTGTTGAGCCTTGGCATTCAACAAGCCCAGGCCCATTCGGCGGACGAACACGCGGGACACAAAGCCCCGGCCAGCAGCACCCAGGAACATGCCCAGGTGAAGTTCGCCAACGTGCCGCTGCTCGACCAGAACGGCAAGACGGTTCGTCTGGAGCCGGATCTGGTACAGGGCAAGATTGTCGTCATGAGCTTCATCTACACCAGTTGCACCACGGTGTGCCCAGTAGTCTCGTCGATCATGGGCAAGGTGCAGAAACAGCTCGGTGCCCGGGTCGGCGATGAAGTGCAACTGGTGTCGATCAGCATCGACCCGCAGCGTGACGACCCGAAACGCCTGCAGGATTACGCCCGAACCTTTCAGCGCGGACCGGGCTGGAGCTGGCTGACCGGCTCGCCACAGTCGATCAATGAAACCCTCAAGGGCCTCGGCAGTTTCAGCGGCGACCTGAAGAGTCATCAACCGCTGATCCTCGTCGGCGACGGCAACAACCGGCACTGGATGCGCTACTACGGCTTCACCGACCCGGCGCTGCTGGCCAAGGAAGTGGAAAAACTCAGCGGCCTGCGCACCCACGCCAAACACACCGCCATCGCCATGGAGCAACAGCCATGAGACTCCTCGACTGGATCTCCCTGACCGTGTGTTTCTGGATCTTCAGCACCCTCGCGTTCGCCCACGAAGGTCACGTTCAAGAGCCGCCGGCCACTGTTGCCGCCGCGCCAGCAAAAGGCACCCACGACGCAAAAACCTGGTTCACCGACACGCCGTTGCAGGATCAGAACGGCGAGACTTTGCGCTTCTACAGCGACGCGCTGCAAAACCGCATCGTTCTGCTCAACGTGATCTTCACCAGTTGCAACGATGCCTGCCCGCTGATCACCCAAAAGCTCAAGGAAGTCCGCGAGCTGTTGGGTGACAAGGCACAGGACATCACCTTTATTTCCCTTACCAGTGACCCGTTGCGCGACACGCCAGCGGTGCTCAAGGCTTACACCTTGAAGCAGGGTTCCGATGACCCTCATTGGCTTTTTCTTACTGGCGACAAGGCGCAGATGGACCTGGTGTTGAGTCGCATCGGCCAGATCGTGCCGACGCCCGAGCAGCACTCGACGCAGTTGATCGTCGGCGATGTCGCCAATAAGCGCTGGAGCAAAATCCGCCCCGACGCCCCGGCCGCCGCCATTGCCCAGCGCTTGCAGCTGCTGACAATGCCTGTGGCTGGGCGCTGAGTCCGCGCCATGAACCTGAGTCGCGTCCTCGCCCTGGTCCTGCTCGCTGGCGTCAGCCTTGGCGCCAGCGCTGCGCCGCTGACACCCGAAGAGGCGGCGGGCAAGCGCTTGTATCGCCAAGGCCTGTCAGCCAGCGGCGAAGCGATCATGGCGCGGGTCGGCGCGGCGGATGTGCTGCTGCCGGCGACCAGCCTGCCGTGCGCCAATTGCCACGGCGCCGATGGCCTCGGTCGGCCCGAAGGCGGCGTGCGTCCGCCGCCGCTGAACTGGGCGCGGCTGACCAGCACGTATGGCCAGCAACAGATCAACGGGCGCAGCTATCCGGCCTACAGCGAAAGCACTCTGGCCATTGCCATCGAGCAGGGTCGCGACCCCGGCCACAACCGCCTCGACCCGAGCATGCCGCGCTTTCTGCTGTCGATGAAGGATCAGCGCAACCTCACCGCCTATCTCAAACGCCTCGCCGATGAACGCGACCCCGGCCTCGATACCGAGACCTTGCACCTGGGCACCTTATTGCCCAGCCAAGGGCCATTGGCCGAGGAGGGCGCGACGGTGGCAGCGGTGCTCAACGGCAGTGTCGCGCGGATCAATCAGGCCGGCGGTATTCACGGTCGGCAGTTGCGGTTGACGGTGATCGACCCCGGCCCGGATCGCGCCAGTGCCGGACAGGCGTTGCAGCGTTTGATCGAGCAGGAGCAGGTGTTCGCTCTGATCGCACCGCTGGCACCGGCCCTCGACAGCGAACTGGCGAGTCGACTGGAGCAGTCTGGCGTACCGCTGATTGGCGCTTTGTCGTTGCTCGGATCGATGCAGGCCAGTCCGCAGATTTTCGAGCCGTTGCCGGGCTTGCGCGAGCAACTGATCGCCTTGGCCGACTACGCCACGGCAAGCTTGCGCGTGCTGCAAGGGCCGACGCTGATTGCCTATCCCGATGACCCTGCACAAGCGCTGGCCGCGCAAAACCTCGGCCAGTACTTGCAGGATCACGGCTGGCAAAAAATCCATCTGCAAGCCTATGGCCCGGCAGCGGATGCGCTGCCGCTGGGTTCGCGCTCGGTGTTCTATCTGGGCAATGGCGGCGGTTTCAGTCGTCTGGCAACGCGGCTGCAAAGCGCCGGGCAAGTGCCTTATCTGTTCGCCGCTTCAAGCCAGGTGGCCGGCGATCTGCTGCAAGTCCCCGACGGATTCACCCGGCGGGTGTTTCTCGCCTATCCGTTCGTGCCCAGCGACTGGACCCAGACCGGGCGCATGGCCCTGACGCTGCTGCGCGAAGGTCAGGGCCTCGGCGCCCAGCACGCGGTGCTGCAAGTCGGCGCCTACGCCTCGATGCTGCTGCTCAGCGAAGGCATGAAACAGGCCGGTCGCGATGCCAGCCGCGAAAAACTGGTGGCGGCGCTGGAAGGCCTGCACGACTTCGACACCGGCCTGACCCCGCGCTTGAGTTTCGGCCCCGGTCGACGCCTGGGCTTGAGCGGCGCACACGTGGTCACCGTGGATTTGCCCGATCAGCGTTTCTATCTGGTCGCGCCCTACAAACCGATTGTTGCCAGCCCCTGAACGGAGGCCCCGATCATGAAGCTCACAAGGCTGTTAATGCTGCTGACCTGCTGGCTCCCGGCGGTCTGGGCCAACAACGAACCGGCGGTGGCGCGGGTCAATGGCGAGGAAATTTCTGGCTATCGCTTCGAGCGCTTTTTTGCCGAATACCTCGAAGATCAGGGCCGCGCGGTGGCGAGCATTCGTAGTCCCAAGGCCTATAAACAGCTGCGTCAGGCTGCACTGCAAACGCTGATCGACAAGGAGTTGTTGTGGCAGGAATCGCAAAAACGTGGCGTGCAGATTGACGAGCAAGCGGTGCGTCAGCAGATCGAGCAGATGCGCAGTGCCATCGGTGGCTCGGACAAATTCCAGCGTCGCTTGCAGGATGCCGGTTTCGACGAGGTTTCTTTTACCGAGTACACCCGCCGCGAATTGGCCGCGCAGCAAACATTTGCCGAGCTGATCCGCGCGAACACTTTGCAACCCCGGCACTTGTTGATCCGCGTGCCTGCGCAATCGGATGCAGCCACAGTAGCCGCAGCGCGTCTACGCTTGTTGCAAATGCGCGCCTCAATCATCAGTGGGGCGAGTTTCGCCAGCGATCCGGTGCGTTCACCGTTCGGCTGGCATGTGATTTATTTGCAGAACCACTTGGAGGCCGCCGATGTCCCAGATTTGCAGGGGCTGGATACAGTCAGGGCACAGCTCGCCCGACAGCAACAGACCCAGGCTCGTCGCCAAGTGCTCGCGCAATTACGGGTGCAGAACAGGATCGAACGAATTGACGACGACTGAAGGTTCCCCCCCAATAGTGGGGAATGGCTTCGATGCCCATTCAGGTGCTTCCCCGTTTCTGGGGAACGGGGTACCTGGACGAGCGGGCATTGTCATTAAATTCAAGGACATGAAGAGATAAAATTACCGGCACTCAGCCTGGCATGAAGTGTGCGTTACCCCTGGTAAGGCGCACTCTCAGGGCGGGGTCATCGGACCTGCTGCTTCAAGGAGTCGACCTTGGTTAACAAAGTACTGGTTGTCGAAGACGAACAGCTGCTTGCACAGAACCTTCAGGATTATCTGTCGGCGCAGGGGCTGGACGTCCGGATTGCACATGACGGAGCGACGGGTATCGGTTTGGCCGAAACGTTTGCCCCCGACGTGCTGGTGTTCGATTACCGCTTGCCCGATATGGAAGGCTTTGAGGTGCTCGACGCGGTCCGCCAGAACAGGAAGTGCAATTTTGTGCTGATAACGGGTCACCCGACCGCTGAAGTCTGTGAGCGGGCGCGGCAACTGCAAGTCAGCCACATCCTGTTCAAACCGTTTCCATTGGCGGAACTGGCCCGAGCTGTCTGCGACCTTCTGGGCATCAAGCGCGAAGCGAAACCCGGTGCGAATCCTTCCGAAGGGTTTGTCGAACGACGCCAGAGCAGGACCGAGAGCTTCCCGTTGCAGTTGTACGATGGCAGTTGGGTGTTGGCGGATCGGCGACGGCAGTCGCAATCCATGGCGCCGGACGACGATCAAATGCTCACCGGGGAGTAATGGCGCGATCAGACGTTCCGGCACTTGCCGCCAAGGTTTGCCGCGCCGACAGGGCTCTGAGCCCCGGTTGGAGAGCAAGCCATGGAACGTCTGTCCGTTGTCGTCGAACCGCTGTTGGCCGAAAGCGCGCCAGAACGCTTTTCCAGTGAACAGCTTGCCCAGGCCCGGGCGCGGGCCGCCACTTCCGGCGAACGCGTGCTTGAAGCCCTTGGCGTACTCTGTGAACTGGCGCCGATGCCGTTCATTCACACCCTCGGCGCCACCCTGCATTACCCGGTGCTCGACACCGACAGCCTGTTTCAAGCGACGCCGGTGTTCGACCGGGTCACCCTCGCACAATGCCTGAAACGTGAATTCATCCTGCTGCGCCACAACGACGAAGTCATCGGCGTATTTGCCGACCCCTTCGACTCGGCGCGGCTGGCCTGGATCGACGACTGCCTGCACGGCGCGCCGCTGTATCTGGTGCACGCCGATGACCTCAAGGCCTATCTGGCCCGCCACGAAGAAAGCTTTCATGCCGTCGAATCGCTGAACGCCCAGGGCGACATCCACAACGAAATCGACACCCTGCAAAGCCTGTCGCTGACCAGCATCAGCGAAGACGCCAGCAGCGTGGTGAAACTGGTCAACTCGACCCTCTACGACGCGCTGAAAATGCACGCCAGCGACATCCACCTCGGCACCACCGGCAACGGTCTGGTGATCAAATATCGCATTGACGGCGTGCTCAACAACATCAGCAAAGTCCAAGGTACGGAGTTCTCCGAGCAGGTGATCTCGCGGGTCAAGGTCATGGCCGAACTGGACATCGGCGAGAAGCGCGTGCCACAGGACGGTCGCTTCAAGATCGGTATCAGTGGCCGCCAGATCGATTTTCGCGTATCGATCATGCCGAGCATCTTCGGTGAAGACGCGGTGCTGCGTGTGCTCGACAAACAGGATCTGGCCGACAAGGTCTGCGGCGTGCAATTGCAGGCGCTGGGTTTTGAAGACGAAACCCTGCGCCAGTTGCGCCGCCTCGCTGCCGAACCCTACGGCATGGTCCTGGTGACGGGCCCGACCGGCAGCGGCAAGACCACCACGCTGTACGCGATGATCACCGAGATCAACCATGGCGTGGACAAGATCATCACCATCGAAGACCCGGTCGAATATCAATTGCCGGGGGTGCTGCAAATCCCGGTCAACGAGAAAAAAGGCCTGACCTTCGCCCGCGGCTTGCGCTCGATCCTGCGCCACGACCCGGACAAGATCATGGTCGGCGAGATCCGTGATCCGGACACCGCGCAGATCGCCGTGCAATCGGCGCTCACCGGTCACCTGGTGTTCACCACCATCCATGCCAACAACGTCTTCGACGTGATCGGCCGCTTCACGCAAATGGAAATCGACCCCTACAGCCTGGTCTCGGCGCTCAACGCGATTCTCGCCCAGCGCCTGATCCGGCTGGTGTGCGCCAGTTGCAGCGCGCCGGTCAATCCGAGCGATGAAGAGCTGCGCGCCTCGGGCCTCGATCCGCAGAAAGTCGACCATTACCACTTCGTTCACGGCAAGGGCTGCGGGCATTGCCGGGGCAGCGGTTATCGCGGGCGCACGGCGATTGCCGAGTTGCTGCACCTCGACGACGAGCTGCGCCAGATGATCGTCGAGCGCCAACCGATCAAACAAATCAAAGCCCTGGCCTGCGCCCGTGGCTTGCGCCTGCTGCGTGAATCGGCGCTGGAGCTGGTGGAACAAGGTCGCACCACGCTGGAGGAGATCAATCGTGTCACATTTATCGCGTGAGCGTTTTGTCGCCGTGCTCGGCGCCAGCGGTGTTGGCCTCGGTCAGCGGCGCGGCAGCGACACCCTGTGGCTGGGCAGCGTCGGTTACATCGACGAAGGCTTCCAGAGCTACGCGGTGGCGCTGGACACCCTCGACCGTCTGCTCGGTGAACACGCCCGCGCCGGCGCCGAATTGAGCGTAGTCATCTCCGGGCACTTCAGCCGCTTCTGCCTGGTGCCATGGAGCGCGCAGATCAGCAGCCCGGAAGAACTGCGCGGCTTTGCCCAACTGTGTTTTGAAGACCTGTTCGGCGCGCCAACGCAAGCCTGGAGCCTGGTGCTGTCCGCCGAACCGGCCGGTTACGACCGCATTGCCAGCGCGTTACCACAGGACTTGCTCGAACGCCTGCGCTCGCTGGTCAGCGGTCGCGGTTTGCGCCTGCGCTCGGTGCAGCCGTACCTGATGGCGGCGTTCAACCGCTTCGACAAAAGCCTCGATGCCGGCGACTTCCTCTTTGTCGTCGCCGAGCCGCAACGCAGCGTGTTGTTACTAGCGAGGGAAGGGCGCTGGGCCGGCGTACGTTCGGTGGGCGGCAGCGACAGCGATGCCGCGTTGAATGCCCTGATCGGTCGTGAACGCCAGCTGCAAGCCTCGACCAGCGAACGCGCCTTCAACGTATATCTGCATACACCGGCGCGCCTCGATGCGCAGCCGGACGTGGCGGGTGTGCAACTGCGCACCCTTGAAGACGACTCGATGACTGTGCGTGACGGCTTGTACGTCATGTCCCGGGCGGTGGCCTGATATGCGCGCCCTGAATCTGGATTTTCAACCGCGTCCACGTTCCGGCCCGTTGGGTTGGAGCCTGCTTGGCGGCGGTGTGTTGTTGGCGGCGCTGTGCTTCGGCGTGCAACAGCACCTCGACGCGCACACCGAACAGCAACAGGGCCACCTGCAAACCACCCAGCGTCAGCTCACTGGCGACAGCGGCGCCAAGTCCACCCTGAGCCCGGCGGAAACCCGCGAGCAAGCGGCAAACCTTGCCGAGATGCGCAAGGTCTCGCAGCAACTGCGCCGGCCGTGGGAACGCCTGTTCGCCATGCTCGAAGCGATGCCGCGCGATGACGTCGCGCTGCTGACCCTGACCCCGGATGCGCGCAAAGGCCAGGTGCGCATCAGCGCCGAAGCGCGCGATCTGCAAGCGATGCTCGACTTCCACAAACGTCTGGAAGCCAGCGACGAGCTGTCCGACGTCTCGCTGCTCAGCCACGAAATCGTCGTCAAATCGCCGGAGCAACCGGTGCAATTCAACCTGTCGGCGACATGGGAGATTGGCGATGCGAATCCCTAGACTGATCGTCCACGAATACCTGCAAGGCCTTGGCGTTCCGGGCCTGGCCGGGCTGGCGCTGCTGCTGGTCACCGTGACTTGGGCACTCGGCGGTTTGCTGCCGGGCTGGCAATCGTTGCAGCACTTGAGCCAGCAGACTCAGGAAGCTACCGCGTACCTGGCCAAGGTTGAAGACGGCAGCATCGCGCCGCCGGTGGTGCCACAACGCCAACTCGACGACTTCCGCAACAAACTGCCGGCGCAGCCGCAAGCCACCGTCGCCATCGACCGCATCTATGCCCTCGCAGCGCAAGAACACATCACCCTGGCGCGCGGCGAATACGCCCTCGGCGTCGACCCGAAAACCCATCTGGCGCGCTATCAGATTCTTCTGCCAGTGCGCGGCAGCTACCCGCAACTGCGGCGCTTTCTGCATGCCTTGCTCGGCCAATTGCCGGCGGTGGTGGTGGAAGACCTCGAGTTGCAACGCAAGAAGATTGGCGACACCGACCTCAATGGCCGGATCCGTATGACCCTTTACCTGTCGAGGTCGTGATGAATACCAAGCGCGTGACAGGGTGGGTAGCGTTCTTCGGCGTGGCGGCCGCGCTGGCGTGGTTGCCGGAATATTTCTCGCCGAGCGAAGACGTCGATTCGAACGAAGTGGCTGTCGCTACGCCGGGGAAAACCCGCGGCGCTCTGCCAGCCAGCGTCGCCAAGGCCAAGGATGCGCCGATCAAGGACCTGAGCCCGGCCGGCGACTTGTTCGCGGCCAAATCCTGGAAGGCCGCGCCGACTCTGGCCACGGTCACCGAAATTGCCATCAATCCAGCAACAGTGGTGCAAGCCCCGAGCCTGCCACCGGTGCCGTTTCAGTTCGTCGGCAGGCTGCATGACCGCAGCGACCTGCAAGTGTTTTTGCAGAACGGCGAAAAGATCTACGTCGTGCGCAACGGGGATGTGATCGACGACACCTGGAAGATCACCGGCATTTCCGATCTGGAGCTGAGTCTGGTCTACCTGCCTTTGCATTTGTCGCAGACCTTGTCTGTGGGGAGTACGCAATGAACCGTTCCCGTTTGCTGATGAGCCTGAGCCTGTGCGCCGGGCTGGCCGCGTGCAGCTCCGCGCAGGTGGCCAACAAGGAAGCCGCCGACCTGATTGAACAGGGTCAGTACGAAGCGGGTCTGGCCCGCGTCGAGGAGGGGCTGCGCGAAAATCCACGGGACACTGAGTTGCACTTGCTGCTCAACAGTGGCCGCGCCAAGGCGATCACCGCGTTGCTGACCTCTGGCGACACCGACCGTTCGCGCCGTGACTTTGCTTCGGCCCGCACCGCCTACAGCCGCGCGCTGACCATCGAACCGAACAATCGGCGTGCCCAGGATGCGTTGCGTCAGCTCGATTATCTGCGCAGCATGGACGAGAAAATCGAACTGGCCCGTGGCGATCTGCGTCGTGGCGATATCTACGGCGCTGATCGTCAGGTCAAACAGATCCTCGAACTCGACCCCAACAACGAGGGCGCGCTGGAGCTGCAAGGCAACATTCGTCTGGTGCAGAGCCGCAACGTGATTGCCTATCCACAACTGCGCACCAAGCTCGATCGGCCGGTGACCCTGGAATTTCGCGACGCCAACCTCAAGACCATTTTCGAAGTGCTGTCGCAGGTCGCCGGGCTGAATTTCATCTTCGACAAAGATCTGCGCCCGGACATGAAAGCGACGATCTTCGTGCGTGACGTGCGCATCGAAGACGCCGTTACCCTGCTGCTGCAACAGAACCAGTTGCACCAGAAAGTGGTGAACGAAAACACCCTGCTGATCTACCCGGATTCGCCGCAGAAAGTGAAGGATTATCAGGAACTGGTGATGCGCACCTTCTACCTGACCAGCATCGACGCCAACACTGCGCTGAACATGGTCAAAACCATGCTCAAGACCCGCGACGTGTTCGTCGATGAACGCCTCAACACCCTGACCATGCGCGACACCGAAGACGCCGTGCGCATGGCCGAAAAACTCCTGCAATCGCAAGACCAGTCCAACCCGGAAGTGGTACTCGAAGTGGAAGTGATGGAAGTCGCTACCCAGCGCATTCTCGACCTCGGGCTGCAATGGCCGAACACGTTCGGCGTGGTCAACAGCGACGGTTCGGCGGTCACCATTCTCGATCAGCTCAAAGGCATCAACTCCAGCCGCATCTCGATCTCGCCTTCGCCGCAGGCCAAGATCAACGCGCAGGACAACGACATCAACACATTGGCCAGCCCGGTGATCCGCGTCAGTAACCGCGAGCAGGCGCGCATTCACATCGGTCAGCGGGTGCCGATCATCAGCGCCACTTCGGTGCCTTCGACGCAGGGTCCGGTGATTACCGAAAGCGTCACTTACCTGGACGTCGGTCTGAAGCTTGAAGTGCAACCGACCGTACACCTGAACAACGAAGTGGCGATCAAGATTGCGCTGGAAGTGAGTAACGCGACACCGCTGGAGCCGACCCGTCAAGGCACGATTCCAGTGCAGGTCGACACCCGCAACGCGCAGACCACGCTGCGCCTGCACGACGGCGAAACGCAGATCCTCGCGGGTCTGATGCGTAACGACCACGGCGCCACCGGCAACAAGATTCCGGGCCTGGGTGATATTCCGGGGCTGGGTCGGCTGTTCGGCAGCAACAAGGACACCGTCGGCAAATCCGAACTGGTGCTGTCGATCACCCCGCGGATCGTGCGCAACCTGCCGTACCAGAGCCCGTCGGACATGGAGTTCTCCACCGGCACCGAAACCAGCATGCACATCCAGGCCCCGGATCGTTCGCAGAGCTACGTGATGCCGTCGCCGGCCGCGCAGCCGCGTGCCGTCGGTGAGGCGGCCGTGGCCACCACCCGCGTCACTGTCGAGAAGCCTTGATCATGAACGCCTCCCAACGCGGTTTCAGCCTGATCGAAGTCGTGGTGACGCTGGCCCTGATCGGTCTGTTGGCGAGCATGGCCGCGCCGCTGACCGAGACTTTGGTGCGGCGTGGCAAGGAGCAGGAATTGCGCAACGCGCTGTACCAGATTCGCGATGGCATCGACGCCTACAAGCGTGCCTTCGATGCCGGCTACATCGAGAAGTCGCTGAACAGCAGCGGCTACCCGCCGAACCTGAAAGTGCTGGTCGAAGGCGTGCGCGATGTGCGCAGCGCCAAGGGTGCCAAGTTCTACTTTTTACGCCGCATCCCGCGCGATCCGCTGGTGCCGGCCAAACGTGATGACGAAGGGGGTTGGGGCGTGCGCGCCTACAACAGTTCGGCTCAAAACCCGCGCGATGGCGAGGACGTTTTCGACGTCTACTCCCACGCCCGGGGCAAGGGCCTCAACGGCATCGCCTACCGCGAATGGTGAACCTCATGCGCCGGGAAAAAGGTTTTACCTTGCTGGAGCTGATGGTGGTGATGGCGATCATCGCCACGCTGATGACCATCGCGCTGCCGCGCTACTTCAACAGCCTCGAAGCGTCGAAGGAAACCACCCTGCGCCAGAGTCTGTCGGCGATGCGCGAGGCGCTGGATCACTTCTACGGCGACACCGGGCGCTATCCGGATTCCATCGAGCAACTGATCGAACAACGTTACCTGCGCAACGCGCCACTCGACCCGATCACCGAACGCAAAGACCAGTGGGTGCTGATCGCGCCACCGGACGGCGTTGCCGGTGGTGTGGCCGACATAAAAAGCGGTGCTACCGGGAGGGCGCGTGATGGCAGCCAGTATTCCGAGTGGTAACCGCGCGCAGCAGGGTGGTTTCACTTACCTGGGCGTGCTGTTCCTGATCGTGGTGATGGGCATGGGCCTGGCCAGTGCCGGCGAGTTGTGGTCGACCGCTTCACGTCGTGACCGTGAACGCCAGTTGCTCTGGGTTGGCACTCAGTACGCACAGGCGCTGCGCAGCTACTACCGCAGTTCGCCGGGGCTGGCGCAGTACCCGAAAGAGTTGGTGGATCTGCTTGAAGATCAGCGTTTTCCCGAGGCCAAGCATCATTTGCGTCAGCTCTATCCGGACCCGATCGGTCAGGGCGAATGGGCACTACAACGTGGCTTCGATGGACGCATCACCGGCCTTAACAGTCCTTCGACCGAGCTTCCTTTGAAGCAAGCGGACTTCCCGACGCAGTGGTCGGATTTCGAAGGCATGCAGCGTTATTCGGACTGGCAGTTCGTCGCCGAAAAAGCCTTCCTCGACGGCACCAATGGCCCGGCCAAAAGCCAGTCGAATCTGCCGCAGGCGTTGCAGCCATGACTCGTCAGTGGTGGTGCGCGCTGATGCTCACCGTGGCGGCGTGCTGCGCTCAGGCCGGTGAAGAAGACGAAATGATGGGCTTCATCGTCGACGACACGATCTCGCACATCGGCCACGACTTTTACTACTCGTTCAGTGAACGCCTGCGCGACACCAGCCGGATGGATTTCAACCTGGTGGTGCGCGAGCGGCCCGACGCGCGCTGGGGCAGCCTGGTGACCGTGGAATATCAGCAACGCCTGGTTTATCGGCGCTTCCTGCCGCCGAACACCGTGGAACTGAAGGACGAGGCCTACGCGGCCGCCGACTGGGTTCGACGCCAGGTTGTCCAGCGCAAGCTGGAGGCTCTGTTGCAGGACACCACCGACCTTGAGAAGGACGAACTATGAACAGCACAACGTTCTCACGGCGCAGCGGATTCTGGATCTCGGGGTTGTTGATCGGGCTCGCCAGCGCCGCGGCTGTCCAGGCCACTGAACTGGTCTACACGCCGGTCAACCCGTCGTTCGGCGGCAACCCGCTCAACGGCACCTGGCTGCTCAACAACGCTCAGGCGCAAAACGATCACGATGACCCGGACATCCAGAGCCGTTCGGCGGTGGCCGGTACTTCGGCACTGGAGCGCTTCACCAGTCAATTGCAATCGCGGCTGCTAGGGCAGTTGCTGGACAACATCTCCACTGGCAACACGGGGAGCCTGTCCACCGACTCTTTTATCGTCAACGTCATCGACGACTCCGGGGCACTGAGCATTGAAGTGACCGATCGAGCGACCGGTGAGGTTTCGGAAATTCAGGTGAACGGCCTCAACCCGTGACGGGCTGACGGTTCCGGGGAGAACGGACATGAAAAAGATCATCGCGTTAGGGCTGCTGTTGGCGACATTACAAGGGTGCAGTCTGCGCGAGCCGATGTCGGCCGAGCAGGACACCGAAACCCCGACCCTGACCCCCAGGGCCTCGACTTATTACGACTTGCTGAAGATGCCGCGGCCCAAGGGCCGGTTGATGGCGGTGGTGTACGGCTTCCGTGACCAGACCGGGCAGTACAAACCGACGCCGGCGAGTTCGTTTTCCACCAGCGTGACCCAGGGCGCGGCGTCGATGTTGATGGACGCGATGCAGGCCAGTGGCTGGTTTGTCGTGCTGGAACGGGAAGGGCTGCAGAACCTGTTGACCGAGCGCAAGATCATTCGCGCGTCGCAGAAGAAGCCGAATACGCCGGTGAATATTCAGGGCGAGCTGCCGCCGTTGCAGGCGGCGAACATGATGCTTGAGGGCGGGATCATCGCCTATGACACGAATGTGCGTAGCGGTGGGGAAGGGGCGCGGTATCTGGGGATTGATCTGCAGCGTGAGTATCGGGTGGATCAGGTGACCGTGAATTTACGTGCGGTGGATGTTCGTAGCGGGCAGGTGTTGGCGAATGTGATGACCAGCAAGACGATTTATTCGGTGGCGCGCAGTGCCGGGATTTTCAAGTTTATCGAGTTCAAGAAGTTGCTTGAGGCTGAGGTTGGCTACACCACGAATGAGCCGGCGCAGCTTTGTGTTCTGTCGGCGATTGAGGCGGCGGTGGGGCATATGGTGGCGCAGGGGATTGAGCGGCGGTTGTGGCAGGTGGCGGGGGACGCTTCTGTGCCTGGGCAGGATGATGTTTTGAATCGGTATTTGAGCCAGAACAAGGTGGATCCGGAGGCGGAGTGAACGTGGCGGCCTTCGGGCCGACCAGGTTCTGGTTGGGCGGTGAGTTCTGGTTGACTGGGTGCATATCCGTTGCTGCGGTAATGGCTGCTTAGGGTTCCGCCCTTACGGCGGGTCACCTTTTCCAAACGCCGAAAAGGTAACCCAAAAGGCTTGCTCCTACGTGCGGCCCGCTCGCTGGGGCTCGGGGTTCCTTCGCTGCGGGATCGATCCGGGCGCAGCGTCTCCGGTTTGCTTCGCTGCACCTACTCCCGCTGTGTTTGGCTGCGCCAAACGGTCGCTGCGCTCCCACGCCCGGATCAATCCCTCCACTCAGCCTTCCGACGTCGCCCGTGGATCAAGATCAAGAGCAGGCGAGCTGACACTCGGCCTATTGAGTGGTGAGGAGCACAGCGTGGTCGGCTTTGGATTTGTGGTGGATTCGCCCCTCACCCCAGCCCTCTCCCGAGGGAGAGGGAGCCGATTTTTGGGCCTTTCAAAATCTGAGTTCAACGCGGTATCGCACGTCGGCGTATCTCTACCAAACCACTCGGTCAGTCCCCTCTCCCTCTGGGAGAGGGCTAGGGTGAGGGGCTCTTGCTTCAACGCTTCAAAACCTGAATTCAGCTCGGTATTTCACGTCGGCGTATATCTACCAAACACCTCGGTCAGTCCCCTCTCCCTCCGGGAGAGGGTTAGGGTGAGGGCTGCGATCTGAAGTGTGTTTAAAGAAATGTCTGAATCAGCGGAACCTTCCCACAAGGTTTTCAGGTTGTCCGTCGGACGTCCGGTCTCTAGCCTGTGTTCGTCGCTGCCAATTCAGCGACCGGGCATGGAAACCCGAAGACACGAGAGAGCAGATACGCCTTTCATAACGTATGCTTGCGCACTTTCATTGTGTGCACTCTGTTATGGCGGTTGTGCGCGGGAGACATTCGTGTCTGCCGGGTTGCTCTCTCCCGGATTTCCAGCCTGCGTACAGCTGCCACCCATTTTTCCTGGAAGTCGAATGGGCCAGCTGCAACTATCAATGAGAGAGAATCACCATGAAAAAACCAACACCCAACCCCCCAGAACCAGACACCAACACCACATCCCCCTACGCCTCAGTCGACAGCAAAAAACTCCACGAAGCCGCCGACCGCGCCCTCGATTTCTACCTCAACCCCACCGCCCACATCATGTCCAGCGCCAACGAGCCGGAACCCATGTACCTCGCCAATCCCAGGTACAACACCGAATCGCTCCTGGCCAACGCCAGCGAAACCCTTGGCTCGGCCAGCGAAATGCTCATCAACTTCGCCGCCTCCCTGGAAACCTCTCAGCGCAAAACCGCACTGGGCATCGCTCAAGTCGTCATGCTGGGCGAACTGGCGGTGAATCAAGCGCTGGATCACGTCGAGTTGAAGGATGGCTGATTGATCGTTCCCACGCTCTGCGTGGGAATGCAGCCCTTGACGCTCTGCGTCAAATTTGCGAGTTGGAACGCGGAGCGTCCCGAGAGGCATTCCCATGCAGAGCGTGGGAACGATCAAATGGTATTTTCATGCCTGCGGATTTTCAGGCAATGATTGAAGGAAACACGGAAGCGCACTATGACAAGAAAAACGTATATGAAAAGTAAGTTGGTTGCCGTTTTGTTGGTTGTTTCAGTGTTTGTGAATATCGCAGTGCTGATGTTTGTCATGTTTAATGGTTTTTCGAGAACCCAAGGCATGAAAATGATTAAGACTAGAGAGCCTATGTTGATTGGTGGGCAGAACGGTGATGAAAATTACTATGTGCTGCCTATGGGGGCTACTGTTTACTATGACAAAAGCTTCTCGGAAGGATTTAGTCGGTACATGGTTTATTTTAATCACCATGGTCCCATTGTTGGTGATGAGGTTCCAATGGAGCCAAAATATCAAGGCTCACTTGTTGATCCCCTTTGGTTGTCTGATGTTGATGCAGATACGTTGAAAGAAATTTTCAAGCGTTTCCCCCTTTCCAAAAAAGACATTGCCGCCGCTATTAAATCTAATGAAATAACCAAGGATGATCTGGCCGACATTATTCGCTCGATGCCAGATTGACCAGTTCTATAGGCGCTGCCGAAGTCTGCGATAGTTTGACTTTAATTTTTAGAATCAAGGTCAAAAGATCGCAGCCTTCGGCAGTTCCATAGGGCCAAAAAAAACCGCGACCCCCCTCACCAGAGAATCGCGGCCCATCAACACCCAACCCCTACTGCTGCAACACCGTCGCCTGGTTAGCCGACCCGAACTGCTGAATATTCGCCGTCTGCGTAATCCCACTCTGATCCACATTGGCAATGTTCCCGGTACCCCCCTGGGTCACATACGCCACGTTCATCGTATCCGCTTGTTTCACCGTGATCATGTTGTCACTGCCATACAGTTGCGCGGTATACGCCTGGTTCCCCGTTCCCGACTGATCAAACTCAGCACTGTTGCCGGTGCCATTCGAAGAACCCTGCACCAGGTTGCCCGTGCCGCGCTGATCCGAGATCAAAATGTTGTCGCTACCATTCTGATCAAAATACAGCTCGTTATACGACTCCGCCTGACTGACCGTGGTCTTGTTGCCCGTCCCGGTCTGATGCGTGGTCATCACCTGCCCGACGCCATCCTGAGTGAAACTGGCAACGTTGCCATTCCCCGCCTGAGTAACCGTCGCACGCTGGCCGCTGCCGAACTGGCCGCCCGACTGCGGGCCTTTCCAGTTGCTGGCGTAGACCTTGTTGTCGTTGCCCACGGACGTGGCGTTGAGCACGTGGCTGTCGCCGTTCTGATAGGTGAAGTGCACGTTGCCGTTACCCACCTGATACAGCGCCAGTGTCGAGTTGACCGATTCGAACTGGTCGGCGTAGATGGCGTTGGTGTTGCCGACCTGGGTGACGGCGGCGCTGTTGTTTTCGCCGAAGCTTTGGTCGACCACGGTTTCGTTGCTGTCGCCGTATTGGTTGACGGTGGCTTGGCTGGCCAGTTGCGCGTCCTGCCAGATTTCCGTGCCGTTGAGGTTGCCAAACTGGTTGATGGTGATGTTGCCGCCAGTGCCGTTGCGCTGGTCGCCGTAGGCGTAGTTGCCTTCGCCGGCCTGGTTGATGCCGATCTGGCCGCCGTTGTGCAGCACTTGTTCGGCGGTGCCGTAGTTGGCGGTGCCGTACTGGGTGATCACGGCGCTGTTGCCGGTGCCTTCATAGAGTTGCTCGATGTTGGCTTCGTTGCTGTCGCCGAACTGGAAGGTTTTGCCTTCGCTGCCGTTCTGCGAATCCTGATAGATGAACGAGAAGTTGCCGGTACCTTGCTGCTGTTGCAGCGCGCTGTTCGGTGAGCCGAAGCCCAGCGACTGACTGGCGTGAGCGGTGTTGAAGGCGCCGACCTGTTGCTGGGTGATGGTGGCGTTGTCTTCGTAAAGCTGTTCGGCGTATCCGGCGTTGTAGTCGCCGACCGCGTCCTGGGTGATCACGCTGCTGGCGTGGTCTTGCACGGCGGCGGCGTCGTTGCCTTGGCCCAGTTGAGTCTGGGTGGCCGTGCTGAACGGCGCCTGGGTCTGTTTCACGTCGGCGATGTTGGCGGTGCCGACCTGGCTTTGGTTGGACAGGCTGTCGTCGGCCATGGCCTGGGCACTGATCATGACCAGGATGGCGGCGGTGAGGGGCGTCAGTTTGAACATGATGAACTCTCCGATGATTGGCAGTGCTTAGCGATATTGCTTGACCGAAACGCTCATGCCGTTGCCCGACTGGGTCACGGCGCTTTGCAGCCCCGCGCCGGCCTGCTCGATGCTGGCGTCGTTGTTGTTGCCGTTTTGCGAAATCTGCGCGCGGTTATGGCTGCCGTTTTGCGTGATCGAGGCGGCGTTGCCGGAACCGTTCTGGTTGATCAGCGCCATCAGGTCGCTGCCCTGTTGCAGGATGTACGCTTCCTGATTGCTGCCCGACTGCACGATCTGCCCGAGCAGCGACTGACCGTTCTGTTGCAGCAGGGCGACGTTGGCCTGGCCGAGCTGGTCGATCAGGGCTTGCTGACCCACCGCTGGGGGCAGTTCGCCGAGGTCGCTGCTGGTTGGGGCCAGGTCGTCGTTTTCCATCAGGTCGTCGGCGCGCACGCCCGCACTGCTGCACAACAGAAGCAGACAAAGCAGGGCGGCGGTCGGCGTGTTCATGGCTCACTTCCTGTCAGGCGTTAACCGGTTTGCAGTCGGCCCCAGCCACCCGAAAGTGGCTGGGGGGCAGGCTTACAGCGTGGTCACCGAGACCGTGCGCACGGTGCCCTGGGACGAGCGGATCGTCGCGGTCGGGTTGGCCGATGGCACTACCAGCGTGTTGTTCAGCGTCAGCCGCCAGCGTCCGGTCAATGGCACCGTGGTGGTGCCAAGGGTGACCAGCCCGGAAGGGGTGGTGACCTGCACGGTGATGGTGTTGCCGGTGGTCACTGACGAGGTGCCGGTGAAGTCCCAGTTGAAGCGACCACCGGAGCGTGCCTGCACCGTGGAAGCGGTGACGGCGAACGTTTCCGCCGCTGGCCGTGGCGACACTTGCACCGTGACCGTGGCCGGCGTCGACAGGGCACCGAAGGCGTCCCGGGCGATGTAGGTGAAGGTCGTGGTGAACGCCGTGGTCACGGTGGCCGGTGGGGTGTAGGTGATCACCGTCCCGTTGCTGCTAACCGTGCCTCGGCCGGCGGCCGGTTGGGTCAGGCTGTTGACGGCCAGTGGCACGTTGCCCTCCGGATCGGTGTCATTGGCCAGCACGTTGATCGGGATTGCTACGCCCAAAGTGGCGACGCTGTCGGCGACGGCGGTCGGTGCCTGGTTTGGCGCGACGGTGATAGTTACGGTGGCCGGGTTGGCCGAGGCCAGGCCTTTGGCGTCCTGCGCTTTGTAGGTGAAGGTGGTGGTCAGTGGCGCGTTGACCACGGCTGGCGGGGTGTAGACCACCGATGTGGTGCCGTTGAGGGCTACGGTGCCTTGACCGGTGGCCGGTTGAGTCAACGCGGTGATGCCCAGCGGATTGTCACCATCAGGATCGCTGTCGTTGGTCAACAGACTGAGGGTGATCGGCACACCGAAGCTGGTGCTGCCGCTGTCGGCGTTGGTGATTGGCGCCTGGTTTTCACCAGTGTCCGGGGCGCTGCCGACCACGACGACCGCTTCAGTGTCACCACCGCCAGCGGCAGATTTCACCGTCACGGTGGCCGGTGGCTGGGTCAGGTCGGCGACGGTGATGCGCTGCAGGGTGCCGGTTTTCGACAGACGTCCGTAGCCCTGGGCAACCATGTCGGGGATCGCCACTTCATCGCTCGAGGTGGCCTCGATCAGCAAGCTATGGTTGGCCCAGTTGTAACGGGCAGTCTGCACTTTCACCACGTCGGTGAGCTTGGCTGACACGGCCGTCGGACGCGTGGTGCCGGCAGGGTTGGTGGCGGTCACGACGACGACCGGAGGTACCGCGCCAGTGCCCAGTCGGTGGCCGAAGAACAGACCATTGTTGTCACCCAACAGACTGGTCTGGCACGGCGTTGGCGGTGGGCCGGGCAGCAGCGCCACGGTTTCGCGGAAGCACAGGGTCGAGCTGTTACTGGCCTTGGCAAACACTTCGGCACGCACGCCAGCGGCGGTGCGGCGATAGGTGGCGCGGTCGATTTCCACCTGCGTCTGCTGACGGTTGTCGAGCACTTTGCCGGACAGGCTGAACACGCTTGACTGGATCGTCCCGGCCGGCCCGGTGATACGCAGGAAGTTGGTGTTGAACGGGCTGCCGGTCACCGCTTCGTTGAGGTTCGGGTCACCGACGAAAGTTTCCGTGGCGCCTGTATCGGGGTTCACTTCGGTGTACGGGCCGTTGACGCTGCGCAGGAACGGTCCGATAGCGCCATTGACGGCACCGGTGAAATTGCCCGGTGCGCCGATGCCAATGTCGCGGGTGATGTTGATCGCGCGGCGCCCGGGTGCGGTGACATTGACCGTCTCGACGCCATACGGGTGAGTGATCGTATAGGTGCCGGCAACGGGTACGTTCACCCGGATGCGAATCCGCGCAAAGCTTTGCTGATCTCCATCGACCGGATTTTCCGAGGCGAATGCCGCTTCGATCCCGGCGACATAAGCGTCCACACCATAACCGGCAGCGTTGTCGGCAATCGTGGTTTCGGCCAGGAACCAGAAGGCTTCCGGCGGCCAGTTGTCCGGGAAAATCATCGGCTGGGCGTCGTCGTAGATACCCGGCTCAGCCAGCAAAATGCACATGTAGGCCGGCGGCGTGGTCGCGGCAACGCGCGAACTGGCAGCACGCGACTGGCACAGTTCCATCGACAGCAGATTGTTGTCCTGATACCACATCGGGAATTTCCCGGTGGCGAAGGTGTAGGGGCCGGGGTCGACGGCGGCGAGTTGCGCATAGGCACTGCCGGTCAGCGAGAGAGCGAGCCCGAGCGCGTTGAGCGCAAAGCGTGGCCACTTGTTCATGATGCCTCCTGATGCGGATCTGGGCATGTGAGCGTTCATTGCACGATGACCACTTCTTCGGTATCGCTGCCGCCGTTGGACGACGTCACCCGAACCTTGGCCGGTGGAATCGGCGAGATCCCGGTGGCCAGGGTTTTCACTGCGCCGTCGCCACCGAGCGCACCGATGGCGGCGCCGCTGCCGGAGGTGGCGGTGAGTACCGGCGGCGAGGTTTCGTCACTGGTCGAGGCGACCACGGTCAGTTGTCCGGAGCTGAGGCTGTATTGCGCGCTCTGGATCACCACCAGATCGGTGAGGGTCATGGGCAAGGTGGTCGGCGTGCTGCTGGCGATGGCCAGGTGGTTGTCGGCGGTCACCTGCAAGGTGGTCGGCAGGGTCGGGTTGACCGAGGACTGCGCGTACCAGCTGCCGGTGCTGTTGGCTTCGGTCATGTTCAGCACGGGAGTGCTGCTGGTGACGGCTGCCGTACCCGGAGCTGGCGGAGCGAGGACGAACACGTCTTGCTGCGCCACCGGTGCGCTGTCGCCGGCTTTGCGTGAGTAGGTGCTGCGCTGGGTGATCATTGGCGTAGGCCGGACCACTGTCGACAACTTGCCCGAAACGGCGAACACGTTCGTCCGCAGATCGAGGCCGTTAGGGCCTTCGATGCGCACGTAGTTGGTGTTGAACGGGCTGCCGGTGACTGCCTCGTTGAGGTTCGGGTCGCCAACGAATTGTTCGGCGGCACCGGTCAGCGGGTTGGTCTCGGTGTACGGGCCGTTGACACTGCGCAGGAACGGTCCGATGTCACCCTTGAGCGCGCCGTCATAGGTTTTCGGCGTGCCGATACCAATGTCGCGAGTCATGTTGATCGCGCGCCGCCCGGGGGTATCGATGTTGAACACGTCGACGCCATACGGGTGGGTGATGACATAGGTGCCGGCGGTGGGCACGTCGACGCGAATACGGATTCGGGCGAAGCTGACTTGATCGCCCTCGACCGGTTCTTCAGCGGCGAATGCGGCTTCGATGGCGCTGACGTAGCCCAGATCAATCCCCCGCGCGGCGTCGACGAGGGCCGTTTCGCCGGTGAACCAGAACGCTTCGTCGGGAAAGTTTGTCGGGAAGACAATCGGTTGGGTGTCATCGAACACGCCGGGGGTCGGCAGCAGCGAGCACATATACGACGGTGCGCCGGGGGCGCTGGGTACTCGGGAGCTGAGCGCTTTGGACAGGCACAGATCCAGGGTGCGACCGTGGGAGTCCTGATACCAACTGGCGAAACCACCGTTGGCCGGCGTGTACGGGCCCGGATCAACAGCAAACAAAGCGGCCTGGGCAATGCCTTGGGCCAAGGCGCTCACGACCAGGACGGTCGCGGTTTTGGACAGTAAAGGGTGCATGAGTTAATCCCTCTATCGAAGTACCTGCCCCTTGGGGATGGGTCAGTTGCACAGGGCCTGTACACCTTCCATGCCAAGGTGTGGTGAGTGGACGGGAGAGGGCCGGGATAGAGGGCTTTTGCGATTGGAAAGCGCTGGATGGGATAGCTGGGGAAAGGGCGTCATTCCCCAGAATCGGGGACGGTGGGGATGACCATCATTGCCCGCCGTACACAACCCCCCTGTAGGAGTGAGCCTGCTCGCGATAACGGTCTCCCTGTACCAAAAATCTCAGCTGACCCACCGCGATCGCGAGCAGGCTCACTCCTACAAGGGATTAGCGGTGTCTGTGGGATCAACTCAACCGGGGCGATTGCCCCGCAACCGGGCAAACCCCCACCCGTGGGCTATAACCCTATAGGGACGTATAGAGAAGTCGCCGCCATGAACATGCAGTCAAAGTCGCTACCGGTCGAGGAGGGCAATCTGCGCTTGAGCTCGCGCAAGCAGCCGTTCAACCTGCTGCGCTGGTTTTCGCTGATCAGCATGGCGGTGATCGGCACCGTTGCCGTGGCCCTTGGGGCGGTGTCGACGCGGTTCGTGATCGAGGAAAGCGTGCAACGCGATGCCTTGCTCACCGCGCAGTTCATCCAGGCCATCGCCTCGGCCGAGGTGCGCCACGTTTCCATTCCCAACGTGCGGACCATGGGCGAGTTGCTCGACCCGCGTCAGGACAAGGATTTTCCCGACGTCAACCCGCAAGCCCGGGCCGATGCCCGGGGCGAGTTTCTCGATCACATCGAACACTTGCCGGACGTTATTCTGGCCAACATTTATGCGCCGGACCGCCAGGTAATCTGGTCAACCAATCCCGCACTCATCGGCACCAGCATTCATGCCGACGAAGACCTTGATCGCGCCTTCAACGAAAAAATCCCCGTCTCCGCCAGTTATCACGATGTCGACAAGGAGCGTGAGGAGCAGAAGTTCGTCACACCGCCGGATTACATCTTCATCGAAAACTACATCCCACTGTTCGACGCCGAGGGCAAGAACGTCACGGCGATGGTCGAGATCTACAAGGAGCCGAAAGACCTGATTGCGCGCATGGAGCGTGGCTTGACCCTGATCTGGCTGGCCACCGCGCTTGGGGGCGGACTGATCTATCTGGGCCTGTACTGGATCGTGCGGCGCGCGGCGATCCTGCTTGCGGCCCAGCAAAAACAACTGATCGCCAATGAAACCTTTGTCGCGCTGGGGGAGATGTCTTCAGCGGTGGCGCACAGTTTGCGCAACCCGCTGGCGACCATCCGCTCCAGTGCCGAGCTGGCACTGGAGTTCGATGCCGGCCCGGCCGAGAAGAACATCAAGGACATCATCGGTCAGGTCGATCGCATGTCGAAATGGGTGCGCGAACTGCTGCAATCGCTGCGTCCGCTCAACGATGATCCGGAGCCAGTGAACCTCGTTGCGGCGTTGCACGAAAGCCTCGTCGCATTTGAGCAGCAGATCGCCAAGGCCGGCGTGCAGGTGGTGTTTCATCCGCAAAATACGCCGATGGTGCTCAGCCAACCGGTGCAGTTGACGCAGATCCTCAATAGCCTGCTGGCCAATGCTCTGGAAGCGATGGACAAGGGCGGCACGCTGACCGTGAGCCTGGAGTCGAGCGACGACCGTGGCGTATGCGTGGTGCTCAGCGACACCGGTAAAGGCATGAATGAAGAGCAACGCACCATGGCCTTCCGCCCGTTTTTCACCACCAAGTCTGGCGGCCTGGGTGTTGGTCTGGTCCTGGTCAAACGCATCATGGAGCGCTTCGGCGGCGGCGTGACCCTCGACAGCCGCGAAGGCGAGGGCACCACCGTGCGCCTGGCCTTCCAACTCGTCCCCTGAACCATTCCCCTGTAGGAGTTTTTCATTACTTCAAAAATTTTATGAACTTCCCCCATCAGTGGGTGTCAAGCCCCGGTCACCGGGGAGTGGGGAAACCCACAGCGCCCTCAAGTCCCTGTAACAACTGGAAATAATTTATTGGCGCAGTAGTTGCAAAACACCATCACCCCTTCCTTGATGAGGCGGCTGGTGATGGACAAAACAACGCGTGACCCAAGCAATACCTTCCTGCTGACGCCGTTGAGCGTCTTTCTGATGTTGACCCTCGGCACCATGGTCGGCGTCCGCGCCAGTCCCATCGATGACGAGCGACAGCCAGAAAATTCCGACCCGTCGGCGTACTACGACGAACCGGCCGACCGCGCCGGGGCGCTCAACAACATCCTGACCCTGCCCGAGGCCAACGAAGATTCCTTCGACTTGCCCGACGGCGTCAAAGGCACCCGCGCCTCGACCCGCACGGAAAACATTCTGCCGCCGACCGTGCAGACCAGTTTCAACTACCCCACCAACGGCAAGCCGAGCCCGCTCTATGGCGCGCAGCCGTTTACCCAGCAGTTGACCCTGTTCGAAGAGTTCGGCCCGGAAAAACTCGACCCGAGCACCCCCGCCGCGCCGCTGCCATTTCCGCCGGCAGCGATTGGCCCGGCACCGGCCCAAGACCCGAACAACATTGCCCGCAGTGCGCCACCCGGCACTGCCCTCGATGCGTTCCTGCGCCAGCCGGGACTGACTCCTTTCCCGAGCCAGTTCTCCAATATCGTCGACCGCAACCCGTGGCAGGCGCAGATCGAAGTGTTCCTCAACCGCCATATCGGCTCCTCTGCTGAAGGGCGGCCGCCAGGAAAAGGCTGGGCGCACCAACGCTGGAACGAGTTCTACCCGCAAGCAGCCTACAAAACCGTGCAGACCGGTGCGCGCCTCAACGGAGGCCTGCGCGACAGTCGCCAAATGCATGGCTACACCATGGGCGAATTCGGCCCCGGTGGTCTGTACCACAACGTCGCGGGCGTACCGGCGACCGATGGCACGGCCAAAGGCGTCGATGCGCGTTTCCACCCGAACATGCCGGTGCAGAACCACAACTCGGTGTGGACCTTCGACGGCACGCTGCCGCCGAAACTGTTGATGGTGCGCTATGGCCAACCGCTGATGATGCGCCACTACAACGGCTTGCCGATCGATCCGTCGGCAAACCGTGGTTTCGGTCTGCACACCATCAGCACCCACGAGCACAACGGCCATGCGCCAGCGGAAAGCGACGGCTATGCCAACGCGTTTTTCTTCCCCGGGCAGTTCTACGACTATCGCTGGCCGATCCAGCTCGCCGGTTACGACAGCATCAACACCAAGGCCGAAGACCCCCGCGCAGCGTTCCCTTGCGCCCCGGGCGAAACCCTGTGGGTCAACGACATGGCACCGGCGAAGAAGACCTGTGACAACGGCACCATCAAGATCCGCGGCGACTGGCGCGAGACCATGAGCACCCACTGGTTCCACGACCACATGCTCGATTTCACCGCGCAGAACGTCTACAAGGGCAACGCGGCGATGATGAACTACTACAGCGCGCTGGATCGCGGCAACGAATCGGTGAACGACGGGGTCAACCTGCGTCTGCCTAGCGGCAGCGCCTTGCCGTGGGGCAACCGCGACTACGACGTCAACCTGGTGCTGGCCGACAAGGCCTGGGATCAGGAAGGCCAATTGTGGTTCAACCCGTTCAACACCGATGGCTTTATCGGCGATCAGATGCTGGTCAACTGGCAGTGGAAACCGACCCTCGATGTGCGCGCACGCAGCTATCGTTTCCGCATCCTCAACGGCTCGGTGTCGCGCTACTTCAAACTGGCGCTGGTGCGGGAAATCAAAGGTAGCGGCGGCGAGTTCCAGGGGCCGAAAAATTCCGGCCTGACGTACAGCCGTGTGCCGTTCCACATGATCGCCAACGACGGCAACATCATGGAACACAGCGTGCCGTTCGACGGCTCGATGGATCTGGACGCCGATGGCGATAAACAGAACCACAACGCGATTCTGCCGACCCAGGGCATCGCCGAGCGCTTCGACATCATCGTCAACTTCTCGAAAAACGGCATCAAGCCCGGCGACAAGCTGTTCTTCGTCAACCTGCAATCCCACGACGACGGCAAAGGCCCGAAAGACGTGATCTCGCTGGCTGAGGTGCTCTCGGAGAAATACCTGCCGGTGATCAAGCAGACCAGCAAAGGTCCGCAGTGGGACAAGGGCGATCCGGTGGTCGGCAAGTTTCTGCAGCTCAACGTCAAGGCCTACACCGGCCAGGATCTGGCGATGAACCCGGCAGCGTATGAACCGGCGAAACCCGGCAAGGCTGAAGGGCTGGTTATGATTCCGCTGAAGCTCCATCGCGACAACGCCGCCGACAAAGCCGTGCTGGCCAAGGCTCGCCACCGTACCTTCACTTTCGGCCGTTCCGACGGCACCGATGAAGCACCGTGGACAGTCAAGACCGATGGCGGTTTCGGCTTCCACATGGACCCGCGTCGCTTGAATGCTTCGACTCAGCTGTCCAGCGGTCCGACCGATGCCGGTATCACCGGGTTCGGCACCCTCGAAGTGTGGAACATCAAGGCCGGCGGCAAGGGCTGGAGCCATCCGGTGCACGTGCACTTCGAAGAGGGGATCATCCTCAGTCGCGGCGGCAAGGCACCGCCAGAATGGGAAAAATGGGCGCGCAAGGACGTCTATCGCATCGGTTCGGAAAACGACGGGCTGGACAGCGTCGAGATGGCGATCAACTTCCGCGAGTTTGCCGGGACGTACATGGAGCACTGTCACAACACTCAGCATGAGGACAACTCGATGCTGCTGCGTTGGGACCTTGAGAAGCCCGGCCAACTGCAATTGATGCCAACGCCTCTGCCGAGCTGGGACGGTGTGCGCTACGTCAACTCCGCCGCGCTGCCAACCTTCCGCAACGGTGACGGTATGGGCCCACAAGTGGTGGTCAAGCCATGAACCGCCGCCACGGTGACAGCCAACCTGTGCATACCCCGCGTTCCCGGGCGCTGGGCATGCACCTGGTGCTGATGCTGGTGGTCTGCGTGCTCGCCAGCCGTGTGCTGCTGGCACACCAGGCCAGTGTCGGCGAGCCACCAGCGGCGAACGAATCCGCCACCCCGTGGGGTGGCGACTATTTCCCCAACACCCTGCTGACCGATCAGGACGGTCGGCAGGTGCACTTCTTCAATGACCTGATCAAGAACAAAGTGGTGGTGATCAACTTCATCTTCACCTCGTGCAGCGACTCTTGCCCACTGGAAACCGCACGCCTGCGTCAGGTGCAGAAACTGCTCGGTGATCGGGTCGGGCAAGACATCTTTTTCTACTCGATCAGCATCGACCCGCTCAGCGATACCCCCCAAGTGCTCAAGGCTTACGCGCAACGTTTCAAGGTCGGCCCCGGCTGGAAGTTTCTCACCGGCGAGTTCGAAGACGTCACCGATCTGCGCAAAAAGCTCGGGCTGTTTATCGACGGCGTCGACAACGGCCGCACCAAGGATCACAACCTCAGCCTGATCGTCGGTAACCAGAGCACCGGGCGCTGGATGAAAGCCTCGCCGTTCGAGAACCCATGGATTCTCGCCGACCAACTGGCCAACACCTTGCAGAACTGGAAACAGCCGAGCATCGAAGAAAGCTACGCCAACGCTCCGGACATTCGTCCGCCGAGCAATGGCGAAGAACTGTTCCGCACTCGCTGTGCCTCGTGCCATAGCCTCGGCCCGCAGGATGGCCAAGGCATTGGCATGCGCAGCATCGGCCCGGACCTGATCGGCGTGACCCGCAACCGCGATCCCAAGTGGCTGAATCGCTGGATTCGCGAACCGGACCGCCTGCTCGCGGAAAAAGACCCGATTGCCCTGCAACTCTACGAACAATTCGAGCGAATCCCAATGCCCAACCTGCGCCTCGACGAGGCATCTGCGCAGTCGATCATCGACTTCCTCAGCGATGAAACCGAGCGTCAGCAACCGGCTACCAAAGCCTTGACCGACGGTGCTTTGACGCCAGTAAAACCGGGCGATCCAGCAACGACGGTAAGTCAGATGCGGTAGCGGCGAAATAGCATCATTGAACCGTGTGTCGCGGTCAGAGCCACCTACACTGATGGCTATAAGCGGCGCGATATAAAACTCCAGGGCACTCCCATGCAGCGACTGGAAGCACAAAAAAACTCTGCACCGAACGCATCGGTCGCAGGCAAGGGCTGGCGCGAGCAGTTCAATCTGCTGCGCTGGTTCTCGCTCGCGAGTTTTTTCATCATCGCGGCGGTGGCGCTAGGTCTCGGTTACATCTCCACGCGCTTCGTCGTCACCGAAAGCGTCGAGCGCGATGCCCTGCTGACCGCGCAATTCGTTCAGGCCATTGGGGCGGCGGAAATGCGCCACGCCAAAATCAATCCGAACCGGACGATGGGCGAAATGCTCGACCCGCGCCAGGACAACCACTATCCCGATGTTGATCCGGCATTACAGCTGTCGGCGCGCACCGAATTTCTCGATCACGTCGAACACCTGCCAGACATTCTCCTGGCCACGGTGTACGCGTTGGACCGCACGGTGATCTGGTCGACCAACGCTGAGCTTATCGGCGTGCACATCAAGGATGACGATGAGCTCGACGAGTCGTTCGAGATGAAAGTGCCGGTGTCCTCCAGCTACCACAAGATCGACGATGAAAAACCCGAGCAGCAAATGTTGCGCGAACCGAAATACCTGTTCATCGAGAACTACATCCCGATGTTCAACGCCGACAAAAGTAAAGTCGTCGCCATGGTCGAGGTCTACAAGGAGCCGGCGGATCTGGTCGATCGTATAGACCGTGGATTTGCCTCGATCTGGGCGGCGACTTGCTTCGGCGGTGCGGCGATCTTTCTAGCCTTGTTCTGGATCGTCCGCCGCGCGGCGAAATTGCTGCAGAGCCAGCAGCAACAGCTGATCAGCAACGAAACCTTCGTCGCCCTCGGCGAGATGTCCTCGGCGGTGGCGCACAGTTTGCGCAATCCACTGGCGACCATTCGCTCCAGCGCCGAACTGGCCCAGGAAGTCGCCAGCCCCGGTGCGCAGCGCAACATTGGCGACATCATCAGCCAGGTCGATCGCATGTCGCGCTGGGTGCGCGAACTGCTGGTGTCGCTGCGGCCGATGAATGACGACGGCGAGGCGGTGGATCTGGTCATGGCGGTCGAAGACACCTTTGGCGCCTTCGAAGCGTTGATCAAACGCAGCAACGTCGAAGTGCGATTCAGTCCGCAAAACTGCGCACCGGTCGTCAGTCAAAAGGTGCTGCTCACGCAAATACTCAATAGCCTGTTTGCCAACGCCCTCGAAGCCATGCCCAAGGGCGGCGTGCTCAGCGTCGAATTCGAGTCGCCGCAGCCGGACAGCGTGCGCGTGACGGTGATCGACACCGGCAAGGGCATGAGCGCGCAGCAGCAACTGTTGGTGTTCAAACCGTTTTTCACCACCAAACAGGGCGGCCTCGGGGTTGGCCTGGCGTTGGTCAAAAGAATCATGGAGCGGTTTCAGGGCTCGGTCGTCCTGACCAGCAAAGAGCAGGAAGGAACCCGCGTCAGTCTCAACTTCAAAGTGGCATCGGGAGGGGAATATGGAACACAGCATTCTGCTGGTCGAGGATGACGAACTGCTGGCCGAAAATATTCAGACCTACCTGGAGCGCAAGGACTTCGAGGTGACGGTCTGCCATTCGGCTGAAGACGCGCTGGAGCAATTGGGCAGCTTCATGCCTGACATCGTGCTGACCGACAACTCGCTGCCGGGCATGAGCGGTCACGACCTGATCCAGAAGCTGCGCATCAGCGCGCCGGATCTGAAAGTGATCATGATGACCGGTTACGGCAACGTCGAAGATGCCGTGGTGGCGATGAAGGAGGGCGCCTTTCATTACGTCACCAAACCGGTCGCGTTGCAGGAACTCAAACTGCTGCTCGACAAGGCGCTGGCGACTGAACGGATGGAGCGCACGCTGTCGTTCTATCAGGAGCGCGAGGCGCAGAAATCCGGGGTGCAGGCGCTGATTGGCGACTCGGCACCGATGCAATATCTGAAAAACACCATCGGCCAGTTGCTCGATGCCGAGCGGCGCATGGCCAACACCGATCTGCCACCGGTCTTGGTCGAAGGCGAGACCGGCACCGGTAAAGAGTTGGTGGCCCGCGCGCTGCACTTCGACGGCCCGCGCAGCAAAGGCCCGTTCATTGAATTCAACTGCGCGTCGATCCCGTCGAATCTGGTCGAGTCGGAGCTGTTCGGGCATGAGAAGGGTGCATTCACCGATGCCAAGGATCGCCGGGTCGGACTGGTGGAAGCGGCGGACGGCGGCACGCTGTTTCTCGATGAGATTGGTGAGATGGACCTGCTGTTGCAGGCGAAGATCTTGAAGTTGCTGGAGGATCGCACCATTCGCCGCGTCGGCTCGGTGAAGGAGCGCAAGGTCAATCTGCGGGTGATTAGTGCGACCAACTGCAACCTTGAGCAGATGGTCCAGCAGGGCAAATTCCGCCGCGATCTGTTTTTCCGTCTACGGATTATTTCGATCAAGGTGCCGCGCCTGTATGCGCGGGGTGAAGATATCTTGCTGCTGGCGCGGCACTTCCTTGCCAGTCACGGCAAACGCTATGGCAAACCGAACCTGCATTTCAGCCAGCAGGCCGAGGAGCTGCTGCTCAGTTACACCTGGCCGGGCAACGTGCGCGAACTGCGCAATATGCTCGAACAGACGGTGTTGCTGGCGCCGAGCGACACGATTGCCGCGCATCAATTGAACGTGTGCATGAGCCTGTGTGACGAGTTGCCGCCGCAGCATCAGCATCAACACCACGAACCTGTGTCGCCCTACGAACCGCGTCCGGCGAGCAATATGGAGTCGATGAACCTGCCGGAAGTCGAGCGCGACATGGTGCGCAAGATGCTCGACAAGACCGACTGGAACGTCACCAAATCCGCGCGCCTGCTGGGCCTGAGCCGCGACATGCTGCGCTACCGCATCGAAAAACTCGGCCTCGCCCGGCCGGATAAACGGCAGTGGTAGCCCAGGCACACCGCATTTCCCCTGTAGGAGTGAGCCTGCTCGCGATAGCGGTGTGTCAGCCAATAAACAGGTCGACTGACACACCGCTATCGCGAGCAGGCTCACTCCTACAAGGGATCGATGGTGCAGCAGATGTTGTGAGCAACCCGGATCAATGCTGCTGCCGACTCAAACACTCCAGCACACAACCAGGATCCAGCACCTCATCGTTCACATAAATCCCGCGCTCGGCATCGTACGTGCGGATAAACACCCGCACCGTCGCATCGGCCACCGTCGGCAGTTGCGAATCGTAGAATTCATGGTCACCCGGAAGCACTACAAAATCCTGCGGCGCCGTATCGTCGTAAGGCTTGGGCGGCGTGGAACCCAGCGAATACGGCGCAGGGTGGGCGAAGGGCTGGTTGGGCCCGTAATAATTGAAATTGCTGTCCAGCGCTTGCGCCTGAGTGGCAGCGAGCAGACAGCCGGTCAACAACAGCCGATCGAGCATTAGCATGGCGGCACCTGCGAGTGCGGTTTTCCCCAAGGCTATTAACTATAGCTGCCCACGCCCCCAACACCCCATCCACATCGGATCCCTGTAGGAGGGGCTTACAAGTTTGCAACAACCGCAATTGGCAGGCTGATCTAGACTCGGATCCGCTCAATCACGAGCATCGTACGGAGTGCGCCATGGAAGTGCCCAACAACAAAACCGCCATCGAGAGCAATCGACAGGCGTGGAACGATTCCGCCCGCCATCACCAGGATTCGCCTGACTGGCAGGCTTTACTCGGCGAAGTCGCGCAGGCGGATTTTTCCTGCCTTGATGAGACCTTGAGCGGGTTGCTGGAGGTTGACGGCAAAGATGTGATTCAACTGGGCTGCAACAATGGCCGCGAGAGTCTCTCCCTGTTTGCGCTCGGTGCCAGAAGCGTGGTCGGTGTCGATCAGTCGGCGGCGTTTCTCGAACAGGCGCGTGAGCTGAACAAGCGTTCACCGCACAACGCCGAGTTCATCGAAAGCGATGTCCATCATCTGCCGGCATCGTTGCAGAACCGCTTTGATGTGGCGCTGATCACCATTGGTGTTTTGAACTGGATGCCGGACATCGGCGAGTTCTTCCACCATGTCGCTTCGACCCTTAAACCGGGTGGCAAACTGCTGATCTACGAAACCCATCCGTTTCTGGAAATGGTCGATCCGGATGCTGAGGATCCGTATCGCCTTGCCAGTTCCTATTTCCGCGCCGAGCCGTTTGTGCAGGAAGAGCCGATTGTCTACGTCGGCAAGGTTGAACAGCAGGCGGCGAAGTCGTATTGGTTTGTGCATAACCTCGGCGCCATCTTCAGCGCGGCCATTGCGGCGGGACTGAATATTGCGCACTTCAAGGAGTATGCGCATTCGAATCGGGAAGAGGTGTATGACCAGTATCTGAATCAGGAAGCGCAGCTGCCGATGTGTTTTACCCTGATCGCCAGTAAGGCGTGATTGATCGGTGCGGTAACCGGCCTCATCGCGAGCAGGCTCACTCCTACATTTGAAATGCGTTCCCCTGTAGGAGTGAGCCTGCTCGCGATGACGGCATCACTGCCGCTAAACATTTCAGATGTGACTCAAGCCTGCGCCGCCGCACTCACCACCGGCCGCCCCGGCTTACGCAGCGGTTCCAGTCGCGAACCCTCATAGCGCGTTTCGCGGAAAAATTTCCAGCGCCCGAACAGGCAATACACATGCATCACACGCCCCTGTTCGTGATAGCCCATGCGGATATGCAGCTTCAGCGCCGGAATATTGTGCGTCTCACAAACGTCCACCACTTTGTTGCAACCCTGCGCCGCCATCGCTTCCCACAACGCCACCTGTACGTCCACCGACAGGCTGCTGCCGAAGTACGCACGAATCATTTCACCACCAAACTCAAAGAATTCACCGGGCTTCACCGGGAAGGTGCAGCCGTAATAGTGACGGTCGTGATAGTCGCGAATACTGCCCCAGATAAATCCCACCGCGTGCCCGTCGGCATCAAGGTACATGTGCCCGGTGTGACCCTCGGCAGCCAGCTCGGCCATGGTCCCCACGCGGTCACCGAAATGCTTGGAAAACGCGATGGCGTTCTCCGGCGTTATGTCGGCTTTGCGCAGGCCATCGTAAGGACGCAGCTTGTGTGGCGGTACCGGGCTGACCAGGTCGCGCTCCATCCACAGCAGCTCCCAATGGAAGAACACGTAGCGTTTCCACAACGTGCTGAAAGTGCGGCCGAGGCCTTTTTGCCGGATGCGTTCTTGTAGTTTTTCGATGATGCTCATGCTGCCCTCCGTGGCCGAAGCCCGGGTGTTGTGGATGGTGCTTTTGTGGGTATAGATCACCTGAGCAAACTCATTCCAAAGTGCCATCTTGGAAAGTATTGCAAGGTATGTAAGTCAATCGAGTGCCGTGGCACCGCGTAGAAAATCCTTGTTCAGATCGGCGTATGAAACCCGTGCTATACCCCTCAGCCGCTGCTCTAGTACGCTGCTCAGGGACTCGTCGGGGTTGAGATAGGCGTCACCAAAACCGGCGCCGAGTTGCGTTGGATGTGCGACGATTTCCAGCACGCCGTCGGTCGGCGCGCTGCCGTTGCGCAGGTCCACCGGCGTGCACACATAGTCAGCGGTAACCCCCGCCAGACGCTGCAAACGCCAATTGAGCAAACCCTTGAATACGCGCTTGGGCAGATTGAGGTTCTGTCCCAGATTGCGCGCCAGTCGAATCGGTACGCCTTGCTGCGCGGCGAACCGCGCGACGATTTCGCCAATCGGCCAGATGTTGTGCACGTGCTGGTGCGAATCGATGTGGCTGGGGCGCATGCCGTGATCGACGCAACGCTGCCACTGCACCTGCAACTCTTCGCGCACCGCTTCACGGTCCTCGCGCCCCAGCGAAAAACTGTGGCGGGGCAGGCTGAGATCGAACACGCCGAAGTCATCGCAGAAGGTGCGTCGGGCTAGAATCGCCTGGCTCAAGGGGCGCCCGTAGGTCAGGTTGAAATGCAGGCCAACCCGGCCTTGCAAGGTCGGATGCCGGGCCATGGCACACGCTGCTTCAAACGCCGGCATGTTGGCCATCGCTGTGGCAGAACTGATGACCCCGGCCTGAAACGCGGCGAAGATCACCGCGTTTTCGTTCGGGCTGAGACCGAAATCGTCAGCGTTGACTATGACTTGGCGAGGCATGTTCGCCCTCCGTGGTGATCGCGACAGGTTTCCCTGCAGGTTTGGCTTGTTCGGCACGTCGTGCCCGCCACGTTTGTACGTGCGGTTTGAGTCGATACCACAGGCGCAGGCCTAGACCGAGGATCAGGCCGCTCGGGCGCCAGGAATAAAAACTCCAACGCCAGTGCTCCAGTTGCCCGGTCATGCGTTCGTGCAATTGATGGCTGGAGTTTTCCAGGCTGACCCGCGAGGCATCGATCCAGCGCCAGTTGTCGTCCAGGCCCCAGCGAATCCATTCCTCCAGCAATACCCGGCCGCTGCCCAGATCAGCGTACTGCGGCAGGAACGCGAGGTTGTAATCGTAGAGCCGACCCTGCTCCAGCAGACCGAGGCGATAGCTGATGCAGCGGCCGTTCAGTTCCAGCGTCACCACCCGCACCAGGCCTTGGCCGGCGAGGGCGATGAAGGCGCGTTCGATCAACTGGCGGCTGCGTTCGCTGGCGAAAATCCCCACGCCTTCGTCGCCTTTCCAGCTCACCGCTTCGACTTCGCTGATGGTCTGCAATAACGGCCCCATGCTCAACGCATCGGGAGTGATCCGGCGCACCTCGGCACCACACGCGGCGATGCGCTTGCGTGCCCGGCGCAGCTTGTAGCGCGGATCGCCGGAGACTTCCTGATGATCGGCCTCGCTGATCAGATGCACCGGCACGCGACAACTCAAGCGCCGTTCACCGGAGGAGCTGCGTGCCATCCATTGGGTCAGCGCACTTTCCTCACCGGCCGGCTCGGACAATTCATTGAGCTGTAGCAGCGCATGGGGCACACGTTGGCGAATCAACCGCAAGGCCTCGCGCATGTCGTCGCTGCCGAGCAGAGACAACAGCGCCAGGCGATCGGCCAGCGGATAACCCAAGTGATGCAGCACCCGAAACGGCACGCCGGCAAAGCGTTCGCGACTCGCCACCAACGGCAGACACAGACGCAATTCCTCCGCCTCCCAACCCAGCAGAATGTGCAGACGCTCATCCTCGCCGAGGGTCTGCTCGGCCGCACACAACCAACCAAGGTTGTTGAACGGCGTGTGATCCGTCACCCGCAGGCGCAGCGCTTCATATGCTGCTTCGGGGAAATCGGCGGCGCACAGGGAAGTGCGCCATGCAAATCGCGTCACCATAAGCTCAGGCTGCCGTGGCTGTTACGGGTGGACGGGAAGGTTTGCGCAGCGCCTCCAGACGCGAACCGCTATAGCGGGTTTCGCGGTAGAAGCGCCAGCGACCAAACAGGGTGTATACATTCATGATGCGGTTCTGCTCGGTATAGCCCATGCGCAGGTGCAGCTTGAGCGCCGGGATGTTGTGGAACTCGCAGACGTCGACCACCTTGTCGCAGCCTTGTGCAGCCATGGCTTTCCACAGTTCCAGTTGCAGGTCTACCGACAGCTCGCTGCCCCAGTAGGCACGGGTCAGTTCGCCGCCGAATTCGAAGAACTCGCCGGGTTTCACCGGGAACAGGCAGCCGTAGTAGTGCCGGTCGAAATAATCGCGGGAAGTACCCCAGATAAATGCCACGGCATCGCCCTGATCATCCAGGTGCATGTGCCCGGTGTGACCTTCGTTGGCCAGCTCGGCCATGGTGCGGACGCGGTCGCCGAAATAGCGCGCGAAGGCGCTGGCGTTGTCCGCCGTGATCTTCACCACCCGCAGCGGCGGGTAGGGTTTGAGGTTGTGCGGTGGCACCGGGCTGACCAGGTCGCGTTCCATCCACAACAGTTCCTGATGGGAAAAAACGTAGTGCTTCCACGCTTTGGCAAAGGTAGCGCGCAGGCCTTTTTGCTTGATGTGCTGACTGAGTTTTTGCACAACGTTCATGGTCTTGGCTCCTGATGACGAGGCATCGCGCGGCCAGAAGCCGACGCGGCTGAACATCAACGGACGGTTCATGAAGCACTCCAGCTGAGGGCGAACAGGGTTTGCCCCGGCAGCTCGAAACGCACGCGCCCGTTCTCGCAGGCAAACGGCGCGTCGCGGCTGCGGTTGTCGGCACCAAAGTAGCGCAGGGCGCCGTTGTTCAGCGGGCATTTGGCACCGCTCAAGTCGACACGTTGCAAGCGCGTGCCTTTGTTCACCCCCAGCAAGCCACGTTGATCGTCACCGGCCATCGCCAGCACATCGACTTCGAACGCATCGTTCTCCAGCCACAGCACTTGATTCAGCCAGTGTTGGGCGATGAATTGCTGGGCCAGGCCCACGGGTTTCAGCTCGAAACGTTGTTCATCCTGCGAAACCCGCAACATACCCTTGGGATACTGCGGCTCATCGGCGGCCTGAAACCAGTTGAGCATGCTCAGCAAGCCGTCCTGCGAAGCGTTGATCACCACCGACGCCCACCACAGCGAAGCGTAGTGGGTTTCCTGATCGTAGGGGCTGAGGCTGGAGCCGCTGGACAGGTTGGTCTGGTCGAGTAGCAAGGCTTTGCGCGGCTGACCCTTGGCGTCGAGGCCGACCAAGTCTGCGGCGCGGCGCACGCTGTCGCGGTAGACGCGCGTGGCGAGCAGGTCGCGGATCATCCATTCGTGCCACGCCAGCGCGTCGACCTGATCGCCGGATTCGCTGAGCAAGCGCCGCGCCCAATCGATGCCGCGCTTGTCCGCCGCGTTATTGGCGAAGGGGCCGTTGACCAGCCGCGAACTGGCCGGCATGGCAATGCGCACGCCTGCCTTGGCGTTGGCCGGATCGCTGCGCACCTGACGAGCCATGCTGGCGAAAATCGCCTGATATTGTGCGTAGCTGGAATAGTTGAGATTCGGCTCATCAGCAAAACCGATGTAGTGCGTGCCTTTGCCACCCAGCTTACGGGTGCTGGCCAGCCACGCATCGAGGCCGCTGTTGCTTTGCACATCGGCGCGCAAATCCGCCTGACGCTGACTGCCGGCGAGCAGAGTGATGTCCTGCCTGATGCCGAAGCGCTCTTGATACAGCTGACGGAACGCATCTTCGAACTGCGGATTCTTCGCCGTCACATCGACAAAGCTGTAGAAACTCGCTGCCGTCGGTTTCAGCGCGTTCAATGCGGCATGACTGGCCGGTGGCGGCATCACGTAGGGCAGGGCAATGCCCAGAGCCGGCGTGCGCCCGAGCACTTTGTTGTGCAAGACCAGATGCGTCTGACCGGCGTCTTCACGCAGCGCTTTCAGTTGCTGCGGGTTCTGCGCAAACAAATTGGCCGTGCCATCCAGCCAGAATGCCGCTTTGCCGCTGCCTTGTAGACGCAGGCGCCAGACCTGTTCGCGCTCGCTGACGGGCAGGGCGACCTGATCAAACTGCCAATAAGCGCGATAGGGTTTCAGCGCCAATGTCAGTTGCTGATCGTCGCCAACCCGCTGCGCCTGCAAGCCGCTGACACCGCCATGAAACTTGCCGGCCAGCACCGCGTGCTCACCCGGCGCGACTCTGAAATACAGCTCATCGCCGTTGTGCGTGTCGGCACTGAAATGCACTTTAGCGGGCGCGAACAACGCGACCGTGCGCTCGTCATGTTCAATTCGATAATTGCGAAAGCTGTAGCCGGGAATTTCCAGCCGATAACTGCTCGCGCCGGGCAGCAATGACCAGCTCTGACTGCCGCGAATTTCGCTGGCCTTTATGAACCGATCGCCCGCCAGTTTGCCTTGACCGTCGAGCAGGTACAGATGTTCTTCGTTGGCATCGGCCTGCCACGCCGGCGTCCAGCGCACGGTCACCGTATCCGGGCGATCCGCCTGCAGATACAGACTGCCGTCGCGGATCTCGCCCCAACGCATCGACGCGGCAAAGGCGTCCAGCGACAGGCCGAGACCGAGCAGCAGGGCCAGGCCTTTCATGCGGTTTTCCGCCGTTGCAGTATCAGCCACATCGGCGTGAGGTCGCGGGGCAAAATGATCAGCACTTGCCAGAACGGCACGCCGCTCAAACGGCAGTACAACACCAGCATCGCCACGGTCACTGCCAGATAGGCAATCGATGAAGCCGCCGCCGCGCCGACAATGCCGTAAGCCGGAATCAACACCAGATTCAGCGCCAGGTTCAGCAGCGCCCCCAGACCCATCAGCAACGACACCGTGCCGGGGCGATTCTTGCCCAGCAAGTCGAGGCGCAAAATGCTCGCGTAGCACAGGCCCAAAAGTCCCGGCAGCAGGGCCAGCAGCGCCGGATACGCCGGTTGGTAAACCGCGCCGAACAAGGTGACGATCAGCCATTCGCCAATCACCGCCATGGTCAGACAGGCGCCGAGCATCACCGTGGCAGTCAGGCGCAGCGCCAGCGGCGTGACCTTGTCCATGCCTTCGTCCTGTTGCAGCAGGCGTTTCATCAGTGGTGTGGTCACCGCTTCCGGGACGATCAGCAGCAGTTCGGCGGCAGCGCTGGCCATCGCGTAATGACCGAGCGCGGTGCTGCCGAGCAGGGCGCCGATAAACAGGTAATCCGAGCGCAGAATCACTTGCTGGAACAGCAGATCCGGATGGCTGCGCGCGCTGTAGCGCAGCAGTTCGTTCTGGCTGGCGCGATCCCATTGCAGTTGCAACGGCTGCGCGCGTTTGAGCCAGACCCAACCGACCAGCACCACCAGACTGATGCCGGCCAGCCAACTGATCAACGCGGCTTCGAGGGCAGCGCTTTGCCACATCCAGAACAATGCGAGGAACAACAACAACGGCGCCAGCGACTCGACCAGGCGCAAGGCATTGAATGCGACCACGCCGCCGGAGGCGTTGTGCAGCGTCAGCAAGCCACTTTTCAATACGGTCAACGGCACCGCCAGCAACAATAACCAGGCGAGCAAGCCGAGTTGCATCGTCACATCCAGCTCAGCGCCAAACTCACGCGCCAACGCCACCACCAGCAAGGTCAGCAACCCCGCCAGCAAACAGCCGAAGACCAACACTTGGCTGAGCAACAAACCCATCGGCCGTTGCTTGGCTGCCTGATAACCCACCGCTGAATTCAAGCCACCGCTGGTGGCGGCGCTGATCAAGTCCGGCAGGGTACTCAGCAAGGCAAACAAGCCACGCTCACTCGGCCCGAGAATCCGCGCCAGCAAGACGTTGCGCAGCAAGCGCAGGGCGATCATCGCCAGTTTGGTGCCCATGCTCAGCGCCAGATGCTTGAGGTAGTTGCCTCGGCTCATGGCCGCGCCCCGCGAAAAATCCGCCACGACAACAGTTGCGGATTACGTGCGGTGCGCTGGCTGACACCGAAACGCGGCAGATTCAGCGGATCGCCTTCACCGCGATAAATGCCGGTGCCGGTGCCGAGGGCGAAAGGATAGTCGTGATGGGCAATCTGTTCGCGCACGCGCTTATCATTGTCGCCGTTGGGGTAGCAATACACCGGCAGCGGTCGATTGCAGCCGTTGTGCAGGGCATCGCGACTGCGGCTGATTTCTTCGCTCAGGCGCTGATCATCCAGGCCGGTGAGGATCGCGTGGCTGGCGCCGTGTGGGCCGAAACGCACCAGCCCCGAAGCTTCCAGCGCGCGGACTTGATGCCAGTCCAGGGCTTGCGGTTGTGATTCCGCCGGGCATTCATCGGTGAGTTGTTCCAGCTCCTTCGGGTCAAGCGACTTCAGCCCTTGCAGGTAATGCAACAAGGCCAGGCTGCGGCGGTCGACGTCAATGTCATCGAGCAGCACCGGTAACGGGTGGTGCATGGCGTGCAGGCATTCGATCAAGTGCATCCGCGCCTTGTCGCCATGGCTGCCCCACAGGGTTTCGCCGAGGCTTTCCCACCAGAAGCGCTGACGGCTGCCGATGAAATCGGTGGAGAGGAAAATGCTCGCCGGCACCTGATGTTTTTGCAGCAGCGGGAAGGCGTTGACCGCATTGTCGCGCCAGCCGTCATCGAAGGTCAGCGCCACCCGTGGGCGTTCGGTGCGCAGCGAGTTGGGCTGAAGGATTTCCATCAGCGGCACGCAATCGAAATGCTTGCGCAGCCACACCAGCAAATGCTCGAAGGCTTTCGGCCCCACGCACAATTCATTGCGGTGCGGCAGATCGGCGGCGCGGTCGTTCGACAGCACGCGGTGCAGCATCAGAATCACCCCGGCGCCGTGCAATTGGTTACGGCCCATGGACGAGTTGAGATAGAGCCAGCCACTGGTGCGTTTGAGTAATTGTTTGATCGCCATGGCTTCGGTCCTCTTAACGGTTCTGTTCCGGATTCCACTGGGCATACCGCTGACCGCGCAGGAACTGCCACAGGCCGAGACTCATCCCGGCGAGGGTGACCAGCAGGAACGCGGCGAGGCGGAAGGGCTTGGGCAAGCGGTGTTGCGAATCCAGCAGCCCGGCAATCGCGATGGTGTAGCCGATCAATTGCGCGATCAGGGCCAGGCGATAGAAACCGTGGTCGTCCCACAACCAGAAGTTGCTCAGCAACAGCGGCAGCAACAGGATTGGCGCCAGGCGGCGGATCAGTTTGTGGCTGATCAACGCGATCGAATACAGGCCATATTTCAGCGGATTGAGCAGCTCGCGGCGCTGGGCGAGGCTTTGCAGACCGCCGACGGTGACGCGCTGACGACGACGGAATTGTTTGTCCGCCTCATCGACGCCGTGGTCGATCACTTGCGCTTCAGGCACGTAGACGATGCGTTTGTGCGCAACCGGTGCGCAGGTGCTGATAAAGAAATCGTCGTTAACCTCCGCCGGCACGTTCTGGAACAACTCGCGGCGCAGGGCGAGCAGGGCGCCATCGGCGGAGACCATGCAACCGGTGCGGTTTTCCACGCGACGCAGCCAGCCTTCGTAATGCCGATAAAGGCTGTCACCGACGCTCAAGCCGCCGCCGGTGACCGGGATGACCATGTGCCCGGCGCAACCGCCAACATTCGGATCATTCAGTGGCGCCAGCAGATAACCGAGGGTCTCCCGCGACCATTGGTTGTCGGCATCGGTAAACACCAGAATGTCGCCGCTGCTCAGCGCTACGCCGGCATTCAGTGTTGCGGCTTTGCCCTGGCGCGGCAGGTCGAGCACTGTGATGCGCGGGTCGACGACCTTGTGCGCGCAGGCCACCGTGTCATCAGTCGAACCGTCGCTGGCGAGGATGATCTGCAGCGTGGCCGGCTGATAATCCTGCGCCAGTAGCGTGCGCAACTTGTGCTCGATATGCCGCGCTTCATTGTGCGCGGCAATCACGATGCTGACGTTCAACGGCGGCGCTGGCGTGTGGCGCCACGCCGGAAACAATGGCGCGACGATCGTCAGCAGCAGCGGGTAGCCGACGTAGGCGTAGACCGGCAGCAACAGGCACATCCAGAAAATGAATTCAGCCACGGGCAGGCCTCCTGGCGTTCCAATGACACAGACTCAAAATGAACGCGGCGCCGGCCAGGTGCAGACGCACCCAGTGCAGGCCCCACAGTTGCAGGGTCAGACCGATATTGTGGTGTTTGAAGCTCTGACGCAGGCTGAGCACCAGCCCGGGTATCAGTGTCAGCATGACCATGACGGCCGCATGATGCGGAAAGCCGTCGAGCAGCGCCGAGATCGCCAGAAAATCCAGCAACCACACCAGCAGCGACAGCATCGGAAAACGCAGCAGGCGCAGGCTGAAGCCGTGGGTGCGCAGCAGTTGCAAATGACTGCCCTGACGCCACAACTCCTTGCCCATCCACTCGCGCCAGTTCATTTCGTAACCCCAATGCAGGGCGACGTTGTCATTGATCGACAGCAACCGCGCGCCCTGTTCATGCTGACGCAGGGTGAACTCCTTGTCTTCGCCGGTGCGCAGGCTTTCATTGAAGCCGCCGACCTTGTCGAACCAGCGACGGCGCATCAGCAGGTTGGCACTGGGCAGCCAGTCGACCACATGCGAGGTCTGCGACGACACACGCAAGGTGCGCCGTTGCCAGGCGGTGGCGTACCACGGTGCTTCGGCGGGCGTGTGCAGATCAAGGGCGAAGACATCGGCCTGGCCGCTGGCCTCGATGTCGAACAACGGCTTCAGCCAGTCCTCGGGCATTTCGATGTCGGCATCGATAAACGCCAGCCACTCACCGCTGGCGATCGCCGTACCGCGATTGCGTAGGGCACCGATCAACAACCCCGGCATGATCAGCACCTGCGCGCCGAATTGGCGGGCGATGTGCGGGCCCTGATCGGTCGAGCCGTTGTCGACCACGATCAGCTCGCACTCAACGTTGGCGGCATGCGCGGCTTTTTGCGCGGCCAGCAACGTGCGGCCAATGTGCCGGGCCTCGTTGAACATCGGGATGACGATGCTGATGCGACTCATGCCTTGGCCTCCGTGGTCAGTGGCGCCTGCTCGGCTTTCAGGCGCAGGACGCTGGTCATGGCGAGCATGATCCACACGTATTTCTGGTTCGGCGCGCTGAGAAACATCAGGAACAGCGTCAGCGACAGAAAGCTCACACTCAGGTGCGTCATCAGATCGGTCTGATACGTGTCGCGGCGCAGCATCCACGCGGCCCGCGCGCGAATCAGGTTGTACAGACCGAGGCCGAGCATGCCGACGAACAACAACCCGGCAGGCACCCCGAGTTCACTGAAGATTTCCAGATACGTGTTGTGCGCGCGGCGATAGAGGTCGCCGATCTTGCGGTTGGCCGAAAACGCCTTTGCGTAACCGGTGGTCGCGTAATGCAGCGGGAAGGTGCCGGGGCCGGAGCCGAGCAGCGGGTTCTCGCGGATCATCTGGCTGCCGACGACGATGTACGAGGCGCGACGGCCAAGGGATTCGTCGTTGTGCCCCTTGGCCCCGGCGCTCAACACGCTTAGCGACTGAATCCGCGCGAGATAACCGGCCGGCATCGCGTAGATCGCCAGCGGAATCACAATGGCTGCGCCGAGCATGGCAAAACCCAGATGCCGAGGGCGAATGCGCGTCAGTTGCGCGCGGTAGTGCCAGCAACCGATCAACAGACTCAAGGCCAACACCACCAGCCCGGAGCGCGATTCGGTTTTGGTCATGCCGCCCAACAACAGCAGGCAGCAAGCGCCCCAGAACAACCGGTGCAGCAGATTCGGGCTGCGGATCACCAGAAACAGCCCCATCGGTATGGCAAACGCGATGAGCAGGGCGAACGCGTTAGGGTCTTCGAGCAAGCCAGCGGCACGGCCCTGATCCTGGAACTTGGCCGAGAACATCGCCATCGCGCAGGTGGTGCTGACGGCGAGGGTGACCAGACGGGCGAACAGGTCGAGGTTCAGCTCACGGCCGATCAGCAGGGTGATGACAAACAGGATCAGCCCGACGCTGAGTTCACGCAGATGCCCGAGCGACATGCCCAGATCATCGGTGTTGAGCAGGCTCAAAAAGTACAGAACCATGAACCAGATCAGAAAGCGCCAGATATTGCTGCGCAGGCGCTGCGAAGGAATCTGATGCAGCGCCAGTTGCAGCATGAGGATCACCGCCAGTGCGGCACCGAGCAGCTTGCTGCCGGACAGTGGGCTGTCCTTGAAAAAGCCTTCGAACGGCACCAGCGCGACGATGCCGAGCAAACCCCAGGTCGGCTTGCGGTACAACACCGCAAAACCCACCAGGCCGAGCACCGCCCCTGGCGCCAGATACGGATAAGGGCTGGCCAGCAAAGCGATGCAGACCAGACTGAGCAGACTGACGATCGAGAGCGGGAAAATCATGCGCGTGCCTCCCGTGCCGTGCGGATGTACAGCTGCGACCAGCGTTCGGCGAGGGCCTTGAGGTCGTAGCGATCCTGTTGCGTGCGTTTTGCGTTGTCGCGCAGTTGTCGGGCCAGTTTCGGCTCGCTCAGCAGGGTGTCGAGCTGGCGGGCGAGATCGGCGCAATCGGCCGGTGTGGCGAGTAAACCGTTGTGCCGGTGTTCGAGCACATCGGGAATCCCGCCGACAGCGAACGCCACCACCGGCACCCCGGCCTGCATGGCTTCGAGCAAAATCATCGGTGTGCCTTCGGTTCGCGAGCTGATCACCAGCGCATCGAGTTGCTGCCACCACGGTTGCATGGCGATCTGGTAACCGGGCAAACGAATCCGTTGCTGCAAACCGGCGCTGTCGATCCGCGCCTGCAACGCCTCGCGTTCCGGGCCATCACCGAGCATCACCGCATCCAGTTGCGGATGCTGATGACACAGCGGGATCAAGGCATCGAGAAACAGATCCGGGCCTTTCTCACTGCTCAAGCGTCCGACATAACCGGCCAGCCAGCGTTGCCGCCCCGCGTCCGGCACCAGTGCTGCAGCGGCAGGCAAACCATTAGGGATCACCTGCAGCTTTTCCGCGCGGACGCTGGCCTGACGGTGCAGCGCGGCAATACTTTCCGCCACGCAGACCACCCGATCCACCGACGCCGTGCGGCACAGTTGCAGGCTCAGCCAGGTGTAGAACTTCTGTTTGCGACTGCGCGGTGTGAAGCCATGCTGGGTAATCACCAGCGGCAGGCGCAAGAGTGTCGCGCCAACCCAACCGAACAACAGACCTTTGAAATTGTGCGTATTGATCAGCGGTTTTTCGCTGCGACGCTGGCGTAGATGCCGCAGCAACTCCCCCAGTCCGGCACAGCCGCGACAGTCCACCCCAGCCTCGCGAAAGCGCGCGATCAGTGCTGGCGGCGCGTCGAGAAACAGCACCTGATGCTGCCCCGGCGTCGCCAGACAATGATCCAGCAACATGCGCTCTGCCCCATAGAAGCCGCCGCTGCTGAGCAAATGAATGATCGGCAGCGCGGCAGTCGGGGAGGGTGCGGTGTTCAATTGCGCACCCAGTGCAGGAAGCTTGGCACTGTCCAGTTCTTGTGCGGATTGCTCGGCAGCGCGTTCTGATCGTTGATCACCAACAGCACAGGTACGCCCAGTTCGTGGCTGATTTGCGCCGGGTGTTTGAAGCGGTGATCGAAGAACTCACGCACGTAGACCAGCGCAATCGCCAACAACAACCCGGTGAACAAGCCGAACGGAATGATCAGGCCCGGTTTCGGGAACGCTGCTTCGGTCGGTTCGAACGGTGGGCTGAGCACCCGGGCGTTGGACAGATCGTCGTTGAGCGCGCCGGTGGTGCTGCTTTCGGCAAACCGCTGGGCGTAGGTCGAGAACGCGGCGTGCAGCGCATCGATCTCGGTGTCCATCTGCCGCAGCTTGCTTTGCGTCTGCTGCAACTCGTGGATGCGGTTCTTGAACTCGGCGATGCGCGCAGTTTTCTGCTCGATCACTTGCTTGACCACGGCCAGATCGGCGGTGCGCTCCTGAATGCGGTTGCTCACCACTTTGAGGAATTGCTGGCGGGTGCGGGCGATCTGCTCGCGGGTCAGCAGCATCGGTTCGCTGCCGGGCTGGAACACCGCCAGATCATTCATGTAGCGGCTGACCTGGGTGGTCAGTTGCTCGCCCATTTGTTTGATCTCCCGATCCTCGAACGCCACGTTGTCGACGGTGGTGGTGAAGGTGAAGGGGAAGGTGTAGTCGTTGAGCTTGCTGTTGGTGGCCGCAGCCATCGCGGTCTTCAGGTATTCGAGCCAGCGCTGGCTCTGCAACAGGCGATCCTGGTACAGGTTCAGCGCTTGTTCTTCGGTGTTGATGGCGTTGAGGCGGAAGGTGATTTCTTCCTTCGGATCTGACGAACCGACACTTTCCAGCAAGGCCTGACGGTTGCCTTCCAGGCCATCGAGGCGCACTTGATAGAGGTGTTTTTTCGACTCATAGAAGGACTGCGGCAAGTCGATCGACTGCAAGGCCTGACGGCTGAACAGATAGTTCTGCAGCAGGGCTGCAACAAACGTCGTGCCTTGGTGCGGATCGGGGAAGCTGTAGACGATCGAGATCACGTTGGAGCCGGGCAGGGTCTCGATTTTCAGGCTGTCGATGGCTTGCTGGGTGAAGGCGTCGAGCGCGGTGTCACGCACCGGATCGGTTTCCAGCCCGAGTACGTTACGCGCCGGGTTGATCACGTATTGGCGCAGCGGCGAACTGACGTAGCGCTTGAACGGCTCGGCCACCAGTTTGCTGAAGATGCCCGGCGAAGGTGTGTATTCACCCTTGTCGCGCAGTTCACTGATGGTCTGCCGGATCAGTGCTGGCGAGCGGAGGATATTGCTCTCGGTTTCCATGTCCGCCAGCGATGGTGGAATGAAGGTGGCGTTGTCCACCGTGAGCGACGTGGTGGCGTCACCCTGGGAGAGTTTTTTCGACTGCACGATGACCTGCGCGGTGATATCAAAGCTCTGTTTGAGCAGCAGCGGCAGGAGCAGGGCGATCACTGCAAAGATCAGGAAGACCCGTTTCACCAATTGTTTGTTGGCGAAGAAGATCCTGAAGAACTCATGCAGGTAGTTTTCCTTTGGGTTCATGTCGGTCACCTGAGAGTTAGTTGCTGTCACTGTCTTTGTTGTCGACGCGGTAGCCGAAGCTGAACCCGACGCCCTGGAACAGCACCACGTCGGCCAGTTGGCGGGCAAGTTCGCCGGCGCTGGCCAGTTTGGTTTTCGGTACGTAAAGCATGTCGTCCGGTTGCAGGTAGGCGATTTGTGGCGCCTCACCCGACAGGGCCTTCTCGACGTCGTAACGCACGGCCTGCACCTGATTACCGTTGCGGCGCATGATCACCACTGAATCAAGGCGCGCCTTAACGTTGGTGCCACGAGCCAGGGTCAGCGCTTCAAGCACCGAGACCGGCCGGCGGATCGGGTAGGAACCCGGCTGACCGACTTCACCCAGCACATAGATTTCGTTGCCGGCGGTGGACTTGAGCAGCACGTCCACGGTCATCCGGCCCGGCAGTTGCGCGTATTTTTTGTTGAGGAAGCTTTCCAGTTGATTGACGGTCATGCCTTGCAGCGGCACGGCGCCGATTTCCGGGAAGCTCGCGTAGCCGTCAGTGCCGACGGTGATCTCGCGGCTCATGCCGGTGGCCGGGTGATTCAGCGCGCTTTTCAGGTTCTGCTCATTGGTCAGCGGGCTGATGATCTGCACGGTCAACTGATTGCGGTTGGGCTGGAACAGTTGCTTGCGCTGATAGGCACGCTGGATTTCTTCGCGGGCCTGATCACTGGTCAGCCCGGCGATTTTCACCGAAGTGTTGGCGCCCGGCAGTTCGATGGTGCCATCGGGCAACACCAGTTGATTGCCGTTGAGCTGACTGGCAGCGGTGAAGTTCAGGCCGATCTGGTCACCCGACTGCACGCGGTAGGCGTCCGAGCCACTGGTGCTGATATGGAAGATCACATCGAGGACATCCTGCGGACGCAGGGTCTGCTCGATCTTCGGCATATCCGTGGCCTGAGCGTTGGCCGGGCTGGCGGTGAGAATGTTCACCGGCATGTTCTGGGTATCGGAGGTGCTGGAGCAGCCTGCAAGCGGCAGCATCAGCAGCACAAGAATCTTGGCGTTCATGGCGTCATCCTTCGCGTTCGCTTAGAGGTTTTTGTAAAGCCATTTGGGCATGTAGTACTTGCGCCGGTTGAACACGCTGCCGACCACTTTCGCGCCAGCCTGGGTCAGGCGTTGCACGGCGGCTTGCGCGACTTCCCAGCGGGTGTCTTCGGCGCGGACGACAAACACCACGCCATCGACCTGCGTACTGATCACCAGCGTGTCGGCGGCGGAATACACCGCGTCGCCGTCAATCACCACGAAGCGGTACTGGCTGCCCAATTGATCGAGCAACGGGCTCAGGCGCTCGGCGGTCAGGTGTTCCATGGTGCGAATCGGCCGGCCGTTGGGCAGCACGTGGAAGGGCAGGCTGGAGACCTGCACCACGCAGTCCTGCAGCAGCGGCGGGTTGTCCGGGTTGAACAGCAAGTCACGCAGGCCGCGCTCCTTGTTTAAATTCAACTGCTGGGTGAGGTTGCTCGCCGATTGGCTGGCGTCGACCAGCAGCACTTGGCCGCTACTCATTTGCGCCAGTTGGCTGGCCAGCGCCAGGGCACTGGTGGTAGTACCCGCGCCGGGGTTGGCGGCGGTCAGGAACAGGATCCGCAGATCGAGATCCAGCACGGTCGAGGTCAGGTTCGATTCGCTGGGATTGGCGATGCTCAGGCTTTTGTTGGTTGAACCGTCCATTAGCTTGCTCCGTGGCCGCTGAATACTTTGAAGGGGGTTTTCAACAGAATCTTCAGATCAAGCAAAAGGCTCTGCTCGGCGATATAGCTGAGGTCCAACTCAACGCGCTGGTCGAAGTCGATATTGCTGCGCCCGGAGATCTGCCACAGGCCGGTCATGCCGGGGTAGATCGCCAGACGAGCGAGATGGTTGTCCTTGTAGCGGTAGGCGTTGAACGAGGTCGGACGCGGGCCGACCAGGCGCATGTCGCCGGTCACTACATTGATCAGGTTGGGCAGCTCATCGAGGCTGGTGCGCCGCAGGAAACCGCCGATGCGGGTGATGCGCGGGTCATGGTCGATCTTGAAATCGATGGCATCGGCACCGTGCTTGTTCAGGTGACGCAGCGACTCTTTCAGTTCTTCGGCGTTGGCCACCATGGTGCGGAATTTGTACATGCCGAATTTGCGCCCGCGATAGCCGGTGCGTTTCTGCACGAACATCACCGGGCCTTCGCTGGTGAACTTGATGATCAGTGCCAGACCGAGCAACAGCGGCGAAATCAGCAGCAGAATCATCAGCGCGCCAAGACAGGCAACCACACGATTGGTGCGTGACAGTTGCCATGGCCGACCGCCGTCGCGGCCGGTAAACCAGCCGCGACCCTGGCGATGAATCGCCGCGTCGAGACGCATTCGGTGCTCGGGATCAACGCGCTTGTCGCGGCGCATTTGTTGGATCGGCACACCTTTCTCATGTCCAGTCATAAAATCCTCCGCATTAATTCAGCCGCGAGCGGCGCGTGGGCGATAGGCAGTGGGGTAGTAGTCGCGAAACCAGGCGATAAAACGTCCGAGTCCCTCATCCAGCTCGATCCGGGGCTGAAACCCGGTGGCCTGGGCCAGATCGCTGGCCTCGGCGCAGGTGTTGAGCACGTCGCCCGGTTGCAGCGGCAGCAGCTCGACAATGGCTTTCTGGCCAAGGTGTTTTTCCAGCAGCGCCAGATAGGTTTTCAGCTCGACCGGGTGCTGCCCGCCGATGTTGAACAAGCGCCACGGCGCCATGCTGCTGGCCGGGTCGGGCTGCTCGCGATCCCATTGCGGATTGACCTGCGGTGGCTGCTCGATGAGGCGGGCGATGCTTTCGATGATGTCGTCGATGTAGGTGAAGTCGCGCTGGTGCTCGCCGTAGTTGAACAGCTTCAGCGGCGTGCCCTCGCTGATCGCCCGGGCGAACTGGATCGGCGACATGTCCGGCCGGCCCCAAGGCCCGTACACGGTGAAAAAGCGCAGGCCGGTGCAGGGAATGCCGAACAGATGGCTGTAACTGTGCGCCATCAGCTCGTTGGCTTTTTTGGTCGCGGCGTACAGCGACAGCGGGTGATTGACGCCGTCCTGCACCGAGTACGGCGTGCGCTGGTTGGCGCCGTACACCGAACTCGACGAGGCGTAGATCAGATGCTCGACCGGGTGATGCCGGCAGCTCTCGAGGATATTGAGGAAACCGTTGAGGTTGCTGTCCAGATACGCCCGTGGATTCTCCAGCGAATAACGCACTCCGGCCTGCGCCGCGAGGTGAATCACCGCTTGTGGGCCTTCGCGGACGAATAGCGCTTCGATGGCCGAGGCATCGGCCAGGTCAACCGTGGCGAGCTGGAAATCGCCGACCTGCGCGCGCACCCACTCCACTCGGTCGTGCTTGAGCTGCGGGTCGTAGTAGGCGTTGAAATTGTCCAGCCCAACCACTGAGTGCCCGTCGCGTATTAGCCGCATTACGCAATGAGCACCAATGAAACCGGCCGCACCGGTGACCAGAATCTTCATGGCCGCACGCCTTCAGGCGCAATGTGGCGCAGACCGATGCCGCTGTAGTGCAGGCCGGCGGCCGCCACTTGTTCCGGGTTGTAAAGGTTGCGGCCGTCGATGATGACCCGCGAACGCAGTTTGCTGGCGAGCAGTTCGAAATCGACCACGCGAAAGTTTTTCCACTCGGTGCAGATCACCAGCGCATCGGCGTCTTCCAGGGTGTCGTCACGAGTGGCACAGAGGTGCAGGTCGTTGCGATAACCGTAAAGGCGCCGGCATTCGGACATCGCTTCCGGGTCGTAAGCCTGCACGCTGGCACCCTCGGCCCACAGCGCATCCATCAGATAACGGCTTGGTGCTTCGCGCATGTCATCGGTATTGGGCTTGAAGGCCAGGCCCCAGATCGCGATGGATTTGCCGGCCAGACCTTGCGGAAACTGTGCTTTGAGTTTGCTGAACAGGATGTGCCGTTGCAGGTCGTTGACGTCGGTGACGCTACGCAGCAGTTTCAGCGGCATGCCGTTGTGTTCGGCGGTGTGCAGCAGGGCGCGCAGGTCTTTGGGAAAGCACGAGCCACCGAAGCCGCAGCCCGGATAGATGAAGTGGTAGCCGATGCGTGGGTCGGAGCCGATGCCTTTGCGCACCGCCTCGATGTCGGCACCGAGCAGCTCGGTGAGATTGGCCAATTCGTTCATGAAACTGATGCGCGTGGCGAGCATCGCGTTGGCGGCGTACTTGGTCAGTTCGGCGCTGCGATTGTCCATGAACATCAGTTTCTCGTGGTTGCGGCAGAACGGCGCGTACAGCTCGCTCATCTGTTCGCGGGCCGCGTCGTCGCGGGTGCCGACGATGATCCGGTCGGGGCGCATGCAGTCAGCGAGGGCGCTGCCTTCCTTGAGAAATTCCGGGTTGGACACCACGCGCACGGCCAGATCAGCCTTGCCGCGGCGCAGCAGTTCGCTGTTGGCGGTGGCCAGCACCTGATCGGCGGTGCCCACCGGCACCGTGGATTTGATGATCAGGGTGCGATCGGCTTCCATGTGTGAGGCGATTTGTCGGGCGACGTTGAGCACGTGGCTGAGGTCGGCAGAACCATCCTCATCGGCGGGGGTGCCGACGGCGATGAAGATCAACTCGGCATGCTCGACCGCATCGCTGGCCTGGGTACTGAACAGCAGACGGCCAGCCTTGATGTTTTCTTCGAGCGTGCTGGACAAACCGGGCTCACTGATCGGCGGTACCGCTTGTTGCAGTTGTTTAATCTTGTTTGGGTCAATGTCAACGCATAAAACGCGATGACCGACATCTGCAAGTGCGGCGGCTTGTATTAATCCAACATAGCCCGTGCCAAATACGCTCACGTCCATCTGCGCACCCTCGATAAAGCGAAAAGAAGAAGTTCGGAAGAAGACTGTAAAAGGGGTATAGCGCAGCGTTTGAAAAGCGTGTCAGCAAAATGACATGTTGCATCTGTATAACACTTGAGCATTTTTTGGCGATTGGCCATCAAGTCATTGCTGCGATTGGATTTGTTGCTTTTTTGCAGATTTGTTCAGATTCAAAATAAGCGATAAACGGTCGAAAGCCTTTATTTTAGAGGCTTCTAGCGCCTTCTGTGTGTCAGATTTGAGTCACCGGTTTTTTGACGCTTTCCACAAAAAACAGTCAATTCTTGCGCTTTGATGGCCGGGTGCTAGTGTCAGGGTCTGATTGCCAAACCTTTGACTCCTTACCGTTTTGCACGACCGGTATCGCCATGTTCAGATATGCCAAAGAATTGCTTTTAATTACTTATTTATTGCTTTATGCCGAATATTACATAGAGCGGTTAAATGCTATCGGCCTGGGTTTTGCTGTACTTCTTTTTGGCGCGATGTTTTTGGCGCTTACTTTTGCGTTATATCTAACGGCGTATATACGGCAGACTCTCATCCGCCATGCATTCGCATTGGCGATGTTCGCCTCGGCGGTGTTTTTTGATGTTTACACCCGTGTCACAGCGGATTATCTGAGCTACAGCAGCTTCGTCTCGCTGGTATATTCCGGCGGCTTCATCCAGGAAGCGGCGTACCAGTACCGAGACGCGATCCTGCGCGGCGCCCTCAGCGGTTTGCTGTTGCTGTTCGGCATCGGCCTGAAACCACGCCATGGGCTGGCGATTCCCAACGCGTTACGTGTGGCGGCGCCGGTGTGCGGCGTGTTGCTGCTCAGTGCCGTGCTGTTCTTGCGTGCGGGAGAGGGCGCGCGGGGCTTGCCGATCATGTACACGCCACTGGCCTATCTGAACCTGTTTGCCTATGAGGCACTGCACAACACCGTCGGCCCACGCGAACCGGTGACACTGGCGCGCACCTCGCAAGCCGTTGGCCACGATATCGTGCTGATCATCGACGAAAGCATTTCCGGCAATTATCTGGATATCAACGCGCCGTTCGGCGTGCACAGCAACCTCAAACAGGCGCGTCCCGGCGTCGACATCTTCAATTACGGCTACGCCGCCTCCATCGCCAATTGCAGCGCCGACACCAACGTGACCCTGCGCTACGGCGGCACCCGCGCCGACTACATGCGCATCAACAGCACGTTGCCGTCGATCTGGCAGTACGCGAAAAAGGCCGGGCTGCGCACGGTGTACATCGACGCCCAGCGCACCGCCGGCAATCTGCAGAACCTGATGACCGACACCGAGAAAAAGGATATCGACGAATTCGTGCAGTTCGACCAGACCAGCGTGCGCGATCGCGACATGGCGGCAGCGGCGAAGCTCATCGAGTTGCTCAACGATGACAAACCAGAGCTGGTGGTGATCAACAAGGTCGGTGCGCACTTCCCGGTGCATGACAAATATCCCGATGCGTTCATGGCCTACCGTCCGACCTTGCCGCGCGGGCAATTCACCGAAGTGGCGGATACCGGCGAGCGCAACGGTTTCAATGGTCAGCCGGATGATTGGGTGCTGTACCGCAACGCCTACAAGAACACGCTGTTATGGAATGTCGGTGAGTTCTTTGCGCGGGTGTTCGCCCAAGGCAATCTGAACAATGCGCTGCTGATCTATACCTCTGATCACGGTCAGGATCTGCATGAACGCGGTAATCCGGGATTGAACACCCACTGCGGCGGTGATCCGGTGGAAGAGGAGGGTCTGGTGCCGTTGGTGGTGATTCAGGGCAGCGCTCTGAAAACGCTGGACTGGCCGGCGCAACTGGCGGCGAACAAGGATCGCTCCAGTCACTACAATATCTTTCCGACGCTGTTGCAGTTGATGGGTTATGACCTGGCGGGAATCGAGGCTGTATATGGCAAGCCACTGAGTGTCGCGACGGCGGACGAGTTCACCTTCAACTACCGCTTCAATGCGCGGCTGGGCGCCAAGCCTGAGTGGAAGCATATTGATCTGGGCAGCATTGTCACGCCGTCGCAGGCGCCGGCGAGTGTGGCAGTCGGGCAGCCTTAACTCTAACCTTCCCGACCTGAAAATTCTGAGTCGAACTCAGGTCTTGAATAGCATACAAATCGGCTCCCTTTCCCCCTCGCCCCTCTGGGGGAGAGGGCTGGGGTGAGGGGGTAAGGATCTTGAAGTCACGCAAAAACTCAAATCTTCATACGCTCTTGAGCTCGATAAACCCCCGGTGCACACCCCAACCATCTTGAACAAGCCCGGTTGAAACTCTGCACATCGCTGTACCCCAACCGGTCAGACACCTCAACCAGCTCCAACTCTGCGCTCCGCAACAGATCCTCAGCCCGATAACGCCGATACTCATCGAGCAATTCGGAAAAACTCCAGCCCAACGCCTTCAACCGTCGTGCCGCTGTGCGCTCGATCAAATGCTGTGTCGCGCAGAATTGCTTCCAGTCCGCCGCTGCCAGATCCTCGATCAGGTAATCACTGACTTGCTCCAGCAAGGTCGGTTCGCTGTTGCGTCGAGTCTGTTCCAGCAGTTCAACCAGCGTCTGCTCCAGCGCCTGATTGCCCGGCGTCAGCGCGGCCACGAACAGTTGCGGATCAAGGCGAATCGCCGGGTATTTCTGCGCACCCTGCACCGGCGCGCGAAAGGCCTGTTCGTGTTCTTCGCTTCTCGCTGAAACCAGCGCCACGGCCAATACCGGATCACGACCCAGACCACTGGCCAGCAACTTGCGTCGCAGCATGCTGCACAGGCTGACCAGAATGTAATCGGCAATGGGCGCTGCGGCGCGCAGGCTGCCGGCTTCGACCAGGCGCAATTCCACAACGCCGTTTTCGCGCACGATCTGCGCACGAAAATGCCCATTGAAGAAAGGGAAAAACCGTACGAAGTAATCGCAGGCACTTTCCAGCGACACCGCGACATCGAACAGATAGGTCAAGCCGTTGGTGGCGGTGGAGACGAACCGCCGACCTGCCGCCAGACCGATCAGCGGATCACCGCTTTGCTCCATGGCAAACGCCCAGAAACGCCGCGACAACACCAGCGGAATACGCATGAACGGTGTGCGCAGGTCAAACAGGCTGCGGTGGAATTGTTCTTCAATGGCTTGGCGCGCAATACCACGGGCGAGCAGTTCTTCAATGGCCGGCAACAGGGTCGGCGCGTAAAAGGCATTGGCGGGCGGCTGATTGATTTTTGTCATGTAGGGCTCACCGCTTGTTTCTGGACACTGGTTAGGCTGGCCGACGTTAAGCGATTTGCCGGAGCAAGACCATGCTTGATTTACGCCAGCTCGACCTCAACCTGTTGCTTGCCTTCGACGCGATCTACCAGCAACGCAGCGTCACTCGCGCCGCCGATGTGATGAGCCTGTCGCAACCGGCGATGAGCAATGCACTGCGCCGATTGCGTGAATTGTGCGGCGATCCGTTGTTCATCAAGAGTCGTTTGGGTGTTACGCCAACGCTGGTGGCGCATCGGCTGGCGGACTATGTGCGTTCAGCATTGGAGTCGTTGCGCGACGGGCTGCGGATGATTCCGGCGGCGCGGCAGAATGATCCGCTGCTGCGCATCAGTTGTCTGGATTGCCTGCAACCGGTATTGCTCGATGCGTTGCTCGAAGCGCCGCATGCCGATTGGCAGGTGCGCTACTTCCAGCCGCGTCGGCGCGATGCCTTGCAGGAACTGGCCAGCGGCAAGCTCGACATCCTGATCGATATCGATCAGCCATTGGCCGGGTTGAGTGGTTTGCATAAACGCACATTGGCCGCGGATCACTACGTGTTTGCTTACGGCGCTGCGTTGAAGGCGCCGCCGCGCACCTTGCAGGCGTATTTGCAGCAGCCGCAGATTCAGGTGTCGAGCCGGCGCGACGGGCTCAATCCGGTGGATTTGCACCTGGGCCTCAAAGGCCTGCGCCGCACCATCGCGGTGACCACGCAAAGTACCCTGGCGGCGAAGCTGATGGCTGACCGTCATCCGTTTGGCTTGAGTCTGCCGAGCCGGGTCGCAATCGCGTTGGGCATGCAACAGGCGCCGCTGCCGCTGGAGGATGCGGTGGAGCTGAAACTGGCGCTGTACATCGAAGCACGCTACCGCTTCGAGCGCAGCCGCGAGGAGGCGATGCATTGTTTGCTGAACGCCCTTGGCGAAACACCGCAGATCCCGGCGAAAACCCAGCATTTGTGGGAGCGTGCGGGCTCGCGGTAGTGGGGGCCGCCCCCGGTTTTCTTTATGCAGGAATGCTCCCACAGGGTTCTGTGTGTGATTGGATTACTGATTGGCCGCGAGCAAGCGTTGGTCGACGGTGAGGATCGCTTCGACCATGGCCCGCGCCGCCGGGGTCATGGAGTAGCCAACGCGGCTGACGATGCCGTAACCCAGTTGCAGCGCCGGGTCGTTGCGCGGCACGTCGATGAAGTCGAGCAAGTGGATCAAGCCCTGATCGACCTGTTCGCGCAGTGCTTCGAGCGTCGCCAGACCGATTGCATCGGAACGCAATACCACCCGTTGAATCGCATCGAACTGCGCACATTCAACGCTGGGATTGAAGTCCGGCTCGCCCAATATGTCGGCGAGGATCTTGCGAATCATCGGCGGAATGCGTGTGCCGACCACCGGGTAATCGAGCAGCGCCCGCAATTTCAATTGCTGTTGACCGGCCAGCGGATGCCCGGCCCGACAGAAAAACCGCCCCGGCCGGGTACGCAGCAGGTGTACGTGGTATTGCGGATCACCGACAAAATACCGCGCATCGGCGATCAGAAATTCGATCTGCTGCTCTCGTAGCCACAGCGACAATTGTTGCCAGTCGCCCTGATGAAAACGCGTGCGAATGGCCGGGTGCGCTTGAATGAATTGTGCCAGTGCTTCCGGCACCAGCACCTGCGCTGGATACGGCCCGCAACCGAATTGCAGTTCGCCGCCGGTGAGGCCGTTGTACTGGGTCAGTTCGTTGTGCAACGCCTGACTGCCGGCGAGCAAGCGCCGCGCATGCTGCAACACCAGTTCGCCTTGGCCAGTGAGGCGAAATTCACGGCTGCTGCGCTCGACCAGTTCGCAGCCGAGATCGCGCTCCAGCGTCTGAATGCTGCGGCTGAACGCCGGTTGACTGAGGCTGATCGCTTCAGCTGCGCGGCCGAAGTTGCGATAGTCGGCGAGGGCGACAAGGTGGCGAAGCTGGCGTAAATCCATCATGCGTCTCCTGCATTCTGCGGATACTTTTAATGCATTGGATCGATATCACGTTGGCTGGCATAAGTACACGCCTGTCCCTTGGTAATCGTCGCCATGTCTGCATCCATGTTCGCTTCCAGCGCCTTCACCCGCACTATTCTCGGCCACGCCGAGCAATCAGGCTTGTGCCCGCAAACCTTGTTGGCACGGGCCGGAATCTGCGCATCGGCTCTTGACGCTTACGACCAGCAAATCCCTGCGCACGCGGTCGAGAAACTATGGCTTGAATGCGAGCAGGCCGGTGCTGCACCGACGTTCGGCTGTGAATTGGTCAACGGTATGGCGACCACGTGCCTGCAAGGTCTGAACATTTTGCTCGACTCGGCGCCGACGTTGCGCACCAGTCTCGATTGCTTTGTGGCGTTTGCGCCGCGCGTGACCAATTACGTCGCGGTCGAGTTGCAGGCGTCGGGCGACGACGCGCATTTGCACCTGCGTCCGGTGCAGGGCCAGGCCCATCACTTCGGTCTCGACGCTGCGACGATCACCCTGGTGCGCAACATCGCCCGCCGACTCGGCAAGACGCCCGACGAGGTGTTTGTCAGCGTCACACTGTGCCCAGCACAAGCCGCCGGAAACTGGCTGCGCAACAACGGTATTCGCGTCGAACAAGGCGCTCATCCGCGTCTGACCCTGAAGCGCTCAACCCTCGAAGAACCACTGCTCGGCGCCAATCCGTTTCTGCACCAGAGCATGCTCCGTCACTGGCAAACCGAATCCGCTGCGCCCACGCGCAACGACAGTCTGGAGCTGGCGCGGCACTGGCTGACCGCCGGCGATCAACCGATCGAACGCATCGCTGAACGCCTCGGTTATCGCCAGCCGAGCAACTTCATCCGTGCCTTCCGCAAACAGTTCGGCATCACGCCGAAGCAGTTCCGGCTCAATCCACTGTAAGCACGCCGATGATTGTTTTTTGTCGGCCATCGCTTGTGTGTCGCGGCTGATGGTTGGGCACCGTGTCTGTGCTGAGCAAACCTGACCGGAGCCCAATAATGATAAAAACATGCTCGGTCACGCCCCAAGTCCGTCCGCGACTTGCCCGGCGTGGCCACACCTGCACGCAACCCCTGACCCTGGCGATCCTCGCCGCACTGTCGAGCCCCGGCTATGCCACCAGTTTTGAACTCAACGAAGACTGGAGCCTGTCGACCAAAACCACGCTGACCCTGGGCAGCAGTTGGTCTACGCAAAACCCTGACAAAAGCCTGATGACCCGCGCCAACGCCCTGCAAGCCCAAGGCGTGCGGGCCAACGGCAGCAGCGTCAGCGCCGATGACAACCGGCTGAACTTCGAGAAGGGCGACCCGATCTCGCAGAACTTCAAGGGCCTGACCGATTTCAGCCTCGATGGGCAGGGGCAGGGCGCGTTCATTCGCTTCAAATACTGGTACGACACCGCCTATGAAGACGGCAACGGCCGCTTCAAGAAATTCGATGATTCGGGTTGGGATGACCTGTCGAAATTCAAGGGTTTCAAGACCCTCGACGCCTATGTCTGGAAGGATTTCCAGATCGCCGATCACCCGTTGAACGTCAAGGTCGGCAATCAGGTGTTGTCGTGGGGCGAATCGCTGCTGATCCAGAACGGCATCAACGTGATCAACCCGCTCGACGTCTCGGCGTTCAATCGGCCGGGCGTGGAAATCAAGGAAGGCCAGTTACCGGTGGAAATGGTCTCGTTCAGCTTCGGCCTGTCCGACACGCTCAATCTCGAGGGTTTCTATCAGTACAACTGGCGCCCCAGCGTGCTGGATGGCTGCGGCACGTTTTTCGCCTCCAGCGATGCGATCCAAAAGGGCTGCGGGCCGTTGTACCTGAGCCAGGTACAGACTGACCAACAGATGCAGGCCGCCGGTTTGTACGCTTCCCCGCGTGGCAACGAATCACCGTCGGACAACGGCCAATTCGGTTTCGCGCTGCGCAATATGATCCCGGCGCTGAACGATGCGGAAGCAGCGATCTACTACATCAACTATCACTCGCGGCTGCCGTATTTCACCCTCGATGCGCGCAATACCTCGCTGCCCGGGACTTTTCCCGGCGGCGTTCAGGCGCCGAGTTATGCCGCAGCGTTTCCGGAAAATATTCACCTGTATGGCATCAGCCTCAACGGTGTGGAACCGATCAGCGGCATCTCGCTGGCGGGTGAGTTGAGCTATCGGCCAAACATGCCGCTGGCGATCAACGCCCCGGACATCAACGTCGCGGTGATCTCCGGGCCGGGTGGCAGTTCCTGGGTCGATCTGCCGCCAGGCTTCAACACCAATGGCGGCAGTCGCTACGACGGCTGGGTGCGCAAAGGTGTGTGGCAGATGACCGGCTCGGCCACGCAAGCCTTCGACAACATCCTCGGCGCCACGCGCTTGAGTCTGTTCGGCGAAGCCGGCGTGGTGCACATCGACGACCTTGGCGACGAACGTCTGGGCCGCAACGCCGCGTTCGGCCGCAGTGCCCCGCGCAACGGCACGGCATGCAACACCGTGGCCTCGGGCGTGACCAATCAGTACTGCACTGACAAGGGATTCGCCAGCGAGTGGTCGTGGGGTTATCGCCTGCGCGCGAGCCTTGAATACAGCGACGTGTTGCCGGGGATCAACCTGATTCCGGCGGTCAACTGGCGGCATGACGTGTCGGGTTATTCCTACGACCCGCAAGGGCCGTTTCAGGAAGGTCAGCAAGCCTTGGGCCTGAGCCTGACCGGCGTCTACATGAACGATTACAGCGTCGAACTCGCTTACAACGCCTTCTTCGGTTCGAACGACTACAGCACCCTCGACGACCGCGATTTTGCCTCGGTCAGCTTCAAGGCCGACTTCTAAGGAGAACCCTTATGCGTATTCAAATGTGTGTATTGGCGCTGGCGTGCAGCGTCGGTCTGGCGCAAGCCAAAGGTAACGATCCAGCTGCGCTGGGCAAAACACTGACGCCGATGGGCTCGGAGATGGCCGCGAACGCCGACGGCAGCATTCCGCCGTGGAGCGGGGGGCTGGCGAGCAACGCCGGCACCGTCGACAGCAAGGGCAGCTACAGCGATCCGTATGCGGCGGAAGAACCGCTGTTCACCGTCACCGCGCAGAATCTGGCGCAGTATCAGAAGTTTCTCAGCCCCGGGCAGATCGCCTTGTTCAAGCGTTACCCGGACAGCTACAAGATGAACGTCTACCCGACACATCGCAGCGCCAATCTGCCCAAGGATGTGTTGGAGCAGAGCCGCGCCAACGTCGCCAAAACCAGCATGGCCGACGGCGGCAACGGTTTGCACGACTATGCGCGCGGCATTCCTTTCCCTCTGCCAACCGAAGGTCTGGAGGTGATGTGGAACCACATGACCCGCTATCGCGGCGGCAGCTATGAGCGCATCAGCAGTTCGGCGCTGGTGCGCGAAAACGGCGCGACCAGTTATGTGCGCAACCAGTCGCTGATCAACTTCGCCGATACCGTTTCCGGACTGGAGCCGAACGCCAACACGTTGTTCCTGTTCAAGAGCCGGGTGCTGGAACCGGCGCGGTTGTCCGGCGAAGCGGTGCTGGTGCACGAGCCTGTCGATCAGGTCGCTGAGCCGCGTTCGGCCTGGCAATACCTGCCGGGACAACGCCGCGTGCGCCGCGCGCCGATGATTGCCTACGACAACAGCGCCCGTTACAGCAACGGCCTGATCACCGCCGACAACATCGATGGCTACAACGGCGCGCCGGATCGTTTCGACTGGAAACTGATCGGCAAGCAGGAACTGTTCATCCCCTACAACAGCTACAAGATCGGCAGTCACGCGCTCAAATACGACGAGGTGATCAAGCCCAGTCACGTCAATCAGGATCTGGCGCGCTACGAGAAACATCGGGTGTGGGTGGTGGAAGCCACGCTCAAGCCGAACGCCCGGCACATCTACGCCAAACGCCGGTTTTATGTGGACGAAGACAGTTGGCAGATTGCTCAGTCGGATCAATACGACAGCCGTGGCGAGTTGTGGCGCAGCGGTGAATTGCACGCGATTCAACAGTACGACCATGGCTTCACCTACAACGTGCTGGAGACTTCGTATGACCTGATTGCCGGGCGTTATTACGCCGGTGGCCTGGCCAACGAAGAGACCCAGCCGATGCGCGTCGGGTTCGCGGCGAAGACCGACGATTACACGCCGTCGGACTTGCGACGTTGGGCTAAATAACCTCTCACCATCACCACAACCCCTGTAGGAGCTGCCGAAGGCTGCGATCTTTTGATCTTAAAAAGCCACATCAAAAGATCGCAGCCTTCGGCAGCTCCTACAGGGATTTGTTTTCTGTCTGGAGATTGTTTATGCGTCACTGGATTTCCGCTCTAGCGGTCGGCGCCAGCCTCGGCACCGTACACGCCGCTGACCTTGATGTGAGCCAGGCCAAAGCCCTCGCACAAGAGGCTTACGTGTTCGCCTACGCCACCGTCGAACACGACAAAGTGCTCACCGCGATCAACGCCAGGCTGCCGTTCAATCGCCTCTACAGCGAACCGCGTCTGCTCGGCCCGCAAGACAACAAAGTGGTCTCGCCAAACAACGACACCTTCTACTCCCGCGCCTTGCTCGACCTGCGCGCCGAACCGATGGTGCTGCAAGTGCCAGCGATCGAGGATCGCTACTACAGCTTCCAGTTGGTCGACCTGCGCACCGACAACCTCGACTACATCGGCACTCGCGCCACCGGCAATCAGGCCGGGCGCTATCTGATCGTCGGGCCAGACTGGAAGGGTCCAGCGCCGACCGGTTTCAACGGCTTGATTCGTTCGCCAAGCCGCGTGGTGTTTTTGCTCGGTCGCACCGAAGTCAAAGGCGAGGCCGATCAAAAAGACGCCGCCAAAGTGTTGATGGGTTATGCCTTGCAACCGTTGTCCCGCGCCTCCAACAGCACTGCACCCGACGCGCCTGCGCCGTTGCATTTGCCGGCGTATCCGGACACCAAACACGGTGAAGCGCAGGCCCTGTTCAACACCTTCAATGCCTTGGCGCCGTTGCATCAATGGACGGCCAGCGAGCAAACGAAACTCGCTCGATTTGCCGCGATTGGCGTGTTGCCCGGCGCCGCGTTCGCACCGGCCGACAACCTTCGCCAAGCCATCGCAGAAGGCGCCGAAGCCGGCCGCGAGCAGGTTCGCGCCGCCTCCAGCCAACTGTCGAAAGAACAGAACGGCTGGTTTCCATCACCGACCAACATCGGCAAATTCGCCGACGATGACCTGACCCGCGCTGCCGTCGCATGGCGCTACATCTACGCCAACGACGCGGTCGAAGCGGTTTACCCGATGGCCCTGCATGATGCCGAAGGCCAGTTGCTCGACGGTCGCCGGGCTTATCGCCTGCATTTCCCCGCCGGGCAGTTACCGCCGGTGAACGCGTTCTGGTCGCTGACGCTGTACGACGGCAAAACCCAGTTGCTCGCGAGCAATGCCATCGGGCGTTACGCCTTGGGTGATCGCAGCGCCGATTTGCACTATGACGCCGACGGTGGCCTGACCTTGTTGCTGCAACCGGATGCACCGGCGCAGGGCGAGCAGGGCAACTGGCTGCCGACGCCACAAGGCCCGTTCAACCTCCTGCTGCGTCTGTACCTGCCGCAAGCCGCTGCGCTGGATGGCAGTTATCAGTTGCCGACGATTGCGAGGGCCGAACCATGAGCCTGACGATCAATCGCCGCCAGATGCTGGGCGGCATGAGTGTACTCGGAGGAGGGCTGATGGTGCCGCGCTGGTTGCTGGCCGATGAAACGCAAGCGCTGGCGGAGGAGGCGTGGATCTATGCTTTTGCGCTGCTGATGCATTACCAGACGATGGAGAAACAACTGCTTGATCCGAGCGCGGCGGAGTACCTCGGCGGCTTCAATCGTTTCCGCCATTACAGCCAGCTCTACACCCCGGCCAATCGCGAAATCGTCACGCCGAACAACGACACGCCTTACTCCTGGGCCTGGCTCGATCTGCGCAGCGAGCCGCAAGTGTTGAGCGTGCCGGCGGTGGATGCGGACCGTTATTACGTTCATCAACTGGTCGATCAGTACACGCATAACTTTGCTTATGTTGGCGTGCTCAGCACAGGTCGCGAGGCGGGGGATTATTTGATCACCGGGCCGAGCTGGCAGGGGCCGACGCCCAGCGGTATCAAAGCCGTGCTGCGCAGTGAAACCGAGATTGTCATGGTGCTCGCGCGTACCGGGTTGAAGAACGCCGACGACATGCCGGCAGTGCGCGCGTTGCAGCAGCAATACCGTTTGCATGGGTTGCATGAGTACGCCGGCAGCCCGAGCCCGGTTGCGGCGCCGGCGATTGACTGGCCGGTGTGGGACAGCAAAACCGGGTTGGGGCCGGCGTTTATCGCGGTGCTTAATCAGATCCTCGCGCTATGCCCGACGCCACCGGCGGAGCAAGCATTGCGCGAACGCTTCGCACGGATCGGCATTGTGCCGGGGCAGGCGTTCGATTTCGCGGCGTTGCCTGTCGAGAAGCAGCAAGCGATTGCAGCGGGTATCAGACAGGCACAAGCGCAACTGCAAGAAACCGCCGCGAAAACACGCACCACGCTTGGCCTGTTTGGTAACCGCGAGGCAATGCATGGCAATTATCTGAATCGTGCAGTGGGGGCGTATCTGGGGATCTACGGTAACAGTGTCGAGGAGGCGTTTTATGCCGGTAGCCGCCTGGATAATCAGGGGCAGCCGTTGCAGGGTGGGCGACGTTATCGCCTGCGTTTCGCGCCGGGGCAATTGCCGCCGGCCAGTGAGTTCTGGTCGCTGACGTTGTATGACTTGCCGGATCGGCAGCTGGTGGCGAATCTGCTTGATCGGTATTGCTTGAGCAGTCGGGATCAATTGCAGCGGGATGCTGATGGCGGGCTGACGTTATGGATGCAGGCGAATTCGCCTGGGGCGGGGGAGGAGAGTAATTGGCTGCCGACGCCGCAGGCTGGGGCGTTTAATGTGATTTTGCGCTTGTATGGGCCGAAGCAAGAAGTGGTTGAGCAGAAGTGGCGGATGCCGGTGGTTGAGGTGATTGCTTAGTTTTTGTGGTGTCTGGGAGATTTACCCCCTCACCCCAGCCCTCTCCCCCAAGGGGGGCGAGGGGGAAAGGGAGCCGATCTTTGTGCTTTTCAACGTCTGAGTTCGACTCGGTATCGCAGGTCGGCGTGCCTCAAACATCCGCCTCAATCAGTCCCCTCTCCCTCCGGGAGAGGGCCAGGGTGAGGGGCTTTTGATCTCAAGGCGTGACGATGTTGAACTGCGGCCCAAACGTATCCAGGCTGCCCATCAGCTCGCCGAGCTTCTTGCCGTTGCCCTGCAACTTGATCAAGCCTTTCTGCATCGCCGTCGGGAAATCCAGTTGCTTGAGGCTGATTTTCTCCAGCGTGTCCTTGCTCAGGCTGACGCCGGCATCCGCCGCAGGATTGAGCCCGGCACGGTGGGTCAGCACGCCATTGCGCAAGGTCAGATTGAAGTCTTTCTGCAAGTCCTCAAACGTCCAGTTCAAGGTCAAGTCATGACCGACAGCCTTGTCGCTGTCCAGCCGCACCGCCAGGTAATCGAAGAACATTTCCGGACTCATCGCCCGCACCATGTCCACCGACACCGAAGTGCCTGCGTGTGGCGGCACGCCGTTGCGCAGTTCCATCGCGCCGGTCAGGTACATGTTGCGCCAGGTCGCGTTCTCGCTCTGATAACCCAATTGCTCCAGCGTCTCGGCCTGTGCCTTGTGCGCCTCGGCGTTGTCCGGTTCGGCGAACAGCAGTTGATTGCCCAACTGCGCCGCCCAACGATAATCACCGCTGGCCATGGCCTTGCGCATTTTCTCCAGAACCGCCGCGCCGCCACCCATGGCTTCGACCGTGCGTTTGGCGGTGTCGACCGGCGGCAGCGGATTGAGGTTGGCCGGGTTGCCGTCGTAGAAACCCATGTAGCGCTGATACACCGCGCGCGTATTGAAGCTCAGCGAACCGTAATAACCGCGGGTGTACCACTTCTGGTCGAGCGAACCCGGCAGTTTGGTGATGGTGTCGGCGATTTCCTGCGGCGTCAGACCCTGATTGAGCAGGTGTAACGTGCGGTCGTTGAGGAACGCGTACATGTCGCGCTGATCGGCGAGGAACGTGCGGATCCGCTCGCCGCCCCAGGTCGGCCAGTTGTGCTGCGCGAACAACACATCAGCCTGGTCGCCGTAGCGCGCCAGACTGTCGTCGAGGTATTGCGACCAGGCCTTGGCATCACGCACTTGCGCGCCACGCGGAGTGAGCACGTTGTGCATTATCTGCGTGGCGTTTTCGGCCATGCACAGAGCTTTCAGCTGCGGCAGATACATATTCATTTCTGCCGGCGCTTCAGTGCCAGGCGTCAATTGAAACTCGAATTGAACGCCAGCGATGGTGCGGGTTTCCAGCTCCTTGGTGATCAGGTCGGTCGGCGGGATCAGCGTGACTGTGCCGCCAGTCGGCGAGCTCTTGCCCAGACCGGCATCGACCTGGCCCTTTTCACCACGCGGCAACAGGCTGCCGAACTGGTACTGCGCGCGGCGGCTCATGGCGTTACCGGCCATCACGTTTTCGCTCATCACGTGTTCCATGAACCCGGCTGGAGCGAACACCTTGACCTTGCCGGCCTTTACATCCGCCTCGTCGATCACCCCGCGCACGCCGCCGAAATGGTCGACGTGGGTGTGGCTGTAAATCACCGCCACTACAGGTTTGTGCGGGCGGTTGGCGTAGTACAGGTCCAGCGCAGCCCTGGCGGTTTCGGCCATGGTCAGCGGGTCGATGATAATCAGCCCGTCGTCACCTTCGATGATGGTCATGTTGGCCAGATCGAGGCCGCGCACCTGATACAGCTTCGGGCTGACTTCGAACAGGCCGGCGTGGACATTGAGCTGGGCCAGGCGCCACAGGCTCGGGTTGACCGATTCCGGCGCCTGATCCTTGGCGAGGAAGTCGTAGGCCTGCACGTCCCAGATGACTTTGCCCGCCGCATCCTTGATCTGACCCTTGAACGGCGCGATCAGGCCTTTGCTGATGGATTCGAAATCGGTGCGGTCGCTGAAGGGCAACTGTTGCAGAACGCCGGCGTTGCTGGCGATGGTTTGCGCACTGGGTGCGACAGGCGCGTCAGCGGCGAGTACTGACTGGCTCAGGCACGCAGTGATCAGGCAGGCCAACAGGCCGCGGGGGCTCAAAGTGAAACGTTGCATGGCGTCTCCGGTTTTTATCGTTATGGGTGGACCCGTCTCGGAGGGTAGGGCGCGGCTGTGTCGCGGCGATGATCGCAAACGGACAAAAACCATTCAGGGCCGCTATCCTTGGCCCAGGCTCATTGATCGGGTTTTGCCATGCTTGAGGTTCGCAACGTCTTCAAAAGCTACGTCACACCGCAGGGTTCATTGCCGGTGCTGCAAGGCATCGACCTGACGCTCGAATCCGGCGGCAGCCTGGCGCTGATGGGCGAATCCGGCAGTGGCAAAAGCACGTTGCTGCACCTGGTGGCCGGCCTCGACAAAGTCGACAGCGGCAGCATCCGCAGCGGCGGGCATCGATTGGAAGCGATGAACGAGGCGCAACTGGCCAACTGGCGGCGGACGGAAATCGGTCTGGTGTTCCAGCAGTTCAACCTGATCGGCAGTCTGCGCGTCGAGGATAATCTGGCCTTTCAGGCGCGCCTGGCCGGGCGCCATGAACCGCGTTGGCAGGCGCACCTGATGCAACGCCTGGGCCTGGGCGATTTGCTCAAGCGCTATCCCGAGCAACTTTCCGGTGGTCAGCAACAGCGGGTCGCATTGGGCCGGGCGCTGGCATCGCAGCCGAAATTACTGCTGGCCGATGAGCCCACCGGCAGCCTCGATGAGGCAACCAGTGATGAAGTGCTGCGTTTGTTGCTGGAATTGCTCGACGACACGCCGACCACGTTGTTGATGGTCACTCACAGTCAGCGGGTTGCGGCGCGATTGGCCCAGCGGGTGGTCTTGTCCAGCGGACGGCTGACGTGATCGTCTTTGCGCAAACGCTACGTGCGCTGCTCAGCCATTGGCGGCGCCATCCGGTGCAGTTTTTCAGCGTGCTGACCGGGTTGTGGCTGGCGACCAGTCTGCTCACCGGCGTCGAAGCACTGAACAGTCAGGCGCGTGACAGCTACGCACGGGCCAGCCAGTTGATCGGCGGCGAACCGCAGGCCAGTCTCAGTACGCCGAGTGGCGCGACGTTCGCGCAACAATGGTTCGTTGATCTGCGCCGACAGGGCTGGCCGGTGTCGCCGCTGTTGCAGGGGCGGTTGCTGCTCAAGGGTTTTGAAAATCAGCGGTTGCAACTCTTGGGCATTGAGCCGGTGTCGCTCCCCGCCGATTCGGCGGTGGCCGGGCAGGCGCTGCCCATCGAACGGATCGTCGAGTTTTTCACGCCGCCGGGCAGCACGTGGATTTCACCGGAAACGCTGCAAGCGCTGGATCTGCGTGAAGGCGACACGCCGCAAACGGCTAATGGTCTGCGATTGCCGCCGTTGCTCGCGCAAAAGGACATGGCGCCCGGCCTAATGCTGGTGGACATCGGCGTCGCGCAAACCCTGCTGGAACAACCCGGACAATTGTCGCGGCTATTGCTGCCCAAGGATTTTCACGCCGAACTGCCCGCCGTGTTCAAGGGACAGTTGCAGCTCAAAAGCAGCGGCGAGGAAAACAATCTGGCGCGACTCACCGAGAGTTTTCACCTCAATCTCGATGCCTTGGGTTTTTTGTCATTCGTGGTTGGCTTGTTCATCGTCCACGCCGCTATCGGGCTGGCGCTTGAGCAACGGCGCGGTCTGCTGCGTACGCTGCGCGCCTGCGGGGTCAGCGCGCAAATGTTGATTTTCTGCTTGATCGTTGAGCTGGGTGTGCTGGCACTGATCGGTGGACTGTTCGGTGTGATCAGCGGCTATTGGTTGGCGAGTGTGTTGCTGCCGGATGTCGCCGCCAGCCTGCGCGGATTGTATGGCGCAGAAGTGGCGGGGCAGTTGCGCCTGAGCACCTGGTGGTGGTTCAGCGGCATCGGCTTGAGCCTGCTTGGCGCCTTGCTGGCCGGGGCCAATAGTCTGTTGCGTGCCGCACGCTTGCCGTTGTTGGCGGTGGCCGATCCGCAGGCCTGGCATCAGCAATATGCGCGCTGGTTGCGCCGTCAGGGCTGGCTGGCAGCCTCGTTGGGTTTGATTGCCTTGGTGGCATTGATCTGGGGCGACAGTCTGGCCAGCGGTTTTGTCCTGATGGCCGGATTGCTGATCGGCGCCGCATTGGCGCTGCCGGTGTTGCTCAGCGCGCTGTTGAATCAGTTGCTCGGACGCAGTCGCTCGGTACTCGGCCAGTGGTTTCTCGCCGACTGCCGCCAGCAACTGCCGGCACTGAGTCTGGCGTTGATGGCGTTGCTTTTGGCGCTCGCTGCCAATATTGGTGCGGGCAGCATGACCGCCGGTTTTCGCCAAACCTTCAACGACTGGCTTGAACAACGCCTGAGCGCCGAGTTGTATATCAACCCGAGCAATCCGGCACAGTCGCGCGAAATTTACAGCTGGCTCAAGCAGCAGCCGAACGTCGCGGCAGTGCTGCCCAACTGGCAAGTCGCGGTGACGTTGCAGGGCTGGCCGGCGGAGGTGTTCGGCATTATCGATCACGCGCATTATCGCCAGCATTGGCCGTTGCTCGATGTCAGTGGCAGCGACCCGTGGGCGCATCTGGCCACCGACGATGCGGTGATGCTCAGCGAACAACTGGCGCGTCGGTTGAAGGTACGGGCGGGTGATCGACTGACGATTCCTGCGCCGAATGGTGCGTGGTCGCCACGCATCGTCGGCATCTACGCCGACTACGGCAATCCCAAGGGGCACTTGCTGGTCAACATCAATCACTTGCTGCGCGGCTGGCCGCAACTGACGCCGAACCGTTTCAATCTGCGCATCGAGCCGCAGAACATTCCGGGATTTTTAGCTGCATTGCAGACGCGTTTTCAACTCGATGACAGCCGCATCGTTGATCAGGCACGGCTCAAGGGCTGGTCGGTGCAAGTCTTCGAACGCACCTTTGCGGCCACGGCGGCGTTGAACAGTCTGACCCTGGCGGTGGCGGGCGTGGCGCTGTTCATCAGTCTGCTGACGCAAAGTCAAAGTCGCCTCGGTCAACTCGCACCGCTGTGGGCGCTGGGCGTAACGCGGCGGCAATTGATGCTGCTCAATCTCGCTCAGACCTGGCTGCTGGCGGTGCTGACGCTGGTGTTGGCGTTGCCACTGGGGATCGCGCTGGCGTGGTGTCTGGACGCGGTGATCAATGTGCAGGCGTTTGGCTGGCGGCTGCCGTTGCGGGTGTTCCCGTGGCAATTGCTGCAGTTGATGGGGTTGGCGTTGTTGGCGACGTTACTGGCTTCGGCATGGCCGCTGTATTCGCTGTACCGCACGCAACCGGCGGACCTGCTGAGGACGTTTGCCCATGAGGATTAACCTCGTTGTGCTGATGGTTTTGTTGTTGCTCGGTGGATGCGATCAATCGGCGCCGGCGCAAAAGGGGTTTGCCGGGATGGGTAATCGGGCGTTGGCGTTCACGCCGGTGGTGCCGGGGCGGGTGTTCAGTTTTCCCGCAGATCACGGGGCGCATGACGGCTTTCGCATTGAGTGGTGGTACCTCACCGCCAATCTCAAGGATCAGCAGGGCAATCAGTTTGGCGTGCAATGGACGCTGTTTCGCAACGCGCTGAAACCGCTGGCGGAGCAAGCCGGGTGGGGTAATCAGACGGTCTGGCTGGGGCACGCGGCGGTGACTTCCAGCACGGTGCATCACGCGGCTGAACGCTATGCGCGGGGCGGAGTGGGGCAGGCGGGTGTGCAACTGGCGCCGTTCGATGCGTGGATCGATGATTGGCGGTTTGCCAGTCAGGCGCAGGATCCCATGAGTGACCTGCAACTCAGCGCGCGCGACAAGGATTTCGCCTATCAACTGCAGCTGACTTCCAGCCGTCCGCTGGTGCTGCAGGGCGACAAGGGTTTCAGCCAGAAATCCGAAGAAGGTCAGGCGTCGTATTACTACAGTCAGCCGTTTTTTCAGGCCAGCGGAACGTTGCAGATTGACGGCCAGAGCTACACCGTCAGCGGCCCGGCATGGCTCGATCGCGAATGGAGCAGCCAGCCGCTGACCGCCAATCAAACCGGTTGGGACTGGTTTTCCCTGCACCTGGACAGCGGCGAACACGTGATGCTGTACCGCATGCGTCAGAAGGACGGCGCGCCGTATCTCACCGGCACGTGGATCGCCGCCGATGGTCAGACGCAAACCCTGCGCAGTTCGCAGATCCGGCTCACCCCGCAAGACGCCGCCAACGTCGCCGGCCGGGCGATGCCGGTGAAATGGTCGATCAGCATTCCCGACAAACACCTCGACATCACCCTCGACGCGCTCAACCCCAATGCCTGGATGAACCTGCGCATCCCGTATTGGGAGGGCCCGGTGCACATCAGCGGCAGCCATCCCGGCCAGGGCTATCTGGAAATGACCGGATACTGAAAAGTATCCACAAATCCCTGTAGGAGCTGCCGAAGGCTGCGATCTTTTGATTTTGCTTTTAAAAAACAAGATCCAAAGATCGCAGCCTTCGGCAGCTCCTACAAAGGATCGGTTTGAACTCGGCTTACGGTGTTGTCCTCTACAGAGAAACCTGCCGAGGATTAGCCATGAGCGACGACCTGCAACCCCCAGACATGACCATCTGGCAGCGCCTGTTCGACGACGAAACCTACTGGCAGCAATCCCCCGACGCGCACTATTTTGACTTGCAACGCATCGCCGACGACCTGCTCGGCCAAGGCGCCATCGACCTTGAACAATGGCAGATCCTGCGTGCCAAGGCCGATGACCTGCACAAGGATTCACCCGCCATCAACGTCACCCGTGAACTCGACGACCCCGAAGCCTGAGGACAACCCCATGAAACCGATCACCCAAGGCGAACACCCCGACGAACCCCGACCACCGGGCGAAACCGAACGCGACAACGATGCGCTGCGGCCCACCGATCCCAAACAACGTCAAAATAGCGGAAAGGGCACGCCCAGTGGCGAATCCACCGCGCAGGACACCGCAAAGCAACAAACCCCCGCCAAGCCCTGAACAGCGTCTATGCTCAGTGGCACGCCCGGCGTCGAAGCCGCTTCAACGCCGGGCGCTGCCATTCATCACAGGGAAAGTATTGCTTATGAAGCTCGACGCACTGGCCAAGGCCATCACCCTCGCAACCGTACTGTCCGCCACTAGCTTCGGCGCACTGGCTGCCGATATTCCGCTGTCTGCCACTGTTGAAGCCGATCAGGTCACAACCAAAGTGATCTCCGTCGATGCCGCCAACCACCAAGTTGTGCTCGAAGGCGCCGAAGGCAAGCCGGTTCACGTTCAGCTCAGCGACAAGGCGAAAAACCTCGCCAATCTGAAGGCCGGCGATCAGGTCAACATTCAGGTACAGCGTTCTGTCGCCGCCTACCTCGACACCGATGTGGATAAAGGTCTGCCTGGCACCACCGAACGTACCGGTGAGTTGCGTAAGGCTCCGGGCAGCGATAACCCCGGCGGCGAAGCGTATCGTCAGGTTCAGGTGCAATTGAAAATCACCAAAATTGATTTGAAGACAAATCAGGTGACCCTGCAAAACCCGGCTGGCGTATCGAAAGTGCTCGACGTGAAAAAGCCTGAAATTCAAGCCAAACTGAAAGATCTGAAAGAAGGCCAGAGCGTTATTGTCACTTACACCGATATCTTAAAAGTGACCAGTCAACACGAAAGTTGAGCTTTAACTCTACAGAATGACTGCTCTTGTACAGTTTTTGTATGAGAGTAGTCATACTATTAGTTTGGATTGACCTCATTGAAAGTTTCATGAAAGGAATCGTCGATAAATATCTATTAACGCTTTCGTACATAAATTTCATATTCAAGAATGAGGACATAAGCGCCAACTTCTATTAAAATCCTTCCCGTTCGCCCAGTGTCAGGGCTCTTTACCGGTGCATGGATTGCCAGGCCATTACACTGGGCGAACACCTCTTCGGAGTGGATGTATACAATTTCTGCAAACAAAAAGGGCGACTTTATAGTCGCCCTTTTTGTTTGTCGGAAATTAAACCGAGGTGTGCGCCGCAGGCTAGCCTTGCTGCCCTTGAAAGCGCTTCAGCGTGGCCTGATACATTTTCGTCCTGCGGTGATTTTCCCCGTAGGTGCCGGCAGCCGCGACGGTTCCTGACTGGATGTGATCCAGATAGCTGAAAATCTTGCGCGGCGACAGGAATTTGATGCCATAGCCCAGGCTGCTCATTCGGTCTTGCAGCGCATAACCGGGCACCTGCTCATCCATGCAGAAGTGCAAGCCCCGGGACTTCATCAACCGCGCATTCCACAATGTGCAGAAACTTTTCAGATGAGTTTCCTTGTAGGGTCTTGGCATTTTCGAACGTAGGCCAAGACGCACTTTTACTTTACGAACATAGTGCTTGCAAAAGCGCGAAGTTAAACGCCAGGTGTCACGCACAATCCCGCGATTGAGTTGTTCGACGCAACCAACTGCAGCCATATCCGCAGTCTTCGTGCATTCACGCATCATCATCGCAAACACTTCTTTGTCGTAGACAAAGGTGTCGGTGTGCAACAGAAACAAATAATCGGTGTCGACTTTTTCCAGCGCCAGATCCAGTGCTTTACCGTGCGCAATATGGCCGGCTTCCTTGCCCGGCGAAGGGCGTTCGATCAAGTTGATCCAGTCGAGCGAGCGCAAGTAATCGAGACTTGCATCCGCCGAATCGTTATCCACCACCCACACCGGAATGCGTTGCTCCTGGACGTGCTCGCGCAGAAGTTCGAGGCACATTTTAGTGATGTCCGGGGTTTTGTAATTTACCAGGACAAGGCTGAAATTCGACGCTGGCTGGGCTGGTAAATCAAACGCTTTCATGTCGGAAGGACTCATCTGCGATTCAAGGACAACAGGGTTTCGTGGCCGCGATCGTAGCGAGGCAACCTTAGTCGAACCTTAATTTGCGGATGTGACGGTAGATGTATGCCGAAGGGAGACCGCTGGTCTTATGAAATGCATGGGGTGCTGCCGGTCATTACCGGATAAAATGCGCGCCCCTCTCACGGATCAAGGAAGAAACGGCGATCGCCGTTGTGTCACGGATGAAACCACTCTCCCTCTACCACCCAGCCCTCTACTGGCTGCGCGTGTGGCAAAAAAGACTGTTCCGCCAGATCGCCTGGCGCTGTTCCAGCAAACGCTATGCACGTCCCCTCGCCACGGCCGAGCGTCTGCCATTTCGCTACCTCAAACACACCTCGAAACTGATCCGCAAACTCGGCGACTCCGACCTCGCCCTGCAACACAACAAAGTCATCAACCTCAAACTCGCCGTCACCGCCATCGACAGCGTCATCATCGCCCCCGGCGAACACTTCTCCTTCTGCCGCCTCGTCGGCCGCCCGACTGTGAAGCGCGGCTACGTTGAAGGCATGGAACTGTCTTTCGGCGAGGCACGACGCGGTGTAGGCGGGGGCATTTGCCAACTGAGCAACCTGATTCACTGGATGGCGATTCATTCACCGCTGGTGGTGGTCGAGCGCTCCAACCACAGCTTCGATCCGTTTCCGGATGAGGGGCGGGTGCTGCCGTTCGGATCCGGGGCGGCGATTTTCTATAACTACGTTGATCTGGTGCTGCATAACCCGACGGATCGGCACTTTCAGCTGAAGTTGAACGTCGGCGAGACACAACTGGAAGGGGAGTTGTTGTGTGATCGAGTGAGGGAATATCGCTATCACGTGTTTCAAGAGGCGCATCGGTTTGTGCGGGAGGGCGCGCGGGTGTATCGGGAGAATGAGATTTGGCGGGAAGTGCGAAACAAAGGGCAGGTGGGGGAATTGGTGAAGCGTGAGAGACTTTATCGCAATCGCGTGGTGGTCAAATATGAGGTCGCGCAAGCGTTGATCGAGTGACGCGCGTGACTTTTCGAGAGGTTGAAATCGACATGACTTCCCTGGCCGGTGCAATAACGAACAGTCCGACCAAAAGGTACACGGCCTGTCGTTTCATGGCGCTGCTGGCACTTGCGGTTTTAGCGGGCCCAGCCAAAAGCGAAAATGCCGTGCCCTCCGATGTTGCGGACTACGTCATGGCAAGGGATAACTGCGATTCCTTGCGGGGAGAGGTTTCCGAGCCTGATCTGGTGGAACCAGAAGACATCAGCCGGATGGTCGGTGAGATCAACCGCTATTGCAAAGGAACGGATCGACAGCTGAGGCAACTGAAAGAAAAATATGCGGAGAACGCTGCCATTCTTAAAGCACTTTCCGGGTATGAGGAAAATATCGAAGCCGACATGAGTTTTTAGATTCTGTCCCGGAGGTTGTCAGGTCTCCAGCATGAATGACTCGATTTTCTCAATAAACCTGGCTTTGTGTCGGGTTCTGAATTCACCCAGGAATGCCTCAGAGTTTTTGACCGGTTTGCCATGTTTGTCATGTTCTATCGTCAAAAAATCCACCACGAATTCTCCCTCAGGATCGCCTTCCGGTTCGACCCTCGAGTCGAAGCAATGACCTGTACTGCGCCGAACGCCACCCAACAGAACCGAGCTGGAGAACCACTCAGTTGTTTCGGCTGTCAGTTCAACTTCAAACATGTTGTTGATGGTTATTGTCCATCCGCTGGGTACTCTGATCGGCTGGAGATTGTATTTTAACTGGGCAGTCATGGCGTGTGATTTCTTCATTGATTTATCAACGTTGTCTTATCCATAGCAATATAGAAGCTCATCAATCAGATTCAATTCCGCCCGAGTGAAATGAGTGTTGTTTTGTTTCCTGATCTCCTCCAGTACGGCCCTGCTGGGGATCTGCCTGTGTTTCACTAATTACCAAATTTTATCGTTTTTTACGTCGCGATTCCGCGGTCTGCTCCCGGCTTGAAAAAGAGAAGCTCATCCTCCAACCTAGCTCTACAGCGCTCCACAAACAGTAATGCTGCAGAGGAGTCTTTAAGAAACAGCAAGTAAGACCCTTTGCTTAATTCATAATATTCTTCGTAGTCAACCATGCGATTGTTGACCGAAATCGAGATGTAGTATTTTCCTGTTGTTTCTTCAATTCCTATAGCGAATCTCTCGTCCGTATTTACGAGGGTGTCATTGAAATTCATAGTTCTACCTCATGGGGTCCAATGGTGATACTTAAAGCTTAATAGGGGGCAGATTTATTTTCAGTTTGTAGAAAATAAATCTGTCACCTTTTAGTTCGTCCCCTATTTAGTCCATCAGGAAAACAGGCGCGTGGTCTGTCCCGGCTTGATTGGGAATGATGATTAAGAAGATGATTCGCTAAAATCAATTTCTCCTTCGCTACTAATGCAGCCGATGAAGCTTAGACTTTCCGAGAAGAAGTAAGTATGTTGCGGGATGTCCGCGAAAATCGCTAGAGTGCATTCTAAATTTGCTGTGCTTATTTTGTATGCGTTATCTGTAAGAGAGTCGCCAATGAATACAATTTCGGGAGCGTTGAGGGTCGTTATTTTTTTTGAAATGTCAATAAAAGCTTGGTCGGCCTCTTTTTTTACGTAGTTCATACTGTTGGGGAGGGAGTTCCAAGCTATTTTAGACCCGCGAAATGGAAGTTTTTTATTGATGCTAGATACAAAGCTATCATGTACTTCGGGTTTAAATTTTTCGAAAGTAATGTTGGAGTTTGATAGGTCTTTTTCAAGCTCGTCGTCGAAATAACTCATTTTTAAATGCCCTGTAAGGAAAAGGGGACAGATTTATTTTCAGTTTGTAGAGAATAAATTTGTCCTCTTTTTGTGTCTTGGTGAGACCTGAGCGCCTTGCGAGCCGAGGTACATCAACAGGCGCAGGTGTGGAGTAGTTTGTGGGGAACCCTCAGGATCTACTCCCTTTTTAGTCAAGATTACCCTCCCGCATTGCTCCCGGTGTTCTCGCGCTTGCCTTACCACTACAGTTCGGTGATAGAGCACATCCTGTGGTTGTGGTATTTCTACCTAGCAGGCTGGCGAAGTTGAAGCGGTTTCCGTACTTATAGAGGCTTTTTACTCGTCTTAAAAACTCAGGCTTTCAGCTTTTTATTAGGAACCTTGGTTTTGTGATTTTTTAGTAGGTTTTTGAGTTCAGGGTAACAATCAATTTCTTCATCGGGTAAATTGTCTATGATTCGCTGAATTTTATTAGCGTATTTTTCCTCAATAACTGCTTCAGTCCAATCAAGTTCGGAAGCTGCGGCGACTGCTACCTCGGAGAACGTAGAGTCAAGAAGTTTTTTTAAAATCTCTATCGCTTCGGGCGATCGCAACTCTCCGAGAGCAGCAGCGCTTCTTTCTTGCCAGTATTCCTCTTTTAAAAGAATTGCTTCATTAAGGTGTTTCCAGTCCATGGCGTTAAATTTTCCTAAAACCCCATGAGCTACCTGTTCAGTAATGTACTCATTCCAATTTGAGTCTTCATTTGCTCCAAGCCAGTAGTTATATTCTTCGTAAACCTTGCTGTTCATGTTGTTCAGGGACGGATCACGTTAAATAGCGAGAAAGAGGAGAGCCGCCCAGGCGGCAGATTATAGATGCAAAAAAACTGTGGTCTGCCCCGCTTAAAATAAGGAGTCGTGGTCTGTCCACGTTTTATTTCCCGTTTTCTCCCTTTTCTCCTGTTCCTATTTACGCGTTAGGGCTTCTATTTTTAAATATTTGTTAGGTGAAGTGAAAAATCTTTTTGGCTGTTCAGGGTAGATATGGACTGTCCCCACTTACCATTGTTCTATTGTTTGTATACTCGATAACCCGCATCAAAATCGCTAACGGTGTGCATATTGCTGTAGGTTGTGTCGAATATTCCCTGGATTGGAGGTTGGACACGATTTGCTTGTAGATTTAAGAGTTCTACTGAGTTCTGGAGTTCTTCGTATGTTGCTATATAAGTATGGTTCGAAGGGCTGAACTCGATAGTTACTTTTTTTGGTGAGATTATGGCAAGATTGATCAATAGCTGTGGTGTTGAGAATGATCTCCCTCCGACGTCGTAGATTTTATCTTCGTTCGCTAATTTGGGGCCGTAAGATTCGTGCGTCAAGTAACCTTCATCTTGGTTTAATAGGCGTATTAGTTTTTCATGCCCCTTCATCTTCTCAAATGTAATGATTGCTTTCTTGAGTATTAAGAAGCCGTCCTCGTCCATGTTGTCTAGAAATTTTGAGTTCTGAAGTTTTATTGAAGAAACTACTGGTTCGTCTATTAGGTTAAAAACGACATTAAAAATTTCGAGTTGAAAGCTATTATGAATGTCCTCAGTTGGAGGAATATTTATATAGGATATGACTCCGCCGGCATTGTCGAAATCGATAGCGCCAAAGGATTTTGTAATGTCAATTAAAAAATTCATTTTGCTCTCTCGATTATAAATTGATCAAGTTGTTTTGATTCTATTTGATTGCCGTCAATGGTTTTAAAACCTTTTGGGTCGACTTTTGTTTGCGAGACTATTCTTAGTCCTAGCTCTTCTATTTTTTTCAATGATTTTTTTATGTATTTGTTCGCGAATGCGCTGCCTGTAAGGGTGATTTGTCCATTGTCGGCTAATACCCTTAATATTTCTGGGTTTAAAGGGTCGTAACCGTATGGGTTATCCATATTGATATGACTTTGCGATCCTGATTTTATACCCGATAAATCCGTTGCATTGCCAGCGTGTACGCCCGGAGCTTTAGGGTCAATATCGATATTGTAATAGCCTTCAATCGGGTTCGTACCAGCACCAATATTTAAGGAACCATCAGCATTTGCGGGCTTGTCTAGGTAATTCCCAGTTTTGACAGGTGTGGCAGGTTTGGCCGAATCGCTACCCGGACACTGCTGAAGCCCAAGAGGATCCACCCAACCTGTAGGGTTTGATACGTACAGGTAATTATTCAACCCACCCGCAAGCTTGATCGGATCCGGTGTCAAAAACCGCCCGGTGCCTGGATTGTAGTAGCGGTGGCGGTTGTAATGTAACCCCGTCTCGGCGTCGAAATACTGGCCTTGAAAACGCAACGGGTTATCGATTTCGCTGACGTCAAGTGCCACTAGGTTGCCATAAGCTCGGTATCTGGCCGACCACATGATCTCACCGCTGTAATCGGTTAGTTCCTGCGGTGTGCCGAGGTGGTCGAGTTGGTAGTAAAACGGGGTGGCTTTACGTGGGCCTTCGCCGTCGAGCATGGCCAACGGACGGAAGCTGCCCGGTTCATAGATGTAACTGCGGTAGCGGTTCTCGGCGCTTTCAGCGATCAAGCGTTCGCCTTGCCACAGGAATTCGGTGGTGTAGCCGTCGACGGTTTTCTCTATTCGACGGCCGAAGGCATCGTACTTGTAGGTTGCTATGCTGCCGCCCGGCAGGCTGACGCCGATCAGACGATGCTGGCAGTCGTAGCGATATTCGGTGACGAGTTTCTGGCCGGCGCCACGACGTTCGCGGCTCAAATTACCGTAAGCGTCGTAATCATAATGGCGGTCGCCCTGCATCAGCAGGCGGTTGCCTTTGACGTTAGCCAAATTGGCTACGGGCAGGTCATTCTGACCGAGGAGGTTGCCTGCTGGATCGTGGGCGAAGCTTTCCGGTGTAGCACCACGCACACTGATCAGTCGATCCAACGGGTCGTAGTGATAGCTGCGATTACCTTTGCGGGTGTCATCTACGCCGGCTAGGTTGCCATTCGCGTCGTAGTTGTAGCGTCGCTGGAACAGATTTTTTTCGCGTTGGCTAACGCTATGCGCTTGCAGGCGACCTTGTTCGTCGTATTGGTATTGGCTTAGGAGCAAACCCTGTTGTCGCTGGTGTTCGCGACCGGCGCTGAACTGGTGAGAGGTCAGGCGTGAGCCGTTCAGGTCGATGCTGCTCAGGCGTCCGCCGGGTAGATGACGGTAATCGAGTGTGCTGCCATCTGGAAGGCGGCAGTGGCTCAGTTGTCCGACGCTGTCGTATTCGTAACGTGTAGTGCCCCAGCCCTGGTGTTCGGTGATCAGGCGGTCCTGCACGTCGTATTCATACGCGAGCGGCCAGTTACCGTCGTCGACGTTTACCAGGCGCCCCAATGCGTCGTAGCTGTAGTGGATTTCTTCGCCGTCTGGCAAGGTTTTGACCAGCAGACGTCCGGACGCATCGCGCTGGTATTCGCTGACCAGTTCACTGCCGTCATCGCCGAACTCGACTTTCTTCAGCAACTGGCCGTTGAGGTCGTACTCGTAGGCAGTGCGGCGACCGTCAAAACCAGTTTCCTGCTGGATCAGGCCATTCGAGTAGTAGTCGAGTTGGTAGCGTTCGCCGCGCTCGTTCTCGATTTCGGTGAGGTTGAGTTGCGAGTTGTCGTAGCGATAACGCAGTTGGCTGCCGTCAGGATTAATGCGGCGGCTGACCAGGTGCAGGTTGTCGGCGTACTCGTAACGAGTGATTCGCCCAAGCTCGTCGCGTTCGGCGGTGACGCGGCCATATGGGTTGTAGCTGAAGGCGCGGGTGGCGCCGCCGGGCAGGGTTACTTGGGTCAGACGATCAGCAGCATCCCATTGGTATTGGGTAATAGCACCGAATTCATCCTGGCGGGTAATCTGCCGACCCAAAGCATCGTAGCGATACTTGCGTTGGCCGCCATCGGGCAGGCGCTCTTCCAGCAGTTGGCCGAGATTGTTCCAGCCCAATTGATGGCGGCTACCATTGGGATGACGAATTTCCAGCAGTCGGCCCTGACGGTCATAGCTGTAGTGGGTTTCGTTGCCGTCCGGGTCGGTTTGTTGGGTGATGTCGCCCTGACGGTTGCGCTCGTATTTCCAGCGGGCTTTGCCGCGCTGGACATCAATGAGTTGACCGTTGAAATAGTTGTAACGGGTCGGCACACCTTCTGGCGGAATAACGGCGATCAAACGCCCAGCTTCGCTGTACTGATACTCGGTGATCGCGCCCATCGGATCTTTTACGGCGATCAGACGTCCCTGATCGTCGTATGCATTTTGCGTTTCACCGCCGTCGGGCGCGGTCTCGCTGACCAGCCGCGCATTTTCGTCATGCACGTAGACCAGCTCACTGCCGTCGGCGTTGTTGACGGTCACCGAGCCTTTGTCGTCCCACTCGTAACGCGCTTCCATTTGCGCGTAATTGGCCCAGTGGCGTATGCAGCGGGAGTGTTTACCTTCACGTTCCCATTCCCAGAAGAAACTGGCGCCGCCGGCCATTTGTCGTTCGAGGATGACATGCTGATCGTTGTATCGGTAATGCTCGGTTTCACCCGCCGCATTGGTAGAGGAAACCAGTTGATTGCGTGCGTTGTATTGGTAGGTGACGAGCGTTTGAATGGTCTGCCATGGATCCTGACGTTCACCGCGGTCGTTGTATTCCTGGCGTTGTTGCTGCTGATCGACGGCCACAATGTGTCGGTCGTCGTAACGCATTAGCAGGGCACGGCCTGCACCGTTATCGACGCGCTGGATACGGTCAACGAAGTCATAACTGATATGTAACCGGTTTTCGTAGGCGTCGCTGATCGTGGTGAGGCGACCGGCTCGGAAATGGTAGAAGCGTGTTTTTGCCCCGGCCTGAGTCAGGACAAGTTCTCCGGGAGCATCGCCTAGATAAATCGCCGCTTGCGCCAGACTATTGGTAATGGCGGGGCGCTGTTCAGTGGGCATCGGGAATCGGGTCTGCCGGTTCTCGTTGTCTGTCCACAGCACACCTTCATCATCGAGATGCAAACGATGGGAAAGCGAATGGCTCCAGCCATGGCCGAGACGGCTGTCGATCTCTACCGCACTGCTACGGTATAGGCGGGTCCACTCGAAGGGCAGCAAACCACCCATTTCACCATCGGTCAGCGTGAGTAATTCCTCACCGGTCACCATCGACACGGGTTCACCGTCTGAGCAGGTTTTGTCGACGCATTGGGCGGGTTTGTCGGCCGGGTTTTTCGATTGATCTGGCGCGTTGTCGACGTGTTCCACCTGTTCGACACGCGAGGCGGGCTCATCTTTTTTACGTGCTTGAATCTGCGCATCGGACTCCACTTTTCCGCCGCTGACCGGTGGCTTGTTTTTCGGTGCTGTCGCGGTTTCGGCAGGTTTGGGGGCCGCAATTTGCACATCCGCTTTACGTGCCGGATTGAATTTCGAATCGCCATTAAGCAACAAAGGTTTCGACGCTTCGGTGTGCGGTGTGGCCTTGGATTTGCTGACTTTCATCAGCATGCCGGTAAAGTCTTCGATCAGTTTTATGACCTTGCCGCTGCTTTGCACCCCTTGGATTGCCTTTGTGCCCACTCGTACAGCCAGACCTAGGCCACCTGTCAGAACCACACCGACCAGAATGTTCACCAAGAACTCTGTGCTCATTTGCGCCAGCACTTCCGTGCAGGTTTGTGGCGGCAGCATCTTTATCCACGCCACGATGGCGGCGACGTAGACCCACATCAGTGGCTCATCACTGGCGATCAGCAAGGCCGTGTGGATGGCCTCTGCTGAGGCATCATAAATTTTCTTGATCTGCTCCTCAGTGAAAAACTTTTTCAGCTTTTCGTAGTTTTCGCGAGGGTGGGCGACGAGGTCGTAGAGGCTCTTGATATCGCCCCACAAACCCATGATCGCCTTCATGAAGCCTTCCCACGCGGCTTCCAGCTCCTGCAGGGCACGGCCGCCCAGTGATGCATCAGTGTGTGCCTGCCAAAGCGGCAAGAAACTTGTGCTCCACTCGGTTTGCAGCCAACCGCCGAGCTCACCGATCACACCTTGGTAGGAGTTGAACAGACTATCGATCTGAGCGGGCGTAGGATTAGGGAAGAACGTAATCTTGTATTGCTGATTGGGTGTAAGCCCGGAAACTTCCAGAATGCCGGTCGAGTCGATGGTTTTGTTGATGGTTGGACCGACTTCGTTCTTGCCAATAAAGCGGCCATCTACCACTGGTGTCAGACGGACCGGTGTATTACCGATCGGTACAAAACGTGCGGATTCGAAGCTGTGCACCAGTACGAGCTTGCCGTTCGCCGGGCAGTTGGCATAAAGGGTGTTTTCCTTTTTGCTGTCCTTGTCTGCAGTGCCGACTTCGTCTCCGACCTTGAACTGCTGCTCGGCGTCCAGAATGCCGCCATACCAGGCTTCAGCATGCTCACGGTAGTCTTTCAGACATTTCTTGAAGTCGGCAATGATTGCCTGAGCATCAGGTTGTTTTGCCGTGAGGCCACCAACGATCCCACCCATCAAAACGCTCATACAACCACCTCATTTTCCAGATGGGCTTTCAACAGCCCGGCAAAATTTTCTTCCGTGAGCGGCGTGCGCTTTACGAAACGCGCCACTTTTTGTTTCAGGTTTGATTCGGGGAACGAGAAGTACAGATCGGCATGTTCGTCCAACAACCACTGCATCATGTTGCCGATGACGGTCGACGGGTTTTCCGCCATCAACCCATCCAACAACTCCTTCGGCACCTCCCACCACGGCCAATCTTTCACCTTCGGCACAACCCGCGTCCCAACCTCCAGCGCTTGCCCATTAATCAAATACCGCTCAAACATCGGCAGCACTTCCCCAGCCTTCTCCCCAAGCCCATGCAGAATCGGGTAGATATGCCGTCCATCCCAAAACCGGAAAAACACCTCGGTCCCGTCTGGCATCTTCACCTGAGTAAGGCTGCGCAGATGCTCGAACACTTCGTTCGGTTCCGAACGCGACACCGCCAGCCAGCCCCAATCGAGGGCATCGGTTTCAGCGTTCCACGGCAGGAACGCCGAGTTCGGTTTGAGCTCGGTGACGTAGGGCATCACCGGTTGCCAGGTGGAGTAGGGCGTGCCGCCCCATATCGGCAGGAGCTGGGCGGTAGGCTCGGTCAGGTAGAGATTTTTCAGCGCGTCGGAATCACTTGCCGCACTAATAACCAGATACAAACGCTCGCCAGTCTGCAACGGCTGTTGCGCCAGCCAATCCTTGGGCGTAATTCGATCAGATGGCACAGGCACCTGCCTTGCATTTTTCGCATTCTTCGCAGAACGGCGCGTTGCGTTTGAGGGTGTTGATCTGGGCCGGGGTCAGGACCTGACCGGCCTTGTCGGCGTCGGCCTGTTTCAGGATGCCGGGCATGAGCGGGGCAGCGCCCGTGCCGCTGCCGGGGCTGCCGCCGGAGTTCATGTTGATCACCGGGCCGCTCAGGGTGACGCCGCCGGCGTCGATCTTGATGAAGCTGCCGCCGCCGATCAGGGTCAGCTCGCTGCCGGCTTCCATCACCACTTTCATGCCGCTGCTGAGGTGGATTTCCTGGCCAGCGTCGATGAACTGGCCGGTGCCGATCTTGATGTGTTGGTTTACACCGACGGTCAGGTGGTCGTTGGCGCGGGTTTCGACTTTGCGGTCGGCGTAGACGGTGTGGTGTTCTTCGGCCTTGAATTCCGTGTAGCTGTTCTTTTCGACGGTGTCGTGGCGTTCGTTGCCGACGCGGATTTTCTGGTCGTGCTCGATGTTTTCGTCCCAGTCGCGCTGGGCGTGCAGGTAGATCTGTTCCTGACCTTTTTTGTCTTCGATGCGCAGTTCGTTGTAGCCGCCACCGCCCATGGAGCTGAGGGTCTTGAAGGTGCTGCGGGTCTTGTTCGCCGGCAGCTCATACGGGACGGTGTTTTCCTTGTGGTACAGGCAGCCGCTGATCAACGGTTGATCGGGATCGCCTTCAAGGAAGGTGACCAGCACTTCCATGCCGATACGCGGGATGGCAATGCCGCCGTACTGGGCGCCGGCCCAGGCGCTGGAGACGCGCAGCCAGCAGCTGGTTTTGTCATCGGCCTGGCCTTCGCGGTCCCAATGGAATTGCACTTTGACGCGGCCGTATTCGTCGCAGTGGATCTCTTCACCCTTCGGGCCGGTGACCACAGCGCTCTGGCTGCCGAGGATGCGCGGTTTCGGGTGGCGCAGGGGCGGGCGGTTCGGCACGTCCCATGGGGTGGCCTGGAAGCGGTTGCGGTAGCCTTGGTGGAAATCGTCTTTGAGTGCGGTGGTGTCACTGGTCACCGACTCTTCGAGGACTTGCGGCTGTTTGCCTTCGTGGAGGACTTCGGTGAGCAGCCAGAGGTCATTCCATTTGGCTTTCGGGTGCGCGGTCAGCGCGAGGAAGTGGCCGCTGACCAGCAACGGTTGATCACTCTTGCCTTCAGCCAACTGGAAGTCGCTGCGATGACGTTCGAGGGCGCGTTTGGCCAGGTGTTTGCCGCGCTCGCGGTCGATGAAACGACCTGGGTAATCGTAGTCTTCAAGGTCGGGCAGGGCGTCGCCACGGTTTTCGCTTTCGAGAGTGATGCGTGGTTTTTCGAAGTCGTAATCGCGGCGGGTGGTGCGGCTGGTGCGGGTTTCCAGGCGCAGGTCGAAACGCTTGATCACCGGGTCGCTGGCGACCATGCCGGAGTCTTGCTGATAGGCCACAGGCTTGAGTTTCGGGAACACCGTCTGGTCATCGCCGAACACCAGTTTGTGCGCCGTCGCCGTGTGCTCGAAGTGGTAGTGGATACCTTCTTCTTCGCACAGGCGCTGGATGAAATGCAGGTCCGATTCATCGTATTGCACGCAGTAGATGCGCTCGGGATAAATCGAACCGGTCTTGAATTCGTAGGCGTTGCTTTGAATACCGTGCTCTTCGAGGACCATACCGATGATTTTCGGCACGCTGAGGTTCTGGAAGATTCGCTGGTTGACGCGATGCGCCAGGTAGGACAGTTGCGGGCGCAGGGTCACCGAATAACGGGTCAGGCGTTTGCCGGAATCGCCTTGCGCGGCGCGGTAGATCTGGCCGTGAATGCCGCTGCCGTCGGGCGACAGCTGCAGGAAGGCCGGTTTGTGCAGCAGGGTTTCGAGGTCCAGCGACGGCTGCTCACTGACCAGCTCCACCTCGAAGACAAAAGGCTGGCTGATGGCTTCCCGACCGGTGAGGGTAAACACCTGGAAATCGGCGGAAAGACCTTCGATGGTCAGGGCAAAATGGGTTTCATTGGCCGGCGCGAACATCCCTTGTTCCTCGTGCTGTACAGCGGCGTACGTCGACGACCGCAAAGCGGCTCAACTTACGCGAAATTCTGGAGGGCGAAAACAACATCGACCAGCAGAGCTGGCCGATGCTTGTAACGATCAGCCGTAATTAAACGACTGGAGCACGCCAGTCATCGGAACCCGAAGTACCGGATACTTCGTGGGTCCAGGTGATTTTACGGTAGGTGAACTGCACTTCTTCCAAGTGGGTGAAGTGAGCGTTGCCTGGATCCTGGCAGTTGTGCATTTTGTTGTTGATGGCGACGATGATCGCGTCTTCCAGTTTGGTGGTGTAGTAGTGCTCTTGAGTACCTTGAGCAGAAGTACGGTACCACTGGATAACGATTTCGCTCATGCGCTCGCCGGAGGTCAGAGCAGCTTGCAGCAGTGGCGAAGCCTTGTCGTAGACCTTGGTGATCACAACTGGCTTGTGCACGCGCTGACCGGTTGGCTGACCGGACTGTGGGTCACGCGGGATGATCACGTCGTGGGTGAAAGCCTGAACCATAACCTGGTCTTCGTGGCCTTCCTGGTAGGTGTTGCCTACGGAGTCAGCGGTGAAAGCGCCTGCAGTGATCAGGCCTTGTTTTTCGCCGGTAACCGACATGTACGCTGGTGTTGCCATGGGGTGCTCTCCTTGCGGAATAATTTAAGGTGCCCGGGAGGCGAAATCGCCCGGTGGGTGCCTGACTGTTATCAAGGAGCGTGCCAACAATTGTGGCAGCCATACGGGCCGGGGTGTTTGACTGATTTTTCCGGTGAACGTGCGAAATAGAGCGGCCATCCAAGGCAAAAGTGCGCAAGAAGTTGCGCAGTACTGCGCAACTTCTTGCGCACTTGGCTGCAGGCCTTGTACGACGTAGCTTTCAGCGGTTTTATCAGGCTTTTTTGCAAAACAAGTGCGCAACTTCTTGCGCACAATGGCCACACGCCATCATTTGGTCGAGGCGGCAACTTAAAACTTTTAGATCAAAAGATCGCAGCCTGCGGCAGCTCCTACCTTTGGAATGCATTTCCCCTGTAGGAGCTGCCGAAGGCTGCGATCTTTTGATTTTTCAACGCGAAAATTGGCTCAGACACTCCTCGATCGAACGCTGCTGTGTCTCCGCATACAACCCCAACTCATCAATGGTCGTGCGCCCCAACGCCTGCTCAAAAGCCTGCCGATTGGAATGCTCGCCATAATGCGCCTGCGCCGCATCGCCAAGGTTCGACTGAAAAATCCCCGCCGCACTCACCGGCAGGAAATCTTCGTACACCAACGGTTCCGCTTTCACATAACCATTGCGTAACAAGTCCTCCAGAGACGAGTCCCCAAGTCCTCCCGCCGCCAACCCTTTTTCCGTGGCGAAATAGCGAAAGTACGCCAACCCTTGTTCACGCATGCCTTCGACACTGTCAGGAAATTCGCCAAAGTGCTCAGCCATCAGCGCGTTGTAGCGTGCGGCGTTGGCTTCGTTGGGGAAGTCGCCGAGTTCATCGCGTGCGGCATTGAGCAAGCGGTCATACAGCGCCCGGCCTTTGGGAGTGAGTGCCGCGCCGCGTTGTTCGATTTCGCCGAATCGCGCGCTGTGACTGCCACGGGTTTCGCTTTGATCGGTGAAGGCGATCGGCTCGTCCAGCGCCTTGAAACTGGTCTGGCGCAACAGGATCGGGCACTGCCGGCGCGGCGGGCCTTCGATGACGGCTTTTGGGGTGATGCCATGGGCCGGCATCTGTTCCTGCACGCTGTCGATGTCCAGCGTGCGCGGCGTCAGGTGATTGATGTGCGGGCCTTTGAACGCGACCACGTCGGCGATTAAGCGGTGTTGGGCGCTCAAGGTCTGATATTGCGCAGCGGTAACCGTGGCGCTGTGGTGCCAGCGAAAGGTTTCCAGTGCCTGTAGGACGAATGCCTCGGCCTCGCTTTCATTCAGTCCACCCGCGTTTTCAGCTTGCGCGATCAGGCGCAACGCCTCCGAGGTAAAGATCGAACGCTTGGCCAACACGGATTCGGCAAAGGCGCGCAGTTCCGGATCTTCAATCAATTCCAGGCGCAACAAAGACGTGAACACCCGAAACGGGCTGACTTGCAGGGCCTCCTCATGCACTGCGCGAAAAGCCGTGGAATGCACCGGCACGCCCGCCGGGGTCAGGTCGTAATAACCCACCGGCTGCATGCCCATCACCGCAAACAGGCGGGCGAGGGTGGCCAGTTCCGTCGCAGTACCAACGCGGATGGCGCCATGGCGCTCCATGTCCAGCCGCTGAATTTCACCGGTGCTGTCGAGTTGCCGGGCGATGTCTGGCTGACGTGCAAGCACTTCGTGATTGGTCTGTTCCACCAACTCCATCAGCGCGCCGTACAGCGGCACTTCTTCGCGGTACATGTCGGACATCGCTTTGGAGAAGTGTTGGCGGATCAGGTCGGGGCTGACGAACGGCTGCACGGTCATGAAAAAAATTCCTGCCACGGTCACGGAATGGATGAGGGAAAAGATCGCAGCCTTCTCGCACGCGGGCAAACGAAGAATCCTACGAACTTCATTCTGCCAACGACTGATCCACCAGTTCGATCCAGTGCATCACCCGCGTGCGGCCGGCACTGGCCAGATGGCTCTGACAGCCGACGTTGGAGGTGACGATCAGCTCAGGTCGGCCGCTCTCCAGCGCGTTGAGGCGGTTATCGCGCAGTTGCCGGGCCAGCACCGGTTGCGTCAACGAATACGTACCCGCCGAGCCGCAGCACAAATGGCCGTCGGGTACGGCGGTGAGATTGAAACCGAGGCGGGTCAGCACGGCTTCCACCGCGCCGCCCAGTTTCAACGCGTGCTGCAAAGTGCACGGGCAATGCACGGCAATCCGTCGCTCGCTCGCCGCGCAGACTTTTTCCAGCGGTTCCCGATCGAGTACCTGCACCAGATCCAGCGTGCGCTCGCTGATTTGCCGGGCCTTGGCCGCATACACCGGATCGTCTTCGAGCAAATGCCCGTAATCCTTGATGAATGCACCGCAACCGCTGGCGGTCTGCACAATGGCTTCGGCACCGTTTTGCAGGTGCGGCCACCAGGCATCGATGTTCTGCCGGGCGCGGTCAAGGCCTTTGGCCTGGGCGTCGAGGTGATAGTCCAAAGCGCCGCAACAACCGGCTTCAGTTACCGGAGTGACGCTGATGCCCAATCGATCCAGCACCCGTGCCGTCGCATCGTTGGTATTGGGTGACAGTCCCGGTTGCACACAGCCTTCCAGCAACAACACCCGCCGGGCATGACGCAGGGCAGGACGCACACCGGAAAGAGCCAGATGCTTTGGCAGTTTACTTTCAAGCAAACGCGGCAACAGCGGCCGAAACGTCGTACCCACCCGCAGCAAGCCTTTGAACAACCCTGGATTCGGCGCCAATGCGCGCAAACCCTCGCGCAACAGACGTTGCGCCGCCGGACGTGGCACCGCGTGATCGACCACCGCGCGGCCAATGTCGAGCAGGTTGTGATAGTCGACACCGGACGGGCAGGTGGTTTCGCAGTTGCGGCACGACAGGCAGCGATCCAGATGCAGTTGCGTCTGCGCCGTCGCAGGTGCGCCTTCGAGCACTTGTTTGATCAGGTAGATACGCCCGCGCGGGCCATCGAGTTCATCGCCGAGCAACTGATAGGTCGGGCAGGTCGCGTTGCAGAAACCGCAATGCACGCAGGTGCGCAGAATCTTCTCCGCCTCGGCGGCGCGGGGCAGTTGTCGCGATTGTTCGCTGAGGGTGGTTTGCATGGCTAGAACTCCGCGTACATGCGCCCGGGGTTGAACAGCCCTTGCGGGTCGAGTTGCGCCTTGAGTTGCCGGTGATAGCGCAGCAGTGTCCAGGCCAGCGGCTGGAACGGCGAAGAACTAGCCCCGTGGGTGAAGCAGGTGGCATGGCCGCCGAGTTCCTGAGCGAGAATATGAATGTGCGCCGCGTCGGATTTCAGCCAGCGTTGTGCACCGGCCCAGTCGATCAGTTGCTCGCCGGGCAGATCCAGTGGCCCGAGATTGTTCGGCAACGACAAGCGCCACAGCGGCAGACCTTCGTTGAAAAAGGCTAGACGTTGCTCATTCAGATCGCGCCAGAACCCTGAATCCAGCGGCTCGCCCCCGAGGCGTTGATGCGCCGCCGTCACCGAGCCTTCGCCGCCCTCGAGCCGCAGATACAGGCTCTGACCATCGTGACACGCGGCACTGATCGGCAGCGGCTGCTGGCCCCACTCGGCAAGCTTGGCCAGCGCCCGCGCGCAGTCCATGTCGAGGCGAATGCTTAGGCACTGGCGCGGTTTCGGCAGGACTTTCAGCGACACTTCGGTGAGCACGCCGAGGCAGCCATAGCTGCCGGCCATCAGCCGTGACAGGTCATAACCGGCGACGTTTTTCATCACTTCGCCGCCGAAACGCAGGTGCTGACCGAGGCCGGTGATCACCCGCGTGCCGAGGACAAAGTCGCGCACCGAGCCAGACCACGGTCGTCGTGGCCCGGACAACCCCGTGGCGATCATGCCGCCGACGGTCGCGCCTTCACCGAATGCCGGCGGCTCGCACGGCAACATTTGTCCGGCAGCGTCCAGCGCCGCCAGCAGCTCGGACAAAGGCGTACCGGCGCGCGCCGTGACCACCAGTTCGGTCGGCTCGTAACGGACGATGCCGCAGTGGGCACGGGTGTCGAGCACTTCGCCGGCCACCTCGCGACCGAGAAAGGCCTTGCTGTTGCCACCCTGGATTTTCAGCGGCGTGGCATTGGCCCGCGCTTCGTTGACCTGATCGAGCAGGGCGCTGGCGGCGTCGAAATCGGCCATCAGAAACGCTCCAGTTCGGGGAACGGCAATTGCCCGGCGTGAATGTGCATCGCGCCGAATTCGGCACAGCGGTGCAGGGTCGGAATGTTCTTGCCGGGATTGAGCAGGCCTTGTGGGTCGAACGCGGCTTTTACTGCATGGAACAGGCTCAACTCATCGCTGTTGAACTGCGCGCACATCTGGTTGATTTTCTCGCGGCCGACGCCGTGTTCGCCGGTGATGCTGCCGCCGACCTGCACGCACAGTTCAAGGATCTTGCCGCCCAAGGCTTCGGCGCGATGCAGTTCGCCGGGTTGATTGGCGTCGAACAGAATCAGCGGGTGCATGTTGCCGTCGCCGGCATGGAACACGTTGGCCACGCGCAATCCGTATTCTTCGCCGAGGCGGGCGATGCCTTGCAGAACCCCGGGCAATTCGCGGCGCGGGATGGTGCCGTCCATGCAGTAATAGTCGGGTGATAGACGGCCGATCGCGGGAAACGCATTCTTGCGTCCGGCCCAGAAACGCACGCGCTCGGCTTCGTCGCGGGCCTGACGCACTTCGGTGGCGCCGGCCGCGGTCATGACCTCGCGCACCCGTTGGCAATCGTCGTGGACATCGGCTTCGACGCCATCGAGTTCGCACAGCAGAATCGCCTCGGCATCGACCGGGTAACCGGCGTGGATGAAATCTTCGGCGGCGCGAATGGCGAGGTTGTCCATCATCTCCAGCCCGCCGGGAATGATCCCCGCCGCGATGATTTCGGCGACGGCGCGGCCGGCCTTTTCCACGGAATCGAAACTGGCCAGCAGGACTTTCGCGACTTGCGGTTTGGGCAGCAGTTTGACCGTGACTTCGGTGATGATCCCCAGCAAACCTTCGGAACCGGTGAACAAGGCGAGCAAATCGAAACCCGCTGAATCGAGGGCGTCCGAGCCCAGAGTCAGGCGTTCGCCCTCGATGGTCAGCACTTCGATTTTCAGCAGGTTGTGCACGGTCAGGCCGTACTTGAGGCAATGCACGCCGCCAGCGTTTTCGGCGACGTTGCCGCCGATCGAACAGGCGATTTGCGAGGACGGGTCCGGCGCGTAATACAGGCCGAAGGGCGCGGCCGCCTGGGAGATCGCCAGATTGCGCACCCCCGGCTGAACCCGCGCAGTACGGGCAGCGGGGTCGATGTGCAGGATATTGTTGAAGCGCGCCATCACCAGCAGCAGGCCTTGTTCCAGCGGCAAGGCGCCGCCGGACAACCCGGTGCCGGCGCCACGGGCAACCACCGGGACGTTTTTTTCATGACAGAGTTTGAGCAGGGTTTGCACTTGCTCGAGTCGACGCGGCAGGGCGACCAGCATCGGCGTGGTGCGGTAGGCGGAGAGGCCGTCGCATTCGTAGGGTTTGAGTTCGTCCTCGCGCCACAAAATGTCGAGGTCTGGCAGCGTTTGCTGCAATGCCTTGAGCAATTCGGCCTTGTTCACCTGCGGCAAGGGGCCGTCGAGGCGTTCGTCATAAAGGATGTTCATCTGCGCCTCACATCTCGTCACCTTGTAGGAGCTGTCGAGTGAAACGAGGCTGCGATCTTTTGATCTTGTTTTTTACAAGCAGAATCAAAAGATCGCAGCCTGCGGCAGCTCCTGCACAGGATGTGTTGAGTGTCATTTCTGGCTTCCGAGGAATTCGCGATACAGCCGCGCAGTATTCCCCGGCTGTTCAACCATCGGCATGTGCCCGACATGATCCCAGACATCCACGCGCAAATTGGCGATGCCCTTGCTCCACACTGGCACGCTGCTGACATCGATCAGCCGATCCTTGCGCCCCCAGAGCAACAGCGCCGGGCATTTGATGTCGGCCAGTTTCGGCTCCATCGGCGGGCTGGCGCGAAAATCGCGGAAGATCTCTTCCAGTTCATCGCGTTGTTGTTCGTAACGCTGGGCGATCGCGTCCAGCACCAGGTTCGGCACCCACGGCGGCGATTCCATGGTCATCGCGTAAAACTGGCGAAACTCTTCCCGCGAGTTGATCAGAAACGGGTTATGCCCGCGCGCCAGATGCCGCTCCATGTCGCTGACCTCGGGCGCGGTGACGCCCGCCGGGTCGATCAGTGCCACCGAAGCGATGCGGTCGGGATACGTCGCCGCCAGCCACGCTGCGATGTAGCCGCCCATCGAGTTGCCGATCACGTGGACTTTCTCCACGCCGCAAACGTCGAGCAACTGGATCATGCGTTTGGCCTGCAACGGAATGTCGTAGCCGCCGCCAGCCTTGAAGCCGGTTTCCCCATGGCCGGCAAGGTCCGGAATGATCACCCGATACTGGCGCACGAAGTGCCGGGAAAAGCGCAGCCACAGGTTCTTGTCGGCGCTGTAGCCATGCAGCATCAGAATCGCGCTGGCCGCTTCATACGGCCCGCCCTGCCAGGTCGAGACGGTCATCTCGGCGATCGGCACTTCGATCTTGTGCAATTTGTACAACTTGGCCTCGATGGCCATGTTCAGGTCGTACAGCCAATGACCGACCGCCGGATAACTCAACCAGCTCCAGGCCACGAAAACCGCGAGGGCGACAAACAGCAAAAGCATCGACGTCTTCCTTTTACGTGTTCAGGACAGAATGTGGTCGGCCGGTTTCAGCGCCCGTGTCAAGCGGTGATAGCTGAAACTGAAGCCGGGAAACATCGCGATCACATGACCGCTCTTGCTTTGATACCAACTGTGGCAGCCGCCGGACTTCCAGACCGTACGCTGCATTTCCCGATGAATCATCTCAGTGTAGGTACGTTCCGCTTCACGGCGCACTTCGATGCTGCGCAGACCTTTCGCCTGCACGGTGCGAATGCAGTCGAGGATGTAGTTCATCTGCGACTCGATGATGAACAGCGCCGAGGTGTGGCCGATGCCGGTATTGGGGCCGGTGACGATAAACAGGTTGGGAAAGTCCGGCAGACTGGTGCCCAGATACGCGCGCGGGTATTGCGCCCAGACATCTCTGAGTTGCACGGCGTTTTTTCCACTGACCGGGTAGGAAATCACCCCGTCGGTGGCGTCGTAACCGGTCGACCAGACGATCAGATCAACATCGATGTGCTGATCGTCCTGAGTGTTGATCCCGGTTTCGTCGATGGATGCGATGCCTTGTTCGCGGGTATGCAAGGTCACGTTGGGACGGCTCAGCGCCGGGTAATACGTGCTGGAAACCAGTACCCGTTTACAGCCGATGGTGAAGTCCGGGGTGAGTTTGTCTTGCAGCACAGGGTCTGGCACCTGGCGTTTGAGAAAGCGCAGGGCGTGCTGCTGGACCATGTGAATCGCCGCTTTCGAGTATTTGAACGCGATGACCCGGGTTTCGAATTGCCAGTAAATCAGCCAGCGCAACAGCTTGTAGGCGGGTTTCAGGCCGAGCAGCCAGCGCTGTAACGGCCCGAACTGGCGGTCGGCGCGAGGCAGCACCCAGTGTGGCGTACGCTGAAATACATGCAGTTGTTCGACGTGCGGCGCAATCGCCGGAATCACCTGCACCGCACTGGCGCCGCTGCCGACGATGGCCACGCGTTTACCCCGGTAGTCGTAGCTGTGATCCCAATTGTTTGTATGAAAATTCTTGCCTTGAAAGCGATCCTGGCCGGGAAAGTGCGGGATGAGCGGTTGGCTCAGCGGCCCGGTGGCATTGATCAGGAACTGCGCATAAAAGGTGCCTTTGCTGGCGGTGTGCACGGCCCAGCGTTTTTCCGTGTCGTCCCATTCGACGCGCTCGACATTGGCTTGCAGCTCCACCCGCTGACGAAGGCCGAACTGCTCGATGACATGCTCGGTGTAACGGTGCAGTTCGGCTTGCCCGGCGAACATCTGCGACCAGCGGTACGGAGCGAAGGAAAGCGAATACAGCGGCGACGGCACGTCCACTGCGGCGCCGGGGTAGGTGTTCTGGCACCAGGTGCCGCCAAAGAAGTCCCTTCGTTCCAGCAGGCGAAAATCGTCGATCCCGGCCTTCAGCAGGTTGACTGCGGCACACTGGCCGCCAAAACCGCTGCCGATGATCAACACTTGAAAGGTGTGCATGGGCCTCCTTCTTATAGTTGTTTTTCCATTTTGCTCCTTTCATGTATAGCCAAATATTTGCACTGTGTAAGGTGTTGATGGCGCTCTATTCAGCCCGCTGGCCGGTGATGGCTATTTAACGTCGCCCTGATAGACTCCCATCACATCCGTCCTGCGGTGTGCGTGATCGAGGTCCTCATGGGAAATACGGGAGGAAAGGGACTTTCATTGGCCAGGAGGCTTTATACGTCGCGAACCCTCGGGCTGTTGCTTGGGCTGCTGTGTGTTTCCGTTGCGATGTATTCGCTCGATCCGCCGCTGTGGGTCTGGGCACTGATGTTCTTCAATGGCCTGGTCTGGCCGCACCTGGCATTTCAATGGGCGCGTCGTTCCAGCGTTCCCTATCACGCCGAACATCGAAATCTGTTGATCGACGCGTTTCTCGGCGGTTTCTGGGTTGCCGCCATGCATTTCAATCCGTTGCCCACGGCGACGACCATTTCGATGATGGCGATGAACAACGTCGCTATCGGCGGTTCACGCTTTCTATTGGCAGGCTCTGCGACGCAGTTGCTCGGGGTCGGCGTCGGGCTGGTGGTCTTTGCTCCGGCATTCGTTCCGCAGACCTCGCCTGCGCAAATGTACGCCTGTTTCCCGTTACTACTGCTGTACCCGTTGGCGCTGGGCTGGATCTGCTTTCGGCAGGCCTACACCCTTGGCCGGCATAAACGCGAATTGCTTGCCCTGAGCCGCACCGACAGCTTGACCGGGCTGCTCAACCACGGCGCCTGGAAGGATCAACTGGAGATCGCTTTTCAGCGTTGCAAACGGCAGAAGCAGGGCGCAGCGATTGCGTTGATCGACATCGATCACTTCAAGGCGATCAACGACACTTACGGCCACGTCGCGGGCGACATCGTGTTGCGCCAGTTGAGCAAGTTGCTCAAGCAGAACCTGCGGGTGACAGACGTTGCCGGGCGTTATGGCGGTGATGAGTTCTGCGTGATTCTGCCGGAACTGCCGTTGTTCAACGCCGCGCAGGCGATGGAGGCGTTGCGCGAGCGTTTCGCGATTCTGGGTTATGAGCAGAACCCGGCGTTGAAGGTCAGTTTGAGTATCGGCCTGGCGGCGTACGATCCGGCGCATGCCGACGCGACGCGCTGGCTCAATGATGCCGATCAGGCGTTGTACGAGGCCAAGGCGAGCGGGCGCAATCGGGTGATGTGCAATTGCGATGACAAGCCCCGGCGAACGTTGCTGGATTCGGTTTGACCGCTACACCACACATCCCCTGTAGGAGCTGCCGAAGGCTGCGATCTTTTGACTTTGGTCTTTCTAAATCAAAAGCAAGATCAAAAGATCGCAGCCTTCGGCAGCTCCTACACGTGTTCGGTGGTGATCAGGGAGATGTCGCATTCGGTGTAGAGCCTCGCGCCGATGTCGGGTACGGTTAAATCCCCCCCGACGCGAAACAAGGATCGCTTCATGACGTTCTCATTTTCTCGCTCCCTGCTGGCCGCCAGCCTCGGCCTGTCTCTCGCTTTCTCCGCTGCCCACGCCTTCGCCGAACCGCACAAACAAGTGCTCGCCGATGCCGAGCAATATCAACCAGAGGCCCTGAAACTGCTGGAACGGCTGGTCAATATCGACTCCGGTTCAGGTTACGAGCCAGGCCTCAAGCAAGTCAGCGACATCGCCATCGATGAGCTGAAAAAGCTCGGCGCCACCATCGAACTGGTGCCCAATACGCCGGAAAAATCCAACCATGTACTCGCAACGCTCAAGGGCACCGGCAAGGCGAAAATCCTGCTGATGGCGCACATGGACACGGTGTTCAAGGAAGGTTCGGCGGCCGAGCGGCCGTTTCACATCAAGGATGGCCGCGCTTACGGGCCAGGGGTGATGGATGACAAGGGCGGCATCGTCGCCGGGATCTATGCGCTGAAAGTCCTGAAAAACCTCGACTTCAAGGACTACGCGCAAATCACTTTCCTGCTCGACGCCAGCGAAGAAACCGGTTCGGACGTCGCCACCGATCTGATCAAGAAAACCGCCAAACAGCACGACGTGACGCTCAATCTGGAGCCGGGCCGCCCGGCCGATGGCCTGGTGGTGTGGCGCAAGGGCAGCGCGACGGCGCTGGTCGAGGTCAAGGGCAAAGCCGCGCACGCCGGTGTCGCGCCGGAACTGGGGCGCAATGCCGCGATGGAGGCGGCGCATCAGATTCTTCAGTTGGGCAAACTTGGTGATGAGGCGAAGAAAACCACCATCAACTTCACCGTGCTCAAGGCCGGCGATCGCACCAACGTGATTCCCGATCAAGCCACGGCCAAGGCTGACGTGCGCGCGGCGGTGCCAGAGGAGTTCGACCGGATCGAGAAGGATCTGGCGCGGGTTTCGCAGGACAAGCTGATTGCTGAGACTGAAGTGAAGACTTCGTTGCAGCGCGGCTTGCCACCGATGCCGCAGACGCCCGAGTCGGATCGCCTGATGGCCATGGCTCAGGGGATCTACGGCGAGATTGGCCGCAAGTTGACGGAGGAGGGCAGTGGCGGCGCGGCGGACGCGAGTTTGTCTGCCGGTGTTGGCACGCCGACGCTGGATGGTTTCGGGATTGTTGGCGGCAATATTCACACGCCGGAGGAATACGCCGAAGTGGCGAGTGTGGCGCCGCGGATTTATCTGTTGTCGCGGATGATCATGGAGTTGGCCAAGCCGCGGTGAGTGGGTTTGGGGTGTGACTGATGCGGGTGGGGTGTCAGGTGCATTTGCCCTCACCCTAACCCTCTCCCGGAGGGAGAGGGGACTGACCGTGTTGTTTGTGATGAATACGGCGACCTGAAAGATCCATTTGAATTCAAAATCGGATTCAGCGCGGTGTCACAGGTCGGCGTAGATCCCGAGCATCCCCCAATCAGTTCTCTTTCCTAGAGGGAGAGGGGACTGATCGCGTTGTTTGTGATTAACACGGCCGCCTGAAAGATTCATTTGAGTTCAAAATCGGATTCAGCGCGATGTCACAAGTCGGCGTAGCTCCCAATCATCCCCCAATCGGTTCCCTCTCCCTCTGGGAGAGGACTGACTGTTTTGTTTGTGGTTAACGCGGCGGCCTGAAAGATCAATTTTGAGTTCAAAATCGGATTCAGCGCGGTATCACAAGTCGGCGTAGCTCTCGAGCATCCCCCAATCAGTCCCCTCTCCCTCTGGGAGAGGGCTAGGGTGAGGGGCTTTTGTGGGAAAAGTGGAAGGCGCGGACGGCGTACAAAAAATACCGAAAATTCCGACAGAAGCTCCCGTTGCGGCCGTTGAGCGCGGCTCTTATAGTCTCGGCTCGCAGAAAACTCTGCGACGATCTTGGCCGGTCGAATACAGCACCTGACCCCTATTTGGAGTGAACTCTATGACCGACCAAGTAATGCCCCGCTTCCTCCCCATCGATACCTACGACGCCGAATCCCCGGTGCTCTTCCTTAACACCCACTCAGAACTCAGCGACATGGCCGCCTGTGCGATGCACCGGTTTGTGGTCGTGCGCGATCTGGCCGACACCTTTGCCAGTCTCAACCTCAAGGGTATTTCCGATTGTGATCTGACGCGGGTGACCAGCGCGGTGCATCTGTTGATGCGCGAGGGCTGTGCGATTCTGAATGTGATTCAGGCGCGGGCGGTGCAGCGGGAGGAGGCTTACAAGACGCCGGTTTAGCGGTGTAGCGGCTGTTGCTATCGCGAGCAGGCTCACTCCTACAGTAGATCTTCAGTGCACACAGTATTTGTGTTCAACACTGATCAATTGTAGGAGTGAGCCTGCTCGCGATGGCGTCAGCCCGGTCAACCCATCACTCCTTGACGCTCATGTATTCCTTGGCCCAGAGAATGTATTCCTCCGGTTGTGTATAGGTGTGCGTCAACTCGGTCGCGCTCAGGTCCGAAGCCTGGGTAAAGATCTGCCGCTGTTCACGCAAGCTGTCATACGTCGCTTTGATCGCCGCAAAGTACGCACCATGGCCATCGATGGTCACACGCACACCGAGTTCGGCCAGACGTTTGTCATCGCGCAACGCCGGGTTGCCGTAGGTCACCAGCATCAGAGGTACGGTGAGGTGTTCGGCGATTTGTTCGAGCTGATCGAAATCCTGAATCCCGACCATGCAGATGCCGTCAGCCCCGGCCGCCTGGTACTGGCGAGTGCGGCTGATGATTTCCTGGTTCGGCAGGATGCCGGCGTTGGTACGGGCGATGATCGCCATTTCCGTATCAACCCGGGCTTCCAGCGCCGCGCGGATCTTGCCGACGCCTTCGGCAACGGTGATCAGGTCGGTGGATTTGCGGCCGAATTGCGCTGGCAGCAAGGTGTCTTCGATGGTCAGGGCGGCGACGCCGGCGCGTTCCAGTTCGACGATGGTGCGCATCACGTTGAGGGCGTTGCCGTAGCCGTGGTCGGCGTCGGCGATCACTGGTAATTGGGCGACGCGGCCGATGCGAGTGGCCTGTTCGGCGAACTCGCTGAGGGTGATCAGGGCAAAATCCGGGGCACCGAGTACCTGCAAAGAGGCCACGGAACCGCCGAGGATCCCCACTTCAAAACCCAGGTCAGCGGCAATGCGCGCGGACATCGGATCGAACACCGAAGCCGTGTGGTAGCAGGTGTCGGAAGCCAGCAGTTGACGGAAGTTACGGCGCAAATCTTGATGGGAAAGCCTGGTCATACGAGTTCCACCAATACAAAGGAATGGAAAGGCTTGAACAAAGGTGTCAACGCCGAAGAATGAAAAGGCTATCACGCGAATGGGTCAATGATCATGACGAATTTGCAAGGGACAGGTTGTCGCGGACTCTTTTGCTGAAAGGATTTACCTTTTTGCGGTGGTGACCGTCAGGCCGCCACCGCCTGTTGCTGTTGATTGGGCAGCATCGCCGCGCGCACCGAATTGCCCGGTTGCAGTTGCAGGCGCTTGGCCGTGAGGCGGTCGATCACCAGGCTGCTGCCGACCCGGCGGGCGCGGGCGACGGTGATGCGGCAGTTTTCCAGACGGCGGTTGTGAATCAGCCACAGCGGTGCCTGTTCATCCGGGCTGCCCAGGCTCAGGGTGAGCTCAAGGCTTTCGCGTACGGTGCGGATATTGCGCACCGGCGCCTCGATCACCGGGCCGCCGTCAAAGATGTCGATGTAGCCTTTGTGGGTAAAACCTTCGGCCTGAAGGATTTTCAGCGCTGGCTCGGTGTTCGGGTGTGCCTGGCCGATCGCCGCCTGGGCCTGTTCGGTGAGCATGCAGGTGTACAGCGGCTGGCGCGGCATCAGTTCGGCGATGAACGATTTGTTGCCAAGGCCCGACAAGTGATCGGCATGGCTGAAGTCCATTTGAAAGAAATGCCGGCCCAGACTGTCCCAGAACGGCGAACAACCGTGTTCATCGGCACTGCCGCGCAGTTCGGCAATCATCTTCTCGCCAAACAGGTGCGGGAATTCGGCAACGAACAGCAAACGTCCCAGCGACAGCAGGCGGCCGTTGCTGCCGTGGCGCTGTTCGTGACCGAGAAACAACGAGCACAGCTCCGACTGGCCGGTCAGTTCATTGTTGAGGAACAGTGTCGGGATCTGCCGTTGAATGCCCAGATCCGGCGCCGAACTCACGGTCAACCCGACACGGTAGTTGTACCAGGGCTCGCGCAGGCCGACCGCTCCGGCCAGTGCGCTGACGCCGACCACGCGCAGGTCGTCGTCTTCGAGCACAAACAGATAATCAGCGTCGGCCCGTTCCACCTGTTCGGCGAACGCCCGTTGCGCCCAGCGGACCCGGTGGGACAGGCGATCTTCGTTGGCCGGCAGGGTGGTGAACCCCGGGCCGGCCTGTTGTACCAGCGCCAGCAAGGCAGGCAGGTCGCTGACTTTGACCGGACGGACAATCATGCTGTAACTCCTTCTGCGCGCCTGTTCGGGCACTGTCGTTGACTGCGCAACCGGGCGGGTTTCACAGGGCAATCAGCCGGATCGGGCTGCCATCGATCACGTTCAGCGCCGCACACATTGCAGGGGTGAGGGACAGCGGTTGATCGGGTTGGAAATCGAGTTCGGCCATGATCGAACGAAAACCGTGCAGCCCGTCGTTGCTCAGCAGATAACGGCCTCGGGCATCGATTTGTGGCTGTTGCTGCACGGTTGCAGTCTGGCTGCGCGCGATCGAACGAATGTTGGCGGTGCGCGCATACAGGGTTGGGCCAGCGTCGAACAGGTCGATGTAGCTATTGGTTTCGAAGCCTTCACGCTCAAGAATGTCGAACGCTTCCTGACCGTCCGGGTGAATCCGACCGATGCAGTCCTGCGCCGCTTGCGGCAGCATCGGCACGTAAATCGGGTATTGCGGCATCAGTTCGGCCAGAAACGAGCGGCTTTGCAGCCCGCAAAGACGTTCAGCCTCCGCGTAGGGCAGGTCGAAGAAGTGTTTGCCCAGTGCATCCCAGAACGGCGAATGGCCTTCCTCGTCGCTGTAGCCGACGATTTCGGTAATCACCGCCTCGGCAAAGCGCGGTGCATGAGCGGCGATGAACAGCAGGCGCGCCCGTGACAGCAACTCGGAAAACGGCGTGCGCACCAGATTGGCGTCGATGTGAAAGCCGCGCAGCAGCGTGTGATCGTTGAGGTCGTGGCACAGCGACAGCGCTGGCACGCCGTGTTCGATGTTCAACTCGCGGGAAGCGCTGGTGAAATGGCGGTTGCGCAGGCTGTAGAACGGCTCGTCGAAGCCCGCTGTGGCGAGAATTTCCGAGCAGCCAACCAGGCGCTGGTCGTCCAGATCTTCCAGCACAAAGAAGTAATTCTCCGGGCCGTGGGCCGTCGCTGCACTGGCGAACGAGGCGCAGGAACCGGCGATTTTCTCGCGCAGGCGTTCGCTGTCATCCGGCAGGGAGGTCACGCCCACCAGACTGTCGCGGGCCAATTGTTGGAGCTGGGGCAGATCAGTCTGTTCGACTGGGCGTAAGACCAGCATGGATGTACTCCTGTATCAAAAGGTTCGGCAAAGTCGCCGAACCTGACTATCACTGTCGGTTTCCACGCGATAAATCGGCGGTCGCCTGATTTGTTGTCAGACGCCGCTCTTTTTCTTGTCAGCCGTTGCTCGGGTCAGGCAGCGCGGTGCTGGCGCCGAGTTTGTTGAGGAAGAACAGGTACACCAGACCCAGGGCAATCCAGATCAGGCCGAGCTTCTGCGCATCGACGCCCATGTTGTACATGATGGCCGCGACGATGATGAAGCCGATCACCGGGCAGATCAGGTGACGCACGACCTGACCGGACTTCTGCCGACGCCAGTAGTAGTTGATCACTGTCAGGTGCAGCAGCATGAAGCCGCTGAGTGCGCCGAAGTTGACCAGCGAAGTCAGGGTGTCGACCGAGTTGATGAACAGGTAGCAGATCACCAGCGACAGCACCGCCACCAGATAAATGCTCAGGTACGGCGTGTTGTGTTTCGGGTGCACCTTGGCCAGCACCTTCGGCAGTTTGCCGTCGCGGGCCATGCCGAACAGCAGGCGCGAGACGGCGGCTTGCGAGGTGATGGCCACGGCCACGCCCCAGGCCAATGCCGTGGCGACAGCAGTCAGGGTCGCCAGCCAGCTGCCGGCGGCGATTTCGGCGATTTCATAGAACGCGGTGTCGGCCGATTTGAAACCCATGCCGGCCGCCAGATCGGTGGCGATCCAGGTTTGTGCAACGAAAATCACACCCATGACTACCAGGGTGATCAGTGCGGCTTTGCCGACGCTCTTGCCCGGATCGCCCTTGATTTCTTCGGCGAGGGTGGAGATCGCATCGAAGCCGAGGAACGACAGCACCGCAATCGATACCGCTTGCATCAGCAGGGCGAAGTTGAAGGTTTCCGGGTGATACAGCGGCGCCAGGGTCAGCTCGCCGTTACCGCCACCGTTGTGCAGGGCATTCCAGGCGTAGAACAGGAAAATGCCCAGCACCACCAGTTGCGCCAGCAGGAAGATGATGTTCATCCGTGCGGTGAAGGTGATGCCGCGCAGGTTGACGAAGGTCGCGCTGACCAGAAACGCCAGAATGAAGCCGACTTTCGGGATGTCCGGGTACAAATGGTTGAGCGCCATCGCCGCATAAACGTAGAGCAGCGGCGGGATCAGCAGGTAATCGAGCAGCATCAGCCAACCGGCGATAAAACCGACGTGTTGATTGAGGCCGCGCTGCGCATAGGAATACACCGAGCCGGCAATCGGAAAGGCTTTGGCCATGCTGCCGTAGCTCAACGCGGTAAACAGCATCGCCACCATGCCGATGATGTACGCCAGCGGCACCATCCCCGGCGCCTCGGCGTTGACGTAGCCGTACACCCCGAACGGGGCGATGGGGATCATGAAGATCATCCCGTACACCACCAGGTCGGTCAGCGTCAGGCTACGTTTCAACTCTTGCTTGTAGCCGAATTCTTCAATTTCCATGAAGCGCAACTCCTTGTCAGCCAGTCGGTCGTTTTAGTTGTTATCGGTCCATCGTTTACAGCATCAGCAGTCGGTAAAGCTTGTCTTTACAGCAATGGCGCGAGGTATCTGGCCCAGCGCGATACGGCTTCGGGGCTGCGCAGCAAGTCGTTGCGCACTTCGATCAGCACCGAGTCGAGGCCACGGGCATCGCCGTGTACGGGCACGGTCATGTCGCCCAGCGGATCAATCTTGTACGGCTGATTGCCGGCCACTTTCAGTGGGTGTTCGCCGAGACCGTCGAGCAGGCGTTGCGCATAGGCCTTGGCCTGACCGAACAGCACGCCGGCTTCCAGCGGTCGCGGCTGGCCGTAGTACACCGGGGTGAAACTGTGAATTCCTACCACCCGCACCGCTTGGCCTTGTGCGACACGCTCGTCGATCAAGGTCTGCAAGCGTGCGTGGAACGGTTTGAACAGCGTTTGGCGGCGATATTCGCGGGTGGCTTCGTCCAGCTCGCGGTTGCCCGGTACTTGATAAATCTCGCTCTGCGCCGGAATGCTGTCCGGGGCGTGACGTGGCCGATTCAAATCGATCAGCAGGCGCGAATAGTTGGCGCTCAACAGGGTTGCGCCGAGCATTTCCGATAACTGCTCGGCCAGTTGCAGGGCGCCAATGTCCCAGGCGATGTGTTCGCGCGCGGCGGCATCGTCCAGGCCCAGGTTGTTCAGGGCGTCGGGGATGTAGCGGCTGGCGTGTTCGCACACCAGAATCAACGGGTGCGTCGACTCTTCGCGGCTCAGGTTGTAGGCCGGTCGGGTGTACAACCCCAGCTCGGCGGATTCAGTACAGGCGTGCATAGTGCTCACACAAGTCAGCGGGCGAGAGCTGTTCCGTCAGCGCCAGTTCCTCGGTTTTCAGGGCGTAATAAGTGTCGAGCAGCGGCTTGGGCAGCCATTCGGTGAAGGCGCCACTGGCGCGCAGGCAATCCAGTGCCTGGGCCAGCGAGGCGGGCAGGGCGACGATGCCCCGGGCCTTGCGTTGCTCGTCGTTGAGTGAATCGGGAATTTCATCGGTGATCGCGTTCAGCGCCAGGCGTTGTTCGATACCCAGTCGCCCGGCGATCAGCAATGCAGCCATGGCCAGATGCGGCGAGGCAGTGGCGTCCATGGCGCGGAATTCGAGGTTGAACTGGTTGGCCACGGATTTGCCGCCGAGGGTCACGGTCGGGCAGATGCGCAGCGCCGCCTCGCGGTTCTGTTGGCCGAGACAGGCGTAGGACGCGCTCCAGTGATGCGGCTGCAAGCGCTCGTACGACACCGGCGTCGGCGCGGTGAAGGCACAGAGTGCCGGCAAGTAATGCAGGATTCCCGCTGCCCAATGTTGGCCGAGGCTCGACAGACCATTGCTGGTGCCTGCGTCGTAGAGCATCGGCACACCGGCCAGATCGAGCAGGCTGACGTGCAGGTGCACGCCGTTGCACACCGCGTCGGCGGCGGTTTTCGGCGCAAAGCTCAAGTCCAGACCCATTTGCCGGGCGATCTCGCGGGTGATCTCGCGCACATTGACGGCGCGATCCGCCGCCGCCACGCCGAGCGTCGGGCGGCAGGTGATTTCGTATTGGTGCTTGCCGTATTCCGGCAGAAACATTTCCGGCTCGACACCGCCGGCGCGCAGGGCGCTGAGCAGCCAGCCGCCGAATTCGGCACCCTGACGCTGGGCCTCGAGGGAGAACGCCAGATGCTCGGCGAAACCGGCGTGCAGATTGAACTCGTGTTCGAACGCGGCGTTGACCTGCAAGCCCAGTTCATCGCGATAACGCTCGATTTCATCGCGCAGCAGCGTGCGCGGGCAGGCGCCCCACGGGCGGCCATCGGTTTCGCGAATATCGCCGTGGATAAAATCCAGCGCCGGCGCGTTGGCGTCCGGGCCGTTGGCGACGGTGACGCGGCTGCTCAGATCGGGAATCAACCGCAGGTCGCCATAAGCGCCCCATGGATTGGTCGAGGCAATGATGTCCTGCGGCGTCAACGCGCTGTTGGCCGGCACCCAGCCGCAACCCGCCGCTTGATAATGCTCAAGCTCATCGGTGGGGAACGAGCGGCCGCGGGTAATGCCGATCAGGTCAGTGGTGACCAGGGTGGTCATCGGCAGCGGCGTCAGGCGCGTGCTCATGGTCGCATCTCCTGCAGGCGGCTGATCACGGTGTCAGTGTCGGTGATCCAGCAGTAACCCTTGATCGCATTCAGGCAGGCGTGATGGCGTTCGGCGCTGTAGGTGGCGCAGGCGTCCTCGACCAGCGTGACCAGATAGCCGCGATCGGCGGCGTCGCGCACGGCCATGTCGACGCACTGGTCGGTGACGATGCCGGCGATGATCAAATGGCGGGTTTCGAGGTTGCGCAGTACGTAGTCGATGTTGGTCGAGTTGAAGACGCCCGATGACGTCTTCGGCAGGACGATTTCGTTCTCCACCGGGGTCAGGTCTTCAATGATCCTGGCCTGCACGCTGCCTTTGGGCAGGTGCATGTCCGAGAGTTTGTGGTCGAGCGAGCGGTCGCGACCATCGGCGGTGAGGCTTTCGATAATGGTGTGCAGCACGTTCTGCCGCGCCTCGCGAAACGCGCTGAGCAAGCGACGCTGATTGGGCACCACCTGCATGTGCGCGCGGGTCAGGAAGTACTCGGCGTCAGGACCGTTGAGGTGCGCGTCGAACTGCGGTTCGAGCCAGGCACGCTGCATATCCACCAGCAACAGCGAGGTGTGATCGGTGACAAACGGCAAGTCCCGCGGCGAGCGGTGGGGAAGGCTGAACATCCTTATTTATCCTCCATCAGGTGGGTGTTGAAGTCATTGCGCAGGGCATCGATGCCTTCCAGGCGATCGGCGAGGTTTTCGGTGCGCAGGGTCAGGCAGGCGATCAGTGCTTCGACCTGAGCCAGCGCCGGCACCATGGTGTCGAACGGCGAGGCCGATTCCACCGGGGCGCTGATGATCAGGTCGGCCAGTTCGCGCAGCGGCGAAGCGTAGATATCGGTGAACAGCACCACGCGCGCGTTGTTGTTCTTCGCGGCACTGGCAACGCGCAGGGCCTGGGTCTGGTAGCGGCGGTAGTCAAACAGCAGCACCACGTCCTGGCGTTGCAGATCGAACAGGCGATCGGGCAGTTGCGCGTTATCTTCCAGGGCAAAGCAACCGGGCCGCAGCAGGCGCAGGTGATTGAGCAGGTAAGTGGCCATCAGGCTGCTGAAGCGCCCGCCGAAGCAGTACACCTGATGCCGCGCATCCAACAGCCAGTCGGTGAGAATGCGCACGTCTTCCGGTTGGGTCAGCGATTGGGTTTCGACCAGCAGGCGATGGCTGTCGCCCAGATAGTGGCTCCAGGCGTCGTCCTTGTGCTGATGGGCGCGCGGTTGCAACAGCGTGCGCGGCGAGCGCAGGCGGTGATCCATGTCGCTGAGCAGCGCTTCCTGGAATTCGGCATAACCGCCGAAGCCGAGTTTTTTCACCAGTCGCACAATGGTCGGATCGCTGACGCCGGCGTGTTCAGCCAGTCGCGCCATCGGCCCCAGACCGTTACGCGGGTACTGATCAAGCAAGGCGCGAACGACTTTGCGCTCCGACGGCGTAAGATCCAGGCCGGGGTCGGTGATCAGGTCTCTGAGAGGGGGCATCCGGGCTCCTGCTGGATGGAGGGTGTTGAATTCGCTTCATAATCCGTTAAAACAGTATTTATGTAACTGGCGTTACATGTCTAGTGAATTTTTCAGTGTGTTGAAAAGGCTCCAGAATGGAGTGAGATGCCCGTGCAACAAGGGCTACACGTAATTCGATCGCGCTTGTAGTCCATTGCCCACAATGCTGTCAGATATTGCCGTATTCCTGGCGTCGTCGTTTTTTACCGTGGCTATTCAGAAGCCGCTCAACCCTCGGTTTACGGCACAATTGCCCACAGAGCGGCTTGGCGCCGTTGATTTTCACGAAGGCCTACCGGAGCGATCCCTGTGCAGACCACTCGTTTGACATTGATTTGCCATGCGCGAACCGTCGCACAAAAATTGGCGTGTTTTCCTACGAATGAGCCTGTTGAAAATAGCGGGTTGGCGCCAGGATCTTTGGCCGACCGTTTCGACGGCTCGCGACGCTTGATTTGCGCGCCGGAACTGCGCACGCAACAGACGGCGGCATGGTTAGGTGCGGATGCGCAAATAGACGAGGCGCTGCGCGATTGTGACTGGGGCCGCTGGCATGGGGTGTCGATCAAATCCCTGCAGGGCTCGGAAGACGCCGCGCTGCACGCCTGGCTGCAGGATCCCCATGCCACCCCCCATGGCGGTGAGTCGGTGGCGCAGTTGCGTGAGCGCGTGGCGCTGTGGCTGGCCAGTCTGCAAGCCACATCGGGACATGTGGTGGCGGTCACGCATCCGTTTGTCATCCGCGCCGCGCTGATCCACGTGATGCAAGGCACAGCGTTTCATGACATTGATGTCGAACCGTTATCGATGGTCGAACTGCGCTTCACCGGGCGCTGGCGGCTACGCTTGCCAGGCCTCGACGTTAAAGGAGCACTTTGATGAAACAACTGCTGGTGATCGGCATCGGTGCCGGTAACCCCGACTACATCACGATGCAGGCGGTGAAGGCGCTGAATCAGGTCGACGTGTTCTTCCTGATGGATAAAGGCCAGAGCAAAGACAAACTGATCGACCTGCGCCGGGAGATCTGTGAGCGCTACATCGACGACCCCGACTATCGCTTCGTCGAAGCCCACAGCCCGGAGCGCGAGCGCGGCGATGTCGACTACACGGCCAGTGTCGATGATCTGAACCGTGCCAAGCAGCAGACCTTCGAGCGGCTGATCAATGACGAATTGTCTGACGGCCAGTGCGGCGGTTTCCTGGTGTGGGGCGACCCGGCGTTGTACGACAGCACCGTGCGTATCCTCCAGACGATTCTGGCGTCGGGTGCGTGTGCCTTCGAATTTGAGGTGATCCCCGGGATCACCAGTGTTCAGGCGCTGGCGGCGCAGCACAAGGTGCCGTTGAACACGATCGGTCACTCGATCGAAATCACCACCGGGCGGCGTTTGGCGGCCGGGCAGGTGAGTGATACGGACAGTCTGGTGGTGATGCTCGATGCTGAAGATTCATATCAGCGGGTCGCCGATCAGCAGACCGAGATTTACTGGGGCGCTTACCTGGGCACGCCGGACGAGATCCTGATCAGCGGCAGGCTGGCGGATGTCTCGGAGGAAATCGAGCGGGTGCGCAAGGCGGCGCGGGCGAAGCATGGGTGGATCATGGATACGTACTTGCTGCGCAAACCTTAAATTGTTAGTGCTTGGACGGGCTCTATCGCGAGCAGGCTCACTCCTACATTGGAATTGTGAACCCATTCAATTGTAGGAGTGAGCCTGCTCGCGATGAGGGCCAATGATTCAACGCACATTTCGAACAGGCAAAAAAACACCCGGTGCAACGCAAGTCGCACCGGGTTTTTGTTGCCAGCAAGCGGCGGATGTCGTGGATCCGCCGATCACTGTTGAACTCTGTTTATGCGCGTTCCAGCGCCAGTGCCACACCTTGGCCGCCGCCGATGCACAGGGTCGCCAGACCCTTTTTCGCATCACGCTTGATCATTTCATGCAGCAGCGTCACCAGCACGCGGCAACCCGAGGCACCGATCGGATGGCCCAACGCAATGGCGCCGCCGTTGACGTTGACCTTGTCCAGATCCCATTGCAGATCCTTGGCCACCGCCAGCGATTGTGCGGCGAAGGCTTCGTTGGCTTCGATCAAGTCAAGTTGGTCGATGTTCCAGCCGGCCTTGTCCAGGCAGCGACGGGTCGCCGACACCGGGCCAATGCCCATGATTGCCGGGTCAACGCCGGCGTTGGCGTAGGCGGCGATTTTTGCCAGAACCGGCAGGCCGAGGGCTTTGGCTTTCTCGGCGCTCATCAGGATGACCGCAGCGGCGCCGTCATTCAGCGACGAGGCGTTGCCAGCGGTGACGCTGCCGTCCTTTTTAAAGGCCGGACGCAGTTTCGCCAGCGATTCGGCGGTGGTGTCGCCGCGCGGTTGCTCGTCGACCTTGAACGCCACCGGATCGCCTTTGCGCTGCGGGATCAGGATCGGGGTGATTTCATCGACAAAGCGACCGGCCTCAATCGCGGCAGCGGCTTTCTGCTGCGACGCGGCGGCAAAAGCATCTTGCTGCTCACGGCTGATCTCGTATTTGTCGACCAGATTCTCGGCGGTAATGCCCATGTGGTAGTCGTTGAATGCATCCCACAAACCGTCGCTGATCATCGTGTCGACGATTTGCGCGTGGCCCATGCGCAGACCGGTGCGTGCGCCCGGCATCACGTAGTTGGACAGGCTCATGTTTTCCTGACCGCCGGCGATGATCACCTCGGCGTCGCCGCAACGGATCGCCTGCGCACCGAGGTGCAAGGCCTTGAGGCCCGAGCCGCAAACCTTGTTCAGGGTCAACGCCGGCACCGCGTGCGGCAGGCCAGCCTTGATCGCCGACTGACGCGCCGGGTTCTGGCCGGCGCCGGCGGTCAACACCTGGCCCATGATCACTTCATCGACCTGTGCACCGTCCAGACCGGTCTGTTCGAGCAACTGGCGGATCACCGCCGCGCCCAGATCAACGGCGGAAACGCTGGCCAGCGAACCCTGGAAACTGCCGATCGCGGTACGCGTGGCGGCAACAATTACGACGTCTTGCATTTTCGAATTCCTCACTGGGCAGCGAACTGCATTTCCGGAACGTGATCCGGGACGATCAGTTTACCAGCGGTTTTGGCGACGATTTCCTCGACGCTGACGCCAGGTGCGCGTTCCTTGAGGACAAAAGCGCCATTTTCGATTTCCAGGTAGGCGAGGTCGGTCAGCACGCGTTTGATGCAGCCGGCGCCGGTCAGCGGCAAGCTGCATTTGGCCAAAAGTTTCGACTCACCATCCTTCGACGCGTGGGTCATGATGACGATGATGTTGTCGGCGCCGGCCACCAGATCCATCGCACCGCCCATGCCCTTGACCAGTTTGCCGGGGATCATCCACGAAGCGATGTTGCCTTCGACGTCCACTTCGAACGCGCCGAGTACAGTCAGATCGACATGGCCGCCACGGATCATCGCGAAGGATTCGGCGGAGTTGAAAATCGACGCGCCGATGCGCGCGGTCACGGTTTGTTTGCCAGCGTTGATCATGTCGGCATCAATGGTGTCTTCGGTCGGAAACGGACCCATGCCGAGCAGGCCGTTTTCCGATTGCAGCATGACTTCCATGCCTTCGGGAATGTAGTTGGCGACCAGGGTCGGAATGCCGATGCCGAGGTTCACATAAAAGCCGTCCTGCATTTCGCGGGCGACGCGCTGAGCCATTTGTTCGCGGGAAAGTGCCATGTTTTTGTTCTCCGTCAGCCTGAATTATTTGCGGATGGTGCGCTGTTCGATGCGTTTTTCGAACGTGCCGCAAATGACCCGATCGACGTAGATGCCCGGGGTGTGGATCTGCGAGGGGTCGAGTTCGCCGGGTTCGACGATTTCTTCGACTTCAACCACAGTGATCTTGCCGGCGGTGGCGGCCAGCGGGTTGAAGTTCTGCGCGGTGTGACGGTAGATGACGTTACCGAAGTGGTCGGCTTTCCAGCCTTTGACGATAGCGAAGTCACCAGTGATGGATTCTTCCATCAGGTACTTGCGACCTTTGAATTCACGCACTTCCTTGCCTTCGGCAACTGGAGTGCCGACGCCGGTGGCGGTGAAGAAGGCAGGGATGCCGGCGCCGCCCGCGCGCATTTTCTCGGCGAGGGTGCCTTGCGGGGTCAGGATGACTTCGATGTCGCCTTTGAGCAGTTGCTCTTCGAATAGCTTGTTTTCGCCGACGTAGGAGGCGATGACTTTGCTGATCTGGCGATCGGTGAGCAGCACGCCAAGGCCAAAACCGTCGACGCCGCAGTTGTTGGAAACGACGGTAAGGTCGCGGGTGCCTTTGCGCTTGATCTCGGCGATCAGGTTTTCCGGAATGCCGCACAGACCGAAGCCGCCGGCGATGACGGTCATGCCGTCCTCAAGCCCGGCCAGGGCTTCCTCGTAGGAACTCACACGCTTGTCGAAACCTGCCATATGCACCTCTTTTATTATTTGCGGGCGGCTGGCTAGCCGAATGGTTGGAGTGTCGCGCTGGAGGATATATTTGTTAAGTTGATTTTTAAGGTTGATTGATTGATAAAGCTCAATAATCGCGTTATGGCGTGCTGCTTTGATCGTTCCCCACGCTCCGCGTGGGAATGCCTCTAGGGACGCTCTGCGTCCAGTGACGCGGAGCGTCACGGGCTGCGTTCCCACGCAGGAGCGTGGGAACGATCATCATGGCTTGCCGCTTAACGCTTGTAGCTTACAACTGGAGCGAAGCGACCATGACCATCAAACAGATCCGCGCCTTCCTCGCCGTGGCCCAGAGCCTGAGTTTCGCCGTCGCCTGCGAGCGTCTGCACCTGTCGCAATCGGCGTTGAGCCTGACCATCAAAGCGCTGGAGGAGGGCTTGGGCGGACGCCTGTTCAGCCGCAACACGCGCAATGTGGCACTGACCGCAGAGGGCGAATCCTTGCTGCCACTGGCGCGACGGCTGATTGCCGACTGGGACAACGCCGAAGACGAAATGCGTCAGCGCTTCAGCTTGCAGCGTGGGCGGGTAACGCTGGCGGCGATGCCGTCGTTTGCCGGCAATCTGCTGCCGCCGATCCTCAAGACGTTTCGCGCGCGCTATCCGAACGTCAACGTCACGGTCAACGATGTGATCAACGAGCAGGTACTGGAAATGGTCCGTGACCGTCAGGTGGAACTGGGCGTGGCGTTCGAGCCGATGCAAAACACGGCGATGACGTTCACGCCGTTGTACATGGATCGCTTTGTTGCGGTGGTATCGAAGGATTCGCCGTTGGCCCAGCGCGCTGAGATCGATTGGCAGACGTTGCTTCAGGAGCCGTTTATCACCTTGCAGCGGCCCTCGACGGTGCGGGTGATGCTCGAAGAGCACTTGCAGGCCCGCGGCATGAAGTTGCCGGTGGAGTTTGAAAGCCATCAATTGGCGACGGTCGGGCGCATGGTCGCCAGCGGTCTGGGCGTCAGCGCCGTCCCGGCGTTGTGTGCCGAGCAGATGCAAGAACTGGGCGCCCATTGCCTGACGCTGGACGACTCGGTGGAGCGGGCGATTGGTGTGCTGACCGAGCCGGGCAATGAACTGTCGGCAGCGGCGCAGGCGTTGTTCGATATCCTCAAAGCTGAAGATCTGCGGCAACTGTGAGATCTACCCCCTCACCCCAACCCTCTCCCCCAGGGGGGCGAGGGGGCAGGGAGCTGATCGGGGGCATTTCAGAAAATGGGTTCGACTTGAAATTTTCAGGTCGATGTTTCGCTTCACAACAACTCGGTCAGTCCCCTCTCCCTTGGGCGAGGCCTAGTGCTAGCGGGAAGGGAGCTGGTCGGGGGTTATTCAGCTTGTGAGCTCGACTCAGCATTTTCAGGTCGCAGTATTCAGCCCAGACAACTCGGTCAGTTCCCTCTCCCTTGGGAGAGGGCTAGGGTGAGGGGCCTGGGTCCTGAGTCGAGCGCAGAGTGCAGCAACTCACCGATCCAGCTTCCTTACCAACAGGGGTAGAAGCTGTTCGCACGACGCTTCAATCTTCAAATCCAGCAAATCATCCGCGCGGGTCTTGCCCAGATTGATCGCAATCAACGGCTTGCCACGATCGGCAATCACCCGGCACAAACGAAACGCCGAATACGCCATCAACGAAGACCCCACCACCAACATCCCTGCCGCATTTTCCGCCGCCGCCATCGCCCGTGCCGCCGTGGCTTGCGCGACGTTCTCGCCGAAAAACACCACATCCGGTTTCATCCGCTCACCAAAGCAATGCGGGCAGTGCGGCACTTGAAAACGCGCCTCGAACGCCGGGTCGAGCAGGGTGTCGCCATCCGGCGCCTGCACCGCATCAACGCCAGCCAGATACGGATTTTGCTGTTCCATCAGGAGCTGAATCGAATCGCGCTCACTGCGCTGGCCGCAGTCCAGGCAGAAGACGCGATGCAAGCTGCCGTGCAACTCGATCACATCGTGACTGCCAGCCTGATCGTGCAGGGTGTCGACGTTCTGAGTGATCAAATCGCGGATCAGCCCACTGCGCTGCAAATCGGCCAATGCCTCGTGAGCCGCATTCGGCTGCGCCTGACGCACCTTCGGCCAGCCAAGCATCGCCCGCGCCCAATAGCGGCGGCGCGACTCGGGGGCGGCCAGAAACTCCTGATACATCATCGGTTGCCGGCCACGGCGTACACCGTCGCTGTCGCGGTAGTCCGGAATCCCCGACGGCGTGCTGATGCCGGCCCCGGTCAATACGATGAAATCGCCATCAGCCATCACCTCTTGCAGGGTGTCGAGGTGTTCGCGGGTCGGGCTGTCGAGCATGGTCAGCGCTCCGGGGAAGGACGTTGCCAGCAGGTTAGCACGCGACCCGCGCAGGTTACTTGCGTGCCTCCAGAATCAGGTTGAACGGCGTTTGCGTGGCCCGACGGAACTGCTTGAACCCGGCCTCGACAAACACTTTACGCAAGCGCATTTCCCCGGCTTGCGCACCCAGGCCGAGGCCGACCTCCTGCGACAGCGAGTTCGGTGTGCAGATAAATGTCGAGGCCGCGTAGAACAGCCGCCCGACCGGGTTGATGTTGTCATCCAGGGTGTCGTTGGCGAACGGTTCGACCAGCAACACCGTGCCGTCGTCCTTCAGTGAATCATAGGCGTGGCGGGCGGCACCGACCGGGTCGCCCATGTCGTGCAGGCAGTCGAAATAGCAGATCAGGTCGTAGTCATTGCCCGGGTAGCTTTTCGCCGAGCCCTGAAAAAACTTCGCCCGGCTGCTGACGCCTCCTTCCTCGGCGCGCTGGGTGGCGACGGTGATCGAGGGCGCGTGATAGTCGTAGCCGACGAAGCGCGAGTTGGGAAACGCCTGGGCCATGATCACCGTCGAGGCGCCGTGACCGCAGCCGATGTCGGCGACTTTGGCACCTTCCTCCAGTTTCGCCACCACGCCGTCCAGCGCCGGCAGCCATTCGGCGATCAAGTGGCCCTTGTAGCCGGGCCGGAAGAAGCGCTCTGTGCCACTGAACATGCACGGATGGTGATCGCCCCAGGGCAGGGCACCATTGCCGCGCATGGCTTTGACCAGTTTGTCTTTGTCATGGAAAAACGACGCTACAACTCCGAGCCCGCCGGCAACGTAGACCGGCGAGTCTTCGACGGCCAGGGCCAGCGCCTGTTCTTCCGGCAAACGGAATTGGCCGTCGTGGTGCTCCATGTAACCCGATGCCGCGTGAGCGCTGAGCCATTCACGCACCAGACGCGGGTTGCAGGTGGTTTTGGCGGCAAGGGCATCGGCACTGATCGGCTGACTGTCGGCCATTGCCCGATACAAGCCGAGTTCTTCGCCGACGATGACATTGGCCAGCATCGCCGCGCCGCCCATGTCGTTGACCAGTTTTCCCATGAATTGGTTGAGCTTCGCCTCGTCCATCATGTGTGCTCCTGAAACAGGATCACGGTCCGGCGGCGTCGAAGGTCGAGGCGTGCGCCACCGGGCGGTGGTCACGGAGTTGTGCAGGGCACGGCTGACGTCCTGCGTCCCCCTCGACTGGGTAATAAAGGAGTCTAGCCCCGGTCTGGGGGGGACGCTGTATTTGTGAACACTGAAAAAACTGTGGGAGCTGGCTTGCCAGCGATAACGGTGTATCAGGCTCCAAGGTCATTGGCTGTGTCGACGCCATCGCTGGCAAGCCAGCTCCCACAAGGTCCGGTGTTTGATGAAGGTTGTGTATCACTGTGTATCGCGGTGGTTGGAGGATACACAGGGCGGCAAATGTCCGGTCAGTTGCACACAGCCGTGATACAGGCGTCGATTCCACTGGGTAGACCCACCCATCGAGGTTTCCCCATGCAAATTCCTCAATCATCATCGCCACCCAGCGTCGGCCTCGGCCTGCGCCGTGGCCTGCTCAAAGACCTGCAAACCGCTCGCACCGGTGATTTCGATTTCCTCGAAGTCGCCCCGGAAAACTGGATCGGCGTCGGTGGTGCCCATGGTGCGGCGTTGCGTGAACTGGCTGAACGCTACCCGTTGTCCTGCCACGGCTTGTCGCTGTCGCTCGGTGGCTCGGCGCCGCTGGACGTCGGGTTCTTGCAGGAAGTGCGGGTGTTTCTCGATAAATTCAACGTGCCGTTGTACAGCGAACACCTGAGTTATTGCAGCGATGACGGGCAGCTTTACGACTTGCTGCCGTTGCCGTTCACCGAAGAGGCGGTGCATCACGTCGCCGCACGAATCCGTCAGGCTCAGGACATTCTCGGTCGGCGTCTGGCCGTAGAAAACGTCTCCTATTACGCTGCGCCGCGTCAGGACATGGATGAAGTGACTTTCACCAACGCCGTGCTGCACGAGGCTGATTGCGACCTGCTGCTGGACGTCAACAATGTTTACGTCAATGCAATCAACCACGGTTTTGATCCGCAAACGTTTCTCGCCGCTATCGAGCCGGGCAGGGTGGTCAGCATGCATGTGGCGGGGCATTTCGATGAGTCCGATACGTTGAAAATCGATACTCACGGCGCTTCGGTGAAACCGGCGGTGTGGGCGCTGCTGGCCGAAGCCTATGCGCGGTTTGGCGTGCAGCCGACCTTGCTTGAACGGGATTTCAACTTTCCGGCGTTTTCCGAGCTGGTCGTCGAGTTGCAGACCATTCGCCACTTGCAAGTGGAGGGTGGCTTTCGTGGATAACCTGATGCAGCAACAACAGGCGCTGACCCGATATTTGCGTGATCCCGAGCATCAGCTGCCCCCGGCCAACATGAATGCGGCGCGGGTCAACGTCTATCGCGATCTGGTGTTCAACAACGTATCGCAACTGTTAAGCGGCACGTTTCCGGTGCTGATCCGCATTATCGGTGAGCAACGCTGGCGCTTGCTGGTGCGAGGTTTTTTGCGCGACTCGCGGGCGCAGACTCCCAAATTTGGAGAGATTGCCGAAACGTTTCTCGACTATCTCGTGACGCAACCGCAGGTGCTGCAAGAGGGGCAGTGGCCGGCGTTCCTGCTGGAGCTGGCGCATTACGAGTGGGTCGAGATGGTCCTGCAGCAATCGGATGCCCAAGCGCTGCCGGCAACGGATCCGGCACTGTTGCTGGAGCGTCCGCTGCAGATCTCGGCACTGGCCTGGCCACTGGCGTACGAGTGGCCTGTGCATGAACTCGATCCGAACCATCAGCCCGCCACGCCACCGGCGCAACCGACGCTGTTGCTGGTGCGGCGTACGGCGGACTGGAGCGTGAAGTTTGCCGAATTGAGTCCGTTAGCCTGGCGTTTGCTGCAGCGTATCGAGGAGTCTCCTGCCCTTGATGGCCGTCAGCAGTTGCAAGATTTGGCGGTGGAAGCGGGCGTGGCAGCCAGTGTTGCGTTCATGGACAGCGGATCGCTGTTGTTACGGCAGTTTCACGAGGACGGCGTGCTCGGCAGCGTTATGTGAGTCATTCGACAGGCAACCAGGAAGGCGGGCGCGGATGCTGTCGATAGAAGTCGCGCAGGTGCGTCATATCGTGGCTGAACCCATCGTTCAGCCATTGGCGATATTGCCGCTGAACGAGCAGTTGCAGGGCCGGCTGGCGCAGACAATCCGTCACGGCTTGCGCTGCCTGCATACCGCTCATCAATGCTTTCAGTACGCCATGGGAGGACGCCGGGTCGAGCCGGTTGGCAGCATCGCCGACCAGAAAATAACCGGCTCCGGCAGCGGCCGGGGTGATGCGCCAGGTCACATCCGCGCCGCGCAGGGTGCCCACGACGGGCAGCGCTTGCAGTGCCTTGGGCAGCGTTACTGATCGAGTATTTTTTTCGAAGGTCAGGCGTGTCCAGTGCAACAGGCAATCTTCAACCTGAGTGATCCACGTCCAGCCATCAGGGTCGGCCAGCAAATGCGCGGTCGTTGCATAGGTCGCGCTCCGGCCTTGCAAATAGCCGTAACAGGCCAGCAGCGGCGCTGAACAATGGTGGATTGGCAGACCGAGTTGACCACTCAACCAGCCGCGAGCACCGCTGGCATCGATCAGGCAGGTCGCGTAAATGCAGCCGTTGTCGGTCTCCACGCCGATCACCCGGTTGGCCTGAGTCAACACCCGTAGTGCCCGGCAGGGCTGATGAACCTCTGCGCCCAAAGCGGCGGCCTGCGACAACATCGTTGTGTCCAACAGCGCGCGTTCGATATGAAAACCCTGCCAGGCGCCACGCTCATCGCCACCGAAGCCATTGAAGCGCGGCGGGCCGTGCCAGTGCACCCATTGGCCGTCAAAGCGCCGGGCCGCCTGGCCGCACAACGGCTCGGCGACGCCCAGTTGTCGCAGGAGCGGTTCGATGCCCGGATGCAGGCTTTCGCCGGGGCGAAACCGCGGGAACGCCTGCCGTTCGATCAAGGCCACGCGCAGGCCTCGACGGGCACAGCTGATTGCTGTTGCGCACCCCGCAGGCCCGGCACCGATGATCACGACATCAACGTTTTTCATTGGCGACCTGCCACGGCAGCGTCTCGCGTTTGATCAGAATCGCCTTGGCGCTGAGCAACAGGATCACCAGTTCCTCGACTTCGACGTGGCGCAACCTGAAATCGCTTTCAGCGATCTGCACGGCGCCGCGTTTGTACAGCAGAAAACGCTGAACATCGCCTTCGAGAACCCGCCCGGATTGCTCCTGCGCGATGTCCAGTTCGGCGTCTGGCCGCAGCACGTCAGTGAACGACAATAGCGGCCAGGCATTGCGCAGTGATTTGTCACTGGCGGCGCCGAGCACGGCGTACACCCGATACATCGACAGCACGCGATGCTGATACGCCGTTTGCCCGGTGCGGCCGGTCATGCCCACGGAAAACCGGCCATCGAGGGCCACTTGCGTGTAATCGGCATGAGCATACGCGCGGTACTGGACGAGCAACCGATCGTCTTGAACGACCAGTTGCGGGCCGCGTTGATCATCCCAGGCGACGCCGCTGCCCATGCCGATTTCCTGATCGGTCAGGGGAATGATGCTGTGCAGTGTCGAACGCGGCTCGAAGACCCGCGCCGAATCCGGTGCCACACCGGGCCAGAAAGAACCCAGCGCGGCGCAGATCTTCGCATCCTCGGGAAACGGACTGGCCATCTGATATCCGGCGAGGACGTTGATCCACTCACTGTCCGCAGTCTGCTGGCGCACCCAACCCACCTCCCAGCCAGGCCCGAACACACCAGCGGCGCCGTCGGGCAATGTGGTCGGACGCGATGGCGATGGCGATGGCAGTTGAGTCGCGGGTTGCGCTGTGCCGGCCTGATCGAGGAGACCGACGATGGCGCTCACTCCGCGATCGACGGGGGAGAACAACTGATCCTGCAAGTGCAGGTTGGCGCAGTAGCGAACGTTGGAAAGCGCTTCCAGCCGGGCGTGCCAGATACTGTTGCCGGGTAATGCCGGCTCGTCACTGACCCAGTGCAACAGCTTGCGCTGGCTGCACAGCGGATAGAAGTCCGGAGGGCCGATCAATGAGTAGGCCGCCACTGAAGGAAAGAGCTTTTCCAGCGCTTCACAACGAGCCCTAACCCAGCCATCGGCGGTGCCATCCTGATAATGCAAGGCGCGATATCCCCCCTGACGCACCCGCTCCTCGACATCCGCGTGGTCGTTCAGATCGTCGATGCTGCCATCCGCTTTGACCCGGTGCCGGCCGTGAACCATGCCGGCGGTATTGGCCGGCATCACAAAGGATAACGCTTGACCCTGATATTCGACTGGCTCGACCAGTCGTGTTCTGGCGTCGGGCACCAGCAACCCGGGGCCGACATCCGCTATCGATGCCCAATGCGCCAGATTCTCGGTAACCACGAAGGGCGGCTGGCTGATCTGCGGTTCCTGCCAACCGGTACCGCTGTGGCGTAAATGGATATGCCGCAGTTTTTCGTTGATCTGGTGGTTGTCCAGCGACACGTTCAGCGTCATGTCTTCCAGGCATTGCGAACCATTGAACAGCTTGTGCAGCGGCACCCAGAAATCCAGTGCGGGATCGATGTCAGCCTGAAAATCCATCGGCCCGAAGTGTGCGGCGTTGCCCTTGAGCTGGACGGCGATGTAAGCGCTGTAGCGCACCGGCATCACCCGGATGCCGTGCGGGTCGTCGTCGACGAAGGGCAGAAAGCTGCGCAGCTTTTCGTCATGGCGCGCGGGCGCGGTGCCGACACGGGCGATGCCGGTGCGCGAGAAACACAGGTCGGCGTGGCGGCCATGCACGGTGTCGGCGGCGCAGCGGTATTCACTGGCGAACGCGACCACGGCCAACGGGGCGCCCAACGCTTTGCTGCGCAAACTGTCGAGCGTGGGCGGGCTGACGCTGTAGACATAGTCGAGCACCGTTTCGATTTCGCCCGGGGTGGCAAACAACTGTAAGGGTTGGCCGTTTACATCGTTGATGACCTGCGGCGAGGCCAAGGCGTGAAACAACAGGCTGCGCGACGGTACGCCGGCTTCGATCGCGCGGTGGCCGGCCAATGCGAAATCGGCAAATCCCGGAATTGAACGGTCGATGTTCAGCGCCTTGCCCAGTTCCGCCGCCAGCGGTTCGGCGAGCAGGTCCAGGCCATGCGCGAGCATCAGCGAGTGCCAGCCGCCGGGCGCCAGTCGCGTACACAAATGGGTGACGGATTCGAGCAGATTCATGTTGCGCCTCGACAGGTTGGGCCAATCGTCATGGAACCGCAGCCCGGCGCGGACTCGCTACTGTCAGATCTGACAGTGGCGACCAGCGGTGATCAGTGCAGGACGGGCAGCACAACGATAAGCGCACCGAAGAAGACGCGCGGTCAGCAGATTCCGATGAAGTTGTAGGCATTGGCGCGGCAGTGTGCAGGCTAGCGACAGGTGCCTGTCGGTAGCGTTTAAACAAGCGTTCAGGGATGCAGCGGCAACTTCAGCTCGGCACACAACCCGCCACCCTCGCGATTGCTCAAGGTCAACGAGCCACCCAACGCCATGGCCAGTTGCTGGGCGATGGCCAACCCAAGGCCCGTGCCGCCAGTGTCGCGATTACGTGAGTTCTCGACGCGGTAGAACGGTTGCAGCACTTGCGCCAGTTCGGCGTCGGCGATGCCCGGGCCGCGATCCATGACGGTGATCGCCAGACTGCCCTTGTTGGCTTCGACCCAGACTTCGGCGGCGCCGGCGAACTTCAGCGCGTTGTCGGTGAGGTTCACCAGCACTCGGCGCAACGCATGAGGACGGGTGTCGATGACCGTTGCACTCTTGCCGACCAGTTGCACCTGCTTGCCCATGTCCTGGTAGTCGAACACCAGGCTCTCGAGGAAGGAATCCATGTTGGTGCGGCGGCTTTCCTCGGTCGAGCCGTGGATGCTGCGCGCATAGGCCACGCCCTCGCGCACCAGATGCTCCATTTCGCTGAGGTCATTCCACAGTTTGTCTTTCTCCGCCGAATCGTCCATGAACTCGGCGCGCAGTTTCATCCGCGTGATCGGTGTTTGCAGGTCATGGGAAATCGCCGCCAGCAGTTGCATGCGTTCTTTGAGATAGGCAGCGATACGCGCCTGCATCGTGTTGAACGCCCGCGCCGCGTAGACCACTTCGTTCGGGCCACTTTCGTCGAGGTTGATCGGGTGGGCGTTGGGGTCAAGGGTTTCCACAGCGTTGGCCAGACGGGTCAAGGGGCGAACCGCAATGCGCACGGCCAGCCAGGTGCAGGCGATCATCAATGCCAGTTGGCCGAGCAAGACCACCGGCAACCAGGGCGATAACGGGACCATGGCGGGGCGCACGTCGATGGTCACCGGGCTGCCATCGCTCAGGCGCAGATGGCCCTGAAAGTGTTTCTTCGGCCCGGGAATGTCGGTGAAAGTCAGCGGATAGCGCTCACCGATGGCTTCCGTGATCGAAGTGACGGCCACCGGCACATCCCCGACCTCGATCGGCGTGCCCGGTTCACCTTCGCTCAACAGGTAGCCATAATTTTTTCGCGCCAGACGCTTGAGCCAGGCAGGGCGCTCTTCTGCAGGCAGGCGATCGAGGATCGCAATCGAGGTCGACACGTCGGTTTCCAGATTGCCGAGCATGGTGTTTTTCGCACTCTGGTAACGCTCGTAATACTGCGCGCCGAACGAGAGCGCCTGGGCCAGCAGCAGGCCGATCAGGAAAATCAGCGACAGGCGCGAGGCGAGGGTGCGCGGCCAGTGCAGATTGCCGGTCATGCCGGCGCACCGAGAATCTCGACCGGCAGCGAGAACACGTAACCCTCGCTGCGCACGGTCTTGATGTAGGCCGGCTCGCGCGCATCATCGAGCAGACGCTGGCGCAAACGGCTGACCAGCAAATCGATCGAACGGTCGAACAGGTCAGCGTCACGGCCCTGCGTGAGATTGAGCAGTTGATCGCGGCTGAGCACGCGTTGCGGGTGATCGAGAAAAACCCGCAACAATCGATACTCGGCACCGCTGAGGGCGACCATGGTGCCGTCCTTGTCGAGCAGATGGCGGGCCGAGGTATCCAGTTGCCAGCGGCCGAAGGCCAGCAAGCGGCCGGCTTCGGTGACCACCAGATTCGGCGGCAACATCCGCGTGCGGCGCAGCACGGCGTTGATCCGTGCCAGCAGTTCGCGGGCGGCGAACGGTTTGGTCAGATAGTCGTCGGCGCCCATTTCCAGGCCGATGATGCGATCGGTTTCATCGTTGCGCGCGGTCAGCATCAGCACCGGCGTGGCCTTGTGTTTGCCCACCCGCAGTTCGCGACAAAGCTGCAGGCCATCGTCGCCGGGCATCATGATATCGAGCACGATCAGGTCGACGGTGTTGGCTTCGAGAAAGCTGCGCATCTGCCGGCCATCGGCGACCACCGTGGTGCGCAGGCCGTTTTTCTTCAGGTAGTTACCCACCAGTTCACGGATCTCGCGGTCGTCATCGACGATGAGAATGTGATCGACATGTTCCATCGGGTCCGAACCTCTATCAAAGGGGAATGCCGTGCAGTCTATCGAGCCTCGTGCAGCTCGCCTGCCTGCCTTTGTATTGCAGTGTATCTGCCGCGACAACGGATACATGAACACGCAAAAACGCGGTTTTTTCAGGGTTTTGTATCGCTGTGTATCCCTCACTGGCCGCGATACACAGCGATTGAAACGCGCCTGTTCCTGACACAGACGCGATACCTCGCGAGCCTCAAATAGGCTCCATCGAGGCACACACAGACCGCCTCGGCTCAAACCCACTGAAGCCTTGAGGAAAACGCCATGAACAACAAATCCGTAATCGCCGCCTGCCTGTTTGCCGCGCTGAACATCTGCACGCTGTCGGCCCGCGCCGAAGCCGATGTCACCCCGCAAACCTACACCTACGGCACCCACCTGGATATCCAGAAAGTGATCTCGCTGAAACAGGACAACTCGGTGTCCTGCGGCATCGTCGAGGCGCGAATGACCTACCTCGATTCGGCCGGTCAGACCCGCGTACTCGATTACAGCAAATTTGCCGACGGCTGCAACAACGACAACTGAGTCATCAGCGGCAATCAAGCCACTCTTTATAGAAGGATCAAAACCATGAACAACGTCTCGCGCTTTTTCACCGCCGTCGCTTTCTGCCTGGCCGGTGTCGCCGCCCATGCCAACGCTGCGGTTGAACAGCATAGCTGTCACAGCAGCACCTGCTTCCAACTGACGCCGGTGGCCAAGCAAGGCACCGATGGCTTGATTGCAGCGGACGGTTCCAGCCGCACGCCGCAGGGCCAGATGTTTGCCGCAGACGGCTCCAGCCACACGCCACAAGGCCAGATGTTTGCTGCGGACGGCTCCAGCCGCACGCCACAAGGCCAGATGTTTGCCGAGAACGGCGCCAGTCGTACGCCGCAGAGCCAATGGCTGGAAAGCCAGAGCGCCTGAACGGCTCCTCACAATCATTGATCAAGGGTGATTCACTATGTACCTCATCGCATTTCTCGGCGGTCTGCTGACCGTGCTCAGCCCCTGCATTCTGCCGGTGGTGCCGTTTCTGTTTGCCGGCGCCCAACGCAGCCGCACCTCGATTCTGCTGACCCTCGGTGGCATGACCCTGACCTTCGCGCTGATCTCAAGCCTCGCTGTGGTCAGTAGCGAATGGGTGATTCAGGTCAGCAACAGCAGCCGTTACGTTGCGCTGATCGTGATGAGTGTGTTCGCCCTGTCGCTGATCTCGGCGCGTATCGGTGACTGGCTGACACGCCCCTTCGTGATGCTCGGCAATCGCCTCGACCCGGACACGCGGAAAAAGGCCGGGCCGTTGAGTTCGATCATGCTCGGCGTGGCCACGGGGCTGCTGTGGGCACCGTGCGCCGGTCCGATTCTCGGCGTGATCCTCACCGGCGCCATGCTGCAAGGCGCCAACGCGCAGACCAGCCTGTTGCTGCTGGCTTATGGCGCCGGCAGTGCGTTGTCGCTGGGCACGCTGATTTTCACCGGACGCGGCTTGGTCAATCGCCTGAAACCGTCGATCCCGTTCACCGGTTGGTTGCGTCGTGGTGCCGGGGTTGCGGTATTGGCAACGGCAGCGGTGATTGCCACCGGCTTCGATAAAACCTTGCTGGCAAAGACCTCCTCTGAAGGCGTCGCCAGCGTCGAAAAAAGCGTGTTGGAAAACGTGCCAAAAGTGGTCGACTACTTCATCAGCAAAGTCCGCGCGGACTCGCCGATGGAGGAGGGCAAAGGCGCGATGCCGTCACTGTCCGGCGCGGTGCAATGGCTGAACTCACCAGAACTGAGCGCTGAATCCCTGCGCGGCAAAGTTGTACTGGTGGACTTCTGGACCTACGACTGCATCAACTGCCAGCACACCCTGCCGTACGTCAAAGACTGGGCGAAAAAATACGAGAAGGACGGCCTCGTGGTGATCGGCGTCCACACCCCGGAATACGGTTACGAGCGGATCATCGATAACGTCAAGGATCAGGTGAAAAAGCTCGGCATCACCTACCCCGTGGCCATCGATAACAACTACGCGATCTGGCGCAACTTCGACAATCAGTATTGGCCGGCGCACTACCTGATCGACGCCAAGGGGCAGGTGCGTTACAGCCACTTCGGCGAAGGTCGCTACGAAGCGCAGGAGCAGATGATCCAGCAGTTGCTGCAGGAGGCGAAGGCGCCTGCCGCTTGATCAACAGAACCAATGGCTCATAGGTCGCGGACCATGAGCCATTGTTCGTTGTCCCAGGCGCGAAAGCGCTCCAGGACTTGCCAGCCGCGCTTGGCGTAGTAGTCCTGCTTGTTCTGCGTGTGCAGGTACAAACGCGCGAATCCGCAATCTTTCGCCTCCTGACAAATCCCTGCAATCAAGCGTTCTGCCAGCCCTTGCCCGCGCGCTTCAGGGCTGACGAACACGCAGGCCAGCCAAGGCCCGAGATCAGGGCGCAGGGCGAGGTCATCGCGTGCCAGCGCCGCGCCGCCGAGCAGATGTTCACCGTCCATGGCGATCAGGCAGGACCAATTGCCATTGCTTTGGCCTTCGGCAAATTCACGTTGCCATTCGGCCAGCGGGTGGTCGATGTATTCGTAGGGGAATTGTTGGTGAATCCACTCGGCATAGCGGTCGCTGTGGCGCATGTGATGCGCGAGCCAATCAATTTGCAGTGCCATCGGTCGAGTCCGTTCCAGAAGCGAGCGTGCATCAGAAACCAATCCCCGTGCCATGGCAATCCTGAAGGTGTTCCAGACGCTTTACAGATTGCCACCGCTCATCGGCAAACCCCCGGTTTTATTGGCTTGCCAGACGATCGGCGGGGACGCCGATCAGTCGCGGCGCGATAGTGAGCGAGCAGGGTCACTGCCGGCCCTGGCACATAACAAGAACGCGAGGTTGCCATGCCGAAATTCGTGATTGAACGCGAGATTCCAGGAGCCGGAAAGCTGTCGGAAGCAGAACTCAAAGCCGTTTCGCAAACGTCCTGTGATGTGTTGCGCGAGCTCGGCCCGCAGGTGCAGTGGCTGCAGAGCTACGTCACCGCAGACAAAATCTATTGCGTGTACATCGCGCCTGACGAAGAGCAGGTGCGCGAACACGCCAGGCTCGGTGGTTTTCCTGCCAACAGTGTGGCGCGTGTAATGACGGTCATTGACCCGACTACGGCCGAATAATCGCTGATCCAATTTGTAGCGGAGCTCACTGTCATGAGTACCCCGATTGATCTCACTGCCTTGAAAGAACGCCAGAAAGTCGCCTGGGCCAGTGGCGACTACGCCGTGATCGGCACCACCCTGCAAATTGTCGGCGAAAACCTCGCCGAAGCCTGCGATCTGCATTGCGACGAGGAGGTACTGGATGTCGCTGCCGGCAACGGTAATGCGACGTTGGCGGCGGCGCGGCGTGGTTGTCTGGTCACCTCGACCGACTACGTCGCGGCACTGCTTGAACGCGGTCAGGATCGCGCGCGGGCAGAGCATCTTGAAGTGACGTTTCAGGTCGCCGACGCCGAGGCACTGCCATTCGCCGATGAGAGCTACGACGCGGTACTGTCGACCTTTGGCGTGATGTTCGCGCCGGATCAGGACAAGGCTGCCGCCGAACTGGGACGGGTTTGTCGCCGTGGCGGGCGGATCGGTCTGGCCAACTGGACGCCAGAGGGTTTCGTTGGCCAGATGTTCAAGACCCTCGGCCGGCATCTGCCACCACCTGCCGGCGCACAACCGCCCTCTAACTGGGGCTCCGATGCCTGGCTGCACAAGCATTTCGATGACCGCGATTTTCTGCTGCGCGTGACGCGGCGCGAGTTCAATTTCCGCTATCGTTCCGCCGCGCACTTCATCGACATTTTCCGCCATTGGTACGGACCGGTGCACAAGGCTTTCGCGGCACTGCCGCCGGAGAGCGGGCAGGCGCTGGAGAGTGATCTGGCGGATTTGCTCAATCGGTTGAATCGGGCGGGGGAGGCGTCGCTGGTGGTGCCGAGTGAGTATCTGGAGGTGGTGGTTACCAAACGCTAAATGAAGATCCCTGTAGGAGTGAGCCTGCTCGCGATAGCGGTCTTTCAGTCAAAAATATTCAGCTGACAGACCGCTATCGCGAGCAGGCTCACTCCTACAATGGATTTGTGTTTGGCTCTGGAGTCTATTTCACCTGCGGCCGATCAAACCACTCCAGCGCCGTGCGCCAGATGCAGATCCCCAGAAAGTACGCCGACATCAGCAACCACAGGCCCATCACCAACGGGTTGATCACTGGGTGGTTCAGCACCAGCGACAGACTGCACAGCAGCCAGATCGCCGTCACCGCAATGTTGATCGGCATAAAGCGCCGCACACGGAACGGGTGCAAAAACTTCATCCGCGTCACGGTCAGCAGCGCCAGACCAATCACCGTCAGAAAAGTAATCCACGGCCCCGGACCGATGATGTACAGACACAGCGCGACCACATTCCATGCTGCAGGAAACCCGACAAAGTAGTTGTCCTTGCTCTTCATGTTGACGTTGCAGAAGCAGAACAGCGACGACACCAGAATCAGCGACACGGTCAGCAGCAAGGTGTAGTCGGGCAACGGAATGTAGCGATAGATGAACAGCGCCGGAATAAACACATACGTCAGGTAATCGATCACCAGATCAAGGATCGAACCGTCGAAGCTCGGCAGCACCGATTGCACGTTGACCTTGCGCGCCAGTGCCCCGTCGAGTCCGTCGACAATCAGCGCCACGCCCAGCCACATCAGGCAATGGGTCGGCTGGTTTTCCAGGAGGGCGAGGGTGGCCAGAAAAGCGGTGACCACGCCAGTCGCAGTAAAACCATGGGCGCCCCATGCTTTGAGCCTGGCGATGTGTACGGTCGATATCACGGGGGCGTTCTCCAGAAAGTGAAGCAAGCCGGGTATCACCCTTGATTGGAAGGGCGCCGGCAAACCGGGTCGGGGTTGCAGCTATCGACCGGTCTGGCCGGGATAAGGTTCACCATTGATGAATCTTAGCTGGCCGGTGAAAAAATACGCGGGCGAAATCCGCCGCAGCTTCGAGTCTCAGCCAAACGGTGCTGGCGCAATGGCTGTCGGGGTCTATCGTTGCCAGACGCAGTCACTGCCCTTGCCTGAGGATGACGTCATGAACACCAGCGATTTGCTCGAACAACTGCTGCGAGGCCAGGCCTCGGCGGGACAACAATCTTCAGCCTCCGCCGGTGATGGTGTGGGCGGCCTCGGTGGCTTACTGGGTGGTCTGCTCGGTGGCGGCTCGGGCGCCGCCAGCGGCGGCGGATCTGCCGGTGGACTTGGCGGCTTGGGCGGCTTGCTCGGTGGTTTGCTCGGCGGCGGTGCCGGTGGTGATCTTGGCGGCGCATTGGGTGGCGCACTGGGCGGCGGTGGCCGCACGCAAAGTCGTTCCGGCGGGACCAATTATGCGGCGCTGGCGTCGCTAGGGATGATGGCGTTCCAGGCGTATCAGGCCTGGCAACGCAGCCAGGCCAGTTCGGCACCGCAACAAACGCCGCAAACGGCTAACCTCCTTGCCGGCCCGGAAATCGAAGAGCATAGCCACGCGGTGCTGCGTGCTTTGATCGCGGCAGCCAAGGCTGACGGTGAGATCGACGCCCGGGAGCAACAGATGATCAGTGGGGAAATCAGCAAACACACCGACGATCCACAATTGCAGCAATGGTTTGACGAAGAAGTCGCGAAACCGCTGGACGCGGACGAAGTCGCGCAGGCGGCCAACGGCGATTCGGCCATGGCCGCTGAAATGTATCTGGTCAGCGTGATGCTGGTGGATGACCAGCAGGACGCCGAGCGCAGTTATCTGGATGAGTTGGCGGCAGCCTTGCAGATCGATCCTGAGTTGCAGGTGCATCTGGAACAGCAGGCCAAAGGTCAGGCCTGAAGTAACGTCAAATAATCATTGCCACCAGCAGCTCCGTCACGGAGCTGCGTCGCCGTCCGTCCGGGCAATTTTCACGTCGATTGAATTTTTCGCAGGCGCTGCCTCTCTGCTGCTGTAGAGGCGTGTGGATCAGCGTCCTGCCAACCGACCGAGAATTTTGCCATGACTGTCCTGACACACCTGCAGGCCGGACCTGCCCAACCGCATGCGATGAACACCGCCGGGAACATCCGGCAAGCCTATGAAGCGTTGTTGCGTGATGACAATCCCCAAGAGCTTGCGCAGGCATTTTTGCAGGAGCAACTGCAATATGCCGCGCAACTGGCCGACTCTCTGCCCGAAGATCCCACGACCTGGCACGCCTGGGTGGCCGCACATTGCGCCGATGTCGCCCGGCAATACGCCGATTACCTGCAACAGCGCAAGGCCGGCGGGCCTCGGCAATTCTTCCGTGGCAAGGCGCAGGCACTGTATTTTCTGCAAGCGGTCGCACCGACCAAACTGGTCGATGGCGCTTGGCTCCATGGTCTGTTGCCGCGCTGGCAGGACCCGCGTTTCCAAGGCCTGCTGCGAACTTTTCTGGAGGAACTGGGCGAAGGCAATCCGGCGCAAAATCACGTGGTGATTTACCAGAAATTACTCGCCGAGCACGATTTGCAGGATGGCAGCGCCATCGACGATGAACGCTACCTGCAGGGCGCGATACAACTGGCCCTCGGTGTCTGCGGTATGGATTACTTGCCCGAAGTGATCGGCTACAACCTCGGCTACGAACAACTGCCGTTGCACCTGTTGATCAGCAGTTACGAACTCAGCGAGCTGGGCATCGATCCCTACTACTTCACCCTGCATGTGACCATCGACAACGCCAGCACGGGCCATGCGCAAAAGGCTGTGCAGGCGGCGCTCGATCTGCTGCCCCTTGAGGCCGATCGCGGCGAGTTTCTGCGCCGGGTCGCGCTGGGCTATCGGCTCAACGACCTGGGGCAGGGCAGCCGCGCGATCATCGAAGGTTTCGATCTTGAGCGTGAGTTGCTGGCGATGCTTGAACGCAAGTGTCCGTTTGCCCAGCACATGCACTCCGATTACTGCCGCTTCGAAGGGAAGACCGTCAATCAGTGGCTCGCCGCACCGGAGCAATTGGCCGGTTTTCTTCAGGCACTGCAAGACAAAGGCTGGATCAAACGCCATGAAGACCCGCAGGGCAGCCGCTTTTGGCAGCTGATCGCCGGCGACGGTGCGGCGATGTTCGGCGTGTTCAATGCCTACGAAAAACAGCTGGTGCATGACTGGATCGCCGGCGACTGGACACCATCGGATAAAGCGAAACCTGTTCGGCGGCACAGTCAGACCGCAGCACCCATCGAAGGGCTTGAACAGGATCCCGATGTTCAGGCGCTCAACGCCGCGCTGCAAGGTCAGGATGCCTTGGCGCAAATGGCGATTCTGATCCCCTGGCTCGCCCCGGCCCGCCATGCACATCCGGCCGGGCTGCTCGCTACCCGCCGTTTTATCGAACTCAAATCCCGCTTGCTTTAGGACATCACCGATGAATCAGGAAGAACAACTGTGCCCCAACGACCTCGTGCTGCTGCAACTGGGCCGGCGCTTGTTGGCAGACGGATATCGGTTCGTCACACCGACGCCGTTGACCCATCAACGGGTCAACCAGCGTGACGAGGGCGAGATGGCCGACTCGTTGCGCGATGTGTTCGGCTGGTCGCGTCCGTTCGCCCCGGGGTTGTTGTCGGCCGATGAACAGCGGCAACTGGAAGACGCGCAGATCATTGATGCCTACGAAGGTCAGTTAAAAAGTCGCGTGCGCTGGTCAAGCCTGGATGATTTGCTGTTCGTGCATTCAGCATTTCCCACCGACGCGGCGGATGCGGTGTTTTTCGGCCCCGACACCTACCGTTTCGCCCAATTGATTCATGCCCACTTGCAACAGAACTTCGCGCCCATCCAGCGCGCGGTGGACATTGGTTGTGGGGCGGGCGTCGGAGCGATTCTGATTGGCCGTGCTCGTCGCGAGGCGCAAGTGCTGGCGCTGGATATCAATCCCGCGGCGCTGCGCCTGACCGCGATCAACGCGGTGCTGGCAGAGGTCGCTAACGTCGAAGTGCGCGCCAGTGATCTGTTGCAGGGCGTCGACGGCGAGTTCGACCTGATCGTCGCCAACCCACCGTACATGGCCGATCCGGCAGAGCGCGCTTATCGTCACGGTGGCGGGACGCTGGGGGCAGGGCTGTCGCTGCGCATCGTCGAGCAGGCGCTGAACAGGCTGGCGCCGGGCGGCTCGCTGCTGCTCTACACCGGCGTGGCGATGGTCGATGGTCGCGATCCGTTTCTCGACACCGTGTTGCCTCGACTGGACGAGAAGCGCTTTGGCTGGACGTACCACGAAATCGATCCGGACGTCTTCGGCGAGGAGTTGCTCAATCCCGGCTATCAACGGGTCGACCGGATCGCGGTGGTAGCGCTGACCGTGACCCGAATTGGCTGAAGCAAGGCAGGTGCGCGATGAACAGGAACCTCGACGACTACAACCGCATGCGCGATTTTTCGGCGACCTCGGAACCGGCCGCCGTCAAGCGTTCGGGGCGCAAAGCCACCACGGATCACGCGTTGCAGTTCTGCATCCAGAAGCACGACGCTTCGCACCTGCATTACGACTTTCGCCTGGAACTCGATGGTGCGTTGAAGAGTTGGGCGGTGCCGAAGGGGCCGTCACTCGACCCTAAGGTCAAACGTCTGGCGGTGCATGTCGAGGATCATCCGCTGGATTACGCGACGTTCGAGGGCAGCATTCCCGAAGGGCATTACGGCGCCGGAGATGTGATTGTCTGGGATCGTGGCGTGTGGATTCCGCTGGAAGATCCGCACAAGGCTTACGCCAAGGGCAAGCTCAAGTTCGAGCTGCAAGGCGAGAAGCTCGGCGGCATCTGGAACCTGGTGCGCACGCACATGCCAGGCAAGAAGGAACAGTGGTTTTTGATCAAGCATCAGGACAACGCCGCACGGCCGCAGGATGACTACGATGTGTTGGTGGCCGAGCCGGACAGTGTGCTGAGCGAACGCACGATAGTGGGCAAACCCAAACTGGCCGCCGAGCAAAGCAAACCGCTAAAGAAGCCCCCGGCCAAGACCCGCAAACCCGCGACCGGCAAGCTCACCGGCGCGCACAAGGCGAAACTGCCGACGCAACTCAAGCCGGAGTTGGCCACGCTGGTCGACAGCGCACCCGAAGGACAGTGGAGCTACGAGATCAAATTCGACGGTTACCGGATCATGGCGCGCATCGATCATGATCAGGTGCAACTGTTCACCCGCAACGGTCACGACTGGACGCACAAGTTGCCGCAACAGGCCGAAGCCCTGGCCGCGCTGGGATTGGAATCGGCATGGCTGGACGGTGAAATGGTCGTCGCCAACGAACACGGCGTGCCGGACTTTCAGGCCCTGCAAAATGCCTTTGAAGCGGGACGTAGCGGCAACATTCTCTACTACCTGTTCGATCTGCCATATCTCAACGGTGTCGACCTGCGTGAGGTGCCGGTGGAGGAACGTCGCGCCGCGCTGGCCACGGTGCTCGGCAATCATGAGCAACCGTTGCTGCGTTTCTCAGAAGCCTTCGACGAAACGCCGGATGCACTGCTTAACAGCGCCTGCCAGATGCAGATGGAAGGCCTGATCGGCAAACGCCTCGGCTCGCCGTATTTGTCGCGGCGCAGTAGCGACTGGATCAAGCTCAAGTGCAAACACCGGCAGGAATTCGTGGTGGTTGGATACACCGATCCGAAAGGTTCGCGCAGTGCCTTCGGTGCATTGCTGTTGGGGCTGCATGACCGTGACAGTGGCGAATTGCGTTACGCCGGCAAGGTCGGCACCGGTTTCAACGAGTCGACGTTGAAAAGCATTCTGGCCCAGCTCAAACCGTTGCAGATGAAGACGGCTGCGGTGATCAATCCACCCAGCGGCTTCGAGGTCAAAGGTGTGCATTGGCTGAAGCCGAAACTGCTGGCTGAAGTCGCATTTGCCGAAATGACCAAGGACGGTTCGGTCCGCCACGCTGTGTTTCACGGCTTGCGCGATGACAAGCCAGCCAAGGACATCACTGAGGAGCGAGCGAAACCGGTGAAGACTGCAGAGAAAAAAACGCCTGCGAAGAAGCAGACAAAAAAAGCCCCGGCGAGCAATACCGACACCGCACCGTCACAACTCGGACTGGCCAACGGTAAGGTGCGCATCACTCACCCGGATCGAGTCATCGACGCGGTCAGCGGCACCACCAAGATGCAACTGGCCGAGTATTACGCCAGCGTCGCCGAATGGATCCTGCCGCAACTCAAGGAGCGTCCGGTGGCGCTGGTGCGGGCGCCGGACGGCATCGCCGGTGAGTTGTTCTTCCAGAAAAACGCCGAACGCCTGGCAATTCCCGGCATCACTACGCTGGACAAGGACGTTACCGGGCAACCGGTGATGCTGATCAATAACGCCGAAGCACTGATCGGCGCAGTGCAGATGAGCACCGTCGAGCTGCACACCTGGAACGCTACCACCGTCGATCTGGACAAGCCCGATCGATTCGTCCTCGATCTCGACCCGGATCCGGCATTGCCGTGGAAAAGCATGGTCGAGGCGACGGCGCTGACTTTGACCGTGCTCGATGAACTGGGGTTGAAAGCGTTCCTCAAAACCAGCGGCGGCAAGGGCATTCACCTGGTGGTGCCGCTGACCCGCAAACTCGGCTGGGATGAGGTCAAGGATTTCAGCCACGCCATCGTCAGTCATATCGCCAAGCTGTTGCCAGACCGTTTTTCGGCGGTGTCCGGGCCGAAGAATCGCGTTGGAAGGATCTTCATCGACTATCTGCGCAACGGTCTCGGCGCCACCACCATCTGCGCCTACGCGGCGCGCACCCGTGAAGGCTTGCCGGTATCGGTGCCACTGTTTCGTGAAGAGGTCGCCGAGATCAAGGGCGGCAATCAGTGGAACGTGCACAATGTCCACGAGCGCTTGGCTGAGGTCGGCGATGAACCGTGGGCCGACATGAAGAAAACCCGCCAGAGCATCACGGCCGAGATGCGCAAACGGGTCGGTCTGAAAAAGTGATCAGGTGTCGCGCAGCAAGTCGTGGGCGTTGAGCAGTTCGAAGGCGATTTCAGGGTGGTTTTCCAGTCCGCGACGGATCGCGGCCGGAATTGCGGCGCGGGTCTTGCGGCACATACCTGGTAATTCATCGATCTGAATGGCGATGCCGCGCATAGTGCGTACTTCGTTGAACCCGGGCGCGACTTCCACACGAATACCCAACTGCTCGTACATGCGCTTCTGCAAGTGTGCGAGGTCGGCAAGGTCTTTGAGTTTTTCCAGCCGGGCGAGAAGGATTTTTTCTTCTCCGCGAGTCAGACGCAGGATGCGCAGGTCCGCGCCGGGCGTCTCCAGCAACGGATCGCGCCCGCAAATGCAGGCGCCGGGCGGGCAAGGGGAGCGCAAAGGCGCGGAAGTCGTCATGGCCTCCATCATAGAGGCCGTCGGACGGTTTTGCCTATGCGCCTTCAGCGGCCATCCATCGGCTGCTTTGTCCGTGAGGGCTACTGATTGAGGCCTTCGTAATGCACCAGAATCGCATTGGCCAGATCTTCATCGCTGGCGTTGAGCCCTGGGTTGTCCTGGCGAACCTGTTGCAGTACCGATTCAAGATAAACCCCACGAATGGCCCCGCCACTGGCGACAAATGCAGACAAGTCGTCACGGGCCGGAATCACCATTTTGTGATCCTTGAAGGTCGAGTACAGCGACGCGGAGACACCGGCCGAGGTGGCAACGTCGCCAGCATCAACGCGGGCCAACGCCGAACCGACCGGCAGGCATAAGAGTAAAGAAGAAACGAGCACTAACTTGCGCATGACGGTGTTCCTCCACAAGCGCGAAGCAAAAAGGGAAGGATTACATAATGTGAGAGGGGCGCGGTGGGCCGGAGTTCCGTGGGGCTGGAAAGTCTGCGTTATTGCAAGACGGACGCGGGCAACGCCATTGCGGGTTGCCCGGCCTTCAGACTGCGACGGGTCAGATCACCCCGCAAGCCATACGATCGCCGCCACCGCCCAGCGGTTTGGGCATGTCGGCATGGTTGTCGCCACCGGCATGGATCATCAGCGCATGGCCCTTGATCTCGGCGATCTTTTTCAGGCGCGGCGCCAGCACCGGGTAGTTGGCGACGCCGTCAGCAGTCACGTAAACCGCGGGCAGGTCACCCAAATGGCCGTCAGCATACGGGCCAAGGTGCTTGCCGGTTTTCTGCGGATCGAGATGCCCGCCAGCGGCCAGTGCGGCGCCTTTCACGCCGTCCTTCATGCCGGCTTCGCAGCTACCGTTTTCATGCACATGGAAACCGTGCACGCCGGCCGGCAAGGACTTCAGATCGGGCGTGAACAACAGGCCATACGCGGTTTCACTGATGGTGACCGAGCCGATCGCCTGCGGCGCGCCGTCTGCGCTGACCAGATTGATGGCGACTTTTTCCGTCGCCGCCTGTGCGGTTCCGATGGCGAAGGTGCCGAGCAAACCTAACCACAATGCGCGTTTCATAGCGTTTCCTTTTGCTGCATGAGAATTCAGAACGACGGACTCAATAGCCTGCCGGCATTAACCGGCGATGAAGGCGTTAGCCGTGCGCGTTGAAAAGTGAGACTTGCCGCGCAATCCGAAAGTTTTACGCCAGTGTGCCTGCATGCCGACACCTGCTGACACGCTCTGGCGCGGCAGACCTGCGCAAATAGGCTTAACTCAAGGTCTGACAGGCGTTTGCGGGCGTGGCCAAGGAGGAAAACCCGGTGTCGATCAAACTGCGTTTAATGTTGCTGATTGTGACAAGTTTGCTGACGGCCCTGATCGTGAGTCTGGTCAGCTACGTCGGCAATCAGCGGATGGCTTCGGCGGTCAGCGATAACGCGGTGAGCATGAGCGCGCTGCGCAACCACATGGAAGCCGACATGATGCACGACGCCCTGCGCGCCGATGTCTACTCGGCGATGCTGGTGGGGCTGGGCAAAAGCACCAGCACGGCGAGCGAGGTGCGCGACTCGATCAACGAGCATGCCGGGCATTTTCGTGAGGTACTTGAAGACAATCTCAAGTTACCGATCAACCCGACATTGCGCACGGCGCTGGAGCAGATAAAACCGAGCCTCGACACCTACATCAACACCGGCGAGCGGATTGTCGGGTTGGCGCTGGACAATCCCGATGCCGCTCAGCAGGAACTGGGCACCTTTAATACGGCGTTTGGCCAGTTGGAAGAACAAATGGCCGCGTTGAGCGAGTTGATCGAAACCAACACGCGGCAGACCAGCGCAGGCACTGAAGCGGCGATCCGCAATGCCAACCTCGCGCTCGGTGTGGTGTTGATCGCTAGTCTGGTGCTGCTTTTGGCACAGGGTCGCTGGGTCATTCTGAGCATCATGGGGCCGCTGAAGACCGCCAGTCGCATCGCCGAAAGCATCGCCCACGGCAACCTCAGCGAGCCGATCGCCGAGCCGTCCGGCAAGGACGAAGCCAGTGTCTTGATCCGTACGCTGGCGACCATGCAGCGCGACTTGCGCGACATGATCGATGTGGTGCGGCGCAACGCTCACGGCGTCAGCGGCATGAGCGAACAACTTAGTCAGGGTTGCCATCAGGTCGCCGACAGCAGTCAACAACAAAGCGTCGCCGCCGGCACCATGGCCGCCGCCGCCAGCCAGATGACCGCGAGCATCGAGGAAATCACCCGCCACGCCGAACGTGCCCTGAGCATGGCCAATCAAGCCGAAACCCTGGCGAAAGAGGGCGGCGGAGTGATTCATCAAGTGGTCAGCGATATGGACGATATCGCGCGTTCGGCGCAACAGTCGGCACAAGTGATCCGCACACTGGATCAGGAATCCGAAGCCATTTTCAACATCATTCAGGTGATCAAGAGCATCGCCGACCAGACCAATCTGCTGGCGCTCAACGCCGCCATTGAAGCAGCCCGGGCCGGCGAGCAGGGACGGGGTTTTGCAGTGGTCGCGGACGAAGTACGCAGTCTGGCGGCGCGCACCAGCGCTTCCACCCAGGAAATCGCTGCGATGGTCGCGCGCATTCAGCACAGCACCCGCGAGGCGGTCAGCAGCATGGAGGCGGGTGTCGCGCAGGTCGACAAGGGCATGGCGGTGACGGCGGATGTCGAGCGGGCCATCCGCGAAATCCTCGATGCGACGTTGAGCACGACGCAACTGGTCAACGACATCACCCGCACGATTGGCGAGCAGAGCCAGGCCAGTAACGAGATTGCCCATCAGGTGGAAATGATTGCCGGGATGTCCGAGGGCAACAGTCGGGTGATCGGGCAAACGGCGAATACGACTGATGAGTTGTCGAGTCTGGCGGGGCAGTTGGCGCAGTCGGTGGATCGGTTTCGGTTGTGAAAGCGGTTGGAACAATTGCAGTTGTGGCGTCTTAATTTGCCTCATCGCTGGCAAGCCAGCTCCCACAATGGGCGGTGGTGTAAACACAATTGCATTTACAACATCGAACCCTGTGGGAGCGGGCTTGCCCGCGATGAGGCCAGCCCGGTCAATATCCATTCAGGCTAGATAGCTCCCCTCAAAACTTGAACGCCTGCCGCCCCACCAGCAACCACTTGCCATCCTGCTTCTGCCAGATCTGAAAGTTCTCGATCTCGGTCGGCACCACCTCGGTTCCTTTCAACGCCTGCGCGGAAAAGTGGTGGCGTACCAGCGCGGTATCGCCTGAGAGTGTGATGGTCTGCTTCTGCATCTCGAGGGTCTTGAAAGCGCTTCTGCCGGTTTCGATGTCGGCAATGAATTCCTTCTTGTCCTGAATCTTGCCGCTGGAATGGCCGTAGGTCAGGTTGGGCGCGGTGAGTGCATTCAGTTCGGCGATGTCCTTGTGCAACATTGCCTGGGTCAGATGATCGACCGCTTGGGCGACATCTTTTTCTGCCGGGGCCGACGCGGCCATGGCGTAGCCGTTAAAGGCGCAGAGGAAACCGATGAGGAGTCGGGTTTTGGTCATGGACGTTGTTTCCTTGTTGTTATGGGTGATGACTGCGCGACTTGTTCGTCAGTCATCGTACAACTTAGCAGGTTATCCAGAACTTAGGCACTCCTTCCACATCCTTAGTCTTCAGGGATCATGTTCAGCCTTCGTCGGCCGATAGTGTCCTGAGCGGAAAAAGACTCTCAAGTCGGGAACAGACGCGCGGGTTTGCCCTGACGTGATATTCTTCGCGCCAACTTGGTTTGACCTTATTCAGTTTGCTTGCCTCAGGGCGGGCCGACGGAATCCCTGTCGCTCAAGTAGCTGAGCCAATAATGATAAGAAGTCAGTTCAGAAGGGACATTAACTGAGGTCGATGCAGCATGTCGGCCTTGTGTGCCCACCCGTCAAAATTGAAGTGTGCCGGAATCTGCGACGCTAGCCTGAGCGTCATCAAAGCGGATCGCATGCAGATAACAGCGGCGGGCGGAAGGCGTTTTATCATAGGTGCAACAGATGTTTAAAAAAGTGAACACAGCCCTGCTGGGTCTGGCTTTGGCGATGGGGATGACATCCGCCAATGCTGACGAAGCAAAGAAAGTCGACGTTCTGCTGATCGGCGGCGGCATCATGAGCACCACCCTCGGTGTGTGGATCAATGAGCTGGAGCCAGGCTGGTCGATGGAAATGGTCGAGCGCCTCGACGGCGTCGCCCTCGAAAGCTCCAACGGCTGGAACAACGCCGGTACCGGTCACTCGGCACTTGCCGAGCTGAACTACACCCCGGAAGACGACAAAGGCAACGTAACGATCCCGAAAGCCGTCGAGATCAACGAAGCGTTCCAGGTCTCCCGTCAGTTCTGGGCCTGGCAGGTTCAGCAAGGCGTTCTGAAGAACCCTCGCTCGTTCATCAACACCACTCCGCACATGAGCTTTGTGTGGGGCGATGACAACATCAAGTTCCTGAAAAAGCGCTACGAAGCCCTGCAAGCGAGCCCGCTGTTCGCCGGCATGCAGTACTCCGAAGACCCGGCTGTGATCAAGAAGTGGGTCCCGCTGATGATGGAAGGGCGTGACCCGAACCAGAAAATCGCGGCCACCTGGAGCCCGCTGGGTACCGACATGAACTTCGGCGAAATCACCCGCCAGTTCGCCACGTACCTGCAGACCAAGCCTAACTTCGATCTGAAACTGTCGAGCGAAGTCCAGGACATCACCAAGAATGCCGATGGCACTTGGCGCGTCAGCTACAAAAACCTGAAAGACGGCACTAAAACCGAAACCGATGCCAAGTTCGTGTTCATCGGCGCGGGCGGCGGTGCACTGCACCTGCTGCAGAAGTCGGGCATTCCTGAAGCCAAGGAATACGCTGGCTTCCCGGTAGGCGGCTCGTTCCTGGTGACCGATAACCCGGCCATCGCTGAACAGCACCTGGCCAAGGCCTACGGTAAAGCGTCGGTTGGCGCACCACCGATGTCCGTTCCGCACCTGGACACCCGTGTTCTGGACGGCAAGCGCGTCATCCTGTTTGGCCCATTCGCAACCTTCAGCACCAAGTTCCTCAAGGAAGGTTCGTACCTGGACCTGCTGACCAGCACCACCACCCACAACATCTGGCCTATGACCAAGGTCGGCATCAAGGAATACCCGCTGGTCGAGTACCTGGCTGGCCAACTGATGCTGTCGGATGAAGACCGTCTGAACGCGCTGAAGGAATACTTCCCGAACGCCAAAGCCGAAGACTGGCGCCTGTGGCAAGCCGGCCAACGCGTGCAGATCATCAAGCGCGATGAAGCCGCTGGCGGCGTGCTGAAACTGGGCACCGAAATCGTTGCTGCACAAGACGGCTCCATCGCCGGTCTGCTGGGCGCATCGCCAGGCGCGTCGACCGCTGCACCGATCATGCTGAGCGTGCTGCAGAAAGTCTTCAAAGACAAAGTCGCAACGCCTGAGTGGCAATCCAAGCTGCACCAGATCGTGCCAAGCTACGGCACCCAGCTGAACAGCGATCCAGCCAAAGTGGCTGCAGAATGGGCCTACACCGCCAAGATCCTCGAACTGCCGACACCTCCAGTGATCGGTCAGGTGGCTGCTCCGGCCGCACCTGCAGCTGAAAAGGCTGAAGCTCCGAAGGAAAACGCTGCACGTGACATGGCTCTGTAACCAGACGCCTGACACACAAAACCCACTGAACCGGCGACGGTCAGTGGGTTTTTTATGGCAAATAGTTTTGTAGGAGCTGTCGAGTGAAACGAGGCTGCGATCTTTTGATCTTGATCTTGCTTTTGAAAGATCAAGATCAAAAGATCGCAGCCTGCGGCAGCTCCTACAGGGCTTTGGCGGACGCCAGATAAGCACCGAGCCGCCGGCCCATCTCTTCGCCCAAGGCTTGCAGACCGCTGAGTGGCCGCACCATCACCTCGAACTCGACAATCTTGCCGTGCTCATCGAAGCGAATCATGTCGATGCCTTTCAGTTCCTTCGAACCCACCTTGGCGCTGAACTCCAGAATCACATTCAAGCCATCGGCAGTCGCCAGCTCACGGTGATAGGTGAAGTCTTCAAACACCTCGAACACGGTATTGAGGATCATCGACACCACTGGCGCGCCCGGATAAGGCGTGTGGGCCATCGGCGAGCGGAACACGGCTTGCGGGTCGAGCAGGCCGGGCAGGGTGCTGAGGTTGCCGGTGCGGATCATTTCGTGCCATTTGCCTAGCGATGCGGCGACGATGGGTTGCAGGTTCAGGTCGGTCATGTTCACTCCAGGATTTTCTTGTTGTTGTCGCGACGGCAATGACTCTAGGTCAACCACGCCGAAATTGAACCCTTGTGCGGCGATCTGAATATCGGCCCATGGCCCATGCGGATCAGATGCGCATCTGATCCGTATTTTTTCACTGGATCTGCCTCTGTTACCAGCTCAGTCATCCGCTCAAAATAGCCCCACGGTTCGGCACTCGCGGCAGTCCTTCATCCCGAAGCGCCCAGTGCACCGCAAGCTCAGCATTGAGGAGAGCAACATGAACAAGATGGCGATTTTTCTGGGTGGTTTTCTGACACTGACCATTCTGATCGGCCTGCTCGCAACGATTTCTCCGGTCTGAGGCGACCCTTTTCCAGTGACGTCCAAGGGTGTGTCGCGCAAAGCATGTTTAAATGCCGCGCCACACACTTGTAAATGGACTTCAGTCATGGCCGAACACCGCATTCGCGCGCTCGCACTTTGCGTTTTTCATCACAACGGGAAAATTCTGGTTAACGAATTTCGCGATCCGGTCAGCCAGCAAACCTGCTTTCGGCCTCTCGGCGGCGGTATCGAATTTGGCGAAACCAGCGCTGAAGCGATCGTGCGCGAAGTGCAGGAAGAGTTGGGCCTGTCTATGACCGATGTGCGCCTGCTCGGCACACTCGAAAGTCTTTTCGTTTACAACGGCAAACCGGGACACGAAATTGTCCAGGTATACGACGCGACGTTTGTCGATCTGGGCGTTTACGACCACGCACAGATCGATGGCCATGAAAGCGACGGCGCGCCCTTCACCGCGCTCTGGCATGACAGCTCAAGCTTCAGCGAGCAGGCGCCCTTGGTGCCAAAAGGCTTGCAGGAGCTGCTGATGAGTACTGGATTGCTCGGCTGAGCTCAGTTGGGGGATACGAATTCCGGTGCAATCGATTCACCGACTTCGCGCGTACTCGACGAGATCTTTCGGGTAAACCCAGTGATCGACATGGCGATCATCCAGGCCATACAGAAAGACAATCGCCGCAGCTTCGAATGCCCAGTAGCCGACGTAGTTACCGTCGTCGCCCTGTAAGTGCGTATCGTGCCAAGGCGCTTGTTCGAAAGCTGGATACCAAGTCTGGCAATACTCCTTGAGCAGCAGGGACGCCTCTTCGCGTGTGTCGGCATAAATTGCCTGTACGAGAGGGGTGTAGACGTCGTGATACCACTGATCAACGTCTTGCCGATCAGGCAGGACTTTTTTCAGCAGGTCTTCATAGAGCGTGTCGTCCCCGGCGTAACCAGCGTCGTCCAGAAGTTTAACGAATCGTATGAGCAGGTCCTTGCGGTCGAGCAGAATGCACAGGCTGATCACTTGAACGGCTTCTTCGTATTCATCTGGCCAATCATCAATGGCGAGTGGTGAGATTTGCGGTACATCTTCGTAGGCGGCCAGCCTCTGCTGGCGCAGTTCATACTGATCGAGCAAGTCTTCGAGTAACGGGAGGAGAGCTTCGATAGGCTCGCCAACGGTATAAGTTGCAAGCAACTTATCAAGCGCCAGTCTCTGAAAGAATGCCGCGCGCAGGCTCGCTTCTTCGTCGTCAGAATCTGATTGGAAGCGATTGGTCTTGAAGAACTCCACGACAGCATCATGTTCCCTGAGAAAGTGTGCGTAGTGGCGTCTGCTGAAAAAGGATTGGCGTTCGCTCGCTTTTATTCCTGCACTCACGCTTCACCTGACCAATACCAAAGCGTATCGCCCCAACGGGAGTCGTTGATCTTCGGCATGAGTTCACCCTGTTGGAAATGACGGCGGGAGTTCGCCTGAGCAGGCGTGAACCAATAGCCGGTCCGGCTGCATGCATCGCCGGCAACGATTCGGCCAACTTGTGTCATTCGTGGGCTTTGATGATTTCTCGCGTAGTCGACCAGATCTTTCGGGTAAACCATATGGTCGACGGCGTGATCATCGATGCCATACAAAAATGCGACGGCGCCAGCTTCAAACGCCCAATAGCCCACGTAGTTCCCGTCCTCTCCCTGTAGGTGAGCGTCGTGCCAAGGCGCATGCCGGAATGCGGGATACCATTGTTTGCAATAAGTCAGTAGCAGCTCGGAAGCTTCTTCTTTTTCATCTGCGTAAATCGCCTGTATCAACGGCGTGTAGACATCGTGAAACCACTCATCAACATCGTCTCGATCAGGCAACACTTTGCAGAGAAGATCTTCGTAGAGTGCGTCCTCTCCCTTGAAACCCGCATTGTCCACCAGGCTTATGAACCGTTTCAGAAGATCAGTGCGGTGGAGCAGGACACACAGACTGATCACCTGTACGCACTCTTCATATTCGTCCAGCCAGCTGTCGATAGCCAGTGGAGAGATATTCGCGATCTGTTCGAAAGCTGCCAGTTTTTGCTGGCGTACTTCATATTTTGAAATCAGGTCTTCAAGCAGAGGCTCTAACTCTGGAATATCGACGCCGGCGGTATAGGAGATCAGCAGCTTTTTTAAAGCAACTGTCTTGAAGTGATTCGCCCGCAGTGAGGCTTCCTGTTCCGGGGAGTCAGATTCAAAGGTGTTGTTTTTCCAGAACTCCTCGGTGTCCACGCTGTAGGCGAGAAACTCCGCATATTGAGCGTCGCCAAGGAGATTTTGTTTCGTTTTCATCGGAGCTCATGTGTTCCTAGATAACGTAAATGCTGTTGGAGCAGAGCCGAAGCTTGCGCAATGTTGTCGATTTCAATCACCTGACCAATACCAAAGCGTATCGCCCCAATTCGAGCCACTGAACCGAGGCATTATTTCCCCCAAGTCGAAGTAACGTCGGGAGTTTGCCTGTGCGGGGCTGAACCAATAACCCGCGGCGCTACAAGGCTGACCGGCCTCTATTCGTGCTGGAGTTTTCGAATGCGCATCGTCTTGGTCGAATCGCGCGTACCAGCGCTCGGTACTGTCTTGTTCGAAGCAGTTACCGTAGGGTGAATAAGTGTGCAGTTGATCGGGTTTTGGATTACGAAGCTGTTTCAAAACGCGGTTCACCGCTACATAGGTTACGGGCAGAGGTTCATGGATAGCGCCCAGTTCGGGTAAAGCGCCGGCGCGAATGATCAGTCCGCCCTGATAATCCAGCATCTCGACGTCGCCACGTCCGCTTAAGGCGTGGCGTAATCCGTCTTTACCTCCCAGTTGCTCGGTAAATCGAGTGCCTACAATGGTGTACCAGTTGACACCTTTGATGTGATCAAGCAATTCTCGTTTGAAGTTGTGCACCATTGAGTCAACTTCCAGACCGACATATTGCTGCGCCAGTTGAAATTCCATGGGCATGTAACGATCGAAGTCGTAGGGCAGTATGCTCGAGAGTCCGCCGTAGCCATGTTCGGCTTCAACCTGATCGCACAAGTAAACCAGCCATTCTTCAAAGCGCGCGACGCCATCGGGCTCTTTCAGGAAACTCCAGGGCAATGTCATCTTCAGGTATGAGCGTTTTTGATCGCCATGCACCTCGAACGAGTTCAGTGCGGACAGGCTGTACGCAGCAGCTTCGTTCGCCGTTGCGGCGCTGCTGATGTGCCATTCGTATTGTTCGTTTGGCCCTGACTCGCGGATTTTTTCCTGGGTTTTGCTGAATCCGGAATCTGTCAGCTTCTTGTAGCGGTCGTCGAACTGTCCCTTCAGATGCTGGCCGAACTCTTCCTTGAATCGGGTGAAGCATTGCATGACATTGCGCTTGCTTTGCAGCGAGTAGCCTTCCTTGAAGTAGAGGGTTGCGATCAGCCCGAGTCGTACAACGGGGGTGTTATCGGGTAGCTCAAACGTCAGGTCTGGAGCTTGTTCGCTCAGTTTTTCCAATGTATTCATAAAGCTCTCTTTTATCAGGCTGTCGCCGCAGCAGTGATAGCAGCGCCGCCCAAAATGGTGGCTAGCACGGCCCATGAAAGCTGAGCCAGTCGAACGATAACCAAAATTGCTGCGACGATAGCAGCAGGCACACCGGCAGCAACCAGTGCCGCTCCAATAGCAAAAGCCACCACAACGGTGGCAACGACTGTTCCTACGTCAATCAATACTTGCATCCAGTCGATTTCCTTGAGCTTTTCCAAGGTCAGGTCGGTGAAATGCTGAATTTCCTTCCACGCAGCCCTGAGTTGCTCATCCGTCCAGCGAACGATCTTCGCACCTGTTTCACTGACCCATTCCCAGGCTTTTTGAGACTCACGTCTAATCCATTGACCCTTGATTCCGAGCCACGTAGCGGCGTCTTCGAGGTGTTGTTGCATTTCTTGCGATAGCCTTCGAATGCCCTGAGCACCTTGCTCCAAGAGCCCTTCAACGGCCTCTTGAAGTTGCGTCCAGCTTTCGACCCGCGCCGGTCTGGGTGTCGCTGTTGGGCCGTACGCGGGAACAGGGACCGGAGCGGGTCTTGGGGCTTGCCCCGGGCCTCCGGTCGGGGGCAGCAAAACAGGCCATTGCTGTGGGTTGAACTCACCAGTAGGCTTATGTTGTCTGTTGTATTCGCGGTCGCGTTCACGCTCGCCGTCATCTCGACAATCATTGATTTCGAGTACAGAAAAACGGTTTGGGCCACCTGCTATATCTAGATAAGCCTCTCGCTGTGCCATACCGAGGACGTCCCCGGGAAACTTCACTTCCACTAGCCTTTCCAGATTATCCGGGTGCGCAACACCTTGATGATCTGTTCCAGCTTGTCCCGGCCAACGCAAGCTGCGTGTCTTGACGATGATAACGTCGGGACGCCGTAATAATCCTTTGACTGAACCTTTAGGGAATGGAAAGAGTGAATGGCGCCGCGTGGGGTCTGGCTTCACGTCGTCGCCCAGCCATGAGGAACTCAGGAATGGTTTGGGGGGGAGGGACGACATGTCGAAGCAGACTTCAGCTTTGTAATCCCATTTGAATTCCCAGCGGTATTCATCTGCCCGAATCAATCCACTCATTACCAGCTGTTTAAGCTCCATGCCGGTGAAGTCGCCATCTTTGGCTTTTTTTATCGTTAATCTGGGAAACCGCGATGCGTAATTGGCTTTTTCCATCAGATACGGTTTGTTATCAGGATTGGGCAGCGGTGCTTGTTTGACCGTACCTTCGATACTGGTGTTCGTGCAGCCTTGTGGCGTTTGAGGTGGTTGCATGACCGGCATGATTCAGCCCTCCGAGTTGGCGTTTTTGAAGTCCAGGGTCATTTCCTTGGGTGCGCTTTCCCCTGCCCTGATCAACGGCTCTTCAGGCTCGGGTTTGCGAACAGGTGTCAGCAGTTCAACCTCTGCCGGGCTGCTGCTGTGTGCCTGAAAGGTTTTTCCTTCTTCGTTGGTATAACCGGCAATTCGGGTGCCATCAGCGAGCTTCAACGTATAGGGGGTACCTACCAGAGGTTCACCGGTTTTCTCATCCAGCAACAGGTAGCGCGCCTTGTGACTGCGCGGCGCGCTGTCAGGCAATTGGCCGAATTTATCGGTGTCAACTGCGCCGGGAATCAACGGCACCAGAATCCCGATCCCGGTGCCCACGCCGGGCGAGCCGCCGGTATTGATCTTCACCTCAGCCCCGCTAATGGTCACACCACCGGCATCCACCTTCACAAAACTCCCGCCAGCCTTGGCCGTGAGTTCCATGGCGCCTTCGACCACAACCTTCTGGCCTGCGTAGTAATGGATTTCTGACCCAGCCTCAACAAACTGCGCAGTCCCCACCTTCAGATGCTGCGTCACACCCACGGTCAGGTGATCATCCGCGCGCATCTCGCTAATCCGATCCAGGTGCGTAATCCGATGCTCTTCAACCTTGAACTCACTCAGCGTATTGGCTTCAACCGTGTCGTGCCGTTCATTGCCCACCCGGATCTTCTGATCGTGCTCAATGTTCTCATCCCAATCGCGCTGGGCGTGGATGTAGATCTGCTCGGCGCCTTTCTTGTCTTCGATGCGGAATTCGTTGTAGCCCTTGCCACCCGGTGAACTCAGGGTTTTGAAGGTGCTGCGGGTCTTGTTTGCCGGCAGGTCGTAGGGGACGACGTTTTCCTTGTGGTACAGGCAACCGGTGACCAGTGGCTGATCGGGATCGCCTTCAAGGAAGGTGACGAGGACTTCCATGCCGATGCGCGGGATGGCGATGCCGCCGTAGGCTGCGCCGGCCCAGCCGCTGGCGACGCGCATCCAGCAGGTGGTTTTGTCGTTGGACTGACCGTCGCGGTCCCAGTGGAATTGCACTTTGATCCGGCCGTATTGGTCGCAGTGGATTTCTTCGCCTGCGGGGCCGGTGACGACGGCGGTCTGGCTGCCGAGAGCTTGCGGTTTCGGGTGTTCAAGGGCAGGGCGGTAGTGCGCGTCCCACGGGGTGGCGAGGAAGCTGTTGCGGTAGCCCTGGTGGAAATCGCTTTTGTTATCGGTGACGTCGCTGGTGACGTTTTCGCCGAGCACTTGCGGTTGTTTGCCTTCGTGGAAGACTTCCAGCAGCAGCCACAGGTCGTTCCATTCGGTGCGCGGGTGTTCGGCGAGCGTGAGGAAATGGCCGCTGGTGAGGGTCGGTTCGTCACCTTTGCCTTCGGCGAGTTTGTAGTCGCTGCGATGGCGTTCGAGGGCGCGGGTGGAGAGGAATTTGCCGCGCTCGCGGGTGGTGAAGCGGCCGGGGTAGTCGTAGTCCTCGAGGTCCGGGGCGAACTCGGTTTTGACCGCGCCTTCGGGGAGGATCTTCGGTTTTTCGAAGTCGTAATCGCGGCGGCTGACGCGGGTGGTGCGGGTTTCCAGACGCAGGTTGAAGCGTTTGATCATCGGTTTGTCGGCGGCCATGCCGGAGTCTTGCTGGTAGCTCACGGCTTTGAGTTTGCGGAACACGGTCTGGTCGTCGCCGAACACCAGTTTGTGGCCGCTGCTGCTGTGCTGGAAGTGGAAGTGAATGCCTTCTTCTTCACACAAGCGCTGGATGAAATGCAGGTCGGATTCGTCGTACTGCACGCAGTATTCGCGTTCCGGGTACTCGGCGCCGAGCTGGAAGCTGTAGGCGTCGGCGAGGATGCCGCGATCCTCCAGCACTTGGGCGATGATCTTCGGTACGGTCAGTTGCTGGAAAATCTGCTGATCGTGATTGTGCCGCAGGTAGGCCAGTTGTGGCACCAGACTGAGGCTGTAACGGGTCAGGGTTTTGCCGGAGTCGCCTTGCTCGATGCGATAGACCAGACCGTGGATCTTGCCTTCGCCGGTAGGGCCGAAAGTCAGGACGCCGGGTTTGTGCAACAGCTCTTCGAGTTTGAGGTCGGGGCGGGCGCTGACGAGTTCGAGGTCGAAACGGAACGGTTGGTTGAGGGCTTCGCGACCGGTGAAACTGAGGACTTGCAGGTCGGCGTTGGCGCCTTCGACAGTGAAGGTAATGTGGCTAGCGTTTGCTTCCAGCATGCTCGACTCCATCCATTGGAAAAGCTGTGCCGATGTTGCAACAACTGAAACAGCCGATCAAGCGTCCAAACGCGCCATAATCAGCGATCAGACTCAGCTCACGATTCAGTCACCGAGGGACGGACGAGCCATGGATTCGCTGATCAACGCCGCCGGCCGCGCGCTGTCTGCTGGTGACCCGCTAGGCGCGTTGAACTGCGTCGCTCTGCGTGAGGACCCGCCGGCGCTGGCCCTGCGCGCAATTGCCATGGCTCAGCTCGGTGATCTGCCCCGCGCCAAGGCGTTGTTGCAACGGGCGATAAAGGCGTTCGGCAGCAATGAACCGCTGTCGCGGGCGCGCTGTGTGGTCGCCGAGGCCGAGGTGGCGCTGGCAGCGCGGGATCTGGGCTGGCCGGTGAAGGCGCTGGAGGCGGCGCGGCGGGTCTTGCAGGAGCACGGTGACGGCGTGAACGCGGCACACGCGCGCTATTTGCAGATTCGCCGGTTGCTGTTGATTGGCGAGCTGCAAGAGGCCGAAACGTTGCTGGGTGAAACTGACCCGGCACCGTTGCCGCCGGCGCTGCGTGCTGCTCATGAGTTGATCGCCGCCGGGATTGCCGTGCGTCGGGTCCAGGCGCACATGGCCGGCGCGGCGCTGGCTCGGGCGCAGGCTGCGGCGCAACAGGCCGGGATCGCCGCACTGAGCGCCGAGGTCGATCACGCCTGTCACATGCTCGCTGCGCCGGCGGCGCGGTTGATCGTTGCCGGTCAGGCGCAACGGGTGAATCTGGCGCAGGTTGAAGCTTTGTTCAACTCGTCGACACTGATCGTCGATGCCTGCCGCTATAGCGTGCGCGGTGCCGGCATGACGGTGGCGCTGGCCACGCGGCCGGTGCTGTTCAATCTCGCACGATTACTTGCGCAAGCCTGGCCGGGCGATGTGGCGCGCGAAACACTGTTCGCCACAGCCTTTGGTTTTCCCCTCACGGATGAATCGCACCGTGCTCGCCTGCGGGTCGAAATTGGCCGATTGCGTGCAGCGTTGGCACCGCTGGCGAACATCAGCGCGACGCCAAAGGGGTTTGCGCTGATGGCCGAGGACTTGGCACTGCTGACACTGCCGGTCGAAGACAAATACGCGGCGTTGCTGGCTTTGCTCGCCGACGGCGAGGCCTGGTCGAGTTCAGCGCTGGCATTGGCTTTGGGCAACAGCCAGCGCCAGGTGCAACGCGCCTTGGAGGCTCTGGCGCGGGCGGACAAAGTGCAGGCGTTCGGTGTCGGCCGGGCGCGGCGCTGGATGACGCCACCGCTCCCGGGTTTCGCGACGATCTTGTTACTCCCGGTGTCGCTGGGCAATGGCTAGGCTGGACCCACACACCCACGAGGAAGTTGCCATGAAACAAGCAAATGCAGAAGTCCTTCGCGAGTACGGTCCTTTTGATGACATCAAAGGCATACACGGCGTGACATTCGATGGCCAGCAGGTCTGGTTCGCCAGCGACGGCCAGCTCAATGCACTCGATCCGGCCAGCGGCGAAACCGTGCGCACGATCAAGGTTGGCGCCGACGGCGGCACTGCGTTCGACGGCCAGCACCTGTACCAGATTGCCGACCGCCGCATCCACAAGATCGATCCGGCCACGGGGCGCGTGCTCCACACCATCCCGGCCCCGGGGAATGGCGGCGACTCAGGCATGGCCTGGGCGGATGGCTCGTTATGGGTCGGGCAGTATCGCGAGCGCAAGATTCATCAGATTGATCCGCAGACCGGCGAGATCCTGCGCACGTTGGAGTCGAACCGCTTTGTCACCGGGGTGACCTGGGCGGATGGCGCGTTGTGGCATGGCACTTGGGAGGCGGATGAGAGTGAGCTGCGGCGGATCGATCCGCAGGACGGAAAGGTGATCGAGTCGCTGAAGATGCCAAAGGGCTCGGGTGTTTCGGGGCTGGAGGCCGACGGAGCCGATCGTTTCTATTGCGGTGGCGGCGACAGTGGTCGGGTGAGGGCGGTGCGTCGGCCCAAATGATGGGCTCTGCACCGGCCTCTTCGCGAGCAGGCTCGCTCCCACAGTGATTGCGGATGAACACAAATGTTGTGAACAACTTCAAACCCTGTGGGAGCGAGCCTGCTCGCGAAAGCGCAGTGTCAGGCACCACTGTTTCGACGACGTTCAATACCCTCCGCGCCGCCGATGTCCAGCAACCTCCTTTCCAGCAGGACATTCTCAAGGGCCTGACGCTCGACCGGCGCCATTTGGTGTTCGCGCTTTTTCAGCTCCAGCAGAATCGGGCTGGACCAGGTGCGGTAGGTCTGTTCGATGTTGCGACGCGACGTCATCAGTCTCTCCTTGATCAAGAGCCCGGTGTTGCGGGCAGGGGCTCAATCCGATGAGGTATTAACGTTAGACGACAAAGCCGGAAGTCGCGAATGCACCGCGATCCCCTGTAGGCGTTGTTGCGCAAATTAATGGCTCGGCACGATCACGGGTGGCTGCGGTCGTACTCTTCACATGGGCGTATCACTTGTGGAGATCCAATGAGCCAGGAAGTCCTGACCACCGAAACCAACCGCCGCCAGTTGCAGCAGATCATCGCCGGGCTGTCCGACGGGGTGATCCTGCTGGAGCTGGATCAGAGCATTCTCTGGGCCAACGAAGCCGCGCTGTCCATGCACGGTGTCAGCCGGATCACCGATCTGGGCCACAACGCCGACGAATACGCCAAGAAATTCAACCTGCGCTATCGCAATAATCACTCGATCAGCGCCGAAAACTACCCGATCAGCCGGGTAGCGCGCTGTGAGAGTTTCAATGACGTGCTGATCGAAGTGTCGCCGACCGATGATCCGGAGCGCGTCTGGGTGCACAGCGTGCGCAGCATGATCCTCACCGATCGCGAAGGGCAGCCTGAGTCGCTGGTGCTGATCATGAGCGACGTCACCGATTGGGCGAACGCTGAGCAGCGCTTCGAAAAGACCTTCAACGCCAACCCGGCGCCGGCGGTGATCTGCCGCCTCAGCGACCTGCGCTACATCAAGGTCAATCCCGGTTTTCTCGAGATGACCGGCTATACCCGCGAGCAAGTGATCGGCACCTCGGCCTATGAAATCGACATCTTTGAGCAAGCCGAGAAAAAGGATCTGGCGATTCAGCGTCTGCGCGACGTCGCGACCATTCCGCAGATGCAGGCCGAACTGCGCCTGCCCGATGGCGGCAGCAAGCAAGTGATCGTCGCCGGCCAACCGCTGACGCTCAACGATGAGGATTGCATGCTGTTTTCCTTCGTCGACATGGAGCCGAGGCATAGGGCCGAGGTGGCGTTGCGTCAAAGCGAAGAGCGTTTTGCCAAGGCGTTTCGCTTGACGCCGGTGCCGATCCTGATTTGCAGTGCCGACGAGCAGCAAGTGATCGACGTCAATCAGGCGTTCCTCGAAACCCTGGCCTACGACAGTGAGGACATGCTCGGCAAAACCGTGACGCAGCTGGATTTCATCGATGACAGCGGTGCGCGCACGCGGTTGCTGGCCGCGCTTGAGAAAAACGGTCGAGTGGATCGGGTGGATGTGCGGGTGCGCAAGAAGGATGCGGAACTGCTCGAGTGTGCGCTGTCGGCCGACACCGTGAATATTCAGGACATGCCATGTTATTTGCTGGTGTTGATGGATATCACCGAGCGCAAGCGCACCGAGCTTGAGCTGGTGGCGGCGATTGAAGAGGTGATGAAAGATGCTTCGTGGTTCAGTCGGACGCTGATCGAAAAACTGGCCAATGTGAAGAAGGTCAACTCGCCGCAATTGCCTAGCGTTTCGTTCACTGATCTGACGGCGCGTGAGCGTGATGTGCTGGGGTTGATCTGTGAAGGGCTGGCGGACAAGGAGATCGCGGCGCGGCTGAAACTGGCGCCGAACACTGTGCGTAATCATGTCGCGACGGTGTATTCCAAGCTGGATGTACATAGTCGCAGCGAGGCGATTGTCTGGGCGCGCGAGCGTGGATTGTTTGCCGGGGATTCGAGCGTCAAGGGCCAGCGATAGGGTGCAAATGCACTAGTGGGTCTGGTGCAATTTGAGGTGTTGATGTCGGGCGGCTGTTCTTAGTCTGTTGGGGTGCGGTGCGAGCCTTTTGAGGTTTGTGGTCGCGTCCCTTCGAAGTTGCTAAAGGAACAGCCGCAATGATGAATCTTGTGCAGTTGCGCGCGCAGCTTGAGCGCAGTTTTTCGCCGCTGGCGTGTGAGTGTCTGGTGGATGGTGATCATTCGCTGACCGTGAAGCTGTATCACCCGGTGTCGGGGCAGGTGGATCTGGTGATCAGCGGGTTGAAGCTTGATGCGTTGCGTACGCCTGAGGCTGTTGAGGCGTTGATTGAAGAGTTGCGGTATGAGCTTGAGAGCAATTCTTTGCGTTTGTTTCGGGATCCGGATTTGGCTTAGGGCTTTTAGGCTTGGCGGCCTTTGGGCCGACCATGCTCTTGGGGTTTTGGGTGTATATCCGTTTCTTCGGGTGCTGCGGCTGGCGGTTCCGCTCTTACAGCGGGTCACTTTTTCAAACGCCAAAAAGTAACCAAAAGGCTGGGCCCCGGCGTTCGGCCCACTCGCTAAAGCTCGGGGTTCCTTCGTTCCGGGATCGATCCGGGGGCAGCGCCTACGGTTTGCTTCGCTGCACCTCCTCTCGCTGTGTTTGGCTTCGCCAAACGGTCGCTGCGCTCCCACCCCCGGATCAATCCCTCCACTCAGCCTGCCGAAGGGGCCAGCACGGCAAGATCAAGAGCTGCAGCCGAGCTAACGCTCATCCTGTTGAGTGGTGAGGAGCCGAGGCGATGCGAGGTGCGAGGTGGGAGGTGCCTTGCTTTTGCTTTTCTGTGGGAGCGAGCCTGCTCGCGAAGGCGGCCTGACAGCCGACCTGTTTTTTGCAGATGTACTCGGCTCCACTGTGGGAGCGAGCTTGCTCGCGAAGGCGGCCTGACAGCCGACCTGTTTTTTGCAGATGTACTCGGTTCCACTGTGGGAGCGAGCCTGCTCGCGAAGGCGGCCTGACAGCCGACCTGTTTTTTGCAGATGTACTCATTCCAACTGTAGGAGTGAGCCTGCTCGCGATGGCGGTCTGCCAACCGACCAATTTCTTGCTGGCGGCACTCAATTCCAATGTGGGAGCGAGCTTGCTCGCGAAGGCGGCCTGACAGCCGACCTGTTTCTTACAGATGTACTCATTCCAACTGTAGGAGCGAGCCTGCTCGCGAAGGCGGCCTGACAGCCGACCTGTTTTTTGCAGATGTACTCATTCCAACTGTAGGAGCGAGCCTGCTCGCGAAGGCGGCCTGTCTGGCAAAGCGAATCCCAGCCTGCCAACCCTCGCTGATTCCAACGCAAAATCGACAGCCATACCCCTCCGATCCGGCCGATTCACTGGCGCTTGCGGGGGCCTCGGCTATAAAGAATGAGTGGTCAGGTCTTCCGTGGTCGGTTCGGTCGCGGGAGTTGCTCTTCCATTCATCGCGGATCGTCCTATGAACCCTCTTGGGAAACGCGTGTTGCCGTTGGCTTTTTTTGCTGTGTTGCTGGCGGGTTGTGCCAGTCCACCGCCACCTCCACCGGTAGCGCCACCTCCGCCACCGGAACGTACTTGCCAGGTCCTCGAGAACACCGAGGTCGCCGGTGACGTGTACGCCGACGGGCAGGTTACTCGACACATCACTACAACCCGTTGCGTCACGCAGTAGCGCCGGCGGGGCGTAAGTCCCGGGTTGAGCGGATTGTGCTGGTGGCCGACCTGGCCGGCACGGCGGTGTTTGCTGTCGAGGGTGCGATTGCGGCAATGCGCAGTCAGCTCGATTTGCTCGGGGTGATGGTGATTGCGTTTATCGTCGCCCTTGGCGGCGGGGTCACCCGTGATCTTTTGATTGGTGCGACGCCACCCAATGCCGTGGCCGATTGGCGTTACCCGGCGCTGGCGTTTTTCATGGGCGGGTTGGCGTTTATCTTTCATGAGCAGGTGCTGGGTTGGTCTGGATCGACGCTGATTGTGCTCGACGCTGCGGGGTTGGCGTTGTTCGCCGTGGCGGGTGCGCAGAAGGCGTTGAATTTCGGCATTACGCCGTTTGTGGCGATGCTGATGGGCACGATCACGGGGGTTGGCGGCGGGGTGATTCGCGACATTGTGCTGGCGCGGATACCGGTGGTGTTGCAGGTGGATTTGTATGCGAGTTCGGCGTTTGTCGGTGCGGCGGTGTTGATCATCGCCCGCAGGCTGGGTGTTTCCCCGGTAGCGGCGGCATTGCTGGCGGGGGCGGGGTGTTTGACGTTGCGTTTGCTGTCGGTGCATTTCGGCTGGCAATTGCCGAAAGTCATCGCCTGATACACAAATCCCTGTAGGAGCTGCCGAAGGCTGCGATCTTTTGATTTTGATTTTTTACAAACAAGATCAAAAGATCGCAGCCTTCGGCAGCTCCTACAGGGACAAGATCAGTTCAAGTCCCGAGTGGGATCAGGACAGGAACCCACCGTCGACATTCAGCGCAACACCCGTGGTGTAGCTCGACGCGTCACTGGCCAGGTACAACACCGCGCCAGCCATTTCGCTCGGATCCGCCACACGCTTGAGCGGAATCTGCGTCAGTGCTTGCTTGAGGATCGCATCGTTCTTCACCAGTGCCGAAGCGAATTTGGTGTCGGTCAGGCCCGGCAGCAGGGCGTTGCAGCGGATGCCGAACTGCGCGCATTCCTTGGCAAACACTTTGGTCATGTTGATCACCGCCGCTTTGGTCACCGAGTAGATGCCCTGGAAAATCCCCGGCGAAATACCGTTGATCGACGCGACGTTGATGATGCTGCCGCCACCGTTTTCACGCATCAGCTTGCCCGCTTCCACGGACATGAAGAAGTAGCCGCGAATGTTCACGTCGACGGTCTTCTGAAATGCGCTCAGATCGGTGTCCAGCACGTTGCAGAACTGTGGATTGGTTGCGGCATTGTTGACCAGAATGTCGAGGCGGCCGAACTGTTCCTTGATCCCGGCGAAGACCTGGCTGATCTGCTCCATTTCACCGATGTGGCAGGCCACCGCAGTGGCTTTGCCGCCAGCGGCGATGATCGCGTCGGCGACATGCTGGCAACCGTCGAGCTTGCGGCTCGAGACGATTACGTGGGCACCTTGCTGGGCCAGCAGTTTGGCGATGGCTTCGCCGATGCCACGGCTGGCGCCGGAAACGAAAGCGATTTTGCCGTCGAGGTCGAACAACTGAGTCTTGGACATAGGGGTTCCTTGGTGTGGGCCGTCAGAGGCTCGATTTCGCAATGACTTGCAGGCTCATCTGCTCCAGCAGTTTGTTCATGTGAATGAACTGCGCGAAGCGTTTGTCCTGGGTCTGGCCGTGATAGAAGCGGTAGTAGATCTGCTGCACGATGCCGGCCAGGCGGAACAGGCCGTAGGTGTAGTAGAAATCGAAATTGTCGATCTGGATGCCCGAGCGTTCGGCGTAGTAATCGACGAATTCGCGGCGCGTGAGCATGCCCGGCGCGTGGCTTGGCTGGCGGCGCATCAGTTGCACCGGCGCTGGGTCATCGGCCTGAATCCAATAGGCGAGGGTGTTGCCCAGGTCCATTAGCGGGTCGCCGAGGGTGGTCAGTTCCCAGTCGAGCACGCCGATGATCTGCATCGGGTTGTGCGGGTCGAGGATGACATTGTCGAAACGGTAGTCGTTGTGGACGATGCTTGAAGTCGGGTGGTCGGCCGGCATCTTGTCGTTGAGCCAGGCTTTGACCTTTTCCCAGTGTGGCGCGTCGGGGGTCAGGGCTTTTTCGTAGCGTTCGCTCCAGCCTTTGATCTGGCGGGCGACGTAGCCTTGCGGTTTGCCCAGATCACCGAGGCCACAGACGTTGTAGTCGACGCGGTGCAGTTCGACGAAGCGGTCGATGAAGCTTTTGCACAACGCTTCGGTTTTTGCCGAATCAAGGCCCAGCTCCGGCGGTAGTTCCGAGCGCAGGATGATGCCGTTGACCCGTTCCATCACGTAGAACTCGGCGCCGATCACCGATTCGTCGGTGCAGTGCACGTAGGCTTTCGGGCAATACGGGAAGCCGTCGCGCAATTGATTGAGGATGCGGAATTCACGGCCCATGTCGTGGGCGGATTTGGCCTTGTGGCCAAACGGCGGGCGGCGCAGGACGAATTCCTGTTCCGGGTATTCCAGCAGGTAGGTCAGGTTCGACGCACCGCCGGGGAACTGGCTGATCGCAGGTGTGCCGCTGAGGCCCGGAATGTGCGCCTTGAGGTACGGATCGATCAGGCTGGCATCGAGTTCTTCGCCAGAGCGGATACGGGTGGACTGGTCAGTAAGCGCCATGCTTATCCCTTCTGCTTATTTTGGAGGCCAGACATCATTGGCTAATCTAATGGGGCGCTCGGGCGGTCACAAGCGCGGGTCGGTCTTATAGGTTAGCGTGTTGCCGGATAATCACCTTTGGGAATGTGCGCGACGGGCTGCGGCAGACTAAGGTTTAGCGGGTATGCCATGGTCGCAAAGGAGCGTTGAAATGGGCTGTCCGCAAGTCTGTGCCACGGCCACGTTGCAATGCAGCTTCGGCGCCGCGCCGTCGATGCTCAACGTGTTGCCGGTTAACCGCACGCTGACCGGCGGGATGCCGGCGGCGAACATCATGGATCACATTCCGCTGGTCAATATCCTGCCGTTCGGGGTGTGCATGAGCATGGCCAATCCGATGGTGGCCGCTGCGACGGCGGCCGCGTTGGGGGTGTTGACGCCGATGCCGTGCATTCCGGCGACGGCCACGCCGTGGATCCCCGGCGGGGCGCCGACGTTATTGTTGGGCGGGATGCCGGCGATCGATGCCAACTCGACGTTGATGTGCAACTGGGCGGGGGTGATCAAGATTGTCGTGCCGGGGCAGATGCAGATGCTGATTCCCTGAGTTTTTTACTTGGCGTGAAATCCAAACCCCTCACCCCAGCCCTCTCCCAGGGGGAGAGGGGGCCGACCGAGTCGATTATTAGCTCTGCGCATCGAACCGATTTGATTTTGGATTCACTGCATATCCTTCACGTCGGCGAACCTCTTCAATCTCCCCCGATCAGTCCCCTCTCCCTCTGGGAGAGGGCTAGGGTGAGGGGCTCTTCAAGGTTCTCAGACCTGCTGCGGATCCGCCCACTGCCGATACCACCAGCGCACCCGCGAAATCGGCTTGCCATCCGCCCCCAGCGGCCGCCCGTCCTCGGCAAAACCTTGCTCCGGCTCCAGCAGTTGACCATTCACATAGCGCGCCTCCAGCGCCGGTTTACCATTGGGATGAAAGCGCTGATAACGCCCCTCTCGCACGCCATCGCGATAAAACTCCGCCTCCGCCACTTGCCCATCCGGGAAGTAGTTGAACGCTTCGCCGTGCAGCAACCCGCGCCGATACGTCGCCTTGCGCTGCAGAAAACCCTCCGGCGCATAAAAACTGGCGACCCCTTGCAGCTTATCGCGCACAAAGGGCATTTGCGCCGAGACCTTGCCGTTGGGGTGATAGAGCAGCGACGTGCCCTGCAGTTCGCCCTGGCTGTAATGCAGATCCGCCTGCTTGCGCCCGTCATCCTTGATGTTCAACGGCCCCTCTAGCTGACCGTCCTGCAAGCGCCCCTTGAGTTGCTTGTCGTCCTGCTGCAGATCCAGCGGTGTAATCCCCATGGCTGCTCCTTGTCAGTTGACCTGCACCAGACCGCCCTTGATGGTCAGCATGCCGCCGCCATCCACGGTCTGCGAGGCTGCGCCCTTGTTGGTCAGGCTGATGCCGGCATCGTTGGTCAGCGTCGTTCCAGCCTTGTTGTCCAGTGAGGTTCCGGCCTGATTGGTCAGCGCGGTGCCGGCCTTGTGCGTGATCGAAGTGCTGGCCGACGTCGCCAGATCAGCGCCGCTCTTGATGGTGAAACTACCGCCGCTTTGCAGAGTGAGGGTGCCGCTGACCTTGATCGTCAGGTTGCCATCGACCGTCAGGCTGTAATCGCCTGTGACCTTGTCGGTGAAGTTGCCGCCGGTGCTGTGGTTCTGGTCGGCGCCGACCTTCACCGTGCGGCTGTCCTTCACATCGAGGCTGTCGCTGCCGGTCTGAATGGTCACGCTGCGTTTACCTTTTTCCAGCGTCACCGTCTCGTCGCCGTCCTTCACTGTGCGCGTGCGCGCATTTTGCACCGTGAGGGTTTCGTCGTGGCCGACGGTGGCAGCGGTGTCGTTGAGCACGTTGATGTTGAAATCCTTCTGCGCCTGCAAGAACACTTCTTCAGCGTCCTTCTTGTCCTCGAAGCGCAGCTCGTTGAAGCCGCCGCCACCCTTGGACGACTGGGTCTTGATCCCCGATTGCGTCTGATTGGCCGGGAGGGCATAGGGCAGGGCGTTGTCGCCGTTATAAACGCAACCGGTGACCAGCGGCCGGTCCGGATCACCGTCGATAAACGTGACGATGACTTCCTGGCCGATGCGCGGGATGAACTGCATGCCGAAGCCTTTGCCGCTCCACGGCAACACCACGCGCACCCAGCAGGAGCTGGTTTCATCGTTCTTGCCGTCGCGATCCCACGGGAACTGCAACTTGATCCGGCCGTATTCGTCGGTCCAGATTTCCTCACCGGACTTGCCCACCACGATCGCGGTCTGCGGATGCATGCGCGGCTTTGGCGTCACACGTTGCGGGCGAAACGGGGTGGCTTTGGGGATGGCTTCGAAGCGGTTGCGATAACTTTCGTGGCTGGCGTCATGGGTGACCCGCGTGACGACCCAATCGACGTTCAGACTCGCATCGTCATGCCCGTCGAGGGTGAACCAGTGGCCCGGAATCAGCCAACGGCAGTCGCTTTCACCGACAAAGCGTTTCTCCTCGCTGCGCAAGCCGTCGACCCGTTGCTTGGTCAGCGCATCACCGCGCGCCTTGGCGTTGTAGCTGCCCGGATGCTCGTAGATCGAAAGCGGCCCGGCCACGGCTTCGGCCTGGCCGTAGAGCGAAGTGGTTGGCGTGGTGAATTCGTAATCCGTCGCTCGATAAACCCCGGCTACCGCTTGCAAGCAGACTTGCCCGGAACGAATGCCGTGTAACTCCCGCTCGCCCAGGCCCTGACCCAGATACTTAACCGTCGGCCCGTTGGGAATGGGTACGAAAGCATCGTTGCTGTCGCCCAATACCAGCGTGTGTTTGCCGTCGTCGTGAGTGAAAAACCAGAAAATGCCTTCCTCTTCCATTAGTCGCGAGACAAAGGCGAAGTCGGTTTCGCAGTACTGCACACAGTACTCGCGCGGCGTGTAACTGCCGGTTAGCGAGAGTTTGAAATCGCTGAAGCCATGGGCCTTGAAAATCGTCGTGACGATGTCCGAGGTCGCGAGGTTCTGGAAGACGCGGTTGTTGCTGGCTAGCGTCAGCCACCATAGCCACGGTCTTAAAATCAGCTGATAGCGCTCGGCGGTCGCATCGGCAGGCAGTTGGCGGATCTCGGCGACGAGGGCATCGAACGGGCGCAGCTGTGCATTGTTGTGCAGGGTAGTGGTGACATGGGTGGCGACGGCAGAGGTCAGCGTGAGCGAGGCGCCATCGTTGAGGCCACTGAGCATTTGCGAACCGAGCGCATTGAGCGCTTCTTCACCGGACAGACACTCAGGATAAAGCGCCGACAGCGAAGTCGCGGTGAGGGAGAGACTGGTGTTGCTGTCGGTGGAACGTGGCATGGGGTGGTCTCAATGGCTAAAACATTGAACTGCCGTCAACGGGGGCGGGGCCGAGCGACGGTGATACCGAGGCACCAGTCGATACCGGAGCCAGTAATGGAGGGGAACCAGAGGATGTCGATGGAGAAGACGGCACAACACCATAGGTAAAAAATACCGGGAAATGATCACTTCTTACGGACATGCCCAGGCAGATTTTCTGGATGACGGTTGTGCGGTGCCTGACTGACTCTCCCGATTCAACGGTGTTAGCACTGCCTTCGCAAACGGCGCTCCATTTCTCTAGTTCATGTACATAGGCATAGTCCAACAAGCTTAACTGTGCTGTTGGATGCCGAGGTTTTGCATCGATGGCATGGTTCCATTTGTATTCTTCTTCAAAATATTTTTTTGGCGTGAGATTAAGGAAGTGGCCAAACTCCTGCATGTCTCTTAATTCTCTGCTGGAGGAACTCACGTCATCACTCAGGATGCTGACATGTGTATACCCCGCACCTGTTGGCGTGAGTTTCTGCATTTTCATTATTGCGTCAGGCTTGCCATCAGTGGGTACGTTCAAATCGCCACCAAAAAAAACCAGTTTGACCCTCATGCCCTGAATGTAATTTATTGCGTTGACGATATTTCCCAGTGCCACGCAGGACGCGTTTGCATGATAGAAGCCATAACATAAATCGGTAGTTTTATGGTGAATAAGTAATGCTCCACGTTGCTCTTTGTCATCCAGTGGAACATGTTCTGAAATGTCGGTAAATTCACTGGCAATCGCGTTCTTTACAAAAACGATTGAACCCAATGTCGTGATTTTGTTCTTTGCGCTCTCGGGCTGAAGGATGCTTACTGGACTGTAATGTGCAGTCAGGTCCCTCACTAATTGGGTGTTGGCTGCGCCCGATTTACCTGTTTCGAACAAGGCGAAGATATCGGGCTTTCTTTGCTCAAGGTAATAAACCAGAAAGGCAAGTTTTTCTCTGTAAGCCTCGGATAGCGTCGAATTCTGTTCGTCGAAGTGTTGCGCGTTCCAAGTCATTATCGTGAGCGGCATTTTGATTTCTCACTTCGTTTTGTCAACTCGACGCACAGGTTGTGTATGCCGGCCTGCTGCGATTCTGAATTCCAATTGGCTCATTTATGGTGTCTCATTTGTAATGGGCAGTGGGTTGGCCACTTCCTGCAGGTTGGCAGCGGCGTTATCGATCAAACTGATGAACTTGGAGTTTTCAGGGTCTGGAAAGTAATAGCGGTGTAAATTGGGCACCGGCTGGGGGGTTGTTATCAACCGTGCCAGAAAACCAAAGCTAGAAGTCGGTCTGGATGAGAAGCCGAACAAATAAGAAGAACAGAAAGCGAAGAACTGGGAGTTGTTTATTTTCAAGAAAAAAATAGTAGCAGCCACAACTGACGGCATCGAAATGTGCACCTCTGCGACAACGGCCTCTTCAAATGCGTTTCTTTGGTGGCTGTTACCTTTTTCGCAGTATGAGTTGAAATCGATGCTGGCAATTCTGGTTGTGCCCGGTAAGGGGGCAACGAGGCATTTACCGTTATTGTCATGCGTAAACAGCAAGCCATTGTTAGCCTTGTCTACGCGCGCGACACAACCGCAAAAACCTCCTGATATTACGACTGTACCTATCGGCGCATCATAGGGGACCAGGCAGGAACCCGTTCCAAGGGTGCCATTGGTGGACTCGCCATTTGCATAATGAAAAACATACCAAGGACGGGTGCTGACAGCACCTTTCGCCTTAATCATTATTCCATTACCTTCGGGGACGCTGATTTCTATTCCTCTAGGGACACTGACTTGCCCGTTGAGGCAAGTAGTTGCGTTGGGTGAAACATCGTCGGTGTCTTGGGTCAGTAAAATGGCTTTGCTTTTTAACAGGCTGTGAATGTTGGGGATGTTGAAATTTGTCGACAGCAAGGCATTCAGATGATTGAGCGCATTTGCCAGTTCTGTTTCTTTAGGGTCGGCGTGCGTATTTAACATAGGTCATCCTTGATTTTATTTGCACAGAACTGGAGGTGTCGTTTCTGTTACTCCAGCACCCACTCCGCCAGCTTCCCCGTCACCTGTGTCATCAACACATTCTCGACATCCCGTGCACCCGCCGCGCTGCACTTGGCCAGCACCGCTTTGACAATTCCCGAATCGAACTCGAACTGCTTGCCGGTCGCCGCCTTGTACCGGCCACGCAACTTCTCAAGCTTGGCGAGCACAATCCCTTCCAGCGTCGCCTCATCCAGCGGCCGATAGGCAACCACGGTCATGCGCGCCAGAAACGCCGGGCGGAAGGCTTGCAGCAGGACCTTGTGCAGGGCTTCGTTGAAGGCTTCGGAGCCGAGTTGCGCAACCGGTGTGTCGAGCAACAGTTCGGCGCCGACGTTGCTGGTGGCGAGCATCACGGTGTTCTTGAAATCCACCACCAGCCCGGTGCCGTCCTCCATCAAGCCTTTATCGAAAACGTTGTAGAACGCCTCCAGCACATCCGGGTGGGCCTTCTCGATTTCATCGAGCAACACCACCGAATAAGGTTTGCGCCGCACCGCCTCGGTCAGCACGCCGCCGCTGCCGTAACCGACATAACCGGGTGGTGCGCCTTTGAGTTGGCTGACGGTGTGGGCCTCCTGATATTCGGAAAGATTGATGCTGATCAGGTTGCGTTCGCCGCCGTACAAGGCGTCGGCCAACGCATACGCCGTTTCGGTTTTGCCGACGCCCGTGGGGCCGACCAACAGGAACACTCCGACCGGTTTTTGCGGGTCGGTGAGTCCGGCGCGGTAGGCCTGCAAGCGTTGGGCGATGGTATTGAGCGCGAGGCTTTGGCCCATCACGCGTTGGCCCATGCGTGTGCCTAGAGTGCGCACGGCGTGGGCTTCGTCGGCGAGCATTTTGCCGACGGGGATGCCGGTCCAGCCGGCAATCACGGCGGCGACGGTTTTGGTGTCGACCTGTTCGGGCACCAGTGGGTCGTCCTGGCGAATCGCATCGAGGCCGGCCTCCAGTCGCAGCAGTTCGGCGGCCAGATGATCGATGCGGCTGTCGGTGGCTTCATCAGGTTTTTCGCTGTCGGCGCGTTCGCTCAAATCCAGCAGTTCACGGCGGGTATCGAGCAGTTCGCGTACGGCGACGCGCTCTTCGCTCCAGCGGGTTTCCAGTTCGCGAATCGCCTGAACGTTGGTCTTCGACTCACTTTCCAGCAGCGTGATGCGTTCGCGGTGGTCCAGCCCGGTGGCCTGTTCACGGCGCAGGCGTTCGACTTCTTCTTTCAGGCTTTGCTGGCGATGACGCAGGCTCTCCAGCGGTGGCGGCACATCGTGCTGGCCGAGGGCGACCCGGGCGCACGCGGTGTCGAGCACGCTGATGGCTTTGTCCGGTAACTGACGGCCGGAAATGTAGCGGTGCGAGAGCTTCACCGCTTCATGAATAGCGGCATCGAGCACCTGCACGCCGTGGTGCTGTTCAAGTTTGGCGGCCACGCCACGAAGCATTTCCACGGCAGTGATTTCGTCCGGCTCTTCTACCTGTACCAGTTGAAAGCGGCGGGCGAGGGCCGGGTCTTTCTCGAAATATTTTTTGTATTCCATCCATGTCGTGGCGGCGAGGGTGCGCAACTCGCCACGGGCCAGCGCCGGTTTCAGCAGGTTGGCCGCATCGCTGCCACCCTCGGCACCGCCAGCGCCGATCAACGTATGGGCTTCGTCGATAAACAGGATGATCGGCTTGTCGGCACTGCGCACTGCATCGATAACGCCCTTCAAGCGCTGTTCGAATTCACCTTTGACCCCGGCACCGGCCTGCAACAGACCGAGGTCGAGCACACGCAAACTGACCTCCTGCAACGATGGCGGTACATCACCGGCGGCAATGCGCAGGGCCAGGCCTTCGACCACGGCGGTTTTACCCACGCCCGGAGCACCCACCAGAATCGGATTGTTTTGCCGACGGCGCAGCAGAATGTCGATGCACTGACGGATCTCACCGTCGCGACCCACGATCGGATCAATGCGCCCGGCATGAGCGTCGGCCGTCAGATCCTGGGTGTATTGATCGAGCACCGAGTCCTGGCGCGGTGCAGGATTGGCCGATGAACCCTTACGCGCACCGACATGCTCACGAGAGTTTTCCGTCCATTCCAGCAGATTCGCGCGCAACGCTTCTTTGGGAATCCGCAGCAACGATGAGGCGCTGTTGAGCAACAAGCTGCGGCGCTCGTCGCGATCGATCAACGCCAGCAACAGCAACCCGGAACGAATACTGTCGAGCCCCAATACACTGGCCTGGACCACCGCATCTTCGAGCAAACCGAGGGTGTGCGACGACAGCGCCGGCGTGCGCGTACTGCCCGCCTTGAACAGGTCCAGCGCCTTGTTGATCTCAGCCGTGAGCGCATCACGTTCCAGGCCGAAACGCGGCAGCAGAAAAACAAAATCACCGCCCTCGATGTCGAGCAGTTCGAGCAACAGATGTTCGATCTCGACAAAGTGATGCCCGCGCTGCAAACAGCGCTGCGCGGCGCGTTCGAGGGCGCGGCGGTTGTCCGGGTTGAGGCGTCCGATCAGGCTGGCCAGTTCCATGTTCAGGTGATCTCCAGCTGACGAAGGCGGGTTTCGATGGTTTGCACGCCGAGGCTGGCCTGACGCTGCAAGCCGCCGTTCCAGCTCAGCAGAACCGGGCTCTGGCGAGCGAGCTTCAGCGGCCCGGCCCCGCGCACCCGCAGCACCAGTCTGACGTCCAGATCCGGGCCGAAATACAACCCGGCGAGACTGGCCAGTGCCGGGTGTGCTTCGCCGTCCGGGAGAAAGCGCGCCGCCTGTGTCGATGGCAATGGCCCGAGGGTCAGGCGAATACCGGCGTGCTCATCCCAGACTCGCGTGCCAGCCACGGCGCTGCGGCCCAGTTGCAGGTTGCGTCCACCCGGTTTGATCACGCTGCGGCTGGCCGGCGGGATCTGCCGCCAGGCACCCTCGTAGGCGCTCAATTCGACCGGCACGGCAAACTGCTCGCGGACAATCGCGGCGAACCCCGCCAGTGAGCGACGGCCATCGGCAAACAACGCTGTGCACGCGAGCACGGCGCAGTCGGGAACAGCCTGGCGCTCCTGCAAAGCCTTGGGCAGCAAACCGGTCAGTGCGCGCAATTGCGCCTGCACCGGCGAAGCCCCCGGCGTGACAAAACCCAACGCGACGCGGTGTTTGCGCATCACTTTGTAAAGCAGGCTGAGCAAGCGATGCTGGAACAGATCGAGAAACGCGGCCGGTGCATGATCCTTGGCCCGCGCCCGTTGTTGCAGCCAATCCTGATAGGCGTAGGGGAGAGGACCGTCCGGGCCGCCGAGACCGAAGATCGGCGTGTCGATCGTCAGCGGTTCGCCAGGCGCTTCGTGCAGCGCTTCGATCTGGCTGGCGGCAAACGCCGGCGTCAGTGGCCCGCGCAGTTTCAGCGCTTCGGTCTGAGGCGAGGTGCCGCTGCCAAGTGGATCGGCCTGCGGCTGCTCGCGTTCGAGCAACAGCAACGCCTGCAACCATTCGAAGGCCTGCGGCTCACGGCGCAGGCGCTGGCTCAGGGTCAGAGCGACAGGGGCATGCCGGCTTGGGGTTGCCATGCCTTGACCTCCTTGTCGGACTGCATCAGGACGGTGCGCACAAAGCGATTGGCCGTGGCGTACAGGGAAAAGAACTGCGCCAGCACCGCCGAAAACAGCACGGCGCTGCTGCCGACAAAGTGCTGCGGATCAAGCTGCAACTGTACTTCCAGACCATTGCGCCAACCGCGCCAGGCATCGGCGCCCACATGGCCGATCACCCGTTCACAGTTGAGTTGCAGCAGACCTTCGATCTGCCTCAACGCACTGGTCTCATCGCGCAGATTGTGCAGATGCAGAATCTCTTTCAGGGCATCCAGCGCCTGCGGTCCTTCGACCAGCGACAGATGATTGAGGGTCAGTTGCGAGACCAGGCGCCAGCGCGAATCACCGTCCAGCCGTGGCAGACTTTGCGCACTCGGCGAATTGCGCAAGCGTGCCCAGGCGACCGGCCCGGGACGCTCGAAACCCAGCGGCGTGCCGGCCGGCAGGCTTTGTGCCAGATAGCGGTTGGTGCAGAGCAACTCGGCGGTAAGGCTGTAATCGGGCAGATCGGTTTGCGGTTCAAAACGGGTGTCGACCACGCTCACCAGTAAATCACTGCCGAGCCGGTTTGGCGTCATGCCATTGACCCGTCGCGCATGCCAGTAGCGCTGCTGGTCGCCGCCGCTGTGCTGACTGCCGTAGTACGCCGGCAGACGCTGCACGCCAGCGCGAGTACTGGCGCGCATACCGCGAATGCTGTGGATCTCGACGCTGTTCTCGCGGTGGCTGTCGGCGATCAGTCGATACTCACTGCGAGTCCCGTCGGGCCGCAAAGGCTCGGAAGTCCGCGGGAACAGGTTGATCACCGGCGCGCAGCCCAGGGTGATGTCACTGGCCTGCAAGTGCAGGCGGCTAGCGGGGGCACGGTCGAAAACGATGTACAGATAGAGGGTCTGGCTGTCGCTGGAGACACCGCACAACGGCAGATCGAAAAAGTGAAATTTGTCCGGGAAAGCAAAGTATTCGGCCAGCAAGCGCATGCCCGGATGGACACCGTCTTCATCCGGCAACAGGGCTTCGTCATCACTGAAGCCGACGATGTTCGGCAAACCTTTCAGCGCCGTCGGAACACTGCCCGGCGACCCCGCCAGCACCTGCACCGCATGCGCGCCGAGCAGGTCATACAGGCAGGCATTGACCACCGGTGACGCGGCCAGATGGATGCGCAATTGTTCAATACCCAGATCTGCCCATTGGCTTTCGCCCAGGCAACGCAGGCTCAAACGCAATGCCGAGCGCGACTGCGCGACACCGGTCAACGCTTGGGCTTCATCGCTGCCCAGCAGCAGCGCCTCGCTGACTTCGATCGGCCATAAACGAACGGCGGCCGAGGTGCGAAAGTGAATGCTCTCGCCTTTGCTGGTGGTGACGAATAACGGCGTGTCGCGGAGCAGGGAATAGCCGTCGTCGAGGTTGCCTTTGCTCGGGTCCGGCTCGAACTGCACGATGGCGCAGGACGGCAACGGCCGCATCGCCAACGGATAGAGTTGTTCGAGCAACGCGTCGCTGAACTCGGCGTAGTCGTCATCCAGGCGCCTTTGCAGGCGTGCGGCGAGCAACGCAAAGCCTTCCAGCAAACGCTCAACGTGGGGATCGGGGCATTCGCCTGGCGACAGTTCCAGGCGTCGCGCGACTTTTGGATAGCGCTCGGCAAACTGGCTGCCGGCGTGGCGCAGCCAGGTCAGTTCGCGTTGGTAGTAGTCGAGCAGTTGCGGATCAATCGAGTCGCTCATGGCGCACCTCCAGCCCTTCGCCGCCGGGCTCGATGACAAACGCCACCGGCCAGTGCTGCTGGCCGCTGCGCAACTCGCCGAGCAAGCGAATGCTCATCCGCTGCGGCTGTTCGGGCAAGGGATTGACCTGAACTTCGCTGAGTTTCAGGCGCGGTTCGAAACAGGTGATGGCTTCGCGAATATCGCGTGCCAGCTTGCGCCGATCATCGCTGCGCTGCTGTTGCAGGGCGCTCCAGTCAGCGATGCCGTAGTCGATCACACTCGCTGGTGTGGTTCGTGTGAGTGGACCACGACGTGTATTGAACAGGCGCCCGAGCTCGGCGTGCACCGAGTCGAGCAAGTCTTGCCGATCGAATGCGCGCGGATTCTCGGCCTCGCTGGTCGCGAGGCGTTCGAACAGCGGTGCGCGCATGCCGGTGCCTGCCATGGCCGGAACGCCGGGTTAGCTGACAAGCTTGTTGGCGGCCATGTCCCAGGTCGACGCGGCGGTGCCTTCCTTGGTGCCGTCGTCTTTCTGTGCGGTGAGCTCCCATTTGATCTTGGTGAAGTTCAGCGATACGGTCTCCACCGGTTTACCGCCGGTGCCGCCGCTGACGCTGACGTTCGACAGCACTACATTGGTCAGGGTGTAGACGATGAAGGGCATCAACTGCCCGCTGCCCTCGGCGGCGTTGCGGCCGATGGTGATGACTGCTTCGGGAATCGGTTTGCCGGCGCAGCAGTACTCGTTGAGCGAGGGCGTCGAGCTGTCGACGAACTTGGTAACAGTGAACTCACCGATATGTGGCTTGCCGGAAGTGCGTTCCGAGTTGCTGACGTCGTTGGTCACTTGCATCGCGACGTTGTGGCTGTAGGACATGACTTCGATCTTGTCCGCAAAACCTTCGAGCAGGCTGTCGCCTTTGATGTCGCCGCCGAGGTCGAGAATGATTGCATCCATCGCTTGAAACTCCTGAAGAAATTCACATTAGGCAAACGGGCTGAACACGGAACCCGTGGCGAGGGGAAAAATCCCCTCGCCATCAGGGTTTTCTCTGCAGCTTTAAGCGGCAACCGGCGGTGGCAACGTCGCCACCAGGCGAATCGATGCGGTCAGCTCTTCCAGCTGGAAGTGCGGTCGCAGGAACACCGTCGCCCGGTAGGCGCCAGGCTTGCCGGCGACTTCGGTGACGTCTACCCGCGCTTCACGCAACGGGTACTGCGCCTTGATTTCCTGCGGCGCGTTGTCGTTGATCAGCACGTAGTCGGCGATCCAGTTGTTGAGGTAGGTCTGCACGTTGTCGCGGGTCATGAAGCTGCCAACCTTGTCGCGCATGATCACCTTCAGATAATGGGCGAAACGTGACGCGGCGAGAACATACGGCAACATCGCCGAGATCCGCGCGTTGGCGTTGGCCTCGTTGGTGTTGTAGACCTTGGATTTGTTGGTGGTCTGGCCGCCGAAGAACACCGCCACATCGCTGTTTTTCTTGTGGCACAGGGCGATGAAACCGAGGTCGTTAAGTTCTTTTTCGCGGCGATCGGTGATCGCCACTTCGGTCGGGCATTTCAGTGACAGGTCGCCGGAGCTGGTGCGGAACGTATGCGCCGGTAAACCTTCGACCGCGCCGCCACCTTCAGCACCACGGATCGCTGCGCACCAACCGTACTTGGCGAACGCTTCGGTGATGCGTTGCGACAGCGCCCAGGCCGCATTGCCCCACAGGTATTTGCTGTGGTCGGTGCCGTTGACGTCTTCGACGTAGTTGATGCCTTCCACTGGCGAGGTGTCAGGGCCGTAGGGCAGGCGCAGAAGGAAGTGCGGCAGCACCAGAGACACGTAGCGCGAATCCTCGCTCTCGCGGAACGAGCGCCACTTGATCAGCTCCTGACTCTCGAACACTTTCGACAGATCACGCGGCACCGCCAGTTCGGTGAAGCTGTTCATGTCGAACAGGCGCGGGCTGGCGGCGGCAATGAACGGCGCGTGGGCAGCGGCGGCAACGTTCGACAGTTTCTCCAGCAGGCCAATGTCCTGCGGATGCCGGCCAAAGGTGTAGTCACCGACCAGCAAGCTGAAGGGATGGCCACCGAAGGTGCCGTATTCCTCTTCGTAGATCTTCTTGAACAGTGCGCTCTGGTCAAACTCGACGGCTTTTTCCAGGTCGTTCTGCAACTCTTTCTGTGTGACGTTGAGCAAGCGCAGTTTAAGCCGGGTGCTGGTTTCGGTGTTCTGCACCAGCATGTGCAGACCACGCCACGAGGCTTCGAGTTTTTGCAGATCGGGATGGTGCAGCACCTCGTTGAGCTGGGCGCTGATCAACTCGTCGATCTGGCTGATGCGGTCGTTGATCATTGCCACGGTGTCCTTGTCGATGGCCATGCCTTCGTCAAGTACCTGGGTAGCGAATTCCGCGAGCATGTCGCGGGCGTAGTCCTGCTGACTGTCATCGTGGGCCATGCGGCCGTCGAGAATGATCTGGTCGAGCAGGGAAAGTGTCTCGGTCGTACTGTCGCTGGCTTGTTTCTGAGCAGAAGCGGGCATGGCGAATTCTCCCCTCGATTAAGTGGACGATCAGGCTTGCGGTTCGGCCGGTGCCTCGGCATCAGCTGCCGGGGTAGCGGTGTCTGGGCGGGCCGATTTGATTTCCTGCAGGCCTTCGGTGTTGGCGATGACATCGCGCAACAGCTTGTCCAGGTCATCGTTGCCGTCGAGTTTGGTCAGCAGATCGCGCAGACGCTGGCGTGCCTCGAACAGGCGCCGCAGCGGCGTGACTTGCTCCACCACCTTGACCGGGTCGAAGTCGTCGATGTGTTTGAAATTGAGTTCGATATTGAGCTTGCTGTCGTCGCCGCTGAGGGTGTTGTTGACCTGCAGCGTGGCGCGCGGACTGATCGAGGCGAGCACTTCGTTGAAGTTGTCACGGTCGATTTCGGTGAAACGCCGCTCAGTCAGTTTTGCCAATGGTTCAAGTGGCTTGCCCGACAGATCGGCGAGAATTCCGACCACCAGTGGCAGTTCCTTTTTCTCGATGGCGTTGCCGATTTCGACGTCGTAGGTGATTTGCACTCGGGGCGGGCGCACCCGGTCGAGCTTGTGCTGAGTACTTTCTGCCATGTCGGCGGACTCCGATGCGATGAGCGGGCGCAATGCATCGGGGAGGCCCGTTCATCGCTTTCCCTTGCTGGACCGTAGGTTAGAAAGGGAGGCAGATGACCTGTCGTTCCTTTGACAAACCTTCTTGATTCGGCTGTAGGAACCGAACTACCCAAGACGCTAGAACAGGTCTATAAAAAAGCAAGCAAAAACATTTTTGGACAGGTTCGCGAAAAGGAAAATTCATTTTGCATAGACGACTTTTTCTAACACTGCTGTTTGCGTCCCTGGCCGGTTGCTCGCTCTTCGGGCCGAAAGTGGACCTCGACAGCCTGACCCTCGACGTCGCGCCAAAAGCCAACGACGACACCCCGATTGCCGTGGACTTCGTTGCGGTCGCCGATCCGGATTTGCTCAAGCAATTGTCGGGCATCAGTGCCAGCCAGTGGTTCGCCGGGCGCGAACAGTACCAGCGCGACTATCGTCAGCTGATGAGCGTGTGGGGACTGGAGCTGGTGCCGGGGCAATTCATTGACCGCCAGCCCTTCCCGTTAGGGGGCAAGAAGGCCGCTGGACTTTTGGTCTTCGCCAGCTATACCACACCCGGAGCACACCGCTTGCGCCTCGACGATCAGAGTGAGGCGTGGCTGAAATTCGACAGCCGCGAGATGAGCCTGGTCAACCCCGAACACTGAAACACCACCGCTGCCGCCGGATCGCGGCTTTGTCGAAAGGAGTCGTATGAGCCTGCTACCTGACGCGGTTTGCTGGCACGAAGGCATGCAATTGCTGCCGCAGCATTTTCAGTTGCAAGGGCTGCGAGCCGAAGCGCTCGGCGCGCATCTGGCGCAAGCGTGCAACCCGTGGTTCTGGGGTGTCAGCCACATGGAGTTCGATCCTTCGGCGCTGAGCGCTGGGGTGGTGCGGGTACTCTCGCTGCAAGGGACGATGCCCGACGGTCTGCCGGTGGATTTGCAGGCCGGGATCGGGCCGGCACTCGAGCTGGATGTCAGTGCGGCCGTCGATGCCACCGACGATGCGACCGTCACCGTGTACCTGGCGATCAGCCCGATGTGGCGTGCCGGGCAGTTGCTGCCGCTCAAGGGCCGCTTGCAGTCGGTGGTGGGTGACGCGCTACCGGATCTCACCAGTGGTGAATTCCCTGAATCGATCACCGTGTGGCGACCTAATCCACGCCTGTGCACGCAACTGAACAAAGCCGATTCGATCTGCCTGCCACTGCTGAAAATCCGCAAGGAGGGCGGCGGGTTCCTGGCGCTGACTTACACCGCGCCAACACCGCTGCTGTTGCCGGAGTCTGCACTGGGTCGACGCATCGCCGGCCTCTGCGCGCGGGCGCGGGAGAAATGCCTGTTTCTCGGCGGCCGCTTGCGTCAGGCGCAACAGGCTGGCAACCAGGACGATGCGCTGGAAATCCGCCGCCAGTTGACAGCGTTGTGGGCGCGCTTGCCGGAAGTCGAAGGCGCACTGAGCAGTCGTATCGTGCATCCGCAATCTTTGTATGTGCACCTGCTCGGGCTGGCAGGCGCATGGGCGGCGCTCGATCCGCTGGCTGGGGTGCCGGCGTTTGCGCCGCTGGATTTTCTCGAGTTGCAGCGCGGTTTTGATGCAGTGCTGCAATGGCTGGAAACCACCCTCGAACTGATCCGTGCCGGCTACCGCAGCCTGCCTTTCGAGCGTGGTGAGCACAGCTTTTCCATTCAACTGCCGGACGAGCAGCCGAGTCAGCGTCTGGTGATCGGTCTGCGCATGCCCAACGGCGCCAGCGAACAAGCGGCCATTGACTGGTTGCGCGGTGCGATCATCGCCTCGGCACCGCACATTGCGCTGCTCAGTCGTCAGCGCATGAGCGGTTTGACGCATCAGGTCATGAGCCGCAGCGAACAGGTGGCCTACAGCGTCGGCGAAGACACGCGACTGTTTGTGATCACGGCCGAAGGCACGTGGTTTGATGCGCAACTGCCGCTGGTCATCGCTGCACCGGCGGCGAAGCTGACCAGCAGTCCGTGGCAAGTGGTGCTGTTTATCGCCCAGAACAGTGAAAGTGCCTGATCACACAAGGAACGCCGTATGTCGCAAGGAAGTGCCGCAAACCTTGGGTTGCAGGACGCACCGTTGAGCAGCGCGTTCCGCCAGACGTGGCAGCAATGGCAACAGGACTGGGTGCAATTGCCCAAGGACAGCGAGGACGAAGCCGTGCTGGTGGACACTGTGGTCGAACTGTCCACGCAAGCGTCGCAGCGGTTGTGGCGCACCGCTTATGCGCGGGTTGGTGATTCGGCGACCGAGCAGGTCAAGGCGCTGGTCTATGCGTTCGTCGCACTGGTCGACGAAACCCTGCTGTTCACGCCATGGCCCGGACAGTCGGCGTGGCAGGACAAACCTTTGGAGTCGCGTCTGTATTCCAGTCGTCAGGCCGGCGAGCAAGTGCCGGCGGCGATTCAGACATTGCTCGATGAACAGCAACCGACCAACCGCGATCTGGCCAACGTTTATCTGCAGTGCCTGATTCTCGGTTTCCATGGGCGTTTGCGCGGTGAACACAGCCAGGCGCAACTGGAGAAGTGGCGGCTGGCGCTGTACACCTTTGCCTGGCAGGACGAGGCCAGTTATGCCGATGTCAGTCAGCGTCTGGTGCAACCGTCGTTGACCACGCCATTGCAACTGCCGGTGCGCACGGCGCTGCCGGACGGCTTTCGCCTGGCACTGGGGATTCTGGCGATGGTGCTGTTGCTGACCGGGCTTGGCCAGTTCCTCTGGCGTGACATTCGTTCGGAGCTGGACCCGGTGTTGCAGATCATCGACTCGGTGGCGCCAGCGGAGCAAGACTCATGAGTACCCTGACAATAGTCGCGTGGGTGGTTGCGCTGCTACTGGTCGTGGTGATCATCGCTGTGGCGGTATGGTGGCTACGCACCCAGAGTGGCGCAGCGATCCGCAGTTTCTACGCAGCCGTGCGGCAAATGGAGCAGGAGCAGGGCAGTCACGATCGCTATCAGATGCCATGGCTGCTGATGCTCGGCGACGAAACCCAGGGCACGCAACTGGTCAGTGAATGGCGTCTGCAACCGACCGACAAACCGGCGTGGTTCGGCCGCTGGTGGTCGGACCCGGAAGGCGCTGTGCTGGTGGTGCCGCAGGCGTTGTTTCTGCCCGACGACGGTATGCATTTGCAGCGTGGCGGCTGGTGGCGATTGCTCGGTCTGATCCTGCGGATACGCAGCAAACGGCCGCTGGACGGGGTGGTCTGGCTGGTGCCGGTCAGTCGCCTGAGTAATCTCGAACAGGCTGCCAGCCTCGGTCTGGCTGCGCGTCGACGCTTCATCGATCTATTGCAACGTTTTGGCCTGAGTGTGCCGGTATACGTGATCATCACCGGACTTGAAGAGCTGCCAGGGTTTCAGGAACTGATCAGTGCGCTGCCCGAAGAGGCCCGCGAACGTACCCTTGGCTGGTCGTCGCCTTATTCGCGCGATGCGGTATGGCAAGGGCAATGGAGCGATCAGGCGCTTGATCGCATCCATCGTGCTGTGGCGGAAGCCATCATCGAAATCGGCACCTTGTCCGGCCAGTTGAGCGCCGATCTGTACGCCTTGCCGGAGCGTCTGGAAACCTTGCGACGTGGTTTGCAGAGTGTCCTGGAACCGGTATTTCAAGGCAACGCTCAGGGTGAAGCACCGTGTTTTCGCGGTGTCTATTTCAGCGCCAGTCAGGCCTCGGAGGATGCCAAGGATGGATTCTCCGCCGACGACAGCGGCTTGCAACAAAGTGTGTTCGTGCGCCAGTTGTGGCGTCAGCGCCTGGTCGGCGAGCGCGGGTTGGCGCAAGGCGTGCCGCGCCTGCTGCGTTTGCGCCAGCGCTGGCAGCGGCTGACGGCCGGCGTGGCGCTGGTGATCGGGGTTATCTGGGCCGTGACGATGCTTTGGGTCTGGCACGTGTCGGTCAAGGATGCCCACGAACTGGCGCGGCAGATGCAGGGCGCGCAAAAGAGCTACGTGGCGATCAGCGATGAGGCGCAGCGAGTCGACTCGACCCGGCGTAACGTGCAGACCTTCTGGCGTGTGCTGGAGCGTGCGCCGCACTGGAACTATGTGTCTCTGGTGTTTCCGACGTCGTGGTTTTCCTCGCTGGACAATCAGCTTGAGCAGCAAGTGTTGCAGTCCACCCAGCGCCACATCATGGTGCCGCTGCATGACCTGTTGAACGCGCAACTGGCGCAGATCAAGGCGATCCGCAGCACCGATCGGCGCAGCACTATCGAAAGCGACGACCCGACGCAGTGGCAGAACTATCTGAAGGCGAACGATCTGGTGGATCGGGCCTTGCGTCTGGAACAGCAGAACCAGTTGTTCAATCAAGTGCAGAACAACCCGCGCGCACCGCTGGACGACCTGGTGCAACTGAGCAACAACGCGCTGTCGCTGAACCTCAACACGGGCACCTTGCCCTTTGCCGCGTTCTACAATCGGCTGCTCGTGGCCGGGGAAGACGGCAGCTTGCAGGCGCTTGATCTGAGCGTCGACCGGCCGCAGATCGTCAGCAACTTTTCCGGATTGATGCAGCGCTGGCTGGATCAGTATTTCCTCGCCGACAACTTTGTCAGCAAGGCCGGCTATCTCAAATTGCATCTGGATCAGTTGCACGCCGGCAGTGGCAACAGCCTGAGCGAGCTGGAAGACCTGACCGCGCTGGTCGACGATCTGCAAGCGGCGATCGCCCTGACCAATTCGACGTGGAGTCGCGGCAAGGGCCAGGAACTGGTGCCGGGTTATCGCGACTTTCTCACCAAGGTCGGCAAGAGTACGTTGCTGGGAACGCAGGTCGAGCAAGACCTCGACACACAAGCGACACGCCTGCAGCAGAGTTTCCGCGATCAATGGATCGCCCAGATCGGTTCGCGGGACAACCTGCTGGTGCAGCAAGCCAGCGGGCAACTGGCCTTGCAGGAACAAGTGATCAAGCTGGATAACGCGATACAGGCGCTGTTCAAGCGTGAATTCGTATCGGTCGCCCTGCGCGACAGCGAAGACAACGTCAACCTGCAAGGCCAGACCGTAGACGGCGATGACCTCAATGAATCGTTGAAGTATTTTGCCGACTACAACAGCTACATCGCCGAAGAGCTGCCGCGGATTCCACCGGACTTTCGCATAGCACTGTTGAAAACCGCCGAGCGCGCCGCTGCTCAAGCGATGTGGTTGAGCCTCAAGGACCACAACGACCAGGCGCACCCTTACGCCGTGTTCAACGTCCAGGCCGAGCAAGCCATGGCCCTGCAGAAGGCTTTTGTCGAGGTGCACCGCGCGGATCTCGCCACGCGCCTGCAAGCGGCGCTCAACCGCCGCGCGATGGCGCAGATTACCGGTGGTATCGAGGAAATCACCGCACAGCCGCTGTTCGGTGGCCGTGCCGAAATCAGCCAGTGGGACGGTTCGAAAAACCTCGGCTTGCAGTTGTTCGGCGCCAGCGATGTGCAGGATCTGAAGCTGAGCCTCAAACAGCAATTCAACACGATGCTCGGCATCACTGAGCGGCGCACGTCTTCGTTGCAGTGGTTGACGACGCAGCAAGCCAATCTCTCGGCACTGGATTACGAACGCGTGACCCAGTTCAGCGCACTGAACGATGAACTGCGTAAATACAAAGAAGCGAATCCGGCCAGTTCGCCGGCGCAGATCGAGCAACTCGTCAGCCGTGATTTCATTGAAATGGACGTCAATTCCTGCCTGCAAATGTTGCAGACCGCCAACGTTGCCGGCGGGCGTGGCACGTTGGCGATGCGCGCGGTGGAGCTGCAACAGGAAGCCATGCAGCGTTGCCAGCAGCTGCAAGTACAGCAGGCGGCAGCCGCGTGGAATGAGCTGGCGAACTACTTCAATCAATATCTGGCTGACCGGTTTCCCTTCGCCAACGGCGTGCAGATGCCAGATGCCGACCCGGCGCGGGTGCAGTATTTGCTGGAGCTGATCGACAAGCGCCTGCCGGTCGCTCAGGCCGGACTGGCCAACAATCAGACACCGGAGCGCGTGGCCGCAGCGGACTTTCTCAATCGTTTGAAGCAGGCCAGTACCTGGCTGACGCCGCTGTTCGTACGCGACAAGAGCGGCATCCTCGGCGTCGAGCTGGACGTGCGCTGGCGCACCGATCGCGATAATGAGCAGGGTGCCGATCAAGTGATTGCCTGGGGTTTGCTGGCGGGCAGTCAGCAGATCAACTACCCGGTCGCGGCCGAGCAGTCGAGTTTGCGCTGGATGGTCGGTCAACCCATCCGCCTGACCCTGCGCTGGGCACGCAACGGCAAGGAGCGCCCGGTCAACGATCCACAGCAGCCGAATCTGGTGGTGCGCGATCTGGAGGCTGGTTGGGAGTATGGCGGGCCATGGTCGTTGCTGCGGATGATGCGCGCGCACTTTTCGGTGCAGCGGCAGCCGAGCATGGATTACACCGACTTCCCGCTGACCCTGCGCCTGCCGGTGACCGCTGCGACCGACAGCGTCACCAGCGAATTCACCCGCATGTTCGTGCGCTTGTCACTGATGAGCCAAGGCTCGAAATTGCCGCTGTCGATTGCACCGTTGCCCACCCGTGCGCCGCGCTCACCGTTTCAGCTGACCGGCAGCACCGCCGCCCTTGAATCGCAGAAGGATGACCTGTGAGCCTGCCCTCGACCGCTGTGCCAGACCTGATTGATCAACTGCTCGCGCCGATCAGCGCGGATGCCCCCTGCGGCGTCGATTTGCGCTATGAGCGTGAGTTCGATCAGTTGCGCGACTTGCGCCGCGAAGATGATGCCAGCCTGCCGACCGGGGTCTGGCAGTCGACACTGAAGCGGGCGAACTGGCCGGAGGTGGAGAAGCTCACCACTGCTTTATTGCTCGAGCGCAGCAAGGACTTGATGCTCAGCGCCTGGCTCGGCGAAGCGTGGCTGCACCTGCAAGCACTGGACGGTTTGCCCGGCAGCCTGGCGCTGATCGCGGGTTTGTGTGAGCGCTTCCCCGAGCATTTGCATCCGCAAGCCGAGGAGGGCGATCAGTCGTGGCGCGTGATTCCGCTGGAATGGCTGGTGCGTCGCTACAGTGAAGTGTTGCTCACCCGCGTGCCGCTGTTCGGCACGCGCAACAGCGATTTTGAAGCCTATACCCTCGAAGTCTGGCGTCGTTTGCAGATTCAACAGGTGCAGGTCAACGACAGCAAGAATGCCAAAAGCTCGGCAGAAACTGCACGCAATGAACAGAAAAAACTCAGCGACCAGATCCGTGCCACACCGCTGGCATTCTGGTTGCGCACCCAGGGCAACCTGCTGCTGAGCTTGCAACACCTGCAACGGCTCGACAGCTGGAGCGATGCTTATCTGGGTGAGCAAGGCCCGGGATTGCGTCCCTTGCAGGACATCATTCAAGCGCTGCTGAAGCTGGTTCAGGAGTTTATCGCCATGCACCCACAACAACCGGCAGCACCGGCACCCGTGGTCGAAACCCCCGTCACCCTGCCGCAGTCTGAAGAGCCAGCGCCGGTTGCCCAGGTATTTCGCGAACCGGCCAATCGCGAGGAGGCGTATCGGCAATTGCTGTTGATCGCCGAATACCTGGCCCGCACGGAACCTCACAGTCCCGTGCCCTATCTGATCCGTCGCGGCGTCGAGTGGGGAAATAAACCGTTGAGCGAGTTGCTGGGTGAATTGATCAGCGCCGACGCGGAATCACGGCGCCTGTGGACGTTGCTTGGGGTGCTTTAGTGCACGCGCTGGTTGCTGAGTTTCGGTGGTAGCGCAATGGGCGTCAGTACCGGCTCGCCGGAGAAGAACGCCACGAGGTTTTTGCCTACCAGTTCGACCGTGCCTTGCGTTGCTTCCGGTGACAGACCGGCGACGTGTGGTGTCAGCAGCACGTTGCTCAGGGTTTTCAGCGCATCCGGCACTTGCGGCTCGTGATCGAATACATCGAGCGCGGCACCGGCAATTCTGCGTTGTTCGAGGGCAGTGATCAGATCCGCCGTAGCAATGACGCTGGCGCGGGCAATGTTGACGATGAAGCCTTTCGGCCCGAGCGCATCGAGCACCGCGCGGGTGACCAGATGTTGGGTGCCAATGCCACCGGGCGTGGCGACAATCAGAAAGTCCGAGGCACGGGCCAGTTCGGTCGGCGTCGAGCAGAACGCATAAGGCACATCGCTACGCACCTGGCGGCTGTGGTAGCTGATTTCCATGTCGAAGCCGAGGTTCGCGCGTTTGGCGATCGCCAGGCCCACTGCGCCCAGCCCGAGAATCCCCAAGCGTTTGCCGGCCAGTGACGGGCGCATGATCTTCGGCCATTCACCCCGGCGTACGGCGGCATCACAACGCGGGATATCCCGTACCAGCGCCAACAACATCGCCATCGCATGGTCGGCCACCGATGAGGCGTTGACCCCGGCGCCGTTGGTGACGGTAATGCCACGGTTGCTGGCGGCCTGCAGGTCGACGTGTTCGTAGCCGGCGCCGATGACGGTAATGATCTTCAGCGCGGGCAGGGCGGCGATTTCTTCGGCGGTGAGGCCCAGCGGACCGCGGGTCAGCACCGCGTCGATGCGACTGCCCTGGGAGGCAATGGCGTGCGCACGTTCAGCGGGCGTGGGGGCGAGAATCAGGTGAAAGCCCTGATGTTCGAGAATCGGCAAATAGTCATTGATGGTTTCAACCAGTACCAGAACGGTTGCGGGCATTGCGCGGCTCCTGTGAACGTCGGCGGGTTGGTCGCGAAAATCGTTTCAGAGTGCTGAATCCGCAGCGACTTGGCAATCGTTGTCATTCGCGCAGTGGTGCTTTGATTCTGGACGGCTTCGGGCAAGAAGCAAGGGTTGGCAGCACACCGGTGATCCGGTGCGCTGTCGGCATCATCGGCCCGCTTGGGCTTTGGCTTGTTCAGCCATCGCGATCGGCTTGAAATCGTAGGTCGGATAGAACTCGGTGCGGTAACTGCCCCAGGCAGTGTTTTCCAGCGCAAGGTTCACTTCTGCCAGACGCGAGACAGGAAAACGCACGGTAACGACTTGGCCAATTCCCATCATGATGTTCCAGCTCACCACCTCGACTCCGGCCGGGGGAAAGGTTTTATGGAAACCCTGTTGTGCGAGCTGGGCCTTGAGTTCACTTAACGGTCGGGTTTGATCATGTTTCAGAAAAACGGTCAGCATCATCGCGTTGTCGGCAGTGGCGACGGCATTTTTTGCGGGTTGACTGGCGGCTTGTGCGTTGACCCCGGCGCAATACACCGAAGAGGCCAGCAACGTCGACATCAGCAGGGTTTTAAGTGACTTTTGCATATCGAACTCCTGGTTTTATTGTTTGATGGCGGACCTGGTTTCTACGGTTCCGGTATACGGCTCGTGAACAACGTGAATACGTACGAGTGGGTTGTTGTCGGTCATGTCTCGCGGCACTTCCCGGGAATATGTGAATTCTCGGTCATTCAATGTTTCCAGGCGCCTGACTACGGTTTTGGTCGGCCCGATATCGGGGACAAGAATGTGCTGTTGCTGATCGCCGGTGACAAAGAAATAACCGCCACCACCCTTGTTGTACTTTGACTCACCTGTATCGGTGTAAAAGAACTCATATCGATTGCGCTCGGGATCCCACGTCGATATACCGACAACGCCGGGGTACTTTGCCTTGACGTCGGTTTCAGGGGCGCCGTCGACATAGACCTTGGTCGTCAGCCATCGCGGCGAGGAGGCCAGTTGGTGCACGTTTGCCGTTTGGGCAGCGCTGACGTGGGGGATAAACAGCGCTGCGAGTAACAGACCGATAATCATGTTCTTGTGCATGCGATCTCCTCTATATCAACTTGAGAATAATTTTCTGTTGGTTATTCGTGTTCAGGGCGTAAAAAATATAGCCCTCGTCTGGAAGGTTGTTCAATAGTCAGGTAGTTGCTTGTAACAAATGGCTTGTTTTCTATTTTCAAGTAATATTTTGTGATAGTTGTTTTGAGGTGTGCAAGTTGTAGGGTTATTCTGAATTGTCGATAAGTTATGTACTTGTTTGTAGGTGATATCTGTCATTCGGTTCGTGGTTGAGTTAGTTGGTTACACGTTATTGCAGGAAAACCGATGGGGTTACAAATGGCTGATTGACGCAACCTCAGGAGATCAGGTTGCGTCAATTTCGGGGGCGCTTTTCTAGAATGTCACTTCAGCGCTGTTGATTAAACGCGCGAAGGCAGCGCCGAGGGTTGCGTTGTGATGCTGGATGATTGTTGCGGCCGGTAGCGCGGCAGTGTCCATGCAGGTGTGGGCGTCAACGACCAGCAATGGCTTGAAACCGAGGTCTGCGGCGGCGCGGCAAGTGCTGTCGATGCAGAACTGGCTTTTCATGCCGACGATATAAAGGTCATCGACTTGCGCGGATTCGAGTTGCCGAGCCAATTGAGTGCCATGAAAGGCATTCGGGCGGGATTTGTCGAAGAGGGTGTCGAGATCAGCGTCCAGTTCAAGCGCTGGCAGCAATTGCCAGAATGGGCTGCCAGCGGCAATCGGTGAGCCTTCCGGGCCAGTGTGGCGTACGGCGAAGATTGGCACTTGGCTCACGCGGGCCTGAGCGATCAGGCGCTGGATATTGGCCAGAATCCGTTCGCCGTCGCAGGGCTTTTCCGGACCATGGAACAGGCCGACCTGCATATCGATGATCAATAGTGCTGCGGGCATGGTGCTTCTCCTTGAGTGCTGCAGATGCCGCACGGACGGGAGAAACAACAAGGCCCCGTCCATTGCTGGCGGGGCCTTGGGTTTGCTGCGCTGGATTTACCTCAGACAGAAACACCACGACCCGCCGGTGGCGGTCGTGGTGGTACGGGTGAGTTGCAGCGCGCGAAAGTTCATGGGCCGATCATGCTGGCGCTGATACCGGGCTGTCAATGAGCGGATCAAGTGACGTACTGCGCGACGCCATTGCCGAATGACCAGTTCTCTTTTTTTACCTCGACCAGATTGATGAAGACGTCTTCCAGGCGCACCGCCAGTTGGGTGTGCAGGCTTTCGGCGATGGTTTTGAACAGCAACTGTTTTTTCTCTATCGAGCGCCCTTCGCTGATGGTGATCTGAATGAACACCACGCCGTCGCTGCGCTGGATTCCCAGATACTGCGGGTCATAGACGAAATGCTGGCTGTCGTGCTCGGTGAGGATCTGAAAGTTGTCGTGCTCCGGCACATCGATACAACTGCGCAGGGCGGAATAAATCTGCTCGCCGATGCGTTTGGCGAAAGTGGGGTCGGGGTTTTGTTTGATGTCGATGCGAACGAGGGGCATGGGCAGAGACTCTGGGGGAGGGGACTCATTCACGCTAGAACATATCAACCAAATTGAAAGTGTGGGGTGATGACCTCCTTGCTGTTTTTGTATGAGGCTACCTACGAAACTCGCGGATTTTACCTACGCATTTGGCAGAGCCATCTGCTATCGGGCAGACGGTTAACGCGAAATCATGGGGCAGCAATGGGAGGTGGTCCAGGATGGAAAAACTTCCCGAGCGTTAACTGTCAGCAGCCAAGGAAGGTTCATGCATCTGGATGACCACAAAAATGTGGAACTCGAAAGGCTACAAACGGAAACCCAAAAGCTCGGCGCGGAGAGGCGCAAGCTTTTGGCGGAGGAAGCAAAACTGAAACTTGAGACTTTCTTGTATCCCCTTGTGGTGGGGGCTGGGGCATTAACTGCAATTGCCACCGCCGTTGGGCTTTATTTGAAGCTGTAAGAGAGCGCAGCAGGTTGCAGTTGCGCATGCGTGTTGATTCAGAGCACCAAAAAAAGGGAAGGGGGCAGTATGAGCACAGAGGAAAGCAGAGCCAGGATAAACCGACTGTATCAAGAGGAGTTTGAGTTCAGAGAAGCCATGAAGCCCTTTCGCAAAGCCGAAAGGCGTGAAACGGTTTTGCTGTTTAGCCTTGGAATGTTGATGGGCGCGGTGGGGATCGCTTTCGTGATGGTGTTGGCTCGAACCATCTGAATACCCTTGCATGTGCCTGTTAACGACATCATGAATACCTGTTTACGACAGATAATTTCCCGAAAACGACGCCAAACGGATCTGCTCCGCACAACCATTCCTCAGCTAAGTCTTTGCTTCTGCTCATTTATCGCGGAGAATCGCGCCCCTGTTTCGGCCGGAGCATGTCTGTCGGTTTTTTCCGACGCGTCCTGACCGAGTGGCAAGTGACCGGAATGCGGAGATCCGACCGGATGAATGATCAGGCCAATAGCGTCGAAGAGCGCTTTGATGCAGCAGCACCCGCTGAACTTTCGAGCTGGAATCGCCAGGACACCACCTGGATGTTGGGACTGTTTGGGACGGCCATCGGCGCCGGCACCCTGTTTCTGCCGATCAACGCAGGTCTGGGTGGCTTCTGGCCGCTGGTGATCCTCGCGCTGCTGGCGTTCCCGATGACGTTCTACGCCCACCGTGGCCTGACCCGCTTTGTGCTTTCCGGTCGTGAAGGCGCTGATATCACGGAAGTGGTCGAGCAGCATTTCGGCATCAAGGCCGGCGCGCTGATCACCTTGCTGTACTTCTTCGCCATTTTCCCGATCCTGCTGATCTATAGCGTCGGTCTGACCAATACGGTCGCCAGTTTCCTCGAACATCAGTTGCACATCACGCCGCCTCCGCGTGCGTTGCTGTCGTTCGTGCTGATCCTCGGTTTGCTGGCGGTGGTGCGGTGCGGTGAGCAGGCGATCGTCAAGGCGATGAGCCTGATGGTTTACCCGTTTATCGTCGCGCTGTTATTTCTCGCGGTGTACCTGATTCCACACTGGAACGGCGGCATTCTCGCCACCGCTTCGCACGTGCCGGCACCGTCCGCGCTGCTGCACACGTTGTGGCTGGCGATTCCGGTGATGGTGTTCTCGTTCAACCATTCGCCGATCATTTCGGCGTTTGCGGTCGATCAGAAGCGTCGCTATGGCGAGCATGCTGAAGAGCGCAGCTCGCAGATCCTGTCCCGCGCACACCTGCTGATGGTGGCGATGGTGCTGTTCTTCGTCTTCAGCTGCGTGTTGACCCTGACGCCTGAACAACTCGCGGAAGCCAAGGCGCAGAACCTGTCGATCCTGTCGTACCTGGCCAACCATTTCAGCAATCCGACCATTGCCTTCGCAGCACCGTTGATTGCGTTTGTGGCGATCTCCAAGTCCTTCCTCGGTCACTACATCGGTGCCAGCGAAGGTCTCAAAGGTCTGATCGTCAAGAGCGGCAAACGTCCGGGCGCCAAGGCACTGGACCGTATTGTGGCGGCGTTCATGCTGGTGGTGTGCTGGATCGTGGCGACCCTGAACCCAAGCATTCTGGGCATGATCGAAACGATCGGCGGCCCGGTGATCGCGGCGATTCTGTTCCTGATGCCGATGTACGCCATTCGCAAGGTGCCAGCAATGGCGCGTTATCGTGGTCAGGCGTCCAATGTGTTTGTCACTGCAGTAGGTCTGGTGGCGATTTCGGCGCTGATTTATTCGCTGACCGCGTAAACCACAACTCCAGAGACTCAGCTACAGTGGCCGCTGCATACGGTGTATGCAGCGGCTTTTTTTCGTCTGGAGACATTGGATTGTCGAGCGCCCCGCAACCTGTTGAACCACCCAGTCGCTGGCGGGATGTGCTGGCCGGCCTATCGATAGCCGGCCTCTTGCTGCCCGAAGCGGTGGCGTATTCGACCATCGCCGCGCTGGCACCTCAGGCCGGGGTGATTGCTTTGTTCGCCGGGTTAATCTGCTACGGGGTGTTCGGCACCAGCCGCTTTGCGATTGTCTCGGCCACTTCCTCTTCGGCCGCAGTGCTGGCGGCGGCGACGGCAACGCTGGCCAATGGTGACCCGCAGTTGCGCTCCACGTTGGCGGTTGGCCTGGTCTTGGTCGCGGGTGTGTTGTTTTTGCTGGCCGGGGCCTTTCGTTTGGGCAGTGTCACGTCCTTCATCGCCAAACCGGTTTTGCGTGGATTCGCCTTCGGTCTGGCGCTGACCATCATTCTCAAGCAGGTCGCCAGTGTGGTCGGCGTGCATCTGACCGACGCCAATCTGGTGCGTTTCGCCCCGCAACTGCTTGAGCAACTGCCGCAATGGAACTGGCCGGCCGCAGGTGTCGCTGCCGTTGCACTGGTGCTGCTCGGGTTGTTTTCACGATTCCCTCGTCTACCCGGTGGCTTGCTGGTGGTAATGATCGGCATCGCCGCCGGGCAATGGCTGAACCTGCCAGCGCATGGTGTGAAGATGATCGGCATTATCGACCTCAGCCTGGACGTCCCCAACCTGCCGGTGCTGCCTTTCGCCGACTGGCTACGGCTGGGGGAGGTGGGGTTTGCGTTGGTGATGATTCTGTATGCGGAGTCTTACGGGTCGATCAGTTCCTACGCGCTCAAGCATGGCGACCGCGTCACTTCAAACCGTGATCTGTTGGCGCTGGGAGCGTCGAACCTGCTCTCCGGGTTGTTTCATGGCATGCCGGCAGGGGCAGGGTACTCGGCGACCTCGGCAAATGAAGCCGCAGGGGCGACGTCTCGCTGGGCCGGCGGGGTAGCTGCGTTGGTGGTGTTGATCATCGTGCTGACGGTGTTGCCATGGATTGCCCTGACGCCGGAGCCGGTTCTCGCCGCGATTGTCATGCATGCATTGGGTCGCGGTTTGAGTTTGCAGCCGCTGGGCCGTTACTTCATCTGGCGCCGGGATCGTGTGCTGGTGATCTGTGCGGTCTCGGCCGTTTTGATGTTGGGCGTGCTGGACGGCTTGCTGGTCTCGGTGGCGATCAGTGTGCTGTTGATGCTCAAACAGATGTCGGCAGCGGATATTCAAGTATTGGGACGGATTGATGGCGGGCACGACTTTGTCGATGTACTGCGTCATCCCATTGCGCAAGCGGAGCCCGGCGTACTGATCATTCGGCCGAGTGAAGCGTTGTTTTTTGCCAACGTTGAACGAATTCTGGGGGCGGCGCTGCGACTGATCCGCCATGCAGAGGTGCCGGTGCACACGGTGATTCTGAGTCTTGAGGAGACGCCTGACCTGGATGGCACCAGTATTGAGGCGATGCAGGAGTTTTTCCTGCGAGTGCATCAGGAAGGCAAGCGATTGATTCTGGCGCGGCTCAAGCATGAAGCGCTGACGGTGTTGGACGCATTGCCTGAAGTGCAGGCCAACGGTGTGATCCTCAGCGGTTTGAGCGTCGATGGCGCCGTGCAGAAAGCCCTCAAACCAGACCCCAAGGCATAAAAAAACGCCGCTCATCTCACGATGGGCGGCGTTTTTCATTGCGTTGTAACGTTAGGCTTGAACGACCGGGATGTTGGCGTTCGCAGCAGCTTCACGGAACTCGGCGATCTGGTCGAAGGACAGGTAGCGGTAGATATCGGCCGCCATGCTGTCGATCTTGCCAGCGTATTCCATGTACTCCTCGACGGTCGGCAGGCGACCCAGGATCGAAGCAACGGACGCCAGCTCAGCCGAAGCCAGGTAGACGTTCGCGCCGTCGCCCAGACGGTTCGGGAAGTTACGGGTCGACGTCGACACCACGGTGCTGTTCGGCTCAACGCGTGCCTGGTTACCCATGCACAGCGAGCAGCCTGGCATTTCCATGCGTGCGCCAGCCTTGCCGTAGATGCCGTAGTAGCCTTCTTCGGTCAGTTGGTGAGCGTCCATCTTGGTCGGCGGCGACAGCCACAGACGGGTTGGCAGCTGACCCTTGACCTGATCCAGCAGTTTACCGGCAGCGCGGAAGTGACCAATGTTGGTCATGCACGAACCGATGAACACTTCGTCGATCTTCTCGCCAGCAACGCTGGACAGCAGACGGGCGTCGTCCGGGTCGTTCGGCGCGCACAGTACCGGCTCGCTGATGTCGGCCAGATCGATTTCGATGACTTCGGCGTATTCGGCGTCGGCATCGGCTTCCATCAGTTCCGGGTTGGCAACCCAGGCTTCCATCGCTTGAGCACGACGTTCCAGGGTACGCGCGTCGCCGTAGCCTTCGCCGATCATCCAGCGCAGCAGGGTGATGTTGGAGTTCAGGTACTCGGTGATCGACTCTTTCGACAGCTTGATGGTGCAACCGGCAGCCGAACGTTCGGCCGAGGCGTCGGACAGTTCGAACGCTTGCTCCAGGGTCAGACCTTCCAGACCTTCGATTTCCAGGATGCGACCGGAGAAGGCGTTTTTCTTGCCTTTCTTCTCGACGGTCAGCAGACCGTTCTGGATGGCGAAGTACGGAATGGCATGAACCAGGTCACGCAGGGTGATGCCAGGCTTCATTTTGCCTTTGAAACGCACCAGGATCGATTCCGGCATGTCCAGCGGCATAACGCCGGTGGCCGCAGCAAACGCAACCAGACCGGAACCGGCCGGGAACGAAATGCCCATCGGGAAACGGGTGTGCGAGTCACCACCGGTACCGACGGTGTCCGGCAGCAGCATGCGGTTCAGCCACGAGTGGATGATGCCGTCGCCCGGACGCAGGGAAACGCCGCCGCGGGTCATGATGAAGTCAGGCAGGGTGTGGTGGGTGGTCACGTCGATCGGCTTTGGATAGGCCGCGGTGTGGCAGAACGACTGCATTACCAGATCAGCGGAGAAGCCCAGGCACGCCAGGTCTTTCAGTTCGTCACGGGTCATTGGACCGGTGGTGTCTTGAGAACCTACGGTGGTCATCTTCGGTTCGCAGTAGGTGCCAGGACGGATGCCTTTGCCTTCTGCCAGACCGCAAGCCTTGCCGACCATTTTCTGCGCCAGGGTGTAACCCTTGGTGCTTTCGATCGGAGCATCAGGCTTCTTGAACAGGTCGAACGGTGGCAGACCCAGTTCGGCGCGAGCCTTCTCGGTCAGGCCACGGCCGATGATCAGCGGGATACGGCCGCCGGCACGGACTTCGTCCAACAGCACCGGGGTTTTCATTTCGAAGGTGGTCAGAACTTCGTCGGTGCCGTGTTTGCAGACTTTGCCAGCATGCGGGTACAGGTCGATCACGTCGCCCATGTTCATGTTGGACACGTCGAACTCGATTGGCAGTGCGCCGGCATCTTCCATAGTGTTGTAGAAGATCGGAGCGATTTTGCTGCCGAAGCAGAAACCGCCAGCGCGCTTGTTCGGCACGTAAGGAACGTCGTCGCCGAAGAACCACAGTACCGAGTTGGTAGCGGATTTACGCGACGAACCGGTACCGACCACGTCACCGACGTAAGCGATCGGGAAGCCTTGACCGCGCATTTCTTCGATCTGCTTCATCGGGCCGATGGCGCCCTGCTGATCAGGAACGATGCCGTCACGGGCCATTTTCAGCATGGCCAGGGCGTGCAGCGGGATGTCTGGACGCGACCAGGCATCAGGAGCAGGGGAGAGGTCGTCGGTGTTGGTTTCGCCGGTAACCTTGAATACGCGCAGGCTGATCTTGTCGGCCAGGGTCGGGCGGTTCTTGAACCACTCGCCGTCAGCCCAGGACTGCAGCACGGCTTTAGCGTGAGCGTTGCCGTTCTTGGCCTTTTCCGCGACGTCGTGGAACGCATCGAACATCAGCAGGGTGTGCTTGAGTTGCGCGGCAGCGACTGGCGCCAGCTCGGCGTCGTCCAGCAGGTCAACCAGAGTGACGATGTTGTAGCCGCCCTGCATGGTGCCGAGCAGTTCTACAGCGCGCTTTTTGTCCAGCAGCGGGGAGGAAACTTCGCCCTTGGCCAGAGCAGACAGGAAACCGGCTTTAACGTAAGCAGCTTCGTCCACGCCTGGTGGAATGCGATTGGTGATCAGGTCAACGAGAAATTCTTCTTCGCCAGCCGGAGGGTTTTTCAGCAGCTCGACCAGGCCTGCTGTTTGTTCGGCGTTAAGCGGCTGGGGAACGATACCCAGGGCTGCACGCTCTTCGATATGTTTGCGGTAGGCTTCAAGCACAGTTATTACCCTCATCAGTGGTCCCAAATGGGTGTCCGGGACGCTCATCCCGAAATTGCCGTACTCATGCTCCTCACGACGTTGTGGGTCGTTCGGCCAGAATTACCGGCAATTCCTTACAGAAGCTGCTTTCAAAGTTTTACGCCTGCAGAACGGGGAGCTGATGAGGGTTGGCGCTGGATTCTTCCCCGCTGGAAAAATCCCTCGCCAACACCGCTCTGAAGGAACGACTGTGCTCGTGACGCTTTGAAAACAGCTTCTAACGGACATTGGCGCCTTAAAAGGCTGGCTGATTCTACGGCAAAAAAAATTTAAAGGTAAGTCGGGCTCTATTGGACTTTCGTGGCAATGCGCGCGGCCGGGGCAAACGCGCGGTGCGGCTGAGACCCTGATGTTTGAGGGGTGATCAATGCCTGACAAAGGGCTAACATGCCGACCTGTTCCGCGTTTCAGTGTTTTGCCTATCTTATGCCCAATCAGACCATCAAGACCCCCTGCGTCGGCCTCTGCTCCACTGTTTACGGTGATCTGGTGTGCCGTGGCTGCAAGCGTTTCCACCACGAAGTGATCCACTGGAATGGATATAACGAGGAGGAAAAACGCGCGGTGTGGCTGCGTCTGGAGCAATTGCTGTCACAAGTGATGGCGGCCAAGGTCGAGATTTTCGACTCGGCGCGCCTGCGCGAGCAGTTGGAACAGCGCAAGATCCGCTTCGTGCCGCATCAGTCGGAATATTGCTGGGCATATCAGCTGATTGCCCGTGGTGCGCGGGTGATCATTAATCTGGAAGCTTACGGAATGGTGTTGCTGCCGGAGTTTCGCGACTGGAGCCTGCCGGAATTGCGTGACGCCATTGATCGGGAATTTTTCCTGCTGTCGGAAGCGCACTACCAGCGCTACATCGCCCCGGGTTTTCTCAAGGACGCCTTCGGCGCCTGAAGGTCAAAAGATCGCAGCGTGCCGCAGCTCCTACATGGGAATGCGTTTCTACCTGTAGGAGCTGCCGAAGGCTGCGATCTTTTGATCTTTAATGTTTCACCGCCAGCTCCACCAGATGATCCTCAACCTCCTGCGGCTTGAGTACCAGCACATCGCTCTCCAGCGCATCCAGAATCACTTCCGCCGTATTGCCGATCAACGCCCCTGACAAACCGGTGCGTGCCACGGTGCCAATCACGGTCACCGCCGCCTGCAGCTTGTGCGCCATAAACGGGATCAACACATCCGCCGGGCCTTCTTCGATGTGCAGATGCTCATCATCGACATCGAACTCCGCCTGAAACGCCCGGCATTGCTCGCGATAACGCGCCGCGATGGTTTCGCTCAGTTGTAGCGTCGGGTCAGCCGCCGAGAGCATCGGCGATGGATGTGCCGCGATCACATGCAGATGCGCTTTCGCCAGACTGGCTATGTCGTAGCCATGATCAATGATCGTCGTGTGCAGATGCCGGTGTTCGCCGTCGGCATTGCCCACGTCAACGGCTGCCAGAATCACCTTGTCCTTCCACGAACCGGCGGTTTTCACCAGCAGCACCGGGGTAGGGCAGTGGCGCAGGAGTTTCCAGTCGGCCGGGGTCAGCAAGGCTTTTTTCAGCGAGCTGTCGGGGAAATGCTGCTTGATCACCAGCCCGCAACCCTCGGCCTGCTGCACATCGATGATGGTTTCGTGCAGGCTTTCATTCCATGCCTGTTCGGTGGTCACGCTGTAACCGTCGGCCAACAGCGCAGCTTTGAGCACGCCGAGCATGCCGGCGTGATCGTGCTTCTTGTCGCACACCAGCAGGTGCAGATGGGCCTGGGTCACGCCAGCGATCAACTTGGCGCGCTTGAGCGCCAGGCTTTCCGAATGTTCGGGTTCGATGACCACCAGAATGCTGCGAATGGCTTGCATGAGCGGAGTCTCCAGCAAAGAAAAGGCACGGCGTTGCACAACTATAGTTGCTGCTCGATCGTGCGCGACTTGATGCATATCAACGGTGGTGGCTGGTGGTCTGCGGGCAGGCCGGTATAATCGGCGCCCTTCGCTCGAACACCTTTTACCGTGAGCCCCATGATCCTTCCCGAAATCCACGAATTCCTTGGCTGCCGCACCCCCGACGCCTGGGTTCAGGCCGCACTGGCCGATCAGGAAACCCTGCTGATCGACCACAAGAACTGCGAGTTCAAGGCTGCCAGCACCGCCCTGAGCCTGATTGCCAAGTACCATTCCCACGTCGACCTGATCAACATGATGTCGCGTCTGGCCCGGGAAGAACTGGTGCACCACGAGCAGGTCATGCGCATCATGAAACGGCGCAAGATCGAACTGCGTCAGCTCCACGCCGGCCGTTATGCTTCGGGCTTGCGCAAGGTGGTGCGCAGCCATGAGCCGGTGAAACTGGTGGATACGCTGGTGGTTGGCGCATTTATCGAAGCGCGCAGTTGCGAGCGTTTCGAAGCGCTGGTACCGCATCTGGACGAAGAACTCGGCAAGTTCTACTTTGGTCTGCTGAAAAGCGAAGCGCGGCATTTTCAGGGTTATCTGAAACTCGCCTATCAGTACGGTGATGCGAAGGATATTGCTCAGGTCATCGACAAGGTCCGTGCCGCCGAGCAGGAACTGATCGAGTCGCCGGATGAAGAATTCCGCTTCCACAGCGGTGTGCCTGCATAAGATTTATAGTGTACTGCCCCAAAGTTGGTGACGGCAGTGAAAGTTGGCTGCTATTTGGTTTTTTATGAGAAGGGAACTCTGATGGTTAAGTATTATTTGGATGAAAGTGGGAATAGCGGTGATGTTCTGAGCCTGAAGAATGGACTAGGCTTCGCGGGACAACCGTTTTTTACCTTGGCTGCTGTTGGTTTGCGTGAGGTTGATTCAATAGAGTCAATCATAAATGCACTGAAGGCAAAGTATAAGGTTCAAGCAGCCGAGCTTAAAAGTACCAAGATTTACAAGGATAAGCCGGGATTTATACTTGATTTGGTAAAGGAGTTGGTAAAGGCAGGTGTTCCTTTTTTTGTAGAGGCTGTAGATAAGAGATATTATGTTTCAACTGCGATAGTCAATCATCAGGTTTTGCCGCCATATTTTACTGGTGATGAGTCAAATGCAGAAATGCAAAAGATGCGAAATTTCATCTCTGATCATATGGCTAGAGAAATGCCAGATCAATATTTTAATGACTTCTTCATGAGCTGCCGTAGTCCTACCGAAGAGTCAGTTCTGCGATCAATGGGTACTATAAAGTCCTTTTACGTAGGCGAAGATTGCTTTGGAGAATATAAGCAGTTCGCTGAGCATATGGACTCCAGCGTAGAGGACTATCACGACCTCAAGAAGCAGTTGGGCGATAAAGCGATAAAAATGTTTGTTCCAATACCAGACAAGAACAAACGGGGAGAAGATGTTTATTTGCTTCCTCATGTGTCATCGCTAACTAATATTCTCGCACGAGTCAATGTTGCGCATGATCGTGATTTGTCAGGTGTAATTTTCGTACACGATAAACAAGATCATTTCGATGGCGCTCTGAATGATATAAAAGAGCTGATGTTGAATTTTTCTGCACCGGCCAATTCCCCACCGACACCTAATTCCGATTTTTCCTTCGTGGATGGAGTCGAACTAGAGTTTGCAGACTCCCTTAAGTCCATAGGTGTTCAGGTTGCCGATGTGTTGGCAGGGTTTACCAGTAGGTATTTTGCTGAGTTCTTCCGCCAGGATGGAGAGGTGGATGATATATATCATGAGATTTATAAAGAACTAATGGGCGGATTTGATAAGAAAACCAGCGTGGGGGTGAACCTTGTGATCCCTGCAACGATGCAGTGTGAGTTCGAAGCGTTTCATCAAACCGGGATCAGAAAACATCCCTCCCCCGAACAAGTGATTGAACGCATAGCACTTAATTTTTCGGGTATTTGAACCTCGATTGTTCTCGTTTCATGTCGGAGGACCTTTTCTAGGTTTTAGCAGGCGAGAGGGGGTTGTAGACTGATCGCCAACTGTTAAAAACTCTTAAGAGTATGAAACATCACCGAAAACCGGCCCCAGCGGCCGGTTTTTGCTGCCTGAAGCAAACGCCTCGCCGGTGATTGCCGCCATAATGTCGGCCACTTCACACATGGGCGGCAGACGGTCGTTATGGATAACCTGGGTTTTGGCAAAGTCCTGCTAGTGGAAGACGATGAACGTCTGGCAGCGCTGATCGCACACTTTCTCGAACAGCACGGCTACGAAGTACGCACCGTGCTGCGCGGCGATCTGGCCGTGGCGGCCTTTCTGGAATTCAAGCCGAAAGTCGTGGTGCTCGACCTGATGTTGCCGGGGCAGAGTGGTCTGCATGTGTGCCGGGAAATTCGCAGTGTGTCGGACACGCCGATCGTGATCCTGACCGCCAAGGAAGACGATCTGGACCACATTCTCGGTCTGGAGTCCGGCGCCGATGACTACGTGATCAAACCGATCAAGCCGCCGGTGTTGCTGGCCCGGTTGCGAGCGCTGCAACGGCGACAGGTGCCGGACAGTAACGTGGTCAGTTTCATGGAGTTTGGCCAGCTGAGCGTCGACCGCAGTTGTCGTGAAGTGCGGCTGGCGGGCGAAATCATTGAAATGACCACTATGGAATTCGAGCTGCTGTGGTTGCTGGCCAGCGCGGCGGGCAAGGTGCTGTCGCGCGACGATATCCTCAATCGCATGCGCGGGATCGCCTTCGACGGGCTCAACCGCAGCGTCGACGTGTACATCAGCAAGTTGCGCAACAAGCTCAAGGACAACCCCCGCGAGCCGATGTGTATCAAGACCGTGTGGGGCAAGGGTTATCTGTTCAATCCGTTCGCGTGGGAGCTGTAGATGCTGCGGTTATTTCTCGGGTTGTTTCTGGTCATGACGATTGGTCTGGTGCTGGCGTTGCAGACGGTCGAACGCACCTTTGATGCCTTGCTCGATTATCAGATGCAGGACTACAACCGCGAGGCTGTGCGAGGGCAAGCGTGGACGTTGGCTCAGCAGTTGCGTGACCTCGACGGCCCGGCCCGGGAAAACCAGCTGGAAACGATTCGCCCGCATTATGGCTTGGGGCTGACGCTGGTCGATGCTGGTGAACTGGCCCTGAGCGATGAGGAAAAAGCCGAGCTGGCCCAAGGGCTGCTGGTGATCCGAGACAAATACACCCAGTACATTTCCGCCATCGACGATGGCCCGCAACTGCTCAGCATCCGCTTGCCGGCCGAGCCGAGCCTGATGCCGTTCTACATCGCCGGTGCCTACCTGATGATTGCCGTGCTGATCGGCTTCGTCCTGTTTTTCTGGGTGCGCCCGCACTGGCGTGACCTGGAGAAGCTGCGTCTGGCCGCCGAGCGTTTCGGCGACAACGATCTGTCGGTGCGCATCCAGTTGTCGAAACGCTCGAACATCCGCGATCTGGCCGAGCACTTCAACCTGATGGCAGCGCGCATCGAAGGGCTGATCGCCAATCAGCGCGAACTGACCAATGCCGTGTCCCACGAGCTGCGCACGCCGATTGCGCGGCTGTCGTTTGAACTCGATCAGCTCAAGCAGCAGTCGGACCCCAGCCAGAACCGCGAGCTGATTGCCGACATGTATGCCGACCTCGGCGAGCTGGAGGAAATGGTTTCGGAACTGCTGACCTATGCCAGCCTGGAGCGCGGCGCAACGGTGATCAAGCGTGAAAACATCCAGGCTGCCAATTGGCTCGACAGTGTGGTCGGCAGCGTGGCCCTGGAGGCAGAGGCGGCGGGCGTGCAGTTGTTGATTGGTGAGTGCCGGCTGGAAACGGTGCGCATCGAGCCGCGATTCATGGCGCGGGCGGTGATCAATCTGCTGCGCAATGCGATTCGTTATGCCGAGCAGCGGGTTGAAGTGACGCTGGTGCGCAGCGGTGATTATTACGAAGTGCGGGTCAATGACGACGGGCCGGGCGTGCCGGTGGACGGGCGGGAGAAGATCTTTGAGCCGTTTTCGCGACTGGATGCCAGCCGCGATCGCCGCACGGGCGGGTTTGGCTTGGGCCTGGCGTTGGTGCGCCGGGTGTCGCAGTCCCATGGCGGGCAGGTTGAAGTGGGTGATTCGCCTTGGGGTGGGGCGTCGTTCCGCATGACCTGGGCGCATCTGGATTGAGTGCGCTGGCCTGCGCCGGCCACTTCGCGAGCAAGCTCACTCCCACAGTGATTTGGGTTTGCCCTGAACCTAACGAGTCAGACCGAGGCGCTCATGCCACTGGGCAATCGATTCTTCGGGATATTCGTCAAATTGCTGGTCCTTGGGTTTCGCCTCGACTTCGACCCAGGTTGCTTTCGAACCGAGCATCAAATGCGTGTGCTCCGGCGGCACTGGCAACGGCGTGTCGATGGCCGAGGCGAACGGGTGGATCAGCTCCGGCCATTCCGGGCTGAACAGCCACAAGCCGCTGCCGCACAGTGAACAAAAATGCCGCTCGGCCGTGCTGCGATGGGCGCGCTGGTCGCCTTCGTCTTTCATCTTCGCGTGATAGATGCTGATGTGTTTGCGCCCGCGTACCTTGAGGCTGGTCGCGTCGCCGCCGAGGTTGATCGCATAACCGCCGCCGCCCTGAGTCTTGCGGCAGATCGAGCAATAGCAGCGTTGATAAGGGTAGGGGTGGGCGCTGGTGAGGCTGAACGTGACCTCGCCACAATGGCAGGAGCCTTCGAGCTGCATGGGTGCTCTCCCGTTTTGAATGTCCGGTTCAGCCTAGAACATTCTGCGCAATGCCGGCCGGTGTGATTCGACGGGCGGGCGCAGCGTCTAGCCCCAGTGTCCCCGCAATCCCATGGGGCGAGACTTCGGAACCCGGCATGCAAGCGCTGTTGAACGAGATTCTTGACGCTGTCCGCCCGCTGATTGGGCAGGGCAAGGTGGCTGACTATATTCCTGCCCTCGGCACCGTGCCGGCCAATCAGCTGGGCATCGCCGTGTACGGCAACGACGGCGAGATGTATTGCGCCGGTGACGCCGAGACGCCGTTCTCGGTGCAGAGTATTTCCAAGGTGTTCAGCCTGGTGCAGGCGATCGATCATTCCGGCGAAGCGATTTGGGAACGCCTCGGTCACGAGCCGTCCGGACAGCCGTTCAACTCGCTGGTGCAACTGGAGTTCGAGCGCGGTCGACCACGCAATCCATTCATCAATGCTGGTGCGCTGGTGATCTGCGACATCAACCAGTCGCGCTTCGCCGCACCTACTTTGTCGATGCGTGATTTCGTCCGGCGCCTGTCGGGTAATCCGCAAATCATGATCGACGGCAAAGTCGCCGACTCCGAATACCAGCACCGCGCGCGCAATGCGGCGATGGCGTATCTGATGCAGTCGTTCGGCAACTTTCACAACGACGTCGAAGCGGTGCTGCGCAGCTATTTCAGCCATTGCGCGTTGCGCATGAACTGCATCGATCTGGCGCGTGCGTTCTGCTTTCTGGCCAATGACGGTTTCTGCAAACACAGCGGCGATCAGATCCTGACGCGCCGGCAAACCCAGCAGGTCAACTCGATCATGGCCACCAGCGGGCTGTATGACGAAGCGGGCAACTTCGCCTATCGCGTTGGTTTGCCGGGCAAGAGCGGCGTCGGTGGCGGGATTGTCGCGGTGGTGCCGGGGCAGTTCACAGTGTGCGTGTGGTCGCCAGAGTTGAATGCGGCGGGGAATTCACTGGCGGGGATGGCGGCGCTGGAGATGCTTAGTGCGCGGATTGGCTGGTCAGTATTTTGATCTGAAACACAAAACCAGTGTAGGAGTGAGCCTGCTCGCGATAGCGGTGTATCAGCCAACGCAGATGTTGAATGTTATTCCGTCATCGCGAGCAGGCTCACTCCTACACTGGTTTTGTGTTGCCTGGGGAGAGGGTGTTCCTATACATTTTCCGGCCGCTCCCTGCATGGTGAATCCGCTTCATGTCTCTTGCGCTCGAACGTCTAGTCGCTGGCACGCCGATCCCTTTCGCTGGTAACCGCGTCACCGTGGTCAGCCCCGAACTGGCTGCGCGGTTTCAGCCCGGTGACCACCTGTTGGTGGAGCAGGTCAGTGGTGAGTTGCTGCTGATCCCCGTGGCGGATCAGCAAGCGGCGTCCGTGGCGATCGAACGCGCGGCAGCGGCATTCACCGCGTTGTCGGCGGTGTCCGATGAGGCGATCAGCCAGTTTTTCGACCTGTTTGCACAGCGTCTGGAGACCCCGGACTGCTGGGCGCACATCGAAACCGCCAACCGCGCCGATATCGAACGGGCCAAGGCGCGCGGCCGCTCCACCACGCGCCTGCTTGCCGATGAGCGCATGCGTGGCGACATGATCGCGGGCCTGCGCGCCTGGCGTGATGCGGCGGCTACGCGTGGCAAAGTCATCAGTAGCGTTGAGCACGACGGCTGGAAGGTCGAACAAGTGGTCTCGCCGCTGGGCATTGTCGCGTTTGTCTTTGAAGGTCGGCCCAACGTGTTCGCCGACGCGGCGGGTGTCTTGCGCACCGGCAACACCGCCGTGCTGCGCATCGGCAGCGATGCCTTGGGCACCGCGCAAGCCATTGTCACTCACGCGTTGAACCCGGCGCTGGCCGATGCCGGTCTGCCGGCCGGTGCGGTGGCGTTGGTGGAAAGTGTTAATCATGCGGCCGGTTGGGCGATGTTCGCTGACCGACGTCTGTCGCTGGCGGTGGCGCGCGGCTCGGGTCGTGCGGTCAGTCAGTTGGGCAGTATCGCCCAGCAGGCTGGCACCGCTGTCAGCCTGCACGGCACGGGAGGCGCGTGGTTGATCGCCGATCGTGCTGCCGATGCCACACGTTTCGCCGCCGTGGTGCGCAACTCGCTGGATCGCAAAGTCTGCAATACGTTGAACGTCTGCCTGATCCAGCGTGATCGCGCGGCGGAACTGGTGCCGTTGTTTCTTGATGCATTGCAACAGGCCGGCGCCGCGCGTGGCCAGGGCTGCAAACTGCACATTGTCGAAGGCTGCGAAAGTTACCTGCCGAGCGAGTGGCAGAGTGCAACGGTCGAGGTCTATCGCGCGGAGGGCTATAACACCGAAGCTCTGGCTGAACCGTTGGCAGAGTCCGGGTTGGGGCGCGAGTGGGAATGGGAAGAAACCCCGGAAGTCAGCCTGATGATTGTCGACGATCTGGATCAGGCGATTGCGCTGTTCAACCGCTACAGCCCGCAATTTACCGTGTCGTTGATCAGCGAAGATGCCGCCGAACAAGAGCGTTTTTACAACGCGGTGAATGCGCCGTTTGTGGGCAATGGCATTACCCGTTGGGTCGATGGGCAGTACGCGCTGAACAAGCCGGAACTGGGGCTTTCGAACTGGGAGAGCGGGCGTTTGTTTGCGCGCAGTGCGATTCTTTCGGGGGATGGCGTGTTCACCGTTCGTAGCCGCATGACCCAGATCGATCTCTCCGTAAAACGCTGATCCCGTGTAGGCGCTGCCGAAGGCTGCGATCTTTTGATTTTGCTTTTAAAAACAAGATCAAAAGATCGCAGCCTTCGGCAGCTCCTACAGGGATGGCTTGAATTTCAGGCGGCTGCAGTGGCGTTTGCCTGAATTGCGCAAGTAGCCGGTTGCTCGGCCAGCGGCACAAATGTGCGGCGGTCCGAGGACAGCGCATCGATCGAACCGGTCTCGATGTCATACACCCAGCCATGCAGATTCAGCAGACCTTTCTCTTGGGCCAGACGCACGCTCGGGTGGGTCTGAATGTTCGCCAGTTGCGCAATCACGTTCTCGCGCACCATCGAACTCAACTTCGCTGCGTCATTGGCATGCGGTCGTGACTCGTTAACCACTTTCGCCGACTCGGCATGCTGCAGCCAGCCGCTGACGGCGGGCAGGTGGTCCATGCATTTGCACTTCGCGATTGCGGTCATCGCGCCGCAGTCCGAATGCCCGCAGATCACAATGTCGGTCACCCCGAGCACCGCCACCGCATATTCCACCGTCGCCGAAACCCCGCCCGGATGCGGACTGTAGGACGGCACGATATTGCCGGCATTGCGGATCACGAACAGTTCACCGGGTTCTTGTTGAGTCAGCAATTCAGGCACTACACGGCTGTCGGAACAGGTGATGAACAAGGTGCCGGGCTGTTGCGTGGTCGCCAGGTGTTTGAACAGTTCGGTGCGTTGTGGAAACGCTTCGTTCTGGAATTTCAGGAAGCCATCAATCAGGTTTTTCATGGTGTTGTCCTCTTAGTTCGAGCAACCGCTGCCGAATTCGCTGTATTGAAGAATGTGTTTGCCGCCGTGGCTGTCCAGATACGTCATCTCCACCGGCACCACGCCACACACGTCAGCAACCGGGGTGATGCTCAGCACTTGGGCGATGTCCAGTTGCATGCCGTAGCGGTAGGCGACGGCCTCGTCAGCGGCAATAGCCTGGGTGCCGAAGCCGCCGAGCAGGGCCAGAATCAACAGAATTTTTTGCATGGGGCAGCCTCCAGATGTGTTGGGTGACAGGTAACCATTCGAGGTGGGTTGGCCCGCACGCGGGGTGCGGGCCGGGGCGGATCAGAACGGACGCAGGGGCAGGAACTTGCCGTCGAGGGTGACCACGGCGCGGGAGCCGCCTTCCGGGTCTTCGACTTTCTTGATGTCGAGTTTGAAGTTGATCGCGCTGATGATGCCGTCACCGAACTGCTCGTGAACCAGCGCTTTGAGGGTGGTGCCGTAGATCTGGATCATCTCGTGGAAACGGTAGATGGTCGGGTCGGTCGGCACGCCGCTGAGGCTGCCACGCAGCGGGATGATCTGCATCGCCGCGACGTCTTCAACGCTCAGTTCCAGCTTGTCGCCCACCACTTGGGCGGCATTTTCCGGCAGTGGGTGCTGGCCGAGCAGGGCGGCGGTGACGTACGCCAGGCTCAGGCCGGTGCCGTCGGCGAGATCCTGCCACGACAGATCCTTGCGTGCCTTGGCGTCGAGAACGCGGGTAGTCAGGGCCAGGCTGGTGTCGTTGTAGGCGTGGGACTGTTGCATGGTGTCACTCCTTTCAGGGGTTGGCTTGCTGTGTGGGATTGATTTTCTGCCGATTGATCCATAGCGTCCAAGACCGATATACAATCCTTCGCATAAGTCCTGCCTATAGATGGTGTTTCCCATGCTGCTGCGACATTTGCGTTATCTGCTGGCCGTTGCCGATCACGGCGGCTTCACCCGTGCCGCCGAGGCATTGCATGTTTCACAGCCGACCCTGTCGCAGCAGATTCGCCAACTGGAGGAAACCCTGGGGGTGAGCCTGTTTGATCGCACCTCGCGTACGGTCAAACCGACGGATGCCGGCGAGGCCTACATCGAGTGCGCACGGCGGGTGTTGGTGGAACTGGAGGCGGGCAAGCGCGCGCTGCATGACGTGAAGGATTTGTCTCGCGGGACGTTGCGCCTGGCGATGACGCCGACGTTCATGGCGTATCTGGTTGGGCCGTTGGTGCGCGATTTTGCCGCGCGGTATCCCGGGATTCATTTGCAGATCTTCGAGCTGTCGATGGACGACATTGAGGCGGGGCTGGCGGATGACTCGCTGGATATTGCGATTGCGTTTACGCCGGTGCGCAGTGCTGATATCGAGTGCATTCCGGCGTTTACTGAAACGTTGGGGATCATGGTCGGGCGTGAGCACCCGTTGTACGACAGCGAGTCGGTACTGACGCCGGGGGATATTGCTTTCTTGGACTTTGCCTTGTTGGCGCCGGACTTCATTACGCGGTTATCGGTGGATGAGTATTTCCGCCAGCACGGGATTACGCCGCAGGTGCGGATCGAGGTGAACTCGGTGAGTACGTTGCTGGAAGTGGTGCGGCATTCGCCGCTGGCGACGATGTTGCCGCAGGCGATTGCGAGCGAGGATCGGGCGTTGCGTCGGTTGCAGCTGAAGAGTGACGCGCCGCAGCGTGGGGCGGCGTTGTTGCGGCGGCGCAATAATTATCATAGTGCGGCGGCGGTGGCGTTTGTGGAATTGGTGTTGGACATGGGAAGCCCCTCACCCTAACCCTCTCCCAGAGGGAGAGGGGACTGACCGAGGTGTTTGTGCGATTTACGCCGACCTGAGAAGTCTGAGCCGGACTCGGGTTCTGAAAGCACCATGAATCGGCTCCCTCTCCCTCGGGAGAGGGCTGGGGTGAGGGGCTACAATTCCAGCACGCCAAATCAATGCAAGCGAACAAAAAAAGGCCTGCTTCCTTTAAGGAAGCAGGCCTTTCAACCATTTGATGACTAACTCAGCAGAACCGATCAATCACCCGAACTTCATTGTGGTTCTGCATCGAACCCCACGCCTGTTTCAGCGTTTGCAGAACATTACCGATGAAGTCCTTGTCGGCCGCGGCTTTCTTGCCAACGTAACCGTGACCGCGACGGTACATCTTCAGGCGGGCCAGCAGGTTCTGATGGTTGCGGTCGAACTCTTCTTCGCCAGCATGGGGCGCCAGGCAGTCGATATGCACCTGTCCCGACTTGCTGATCCACAGAATATGGCTGTCGTGGCTGTCTTTTTGCGCAGCGAACATACGAGCCAGTTCTTCGATAGTTGGTTGATTGTTCAGATTCATGATTTTGCCCCTTGACCAGTCTGGTGATCTTTAAAAGTTGATTCGCTAATACAGGTAGCCCATCGGTTAGTTGATCCCTGGCACCGAAACCAGGACGTCAGCGCTCGCCCGTGTGCAGTACGGGGTCGTGCATCTGTTGCATGTAGTCGTGTTGAATAACTGCTACGCAATAGCGTCACAACGAGGAGAAGCAGCGAAAACCGGGAGGCTCCTTGACGACATTTACCGTGTCGACCACAAGCGTCTTGAGAATTTTCGCCAGCGCTTCTCGTCCTTGTACTGGACGTTCAGGCCAGGTCAGCTTCTTCAATCTGCCTTGTGGGCAGCGTGTATCCGGAAAAAACAACTCGGCGGTCAGACGAGTTTGCTCAAGCGTGTTACCGATGTTCCCGATCGGGGAACGTCTTCATCATGCAAAAGCAAAACGACGCCGTCAACGGTTTTGTAGTGATTATTTTTGTTCACTACATATTGTCGGACAAAGCTGTTTTGGAATGAGAAAGAATCCGTTCAGGCAACGGAAAAAGGCGTGTGCAGGCGGTAGAACGTGCACGGATAGCCGTCCACTTCACGCTGCTGGCGGGTGAAATCGCCGCCGCTCAATTCAGGGATGAGGCCGGCCCAGAAGCGCTGCGCCGGCAGGTTGGCGTCGATGTGGAAAATCTGCCATTGACCGGGGATCTGGCTCAAGAGGGCAGAGACGACAAACTGCGCGACGCCTTGGCCACGAAGGCGCCGGGCGATGAAGAAGTAACCGATGTTGTATTCGGCTCCGGCGATGTAGATTTCGTTATCGACGGTCACGAAACCGGCGAGTTCGCCGTCGACGCGAATCAGGAAGGGTTGGGTGGCGGGGTGACGCCAGTAGTCGGTTTTCGGCTGGATGGAAAAGAAGCCATGTTCGCCGAACTTCAGCGGCAGCCATTCGCTGAAGTCATACATGTAGAACTGCATGAGGTTTTCGATGACTTCCAGCTCATCGCGCTGGGCGAGGTGCAGTTCGATATTGGCCATATGCCGGGTTCCTGAAAGTGATGAGCCTTGCAGAAACAGTAGCGCGTTTTATTTGCCCGCCGGTTTCGCCGTGCGTTTGGTGGTGCCTGCGGTTTTGCTGCGCGTCGATTTACGTTTTTTCTTCCACGGTGCTGCGGCTTTGCCGGCGGGTGGCGGGCCGCTAATGGTCAGGCTGAGGCTGGAGCAGCGCGTCACCTGCTTGCTCATCCACGCCGCTTGTTTGGTGACGAACTCTTCAAGACTCATTTCGCCGCTTTGCACCATGTCCAGCGCCTGCTCCCAGATGGCCGTGGTGCCGGGGTCGGCAATTGCGCGGGGCACCGCGTCGATCAGGCTGAACGCCGCCGGGGTGGCGGCGAGGGCCTTGCCGTTTTTCACCAGATAACCACGGTCCAGCAAACCCTGGATGATCGAGGCGCGGGTGGCTTCCGTGCCGATGCCGGTGGTGTCCTTGAGTTTCTGTTTCAGCAGCGGATCTTCCACCAGTCTGGCGACGTTTTTCATCGCCTTGATCAGATCGCCCTCGGTGTAGGGTTTGGGCGGTTGCGTCCACAGATCCTTGAGCTTCACAGCGGCGATGGCGCATTCAACGCCTTGGCTCAGGGCCGGCAAGGTTTGCGGCGCGGGAGCTTCACTGCCCTTGGCCGGCGCCAGAGCCTCGGGCAATGCGCGTTTCCAGCCCGGCTCAATGATCTGCTTGCCGACCGCGCGCAGGGCTTCACCGGCGCAATCGAAATCGGCCTGGGTGCGATCGTATTCGTGATTGGGCAGGAACTGCGCCAGATAGCGTGCGCGAATCAGGGTGTAGACCGCGCGGTGTTTGCCGGTCAGGCGCTCTAGATTCTTCGCTGCAGCGGTGGGAATGATGCCGTGGTGCGCGCTGACCTTGGCGTCGTTCCACGCCCGGGATTTGCGTTGCGGCTCCAGAAACCCGCTGAGCGCTTCAAGGCCCGGATCGGCCTGACGCAATGCCGCAAGAATCCCCGGCGCCTCGCTGTGCTGGCTCAGCGGCAAGAAGCCGCAATCACTGCGCGGGTAGGTGATGACTTTGTAGGTTTCGTAGAGTGCCTGGGCGATGTCGAGGGTTTCCTGCGCGCCAAGACCGAGTTTCTTCGAACAGACTTCCTGCAAGGTGCCGAGATCGAAGGGCAGGGGCGCCACTTCGCGCATGCGCTCGGTTTTCAGCTTGACCACCCGGGCACTGGCAGCGCCGTTGATGGCGGCGGCCGCTTGCTGGGCCAGCGCCTGATTCAGGCAGCGCTCCTGATCATCGCAGGCATCCGTTGGTGCACGCCATTGCGCGGTAAACGGCGTGCCGTTGTGCAGCAGATCGACATCGATCGCCCAGAACGGCACCGGCACGAAATCGGTGATGCTGCGGTCGCGATCCACCACCAGCCGCAAGGTTGGCGTCTGTACGCGACCTACCGGCAACACGCCTTGATAACCCGATTGCCGACCGAGCAGCGTGAACAGCCGGCTCATGTTCATGCCGATCAGCCAGTCCGCCCGCGAGCGGCCCAGCGCCGAGTGATACAGGCTGAAGGTTTCGGCCCCCGGTTTCAACGCGGCCAGGGCCTTGCGGATCGACGCCTCATCCAGCGCCGACAGCCACAACCGGCGGATCGGCCCGCGATAACGACAATGCTCGACCAGTTCCCGGGCGATCATCTCGCCCTCACGGTCGGCGTCGGTGGCGATGATCAGCTCGGAGGCCTCACCCAGCAGACGTTTGACCGCTTTGTATTGGCTGGCCGTGCGCGGCTTGACGGTCATTTTCCACTTGTCCGGAATGATCGGCAGATCGGCCAGCACCCAGCGCTTGTAGCGCGCGTCATAGGCATCCGGCGGGGCGGTTTCGAGCAAATGGCCAATGCACCAGGTCACCGTGACATCCGTTCCCAGCCAGCAGCCGTCGCCCCGACGTCTGGCGCCGAGCACGGCCGCAATGTCTTTGGCCTGGGAGGGTTTTTCACAGAGGTACAGCCGCATAACCACCATCGTCGATCAAGGTCGGAACAAGTGCACAGAATGGCCGGACTTGGCCTCAGGGGCAACTTTTATCTGTATGGATATACAGATAAAAAGCATTGCAGCGCATGACGGGCAATACAGGGACGCCGGCCCGGCTATCGAGAAATTGATTAGCGCCCGGTTTGCACCTGTGTCAGGTTTTTCGCCGATGCAAACACGCGAGTGACAGGACGATCTCGCCAGAAGATCGCCGTGGTCTGTCGACACTGACTACTCAGAAACAAGGAAGTCCACCATGGCTCAAGCCAAATCGAAAACCAGCAGCGCCTTCGACGAAATCGATACCTTCAGCCACCTGTATGACCGTGGCGTCGGGCTGGTCAACGGCAAACCCTCATTCACCGCAGACCAGGCCGCGGATGAAATCCTGCGCAAAGGCCTGTCGTGGGGCGACAAGAACGCTGACGGCAAGATCGACCTCAGTTACACCTTCCTGACCGAGAAACCGGCGAACTACAACGTCAAACTGGGCAACTTCAGCGAGTTCAGCGCCCAGCAAAAGGCGCAAGCCGTGCTGGCCATGCAGTCCTGGGCTGACGTCGCCAACGTCACCTTCACTGAAGGCAAGGGCGGCGATGGCCACATGACGTTCGGTAATTACGACGTCAGCACCGGCGGCGCAGCGTTCGCTTATCTGCCGAGCGGCGGCAGCTATGACGGCCAGTCGTGGTATCTGATCAACGATCAATATCAGGTCAACAAAACCCCTGACACCAACAACTACGGGCGCCAGACCCTGACCCACGAAATCGGCCATACCCTCGGCCTGTCGCACCCGGGCGCATACAACGCCGGTAACGGCAACCCGACCTACAACGACGCCAAATACGCCGAAGACACCCGTGGCTACAGCCTGATGAGCTACTGGAGCGAAGCCAACACCGATCAGAACTTCAGCAAGGACGGCAGCGGCGCGTACGCTTCGGCGCCATTGCTGGATGACATCGTCGCGGTGCAAAAACTGTATGGCGCCAACTACGCGACCCGCGCCGATGACACCACGTACGGTTTCAACTCCAGCGCCGAGCGCGACTTTTACAGCGCCACCTCGGCGTCCTCCAAAGTCGTTTTCTCGGTGTGGGATGGCGGCGGTAATGACACCCTGGATTTCTCCGGCTTCAGCCAGAACCAGAAGATCAACCTCAATGAAGGTTCGTTCTCCGATGTCGGCGGCCTCGTCGGTAACGTATCCATCGCTCACGGCGTGACCGTAGAAAATGCCATCGGCGGTTCAGGCAATGATCTGCTGATCGGCAATGCGGCCGCCAACGACCTGTTCGGTGGTGCCGGTAACGACATCATTTACGGGGGTGGCGGTGGCGATACGTTGTGGGGCGGTGCAGGCGCAGACACCTTCGTGTTCGGTGCTGCCAGCGATTCGACCATGACCGCGCCGGACTGGATCATGGATTTCACCAGCGGCCTGGACAAGATCGACCTGTCGGGTATCGGCGGTTTCGCCACGGGTGCGGCGTCGCTGAACTTCGTCAACGGCTTCACCGGGCATGCGGGCGACGCGATCCTGACCTACTTCGCGCAGACCAATCAGACCAGTTTGATGGTTGACCTGACAGGGCAGGGTTCGGTGGACTTTGCTGTGGGTGTGGTGGGGCAGGCGGTGGCGACTGATATCGTTGCGTGATGCCTGAAGAGCGGCCCTCACCCTAACCCTCTCCCAGTGGGAGAGGGGACCGATTGGGGGATTTTGGCGAAATTCACCGACTTGAACGATTGGCTTTGAATCCATAATCGAAACCGCACGTTCAGGTCGATGTAGAACTAAAGACACCTAGGTAGGCTCCCTCTCCCTCTGGGAGAGGGCTGGGGTGAGGGGCTTTTGAAGTTGATGGGCCGTTCGGCTGTAAACCCACCCCAACCAGAGCCGATGGGCTATACCTGAACCGGTCTCTTCGCCGTATTCAGGAGAACCCCCATGAAAACCTCCGGCCCCAGTCCAGTCATCGCCCTCGAACAACTTGCCGGCTGTCTGCTGGTGAAATTCCACGGCATCCAGGTTGCCGCCTCTTCCCACGTCATGATTCTCAACGAAGCCAACTACCCGCCGGTCTATTACATCCCCCGCGAAGACATCGACGAAAAGTACTTCGCCCGCACCGACCACACCAGTTACTGCCCTTACAAGGGCGATGCCAATTACTTCAGCCTGCAAGTACCGGGGCATGAGGGCGCGAATGCGGTGTGGACTTACGAGAATCCGAAAGTGTCAGTGGCGCCGATCCGTGATTACGTGGCGTTTTATCCGGATCAGGTGAAGTTTGAAGTGATCAAGGCGGAGTGATTAGTACAGGCCCTCCGTGGAGGGCCGCCCATCCAGTTCAAACCGTCATCAGCAACAGAGCGACCATCGGATAGTAGCGATTGTCGTGGCTACGGGTTTTTTGGGCCTGGGACGGTGTCACCCAGGCCAAGGCCTGAAAGTCCAACTTGAGCAACTCTTGCTGAAAGGCTCTGATCTGTTCGTCACTGGCCTCTGCACCTACCGAATATGGCGCGACGAACACCGCGCCCAAACGTGGGTCATGGCAGTCGACTCGTTTTGCGTCTGTCGTAGCTTGATCACGTCTGGCAGCGATATGGTTTTTGGCTTTTTCTTCTCCGTTGATATCTACGTAAGCCACTTTTGCCTCTATGCAAAACCCGACCTGCTCATTGGCAATGTACAAATCATTGCGACCGATCGAGGCTGTCTGCTCACTTGCCTCTGTCGCGATTTTGCTGATCTGGTATTCCTCGATGGCCGTCCAGTCGGCTTTCCAGGCAGCGCCAGCGAGAATGCTGACGTTCGCCTGTTCGTTGTACCAGTAAGGCAGATCATCGCCGTCCCACACATCAATGTATCTTTGGGTGCAGGCTATCCAGCTTTTCAGAACCGGTTCGAGCGGCTGCAGGGTCGGACAGGTAATGCATACATATTGATCGTTCATCGAGAGGATGATCCTTGTCATTTGACGACGTTAATAGACTTGAAGGCTTGCTGCCTCAAATGGGTGGCCACTGATACGCCATTACTTCGGTAGAGGCAAATTTCAGGCAGCAAAAAGCCGCTTCAGGACCTACCTGAAGCGGCTCGATTAACGTAATCAGTTCTTGTCGAGATCGATATTCTTCGTCTCACGCAAACAGATCATCCCCACCACCAGGCTCACCCCGGTAATCAGCACCGGGTACCACAGCCCGTAAAAGATATCCCCGGTGTACACCACCAACGCAAACGACACCGTCGGCAGAAACCCGCCAAACCAGCCATTGCCGATATGGTACGGCAACGACATCGAGGTGTAGCGAATGCGCGTCGGGAACAGTTCGACCATCAGCGCTGCCAGCGGTCCGTAGCACATGGCCGAGATGATGATCAGCGCCACGATCAGGGCGACGATCATTGGCTTGTTGATTTGCTGCAAATCAGCCTGTTGCGGGTAGCCGGCCAGAGTGATCGCGCCACGCAGGGCGGCCTCGTCGAAGCCATCGAGTTTGACGTCGCCGACGCTCACTTGCACGGCGCTGCCCGCCGGGGCGGCGGCGCTGGAGTAGGGCAGGCCTTGCTTGACCAGGAAGGTTTTGACCTTGTCGCACGGGCTGTCGAATTTGGCTTTACCGACCGGGTCGAACTGAAAGGTGCAGGTCGCCGGATCCGCCAGCACGGTGATCGGCGCCTGACGGCTGGCCTGATCGATCGCCGGGTTGGCGTAGTGCGCGAGGGATTTGAAAATCGGAAAGTACAGCGCCGTGGCCAGCAGCAAGCCAAGCATCAGCACCGGTTTACGCCCGACCTTGTCCGACAGCCAGCCGAAAATGATGAAGAACGGTGCACCGATGACCACGCTGATGATCAGCAAGGTGTTGGCCACCGCCGGGTCCATTTTCAGAAACTGGGTGAGGAAGAACAGTACGTAAAATTGCGCGGCGTAGAAGGTCACCGCTTGCCCGGCGTTGATGCTGAACAGGGCGATCAACACGACTTTGAGGTTTTCCCATTTGCCGAAGGATTCGCGGATTGGTGCTTTCGAGGTTTTGCCTTCCTCTTTCATTTTCAGGTACGCCGGCGACTCGTGCAGGCTCAGGCGAATCCAGGTGGAGATGCCCAGCAGCACGATCGACAGCAGGAACGGAATGCGCCAGCCCCAGACTTCAAACTGATCGCCAGTGAAGTAGCGGCAACCGAGCACCACCAGCAGCGACAGCAACAGACCGAGGGTGGCGGTGGACTGAATCCAGCTGGTGTGGAAACCGCGTTTGCCAATCGGTGCGTGCTCGGCCACATAGGTTGCAGCGCCGCCGTATTCACCGCCGAGCGCCAGGCCCTGAAGCATGCGCAGCAGCACCAGAATGATCGGCGCGGCGATGCCAATGCTGGCGTAGGTCGGCAGCAGACCGACGCAGAACGTCGCCACACCCATCAGAATGATCGTCGCGAGAAAGGTGTATTTGCGCCCGATCATGTCCCCCAACCGACCGAACACCAGCGCCCCGAACGGTCGCACGATAAAGCCGGCGGCGAAGGCCATCAGCGCAAAGATGAACGCCGTGGTGTCGTTGACCCCGGCGAAAAACTGCTTGCTGATCACCGCCGCGAGGGCGCCGTAGAGGAAGAAGTCATACCACTCGAACACCGTCCCCAGTGATGAGGCGAAGATGACTTTGCGTGTATCCGGGCTGGTCTCCGCGCTGCGCACAGCGTCCAGCGGCTGAACGTGTTCTGACATATCGGTATCCCTCACAGTGATTGTTTTTGTTGTTCCACTGGTGTTGCGTGTCCGGGTGATGCGCGATGCTTTGAATCTGCTGTTGATTCCTGTGGGAGCGAGCCTGCTCGCGAAGGCGTCGTGTCAGTCAACGTTTATGTTGAATGTGCTACCGCATTCGCGAGCAGGCTCGCTCCCACATTTGGACTGTGTACAGGTCCAGCCAGGATCAGTTGTGCCGCTTTCTCGGCAATCATCAGCGTAGGCGAACAGGTGTTGCCCGAGGTGATGCGCGGCATGATCGACGCGTCGGCAATGCGCAAACCGGGCACGCCGTGGACGCGCAGTTGCGCATCGACCACCGCGTCACCGTCATTGCCCATGCGGCAAGTCCCGACCGGATGGAAAATCGTCGTGCCGATCTTCGCCGCCGCTTGCTGCAATTCCTCCTCGCTTTGCAGGCTGGCGCCGGGCAGATACTCGACCGGTTTGAACGCTTGCAGGGCAGGCGCGCTGACGATGCGTCGGGTCAGGCGAATCGCATCTGCCGCGACGCGCAAATCTTCTGGATGACTAAGGTAGTTCGGTTGAATCAACGGCGCTTCCTGTGGATTCGCCGAACGAATGTCGATGCGCCCACGACTCTGCGGACGCAGATCACACACCGAAGCGGTGAAGGCAGGGAAACTGTGCAACGGCTCGCCAAAACGCTCCAGCGAAAGGGGCTGCACGTGGTACTCAAGATTCGCCGAGGTCTGCTCCGGCCCCGAACGCGCAAACGCGCCCAACTGACTCGGCGCCATCGACAGCGGCCCGCTGCGGTCATACAGATAACGCAGGCCCATGCCCATCTTGCCCCACACGCTGCCAGCGATCTGGTTGAGGGTGCGGGCGTTTTCCAGTTTGTAGATCAGGCGCAGTTGCAGGTGATCCTGCAGGTTGCCGCCGACGCCCGGCAGCTCATGAATCACGCCGATGCCCAAGCGTTCGAGCAACGGCCGTGGGCCAATTCCGGAACGCTGCAGAATGCTCGGCGAACCGACGGCTCCGGCGCACAAGATGATCTCTTTGCGTGCCTTGAACTGTTTGATCTGACCTTCGTGACGCGCGCTGACTTTTGAAGCGCGACCGTCCTCCAGCAGCACCCGATCAACCTCAACCCCGGTCAGCACCGTCAGATTCGCTCGGCCACGCACGGGTTTGAGAAACGCCTTCGCCGCATTCCAGCGCACGCCGGATTTCTGGTTGACCTGGAAGTAACCGCAACCTTCGTTATCGCCCTGATTGAAGTCATCGATGCTGGCAATGCCGCTTTGCTCGGCGGCACTGCGAAAGGCATCCAGAATCGGCCACGACAGGCGCTGCTGCTCGACCCGCCATTCACCCTTGGCGCCGTGAAATTCAGCCGCGCCGGCAAAATGGTTTTCGCTTTGTTTGAACAGCGGCAGCACATCGTTCCAGGCCCAGCCCGGATTGCCCTCGGCCGCCCAGCCATCGTAGTCGTTGGCCTGGCCGCGCATGTAGATCATGCCGTTGATGGACGAACAGCCGCCCAACACTTTGCCGCGCGGATAGCTCAGCGCGCAGCCGTTGAGGCCCGGTTGTTCTTCGGTTTTGAAGCACCAGTCGGTGCGCGGGTTACCGATGCAGAACAGGTAACCGACAGGAATGTGAATCCACGCATAGTTGTCGCGCCCGCCGGCTTCGAGCAACAGCACACGCTGCTGCGGATCCGCCGACAGCCGATTGGCCAGCAAACACCCGGCAGGGCCGGCGCCGACCACGATGTAGTCGTACTCATCGGGGGAAGTCTGCATTCCCTGACCTCGCTTTTTGTTTTTATTGTCGGACACTCTAGTTGTTAGCTTTCGTTAAAAGAATGTTAGTTTTTGCGCAGCCGCTGTGCGTTTTCAAACAGCCTGCATAGACCATAGCCGACAAGGACACGCCATGTTCGACTGGAACGACCTGCGGTTTTTTCTCGAACTGCAACGCAGCGGCCGACTGCTCACCGCCGCTCGCCGTCTCAACACCACCCACGCCACCGTCGCCCGCCATATCGAAGCCATCGAAAAAAGCCTCGGCACTGCGCTGTTTGTCCAGCACGCCCAAGGCTACGAAATGACCCCGGCGGGGGAGGCGTTGCTCAAGCACGCTGAAGCGATGGAAAACGTTGCGCTGCTGGCGCAGGAAGAGATCACCCAATCCACCGCGCCACTGGGCAAGATTCGTGTCGGCGTCACCGAAGGACTGGGCATCAAGTTTCTCGCCAGCCGCATGATCGGCTTGTTCGAACGCTATCCGGGATTGGAAGTGGAACTGGTCGCCGTGCCGCGCTTTGTCAGCATCCTTAACCGTGAAGCGGAAATCAGCATCCATCTGGAGCGCCCGGCGGCGGACATGCTGGTGACGCGCAAACTCACCGACTATCGACTCGCGTTGTACGCCAGCCAACGCTATCTCGATAAGGCGCCGCCACTGCAAAGCCGCGAAGACCTGGGGCGGCATGCGTGGATCGGTTATGTCGATGATTTGCTGTTCAGCCAGGAACTGATGTTTCTCAACAGCTTCTGCCGCAGCCCTCGGGTGGTGTTCCATAGCACCAGCGTTATTGCTCAGCAGGAAGCGGCGCGGTCGGGATTGGGCATTGCGGTGTTGCCTTGCTACATGGCCGAGTCGGATCCCGATCTGGTGCCGTTGCTGCCGGATGAAAGCATCGAGCGTAGTTACTGGATCAGTACTCGGCGCGAGTTGCACAAGTCGGTGCGGCTGCGGGTGGTCTGGGATTATGTGGTGGGGTTGTGCGAGGCGGAGCAGGGCTTGCTGCTGGGCAGATCGCAGGCCGGCAACCGTTAATCCTCTTTGGCTGTGCTGGTGTTGGCGCCGCTTTTGCTTGAATAGCTCCAAAGCCTTTGGCAATGGAGAGCAGCAATGAGGGAATGGCTTAGCGTTAGCGACATCAATGCGGACACCTTGAAGGCCATCAGTAACGGCGTCTTACGGCATGGCCGAGCCTTGTCTGAGGCGCGCGGCGGGCACGCGGAAGCCATCGCCTGCGCGCTGATGGAGGAGGGAACACTGATCGGCGGCGCTACCGGCAGAACCGAATTCAGGCGCCTGTTTGTCAATTACCTGTGGATCGACGCGCAATGGCGCGGAACCGGGCTGGGTGCTCAGGCGTTGCACAAGCTTGAGGCGCTGGCCGTTGAAAGGGCGTGCGTGGATGCCTTGATCGAAACGCTGGATGACGACGTCGCCCGTTGGTACACCCGCTGCGGCTACCGATTGATCGCGCACGTGCCTGAGTACTGCGGCCCGTGGAGTCGTCATACGTTGTTGAAAGCACTGGTGACGACAGCTGCGCCCCCAGAGCTTTTTGGTCGAGGGTATTTGCCGGGTTGATTTACATATGGATATCCGTATATTCGGATTTCCGTATGTATTGAGCCCGTCCCATGATCACCCCCACCGAAGTCTTCAAGAGCCTCGCCGACGAAACCCGCGTCCGCGCCATGCTGCTCATCGCCGATCAAGGTGAACTCTGCGTCTGCGAGCTGGTGTGCGCACTCGGCGACAGCCAACCGAAAATCAGCCGCCACCTCGCGCAACTGCGCAGCAATGGCTTGCTGCTTGATCGCCGTCAGGGCCAGTGGGTCTATTACCGCCTCAACCCTGATCTTCCTGCGTGGGTACGCGAAATCCTGCAAGTGACGTCAAAGGCCAACGCCGATTGGCTCAAGGACAACGCCGCGCGCCTGCAGAACATGGACGGTCGTCCCGTCCGTGAAACCGCCTACTGCTGAGGAAGCAAGAAAACCATGCGAATTCTGTTTATGTGCACGGCCAACAGCTGCCGCAGCATCCTCTCCGAAGCTATGTTCAATCATCTGGCGCGCCCCGGATTCGAGGCCGTGAGTTCCGGAAGTTTCCCCAAGGGCCAAGTGTTGCCGCGCAGCCTGTCGACGCTGCAACAGGCCGGCATTGCCATCGATGGTCTGTATAGCAAGGGCAATGACGCGTTCGAAGACAATCCGCCAGACATTGTCATCACCGTCTGCGACAAGGCCGCCGGTGAGAGCTGCCCGGTGTACTTCGGCCCTGCGCTCAAAGCCCATTGGGGGCTGGCAGATCCCTCGGATGTGATCGGCGACGATGCCTCCGTGGACGCGGCATTTGCTGCCACGCTGGCGATCATCGAGCGGCGCTGCGCGACCTTTCTCGGCCTGCCATTCAAATCACTCAACCGCGCTGAACTCCAGCGTGAGCTGGATCGTATCGGCTCGCTCTGAGCTGGAGGACACATGTCAGAACAACTGCCCCATCTTGATCATTCGCTCTTCGAAGGCTTACAGACTTCTTCTTTGGATAAACACAAACCACGCATCCTGCTGCTCTACGGCTCGACCCGCGAACGCTCCTTCAGCCGTTTGCTGGTAGAGGAGGCCGCGCGCCTGCTCGAACACTTCGGCGCCGAAACGCGCATCTTCAACCCGTCCGGTTTGCCGCTGCCCGACGACGTTCCGGTCGACCATCCTAAAGTGCAGGAACTGCGCGATCTGGTGCTGTGGTCGGAAGGGCAGGTCTGGTGCTCACCCGAACGTCATGGCGCGATGTCCGCCGTGTTCAAGGCACAGATCGACTGGGTGCCGCTGGAGCTCGGTGCCGTTCGCCCGACTCAGGGCAAAACCCTGGCCGTGATGCAAGTCTGCGGCGGTTCGCAGTCGTTCAACGTGGTCAACCAGTTGCGCGTGTTGGGCCGCTGGATGCGCATGTTCACCATCCCCAACCAATCCTCGGTGCCGAAGGCCTATATGGAATTCGACGATAACGGGCGGATGAAACCCTCGCCGTTCTATGATCGCGTGGTTGATGTGATGGAAGAACTGGTGAAGTTCACCGTGCTGCTGCGCGATCAACAGGCGCATCTGGTCGACCGCTACTCCGAGCGCAAGGAAAGCGCCGAGCAACTGATGGCGCGGGTCAACCAGCGTTCGATCTAAGTAGCACTTTCGCAGCATGATTTGGCCGGCTGCAAATGCTGGCCGATTCACATAGGATATCTGCACATCACCGTGTCACGGGCAAACTCAAGGACGTGTTAGTCATGAAATTCAAGGAATGGGTAGATTTGACGGCGCTGTACAAACGCAGCCGCAGACAGCCAAACAAATTGCTGTTCACATGGAAGAATGCGCGCCGGTTGTGGCCGATGTGGACGGCCGCCGCGACCACGTTGCCCCTCATTGCTTTATCCGCTCTGGGCATCCTGTATCCGATACTGGTTCCGATTTCTTATGTCTGTCTTGCCGTGTGGGCGGGTGGACTGTTCTTCACTCGACTCAATGCCCTTCGCAGGGTTTATCCCGTGCAGTTCGCTGAACATGCCATTGGCCAGCAACCCTGGGGCGAGCAAGAGAACATTCTTTGCTACGCGTTCTTTTTGCAGATCGTGAAGGATGAACGCTACACGGCCGCCAAACTCCGAGAGTTGTCGGCGTATTCAGACCTGACCGTCGCGCCAGCCAAACCTGCACTTTCGCAAAATCTGGTCTTCGTTTCGCTCTTCGCTCTGATGATCGGTCTGTCCACTGAACTGATCAAAGCGACGTCATTTTTTATAGGAGGGAAGGGCGCTGTCATCCTCATTCTGGTCGCCGCGGTGTCGTTTATTTACTGGATTGTCTGGGATGGCATTCAAAGCACGCCCTACCAAAGGCTGCGGATAAAACGCTATGTTGATCTGGCCGCCTATGATCTGGAAGAAGCGGTTCAGGATGTTCGAGAATTGAATCCGGTGGAGTCTCCGCCGGTTTTATCGATGAGCAAGCAAACGGAGCCAACAGTATGAGCGAAGACAACAAAGTAAAAGGCCCAGCCTCCTACTTCCCGTCCATTGAAAAGAAGTACGGCCAGCCCATCGATCACTGGCTGAGCCTGCTCGCCGGCATCACCGACAAGAAGCACATGGAACTGGTGGCGTGGCTCAAGGATGAACACGGCATGGGCCACGGTCATGCCAACGCCTTGGTTGCGCATCATCTGGCGGGTAAAAAGTGAGGGCAGGGCAGCGATGAATTTCTCCCACCGGCCAGTGACGGCCGACGACGTCAACACCCTCTGCAGCTTTCCCCAAGGCGAACAAGAGCTGTTCTTCATGTTCCCGAAAGCCAACTTCCCGCTGACAGAGGAGCAGATGCACAGCGCAATCAGCCAGCGCTTCGACTCCACGGCTTTTCTGGCCAACGGCGAATTCGTTGGCTTCGCCAATTTCTACCGCGCTGAGCACGATGGCATCTGCTGCATCGGCAACGTCATCGTCGCGCCCTACGCCCGAGGCCAGGGTGTTGCGCGGTACATTGTCGAAACCATGACCGCCGTCGGCTTCGAAAAGTACCAGGCCAAGGAAGTGCAACTGTCCTGCTTCAACGAAAACACCGCTGGCCTGCTGCTCTACCCGAAACTCGGCTTCGTGCCGTACTCCATCGAAGAGCGCCCGGCACCGGGTGGCAAACGTTCCGCCCTGATCAACATGACACGCCACCGACCCTAACCATCCCCCAATCCCTGTGGGAGCCGGGCCTGCCCGCGAAGACGCCAGCCCGGCCGCCGCGAACCCACCGTCCGACACAAAACCTGTGGGAGCGAGCCTGCTCGCGAAGACGCCAGCCCAATCACCCCAAATCCCAAGCCAGACTCAATCCCCTGTAGGAGTGAGCCTGCTCGCGATAACGCCAGCCCAGCCACAGCGAGTCTCGCGCCAACCACAAACCCCCTGTGGGAGCGAGCTTGCTCGCGAAGACGCCCACCCAGTCACCCCATCAACCACTGACCGAAATAAACAGTAAAAGCCACCACTGTTTAAACGAAGCCTCAAGTAACCACCGAAACCCTACAACGCCTTGCGCCGTTACCTACGACTAAGCCAGAATCCGCCGGCTTGTGCGTCTAGGTCGCGGGTTCTATCGTCTGTCGGTCGCTGAAAAACAGTGATCGGGTTTGGTAGCCCTGAGTTTTCGTAGATTGCATAAGCATCATGATTCGCAGTGTCTGTTCGACACGGCTTTATGGTGGTCATGCACAGGGCGTCTTCGGGCGCGCCGGTTTTCTACGTCCCGGTCTACCAACCTGCGCATGGCCGCCACCCTCGTTTGGTAGCGAGAGTGATGGCTCCTTTTTTTGACGTAGGAGCTTCATCAATGATCAAACCAACACCCAACCCACCCGAAACCGACCCAACATCCCCCTACGAATCCCCCGACTCCAAGCGATTCCACGAAGCCGCCGAACGCGCCCTCGACCACTACCTCAAACCCGCCAGCCAAATCATGGCCAGCACCCAACAACCCGAACGCATGTACCTCGCCAACCCGAAGTACAACAGCGAATCCCTGCTCGCCAACGCCAGCGAAACCCTCGGCTCCGCCAGCGAAATGCTCCTCAACTTCGCCGCCATGCTCGATACCCCCCACCGCAAAACCGCACTGGGCATCGCCCAAGTCGTGATGCTCGGCGAAATCGCCGTCAACCAAGCGCTGGATAACGTCGAAATCGCCAGCTAACCCCCACCCCGACGAGGGGAAACCCTCGTCGAACCCCGTGGTCACACCATGGCTGGCACACGGCCACGGCTTGCGCCCCCCAGCCACGGCTGTCAACCTTCGGGCCGTTCTCAAGGATCAGAACCAGGAAACACGGATGAGTGGCTACGTACCCAACCCCCCGAAAAATTTTCGTTACGAAGAAGCCAAACCCGTCGATATTCACGCCCAGCGTTGGGCGGAATATGAGAAGCACGGGAAAGAACCTGCGCGCGAACCTGAGAAAATCGGGATCGCGTTGAGGATTGGGGTTTTCTTTGATGGCACTGGGAATAATGCGAACAACACGGCGGCTGGATTGCTGTGTGGGGCGCAGCATCCGATTGCGCCGGAAGATATTCCTGCTAGCTGTCAGCCTTACATGAGGGATCCGGACAGCAGTTATGGTGCCGGGCCTACCAACGTAAAAAAATTGTTTTCATTGTATGAAGAGATCAAAGAAGACGAGGGTGAAGGTTCTTTGAGGCGCGTTTCGCGTGCTATCTACATCGACGGTATCGGTACAGAGAACGATAAAAAAGACAGTGCGCTGGGTTCCGGTATGGGGCGCGGTGACACAGGAGTCGCCGGCCGTGTACAAACATCATTCACGCAGATCAACCACATTATTGAAGAAGCATTGAAGGAAAATTCAAACAGCGAAATTGCTTCTCTGACTTTTGATACTTTTGGCTTTAGTCGCGGAGCCGCTGCAGCGCGGCACTTTTCGAACGAGGTTGTCAGGGGCAAGCAAGGACCGTTAGGGGCGTTACTAAACGGCAGCGCCAGAGACTTCAGCCGAACCTTTGATAGTCAATACGGAAGCGGCATCAACATGGGGTTCATCGGGCTTTTCGACACCGTACCCTCGATCGCCGGTTTCACGAATTTTGGGCGAGTGAAAAGTCCTATCGCTCCCGGTGTGAAGCTCTATCTGGATCGGAAGTATTTCAAGGACGTTGTCCACTTGGTTGCTCGTGATGAATGCCGCGCAAACTTTGCGCTCAGCCGGGTGAAGCCCGCTCACCCGGAGTTCACCTTTCCCGGCGTCCACTCTGATATCGGCGGCAGCTATCTCGACGAAGTTGAAGAGTGCGTGCTGGTGAGCCCCATGCAAACCCTGGCGGTATCTACTTTTACCGACGTCGCAAGTACCTCGATCTACCGTGATGCTGCACGAGCAAAAAGTGAATGGGTTGCAAAGGGATGGCCTGCTCATTTGCTGGAAATTGTCACCCCCGCGTCTGTAGAACTCCCACGTGAAAATCAAGACAGGCTTTCCCCCGGTCAGAAGCGCGTGTTCGCAGCTCTGCAACTCAAACGCGCAGTTAGCGGCAAGCTTTCGAGGGTTTATTTGAAAGTAATGTATGAATTGGCAAAAGAAAAAGGTGTCCGCTTCATCGACATTCCCGATGATGGTGAGTATTCCGTACCCGAGGAGCTCCAACCGCTATGCGATCGATTTGTCGCCGGTGATTACACAACCACTCCAGAGGAAGAGGCACTTCTTAAACTGAGGTACATTCATACCTCCGCAAACTGGAATCATCCCCTCGGAAGAAGAGATGGAAGTGGCATCGACGCCGTTTATATCAATGCCCCCACGGAAGACGGGATTCGCGTACAACACCCCCATGTACCTGACTGGACGCTTTGGTAATGAAATCAATGATTGCCCTCTTGGGCGTTTTACTGTTGTCGGGATGCCAGTCCGGAGGAGCCGAAACCGGCGGAAACGACCCAAAATACCCATGGTGGGAATTAGTGTTCGTTGAGCCTAACTACATGAAAGTTTGGGTAGAGGACAGCTCCGTTCAGGACATCAACGACAAGGTATTTTCCAAAGCCGGCAAAAGCACTGCCGCTTCAGGAGAGCCCGACATTGGCACCGAGTCAGCACGTGGCTGGGGAGCTGTGACAGGATCGGGAATGCCGGTAACAGGGGCCGACCTTCCAAAACGCATTTCCGTACGTTGGCAGTCCATCACAGAGCAGAAAACCTATCGCGGATTTATTGATATTCCTGAAGAAGCCAGACAGTTGATGGTGACATCCACACATCAACGCTGCCCGGAAACCCCAGATAAAACTGCTCGATTCATGGCGTCTCTTTACGTAGGCCTTGCCCCTGGCGGTGTTCTACAGGCTTGGGTAAAAGACTCATGCCGAAATCCTATCAAGGTCGCTCGAGGCCAAGGCGAGGTTGAGCCGCTAGGTGCGCAGCAAGGAAAAAACGGTGGTCGTTATGCTTATCCAGTGAGTGAGAAGGCTAAGTTGTACGTCGAAAAGTACGGCATACCTTATGGGAGTTGGTAACCCGTCAGCCAATGAAGCAACTCATTACGATGCTTTGCATCTTGCTAGTCACGGGATGCCAGGTCGCTGATCCACTATCAGCCAAAAACGACCCCAAATCTCCTTGGTGGGAGCTAGGCTTCACCGAACCTGACTACATGAAGGTGTGGGTTGAAGATACTTCCGTCGAAGACATCAAAGGAAAGACGTTTCTTCGTACGGGAAAGGGATCCGCATCGGGTGGGCAGCCAGAAGATGGAACAGAGTCGGCGCGAGGTTGGCACGGTGTGGGCAGTTCCGCGAAAGCAGTAGTGGGTGCTGATCTCCCGAAACGGATCTTCGTTCGCTGGCAGTCCATTGTAGAACCTCAGACCTATCGAGCCTGGGTGGATATACCCGAAGAGGCAAGGCAACTGATGCTGACATCGGTGAATCAACGCTGCGCGAAAACTCCAGACCAGACAGCTACCTATATATCTTCGGTCTATTTGGGTTTAGCTCCCGGCGGGGCCATCCAGGTTTGGGTAAGAGACTCATGTCACCATCCGGTCGAAGTGGCGAAAGCGCAGGCCGAAATCGATCCGTTGGGGCCGAGTCAGGGGAAAACCCAAGGGCGATATGCTTATCCCGTCAGTGAAAAGTCCAAGCGGTATATCGAGAAATTCGGTATTCCTTACGGTAGTTGGTAAGCGATAAACCAATGAAGCAATGCATCGTGGCGGTATGTGTGTTGTTCCTGAGCGGTTGCCAGTCTGCCTCTCCTCTATCCGGGAAAAACGACCCGAAGTCCGAATCGTGGGAGCTTGCGTTCACCGAACCTTATTACATGAAGGTTTGGGTTGAGGACAGTGCCGTCGAAGACATAAACGGCAAGCTATTCACGCGCACAGGAGGAGGGACGGCCGCTGGTGGAGGACCAGAAAATGGCAAAGAGCCCGCGCGCGGTTGGCATGCGGTAGGCGCGGCTGCGAAACCAGTGATTGGCGCTGACTTGCCCAAGCGCATTTTCGTGCGCTGGCAATCCATTGTCGAGCCGCAAACCTATAAGGTTTGGTTGGATGTGCCTGAAGAGGCGAGGCAACTGATGGTGCAATCGGTCAGTCAGCGGTGCCCGGAAACACCGGAGCAGCAGGCCAGCTATAGCGCATCTATTTATCTGGGATTGGCTCCAGGCGGCGTTGTGCAGGTTTTTGTTCGGGACGAGTGCAATCGCCCTGTCAAGGTCGCCAGAGCACAGGCGGAGATCGAGCCGCTAGGGCCTAGTCAAGGCAAGAACCAAGGGCGTTACGCGTACTCCGTTAGCGAAAAGTCCAAACGTTACATCGAAAAATTCGGCATTCCGTACGGAAGTTGGTAGTCGCGGGAATTGAATAGTTGAGCGCTTGGCAATGAAAATGCTCGTAACCCTCTTGGCCGTTTTGATCTTCACCGGTTGTCACGTCACAAGCTCCAACTCTGGTGAAAACGATCCTAAGTACCCTTGGTGGGAACTGGCGTTTATCAAACCCAATTTCATGAACGTGTGGGTTGAAGACAGCTCTGTGGAAGACTTGAAGGTAGAACCTTTTTGCGAGCCGGAGGAGGGAATGCTAGCGGTGCAGAGCCAAATGACGACATAGAATCTGCGCGCGGTTGGATTGGTGTTGGAGGTACAGGCAAGCCGGTGATTGGTGCAGGACTACCTAAGCGGATTTTTGTCCGCTGGCAATCGATACCGGAGCAAAAAACTTACCGGGCTTGGGTAGATATCCCTGAAGAAGCCAGACAAGTGATGCTGACGTCTACCCATCAGCGCTGCCCGGAAACTCCCGAGAAAACCGCACGCTTCATGGCCTCCGTCTATTTGGGACTCGCCCCGGGTGGTGTGGTGCAAGTGTGGGTAAGAGATTTATGCCGGCGCCCAGTTAAAGTCGCTCGTGCTCAGGCTGAGTTGGAGCCGCTGGGGCCCGAGTTGGGTAAGAATGGTGGTCAATATGCTTATCCCGTCAGTGAGAAGGTGAAGCGGTATATCGACAGGTACGGCATTCCCTATGGGAGTTGGTAATCGTCATCCAATGAAACAACTGATAACGATGCTTGTTGCTTTGTTAATTACCGGTTGCCAGTCAACTGATCCGCTTTCCACAAAAAATGATCCTAGGTCTCCATGGTGGGAACTCCCGTTCACCGAGCATAATTACATGAAGGTTTGGGTAGAGCACACTGCAGTGGAAGACATCAAGGGCGAGACGTTCTTGCGCACTGGTGGAGGATCCGCCTCAGGTGGCCAACAGGAAGACGGCACAGACTCTGCCCGTGGTTGGCATGGCGTGGGAAGCACAGGAAAAGCTGTTGTTGGTGCTGATTTTCCCAAACGGATCTATGTCCGTTGGCAATCCATTGCTGAACCGCAAACGTATAAGGTCTGGATCGATATTCCAGAAGAAGCCAGACAACTCATGCTTGAGTCCGTCAACCAGCGCTGCGCAAAAACACCTGAATAAAAGGGGCGTTATAACGCGTCTATCCACTTGGGCCTGGCGCCCGGTGGTGTCGTGCAAGTCTGGGTCAGGAACTCATGCCACCATCCTGTCAAAGTCGGCAGAGCACAGGCGGAAATCGAAATGCTAGGGCCTAGTCAAGGCAAAAACCAAGGACGCTACGCGTATCCCGTCAGCGAAAAGTCCAAGCGGTATATCGAGAAATTCGGCATCCCTTACGAGAGTTGGTAACCCGTCCGCCAATGAAGCAAATCATATTAATGTTGAGTAGTTTACTGGTAGCTGGATGCCAAGCTACCGACCCACTTTCAGCCGAGAACGATCCGCGATCCGAATGGTGGGGACTAGCCTTCACTGAACCGGCTTACATGAAGGTTTGGGTAGAAGACAGCACAGTTCTGGACATCAAAAACAGGACGTTTTTCAAGGCGGGCGGGAGAACTGCTGCTGGAGGTGAACCAGAAGATGGCACAGAGTCCGCCCGTGGGTGGGGCACTGTCAGTGGCTCTGGTATTCCGCTAACCGGTGCCGATCTTCCCAAACTCATCTTCGTCCGTTGGCAGTCCATATCAGAGCAAAAGACCTACAAGGGATTCATTGAAATCCCAGAATCAGCCAGGCAATTGATGGTGGACTCAACGCACCATCGTTGCCCGGAAACTCCAGAAAGAGCTGCGCGATATATGGCCTCGCTGTACGTGGGGCTAGCTCCAGGTGGCGTATTACAAGCGTGGGTCAGAGATTCATGCCATCGCACGATCCAAGTCGCTCATTCTCAAGGTGAACTTGAACCACTAGGCCCAGAGCAGGGGAAGCACGGTGGGCGTTATGCCTATCCAGTGAGTGAAAAGGCTAAGCGCTATATCGATAGATACGGGATTCCGTATGGCAGTTGGTAATACGAAAAAGGGGACGTCAGTTTTTGATGGTGAGCTGTCCCCGAGCCTTCACGATATTTGCCTTATTGTCTGGTCGTATTTGTCTTGTAAGTGCGACTCTTTAAATGCGCCTTTTATTGCTTGGCGAAGGAAAACCTCTAGGTCCTTTTGTGTTAATACAATTACGATGCCGGACTTATTTCGGTTTACGATGTTTGATATGTGGCGATAATAGTTCGCCCTGATTTCCTCTCCTCTAAATGCGATAATTCCGAATCTTCCGAACGTGTCGTTTAGGTAGTAGTTTAATTGATGGAAGTCGTCTGCCTTCAAAGTGTCGTAGTTTTTGCACTCCCAAACTATCTGCGTAGATCCGTATTTGTTTCTAATGACTTCCCAGAACCCATCAGGAGCACGATTTGACGCTACCCAATCCCTTATAATCGTACCTTCTATGTCTCTCTCACGAGGTTGAACGTTTGTGAGTGATCGAAAAAAGCAAAGTTTAATAATGTTTCCAACAATCTCCTCAAACTCCTTTGCACCCGAATGACCTTTCGGGAGGGTCCTGAGGTTTTCGAGTGTTTCCTGAAGTGCTCCCTTGTATTCGTCCCGATTAAATGCATCGGGCAAATCCTCAAGGATTCCCTCATTCTTCAGTTGGGTTTCGTCTTTTAGGTCTTTGAGTAGTAAGGGTTGAAGGTTTAGTGCTTCGTGATACGTTGGATGAATAAAGAACGTAGAACTGTTGTCGAAAGAAGGTTTGGCGTTAGAGTCCTTCCCTGATTCTTTGTACTCAACCTCTTTTTTTCTTCTGATTCCCAAAAAACCGATGCCATATAGCACCTCGACAAAGCGAAAAGGAGTTGTATGATCGTAAAACCATGCATTGCAGTATTTGTTGATTGATTCCGTTACAAGCAATTTTTGTATAAAATCTTCAATCGCCACAAGAGTGTATTCATTACCTAGCCCAAAGAAATACTCTAATATAAGACTGATGTTTGGGAAGTTTTCTGCGTATTCGTCTCCAAGGTCTTTTAAACGACTAGTGCTATATCGCTTAGATGCAACAGCCATGTCGGCATCTTTAACGGTAAGATTCCCATGATTAATAGCTGAGTCGATGGCGTAGCTAGTTAGCATCAGAATGTCACGAGGGCGATTTTGACATAAGCTCATGACGGATGAAGAGCTTGTTTTTAAACCCTCAGGATCAAAAAAACACTCCCAAGCCTCGCCGCCCAGTTTTGGTTTAGTAGTAAATGGTTTCACAAGTCGGCGCTCAACAAGCTCAGTCAGCTTCTCAGAGGACCAATCTAAAAAAACCACTGACGTTTCGAGGCGAGAAAATTCGTTATCAAGAGAACGTATGCGATCATATATGTTCTCTCTGATGAAAACATAGGGTTTTACGTGTTTGGTAGAGGCGATTAATCTAACTGTTGCGTGCATTAATGCCATCAAGCATATAATTGCACTGTTCGAGCCATCCCATGATTCATCCAGTCGATCTATTAATAGTACGTAGTTTAGCGGGGTTGTAGTGGATATTTGATTGATTTCTGAAATTAGGTTTTTGCTTCTGCTGATTTGTCTTAACCATAATTTATCATTGTCTTTAGTGTAAGCGTCGAATATCTCCTCGGTGAGATTCAGTACGCGCTGATCAAAGTCACAGTCCTCAATTAGGCTTCTTTCTCGCCTTATAGTGTCAGAGGTCTTCTCAAAGTTCATGCTGCCCTCTGCCACCCAAGTCTTGATAACTTCGTCGATCAGGGCCCTCTCCATTGAGTGCATTAGTGACTTAAATGGGCGTTGTCTAGTGTCAAGAAATTGTTCATGGTCTAACGGTAGTGTGAGTAAGTCGAATATTTGGGGGACAATATTGATTGTCCGAGCGAAACGGCGTTCGACTTCAAAGGTGATTGCAGTTTTACCGGCGCCCCTGCGCCCGACAAAAAAACAATTCGAGCTATCATGGTTTAATGCGGAGAGCGTCGCAGGTGTAGTGACAAATAACTCATGGTCATTGCGGATAATATCGTATTCAGCGAATGCTTGGCCGAGTTTAATACGCTGCAATGCGTCCTTAGGAAGCTGAATTTTCGCCATCACTGATACCCTCCTTGTGCTCACGAATGCATTGTTGCTATTAAGGAGCCATCACAAGGCTAGCTTCGATTCTGCAGGCGTCAAATGAACCACTAAAACTCAAACTTCTTATTTGATGTATTTTTTAGCTGAATTTGGCTTGCTCAAACCACTTTTTAATCCTGCCACTATTTTCAATTGGAGTTTGAACCTTCCGGGATGTTGAAAGCGGTAGTAGCCAACACCTCCCCATTAACCATAACCCGAACCCCATGCCGCCCCTCAAAATGCTTCCGCGTCGTAAAATCCTTAATCACCTGCCGCCTCCCCACAACCACACTCTCAAACCCCGCCAACCCCACCGTCTTCAACTTAAAAACCTTCCTCGAAACCCCGCCATTCGCCTTCACATAGTCAATCGCATAATCAATCACCAACCGCTGCTCATGCGCCACCGTCGACTTCACCACAAACGACAACGTAATCGCTTCCCCCAACCTAACCACCGCCGGCTCAACCCGCACATCCAACAACTCAACCTCAGCCTTCGCCCCGGCACCAATCACCGTCAGCGCGCGCAAATCCCCCTGCTTGATCAAACTCCGCAACGCATGCTTGGCAATCCAGGCCGTGTGCTTGTTCTCCAGCGGCCAACCCTCAATCGTGTCCAGCACCCACTCCGGATGCACCTTCGTCACATCATTCAAATGATTCGCCACGGACTTGCGCACGTACAAACTCTCATCCGCCTTCAACCGATCCAGTATCCCGGCGGCCAACTGCGGATCCGCCTGCACCGCGTCCAACCGAAACGACCAAGGCAGGCGAGGGCGGCTGCCTTCGCTGGCGAGGCGTCGAACGTGGTGGTTTTCGTCGCGGGTCCAGTCGTGCATCAGTTCTAACGAGCGCTCGAGGTTGCTGCGCAGAAAATGGCGGATGGCGAATTCGGAGGAGCCGAAGGTGGTGAAGTGTTTCAGCGCATCCATGGAGGTATCGAACGCGTGTCCGCCGTAGCTTGCGACGTAGTGCGGCAGGCACATGCTGACGAATCCGCTGTTCAGCCTTGGCGCGAGTTCACGCAATACATCGAGGGAATCTTGGTAATCCAGCGGCAACACGGCATGCAAGCTTTCGCTGACACGCGCCATACGTTGCATCACTGATAATTCGGCGAGTCCGTCCTGGGCATTTTTGAGAAATGCCTTGGCCTTGAATGCCGGGTACACGGCGCTCATTTCGCGGGCGATGTGTTGCAAGCGCTCGGCGTTGAAGATTTCCTTTAACGCCGGGGCGGCGGTTTCGGTGGTGCTCATGATCAGGTCATCGGGGTGCTGACGAACGCTTCGAGGGTTTCGGCGTAGGCGGTGTATTGGGCGATGTGGGGGTAGCGGCGGGTGTCGATCTGGTCGGGGACGACGAGGTCGGTGAAGCTCCAGGCGACGGCGAGGCTGATGCCGGCCTGGGTGAGGGTGCCGTCGGTGGGCAGGCCGGTTTTTTCCAGTTCTTGCTCGAGGGCGGTGAACGCGGCGGCGAGTTGGCCTTCGACGCGTTCGACCCACGGCTGGTATTGAATGTCGGCCGGGCGCAGGTTGCGTTCGTAATAGAGCTGCACGGCTTTTTCGCAGGCGGCGAGGCTGAGGCCGATCAGGCGCAGGGCGTGGGCGCGTTGTTTCAGGTCGGTCGGCAGCAGGCTTTTGCCGGAACTGGCTTCGAGGTAGTCGAGGATGAGCGTCGAGTCCATCAGGACCACGCCGTCGTCGAGGATCAGTGTGGGGGCTTTGACCACCGGGTTGATCTGCTGGAATTGCTCGAAGTGGCGGAACACCGAGACTGACTCGTGTTCGAGGTCGATCCCCAAGCGTTTGGCGGAGATCGCCACGCGGCGTACGTAAGGAGAGTCCAGCATGCCGATCAGTTTCATGTGCAATTCCTTGGCGTGACTGCCTGCAATCGTCGATGGATGCCGAATGTAGCTGGAAAGGTTGTCGATTGACTACTGTCCCTGCGCGTACGCAACGTCTGTATCGGAACTGAAGCGAAATCTGTAACACGTGCGAAACACCCATAAATAAAGGCTTTCATGAGCTTGTTGGTTGCTTGTGTGGATCTATAGTCAAATTGCCAGCACCGACCAGGGATGGAACAGTTAAGCGAGCTCAGGCCCTCTGATTCAGTACTCGTTTGTATTACTCCCTTGCAGTCCATCAACCCTAGAGCGATGAGGCACTGCCGTGCGCGCGGTAAGAGTGCGCGCCGTCGGTCACATAAAAGGGTCCGAGGGGCATGTCATGAACAATTTTCATCGTTTGACGATTTGTGCGTTGTGTATTGGGTTGGTCGCTTGCAGTAGCCGCCCGGAACGCGGGGCGGTCGTGCAGCAGTGGTCGGCCAATACGGAGCAGTTGAACTTCAAACCGATATTTCCGCCGCGTGGCAACTTTGAAGTAGGCGATTTTTATGTGGTAAGGGCCGCGAAGGCCGGTAACAAAATGAAAACCGCTGATTACTACATGAGTTCGGTCTGGTTTGATCGGATGAGGCTGGATGAGGAACTGAAGAAGGCCGCGCCTTATATCACCGCGCAGAAAACTCCGGTGGACAAGTCCGGACTTGTGACGGCGACCAGTGTTCCGGACCTTTTTGTACCGAACACCAACGTGAAAATGAATGCATTGGTGGCCTTTCCCGGCTTCACCTTTGCCTCACTGGCTGAGAGTGATATCGGGCTAGGGGTCAGTAATAGCGCGATCGGCGCATTTTTTGGGGGCGCGCGCAAGTCGGGATATTCGGTGGCGTACTCGGTGCCATTGGCGGAAACATATGGGGTGCTTTATAGCGATGCCCATCTTGCAGCCGACAAATATTTAAGCAATTACACCGACGCTCAACGCAACAAGCTGACAAATGCGGTGGTTTCGCTGAAAAACGATGCGAAGGTCAACGACAAGAATGACACGACGTCTGTGCTTGTACTGGTAACCCAGGTTTATCTGGCGCGCTCGTTGGATGTGGTGGTTTCCTCGACCGAAAGCAACGGTGCGCAATTGTCTGCGGTTACACGGGCACTGACAGATCTGGATGAGCGCAAAACGGCTATTGAGAACCAGCTTCGCGCGCTAAAGCCAACTGCCAAAGGGGATGGCGCGGGAGACGGGAAGTCCGCAGTGGCCAAGGCAGGCGATACCAAGGCGGCTGCCGACAAGCCAGCGGCCGTCGTGCCGGCGACCAATCAGGCGCTTGTTAAACAGAAAGAGGCGGAACTGGCGCAGGTCAACGCCGATATCCGTAAACGGGTGGAGTCCGTAACGCCTGCGATGCCGGGTGTGACCGGTTCAGTGGTGAAGTCCTCCGCGACGAGTCTGACGTTGCGTCAAGTTTTCGATACACCGGTGGCTATCGGTTATTCGGGCATCAACATTGATATCGACACGTTAATCAACGATCGCAAAGTCGTCGAAGCGGCGAATATTGATACCTTTCCGTTGAAACAGATCATCAAGGTCAATCTCGAGTAGGTGGCAGCAAATCACAGCGTCGATCTGTTCGGGCAGGTCGTCGCTGTATTGGGTTGTCAGTCGTCGAAGCCGGCCTGTTCGTGAATCTCATCAACATTCAGCTCAAGCCGATACGCCACCGCCACAAACAGCGCCTGACACAAACACAACGTCGCACTCAACGAACGAAAGGCAAGGGCGCTGCCTTCGTTGACCAGCAATACGCTGTTCGCGAGTTTCGCCAGTGGCGAGAGGTGGCTGTCGGTGAGGATCAGGGTGTTGGCATGTTGCTGTCGGGCGAAGCGCAGGCAGTGTTGGGTTTCTTTGGCGTAGGGCACGAAGCTGATGGCGATGACCAGATCGTTCGCGCGCACGCTGCGCATTTGCTCTCGATAACTGCCGCCTAGCCCGGACACCAGATGAATTTTTTTCTGAGTGTGTTGCAAGTTGTAAACGAGGTAGTCGGCGACGGCGAAAGAGCGGCGCACGCCGACGACATAAATGTTGTCGGCGTTGACGATGAGGTCGACGGCTTTTTCGAACGCGGCGTCGTCGAGTTCACGGCCCAGGCGTTCGATGCCGGAGCGGGTGGCGTCGATGCATTCGCGGGCGAGGTCGCCGGCGCTGACTTGCTGCGACTGGTTGGCGATCATGCTGCGGATGCGTTGGTGGTAGTTTTGCACCGGCGAGGCTTTGTGCGTGTAGGCGCTGCGGAACAAGGCCTGCATTTCGCTGAAGCCGCTAAAACCGAAGCGTTGCGAGAAGCGCACGATGGCGGACGGGTGGACTTCGCACTCGCGGGCGATGTCGCTGATGCGGTCGACCATGATCCGGTCGCTCTGCTGGCTGATGTAGCTGGCGATGCGTTTGAGCTGGCGCGGCAGGGCGTCGTATTCGTCGGTGATCAGTTGCAGCAGGCGCTCGGCATTGATCGGGGGGCTGGCGAGTGAAACCTCGTCGGTGGCCGGCAGATCGGGGCGGGGCATAGGTCATCCTTCAGGCTGTTTGATCACACGGTGGGCCTGATAGTAGGGGGGCTTTTGCAGGTCTGCTTTGCTGAAACGATGCAGTGCGTGGTAAAAAATTGCTTCTGAGCGCTGCGTGGTTAGCCGTTTGTCTTCTATATACAGCCGCTCGACTGAATTTCTTGCTATAAACGCACTCCGATGGCCGTGTAAACGCTGTGTCAGAGCAGTTTCCGTACGTTGTCGGACAAATTCCCTGTATTTACAGTTGCTGAGGCCTCATTCGGGCCTTAGACTGCCGCCCCTCGTAAATTGAGTGCCGGGTGGCATTTGCAATAAACGATGCCTTTTCGCCGACCGCACGCGGTTCGCCGAAACGCTCCCTAATTCGCCTTAATGCACGTTTTTTTATAGAGATATCAATGACAAAGGACAAGTTGCTGGCCATGCCGGCAGATGACTACATGAATTCCGAGCAGCACGCTTTCTTCACTGAGCTGTTGCAGAACATGAAAGTCGAAACCCACGAGCGCATTGAGCAAAACCGTATCGCCATCGAAAGCCTGGACACCCCGGCTGACCCGGCGGACGCGGCTTCGGTTGAAGAAGAGCGCACTTGGCTGGTGAACGCGATCGATCGCGACCAGCGTATGTTGCCGCAACTGGAACAAGCCCTTGAGCGCATCAAGGAAGACAGTTTTGGCTGGTGCGATGACAGCGGCGAGGCCATTGGCCTGAAACGCCTGCTGATCAGCCCGACCACCAAGTACTGCATCGAAGCTCAAGAGCGTCACGAGCAGATCGACAAGCACCAGCGTCAGGCCTGATTCTGTGAGGTGACCCTTTCGATAGGGGACGCCTTGAAAAGATCGCAGCCTTCGGCAGCTCCCACACGGGCGTTGCTGAAGGCTGCGATCTTTGTTTTTGCTCGTCTTTAATAATCCCGAGCCGTTCCATTGACCTGCCACAGACCCCACGACTAACGGACCATGGATAATGGCGTTGTAGTGGCGTTTAATGCAGTCACAACAATGAGAACAAGCGTGGGGTGTTGATATGACGAGAGATGGATCTCTGGTTGGGGCTTTGCCTGCACCAGTGCTGTTGCCGAAAAACCGCTGGATCGCTCCGACCCTGCAAAGCATCGCCCTGATGCTGTTGTTGGCCGGCATGACGTTGGGTGGATGGTCGCTGTACATTGGCATGCCGCTGGCCGTGCTGATTGTCTGGCTGCCGCGCCTGCGCTCCCGCGCCATCCCCGATACCCCGCCTGCCGACAGTGGCAGCGCCATGTCCGAATTGACCCGCGACCTTTCCTACACCACCAGTCATAACGCCTTGTCTGCGGCGGGTGTGGCGTTTTCGGTCAAGGAACTGGCGAGCAAACTCGAATCGCAACTCGATGCGGCGGCGCAAATTGTCAGCAACGCCGAGGTGATGATCGCCACCGAACATGCGACTTCGCAGCTCAGCCGTGCAGCGCTTGAGGCGGCCAGTCAGGCGCATCACAGCAGCGCGGCGGGGCGTACGGAACTGGTGGATTCGATCGCGCGCATGCATCAGCTCAGTCAGCGCGCCAATGCCAGCCGTGAACTGATCGAAGCCTTGAGTCTGCGCAGCGATGATATTCAGCGCGTGACCCTGGTGATTCAGTCGATTGCCAGCCAGACCAATCTGCTCGCGTTGAACGCGGCGATCGAAGCGGCGCGGGCCGGTGAGCATGGTCGCGGTTTCGCCGTGGTGGCGGACGAGGTTCGTGGGTTGGCGGCGCGTACGGCGTCGGCAACCGGTGAAGTCGGTGAGATGGTCGCTGACATTCAACAGCGCACGGCGCAGGTGGTTGAGCAGATCCGTGAGTTGTCCAGCGATCTGCAAACGGGTGTCGCGCAGGTCGAGCACACCGGGCAGCATCTGGAGAACATTGCGCGATTGGCAGCCGGGGTGGAAAGTCAGGTCGGTGAAATTGCCCAAGGTGCAGAAACCAATCGCGAACAACTCGACAGCCTGTTCAAGGCGATCGAGCAAATGCGCAGCGACCTGGCGATCAGCGATCAACAGACCCGCCGCCTCGCTGAAGCCGCCGTGCAGATGGAAGGGCAGGCGGAAACCATCAGCGAGCGTCTGGCCGAGGTCGGGCTGGATGACTATCACCAGCGCATCTACGATCTGGCCCGCGAAGGCGCGAGCCAGATTGCCGCGCGTTTCGAGGCGGATGTCGAGCAGGGGCGGATCAGCCTCGAAGACCTGTTCGACCGCCAATACCAGCCGATCCCGAATACCCAACCGGCGAAATTTCAAACCCGTTTCGACCGTTACACCGATCAGGTGCTGCCGGCGATTCAGGAGCCGTTGTTGCCGCGTCACGAGGGGTTGGTGTTCGCCATTGCCTGTACGCAACAAGGTTATGTGCCAACGCACAATCAGCTGTTCAGTCAACCGTTGACCGGTGATGCGCAGGTCGACGCGGTGAACAATCGCACCAAACGCAAGTTTGCCGACCGCACCGGTATTCGTTGTGGCAGTCATCAGCAACCGGTGTTGTTGCAGACCTACACCCGCGACACTGGTGAGTTGATGCATGACCTGTCGGTGCCGATCATGATCAAGGGCCGGCACTGGGGTGGATTGCGTTTGGGCTATAAGCCGGAAAAAACGCGCTGAGCGATTGTTGCTCTCGGTGCAATAAATCTGTGCACAGAGCTTGCTGTTTCCGCTCGAAAGAAACCATTAATCTGACCACTTAGTTAGGTTGCTAATGATTTCGGGAGGGCTGCATGCAGTGCAGAGTTGATGTCGCCGTGATGATCGGCAGTGGCGTGCCTGCCGGTTTGCGCGCAATGGGCCGCAGCGTCTGCTGGGTGGTGTTGCTCAATGGCGAGCGTCGCGGCACGGCGTTTGCCAGTCGCGACGAGGCCGAGGAATGCAAGGCTGCGTGGCTCGCGCAGTTGCACGCCGAGCCATGTGACAGCCTTCACTGATCCGGGATTACTTGCCTCGGTGCAGGCGCACATTCAGTTCATCGACCATGACCGCTTCTTCGCCGTCCGCCCGTAACCATTCCTTTAGCAATTGCGCCTGTTGCGGTGACCAGAAGTCAGCGTCGATCAATTTGGTGTTGGCGTCCAGTGGATGCGCCTCGATGAAATCGTCGATTGCGTTACCTTCGGAAGGTAGTCCCAGTTGATCGAACAGGGTTTTCAGATCGTATGCTGGCAGTTCCATCGTGTACTCCTTCGGTGGGCGCCGGTACGGCGCGGTGGGTCTCTCTTTATCTGAGGCAGCCGTTCGCCAGGAGTTCGATCTTCGATTCAAGTGAGCGGGCGAGGGCGCACGCTTCGTTGTGATCTTCACGGAAACCTCTTACGCGCCCGGTTGATGTTTCCTTGATGTGGAAGAAGGCATTGCCGGCCGGTACGACTTGAAAGCGTGGCCAGTGCTCGTTGATGGCGCTGACATGCAGGATCAGCGGCGATTCGATACGGGCGTCTGTGGTCATGGCAAAGTGAGTCCGAGTGCACATATGAAGTCCTTTTCATCAGTTGGCCGATATTTACAGGCCGTTTCGGGTAGTCGGAATGAGCATCGCTGCTCTAGAATCGCCAGTACCTGTTGACGACAGGGCTTATCTAAAGCAATTTTTCGCCAGCGATATGTCGGAAAAGTGCTTTTTTTCGTGAGAATTTTCCCTAAAGTTCGTAGTCAGACTGCTCTTGCCGACGGTGAGGATTTTTCCTTCAAGCTTTGGCGACATCGGGATGAGTTTCGCGAGTGACAATCCAGTAGTCTTACCAACCTCGCGTTGATTGAGCGCTCCGCTCGATTCGGGCTTTATTGATTTATTTGCAGTGACATCGGCCTGGCCGTTTTTTGCCGTGCGCGTTTTCCGTGTGCGGTTTTTTTCAGATGTGGGGATGTTTCTTTGGCAGTCAGTAATCTCGATATGCATGCTTTGTTCGTGTTGGGTGATTTGCGTGCAAAGCTGGTCAAGCTGTTCCAGTCGCGTTTTGTTTACATCACCGAGCAGAACGCCGAAGGTATTTACGTGGCCGAGATCGACACCGAAAGTGCCTTGGTGGTCGATGACAAACCAGGGCTCAAGCTTAAGGTCGGCGATCATTTCAGTGCATCGGTCTTGCCCAGCCGTGAAGGTGGCAAGATGGATATCCGTTTCCGCGAAATCAAACTGACGGTCTATGGACTGGGCGATTACGCCTTTGTCGACACCGCCGACGGGCACGCGATCCTGTTCAAGGAAGGCCACAGCGTGGTGACCGTGTTTGCGGCCAACCAGCAATTGCAGGAAGGCCTGACCAAGACCCTCAAAGCCGTTACCGCCAAAGCCGCCAAGTGGCGCAAGGGCGAACTGGTGACGTTCAAGGCCAGCGAGTGAGCCGCGCGGATTTTCATTCGCAAAACCTCGACACTGCACGCGAGGAGGCCCGGCGTTTGTTTACCGCCAAGGCCGAATTGCAGGGCGCCTGGCTGAACTGGGTGGCTGCGCAGATCTACCAGTTACGTCCCGCGGAATACGCCAGCATGGTCAGACGTGAGCTGCAAAGCTTGCAGGAAAAATCTGATTCATAACCTCGTCCGGGGCATGGCCCGGAAAAAGCAGGAACCTCGGCTACAGTCAGTTGACTGAGTATTCAGAGGCTTGCGGTCTTCTGTCAGGCCATCCTGCCATTGCTGTGAACAGCACGAGGTGCAATGCATGAACGGATTTCGACGGTTACTGGCCGCCAGCGTGGCCACGTTCGGTTTGCTGACATCAGCGCAATCGGTGACCGCTGCCCAGGCGCCGATCCATTTCGCCGACCTGAACTGGGAAAGCGGCAGTCTGATTACCGATGTACTGCGGATCATCGTCGAGAAGGGTTACGGACTGCCGACCGATACGTTGCCCGGTACCACGATCACTCTGGAAACCGCACTGGCCAACAATGACATCCAGGTCATTGGCGAAGAATGGGCCGGGCGCAGTCCGGTATGGGTCAAGGCCGAGGCCGAAGGCAAAGTTGTCAGCCTGGGTGATACGGTCAAGGGCGCTACCGAGGGCTGGTGGGTGCCGGAGTATGTGATCAAGGGCGACCCGGCCAAAGGCATCAAGCCTCTGGCGCCGGACCTGCGCAGTGTCAGTGATCTCAAGAAGTACAAGGATGTGTTCAAGGATGCGGAAAACCCGAGCAAGGGGCGATTCCTCAACAGCCCGATCGGCTGGACGTCGGAGGTGGTCAACAAGCAGAAGTTGACGGCTTATGGTCTGCAGGACGATTACACCAATTTCCGCAGTGGATCGGGAGCGGCGCTGGACGCCGAGATCAGTTCTTCGATTCGTCGCGGCAAACCGGTGCTGTTTTACTACTGGTCGCCGACGCCGTTGCTCGGCAAGTTCAAACTGGTGCAACTGGAAGAGCCACCGTTTGATGCTGAAGCGTGGAAGACGCTGACTGATGCTGATAACCCCAATCCGAAACCGACGCGGTCGCTGGCCTCGAAGCTGTCGATTGGCGTCTCTACGCCGTTTCAAAAGCAGTATCCGCAGATTGCCGAATTCTTCAGCAAAGTGGATTTTCCGATCGAACCGTTGAACAAGGCGTTGGCGGACATGAGCGAGAAGCACACGGCGCCACGGGAGGCGGCGGTGGCATTCATGAAGGCGCACCCGGATGTGTGGCAGGCGTGGTTGCCGAAGGATGTGGCGGAGAAAGTTTCGGCTGATTTGAAGTAAAGGGTTGAGGCTGATGGCCTCATCGCGAGCAGGCTCACTCCTACAATTGGAATGCATTCCCCTGTAGGAGTGAGCCTGCTCGCGATGCTTTTAAAACTTCGTTTGCACCGCCAATTCAAAGGTGCGCGGTGTTCCGAGGTAATACGCCGGCGAAACATGTGCAAACTCGGCATACACCTCATTGGTCAGGTTACGCACGCGCCCGGTCACGGTGGTGTGCGAATCGACCTTGTAGCTGAGGAAGCTGCCAAACAATGTGTACGACGGCACGGTCATGGTGTTCGCCGTGTCTGCATACACCGATGCCACATATCGCGCATCAACCCCACCTTGCCATTGCGGCGAAAAATCATAAGTCAGCCATAGATTGCCGACCCGATCCGGCACGTTGGTCGGCGTGTTGCCCTTGCGCGAGACCACCACACCGGCGGCATTCTTTTCGGTGAAGTCATCGTACTGTGCGTCGACCCAAGCGAAGTTGCCTTCGGCTAGCAACTTGTCAGTGATGCGCAATGAACTGGCGACTTCTATGCCTTTTGAGGTCTGCTGGCCGACCGGAATACTGCCGGCCGGATCTAACGGGTCGGTCACCGCGAAGTCCTTTCGCTCAATCGTGTAGGCGGCAATCGTCGCCGAACCGCGGCCGTTCAGATAATCGAATTTGCTGCCAATTTCCCATTGCTTGCCGGTCGAGACATCGAAATTCTGTGTGCCATTTGGCTGCTCGGCGGCGGTGCTGTATTGCACGTAGACGTTGGCCGAGGGAATGAACTGGTAGGTCAGGCCGGCACGGCCGGTGACTGGCTCCCAACTGCGCTTGAGGTGCTTGGGATTGGCGGCGGTCACGGTGCGATGGTTGGTTACGTCGAGGTCAATGTCGTCATAGCGCAGGCCCGTGAGCAGCGACAGTTTGTCGGTCAACGCCAAACGGTTTTCCACAAACAATGCCTTGGTGGTGACCTCATTGGTCTTGTCGCTGATCAGCTTGGGGTTGGTGCCGGGAATGTCGTAGAAGTGCCCTGGACGGTAGTTGTTCGGGTCAACCGTGCTCGCGCCTTTGATGTTCAGCGGCGAGTTGGTGGTCTGGTTGGCCTTGTATTCAAAGCCACCCGACCACGTCGTGTCGAGACCGAACAGCGTGTTGTCGTGGCGCAGTTCGAACTGGTTGCCGTTCTGCTCGCCCTGATGACGCACTTGATACGCGGTGGAGCGGTTTACCGCGGTGTTGTCGGCGTTGTACTGGTAGGTTTCGAGGTTGCGGTAATCGCGTTGACTGTCGAGGTGATACAGCGTGTTGCGCAGGGTAGTGCTGTCGTTGATGCGGTAGTCGATGATCGAGCGCACCCAGATCGTTCGCTGCTCGTAACGACCGTCCTCGACGTTGTAGTTGTTGAAACGATTGTGTTTATCGATCTTCAGCTCACCGGCCTTGGGGTTGAGCACGGGTGTGCCCCAGTACGGACTGTCTTCATGTTCGTCCTGATATTCCAGAGCCAGGGTGTGCGACAGGTCGGGCGTCAGGTCGCTGAGCAGCGAGAACGCCACGCTCCAGGCATCGCGCTCCTGGCGGTCGATGTAGCCGTTGCTGGTGTTGTGGCTGACGTCGACGCGCGCGTAGTGCTGCACGTCGGCGCCTGGCTCGGTCAGGGCATGGTTTAGGCCAAACGCGGTTTCGGTGGTGTCGTAGCTGCCGTAGCTGACCCGGCCTTCAACGGCTTGTTCATCGCGGGTGGCGAGTTTGGTCACGTAGTTCAGCGAACCGCCGACCGAGCCTGCGCCATTGATCAGCGATGACGGGCCACCGACCAGTTCAACGCGGTCATAGATCCACGAATCGACAGGCCTGGCGAGACCGCCGGAAACGTTGATGCCGTTGAACATCTGGGTGATCTGGCTGCTGGTGAAACCACGGTAGGAAACGAATCCGCCGAAGCCCGGCGGTGCGCTGGCGTTGACCCCGGGCAGGGTGTTGGCGGCGTCCTGGAAGTTCTGTGCGCCGTGGCGCTCGACGTCGTTGCGATTGGCGATGGCCACTGAAGCCGGTGTGTTGCGCACGCTCAAACCGAGGCGCGAGGCCATGCCGCTGGATTGGTCGAGGCTCAGGCCCGGTTCTGCGCCGGACTCGCCGTCGATGGTGATCGGCGCCAGATCCACGGTGGATTGCGCCCAGACGTTAACGGACAGGCAGCCGCACAGGCTCGCCAGTAGAGTGAGTTGTTTCATCATTGAATCCTGAATGCTTGTCTAGGAGTCAGCGCACAGGCGAACGCCGCGCGTTGGCGCAGTGGGCTGACAAATCAAAAAGGTAGAGACACTCAGGCGAGCGGAGGGGCGCGGGGGTTGGCCGAAGGCCAGGTGAAGCGGGCAGGGAGGTCGGCGCTGACAATGGGTGCCAGCGGTGGGCTGTGTTGTTCCGGCAGGATCGCCAGCGTGAGGCTGGAGTTGAACGCCGGGCCCATGCCGCCGCCGACCGAGCACAGCGGGCAGCCGAAGGCCTTGGACAGCGTCGGCAGTTGTTCTTCGGTGGGGTTGCTGGCGAGCGGCGCTTGAGTGGCCGGGTCGACTGTACAGAACTGGCCGCCGATACCGTTCAGCTGCATGCCGACCATTTGTCCGTGACCGATGCTGCAGGCGAACACGTTGAACAGGACGCAGCAATAGAGCATCCAGGCCAGCAGTGAGCGATCGGAACGGGAGAATTTCATGGGGCGGCACTTTACCGTACCGCTGATCGGTCGTGCACTTGAAAAAAATCCGACTAGGATGATTTGTTCAAATCCCTTTCCAAGGATTTCAACCATGACCTTTGTGTTGGCTCAATGGCTGGTGACAACGTTTGCGGTGATCGCCTTGATGCATGTGTATTGGGCGTTGGGTGGGCAATGGGCGGCGGCAGTAGTCGTGCCGCAGGTGCCGGTGCGCGGATTTGTCGCAACGGTGCGACCGGCGTTCAAACCGTCGGGCTGGCTCACGTTGATCGTGGCGGCGGCACTGCTGGTGATTGCTGCGTTGGTGTGCATGCGGGTTGGCTGGGGAATGCCGGCAGTGACGCACAAAGCGCTGCAATTGGTAATCAGCGCGATTGCGCTGTTGATGTTTGCCCGGGCGATTGGTGATTCCAATCTGGTCGGGTTCTTCAAGGAAGTGAAGGATTCGCGATTTGCGCGGCTGGACACCTGGGTGTATTCGCCTTTGTGTGCGGTGTTGGGGGCGGGGTTGTTGGCGGTGGCTTGGGTCTGAGAGCAGATCGGATTTTTGTGGTTGCTGAACTGGCCTCATCGCTGGCAAACCAGCTCCCACAGTGATTGTGGGTGTAGACAAATAACGGGTTCCACCTAAAACCCTGTGGGAGCTGGCTTGCCAGCGATGAGGCCAGCACCAACACCACAAGGATTCGGAATCAGCTACCGCTCTCGGTCCGGCGGCTACTGACCTCAGCCGGCACATCATCCCCAGCCATGCGCTTGCGGAACAACGCCGCCCGCGCCAGTAGCAAGGTGGTCACCGGCACGGTGATCGCCAGTAAAATCGGAATCAGCCAGGCATGTATGACCGGCCCGGACTTAAGCGCCGAAAAACAAATGATCGACGCCAACGCCACACACCATGCACCCAGCGTCGAAGCCAGGGCCGGCGGGTGCATGCGCTGGAAGTAATCTTTCATGCGCAATAGCCCGATCGCACCGATCAGCGCAAACAGGCCACTGAGCACCAGCAGGATCGCCACCGGAATCTCGATCCACAAAGACAGTTCAGCATTCATTCGATCACCTCGCCACGCAGCAGGAATTTCGCCAGGGCAAACGAGCCGACGAAGCCGAACAGCGCAATCAGCAGCGCCGCTTCGAAGTAAGTGTCACTGGAGTAACGAATGCCCAGGGTCAGCATCATCAGCATGGCGACGATGTACAGGTAATCCAGCGCCAAGACCCGATCCTGCGCCGACGGCCCTTTGAACAGACGTACCAGCGTCAGCACCATCGCCAGCGAAAACAGGAACAGCGTCAGCAGAATCGCGTTCGACAGTAATGGGCTCATTCGAAAATCTCCATCAACGGCCGCTCGTAGGTGCTCTTGAAGTGCTCGATGAATTGCGCTTCGTCATCCAGATCCCAGACGTGCAGCAACAGAATGCTGCGATCCAGCGACAGTTCCGACCACACCGTGCCGGGCACCACCGTGCAGATCATCGCCAGCGTCGCCAGACCGTGAGCATCGCGCAGGTCCAGCGGCACTTTGATAAAGCCCGAACGGGGAGGGCGACGACCGGCATTCAACACGCCCCAAGCGACGATCAGGTTGGACATCACCACGTCACGACCGACGATCAGGAACAGCCGCAGGATCGTTCCCGGCCGGCGAATGCGCGCGCGTTTCGGACGCAATTTGCGCATCATCAATGGTGCAGCGAATCCCAGTATCGCGCCGAGCAAAAGGTTGCCCGGGCTGATCGACAGGTTCAGGGTCAGCCACAAGGCGCACAGTGCCAGCGACAACAACGGTGCAGGAAACACACGGTTCATGGCTGCACCTCCAGCATCGCGGCTTTGGCTTCCGGACTTGGTACGGCACGGGTGCCGAGGACCGCCATGACGTATTGCTGCGGGTTGTTCAGCGCGTCGGCGGTGGCCTGGGTGTAGCGCAGCAGAGGTTCAGCCTTGAAGGTTAGGACGATGCTCAGCCCCAGCAGCAGAAATATCGGCGCGCATTCAAGTTTGCGCAGCAGTGGTGAAGGGCGCTCTTCGGGTGTCCAGAAACGCTGGATGCCCAGGCGCGAGAATGCCATCAACGACGCCAGCCCGGAGAGGATCAGCAGCGCCAGCAACGCCCAGGCCGCGTTGGAAATCGGCGCGCCAGTGCCCAGGCCCAGCGGATTGAGCAAGGCGCCGATCAGGCTGAGTTTGCCGATAAAACCGGACAGCGGCGGCATGCCGATGATCAGCAGGGCGCAGGCGATGAAGCTCAGGCCGAGAAACGCCATGGTCCACGGGATGACCTGACCGACCACGGCTTTCTGCTCGTCATCAAGGTTGATGCCTTTGGGCGGTTGCAGGGATTCCTGCGGACGCGGCAGCAATTCGCTTTCGTCCTCCAGCGGTATTTCGTTGGCCGAGCGCGACCGCTCGATCAACTCGGCCAACAGGAACAGCGCGCTCAATGCCAGCGTCGAGCTGACCAGATAAAACAGCGCCGCGCCGATCAGGTTCGGCTGAGCGAAACCGACCGCGGACAGCAGAATCCCCGCCGAGACCAGAATGCTCAGGCTGGCCATGCGCTCCAGCCGTTGCGCGGCCAGAATCGCCAGCGCCGCGCAGGCCATGGTCGCCATGCCGCCGTAGATCAGCCAGTCGCCGCCAAAGAACGCAGACGCTCCGGCCTGACCTGAAAACAGCAGCGTCCACAGGCGCAGCAGGGTGTAGACGCCGACCTTGGTCATGATCGCGAACATCGCCGCCACCGGTGCACTGGCCGAGGAGTAGGCTGGCACCAGCCAGAAGTTCAGCGGCCACATGCCAGCCTTGGCCAGGAACGCGACGGCGAGAATCCCCGCACCGGCGTGCAGCAGGCCACGGTCGGCTTCCGGCACCAGCGGGATCTTCAGCGCCAGATCGGCCATGTTCAGCGTGCCGGTGACGCCGTAGATCAGTGCCGCGCCAATCAGGAACAGCGATGAGGCGAGCAGGTTGATCGAGATGTAATGCAACCCCGATGACACCCGCGCCCGACCCGATCCATGCAACAACAAGCCATAAGACGCCGCCAGCAGCACTTCGAAGAATACGAACAGGTTGAACAGGTCAGCGGTCAGGAACGCGCCATACAAGCCCATCAACTGAATCTGGAACAGTGCGTGGAAGCTCGACCCGGCGCCGTCCCAACGGGCCATGGCAAACAGCAAGGCGCTGACGCCGATGACCCCGGTCAGCACCAGCATCAGCGCCGACAGTCGATCGACCACCAGCACAATGCCGAACGGCGCCTGCCAGTTGCCCGGCAGGTAAACGCCGATGGAACCGGGGACGCCAGTGGTTTGCGTCCATTGCAGCAGCATCACCGAAATGAACAGGCCGACGAGGCTGGAGAACAGGTTGATTTTCGCCTTCAGCGGTCGGTGCCGCTCGCCGAGCATCAGCATGATGGCGGCGGTCAGCAGCGGCAGCAGGATTGGTGCGGCGATCAGGTGAGTCATCGCCATCATTCTTTAGGCTCCCGGCCGTCGACGTGGTCGGTGCCGGTCAGGCCGCGCGAGGCGAGCAGAACGACGAGGAACAGCGCGGTCATGGCGAAACTGATGACGATCGCGGTGAGTACCAGTGCTTGTGGCAGCGGGTCGGTGTAGTGCAGCAAGTCTTGCGTCACGCCATCCTTGATCACCGGCTCCTTGCCGATGAACAGGCTGCCCATGCTGAAGATGAACAGGTTGACGCCGTACGACAGCAGGCACAGGCCCATGACCACCTGGAACGTCCGTGGGCGCAGGATCAGCCAGACGCCGGACGCGGCGAGCACGCCGATGGCGATTGCGATGACTTCTTCCATCAGACGGCTCCTTTGCTGGCGACGGATTTTGGCAGCGATGCAGTCTTGTGACCGCGCACCGATTGGTGGGCGAGGGCGGTGAGGATCAGCAGCGTCGAACCGACCACCACGCCATACACGCCAATGTCGAAGAACAGCGCGCTGGCGATATGGATGTCACCCAGCACTGGCAAGGTGAAATGCCAGGTGTGCGTGGTCAGGAACGGATAACCGACCAACATCGCGCCCAGACCTGTAGCGGTGGCGGACAGTAATCCGGTGCCCATCCAGCGCAGCGGCCGCAGACTCATTTGCGCCTCGACCCACTGTGTACCGGCGACCATGTATTGCAGGATGAACGCCACCGACATCACCAGCCCGGCAACAAAACCGCCGCCCGGTTGGTTGTGCCCACGCATGAACAGGTAGAACGACACCACCAGCGCAATCGGCAACAGCAGGCGCACCAGCACGGCCGGCACCATCATGAAGCCGAGTGCGGTGTCGCTGGCCGAACGCGGGTTGACCAGATCGGTGACCACGTCCGGTGCCAGCAAGCGTTGCTGGGCTGGCAACTGCAGGCTTTCTTTCGGTGGGCGGAAGCGGCGCAGCAGGGCGAATACCGTCAGGGCCACGGCGACCAGTACGGTGATTTCACCGAGGGTGTCGAAGCCACGGAAATCCACCAGCATCACGTTGACCACGTTGCTGCCGCCGCCCTCGGGCATGGCGCGACTGAGATAAAACGAGGAAATGTCGTTCGGCGTCTGCCGCGTGAGCATGGCGTAGGACAGCAGCGCCATGCCGCCGCCGACGGCAATCGACAGCAGCAAGTCGCGCAGACGACGAATGCGCGCCTTGCGCAGGCTGCCTGGCAGTGGCGAGACTTCTTCGATGCGTCGTGGTAACCAGCGTAGGCCGAGCAGAATCAGTACGGTGGTGACCACTTCCACTGCCAGTTGCGTCAGGGCCAGATCCGGTGCGGAGAACCAAACGAAGGTTACGCAGGTCATCAAGCCGCAGACGCTGACCATGGTCAGGGCGGCGAGACGGTGATACTTGGCTTGCCATGCGGCGCCAAGAGCGCAGGCAATCGCCAGCAGCCACAGGGTTACGAAAACGATCGAGCCGGGAATCTTCGGCCGGTCACCCCAACTCAGGCTGCTGTGCAGCATCGGGATCAGGCCAGCGAGCACCGCTGCCAATACCATCAGGAACAATTGCATCTGCAGACGCTTGGTACCGAGTCGCCGCTCGAGGCGTCGGGCCATGCGCATCATCACCACCAGACTGCGCTCGAACAGACGCTTGCCGTTGAAGCGGCCTACCAGCGGCGGGTATTTGAAACGGCCGAGTTTGAACTGGTTGCGCAGCAGCAGGTAGACGACGATGCCGCCGGACATGGCGATCAGGCTCATGATCATCGGCGCATTCAGGCCGTGCCAGATTGCCAGGCTGTATTCCGGCAGCGTGCCGCCAACCACGGGCAACGCGGCGGCGGCGAGCAACGGGCCAACGATCTGCGCAGGAAAAATCCCCACCAGCAAGCAAGTGAACACCAGCAGTTCTACCGGCGCCCGCATCCAGCGCGGCGGCTCGTGCGGGGTGTGCGGCAGATCAGTGGCTGGCGGACCGAAGAATACATCGACGGTGAAACGCAGTGAGTAGGCAACGCTGAATGTACCGGCGATGGTCGCGACAATCGGCAGTGCCGCTTCAACCCACGCCGTGGCGTTGATGAACACGGTTTCGGCGAAGAACATCTCTTTCGACAGGAAGCCGTTGAGCAATGGCACACCCGCCATCGAGGCGCTGGCAACCATGGCCAGCGTCGCGGTGAACGGAATCAGTTTGATCAGGCCGCTGAGTTTGCGGATATCGCGGGTACCGCTTTCATGGTCGATGATGCCTGCGGCCATGAACAGCGAAGCCTTGAACGTGGCGTGGTTGAGGATGTGGAACACCGCCGCCACGGCAGCCAGCGGACTGTTCAGGCCCAGCAACAGGGTGATCAGGCCAAGGTGGCTGATGGTCGAGTAAGCGAGCAGACCTTTGAGGTCGTTCTGGAACATCGCGCAATAGGCGCCGAGCAACAGCGTACACGCGCCGGCCCCGCTGACGATGTAGAACCATTCTTCACTGCCAGACAGCGACGGCCACAGACGCGCGAGCAGGAACACCCCGGCCTTGACCATGGTTGCCGAATGCAGATAGGCAGAAACCGGTGTCGGCGCCGCCATCGCGTGCGGCAACCAGAAGTGGAAAGGGAACTGTGCACTTTTGCTGAGTGCGCCGATAAGAATCAGAGGAAGGAGAATAGGGTAGAGGGCGTGTGCACGAATCATGTCGCCGGCGGCCAGGACCTTGTCGAGGTCATAGCTGCCGACAACATGGCCGAGAATCATGACCCCCGCCAGCAGGCATAACCCGCCGGCACCGGTGACCATCAGTGCCATGTAAGCGCCGCGACGAGCATCGGCGCGGTGGTGCCAGTAACCGATCAACAGGAATGAAAAGAGACTGGTCAGCTCCCAGAAAAACACGATCTGTATCAGATTGCCGGAGATGACCAGACCGAGCATGGCGCCCATGAACGCCAGGAAAAACGCGAAGAAACGCGGCACCGGATCGTCCGGCGACATGTAATAACGGGCATAGAGAGAAACGAGCGTGCCGATGCCGAGCACCAGCATCGAGAACAGCCAGGCGAAGCCGTCCATGCGTAGAACGAAGTTCAGACCAAGGCTGGGCAGCCACATGAACTCTTCACGAATGACGCCGCCGTGGGCGATTTGCGGGTACAACATCGCGACCTGAACGGTGCCGATCAAAGCGACCAGACCTGCCAGCAGGGATTCGGTATTACGCGCGTTGTGTGGCAGCACCGCTGCCAGACAGCTGCCAATGAATGGCAGAAGCAGTAGAACTATCAGGGACATAGGCTTCTAATCTGCGGAAGTTTGTGAAGCATCATACGTGCCAGCTCCCCGATCACCAAACGCCAGGATGTCTCAGAATCCTACAAAGTAGTCTGGAATTTTCTGTTTGGCATTGTTTCCGCCAGGCCCGGCAGTCGCCCGATGCCCTCGGAAGGATGAAATGTCACTGGAAGGATGCGCTCGATATGCGACCGTTTATCGGGAAAAGCTCTGTACCTGTAATTTCTGACAGTAGACGACCTTTGTGTAACGCCGTTCTACTTGCTTTGGCACCGAGGTGCATTGAACGGTCGGCCGAATCGGCGTGGGCCATACATTGGTACAAGGAGAGTCGAAAGATGCTTATTCAATCAGAAGGGAAACGTACAACAAAGAAAGACCAGTTACAGGCGCCCCACTTTTCTGAAGCCGTCGGGAATGTTATTTCCAGGGAGAAAACCAAGAATGGCGCCACGTTCGTGGTTCCCGTTATTCCTCAGGCAAGAGCCGGCGACACACTGGACGTTTATTCCGATACAGAAGAAGGGCTCTGGTCCTCTCGTCTGCAACTCAGTGAGTTGCATCTGGGCAAGCCTTTGGAATTTAGAGTCCTGGCGTTTCACTTTAACAATACTGAATGGGCGGATGCTTTTTACGTGTTAGTGCAAGGAGACGCAGAGTTTTTTTCTGCAAAGAGAATGTATGAAGTAACGGATTGAATGTGCTGTAGCCAGGTCGATCACTCAATCTGAATTGTGAGTGAACCGGCCTGGCATTTGGTACAGAGGCTGCTTCTTGAGTGCCCGGGGTGCATTCAGTCCCTCCTAACCCTCAGCTTCCTGGCCCTGATCCACGTCGGATTGCACAACCTTACCCTTGGTCTTCAACTCACTGACAATCACCGCCGCAACAATCAACCCCGCGCCCACCAGTGCAATCGCCGGCAACCGCTCCCCGGCAATCCGCCCGACAATCCCGGCCCATACCGGCTCCCCGGCATAGATCAACGTCGCCCGGGTTGGCGAGACACTCTTCTGCGCCCAGTTCATCGCCACCTGAATCGCCGCACTCGCTGCGCCCAGCCCCAGCGCGGTCACCAGCAGGGTCCAGGAAAAATCCGGAAGCATTTCTCCGGTAGGCACCACCAACAGGAACGACAGCACGGACGTGGTTGCCAGTTGCACGACGGTGACTCGACGCACATCGACCTGACCGGCATAAGTGCTGATCAGAATGATCTCGGCGGCAATGGCGATGGCGCTGATCAACGTGGCTATTTCACCCGGACTGAAATTCAGCGCAGCCCCGGACGGCCCCGACAGCAACATCAGCCCGGTAAATGCCAACATGATGCCGATGCTCGGCATCAACCCGGGGCGCCGCCCGAGCACCAGCCATTGCAGTAACGGCACGAACGGCACATACAGCGCAGTAATGAACGCCGACTGACTGCTCGGGATCGTTTGCAAACCGACCGTCTGCAAGCCGTAACCGAGCATGATCGCCACGCCGATGAAGGCGCCGGCCTTGAGTTCGAACAGGGTCAGTTCGCGCAGATGCCGCCACGAGAACAGCGCCACGATACAAGCCGCCGCCGCAAAACGCAGACCGACGAAAAACATCGGCCCGCTGACCGTCATCGCATGCTGAACCAGCAGAAAGGTGCCGCCCCAGACCATGGTGATCAGCACCAGCACGCACTCGGCTTTGCTGAAACGAGAGAAACGGAGGGGAGTGGGAGAGCTGTTCTGCGACGTCATGACCTTGCGCACTATAAAAAGGAGGCCGCACAATGCGCCCAACGTTGCGCAGTATACTGCCCAACCTCACCGAGTGAGCAATATAGTGCACAAAGATTCAACGCAACGGGCGTCCGTCCTGCAACACGTCAGCCTGAATGTGCGACGTCTACGCCATGCCGCTGACATGAGCCAGACCGCGCTGGCGGAAAAATCCGGGGTTAGCCGGCGCATGCTGGTGGCGATCGAGGCGGGTGAAAAGAACGTCAGTCTGACTACGCTTGATCGCGTTGCCGAGGCGCTTGATGTGGCCTTCAGCGATCTGATCCAGGCGCCGGATGCGCGTGATCCAAGCCGCATCAATGAGGTGGCATGGGCGGGCACGATCCCGGGCAGCAAAGCGGTGCTGCTCTCCAAAGCCACGGCCACTCGCGAAGTCGAGCAATGGGAATGGTGTCTGCAACCGGGCGAGGTCTACCCGTCGCAAGCGGATGCCGAGGGCTGGAGCGAGCAGATTTTCGTCTTTGAAGGTTGCCTGACGCTGATGCTCGGCGATCAGCCGCAGCACATCGGCACTGGGGAGTTTTTCATGTTTGCCAGTAACCAGCCGCATTCCTATCGCAATGATGGCGATGTCGCGGCACGGTTTGTTCGCAATGTGGTGATATAAGACCCGCGACCATTTGTCGGAAATAGGCATCTACCTGTAATTTCTGACAGTAGACGGAATGAGGGCGTCAATATCTGATGAACTCACGGGCGTGACCGATTATGTCCGATACCGCTCACATCGCTTGAGATGGAGCATTCCCGTTGGATACGTAAAGGAATTGCGTGATGAGTGACTCAACCGAGACATTACTTAAACCTTTGGCAATTAAACAAGCGAACGGTACAAACGTTATCTCGCTGAAAGACATCCCAGATGGCGCGACAGCAGTTATTCCCAAGCCGCCGTTCGAAAAAGACGACGACTCTATTGAAATAGAGATCGGAACTGAAAGGACTGAACATTTTTTAGGTCCCATTGCCGACAGGACCTTCGAATTTACAATTCCCAAAAACATGTTTTTAGACTTCGCGGGGACGAATAAGGAGGTGCCGTTCAGATACATTTATTGGTTCGGCGGGGTGAATGCCGGTGCATCGGAGCCGATCAACTATAGGATTGATCATTGAAACCTCCATGTTATGAATAACCCAGGCGGGCATGGTGTCAGGTGTCTTCATATGCCCCTATGATTTCGGTCATAGGGGCTTTTTCTTGACATCTCGCTTTTGGCCAAATCGCCGATTATTGATTGGAATTCAATTTTGCGAGATGGCGTGAATAACATACCGAGCGTACTGAAAATGGCTGCTGAACGGGGAGAATCCATTCTGATCATCGGCGGCGGCCTCAGCGGCACGATGCTGACGGTGCAATTATTGCGGCTGCCTGGCCATCGCAAGATTCTGCTTATCGAGCCGCGCGCCGAACTGGGACGGGGCGAGGCGTACAGCGCGGTCGAGTTGGGGCACACGCTCAATGGCAATGCGGCGCGCATGAGCGTCGATCCGGATAATCCTGATGATCTGACGCAATGGCTGACTGAGCACATTGCCGGCGGTGGCTGGCCAGAATCGGCCGAGCAGGATGTGCCGGTCAGCGAGCTGTTTCCGCCGCGTGGATTGTTTGGCGTCTATGTGCAGCAGCGTCTGGCCGAGGCGCGCAGAGTCGGGGCACAGAATGGCTCAAGCGTTGAGCACATTTGTGCGGAAGTCGTCGATCTGCAAGCCGAGGCCGATTCGGTGCAGTTGAAGTTGAGCGATGGTCAGTCATTGCGCGGAAGCCGCGCGGTTTTGGCGACCGGAATGTTCCCGGCCGCACGAACCCCGCAGAAAGCTTCCAGTGGCCTCAACGCCGCCGCGCTCGATCCCTGGGATGTCGCGGCCATGCGCCAGCTTGATCCGCAATCCACCGTGATGATCATTGGCTCCGGCCTGACCATGGTCGATGCCGTGGTCTCGCTGGAACAGGCCGGGCATCGCGGGCTGATCGAAGTATTTTCCCGACATGGCTTGCTGCCCCACGTGCGCCGACAACCGCCGGTTTGGATCGACTTTCTTGGCAGCGATTACAGCTTGCGTACGCCACGCCAGTTGCTGCGCGAATTACGCCGGCAGTGTCGTGACGCCATGGCCCAAGGCATCGATTGGCAGGCGCCGCTGGACACGGTTCGGGTACACATCGCCCGGTTGTGGAGTCAGGCGACTGACGTGCAGCGTCGACAATTCGTACGGCATGTGCGGCCGTGGTGGGAAAGTCATCATCACCGTTCGCCGCCGTTGAGCGCGAAGCTGGTTGAGCGATTGCACAAAGAAGGGCGACTGCGGATTCAGGCAGCTTCGTTCAAAGGGCTTGAGCCGAGTGCCGAACGTGACGTGAGTATTCGTATTCGCCGTCGCGGTGAGTCTGAAACTTGCGTAGTGCAGGGTGCCGCGCTGATCAACTCCAGTGGTATTGAGTACGATTGGCGTCGGGTGGCGCGACCATTGCCGCAGCAGTTATTGGCGCGTGGCTTGGTGCAACCGGGACCATTGGCGTTGGGGATCGCGGCAACCGTGGATGGCGCGGTGCTGGATGCCGAGGGGGTTGCGGCTGGGCGGTTGTTTGCGATGGGGCCGCCATTGCGCGGGATGTGGTGGGAGAGTACGGCGGTGACGGATGTGGCGTTGCAGGCGAAGGTTCTGGCGGCGCGATTGGTGGGATAAGGTTGATGGTGTTCTTTCGGGCCTCTTCGCGAGCAGGCTCGCTCCCACAGGGGATTCAGTTTGAAAACACCATTTGTGCCACACCGCAGCACCTGTAGGAGTGAGCCTGCTCGCGATAGCGGTGATTCAGTCGATATAAAAGGTGACTGATGTACCGCTATCGCGAGCAGGCTCGCTCCTACATTTGTTGCGTGCTAACCGAAAGGGTTATGCCACCACTCGATAACATGGCACATACGCCGCGCCACCCGGCAGTTTCATCCGGTGCTGGGCGACGAAGGCTTTGAGCAGCGCATCGAGCGGTTGCATGATCGCCGCATCACCACGGATCTGGTATGGCCCGTGTTCTTCGATCAGGCGAATGCCCTTGTCCTTGACGTTGCCGGCGACAATGCCGGAAAACGCCCGACGCAGGTTCGCCGCCAGTTCGTGCGGTGGCTGGTCGCGGTGCAGTTTCAGGTTGGCCATGTTTTCGTGGGTCGGATCGAACGGACGCTGGAAGCCTTCGTCGATTTTCAGCAGCCAGTTGAAGTGGAACGCGTCGTTGCGCTCGCGACGGAACTGCTTCACCGCTTTCAGCCCCTGAGTCATCTGCCGCGCCACTTCGGCCGGGTCGTCGATGATGATTTCGTAATGCTGCTTGGCCGCTTCACCGAGGGTCGCGGTGACAAAGGCGTCGAGCTGTTCCAGATACGGCGCGGCATGTTTCGGCCCGGTGAGGATGACCGGGAATGGCAGCCCTGCGTTGTCCGGGTGCATGAGGATGCCGAGCAGATAAAGGAACTCCTCAGCCGTACCGGCGCCACCCGGGAAGATGATGATGCCGTGGCCAACCCGCACGAACGCTTCCAGACGTTTTTCGATGTCCGGCAGGATCACCAGCTCGTTGACGATCGGGTTCGGCGCTTCAGCGGCGATGATGCCTGGCTCGGTCAAACCGAGGTAGCGACCACCGTGGATGCGCTGTTTGGCATGGGCGATGGTTGCACCCTTCATCGGGCCTTTCATCACGCCCGGGCCGCAACCGGTGCAGATGTCGAGGCTGCGCAGGCCGAGTTCGTGGCCGACTTTCTTGGTGTATTTGTATTCTTCGGTGTTGATCGAGTGACCGCCCCAGCACACGACGATTTTTGGCTCGACGCCTGGACGCAAAGTGCGCGCATTGCGCAGCAGGTGGAAAACGTAGTCGCTGATGCCTTGCGAGGTGGTCAGGTCGATGCGTTGGCTGTCGAGTTCGTTTTCGGTATAGACGATGTCGCGCAGGGCACTGAAAAGCATTTCACGGGTGCTGGCGATCATTTCGCCGTCGACGAAGGCGTCGGCCGGAGCGTTCAGCAGCTCCAGGCGTACGCCGCGATCCTGTTGGTGAATGCGGATTTCGAAGTCCTTGTAGGCTTCAAGGATAGTCTTGGCGTTATCGACATGGGCGCCGGTGTTGAGGATGGCCAGGGCGCACTGGCGGAAGAGGGTGTAGGTGCTGCCGGATCCGGCTTCGCTCAGTTGCTGAACTTCACGTTGAGAAAGGGTTTCCAGGCTGCCTTTTGGGCTGACCGAGGCGTTGATTACGTGTCGTTGGGTCATGCAATGATCCTTAAAACGATGTCATCACGAAGCTGAGCAATGGCATCCGAATAGTGTGTATCCATGAATGAAGATGGCACGATCTGCGCTATACCGCCATGTCCCCTTTGGACGCTGAAAAGATGAAGAGGAGCCCCAGCATAGCTAAATCCGTCGCAGAGGCGATAATGCGCCGGCCGGTTTTTTCAGTTACCCCTTTTGTCGCTCAAGGAAGTCATTTGTGATGTTCGAGATTCAGCCGATGGATGCCGCTACCTTTCGCCAGCAGACCCGACGCAGCACGATCATCATCGCCGTGCTGTTTCTAGTGCTGGCGATGTTGTTCTCGAGCGTGGCGGTGGCGCTGTTCGGCGAACCTGGCGGCGATAACCTGCGCTTCAATGTCGGCGGGGTTTTTCTGGCATTTCTGCTGACTGCGGCATTACTGCGCGGACGCTTCTGGAATCAGACCTGGATGGCGCCAGCGGTATACAGCTGGCGGCTCAAGCGCAGCCTGATGAGCATCACCAATGTGATGCATCAGGTGACGGCGGCGGTGGAGCAGAATGATCCGACGGCGATGAAGGTGCTGCGCTTCTACCATCTCGGGCTGACACAAATGCACGAACTGGACGGCAACTCCAGCGATCACGGGCAACTGTGGCGCGAAGTCGAAGCGCACAAGGAACGCATGCAGGCGCTGGGTCTCGACACTGAGCAGACGCGTCTGGATCCGGCCTGGCTGGAAACCTTGAAGCAGACGCGGCGCTGATTACAGCGCTCGACGCAGCCTCCACGAGCGGATCAAACGGCCGTAGACCAGCAGGTTGACCGCCAGCACCACGCTGCCGAGCGCCAGTTGAATCTGCGGAGTGAGCCCGGCCGGGTAGATGACCGGCCAGATGTAGTGCTCGATGAAACCGCCAGCGTATTCGGTCTGCCCGGCGGCGTGGCGCATGAGGTTTTCCCAGTAAGTCAGCGGACAGGTCAGGTGCAGCACCTCGACCATCACGCCCCAGGTGGCGGCGGGTAAATGCAACCACATCAAACGTGGCCATTTGAGCACCAGCAGCCCACCAAACAGCACGAACAAAATAAATGACAAATGAAACAGCACCAGCCCGTCGGCTGCGATTCGGTACAGCATGTCGTCTCCCTGACGCGATTGTGAATGGCGCTATGTTACGCCGGTCAGTGGATTAATCGTCAGTACGAAAATCAGCGAATTCCGCGCGCATCCGACCGTTGTGCTTGGCCTGGTAGAGCAGTTTGTCGACGCGCTCGACAAACTGCAGCGGATCGCTTTCGGCGCTCGCCTGCGTAGTGCCCACGCCGAGGCTCAGACTCACCAGCGACGACACGGGTGATTGAGCATGAGCGATCTGCTGTTGGCGGATCAGGTGCAGACATTTTCGGGCGACCAGACGCGCCGATTCGGCATCGGTTTCCGGCAGCAGCCAGACAAATTCTTCACCGCCGATCCGAGCGATGAAATCCCGAGGACGATTGGCCGCCAGCGCCAGGGTCTTGGCCACCTGGCGCAGGCATTCGTCACCTTTGATGTGGCCGTAATGGTCGTTGTACTGCTTGAAGTAGTCGATATCGAGGATCAGCAGAGACAGCGGCAATCCCGTGCGTTGGGCGTTGAGCCATTCGCGTTCGAGGACGGTGTCGAACATGCGCCGGTTGGCAATGCCGGTCAGACCATCCTGAAACGAATACTCTTCCAGTTGTTTCTGCAGGCGGATCAGGTGTTCTTCGGTCTTCTTGCGCTCGCTGATATCGAACATGAACCCGACCAGCGCTTCGACTTCGCCGTCCTTGCGCACCACGTGTACAACATCGCGAATCCACACGTACTCGCCGGCGCTGGTCAGGGCGCGATAATCGGCTTCGTGGTCGACCCCGGCACGCGACTGCGACACACAAAACTCCACCACGTAATCGCGATCATCCGGGTGCATGCGCTCGACCCAGTCGTTGACCCCGACCCAACTGTCCTGCTGCCAGCCGAGCAGGGTTTCGATCTGCGGGCCGATGTAGCTGAAGGTCATGGTTTTCCAGTCGATTCGCCACGGGATGGCTTTGGTCGATTCCAGCAGAGTCTTGTACACGTCGCTGTCGATGGCGGTCATGGCAGGGCATGGTCTCGTGGGAAAATGCAGCGCCAGCATGTTGTTGGCCATCCCCGGTTGCAAGCGGCTTGCCGATGAACGGTTGCATTCGGCTGATTTCCCACAAGTGCGCAAGATTGTTCAAGCCAGAAAGGCGAATTTGCTGGCACAGTCGCCGACCGTTTTCCTGGTTGAAGAACGTTTATGTCTGACTCAGTAATGCCACGCAGTGCGTTCCTTCGTGGCGCTGTGGCGATCCTGCCGTTGTCTCTGGCCACCGCGCCGTGGGGGCTGCTGGCCGGTTCCATGGCGATCGAAGCCAATCTCACGCCGCTGCAAGGTCAAGGTCTGTCGAGCATCGTGTTTGCCGGTGCCGCGCAATTGGTTGCGATCGGCATGCTCAAGGGCGGCGCCGGGATTTTCTCGATTCTGCTGACCACGTTGCTGCTGACGTCGCAGCACTTGCTGTATGGCATGAGCATGCGCTCAGTGATTTCACCGCTGCCGGGGCGCTGGCGAATCGGTTTGGGCTTTTTGCTCACCGATGAGTTGTTTGCGCTGACCAGTCAGCATGACCGTCAGCAGTTCAATCGCTGGTATGCGCTGGGCGTCGGCCTGACGTTTTACCTCGCGTGGAATCTGTTCACCCTGGCCGGCATTGTCCTCGGTAGCAGCATTCCGGGGCTTGAGCATCTGGGGCTGGACTTTTCAATTGCCGCCACGTTTATCGCGTTGATCACGCCGGTGGTGCGTAACGTGCCGACGGTGGTGTGTGTGGCGGTGTCGCTGTTTTGCTCGGTGTTGTTCAGTTACTGGCAATGGGGCTCGGCACTGGTGTTGTCCGGGCTGGCCGGCATGACCGCCGGGTTTATCTGCAACAAGCTGTATCGGGAGCGCACATGATGGTTTGGGCCGTTATTTTTGGCATGGGGATTCTGGTTTTTCTCAACCGCTACGTGTTTCTCGAGCCGCGTTTACCGCTACGTTTAAGTAGCAATGCGCGGCAGTTTCTCGGGTTTGCGGTTCCCGGAATGCTCACCGCCATTTGCGGGCCGATTGTCTTCATGCCCGACAAACAGCTGAATCTGCAGTGGGATAACCCGTATCTGCTTAGTTCACTGGTCGCGATCGCACTGGTGATATATACGCGCAGCACTTTGCTCAGCATGTTGCTGAGCATGGCGTTCTTCTTTCTGCTGCGCTGGTGGTTGTAAGTGGTCCGCTTGAAACTGTTCTACGCTTTAGGGATGACGGTTTACTGATAAAAGGAGGTGCGCATGGCGACTGAGCAAAAGCATCCAGAGACGGATGAGCAAGAGGCTGATGAACCGACTGAGGAGGAAATAGAGCGGGAGAAGCACAAGGAGCAAACCTGGAAGCATGATGACGGCCGGGAGCTGTCAGATCCGGATCGCAAGTTTTAATTGATTTATACGAAAAAGCCCCGCATTTGCGGGGCTTTTTCGTGGTTTCAAAGATCGTCCAGCTGCGTGAAATCGGGGTGTGAGGCCCGAAATCCCAAGGTTCGGTCGATCCAGGCATTGAGCTCGTTGACCATCACCGGCGGGTGGCCGGGATACGCTTCGAGGGTGGTGCGCAGGGTGCGTTCGATATCGGGAACGGTACGCAGGTTTCGGGTCTTGATGTAGTGGCCGATAAAACAGTCGAGTTCAAAGCGTTCTGTCATCGACAGATAAATACACTCCAGGCCGCTGACCTGTTTGATTGCAAAATCGTCGCGCAACTTATTTCTCTGCAAGGCTTGTAGAAGTTGTGGGGGAATTCCTGATTTGTTGACTCTTTGGTCAACTGGTATACCAATCGGAAATGCGGCGCGCATGCTATCCGTAGTGCTTCTAAATGTATGTATGACGGTTGAAATGTCAGACAGGCGGTTAGTTCATTCGAACGTCTGTTTCATCATCGGTGTTTCGTCGTTGAAACACCCGGTGTAACGCTGTGGATTCAAAGCTTTGGTCGTTTTTTAATAACGTGCCGCTCGGGGAAATATTTAGGTGACGGGTTCAATCAATTCGGCGCCCTGATTGCGCGAGTTACCGACAGCTTTGCCGACTTTGTGCCACTCGAACACTTCGCTGCCTTCACCTTCGAACAGCAACATTTGTTCGGCACGCTCGATGGGCGTCGCTGGATCGAGCCATTCGTGCACCCGATCTGCGCGCAACACCACCGGTCGGCGATCATGGATATCGAGCATGCCGCCAGCGGCATCGGCGGTGATGATGACGAAACCGTCGTCATCCCGAGCCGCCGTTTCGGCTGTCGGAAATTGTCCGATGGCCGCGCAGAATACTGGCCCGTGATCCGCGCGACGGATCAGCCATGGTTGGCGGGTTTTGTCCTCGGCGTCGACCCATTCAAACCAGTTATCGACCGGCACAATCAAGCGATGGTGCCAGATCGCCCGAAAGAACCGGCCATGGGCGACTTTCTCCACCCGGGCATTGATGGGTGCGGGGCGATCCCTGGCCCAGTGCGGGCGCCAGCCCCAACGCAGATTGTCGGCATGCAGCTGTTGCCCTTGTTGATGCAGGACGGCCAGCGCGGTGGTCGGCGCCGCGTTGTAGCGATCAAGCGATGCATCGCCGACGTGATTGATCAACGCGTCGGGAATGCTCAGCACCGCGACAAAGTCGTGAATGCCACGGTACTGCGAGAGTCTTCCGCACATGGGCTGAATCTCCGGTGGGATATTTCAGCTTAGTCGCTGGCGTCCTGACCGGTGAACGTGTCGCGCCATTTCAACCAGCGACGTTCGAGCATGGCCAGCAAGCCGTCACTGAGTTTGCCGAGCAAGGCGAGCACGATGATCGCGGCCAGCACGATGTCCGGTCGCGAGGTTTCCCGACCGTCGCTGAGCAGGTAACCCAGGCCCTTGGTCGCCGCGATCAACTCCGCCGCGACGAGAAACATCCACGCCAGGCTCATGCCGCTGCGTAACCCGGTGAACAGGCCGGGCAGGGCGGCCGGTAGCAAGATCCGTCGTACCAGTTGCAGGCGGCTGAAGCCGTAGATGCGGCCGACTTCCACCAGTTTGCGATCAATGTTGCGAATGGCCGCGACGACGTTGACGTACACCGGAAAAAACGCGCCGATGGCGATCAAGACGATTTTCGACGTCTCATCGATGCCCAGCCACAACAGCAGCAGAGGCACCCAGGCCAGGCTCGGAATCGAGCGCAGGGCGGCGAACGTCGGCTCCAGATAGGCCTCGGCTTCACGGCTCAAACCGACCCAGGCAGCAAACACCAATGCCAGACTGGCGCCAATGGCAAAACCCAGCAACACCCGAATCAGGCTGGCGCCAATATGCTTCCACAATGCGCCTTCGGCGAGGTCGGTGAGGGTCAAGGCGATCTCGCTCGGCGCTGGCATCTGGTAGGACGGCAGCCAACCGATGCGTACGATAATTTCCAGTGCGACGATGATCAGCAACGGCAGTGCCAGGCCTTTGCCGCGGCGCTGCCATGTCGGATTCAAACTCGCAGGACGCTGGCGCGGTACGGCAAGTGGCGCGGGCAAGTCTTTGCTGTGAGTGGTCATGATCCTGGCTCCGCTCACGACAAATCCGCGACAGGCGCGGATTTATCGTGAGACTGATCGATTACTGGTGGGCGACGGCTTGCTGCACACCGCTGTCGAGCAATTGATCGATGACTTGATCGACATTCACCCCACGGCGCACCAATTCCTCGGAGAGCAGAATCGGCGCGGCTGCCTTGGAGGCGCTGATGTCCTGACGGGTCAGTTGCGGGCTGCTCAGGTCGGTGCGTGACAGTTGCAACTTGGCCACGTCCAGCGGCAGACCGGATTCCTTGGCCAACAGGGCGGCGAATTCATCGGGGTTTTTCAAGGCCCAGTCGCGCGCCTGTTCATAGGCCTTGATCACGGTGTCGATCGTCTGCGGGTGTTCCTTGGCGTACTGCTCGGTGACGCTGACCACGCCGTAACTGTTGAACGCCGGGTTGCGGTAGAGCAGGCGCGAACCGGCCTGCACCTGACTGGCGGCCATGTGCGGATCGAGTCCGGCCCAGGCGTCGACATCGCCTTTTTCCAGCGCGGTGCGGCCATCCGGGTGTTGCAGATGGACCAGTTCGACATCGTCTTTTTTCAGCCCGGCCTGTTGCAGGCTGCGCAGGGTGAACAGATACGGGTCGGTGCCTTTGGTGGCGGCAATCTTTTTGCCCTTCAGGTCAGCGACGGTCTGGTACGGCGAATCCTTGCGCACCACCAAGGCTGTCCATTCGGCGCGGCTGTAGACGTAGACGGATTTGATCGGGCTGCCATTGGCCCGACTCAGCACGGCCGCGAGGCTGGCACTGGAAGCGAAATCCACGCCGCCACTGTTGAGGTATTCCAGCGAACGGTTGCTGCCTTGGCTCAGTACCCAGCTGACTTTGGTTTGCGGCAAGGCCTTTTCGAGGAAGCCGAAGTGCTTGAGCACCAGACTGACCGGCGAGTAATAGGCGTAGTCGAGATGCACTTCCGCTGGCGCGGTCTCAGTCGCGTGGGCGAACGGTTGCAGACTCAGCAGCATCGCGCTGGCGGCCAGCAGTGTTTTGAAATGAGCAAAGAACGATGTCATGGGGCGCTCCGGCAAAGGCACAGGTTTCTTATGTCCAAAAAGGTATTTTTATCGAATGCTTCCTGCATGAATGGAATATTGCAGGCTCTGTGCCATGTGCTTGTAAGTGCCGGTTTATAAGGGTTTTACGGCTGGAGGCAGGATTTCAGCTGTTGCATGGCCAACAGTGTGGTTCGCCACTGTTGGCCCGCGAACAGCCGGCATCGAGAGTGATGAGCTTATGCATTAATGGAATTTCAAACCGAGAAATAACAGCGTTATGGTCTATGCAATTTCCCTCTGCAGGTCAGCCCATGAAGCTTTCTCGTTTCCTACGCAATGCGCTATTCGCAGCGCTGTTTACCTCGCCGCTTTCCTACGCAGCCGAGCCATTGGTCCTGCATGTCGGCGATCAGAACTACTACAACATCCGTGCGTCGGTGGAGGCCTCCGGCGTGTTGAAAGACGCGCCTTATACCGTCGACTGGAAACACTTCCAGGCCGCAGCACCCTTGGCCGAAGCCTTGCAGACCGGCTCGCTGGATCTCGGCTTTCTAGGTGATTCCGGCTTTTTGTTTCTGGCCGCCAAGCAGGCGCCGGTGAAACTGATCGGCGTCTCGCGGCAGAATCCGGAGACCATCGCGTTGCTGGTGCCGAAGGATTCGCCGGTGAAAACCATCGCCGACCTGAAAGGCAAGAAGGTCGCCTACTGGCCCGGTGCCTGGAGTCAGCAGTTGACCTTGCGTGCTCTTGAGCAGGTCGGTCTGCCGGACAACTATGTCGACTTCGTCAAGCTGATGCCGATCGATGCCGCCGCCGCTTTGCCACAGGGCAGCATTGACGCCTTTCCGGTGTGGGAACCGTACATTTCCCAGCAGATCGTGTTCTCCGGCGCGCGACCAATCCTGACCGCAAAGAATCTGATGCCGGGGCTCAGCGCGATCGCGGCGTCGACGCCGTCCATCGACAGCAAGCGTGCCGCCATTGCGGATTTTCTCGGTCGGTTGAAACTGGCGCGGGCCTGGGTCGACAGCCACACCGATGAGTACGCCGATTTGTGGGCAAAGAAAGCCAATCTCGACCAACAAGTGTCGCGGCACTGGTTGCGGCAGGCGCACATGACGGTCGGGCCGGTGGATCAGCAGGCTGCGACGGACCTGCAAAGCACTGCCGACTTCCTGTTCAAAGTGAAAGCGCTGCCGGCCCCGTTGGCCACGGCAGGGATTATCGACAGGTCTTTTCAGCAGGCATTGACGCACTGAGCGAGCGCCGGAACCAAACCCTGTGTACCTTATCCAACCTCGGCTCACGGATCGGAGCGCAGGGATGGATAAGGGCGAGGGAGTTTTGCCAATCGACAACATGACGGCAGCCGCCGTGCTCAAGGCAAAACATGACCTCCGGATTCAAACTTCTTTGTGCAGCGTTCATTGTTCTCGGGCTGGCCGGTTGCATCGCCGCCCCGATAGAAATGACCGCGCAAACCGAAACACGGCTGAAGACCCAGGCGCCGGTGCGTTTTCTGCTGACGTTCGACGACGGCCCCAGCGCTTCGGGTTTGTGGAATCCGTCGGCCGCGGTACTCGACAGTCTCAAAGACAATCCGCTGCAGCCGGGTATCAAAGCGGTGTTCTTCGTTCAGACGCGTGCTCCGCGAGCGGGCAACAGTGACATCGGTCGCAGCATCATGCGACGTGAACATGATGAGGGGCACATCCTCGCGTTTCACACGGCGACCCATTGGCACACCAATCATCGCTCGCTCGACCCACAACAGCTTGAAGAATCGCTGAGCAACGGCACAGCCGATATCGCCGCCATCACCGGTGCGCCGCCGAAACTGCTACGCCCGCCGTTCTGGAATTACGACAAACGCACCTTCGCGGCCTATCAGCAGCACGGCTTGCACGTTTTGCTCACCGATTTAAGCGCCAATGACGGCAAGATCTGGGGCTTCAACGCCAGCCCGCGACGTCGGGCAAACATGCTGCGGCAGTTGTCGGAAGTCCGTGAACGTATTGCCCTTGGCGAATTGCCGAGCGTGGACGGCGTTATTCCGGTAGTGGTGACGTTTCATGATCTGAACCGCTATACCGCGCGGCACACGCGCGAATACCTGCAGATTCTGCTGGATAGCGCCGCCGCCACGGGCGTGCGGCTGGCAGACAAACCTTTCTACGATGATCACGCTGCACTGGAGAAAGCCGCGTTGGCGCGCACGGTTGAAAACAGCTCGGAGTCGGTGAGTTTGCCGGGGATATGGAACTGGATCTGGGATCACGATGCGCACTGAGGACGAGGTCGGAAGTTGTGATGAACTTGGCATTTTTGTGTCGAGCAAGATGCAAATTGCTCACCTATGCTCTACGAGTCGACCGAATCATCGCCTGTGAGGCGTTCACTCATGCTTGCCATTGACGATATCTGCCGGATTGTCGAGTCCGGCTTTCCTGCGTTCAAGTGCGATTGCATTCCCGGCACGCAGGGTCTGCTGCAAATAAAGGTTTATGAGCCAGACAGCGGGCGCGTCGAATTGCTGCTCAATGGCGTTTCCCCGGAACACCTCGTCACGATCCGTGACATTTCCAACTTCATCGGTGAATTACGCACTGAAATGAGCGCGGGCCGCCGAGCTTTCGCTGGCTAACGCCTCACAAACGCCGTTGAAACGCTTGAACGATGCGCAACGTCGCTTCGCTGGTGTTCAGATTGCCCACCGCGTCCAGCGGATGCCAGATGCAATCGATGATCTCGTTTTGCGGGCGCACCTGCTCAAAGTCCTGCACCGACGCTTCGTAAACATGATGCTGCGTGCTGCCGCTCTGCAGTTCCATCACATACAAGACATCTTCGGCCTCCAGGCCGGTTTCTTCCTGCAATTCGCGCATGGCAGCCTGCGCCCGGGTTTCCCCTGGCTCGACCTTGCCGCCGGGCAATGTCCAGCGGCAGCGGGGTTTGCGCACCAGGAGAATGTGGCGATCCTGTTCGCATATAACGGTTGCACGTACTTTCATCTGTTACCTGCGTTACTGCCTGTCACAAAATAGAAATAAAACTGCAATATTTGAGCCGGGCCTTGAGGGAAAGGTTTCATGGGGATTTGGAGAGTTGGTTTCCGGGAAAAGTGCCGGATCCTTGACCGCCGGGCTGGCGACACCCGGTCGGCCATTCGCGTGGATGAGGGTGTAAGGTAAAAGCGTGAAGCTGGATCTGACCGTTAGCGAAAATGGAGGTGTCCATGAGCATGCCGATGTTGAACAAGATGCACATGAACGGCTATGACGTGCTTAGCGTGAACAATGGCCCATGGCGGGTTTGCACCCAGGGCGATCGGCTGGCGTCGTTTTGCAGCCGGGAAGAGGCGCTGGCCTATGCCGCCGCATTGCCCGGCTACAAAAAGCACTCGACGCGCATGCAAAGTCACAAAAGCCACTGACTGAACGGCTGCAATGAAAGAGCCCCGGCACTTGTCGGGGCTTTTGTTTGGGGGAAGGGATGCAGGTCTCAGTGGACCTTGGTTCGGCTGATGGCGCGGGCTTTCACTTCCTTGGCATACAACTGCAACCGTTCTTCATCACTTTGCAGCACCTCGCAGGATCTCAGCACGGTTTGCGCATCCGCCTCGTTGCCGGATTTGCGCAGTTGTTCGGCGATACGTTTCAGGTCGACCGCCGACCATCTCAAGTCCGATGCGACGCTTTGCAGGTCGCGTTGAAGTTCGTGTTCGTATTCATTGAGCCGCATGATCACCTCCAGAACATTCTCGGTAGAAAAGAGTAGTCGCATTTTCAGGCGATGGACAAAGCGCATTCGTCAGTACGCCCAGCGGTTGTGAAAAGTTGTGCAGATTGCGCCAAGGGCGCGGTGCCACGATGGATGTGCGCCGGGTTACGCGCTACATTCACTTTTTTCAGATCAGGAAAACACTATGCGGATATGGATCGGGACGTTGGCGTTGGCCCTGTTGGCGGGTTGCTCGTTGCCGGCGTCGTTGGTGCCGGGTGAGCCGAATGTCAGCAAGACCAGTGACAAGGCACCCAAGGACTATGCCGCGTGTGTATTACCGTTGTGGCAGAAGGACGTCGCCAAAACCTCGCAGACCTCGATTTCCAACGGCTATCGCATCACCGCGCCAAGCATCATCACGGCCGATGAAATTCTCGATATCGTCAAATACAAGAACGGCAGCCGGGTTTCGTTGTATCAGGGGCCGCCGTGGGCGAAGTCCGGTTCGTTGCGCCAATCGGTACGTGACTGCCTGTAAGCATTTTTTCAGAAACAAAAAAGCAGAAACCGGTTAAACGGTTTCTGCTTTTTTTTGAGGTTTTACCAACCGCTACGTCAGTCGGAAATGTCGGTGAGCGGGATGCTGCCGACGTTGCCCTTTTTCTCCCGCCGATCCTGCATCCAGTCTTCCACTTGCTGACCGAACTCTTTCGGTGCCTTGCGTCCGACCTTCCTTGCGATGTCGAGGATGGTCTGTTGGGCGAGGGCTTCTTCCATGCGTTTTTGCGCGGTCATCATTGCGCCGTGAATCGAGCAAGTGCCGTCGACGGCCCACTCTGGCGGGTTGCCGTCAAACAACGCACAGCGTCCGCGAATGTCGCGGCACTCGAAAATATTCTTGCGCCCGTCGATGGCGTTAACGATGTCGAGCAGGCTGATTTCATCGGCCGGCCGCGCCAGGCTGAATCCGCCGCGCACGCCTTCTGAAGCCACCACCAGTTTGCCCTTGGCCAGTTTGGTAAAAATTTTTGCCAGGTATTCCAAAGGCACGCCTTGCAATTCCGCGAGGTCACGCACGCTGGCCTCACGGGTATCGCCGTTGCTGGTGACCAGAAAAGCCAGGCAGTGGATGCCGTATTCGACGCCTGCACTGTAGAGAGACATAAATAAGTCCGACTTGATTTGTCGTAAATACTACCAGCCTGATCGGTCCCCGGCAATCCGCTCGATTCGGTAGAGCGTCATGAATATCAGCTGTTTCACTTGCAAATACCAGAGATCGCTGCAGCATCGAGTTGGATTTGATATCTGTAAATCCGATCAAACCTATCGGATAATCTGACTTGTTGATTTTATATCCGACCAATAGAGTCGGCGCTATCGAGTCGGGATGACTGGCTCACGACAAATTCGATTTCACCTCTTTCAATCGCTGGGCGTTTTCTGGAGAAACACAATGAAGCAGCAGATTCTGATTGTCGGCGCCGGGTTTGGCGGCATGTGGTCGGCGTTGAGCGCTACGCGTCTGGTCGACCTGCACAATCGCAACGACGTCGAAATCAGCGTACTCGCACCGCAAGCCGAGCTGCGCGTGCGTCCACGTTTCTATGAACCCAATGCGCATCAACTGGCCGCACCGCTGCATGAACTGTTCGAAGCAGTCGGCGTTCACTTCATCAAGGGCGCGGCGGAAACCATCGACGTGGCGAACAAAACCGTCGGTTACTCCGATGCTGCGGGCGGCGAGCAAGTGTTCCACTACGACAAACTCGTTCTGGCCAGCGGCAGCGGTCTGGCACAGTCGGCCACGCCGGGTGTCGCTCAATACGCCTTTGACGTTGACCAGATCGAAGCGGCGATTCGACTGGAGACCCATCTGAAAGCCCTGAAAGATCAGTCTGACAGCAAGTCACGCAACACGGTGGTCGTAGCTGGCGGTGGTTTTACCGGGATTGAAACGGCCACCGAGATGCCGGGGCGACTGCGCGAGATTCTTGGTGAGCAGGCGGATATCAAGGTGATCATCGTTGATCGCGGCGCGAAGATCGGCGCGTCGATGGGCGAAGAGATCAGCCAATCGATTCTCGAAGCCAGCGAAGCGTTGGGCGTTGAATGGCGTTTGGCTGTGTCGGTACAGTCGGTGGATGCCAACGGCGTGACGCTTTCGGATGGTCAGCACATCGAAGCGAAAACCGTGGTCTGGACCACCGGTGTACGCGCCAGTTCGCTGACCGAGCAGATTCCCGCTGAACGTGACAAGCAAGGTCGCCTGCACGTCGACGCGCACCTGAAAGTCATCGGTCAGGACGACATCTTCGCCACCGGCGATGTCGCTTACGCCGCCACCGACAACATCGGCAACTATGCACTGATGACCTGCCAGCACGCGATCTCGCTGGGCCGGCACGCCGGCAACAACGTCGCAGCGCAGATTCTTGGTGTCGACCCGACACCGTACAGCCAGCCGAAATACGTCACCTGCCTGGACCTCGGCGCCTGGGGCGCGGTGTACACCGAAGGCTGGGATCGTCAGGTGAAGCTGGTCAAGCAGGAAGGCAAAACCCTGAAGACGCAGATCAACACCCAGTGGATCTACCCGCCGGCGGCTGATCGCGTTAGCGCATTGGCGGCGGCTGATCCGCTGATTCCTGTGGTCGCGTAACAAACTCCGCCTCAATCGATCCCGCTCCCTGAGCGGGATTTTTTTGCACTCGCAAAAGGGCTATGACTAAAACTCATTGCCCCATGATTTTTAATGGTTACGGCCGGCTCCAGCCCCGGTGTTAAAAAATCGCAAACACAGCTCATCAATAACAACCAGAGAGCGTTTGCAGCCATGTCCCGTTTCTTCCGCCGTCTCTCCCCGCGCCTGTTATTGACCGCGCTCGCCGCCCGGCCTGCGTGAGCTATCGAACATCCCTCGTATCGCACAAGAGTAATGACTGATGAAAGAACTCGACCTGTACATCGGTGAAGGTTTCGAAGGCCCGGGCGTGAACGCCGCACACATCAATATTCTGATCGGCCCGCGCAATGGCCCGGCGGGGCAGGCGTTCGCCAACAGCCTCGCATCGCCTAGCCAGGGCCACTGCCCGTTCATGGTGATCGCGCAACCGAACATCCCGGTCAAGCCGATGACCCTGTACGTCAACAAAGCCGCCATCAGCAGCGACCTGCACGGCAACGCCACGTGGGGTGCCTCGCAAGCCGGGATCGCCAAAGCCGTGCTCGAAGCGCTGCTCGACGGCACGCTGCCGCCGGAAGCCGAAGACGAGTGGGCGATCGTCACCGCGAACTGGGTCAATCCGGCTTGCGACGACCTCGACGCGGTGTACCTGAACAACTACAACGCCTGCCGCACGGCGATCCGCGCGGCCCTGACCGGCAAGCCGGAAACTGCGCAATTGAAAGATGTCGTTGCGCACATCAGCAACCCTTTCTACACGCCAAAAGCCTGAGGTCGACGCCATGCAATACATCCGTTTGGGCAACTCCGGCCTGCAGGTTTCGCGTCTGTGCCTGGGCACGATGAACATGGGCACGCCGGACTGGAAACCGTGGATCTTCAACGAAAAACAGAGCGAGCCGATCGTCGCCCACGCCTTGGATAACGGCGTGAATTTCATCGACCTCGCCGACTTCTATTCCGCCGGTGTCGGCGAAGAAGTGGTCGGGCGCATCGTCAAGCGTCTGGCCCGCCGCGAAGACCTGGTGATCACCACCAAGGTCGGTTACGGCACCCGCAGCGGCATCAATGCCAGCGGCCATTCGCGCAAGCACATCATGGACAGCATCGACGCTTCGCTGAAGCGTCTGGACATGGGTTACGTCGATGTGTTCATGCTGCATTACTTCGATGTGAACACCCCGGTCGAAGAAACCATGGGCGCGCTGAACGACATCGTGCGCTCGGGCAAGGCACGTTACATCGGCGTGTCGACCATGCTCACCGGGCAACTGGCGAAAATCCTCATGGCCTGCGAGCGCAACGGTTGGGTCAAGCCGATCAACATGCAGCTGCAACTGAACTGCGCTTACCGCGAAGAAGAGCGCGAGATGATTCCGTTCTGCCGCGATCAGGGGATTGGCGTTTCGGTGTTCAGTCCCTTGGCGCGCGGTCTGTTGACTGGCGACGTGCAGTCGACCCGTAACCAGACCGACTTCTTCACTCAGCAGATGTACAGCGACGAAGCCTCGTTCGAAATCGCCCACTCGGTGCAGCGCGTAGCCCGTGCTCGCGGTGTATCGAATGCGCAGATCGCCCAGGCGTGGGTGGCCAATCATCCGGGTGTTGACTGCATGCTGGTTGGCGCTGACACCACCGCGCAATTCGACAGCGCATTGGCTGCACTCGAGACCCGACTTGATGCTGATGAGCTGTATGAACTGGAGCGCAATTACACCCCCTGCGATGTGATCAACGACTACACCGCCGGTAAACGCATCCTGCGCTCGGCGCGTCCGGGGCTGGAGCGGTTCACTTTGCAGGGAGCGGTGGCATGAGCGATTTGATCCGACACGGCAACTTTATTGACGGCCAGTGGGGGCAGGGCGGTGCGACCTATCAGGTGCGCAATCCGGCCAACGGCGAGCTGATCACTGAGGTGCAGAAGGCTGGCGCCGAAGAGACCAACCTCGCCATCGACGCTGCCCACCGCGCACTGTCGGCGTGGCGCAAATTGACCGCGAAGGAACGCAGTCAACGCCTCAAGCGCTGGAGCGAGTTGATGCTCGCCAGCCAGAAAGATCTGGCCACGTTGCTCAGCCGCGAACAAGGCAAGCCGCTGGCCGAGGCCATGGGCGAAGTGGTTTACGCAGCGAGTTTTCTCGAGTGGTTTGGCGAAGAAGCCAAGCGTGCCTACGGTGATGTGATCCCGAGTCACAAGGCCGATGCGCGGATCATTGTGGTCAAGGAAGCCATCGGCGTGGTCGCGGCGATCACCCCGTGGAACTTCCCGTTGGCGATGGTCACCCGCAAAGTCGGCCCGGCGCTGGCGGCGGGCTGCACGATGATTCTCAAGCCTTCGGAAGAGACGCCGCTGTCGGCATTTGCCTTGGCCGTATTGGCCGAGCAAGCAGGGATTCCGGCCGGCGTGTTCAACATCGTGTCCGGCGATGCCTTCGCCATCGGTGGCGCGCTGCAGGCGTCCAGTATTGTGCGCAAACTGTCGTTCACCGGCTCAACCCGCACCGGCAAACTGCTCATGCGCCAAGCTGCCGACACCTTGAAAAAAGTCTCGCTGGAACTGGGTGGCAACGCGCCGTTCATTGTCTTCGACGATGCCGATCTGGATGCTGCGGTCAAAGGCGCGATGGCCTCGAAGTTCCGCAACACCGGGCAGACCTGCGTCTGTGTGAATCGCTTCTTTATTCAGGACGGCGTTTACGAGGCCTTCACCGGCAAGCTCGCCGAAGCGGTGGCGGCGATGCGCGTCGGCAATGCGCTGGACGGTGAAACCGAACAGGGGCCGCTGATCAACAGTGCGGCGCTGGCCAAGGTCGAAAGCCATGTCAGCGATGCTCTAGAGAAGGGTGCGACGCTGTTGTGCGGCGGCCGTCGCCACGCCTTGGGCGGTACGTTCTATGAGCCGACCATCCTTACCGAAGTCAACGGCGACATGCTGATTGCCCAGGACGAAACGTTCGGCCCGGTGGCGGCTTGCTTCCGTTTCAAGGACGAGGCCGAAGTGCTGGCACGGGCCAATGACACGCCATTCGGTTTGTCGGCGTACTTCTACAGCCGCGACATCGGCCGGGTCTGGCGCATGGCCGAAGGGCTGGAGGCGGGCATGGTCGGGATCAACGAAGGGATCATCTCCACCGAGGTGGCACCGTTCGGCGGGATCAAGGAATCGGGCCTCGGCCGCGAAGGTTCGAAGTACGGGCTGGATGACTATCTGGAGATCAAATATCTGTTGATGGGGGGTCTGTAACCCTCAACGAAAATCCCTTTGTGGGAGCAGACTTGCTCCCACATACAAACAAGCAAGAGCAATCGGTTTCTCCGTCAATAACAACAATTGGAGACGAACATGTCCGCTCAACCCATAAAAATCGACGACCTGCCGATCGGCCGGTTCCACATCAAGATCGCCGGTCTGACCTTCGGCGCGCACTTCACCGACGGCTACATTCTTGGCCTGATCGGCATCGCCTTCACCTTGCTCAGCCCGCAAATGCAACTGGACGCGTTCTGGCAAGGATTGATCGGCGCGTCGGCATTGATCGGGCTGTTTCTCGGCAGTCTGTTTTTCGGCTGGATCTCGGACAAGGTCGGCCGGCAGAAAATCTTTCTGGTCAGTTTTGTGCTGATCACCGTGGCCTCGGTGATGCAGTTTTATGTCGAAACAGCGATGAGTCTGTTTCTTTGCCGAGTGCTGATCGGCATCGGCTTGGGCGGCGACTTCAGCGTCGGCCACGCGATGCTGGCCGAGTTCTCGCCGAAGAAACATCGCGGCGTTTTGCTGGGTTCGTTCAGCGTGATCTGGACCTTTGGTTATGTTGCCGCGACCTTCGTTGGCACCGCAATGCTCAGCCTTGGCGATGACGCCTGGCGCTGGATGCTGGCCTCCTCGGCAATCCCTGCAGCGTTAATTCTGATCGCGCGCATCGGCACGCCGGAATCGCCACGCTGGCTGGTCAATCAGGGGCGCATCGCCGAGGCACGGGCGATCGTCAAAAAGCATCTGGGTGACAACGTTGAACTCGACGAAACCCGCTCCACGGAAACCCGATCGGGTTATGCGGTGCTGTTCAGCCGTGAATATCGCAAGCGCACGGCGTTCAACTGCCTGTTTTTCGTGTGCATCGTGATGCCGTACTTCGCCATCTATACGTTCCTGCCGTCGATCCTGCAGAAGATGGGCCTGGCCGAAGGCTTCGGCACTGAGTTGATGTTGAACATGTTGCTGATCCTCGGCGCGCTGATCGGCATCTGGTGCACGATCAAATTCACCCGGCGCGGCTTCCTCATCAACTCGTTCATCATTCTGGCGGTGGCGTTGTTTCTGCTGGCGGTACTGCCGGGCAGTGCGGCGTGGCTGATGGTGCTGGTGTTTGGCCTGTTCACCTTGGTGCTGTCGGCGGTGAGCAATCTGGTCGGGGTGTTTCCGGCCGAGAGCTTTCCGACTGAGGTTCGCGCCAGTGGTATCGGGCTGGCAACGGCAGTGAGTCGCTTGGGTTCGGCCGTCAGTACGTTTCTGTTGCCGGTGAGTGTGGCCGGGATCGGCTTGAGTCCGACCATGGGCATTCTCGCGGCGATTCTGGCGATTGGCGCATGGCTGTCGTGGGCGTGGGCGCCGGAGACCAAGTCGCTGACGTTGAGCCAGGCGTGCAAGGCGCAGAATCCGGTGGAGGGGGGGGCGATTGTCGTGAGTAAAGTCGCCACGCCGATTTGATGTGTAAGGCTTAAAACCTCCCCCTCACCCCAGCCCTCTCCCCAGAGGGGCGAGGGGGAAAGGGGGCCGATCTTTGTGGCTTTCAACATTTGCGTTCGACTCGAGATTTCAGATCGGTGTCCCCCATACATTCACCCCGGCCAGTTCCCTCTTCCTTTGTGGGGCGAGGGGGAAAGGGGGGGCGATCTATGTAGTATTCAAAATCTACGTTCGACTCGGTATCTCAGGTCGGCGTAGTTCGAATAATCACCTCGGTCAGTTCCCTATCCCTCCGGGAGAGGGCTAGGGTGAGGGGCTCTTTCAGGGGTTACTCACCAGACTCAGCCAGTCAGTAAACAGCTTCACCTTCGACAATCCCTGCTTGTCATTCGCCACATCCAGCCAGTAGCCGTAAGGCCCGATCACTTCAATCGGAGTGATCGGCACAAGGCTGCCATTGGCCAGTTCCTTCTCGATCATCTGCCGATCAATCACCGCCAGTCCGCCACCGGCCAGCGCGGTGTGGATCACCTGATCGAGCGTGCTGAATTCCAGCCCCTGTCCCGCCTCGATATCTTCACGACCCATCGCCGCCAGCCAGTTTTCCCAGACCTTCAGACGCTTGCCGTCATGCAGGATGTGCAGCAATGGAAACTCGCGCAGATCCGGCGCTTGATCGCCATTGAACAGTTCTGGACTGGCCACGGCGATGTGCCGCTCCATCACCAGCAATTGACTGGCGCATTGGGTGGATGCCGCGAGACCGAAACGGATGTGACAGTCGATTTCCGCGAGGCTGTCGTGGCTGGCCTGATTGGTCACGCTGAGGCTGATGTCCGGGTAGCGCTGGCAGAACGCGCGCAGGTGTGGCGACAGCCAGCGCGTGGCCCAGGTGGGCGGAGCGAGTACGCGCAGGCGCTGGCGCAGATTGGGCACGCGTACCGCTTGCAGGGCGCGTTCCATATGATCGAAGGCTTCGGCCAGATGCGGCTTGAGGTTGCTGCCGGCTTCGGTCAGCGACAGGCCTTGCGGGGTGCGCACGAACAGGGCGACGCCGAGGTAGTCTTCGAGCTGTTTGATCTGACGACTGACTGCGCCCTGGGTGACGTTCAGGCCGAGTGCGGCCTGGCTGAAACTGCGATGACGCGCGACTTCTTCGAACACGCGCAGGGTGTTGAGGGAGGGCAGTTGACGCATGGAGGCAGAACCCCGATCGAGCGTTTGGCTCGGTTTGTTTTTGTAGGTTTTGTTTGTAGGGGGTATCTGACTATTGCGCAGGGTTTGATGCAAGGGTTGTTTGTGCCGGCGCCATCGCGAGCAGGCTCGGCCCCACATTGAAATGCATTCCAAGTGTAGAAGTGAGCCTGCTCGCGATAGCTATTTCATGAATTCGAACAATCTGGATCAGAAGTAGTAGCCAACGTTCACATACACCTGGTTCTCCCACTGATCCAGCCCGCCGGCACCCAGGCTCTGGGTATAGCTGCTGCCGCCAATGTACGGATCATTGCGGCCAAACAGCCACTCGGCAGCAACCCACAGTTTGCTGACCGAAAACGAGCTGCCGAGGATCATCCGCTCTGATGTCTTGAAGCCGCTGGCGGATTTGTCGAAGGCGCTGTAGTTGGCGTAAAGCTTGACCCCGCTGACCTTATCGAAGAGGTATTTGCCCGCCACGTCATAGCTCAAGTCCGCGACGTATAGATTGCCGCGACTGGCGACATTGTAAGTACCGTCATACCCGCCCAACGTCACTACTTCATCACTGCCTGGATTGCGCGGCGACATCTGCTGCCGCGCCGCTTGCAGTTGCACGCCCCAAGGCCCGTTCTTGCCCAGATAGTGAATGGCCACGGCGTTGCGCCGGCCATCGTTGTTGGTGTCGCGGTTCTGCAGGCTTGAAGTCAGGCCGGAGACGCCGACCTCGGACTTCCACGGGCCCAGATCAAGTGCCTTGGCCACGCGCAGCACCACCGTGTCGCGTTCCTGGTTGTCGCTGCCGTCAGCCACGTAACTGTCGGCCTCGGAGACAATGCTGGAATAGCTCACGCCATTGCTGGTGCCTTTGCCTTGCCATGCCGGGCGCAGGTAGTAGCCGGCCTGGAGGTTCCAGTCGCCGCTTTGCTGGATGTACTTGGCGCCGACTTGCTGCACCTCTTCAAGGCCAATGACGTTGCCGAGGGTTTCGTAAAAAGTACTGCCGAAGTACGGCTGCAAACCGAACGGCACGGTGTTCAGGCCGACTTGTACTTGCTGATCGGGATTGAACTTGTAGCCGGCCCAGGCGAACTTGGCGAACTGGATATCGCCGTAGTTTTTTGTGTACTGGTAAGGGTAGGAGCGACCGTAGAAGCGGTACTGCGCCTCACCGATCCAGCTGTCGGAATTGTACTTGGCGCTGAGGAATACCGTGTCGAGGCCGAACTTCTGAATATCGCGATCCGGGTCGAGATCCCAGCGCGCACGAATGGCGCCGCCCAGATCGAGATTGTCGGTGACCTGCACGGCCATCGCCGGGGCGGCAATGCTGCAGAACAGAGCGATGGAAGTGCTGCGCAAGCGCAAGGAAGCAGAGAAGGGCATGGAGCGGCTCTCGATTGTTTTTATTAGAGATGCCGCGCAGTTTTGCCATCCGGTGTGTGTTGAACAAACGATAAAAACGGTGAACAAACCTGCATCGAATGCATGTTACTCGCAAATTCCTGTAGGACAGTCCGGCACACTCATGGGATGCTTTGCGCCTTGTCAGTGGTTTTCGAGTGCCTTGATATGAAACGCAAAATGCCCGGCCTGAACGCGCTCAAGGCGTTCGAAGTGGCCGGCAGCACCGGCAGTTTTACCCGCGCCGCCGAGTTGCTCAATGTCACCCAGAGTGCGGTCAGTCGTCAGGTGCGGCAATTGGAGGAACAGCTCGGCGAGAGCCTGCTGGAACGCCGTCACCATCATCTGGAATTGACCGCTGCCGGCAAGATTCTCCTGCGGGCGCTGCACCAGTCGTTCGACAAGATCGAGCTGACGGTGCGCAGCATTCAGCAGAAAACCCACTCCAACCGATTGCACATCAATGCACCGCCGACCTTTACCAGTCGCTGGTTGATGCCGCGTCTGGGCCGACTGCGCGAGCAACATCCCGAGCTGGAACTGAGCATCACCACGCGCTTGCAGGACAGTCTGGCGGAAACCAGCACGCTCGATTGTGCGATTCGATTTGGCAATGGCGAATGGGACGGTCTCGACAGTTCGCTACTGGTTCAAGAGCGCCACATCGCCGTGTGCGCGCCATCGGTGTATGCCCGCGAGAGTGGCGAGCAAGGCATCGACCTCAATCGCCTGACGTTACTCCACGTTCTGGCCAGGGAAGACCAGCGCTACCTGACCTGGAATCACTGGCTCGACGCGGCGCGCATTACCGGGGTGGATACCCAGGGCGGTTATGAGTTCGATCTGCTCGATCTGGCGATTCAGGCGGCGACCGATGGCCTGGGCATCACCATCGCCGACTGGCACATGGTCGCGGCGGAACTGGCCAGCGGGCAGTTGACGCAAGTGCTGAATGTACATGTGGAAGGTCATCAGTCGTACTGGCTGGTGACCCGGCCGGAGCAGACGGATATGCCGCAGTTGCAGGTTTTTGCTCAATGGCTGCAGGAGGAGATCTGGCTGGCGCAGCGCCAGTTAGAGCCTTCGACCGCTGCTATCTGAATCAGCCCGGATTCCCTTGTAGGAGTGAGCCTGCTCGCGATGGCGATGTATCAGCGAAAAATAGGTGGCTGACACACCGCCATCGCGAGCAGGCTCACTCCTACAGGGGATTTGTGCCGATGCGGGGGTAACCTGCATTTTTCGAATGTTTAACCGCCCGATAAATCGTTTGTTCAACCCGCCATCGATGACAAGACTGGTGGCATTGATAAAAACAAACGATGGGCGATGCACATGCGAACCGAGCGAAATTTTGTTAACGGCCAATTCATCGAGCCTGCCAGCGCGGCGCTGATCGCGGTCTACAACCCGGCCACCGAAGCGTTGCTCGGCCATGTCTCGGGTGCCACCGCCGAGGAAGCCACCGCAGCGGTCGATGCGGCGGCAGCGGCGCAAAAGGTCTGGGGCAAACTCACCAGCATCGAGCGCGCCGAACATCTGCGAGCCTTTGCCGCTGCGTTGGAAGATCGTGCCGAAGCCATCGGCAACGCACTGGCCGCCGAGTCTGGCAAAAGCGTCAGCGATGCCAGCAACGAAGCCCGTTATGCCGCGCAGATCACTCGCTACCACGCCGAATGGGCGCGGCGCATCGAAGGCGAGATCATCCCCAGCGACAGCCCTGACGAAAACCTGTTTTTGCACCGCGAGCCGATCGGCGTCGTTGCGTGCCTGATCCCGTTCAACTACCCGGTTTACACGTTGCTGCGCAAAATCGCCCCGGCGCTGATTGCCGGCAACACCGTGGTGGTGCGCCCAAGCAACAACACACCGACCTCGGCATTCGAAATTGCCAAAGCGGTGCAGCAATCGGGCATGCCGGCCGGTGTGATCAATATCCTGACCATGGATCACGCCACGGCGGCGGCCGTATGCACCCATAAAGCCGTGGGCCTGATTACCTTGACCGGCAGCGTCAACGCCGGGCGCATCGTTCTCGATTATTGCAAGGCCAACATCGCCAAGCCGTCGCTGGAACTGGGTGGCAAGACCCCGGCGATCATCGAAGCGGATGCCGACCTGGGTGCGGCCGCGACAGCAATCATCGCGTCGAAAACCACGCATTGCGGCCAGTTGTGCACGGCGGTCGAGCGCGTCTATGTGCAGGAAAGCGTCTACGACCGATTCCTCGCGCTGCTCAAGGCGAAAATCGCTGAAGTGAAATTCGGCGACCGCGCCATCGACGCCAGTCTGATGGGGCCACTGGTCAATGCCAGTTCGCAGCAGAACATTCACGCCATGGTCGAGCGCGCCATCGCTGACGGCGCAATCCTCGAAAGCGGTGGCGTGTTGCCGCAAGGATCGGGGCATTTCTACCCGCCGACGCTGCTCAGCGGTTGCCGTCAGGACATGGAAATCGTCCAGGAAGAAATCTTCGGCCCGGTGCTGCCGGTGCTCAAGTACCGCGACATCGACGACGCGCTGGCCATGGCCAACGACCATCAGTTCGGCCTGTCGTCGGTGCTCTACACCGAGAACTACCGCACCGCGCAGAAAGTCGCCAACGCCATCGAGGCCGGCGAGTTGTACGTCAATCGCACCCCGGCTGACCCGTATCAGGGCTACCACGCCGGCTGGAAACGCTCCGGCCTGGGCGGCGATGACGGCAAGCACGGCATGCTCGAATTTACCCAGACCCGACTCGTGGTCATGAAGTACTGATCCGCCGCTACACGCCTCACGCTACACCTATAAAAACAATTATCAGGGGCGCCCGGAGCACGGGTTGCCCGAGGTCACTTCAATGTCCAAGCATGCATCCTCTGCTGCCGCTGTTCAGGGTTCCGATTCGGCTGTGAAAAGCCAGAGCGACAAGGGAAGTCGCTATTTTCAATTGATGTTGCTGGTGCTCGCTGCCGGCGCGATCTATCCGATTCTGTACCTGCGTCAGGTCTATCAAACGACCATGCTCGAGGTGTTCCAGATCAACCACAGCGAGCTGGGTTATCTGTACTCGATGCTAGGCACGATCTTCCTGCTCAGCTACTTGCCGAGCGGCTGGCTGGCCGATCGCATTGCACCGCGCTTTCTGATTTTCTTCTCGCTGGTGGCCACCGGTGCCTTGGGCCTTTGGTATTCCACTGCGCCGTCGATGACCGGGTTGATGATTATCTTCGGCTGCTGGGGTCTGACCACCGGTCTGACTTTCTGGGCCTCGGTACTCAAGCGCGTGAAGATGATTGCGCATCACACCGAGCAGGGCCGGTTCTTCGGCATTCTCGACGGTGGTCGCGGCTTGGTTGAAGCGCTGCTGGCGACGGTCGCACTGGGCTTGTTTGCCTTCGCCACTGAGACCCGTGGCGAGTCGACAGCCGAAGGCTTCAGACATGTGGTTTACCTGTACGCCTTCACTTGTATCGCCATCGGTTGTCTGCTGGTGCTGATCAAGGACCCGAAGTCGATGGAAGACACGCCAGCGGTGGAGAAGGGCAAGTTCAATCTGCTCGCCGACCTGACCACGCTGGTGAAAATCCCTGAGCTGTGGCTGGTCACCGCCATCGTGTTCTGCGGTTATCACATCTTCTGGGCCACCTACAGTTTCTCCGACTATCTGCAAGGCAGCGGCATGACCGCCGTCATGGCTGGCACGATTACCACGATCAAACTCTGGATGCGTCCGATCGGTGGCATTGGCGGCGGCTGGCTGGGTGACAAGTTCTCGAATATTTCGGTGCTGATCGTCGCGCTGTTGCTGGCGAGTCTGGCGATCGTCGGGCTGATCGTGTTCCCCGCGCTCAACAGCATCGGTCTGTTGATCGCCACGGTGATTTTCATCGGCCTGATGACTTATGCGATTCGTGGTCTGTACTGGGCGATTCTCGACAGTTGCAACATTCCGCTGCGGATCACCGGTCTGGCCATCGGCATCGTCTCGGTGGTCGGCTACATGCCGGATGCCTTTATTCCGCTGATCAACGGCTACCTCACCGAGCACTTTCCCGGTGCCCTCGGCTACAAGCTCTACTTCGGCTACATCGCCACTATCGGTCTGGTCGGCACCCTCGCTGCCGTGACCCTGCGTGCCCGAATCAATCGTCAATCTTCGAAAAAAGCAGGTGCCTGAGATGAAAATCATCGCCCTTGAAACCCATATCGTTGCCGTACCGCCACCGCACATCGGCGGTATGTACTGGCTGTTCGTCAAGCTCAAGACCGACTGCGGAATCGAAGGTGTCGGCGAGATCTACGCCGCGACCTTTGGCCCGAAAGCGATGCTGCCGATCATCGAAGACGTGTTCGAACGCTACCTGCTCAATCATGATCCGCACCACATCGAACGTTTCTTTCGCCAAGCCTATTCCAGCGGATTCACCCAGCGTCCCGACCTGACCATGATGGGTGTGGTCAGCGGTCTGGAGATGGCCTGCTGGGACATCATCGGCAAAGCGGCGAACAAGCCGGTGTACGAACTGCTCGGTGGCAAGGTCAACGAACGCCTGCGTTCCTACACCTACCTGTACCCGGTCAACAGCCGTGGCGAGTACGACTACGACGACCCGGATCTGGCCGCCGAGTGCGCGATCGAGAACATGAACAAAGGCTTCACCGCCGTGAAGTTCGATCCGGCCGGGCCTTACACCGCGTACTCCGGGCACCAGATTTCCCTGGAAGTGCTGGAACGCTGCGAAACCTTCTGCCGCAAGCTTCGTGAAGCGGTGGGCGACAAGTGCGATCTGCTGTTCGGCACCCACGGGCAGATGGTGCCGTCGTCGGCAATCCGCCTGGCCAAGCGCCTGGAGAAATACGATCCGCTGTGGTTCGAAGAGCCGGTGCCGCCGGGTCAGGAAGAGGCCATGGCGCAAGTCGCGGCGAAGACCAGCATCCCGATTGCCACTGGCGAACGCCTGACCACCAAGTACGAATTCTTCAAGCTGTTGCAGGCCGGCGGTGCGTCGATTCTGCAGATGAACGTGGCGCGCTGCGGCGGCCTGCTCGAAGCCAAGAAGATCGCCAGCATGGCCGAAGCGTATTACGCGCAAATCGCCCCGCATCTGTACAACGGACCGATTGGTGCGGCGGCGAGTTTTCAGTTGGCGACCTGTACGCCGAATTTCCTGATTCAGGAAAGCATCGAGACCTGGGGCGGCTTTCACGCCGAAGTACTGACCAAACCGTTGCAGTGGGAAGACGGCTACATCATTCCGTCCAGCGAGCCGGGTCTTGGGGTCGAGCTGAACATGGACGTGGTGCGCCGGCATTCGCCGTACACCGGTGAGCGGCTGCACTTGCAGATGGCGCCGACCCCGGTGGATGTGAAAGACACCTCGCCAGCTCGCGGCTGACACGGCAGGCGCAGTTCCTGTGGGAGCGAGCCGAATTTTGTATAACGACTTACGCGGTAACCGTGCATGACATACGACTACATCATCGCTGGCGCTGGCGCCGCTGGCTGCGTGCTGGCCAACCGGCTCTCGGCCACGGGCAAACACACCGTACTGTTGCTGGAAGCCGGCGGCAAAGACAGCTCGCTGTGGTTCAAGATCCCGGTCGGCTTTGCCAAAATGTATTACAACCCGACCTTCAACTGGATGTATTACAGCCAGCCACAAAAGCAATTGGGCAACCGCGAAATCTACGCCCCGCGCGGCAAAGTGCAGGGCGGTTCCGGGTCGATCAACGCGATGATCTACGTGCGTGGTCAGGCTCATGACTTTGATGACTGGGCCGCCAATGGCAACGACGGCTGGGGCTTCAAGGATGTGTTGCCGTACTTCCGCAAACTGGAAAACCATCCGTTGGGTGACAGCGAATATCACGGTGGCAGCGGCCCGATCAGTATTACGCCGATGAAGGGCCAGACTCACCCGATCTGCGATGTGTTTCTTGAGGGCTGCTCGGAACTCGGCTATCCGCGCAGTGAAGATTTCAACGGGGCAAAGTTCGAAGGGGCGGGTCTCTACGACGTCAACACCAAGAACGGTCAGCGCTGCTCCAGCAGCTTCGCGCATCTGCATCCGGCACTGAAGCGGCCGAACCTGACCGTCGAGCATTTCGCGCTGGTGGATCGGGTGTTGTTTGATGACGCGCAACAACGTGCGACCGGGATCTCGATTACTCAGCATGGTGTGGTGAGAACCTTCACCGCACGCAAGGAAGTGATCTTGTGTGCGGGTGCCGTCGACACGCCGAAAATTCTGCAATTGTCCGGCGTGGCGGACAGCGCGTTGCTGGCCAGGCACGGCATTCCTCTGGTCAGACACCTGCCGGCAGTGGGGCAGAACCTGCAGGATCACCTGTGCGCCAGCTATTACTACAAGGCCAATATCCCGACGCTCAACGATGAACTGAGTTCGCTGTTCGGTCAGTTCAAACTCGGCGTGAAATACCTGCTGACGCGCAAGGGCGCCCTGGCCATGAGCGTCAATCAGGCCGGTGGTTTTTTCCGTGGCGACGCGCAGCAGAATCATCCGAACCTGCAGCTGTATTTCAACCCGCTGTCGTACCAGATTCCGAAAAACAACAAGGCCAGCCTCAAGCCCGAGCCGTATTCCGGCTTCCTGCTGTGCTTCAATCCGTGCCGGCCGACCAGTCGTGGGCATATCGAGATCGCCTCGAAAAATCCCCGGGATGCGGCGCTGATCGATCCGAACTACCTGAGCACGCAAAAGGACATCGACGAGGTCATTCAGGGTAGTCGTCTGATGCGCAAGATCATGAACGCCCCGGCGCTCAAGAGCATCACGGTAGATGAGGTTTTACCGGGGCCAGCGGTGGAAACTGACGAGCAGATGTTGCAGTACTTCCGCGATAACTGTGGCTCGATCTATCACCTCTGTGGTTCGTGCGCGATGGGCGCTGACGAGCAGACGTCGGTGGTCGACAAGCGGCTGAAGGTGCACGGTTTCGACGGGCTGCGGATTGTTGATGCGTCGATTTTTCCGAATGTGACCTCGGGCAATACTCACGCAGCGGTGTTGATGGTGGCGGAGAAGGGCGCGGATCTGATTTTGCAGGATGCGTAATGAGTGGTGACAGTTGCGCGCGAGGGTTTTCAGCGATGTGCACTAGGCTTTTGAGGGGCGGTCGGTAGTCAGATCGACCGGTCTTTCAAGGAGCCTCGGATCATGGATGATCTGGTCAAAGAAGTTATTCCGCTGTTGCAGTACCTGATTCCCGGGTTTTTGTCGGCGTGGATTTTTTATTCGCTGACGGCTTTCAAACGACCCGATACGTTTGGGCAGATCGTGCAGGCGTTGATTTTTACGTTTGTGATTCATGGGGCGGTGCTGGCGGTTGGGGCTATCTGCTTGTGGATAGGCGCGAAGGGCTTTTCTCTCGGGAAGTGGGATGCTCGGGCTGAAACCCTTTGGGCATTTGTTTTCTCGTTGGCGCTTGGAATCTTCGCGTGCTATCTGGCCACCAGCGACAGGATGCATGCGTGGCTACGTAGTAGAAATGTAACGAAACAATCTTCTTACCCCAGTGAATGGTTCAGTATTTTCGCTCAGCACCATCGTCTCATCACCCTCCATTTGAACGATGAGAGGCGCGTTTTTGGCTGGCCTGTGGAGTGGCCGCCGGAATCCGACAGTGGTCAGTTCGTGATGCAAAATCCCTGTTGGCTGGATGCCGACGGAACAGAAGTGCCTTTTGGCGCTGAGTTTTTGCTGATAGATTCCGGGAAAGTCAAATGGGTAGAGTTCGGCCCGAAATCGGAGGTTTCGTCATGACAGCCAGAGCACCGCAACCAATGCCAGAATGGGTGGCGCGTCGGTATACGAAAGATGGCAAGCCAGTGGCAAATGCGCAGCCTAGAGCACCCAGTGCTCCACCACCGCTCAAGAGCTAGCGCCTTTCAGCCCCACCCCTCAGCCACCGCCCGGCGAATCGCTTCCAGCAACATCGCAAACGCCGGGTTGTCGTTGTTCTCCCGCCAGATCAGATGCAGCTCGCTCTGCACCCCTTCGCCCAGATCGATATCGCGAAACACCACATTTCTGAACACCACACTGGTCGCACAACGCGGCACCAGCGCCAGACCCATGCCCGCATTCACCAGTGCCAGAATCGTCAGCGACGACCCCAGCCACTGCACGTAATCCGGTGCAACCCGGGCCGAGCGCAGCATGCCGGTCAGCAGTTCGTTGAACGGCGGATAAGCGGCGTGGGAATACATCAGAAATGGCTGCTTATCCAGATCGCTTACGGCCACTTCAGCCGCGCTCGCCAATGGATGACCACTCGGTACCGCCAGTACAAACGGCTCGCGCACCAGACATTCAGTGGCATATCCCGGCTCGAGTAATGGCGCACGGGCGATGCCCAAATCGATGCGTCGCGCGCGCAGGGCTTCGTGCTGCTGGTAAGTGTTCATCTCCGACAGATCGATTTTCACCTGCGGCTGTTTCAGTCGCGCCTCGGCGATGACCTTGGGCAGAAACTCATACACCGCGCTGCCGACAAAACTGATGTTCACCGACCCGATGTCGCCTTCGGCAAACCGTCGAGCGGTGACCGCCGCTTGCTGCGCGCGCTCCAGCAGGTTCTGTGCTTCGATGAAAAAAGCCCGGCCGGCTGCGGTCAGCGCGACGCTGCGGGTGCTGCGGGTAAACAGTTCGACGCCCAAGTGATGCTCAAGCAACTGGATCTGCCGGCTCAGTGGCGGCTGCGTCATGTTCAGTCGCTCGGCGGCGCGGCGAAAGTTGAGCTCGGTGGCGACAGTGGTGAAGCAGCGCAGCTGGGTCAGTTCGAACATTGATCTAATCCGGGTATCAATCGAATGCCAAGTTAGATTAGACGGGATCAATGATCGCCGTCCATGATCGATCCAACGCTTTACGCCATCCCTAAAAAAACAAGATCGGGAGTCGCCCCTTGAAAACCCTCCAGAGTCCGCTGGACGTCACGGTACTCGCCCGTGCCGCCGCCAAGGTCAAGCGCCACGTGCTGCCGCTGTTCGTGGTGATGTTCATCGTCAACTACATCGATCGGGTCAACATCGGTTTCGTGCGCAGTCACATGGAAACCGATCTGGGCATCGGCGCGGCGGCTTACGGCCTCGGCGCCGGTTTGTTTTTTGTGGGCTACGCACTGTTCGAAGTGCCGTCCAACATGCTTCTGCAGCGTTACGGCGCACGGGTCTGGCTGACACGGATCATGTTCACCTGGGGCGCCGCCGCCATGGCCATGGCGTTTGTCAGAGGTGAAACCAGTTTCTATGTGCTGCGCTTTATTCTCGGCGCGGCCGAGGCGGGGTTCTTTCCGGGGATCATTTACTACTTCACGCAGTGGCTGCCGGCCTCCGAGCGCGGCAAGACCATGGCGGTGTTTCTCAGCGGTTCGGCGATTGCCTCGGTGATCTCCGGCCCGGTCTCCGGTGCGCTGCTGCACATCAGCGGGTTGGGCCTGCACGGCTGGCAGTGGATGTTCTTGATCGAGGGCGCGGCGTCGGTGGTGCTTTGCGGGTTTGTCTGGTTCTGGCTGCAATCGCATCCGCGTCAGGCCAAGTGGCTGAGCGAAGAAGAGCGCGAAGCGCTGGTGGCGGCGATTGCCGAGGAGCAGCGTGCCCGTGAGGCGGTGCAAGTTTCCAAACCGTCGATGTTCAAGCTGTTGGCGGATCGGCAGATTGCGCTGTTCTGTTTCATCTATTTCTCCATTGCCCTGACCATTTACGGCGCGACGTTCTGGCTGCCAAGCATGATCAAAAAGATGGGCAATCTCGGCGATTTCCAGGTTGGCCTGCTCAATTCGATTCCGTGGATCATTTCGATTGTCGCCATGTACGGCTTTGCAGCGATGGCCGGTAAATGGAAGTTCCAACAGGCGTGGGTCGCACTGACGCTGGTGATCGCGGCCATCGGCATGTTCATGTCGACCACTGGCGGGCCGATTTTCGCCTTCGTCGCGATCTGCTTCGCCGCCATCGGTTTCAAGGCAGCGTCGGCATTGTTCTGGCCGATTCCGCAAAGCTATCTGGATGCGCGCATCGCCGCTGCGGTGATCGCGCTGATCAACTCTATCGGCAATCTCGGTGGTTTCGTCGCACCGACTGCATTTGGTTTTCTCGAACAAACCACCGGCTCTATCGAGGGCGGCCTGTATGGCTTGGCTGGCACGTCGCTGATCGCAGCGGTGGTGATCTTCTTCGCCCGCACGGCGCCTGGCGCGAAAGGTGAAAACCTCGCAAAGCCGCATGAGGTCACCGCCGTTGTCGCGACGGCCAGCCCGGCTGCGAGCCATTGAATTGATTGTTGATCCGTCAGGAGCGTTATCTTGAAAATCACCCGTGTCACCGTGACCCCGATTGCCTTCCGCGATCCGCCGCTGCTCAACGCCAGCGGCATCCACGAACCCTTTGCGCTGCGCTCGATCATCGAGATTGAAAGCGACAATGGCTACATCGGCCTCGGCGAAAGCTACGGCGATGCCCCGGCACTGGCGATCCAGCAGCAGTTGCAGTCTCAGCTGATCGGCCTTGATCCGTTCAACCTCAACCAGTTGCGCGCGATCGTGCAGGCCACCGTTGCCGCCAATAAACCTGCTAGCATTGCCGGTGCCGAACTGGCGCCCGGTTCCCACGCCAGCAAAGCGGTGAGCAATGCCTACTCGGCGTTCGAAGTGGCGTTTCTCGATTTGCAGGCGCATTACCTGAATGTGCCGCTGGTGGACCTGCTCGGCGGTGCTATTCGTGATGAAGTGCCGTTCAGCGCCTATCTGTTTTTCAAGTATGCGCAGCATGTCGATTCGCCGTACAAACCGGACAACTGGGGCGAGGCGCTCAGCGAGCAGCAAATCGTCGCGCAGGCTGCGCGGATGATTGAGGCGTACGGTTTCAAAAGCATCAAACTCAAGGCCGGCACGTTGCCGCCGGAGCATGAGGTGGCGTGCATCAAGGCCTTGAAAAAAGCCTTCCCCGGTTATCCGCTGCGCATCGATCCGAATGGCAACTGGTCGCTGGAAACGTCTATTCGCATGGCCGAATTGCTCGGCGATGATCTGCAGTATTACGAAGATCCGACCCCGGGCCTCGACGGCATGGCCGAGCTGCACAGACGCACCGGCCTGCCGCTGGCGACCAATATGGTGGTCACCGACTTCGACGAGTTCCGTCGCAGTGTCGCGCAGAACAGCGTGCAGATTGTTCTCGCCGACCACCATTACTGGGGCGGCCTGCGCGACACGCAGACGCTGGCGAAGATGTGCGATGTGTTTGGCCTCGGCGTGTCGATGCATTCCAATTCACACCTGGGCATCAGCCTGATGGCAATGGCGCATGTCGCGGCGGCGGTGCCGAATCTGGATTACGCCTGCGACACCCATTACCCGTGGCAGGAGCCGGATGAAGAGGTGATCAAGGGTGGCAAGCTGCCGATTGTCGACGGCTGTGTGAAGATCACCCGGGCGCCGGGGCTTGGCCTGGAGCTGGATCATGACCAGTTGGGCAAGCTGCATGATCAGTATCTGACGTGCGGGATTCGCCAGCGTGATGATGTGCGGCAGATGCAGCGGTACAAGCCGGACTGGAGGGCGGTTAAGCCGAGGTTTTAAGGTGTCTGAATTGACGCTATCGCGAGCAGGCTCACTCCTACAGGGAAACGCATTCCAACTGTAGGAGTGAGCCTGCTCGCGATTGGCGTCCTTACAACGTTTCTACCAGCCAATCCCGAAACGCTTTGAGCGATGGCAGATTTTCATTACGCGGTGGATACACCAGGTAATAGCTGCGCCGACTGGTAATCGGCTCGCCAAGTTGTAGCAACTCGCCGCTGAGCAACTCATCCTCCACCAGAATCCTCGGCACCAAACCGACACCAATATTCGCCCGCACCGCCTGAATCAAGTGCGAGGTCATTTCAAAGCTCGGCCCGATGCGCATGCTGCGGTGCGGCAAACCGTGATGGCTGAACCATTCCGCCCACGCTTGGGCATTGCTGCTGACGTTGAGCAGCAGTTGCCCGGCAATCTGTTGTTCGGCGTCATTGCGCTCGGCGTCAGACAGCTGCGCACTGGCGATCACCACCAGTTCTTCAGTGTGCAAGGGCAGGGCGGTCAGCCCTGGCCATTCACCGCCACCGACGCAGATCGCCGCATCGATTTCGCTGGTATCGAAGTCGATTACGCCGATACGCGAATGCAAATGCACGGTCATGCCCGGGTGCGCGGTGTAGAAATCCTTGAGGCGCGGTAGCAACCATTTCGAACCGAACGTTGGCAGCGTCGCCAGGCGCAAGCTATGAATGCCCGAGCCAAACGCCATCGCCTGCAAGGTCGCGCTGCGAATCTGCCCCAAGGCTTCGGCGAGTTCGCGCTGATACATGCGCCCGACATCGGTCAGCACCACTTGCCGGCCTTCACGGCTGAACAAGCGCATGCCGAGCATTTTTTCGAGAATCTGCACCTGACGGCTGACTGCACTTTGCGTCAGCGACAGTTCGTGGGCTGCGCGGGTGTAGCTTTCGTGACGCGCGGCAGCCTCGAAAGCCAGCAATAACGACATGGAAGGGGTGAGCGTGCGCGGATTCATTCGTAAAAGTCATCAATAGCGGGTCGAATTTACGGTTGTCCCAGCGTCTTCCAGCAATGAACATGGGCACCATGAGATGGCGGAGCCTGACGCAATCATTCGTTGCGTACAACTGTTCACCGCCGCACGGCCCGATTTGACCGAGATAACCTGACCGATGATTGCCCAGCTGTCCCCCGCCAAAGCCCTGACCAGCGATTACCAGCAGTTCCTCAAAGCCCTGAAGACCAGCGGCTTTCGCGGTGAAATCAGCGCCGATTACGCCAGCCGCGTGGTGCTGTCGACGGACAACTCGATCTATCAGCGTCTGCCGCAAGCGGCGGTATTTCCGCTGGATGCCGATGATGTGGCGCGGGTGGCGCGACTGATCGCCGAGCCGGCGTACCAGCAAGTGGTGATTACTCCGCGCGGCGGTGGCACCGGCACCAACGGCCAATCGCTGACGGACGGCATCGTCGTCGATCTGTCGCGGCACATGAACCGCATCCTCGAAATCAACGTGGAGCAGCGTTGGGTGCGCGTGCAGGCCGGGGTGGTCAAGGATCAGCTCAACGCCGCGCTGAAATCTGCCGGGCTGTTTTTCGCCCCGGAACTGTCGACCTCCAACCGCGCGACCGTCGGCGGCATGATCAACACCGATGCCAGCGGCCAGGGCAGTTGTACCTACGGCAAGACCCGCGACCACGTGCTCGGACTCGACATGATCCTGCGCGGCGGCGAACGTCTGCACGCTCAGCCCCTGGAAGAAAACGCGCTTGAAGCACTGTGCGCCCGCGAAGATCGTGTCGGTGAAGTCCATCGTTGCGCGCGGCAGATCATTGATGAGCAGGGCGAGCTGATCAAGGCGCGTTTTCCCGATCTCAACCGTTGCCTGACCGGTTACGACCTGGCGCATCTGCGTGAGGCGGACAACCGTTTCAACCTCAACAGTGTGTTGTGCGGTGCCGAGGGTTCGCTGGGGTTTGTCGTCGAGGCGCGGCTGAATGTGCTGCCGATCCCCAAACACACGATGCTGGTGAACATCCGCTACGCCGGGTTCATGGACGCGTTGCGCGATGCGCGGGCCTTGATGGCGCTCAAGCCATTGTCGATCGAAACCGTCGACTCGAAAGTGCTGTTGCTGGCGATGCAGGACATCGTCTGGCACGGCGTCGCCGAGTATTTCCCGGAAAGTGCCGAGCGCCCGACGTTGGGTATCAATCTGGTCGAGTTCTGCGGCGACGATCCGGAGGATTTGCAGCGCCGGGTCGAAGCGTTCGTCGAACACCTGAGCCGCGATCAAACCGTTGAGCGCCTGGGTCATACCCTGGCGGTCGGTCACGCGGCAGTGAACAAGGTCTATGGCATGCGCAAACGTGCGGTGGGTCTGCTCGGCAACGTCGCCGGGGAAGCGCGGCCGCAGCCGTTTGTCGAAGACACCGCCGTGCCGCCGCAACACCTGGCCGAATACATCGCCGAGTTGCGCGACCTGCTCGACAGCCACGGTTTGCAGTACGGCATGTTCGGCCACGTCGACGCGGGCGTGTTGCACGTGCGGCCGATTCTCGACATGAAAGACCCGCAGCAAGCGGCATTGGTGCGTCCGGTGTCCGATGGCGTTGCCGCGCTGACTCAGCGTTATGGCGGCCTGTTGTGGGGCGAGCACGGTAAAGGTCTGCGCTCGGAATACTCACCGGCATTCTTCGGCGAGTTGTATCCGGCGCTGCAAGCGCTGAAAGCTGCATTCGACCCGTTCAACCAGTTCAACCCAGGCAAAATCGCCACGCCGGCCAACACCGACGCGGCGCTGCTGAAAATCGATGAAGTCACTTTGCGCGGCGAACTTGATCGGCAGATTGACGAAAAAGTCTGGCAAAGCTACGGCGCTGCCATGCACTGCAACGGCAACGGCGCCTGCTACAACTTCGATCCCAATGACGCCATGTGTCCGTCGTGGAAAGCCACCCGCGAGCGTGCGCAGTCGCCCAAGGGCCGCGCCTCGTTGATTCGTGAGTGGCTGCGTTTGCAGGGCGAGGCGGGCGTTGATGTATTGTCCGATGTGATTCGCCAACCGGCATTTTTCAGCTCGTTGTGGCAACGCTGGCGTAACAGTCGCTCGGCTTCTGCGGACTTTTCCCATGAAGTCTACGACGCCATGGCCGGTTGCCTGGCGTGCAAGTCCTGCGCAGGGCAGTGCCCGGTGAAGGTCAATGTGCCGGAATTTCGTTCGCGCTTTCTCGAGCTGTATCACAGCCGTTATCTGCGTCCGGCGCGGGATTATCTGATTGCCTCGCTGGAGTACAGCATTCCGTACATGGCGCGAATTCCGGCGCTGTACAACGGTTTGATGGGCGCTTCCTGGGTGCGGGGCCTGCTGGAAAGGTTCGGCGGCATGATCGACGTGCCGTTGCTCAGCCGCTTCGATTTTCACACTGCGATGCGTCGCTGGCAGGTGCAACCAGCTATGGTTTCGACGTTGTCGGCGCTGACCCCGGCGCAACGCGAGCGCAGTGTGGTCATCGTGCAGGACGCCTTCACGCGTTACTTCGAAGCGCCGTTGCTGGCGGATCTGGTCGAACTGATTTCACGGCTTGGCTATCAGGTGTATCTGGCGCCGTTCAGCGCCAACGGCAAGCCATTGCATGTGCAGGGCTTCCTCTCGGCATTCAACCGCGCGGCGTTGCGCAACGCTCGGCAACTGCGTGAATTGGCAGAGGTTGGCGTGCCGTTGTTGGGTCTCGATCCGGCGATGACCTTGGTGTATCGCCAGGAATACCTGAAAGTCCCCGGTATGCAGGATTGCCCGGAAGTGGCGCTGGTGCAGGAGTGGTTACTCAAGGTCATGCCGCAGCAGGCGCCGCAGGATGCAACCAAGTCGTTCCGGTTGCTCGCGCACTGCACCGAAAAAACCAACGCCCCGGCCGCAACCCGGCAGTGGGAGCAAGTGTTCGAACGTGCGGGTTTGAAGTTGGCCACACAAGCCACTGGCTGCTGCGGCATGTCCGGCACTTACGGCCATGAAGCGCGCAATCGCCAGACTTCGGCGGTGATCTACGAGCAGTCGTGGGCACGTCAGGTCGATGCGCCGGCAGAGCAGGGTGAAGCCTTGGCGACCGGTTATTCCTGTCGCAGTCAGGTCAAACGCCAGTCGGATCAGGCACTGCGTCATCCGTTGCAGGTGCTGCTTGAGGTTCAACATCGCTGAGGTCGTCGCCCGTGTCCTGGTCCCAGATCAGGCGCGGGTCGAAACTCATCGCCGCGAGCATGGTGAACACCACGACCAGGCCGAAAAACAGAATGCCCGGTCGCGGCTCGATATCGCCCAGCGCCTGAAACTTCACCAATGCTGCGACCAGCGCCACCACCAACACGTCGAGCATCGACCAATAGCCGATCAGCTCGACGAAACGGTACAGCTTCGAGCGCTCCTTGCGTGCCCAGGCGCTGTCGCGTTTTACCGTAATCAACAGCAGCGACAGGGCGACGAACTTGATTCCCGGCACCGCGATACTGGCGATGAAAATGATCAGGGCGATGTCCCACGCGCCGTGCTCCCAGAACTCCAGCACGCCGCTCATGATCGTGCTGTCGGCGCCATTGCCGAGCATCACCGTATTCATCACCGGCAGCAGATTGGCCGGCACGTAAAACGCCAGGGCGGCGAACATGTAAGCCCAGGTGCGCGTCAGCGAATTGGTCTTGCGCCGATGCAGCGGGGCGTCGCAACGCGGGCACTCGTGCGGCTCGTCGCTCATGTCGCAGGCCAGCCCACAGCTGTGGCACAGACACAGATTGAGCTCGCTGGCGGTCGGTGGTCGCTTCATAGAATGTCCCAGAGGTCGCGGATGTCGCGGCCGGCAATCCTGATCATCATCAAACTCAGTGCTGCCAGCGCAAACAGGCCGATGCCGGGCAACACATCGAGCAGTCCGGCGAGTTTGAACACCGCCACCATAGCGCCAAGCAAACATACTTCGAGCATGCTCCATGGGCGCAGGGTTTCCAGCCAGCGCATGCACACCTTGAAACCCGGCGCGCGTCGCGATGACAGGGCGAAACTCAGTACCCAGACCAGTAGCACCAGTTGGAATGCCGGGGCAATGATGATTGCAATGGCTGCAACCATGGCGATAAAGGTAATCGGCCCCTGACTCAGCGCCAGTACCGAATCCCACAGCGTCGCGCTGTTTTTCAGACCCTTCATGCTGATGCTCATCACCGGGTAGAAATTGGCGAAAAGCCACAGCACCGCCGCCGTGAACGTCAGGGCCAGACGCTGTTCAACGGTCAGACCGTTGAAGCGCTGCAGTACGCCGCCGCAACGCACGCACGAGGTTTTCTGGTGTTTGGCCAGCACGACTTTTTCGTACACACAGTCGCAGTGCTCGCAAATAATCAGGTGTTCGGTGTTGACCATGGACAACGCTCGACAGCAGGCCGCAAGGGCGCGGCAGACCTGATCACTATAGAAGCCTGAGCCTATTGGGCAACTTGCCGGGTCGAAGTTTTTCTGAGAATCACTTTCGTTTGAGCGTGGTTATTTGCTTTTCAGTGTTATAAGGTAACGCAAATTTTGGGGCGCCCCTTGCAGGCGCCAGCGGTTATCCCTTCTATTGCGAAACGCTCATGACGATTGTGCTTCCTCGTTCTGCCCCTTTGACCACCGGCCGGCTGCTGTCCATTGATGCCCTCAGAGGCCTGGTCATTCTGTTCATGCTGCTGGATCACGTGCGTGAAACCTTTTTGTTGCACCGGCAGGTCAGCGACCCGATGGACATCGCCAGTACGGAACCGACGCTGTTCTTCAGTCGCACCCTGGCGCATTTGTGTGCGCCGGTGTTTGTGTTGCTGACCGGATTGTCGGCGTGGTTGTTTGGCGAGAAGTACGCAGGCAAGGCCGACGTCAGTGCGTTTCTGTTCAAGCGTGGGCTGTTTCTGGTGCTGCTGGAATTCACCCTGGTCAACTTCGCCTGGACCTTCCAGCTGCCGCCGAACGTGATTTATCTGCAAGTGATCTGGGCGATCGGCTTGAGCATGATCGCGTTGTCGCTGCTGGTCTGGCTGCCGCGCGGATTATTGCTGACCTTGAGCCTGGTGATCATTGCCGGGCATAACCTGCTCGACGGCCTGCATTTCCCGGTGGAGTCAGCGCTGCATGTGCCGTGGGCGATTCTGCACGATCGCGGCTGGATCGAGGTCAGCGACAATTTGCGCCTGCGCACGTCCTATCCGTTGTTGCCGTGGATCGGCGTGATTGGCTTGGGTTATGCGATTGGACCGTGGTTCGCTCGCGGCGTTGACGCCGGTGTGCGTCAACGGCGCCTGCTGATCGCGGGTGGCGCAGGGCTGCTCGGCTTTGTCGCGCTGCGGCTGATCAATGGCTATGGCGAAAAACCATGGGCCGTGGGCGACACGTCGGTGCAAACCCTGATGGGTTTTTTCAACATCACCAAGTACCCGCCGTCGCTGCTGTTTATCGCGCTGACCGTCAGCGCCGGGCTGTTGTTGCTGTTGGTGTTCGAGCGTTTACAGGATCGTCGCTGGATTCGCGTTTTGACCGTGTTCGGTTCGGCGCCGATGTTTTTCTATCTGCTGCACCTGTACGCGTTGAAGGTGTTGTACCTGATCGGCGTGGCCCTGTTCGGGCTGAACCAGGGCAGCTATTTCGGTTTCTCTTCCGTGGCGGCGATCTGGCTGGCGGCGATCATTCTGGCGATCGGGCTGTTCCCGGCCGTGCGCTGGTTCTCGGCGTTGAAGGCCCGTCGCCGTGACATCGCCTGGCTGAAGTATTTGTAAGCAGCCGATTGTGGGAGCGAATCTTCTCGCGAAAGCGGTGGGTCAGTGGCAATTAAGCTGCGTGACTTACCGCCTTCGCGAGCAGGCTCGCTCCCACCGGTTTTTCCGGTGTCTGGATTACTTGCGATCCAGCCAAACGGTCTGCGCATTGCAGAACTCGCGCACGCCGAAGTGCGACAGTTCACGACCGAAACCGCTTTTCTTCACGCCGCCAAAGGTCACACGCGGATCACTGGCCGAGTAGCCGTTGATGAACACGCCGCCAGTGTCCAGTTCACTGGTCAGTTGCTGGGCCAGTGCCACGTTGGCGGTGTAGATCGTCGCGGTCAGGCCGAACTCGCTGTCGTTGGCCAAGGCCACGGCATGCGCGCAATCGCGGGCGGTGATGATCGAAGCGACCGGGCCGAACAACTCCTGTTTGAACGAGGTCATGCGGTCGGTGACGTCGGCCAGCACGGTCGGCTCGTAGTAGTTGCCCGGGCCTTCGGACTTGCCGCCGCCGAGCAGCAGGGTGGCGCCTTCTTCAAGAGTGGCGCGCACTTGCTGGTCGAGTTCATCGCGCAGGTCGAAACGTGCCATCGGACCGATGTAGGTCTCGGCGGACAGCGGATCACCGACCTTCAACTTGCGCGTGGCTTCGACGAACTTGCGGGTGAATTCTTCAACCACGCCTTCTTCGATGATCAGCCGTTTGGCTGCTGCGCAGACCTGACCGGAGTTCTGATAGCGACCAATGACCGCCGCTTGCACAGCTTCGTCCAGATCGGCGTCGTTGAGCACGATAAACGGATCGGAACCGCCCAGTTCCAGCACGCATTTCTTCAACGCGGCACCCGCCTGAGCACCGATGGCCATACCTGCACGGACGCTGCCGGTGAGGGTCACGGCGGCAATGCGCGGGTCGGCAATCGCGGTGGACACACCTTCAGGCGTGACGTTGATCACTTCAAAAACGCCATCGGCGAAACCGGCGCGGGTAAAGGCGTCGCGCAACAGATAGGCGCTGCCCATCACGTTCGGCGCATGTTTGAGCACGTAAGTGTTGCCGGCGATCAGCGCCGGAACGGCACCGCGCAGTACTTGCCAGATCGGGAAGTTCCACGGCATGACCGCGAGAATCGGGCCGAGCGGGCGGTACTCGATGCGCGCCTTGCCACCTTCAACCTGCGTTGGCTCAGCGTCGAGCATCGCCGGGCCATGTTCGGCGTACCACTCGCAGAGCTTGGCGCATTTTTCGATTTCGCCACGGGCCTGGGCGATGGGCTTGCCCATTTCCTGAGTGATCATGGTGGCCATGGCCTCGCTGGTTTCACGCAGCGCACTGGCGAGGGCGGTCAACAAGCGCGAGCGATCCTGCAACGGCTTGCGCTTCCATTTGCCGAAGCCGTAGGCGGCACGGGTCAGTGCGGCGTCGAGAGCGGCGGCGGATTCAAACGCGTAATGACCGATCTGCTCGCCAGTGGCGGGGTTGATCGAGATGGCGTGGGTCTGGCTGGAAATCTGGCTCATGGCATCGTCCTGCATGTTCGTCGGATGGGCCTAGAGTAGGGTGGTGTTTGTTTTCTGGAAACTGAATAATAAAGATCGTTTCTTTCACGATTGGAGAATGGCCGTGGATCTGGTGCAGCTGGAAATCTTCAAAGCCGTTGCCGAACACGGCAGCATCAGCGCCGCCGCCGCGCAGATCCATCGCGTGCCGTCGAACCTGACCACGCGGATCAAGCAGCTTGAGCAGGATCTGGGTGTTGATCTGTTTATCCGCGAGAAAAGCCGTTTGCGTTTGTCGCCAGCCGGGTGGAGTTTTCTTGAATACGCGCGACGGATTCTCGACCTGGTACAGGAGGCTCGGGCCACGGTGGCGGGGGAGGAACCGCAGGGCGCGTTTCCATTGGGTTCACTGGAAAGCACAGCGGCGGTGCGCATTCCCGAATTACTTGCGGCGTACAACCAACTGCACCCGAAAGTCGACCTCGACCTGTCCACTGGGCCGTCCGGCACGATGATCGATGGCGTGCTGTCCGGACGACTCGCGGCGGCATTTGTCGATGGCCCGGTGCTGCATCCGACGCTGGAAGGCGTGCCGGCGTTCGAGGAAGAAATGGTCATCATCGCCCCGATCAACCACGCGCCCGTCAAGCGCGCGGCGGACGTAAACGGCGAGAACATTTATGCCTTCCGCTCCAACTGCTCCTACCGTCATCACTTCGAAAAATGGTTCAGCACCGACGCTGCTGTGCCAGGCAAGATCTTCGAAATGGAGTCATACCACGGCATGCTCGCCTGCGTCAGCGCCGGTGCCGGCCTGGCGCTGATGCCGCGCAAAATGCTGCAGAGCATGCCGGGCAGCGCCACCGTGAGTGTCTGGCCGCTGACGGCGGATTTTCGCTATCTGACCACTTGGCTGGTGTGGCGACGGGGCACGGTGTCGCGCAGCCTGAGCATGTTTGTGCGTTTGCTGGAAGAGCGCGGGGTGGTGCGCGCAGATGCATGATCGCGTCTGCCGCGCACCGGATCGCCGTTATTGCCCGTCGACGCTGTGCGGCAGATTCAGCGGATTGCCTTCGCGCAACACCTCTGGCAGCAACTCATCGGGAAACCCTTGATACGCCACGGGACGCAAGAAGCGTTCGATCGAGGTCATGCCGACCGAGGTAAAGCGGCTGTCCGACGTCGCCGGAAACGGCCCGCCGTGCACCGTGGCGTACGTCACTTCCTGTGGATGCGCGAAAGCGTTGACGACGATGCGTCCGGTGCGGCGTTCGAGGATCGGCAGCAGGCGCCGCGCGAGTTCCAGGTCCGCATCTTCAAGGTGAATGGCAGCGCTGAGCTGTCCCCTGAACGAGCGGGCGACTGTCAGCAGTTCCTCGGCATCACTGACCGCCACCAGCAGCGCCGACGGGCCGAACACTTCGTGGGCCAGTGCCGGTTCGCTGAGCAAATGCTGCCCCTCGATTTCCAGCAAGGCCGCACGCCCGGCGAATGTGGCATCGGCCAGCGTGCCTGCCGCGATCACCTGCGCGCCGGCACCTTCCATTGCCATCAGACCCTCGACGTAGGCGCCATGAATGCCCGGCGTCAGCATCGTCCGCGCCGGTGCTTCGCTGACCCGTTTGCGCATGGCGCTGCGCAGCTCTTCGAACCCGGCACCACGAATGGCAATCAGGATCGACGGACACAAACAGGCCTGACCGACGTTGACCAGCATCCGTTCGATAAAGCCGTCCCCGATCTCGGCGCCGCGAGCCGCCAGCGCCTCGGGCAGGATGAAGGTCGGATTGACGCTGGTCATTTCGGTGAACACCGGGATTGGCTCGGGGCGCAATTGTGCGCGACGATAGAGCGCCATGCCGCCCTGTTCAGATCCGGTAAACGTCACGGCTTTGATCAGCGGATGATCGACCAGCGCTTCGCCAATGGCATTGCCGCCACCGCGCACCATCGAGAAAACACCTTCGGGCAAGCCATGCGCCTGCGCGGCTTTACGAATGGCCCGCGCCTGGATTTCCGAAGCGCCGGGATGCGCGTTGTGTGCCTTGAGAATCACCGGTGCCCCGGCCGCCAGTGCCGAAGCGGTATCGCCACCCGCCACTGAGTAGGAAATCGGGAAGTTGCTCGCGCCGAAAATCGCCACCGGGCCGATGGCGATTTTTTGCAGGCGATGATCCATTCGTGGGCGCGGCTGACGCTGGGGTTGCGTCGGGTCGATGGCCAATTGCAGAAAGCGGCCCCGGCGCACCACCTCGGCGAATTGGCGGAACTGTGTCGCGGCTCGCAAAGCTTCGCCCTCAAGCTGTGCTTCGGGCAGTCCGGTTTCCAGGGCCGCGCGTGCCGCCAGTTCGCTACGAACCTCATCGAGGTTGTCAGCGATGCTCTCGAGAAACGCGGCACGCTCGGCCAGCGAGGTGTGGCTGTAGTGGTCGAACGCGGCATCGGCGAGTGTTGCAGCCTGATCAACCTGGGCCGCACCGCCGAAAGCGAAGTCCGGTTCTATCCGTTGATCGGTGGCCGGGTTCAGCGCTTTCATCGTGCCTTCGGTGGCGGCAACATCCGCCGCGCCGATCAGCAAATGGCCGGTCAGACTCATTTCGCTTCACCCTGGGATTGGAGGTTGGCAATTAGTTCGTCAGTGCTGGCAATGACGTGAGCGAATGTCGGGCCGTTGAGTTCGTAGGCGGCGTGCATCATTTCTGCTTGGAAGGCTGCTGTCGCATCGCGGACCAGGGTGACGTGGTAGCCAAGTTCCGAGGCATAGCGCGCCGTGGCTTCGATGCAGGTGTTGGCCAGCAGGCCGACGATGATCACATGGGTGACGCCTTGTTGTTTCAGGCGAAAATCCAGATCAGTGTTGGCGAAACCACTGGAGCCCCAGTGTTCCTGAACCACGATATCGCCTTGCTTCGGCGCAAAATCCGGGTGCCATTCACCGCCCCATTCGCCACGGGCAAAATGATGCATGTGCATGATTTTGCATTGGGTCGGGGTCGGGTGATCCCAGGTTTCGTAGTCGCCTTTTTCCCAGCGGTGATGGGGTACGATGACCACCGGAATCTTCAGATCGCGCACCGTGCGGTCGAGTTTGCGCAGGTTATCGAGCAGGCCATTCTGTTCAGCCATCGGTTTGATCAGCGGGAAAATCTTGCCGCCGTCCGATAGAAAATCGTTGTACGGATCGACCAGCAGATAGGCGGTTCTGTCCAGCGGGTAGGGGGTATTCGACATGGCTGCTTGCTCCGGCAATGGGATTATCGGTGCACAGGGCTTGTCCCGGCATCGTGTAGATATGATAATCATAGTAACTGTAAAAGAGGCAAGCCCTGATGGCAGTAAACGATAGTCTTCCTGACACGCTGTGCCCGATCTCCCGGGCCGAGACGATCGTCGGCGACCGCTGGACCGTGCTGGTTTTGCGCGAGTTGTTCATGGCCAATCATCGTTATGACGAGATTCAGGCGCAGACCGGCGGTACGCCGCAAATGGTCGCCGCACGTCTGAAATGTCTGGAAGCGGATGGGCTGGTCGAGCGGCGCTTGTACAACGAGCGGCCGAAACGCTACGAGTACCACCTCACCGCGAAAGGCGAGGCGTTCTACCCGGTAATCATCGCGTTGCGGGCGTGGGGAGAAACCTGGTGCAAAACACCGGAAGAGGGACTGGCGGTGAACATGATCCACAGAGATTGCAACCACAACGCCGGCCTCGGGCCGCTGTGCGAGCACTGCGGCGAAGCGTTGCGTCGGGAAGATCTGATCAGCCAGCCACAAGCAGCCTACGCCGCCGAACGGCTGGCGCGGCGTGAAGCGTTCAAAGGCAAATAACCGCGATCACGGTGTGCCGTTTCGACCGTGCAGCATGTAGCCGGGGCGCTGGCTCAAACGTTCGTAATAGGCTTTCACTGCGGCAAAATCCGGGTGAGCCAATGGTGTTTCGAACCAGCGGTTCACCGACAGGCCAATGGGGATGTCCGCCAGGGAAAACTGCTCGCCGCTGACGTAGGCGCCGGTCTTTTCCAGTTGTCGGTCGAGGATTGCCATGGTCTTCGACCATTGCTCAATGCCGTTCGCCAGCGCGGCATTGTCCTGATAGTCGGGCGACTGGCGCACCAGCGACATGAAGGCGTACGACCACGAGCGATTCAGCTCCGACGCTTGCCAGTCGATCCACTGATCGACCCGCGCCCGGGTTTGCGCGTCAGTCGGATAGAGGTGCGAACCGTCATAACGTGTGGCCAGATATCGGATGATCGTGTTCGATTCCCACAAGGTGAAATCACCGTCCTGAATCACCGGCACCATGGCGCAGGGATTTAGCGCTAGAAACTCCGAATCGTTGGTCGATTTGAAGCCCGACCCCCAGTCTTCGCGCTCGAAAGGAATGTGCAATTCAGCGCAAGTCCATAGCACTTTGCGCACGTTGATCGATGAGGCCTTACCGAGGATTCGCAGCATTGGATTTCCCTTACCCAACAGTCGACAGGCCTACAGAAATACCACAGCGCAATTGAGAAGGCCCGCACAGTGCGGGCCTTCTTTTTCAGCGCATCAATCTCACAGACTGCCCGCCAGTTTGCCGCCCATCATCCGTCGACGGTAAGACGTGTCGCGATTGGCCAGCCAGAAATACAACGGCGAGGTCACCAACAATCCCACCAGCCACGACAAATCCGCACCGTTGATGTGTGCCGACACTGGGCCGACGTACAGCGGCGTGTTCATGAACGGGATCTGCACGGCGATGCCGATCGCGTAGGCCAGCAGCGCTTGCGGGTTGTAACGGCCGTAGATACCGCCATCGACCTGGAAGATCGACTGGATGTCGTACTTGCCTTTGTGGATCGCGTAGAAGTCGATCAAGTTGATCGCGGTCCACGGCACCAGCACCACCAGCAGTACCAGCACCATGTCGACGAAGTGGCCGATGAAGTCTTTCGAGGCGCCGACGGCGGCGAAGCAGCAGGCCAGCAAGACGATGATCGAGATCACCGCGCGGCTCTTGGCGGTGGGGATCCAACGGTAGGCGAAGGTCTGCACCAGGGTGATCAGCGACAGCACCGCGCCGTACAGGTTGAGAGCGTTGTGGCTGATCACGCTGAGCAGGAACAGCACCAGCATCAGCGGGCCAATCGAGCCGGTGGCGAGTTTCACCGCGTCCATGGTGTCCATGCCCACAGGCGTCGCAAGCACCGCGACGGCACCGAAGATGAACGCCAGGCTCGAACCCAGCGCCGAACCCAGATAGGTGGTCCAGAACGTCGACGAGACTTTGACGTCGGCCGGCAAGTAACGCGAATAGTCGGACACGTACGGCGCAAACGCGATCTGCCACAACGCCGCCAACGACACAGTGGCGAGCCAGCCGGACAGGTTGAAGCTGCCACGGGTGAGGAAGTCATCGGTTTGAATGTGGGTGAAGATGTAGCCGAAGCCGACAACGATGCCGATCCCCAACACCCAGGTGCCGATGCGGTTGAGCACGTGGATGAAGCGGTAGCCGATGATGCCGATGATCCCCGAGCCGAACGCACCGATGACGATGCCGACCGGTACCGGAACGCTGTCGACCACACCGTGCAGCGACTTGCCGGCCAGCACAATGTTGGAAGCGAAGAAACCGATGTACATGACGCCGGCAATCAACACCACCAACAGCGCGCCGAGAGAGCCGAATTGCGCACGGCTCTGGATCATCTGCGGGATGCCCATCTGCGGGCCTTGTGCCGAGTGCAGCGCCATCAGCACGCCGCCGACCAGATGGCCGACGAGAATTGCGACGATGCCCCAGACCAGATTCAAGTGAAACAACTGCACGCCCAGCGCACCGGTGACGATGGGCAACGGTGCGATGTTGCCGCCGAACCAGAGCGTGAACAGATCCCTGACCTTTCCGTGGCGATCTTCGGGGGGCACGTATCCTATCGTGTGTTTTTCAATCAGCGGAGCGGAGGATGCTGCAGGGGTAGCCATGACGAACTCCAAGGCAAGGATGAGTACGTGGACGTACTTCGGCAAGCGCCGGCACGGGCGGCGCATTTCTTGTTGAAGTGATCATGTGCAAAGCGTCGGGATAGATAAATTAGTAAGTTTGTTGCTTCAGACCTTAAAAAAAATATGCTTCGGCTGGTGCGCGCGTCCGGTATGTTCAAACCTGATCGTGCGCCAGGGAAACAGGGCGAACACCCGCGCTCTTTTGGAGACTCATATGGCCGCCTACAACCTGCGCCAGCTCAAATATTTCGTCACCACCGCCGACTGCGGCAGCGTTGCCGAGGCCTCGCGCAAGCTCTACATCGCGCAGCCCTCGGTCTCCACCGCGATCAAACATCTGGAAGAAAGCTTCGGTGTGCAGCTGTTCATCCGCCACCACGCCCAAGGAGTTTCCCTGACACCGAGTGGCTCGCGCTTTTATCGCAAGGCGCTGGAGCTGCTGCGGGTCGCCCATGAGTTCGAGCAGAACGCGTTGGCTGACAACGACGTGGTCGCGGGGCAGATCGATATCGGCTGTTTCGAAACCGTCGCGCCGCTGTACCTGCCGCGCCTGATTGCCGGCTTCAAGGCGCGTTGGCCAGGGGTGGAAATCCGTATTCGTGATGGCGAACAGCAGGAACTGGTGCAGGCGCTGACCGCCGGCAGCATCGACGTGGCCATGATGTTCGAGCACGATCTGGACAGCACCATCGAAACCGCGCCGCTGATGCCGCCGCAACAGCCTTATGCGTTGCTGCCGGTCAGCCATCGCTTCGCGCAACAGGCGAAAGTCTCGCTGCATGATCTGGTGCTGGAACCGATGATCCTGCTCGACGTGGTGCCGAGCCGCACCTACTTCGTGAGCATCTTTGAGGAACGCGGACTGACGCCGAACATCGTCTTCAGTTCACCGTCGATCGAGATGGTGCGCGGCATGGTCGGCAACGGTTTCGGCTTTTCGATTCTGGTGACCAAACCGTTCAGCGACTACACCTACGACGGTCAGCAAGTTGTCTGCGTGCCGCTGGCGGAAAACGTCACCGGATCGGGATTGTCGGCGGCCTGGCTGCGCCGGGTGCAACTGACCAAACCGGCGCAGTTGTTTGTCGATCACTGCCGCGAAGAACTGGCCCGACTGCACCCGTGAGGGCGGTCGGGCCGGGGTTCAAGCTCTGATAAACGCAAGCATGCGCTGGAGCATCTGATCGCAAGCCTGCAACTGATCGAGGCTGACAAACTCATCGGGTTTGTGGCCCTGATCCATGCTGCCGGGCCCGCAGACCACGGTCGGAATGCCGACAGCATCAAACAGACCGCCTTCAGTACCGAACGCCACAGTGCCGAAATCCTTCGAGCCGCAAAAAGCCGAAATCAACTCGGCGGCCTGACTTTGCGCATCAGTGGCCAGCCCCGGATACGCCGACAAGGCGCTGAAGCGGATATCGCTTTGCGCACTGACCGCACGCATGCGCGGCAGCACTTCGCGCTCGGCGTAGTCTTTCAATGCTTCGGCAACCAGCGCCGGATCCTGTGAGGGCAGGGCGCGGATTTCGAAATCGAAACGGCAATCGGCCGGGACGATGTTCAAGGCCTTGCCGCCGCTGATCACACCGGTCTGCACCGTGCTGTAGGGCGGATCGAAGCGCGCATCGTGATGCTCCGGCGCTTTCAACTGCTGGCCGAGCCGACCCAGTTCAGCGATCAGTTCGGCGGCGTATTCAATCGCGTTGACCCCGAGCGGCGCATAGGCCGAATGGCACGGATGGCCCTGCACATCGCAGCGCATCGCCAGTTTGCCCTTGTGGCCGAGCACCGGTTTCAGTTCGGTCGGTTCGCCGATGATGCACAGCAACGGTTTGATCGGGCGTTGCTGCAAGACCTCAAGCAACGAGCGCACACCGAGGCAGCCGACTTCTTCGTCATACGACAGCGCGATGTGCACCGGCAGGCGTAACGATGCCTGCACCAGCGCCGGCACCAACGCCAGCACGCAGGCGATATAACCCTTCATGTCCGCCGTACCGCGCCCGAACAGTTTGCCGTCGCGTTCCGTCAGTTCGAACGGCGGCAGCGTCCAAGGCTGGCCATCAACCGGCACCACATCGGTGTGCCCGGACAGCACAATGCCCGGTTGATCCACCGGGCCGATCGTGGCGAACAGGTTGGCTTTGCTGCGCTCATCGTTGTAGATCAGCGCGCACGGCACGTCGAAACCTTCGAGGTAATCGCGGACGAATTCGATCAGTTGCAAGTTGGATTCACGGCTGGTGGTATCGAAACCCACCAGCGCCTTGAGCAACCCGACGCTGTTCATCGGTCATCACCGGCCACGCCATAACCCGGTGCCTTGGCGGGGTCGAGGGCGCGGTCGATGTAGTCCTGAAGTTGCGGCTCGTAAGCGTTCCAGAGTTTTTGCAGCTGGCCGATCGGGTCTTCATCGGCCCAATCCACGCGCAGATTGACGATCGGCCAGGTCTGCTCGCCGACCACCATGACAGCGGCTGAGTGCACCGGGCCGGCTTCGCCACCGAGGGCTTGTGCGGCGTGCAAAGCTTTGAGCAAACGATCGGCGAGTTGACCTTCGCCGTCCTCGAAGGCGCTGACCATGGCTTCGATCACCGAACGCCCGGCGAGCATGTTTCCGGCGGCAACGCACTGTTCGCCAGTGACGGCGTTGTGCACGCCGAGGGTTTGCGCACCGCTGAAATGCGCGGTCTGGCCGAGGTGGTTGATTGCAGTGATCTGCCGGTACTGGCTGTAACCGTTGCGCGTGAGCACTTTGTCCAGCGCATCGTCCGGCGCCAGACCTTGCTCCATCAGCGCAAGAACTTCCGGGCCGAGGGAGGGCAGGGTGATGTTCTGGCTCGACACCGCGCCAACGCCCGGCAGCAGCCACGGGCAACGGGCGCCGACGGCGATGCTGGAGGAACTGATGGCGACACCGAACTGGCCGGTTTCGGCGCAGCGGGCTGCGATTGAAAAGGTCATCTGCTTATTCCTTTCTAGGAAGATGTTGTCCTTGAGGGCCTCATCGCTGGCAAGCCAGCTCCCACAGGGTTTTGAGTTAAGCCCAGATGTTGTGATCAACCCGATACCTGTGGGAGCTGGCTTGCCAGCGATGGCCATAACGCGGTGTGATGCCTTACTCAGGAATCACCGCAATCACATCGATTTCCATCAGCCACTGCGGCTGCCCCAGCGCCGACACCACCAGACCGGTGGAAATCGGGAACACCCCTTTGAGCCACTTGCCGACTTCGCCATACACCGCCTCGCGATAACGCGGATCGATCAGGTAGGTGGTGGTCTTGACGATGTGGCTCATGTCGCTGCCGGCTTCTTCGAGCAGTTGCTTGACGTTGCGCATCGCTTGTTCAGCCTGCGCGCGCGGATCACCAAGACCGATCAGATTGCCGTCGAAATCCGTACCGACCTGACCACGGACATACACGGTGTTGCCGGCACGCACGGCTTGGCACAAGTCGTTGTCCAGCGTCTGGTTCGGGTAAGTGTCTTTGGTGTTGAACATGCGAATGCGGGTGTGGGTAGGCTTGCTCATGTGCAGCTCCTGAAGAAGGTGAGCCCCGGCGCAATCGGCGCCGGAGCGAAAGAGGGATATCAAGCGTCGACGGTATCGGCGGCTTTGCTGTGGGTACCCGAGTGCAATGCGGCTTCACGCTGCTCGGCATCGCGATAGTCCAGATACTTGCGCTGGGTGGCGATGTGATCGGCGACGTGCTTGGCGTCGTGCCACACGCCCCAGATAAACGACGAACCCCGGCGCGACTGCCACGGCAGCCCGAGGAAATACACCCCCGGCTCACTCGACACGCCGCGCTGATGCACAGGCTTGCCTTTGTCATCGAACGCGGCGACTTGCAGCCACGAGTAATCCACGGCAAACCCGGTGGCCCAGATGATCGAGGTGACGCCGGCCTCGGCCAGATCCAGATCGGCCAGGGGATTTTTCACGCACTCAGGGTCGGGATAGGTTTCGCGTGCTTCCGGTTCTTCCGGCAGATCGAGGCCGTTGCGTTCGATGTAGGCATCGGCGGCATCCAGCAGCGCCAGGTAGTTTTCGTCGCCGCGATTGAGGTTGCCGAGCAGATCCTGCTTGAAGGTCACCACGCCGTTATTGAACGACTCGGTGACGCCGACCAGGGTCATGCCGCGATGGGCCAGACCACGGAAATCGATGGTGCGCCCGCCCTGGGCGCCGCTGACCGCAATGGTCACGTGCTCGCGACCGGGCTTCATCGCCGCTTGATCCCACTCGCCGAGCACGCCCAGCCACCAGCAGAAATCACGGTTGCGATAAGCACGCGGTGGACGGTCGTGAGCACCCACCGACAGGTAAACCTGTTTGCCCGAGCGCTGCAGTTCATCGGCGATCTGCACGCCGGACGAACCGGCACCGACCACCAGCACCGCGCCCTGCGGCAGTTGCTGTGGATTGCGATAGTCAGCGGAGTGGATCTGCAACAGGCGTTCGTCTTGCGGGGCAATCGCCGGGATCACCGGTTTCTGAAACGGCCCGGTAGCGGCGACGACTCGGTTGGCTTCGATCACACCTTCGGACGTCTCGACAGTGAAGCCCGGGCGCCCGACATTGCGCACCACGCTTTTCACTTCCACACCGGTACGGATCGGTGCATTGAACTTCTTCGCGTAGGCTTCGAAGTAATCGGCCACGCGTTCTTTCGGGGCGAAACCGTCGGGGTCGACATCATCGAATTCCAGACCCGGAAAGCGGTCGTGCCATGCCGGGCCGTTGGCAACCAGCGAGTCCCAGCGCCCGGTGCGCCAGCGTTCGGCAATGCGACTGCGCTCCAGCACCAGGTGCGGCACACCGAGTTTGCTCAGGTGCTCGCTCATGGCGACGCCTGCCTGGCCGGCACCCACGATCAGCGTGTCTGTTTTTATTATTTCAGGGGTCATCTCTACATCCTTCCTAGCAAGGCAGTGGGATTCGGGCCGCTGTTGGCTTGTCCGTTTTGCTTGAGGTCAGACTAGGGAGAGGGGGGATATCGGTAAAATATTATTAAGCTGGGATGTGAAGATAAAATTCTGATGCAGAGGGGCGAAAGCCTTTGAATACACGGCTTATAGCTGTTGGAGCGGGAGGAGAGGCGCGAGCGTAGCCCCTATATTTCGCGCGAGCCTTTGTGCGCCAGTCTGTCAACGGTCAGGAGTTTTTTCGCTGTCTCGGGCTCATCCGGCAGTTGGCCGCTGAGATCCCAGATTTCGAGCATTTTTGCGTATTCGAAAGCGTGGCGCGAGTCGCGCTGTATCCAGCGCTGGAAATCCTGGCGGACAGCCGGCGGACAATTGTCATCGTGCAGACGCATGCACCAATCGGCGGCTTGCACAGAGATGTCTTCGTCCATTGCGTTGAGGTCGGAAGGGGTCATTGAACGAGGGTAACAAAAAAGTCCGTCAAGCCGATGCTGACGGACTTTTTAATTTCGAATTTTCAGCGTTTGAGAAACGCTAGCAAATCCTCATTCAAGGCCTGTGCATGGGTCACCGCAAAGCCGTGCGGCGCCCCGGCGTACACCTTCAACTCGGCCTCTTTGATTTGTGCGGCAGCCTGTTTTCCGGTGGTTTCGAACGGCACGATCTGGTCGCCGTCGCCATGGATCACCAGCGTCGGCACGTCGATCTTGGCCATGTCCGGGCGGAAGTCGGTTTCCGAGAACGCCGTGACGCAATCCACGGTGCCTTTGAGCGAGGCAAGCAGGGCGATATTCAGCGTTTGCGTGAGCACGCCGTCAGAGACTTTCTGGCCTTGATTGGTGCCATAGAACGGCGCGGCAAAATCAGCGATGAACTGCGCACGATCCTGCAGCAGGCCAGCTTTGATGCCATCGAACACCGAGCTGTCTACGCCCTGCGGGAAGTCGGCCTTTTTGCCGAAAAGCGGCGTCACCGCACCCAACAACACCAGACCGGCAACCCGCTCGCTGCCATGCCGGGCGATGTAGCGACTGACATCGCCGCCGCCCATCGAGAAGCCCACCAGCGTTACGTCGCGCAAGTCCAGGTGATTGATCAGCTGCGCGATGTCATCGGCGAAGGTGTCGTAGTCGTAACCGGTCCACGGCTGATCAGAACGGCCGAAACCACGGCGGTCGAACGCGATGGTGCGATAGCCACGGCTGCTCAGGTATTCCATCTGGTATTCCCACATGTCGGCATCCAGTGGCCAGCCATGGCTGAACAGCACGGGTTTACCGCTGCCCCAGTCCTTGTAATAGATCTCGGTGCCGTCTTGCGTGGTGAAGGTGCTCATGGAAACTCCTGCTTCAGGGTTCGCGGTAGTGCCGGAATGGCGGCATTCACTATCAGCGCAAAGCGCTCCGGCTACTTGTATGCAGGTGCTGGTTTTGTGCAGTTCAGCCGTCGATCGGCGATAGAGTTGTATGGTGCAACCCTGAGCCGCACAGCTGCCCACTGATTCGAGGGAGTACATTTACGTGAAACGCAAAAGTTTGCAGGGCCATGCCTGCCCGATCGCCCGCACGCTGGACCTGATCGGTGACTGGTGGTCCTGCTGATCATTCGTGATGCGCTGGATGGCATCCGGCGTTTCAATGATTTCCAGAAGAGTCTGGATATCGCGAAAAACATGCTCAGCGCACGCCTCAAGGGGCTGGTGGAGCAGGGGATTCTGCAAGCGATACCAGCCGCTGACGGCGGGGCCTATAAGGAATACGTGCTGACCGAGCGTGGCAAGGCCTTGCAGACCGTGATCGTCGCGCTGTCGCAGTGGGGCGGTGAATTCATGTATGCGCCGGGTGAGCCGGGGTCGGTGATGGTTGATGCAAAGAAGCGTCAGCCGATTCGCAAGCTGGAATTGATCTCGGTCGCTGGCTCCGGAGGACGTTGCGACGCGACTGGGTGTTGAACACTGAGAGACGGTGCTGCTTAGTCAGGCATTTGTACATTCCTCGTTACAAACCCGACAAATGGTCGAAACGATTGTTTGACGCCAAAATGATGGCCATCTAATATCGCGCCACTATTTTGATGTCAATTTTCGTCTCGAGGGATCGAACATGTCCTCACCCGCCCTCGTGGCGAGGTTGTGCGTAGCTTTGCTGTGCCTGTCTCCAATTCAGATTGCCGTCGCCGCTCCGACTCCCGGTGACACCGACCTTATCCGTGACCGCCAGAACCGCCTGCTCGAAGAGCAGCAGCGACGCCTTGAGGAACTCAAGGATCTGCCCGGCAAGGACGCCAAGCCTGCGCAACCGGCAGCTCCCACCGATACCCGCTGTTTCCCGATCAAAGACATCGAGCTCAAAGGTGCCGACAGCCTCTCCGAGCGTGACAAGACTCGCCTGCTCAAACCCTATATCGGTGAATGCCTCGGTGTGCCGCAGCTCAACGAACTGCTCAAAGTCATCACCGATCACTACATCGAGAAAGGCCTGGTCACTAGCCGCGCCTACCTGCCGCAGCAGGATCTGTCCACCGGGCATCTGCAAGTGCTGGTGGTCGAAGGCAAACTTGAAGGCATGAAAGGCGCGGAAAACAGCCAGCTCTCGGCGCGCGAACTGGCCATGACCTTTCCCGGCAACACCGGTGAGCTGGTCAACCTGCGCGAGATCGAGCAAATGGTTGATCAGCTCAACCGCCTGCCATCGAATCAGGCAAAAATGGAGCTGGCGCCCGGCCAGAACGTCGGTGGCAGCGAAGTGCTGGTCACCAACACGCCGCAGAAACCATGGCGAGTCGGGCTGTCGCGCAACAACGACGGCCAGCGCAGCACCGGTGAGCAGCAGTGGGGCACCACGTTTGACTGGGACAGTCCGCTTGGCCTGGCCGATCAGTTGAGCCTGCGTGGCGGTCACGATGCGATGACCGACCATCAGCACACCTCCCGTAACGCCATGCTCAATTACAGCCTGCCGTGGGGCTGGTGGACGTTCAGCTACACCTATAGCCAGAGCGAATACCGCTCGCAAATCGCCGCCAACCTCTACAACTTCAAACAGACCGGCGACAGCGAAAACCATCAGTTGCGCGCCGAGCGGGTGATCCACCGCGACGCTGTCAGCAAGACTTCGCTCAGCGCTGGTCTGTCGTACCTGCGCACCAACAACTTCATCGAAGACAGCAAACTCAAACTGAGCAGCAACCGCATCAGTGAAGCGCAGTTCGGCTTCAACCACGGTCGCCGTGTCGGCAGTGCCTTCGTCAACTTTGACGCCGGCATGCAAGAGGGCATCGGTGCCTTCGATGCGCAGGGTAGTCACGATCCGGGGCCGGGTGAGCCAAATGCGCGCTACCGCAAATACACCGCCACCCTGAGCTACCTGCAGCCGTTCAAGTTGTGGGGCGAGTCGTTCAGCTTCAGCAGCCTGATGACCGGCCAGCGCAGTGAAGATGTGCTGTTCAGCCCGCAACGCACCAGCCTTGGTGGCTCGTCGTCGATTCGTGGTTACAAGGACCAGTCGCTGTCCGGTGACAGCGGCGGTTACTGGCGCAACGATTTGCGCTGGTCGCGTCCGGTGACGGTCGAGTGGCTGCAACCGGTGTTCTCCGAATACGGCACCAGCCTCGGTTACGACCAAGGTGTGATCCAGAACGGTCGCTACAACGGCGATCAGCACGGGCGCATGTCGAGCAATTCGCTGGACCTGTTTGCCCGTGGTCAGCATGTCGCTGCCAGCGTGACCTTTGCCCATTCCCTGGAACGCCCGGACGCACTGACCGAGCGTGAAGCACCGATTTATTTCCGCCTGGATTTCTTCCTCTAATAACAACTTTCCGAGAACATCGACATGGACGTTCGCCAGTTCGCCTTTCTTGCGCTTCAACCTTCTGTGGCCGTTAAAGACCGCGAACGTTTTTTGGGCATGCCCAAGCGCGGGCTGGCGTTTCTGCTGGCGAACGTCATGTTCTGGCAACCGATGTGGGCGCAGGCTGACGGCATCGTGGTGGCCAACCCGAATACCTCGCTGGACCGCGCCGGCAACGGCGTGCCGATCATCAACATCGCCACGCCCAATGCCAGTGGCCTGTCGCATAACCAGTTCCACGACTACAACGTCGGTGCGCAAGGGCTGATCCTCAACAATGGCTCGACGCAGAATAATCTCACCCAGTTGGGCGGCCACATCATCGATAACCCGAACCTGAAAAACAGCGGTTCGGCACAGGCGATTCTCAACGAAGTCATCAGTGGCAACCCAAGCCAGTTGCGCGGTTACACCGAAGTGGCGGGGCAGTCGGCGCGGGTGATCGTCGCCAACCCTTACGGCATTACTTGCAACGGCTGCGGTTTCATCAACTCGCCGCGCGTCACACTGACCACCGGTAAACCGGTGCTCGACAACGGTCGGCTGGATCGCTTTCAGGTCGATCAGGGCTCGGTGGCCATCGAGGGGGCAGGCCTTAACGCGACCAACGTCGATCGTTTTGAAATCATCACCCGCAGCGCGAAGATCAACGCCGAGATTCAGGCGCAGAACCTGACGATTGTGGCCGGTCGTAACGACGTCAACGCGCAAACCCTGAATGCCACGGCGCGGGCCGATGACGGCAGCAGCAAACCGCAACTGGCTATCGACTCATCTGCATTGGGCGGCATGTACGCCGGGGCGATCAAACTGGTCGGCACCGAGGCCGGGGTCGGGGTGAAGCTCGACGGCAAACTGATTGCCAGCGGCGGTGATATTCAGCTCGATGCTAACGGGCAGTTGAGCCTCGCAGAAACCTCGGCCACTGGCGCCGTCAACGTCAAGGCTGCCAGCCTCGATACCCAAAGCGCGATCTATGCAGGCACCGCGCTCAATGTGCAGACTCAAGGCAACCTGACCAACCGCCAGACCCTCGCCGCCCGCGACAGCATTAACCTCAGCGCCGGCGGGCAACTGACCAACGCCGGCACCATCGAAGCGGGCGTCAACGCCGACGGCAGTCGCAATGCCAGTGGCGATCTGAGTCTCACTGCGCAGCATCTGGACAACACCGGCAAGAGCTTGCTCGGCAGCCGTAATCTGACGGTCAACTCCGCCATCCTGAATAATCAGAACGGTACGCTCAGTGCAAAAAACATCGCCCTCACCGGTGGGTCTCTGGACAACCGCAGCGGTCAGATTCTTGGCGATCTGGGCCTGAACATCGATCTCAGCGCGGCGCTGGACAACCGTGATGGCGTGCTCGGCTCCGGGCGGGCGGTAGACCTCAAAGCCGCCAGTGTCGATAACCGCGATGCCGGCTCGGTGGTCAGCGATGGTGGTCTGACGCTGCGCGTCAGTGGCTTGCTCGACAATCGCAACAAGGGCGAGATTACCGCCAAAGGCGCGACGACCCTGACCGGCCAAAGGCTGGACAACAGCGGCGGCAATTTCAGCAGTCTCAATGGCTTGGTGATTACGCTTGATGATGCGCTGACCAATGCTGGCGGCGTCATCAGCAGTGAAGGCACGCTGACCCTCAACGCCGGGCGTATCGATAACAGCACCGGCAACCTGAGCAGTGCCGGCAAGCTCACGATCACCAGCGCGGGAGCATTGCTGAATCGGGCAGGTTCGATCAGCACCGATAGCCTATTGGCCGTCAACAGTGCAAGCCTGGACAACAGTCAAAAAGGCCTGATCATCGGTAAACAAGACAGCCGGGTCGATACCGGTCTGTTCGACAACAGCAATGGAAAACTCCTCGGGCAACAAGGTTTGACGTTGCGCGTAGCGCAAGCTTTGAACAACGTCAAAGGGGTGATTTCCGGCGCGTCCGTGGACAGCCACAGCGCCAGCTTCGACAACCATGATGGTCTGATCAGTAGTCGCGGTGTGTTGCTGCTGACCACCGACAAAACGCTGGATAACCAGCAGGGTACGGTGATTGCCGACGGCCAGCTCACGCTCGCGGCCGGTGTTCTGGACAACCGGGTCGGCAACATCGCCGGCAAGTCGGACGTCAGCGTGCAGGCACAGAACCTCAACAACCAGAAAGGCAAGTTGATCGCCACCGGCGTGCTCAAACTCAACGCCGATCAACTTGATAACCGTCAAAACGGTCTGTTGGGCTCGACCAAAGCCATGACCTTGACCGTTGGTGAACTGGACAACCGTGGCGGCGAAATCAGCACCAACAGCGATCTGCTGTTCACCGGTAAAAAACTCGACAACAGCGATGGCGGCAAGCTGTTTTCCGGCAAGGCGCTGAAGCTGACCATCGATGAAGTAATCAACCGCAACAAAGGCCTGATCGATGCGGGCACGCTCTTGACTGTGCAAGCGCGTACTCTGGCCAACAACGGCGGTGAATTGCGCAGTCAGCAAACCATGCTCCTGACCGCCGCCGACGCCTTTGATAACACCCAGGGCAAGGTCAGCAGTGAAGCGACGTTGACGGTCGACGCCGCGCAGATGAGCAACGCTCAAGGCAGTCTTTCCAGTGCCACTGATTTGAAACTGGTCAGCCGTGGCGGCGTGGATAACCAGGGCGGCAAGGTTGTTACTGATGGTGCACTCGTCATTGAAAGCGGCAGCCTCGACAACCGTCAGCAGGGCACGCTCAGCGGTAAAGGTGCAGTCACCGTTACCACCGGCGCATTCGATAACAGCAACGGCCTGCTCAGCAGTGCCGAAACCCTGAACCTCATCGCCGCTCAGGTCACCAATGCCGGTGACGGCATTATCGGTAGTCAAGGCGCTCTGACAGCTTCGGTCACAGGTCTCGATCAACAGGGCGGCAAGCTGTTCAGCAACACGCGTCTTAGCCTGGATTTGAATCACGGTCAGTTGAACAACGGCGGTTTGATCAACGCCCCCGGCGCGCTGCTGCTCAAACAACTCAACGGCGTCAACAACCAGGGCGGGACGATTTCCAGCGCAGAAGCCTTCACGCTGACCGCGCAAAGTCTGGATAACGGCAACGGCAATCTTTTGAGCAATCAGGGCCTGACTCTGCGCATTGCCGCTGCACTGGATAACGTCAAGGGCATGATCGGCGCCGCTTCCATTGATGTCCGCGCGGGAAGCGTGAACAACGGCGGTGGTGGTCTGATCAGTCGTGGCGATCTGGACATCACCGTCGACGGCCAACTGCGTAACGACGCCAGGGGGTTGATCAGCGCTGCACAAACGCTGCACATCGACAGTGCCGAGCTCAATAACCGCGACAGTGGTTTGATCAACAGCAAAGGCAACCTGACGCTGAGGGCGACCGGTCTTGACTCCAGCAACGATGGCGAAGTCTCCGCCAACGGTGACGTTGACCTGACACTGACCTCGTTGACCCAGAACGGTGGGCGACTGCTGAGTGACAAATCGCTCACCGTGGATCTGGCCAACGGCGACCTCGACAACCAGAACGGTTTGCTCACCGCGAAAGGTCCGCTGACCCTCAAGCGCCTGCGTGATCTGAATAACCAGAACGGCGAAGTCTCCAGCAACCTCGGTTTTGCCTTGATCGGCCGAGCGATGAATAACAGCGCTGGCAAAATCATCAGCGGTGAAAAGCTGCTGGTACGCGGCACCGGACTGATCAACCAGAAAGGCCTGCTGTCCGGCTGGCAAGGGCTCACGGTCAGGGGCGAAAGCCTCGATAACCGCGACAGCGGCACGCTATCCAGCAAGTACGCCGATGTCACTGTTGATCTCAAGGGGGCGCTACTCAACAGCGGTGCGGGTGCCGTGGTCGCACAGGGCAATCTGAGCGTCAATGCTGGCAGCGTCGATAACAGCGACAAGGGCAACCTCAGCAGTGGAGCAGGGCAGACCCTGACGTTGGCCGGTGCGCTTAATAACAATCAGGGCGGCCTGATTGCCAGTGGCGCAGCGCTGGATATCGTCAGCACGGCATTCAGCAATATCGGCGGTGTGATCAATGCACAGCAGCTCTTCAATGCCACGGCATCGAGCCTCGACAATCGTGGCGGACAGATCGCCAGTAACGATGCGATCACCCTCAACCTGAGCGGTGACCTGAACAACAACGCCGGTAAACTCGCTGCTGCCGGTCCGCTGCTGATCAAGGGCGTAACCGATCTGCACAATCAGAACGGCCAGCTCGCCAGCCAGAAAACCCTGGACCTGCGTACCGGCTCGCTGGATAACAGCAACAAAGGCACGCTCGCCGCCAACGACCAATTGCTGATCACCGCGACGGGCGCCGTCAGCAACCATGGCGATGGCCTCATCTACAGCAAGAATGCCGATGTGCAACTGCACGCGGCCAGGCTGCTCAACGGCAAAGGCTCGATCCAGAGCGACAGCGCGCTGACTCTGGAAATCAGCGGCGATTTCGACAACCAGAGCGGCAAAGTCATCGCCCAGACCGGTGATGTGCTGATCAAGGCAGCCAACATTGATAACCGTGGCGGTACGCTCGCCAGCATCAAGGGGGCACTGGAAGCGCGCACGGTTGGCGTTCTGCGCAATGGTTTCGACCTGAACAACAACCGTCAGGGCGGCATCATTCAGGCGCAGAGCCTGACGCTGTCGGCATTGGCTGGCTTGAACAACAACGGCGGGCGGATCTCGGCGCAAGCGGCAGACAGCAGCATCACCACGGCGGCGCTGGATAACGGCGCTGGTGTGCTTTACGCGAAAGGGCTGCTGGGTGTTACCGGCGCGAGTCTCGATAACAGTGGCGGACAGATCGCCGCCGAGCGTATCGACTTCGGCCTCAGCGGTGCGCTGCGCAATGGCGCGGGCGTCATCGAAAGCAACAGCCAACTGAGTGTCAAAGCCAGCGCGGTTGATAACCAGAACGGTCGCCTGCGCTCGCTGGGTACCTCCGGCAAGACCGTGTTTCAGCTCGGCGGCTTGCTCGACAACCGTAATGGCGTACTGGAAACCGCCAACACTGACATGACCCTGGCGGTCGGTAGCTTCCTCAACAGCGGCGGGCAGCTCAACCATGTTGGGCGCGGCAAGTTCGATATCTCCACAGCCAATGTGCTTGGTGCTGGTGGCAGCATCGTCACCGGTGGGCTGCTGGAACTCAATGCCGATACCTGGAACAACACCGGCGCGATTCAGGCCGGTCGCCTGTACGTGAACGTGCGCGAATTCAGCCAGAGCGCGAGCGGCAAACTGCTGGCTTCGGAGTCTTTGCAGGCTCGGGGCGGCAACTGGACCAACAACGGACTCATCGCCAGTGATGGCACCCTCGACATGCAGTTGGGCGGTGTTTATGCGGGCACCGGCCGCTTGACCAGCCTGCGTGGCAGCGAACTGACCGTTGCACAGATGAACATTGGTGCGGGCGGCAGTTTCGCTGCAGGCGCGACATCGACCCTCCGTGTCGGCGGGCAATTGCTCAACTCGGGACGCATTTCCTCAAGCGAAGATCTGACCGTCAACGCCGGCAGCGTTGTCAACTACGGCAGTCTGGGGGCGGCGCAGAACCTGTCCATCAACACGCCTTCATTGCTCAACGATCGCGGACTGATTTTCAGCGGCAATGACATCACGCTCAGCGTCGGCAATCTCACGAACCAGAACGGTGATTTCTACGGGCTGGGTAACGTGACCATAAAGGGTTACGGCACCGCGCAAGCCAGCCAGGTGTTGAACCTGTCGGGTTCGATGGAGAGCGGTAAAACCTTCAAGATCGACGCTGCCAACTTCGCCAACCGCACGTCCGGTGACGACGGTACCCAAAATTTCGCCCTGAATCGCAAGCTGGTTTCCGGGTTTATCGCCGTCCAGTGTGGCGATTGCTCGGGCAGCACTTACGACGTGAATTTTATTGCTCGTGAAGTCTTCGAGGGTGGTCAGGACAACGACACCACGGCTTCTTCCTTGCTGACTGCCGGTGGCGATTTCGTCTTCAACGGCGCTGAGTTCCTCAACAGCAAAAGTACGCTCAGCGCTTCCGGCAACATCACCATCAATGCCAATAACCTGAGGAACGTCGGCGCGGTCAGCGGCAGCATCGAGCGCACCCGTATCTACCGTACTGGCGCACTTTACTTAGGCTCTTTCAACGCCTTCATGCCTGAGGTGATTGGCTACAACCAGCGCAATAACCCGGACTTTCCGAACGTATATTACATCGACGGCAGCGGGAATTTTGCCCAGGGTGTCGTTTCATCGGCGAAAGGGCGGGAGCCTGGCCATGATGGCGGCACGACCTATGTCGTCGTAATCAAGGATTCGGTGACCAACCAGTCCGTCTCCTCCTTGACCCAGTCCGGATATTCGTGGGGAAACACCAGTCCTCAATCCCAATACGACCCCAACAACCTCGTGGAAATGCCCACCGGATTGCAGGGGTTCACGCTGATTGATGATAAAGAGCGTCCCTTGGACGGCGCGAACACTGCTGCCGGTCGCAATGCGGTTATCCAGGCAGGCGGCAAAGTCGCGATCACGGCCACTCGGACCATTGAAAACGCCGTTATCCATGAGGACTACGGCTCAACCGGCGGAACCAACAAAGTTGCCGACACCAAAGTCGGGAACAGTGGCACCACGGTTATCCGTATCAATAGCCAGCTGCCACCAGACCTCGCGCAGCAGCAAGTCAATCCGCTGAGCTTGCCAGGCTTCTCCCTGCCCACCGGTGAAAACGGCCTGTTTCGTTTGAGCGGGCAGGGCAGCAGCACCGCGTCGTCCGCCAACGGCCCAGCGCCGACCTGGACTGTCGGCAGTGGCGCGATCAGTGCTCAGGACCATGTGGCCGTCGCGACCACTGGCGGCCCGCGCAATCTGTTTATTGACGCGCCGGCTCAGGTCTCCGACAGCACCCGCGCAGTCGATACATTCCGTCGCACGCCGAGTGTTGGCAGCGACGCCAAAGACTCGATCGACAACCGCCCGGTGACCCGCGTCACCGGCCTGCCGGACACCAAGGCGCCGTCCAACGCGCACAAATACCTGATCGAAACCAACCCGGTACTCACCGACCTCAAGTCGTTCATGAGCTCCGACTACCTGCTGGGAAAACTCGGCTATGACCCCGACCAGAGCGCCAAACGCCTGGGCGACGGTCTCTACGAACAGCGCCTGATTCAGCAAGCCGTCACTGCGCGCACCGGTCAGGCCTTCCTCGACGGCCAGACCTCTAACGAGGGCATGTTCAAGTACCTGATGAACAACGCCATCGCCAGCAAGGACGCGCTCAACCTGTCGGTCGGTGTGGGCCTCACGTCGCAGCAAGTCGCGGCACTGACCCACGATATCGTCTGGCTCGAAGAGCATGAAGTGAATGGTGAAAAAGTGCTGGTGCCGGTGGTGTATCTGGCCCAGGCCAATGGCCGTTTGGGTCCAACCGGGGCGTTGATTGCCGGTAGTGATGTGACGCTGATTGCCGGTGAGAACCTGGACAACGTCGGGACGTTGAAGGCCACGAATAATCTGTTGGCGACGGCGGGTAAGGATCTGGTTAACAGTGGGTTGATTGAGGCAGGTAATCGTCTGGATCTATTGGCGACCAATGACATCGTCAACAAGTCTGGAGGGATTATTACAGGTCGCGATGTCAGCCTGACCACCCTCAAAGGGGACGTGCTTAACACCCGGACGATAACGACTTCTGCCAATGCCACCCGATTTGGCATCCAGATGCATGACTATGCCGATAACGCTGCAAGAATCGAAGCCTCGAATAACCTTACTGTTAAAGCTGCTCAGGACATCAACATTCTTGGTGGTGTCATGCAAAGTGGTCGCGACATGGTACTGAATGCCGCTCGAGACTTGAATATATCCTCGGTGCAAGTATCCAATAGTGTTTACCAGGACGCGAAGCACAACAGCAGCGATGTGACCCAATTGGGCGCTGAAATTGATGCTGGAGGCGATTTCAAAGCTGATGCCAAACGCGATATCAATGTCATTGCCAGTCAAATTGATGCCAAACGTGATGTGACGATGAAGGCAGTCGGCGATATCGTCATCACGTCGGCTGCGGATGAAGAACACTCACTGTCCAAAAACAAAAAGGTCACCCGTCAGGAAGATCATGTCAGCCAGGTCATGTCCGGGATTTCGGCAGGTGGCGACGTCAAGCTGGACGCAGGCAATGACCTCAGCGTGATCTCCAGTCGGGTTACCGCAGGTGACGAAGCCTATTTGGCAGCAGGCGACAAACTCGAAATACTTGCATTGCAAGACTCTGACTATTCGCTCTATGACAAGAAGAAAAAGGGTAGTTTCGGCAAGCTTCAAACCAAACGTGACGAAGTGACCAAGAATACTCATATTGGCAGCGAAATCTCGGCTGGGGGTGACCTGACCCTGAAAAGTAAGGGCGACCAGCTGTATCAAGTGGCGGAACTTGAAAGTGGCAAGAACATCATTCTGGACAGCGGTGGCTCCATTACATTTGAAGGTGTGAAAGACCTGCATCAGGAAAGCCACGAGAAAACCAACAATAACGCGGCATGGGTGTCATCGAAAGGTAAGGGTAATACCGATGAAACGCTGCGTCAGACCCATATGACGGCAGGCGGGATAATCACGATCAAAGCAGTTGAAGGACTGAAGATCGATATCAAGGACGTCAACCAGCAATCCGTTAGTCAAACCATCGACACAATGGTCAAGGCTGATCCGCAACTGGCCTGGTTGAAAGATGCTGAAACACGGGGTGACGTCGACTGGCGGCTGGTCAAAGAAATTCACGAGTCGTTCAAATACGACAATTCAGGCCTCGGTCCGGCTTCGCAAATGATCATCGCGATTGTCATGGCCGCAGTGGTTGGACCGGCGGTTCTCGGTGCCTTAAGCGGAACAGTTGGAACGGCTTGGGCAGCTGGTATTGCTGCCGTTGCTTCCGGTGCGGCAACAAATGCGTCAGTCAGCTTTATCAATAATGGTGGCAATCTTGGAGCGGTATTTGCTGACGTTACTTCCTCCGACGCTCTGCAGGGATACGTTATTTCCGGTCTCACCGCAGGGTTGACCTCTGCCTATTTGAATGACCTGACAGGCATAAAAGTCGATCCAGTTACCAACAAAGTGATATCACCGCCATTGACCACTTGGACGGGTGTGGGGCAATTCGCTGGAAGTCAAGTATTGCAGGGCGGTACGTCTGCACTGATAACCAAGGCTCTGGGTGGCGATGCAAATGTCAGCGATGTACTGAAAACTGCGTTGTTCAATACATTGGCGGCAGTCAGTTTCAATCTTGTAGGTGATCTCACCAAGGATGTCATCGATGACGGATCTGCGACAAAGGTTGTCATTCACGCAATGGTAGGAGGGCTCCTTGCCGAGGCGACCGGAGGTGATTTTGCGACAGGTGCGCTTGCCGCCGGTGCAAACGAAGCATTGATTGGTTACCTGGATAATCTGGTTAAAGGCGATCCGAATCTCCTGACGATGAGTTCTCAAATTATTGGAGTCCTGGCCGGCTCGGTTCAAGAAAATGTCACTGCAAACACATTGGCGAATGCCGCGTGGGTCACAAAGTTTGCTACGCAGTTCAACCGTCAATTACACAAGGAAGACAAGGACCTTGCCGCACAATTGGCCGCGCGTAGTGGTGGCAAATACACGGTTGAGCAGATTGAAGCACAACTGAGATTGTCCTCTGTCAATGGCACCAATATCACGGCCGCAACAGACATAGTCGTGCCAAGCGGCGGGATCTACGATACCGGTGGCAATTGGATTGATTTGGGCAATGGCATGTATTTGCAGAACTTTGCACCTGCTGATAAAGACATTATTGCCTTTATCAAAGAAAGTACTGGTGCGTACAGTTGGGCACTGACGGCCGAGACAGGATTCGGCTCTTTGAACGACAAGCATGATTGGACGAAGACGCCTAACGGACCGGGTAAAAGAGATCCATTGACAGGTTACCCAATGGATGAAAAAGGCGGATATAGAGTACCTATTGTAATAGACGGCAACGCCTACACCCCGCGCTATTATTCCTGTGCAAGTACCGATTGCCTTACGGCGGGGGCGAACCTCGACTTTGGAGATGCAGCAACCCTTCAGTGGATACGCGCCGCCAATATCGACGCATTGAGCAATGCCGGCTGGTTCATGGGCGCTGCGTCAGTCCCAGCGGCAGGTTTGACGGCCACGCTGCTGTCTAACGGATCGACCCTGGTAGGATTGTTATCAGGCTATTTAAAGGGGCCAGAGGATTTTAATAAGTCGTTGACTAGTGCCGGGTTGAGTGCCGGTTTCGAAAAATTTGCTGTCGCCAGTGGTTTATCGAAAGAGGTAGCCAGCAAGGCATCGAATACTATTGGTATGACCGGTGCGTGGGACAGGCTTGCAGACAAGACGCTCGGCTTTTTTAAGGACTAGTGAATGTTGAGTGAACTAAAACGCTACAAACACGCAATTGGCCTGACATTATTGGTGGTTGCATTGGTTGCTGGCTTTTTACGGTTCAATGGGGACCGGGAGCGTTTCTTTGCGATGGTCTTGGGGCAGATATGGTTTGGTCAAGCGGTCTACAATTACTTACGCGATGGTTGGGTAACTATTGGACCGGGAGGAATGGCTCCCGAAGATAATCCAATGCACCGCGCGGTGTTGGCGGGAGTAGCGATGTTTTTATATGTGCTTGTTTTTTTTCTCTTCTAAAGACAAAGCGGATAGGTGGTTTGTCCCTGAGGGATCCCCACAAATCTACTCCAGGCTCTGCGCCTGATGATGCACCTCATCACGCAGAGCTTTCTCCAATGTTTCCCGGTCTCCGCTGCCTCCGAACTCTGTGCATCTACGCCAATACTCGAGGCCCAGTCGCCACAAGGAAAAAAATGGTGACAGACCACGTTTAAAAATGTGGCCTGTCCCCATTTCTCCAAAATTTATTGAGCCGAATGCAACGTTCGGCTGGCAGCCAATTGGGCTCAGGCATCGTGAAGCACGAGTCTCATCCATTAATTGACGCCAGAATTATGCCGCTCTACAATAGTGCCACTATATTGATATCACCGCTTCGTCGCGCCTAGCCTGCCTGCCGTCGACGTGACATTCGCTTATTTCCTCAACGATCGCATCCGCTGACATCGTCTGCCTTGCCGGTCGGTTTTTGCGTGGATTTCCTCCCCCGACCGTTGCCCGCCCCGAGATTCTGATATGGACGTCCTTCAACTGGCTCTTCTGGCCAGTCAGCCTTCTGCTGCCGAAAAAAACCACGAACGTTTCCTCGGCATGCCTAAACGCGGACTCGCGTTCCTGCTGGCGAACGTCATGTTCTGGCAACCGATGTGGGCGCAGGCCGACGGTATTGTGGTGGCCAACCCCAATACCTCGCTGGATCGCGCCGGCAATGGTGTGCCGATCATCAACATCGCCACGCCCAATGCCAGCGGCCTGTCGCATAACCAGTTCCACGATTACAACGTCGGCGCGCAAGGACTGATCCTCAACAACGGCTCAACACAGAATACGGTTACGCAACTGGGGGGGCACATCGTCGACAACCCGAACCTGAAAAACAGCGGTTCGGCGCAGGCGATTCTCAACGAAGTCATCAGCGGCAACCCGAGCCAGCTACGCGGTTACACCGAAGTGGCGGGGCAGTCGGCGCGGGTCATTGTCGCCAACCCTTACGGCATCACCTGCAACGGTTGCGGGTTCATCAATTCGCCGCGCGTCACACTGACCACCGGCAAACCGGTGCTCGATAACGGCCGACTGGATCGCTTTCAGGTTGATCAGGGGGCGGTGGCGATCGAGGGCGCGGGCCTTAACGCGACCAACGTCGACCGTTTCGAAATCATCACCCGCAGCGCGAAGATCAACGCCGAGATTCAGGCGCAGAACCTGACGATCGTCGCCGGGCGCAACGACGTCAACGCACAAACCCTGAATGCCACGGCGCGGGCCGATGACGGTAGCGCCAAACCGCAACTGGCTATCGACTCATCTGCATTGGGCGGCATGTACGCCGGGGCGATCAAACTGGTCGGCACCGAGGCCGGGGTCGGGGTGAAGCTCGACGGCAAACTGATTGCGAGCGGCGGCGACATCCAGCTCGACGCCAACGGCCAGTTGAGCCTCGCAGAAACCTCGGCCACTGGCGCCGTCAACGTCAAGGCTGCCAGTCTCGATACCCAAAGCGCGATCTATGCAGGCACCGCGCTCAATGTGCAGACCCAGGGCAACCTGACCAACCGCAAGACCCTCGCGGCTCGCGACAGCATCAGCCTCAGCGCGGGCGGCCAACTGACCAACGCCGGCGCCATCGATGCTGGCGTTAACGCCGATGGCAGCCGCAATACCAGCGGCGACCTGAGCCTCACGGCACAGAACCTCGACAACACCGGCAAAAGCCTCACCGCCAGCCGCAATCTGACCGTCAACACCGCGCAAACCCTGAACAATCAGGGCGGCACGCTCAGCGGTCAGAACATCGCCATCACCGGCGGCATGCTCGATAACCGCAGCGGGCAGATTCTCGGTGACCTGGGCCTGAATATCGATCTCGGCGGTGCGCTGGACAACCGCGACGGCGTACTCGGTTCGGGGCGTTCGCTGGCTCTGAAAGCTGCCAGCCTGGACAACCGTGAAGCCGGTGCGCTGGTCAGCGATGGCAACCTGACTGCGCGCATCAGTGGCACGCTCGACAACCGCAACAAAGGCGATATCTCGGCCAAAGGCGCCATCGATCTGCAGGCCGGCACGCTGCTCAACAGCGACGGTAAAGTCATTGGCAAAAGCACCCTGGCCCTGCGCGGCGAATTGGCTGACAACCGGGGCGGGGTGATTCAGGCCGACCAGCAGTTGACCCTGAATATCGCGCAACTGGATAACCGCGAAAAAGGCGTGATCAGCAGCAAGCAAGGCCTGACCTATGTTGGTACTCGTCTGGATAACAGCGGCGGCCTGGTCAGTGCAGTCGGCCCGGTCAACCTTACGGCTGCGGATATTCAAAACGCGGCCGGACGGATTTCCAGTCAGGGCGACCTGTTGGCAACCATCGGCCTGCTGCAACAACAGGCCGGCGCACTGGTTGCCCAAGGCAATCTGAGCCTGACTGGCAAGACCCTCGACAACCGCAACGGCGGGCTGGTCGGCACGACAAAAGCGCTGACACTCTCTGTAGACGATGTCGACAATCGCAGCGGCGAAATCTCCAGCAGCCTGCTGATGAACGTCAAAGGCCTGCGTCTGGATAACAGTGATAGCGGCAAAATCCTCACCGGCAGCGATCTTGGTCTGAGCGTCGCCCAACTGATCAATCAGAGCAAAGGTCTGATCGCCGCTACCAAAGGCGCGGTAACGGTTACCGGCACTACGCTGGACAACAGCGGTGGTAATCTCAGCAGCCTCAACGGTCTGGTGATTACCCTCGATGATGCGCTGACCAATTCGCTCGGCGCGATCAGCAGCGACGGCACACTGACTGTCAACGCCGCACGCATCGACAACAGCAACGGCAGCCTCGGCAGTGCCGGCAACCTGAAACTGACCAGCACTGGCGTGTTGCTCAATCAGGCCGGTTCGATCAACGGCGACAGCCTACTGACCGTCAACAGCGGCAGCCTTGATAACAGTCGCAAAGGCGTGATCTTCGGCCAAGGTTCCAGCCGGGTCGAAACCGGCGGATTCGACAACAGCCAGGGTGGCAAACTCACCAGCGGTGCGGCGCTGACGCTCAAGGCAGAGCAGGTCAACAACGCCACGGGCCGCATCGCCAGCCAGCAGGCGCTGAATGTTTCGCTCACCGGGCTGGATCAACAGGGCGGTGAGCTGTTCAGCAAAACTGATCTGACCCTCGATCTGAACAATGGCCAGTTGAACAACCAGAACGGGTTGATCAATGCCCCCGGCACGCTGCTGCTGAAAAACCTCAACGGCGTGAGCAACCAGGGCGGGGAAATTTCCAGCCAGCAAGCCTTCACGCTCGCCGCGCACGACCTCGACAACAGCAACGGCAAACTGCTCAGCCAGCAGGGCCTGACGTTGCGCATTGCGGCGGCATTGAACAACCTCAAAGGCGTCATCTCCGCCGCTTCGCTGGACAGCCACAGCGCCAGTCTCGACAACCACGAAGGCCTGATCAGCAGTCGCGGCGAGTTGTTGCTCGCCACCGACAAGACCCTGGATAACCAACTCGGCACCGTCATCGCTGACGGCCAATTGACCCTCACGGCTGACGAAGTGGACAACCGTGAAGGCAATATCGCCGGCAAAGCGGATGCCAGCGTGCAGGCAAAAACCGTCAACAACCGCAAAGGTCAGTTGATTGCCACCGGCGTCCTCAAACTAGAGGCCGATCAACTCGATAACCGGCAGAACGGTCTGCTGGGGTCGAGCCAAGACATGATCCTGACCGTCGCTGACCTCGACAACCGTGGCGGCGAGATCAGCAGCAAAGACGATTTGCGCGTTACCGGTAAAAAACTCGATAACAGCGACGGCGGCAAAATCTTCGCCGGCAAGGCGCTGACCCTGACCGTCGACGAAGTGCTCAACCGCACCAAAGGTCTGATCGATGCCGGCTCGCAGTTCAACCTGCAGGGTCGCTCGCTGGTGAACGACGGCGGCGAATTGCTCAGTCAGCAAGGCATGTTGTTGAACCTCACCGGCGCCATTGATAACACCTCGGGCAAGGTCAGCAGCGAAGGCACGCTGACGGTCAACACTGCGCAATTGACCAATCTCGGTGGCAGCCTGTCCAGCGCGGCGGATCTGAAGCTGGACAGCAGCGGCAGCGTCGACAACCAAGGCGGGCAAGTGGTTACCGATGGCGCGCTCGTCCTCGACAGTGCCAGCCTCGACAACCGTCAAAAGGGCATGCTCAGCGGTAAAGGCGCGGTCACCGTGGCCACCGGCGCCTTCGATAACAGCAACGGTCAATTGAGCAGCGCCGACACCCTCAACCTCACTGCCGGCCAGGTCACCAACGGTGGCGACGGCAGTATCGGCAGTCAAAACGCGCTGACGGCTTCGGTCAGCGGGTTTGATCAACAGGGTGGCAAGCTGTTCAGCAACACGCAACTGAGCCTGGACCTGAACCACGGCCAGTTGAACAACGTCGGGGGGGTGATCAACGCCCCGGGCATGCTCCTGCTCAAGCAACTCCACGGCGTCAACAACCAGGGCGGCACGATTTCCAGCGCCGAGGCGTTCACCCTGACGGCGCAAAGCCTCGACAACAGCAACGGCAAACTCCTGAGCAATCAGGGCCTGACCCTGCGCATCGCGGCCGCACTGGACAATGTCAAAGGCATTATCGGCGCAGCCGCCATCGACGCCCGCGCCGCGAGCCTGAACAACAGCGGCGGCAACCTGGTCAGCCGTGGCGATTTCGACCTGACTGTGGACGGTCTGCTGCGCAATGACACCAAAGGCTTGATCAGCGCGGCGCAATCTCTGGAGATCACCAGTGCCGAGTTGAACAACCGCGACAGCGGTTTGATCAACAGCCAAGGCAACCTGACGCTGACCGCCACCGGACTGGACTCCAGCGACGGCGGCGAAGTCTCCGCCAGCGGCGACATCGACCTGAAGCTGGCGTCCTTGACCCAGAATGGCGGACGCCTGGTGGGTGACAAAGCCGTCACCCTCGATCTGGCCAATGGCGATCTCGACAACCAGCGCGGCGTGCTCACGGCGCAAGGGCCATTGACGCTCACACGTCTGCGCGACGTGAACAACCAGGGCGGTGAGATTTCCAGCAACCTCGGTTTCGATCTGATTGCTCAAGCGGTGAACAACGGCGCCGGCAAAATCATCAGCGGTGAAAAACTGCTTTTGCGTGGCACCGATCTGATCAACCAGAAAGGCCTGATCTCCGGTTGGCAAGGACTCACCGTCAACGCCGACAACCTGGACAACCGCAACGGTGGCACGCTCTCCAGCAAGTTCGCCGATGTCTCGGTCGACCTCAAGGACGCGCTGCTCAACAGTGACGCCGGGGCTGTAGTTGCTCAAGGCAATCTGGTCGTCAAGGCAGGCAGTCTCGACAACAGCAACAAGGGCAATCTGAGCAGTGGCGCAGGGCAAATCCTGACGCTGGGCGGCGCACTCGATAACAGCCAAGGCCTGATTTTCAGTGGCGCGGCACTGGATGTCGTCAGCACAGCGTTCACCAATGCTGGCGGCTCAATCAATGCCGAACAGGCGTTCACGGCCGCGGCCACACGTCTGGACAACAACGGCGGCCAGATCGCCAGCAACGCTGCGCTTACCCTCATCCTGAGCGGCGAGCTGAACAACAACGCCGGCAAACTGGCGAGCAGCGGCGCGATGCTGATCAAAGGCGTGACCGATCTGCGCAACCAGAACGGCCAGATCGCCAGCCAGAAAACACTGGAGGCGCGCACCGCTTCTCTGGACAACAGCAACAAGGGCACCGTCGCGGCGAACGACCAGTTGCAGATCACCGCAACGGGCGCCTTCAACAACAGCGCCGACGGTCTGATCTACAGCCAGAAGGCAGGCGTGCAACTGAACGCAGCCAGCCTGCGCAACGGTAAAGGTTCGATCCAGAGCGAAGGCGCGCTGACCCTCGAAGTCAGCGGTGACTTCGACAACCAGAGTGGCAAGGTCATCGCGCAAAGCGGCAATGTCTTGGTCACAGCGGCCAACATCGATAACCGTGGCGGCACGCTGTCCAGTATCAAAGGCGCACTGGAAGCACGCACCGTTGGCGTGCTGCGCAACGGCTTCGACCTGAACAACAATCGCCAGGGCGGCATCATTCAGGCGCAGAGCCTGACGCTTACTGCATTGGCTGGCCTCAACAACAACGGCGGGCGCATTTCCGCGCAGTCGGCCGACAGCAGCATTACCACGGCGGCACTGGATAACAGCAGTGGTGTGCTGTATTCGAAAGGGTTGCTGAGCGTCACCGGTTCAAGTCTGGAAAACGCCGGCGGGCAGATCGCTGCCAACCGCATCGATTTCGGTCTCAGCGGCGCGTTGCGTAACGGCACGGGTGTCATCGAAAGCGATACCCAACTGAGCGTAAAAGCGGCGAGCGTCGACAACCAGAACGGTCGTCTGCGTTCGCTGGGCAACACCGGCAAGACCTTGTTCCAGATCGGCGGCTTGCTCGACAACCGCAACGGCGTGCTGGAAACCGCCAATACCGACATGACCCTGGCCGTCGGCGGCTTCCTCAACGCTGGCGGGCAACTCAACCACGTCGGGCGCGGCAAGTTCGAGATTTCCACCACCAATGTCATCGGCGCTGGCGGCAGCATCGTCACCGGCGGGCTGCTGGAACTCAACGCCGACAGCTGGAGCAACTCCAACGTCATTCAGGCCGGTCGCCTGAACGTCAACGTCGGCCAATTCAGTCAGACCGCCAGCGGCAAATTGCTGGCTTCCGATTCCCTGCAGATCCGTGGCGGCAACTGGAGCAACGATGGCTTGATCGCCAGTGATGGCATCCTCGATATGCAAATCGGCGGAACCTATGCCGGCAGCGGCCGCTTGACCAGTCAGCGTGGGGCTTACTTCTCCGCCGCGCAGATGAACGTCGCGGCGGGCGGCAGTTTCGCGGTAGGTGCAACGTCGACCGTCAATATCGGCGGGCAGCTCAGCAACGCCGGACGCATGACCTCTAGCGAAGACCTGACGATCAACGCGGGCAGCGTTGTCAACAATGGCACCCTGGGCGCGGCGCAGAACCTCATCATCAACACGCCTTCGTTGCTCAACGATCGCGGGCTGATTTTCAGCGGCAACAACATGACCCTCGGCGTCAGCACGCTGACCAACCAGCACGGTGATTTCTACGGTCTGGGCGATGTGGTGATCGGCGGGTATGGCGGCGCGGCACGGGCAGCGGGGGTGTACAACATTTCCGGTTCGATGGAGAGCGGGCGCGGGTTTACGATCAACTCAGATGTATTCGAAAACCGTACCGAGGGGCCGACGGCATCAGTTGAACGCAAGCTCATTTCCGGGTTCATCGCAGCAACGTGCGGTGACTGCGTTGGCGGCACCTTTAACAACTACCTCGCCAGCCGCGAGACCTACCAATTCTTCGATACTGATACCAGCGCCTCGGCGATGTTCAACGTCGGCAAGGATTTCACGTTTACCGGCGGCACATTCCTTAACAGTAAAAGCACGGTAGCGGCGGGTGGCAACATCACCATCACCGCCGATAGCCTGAAGAATGTCGGCGCCAAGAGCGGGACCGTTGAAGTCACGCGCCAGTACAACTTCGAGATGGGCACAGGCACCACGGCGCAATTCATGGCCAACGTGATCATGCCGTACAACCAGCGCAACAACCCTGACTTCCCTTTTGTGTATTACGTCATCGCGCCGGAAGGCCTGATCCGTAAAGCGATCGCCAAAACCGTGGGCAATGGCATCGTCATCGTCGACGCCGAGACGGGCGAAAACGTCGGTAGTCGCAAATATGGCCGGGCAATGTCCGGATATACCGCTGGCTTTGAAACCTCAACGCCATCGATGTATGACCCGAATAATCTGTTGGCATTACCGAGCGAACTGGCGCCTTACCAGAGTCGCGTTGCATCCGAAAACCCGGTTAACAGCACAGGTGCTGCTGATGTCACGAACTCTCGCAACGCAGTGATTCAGGCTGTCGGCAACGTTTCGATCACCGCCACACGGGAAGCTGAAAACAGCGTTATCCATCAGGACTACAGCTCAACCGGCGGTACCAACAAAGTTGCTGATACCTCGGTCGGAAACAGCGGCACCGTCGTTGTGCGTATCAACAGCCAACTGCCGCCGGACCTTGCCCAACAGCAAGTCAACCCGCTGAGCCTGCCTGGTTTCTCTCTGCCGACGGGCGAGAACGGTTTGTTCCGTCTGAGCGGGCAGGGCAGCAGTGGCGCCACTGCCGGCAACACCGGGCCAGCGCCGACGTGGACGGTCGGCAGCGAGTCGGTGAACGCCCAGGATCATATGGTCGCCGCCAGCAGCGGCGGGCCGCGCAACCTGTTCATCGATGCACCTGCGCCGGTGTCCGACAGCACCCGCGCCGTGGATACATTCCACCGTACGCCAAGTATGGTTCAGGCAGTCGCCAGTACCGTCGATGTAAAAGTGCCGGAGAATTCTGCAGGCACGGGCAGGCCCAACCGCGGTAACGACATGAAGGAGTCGATCGACACCCGTCCGGTCACGCGTGTCACTGGCCTGCCAGACACCACGGCGACCTCGAACCCGCACAAATACCTGATCGAAACCAACCCGGTACTCACCGACCTCAAGTCGTTCATGAGCTCCGATTACCTGCTGGAAAAACTCGGCTACAACCCTGACCAGAGCGCCAAACGCCTGGGCGATGGCCTCTATGAACAGCGTCTGATCCAGCAAGCCGTGACCGCCCGCACCGGCCAGGCTTTCCTCGACGGCCAGACCTCCAACGAGGGCATGTTCAAGTACCTGATGAACAACGCCATCGCCAGCAAGGACGCGCTCAACCTGTCGGTCGGCGTCGGCCTCACGTCGCAGCAAGTCGCGGCGCTGACGCACGATATTGTCTGGCTCGAAGAGCACGAAGTGAATGGCGAAAAAGTGCTGGTGCCGGTGGTGTATCTGGCGCAAGCCAGCGGCCGTCTCGGCCCGACTGGAGCATTGATCGCTGGTAACGATGTGACGCTGATCGCCGGTGAAAACCTCGATAACGTCGGCACGCTTAAAGCCACCAATAACCTCTCCGCCACGGCGGGCAAGGACCTGGTCAACAGTGGCTCGATCGAGGCGGGTAATCGTCTGGATCTGTTGGCGACCAACAACATCGTCAACAAGGCCGGCGGCATCATCGCCGGACGCGATGTCAGCCTGACCACGCGCACGGGTGATGTGATCAACGAGCGGACCCTTACCTCGTCCGACAACAGCACTCGATATGCCAAGCAACATAATGACTACGCCGATAACGCAGCCCGCATCGAAGCCGCCAATGACCTGACCGTCAAAGCGGCGCAAGACATCAATATCGTCGGCGGCGTCATGCAAAGCGGCCGCGACATGACAATGAACGCGGGCCGCGACGTCAACGTGTCGTCCGTGCAAGTCACCAACAGCGTGTACATGGACGCGAAGCACAACCGCAGCGACATCACTCAGTTGGGCGCCGACATCGATGCCGGGCGTGACTTCAAGGCCGACGCCAAGCGCGATATCAATATCATTGCCAGTGAAATCGATGCCAAGCGTGATGTGGCGATGTCGGCGGCTGAGAACATGCTGATCAGCTCGGCGGCGGACGAACAACACTCGCTGTCCAAAAGCAAGAAAGTCACCCGTCAGGAAGACCATGTCAGTCAGGTCATGTCCGGCATTACCGCGGGTGGTGACGTGTCGCTGGCGGCAGGGCAAAACCTCGCCGTGGTGTCCAGTCGTGTCACTGCTGGCGATGAAGCCTACCTGGTCGCGGGTGATCGTCTGGATATCCTTGCTGCGCAGGATACCGATTACTCGCTGTATGACATGAAGAAGAAAGGTAGCTTCGGCAAAAAGAAAACCAAGCATGACGAAGTCACTGATGTGAAGAACATCAGCAGCGAAATCACCTCCGGCGGCAGCATGCTGCTCGCCAGTGGCGGCGATCAGCATTATCAGGCGGCCAAACTGGATAGCGGAAACGACCTGGTTATCAGCAGTGGCGGAGCCGTCACGTTCGAGGGCGTGAAAGACCTGCATCAAGAGAGCCACACAAAAAGCAATACCAGCCTCGCCTGGAACTCGATGTCGGGCAAAGGCAAAACCGACGAGACTTTGCGCCAAAGTCAGCTAATTGCCAAAGGGCAATTGGTGATCAACGCGGTTGATGGCCTGAACATCGACATCAAACAGATCAACCAGAAAACGATCAGCCAGACCATCGATGTAATGGTGAAGGCAGATCCACAACTGGCGTGGCTGAAAGAAGCCGAGAAGCGCGGTGACGTCGACTGGAAACTGATCAAGGAAACCCACGACTCGTTCAAATACAGCAGCTCAAGCCTTGGTCAGGGCGCGATGTTGGTGATCATTATTATCGTCACCGTGCTGACGGCAGGTGCTGCCAGTACAGCGGTTGCGTCTGCCAGTACGGCAATGGGGGCGAGCGCTAGCGGCACTATGGCGGCGGCATCGGCGGCCACTGCAGCAACGGCAACCTCGGCCGCTACTGCTGCCACTGCGGCAGGGTTGGGGAACGTGATGGCCTCAGCCGTGCTGACCACCATGGCCAGCACCGCGGCCGTTAGCACGATCAATAACAAAGGCAATCTAGGGGCTGTAGTTAAGGAAACCTTTAGTAAGGACAATCTGAAAAGTGCAGCGATTTCGGGTCTCACAGCTGGCGTTACAAAGGGTGTGATCGATCCACAACTCGGCGGCCACACGGTGCCGTTCAACAACCTTACAAAAGGATTTGACCTAAATACTCTTCAAGGTATCGGTGGTTTCGCGGTTCATGCGGGTGCTCAGGGGATCGCTGGCGGGGCCATAAAAACCGTGATTGGTGGGGGCAGTTACAGCGATAACTTGAAGGAAGGGCTGGTTTCGCAGGCCGGCAATGTGGCCGCTGCCACCGCGTTCAACTTTGTCGGGGGCTATTCCCACAATCACTGGCAGGCAGCAAAGGATGCGGGTGATACAACCGGTATGGCGATGTGGGCCGAGGGGGGCGTGGCTCGCACTGCGATGCATGCGTTGATGGGGGGCGCGATCTCCAGTGCAACCGGTGGCGATTTCAAAACCGGCGCGGTGGCTGCAGGCGCCAGCCAGGCAATGGCCAGCGTACTCAACTCCACGTTCGACACCCAACCTGAGCTACGCCAGGCATTTTCCCAGATTGTCGGTTTGACCGCCGCTGGACTGGCCGGCGGAGATGTCAACAAGGCATCGTGGGTCGCTTTGATGGCTGACGAATACAACCGTCAGCTTCATCAAAAAGAAACGTTGGCATTGGAAAAACTGCAGAAAGAGAACCCTGATAAAGCTTATCAACTCAAGGCGGCGGCCTGTGCCTTGGTTCATTGCAGTGCTTCGGTTCCGCCCGATGATCCGCAGTATGAAACCATCAAAGCATTGGAAACTGATGGTAAAGGTTTCAAAGATGCTCAGGGTGCGCTGTTCGCTACGGGAGCCTTTGACGAGTATTCGAAATGGGATCAGGTCAACGACGACTTGTTGCTCAACGACAAAAATCTCAGGCAATCGGCAAATGCCAGTCGAGCGGTACTGGGTGCTATAGGGGCTGCCGCAGGATTTGGCGGCGCGATAGTGTCCAGCCCGGCGTGTGTAACCGCCGTTGGTTGCGCGATTCCGGCGTTGTCCGGGCTGGGAGGCGTTGCATCGTTCGCTGATGGATGGCAAGCCACCGGGGAGTTGTTTGCGCCATATGAATACAGCCAGGGAAGCAAAGTACTCGACTCTTTCAGCAGCGCGACCTACCCGGGTGACGTGAATCCGCTTCGAGATTACGGAACGGAAGCTGCAAAGGCTGCAATGGAAATAGCGCTGCTCAAGGGCGCCGGAAAATACCTGGAGGGAAGTGGGGAGCTTCTGTTGACTTCAGGTGGCAAGAAGGGAGGGAGTCTCCCAGGCAGCACCTCGGCAGTCGATAAAGTTGAATTCAATGCGACTCGCGATGCAGAAGGTTTTGGGTTGTCTGCCCAGCGTGACTTTGTCCCGGGGAAAGAGCATCGTGCGGAAAATATCAACGCTGGACAGGTAACGGATCGTGATGGTCTTCCGCGTGTGGATGACGAGAAAACGGCAAACGATCTGCTATTGACTGAGCAGGCGGGAGGGGTAAAACCTCCTTATTGGGGTACACAACGTCCAGCTTGGAAGGAGGGGACGATCGTGAGAGATAAGGTAGTGGATCAACCGCGCACTATGACGATGACTATAAATGAAGATCAGTATGCGAAAATGCTAGAAAGTGAGGCGTTTGGCAGGAATCCGGTCACCTCTCTAGGCGGATGGGCCACGGATACGCCTATAAATTCTGTAGCAGACGTTAGAAATAAACTCGCGGTGTCCGAGGAGTTCAAAGAAGGTCCATTGTATCAAGTTACATTTACTGTTAAGCCAGGACCAGGAATTCGTGAGGGAACAGTCGGCGATATGTGGGATGCGACCAATGGTGTTCGATTGCCTGGTGGCGGGCATCAGGTGAATTTTATGGATAAGTCACCTCGAACTAATCCTGAGTTATACCAAGTTGATATGGGGTCAGTGAGGGCGTTGCAATGAAACAACTAATTAAAGAGGTTAGAACGATTTGGGAGTTCGAGGGTGGGGCGGGCTTTGAACAATTTGTCCGCTGGGATGGAGCGCGAACCAGCTTTGATGAAATTAAAAAAAGTATGGCGAATACGAAAAATCTTGCGCTTAAAGGCTTTAAGCGCTTATTGATTCTGGATGATGACGTCGAAATTAGCATCCCAGTGGAGGAGATTCCTCATATTCTTTCAGATAGGACTGGCGTACTGGTGATTTTTGAAGATAAACCAGCAAAACTCAGCTGCTCCATTGCTCCTTGGTTTTTTGAGTGTCCTAATAATGCAGCTATCTATAATGCTGACGGTTCATTGCGATTCCAACTACAAAGTCCGTATGGAATAGGTAGTTATATTGGTGCGGTACACCACTCCGCATCGCAAAATTATCCTGAATCTTTAGGTGTCTTGGTCGGTTCGTTAGGACAACAGCCAGAATGGCTTTGTTCGATTGATCCCAATAGTCCGAAACTGATACCTACGGGGAAGTGGGTTCGCTATTAGTCAATGAGTTGGTTCCATTGATTTAGCAAGTGTCCGATAAATGGAGCCTGTGTCATAGGGATAAACGTAGATAGCACTCTGAAAACGTGGTCGGTCCCCTTTTTACGGAAAATATCAACGCTGGACAGGTATCGGATCGTGATGGTCTTCCGCGTGTTGATGGTGAGAAAACGGCGAATGACCGGCTCCTGAAAGAACAGTCAGGTGGAATAGATGCTCCATACTGGGGAACACAGCGTCCGGCTTGGAAGGAGGGGACAAGGGTGACGGATAGAGATAAATGGGGACAGACCACGTTAGATAAATGGGGACAGACCACGTTTAGAAAAAATTCCGAAAACGTGATCTGTCCCCGTTTTGCTGCCGCTCACTCATCGAGGCCCTGCCTAAAAATGAAACTATTTATAAAAAATACTACCCTCAACCGACAATGCTACCGACACGCGATATCTTCAGCGATAGACGATCTCATTTCACAATCGTATCGCTAGACGAAAGAAGCTTTCGCGCCAACCTTTATATGCGCTTATCGGTTCAAATGTCGACGGCAAACCTTAATGAAGAACAGCTCAGGTATCTCAACAAAGCCGCCGAGAATGGATGCGCCGAAGCAATTATGTGGCTAAACGCTAAAACCGGTAATTCGTTGGGTGGGTAATAGATGAACAGGTGTCGGCGCAGATGTTCGTTTGGTGTCTGGGGTAAACGGGGGGTAAACGGGGACAGACCACGTTTAGAAAGCACTCTGAAAACGTGGTCTGTCCCCCGTTTTTCCCCTTTAGACACGATTGGTGCAATCGCTGGGGGCATAGGTGGGTTAGCGGTGGGGTTCAAAGACTGGATTACCAGTCCGATCCCGTCGCATACGCTGGAAAAACAGTTTGATAAAGTAGCGACCGCGTCCGCCCAAGAGTTGGGCGGTATGGCTTTCGATGCGGTCACCGGGCTTGTCACCGCCTATATTGGGGGCAGAGCCGTTGAATGGGTTGGTGAGAAGTGGGTTAGTGCAAAAGGCACCGCGGGAACCCCAGTAACGAAGGGGCCTTGCTGCTTTGCTGCGGGTACGAAAGTTTCTACACCGCAAGGCGACCGCGTTATTGAGTCGCTCAAGGTGGGAGATGTTGTCTGGAGCAAGCCTGAGAAAGGGGGCAAGCCGTTCGCTGCAGCCATTCTGGCAACGCATCAGCGCTCGGATCAGCCGATCTACCGCCTCAAGCTCAAAAGTGTTCGTGGCGCTGGCGCAGCGGAAGGCGAAACCCTGCTGGTTACGCCGAGCCACCCCTTCTATGTACCCGCCAAACGTGATTTCATTCCTGTCAAAGATCTGGAACCGGATGATCTGCTGCAGTCACTGGCTGATGGCGACACCGAAAACACCTCGTCCGAAGTCGAATCGCTAGAGCTGTACCTGCCCGAGGGCAAAACATACAATCTGACGGTCGATGTGGGCATACGTTCTACGTTGGCGAGCTCAAGACCTGGGTACACAACACTGGGCCTTGTGATTTGCCTCCGGATTATTTTGCGGGTGGTGCAAAAGTAAGTGCTGATTTCCCTGAGGGGTTGAGTTTTAATCCCAATATCAAGAGCCACCTCAGCAGTTTTGATGGCTTTACGCAGAAGAACGGGATTAGCGGCACCCATAACTTGGATGCTTTCAATCAGGCGGCGGCTACAAATGGGTTGAAGATACTCAGCGAAACACCAACTTCCGTCGCTGGAGTTACTACTGTCAGATATCAAATGCCTGCATATGATCGGGCCGGGAATATTGTTGGTTTCAAAGACAAGGTCTTCCCGAAAACTGTTTATGACCCGAAAATATTTGCCGATCAGAAAATACTTGATCTAGGGCAGCAGGCCGCAGCCAGTGGCTATAAGGAAGCGTTATCTAAAGGGTTGAGTCAATATGACTCTGTTGCAGGGCATGTCACCTTTAGGGTGTATTTAGATAAAACCACAGGAACGGTGACAAACTTCCACCCAAAGTAAAGGTGAGGTGCTTATGAAAGAATTGTTCGGTCAGCCATATGGCGAGTCAGATCCCTACTGGGCCGTTAAAGGGTATTTTGACAGAATGTATAATGATGGCTACTTCATTGAGGCGGTTGGCTATATCGTTAAGAGGTGGGGGTTCAGTACGGATGGGGCATACTGTAACTTCCCTGATGAAAATAGTCTGTTTGATGAGGAACACTTTGAGGGAGTTGAATTTGCTTACGGCTATCCGCCTATCGATGAATGCACAGTTGTCGTGAGTGAAGCTACTTGCTCAGAATACATTCGATTAGCTTGTGAGAAATATCTTAAACGCCACCCTGAAGATACCGCGAAAATAAAAGAACTTTTGGATAAGCTCTCTTTCTAGTTTTGCATAACAAATAGCCTAGGCCCTGCCGGGGCTATTTGATCAAAAAGCGACGAATAAATGGGGACAGACCACGTTTAGAAAGCACTCTGAAAGCGTGGTTTGTCCCCTTTTTACCCCTTTTTACCCAATGGTGATGCTTGGAAGATGGCAAATTCAGTTAAGGCTCTTGGTCGTAAAGAGACACGATCAGGAACCTACGATGCAAACTTAAATCGCATTGGAGATTGATATGAACGATAAAAAAACTCCCGACTGGGTTGGTCGGGGGAAAACCATTAAGCAACTTGTCGCTGAGTTGCAATCTTTCGAAAATCAAAATTTGTTGGTTGAAATATCAACTGATGATGGTGTAACCAAAAAGCCGATTAGCTTGGTTGTGAAGTCTGGTGATACCTGCGTATTAGTAAATTTCGAGCAGTAAAGGGGGGCAGATTTATTTGCCTAGTCCTTCTGGGAGAAAAAATAAGCTGTTCATTGGTCTTTGAATGACCGGTTGAGTCGGCTGACTGATTGTATGGTTTTGTCTAGAGTACAACAGTGTTTTCGCTCCTTTTGAGATTAAAAATTAACATTTCTCTCCCCAGAGAGGACTATTTTATGCGCTTCTTTGAAATGCCTTTCGCTTGGGTCGAGATAAATGGGGGCAGACCACGTTTAGAAAATATTCCGAAAATGTGGTCTGTCCCCTTTTTATCCGCGAAGAGTTCCAAAAGACCCATGGAATAGAACCCGCCAGGCAATTGGTGGAGCTAGAAGGTGCGGATCAACGTAGTGACATTCTGCTAGAGAAATATCAGACGGACTACGGTTCGATGACATACGCGGAGCGTGCTGAGCTGAATGCTTATCTGCAGGTGTATACCGCAGATATGTTGAACCAGCCGAACGTTACCAAGGAATCTGTCGAAGGCCTCGTTCTCAAACTGCTTAAAGAAGGTCCAGCTACCTCGGGTATCTATTTGTATGCAGGTACTACGGAAGCAAAAAATGCTGCCGCTGATGCGATGCGGGCGCAATTGGATGGCTGGTTTGATCAACTTGCCTGGATCAGGCCCAAAACTGAAAACGAACTGATTTACAGGGATGCGCAGGGCTATCTGCGGATCAACAACGAACAGCAGGGCCTATCGAATATTGGAGGCCCGGCACTTTACGGATTGACCGGCCCACTGGGTACCAGCATTCGTTTGGCGGCCGCGGCCGACGGCGTTCTACAGGTAGGCGCTGGAGCGCGACAGGCGCTTAATGGTGACCTTTGGAACGCAGCTGGAAACATCGTGGTCGGCGCACTGGCGATCGCTGGGGCGGGGATTCCGGATGTTCGGTTGCCGAAGGGTTCGGGTATTGTTGATCTCCCAGTGGTGAATCCTAAGCCGGGTAGTACACTTGCGAAAGAACTGGCTGTCCCGAACCTGACGAAACGCGGCACTCTGGTAAATGTTTTTCCAAATGATCCCGCAATTGCTCAGCGCCCAGTGAGAAATCTCGTTCAAGATTCATCGGGTCGATACTGGCTACAAACCCCAGGTGGAGGAAAAATAACACCGTCAGGCTCGTACGATTTTGTGACGATGCCGGATGGTAAGGTAAGGGTTAGCCGATCGAATATTAATGAGGATTTTTCTACACACCTTGGACTAAGTGGAGGTGGAGAGGTGAAGTATGCAGGATCTATTCGCTTTGGAAATAATGATGGCCCTGAAAGAGGGAAGATAAGTCAATGGTCTAATAGCTCGGGCCACTATAAGCCACCAGCTTTTTTGAGTGGAAATGCGGGTTTGCCTGAAGAGCTTTTCAACCCTAGGTAATAGCGTTATGGACAAGAGATTAAAGGCGCTGTGTGTGCAGCTTGGGAAGATGAGTTCTGAGTTGGCTACCGACTGGATGATTTCAACTTACCCAGTTGACGCTATGGAGTGGGGGGAGGCACTGTTACTCATACCCCATCGCACCTGGAAACGTTCTGACCAAAAGCGGTTGGCAAGATATTATTTTTGTAAGTTGCCATTTTCTGGGGGGAGAGGATATGAAGTCTTCGCTTCTATAATGCCGCTGCAGGTTTTAGTTGCCTGCATTTTAGAGCATCTACCTACAGAGTCATCAAGAATTGAACTGCTTTGCTATTATCTGGTTCCTGTTCTTGAGCGGTTTGCTAAAAATGAATCTGATCGTCAGATGATTGTTGAGTTTGTTACGAAGCTTCATGTGAAGGAATAAGAAAAGATGAATGGGGACAGACCCTGAGGGATCCCCACAAACTACTCCAGCACCTGCGCCTGTTGATGTACCTCGGCTCGCAAGGCGCGCTCAAGTCTCACCAAAGTTTTTCGAGAGTTTGAGCCGCGTCGGAATAAATGGGGACAGACCACGTTTAGAAAGCACTCTGAAAGCGTGGTTTGTCCCCTTTTTACCTTATTTGGCAGCAGATCAATTAAAAGAAATGGTTTGCCGTCAACCGATGCAGAACAACTGAAGTCGGTGCGTCCATGATAATTAGCAAGCCAAGATTAATAGTAAATCCATACGAGTGGTTGCCAGGGTATGGCGAGTGGGTAAAGGGGGACAGACCACGTTTAACGTAATTGACTGCAACAATAGGTAAAAATTTGCCGTCATTTGTGCTGTGCGGCCCGCTAAGCTTTCAGTTCGACCAATTGAAAGGATTCATCGATGCCGCGTAGACCCCGAGTTTTGATACCAGGCGTACCATTGCACTTGATTCAGCGAGGAAACAATAGATCTGTCTGTTTTTTTACCGAGGAAGATTACCTTTTTTATTTGGAGCTATTGGTCGAGCAGGCTTCTAAAAATGATTGTGATATTCATGCTTGGTGCTTAATGACTAATCACGTTCATTTGTTAGTCAGTCCTCATAATGCCAACAGCGCAAGCCTGCTGATGAAAGGTGTCGGGCAGCGATACGTCCAATATATAAATCGTACGTATAGTCGCAGCGGAAGTTTGTGGGAAGGCCGGTTTCGTTCATGCCTTGTTGAGAGTGAACGATATTTGTTGTGCTGTTATCGATACATCGAAATGAATCCCGTCAGAGCGAAAATGGTAAATCATCCGGCAGAATATCGCTGGTCAAGTTACCGTGTTAACGCACAATCAGAGCGATCACACACTGTTACTCCTCATGCTCAGTATTTGGCGCTTGGAGGGCAGGGCGGGCAGCCGGCAGATGCTTACCGCGAACTGTTCAAAAATGACTTAGAATCAGAATTGGTTGACCAGATTCGTGACGCGACCAATGGAAATAATGTTTTTGGCGGTTCAAAGTTTGCTGTTGATGTCGAGGCAATGATCGGTCGTCGCGTGCAGCGAGGGAGCCCGGGGCGGCCAAAAAAATCGACCATCTAGTGAAAACGTGGTCTGTCCCCATTTTTTCCATTTTTTCCCGGTCATAAATTGGCCGGAGGAAGTTCGGCTCAAGGGGTATCTGGATGTCTTGCACACTATGCAAGGCAACGGAATTGACGTTGTCAGGGCTAACGCAGCTGTGGCAACGGCTACGGGTGTCGGACTAGGGCTGGTACTGGGCGGTGGATTGAATGGTGGTGCAAAAGGCACCGCGGGAACCCCAGTAACGAAGGGGCCTTGCTGCTTTGCTGCGGGTACGAAAGTTTCTACACCGCAAGGCGACCGCGTTATTGAGTCGCTCAAGGTGGGAGATGTTGTCTGGAGCAAGCCTGAGAAAGGGGGCAAGCCGTTCGCTGCAGCCATTCTGGCAACGCATCAGCGCTCGGATCAGCCGATCTACCGCCTCAAGCTCAAAAGTGTTCGTGGCGCTGGCGCAGCGGAAGGCGAAACCCTGCTGGTTACGCCGAGCCACCCCTTCTATGTACCCGCCAAACGTGATTTCATTCCTGTCAAAGATCTGGAACCGGGTGATCTGCTGCAGTCACTGGCTGATGGCGACACCGAAAACACCTCGTCCGAAGTCGAATCGCTTGAGCTGTACCTGCCCGAGGGCAAAACATACAATCTGACGGTCGATGTGGGGCATACGTTCTACGTTGGCGAACTCAAGACTTGGGTACACAACACCGGGCCTTGTGATTTGCCTCCGGATTATTTTGCGGGTGGTGCAAAAGGGGCTGTAATCCCAAAAGGTTTTTCAAGTGCGGATGATTTCGTTCGCTTTGGCACAAATACGCGAGATGGTTTGGCACGTGCTGGCTATGAAAATGTAGAGCCAATTCTTCAAGGAAGTGCCGTAACAGGTAAAAGTTTTAAAACTGGGGAGGCATTTGACGTTGGCAGGGTGAGTGACTTCGATGTTGCGCTGGCAAGTCCAGAACTTTTGCAACGCGCTCAATCCTTAGGAATAGGTTTGAGGAGTGGCGGAACTCGTACGGGGCCGTTGAGTGCAAGAGACTTGCAAGCCCTTGGCCTGAAAGATTTGTCGAGTAAGATGAGCGCCCAAGCAGGACGCGAAGTTAATTTTATGATCTATGACTCTGCGGCAACAGCCGCAAGTCGTGCTCCGAGTGCGGTGTTACCGAAATGACTATTGTGTATGATCTCTATGGTGCGGAAAAATCATGTCTTCTGTCGGCGAGAAGTGATGTGGAAAGAGCGCTGGGAGAGATTTTTGAGGAAAGAGATAGCTCTTATCAAGGTGGTATTTACTATATGTGGGGTAGGAGTGATTCAGAGAATTTTGTTTTAAAATTGAATATTGATCCTTTGGACGGCGATCCAGCAGAGCAGAACTACGCTAGCTATAAAGTCTTGCTCTATGTAAACGCTACAAATCGTTCAGCTGATATAGAAAAAGTGATTAGCCAAGGTGGTGGCTTTAAGTTGCTGAGGCATGAGGTTTTTTAAAGAATACCAAGGCTAGTCGGTGCAAAAGGCGCAGGTACATCCTTAGAGCGAGGTCTTGCCTATGACAACCCATCAAACCTTGTCCAAAATCGTGTAAGTGAAATTCAGTCACAAATACCTGCGAACTCTCAAGGCCGAATAACTATGGGGGTTGCAGTAGTAGAGGATGCGAATGGTGTTCGCTCTGTTCTGGTCAGTACAAGTGAACCTCGTGGCTATCTTCGCCCTGGAGTGAGTTTGCAAGAAGGCGAGGGATAAATGGGGACAGACCACGTTTAGAAAGCACTCTGAAAACATGGTCTGTCCCCTTTCTTATTCGCATACCTATGAATATGGTCCAGGCTATGGCTCCAATGGTAAAGAGACGAGGATCAACAGTGATTAGTCTTCCAGAGTTGAATGAATTGCTTATTGCTCACAATTGCTTACATGCAATTAGTATTGAGTTGGATGTGGATGGGATGGCTTATGATTTGTCGCTATCGATTTCGGCCTCAGAGAAGATCGGGGCTGATGTCGTGCGTATCAAATTCATTGATGTTAGCCAGGTTACGTCCCGTGATTTTGGCGGCGGATTAACTCAGCTGATGCATATGAAGGTTAATAAGCTAGATTCTGGCTTTGACAGGATGCGTTATCAATTGAATGATCTTGAAGATAGAAAATTATCGTTTTATTTTTCATCGTTCTCGGTTGCTTAGGCGGTGCAAAAGAACTTGGGAAGGAGGATAAATGGGGACAGACCACGTTTAGAAAGCGCTCTGAAAACGTGGTCTGTCCCGAATGGCACTCTTAACATGTTTTGGGTGCCCGTTTTTTCTGACATCTGACCTTGCTGACGGACGTGGTTTGGTCAGCAAGGGGTAGGCTTGAGGTCTTCGTTTTATGGCTCGCGGCTCGATACGACCAGGCCGATTTCCGACGCGCCTCTGAGCAAGCAGCATCAATAAATTCGACAGGCCATCCTCGTCAGCGCCAGCCATAGCTGAAGGCTGTGTTTGAAGCTCAGTTCGCGAGGTAAACAGTCAGCTAACAGAGCCGATTGTGCCATCAGCATTCGGATCAGATTGTGAGCTAACAGATAGACCCATAACTCCTTTACTGCCATGCCTGGGGTTTTGCAGCTTAACTTGCCTAGTCCCAGCGTAGCTTTGAGATTGCGCAGATCCAGTTCAACATGCCATCGACCCTTGTACAGCGATTCCAGGGCTGTTTTAGGGGAGATAAATGGGGACAGACCACGTTTATAAAACATTCCGAAAACGTGGTCTGTCCCCTTTTTACTTTACAGTGCCAGTGGTGTCGTTACCATATTTACAGAGCGCCCTGCATGTAGTAGCTGTCTTGGTGTGGTTGGACAGTTCAAGAGTAGATATTCAAATATTAGAGTCGATGTATTAGATAATAAGGGAGTTGTCATTCGTCCTCTTAAGGTGGGTCAATAAAGTAGAACAGTATCGGGTTTCGTATCAGGATATAAAAAGCTGGGTCCTAGGTAACTTCTGGGATGGATGCAGAGACCATGGCCCAATGGCCAAGGCTCAGGATAAGAGTGTTTGGAAGTTAGAACAGATTGTATCGGATGTCTATGATGGCTATGCGGGTGGGGGTGGGGATAAATGGGGACAGACCACGTTTAGAAGGCACTCCAAAAACGTGGTCTGTCCCCTTTTTATTTAAAAGCGGAGAACTGTATCAGGTTAAAATTACCATTAAACCCGGTGTGGGGCTTCGTGAGGGGGACGTGGGTGATATGTGGGATGCAAAAAATGGGATTCGGTTGCCGGGAGGTGGTCATCAGGTTGATTTTATTGATAAGACTCCCCGAACTAATCCAGAGCTGTATGAGGTGCATTTTGACTCGGTAAGGTCACTCAAATGACAGCATTAATAAATAAGGTTGTTACCGTTTTAGAAATGGACGATGGGGTCGTTTTTGAGCGATTTGTTAGTTGGGATGGGGCTCGCACCAGTTTTGATGATGTCAGAAAATATATTCTCTATTCAGAAAAACATAGCGTAAGGGAAAAATGGGGACAGACCACGTTTAGAAAGCACTCTGAAAACGTGGTCTGTCCCCGTTTTCCATGTCCCCGTTTTCTCAGACAGCGGAATCGATCTGGAAGGCAGTGTCATCACCTTTAGACACGATTGGTGCAATCGCTGGGGGCGTAGGTGGGTTAGCGGTGGGGTTCAAAGACTGGATTACCAGTCCGATCCCGTCGCACACGCTGGAAAAACAGTTTGATAAAGTAGCGACCGCGTCCGCCCAAGAGTTGGGCGGTATTGCTTTCGATGCGGCCACCGGGCTTATCACCGCCTATATTGGGGGCAGAGCCGTTGAATCGTTTGGTGGGAAGTGGGTTAGTGCAAAAGGCATAACGGGAACTCCAGTAACGAAGGGGCCTTGCTGCTTTGCTGCGGGTACGAAAGTTTCTACACCGCAAGGCGACCGCGTTATTGAGTCGCTCAAGGTGGGAGATGTTGTCTGGAGCAAGCCTGAGAAAGGGGGCAAGCCGTTCGCTGCAGCCATTCTGGCAACGCATCAGCGCTCGGATCAGCCGATCTACCGCCTCAAGCTCAAAAGTGTTCGTGGCGCTGGCGCAGCGGAAGGCGAAACCCTGCTGGTTACGCCGAGCCACCCCTTCTATGTACCCGCCAAACGTGATTTCATTCCTGTCAAAGATCTGGAACCGGATGATCTGCTGCAGTCACTGGCTGATGGCGACACCGAAAACACCTCGTCCGAAGTCGAATCGCTAGAGCTGTACCTGCCCGAGGGCAAAACATACAATCTGACGGTCGATGTGGGCATACGTTCTACGTTGGCGAGCTCAAGACCTGGGTACACAACACTGGGCCTTGTGATTTGCCTCCGGATTATTTTGCGGGTGGTGCAAAAGTAAGTGCTGATTTCCCTGAGGGGTTGAGTTTTAATCCCAATATCAAGAGCCACCTCAGCAGTTTTGATGGCTTTACGCAGAAGAACGGGATTAGCGGCACCCATAACTTGGATGCTTTCAATCAGGCGGCGGCTACAAATGGGTTGAAGATACTCAGCGAAACACCAACTTCCGTCGCTGGAGTTACTACTGTCAGATATCAAATGCCTGCATATGATCGGGCCGGGAATATTGTTGGTTTCAAAGACAAGGTCTTCCCGAAAACTGTTTATGACCCGAAAATATTTGCCGATCAGAAAATACTTGATCTAGGGCAGCAGGCCGCAGCCAGTGGCTATAAGGAAGCGTTATCTAAAGGGTTGAGTCAATATGACTCTGTTGCAGGGCATGTCACCTTTAGGGTGTATTTAGATAAAACCACAGGAACGGTGACAAACTTCCACCCAAAGTAAAGGTGAGGTGCTTATGAAAGAATTGTTCGGTCAGCCATATGGCGAGTCAGATCCCTACTGGGCCGTTAAAGGGTATTTTGACAGAATGTATAATGATGGCTACTTCATTGAGGCGGTTGGCTATATCGTTAAGAGGTGGGGGTTCAGTACGGATGGGGCATACTGTAACTTCCCTGATGAAAATAGTCTGTTTGATGAGGAACACTTTGAGGGAGTTGAATTTGCTTATGGCTATCCGCCTATCGATGAATGCACAGTTGTCGTGAGTGAAGCTACTTGCTCAGAATACATTCGATTAGCTTGTGAGAAATATCTTAAACGCCACCCTGAAGATACCGCGAAAATAAAAGAACTTTTGGATAAGCTCTCTTTCTAGTTTTGCATAACAAATTGCCTAGGCCCTGCCGGGGCTATTTGATCAAAAAACGACGAGTAAATGGGGACAGACCACGTTTAGAAAGGAGTAAATGGGGACAGACCACGTTTAGAAAGCACTCTGAAAACGTGGTCTGGCCCCTTTTTACCCTCTGAAAGATGGCTTGAGTGTTATCGTGCAAGTTCCCGCGGGGCAACAAAGACACTTTCTTATAGTTGACGGTGTCAAGTCTGTTGGAGGCGTGAATTATTATATGGCGCGGGATTCATTAGCCGGCCCTAGAGGTGTCATGCAAGGACTGCTGGATGGTGCAATGTCAGGCGGTGTTAATGCAATTGTTATAGGAAAATAGTCATGGGTGCTGGCGACGTTATTGAGTTGGAAGGGCAGTTGGTCATTATTGATTTTAAGCTTTTCCTCGCGAATAAATGGGGACAGACCACGTTTAGAAAGCACTCTGAAAACGTGGTCTGTCCCCTTTTTACCTTTTTACCCCTATGAATATGGTCCAGGCTATGGCTCCAATGGGAAAGAGACGAGGGTCAACAGTGATTAGTCTTCCAGAGTTGAATGAATTGCTTATTGCTCACAATTGCTTACATGCAATTAGTATTGAGTTGGGGTAAAAGGGGGCAGACCACGTTTAACGTAATTGACTGCAACAATAGGTAAAAATTTGCCGTCATTTGTGCTGTGCGGCCCGCTAAGCTTTCAGTTCGACCAATTGAAAGGATTCATCGATGCCGCGTAGACCCCGAGTTTTGATACCAGGCGTACCATTGCACTTGATTCAGCGAGGAAACAATAGATCTGTCTGTTTTTTTACCGAGGAAGATTACCTTTTTTATTTGGAGCTTTTGGTCGAGCAGGCTTCTAAAAATGATTGTGATATTCATGCTTGGTGCTTAATGACCAATCACGTTCATTTGTTAGTCAGTCCTCATAATGCCAACAGCGCAAGCCTGCTGATGAAAGGTGTCGGGCAGCGATACGTCCAATATATAAATCGTACGTATAGTCGCAGCGGAAGTTTGTGGGAAGGCCGGTTTCGTTCATGCCTTGTTGAGAGTGAACGATATTTGTTGTGCTGTTATCGATACATCGAAATGAATCCCGTCAGAGCGAAAATGGTAAATCACCCGGCAGAATATCGCTGGTCAAGTTACCGTGTTAACGCACAATCAGAGCGATCACACACTGTTACTCCTCATGCTCAGTATTTGGCGCTTGGAGGGCAGGGCGGGCAGCCGGCAGATGCTTACCGCGAACTGTTCAAAAATGATTTAGAATCAGAATTGGTTGACCAGATTCGTGACGCGACCAATGGAAATAATGTTTTTGGCGGTTCAAAGTTTGCTGTTGATGTCGAGGCAATGATCGGTCGTCGCGTGCAGCGAGGGAGCCCGGGGCGGCCAAAAAAATCGACCATCTAGTGAAAACGTGGTCTGTCCCCATTTTTTTGTCCCCATTTTTTCCTGCGGAGAAAATATAACCGTTCACTACCAGTATAACTCCGTTACCGGTAAAGCATATGATATGAAAATTACCACCCCGCAGCAGCTGCCGCCTGCGCTGCAGCCTGGAAGAACTATTGAGTGATGCTGATATGATTGTTCGAGAAAATGGGCGGGAAAAGCCTGTGCAGGTGTTTGGAATTTACTGGATAGAGAACGAGCGCTTTTACTGGGTAATTCCCTATGATGGCTACGGTGGACTGATGGTACTCAGTGAAAAAGAGGTCAATATTATTGATTCTTCTTTGTCGAATGATCTTATTCTTTGCAAGGATGCGGATGGGGGGGACATGATTCTGCATTGGGCAGCGCAAGATTTGATTGAAGATCTCGTGGAGCGAGACCCACTAGCAATGGTTGAGTTCTTAGGGCGAATAAAAAATTAAGCAGATAAATGGGGACAGATAAATGGGGACAGACCACATTTAGAAAGCGCTCTGAAAACGGGGTCTGTCCCCTTTTTACCCCAGAGAGGACTATTTTATGCGCTTCTTTGAAATGCCTTTCGCTTGGGTCGAGCTTGGGGGTAAAGGGGGAGAGATCACGTTTAATGTAGTTGACTGCAATAATACGTAAAAATTTGCCGTCATTTGTGCTGTGCGGCCCGCTAAGCTTTCAGTTCGACCAATTGAAAGGATTCACCGATGCCGCGTGATGTAAATGGGGACAGACCACGTTTAGACAGAACTCCGAAAACGTGGTCTGTCCCCGTTTTTCCTCCTTATCCGCGCGACGTAATACCAGCCCTGCGCGGCGACAGCCTTCATCCACGGTCGCCGAAAACCCGCATCGGTGACCAGAATCGGGACGCAGTCATCTGGTAGCAATTCGGCCAGCGTTTTGAGTAGGCGGTTTTGATACTTGGGACAGCTCTCGTGCTCATGAACGCTTTCATAAACAGGAAATGAGCGCCCCGCCAGAGGGATCGATGCTCTTAGCAAAAAGGCTGTGCCTGAAGCGTCAATTCGAGACCAGTCGACCAGGATCAAAGGATGCTTCAACGAACCCAGCAATGCCCGAAGCATTACCCAATAGAACAATGGACGCTCTGATCTCAAGTGTTGATTTCCCAGCAACCGATCCACGCGCTTGATTGAATGCTTGGGGTAAGCGTGCCCCGTCATGAAGCGACCAAGAGCGGTCAGCGTCAGGCGACGTCCATGCAGTAACGAACTGACACAACTCATTACTGATGTCAGGCGGCGAGAATGGATAGAGGGCAGTGCTTGAGCGAGCGCTCTGTGTAAAAATCGGATGGCCTGCATGGGTTCGGTTTCTTGTATTTGTGTGGTGCAAACCAAGTTGCCGACTCATGCAGGTCTCTTCAATATTCCAACTTCTTGATTTTCTGTAAGAAAAATCGGGGATCCCTCAGGGACAGACCACATTTAGACAGGAGATAAATGGGGGCAGATTCGTTATTCAGGTCGCTAAATTGAGAGGTGTACGTGGCTATTTATATAGAGATGGACAAGGTTTTAGAGACTGAAGAGTATGTGGAATATACGTTTGGCCGGGGCGGCGATGTAGGTCTGATAAGGCTAGATAAAATAAAGGAAACTATAAGCGTCATAAAGGAATGCCCGTTGGATGTAAGCGGAAAATGGTCGGAAAGAGCGGGTGTGAAGCTCGCTCGGCTCTTCGTAAAAGGCGAGTATCCTGATAAGACCCAGTGGGCTTCTTGAGAATGGATAGAAGGAAAATGGGATAAATGGGTACAAGCCCTGGGGGACTCCCCGTACTAATGGAGTTTTATCCCGGTTTGTTGCGTCTCTGCTGATTAGCGGAATAAGATGATTGATGATTTTAAGCCAGCCACATAAGTCTGATTGAAGGTTACATGGAACAGGTAGGAATGGGGGCGGGGGATCATAATTATGTCATTATCAGCGATAATCATTTCATCAGAAAAGTTGACCACAGACGATTTTAAGGAAATCATCCTGGCACAGGGTGGGTTCGTGAGTTCCGGCATGCCTCATCGGGGCACCTTTGGTCAGGGCGATTCAAGCATCTGGTTGTCCTTGCATTCAAGAGATATTCTTGAAGAGTTTTATGATGCCGAAGATCTGCAGGAGTGGCAGGATGTTTTAGGAGACACTCCGCAGGTAATGATTGAGGTTGATCTGGATCATACTGAGCACGCCAAGTTGATGTATGTGGAGGTTTTTTTGAGCTTTGCGACGGCGTGCTCCTGTATATTAAATGACGTGGACGATGCTATTCTTTCGCGAAGCGCGGTTTATGCAAAATATAAAAACCTCTTAGGAGCGCCATAAGGAAAGTGTCGGATTGGAAGCGGAGGATAAGTGGGGTAGAACACTTTTAGAGAATATTCCGAAAGCGCGCCGTGTCCCCGCTACCCTTTATTGCATGTGGATTATAAATGACGAAGACTTTTTTTTATTATCAATCGCTTCCTGACTCGATGCCTGTAGAAGATGTGGCAAAGGAGCTACATGAACTGCTGATGGAGAAGTCTTTATCTGGAAAGTCAAAGCATGATTTTTTAGTGGCTTTGTTAGAGCTCAGTGATCGTCAGTGGCACACCTATGAACCGTTGTGCGAGCCACTAAAGACTCAAATTGAAAAAGTCTTGATCAGTGAGTGGGATGGGTTTGATTTCGAATTTGCTGAGGGATCGATCGTCGTTGCGGCAAACCTTGGGTTGGTTGGACTGTTTGACTTTATATCAAGCCAAAATATCAGTGAGCTGTCCTCAGAAGTAGCTATCGAGATCAAAGAGGCAATTACTGAGCTGGGTGATAATATCGCTGATCCGTACAGTGGTATGAAATAAATGCGGGTAGACCATGTTTAGCGAATATTTAGAAACGTCGGCTGACCCCGTTTTTCACCGTTTTCCAGGTCAACGTAGCCTCATCGGAGCCTGAGCCATTTGAAATTACACATTCATTTCCCTGACAACCTCATTTCCGATAATTTGCTCAGACAGCAACGGATTCCCTGCCTTTGCAAGGTTTCAACGCAGTTCGAAATTTCCTTCTCGGATACGGTCCCTGAGTCATCCGGGATCGTATCGGGCTGGAGTCGTGAGGAACTGGAACGACGGGCGGTCGCCGGGGCGGGTGGTCAATACACTCACTATGCCAATAGTCTGATTACGTTAAGTAAAATTAGCGAAGGCCTTTATCAAATCATTGATCTTGAAATGTTCTACCGAAGCTTTGGTTGGTGCGCTGTTTTCCGGGATGGACAATACGCACCCGCAGGAAATTTCTGGGACGATGAACCCGCGTAACACTAAAACGCCCCGAACTCTGCCGGGGCGTTTTCATTTACCGGGCCGAGCCAGTAAGCGGTTACCGAAACGCCGGCACCACATGCTTGATAAACAGCTCCAACGACTTCTTCTTCTCCTCATGCGGCAAGCTGTTGTCACACCAGAAACTGAACTCGTCCACCCCCAGTTCCTGGTAGTACTTGATCCGCGGAATGATCTCTTCCGGCGTCCCGATCATCGCCGTCTTGTGCAAACTCTCCAGCTCAAACTCCGGACGCCCGGCAAATTTCTCTTCCGGGCTTGGCGCGAGGAAGCCGTTGACCGGGGTTTGCTTGTTGCCGAACCACGCATCGAAGGTGCGATAGAAACGTGAGATGGCTTTCGCGCCGACTTTCCAGCCATCCGGGTTGTCAGCGGTGTGCACGTGGGTGTGACGCAGCACCATCAGTTGCGGGCGTGGCACGTCGGGGTTGTTGTCCAGCGCAGTCTGGAACTTGTTCTTCAGGTCGAGGACTTCTTCGTCGCCCTTCATCAGCGGCGTGACCATCACGTTGCAGCCGTTGGCCACGGCGAAGTTGTGCGAATCCGGGTCGCGGGCGGCGATCCACATCGGCGGGTTCGGCTGCTGGATCGGCTTCGGTACGCTGGTCGAGGTGGGGAATTTCCAGATGTCGCCGTCGTGGGCGTAGTCGCCTTGCCACAGGGCGCGGACCACCGGGACCATTTCCCGCAGTGCCTGACCGCCGGATGAGGCAGGCATACCGCCGGCCATGCGATCGAATTCAACCTGATAGGCGCCACGGGCCAGGCCGACTTCCATGCGGCCGTTGCTGATCACGTCGAGCAACGCGCATTCACCGGCAACCCGCAGCGGATGCCAGAACGGCGCGATGATGGTGCCGGCGCCGAGGTGGATGGTGGTGGTTTTGGCGGCGAGGTAGGCGAGCAATGGCATCGGGCTCGGCGAAATGGTGTATTCCATGGCGTGGTGTTCGCCGATCCATACGGTGCTGAAACCGCCGGTCTCGGCCATCAGGGTCAGTTCGGTGAGGTCTTCGAACAGTTGGCGGTGGCTGACGCTTTCGTCCCAGCGTTCCATGTGGATGAACAGGGAAAATTTCATGACGCTTCCTCGGATCTTTTGTTGTTGAGGCTACAAAACTTGTAGGAGTGAGCCTGCTCGCGATGGCGGTGTGTCAGAAAACATATCGACATCGGATAAATCGCTATCGCGAGCAGGCTCACTCCTACAGTTGAATTGTGCGGGGCTGACGATCAGGCCAGGACGGGCAGGGCGCCCATCTTGCCGTGGCAATACACCAGCGGCCCGGCGATTTGCTCGGGGACGATCAGGTTCTTCACCGCGCCGACCATGATGGCGTGGTCGCCACCTTCATATTCGCGCCACAGCTCACATTCGATGATAGCCGTCGCGTTGGCCAGGATCGGGTTACCCAGTTCGCTCAAGGTCCACTCGATGCCTTGGGCCTTGTCCTTGCCTTTGCGGGCGAAGGCGTAGGCCTCGCTCTGCTGACCGCCGGAGAGAACGTGAATGGCAAAGCGCTTGTTCTTGATCAGCACCGGATAGGAATCGGAACTGTAGTTGGGGCAGAACAGCACCAGCGCCGGGTCCATCGACAGCGAGCTGAAGGCGCTGGCAGTCAGGCCGACGATCTGACCGTCATCGTCCAGGGTGGTGATAACGGTTACGCCGGACGGGAACGAGCCCATGACTTGTTTGTAGATGGCGGCATCGATCATTGGTCGGTCCTCGGGTGTTGTGACGCTGTTTTTATGTGTTTGTTGGTCTGATGGTATACCAGTATTCAATCTTTGCAAGGGCTTTTAAGCTGAACCGATAAACGTGCCGCGTTCGTCGGAAACTCAGCATTTACGGGGCTTTCGGCTGGTCTGCAGGCCACGGTTTCAGCGAGGATGGCGTATCAGCTGGCGTCGTAAACTACGGATCAGTCTTGTGAATTGTTTGGAATACCATAATATGGTCTGCATCTGAGGGACGACCAAAGAGTCCCCCCGGTTTGGCTTCATACAAAGATAAGAACAGACAAACTCGAGTTCATGCATATGTCCCAGATGTCCCGGCAAGATCCGTTGATCGAGAACCATACGGTCGACTACGTCCCACTCGCGGAACGCCACGGGAAGGCCCGCGACCTATTCACTCTTTGGTTCAGCACCAACATTGCGCCACTGCCCATCGTCACCGGCGCCATGGTGGTTCAGGTGTTCCATCTCGATCTGCTCTGGGGGCTGTTGGCGATTGCGCTCGGGCACATGATTGGCGGGGTGGTGATTGCGCTGGCGTCGGCGCAAGGCCCGCGCATGGGCATTCCGCAAATGGTCCAGAGTCGCGGCCAGTTCGGCCGTTATGGCGCGCTGCTGATCGTGTTCTTCGCGGCGATCATCTACATCGGTTTCTTCATTTCCAACATCGTGCTGGCCGGTAAATCCATTGTCGGCATTGCGCCGTCGGTGCCGGCGCCGTTGAGTATTCTGATCGGCGCACTGGCGGCCACGGCGATTGGCGTGATCGGCTACAACTTCATCCATACGCTGAATCGCATCGGCACCTGGGTGATGGGCAGCGCGTTGCTCGCCGGGTTCATCTATATCTTTGCCCATGACTTGCCGGCGGACTTTCTCACTCGCGGCAGTTTTAACTTGTCCGGCTGGCTGGCGACGGTGTCGCTGGGGATCATCTGGCAAATCAGCTTTTCACCGTATGTGTCTGACTATTCGCGTTACCTGCCGGCGGACATTGGCATTGCCAAGCCGTTCTGGGCGACTTATCTGGGCGCGACGCTGGGGACGATTCTGTCATTCAGCTTCGGCGCCGTGGCGGTGCTGGCGACCCCGGAAGGCACCGAAGCGATGGTCGCGGTCAAGCAATCGACCGGGTGGCTGGGGCCGATTCTGATGGTGTTGTTTCTGCTGAATATCATCAGTCACAACGCGTTGAACCTGTATGGCGCGGTGCTCTCGATCATCACCTCGATCCAGACCTTCGCCAGCCAATGGACGCCGAGCATCAAGGTGCGCGTAGCGTTGTCGAGCGTGGTACTCGCGGGTTGCTGCGTGGTTGCGCTGGGCGCATCGGCGGATTTCATTTCCGAGTTCATCGGTTTGATTCTGGCGCTGCTGCTGGTGCTGGTGCCGTGGGCGTCGATCAACCTCATCGACTTCTACCTGATCAAGCGCGGCTGCTATGACATCACCTCAATCTTCCGCGCCGATGGCGGGATATACGGGCGCTTTAATCTGCACGCGATCATTGCTTACTTCATCGGCATCCTCGTGCAGTTGCCGTTTGCCAATACTTCGCTGTACGTCGGGCCTTACGCCAATCTGGTCGACGGCGCGGATCTGTCCTGGCTGGTCGGCCTGGTGGTGACTGTTCCCCTGTATTACTGCTTGGCGACACGCGGCCAGACACAGCAGAGCAGGGCGGCGAGACTGGGTTACACCGATTGAGCTGATCCGTTACCCGACAATGCCCGGCCAAGTGCCGGGCTTTTTCGTTTACGCATCCCGACGGTCAATCAAATTGGCCACATCGATCCCCTTTTGGCCCATCCCCCACTGGGCTCCAGCTACGCTGTCAGCAAGAATCAAAACCACAACAAGACGCTCGACCCTTTTTACCCTTGGCTACCTTTACAGCCGCTGCCGTGTACAGAACATAAAAACCATCGAACTCACGCTGCCTTTTGGGGAACAACCATGGTCACGATGAAACGCATTCTGGGTGCCACTGTGTGTGGGCTGTCGCTGCTGGCCGGCGCTGTCCAGGCTGAGCAACGCGTACTGCGCGTGTACAACTGGGCGGACTACATCCTGCCGTCCGTGCCCAAGGATTTCGCTGCAAAAAGCGGCATCAAAGTGACCTGGGACACCTTCGATACCAACGAATCCCTTGAAGCCAAACTGCTGACCGGCAACTCCGGTTACGACCTTGTCGTGCCGTCGAACCAGTTCCTTGAAACGCAGATCAAGGCTGGTGTGTTTCAGAAACTGGATAAATCGAAACTGCCGAACTGGAGCCACCAGGATCCGGAACTGCTGAAACTGCTGGGCAAGAACGATCCGGGCAACCAGTACGGTGTGCCTTACATGGTCGGCACCGTGCTGATCGGCTTCAACCCGGCCAAAGTCAAAGCGGCACTGGGCGACAACGCGCCGGTGGACAGCTGGGATCTGGTGTTCAAACCGGAGAACATGGAAAAGCTCAAATCCTGCGGCGTGGCGATGCTCGATTCGCCGACGGAAATCCTGCCGCTGGCTCTGCATTATCTGGGCCTCGACCCGAACAGCCAGAACCCCGCCGACTATGAAAAAGCCAAGGAGCTGATGCTCAAGGTTCGTCCGTACGTGACCTACTTCAACTCGGCCAAGTACATGACCGACATCGCCAACGGCGACATCTGCGTGGCCATCGGTTACTCCGGCAGCTTCTATCAGTTCGGCAACCGCGCCAAAGAGGCGAAAAACGGCGTAGTGGTCGACTGGCGCTTGCCGAAGGAGGGCGCGCCGATCTGGTTCGACACCTTCGCCATTCCGAAGAGCGCGAAGAACGTCGCCGAGGCGCATGAGTTCCTCAACAACCTGCTCGACCCGAAAGTGATCGCGCCGATCAGTGACTTTCTCGGTTACCCGAATGCGAACAAGGATTCGATGCCGCTGATCAACAAGGAAATCACCGACAACCCGAACCTGACGCCGACACCTGAGGCGCTGAAAAACCTCTACGTTGTGCAGCCGTTGCCGCAGAAACTTGAGCGTGTGCGTACACGGGTGTGGACCAGCATCAAGTCTGACAAATAACACCGCTCCCCCTGTAGGAGTGAGCCTGCTCGCGATAGCGCCAGATCAGTCAACATCGCGTCGTTTGACAGACCGCTATCGCGAGCAGGCTCACTCCTACAGGGTTTTATGGTGTGTCATTCAGTGCTGCGTTCGCTTTCTCGGGTGACCACCAGGCTCAGCAAAACCGACCCGAGGATCACCCCACCCACCACCGCCAGCGACCATTCCACCGGCATGTGCAGCCACGGCATCAACACCATCTTGCCGCCGATAAACACCAGCACAATCGCCAGCCCATACTTGAGCAAGTGAAAGCGGTCCGCCATGTCCGCCAGCAGGAAATACAGCGCACGTAATCCCATGATCGCGAAGATATTCGAAGTGAATACAATGAACGGGTCAGTGGTCACGGCGAAGATCGCCGGGATGCTGTCGACCGCGAACATCAAGTCACTGGCCTCGATCAGCACCAACACCAGAAACATCGGCGTGGCCCAGCGCACGCCGTTCTGCAGGACGAAAAAGCGTTCACCATGAAAGCTGCTGGTGATGCGCATATGACTGCGCACCCAACGCAACAGCGGGTTCTTGTCCAGATCCGGTTGCTGCTCGGCGAACACCAGCATCTTGATCCCGGTGAAGATCAAAAACACACCGAACGCATACAGCAGCCATTCGAACTGCGACACCAGCCACACCCCGGCAAAAATCATCACCGCGCGCATCACGATCGCCCCGAGCACGCCGTACAGCAGCACGCGCCGCTGAAGCTCCGGCGGTACGGCGAAGTAGCTGAAGATCATCACGAAGACGAACATGTTGTCGATCGACAGCGATTGCTCGATCAAATAACCGGTGAGGAATTCGAGGGTTTTCTCCCGGGCGATTTCCGCGCCGAACGCGCCGTGCAAATACCACCAGAGCAGGGCCGCGAAGCTCAGTGCAAGCAAGCACCAGGCGATGACCCAGGACAAGGCTTCGCGCACTGACACCCGATGCGCCTTGCGCCCACCGAAGACAAACAGGTCCAATGCCAGCATCGCAAGCACGAAGACGATGAAGGCGCCCCACATCCACGGTTCGCCGATATTGATGTTTGTGGCTGGCATGTCACGCTCCCTGTCTATTATTGGATTGGGGTCAGACGAGGCCATGCTAACGACGGGTTTGCGGCAAAGAAAAATCGTTTATTTCTGCGCAACAGTTCGTTAAAAACGAAGTATCTGCCCTCGTTAACAGCTCGGGCAGTCTTTACGGAGCAACATTTCCAGCGATGAATACCGACATTCTCGAACCTCAAGCGGTGTGCAGCCCGATCACCAGCAGCGCGATTTTCATCGTCGCGACGCTGAATGCCGGGGCTGATGCTGCGCAAACCGTCAAAGACTGGTGCGGCGATGTCGCCGGGCTGGTGCGTTCGGTGGGCAAGCGTGTACCGACCGGCAACCTGACGTGCATCTGCGGCTTTTCTTCGAATGCTTGGGATCGCCTGTTCGGCCATCCTCGGCCAGCGTCGCTGCACGGTTTTCGCGAGTTTGGCGGGGAAGGGCGGCACGCTCCGGCAACCCCGGGCGATCTTCTGCTGCACATTCGCGCCGATCAAATGGACCTGTGTTTCGAACTGGCCACGCAAATCATGGCCGCGCTGGGCGATGCCGTGACCGTGGTCGACGAGGTTCAGGGTTTCCGCTATTTCGACATGCGCAGCATCATCGGATTTGTCGACGGCACGGAAAACCCGGTCGGGCGCAAAGCGGTGAATTTCACCATCGTCGGTGACGAAGATCCGGATTTCAGCGGTGGCAGTTACGTGCTCGTGCAGAAGTACCTGCACAACATGAGCGCCTGGAACGGCTTGAGCGTTGAAGCGCAGGAACGCGTGATTGGTCGCACGAAACTCTCCGACATAGAACTGGATGACGCGGTCAAACCGAGCAACTCGCACAGTGCGCTGACCACCATCACCAACGCTGCAGGCCAGGAGGTGAAGATCCTGCGTGACAACATGCCGTTCGGCCGGCCCGGGGCAGGGGAGTTCGGCACGTTCTTTATCGGTTACGCGCGCTCGCCGGAGCCGATGGAGCAGATGCTGGAAAACATGTTTGTCGGCAAGCCGCCGGGTAACTACGACAAGTTGCTGGATTTCAGTACTGCGGTCACGGGCAGCCTGTATTTCGTGCCGTCAGCAGATTTGCTGGAAGAACTGGCGGATCGCTGATCAACGAAAAAACTCCCCCGGTGTTTCGCCGAACTGTTGGCGAAACGCCGCAATGAACGCCGACGTCGAGTCGTACCCACAGGCCAACGCGACGTCGGTGACGCGTTCACCTTTTTCCAGCGGTGTCAGCGCGCCGAGCAGGCGCAAGCGCTGACGCCAGGCGCGGAAGGTCAGGCCGGTGTCGCGCAGAAAAAGGCGCGTAAGGGTCTTTTCGGTGACGCCGAACTTCTCGCTCCAGTGGCTCAGCGTGGTTTGCTGTTCCGGATGGTGTTCCAGGCTCTGGTAGATCTGCTTTAAGCGCGCGTCTTGCGGCAGCGGCAACATCAGGTCGATCTGCGGCGCTTCGGCCAGTTGATCGAGGATCACTTGGGCGAGACGTCCGTGCGGGCCGCTCTGGTCGTATTCCACGGGAACCTGACTGAACGCGCGGATCAGTTCCCTGAGCAGATCGCTGACGCCGAGCACATGACAGCGCTCGATTGCCCATCCGGCAACGCTGCAATCGATGTAGAGGCTGCGCATTTCCGTGTGCGGCGAGCTGAATACCCGATGCGGCACGCCCGCCGGGATCCACACGGCGCGCTCCGGCGGGGCGACGAAGCGGCCGACGCTGGTCTGGATTTCCAGCACACCCTGAATCGCGTAGGACAACTGCACCCACGGGTGGCTGTGGCGCCGGGTCAGGGCGCGATTGGGCAGCGATTCGGTACGGCCGTAGAGTGGACGCGGCAGGCTGGGCAGCCCGGGAATGCTGCGGCGAACGCTTTTGTCATGTCCTTTACGCGGCATCTTGTGGCTCTTCGGCGTTAGTCGGTAATTGGCAGTCACGTTAGAGTCGTCGGCACGCACTGGCAACCCCCGGATGAACCGACCATGACTCGCCCACGTTTTTTGCCCGATAACTTCACACTGACGCTGATCGGCGTCGTGCTGCTGGCCAGCTTCCTGCCGGCCAGCGGCGAGGTCGCCGTTGGCTTCGGCTGGCTGACCAACATCGCCATCGCGCTGCTGTTTTTCCTGCACGGCGCCAAGCTTTCCCGCGAATCGATCATCGCCGGCGCCGGTCACTGGCGCCTGCATCTGCTGGTGTTCGGTTTGACGTTTGTGCTTTTCCCGTTACTGGGCCTGGCGTTGAAACCGCTGCTGTCACCGCTGATCGGCGACAAGCTGTACATGGGCATGCTTTACCTGTGTGCACTGCCGGCCACGGTGCAGTCGGCAATCGCGTTCACCTCCTTGGCGCGCGGTAATATTCCGGCGGCGATCTGCAGCGCGGCGGCATCGAGCCTGTTCGGGATTTTCCTCACGCCGTTGTTGGTAACGCTGCTGCTCAACGTCCACGGTGATGGCGGTTCGACGCTGGAGGCGATCCTGAAAATCAGCGTGCAATTGCTCCTGCCATTCATTGCCGGGCAGATCGCCCGTCGCTGGATCGGCGCGTGGGTGGGGCGCAACAAGAACTGGCTGAAGTTCGTTGATCAGGGTTCGATTCTGTTGGTGGTCTACGGCGCGTTCAGCGAGGCGGTCAACGAAGGCATCTGGCATCAGATTCCGGTGATTGATCTGCTGGGGCTGGTGGTGGTCTGCTGCATTCTGCTGGCGCTGGTGCTGCTGGCGTCGACGCTGCTGGGCAAGGCCTTCGGCTTCAGCCAGGAAGACCGCATCACCATTCTGTTCTGCGGTTCGAAAAAGAGCCTGGCCACCGGTGTGCCGATGGCGCAGGTGTTGTTTGCCGGTAGCACGATTGGCGTGTTGATTCTACCGCTGATGCTGTTTCATCAGATCCAGTTGATGGTCTGTGCGGTGCTCGCTCAGCGTTATGCGAAACGGCCGGAATCGGTGCCGGAGCTGATGGCGCAAGTCGACCCTTAACTCCCCATGTAGGAGCTGCCGAAGGCTGCGATCTTTTGATCTTGTCTTTGAAAAACAAAGGCAAAAGATCGCAGCCTTCGGCGGCTCTTACAGAGTCCCCGTGTATTTCACGGCGGCAGCCGCCCGCGAAGGCACGTTCAGCGTGCGCAACAGTGAGGACACATGAATCCGCACCGTGAACGGTGAAATATCCAGTTCGCGGGCGATTTCCTTGTTGGTCTTGCCTTGAGCGATCAAGCGCAACACATCCTGCTGACGAGGTGTGAGGGCAGCGCCGGTTTCCAGCGGCAGCAGGCCCGATGGTGCGAACTTCACCAGCACTTCACCTTGGCGAATCGCCAGAATCGCCTGGCCGATTTCATCCGGGGCGATGTTCTTGCCGATGAAACCGTCGATCCCGGCGGCCATGACTTCGTTGATCAGCGACTCATCATCAACCATCGACACCACAATCAGCGTGGTGCGCGGCAGGCGCCGACGCAGTTCGCCGAGCTGGCTGACACAGGTGAGTCCGGGGAAACGCAGGTCGAGAATCAAGGTGTCTGGTTCGTCACCCAAAGGCAGCAGGGCCAGCACCGCGTCGAGATCGCCGGCTTCTTCGATAACGGCTTCGGGCAGCAACCGCTGCACCGTGCGCAGCATCGCTTCGCGAAACATCGGGTGATCGTCGGCTATGATAATTCGGCAGTTCATGGCATGACCCTCCCTGGGTCAGGCGTTACTCAAGGCTTGCACCTTAGCACCGGGCGCGAAGGTTGCCTGTAGGCTGATTCGGAAACTGACGATTGCCGCACAAGGACGTTTAACCATGAAGTTCGAGAAAAACACCGAACTCGACCAAGCCAATCTGCGCATCATCATCGCCAGTATTGCCGTGGTTTACATGCTCATACTGGGCTTTTTGCCGGGCCAGCGCTTCGATACCTATCTGCCGGTGATCACCTACATCATTGTGTTTTTGCTGGCCTCGATCGGCTTGCGTCAGGCGATTGCGCGCTGGCCGGGGCATTATCCGGCGCGACGGATTTTCGCCATGGTTCACGATTACACCGGCACCTGCTTCGGGCTGGTGATCGGTGGTGAGGCGGCGTTGCCGCTGTATGCGGTGATTATCTGGGTCAACCTCGGCAATGGCATGCGTTATGGCTCGCGCTATCTGGCGATCGCCACGGCGCTGGCGTTAGTGGCGTTGCTGTGTGTTTATCGGCTGACGCCAGTGTGGCAGGCGCAACCGTTCATGGTGTTGATGCTGATGCTTACCAGCACGGTGATTCCGTTTTATGCGCACTTGTTGCTGGAACGTACGCGCAAGGCCTCCGAAGAGGCGGTGGCGGCGAATCTGGAAAAGTCGCGATTTCTCGCTCAGGCCAGTCATGATTTGCGCCAGCCGATTCATTCGATTGGTCTGTTTACCGCGTGCCTGCGTGAGTCGCACTTGGGTGAAGACGAGCGGCGGTTGGTCGACAACATCGACCGTTCGTTGCTCAACGTGTCGCAATTGTTCCGCTCGATTCTCGACCTGTACACCCTCGACAACGGGCGCGTGTTGCCCAAACTGCAAAGCGTGAATCTCGGCGAATGGCTGGCGGAGCTGATCCGTCAGAACGCCGAGGCGGCGCGTTGGGCAGGCGTGGAGCTGCGTTTGCGTCCTTGTTCCTACTGGGTTCAGACCGATCCGGCGTTGCTGGCGACTATGGTGCAGAACGTGCTGTCCAACTGCTTCAAATACGGTGCGCACCGGCCCGTATTGATTGGCGTGCGCCGGCGCGGGGCAGGGCTGGCCGTTGTGATTTATGACCAAGGCAACGGTATCGCCGATGAGCATCTGGGCAAGGTGTTCGATGAGTTTTATCGGGTGCGGCAAGTGCGCGACAAGGATGTCGAAGGCGTTGGGCTGGGGCTGTCGATCGTCAAGCGGTTGGGTGAATTGATCGGTGTCGACGTTGCTCTGCGCTCGCGGCTCGGGCGGGGAACGGCGGTGACTTTGTACGGCTTGCCGATCACCGCGCCACCGCAGGTAACGGTCAATCGGAATGAGGCGCGCCAAGTCGGTTTGCTGACCGGGCTGAAGGTGTGCCTGGTGGAAGATGACCGCAATGTGCTGCTGGCGACTTCAGCGTTGCTGGAGCGTTGGGGCTGTGTGGTTCAGGCCGAGTTGACGGCTCAGGACCTGGTCACCGACTGCGACATCATCGTCGCCGATTATGACCTCGGCAGCCATGCCACCGGCGTCGAATGTATCGATGATGTGCGCCGGCAGCGCGGTTGGGCGGTACCGGCGATGATCATCACCGGGCATGACGTCGAGAAAATCCAGGCAGCCCTGCACGACCGCGACATCGCCATCCTGTCCAAACCGGTACGCCCGGCCGAACTGCGCGCAACTTTGCGAGACTTGCGCGATCACCAACCGCAAACCCAACCCCCGTAGGAGCTGCGGCACGCTGCGATCTTTTGATCTTCATTTTCAGGATCAAAATCAAAAGATCGCAGCCTCGTTGCACTCGACAGCTCCTACAGGGTTAGTGCGTGTTCAGCGCTTGCACAGGTAATCCTGGGTGATGGTGGTCTGCAGGCAGTTGTACTGGCCCATGGTGCGGCAGATGTTTTTCTCGGAGCCGGTGACCTCGGCGTTTTTGTAGCCCCAGGTCTTGCAGCGTTGCGCGGCGACGGTCAGGCCTTGTTCGGCGCTGGTCTGGCCGCTTTCGAATTGGCCCAGTTCATAGGAGACCTGGACGACGCCATCGTTTTTGCTGCCGCCGGTGGCTTCCCACTGTTTCGGCGTGGCGCAGCCAGTCAGGAACAGGGCGCTGAGGGTGAGTGTTGCGATCAGGGTTTTCATGGGCAAACGTGTCCTTTACCGGGCGGGGAAGTTACTGCAGTGGAATCGGCGAGGCGCCTTTCGGCAGGCATGACAGCGGCGGAGACATCATGCCCATGCTCGCCACGGCGATGATTACGCCGCTGGGCAACTCACAGTTGTATTCCCCGGCCGGGGTGTAGGCGGTGTAGTAAGTGAGGGTGCTGTCGTTGCGGATGTTGTCTATTTTCGACACCGGTTTACCAATCACCGTTTGCGCGCGTTCTTTCATGCTCGCTTCAGTGGGCTTGACGGTCTGACAGCCGGCCACGCCGAGCAGCACGGCGCCGACCAAGGCGATCTTGCAGAGGTTTGTATGGAGTTTCATGGTGTGTCTTCCTTGGTGTTGTTCTGATTTCCAGGCACAACGATCCCGCACGCTGCGAACAGGCAACGTTGGGGAACATCGGGGGTGCGGGGGAATATAACGCCGGGTGGCAGGGCGGTCGATTAGCACAAATGTGCTAGTGCGATGCTCAACAGGCGGTTCGCTGGAACCGCCCGTTGGGCCAAGGGAAGATTACTGCGGGCTGTTGAACTGGTCGGAATAACTGCCCGTCATCAACGCGGATGCAACACGATCAGAACCGACGCCGACGCGGGAATAGGCAACCCGGTTGACGCCAGTGCGATCGGCGCCATCCGCAGCCAGTGCGCCCGCACCGACATGATCAGCACCGTCAGAAGCCACGGCGCCTGCACCGACATGGTCGGCACCGTCAGAAGCCACCGCGCCTGCACCGACATGGTCGGCGCCATCGGACGCAACGGCTCCTGCACCTACATGATCGGCACCATCAGAAGCGACTGCACCGGCACCGACATGGTCGGCGCCATCGGACGCAACGGCTCCTGCACCTACATGATCGGCACCATCAGAAGCGACTGCACCGGCACCGACATGATCAGCCCCATCCGATGCCACCGCCCCGGCACCCACATGATCCGCCCCGTCGGACGCCAACGCCTGCGGCTGCGCCGCCCAGACATTGGGCACCACAACGGTCGCCACGACCGCCAGAAGCACGCCTGACAACAGCTTGTGTTTCATAGTTTTTCTCCACGACCCAGCAGCCACAAAGCGATAAGGCATCGTTCGCCGCGTGTTCGCGGGCGCTACGACTGATTTGGCTCGGGTTAACCTGGTTGGCGAAAGGCACGGGCACACCATCCGGCGCGCGGGTGTCGACAGAAACATGATCGAACTGATTGAGTATAGATCGCGATTGCGAAGCGGTAGGGCGGGGGGATCGACGGGCGTTAGGCGCTTCTCTTCCTGCCCGATTCGGGCAAAGCTCAAATCAGTCTAAAAACACTGATTCGCGCTGACCAGCCTTTGCTAGGCTCAAAGATGTAGGCGAAGACGCAGACTGATGCGCAATCGGATAGCAAGGGGGCGTGGGGCGCGCTCCGAAAGGTACACGGTTAGAAAGATCTCCGCGCTGAGATCCAGCCCTTATGCCGTGTGAAGCAGCCGAGGCCGTACCTTTTCAATTTGGCCCGGTACTGTGGGAAGCCCGATAAACCTTGTAAGCCAGAGACCAGCACTGGCCGCCTACTCGAACACCAAAGCCCGCTTCGTGCGGGCTTTGTCGTTCCTGCAAGGTCAGATCGCTTGCAGCGCCTGCGCCAGGTCAGCGCGCAGGTCTTCGACGTCTTCAACGCCAACCGACAGTCGCACCAGACCATCGCCGATCCCCAGTTTGGCGCGGGTATCAGCCGGAATGGTCGCGTGAGTCATGATCGCCGGGTGCTCGATCAGACTTTCTACGCCACCGAGACTTTCCGCCAACGCGAAGATCTTCACGTTCTCGAGAAAGCGCCGCGCACCATCCAGATCACTGTTCAGATCGACGGAAATCATCCCGCCGAAACCGCGCATCTGGCGCTTGGCCAATTCATGCTGCGGATGCGAGGCCAGCCCCGGATAGTAGACGCGTTTGACCTGCGGCTGTTGTTCCAGCCACTGCGCCAGATCCAGCGCGTTGCTGCAATGACGTTCCATGCGCAGTGCCAGGGTTTTCACCCCGCGCAGGGTCAGAAACGCATCGAACGGCCCGGCAATCGCACCGACTGCGTTCTGCAAGAAGCCCAGTTTCTCGGCCAGTTCTTCGTTCTGCCCGACCACGGCGATGCCGCCGATGACGTCGGAGTGACCGTTCAGGTACTTGGTGGTCGAGTGCAGCACGATGTCGAAACCCAACTCCAGCGGCCGCTGGATATACGGGCTGGCAAAGGTGTTGTCGGCCACGCAGATAATCCCGCGAGCACGGCAAATACGTGCGATCGCAGCCAGATCCGACAGGCTCAGCAGCGGGTTGGTCGGCGTCTCGACCATGACCATGCGCGTGTCGTCCTGCAACGACGCTTCGAACGCCGACAGATCGGCTAGATCAACGAAGCTGAAACGGTGCCCGGCGCTGCGCTGACGGACCTTGTCGAACAGGCGGAAGGTGCCGCCATACAAGTCGTTGCCAGAGACGATGTGCGAACCGGCATCGAGCAATTCCAGCACCGTGGAAATCGCCGCCAACCCGGAGGCAAAGGCGAATGCGCGGGTGCCACCTTCAAGATCCGCCACGCAACGCTCCAGGGCAAACCGCGTCGGGTTGTGCGAGCGGCCGTAATCGAAACCCTTGTGCACGCCGGGGCTGTCTTGCAGGTAGGTGGAGTTGGCGTAGATCGGCGGCATCAGCGCGCCGGTGGTCGGGTCCGGCGTCTGCCCGGCGTGGATCACCCGGGTCGCGAAGCCTTGGGATTTATCGTCGTGCTGACTCATGCGAGGGATCTCCGTAATTGGTTGAGCATGTCGGTGCGAGTGATCAGACCATGGAAGCCCGATGCATCGGCAATGATGGCGACGAGGCCACGGCTGAGCACCGATTCCAGCTCGGCAAGGCTGGCGCCCGGCGCGAGGGTTTGCAGCTTGTCGGTCATCACGCTGGACACCGATTGACTGAAGCGCGCGGCATCTTCGTGCACTGGCAGCAGGATGTCTGATTCATCGATCACGCCGACCAGTTGCTTGCCTTCCACCAGCACCGGCAACTGCGAAACATCGGCCAGGCGCATGCGCTGGAACGCGGTCAGCAGGGTGTCGTCGGGGCCGACGCTGATCACGCGGCCGTCTTCGAAACGCCGGGCGATCAGGTCACGCAGGTCGCCATAACCTTTGCGCTGTAGCAGGCCTTGATCGGTCATCCATTGGTCGTTGTAGACCTTCGACAGATAGCGCGTGCCGGTGTCGCAGACGAAACTCACCACGCGTTTCGGCTCGGTCTGTTCGCGGCAGTAACGCAGCGCCGCCGCGAGCAGGGTGCCGGTCGACGAGCCACCGAGAATGCCTTCAGCCTTGAGCAACTGGCGGGCGTGATCGAAGCTTTCTTCATCGCTGATCGAGTAGGCGTGGCGCACGCTGGAGAGGTCGGTGATCGACGGAATGAAGTCCTCGCCGATACCTTCCACCGCCCATGAACCCGGCGTTGGCAGAGAGCCGTCGCGGCTGTATTGCGCCATCACCGAACCGACGGGATCGGCCAGGACCATTTCCAGATCCGGCTGCACACGCTTGAAGAAGCGACTCAGGCCAGTCAGGGTTCCCGCGGAACCGACACCGACGACGATGGCGTCCAGATCATGTTCGGTCTGCGCCCAGATTTCTGGCGCGGTGCTGCATTCGTGGGCCAGCGGGTTGGCCGGGTTATTGAACTGATCGGCGAAAAATGCGCCGGGAATGTCTTTGGCCAAACGGGCGGCGACGTCCTGGTAATACTCGGGATGGCCCTTGCCGACATCGGAGCGGGTGATGTGTACCTCGGCGCCCATGGCCTTCAAGTGCAGGACTTTCTCGGTGGACATTTTGTCCGGCACCACCAGCACCACGCGATAGCCTTTGGCACGGCCAACCAATGCCAGGCCCAGGCCGGTGTTGCCGGCAGTGGCTTCGACGATGGTGCCGCCGGGTTGCAGGCGACCATCACGTTCGGCGGCGTCGATCATGGCCAGACCGATGCGGTCCTTGATCGAACCACCGGGGTTCTGCGACTCGAGTTTGAGAAACAGCGTGCAAGGCCCAGTGTCGAAGCGGGTGACTTGCACAAGCGGAGTATTGCCGATCAGCCCAAGTACGGCAGGGCGTGATTCCTTTGACATTTCTTCACCTCTTAGTGGTGTTGATCGCGTTCCAATCGCGGGGAAAAGACTCGCGTGCAACATAGGCTCAGACATCGGCTGTCGCAACCTTTAGTCGGTCGCCAATTCAGCCATTTCGATCTAACGATAGATCGAAATCAAAGACCTGCCGGGGCGGGTTTGAGTGCGTTTACACAGAGGCGTCATCGAGTTTTCAAAGGGCGTCGTTACGCTCACCAATCGCTTGATCTGTGAAGAAATTTCCTGCTGCGAAAACGGTTTGATGTTTTTGCCAAAGCACAAGTCAGAGGTGTTTTCAGCAACGATTTGATCATGAGGGAAACTCGTGTTGATCAAGATTAAATTGAGTTTGTCTCACTAGCTACCGATGCCGACAATGGCCGCCATCAACAAGACATTGGAGTTGTTTGTTATGGCACTGGCCCATTCCCTTGGATTTCCGCGCATCGGTCGCGACCGCGAACTGAAGAAAGCGCAAGAGGCGTTCTGGAAAGGAGAACTGAACGAGGCCGGCCTGCGTGAAGTGGGTCGCGAGCTGCGCAAGGCCCACTGGGACCTGCAGAAAAATGCCGGTATCGAATTGCTCCCGGTCGGCGATTTTGCCTGGTACGACCAGGTCCTGACGCACTCGCTGATGTTCGGTGTGATCCCTGAACGCTTCCGTCCGCACGACGGCAAAGCCCATCTGCAGACCCTGTTCGCCATGGCCCGTGGCGTCAGCGACAGTTGCTGCGGCGGCGCGCACGCCCAGGAAATGACCAAGTGGTTCGACACCAACTACCACTACCTGGTCCCGGAATTCAGCGTGGATCAGCAGTTTCAGTTGGGCTGGGAGCAGTTGTTCGAAGAGGTCGAAGAAGCACGCACACTGGGCCATAACGTCAAACCGGTGATCATCGGCCCGCTGACGTATCTGTGGCTGGGCAAGGCCAAAGGTGCCGAGTTCGACAAGCTGGAATTACTTGATCGTTTGCTGCCGCTGTACGGGCAGATTTTCTCGCGTCTTGCTGCTCAAGGCGTCGAGTGGGTACAGATCGACGAGCCGATTCTGGTGCTCGACCTGCCGCAGGAATGGAAGAACGCTTTCGAGCGTGCCTACAACCAGATCCAGCGAGATCCGCTGAAAAAACTGCTGGCCACGTACTTCGGTGGCCTGGAAGAAAACCTCGGTCTGGCCGCCAACCTGCCGGTCGACGGTTTGCACATAGATCTGGTGCGCGCACCGGAGCAATACCCGACCATTCTTGATCGCTTGCCGGCTTATAAAGTGTTGTCCCTGGGCGTGGTCAACGGCCGTAACGTCTGGCGCTGCGACCTGGAAAGTGCCTTGGCGACGTTGCAGCATGCCCATGAGCGTCTGGGCGATCGGCTGTGGGTGGCGCCGTCCTGCTCGTTGCTGCACAGCCCGGTGGATCTGGCTCGTGAAGACAAACTGGATGCCGAGTTGAAAAGCTGGCTGGCTTTCGCTGTGCAGAAGTGCGAAGAAGTCGCGGTGCTGGCTCAAGCGGTCAACGAACCTGAAGCGCCGAAAGTGCTGCGCGCATTGACTGAAAGCCGCGCGGTGCAGGCTGCCCGCGCTGCGTCGCCGCGTATTCACAAACCTGCGGTGCAAGCCCGGGTTGCCGCTATCACGGCCAAGGACAGTCGGCGTCAGTCGCTGTTCGCCCAGCGCATTGCCAAGCAGCGCGCCGGACTCGATCTGCCATTGTTCCCGACCACGACGATCGGTTCGTTCCCGCAAACTGCGTCGATTCGCCTCGCTCGTCAGTCGTTCAAACAAGGCAAGTTGACCGAAGCCGAATACACCGAAGCCATGCACAGCGAAATCCGCCACGCGGTGGAAATCCAGGAGCGCCTGGGCCTCGACGTGCTGGTGCACGGTGAAGCCGAGCGCAACGACATGGTCGAATATTTCGCCGAGCAACTCGATGGCTACGTGTTCACCCGTTTTGGCTGGGTGCAAAGCTACGGTTCGCGTTGTGTGAAACCGGCAGTGATTTTCGGCGACCTCAGCCGTCCGCAAGCCATGACTGTCGAGTGGATCCGCTACGCCCAAGGCCTGACCGACAAAGTCATGAAAGGCATGCTGACCGGCCCGGTGACCATGCTGATGTGGTCGTTCCCGCGTGAAGACGTCAGTCGTGAAGTGCAGGCGCGGCAACTGGCACTGGCGATTCGCGACGAAGTGGTGGATCTGGAAGCCGCTGGCATCAAGATCGTGCAGATCGACGAAGCGGCGTTCCGTGAGGGGCTGCCGTTGCGTCAGGCGCAGTGGCAGCATTATCTGGACTGGGCGACGGAAGTGTTCCGCCTGTGCGCCTCGGGTGTGCGCGACGAAACGCAGATCCACACGCACATGTGCTACAGCGAGTTCAACGACGTGATCGAGTCGATTGCGGCGATGGATGCCGACGTGATCACCATCGAGACTTCGCGTTCGGACATGGAATTGCTGGATGCCTTCGAAGCCTTCGCGTACCCCAACGAAATCGGCCCGGGCGTTTATGACATTCACTCGCCACGCATCCCGGATGCTTCGGAAATGGCTAATCTGCTGCGCAAGGCTGCCAAGCGGATTCCGGCCGAGCGGCTGTGGGTCAACCCGGACTGCGGTTTGAAAACCCGTGGCTGGCCGGAGACGGAAGCGGCGCTGGTGCACATGGTCACCGCTGCCCGCCAGTTGCGCAAAGAGCTGGCCTGACACGAATAAACACCCCCCTGTAGGAGCTGCCGCAGGCTGCGATCTTTTGATGTTGGCTGTTAGAAAACAGGATCAAAGGATCGCAGCCTGCGGCAGCTCCTACAGGTAGACGGATGGCTGGCATCGCCGGGAGGCTGTTGTTAATGTGGCCAGCCGCAGTCCAGGTGTTTGCCGTTACATGAGTCATCAACCGATTATTCAGGCAGTGTCTGAAGCAGACATTGCCCAGGTGCTGGATTTTGTTCTAAAGGCCCGCGCCGAGCTTTTCCCGAAGCTGAGCGCGACGGGTATGCCCGACGATCTGGCGCGTTTTGCCGAGGTTTATCTGCATGGGGCAGGGCGCTTTCTGATTGCTCGGCAGGCGGGGCAAATCGTCGCGTCCATCGGCTATCTTCCTTACGACCGACGCTTCCCGCACCTTGTCTATCCCGACCGCACAGTGGTGGAGGTAGTGCGTCTGTTCGTCCTGCCTGCGCAGCGCCGTTCAGGGCTGGCCGGCGCACTGTATCGATCACTCAAGGATCTGGCACTCGCCAACGCAGTAGACGTGATTTACCTGCACACCCATCCGTTTCTGCCGGGCGCCATCGCGTTCTGGCAGCGGCAGGGTTTCGAGATCATCGATGTCGACGCTGACCCGGTCTGGCAGACCATTCACATGCACAGCGTCATGAGTGGAATCGAAGAATCTGCGCCCCATCAAACGGGTCCGTCAGGTAGTGCGCCCTGACTCCGAAGGTCTCCTGTAACCGCTGCGGTGTCAGCACCGCCAACGGTTCGCCCAGCGCCACCAGCCGCCCGCGTTCCAGCACCGCAAGACGATCACATTTCAGCGCCTGATTGAGATCATGCAGCGCAATCAGCGTGGTCACCGGCAACGCCTGCACCACGTTGAGAATGGTCAGTTGATGCTGAATGTCGAGGTGATTGGCCGGCTCGTCGAGCAACAAAATCTGCGGTCGCTGCGCCAATGCCCGAGCGATATGCACCCGCTGCCGTTCACCCCCCGACAGGCTGCGCCAGAGACGCGTGCGCAGGTGCATCGCGTCAACGTCGGTGAGCGCCTGCTCGACGATGGCATTGTCCGCCGCCGACCATGGTTGCAGCGCCGACAACCACGGCGTGCGCCCCAACGCCACGGCATCGAACACGCGAATGCCGTCGTCGGTGTCGGCCTGTTGTTCAACGACCGCGAGCTTTTGCGCAATGCTGCGCCGGGCCATTTTGCCGAGGCGCTGACCTTCAAGCAGCACCTCACCAGCGCTCGGTTCGCGCAACCCGGCCAGCAATTTCAGCAGGGTGGATTTGCCCGCGCCATTCGGCCCGACGATGCCCAGCGTCTCGCCGCGCTGCACCTTAAGGCTGACACCGCTGAGCAACTCGGCGCCACGCACTCTGAAGCTCAGACCAGAACAACCCAAAACACTGCTCATCGTGCGGACCTGCGGCCAACCAGAATCAAGGCAAACACCGGCGCACCGACCAGTGCGGTAATCACCCCGACCGGAATCACCTGACCCTTGATCAGCGTACGTGACAACACATCAGCGGCAATCAGAAACACCGCGCCACCCAATGCACTGGCCGGCAGCAGGCGTGCATGGCCGGTGCCAAGCAACAGGCGCGCCGCGTGGGGGATCACCAGACCGACAAAACCGATCGAGCCGACAATCGACACCATCACTGCCGTCACCAGCGCCGCGCAGCCAATCAGCAGAATTTGCACGCGTCGCACCGGAATGCCGAGAGATGCCGCCGAATCCGCGCCAAAGGTAAACGCATCCAGCGCCCGCCGATGCCACAGACACACAATCAACCCCAACACGGCCACCGGCACCGCCAGCCACACCGATGGCCAGCGCACGCCACCGAGATTGCCCAGCAGCCAGAACATGATCCCGCGTGCCTGCTCGGAGCTGGCCGAGCGGGTGATCAAAAACGCCGTGAGCGCGTTGAACAACTGCGAGCCAGCGATCCCCGCGAGAATGATTTGCCCGGTGCCGCTCGCCGAGCCGCTGACCCGCGCCAACAGAATCACCAGCACAAACGCTGTAACTGCCCCGGCAAAGGCACCGACGGATAACGAAATCATTCCGGCGCCAACCCCGAGCAACGCCACCATCACCGCCCCGGTCGAAGCGCCGGCAGAAATCCCCAGCAGATACGGATCGGCCAACGGGTTGCGCAGCAGCGACTGCAAAATCACCCCGCACGTCGCCAGACCGGCACCGCACGCGGCCGCGACCAGTGCGCGGGTCAGGCGGTAGTTCCAGACGATGCCTTCATCGATAGGGTCGAGCACATAACCGGCGCCCCACAATTTGTTCGCCAGCACTTGCACGACCACGCCCGGTTCAATCGAGGTTTCACCAATGGCCACGCCAGCAACCACTGCAATCAACAGCGTCGCCAGGGCCAGCAACGTACGGATCAGACTGGCACTCATTGCGACAGGTCATAGCCGTTGATGGCCGTGGCCAGTTGCTCGATGCCATCGAACATGCGCAGGCTGGCCTGCATGGCCATGGCGTCGAGAATGATGATGCGGTTGTGTTTCACTGCGTCCATGTTGCGTGTCACCGGGTCGCTGCGCAGGAAGGCGAGTTTCTTTTCATAGTCGTCGGCGGGGAAGCGTCGGCGATCCATGCGCGCGATGACGAGGAAGGTCGGGTTGGCCTTGGCGATGGTTTCCCAGCCGACCGTTGGCCATTCTTCATCGGACTGCACGACGTTGCGCACGCCGAGGGTGCTGAGCATGAAATCGGGAATGCCTTTGTGCCCGGCCACGAATGGCTCGATGTCCATTTGCGCGCTGGAGAACCAGACCAGCGCACTGGCGTCCTTCAGCTGTTTGCCTTGCGCGGTGGCAATCGATTTGGCGAGGCTGGCCTTGAGTTGGTCGTTGAGCTGCTGGCCGCGCTCCTGCACATCGAAGATCTGCGCCAGTTGGCTCACGCTTTTGTAAATCGTGTCGATGCGGAACGGCGCCAGCCGCGTGCCATCGGCGCCGACGAGGTTGTCCTTGGCTTCGCAATCGGAAGGCAGCAGGTAGGTCGGAATCTTCAGCTCATGAAACTGCTCGCGGGTGCCGACCGCGCCTTGCGGGCCGACCATCCATTCCAGCTCCACGGCCACCAGTTCCGGGCGCTTGCCGATCACCGATTCGAAACTCGGTTCGTTATCGGCCAGGCGCTCGATCAGGTCGTTCTGTGCCTTGTACTTGTCCAGCACATTGTTGAACCACAGCGAGGTGCCGACGACTTCGTCGCTCAGGCCCATGGCGTAGAGCATTTCCGTGCCGGCCTGGCCGATGGTCACGGTGCGCGTCGGGGCGTGCTGGAAGGTCAGGGTGCTGCCGCAGTTTTTCACCGTCAGCGGATAGACAGTCGGTGCCGCCTGCGCCATGGCGCCAAGGGTCAGGCCGGTGATGAGGGTGGCGATGCGGGGCAGCAGCATGGGGCAGTCTCCGAGGGAACCGTACGGGGAGCGGGAGAGTACGGTCTGGAAACACACCATCGAACGCGGTCAGGAAAACAGCGCAAGGCCGGGCAGCCAACGAAGACGCGCACGGCACGATGTCCTTCCCGGACACCCCGCCGGTTAGTAGTCACTGTGCCGGCAGGTCTCCTGACTGATGCGTCATCGCCTGGCTCCGGCCTTCCCGGGATTCACCCAGTGGCAGTCGTGGAGCAGGCTCGGCACCTACAGTTGCGGGGGCAGTTCCGATCAATGCTGAGCAAGCACCTCGGATTCCCTATTAGTCCCGTTCGGGAACCGGCGGCGGCATGTTAGTCGATCGCGCCGTTTAAGGGGAGACGAATCTGTCGCGGCGAGGATTAGTGCTGGCTCATCAAACCGTGCAACACGCCCAGGCGCAGGCCCGGTTCGGAGGGCAGCATCTGCGCGATGCCGAACACTTTGAATGCCGCGAGCATCAACACCAGACCACCGGGCAGAATGCTCTGGCGATGAGGTTGCAGCCCGGCCAGTTTCAGTTGCTGGACGTTGTTCACCTTCAGCAGAAGCAACGACAGGCGCAGTAGCCCGCCGTAGGTGATGCCGTCCTGACCGTAGTCGTTGAGGCGATTGGCCTTGAGCACTTTGGCGAGCATGCGCGCGGTGCCGGAAGAGCCGATGGTTTGCTGCCAGCCCTGAGCGCGGTAGCGCCGGGCAACTTTTTCAAACTGCAGGATGGCGAAGCGTTCGGCTTCCTGCAGCGCAGCGGCGGACAGGTCGCCGCCGCGAAAAAAGCGTGTGCTCAAGGTGCCGCTACCGATGGCGATGCTTTCGGTGAGCAATGGTTGCGCGCCCTGGCCGAGGATCAATTCCGTGGAACCGCCGCCGATGTCGACCACCAGGCGCAGGTCTTCAGCGCTCGGCAAGGCATGGGTCACGCCGGCGTAGACCAGCCGCGCCTCTTCATGGCCGCAAATGACGTCGATGGGAAAGCCCAGATGCCGCTCGGCACTGGCCAGAAACAGTTGCGCGTTGTCCGCTTCACGCACCGCGCTGGTGGCCACCGCGCGAACGCGGCCGGCCTCGAAACCGCGCAGTTTCTTGCCGAACCGCGCCAACGCCTGCCAGCCGCGATCGAGCGCCAAGGCGTCCAGCGCGCCGCCATCAAAGCCTTCGGCAAGACGCACCGGTTCACGCAGGGTTTTCACTTCCTGAATCTGCAGGCCCTTTCGACTGCGCACCGACTGGCCGATCATCAGGCGAAAGGCATTCGAACCCAGGTCGATGGCGGCAAACAGCGAGGCGTCGTCTTTCATGGGAATCCTTGCAAAGCACCCGTCGGGAGGCGCGAGACGGTTTGCGAGAATTCTGCCGTGATCTTGATGACATCCTGATGACGGGGCAGCGGCGGTTCAATGAATGTGTGGCTGTCATGACACTGTCATTATCCGGCGTCTATGCTGAGGCCAATACATCGCGTGTTCTTAAAGTTTTTGCTGCCGAATTTGGCAGCTTTTTTTTGCCCAAAATTCAGCGAAATCCCTGTAGGAGCTGCCGAAGGCTGCGATCTTTTGACTTTGTTTTTGAGAGCAGGATCAAAAGATCGCAGCCTTCGGCAGCTCCTACAGGGGTAGTGGGGAGTTAGCAGGACTGAGGAGTTTCGCCTCGGGCCAGACGCGCATTGATGTGTTCGATTACCTCGGGCAACTCGGCGATGGTGTCGATCAGATAATGCGGACGCGAAGGCGCGAACATCTTGCCGATCCGCGCGCGTTCTTCCGCCAGTCGATCCAACGGCAACGCCTTGTATTGCTCATAGGTCAGGCCCAGTGCGTTGCCGGAGCAGGTCAACGCCACTGTCCACATGCCGGCGGCGCGCCCTTCGAGAATCCCCGGCCAGGTGTCGTCGACCTTGACGCAGGCCGCCACGTCATCGATGCCCAAAGCAATCACGTTAGCCAGCGCCTGCGCCGGATGCGGCCGGCCATTGGGGACTTCATCGGTGGCGACGACATGGTCGGCGATGTAGCCATTTTCCCGCGCCAGTTCGACAACTTTGGCCATCACCACCGCCGGATAACCGGAGCACGAACCGATTTTCAGACCCTTGTTGCGCAACGCCGCAATCGCCTCGAGCGCGCCGGGGATCAACGCCGAATGCAGGGCTATTTTCTCGATCTGCAACGGCATGAAGCGCTCGTAGATTGCCGTGACATCGTCGTCACTCGGCAAGCGATCAAACGCTGCACGATAGCGTTCAGCAATCTGCGGCAGGTTGCACAGCGTGCGAATGTGATCCCACTTGCCCATGCCCATCGGCCCGCGCGCTTCTTCCAGCGATACCTTGACGCCAAACTCGGCAAAGGCCTCGACGAAAATCTGCGTCGGCGCAAACGAGCCGAAATCGACAACGGTGCCGGCCCAGTCAAGGATCGCGGCTTGCAGGTGAGTCGGGTTTTTATACTGCATGGTCAAATCTCCGTTTTCGGGTAAGCGTGGGCCGTCCCTCGGCAATGAGGTAGGCGGTTTCAAGGGTCAATGCTGATCAGGTCAGCGGTGGATTCGAATCAAACAGTTCGGCAATCACCGGTCGGTTCCGGCGGATGCCGAGGCAGCACAGGTGGTATTCGATGAAAAACGGGTGATCGACAAAGGTGATCGGCGTGGTGCCCGGGGTTTCGGCGTACTCGACCGCCGAGACAAAACCGATGCCGATGCCTTTGACGATCGCGTGCACGATGGCTTCGCGACTGTTGAGTTGCATGACGCGGTTGAGGTCGATGTCGAGGCGCTTGCAGCTTTCTTCCACCAGTTGCCGGGTGCGCGCACTTTGCTCGCGCATCACCCATTTCTCGCGGCTGATTTCGCTGATGTTAACCTGCGCCTGACTGGCCCACGGATGATCATCGCGCACCACGGCGATGATTGGATAACGGTGATACAGCCGCGTGTGGAAGCGCTCATCGAATTCCGACAAGGCCAGGATCGCTACGTCGATATCAAAGTTGAACAACCGCGCCAGGGTGTCCTTTTCCGAAGAAAACGAAGTTTCCAGTTCGATATCCGGGTGGCGCTGCATCAGCTCATAGGTCAGGTTCATCGCAATCGGCGGCGACACCGCGCCGAGCCGCAGCATGCCGTTCTTGCGTTGCTTGAAACTCTGCAGCAGTTGCACCGCTTCGTCCTCCTGGCCGAACAAACCTTGAGTGATTGCGTAGAGCTTGTGCCCGGCGGAACTCATCTCGATGTAGCGCCCGCGCCGATGGAACAGCTCGACCGAGAAAGTTTTCTCCAGCGCGTTGACCTGCTCGCTGACGGTCGGCTGACCGACGCTGAGGTACTCTGCCGCGAGGGTGAAACTGCCGGTTTTCGCCACCGCATGAAACGAACGCAACCACTTGTGATACTGGTACATGCAAGCCCCATCAGCGTCGGATGAACAATGCCACGGCCGCGCTGCACAGGCAGGCGCTGGTGACCACTATGAAGATGAGAGACGTGTTTGCCGTGGTGTCAAGCAAACGACCGATCAAAGGCTCGGCGAGGCCGGCAAACAGATAGGACGAAAAGTTCATGATCCCGGTTGCGGTGCCGGCGCGTTTGGCACCGACCAGATCCGGACAAAGCGCCCAGAAACTCGAGGCCGGGCCGTAGACGAAGAAGCCGCAAAGGAACAACGCGACCAGGCCGATCACGCTGTGCGGCGGCAGGCTCCACATCCACAGACTGGTCGCGGCGCCGAGGAACATATAAAGCATGATTGCCAGATAGCGCTTGGAGCCGAACAGCTTGTCCGACACCCAGCCGTTGCTCAACGCGCCGACCGCCATGCCGACGGGGAGGGCGACGGTGATCCACTTCGGATCGATCATGCCGTCACCGCTTTTCCAGTCGGCGCCGAGAAAGTGCACCGGCACCCAGACGATCAAGCCGTAGCGCGCCGCGTTCTGAAAGCCCAGTGACAGCGCGGCGATCAGCAGGCGCGGATTCTTCAACACGGCTTTATAGCGTTGTGCCGAGGTCTCGACTTCGCCATGGGCGGCTTCCTGATGTTTGTCGTCAGCGTTGGCCACGCCAGTATCACCTACCGGTTCGAAGCCTAGATCCTGCGGCCGTTCGCGGGCAACCAGATAGAAAATGATCCCGCCGGCGAGCATCAGCAGCACCGGCAAACGGAATATCCAGCGCCATTCCAGTTGCAGCACTTCGAGCACGACGATAGAGGTGACGTACGACAGAATCGACGCGCAACCGGCGGCGAAGGTGTAGAAGCCATAGACCTTGCCGCGCTCGCCGGCCGCCCACCAATTGGCAATCAGTCGACCGCCCGGCGCCCAGCCCAAGGCCTGAAAGTAACCGTTGACGCCCCACGGCAGAATCAGGCTGGTGAAACCGCTGGCAAAACTGGTCACCCAGTTGGCACCGCAGGACAACACCGCACCCAGCGTCATGATGCGCCGGCCACCAAATTTATCGGCGAGGTTGCCGTTGATGGCCTGGCCAATGGCGTAGGCCCAGAGCATCGCCGCAGAGGCCCAGCCGAGGGTTTCCTTGCTCAAGCCAAATTCAGCCTGAATCCCCGGAATGGCAAAACCGAAGGTCTGCCGCCCGGTGTAGAAAAACAGGTAACAGAACATCGCCGCCAGCAGCATGCGCCACTGCGCGACCCGGAACGAGGCAGAACGTACGGCGAGACCAGGCATTGTTTCGGCACGATTCATGATCTTTTCCTTATTGTTGTCGGTTCCCGTCGGTTGTCGTCGGCGGGTGCACTCTTTTTCGGTGCGGCAGGAAATCACCACGGCTATGAGCCGTAGGCGGTGCTTGGTTGATCGGGCGGTGGCGGGCGTCAGGCAGCTTGCGAACCGATGAAATTCTTGCCGCGTGCGCCCTGCATCGCGAGGTGGATGATGTCTTCGGCGTCCTTGGCCGAGACGCCGTAATCGGCAAATTCGGTCTTCACCCCAAGGCTGTGCAGGAACTCGCGCAACTGCTGTTGTGCGCTGAGCAGATCATCGCCGAATACCCGTTGCAGGATGCGGTCACGGGTTGCGTCATGACCCCAGGCGAGGCCGAGCACCAACGGCAGGGTGAAGGAGCAGGCGATGCCGTGAGGCAAGCCATGGCGCAAGGTCATCTCATAAGAAATCGAGTGTGCCAGCGCGGTTTTGGTGTTGGAAAACGCCAGCCCGGCCTTGAGTGCGGCTAGTGCCATGCGCGTGCGCAACTCTTGGCTCGACAGGTCTTTCTGCAGATGCGGCAGGCATTCGAGAATGTCTTCAATCGCAGAAATGGCGAAAGTGTCGGAGACCGGGTTGGCGTTGACGTTCCAGATCGCTTCCAACGCATGGGACAGCGCATCGAGACCGGTGGAAACGGTCACGCCGGCCGGTACGGTGAGCATCAGTTGCGGGTCAATGATCGCCACCCGTGGCCAGGTGCAGTCTAGGTGCAGCGAATATTTCTTCTGGCTGGCGCTGTCCCAGATCGTCGCCCACGGGGTGACTTCGCTGCCGGTGCCGGCGGTGGTTGGTGCGGCGATCAGTTGTTTGCAACGGGCCGGGGTGAACGGTTTGCCGCTGGACAGCAGGCTCAACAGTTCATCGAAACGGCCGGATTCGGTGCCGACGATCAACGCCTTGGCGGTATCGATGGCGCTGCCGCCGCCCACGGCGAGGACCACGTCACAGTCGCCGGCGTGCTGCCAGAAGTGCTCGTAAGTGCTGCGCAGGTGGGCGACATCCGGGTTGGGCTGAACGTCTTCGAACACGTAGACCAGGCGCTCACCGAGCAAGGCTTGCAGGCGATCGACCAGCCCCAGGCCACGGGCCTCAGGGAAGGTGACGAGGGCCACGGTTTGCTGTTCGGTGAGGGCGGTGAGGTCTTGCAGGCTGCCCCAGCCGAAACGGGTATCGACGGGGTTCTGGAAGCGGGCAGTCATGGTGGATCCTTATTGTTGTTGTCGTGTGGCGCCATACTCAGCGCCCGTCGACAACGGCTCAAATCGATAATTCGCAGGTTTGAATCGGCTCAGCCGATAGCCGCTCGACGTCAGTGTGCCGAACCGCTCTGGATCGCCGCGCGCAGGCGACTGGAGATGGCGTCTGCGACGATCACCATGAAGGTGATGACGATGATGCAAGTCGCGGTTTCCTGGTATTTGAACAACTTCAGGTTGCTCACCAGTTCGAAACCCAAGCCGCCGGCGCCGACCATTCCCAGCACCGTGGCCGAGCGCAGATTGACCTCGAAGCGATAGAGAATCACGGCAATCCACGCCGTGATGACCTGTGGCAGGACGCCAAACACGATGACCTGCAACGGTCGCGCCCCGGTCGCTTGCAGCGCTTCAATCGGGCCCTGGTCGATCTCTTCGATGCTCTCGGCGAAGAACTTGCCGAGCATGCCCAGGCCATGCAGCGCCAGCGCCAGGACACCGGGGAACGGCCCGAGCCCGACCGCCGAGACGAAAATCAGCGCGAGGATCAGTTCGTTGATGCTGCGGGTGAAATTCAGCGCCTGACGGGTGGCGTGAAACACCCAGCGATTGCGGCTCAGATTGCGCGCGGCGAGGAAGGACAGCGGAATCGCCAGCAACACGCCGAGCAGGGTGCCCCAAATGGCGATCTGCAAGGTTTCCACCGCTGGCGCGAGCAGACGCGGAAGAATGCTCAGATCCGGTGGGAAGGTGCGCGAAAGGAAATCACCGATCTGCGGCAATCCCGCTGCCAGTTCACCGAGGCTGAGCTGCGCGCCTTGGGCGCTCCAGTTCAGCGTCCACAGCACAATCAGGACGATGCCGGCAGTGGTCAGCCAGCCACGTGGGCCACGGGGCCGGTCGCCGACCCACTGATAGTTTTGCGATGACATGCTCAGGCCCTCGAGGCAGCGCGGTAGGACAGGGTGGGCGTCGGGATGTCGGCGGAGGAGTCCGCTAATTGCCCCGGATAGATTCGCGCCAGATCCGCTTCGGTCATGCTTGAAGCTTTGCCATCGAACACCAGATTGCCGTGAGCAAGGCCGACCACGCGGTCGCCAAACTCACGGGCGTATTCGACCTGATGCAGATTGCACAGCACGGTGATGCCCAGTTCGCGAGTGGCATCGCGCAGGTACTGCAACACCAGGCGCGCGGTTTTCGGGTCGAGGCTGGCGATCGGTTCATCGGCCAGAATCACCTGCGGCCGTTGCGCCAGAGCGCGGGCAATGCCGACGCGCTGTTTTTGTCCGCCAGACAACGAATCGGTACGCTCACCAGCCTTGTGCGCCAGTTCGACGCGCTCCAGGCATTGCATCGCCAGCGCCACATCGTCACGGCGGAACAGTTGCAGAATGGAGGCGAGGGTGCCGACGGAACCGAGGCGACCGGTCAGCACATTCTTCAACACGCTCAGGCGTGGTACGACGTTGTGGTGCTGAAAAATCATCGCGACTTCACGGCGCAGGACGCTGGTGTCGGGGCAGGCGAGGGCGTCGATACCGGCGACGTTCAACGTGCCGCTGTCAGCTTGGGCCAAGCGGTTGATGCAACGCAGCAAGGTCGATTTGCCGGCGCCGGACTGACCGAGCACGACGACGAATTCGCCCGCAGCGACTTCAAGGTCGATGCCGCGCAACACCGGGTTGCTGCCGTAGTGTTTGGTCAGTTGGCGGATGCTGATCATTTCATGCTCCGCAAATCGAGATCGAGCACCTTGGCGGTTTCACGCACCACGTCATAGGACGCATCGGTGGTGGGCTGGAAGCCATTGAGCACGCCCTGATCACCCCACGGCACGTCCTTGATTGAAGCCAGCGCGTCGGCGATTTTCTTCTTCAACTCCGGGTCGAGTGCCTTGCGCCAGACCATCGGCGATTCGGGGATCGGCTTGGAACTCCAGACGATTTCAAAGTCATCCTGCTTGACCACACCTTTGGCCACGGCGCTGGCGAAGATGCGGTCGGCGACAGCGGCGGCATCGACTTTCTTGTTCTCGACCGCAAGGATGCTGGCGTCGTGGGACCCCGAAAATATCACTCGTTTGAACAGTGTATCCGGCGCAAATCCTGCCTGCTCCAGGCCTGCTTTCGGGAACAGATGACCGGAGGCCGAACTCGGGTCGACGAACGCGAATGTATGACCCTTGAGGTCGGCCAGCGTATGAATGCCGCTGTCCTTGCGCGCCAGAATCACGCTTTTGTACGCGCTCTGGCCGGTCTTCTTGGTCACCGCCACCGAGAACGCTTCGACATCCGCCACCGAGGTCGCCAGCACGTAGGAGAACGGCCCGAGATAGGCGACGTCGAGTTTGCCCGAGCGCAGCGCTTCGATGATGCCGTTGTAGTCGGTGGCCACGAACGGCACCACCGGCATGCCGATTTTGGCTTGCAGGTCGTCGAGTACCTGTTTGCTCGATTCGATCATTGCCTGGGAGTCTTCGGAGGGGATCAGGCCAATGGTCAGTTTGTCCTTGGCCCAGACCTGGCTGGCACTCAGGGCAAGTACGGCAAGGCTGGCGACACGCAGAAACTGTTTGATTGTTTTCATGGCATTCCACGGTGTGGTTGGGAGTTGCCACAGGCTAGGTCTGTCACGTGACAGTCATTCAATCAATTCAATATGCGAAACCGCAGCTAACTATTGATGGAGTCTATGGATGTCGAGCGCCAAATTGCGGGCCTTTCTCGCCGTTGCCCGTCACGGCAGTTTCAGTGCTGGTGCGCGGGCGTCGGGGCTCAGCCAACCGACGCTGACCACGCAAGTACAAGCCTTGGAACGCCAGCACAATGTTGAGCTGTTCCATCGGCGCGGGCGGCGGATCGAGCTTTCCGATGTAGGGCGGCAGTTGCTGCCTATCGCACAACGGCTTGCCTTGCTGGAGCTGGAGGCGCACAACCTGCTGCGCGATTCCGGGCGGCTCGACAGTGGCCAGCTCAAGGTTGGTGCGGTGGGGCCGTTTCATGTGATCGAGATGGTCGACAGCTATTTGCAACAGCATCCGAATATCGACGTGTCGATTCGCGTCGGCAACTCGGCGCAAGTGCTGTCGGATCTGGAAAACTATGTGACCGACATAGCCGTTCTAGCCGGGCGTCAGGATGATCCGGCGTTGTGCGCAGTGCGTTATGCGCGCCACGCGATCATCCTGTTTGCCCATCATGAGCATCCGCTGGCCAATCGCGGCAGCGTGCGGTTGGATGAATTGGAAGGGCAGCGGCTTCTACAACGTGAGCCCGGTTCCACCACGCGGCTGGTGCTGGAGCAGGCGCTGAATGCGGCGCAGGTGAAACCGCGCATCGCCATGGAAATCGGCAGTCGTGAGGCGTTGCGGGAAGCGGTGGTGCGTGGGTTGGGGCTGGGTGTGGTGTCGGAAGCGGAGTTCATTGCCGACCCGAACATCCGCACGATCAGAATCGATGGCGAAGAACTGTTTACCGAGACGTACCTGTACTGTTTGGCCGAGCGGCGTTCCAGTCGGCTCATTTCGTCGTTTTTTGATGCGGCGCTCGGCTGAGGGTTTGCAATCTTCAGCGAGGCTTGGCTAATATACGATCCATATACACATCGTATCGGATTCATATATGGGCATCGTAAAGATTTCAGAGGACATGCACGAGAACCTGCGGATCTCCAGCAACGCCCTCAGCCGCTCGATCAACGCGCAGGCCGAGCACTGGATGCGCATCGGCATGCTCGCCGAACTGCACCCCAACCTCGACCACAGCGCCATTTGCCGCTTGCTGATCCGCGCCGAACAGAATGGCGGGCTGGATCTGCAACAACTGACTCAGGAAGCCGTCAGCGCATGAGAAACCAGATCAAGATCAACACCCCTGCCGACATCGCGCAATCGCGCGCCGCCGGCAAACTCGCGGCTGAAGTGCTGGCGATGTTGGTGCCGCACGTCAAGGCCGGCGTCACCACTGATCAGCTCGATCAACTGTGCAACGACTACATCGTCAATGTGCAAAAAGCAGTGCCGGCCAACGTCGGTTATCACGGCTTTCCGAAAACCGTCTGCGCCTCGGTCAATGATGTGGTCTGTCACGGCATTCCGTCGGGCACGCCGTTGAAGGATGGCGATATCGTCAATCTCGATATCGCGGTGATCAAGGACGGCTGGTTCGGCGACACCAGCCGCATGTACGTGGTCGGTGAGGCTACGCCTGAGGCGCAGCATCTGATCAAGACTACCTATGACGCCATGTGCGCGGGGATTCGCGTGGTCAAGCCGGGCGCCACCTTGGGCGATATCGGCCACGCGATCCAGACGTTGGCGGAAAAGGAAGGCTTCAGCGTCGTGCGTGAGTATTGCGGGCACGGGATCGGCAAGGTCTATCACGATGAACCGCAAATCCTGCATTACGGCTTTCCCAATCAAGGCATGAAGTTGAAGGCGGGGATGATTTTTACCGTGGAGCCGATGCTCAATGCCGGTAAACGTCATGTGAAGAACATGCCCGATGGCTGGACGGTGCTGACCAAGGATGGCTCGTTGTCGGCGCAGTGGGAGCATATGGTGGCGGTGACGGAGACCGGCTTTGAAATTCTCACCGCCTGGCCGGATCAGATCGAAGGCTATTCCCCGATCACCTAAACACCATAAACCCCCTGTAGGAGCTGTCGAGTGAAACGAGGCTGCGATCTGTTGATCTTGTTTTTAACAGCAAGATCAACAGATCGCAGCCTGCGGCAGCTCCTACAAGTTATGTGGTGTGTGCAGGGGCGCTTTGCAGCCAATCAAGCACCTCATCCCACAACGGCTGTGCGCTTTCGCGGAAGTAACCCATGTGCCCGTAAGGTTTGCTGCCCAGTGGCGGCTGCAGATCCAGCAATGTCAGCGGTGCATTCACCATGGCTTTGACAAACGCATCGCGCGAACGCGGTGGCGCCCACGGATCATCGACCGACGTGGCGAAAACGCATGGCGTTGTGACCTCGGCGTAGAGCGCATGCAGATGGCTCATCTGGGGGTCGTCGAAGTAGTAGTGGGGGAATTTGCACCAGCGTTTCCAGTCGTTGTAAACGCCCAGCGGCAAATCATCGCCCATGCCCAGCATGCTCCAGGCCATGTAGCCTTTGCGGGCGACAATCACCGGCAGCACAAACGTCCACATCAGACGGATTTTCCAGGCCTCGGTTCGGGACATCCAGCCGCTCCACCCCGCGCCACTGCCCAGGGTGTAGCAAGCTGTCAGGGCGGGGTGATTGGGCAACAGACCAATCGCGTGACCACCAAACGAATGGCCGACCCAATACAACGGCAACGCTTCCTGGCTTAGCAGATCCACTGCCGCCGCCAGATCCTGATAAGCCCAATCCAGATAAGACATCTCAAAGCCTTTGAGGGAAGCCGGCTTCGATTCACCGATGCCCCGGTAATCGAGGGTCAGGACATTGAAGCCCTGACGCGCTGCATGCTCGGCAAAGCGCCGATAAAAACGCTGTTGCACCCCGGTGGCGCCGGCCATGATCAGGTTGCCTTTGACCGCGCCCGGCGCGCTGTAGCGCTTGGCTGACAACGGATAACCATCGCGGGCAATGAGGGCGATGTCCTGTCTCTGGATCGATTCGGTGAAGGCTGCGGCCATGGTGTTCATGAAATTGTTCCGAGTGAGTTGAGCAAAGCCTTCAGCGACCTTTGAACTGCGGTTCGCGCTTTTGCATCATCGCCATGACGCCTTCGCGGACATCCTCGGTTTTGATCAGGGCCAGCAGTTGTTCATCAAGCTTCGACAGTGCCGCATCGTCACCCTGATCCTGCGCCAGAAACGCCGATTGCAGCGTCGCCTGAATCGCCAGAGGCGCAGCCTTGGCAATGCGTTCGGCGTACTCGATGGCGCGTGCCAGAGTCTGGCCGGGTGCGACCACTTCGGTCAGCAGGCGCATGTGCAGGGCGGCAGTGGCATCGAACTCTTCCCCCGTGAGCATGTAGCGCATGGCGGCGGTCCAGCCCGCTGCGCGGGTGAAGCGCACGGTGGAACCGCCGGCGGGTGAGATCCCGCGCAACACTTCCAGATGAGCGAAACGGGCATTGGTGGCGGCAATGCTGATGTCGGCGTTGAGCATCAATTCGATGCCCGCCGTCCAGCAAATGCCTTCAATGGCAACCACCACCGGTTTACGCCTGCGCGGTTTGGAAACGCCCCATGGGTCGATGCCTTCTTCAGGATACTTGAAGGCGCCTGACACCAGTTTTGGCGTCAGTTCCATCAAGTCCAGACCCGCAGTGAAGTGCTCGCCATGGGCGAACAGCACGGCGCAGCGCAGTTCGTCATTGCGCTCATACTCGCCGATGGCCAATGCCAGGTCCGTCAGCATTGCACTGTCGAATGCGTTGCGTTTGCCGGCGCGATCCAGACCGATCAAAAACAACTGACCGCGTTGTTCGCGGGTGACTCGGCCGGGGCCACTGTTGGCTTCGTTCATCTCTGCTCTCCCTGATTTTTTGTCGGCGGCCAGTTACTGACCATCCGTTCGGTAAATAGAAACTAAACGAACAGTTGGTAACCGTCAAATTGAGAAGGGCAGGCTTATGTCATAGAATCACCGCCAGTTATCCGGATCAGGAAATACTCGTGCGACCGTTGAAAATCCCCCGTGAAGAGCTGCTTCTGCGGTGCGCCAATACCTTCAAGCGCCTTGGCTATCATGGCACCACCATGGACGTGCTTGCGTCCGCTTGCGGCTTTACCAAGGCTTCGTTCTATCACCACTATCCGAACAAGGAGGCCTTGCTGCGTGACGTGCTCGACTGGACGCATCAGGTCATCAACCAGACCTTGTTTGCCGTGGCCTTCGACGAAAAACTCACGCCACAAGAACGCCTGAGCAAAATGGGCCGCAAGGCTGCGCGGCTGTTTCAGGATGACTCGATTGGTTGCCTGATGGGCGTGGTGGCGGTCGATGCGGCGTACGGTAAAAGTGAATTGCTGGAGCCGATTCGCGGTTTTTTCGATGCATGGGCCAAGGCGTTTGCGCATTTGCTGGAAGGTCAGGTCGATGAGGGACAAGCCTTGCTGACCGCTCGACAATGGGTGGCGGATTACGAGGGGGCGATTCTGCTGGCGCGGGTCTATGGTGACGCGGCTTACATTGATGCGGTGACGCGTCGGGCGCTGGAACATTTGAGTGCCTGTCAGGCACCGACATAAGGCTTACCCGCTGGGTGTTGTGTCCTCGACAGTTGTCAGTCACGACACACACTGATTTCTTATCCAATCAGGGAGCAACACGATGAGTGTAATCACCCCGGCCGTGATGGCCGATCTCGCGCCCGACGGCGTGCTGCATGCCGCCATCAACTTCGGTAACCCGGTGCTGGCGCAGCGCAGAGCAGATGGTGCGCCGCAAGGTGTTTCGGTGGCTTTGGCGATCGCGCTGGCTGCCGAGCTGGGTGTCGAACTGGAGATGCGCACCTTTGATGCGGCGGGCAAGGTCTTCGCGGCGTTGGAAGAGGGCGTATGGAATCTGGCATTCCTCGCCATCGAGCCGGTGCGTGAGGCGCAGATTGCGTTCAGCGAGCCGTACGTGATCATTGAAGGGACTTATCTGGTCGAGGCGCAGGCCTCGTATCGCAACGTCGAGGATCTCGATCAGCCAGGATTGCGACTGGCCGTTGGCAAAGGCGCAGCCTACGACCTGTTCCTCAGTCGCACGCTGCAGCACGCACAATTGGAGCGTGCCGAAACCTCGGCGGGTGCCGTTGACCTGTTTATCGAGCAACACCTGGATGCCGCCGCCGGTGTCCGTCAGCCATTGCAGAAAGTCGCGGATGCCGACGCGCGTTACCGCGTGCTGGACGGCGCGTTCACGGCGATTCGCCAGGCCATGGCGGTGCCCCGTGGGCGGGAGGCAGGCGCAGCGTATGTGCGGGCGTTCGTCGAGCGCAAGAAGGCTGAAGGGTTTGTCGCTGCAGCGCTGGCCGAGAGTGGGCAGGGCGATGTGACGGTCGCGCCTTGAGAGCAAAAAAAAGAGCCACCGCAGCCCTGAGGGGCAAACACGGTTCAATTGTAGGAGTGAGCCTGCTCGCGATAGCCTCTATGCGAGCAAGCCCGCTCCCACATTTGCAATGCATTCCTGTAGGAGCTGTCGAGTGAAACGAGGCTGCGATCTGTTGATCTTGTTTTTAACGGCAAGATCAAAAGATCGCAGCCTGCGGCAGCTCCTACAGGGGGTTTCAGTGGGAGCCGGCGGCTTTGTTGAGGTCGCTTTCGGTCCATTCGGTGTAGACGCAAGCATCAGCGGTGGCCCAGCGCACTTGCACCGGATCGCCAGCCTTGAGCGGCATGCCGGCGGCTGACAGTGCTTTAACCGTCATTGAGGTGCCGCCCGAGGTGACTACGCTGCACGTCTGGCTCTCACCCAGAAACAACACTTCCACAACCTTCGCTGATACCTCATTCCAACCCGACGGCAGCGGTTCGCTGATTGCTTGCGCCACGCTCAACGCCAGTGCCTTTTCCGGCCGCACCATCAGCAAAACATCCTGATCGGTGTGCAACCCAGCGGTCAGGCGAATCGACAATGACTGTCCTTCAAACGAAGCCGCCGCATTGCCTTGAGCCTTGAGTTTGAGGAAGTTCGAGTTGCCCAGAAACGACGCGACAAACGCATTCGGCGGATTCTGATAAAGGTCGTAACCGCTACCCAGACCGACAATCTTGCCGTGACTGAAAATGGCGATGCGTTGCGACAAGCGCATGGCTTCTTCCTGGTCGTGGGTCACGTAAACAATGGTGATGCCCAGACGGCGATGCAGTTGGCGCAGTTCGTCTTGCAAATCCTCGCGCAGTTTTTTATCCAGCGCACCGAGCGGTTCGTCCATCAGCAAAATGCGTGGTTCGTAGACCAAGGCGCGGGCGATGGCGACACGTTGTTGCTGGCCGCCAGAAAGTTGCGAAGGGCGGCGATGGGCGAATTGCTCAAGCTGCACCAGTTTCAACATCGCATCGACGCGTTTGTCGCGCTCAGCCGCCGCGAGTTTGCGAATCGCCAAAGGAAAAGCAATGTTGTCGCGCACCGACAGATGCGGGAACAGCGAATAGCGCTGGAACACCATGCCGATATCGCGCTTGTGCGGCGGCACATTCACCAGCGACTGACCGTTGACGAGGATCTCGCCGCTGCTCGGCGTTTCAAACCCGGCGAGCATCGACAACGTCGTACTTTTGCCCGAGCCGCTGGAGCCGAGGAAGGTCAGGAATTCACCGTCCTTGATGTCCAGCGAGATGTTGTCGACGGCGGCAAAGTCGCCGTAGTGTTTGTTCAGGTTGCGCAGGCTGACCAGGGGTTTGTCGTTCTGCTGGGAAGCGTCTTTGATCACGGCACTCATGTCGTACTCCTGGGCGCTCAGGCGCTGATTTCGTTGCGCCGGCGCAATGCGGCGGCGATCACCATGACCAAAACAGACAAGCCGATCAGCAACGTCGAAGCGACGGCGATCACCGGTGTCAGGTCCTGGCGCAGGGTGGTCCACATTTTCACGGGAAGGGTTTGCAGGGTCGGGCTGGCCATCATTACGCTGAGCACCACTTCGTCCCACGAAACGAGGAAGGCGAAGAGGGCGCCGGCAACCATGCCCGGGCGGATCGCCGGGAACGTCACCTTGAACACCGCTTGCAGGCGTGAGGCACCGCAGATAACCGCGGCGTCCTCAATCGACTGATCGAACAGCTTCAGCGAGTTGATGATCGAGATGATGGTAAACGGCAGCGCTACGATCACATGGCTGACGACGAAGGCGAACATCGTCCCCGTGTAACCGAGCTTGAGGAACAGCGCGTACACCGCCACGGCGATGATCACCAGTGGCACGATCATCGGCAGGGTGAACAGACCGTAGAGCATTTCCCGCCCAGGAAAGCGTCCGCGCACCAGCGCAAATGCAGTCGGCAAACCGAGGGCCACGGCGCAAATCGTCGTGAGGACAGCAACTTTGAGGCTCGCTGCTGCAGCGTTCATCCAGTCAGGGTTGGAGAAGAACTGGCCGTACCATTTCAGCGTCCAGCCCGGCGGTGGGAATACCAGCCACTGTGAAGAGCCGAACGACAGCAGCACGATGAATACGATCGGCAACAGCAGGAACAGACCGATCAGCCCTGTGGTGGCGTAGAGACCGAAGCGCATGCGTCGGCTCATCGCATTGGGGGTCAGGAGCATGTCGGCTTACCTCGCGTTACTGGCGCCAACCGGGGATTCCGGCTGAAGCTTCAGGTAGAAGTAGAACAGCACCAGAGTGATCGCGATCAGCAACGCGGCGCCGGCACTGGCCAGGCCCCAGTTGAGGAACGATTGCACCTGCTGAATGATGAACTCCGGCAGCATCATGTTCTGCGCCCCGCCGAGCAGCGCCGGGGTGACGTAGTAACCGAGCGACATCACGAACACCATCAAACCACCGGAGGCCAGACCCGGCCGGCACAGCGGCAGGAACACCCGGAAGAAGTTGGTCCACGGACTGGCGCCGCAGATCGAACCGGCCTGCAGAATCATCGGGTCGATGGCCTGCATGGTCGCCTGCAACGGCAGCACGATGAACGGGATCATGATGTAGCTCATGCCGATCACCACACCGGTGAGGTTGTGGACCATTTCCAGTGGCTGATCGATGATGCCCATCGCCATCAGAGCCTTGTTGATCACGCCGGACGCTTGCAGCAGCACCAGCCACGAATAGGTGCGGGCGAGCAGACTGGTCCACATCGACAGCAGCACGATGTTGAGGATCCAGCGCCCCCAGCCACGCGGCACCAAGGTGATCGCCCAGGCCAGCGGAAAGCCCAGCAGCAGGCTGAACAGCGTCACCAGCCCGGCCACCGAAAAGGTGTTGAGCAGCACCCGGGCATACGCCGAGTTGGCGAACAACTGTTCATAGTTGCCAAGGCCCGGGGTCGGTTCGAGCACGCCGCGCAACAGCAGGCCAATCAACGGCGCGAGAAAGAACAGGCCGATGAACAGCAGCGCTGGCGCGAGGTTGCCGGCGCCGCGCCAGCGTTGTCTGAGGGTCGGGGCTTGCTGCATCGCAACCGCCTGTGTTCCGTGGGCCGAACCGGCAGCGCTGGTCGCGCTCCCGGTGGCAGTAGAGGGACGGGACGCGGTGGCCGCCATTTTCATTTGACCAGCCATTCGTTCCACCGTGTCGCGATGGCCTGGCCGTTCTTGGCCCAGTACGCGAAATCAAGAGTGATCTGATCCTTAGCGTAGGCAGTCGGCAGGTTGGGGGCCAGCGTCGAATCCAGACGCTCCACACTGTCGAGGTTGACCGGGGCGTAGGCGGTCAGGTTGGAGAAGTCGGCCTGGCCTTTGGCGCTGCTGGCGCTGGCCAGAAACTTCATCGCCGCGTCCTTGTTTTTCGAGCCCTTTGGGATCACCAGAATGTCGGCCATGACCAGGTTCTGTTTCCAGCTCACGCCGACCGGCGCGCCGTCTTCTTGCAGGGCGTGAATGCGACCGTTCCAGAACTGGCCCATGCTCGCTTCACCGGACGCCAGCAGTTGCTGCGACTGCGCGCCGCCGCCCCACCAGACGATGTCTTTCTTGATCGTGTCGAGTTTTTTGAAAGCACGATCCAGATCCAGCGGGTAGAGCTTGTCGGCCGCTACGCCATCGGCCAGCAGCGCCAGTTCGAGCACGCCGGGGCTTGGCCATTTGTACAGGGCGCGTTTGCCGGGGTAGGTCTTGGTGTCGAACAGGGCGCTCCAGTCCTGCGGCTTGTTGGCGCCGAGCTTGCCCTCGTTGTAGCCGAGGACGAAGGAGAAGAAGAACGAGCCGACGCCGTAATCGCTGACGAAACGCGGGTCGATCTTGTCGCGTTGAATGACTTTGAAATCGAGAGGTTCGAGCAGGCCTTCAGCGGCGGCGCGCAGGGCGAAGTCGGCTTCGACATCGACCACGTCCCATTGCACGTTACCGCTCTCGACCATGGCTTTGAGTTTGCCGTAGTCGGTCGGGCCGTCCTGCACGACGGTGATGCCGCTGGCCTTGCTGAACGGATCGGCCCAGGCCTGTTTCTGCGCGTCCTGGGTGCTTCCGCCCCAGCTGACGAAGTTCACGCTGTCGGCCGCCATTGCAGCCTGGCCGGTGACGCTGAGCAGTCCCGCAAAAAAGATCGCGGTTGCAGCTTTGTTCAACACCATGTTCACGCCCTCATTGTTGTGTTTTTGAGCGGGCTTGCGTTGTTGCCCGCCTGTCGGGAGCAGTAGCTGGACGTTCGTCTGAGTGTCCGGTCTATGGAATATCATATTATGGTATTCCAAACATTGTGCAAGCACTTTGCCTTACCGGTTATCTGGCGGCTGGTGGTTTTTTCACTTGAGAAATGTGTAGAAATTCTAGATCCAGCCCCTCACCCCAGCCCTCTCCCAATGGGAGAGGGGGGAAAGGGAGCAGATCTTTGTGCTGTTCAAAAACGAGTACGACTCGATATTTCAGGTCGGCGTATAGCGACTAAACACCTCGGTCAGCTCCCTCTCCCTCCGGGAGAGGGCTGGGGTGAGGGCAGCTTCACTCGGTAAACGGAATACTCTCAACCACCTCCAGGTCATACCCCGTCAACCCCGCATACTTCAACGGCGGCCCAAGATGCCGCAGCTTGCCAACCCCAAGGTTCTGCAAAATCTGCGCCCCAGTCCCCACCTCCGAATAAATCCGCGATTGCGAACGGCTGAACTGCCGTGGCGGCTGGGTCAGTTGCGGCACCCGCTCCAGCAACGCCTGCGAAGACTCATGATTAGCCAACACCACGACAACCCCATTCCCCTCAGCCGCGACCCGTTGCAACGCCGCCCACAGCGTCCAGTTCGTCGGCCCGCTGTACTCGGCGCCGACCAGATCACGCAGCGGATCAATCACATGCACGCGCACCAGCGTCGGCTCTTCGCGGCGCAGATCGCCCATGACCATCGCCATGTGCACGCCGCCCTCGATGCGATCCTCAAAGGTGATCAGGCGGAAGGTGCCATGCACCGTCGGCAGCTCACGTTCGCCAATGCGTTCGATGGTGTGTTCAGTACTCAGGCGATAGTGAATCAGGTCGGCGATGGTGCCGATCTTGATCCCGTGCTTGCGCGCAAACACTTCCAGATCCGGGCGACGGGCCATGGTGCCGTCATCGTTCATCACCTCGACAATCACCGAGGCTGGGGTGAACCCGGCCAGACGCGCCAGATCGCAACCCGCTTCGGTATGGCCGGCGCGGGTCAGCACGCCACCTTCCTTGGCGCGTAGCGGAAAGATGTGCCCCGGCTGCACCAGGTCTTCAGCGCGAGCATTCGGCGCGACGGCGGCGGCAACCGTGCAGGCGCGATCCGCCGCGGAGATGCCGGTGGTCACGCCAACCGCCGCTTCGATCGACACGGTAAACGCGGTGCTGAACACGCTGCCGTTGGCCGGGACCATTTGCTCAAGGCCCAGACGCTGGCAATGTTCGTCGGTCAGGGTCAGGCAAATCAGTCCACGCGCCTCTCGGGCCATAAAGCTGATCGCCTCAGGCGTACAACGGTCGGCGGCCAGCAACAGGTCGCCTTCGTTTTCGCGGTCTTCGTCATCGACCAGCAAAACCATTTTGCCGAGACGATAATCTTCGATGATTTCTTCGATGCTGTTGAAGGCCATGCTGGACTCTCAGGGTTCGTTGGAAATATATTGGTATACCATAATACAAAATCAACAAAGAGGTCACTATGAAGGCTTACTGGATTGCTCATGTGGATATAGCCGATACCGATCACTACAGCCAATACACCCAGCGCGCGCCGGCAGCCTTCGCTGAGTTTGGCGCGAAGTTTCTGGCCAGAGGCGGGCGTAGTGAGGCGATGGAAGGGCGCAAGACGCCGCAGCGCAGCGTGGTGATCGAGTTCGAGAGCTACGAAAAAGCCGTGGCGTGCTACCACTCGGCGGCGTACCAGGAAGCGAAAAGTTATCGCGAAGAATGGGCGAGGGCGGAAATCATCATCGTCGAAGGCATCGCCCCGCTTTAAGACTCACCGTGAATCCCCTGTAGGAGCTGCCGAAGGCTGCGATCCTTTGATCTTGCTCCTAAAAACAAGATCAAAAGATCGCAGCCTTCGGCAGCTCCTACAGGGATTTTGGGGTGTCAGAGGGATGTGATCAGCGGATGAAGTGAATCTTGCCGCTGTCGTCATTGCCCATGTAGATCCCATACACCCCAGCCTGGCGCTCTTCGATATAGCGCTCGAGAATCTGCCGGATCGCCGGGTAATAGATCTGTTCCCACGGAATCTCTTCCGGTGCGAAGAACTTGTAATCCATGGTCTCAGGCCCGTACTGCCCGGTGATCTCCAGCGCGATCGCGCGGAAGATGATGTACACCTCGCTGATCTTCGGCACGCTGAAAATCGAGTACGGCGAGACGATTTCCGCTCGCACGCCGCTTTCTTCCCAGACTTCGCGAATCGCCGCTTGCTCGGTGGTTTCGCCGCTTTCCATGAAACCGGCGGGCAGCGTCCAGGTGCCCGGACGCGGTGGGATCGCCCGTTGGCACAGCAGGTATTTGCCGTCCTGCTCGATGATGCAGCCCGCAATGATCTTCGGATTGACGTAATGGATGTAGCCGCAGCCGCGACACATCAGGCGCTCGTGCGTATCGCCCGCCGGTATCTGCTGACCGAGGTCAGGGCCACCGCATTTCGGGCAATAGCTCGGGCTGAACATATCAGTGACCTATACGGGGTTCTTTCAAGGCGATCGGCAGGGTGATTGGCGGGGTAGCGCCAGTCTCTTCCTGCTTGCGCTTGAGGTAATCGAGGGCCACGGCAGCGGCCGCGCGGACGTGATCGACGCAGGCCTGATGCGCCGCCAGCGGATCGCCGCTCTTGATCGCCTCGACCATTTTTTCCATTTCGTGGTTACTCGCGCCGCGACGGTTTTCCTGGGAGACCGAGGTCGCGCGCAAGTAGCTGATGCGCGCCTGCAACTGACGCAGCTGAGTGGCCGCGACATGGTTGCCCGAGCCTTCGAGCAGCACGTCGTAGAAACCCTGCACTGAGTCGATCACCTGCTGCAACTCGCCGTCCTTCAACGCCTTGCGGTTGTCGTCGAGGGCTTTTTCCAGGGCTTTGATGTCCTTGGCCTTGGCGCGCAGGGTGAACAGCTGCACGATCAAACCTTCCAGCACGCAACGCAATTCGTAGATATCGACGGCGTCGGCCAATGTGATGATGGCGACACGCGGACCTTTGGCATCGGCGAACTCGACCAGGCCTTCGGATTCGAGGTGACGCAGGGCTTCACGCACAGAGGTGCGGCTGACGCCGAGGCGATCGCACAGATCGCGTTCGACCAGACGATCCCCTGGCATGAGCTGGAAATTCATGATCGCGCTACGCAGTTTATCCAGCACGATCTCGCGCAGGGTAACGGGGTTGCGATTGACCTTGAAGCTGTCGTCGAGTGGCTGGCGTTTCATGGGGTCCGCTCTTTCGGTTGGCTGTCCATGCCAGACGGGCATCTAAACAGCCGAGGGGTTGACTGAGGCTTCGGCGTCGGCTTCGGCAAAGGCTTCACGGGCCAGCCGGAAACTGTCCACGGCTGCCGGAACGCCGCAATAAATGCCGACCTGAAGCAGAATTTCGCGTATTTGCTCACGACTCAGGCCGTTACGCAAGGCGCCACGCACATGCAGCTTGAGTTCGTGCGGACGGTTGAGCGCCGAGATCATCGCCAGGTTGATCATGCTGCGCTCCTTGAGCGACAACCCCTCGCGCCCCCAGACATGGCCCCAGCAGTATTCGGTGACCATTTCCTGGAGTGGGCGGGTGAAGTCGTCGGCGTTGTCGATTGAACGCTGCACGTACGCTTCGCCCAATACCTGAGTGCGGATTTTCAGGCCTTTTTCGTACTTTTCGTTACTCATCATTCCTCCAATCCCCCCTGTAGGAGCTGCCGAAGGCTGCGATCTTTTGATCTTGCTTTGAAAATCAAAGTCAAAAGATCGCAGCCTTCGGCAGCTCCTACAGGGAATCGAGTGTGGCAATCAGGCCAGTGTCGGCAGGGGGCCTAGCTTGCCCTTGTGGTAAATCATCGGCGTCACCGGTTGTGCGGGCAGGATCAGGTTCTTCACCGCGCCAACAATGATCGCGTGATCACCACCGTCGTATTCCCGCCACAACTCGCACTCGATGATCGCCGTGGCCTTGGCCAGAATCGGGTTACCCAACTCGCTCAGATGCCACTCGATGTCTTTGGCCTTGTCCTTGCCTTTACCGGCAAAGGCGTAGGCCTCAGCCGTCTGGTCAGCAGACAGCAAATGGATCGCAAATTTCTTGCTGTCACGCAACACCGGATACGTGTCGGAAGCATAGTTGGGGCAGAACAGCACCAGCGCCGGGTCAATCGACAGCGCGCTGAAGGCGCTGGCGGTGATACCGACAATGCCGCCCTCCGGATCAACAGTGGTGACCACCGTGACGCCGGACGGAAACGAGCTCATGACGTCTTTGTAAATGCCGGGTTCGATCATTTCGCAGGACTCCTAGCGCATCACAAACGGATCAGGCATTGGCGCCTGGGAAAGGTTGATCCACACCGTTTTCAGTTCGGTGTAGGCCAGCACCGAATCGATGCCGCTTTCGCGTCCATAGCCACTGTTCTTGAAACCGCCAATCGGAGCCATCGCCGACACCGCGCGGTAAGTGTTGACCCAGATGATCCCCGAACGCACATCACGCGCCAGACGATGGGCGCGGCCCAGGTCGCGGGTCCAGATGCCGGCGGCGAGGCCGAACTGCGAGTCGTTGGCGATGGCCAGCGCTTCGGCTTCATCTTTGAAGCGGATCACCGACGCCACCGGGCCGAAGACTTCTTCCTGCATGATCTTCATCGAATTGCGGTCGCATTCGAACAGCGTCGGCTCGTAGAACCAGCCCTCGCCGAGATCGGTTGGCCGCTTGCCGCCAGTGCGCAAACGCGCACCTTCAGCAATGGCATCAGCGACCAGACCTTCGACCACCGCCAATTGCTGCGCAGTGGCCATCGGGCCCATTTCACTGTTGTCTTCCTGCGGGTTACCGATGCGGATGCGCTGGGCGCGCTCGACCAGTCGGCTGACGAACTCGTCATAGATTTCGTCCTGCACCAACAGCCGTGAACCCGACACGCAACTCTGCCCAGACGCCGCATAGATCCCGGCAATCGCGCCGTTGATCGCGCTGTCCAGGTCGGCGTCGGCGAAGATGATGTTCGGTGACTTGCCACCGAGTTCCAGCGACAGCTTGGCGAAGTTCTCGGCGCTGCTGCGCACCACATGCCGCGCCGTGGCTGCGCCGCCGGTGAAGGCGATTTTACGGATCAGCGGATGGCGGGTGAGGGCGGCACCGGTGCTCGGGCCGTAACCGGTGACGACGTTGACCACGCCCGGCGGAATTCCGGCTTCGAGGGCCAGCCGCGCCAGTTCAAGAATGGTTGCTGAGGCGTGTTCGGACGGCTTGATCACAATCGTGTTGCCGGCGGCGAGGGCCGGGGCGAGTTTGATTGCGGTCAAGTACAGCGGGCTGTTCCACGGAATGATCGCGGCGACCACACCCATCGCTTCATGCACGGTGTAGGCGAACAGATCCGGCTTATCCAGCGGCAGCGTGCCGCCTTCGAGCTTGTCGGCAAGGCCAGCGGTGTAGTGGAAGAACTCCGGCAGATAACTGACCTGGCCACGGGTTTCGCGGATCAGCTTGCCGTTGTCGCGGCTTTCCAGCTGCGCCAGTTGTTCCTTGTTTTCCGCGATCAGGTCACCGAGACGGCGCAGCAATTTGCCGCGTGCGGTGGCGGTCAGACCACGCCAGGCGGGGCTGTCGAAAGCCGTCTGTGCCGATTGCACGGCGCGTTCGACGTCCGCTTCATCGGCGTCAGGCAGTTCGGCCCAGGCTTGCGCCGTGGCCGGGTTGAGGCTTTCGAAGGTCTTGCCGGAGACGGCGTCGACCCATTCTCCGCCGATGCACATCTGGAAGCGTGCGAGTGTCATGCAACGATCCCCTTTATATGGTTTTGTCGGGAGTGTGCGAATTGGAGAAATTCCAGCAGCGTCTGATTGACCAGACGCGGCGACTCTACGGGCATCATATGCCGTTGCTCGGGCAGCACGGCAACCTTCGCACCGGGGATGCGTCGGGCCAGTTGCTCGGCCATTTCCGGGGTCGAACCCGGATCGAGTTCGCCAGTGGCGATCAGCGTCGGCGCCTGAATACTGCCCAGGTCGTCGGCGCGGTACATGTCTTGGGTGGCGAACAATTCGTAGGTGGTCAGGTAACCCTGCGGATCATTATTGGCGAGGGTCTGGCGCAATGCGGCGATCTGCGCCGGGTTGGCCGCCTGATATTCACGGCTGAACCAGCGTGACAACGCCGCTTCGGCATTGGCGTCCGGGCCATGTTCGGCCGCTTGCGCGGTGCGCGCGATGACGCCGGCACGCTGTTCTTCGCTGCGGTTGAACACGCTGTTCAACACCACCAGGCTTTGCAGGCGCTGCGGGTAATGCAGGGCAAAGGCCCGCGCGACCAGACCGCCCATGGAGAAACCGATCACCGCTGCCTGCGGCAGATTCAGGTGATCGAGCAGCTCCAGTAACTGATCGGCGTAGCCGAGCAGGGCGGTGCCGCTGGCCGGTCGCGGGCTGGCGCCATGACCGAGCATGTCGTAGGCGATCACCCGGTACTGGCTGGACAGACCAACAATCTGCCCGCCCCACATTTCTTTGTTCAGGCCCACGCCGTGGATCAAAACCACGGGCTGGCCTTGGCCGGTCGCCAGGTAACTGGTGCCAGCCGGGGTGAGTTCAGCGGTGAGCCGAATCATGGAGCGCTCCTGCAGTGCCTTTTTATTGTGATTACTGGGCTTTTTCGGCGGCCAGTTCTTCCAGATCGATGTAGCGGTTGCCGATGCGCGGGTGCAGACGACCACCGTCGGCGCAACCCAGCACGACGACGATTTCGTCGGCACGCGGCGCGTCTTCGATCTGCATTTCCAGGGTGATGTAGTGCGAACGCTGACCTTCGTCGTCCTTGTGCATCATCGGGATCTGAATCGAAGTGCCCGGGCCGCCGCGCTTGTTGGTGAAGCTCAGGTAGCTCTTGGCGTTCACGGCTTCGCGGTAATGGTTGCCGAAGCGCAGGGTGTGGATCACGGCGGAGGCGTGTTCGATCTCGCCATCGGCGCCAACCACGGCGGCTTTGCCGTAGGCCTCGATCTTCTCGGCACCGCCGATGATGCCGACCAGACGCTCGACCATCAGCGCACCGAGGTCGGAGCAGTTGGCGCGGATCTGCGGTTTGAGGTCTTCGACGAAACCGTTGCCCACCCAAGGGTTTTTCATCACCACGGCGAGGCCGACCATGGTCACTGGCTTGTCAGTGGCTTTGCCGCCTTCGATGAAGGTTTCTTCGACATAGCTGACGATCTTGCGAATTTCGAAACTCATGAGCTGCTCCGTTGGGGGATTGAGAGTGTCTGTGCGTCTGATGGTATACCATAATACCGATCGTGCAAGTCCCCTCGATAACTTTTGCCGCATCCATCCGGCGAATGGCGGCGCATTCACTGACAACCACAAATACCAAGACCACCCCTAAACCCTGTGGGAGCGAGCCTGCTCGCGAAGGCGGTGTAACAGTCACCCTTTCCATTGGCTGACACACCGCTTTCGCGAGCAGGCTCGCTCCCACAATGGAAATCAGCGTCGGTAGAGGGCTGCTTTCGGTTAACAAAAGATAACGTGGCGCCGATTGTCAGACGTTTCGAAAGCCCGATAGGATGAGCCAGCTTCCGAAGTGGCTCTGGATTGCGGGTTTCAGGACTATGCTCCTGAGCAGCCATCAGCGGAGCACACTTGCGGCGCCCTTGAAGGCCTGATGGCCTAACAATAATAAATAGGGGAAGGTCTATGAGTCGTTGCCGCCCGCCGGCGTTACGCAACACCGCGTTGCTGGCCACAGCACTCTCTCTGCTGGGCTTCGCCACGTTATCGGCACCGGTGATGGCCGCCGAGGCGCCTGCCGACGTGGTCTATGCCACCGAATCCGCCAAAGCCGCGAAAAGCCTGATTCTCGATGTTGTCCACGCCGGCAAACGGTTGGTGGCGGTCGGGGATCGCGGGCACATTGTCTATTCCGATGACCAGGGCAAGACCTGGACCCAGGCCAAGGTGCCGAGCCGGCAACTGCTGACGGCGGTGTACTTTGTCGATGACCAGCACGGCTGGGCGGTAGGCCACGATGCGCAAATCCTCGCCAGCGCAGACGGCGGTCTGACCTGGACCAAGCAATTCGAAGACCTCAAACGTGAATCGCCGCTGCTCGATGTCTGGTTCAAGGACGTCAACAGCGGCCTCGCCGTGGGCGCGTACGGCGCGCTGCTGGAAACCACCGATGGCGGTAAAAACTGGGAAGACGTCAGCGACCGCCTCGACAACGAAGACCAGTTCCACCTCAACGCCATCGCGGCGGTGAAGGACGCCGGGCTGTTCATCGTCGGCGAGTCGGGCAGCATGTTTCGCTCCGCCGACTGGGGCCAGACCTGGGAAAAACTCGAAGGCCCGTACGAAGGCTCGCTGTTCGGCGTGATCGGCACCGCGCAAGCGCAAACCCTGCTGGCCTACGGCTTGCGCGGCAATCTTTATCGCTCCACGGATTTCGGCAGCACCTGGGAACAGGTTGAATTGAAAGCCGCGCGCGGTGCACTGGAGTTCGGCCTGTCCGGCGCTACCCTGCTCGAGGACGGCTCGATCGTCATTGTCGGCAACGGCGGTTCGGTGATCAGCAGCGGCGACAATGGCGAAACCTTCAGTGTGTTCAACCGTCCGGACCGCATCTCGCTGTCATCGGTCACCGCTGCCGGCGACGGCAACCTGATTCTGAGCGGGCAGGGTGGCGTTCACACCACACTGCCAAACGGTGCCGAGATCAATAACAAGAAGGCGGGGCTATGACTTCCTTGATCACTCCTCAGCAGGACAAGGCGACGTTTCTTGAACGCCTGATTTTCAACAACCGCCCGGCAGTGATCCTGATCTGTCTGGTGGTGAGCATTTTCCTGTTCTGGCAGGCCACGCTGATCCGGCCGTCGACCAGTTTCGAAAAAATGATCCCGCTCAAGCATCCGTTCATCGAGAAGATGATGGAGCACCGCAACGATCTGGCGAACCTGGGCAACACCGTGCGCATTTCGGTGGAAGCCAAGGACGGCGACATCTTCTCCAAGGAGTACATGGAGACCCTGCGGCAGATCAACGACGAGGTGTTCTACATCTCCGGCGTTGATCGCTCCGGGCTGAAGTCGCTGTGGAGCCCGAGCGTGCGCTGGACCGAAGTGACCGAAGAGGGTTTTGCCGGCGGTGAAGTGATCCCGCAGAGCTACAACGGCTCGCAGGACAGCCTCGATCTGCTGCGCAACAACGTGCTCAAGTCAGGGCAGGTCGGGCGTCTGGTGGCCAACGACTTCAAGTCGAGCATCGTCGATATCCCGCTGCTGGAGTCCTACCCGGATCCGGAAGACCAGGGCAAGTTGCTGGCGCTGGACTATCGCAAGTTCTCCCATGAACTCGAAGACAAGATCCGCAACAAGTTCGAAGCGCAGAACCCCAACGTCAAGATTCACATCGTCGGTTTCGCCAAGAAGGTCGGCGACTTGATCGATGGTCTGGTGATGGTCGTGCTGTTCTTCGGCATCGCCTTCGTCATTACCCTGATTTTGCTGTTGTGGTTTACCAACTGCGTACGCAGCACCATCGCTGTATTGAGTACGACGCTGGTGGCAGTGGTCTGGCAGCTCGGTCTGATGCACTTCTTCGGTTTCGGGCTCGATCCGTATTCGATGCTGGTGCCGTTCCTGATCTTCGCCATCGGTATTTCCCACGGCGTGCAGAAGATCAACGGTATCGCCCTGCAATCCAGTGAGGCCGATAACGCCCTGACCGCAGCGCGGCGCACCTTCCGGCAACTGTTCCTGCCGGGGATGATCGCGATTCTCGCGGATGCGGTGGGCTTCATCACGCTGCTGATTATCGACATCGGCGTGATCCGTGAACTGGCGATCGGCGCGTCTATCGGCGTCGCGGTAATCGTGTTCACCAACCTGATTCTGCTGCCGGTCGCCATCTCCTATGTCGGCATCAGTAAACGCGCGATTGCCAGGAGCAAGAAAGACGCGAACCGCGAACATCCGTTCTGGCGCCTGCTGTCGAACTTCGCCAATCCGAAAGTCGCCCGCGTCTCGGTGGTGCTGGCGCTGATCGCCTTCGGTGGCGGCCTCTGGTACAGCCAGAACCTGAAAATCGGCGACCTCGACCAGGGCGCGCCGGAACTGCGTCCGGACTCGCGCTACAACAAGGACAACAACTTCATCATCAGCAACTACTCCACCAGTTCTGACGTACTGGTGGTGATGGTCAAGACCAAAGCCGAAGGCTGCTCGCGTTATGAAGCCATGGCGCCGATCGATCAGTTGATGTGGAAGATGCAGAACACCGAGGGCGTGCAGTCGGCGATCTCGCTGGTGACCGTGTCCAAGCAGATGATCAAGGGCATGAACGAGGGCAACCTGAAATGGGAAACCCTGTCGCGTAACCCGGACGTGCTGAACAACTCGATTGCCCGCGCCGACGGTCTCTACAACAACAGTTGCTCGCTGGCGCCGGTGCTGGTGTTCCTCAACGATCACAAGGCCGAAACCCTGGATCGTGCGGTGCATGCGGTGCAGGAATTTGCCAAGGACAACAACAAGGACGGCCTGGAATTCATCCTCGCCGCCGGTAACGCCGGGATCGAAGCGGCCACCAACGAAGTCATCAAGCAGGCCGAGCTGACCATCCTGATTCTGGTGTACATCTGCGTGGCGGTGATGTGCATGATCACCTTCCGTTCGTGGGCGGCGACCTTGTGCATCGTCCTGCCGCTGGTGCTGACCTCGGTACTCGGCAACGCGCTGATGGCGTTCATGGGCATCGGCGTGAAAGTCGCGACGCTGCCGGTGGTGGCGCTGGGTGTGGGGATTGGTGTCGACTACGGCATCTACATCTACAGCCGTCTGGAGAGTTTCCTGCGCGCTGGCCTGCCGCTGCAGGAAGCCTATTACCAGACGCTGAAATCCACCGGTAAAGCGGTGCTGTTCACCGGTCTGTGCCTGGCGATCGGCGTGTGCACGTGGATCTTCTCGGCGATCAAGTTCCAGGCCGACATGGGCCTGATGCTGACCTTCATGCTGCTGTGGAACATGTTCGGTGCGCTGTGGCTGTTGCCGGCACTGGCGAAGTTCCTGATCAAGCCGGAGAAGCTGGCGGGGCAGAAGGGTAATTCGCTGTTTGCCCACTGATCGGAGGGCCTGAAACGACAAAGCCGCAACCTTGGGGTTGCGGCTTTTTTTTGTGGCTCAAGATCAAAAGCCCCTCACCCTAGCCCTCTCCCGGAGGGAGAGGGGACTGATTGGGGGAGATTGGCGATTTACACCGACTTGAACGATTTGCTGTGAATCCATAATCGACGCGGTTTTTCAGGTCGATGTATGACGAAGCACAACTCGGTCGTTCCCCTCTACCTCTGGGAGAGGGCTAGGGTGAGGGCAAGAGGGTTAAAAATTTAAGAGAGTTCAGTTCCGAGCACAACGCTGAGCGCACTACGCGCATCATCCAACTGCACCAACGTCGCATGCCGAGCCCCCAGCGCATCACGATTCTCAATCGCCGTCAAAATCGCCTTATGCCGCGGCAACGCCAATTCATGCAGATTCGGCCGCTGATTCGAATGCTTCAACGCCTCGGCAATCGCCACCGACAACATGTTGCACAGATTCGCCAACAGATCATTGTGGGTCGCATCAGCAATCCGGCTATGAAAATCCAGATCCGGCTGCAACAAGGCTTCCGGGGTCGGCGCTGCTTCCATGCGCTGGTACGCCTCACCAATCCCCGCAATTTCAGCGTCGGTCGCATGTTGAGCGGCGAGGGCAGCGGCAGCTGGCTCAATGATGCTGCGCACACTGGTCAGCACATTGAAGAATTCATTCTGCGGGCTGCTTTGCATCAGCCAGTGCAGTACATCGGGATCGAGCATGTGCCACTCGCGGCGCGCCTTCACCACTGTTCCCACACGCGGTTTGGAATACACCAGACCTTTGGCGACCAGCACCCGCGTGGCTTCGCGCAACACCGGACGGCTGACCGCGTACTCCTCGCAGAGCAGGGCTTCGGCGGGCAGTTTGTCGTCGGGCTTGAAGCGTCCAGAGACGATCTGCATGCCCAGTTCCTGGACGATGCGCGAGTGCATGCTTTTGCGGTCGGAAGGTTTGCGGTAATCCATGGGGAGCGGCGTGATCCTGAGCGATGGAGATGCCGCGCATCATAGCAGGCACGGCGCAATCTTGAGGGAGTACACAAAACCAGATGTAGGAGTGAGCCTGCTCGCGATAGCGGTGTGTCAGCTGAACAATTGCTGACTGACACACCGCAATCGCGAGCAGGCTCACTCCTACAGGGGAATGCATTCCAAGGTAGGAGCTGCCGCAGGCTGCGATCTTTTGCTCTTAGTGAGAATGACGCGGCACTTCAGCGCCTCGGCAGCCGACCAGGAAGTCAAAGTCACAGCCCTGATCCGCCTGCAGCACATGGTCGATGTACAACTGGCGATAGCCACCCACCAGCAACTGCTGCGGTGGCTGCAGATCCGCCATGCGCGCCGCCAGTTCGGCGTCCGGAATGTCCAGATGCAAACGCCCGGTGGCGCAATCCAGCTCGATCCAGTCGCCTTCCTTCACCGTCGCCAAAGGCCCGCCGGCCGCCGCTTCCGGCGCCACGTGCAGAACCACGGTGCCATACGCGGTGCCGCTCATCCGCGCATCGGAAATGCGCACCATGTCGGTCACACCCTGCGCCAACAGTTTGGCCGGCAAGCCCATGTTGCCGACTTCAGCCATGCCCGGATAACCCTTCGGCCCGCAGTTTTTCATCACCAGAATCGAATCCTTATCGACATCCAGCTCCGGATCGTTGATCCGCGCCTTGTACATGTCGAAGTTCTCGAACACCACCGCGCGGCCGCGATGCTGCATCAATTCCGGTGTGGCGGCAGACGGCTTGAGCACCGCACCGAGTGGCGCCAGGTTGCCGCGCAACACGCAGATGCCACCGTCGGCGCGAATCGGGTTGTCGAGGGTGCGGATCACTTCGTCTTCGCCATAGATCGGCGCGTCTTTGGTGTTCTCGCCAATGGATTGGCCGTTGACGGTCAACGCATTCGGATGAGGAATCAGGTTGGCCTCACCGAGTCGACGCAATACTGCGGGCAGGCCTCCAGCGTAATAGAACTCTTCCATCAAAAAACGCCCGGAAGGCTGTAGGTCGACGATGGTCGGCATGCCGCGACCGATGCGTGTCCAGTCGTCCAGATCCAGTTCGACGCCGATGCGCCCGGCGATGGCTTTCAAGTGAATCACCGCGTTGGTCGAACCGCCGATGGCCGCGTTAACCCGAATAGCGTTTTCGAAGGCTTCTTTGGTCAGAATTTTCGACAACTTCAAATCTTCGCGCACCATCTCCACCGCACGCATGCCGGACATGTGCGCCAGCACATAACGCCGCGCATCCACCGCCGGAATTGCCGCGTTGTGCGGCAGCGAAGTGCCGAGTGCTTCAGCCATGCAGGCCATCGTCGATGCGGTGCCCATGGTGTTGCAGGTGCCCGCCGAACGCGACATGCCGCCCTCGGCTGCGAGGAAATCATCGATGGTGATGGTGCCGGCCTTGACCTGTTCGCTGAGCTGCCAGACCACGGTGCCGGAACCGATGTCCTTGCCTTTGTGCTTGCCGTTGAGCATCGGCCCGCCGGTGACAACAATCGCCGGCACGTCGCAACTGGCCGCGCCCATCAGCAGCGCCGGGGTGGTTTTGTCGCAACCGGTCAGCAGCACCACGCCGTCGATCGGGTTGCCGCGAATCGCTTCTTCAACATCCATGCTCGCCAGGTTGCGGGTGAGCATGGCGGTCGGGCGCAGGTTCGATTCGCCGTTGGAGAACACCGGAAATTCCACTGGAAAGCCACCGGCCTCGATCACCCCGCGTTTGACGTGCTCCGCAATTTGGCGGAAGTGCGCGTTGCACGGGGTCAGTTCCGACCAGGTGTTGCAGATGCCGATGATCGGCTTGCCGTGAAACTGGTGGTCGGCGATGCCCTGATTCTTCATCCAGCTGCGGTACATGAAGCCGTTCTTGTCGGCCGTGCCAAACCATTGGGCGGAGCGCAGGGTGGGTTTCTTATCAGACATGATCGATTCTCTTATTGTATGACTATAGTGTTCCAGCTACGGCTTAATCTAAGCGTAAAATCCTAGGTTTGGAAGTGTTGTTGGTGAATTAGTATTACTATATAGTCGTTTTCGACGGAGGGATGGCCCTGACGGTTTTCCGTGAGAGGCGTCCCCCGAGGTTCTATAAAAACAACAATCGGAGACCGATCTCATGAGCCAGGAACTGCGGCTGATACGGCGCATTACGCTGAAACTGATTCCTTTCCTGATCCTGCTGTACCTGATCGCCTATGTGGATCGCTCCGCTGTCGGCTTCGCCAAGCTGCACATGGGCGCCGACATTGGCATTGGCGATGCGGCTTACGGCCTCGGCGCCGGGCTGTTCTTCATTGGTTACTTCCTCCTCGAAATTCCCAGCAATCTGATGCTCGAACGCTTCGGCGCACGACGCTGGTTCGCGCGGATCATGATCACCTGGGGCGCGATCACTATCGGCATGGCCTTCGTTCAGGGCCCGCACAGTTTCTACGTGATGCGCTTTCTGCTCGGCGCGGCCGAGGCGGGGTTCTTCCCCGGCGTTCTCTACTACATCACCCAATGGTTCCCGGTGCGCCATCGCGGCAAGATTCTTGGGCTGTTCATTCTTTCCCAGCCCATCGCGATGATGATCACCGGTCCTGTGTCCGGCGGTTTGCTCGGCATGGACGGCGTCCTTGGCCTGCATGGCTGGCAGTGGCTGTTCATCGTCATCGGTACTCCGGCGATCCTGCTGACCTGGCCGGTGTTGCGTTGGTTGCCGGACGGCCCACAGCAAGTGAAGTGGATGGATCAGGCGGAAAAAGACTGGCTGACCGGCGAACTGAAAAAGGATTTGCAGGAATACGGCCAGACTCGCCACGGCAATCCGCTGCATGCGCTGAAAGACAAACGCGTGTTGCTGCTGGCGCTGTTCTATCTGCCGGTGACCTTGAGCATTTATGGCTTGGGTTTGTGGTTGCCGACATTGATCAAACAGTTCGGTGGCAGCGATCTGGTCACTGGCTTCGTTTCGTCGGTGCCGTACATCTTCGGGATCATCGGCTTGCTCATCGTCCCGCGCAGTTCCGATCGTTTGAATGATCGTTACGGGCATCTGGCTGTTCTTTATGTGCTGGGTGCGATTGGCCTGTTCCTGAGCGCGTGGCTGTCGTTGCCAATGGCGCAATTGGCGGCGCTGTGTCTGGTGGCGTTCGCGCTGTTTTCCTGCACCGCGGTGTTCTGGACCTTGCCGGGGCGGTTCTTCGCTGGCGCGAGTGCGGCGGCGGGGATTGCGCTGATCAACTCGGTGGGGAATCTGGGCGGGTACATCGGGCCGTTCGTGATCGGGGCGTTGAAGGAGTACACCGGCAACTTGGCTTCGGGATTGTATTTCCTCTCTGGAGTTATGGTGTTCGGCTTGATTCTGACCGGCGTGGTTTACCGCGTGCTGGAACGCAAACACGTGCTGCCGGCTGACCAATTTGCCGCCAGTGCCCGCGGCGCCACCCGCACCTGACAGACCAACGCTGACCCCCTGTAGGAGTGAGCCTGCTCGCGATAGCGGTGTATCAGTAAAAAAGTTGTCACCTGACACACCGCTATCGCGAGCAGGCTCACTCCTACAAGGGGGCGGCGGTGTTTCGAATAACACAGGAGAAGAACATGCATCTGGTTCAATTCGAATTAAGCAACCGCGAACGCCGCGTCGGCGTGGTCGACAACGGTCTGGTGCGCGAAGTCCAGGACGCCCGCTGCGTGCGCGATCTGGCGCTCGCCGCCATCGAAGCCGGCAACACCCTCGAGCAGCAAGTGCAAACCCTCGGCCTCGGTATCAGCCACGACTACGCCGAACTGCTTGCGCAACTGCGCGTGCTGCCGCCCCTCGACCACCCGGACCCGGCGCACATGCTGATCAGCGGCACCGGCCTGACCCACCTGGGCAGCGCCTCGGCGCGGGACAAAATGCACCAGCAGGTCGGCGACGAAGCGACGATGACCGACACCATGCGCATCTTCAAATGGGGCGTGGAGGGCGGTAAACCGGCAGCGGGACAGGCCGGTGTGCAACCGGAATGGTTCTATAAAGGCGATGGCAGCATCGTCGTCCGCCCCGGCCAGCCGTTCCCGGTACCGCCGTTTGCCGAAGACGCCGGCGAGGAGCCAGAAATGGCCGGCCTGTACCTCATCGGCAACGACGGCAAGCCCTATCGCCTGGGCTTTGCGGTCGGCAACGAGTTCTCCGATCACATCATGGAACGCAAGAATTACCTGTACCTCGCGCACTCGAAACTGCGCAGTTGCAGCTATGGCCCGGAACTTCGCACCGGTGAATTGCCTCAACATCTGGCAGGCACCAGTCGCATCCTGCGTGAAGGCGAAGTGCTTTGGCAGAACGAGTTTCTCAGTGGCGAGGCGAACATGTGCCACAGCCTCGCCAACCTCGAATACCACCACTTCAAATACAGTCAGTTCTTGCGCCCGGGCGACGTGCACATTCATTTTTTCGGCACCGCGACGCTGTCGTTTGCCGATGGCATTCGCACGCAGCCGGGCGATGTCTTTGAAATCAGCCAGGCCGAATTCGGCGCGCCACTGGTGAACGGCATCGTCCCGGTTCCAGCGGTTTATGAGCCGGACAGCATCGGCACCCTTTAAGGAGATCCCATGACTCAGATTCTCGGTCACAACTACATCGGCGGTCAGCGCAGTGCGGCTGGCGACGTCAAACTGCAATCGGTCGATGCAACGACGGGCGAGCAACTGCCGCACGATTTCATTCAGGCCACCGCCGAAGAAGTCGACGCCGCCGCTAAAGCCGCCGCTGCCGCATATCCTGCTTATCGCAGCCTCAGTGCCGAACGCCGCGCGCAGTTTCTCGATGCGATCGCCGATGAACTGGACGCGCTCGGTGATGATTTCGTCGCCGTGGTCTGCCGCGAAACGGCGTTGCCAGCTGGACGGATTCAAGGTGAGCGCGGGCGTACCAGCGGGCAGATGCGTCTGTTCGCCAAAGTGCTGCGTCGCGGTGATTTTTACGGTGCGCGGATTGATCTGCCACTGCCGGATCGTCAGCCGTTGCCACGTCCGGATCTGCGCCAATACCGCATTGGTCTTGGCCCGGTGGCGGTGTTCGGCGCAAGCAACTTTCCGTTGGCATTTTCCACCGCTGGCGGCGACACCGCCTCGGCACTGGCTGCCGGTTGCCCGGTGGTGTTCAAGGCCCACAGCGGTCACATGGCCACGGCTGAACTGGTCGCCGATGCACTGATCCGCGCCGCTGAAAAAACCGCCATGCCGGCGGGCGTGTTCAACATGATCTACGGCGGTGGCGTCGGTGAGTGGCTGGTCAAGCACCCGGCGATTCAGGCCGTCGGTTTCACCGGTTCGCTCAAGGGTGGCCGGGCACTGTGCGACATGGCCGCCGCGCGCCCGCAGCCGATCCCGGTATTTGCCGAGATGTCGAGCATCAACCCGGTGATCATGCTGCCGCAGGCGCTCGCCGAGCGTTCGGAAACCGTCGCCCGCGACCTGACCGCTTCGGTGGTGCAGGGCTGTGGCCAGTTCTGTACCAATCCCGGTCTGGTGATCGGCATCCGTTCGCCGCAGTTCAGCGCGTTCGTGCAGCAGGTCGCCGGTTTGATCGGCGATCAACCGGCGCAAACCATGCTCAATGCCGGCACCCTCGGCAGCTACGGCAAAGGCTTGCAGAAGCTGCTGGCGCATTCCGGCATTGAACATCTGGCGGGTAATCCGCAGCAGGGCAATCAGGCGCAGCCGCAGTTGTTCAAGGCCGATGCCAGCCTGTTGATCAATAGCGATGAAGTGCTGCAGGAAGAGGTGTTCGGCCCGACCACGGTGATTGTCGAAGTGGCGGACAAGGCGCAACTCAGCGCTGCGCTGCATGGCCTGCACGGGCAACTCACCGCGACGATCATTGGCGAGCTGGCGGACTTCGAACGTTTCCCTGAATTGACGCCACTTCTGGAACAGAAGGTCGGGCGGATTCTGCTTAACGGCTATCCGACCGGTGTCGAGGTGTGTGATTCGATGGTGCACGGCGGGCCGTATCCGGCGACGTCGGATGCTCGTGGCACTTCGGTAGGCACGCTGGCCATCGACCGTTTCCTGCGCCCGGTGTGCTTCCAGAACTACCCGGACAGCTTGCTACCGGAGCCGCTGAAAAACGCCAACCCGCTGCGCATCCAGCGCCTGGTCGACGGCAAGCCATCACGCGACGCGCTCTAATCCACACCGCAAATCACTGTGGGAGCTGGCTTGCCAGCGATGACGGCGGCACATCCAATATAGATGTGACTGACAGATTGCTATCGCTGGCAAGCCAGCTCCCACAGGAGTTCTGCATCGTCAATGAGCTATCATTGGCCCTTTCCCCCCTAGAAAGACTGTTTGCCATGACTGCCCAAACCCTTCTCAACGCCCTCGAACACTGCGGTATGGTCGAAATCGACGGCCTGCATGCCTTCGAATTCGCCCTCGACGAAGACGACAACCTGCACATCGAATGCATTGATGGCCGAGCGGCCAAACATTGGGAGTTCACCCCGGCGCAGATCGAAGCAGCGACGTTTGACGAAGACCTGCAGAGCTGGCTGGTCATTGGTTATGCCAGCGACACCAAAACCACTGGCGAACACCGCCTGGTCTGCCTCGGCGATGTAGTCAGCAGCAGCGACGATGAGGATGACACTGATGAAAATGCGTAAATTCTGGCCGCTGCTGATGGCTGGCAGCGTCGGCGCCATGGGCCTGTCCACGGCCTCTGCAGAAAACTTCCAGTTGCTGGTCGGCTCCTACACCGCCAACACCAGTCAGGGCCTCTATCGAATGAACTTCGACAGCGCTACTGGCCAGATCGCCGCCAAACCGTTGCAAGTGGTCAAGAGCGAAAACCCGTCGTGGCTGACCCTGTCCAAAGACCAGCATCGTCTGTTTGTGGTCAATGAAAACGGCCCGGGCCAGAAAGACCCGGTCGGCCGCGTCAGCAGCTATTCGATCGATCCGAAAACCCACGCCCTGACCCTGATCAATCAGGTGCAGAGCCTGGGCAACGAACCGACCCATTCGAGCCTCAGCGGTGACGCCAGCCACTTGTTCGTCAGCAACTATTCGGTGGTGGAAGATCCGGGTGGAACGCTGGCGGTATTGCCGGTCGGTGCCGACGGCAAACTCAAACCCGTCGTGCAGATGAGCGCGCACCCGGCCAGCCGCGTCAATCCGGAGCGTCAGGCCTCGAACCACGTGCACTCGACTGTTTCCTCGCCGGACGGTCGCTACGTGTTCTCCAATGACTTGGGCGCGGACAAGGTGTTCATTTACCAGTTCGACCCGAAAGCCAACCCGGAGCTGCCGTTGACCCCGGCGAAAACCGCTTCGGTCGCCATGCCCGCCGGCAGCGGCCCGCGCCATCTGCTGTTCAGCGCTGATGGCAAACACGCCTGGCTGACCATGGAAATGAGCGCGCAGGTCGCGGTGTTCGACTATAACGACGGCGTGCTGACCCAGACGCAACTGGTCGATCTGGCTGCCGGCCAGCCGACTTCGGACAAGGCCGGTGCGGCGCTGCATGCCTCGGCGGATGGCAAGTTCCTCTACGTCAGCAACCGTGGCACCGCCAATCAACTGGTGGTGTTCGCGATTGATCCGGCGAGCGGCCAGCTCAAAGAGCTGCAAAAGCGCTCGGTGGAAGGTGATCACCCGCGCGAATTCAGCCTCGATCCGAGCGGTAAGTTTCTGCTGATCGCCAACCAGAAGAGCAACGAAATTGTCGTCGTCGAGCGCGATGGCAAGACCGGTCTGCTCGGCAAAACCGTGCAGAAACTGCCGATGGATGCGCCAAGCGACCTCAAGTTTCTAGTGCGACAATAAGCCACAGGCCCCGATTTACGGGGCCTGTCTCTTTGTATTAATTGCGCTGATATCCGGTAATGCTACAAAGCATTTCAAGCGATCAACCCTCGAGCGTTAAGTTTGCTTCACGGCCCAACCGGGCAAACAAGCCAACCGAACACGAGGGTTACCGCCATGAACTTCAATCTCTTCTCCGTGATTGCCGCTTCCGCCATCTCCGCCACCGTGGTACTGCCAGCCAGTGCCAACGTTGAAATCGCCAGCAAAAAATCCCACACCCAGAGCTACACCCAGAAATACCTGCAACAAAGCGCCAACTTCTACGCTGCGCTGGATCACAAAGCCCAACACTGAAATGCGCATTGCGCACAACTCCCTGTAGGCGCTGCCGAAGGCTGCGATCTTTTGATCTTGTTTTTTAAAAGCAAAATCAAAAGATCGCAGCCTCCGGCAGCTCCTACACGTGTGCGTGTGTTTTTCGCAGCACGATAGGTTTGTTCAAACACGCAAATAGACTGGCTAAATAATCAACGAAGCTGATGTTTACTATGGAAAACCCTGAGTGGTTGCCACGGCTTTTTTGATCGATTCTGTGGACATCGAAACATGCCCACGGGAGAACACCATGGCCAGCGCAATCCTTCATTCAGCCAAACGCGGCGCCTACCTGGCCATCGGTCTTTACCTGGCCGTGGTGCTGGTCGTCAGCATCGCCTCGCAAATGGAACACAGCTTCGACGCACCGATTCAAGTCGCCCATCCCGGCATCCAGTTCGAAGTCCGCTCGCAAAGCGTGATGGTCGAACGGGCCGAACTCGCGGGAGTCGGCGGAGCATGAAAGGCTACAGACTCTGGGTAGTCGCCGGTTTGGCGTTTTTCACCAACGGCGCTTCATTATTGGGTATCGGCCAAGGCTCGGTGGGAGCATTGGCCCGGGCCATAGAGGCCAATCACAGCATCGCGCACAACATCGAACGGGCGAATACGCTGGGGCTGATGGCCGGCAATCCACCGGTGAAAGTCTCGGCCGATTTTCTCGGCCCGTTCGAAGTGGATTGCATGGCACTCGGCATGTGCCAAGCGCTGGCTTGACCCTGTAGGAGCTGCCGAAGGCTGCGATCTTTTAAAGGCAAGATCAAAAGATCGCAGCCTTCGGCAGCTCCTACATGAGTTACTTCTTCATGATCGAAGTGAAGAGCTCGGATTCGAGGAAGCGCTGCAACCAGGCTTGTAAGCGAACATAAGGCGTCTGCGCAAACCACTCGCGATCCACATGGGCAAACTGCCGAACGAAGGGCAGCAGGGCGATATCCGCCAGGCTCGGATGATCGGCCAGAAGATAATCGCGATCGTTGAGCAGCACTTCCAGCCGCTGCAAATACACCGCGCCTTCAGCCCGATAAACCTCCATCGGCTGCTCGGGATAACGCTCGGCATACTTGTAGCGATTCAACTGCACCTTGAACCCCTGATCATTCGCCTCGATCAGCTCAGCAATCCGTGAATCGCCAGCAAGCAACCAACCTTGCGGATCATTCTGCGCCAACGCCCAGCGCATGATCTCCAGGCTCTCATCAATCACTCGCCCACCCGCATCCAGCACCGGCACCGTGCCCTTGGGCGAGATCGCCAGCATCTCGGCCGGTTTCGCCTTGAGGCTGACTTCAACAATGTCCACCGGCACGCCCGAATAACGCAACGCCATCCGCGCCCGCATCGCGTAAGGGCAGCGGCGGAAGGAATACAGCGTGTTCATTTCACCTCCAATGTGCTCAAACCATTGCCTTGGCGCTGCACCTGAATCTGCACCGGAATCCGTTCGTGCATTTCCTGCACATGGGAAATCACCGCGACCTTGCGACCCTGCGCCTGCAAGCCATCGAGCGCATCCATCGCCAGTTGCAGCGACTCCGGATCGAGGCTGCCGAAGCCTTCGTCGATAAACAGCGATTCGATTTTCAGCGTACTCGACGCCATCGACGCCAGACCCAGCGCCAGGGCCAGCGACACCAGGAACGTTTCACCGCCAGACAACGAATGCACCGAGCGCAGTTCGTCGCCCATTTCCGTGTCCATCACCAGCAGGCCAAGCATGCTGCCACCGCGCTTGAGGCGATAGCGTTTGACCAGTTGGCGCAGTTGCACGTTGGCGTGATGCACCAGCAAGTCGAGGTTGTAGGCCTGGGCGATCTTGCGGAAGGTGTCTCCGGTGGCCGAGCCGATCAAGGCACTGAGTCGCGCCCAGCGTTGATATTCGGCATACGCCGAAGCGATCTGCTGCGCGAGCGCCTGATTGGCGTTCTGCCGGCGCTGATCTTCAACCTGTTCGGCACGCAGTTCGGCGCATTGCTGTTCGCTGACATTGCACTGATTCTGCAAATCGCTCAGGGCCGTGGTCAGTTGCTCGGCATCAAGATTGCCGTTGTGTTGCGCCTGGTGATCGAGCAACAACCGAGCACGCTCCTGCAGCAATACCATGGCCTGTTCGATGGCTTTTTCGTTGAGCTGCAAGCGCTGGCGCAATTGTGCGACTTGCTCATCATCGACTCGCAACAAGTCTTCGAGGCCGCCGTCATCCAGCTCCGGATGACGAGCGCGCCAGTCGGCAATCTTGCTCGCCAGATCCTTTTCCTCGCTGTCCAGCGCCTGCAAACGCTGTTGCTGCGCCTTGAGTTCAGCGGCGATCTGCACAATCTGCGTGCGTACGTTCTGGAGGTCCTGAGCGGTGCCGGTTTCGGCGGCGCGCTCTTGTTCCACAGCCTGTTCCAGTTGCTGCTGCCAGTGCTCGGCGCTGCGGTGGTCGCCAAGCAATTGCGCAAGTTTCTGCTGGCAGCGTTGCTGCTGTTCGGCCAGCGCATTGAACTGTTGCTCAGCCGTTTGCGCTTGCTGGAGGCGGGTCTGCTGACGGTCCTGCTCTTTCTCCAGCGTTTGCTGACGCTGTTGCTGCTCGGTCAGTTCTTCTTTCTGTTGATCGAGTTGCGCCAGACGCTCGGCGATCTGTCGGTCGAGTTGCATGAAGGTCGCCGCCGGCTCACGACGCAAGGCCTCAAGGGTCTCGGCCGGCAGCACATTGCCGAACGCCGTCAGTTCCTCGTCGAGGCGCTGCCGGTCACTGCTCAATTCGCGCTGCTGATTGCTCAAATGCTGCGCGGCCTGCTGGTGCGCGGTTTCCGCCTGACGCAATTGCTGGGTCAGCCGCGCGGCATCCTGTTGCAGGGTGAGCAGGGCGTTCTGGCGTTGTTCGTCCTGAGTGATGCTCTGGTTCAGTTGCTCGTTTTGCCGGGCGAGCCAGGCATCGCGCTTGTCGGCGTCCTGATTGAACAACTGCGTGGACAGCGGATGCGCGTCGAGGCTCGGCGCCAACGCTTGCTGCTGGGTGGCCAGTTGTTCCTGCTGTTGCAGCAATTCTTTCTGCTGAGCAATGACGCCACCGACTTCAGCGCGCAGCTCGATGAGTTTTTCCTTGAGCTGATCGACCACCTGCTGAGCATTGGCCTGCTCGCTTTCATCGTGGCGACCGAGGCTTTGCAGCAGCGCTTCGGGCTGATGATACGGATGCTCGTTGCTGCCACAGACCGGGCATGGCTGATCGTCCTGCAACTGCGCACGCAATTCTTCGACACTGGCACTGCGCGCCAGACGCTGGCGTTCAAGCAGTTCGCGAGTGACGTTGAGAGTTTGCTCGGCGACGGTCAGCTCGGCTTTGGTTTTCACGCCGTCCTGAGTCAGTCGTTCGCGTTCCTGCTGGGCGCTGAGCTGGCGCTGTTGCAACTCGGCGTTGCGTTTGTCCAGGTCCTGATGCGTGGCCCACAGGCGCGACAGATCTTCGAACAGCCGCAGTTGTTTGCGGTTTTCCTGCAGCAGCGTGCCAAGGATGCCGATCTGCTCGGCGACCGCATCCGGTTCCGCGCCAGCCTCTTTGAACAACACCTCAAGTTGCTGTTTCTGCGTGGTCAGCTCTGAGGCACTGCGCGCGGCGTTCTCTTCGAGACTCGCCAGTTCCGCCTGACCCTTGTTCAGGCGATTGCCGATCAGCATCAGCTGTTGCAGGCGATCGCGATAGGCATTCCACGCGTCGCTCAATGGCGCCAGATGAGTGCTTTGCTCAAGCTCGGCGGCGATGCGTTGCAGGCGCTCGCCGACCTGGGTCTGTTTTTCCAGCAAGGCTTGAATGGCGTTCTGGCCTTCGTTACAAGCCTGCTGCGCATTGGCTTTGGCTTCAGCATAAGCGGCGACTTCTTTGGCCAGGCGGGCGAGGGTGCTTTGTTCTTCGAAGGCCTGACGCAACAGCGGCGCGTTTTCCGACTGGCGCTGCTGCGTTTCGCTCAGGGCGACTTTTGCCGCTTCGAGGTTGTGCTCCAGTTGCGTCTGGCGCTCGGTCAGCTCCGTGTGTTGCTGCGTGTGCGCAGCAATCTGTGCAGCCAACGGCGCCAACAGCGCATCAAGTTCGGTTTTACGCGCGAACTGATGCCGCTGCGGGCCGAGCTGCTCCAGTCGCGTCAGTTTCACCCGTTCGCCGGCCAGACTTTCCGATTGCTGCTGTGCACCGTGCAATTGCTCGGTGGCCGCTTGCTGCGCGTCCTGCAACACACGCAAATCCTTGAGCCAGCCGTGCTGTTGCTCAAGCTGTTTGAGCTGCGCCTGTTGCAGTTTCAGCTGTTGTTGCGCAGCGTTGAAGCGCTCGTCCAGTTCGGCCCGGGCTTCGGGTGCCAGCGGGGTGACGCCAGTCGCTTGATCCTGCAACAGTTTGTGCGCTTCGCGAGCCTCTTTGGTCTTGTCGAAGGCGCGGCGGCCGAGGCGGGTGTACAGCGCGGTGTCCGTGAGTTTTTCCAGCAGTTCGCTGCGGTCGTTGTCGTCAGCCTTGAGGAACGCGCTGAACTCGCTCTGCGCCAGCAATACAGCGCGGGTGAACTGTTCGAAGTTCAGGCCGAGTGCGGCTTCCAGTTGCGTTTTGTATTCGCCTTTCTGACTGGCGAGCAGTTGATCCTGATCGATGTCGCGCAGGCTCTGACGGCTGGCCTGCAGCTTGCCGCCGGCCTTCTCACGCGCACGGTTGGCTTCCCAGCGCGCCCGATAGCGACGGCCATCGACACCGACAAAATCCACTTCGGCATAGCCTTCGCCGGTGCCGCGACGCAGCAGAGTGCGCGGGTCGCCGGTGGCGATTTCGCCGTCAGCGTCCGGGACTTTGGCGTCACGCCCGGTGTTGTTCAAACGCGGGACGGCGCCGAACAGCGCCAGACACAGCGCGTCGAGCAGGGTGCTTTTACCGGCGCCGGTCGGGCCGGTGATTGCAAACAGGCCAGCGCTGGCCAACGGCTCAGCGGTGAAATCGATCTCGAACGGGCCGGCCAGCGAAGCGAGGTTCTTCAAGCGTATGGCGAGAATCTTCATGGCTGCTCGCCCTCCAGTTGCACGTCTTGCAAGAGTTCGCCGAAGTCCTTCAACGTCTGCTCATCGACCTCACTGCCGTAGTTGTCGAGCCAGGCGCGGCTGAACAGTTCCTGCGGGGTGAGTTGGTCGAGTTCGATCAGCGCGGTGCCATCTTCGACGCCGTCAGCACCACGATTGCCGGCGTATTCGGCGGCGATGCGCACCAGGCGCACGGCTTTGCCTTGCAGGGCGCTTTCGACTTGATGGCGCAAATCCGGCTGCGGCTCGTCGAGGGTTACGCGCACTTCCAGCCACGGTTGCCGCTGGGTTTCGGCGAGGAGATCAATGTTCGGCAGGTCCGCCAGTTGCAGCAGGATTTCGGCCAGCGGTGCCGGGCCGATGCGTTGCAGATTGACCGAGCGCGGGACCAGTTTTGGCTCGACGCTGACCAGGTTTTCGCCGTCGAGGGTGACGTCGAGAATCTGGTGCTGATAGCCGATCTCAGAGAATGACAACGGGATCGGCGAGCCGCTGTAGCGAATGCGCTCTTCACCGTTGACCTTCTGCGGCTTGTGCAAATGGCCGAGGGCGACATAGCTGATGCTCGGCCCGAACAGGCTGGCGGGCAGGGCTTCGGCGTTGCCGATGATCAGGCTGCGTTCGGAGTCTTCCGACACCGAGCCGCCGGCCATGTGTGCGTGGCTGATCGCAATCAGCGCCTGACCGGGTTGGCGCTTGGCGTTGGCCGCTTCGATCAGCCATTCGTGCACCTGACCGATGCCACGCAAATAGTTGTCGCCCAGATGCGCGCCAGTCACCTCCGCCGGGCGCAGAAACGGCAGCGCCAGGCACCACGCTGCAATTTCTCCGGTTTTATCCGGCAACGGCAGCAGCAGGCGTTCGGCATCCAGTTGCCCGTCATCCAGCCATAGCACCCGACCCAGCGCATGCGTGCGCAAACGGCGCATCAGCGGCGCGGGCAGTTCGATCCGTGAACCGGAATCGTGGTTGCCGGCGATCATCACGATGGTCAGCAATGGCTGCTGTTCGTGGGCGCTGACGATGAAGTCGTAGAGGCGTTCCTGGGCTTTGACCGGCGGATTGACCGTGTCGAAGATGTCCCCGGCAATCAGCAGCACATCCGGCTGCGCCAGTTGCAGTTGGCGCAGCAGCCATTCGAGGAAGCACGCATGCTCGAAATCGCGCTCCTGGCCGTGCAGGTTTTGCCCAAGGTGCCAGTCGGAGGTGTGGAACAGACGCAAGGTGGACTCCGCAACGTTTAAAGAGGTGATGGCCGCGAGGAAATGATGGGCGGCGAAAGAGGGGAGAGTTTACAGATTATTGCGGTAGGAGGGCTTGTTGTGCGAGCCAGCGACTGTTCGCGCAGGCACGGTTTGGCTGATAGCACTCATCGAATGCGTTGTTTTGGTGCATCCATTAATTGACGCCAAAATAGTGGCCATCTAATATTGCGCCACTATTTTGATATTAGTGCGCTGCTGAGAAGGTGCGATCGGACCTTCCACGATCTGGCCGGTGATCGACTGTCATTAGGTGATCTACCTTTCTTCTCGTCATTGCACTGACCGGCCCCCAAGTGCGTGCCTGTCAGGAAGTAGCGCCTGCCATCAATCCAACTATTACTGCCCGTTGTAAAGAGATCTTCAACATGGACGTTCGCCAGTACGCCTTCCTCGCCCTTCAGCCTGCTGCTGCCGTGAAAAAACGCGAGTCTTTCCTTGGCATGCCCAAGCGCGGCCTGGCGTTCCTGTTGGCGAACGTGATGTTCTGGCAACCGATGTGGGCGCAGGCCGACGGCATCGTGGTGGCCAGCCCGAATACTTCTTTGGATCGCGCCGGCAATGGCGTGCCGATCATCAATATTGCTACGCCCAATGCCAGTGGCCTGTCGCACAACCAGTTTCACGATTACAACGTTGGCGCGCAGGGCGTCATCCTCAATAACGGATCGACTCAGACCACCGCCACGCAATTGGGTGGCCATATCATCGGCAACCCGAATCTGAAAAACAGCGGTTCGGCGCAAGCGATTCTCAACGAAGTCATCAGCGGCAACCCGAGCCAGTTGCGCGGCTACACCGAAGTGGCGGGGCAGTCGGCGCGGGTGATCGTCGCCAACCCTTATGGCATTACCTGCAACGGTTGCGGTTTCATCAACTCGCCGCGCGTGACCCTGACCACCGGCAAACCGGTGCTCGACAACGGTCGGCTGGATCGCTTTCAGGTTGATCAGGGTTCGGTGGCTATCGAAGGCGCGGGCCTCAACGCGACCAACGTTGACCGTTTCGAAATCATCACCCGCAGCGCAAAGATCAACGCGCAACTTCAGGCGCAGAACCTGACCATCGTTGCCGGTCGCAACGACGTCAATGCACAGACCCTGAATGCCACCGCCCGCGCTGAGGACGGCAGCGCCAAACCGCAACTGGCCATCGACTCCTCGGCGCTCGGCGGCATGTACGCCGGCGCGATCAAACTGGTCGGTACCGAAGCAGGCGTCGGGGTGAAACTCGACGGCAAGCTGATTGCCAGCGGTGGCGATATTCAGCTCGATGCCAACGGCCAGTTGAGTCTGGCCGATACCTCGGCGACCGGCGCCGTCAATGTCAAAGCCGCGAGCCTTGATGCGCAAAGTCCGATCTACGCCGGCACCGCGCTGAACGTGCAAACCCAGGGCAACCTGACCAACCGTCAGACCCTCGCGGCCCGCGACAGCATCAGCCTCAGCGCGGGCGGCCAACTGACCAACGCCGGCACCATCGAAGCCGGCGTCAATGCCGACGGCAGCCGAAATGCCAACGGCGACCTGAGTATCACCGCGCAGAACCTCGACAACACTGGCAAAAGCCTCACCGCCAGCCGCAACCTGACGGTCAACACCGCGCAAACCCTCAATAACCAGCGCGGTACGCTGAGCGCGCAAACTGCCGCCGTTAGCGCCGGCACGCTGGACAACAGCGACGGTGGCAAGGTGCAGACCAGCGCCCACCTGAAACTGAATACCGGCCGGGTGAACAATGCGCACGGAGTGATTTCCGCCGACGGGCTCGACATCAACGCACTGAGCCTGAACAACCGAGAGGGGGTCGTCACCAGTGACAGCGATCTTCACCTGACCCTGGAGCAGTCGCTGGACAATCATTCGGGTGAAGTGTCCAGTGCTGGTGTTTCCCGAGTCGACGCAAACCGAGTGGACAACACCTCCGGCCTGATGACAGGTACCGATCAGTTGACCCTGGCAGTGAAGAGCGACCTGATCAACCATCTGGGCGTACTGGGAGCTGGCGGCGGTTTGCAGATCAATGCCGACAACCTGGACAACAGCAGCGCCGGCAAGATCCTCAGTGAGTCTGGCGTGGATTTGCGCGTCAACAGGGTGTTGGATAACCGCAACAACGGGCTGATCAGCGCCGGCAATACGTTGCAACTGCAGGCCCTCGACGTTGATAACCGCGGTGGCAGTCTGACCGGTAAACAACGGGTGGCCTTGACCAGCACCACGCTGGACAACCGTGGCGCCAGGCTCACGGCTGACGGTGATCTGCAGTTGCGGGTCGATCAGTTGGACAACCGCCAGCAAGGCCTTGTCAATGCTCAGGGGACACTCGATTTTCAGGGAACACTGCTCAACAATCAGCAAGGTGTACTGGGAGCTGTAGGCCCCTTGTACCTGCAAGTGAAAACACTGGATAACACTGGCGGGCGGATTTCCAGCAGCGCCGATCTGACGGCGCACGCAGACCGTTTGAGTCAGCAATCCGGCAAGTTGATGGCGTTGGGTAATCTCAGCCTTTTCGGGACTTATCTGGATAATCAGTCAGGTGGTCTGATCGGGGCGACAAAAGCGCTGAAGCTCAATGTCGATGTACTCGACAATCGGGGCGGCGAAATTTCTGCCGGTGCCAATATTGATGTGTCCGGTACCCAACTGGATAACAGCAACCAGGGCAAAGTCCTCGCGGGTTCGGATCTCGGGCTTCGGGTAGCGCGTGTCATCAATCAGGCTCAAGGGCTACTGCGTGGTAAAGGTGCGGTGCTTATCAAGGGCCAGCATCTGGATAACACCCAGGGCCAGCTTCTGGGACAGCAAAGTGTAAACATCGATCTGAGCGCTGAACTCGACAACACCCGAGGCAAGTTGGCCAGTGCCGGATCGCTGGTACTCAATTCTGGCGCAGCACTGATTAATCAGGAGGGCGTGCTGACCTCCGAGGCTGGCGTGTCGATCAGCAGTGCGAGTCTCGATAACCATGCAGGTGAAATCAGCTCCCGGGCGGATCTGAAGCTGGTCACCGGCGACCTCAATAACACGTTGGGTGGTCGCTTGATCAGCAACGACCGACTGGACCTGGTGGCCGGTCAGGTCAGCAACGGGCTGGACAGTCGAATCGCCAGCGATAATGCCTTGATCGCCAGTGTGACCGGGCTGGATCAGCAAGGCGGGCAGTTATTCAGCAAGCATTCGTTGAGTCTGGACCTCAACCAGGGCCGGTTAAGCAATCAGGGGCTGATCAACGCCCCTTTGCTGGTGCTGAAAAACCTTGCAACGGTGGATAACCACGCCGGTGAGATCTCCAGTGCCCAAGGGTTCACCCTCAACGCCGCGAGCCTGGATAACAGCAATGGCAAACTCATCAGCAATCAGGCTCTGACGATACGGATCGAGCAGGCACTGGTGAATGCCAAAGGTCTGATTTCCGCTTCTGCCTTGAATCAGCACAGCGCGAGCCTGGACAACAGCGAGGGCTTGTTGAGCAGCCGGGGTGAGCTGAATGTTGACGTTGATGATGAGTTTGTTAACCGCAACGGTTCGGTCGTTGGCGACGGTCACACACGACTGACAGCGCAGCAACTCAACAACGACAATGGCAAGGTGTCCAGCAAGGGCGACCTCAGTGGCCGTTTCACTGATGTCAGTAATCAGAGTGGTTCGCTGACCACCTTGGGCATGCTCAAGCTGGATGCGGGCACTTTGCACAATCAGAAGGAAGGCCTGTTGGGTGGGGTTGCCGGTGGCGTACTGAACATTGGTGCGCTGGACAACCGGGGCGGGGAAATTACCAGCAACGGCTCCCTCCAACTGACGGGACTGAAGCTGGACAACAGTGACTCAGGGCAGATATCCGCCTCGGGCTGGCTGCACCTGACGGTAGATGAAGTGCTCAACCGCAACCAAGGTCGCCTGGCTGCACAGACAGGGCTGAGCCTGCTGGGTACTACGTTGACCAATACTGGTGGCAGCCTGAGCAGCCAGCAGAATCTCGATGTGCAACTTCTCGGCAATCTTGATAACGGGCAGGGAGAACTGAGCAGCGAAGGGCTGTTGACGGTGAGCGCGGCCAGCCTGAGTAACCGGCTTGGCATTCTGACCAGCGCTCGCAATCTGGCAGTCAGCACAATGCAGGGGTTGGACAATCAGGGCGGCGAGATAGTGACCGACGCAGCCTTGAAGTTGCAGGCGGGTCGCGTCGATAACAGTCATGGCGGCACGCTCAGTAGCAGGGCTGCGATGGTGGTTGGCACGGGTGATTTCAACAACAGCAATGCAGGTAACGTCAGTAGCGCCTCAACGCTCGATATTCGCGCACAGCAACTGAGCAATAACGCTGGTGGACGCATCACCAGCAGCGGTGACTTGAGTGTCATTGCCAGCGGCCTCGATCAGCAAGGGGGCAAGCTGTTCAGTGAAGCATCGGTCTCTCTGGATCTGAACGGCGGTCAACTGGATAACCGCAGTGGACTTATCAACGGCCCTTTGCTCCTGCTGAAAAATCTGAAAGCTGTCGATAACCGCGGTGGTGAGATTTCCAGCGTGCAGGGTTTTTCCCTGAATACTGAAAACCTGGACAACGACAACGGCAAGATCCTCAGCCAGCAAGGTTTGATCTTGCGCATTGAGCAGGCGTTGAACAACGCCAAAGGGCTGATCGCAGCTCAGTCGCTGGACGGGCATGCGGCCAGGCTGGACAACGAGGGTGGCACGCTTTCCAGTCGCAGCGACTTGACGCTGGGTGTTGATGGTCTGCTCATCAATCGCAGCAAGGGGCTGATCACTGCTGACGGCAACCTCACCCTTGCGAGCAACGGTCTGGACAACCAGCAAGGTACGTTGCTGGGCACTGCCATTGGCATCGATCTGGGCAGTGTTGCTGCCGACCTGAACAACGCGGCAGGTTTGATCACTACAGCAGGCGAGTTGAGCATCAAGCACCTGCGTGACCTCAATAACCAGGGCGGAGAAATCTCCACCAGTCAAAACCTGCAGTTGGGTGCACGAGTCCTCGATAACGGTAGCGGCAAGCTGCTCAGCAACGGCACCCTGCAACTGCAGGCTGGCAGTGTGATCAACCAGAGAGGCCTGTTATCGGGATGGCAAGGTCTCGAAGTCGCTGCGGATGATTTGGACAACCGTAACAACGGCACGCTTTCCAGTCGCGATGGCAACGTTGATGTGCGTGTCGCCAACACTCTGCTCAACAGTGCTGGGGGGGCGCTGGTCAGCCACCAAGCGCTGACTGTTGCAGCCAACAGTCTCGACAATCGGGACAAGGGCATCGTGTCCAGCGGCGCCGGGCAGGTCCTGACGATCGGCGCAGCGCTGCGCAATGGCCAAGGCGGCCTGATCAACAGTGCGACGACACTGAGTGTGCAGGCCAGAGAAGTGGATAACGACGGCGGTACGATCGGCGCTGGTGAGGCGATTGATATCACCACTGCAACGCTGGATAACACCGCCGGAACCTTGATTGGCAAGGATGCGCTGACCCTGAATCTGCTGGGTGTGTTGACCAATACCCAAGGCAAATTGGCCAGCGCAGGCGACTTGCTGATCCGTGGGGCCAGTCAAGTCGACAATCAGGGAGGGCAACTGGCAAGCCAGCACTTGTTGACCCTGTTGACCGGCGGCCTGGACAACCGTAATCGAGGCACTGTTGCCGCCGCACAGGCGCTGGATATCCGCGCCGACGGTGCTGTGCAGAACGGTAATGGGGGGCTGATTTACAGCCAGAAGGCCGGTTTGCAACTCAAGGCGGCCAGTCTTGAGAACGCCGACGGCGCGGTGCAGAGCGAAAAGGGTCTTGTGCTCGATGTGAGCGGGAAACTCGACAACCAGCGCGGCAAGATCATCGCCCAGTCGGGCGATGTCACCCTGGGCGCCACCTCCGTGGATAACCGTGGAGGGACGCTCGCCAGTCTTGCTGGCACTCTTGAAGTACAGACCACAGGCGCCCTGCGCAATGGTTACGACCTGAGTCAGAACCGCCAGGGCGGCATCATTCAGGCGCAACGCCTGAGTTTCACCAGCGCCAGTCTGGATAACAACGGTGGCCGCGTTTCCGCGCAGAATAATGACATCTCCATCACCACTGGCAATTTCGACAACCGTAACGGTGGGCTTTATGGTCAGGGCGCTGTTCGCATTTCGGCCAACGATTTCCTCAATACCGGAGACATTCCGGGCCAGGTGGCAGGCCGGCAAGTCGATTTCAGCCTGACCGGCTTGCTGGATAATCGTCTTGGTGTTATCGAAAGCGATGGCCAGTTGAAGGTCAGTGCCGCGAGCCTGAACAACCAGGGCGGACAATTGCGGGCGTTGGGTAAAACAGGCAAAACCGAGTTCCAGATTGGTGGGCTTTTCGATAATCGCAATGGTCGTCTCGAAACTGCGAACTATGACCTGACACTCAATGCCGGCAACTTCCAGAATGCGGGCGGCCATGTATTGCATGCGGGAATCGGTACATTCGATATCAGCATGGCCAACCTCACGCAGGCGGGCGGTGATCTGCTCACCCGGGGTGGCCTGACGCTGGCTGCCGATAGCTGGACCAACAGTGGCGTGATCCAGGCCGGACGTCTGACGGTCAATGTCAACACGCTCAATCAGACAGCGGGTGGCCAACTGTTGGCCTCCGACAGCTTTGTTGGCAGTGGTGGGAACTGGAACAACGATGGGCTCATTGCCAGTGATGGCAGCCTTGGATTGACCCTTGGCGGCGTGTACAGCGGCAATGGCCGAGCCAGTAGCAAGGGCATTTTTGTCCTTGGGGCCGGGCAAGTGAATCTGACGGCAACTGCCAGTCTTGCCGGCGGGGACGCCACCACACTCAACGTCGGTGGCGTGCTCGGCAATCAGGGGCGAATCAGTTCGGCAGGTGGGCTGACCATCAATGCAGGCGGGGTGAACAACTACGGCACCGTGGCCAGCAATCAGAACTTGCGGCTCAATGCCGGCAACGTTTTAAACGATCACGGGTTGCTGTTCAGTGGCGCCGCGATGTCCCTGTTGACCAATGATCTGGTCAATAAATATGGCGACGTCTACAGCATGGATAACCTGACGGTCGCCAGGGACGACGCCGGTAACTGGACCAATCGCCTGGAAAATATTTCTGGAAATATCCAGAGTTCGGGCGACATGTTGCTAAGGGCCTCCACCCTGGAAAACCGCAAGGATTTCTTCAAGGTGACTTCCCAGCTGACTTCAGGGGCGATCGGCCTGCGCCAGACGGGCAATCAGTCCGGCCATATGGTTTTGATGGAGAACTACGAAACCAAGGTCGAAGCCGACTCGGCCGCGGCCAACATCTCGGCGGGTCGTAACCTCGACATCGCAGGTGGGACCCTGACCAACTCAGCCTCGGTGATCACCGCCGGAGCGAACCTGACCGCCAACCTTTCCAGCTTTACCAATGCCGGCGCGACGCTGGGCACTTACTCCACACTCAAGTCCTTTGCGTTGCCGGAGGTCCGCAAAGACAAGGCAATCATCCAGCTGTGGCGCTCGTTCATGGAATACAACGCGGTCAATGATCCTTCCTATAAAGGGCCGGTTGGCAAGCAATTGGCAGCGTTTCGCTCTTGGGATGTGAACTGGAACGAGTCTGTCGTGACACCGAGAGTGTCTGTCGCTACCGGGGGGAGCCAACACACAAATATCTATTTCGGCTGGAAACATTACACAAGCTCGAGTGGCCCGGAACAATTCCGCAGTTATTCGCCAGCGCCGGCGTACAACAAGGCCAACCCCGCGCCGCTCCCGGCTGCCTTGCAGAACGTCACGTTCTTCGACAACAAGACCATCACCGGCCCTGGCGTGGCGGGTGATGCTACCGCCGTCGTTCAGGCCGGCGGCAGTCTGACGATCAATGCCACGAAAAACCTGACTAACAGCGTCGAGCGAGCAGGCCAGCCGGTTTCTCTGAAGAACGGCCGTACGTATGAGTCCACCCTGCCAGGCGCTCCGTCGGTAACGGTCATTAACGTACAGTCCCATTTGCCACCGGATCTGGCGCAGCAACAAGTCAATCCGTTAGCCCTCTCGGGATTCACCTTGCCCCAAGGCCAGAACGGTCTGTTTCGTTTGAGCGGCCAGACGTCGACGGTGGCGGGTAACGCCGGACCGGATTTGCGCATGGGCAGCGCGACGATCAGCGTCGGTAAACACGAACCAGGATTTCCCGCCAGACCGACGACTGCGATCAAGGCAGTGGATGCGGCTTCATCTACCGCGAGCAGCCTGGCGATTGATAGGGTCAGCAAAGGCTTCAATGTCGACGACGCCGCCTCAAAACTCAGTGCGGCAATGGCCGGCAACAGCGCGACTCAGACAGCCATTCCCAAACGTTCAATGACAGCCGCCGATTCGCCTTTCAGTGCGCAGAATCTGAACCGGGTGCAAGGTCTGCCAGATACCAGTGTTCGCAGCAATCCACATAAATACCTGATTGAAACCAATCCGGTACTGACAGACCTCAAGCAGTTCATGAGCTCGGATTACTTGCTGGCCAATCTCGGCTACGACCCTGATATCAGCGCCAAACGTCTGGGCGACGGTCTGTACGAGCAGCGATTGATTCAGCAAGCCGTTGTCGCCCGCACCGGGCAACGCTTTATCGATGGCCAGACGTCGGACGAGAAACTGTTCAAATACTTGATGGACAACGCCATCAAGAGCAAGGATCAACTCAATCTGGCAATGGGCGTCAGCCTGTCGGCCGAACAGGTGACAGCGCTGACCCATGACATCGTGTGGCTAGAAAAGCATGAGGTGAACGGAGAGTCCGTGCTTGTCCCTGTGCTTTATCTGGCGCAGGCCAACAATCGCCTGGCGCCCAATGGTGCATTGATTGCCGGTAACGACATCAACTTGATTGCCGGGCAGGATCTGAACAACGTCGGTACGTTGCGGGCAACCAACAACCTGTCCGCCACAGCGGGGAACAACCTGGTCAACAGTGGACTGATCGAGGCGGGCAATCGTCTGGACCTGCTGGCGACAAACGATCTGATCAATGCTGCAGGCGGGATCATTTCCGGTCGCGATGTCAGCATCACGGCCACCCAGGGTGATCTGATCAACGAACGCAACGTCATCCAGAGCCAGACCACCTTCGGCGGCACGACGCTGCAACGCAGCTATCTCGACACCGCCGCCAGAATAGAAGCGGCAAACAATCTGAGCCTGACCGCGGGAAGAGATGTCAGCAACCTCGGTAGCGAGATCAAGAGCATTGGCGATACGACGATCAAGGCTGGGCGTGACGTCAATATCACGGCCCTTGAGCGGCATGACGGTCTGAGTATCGGATCGCATTCGCGCACCAGCACGGTGGTGCAGAACGGTGCGGTTGTGGACGTGGGAGGTAATCTGAAAGTCAATGCCGGTCGTGACATCACCGCCATTGCAAGCCAGATAGCTGCCCAACGCGACATTACGATGGCGGCCACCGGTGACTTGACCCTTTCCTCGGCAGCGAACGAGCAGCACACCTACAACAAGAGCAAAAAGGTCACCACTTCAACGGACAAAATCACCCAGGTTTCCACGACGGTGCAAAGTGGCGGCAATGTTTCCTTGAGCGCCGGTAATGACATGGAGATTGTCGCCAGCCGGATTGAAGGGGGTGGTGACGTCGATATCGATGCCGGGCGGGATCTGCTCGTGACCTCGGCCAAGGACGAAGATGCTTCGTTCTATCTCAAGAAAAGCAAAGGCTCATTCGGTCGCAAAAAGACGACCCAAAAGGAAAGCTACGACAGCACCAACGTCGCCTCGGTGATCGAGGCTGGACGCAATCTGACCGTCAACGCCAGCCTGTCGGACAAGGGCGGTGTTTCCCTGGAGGGAGGGCACGATGTCACGGTGATCGGTAGTCAGTTGAAAGCCGGAAACAATGTGGTTCTGGGCGCGTTGAACGATATCTCGGTGCTCTCGGCGACTGACGAACACAGTGATTTCAGCAAGACCACTAAAAAGGGCTCCTTCGGTCTCTCCAAAAGTGGCAAAAGTGCGGTCAACTCCAGCACCCGTCAAGTCGCCAGCCAGTTGCAGGCAGGCAATGACATCGTCGTTGCTTCGGGTAAAGACTTCCTCCTCCGGGGCAGTACTGCTGCAGCGGGCAACGATGCCGAGTTCCGTGCCGGTCTGGTGGATGACACCGGCGACATCAATCTGATTTCGGCCAATGACACGGACTACAGCCGAAGCGAAGCCTATAAAAAGAAAACCGGTCTTTCGGTCTCGGGTGGCTTCCTTTCCCTTTCTTCGGCCAAAGAAGCAGGGCGGCTGGGTGAAGGTAACACCAGCGTGGGCAGCCTGGTCACGGCTGGCCGTGACACGATCCTCAGTGCCGAGCGCGATATCAATATGGTGGGCAGCGGTATCGACGCTGGCCGTCATGTCAGCATGGACGCCGGCCGGGACGTCAACGTCCTGGCGGCAGCCAATGACCGTGCCGAGCAGGCATGGTCGAAGTCCAGGCAGACAGGCATCGGCATTTCCAGTGATGACAATGGCGTGGGTTTCTTTGCCGGTGTCGATGGCCTCAAGGAAAAGAATCGACGCGAACAGCAGACCGGTGCCGCCAGCCAGATCAGTGCGGGGCAGGATCTGACCGTCAACGCCAAGCGCGATATCAATCAGATTGGCTCGGACCTACAGGCCAGTAACGATATCGACCTGACTGCCGGTCGCAACATCAACATCGATGCCGGCCGCGAAACCCTGTTGGTAGAACAGCAACGCGAGACCGAGCGCAACGGTCTGGGCGTGCGTATCGACCACAACTATGGCCAGACGAAAGACGCAGTCAACGGTGCGGGCAAGGGCGAGGACAATGTCAGCAAGGGCTCCAGTACCCTCAAGGCCGTGGACGGCATCAGCCAGTTCCTCTCCGGGCCGACAGCAGACGTCAAGTTCGGCAACAGCAAGCAGAGCAGCAGTCAGCAGACCATCGAGCAGAGCAGCCGATCGTCGACGCTGAATGCCGGTCACGATCTGAACCTCAATGCCAAGAACGACGTAACGGTAAAAGGGGCGAAATTCCTCGCCGGACGCGACATCAATGTCGTCGGTCGTGACGTCACGTTCGATGTGGCCAAGGGCAGTGTCAACCAGGACAGCACGCAGCGCGAAAGTTGGGGCGGTATCCATGGCGGCACCAGTGGCGGCTTCAAGATCGGCATCGGTGGCAGCTATGGCATCGCCACTGAAGACGGCTCACATGGCACGTCTACGCCGACGCAACTGGGCGCCGGCCGGGACGTCAACTTGCAAGCTAACCATGATCTGAATCTGATCGGTACCCAGGTCACTGCTCGCCGGGATATCGAGCTTAATGCCTTCAACGATCTCAATATCCGCTCGGCGCAGAATGACAACAGCAGCGATAGCAACCGGCACAACGGTGGCGGCGAAGTGGGTCTGGTGTTCGGTTCCGAAGGTGTTGGCGTTTACGCCAGTGTCAGCATGGGCAAAGGCGATCTGGAGCGCGAGGGCAACCGCCAGCAAGAGGCTTACCTCTACGCCGGCGACCGCTTGGGTTTCACCAGCGGCAAGGACACCAATATCGCCGGCGCCACGTTGCGCGGCGATGAGGTGAATGGTCGAGTGGGCGGCGATCTGAATGTTTCGTCTGTGGCCGACACCGGAAAAGTGAAGGGTAAAGAGTTCGATATCAGCGTGACCGCCACATTTGGTCCGGCGCCCGGTGTCAGTGGTTCGGTCGGCTACGGCCAAACCACGGGCAAGACCAAATGGATCGAACAGCAAACCACTATCACCGGTAAAAACAAGGTTGATATCCGCACCGAAAATCACACCCAGCTGGACGGTGCGCTGATCGCTGCCGACAACGGCAATCTGAAACTGGATACCGGCACACTGGGCTTCAGTGACATTGCCGGTTCCGACAGGGAGCATGGTTACTACCTCAACGCAGGTGGCAGTTATACAAAAGGAAAGAGCGGTGCTGCGCAGGACTCCAGCCAATTAAGTAAAGGCAATGAAGGCGAGAACGGCTGGAGCGTCAGCGGCTGGAAATACGACAAGGACCGCGAACAGATCGTACGAGGCACCGTCGGCGCCGGCGAAATTGTGGTGCGCCAAGATGCCGGGACCGGCAAGGATTCGACAGTCGGTTTGAATCGCGATGTCGACAAGGGCTACGAAATTACCAAGGACAAGGAGTCACGTACCGATCTGTACGTGAGCAAATCGTCCCTTGAGGCCGTAGCGGATCCTTCCGGCACGTTGCAGGCCTGGGCAGAGAAAATTGAGAACTACGCGGACGCAACGCAAGGTTCCTTTGAGGCAGCGCTCAGCCTGATTACCGGACCGGTCAACGTAGTGGGTCAGGCCTGGAACAATCTTCAGGCACAGCGAGTATCGCTGGATGAAGTTCCAGCGACAGCGCGCAAGGACCTGGGTGACGACCTGGCCCTGAACATCGCGAAGAATCTGGTTCGAAATGGCGGGAAGCCGGGAGATATCAATAATCTGAAACCGGAGGATGTCGCGGTCATCCGTAAATACGCCAAGGTGTTTGCCGAATTTGCCAAGTGCAGCGATTCAGGCGGGTGTGGTGCTGATGGCGATAAACCGGGGAATCCGGACGTTAACAAGTACCGCGATAACAACAAAAACAACCTGACCACTTTGCTCAAGGATTTGCGTCCAGGCACCCCGGGCGGCAAGTTGTTGGCTGAGACTGAGCGGTTACAGAGCTTCATGGATGGACTGCACAAGGAGGAGGCCCAGTTGCTGGCTCTGGGTATCCAGGCAGCGATGGGCCCGGCAAAAATGGCTCTTGGTCTTGCCGGAAATGTTCTGATCGCCAAGTTGTTTGGCGACAAAATAGACGCGGCCAAAGACGCCATTTCCAAAGGCATTGCCAGTGAACTGAGCGGTGAGGACAAAGACCGGCTGGAGCACAGTGACAACACCTTTAAAACGATGTTTGCCGCTGGAGCGACCGAACAGCAGGGCGACATCTATGTACGCGGCGCAACTACTCTGCTGAACATCGCCTTGGGCACCGCAGCCAACATGGCAGGCAGTGTCACTGGCAAGGTCTTCAGTGTCGCGGGTAACAAGGGCACTACCGGCGGGAAACTTACCGATCCGATTGAACCCAAGCACCCGGGCTGGGCAAATGAGTTTGGTGATACTCCGGGCAAAGGATGGGTAGACGGGCCAACGGTCAAACCTCCTGTTTCGCCAGTGCATGGTGACGGGGCGAAACCCCACGTCGAGGCGGTGGTAAAAGTCGAGACTGCCAAGTCCGTCAAAGGCAGTCATGAATATGAACTGCTCAACAATCCTGCTGCCAGAAGCCCCAACACCCGTTATGAGCTGGATAATGGCAATACGTTTACGACCAACAGTAAGGGTATGGTGGAAGAGCTGACGTTCACCCCGACCAAAGAGAAGGTGCCTCGGGACTCAAGGCAGACGGAGGCGGGTAAAGAAGGGCGGGATAGCGACGTGGGCGGGCATGCTCAGGCATGCAGCCAGGGCGGAACCTGCGATCAGTATAATCTCTTCCCACAGGACAAGAACTTCAACAATTCGGCCTACAAAGTGTTCTATGAAAACAGGGTCAGAGAGGCGCTGGACGATCCTGCCCGCACTGTAGGGCCGACGACAGTCAAGTTTGAGCGTGCTGATCCCGGCTCAATACGACCTGATTCGCTAATATTGACGTACATCATTGACGGTAAACCAAAAACCGTGACTTTCAAAAATGAAGCCCATCAAACTCCGGAGGTAAGCGGGTGATTACTGAAGATTTCGAACTCGTCAAAGAGATTTTTAAACTTGTTGAAGCGGGAATTATTCAAGGTTATGACGCCTTTCGGTATAGCGTTGAGTGGGGGGGTAATTACATGGAGGCCGACCTCGCCGTTGAAAGAAATGGCGCAGAAATCTGGGACGCTGAAACTGATTTCAATAATTCGAAAATCTATGCGCTTGTAGAAAAGTTACATGAGAATGCAGACGCTCGCGGCGAGCCATGGACATCCTTTGTCCTGTCTTATCGCGAAGGCGAACAAGTGAAAACGAAATTCAAGTATTGATCCGGGGGACGCCGCATTTCCGCGTTCCGGGTAACGAACGGGTGGCTCTGGCCACCTGTCGTTTATCTGACCAGCGCAGCAAGACAGACCCAGAGTGATGCCTGTCTATCCAGTCCGAAGGGGGAGTTTCGTCGTGCCCTTCGGCAGGCAAGGTCAGCTCGTTGCAAGTCAGACCTGCCGATACATCCCTCAAGTGTTCGTTAAGGGATCGTGCGTTCACTTCGGATAAAGCGGCGGCAACCCACTGTCACCCACCGGATCCTGCACCCGTTCCGCCGCCGGTATAGTGCGGATCGCCCGCCACAAATCCTCACCCTGCCAATGCTGCCCCGTCTCGCTGTACAACGCACCATTGAGCCCATCCAGCGCATCCGACAACGGCACAAACCGCGCCGCCATGTCCGCCAGCGTCTCCGGCTGCTGCCGCGCCCACGCATCCAGTGCCTGCCGCGTGGCCTGCGGATCATTCGCCTGACTCGCCCGCTTGATGTCATCCATCAACGTGCGCGGGCTCGGGCCGGTTTGGGCGGCGCGATGCACCGCCGGTTGCCAGCGTGCGCGCCACCACAGGCCGAAGCCGAGCAGGGTGGTGCAGGCGAGGATCAGGGTGCTGAGTTTCCACCACCACAACACATCGTTATCGACGATGCTCGGCTGCAGGTTGCCGGTCGGGGTGTCGACTTGCAGGCTCGGGTTGGTGGCCACTTGCAGGGTGCGCGCCGGCAGGCTGCTGTGTTCAAGGTGATCTTCGAAGGTGTTCCACCAGACCACGTCTACCGTCGGCAAGTCGATGGCGCCGCTGCGACTTGGCACCAGCGCTTCGCGTTCTTCGCGGCTGCCGACAATGCCCCGGTCAGTGCTCTGGTTGCTCAGCACCGGTTGATCGGGGTAGCGGCGCAGGCCGTTGACGTCGGTAGCGGGCAGCGCCGGCAGTTGCGAGGCGGCCAGGCCTTCGACTTTAAGCGTCAGGCTGCGGGTCAGGGAGTCGCCGACCTGACTGTGTTCCGGTTCCGGGTTCCAGCTTTCGCTCAGGCTCAGGCTGCGCGCGGGCAGCCAGGGCGCGTCGACCGGGTAGGTCAGGGGTTTGGGTTTGACCGTCAGCGGGATTTCGGACGAACTCACGCGCATCAGTTTGCCCGGTTTCGGCCCCTGCGCATTGGCGTCCTGAGACGGCTGCGTATCGACCAGTGTTGCGCTGAAGGTCTGCGGCGTAATGGTCAGCAAACCGCTGTGCTGCGGGTAGATTGCGTAGCGCATTTCGATCACGCCATGGCGCACACCGTTGAGGTCTTTTTCGTAGGTGCGCGTGTCGCCGAGCTGCTCGATGCGCGCATCGGCAATTTGCAGGGGCGTCAGGCTGCTGTCGTCGTACAGCGACACCGAATGGTAGATGCGCAACGTCAGGATCACCTGCGCCTGCACGTAGACGCTCGACTGGTCGAGGCTGGCCTCGATGAACACCGGATCAAGGCTGTTCTTGTTTTCGCGGGTGTCGCTTTCGACCACTTGCACGGTGATCGGCTGGCTCTGCGCGTCGCCCAGTTGCAGCGGCGGGATCACCACGCTGCCGTTCTCTTTGGGCAGCAGGGTGATGATCCAGCGCGTGGTCGCGCGGTTGTCGCCATTGAGGGTGTTGAGCTGGTTGACCTGCCGCGTGCCGCGCACTTCGAACAACGCTTCCAGTGCGGTAAGGTCGGGTTTGCCGAACTGGGTGACGTCGCTGGTTTCGAGGGTGAGTTCGACCGTCTCGCCGGAGTTCAGGCGACTGCGATCCACGCTGGCCGTCAGCTCGGCCGCCTGGGCGGTGGCCGTGCAGAGCAGCAGGGGCAGCAAGAGAGCGGTGAAGCGGGTCATCGAGTGTTTTCCTGATCCTGATGTTGTTGCTGTTCGTACCAGAATTTGCGTCGCAGCAGTTCGCCCGGATCATCCGGGATCTTGCCCAACCATTGTTCCAGTGCCTGACGCTGCTCGCCTTCGAGGTTGTCTTCACTCGGGCGCAGCGTCGGCACGGTGTCCGTTTGTTCTTCCTCGTCGCTGCCCGGCACTTCGTTGGGGCCTGGCTGCGGCGGTGTAGTCGGTGGCGGTTCGCTGGCCGGTTCGACAGGCTGCGACGGGCTCTGGGTTTCACTGTTCACGGCGGGCGGCGGCGTGGTCGCGGGCGCTGGTTCGTCGCCCGGCAGACTTTGCTGCTCGCTCGGTTTGGTGTCCGGTTCGGCGGGCGGCGGCGTATTTTTCTGCTTGAGCAGATTTTCCACCAGCGTCTTGTTGGTCTGCGCCGGACGTAAATCCGGTTGCTGTTCCAGCGCTTGCTCATAGGCGTCGATCGCCGCTTCCAGCTCGCCGCTTTTCGCCAGCGCGTTGCCACGATTGTAGTGGGCGCGGGCATCGCTGCCTTCGGCGAAACGCTGGGCGGCGCCACTGTAGTCGCCGGCCTCGTACAACGCCACCCCTTGCCACTGGTGATCGTCAAAATGCTGCGCGGCTTCAGCCGGGCGTTTTTGTTTGAGCAAGTGCAGGCCCTGTTGATCGGGGCGCAGCCACAAATCCTCAAAGTCAAAAGCGTAGCTCGGCTGTGGCAGGCAAAACAGCAAAGGCAGGCAGAACAACCAGCCGCGACGCCCGGCACACGCCGCGAGCAGCAACAGCGGCAACAGCAGCCAGTAACCCTGATCGGCCCAGGTATCGAGGCGCACGGTCTGGCCGTCGTCGCGCAGGCTGCGCGGACCGTTGAGCAGGCCGAGCGCGCCGAGATCAGCCTCGTCGAGGCGGGCAGGGTGGTATTCACCACCGACGCTGTTGAGGAATGCGCTCAGGCCCGGACTGTCGAGTTGCGGCACGCGAATTGCGCCTTGCTCGTCCTTGAGGAAACTGCCGTCCTCCTGAGCAATCGGCGCACCTTCGGCGGTGCCGACGCCGAGCATCAACAGTTGCGTCGATTGCTCACTCAGCGCGCGGCGAATGCCTTGGCGTTCCTGTTCATCAAGCGACGAGCCGATCAACAGAATCCGCCCCTGACCGAGCGCGCCCTGTTTCAGCAGGGCCAGTGCTTTACCCACGGCGAGATCGGCGCGATGGCCGCTTTCCGGCATCAACGAAGGCTTGAGCGCATCGAGCAGATTGCGGCTGGTGGCCAGGTCATCCGACAGCGGCACCAGCGTGTGCGCGCTGCCGGCGTAAACGACGATGGCGGTCTGCGCATCGCTGCGCGCCTGCAGCAGATCAAAGAGCTTGCGCCGCGCCTGTTCCAGTCGCGTCGGTGGCGAGTCGGTGGCGAGCATTTCCGGGGTCAGCTCCAGCACCACCACCAAGGGATCGGCCGGTTTCTGGCTGGTCTGTTCGACGCGCTCCCAGCTTGGCCCGAGCAGCGCCAGAATGGTCAGCAACCACGCCACGCCAAGGGCGACCCACGGCAGTTTGCTGTCGCGACCATTGCCGCCACTGAGCAGCGTGGCATGAAACGCCGGTGGCAAAATCATCTGCCAGCGCCCGGCGCGTTTTTGCCGATGCCAGAGTTGCCAGATCAGCCAGCCCAGCAGCGGCAGCAACAGCAACCACCACGGACGGAACCAGTGCGGCCAGAGCGCGATCATCGGCGCCTCCGCAAACGCAGGCGCTTGAGGCGCTCACGCCAGTCAGGCAGCGGACTTTGCAGGTACAGCTCCTTGGTAAACAGGCGTTGCAACGGGTTGTCCGGCCACAATTCACGGGTAACCAGTAACAGACTCAACCACAGCGCCAACGCCAAAGGCCAGTGATACAAGGCCTGTGCCGGACGCGCCTGAGTCGGTTGCTGGGTGACCGGTTCGAGCTGGTCGAGGGTGTCTTTGATCGCTTGCAGTTCTTTGCCGTCGTGGGCACGGAAATATTGTCCGCCGGTGACTTCGGCGATGGCTTTGAGCGCTGGCTCGTCGAGGTCCAGGCTTGGATTGACTCCGAGCAAACCGGTCGAACCGCTGTCTTCAGGATTGGCGCCGATGCCGATCGGATAGATTTTTACCCCTTCGCGGGCAGCCAGTTTTGCCGCAGTCAGCGGATCGATTTCGCCACCGTTGTTGGCGCCATCAGTGACCAGAATCAGTACACGACTTTGCGCCGGACGCAGGCGCAGGCGTTTCAGGCCCAGACCGATGGCGTCACCGATGGCGGTGTTTTTGCCGGCGATGCCGATGCGCGATTCGTCGAGCCAGACGCGCACGGTGCGGCGATCAAAGGTCAGCGGCGCTTGCAGATAGGCCTGACTGCCAAACAGGATCAGGCCGACACGATCACCCTCGCGGCTTTCGAGGAAGTCGCCGAGCAGATGCTGAACCAGCGACAGGCGACTGACTTCTTCGTCCTGCCACTGCATGTCGGGGAAGTCCATCGAACCGGACACATCCACCGCTACCAGCAGATCGCGACCACTGGCGGCAATCGGCAACGGCTCGCCAAGCCATTGCGGACGGGCGGCGGCTGTCAGCAGCAACAGCCAGAGCAGCATGAACGGTGCCTGTTGCCGCCACGCGGGCAGATTAGCCCGAGCGCGACGGCGGGCGAGACCCTCGAGGTCGGCGAGGAAACTGACTTTCAGCGCTGGCTCGCCGCTGTCGGCCACTGGCAGCACCAGACGCATCAGCCACGGCAGCGGCACCAGCGCGAAGATCCACGGCCAGGCGAACTCAAACATGTTTGCGAATCCATGTATCGACCGCTTGGGTCAGGCCGGCAATGGCTTTGTCATCGAGTTTGCATTCCGGTTTATAGGCACCTTCGACCAGCACCATCCAACGGGTGAGGCCCGCCGCCGGGCAACGGTTGTCGAGAAAGGCCAGCCATTTTCGGCCGTTGAGGGTGTGGCTCTGGCTGTAGGGATAGTGGTTGCGGCACAAACGCTTGAGCAGCCCGTTGAGTTGTTGCAACCACGCACCGGCCGGGGCGCCGTCGTAGGGTTTGGGCATTTGTGCCAGCTCAGCGAGGGCGGCGATGCGCACCGGGTCGAGCGGCTGCTCGGCACGGACGATCGGGCGTTTCTTCAGCGGAATGAAACGGCGCAGGCGCCACACGGCAAACCCCAGCAGCGGCAGCAACAGAAGCAGCAGCCACCAGCCCGGCGCCGGTGGCCAGAAGGCAATCGGTGGCGGAGAGATCAGCGGTTGCAATTGTTCGAGGCCGTTCATCGACTTTTGCCCGGACGCTGCGGATTGAGGAATTCGCGCATCTGCTCGACCATTTCACTTTGCGTACTCAGCGGCATCAGCAATACCCGCAGCTTTTGCGCGAGTAATTCCCAGCGGGCGATGCGTGCTTCGGCCTGGGCGCGATAGGTCTGGCGCAGCTCGAAATTCAACGTGTCAAGTTCCAGTTGTGCACCGCGTTGGGCGAAGCGCAACAGCCCGGCGGCGGGGAGGGCGTGATCGAGTGGGTCGGACAGCGGCAGCATCAACAGATCGCAATGACGTGAGAGCAGGCTCAGTTGCTGTTCGGCACTGTCAGACAACGCGCGCTCGTCGCAGATCACAATCACCAGACTGCCCGGGCGCAGCACTTCGCGGGCACGGCGCAGGGCCACGCCAAACGCATCGCGATCCGGCTCACGCTCGCTGTGCAGCGACTGATTGACCTTGACCAGACGATTGAGCAATTGCAGCAGGCTCTGTTTGCTGCGCCGTGGCTTGATTTCGTAATGCTCATTGTCACCGAAGACCAGCCCGCCAACGCGATCGTTGTGCCCGAGCGCGGCCCAGCCGATCAATGCCGCGACTTGCGCCGCGAGGACTGATTTGAACATCAACCCGGAGCCGAAAAACAGCCGCGTGCTTTGCTCGACCATGATGAAAATTGGCCGCTCGCGTTCTTCATGGAACAGCTTGGTGTGCGGCTCTTGCGTGCGCGCCGTCACGCGCCAGTCGATAGTGCGCACGTCGTCGCCGGCCTGATAGACCCGCACCTGATCGAAGTCGACGCCACGGCCACGGAATTTCGAGTGATGCAGGCCGATCAGCGGGCTGCGCTGACTCGGCGTGGAAAACAGCTGCACTTCACGCACGCGGTGGCGCATCTCGATCAGCTCGGCGAGGCTGACGCGAATACCGGGTTCGGAAGGCTGGGGGGCGTTCATGGGGGTCAAGCGACGGCTACGACGTCGAGAATCCGCTGCACCACCCGATCCTGATCGATGCCGGCGGCTTCGGCTTCAAACGACAGAATGATGCGATGACGCAACACGTCGAACAGCACCGCCTGGATGTCTTCGGGGCTGACAAAGTCGCGACCGGCCAGCCAGGCGTGGGCACGTGCGCAACGGTCGAGGGCGATCGAGCCACGCGGGCTCGCACCGTAGGCGATCCACTCGGCCATTTCCGGGTCGAACTTGGCCGGGTTGCGCGTGGCCATGACCAGTTGCACCAGGTATTCCTCCACCGCGTCGGCCATGTACAGACCGAGGATTTCCTTGCGCGCAGCGAAAATCGCCTGCTGGCTGACGCGGCGTTCCGGTTTGGTTTCGCCGTTCAGCGCTTCGCCACGGGCCTGCTGCAGAATGCGGCGTTCGACGGCAGCGTCCGGGAAACCGATTTTCACGTGCATCAGGAAACGGTCGAGCTGCGCTTCCGGCAGCGGGTAAGTGCCTTCCTGCTCGATCGGGTTCTGCGTGGCCATCACCAGAAACAGCGGCGACAACTCATAGGTGCTGCGGCCGACACTGACCTGACGCTCGGCCATGGCTTCGAGCAGCGCCGATTGCACCTTGGCCGGGGCGCGGTTGATTTCGTCGGCCAGCACCAGGTTGTGGAAGATCGGCCCCTGTTGGAACACGAAACTGCCTGTTTCCGGGCGGTAGATCTCGGTGCCGGTGATGTCGGCCGGCAGCAAGTCCGGGGTGAACTGGATGCGATGGAACTGGGCTTCGATGCCCTCGGCGAGTTCTTTGATCGCTTTGGTCTTGGCCAGACCCGGAGCGCCCTCGACCAGCATGTGGCCATCGGCGAGCAGGGCGATGAGCAAACGCTCGATGAGTTTTTCCTGGCCGAGAATCTGCGTTGAAAGAAAGGTTCGCAGCGCCAGTAGCGCTTCACGATGTTCCATCGGTGACTGTTCCTGGAAAGGGGTGGCCACCGGCGTTCGGATAACGCCGGGGCTGGGGGCGTTACTTTAATCCATCGCGGGGGGTGGCGACTAACGGCATTTTGCGCAAAGTGCGGGAAATGACTGGGGGATTTGTTGGATTTTTGTAGCGGGGGAGTGATTGGTTGCCTGTGCTGGCCCTATCGCGAGCAGGCTCACTCCTACAATGGATCGTCGTACACCGACCTGTAGGAGTGAGCCTGCTCGCGATAGGGCCAGTCCGGACACCATCAAGCTTCGTTAATGAAGGTGCCAGTCCCATCAAGGATGTTCGTCAAGGTCTCGACAACCTCATCCATATCCACCATATCCGGGTTAAAGCTGATCTCCAGCACATCATCCCCATTCAGCGCATCGGCATCCGCCGCCGCGATCTCGATCTTCAGCAGATTCGAAGTCAGCGTGACTTTCACCCCGTCGAGCGTCGAGGGCTCGCCATCCAGCGTGATCTCCAGCTCGTCCTCATCCGGATAGCGGCTCATCAGAAACATGTCTCCCTTGTCGCTGTGGCAGCAGAGCATGGCCATGTTGTCTTCTTCGTCATCGCATGGGTTGACGATCAGTAGGGCGGTGGTCATTTGCATGGTCAATTCCTGCCTCGAGGGGCGTGTCGGTCGCTAATGGGCGCGATTCTGCCAGTCCTCGGGAATTTCTGCATGTGAGAGTGTCAGAGGATGTGTCGTGAACGCGACGTGGGTCAATGGTCATTTATGGTACGCATGTACCGTAAAAACGGGCATTCAGACCAGCGTTTTCCGCCACGAGTGCTAGTGTTTACCGGTGCCAAACCCTCGGTTTACGTGCCAATGACCGAATATGTCGCAGCACCGCAAGCAGACACATTGTCGCACCCTTTAAGCTGCGCAACGGATGAGCACCCGTAAAGGCATTGTCGGCCGTGCTGACAGTCGCTTTTGCAGATGCTCATTCTATGGAAGGTGAATGTGACCTGAGTGTCCCGTCCAGCTTCATCCACCTGTCCCCCTGTTTCCTCTGCCCGAGAATCAGGAACAGGGCGACACAAGCCCCGAAAGGGGTGTTGCACGCGACGCTTTCCATCAATAACAAGCTTAAGCGGAGTACCACAGATGGCGTTCTTCACCGCAGCCAGCAAAGCCGACTTCCAGCACCAACTGCAAGCGGCACTGGCGCAGCACATCAGTGAACAGGCACTGCCACAAGTGGCGCTGTTCGCTGAACAATTCTTCGGCATCATTTCCCTGGACGAGCTGACTCAACGTCGCCTCTCCGACCTCGCTGGCTGTACTCTTTCTGCGTGGCGCCTGCTTGAGCGCTTCGATCACGCGCAACCGCAAGTGCGCGTCTACAACCCTGATTACGAGCGTCATGGCTGGCAGTCGACCCACACCGCGGTCGAAGTGCTGCACCACGACCTGCCATTCCTCGTCGACTCGGTTCGTACCGAGCTGAACCGTCGCGGCTACAGCATCCACACCCTGCAAACCACCGTGCTCAGCGTGCGTCGTGGCAGCAAGGGCGAGTTGCTGGAAATCCTGCCGAAGGGCAGCACCGGCGAAGGCGTTCTGCACGAATCGCTGATGTACCTGGAAATTGACCGCTGCGCCAACGCGGCCGAACTGAATGTGCTGAGCAAAGAGCTGGAACAGGTTCTCGGTGAAGTCCGCGTCGCGGTCGCCGATTTTGAGCCGATGAAAGCCAAGGTGCAGGACATCCTCACCCAGCTCGACAACAGCGCCTTCGCCGTCGATACCGACGAGAAGAACGAGATCAAAAGCTTCCTGGAATGGCTGGTGGGCAACCATTTCACCTTCCTCGGCTACGAAGAATTCGTGGTCACCGATCAGGCCGATGGCGGCCACATCGAGTACGACCAGAACTCCTTCCTCGGCCTGACCAAACTGCTGCGCACCGGTCTGACCTACGAAGACCTGCGCATCGAAGACTACGCCGTGAGCTATCTGCGCGAACCGACCCTGCTGTCGTTCGCCAAGGCTGCGCATCCAAGCCGTGTTCACCGTCCGGCTTACCCGGATTACGTTTCGATCCGTGAAATCGACGCCGACGGCAAAGTCATCAAGGAACACCGCTTCATGGGCCTGTACACCTCCTCGGTGTATGGCGAGAGCGTGCGGGTCATCCCGTTCATCCGTCGCAAGGTCGAGGAAATCGAACGCCGCTCCGGCTTCCAGTCCAAGGCTCACCTGGGCAAGGAACTGGCTCAGGTCCTCGAAGTATTGCCGCGTGATGACCTGTTCCAGACCCCGGTCGACGAACTGTTCACCACGGTGATGTCGATCGTGCAGATCCAGGAGCGCAACAAGATTCGCGTGTTCCTGCGCAAAGACCCGTACGGTCGTTTCTGCTACTGCCTGGCCTACGTGCCGCGCGACATCTACTCCACCGAAGTTCGCCAGAAGATCCAGCAAGTGCTGATGGAGCGCCTGAAGGCGTCCGATTGCGAATTCTGGACGTTCTTCTCCGAGTCGGTACTGGCGCGCGTGCAGTTGATCCTGCGTGTCGACCCGAAAAACCGTCTCGACATCGACCCGGTGCTGCTGGAAAAAGAAGTCGTGCAAGCCTGCCGCAGCTGGCAGGACGATTACGCCGCACTGACCGTCGAAAGCTTCGGCGAAGCCCACGGCACCAATGTGCTGGCCGATTTCCCGAAAGGCTTCCCGGCGGGTTACCGCGAGCGTTTCGCTGCGCATTCGGCCGTGGTCGACATGCAGCACCTGCTGAGCCTCAACGAAAAAAATCCGCTGGTGATGAGCTTCTATCAGCCGCTCGGTCAGGTCTCCGGCCAGCGCGAGCTGCATTGCAAGCTGTACCACGCCGACACCCCGCTGGCGCTGTCCGACGTCTTGCCGATCCTGGAAAACCTCGGTCTGCGTGTACTCGGTGAATTCCCGTACCGCCTGCGTCACACCAATGGCCGCGAGTTCTGGATTCACGACTTCGCGTTCACTGCCGCTGAAGGCCTGGATCTCGACATCCAGCAACTCAACGACACCTTGCAGGACGCCTTTGTCCACATCGTTCGCGGCGACGCCGAAAACGATGCGTTCAACCGTCTGGTACTGACCGCCGGCCTGCCATGGCGCGACGTGGCGCTGCTGCGTGCTTACGCGCGTTACTTGAAGCAGATTCGTCTGGGCTTCGATCTGGGTTACATCGCCAGCACCCTGAACAACCACACCGATATCGCTCGCGAGCTGACCCGGTTGTTCAAGACCCGCTTCTATCTGGCGCGCAAACTCAGCGACGACGATCTGGAAGACAAGCAACTGCGTCTGGAACAAGCGATTCTGACCGCACTGGACGACGTCCAGGTGCTCAACGAAGACCGCATCCTGCGTCGTTACCTCGACCTGATCAAAGCGACTCTGCGGACCAACTTCTATCAGACTGATGCCAACGGCCAGAACAAGTCGTACTTCAGCTTCAAGTTCAACCCGCACGCGATCCCTGAACTGCCGAAGCCGGTGCCGAAGTTCGAAATCTTCGTTTACTCGCCACGCGTTGAAGGCGTGCACCTGCGCTTCGGTAACGTCGCTCGTGGTGGTCTGCGCTGGTCCGACCGTGAAGAAGACTTCCGTACTGAAGTCCTCGGCCTGGTAAAAGCCCAGCAAGTGAAGAACTCGGTCATCGTGCCAGTCGGCGCGAAGGGCGGCTTCCTGCCGCGTCGCCTGCCACTGGGCGGCAGCCGTGACGAGATCGCGGCCGAGGGCATCGCCTGCTACCGCATCTTCATTTCCGGCCTGTTGGACATCACCGACAACCTGAAGGACGGCGCACTGGTGCCACCATTGAACGTGGTTCGCCACGACGATGACGACCCGTACCTGGTAGTGGCAGCGGACAAGGGCACTGCAACCTTCTCCGACATCGCCAACGGCATCGCCATCGACTACGGCTTCTGGCTGGGTGACGCGTTTGCGTCCGGTGGTTCGGCTGGTTACGACCACAAGAAAATGGGCATTACCGCCAAAGGCGCGTGGGTTGGCGTACAACGTCACTTCCGTGAGCGCGGCATCAATGTTCAGGAAGACAGCATCACTGTGGTCGGCGTCGGCGACATGGCCGGTGACGTGTTCGGTAACGGCCTGTTGATGTCCGACAAGCTGCAACTGGTCGCTGCCTTCAACCACATGCACATTTTCATCGATCCGAACCCGAACCCGGCGACCAGCTTCGTCGAGCGTCAGCGCATGTTCGACCTGCCGCGTTCGGCCTGGACCGACTACGACACCAGCATCATGTCCGAAGGTGGCGGTATCTTCTCGCGCAGCGCGAAGAGCATCGCAATCTCCCCGCAGATGCAGGAACGCTTCGACATCAAGGCTGACAAGCTGACCCCGACCGAACTGCTGAACGCCTTGCTCAAGGCGCCGGTGGATCTGCTGTGGAACGGCGGTATCGGTACTTACGTCAAGGCCAGCACCGAAAGCCACGCCGATGTCGGCGACAAGGCCAACGATGCACTGCGCGTCAACGGTAACGAACTGCGCTGCAAAGTCGTGGGCGAGGGCGGTAACCTCGGCATGACCCAACTGGGTCGCGTGGAATTTGGTCTGAATGGCGGCGGCTCCAACACCGACTTCATCGACAACGCCGGTGGCGTGGACTGCTCCGACCACGAAGTGAACATCAAGATCCTTCTGAACGAAGTGGTTCAGGCCGGTGACATGACCGACAAGCAACGCAACCAGTTGCTGGCGAGCATGACCGACGAAGTCGGCAATCTGGTGCTGGGCAACAACTACAAGCAGACTCAGGCCCTGTCGCTGGCGGCGCGTCGTGCCTATGCGCGCATCGCTGAGTACAAGCGTCTGATGGGTGATCTGGAAGGCCGTGGCAAGCTGGACCGTGCCATTGAGTTCCTGCCGACCGAAGAGCAACTGGCCGAGCGCATTGCCGAAGGCCACGGTCTGACCCGTCCTGAGCTGTCGGTTCTGATTTCCTACAGCAAAATCGACCTAAAAGAGCAGCTGTTGGGCTCCTTGGTGCCGGACGACGATTACCTGACCCGCGACATGGAAACGGCGTTCCCGCCGTCTCTGGTCAGCAAGTTCTCCGAAGCCATGCGTCGTCACCGCCTGAAGCGCGAGATCGTCAGCACCCAGATCGCCAACGACCTGGTCAACCACATGGGCATCACCTTCGTTCAACGACTCAAAGAGTCGACCGGCATGAGCCCGGCGAACGTCGCTGGCGCTTACGTGATCGTGCGCGACATCTTCCACCTCCCGCACTGGTTCCGTCAGATCGAAGCGCTGGATTATCAGGTTTCTGCTGACGTTCAGCTGGAGCTGATGGACGAGCTGATGCGTCTCGGCCGTCGCGCTACACGCTGGTTCCTGCGTGCCCGCCGCAACGAGCAGAACGCTGCCCGTGATACCGCGCACTTCGGTCCACACCTGAAAGAGCTGGGTCTGAAGCTCGACGAACTGCTGAGCGGCGAAATCCGTGAAAACTGGCAGGCGCGCTATCAGGCTTACGTCGAAGCCGGTGTGCCGGAATTGCTGGCGCGTATGGTTGCGGGCACCTCGCACCTGTACACCCTGCTGCCGATCATCGAAGCCTCCGACGTGACTGGCCAGAACCCTGCTGAAGTGGCGAAAGCCTACTTCGCCGTGGGCAGTGCGCTCGACATCACTTGGTACCTGCAACAGATCAGCGCGCTACCGGTTGAAAACAACTGGCAAGCCTTGGCCCGTGAAGCGTTCCGTGACGATGTCGACTGGCAACAACGTGCGATCACCATCTCCGTCCTGCAACAGGGCGACGGCACGCTGGATGTGGAAGCACGTCTGGCGCTGTGGATGGAACAGCACGAAAGCATGATCTCGCGCTGGCGCGCCATGCTGGTGGAAATCCGCGCGGCAAGCGGCACGGACTACGCCATGTATGCGGTGGCCAACCGTGAACTGCTGGATTTGGCGTTGAGTGGACAGGCGGTCGTGCCTGCTGTGGCTGCGAATGCCGAGCTTGAATTGGCGTAAGTAGTGGTGGAATGAAAAAGCCCCGGTGTCGTGAGATGCCGGGGCTTGTTTATGTCTGAGGGTTCTGTGTTGTCTGGTCTGGCGCCATCGCGAGCAGGCTCACTCCTACAGGGGGAACGCATTCCAACTGTAGGAGTGAGCCTGCTCGCGATGGCGTTCTTTATATCAATACAACTTCTGACCTTGTTTACTATCCAGCATCGACACTTTATCCGAAGGTCTGGCGACTAAATTGTTGAGCGACTGGTCAAACTTCTGCAGCGCCCTAACCTGCACATCCTGCTGCTGATTAATATCGGCAACTATCTCTTCCGACCGCTTGAAGTCCGCCCACACCGGCGTCAATTCCCGTGCATCCGAACCTTTCGCCGTACCAATGTAGTTCAACCGCGCATCATAGAAATCGGCACTGACATCGGCCTTGATGTCGGAACTGCGCGAGGTGATCAACTGGCTGTGGGTGTCGACGATTGCGACTACATCCGGTCTGGCCGAACGCAGGCTCTGCATGTCTGGATACACCGTCACCGAGCCGAACTGGCGTTGCAAGGATGCGTTAACCCATTCCACAGCCATGTCCGGTTTCGAGCTGGCGACGTAGGCGTCATGGATCGGCTGCACCAGCAGGCTCTGGCCGAAACCGGTGCCGGCGTTGGCCTGATAGTCGCGCAGGTATTCGCGATTAGTCTGAGTGCTCGGGCTGTAGACCACGCCGAGCGACACACCGGGACCGCTTTTCACCTGGGTGGCGCTGCTGCGGCCGGTGGGATGGGGGAGCAGGGTGTCGAGTGAAGAAACGGCTTGGGGCGCAGTGGGTACCGAACAGGCTGACAGAGCTAAAACCGATATCGCCAGTACACTGGTGAACGCAAGTTTCATGGTGTTTCTCCCGTGAAACAACAACAGTCGGAAAGTTTGAAATGCCGTCGGTGACGACAGTTAATTCAGACTAAACCCGCCAAGCTGACAATTTGCTGTAATAAAAGCCGAATAATAGTTTGATTCGCTTTAACCCATAGCAGCTAATTGCGCAGAGAAATAAACAGGCGCCAATCGTCGATTTGCGCCCGTTTATTTATGGCTGGTTAAACAGCCATCAGTTTTTCAGCGGGATCAATACTTGCTCATCCGGGGCCAGCACCATGAATACCAGCAACTTGGCCGGTTTGATTTTGCTGGCGTTTTTCGAGACCAAATGTTCGGAGCCAGCGGGTTCGTACCAGAACTGGCCCTTTTTGTAAGTGATCGCCTGTTCACCTTTCACCTGAGAAATGACTTCGCCTTCGAGTACGTAAGCCATCGCGGTGCCGTCGTGTTTGTGGGCGATGGAGGACTGACCGGGTTTGTAGTCCACCTCGATCATCATGGCTTTTTTGCCGGGGGCGTTTGTCAGCATCTGGTCTTGCAGCACGGTGACTTTTTCCGACGGGTCGTGGGCGAAGACGGCCGAGGTGCAGAGGCTCAGAGCGAGGGCGGCAGCGAAGAAGGGCAGGGCTTTCATGGCGGGTTACCTGTGATGATTGGGGGTGCAATCACAGTAGTCCGCAGGGTGGCGCATTCAAACGGCCAATATTCGGGAAGATTGGGTGACCAATTGGCGAGGGAGGCAGGAAGGTTATCGGTGCGGCTGAATACGCTTTCGCGAGCAGGCTCGCTCCCACAGGTTCTGCGGTTGCTCACCTATTTTGTGAACAACAAATAACCCTGTGGGAGCGAGCCTGCTCGCGAAGGCGTCAGATCAGACGATGGGAAAGCTATTGAAGTCGACGCTATTGGCCAATCGGCTATCGATCAGGTCAATAAACCCCTGGGCCTCGGGCCGGTTGAAATGCGCCTGCATCGCCGCTTCCGACTGCCAGCGGGCACTGACCGTCCAGCGGTGGCTGTCCTCGGGGCAGCGGTCGACCAGATAGGAATCGCAGCCCGGCGTTTCGCGCAGGGTTTCGACGATCTTCTGCAGTTGCCTGCCTAGTTCATCCGAGCGGCCGGCAGCAGCCTGCACCTGGACCGTATTGATCACTTCGTTGGACATTGCTCACACTCCTGAATCAGGCCGGACGAATCCTGCTCATTGAGGGATAACGCCTGTGCAGGATAGGCCTGCCGTCGTGAATCACCAATAACCAATCGGCAGTAAATGCGTTATACCAAAGGCTCATGACATCTGTTCGAGGATGTCACGCAGGCGATCCAGAGCGATATCGATGTCTAGCGTTTCGATGGCGCCGAAGCCGAAGTACAGACCGTTTTTCGCCGGTTGCTGATGATAGAAACCGTTGATCGAGTACAGCCCGACTTCGACCTTTTTCGCCAGTTCGATCACCAACGGCAGGTCGATCGGCACCTTGCAGAACACCGCCATGTGGAACCCGGCGCTCGCCGGTACCGCCTCAAGCCATGGCGACAAGTCATCCGCCATGCGCGCCAGAATCCGCTCGCGGCGCTGAGCATAAATGGCGTGACAGCGGCGGATATGCTTGAGCAGACAGCCCTCGGCGATGAACTTGGCCAATGCCCATTGCGGCAATGTCGAGGCGTGCAGATCGGTGAGCTGCTTGGCGCGGATCACCGCTTCGAGAATCGCCGGCGGCAGGATCGCATAACCCAGGCGCAACTCCGGCAGCAGGGTTTTCGAGAACGTGCCGACGTAAGCGACGATGCCGCGCTGGTCGAGGTTGAACAGCGAATCGGTCGGCCGACCTTCGTAGCGAAACTCGCTGTCATAGTCGTCCTCGATGATGATCGCGCCCAGCTCATGGGCACGGGCCAGCAAGGCTTCACGGCGCGCCTGACTCATCGGCATGCCCAGCGGAAACTGGTGCGATGGCGTTACATAAATCATCCGCGTGCCATCGGGAATCTGCTCGACGACAATCCCTTCAGCGTCCACCGGCACTCCGACCACCTCGGCGCCATGCGTGCCGAACAGCAGACGTGCCGGCGGATAACCAGGATCTTCCATCGCCACCCGACTGCCCGGGCGGATCAACACACGGGTGATCAGGTCCAGCGCCTGTTGCGCGCCGTTGCACACCACGATGTCTTCGTCCTGACAGTTGATCCCACGGGAAAACGCGATGTGCCGGGCGATCGCATTGCGCAGCGCCGGCAGGCCCTCGGCGACACTGTAGAAACCCTTGGACTGACCCATCTGGCGCATTGCATGGGCGACGCAGCGGCGCCAGTCATCCTGCGGAAACTGGCCCTTGCTGGTGGCGCCGCCGATGAAGTCGTAGCGCAGCGAGCCTTCCAGAGTCGGGTGGCGCAAAAACACCGGCAGAGTGCGCCAGCTCTCGATCACTTCGGCACTGGCCAGTTCGGTGTGACTTTGCTTGCGCTGGATCTGCGCCGGGCGCGCGTTGACGTAAGTGCCTTTGCCGATCACCCCGGTGAGGAAGTTTTCGTAGGTCAATTGCGCGTAGGTGTCGGAAATGGTCTTGCGCGAAATGCCCAGTTGCTCGGCGAGCAGACGGCTGGGCGGCAATTGCGTGCCAGCGGCCAGACGCCCGGATTCAATGGCGCCGCGCAACTGCTGATACAACTGACCGGCAAGATCCTTGCGGCCGTTGATCACGACGTGAAGTTCCATACCGACGAGGCTCCCGAGACTGTTTGGCGTGCCCGCCAGATTACCGCTGTTGTTTGATTGGCAATAGTTGCCTACCCGAAAAACCCGAAATTGGCCTAGATCCCCTGTAGGAGTGAGCCTGCTCGCGATCACGGTGGCACATCCGACATCACTGTTGCCTGACACACCGCTATCGCGAGCAGGCTCACTCCTACAGGGATTTTTGTTTGGCGGGGATTCAGTGGTGTAGCGCTTTTCCGTGGAATTGGGGCTGTCATGCATCGCTGTCGGCGTTTACGGTGAAGTCATTATTCCGTCTACCGAGACTAGCCCATGTCCCCGCGCCTGGATTACTACAACGCTTCGCCCAAGGCGATGAAAGCGATGATTGCCATGGAGGCGCTGACCGCCAACCTCAGCGTCGAACAGCCGATACTGCAACTGATCAGGATCCGTGCCTCGCAGCTTAATGGCTGTGCTTTCTGCACCGATATGCACTCGGTGGATGCGCGGAGGGCCGGGGAGAGTGATCGGCGTTTGTATGCGATTGCGGTGTGGCGCGACAGCAACTTCTTCAACCCGCGCGAGCGTGCCGCGTTGGCCTGGGCGGAGGCGGTGACGTTGTTGGCGGAAAGCCGCGTGCCTGATGAGGTGTATCAGCAAGCGCGCGAGCAATTCAGCGAAGGGGAACTGGTCGATCTGACCATGGCCGTCACCACCATCAACAGCTGGAATCGCCTCGCGGTAAGCTTCCGCCAAACGCCTAGCGATTGAAGATCAAAAGATCGCAGCCTTCGGCAGCTCCTACAGGGAAACGATCGAAATCCCATGTAGGAGCTGCCGAAGGCTGCGATCTTTTGATTTTGACGTTGCCTTAATTCGCCGGCCGTTGTGGTTTCACTGAGGTGCCAAAGGTATTGCCCATCCGCGTACTGGTCGCCGCCGGTGTCGCCAGCCCAATTTGATTCGGCGGCCGCTTATTCACCGGCACATTCAGCGCCTCCTGATTCTTCTCCGCCGCCGCGCCTTCCGGGTTGTTGCCCATCTGCTGGCTCAAACAGTCGTAATTCGGCGCCTTGTAGCCGCCGACCGTCACTTCCACACAGCCCAACGGCTGTTCGGCATAAGCGCTCGACAGCGTCATCAACAACAGCCCGCCAAGGCTCAATCGCCACAGTGTATTCATGCTCGCCTCCTGGCCGACCCGATGGGGCCGCGCTATGGCTTGAGTCTAGTGCAAGCCGTGCGCAATTCCCGTGATGGTTTTTTTGCACCGCCCGTCACACCAGATTCATAAACAGCCCTCAGGATGACGATTTCCAAGGATTCGTCAGCCGTGCAGCGAGGCAATTCCACGGACGGTTTTCAGCGTTCAACGAGGCTTGTGCGCCGGATGTGTCTGGGGTGGCTGCTTGGCTGTGCGGCGGGCCACGCCATGGCCGACGCGGTGCCGGCGGACTTGCGCATGACGCTGCATATTCCGGCACAGGATCTGGCGCACGCGCTGGATCAGTACAGCCACGCCACGGGCGTTGCGGTGCTGGTCGACAGTCAGTTGAGTCGCGGTCGACGTTCGCTCGCGGTGGACGGTGAATTCACCGCCGCCGATGCCCTGCGTCGATTGCTCGGCGGCAGTGGTTTGATGGCGCGGTATGCCCGCGACGATGCATTTACGTTGCAAGTGGCGCAGGTCGAAGACGTGGCAGCGCCGGCGCAAAAACAGACGCCGGAAAGCGTTGCCGTCAACCGCAGTTACGCCACGGCGGTGCAAGCAGCGATCGAGCGCAACCTGTGCCGCTCGCCGCTGACCCGGCCGGGCAGTTATCGCGCGGTGTTGCAGGTCTGGGTTGGCCGCGACGGCTTGGTGCAGCACAACCGGTTGGTCACTTCGACCGGAGATGTACGGCGCGACAATGCGCTGGTGGAAAGTTTTCGCAACCTCAAAATCGACCGGCCGACGCCCAGCGCCTTGCGTCAGCCGGTCACGTTGCTGTTGTTACCGGAGTCGTCAGGGAAACGCATGGAATGCACCAAATGGGAAGGAGTTTCCGGGGGATGAAAGACACCGGACAAGGTTCGATGGTCCAACTGTTCCTGACGTCCTACGAGGACTTTCGGGTGCGCCTGCGCAGGCGTCTCGGTTCGGAAGATCTGGCCAACGATGTGCTGCACGAAACCTACCTGCGCGTCGACCGCATGGAGACGCCGCCAAACGTCCTGCGGCCGAATGCCTACCTCTATCGCATGGCCCTGAACATCGCCGCCGACCGCCGCCAGGCCGACGCGCGTCTGCTCACCGGCGAGGAAGTCGAAGAGCTGCTGCAAATCGGCGATGAAGCGCTGGACCCGGCGCGGGTGGTCGGTGGGCAAAAGGAAATCCAGTCACTGCTCAGTGCGTTGTACGAGCTGCCCGCACGGCGCCGGAAGATCTTCATCGCCGCGCGTCTGGAAGAGGCGCCGCACCTGGAAATCTCGCAGCGCTTCGGCATTTCCACGCGCATGGTCGAGAAGGAAATCAAAGCCGCATTGGGCTTCTGCGCCGCAAAACTGGAAAGAAAAGTGTTTCAGCGGTTCGGTCGCGGGGCCGGAAAACCGTCTTCTGAATAGTGCCCGATCAATTCGTTGAGAATCTGCGCGTTTGAACATCTTTCGACTGACACCTGCCGAGCCATCGGCGGCCGACAATCTGCACAGCGAAGCCCGCGACTGGCTGGTCCTGCTGACCTCCGGCCGCGCCACCGTGGCCGACGCCCGCGCCCTGCGCGAATGGTGCGCGCAGAGCGCCGAGCATGCCCGCGCGTTCGAAGAGGCCAAGCGGTTGTGGCAGCAGCTGCAACCGGCCGTGGAGCAGATGCAGGCGCCGCGCGGGTTTGGTCGACGTGCTTTTCTCGGCGGGGCGATTGCTGCGTCGGCGGCGTTTTTGCTGGTGCGCGGGACGATTCCTGGTGGCTTTGAAGGGTTGGGCGCTGACTACATCACTGAAGTTGGCCAGCAGCGTCGTTTTGAACCCGCGCAGGGTGTGAGTCTGGAGCTGAATACTCAGACGCGGATCAATCAGCGCTCCATTGATAACGGTGTGCAAGGCTTTGAACTGGTCAGCGGCGAAGTCGAAGTGCAGACCGCACGCCTGCCGCTGGCGATGCAGGCTGGGGGAGGGTGGTTGCGCGCCAGTCAGGGGCGTTTCAACTTGCGTAATACCGATCAGCAAGTCTGCGTGACTTGCCTTGATGGCGCGGTTGAAGTGGATGTTGATGGTCGTAGTCTGCGCCTCGAACCGGGCCAGCAAGTGACCTACGACGCACGGCAAGTCGGCAGCGTACAAAGCGTCGACACGGCCGCAGTGATGAACTGGCGCCAACAAGTGCTGGTCTTCAACGGCGCGACCCTCAGCCAGATGATCGACGAAATCAACCGCTACCGCCCCGGCATGTTGCTGCTGCTCAACCGCGAACTCGGCCAACGCCGCGTCCAGGCGCGCTTTAGCCTTGATCAACTTGCTGGTGTTGCGCTGCTGATTCGGGATGCTTATGGCGTCAAGTGCACTGAGCTGCCGGGTGGCGTCGTTGTTTTGAGCTAGTGGGGTTGATTGGGTACATATCCGTTGCTGCGGTAACGGCTGCTTAGGGTTCCGCCCTTACGGCGGGTCACTTTTTCCAGACGCCGAAAAAGTAACCAAAAAGGCTTGCTCCTACGTGCGGCGCGCTCGCTGAGGCTCGGGGTTCCTTCGCTCCGGGATCCATCCGGGCGCATCGCCTACGGTTTGCTTCGCTGCACCTCCTCTCGATGCATTTGGCTGCGCCAAACGGTCGCTGCGCTCCCACCCCCGGATGAATCCCTCCACTCAGCCTTCCGACGTCGCCCGTGGATCAAGATCAAGAGCTTTCGGCGAGCTGACACTCGGCCATTGAGTGGGGCGGCTTCGCCGCATGCTGTGCTCGCGAGTCGAAATTTTGGGAGCTGGCCTGCCAGCGATGGCGGCCTGTCAGCGGACCAATATCTACCGGCTGCACTCAGTCTTTGTGGGAGCTGGCTTGCCAGCGATGGCGACCAACCAGACAACCAATCCCTGACTGACTTCACCCAATTCCTGTGGGAGCTGGCTTGCCAGCGATGACGGCCTGCCAGCCAACCAACCCCAACTGACTGCACCCAATCCCAATGTAGGAGCTGCCGAAGGCTGCGATCTTTTGATCTTCAAAATCAAAAGATCGCAGCCTTCGGCAGCTCCTACACGGATATCCACATTGCAGCCAGTATCACTCCAACGGCCCAATCACCTGCCGATACTTCTCCACCCCCTGCGCCGTCCCCCGACTCAACCGAATCTCCAACCCCAACGGATCCTCCCGCCGATTCCCACTCAACTGCCGCCAGCCCTTATCCACCTCCCAAACCCGCACCTGCACATCACTGACATCACTCAAAACAGCCACCCCATTCCCAGGCGCCGGCAACGGATACCGACTCCGCGCCTCAGCCACCGCCCGATACAACGTGTCGCCCTTGACCCACCACCGCACCCGCTGCAAAGCCCCCGGCTGATCCGCCGCCGTACGAATAATGTCCAGCCGAAACCCCTTACTGTCGCTACTGCGCACAGTCAAAGCGGGCGGGGCGCTCGGCGGCTCATCATCCACGCCAACCTTCTTCGGCTCGGTCAACTCAACCCCCGCCCGCATCTCCACATCCCGCTGCAACTGATTCAGCGCGCGCAACAAACCGTCACTCTGCTCACTGCTCGCCTGCAAATGACTGTCCGCCCGCGTCACACTGTCCAGCCCCCGCCAGGCAATCAGACTCACCACCGCCATCAACAGAATCGCGACCATCACCTCAATCAACGTAAACCCTTGCTGGCGCTTCATTGCAGGCTGATCCTTCCGCTGCCATCACGCAGCACACTCAAGCGATTCAAGCCATCCGACAACGTCATTTGCAGCGGCGGATTGATCCACTCAGCGTTCAGCACAACCCTCTGTTTCGGCTCCACCCGCACCTCCATCTTCGGACTCTGCCAGACACGCGGCCGCAACTGCGGATCCTGCGCGAAATGATCAAACCCCTTGCCACTGTCACTGCGCCGACTAAACCGAAACCCCTTGGCATCACTCACCCACACAATGGGCCGACCATCCGCGCGCGCCTCCGCCTGCGCCACCTGCAGCAACTGCGCCACACGCTCGGCATCCTTGCGCAGCAACTGCAACGGATCGGGCTTGATACTCAGGCTGATCGCCGCACTGGCGATGCCGATGATCACCAGCACCACCATCAACTCGATCAGCGTAAAACCCTGTTGCCTGTTCATCGCGCGCCGCTCCTTTGCGTCCTGCGCCATCGTGCACGGCCAACATGTAAGGCGTGTGAAATAAAACGGAGAGAATTGCCGCGTAGGCTGACAGCAGGGATAAAAAGGAGATTCAACCCATGACCTTCACCGCACGCGTTTCCCCACCCCAAATGGTCCAGGCCCTCGCGCTGCTCGCGGCGCTGGTCGGCGTGGCGACATGGTCGTCGCTGCTGCTGACCTCCGCCGAATCACGCACCCCGGCAGCGGCCCCGCAGTTGCTGGCGGCGCGAAGTGATAGCCCGGCGTTGCAGTGGTTTTCCAATCAAACGGCGCCGATGGATATCAAGGTGAGCGGGGTGATGGCGGGGAGTCGGGGGGCGGTGGCGATATTGAGCCTGAACGATGGGCCGCCGAGGAGTTTTTTGCAGGGGGAGAAGGTTGGGCCTGGGGTGAAGTTGGTGGCGGTGGAGGGGGATGGGGTGGTGATTGAGCAGGGTGGGGAGAGGGTAAGGTTGGGGGTGGAGAGGTTGGCGGAGGGGGTGGTGTTACCAAGACTGATTCGTCCCTGATTTGCAGGTTTGAAGTCAGTATTTCTGGCCGTTTCTTAAGTTGCCAGTTCAAGTACCTCTGCGTAGGAATAGAACTGCCAGACAAAGAATACTAGTGTCTGGTTTCGGACAGAAACGGAACATAGTGAGTGACCACTATCGGCGCAATAACGCTCTTTTGAGATAGACCTTTGCGGGGCGCACCGAGTATTGTTTCAGATCGGTTCATACCGACTAAAGACAGCCCTTTTATTTGAGCGCTAAACCTCATACCTTCAGGACCCCCCATTGTGATGGAATACGACGAAGACGCAGCACTCGCAAAACGGAAGCAACTTCTAAGCCATGCGGCGCGCTATCCAGTTGGAGCGACCCTCTCGGAGGAAGTTCGACTCCGCTTGGTGAATGCGTTCGCTAGGATCACACCGCCCGAAGCACCTGAGTTTACGATCGGGCTCATTACGATCAACTCTTTATTCGATTCACCGAAAGCGCGGTCCCGGAAGCCAGGCAACCTTGTGCTGAATTGGAAGAAGTTGCTCGAAATTGTCCCGGATGTGTCGCTTGCTGGACTCGGTGCAGCGTCACTGCCGGTCGCGCCGCAAGTCGCCATCGTTCTTGTTGGTCTCTACATCTGGAACAAGGTTTGGCGCGGAGCAGTTGAAGAGTTTTCTGATATCGAAGCTGTCACGATGCTCGCGCTTTGGAAGCATCGAAACGACAAGTGCAAGATTGCTGAAGCGGAAGGCTTCGTGCGCGTCACGGAACTCAGGGCCCACTACGCTCTGCCCCCGTTGAGCGTCAGTCAGTATGCGTCGGCGATCAACCGACTTGTCCAGTTGGACTGTATTGAGCTTAAGAATGGCATCATTTGGCTGCGCGAGTGGATTCAGGTGAAGTATTCGTAACCGGGCCATGCGCCAGCGACATCTAGCCCCTGATTCCAGGGACCGCCTTTGGTCAAATACTGGCATTTGGGGTTTTACAGTTGATTCTCAGAAGTGATTTCGAATCCATGAAAGCAGTGCAGTGGACAGTTTTTATCGACATGCTGGGCTTCAAAAAGCTGAATTCCTCGGTTACCACCGATGAGCACGCGCAAGAACTCATCAAGTTCATGACTACGAACAGGGATGTGTTGGCGCAGCTTGAGGCGAACATTGAGCAGCGTTACAAGCAAGACAAGGTGTTCAATCTGTACGACTGGTACGAGCCGAAAAGTGCGTTTATCTCCGATTCCATCGTCGTCACTTTCAAGCCCAAGAGCGTGGAATGGGAGATGAATGCTGACAAGATATTGATGCATTCAGCTAATGCTTTGATGATCATCGTCATGCGCCTAGGGGCGCTGATGAACAAGTGCCTGTTGGAGAAAGAGATCACTTTTCGGGGCGGCATCTCCACACAATATTGTGATATTAGCGAAAGCTTTGCAGTCGGTGCCGGCCTCAGTTCGGCTAATGAAGCAGAAGGTAAAGCTATCTATGCCCGGCTGGCTCTGGCGGATGATGTGGTGCGTAACGCGAAGTTGATGAAGCAAATCCGCGAGCTGTTCAAACTGATGTACGGTGATTCGCAGTTTCTGGTTAAAGAAGACGGGGTGACGTTTGTCAATGCGCTCGACTTCATGCTTGCAGCAGCCGATATGCGATCCCCGTCTGTAGCAAGGGCAATACGGACTCATCAAGGAAGGCTGGCTGTGAGCGGCACCCGCGAACAGGTCGAGGTCTTCTTGAATACTCAAAAAGCCTTGGTGATTAAGTCAATTCGCGAGTTTTATGCGGCTTACCGTAAGGACTATGCGGATGCTGACCGCCGAAATAGCAACCGTCGTGTTCTAAAAAAATACTTTTGGTTGCGCCGGTATCACAATGCTGCCGCTAAAAAGCGCCAGTTTCAGACATTCACGATTTGATTATCTTGTTGAAGGGGGGGCATCGCAATGGTGTCCCCTTATGGGCTGGCTGTTGCAGGTGTTAACTAAGGGTTGTTATTGCGAGTTTTTCTCTCCTCATACTCCTGCCCTCCGTGAAGAGCAGCTTTGGGTTGATCGCTGCCGTACGCGACTGGCAGCTTTCGGCCGAGGCAGCGTAAAAACGTTTTTGAGCGCGACATGCATTCAAAACCGGACTGGGAATCCCGCGGGTACGAGAAAAAAGGGTGCGAGGCGGCGAACGATCAGTGTGAGATACGAGCATATTTAATGCCGAAGATGAATCTCAATTTGACGTTTGTTCTGGATTTGCGCCATCATAATGGCATCACTAGCTGCAAAGTTATCGCAGAAGCCATAAATAGACCATGAATAAGACCTTCAATCCAGAGCAATATAATTTAATAATAGAGTGTTCTAAAAAAGAAGACTTCTCAGAGTGGAATGATTATGTATCTAAAACCAAAGAAATTATAGATTTACGAGAGTCGAATCTTGAAGGCATAAAAATTATCGGCGCCAAATTCATAAACGTCGATGGTAAAGGTGCAACTTTTTGTGATGCCAATCTAAAGGATGTAAAGTTGGAAGGTGTAAATATGTCCGATTGCATTTTCTTGAATGCCGAAATGACCGGCGTCAGTGCGGCTGGATCTATATTTAAAGGCTCTATTTTTGACCGGGCGCAACTGGGCAATGCTTTTTTTGCAATTTGTAATTTCGACGAAGCGAGCTTTCAAAGAAGCAATTTGATTTTGGCTAAGTTTTTTGATTCGAGGTTTCAAGATTGTAGCTTCTACGCGGCAAATCTCTCGGATGCTCAATTTCTAGGTGGTGGAAGAAATCCATTACTAGAGGGCGAATCGAGATTCAATTTGTGCGGGACAAATTTTTCCAACGCTAAATTTACAAGTGGAACTTATTTTCATCTTGCAAGTGTTTCAAGGAAAACAGATTTTAGAACAGTAAGTTTTGAAAGTGCCTGTTATTCTGCTGGCCTTCGTCAAACCCTTCAGTACTGTAATCGCAGGCATAACTGGGCTGCCTGGTATGCGAAAAACGGCAGAATAAAAAGTTCCCTAGTCAAATTGTTCTGGATGGCGTCGGATTATGGTAGATCTCCGCGTCAGGTATTGATGTCATTCCTGATCGTGTGCTTGTTGTATACGCTTATTTACTGGCTAGTACCTGCGTCAACATCGGGGGATGCGGGAAAAGATTTAACTCTAGTTCAGAGCATGTACTTTTCTTTCGTCACCATGACCACTCTTGGCTACGGAGATATTGCTGCCAATAAATCAAGCTGGCTATCTCAGGTGCTAGTAATAACTCACGTTTTGTTTGGTTACGTTATATTAGGGGCGTTGCTCACGGTATTGTCTAATCTATTCACATCTGACGGTCCTGCCGAGGGGCTGATAAAACATCCAATGAAAGCAAATATCCAATTTTCTTTCCATACTTCTAATGCTGATAAAACTCCGGCGATGGATGAGGCTAGTTCGGTTTAGATGTATCGGGCGGCAGCCATCGGCTGAGTGCCGCCCATCCTGAAATACTGCAATCTGCCAGAGGCTGTCGTTCAGACGTCCCGGAAAAAAACCGACATGCTGATTTACTGCCATTGATAAGCTGCAGTGACTCCAACAACTAAATGGCCAGGTGGGGAAAGTAGCGGTCCCGATTGGCCAGCACCAAAAACGCAAGTTGGCTCATTGCATGGATACTCGAAAGTGTACCCGTCCGCTAGCCGTCTCAGCACGATACCACAGACCACAATGGGCACGGGACACACATTGCCTGTGGTATTGGAGTTATTATCAATCCAAATGCATTGCTGCGGCTGGATAGCTTGGCGTGCGGCCCGATTCAATTCTGACCAATTGATTTGCTGTGATGCTTGTGTAACCGTTCCGCTATAGCTCCAAATTTGTGCGCTTCCACGGTCTGTAGATTGGATGCTCGCATAAATTCGTCCTGCATTGCTTCTGGCCTGAGATTCAAGACCACTCCAATCGTATGAGTATTGAAACGCAAAAGTATCAATCCCCATTTGATTATATTGAAGTGTATGCGTCAGCTCGTGCGCCCACAATTCGACATTCTTCGTCAAGTCGATATTGGCGAAGACGATTACATCGTCGTAAGTAATTGCACCCTCTTGATCAAACCAGTTTTTTAACGCTCCATCAAGGCTTAAACCACCAGCGGTTGTCCAAGAAACCTTGTTGAGGATTCCTGGCGGAAAGTACGGCGATAGCTCATTCTTTATGTTGTCAGGAATGGGTTGGGTTCCTCTGTTTAATGCTTGAGCTCGGGAAAATCGTATTGCCTCAGCTAGTATTGGCGCTGCAGGATTTAGTAATGCCTGCCCGACATCTTTCGGTAAGTTTTGAATCATTGGCGGAATTGCACTTATGTTCGGTGTTTTTATTGAAATAGTTCCCCTATTAACGTTAATGTCAATTCCGGTTATTTCACTGAGCCAACTGGCTTGTGCGTCGGTGAATGTCAGGACAGTGAACAATAGAACGTACTTCCTAGGCATGGCTTTCATTATTCCGCTCCCTTGTGACGTTGCGGTCGGCTCTGGCGGGCAGTATCGAAACAATTTTATCCAGTTTAGGACGGCGCCAATGTGCCCGCGAGCAGGGTAGAGTGTAGAAGTGTAGTGAAAAAACTGCTCTGCCGAGGCTTACTTTATCGTCCGTTCAATGATCTAGTCGTCACCCTTGATTTACGTTTTATCGTGTTGGGCTGGTCTCGGCCTAATCTGTTGAAAAAACTCGGATTTTCAGTTCACCCGAACTCAGTCACGGCTACCAATGGAGATCCTAGCAATCACATTGAGCGGTTTCTCAGCTATCTGTTGACCGTTCAATCCAAAGCCAGAGAATTGAGTTAAATGGGAAAAATCGAAGACTTAGTAGCGTAAGGTACTCGGCAGTAAAGTGAGTTTGAAAGTCGTTGATAAGATACTTCTATCCATTGCAATCGCTGGTCTGGTAGGGCTTATTCTTTGGATAGGAGTTTGTTTGCGCCTGGCCTATATGAAGATGGATTTGATTTTGGAGATCTGAAGAATTGCCCAGCCGTCACGGCTCGCGCTCCGCTTCGGCATGGTGGGCCTTTGGGAAAGCTGCTGCTCGTGGGTGACATTTTGGGAATTGTGAACTTTCCTAAGTTTTATCTGAACAGGGGCGAGCTGAGTTCCGAAGATTTAGCCAATTTCCCAGACCTCCTTAAACTTAGGCTAGTAGCGCTGCAATGGAGTGTGATTTCTCTGTTATTGGTCATGATTAGCTCTGGGATCGCCGTTAAGTGAGGTTTTGTGTAGTGCTGCTGCACTGCACATTTCCCACCTTAGGTACAGCGAGGTCTAGATAAACACCAATGTTTAAAAATACATCTCCAGACACTCTCTCAGGCTACACATCCTTGCTCCATTGCCTACAGCTACGTCAGAATCCGCCGGCTTGTGCGCTTTTGGGTCGGATTCTATTGTGGTCCGGTCGCTGACTAATCAGCGATCGGGTTTGGTAGCCCGGTTTAGACTTGGCGCATAGCGTCACCCGATACAGGTCCTTTTGGGGCTGTGTATTTATGGTGGCCATGCGCAGGGCGTCTTCGGGCGCGCCGGTTCTCCAAGTCACCGGTCTACCAACCTTCGTATGGCCACCACCCCTTCGTTTGGTAGCGAAAGATGATGGCTCCTTTTCTATGATTTGGAGATTCACTCATGATCAAACCAACACCCAACCCGCCCGAAACCGCCTCGGTTTCCCCCTACGAATCCATCGATTCCAGAAAACTCCACGAAGCCGCCGACCGCGCGCTCGATCATTACCTCTGTCCACCCGGTTCCACGCCGCCGCCACGCAAAAACCGTGGGATGTACGCCGTGACGGCGGACAACAAAACCGAAGAACTGCTGGTCGATGCCAGTGCAACACTCGCTTCGGCCAAAACCATCGCCCAGAACGTCTCCAGCCTGTTGCCGGCATCGCAGCGCCATGCGCTGGCGGGGATTGCGCAGTTGATCATGCTCGGGGAGTTGGCGGTGAATCGGGCGCTGGATAATTTGCAGTTGCCGGAGTGATGCGGGTGTCGGGATCACCTGGTGATTGATCGGGTGTTCATTCTGGCGCTTTCGCGAGCAAGCTCGCTCCCACAGGGTTTTATGCTGATTGCAGATGTTGCGTACGACGCTGAAACCTGTGGGAGCAGTTGATTATTACCGTGCCGTTTTCGTGTGGTTATTGAGGCGCTTCAGGACATTCGCGGGTCCATCGCGTCACCGTCATGTCATTGAACTGCTCTCCGATGGTGTCGACGCGTAGGCAAGTTCCTTTTTTCGCGTAGTACAAGATGCAACGCGAGCTATCAAACGAGCAGGTATCCAGTTCGAAGAAACTGCGTGTAGCCAGCTCCTTCTCCACGCCACTGTATTCATAGCCGTCGGTGGTGTGCATCCGCGTCGGCTTCCAGCCTTGTTTGACTAGCTTGGATTTGGCCGCAGCTAAACGCTCACCGACGACGATCCCTGCTGGCCCACGCTCGTCCTTTGGCGCCTGTGAGGCGTCGGCGAACGTTGCGCTGATAGCCATGCAATAAAGTGCGACGAGTACGAGGGGTGAAGTCTTCATTTGGTTGTTCCTTCAGCCGATTTATAGCTCTACAAAAACTCCGAATACTCGGCACAAGGTTGGGGGTGGGGCAGGCAAATCCAGCGATGATTTCATGTGTGGCCATCTGCTGCCATACAACCATCTTCCCTCACCAGTTATCCTGCGCACCCCGCGAATGACAGGAATCAGCCGTTTGGGCACAGCTTTTTAGGCTTTGTCCTACAGCCAGCACTTGGGCTTTTCGATAGCGTCGGACTGTCGGAACCTCAAGTCGGGATTCCTGAAGTGAACAAGGATGATGCATGAGTGAATATGGAAATGTACCAAGGCCCGCACTACCTAACCCGCCAAGAAAACAGGTCTACCGTGGCGTAGAACCGACCGATCTGCACGCCAAGCACTGGGCAGAGTAACCTGAGGCTCCCGCAGAGAAACCGGTTGCTGCGAAGCCAGCAGCGGAACCCGGTTTCTATATCGTTCAGCAAGTCATGCCGCGCTCTGCACAGGAAGCAGCATTGTTCGATAAGCCGGATGGTGCAACGCTTGAGAAATTCACGCGCCTCAACCCTCACGTCACCGGGTACGCCAAGCCCGGGCAGCTCATTGTGTTGAGTGATCCGAACAATCCTCATTGCACACGTGAAGAAGCGTTGCTCATGGAAGCGGCGCAGAAAGTGGACGCGGCGCTCAAACCCATGAGCGACGAAGAGGCGAGCTTCATGGTTCGCTATCAGAGCCAGATTGAGTCCATTCTTTCGCAAGGCTCAACATCAATCGGTGTGGGTGAATCAATCTTCGCCAAGAACCTGGGAGACGTGACAACCTCGCTGAAGGAAATCGAGACGCTGCACCAGAAAAGTTTTCAGCGTGACGGACATTTGCGTAGTTCGGAGTTCTTTGATGAACGCGCACGACTGTTTGCCAAGCTTGATAGGCAGCTCACCGGGTTAACCAGAAAGGGCATTGGTTTCCCTGATCACCCAAGTCTGAAATCAGCCCTCGGTATCTCAAGCAAAAGCTTGGTGCATCACTGGACCCTGGCCGGTGCTGCGGGACAGATTCCCGGTTACGCCACTCATGCAGAAGGTGTCGCCAGAGCGGCCAAGGTTGTTAAGTACGGCGGCTGGATTGGTACTGCCGTAGGAGGCGGGGCGTCTTACATGAAGGTTCAAGAAGTCTGTGCGGCTGGCAACAAGGATGCCTGCGAAAAGATCAAATATACCGAGGGTGGTAACTTCGTCGGAGGAGTGGCCGGCGGTGCTGCCACCGGTGCGGTTTTGACTGGTTCCACAGCGGGGATTATCTGTGTTGGCTTGGGTGTACCCACAGGCGGCATGGCAACCTTGGCATGTGGTGTCATCGTCGTAGCGGCGGGCTCATACGCTGGTGGAGCTCTTGGTGGGGCTACAGGCGAATGGGCCGGTGAGAAGATCTATGAGGCAAGTAAATGAGTTTGAACGTCGTTGATAAGGTACTTCTGTCCATTGCCATTGTTGATCTGGCAGGGCTAATTCTTTGGATAGGCGTCTGTTTGCACCTGGCCTATACGAAGATGGATTTGATGTTGGAGCACCTGAAGAATTGCTCAGCGATCATGGCTCGGGCTCCGCTTCGACATGGTGGGCCTTGGGGAAAGCTTCTGCTCGTAGGTGGTATTTCGGGAATTGTGACCTTTCCTAAGTTTTATTTGAAAAGGGGTGAGCTGAGCTCTGAAGATTTGGCCAGTTTCCCAGCTCCCCTCAAACGGAAGCTAGTAGTGCTGCAATGGAGCGTCATTTCTCTGTTGTTGGTCATGATCTGCTTTGGGATCGCTGTTAAGTCAGGTTTTGTTTAGCGCATTGTGCAATGCGCGGTTCCCACGCTTAAGCACAGCGAAGCTTCGATAAGCGCCGCTGCTCACAAAAAGGGGGCGCCACTAGTGAGCCGGCAGGCGAAACGATTGACGAGGTTATTAAGTGAATTCCGCTGAGCTAATAGTCGGAGGGTTGTGTGGTGTAGTGATTATTTTGATGATCATCTGGATCGGGATAGCCCTCTACATTGCACGCATCAAGATGGACCTGATCCTTGAACACCTCAAAAATAGCTCTGCCGGCACTAGGTTGGCTGCCCTGAAGCACGGAGGTGCTTGGGGCAGATTGCTTTTAGTAGGGGGTGCCTCTGGTCTCGTTACGTTTGCGAGTTTCTACGTCAGGCGCGGCACGCTTAGCACCGAAGACGTAAAGAGCTTTCCTTCCTCACTCAAGCGGAAACTTGTATGGATGCAATGGTGCGCAATAGCGTTGCTTTCGGCGATGGCTGTCCTGGCTGCGGTGGGTAAATCAGGAATACTCAAATAACCTCGCTATTACTGTGTTCAGCGTCGTTTGAGCGCTTGGGGGGCTACAGACGAAAGAGCTTCCATCAACGGGGCCGAAAGAATGAAAAAGCTTTTAATCGCAGTAATCCTCGTCGTATTCACCATGCTCTACGTCGGCTACTACAGCGCCGTTGAGGATGGCGACATCGAGACGATTGTCTTCATAAAAAAGCACCCCACGTTTCAGATGAAGTTCTACAACATCCACGCCAATGATGGAGAGATCAGGAAGGTAGAGCGCCTGACGGCAGAGGAGCGGGGGTGGATTATTGATTACTGCAGGTATCGGTTGGGCATCGATACAGACCTGAGTACTCAGGATGATGTCGATATGTGCTGGAAGAAATAGCACTGTTTATATGGCCGAGGTTGTCAGTTACGACTGGCAATCTCGGCCATTTTCTTTCGTCTGTTGGGGCAGGGGACGGATCTGTCGCGGGGCCGAGCCGGAATGAGGTCTAGATAAACACCAACGTTTAAAAAGACATCTCCAGACACTCTCTCAGGCTACATATCCTTGCGCCTTTGCCTACAGCTACGCCAGAATCCGCCGGCTTGTGCGCCTTGGGGGCGAGTTCTATTGTGGTGCGGTCGCTGACGAATCAGCGATCGGGTTTAGCGACTCGACTTTTTGTATTAGGTGCATCAGCGTTCCATGCTTTGTCGCAGACTCGATGTCTGCGACTCCGCTATGGTGGCTGTATGCGGGAGACCCTCGGGTCTGCCGGGTGCCTATAACCGGTTCGCTAACCTGCGTACAGCCGCCACCTTTCTGTTTAGCGACAGTTATGGCGGCTCCACTCTAATAGGAGCTTCACCATGATCAAACCAACACCCAACCCGCCCGAAACCGCCTCGGTTTCCCCCTACGAATCCATCGACTCCAAAAAACTCCACGAAGCCGCCGACCGCGCGCTCGACCATTACCTCTGTCCACCCGGTTCCACGCCGCCCCCACGTAAAAACCGTGGGATGTACGCCGTCACCGCTGACAACAAAACCGAAGAACTGCTGGTCGATGCCAGTGCAACACTCGCTTCGGCCAAAACCATCGCCCAGAACGTCTCCAGCCTGTTGCCGGCATCGCAGCGCCATGCGCTGGCGGGGATTGCGCAGTTGATCATGCTCGGGGAGTTGGCGGTGAATCGGGCGCTGGATAATTTGCAATTGCCGGAGTGATGCGGGTGCCGGGATCATCTGGTGATTGATCGGGTGTTCATTCTGGCGCCTTCGCGAGCAAGCTCGCTCCCACAGGGTTTTATGCTGATTGAAGATGTTGTGTACGACGCAGAAACCTGTGGGAGCAGTTAATTATTACCGTGCCGTCTTCGTGTGGTTATTGAGGCGCTTCAGGACATTCGCGGGTCCATCGCGTCACGTTCATGTCATTGAATTGCTCACCGATGGTATCGACGCGTAGGCAAATTCCTTTCTTCGCGTAGTACAAGATGCAACGCGAGCTTTCAAACGAGCAGGTATCCAGTTCGAAGAAGCTGCGTGTAGCCAGCTCCTTCTCCACGCCACTGTATTCATAGCCGTCGTTGGTATGCATCCGCGTCGGTTTCCATCCTTGTTTGACTAGCTTGGACTTGGCCGCAGCCAAACGCTCACCGACGATGATGCCTGCTGGCCCGCGATTGTCGTTTGGCGCCTGTGAGTCATCGGCAAACGTTGCGCTGATACCCGTGCAATAAAGTGCGAAAAATACGAGGGTCGAGGCCTTCAATTACAGTTCCTATAGCCGATTTTAGCTCGACAGAAACTCCGGACCCTCGGTATGAGGTTGCGGAGGATGGTGATTCTTGGTGCCAGCCCTTCGGGACGTGCTGCCTCCCTTGTTGCTGCTTTCGGCCTAGCGCCGAGCCTAGTAAAAGTGACCTGGGTTATTGCCTGCTTTTATTTAGTCGTTCCTGTGATTCTTCTTCCGGTGCAATGAAAGGCTGCTACCAGAAAATCCTTGAGCGACCACGCCCAAAGACCCAGAAGCATGCAGATCACCAAAAAAGTGAAATATTGATGAAAGTCCGTATGGGGCACTTTTTGGCTGGTTATTCCAACCAGCCCGAGGCTTATCAGGCTGACGCAAAGAAAACTCAGACATCGTAAGGCGAGATAGCAAAGGTCTCTGAAGTTAATCGTGGGTACCCAGTTTTTTGCAGACTCAGAAAATAAAGCCGACCACACCAGATGAAACAGACTTGCGTAGATAAAGCTCAGGCTTAGGCGTTCTGCTACATCAGCGCCGGAACCGAGGAAAATTTGTGAATAGAAATGGTCGAGCAAAACCCCTACGGGACGCATGAGGTCGAGGAAAGGAAACAGGGCGACCCCACCTGCGAGATAAATGGCTAAAAAAGCGATGATTTTCATCTCGCACTCCGTTGCTTTATTTGCCAGGTCGATTTGATGTCAGATCGGTGTTTTGCGTTCTATGCATCGACCTCGGTATTGGCATTGCCTGACTATTTTTTTAGCTAGGTAAGTCAACAGCATAGTCATCCTGACCACTTCCGGTAACTCAGTCGCTGGACGTCAGAAGGGTAGTGGGCCAGACGGCAGAGAAGCACGGGTTTGCGGCGCGCGGGGTTTCGATGGGCTGCGAGGTTGAGCATTTCGCTAGGGATGTGGACGGATCTATTCAGAGAGGTGTTACGGGATTCGTTGCCGATAAACACCAACGTTTAAAAAGACATCTCCAGACACTCTCCCAGGCTACATACCCTTGCGCCTTTGCCTACAGCTACGCCAGAATCCGCCGGCTTGTGCGCCTTGGGGGCGAGTTCTATTGTGGTGCGGTCGCTGACGTATCAGCGATCGGATTTGACCGTCCGCCCAATATCAAGGCGCGCCAGCGTTCTGCACGTGTTCAGGCATTGTCTGAAATCATGTCGCGGTGGCTGTGCGTGGGACACCTTCGGGTGTGCCGGACTCCTTGATGTCCGGTCGGTCAACCCGCGTACAGCTGCCACCCAGTTTGTTTGACCGCGAACGGTGGCGGCTCCAGTCATCAAGGAGCTTCACCATGATCAAACCAACACCTAACCCGCCCGAATCCAACTGCACGTCTCCCTACGAATCAATCGACTCAAAAAAACTCCACGAAGCCGCTGACCGCGCGCTCGACCATTACCTTTGTCCGCCCGGTTCCACGCCGCCGCCACGTAAAAAACGTGGGATGTATGCCGTGACTGCGGACAACAAAAACGAAGAATTGCTGATTGATGCCAGTGAAACGCTTGCTTCGGCTCAAACTATTGCGCAGAACGTCGCTAGCCTGTTGCCGGCGTCGCAGCGTCGGGCGTTGTTGGGGATTGCGCAGTTGATCATGCTCGGGGAGTTGGCGGTGAATCGGGCGTTTGATAATTTGCAATTGCCGGGGTGATGTAGTTGTCGGGTCACCTGGTGATTGATCGGGTGGTTGTTCTGGGGAATTCGTGATTAGAAGCGGCCCTCACCCCAGCCCTCTCCCGGAGGGAGAGGGGGCCGACTGAAGTGTCTTGCGGGGTACGTCGACCTGAAAGATTTTGGTGATTATGGGTTTGGTGAAAGGCCTTGGCGGTGATGGCTTGGGTGAAGGACCTTCGATTTGGCTTTGTGAGCTTGGCCATTTTGGATTCAATGAATGGCTTTCAAGTCGGTGTAGCTCTCGAACATCCCCGAATCGGTTCCCTCTCCCGTGGGAGAGGGCTAGGGTGAGGGGCTTTCCGTTCGGGACAACAAAGTCTCAAGCCTGGCCAACGGCGGCGCATCCTGATTGCGGTCGAATACCTGGATACCAATCTTGAGTAGACGTCCGTTCTCGGCTGCGCTGATCAGCTGTTCACAGCGCAGCAATAGCCGCCCCTGATCACAATCCAGCGCTTTCATACCCATCGGCAACTTGCCTTCCAACCGCAACTCCGCCATCCGACTCTGCGCCGCAATCAGCGCCACCGACCGATCCCTTAAAACCCCACTACTCTGCGTCATCAACCCCGCCACCCGCACAGCCGCCGACATCGCCACGGCAATAATCGCCAGCGCCACCAGCACCTCAATCAATGTGAAACCCGCTTCCCGCGAACGCGCACGCATAAACCGCCCAAAACCAAAACCCAGCCCTCGACGCTAACCCGCGTCCTTGACGGCTTGACGACGAAAACACCCGAGGATTTTCAACATCACTGACATATCTTCTTGCAACACTGCGCGTCGAATCGAATCAAGCCAGGGTATGTCGAGATGGATATCGCACCTTTCAAATCGCTTCAGCAACCGATGCGCACGCCGCGTGGGCAGCAGGGTTTTACCCTGATCGAGATCATGGTGGTCGTGGTGATTCTGGGGATTCTCGCGGCGATGGTGGTGCCCAAGGTGCTCGACCGGCCGGATCAGGCGCGGGCGACGGCGGCGAAGCAGGATATTGGTGGGTTGATGCAGGCGTTGAAGTTGTATCGCCTCGATCACGGTACTTACCCGAGCATGAATCAGGGGCTGAAGGTGTTGGTGGAGCGGCCGGCGGATGCGAAGAACAGCAATTGGCGCTCGTACCTGGAGCGTTTGCCGAATGATCCGTGGGGGCGTCCTTATCAATACCTCAACCCCGGCGCCAATGGCGAGATCGACATCTTTTCCCTCGGTGCCGACGGTCAGCCTGACGGCGACGGCGTGAATGCCGATATCGGTTCCTGGCAGTTGTAAGGCCGGCCATGAACAGCCGCTCGCCTGAGGGGGCGAAGCAACAGGGCATGGCGATTATCAGCGCGTTGTTGATTGCGGCCGTGGTGGCGGTGATTGCGGCGGGCATGTTGACGCGCCAGAGCGTGTCGACCCGTGCGCTCGAGGCGGATCAGCAGCGTGTGCAGGGGCGTTGGCTGGTGCTGGGCGGGTTGGAGATCAGCCGTCAGTTGCTCTGGGATGCACGTCAGCGCGACCCGTTGACCCGGCTCGATCAGCCGTGGGCGCAGCGTCTCTCGGCGCAAGGTTTTGAGGGGCGACTGGAGGATGAGCAGGGCAAGTTCAACCTGCGCAATCTGGTCGCCAACGAGCGGGTCGATGAGGCGCAGGTCGCGGCGTTTCAGCGTTTGTGCGAGTTGATCGGGGTCAGTGCCGGGTTGAGTCAGCGCATCAGTCAGCGGGTGATTGCTTCGTACCCGAGGCTGCTGAATGCGCAGATGGCCGAGGCGCCGAAAAGTGGTTTCGACAGTGGTCGCGCCACCTCGCCAAACGCCTCACACAAACCGCAGAAGCCAACGCTGCCGATGCTGCGCAGCATCGATGATCTGCGCAGTGTCGACGGCGTCAATGAGGCGGTGATCGGCAAACTGGCGCCGTACCTGACGGTGATCCCCGCGACCACTTGGCTCAACGGCAACACCGCCACCGCGCCGGTTTTGGCTGCGTATGTGCCGGGGCTGTCGTTGGAGCGCGCGAACGCGCTGATTGCCGAGCGCGATGCCGGGCGCTGGTTTATCAACCGTGGCGATTTCGTTAACCGTTTGCGCATGCCGCAACTGGAGCTGACCAGCGTCAAGGTCGGCATCACCAGTGACTGGTTTCGCCTGCGTGGCGAGGCGCGGCGCGATCAGCGGCGGGTCAGTCTTGAGGCGTTGTTGCATCGCAGCGAGGACCGCTTGCCGCAGGTGATCTGGTCGCGGGTGGGCGTATGAGCCAGTTGAAGGTTTCGTTGCCGCCGTTGGCGGAGCTGGACCTGCACAGTCAATTGCACTGCGCCTGGCTGGATCGTCAGGGTCAGGTCACGCGGGAAGATCGCCTCAGTCTAAGCCAGTTGAGCCAGCAGTCGAAACTGCCGCCGCTGGTGTGTTTTCTGCACCCGGCTGACAGTCTGTTGGCGAGTCTCGATTTACCGCCGTTGCCCGCCAACAAGATTGTCGCGGCGGTGCAGTGTGCGGCGCAGGCCTTGATGCTGGGTGACAGCAGTGAGATGCACATTGCACACAGTTCGCGGGATGAAGCCGGGCAGGTGCAGATCGCCTGGGCGCCTCGGCAGCACTTGTTGCGCTTTGGCCAGTTGCTAAAAAGTGTTGGGCTGAACCTGCGCGGACTCTATCCGGCGCCGTACAGTTTGCCGGTGCTGCCAGGTACCGTCGCGTGCGTGCAGGACGGGCATTTGTTGTTGCGCGATAGCGTGCAAGTGGCGCGGGTGCAGCCGTTGTTCGATGACGGCCTCGACAGTGTCGTGTGGGAGCCGGGCATCACTTTACATTGGATCGGTGAGCAACCGCCGCCGGGCGCTGAACTGCCGATGAGCGATGCGCAGCGTTGGACTGGGCCGCTACCGGGATGGGGGCTGCATGGTGCAGTCCAACAGCAACAAACCGAGCATCGCGGCTGGGGCAGGGCTATCGCCCTCTCAGCGTTGGCCGTGGCCGTTTGGGTGATCGGTTTGAACCTGTATGCCGCCCGTGAGGCCGGGCAGGGCCAGCAACTGAAAACCCAGATGAATCTGCGGGTAAAGCAGGCGTTCCCTGAGTTGCCGGTGATCCTCAACCCGTTGCAACAGGCGCGTCAGCAATTGGCGGCGCGGCAGAAGGGCGCGGCGGATGATCCGGCGCAGACGTTCAATCGGCTGGTGTTGCAGGCGGGCAGCGGCATGCCGTCGATGGCCGGCAGTGTCGAGCGGTTGGCGTTTGTCGACGGCACGTTGCAACTAAGTCTGCTGAGTGAAGCCCGCCGTGGTGGCAATGATCAGGAGTGGCAAAGCACCTTGGCCCAGGCCGGTATCAGCGTGACGGCAGATGACGAGGGCTGGACCTTGCGTCCGGCCACTGAAGCCACCCCAAGCGACAGCGATGACAGCGGCGGAGCAGAAGAAGATGAATAAGGCCTCGCTCGCGCTGTATCGCGCCAAGTGGCAACGCTTCAACGCTCAGGTGCAGGCGCGTTGGCAGCCGTTGGCTTTGCGCGAAAAACGCATGGTCGCCGGCATGGCCATAGCGCTGATCGGCTTGCTGCTGTGGGTTGCGCTGATCCAGCCGCCGCTGAAGAAAATCGCTTATTGGCAAACCGAGACGCCAAAGCTGCGCGCGCAGACCGAAGCGCTGGAAGTGCTGCTGCGCGAAGTCAGCGTGCGTCCGGACGGGCAGAGCGTGGCGCAGTCGCTGGAGCAGACCCTTCAGGCCAGCGGCCTGGCGGGGCATTACCAATTACAGGAAGCACAAGGCGCCTGGCAATTGACCTTCGACGCGGCGCCGGCCGACGCGGTGCTCGACTGGCTGTTGAGCAACCCGGCACAACTTTCTCTGCAAGTGGTCGAGGCCCGTTTGCAACGCGCAGACAACCCCTCGACCGAAGTCACTGCCGGCACTTTGTCAGGCACCGTTCGCATGGATCAGGCGCTGGGCGCTAAGGAAGCTTCATGAAGGGGTCAGGATCCAAACCGGCACGTCTGGCGTTGCCGATGCTGCTGATGGCGTTGAGCGCGTGCAGCAACACCACCGCACCACAGAATCAGCCGCCGCTGCTGGTCGACAGTGAACTCGGGCGGCCGCTGGCCAATACCCAGCGCAGCGGCGACGCGGTGCTCGACCGCGAGCGCGCACAGGCCCAGGCGCGACCTGTGCCGAAGCAATTGCACAACATCACTAAGAGTGCGCGCAGTGGCGCGGCGGCTTCGGGTATTGCGTTGCCGAGCAATCCGTTGGGTGATCAACCGGTGACACTGAATTTTGTCGACGCCGATATTCAAGCAGTGGTGCGGGCGTTGTCGCGTTCGACCGGGCAGCAGTTTCTCGTCGACCCTCGGGTCAAGGGCACGCTGACGCTGGTCTCGGAAGGTCAGGTGCCGGCGCGGCAGGCGTACGACATGTTGTTGGCGGCGTTGCGCATGCAGGGTTTCAGTGTGGTCGATGTCGGTGGTGTCGCGCAGGTGGTGCCGGAGGCAGATGCGAAGTTGCTCGGCGGGCCGATCTACAGCGCCGACAAACCGGCGGGTAACGGCATGCTCACGCGCACGTTTCGTCTGCAATACGAGAACGCGGTGAACCTGATTCCGGTGCTGCGGCCGATCGTTTCGCCGAACAACCCGATCAACGCCTATCCGGGCAATAACACCATCGTCATCACCGATTACGCCGAGAACCTGACCCGTGTTGCGCAGTTGATTGCGAGCATTGATTCGCCGAGTGCGATTGACACGGATGTGGTGCAGATTCAGAACGGCATCGCTGCCGACATTGCGCCGATGGTCGCGGATTTGCTCGATGCGCCGGGTAATGATCCGACGCAGAAAATCGCGGTGATCGGTGATCCGCGTTCCAACACCATCATCATTCGCGCCGGCAGCCCGGAGCGCACCGAGCTGGCGCGTAATCTGATTTACAAACTGGATAACGCGCAGAGTAATCCGAGCAATCTGCATGTGGTTTATCTGCGTAATGCGCAAGCGGCGAAACTGGCGCAGGCGTTGCGTGGTTTGCTCACGGGTGAGAGTGATAGCGGCAGCAGTGACAGTGCGCGTTCGGTACTTAGTGCGATGGGCGCAAGTACCGGCGGCAGCGCTGGGCAGAATGGCCAGAGCGGTACGCAAAGCAGCGGCACTACATCGACCAGCAATAGCAGCGGCAGTACCGGTGGCAGTTACGCACAAAGCAGTGGCGGCACCAATAGCAGCGGTAATCAGGCGAGCGAACAGAACGTCGCTTTCAGTGCCGGCGGCGTGACCATTCAGGCCGACGCCACCACCAACACCTTGCTGATTTCCGCGCCGGAGCCGTTGTATCGCAACCTGCGCGAAGTCATCGATCTGCTTGACCAGCGTCGTGCGCAAGTGGTGATCGAAAGTTTGATCGTCGAAGTCGGCGAGGACGATGCCAGTGAGTTCGGCGTGCAATGGCAGACCGGCAACCTCGGCGGCAAAGGCGTGATCGGCGGCGCGAATCTGGGTGGTTCGGGGCTCAACACCAACGGCAAGACCAGCATCGATGTGTTGCCGCAAGGTTTGAACCTGGGCTACGTCAACGGCACCGTCGACATCCCCGGCATCGGCAAGATTCTTGACCTGAAAGTGCTGGCCCGGGCGTTGAAGAGCAAGGGCGGCACCAATGTGCTGTCGACGCCGAACCTGCTGACCCTGGACAACGAGGCGGCGAGTATTTTTGTGGGTCAGACCATTCCGTTTGTCAGTGGCAGTTATGTCACGGGCGGTGGCGGCACCAGCAATAACCCGTTCCAGACCGTGACCCGGGAAGAGGTCGGTTTGAAACTCAACGTGCGCCCGCAGATTTCCGAGGGCGGCACGGTCAAGCTCGATATCTATCAGGAAGTCAGCAGCATTGATGAGCGGGCTTCGAACAGTGCGGCGTCAGCGGGGATTGTTACCAACAAGCGTGCGATCGACACCAGTATTTTGCTCGATGACGGGCAGATCATGGTGCTCGGCGGGTTGCTGCAGGACGGTTACAGCCAGAGCAACGACGCGGTGCCGTGGCTGGGCAGCCTGCCGGGGATTGGTGCGTTGTTTCGCAACGAGCGCCGGGCGATCACCAAGACCAACCTGATGGTGTTCCTGCGCCCGTACATCATTCGTGACAGCGAAGCGGGGCGCAGCATCACGCTCAACCGCTACGACTTCATGCGCCGCGCTCAGGGTGGTTTGCAGCCGGAACGCAGCTGGGCGATGCCGGACATGCAGGCGCCGCAGTTGCCCACGGCGGCGCAGGGTGTGCCGGCGGTGTTACCGAGCTCTGGCCCACGCGCAACCATCAAAGCGGTGCCCATCCAATGACTCCGCCATCGCCCCTTGATCTGGAAAGCGGACCTGTAGGAGCTGCCGAAGGCTGCGATCTGTTGATCTTGCTCTTCGACGGACCCCAACGGCCAAAGATCAAAAGATCGCAGCCTTCGGCAGCTCCTACAGGGATTGGGGAGGGCTTGAAATGAGTGCGTTGCCCTACGCCTGGGCCAAGGCACAGCGGATTTTGTTGTGCGATGGCGTGTTGACCGTTTGCCCGTCAACGCCCGGCTGGTCGATCAGTGAGGCACGGCGGCAGTTTGGCGCGACCACGATTCAGCGGGTGCGCGATGATGAGCTGGATGGGTTGCTAGCCGCGGCTTACGCCGACACCGGTAGTGCGGCGGCGGTGGTTGGCGCGGCGGAAAACGAAGTTGATCTGGATCGCCTGATGCAGGACATGCCGGAAATCACCGACTTGCTCGACACTCAGGACGGCGCGCCGGTGATCCGCATGATCAACGCGTTGCTGACCCAAGCGGCGCGCGATGAAGCCAGTGACATCCACATCGAACCGTTCGAAACCCATTCGGTGGTGCGCTATCGCGTCGACGGCACCCTGCGCGACGTGGTCTCGCCGCGCAAGGCTCTGCACGGTGCGCTGGTGTCGCGGATCAAGATCATGGCGCAACTCGACATCGCCGAAAAACGCCTGCCGCAGGACGGTCGTATCGCGTTGCGCGTGGCTGGACGGCCGATCGATATCCGCGTTTCCACGGTGCCGACCGGCCACGGTGAACGCGTGGTGATGCGTCTGCTCGACAAACAGGCCGGGCGTTTGCATCTGGAAACCCTCGGCATGGACGCGCAGGTGTTGGCCAAACTCGATCATTTGATCCGTCAGCCCCACGGTATCGTTTTGGTCACCGGGCCGACCGGCAGCGGCAAAACCACCAGCCTGTACGCCGCACTGGCGCGGCTCGATGCAAGCACCAGCAACATTCTCACCGTCGAAGACCCGGTGGAATACGACCTGCCGGGCATCAGCCAGATTCAGGTCAACGCCAAGATCGACATGACCTTCGCCCTCGCACTGCGAGCGATTCTGCGCCAGGACCCGGACATCATCATGATCGGCGAAATCCGCGATCTCGAAACCGCACAAATCGCCGTGCAGGCCTCGCTCACCGGTCACTTGGTGCTGGCAACCTTGCACACCAACGACGCGGTGTCGGCGGTAAACCGCTTGATCGACATGGGCGTCGAGCCGTTCCTGCTGGCCTCCTCGATGCTCGGCGTGCTCGCGCAGCGTTTGGTGCGGCGCCTGTGCAATCAATGCAAACAGGAAGATCCTGCGACACCGGGGACGTGGCGTCCCGTCGGTTGCCCAGCGTGTAATCAAACCGGCTACAGCGGCCGCACCGGCATCCACGAATTGTTCTGCATCGACGACGACATCCGCACCCTGATCCACCAAGGGGCAGGGGAGCAGGCCTTGCGCGCATCCGCCGCCAAGGCCGGGATGTTCAGCCTGCGTGAGGACGGTGAACGCTGGATCCGCAGCGCCGCCACCGCCCCTGAAGAAATCCTCCGTGTTACACGGGACGCCTGATGAATCGCTATCGTTTTGAAGCCGCCGACGCCACCGGCAAGATCGAATCCGGGCATCTTGAGGCCGATAGCCAGGCTGCCGCGTTCACAACATTACGCGGGCGCGGATTGACTGCACTGTCGGTGCACAAGGAAAGCAACGTCGCCCAGCACGGCGGCGGTGGATTGTTCAGCGCCAAACTCTCGGACAACGATCTAGCCTGGGCTACGCGGCAATTGGCGAGTCTGTTGGGCGCGAGTCTGCCATTGGAAGCCGCGCTGAGTGCCACGGTCGAACAGGCTGAAAAAAAGCACATCGCCCACACCCTCAGCGCTGTGCGTGCCGATGTGCGCAGCGGCATGCGTCTGGCCGAATCGCTGGCCGCACGACCGCGAGACTTTCCCGAGATTTACCGCGCGTTGATTGCGGCGGGCGAGGAATCGGGGGATCTGGCGCAGGTCATGGAGCGGCTGGCCGACTACATCGAAGAACGCAACAACCTGCGCGGCAAGATTCTCACCGCGTTTATCTATCCGGGCGTGGTTGGATTGGTCTCGATCGGTATCGTGATTTTCCTGCTCAGTTACGTGGTGCCGCAGGTGGTCAGCGCGTTTTCCCAGGCGCGGCAGGATTTGCCGGGGCTGACCTTGGCGATGCTCAATGCGAGTGATTTCATCCGCGCATGGGGCTGGTTGTGCGCGGCGATCATCGCAGGCGCGTTTTGGAGCTGGCGCCTGTATCTACGCAATCCAGCGGCACGTTTGAGTTGGCATCATCGGGTGCTGAAATTGCCGCTGTTCGGGCGCTTCATCCTCGGTCTGAACACCGCGCGTTTTGCCTCGACGCTGGCGATTCTCGGAGGCGCCGGGGTGCCGCTTTTGCGTGCGCTGGAGGCGGCGCGGCAGACACTGTCCAACGATCGCTTGAGTTTGAGCGTCACTGAGGCCACGGCCAAGGTGCGTGAGGGCGTCAACCTGGCGGCAGCGCTGCGGGTGGAGAATGTGTTTCCGCCGGTGCTGATTCATTTGATCGCCAGCGGCGAGAAAACCGGTTCGTTGCCACCGATGCTTGAGCGTGCGGCGCAGACGTTGTCGCGTGATATCGAACGGAGGGCGATGGGCATGACCGCTCTGCTGGAGCCGCTGATGATTGTGGTGATGGGCGGGGTGGTGCTGGTGATTGTGATGGCTGTGCTACTGCCGATCATTGAGATCAACCAACTGGTCCAGTAGCCGGTTTTGATGGTGTCTGATCGGGCCTCATCGCGAGCAGGCTCACTCCTACAGTTTGGAATGCGTTCCCCTGTAGGAGTGAGCCTGCTCGCGATGAGGTCGGCTCAGGCAAAAAATCTGCAAAACTTTACACCTCCTCTGACCATCACCCGACCCTCGATTCCCCCATCCTCGGGTTCTCCTTTCTGTCATCTGCAACCACCCGCCAACGCCTCCAGCCCGATTCAGCCAAACCCCCGATCCAGACGCTGCGCTGCACCCGACAAACACCCGAGAAAATCCCTTCAGAAACACCGCACAGCTCCCGAGGTTTTTTCCTTTATCTGTCACCGGAACCTGCGAATTTCTCAGTGCGACTTAACCAAGGCCAACGCTAGCGAGGGCCCCGGTGAGTCCTCCCAGTGTCATGCAAGTCACCCGAAAACCTGTGTTCACAACCTAGTTGAAAAGGAGATTCTTCATGTTCAAGCGCACTCTGATCGCAGCTTCCCTGACCGTCGCCGCTCTGGCTTCCGCTCAAGCCATGGCCGTTACCGGTGGTGGTGCAACTCTGCCTGCCGCTCTGTACAAAGGTTCTGCCGACAGCATCCTGCCAGCCAACTTCACCTACGCGGCTGTGGGTAGCGGCGCTGGCAAAACGGCTTTCCTGACCAACGTTGCCACTGGCTTCGGCGCCACCGGCACTGTGCACTTTGCCGGTAGCGACTCGGTACTCAGCGCTTCGGACATCAGCACCTACAACAGCGCGTTCGGTGCTTCGTACGGCCCGCTGATCCAACTGCCTTCGGTGGCCACGTCGGTTGCCATCCCTTACAAAAAATCCGGTCAGACCGCTCTGAACCTGACCAGCGCGCAACTGTGCGACGCCTTCTCGGGCACCGTGACCACTTGGGGCGGCCTGCTGGGCACTGCTGACACCACGCCGATCCGCATCGTTTATCGCAACGTTTCCAGCGGCACTTCGGAAATCCTCACCCGTCACCTGAACGCTGTGTGCCCAACCAAGTTCACCACCAACTCGACGTTCGTCAACGCCCGTCCAGCCGGTTCGACCCTGCCGTCGAACTGGGTCGGCGTCGCTGGCACTGCTGACGTTGCCCCTACCGTTGCCGCTGTTGACGGTTCGCTCGGTTATGTCGGTCCGGATGGCGTAGACGCTACCAGCAACGCCCTGGTTTCGCGCATCAACAACGTCCAGCCAACCTCGGCCAACGTTGCCCTGGCACTGGCTTCGGTGACTCCACCGGCGACCGCTGCTTTGGCTGCTGACCCGACTCGCTGGTCGCCAGTGGTGGCTAACCCGGCCATCGGTTACAAACTGGCTGCCTACACCAACCTCATCGTCGGTCAGTGCTACAAGGATGCAGCCGTGGCCAACGACGTGAAGGCCTTCCTTACCACTCACTACAACACCACCAACAACGACCTGGCGATCAAAAACCACGGTTTCGTCACCGTGCCATCGGCCTGGAAAACCAAGGTGTATGAAACCTTCGTTTCCAACGCCACCGGTTACAACCTGAACATCAACAACACCAGCGTCTGCAACACCATCGGTCGTCCTCAGTAAGGCCTGCGATTCACACCGCAACACGAATGGCAGCCCTTCGGGGTTGCCATTTTTTTTGCCTCCCGTTCGCGGGGCATTCGATAAGGAGATTGAACATGTACAAACACATTGCAAAGGTTGCGTTGCTGTCGGCGGCGGCGTTGATGTCGGGCCACGCGTTGGCGGTGACCGGTGGCGGGGCGACGTTGCCAGCCGCGCTGTACAAGGGCTCGGCCAACAGCATTTTGCCGGTCAGTTTCAGCTACGCCGGTGTTGGCAGCGGGGCAGGCAAAGTGGCGTTTTTAAGCAACAATGCTACGCCGTTCGGCACTACAGGCACCGTGCATTTCACCGCCAGCGACTCGATCCTGACGGCAAGCGAAATCAGCCAATACAACAGCGCTTTTTACGCCAGTTATGGTCCGCTGATTCAACTGCCCTCCATCAGCACCGCCATTGTCGTGTCCTATAAGAAAAGCGGTATCAGCAATCTCAACCTGACGAGCAGTCAGTTGTGCAGTGCGCTGGCGGGTGAGACCACAACGTGGGGCCATCTAATGGGCACTGCCGACACCACGCCGATTCGCGTGGTCTACCGGAACAACGCCAGCGGCACCTCGGAAATCCTCACTCGCCACCTCAATTCCGTTTGCCCGACAAAGTTCTCGACCAGTTCGTTGTTCACTACGGCGCGTCTGCCGTCAGGTTGGACACTGCCGAGCAACTGGGTCGGCGTGTCGAGCGACAGTGATGTCCTGCCTACGATCAATCAGGTCGACGGCTCGATCGGTTACTCCGGCCCTGACGGCATCCTGGTGAGCGATAACACTGTCGTTGCCCGTCTTAACGGTGTGCTGCCAACCCCGCCCAACGTCTTGCTGGCACTGTCATCGGTAGTACCACCGTCGACTGCGGTTCAGGCGGAAAATCCGGCCAATTGGTCGCCCGTGGTGGCGAACCCTGCCCTTGGCTACAAAATTGCTGCCTACAGCAACTTGATCATTGGTCAGTGCTACAGGGATGCCAACGTGGCCAACGAGATTCGCAACTTTCTCACCACTCACTACAGCCAGCCTGGCAACAATGCTGCGGTACAGGCGCACAAATTCGTTGCGATACCGCTGAGCTGGAAAAACGCCGTCACCGCCAACTTCATCACCAACACCACCGGCAACAACCTCGATATCAACAACCCGGCCGTGTGCAACGGCATCGGTCGTCCTCTTTAAAAGTGACTGCCGCCAAACCGATGGCAGCCCCATACAGGGCTGCCATTTTTTTTGAAGGCGCAGAACGGCCCGGCGCGAATACTCCCCCAACATGAAGTTTGTGTGACATCCGTTCGGTCGCGACCGCCGCCAACTGCCTATGACGTAACAGCAGGTTTTTGCACGCCTGCGGCATGTGTGGCAACCAACGTGTGGCAACCCAAAAGGATCTCGTAGTGATGCTCGCTCGCCCATCCCGTCGTACCAACGTCCAGTCGTTCAAACGTGAAGCCGTGGAGCCGGCGCTGTGGTTGCTCAAACCGCTGGCGCACGCGGTGGCGTTGTGTCTGGTGGCGGGCAACGCGCACGCGGCGACGGCGTTCAGCTCCAACTGGTTTGCCGCCAAGGGTGCCGCGCAGCAAACCGCTGCCGCACGGCCGAGCACTGGCGGTTTGCCGGGGATGACGCCGCCACTGGCGCAGCAGCAGAAAGCCAATCAGCAATTGCAGCGCTCGATCCAGACCCTGAACAACACCGTCGCCGCGATTGCCGCGCAGCAGGCGGCGCAGGCGGCCGGACGTGCCGCTGCGCTGGGCTCGGTGCAGTTTGTCCCGGACGGTCTGGGCGAGGGCGGTCTGAAGGTCGATAACAGCCTCACCCAAGGTTGGCAGAACGCCAAAGGTCCGCAGCAAACCCAGGCCGACGGCAAGACTACGGTGAAGATCGAGCAGACCGCCGACAAGGCCATCCTCAACTGGGAGACCTTCAACGTCGGGCGCAACACCACTGTCGAGTTTGCCCAGCAGGCGAACTGGGCAGTGCTCAACCGGGTCAACGATCCGAATGCGCGGGCGAGCCAGATCCAGGGGCAGATCAAGGGTGACGGCACGGTGATGCTGATCAACCGAAACGGCATCGTGTTCAGCGGCAGCAGTCAGGTCAATGTGCGCAACCTGGTGGCGGCAGCGGCGAATATCACCGATATCCAGTTCCGCGACCGTGGCCTGTATTTCGACAGCAACGGTACTCAGCCGACGTTCACCGATGCCGCTGGCAAGGTGTTGGTGGAACGTGGTGCTTCTATCGAAACGCACAAGCCGGCGTCGTCTACAGCTGCCGGTGGTTATGCCTTGCTGCTCGGCAGCGAAGTACAGAACGACGGCAGCATCAGCACCGCCAAGGGCCAGACCGTACTCGGCGCTGGGGACCGCTTCTACATTCGCAAGGGCGCGGGCACCGAGGGCAATGCGCTGTCGACCACGTTCGGCAATGAAGTCACGCCGGGCTTCAAGGCCGGTAACGTTAGCGGCAAAGTCAGCAACAACGGCCTGATCCAGTCGTCTACCGGCGACATCACGTTGACCGGCCATGAAGTCGTGCAGAACGGCGTGTTGCTCGCCAGTACGTCGGTGGCGTCTCGCGGCACCATTCACTTGTCCAACCCCGCGAGCGACAGCGGCGGCAGTGTCACCCTGGCGCAAGGTAGCGCCACGGCGATCATGCTCGACAGCAGCGACCTGACGGCGCTCGACAGTCAGCATCAGGCCGCCCTCAGCGCGGTCAACGCGAACAACCGCATTCGTGGCGATCAGTCGCGCATCGAGATCCAGAGTGGCGGCAGTGTCGAGTTCCAGAACGGCTCGATCACCCTCGCCACCGGCGGGCAAGTGGCGGTGACGGCACAGCGCCGCAGCGTGGTGCGCGACGGGGCGATGATCGATGTTTCCGGTGCCCTCGGCGTCAAAGTGGCGATGGAAAACAACAACATCAAGATCAACGTGCAAGGCAACGAGCAGCGCGACGCTTCGGTCAACCGCGACAAAGGCGCACTCAACAGCAATGACATCTGGGTCGATGTGCGCGAGCTGGTCTATGTGCCGGCCGGCACCAACGGCTATGCCACGGATCGCTGGTATACGGCGGGCGGCTTGCTTGAGGTCGGCGGTTATCTCGGCACTCAGGCGCACAGCGTCGGTGAATGGATGGCGCAGGGCGGCACGGTGAGTTTTGCCGGCAACGACGTGGTCACCGAGAAAGGCTCGCTGATCAATCTGTCCGGCGGCACCCTCGATGTGCAGGGTGGCGAGATCCGCCAGAGCTGGCTGCGCGGAGCCGACGGCAAATTGTATGAAGTGTCGCGTGCGCCGGGCGATCTGCTTTACACCGGGCTGTACCAAGGTTTCGAGGACAGCAGCGAACGCTGGGGCCAGAGCAGCTATTTCTACAACCCGCTGATTGCCCCGCGTTCGCGTTTCGAGGCGGGCTATACCGTGGGCCGTGACGCTGGGCAACTGGTGATTGCCACGGCCAACGCCGCGCTCGGCGGGCAGTTGCTCGGCGAGGTGTATCAGGGCGAGCGGCAGAACCAGACGCCGAAACCGGTGCTTGATGGTTATGAGCAGAGTCAGACCGCGCTGGCGCGCCGCGCGCAATTGATCGTCGGCAGTTATGACCCGGCGTATGTGGCCGCAGCGGGCGGCGTTTTGTATGCGCTCAATCCGTTGCTGGATCAGGTGCAGATCGGTGGTGACCGTCCGCTCGCCGGCAGCGATCTGGACCTCGCCGGTGCTGTCTCGGAGGCGCGCAAAGGCAAGTTGTTTCTCGATAACGATCAGCTCAACGGCTTGCGTCTTGGCGCGCTCAAAGTGGCGGCCAGGGATCAGGTCGTAGTGGGTGGCGCGCTCAGCGTCGATAGCGGTGGCGACATCACCCTCTATGCGCCCGATGTGCAGATTGGCGCGGATCTGACTGCACGCAGCGGCAGCTTGCGGTTGGGCAACGTGCTCAATCAGTTCAACGGCAGCGAAAGCAGTGACACCCGACTCACGGCGAAGACCGGCAAGTCGACGCAAGTGTCCGTGGCCCAAGGCGTTCACCTTGATACCCGTGGCGTGTGGAGCAACCTGCGTACCCAGCCGGACGATGGCGCGAGCCTGGCCTCGCTGAATGGCGGGCTGGTGTCGATCCGCAGCAGCGGCGATATCAATATGGGCGCCGGCAGCCTGCTCGATGTTTCGTCCGGTGGCGCCATCCTTGCCAACGGCAAGACCCGTGGCGGCAAGGGCGGTGATCTGACCCTGGAATCCAGCGCGATTTCCGCACCGGGCCAATCGCACCTGCGCCTCGATGGCGAGCTGCGTGGCTACGGTGTCACGGGCGGCGGCACCTTGACCGTGCAGGCCAACCAGATCTTGATCGGCCAGACCGACAAGTCGTTGAGCGAGACCACGCTGCAATTGTCCGCCGACCTGTTCAACAAAGGCTTCTCTGCTTACAACCTGATCGGCTTGAGCGGTCTGCGAGTGGCCGACGACACGGTCGTGGACGTGAGCATGCCGGTGTATCGTTTTGGCGATGCCGCGCCGAATCAGGCCAGCGGTGCCGACCCGCAATCAGCGCTGGAGCTATGGACGCCGGGACTGTTCCAGGAAAACCCGACCCAGGGCGTGCTGACGCAACGCGCCGGTGCCAGCCTGACGCTGCAAGGCGGGGCCAGCCTGCTCACCCTGATCGATGCGGCCAACAGCGATTTGACCCTCGGTCGTGGTTCGCGCATCAGCGTCGATCCGGGGCAAAGCATCAAACTGCGCGGCGCCGGGCAGATCACCGTTGACGGCGAACTCAACGCCTGGGGCGGCACGATTGATATTCGCCAGCAACAGTTCGGCTCGATCAAACCGGCCACCTCCAATCAACTGGCCGAACCGACTGCGCACAACCGCTCGATCTGGATCGGTGAACAGGCGCGGCTGGATGTGGCAGGGCGTGTGAACACCGCCGTGGATGCTTTGGGCCGCACTTACGGGCAGGTCGGCAAGGGTGGCAGCATCATCCTCGGCGGTGAGATCGACGCAAAACTGGCCACGGCCACTGCCGCCGATGCTTACGTGATTGTGCGCCAGGGTGCGCAGCTCGATGCTTCGGGCGCCGAGGCGCTGTTGGACATCGCCGGGCAGGGGCCGACGCGTGTGGCAACCGACGGCGGACGCATCGCCATCGGCTCTTACAACGGTCTGTTTATCGATGGCGATCTGCGTGCGGTGGCGGGCGGTGTCGGGGCGGCCGGTGGTCGTCTGGAAGTGGCGCTGGAGACGCCGTTGTACGTCGACTCAGCGGACAACCAGGTGCGCGGGCCAAGAGAGTTGATCATCGACCAGACGTCGACCGGGCAGGCACTGGCCGCCGACCTGCGCCCGGGCGAGGCCGCCGACGGTTTGCGCTACGGTCAGGCCCGTGTGCATGCCGACAGCCTGATGACCGGCGGCTTCGACAATCTGAGTCTGTTGAGTAACGGCCTGCTGTCGTTCGACGGTGACGTTAGCTTGCACACGCAGCAAAGCCTCAGCCTGTACGCCGGGGCATTGTCCCTGGCGGAGTCAGCCAAAGACGCGTCACGGGTCGATCTGAGCGCGCCGTATCTGCGCTTGTCCGGTGTCGGCAGCTATTACAGCGTGGTCGGCAGCGTGCGCCCACGCCTGACCAACAGCCCGACCGACAAACTGGCGTGCGCCCGCTTCACGGCGACGGCGAACCTGCTGGATCTGGGCAATGGTCTGTCGTTCGGGGCACAGGGTTCGATCCTGCAACTGAAGGCCCCGGCCGCCGAATACAGCCGCCGTGGGTTTGCCGAGGTCAGCCTCGACAGCAGCGGTGATCTGCGCTTTCTGGCGCCGACCGATGGCGCTGATAAAAGTCGCTTGTGGACCCCGGGTGATTTGAACCTGCGTGCGGCGCAGATTTATCCCGCCAGTGACGTGCAGGCAGAAGTGCGTGTGGGCTATCAGGGCGCGCAGTCGGTTGCCGAACATACCCTGCGCATCAGCGGCCACGGCCCGGCGCCGGCTGCGGCGCCTTATTCGGCGTTCGGCAAGCTGACGTTCTCGGCGGCGTCTATCGAACAGGGCGGCGTGTTGCGTGCACCGCTGGGCAAGATTGTCCTCGGCGACGACTTGTTGACCACCACCCGTGAGGTTCGCCTGCTGCCGGGCAGCGTGACGTCGGTCAGCGGTGCCGGGCTGGTCATGCCGTATGGCGGCACCACGGACGGCATCGACTACCGCTATGGCGGCAAGTCGGTGGTGTTGAACGGCATCACCGGGGAAGCGACCGGCGTGTCGATGAGCACCCAATTCATCGATGTGCAGAGCGGCGCAGTCATCGATTTGTCGGGCGGCGGCGACCTGCGTGGCGCCGGTTTCATTTCCGGGCGCGGCGGTTCCACCGATGCCCGTTTCAATCCGCTGGTACGCAACGCCATCGACGGCAGCTTCAGCTTGCCGGGGCTGGCCAGCAACCCGGTGTACGCAATCGTGCCGGGCAACCAGAGCACTTACGCGCCGGTACTGGCCGAGGCGGGCGCGGTCGATCCACGGATCGGCCAGCAGATCACCCTCGGCGCCGGAGTTCCAGGCCTGGCGGCGGGAACCTATACGTTGTTGCCGTCGACGTTTGCCTTGCTGCCCGGCGCGTTCCGGGTCGAAGTCAACGGCCAGGCGACGTCGGGCGCGTCCAGCGGTGTACTGCCAATGCGCAACGGGTCGTGGACCGGCAGCGGGCAGATGTCGATTGCCAATACCGGCGTGCGCGACAGCCTCGCCCGCCAGATCATCCTGACCCCGGCGGATGTGCTGCGCCGTTACTCGCAGTACAACGAAACCAGTCTCAGCCAATTCATCCAGAGCGATGCCGTGCGGCGCGGGATTCCCCGGGCGCTGGCGCCGCAGGACGGCAAGACCCTCGATCTGCGACTGGTCGCCGGTGGCGAGCAGGACATCGCATTGCAGTTCAATGGGCAGGCTCGATTCAACGCGGCTGCAGGCGGCCTGGTCGGCACGGCCGTGGTGCGCAGTGGCAATGCCAGCAGCAGCTTTGAAATCCTCGGTGCCGGGCATGCGCCAAGCAAGGATTTCAACGGCATTTCGCTGTATGCCGACACCCTGAATAACCTCAACGCCGGGCGTTTGACCATCGGTGCGATGCCGACCGTCAGCTACACCACGGCAGGCAATATCATCGGCTTCATCGGTGACACCTCCAGCATCGTCCTGCGGGAAGGGGCGTTGTTGGCGGCGCCGGAAGTGTTGTTGCGCAGCAACTCGATCAATGGCGGCATCACCATTGAAGCGGGCGCCGGGGTCAATGCCTTGGGGCGTGGCAACGTCGCTTATGACTCGACGGCCGGCTACCTCTATCAACCTGGCGCGTCCAGCATGGTGGTGGTGTCCAACGGCTGGACCAACGTGCTCGCGCCGGAGGCGGGCGGTGGCTTTATTGGCGCTGGCAGCATTCGCATCGGCACCTGTGCCACGGTGGTCTGCAACAGTCCGGCACTGCTGTATTCGAATGGCAGCATCACCGCCGCCACGGATAACCAGTTCGAACTCGGTGAAGCCGTGCGCTTTGGCACGCGTCATCTGGCCCTGGCGGTGGGGGCGGTCAACGCCGGCAGTGCCGAGGCGCTGGCCGCTGCCGGCAACCGGGTGCCGGCCGGCCTGACCCTGAACCAGAACGTCCTGGATCGTTTGCTGCGCGGTGATAACCAGTTCGGCGCACCGGCTCTGGAGACGCTGAGCCTGACCACGCGCGACGCTGTCAATCTGTACGGCAGCGTGACCCTCGACACCTTCGATGCACAGACCGGCCAGAGCAAATTGCAAAACCTTGTGCTCGTTACCCCGGCGATTTACGGCGCGGGCAGTGCCGACGATGTCGCGACGATCCGCACCGCCAACCTGATCTGGAACGGGGCCACGCAGGACCCCGGCAGCGTAATCAGCGACGGCGCCGGTACCGGCAGCGGCACGCTGAATATTCAGGCGCAACGCATCGAGTTGGGTTACGGCCCGATGCCTCAAGCCAACGGCCTCGATCAGAACAATCGTCTGGCGCTGGGTTTTGCCAACGTCAACCTGAGTGCCAGCGAACGCATCAGCGCCAATCACAAGGGCAGTCTGGCGGTATATCAACAGCAGGGCGCTTACGACCCGGTGAAGGGCTACGCCTACAGTGGCGGCAATCTCAATCTGCGCACGCCGTTGCTCACCGGTGAAGCGGCGTCGGTCAATCTGCTCAAGGCTGGCAATCGCCTGACGCTTGACGGTGCCGGTGCTTCGGGCGTGGCCGATGCCTTGGGTGCAACCCTGAATCTGCAAGCCCGTGACATTGTGCTCGACAGCCGCATTGCCTTGGCCAGCGGCAAGCTCACGGTCACCGCCGAGCATGATTTAATCCTGGCCGGCGGCGCGCAACTGGACATGGCCGGGCGCACCTTGCCGTTCAACGACGTGAGCAAGTACAGCTGGGGCGGCGACGTGTCGTTGTTGAGCACCAACGGCAATATTCGTCAGCTCGGCGGGTCGCGCATCGATCTGTCGGCGAAAAACAATCAGGCCGGTAACCTCAGCGCCGTGGCCTTGGCGGCGGATGCCGGCATCGTCGATCTGCAGGGCGAGATTCTCGGCGCCAGCAGCGGCTATTACGACGCCGGCGGTACGCTGGTGCCGTACAAGGCCGGCCGCGTGGATATTCGCGCTCAGCAGTTGGGCGGTGATGCCAGCGCGCAGTTCGCGGCACTCAATCAACGCCTGAACGCCGGGCAGGTATTCGGCAGTCGCAGCCTGCAACTCAAGCAAGGCGATTTGCTCATCGGCGACGGTCTCAAGGCCGGTGAAGTCAACGTCTCGGTGGACAACGGCAGCCTCACCGTCAATGGCTTGATCGACGCCAGTGGCGAACGGGTCGGCAGTATTCGTCTGGCGGCGCAGAACGGCCTGACCCTGGCCGGCAATAGTGTGCTCGACGCCCATGGCCGGGTGTTGCGCGTCGACAGTTACGGCAAGATCATCGACGCGCCGAACCGGGCCATGGTCGAGTTGAATTCCGGTGCCGGGTTGTTGACCCTGGCGTCCGGTACGCGCATCGACCTGCGCCATGGTACTGATGCGGTGCCGGGTTTCCTCGCCGGTCAGCACGACCAGATGTTGCGCGGCACCCTCGAACTCAATGCGCCGCGACTGGGCGCTGGCGACATCGCCATCGATGCCAGTGGCAGCGTGAACATTCAGGGCGCGCGCTCCATTGGCCTCAATGGTGTGCGCCGCTATGACGATGCGCGTGATGGTGTCGATCCGGCGGTCAGTGGCCGGCCGTATCAGGTGATCGACCAGGCGCTGCTGAGCCGCATCGACGGCGACAACACCAGCTTCATCGACGCCGCGCTGAACAACGCCGATCTGTTGCAACGCAAACTGGCGGGCTTGAACAATGCGACCTACGCCGATGCCTTCCACCTGCGCCCCGGGGTCGAGATCGCCAGCAAGACGGCTGACGGCGACCTGGTGGTGGAGGGCGACATCGACCTGTCGCGCTACCGCTATGCCAGCCTCAATCCGCATACGCGCAAGGTCGCCGGCGTCTATGGCTCCGGTGAGTCTGCCAGCCTGGTGATCCGTGCCGGTGGCAACCTCGACATTTACGGCAGCATCAACGACGGCTTCGCGCCGCCACCAGAGACTGTCGATGACGCCGGCTGGAAACTGCTGCCGGGTGTGCAGCCGTTCGGTGGTGATCTGGTTGTACCGGGGGCCGGGGTGACGCTGGCGCCGGGCACGCAATTCCCGTCGGGTGTGACCCTCAATTACGATCTGCCGATTCAGGCGACGACGCTGGTCGGCGGCACGCTGTTGCCGGTGCAGGTGGAACTGGCCGCACCTTATACCTTCAGTGCCGGCACGGTGCTGGCGGGGGCGGTGCATGACGCCTCGGGCAATCTGTTGTATGCCGCCGGGACGCTGTTGGGCAACGACGTGACGGTGCCGGCCAGCAGTCGTTTGGGTGCCGGGATTCGCTTGAACCGCAACACCGAGTTGCAAGCCATGAACTGGCCCAAAGGCGTGCCGTTGCCGGGTGCTTTCGATGTCGACACTGGCAGTAGCAAGAACCTGATGTTGAGCAGTTCGTTGGCGCTGTTGCGCGGTTCGTTGATTCCGTCGATGACCAATGTGGTGCTCGCCGACGGCGTCGCATTTATCGAGTTGCGTGCTTTGAATGGCGCAAGCCAGGGTGCCAACTGGGCAATTGCGCCGATGTTGCCGTCGGGCAGTGCGTCGTGGTCGATCCGCGCGGTGGCGGGGGCTGATCTTTCCGCCGCCGATAGTCGTGCTGTGAAACCGCTCACCACTGAAGGCAATTTGCGCCTTGCGGACACTCATTACGGGGCGAAGATCACCGAAGGCAATCCACGCGCAGTGTGGTCGGAAACCAACCAGTATGGTTTCCCTGCCTTCGAACCGGTGCCCGAGGAATACCTGATTCTCTGCGAAACCGATCCCGGTGCCTGTGCCCCGATGGCACGCTGGACCTGGGCACCCGGCAACCAGTTCGGCTTCCAGGATTACGCACCGATTCCCGAGGAATACCTGACGCTGTGCGACAGTTACCCCGAGGTGTGCGTGCAGAGCAATCCGGCGAAAAGCGCCAGCATCCACAGCCAGATGTTCAGCGTCTTGCGCACCGGCACCGGTGATCTGGATCTGCTCGCGGCCGGCAATCTGAGCATGGCTTCACCGTTCGGCGTGTACACCGCCGGCACCCAGTCAGCCGATATCGATCCGCGCTTCAACCAGCAACGCGCACACCTGTCTGACAACGGTTCGGTACTGGGCAGTGGCGGTACCGATGTTGAAAAATGGGTCGACGGTGGCACCGACAGTCTCTACCAGGCCTGGTATCCACAACTGGGCGGTAACCTGACGATCAATGCCGGCGGCTCTGTCTCTGGCGACACCCTCGGGCGCAAGGCCGCGAATACCGGCGGCTATCGTGAGCAGGTGCCAAGCGTCGCGGTGGGCAACTGGTTGTGGCGTCAGGGCACCGGCAGCGATGATGTGCCGACCGCCTGGTGGATCAACTTCGGCAGTTACGCCACTCAGCCGCTGCCGGATGCCGACATGGATACGGCACCGTACCTGGTGGGTTTCACCGGTTTCGGCACCCTGGGGGGCGGTAACATCAGCCTGCGCGCCGGTGAAGACGCCGGCATGCTGAAACCGCTGGGGGATGCGCGGACCAACCCACGCAGTCAGGGATTGATCGTGGCGGTGGGCAGCACCGGTCGCATTGGCAGCGACGGCAGCCTGCAAATGACCGGTGGCGGCGATATGGACATTCGTATCGGTGGCACGCTCAATCCATCCCTGCAAGCTCGCGCCGGTAATCGGGGGATTACGCCGCCCAAGCACGATCTGCAAGGCGCGCTGATCAACCTGCGCGGCGCGGCACAGGTGAGTGGCAGTGCGGTGGGAGGGATCAATCTGCAATATGGCGCCAACAGCGTGCAGCACGATGTGCGCGAAACCCGCGCGCTTGACCCGTTTACCGCGACCACCAGCAATGCCTCCGGCGGGATTGTGCTGATCCCCGGTGACTCCGGCATGCGCATCAGCACCCGTGGCGATCTGGTCCTGGGCGGGGCGGTGGATCCGGGGCGGGTGCGTTTGCAGAACGCCACGCCGTTGTTTGATGACGAGGGGACAATCACCAAGGGCGGCATTCTCAGCGGCTTCTCGCTGTGGACCGCGCACACGGCGATCGACCTGTTCTCGGCCGGTGGCAACCTCACCCCGAGTACTCAATTGGCCGAGACGGACACCAACGGCCCGATCAAAGGGCAGAACACCTCGCCGACCGACAGCCGTTTCGTCTATCCAGCGATTCTGCGCGCGGTGGCTGCGCAGGGTTCGATCTATGCCGGTTCGTCGGCGGCTTACAGCGTTGGCAACACCGCCCCCGCAACCGCGTACTCTCTGCTGTTGGCGCCGTCGACGGCGGGGCAGCTGGAACTGCTGGCCGGTGATTCGATTTATGCCGGCGGCTATGCGATCAATCAGTCCGGAGCCAGTCCGCTGGCGCTTGCCACGCCGTTCGCCCCAGCGTTCAACGGCTATGCCAGCAACTCGGCGGAAATTCCGTTCATCTCCAACAGCGGCGCCGATGGTGTCGCTGCTGAACCGAACTTGCGATATCCGTTGTTCGCCTTCGGCAGCAATTCCTACTCGGGCCTCAGTGATGTTCAGGGACCGGCGCGAATCTACGCCTTGAGCGGTGACCTGGTCGGTGTGCGCAGTGGCGAGTCACTGCGCGCAAGCGATTCGCTGCTGACCTGGAACGAAGCCGCCGGGCCGGTGTGGATGATGGCCGGTCGCGACATCGTCGCCTCCGGTACCAATCTGGGCCAATCGACGATTTCGCCGAGGGATGGCGTCGGCACCAGCAAGGATACGATCTACTCGACCGGCAATCTGTTTGTGCACAACGACCCGAGGGATGTATCGAGGGTGTCGGCCGGGCGCGACATCCTCTACAGCAGCTTCGACGTCGCCGGCCCCGGCACTCTTGAGGTCAATGCCGGGCGTAACATCCTCATGGAAGACCGCGCCAGCATTACCAGCCTCGGGCCGTTGCTGGCGGGTGATCAGCGGCCGGGTGCCAGCGTGGTCTTGCAGGCCGGTGTGGGCGCGCAGGGACCGGATTATTCACGGTTCATCGCGCGTTACCTGAACCCGCAAAACGTCGCCAGTGCGGACGCCTCCCTCAGCGCGCAACCGGGCAAAGTGGTCAAGACCTACCTCGACGAATTGCACAGCTGGCTGACCTTGGGCTACGGCTTCAGTGGCAACGCAGAACAGGCGCAAGCCTTCTACGCCGCACTGCCGAATGCCGAGCAGGCGATTTTCGCGCGGCAGGTTTATTTCGCCGAACTGCGTGCTGGTGGCCTGGAATACAACGATGTCGATGGTCCGCGCAAAGGCAGCTATCTGCGCGGTCGCAACGCCATTGCCGCGTTGTTCCCAAGCACCGATGTGGCCGGTAACCCGATCCGCTACGACGGCGACATCACGCTGTACGGCGGGGCAGGGGTCAAGACCCTGTTCGGCGGCGACATCCAGATGCTCACCCCGGGCGGCGCTCAGGTGTTCGGCATTGAAGGCGCAGCACCACCGTCCACCGCGGGGATCATCACCCAGGGCTCGGGCAACATTCAGCTCTACTCGCAGGGCAGCATTCTGCTCGGCCAGAGCCGGATCATGACCACCTTCGGCGGCTCGATCCTCGGCTGGTCGGCCGAGGGCGATATCAACGCCGGTCGCGGCTCGAAAACCACCGTGGTCTACACCCCGCCGAAACGGGTTTACGACACTTGGGGCAACGTCACGCTGTCGCCGTCGGTGCCGAGCACCGGTGCCGGTATCGCCACCCTCAACCCGATCGCCGAAGTGGCACCGGGCGACATCGACCTGATCGCGCCGCTGGGCACCATCGATGCCGGCGAGGCGGGGATTCGCGTGTCGGGCAACGTCAACATCGCCGCGCTGACCGTGGTCAACGCCGCCAACATCTCGGTGCAGGGCAAGGCGACGGGTGTGCCGGTGGTGTCGGCGGTGAATACCGGCGCGATCACTTCAGCCAGTTCGGCGGCATCCTCGGCCACGCAGGCGGCAGAGGATGTGGTCCGTCAGCAGCAGGCGGCAGCGCGGCAGAATCAGGCGTCGGTGTTTACCGTGCAGGTGTTGAGCTTTGGCAACGAGCAACTCGCGCCGTCCCGCGATGGCGCCAGCCGTGCGCCGGCACCGGGTTACAACCCGAACAGTCCGGTGCAGGTGTTGGGGGCAGGGGCGCTGGATGAACAGGCGAAGCAGCAGTTGACCGAGGAGGAACGTGGGCAACTGACGTTGTAAAAGACTCTCGTGCAGTACGTTTGGGCGACCGCTGGGTCGCCCTTTTTTTCCTTGCACAAAGACACTTGAACTCACTGAGAGCCTTGTGAGAGCGAGCCAGGTCGCGAGGGGCCAGAAGTGACGCCGGATCAATCAGCAAGTGTTCCCCATGGCTGCCTCAATCCGAGAAGTGCAGATGATCCATCACCCGATTCACCGCCAGCTCGCCGAGCATGATCAATTGCGCAATTCCCAGCAAAGTCCTGCGCTGCGACGCTGGTATGAGGTGGGCGAAGTCATGGGCGATGGTTCGGGCCGAGGCGAGTGTTTCGCTGGCATCGGCCAGCAGCTCTTCGTTTTTGAAGTCTGCGGTGACGGCGTACATCCGGCGGGTTTTACGTGGCGGTGGCGTGGAGCCGGGTGGGCAGAGGTAGTGATCGAGGGCGCGGTCGGCGGCGTCGTGGAGTTTTTTTGAATCGAGGGATTCGTAGGGGGAGGTGGGGTCGGTTTCGGGTGGGTTGGGTGTTGGTTTGATCATGGTGAAGCTCCTACAAGGTGGAGCCGCTAAAACCCGTCGCTAAACAGGTAAGGTGGCGGCTGGACGCAGGTTAGCGAACCGGGTGTAGGCGCCCGGCAGACCCGAAGGTCTCCCGCGCACAGCCGCCATAACGCAAATTGTAGATAAGCATCCACAGTCGAGTTTGGAGCGCTGGTGCGCCTACAAAGATTCAGGTCGCTAAACCCGATCGCTGATTCTTCAGCGACCGGCCCACAATAGAACCCCACCCCAAAGCGCACAAGCCGGCGGATTCTGGCTTGGCTGTAGGCAATTGCGCAAGAATTTGTAGCCTGAAAGGCGTGTCTGAAGGTGTCTTTTAAACGCCGGAGTTTAAAAGGCGATTTGCACTGACTTAACTGGCCCCTTCGCGAGCAAGCTCGCTCCCACATTTGCAATGCGTTTCCCTGTGGGAGCGAGCTTGCTCGCGAAAGGGCCATCCCGGTCAGCAGGAAGATCTCGATCAAGCCCCGCTGTTTAAATCACTGGTTAAATAAACCCGTCCCCTCTGTGGTCCTTTTCTTTTTGATCATGTAAGCCTCTTGATAGTGATGTTGTCGAAGTTGATAGGAACCGACAAGGTTTGATTTCGGTTGTGTCTACAGCTTATTTCAATTACAACATCCTGATTTTCGGCGTTGTAATAATAAGTTTTTGTAGTGCTTTTCCAGATGTTGTCTGCTGGCAATTCGTCAAGGTGGTGAGCAAGCTGGCCATTAAAATCCACTCTTAAATGGCCGGGTATTGAAATTTCCACATAGTCATACTTATATGAAAAGCTTATTTGATAACCTCCCCGCTTCAGTTTTTTATAGGTTTTCCTGATTCCTACACGTTCGTTGGGCATGAGAAATGTTAAGTTGTTTGCCCAGTAAAATTCTCCAAGTGTATTTTTTATTTCTCCTCGGCCCGCAATGATATTTGTCCAATTATTCCAGTTGCCACTGGTGAAGTCCGTGAAGTCATCGACATTCTTGCTTACCGTTATTGCCCAAGGTGCCGAAGTTTCAGCGTTGCCATATAAACCTTTGGCAGTAAATCTGTGCGCTGTTTCACTCAGATCTTCAATGAATAAGTTCCATGCTCCGGTATCAGCATGTACTGACGTTTGATCTATGGATACTTCGCCGTCGAGTACCTCGACTTTCTGGCCTTTAGCGGCAAAGCCGCTCAGCGTCACGGCTTTTTCCGCAGTTTCTTCGCCTTGTGGAATTTCAGAACCGCTCGGTGAGCCTTTGACTGAGGTTAGCGTCGGAGCGGTAGCTTCCGTCACGGTCAGCGTTCTCGCTGCCGACACCAGGCTCGGTTGCTCCAGATATCTCGCCGTAAAACGGTGTTCGGCTTTGCTCAGGTCTGAAACCGACAGACTCCAGATGCCGGTTACTCCATCGGCCGTCTCTTTACCTTTGATAACCGTACCGTCGAGCACTTCAACTTCCCGCCCGGCTGCGGCAACGCCGCTCAGGGTGACGGCGGTTTCCACGGTGACCCCGCCTTGAGGGATTTCGATACCGCTGGGAGAACCGTTGACCGATGTCAACGTTGGTGCTGCAGCCGCTGTCACAGTCAGTGTGCGCACATTTGACCATAGCGGGGACGGTGTATACAGCGATCCTGCGTATAGCCTCCGGGCACCCACTGGAACTGTAATCGACAACTCCCATGTGCCTGTTGTCGTCGAGGCTGTGGCCACCCCCTTGGAGGTGTGGCTCGGGCCGCTTCCATCAAAAATTTCGACTCTCTGGCCCTTGCTCGCGGTGCCTTTGAGCGTCAGTGCGGTGCTGACGGTAGTTTGTCCCTCGGGGATTTCAACGTTTTTGTCGTCAAGCACATTGCTAAGCGTCGGCACAATGACGGCCGTGACGGTGAGGGTGTAGGCCGCAGAGACGGGTTCTGCGGCGTACTTTCCTGTCGCGCTAAAACTGTGTTTCGTCACAGTCAGCCCCGACACGGTGTAGGTCCAGATTCCAGAAACCGGATCGGCCGTGACCTGATCCTTGACGGTGGCACCATCGCGTATCTCGACGTTCTTGCCTTTGGCGGCCGTGCCGCTCAGCATCACGCTGGTTTCAACAGTGGTGCCACCCTCGACAATGTCCTTGCCGCTTGGCGATCCCTTGACCGAGTCGATGGTCGGCGGATCCAGCGCCACCGGTTGCCCTACCGTAAACTCCAGCTCATTCGAATAACTGGTCGTATTACTCGCTGCCCGGAAGATTTCGTAGTGCACCTTCACTTTTTTTCCGCGATTAGGCTCGATGTGCTGCGCCACAAACGCGGCGTTCAGTGGGAAATCCACGTCCTTGTCCTTGGACAACGCATTGAGTTTTTTAGAGTCGGTGACAGGCTCATTGCCTTCAACGATCCAGAAATAAGTCACGATATCGTTGGCCTCGCTCGGAACAGCCACCGGCCGTGGGGCGGTGATTTTGCTGGCTCCGCCCGGAAGGTCCTCGGGGTCCAGCACGCCATCCTTTTCACCCAGCACGATGGGTTTGACCAGCTCCCGCTGCGGCTCGCCAATGTTTAACAGCGAGGCGTGCAGAGAGGCGCGACGGGTGATGGTGCCGTTTTCGTCGCTCAGCAGGTTGTACGACAGATCCAGCGTGCCGCCCTCCAGGATTTTGCCGTGTTTGCCGGCGACGGTGACGATGAACCCCTTGAGGTCATTGGCCTCGTCATCGCTGGGAAAATACCACTCCAGTTCCGGGTCGTAGGTCGTGAAGTCGGCCCGGATGCCGAACCATCTGAGCTCGATGGCTTTGTCCGCGGTGATCAGTGGATCGTAGGGAATGCGGATGCGGTATTCGGGCGCGTCGGGGTTAAGCGCGCCGCTGATCTGGTCGATTGCGATGGGCGCGGCCAGGCGTGTCGGTTCACCGATAACGCTGTAGGCGCGAGACTTGGATCTGGAGTTGTCGACGACGACGCCGCCGCGGCGTACATGATAGGAATACACCACCGTGCGTTTGGCCAAGGCGCGCAGGGTGCTGTTCTTGTGCGCGATCGAGACTCGCACCGGCGGCGTGGTTTCAATACGCTGGATCGCCGTTTCACTGATCTCTTTACCTTCGTCGTCGGTACCGATAACGCTGAGGTAGATCTCGTCGTTCTTTTTGAAGATGTTCACGTCATCCGCCCAGACCTCCACCAGCGGATCATCGTCCCCCAGCATCTCCAGATCCACGATGAGACCGTCGGCCTGTTTGAGGATGGGCGCCCCCAGGCGCAAGCCCTGGGTGTCGACGGCAATATAAACAGCCTCGCACCAGTCTGCGGATTCGTTGTACACACGGTCGCGGATCTTGTAGTTGACCGACACGCGGTCGGAGTCTCCGGCTGAAAGGATGGTGGCTTCGTCGGCCAGAACCACAATGGGGTTACCTTCAGGGTCATCGAGCTGTTGCTGGGTGACGGGTTCGGACTCCACGTTTTTCCCGGCCCAGGCCAGGATGATCACGTCACCGACGGCGACATTCTCGTAGAGCAGGCCATCGCCGGGTTTGGGTTTGGCGTAAACCAGCACGCCTTGCTTGGCAGTGACCTTGTCGACACCGTCGCGCACCACATCCGGCGGATCGAAGGCCATGCTCAGTTCGGAGTGGCCATACTCGGGGTTGGTATCCTGCCCGCCGGGCAGTTCGAGTTTGACGACAAGCTTGAGCGTCGGCCCGGGTTCCGCGGCCTGACTGACACGCTTGACCTCGTAGGACAGATCCCAGTCGCCGCTGAGCAAGCGCTGCGGCGGGACGAACAGGGTGACGCGCTCCCCGATTTCGACCTCATCGGTGATGGTCTTTTGATCCACCATGGTTTTGTTGAGAAGCAATTTGCAGTTGTCGCCCACACTCATGTTGTTCCAGGCGGAAATCTGGGTCTTCAGCCCCTTGATGAAGTTGAGTCGTGCGGCGGCGAGGTTGATGCCCCAGGTGCCGTCCGGTAACAGAATGCCGCCGGGGATTTCCGGGTCGAGCAGGGCCAGAAGCGAGATTTCCTTGGGCGGTTGGATGAGCATGACGGGCACTCCTGCCGAGGGTTTGGCGATGGAGTGATTAGGACGCGGAATCGAGAAAAGCGCACCTGTCAGATCTGACAGGTGCGGGCAGTAATCAGACGAACGGTACTTGTGCCATGCAAGCTGGTAACCGATCAACCCCAGTTGATTGCACATTCGATTGCTGCCCTGCTCGAATGTGCAATCACTCAAGTACAGACCATCCAACTCAGCATAATTACTTGAGTCCGACACCTAATGAACTATGGCCAAAAAACGGATGGGTTATTGCCGACCCATTCGAACCTCTCACTAGATAGACTGTTCGGTTTGCCGGTTTCGGCCACCAGGCATGAGTGGAAGTGTGCGACCAATAATGGTGGTCACCCATCGGCCAGCGCCCGCTGTAGGCAAAGTGAATCTCATACAGTTCCTCATAGCTGGGTATACGGGCTCCCTGCGCATTGGCTACATTCACTATGTTGTACCAGGTGCCCCCCCCAAGCCCCACACAATAAATCACGCCAGTCACTGAAACCGAATAGCTCTTGGCTTGCTGTGCAGTGTCTCTGGCCGTGATGGTCGCGGTGCCTCTGCCCCGAGCGGTGACGAAACCGCCGCCATCGACTGCGGCAATCGCTGGATTGCTGGAGCTGTAAGTAATTGCTCCTGTGCCTCCTGTGGCCCGTCGCGTAAATGAGTTACCTGTATTCCAGTTGGGGAGCACGTTGGGGGAACCCACACAAATATAAGTCTTGCCTCTCAATGTGACCGGGCTTGTGTCGAAGCTCATCGGCGAGATTCTGCGAAATGTTCGCGTCGTAGAGATCTGATCTGTACTCAATGCCTTGGCGTACACCGAATGTTCACCAAGGGTGATCGCCAAGGGAGTCGTCCACGTCCCGTTGGCATCGGCGGACACGACGATATTTGTGGCTGTACCCAAATCATAAATCTGCACTTGATAAAAAGGCGTGACCTTGCCTGTCAGAACAACCGACGTATCGACAGTAGGCCCTCCATTACTCAGTTCGCCTCCTGAGTGTCTTACCGATGTCAGCGTCACTGCTTCGTGGGGTTTGACCGTAAAATTGTGCGCAGGGGATTCCAGTTGCTCGCCATAGAGCGCTCGTACCTTGATGACGTAGGATTTCAGGGCCAGCGTCGATAGATCTGTCGAACCCTTGCCCTCGCCATCCAGAGTGACAGGGTCGCCGATGGGAGCGTTTTCGTCATAAAGCTGAACACGCTGGTCGGGATCTGCCAATACGGCAACGGTAATTTCTCTGTCGTAGGTTATGCCATTGTGCGCGACCGGTCCTTTGGAGTCGTCGACTGCCGTAATACTGGGTTTCGTGGCAATACCGATGGTAAAGGTGCGTGGATTGCCGTCCGGTACATCGGCGCCATACAAGGCTTTCACGGTGACGGTCTGCAGACCTTCGACGAGGCCGTCTGCAGGAGATTCCCATACCCACAGATCAGTGGCTTGCGGTGTGCCTTTGGGAACACCGTTGACCTTGATCTCGACCTTTTCACCGCGTGTCGCCGTGCCATGGATCGTCACTCGCTTGTCGTAGGTCAACCCGGCTTCGGGAATCTCCTGGCCTTGCGGGTTGAGGATTTTGGTGATGACCGGCGTCACATAGTCGTAGCGTGTACGGATAGTCAGTGGCAGGGCCGGGAACTCGATTGCAGCGGTTTCTTCTGTGCTGTTGTCGAAAATCACTTTGCATTTCACCACCGCTGGAGAACTGTGCCGCAATTTCAAAAGTTCACTTCTGAGCAAGGATTCGTCCAGACCTCCGGTCACTTGCTGGTCACTGATTTGATGATCTTTCAGTACATCGATCCGGTAGGTGCCGGTGCTGGTTTCGCCCTCGACATAGACCCAAGTGCGCTGACCCTTGACAATAAACGGCCATATGTTCACCAGCACCCTCGCGTCGCCGGCAAACTCCATCAAGTCCAGAATAGCCTTGTCTGCTTGAGGCACTTGCGGTCTGGGCAGGTCGTTTTCCGGATCCTGAAAGTCGAGGATGTTCAGCGGTAACACTTCCGAAGGCGTCCACAAGCCATAGCGCTGCACGTCATAGCTGACGTCAACCGAGCGTCGAATGTTGGCGCCCACAAACGAGGCGGCCAGGTGAAAGGTAACGATGCCGGAAGATTCGGCGGGTTGTTCCAGATCCTCTGATGTACCGCCCCCGGGTGTCCCGCGCCATTTCAGCGCCAGGGTGTCGAGTGTTGCGTCCATGCTCAGATAACTGCACTCGATATCGACACCGTTGAGCGCATCCATCGGGTTCAACGAACCGTTGGGTGCTGGTAATACGGTAGGCGCAGGCAAATGCCCCACCGGTATGCCAACCATTACTTCGAAGGGTGCTGAATAGCTGTACTTTCCAGTTGCGGCATGCAGCAGGGTGTAACGGACAGTGACCGTATAGCCGATATTGGCCGAGACGTATTGGACATCTACCCGAAAACGCGCGGTCTTGTCGATCGACAACTGAGTGATGGGGACGCTGCCTTTGGTTGAGCTGAAAGCGGAGAGTCCGATCCAGTGATACGTCAGGGTATCGCCCTTGAGCCAATTGACCGGTTTGACCAGCACATGGGCCTGGGTATAAACCAGCGTCGGGTCGATCACGCCATCTTGGGCTTCTTCTACATCGGGGGCCGGCAGGGTGACGGGCACTGCGCGTACCTCGACCCGCAGAAAGTCAGACTCGCTGAGTCCATAGTCGGCAAGATCGTCGTTGTACACCCGGTAATGGAGTTTGAGGCTGCCGTTGTTCAACTCGAGGATGTGCTCGTTCATCACGTAGATGTATATAAAACCCATCTGCTGATCGTTACTGCTGACGTCATAAGGTTCTTCATACACATAGGGATTGCCGTCCGATTTCGTGCCTTCCCAGATCATGTTGATCGAATCACCGACTTTAAGGCTCGGATAGGCAATTCTGACGGTCGCTGTTTTGCTGTCGGCGGGTAAAATGGCACCGACTACTTCATCAATTGCCGGTGCGGGCAATAGCGCAGGGTTGCCGATCACCTTGACGAAGGTGCGTTTGGAATAAAGCAACGGGCTACCGTCTTTCTTGCGCAAAACGTAGGAGCCATCGAGCGTCCCGTTGGCGAACAGACTGACGAATGCAAAAGGGATCGGGAACTCAAGAATGTAAGGCAGGGTACCGACGGTTACTTCTTCGGTCAGTGTGCGAGGCGCTGTTCCAGTACCCCCGACACCGGCAACATTGATCACGATAGTGTCGCCTTCGGCGAACTCTTGATTGGTTTCGAGGAGGATCAACAGATTGGTCGCCTGATGATCCAGTTGATCGAGATGGAGTTCGCCATCATCGGCATCTTCGAAAAAAGCCGGGTCCAGGCGAGCAGCCCCGCCATCTACCTTAACCGACGTCTCTTTCGACCATATCTCGCACCAGTTCCAGACCTCGTCATGGATTTCGTACTTGATCGGCATGGCGGCGCTATCGCCAGCGGTCCGGATGTCGCTGGGCAACGCGGTGATGACAATGTCCTCGGTGCCAGCGGCCTCAGCCTCTGTCACCACGTGCGGGGCCAGAAAAATCCCTCCCCAGCGAACCCAGATGACGTCGCGCTCCGTAATAAACGGATAATGCTTGATGGTCATGGGGACGCCAGTGTCCGCCCATTCTTTGCTTATACCGTTGTTGATGACATCTGGCGGCAAACCGACCATGTCCAGCGCCGAATGCCAATCATCCCACTGCTCTTTATCCTCGCCGCCCGGCAAGGTCAATTTGACCAGCAGCGTCAGTACGGCGGAAGGATCGTCAGGGAGCGGTTCACCTAGCCGGGTTACCTGGTAATAGCACTCAGAGTAACCGGGGGTGATTTCAGCGGTCGGCAGGAAGAAGAACAGTCGTACATTGACGTCTTCGGCCTTGATTTGCAGTTCGTGAATGACTTTGTTGTTCCAGAAAATCCGGATTTCATCGCCTGCCGCCATGCCGAGGTAAGGGTCGATAAGGCAGAATATGCCTGCCTCGGATTGTTCAAACGTGGCCAGGTTGATACCGCCGTCGGCATCCACAACAGGCCGAGTCATATTACCGATGTACAGAGGCCACAGTTCCAATGGCGCAACGGACAAGTCTCTGCGGGGAGGAAACAGAAAAAGTCTGAAAGAAGTCATGAGCAATATCGCCTGGACGGGAAAAACCGGTGATCCCGTTTTAATCCCATTCATTGCTCATCGACTACTGTCAGATCTTACAGGGGTGAGCGTGTTTCAGACGGACGGTCAAGTCCCAGCGAGTCTGTGTATTGAGCGTCCGACTGAGCACTGCGCGCCCCTGAAGGGGGCTGGCGGGGTCAGAAGGCGTACGGAATGCTGACTTTCGCCCAGAGCATTTCCCCTTCCGGCCGGTTCTCCACATCAAACTCCTTGGCCCAGCGAATCTCCGCACTGGCGTACTTGAGAAAGGTGAAGTGCAGCGCCGGGCCAATCGCGAACACCTTGCCGCGCACGCCATCATCGACGTCCTGCCCGGCGAACTGCACGGTATGGCCGAACTGTTTGTCGTCGGTGGTCTGCTTGAGGTAATAGCCGTTGATACCGAGCATCAGGTCGTCGGTGATCTTGTAGCTGGCCGAATAATCGAAGTGGAAGATCTGCCCGGACTTGTAGTCGGTGTCCTTGTTTTTCTCGTTGAAGCTGTAAGTGGTCTTCATCGAGACTTCGGTCTTGTCGGTCGGCAGCCAGGTGAACGAGAACAACGGCTTGTAGGTGTAGAAATTGTTGCTGGTGTTGGCCAGCCGGTCGACGCTGTATTCGCCAGTGGGCACGGTGATTTCCACGGCGGCGCCGAGGGTCAGGTTCTTGCCCATGTCCCACAGAATGATCGGTGCGAAGGTGGTATCGCCCATGCCTTCGCGGGTGTCGCTCAAGCCGAACACCGCGACTTCCTGCTTCAACCACGGCTGGGCGATGTAGCCCGCCAGGCGTCCTCCGAACACACGCACCGGGCTCAAGTAATCGAGGCGCGGGATCACTGCCGTGGATTCGATCTCGACATTTGGCACTTTGCCGCCGAGGGAACTGATGTTGAGTTTTCGCGACTTGTAATGGTTGTAGTAGAGGTTGAACGCGACCATGTTTTCCGGAAGGCTGTCGACCTCCAGCGGCAGCATGAAAAAGCCGTCGGTGCCGGTGCCGATGTTGTCGACGCCGGCTTCGGTGGCCAGAGCGGGCAACGTCAGGGTGCAACCTGCGATGAAAAGGGCGAGCGGCAAGAAGGATGTTGCACGGTTCTGGCTCATGACTGTCCTCATTATTATTGTGATTGGGACCTGGTACCGGTCGCTCGGAGCGCCGGTACGCTAGAAATAAGCGTTTGGCGTACGTTGGGGCAGGGTATTGGCGGACACCGAGGGGGGCATCTGCGGACAGTTCGCGCACCCTGTGCTAACTTCCATCGACATAACCGGTTACAAAAATAACAATCAAGCGTGATCCGGAATGTCAGTCCCCATGAACGTAAAAGTCCAAGCCCCGACCTTTGAACTGGCGCTGGTCTCGCCGTTTCTTTTGCAAACCCTCGCCGAAGTCGCGCAGAACAAGGGCATCGACCCCCAGAGCTTGTGCCGTGGGTTGGGTTTTACCCTTGAAGATCTGCAGGATCCGGCGCAGCGGATTTCCTATCGCCAGGCGGTGGCGATGATTCAGCGCGCGCTCAAAGTACTGCCCAATCAGGGTCTGGGGCTGTGGGTTGGTGCGCAGAACGTACTCGGCACTTTGGGCCTGCTCGGGCATGTGTTGTCGCTGTGCAAGACCTTGCGGGATGCCTTTGCGTTGGGCATTCGTCATCAACACACTTCAGGCGGGATTGTGGTGTCCAGCGTCGATGTGGTCGGTGGCAAAGTGCATCTCGATGCTGAATGTCGTCTGCCATTTGCCGATGTGCAGGTGTTCGCGGTCGAGGAATTTTTCGCCAGTCTGCTGGTGTATGGCCGGGCGCTGGTCGGGCCTGAGTTCAAGGCGATTGCCGTGGAGTTCGTCCACGCCGCGCCGGATTACCTCAGCGAATACCACCGCCTGCTCGGGCCGCAGGTGCGCTTCGGCTGTCTGCACAATCGCATGTTGATCGACGCGCAATGGCTGGATGTGCACCTGCCCAATCATCATTCGCTGGCATTGCGTCAGGCAGTGGCGTTGCTGGAGCTGGAAGCGGCGCAGGTGCATCAGAAACTTGATCTGATTCAGGCCGTGGAGCGGGCGATTGCCCGGGATCTGAGCAGTGGCAGTCACATTGAAAAGATTGCCGGCGATTTGAATATGAGCGGCCGCACGTTGCGCCGACGTCTGACTGAGCATGCGTTGACGTTCGAGGCGCTGCTGGAGCAGGTGCGCCAGGCGCGGACGTTGAGTTTGCTGGCCAACCCGGACATGCCGATTGAGCGGATTACCGAAGAAGTCGGCTACAGCGATGTGCGCAGTTTTCGTCGGGCGTTCAAGCGCTGGACGGGGCTGAGCCCTAGCGCCTGGCGTCATGACGCCAACCCTCACCCCAGCCCTCCCGAAACGTCGGACCGCCCGTAGGGAGAGGGAGCCGACCGGGATGTCTTGCGTCATGCATCGACCTGAAAGACTTATGTCGATTATGGATTCGGTACAGTACGTTCAAGTCGGTGTAGATCTCTAATATCCCCCAATCAGTTCCCTCTCCCGCCGGGAGAGGGCTAGGGTGAGGGGCTTTTGACTTCCATCCAATCCCACACAAACCCTCCGGCCACAGGTAAACTCCCGCGCACTTTCCCAAGGAGTTCACATGAGTTACTACCAGCCGGGCATTCTCGCCACCCCAGTTCCTGCGCAAGCACGTCACCTGTTTTTCGCCCTTGAATCGGTTGAAGCACTGCCGCAGGCGATCGACAACCTGATCAATCAGGTGGACGGCAAGTCAGCAGTGGTCGGTTTCGGCGAATCCCTGGCCAAGGCGCTCAACGTGCAGATCGACGGCCTGCGCAGCTTCCCGGCCATGAGCGGCGTCGGTGTCGAGAACCCATCGACCCAACACGCATTGTGGGTGTGGCTGCACGGCGTTGACCGTGGTGAACTGCTCAACCGCTGCAACGCCCTCGAAGCCGCACTGGCGCCGGCCTTGCGTCTGGTCGAGATGCAGGAAGCCTTTCGCCACAAGGACGGCCACGACCTGACCGGCTACGAAGACGGCACCGAAAACCCGCACGACGAAGCCGCCATCGCCGCCGCTCTGCAAAGCGCCGGCACTGACGGCATGGTCGGTGGCAGCTTCGCCGCGATCCAGCAGTGGCAGCACGACCTCAAGGGTTTCCACAAGCTCTCGGCCGACGACAAAGACAACATCATGGGCCGTCGCCTCAGCGATAACGAAGAGATCGACGACGCGCCAGTCTCCGCCCACGTCAAACGCACCGCGCAGGAAAGCTTTGCGCCAGAAGCGTTCGTCGTGCGTCGCTCGATGCCGTGGATCGAAGGTGATCGCGCCGGTTTGATGTTCCTCGCCTTCGGTTTCTCGCTGGATGCTTTCGAAGCACAACTGCGGCGCATGAGCGGTCTGGAAGACGGCATCACTGATGGTCTGTATCGCATCAGCCGGCCGATCACTGGCGGCTACTACTGGTGCCCGCCGCTGAAGGACGGTCACCTCGATCTGCGCGCCTTGCGCATCGGCTAAAGGAATGGAAATGAACGTGGTGCGCTGGGGCATGATCGGTTGTGGCAGCGTCGCTGAACGCAAGAGCGGTCCGGCCTTCTACAAGGCGCCCGGCTCGGCGCTGGTGGCGGTGATGGGCCGACGGCTTGAAGCCGTGACCGACTACGCCGCGCGCCACGGCATCGCCCGCGTCTACACCGACGTCGATGCGCTGATCAACGATCCCGAGGTGGACGCGGTGTACATCGCCACGCCGCCCGACAGCCACCACGCCTACAGCCTGAAAGTCGCCGCTGCCGGCAAACATTGCTGCGTGGAAAAGCCCATGGCGCTGAATGCCGGGCAAAGCCGCGAAATGCAGCAAGCGTTTGCCGAGGCGGGTTTGCACCTGTTCGTTTCCTACTACCGCCGTTCGTTGCCGCGCTTTGCGCAGGTGCGGCAATGGTTGGAGGAGGGGCGCATAGGTGACGTGCGACACTTGAGCTGGACGCTGACCAAGGCACCGTCGCCAGCGGATCTGAACGGTCGCGACAACTGGCGCACCGATCCTACGGTGGCCGGTGGCGGCTACTTCGCTGACCTGGCCAGTCACGGTTTCGATCTGTTCCAGTATCTGCTCGGCGACATTGTCGAGGTCGCCGGTTTTACCGCGCGTCAGGCCGGGTTGTATGCGGCGGAAGATGCCGTCAGCGCCAGTTGGCGATTCGCCTCCGGGGCGCTGGGCATGGGCTGCTGGAGTTTTGTGGCGGATCGGCGTGAGGATCGGGTCGAGATCATCGGCAGCCTTGGGCGGATCGGTTTTTCCGTATTCGACGAACACCCGGTTGAGCTGCATGCCGATGAGCGCATCAGCCTGGAAATCCCTCATCACGAACACATCCAGTGGCATCACGTGCTCGGCATGAACGCCCACATTCGTGGCGACTCACAACATCCCGCCGTCGCTGAACAAGCCCTCAAGACCGACTGGGTCATGGACCAGATCCTCAAACGTTAAGATCAAAAGATCGCAGCCTTCGGCAGCTCCTACAGGGGATTGCGGTCTCATGTAGGAGCTGCCGAAGGCTGCGATCTTTTGATCTCCAACACCAATCTAAGGTTATGCCCATTCGGTATTTCTCAACCTTGTCATAACAACCCTAAGATCACGTCATAACTCGTTATAACAAGTGATCCCGTGATGACCGATAACGTTCTCTCTTTAAGCCCGCTCTCCTTATCAAGTGTCCCGCTGCACACCCAACTGCGCGACGTCCTCCGTGCGCGCATTCTCGACGGCGAATACCCGCAAGACAGCCAAATGCCCTCCGAAAGCGAACTCGGTGCGCTGTTCAAAGTCAGCCGCATCACCGTGCGTCAGGCACTGGGCGATCTGCAGAAGGAAGGGCTGATTTTCAAGATCCACGGCAAAGGCACCTTCGTCGCCAAGCCGAAAACCTTTCAAAACGTCAGCAGCCTGCAAGGCCTCGCCGAGTCCATGACCGGTCGTGGCTACGAGGTGATCAACCGCCTGCGCAGCTTCAAATTCATCCCCGCCGACAAGCGCGTTGCCGAACGTTTGCGAATTGCCGAAGGCGAAACCGTGGCGCAGATCAAACGCGTGCGGCTGATCAACCGTGAGCCGATCTCGCTGGAAATCACCTACCTGCCCAAAGCCGTCGGCGAGCGCCTGGAGAAGGCTGATCTGGTCACCCGCGACATCTTTCTGATTCTCGAAAACGACTGCGGCATCGCCCTCGGCCACGCCGATCTGGCCATCGACGCGGTGCTCGCCGACAGCGACCTGACCCAGGCGCTGAACGTCGAGGCCGGCTCGCCGATCATGCGCATCGAACGTCTGACCCACGATGCGCAAGGCCAGCCGCTGGACTTCGAACACCTTTACTACCGTGGCGATGCGTTCCAGTACCGCCTGCGGATCGACCGGCAAAAAGGGGAGCAGGCATGACCCGCAACGTTCTCGAACAGGAATACGACATCGTCGTCATCGGCGGTGGCACCGCAGGCCCGATGGCGGCGATCAAGGCTAAGGAAAAGAATCGCGATTTGCGCGTGTTGCTGGTCGACAAGGCCAACGTCAAACGCAGCGGCGCGATCAGCATGGGCATGGATGGCCTGAACAACGCGATCATCCCCGGCCACTCGACACCGGAGCAGTACACCAAGGAAATCACCATCGCCAACGACGGCATCGTCAATCAGGCCGCCGTTTACGCCTACGCAACGCACAGCTTCGAAACCATCGAACAGCTCGACCGCTGGGGCGTGAAGTTCGAGAAGGACGAAACCGGCGATTACGCGGTGAAAAAAGTCCACCACATGGGCGCCTACGTGCTGCCGATGCCGGAAGGGCACGACATCAAAAAGGTCCTCTATCGGCAGTTGAAACGTGCGCGGGTGAGCATCACCAATCGTCTCGTCTGCACACGGTTACTGACTGACGAGGAGGGCACCGTCAGCGGTGTGATGGGCTTCGACTGCCGCACCGCCGATTTTCATGTGATCAAGGCCAAAGCGGTGATTTTGGCCTGCGGCGCTGCCGGGCGCCTCGGTCTGCCGTCGTCGGGCTACCTGATGGGCACTTATGAAAACCCGACCAACGCCGGCGACGGCTACGCGATGGCTTATCACGCCGGCGCCGAACTGGCCAACCTCGAATGCTTCCAGATCAACCCGCTGATCAAGGATTACAACGGCCCGGCCTGCGCTTACGTCACCGGCCCGTTGGGCGGCTACACCGCCAACAACAAGGGAGAACGCTTCATCGAGTGCGACTACTGGAGCGGGCAGATGATGTGGGAATTTCACCAGGAACTGGAGAGCGGCAACGGCCCGGTGTTCCTCAAACTCGATCACCTGGCCGAAGAAACCATCCAGAACATCGAGGAAATCCTGCACAGCAACGAGCGTCCGAGCCGTGGTCAGTTCCACGCCAATCGCGGCACCGACTACCGCACGCAGATGGTCGAAATGCACATCTCCGAAATCGGCTTTTGCAGCGGCCACTCGGCGTCCGGCGTGTGGGTCAACGAACGCGCCGAAACTTCGGTGAAAGGCTTGTACTCGGCGGGTGACATGGCTGCCGTGCCGCATAACTACATGCTTGGCGCGTTCACCTACGGCTGGTTTGCCGGGCACAACGCTGCAGATTTCGTCGCCGGTCGCGAGTTTTCTGCGCTGGATGCCGAGCAGATTGAGAAGGAAAAGGCCCGGGTCTACGCACCGCTGGATCGCGAACACGGTCTGCCGCCGGCGCAGGTTGAGTACAAGCTGCGGCGCTTCGTCAACGATTACCTGCAACCGCCGAAAGTCACCAAGAAGATGCAGATCGGCCTGCAACGCTTCAGCGACATCGAACGCGATCTCGAGCAGATGAAGGCCAATAACGCTCACGAGCTGATGCGCGCGATGGAAACCAGCGTGATTCGCGACTGCGCCGAGATGGCCGCGCGCGCCTCGTTGTTCCGCGCCGAAAGCCGTTGGGGCCTGTACCACTATCGCGTCGATCACCCGCAGCGCAACGACAGTGAGTGGTTCTGCCATTGCCATCTGAAGAAGGGTGAGGACGGCCAGATGACCAGTTTCAAGAAAGCCGTCGAACCTTACATCATCCCGCTCGATGCCGAGGAAATGCAGGCCTACGACCGTTTGCGGGTCGGCGCTTTCGCCGCTTGATACATCAATAAATCAAAGAGTCCGAACCATGGCCTATCAAGCTCAGGAAATCTTCTTCCGCTCCAACGCCCCCGTCACCGTGGACGAGGACAAATGCATCGCCGAAAAGGGCTGCACCGTGTGCGTCGACGTTTGCCCGATGGACTTGCTGGCGATCAATCCGGCGACGCAGAAGGCCTATATGGCGTTCGATGAATGCTGGTACTGCATGCCGTGCGAGAAGGATTGCCCGACGGGTGCCGTCAAGGTCGACATCCCCTATCTCCTGCGCTGAAACGCTTTCCTCTGTAGGAGTGAGCCTGCTCGCGATAGCGGTGTGTCAGTCAGCACATCAACATCTGGAAAACCGCTATCGCGAGCAGGCTCACTCCTACATTGGATTTGTGACAACCCCAAGCCATCCGGTAAACCCCGGACGCTGAATTGAAAAACACCCCTCGTTTCCCACCGCGCCCTGATCGCGGCGGAGACGAACTCAAATAAATGATTCGAGGGGAAACAACCATGTTGCGTGCAGCACTCGCCGGTCTGGTACTGGCTTCGTTCACTGTGTCGGCCTCGGCCGAAACCATCCGCATCGCCATCGGCACCCAGGACACCACCATCAACTGCGCCGCTGGCGGTCTGTTGATTCGTGAACTTGGCCTGCTCGACAAATACCTGCCCCACGACGGCGCCTACCAAGACGCGAAGTACGACGTGCAGTGGAAGAACTTCACCAGCGGCGCGCCGCTGACCAACGAGATGGTCGCCGGCAAACTCGACTTCGGCGCCATGGCCGATTTCCCCGGTGCGTTCAACGGCGTCGCGTTTGAAACCGCCGGCAAACACAGCCTGTTCATCAGCGTGCTGTCGGGGAGCATAAAGGGCAGCGGCAACGGTATTGTTGTACCGAGCGCGTCCAGCGTGCAGTCGCTGAGCGAACTCAAGGGCAAGACGATTTCCGTACCGTTTGCCTCCACTGCGCACGGCATGTTGCTGCGTGCGGTGGCGGAACAGGGTTGGGATCCGCTCAAGGACGTCAACATCATCGCTCAGCCGCCGGAAGTCGCCGGCTCGGCGTTGCAGGCCGGCAAGATCGACGCTCACGCCGATTTTGTGCCGTTCGCCGAACTGTTCCCGAGCCGGGGCTTCGCCCGCAAGATCTATGACGGCGCCCAGGCCAATGCGCCGACGTTCCATGGTGCGCTGGTTGATCAGGCGTATGCGAAGAAGTACCCGGAGGTCGTCGTTGCGTACCTGCGCGCGAGCATCGAGGCCAATCAGCTGCTCGCTGCCGAGCCTGAAAAGTACAGCGAGCTGATCGCCAAAGTCACTGGTGTCGATGCCGAAGTGAATTACCTGTTCCACGGCCCGCTTGGCGTGCAGACCCGCGACCTGAGCTGGAAGCCGGAATATCGTCAGGCAGTCGGCACGGCGATCGACACGTTGAAATTGCTGAAGAAAGCTGATCGCGGGCTCGATCTGAACAGCTTCATTGATGATCAGTACATCCGTGAGGCGTTCAAGGCTTCGAATCTGGATTACACGGCGCAATTGGCCAATTACGCGCAGACGCCGCTGAAAGCCACGGATACGGCGACCGGTAAAGCGATTACCGACTTCAGCCATGTCGCGGAAATCTGGGTGCGGGGTGAGGACAAGGTGCGCCAATACGCTTCAGCGGAAGAGGCGTTCACTGCGCTCGCCGCGTTGAAGCAGGAAGGCAAAAACGTTCGGGCGGTGTATGCGCAGGCCAGTGACAGCGGGATCAAGTTGCTGGCGGAGCAGGCGTGGTTTGCCAGTGATGGCAAGGGGCGGTTGAGTGCGTTTTTGCTTAAGGGGCAGGCTCAGCAATTTGCCTCGGCGCAGGGTGGCAAGGTTTTCGATTTTACGGATGCCACTGCCCAGGCTGTTGCTGCGCGCTGATTGAAGATCAACAGCCCCTCACCCTAGCCCTCTCCCAGAGGGAGAGGGGACTGACCGCGGTGTTTGGGCGAGGTACGCCGACCTGAAATATCGAGCCGAACTCAGGTTTTGAAAAGACTCTATCGAGCCGAACTCAGGTTTTGAAAAGCATGAAGATCGGCTCCCTTTCCCCCTCGCCCCCCTGGGGGAGAGGGCTGGGGTGAGGGGGTAGATCTCAGCCATCACACAGCTCCACAACCGGAAACCCGCTCCATGAAAACACCCACCCTACGCTGGACATCAAGAGCCGCCTCACTGCTGCTCTGCTTGCTGTTCTGGCAACTCGCCGCCAGCCACCACTGGAACCTCGGCCTGGTCACCTTCGCCAACGTGCCAACACCCTTGGCGGTGATCGAAGCCGCGCTTGGCCTGGGCGACTCCGGCAAGCTCCTGCAACACCTCACCGCCAGCCTCAGCCGCGTCTTCGCCGGCTACCTCGCTGCGCTGGTGATCGGCATCGCCCTGGGCCTCGCCATCGGCCGCTCGAAATGGGCCGAAGACCTGCTGCTGCCACCGCTCGAAGTCCTGCGCCCAATCCCCGCCGTCGCCTGGATCCCGCTGGCGATCCTGATGTTCCCGTCCTCTGAATTGTCGATGGTCTTCATCACCTTCACCGGCGCACTGTTCCCGATCCTGCTCAACACCGTGCACGGCGTCGAAGGCGTCGATCCGCGCCTGATCGCCTCAGCGAAAAGCCTCGGAGCAGGGCGCCGCGCAATCCTGCTCGAAGTGATCCTGCCCGGTGCCGCGCCGAGCATCATCACCGGTCTGGCGATCGGCATGGGCACTTCATGGTTCTGCCTGGTGACGGCAGAAATGATCTCCGGCCAGTTCGGCATCGGTTACTACACCTGGGAGTCCTACACCATTCAGAACTACGCCGACATCGTCGTCGGCATGCTCTTGATCGGTGTGTTGGGCATGGGCAGCAGTCTGCTGATCAAACGCCTGGGCGGGTTGTTCACGCCCTGGCATCGACCGCGAGGAAAAGCCTGATGAGCGTGATGCAAACCTCGGAAGGACGGATCGATATTCGCCAACTTTCCATCGTCCTCGGCCACGGTCGGGAAGCGTTCGAAGCGGTGCGCGAACTCGATTGCCAGATCGAACCGGGCCAGTTCGTCTGTATTCTCGGCCCGTCCGGTTGCGGCAAATCGACCTTGCTCGGTGCATTGGCCGGGCATCTGAGTGCGCACGCTGGCAGCCTGAAAGTCGATGGCGCGGCGGTATCTGGCCCGTCACCGCAGCGCGGCATGGTGTTCCAGCATCACACGCTGTTCCCGTGGCGCACGGTGCGTGACAACGTTGCGTTCGGCCTGAAGATGCGTGGCATCGGCAAGGCCGAACGGCATCGCGCCGCCGATGACATCCTCACACTGGTCGGCCTCGAAGGCTTTGCCGAACGCTGGCCCGATCAGCTTTCCGGCGGTATGCAGCAACGCGTGGAAATCGCCCGTGTGCTGGTCAATCGTCCGCGCCTGTTGTTGATGGACGAACCGTTCGGCGCGCTGGATGCGCTGACCCGTCTGAACATGCAGGAACTGCTGCTGGACATCTGGACGCGCATCCGCACCACCGTGGTCTTCGTCACTCACGACATTGACGAGGCGCTGTTTCTCGCCGACCGCTTGCTGGTGATGAGCGCACGGCCGGGGCGCATCATCGAAGACTTGCGTCTGGATTTTGCCCGACCGCGCACCAGCGAACTGGTCACCAGTCCCGAGTTCTCCCGACTCAAACGCCACTGCCTCGACCTGCTGCGCCACGACAATGACCAACCGCTGCCGCGCCTCAATCCGCTCGGCCTGCCTCCCGAAAACCCTTTGCCGCGATTTGCCCTATGACCTCTATTTTTGCTGTGACCGATAACCAAGACATTCTCGATCTGCAACCGCGCCTGACTGCTGAAGACGCTGGTGTGCGGCGTATTGCGCTGATTGATCTGGCGGATCTGGAAGAGCCGGATGGCTTGCTCTGGCTGGTCGATCGCCTCGGCCAGGATCCCGCTGAAGACGTCCGCGCTGAAGCCGCGTGGTTGCTGGAAGCCTGGGAAGATGAGGCCGTCGTGCAAGCCTTGTGTGAAGCCTTGACCGACCCGTCGCCCGCCGTGCAATCGGCCGCCGCGCAGAGCCTGAGCTTGCTCAAAACCGAAGCGGCGGGGCGGGTGATTCTGCCGTGGACTGATCATGCCGACGTCAGTGTGCGTATCGCTGCGTTCCGTGCCTTGCGTGAGTTGCGTTTCGCCGACGCCGCGCCGGCTGCGGTTTCGGCGCTGAACGATGCCGACGCCAGCGTTCGTCGTGAAGCCGTGGGCGTGCTCGGCTGGCTCAAGCAACTCGACGCTTTACCCGCCCTGGCACGATTGGCCAGCGCAGACCCGGACACCGAGGTCCGCCGCGCGGCTACCGGTGCTTTGGGCCTGGCCTCCAGCGCCGAAGTCCTCCCGGCCCTGCGCCAGGCCTTGCAGGACGACGCCTGGCAAGTGCGCGAAGAAGCCGCGACGACCTTGGGCAAGGTCGGCCACATTGACGCGGGCTCAGCGCTGGTCGAAGCCTTGAGCGATGACTACTGGCAAGTACGCTTGCGTGCCACCCGCAGCCTTGGTCGTTTGCAATTTGCCCCGGCACTGGACGCGCTGATCGACACACTCGGCCATCGCATCAGCAACCTGCGCAAGGAAGCCGCACTGGCCTTGGGCGAACTGAATGATCGCGGCGCCGTGGCCGCATTGCAGTCCGCACAGGACGACGGCGACCCGGAAGTGCGCAAAGCCGTGCGCATCGCCCTGAGTCAGTTGCAATGAACCCGCTGTCGGTGGGGAATTCGCAGAGCGAAGGGACGCTACGATTGAGTTGGCCGGACGGCCGCGAACAACAGCTGAATCACGCCGAACTGCGCCGCCAGTGCCCGTGCTCGCAATGCCGCGCGTTTCGCCTGAAAGGCCTGACGCCGCTGGTGGATGACCGCGTGCGCCTGATCGAACTCAACCCGCAGGGCTATGGCGTGCAACTGGTGTTCAGCGACGGCCACCAGCGCGGCATCTACCCGTGGGCTTATCTGGCAAACCTCAACCCTTGACCCGACAAATATCCAAATGTGGGAGCGAGCCTGCTCGCGAATGCGGTGGTTCATTCAGCCTTGATGGCGACTGATACGCCGCCTTCGCGAGCAGGCTCGCTCCCACAGGGGGTTGTGTCATTCCCAGGTTACTGGGCGGCCGTCATTGAGGGCCGGCAGCCATGGAAAATATCCAGCCCCGGCTGATACAACGAGGTCTTCACCTCAAACAACCCCAGCACCGAGTGAAACAGGTTGTCATGGCTCAAATCCGTCTGCCCGGTCTTGCCTTGCAGGCAGCCGCGATCAATCCCTTCGCTGGCGAGCGTGCCATTGCCGAACCACATCACCATCGGCACGTGCGTCTGCGCTTCCGGCGCCAGCGCATACGGCGCCGCATGCAGATACAGGCCATTCTCGCCGAGCGATTCACCGTGATCGGAGACATACACCATCGAGGTGTCCAGCGAATCCTGATTGTGTTTGAGCAGCTCGATGACCTTGGCGAGGAAATGGTCGGTGTAGAGAATCGTGTTGTCGTACACGTTCACCAGTTCATCGCGGCTGCAACTGCCCAACTGGTTGGTGTGGCAGATCGGTTTGAAGCGTTCCATGTCTTGCGGATAGCGCTCGTAGTACTCGGGGCCATGGCTGCCGTCCGCATGCAGGACGATGATCGCGTGGCCCTTGAGGCTGTCGATGTAGCTTTGCAGGTCCGCCAGCAGGGCTTCGTCGAGGCAGTTGTTGCCGTCGCAGAACGGCCCCGGCTGATTCTTTGAAATATCGCGATGTGGCACGCGCAGGCAGGTGCCTTTGCAGTCGCTGTTGTTGTCCAGCCACAGCACTTGCACGCCGGCGCGCTGGAGGATGTCGAGCAGGCCTTCGTAGGTTTTGCCTTTCTTGTCGCTGTAATCCTTGCGCGGGAACATCGCGAACATGCACGGCACCGAGACCGCCGTCGACGTACCGCAGGAGTGCACCTGGGTGAAATTGAGGATGTCCTGCTTGCTCAGTTCGGGGTTGGTCTCGCGTTCATAGCCGTTCAGCGAGAAATGATCGGCGCGGGCGGTTTCACCGACTACAAACACCATCAGTGATTTCTTCTCGCGGCTGGCAGCCTTGGCGCTCATCACTGCGTCTTCGCCAATGGCCTGCACCACGAAGTGCTTTTTGATGCCCAAGCGTTGCTTGGTGTACTTGCTGATCGCGTAGATGTAGTTGGTCGGGTTGATGAAGTGGGTGAGTTTGTCTTCTTCGCGAAAGATCGGCGCGTAGGTCGAATAGAAGGTGCCCACTGACGCGGCGATCACCAGCACACAGACGATGATCACCAGAATCTTGTTGAGCAAGCCGCGAAAGAACGGCCGATAACTCACCGGCCAGCGCCAGATCAGCACTGCCGGCAACACGCCGAGCAGCAGCACGTAAGCCAGCAGCTTGCCGTTAAACAGCGCGGTGGCTTCGGCGGGGTTGGTTTCGAAGACGTTCTGGATCATCACCGTGTCGATGGTGATGCCGTATTCGTTCATGAAATACGCGGCGCAAGCCGAGAGCAGGGCGACCACGGTGAGTACCGGTTTCAGTGTCCAGCGAAACGACACCAGGGTCAGCAGCAAAGTGATCGCGGCCCACAGAAACAGCCCGAACGAAGCAAAGAACGCTACTTTGTGCGCGCCTTGCAGGGTGATCAGCGTACCCAACGCTTTCCAGGTCGCCAGGTTGTACAACGCCACCAGCGCCAGGGAAAACAGCAGCACCAGTCGGGTAGGAGTGATGGACGGTAAACGCAGTCCGTTGCCCAAAGCCATGTCAAACATCCCTCTACATGAAGAGAAAAACCACGCGGTTGCGCGGGTAACTGTAGAAGAGCATTAGTAAAAAATTCGTAAACATCCTGTAACAACTACCTGCTGGCTCACCCCTATCAAAACTGTGGGAGCGAGCCTGCTCGCGAAAGCGGAGGAACAGCCAACATCAATTTTGCCTGACACACCGCCTTCGCGAGCAGGCTCGCTCCCACAGATGGTCAGCGTTTTTTCAGAAAGATTTGCTGACGCTGGCGACGACGGTGGCGGTGCAGACGTCTTTGAAACCCCAATTGCTCAGACATTGGGTTTGTGAGAGATCGGTATCGATATAACTCAACCCCAACACCACCCCCGCCAGATTGTGGGTGACTTTGACTTCCCATTCGCGGTACGAGTCCTCAGCGCTGCCGGACGCCGAGTACAAATGCGCATCCTTGAAATCCATATTGCCGTATCGCAACTTCAAGCCTGAGTCGAACGGCAACTCGGTTTCATAGCTGACATAGCTGTACAGCGAACTCTGCTTGCTATCGATCCCCGGCGCATCGCTGGAGTAATACGCCGCCAGTTTCACCCCATAAACCCCGAGAATCCCGTAGACCTCGCTCTGGTTGAACTGGCTTTCCTTGGGGTAGGCGTACTTGATGTAACCCAGATCGAGGCTGACATCCTCGGTCGCTTGCCACAGCCAGCCGCCGTAGTAATCGACTTCCTGGCGGGTTTTCAGACCGCCGCCGAAACCGACGTTGGAACTCCAGGCGCCGAGGTACAGACCGCTGCTGTGGGCGAGGGTCAGACCGGCCTGCACGGCAGGGTCGTTTTGCGTTTGCGAGATGCCGCGAGTGCGGTAATCGCTGGCCAGGGTCAGGTCGACCAACAGCGCAAAGTCATCGTTCAAGGGGATCGCAAAACTGCTCAAGGGCAGCACGCTCAAGAAACTCAGGGCGAACAGGGGCAAGGCTTTCATGTGAAGTCCCGATGTTGTGATTTTTATGGGGGCAGGAAGTAAACCTGTAGGAGCTGCCGAAGGCTGCGATCTTTTGATCTTGGTTTTTTAAAATCAAAGTCAAAAGATCGCAGCCTTCGGCAGCTCCTACAGGGGGAGCAGTGTTGTTATTGGATGGCGGTGTAGACCTGACGGCCGCCGAACCAGGTCTGCAGAACCTGGGTGTCATGCAGGGCTTTGTTGTCGACGCTGAACACGTCGCGGTCGAGGACGATAAAGTCAGCCTGTTTGCCCGGCGTCAGCGAGCCGATCTGCTTCTCCAGACCAATCGTCCGCGCCGCATTAACGGTGTAGGCATAGAACATGGTGTCGCGATCCAGACGCTCGTCGGCATTGAGCACGCCCAACGGGCCGACGCGGGTGATCGCCTGCGCCATGGCGTTGAACGGGTTTGGCGAAGACACCGGCCAGTCACTCGCACCGGCAATCGTCGCGCCCTGTTTCAACAGCGAATGCGCCGGGTACTGGTAGCGGAAGGCGAGGGCGCTGACGTAGGGCTTGATCATGTCGGTGGTGTAGTCGTCGGCGCTGGCCCACAGCAATTGCATTGAGGCGATGACATTGAGCGGTTTGAAGCGGGCGAACTCTTGCGGGTTGACCATTTGCAGGTGAGTGATCGAGTGGGTCACGCCGCTCTGACGATCCTTGCGCGCCTGAGCAATGCCGTTCAGCGATTCCCGCACCGCACGGTCGCCGATCGCGTGGATGTGCACCAGCCAGCCGCGCTGGTCGATGGCGCTGACCAGTTCGCCGAAATGCTGCGGATCGATCAGCAGTTCGCCCTGTTTGTGCGAGTTGCTGTACGGATCGATCATCGCCGCACTCTGCGCCGGGAATTCAATCACGCCGTCGGCGAAGATCTTGATTCCGGGCAGGGTCAGGTTGGGAATGCCCTGAAATTGCTGGCGCACCTTGTCCAGCGTGTCGAGGTCGGCGGGTACGCTTCTCGGGTTGGCCACCAGCAACGCGGCGACGTGGACGCTCATGTCGCCGCTTTCCGACAGCGCTTTATAAGCCGGCAGCACGCCGACGGTTTTCTCGGTCGGTTTGAGCGCGAACACCGCTTCGCCCGGTGCGGCGTTGGCGGCCGGGTCCATCCACGCGGTGATGCCGAGGCTGTTGTTGTAGCGCACTGCGGATTTGGCGGCGTTCAACATGTCGGCGGGGCTTGGCACCGGCATTTTCGAGGCGACCCGGTCCCATCCGGCGTCGACCACAAAGCCATTCGGCTCACCGTTGGCCAGTTTGCCGATGGTGTCTTTTTCCGCGTCGGGCAGGGTTTTCAGCAGCGTGGCGTCGATACCGGCGCGCTTGAGCATGACGTTGTTGGCCCACGCGGTGTGGTGGTCGCTGCCGATGAACACCACCGGCACATTGGCCCATTCACCGCTGTTGAAGGTTTTGCCGAGTGCCTCGGCTTGCGCCCAGTAAGCCGAACTCATGCCGGCAATGCTCAGCACATCACCGTGTTTCGCTGTGCCGTCTTCACGCCAGTCGCGCAGGCGTTTTTGCAGCTCGTCGAGAGCGACGACTTCGTCTTCCATGTTCGCCGAGACCATTTCCAGTCCGCCGAAAATCGCGTGGGAGTGGCTGTCGATCAGGCCGGGCATCAGCGCTTTGCCCTTGAGGTCGATCACTTGGGTGCCGGGTTCGATCAAGGCTTTGATCTGCGCGTCGGTGCCGACTTTCAGCACTTTGCCGTTTTCTACGGCCAAGGCTTGCACCTTGGGTTGAGCGCGATCGGCAGTGAAAATCTTGCCGTTGAGCAGGATCAGATCAGGTGCTGCCATGGCTTCCATCGAGGCAAAACTTACAGCGGCTACCAACAGACTCGGGATGAATCTTTTCATTGAAGATTTCCTTGTTATTGCGTCTGATGGCGAGATTAGTGGCTGGCAGCGGCTGACAGAACGCCTCCCTCACGAAAAACGTTTTTGCCTGAATGGAAAAAGCATGGACAAGTTGGGCGCATTGAAAATGTTCGTGGTCACCGCGCAGCTCGGCAGTTTCAGCCGCGCCGCCGAGCAATTGGGCAAAACCCCGTCGGCGCTGACCAAAGCGGTCAATCACCTGGAAGCGGAGCTGGGTGCGCGGCTGTTTGAACGCAGTACTCGGCGGATTCTGTTGACCGAAATCGGCCGTGTGTATCTGGAAACCGCGCGGCTGGTGTTGCAACGGCTCGATGAGGCCAGTGAGGAAATCGAGCAGTTGCAGCACGGCTTGCGCGGCAGCCTGAAAATCACCGCACCGCTGGCGTATGGGCGGGCGTTTCTCGATCAGGTGTGTGACGGCTTTTTGCAGCAATACCCGCAGATCAGCCTGCAAGTGGACCTGTGCGATGCGTTCGTCAATCTGCTGGAAAGTGGCTACGACCTGGCGCTGCGTGAGGGCCATTATGATTTGCCGGGGCTGATTGCGCGAGTGGTGGGCAGCAATCGTCTGGCTCTGTGCGGCAGCCCGGAGTACCTGGCGCGCAAGGGCTTGCCGGTGAATCCGCAGACCCTCGAAGAGCATGAATGGCTGCTCTATCAGCATCCGTTGCTCAGCCGCGAGTTCTGGTGGGCCGAGCGTGACGGGCAGCGTTTGAGTCTGGCGCAACCGACGGCGCCGCTGTTACGCAGTGACAATTACGATCTGTTGCTGGCCAGTGCCTTGGCCGGACGCGGTTTGCTGCACACGCCGCTGTGGAGCGCCGCGCCGTACATTGCCGACGGGCGACTGGTGCGGGTCATGGCCGACTATGAGATCGACCCGGACACCTTTGGCCCGCACATCCTGGCGGTGTATCCGAGTCATCGACGGGCCACGGCGAAAGTCGTTGCCTTCATCGATTACATCGCAGCATTTCTCGCCTAACGTGGGTTGAGCTGACGCTACAACCCCTGTAGGAGCTGCCGAAGGCTGCGATCTTTTGATCTTGCCCTTAAAAAACAACATCAAAAGATCGCAGCCTTCGGCAGCTCCTACGTCGGCTTAGGCCGACTGGCGGCGCTTGTCAGGAAAATCCTACAGGAGTACAAATGTACTCCATGACCAATCTGACTCCCCGCCGTACCGCCATCCTGACGTTTATCCGCGATCGCATCGCCGAACACGGTCAGCCCCCAAGCCTCGCTGAAATCAGCGAGGCTTTTGGTTTTGCCTCGCGCAGCGTGGCGCGCAAGCACGTGCTCGCGCTCACCGAAGCCGGTTTTATCGAGGTCAATCCGCATCAGGCCCGTGGCATTCGCCTGCTCGGGCAACCGCCACGCCCGGAACTGCTCGACATCCCCGTGCTGGGCCGCGTCGCTGCCGGTGCGCCGATCGGCGCCGATGCCGACATCCATAGCCGCTTGCTGCTCGACCCGGCGCTGTTCTCGCGCACACCCGATTACATGCTGCGGGTGCAGGGCGATTCGATGATCGAGGACGGCATTCTCGACGGCGATCTGGTCGGCGTGCGGCGCAATCCCGAGGCGCTCAATGGCCAGATTGTCGTGGCGCGGCTCGACGGTGAAGTCACCATCAAACGCTTCGAACGGCTCGGCGATGAAGTGCGCCTGTTGCCGCGCAACCCGGCGTATCGGCCGATTGTCGTGCGCGACGATCAGGACCTGGCCATCGAAGGCGTGTTCTGTGGTCTGGTGAGGCAAGGCTGATGGGCGCCGTCGTTGCGTTGGATACGCTGTTCAATGGCGGCCAGGTCTGGAAGGGCCGGCCTGCGCCACCCGCTGCCAGTCCGCAACCGACCGGGCATGCGGCGCTGGACGCGGCACTGCCCAGCGGCGGCTGGCCGGAAGCGGCGCTGAGCGAAATCCTTTTGGCCGGCCCCGGTGTCGGTGAGCTGCAACTGGTTTGGCCAACGCTGGCGCGGTTATCGGCGGCGGGCGAGCGCATCGTGCTGGTGGCGCCGCCATTCGTGCCGTACCCGCAGGCGTGGGCGAACGCCGGGGTCGATCTGCGTCAGTTGTCGGTGATTCAGGCCAGTGAGCGCGATGCCTTGTGGGCGGCGGAACAGTGTTTGCGTTCGGGCAGTTGCGGCGCGGTGCTGTGCTGGCCGCACAAGGCCGATGACCGCGCGTTGCGACGTTTGCAGGTGGCGGCGGAAACCGGCCAGACCCTGGCATTTGCCTGGCGGCCGCTGAGTGAAGCGGTCAACCCGTCACCGGCGGCGTTACGCATCGCCATCGACGCCAAGCCTGCGCAGTTGCGCGTGCTCAAGTGCCGTGGCGGATTGGCGCGCACGGCGCCGATTGCCTTTGCCGTGGGTCACTGAGGTCGCCATGCGCTGGGTGTGTATTCTGTTTCCGCAATTGGCCTTGGACGCGGTGCTGCGTCAACGTCCCGATCCTGATGAACCGTTGGTGCTGCTCAGCGGGCCGGCCCAGCGCCGGGTGCTGCAAGCGGTTAACCCTGCCGCGCGCAAACTCGGTCTGCGCGCCGGTCAGTCGATGACTGCCGCCCAGGCCATGAGCAAGGGTTTTGCCACCGCCGATTATGAGGCTGCCGAGGTCGAACACTGGCAGCAGTTTCTCGCCGCGTGGGCTTACGGTTTCAGTGCGCAAGTGAGTGTGCATTACCCGCGCACCGTGGTGTTCGAGATCGAATCGAGCCTGGGCCTGTTCGGTTCCTGGGCGCAGTTCGAAGCACGGTTGCGCAAGGAACTGAGCGATCTGGGTTTCCGCCATCGCATCGTCGCTGCACCGAATCCGGTGGCGGCGCGGGTACTGGCCAATGCTTATGACGGGCTGGTAGTGCCGGACGGCGAGGCCTTGCAGCATCACCTCGGCCAGTTGCCCGTCGACCGCGTCGGGCTGGAACCGGCGGTGGCCACGGCGTTGTCGCGCATGGGCCTGCGCAACCTCAGTCAGCTGCAAAGCCTGCCACGTCAGGCGCTGGCACGGCGTTTCGAGGCGCAGATGCTCAAACACCTCGACACCTTGTTCGGTGCACGGCCATTGGCATTGGAGTTTTACCTGCCGCCGGATCGCTTCGATGTGCGTATCGAACTGAATTTCGACGTGCAGTCGCATCAGGCCTTGCTGTTCCCGTTACGCCGGTTGACCGGTGACCTGTCGGCGTTCCTCTGCGGACGTGACAGCGGCGTGCAGCGTTTCGACCTGCATCTGGAACACGCCGGCCTGCCGGACAGCGTGATCAAAGTCGGCCTGCTCAGTGCCGAGCGTGATCCGGCGATGCTCTTCGAACTGGCGCGCGGGCGGCTGGAGCAAGTGCAGGTCGAGGCGCCCGTGCGTGGCTTTCGTCTGCGCGCCGAGGATCTGCCGAGTTTCGTTCCGCAGTTTCAGGAACTGTTCGACGATCGTCCGCAACAGACCTTGCCCTGGGAGCAATTGCGCGAACGCCTGCGCGCACGCTTGGGCGATGACGCGGTGCAGGGGCTGCGCTTTCAGGCCGATCATCGTCCGGAGTGCGCGTGGCAGCACGGCGTCGACAAACAGCGCTGCGCCGGTTTGCCCAGCGTGCACCGTCCGGGCTGGCTGCTCGGTGAGCCGCAGAGCGTGGTGGAAGGTTCGGCGCGGATTCTCATGGGCCCGGAGCGCATCGAATCGGGCTGGTGGGACGGTGACGATGTGCGCCGCGATTATTACCTGATCCAGAACCGCGCTGGCCAACAGGGCTGGGCTTATCGCACGGTGGGTGAGGGCGGTCCATTGTGGCTGCAGGGCTGGTTTGCATGAACGACGGTTATGCCGAACTGCACTGCTTGTCGAACTTCAGTTTCCAGCGCGGTGCGTCCAGTGCGCTGGAGCTGTTCCAGCGCGCGAAAAAACACGGCTATCAGGCACTGGCAATCACCGATGAATGCACATTGGCCGGGATCGTGCGGGCGTGGCAAGCGGCAAAATCAGTTGAGCTACCGCTGATCATTGGCAGTGAAGTGCGCATCGAAAACGGCCCGAAACTGCTGTTGCTGGTGGAGAACCTGGCGGGCTATCAGGCGCTGTGCGGCTTGATCACTCGCGCGCGGCGGCGCACGCAAAAAGGCCAGTATCAGGTGTTGCGCGAAGATTTCAGCGAGCCGCAACCGGGGCTGCTGGTGTTGTGGGTGCCGGACTCGCTTGATCAGGTAGACGAGGGCCGTTGGCTGCGGCAGACCTTCGGCGAACGCCTGTGGCTGGCGGTGCAATTGCATCGTGGCCAGGACGATCAGCAGCGGCTGGCGGCATTGCTGAGTCTGGCCGCCGAGTTGCAGATTCCGGCCGTGGCCAGCGGCGATGTGCACATGCACGCCCGTGGCCGGCGCGCCTTGCAGGACACCATGACCGCGATCCGCCATCACGTCCCGGTGGCCGAAGCCGGGCTGCGTTTGCACCCCAATGGCGAGCGGCATTTGCGCAGCGTCGAGGTATTGCGCGAGTTGTATCCGCAGGCCTTGCTCGACGAATCGGTGAGTCTGGCCCGGCGCTGCACCTTCGATCTGGGCGAGTTGCGTTATCAATACCCGAAAGAGCTGGTTCCCGAGAGGCACAGCGCCAGTTCCTGGCTGAGGCAACTGACCAAGGAAGGCATCGCCTGGCGCTGGAAGAAAGGTGCGCCCTTCAAGGTGCTTAGGCAGATCAATAAAGAGCTGAAGCTGATCGCCGAACTCGGCTACGAAAGTTATTTCCTCACCGTGCACGACGTGGTGCGCTTTGCCCGTGAGCAAAAAATCCTCTGTCAGGGCCGTGGTTCGGCAGCCAACTCGGCGGTGTGTTTTGCGCTGGGCATCACCGAAATCGACCCGGACCGCACCACGCTGCTGTTCGAACGCTTCATGTCCAGGGAGCGCAACGAACCGCCGGATATCGACGTCGACTTCGAACACGAACGCCGTGAAGAGGTCCTGCAATACGTGTTCCGCCGTTACGGCCGTGGTCGTGCGGCGCTGACGGCGGTGGTCAGCACTTACCACGCTGCCGGCGCGGTACGTGATGTGGCCAAGGCCTTGGGTCTGCCGCCGGATCAGATCAACGCACTGGCCGATTGCTGCGGCCACTGGAGTGATGAAACCCCGCCGGTCGCGCGTTTGCTGGAAGGTGGTTTCGACCCCGACAGCCCGGTGTTGCGCCGGGTGCTGAGCCTGACCGGGCAGTTGATCGGCTTCCCCCGACATTTGTCGCAGCATCCCGGTGGCTTCGTGATTTCCGAGCAGCCGCTGGACACGCTGGTGCCGGTCGAGAACGCCGCCATGGCCGAGCGCACGATCATCCAGTGGGACAAGGACGACCTCGACGCGGTCGGCCTGCTCAAGGTGGATATCCTCGCCCTCGGTATGCTCAGCGCAATCCGTCGCTGCTTTGACTTGTTGCGCCGTCACCGCAATCAGGATCTGAGCCTGGCGACCATTCCGGCCGAAGACAAGCCGACCTACGAGATGATCAGCCGCGCCGACACCATCGGTGTGTTCCAGATCGAGTCGCGGGCGCAGATGTCGATGCTGCCACGCCTGAAACCGGCGAAGTTCTATGATCTGGTGATCGAAGTGGCCATTGTCCGCCCGGGGCCGATTCAGGGCGGGATGGTCCATCCGTACTTGCGTCGCCGGAACAAGGAGGAAGAGGAAACCTATCCGTCGCCAGAACTCAAGGTCGTTCTGGAAAGAACCCTCGGCGTGCCGCTGTTTCAGGAACAGGTGATGCAGATCGCCATTGTCGCCGCCGATTACAGCCCCGGTGAGGCCGATCAATTACGTCGCTCGATGGCCGCGTGGAAACGTCATGGCGGACTTGAACCGCACAAGGAGCGACTGGCCGCCGGCATGAAGAAAAACGGCTATACGCCGGAGTTCGCCGCGCAGATTTTCGAGCAGATCAAAGGCTTCGGCAGCTACGGTTTCCCCGAGTCCCACGCCGCCAGTTTCGCCTTGCTGACTTACGCCAGTTGCTGGCTCAAGTGTCATGAACCGGCGGCATTCGCCTGTGCGCTGATCAACAGCTGGCCGATGGGTTTCTACAGCCCCGATCAGATTTTGCAGGACGCGCGCCGGCATCAGTTGCAGATTCGCCCGGTCGATGTGCGCGCCAGTGACTGGGATTGCAGCCTGGAAACCACCACGGCGGCGCAACCGGCGATTCGCATGGGCCTGCGCATGATCAAGGGTTTTCGCGAGGACGATGCCCGACGCATCGAGGCGGCGCGGGCGAGCGGGGCGTTTGCCGATGTCGCTGATCTGGGCGAGCGGGCGGTGCTCGACAGTCGGGCGCAGGCGTTACTCGCCGACTCCGGGGCGTTGCGTGGTTTGGCCGGGCATCGGCATCGGGCGCGCTGGGAAGTGGCCGGGGTGCAGAAACAGCTGGGCCTGTTTGCCGGGTTGCCAAGTCAGGAGGAGGCCGAGGTGGTGCTGCCCAAACCCAGCGTTGGCGAGGATCTGCACGCCGATTACAGCACCGTCGGCACCACGTTGGGGCCGCATCCGCTGGCGCTGTTGCGTGGCGAACTCAAAACCCGGCGCTGCCGCAGTTCGCAGGAGTTGCTTGAGGTCGAACACGGCCGACCGGTGAGCGTCGCCGGACTGGTGACGGGACGGCAACGACCGGGCACCGCCAGTGGCGTGACCTTCGTGACCCTGGAAGACGAATTCGGCAACGTCAACGTGGTGGTCTGGCGCGATCTGGCCGAGCGTCAGCGGCAAGTGCTGGTCGGTTCGCAATTGCTCAAGGTCGATGGCCGCTGGGAGCGCGAGGGCGAAGTGCGCCATTTGATTGCAGGCCGCCTGAGCGACCTCAGCCCGCTGCTCAATGGCATTCGCGTGCAGAGCCGCGACTTCCACTGATCAACACAACCCTTGTAGGAGTGAGCCTGCTCGCGATAGCGGTGTGTCAGACAACATCAACGTGAATGACACACCGCTATCGCGAGCAGGCTCACTCCTACAGGGTTTTGCTTCTGTTCAAGGCAGCCAATTCACTGGCGTCAAAAAAACCTGTCACGAATGATGGCACTTTGTCATAATGCCGCCCCTTTTCAGCTCCCGCTGCGCTTTGCCGCGCCGGGACATCCCCGTTTTTCAAAAGGAATATTCAGTGAGAATGATCTCCCGGATGCTGGTTTCAGGCGTCGCGATTGCTGTGCTCGGCACGATTGCCGGCACACTCGCCGGTTGCGCCACCGAAAGCTCCCGCGCGCTGCCGGTGGCCAAGGTAGAAAGCGCCACACAAGTCTGGACCGGCGTTCGCGTGCCAATGGCCGTGGGCAAGTTCGACAACCGCTCCAGCTACATGCGCGGGATATTCTCCGACGGCGTCGACCGTCTCGGCGGTCAGGCCAAGACCATCCTCATCACCCACTTGCAGCAAACCAATCGCTTCAGCGTGCTGGATCGCGACAACATGGGCGAAATCCAGCAGGAAGCCGCGATCAAGGGCCAGGCGCAACGCTTGAAAGGCGCCGATTACGTGGTCACCGGTGACGTCACCGAGTTCGGCCGCAAAGAGACTGGCGATCATCAACTGTTCGGCATTCTCGGCCGTGGCAAAACTCAAGTCGCCTACGCCAAGGTCAACCTGAACATCGTCAACATCAGCACTTCCGAAGTGGTGTATTCGACTCAGGGCGCCGGCGAATACGCTTTGTCCAACCGCGAAATCATCGGCTTCGGCGGCACCGCTGCCTACGACTCCACCCTCAACGGCAAAGTACTGGATCTGGCCATGCGCGAGGCGATCAATCGTCTGGTGGATGGCATGAACGCCGGTGCCTGGAAACCGGGCAACTGATCGACGCCCATTGCAAGGAGCAACACCCATGACTCTGAATCTGTCGCGCTCGTTGATGGCGCTGACGCTGGCTGCCAGTGCCTTGCTGGCCGGTTGTGCTGCCGGCCCGCAAACCCTGTACCAATGGGAAGGCTACGAGCCGCAAGTCTACGAATACTTCAAAGGCGAAGAGCCGAAAGAAGCCCAGGCTGAAGCGCTGGAACGTGACCTGCAGAAAATCCGCTCCACCGGCAAAGCCGTACCACCGGGTTACCACGCGCACCTTGGCCTGCTCTATCTGAGCATGGGCAAGGACGACCAGATGGTGCAGCAGTTCAAAACCGAGAAAACCCTGTTCCCCGAGTCCGGCACGTACATGGATTTCCTGCTCAAGAACGCCAAGAGCGGAGACGCGAAATGATCGCGCGTACCTTGAAACTGCTGGCCGCCGGTCTGGCCCTGACCGTGCTGGGTGGCTGCGTCGCCCCCAAAACCGTGGATTACTCGGCCTACAAACAGGCGCGGCCGAAAACCATTCTGGTGCTGCCACCGCTGAATACCTCGCCGGATGTGAAGGCGTCGTACAGCCTGCTGTCGCAAGTGACGTTCCCGCTGGCCGAGGCCGGTTACTACGTGCTGCCGATCGCGCTGGTTGACGAGACGTTCCGCCAGAACGGCCTGACCACCCCGGACGATATCCATCAGGCACCGCCGAGCAAACTGAAGGAAATCTTCGGTGCGGACGCGGCGCTGTACATCACCGTGACCGAGTACGGCACGCGTTACATGGTGATCAGCAGCGAAACTGCGGTGACCGCAACGGCGAAACTGGTCGACCTGAAAAGCGGCACGACGCTGTGGACCGGTTCGGCGCGGGCGTCGAGCGAGGAGGGCGGCAACAACGGTGGTGGCGGTCTGATCGGCATGCTGATCACGGCGGCTGTGAAGCAGGTCATCAACAGCGCCACCGATGCCGGCTACCCGATTGCCGGTGTGGCGAGCAATCGTCTGCTCTCGGCCGGACATCGCGCAGGCCTGCTGTACGGCCCACGCTCGCCGAAGTACGGCACGGACTAAGAAACGATACAAATCCCTGTGGGAGCGAGCTTGCTCGCGAAGGCGTCATACCGGTCGACACAATTGCTGACTGATCCGCCGCTTTCGCGAGCAAGCTCGCTCCCACAGGGGGAATGCGTTGCTCTGGGTTATTTCGGGGCTGGCCAAAACCGCTCGCCACCCCCCGGCGCTTCCGTCCACGCTTGCAACGAGCGGGTCGGCAGATCGAAGTAGTCGCGGGTTCGCGCGTAACCATGGCCACCCATGCGTCCGATCGCGTCCAGGCCCAGTTGATCGATGTACAGCGTCTTTGGGTCGATCAACTCATCGCGCACGTGCGCCATCAACACCTCGCCAAAAATGATCTCACGTGACTGACCGATGTTCAGCGCCATCATCCGCCGGCATTCCAGTGCCACCGGTGCCTCACCGATGCGCGGGCATTTCACTGTCGTACCGGGAATCGCCGTCAGCCCCGCAGCGGTCAGTTCATCGAACCCCGGCGCGAAGGGCACGGCGCAGACGTTCATGGCCTCCACCAGTGCATCGCTGACGATGTTCACGGTGAACTCCTGATTGAGCTGGATATTGCGCGTTGTGTCTTTCGGACTTTGATCGCCGTAATTCTCGACACCCAATGCCAGAATCGGTGGATCGGCCGACAGTGCATTGAAAAAGCTGAACGGCGCGGCATTGACCCGGCCCTCGCCATCGATGGTGGTGACCAGCGCAATCGGCCGGGGCACGACGCTGCCGATCAGGATCTTGTATTTTTCCCGTGGGCTGAGCTGGCTGAAATCAAAGCTGTGCATGGCAGAAGTCTCTAGGCAAGTGGATCAATCGCGCTCAACGGCGCGTCGGCGCTGTAGTCATCGGCGAACGGAATGGCCGGATGGAACAGGGTTTTCCAGTCCGGTCGGGCAAAGGCCCGATCGCTGTGGCTGCGCATCAGTTTTTCGTATTGGCGTTGGGCCTGGCGTTGCAGGCTGGGGTAGTCGACGCCGCTGACCTGACCGTCGTGCATCACACAGCGACCGTCGATGTAACTGGCGATGCAATCGTCGCCACGACCTGCCAGCAGCAGGTTTTTCAATGGATCGAACAGCGGCCCCAGATGCAGGCCGCGCAGGCTGAACACGGTAATGTCGGCTTTGGCGCCGGGGGCCAGGCGGCCGATATCATCACGCCCCAGTGCCCGCGCGCCGCCAAGCGTCGCGGCGTTGTACAGGTCGAGGCTGCTGGTCAGCGCCGGGCCGCCCTCCATCAAGCGAGCGATGTTCAAGCCGTGGCGCATGTTTTCCAGCAGATCCGCAGGCCAGGTGTCAGTGCCCAGCGCAAAGTTGATGCCCCTGGCGCGGTAGCGACCGAACGAGTTCAGCGCTTCGCCGTCACGGGCAAACACCAACGGGCAATGCACCAGACTCGCGCCGGCGTCGATAACCCGCTGCAAATCGTCATTGCCAGTGGTGTAGATGCCGTGTGGCAGCAGACTGCGCGGCGTGAGCAACTCCAGTTGCTGCAACCAGCCCAGCGGCGAGGTGCCGCGCAATTGCTCGACCATCGCCACTTCGCTGAGCGCCTGACAGCAATGCAGGCGCATCGGTGCATTGAGTTCGCGGCTCAGCGCCGAGGTGCGTTGCAGCAACGCCGGGGTGCAGGTCTGGATGCGATCGGGCAACAGCGCACCGCGAATCAAACCGTTGTGCGCGCCGTCGAAATCCTTGAAGAAGCGTTCAGCGGCACCCAGCCCGGCCAGTCCTCGTTCCTCATCCCAGTGATGGGCGATTGAGCCGTCGGCGCGCCAGTAACTCATGCCGCTCATGTAGCAGGGGCCGAGGTAAGTTCGCAGCCCTGACTCTGCCGCCACCTCGGCGACGGCGGCAAATTCATCGTAGGTTTCCGCCCACTCGCGGTAGTACATCGAGGTGATCGGCATCGCCGTGGTGATGCCGTTGCGGATCAACTGAGTGAAGGCGTAGCGGTATTTGAAGACCTCTTCTTGCGGGCTGTAAGTTTCACGCGGGCCGGCAGCCAGATACTCGGCGGACCACATGCGGCCCATGCTGCGCTCGTCGCCGTTGTCCAGCGTCAGCACCGTGGAATCGAGATCGCCCAGCGCATCCAGATCGATGAAACCGGGGCCGATCAGGGCATTGCCGTAGTCGATCCACTGATCCACCGGCCCCTGATAACCACGGCCGACAAATTCGATACGCGAGCCGGCAAACACGACTTCACCGTCGCGCCACAGCACATGCTGCGTGCCGTCGAAACCGACCACGCAAGTGGCGCGCAGGCCGATGCGTTTCACAGGCGGCTGTCCAGCAAACGACCGCCGCTAGCGATCAAGGAACCCGCGCGATAGACCTGCCGCAATGGCCGCGCAACGACGGCTTCGCCAAGGGTTTCAACCGGCATCAGCAAGAAGTCCGCACGCTGCCCGAGCGCAAATCCATAATCCGCAATGCCCAGCGCTCGCGCACCATTGACCGTGGCCGCGTCAAACGCCGCCGCCAGTTCATCGTCCTTGCCCAGATCAAAGCGAAACGCCAACAACATTGCCCGCTCCAGCATGTCGCCATTGCCCATCGGCGACCACGCATCGCGGATGCCATCGGAACCCAGGCAGACATTCACGCCGACTTCACGCAACGGCAGAAATGGCGGCACCGCCGTGTCGGCGGGCGCCGAACTCATCAGCGAAATACCCAGCGCCGCCAAGCGTTCAGCGACCGGTTTGACCTGGCTCCACGGCAACATGCCGAGGCAATAGGCGTGGCTGATCATCACCCGGTTTTGCAGGCTGAAACGCTCAGTGTAATCGGCGATCAGCGCGATTTGCCACAGGCCCAGTTCACCTTTGTCATGCAGGTGAATATCCACGCCACGACCAAACTCTGCCGCCAGTTTGAAGACGAAATCCAGCTGCGCAATCGGGTCGTTGTCGATACCGCAGGGATCAAGTCCGCCGACATTCTCGACGCCCAGTGTCATGGCTTCACGCATCAATTCGGCGGTGCCGGGGCGGCTGATCAACCCGGTTTGCGGGAACACCACCAGTTGCAGATCGATCAGGTCTTTGTAGCGTTCACGCAATTGCTGCATGGCTTCGACGTGACGCAGGCCGAATTCCGGGTCGATGTCGACGTGGCAGCGCATCGTCAGCGAGCCGCGCGCGATGCAGTTTTCCAGCAGCGCACCGGCGCGTTCGGCGATGGGGGCCGTGACTTCGCGGAGGATGCGGCGTTCGTTGCTGATGTAATCCTTGAGCGTGGGGCCGGCGCTGTTCGGGCGCCAGGGTTGGCCGTAGAGGGTTTTGTCGAGGTGGACGTGGCTTTCGACCAGCGCGCTGGTGAGCAGTTGGTTGTGGCCATCGATGTCGCTGGCGGCCAGCGGCGTATTGGTGGCCGGGCGGCGCTGGGCGAACCGGCCGTTGTCGATCAGCAGGTCTTCGGCGGGGGCGCCGTAGGGGCGTACGTTGCGGAGCCAGTGTGGCTGGGTCATACAAACCTCGTAGGTCTTTGAATTTTTTTCCCTCACCCTAGCCCTCTCCCGGAGGGAGAGGGGACCGAATGGGGGATATTGAAGAAGTACACCGACCTGAAAGTCCGGCTGTGAATCCAAAGTTCACCGGTTTGAAAGCTCTGCTGTGAATCCAAAGCTGACCGGTTTGAAAGTGCAGATGTGAATCCAAAGCTGACCGGTTTGAAAGCTCGGCTGTGAATCCATAATCGACTCGGTTTATCAGGTCGGCGTATGGCGCAAGACACCTCGGTCAGTCCCCTCTACCCCTGGGAGAGGGCTAGGGTGAGGGCAGCGGTTGCGGATCAACCCTTGAGCTTCGACCAGATCCGGTCCTGCAGCTCGCGCGCCTTGTTGCTGCATTCCTTCTCCGGCCGCAAACGCGAGGCGTACTCTTCGGGCATGTTGATCGCGTCCATCACCTTCCACTTCGGATCAAGCAGCGAATCGCTCTGAATCCCGTTGGCGTAAGCAATGGCGTTGGAAACCGCAGCGGCGTTCTCCGGCTTCATCATCCAGTCGATAAAGATCTTCGCGTTACCTGGATGCGGCGCGCTTTTCGGCACGGCGAAGTTGTCCTGGAACATCGCCACGCCTTCACGCGGATAGACGTACTTGATCGTGCTCTTCTGCAAGGTGGCGCGGGCGGTCGAGCCGTTCCAGTTCTGCATCATGATCACTTCACCCGAGGCCATGCGGTCGACGGTGTTGTCGGAGCTGTACATCTTCAAAAACGGTTTCTGCTTTTGCAGCAATTCCAGAATGCGCTTGGCGTCCTGCGGGTTTTCGCTGCATTCGTCGACATTCAGATAATGGCTGGCGGCGTTGATTACGCTGCTCGACGTATCCAATGCGGCGAGCTGGCCTTGTAGCTCTTTGCGCGGTTCGAAGAACTCTTTCCACGAGTCATCCAGTTTGCCGCCCGGCACCCGTGCGCTGTCGTAGGAGAAGCCGGTGGTGCCCCACAGATACGGCGCCGAGAACTTGCGCCCCGGATCGAAGCCCGGATCGCGGAACGGCCCTTTGACGTACTGGAAATTGCTCAGGCTCGGCGCGTCGATTTCCATCAGCAGGTCCTGCTTGATCAGCGTTTGCATGATCGACTGCGACGGCACAATCACGTCATACGCGGCGCCGCCGGCCTGCAATTTGGCGAGCAGGGTTTCATTGCTGTCGTAACCGTCCATGGTCACCTTGATGCCGGTTTCCTTCTCGAACCTGGCCAACAGATCGACCGGGTAGTAGTCGGTCCAGTTATAGAAAAACAGCTCTTTCGGCTCGGCGGCGTGCGCACCGAACGCGGCGAAACAACTCAGGGCCAGACCGGACATTGCCAACCGCATGCTTTTGATTTTCATGAACAGAACGCTCCAGATTTATGGTTGTTTACCGCGTTGGCCCAGCCAGAAGGCCAGCACCACCAGGACAATCGAGATCACCAGCATCAGCGTCGAGATCGCATTGATCTCCGGGGTCACGCCAGCCTTGATCGCCGAGAAGATGTACACCGGCAACGTCGTCGAACCGGGGCCGGCGACGAAGAAGGTCATGATGAAATCATCGAGGCTGACCACGAACGCCAGCACCGCACCGGACAGCACCGCCGGCCACAGCAACGGCAAGGTCACGCGGCGGAACACTTGCCATGGATTGGCGTACAGGTCGTTGGCCGCTTCCAGCAGACTCTTGTCCAGATCGTTGAGCCGCGCGCGGATCGGCAGATAAGCGAAGGGAATGCAGAAGCCGATGTGGGCGACGATCACCGTGAGCAAACCAAGCTTGATGCCCAGCGCCATGAACAGCAGCAGGGTGGCGACGGCTGTGACGATCTCCGGCAGGATCAGCGGCAGGTTGATCCCGCCCTCGACCATTTTCTGCCCGTAGAACGGCCGGTATGTGGCCAGTGCTGCGAGCAGTGCAATCGCGGTGGCACAGACCGTAGCGATGGTGGCGACGATGATCGAATTCAGCGCCGCCGTCTGAATCGACGGGTTGGCCAGAATCCGCCCGTACCAGGCAAACGAAAGCTCGGTCCACACCGTCGCTGAGCGATTGGCGTTGAAGCTGTAGGCGATCAACACGAAGATCGGCAAGTACAGGTAGGCGAGGATCAGCAGGCTTATTTCGCGGGTCGCCGGGAGTTTCTTCAGGTGCAGGGAAATCATGCTTTGGCCCCCCGATGGATGGTCTTGGCCGCGCGGCGGCTGTACAGCGCATAGAGCACCAGCGACACCAGCAGAATCGCCAGCAACAGGAATGACAGCGAACTGCCCAGCGGCCAGTTACGCGCGGTGCCGAACTGTTGCTGGATCAGGTTGCCGATCATCAGCGTCTTGCCGCCGCCAAGAATCGCCGGGGTGATGAAGGCGCCGAGGCTCGGCACAAACACCAGCAACGCGCCGGCAATCACCCCGGGCATCGACAACGGCAGGATGATCCGTCGCAACGCGTGCCAGCGATTGGCGCCAAGGTCGTAAGCGGCCTCGACCAGACGCCAGTCGAGTTTTTCCAGCGTCGAGTAGATCGGCAGAATCATGAACGGCAGGAAGCTGTAGACCAGACCGACACTCACCGCGAAGTCGTTGTAGAGCAGGGTGATGCCGCCGGCACTCGGCAACAGCGCGTTGAGGCTCTGTGCGACCCAACCGTGTTCGCGCAGGATGATCAGCCACGCGTAGTTGCGGATCAGCAGGTTGGTCCAGAACGGAATAGTGATGAGCAACACCATCAGGTTGCGTCGGCGCGGGGTCAGGCTCGACATCCACAACGCCACCGGAAAACCCAACAGAAAGCACAGCGCCGTGGTGCCGCCGGCCTGCAGCACCGAGCGCAATAGCGCCTGGGCGTAGACCCAGTTCAGCTCCAGTTCACCGTCGAACCCTTCCTGGAAAAACAGCTGCACGTAACTTTGCAGTTGCCATGGCGCTTGCCAGTCGACGCCGCCGTAGGTGTTGCGCGGCAACAGGCTGATGTAGCCCATGATCCCCAACGGAATGGCGATCAGGGCGAGCAGGGTCAACACCACCGGGCTGAGCAACAGCGCACGGTTGAGGGCAGGGGAAGTGCTGCTGACGCTCATCTCAGGCCTCCATCAACAGGCAGGCGTGCGGCGGCAAGTGCACAGCGACGCGTTCGCCGACCGCACGGCTTTGGTTCAGGCCTTCATTGTTTTCGCGCAGCATGACTTTGATGTCGTTGTTCAAACGGCATTGATAGAGCGTGGCGGTGCCGACGTAGAGCACCGCTTCGATCACCCCGCGCAGGTGATGCGGCTGGCTGGCGTCGACCAGTTGCGAGCGCTCCGGGCGAAACGCCAGTTGCACGCTGCTGCCGGCGAAGCTCTGTTGCTGATAAGGGATTTCAATCGGCATGCCGTTGGGTACGAAGAGTTTTTCGTTGTGTTCGCCGTGCTTGAGCTGGCCGGGGAGGAAGTTGATGTCGCCGATAAACTGCGCGACGAAGCGGTGTTTGGGGTGTTCGTAAATGTCGGTCGGGGTGCCGATCTGTAGGATCTTGCCGGCAGACATCACGGCGATGCGGTCGGACAGGGTCAGCGCTTCTTCCTGATCGTGGGTGACGAAAATGAAGGTGATGCCGGCTTCTTTCTGTACGCGCTTGAGTTCGACCTGCATTTCCTTGCGCAGCTTCAGATCGAGTGCCGACAGCGGTTCGTCGAGCAGCAAGACTTTCGGTTTCGGCGCCAAGGCCCGGGCCAGAGCCACGCGCTGTTGCTGGCCGCCGGACAATTCGGCCGGTTTGCGCCCGGCCAGGTGCTCCATTTGCACCAGCGCGAGCATCTCGTTGACGCGATCGGGGATCAACTTGCGATCAAGACCCTGCATCTCGAGGCCGAAGGCGATATTCTGCGCCACACTCATGTGCGGAAACAGCGCGTAGCTCTGGAACACCGTGTTGACCCGACGCTTGAACGGCGGCAGATCGTTGACCGGTTCGCCGGCCAGGCGAATCTCGCCTTCACTGACGTGTTCGAAGCCGGCGATGGTCCGCAGCAAGGTGGTTTTGCCGCAGCCCGAAGGGCCGAGCAGGGTGAAGAATTCGTTGTCGGCGATGTTCACCGAGACATTGTCGAGGGCTGGCGCGAGGCCAGGATCATCGGAATACCGTTTGGAGACGTTGCGCACTTCAATTGCTATTGGTTGACCCATAATGGTGCAATCCTCTATTTATTGTATGCAATATATGAATGCAATTTAGAAATACCCGGATTAATCTGCGCGTGCAACCCCCTTTTTCCATGGCCAGGCATCGCCAGGGGCTGGTTGCCCGACGCTAAAGGAGTGTTCGAATGACCGAGAAGAAACTGGAAACCACGGTCGACCGCGTCTACCAAGGGGTTTACGAGGCGATCAGCAAGCGTTCGTTACGCCCGGGCATGAAACTGGGTGAGGCCTCATTGGCCGAGTTATTCAATGTCAGCCGCACGTCGGTGCGCGCTGCATTGAAACAATTGGAGGCCGACGGACTGGTTACTACCGAGCCCAATAAAGGTGCATCGGTGTCACTGCCGAGTAACGAAGAGATCCGTTCGCTGTTCGAAACCCGTCGGCTGATCGAGATCGGCATCGTCACTGAACTGTGCCGGCGCAAGGACACTGCAGCGATGCAGGATTTGCGCGAACACCTGCTCCTGGAAGACGAAGCCCATGCCGCCGGCGATCACGAACGGTTGATTCATCTGCTCGGCGAGTTCCACATCAAACTGGCGCGCAGCCTCAATAACCCGGTGTTGCTCGACTGGTTCCAGAAGCTGATTTCCCGTGCCTCGCTGTACGCCGCAGCACTGGACGACGACAGTCATGAAGTGTGTCGCGACGACGAGCATCTGCGCCTGATCGAATACATCGAGGCGGGCAATCAGAGCGCGGCCATCGAGCTGACCTGCATGCATTTGAACGGTATCGAGAAAGCCATCCTCGACGTCGCCGCGAAGATGAAAACTGGCTACCATCCGCTCAAGCACCTGATCGGGGTCTAGGCTCCAGACCGGGATGAAATCGGCTATACCTCTAATGAAACCAATGCGACTGAAGACGCTCGAAACAGACGGGCGTCGCGTCGTTATGGCGCCGCGATTTATCGGGCAACCACCTAAGGACACTGAGTCAGTCGATGCAGTTTTTATCCGATAGCCATGGTTGTGAGGGCTGGAAAGGCGAAATGGCCGGACGCATCAGTGCGTTCGACTGGCGCCATACCGAACTCGGCCCGCTGGACACCTGGCCGGCCAGCCTGTGCAGCGCGGTGCAATTGATGCTGGCGTCGCCGCTGCCAATGGTCATGCTCTGGGGCCGCGCCGGCTACATGATCTACAACGATGCCTATTCGATATTTGCCGGTGGTCGGCACCCGTATCTGCTCGGTGCGCCGGTGGAGCTGGGTTGGCCGGAAGTCGCCGATTTCAACCGGCACGTGGTCGATACCTGCCTGGCCGGTGGCACTTTGTCTTACCGCAATAAAGAACTGGTGCTGTTGCGCGATGGCGTCCCCGAAGACGTCTGGATGGATTTGTATTACAGCCCGATCGCCAACGATGACGGGGTGCCCGCCGGGGTGATGGCGATGGTGGTGGAAACCACCGAATTCATGCACTCCGAACGCCGCCGTCAGGCCGCCGAAAAGGCTTCCCGCGCTGACAATGAGCGGGTACGTCTGGCGCTGAATGCCGGTGCCTTGCTTGGCTCGTTTGTCTGGGATGTGAAAAACAACACATTGTCAGCAGACGAGCGTTTCGCCCGTACGTTCTCTTATCCGCCGGATCATGACCTGAACAATCTGGCCCAGGACATTGCCGAGTCACGCATCCATCCCGATGATCACGCCTGGGTACAGGAACGAATCGCCCATTCCGTGCAGACCGGCGAGCCGTATAACGCCGAATACCGAGTCCAGCGTAGCGACGGCAGTTATCTGTGGGTGCTGGCCAGTGGCGCCTGTGAGTTCGACGAACACGGCGAGCCGTTGCGCTTTCCCGGCGTGTTGATCGACATTCATGAACGCAAGATTGCCGAAGAATCCCTGCTCAAATTTACCCGCAATCTCGAACAGCGCGTGGGCGAAGAGGTTGAGGCGCGTCTGGCGGCTGAAGAGCAGTTGCGTCAGTCGCAGAAGCTCGAAGCCATTGGCGGTTTGACCGGTGGCGTCGCTCACGACTTCAATAATCTGTTGCAAGTGATCGCCGGCAATCTGCATTTGCTTGCACGTCACGAGCCGAACAACGCCAATGTGCAGCGCCGGGTCAGCGCCTCGCTGGCGGCGGTCGAACGCGGCGCCAAGCTGTCTTCGCAATTGCTCGCGTTTGCCCGGCGCCAGCCGTTGTCGCCGGCAGTGTGTAACCCGCGACAGATTTTCGAAGGTGTCGGTGAGTTACTGCAGCGGGCGTTGGGCGAAACCATTCAGATCGACGTGCAGTTGCCGACCGCGCCGTGGCACATCAACGTCGACCGCAATCAACTGGAAAACGCAATTCTCAATCTGGCGATCAACGCCCGCGATGCCATGAAGGGCGAGGGCACCATCGGGCTCAGCGCTGCCAACGTGCAACTCGACCGCGAGTTTTGTGCCGGTAAAGGCATCGTTCCCGGCGAGTTTGTCCGAGTCGCCGTCAGTGACAGCGGCGCTGGCATTGCGCAAGACATTCTCGAGCAAGTGTTCGAACCGTTTTTCACCACCAAGGCCGATGGCCAGGGCACCGGGTTGGGTCTGAGCATGGTGTTCGGCTTCGTCAAACAGAGCGGCGGGCATGTCGACATTGCCAGTGCCGTCGGCGAGGGCACGCGGGTGCAGTTGTACTTTCCGCGCAGCCTGCGCCCGATCCTTGATGAATCGCCCAATCTGCAACGGCAACAGAGCGGTGGCCACGAGACGTTGCTGGTGGTCGAGGACAACGACGCGGTGCGCGCCTCGGCGGTCGAGTTGCTGCGCGAGGAAGGTTACCGCGTGTTGACCGCCGGCAATGGCGATGCGGCCATGCAGATGCTCCTCGAAGGTGTCGAGGTCGACCTGATTTTCACCGACGTGGTCATGCCGGGGCTGATCAAGAGTTCCGACTTGTTCGCCTGGGCCAAAGTGCAGACGCCGCCGGTGGCGGTGCTGTTCACCTCCGGGCACACCCGCGACATCATCTCGCGCAATCACCAGCTCAGTCCCGACACGCATTTGCTCGGCAAACCGTATAGCCCGGAGGCCATGTTGCAGATGATTCGCGTGGTGCTCGGTAGTTGAGCGTTGAACATTCCTTCACCAAGGCAGGTCGATGACTTCCAAACGCACCTCCAAAGCACCCGCCGGCATGGTCCGGGTGCGCGGCGCCCGTGAACATAATCTGAAAAACGTCGATGTCGACATTCCTCGCGATGCGCTGGTGGTGTTTACCGGTGTCTCGGGGTCCGGCAAGTCGTCGCTGGCGTTTTCCACGTTGTACGCCGAAGCCCAGCGCCGCTATTTCGAATCGGTGGCGCCGTATGCGCGACGGCTGATCGATCAGGTTGGCGTACCGGATGTCGACTCGATTGAAGGCCTGCCGCCGGCCGTGGCCCTGCAACAGCAACGCGGCACGCCGAGCACACGTTCGTCGGTGGGCAGCGTGACGACGTTGTCGAGCCTGATCCGCATGCTCTATTCGCGCGCCGGCAGTTATCCGCCGGGGCAACCGATGTTGTATGCCGAGGACTTTTCGCCGAACACCCCGCAAGGCGCGTGCCCTGAATGCCATGGCCTCGGGCGGGTGTATGAAGTCACCGAAGCGCTGATGGTGCCGGATCCGAACCTGACCATTCGCCAGCGTGCCGTGGCTTCCTGGCCGTTGGCGTGGCAGGGGCAAAACCTGCGCGACATCCTCGTGACCATGGGCATCGACGTCGACATCCCGTGGAAAAAGCTGCCGAAAAAACAGCGCGACTGGATTCTCTTCACCGAAGAAACCCCGACCGTGCCGGTGTACGCCGGGCTGACCCCGGAAGAAACCCGCGTCGCCCTCAAGCGCAAGATGGAGCCGAGTTATCAGGGCACCTTCAGCGGCGCCAGACGCTACATTCTGCACACGTTCAGCCATTCGCAAAGTGCGCTGATGAAGAAGCGCGTTGCGCAGTTCATGCTCGGCAGCCCATGCCCGCTATGTGACGGCAAGCGCCTGAAGCGTGAAGCGTTGTCGGTGACGTTTGCCGGGTATGACATCGGTGAACTGGCGCAGATGTCGTTGCTGCAAGTGGCCGAGGTCTTGAAACCCGTGGCGGCGCACAGTTATCTGGAGCACGCCGAGGAAACCGGCGAGACCTTGAGCCATGCGCAAACCCGCGAGGCCCGTCAGCAACGCGTGGCCCACGGCGCCAGCGGCCATGCCAGCGCGCCGGATGTGCGCCACACGCCGAACCTGTCGCTGGAGAAACGCCTGGCGGCGCAGCGCATTGCCGAGGATTTGCTGGAACGGGTCAGCACGCTGACCGATCTGGGCCTCGGTTATCTGGCGCTGGAGCGCAGCACGCCGACGCTGTCGTCCGGTGAGCTGCAGCGTTTGCGCTTGGCGACGCAACTGGGCTCGCAATTGTTCGGGGTGATTTATGTACTCGACGAGCCATCCGCCGGTTTGCATCCGGCCGATGGCGAGGCTTTGTTCGAGGCGTTGCAGCGCTTGAAGGCTGACGGCAACACGCTGTTTGTGGTCGAGCACGACCTGGAAACCATGCGCCGCGCCGACTGGCTGATCGACGTCGGCCCGGCGGCGGGCGAGCAGGGAGGGCAGGTGCTGTACAGCGGCCCACCGGCAGGTCTGGCCGAGATCGCACAGTCGCAGACTCGCGCGTATCTGTTTGCCGAATCGCAACGCCAGACTAGAACGGCGCGCAAGCCGACGGCGTGGCTGAAACTCGACGGGATCACTCGCAACAACCTGAACAACCTCAGTGCCGAATTCCCGCTGGGCTGCTTTACCTCGGTGACGGGTGTGTCCGGCTCCGGCAAGTCGAGTCTGGTCAGTCAGGCGTTGCTGGAACTGGTCGGCGCTCAGCTGGGGCGTCCGCCGGTGGACAGCGAACCGGAAGAACTCAGCCTCGAAGATGACGCGCCGCAGGTCAGCAGCGGCCAGGTGACCTCAGGGCTGGAGTCGATCAAACGCCTAGTGCAGGTCGACCAGAAACCCATCGGCCGCACGCCACGCTCCAATCTGGCGACCTACACAGGCCTGTTCGACAACGTGCGCAAGCTGTATGCCGCCACCGATGCGGCACGGCGCGCGGGTTACGACGCCGGGCAGTTTTCCTTCAACGTCGCCAAGGGCCGTTGCGCCACCTGTGAGGGTGAAGGCTTTGTCAGTGTCGAGTTGTTATTCATGCCCAGTGTCTATGCGCCGTGCCCGACCTGCCATGGCGCGCGCTACAACCCACAGACGCTGGCGATTCTCTGGGAGGGTTTGAGCATCGCGCAGGTACTGCAATTGACTGTCGATGAAGCGGTGACGGTGTTTGCCGGGCAACCGGGGATCCGTCGTTCGCTGGAAGTGCTGCGCGACATTGGCCTCGGTTATCTGCGCCTCGGGCAACCGGCCACGGAACTGTCCGGCGGCGAAGCACAGCGGATCAAACTGGCCACCGAGTTGCAGCGCAACCAGCGCGGCGCAACCTTGTACGTGCTGGATGAACCGACCACCGGGCTGCATCCGCGCGATGTCGATCGGTTGCTGGAGCAACTGGACACGCTGGTGACGGCGGGGCACACGGTGATCGTGGTCGAGCACGAAATGCGCGTGGTCGCGCAGAGTGACTGGGTGATCGACATCGGGCCGGGGGCGGGGGATCAGGGCGGCCGAATCGTGGTCGCGGGTACACCGCAGAAGGTTGCGGCGAGCAATAAGAGCAAGACTGCGCCGTTTCTGGTTCGGGCTTTGAACCGATAGGTGTGTTGGCAGGGCTGACGTCTTCGTCGGAACGCCGCCCGGAGCAAGCTTGCTCCCACAGGTTTTTGTGGTGTGAACACGTTATCTGTCCACACAGATCCCCTGTAGGAGTGAGCCTGCTCGCGATGGCGCCAGGTCAGTCAATTCATCTGTGGCTGACACTCCGCTATCGCGAGCAGGCTCACTCCTACATTAGATCTGTGTTCGACATTAATCCCTGTGAAGCTGTGGTCAGGCACCATCGAGGGTGCGGCGGACCTTGTCGAGTAGCTCACTGATCTGGAACGGCTTGACCAGCATGTCCATGCCACTGCCCAGAAACACCTGGCGGTTGATCGCCGTTTCCGCATACCCGGTCATGAACAGAATCGGCAATCCGTCACGCCAGCCTCGCGCAACATCTGCCAATTCCCGACCGCTCATGCGCGGCAGGCCGACGTCGGTCAGCAGGAGGTTGATCGACGGATCATTCTGCAATCGCTCCAGCGCCGTTTCGATATCCGCCGCCTGGGTGCAGCGATAACCCGCGTCCTCCAGCACTTCGGTGACAAACATGCGCACCGACGGCATGTCCTCGACTATCAGCACATGCTCACCGGTGCCTTGCGGATCGACCACGGGTGGGGGGATGTCGGCACCGGTCGGGTCGGTGGTGGCCGGCAACATGATCGTCACTTCGGTGCCGCGCCGGGCGACACTGCGGATGTGCGCGTCGCCACCCGATTGGCGGGCAAAGCCATAGATCGTCGATAACCCCAGCCCGGTGCCTTGGCCCAACGGTTTGGTGGTGAAAAACGGATCGAAGACTTTATCGATGACGTTGTGCTCGATCCCGGTTCCGTCGTCACGCACTGACAGTGCCACGTAAGCGCCGTCGGCCAGATTCGGATCGCCATGGGAATAGGCGGCGTAGGTGCTGACCCAGATATTGCCGCCCGCCGGCAGCGCATCGCGGGCGTTGATCACCAGATTCAATACCGCGCTTTCCAGCTGCACCGGGTCGACCAGGGCGATCGCCGGTTTGTTGGTCAGCTCAAGCTTGAGGCTGATGCGTTCACCGATGGTGCGCATCAGCAGTTCTTCCAGCGAACGCACGTGATCGTTGATGTCCACCGGCCGCGTATCCAGCGGTTGCTGACGGGCGAAGGCCAGCAAACGATGGGTGAGGGACGCCGCGCTCATCGCTGAATTCAGCGCCGCTTCAGAATAAAACTGCACCTTGTCCAGACGTTGATCGGCGACACGCTTCTGGATCAACTCCAGGCTGGTGATGATCCCGGTCAGCAGGTTGTTGAAGTCATGGGCGATGCCGCCGGTGAGCTTGCCTAGCGCATCCATTTTCTGCACTTGCAGCAATTGCGCCTCGGCCCGTACGCGTTCGGCGGTTTCCTTGGCCAGTTGCGTGGTGGTGTCGTCCAGACGGGCCAGATGCGAGCGCTCGCGATGACGGTGTTCGGTGACGTCTTCGACAAATACCAGGCTCAGTTCGGGCGTGCGGTACGGCGAAATCTGCCACTCGGTTTCACGAATCTCACCCTGCACGCGCATGTTCAGCGTGCCTTTCCAGCGCTCGCCATCGACCAGGCGCAGGCGCAGCTCGTTGAGAATTGCGCTTTGATCGTCGGCAAAGCATTCGCGCAGGGTTTGCGGGTCCTGATTGTCGAGGATCAGTTGTGCGAAGGCGTGGTTGCATTCGTGCACTTTCAAATGTGCATCAAGCACCGCAATCGGCGCAGACACATTGACGAAAATCTCGCGGAACCGCGCCTCGCTTTCACGCAGGGCATTTTCCGTGTCGCGTACCCGCAACAGCGTGCGCAGGGTGGCCAGCAGCACATCCGGGTCGACCGGGTGAATCAGGTAGGCATCGGCACCGGCGTCGAGGCCGGTGATGATGTCACCGGTCTGGATCGACGCGGCGGAGACATGGATTACCGGCAGCAGCGCCGTGCGTGTGTCAGCACGCAGGATACGCACGATGTCGAAACCGCTCATGTCCGGCAGATTGACGTCGAGGATCAACGCGTCGAGCGTTTCGCTGTCAATCAGCGCCAGCCCCTCACCGCCGGTGCCGGCTTCCAGCACCTCGTAACCGTGCCGCTCCAGCCGTCGACGCAGGGCGTAGCGGGTGGCGACGTTGTCGTCGACGATCAACAGGCGGATGTCACGTTTCATCGACGTTCTCCAGAGCGATCGCCAGTGGAATGACCACGAAGAAGGTCGAGCCAACCCCCGGCGTGCTTTCCAGCCCGACTTCACCGCCGAGCAGGGCCGCGAAGCGTTTGCACAGTGACAGGCCCAGCCCGGTGCCGCGCAGACGTTTCTGCAGCGGCGAGTCGACCTGGGAAAAGTCCTCGAACAATGCACCATGCAACTCCGCAGCGATACCGATTCCGGTGTCGCTGACGGCAAAACGGATCTTGTCCACGCCTTCGAGGCGCGCCGACACCCGCACTTCGCCACGGGTGGTGAACTTCAGCGAATTGGAAATGAAGTTACGCAAGATCTGCGCGAGTTTCTTGTCATCGGTGTACAGGCGCGGCAAGCCGCCGGGTTCTTCAAAGATCAGATCCACCGCAGTGGCATCGACAATCGGCCGGAACATCCCGCGCAGCGCGGAGAACAGGTCGAACATGTCGAACCACGCCGGGGAAATGGTGATGCGCCCGGCCTCGATCTTCGCCAGGTCGAGCAGGTCATCGACCATGTCGCTGAGCTCGCGTGCCGCCGTGCTGACGAACGCCACCTGTTTGTGCTGCTCGGGACTGAGCGGGCCGTCGAGCTCGTCGGCGAGCAGGCTGTTGATGCTGAGGATCGAGCCTAAAGGCGTGCGGAATTCGTGGCTCATGTAGGACAGGAATCGGCTTTTGAGATCCGAGGCCTGACGCAATTGCTCGGCCTGAGTGTCGAGCTCGGCGTACAGCGCGAGCACGCCCTGATTGGTTTCATCGAGTTCTTCGCGCAGTGCGGCGGATTCGCTCTGCAACTGCGCAATCAACGCGGTCTGTTCGGCGCTGCTCAAAATCGGTGACTCAGCCATGGGCGGCCTCCAGGGCAACGACCAATACTGTTGCATCGTCACGCCCGCGACTGAAGTCGCGGTGCAGGACGCTGGCTATCACAGCGGGGTGGCGATGCACCAGGCCGGGGTAGTCTTGTAGATTCCAACGGGACTGCAAGCCGTCGCTGTACATGATCAATAGATGTCCGTTCACGTGAGCATAGTCAAAGGGCCGGGCTTTTCGGTATTGCACGCCGACGATACCTGGGTGCGAGGCCAGACCGCGCGATTTGTCAGCGGCGATCAGGCTGGCGCCAATATTGCCCACGCCAGCGAAGGTCAGGCTGTCGCGCCTGCCGTCGAACTGGGTAAACGCGACGGCACCGCCACGAGTGCCGATCATGTCGCGGTGCATGTCTTCCATCAGCATCACCGGATCGGCAAACGGAGCCAGGGCAAAGGTCTGCGCCCCCGCACGACCGGCGCGTTCGGCTTCCTCGCCATGCCCGAGGCCATCGATCACCAGCGCGCTGATGCTGGCGCCTTCATACTTCAGGTGCCAAACGTCACCGCACGCCGGATCGTTGTGCAACGAGTGCTGGCTGACGCCATAACGGATATCCGGATCGCGGTCCGTGCGCGGGTAAAGACGCGCCAACAGTACCGCGCCACGGGCGTCGGCATAGACGTCAAATACTTCGGTCTGCCGCGAAACTGCACCGAGGCCGATCCCCTGCGTGCCGCCCGTGGAGAATCCGTCGGCCATGCAGGCCTCCAGATCAAAGCCCTGAGCGCGATCCACCGCGAGCATCTCGATGCCGAAACCCGTAGGCCGTGGTAATACCCGAAGATGCAGTGCGCCGTGAGTGGCATGTTTGAGCACATTGCTCGCCAGTTCAGTGGCAACCAACGCGACACGCCCGGCATCGCGCTCATCAAAGCCATGCTGTTCAGCGAGTTGCTGCGCGGTGCGCCGGGCATAACCGATCTGACTGCTGTCTTCGATTGGCAGAACCTGAGTCAACGTCCCCACGATATTCATGTCCATCGGGTGATCGTTATGCGTGTGCCTTTGCCGGGCTCGGTGTCGAGTTCGAACTCTTCGACCAGCCGTTTTGCGCCGGTCAGGCCCAGCCCCATGCCGCTGCCGGACGTCCAGCCATCGGTCATCGCCAGCTTGATGTCGGCGATGCCCGGCCCTTCATCACGAAACGTCAGGCGCAGACCGACCTTGTGATCCTCATCGAGAATCTGCCAGTCCATGTCGCCGCCGCCCCCGTAAACCATGGTGTTGCGCGCCAGTTCGCTGACCGCCGTGACCATTTTCGTCAGGTCGATCAGGCGCATGCCGCATTCGGTGGCCAGTTTGCGTGCTGTCTGGCGCGCGAGCACGACATCCTGCTCGATGTGAATGGGTTGAGTACCGCTGCTGCGAACGGTCATTGCCGGTCTACTCGTTCCTGCAACAGCTTCATCCCGCGCTCGACGTTCAATGCCGTGCTGACCCCGGGCAGGGTCAGGCCGAGTTCGACCAGGGTGATCGCCACCGCCGGCTGCATGCCGACCAGCATGGTTTCGGCGTCCATGATTTTCGACAGGCCGGAGATCGTGCTGATCATCCGGCCAATGAACGAGTCGACCATGTCCAGCGCCGAGATGTCGATCAGCACGCCCCGCGCCGAGGTCTTGCTGATGCGCTCGGACAAGTCGTCCTGCAGGGTGAGGGCGAGCTGGTCATGCATATCGACCTGAATGGTCACCAGCAGGAACTTGCCCATCTGGAGAATCGGGATACGTTCCATGCTTATACCGTCTTGACGAGGCTGACACCCAGACGGGTCAGGGCCAGTTTCAATGCGTCGGCCAGATTGGCCTTGGTCACCACGCCTTGCAGGTCGAGACCGAGGTGGACGATGGTTTGCGCGATTTGCGGACGCACACCGCTGATGATGCAGTCGGCGCCCATCAGGCGGATCGCGGTGACGGTTTTCAACAGGTGCTGGGCGACGAGGGTATCGACGGTCGGCACGCCGGTGATGTCGATGATGGCGATTTCCGAACCCGTGTCGACGATGCGTTGCAGCAGCGACTCCATCACCACTTGCGTGCGCTGCGAGTCGAGGGTGCCGATCATCGGCAGCGCGAGCACGCCGTCCCACAGCTTGACCACCGGGGTCGACAGCTCCAGCAGTTCTTCCTGCTGACGCTTGATCACCGCTTCGCGGGATTTCTGGAAGGTGCGGATGGTGTGCATGCCGAAGGCGTCGAGCAGCTCGGAGATTTCCCAGAGTTGTTCGGCGAGCAGCGCAGGCTGATCTTTGTAATGGCTCTGCAGCAGGTTAAACAACGGGCCTTTGAGGGCGAAGATAAAACTGGCGGTCTGTTGCGAATCCTGACCGAGCAGGGCGCGGCTGTGGGACAGTTTTTCGAGGAACTGACGGGTGGTTTCCCAGCCCGGCGCGGCCACATTGGTGCCGTTGTCGTTTTGCAGACCACTGATCACCAGTTGCAGGAATTCGCCGGTTTGTTGCTGTATGTCGTGGTCTTTCAGATTGCGCGTGGCACCGCTGGCTTCCAGTCCGTTGACCCATTCACTCAGCAGTTGTGCTTGTTTGTTTTTCATCGCATCGAGTGTGCTGTTCTGCAGTGCTGCCATGTGCCTGTTGCTCCGTCGCGAATTGGGGGGCGATCGTGAAAATGATCGCCGCGAAGTGATCGACATTTGCCGTTCGAAATAGTTGTTCGTTCATGCACGTATATTTTTGATCTGGCGCAAGGAACGTCCCGGTAACTCTAGTCGGCGTACCGGCGAGCGGCGATGTTTTGAACGTTGGCGCGCGGCAGGCTTCGAATCTTTGACACCCGGCGGATGTGCGCCGGGGGTGTTTGACCAACGAGGTGGCCATGAACGAGCAAACGAAGCAGAGCCAATCTGGCGAACCGATCAATCGCAATGATCCGGCGATCGACCCGCAGGTGCCGGGGCAGCCGGCACCGACGCAGCAGCAGGGCGATGACGGTCAGGCGCAGAGTGCCGACCCGGCGGTGGATCAGAAGAACCAGCACACGGATAACGACAATGAGTTCAGTCCGGGCTTCGAACCGCAGCCGGATCGGGCGAAACCGGGGGAGGATACGGATGCCGATATTGATACGGATGGCGGTTGATTTCGGCGGATATGACAAGGCCGCATCTTATGGATGCGGCCTTTTTTTCGCTGGAGTCTGGTGGTGTGGCTGAGATCGATCCCCCTCACCCCAGCCCTCTCCCCCAAGGGGGCGAGGGGGAAGGGAGCCGATCTCGGTGCTTTTCAAAAATCAGGTTCAACTCGAGATTTCAAGTCAGGGACTGTTCAGAGCCTGAGTTCGACTCAAGATTTTCAAGTCGGCGTAACTCGAACATCCACCTCGGTCGGCTCCCTCTCCCTCCGGGAGAGGGCTGGGGTGAGGGTAAAGCTTTTACTTGCTCGGATGCTTGGCCTGCAATTCTTTGGCAGCCGCGAGGTGTTTCTCCAGCGCCGGCAGCATTTTCTGCGCAAAGGCCTTCAGTTCAGGAGCGCCTTTGACCTTGTCATCGGTCACAGTATTGGCTTGTTTCTTGAACAGCTCGATGGTCTCTTCGTGCGCCTTCACCTGATTGTTGGCGTACGCCGCGTCGAAAGACTCATCACGCACTTCAAGGATTTTTTCCTTGGCCTGTTTGACCAGCGTTGTGGTGTCCGGGACCTCGATGTCATTGGCCTTGGCAATGGTCGCCAGTTCATCGTTGGCTTTACCGTGATCGGTGATCATCATGTTGGCGAACGCCTTGATGTCCGCCGATTGGCTCTTTTCCAGGGCTAAACGACTGGTTTCGATTTCGGCAATGCCACCGGCAGCGGCGTTATCGACAAAGTTGTTGTCCGTGGCGGCGAAAGCACTGCCCATGCCGCTGCTCAAAGCGACAGCCAAAACCAGATGACGCAGGTTGAATCCGTCCATTGGTGTATCTCCACGCAGTTTTTTGTTGGGGTTATCCAATGGAGGCAACGCTGCGAATAAAGGTTTTATCGCATTTGCGACAGGGCGACGAACGGCCACCGCTGGTCTGACAGGTGGTCGACAGAACGGCTCAACCAAGGCCATTCTGATAACGGGCCAGCGCATCGGTCGTGCTGGCTGCCGATCAACTGACGGAGGTGTTCCATGCCGGTGACCCATGATCTGTTACAGGATTTGAAGCTTACGAAGGAAGAGATCCAGCAAAAACGCACCGCGGATCCACATCTGGACGCACTGATCAACAAGTATTCCCAGGCGGACGCCGACGTGGTCAAGGCCGAGACAGCCACCTCGGATGCACCCAGCGATGACACGCTGAAAAAACTCAAAGAGAAGCGCTTGCAGGTCAAGGACAAGATCGTCGAGCAACTACAGGCGCGATCCTGATGGCCCATTGATCCGCCGACCTACGGTTGCGGATTGACTGGAACGACAGCCACGACCGGCACCTCGAATGTACAGAGTCTTCCATCCGACTCATTGCGAGGTGCCTTATGAACGATCCCAAATTCCCCAGTGAAGAGCAGGGCGCATTCGACCCGGTTCCCACGCATCCCGAACCCAACAGCCCGGCGCATACCACGGCCAATCCCGAAGAGCCGGATGAGGATCTGCCTGAAGACGAAGATCCGGACAAGTTCGATAAATCGAGTAACTGACAGACCGCATTCGCGAGCAGGCTCGCTCCCACAGTTGAAACGCATTCCCCTGTAGGAGTGAGCCTGCTCGCGATGGCGTCAGCCCCTTCAACACAAAACTTTCAGATTCACTTCAGGGCCGCATCCAGTGGCATCCGCGCCATATGCGTGGCTTTCAACGAGCCAAAGTACAACCACGGCCCATACTCGCGCACCGTGGTAATCGGCGAATAATTGCCACCGCTCGCATCCTGCAGATTGGCGATCACCTTGCCCTCCAGATCCAGGCCCAGCACAAACCCGCGTTTCTCCACCGGTTTCGGTAAAACCGTCAGCGCCCGCACGATCATCTTGCGCACGAACGGATGCCCCGCAGTGCCGTCGAGCAAAGCATTGCGCGGCGCATACAACGCCACCCAGAACCGGTTGCTGCCATTGAACGCGAGGTTGTCCGGCAGCCCCGGCAAGTTGTCGATGAACAGGTCATGAGTGCCAGCTTTCGGCCCGCTCAGCCAGTAACGGCTGATGCGGTAGGCGCCGGTTTCGTTGACCAGCACATAGGCGTCGTCCGGGCCGAGGGTCACGCCGTTGGCAAACTCCAGTCTGTCCAGCAGCACGCTGGTTTTACCGCTCTGAAAGTCATAACGCAGCAGGCGTCCGTCGCCGCCATGTTCGATGATCGCTTCGCCGTCATGGCCGTAACCCCAACGGCTGGAAGCATCGCTGAAGTAGGCGTAGTGCCCGGACTTGTCGATGGCCACGTCATCGGTAAAACCAAATGCCAGACCGTTGGCCGCCGTGGTCAGGGGAATCAACTGACCCTGCGCATCAAGGGACAACAAGCCCTTGACCCCGTCGGCGATCACCAGCAAGCCGTTCGGATGGCGAGCCAGGCCCAGCGGGCGACCACCGGTGTCGGCCAGCACTTTGCGTTGCTGGCCGTCGAGGCTGGTACGGATCAGTCGGCCGTCGTGCAGCCCAGTGATCAAGAAGTCACTCTCCAGCAGCAAGGCTTCCGGCCCTTCGATGTCGCTCGGCCCGACCTGCACTGCGGCTTTGAGTTTCTGGTTCTCGGCATAAATGCCTTCTGTCAGCGATGGTGCTGGCGGCGGCGTCCAGGCTACGGGTTCGACTTTGGTCGGCATCAACGATAAAAACCCGATGACGATGAGCACCACCAGCAATAGCAGATGTCGCAGCTTCACGCGCTGGCCCTCGCCGATGACAGGTATTGCGCGGCCATGTCACGCAGCGCCAGCATCGACGCGGCAGATTCGCGCTCGATGCGGCGTTTGAGCAGCAAGTGATTGGCGATGCGCATGCCCAGCCCGGCGAAGCGATAATCCAGCGTGCGCACAAATCGCGTGCCGTTCCCCTCGGCGCCGCATTCATAGGTCAGCAGCAACGACAATCCGTGATCACCTTGCGCCCGCGCGCACCAGCGCCGACCGGGCAAATACTCGGTGACTTCCCAGCTCAAGTGGCCTTCACGGCCGCCGGCGTGAATATCCTCTTCAAAGCGCGTGCCGGCATGCAGCGGGCCGTGTGGCCCGTCGATTTTCAGCGATGACGGGTGCCACTCCGGCCAGCGCCCGACGCTGGCGGCATAGGCAAGCACGGCAATGGGTTCGCCAGCGATATCGATGGTGTGCTGCATGCGGGTCATGGGCATTCTCGAATAACTCAGAGGGGCGGTTTCCGGCTCCCAGTACAGGGTGCCGAACAGGTAGTCCATCAGTGGCAGGACGATGTTGAAATTGCGTTCCTGCATGCGCTCGCGGCGGTGATGCAGCTCGTGCAAGCGGCGCATCTGGCGGATCCATGGCAGGCGCGTCAGCGGGTTGTGCGGCGGCAGGTGTTCGCAGGCATGGAACACTTCGTAAGTCAGATAACCGAGAACCATGCAGCCACCGAACAACCCGGCGACGTTGGCGTTGGCGTGTGCGAACAACCACCACAGCGGCAGGGTAACCACCAGTGTGTGCAGCACGATCAGCCACGCCGGGAACAGAATCACCCGCCAGTCGCGGGCGCTGTCGTAGGTCATGTGGCCGGGGGTGAAGAAGCTGTGATGATCGCCCGCATGCCGGGCATAGAACATTTTCGCGAAGGTCTTTTTGTGGTGGCCGAGATGGCGGTGGACCATGTACACGCCGAAGTTGAAGAAGAGCAGGGTCAGCGGCACCGTCAGCCACTCCAGCAGACTGACCTGCTGCACGCTGCTCCAGAATGCGCCGATGGCCAGCGCGCCGAACAGCAGCACGAACGCACCGTGCAGCCACGGGTTGTACAGCGGATGAATGGCCGCGCGGTAGCGGCTGCGAAATGCCTCGGTGGTCTGCCTCACTGCATCACCTGCGGGGATTGTTGTTATACCCGGCAGATTAGCCGATCCGGCCGTTTGTGCAGGCCGCACCTCGGTGTCACATGCGCCATGCTCCGGTGCAAAGCCGCCGCTTCAGCTCAGAGGATTCCAGCGCTGCGACCAATCGTCATCGGTGCGGATCACTTCGCGCAGCAGATTGAAAGCTTGCTGCAGCGTCGCCGAATCGCGATCGCGTGAGTAGACGAGGTAGGTCGGATAGCCGAATTCCGGGGCTTTGGTCACCGCTTCGAGAGCGCCGCTTTCCAGATAGGTGCGCACTACGCGGGTGCGGAAGTAGCCGCTGCCGCCGTGCTCGAGGATGTATTGCAGGGCCAGCGGGCCGAGATTGAAACTCAGCGCCGCTTTGGCTTTTTCCGGCAGGGCAGCGTCGTGTTGGCGGCGGAAGTCCGGGCCCCAGTCGATGTAGACGTAGGGATCGGGGCGATCGGGTGCGCGCACCAGAATCAGTTTTTCTTCCAGCACTTGCTCGACCTGCAATCCCGGCCAGTATTCCGGCTGGTAGACCAGCGCGGCGTCGAGCACACCGAGTTCGAGCTGGCGGAGCAGGTTTTCGCCATCGCGAATTTCCATGCGCAGGGCATGCCCGGGGATTTTCTCGCGCAGCTCCGCCGCCCAACTGAGCATCAACGGGTTGCACAGGCTGACTTCGCCACCGATGTGCAGCACGTTGTGATAGCCCTCGGGCAGCGGCAGGTCACGGCGCGCGGCTTCCCAGGTCTGCACCAGTTGATTGGCATAGATGACAAAGGCCTCGCCATTGGGCGTCAGTTTCGCCCCGGCACGGTTGCGTACGAACAGCGTGCTGCCCAGCTGACTTTCGAGTTTTTGCACGCGTGCGGTGATCGCCGTTTGCGTGACGAACAGCTTCTGCGCGGCAGCGGCGAGACTGCCGTGACGGACGATTTCCAGAAAGGTGCGAGCGAGATCGATGTCCATGGGCGGGCCGGTGTTTGAGGTGTCGGGCATTGTAAAGGCAAAAGTCCCTCACCCTAACCCTCTCCCTGAGGGAGAGGGGACTGATTGGGGGATATTGAAGCAATGCACTGACTTGAACGATCAGCGTTGAATCCATAATCGATCCGATTTTTCAGGTCGATGCAGGGCGCGAGACACCTCGGTCAGTTCCCTCTCCCTTGGGAGAGGGATAGGCGGGCGGCGTTCCGATGAGGGGAAAGCAGTCACCGCCAAAATCAACTGGCCAACTCGGTCAACCGCCCCCGCGCCCACTCCTCGATCAACCGCGTCGGCGTGCCACAGACCTTGCGCTTGAAGACAAAATTGCGGCACTTCTCGGCAAATTGATTGCGGTTGTAGAGCATGTCTTCCTGCATCTCTTGCAGTTCAGTTTCGCGGCTTTGCTGGATCAACATCTGATCAACCCGCGCCTTGCGTTCACGCACCGCCGCATAGGTCGGATCGCTCACTACTCCGTTGGCCCGCTGCAGCAACCACAGGGAAAACTCGTCCGGGCAGCGCGGGCCGATTTCCTGAACCATGCCCAGTTGCCACGCCTGCACCGCGCTCACTGGCAGGCAGGCCTGGGTCAATTGCTCGGCCAGGGCCGGGCCGACGGCGCGAGGCAGGCTGTAGGTCCAGTATTCGGAGCCATACAAACCCATGCTCTTGTAATGCGGGTTGAGCACGATATCGGCACGGGCAAACACAATATCGGCGGCCAGCGCGAGCATCACACCACCGGCGCCAGCATTGCCGGTGACGCCGCTGACCACCAGTTGCCGGGCCGTCAGCAGTTCTGCGCAGACATCGTCGATCGCCTGAATATTGGCCCAGGCTTCGGCGCCCGGATCCTGCGCGGCTTGAATCACGTTCAAATGCACGCCGTTGGAAAAGCTGCCGCGCCCGCCCTTGATCAGCAACACCTGCGTATCACGGGACTTGGCCCAGCGCAGCGCGGCGACCATGCGCTGGCATTGCTCGGTGCTCATGGCGCCGTTGTAGAACTCGAAGGTCAGCTCGCCGACGTTGCCGGATTCGCGATAACGCAGCGGTTGATAGGCTTCATCACTGAACGGCTGCGTGGCAACCGACCAGTCCAGCACCGGCACGTCGGCCAATTGTTCGGCCAACAGGTGCCGCGCCGGTTGCTTGAAGGTTTCTTCGCCGGGTTGCGGTTTGCGCCGCAGTGCACCGATCCACAGGCTTTGATCGCCCGCCGCAACGAGTACGGCATCGTCATGCACCGCAAGAATCTCGCCGGGCATGCCATTGCGCGAATCGAGGTGTGCGTCATAAACGTAATATTGACCGCCGGCCAGACTCGCCAGCACACCGGGCTGGCCGTCGGCGGCATCGATGCAGCGTTTGATGAACCGGGCACAGTCGTGCCAGCTGAAACTGCGGTCGACCTGTTTCATGTTCGGCTGCAAACGCCCACGTACTTGCGCATCGGCATAGTCCAGAGCCACTGGCCCGAACCCTTCGATGAATTTCTCCACCACTTCGCGAATGCAGCGAATCGCCGCGTCACTGACCCGGCCGTTGTACAGCTCGGATTTGCGCAGGCCCGCCGGCAGGTTGAATTCGCAGGTCGCCCACACCGGGCCGGCGTCCATTTCTTCGACGGCTTGCAGCGCGGTGACGCCCCAGCTCGGTAGCTCGTTGGTAATCGCCCAGTCGAGGGCACTGGCGCCGCGATCGCCGACGATGCCGGGGTGGATGATCACCACCGGGCGCTGGGTATTGCTCCACAGCGCCTGGGGTACGCGGTCCTTGAGGAACGGGCAGATCACCAGATCGGCGCCGCTGTGTTCGATCTGTTTGCACACGGCGTTTTCATCGGTAAACAGCACGACGCTGGGCGAGTGCCCGGCCTCGCGCAGTTCCAGCCACGCACGTTGGGTCAGGCCATTGAACGCTGACGACAGCAGAATGATGTTGAGAGGTCGCATGCTTCTCTTCCTTGAGTGGGTTCAGCCACGGCTCTCGGTGAGCCGTCCCTGGCTTTCGATGGAGCCGCGAGATTAATCAGTGACCGGCCACGCGCCAGTGATCGAGGTCAACGTTCTGTCAGCCAGTATTTCTGCGGCGACGAAGCGCCTTATGCTCAATGGTTTGCTTGTGCTGATTTTTTATTACTTCAAATGTCTTCGAGGCTATTGCACAGTCGCGCCTGATCAGAGCCGGACGATCCCGGCAGAACGATGGTTTTTCGCAGCGGGTGGGACCCGTTTCAGGGAGCAAGGCATGGGTGGGTACAACCCGCATTACCAGATCATCGGGCAGATGTTCCAAAAGGACTATCGCTGGCTGTGCGCTGCCGTTGGCCGCACGCTGGGTTGCCCGCACAGTGCGCAGGACATCGCCTCGGAAACCTTTCTGCGGGTGCTGGCATTGCCGGACCCGACGGCCATTCGCGAGCCACGCGCGCTGCTGACTACCATCGCCCGGCGGCTGGTCTACGAAGGCTGGCGTCGCCAGGACCTTGAACGCGCTTATCTGGAAAGCCTGGCGCTGGCGCCGGAACCGGTGCATCCGTCTCCGGAAGAGCGGGCGCTGGTGATCGAAGCGCTGCTGGCGGTCGATCGCTTGCTCAACGGGCTGTCGGCCAAGGCCAAAGCGGCGTTTCTCTACCACCAGCTCGACGGTTTGACCTACAGCGAGATTGGCGAGCGCCTCGGCGTGTCGACCAGTCGCGTGCAGCAATACATGGTCGAAGCGTTCAAGCGTTGCTATCAGGCGATGCAGGCATGAGGCCGGACGAAGCGGTGATCGACGAGGCCGCGCAATGGCTGGCGTTGTTGCAGTCGGGCGAGGCGGGCACGGCCGAGCGGGCTGCGTTCGAGGCCTGGCGGGTCGCCGATCCGCGGCATCAGCAGGTCATCGAGCAAATGGGCGGCAGCCTGAATCTGCTGCGCAACCCGAGCCTGCGCAACGTGCCGCGCAACAGTTTGCTGCACAGCCTCAATGCGCCGTCGAGTCGTCGACGCTTTATCAGCGGCAGTTTGAGTGTGCTCGGTGTTGCGCTGTTGGCCGCATTGCTCGGGCGACGTTACGGCTGGCTGCCGGAGGCGGGGGAGTTGTCGACCGGAACCGGAGAGCGGCGTGACTTCACACTCGCCGACGGCAGCGCTTTAACGCTCAATGCACGCAGTCGAGTGGTGCCTTTGTTCGACAGCCAGCAGCGCTTGCTCGCGTTGCGCAGCGGCGAGTTGTTGGTCGATGTGGCGAAAGAGTCGGCGCGGCCCTTTGTGGTCGAGACCGGGCACGGTCGCATGCGTGCACTGGGGACGAAGTTTCTCGTGCAGTACAAAGAGGAGGCGACGCGCTTGGTGATGCTCCATTCGCAGGTCGAAGTGGTCACCGCCGGCGGTGCGCGGCAAGTGGTGGAGGCAGGCGAAAGTTTGTTGTTCAACGGCGCCGGGCTGCTGTCGCTGGAGCGCAGCAACGGTCAGGAAAGTGCCTGGGTGCAAGGTCGACTGGAGGTGCGCGACCGGCCTTTGTACGAAGTCATCGACAGCCTGCGCCGCTACCGTCGCGGCATCTTGCATCTGAGCCCGGAAGTCGCCGACCTGCGCCTCAGCGGCCTCTATCCGCTCGACGACAGCGATCGTACGTTGCAACTGCTGGAACGCTCGCTGCCGATCCGCGTCACCTGGCACAACCCGTACTGGGTCAGCATCGACGCGCGGTTATAAACCCATAACTTCTTGGCCTAATCGCCGCCCTATAAAAAGCGCTGGCCCGCTGCTCATTCCCTGCAGATGCCTACAACAGGGAAACCCTTCGATGTTCTCAATCAAACAACAATTACCTCGATTGACCCTCGCCGCTGCGTTGGCGATGGGCATCAGTCCATGGGCGGCGGTGGCCCAGGAATCGGCAGCGGCGATGTTCACCTTCGACATTGCCAGCGGGCCGCTCGACGAAGTGCTGCTGGACATCTCGCGGCAGAGCGGCGTACCGATTTCTTTCAGTCAGCAACTGGTACAAGGCAAACGCAGTGCGGCGGTGCGCGGGGTTTTGGGCGGTCGTCAGGCGGTGGAAAAGGCCTTGCTTGGCAGCGGTCTGCAAGTCGAACAAAGCGCCCAGGGTTTAACGGTTCGCGCGGCCGATGTGCCGGCGAAAGTCACCGCCGTAGCGCCGGTCACCAGCGCCGATTACCGCATGGAAAAAGTCACTGTGACCGGTTCGCGCATTGCCCGCGCGCAGAGTGATGGCGCCACGCCGGTCAACGTCATCACCCACGAGGAAATGGAAGCGCGCGGCTACAAAAACGTCTACGACGCCCTGGCGACGCAGACGCAAAACACCGGCATGACCCAAGGCGAAGATTACGGCAACACCTGGCAGCCGGCGGCCAGCGCACTCAACCTGCGCGGCCTCGGTCCGAACCATACGCTGGTGCTGATCAACGGCCGCCGCGTCGCCGACTATCCGACGCCGTACGACGGCAAGGTCAACTTCACCAACCTGGCGAATATTCCGTCGGCGGTCATCGAGCGCATCGAAATCCTCAGCAGCGGTGCCTCGGCGATTTACGGTTCGGACGCGATCGCCGGGGTGGTCAACATCATCCTCAAAGACAAGATCAACGGCGTCGACGTCAACCTCAAGGGCGGCACCAGCGAACGCGGCGGCGGTGACAATCAGCGCTTGCAGATCAGCGGTGGCGGCAGTTGGGGCGACTTCGACGGCCTGTTCGGCCTGGAGCTGACCAACCGCGATCCGATCTGGGCCGATGACCGTGGTTTCATGCAAAGCGGTCCGCTGGCGGATGTCGGTTACCGCCGCGACCTGACCAATAGTCGCTATCTCGGACCGGGCTGCGGCGCCTACCAAGGCACCTTCGACAACAAACTGGTCAACAGCGGCGGGCGCTGCCGTACCGATCAGATGTACAACGACTACTGGACCGTGCAGACCCAGAAGGAAAACTACGACGGCTATACCCGTGGCACCTGGCATTTCAGCGACAGCGGCCAGGTCTTCGCCGATTTGATGTACGGCCTCGACCACATCCAGAACAACACGCGCGGGCCGACCTTCACCTCGCCGGATTTCATCAACCAGAACAGCGGCAATCTGGAACGCTGGTATCGCCGTTTCGGTGAGGAAGAAATTGGCGGGCGCACCAGCAACAACAGCAAGTGGCGCGACACCTCGTGGACCGGCACCCTCGGTCTCTCGGACAAGATTGCCGACACCGGTTGGAGCTACGATCTGGCGGCCAATCGCTCGGAATATCGCAGCGTCAGGACCACGCGTTATACGCCACTGTCTTCGATTCAGGATTTCTACCTTGGCCCGCAACTCGGTGTCAGCGGCGGTTACCCGGTGTTTGCTCCGGATGCCTCGCGTCTCGACCGGCCGCTGACACCGCAGGAATGGCAGCAGTTTCGCGGCAACCTGACCCAAAGCAGCAAATCGGTGTCGACCAGTTACAACGCTTCGGTCAATGGTGATCTGTTCGACTTGCCGGCCGGCCCCGTGGGATTCGCCGGGGTGCTGGAGGCGGGCAAACAGGAATACCGCGTCGACCCGGATGATGGACTTAACGACGGCACTTTTTACGGCGTGAGCCCACAGCAAAGTTCCGGTGGCTCGCGCAAACGTTACGCGGCGGGCGGCGAGTTCAGCATTCCGGTCACTGACACCGTGCTGGCGACGGCGGCGGGGCGCTGGGATCAGTACAAATTCAGCGGCCGCACCGAGCAGCAGAAGACTTACAACCTGGGGCTGGAATGGCGCCCGGTGACCAGCCTGTTGCTGCGCGGCAGTTACGGCACCAGTTTCCGCGCACCGGATCTGAACTACATCTATCAATCCGACAGCAACGGCTACTATCCGGCGCAGATCGATTACTACGGTTGCAGCCAGGGCGTGGAGGGCGCGTGTGATCGCGGGCGCGTCGATTACACCCAGAGTGGCACCGCTGATCTGGAGTCCGAACGTGGCAAATCGTGGACCTACGGGTTCGTCTGGTCACCGTCGCGCAACTTCGATTTCTCCACCGATTTCTGGCGCGTCGAGATCGACGATTTGCTGACCACCGTCGATGAAAACCGCTTGCTGCAACAAGAGAACGAGTGCCGCAACGGCACCCAGGACATCAACTCGGCCAATTGCCAGTCGACCCTGGCGCGCATTGATCGTAACGCCGGCAATGCCGCGGTCGATCCGAACCAGTTGAATCGCGTGCGGGTCAACGCGATCAACGCCGCGAGCGAGCGGGTCAGCGGCCTGGACTTCAAGAGCAATATCCGCTGGGGCGCCGGGCAATACGGCGCGTTCAGTTCGGCGCTGGGTTACACCCTGGTGTTGTCGCATTACTACAAGGAATCGGAAGAAGCGCCGACGCAAGACTTGCGTACCTCGCGCACCAATTACGACTGGCGCAGCAAGGTCAACGCCAGTCTCACCTGGGATTACCAGAAAGCCACGGCGACGCTGATGGGCATTCGTTACGGCTCGGTGACCAACGGTGCAGGGGACGGGCGCCTGTCGCCTTGGACGGTGTTCAACGCCAGTGCGCGTTACAAGCTCAATGACCGCGCGAGCGTCGGGCTGACCGTGAACAACGTGCTCAATCAGATCAAACACGATGACTCGGCGGGCTGGCCGTATTACCCGACCGGCAACTATGACCCGTATGGACGGCAGTGGTGGCTGGATGTGAGTTATCACTTCGGCGGCTGATGGCAGGAATCTCGCGTTGACGTCCTACGGAAAATGGCGGGTTTTGCGGCAAGCAGGGGATATTTCCGACGACTTTTTCAGGTTGGTCGTCGGAAGCGCGATCTATAGCATCGGACCTGACATTGAAGTCGCTGAGCGGCTTGATCGCTCAGGCTCCCAGATCAAGGATCTATTATGCGTACCCCACATATCGAGCATGAAACCCCTGTTTATTCCCTGCGCAACTTCTGGATCGACGATCGCGCCAGATGCCCCATGGAGGATGTCGCGATGTCCACATCAAAAGCACCCCGGCTGACGGTGCTGAAGAAGGCTGAGGGAAAACCTGTCGATTTGCTCGTGCATGGCCGGGACCTCGGTGACGATGCCATGCTGATTGTCCGCCTTACCGACGAGGGCTTTGAGCTGAGCGACGTCGTCAACATGCTTTCAACTTCCGAAATGTACCTGCGCGAAGACATGGTCAAACGCATCACCGGCAAATCTGTCAGAACCGTGCAGCGGCTGTTGAAGGAAGGCAAACCGGTACGGCTTGACTCGCAACAGAGTGTCGTCGCCTACCAATATGCGCTGGTGCTGGAGATGGCCACTCAGGCGTTCGGGGGGCTGCCACAGGCGGAAATATGGATGCAGAAGTCCACCCCTTACCTTAACGGCTACGTGCCATTGGAATTGACTCACCATCCACTGGGCTTCCAGATGGTCGAACAATACTTGTGTCGGCTCCTGTACGGGGGTTACCCATGAATCCCTTGCCCTGGGAAGGGCACTGGTATGGCTGGCGCCTGGATCAGGAGGCCTACGGAGATACGTGGGACAGCGGGATGGGTTCAAAACTGAAAGGCGGTCGATGGAATGCGCCTGGCCGGCGAGTCGTCTATGCATCTGTCGACCCGTCCTCGGCCATTCTGGAGGTGGCAGCCAATAATAGTTTTGATGCACTGGACAGAGAGCCTTATGTGCTGACGTGCTTTGAGGTCATCGGCGATGCGCGGGTCAAAGTCGTTCAGCCCGAAGAGGTGCCGAATCCTTACTGGTTGAGTCCCGCGTGGCCGTCGCCCAATCAACAACGGTTTGCCGACGCTTTACTGGATGAGCATCCGTTTGTCCTGATTCCCTCGGCGGCAACCCGCCACTCGTGGAATCTGCTGGTGAGCTGCGACCTCGCAGAGGGGCAGTTCAAAATGGTCTCTCAAGAACGTTTTGGCCTGGATACACGGTTGCTGAGGGAGATGGCATCGGCTTGATAACAAGGCATGGCTTTTTTTGCATAACCTCAGCACCCAACAGTCTAAATCGCCCTCTATAAATCCTTATTCGTCATCGCACATCCCTGCATAAACCAAAACGCAGGGATGGCTGTTCATGATTCAGTTTTCACCCGTCAAATCACCTTTGAGCCTGGCCTTGCTGCTGGCAATCAACACACTGCCGGCGATCGCCGCCGACAGCACGGCAACCGAACCGACCACCCAACTGCAACGGGTTGAAGTCACGGGTACAGCAATCCGCCGGGTCGATGCGGAAACCGCAGTGCCGGTCACGATCCTGCGAGTCGAAGAGCTGCGCGAGCAGGGTGTTACTACCACGGAGGAGCTGGTCAGTCGCATTTCCGCCAACCAGTCTTCGGTTGGCTCCGGGCGTTCGGTGGGGTCGAGCAGTGGCGGTGCGTCTTACGCGGATCTGCGCGGCATCGGCGCTAACAAAACCTTGGTGCTGCTCAACGGACGGCGTTTGAGCAATAACGCCACCAACGCAATCAATGGCTCCGGTGTCGACCTCAACACCATTCCGTTCGCGGCCATCGACCGCGTCGAAGTGCTGCGCGATGGCGCCTCGGCGCTGTACGGCACCGATGCGATTGGCGGGGTGATCAACTTCATCACCAAAACCAGTCTCACCGAAGGGCAGATCAGCAGCAACTACGACACGCCGACGCATTCGGGAGGCGGTGAAAGCCGCAACTTCAGCGGCAGTTGGGGATTCGGTGATTTGCAGGATGATCGCTTCAACGTGTTCGGCGTGGTCAGCTACGACAAACAGCAACGCCTGGCCGCCGAAGATCGCGGTTACACCTACAACTATCAGCCGAATCGTGGACTCGATTACACCTCCGGCACCGCCTCGCCAGCCAACTGGAGTCAGGGCAGCAATGCCACCAACCCTTTGGCCGGTTCCGGCTGCAACGCACCGGGTTTGCTGGCGCGCAACGGCATCTGCCGGCAGAGCCTGTGGAACTACCTCGATCTGGTGCCGGAAACCGAAAAGACCTCGGCCTTCGCCAAAGCCACCGGCAAGCTGTCGGACGATCACAACGTCAGCCTCGAATACTTTTGGGCGCGCAATGAAAACCGCACGCAAATCGGCCCCGGCACGTTGATGGGCAATCAGGTCAATCCCGGCACGGCGTTCTATCCGGGTAACGGCATCACGCCAGGGCCGAACGGCTTCGCTCTCGATCCGACGCAACCGGTCGACGTCAACTGGCGTGAAACCGCCGTTGGCGCGCGCCAGCATGAGGACGACAACACCAGTCAGCGCTTGCTCTTGAGTTTCGACGGCACGCTCGCCGGCTGGGATTACAACCTCGGCGCTTCGTACAATCAGAACAAAGTGATCAACAGCATTCAGGATGGCTACGTCAACGACCGCGCGGTCAGCGCCGGCATTGCCAACGGCGTGATCAACCCGTTCGGTCCGCAGACAGCTGCCGGTTCGGCGCTTCTGGCGGCCAACGCGGTGGACGGTGATTACGCCACGGCGGTCGGGCGGGTCAAGGCCATCGACGGGCGCATCAGCCGCGAGATCGGCGACTGGTTCGGTGCCGGTCCTTCGGCATTGGCGCTGGGTGGCGAGTATCGCAAGGAAGACTTCCATCAGGATTTCGCCGCATTTGCCGGCGACGTGCAAAGCCTCGGTGTTGATCCGAACGGCAGTGTCGCCGGGGACCGCAGCGTCTCGGCCGAATACGCCGAGGTCAATGTGCCGGTGCTCGACAGCCTCGAACTGTCCGCCGCCGTACGCCACGACAAGTACAGCGACTTCGGCAGCACCACTAACCCGAAATACTCGTTCCGCTTCCAGCCATTCAAGGAACTGGTGGTGCGCGGCGCCTACAGCGAAGGGTTTCGCGCGCCGTCGCTGTATGAGCTGTACAACCCGACGTTCAGCAGTTTCACCAACGCCAACTACAACGACCCGCGTTTGTGCGCGGGCGGTAATCCGAGCAATGGCGGCATCGCCAACCGTGATTGCGCGCAGCAGTTCAATCGCACCAGCGGCGGCAATACTGACCTGAGTCCGGAAACCGCGCGTAACGTCACCCTCGGGTTTGTCTATCAGCCGTTCGAGCGCCTGAGCGCCGGGCTGGATTTCTGGTGGATCGACATCGCCAACCAGATTGCCGAGTTCCCCGAATCGGCGGTGTTCGAGAATCCTGAGCTGTACCCGGATCGTTTGGTGCGCAAGGCGGATGGCTCCATCGATCACATCGTCACCGGGCTGGCCAACCTCGGCAAGATCAAGACCAACGGCGTCGATGTGAGCTTCGATTACCGTTTGCCGAGCACACCGTACGGCAATTTCGGCATCGGCCTGCAAGGCACTTACGTCACTCGTTATGACTACCAGCAACAGCTCAAGGGCGACTACATCGACAAGCTCGGCGATTTCCGAGGCGGTGATTTTGCGTCGGCGGGTGCCGTGGCGCGCTGGCGCCACAGCCTGACCGGCAGCTGGAATTACGGACCGTTCGGCGCGGCCCTGACCAACCGCTACACCAGCGGCTATCACGACTCTGATCGCGACACTCACGACTATGTCGGCTCCTACAACGTCTGGGATCTGGCTGGCACCTACACCTGGCGCAAGACCCTGAGCGTGACCCTCGGCGCGAAAAACCTGTTCGACCGCGAACCACCGTTCAGCAACCAGACCTACACGTTCCAGAGCGGCTACGACCCGAAATATGGCGACCCGTTTGGGCGGACGCTGTACACGCGAGTCAGTTACAAGTTTTGAGAATGATCAGTGATGGCCGGTTTTAGTCACCTATCGATCTAAAGCCTGCCCTATAAAAATCGCCGGCCTGTTGCACATCACAGGTAGGCAGGAAATGGGGTGACTGTTCCGGCGTTATCGCGAGCAGGCTCACTCCTACAGTGGATTTGTGTTCACCGCAGACCCTTGTAGGAGTGAGCCTGCTCGCGATGAAGCCAGTAGCAGCACCGAGTAAAAGGATCTGCCCATGTTCTCAAGGCTCATTTTATTCAGCGCTTTTGCGCTTTTAACCCCGCTCAGTTTGGCCGCCCCGCAACCGGCGTTAACGGTCTACGGCGAACCCGCCAAATACGCTCCCGACTTCCAGCACCTGGCCTACGCCAATCCCGACGCACCGAAGGGCGGCAGCCTGCGTCGCTCTTCGCTGGAAAGCGGGCCGTTCGATCACCTGATTCCCTACACCGACAAAGGCACTGGCGTGGCCGACATTGATGGCTGGCTCTACGCGCCACTGGCCTATCGCAGCAAGGACGAACCCTACAGCGTCTACGGTCTGGTGGCGCAGCAGATGGAGCTGGACCCGGATCGCCGCTGGCTGCGTTTCTACCTGAACCCGGCAGCGCGTTTCGACGACGGCACGCCGATCACCGCCGAAGACGTGCGCTACACCTTCGAACTGTTCACCACTCAGGGCAGCCTGAAATACCGCCAGCAGTTTCGCGATGTCGCCGAGGTTGTCGTCGAGTCGCCGACGCAAGTGCGCTTCCTCTTCAAGAACAACGACAGCCGCACCTTGCCGCTGGATCTGGCGACACTGCCAGTGCTGCCCGAACATTGGTGGCGTACGCGGGATTTTGCCGAGGGCGGCGGTTTCGAGGTTCCGCCGGGCAGCGGCCCGTACCGCATCAGCGCGGTGGATGCCGGGCGCAGCGTGAAATTTCAACGGGTGCAGGACTGGTGGGCCAAGGACCTGCCGATCACACGCGGCCTCTACAACTTTGATCACTTAAGCGTGGAGTTCTTCGCCGACACCGACGTGTCGCGGCAGGTACTCAAGGCCGGCGGCTTCGATTACAACCGCGAATTCTCCGCCACCAGTTTCACCATCGGCTACGCGGGTGCTGCACTCGAGCAAGGCAAACTGCTCCGTGAGCACCTCGCGCCCGGTGCTGCGCAAGGTGCGCAGGGCTTTGTGTTCAACCTGCAAAAACCACTGTTTCAGGATCGTCGGGTGCGTCAGGCGATCGCCATGCTCTGGGATTTCGAATGGAGCAACCGGCAGATGATGCGCAGCATGTACCTGCGTCAGCGCAGCTACTTCTCCCACAGCGCACTGGCGGCCACTGCATTGCCGGATGCCGAAGAGTTGAAGATTCTTGAGCCGTTGCGCGGGCAGATTCCCGATGAAGTGTTCACTACGGTGTTTGAACCACCGAAAACCGACGGCAGTGGCAACATCCGCGCCGAACAATTGCAGGCACTGAAACTGCTCGAAGCCGCTGGCTGGAAACCTCAGGGCGATCAGTTGGTGAATGCCAGTGGCGAGCCGCTGCACTTCACCTTTCTCAATGGCCAGAAAGGTTTCGAGCGACTGTTGCTACCGTTCAAACGCAACCTCGCGCAGATCGGCATCGGCTTCGATATCCGCCAGGTCGACACCGCGCAATACACCAACCGCGTGCGCAATCGCGATTACGACATGATCGTCGCCGGCTACCCGGTGAGTCAGGCACCGGGGCGCGAGATGTTCAATTACTTCGGCTCCGACGGCGCCGCTGATCCCGGCTCGAACAATTACATGGTGCTGCGCGATCCGGCCGTCGATGCTCTGCTCGAAGGGCTGGTGCAGGCCGACAACCGCCAGAGCCTGCTGCGCCATGCTCATGCGCTGGATCGGGTATTGCAGTGGGGCTATTACTGGGTGCCCAACTATTACCCGCCGGGGATTTCCACGGTGTGGTGGAACCGCTTCGGCCGACCGGCGATTGCGCCGTTGTACGACGCCGGTCTCGATAGCTGGTGGGAAATCAGCCCGACAGCTCTGAGCACGAACCAGATGCACAAGGAGTACGGCCATGTGGGGTTATAGCCTGCGGCGCCTGCTGCTGATCGTGCCGACGTTGCTGGCGATCCTGTTGGTCAATTTCGTTATCGTCCAAGCCGCGCCCGGTGGCCCGGTGGAGCAGGCCATCGCGCGCTTGCAGGGGATCGGCGTGGGCGCGGCGGTGGGTTCCAGCCATGTCGAAACCGTTGGAGGTGAATCCCGCGCGACTCGAGGGCTGGACCCGAAACTGCTGGCCGATATCGAGCGCCAGTACGGCTTCGACAAACCGCCCAGCGAGCGTTTGTGGCTGATGCTCAAAAGCTATGCGCAACTGGATTTCGGCCAGAGTTTCTTTCGCGGTGCCAGCGTCACCGAACTGATCTGGCAGAAACTGCCGGTGACCTTGTCGCTGGGCGTGTGGGCGACACTGATCACCTATCTGGTGTCGATTCCCCTGGGCATTCGCAAAGCCGTGCACAACGGCTCGGCATTCGATGTCTGGAGCAGCGTGGCGATCATCATCGGTTATGCGCTGCCGGGGTTTCTCTTCGCGCTGTTGTTGATCGTGGTCTTTGCCGGTGGCACCGCGCTGGACTGGTTTCCGGTGCGCGGGCTGGTCTCGGACAACTTCGCCGAGCTGTCGCCGTGGGCCAAAGTGGCTGACTATTTCTGGCACCTGGTGTTGCCGGTGATTGCTTTGGTCATCGGCGGTTTCGCGACGTTGACCATCCTGACCAAGAACAGCTTTCTCAACGAGATCTCGCGTCTGTATGTGGTGACCGCGCGCGCCAAGGGCCTGAGTGAAAAGCAGGTGTTGTACGGCCATGTGTTTCGCAATGCGATGCTGCTGGTCGTCGCCGGTTTGCCCCAAGCCTTGGTGACGGTGTTCTTCGGTGGCTCGCTGCTGATTGAAGTGATCTTTTCCCTCGATGGCCTCGGGCGCCTCAGTTACGAAGCGGCAGTGGTGCGCGACTATCCGGTGGTATTCGGCTCGCTGTTCATCTTCACCCTGTTCGGCCTGCTGATAAAACTGCTCGGCGACCTTTGCTACACGCTGGTCGACCCGCGCATCGACTTCACCGCGAGGGCTGCCTGATGCTGACGTTATCTCCAATCGGTCAGCGCCGCTGGGCACGGTTCAAGGCACATCGGCGCGGCTGGTGGTCGTTGTGGCTGTTTCTCGCGCTGTTCGGCCTGAGCCTCGGCGGTGAGCTGGTGGCCAATGACAAGCCGCTGCTGGTGGCGTACCAGGGCCAATGGTATTTCCCGGCGTTCAAGCGTTACACCGAGCAGGATTTCGGCGGCGAGCTGCCGTTTCAGCCGGACTATCGCAGCGCGCAGGTGCGGCAGTTGATCGAGGGGCAGGGCGGGCGGCTGTGGTTTGCGCCGATTCCGTTCGCGTTCGACACGGTCAATTACGACCTGACGGAACCGGCACCGAGTCCGCCCAGTGGCGACAACTGGCTGGGCACTGATGACCAGGCGCGGGACGTGCTGGCGCGGGTGATTTTCGGCACGCGCGTGTCGCTGCTGTTTGCCTTGGCGCTGACGGCAGCGAGTGCGCTGATCGGCATCGCCGCCGGCGCATTGCAGGGTTACTACGGCGGTTGGGTCGACCTGATCGGTCAGCGCTTGCTGGAGGTCTGGTCGGGGCTGCCGGTGTTGTACCTGCTGATCATTCTGTCCGGGTTTGTCGAGCCGAACTTCTGGTGGTTGCTGGGGATCATGGCGCTGTTTTCCTGGTTGAGCCTGGTCGATGTGGTGCGGGCCGAGTTCCTGCGCAGTCGCGGTCTGGAGTACGTGAAAGCCGCGCGGGCGCTGGGGGTCGGCGATGCGCAGGTGATCGTTCGGCACATCCTGCCCAATGCCATGAGCGCGACGCTGACTTATCTGCCGTTCATTCTCACCGGAGCGATCGCGACCTTGTCGGCGCTGGATTTTCTCGGTTTCGGTATGCCGGCCGGCAGTGCTTCGCTGGGTGAGTTGATCGGCCAGGGCAAGAGCAACCTGCAAGCGCCGTGGCTCGGTTTGACCGCGTTCTTTGCCTTGGCGCTGATTCTTTCGCTGCTGGTATTCATCGGCGAAGCCTGCCGCGATGCGTTTGATCCGAGGACTTGATATGCCTGAACATCTGATCGAAATACGCGACCTGCGCGTCGCCTTCAATGGCCAGCCTGTGGTGCATGGCATCGACCTCGATATCCGCCCCGGCGAGTGCCTGGCGCTGGTCGGCGAATCCGGCTCGGGTAAATCGGTGACGGCGCACAGTATTCTGCAATTGCTTGACCCGGCCATCACGCGGATCGACGGCAGCATCCGTTATGCCGGCGAGGAGCTGCTCGGTGTGCATGAACGCTATCTGCGGCAACTGCGCGGTCACCGCATCGCGATGATTTTTCAGGAACCGATGAGCTCGCTGAACCCTTTGCACACGATTGAGCGACAACTGGGTGAAAGCCTTGCGCTGCACAAAGGTCTGGCCGGGGCGGCGGCGCGCCAACGGATTCTGCAGTTGCTCGAATTGGTCGGCATTCAACGCCCGCGCGAACGGCTCAAGGCCTATCCGCATCAGCTGTCGGGCGGCCAGCGGCAACGGGTGATGATTGCCATGGCGCTGGCGTGCGAGCCACAGTTGCTGATCGCTGACGAGCCGACCACCGCGCTGGACGTGACCGTGCAACGCAAGATTCTGTTGCTGCTCAAAGAACTGCAGGAGCGGCTGGGCATGGCGTTGCTGATCATCAGTCATGACCTGAATCTGGTGCGCAATATCGCTCAGCGGGTGGCGGTGATGCGCGGCGGGGTGATTGTCGAACAGGCGTCGTGTGCACAGTTGTTCAGCGCGCCGCAGCATCCTTATAGCGTCGAGTTGCTCAATGCCGAACCGGGTGGCGAAGCGTTGTGCCGGGAGCCTGCGGAAGATTTGCTGCAGGTGCGCGATCTTAATGTGCGCTTCCGTCTGGGCGGTGGATGGCTGCGCGCGAAGTCGTATTTGCACGCGGTCAACGGCATTGACTTGAATCTCCAGCGCGGTAAAACCTTGGGGATCGTCGGCGAATCCGGTTCCGGCAAGTCGACGCTGGGCCAGGCGATTCTGCGTTTGCTTGATGCCCAAGGCAGTATTCGCTTTCAAGGCGAGGCACTGGAGCACTTGAGCGGTAAACAGCTCCGGCCGCTGCGCAAACGCCTGCAAGTGGTGTTTCAGGATCCGTTCGGCAGCCTCAGTCCGCGCCTGTGCGTGGAGCAGATCATCGCCGAAGGTCTACAGGTGCACAGCGATTTGAATGCCAGTGAGCGCGAGAGGGCGGTGATTGATGTCCTGCGCGAAGTCGGTCTCGACCCGGCAACGCGACATCGCTATCCCCACGAGTTTTCCGGTGGTCAGCGACAACGCATCGCCATTGCCCGGGCGCTGGTGCTCAAACCGGATCTGATATTGCTCGATGAACCGACCTCGGCCCTGGATCGCACGGTGCAAAAACAGATCGTCGCGTTGTTGCGACGTTTGCAGGCGGAACACGGCCTGACTTACCTGTTTATCAGCCACGATCTGGCGGTGGTGCGCGCGTTGGCGCATGACTTGATTGTGATGAAGGACGGTCAGGTGGTGGAGCGTGGCGAGACGAATGCGCTGTTTCATGCGGCGCAGCATCCGTATACCCGAGAATTGCTGGCCGCCTCATACACGGCTTGACCCCTGTAGGAGCTGTCGAGTGAAACGAGGCTGCGATCTTTTGACTTTGGGTTTGAAAAAAACAAGGTCAAAAGATCGCAGCGTGCCGCAGCTCCTACCGGGCCAAAACGCAAGAATCCCGCCATGAAGGCGGGATTCTTTTGTCACTGAACGCGCTATTACGACGGGAACAGCTCGGACAGTTTCATCGACAGCATCATGTCGCCTTCAACGCGCAGCTTGCCGCCCATGAAAGCCTGCATGCCGTCGGTTTCGCCGCTGACGATACCTTTCAGGGTTTCGCTATCCAGTACCAGCGTGCAGTTGGCGTCCGGGTTTTCGCCTTCCTGGATGTCGCAAGTGCCGTCTTTGACGATCAGCGAGTACTGCTTGTCTTCGTCGGTGATGTTGAAACCGAAAACCAGATCCAGACCGGCAGCAGCGGCTGGGTTGAACTTGGCTTGCATTGCTTTTACGGCATCAGCTACGGAGGTCATGGTTCGATCCTTATGAGGTTGATTACAGCAAGGTTCACAGTTATCCGGACTCAGCGAAAAGTGATGAGTTCCGGAGCCTTCAACAGTTGCAGGTGTGCGTGACTGTTGAAGGAAGCCAGAGCCACCTCGCGACCGCGGAACTTCAGCTGGTTGAGCGAGGTGTTGACGATTTGCCAGTTCAATTCAAAGGCCTGTCTGGCAGGCATTTGCGTAATGAGATGGAGCAGGGCAGTGATGGTGCCGCCGGAGGTGAACACGGCGATTTTCTGGTTTTTATCGGCCAGATCCAGAATTCGGTGCAGCCCGGCCTGGACGCGTTCGACGAAACCCAGCCAGCTTTCCAGCCCCGGCGTGTCGTAAGTGCCGGCCAGCCAGCGTTCGATGATCAGGGCAAAAATGCGTTGGAACTCGCCACGGTTCTGCGCGGCGTTGCGCAGGATGTCGAGCGCTTCCGGTTCGTCCGCCAGCATGTCCGGGAGCAGGGCGCGGATGACCGCGTCGGCATCGAATTCGTTGAAGGCAGAATCGGTCTCCAGGATCGGCACCGGCAGGCCTTTGGCGGTGAACTGTTCGAGCGCGCTGGTGGCCGTGTGCTGTTGACGGCGCAGGTCTCCGGCGAGGCAGCGATCGAAGCTGATCCCCAGTTCAGCGAGGTGCTGACCGAGGATTTCTGCCTGACGCACACCGGTCGGCGACAGGACGTCATAGTCGTCTGCACCAAAGGAGGCCTGGCCATGTCGAATCAAGTAGATACTGCCCACGTCCGCGTCATCCCGGTACGTTGAAGGTTTGGCGAGGTTATGAGGATGGCGGGGAGCTGTCAATGAAAAAACATACGCTTGTTTGAAATGCCCGTTACAGGGGTGTTGCCAGAGGTTTCACGGCTGGCCGATGAGCCGGCGCATGGGTATGCTGGAACCATCCCGCGTGTGTTTCACATCCACGCACTGTTCTAAGGAGTCTCTGTGGAGTTTTTCACCGAATACGCCAGCTTCCTGGCCAAGACCGTCACCCTGGTGATCGCCATTCTGGTGGTGCTCGCCAGTTTTGCCGCATTGCGCAGCAAAGGCCGGCGCAAGTCGGCCGGTCAGTTGCAGGTCAGCAAGCTCAATGATTTCTACAAGGGCCTGCGTGAGCGCCTGGAGCAGACCTTGCTCGACAAGGATCAGCTCAAGGCTTTGCGCAAGGGCGAAGCCAAGTCCGAGAAAAGCGAGAAGAAGCAGAAGAACAAGCCCGAGGCCAAACCTCGCGTGTTCGTGCTGGATTTCGACGGCGACATCAAGGCCTCGGCCACCGAAAGCCTGCGCCATGAAATCACCGCGCTGCTGACCCTCGCTACAGCCAAGGACGAAGTGGTCCTGCGTCTGGAAAGTGGCGGCGGCATGGTCCACAGCTACGGCCTGGCGTCGTCGCAACTGGCGCGTATTCGCGAGGCCGGCGTGCCGTTGACCGTGTGCATCGACAAGGTCGCGGCCAGTGGCGGCTACATGATGGCGTGCATCGGCGAGAAGATCATCAGCGCGCCGTTCGCGATCCTCGGTTCGATCGGCGTTGTGGCGCAGTTGCCTAACGTCAATCGCTTGCTGAAGAAGCATGACATCGACTTTGAAGTGCTCACTGCCGGCGAGTACAAACGCACTCTGACGGTGTTTGGCGAAAACACCGAGAAGGGTCGGGAGAAGTTCCAGGAAGACCTGGACATCACTCATCAACTGTTCAAGAACTTCGTCGCCCGCTATCGCCCGCAACTGGCGATTGACGATGTCGCCACCGGTGAAGTCTGGCTCGGCGTCGCGGCGCTGGATAAGCAATTGGTCGATGAACTGAAGACCAGCGATGAATACCTGGCAGACCGGGCGAAGAAGGCCGAGGTCTATCACCTGCACTATGCAGAACGCAAAAGCCTGCAAGAGCGCATTGGCATGGCCGCCAGCGGTTCGGTTGACCGCGTACTGCTGAGCTGGTGGAGCCGTCTGACCCAGCAACGCTTCTGGTAAATCGAACAGGCATAAAAAAACGCCGGTCACATGACCGGCGTTTTTTTGTCTGCACTAAACCTTCAGCGGCGACGGAACAGCGGCAGCGGTTCGTCAGTGGCGGCCTGATAGGTCACCGAGAAGTCCTTGAGACCTTCAAGGGCTTCGTACGGGTCTTTATCCGGGCGCACGGCAAAGGCATCAAAGCCACAGCGGTGCATGTAGAACAGCTGATCGCGCAGCACGTCGCCAATCGCCCGCAGTTCGCCTTTGAAACCGTAACGGTCACGCAGCAGACGGGCGTTGGAGTAGTTGCGGCCGTCGGTGAACGCCGGGAAATTCAGGGCAATCACCTGAAACTCGGCGACGTCTTCACCGATTTCCTCGGCTTCTTCGTCGGCGTCCAGCCACACACCCAGACCGCCATCGCGGGCCTTGAGCATGCGGCTGTGTTCGCGCCACAGTTGCAACGGCACGATCAGGTCGTCGCAGTTGCTGATCTCGTCGATATTGAAATCCTTGGGCAGCAAGTGCCAGGTTTCGTCGACGACCTCGTTGTTCTTAATGATTCGCTGCATAGACGCGTTCCTTGAAGAGGTCGATGCCAATACGCTGATAGGTGTCGATGAAGCGCTCGTCTTCGGTACGTTGTTCAACGTACACGTCGATCAGCTTCGAGATCACGTCAGGCATGGCTTCCTGAGCGAAGGACGGGCCGAGGATCTTGCCCAGGCTCGCATCACGGCTGGCGCTGCCGCCGAGGGAGACCTGGTAGAACTCTTCGCCTTTCTTGTCGACGCCGAGGATGCCGATGTGGCCGACGTGGTGGTGACCGCAGGCGTTCATGCAACCGGAAATGTTCAGGTCCAGCTCGCCGATGTCGAACAGGTAGTCCAGGTCGTCGAAACGGCGCTGGATCGATTCGGCAATCGGGATCGACTTGGCGTTGGCCAGCGAGCAGAAATCGCCGCCCGGGCAGCAGATGATGTCGGTCAGCAGGCCGATGTTCGGCGTGGCGAAACCGCCTTCACGCAGTTCGCCCCACAGGGTGAACAGTTGGCTTTGCTCGACGTCGGCCAGAATGATGTTCTGCTCGTGCGAGGTGCGCAGTTGACCGAAGCTGTAGCGGTCGGCCAGATCGGCGACAGCATCGAGCTGCTTGTCGGTGATGTCGCCCGGCGCCACACCGGTCGGTTTCAGCGACAGGGTCACGGCGACATAACCCGGCTTCTTGTGCGCCAGGGTGTTGCGGGTGCGCCAGCGGGCAAAGCCTGGATGCTCTTTGTCGAGATCGGTCAGTTGCGCGGTCTGGTTTTCCAGCGCCTTGTAGTCCGGATCGACGAAGTGTTTGGCCACACGTTGCAATTCGGCGTCGGTCAATGTGGTCTGGCCACCGCGCAGGTGTTCCATTTCCGCATCGACTTTCTGTGCGAACACTTCTGGCGTGAGGGCTTTGACGAGGATCTTGATCCGCGCCTTGTATTTGTTGTCGCGACGGCCATAGCGGTTGTAGACCCGCAGGATAGCGTCGAGGTAGCTCAACAGGTCCTGCCACGGCAGGAACTCGTTGATGAACGCGCCAACCACCGGCGTACGACCGAGGCCACCGCCGACCAGTACGCGGAAGCCCAGTTCGCCAGCGGCGTTGTGCACCGGCTCAAGGCCAATGTCGTGGACTTCAATGGCGGCGCGGTCAGCGGTCGAACCGTTGACGGCGATTTTGAATTTACGCGGCAGGTAGGCGAATTCCGGGTGGAACGTAGTCCACTGACGGACGATCTCGCACCATGGGCGCGGATCGATCACTTCGTCGGCGGCAACACCGGCGAACTGGTCGGTGGTGACGTTGCGCAGGCAGTTGCCGCTGGTCTGGATCGCGTGCATCTGCACGGTGGCCAGTTCCGCCAGGATGTCCGGGATGTCTTCCACCGCCGGCCAGTTGAACTGCACGTTCTGCCGCGTACTGATGTGGGCGTAGCCCTTGTCGTAGTCGCGGGCAATCTTGGCCATCATGCGCATCTGACGCGAAGTCAGTTGGCCGTAAGGCACCGCCACCCGCAACATCGGCGCGAAGCGCTGGATGTAGAGGCCATTTTGCAGGCGCAGGGGGCGGAATTCTTCTTCGCTCAGCTCACCTGCCAGATAGCGTCGGGTCTGATCACGGAACTGCTTGACGCGGTCCTCGATGATCCGCTGATCGTACTCGTCGTATACGTACATATAAGTCCTGTTCTCAGGCTTTGGGCTACTCGGAAAACGCTGCGTTTTCGCTTGCTGAAGTCCGATGGTGCCTCTGCAATTCTGCGCGCACGGCCGCGCGCTCCCTAAGGGAGCCGGGGCAATATACCTGTTTGCAGTTATGCGCAAAAGTGATGTTTGAGTATATGGAAAGAACCAAATCGCCTAACGAGAATGGCTGTCAACTAACCCACATTTGTCGTGCGGACAATCATCGTCTTAACTGTGGTCGAGTCTTTCTGCAATCACCGATAAAACCGACAAGAGGCGATGCAATGAGCAATCCGACCAAGGCAAGAAAAAGCGACAGTAGCGTCGATGCGTGGGCCATTTTGTTCCTGATCATTCTCGTAGTAGGAACAGCGGTATTCTGGGTCAGCCATCAGTAAACGACCCATCCGGGCCCGCGCCCGACGAATTGTCGGACAAAAAACGGGATCAGGCATCAATAGCCGGTGGATCGATGGCTATAATGCGCGGCCATTTTTCCTTGGGCCCGGATGCTTCATGTTCAAGCTCTTCCACATCAGTCTTCTGTTGTTCGGCGCGCTGTTCCAGACCAGCGCGCGGGCCGAGTCTGTGCTGTTTCTGAATCCGGGCTCGACGCAGGAAGCGTTCTGGGTCAGTTATTCGCAATTCATGCAGGCGGCCGCCCGGGATCTGGGTATCGATCTGCAGATCCTTTATTCCCAGCGCCAGCCCGAACTGACCCTGGCGCAGGCACGCCTCGCGTTGCAGGGGCCGAATCGCCCCGAGTATCTGATATTCGTCAATGAACAATACGTCGCCCCGCAGATCCTGCGTCTGGCCGAGAACAGCGGCGTGAAGCTCTTCATGGTCAACGCCGTGCTGACACCTGACCAACAGGCGCTGGTCGGCGAGCGTGACGATCGCATCGGCAGTCTGGTGCCGAACGACGAGGAGGGCGGCTACTTGATGATGAAAGAGCTGATCCGCCTGCATCCGTCTGCGACAGGCACCGAGCCGATTGAAGTGTTGGCGTTCTCCGGGCTGAAAATCACTCCCTCGGCGCAACTGCGCGAGCACGGCATGCAGCGGGCGCTGGCGGAGCATCCACGGCTGCGCTTGCGGCAACTGGTTTACAGCGGCTGGACGCAAGAGCGCGCCTATGAACAGGCGAAACAGCTGTTCGCCCGTTACCCGAAGGTTTCACTGGTGTGGTCGGCCAACGATGAAATGGCTTTCGGAGCGATGCGTGCGTATGCCGAGACGGGCAAAATCCCCGGCAAAGATGCGTTGTTCAGCGCGGTCAATACCTCGCCGGCTGCCTTGCAGGCGTTGGTTGACGGGCGTCTGAGCGCACTGGTCGGTGGACACTTTACCCTGGGCGGCTGGGCGCTGGTCGAATTGCATGACGTTGCGCAAGGCGTCGAACTGGATCGCTACGGCGGCCGTGACCGGCAGATTCCCTTGTTGCAATTGATCGACAAACAGCACGCCCGACAAATGCTGGCCATGGGCAAATCGCCGAACTACGGCGTGGATTTCCGCAAGCTCTCAGCCAAGGGGCAGCCGGATTCCTACCGCTACCCGTTCAGCTTGCAGACGCTGATGCGCTGACCGCGTCAGACCCCGGCGAAATGCAGCACCAGCTTGACGATGGCAAACAGCGTCAACGCAAATACCGCCGTGAACAGAATGCCCAGGATGACGAAATGGCTGGGCTTGCCATGGGTGAAGTCCCTTGCCCGGTTCTTGCCGCTCTGCACCCCGAACGCTGCAGCCATCACGCTGTGCAGCATCTGCCAGAAGGTCGGCGGTTTGTTGTCGACTGGATCGTCCATAAATCCCTCGTCTGCCGTGTGTGTCAGACAAGCATAGCCAACCCTCTGCAGAACACTGCAAAATGAAATGTGGGAAATGGGCAGGAGAGAGGGTTAAGCGAGCATCCCCGAAACCCTGTGGGAGCTGGCTTGCCAGCGATGAGGCCGGCACACGCGACATCAAAGTTGGCTGACCCGACGCCATCGCTGGCAAGCCAGCTCCCACAGGTTCAGCGTTGGTTCACAGGATTTGTGAACGACGCGGGCACCTGTAGGCGCTGGCGGAGGCTGCTTAGTTGTCGTAGCCGAGGTTCGGCGCCAGCCAGCGCTCGGTCACGCTCAGTTCCTGGGCCTTGCGCGAGGTGTAGCTGGCGACCTGATCCTTGTCGATCTTGCCCACGGCAAAGTACTGCGCCTGCGGATGGGCGAAGTACCAGCCGCTGACGGCGGCGGCCGGGAACATCGCGTAGTGCTCGGTGAGGAACACGCCGCTACGGCCGGCACGCATTTCTTCAGCCTCCGGGTCGAGCAGGGCAAACAACGCCGCCTTCTCGGTATGATCCGGGCACGCCGGGTAACCCGGGGCAGGGCGGATGCCGCTGTATTGCTCTTTGATCAGCGCGTCGTTGTCGAGGGTTTCGTCCTTGGCATAACCCCAGTGCTCTTTACGCACTTGCTGGTGCAGCCATTCGGCGCAAGCCTCGGCCAAACGGTCGGCGAGGGCTTTGACCATGATCGAGTTGTAGTCGTCGCCGGCGTCCTGATAGGCCTTGGCGACTTCTTCGGCGCCGATGCCGGCGGTGGTGATGAAACCTCCGACGTAGTCGGTCACTTCGCTGTCTTTTGGCGCCACGAAGTCGGCCAGCGAGAAATTCGGCTTGCCGTCGGTCTTGATGATCTGCTGACGCAGGTGATGCAGCTTGGCCATTGGCTGGCCGTCATCGCCGTACAGCTCGATGTCGTCGTCATGCACCTGATTGGCCGGCCAGAAACCGAACACCGCACGGGCGCTGATCAGCTTCTCGTCGATCAGTTTGGCGAGCATCTCCTGCGCGTCCTTGTACAACGCGGTGGCGGCTTCACCGACCACTTCGTCTTCGAGGATGCGCGGGAACTTGCCGGCCAGATCCCAAGAGATGAAGAACGGCGTCCAGTCGATGTATTCGGCCAGCACCTTGAGATCGATATTGTCCAGCACCTTGCTGCCGGTAAACGTCGGTTTGACCGGCTCATAAGCCGCCCAGTCGAACTGCGGCTTCTTGGCAATGGCGGCGGCGTAGCTCAGGCGCTCGGTACGGGCGCTGCGGTTCGAAGTGCGTTCGCGCACATCGACGTATTCCAGACGCGTTCTCTCGACGAAACCGGCCTTCAATTCCTTCGACAGCAACTGGGTTGCTACACCGACCGCACGGGAGGCATCGGTCACGTAAACCACGGCATCGTTGCTGTACTTCGGCTCGATCTTCACTGCCGTGTGCGCTTTGGAGGTGGTCGCGCCACCGATCATCAGTGGCAGGTGGAAGTCCTGACGCTGCATCTCGCGAGCGACGTGAACCATTTCATCCAGCGACGGCGTGATCAGACCAGACAGGCCAATGATGTCGCACTTCTGCTCTTTGGCCACCTGCAGGATCTTCTCTGCCGGGACCATCACGCCGAGGTCGACGATGTCGTAGCCGTTGCAACCGAGCACTACGCCAACAATATTCTTGCCGATGTCGTGCACGTCGCCTTTTACCGTAGCCATGAGGATCTTGCCCTTGGCTTCTGGCTTGTCGCCTTTTTCCAGTTCAATGAACGGGATCAAGTGGGCCACGGCCTGCTTCATCACACGGGCAGATTTCACCACTTGCGGCAGGAACATTTTGCCGGCGCCGAACAGGTCACCGACGATGTTCATGCCGGACATCAGCGGGCCTTCGATCACTTCGATCGGGCGGGCGAACGACTGACGCGATTCTTCGGTGTCTTCAACGATGTGCGTGGTGATGCCCTTGACCAAAGCATGTTCCAGACGCTTGTTGACCTCCCAGCTGCGCCACTCTTCGGTCTCGGCTTCCTTGACGCTGCCATCGCCCTTGTACTTGTCGGCGATGGCGAGGAGGGCGTCGGTGCCTTCCGGTGTACGGTTGAGGATCACGTCTTCAACGGCGTCGCGCAGCTCTTGCGGGATCTGGTCGTAGATCTCCAGCTGACCGGCGTTGACGATGCCCATGGTCAGGCCGGCGCGGATCGCGTACAGCAAGAACACCGAGTGGATCGCCTCGCGCACCGGGTTGTTGCCACGGAACGAGAACGACACGTTGGACACGCCGCCCGAGGTCAGCGCATACGGCAGTTCATCGCGGATGTAGGCACAGGCGTTGATGAAGTCCACAGCATAGTTGTTGTGTTCTTCGATACCGGTGGCGACGGCGAAGATGTTCGGGTCGAAGATGATGTCTTCCGGCGGGAAGCCGACTTCGTTGACCAGAATGTCGTAGGAGCGTTTGCAGATTTCTTTCTTGCGCGCTTCGGTGTCGGCCTGGCCGGCTTCGTCGAACGCCATCACCACTACCGCCGCGCCGTAGCGCTTGCACAGTTTGGCGTGATGGATGAACTGCTCGACGCCTTCTTTCATGCTGATCGAGTTGACGATGCCCTTGCCCTGAATGCACTTGAGGCCGGCTTCGATGACTTCCCATTTCGACGAGTCGATCATGATCGGCACGCGCGAGATGTCCGGTTCACCGGCGATCAGATTGAGGAAGGTCACCATGGCCTTCTTCGAATCGAGCATGCCTTCGTCCATGTTGATGTCGATCACCTGAGCGCCGGCCTCGACTTGTTGCAGGGCGACTTCCAGCGCTTCGGTGTAATTGTCTTCACGGATCAGACGGGCGAACTTGGCGGAACCGGTGATGTTGGTGCGCTCGCCGACGTTGACGAACAGCGAGCTGCGATCGATGGTGAACGGCTCCAGACCCGAGAGGCGGCAGGCCTTGGGAATGTCCGGGATTTCACGCGGTGCGTAACCGGCAACAGCTTTGGCGATGGCTTCGATGTGGCCCGGCGTGGTGCCGCAGCAACCGCCGACGATGTTGAGGAAGCCGCTCTGGGCGAATTCTTCGATGACCTTGGCGGTTTCCGACGGCAGTTCGTCGTACTCGCCGAATTCGTTCGGCAGGCCGGCGTTCGGGTGCGCGGAAACGTGGGTGCTGGCCTTGTTCGACAGCTCTTCCAGGTACGGACGCAATTCGCTGGCGCCGAGCGCGCAGTTGAGGCCGACCGAGATTGGCTTGGCGTGTGCCACCGAGTTCCAGAACGCTTCGGTGGTCTGGCCCGACAGGGTACGGCCGGAGGCGTCGGTGATGGTCCCGGAAATCATGATCGGCAGTTCGATGTGCAGCTCTTCGAACACGCCCTGCACAGCGAAGATCGCCGCTTTGGCGTTGAGGGTGTCGAAAATGGTTTCGATCAGGATCAGGTCGGCGCCGCCCTCGATCAGACCTTTGGTGGCTTCGGTGTAGTTTTCCACCAGCTCATCAAAGGTGACGTTGCGATAGCCCGGGTTGTTGACGTCTGGCGACAGCGAGCAGGTGCGGCTGGTCGGGCCGAGTACGCCGGCAACAAAACGCGGCTTTTCCGGGTTTTCGGCAGTCTTGGCGTCGGCGATCTTGCGCGCCAGTCGTGCGCCTTCTACGTTTAACTCGTAGGCCAGTTCTTCCATGCCGTAGTCGGCCATGGAAATGCGCGTGGCGTTGAAGGTGTTGGTTTCGAGGATGTCGGCGCCGGCATCCAGATAGGCTTTCTCGATGCCGCCGATCACGTCCGGACGGGTGATCACCAGCAGGTCGTTGTTGCCCTTGACGTCACTCGGCCAGTCCGCGAAGCGCTTGCCGCGATAATCCTGTTCTTCGAGCTTGTAGCTCTGGATCATCGTGCCCATGCCGCCGTCGAGTATCAGGATGCGCTCTTTGAGAGCTTGCTTGAGAGCTTGAAGGCGGACGCTGCGATCGGACATTTGGACTACTCGGAAAGACCATTACGAAGGAGCGGGATCATAGCAAACCTGTGCGCTTTTAGAGCATGCGGGGCTTTTGCATGAATATCGCTCATGTTGGTACGAGCGTCATACTGTAGAATCGCGGCGTTTTTTAACAATCGGGATCAGCAGCATGTCTTACCGCGTCATTGGTTTTGTGTTGCTGTTTCTCAGCTGGGGCGCCGTGGCGCAAGAGCCAGCGACTGCACCGGCCATTTCTCCTTCGATTTCGTACGTCCGCGACATCCAGCCAATTTTCACCGAGAAGTGCGTGGCCTGCCATGCGTGCTACGACTCCGCTTGTCAGTTGAATCTGGGCAGTGGCGAGGGCGCGGCCCGTGGTGCGAGCAAAATGCCGGTGTATGACGGCGAGCGCACCGTCGCGGCGCCGACCACCCGATTGTTTTACGACGCCTTCGGCAAACGCGCCTGGCAGCAGAAAGACTTCTATTCGGTGCTTGATGCGCAGGGCAGTCAGGCCGCGCTGATGGCGCGCATGCTGGAGCTGGGCCACAAAACCCCGCTGACGCCGAACGCCAAACTGCCGGAAGACATCGTGCTGGGCCTGAACCGCCAGAATATGTGCGCGCTGCCTGCCGAGTTCGAAGGCTATGCCGGTGCCCATCCTAAAGAAGGCATGCCGCTGGCGGTGACCGGGCTGACCGATCAGCAGTATCAGACGTTGCAGCGCTGGCTGGCGTCAGGTGCGCCGATTGACGAGCAAAGCCTGGCGCCGAGCGCGAAAGAGGCGCTGCAAATCGTCCAGTGGGAAAATCTGCTCAATACTCCAGGCGCCCGGCAGAGTCTGGTCGGCCGCTGGCTGTACGAGCACTTGTACCTCGCACACCTCTATTTCAAGGATGGCGAGCCGGGGCATTACTTCCAGTGGGTGCGTTCGCGCACACCGACTGGCCAGCCGATCGACCTGATCGCCACCCGTCGTCCCAACGATGATCCGGGCACCCAGGTGTATTACCGCTTGTGGCCGGTGCAGGGCGTGATTGTGCATAAAACCCACATCACCTATCCGCTCAGCACGGCGAAGATGGCGCGGGTCAAGAGCCTGTTCTACAGCGGCAACTGGCAGGTCAATGCGTTGCCCGGTTACGGCCCGCAGAGCCGCGCCAATCCGTTTGCTACCTTCGAGGCGATTCCGGCGCAGGCGCGTTATCAGTTCATGCTGGATAACGCCGAATATTTCGTCCGTACCTTTATTCGCGGCCCGGTGTGCCGTGGGCAAATCGCGACCGACGTGATCCGCGACAACTTCTGGGCACTGTTCCAGGCGCCGGAACACGACCTCTATATCACCGATCCGAACTATCGCGGCCAGGCCACGCCGTTGCTGGCCATGCCCGGGCAGAACGACGATGTCGGCAGTGTTTTGAGTCTGTGGCATAACTACCGCAACAAGCGTAACGAGTACGAAGCTTTGCGCCGCGACAGCTACGCCGATGTGCCCGCACCGAGCTGGTCGACCCTGTGGGCCGGCAATGACAACGCGTTGCTGAGTATTTTCCGTCACTTCGACAGCGCTTCGGTGACCAAAGGCCTGATTGGCGAGGTGCCGCAGACGATGTGGCTGTTCGACTATCCGCTGCTCGAACGCACCTATTACCAATTGGCAGTCAACTTCGATGTGTTCGGCAACGTCTCGCATCAGGCGCAAACCCGTCTGTATTTCGACCTGATCCGCAACGGTGCCGAGCAGAACTTCCTGCGCCTGATGCCGGCCGATTCCCGTGAGGATTACCTCGACGATTGGTATCAGAGCAGCGGCCAGTTCAAGATGTGGCTCGATTACGAGGCGATTGACGACGATAAGCCGACTGCGCTGAAACTCGACGAAAAAAACCCGAAATACGACTTCGCCATGCAATTGCTCGCGCGTTACGGCGATCTCAATGCGCGGCCCGATCCGATCAACCGTTGCGACGGCGCTTATTGCTCGCGGCCGAATATCGACCCCGCGCTGCAAAATGCCGAACAGGCGTTGAGTCGCCTCACTTCACGCCCGGCGGCCGGTTTGAAGGTGATCGACCAGTTGCCGGAAGCGACGATGCTGCGCATTGAAACCGCCAGCGGTACGCGCGAGGTCTACAGCCTGTTGCGCAACCGCGCGCACAGCAACGTGGCGTTCCTGCTCGGTGAGTCGCTGCGCTACCAGCCGGGGCTCGACACCCTCACGATTTATCCGGGCGTGCTCAGCAGTTATCCGAACTTCATCTTCAACGTCCCGGCTGATCAGGTGCCGGCGTTTGTCGATGCAATGGAAAATGCCAAAGATGCCAACCGTTTCGAGAAAATCGTCGAACGCTGGGGAATCCGCCGCAGTCATCCGCAATTCTGGTTGTATTTCCATGATCTGAGCCAGTACATCCACGAAACCGATCCGGTGGAAGAGGGTGTGCTGGACATGAACCGCTACGAGAATCTTTGATCGTTTGAAACAGGCCGACTGTCACAGCTTCAGGTAACACACAAATCCCCTGTAGGAGTGAGCCTGCTCGCGATAGCGGAAAATCAGGCACTAGAGATGTTGAATGTGCCGCCGCCATCGCGAGCAGGCTCACTCCTACAAGGGATCTGCGGTGGTTTCAGGAATCATGGACGGGAGCGGCCGATGTTGATTTCAGTGCAAGCCCTGCGTGCGCTTGCCGCGTGGGCGGTGGTCTGCCACCACTTCATGCAGATTTTCTTCGACTTCAAGGCGCGCGGGCCGATTGGCCAACTGTTCATCGACAAAGGCGCGGTGGGCGTCGATATTTTCTTTGTCATCAGCGGTCTGGTGATTTTCCTCTCGACCGAAAACAAACCGCTGCTGCCCGCGCGCTTTCTGCTGTACCGCCTGTTTCGCATCGTCCCGGCGTACTGGCTGTACACGCTGTTGATGGCGCTGCTGGTGGTGTTCGCCCAGCCGTTGCTGCCGGATCAAACGGTGGACTGGAGCCATTTGCTGCTGTCGCTGCTGTTCATTCCGACTGAAAATCCCGGCGGCTATGGCATCTATCCGACATTGAATGTCGGCTGGACGCTGAATTACGAAATACTCTTCTACGTGCTGTTTGCCTGGGCGCTGCTGTTTCGCTTGCAGGTGCGCCTGTTGGTGGTTGCCGCGCTGCTGTTTGCCGTGTGTCAGGCCTGGACCGGGTTTGGCTGGGTCAGCGCATTTTATCGGTCGGACATCGTCTATGAGTTTCTGCTGGGGATCGGCATTGGCATGCTCTATCGCCGGGGCTGGATCGGCCCCGGTTTGTGGCTGCCGCTGACCGCCATCGGCGCGGCGTTACTGGCGATTTATCACCTGGCACCGGCGCCGAGGCTGCTCAACTGGGGCGTGCCGAGTGCGGTGCTGGTGATGGCGTGTATCTCGCTTGAGCGTTATGTCGAGCGCAGCCGTGTGCTCAAACTGCTCGGCGATTGCTCGTATTCGGTGTACTTGATGCACGTTCTGGTGCTGTCGGTGGGTGGATTTATCGCGCGGCGCTACGTTGTCAACCCGTATCTGATGTTTGTCGTGTGCGCGCTGGCGATCGGCGTTGGCTCCTGGTTGAGCTACGAATGGGTGGAAAAACGCAGCTATCGCTGGCTCAAGGCTCATATTGATGACGAGCCTGACGAGAATCTTTCCCGACAAAAATACTAGGACTTTGTCCGGCGCAACGATTGGCGTAAACTGCGCCCAAGCCTGCGAGGAGTTTCCATGACCGCTATTACCATTACCGACGCCGCCCACGATTACCTGGCTGATCTGCTCTCCAAGCAGAACACCCCGGGCATCGGCATCCGCGTCTTCATCACCCAGCCTGGCACCCAGTACGCCGAAACCTGCATTGCCTACTGCAAGCCGGGCGAAGAGAAACCAGAAGATACCGCGCTGGGGCTGAAAAGCTTCACCGCCTATATCGATCACTTCAGCGAAGCGTTTCTCGACGACGCCGTTGTTGACTACGCCACCGACCGCATGGGCGGCCAACTGACCATCAAGGCGCCAAACGCCAAAGTACCGATGGTCAATGCCGACAGCCCGGTCAACGAGCGCATCAACTACTACCTGCAAACCGAAATCAACCCGGGGCTGGCTAGCCACGGCGGTCAGGTCAGCCTGATCGATGTAGTTGAAGACGGCATCGCCGTTTTGCAGTTCGGTGGCGGTTGCCAGGGCTGCGGCCAGGCGGACGTGACCTTGAAGGAAGGCATCGAGCGCACTTTGCTCGAGCGCATCCCTGAACTGAAGGGCGTTCGCGACGTGACCGACCACACGCAGAAAGAAAACGCCTACTACTAAGTAAGGTGTTCACTGCGGACATGAAAAAACGGCGCCCCGTGAGCGCCGTTTTTTTATGGGTGAAATGTACCGACGCCTTCGCGAGCAGGCTCGCTCCCACATTTGATCGCATTCCAAATGTGGGAGCGAGCTTGCTCGCGAAAGGGCCTTCAAGGTCGATAAAGATGGGCATGCCCGGCGCGATACAACGATGACTCGCTGAACACCTCACTGCCCAACACCCGACCCACCAATATCAACGCCGTGCGCCGAAACCCTTTGGCCTCAACCTTCCCGGCAATATCCGCCAGCGTCCCCACTACCCAATCCTGATCCGGCCACGTCGCCCGGTGAATCACCGCAATCGGACAGTCCGCGCCGTAATGCGGCAGCAGCTCCGCCAGAATCTTCTGCAGATGGTTGACCCCCAGATGAATCGCCATCGTCGCACCATGCTGCGCCAGACTGCCGAGTTCTTCGCCTGCCGGCATCGCGGTTTTATCGGCATACCGCGTCAGAATCACACTTTGCGAGACGTCCGGGAGGGTCAGTTCCGCGCCAAGCAAAGCCGCACACGCTGCCGTAGCCGTCACACCGGGAATGATCTCGAACGGAATATTCAGCTCGCGCAGATAGCGAATCTGTTCACCAATCGCGCCATACAGGCTCGGATCACCGGAATGTACCCGCGCCACATCTTCGCCGTTGGCATGCGCGGTTTTGATCAATTCGATGATCTGTTCCAGATGCAATTCAGCGCTGTTGACCACGGTTTGCGCCTGGTGACCGTCCAGCACCGCCGCCGGTACCAGCGAGCCTGCATAAATGATCACCGGGCAACTGCGGATCAGCCGCTGGCCTTTGACAGTGATCAATTCCGGGTCGCCGGGGCCGGCGCCGATGAAGTAGACGGTCATGGTTGAATCCTGTGAAAAAGGGGGGCGGCAATCGCTTCAGATGAAGATTGCTCATGATCGGTGGCGGGGATTATCGGGAATTTATGCAGCACCGGCCAATGCGAAGGTGGCCTGAGCGTATTTTTGTCGGGAAATCAGCAGTTTTGCCGGTGCCTGAATCAGCTGTTCGGCAAGGGCCAGCGCGGCACTTTCGGCGACGCCATAGCAACCGGTGCGTTCGTAGGCGATCTCGGAACGGTGGCTGAGTCGTTCCTGATAACTGGCCAATTCTTCGCTGCTGAAATATAGCAGCGGCAGCGCCAGTTGTGCGGCGAGTTCCTGTAACCCGGGCTCATCGCGCTTCAGGTCGATGCTGGCCAAGGCCTTGACCATTTGCAGCTCAATGCGATGCGCTTGTAACGCCTGATCAAGTAACGCGCGCAACGTGCTGGCCGGGCAGCCGCGCTGGCAGCCCAGACCGACCACGAAGGTCGGCGCTGCGCGGTCATCGGTCATGCGTGGTATTGGCCATCGCTTTTGCGGCGGAACAACCAGGCGCTGATCAGGCCCAGGGCCAGCCAGAACACTACGTTGGTCAGCTGCGAAGCGATTTTGAACTGAGCTTCCAATGCTTCCGGGGCAAGCATCGAATGCACTTCCGGCTGCGGTGCGCCGATCACGTGCGGCACGGCGAGAATGGCCACGCCGAGGACTTTCATCAGCCAATGACGGCTGAACGCGATCAACGACAGGCCGACTGCGGTCGAGGCGGCTGTACCGATCCACCACATCTGTCGCGAGGCCAGATCGGCGGCGGCAGTACCCGGCAGTTCAGGCGGCAGGCCCAGAGTGGGCGCCAGCACGAATGTTGCGTAACCGGCCAGACCCCAGAGCAGGCCTTGCGAGGTTTTGGTCGGGGCGCGCAGGGTGTACAGGCCCGCGAGCATCAGAGCGAAACCCACCGCAACCACCAGATTGCCGCCAGTGGTCGAGACCACGCGCTGCCAGCCGTCTTCCGGCTCCCAGGCTTCGGCGTCGTGGGTGTGGCCGGCCATGGCACCTTCGGTATGTTCATGAACCGCAACCGGTTCGGCTTTCTCGTAGGTTTCGGCCTGAAGAATCAGCGGCGATACCCAGAAGCTTTGCAGCAGAGTGAGGAGCAGGGCGGCCAGCAGACCGGTGAAACCTGCGGTTTGCGCTATACGCTTGATCATGTCGGCAGGTCTCAGTGGCACGGGAACGCGGCGCTGTGGCGGGTATCGTGGGCGGCGTTGTGTACCGCTTCGATGTGCGAGAAACCAGCGAAGTAGACCAGGCTGGCGCCGAGGATCGAGGCGAAGATCGCGGCGGTCAGGCGTTGGCTCAGGGTGGTGGTGCTGGCGATTTTGTCCGTGTTGCTGCCGGTGCTGCTGATGATCGACATGGCGCTTCCCTCTGGAGTGTCAGTGGGTGAATCGAGCGCATGAAAACCCCTGCGGGTCGGGCTCGCAGAGGTTCGAACAGCGCCCGCCCACCGCGGGTTTGTTATGTTCAGCGACGCACAAGGTGCGGGCTGTGTGTTGCGGGCCGGTCTCCGGGCTCACGAGGGGTTGGCGTCAGGCCGACCTGCAAGCGTCACCTTCCCATGCCGTACAGGCACAGTGGTTTTGACGCTTCGCTCGCTTACCGTTGCGGGGGCAGCACCGGACTGACATGGCTCTGAGTAAAGCACATGATTCACCGGTTTCCCGTTTCACCCTGTGAAGGGCACCCGTAACAAGGTGTGTAGGAGAGCATGGGGGTGGGGTTTTGGTCAATTTTTTGGGGTGGATCCGTTGCTGCGGGTGTTGCTGATTAGGGTTCCGCCCTTACGGCGGGTCACTTTTTCCAGACGCCGAAAAAGTAACCAAAAAGGCTTGCTCCTGCGTGCGGCCCGCTCGCTGGGGCTCGGGGTTCCTTCGCTCCGGGATTGATCCGGGCGCAGCGCCTACGGTTTGCTTCGCTGCACCTCCTCTCGCTGTGTTTGGCTGCGCCAAACGGTCGCTGCGCTCCCACGCCCGGATCAATCCCTCCACTCAGCCTTCCGACGTCGCCCGTGGATCAAGATCAAGAGCAGGCGAGCTGACACTCGGCCTATTGAGTGGTGAGGAGCGCGGGTGTTCGGCTTTTGATTTGCGTTGTTGCTGCCCCTCACCCCAGCCCTCTCCCGAGGGAGAGGGAGCCGATTTGTGGGCCTTTCAGAATCTGAGTTCAACGCGGTATCGCACGTCGGCGTATCTCTCGCAATCACCTCGGTCAGTCCCCTCTCCCTCCGGGAGAGGGCTAGGGTGAGGGGCTCTTGATCTGGCTTTTGATCTGGCTTTTTTGCCCCTTCGGCAGGCCGAGCGTAGGTGTTCATCCGGGGATCAGGCGCGCAGCGCCGTGCGGCGTAGCCGCATACATCGAGAGGAGGTGCAGCGAAGCAAACCGTAGGCGATGTCCCCGGATGGACACCGTAGCGAGGGAACACTGAGCCTCAGCGAAGTGCCGTACGCCGGGGCAAAGCCTTTTGGGTTACCTTTTCGGCGTTTGGAAAAGGTGACTCGATGTAAGAGCGAAACCGCCAGCGGCAGCACCCGCAGCAACGGATATGCCCCCAATCCAAAAAAACCCAAACATTGACCCATAAGCAAGCCATGCGTAGCCTTGCGCTTTCGAGGTTCTTCGGCCGCTGCCGAAGCTAAGAAGGGAACGCGGTCAATGCCGCGGCTGCCCCCGCAACTGTGAACGGTGAAATTCACTGCCACGCCACTGCCAGCTCAACCCATGAGCCAGCGGGAAGGCGCAGCGAATGCCAGGCCCCGCGCCTGAACACCGTCAGCCAGGAGACCTGCCTCGTCACAGATTCTCACTACAACCGGGCGGGGTGATCCGGTGGCGAACGCTTCCGGCGCGCACGCGCGTGGCCGGTTCTCGTCCCGTATGCCCGCCGCTTGCCAAAGGGCATACCGATGAAAACACTGGCCAAACTCCCCGTCACCATCGTCACTGGCTTCCTTGGCTCGGGCAAAACCACACTGCTGCGGCACATGCTCGATAACGCTCAGGGCCGGCGCATTGCGGTGATCGTCAACGAGTTCGGCGAGTTGGGCATCGACGGTGAAATCCTCAAGCAATGCACCATCGGCTGCACCGAAGAAGAAGCCACCGGCCGCGTTTACGAACTGGCCAACGGCTGCCTGTGCTGCACCGTTCAGGAAGAGTTCTTTCCGGTGATGCGCGAACTGGTTGCCCGTCGCGGCGACCTCGACCACATCCTCATCGAAACCTCGGGCCTGGCCCTGCCAAAACCACTGGTGCAAGCCTTCCAGTGGCCGGAAATCCGCAGCGCCTGCACCGTTGACGCGGTGATCACCGTGGTCGACAGCCCGGCCGTGGCCGCTGGCACCTTCGCCGCGTTCCCGGATCAGGTCGATGCCCAGCGCAAACTCGACCCGAACCTCGACCACGAATCGCCACTGCACGAATTGTTCGCTGACCAACTGGCCAGCGCCGACCTCGTCATCCTCAACAAGGCCGACCAGACCAGCCCGGAAGACCTCGCTCGCGTGCGCGCTGAAGTCGCCGAAGAACTGCCGCCAGCGGTAAAAATCATCGAAGCCAGCAACGGCCGTGTGCCGCTCGACGTGTTGATCGGCCTCGGCGCCAGTTCCGAAGAACACATCGACAGCCGCCACAGCCATCACGATCACCACCACGGTGAAGGCGATGACGACCACGATGACCACGATCACGACGCTTTCGATTCAATCTCGATCGAACTGCCGCAAGCCGACGAAAGCCTGCTGCTCGACGCGCTGACGCAACTGGTGGTCAAGCACGGCATCCTGCGTGTGAAGGGCTTTGCGGCGATTCCGAACAAGCCAATGCGCCTGTTGATCCAGGGCGTGGGCACGCGTTTTGACAAACACTTCGACCGTCAGTGGAGCGCCGATGAAGCGCGCGTGACGCGTCTGGTGTTGATCGGTCAGGAACTCGATGCGGCGCAACTCGAAGCGCAACTGCGCGCTGCGCTCAGCGTTTAAGCCATGCACCTGCTCAGGACCCAGCCCGGCGGATTCGTCTCGGATGACAACATTGCCGACCTTGGACAAACCCCCGCCGAACTGGTGATCCTGTGCAGCGGCGACTCCAGCCTGGCGCTGCTCGCCGAAGCCGCGCAGCAATTGCCCGAGGATTATCCGAGCCTGCGTCTGGCTAACCCGATGCAGGTGCAGAACCACGCTTCGGTCGACTTGTACGTCGATGAAGTGCTGCGCCACGCCAAGGTGATTCTGATTTCGCTGCACGGCGGCATTGCTTATTGGCGCTACGGCGTCGAGCGTCTGGTCGAGTTGGCCGAGCGCGGCGTGCAGGTGATTCTGGTGCCGGGCGATGACCGGCCCGATCCGGAGCTCAGCGACTTGAGCACCGTCAACGCCGAGGAACGTGACCGACTCTGGCAGTTCCTCCGTCAGGGCGGTATGGGCAATGCACTGGATTTCTTCCGCTGCCTGGCCAACCGCTGGCTCGCCCGCGATTACGCTTGGCAAGAGCCGCAAACCCTGCCGCGTACGGCGATTTACCATCCACAAAAAAACTCCGCCGCACTGAGTGACTGGCAAGCCGAATGGCTGCCCGATCAACCGGTCGCGGCGGTGCTGTTTTACCGCTCGCATTTGCAAGCGGCGAACACTGCGTTTATCGATGTGTTCTGCCAGCGCTTGCAGGCAGCGGGGCTTAATCCGCTGCCGATTGCGGTGGCCAGTTTGAAAGAGCCCGGCTGCCTGACGGTGGTCGAGGATTGGCTGGATGAAGTCGAGGCAGGGGTGATTCTGAACACCACCGGTTTCGCCCAGTCCAGCCCCGAAGCACCACACTTGCGGCCGTTTCGCCGCGATATTCCAGTGATTCAGGCAATCTGCGCGCAGGATAACGAGCCCGGCTGGCGCGCCAGCGAGCAGGGCCTCGGCCCGCGCGATCTGGCCATGCACATTGCCTTGCCGGAACTCGATGGGCGCATCATCAGTCGGCCGATCAGCTTCAAGGATCTGGCCTGGCGCAGCGAGCGCAGTCAGTCCGATGTGGTCTGCTATCGCGCGCAGCCCGAGCGCATGGATTTCGTCGCCGAACTGGCGCGGCGCTGGATCGACCTGGCGCGGGTGCCGAACGGCGAAAAACGCATCGCGCTGATCCTCGCCAACTACCCGACTCGCGACGGACGCATCGGCAACGGCGTCGGTCTCGACACGCCGGCAGCGGCGCTGAATATTCTGCGCGCGTTGCAGGCCGAGGGTTATCCGATCACCGCCCAATTGCCGGACAGCGGCACCGAGTTGATCCAGCAATTGCTCGGTGGTGTCAGCAACGATCTCGATACGATTGACCTGCGCCCGTGTCAGCAAAGCCTGGCGATGGACGCTTACCTGACAATGTTCAACGCGCTGCCCGAGGCCAATCGCGACGCCGTTGTCGAACGCTGGGGCCCGCCAGAAAACGATCCGATGTGCCGCGACGGGCGCATGATGATCGCCGGCATTCGCTTCGGCCTGACCTTTGTCGGCATCCAGCCGGCGCGCGGGTATCAGGTTGACCCGAGCGCGGTGTATCACGACCCGGATCTGGTGCCGCCGCACGGCTATCTCGCGTTCTATTTCTGGCTGCGCAATACCTACGGCGCGCACGGCGTTATTCACGTCGGCAAGCACGGCAACCTCGAATGGCTGCCGGGCAAAGGCGTTGGTCTTTCGCAGAACTGCTGGCCGGATGCATTGCTCGGACCGTTGCCGAACATCTACCCATTTATCGTCAACGACCCGGGTGAGGGCGCCCAGGCCAAGCGGCGTACGCAAGCGGTGATCATCGATCACCTGATGCCGCCGCTGACCCGCGCCGAAACCTATGGCCCGTTGCGCAATCTGGAACTGTTGGCCGACGAGTATTACGAAGCGCAACTGCTCGATCCGCGCCGCGCCCGCGAGTTGCAGCGCGACATTCTGCAACTGGTGCGTGAGACGCAGATTGATCGTGAATTGCAGCTTGATGCCGGGCTGGACAGCGATGCCGATGCGGCGATCTGGCTGCCACGTCTCGATACCTACTTGTGTGATCTGAAGGAATCGCAAATCCGCGATGGCTTGCACATTTTTGGCGAGTCACCGACTGGACGTTTGCGGATCGATACGTTGCTCGCGCTGCTACGGATTCCGCGCGGAGACGGGAAGGGCGCACAGTCGAGTCTGCTGCGCGCACTGGCCAAAGCATTCGAACTCGGATTCGATCCGCTCGATTGCGCGCTGGCCGAACCATGGACAGGTCCACGCCCGACAGAGCTGCAAGCGCACGGCGACGAAGTCTGGCGCACCGCCGGCGACACCCGCGAACGCCTCGAACTGTTTGCCACTGAACTGATTTTCCAGACGCTGCAATCCCCTTGTAGGAGTGAGCCTGCTCGCGATAGCGGAGTGTCATTCGATACAGATTTGCCTGATACACCGCCATCGCGAGCAGGCTCACTCCTACAAGGACCGCGTTGGGCTGAAGTCGGCGCAATCATCGACAATCTGCGCGAAGTCGTCGCTCCGCGCCTCGATGCCTGCGGCCCCGCCGAAATGCGCGGCCTGCTCGACGCCCTCAGCGGCCGCTTCGTCCCCGCCGGACCCAGCGGCGCACCCAGCCGTGGCCGCCTCGACGTGCTGCCGACCGGCCGCAACTTCTACTCGGTCGACGTGCGCAACCTGCCGACCACCACCGCGTGGCGCATCGGTTTCCAGTCAGCGACATTGATTCTCGAACGTCACCTCCAGGACCACGGTGATCACCTGCGCCAGCTCGGATTATCCGTGTGGGGCACCGCCACCATGCGCACCGGCGGCGACGACATCGCTCAGGCCATGGCGCTGATGGGCGTGCGCCCGGTGTGGGCCACCGGCAGTCAGCGCGTCGACGATTTCGAGATTCTGCCGTTGAGCCTGCTCGACCGTCCGCGCGTCGATGTCACGTTGCGCGTCTCCGGATTTTTCCGCGATGCCTTCGTCAACCTGATCCGCCTGTTCGACGCAGCCGTGCAAGCAGTGGCCGCGCTGGACGAGCCGGACGATCTCAATCCGCTGGCGGCAAAAGTGCGCGCCGAGCGCGAGTCTCTGCTGCAATCGGGTCTTGATGAAGAAACGGCGCGGCGTCAGGCCGGCTGGCGGATCTTCGGCGCCAAACCCGGCGCATACGGCGCAGGCGTGCAGGGCGCGATCGACGGGCGCTTGTGGCAGAGCCGCGCGGATCTGGCCGAGGTTTACCTGAACTGGGGCGCTTACGCCTATGGCGGTGCCGACGAAGGCACGGCCGCCCGTGAACAATTTGTCCAGCGCCTGAGTCACGTGCAAGCGGTGCTGCAGAATCAGGACAATCGCGAGCACGACTTGCTCGATTCCAACGACTACTACCAATTCCAGGGCGGCATGCTTGCTGCTGTGGAAACCCTGCGTGGCGAAGCGGCGGCCAGTTATCACGGCGATCACAGCCAACCGGATCTGCCGAAGATTCGAACGTTAAAGGAAGAGCTGAACCGCGTGATTCGCTCGCGAGCAGCCAATCCGAAATGGATCGACGGGGTCAAGCGCCATGGCTATAAAGGCGCGTTCGAACTGGCGGCGACGGTTGATAACCTGTTTGCGTTTGACGCCACCACGCAGTTGATCGATGACCACCAGTACGCGTTGTTGGCGGATGCCTATTTGCTCGATCCGGCGACGCGGGATTTTGTGCGTGAGCATAATCCGCATGCGCTGCGCGATATGACCGAGCGCATGCTGGAGGCGCAGCAGCGGGGGATGTGGCAGGAGCCGGGGGCTTATAAAGAGGCGCTGGAGAATCTGCTGTTGGATATTGAGGAAGATATGTAGCCGCTCAAAAGCTACCCTCACCCCAGCCCTCTCCCGTAGGGAGAGGGGGCCGATTTGTGTTGGCTTTGAGGCCTGAGTTCAACTCGATAATTCAGGTCGGCGCAACTTGCAAGAACACCCAGATCAGTTCCCTCTCCCTCCGGGAGAGGGCTAGGGTGAGGGCCACCCCAACTGACCCCCCACAACAATCAAGCACACCAAAGACCACGACAGAGAAATCCCAAATGACCGACACCCCGCACTTCCCGCTCTCCGCCGTGGTCGGCGCCGATGACTTGAAACTCGCCCTGTGCCTCACTGCCATCGACCCGAAAATCGGCGGCGTGCTGATCGAAGGCCCGCGTGGCATGGCCAAATCCACCCTGGCCCGTGGCCTGGCTGATCTGCTCGCCAGTGGTCAATTCGTCACCTTGCCGCTGGGCGCCACCGAAGAACGTCTGGTCGGCACTCTCGACCTCGACGCCGCTCTCAGCGAGGGGCGCGCGCAGTTCTCGCCGGGGGTGTTGGCCAAGGCTGACGGCGGTGTGCTCTACGTCGATGAAGTCAATCTGCTGCCTGATCACCTCGTCGACCTGCTGCTCGATGTCGCTGCCAGCGGCACCAACCTGATCGAGCGCGACGGTATTTCCCATCGGCATTCGGCGAAGTTCGTGCTGATCGGCACCATGAACCCCGAAGAAGGCGAATTGCGCCCGCAACTGCTTGACCGCTTCGGCTTGAACGTCGCCCTCAGTGGTCACACGGTGCCGATCGAGCGCGGACAGATCATTCGTCGGCGACTGGATTTCGACAGCGACCCACAAGCGTTCTGCGCACAGTGGGATACACAGCAACAAGCGTTGCGCGAACGTTGCGAAAACGCCCGCGATGCCTTGGCCAGTATTCCGCTGGATGACGCTGCACTGGCGCAGATCACCGAGCGTTGCTTCGCTGCCGGCGTCGATGGTCTGCGTGCCGATCTGGTCTGGTTACGCGCCGCTCGTGCTCACGCGGCATGGCGCGCAGCTGAGGAGATTGGCGAAGAAGACATCGACGCCGTGGCCGAGTTTGCTCTGCGCCATCGTCGTCGCGAACAACCGGCATCGAGCCCGCAGCAACCTGCCCAGTCGCCAACCGAAACCCAGGCCTCATCGAGCGAAGGGCAGGGCCAGTGGGGCGACATGCCGGCGCCCGCGCTCGCCACGGGCGCGCGCCGCGAAGTGCCGAGCTGGCCAAAAAAGCCTTAGGCATTCGCCCCCGATCCGAAGCGGGGGCGAATGCCAGACCCCGCGCCGGACAGCTGGACAACGGACGCCAAGGCAAGCGTCATGCCGCTCGTGGCGGGACGGTGAACTGGCCGGGCACTCTGCTCAACGGGCGTCCTCGGGTGCGTGAAGATCTGCTGTTTCAACTGCGTACGCGCTCGCCGCATGAGCTGTGGCTGGTGATCGTCGATGCCTCAGCCTCGACGCGGCGTCATCACGCTTTGAGCGATGCCAAAGGTCTGCTCGCGCAACTGTTCGATGACGCTTACCGCCAGCGCGCGCGACTGGCTTTGCTGACGGCCAGTGGTTCGGCGCCGAAATGGCAGGTGCAGGGATTGAAGGCGTCCAGCGGCTTGCGTGTCTGGCTGGAGGCTTTGGGTGCCGGCGGCGGCACGCCGTTGCTGGCGGCGCTGGGGCAGGCAGAGCAATGGCTGACGGTGCGACGCAAACGCTTTCCCGCTGAACAGCAACGGCTGTTGGTGGTGACCGATGGGCGTTTGAAGCAGTGGTCGGGATTGCCGGCGCTAGCGTGCCCGGGCTTGTTGATCGATATCGAGCGTGGGCCGATTCGGTTGGGGCGGGCGCGGGATCTGGCTTCAGCGTTGGGATCCGAGTATCGACATATCGATGAGCTGATTTCTCTCTAACCTTTTCGGCGATTGTTCTACCGTCTTCGCGAGCAGGCTCACTCCTACATTTGGAATGCGTTCCCCTGTAGGAGTGAGCCTGCTCGCAATTGCATCGACCCGGTCTTGAGCCGAACAACCAAAACCCGCATCTCTGCTCTATGCTGCACCCAGCCCCAATCACAAGGAGTGAGCGATGCGCGTACTGGTCAAAAATCCTCAGGACGATTTCCGCGTCAAAGCCTACGCCGGCACCAACGGTGTGCTGTTGGCCATGGACCTGACCGAACCGCGGCGCAAGGGCCTGCTGGGATTTGCCATCGAAAAGCAGCAGGGCGCCAAACCCTGGTTGTTCCTGTTCAATAGCTTGACCTTCCCGAGCAAGGCTCACACCTTTCCCCAGTTCCACGCGACACCGAGCGATATCGCACCACTGCAGAAATTTCGCTGGGCCGATTACGCGGTCAATCCGGGCATGACCATCCACTATCGCGTGCATCTGGCCTACGGCACTGCCGATGCCGTGCAGTTGGGCGAGTCGCTGGAGCTGACGATCACTTCCGATGACGGCCACCCGAGCAACCAAAGCGTGATATTCAATCGTGCCGTCGCCGCCAGTCAGGCGTTCCAGCGCAAGTTTCCCGATCTCGACGCGCAGATCAGCGCCAATAAAAACATGCCCATCGAAGCCTGGCCCGACGCGCCACGGCAATGGCTGGAAAACGGCTTGCTCACACGCCTGCTCGGGTTTATCGAGCGTGCGGTCGATAACCAGTGGGCGCTTGATATCGCGATTTACGAGTATCAGGTGCAGGCGATCGTCGACGCGGTGAACGCGGCGTTTGCGCGGGGCGTGCAGGTGCGGGTGCTGTATCACGCCCGGCCGGATGACGAAGACACCACAATCAACGAAGCGAGCCTGGCGGCATTGCCTGCGGCGAGCAAACGCGGGCGAGTGACCCACAACATCTTTCACAACAAATTCATGGTCCTCAGCCGCGTCGATGCCAGTGAGGAGCGTCAGCCCGAAGCGGTTCTGTGTGGCAGCACCAATTTCACCGCCAACGGTGTTTATCGTCAGGCCAATGTCGTGCATGTGCTGGATGATGAATCGATAGCTGCCAGCTATCTGCAGACGTTCGAGCAGATCTGGGCGCAGCCGGATGATGTCGGCACAACCCGTAACTGGATTACTGAACACAACCCAATGAACCCGCCGCAAGCTTTGTTCGCCGGGTTTTCACCGCGCACCGGCGGCGCGGATCTGCAGGAGTTTGTACGGATCATCGGCGCGGCGAAAAAGGACGTGCTGTTCGTCACGGCGTTCTCGCTGCCGGACGCGGTCCTCAATGCTTTGCTGGGTCAGCCCCACGATGACATTTTGCGCTATGGCCTGCAAAACACTGCCAGTCGCATCACCGGTTTCCATGCCGACCGCAGCGCCGAATTCGCCGCCACCGCGCTGCTCAACACCGGGCTGGAAGGCTGGCTGCGGGAGAACATGAAAGGCCAGAAAGGCAATCTGCTGGTGCACACCAAAGCCGTAGTTACCGACTTCACCAGCGATTCGCCGACGATCATCAGCGGCAGCCACAACCTCAGCGCTTCAGCCAGTAACGGCAATGATGAAAACTACCTGATCATTCGCGGCGATACCGATCTGGCGGATCGTTACGGGCTGGAGCTGCTGCGATTTTATGAGCATTACCGGTTTCGCTATTTCGCGAAGAAACTGGCATTGAAGCAGGTGAGTCCGTTGGCGGTGGACGACAGTTGGACCAACGATTACTACATCGAAGGGGATTTGCGCCAGTTGTCCCGGCTGCGCTTTGCCGGACGCTGACACTGCCCTGTAGAAGCTTTTACAGATTTTGAAATGATTTGCCGCTGTAGGAAATGTTCCCAAAGACTGTACGCTCCAAGGCCATTTTTCATTCAGGATTTGCATGAACACCCTTTCGGAGCCTCCCAGTCGCACCTTCCCCTCGCGCCATGGCGCGGTCTTGACGCACTCGCAACATCCAGTTTTCCGACACCCGACTATCGTTGCTAACGCGGCTTCAGAGCCTTCGCGTTGCGCTTTTCCGTGTCCGGCAGCCTGAATCAACCGAGAGAGATAGAGACGTTTTATGGAATGGTTAGCGGATCCCACAGCCTGGTTAGGCTTGTTGACTTTGATCGTGCTGGAACTGGTGCTGGGTATCGACAACCTGGTGTTCATCGCAATCCTCGCGGACAAACTGCCGCCGCATCAACGTGACCGCGCGCGGATTATCGGCCTGTCGCTGGCGCTGATCATGCGCCTTGGTCTGTTGGCGAGTATTTCCTGGCTGGTCACCCTCACGCAGCCGTTGTTCGAGGTGTTCGACAAGAGCTTCTCCGGCCGTGACCTGATCATGCTGTTCGGTGGTGTGTTCCTGTTGTTCAAGGCCACCATGGAATTGCACGAACGCCTTGAAGGCCACGTCGGTGAACGCACGACCAACGCCGCCTATGCCATGTTCTGGCCGATCGTCGCGCAGATCGTGGTACTCGACGCGGTGTTCTCGCTGGACGCGGTGATTACCGCCGTGGGCATGGTCGATGAGCTGGCGGTGATGATGATCGCAGTGATCATCTCGATTGGCTTGATGATCGTCGCCAGCAAGCCGCTGACGCGCTTCGTCAATGCGCACCCGACGGTGATCATGCTGTGTCTGGGCTTCCTGATGATGATCGGTTTTGCCCTGACCGCCGAAGGTCTGGGCTTCCACATTCCGAAAGGCTATCTGTATGCCGCCATCGGCTTCTCGATTCTGATCGAGGTGTTCAACCAGATCGCTCGGGCGCGTCGCAAGCGCTCGATGCAAGGCTTGCGACCGATCCGTGAGCGTACGGCGCACGCGGTCATGCGTTTGCTTGGTGGTCGTAAACTGGCCGCTGAAGAAGTCGGTGAAGAAATCTCTGACCTGCTCGATGATGGCGACGCGCCAAGCGCCGAGCTGTTTGACCGACGCGAACGCGTGATGATCAGCGGCGTGCTGCAACTGGCCGAGCGGCCGATTCGCGGACTGATGACCGTGCGCGCCGATGTCGACACGATTGATCTGGCCGATGACCGCGAGGCGATTCGTACCCGCTTGATGCACTCGTCCTACTCGCGTCTGCCATTGATTCGCAACGGTGCGGTGGATGAGCCATTGGGCTTCGTGCACAAGAAGGAACTGCTCAAAGAGTACCTGGCCGGTGCCGAGCCGAACCTGGAACATTTGGCGCGCAAGACCATCAACCTGCTCGACAGTTATTCGATCCTCAACGCACTGGAGCAGATGCGCGCCGCTTCGACGCACATTGCCTTCGTGGTCAACGAATTCGGCGACTTTGTCGGTGTGTTGACCATGACCGACATCCTCGAATCGATTGCCGGCGAGCTGCCGGATGCCAGCGAAGTCGAAGGCCCGGATGTGGTCGAGGAGCAGGGCGGGTTTATGGTCAGCGGTGCGCTGAACCTGGCGCGTGTACGCCAACGCACCGGGTTTGGCGCTGAACCCACCGAGGACTATCAGACCATGGCCGGGTTGGTGATGAGCCTGCTGGATCGATTGCCTGTGATCGGTGATCGTCTGGAGCTTGAAGGCTGGCACATGACCGTAAAAGCGGTTGAAGAGCGGCGGGTGACGCGGGTGTTGTTGGTGCGCGCCGCCGCGTAATACTTGAGTTCTCAACTAACTGTGCCGGCCCCTTCGCGAGCAGGCTCGCTCCCACACTGGAACGCGTTTCAAATGTGGGAGCGAGCCTGCTCGCGAATGCTTTGGTTCAGGCACCGCAGTATTCACTGATGAAAAGTGTAGCGATCCTTCCTGCTCCCACTCAAGTGCGCGAAACATCTGACGGACAACGCAGAAACGTCTCTGGAAATCACGTGATATCGTCAAATGGATTGAAGTTAAGAGCTCTAGGGAGTGCTATTTTAGGTGCTACTTAAAGTACTTCAGGAAGCACCTCAATGGCACACATTGTTCTTTCACAGGTAGTGGCGAGTATTTCCGAATTGAAAAAAAATCCGATGGGCACCGTAGCTGCCGGAGGTGGACGCTCCGTAGCGATTCTCAACCGAAATGAACCAGCGTTTTATTGCGTACCTGCCAAAGAATATGAGGCAATGATGACGCGTCTTGATGATCTGGAGTTGATCGCGCTTTGCAAGGAGCGAGAAAACGACCCCACCATCAAGGTCTCAATAGATGACCTATGAGCTGGAATTTTCTGAAAAGGCCTGGAAAGAGTGGGAAAAGCTGGGCGCAGGTCTACGGGTTCAGTTCAAGAAAAAACTAGCGGAGCGGCTGCTTAATCCACATGTACCGGCGGATCGACTCAAAGGCCTGGGTAACGCATACAAAATAAAGCTGCGAAGCGCCGGATATCGCTTGGTGTATCGCGTCAAGGATGAAGTCTTGGTGGTCACGGTGATAGCCGTTGGCAAGCGAGCGCGAGGCGAAATCTATACAGAGGCTGCCAAGCGCTGAAATACATTTCCAAAGGACGCCGTTGCCTGAAACGCTGGATTTATCCCCTTGCACCGAACAGGGATCTCCACCACGCCACGACTCGCTCAAGGAAGTTTTTCGGTTCTCTAGTATCCAGACTCAGTAGCACCAGACTACCAAAATGCGCGACGGCGACGCCGATTGCTTCGTCTGGCTGGATTCTGACCGTGGCTCCGGTCGTGCCGGCTGGCGCGAGGATCCAGTCGGTATGCACTTGCCACTTTATAGCGGCTGTCAGCGCCAACTCAAGTTCGTCGCCAGAAGGATGTAGTGTCAATATCACGCGAGCCGTGTCGTTGGGTGCAGTCTTCATTCTGGCGGACAGTGCATATTCTTTGGCTTCAGATTGAAAAATAACGTCCTGACTCATGTATCCGGGTGAAGTGATCTTGCAGCCATCATCCTCCTCAAAATTCACGTGCTTTGGATGGCTCACTGACCAGTCTTTTGCGCCCTCGTAGAACTCGCCGTTCTTGATCAGATTCGTCATGTCCAACTCTCCCTGAGATTTTTGGGTAATGCTGCTGCGAAACCTTCAGCCAGCCTGTTCAGCACTGACTCCGCAGACGTGCACGTGCAACTGTGCGCAAAGTGCGAAGTGTCTGACGCAGCCAAGGCAGATCATGCTTTTTTTTGTGGATGGCAACGGGCGCTTTGGTCTTGCCAATGTGCTCGGCGAAATCCCGTGCGAGGGTTTCTTCCGTGCCGATGCCTTTGAGTTTTTTTACCAGCCTGCCGTTCTTGTAGAACAGTACGGTGGGCGTACCGGTCACCAGCGGATGACGGGCAGTTTCGCTGGTATTGAGCATGTAGATATTCGCGCGATGCCGGTATGGCTCGGCAGTCTGGCGAAAAATAGGACCGGCCCACTCGCATGCGGGGCAATGTTCGTTGGCGAAATAAAGGATCACCGGGCGCCAGGTTTTCAGGGCTTTGCGATAGGTGGGCGGCAAAGTAGCGAGAGGGATATTCGCGCTCATCAGAATCTCCTTTTCCGGTGTGGCTGGATTTCTTGACGGTAATCCAGCGCGCTCCGTACGCCTACTGTCAGAGTTGACAGGTGTAATCCGCCAGGTTTTGTGCCATGCGCCCCGAAATGTGGCGCGAGTACCCGACGTGTGTAGCCAACGGTAGCGAGTCCTCGCGGCACGTTGAGTAACAGCAACACGGTCCTTTTCCGCATCTCTTTGATTTCGAAAACATTTCACTCCAACGCAGATTCTCATCCAATCCTGTGGCACACTTTCTGCTGTCTATTCCGTAGTAACAAACCGTGTTCCGGTATAGCGGAATAAACACAATTCTGGAGTGCTTGCCATGCATCGCCGTCCTTCGTTGTTCAAAACGTGTGTTTTTGTTCTTGCGGCTTCGTCCGCTGTCATGGGTATGGCCCAGGCAGCCGACAGCAAGCTCGACAGTGTTCTGGCCCGTGGCAAATTGATTGTCGGCACTGGCAGCACCAATGCGCCGTGGCACTTCCAGGGCGCGGACGGCAAGTTGCAGGGCTTTGATATCGACATCGCCAGAATCGTCGCCAAGGGGCTGTTCAACGACCCGAGCAAAGTCGAGTTCGTGGTGCAGTCGTCTGATGCGCGGATTCCCAATCTGCTCACCGACAAGGTCGACATGAGCTGCCAGTTCATCACCGTTACCGCCAGCCGTGCGCAGCAAGTGGCGTTCACGCTGCCGTACTACCGCGAAGGCGTTGGCCTGTTGCTGCCGAACAACAGCAAATACAAGGAAATCGAAGACCTGCAAGCCGGCGGCGACAGCGTCACTGTGGCCGTGCTGCAAAACGTCTACGCCGAAGAACTGGTGCATCAGGCATTGCCCAAAGCCAAGGTCGATCAGTACGACAGCGTCGACCTGATGTATCAAGCGGTGAACTCCGGCCGTGCCGATGCCGCTGCCACCGACCAATCCTCGGTCAAATACCTGATGGTGCAGAACCCTGGCCGCTACCGCAGCCCGACCTATGCGTGGAGCCCGCAGACATACGCGTGTGCGGTTAAACGCGGCGATCAGGACTGGCTGAACTTCGTCAACACCGCATTGCATGAAGCCATGACCGGCGTTGAATTCCCGACCTACGCCGCCTCGTTCAAGCAATGGTTTGGTGTAGACCTGCCGTCGCCTGCGATCGGTTTCCCTGTCGAATTCAAATGATCCCGTGAGAGCGGGGCGGTTCACGTCGCCCCGCTCAAGGTACTGCTGACCATGAACTATCAGTTGAACTTTGCCGCCGTGTGGCGCGATTTCGACACTTTGCTGGCGGGGCTCGGTCTGGGTCTTGAACTGGCGCTGGTGTCGATCGCCATCGGCTGCGTGATCGGCCTGCTGATGGCGTTTGCCTTGCTTTCCAGGCATCGCGCCTTGCGGGTGCTGGCTTCGGTGTACGTCACGGTGGTGCGTAACACGCCGATTCTGGTGTTGATTCTGTTGATCTACTTTGCCTTGCCGAGTCTCGGCATTCGGCTGGACAAGATTCCGTCGTTCATCATCACCCTGTCGCTGTATGCCGGGGCATACCTGACCGAAGTGTTCCGTGGTGGTTTGCTGAGCATTCCCAAGGGGCAGCGCGAAGCGGGACTGGCGATCGGTCTCGGCGAGTGGCAGGTCAAGGCCTACGTCACCGTGCCGGTGATGCTGCGCAATGTCTTGCCGGCACTGTCGAACAACTTCATCTCGCTGTTCAAGGACACCTCGCTGGCGGCCGCGATTGCGGTGCCGGAGCTGACCTATTACGCGCGCAAGATCAACGTCGAAAGCTACCGGGTGATCGAAACCTGGCTGGTGACCACGGCGTTGTATGTCGCGGCCTGTTACCTCATTGCCATGCTGCTGCGTTACCTCGAGCAGCGCCTGGCGATCCGCCGATAGGAGGCTGCGATGTACGAATCTCCCAGTTGGTTACATGAGTTGTGGGTCGCACGCGAGCCACTTTGGCAGGGTTTTTTGACTAGCGTGCAAGTGTCGGCGCTGGCGATCCTGCTCGGCACGATGCTCGGCGTGGTCGCGGGGCTGGTGCTGACATACGGCAACTTCTGGATGCGCGCACCGTTTCGGTTTTACGTCGACCTGATTCGCGGCACACCGGTGTTTGTATTGGTCCTGGCCTGCTTCTACATGGCGCCGGCGCTCGGCTGGCAGATCAGCGCGTTTCAGGCCGGTGCCTTGGGGTTGACGCTGTTTTGCGGCTCGCACGTTGCCGAAATCGTTCGCGGTGCGCTGCAAGCCTTGCCACGCGGGCAGATGGAAGCGAGCCAGGCCATCGGCTTGACGTTCTACCAATCGCTCGGTTACGTGCTGTTGCCTCAGGCACTGCGGCAGATCCTGCCGACCTGGGTCAACTCGTCGACCGAAATCGTCAAGGCTTCGACTTTGCTGTCGGTGATCGGCGTCGCCGAATTGCTCCTCAGCACGCAACAGATCATCGCCCGGAACTTCATGACTCTGGAGTTCTACCTGTTCGCCGGATTTCTGTTCTTCGTCATCAACTACGGCATCGAGTTACTCGGCCGGCACATTGAAAAACGGGTGGCCCTGCCATGACTCAAGTTCAAGTTTCCCCACAGAATCAGGCATTGCTGGACATCCGTGGCCTGCACAAACAGTACGGCGCGGTCGAAGTGCTCAAGGGTGTCGATCTGAGCATGCAGCGCGGCAACGTGGTCACGCTGATCGGCTCTAGCGGTTCGGGCAAAACCACGCTGTTGCGATGCGTGAACATGCTCGAAGAGTTCCAGGGCGGGCAGATCCTGCTCGACGGTGAGTCCATCGGCTATGACGAGGTCAACGGCAAGCGTGTGCGCCACGCGGAAAAAGTCATCGCCCGCCATCGCGCGATGACCGGCATGGCGTTCCAGCAATTCAACCTGTTCCCGCATTTGACCGCGTTGCAGAACGTCACTCTGGGCTTGCTCAAGGTGAAGAAAATGCACAAGGACGAAGCCGTGGTCCTCGCCGAAAAATGGCTGGAGCGCGTCGGCCTGCTGGAGCGGCGCAATCACTTTCCCGGTCAGTTGTCCGGCGGCCAGCAGCAGCGCGTGGCGATTGCCCGGGCGATTGCGATGAACCCGAGTCTGATGCTGTTCGATGAGGTCACCTCGGCCCTCGACCCGGAGCTGGTCGGCGAAGTACTCAACGTGATCAAGGGCCTCGCCGAAGACGGCATGACCATGTTGCTGGTGACCCACGAAATGCGTTTCGCCTTCGAGGTCTCGGACAAGATCGTTTTCATGAATCAGGGGCGGATCGAAGAGCAGGGGCCTCCCAAGGATCTGTTCGAACGCCCGCAATCGCCGCGTCTGGCGGAATTTCTCAAAAACACGCGGTTTTGACTTTTCACTTTTTCAATCAGGAGAAACACCCATGAGCATTACGCGTTACGGCACCGGCAGCACCGCCGCTGGTGGCCAGCCACGACCATTCGCTCGCGCCGTTGAAGCCGATGGCTGGCTGCACGTGTCCGGCCAGGTACCGGCGGTGGATGGGGAGATCATTGTGGGCGGCATCGTCGAGCAGACCCACCAGACCATGAAGAACCTGATCGCGATACTCGAGGAAGCCGGTTATGGCCTGGAGGATGTGGTACGTGCCGGGGTGTGGCTGGATGATCCACGGGATTTCAGCAGTTTCAACAAGGTTTTCGGCGAGTATTTCAAGCCTGAGCACGCACCGGCGCGGGCCTGTGTGCAGGCGAGCATGATGGTTGATTGCAAGGTCGAGATCGATTGCATCGCCTACAAGAAAAAGGCTTGAAAATTGCTGCGTTGCTTAGGCCGCAGCCCCTCACCCTAACCCTCTCCCAAGGGAGAGGGGACTGATTTGTATCGATGCGGATTTTGCGTATGACGCTTACATTTACATCGATACGGTCAGGCTCCCTCTCCCTCCGGGAGAGGGCGGGGGGTGAGGGCAGCAATCCAACTGACACAACACCAAGGGCCAGTTACCATCCGGCGACTTTGAATGGGAACCACTGAAATGACCGAAGACAGCATCAAACGCCGGGCCCGCGGTCTGGACCGGGCGTTCGATATCCTCGATTTCCTCAAGGAGATCGGCCAGCCGCTGCGCCCGAACGACATCGCCAACGGCATCGGCAGTCCGAAATCCACGGTCTACGAACTGGTCGCTTCGCTGCTGGAACGACGGATCCTGGAACCGGTGGGCAAGGACGGTCACGTCTATCTCGGCCGGCAGTTGTACTTTCTCGGTCAGGCGCACCTGCGCCATTTCGATCTCAGTCGCGAGGCCGATCACGCCTTGCAGGAAATCGTCAGCCAGACCCATGAAACCGCGCAGATGTGCCTGCTCAACGGGCGCAAATACACGGTGGCACTGATGAAGGAAGGCGAGCGGCATTTCCGCATTTCCTCCGACATCGGCGAAAACGCGCCAATCCCGTGGACCGCTTCCGGACGCCTGTTGCTCGCACACCTGAGCGATCAGCAGATCATCGACCTCATCGACGAAGATGATTACATCCTGCCCGACGGCGAGCGTTTGCCACTGGAGCGTTTTCTTGGCGAAATCCGTCAGGCCGGCATCGATGGATTTTTCTCTTTCGACAGCGTTGCTGACACCTTTACCCATTGCTTCGCCGCCCCGGTCAAAGACCCTCAAGGCGTGGCCATTTGCACCTTGTGCATCGTCGCCCCACGGGCCGATGCGAAGAACAATTACAACGACTATCGCCGGGTTCTGATCGAGAGCGCCAACAGCCTCGCCCGGCGCATCAACGAATAATCGCGGCTGCCTGCGGCCGCGAAAAAAGTGAGGAGTTCGACCATGACGACTGCCATCAATACTGCTGTGGAAAAGGGCGACGCGGCCATTGGCGCACATCTGACGCGTGACGTCAGCCTGCCGGCGCTGGTGCTGCACCGCAAAGCGCTGGAGCACAACATCCGCTGGATGCAGAAGTTTGTCAGCGACAGCGGCGCGGAACTCGCGCCCCACGGTAAAACCAGCATGACCCCGGCACTGTTCCAGCGTCAGCTCGACGCCGGCGCATGGGGCATCACCCTCGCCAGCGCGACCCAGACTCGTGCCGCTTACGCCCATGGTGTACGCCGCGTGCTCATGGCCAACCAATTGGTCGGCACGCCGAACATGGCGTTGATCGCCGATCTGCTCGCCGATCCCGCGTTCGATTTCTATTGCATGGTTGATCACCCGGACAACGTCGCTGATCTCGGTGCCTACTTCGCCTCGCGTGGGGTGAAGCTGAATGTGATGATCGAATACGGCGTGGTCGGCGGACGTTGTGGTTGCCGCAGCGAGCAGGAAGTCATCGAACTGGCCAAGGCCATCAGCGCGCAACCGGCACTGGCCCTGACCGGTATCGAAGGCTACGAAGGGGTGATTCACGGCGATCACGCGGTCAGCGGGATTCGTGAATTTGCCGCGTCGTTGGTGCGTCTGGCCGTGCAGTTGCAGGACAGCGGTGCGTTTGCCATCGGCAAGCCGATCATCACTGCCTCGGGTTCAGCCTGGTACGACCTGATTGCCGAATCGTTCGAAGCGCAGAACGCTGCCGGACGTTTCCTCAGCGTGTTGCGTCCGGGCAGCTATGTCGCTCACGACCATGGCATCTACAAAGAAGCGCAGTGCTGCGTGCTCGACCGCCGCAGTGATTTGCACGAAGGTTTGCGTCCGGCGCTGGAAGTCTGGGCCCACGTGCAATCGTTGCCGGAACCGGGTTTTGCAGTGATCGCGCTGGGGAAGCGCGATGTTGCGTTCGATGCCGGTTTGCCGGTGCCGTTGTTGCGTTACAAGGCCGGTGTGGTGCCGGCGCTGGGCGAGGATGTCGGTGCGTGCAAGGTCACGGCGGTGATGGATCAGCACGCGTTCATGACCGTGGCGCCGGGTGTGGAGTTGCGCATTGGCGACATCATTTCCTTTGGCACGTCGCATCCGTGCCTGACGTTCGACAAGTGGCGTGTGGGGTTGTTGGTGGATGAGCAGTTGTCGGTGATCGAGAGCATGGAAACCTGTTTCTAAGACTTGAAACCGAGTCGCGGCCAATCGCTGGCAAGCCAGCTCCCACAGGGTTCAGTGTTGATTAAAAAATTTGTGAGCGACATGAATCCTTGTGGGAGCTGGCTTGCCAGCGATGAGGCCAGACCAGACACCCGCGCATCAACAGAGACAGCACAAGATGAACACCCTCAGCCCCCTGGGCCCGAACACCCCGCGCATCGCCCTGATCGGCGAGTGCATGATCGAACTGCAGCAACGCGCCGACGGCAGTCTGCAGCAAAGTTTCGGCGGTGACACCCTGAACACCGCGGTGTACCTGTCCCGCGCAATGGGCGACAAGGCCGATGTCGACTACGTCACCGCGCTGGGCGACGACAGTTTCAGCGACGCCATGTGCCAGATCTGGACAAGCGAAGGTATCGGCCTCGATCTGGTTCAACGCCTGCAGGGTCGCTTGCCGGGCCTGTATTGCATCCAGACCGACGCCAACGGCGAGCGCCGTTTCCTCTATTGGCGCAACGAAGCGGCGGTTCGCGATTGTTTCACCACCCCGGCAGCCGAACCGATTCTGGCGGCTTTGCCGAATTACGATGTGCTGTATTTCAGCGGCATCACCTTGGCCGTGCTCGGTACGAAGGGCCGTGAGCGATTGATCCAGACCCTGATCGAAGCACGTCAGCGCGATGCGCGGATTGTCTTCGACAACAACTACCGGCCGCGCTTGTGGGCGTCACCGGAAGAGGCGCGTGCGGCTTATCGCAGCGTTCTTCCGCACATAGACCTAGCGTTGTTGACGGTGGATGACGAGCAGGCCCTGTTCGGGTTTGCCGATTGCGATGCGGTGTTCGAGGCTTACGCGCAGATCGGCACGCCGGAAGTGGTGCTCAAGCGTGGCGCTGAAGCGTGCCTGATTCGTTGTGATGGCGAAGCGTTTGAAGTGCCGGCGCAGAAGGTCGAAAAAGTGGTGGACACCACGGCGGCGGGGGATTCGTTCAGTGCGGCGTATCTGGCCAGCCGGTTGCTGGGCGGCAGTCCGGCCGAGGCTGCCGAGGCGGGGCATCAGTTGGCAAGCCGGGTGATTCAGGTGCCGGGAGCATTGATTCCGAAACAGGCTTGAATGGCCGCTTGCTGCGCAATAGTTCGCGAGCAAGCTCGCTCCCACAGGGGAATGCATTCCAGATGTGGGAGCGAGCCTGCTCGCGAAGAGGCCCTGGAGCCAAGCACTAATCGCGGTAAAACACCTGCACCAAGTGATACCCGAACTTGCTCTTGATCGGCCCATGCACGGTGCGCAGCGGCTTTTTGAAGATCACTGCATCAATCGCCCCGACCATCTGCCCCGGCCGCACTTCACCCAGATCACCGCCGCGTTTGCCGGACGGGCAGGTGGAAAATTTCTTCGCCAGCACATCAAACGCTTCACCCTTGGCGATGCGTTGTTTGAGCTGTTCAGCCTCTTCGGCGGTTTTCACCAGAATGTGGCGGGCTTGGGCTTTCATCGTGCGGTACCTGATAACGGGGTGACGGCGGGGCGCGGATTATGCCTCAAGTCACGGGGTTTGGCTGAGCATCATGCGGATCTTGCTGGCCAGCAGCTCAATGGCAAACGGTTTGGCGACCATGTCCATGCCGTCCTCGAGAAAACCCTGGCGCTCGGCGGCTTTCTGCGCGTAACCGGTCATGAACAGCACCTTGAGGCCCGGTCGATGCTGACGGGCGATTTCCGCCAGTTGCCGGCCATTCATGCCGGGCAGGCCAACGTCGGTCACCAGCAGATCCACGCGCAGATCGGACTCAAGCAAGGGCAGGGCGGTCTTCGCGTCTTCGGCTTCATAGGCTTGATAACCCAACTCCCTGAGCAGATCGAGCACCAGCATGCGCACGGCCGGGTCATCTTCAACAACCACCACGGTTTCACCCGTGGCCGTCGTCGGCGCTTGTTCGAGCGGCACAATCGTCGGACGTTCCGGCTCAATACCGTAAAGGCGCGGCAAGTACAGACGCACACAAGTGCCCTGGCCGGGCAAGCTATCAAGGCTGACATGCCCGCCCGATTGCTGGGCAAACCCATAAATCATCGACAATCCCAGACCGGTGCCCTGGCCTATGGGCTTGGTGGTGAAGAACGGATCAAAAGCCTTGGAACGTACGGACGGCGTCATGCCGGTGCCGTTGTCGCTGACCGCCAGCATCAGGTAATCGCCGGCCTTGACCGGTTCCAGCGTGGTGATGTCACTGCCATCGAGATACACGTTGGCAGTTTCAATCACCAGCTCGCCGCCATCAGGCATCGCATCCCGGGCATTGATGACCAGGTTGAGCAGGGCGTTTTCCAATTGGCTGACGTCGGTGCTGACCGGCCATACATGCTCGGCCAGACGCAGTTTGAGTTCGATCGGATCGCCCTTGGTCCGACGGATCAGGTCTTCCAGCGAATGCACCAGTTCATTGACGTTGAGGGTTTTGCGATCCAGCGACTGTCGCCGCGAAAACGCCAGCAGACGATGGGTCAGCGCCGCCGCTCGGTTGGCCGATGACACCGCCGCTTCGGTAAAACGACCAATCTCATCGGCCCGGCCATTGGCAATGTAGCGCTGCATCAAATCGAGACTGCCGATGATCCCGGTGAGCATGTTGTTGAAGTCGTGGGCGATGCCGCCGGTGAGCTGACCGACCGCCTCCATTTTCTGCGCGTGGCGCAAGGCATCTTCGGCGCGCTCGCGTTCGAACATCTCGTTTTGCAAACGCTGGTTGGCCTGCGCCAGTTGTTCGGTGCGAGCACTGACCCGTTCTTCGAGGGTTTCGTTGAGATTACGCAAGGCTTCTTCGGTTTTCTTGCGCTCGGTCTCGTCGATGACAAAGATGTAGAAACCATTCACCGCGCCGTCCGCACCGTAACGTGGCAGGTAATTCATCAGCGCGTGGCGGCTGCTGCCATCGCGGTGCGGGGTGTACAGGCTGAATGAGCACGGTCTGCCGGCCAGGGCTTCGGCAATGTAAGGCAGGCGCAAAAAATAGGCTTCTTCACCGATGACGTCACGAATCGTGCGCCCGTAAAGCTCTTGCGGCGTGAGCCCGTACCAGTCGAGATAGGCCGCATTGTTCAGGCGAAAACGCTCTTCGCGGTCGACGTAACTGATCAGGATCGGCATGGCGTTGATGATCAGTTGCAGTTCGGTCTGGCTCTGGCGCAACGCTTGTTCGGTGTGTTTACGCTCGGTCAGATCCAGCGCTGCTCCAAGGAAACGCATGGGCCGGCCATGGTGATCCTTGTAGCAGCGCCCGCGGGCGAACACCCAGCGCACCTCGCCGTCGGCTTGCAGCAGGCGATATTCCTCAGCGTATTCGGTGCCATAGGTGATGCAGTGTTTGATGCTGCGCGCGACCATCGCGCGGTCTTCAGGGTGCACGCCTTGCAAGTAATCGCTAATCGGCAACTGCCCGGCAAGACTGGGATCGATGCCATGCAACTGAGCGAAATGCGCATCGGCGATGAAGCGATCTTCACCAATATCCCAATCCCAGGTGCCGACGGCATCGGTCGCGGCGAGGGCCAGTTGCAGACGCTCCTCGGTTTCGCGTTGGGCCTTGAGACTTTCTTCGGAACGTCGCTGCAGTTCCAGAGCGATGCGTCGGCGTTCGTTGGTTTCGATGGCCGTCACCAGAATTCCGGCCACTTGCGCGGTTTCATCGCGAATCGGGCTGTAGGTCAGATCCAGCCAGAAGTCGGACTCTTTGCCTTCGCGCTGCAGGGTGAAGCGTCTTTCGCTGTAGGTGCGTACCTGGCCTTGTAGGACGGCGCTGTAAATCGGGTCGGTAAAGTCGCGAAGTTCCGGCCAGATCTGGTGCGCAGGCTGTCCGAAAGCGTGCGGATGCTTGTGGCCGGCGAGCAGGGCGAAGCCATTGTTGTAGATCTGCGTGAGTTGCGGGCCCCACAGCAACAGCATCGGCATCGGCGAGTGAATCACAATGTCCACCGCCGTACGCAGGCTCTGCGGCCAACTCCCGGCAGCGCCCAGCGGGCCGCGACTCCAGTCGGTACGGGCGATCAGTGCCTGCGCGTCGTCGGTGTTCGGTACAGCATTCATTACATCAGTCCTGAGCGTGGTTCGTTGAGGCGACGTCTATCATTGTTGCAGTTGAGCTGCGCCAAGCGCAGACCATTTTCTGTTCATTGAATGCTTCGCGGGTGCTTTTTGCCATGGAAATCGATGCACTGTTGTCAGTTTTGTCCAATAAAAACGGTTCCGACCTGTTCCTCTCCACGGGTGCGTCGCCGAGCGCACGCATCGACGGCGTGCTGACAGCGCTGAGCGATCAAACCTTCAAGAACGGTGAAACCGCCGCGATAGCAGCTTCCCTGATGGACGCCGAGCAACGACGGGAGTTCGACCGGGATCTGGAAATGAACCTGGCGATTTCGCGAACGGGCATCGGCCGCTTTCGCGTGAACATCTTCAAACAGCGCAACGATGTATCGATCGTCATACGCAACGTCAAACTCGACATTCCGCGTTTTGCCGATTTGAAACTGCCGGCGGTACTGCTCGAAACCGTCATGCTCAAGCAAGGGTTGATCCTGTTCGTCGGCGCCACCGATTCCGGTAAATCAACCTCGCTGGCCGCGCTGATCGACCACCGCAACCGCCACAGCAGCGGCCACATCATCACCATCGAGGATCCGATCGAGTACATCCATCGGCATCAGCGTTCGATCATCAATCAACGGGAAGTCGGGGTCGATACGCGCAGCTTCCACGCAGCCTTGAAAAACACCCTGCGCCAGGCACCGGATGTAGTGCTGATTGGTGAAATCCGCGACCGCGAAACCATGGAACATGCTTTAGCGTTTGCCGATACCGGGCATCTGGTGTTGTCGACGTTGCATGCCATCAATGCCAATCAAGCGTTGGACCGGATTATCAATATGTTCCCGCAAGAGCGCCGGCCGCAGTTGTTGCAGGCGCTGGGCAATAATTTGAAAGCATTTATCTCGCAACGCTTGGTGCGCACTGTTGATGGCCAACGAAGGGCGGCTGTAGAGGTGTTATTGGGCACCCCGACAATTGCTGATTCGATCCGACGCAATGAGTTAGGCGAATTGAAAAGTATCATGGAAAAATCCGCAGAGGCGGGCATGCAGACTTTCGATACAGCACTGCTACGGTTGGTCGAAGAGCGTGCGATTACAGTGGATGAGGCGTTAAAAAATGCAGACTCGGTAAATAATTTAAGGCTTGGTATAAAGCTCAAAGTCGAGTCCGCAGGGAATGCTGATATGTCTACAGGTGATTGGGGTTTGGTCGAGTAAGTTGCTCTGGTGATGTTGAGCAATATCGCTGGGTTGGGGGGGTGAAATGTCGACTTATATATAAGTGATTGAAAGTTTTTCTGTTTTTATTAAGTTTGGCTTGCTGTTCTAGAAGTCATAATTAATAAACAGAGAATCGTGATATGAAAAATCGCTGTGGTTTTAACAAGATCTCCGGGTTGGTTGCTGTCGATAATGTGCGTTGTTCTGCTGCAGATGAAGCGGAGCGGAGGGTATTGATCGAACAGTTGAAAAAGTTCAGGGGCGAAGTACAAAAAATTGAAGTGCTTGAATTATCGAAAATCAGCGAATGGGTTATAAAGTTGTGGCCAGAGTCCTCTTTCGGACGCTTGCAGAAACCCGCGAGTGAAATGCTTGAAGATCTGATGAATCTGATGGGGTCATCGCTGTACAGCAGGGTGACGTCTTCGGGGGAGCTTCACGTATATGCTTCTCACGAAGGCTGGGTAGATGTGACGCACAACGTTAAGCGTAATGCTCAAGCAAGTATTAAACTTGAACGAATAGCTGCGATTGCCATGGAGCTCGGCGGCTTTGTTCACATTGATAATACAGTGCTGCTCTCGCAATGGTTAAGCTTTCATGGGTTCAACGTACCGGATGACCGGACAAAACTCGATAGTTTGATTGGCTTTCTTGAATGGAAGTGGCCTGAGGCAGATAACTTTGCCAACTATTGGGAGCAGATAACAGGCTTCAATGATGAATCGATCGCCTTGACGCCGCTTCAGTGCGCCGAGATTCGTGCGTTGACTGAAAAAAAGGTTCCAGCGGGTGAGAGCTTGCTTGGCAGTATTTTTAAACGGGTCAAGCCATATAATACTGTTACTGTCGATTGGAATAGTGCGAATGAGGTCATAGCGATTCTGCTTCGCCATTCCACCTCGCAGCAACTTGCCAGAGAATATATCGAGGCGTTGGGCTGGTGGGGGGCAACGAAGTCCGAAAAAGTTGATGAAGACGACCTTGCGCAGGTTCTACTGACCGCTATTATTCTGCAATCGGATCCTTCTATCGGGATAAGCGCAAAGCGTAATTGCATCGGACGGTTTGATATTTACGATCCGGGTTCAATGGCTGACAAGCCTTTGTATACGCTTCGTGAAAATTTTGAGGCCTATCTCGTTGCAAAGGGTCATTCGCACTCGATCGTTCCCTTGATTTCTCATTTGCTGTTGGCTCAGGTGGCACCCGGACTCTTGGTGAAAAACCTGCCGGCGCAACTTCATGTCGGCTCGATAGGCTGGGTGACTTTTTGCCAAGCGCTAAATTTTGTCGAGGTCAATCGAAGAGGGGCCTCTCGCTTCATGTCTTATGAGCAGATCATGAAGTTCGCAAATATGGAGGTGGTTAGTCCTGTTCTGGGGCAACTTCAGGGTATTGCTGCTATCGACCCTATCATTGACTGGGCATTGATCAACGAGGTCATCACTCATGAAAATCTGCAGACTGCTGCTACTGCTGCGGCCCAAAGTGCCCTGGATGCCTATAAAGCTCATGTCGATGCAATGGTCTTGGGAGTCAAGGCGTTTGCGGCGCCCCCACCCAATCGAAAACGATTGGCGATGACTGCCTTGCAGCAGGCAGTACCCCATTGTGATTTTATCGAAGAACCGCTGTTACGCCCGGAAGCCTTCTCCGCGATGAGGGTATCGATGCTCGATCTGCATATCGAAGGTTTATTGACATCCGCGACATGGGATTGGAATAAAGAGCCGAATATATTTAACGCCTATCCCGAACTGTTGCTGTTGCCTCCCATCAAGCCGATGTTCGAGGCGGAATTGGCCAGTTATCACCAAGATATTCATAAGGCTATTGGTTCGAATATAAAATTGGCTATAGCCGGAATGCCCCGTGCCGATCGAGAAATATTTGCCTCCAGCAAGGTCACTTTTTTTACTGTTCGGCCCTCGGTCGCCGAGCTGCACTATCCCTCATCGAGTAACTACAACCTGGTGGGTGTGGCTAATCAACCACCTAAAAATATCGAGGTTCAGTTAAAGAAGGATCAAGCGGTAGGGCGGTTTGGCGTGATCATGATAGCGTCCTACGGCAATAATCAGACGTTATGTTATGAAATGTTCACCTTGCTGGGCGAGTGCAGAAGGAATGACGAGTTAGGCAAACTGATTGTCTATACTCAAAAAATGAATATGCCTGGCAGGGTAGAGTACAAAGGGAAGCTGAATGATGCATTTTTTCCTTTGCCCGCAACGCATAATGTGCCAACTGATTTCGATAGCTACATTGTCGGGAAAAAACCTGTCCGGAATGCTTCAGGGATCATGATCATAGAAAAGCTCGGCTACGTTCCGGCGCCGACATCCACGAGGAAAACAGCTCGTAATTCATATCAGTTTTTTGTCAGTGAGCACATCGACAATATTGCCCGGTTCGTCGTGGAAAACAGACCGTTGGGCAGTCTTCAGGATTTCAGGGAGGTATTTACCGAGTACACAGATAAAGAGCGTATAGCCAATACATATAAAGAAGTGTTGACCTATATTATTGATTTGTGTGTTCCATTCAAAAAGTGCATCGAGGATTTGGCGTCTGGAAATAGAAATCAGGTTGTTGACGGGATTTATGCATGTACGATGGATGCTATCGGTATATTTTTTACGGTATTGGGTGCGCCAACGAAAATTTTGCACATCGCAGCCAAGACAGTGTCACTGACTGCAAAAATCGGCAGCCTGGTCAGGTTTGGCATGTCGCTGACGGTTTCCACTTTCAACCCGATTGATGGGTTACCGACTGCGGGATATCAAGCGTCCAAAGCATTGTTCAAGAGTGTCATGCATCTGGGCGCGTCGGGAGCGAAAGTGGTGGAGGCTGCGGTTGTCCAGATGGGCAGGTTGACCGGTACTGCGCAGGACTTTCACAAACTGGCGAGTGCTGCAGATCTGGGGCTTGGTAAGTGGCGTCCGTTGGGAAGCACGGCGGCAGCTTTGAATGTTTGCGCGATCAATAAAAGTAGTCAGTGGTTTGCAGTCAATCGTTTGGGTAAACCATGGGGAAAGCGACTTGTTAATTTCGATCATCAACAGAAATTCAGTTTGCCGCTGCTACAAAAGCCGATACCGTCTACTTTCACGAGTCATATTATGGAGCGCAGCTTGACAGCAGCCCGCTTGAAAATTGACAACGCTATTGATGTGCTACGGTCTCCCGCCTTGAATTTCAAAACTGACCTCGCGATTGGGCTGTTTTTGGGCAGTACCCCGGCTGCGCGTGACGGCTTATCGAATTTGTTAGGTACAATCAGGCTGGATTTTGCCGGCATTTCCGCAAGTAACCTCTACCTGGACTTTTTGAAAGTCGATGACAGCGTCATCCATGTAAACCCATTCGATTATGGTAAGTGGAAAAATGCGGGTGCGCAGGAGAGGAAGCATCTGCAGTACATGACGGTCAATACGATCAACTTCAATCAGCGATTCAGCTTGTCGGGTTATGGCGAAGTCGCGGATGACCTCATTCATGAAATGACAAGGGTTACTCCTGCCAAGACCAGTCTGGTCACAGCAGAAAGTGCGACTATCGATGGCAAGACAGGCTTGGATGTTGCGCCCTTGCTAAACCTGGCGAAGGGGCGCCACCGGCGAACCGAGATGAGCGGCGCTGAGGATTTCCACAACAGTGCTCAAGCGCTTGCCAATGCGGACTCGCTAGCGCTTGTGGTGGCATTGCTCAGTCTGTTGAAAACGGACGAAGCGCTGTTTTCGGTGACCGTTGGCGTCATGCGTGCAGCACTCGACGCCAGTGCGAATCAGCCGATTACGGATGAAGTTGTGGTCAGTCTGAACTAAAGCTGTGCAGCGCAGGTTTCATCTTTGAATGCCCTCGGTCGCGCCCAGCTCCGGCCGATCCCGAAACTGCTCCAGCGCTTCGGGATTGGCCAGTGCATCAGTATTTTTAACCGGCCGTCCATGCACTACCTCACGCACGGCCAGCTCCACAACCTTGCCACTGATGGTGCGCGGAATGTCCGTCACCGCAACGATCTTCGCCGGTACATGCCTTGGTGTGGTATTGGCGCGGATTATCTGACGGATGCGCTGCTCCAGTGCTTCATCCAGTTCCAGCCCTTCGCGCAACCTGACAAACAGCACAACCCGCACGTCATCCTGCCACTGCTGACCGATGGCAACGCTGTCCAGCACTTCAACGACTTTCTCAACCTGACGGTAGATCTCCGCCGTGCCGATGCGCACACCGCCGGGATTGAGCACGGCATCCGAGCGGCCATGAATCAGCATCCCGCCATGAGGCCGTTGTTCGGCGTAATCGCCCTGTGCCCAGACCCCGGGAAACAGGCTGAAATACGACTGCCGCAGTTTTGCTCCGTCGGGGTCATTCCACAGACCGATCGGCATCGCCGGGAAGTGTCGGGTGCAGACCAGTTCGCCTTTTTCGCCAATCACTGGCTGCCCGGCGTCGTTCCAGACTTCAACCGCCATGCCCAGGCTTTTGCCCATGTTCTCGCCGCGACGCACGGGTGACAGCGGGTTGCCATTGACGAAGCACGAGACGATGTCGGTGCCGCCAGACATCGAGGCCAGACACACATCAGGTTTGAAGTCGCGATAGACGAAGTCATAGCTTTGCGGCGACAGCGCCGAGCCGGTGCACAGCAGCGTTTTCAGACTCCCCAGATCATGGCTTTCGCGGGGTTTGACGCCGCTGCTTTCGAGGGTGGCGAGGAACTTGGGGCTGGTGCCGAACACGCTGATGCGTTCATCGTCGATCAGCTCGAGCAAACGCTGGTTGTCCGGGTGAAACGGCGAACCGTCATACAGCACCACGGCGCTGCCGACCGCGAGCGCGGAGACCAGCCAGTTCCACATCATCCAGCCGCACGTCGTGTAGTAAAACAATCGATCGCCAGGACTAAGATCGCAATGCAGGCCGTGTTCCTTGACGTGTTGCAGCAGTACGCCGCCGGTGCTGTGAACGATGCATTTCGGCACGCCGGTAGTGCCGCTGGAATACAACACGTACAGCGGATGATTGAACGGCACCGCTACAAAATCCGCTTCGCCGCCTGCTTCATAGAAGTCATCCCACAAGGTCACTTCGGCGCGAGTCCGGTAGGTCTCGACGTGGGCGTGCGGATGCGCGTAAGGCACGATGATCAACTGCTTTAACGTTGGCAGTTGTTCGAGTATTCCGTTGATTTTGTCGCTCTGGTCGATCGCCTTGCCGGCATAGCGATAACCCGCGCAGGTGATCAGTACCTTCGGTTCGATCTGGCCGAAACGGTCGATCACGCCGTGGGTGCCGAAGTCCGGCGAGGAGCACGACCAGATCGCGCCGAGGCTGGTAGTAGCGAGCATCGCCACCAGCGTCTGCCAGGTATTCGGCATGCACGCGGCGACGCGATCACCGAGGCCAACACCGGCAGCTTGCAGGCTCGCTTGAAACCCGGCGACGCGCTCGGCGAGTTCGGCCCAGGTCAACTGCTCGCGCTGGCCATTCTCCGCCACGCTTATTACCGCCACAGCATCGTCGCGACGACGCAGCAGGTGTTCGGCGAAGTTCAGCGTGGCGCCAGGAAACCACTCGGCGTCGGGCATGTTCGGCCCTTCACGCAACACGGCATCGGGCTGGGTGTGAAAACGGATATCGAAGAAGTCGACGATTGCCTGCCAGAATTCCGCGCGCTGTTCGACGCTCCATTGGTGCAGGGCAGGGTAGTCGTCGAGTTTCAGCGAGTGGCGCTCATTGATCGCACGGCGGAAGGTGTCCATGCGCGAATTGGCGATACGGTTGGCGTCGGGTTGCCAGAGGATGTCGGACATTGCTTGCCTCTTGTTTTATTAATGCACAAGGTCGAGCGCACACATGACACCTGTGGGAGCGAGCCTGCTCGCGAAGACGTCCGTACACTCAACGACTTCATTGGCTGACCCAGCGCTTTCGCGAGCAGGCTCGCTCCCACAGAGGGGGGCGTGCTATTGGGCTAACCAGCCACCATCAATATTCCACGCCGCCCCACGCACCTGGCTGCCAGCCTCGCTGCACAGGAACAACACCAGTTCGCCTAGATGCTGCGGTGTGACGAATTCCAGTGACGGCTGTTTCTCGGCCAGCAAATCATGCTGCGCCTGCTGCGGATCGACACCCTTGGCCGCTCGGTCATCGATCTGCTTTTGTACCAGCGGGGTCAGCACCCAGCCCGGGCAGATCGCGTTGCAGGTGACGTTACTGGTGGCAGTTTCCAAGCCAACCACTTTGGTCAAACCGATCACACCGTGCTTGGCGGCGACGTAGGCCGCTTTGCCGGTCGAGCCGACTTGGCCATGCACCGAGGCGATATTGATGATTCGTCCCCAGCCTTTGGTGCGCATCCCCGGCAGGCTCAGGCGCGTGCTGTGAAACACCGAAGACAGGTTGATGGCGATGATCGAATCCCAGCGCTCGACCGGAAATTCCTCGACAGCGGCGACATGCTGGATGCCGGCGTTGTTGACCAGAATGTCGACACCGCCGAACTCGCGCTCGGCATACGCAATCATCTCGGCAATTTGCGCCGGGTCACTGACATCCGCCGGATGATGGCCAACCTTGCCGCCGAACCGGGCGACTTCGGCGATGACTTTCGATGCATCACCAAAGCCGTTGAGAATCAGATTGGCGCCAGCCTTGGCCAGGCTCAGTGCGATACCCAGGCCAATGCCGCTGGTGGAACCGGTAACCAGTGCGGTCTTGCCGGAAAGAGTGGTCATGAATACCTCACACAATGCCAGTGGCGTAGAAAGTGCCGATCACGACGAAAACCGCGAGGGTCTTGATCAGCGTAATACAGAAAATGTCTTTATAGGCTTCGCGGTGGGTCAGGCCGGTGACGGCCAGCAGGGTGATGACCGCGCCGTTGTGCGGCAGGGTGTCCATGCCGCCACTGGCCATCGCGGCAACGCGGTGCAGCACTTCGAGCGGAATGTTCGCGGCGTGGGCTGCGGCAATGAACTGTTCCGACATCGCCGCCAGCGCAATGCTCATGCCGCCCGACGCCGAGCCGGTGATACCCGCCAGCAGCGTCACGGTGATGGCTTCGTTGACCAGCGGATTGGGGATCTGCTTGAGCCAGTCAGCCAATACCAGAAAGCCCGGCAGCGAAGCGATCACTGCGCCGAAGCCATATTCGGATGCGGTGTTCATCGCCGCCAGCAACGCACCGCTGACCGCGCTTTTGCTGCCTTCGGCGAGCTTGCTGCGAATCGCCTGAAAACCGAACGCCAGCACCATCAGAATGCCAACCAGCAAAGCCGCTTGCACCGCCCAGATCGCCGTCAGTTTGGCGATCTCGGTGGTGACTGGGGTGGCCATGCCCGGCAGCGCGAGGCTATGGGTCTTGCCATACCACTGCGGAATCCACTGGGTAAACAGCAGGTTCATGATGCCCACTGCCAGCAGCGGCGACAGCGCAATCCATGGGTTCGGCAGCTTCAGGTCTTCTGCGGTTTCCGGCTCGTTGCGCAGTTCAGTGCCGTAGCCTTCGCCGGCGCGCTGGGCGTTGTTGCGTTGACGCTGGAGAAACAGCATGCCGGCGCAGAACACGAAAATCGTACCGATCACGCCCAGCCACGGCGCCGCCCACGCGGTGGTATTGAAGAACGTGCTGGGGATGATGTTCTGGATCTGCGGGGTGCCGGGCAGGGCGTCCATGGTGAACGAGAAGGCGCCGAGGGCGATGGTCGCCGGAATCAGCCGTTTGGGAATATTGCTCTGGCGGAACATCTCCGCTGCGAACGGATAAACCGCGAACACAACGACGAACAACGACACGCCGCCATAAGTGAGCAGGGCGCAGACCAGCACGATCACCAGCATCGCCTGCTTGGTGCCGAGCAAGCGGATGGCGGCCGCAACGATCGAGCGGGAGAAGCCCGACAGTTCGATCAACTTGCCGAACACGGCACCGAGCAGGAACACAGGGAAATACAGTTTGATAAAGCCGACCATTTTCTCCATGAACACCCCGGTGAACGCGGGGGCCACGCCGGAAGGGTCGGTAAGCAGCACAGCGCCGAGGGCGGCAATCGGCGCGAAAAGGATAACGCTGTAGCCACGGTAGGCGGCGAGCATCAGCAGCGCGAGGGCCGCCAAGGCAATGATCACACTCATGGTGTGTCTCTCCAGAATTGTTATTTTTGTGGGTGGAACGGCTGTGGGAGAGGTGTTAGCGAGATCTGTGCCAGTTATCTAACTAGTTGAAATATAACGATATTATCGTGCGTGCAGGGCGGTTTTCAGAGTTTTTGTCTCACTATGGAGACGGCATTGAGCCGAAAAGATCGCAGCCTTCGGCAGCTCCTACAGTGCGGAGCCAATATTCCCCTGTAGGAGCTGCCGAAGGCTGCGATCTTTTGATCCTGGCGAATTTTCTAATTAATGAGATCCGCGTCTCTTTATAGAGACTCAAGCAATCCCCAGCGCCACCATTTTCTTGTACAGCGTCGACCGACCAAGCCCCAGTCGAGCAGCCGCTTCCGGTACATTCCCCGCGCATTGAGCGAGGGCAGACTGAATCAACTGCCGATCAAACCGCTCGCGTGCCTGGGCGAATGTTTCCTTTGGCGCCATCTCAGCCAGTGGGGCAGAACCACGCTCGACCGGCGTCAACGTGCCAATCGCCGCACGAATATCCTGCTCGGTCAGCATCAAGTCATCACTGAGCAGCGCTGCCCGCTCCAGCACATTGCGCAGTTCGCGAATGTTCCCCGGCCATGCGTGCTGTGCGAGCAATGCCAGCGCATCTCGGTGCAGTTCGTGCTGACTGCGCAGCTCTTCAAGAATGGCTTCGCTGAGCGCCGGCAGGTCATCAAGACGTTCACGCAGCGCCGGCACCTGGATCGGCAACACATTGAGGCGGTAGTACAAGTCGGCGCGGAACTCACCGCGTTTGATCGCCGCTTGCAGATCGGTCGAAGTCGCGGCAATCACCCGAACGTCACTTTGAATGACGTCGTTGGAACCGACCGGTTCGAATTCCTTTTCCTGCAGCACACGCAGCAGTTTGCTCTGCAAGGGCAGCGGCATGTCACCGATCTCGTCGAGAAACAGCGTGCCGCCCTGAGCTATCTGCAGCTTGCCGGTGCGACCCTTGCGGTCGGCGCCGGTGAACGCACCGGGTGCCGTGCCGAAAAACTCCGCTTCCAGCAGTGCCTCGGGAATCGCCGCGCTGTTGATGCTGACAAACGCTTTGTGCGCCCGTGGCGAGGCGCTGTGAATGGCCTGGGCCAACAGCTCTTTGCCGGTGCCGGTTTCGCCGAGCAGCAACACCGGCGACTCGGCGCTGGCACTGCGTCGGGCACGGCGTTTGACTTCCAGGCTGGCGGCACTGGTACCGATGAAATGGGCGAAGTTGTATTTGGTTTGCCGGGCGCGCAGCAGAGAACGGGTCGAGGCCAGTTCTTCCTGCATACTCAAGTAGCGCTTGAGCATCGGCGACAGAGTGCGCAGTTCATCGAACAGGGCAAAACCGATCGCGCCGATCACCGTGCCGGCGTCGTCATGGATTGGCAGACGCATCACCACCAATGGCTCTTTAGGGGTGTCCTGCATGTCCAGAAGGATGGGCCGCCCGGTGCGCACGACTTCACGCAACAAACTGCCGGGGATCACGCTCTCACAGGGTTTGCCGATCGCACCTGCTGCCGATTCAAGACCGAAGCGCCGGGCGTAACGCTCGTTCATCCAGACGATGTTGGCATCGCGATCGACAATCACCGTGCCTTCGCTGGACTGCTCGATGATCTCGAACAGCGAACGGATCGCCAGGCTGCGAACCCGTTGGTAGTCCTTGAGGCTTTCGGTGGTGTTCATGGAGGCTGATCCTGATTGTATGTTGCCTGCGCCGGCCTTTTCGCGAGCAGGCTCGCTCCCACAGTGGACAGGGTTGTTCACAAATTTTGTAAGCGAGCTTGACCTTTGTGGGAGCGAGCCTGCTCGCGAAAGCCGTGACCCGGTTTCAGGTCGAGCACAGATTATGCCTACCCCGGATGCGCCGCCGCCAACAGCTCTTTGGTATACGGATGCTGCGGTGCGTCGAACACCTCATGACTGGCGCCACGCTCGACCACTTTACCGTCCTTGATCACGATCATGTCGTGGGCCAGGGCGCGTACCACTGCCAGGTCATGGCTGATGAACAGATAGGTCAAGCCGTGTTTTTCCTGAAGCTGGCGGAGCAGGGCGACCACTTGTTTTTGCACCGTGCGATCCAGCGCAGAGGTCGGCTCGTCAAGCAGGATCAGCGCCGGTTTCAGTACCAAGGCCCGCGCGATGGCAATGCGCTGGCGCTGGCCACCGGAGAATTCGTGGGGGTAGCGATGGCGACTCTGCGGATCGAGACCGACCTCCTTAAGCACGCGGATCACTTGTTCATCGCACTCGTCAGCGCTCGATTCACAGTGCACTTCGAGGCCTTCGCTGATGATCTGCGCCACCGACATGCGCGGGCTCAGACTGCCGAACGGATCCTGAAACACCACTTGCATCTGACGGCGCCACGGCCGCATCTGTTTTTGATTAAGACCGTCGAGCGCTTGGCCCTGAAAGCGGATACTGCCCTCGGAGTCGAGCAGACGCAGGATCGCCTGGCCCAGCGTCGACTTGCCGGATCCGGATTCGCCAACGATGCCCAACGTCTTGCCACGCTGGATACTCAGGCTGATGCCATCCACCGCCCGCAGGTATTGCTTGCGCTGAAACAGACCGCCACCGACGACGAACTCGACCTTCAGATCATCCACTTCCAGCACGTTTTCGCGTTCATCCCGGGGCAGGGCTTCGCCTTCTGGTTCGGCGTTGAGCAGCACGCAGCTGTAAGGATGCTTTGGCTCGGTGAACAGGGTTTCGCAAGGCGCCTGTTCGACGATTTCCCCGGCCTTCATCACGCACACGCGCTGCGCAATGCTGCGCACCAGATTGAGGTCGTGGCTGATCAGCAGCAGCGACATGCCCAGGCGTTGTTGCAGGGATTTGAGCAGCAGCAGGATCTTGCGCTGCACCGTCACGTCGAGCGCGGTGGTCGGCTCATCGGCGATCAACAGCTCCGGTTCGCAGGCCAGGGCCATGGCAATCATCACTCGTTGCCGTTGTCCGCCAGAGAGCTGATGGGGATAGGCCTTGAGCCGCTCCTTGGGTTTCTGGATGCCCACCAGTCCGAGCAGTTCGAGGATGCGTTGCTGCGCAGCTTTGCCGCCAAGACCCCGGTGCAAAAGCAGCGTCTCGCCGATCTGCTTTTCGATGGTGTGCAGCGGATTGAGCGAGGTCATCGGCTCCTGGAAGATCATCGCGATACGGTTGCCACGCAATTCGCGCAAGACCTTGGGCTCGGCACCGATCAGCTCCTGTCGGCGATAGCGAATGCTGCCGGTGGTTTGCGCTTCGCTTTCGGGCAGCAATTGCAGAATCGAATGGGCGGTCACCGATTTGCCCGAGCCCGATTCGCCCACCAGTGCCAGGCACTCACCGGGGCGGATGTCCAGGCACAGGTCGCGCACCACGGTCTGGCCATGGAAGGCGACGTTGAGGTTGCGGATTTCAATCAGGTTGTCAGTCATGGCCACGCTTCAGGATCGAGGGTCGAACGCGTCTCGCAACGCTTCGCCAATGAACACCAATAAGGAAAGGATCAGCGCCAGGGTGAAAAACGCCGTCAACCCAAGCCAAGGTGCCTGCAGGTTCTGTTTGCCCTGACCGATCAACTCACCCAGCGAAGCACTGCCGGCAGGCATGCCGAAACCGAGAAAGTCCAGCGCGGTGAGGGTGGAAATCGCACCGGTCAGAATGAACGGCAAGTAGCTCAGTGTCGCGTTCATTGCGTTGGGCAGAATGTGCCGGAAAATCACCTTGCGGTCGCTCATGCCCAGCGCGCGCGCGGCTTTGACGTACTCCAGATTGCGTCCGCGCAGGAACTCGGCGCGCACCACATCCACCAGCGCCAGCCATGAAAATAGCGCCATGATCCCCAGCAGCCACCAGAAGTTCGGTTCGACAAAACCGGAGAGAATGATCAGCAGGTACAGCACCGGCAGCCCCGACCAGACTTCCAGCAAACGTTGCCCGAGCAGATCGACCCAGCCGCCGTAGTAACCCTGCAACGCCCCGGCGGCGATGCCGATCAGGGCGCTGACAAAGGTCAGCATCAAGGCAAACAGAATCGACACCCGTGCGCCGAAAATCACCCGTGCCAGCACATCCCGCGACTGGTCGTCGGTGCCCAGCCAGTTGACCGACGTAGGCGGGCTCGGCGCCGGTTTGGTGAGGTCGTAGTTCGGCGTGTCGTCACTGAACGGAATCGGCGGGAACAGCAGCCAGCCACCGTCCTTGCGAATCAGGTTCTGCACATAATCGCTACGGTAATCGGCCTGAAACGGCAGTTGCCCGCCGAACTCCTGCTCGGTGTGGCGCTTGAATACCGGGAAGTACCATTGGTCTTGATAGCTGACGACCAAAGGCTTGTCGTTGGCGATCAATTCGCCACCCAGCGTCACTACAAACAGGCCGATAAACAGCCACAGCGACCACCAGCCACGGCGGTTTTTCTTGAAGCGTTCGAAGCGACGACGGCCCAGAGGCGAGAGCTTGAACATCAGGCGTTCCTCGCGGCGAAATCGATACGCGGATCAACCAGCGTGTAACACAGGTCGCCCACCAGTTTTATCAGCAGGCCGAAGAGAGTGAAGATGAACAGCGAACCGAACACCACCGGATAGTCCCGCGACACCGCGGCTTCGTAGCTCATGCGTCCCAGGCCTTCGAGGGAGAAGATCACTTCGATCAGCAGGGAGCCAGCGAAGAACACGCTGATGAACGCCTGCGGGATGCCGGACACCACCAGCAGCATCGCGTTGCGGAACACATGCCCGTAGAGCACGCGACGTTCGCTCAGGCCTTTGGCGCGCGCAGTGACCACGTACTGACGAGTGATTTCATTGAGAAACGAGTTTTTCGTCAGGATCGTCAGCGTGGCGAAACCACCGATCACCAGCGCCGTCACCGGCAGCACCAGATGCCAGAAGTAGTCGGTGATTTTGCCGAGAGTCGACAGTGATTCAAAGTTGTCCGAGACCAGACCGCGCACCGGAAACCAGTTCAGCGACGTGCCGCCGGCAAACACCACGATCAGGAACATCGCAAACAGAAACGCCGGCATTGCGTAGCCGATGATGATCGCTGTGCTGCTCCAGATATCGAAATGACTGCCATGATGCACGGCCTTGCGGATCCCCAGCGGGATCGACACCAGGTAGGTGATCAGCGTCGCCCACAACCCGAGGGAAATGGTCACCGGCATTTTTTCCAGGATCAGGTCGGTGACCGTCGCGCCGCGGAAAAAGCTTTTGCCGAAATCCAGTTGCGCGTAGTTCTTCAACATCAGCCACAAACGTTCATGGGCCGGTTTGTCGAAGCCGTACTGTTTTTCGATGTCCTTGATCAGTTGCGGATCGAGGCCGCGACTGGCACGTGACGTGCCGCTCATGGTTTCGCTGGCGCCGCCACCAACACTGGCGCCGCCGATCCCTTGCAGGTGGGCAATGGCCTGTTCTACCGGACCGCCGGGCGCGGCTTGAATGATCACGAAATTGACCAGCAGAATGATCACCAGCGTCGGGATGATCAGCAGCAAACGCCGCAGTATGTAACCCCACATCAGTGCGGCCCTCCGGGTCTGCCACGGGCAATTTTTTCGGCGGTCATCTGCTGATTGGTCAGTGGTGTACTGCTGATTTCCCACCAGCTCTCGATGGCTTCGTCATTGCTGGCTTGTACTGAGGGTATGCCGAAACGGTTCCACCAGACGGTCGAGGTGCCGGGTGGATAGTAATTGGGAATCCAGTAGTAATTCCATTGCAGTACCCGATCCAGAGCATGGGCGTAATGCAGCATGTCGGACTGCGTGGACGCCCGGATCAGACCATTGACCAGCGTATCCACCGCCGGGTTCTTCAACACCATGTAGTTGTTCGCGCCCGGGTCGTTGGCCGACGCGGAAGCGAAGTAATTGAGCAACTCGCCGCCCGGCGAAGTGCTGACCGGGTAGCCGGTGACAATCATGTCGTAGTCACGGCTCATCAGGCGATTGACGTATTGCGAGGAGTCGATGCGGCGAATGTTCAGGTCGATGCCGATCTGTTTCAGCGTGCGTTTGTACGGCAGCAGCAGCCGGTCCATGCCGTTCTGGCTGACCAGAAAGGTGAAGGTCAGCGGCTCACCCTGGGCATTCACCAGTTGATCGCCATCCGGTTTCCAGCCCGCCTGTTCGAGCAGTTCGAGGGCTTGCAATTGTTTGTCGCGGATCAAGCCACTGCCATCGGTTTTCGGCGCTTCAAAGACTGTGTTGAAGACTTCGTCGGGCACCTGGCCGCGCAGCGGTTCGAGGATTTTCAGTTCCTGGGCATCGGGCAATTCGCTTGCCGCCAGTTGTGTGTTGGAAAAGTAGCTTTGCTGGCGGATATACATGCCGCGCATCATCTGCCGGTTGCTCCACTCGAAGTCCCAAAGCATTGCCAGAGCCTGTCGCACACGGCGATCGGCGAATACAGGTTTTTGCAGATTGAACACAAAGCCCTGGGCCGATTGCGGCGCCTCGGTAGCCAGATGCGCTTTTTGCAGGCGTCCGTCGCTTAGTGCGGGGCTGTCGTAGCCGATCGAATATCCCGTGGCCGAGAATTCGCGGTTGTAGTCATAGGCACCACCGCGCAGCACTTGCCGGGCGACGTCGGTATCACCAAAGTATTCGATGCTGAAATGATCGAAATTGTAGAGGCCGCGACTGACCGGCAAGTCTTTGCCCCACCAGTCGGCGTTGCGCTCAAAGGTGATGCTGCGCCCCGAATCGACTTTGCCGACTCGATAGGGGCCGCTGCCCAGTGGTGGTTCATAGCCGCCACCCCCGGCGAAATCGCGGCTCTTCCACCAATGCTCGGGAAATACCGGCAGGGTCGCGACGTCCAGGGGCAGGGTGCGGTTTTCATTGCTCTTGAAGTCGAATCGCACGGTCAACGGACCTTCCACTTCGACGCCTTTGACGTCAGCAAACTGGGTGCGATAACGCAGGCTGCCCTGAGTCATCAATAAATCGTAGGTGTAGCGTACGTCTTCGGCGGTAATCGGCTTGCCATCGGCAAAGCGTGCTTTGGGATTGATGAAGAACCGCAGCGACAGACCATCGTCCGAGCGCTCCATCTTTTGCGCGACCAGGCCATAGACGGTGTAAGGCTCGTCCAGCGAACGCTGGGCCAGTGGCGAGTAAAGCAAGCCATCGATCTGAGTGACGCCGATGCCTTTGTCTATATAAGGAAGGACATGGTCGAAGTGGCCGATCTCGATGGCCGAGCGGCGCATCGTCCCACCTTTGGGCGCTTGCAGATTGGTGTAGTCGAAGTGGCTGAAACCGGCGGGGTACTTGGCAGGTTCGCCATAAACGGTCAACGCGTGTTGCGGTGCAGCGTTCACGCCAGCGGCGCCTGTCAGCAGGGTGAGGGCGGTGAACATCAATGTGGGGAAAACCAGTCGCATTGTCAGCCTTGGAACCGGGAAATCGATAAGCGCAAGTTGTACGCGAGAGGCGCGCCAGCCGCCAGCCGTATATGTAACTGAAACGCAACGGCCCACCAGAAGGCGGGCCGTTGGTCAACATTCAGGCGAACGGATCAGTCCTGACGGCTGGTGACTTCCAGCAGGTGATAACCGAACTGAGTCTTCACCGGACCTTGCACGACGTTGATTGGCGCGCTGAAGACCACGGTGTCGAATTCCTTGACCATCTGGCCAGGACCGAACGAGCCCAGGTCGCCGCCCTGACGGCTGGACGGGCAGGTGGAGTTGGCCTTGGCGATTTCGGCGAAATCAGCGCCGCCTTCGATCTGGGCCTTGAGTTCGTTGCACTTGTCTTCGCTGGAAACCAGGATGTGGCGGGCAGTGGCTTTAGCCATGGGGAAACTCTCCAATCTATTTCAGTAAAGTGTGGAGCCTACCGGAATCAGTGGGCGAATTCTCGGCAAAGTTCCGTCCGATTGTCCGTGACGTTGCTCAGAGATTTGCGGCGCGCAGACGTCCGGCATGTTCAACGTACAGTCCAATCGGGTCGGGCACAGCCGTGACGGTACTGGCTGTGCGGCGCAGGCTGCCCAGATGGTCCAGCGGATAGTCGGAGCGGATCACCTGGCCCAGGTGAGAACTGAAGCGGCCGACGAAGCCGTCATTCTGCTGCGTCTCGGTCATGAAGTATTGCGATAGCGCGTGGCAGATGTTTTGTGTCGGGTCGAGTGAGGACGGGCTGTCTGCCGGCAGGACGCCGCTCCAGGAGTAATAGCGCACACCATTGACCTGCTCCGGACCGTGCCCGCCCCAGGTCTTGGGCAGTCCCTGCGGAAATTTGTCGTTGAAATCACCGACTCCTTCGGTCGTCAGTGCATTGAGCGCCGCCAGCGCATTCTGCGGCAACGTCACACTGCCACTGAGCAATGAAAGAAAATTGCCAAACAGCGTTGCCACATTCTGTGCGACCGCCTCGGGCAGTCGCCCGGGTATCAATGCCTTGCGCAGAAAATCAGCCAGTTCCGAACCGTGGTTCGGCCCGCTGACGGAAGTCACCGAGGCTACGGCGTGTGGTGCAAGCGCAGCCGCGTATCGAGCAGCCAATGCCCCCTGACTATGTCCGATGAGGTTGACTTTATCGGCGCCTGTGCCACGCAGCACACGATCAATCTGTGCAAGCAGTTGCTCACCCCTTGTTTCGTTTTTATGGGTAGCAGAAAGGTGTGGAACAAACACTCGGCTGCCGGCCGTTTTCAAAGCGTCCTTTACATCATGGAACAGCTCGAAATGACCGATGCGCTCGAATCCGAACAGACCGTGTACCAACAGGATGGGATAGCGAGTTGAAGCATTCCGTTGCATGTTCTTACCTTTTTCACAGAAGTTCATCGGGAAATCCGGAGGCCACTCTAAAACACTCATCTCGTTGAAGAAGTAGGAAGAGGCTTCTCTTGGCCGATGAATCTGGACTAGGGGTTGTACGAATTTTCAGCTACTTATGAAATCCGAATCGGAAGTTGCAGCCATCTATCGCTAGGTTGATCGCGTTTTTGTGCTGTTTGCCTACCGAGTTCGCTGCCTTTGCCGATTGCCTGCGGCGGAGACGGCTGACATCGGAAATGTGAGGGGTAGCGTTCAATGTTGGCTGTCGACGCCGCCCACGAAACGGCGTTTTTTCCAAGGAATGGAGGCAATAATGAACACGCACGAAGTCGAGTTTTGCTACCGGATGCGCCACCACGTCAGTCCGTGTCTGGCAAGCGAACTGCTGCCAGCGGTTACCATCGACTCTCTGGAGGGGACGGTGCTTGATCCCTCGTTGGGCAAGGTCGTTGTCCGAATCGCTCCTTATGCAGGCATGGTTTGCGGCGATCAGTTGCTGTTGAACTGGGAGGGCCTCGATATAGAGGGCTTTGCTTATCAACATGAGATGGTCCGCCATGTCAGCGAAGCCCAGGTCGGCAAGGATGTCATTTTCGTCATCAAAGGCATGCATATCGCGGCGCTGGACGGCGGTTCGCTGGAGATCCACTGGAAGTTGCTCAGCGCAGGGACCGAGCCTGCGCTGTCTTCGCGTGTGCATTTGTCTGTCGGAGATACACGGCCGCAGTTGCTCGCACCCATTGTCGAGGGGCTGATCGGCGGGACGCTGGATCTGGCGCGAGTGACCGAGGGCACGCTTGTCGTGCTCCAGCCTTATGCGCGAATGGCTGCGGGGGATCGGGTTACTTTGCAGTGGGGCGCAGATGCATTGCCGGCAACGTTCAGCGATAGCTTGAAGGTCGAAGCCTTTGCTGTCGCAGAGGTCCTGTCATTTTGGGTGGGTGGGGCGCATATCGCTGAACATCTTGGTGGCGAGGTGGTGGTGCGCTATCGCATCGAGCAGGTCGATGGGGCAGTTCGCGAGTCCGAGGCAGCAAGGATTCTCGTCACCCCGTTCGTGCATGGTGAACTGGACGCTCCTGACGTACTTGAAGCTGAAGACGGCGTGCTGTTGAAAGCGGATTCGATTGATGGCGTCACCATTGTGATGGGCAATGCTCAGACGCAGGAAGGTGAGTTGGTGTACCTCAAGTGCGACGGCGATCTTTTCAATCACCGGGATGACCGCGAAATCACTCGTGAGACGGCGGGAAAGCCACTGATCTTTATCGTGCCGCATCGATTCTGGCGTGAGCACGATGGCACTACCGTGTGTGTGTCCTACACCGTTGAACGTCTGGACGATGTCAGTCAGAAGTCAGCGGTGACGCGGGTGCGGGTGGAGGTTTAGCGGCAGCGTCGCCAGCCCTGCGGATTGCAATCAATCCGCAGGGCTGGCCTGGCAATCAGCCTTTGGCGTGTGCAGCAAGACGCTGGGCAGCGTCAAGGAGCAAGTGTTCTGTTGCGCTGAAACCAAGGCAACCATCAGTAATCGAAACCCCGTAGCGCAGGGATTCGCTCAGCGGCTGGCAACCTTCGAACAGGTGAGACTCGATCATCATGCCGATCAGAGCACGATCACCTTGCAAGCGTTGCTCGAGCACTTCGTTGAATACGGCAGGCTGACGCAATGGGTCCTTGCCGCTGTTGGCGTGGCTGCAATCGACCATGATCCGGCGCGGAATTTTCAGTCGGTTCAGGTCGGCGTGGATTTGCGCCACGCTGTCGCGATCATGGTTCGGCCCTTTATGGCCCCCGCGCAATACCAGGTGGGTGTCGGGGTTGCCTGGCGTTTGAATGACGGCCGGATGCCCTTGGCTGTCAACGCCGAAATGTCGGTGCGGATGGGCGGCCGAACGCATGGCGTCAACGGCAATGGCGGCGCCGCCGTCGGTGCCGTTCTTGAAACCTACCGGCATGTTCAAACCACTGGCCATCTCCCGGTGGATCTGCGATTCAGTGGTGCGGGCGCCAATCGCGACCCAACTCAACAGGTCATCGAAGTATCCGGCAGCCATGGGTTGCAGCAACTCGGTGGCCACCGGCAAGCCGACGCGGATCATTTCCAGCATCAGCTCGCGCGACAGGGTAAGGCCGCCAGCCATGTCATCACTGCCGTCCAGATGCGGGTCGTAGGCCAGGCCTTTCCAGCCGACCGTGGTACGCGGTTTCTCGACGTAGGCGCGCATCACCAACAGCATTTCGCCGCTGACGTCTTCAGCCAGTCGAGCAAGCTTGCCGGCGTACTCAAGCGCAGATTGTGGATCGTGGATAGAGCAGGGGCCAACGATGACCAGCAGTCGCGGGTCCTGGCCATTGAGAATGGCGCGAATCGCCTGACGATGGGCGGCGACTTGCAGGTTCAAGGCATTGCTCAGGGGCAATTGCTGTTTGAGTTGCAACGAGCTGGGCAGACGCAGGGTCAATGCTTCGTTGGCAGAGTTCAAAGTGGACAGCGGCAGAGCAGAAACGGACGAGTTCATATTCGGTCTTCCTGGGCTGGCGGCGGGTGCTTCCCGCTCGCTCGGCCCTACTGGGGTGTTCGACAGTTGGCCGTATTGGCTACATGTATGTGCTTGCCACCTGTAGGTGACCGATCGGAGGCGGCAGGCTGTCCCGAGCGGAAGCTGGTAAATCGCCAGGCGCTGGAGCTGTCGTAACGGTAATAAGTGGCGTAGTTCATGTCGTGAATCCTCAAAGTGTCTGGTGTGTTGCGGAAAAAGTCTGGGGCTGAAAAAACAAAACCCCCGGTCGGGAGGCCGACCGGGGGTTGAGAATTCTCTGGTAGGCGACCCGTTTTCATGGGCGCCGTTTGGGTATCAGGCGCGCCAGTGGCTAAACCAATACCCAAAATAAAAGCTGACCGGAGCGCAAACGTCATTCACCCGGGCAGCCGCAACCGAGCGCAAGGCGCTGGCGGTACGAAGCTGTGAAAGGGCGTTGAGCATGTTCTGTCTCCGATGAATGGGCCGAGCTTACTAGAGGCCGATATGCCGCAGCAATCAGAAATTGCTATCGCATTATCGACAAAACGCCTATTGCTCGATTCACGCAAGAGTTGTGACACTCTGCGCTTCGCTTGATTGCCAAGGATGAACCGTGTCGACATTGACCATTGCCGCAGCCCAGAGCATTTCCATTGCCGGTGACCTCTCGGGGAATATTGCCCGACATCGTCGCTTCCTCGAGACAGCAGCAGAGCAGGGCGTCGACTTGCTGGTCTTTCCCGAGTTGTCGCTGACTGGCTACGAAGGAGAAACAGCCGCAGCGTTGGCGATCGAACCGCAAGATGTCGTGCTGCAACCTCTCAGGGATTTGGCCCGAGAGCTGAGGATCACTGCCGTAGTCGGCATGCCGATTCGACTGGAGGGCAGTGATTCGGTGTGCATTGGTGCGCTGGTCCTGGGGGCTGATGGTAAGCTCAGGGTTTACAGCAAGCAGCATTTGCACGCGGGCGAGGAGTTGGTTTTTGCACCCGGCCTCGGCGGGCCGGCACTGAATATCGGCGGCGAAGTGGTCGCGCTGGCCGTGTGCGCCGATTTCTCACATGCCAGCCATGCCGCCGCGGCGGCAGAACAGGGCGCAGGTTTGTACGCAGCCGGCGTATTGATCAGCGAAAAAGGTTACGCAGCCGACACAGCAATACTTCAGGGCTACGCCCGGCAACACACGATGGCTGTTCTGATGGCCAATCACGGTGGACTGACGGGTGGTTGGCAATCCGCAGGGCGCAGTGGTATCTGGTCGGAAGACGGTTCACTGATCGTCGCAGCATCGGGGGCGGGCGACCTTCTGGTCGTGGCTCAGCGTATCGATTGTGTGTGGCAGGGACGGGTTATTCCTGTAGCGAACGTCCCATGACATTCCAGCTCCGAGAGGCGGTGCCGGAGGATCTGGCGTTTGCCCGCGATCTCACCTGTCAGAACATGTTGCGCTATTACATTCGCCATGACTTGTTATGGCAGGACGAGGCGTTTGACGTGGCATGGTCGGGGCGGCAGAACTGGCTGATAGTGCAGGGGGATGTGGTCGTTGGTTTTTTCAGTCTCAGCCGGGACATGCGCGCGCTGTGCATTCGTGAATTGCAGATTGCTGAAGCGTTTAAGGGGCGAGGAGCGGGTTCCTGGGCGATCGATCAGGTTATCGGCATGGCCCGCAAAGAAACACGCCCGGCTTTGCGCCTGACCGTATTCGAAAATAATCCGGCAAGACACTTGTATGAAAGAAAAGGACTACAGGTTCAGGGTGCGGACGAGTGTTTTCTGCGAATGCAGCTTGATATCAGTACACGTGTGCTCTGAAAGCCACGGCCGGCAAGCCCTCAATGATGAATTGAAACTTTTTAAATGACGCATTCTGCTAGGTCTGCGTGGCACTTTTTGCTAAGGTGTCCGGCATCCCAATATGACCATATCGCGAGGTGTCTGCTTGATTAGGGTGCTAGTGGTCGATGACCATGATCTCGTTCGTACAGGCATTACACGTATGCTGGCCGATATCGATGGCTTGCAGGTGGTTGGCCAGGCCGAATCCGGGGAAGAGTCCCTGATCAAGGCCCGAGAGTTGAAACCCGATGTGGTGCTGATGGACGTCAAGATGCCTGGCATCGGCGGCCTGGAAGCCACGCGCAAACTGTTGCGCAGCCATCCGGATATCAAGGTCGTCGCAGTTACGGTGTGTGAAGAGGATCCCTTCCCGACACGCTTGCTGCAGGCAGGGGCTGCAGGTTATCTGACCAAGGGTGCCGGATTGCCGGAAATGGTTCAGGCCATTCGCCTGGTGTTTGCCGGTCAACGCTATATCAGCCCGCAGATTGCCCAGCAATTGGCGATCAAGTCCTTCCAGCCGTCCAACGATTCTCCCTTCGACGCCTTGTCCGAGCGGGAAATTCAAATCGCCTTGATGATTGTCGGCTGTCAGAAAGTGCAGATCATTTCCGACAAGTTGTGCCTGTCGCCGAAAACCGTGAACACCTATCGCTACCGTATTTTCGAGAAGCTTTCGATCAGCAGCGACGTCGAGTTGACACTGTTGGCGGTTCGTCACGGCATGGTTGATGCCAGCCTCTGACCATGACTGAAACATTCGATTCCGGCGCGTTTCTGTCGACAGTCAGCGGGCGTCCTGGTGTCTATCGCATGTTCGACAGCGATGCACGCCTGTTGTACGTGGGCAAGGCCAAGAACCTCAAAAAGCGTTTGGCCAGCTACTTTCGCAAAACCGGTCTGGCGCCTAAAACTGCTGCATTGGTCGGGCGCATTGCCCAGGTCGAAACGACCATCACCGCCAACGAAACCGAAGCGCTGTTGCTTGAACAAACCCTGATCAAGGAATGGCGGCCGCCGTACAACATTCTGTTGCGCGACGACAAATCCTACCCCTATGTGTTTCTGTCCGATGGCCAGTTTCCGCGTTTGAGCATTCATCGTGGAGCGAAAAAAGCCAAAGGCAAGTATTTCGGTCCCTATCCAAGTGCTGGCGCCATCCGCGAGAGCCTGAGTCTGCTGCAAAAGACCTTCTTCGTTCGCCAGTGTGAAGACAGCTATTACAAAAACCGTACCCGACCATGCCTGCAGTATCAGATCAAGCGCTGCAAGGCGCCGTGCGTTGGTCTGGTCGAGCCGGAGGTTTATGCCGAAGACGTGCGTCACTCGGTGATGTTCCTGGAGGGCCGCAGTCATGCGCTGACCAACGAACTGTCGACGGCGATGGAGGAGGCGGCGATCAACCTGGAGTTCGAGCGGGCTGCCGAGTTGCGTGATCAGATCGCACTGTTGCGTCGGGTCCAGGATCAACAAAGCATGGAAGGCGGCACGGGGGATATCGATGTCATCGCGGCATTCGTCAACCCGGGCGGTGCCTGCGTGCATTTGATCAGTGTGCGTGGCGGACGCGTGCTGGGCAGCAAGAATTTCTTCCCGCAAGTCGGGATCGAAGAAGACGTGTCGGAAGTCATGGCCGCGTTTCTTGGCCAGTATTTCATCAGCAGCCCTGAGCGCGATTTGCCCAGCGAACTGATCGTCAATGTGGTGCACGAAGATTTCCCGACGCTGATCGAAGCGATCCATGAGTTGCGGGGCCGCGAGTTGGCCATCAGTCATCGGGTGCGCGGCACGCGTGCGCGCTGGCAGCAACTGGCTGTAACCAACGCCGAGCAGGCATTGGGCGCACGTCTGGCCAACCGTCAACACACTGCAGCACGGTTTGAGGCGCTGGCCGAAGTACTGAACCTGGATGAGCCGCCGCAGCGTCTGGAATGCTACGACATCAGTCATTCCAGTGGTGAAGCGACGGTTGCTTCCTGTGTGGTGTTTGGCCCTGAAGGTGCGATCAAGTCGGACTACCGGCGCTACAACATTGAAGGGGTCACGGCCGGTGACGACTATGCCGCCATGCATCAGGCCCTGACGCGACGCTTCAGCAAACTCAAGGAAGGCGAGGGCAAGTTGCCGGATATCCTGCTGGTAGACGGTGGCAAGGGCCAACTGTCGATGGCCCGTGATGTCCTCAACGAGTTGGCTGTGCCCGACCTGATCCTGCTGGGCGTTGCCAAGGGCGCCACGCGCAAGGCCGGCTTCGAAACGTTGTATCTAAATGATGCGGCGCATGAGTTCACCTTGCGTGGCGACTCGCCGGCGCTGCACCTGATTCAACAGATCCGCGATGAGGCCCACCGCTTCGCTATCACGGGGCATCGCGCCCGCCGCGGGAAAACCCGCCGTACGTCAACACTGGAAGGCGTTGCGGGGGTCGGGCCGACCCGACGTCGCGACTTGCTGAAACATTTTGGTGGATTGCAGGAGCTGTCTCGTGCAAGCATCGAAGAGATCGCCAAAGCCCCGGGGATCAGTAAAAAGCTCGCAGAGTCGATTTATGCGAACCTGCATAGCGAGTAGAATGCCCCTTCACCTCGTAGCCAGTTGTGCCGATGAATATCCCTAATCTGATTACCGTTCTACGCGTCCTGCTTATCCCAATCTTCATTTTGCTGTTCTATCTGCCTTATCAGTGGAGTTACATGGCGTCCGCTTCGGTGTTTGCCTTCGCGGCAGCGACGGACTGGCTGGATGGTTATCTGGCCCGCCGTCTGGAGCAAAGCACTCCGTTCGGAGCGTTTCTCGACCCGGTCGCTGACAAACTCATGGTCGCAGTGGCACTGGTGCTGCTGGTCCAGGAACATGGCAATCTCTGGCTCACCTTGCCAGCTGCTGTCATCATCGGTCGCGAGATTGTGGTGTCGGCCTTGCGTGAGTGGATGGCCGAACTCGGCGCCCGTGCCCACGTAGCCGTTTCGAATCTCGGCAAATGGAAAACCGCAGCGCAGATGCTCGCGTTGGTGATTCTGTTGGCCAACCCGAAGGACTTCAGCTTCTGGGTCGTCTTGGGTTACGCCTTGCTGATGGTCTCTGCCGGCTTGACGTTGTGGTCGATGGTTCAGTACCTTCGCGCCGCCTGGCCGCACCTGAAGACCGATGTTGAAAAGAAATAAAACTTTTTTGAATCAAGGGGTTGACGGAGCTTCTTAATTCTATAGAATGCGCATCACCAAGCGGGAATAGCTCAGTTGGTAGAGCACGACCTTGCCAAGGTCGGGGTCGCGAGTTCGAGTCTCGTTTCCCGCTCCAAGTTTAAAACGCATTTGTTGTTGAGCTACTGATAACAAATGTTTTGAGGCCGAGTAGCAAAATGGTTATGCAGTGGATTGCAAATCCACCTACGCCGGTTCGATTCCGACCTCGGCCTCCACTCTTAAAAACCCCGTAGATCAATGATCTACGGGGTTTTTTTTGCCTGAAAGAAAGTGGGGTGTTCCGCAATTTCTGGTGCGCGTTCCGCAACCCGGCCAAGGAAAATCTGTGTTATGTGACCAGTCTTCAAGAGAACGATTGCTGCGTGCTAATCTCACTTGATTGTGCTTTCGGGTAGCCATCCGTGCTGTCGCCCCTGCCAGGTGCGAGATCTCTACTTCAAGGAAATGAAGATGGTGAAACATAAGAAACAAAGGCAGAGTATTCCCCCTTTTGTTAAAAAATTGCTTCGTCAAGAGGTAGGATTCGGTTGTCCTGTAGAGGGCTGTGGAAATCCATATCTTGAGTATCATCACTTCGATCCTCCAGTAAAAGTTCGTGCTCACAATGAACCGCAAGGAATGATTGCACTCTGTGCGCATCATCATAAGAAGGCAGATGGTGGCGCGTTTACTACAGAGCAACTTCATAAGATGAAAGTCAATCGGGAAAATGCTGCAGTCGTAAGAGGAAATCTAGATTGGTTGAGGCGAGAACTTTTAGTTGTTGCGGGTGGTAGTTTTTATTATGAAACTCCCCGCATTCTTGTCATCGATCAGCATGATGTGATTGCGCTAAAAAGAGATGATGAAGGTTATCTAAGGCTTAGCGCCAAAATGCTAAGTCTCGCACTGAGGAGCGTTTGAGAATCACGGACGGAACATGGAGCATGAAGGGCGACCCGGTTGACCTTAGAAGTCCGTCACAGGGTAAGGAACTGGAGGTTACTTACCGCAATGGCGACCGTTTTTATCTAAAATTTATTAGTGATATTCAAGACTTTGAATGTTTACAGGGAAGGTACTCCGTTAACCTATGCGCTCTGCGAGAACATTTGAGTTTTCCCTTGACTATCCTTGAGATTAATCTTGAAATCGCTGGTGCTGGAATAACGATTAGCCCCAGTTCTATTAGCTTGCCCGGTTTTTATGCATGCAATATCATCTCTATAAGAAGTGGGGTTGCTATTGAATATTCTTCAAATTTAAAATGGCGCAACTTATAGGCTGTACTGAAGTCATCCAGTCGGGTTCATTTGGTTGGTTTCACTATTTCTCCAACTCGACGATAGACTTTCTTGGTCATTTCTTCAGTGGAATGACCGAGTAATCGGCTTGCGTCCTTAATATCCTCAATCTCGCTGCCTGCTTTTGGTCGGATATCTCTGAATTGAAACTTCCGGATAGTGATGGCTAGTTCGGCGTCACCCTCAGTCGCCGCCTTCGTTGCAGCCTTGTCTCGGGCTTCGTCCCAGCGATTGCGCAACATGTTGTAGCTCATGCGAGGCCTGCTTGGTTGGTGATCAGGACCGAAGTTTTGGTACCGGCTTGGGCCCGCCGATCAAGTAGTCCGTTGATGAACACACAGAGGTCCGTTTCGTTGGTGCCGTCGTAGAGGCGGATCCGCAAGCGCTTTACTGTCTTGCCCTGGCCAACCATCAGGAAGCCATGATTAAGATCGGTGGTCGATACCTTCAGCACATCAGCCGGGTCAGTTTCATCAGGCGGCTGAAGTACTGCATGTACGCCTCTGGTGCGGATTGCGGGATGATGGTTTCGGGCATCGGTGGGACGCCGTGCAGGCATTCCCATTCGGCTGGGTGGTTTGATGAGCTGCGGCGCTCGACGGAGTTTCGCTGGGCCTCTCAAGAACGCCTAACGCGTCGATCGGCGCAACAGGCAGTGGGCATCGGTGAGGAAAAAATCACCCTGAAGGGCGCGATTTTTCCGGGCGTCAAAGGCGGCATCAAACAACTGGATACCCTGCGCAGTCTCGGTTCCCAGCTGAAACCGCTGACACTCACCAGCGGTTATGGTGACGTGCTGGGCACCTGGTGCCTGAAGAACGTTGAAGAAGAACATAGCGCGCTGCTGCAGGGCGGGATCCCGCGTAAGCAGGCATTTACTTTGGAGTTCGCGCGTTATGGCGATGACCTGCAGAACGTCTGACGGAGATCTGCTCGATACCCTGTGTTATCACGCGTATGGGCATCTGGACGGCACTGTCGAGGCGGTACTCGATGCCAATCAGGGGCTGGCCGATGAGCCGCAGCCTTACCGCGCCGGCATCGTGATTGAGCTGCCGGATCTGCCGGCGTCCACCAACGGAGGAGTAATGTTGTGGGGCTAACACGTCCTTTGATATTGCGATGGCAGTTTGCCATGGATTTCCGGTGCCGATAGACTTGTCATTTTTAGGAATAGGTGAGAGCCGGTACATGGAAAAGTCGACGGAACTGAGGGAAGTTAAACGCAGTATCAAAGAGGAAATCCCTCATCGCATCATTTGGTTCATCATCTCCGCAGCAGTAATAGCTCTATTAGCCTTGATCCCAATTGTTGGGTGGATTCTGGCGTTGGTGATGGTGTTCGCGGTTTTCACCAAGATCTTCGGCTCTCGGGAATCCTTTCTAGTTGGCAACTGCCCGACCTGTACCAAGTTGTTGCCGGTGCCTGATACTGACGTGTTTGCCTGTCCCGTCTGTAACAGTGTGATTGCTGTAGGAGATGATAGTCTGACCATCGTTAAGACCGACTGATCTGCAATGTCATGTAGCTAGCAAATTGATGAAACTAGCCCGCCTTGAGCGGGCTTTTTTATGGATGAAACAAATGACCCCAGCCTTTCGAGTCGTGGCAAATGGCGCCGACATCACCACACTGATCAATGACCGGCTACTGCAGCTGAAAACCACGGACAAGCCCGGCATGGAATCCGATGAGTTCGAACTACGCATTGATGACCGCGACAGTGCGGTGGTGCTGCCCCCGCGCGGAGCCAGCATTGAGATCTTCCTCGGTTACGTCGAAACGTCGCTGACCCGCATCGGGAGCTACGTCGTCGACGAGATCGAGCTATCCGGCCCACCAGACACGCTGGTTATCACCGGCAAGGCCCAGCGACATGCGCGGCACCGGCAAGACCACCCGCAGTGGCAGCTGGGAGAGCGTGCCACTGTCGCAGATCGTTGCCGACGTCGCCGCACGCAATGGCTGGCAACCGGTGTGTCCGGTGCAAACCAAAGTGCCTCGCGCGGATCAACTCAGCGAATCGGATTTCAATTTCATCACCGGCCTGGCCAAGCAGTACGACTGCACGGCCAAGGTCGCCGACGGCAAGCTGCTGGTGATGCCGCGCCAAGCCGGGCAGAGCGCCTCGGGCAAGAGCTTTGGCGTTGTATTGATCCAGCGGCGCGACGTGAGTCGCTTCCAGTTTCGCCTCGGTGATCGCAACACGCACAAAGCGGTATCGACCAAGCACCAAGACAAGAAAACCGGAAAGCTCGCGGTCGTCACTCTCGACAACGACGAATCACCGGACGGCTTGCCGCCTGTGCATACCGACCGCCACATCTACCCGAACAAGTCTGCAGCTGAAGAAGCAGCTAAGGCACGGCTGGCGGCTTTCAATCGGTCTACGGCCGGTGTCCGGTTGGAAATGCCAGGGCGCACCGATCTGTTCGCCGAGCGATCGATCAATGCCCAAGGGTTCAAGGTTGGCCTCGACGGCGAGTACCTGGTCGACTCGGTGGAACAGGTGTTCACACGGTCCGGCTGGAGCACGACGGTCGAGTGCAACGGTGGCAAAAAAGGCAAGGCGAAGGCCAAAGGCAAGAAGAAAAAAGCGGTGAAGGATCTGAAGGTCGTTCAGCTCAAGGAGTAGCAAAGTGTCCTTGGTCGTATTGAGATTGAACCGGGCTGGAGTAATTACATCTTGTTCGATGGCACGGAGTTTGGTTTTTCGTTAGCGTCTCTGAAACCCACCAGAAAGGTAGTTTGTGATGCTTGGAAGACTGTACCTAACCCTTTATTTCGTGCCGATGCTCGCATTTGCAGCAGCAGCGTTGCCGCCATTCGTGGAGAAGAGGAATGCTGACTTAGAATGCGCGCATGAAATGGTCCGCCACCCTACCACCTCGAAATGTACCCTTTGATCGAAATGTCAATTAACTGAGAAGCCCGCGTAAAGCGGGCTTTTTCATTTGGAGCATTTATGCAGATAACGACGCAGCAGATTCAAACCATCATGCCCAACGCCCGCCGCCAAGCGGGCGTTTCTGTTTCCGCCCTCAACGCAGCTATGGCGCATCGACAGATCAACACACCGAAACGCCAAGCCGCATTCTTGGCTCAAGTCGGTCACGAGTCTGGTCAACTGCAGTACGTGCGCGAGCTGGGCGGCGATCAATACCTGAGCAAATACGACACGGGTACGCTGGCCGCAAAACTGGGCAACACCCCTGCAGCGGATGGCGATGGACAACGCTATCGCGGTCGCGGACTGATCCAGGTCACCGGCCATGACAACTACCTGCGCTGCAGCTTGGCGCTGTTCGGCGATGAGCGATTGCTACGCACTCCGGAGCTGCTGGAGCTGCCGCAATGGGCTGCTGAGTCAGCCGCGTGGTTCTGGTCGGTGAATGGGTTGAACTCCCTCGCGGATCAAAACGAATTCAACGCGATCACCCGAAGAATCAACGGCGGCCTTAATGGCCTGCAGGATCGGCTCGAACTGTGGGAGCGGGCGAGGGCGGTGTTTTGCGTTTCGGCGACTTGATGCCAGCGCCGTATCGGCTGATGGTCAAACCGGTGCTACTGATCGCCTTGGCCGGCACATCCGCAGCAATCACTTGGCAGGTGCAGGACTGGCGCTACGGTAGTCGCCTCAGCGAGCAGTCCCGGCTGCACACCGAAACCCTCAACCAACTGAATCTGGCCACGGCCGCGCAACGGCGTGCGGAACAGGACAAACGCCTCGCGCTCGAGCAGCGCCTGGCATCCAGCGAACAAACCCATTACCGAGCCTTGAGCGATGCCCAGCGTAATCAAGGTCGCCTGCGCGACCGCCTTGCCACTGCTGATCTGCGCTTGTCAGTCCTACTCGACGCCACCACCGGCGCCGGCAACGGATCGGTGTCAGTCACCACCGCCACCGGCGGCGTGGTTCATGGCTCCACAAGAGCCGAACTTGACCCGGCGCATGCTCACCGAATTATCGGCATCATCGTTGACGGCGACCGGGGGCTGATCGCCCTCGCGGCCTGTCAGGCATACGCCAGAGAAGTCTCAACATCGAAGTGAAAAAGAGCGGCCGATCCGGATGCGTCGACATCCGGATCGACCGCCGTACCCGCAGATGGTCCCTAGAAGTCCAGCCAAGGCTGGTAGGGGGAGAGGGAGATGCACTTTTACTGTGATTTTTTGGAATACGACCGACTTAAGTGTGATAATGACCGACCCATGCGACTTCGATGATTCAATCAGCAGCATTCGGCGTCATTCGTTAATCACCACAATGGAATCTAAGTAAATGCAGAAAGACTATGTGGGCGGGATACAGGCCCTAAGGTTACTTGCTTGTTTCTTTGTTCTTTTTCAGCACGTAACATTCTTTACCTGTTACTTTAAAGGTCTAGATTATCAGCCATTTCTGATGATTAATTTTGGTCGCATGGGTGTTAGTTTGTTTTTCGTGATATCTGGCTATGTCATGGGAATGTGTCTAGATCAAGGTAAGATGTTTCTTTGGAATCGTGTTGCGCGAGTATATCCGCCCTACTGGTTGGCCATAGTAGTTAGTTGGTTGGTTTTAGTTCCGCTCGGTGTCGATTGGACTTTTGACTTTAGGTCTGCGTTATTGTTGCCTACACTGCTAGTAAATAATAGCTATAAAATTCCTTACTGGACGCTCTGTTATGAGATGGCATTTTATGTGCTTGTATTTGCGCTGATGCTAATGAGGGCATCTCGCAAGAATATGTTGTGGTTCTGCGCTGCTTGGCTATCTGTGATCATCGTTGTTGACGCCTATAAGGTTATTGGCGACATCGATACGGCACAGGCTTTTGCACCTGTTGCTCAGCCAGGGTGGGGGATCCTAATAACGCCTTATCCGATCTTTTTTATCGCAGGATTGATTGCTTCGATTGGCGGGCTTTCAAGATTTGAACGAATTCCACCTTTTTACCTTGTTTTGATTGCAATTTGCACTTGGGCAGTTAGCAATAATATGAGACTTCCCTCACCTGGTCCGATGTTTATTATGCAGTCGTTCAGCTTTGTCTGTTTGATTGCTGCTTCGAAGCAGATAAGTTTCCCTTCTGTCGTTACTCGGTTGGGAGATTATTCGTACGGTATTTATCTTGTTCATATGATAATCATTGGTGCTTTGATTGCCCTGTTTAAAGCCTATAATGTGGAAATGCGATTCTCTGGAGTTTTTGCGATTTTTATGCTGTGCTCAATTATTGGTGGCTGCGCCTTTGGTTGGTTTGAGCACAAGCTTCATACCCGTTTTATTAAACGGGTATTTAGGAGCGAGCCTGTAAAGCCTGTTGCTCAATCGTTGAATGCGCAGTAGCGCCGCCATTTTTCTCGCCTGCCGTTCACCGGCAGGCTGTGAGGCGTAGGTTTAGGTTTACAACTGGATTAGTTCGGCGGGAACGCTGACGGTGTTGCCGATCTTCGCTGCGACGATGGCGCGGCATGCGGCGATCGCTCGGGTTTCGCCGGGTTGGCGTTCAAATGGATCGCGCTTCGTGTCGGCCAGCCATGCAAAATAGGCACCGGGCACAACCCAGACGACATACTTCTCGATCAACCGTTCGATATCGAGCAGTTGGACGAAGGGCAGTTGCAGCTGACCGGCGACTGGCTGGCGCCGAAAATCAGATGGCGTTGCTGCTGTCACTGGGGCTGTCGCTCGACAGCAGTGCGCTGCCGCCGTGGGCGTGGGGCATCATTCGGATGCTCGACGACTCGATGTCCGATGATTGCAAGGAGGACGTGCTGATTGAAGGGATGGTGCTGTTCACGAAGTTTTCTTGACGCCGCACGACATTCGAGACCGACATCCCAGAACAGATGACGTCTGCGATGGCGATCGTAAATGGGGGGGGCTCGTCTGGCAAATATATCCGCAACTCAGGAGGCAGTCGCGGCCGGCAAGCCAGTCGACCCCTCCCGGTTCTACCCGACCGACCCCAACGATCTGTTATGACCTCTGATCTACGGTTGTGCAGGGTGGACGATCGCCCCCGACCCTAGGCCGAGACCTATCTACTTGCATTCGACCTGCTCTCACATCTACATCGGATTATCGTTTGGCAAGGTCTATGGAGCGCAACAGCACGTCAATTACTTCGTTCTGCTCGTTATGTGTCAATCCCACCCATAACGGCAGACGGATAAGTCGCGCAGGTAGCGTTTCGGTGACATGCAGCGCGCCGTGTGCACGCCCTAAAGCGCGCCCCGCCGGCGCCGTGTGCAGCGGCACATAGTGGAATACCGCACCGATACCATACTGCTTCATGCGTTGGAGCACTGCGTCGCGATCCACATCCGCGGCGAGCAGCACGTAGTACATATGCCCGTTATGCGTGCAAGTGTCGGGCACGATCGGGCGGCGCAGGATGCCGGCCGCCTCGGCGGCCTCTAGGCACTCATGATAATAGCGCCACGACGAGAGGCGCTCTCTCCCGATGCGGTCGGACTGTTCCAGTTGCGCCCACAAAAAAGCCGCTGTCAGTTCGCCAGGCAGAAACGACGAGCCGACCTCCTGCCATGTGTACTTGTCGACCTCGCCGCGAAAAAAGCGGCTCCGGTCCGTACCTTTCTCACGGATGATCTCGGCGCGCAGTACGCTCTCGGGCTTTTTGACGAGCAGCGCACCGCCCTCGCCGGAGATCACATTTTTGGTTTCATGAAAGCTGTACGTGCCAAAATCGCCGATACTGCCGAGTTCCTTTCCTCGATATGTAGACGTTACGCCTTGCGCCGCGTCCTCTATCACGAGGATGTTGTGACGCCGCGCGATTGCGAGGATCGAGTCCATCTCGCAACTAACGCCCGCGTAGTGCACCGGCACAATCGCGCGCGTGCGCGGCGTGATCGCGGCCTCAATGAGACGTTCGTCGAGATTTAGCGTATCCGCGCGAATATCGACAAACACCGGCACACCGCCACGCAATACGAACGCATTTGCGGTCGATACGAATGTATAGGACGGCATGATGATTTCGTCGCCGGGCCTAATTCCTGCGAGTATGGCGCTCATCTCTAGCGCCGCCGTGCATGAATGCGTAAGCAGCGCTCGAGCGGCGCCCGTGCGCGCTTCGAGCCATGCATGGCAGCGCTTTGTATATGCTCCATCGCCCGCGAATTGTAGATTTGCGTGCGCGTCGGAGATGTAGGTAAGTTCTAGCCCTGTCATATACGGCTTATTGAACGGGATATGGATCATAACTTCCTTGCAATGAGAAAACGCGAGCCGCCCACCGGGAAATCGACGCCTGTGCGGATCATCCGCGCTTCGGCCACCATTGCCGCGCTGAGCAGGCGGTTCAACCACGGCGCGACACTGAGTTCTGCCCCAGCTACTTCAGCATCGACGCCGCGACGGCTGAACCTCGACAGCATCATCAGAGGTAACAGCATTGCGACGAAAGACGTGCTACGGACGATCGAGAATCCCGCGGCGCGCACCTTCGCGTGCAGATCGGCAGCGGCGTAGCGGCGCACATGACATGCATACTCGTCGGTGGCACTCCACAGCCACTGATGTTGAGGCACGGTCAGCAGCAGATGACCGCCCGGTCTTAGCGAGGCGTGTGCCTGGCTCAGCACCGTTTCGTCCTCCACGATGTGTTCGAGCACATCGAACATTCCGATCGCGCCATACTCGCCAGAGAACGGAATGTCACGTGCGTCCATTTGCATGAAACCAGCGCCGGGCAGACGGTTTGCCGCGAACGAAAGCCCTGCCGAAAAAATCTCGCTACCTGCGACGCGTGCTTGCGGAAAAGCCGCGGCGAGCGCGGTTAGCACATAGCCGGTGCCACAGCCCACTTCAAGAAATGAGCCAAAGTCGCGCGCATAGTGGCGTAGCGCCCAAATGATCAACCGATTACGAGCTTCGAACCAGAAGTTACCGGTTTCGACTGCAGCGAGCTCGGCAAAGTGGCTTGCCTTGAAGCCAGGGCTTTCCGCACTCAGTGCTGGCGCATATGTCGGCAGCCCATTCTCCAGTGCCGGCTGCCAGCGGCAAGCCGGGCAGGCCATATCGCTGACCGGGTACAAGGTGTCGCAACTGAGGCACCGCTTCACGGGTTGCTCCTGGCGATCGGATCGGGACGAGGAAACACAAGAAACTTGAATGTGACGAACAAGAAGCCCGCTACCGCTAGTATCGCCACCGCCTGCACGACGCGATATGGAAAGTGCAGGTGGTCGGCGAAGACCGCGAGAATCACGTAGTTCAGGAGGTATCCGCAAACATGAGCGCCGAAGTACTTGAATGCCGGCCCGGCGATGCCGCCGCGGTGGCCGAACGTCCAGTTGCGGTTGCTCCAGAATCCAGCGCTCGCGCCCGCAACATAAAGTACCGTCATTGCTGCCTTCGGCTCCATTCCTAGCCAGGTGATTAATATGAACAGGAGATAGCCGCCTAAATTCACGGCCCCACCGACGAGGCCATAGCGAAGCAGCTGGGCGAGCGACGCGCGCGATTGTGATGTCATCACGTACTCACCCCTGATCGCTGACGGTTACGGCCGTTGCCGGATCGAGTGTGCGTAGCCGCCGCGCCGGCGCACCAACATAGACGCAGAGGTCTTGCGTGTCGCGATTGACCATCGACTGGGCGCCAATCAGGGTATCGTCTCCGATGCGCCTGCTTTGCATCACCACGGCCGAGAAGCCGATGAAGTTGCGAGCACCGATCGTGACATTGCCGCCGAGCGTCGCATTGGCGGCGATGAAATTGTGATCGCCGATTTTGCTGTCGTGGCACAGGGTGGCGTTCGACCAGATTACGTTATTCGAGCCGAGCTTAACGCCCGTCTCGATGACAGCGCCGGGCATGACAATCACGTTATCCCCGATAACCGCATCGGCGGCGATCCACGCGGTCGGATGCATTAGATTGGCAAGTGGGTAGCCGCATTGTTTAATCGAGCGATACGCGCTTTCCCTTGCCAGCATGCTTCGATAGCCAACCGCGACGAACACCATCACGTCAGCGGGTGCGAAGCGATTGCACACTGTTTGCCAGCCGAGCAATGGTATGCCGTCGAGCTCTGAGATTCCGTCGGGCAGATACGATTCGTCGACGGTAAATGCGTGAACCTGCATGCCGAGATCGTTTGTCGCGTACCGGTACACCAGTTGTGCAAACGGTCCCGCGCCGAAGATGATCAATCCTGTCATTCGCGCTCCCTACACGATTCATCGCTCGCAGGTGGGGCGTGAGCGCGGTCGTCATGATAGATGGCTCTAACCAGCGAAGTCGGACGCCTCTTCACCTCGAGGAAGATCTTGGAGATGTAGATTCCGACCACTCCAATCGAAAAGATAATGACGCCGCCGATCAGGAACAGCGCGGCCATCAGCGACGTCCACCCGAGAAACACATGCCCCCAGAACAGCTTTCGCGCGAGGAGGTAGAGAATCACTGTCGTCGCGATGCCCGACGAAAGTAGGCCCAGGTAGAAGATCCCGGTAAGCGGCTTGCTGCTGAACGACGTGATCGCGTCGATTGCCATCGTTAACTTCTTGCGAAAGGTGTACGACGAGTTGCCATCGAATATTTTTGTCGCAACGATGCGCTTCTGTCTGAATCCCGCATCTTTCCAGACTGCGGGAAGAAACAGTTCCGTTTCACCGTACTGCAGTAGAGCGCTCACATAGCTGCGTTTCATGAGCCGCGAGACGATATCGCGATCTGATACCTGCACCGGCGAGAGCGCGTTGAACACTTTGTAAAAGAGGTCGCTGGTGAAGGCTTTCGCGAACGGAAGTGTCTTCTTCTCGAGTTGGCCTACCACCACGTCGGTTTCCGGGTCCTCGTCCATCTCGTGCCAGAAGCGGCCAAGATTCTCCGGTTCTTCCTCGAGATCGACGTCGATTACGAAAACATGCTCGCCGCTTGCGTAGCGCATGCCGGTGATTAGTGCGCGATGCTGACCGACGTTGCGCGCGAGATCGATCACCCTGACGCGGGGGTCAGACGCGCACAACCGGCGCGCCAATTCCAATGAATCGTCGGGAGACGCATCGTTGACAAACACAATCTCAAAAGACGATGTGAGTTTTTGCGCATCAGCCACAATGCGGAGATAAAACTCGTCGATGTAGCCTGCCGACCGATAAAGGCTGGTCACCACGGAGAGCTTTAACATCATCGGACCCTCATGAAAGCCGCATGCTCGGGGCCGACGTTGAAAAGCAGATCTAGTATGCTCACGCCATGCGCGAACGGCGGAAAGAGCTGCGGATATTCCGGGTAGCCGTCATATTGCATCCATTCGACGCGTACACCAGCATTGGTAAAGAGAGTTTCGTCGAGATAGTCGCTGGCGGCCGGGCCTGACAGATAAATATCCGCACCCGCCTGCCGGCAGATGCCAACCAGCCGTTCGACCCGGTCGCCTTCGAGCTCATAGTCTCTTGATGAAGTAATGTGGGTGGTGATGCCGAAAATCGCGCAGACCTCGCGAATGAAAAACGCATTAATATCTGACAGTAGTTCGCACGCACCGGCCTCGCTGTACCACGCTTCGACCATAGGAGCATATTTTTCGAAGTGGGGCGCACGCGCATAATTGTTAACGACAGTTCTCCAGTGTCGTGCTGCCCAGCGCGAATCGACTACTCGCGTCTCGCTGATCTTCTGTCCTAGTCGGTCCTGGCGGACGGGAATCGTCAGCCATTGCACGCCGGTTTGGGTTTTGATGCGATTACGATTGCGCCAGTCATTCTTTGTGTACTGCACCTCGTCGTACAGGATGAACTCGTCAACTGAGCGGATCAGATCGAAGTAACCCTTCCACGGTACGTAGTTCGACTGGAGAATGGCGACTTTCCTGGTCATTGTCGGTCTGCCACTGCAGGCACGACTGGCGCACGCCGGCGCTTCCATCGCGCGAGCGCGCTACGGATGAGCACAATAAAGTAGATCACGTACACAACACGCAGGAAGTAGAAGTAGCGGTTCTCGACGTGCGCAATTGCCATGCTAAGTGATACCGAGCAGAACGCGGTGATTACCAGTACCGCGAGCCACGGCTGGCCAGACGCGATCGAGGCAAAAGACAGGATCGCAACCAGTAGGAATGCGATCACGGTGCCGGTGATCTCGGCGCCTGTGTAGTCGATTATCGGCGCCAATGCGTCGGCCGGCGGCCGTCCTGCGTACACCGCCCAGTAGAATTTGGATAGGCCTATCCAGAACTTTGTGGCGAAATATTGAATCTCCGGAACCTGCGCTGCCAGCTTCGAGAAATAAACAACCGCTGTCGGCTCCATGTACACGGCCAGTTCGACATAGGGCTGACGATTGGCTGGATCGAATGCGGCCATCGCGCGCAAGTCGTATAGCCACGGCACACCTGAATGCAGATATACCCACAAAATTTGCACGAATCCCAGCGATGCACCGCAGCAAAAGCAGATGAGTGATGGAAGCGCGGATTTAATATCGCGCCTGCTAATTAGGGCAAGCCACAGTGGCACGATCAATACCGCGCTTACCGCGAAATTTTGCTTCATCAGGATCGAGGCGCCAAGAAGTATCCCTGCCAGGAATGCCTTGCCTTTCGTTGGGTTAAGTCCATCAGCGCTTAACAAACAGAATGACAGTAGGAATAGCGTCAGACTTTGAAGGTCGGACAGACGCACTGAAATGTAGCCAATTGAGAACAGTGTGATCAGAATAACAAGCGAAACATCGCCGATGAGTGGCCGTCTCTGTACGCCGGGCGGCAAAGCGCCGTTCTCGACGCTAGAGAATCGTCGCAGAAGCGTGAGACCAGCATAGATCAGCAGCACAAAGAAAAGCAGATTCTGGAACAGAGTGATATAGCTCACCAGAATTGGATCATCCGTGAACAGCAACGGGATGGCGTAGTAAATCACAATGCCGATGGGGCGATAGTCGTGATAACAGGTAGCGCCCGGGTCATCGCTGCCTAGGAGGAAATGCGCACACGCGGTAGCCACTTCAAGATACTGGGGCGCATCCCCGATCGAAGGAAAATCCATGCTCTGCTCTAATACGGGGCGAATCTGCGAGGTTAGTCTAAAGCGTTGAAATTTACAACAAATGCCAACGGCGTCTCGGGGTGGCCAGGGAGCTGATCAGGGACAGAGCATCAAAATCAGAATAGTGGCGTGAGCTGGAGCAAGTCGAATAGGTAATCGGAGTCCATCTGGTGATCGTCATCGTTCGAGATGTGCGTGTGTCGATCTGGATACCAGTGACCCTCCCAGCCCATCAGCGAGGATTCGGTCTGTTTTGGACTCCAGTTGTCTCGGCTCAAGTAGTTCAGAGCGTGTCGAATCGTATCGTCCCCCCCCCGTATGCCATGCGGGAGCTTCAGGGATTGCTAGAGCTTCACATCACCATCAGTCTGTCGTCACTAGCAGCCATTTGGCAGTGGTTGCCACTTGGACCGCCCGTCAACGTCGATTCGCTCTGCCGTGCGGGCCTATTCGCCCTCTGAGTTTTTCGGCCTTGTGGTAAATGGGGGGGGGGGGGGGGGGGCAAGCGATGCGGCAGGGGCGCCTGTTCGTTGCAGTCATCGTTTTAATACCTTATGGAAAGAAAAAGCACCGCATCGTGGCGGACGACGCGAGGCGAGTTGAGGGGCAGCGAAGCAAGATCTCGTACCAATAAACGTGTTTTGGCATGATTGAGCAAGTATGGTTTTGATCTAAGCCCTTGATTTAATTGTTCCTGAAAGCTTACTGGACACCTTGAAGCAAAGCGGTGTAATTCTGCTCTCAGGTTTTTCGACAGATTGGAAATTTCTTTCTGGACCAAATTGGACTGATCGATCCATGTCCTGGTTGACTAGGGGGAGCTACAGCGACTGGGATCTAGGACGCCCCCTTTCCCTTCAGCTTGGCTAAGCCTTGCTTGATGTGTCCAGCGTTCTCGCCAATTACCCATAAGGCGCCCCGTACGTTGTCTCCGACCTCGCTCATCCCTTGCTTCTCAGAATGAAGCGTCAGCTACATCAGTGCTGCCTCTAGGGCGAGCTGATTCTGGTACATCCTTTCTAGCACGTCCGATAACGAATATTCGTCTGGCATGGCATCGCCTCCTTTCGAGAAAAAGTACAAGCATAGTACCGTTAGTGCCCCTGTCAGGCAGTGATTGCGGATTGCTTAGAAATTGCTACAAAGCGAAGAGATTTTAGCGGGTGAGCCCTTCAGGCTGGGGTGTTGGCGGAGACCTGCGCCCAATCCATCATCGTATCGATCAAGACGTACGAAGCTGGAAATCGAATAGCAACGATGGCAAAGTGCCTTCTTGCCATTTTGAGAGGGAGGCGGTATGTACCAGCAGGTACTGGCGCTATTCAGCAGCGACGGTGCAGTTGCGGCCGCCATAGGTGTGCTGGTGGCAGTGATTGTCAAATCTATATCCATGTTGAATCAGATTATGGAATTTCATGACAAGCACTTCATCGAAAAGCGGTACAAGCTTTTAAAGCAGCTGGCTTCCGGGATTCCGGTAGAGAGCAGAGTAAAGCGTTACCTGGATGACTCCGTAGAACATGAGATATTTCGTATCGTGTCAGGCATCAGAGGCAGCTCTTTGCAGATCGCAGCTCTGGTCAAATTGGACAGCCTAGGTTATTGGAATCGGGAGCAGATTCGGAGAGTCGCTAGGTTCCTGGTGGTCACGCCAGGGGAGCCACACCCACTGGTCAAGATCACAAAGGCAGACAAATTTGGGGCAATGTTTGGCCTGACGTTTGCCATTCTCCTTCTTCTGACTGGGGGAGTGATTTCGATCGCGCTGACCATCAAAATTCCCCCTTTTGGATTCTTCATAGGGTTGACCGTGTTAAGTGTGATGATATGGGCGGGAGCCTTTTTTGCGGCCGACCATGGTGCCTATAAGACTGCCCTAGATATCCAGAAGTACCTCGCCGAGCATCCCAATACGTTCGCAACGCATCTGTCGGGGAGAGGTGCACCGTCAGAAAATAGGGTTGAAAATGAGGTTCAAGCCACTACGTAGATAGCTATCAACGGAGCTAGCGGGCTGACTGTCTCGCGATTGGTCGGGCGTGAAAAGAGTTCGCAACGATATTTGTCCCCTTGATGGGGCGTGCCCTAGGGGGCTTTAGAAATCAGTAGCTTGCGTAACACATCGCGTGCTAACCTATTGATCTACTTAGCTTTGTAGCGTGGATTGCAAATCCACCTACGCCGGTTCGATTCCGACCTCGGCCTCCACTATAAACAAGCTCCGTAGATCCATGATTTACGGAGCTTTTTTATTTGCACTGCGCTGCAAGATTTAGTCTTGAAATACGGCCATTGCAAACTTGCTTCGCCGGGAAGTGATGTATATATTTCCCGCTCTGCTGCTCAAGGTTGGATCCTGTCAGGATCTCCACTTCTGGAGCAGAAGACAGCAACACCGCGCTACCGCCCGAATGGCGAAACTGGTAGACGCATGGGACTTAAAATCCCCCGCTCGTAAGGGCGTGCCGGTTCGATTCCGGCTTCGGGCACCATGAATATCAAAGGCCTGCATGAGTATTCTCATGCAGGCCTTTTTTGTGCCTGCTTTTTACTTAGCGCTAAACAAATGCCTGGCCGCTAAAACCTCGAGGCAAGCGCTGAAGACCGGCCATTGCTGTCAGCCGATCGATCCATTCTGCGCGCCAGTCTGTTGCGCTGTGCGTGGCTTTGCCTTGACGAGACATTCTGCGGGCAGCGTTACGCTGATCTTTTCGTGCCTGCTTGTAGGCATCGGTATTGCGGCAGCTGCGGCACTTCACGCGGTTGAGCTCACGGCTTGCCGCAAGCTGTTTGCCTTTGTGCCCACAGGCCAGATGCCCGTCGACGTTGAAATGGATAACCATAAACCGTCTCCTTTGCGACGTGTATGAGTTATGACAACTCACGGATCACACCGTTCGGCGACTGGGTCGCAGGCAAAAGAACACCCGCATGCGGGCGGGTGGGCTGATGTTGTGGTGCAAAGAAGTGATTCCACTGTAGGCGCACAGTTGCGGTCGTTCTGTGAAAGGTGCCGTCGCCGGAAAAGAATATGGCGGACAGACAAGCATGCGGTGACCCGTGTGTCACCGCAGTGAAGGCAAACTCTGAAAAAGCCTTGGTGCGATCGGTGTCATCTGAACCGAGGCAGTGGCCGATCGACAGGCTTGAGCGCCGACAGCGTATTGCGAATCAGCGGAGCATCCTTCTCGATATCGTTCAGCCGGTCACGGATGCGCAGGGCGGTCGGGTGTCCGCCTTGGTGGTCGACCCAGTCGGCAATCTCTTTGCAGGCGGCCGCGAGGCGCGCTTGCCGGGCGTCGAGCAGGGTGAGGAGGGTGGTGATGGACTCTTTTTCGGACATGGAACACCTCCGTTCTATGAAACCTGAGCTGCAGCAAAAAGCCCGCGTGTTGCGAGCCTTCTGCCGTGGGGCGCTGCTCCTTCAGCTGGTTTCAGTATAGACCCGGTTCTGATCGGCATCAGCCGGACGATTCGCGGGCCGGTAATGGGGAACTGGCTGCGTTGAGGCGTTTGCATTCACGTCGTGCGTCCTCTTCCTCGTCGTAGCCATCGCCGATGAAGCCGCCAGTACGCGTATCGCAGATGCGAAACCAGCTATGCGCTTCGGCTGGATCATGCTGGCTGTCACCGGCGCGTCGACCGTGAATAATGATCTTGTTGCAACGCTTCACGACGAAAATGTCTTCCATGGCGTCACCGCAGCTGATTCGTGTCAGATCAACTATAGAAGCCCCCGGCAATCGTGCAAAAAATACACAGCTCAGCTCGTCGGTTGCCAGCGCCAGCCTTCGCGGTGCCAGATCAAATGATGGCTTGGGTTCAATGCCCGCAAAAACCCCTGATCGTGGGAAACCGCGACAATCGCTCCGGGAAATGTCTGCAAGGCTTTCTCGAAAGCCTCCACGCAAGCCAGATCAAGATGATTGGTGGGCTCATCCAGCAGCAGCAATTGTGCGGGTGTCTGGCGCCACAGCGCCAACGCGAGGGCAGCTTTCAAGCGTTCGCCACCACTGAGCGAGCCGCATGGCCGCGTGGCGCGTTGTGCGTCCAGTTGTAATTGCGCGAGGTAACTGCGCAAGGTGCCTTCGCTCAGGGGCGTTTGCTGTGCCTGCAATTGATCGACAATAGAAGTGCGGTCATCCAGCAGTTTCAGCTGTTGATCGAGAAAGGCAAAAGCCACATGCGTGATGCATTCGCCACTGACTGGCGTCCATTCACCCGCCAGCAATTTCAGCAGCGTTGATTTGCCACAACCGTTGTGACCGCTGACTGCGATGCGCAGCGGTCCCTGAATGGTGAGGTCAAGCCGGGTGGTGGGCGCATCTGCCGGCAACCATGGCAGGCACGCGTCGATCAGTGTGCACACTCGACGATTGTTTGGAACCGCACTGCCCGGCAGATTGATCAGTACGCCGTCGTCCGGCAATACGTTTTCGTACGCCTCACGCACGCGCTCATCCAGATCGGATTTGCGTGCCTGATGGCCGACCTTTACGTGGCCCATGATGTCTCGCGCGGCCGCTTTCAGCGCAGCCCGTTCGAAGCCAGAGACGTTAGCGGATTGTGCGTTGCGACGGCTGCCGGCCGCGTGACGCTGAATGGCGTCGTGCTCGCGTTGCAGTCGCGTACGTTCGCGCTGACGTTCGGTGCGGGCCTGATCGAGTTGCGCCTGCGCTGCTTGTTGATGTACTCGACGTTGCTCGGTGAACTCCGAAAACCTGCCGCTGAAAACTGTAGCCCCCAGCGGCGTAAGTTCGACGATTCGCTGCATCTGCTCCAGCATTTGCCGGTCATGACTGACGACGATCAGTCCGCCACGCCAGCGATCGAGCGAGCTCATCAGCCACTGTCGACCGGCAGTGTCGAGGTGATTGGTCGGCTCGTCGAGCACCAGTAATTGCGCCTGACTCAGCAGCGCACCGATCAAGGCAATCCTGGCTTGCTGGCCACCGCTGAGATTTTCGGTCAGATCCGTCGCGGTGATATCGGTCAGCGCGGCCTCATCAAGCATTTGACGCAATCGTTCTGCCAGATCCCAGCGTTCACCGATGAGATCGAAATCTTCGGCTGTGGCACCACCGAGTTTCAGTCGTTCCAGTGCGCGGATCACCGTGGCTGTTCCTGTCGCGTCAGCTACGGTTTGTCCAGGTGTGGTGACGAAGGTTTGCGCGACATAGTGCGCGGACGCTGAACGTGCCACGCTGCCGAAATCAGGCTGCAACTGCCCGGCAATCAAGCGTGCGAGCACACTTTTGCCGACGCCATTGCGCCCGACGATAGCGGTCGGTTGACCATCGAAATTCAGGTTCAGGGCTTCGAATAGCGTGACGCCATTGGCGAACTGAAAACCCAGTTGATTCAGGGAAACGAGTGCGGCTGTACGCGAGACGTGAGTCATCGGCACCTCCAAAAATGTCGTGAAAACTGACAAGCGCCGAGAGCGGCGTGTCGCGATTGCATTTTTAGAAGGTTGAGTTGTTCACTTCTGCGGTCGTCCGGAGGAGGGGAAGGTCGCTAGCCTAGATGACGCTGCGCAGCGGATCAAGGTGCGTCGGTCATTTCGCTCATTCGCTCAAGAAACATTGCCAATGCGACTTCCTCGGCCCGCAAGCCCTTGCGCACACGCGGACGCGGCAGTTCGGCAAGCGCGCCGAGCATGAATTTTTCCACCACAGCAGGGTGGATGTAGCACTTTCGGCAAACCGCCGGCGTGTTGCCCAGCTGCCTGGCGACGCCTTTGACCATCTCGACCACGTGCCGCTTGGCTTCGGTCTCGGACTCCCATTGCAACTCGCGCAACACCGCCAACGCCAGAGCGCTGCCGGCCCAGGTGCGATAGTCCTTGGCGGTGAAGTCAGCGCCGGTGAGGGTTTGCAGGTAACTGTTGACGTCGGAAGAGCTGACGGTGTGGCGCTCGCCGTTTTCATCCAGATACTGGAACAGGTTCTGCCCGGGAATTTCCAGACAACGCTTGATGATGCGCGCCAGGCGCCGGTCTTTGACGGTGATCTGATGTTCGATGCCGCTCTTTCCGCGAAACTGGAACAGGATTGCGCTGCCGTTGACCTCGACATGTCGACTGCGCAGGGTGGTCAGGCCATAGGAGCGATTGTCGCGGGCGTATTGCGTGTTGCCGACGCGAATCAGTGTGGCGTCGAGCAGGGTGATTACCGTGGCCATGACCTTGTCGCGACTGAAGCCGGGCGCGGCCAGCAACGCCTCCAGTTGTTTGCGCAACTTTGGCAGCGCCAGACCGAACTCGCGCAGGCGTGAATACTTGTCGGCATCGCGCACTTCGCGCCAGCGCGGGTGATAGCGATATTGCTTGCGGCCACGGGCATCACGGCCGGTGGCTTGCAAGTGGCCGCACGGGTCGGCGCAGATCCACACATCGGTATAAGCCGGCGGCACGGCGAGAGCATTGATGCGTTTGATTTCATCTGGGTCGCTGATGCGCTCGCCAGACGGTTTGAAATAGCTGAACTTGCCGCGCCGTTTCTTGCGGGTGATACCGGGCTGGGTGTCATCAACGTAATGCAGATCGGAGGGCAGCTCGGTAATCAGCTCGGTGTCGGGCATGGCGGTTTCCTTCGGTGGTGCGGCGGTCTGTAAGACGATTGACCGCACGCCGTTGCCGTCGTGCCGAATGATTCAGGCGAGGACCGCGACCGCTTTGATCTGCGCCCACAATCGCTGGCCCGGGTGCACGCCCAATTGATCTCTGGAATAGCGGGTGATGCGCGCGAGCAGCGGGGTGCCGCCCGCATCGAGACGAATCAGCACGTGGGCGGCGTTGTCGGCCGATTGCTCACTGACCACCGTGACTGGCAGTCGATTGAGAATGCTGCTGAATTCACTGTTCTGCAGGGTCAGGCTGATATCGCGCGCGTGCACTTTGCAGCGCAGGGCCTGACCCAGCGCCATCGGCGCGTGGGTGACGCGGATACTCATCTCGGTGGCCGGCAGTTGCAGGCTCAGCAGTTGATAGTCGGCGTCGTAAGCGCTGACCTGGCCTTCAATGATCACGCCGGCGTCATCGCCCATGGCCATCGGCAGGTCCAGGCGCGCGAGGGTTTCGCCGATCGGGCCGCTGGCCAGCGCTTTGCCTTCGCTGAGCAACACCAGGTGATCGGCCAGCCGGGCGACTTCGTCCTGAGCATGGCTGACGTACAGCACGGGAATGTCCAGTTCGTCATGCAGGCGTTGCAGGTAAGGCAGGATTTCACTTTTGCGCTGGCTGTCGAGGGCCGCCAGCGGTTCGTCCATCAGCAACAGTTTCGGGCTGGTCAGCAACGCTCGGGCGATCCCGACACGCTGGCGTTCACCGCCCGACAAATGTTGCGGATGGCGTTCGAGCAAATGACCGATGCCCAAGAGTTCGGTGGCCTGTGCCATATCGACCCGGCGCTGGGATTTGGCAATGCGCTTGAGGCCGAATTGCAGATTGGCCAGCACCGACAAATGCGGGAACAGGCTGGCCTCCTGAAACACATAGCCGAGCGCACGTTTGTGTGGCGGGACGAAAATGCCTTTTTCGCTGTCCTGCCAGACTTCGTCGTTGATCTGAACGAAACCTTGTTCGGCGCGCTCAAGTCCGGCGATGCAGCGCAGGCAGGTGGTTTTGCCGGAGCCCGAGTGCCCATAAAGCGCGGTCACGCCACGGCCCGGCAGGTTCAGATCGACATCGAGACTGAAGCCCGAATAGACCCTGTTCAGACGTACATCGATCATCGATCAGCTCCAGCCTGCACGGGTCTTGCGGCTGGAATACAGCGCCAGCAATACCAGAAACGAGAACACCAGCATCGCCCCGGCCAACCAGTGGGCCTGCGCGTATTCCATTGCTTCTACGTGGTCGTAGATTTGCACGGAAACCACGCGAGTCTTGTCGGGAATGTTGCCGCCGATCATCAGCACCACGCCGAACTCACCGACGGTATGCGCGAAGCCGAGGATCGCCGCGGTGATAAAACCGGGGCGGGCCAGCGGCAGAATCACGCTGAAAAAAGTGTCCCAGGGATTGGCGCGCAAGGTTGCGGCCACTTCCAGTGGACGGGTGCCGATCGCCGAGAACGCGTTTTGCAACGGTTGCACCACGAAAGGCATGGAATAGATCACCGAACCGATCACCAGCCCGGTGAAGCTGAAGGTCAGGGTGCCCAGGCCCAGCCATTGGGTGAATTGGCCGAGAAAGCCGTGCGGGCCCATCATCAGCAACAGATAGAAACCGATCACGGTCGGTGGCAGTACGAGGGGCAGGGCGACGATCGCTCCGATCGGGCCGCGCAGCCACGAACGGGTGTGCGACAACCACAGGGCAATCGGAGTGCCGACAACCAACAGGATCGCAGTGGTCAGGGACGCCAGTTTGAGGGTCAGCCAGATCGCCGCGAAATCGGCACTCGTCAGCGACATTTAGAGCTGGTAACCGTAGGACTTGATCACCGCAGCGGCTTTCGGGCCTTTGAGGTATTCAACCAGTGCCTTGGCGGCGGCGTTGTCCTTGCCTTTGTTCAGAATGACGGCGTCCTGTTTGATCGGGTCGTGCATATCAGCAGGGACGATCCACGCCGAACCGCTGCTGACCTTGCCGTCCTTGTAAATCTGTGACAGAGCGACAAAACCCAGCTCCGCGTTACCGGTCGAGACGAACTGGTAAGCCTGAGTGATGTTCTGGCCTTCGACGATCTTGGCTTTGGTGGCCTCGGTCAGTTTGAGTTTTTCCAGCACTTGCGTGGCGGCCAGGCCGTAAGGCGCTGCTTTCGGGTTGGCGATGGACAGGTGCTGGTACTCGTTCTTTTTCAGAACCTCGCCTTTCCCATCGACATAACCTTCTTTCGCTGACCACAGCGCCAGCGTGCCGATGGCGTAGGTGAAGCGCGAACCTTTGACGGTATCGCCTTCTTTTTCGAGCTTTTCCGGGGTGGTGTCGTCGGCGGAAAGGAACACTTCGAACGGCGCGCCGTTCTTGATCTGGGTGTAGAACTGGCCAGTGGCGCCGTACGCTGCGACCAGTTTGTGCCCGGTGTCTTTTTCGAAATCGGCGGCAATGGCCTGGATCGGTGCGGTGAAGTTGGCCGCAACTGCCACCTGCACTTCATCGGCCTGAACAGCGCCGACGGCGAAGACCGCGAGTAAAGAGGCCAGGCAGGTAGGGGCAAAACGTGAGGCACGAATGGTCATGTAACAGCTCCGTGGTTGGCGAGTGCAGAGCGCAGCTATTGTTGGAAGTGGACTGCGCCGATGCGAGGGGTGAATTCGCTATATAGCGAAATATATAGCGAAATGCCGCCAAACAGGAAGTGTTGCTTGAACCAAGAGTGAAGATGCTTGAATCCTCACTCTGTTCAGCGTCACTGACGAGTGAGTTTTGCCAATGCACCTTCGGCTAATTGCCGGGTTAGTTCTGCGCTGTTCAAGTCCTTGCCGAGGGGGAATGCCTGACCGGCCCAGAGGTTGGCAAACCCGGCCTCGTCGATCGTTCGCAGCGGCATCAACGCACCGCCGGCCAAGGGAAATGCTGGTGCCTTCGGCGACATCGGGCCGACCTCACGCATGACGCGGTTGAGAATACCCCGCGCCGGACGTCCGGTGAAGATATTGGTGATCGCCGTTTCGCTTTCCTTGGCCGTGCGCAATGCCTTGTGGTGAGCGGCGCTGACTTTCGCTTCTGGCGTGAACAGATAGGCCGTGCCGACCTGTACCGCCGATGCTCCCAATGTGAACGCCGCCGCCACGCCGCGTGCATCGGCAATGGCGCCGGCGGCAATCACCGGTACGTTCACCGCGTCGACCACTTGGGGCACCAGGGCAAACGTGCCCACCTGACTGCTCAGTTCATCACTGAGAAACATGCCTCGATGGCCGCCAGCCTCGTAGCCCATGACGATAATTGCGTCGCAGCCGTGCTGTTCCAGCCAGATCGCTTCATCGACAGTGGTGGCCGAGGAGAGAATTTTTGCCCCGGTCGCCTTGACCCGATCGAGCAAGGATTGCTCTGGCAGACCGAAGTGAAAACTCACGACCTCAGGCCGAAATTCTTCCAGCACTGCGCAGGCTGCCGCATCGAACGGCGCTCGGTTGGACACCGGTGTAGGTGCGTCGAAATCGGCGCCCAGTTCGCGGTAATACGGTTCCAGCAGCTGCTTCCATTCACGTGCGCGTTGCTCATTCGCCGCCGGTGGCTGATGGCAGAAGAAGTTCACGTTGAAGGGCTTGTCGGTGTGTTGGCGAATGGTTTTCAGCTCTTCGCGCAATTGCTCGATGCTCAGCATCGCCGCCGGCATCGAACCCAGGCCGCCGGCATTGCACACGGCGATGACCATCGACGAATTCGTCGCACCGGCCATCGGGCCCTGAATGATCGGCAGCTCAATGCCGAGCAGATCAAGAATGCGGGTGTCTGGCCATTGGCTCATGAACGCTGTTCTCCGAACGGTGGAAGGCAGAGCCGGTTTTTTAACAGCAAAACCGGATCCGCAGCCAGTTCGAAATTCAGAACAACCCGTGCAGTTTTTCAGCGTCGATGAAAGCCACCGCCGCCAAACGAGTGGTTCATGAATTGCGAGGAGTTGTGAAAGTTGTTGGTCCGCTGGTTGCCGAAATTACGCGCAGCAGAGTCGCGGTTGAGGTTCTGCAATTGCGCATTGTTGTTGATGGGGGCGCTGCGGGTCGCGCCGCCGCCAACCATCGACTGCCAGCCGTTGTCGGTCTTTTTATACACGTTGCCGTCGTGGCCTGCGTAAACGTTGTCGCCAACGTGTGCAGCGCCGCCGTTGCGTCCGCGAATGCCGCCATATTGGGTGGTGTTGCCAGTGTTGGGGTTGTACACGGCGCCACGATTGGCGGTGACCTGCGTGCCGTTGCGCGCATTGCCGGCAGTGACCCGCTCGCCGGCAATTGCGCCACCGTTCGGTCCGACCGCCACACCACTTCGTCCAGCAGCATAATTGCCGGTGTAGACGTTATGCACGGCGCCCCGTTGACCGGCAGCCGCGACGCCGGTGCGGGAGTTGTAGGAAGCGCCGACCTGACCGGCCCAGCGATTGCCGGTCCAGGCGTTGTACCCGGCGCCGTAGCGGCTGACTGTAGCCCGGTCGCCCCACTGATGATAAATGTTGCCGGTGGTTCCGGCCCAACCACCGGGACCCCAGGCCACTGCGCCGCCGCGATAACCGTAAGCGGCGCCACCCCAGGCCAAAGGCGCCGGATACAGGTGCGGGCCCCAGGCGTAACCCCAGCCGTAGTTGCCCCACCACGGGTAGGCGCCCCAGCCCCAACCCATCGCTACAGTGCTGCCGCCCCAACTCCAGCCAAAACCGAAACCGAAGGTCCAGCCGGTCCACGGTGTATAGCGGATGGCGACGCCGAAACCGTAAGTCACCGGCGGGCCATACCAGACGCTGCCCACCCATGGTGTGTACGGATAACCGGTGCCATACACCACGACACCCGTCGCCGGATCCAGATTCGAACCCTGATACCCGGGTGTGTAGCCGACCACTACCGTGTCACCGCTGGACTCGTAGACTTTGACGTAGGTGAGGTAATGCATCGGCGAACTCGGCGGGATCGAATAGATAACCGCCGGCACCGAACTGGCGACAACCCAAGGTCCGTTTACAGTAGTGGCAGTGAACCAGATACCGTTCTCCACCGCGTACCAACTATTGTTGTCGACGCGGATGATGGGCGTGGCGCTGTTGACCACGTATTGCAGCGGCGTGGCATTGATGGCTTTGAGTTGCGGTTCGCCATCGAACTGTGGTGCGGTCATTTTTACCGCGCTTTTCTTGATGGCCGACGTCTGTGGAATGGTCGCGGCAATGGCCGCCTCTTTGGCTTGCGGCGTGCCGGCGACCGAAGCCTTGACGTTCTCTTTCGGGCTGTCGTCGGGAATGTTGGCGAAGTCCGCCGGCAGTTTGTCTGCGGGGGTAAAGGTCCACGGACCATTCATGTCAATGGCGCGAAACCAGCGCCCGGAAATCAGCACATAACTGTTCTGGTCACCGATTTCCTTGAAGATGTGCCCGGTAGTGTTGCTGACATACAGCAATCCGGTGCCCTGAATTGGCGTCCATTGCGCTGCGCCGTCAGTGACCAACAATTCCGTGGGCGTGGTGGCGATGAAAATCTTCGGTTGCGGTGGTTTGGCCAGGCTTGGAATCTTGTCTTTCGGATCGCTTTGCCCAGTCAGCAGATCCACTTGCCGGCTCTGAATGGCGGCCTGTTTGGCTTTCTCCAGTTCGGCAAACGGTGTGACCAGACGGGTATACGCGCCATTGATCTGGTCGGCGACCATCCAGCCATCGAAGACATGCAGATAATGTTTGCCCTGTGCATCTTTCAATAACAGAGGGCGAGTGTTGATCACTCGTTGCAGCGCCGTGCCTTCCACCGGTCGGTACGCCGCGTCGCCATCGATATAGACGAGCAGGGCGGGAACGTCGGAACTGATGATCGTCGGCGGGGTGTTTTCCAGCGGCGCGCTGTCGGCTTTCTGTTCTGCAGAGAGTACACCGACCGCAGCTTCGAGCTGATCGAGCGAAATGGTTTTCTTGCGGCTGTCGGCGTCTTTTTGCAAAGCCGCGAGCCAGGTGTCGGCTTGACTGGCATCGGCCGGGAAATCGGCCTTGATGATCTTGTACTGATCCAGCGCGACCCAGCGCGTGGCCTTGTCGACCAGCGTATGTGCGCTGAACTGCACAATTCCGTAGGTGGATTTGCCGTCGGCACCGGTGGCTTCAACGGCCGCACGAGCATTGAGCGTGTAACCGTCCCAGCTGTCGAGTTGCGGCTGATACACCGTCAGTTTCGCTTTGCCGCTGCTGATGACTTGCGGCCAGGTCGGCTCGCTCGGGGCCTCAGTGGCCGATGCCGCCCAGGCACTGCCGAGTGCCAGCAGACACAGCATCAACATCACAAAGAACGAGCGCGGGTAAGACATTGTCAGCTCCATCGACAGGCCGGTTTCTGAAGGAATAACGGCGAAACAACGGCCGTCGAAAAAGCATAGTCGTCCGCCATGGAAATACCCGGCCGATTCACCGATTGGCGCAAAGTCGAATGTGGCAGCGTGTTGCGATGTGTTATTTCAGGGCACGACATTCCGAAACAGTCATGCGAGGCAGTCATGTTCAACGCCATTGTGATCGACAAAGACGACAGCGGTTATCGCGCCAACCTGCAGCAGGTCAACGAAGAGCAATTGCCCGAAGGCGATGTCACCGTCGGAGTTGCTTACAGCACGCTGAATTTCAAGGATGGCCTGGCGATTACCGGCAGCAGTCCGGTGGTGCGCAAGTTTCCGATGGTGCCGGGGATCGACCTTGCGGGCCGCGTAGAAGCCAGTTCGCACCCCGACTATAAGGTGGGTGATCAGGTGCTGCTCAATGGCTGGGGCGTCGGCGAAAATCACTGGGGTGGCCTGGCGCAGAAAGCACGGCTCAATGGCGACTGGCTGATCCCATTGCCCAACGCCTTCACGGCGGCGCAAGCCATGGCGATCGGCACGGCCGGCTATACGGCGATGCTGTGCATTCTGGCACTCGAGCGCAATGGCGTGACGCCAGAGCAGGGCGAGGTTCTGGTCACTGGGGCCAATGGTGGCGTTGGCAGTTTCGCCATCGCTTTGCTGAGCAAGCTCGGCTATCGCGTCGTCGCATCCACTGGCCGTGTCTCCGAGCATGAGTACCTGAAGCAACTGGGCGCCGGTGAAATCATCGACCGCGCGACCTTGTCAGTGCCCGGCAAGCCACTGGCCAAAGAGCGCTGGGCAGCGGTGATCGATTCGGTGGGCAGTCACACCCTGGCCAATGCCTGCGCCAGCACTCGCTCCGAAGGCACCGTCGCCGCGTGTGGTCTGGCGCAGGGCATGGATTTCCCGGCTTCGGTTGCCCCGTTCATTTTGCGTGGCGTGACCCTGGCCGGCATCAACAGCGTGACCCAGCCCAAGGCTCGCCGTCTGGAGGCGTGGGATCGTCTGGCCAGGGATCTGGATGTCTCGTTGCTGGCATTGATCAGCCATGAAATCGGTCTGAGTGAGGCCATTGATGCAGCGCCGAAGTTGCTCGCCGGGCAACTTCGCGGACGGGTTGTCGTTGATGTCAATCGCTGACAACTGCCGACGGGGTGGGACGTCCTCTCAGGACGTCGTCTCGCGTTCCAGCAACTGACGCTTGCGCTCGACGCCCCAGCGATAGCCCGAAAGATTGCCATCGCTGCGCACCACGCGGTGGCAAGGAATCGCCACTGCCAAGCGGTTGGCGCCGCACGCCTGAGCCACTGCGCGCATGGACGTCGGTGCGCCGATGCGCTGAGCGATTTCGGCGTAACTGGCGGTGTGGCCCGCCGGAATTTCCCGCAGCGCCTGCCACACACGTTCCTGGAACGCCGTGCCGCGAACGTCCAGCGGCAGATCCAGGCCAATCGCCGGAGCTTCGATAAATCCCACCACCTTGGCGATCAGTTGTTCGAAACCGGCATCGGCGCCGATCAGGTTGGCCTGGCGAAACTGATCCTGCAGATCGCACACCAGTTGATGCGGGTCATCGCCCAACAGAATCGCGCACACCCCACGCTCGCTTTGCGCCACCAGAATCGCTCCCAGCGAACACTGGCCAACGGCGAAGCGAATGTCGTTGTTCTTACCGGCCGCACGATAATCGCCAGGTTTCATGCCCAGCAAGTGATCCGCTGATTCATAGAAACGGCTATTGGAATTGAAGCCCGCGTCGTACAGCGCTTCCGTCACCGAATCGCCGTCTGCCAAGCGCTCACGGACTTTGCGCGAGCGATGGGCCGTTGCGTAGCCTTTGGGCGTCAATCCCGTCGCGGCTTTGAAGACACGATGGAAATGAAACGGACTCAGGCCGGCGGTCTGCGCCAGTTCATTCAGTGCCGGCAAGGTCTCGGCGGATTCGATAAGACGGCAGGCAATGGCGACGGTCGCGGCATGCTGCGCGGCGACATCACTCTGATCCTTGCTGGCACGCTTGCTCGGCCGATAACCGGCAGCCTCGGCCTGCTCAGCCGTATCGAAAAACTCGACGTTCTGCGGTTTCGGCAAGCGTGAGAGACTGCTCGGGCGGCAGTAGATGCCGGTGGTTTTCACTGCGTAGACAAATTGTCCGTCCGCCCGTGAGTCTCGCGCAACCACGGCGGCCCAGCGTGGATCGTTTTCGGTCTTGAAGGGGGTCGAAAGCGTTTTCATGGTGGTTATCCGTTGTCCTGTTTGATTCAGGTTAACCAGCGTCGCAAGGCGCAACACTCCGAGCCTTGCGGTCAAACTTTTGCAGGTTATCCGGCCACACGAAAGGTCAGATTGATCCGTTGCTCACCCAGACGTGGATGGCGGCCTTGCTTGATCGGCAGCACGCCGTGATAACGCAAGCGATCAACGCCGCCCCAGACCACCATGTCGCCATGCAACAAAGCAATGCGCTGGCTCTTGTCGCTGCGATTGAAACCGCCGAAGAGAAACATGGCCGGCAACCCGAGTGACAGCGAAACGATCGGCGCGCTGTAGGCCTTTTCGTCTTTGTCCTGATGCAATGACATCTTGGCGCCGGGGATATAGCAATTGATAAGGCAGGAATCAGCGTTGAAGTCAGCGAATCCAGCTTGCGCCGCTGCTGAGTGCGCCAGTGCCGCGAAGACTTCCGGCAGCGGCGGCCATGGCAAATCACTGAGCGGATCGACGCTCGAATAACGATAACCGTGGCGATCAGTGATCCAGCCCAGTGCGCCGCAACTGCTGGTGCCCACCGACATGCTGAATCCACCCGGCGTGACCATGTGGCGCAAGGGCGCTGCGGCAAGAATCGCATCCAGTGCTGGCAGAATCTGCTCGACCAGCGGCAGGGCAAAACCATGCAACACCCAGGATTGCTCGCCAATCTGCTCGGCGTGGGGGCGTTGTTCGGGTTCATGACCGGCGAACAGATCGAAAGTGTTCGGTTGCATGGTCGTCATGTGGCGTCGTGGAAGATGATGCCTAGGGTATGCCTTTTTCCACTGTGCAGGCGACTGACGCCGTGGCGCATGGTCACCCGATAATCACCGCGCACGCCTTTGACCGGACGCTGGTTGACGGCAAAGATCAGCGCATCTCCTTTCTTCAGATCCAGTACGTGCGGCCGCGACTGCATGCGCGGGCGTTGCTCGGTGAGAACGAATTCTCCACCCGTGAAGTCTTGCCCGGGTTCTGACAGAAGAATCGCCACTTGCAGCGGAAAAACCGATTCACCGTACAGATCCTGGTGCAGGCAGTTGTAGTCCTGCGCGCCGTACTGCAATAGGAGAGGCGTCGGGCGGGTCTGACCGGCGGCATGGCAGCGCTGAAGAAATTCGGCGTGATCCGACGCAAAGCGCTCGGGCAGGTTCATGCGTTCGTACCAGCGATTGGCCAATGCAACGAGGTGTGGATACAGCGCGCCGCGCAGGCGTTCGACCGGTGTCGGAAGAGGGTAGCGAAAGTACTTGTACTCGCCGCGACCGAAACCGTGGCGGGCCATGATGACCTGCGAACGAAACGGTTCGGTCTGCGGATACAGCGCACTCAAGTGATCACAGGTTTCGGCTTGCAGCAGCGAACGGATGATCGCGCAGCCGTCCTGATCCAGTTGCCGCTCAAGGCTTGCCCAGTCGAGCGAATCCAGCCGGGAAGGTGACATCGACATACTGACTCCTAGACTCATGGTCGAAGAACGTCAGTCTGGGCAGGGCCTTGCGGCAGAACACTCCGGCGCTTGCGGTCAAACTCCTTCGTTGCTTAAAGCGCTTTGCTGACGGCGATGTCGCTGATCTCGTCTTCCTGGCCATGAAGCTTGGCCAGTTCAACCTTGGCTTCTTCTTCAGTGCCGTTTACCAGCTGCGCGAACTCGAAGCGGCGTTCACCGTTGAGTTTGTACTTGATGACGTATTTGGTCGTTTGGGCCACGGTCATGCATTCCTTCCTGGTTGAACGGCGTGTCTCAGCTGAGTTTGGTGCTGGAGCGACGGATGATCTTGATCGAGTGAGTCAGCGTCGGCTTGCGCGTCACGCTGATCGGACGGCGGTTGACGGTGTCGATGGTGATGTTCCAGAAACCGGTGCTTGGCGCGGTGATACGGGCCGGAAAGGTGTCGAAGGCGCCGCCGTGATAGGTGTGACGGCCGCCATTCTTGAAGCTGCGGAAGTTGGCGTCGTTCATCAGACGGATGTTGCACATTTGCGAGCATTGAATGACGACGATGTCGTCTTCGTTGAGGTGTTCGCGCTGGTGAATGAATTTCATGGGCGCCTCCAGAAGGGCTTTTTCTACAAAATCAAAACGATAGCTTGTCGATTGGGCGCAGTTTATCAGCCCGCACGGGTTATTATCTGGCCGTCGGGCGTTGGTTTGACAATTTTGAACAGATATTCGCAATCGGATGCGGGTTAAATGCAGAAGACACCGGAGAAAAACGGCATTTGTGCTGTCGGACGGTCTTTAACGGAGGTTTTGTATGAAGTGGGGTGTGGTGTGTCTGCCGTTGGTTCTGGCTGTGAGTGGTTGCGCGAGTGTTTCCGAAATCAATGAAACGCTGCCGACCATGAGCGTAATCTCCGGCAAGAAACCCCATGAATATGCCCAATGTCTGGCCGAAAAGCTGGCAGACAGCCGTGGCGCGCTGCAAATGCAGCCGCACAAGGATGGGGTTCGGGTGATCGTGCCAGGGAAACTTTCCACCGGCGCGGCGGCAGTGTTTGATATCGAAGATCGCTCGGGTGGCAGCAGCATCAAGCTGCATGAGCGCATGTCGAATGTGCCGGTTCGTCCGCGTGATGTGCAACGCGCCGCCAATGCGTGTATTTCCGGCTGATAGACTGATCGTCATCAGCACCAATGCCGTCGCAGCGATGCTGTGACGGCATTTTTATTTCTGGAGTCGCGATGAAGCGAGAGCAAGTACGGGAGCGCCATGCAGAGGGCCTTATCTCTGCCACCCATGTCATCCAGAACCCGGCGAATCCGGGGGAGTGGATCGTGTTTTTCAAGAAGAGCGCCGGACGCAGTTATTTCCTGGTGGACGATAACGATGAAGTCGAGTCGTTCGGTCGCCTCGACGATCTGATCGAAGTCGTGCGCGGACTCGGTATCAAATTCGCCGAAATTCACATGTAAGGTTTACTTGCAGACGACGACTACGCTGCGATTCTTGTAGTTGCCGACATCGACGCCAAGGGTTTTGTCGCTTTCTTTGGGCTGAGGCGTGCCGTCTGTGCCAACGATGCGATAACCGGTGCCTGCGCAGGACGCATCAGCTTTTTCATAGCAGCTCGCCCAGGAGTTGGCTTCGCCGGAGCAATCGATGGCCAGGCCCTGTTCGCCGTTTTTCAGGTAAGTAGGCTGAGACGTGGCACAGCCGGCCAGTGCCAATACCGCAATCAGTGGCAGCAATTTTTTCATGGTCATGTTCATGGTCTTCAGCGAGGGGGACTAGACGCTGTGACAGCGCCGATGGGAAAAGGTTATAGCGTTTGGCCACTTGTTTGTAAGTGGGCACAAAAAAGCCCTGCTCAAGGGCAGGGCTCGGGCGTATCGCAGCTGATCAGTCTTGATCTTTGCCACGGCGTTTCGCCGATGCCGGCGTGTCCGTGAACACGGAAGCTACATCGGTCGCCATTTGTTCGCTGTCGAAAGGCCCGGCGATGTGTTCGCCATTGGTGGTGGTCAGCGTCCACTTGCCGTCTTTCTTGTCGATCACATACCCATTGATGATTTTTACCGCGGCCATCTATCTGTCTCGTTCGCTGGTTCAAAGGCGCCATGATACCGGCAAATGCTCGCATTGGGGGATGATCAGCGTATGGTGATCCGGTTTGTCGACCGCTTTGAGCTACGCTGATCTGGTTGCGCCAGGATGTCGATGGAACTATCGGCGAGAATATTTCTCTATGTTGGCATCGGTTAGCCAGTGCGGGGCATTGTAAGGTGCACGCCGCCTGATTAGACTGCGCCGAAACTCGTACACACAGCCCTTTCAAGGACTTATATGATCAAGAAATGCTTGTTCCCAGCAGCCGGTTACGGTACTCGCTTCCTGCCAGCGACTAAAGCCATGCCTAAAGAAATGCTGCCGGTGGTAAACAAGCCACTGATCCAGTACGGCGTTGAAGAAGCTCTGGATGCTGGCCTGACGGAAATCTCCATCGTCACCGGTCGTGGCAAGCGTGCTCTGGAAGACCACTTCGACATCAGCTACGAGCTGGAAAACCAGATCAAAGGCACCGACAAAGAGAAATACCTGGTCGGCATCCGCAAACTGCTCGACGAGTGCTCGTTCTCTTACACCCGTCAGACCGAAATGAAAGGTCTGGGCCACGCGATCCTGACCGGTCGCCCGCTGATCGGTGACGAACCGTTCGCCGTGGTGCTGGCGGACGACCTGTGCGTCAACCTCGAAGGCGACGGCGTACTGACCCAGATGGTCAAACTGTACAAGCAGTTCCGCTGCTCGATCATCGCTATTCAGGAAGTCGATCCGCAGGAAACCAGCAAGTACGGCGTGATCGCCGGCGAGATGATCCGCGACGACATCTACCGCGTGCACAGCATGGTCGAGAAGCCAAAGCCGGAAGACGCGCCGTCGAACCTGGCGATCATCGGTCGTTATATTCTGACCCCGGACATCTTCGACCTGATCGAACAAACCGAGCCAGGCAAGGGCGGCGAAATCCAGATCACCGACGCCCTCATGAAACAAGCCCAGAACGGCTGCGTCATGGCCTACAAGTTCAAAGGCAAGCGTTTCGACTGCGGTGGCGCTGAAGGCTACATCGAAGCGACCAACTTCTGCTTCGAGAACTTCTACAAGACTGGCAAGGCTTACTAAGAGCGCTTGATTGGTTTGTAAGAAAAACCCGCTTCGGCGGGTTTTTTCATTTTACGCCCCCCATATGATTGGCAGCGCTTGCCCAATGGGTGGCTGCAGGTATGCTGATCCCCTGCCGAGGAGATAGAAATGGCCTACGATTTTGACCTTTATGTGATTGGTGCCGGTTCCGGCGGTGTGCGCGCTGCGCGTTTTGCGGCCGGTTTCGGTGCGAAAGTGGCGGTGGCGGAGAGCCGTTATCTGGGCGGGACCTGCGTCAATGTCGGCTGCGTGCCGAAAAAACTGCTGGTGTACGGCGCGCATTTCGCCGAAGACTTCGAGCAGGCGTCCGGTTTTGGCTGGAGCCTGGGTGAGGCAAATTTCGACTGGGCGACCCTGATCGCCAACAAGGATCGCGAGATCAATCGCCTCAACGGCATTTATCGCAATCTGCTGGTCAACAGCGGCGTGACCTTGCATGAAGCGCACGCGAAGATCGTTGGCCCGCATGAAGTCGAAGTGAATGGCGAGCGTTTTACAGCGAAGAACATTCTGATCGCTACCGGTGGCTGGCCGCAGATTCCGGAAATTCCGGGGCGCGAGCACGCGATCGGTTCCAATGAAGCGTTCTTCCTGAAAGAGCTGCCAAAGCGTGTGCTGGTGGTTGGCGGCGGTTACATCGCGGTCGAATTCGCCGGAATTTTCCACGGCCTCGGTGCGAACACCACGCTGCTGTATCGCGGCGATCTGTTCCTGCGCGGTTTTGACGGTTCGGTGCGCAAGCATTTGCAGGAAGAGCTGACCAAGCGTGGTCTGGATCTGCAATTCAACGCCGACATCGCGCGTATCGACAAGCAGGCTGACGGCAGCTTGAAAGCTACCCTCAAGGATGGCCGTGTGCTGGAAGCGGATTGCGTGTTCTACGCCACGGGCCGGCGTCCGATGCTCGATAATCTGGGCCTGGAAAACACCGATGTGCAGCTCACCGACAAGGGTTTCATTAAAGTCGACGAGCAATATCAGACCAGCGAGCCTTCAATTCTGGCGCTGGGCGATGTTATCGGCCGGGTGCAACTGACGCCGGTGGCGCTGGCCGAAGGCATGGCAGTGGCGCGGCGTTTGTTCAAGCCTGAGCAATACCGTCCGGTGGATTACAAGATGATCCCGACGGCGGTATTCAGTTTGCCGAACATCGGCACGGTCGGTTTGACCGAAGAGGAAGCGCGCGAGGCCGGCCACGATGTGGTGATCTTCGAAAGCCGTTTCCGCCCGATGAAGCTGACCCTGACCGAGTGCCAGGAAAAGACCCTGATGAAGCTGGTGGTCGACGCCAAGACCGACAAAGTCCTCGGCTGCCACATGGTCGGTCCGGACGCTGGCGAGATCGTTCAGGGTCTGGCGATTGCGTTGAAGGCTGGCGCAACCAAGCGTGACTTCGACGACACGATCGGGGTGCACCCGACGGCCGCCGAAGAATTCGTCACCATGCGTACGCCGGTCGGCGCTTAAGCGTCCTTCGGTTTGGCCGAGTCTGGCGCTGCCGCAACGGTAGTCGCCAGACGCTGGCTTTCTTCCAGGCTTGCTTGAGCCTTGTTCAATTCTTTTTCCAGTGACTGGTTGAGTAGCGTCTGCTCCTCAATGCTCTGTTTGAGTGTCTGGCTTTCCAGTGTGGCAACGCGCAAACGTTCCTGGAGGAGGGTGCGCTCACTGTCGACGCGGGTCGCTTGTTCGAGCAGTTGATCCTGACGCTGATTGCTTTGTTTGAGTTGATCCTGCATCAGGCTCAGTTCGCGTTGGGTGCCACGGTTCTCGGTAAGCAGGCGCTCGTTGTCGCGGTGCAGTTGCGTAATCTCGTCCTGACGAACCAGTGCGCTTTGCTGCGCCTGACGCAATTCCGCCTGAATCTGCTGCACTTGTGCTTCGTGACGGCTCTGTTCCTGCTCGCGCTGCTCTTTGCTGGCGTTGCGGTAGTGCTCCAGTGCGTCACGGGCGTGCAGGTGTTTTTCTTCCAGTGAGCGGATCTGCTCGTCTTTGTCCTGCAAGCGCAATTCAAAGTCGGCCAATGCCTGATTCAGGCCGGCGTTACGCGTTTGTTCGGTCTGCAGCATTGAACGGGTGTTGTTCAGGGCTTCGGACTCGCGCTCCAGCGCTGCGCCTTGAATGTCGTGCTCCTGTTCGAGCTTTTCCAGTGCCTGGCGCGTTTGTTTCAGCTCCGACTCCAGTGCTTCGCGCTGCTCTTCAAACTGCTCGCGGGCCTGCTCGATGGGCTCTTGCGCCTGCTCTTTGAGGCGTTGCGCGAGGCGCGAGACAAGGGCGGACAACTCATCATCGATCGGCTCTGCCGAAGCCTCAATCGGCTGCGCGCCGTCATCCAGTTCTTTCAGGTAACGATGGATCGTGGTTTTCGAGCCGGTGTTGCCCATTTCAATGCGTACAGCATCGATGCTCGGGTGTTCGCCACGAGCGAGGATCGCGGTGCGCGCGATCTGCACCAGGGCTTTGGTAATGCCGCCACGGGCCATGTGAACTCCTACGGTTACGTACTGTGGTACATGCCACTAAAGTACGTAGTGTACCACCTCAAAAATAAAGATAAATCTTTGATAATAAAGACACGGGATATACTGGTATTACCCAGTGTCAGACGGCAAAATGCTCATCCCCATCCTTGTATCAGTACACCAGCGAGAAAACAGCCCAATGAGCGATCTGGATCGCTATCTGCAAGCCGCCACCCGCGATAACACCCGCCGCAGCTATCGCGCGGCCATCGAGCATTTCGAAGTGAAGTGGGGCGGGTTCTTGCCGGCCACAGCCGATAGCGTCGCGCGGTATCTGGTGGCGCACGCCGAAGAGCTGTCGATCAATACGTTGAAGCTGCGTCTGTCGGCGCTGGCGCAATGGCACAACAGCCAAGGGTTTGCCGATCCGACCAAGGCGCCGGTGGTGCGCAAAGTCTTCAAAGGCATACGTGCGTTGCACCCGGCGCAGGAGAAACAGGCCGAGCCGTTGCAATTACAGGATCTGCAGCGCGTCATCGATTGGCTTGAGCATGAAGTACAAACCGCGAGAGAACAGCAGGACCGCCCGTTACTCCTCAAGGCTTACCGTGATCGCGCATTGATTCTGCTGGGGTTCTGGCGCGGCTTTCGCAGCGATGAATTGTGTCGTTTGCAGATCGAACACGTGCAGGCACACGCAGGCAAAGGCATCACCTTGTATTTGCCGCGCAGCAAGGGCGATCGGGAAAACCTCGGGCAGACCTATCAAGCCCCGGCGCTGCTCAAGCTCTGTCCGGTGCAGGCCTATATCGACTGGATCACCGAAGCGGCGCTGGTGCGTGGCCCGGTTTTCCGCAGCATCGACCGCTGGGGCAATCTGAACGAGGAGGGGCTGCACGCCAACAGCATCATCCCGCTGCTGCGCCAGGCTTTGCAGCGCGCCGGCATTGCTGCCGAAAACTACACCAGCCATTCCCTGCGTCGAGGCTTCGCAACCTGGGCCCATCAAAGCGGCTGGGATCTGAAATCCCTGATGAGTTACGTCGGCTGGAAGGATATGAAGTCCGCAATGCGCTATGTTGAAGCCAGCCCATTCCAGGGGATGGCTCGGATTACGGATAACCCGGCTTCGTCGTAGATATCGTTTTCTTCTATTAATACAGTCGGCTAATAGCGAAAACAAATCAGCAGCATCAGGTTTGCCAATGAGCCATCCGTCGAGTGAGTGGGTAGGATTCACCCATCGAATTCACAACCACTGACGGAGAGTCATCAATGCCTATCATCAACAGCCAAGTAAAACCGTTCAAAGCTACCGCGTTCAAAAACGGCGACTTCGTTCAAGTCTCGGACGCTGACCTGAAAGGCAAGTGGTCGGTCGTGTTCTTCTACCCAGCCGACTTCACCTTCGTTTGCCCAACCGAGCTGGAAGACCTGGCTGACAACTACGCTGCCTTCCAGAAACTCGGCGTAGAGATCTACAGCGTTTCCACCGACACACACTTTGCCCACGCTGCCTGGCACAACACTTCGCCAGCCATCGGCAAAATCGAATACACCATGATCGGCGACCCGACCCACGCCATCTCCCGCAACTTCGACGTGCTGATCGAAGAAGTTGGCCTGGCTGACCGTGGCACCTTCGTGATCAACCCTGAAGGCCAGATCAAAATCGTTGAACTGAACGATGGCGGCGTTGGCCGTGACGCTTCCGAGCTGCTGCGCAAGATCAAGGCTGCTCAGTACGTTGCTGCTCACCCAGGCGAAGTTTGCCCAGCCAAGTGGAAAGAAGGCGAGGCCACTCTGGCGCCGTCCCTGGACCTGGTCGGCAAGATCTAAGTCTGTGACACGCAACTCAGGGCGGTACGCCGCACCTTCTTAAGTACGCTGCACCGCCCAATAAAAATGCCCGGGCGAGATTCGCTCGGGCTTTTTTTTGCCTCAAATAAAGGAAATCGCCCGTATGTTGGACGCCAATCTTAAAGCCCAGTTGAAATCGTACCTGGAACGGGTCACCCAGCCGATCGAGATCGTTGCTTCCCTCGACGACGGTGCGAAATCCCGTGAAATGCTGGAACTGCTGAAAGATGTTGCCAGTCTTTCGAGCCAAATTACCTTGATCGACAGCGGTGACGATGCTCGCAAGCCATCGTTCTCGATCAACCGCCCGGGCGCCGACATCAGTCTGCGTTTCGCCGGCATCCCGATGGGTCACGAATTCACTTCGCTGGTACTGGCCTTGCTGCAAGTCGGCGGCCACCCATCAAAAGCCAGTGTTGAAGTGATCGAGCAGATCCGCGCGCTGAAAGGCGAGTTCAGCTTCGAGACGTACTTCTCGCTGTCCTGCCAGAACTGCCCGGACGTGGTCCAGGCGCTGAACCTGATGGCAGTGCTTAACCCGAATATCCGCCACGTCGCTATCGACGGTGCGTTGTTCCAGGACGAAGTCAACGATCGCAAGATCATGGCCGTGCCGAGCATCTACCTCAATGGTGAAAACTTCGGTCAGGGCCGCATGGGTCTGGAGGAGATTCTCGCCAAACTCGACACCGGCGCCATCGAACGTCAGGCCGAGAAAATCAGCGCCAAGGACGCCTTTGATGTGCTGGTTGTCGGCGGTGGCCCGGCCGGTGCGTCGGCAGCGATTTACGCTGCACGTAAAGGCATTCGCACTGGCGTCGCCGCTGAACGTTTTGGCGGTCAGGTGCTCGACACCATGGCCATCGAGAACTTCATTTCCGTGCAGGAAACCGAAGGCCCGAAACTGGCCACGGCGCTGGAAGAACACGTCAAACAGTACGACGTCGACATCATGAACCTGCAACGTGCTGACAAACTGATCCCGGGCAAGAATGGCCAACTGCATGAAGTCCGTTTCGCCAGCGGCGCGACCCTGAAAGCCAAAAGCGTGATTCTGGCGACTGGCGCGCGCTGGCGCGAGATGAACGTGCCGGGTGAGCAGGAATACCGCAACAAAGGCGTGGCGTACTGCCCGCACTGCGATGGTCCGCTGTTCAAAGGCAAGCGTGTCGCGGTCATCGGCGGCGGTAACTCCGGCGTTGAAGCGGCCATCGATCTGGCCGGTATTGTGTCGCACGTGACGCTGTTGGAGTTCGACGTACAACTACGCGCTGACGCCGTACTGCAACGCAAGCTGCACAGCCTGCCGAACGTCACCGTGATCACCAGTGCGCAAACCACGGAAGTCACCGGCAATGGCGAGAAGGTCAATGGCCTGCGTTACAAGGATCGCAACACTGATGAGCTGCGCACTGTCGAGCTGGAAGGGATTTTCGTGCAGATCGGTTTGCTGCCGAACACTGACTGGCTGAAGGGCACCATCGAGCTGTCGCCGCGTGGCGAGATCATTGTCGATAACCGTGGTGAAACATCGATCCCGGGTATCTTCGCTGCGGGCGACGTGACCACTGTGCCGTACAAGCAGATCGTGATTGCGGTGGGTGAGGGCGCAAAGGCTTCGTTGAGTGCATTTGATCACTTGATCCGCACGTCGGCGCCGGCTTGAACGTCCGGCCAGAAATGAAAAAACCCGTGAGCGATCACGGGTTTTTTTATTGTGCGTCAAAAGCGGCCCCTCACCCCAGCCCTCTCCCGAAGGAGAGGGAGCCGACCGAGGTGTCTGGCGTTTTCCATCGACCTGAAAGCGCCAGTCGATTATGGATTCAACGCCAATCGTTCAAGTCGGCGTATCTCTCCAATATCCCCCAATCAGTTCCCTCTCCCTCTGGGAGAGGGTTAGGGTGAGGGGCTTTTCAGCCTTTACAGCGGCGCTGGCTGAATGATCTCGACCCAGTAACCATCCGGATCCTTGATGAACGCCAGGCTTTTCATGCGACCATCGGTCAGGCGCTTCTGGAAGTCGCAGCCCAGCTCTTCAAAACGTGCACACGCTGCAACGATATCCGGCACCGAAATGCAGATATGGCCAAAACCACGCGGGTCAGTGTTGCCATTGTGATAGGCGAAATCCGCGTCGTTCTCGGTGCCATGGTTATGGGTCAGTTCGAGGATGCCCGGAATGGACTTCATCCATTCGGTGCGAGCAGCTGCGTCGGCCGGAATCTGCGATTGATCGACCAGCGCAAGGAAGTACAGGCTGAACTCGGCTTCCGGGAAGTCACGCTTTTCAACCAGCGAGAAACCCAGTACGCGGGTGTAGAAGTCCAGAGATTGGGTGATGTCTTTGACACGCAACATGGTGTGGTTGAAGACGAAGTTGCGGGTTGCGCTGTCTGGGGTAGCGGTGACGCCGGGGAAAGTGTTGAGTTCGTGCAGGCTCATGGGCCCTCCAATAACTATGGGCGAGTGAATGGGCGCAATGATACGCATGCCTGCCGGCATCGCCAAATGAAAGGGCAGGCTTGCCCTGCGCGTGGGCGAGGCTCAGACTTTACGGCTCAATCTGCGAGTGCGTCCGGCAATGATCCGACTGTTCAAATCCCTGTTTGTGTTTTTCGCGTGTTCTCTCGGCGCTGTCGGTGCATCAGCAAGTGAGCCGAGCATTACCTGGCCGGCCGGTTGGCAAGTCGAGGTGCTACCTGAAGCGACTGCCCGGGTTTCCCGTCAGCGTGCGGTCAAAAACGACGCTGATGGCAATCAGGTGATGGTCATGGAGTTGACCATGACGCAGGTAGAAACCGGGCATCAGGTCAACTTGCAAGGCGTGCTGCTGGAAATGCGCAAGTCGATCCAGAAGGACTTCTTCCAGAGCGGCTACCAAAGTGTCTGCAACAAAGTGCATGCGGCCACGCTGGGTACGTTATCGGCGCTGGAAACCACTTGCACGATCACCGAAAACGGGCGACATGTGTTGTCGCAAACCCTGGTCGCAGCGGTCGAGGCGGACAAGGCTTATGTGCTTTCCTATGCCGGGCAGGCTGAGGTTTATAAGGCGAGCGCCGACGAGATAGTGGCGGTGAGAAACAGCTTGAAACTTTAAGCGGCTGTACTCTCGCAGGGTGGTTAGATACCCAAAGGCATTAAGCACAAAGTTTAACGCTGACCCTGACTCGCAACATTGCGCATCAAAATGTTTGGGTATCTGGCTCAGTAACGTTACAGAAAAGTCGCAACTTGTTCGATGAAAATCATTTCATTTGTTAGATATTGTCAATAAAAAAGCCCTGCATGATGCAGGGCTTTTTTGTTGGCGCTGGATTAACCGCGCAACCAGGAATCAACGGTGGCTGCACCGTATTGTTCCTTCCACGCTTTCAGGCCGCGGTGGTTGCCGCCCTTGGTTTCGATCAGTTCACCGGTGTGCGGGTTCTGATAGACCTTGACCACGCGGGCGCGGCGGGTTTTAGGTGCTGCAGAGGTCTGCAGACCGGATTTTGCCGGGTTCGGATCGAGAATGGCGATGATCTCTTTCAGGCCTTTGCCGTAGTGTTTCATCAGCCCCTGGAGCTTTTCTTCGAATTCGATTTCTTTCTTGAGCCCGGCATCGTTCTTCAGCGATTCCAGCTGCTTGAGCTGTTCCTGAAGGGCCTTTTCAGCTGCACGAAATTCAGCGAGTCTGGACAATATCTTTACTCCAATAGTGTGTTTGGCTGATACCAACCGCAAACAAAGCTATAAGCCAAGAGCCTTGAAGCGACTCGGTGATAAATGGCTCACCTGCCAATTTTGCTCAGGTTGAAAAAATTGTAGTAGTTAATGCGCCAAGAGTAAATCCTGATGTTGTCTTCATGTAACAACAGCGGTCTTTTGTATCAATTTGGTGCGCCTGATCGGTACGCTCGTCTTAATCAGGCTTAGTTAATGGTGAGTTAATGCGCTGATGAAGTCCGCTGCCGGCATCGGTTTGCCGAACAGGTAGCCTTGCAGGAAGTTGACGTTATGCGCAGTCAGATAATCGGCTTGCGCCTGAGTTTCGACACCTTCGGCAACAATACCCAAATCAAGCTTGGCCGACAGTTCGATAATGGTGTCGAGAATGTGCCGGGACAGCGCGTCGATGCCGATCATGGCGACAAAACTCTGATCGATCTTGAGAAAGTCGACATTGAATTTGCGCAAGTAGCCAAGGCTCGAGTGCCCGGTGCCGAAGTCGTCAATCGCGATCTTCACGCCCAGTGCATGCAATTGCTCGAACAGTTGCCGGGTGATGTCGGTCGGTTCGATCAACTCGCGCTCGGTCAGCTCCAGCACCAGGCTGATGCTGTCGGGCACGAACGCGGCGAGAAACGCCCGGCAGTCCTCAACCAGTTCGAGGTCCTTGCAATGGCTCGCAGTAATATTGATGCCGATATGAAACGGCGGGGTGAAGGTTGCTGACAGCGGCCCCAGCAGCGCCGCGGTCTGTTGCATCAGGGCGCGGGTCATCGGCACGATCAGGCCTGAATGCTCGGCGAATGGAATAAACAGATCCGGGCGCACCAGCCCTTCTTTGGGGTGCGTCCAGCGCATCAAGACTTCGGCTCCCGACCATTTCTTGCTGTCGCCATGCACTACGGGCTGGAAGTAAGGAATGAACTCGCCGGCCTCGAGCGCGCGGAGCATCTCGTGGCTCGGCGACGTAGAGCGTTTTTGCAAAACATGTCCGATGGCACCGGCCACCACGCCAAAAAAGATCAACAGACTGAACAGCGGCGGATATTCATCGGCCATGTAGCGCCAGGTTTCGCCCTCGGGAAAACCGGCGGAGACACTGAACGCGTAACGCGAAGAATCCAGTGTGTGTTGTGCTATCGGCAGCGCGGGCAGGGCGCCAGTGTGTACTTTGCCGTCAGCCGACAGCCAGTTATCGCCCACTCGCAGCACCAGCAACATGTGCCGGCCGATCAGACGCAACATGTTGCTCAGGTGGTAACCGTCGAGTGTCGTCAGTGCGCCGCCGCGACCTTCGCTGAGCCGATAGACCAGCAGAGCGGTGTCGGGTGTGACCGGGTTGCCGTTCATCAGCCACAACTTGCCCTGGTTGTAGTCGCCCGCGTTGACGGCTTCCTTGAAGTCGCCAAACAACGAGCTGCAATAGAGGTTGTCGTCCCACACCAGATTGGTCGAGCGCACGAACGGGCGTCGGGTCACCTGCTCGCGCAGGGCGAGTTTGACGTTCTCGCAGGTCTGGCCGGCCAGCGGCAGCAATTCACGGGCTGCCTGGGCGGTGTTGTCGAGCATCAGCTCGAACTGGCGCAGCGCCTCTTCGGCGGTTTGCCGTGAACCTTGTTCCAGTGTGCGGCCAGCCTGCATGTAAAGAATCGCGCTGCCCAGCAGCACCGGAAGCAAACCGCTGAGCAGTGTGACGAGAATGCGTGTGCTGCGTTTGCGGCGGGGTCTGACGGTCAACGGCATGGGCGCATCCTGTCGCGGTGGAATGGAACTATCGAATGCAGGCCGGATAACGGCGCGCCGCTGAAAAAAACTTCAGCCAGAGGGGAGGATAGATGGCAGAAGGCGCTTGCGCCGCTCATCAGTGCTTCATTCGCGTCGCCAGCTCGATAAAGGCCAGAGCGGCGGGAGACGCCTGGCGCCGATCAAGAACGGCGAGCCCGACCTGACGTTGTACGGCGGGCAGCAATGGCCTCTTTACGTAGCGAGGTGTTGCCTCTTGCGGCAAAGAGCCTTCGGCGACAATCGTGATGGCGTCGCCACGGCCAACCGTGTCGAGCGTGCTGAGCAACTGCGAGCAGCGATAGCGAATGTTCGGTTGCAAACGCGCGGCCATGAACAGTCGCGACACCAGCTCCGCAGAACCCGCTTCGGTCAGGACGAACGGTACATCGCACAAATCCTTGAGGCTCAACGCGGTTCGGGCTGCCAGCACATGGCCCACCGGGAGCAGCGCAACCATCTGGTCTTCGATCAAGGCGAAGGTGTCGAAGCGCTCCTCAGGCAGCACCACGAAACCGATATCGATCCGTCGTTCTTCCAGCCACTGCGTCACTTGTCGATCCGGCCCTTCATCGATATGCACTTCGATGCCCGGATGCGCCTCGCGATATTGCCGCAGAATGTTGGGTAGCAACTTGATCGACGAAGTCGGGCCGAACGAGCCGATGCGCAAGGTGCCGCTTTTCATGCCGCGCGCATCAGCGGCTTCCTGGCGCAAGGTGTTGGCCAGCCCGAGCATGGCGCGGGCGCGCAGCAGCAATTGCTCACCGATGTCACTGAGCTCCACGGACGACTGATGCCGGCGCAGCAGTTCGACACCCAATTCCTGCTCCAGCGACTTCATCGCGTGGGACACCGCCGACTGCGAGATCCCCAGGCGATGGGCCGCGAGGGTGAAACCGCGCAGTTCGGCGACCAGCGAGAAGATTTCCAGTTGCGTGAAGGTCATGAGTGTTTGCTCATTTTACGATTATGTGGAATGAGGTGAATGATACGGCATTCCTCAAAAGCTTTGGTCTGGAGCCTCATGCGCAACGTCGAGCAGCTGCACACAACATCATCCGACATCGCGGTTTACCTGACACTCGCGATGGTGACCATGGTTTGGGGCGGCACCTTTGTCGCTGGACGTTTTCTTGCCGGTAGTCTGAGTCCGGTGTTCGCCGCCAGCTTGCGCTTCTTGCTCGCCAGTGCGGCGTTGCTCGGCTTCCTGTGGCTGGCGCGCATCCCTTTGGCGCGGCCAACGCCACGGCAATGGCTGCACCTGGCGCTGCTGGGGTTCTTCGGGATCTTCTTCTACAACCTGTGTTTTTTTTACGGCCTGCAATACATCAACGCGTCGCGGGCTTCGTTGATTGTGGCGTTGAACCCGGCGGTGATTGGCCTTGTCTCGTGGTGGTTATTCAAAGAGCGTCTGGGAATAATTAAAACCGCTGGTATCGCGATCTGTATTGGCGGAGCTGGCCTGGTGATCGTCAGCCGAAATCCGCAATTGCTGGCCGCAACGCCGCAGGCATGGATCGGCGATGTGTTGATTCTCGGCTGTGTGCTGGGGTGGGGCGTTTATTCGCTGTTTTCCCGCGATCTGAATCGGACGTTAGGGCCGGTGCAGACCGTGACGTACTCGATCCTGATCGGCACCGTCATGTTGTGGGCTCTGGGGGCGGCGCGCGGCGAGCTGAGCTGGCAGGCGCTGAATAATCTGGGCGTGGCGCAATGGCTGAGCCTGCTGTACCTCGGCGTCCTGGGCTCGGCGCTGGCCTACATCGGCTATTACGACGGCATCCGTAAAATCGGCGCGACGCGCAGCGGGGTGTTTATCGCGCTTAATCCGTTGACGGCGGTCATCCTTGGCGCGCTGCTGCTGGGCGAGCAATTGACAGCGGCCATGTACCTCGGTGGCGCGCTGATCCTGACTGGCATTTACCTGTGCAACAAACCCCTTGCGCCGGTCGCAAAAAAGCGGATTTTATAGGGAGGGCAGACAAGCCTATTTACGCTGTGTAGAATCGGGTTACGCATACAATAATAATCGTCTTCTGGCAGCAGAAGCCTCGCCCGCAAGAGCCTTGGGTCGACAATGAAGATATTCGGGTTTCAACTGATCTACGGTGACTTCCTCGCCCGCAGTGTGCGTGGCATCTCCTGTGCGCCACCCACCGACCTCGCAGACTGACAAATAACCCTGGTTAATTTGATAAGAATGATGAGGCGTCACCATGACAGATTTATACGAAAACCCAATGGGCCTGATGGGCTTTGAATTCATCGAGCTCGCATCGCCGGTGCCGGGCACCCTGGAGCCGATCTTCGAGATCATGGGCTTCACCAAAGTCGCCACCCACCGCTCCAAGAACGTGCACCTGTACCGTCAGGGCGCGATCAATCTGATCCTCAACAACGAACCCAACAGCGTCGCTTCGTACTTTGCTGCCGAGCACGGCCCGTCGGTGTGCGGCATGGCGTTCCGCGTCAAGGATTCGCAAAAAGCCTACAACCGCGCACTGGAACTCGGCGCCCAGCCGATCCACATTGAAACCGGCCCGATGGAGCTGAACCTGCCGGCGATCAAGGGCATTGGCGGCGCGCCGCTGTACCTGATCGACCGTTTCGGCGAAGGCAGCTCGATCTACGACATCGACTTCGTGTTTATCGAAGGCGTTGATCGCAATCCGGTCGGTGCCGGCCTGAAGATCATCGACCACCTGACGCACAACGTGTATCGCGGTCGCATGGCCTACTGGGCGAACTTCTACGAGAAGCTGTTCAACTTCCGCGAGATCCGTTACTTCGATATCAAAGGCGAATACACCGGCCTGACCTCGAAAGCGATGACCGCACCGGACGGCATGATCCGCATCCCGCTGAACGAAGAATCGTCCAAGGGCGCGGGCCAGATCGAAGAGTTCCTGATGCAGTTCAACGGCGAGGGCATCCAGCACGTCGCGTTCCTCACTGACGACCTGATCAAGACCTGGGATCAACTGAAGAAGATCGGCATGCGCTTCATGACCGCGCCGCCGGACACCTACTATGAAATGCTCGAAGGTCGTCTGCCGAACCATGGCGAGCCGGTGGATCAGCTGCAATCGCGCGGCATCCTGCTCGATGGCGCCTCGGAGCAGGGCGACAAGCGTCTGTTGCTGCAGATCTTCTCGGAAACCCTGATGGGGCCGGTGTTCTTCGAGTTCATCCAGCGTAAAGGCGACGATGGTTTCGGCGAAGGCAACTTCAAGGCGCTGTTCGAGTCGATCGAGCGTGATCAGGTGCGTCGCGGTGTACTCGCAACCGAGTAATCCGCTACACCGCTAAACACTGTAGGAGTGAGCCTGCTCGCGATAGCGTTTTCAGATCCGGCAATGCTGGTGACTGAATGAACGCAATCGCGAGCAGGCTCACTCCTACATTTTTTTTGTTGGGCTTAGGGGCGGCGTTGGCGCATCAAGTGTTTGAAGCCTTCGAAGATCAACACAAGCACGGCCAGCCAGATCGGAATATACGTCAGCCATTCCCCGGACTTGATGCTCTCTCCAAGCAGCAACGCCACACCGAGCAGCAACACCGGCTCAACGTAACTCAACAAGCCAAACAAGCTGAACGGCAGCAAACGACTGGCAATGATGTACACCACCAGCGCCGACGCACTGATCAACCCCAGCAGCGGGATCAGCCACATCAGCCCCGGGTACTGGTCAAACACGCCAAAGCCTTGCTCGCCACCCTGCACGAACCAGTAGGCGACCGGCAGCATCAGCGTCATATCCACCCACAATCCGCCGAGATTGTCGGTCTTCAGGTATTTGCGCAGGACGAAGTACAGCGGATAGCCGACGACCACCACCAGTGTCGCCCAGGAAAACCCGCCAACCTGATACAGCTCGTTCAACACACCGAGGGTGGCGAAGAACACCGCCACTTTCTGCAGGTACGACAGGCTCTCGCCGTAGGCAATCCGCCCGGTCAGGACCATCGCCAGCGGCAGCAGGAAGTAGCCCAGCGACACATCGAGGCTGTAGCCGTTGAGCGGCGCCCACATGAACAGCCACAGCTGCACGCCGAGCAGGGCGGCCGAGATGATCAGGCCGGCGACCAGTTTTGGTTGTGCCACGACCATCCGAATCAGCTCCAGCACCCGCCGCCATTCCCCGGACACCAGCATGAACACGGTCATGCACGGTACGGTCAGCAGCATCCGCCAGCCGAAAATTTCCACGCCACTCAACGGTGTGAGCAACGAGGTGTAGTAATACATGACGGCAAACAGCACCGAAGCTGAAACCGATAGAGCGATACCTTTAGACAAGCTGTCCTCGCGGGTTGATGGTCAAACGGGGCGCGAAGGATACGTGGTTTTTGTGCTGAATATTGGCCGGTTGCTCAATATTTCCCACATCCACGCACCTACAAAAGCGTAGTCAGTGTGAGTGAATCTTCACTGCGCAACCTTCAACGGATTGCCGAAGCGCATGAGGTACATCTCGCCGAACTTGTAAGAGGCGTAATCGGTGATGTGCCCAATATCACGATAGACCGGCAAACCGTCGACGGTGGTCATGCACGCGGCGTCCTTGCACTGCACGATTTTCGGGTCAATGACGATCAAACCGGGGTACTCGGTCTTCAGGTCATTGAACAGCTGTTCGAGTACCGGCTCTTTTGCGCCTGACCATGGCGCCGTAGCGCAGAGGCTGCTTTGCTCGGCACTGCCCATCAAGCCGCGCAGCTTGACCTGTTGCAGCAGGCAAGTGTTGATCCCCGCAGGCATGGGCAGCGTGTTTTCCAGAAAAACCGGCGTAGCACCGGATTCGACAATGATATCCAGCGCCTTGCGGATGGCGACTCCGATGCGTTGTTGCGTCAGTTCCGGGCTGCGCGGGTCATCCAGTCTGGTGACGATGTCATCGTCGAGATAAGCCTCCCAGAACTGACCCACGATTACATACTTGAAATGCCGCTTCGCAATCATGTCGTAATAGCGTTGAGTGGCGTCGTGGCATTTTTTATACAGCCCGTTCGTGTATTTATTCACGTCGTAGATATAGATCCCGGGCAACGCGAGGCACGCCGGGTAGCCCTGTGTCAGTACTGCAAGATTGGCATCCCTGGCCAGTGTTTCGACAAAGCCCCAGTAGTGATTCGAAAACGAATCGCCCATCAGCAATATTTGTGGTGCGGCCTGCGCGGCACCCGCTATGCAGCCCGGATCGGCGCCATCACTGACACCAAGACATCCCTCCCGATTGGCCGGAACAGATGCTTTCAAGCCATTGAACACGTTGTTGTAGCCTTGGTTGAAGCGGTTCGGCCAGCCTTCCTGTCTGACGCTGGCCGCGTGGAGCAGCGACAGGCCGATTGCGGGCAGGATCATCAGCACGACCAGGGTTTTGGCAAAGTCGAGCCTGGCCTTTCGAAAGCGGTTTTCGATCAACACATAGCAGAGCCAGGCCATGACGAACGTGGAGGCGAAATAAACGATCGTCATCGGCGGGGTGAGCGCGATGCCCATGTAACTCATCACCGCCAGGATCGGCCAGTGCCACAAGTACAAGGAGTACGAGAGCGTGCCGATAAACACCAGGGGTTTGAACGCCAGCAGTTTCGACGTAATGCTCGCATCGCCGACCCCCTGAAACAGTAGGGCTGCCGTGGCGAGGCACACGGCAATCGCGTGGAATCGCGGAAAGCCCGGCAGGATATCTTCCAGGGTGGCGCAGAAGATGATCGTCGCCAGCGAAAGCGCGCAGACCAGCGTGGCGCCCAGGCGATTGAGCCTGAATGTGTCCGTGCTGAAGATCACCGCACAGGAGCCGATCATCAATTCGAAAATTCGCGCAGTGAAGAAGTAGTAGTTTTTGTCAGGAACCGAGTAAGACCAGTACAGCGCGAGCGCCATTGCCGCCAGGGTCAAGCCGAGTACCACCGCTTTGAACAGGCTTTTCGCCAGGTAGCGGTAGAGCAACCAGAGGCCCAGCGGCAGGGCCAGATACCACTGCCATTCGATGGCCAGTGACCAGGTGTGCAACAGCGGCAGGCTGGCCGCATCAGGTGTGGCATAGCCGGTTGTGACTTTGGAAAAGTACTGATTGGAGATGATTAGTGACGTGTACTTTTCGCTTTTCAGAAAGTCGACGTAGTCATCGGGCAGGTACAGCAGCGTTGTGACCATCAGGGTCACGACCAGCAACGCAAGCACCGCTGGCTGCAAGCGCCAGATTCGCCGCGTATAGAACCCCGAGAACGTGAACCTGCCGTTGTTCAGCGATTTCATGATGATCGCGGTGGTCAGATAACCCGAGATCACGAAGAAGATATCGACGCCAATAAACCCGGACGGGAAAAACGCCAGACCGCCGTGGAAAATCAACACCAGCAGCACCGCGATTGCGCGTAATCCGTCGATATCAGCACGGTATTTGATCGTTGGTTTGCGGTCACCGGCAGTCGCTGCCGGTGAAGGAGACTCGCGCCGCTGTTTATCGCCAAATATTTTAAACAGCAGCCCTCGCAAAGGCTTTCCGGCTACCTCAACGGGGCGATTGAGCATTTATTAATCCCTGACTGGTTCAGAACCAACAATCAATTCATTCCGTTTGATCGCGTTTGTTTCAATGAAAAACAGCCGAGTGTATCGGCTGTTGAAAGGACGGGGAATCTAAGCCTGATGTGGTTTACGCCCAGACACAAAATGACTGACATCGTTGAATCCCGGAGTCGACGCGTGACCCGGCGTGACCAGCGAATCGATAAACGCCTCATCCTGCGCTGTGATCTGCACAGCCTGCGCCTTGGTATAGGCATCCCACTGTTCTTCAGTTCGCGGCCCGACAATCGCCGACGTCACCGCACTGTTGTTCAACACCCAGGCAATCGCAAACTCGACCATGCCGACCCCGCGCTGCTCGGTGTACTGCTGAATCTCTTGAGCGATACGCAGCGACTCTACGCGCCACTCGGTTTCCAGAATGCGCTTGTCCTGACGTCCGGCGCGGCTGTTGGCGTCCGGTTTCACATCGGGTGCGTACTTGCCGCTGAGCACGCCCCGGGCCAGTGGACTGTAAGGCACTACGCCAAGGCCGTAGGTTTGTGCAGCAGTGATCTGCTCGGTCTCGGCCTGGCGGTTGACGATGTTGTACAACGGCTGACTGATCACCGGGCGATCAACGCCTAGTTTGTCGGCGACGCGAATCACCTCGGCAATCCGCCAGCCACGATAGTTGGACAGCCCCCAATAACGAATCTTGCCCTGACGAATAAGGTCGCCAATCGCCGACACGCTCACATCCAGTGGCGTGTTGTGGTCTTCGCGGTGCAGGTAGTAAATGTCGAGATAGTCCGTGCCGAGCCGGGTCAGGCTGGCATCGATGCCATTGAAGATATGTTTGCGGCTCAAGCCGCTACGATTCGGCACACCGTCCACCGGGCCGAAACCGACCTTGGTCGCCAGCACCCACTCATGCCGATGACGGGCAATCGCTTCACCGACGATCTCTTCGGAGCGACCGTTGGTGTAGACATCAGCGGTGTCGATGAAATTGATGCCCTGATCCCTGGCCTTGTCGATGATACGCAGCGAATCCTCAGCGCTGGTCTGCTCGCCAAACATCATCGTGCCGAGGGTGAGGGTGGACACCTGCAAGCCCGAGTGACCGAGTGTGCGATAGCTCATGCCGAAATCCTTTTGTCGGTGGGAAAGGGTTAATCAAATACCAGAAGCGTGCGATGCGGCAAAGTGAATTATTGGCTAAACACAGCCCTCACCCTAACCCTCTCCCGGAGGGAGAGGGTTAGGGTGAGGTGTTTGAGCGAGCAAAACCGACGTGCAATACCGAGTCGAACTCAAGTCTTGAAAAGCCCACAGATCGGCTCCCTTTCCCCCTCGCCCCCTTGGGGGAGAGGGCTGGGGTGAGGGGGAAAAGATCTCCAGAACACCACAAAAGCCCAGCCGAAACCCAAATAAAAAACGGCCCTGAAAAGGGCCGTTCTTCCATCCATCAAAACCTCAAGCGCGCAACGTCCGCGTCATACGCAACGCCAGCAAACTCCCACCGACAATCACCCCCGCGAGCAGATACAACGCCGCATCGGTCGAGCCGGTGCTGTCCTTGACCCAACCCACCAGATACGGGCTAAGGAAGCCAGCCATCTGCCCCATCGAGTTGATCAACGCCAGGCCACCGGCCGCAGCGCCCGCGCTCAACATCGCGGTCGGCACCGGCCAGAACATCGGCAGACCCGTCAACGCGCCCATGGTGGCAATGGTCAGACCCAGAATCGCAATCGCCGGGTTTGCCGCAAAGTTAACGGCAATCACCAGACCGATCGCGCCCATCAGCATTGGCACCACCAAATGCCAGCGGCGCTCTTTGCGCAAGTCCGCCGAACGCCCGACCACCAGCATGAATACCGCCGCCAGCAGATACGGAATCGCGCTCAGCCAGCCGATCACCAGGTTATCGCTGAAACCGAGGTTCTTGATGATCGACGGCAGCCAGAAGTTGATCGCGTACACGCCGCTCTGGATGCAGAAGTAGATCAGGCCAAACGCCCAGATTGCCGGGTTCTTGAACACCGCCAGCAGCGAGTCGGACGTAGTCTTCGGCTTGTTCGCCAGGTCTTCGGCCTGATCCGCTTCGAGCACTGCGCGTTCGTGTGGAGTCAGCCACTTGGCGTTGGCGAAGCTGTCGCTCAGGAGGAAATAGGCGAGGGCGCCGAGGATCACCGTCGGAATGCCTTGCAGCAGAAACATCCATTGCCAGCCGGCCAGACCGCCCTGGCCTGCCGCGAAGTGATTGAGAATCCAGCCAGAGAACGGGCTGCCAAGCAAACCGGACACCGGGATCGCCGACATGAACAGCGCCATGATCCGGCCACGGCGGAAGGTTGGGAACCACTGCGAAAGGTACAGCACGACGCCCGGGAAGAACCCTGCTTCGGCCGCACCGGTGAACAGGCGCAGGGTGTAGAACTCGGTCGGGGTGGTGACGAACAACAGGCAAGTCGACAGCGTGCCCCAGGTGATCATCATCACCGCAATCCAGCGCCGAGGGCCGAATTTGGTTAATGCCAGGTTGCTCGGCACGCCGCACAGCACGTAGCCGATGAAGAAGATACCGGCACCGAGGCCGTACACGGTTTCGCTGAATTTCAGTGCGTCGAGCATCTGCAGTTTGGCAAATCCAACGTTGACCCGGTCGAGGTAGTTGAACAAGTAGCAGATGAAAATGAAGGGGATCAAACGCAGGGTGATGCGTTTGTAGACGGCGTTTTTATCGTCATCGATGGTCTGGGTAGCTGCGGCGCTCTGCGACATAGCGGCTCTCTCTTTATTATGATTTTTTGCGATGCAAAGGGTAACGTTGATCGCCCCGAGAGTCTCGGTCACCTTTGGCCGGATTGTCTTTGTGCCTGAGCACAGGGTTTGCCGCCAGACCCTGTGCGGGTGAACAACCGCCAGCGCCATAAATCAAGGATTGCCGCCGTTATGTTCGAACTCGATCACGACCTCGCCCAGGACATCGTCGACCGGGCCATGGCCATTTTGCCTTACAACGTCAACGTCATGGACAGCCAGGGGCTGATCCTCGGCAGCGGCGAACCGGAACGCATCAACACCCGTCACGAAGGCGCGCAACTGGTGCTGGCCAATGGTCGCGTGGTCGAAATCGACGCGCAAACCGCTGTGCATCTCAAAGGCGTGCAACCGGGTATCAACCTGCCGCTGTTGCTCGACCAGCGCTTGATCGGAGTGCTCGGCATCACTGGCGAACCGGAGCAGTTGCGCACCTATGCCGAACTGGTGCGCATGACCGCCGAGATGCTCGTCGGCCAGCGCAATCAACAGGCTGAGCAGCAATGGCGGCGCCAGCGTTGCGATGATCTGCTGGCGTTGCTGTTGAGCGAGGCGGGGGACTCGCCGCGTCTGGTCGATGAAGCGCAGCAACTCGGGCTCAAACCGCAACTGACGCGGGTGCCGTATCTATTCGAACTGGGCCTTGAACACGGGCCGGGGCAAACCGTTGAGGCGCTGAGTGCCTGGCTGACCTCGCGTTATCCGGACAGTTGGTGCGCGAGTTCGGCGAAGTCGTCGCTGTTGTGGTGCCGGCCGGCGAGTCAAAACGTCGAGCATGATCGCCTGCTGGAAAAACTCGATGGTCTGGGCTGGAAGGTTCTGCGCATCGCCGTGGGCGGGCAAGCCGATGGACTGGCCGGGCTGCGCCGGTGTTATCGACGGGTCGGTGATTTGCTCGCCTATGGTCGCGAAGTGTTGCCGCACTCGCGTTTGCTGACGCTGAACCGCTATCGATTGCCGGTGATGTTGTGGCGGCATCGCAACGACGATGCGCTGGACGAATTGCTCAAACCGTTGCGCAAAGTGATCGCCAAGGACGCCAACGGCCAGTTGTTGGCGACGTTGCGCAGTTGGTGCGAGCACGATGGCCAGAGTCAGGCGTGCGCCGATGCGTTGGGGATTCATCGCAACAGCCTGCGCTATCGGATGGAGCGGATTGCCGAATTGAGTGGGGTTGATCCGTTAAGGCTGGACGGGATGTTGGCGCTGTATCTTGGGGTGCAGTTGCTGCCGCAGACTGATCCGGGTTGATTGGGCGCCTTCAAAGACGCCATCGCGAGCAGGCTCACTCCTACATTTGGAACGCATTCCCCTGTAGGAGTGAGCCTGCTCGCGATGGCGGCGGTACATTCACCGCAGAGCCTTTTGTGAAAATGAACAATAAACGCCCCCGCCACTTGTGCAGCGGACAGGCGTCAATGCGCAGGCCGACTGGCAGCATGAGGGGCATTGCCACCGGAGAATCAGCATGAAGATCGTCATCGCCCCCGACTCGTTCAAGGACAGCCTGAGTGCCCAAGGCGTCGCCGAAGCCATCGCCCTCGGCTTGGCGCAGGTCTGGCCGCAGGCCACGTTGGTCAAATGTCCAATGGCCGACGGCGGCGAAGGCACGGTCGAATCAATTCTCGCCGCGTGCGAAGGCGAACTGCGCCGCACCCGCGTGCGTGGGCCGTTGGGCGCGCCGGTCGACGCCGCGTGGGGCTGGCTGCCTCACAACCACACCGCGATCATCGAAATGGCCGAGGCCAGCGGTTTGCAATTGGTGCCGCTCGGCCAACGCGACGCCTGCATCAGCAGCACCTTCGGTACCGGCGAATTGATTCGTGCCGCGCTGGACGCCGGCGCGCAACGGGTGATTCTGGCCATTGGCGGTAGCGCGACCAACGATGGCGGCGCCGGCGCAATGCAGGCGCTGGGCGTGAAGTTGCTCGATGCACAACATCAGTCGCTGGTGCCCGGCGGCTTGGCATTGGCACAACTGGCAAAGTTGGACTTGAGCGAACTCGACCCACGTCTGGCGCAAGTGCGCTTCGATATCGCCGCTGACGTCAACAACCCGCTGTGCGGCCCGCACGGTGCCTCGGCGATTTTCGGTCCGCAAAAAGGTGCGTCACCGGCGCAGGTGCAGCAACTCGATCAGGCCTTGGGCCACTTCGCCGAACTCTGCGCGCAAGCGCTGGGCAAAGATGTTCGCGACGAACCTGGCAGTGGTGCGGCGGGTGGTTTGGGCTTTGCCGCCAAGGCTTTTCTCGGCGCGCAGTTTCAGGCCGGGGTTGAAGTGGTCGCCGAACTGGTCGGCCTCGCCGAAGCGGTCAAAGGTGCCGATCTGGTGATCACCGGCGAAGGGCGCTTCGATGCCCAGACCTTGCGCGGCAAGACGCCGTTCGGTGTCGCGCGGATTGCCAAACAGCACGCCGTGCCGGTGATCGTCATCGCCGGAACGTTGGGCGAGGGTTACCAGGAACTCTACGGTCACGGCATCGATGCAGCATTCGCCGTGACCAGCGGGCCGATGCCCTTGGAACAGGCCTGCGCCGAAGCACCGCGCCTGTTGCGTGAGCGCGCAACTGACATTGCCCGCGTCTGGCACATGGCCGCGAAATCCTGAGCAATTCCTGTAGGAGCTGCCGAAGGCTGCGATCTTTTGATTTTGCTTTTAAAAGCTCAGATCAAAAGATCGTCCGATCGCGGCCCGAGCCTTCGGCAGCTCCTACACAAAGAGATTAACGGTGTTTCATTGCTGTAACACCCTGAAAAATAGTTGCTCTTGACCCGCAATCTTCCTAAAGCCTGGCCGATACAGCTAACAGGCGCGCACATAACTTTCTAAAACAGTGACGCCGGACTGAGCCCGCCCCCCTCGGGCCAGTGATGACGCATGGACGCTCGTAGTTTCTATCTTTCGAGAGCTCAACTATGTCCCTGCGTAACCTCAATATCGCGCCCCGTGCCTTCCTCGGTTTTGCCTTTATCGCCTTGCTGGTGATCGTGCTCGGCGTGTTCGCCGTTAACCGCATGTCGATCATTCGTCAGGCGTCCGTCGAGATGGATTCGACGCAACTTCCCAGCGTGACCCAGCTCAGCGTGGTGACTGAAAACGTCCTGCGTCTGCGCATTCTGTCGTTCCGTGTGCTCGTCAACCGTGAAGCCGCCGGGTTGCAGGAAGCGCAGACCCGCATTGGCGTTCTGGTCGACAAGGTTCGCGCCGCGCAGGCCAGTTACGCCGCGCTGCCGGCCGGCCCGGAAGAGCGGGCGTTGTACCAGAGCTTCGCGACCACGCTGGACAACTACCTGCAAGCGCAGAACCAGATGATGGAGCTGTCGCGTCAGGACAAACTCGACGAAATGCGCACCCTGATCAATACGCGCATCAAGGACGGCACCGACCAGATGGGCGAGCAGCTCAACAAGCTGATCGCCATGAATGCTTCCGACGCGAAAACCGCGTCGATTCAGGCCGGCGAGTATTACGACAGCGCCATCACCGGCATCATTATCGTCGCTGTTTTTGCCGCCGTAGCGACCGTGCTACTGGCCTGGTTGCTGACCCGCAGCATCGTCACCCCGTTGAACCGCGCCGTGCAGGCTGCGCAAACCATCGCCAGCGGCAACCTGACCAAAACAATCGAAGTCGATGGCAAGGACGAACCGGCGCGCCTGCTCGAAGCACTGGCCGCGATGCAGAGCAACCTGCGCAAAACCATCGAACAGATCGCCGGTTCCGCCACGCAACTGGGCGCCGCCGCCGAAGAACTCAGCGCGGTGACCGAAGAAGCTTCCCGTGGCCTGCAGCAGCAGCACAACGAAATCGAACAAGCCGCCACGGCCGTCAACGAGATGACTGCTGCCGTTGAGGAAGTCGCGCGCAACGCCGTGTCGACCTCTGAAGCCTCAAACCAGTCGACCCACGCCGCCCGCGAAGGTCGCGATCAAGTGGTAAAAACCGTCGACGCGATCCAGACCATGACCCACGACGTGCAGAACACCGCGCAAATGATCGAAGGCCTGGCCGCACAGGGCCGTGACATCGGCAAAGTCCTCGACGTGATCCGCGCCATCGCCGAACAGACCAACCTGCTGGCGCTTAACGCCGCCATCGAAGCGGCACGCGCCGGTGAGGCCGGACGCGGCTTCGCCGTGGTCGCGGACGAGGTGCGCGCCTTGGCCCACCGCACCGCGCAGTCGACCCAGGAAATCGAAAAAATGGTCGCCGGCATCCAGAACGGCACCGGTGAAGCGGTTTCGTCGATGCAGCAAAGCAACCAGCGCACCCAGTCGACCCTGGAAATGGCCCGCGCCGCTGGCGTCGCGCTGGAGCAGATCACCCAGTCGATTCACCAGATCAACGAACGCAATCTGGTCATCGCCAGTGCTTCGGAAGAGCAGGCGCAGGTCTCGCGTGAAGTCGACCGCAACCTGGTCAACATCCGCGATCTGGCCACGCAATCGGCCGCCGGGGCTAACCAGACCAGCGCCGCGACCCATGAACTTTCGCGTCTGGCGGTGGATTTGAACGCGATGGTGGCGCGTTTCGTGATTTGAGATACGGTGAAGGCTGGAGACCGCGCAATCAGGAGACGTACATGCGCTATTCAGCCTTGACCCAACGAATCGCCGGCGAAGGAGCCGCCGCCTGGCAGATTCACGACCGAGCGCTGGAGTTGCGCGCCGAGGGTGTCGATATCCTGCTGCTGAGCGTGGGCGATCCGGATTTCGATACACCGCTGCCCATTGTCCACGGCGCGATCGACAGCTTGCTGGCCGGCGATACCCATTATTCCGAAGTGCGTGGTCGTTTGGCGTTACGCAAGCTGATTGCCGAGCGCCATCGTCGACACAGCGGGCAAGCGGTCGATGCCGACCATGTGATCGTCATGCCTGGCGCGCAATGCGCGGTGTATTCGGTGGCGCAATGTCTGCTGGATCCGGGCGATGAGGTGATCGTCGCCGAACCGATGTATGTCACCTACGAAGGCGTGTTTGGCGCTTGCGGGGCGACAGTGGTGCCGGTGCCGGTGCGCCCGGAAAACGGTTTTCGTGTCGATCCGGGCGATGTTGCTGCGCGCATCACACGGAAAACCCGCGCCATGCTGCTTAACAGTCCAAACAACCCCAGCGGCGCGAGCCTGTCACTGCTGATCTGGCAGGAACTGGCGGCGCTGTGCGTACGGCATGACTTGTGGCTGATCAGCGACGAGGTCTACAGCGAGCTGCTCTACGAAGGTCAGCACGTCAGTCCGGCGAGTTTGCCGGGTATGGCCGAACGCACGGCGACGATCAACAGCCTGTCGAAATCCCACGCCATGACCGGCTGGCGTATCGGCTGGATGATCGGGCCGAAATCGCTGGCCGAGCATTTGGTCAATTTGTCGTTGAGCATGTTGTTCGGGTTGCCGGATTTTGTGCAGAAAGCTGCGCAGATTGCGTTGGAAAGCGATTTGCCGGAAGTGACGCAGATGCGCGAGGAGTATCGCCTGCGTCGGGATCTGGTTTGCGAACGTCTAAACGGTTGTCCGGGGTTGTACCCGATTCGCCCGGACGGCGGCATGTTCGTGATGGTCGATGTGCGCCAGACCGGGCTCGGTGCCCAGGCATTTGCCGAGCAGTTACTGGAGGGCTATGGCGTGTCGGTGCTGGCCGGTGAAGCGTTCGGGCCGAGTGCGGCGGGGCATATTCGCATTGGTTTGGTGCTGGACCGGGTGAAACTGGCGGATGCCTGTGCGCGGATTGCCTTGTGTGCGGCGCAGCTTTTACAGGCGCGTAGTGCCTGATGGTTTTGTGTTGCCTGTCCCGGCCTCTTCGCGAGCAGGCTCGCTCCCACATTGGTTTTGTGAGCACTGAAGATCCAGTGTGGGAGCGAGCCTGCTCGCGAAGGCGGCATTACAGCCACCGATTAATTCAGCCCTGCCAGGCCGATGGATTCACCAGATTCGCCGGCTTCTCTCCCTTCAGCGCCGCCAACAGATTCTCCACCGCACAGCGCGCCATCGCCTCACGCGTCTCATGCGTCGCCGAACCCATATGCGGCGTCGCCACCACATTGTTCAGCTGCAACAGCGGCGAATCATGATTCAGCGGTTCACGCTCAAACACATCCAGCCCCGCCGCACGAATCCGCTGATGACGCAGCGCATCGATCATCGCCGCCTCATCGACTACTTTGCCCCGTGAGATATTGATGAAGATGCTTTCCGGGCGCATCAGCGCGAACTGCTCGGCGCCGATCAAGCCTTCGGTCTGCGCCGTCAACGGCAAGGTCAGGCAAATGAAATCGGCCTGCTTTAGCAGTTCTTCGAGGCTTTGGTATTGCGCATCGAATCGCGCCTCGACCGCCGGTTTGCGCGACTGGCTGTGATAGATCACGGGCATGCCGAAACCGAAATGCCCACGCTGCGCCAACGCTTCGCCGATGCGGCCCATACCGATAATCCCTAGCGTCTTGCCATGCACATCGGTGCCGAAATGCGCTGGGCCGATGTTGCGGCTCCATTGGCCGCTGCGCACCATTTTCGCCAGTTCGACCACACGCCGGGCAGCGGCGAGGATCAGCGCGAAACCGGTGTCAGCGGTGGTTTCGGTGAGTACGTCCGGGGTGTTGCTGAGCAGGATCTGGCGTTGGCTCAGGTAATCGATGTCGTAGTTGTCGACCCCCACCGAAACGCTGGCGATGGCTTCGAGTTGCGGCGCCAGATCGAGCAGCGCCGCGTCGAGTTTCAGGCTGGCGCCAAGCAAGCCGTGGGCACGGGGCAGGGCGTCGCGCAGTTGCATCAGACCGTCGGCGTCGAGGCTGTCGATCAGTGTCACCTCGCACTGTTCTTGCAAACGCGTCATCAGCGCGGGCGAAAGTTTCTTGTACAACACGACCTGTTTTTTCATGGCAAAAGTCTCTTCAGGAATGCGCCGGCACGGTACGCGTGGCGACGGCTTTGGCGACGACGCGATCACTGGCGCCGGGCTTGAGAAAAATCGTCAGCACCACTGATAGCAGCAACGCGCCACTCATCAGCAGATACGAAGCGCCGGGCGAACCGGTGGAGCTGTTCAAATAACCGACCAGATACGAGCCGCCGAACGAGCCGAGTGCTCCCATGCTGTTGATCAGCGCCATCGCGCCACCGGCAACGTTGGCCGGGAGAATTTCCGGGACGATGGCAAAAAACGGCCCGTAAGGTGCGTACATGCAGGCGCCGGCAATCACCAGCAATGTGTACGACCACCAGAAGTGCTCGGCGCCCAGTGCGTAAGAGCCGTAGAACGCAATGGACGCGATCAGCAGCGGTGGCCAGACGAAGCGTTTGCGCTTCTGCAACTTGTCCGAACCCCACGACACCGCGAGCATGCCGATCACCGCCGCCAGGTACGGCAGCGCCGACAGCCAACCGGCTTCGATCATGTCCATTTGCGCACCGGCCTTGAGAATCGACGGCAGCCACAGCACAAAGCCGTAAACGCCGATGCTCCAGCAAAAAAACTGCAGCGCCAGAATGATTACCTTCGGCGAACGGAACGCCTCGGCGTAGTTCTTAACCGCTTTGATGCCGACCTGTTCGGCGGCCAGTGCGCTTTCCAGATCCTGCTTCTCCTGAACACTCAGCCACTTGGCCTGGGCCGGACGATCGTCGGCCAGACGCCACCAGATAAACGCCCACAGCACCGCCGGCAAGCCTTCGATGATGAACATCCAGCGCCAGCTGAAATGCTGCACCAGATACCCTGAAACCACTGACATCCACAGCATCGTCACCGGGTTGCCGAGGATCAGAAACGTGTTCGCCCGCGAGCGTTCGGCGCGGGTGAACCAGTGGCACAGATACACCAGCATCGCCGGCATCACCGCGGCTTCGACCACGCCGAGCATGAAGCGGATGACGATCAGCCAATAGGCGTTGGAGACCACGCCGGTCAATGTAGCGAGGCCGCCCCAGAGAATCAGGCTGACAAAAATCAGCTTCTTCACACTGTGCTTTTGCGCGTAGATCGCGCCGGGTACCTGGAAGAAAAAGTAACCGAGAAAGAACAGCGCGCCGAGCAGTGATGACAGGCCCGGGGTGATCATCAGGTCGGCGGCCATGCCCGATGCGGCGGCGAAGCCGTAGTTGGCGCGATCGAGATACGCCAGGCTGTAGGTGATGAACACAATCGGCATGATGTACCACCAGCGGCGGGTGGCGAGGGTTGCGGTTTTCATGGGTGTTGCTCCTGAGCTTGTTGTTTTTGTCGCAGCAGGTTCAATGAATCGGTTGCCTGTCAGGGCCTCATCGCTGGCAAGCCAGCTCCCACAGGGATCTCGGGTATGTCAAAGATTGCATTGCCACCACCAACCCTTGTGGGAGCTGGCTTGCCAGCGATGGCGGCCTCAAATTCGCTGAAAAGTTCGGCCCGGGTCGGAAGGCCTTCCATATCCCCGCGACTCTGCACCGCCCGACTGCCAATCCAGTTCGCCCGCTGCACCGCCTCGGCAAAACTCTGCTGCTCCAGCAGGGCACTGATCATCCCCACCGCAAAACCATCACCGGCACCGACCGTATCGACGACATTGGCCACCGGCACGCCGGCGACGAATCCCGACGCCAGATGCGTGCGGTAATAAGCCCCCTCCGGCCCCAGCTTGATCGCCACAGCTTCGGCACCTTGATCGAGATAAAACGCCGCAATGTCCGCCGGGTCTTCGAAACCGGTGAGCAAGCGGCCTTCACTCAACCCCGGCAACACCCAATGCGCGAGGGCGGCGAGGCGGTTGATCTCGCGGATCATTTCGCCCTCGCTGGTCCACAGGCTCGGGCGCAGATTGGGGTCGAACGACACACTGCGCCCGGCATTGCGCATGCGCGTCATCAGTTCAAAGGACATCTCCCGCGCCGAGGCCGAGAGCGCCGGAGGAATGCCAGTCGCATGCAGATGACGGGCGCTCAACAGGCTGGCCGTGATCGACTGCGGCGACAGAAAACTGGCCGCCGAACCGCGACGGAAATACTCGACCTGCGGGTCGCTGCCATCGTCATTGCGCGATTTGAACTGAAAACCGGTCGGGTGCTGCTTATCGACGTCGACGTGGCTGCAATCCAGACCTTCCTTGATCAAGGTCTCGACCACAAAACGCCCGAGCGAATCGTTGCCGACCCGGCTCAGCCACGCGACATTGAAACCCAGACGCGACAGCCCGATCGCGACATTGCTGTCCGCGCCAGCAATGCGTTTGTGGAAGTGTTCGACCGCCGCCAGATCACCGGTCTGCTCGGCGACCAGCATCGCCATGGTTTCGCCGAACGAGAGAATATCGATCTCAGACATGAGCGGGCTCCAGACGGGATTGGCCGAGGCGGGCGAGGGCGGCGACATGCTCGGTGGTCAGTTGCACCAGGTCATCGCCCTGCAATGGGTATTCGGCCGCGCGCATAACGCCTTGGGCCATGTGCCGCAACAGTTGTTCCCACAGATGCAGGTCACTGACGGCCGGCGGTACCGCGACCAGTTTGCCGTCGGCGCGACGGGCCACGGCTTTGCAGTGCACATAGCCGACATGCCGGCCGAGCAAGCGCGCGGCGCTGGTGGCAGACTGGTCCTGCCACTGCCAGTTGCCGATGTCGAAGGTCATCCTGATCGGCAGGTTGTGCTGCTCGACGGCTGCGAAGAAACGCTGAAATGGCTCGATGCGCCCGCCGTGCAAGGTCTGGTCGTTTTCCACCAGCAACTGCACCGGGCTGTGTTTCAAGCGCTCGGCCAGGGCCTGCAGATCATTGTTGTCGGTGAAGTAGCCGAGGGAGACTTTCAGCCATTTCGAACCGAACGCTTCGGCCTGTAGCAGCGCTGTGATCAATTCGGGATTCGGTTGTGGCTGACCGGCCAGCCACAGTTCGGTGGGCGAGGAATAGATGCTGAGCAGGCCCTGCGCCTGGGTGGCCTGAGCCAATTGCGCAGGGTCTTCACGCGTCAGCAGCTCTTCGCGCCACTCAATGCGGTTGGCCCCGGCCGCAGCCAGAACATCGATGAAAGCATCCTGCCCGCGCTGGCGCACAAGCTCGGCGCCGTAGCTGGACAAACTGATGGAAACGGCGGGTTTATTCATTGTTATTGACCTCTGAAACCGGTTTCATTTTTGTTCAAAAAAATATCAGATGTTTCTGTTTTGTCCTTCCGGACGCCTTCGCGAGCAGGCTCGCTCCCACATTTGGAACGCGGTCACCTGTGGGAGCGAGCCTGCTCGCGAAGGCGTCAGATCAGACACCGCCAACCTTGCGGGTCGACCCACGCTCCACGAGCACCGGCGCAAAATCCATCACCCGCGCCACCTCATCATCCCCACGCAAGCGCTTGAGCAGACACTCAAACGCCCGCGCACCTATCTCTTGCGTCGGCTGGGCCAGCGCAGTAATCCCGCTACCCACCAACGGATACCAATCCAGATCATCCAGGGCAATCAGCCCGACATCCTCAAACAACCGGCAGCCAATCTGGCGCAACGCAGTCGTAGCGGCGAGCGCCGCCACACCGTTGGCGCAAAACAACGCTTTTGGCCCGACACCGGGCGTGTTTAAAAAGGTTTGCAGTTGCGCGCGCAGATCATCGCCGGTTTCCAGCACCGTCCCAGTCAGCGCCGAACGCTGGGCAATCTGTGCCTGAAAACTGCTGACTCGCTCGATCCGCGAACTGGTGCCGTCATACGGTTCAGTCACCAGCACCAGATCCCGATAACCGCGCTGCTCCAGATGCGTGATCGCCATCTCCACGGCTTGCGGGTTATTCAGCCCGACCATGTCGCTGTCGAGACCGTCGACCTTGCGATCCACCAGCACCAGCGGCATCTCGCGGCGCAGCTCGTGCAGTTCGTCAAGGTGATGGCCCAGCGTATTCACGATAAGCCCTTCGATATTGTACGAGCGCAATAGCGCAAGGTGCTGGCGTTCCTGCTCGTCATCGCGGTCGGTGTTGCACACCACCAGGCTGTAACCGTGCGCACGGCAGGCGGTTTCCACCCCGTGCATTACAGCAATCGAATAAGGATTGCGAATATCGGCCACCAGCATGCCGATCAGGCGCGTACGCCCGCGTTTCAGACCTCGGGCCATTTGGTTAGGGCGATAGCCGAGTTCGGCAATGGCTTGCTCGATGCGCAGGGCAATGGCATCGGAGAGCAGAGCGCGGTCATCGCCGATGAAGCGCGAGACGCTGGCCTTGGACACGCCGGCGCGCTCGGCGACGTCGAGCATGGTCACGCGGCTGCGCTGGGCGGTTAAGAAGTCGTTCATTAATGAACCTTGTTGTTATAGAAATGCGCTGAAACCGGTTTCAGGAGATCCGATTTGCAGGAAAGTCGTCAAGCGATTTTATTTGCAGATAGGGCGATATTCCGACCGGCGGTCGAAATACCTGTCAGATATGACAGTAGGCAAGAAGTCTGACAAGACGTTTAATCGGACCGAGGCTTTTCATCAATTCCAATAGGCATCAAGGGGCTTTGACGTATGTCTAACCGAGGGCCGCAAAACTTTAATCCACCGAGAGTCATCGGTGTAGAAGATGCCGATATTGACCCGGACGGATATATCCCGCTGGATTTGTTACTGGCAGGAATCGACGTGGTCATTCCCCTGTGGCCCAGTTACGCAACGCTGCCTGATGATAGGGATATTTTAACGGTTTACTTTGATCAGCCAGGGCAGCCGCTGGTCAAGATCGAAAATACCTACACAGCAGCGGACATCCAGCCAGAATTTATTATTCCTATCGATGCGAGCTTTCTGAAGGTTAACGGCGTTGGTCAGTTGCGCTATGAGGTTTTGGATACTGCGGATCAACTCTCACGGTCAGATCCTCGCAATCTAACAATTGATCACACCCCCATTCCACGTGATCTCGATGAGCCGGATTGCCCCGATAAAGATTTCCATGGATATCTGAACTGCCACACAGATCCGCCTATATGGGAGGGCGTTAGAGTGTCTGTTCCTCCCTTGTCGGGATTCAAGGTTGGAGATCGAGTTGAGTTGCTTTGGCGAGGTTATCCAAGTTTGAACGGAAGTGATGTGGAGTACGTGAGGGCTCGTAAGAAAAGTATCCGTTCTCCACTGAGCGAGAATGATATAAAAGACGGATACTCGCTGGTGATCGAGCCTTATGACGTTCATATAAAACCCATGGTGAAGAATGCTTCAGCGGTCGTTCAGTATCGAATTTTTCGTGGCCGGAGACTTGTTGGGGTCTCCAAAGTCACAGTGGTTAAAATCGATCGAATAGTTGTTGGCGAGGAACTTCCATGCGGGCCGTAAAGTATGGAATGGCAGTGGTCAGTAATAAGCGCGTGATAACCAAGTGACTAGGAAATTTTCCTGATATGCAAACGTATGGAGAGAATCATGAACGCTATCGTTAAAAGGGCACAGCTGTCCAGGCTGGCGGCGCTGAAAGCAAGGTCCACCGTGCATAACGCTATTGATGATGATCCGCCACCAGCTGTTACATTCCCTGCGCAAACACTACTTCCTGATTTGCGCATCCCGATTGCTTCTCTTAACGGTGATTTGGAATATGTGGTACCAAAGCCGGCAGCTGAGCACGACGAAGATTCATTTATACCACAGATTCGAGTAGCAGGTACGACGTGGCTGGACGTTGTTGATCCAGCCGATCCAGACTATCCGTATATTATTCCCGGTGAGATCGATGATCGAGACTGGACGGTGCCTTACAAGATTCGACGCAGCTTGCTTAGAGAGGAACTTACGCCCGAAGCGCCGACCCGATGGGAGTTTCGATATATTTTCTTTTCTGGCGGTATTAATGATGTCGCATCCATTACCACTACCTTCGCCATCGATCTTACACCGCCCTACAAAGTAAAAAATCCGCCCTCCGACAGAACCCCCGGAGCGCCTACATGGCCTGCCGATTTAGGGCCGAATGTTCCCATTGATGATGCCTACCTCGAGGGCAAAACCCATATCATCGTCAAGCCCGCGATTCCCGCAAATTACGAGGCAACTGACGTTTACAGATTTTTCTTCGGGCCCGCGCCGGATCCCGGCCGCGATACTCCCGTGTTTAATGATGTACTGTCGCCGGCTCGGGAAGCTGCAATTGAAGTCAAAGTGTTTGTCGATGCCGCTGATGGTTCCAATCAGCTTATCTATGTGTCCAAAGATCTGCCGGGAAATGAAGGGCGCCGATCAAACTTCAGTCAGCGCACCGTTCAACATGCCAAGGATCCCGATCCCGATACGGTGGTACCACCGATTGTCACGCTGGCAAATGGTACCGATGGCGACAACTTGGTCGATCTTGCAGACACTCAGTTTGATCCTCAAGGTGTGGAGTTCAAGGTCAAAGTCCCCACTCCCAATGCTCCAACGGATACGATTGCCGGCTTCTGGGGGGGCGAACAGGCAGGCCCCGAACAGCGCGTGGGTACCAAGACCGAACTGACGTTTTACGCACCCTATGATCTGGTCAAACGGGTGTACGGCGATACCGATGGCATAGTTAAAACCAATGTTAGTTTCAATATGTTTCGTGGTACCCGTCCGTTGGCTGACTCAAACGTTGAAATCGATGTTGATATTTCATATATCGGTCCGGATCCAATAACCATTGGTCTGGACGCGCCAACGCTGAAGACAACGGCGGGTACTGACAACGCAATCGAGGAGGGTGATTACGGAGATGACGCCATTACTGCGACTATCAAACTTTTTGCTGCCCCCCCGACAGAAGAAGGTTGGCTGATCGATCTGTTTTATGACGACATCCAGATTGGCGACCCCATTGCGTTAACAACAGGTCAAGAGGGCACCGACATAACTCGTGTTATTCCGTGGTCTGTTATTCAACAGCAGGAAAGTGGGCCCAACAAGGTTCTACGGTATACCCTCTACACTCCGGGCTCGAACAACCCAACTCCGTCGTCACCGAGGGGTATCCGGGTCGAGCCATTCCCGATTGAAATGGCTGCGCCGATAATTTTGGGCCTGGCGGGGTCGGTAAGAAGGATTGGATGCTCCACCTTGAACTTCCCTACGGAGACTATCCCAAATGATGGCACCGAGAGACGAAATCTGCTCGTTCGTGTGATGCCCAATACGTATACGGTCGATGGTGAAACCATTACTTTGAAGTATCAGGCATTTGAACAGGCGGACCCGACGAAACCTATTCCCGATACTGATGCAACGGTGACTTACCCAATCTCGGGGACATTTCCAGCCGATGGTGTGATTATCAATATTGGTGATTACGAGGAAGATTTCAAGCCGGCTCATATGCAAATTGGCACGGTGACTTATTCCATTTCCCGCGGGGGAAGTTCCGGTACTCCGACACCGGACTCGCTGCCTGCTGTGAACACACTGGATCTGGATGACAGTCAAGGTCGTTTTTGTGAGGAGTTTATTCCCGTTCCATGATGGGTGATTGTGGGGGGCGCGATCGCAAAGTTTGTGACCGCCTCCCCCGGTTACTGACATCTGGTATTCAATCTTCTAGCCCAAAAGAGTTTTCGCCAACTAACTGAGGATAAGTCCTACATAAATTTATGAGTCTTCTCTATAGCCTTACGCCCCTCCACGAATGGCTACGACTGCCATTTCACCAGTCAGACAGCAGGTATTCACTATGCGGGGTAAGTTATTGTCGGGTCCAGGCCGTACGCGGCGTTACATAGTTTTGAGCCCTTCGTTGTTGGCAATTTTGAGTGCCTGCGCAAGCGCGGCACCGGTCGTGGGCCGCGAGGAAACGGTAAACGGCGGCACGCCGGAACGATGGGACCTTTCCCAGAACGCCACGCTGACGGTCAACGGCGCGCAAACGCTGGTCATCAACTCTGAAAATTCCACATTGATTGTGAATCCTGGCAGCACAACGCAACAGATATCGGCTCGCGAAGGGTCAACGGTCAATCTGAGCGGTGCGACCGTTTCAGCTACCGGGGGCTTGGCGGCGGTCTTTTTAAGTAGCTCGCAAGCGACGATCGACAGCAGTTCTATTAGCGGAAATCGTGTAGGACTCCAAGTGGTTCGCGATGCCAATACACAGGACGGCTCCCGTGTTTCTGTCACCAATGGCACGAAGATCACTGGTGTGACCGGGGGAGCGTTGGTCAGTGCCTTCAGCGTCCTGAACCTCAGCGATTCCGACCTTCTCGGGACCGGAGCCAGCAGCTACGGACTTCGGCTGAATAGCGGTCAAGCGACGGCCCGAAACAGCTCTATCATTGGTGGTCGGGAAGGCGTCGTCATCGATTCCGATCTCAACCAGGTTCAACCGGCGACGTTGAATCTTGAGAACACTACAGTGCAAGGCAAAACCGGCGCTGCCATTCTGGTCGACTTGGCTAACACCACGGATTCCACAGCGGCCATTACGTTGACCAACTCGCGCTTGCTCGCTGGCAACGGCACCTTACTGGATGTCCGAGGTGGGGCGGATGCTTCGCTGGTAGTCAACGACAGTACGCTCAATGGTGACATCGTCACGGAGCAGGGCAGCACCACAAACTTGACTCTGCAAAACAACTCGAAGCTGACGGGCCAACTGCAAAATGTGGCCAGCGCCACGATCAATGACAGTTCCCAGTGGGTACTGACGGGTAATAGCAGTATCGACCAGTTGAGCCTGAACAACGGTGGCTCGGTGGTCTTCGGGGCTACCGACGCCTTTTATCAACTCAACGTAACGTCCTTGTCTGGCAATGGCCGTTTTGTGATGGGCACCAACTTCACCACGGGTGAAACGGACGTGTTGAATATCACGGGCACCGCCCAAGGGACACACGAACTGCTGATTGCCAGCAGTGGTCTTGATCCTGCTAGCGGACAACCTGTCCGCGTGGTGCAAACCGCAGGCGGCGACGCTCGGTTTTTCATGAGCCGTGATGTCGATTTGGGGACGTATTCCTATGGTCTGGCGAAAAGTGGCAACGACTGGATACTCGATCCCACTACGCGGACCATCAGTCCTGGGGCTCGCTCTGTGCTCGCTCTGTTCAACACGGCCTCAACGGTATGGCTGGGCGAATTGACTTCATTGCGCACGCGTATGGGCGAATTGCGCTTCAATGGTGGTCAATCCGGCGCGTGGGGGCGTACTTACACCAACAAGTACAACATCGCCGATGGCTCGGGTGTCGGCTATCAGCAACGCCAGAGCGGGTTTACTTTAGGGGCGGATGCGCCGCTGCCGGTGGGTGACGGGCAGTGGCTGGTCGGGGTGATGGCGGGTCAGAGTCAATCCGACCTCGATCTTGACGCAGGCACCTCCGGGAGCGTGGACAGCTACTATGTGGGTGGCTATGTGACCTGGCTGGATGCGCAAACCGGTTATTACTTTGACGGAGTATTGAAGGCCAACCGCTTCAATAATGATGCCAAGGTAGGGCTGAGTGATGGAACGCGGGCCAAGGGTGATTACGACAATTCCGGGGTCGGTGGTTCGGTGGAAATCGGTAAACACATCAGTCTTGCTGACGGAAACTTCCTGGAGCCCTACACGCAATGGTCTGCAGTGGTCATTGAGGGCAAGGATTATTCCTTGAGTAATGACCTGCAGGCAGAAGGTGATCGAACTCGTTCATTTATCGGTAAAGTGGGTGTCACTGCCGGTCGAAATATCGAACTGGATCAGGGGCGGACTGTACAGCCTTATATTCGACTTGCCTGGGCACATGAGTTTGCAAAGAACAATGAAGCCCAAGTGAATAACAATGTGTTCAACAATGACCTGTCCGGCTCTCGTGGGGAACTGGGTGCTGGCGTCGCTGTAGCGATAGCCAGAAGTTTCAGCGTGCATGCCGATTTCGAGTACAGCAACGGCCGGTACTTTGAGCAGCCCTTGGGTGCCAACATCGGGATTCGCTATATTTGGTGAACGAGGCAATAAAAAAGGAAGCGAAAGCTTCCTTTTTTTTGTTTGCCGGCATTATGGTTATGCGGCGATCGACCGATATCCCCGCAATTTCACGATGTCTCCCTTTGCTGAAAATCTGACATCCAAGGTTAGTTCTTTCTCCTCATCGTCGTCTCGATTCTCCACCACGACGCTGTTCAAGTTCCCGGAAAGAGTAGCTGAGTCAGGATCATAAGCGATGATGGCTGTCCCCGAACGCTGAGTGTAAGTCACAGGCTTGGCTGGATCGCTGTTGTCGACAAATGTCAGGCGAACCTCATGGGATGTCGGTGTGAGTTCGTAGCTGTCATTCGGCAGGTTTTTGGAGAAGGACAGGGTGATTTCTTTGGTCGTGAAGTCCGTTTTACGTTGACGGGCAAACATTACGTAGGCCTTACCATGCGGCAGCGGGAAGGTTTGCTCGGAGAGCTCAACCAGGCTTGCTTTAAACTGTTCTACGGTGTTGATTGTCCCTACACACTCACCTGTGCCGATCGCATTTCTACGTTTGAGAATTTTATTGATCATTTTTGCGGTCTCCATGTCATGACGAGATATCCCGTTATCAGGAAACTTTCGGGATGAGCTATCAGAACGCTAATGAGGCCAACTGTAAACTGTCAGACTTGACAGTTTACAGTTGGCAGGAAGTGTGATTTCCGAATTGGGTTATTGGCGAAGGTTAGTTCTTCATGGGGAAAGTGTTTAAAACGGTTCAGGCTCCCGATCATCAGGTTAGCGGATCTGCGCCGCCCGATTGGAAGGACGGTCTTGGTGGACAATAAAATAATCAGCCAAACAGTCCCGCCGCGATATTGATTGAAAATCCCAAAATAGCCGTGTTGAACACAAACCCGATCAATGACTGCGCGAGCACGATTTTCCGAATATCCCGCGTCGCCACCCCCACATCGGCTGTCTGCACCGCGACACCAATGGTGAACGAGAAGTACAAAAAGTCCCAATAGTTAGGCGTGGTCAGCCCTTCGGCAAAGCGCAGCGCCGGCTCCTTGCCATCCCAGGTGTAATACAACCTCGCGTAGTGCACGCAGAAAATCACTCCGATCAGCAGCCATGAACCGATCACCGTCAGCGCGGTGAAACCGTAATGCATGAGCTTGCGCGTAGTTTCCAGGTCCTTGCTGCCGGCCAGTTCGAAGGTGATGGTCGCCAGACTCGCCAGCGCAGCGATGCAGACCACGAAGAGCACCAGCCCGGCATTTTCGTCTTCGACTTCAGCGATGCGTTTGACGTCCGGAGCCTTGGCGCGCACGGTCAGCCAGAACATCAGGATCAGGTAAGTCCAGACGCCAGCGTTCCAGCCGATGAGGATTTTACTGACGATGGAGTCGGCGGGGACCAGGAGACCGGTGGCAAGGCCGAGGAGGGCGGCGGCAGACAGGCGAGGGTGAGTGCGGGCGAGGAAGCGCATGGGGAATCACGTTGGTGAAATGTCTCTGCACCATAGCGCACGCCACCTGGCTTTTGTAGGAGCTGCCGCAGGCTGCGATCTTTTGATCTTCTAAAAGCAAAGTCAAAAGATCGCAGCCTTTGGCAGCTCCTACAGTCTGGATCAGTGGGGTTTGGTGAAACGTTGTACGAGCTTCATGACGACGACGAAAAACACGGGGACGAAGATGACTGCCAGCGTGGCAGTGATCATTCCGCCGATCACCCCGGTACCGATCGCTTGCTGACTCGCCGAGCTTGCGCCTGTTGCAATGGCCAATGGCACCACGCCGAGAATAAACGCCAGCGAAGTCATCACGATCGGCCGCAGGCGCAACCGCGCCGCCTGCAACGTCGCGTCGATCAGGTCGTGACCTTCGTCATACAGACTCTTGGCGAACTCGATGATCAGGATCGCGTTCTTCGCCGACAGACCGATGATAGTGATCAGGCCGACTTTGAAAAACACATCGTTGGGCATCCCGCGTAACGTTACCGCCAGCACCGCGCCGAGTACGCCCAGCGGCACTACCAGCAACACCGAGGTCGGAATCGACCAGCTCTCGTACAGCGCCGCCAGACACAGGAACACCACCAATAGCGACAAACCGAGCAGGATCGGCGCCTGGTTGCCGGACAAGCGTTCCTGCAACGACAACCCGGTCCATTCCTGGCCAAGGCCTTTCGGCCCCTGCGCAACCAGGCGTTCGATTTCCGCCATGGCTTCACCGGTACTGTGCCCCGCTGACGGTTCGCCGGAAATCGCAATCGCCGGATAACCGTTGTAACGGGTCAACTGCGCCGGACCCTGAATCCAGTTGGCCTGCACGAACGCCGAGAGCGGCACCATGTGCCCGGCGTTGTTACGCACATGCATTTTCAGCAGATCGGCGACCTGGCTGCGTTGATCACCTTCGGCCTGCACGACAACCCGCTGCATGCGCCCCTGATTGGGGAAATCGTTGATGTAGCTGGAACCGACGGCAGTGGACAGCACATTGCCGATGTCAGCAAACGACACGCCCAAGGCATTCGCCTGTTTGCGGTCAACGATCAATTGCACTTGCGGCGCTTCGGCCAGCGCGCTTTCACGTACGTTCATCAACACCGGACTTTTTTCGGCCGCCGCGAGCAGTTCGCTGCGCGCCTGCATCAAGGTCGCATGGCCGAGGCCGCCGCGATCCTGCAAGCGGAACTCGAAACCGCTGGACGTGCCGAGGCCATCCACGGGCGGTGGCAGTACCGAGAACGCCATGGCGTCCTTGATCTCGCTCAGCGCAATGTTGGCGCGATCGGCAATCGAGCTGGCGGAGTCATCACTGCTGCGCTGCGACCAGTCCTTCAACGTCGAGAACGCCAAGGCTGCGTTCTGGCCGCTGCCGGAGAAGCTGAAACCGAGAATCACCACACTGTCGCTGATCCCCGGCTCGCCGGCGTTATGCGCTTCAAGCTGTTCAGCCACGGCCACCGTACGATTCTTGGTCGCACCGGGCGGCAGTTGAATGTCGGTGATGGTGTAACCCTGATCTTCCACTGGCAGGAAAGAGGAGGGCAGACGCGCGAAGCACAGGCCCAGGCCCACCAGCAGCACAACGTAGATCAGCAGATAACGGCCACTGCGTTTCAGCGCATAGCCGACCCAGCCCTGATAACGATCAGTCAGGTGCTCGAAGCGGCGGTTGAACCAGCCGAAGAACCCGGACTTTTCATGATGCTCGCCCTTGGCAATCGGCTTGAGCAGCGTCGCGCACAGTGCCGGCGTCAGGGTCAGGGCGAGAAACGCCGAGAACAGGATCGACGTCGCCATCGACAGCGAGAACTGCTGGTAAATCACCCCGACCGAGCCCTGCATGAACGCCATCGGAATAAACACCGCCACCAGCACCAGGGTGATGCCGATGATCGCGCCGGTGATCTGTGTCATCGCCTTGCGCGTGGCTTCCTTGGGCGACAGGCCCTCGGTGGCCATGATCCGTTCGACGTTCTCCACCACCACGATGGCGTCATCCACCAGAATGCCGATGGCCAGCACCATGCCGAACATGGTCAGCACGTTGATCGAGAAACCCAGCGCCAGCATGGTCGCGAACGTGCCCATCAGTGCCACCGGCACCACCAGCGTCGGGATCAGCGTGTAGCGCACGTTCTGCAGGAACAGGAACATCACCGCGAACACCAACAGCATCGCCTCGCCCAAGGTGTAAACCACTTTGGTGATCGAGACTTTGACGAACGGCGAGGTATCGTACGGGATCTTGTATTCCACCCCTGCCGGGAAGTAGCGCGACAGCTCATCCATCTTCGCCCGCACCAGCGTCGCGGTGTTCAGCGCGTTGGCGCCCGGCGACAGTTGCACGCCAACGGCGGTGGACGGCTTGCCGTTGAGGCGCGTGCCGAACTGGTATTCCTGACTGCCGATCTCGACCCGCGCCACGTCACCGATGCGCACGGTTGAACCGTCGCGATTGGCCTTGAGGACAATGTCGGCGAATTCTTGCGGCGTCGATAACTGGCCTTTCACCAGAATGGTCGCGGTGATTTCCTGGCTCGACGGATTGGGCAGATCGCCGATGCTGCCGGCGGACACCTGGGCGTTCTGCGCGACGATGGCGGCGTTGACATCGGCCGGCGTCAGGTTGAAGGCGATCAGCTTTTGCGGATCGATCCAGATGCGCATCGCCCGTTCAGCGCCATATAGCTGCGCCTTGCCGACACCGTCCAGACGCTTGATCTCGTTCATCACGTTGCGCGCCAGATAATCACTGAGCGCGACGTCATCGAGTTTGCCGTCGCTGGAAGTCAGGGTGATCAGCAACAGGAAGCCGGACGAAACCTTTTCGACCTGCAAACCTTGCTGATTGACCGCTTGCGGCAGCCGCGATTCAACAACCTTGAGGCGGTTTTGCACGTCGACCTGCGCCAGTTCCGGGTTGGTGCCCGGCTGGAACGTGGCTTTGATCGTCGCGCTGCCGAGGCTGCTCTGCGATTCGAAGTACAGCAAGTGATCAGCGCCGTTAAGTTCCTCCTCTATCAGGCTGACCACGCTTTCATCGACGGTCTGCGCCGAGGCGCCGGGATACACCGCGTAGATTTCGATCTGCGGCGGGGCGACGTCGGGGTATTGCGCCACGGGCAACTGCGGGATGGCCAGCGCACCGGCCAACAGGATGAACAACGCGACGACCCAGGCAAACACCGGGCGGTCGATAAAGAACTGCGGCATAGAAAAGCGTCCTGCTTACTGACCAGAGGTCTGGGCAAGTGGAAGAGGGGTGTCGTCGATCTGTACTTTTTCGCCGGGACGGGCGTGTTGCAGGCCTTCGATGACGATGCGGTCGCCGGGCTTGAGGCCGCCAGTGACGATCCAGCGATCGTTCTGCACCGCGCCCACTTGCACCGGTTGCTGGGCCACGCGCATTTGCTCGTCAACCGTCAGCACTTGCGCGATACCGGCGCTGTCACGCTGCACCGCGCGTTGCGGCACGGTGATGCCGTTCTGGATCGTTGCCTGCTCCAGACGCACGCGGATGAAACTGCCCGGCAGCAAGTCGAGATCCGGGTTAGGGAATTCACTGCGCAGGATGATCTGGCCGGTGCCCGGGTCGACGGTGATGTCGCTGAAGAGCAATTTGCCCGGCAGCGGATACAGGCTGCCGTCATCCTGAATCAGTGTGGCTTTGACCTGATCCTGGCCGACTTCCTGCAACTGCCCGGAGCGGAAAGCGCGGCGCAGTTCGTTGAGTTCACGGGTCGACTGAGTGAGGTCGGCGTGGATCGGGTTGAGTTGCTGAATCAGGGCTAGCGGCGTGGTTTCGTTCTGCCCGACCAGGGCGCCTTCGGTCACCAGTGCACGACCGACACGCCCGGAAATCGGCGCGGTGACGGTGGCGTAACCGAGGTTCAGTTTTGCGCGTTCGACGGCAGCCTTGTTGGCCGCAACGTCAGCGGCGGTTTGCCGGGCATTGGCGCGGGCGTTGTCGTAGTCCTGGCCGCTAATGGCTTGGTCGTCGATCAACTGGGCATAGCGCTGCTCTTGCAGTTTGGCCTGGAACGCATTGGCCTCGGCCTTGCGCAGCGCGGCTTCGGCGCTGTCGAGGTCAGCCTTGAACGGTGCCGGGTCGATGCGGAACAGCACGTCGCCCTTTTTCACGTCGCTGCCTTCGCGGAAGGTGCGCTGCAAGACCACTCCGGCCACCCGTGCGCGCACTTCGGCAATTCGCGGCGCGGCGATGCGGCCGCTGAGTTCGCTGCTGAGCGTCAGGGGATGCGCTTCGATCGTCTCGATGCGCACCGTGGCCGGTGGCGTCTGATCCTCTGCCTTCGAGGACGAATCACAGGCGCTCAGTGTCAGCGCCATCGCGATCAGGCCGAGCCCGGCCAGCAGTTTGTTCGACATGTAGAACCCCCAATATTGATGTCCGCATCCTACGGGCAGACGCCGAGATTAGCGGTGAAGCTTTGTAGGCGCTGTGTGAAATTGTGTAAGGGTTTTGCTCAGGGATGGGCGAGGGCGTATATCCTTCAGGTCTTGAAATTTATTGCGACAGATAGATAGCTTTCGCGAGCAGGCTCGCTCCCACAAGGAATCGCATTCCAAGTGTGGGAGCGAGCCTGCTCGCGAATGGGCCTTATCAGTCGCCACAGCACTTTCTGGATCACCCATGCCCAACATCCTCCTGGTCGAAGACGACACCGCCCTCGCCGAACTGATTTCCAGCTACCTGGAGCGCAACGGTTATTCCGTCAGCGTGATCGGCCGTGGTGACCACGTGCGCGAACGGGCGCGGGTCAATCCGCCGGATCTGGTGATTCTCGACCTGATGCTGCCCGGCCTCGACGGCCTTCAAGTCTGCCGTTTACTGCGTGCCGATTCAGCGACATTGCCGATCCTGATGCTCACCGCCCGCGACGACAGCCACGATCAGGTTCTGGGCCTGGAAATGGGCGCCGACGATTACGTCACCAAACCTTGCGAACCGCGCGTGTTGCTGGCACGGGTGCGCACCCTGTTGCGCCGCAGCAGCCTCGGCGAACCGCTGACCGCCAATGACCGCATCCTCATGGGCAATCTGTGCATCGACCTGTCCGAGCGCACCGTCACTTGGCGCGATCAACCGGTCGAACTGTCCAGCGGCGAATACAATCTGCTCGTAGTCCTGGCCCGCCACGCCGGCGAAGTGTTGAGCCGCGACCAGATCCTGCAACGTCTGCGTGGAATCGAATTCAACGGCACCGACCGTTCGGTGGACGTGGCGATTTCCAAGCTGCGCCGCAAGTTCGACGACCACGCCGGCGAGGCACGCAAGATCAAGACCGTGTGGGGCAAGGGCTATCTGTTCAGCCGTTCCGAGTGGGAATGCTGAGCTGATGTTTCGCATCCTGTTTCGCCTGTATCTGGTGACGATCGTCTCGTACAGCGCGGCGATTTATCTGGTGCCGGATCTGGTGGTCATGGCGTTCCGGGATCGCTTCGTCACCTATAACCTCGACTATTCGCGCGGCCTGCAATCGCTGATCACCCGCCAGTTTCATGCCGTGCCGCACGATCAATGGCCGGCGCTGGCGGCGTCGATGGACAAGGATTTCCAGCCGCTGCACATCGTCCTCGCGCGAATCGATGATGCTCAGTTCACCGCCATCGAGCAGCAGCGACTGCGGCGTGGTGAAAACGTCGTGCGTATCGGCGATTGGGGCTGGCGCACGCTGGCGGTGACGCCGCTGGATGACACCACAGCGGTGCAAATGGTCGTGCCGCCGGACCCGCTGGACGTCAATCTGTTGTACTGGAGCATCAATGTGCTGATCGGCGCGAGCCTGCTCGCCTGCCTGCTGATGTGGCTGCGCCCGCACTGGCGCGATCTGGAACGCCTCAAAGGCACAGCCGAACGCTTCGGCAAAGGCCATTTGAGCGAACGCACGAAAATCGCTCAAAGCTCTAACATTGGCAGCCTCGCCAACGTTTTCGACACCATGGCCGGCGACATCGAAAACCTGCTCAACCAACAACGCGATTTGCTCAACGCCGTGTCCCACGAACTGCGCACGCCGCTGACGCGTCTGGATTTCGGTCTGGCCCTGGCTTTGTCCGATGACTTGCCGACGGCCAGTCGTGAACGTCTGCTGGGACTGGTCGCACACATTCGCGAGCTGGATGAATTGGTGCTGGAGCTACTTTCCTACAGCCGTTTGCAGAACCCGGCGCAGTTGCCGGAGCAGGTCGAGGTGTCGCTGGATGAGTTCATCGACAGCATTCTGGGCAGCGTCGATGAAGAACTGGAATCGCCGGAAATCGTCATCGACGTGTTGCTGCACGGTCAGCTCGAACGCTTCTCGCTTGATCCACGCCTGACCGCGCGCGCGATCCAGAACCTGCTGCGCAACGCCATGCGCTATTGCGAGAAACGTATTCAGATTGGCGTGCAGGTCAATGCCGCGGGTTGTGAAATCTGGGTCGACGATGACGGCATCGGGATTCCCGATGACGAGCGCGAGCGGATTTTCGAGCCGTTCTATCGGCTCGATCGCAGCCGGGATCGGGCCACAGGTGGTTTTGGGCTTGGCCTGGCGATCAGCCGTCGAGCACTGGAAGCGCAGGGCGGCACGTTGACGGTTGAGTCTTCGCCGTTGGGCGGGGCACGGTTCCGGTTGTGGTTGCCCACTACCGCATAAAGTCGAACGCTGTATCTGTTATCGCGCAATATCCTTGTAGGAGCTGCGGCACGCTGCGATCTTTTGATTTTGATTTTCGAGATCAAAGTCAAAAGATCGCAGCGTGCCGCAGCTACAGGTTTGGATGTACATAGAGTGTATGAATACCCGAAGTCTCTGTGGGAGCGGGCTTGCCCGCGAAAGCGCTGGATCAGTCGCCAACTTCAGTGCTGGTTGTCCGCGATTTAGAAATGGCGAAGGTCTACAGCGTTCTTACACTTTCAGCAGTTGCGCGCGCAGCCGTCCCGCATGCTGCTCCAGCTCCGCCGACGAATTACGGCCAATCAACATCCACGCTTGCTCGCGCTCTGTCCAGTACACCACATTCATCTCATGCCGACGCTCATGGGCCAACGGCTGACTGCCGCTATTTGAGCGTGTCACGCACAGCGCCACTGGCCCATGCTGCGGATCCAGATAAACGATCTGCGCAATGGGTACGCCGTCGTACTCAAGCATTTGTGCCCGTTTGAATTCGGCACCAGGCAACTTCAAATTAGCTGGCGAAAGGTTCAGGCCCAGGCGCGCATCGATCGTGCGTAGTTGCGCGCGCTGGGACGCTTCGTCGGTGGGCAGATGATCGAGCGTCTGCGGCACATACAGCGCCATGTAATCGCCGACCAGTGCGCGCCAATTGTTTGATTGCGCGGCATGCCAGCCAAGGAACAAACGGTCAGCCAACACACCGCCTGTCACCAACGCGGCGGCGGCGCCAGCGATAAACCAGCGGCGACTCAGCCCCGGCCTTTCTGGCGAAGGAATGGCATCCAGCCGCGCTTGCAGGCGATCCAGCGGCGCCTGCTGCGCCAGTTCGTCATAGGCTTTCCGGTACGGCAGATTGCTGCGGCTGAGCCATTGCACGCGCAGACTGAGCAGCGGGTCTTCGGCAATGGCGCTGTCGAGTTGATGGCGATATTCCTGCTCGAGTTCTCCGTCGAGGTAGGCGACCAGTTGCTCATCCGAAGGTGTGTTCATCAACGGTCTCCTTCGGTGGATTTCGGCACCGCTTGCAGTGGCGGGTATTCGGCGAGTTTGAGGCGGGCGGTGGCCAGACGACTCATCACCGTGCCGATCGGTACTTGCAGGATTTCAGCAACTTCGCGGTAGGACAGGCCTTCGACATAAGCCAGATACACGGTTTCGCGCTGGGTTTCCGGCAGCGCATCGACGCGGCGAATCACTTGTGCGGCCATGACGTGAGTCTGCGCCGCGTATTCACCATCGAACGCCAGTTGCCCATCGGCATCGACCTGACCCGTACCCTGACGCACGCGTCGTGCGCGCACTTCGTTGAGCCAGATCGAATGCAAAATACTCAGCAACCAGCGATCCATACGCGTGCCGGCCACGTACTGAGCCGCACGTTCTAACGCGCGCACACAGGTGGCCTGCACCAGATCCTCGGCCACATGCCGATTGCGCGACAGCAGCAAACCGTAGCGCCACAGTCGCGCCAGATGCTGTCCGAGTTCTGCTCTGAATGCCTGATCGCTGACGATGATGGCTGCCCTTATGAAAATGCTCAGGTTTTCGCTGAATCGTTGATGGCTTCGGCCAGGTCCTGGTACTCCTCGCACGAGGTGCCGCAAATCGATTTGATCTGCTGCAACTGCTCCTGCGCCAGATCGACGCGACCTTTGATCACATAGGCCTCGCCGAGGTATTCGCGCACTTGCGCGTACTGCGGATCAAGTTTCACCGATTGCAGGTAATAACCGATGCCTTCGTCTGTTCTTCCCAGCTTGCGCGTTGCATAACCGCGATAGTTGAGAGCCTTGGCGGTGTTCGGTTGTTTCAGCGTGTCCAACAGCGCCAGCGCTTCTTCGTAGCGACCAACCTTGGCGAGGCGATAGGCATAGTCGGTGCGGTCGGCATCCGGCAACAGGCTGCTGGTTTGCAGCACGCACTTCTGCGTTTTGCTGTCCCAGACCTGGCCTTTGGGGCACTCGGGTTTCTGCACTGGCGCTTCTTCATCACCATTGGCGAAAGCCAACTGGCTGGACATCGCGGCGACCAGCAGCAACGGGGCGGCGAACATAACGGAACGGATAGTCATGGGCAAGGCTCCACAGAGGGTTATGTTTCACTTTGAACACCACAGGGTGAATTTTTATTCATTGCTTTATCAGTGACTGTTCAAGTTCAGCGTAAATTCAAGCGCTATGCTCGTCAGCGTCTGCCGTCGATCCGATGTTTTGCCGTAAGGAGCGTTGCCATGACCGACCATGTCCATCACTCAGCCGCTGCCGGCTACAAAACTGCCGCCGACACCTACGTCAAAGGGCGGCCGGACTATCCGCCGCAGGTTAGTCAGTGGCTGACCGCGACGCTGGGCCTGGATGGGCATAAAACGGTGATTGATCTGGGCGCCGGCACCGGCAAGTTCACCGGGCGTCTGGTGGCGACCGGCGCGCAAGTGATCGCCGTTGAACCGGTGGCGCAAATGCTGGAAAAGCTCTCGGACGCCTGGCCTGAAGTGCTGGCGGTGAGCGGCACGGCGACTGATCTGCCGTTGCCGGATGCTTCCGTGGATGTGGTGATTTGCGCGCAGGCGTTTCACTGGTTCGCCAGTACCGAGGCGCTGAGCGAAATCGCTCGAGTACTCAAGCCGGGTGGCAAGTTGGGGCTGATCTGGAACTTGCGTGATATCGCAGTCCGTTGGGTGCCGAAACTGGATGCCATCGTCAACGCACTGGAAGGGGACACGCCGCGCTATTACACCGGCGCCTGGCGCACAGCATTTCCGCACCCGGCATTTGAGAAATTGCAGGTTGAACAGTTTCATCATGGTCATACCGGCTCACCGGAAGATGTGATCTTCAACCGCGTGCGCTCCACCAGTTTCATCGCCGCGCTGCCGGAAGCGCAGCGGGCGCAGGTCGATGAGCAGATACGTGCGTTGATCGCCGCAGAGCCTGAATTGCGTGGCAGGGATGTGCTGACGGTGCCTTACGAAACCGCCGCGTTCGTCGCCGTAAAAAAGGGCTGAATCCCACGGCATTCCAGTGTAGGAGTGAGCCTGCTCGCGATAGCGGAGTGTCAGTCACCTCATCTTTGGCTGACACTCCGCTATCGCGAGCAGGCTCACTCCTACAGGGGTTTCAGGTGTTCATAGTATCTGGCTGCACTTTGCCACCGCCTTCCGGCGCTCGCGAACCCCACGCACCACCAGATACAACAACGGCCCGATCGACACGAAAACCGCCGTCAACAACAAATAAGGCATCACCGACCAGACCGATTGCCCCCGCGACCGGGCATCCTTGACCATCCACACGCCGGCCAGCGTGGCCAGCAGATACAGATCAATCACCACCTGCGCGGTATCAGGCCGCGACATCAGGCTGATGCCAAAATCGATCAACGACTGTTCAGCCTGCAGCATCACCGAAACGGTGTAGCCGGTAAAAGCGAGCAAAGCCGTGAGGGGCAGGGCGATAGGCATCATGCATTCCTTCCGTGGTGTGATGAGAGAGTCGCCAGACTAACGTCACCACGGAAAATTGGCCATTGACTTGCCATTAGCGCGCAGGCTAATTTCCAGTCCATGACTTCGACTGTATCGCGCTGCCAGCCAATGATTATTACCGCCATTCCTCATTTGGCGGGCTAGCTCACGACTGCAGCACCCAACCCGCCCTAGAGGCGGGTTTTTACTTTCTGTCTCCGGGGTTTTTGAAATGTGGCTCATGTAGGAGCTGCCGAAGGCTGCGATCTTTTGACTTTTATTTTTCTAAAGATCGCAGCCTTCGGCAGCTCCTACAGGGACCGTGTGAAATTCTGCCAAGGAGATGTTCATGAGCTACACATACGATCAGCAAACCCTGCTTGAGCACTACGTGAAAAAGATCCTCGCCGCGCCGGTGTACGACCTCGCGGTGCGCACGCCTTTGCAAGCGGCGCCGGCGCTGTCGGAGGCGCTGGGCAACCGGATTCTGCTCAAGCGCGAAGACCTGCAACCGACGTTCTCCTTCAAGATCCGTGGCGCCTACAACAAGCTGGTGCAGCTCAGTGACGAGCAAAAGGCGTGCGGAGTGATCACCGCATCGGCCGGCAATCACGCGCAAGGCGTGGCGCTGGCAGCGCGCGAACTGGGGATCGCGGCGACCATCGTCATGCCGGCGACGACGCCGGAGCTGAAAGTGCTGGGTGTGCGCAGTCGCGGTGCTGAAGCGTTCCTGCACGGCGAGAGTTTCCCGTTCGCGCTGGCCCATGCGCTGCAACTGGCGGAACAGACCGGGCGCACCTTCGTGTCACCGTTCGATGACCCAGAGGTGATCGCCGGGCAAGGCACCGTGGCAATGGAAATCCTTCGTCAGCATCAAGGCACACTGGATGCGATCTTTATCCCGGTGGGCGGTGGCGGTCTGATCGCCGGCATCGCGGCCTACGTCAAATACCTGCGCCCGGAAGTGCGGATCATCGGCGTCGAATCGGAACATTCAGCGTGCCTGAAGGCCGCGCTGGAAGCGGACCAGCGTGTGGTGCTGCCGAGCGTCGGCACCTTCGCCGATGGCGTGGCGGTCGCGCAGATTGGCGCGTTCGGCTTTGAGGTTTGCCGCTTTTGCGTCGACGAGGTAATCACCGTCAGCAACGACGATCTCTGTGCGGCGATCAAGAATATCTACGACGATACCCGCTCGATCACCGAACCTTCCGGCGCCCTGGCCGTGGCTGGGATCAAGCAGTATGTAGCGCGAACCGGGGTGCGCGAGCAGACATTCGTGGCGATCGACTCGGGCGCCAATATCAACTTCGACAGCCTGCGCCATGTCGCCGAGCGCGCCGCAGTGTGCGGCATCTCGGCATGATGAGGCTTAGGGCAGCAAGGGGCGCAGGAAGCTGCGCTCGTAGCTGACGATAAACTTCTTCTCGACCAGGCTGGCCACCAGTGCGGTGCTTTCCGGGTCAGTCATCGCGATGTGCCGATAGCTCTCGTAATCCGCCAGTGACGGAAAACTGAACAGGCAATAAGCGATGTTGCTCGCGCCCTCGGACGGCAAAAAGTAGCCGTGATGCGTGCCGCCCAAGCGCTCGACGATGCCGATCCAGGCCTTGGCGTAGGCCTCGAACTCGGGCAATTGGTACGGATCAATGACATATCGGACGTGGCAGGTAATCAAGCAACGCACTCCTTGTTCGGTTATTCCTGCAGGGCTGTACCGACTTTGTCCGACGCCGACCAGATGCGATAACGCACTTCGACGTCCGACGGCGCATACACCACGACCGGCAACTTGCTGTTGTACCGCAGCATGAAGCCGTCACCGACGACCGGCACGAACGCACGTTTCTTCTGGCTGCCAGGTGGGCAGGCCATCATCGTACTCATCGGCCCAATGACCTTTTCCAGTCGATAGAACGGATAACCCCAACCTTCAAGATTCTTCTCATCGAGAACGCCGCCCAAACGCTGGCGGTTGCAGTCCACTTCAAGGGTTTTGCCAGCGAGGATTTCAACCTGGAAGTTCTCTTCCTGCTCTTGCTTGGGCAAGTGAATGACCTGGCGGGTGAACCCTGCTTCAGCCTTCGGGAACGGCGCGACGTCTTCAAGTTTGGCAGCGTGGGCGAGGGTGGACAGGCTGGCGATGAACAAGCCGGTGGTCGCGTAGACGCGTAAAGAACCCATGGAAGCCTCCGTGCGGGTGTAGGGTGGATAACGGGCATTCTTACCGTCATGGGCCGTGATTGCAAACCAGCGTCGAGTTGCAAATTGCAGTATCCGCCGAGGCCATTCTTGCAATTTGCAAGTAGCCTAATACTGGCACCGCCGCCAAGTGCTTGATTTCATGAGGGTGAAAATGAACCGATGAAAGGCACGCTTTATGCGTCTTTTCAGTGCGGCGCACCGGACTTGGGCGCCTACACTCCAATGAGCATTTCGCAGTACCACCGCTTGTCGCACCATGGAAACAGCGGGGACACACCCGTGCAGGAGCCGCAACGGTCAGCGTGAATACTTGATTGGCATCTCACAGTAAGGAGAGGGTTTCGCCATGTTTCTGTCTGCCTTGGAACTACGCAATATCATTGAAAGCAGTTTTCTGCCGAAACGCTGCCAGTGCACGCTGTCGCCGGACTTGTCGATGACCGTCAAGGTTTTCGGCGATCACCAGACCGATCAGGTCGATCTGCTGGTCAGTGGCATCGACGCCAGCCATCTCAATGGCTGTCGTGAAATCAACGAACTGATCGCCGGGCTGCGCTCGGATCTGAACCAGCAAACCGTGCAACATCACTACAGCCCACGCTCCAGAGTCGTCTAACGCACCGTTTCACCCAGTTCGACCGTCACGCGCCGGGCCTGCACAAAACCAAGGCCCAGCGCGAACTCGACCAGCACCGCGAGCAAAATCCCGGGGCCGGCATGGCCGTTGAGCCATTCCGCAAAACCCAGCACCGCCAAACCAAAACAACCGACGATAAACCCGTTGCTCAGCGCATTGCGCCCCAGCGACGGCGGCGCATTGCGCACCAGATAAAACATCACCCCCAACGCCGCAAACAGCACCGCACTGCGCCGCGCGACAAACCCGGCACCTTCGGAATATTCAATACTCCAGATCGCCAGGAGCATGTCTGGGACAAAGCCCCAGGCCAGCGCCAGCAAAAAACACAACGAACAAGTGAAGCCCGACAACGTGCGAAACGACAACTGCATGGCGAATCCTTGCGGCAGTGAGGAGGGCTCCGAGCATAACCGCCGAAACACCCCACGCCTACCGCAAACCCGCAAATCAGACGTTTCTGTCAGTTCTGGAAGTTGCACGCGTCAGACAATTTCCGATAGCTGATTTCCTCAGGCTTACCGGCGTTGTCGATGTACTTCATGTCGGCCGTGACCACTTTGCACGTTTGTGTTTGCGGCTCGGTCAACGACACCACTTTGGCCACATGCAGCGGCATGCCGTACTGATACGGCACGGCTTTGGACGTGGCAGAGGTGTCATTGGCCTGGGCCAGCCCGGCAAACGCGGTGCAGGCGAGGGCGGCGGTGAGCAATAAAGGACGAATGTTCATGAAAGGACTCCCGAGTGGCGGTTCTAGAGTTCGGCGTGATTCACCCGAACCTGCCGCACTGGGCAACAGCCAGAATGGCTGAGGGCGTGCGGTTCAGTAGAGTTTTTGACCACGGCGTTAAGGGATGGTTAACCAAGCTGAACGCCGGCTGTCAGGGAGTGCGGCGGTTTTCTTTGGAAGGTTTGGCGAATTCCTACAAAGGCTGGTGCCTTGTCTGCTTTCGGCGGTTGGAGCAGGGCGGTTATTGTCGGTTGCCGCTGCAAAATCAGTGGTTCGGGTTTGGTCACCTGACAACTTCCTCATTGCAGATGTGCCATCATTTGCGCTGCGGACATCTATGTCCGTGCGGTGCATAGCTGTGGCGGCTGTGTGCAGGACGCCTTCGGGCGAGCTGAGTTGGGGTTGTTCTCGGTTGACCAAGCCTGCACACAGTCCGCCTCCCACTGTTTGGTCACAGTGCTGGCGGTTACTTTCGCCCCAATTGAGTAATCACCTATGCCGATAATCAAACTGCTACAAAACCGCTATCTCCCCCTCAGCAGCAACGTCACCGAAACCCCGACGCTGCTCATCGACACCCAAGCCAACCCGAAAGACATCCTCGAAGCCGCCGTCCAGCGCATCCGCGCCGCCGCCGACCTGCTCGAGACCTTGCATTGCCTGTGCTTCAAACACGCCGACGTGCAAGACATTCCACACATCACCCATGCGCTGTACCTGCTGACGCAAGATGGCAATGATTTGCTGCAGGTGGCGCAGCAGCAGATGTTGAGTTGGACCGCGCCGGTTTGATGAGAAATTGAAAGGACGCAACCACGGGACGGAGTGAGAAACGACCCGTGTTTCAGTGTGGCAAGGATCCAGCATCGTCGATGCCCACATCAACTCGATACGATTGTTTGGCAGGTTCAAATGGGCTAAATAAGTCTGGACTCCACTTCAACTTAACAATATTCCCGGGTAGAAACGTACGTGTAGATAAGATCAGTACGCTTTTGCAGGGGTAAAGGCATTGTCAGCTCATACTCTTCTTGTCTTATTCTTTGCTTAAACTGATCTTCTGTAGTGCTACCGATCCACGAGAAGAGCCATCGCCCCCTCAATACTCTGGCAGGGCGCTGGATGAAGTGCAGGTCGGATTCGTTGTACTGCACGCAGTATTCGCGCTGCGGGTATTCGGCGCTGAGCTGGAAGCTGTAGGCGTCGGCGAGGATGCCGCGATCCTCCAGCACCCGGGCGATGATCTTAGGCATGGTCAGTTACTGGAAGATCTGCTGATCACGGTTTGTACTGTTTTTTCAAAACTTAGAAGCCAAATTCAGGTGCAAAATAGGAAAGAGGGGGGTGGGAAGATTTCCAGTCCTGAACAATTTTTTTTGCATGATTGATTTCGTCGCTCGACATGCTGCTAGCTAGGATCGAAGTCTGCTTTTGTGCTAAGTCGCCTGGGCTGCTGTCTCCCAGTTCAGAAAGCAGACTGAATAGAGCGTAGGATTTTGCCTTGTTCAGCTCTATTTCATATTTTTTGCTGTGATCCTCAGAAGATAGAGCTGCCGCGTACTCAAATACAGCGTCTACATATCCAGTTTCTGCCGAACTTATCAGCGCATTTTTGGCTGCTTCTGCGCTCCCTTCTTTCGCTAACTCTAAGGCCCATTCGAGCATGGCTGGCGGATATCCCGCATCAGACGAAGCCTTCGCCCATTTCATAACAGCATGTTGGCGTTGAGAAGGAAGTAAAAACCATCCCTCACCCTCCTCAAAACGATGCGCAAGAAGATTTTGCGCGAGAGAATCGCCGGCTTCAGCAGATTTCTTAAGCCATTCAATTTCTGCTGTGGCGTTGTACATCATGAGAAGGCATTTTTTTTGACCGGTGTCCGCGCATTCCTTTGTTATTTTACGCGCAGTATTTATCCAATACTTTTCATCCTGTTTGCATTCTTCAGTGAGAGTGCAAAGCTCTTTGTTCTCACTGAGCCTTAACATTGCATATACGTGACCTTTGGCCGCAGCCTCCTCGTACCAATGCTGCGCTTCTTCCGTCATAAACAATTTTTGGTGGCGTAGGGTTTCTGCCAAAAAATACTGTGATTCAGTATCACCCGCTTCGGCTGAAATCTTCAAATATGGTTCTAATTTAAGCCATTGATTTTGATTGTAAAGTTCAATGCCTTTACGTTTGGCTTGCGACTGATCGGGTGTGAGTGCGCCGAGCGATAGCCCTGGCATTAATATCAAAAAAAGCAAAACTGCAGTTAGGGACTTAATTTTGTCCTGAGTAAGCTGTAGTAGTTTTGTTATAAGCGCCTGAGATAAGCCGAGCGGGCTGGATTCAGTCCGATTGCACGTGGGGGGCTGACTGAACCGCATATTCTTACTGCGCCTCACTGCTTAGCGAAACAGCCTTGGTTGGGCGGGATTCAAAGGGGCTGAAGAGGTCAGTACTCCATCCGAGCCGTACTTTATTACCCGGATCAAAGCGCACATGCAGGTACTGATCGTGTGGGCCACGCTGGGGAAGCGAAAGCTGAACTTCATGGTGCTCTTCTACCGCGCCCTGTATTTGCTGCTGTTTGGTCATGTCCAATATCCAGGTGACTTTGGCTGTGTCTCCCTCAAATTTGGAGCAGCACATTATTCCACCGCCGCCCATTGCGAACAGATTGCCGCCCCAAAAGTCATTTATCCAAAAGCTGAAAATTGGGCGATCTGTGTAATTTTCTGATGTCAGCATGGCGCCGGACGTACGAAATAGATCAATAATTTTTGGGGTGGCGTAGCTAAGCAGCAAAGCCAGAACGCCAAGGACAATGCGTCTTCGCCGCCACGTTCGCTTTCGGTGCGCATCCGCAGAAATACTGATCACACGCATCAAATCCTAGGTCTGAGGTTCAATCCTCGCGTGATGCCAGGACGGAATTTTTTTCTCTTCGATTACGAAATTCGATCACTTAAGAAATGCTGTATTCGGTTCGGAATCAAACGGACTATCCAAGCTCGGACTCCATTTCAACTCAACAATATTTTTGGGCAGAAAACGCACATGTAGATAACGATCAGTGCGTTTTTGGAGGGGCAGAGGCAATGTCACCTCATGCTCTTCTTGCCTCATTCCTTGCCTGAACTGATCTTCTGTAATGCTAACGATCCACGAGACACGAACCGCTTCCCCCTCAACTCTCCGGCAGCACATGATTCCGCCATCGCCCAATGCGGCCATATTGCCGCCCCAAAAATCATTTACCCAAAAACTGAAAATTGGGCGGTCTGTGTGATTTTCTGACGTCAGCATGGCGCCGGGTGTACGAAATAGATCAATGATTTTTGGGGTGGCGTAGCTAATCAGCAAAGCTAGTAAAGCAACGGCTATTCGCCTTCTTCGCCTTCTTCGCCATGTTCGTTTTCGACGTGCGTCCGCAGCAATATCTATCAAACGCATGAAATCCACACTAGAAAAGCAATATTCAGTCTTTGAGACTGAAATGAATCTGCCTGAGTTTAGGTTGATGCACCGGGAGCCTCTGCTGAAGGTTTCCGCATCATCTGTTCCAGATAGTCGGGGGCCATCCCTTTGGTTTTATTCAGGCTCGGCATGTCGAACTCTCGAACGCGAAAGTATTTAGGTATCGGAATACCTGTGCCCCGAGGTATCTGTTGGATCATGTATTGATCGTTTACGTAAAATTCGAGTAGATCTTCAACGTCGAAACTAAGACCTTTGGCAACTGGAGCAAACCACTCGTCCAACAGCGCTTTTACGGGGGCAGAGGGAAAGCTGGTTTTCAACCTCCAGGCTTCGCGGTCTACGTCCTCAAGCCAACTTAGCTCGGCGCGAAGGGCAGCCTTGCCTTGCTGAGTTTGCTTGAGAGCCTGATCGCGTTTCGCAGCTTGAGCGGCGCTTTCGCTGCTCATCCCTAGCGCTCGTGCGATTGAGCCTTGTTTGCTAAAAATAGGACGTTGTAGGCGCTCTTCTTGGTCGTCATATGCTTGATGCTGCCCACGATACAGTTCCCAAAGACCGCGTAATCGTTGGATATACAACCGTCGGTGAGCCAGAAAGCTTTCAGCGGATACTTTTTTGTTACCTGCCTTGCCCATGTAATTTTTGCTCGCACCAATGGCACTAGTGCCGCTGATGTGATCGTTGAGAACGAAGTACTCGGCCGCATCCGCATCGGCTTCATGCAGTTTGTCGAGTGGTAGGAGAGGCACTCCAGCACGGCACGCAGCCTGATACATCTCGTGCAAGCTCGCCAGATGAAGTTCAGTGCTATGAAGTACGTCTTCTTTTCTTAAGCCGCCTCCCACGTCATAGCTTGTGCCTGGTACTAGCCGCTCCTCCCACCTAGGAGTGGAGGTGCCTGTACCGATAAGTCTAGAGCGGCGGTCCCCTTGGCATTCATGTGCAGCCACTAGATGAAGAGCAGATTTAACCGGGCCTGCAAGACACTCTCCGTCATCTACCGTGTTTACGAACGGGATCAGATACTCCAAAACAATCGAGCTCTCGTCGCTCCGATCAACAGAGTCGAATAAGCCCGCGAAAATAACATCCAGCTTTACCCCTTTAAGAATGGTAGTGGCGGGATCACACTCTTCAAACAATTTATGAATAAACGCTCGGGCAAGACTAGCGCCAAAGTCAAAACCAAAAACAGAAATCGCCACACGTTTTACCGGTACTCCATTTTTTGCTTTCACTGACTCGAGAGTATCTTCTACAACTTTAAATGCCGCTTCGAGACGCGTGTTTACCCCGGTCTTTAAGACCGTTGCTGTTATCGGGTTGTCGCGGGTAATGCCAAAGATATCAAATGCTGCCGGAGCAGCCGCTTTAACTGCACCCATAATGACGTTGCCGACTTTAAGATTGTTGAGCAGTGATTCCCACCATTTCTTACCTGTCAGAACATCTTTAATAGCGTCTAATGGACTGTTATTTATTGTCCCTTCCGGTGATTTTACAGCGCTATCCATCGCCTTACTGACTGCGCCATCCATACCTGCGCTGGTTAGTTGAGTACCGCCACCCAATGTTGCGTCAAAATCGGTCGCTAAACCGGATATATAGAATTTTTTAACGGTATCCGCTGTCTCGGTATTTTTATTTTTATCATCAGGATGAGAAATGAATAAGCGGGCAACGTTACTTAGTCGGTTTTCCTTGAGATCGCTAATAAGGTTTCGACCAAATCCATCAAAAAAAAAGCTTAGATGTAATGTCGTCTCGCAAGGTAAAACCGATTTTTTTTCCTTTCCAGCACATGTGCTTGCCCTCGTGCTTACTGATTGAGCACGATCCAAGTTTTTGGTCTCAGTCATTTTTCGCGTCCTTGCACTGTACTGTTCTGTGAATTGGGAACCTCATCAAATGGGCTGATAAGATTTGGGCTCCACTTCAGTTCTACAATGTTTCCAGGGAGAAATCTAACATGAAGATAAACGTCATTTTTCGTGCGTTCAGGTAGAGGTAACGTCCGTTCATGTTCTTCTTTTTTCACTCCTTGTCGAAGCTGTTCTCCGGTGCGACTCAGGATCCAGGTGACTTTAACCGTTGGCCCACTGATGCGCTGGCAGCACATCACTCCACCGCCCCCCATCGCAAAGAGATTCCCTCCCCAGAAGTCATTTATCCAAAAACTTAGAATAGGCCGATCCATATAGTTTTCAGACGTCAACATCGCGCCCGGCGTGCGAAACTGATTATAAAGATACGATCCAATGAAAGGCAGCAGTAAAACGAATACCCCGATGACAAGGTTGCGGCGACGCCAGATTTTTTGCCGCTTAGTATTCATGGCCACGGTCATTTACGTAAATTCCTTATCCAGCAATGCATCTTGAATATCCAGAAAACTTTGAGACAGACAGAAAGTGCTGATCAACATGCTCATCACGACACTCACTCCGACAACTCTCGCATCACCACACCAAGCGGCAACTTCTCTCCAATTGCCCGTTCTTTCGCCTTTTCCCACATCGGCCAGTTCGCCGGAAATTCGCGATCCATCAATTGCAGGCTGGCAAAGAGAGTGACGTCTTCCGCGTCTGTTAAGCCTTCACTGCGGCCAGCGTCCAGCGCTTCTTTCACTTGCTTCAACCGTGCACCGTGGCAGGTGCTGGTAAACACTTCCGGCGCTTCTTTTTCCAGTTCAGTGGTGAGGCTGTAGGGCAGGGGATCGATCTCCATGTCCGTCCACAGCTTTGCGTCTAGAAAAATAGGCTCGTATCTTCCGGGCTTTTCAAGGTTGAGGCCCTTCAGAGAGTGCCATTGATCTTCTTCTGTGGGCACCCACCATTCTTGCAGCGGGCCAAACAGCCAAGCATGCCAAGACAGATCATCGCGTGCGTACAGCATCGGCAGCACTTCTGGCGCGTAGCTACGGATCATCAGAACTTCGCCAGCTTCATTTTTTGCCAGCAACGCATCACTCAGGTGAGCGGCGAGCTTGTCGGCCGGGCAGTCGGTACGAATCCAACAGGCCATCGCGGTGCAGCCGGTGAAGTGTTCGTGAGCGAGAAAGGCCTCGAATTCCATGTGGCTAACGTCGACCAGCCATGGGCCGTAGTTGCGCAGTTCGGCGAATTCCGGTTGCACCATCAACGGTCGTCGCGACGGGTCCGCACTGACGAACTGCAATCGAGCGGGGTCCGGCAACAGACCGGTTTCAACAATCGCGAATATCGACTGAGCGTTCTTTTGCGCTTCGCTCCAGGCTTTCGCCGCGTCACTCTTTGTCATCAATTGGCCCCCGATTGCAGGGCAAGTTTTTCGCGCATGGCTTTTTTCAGGCATTCGACGCAGATGCCGGTAGGTGCTTTGAGTTTCGGCGTCACGGCGAGGGACTCCGCTTGCATCATCTGGTTGGCGCGGGTTTGCATCAGGCGTCCGGCGTTATCAATGGCTGCGAGCCCCGGGATGAATGGGGCGAGGATCTGAATGCCGGTGCCGGCTCCCGGCCCACCACCCGAATTCACCTTCACTTCAGCGCCGCTAATGGTCACACCACCGGCGTCGACCTTGACGAAACTCCCGCCAGCCTTGGCGGTAAGCTCCATGCCACCTTCAACCACCACCTTGTCACCGGCGTGGTAGTGAATCTCCGTCCCAGTCTCAACAAACTGCGCAGTCCCCACTTTCAGGTGCTGGGTGACACCGACGGTCAGGTGATCATCCGCACGCATTTCGCTAATCCGATCCAGATGCGTAATCCGATGCTCTTCAACCTTGAACTCACTCAGCGTGTTGGCTTCGACAGTGTCGTGCCGTTCGTTGCCGACGCGAATCTTCTGGTCGTGCTCGATGTTCTCGTCCCAGTCGCGTTGGGCGTGGATGTAGATCTGCTCGGCGCCTTTCTTGTCTTCGATGCGGAATTCGTTGTAGCCCTTGCCGCCCGGTGAGCTCAGGGTTTTGAAGGTGCTGCGGGTCTTGTTTGCCGGCAGGTCGTAGGGGACGACGTTTTCCTTGTGGTACAGGCAACCGGTGACCAGTGGCTGATCGGGATCGCCTTCAAGGAAGGTGACGAGGACTTCCATGCCGATGCGCGGGATGGCGATGCCGCCGTACGCGGCGCCGGCCCAGCCGCTGGCGACGCGCATCCAGCAGGTGGTTTTGTCGTTGGACTGACCGTCGCGGTCCCAGTGGAATTGCACTTTGATGCGGCCGTATTGGTCGCAGTGGATTTCTTCGCCTGCGGGGCCGGTGACGACGGCGGTCTGGCTGCCGAGGACTTTTGGTTTCGGGTGTTCAAGGGCAGGGCGGTAGTGCGCGTCCCACGGGGTGGCGAGGAAGCTGTTGCGGTAGCCCTGGTGGAAATCGCTTTTGTTATCGGTGACGTCGCTGGTGACGTTTTCGCCGAGCACTTGCGGTTGTTTGCCTTCGTGGAAGACTTCCAGCAGCAGCCACAGGTCGTTCCACTCGGCGCGCGGGTGTTCGGCCAGCGTCAGGAAATGGCCGCTGGTGAGGGTCGGCTCGTCACCTTTGCCTTCGGCGAGTTTGTAGTCGCTGCGATGGCGTTCGAGGGCGCGGGTGGAAAGGAACTTGCCGCGCTCGCGGGTGGTGAAGCGGCCGGGGTAGTCGTAGTCCTCGAGGTCCGGGGCGAACTCGGTTTTGACCGCGCCTTCGGGGAGGATCTTTGGTTTCTCAAAGTCGTAGTCGCGGCGGCTGACGCGGGTGGTGCGGGTTTCCAGGCGCAGGTTGAAGCGTTTGATCACCGGTTTGTCGGCGGCCATGCCGGAGTCTTGCTGGTAGCTCACCGGTTTCAGCTTGCGGAACACGGTCTGGTCGTCGCCAAACACCAGTTTGTGGCCGCTGCTGCTGTGCTGGAAGTGGAAGTGAATACCTTCTTCCTCGCACAGGCGCTGGATGAAATGCAGGTCGGATTCGTCGTACTGCACGCAGTATTCGCGTTCCGGGTACTCGGCGCCGAGCTGGAAGCTGTAGGCGTCGGCGAGGATGCCGCGATCTTCCAGGACCTGAGCGATGATCTTCGGTACGGTCAGTTGCTGGAAAATCTGCTGATCATGGTTGTGCCGCAGGTAGGCCAGTTGTGGCACCAGGCTGAGGCTGTAACGGGTCAGGGTCTTGCCGGAGTCGCCTTGCTCGATGCGATAGACCAGACCGTGGATCTTGCCTTCGCCGGTCGGGCCGAAAGTCAGGACGCCGGGCTTGTGCAACAGCTCTTCGAGTTTGAGGTCGGGGCGGGCGCTGACGAGTTCGAGGTCGAAACGGAACGGTTGGTTGAGGGCTTCGCGACCGGTGAAGCTGAGGACTTGCAGGTCGGCGTTGGCGCCTTCAAGCGTGAGGGTGATGTGGGTTGCGTTGGCGTCCAGCATGCCTTGAATTCCGTCCGTTGAATAAGCAGGGGACGGATGATGGAGGATTAAGCGGCCTCGTTCAAGGCACAAAAGCCGTAGGTCTGGCAGGTTTGCGGTATAGGGAAAACCCTTAGATGGGGTGTTTGGCCCAATGAAACCGGGCGGTTTGTGCGAATCGGTGCTCACTGCCGGCAACTTTTCCCACGACCCTGAGTAGAAGAATCATCAGTCAGATTCAGACTAAAGTCGCCTGTAGCACGTCAAAGCCATCTGCCATCATTGCCGTTCACCCCTGCGTGTTCACTTTCTCCTGGCTCAATCTGACCCGGGACGGGAGCTATTTTTCTGGCTTGTTGCGCGCTTGCGCAAACGCTGCATTGTTGGAGTTTTTCATGCGTCCCCCATTTCCCCTCATCACCCCGCGCCAGTCGTTTGGCTTCGGAGCCTTTGTGCTGTGCGCAGGTTTTACCGCACAGGTTCAGGCCAGCGGATTTTTTGAAGACACCACGGCGAAAATCGAATCGCGCACGGTGTACTTCAACCGCGATTTCCGTGATGGGAGCACCTCGAACGCTCAGGGCGCCTCCAAGCGTGAAGAGTCGGCACAGGGCTTTATTCTCAACCTGCAATCGGGCTACACCGACGGTACCGTGGGTTTCGGTATCGATGCGCTGGGCATGCTCGGCTTTCAACTCGATTCCAGCCCGGACCGCAGCAACAGCGGCTTGTTGCCCTCCAGCGGCAACGACCCGCGCGGCTCGAAAGGGCAATACGCAAAAATGGGTCTGACCGCCAAGGTCAAGGTTTCGGGCACGGTGCTGAAGTACGGCGCGCTGCTGCCGGATCTGCCGCTGCTGAAATACAACGACGGTCGTTTGCTGCCGACCATGTTCAATGGCGCGATGCTCAATTCTAAAGAGGTGAAAGACCTGACCTTCATGGCCGCGCGCCTGGACAAGTACACCGCGCGCGATTCCACCGACTCGCAAGATATCCGCGTGCACTGCAAGAACAAGCGCTACGCCTGCAACACCACCGCCGATCATTTCGACATGTACGGCTTCGACTACAAGATCAATGATCGTCTGACCGCGCAGTATCACTACGCCGAACTGGAAGACATCTATCGTCAGCACTTCGTCGGGCTGCTGGGTAATCAACCGTTAGCTGGCGGTGTACTTAAAGCAGATCTGCGGGTGCTGAAAAGTGCCGACAGCGGCGATGCCAAGGCCGGTTCCATCGATAACCGGGCGTTGAGCGGCATGCTCTCTTACGCGCACAGCGGTCACACCTTCAGCGCCGGCTGGCAGCGCATGAACGGCGACAACTCGATGCCGTATCTGGATGGCAGTAACCCGTATCTGGTCAACTATGTGCAGGTCAACGACTTCGCCGCTGCGCAGGAACGTTCCTGGCAACTGCGTTATGACTATGACTTCAAGGCCATTGGTATTAATGGTTTGAGCTTCCTGACCCGTTATGTGAACGGTGACCACATCAAGGTGTTGGGCAGTGATCAGGAAGGCAAGGAGTGGGAACGCGACAGCGAGTTGAAGTATGTGATTCAGACGGGCACGTTCAAGGATGTGAGTCTGCGTTTGCGTAATGCGACGTATCGCACCAACTATGAGAAGTTTGCCCGGGATGTGGATGAGACACGGTTGATTGTGAGTTATAGCTTTTCGGTGTTGTAGGTCTTGGATGTGTAGTGCTTGATCGGGCGCTATCGCGAGCAGGCTCACTCCTACAGGGGATCTTCAGTGGACGCGGATATCGTGTTCGACATTGATCCATTGTAGGAGTGAGCCTGCTCGCGATGAGGCCCTTGAAGTCACCGTTACAACCAATGCCAGAACCGGCTCCAGAACCCCCGATTCAAATCGTCCTTGCACCCGGCATATTGCCGCGCATATACATCCGAGCGGTTCTGCACTTTGCGCGCCGTTGGCATCAGCCAGGCTTTGCTCGCGTAAGTCTTGTTGCGGAAGCCGCCCCAGCCTTCGTGGTAGTTGAGGTACTGGTTATAGGCGTCGTACTTGTAGACGCCGTTGATCGAATAGGTTTTGTCCATGTACCAGCCGACAAAGTCGATGGCGTCGTCGAAGTCTTCGCGATCGGCTCCGCTGCGGCCGGTGCTTTTCTGGTAATCGGCCCAGACTTCATCCTTGGCTTGCGCATAACCTGAAGCGGTCGACACGCGGCCCCACGGGATCACCCACAGCAGGTATTTGCGCGGGGTCTTGGCGTCGTAGCGGTAGCCGGATTCCTGATACATGATCGCGAAGGGCACCTGAATCGGCACGCCCCAGCGTTTTTGCGTGACTTGCGCAGCGTCGTACCAGTCGCTTTTTTCCCGGAAGATTTCGCAGATGTCTTCCGGCGAGCGGGGCGGCGAGGTGCCGCACCCGCTCAGTAGCGTTGCCAGTGTCAGTAGTCCAAGCGTCTGCCCGTAATTCAAAAGCCGTTATCCCGTCGTGCGCAAAAAGGCCGACAGTCTACGCGCTCAGCTCAATTGGTGACGATAGGGCAGATCCGGGCCGGTCTTGCTGCAGGTCAGCGCGGCGGCTTGCACGGCGAACCTGAGCATGGCGTCGATCTGCTCGCGGGCGAGTTGCTGAACGCCTTCGACCGAGTCCAGACCGTGCTCGGTCAGCCAGGTGATCAACGCGGCCTGGAAGGTGTCGCCCGCGCCAACGGTGTCGGCAATCTTTACCGAGGCTGCCGGGACTGACCATGTGCCGTGTTGGCGGCTGAACACGGTGGCGCCGTCGCCGCCCCGGGTGAGGAAGACGATCTGGCAGCGTTGTTCGAGCCAGCCTTCGATCACGCGTTGCGGGTCCTGTTCGGGATAGAGCAGGCTCAAGTCTTCGTCGCTGACCTTGATCAGATCGGCGAGCGGCACCAGCGTCGCGATGCGCTCACGCCACAGGTCGATGTTCGGCTCGGGATTGAGGCGCACGTTCGGGTCGAGGGTGATCAGGCGTTTGCCGCTTTCACGCTGCACCAGGGTCAGCAAGGTGTCGCCGATCGGCTGCACCACCAGCGAGAACGAGCCGATATGCAGACCACGCACCTCGGGGCCCAGTGTCGGCAGATGCGCAAGACTCAGTTGCCGATCGGCACAGCCTTCACCACGAAAGCTGTAGTGCGGCGAGCCATTGGCACCGACGGCGACCATGGCCAGCGTGGTCGGCGCGGCGAACTCCACCAGATAGTCCGGGCACACGCCTTCGTCCTGCAGCACTTGCTGCAAGCGGCGGCCGAGGTAGTCGGTGGACAGCCCGCCAAACAAGGCCGAGTCCACGCCCAGACGGCGCAAACCGACAGCGACGTTGAACGGCGAGCCGCCGGCAATCGCCTTGAAATTCACTTTCGAGGCCAGACCACTGGCATCGTCTTCACTGAAAAAATCAAACAGGGCTTCGCCACACACCAAATACATAATTGTTTGCTCTTTATAGGGTTGCGACATGCTGTTGATAGCGTTCATAGGCCTGCTGGAACGCCGCGACGTTGACGGCAATCGGCAGGGTTTCGCTGCTGGAATCGAGTTTCACGCAGCGCTGGCACAGGTCGGCGAGGGTGTCTTCGTGGCCGTTCGACCAGGATTTGCACCACGCCGCTTGTATCGCCGCGCCGAGGGCGGCAGCTTCGCTTTGTTCGGTGCAGATCACTGGGGTGTTCATGATGTCGGCGACGATCTGCCGCCACACCGCGCTTTTCGAACCGCCGCCGATCAGGCAAATGCTGCGGCTTTGTAAACCATTGTGGCGGAGCAAATCCAGCCCGTAGCGCAAACCGAAGGTGGTGCCTTCGACAGCGGCGCGGCAGAGGTTGGCCTGTGTCAGGTTATCCAGCGTCAAACCGTGCAGGCTGCCGGTGGCGTGGGGCAGGGCGGGGACGCGTTCGCCGTTGAGGAACGGCAGCATGCTCACGCCGTTAGCGCCGATGGGGGCCTGGGCGACGAGCTCGTTGAACTGCTGCAGATCGAGGTCGAACAGCTCACGAATCGCGCCGGTGGCGTTGGTCAGGTTCATGGTGCAGATCAGCGGCAACCAACCGCCACTCGACGAGCAGAACGTCGCAACCGAGGCGTCCGGGCTGACTTTCGGCACTTCGGAATAGGCGTACACCGTGCCGGAGGAGCCGAGGCTCATGGTGATCGCGCCGGGCTGAATATTGCCGGTGCCGATGGCGCCCATCATGTTGTCGCCGCCACCGCTGGAGACCAGCGCATTGGGGTTGATGCCGAGGTGTTCGGCAATCGCCGGGAGGAGGGTGCCGACTGATTGGTGCGCGTCGATCAACTCCGGTAAAGCTGCTTGCAGGCGTCCGCTGGCGTCGATGTCGCGCAGCAGTTGCAAGTCCCATTGGCGGGTGCGCACGTTGAAATAGCCGGTGCCGGAAGCGTCGCCGTATTCGCTGCAGGCGCGGCCGGTGAGCCAGAAGTTCAGGTAGTCGTGGGGCAGCAGGATGCGTGCGATGCGCGAGAACACTACGGGGTGTTGTTCTTTGGTCCAGAGCAGTTTCGACACGGTGTAGCCTGGGGCGATGACCACGCCGAGGCGTTCCAGTGAACCTTTTTCACCGCCCAGATGAGTCAGCAGACGGTCGTTTTCGGCGCTGGTTTCGGTGTCGCACCAGAGCTTGGCCGGGCGCAGCACTTCACCTTGATCATCGAGCAGGACCAGACCGTGTTGCTGGCCGGAGACGCCGATGCCGAGGATCGACTGGCCATCGACATTCGCCGCCAGCAGGGCGCTGCGGGTGGCGAGGGTGAAGGCTTCCAGCCATTGCTGGGTGTCTTGTTCGCGGCGGCCGTTGGCGCCGCTGATCATCGTGTGGGCGGCGGCGCCCTGGCCGAGGACTTGACCGGTCGCGGCGTCGAGGATGATGGCTTTGGTGCCTTGGGTGCCGCAGTCGATGCCCAGGAAGAGTTGTTGTGTTGTCATGTTTGAACCATTCGGGGTGTGGTGAAGATCAAGAGCTTACCCCCTCACCCCAGCCCTCTCCCCCAAGGGGGCGAGGGGGAAGGGAGCCGATCGGGGGCTGTTCAAAATTTGAGTTTGACTCCGGATATCTCAATCAGGTGCTGTTCAAAATCTGAGTTCGACTGCGGTTCTCTCAAACCGGAGCTGTTCAAAACCTGAGTTCAACTCCGGACTTTCAGGTCGATGTAAGGCGCACAAACCACTCGGTCAGTCCCCTCTACCTCCGGGAGAGGGCTAGGGTGAGGGGCTTTTCAATCCAGAATCCGCTGCAAAGTCCGCGTCACACCGTCCTCGCGCAAGCTATTGCAGCACCACTCAAACGCCGCCACAAACTCCGCCGAACGCGGAATCGCCGTGCCAAAAATCTCCTCGACCGCCAACAACCGCTGCGTAATTAAAGCATCGTCCGCCACCAACGCCTGAAAAAACGCCGCGCGTGGATCAGGAATCGAATAGGTATCACCATTCTCATCCACACCCTTCAAATACAACGCCCACGCCGCCACCACCAACGCCGCCCGTTTGGTCTCCTGCCCATCGGCAATCAACCGGTTGATGGTCGGAATGGTGAACTTGGGAAACTTCGACGAACCGTCCGAACACACCCGCTCCAGTTGATCGGCAATCGCCTGATTGGAAAACCGCGCCACCAGGGTGTTTTTGTAATCCGTCAGATCAATGCCCGGCACCGGCGCCAGTTGCGGGGTCACGTCGAGATCCATGTAGGCGCGCATATAACGCACGAACAGCGGATCGTTCATGGTCTCGTGCACAAACCGGTAGCCCTTCAAAAAGCCCAGATACGTCAGCGCGAGGTGGCTGCCGTTGAGCAATTTGATCTTCATTTCTTCGTAGGGCGAAACATCATTGGTGAACTGCACGCCAACCTTTTCCCAGGCCGGGCGACCGTTGACGAATTTGTCCTCCAGCACCCATTGCACGAACGGCTCGCAGACCACCGGCCAGGCATCGTCGACGCTGTGTTTATCGGCCAGTTGCAGGCGATGCGCGGTGCTGGTCATCGGCGTGATGCGGTCGACCATGGCGTTGGGGAAACTGACGTTGGCGTCGATCCAGCTGCACAGGTTGCTATTGCGCAGCGTGGCAAATGCCAGTAGCGCCTTGCGCGTCACCGCGCCGTTATGCGGCAGGTTATCGCAAGACATCACGGTAAACGCCGGGATGCCCGCCGCCCGGCGTTTTTCCAGGGCTGCACACAAGAAACCGAACACGGTTTTCGGGTTGTCCGGGTGGGCCAGATCATGCTGAATCTGCGGCAAGTGCGCCATGAATTCGCCGTTGCTGTCGTCGATGCAATAACCGCCCTCGGTGATGGTCAGCGAGACGATGCGGATCTGTGGGTCGGCGAGTTTGTCGATCAACGCCTGAGTGCCGTCCTCGGCCAGCAGCATGTCGCGAATCGCACCGATCACGCGGACTTCGGTGTCGTCGCTGTCACCGAGTTCGAACAGCGTGAACAGATAATCCTGTTCCTTGAGATCGTCGCGGGCGCGGCGGTCTTCGGCGCGCAGGCCGACGCCGCAAATGGCCCAGTCGAGGGCTTCGCCGGTGTTCATCAAGGCATCGGTGTAATACGCCTGATGCGCGCGATGGAAACCGCCGACGCCGATGTGGGCGATGCCTTGACGGGTGTCGCTGAGTTTGTAGGCCGGCAGTTGCACTTCGCTGGCCAGACGATGGAGGTTCTGTTGGTTGAGTTTCATCGGGAGTTCTCGAAATCAGGCCGCAGCGCGCAGCGGACGGGTCAACGCGATACCTTCGGCATCGAATAAATGGCAGTGCGCAGCATCGAGGTGCAGGCTCAGTTGTTCGCCGTAACGGCTGGCCAGATCCCCGCGCACGCGCATGGTCAGGGCTTCGCCGGCGTTGGTGGTGACGTGGCAGAAGGTGTCGCTGCCCAGGCGTTCGCTGACGTCGGCAGTGACTTGCAGGCTGCAGTCGCCCGGTTGCGCCAGTTCCAGATGTTCCGGGCGAATGCCGAGGGTCACGGCGCTGCCGACACTGAGGTTGGCAGGATTGAAGGGCAGGGTGATGCGCGTCCCAGCGTCCAGCGAGACTTCGCAGCTCTGGCCATCGATGCGGGCAATCTTGCCTTTGAGGAAGCCCATTTTCGGCGTGCCGAGGAACCCGGCGACGAAGATGTTTGCCGGGTTGTGATACAGATCCAGCGGTGAGCCGACCTGTTCGATCTTGCCGCCGTTGAGCACCACGACCTTGTCGGCCATGGTCATCGCTTCGACCTGATCGTGGGTCACGTAGATCATCGTCGCTTGCAGGTCTTTGTGCAGACGCAGCAACTCCAGACGCATCTGCACCCGCAGCGCGGCGTCGAGGTTGGACAGAGGTTCGTCGAACAGGAAGATTTTCGGATTGCGCACGATGGCACGGCCGATGGCGACGCGCTGGCGCTGGCCACCGGAAAGCTGTTTTGGTTTGCGCTCAAGCATCGGCCCGAGTTCGAGAATGCGCGCCGCTTCGCCGACTTTCTTCTCGACTTCGGCTTTCGGTACGCCGGCCAGATCGAGGGCGAACGACATGTTCTTCTTCACTGTCATGTGCGGGTACAGCGCGTAGGTCTGGAACACCATCGCCAGATCGCGCTTGGCCGGGCTGACTTCAGTGATGTCGCGGCCATCGAGTTCGATGGTGCCGCCACTGACTTCTTCGAGGCCGGCGATCAACCGCAGCAGGGTGGATTTGCCGCAGCCCGACGGGCCGACGAAGACCACGAATTCCTTGTCGTTCACCTCAAGGTCGATGCCCTTGATGATGGAGAAACCTTCGAAGCCTTTTTGCAGATTCTTGATTTTCAGGTTGGCCATGATGATGGGCCTCCGCAATGTTGTTTTTTTAAGATCAAAAGATCGCAGCCTGCGGCAGCTCCTACAGGGGGACGGCATGCTTTATGTAGGAGCTGCCGAAGGCTGCGATCTTTTGCTTTTCAATCTTCATTTCACGGCACCGAACGAGAGGCCGCGCACCAGTTGCTTCTGGCTGATCCAGCCGAAGATCAGAATCGGCGCACACGCCAGGGTCGACACCGCCGACAACTTGGCCCAGAACAAGCCTTCCGGACTCGAATACGAGGCGATCAACGCCGTCAGTGGCGCGGCTTTCGACGAGGTCAGGTTCAGCGACCAGAACGCCTCGTTCCAGCACAGGATCAGCGACAGCAGCACGGTGGAAGCGAGGCCACCCTTGGCGATCGGCAGCAGCACGCGGACCATTTCCTGCCACAGCGTGGCGCCGTCGAGGCGCGCGGCTTCGAGGATGTCTTTGGGGATGTCCTTGAAGTAGGTGTAAACCATCCAGACCACGATCGGCAGGTTGATCAGCGTGTAGATCACGATCAGTGCGATGCGCGTGTCGAGCAGGCCAAAACTCTTCGCCAGCAGGTAGATCGGCATCAGCACGCCCACCGGCGGCAGCATCTTGGTCGAGAGCATCCACAGCAGTGTGCCTTTGGTGCGCTGGGTTTCGTAGAACGCCATCGAGTAGGCCGCCGGCACCGCGATCAACAGGCACAAAGCTGTGGCACTGAAGGAAATCACCACCGAGTTCCAGGCGAAGCTGAAGTAGTCGCTGCGCTCGTTGATGTGCAGGTAGTTCTCCAGCGTCGGCGTGAAGATGAACTGCGGCGGCGTGGCGAACGCGTCGATTTCGGTCTTGAAACTGGTCATCACCATCCAGAAGATCGGGAAGAAAATCACGATCGCGATGGCCCAGGCCAGGGTGCCGAGCAGCAGGCTTTGCAGCCGGCGGGATTGTTGAAGAGTCATGGCAGGCCTCAGGCTTTGTCAGTCAGGTTTTTGCCGATCATCCGCACCAGAATGATCGCGGCGATGTTGGCGATGACCACGGCAATCAAGCCGCCCGCCGAAGCCATGCCGACGTCGAACTGCACCAGCGCCTGGTTGTAGATCAGGTAGGCAAGATTGGTCGAGGCATAACCGGGGCCACCGTTGGTGGTGGTGAAAATCTCGGCGAACACCGACAGCAGGAAGATCGTCTCGATCATCACCACCACGGCAATCGGCCGTGCCAGATGCGGCAGGGTCAGGTGCCAGAAGATCGCGATCGGCCCGGCACCGTCGAGGCGCGCGGCTTCTTTCTGTTCCTGGTCGAGGGACTGCATGGCTGTCATCAGAATCAGGATGGCGAAGGGCAGCCACTGCCACGAAACAATGATGATGATCGACAGCAGCGGGTAGTGCGCCAGCCAGTCCACCGGTTGCGCGCCGAATAGCTTCCAGATATAGGCGAGGATCCCCGAGACCGGATGGAATATCAGGTTCTTCCAGATCAGTGCGCCGACCGTGGGCATGATGAAGAACGGCGAAATCAGCATGACCCGGACGATGCCGCGACCGAGAAACTCGCTGGCCTCCAGCAAGGCGCTGATCAACACACCGAGGACCACGCTGATCAGCAACACGCTACCCACGAGCAGCAGTGTATTGGTGGCACCGGGCATGAAGCCTGAGTCGGTCAGAAAGTAAGTGAAGTTTTCCAGCCCGACGAACTCGTTTTCACCGGGGTAGAGCAGGTTGTAGCGGATCATCGAGAAGTAGATGGTCATGCCCAGCGGCACGATCATCCACAGCAGCAACAGGGCCACTGAAGGGCTGACCAGAAACCAGCCGGGATTGCGTACGCGGACCTTGCGCGCAGGTTGCGACAGGTCGAGGTGGGCTTTGGCAGTTGAAGTATTCATGGCAGTAACCGATTCGACAGGCGAATGAAGATCCCCTGTAGGAGTGAGCCTGCTCGCGATAGCGGTGTGTCAGTCACCGCTTTGTTGGATGGAGAACCGCTATCGCGAGCAGGCTCACTCCTACAAAAGCAAGAGCGAGCGCTGAAAGTTACTTTGGATAACCGGCGCGCTTCATCTCGCGTTCAGTGGTTTGCTGCGCAGCCGCCAAGGCTTGATCCACCGTGGTCTGGCCGATCAGTGCCGCCGAGAACAGCTTGCCGACCTGGGTGCCCACCGCCTGGAACTCAGGAATGGTCACCAGTTGAATACCGATGTACGGCACCGGTTTCAGCGTCGGTTTGCTCGGATCAGCCGCTTTCAACGATTCCAGGGTGACCTTGGCGAACGGCGCTGCGCTCATGTAAGCGTCGCTGTAGGTCGAGGCGCGAGTGCCTGGCGGTACGTTGGCAATGCCGTCAGTCTTGGCGACCAGCTCGCCGTACTCCTTGGACGTCGCCCAGGCGCTGAATTCTTTCGCTGCGTCTTTGGCTTTGGAGCTGGTCGGAATCGCCAGCGCCCATGAGTACAACCAGGCCGAACCTTTATCAGTGACCTGATGCGGGGCGAAGGTGAAGCCGACGTGATCGGCGACCTTGCTCTGGGTCTTGTCGGTGACGAACGAGCCGGCGACGCTGGCATCGACCCACATTGCGCATTTGCCGCTGTTGAACAGTGCGAGGTTTTCGTTGAAACCATTGCTGGAGGCACCCGGCGGCCCGGATTTTTTCATGGTGTCGACGTAGAAATTCAGTGCGTTTTTCCACTCCGGCCCGGTGAATTCCGGTTTCCATTGCTCATCGAACCAGCGCGCGCCGTAGGCGTTGGCGACAGTGGTGATCAGCGCCATGTTTTCGCCCCAGCCCGCTTTACCGCGCAGGCAGATGCCGTATTGCTCTTTGTCTTTGTTGGTGAGTTTTTCGGCGAAGCCGGCGATCTGTTCCCAGGTCGGACGCTCCGGCATGGTCAGCCCGGCATCCTTGAACAGGTCGGTGCGGTAGTAGGTGATCGAGCTTTCTGCGTAGAACGGCAGGGCGTACAGCGAACCCTTGACCGACAGACCTTCACGCACCGACGGGAACACGTCATCGAGGGCGTAACTGGCGGGCAGATCCTTCATCGGTTCCAGCCAGCCTTTGCCACCCCACAGTGCCGCTTCGTACATGCCAATGGTCAACACGTCGAACTGACCACCCTGGGTGGCGATGTCGGTAGTCAGGCGTTGGCGCAGGACGTTTTCTTCGAGCACCACCCAGTTGAGCTTGATGTCCGGATGCTCGGTCTCGAAGGTTTTCGAGAGCTTTTGCATGCGGATCATGTCGCTGTTGTTGACGGTTGCGATGGTCAGGGTCTGGGCGCCAATGCTGACGCTGCTGAGGGTCATGCAGGTGAGGGCAAGCAGAGCTTTTGCAGTGGGTTGCATCGTGCACTCCTTTTCTGCACCCAGTGGGTTACAGAAGGACAGTTATTGTTTTTGTGTCTTCCGACGACTGGAAGAATGTGCACTGATTACAGCCTTCAATCGCAGGGCTGACAAATCATCCCTAGCACTTTTATCGATACTTTTTTGCACTGGGCTTTTGTGGGGTAAACGCAGGGAAGGGGTTTGCAGCGGTCAGACGCTATCGAATGCGTACAGGTTTCTGATGCCGACGCAGCCCCTTGTAGGAGTGAGCCTGCTCGCGATAGCGGATTGTCAGCCAACACATCTGTAAACCTTCATACCGCTATCGCGAGCAGGCTCACTCCTACAGGGGAATTGCGTTGTCAGTGGTGGTTCTGTTCAGTCAGGCGCTGCACCGCGAGCCTCCGGTAGTGCGACGGCGTCATGCCTTTAAGCTGCTGAAAGCGCCGATTGAAATTGGAAATATTGTTGAAACCGGATTCGAAGCACACCTCGGTCACCGGTTTGTCGCCGTCGGCCAGCAGCTCGCAGGATTTGCTGATACGCAGGCGATTAACGAATTCGATGAAGTTGCGCCCGGTGGCTTGTTTGAACACCCGGCTGAAATAAGTCGGCGTCATGCCCAAGTGCTCGGCGACTTCTTCCAGGGAAATGTCGCGGGCGTAATGGCTGAAGATGTAATCGACGGCCCGGTTGGTACGATCGATGTTGTGCTCGTCGGCCAGTTGCGGGGTGGTGGCGCCGGACAACAACTGGAAATCATCGCTGGCGGCAAGCAGTTCCATCAGGATGAAAAAGTGCCCGAGGCGGGTGATGCCCTTACTGTCGGCGATGCGCTGCATCAGTGTCATGGCCTGGCGGATGGTGCGCTTGCAGCGAAACTCGATGCCGTACTGCGCGCGCTCGAGCAAGGGCGCCAGGCTTTTCAGCTCGGCAAACACCTGGTGGCCGCTCTCGAACAACTCGTCGGTGAAGTTGACCAGCATGTCGCGCTTTTCCACCACCTCGTCTTCGGCTACCTGACTGATCCAGTTGTGCGGCAGATTGGGGCCGGTGAGGAACAGGGTTTCGGGGTAAAAGTTGCCGATGTAGTCGCCGATGAACACCTTGCCGGAGCTGGCGACGATCAGGTGCAGTTCATATTCCTTGTGAAAATGCCAGCGCACCAGCGGACACGGAAAACCATGCTGACGGTAGATGATGGACAAGCCGTTATGGTCATCCATCAACTCGTATGAGGGGTCGGTCACGCGGGCGGTTCGGGTCATGGCGAGCTACTTTTTTGTTATCGCCTGCCGATCATGCCTCGTTTCTCGGGGCTTGCGCCAGCTTCACTCAAACAGCCTGCTCGCGGACGGTGCTTCTGGACTTCTCGATGGCTTTTTCCAGATTGGCCATCTGGCAAAAGCGCACAATGTTCGAGTTTTTTATAAAGTCGAAATTGATAATGTTGCACTTTTTTGCCCAGTCGGATCTGGCTGGATCAAACCAGTTGTCGAGATCATCCAGAATTCGCTGAGGGCCGATCCCGAAACATGTGGCTGACAGCGACCATGGGCGAAGTGTGCTGGCGGGTGTGCTCAATACTTCTTTGATGTAACCGTGTAAGTTGGTAGAGCTGACAAACTGTTTATCGATCCACTTGTGCTGAATTTTTCCAAGAATCCGGTAGTCCTCGGTTTCCCAGGTCATGGAGGCTGCCACCATGATTCTCTGCAAAGGGCTGATCGCCTTGAGCTGGCCAAGCGTCAGGTGCAGATTCCGGGTAGGGATCATCCGGTCACCCAGATGCTCCAGCAGCAATGCCTGAAATCCCGAATGATCGAAGGCGACCTTGTCTTCTCCCAGTTCATGAAAGTCCAGAATGATGAATTCATTGATGTTTCTTTCATAGAAAGCTTTTATGTCACGGACAAGATCTGCAAGCGTACGGGAAGATCGGTAACCGCCATGATGGAAACTGAACTTGGCCAGGCCTTGCGCTTTATTGTCAGAAGTCAGGCGTACATCGAGTGCACGAGCGCCGCGATTCAATTGTGAATAAAAGGATACGTCCTGACAGGCAACCAGATTTTTGCCGGGTATCAGTGCATAACCCGCTTCCCAGTCGCAGCCAGCGTTATGGGCACCCGGCAAGGTCATTTCGAAAAGCGACAAGTTATCAAGTTGCGGCGCGTCGGCCATCCATTGATAGGGTTGAAAATTTTCATGGTTGTTCATGTGATACATCCTGCGTTTGATTTATAAGTTTTTTGAAGTGCGCGCAGGATGTTTATAACGGGTGGCGACTGATGGGCAAAGTCGGCTTTTAATGCAAGTTATGTGAAAGTTTTTGTTTGTATGTTTGACGCCGGTTAAATGTTCCGGTTTTTCGCTTCGATCCATTGCGACATATATTGCGTGCTTTTGTGCGAGTGATGGCGAAGCATACTTCCGGTAAAGTTTTTAGCTCTCAGTTCATGCAAATGCTGTTGGCAATAACGCAGTTTCTCTATCAATGCCAAACCGTGTACGGACTGTTGATAGCGTTCATTCAGCAGCGTATATCCCGCCTGGCAGGCCTCCTGCCAACGCGCCTCGTCGTTATAAAGCGCCACGGCACTGTTGGCCAATTCGATTGCGCTGCCCGTGACAGCGCCGGGCCAGGCGTGGTTGCCGTGCATGCCCTCAGCGCCCACCGGGGTCGTGACGCTGGGCGTGCCGCACAGCATGGCGTCGATCAGTTTGCCCTTGATGCCGGCACCAAAGCGCAGAGGCGCCAGACAGACCCGCGCAGCCGACATCACCTGCAATGCATCTTCGGCCCAGTTCATGATATGAAAACCTTCGCTGGCGTTATGCAGTGCCGTGGCTTTCGGCGGCGTATAGGCGCCGTAGATGTGCAGTTGTGCCTGGGGCAATTGTTGACGAATCAAAGGCCAGATCGTGCTCTTCATCCACAGCACGGCATCCCAGTTGGGCGCATGGCGGAAGTTGCCGATACTCAAGAAGTGCGCGCGTTCTGCAAATGCGGCGGCGGTGACCGCAGGTGGGGCGATCATCAACGGACACCAGTGCAGCAATTGCCGGGGCAAGCCGAACTGCTCGATCAATAATTCGATTTCCACTTCGGAGATCATCAGGTTGAGATCGCAACGATACAGCGCGGCAATTTCGCGTTTGGCCAGATCGGTGTCGGCCATCAGTTCGAACTCGTCGCGCAGGGCCGGGGCGAATACATCACTGAAATCATTCTGATCAGGATTGACCTTGAGGCGAGACTTGAGTCGCTGATGACGCGCATGCCGCAGACTTTGCAGGTCGGACGTTTCCAGCACGCGCAGCGCCTGAGGGCAGTGTTTCTCAACCCGCCAGCCGAACTGCTCTTCCATCATGAACTGGTCGAACAAGACAATGTCCGGCGCCAGTTCGCTGATGAAATGATCGAAGCTGCTGTTGTTCAGTTCGATGGCGACTTCGCGGATGCCGAGTGCAGCAAGATCGGCTTTGTGCTCTCCGGGACCGGCCGGGCTGCTGAAGGTAATGTTCCAGCCTTGTTGCAGAAAGGTTTCGAGGATCTGCATGACGTGCCCGCTCGCCGCTGAGGAGCGCGGCTCTGGCCAGACGTAACCGATGACCAGAACTTTGGTGTTATCGGATTGGGTCATGGGTGCAGATCCTCTCGGTGAGAAAAAGGGCGCAATTAGAACACAGCCACAGTGATCAAGTGCGGCCTGTGTTCTTTAAAAAGCGGGTCTTGCAAGGTCAAGCAGCAACGGCCCCTGGATAAAATTTTCAGGCGTGAGTGTCTTCAATCCATTTTCTATGATCGAGAGATTGGTTTGAAACGCAGCAGGTGCGGTCTTGCGCTGATCGAGAAGTGAAACAAACAGTGCATACGAATCCGCATTCACAAGTGGAGGATGGTCATTTACGAAGTAGGGCAGCGACCCTCTGAGTTGCTCAAAATCATCATAGCCCTTTTGTTGTGCAAACCGGCGATGCGGGCTGATTAAGTTCTTGGGGTGCGCTTTTTTGTACGGATTCTTGGCAAACTCAAACAGCCCGACGGCATCGGTTTTTCCGGCCTGCTCGCCGGCGTAGTACATGTCCAGTGTACCATGCCCTCCGTGGGACATTTCGTGCACGAGGACATCTCCAATAATCGCATCGTCATACTTGAACGACTTGTAGTACGCATCCAGATTGTCTGAATAAATCGCCAGAAACCCGGTTTTTTTCACATTCGCTCCGGCCTCGATGCCTGCTTTCCATTTTGCGTAGCTTTCGAGGCGCAAGGAGGCGAGGACTTCCGGCACGGGAGGTCGAAAAACTACGTTAGAAAGTTGGACGTGATCTAGATCCTTGCGCATGACGCGCAAGTTTTTATTGATGTATTCAATGGCTTCACTGCTGGTGGTACCAAATACATTTTTGAGTAACCAGTCCACCTCATGATCGCTTGCATGTATGTTCGAGATCATCTCTATTGTGTTGTCCAAACTGCCTTTTGCATGCTGAATGCCTTTTGTCAGATAGCCTTGTGTGTAACTGAAAGGTGTGGGTTTTGTGAAAAAACGCTTGAAGGGTGAAAAGTTGCTCAGATTGAATACCTTCAACTTAGGCCCCCACGCCCCCCCGGTCCTAAGATTGAACGCGTGCCATTCCCTGTTGCGTTCAAGCACTGCAATGTCAAGTGTCTGGTCGAGACTGCCGGCCCGCCGCCAGGTCGCCTGACGCATATCGGTCAGTCGTTCGGCCTTGAACAAATCGTAGGCGTTTGCGCCGCCGGCCAGTTTTCGCAGCTGCGTATTGGCGGTTCTGACTGCGTTCAGACCGTTTTCGCCGACAAAGACAACGCCCCGCCCTGCAAGTCGCAGGCCCTTGCGTGCCAGCGTCGGCAGCCCGTCGAGCGGGTTGATCAGGGACAGGGCTGCACGGGCGATAGCTCTGGAAATTTTCAGTAGTTTGAGTGTTGTCGAGCCTGTTTTGGCGATAATGCTTGCTGCCGTTGAGCCTAGGCCAACCAACAATCCGAGGACCGAAAGTCCGTCCAGAACGCACCCGCCGATCCCTTCTGACACGCGATCAGCGCGCCCGGAGCGAATGTCTTCAATACATTGCTTGAAAGGCACGATCACATTGATCACCACCCGCTCGATCTTGTCTTTGGTACTACGCCACTCTTTCAAACCTGTGTAGACATCAAGCGAGTCATACAACTCATCGCGGCTCGCAACGGGATGATCGGTCAGTATGCATTCGGCGATGTCATCGGCTGTACGAGAGAAAAACAGCGAGACCGGTCGCACGTCGGTCGCACTCAGACTCATGTGCCAAAGTTTCTCTACGACGACACTGGACGTCTGGCTGGTTCGTGGCTCGCTACCTTCGTTGTAGGCCGCAAAGTCCAGAGGCCATTCCTGAGCTTTGTTTTTTGGCTGGAAGTCTTGCTTGTCGCCAAGATACGAGAGTGTAGGGTGATCATGAATGATCCCGGTGTCTTGCAACATGGCTGCCAGTTCCGGTCGCGCGCGACACAACCCGCGCAACGTAAACAATTCATAGGCATGCGTTTCGCGTCCGTTCTTGCAGCAGAGAATGATCCCATAACGGCCTTTCGCCTCATCGCGATCGCTTTGGGTTTCTTCCTGTGGGTTCAGCGGATTGACTTCTTTCCTGACGGTGTAGAGCGTCATGTGCCCATTTGTCAGTGCATACCGATCCTGCTCCGACATGTTGCAAAGGGCCATTTTGATAACCGACGATAATCCTTGTCGGACGTTCTGATAATAAGTGTCGAAGGCTTTATCAAACAGCTTTTCAGGCGATCCAAGTTCCCCCAGGCGAGTGAAAGCAGCGGGTGGCGGATTGAAGCCGCTTTGTTGCTTGAACTTCTCCGACAATTTACCTTCTTCAACAAGGTCGCCGGAGAGGTAAAGATCCAGAATCGACAGGCGCAGCCGTAACAGACTGTTTATTGCGTATTTATTGTTATCCGTACTGGTAGCAATAAAGTCCCAGAACTCGCTGAGAATGCCTGCCGGATGCGCCGCTTTCAAACCCTCCAACCAACTGCGCTCACCAAAGCTGCCGAGGTAGGTTATTTCGAAAGTTTTCTGTTCGATATAGCCACCATCTGGCATCACTCTTTTCAGTTCCTGCAACGCGATTTTAGTCCGATCGGGAGGCGTGGTTGACAGGCCCGTTTCGGACTGCCCGAGCGCTTCCATGTAGCGATTGAAATACGTTGTGGATTTGACCAGAGCGTCTTTGTCGTAGTCCTTTGCCATCCGGTAAGTGATGACGTCATTGAGCACTGCCCAATTGACTACGGGGATAATTCCGGCGGCGTCGTGTAATTCGTTCTGCTCGGGGGTAACGGGCGCCAGATCCGAAAACGCTTTGATCTGCGCAAACGTCATCAAGCGTGATGATCCTGGCGATGCTGATTCTATCAACGCCACGGCTTGCGTTATGGCCACCCATCCGGGCTTGTCCAGCGTCAATTCGGACGGGATGTCCTGAACAAGAAATTCGGGTGCTGTCCCGGCCAGGAGCAGATGCGCTGCCAGCGGCGCGTTGTCCGGTTCGATCAAACCTTTGGCAATCAGATGCAGTTCAAGGTCTTCGCGCACTTGTGCGACGCTGCGTGTTGCGTTCAAGGGTTGATAGACGTCATACCCCGCGATGGAGGGCTCATCGGACTGCGCTTCGATATCGATGATCAGCGCTGCGACCATTAACTCTTTGAGTTGGCGGTCGCGCACTTGCGCATCGTCCGTAGCCAGATGCCAGTCGAGACTTTGATGGAGTGCTTCGCCGACACTGGAAGTGATCTTATTTTTCAAGAAGCTTTCCAGAAATTTATCTGCGTTGTTGCGCTTATCGGGGGCTGGAATCAAATTAAAGTTAGCGAATGTTAGCTTTTGTAAAAGGCTCGTCTTGCCTTGAGTGGTTTGCTGAATGACTTGGGTAATGGTTTCACGGTCGGAAACCGACAAATGGAACGGTGAGTTCTCATCGGCTGACAATAATTCATGATAATCGCCCAGTGCCGGGGGCGCGGGAATTTCGAAGTCGAGATAGGCGATAAGGTGTTCTGTTTCACCTTGGGTTTTCGGTAGCGTAAAACCCCCGAAGGCCAGCCACTGCTCGACGCCTGTCACTTCGCCGGAGTAGACATAACCACCGGTTTGTTTGGCGAGTTCTGCAAGTATCATCACTTCACCAGCCAGCGCTCCGGTGTGATCAGACGCTGTTGGCATGCTGAAACGATAAGAGTCAAAGACCATGAAAAGATCGGCATTGACGTCAATGCCGACTTGAATATCGGCAGCGTAAGAAAGTTTGTTGAGCAGGATCGAAAACGCCTCGGTTTGAGTCATTTTCCGCATTACGTTGCGAGCAGGATCATACGCCTCGTCAAATGTACTGCCGGCAACGCGAGGGATAAACAGGTCTTGCAGGTCGACAGTTGAATCCGATGGCAGAGATGCACTCACGGTGAAACGATCAACCGTCACGCTCGAATCAAGGCTCGTTAAAGTAGTCCTCAGGGCGCGAGTGATGTGCGCTCGCTCCTGTTTGTCGTAAACGGAGCGGTCTATGAATGAAGTATCAATGGGTAACGCCGGCCGCATAAGTTGTATCCTGAGTCTGATGAGTTTGAAGTGTCTTTAATGCCGGCGCACATTTTTTGGTTGCGCAGGATCAAAGCGTTAACTCAGGATAAGTAATGTCCGTTGCGTAGTTACAGGTCTAGTGCATTGCAAGATATTCGGGGATATAACAGCGTGCGTCGAATGTTGTCGCACGCCATACACTTGAGACGCTTTTGACTCTACCCCAGTATTGTTTTTACCTTGTCGCGCAGTTGATCAATTGAAAACGGTTTGCCGATGACATGCATGTCTTTAGGCACGTCAATGGATTCGGCATATCCACTGGCGAACAGAATCGGCAAGGCGGGGCGCAATTCGCGAGCTTTGGTTGCCAGTTCGCGACCGTTCATGCCCGGCAGACCGTGATCGGTCATCATCAGGTCAATGTGATTATTCATGTCCTCGAGAAGCTCCAGCGCAGCGTCGCCATCTTCCGCCTCAAGCACCTTGAACTCCAACTCCTCCAGCACATCGGCAATCAGCATGCGCACGATGTCGTCGTCTTCTACGACAAGGATGGTGGAGGTGGGGGTAGACATAATAAGGCTCTCAAAAGTCAGTTCAGGGTCGCCGGTCGATCAAAAGTGCCGGGCTTCTTCATCAGTAAGTGGCGCAGTGCCACAAGTTCCCCACCCGACAGAAAAAAAGCATAGCTGCGGATGGGGTCGCAAGGATAACTGTTCGGGGCCGCAAACACGCCTGTGTGCGTAGGAATTTGCGACTAAACGTGTGAGAAAAATGGATCCATACCGCCGTTTTGGGGCAAACTCCCTGTTTTTCAACAGTTCGACAAGGCTGCCCCATGTCCTCTCAGTCTACGGTTGATGAGCAACGGTTTCGCAAACTCCTGAGTCGCAACATCAGTCTGCCCTTGGGCGTCGGTGTACTCAGTGCCGTGTTCTTCGTGTCGCTGATCACTTATCTGCTGTCGGTGATCCAGTGGGTGGAGCACACCGACCGGGTGATCAATAACGCCAATGAAGCGGTGAAGCTCACCGTGGACCTGGAAACCGGCATGCGCGGTTTTCTGCTCAGCGGCGACGAGCACTTCCTCGACCCGTATGAAACGGCCAAGCCGCGTATTACCGTAGCACTCAATACCTTGCTCGAACTGACCGCCGATAACCCGGTGCAGACCGATCGTCTGCGCCGCTTGCAAGCCTTGCAGATCGAGTGGGCCAATTACGCACAGTCGATGATCGATCTGCAGCGTTCCAGCGGCGATTACCGGGGCGCGGTCAAGGCCGGGCGCGGCAAGCGTCTGACTGATGAAATCCGCAAGCAATTCGAAGACGTTATCGAAACCGAACAGGTACTGCGCACGACGCGTAATGAAGACGTACGTCGCACGACGATCTGGAGCATCAGTCTTTACCTGGTGTTCATCGCCGGTATCAGCGGCTTGCTGGCCTATATTGGCCGTCGTGATCTGGTCAATCTGTCGCAGAGCTACGGGGCGACCCTGGCTGCACAGGAAGCCAGTGCCGAGCGCCTGGAACAGCAGGCGTGGTTGCGCAATGGTCAGACCGAACTGGCCGAGCAGGTGCTGGGGCAACTGACGCTGAATCTGCTGGGACGCAATATTCTGCAGTTCTGTGCGCAATACCTCGGCACCGCTGTGGCTGCGCTGTATGTGCGCGAAGAGCACGGCGGCCTCAAGCGTGTCGCGACTTATGGTTTCTCCCGCGAGCAGGAAGAGCAGGACCAGTCGATCTACAGCGGCGAGGGCATCGTTGGCCAGGTGGCGCAACAGGCGCGGCTGATTCGTCTCGATTCGGTGCCGGCGGACTACTTCAAAGTCAGCTCAGGGCTGGGTGAAGGCTTGCCGCACAGTGTGATGGTGGTGCCGACCAGTGATGACGACCGCGTCAACGGCGTGATCGAGCTGGGTTTCCTGCGTCCTCTCAATGATCGCGATATCGAACTGCTGGAACTGATCGCCGGCAACATCGGCACTTCCATCGAAGCCGCGCGCTATCGCCAGCGACTGCAAGAAGTGCTGGCCGAAACCCAGCAGCTCAACGAAGAGTTGCAGGTGCAGCAGGAAGAGCTGAAAACCGCCAACGAAGAGCTGGAAGAACAGTCGCGGATTCTCAAGGAGTCCCAGGCGCATCTGGAAACCCAGCAGGTCGAACTGGAACAGACCAACGAGCAGCTCGCCGAACAGGCGCAAACCCTGGCCGAGCAACGCGACGCCATGGACCTGAAGAACACCGAACTCAATCAGGCCCAGGTGCAGCTCGAAGAACGCGCGGAAGAGTTGCAGCGTTCGAGCAAGTACAAGTCCGAATTCCTCGCCAACATGTCCCACGAACTGCGCACGCCGCTGAACAGTTCGCTGATTCTGGCCAAGTTGCTGGCGGAAAACCCGCAGGACAACCTCAGCGCCGAACAGGTCAAGTTTGCCGAGTCGATCTACTCCGCTGGCAACGACCTGCTCAACCTGATCAACGACATTCTGGATATCTCCAAGGTCGAGGCGGGCAAGCTTGAAGTGATTCCGGAGAACACCAGCGTCGCGCGTCTGGCCGATGGCTTGCGCAGCGTGTTCGAACCTTTGGCGGCAGACAAACAACTGACCTTCAGCGTCGATCTGCAGCCCGGTGCTCCGGGCATGCTCTACACCGACCGCCAGCGTCTGGAGCAGGTGATCAAGAACCTGCTGTCCAACGCTGTGAAGTTCACCGAGAAAGGCACCGTTAGCCTGACCATCGCTGGTCAGCCTGATGATCGGATTGCGTTCATTGTCCGCGATTCGGGTATCGGCATTGCCGCCAACCAGCAGGAGAGCATTTTCGAAGCGTTCCGCCAGGCCGACGGCACCACCAACCGCAAATACGGCGGCACCGGTCTGGGCTTGTCGATTTCGCGGGATCTGGCGACCTTGCTTGGTGGCTCGATCAGCGTCAGCAGCACGCCGGGGCAGGGCAGTGTCTTCACCTTGGTGTTGCCGCAGCAGTTCAACGAGTCCCATGAAGTGCCGTTCGCGCCGTTGACCTTTACGCCGCCCGCCACAATGGTCAGCGCACCGGTAGCACCGGTGGTTTCGCCGTTGGCGCCAGTGCATATTCCGCGCTTCGCCGATGACCGCAACAAGGCGCCATTCGCCACGCGTTGCATTCTGGTGGTGGAAGATGAGCCGAACTTTGCGCACATCCTCTACGATCTCGCGCATGAACTCGGCTATCAGTGTCTGGTGGCCCATGGCGCAGACGAGGGTTATGACCTGGCCAAAGAGTTCGTTCCGGATGCGATCCTGCTCGATATGCGCCTGCCGGATCACTCTGGCCTCACCGTACTGCAACGCCTGAAAGAGCACGCCGAAACCCGGCACATCCCGGTGCACGTGATTTCCGTCGAAGATCGCGTTGAAGCGGCCATGCACATGGGCGCCATCGGTTATGCGGTCAAACCGACCACCCGCGAAGAGCTCAAGGACGTGTTCGCCCGTCTCGAAGCCAAGCTGACCCAGAAGGTCAAACGCGTGCTGCTGGTTGAGGATGACGATTTGCAGCGCGAAAGCATCGCGCGGCTGATCGGCGACGAAGACATCGAAATTACTGCCGTTGGCCTTGCACAGGACGCTTTGGAGCTGCTGCGCACGACAATTTACGATTGCATGATCATCGACCTGAAGTTGCCGGACATGCTCGGCAATGATCTGCTCAAGCGCATGTCGACCGAAGACATCTGCTCGTTCCCGCCGGTCATCGTCTACACCGGGCGCAACCTGACCCGCGATGAAGAGGCCGAACTGCGCAAGTATTCGCGCTCGATCATCATCAAGGGCGCGCGCTCGCCGGAGCGCTTGCTGGACGAGGTCACACTCTTTCTGCACAAAGTCGAATCGCAGTTGTCCCATGAACGGCAGAAGATGCTCAAGACCGCGCGCAGCCGCGACAAGGTCTTCGAGGGTCGCAAGGTGCTGCTGGTGGACGACGATGTACGCAACATTTTCGCCCTCACCAGCGCCTTGGAGACCAAAGGTGCAGTCGTGGTCATCGGCCGTAACGGCCGTGAGGCGATTGAGAGACTTAACGAAGTCGAGGACATCGATCTGGTGTTGATGGACGTGATGATGCCGGAAATGGACGGTTTTGAAGCCACCATTGAAATCCGCAAGGATCCGCGCTGGCGCAAGCTGCCGATCATCGCGGTGACGGCCAAGGCCATGAAGGACGATCAGGAGCGCTGCCTGCAGGCGGGCGCCAATGATTACCTGGCCAAGCCCATCGACCTGGATCGCCTGTTCTCGCTGATTCGCGTGTGGTTACCGAAGATGGAACGCATTTAGTGGAACGCAGTACGCCAGCCGAACGAAACAGTGAAATCGAACTGCGCTTGTTGATTGAGGCGATCTACCTCAAGTACAGCTACGATTTTCGCGATTACTCCGGTGCTTCGATCAAGCGCCGGGTGCAGCACGCGTTGAGCCAGTTCGAGTGCGCGACGATTTCGGCCTTGCAGGAAAAGGTTCTGCATGACCCGACAGCGTTCATGCAGTTGCTGCAATTGCTGACGATTCCGGTCAGCGAGATGTTCCGCGATCCGTCGCACTTCCTCGCGATCCGCCGGGAAGTGGTGCCGTTGCTGCGTACCTATCCGTCGATCAAGATCTGGATCGCCGGGTGCAGCACGGGCGAGGAGGTCTATTCGATGGCGATTCTGTTGCGCGAAGAGGGCCTGCTCGATCGCACGATCATTTATGCCACGGACATCAACCCGCGCTCGCTGGACAAGGCCAAGCAGGGGATTTTCTCGATGGAGAATGTTCGTGCCTACACGGCCAACTATCAGCAGGCCGGTGGTCAGCGATCGTTTGCCGACTACTACACTGCAGCGTACGGTTACGCGATTTTCGACAAGAGTCTGTGCGAAAACGTGACCTTTGCCGACCACAGTCTGGCGACGGACAGCGTGTTCTCCGAAACCCAATTGATTTCCTGCCGCAACGTGCTGATTTATTTCAACAAGAAACTGCAGGATCGCGCGTTCGGGTTGTTCCATGAATCGCTTTGCCATCGCGGCTTTCTGGTACTCGGCAGCAAAGAGACACTGGATTTTTCCAGTTATGCCAACCAGTTCGAAGCGCTGGTGAAACAAGAACGGATCTACCGCAAAACATGAACGAGGCCGTGGCTTTACCTCGCGTCGAGGCGATTGTGGTCGGAGCTTCCGCCGGTGGCGTTGAGGCGCTGTTAAGCCTGCTCGGGCCGCTGCGGCACGGATATAAATTGCCGATTATTGTGGTCCTGCACCTGCCCGAAGAGCGCCGCAGCCAGTTGGCCGAGGTATTCGCCCGGCGTGTAGAAATGCCGGTGCACGAGGCTGCCGACAAACAGGACATCGTTGCCGGCAACGTGTATTTCGCGACGCCGGGTTATCACCTGTCGGTGGAGCAGGATCGCAGCCTGTCGCTGAGTCTTGAGGACCGCGTGCATTATTCCCGGCCTTCGATTGACTACCTGTTTGAATCGGCCGCCGACGCGTACGGTGCATCGCTGGCCGCTGTACTGCTGACCGGCGCCAATCACGATGGCGCGCGCGGGCTGGCCGAGGTCAAACGCTGCGGCGGCTTGACCATCGTCCAGGATCCCGAAGAGGCGCAAGTCGCCACCATGCCCTTGGCTGCACTGAAGGTTCAGCAGCCGGATCATGTCCTACCCATTCACGGCATCGGCCGTCTGCTTGTCGAGCTGGAACGAATCGCATGCTGAGTAATATCCAAGCCAAACTGCTGATCGTCGACGATCTGCCGGAGAACCTGCTGGCACTCGAAGCGCTGATCAAGCGTGAAGACCGTACCGTCTACAAAGCATTGTCGGCGGATGAAGCGCTGTCGTTGCTGCTGCAGCACGAGTTCGCCATGGCCATCCTCGACGTGCAGATGCCGGGGATGAACGGCTTCGAGCTCGCCGAGTTGATGCGCGGCACCGAGAAAACCAAGAACATCCCGATCATTTTCGTCAGCGCCGCCGGCCGTGAACTCAATTACGCGTTCAAGGGTTACGAAAGCGGGGCGGTGGACTTTCTGCACAAACCGCTGGATATCCATGCGGTGAAGAGCAAGGTCAACGTCTTCGTCGACCTGTACCGCCAGAGCAAGGCGATGAAGCAGCAGGTCGAAGCGCTGGAGCAGGCTCGTCGTGAGCAGGAAGCGTTGTTGCAGCAATTGCAAAGCACGCAGCTGGAGCTGGAGCAAGCGGTGCGTATGCGCGATGACTTCATGTCGATCGTTGCCCACGAAGTGCGTACGCCGCTCAACGGTCTGATCCTGGAAACCCAGTTGCGCAAGATGCACCTGGCTCGGGACAACGCAGCGGCATTCACCCTCGACAAGATGCACGCCATGGTCGACCGCGATGAACGGCAGATCAAAAGCCTGATCCGGCTGATCGAAGACATGCTCGACGTGTCGCGCATTCGCACGGGCAAACTCTCGATCCGGCCGAGTCGTTTCGATCTGGTGCAATTGGTCAGCAACCTGCTGCAAAACTTTGCGCAACAGATTGAAGCTGCCGAAACAGAAGTGTCGTTTAGCGCGCCAGCCCCAGTGGAAGGCAACTGGGACGAATTCCGTATCGAGCAGGTGGTGACCAATTTGCTCACCAATGCCCTGCGCTATGGCGGTCGCAGCCCGATTCAGGTGCGGGTTTACCGTGAGGGCGATGAAGCACGGGTCGAGGTGCAGGACCGTGGCATCGGCATCAGCCAGGAGAATCAGAAGCGTATTTTCCAACAGTTCGAACGGGTTTCCGCCAAGACGGTAGTGGCCGGGCTCGGGCTGGGTCTGTTCATTTCCGAGCAGATCGTCGCCGCCCATGGCGGCTCCATCGTCGTCGAGAGTGAAATCAACGAAGGCGCCCAGTTTCGCGTTTGTCTGCCAATCCAGGAAAACGGCACATCCGACGCAACCTCTGATTGACCGTACGGTCGTATCAGCAGCTATTGACCGAACAAAGGCTTCCCATGAGCGTAGATGCACAAGATGTAGTACTCGTCGTCGAGGACGAACCGGTTATCTTGATGGTCCTGACGGATTACTTGTCAGGGCAGGGGTATCGCGTGTTGCAGGCCGAAAACGGCGAGCAGGCGTTCGAGATACTGGCGAGCAAGCCGCATCTGGACATGTTGATCACCGACTTCCGCTTGCCGGGCGGTATCTCCGGCGTGCAGATCGCCGAACCGGCCGTCAAGCTGCGCCCGGACCTGAAGGTGATTTTCATCAGCGGTTATCCGCAGGAAATCCGCGAAACCGGCAGCCCGATCACGCGCAAGGCGCCGATTCTGGAAAAGCCGTTCGATCTGGATGTGTTGCAGGAAAAGATTCAGGAATTGCTCGCCTGATATCTGTGTAGGAGCTGCCGCAGGCTGCGATCTTTTGATGTTGATCGTTAAAAACAAGATCAAAAGATCGCAGCCTTCGGCAGCTCCTACAGTTTCAGCGTTTCAGCTTTTGATCATCTCCCGCACCTTGGCGGTCAGCAGATCGAAGGTGAACGGTTTGGTGATCATCTGCATCCCCGAATCGAGGAAGCCGCCACGCACTGCTGCGTGCTCGGCGTAGCCGGTGATAAACAAGACTTTCAAACCTGGCCGATATTGTCGGCCAACCTCCGCCAGTTGCCGGCCGTTCATGCCCGGCAGGCCGACGTCGCTGATCAGCAGGTCGATGCGCTGCGCCGAGTTCAGAATCGGCACGGCGCTGTCGGCATCGCTGGCTTCGACAAAGGCATAACCCAATTCACCGAGCACCGCGCAAACCAGCACGCGCACGGCTGGGTCGTCCTCGACGATCAGCACGGTTTCGCCGTCCAGCGCGTCCGGGGCCTGTTGAACAGCGGAGTCGGGACTGGACAGTTCTTCGCCGCGAAAGCGTGGCAGGTAGAGTCTGACCGTGGTGCCTTCGTCGATTTCGCTGTCGATCGAGACATGCCCTCGGGACTGCTTGCTGAAACCGTAGATCATCGACAGACCGAGGCCGGTGCCCTGGCCGATCGGTTTGGTGGTGAAAAAGGGATCGAACGCGCGGTTGATGACACTTTGCGGCATACCGCTGCCGTTATCGGTGACACTGAGCATTACGTAATCACCGGGTTCAAGATTGCTGTAGGCCTCGGTGAATTCACGCTTGAGCACCTGATTGCTGGTCTCGATCACCAGTTTGCCGCCGTCGGGCATGGCGTCGCGGGCATTGATCACCAGGTTGAGCAGGGCACTTTCGAGTTGATTGGGGTCGGCCTCGGCGACCCACAGTTTGTCGTTGAGGCGCATGTCCAGTTGAATGCTTTCGTTGAGGCTGCGTTGCAGCAACTCACCCATCGACAGCACCAGGGTGTTCATCTGCACGGCTTTTGAGTCGAGCGATTGCCGGCGCGAGAACGCCAGCAGACGGTGGGTCAGACTGGCAGCGCGATTGGCCGAAGTCACGCCCAGATCAATCAGGCTGTCGAGGTCATCCAGACGTCCACGGGCCAGGCGCCGACGCAGCAACTCGAGGCTGCCGATGATGCCGGTCAGCATGTTGTTGAAGTCGTGGGCGATACCGCCAGTGAGCTGGCCGACCGCTTCCATTTTCTGCGACTGGCGCAGCGCTTCTTCGTTATGCCGCAGTTGTGCGGTGCGCTCTTCGACCTGTTGCTCAAGGGTTTCCAGTGTCGACTGCAAACGCCGCTCGCTTTCGCTCAGATCGACCAGCCGGTCGCGCGCCTCGTATTGTCGTCGTCGGCCACGCAGTGCGGCTGACACCATACTGACCAGTGTTGCGGGATGAAACGGCCGTTCAAGAAAGCTTACGTTGCCCAGCAGATCGCTCAGCCGCGAAGAGGGGCCTTGTTCCTGACCGCCGTGATGGGTCAGCAACACAATCGGCAGATCCGACCAGGCCGGTTGCTGTTCAAGGTGCAGGAACAGCGCTTCCAGTTCCGGCCCGCGCAAGGCTTCGGCGGCGACCAGCAACAGACCGGCACCCAGTTCGAGCTCCGAGCACAGCGCACCCAGAGTTGGCGTGACGACTCCCGCGTAGCCGACCTCGTTGAGGATCATCAGCGCAATCTGGCTGTCGCGACCCACGGGCGCCAGAATCAGCGCCCGTTCGGCCAGCGGCACCTGAACCGTCACAAGGTCTCTTCCTGAAGCAACGGATTGCTCGCGCCGAGGTAAGTCGGTACGCCGCGCAGTACGCCCTGAAAGGCTTCCAGCGGTTCGCCGATGGTCATGCCTTGCGTGGAAATGCGGTATTCACGAATGGTCGATTCGTGGCTGCCGGTACGTTTCTTGATGATGGAAATCGCCCGGCGGACTTTGCCCAGTGCTTCGAAGTAGCGCAACAGAATCACCGTGTCAGCCAGATAAGTAATGTCGACCGGCGCCTGCATGTCGCCGACCAAACCATGCTGGGCGACCGTCATGAACGTCGCCGCGCCTTTGCGGTTCAGGTACAGCAGCAATTCGTGCATGTGCAGGACCAGCGCGTTCTCTTCCGGCATCGCCGCCTGATAGCCATTGATGCTGTCGATGACCACGGTTTTGATCTCGCCCTCATCGACACAGCGCCGGACGCGATGGGAGAACTCGCCCGGCGAAAGCTCGGCGGCGTCGACCTGCTCGATCAACAGATTGCCGGTAGCCTGCAACGCCTTGAGATCGATGCCGATGTTCTTCATGCGTTCGAACAGCAGGCCGAGCTCTTCATCGAAGATAAACAGCGCGGCTTTTTCGCCACGACCCACGGCAGCGGCGGCGAAGATCATCGAGATCAACGATTTGCCGGTGCCGGCAGGGCCGAGAATCAGCGTGCTGGAACCGGTCTCGATACCGCCGCCGAGCAGTGCGTCCATTTCCGCGATGCCGCTGGTCAACTGCAAGCGTGCATAGTCGCCGCGGTGTTCAGCCGCCACCAGCCGCGGGAACACATGCACGCCATCGCCCATGATGGTGAAGTCGTGAAAACCACCGCGATACTTCTGCCCACGGTACTTGACCACCCGCACGCGTCGCCGCTCGGCGCCATAGTTAGGGGTCAGTTCCTCCAGACGAATCACCCCGTGCGCAACGCTGTGCACGGTCTTGTCGAGGGACTCGGTGGTCAGGTCGTCAAGCAGCACGACGGTGGCGTTATAGCGCACGAAGTAATGCTTGATCGCCAGAATCTGCCGGCGATAGCGCAACGAGCTTTGTGCGAGCAAACGGATCTCCGACAGGCTGTCGAGCACGACTCTCGTCGGTTTGAAGCGCTCGACCGCCTCGAAAATCTGCTTGGTGGCTTCGCCCAGCTCCAGGTCGGAGGAGTACAGCAGACTCTGCTGGTGTTCAGCATTGAGCAGGCTTTCCGGGGGCGTCAGCTCGAAGATCTTGATGTTGTCATCCAGCGTCCAGCCGTGGGACAACGCCCCTTGCCGCAGTTCGCGCTCGGTTTCCGAGAGCGTGATGTACAACGAGCGTTCGCCGGCTTTCGCGCCGGCCAGGAGAAAATGCAAAGCGACCGTGGTTTTGCCGGTTCCGGGTTCACCCTCCAGCAAGAAAACATGACCGCGAGACAAACCACCGGCGAGGATGTCATCCAGACCCACAATGCCGGTAGCGGCTTTCGCACTGATCAACTCGTTAGAAGTAGACAAAAAATGCCCTCTCATGACTAGGGGAAGCGAGGCCGTCGACTGAATCGAACGGCCTGATTAACTTGACCCTTTGGCGTGATGGCAGTTCCGAAATTCCTTGCGGGATGTGTCGAACGAGCTGTCGAAAGTGCTTCAGAGACCTTGTTGCAGCGCCGGATCATCCGGATTGAGCTGCTCCAGCTGTGCCAACAGAATCTGCACATTCTGCAGTTGGCCGCTTTCTTTCCAGTAATTGATCAGCAAGACCCGCGCCTTGCGGTCCGCAGGGTGACGCTGGACGATTTCCTGCAACTGCTTCTGCGCCGCTTCCAGTTCTTCGGCGCTGTGCAGGGTGGTGGCGAGGTCGTAGCGATAATCCTTGTTGTCGGGCTCAAGCTCGACGGCTTTGGACAAACCGAGCAGGGCGTATTCACGCTGATCGTGGTGCAACAGCCAAAGACCCAAGGCATGTTGCAGATAAGCCGAGTCAGGTTGTGCCTTGAGTTGCTGGCCCAGCAGTTGCCGGGCGGCGTCGGTTTGGCCCTGGCGATCGAGGACATCGATCTGCATCACCAGCGCAGGCAGATTGCCGGGCTCCAGACGCAATGTGTTGTCGAGTGCGACCTGCGCCTCTTTGAGTTCAGCGTTGTGGATATGCAGGCGAGCCAGTTGCGCGTAGTTGGCGGCGCTTTCGGGCTGCGCCTTGAGTGTCTGTTCCCAGCCATCAATCGCTTGTTGCAGCGGTGCGAAATACAGACCCAGTTCATCCGGCGTCAAGCCCAGCAGGGCGTTGATCGCGGCAAAACGCACGGTTTGATCTTCATCTTCGAGCATCGGCCCGAGCAACAGGCTGCGTTGTCCGCCCGGCACCAGTCCCACCACGCTTTTTATCGCCGCCAGCCGTACTTCGGGGGCTTCGTTCTGCAGGTCCGTATCGGCCAGTTTCAGCGCTTGCGGGCTCGGGTAGTTGGGCAGCTCGCCGTGCAGCCACACGCGTCGTTTGACCGAGATGTCCGGGCGGCCCAACTGTTGATACAACTGACGCGCCGCGCCCGGCTCACCCGTGCGCGCGGCATTCAACGCTTCGCTATAGCCATGCTTGATCGCGTCGGGAATGACCGGGGCGGTGCTGCGCACGGACAACCAGGCCACGCTGATGACAAGCACAAGGCCCAGGCTGATAAGCAGGTAGCGGCGAGACTGAGGCATGCAGGTTTCCGAAACAGGCGTACTTGAGCAGAGCGGCAAGCTTCGGTCAGCTCGGCCCACGAGTCAAACCCTGTGCATGCGAATCGCCCTACACGCTGTGTCGACTCAGTTACCCGTCAGGCTTTCGATGCAGTGTCTACGCTTGCAGAAGTCGTTTCGATGAGTGTGCCCATGCAAGCCCTGTTCAATTATTTCAAGGCAGTGATCCACCCCGGTCAGGCCGTTCTGCTGTTTGCCCTGCGAACCATTGCGGCGGGGTTGCTGACATTGTATCTGGCGTTTCTGTTCGACCTCGATCAGCCCAAGTGGTCGATCATGGCGGTGGTCATTGTCAGCCAGCCGCTGGCCGGTATGGCGCTGGCGCGCAGTTTCGGTCAGGTGATCGGCACGACCCTCGGAGCGGCGGTGGCGGTGTTGATCATGGCCATTTTCCCCCAGGCGCCGCTGCCATTCATCACCACCCTGGCCCTGTGGCTGGCGCTGTGTACGGCCGGCGGCACGTTGCTGCGTTACACCAGTTCGCAGGCGTTCGTGCTCAGTGGTTACACGGCAGTGGTGGTGGCATTGCTGGCGATTCCGGATCAGGACGGTACATTTCTGCTGGCGGTTACCCGCGTCACCGAGACCTTGCTGGCCGTGGTATGCGTCTGTGTGGTCAGTCTGCTGACGGCTCGCCCGCAAGCCGTGGCCAAGGGATATTTCGCCAAGGTTGATCAGGTGATCAAACTCGCCGCCAGCCACGCTGCGGCGGTGCTGCGTACGGAAGAAAGCGAGGCCGAGTTCCAGCGCCGGCAAATGCAGTTGCTCGGCGAGATCAGCGCACTTGAAGGCTTGCGGCGGCACTTGTATTTCGATGCGCCACGTTTGCGCAGCGCAAACAATCTGGTGCTGTTGCTCGGCAATCAGTTGATGTTGCTCACCTCGCGGCTGACGGCTTTACGGCATCAGCGGCAGTTGCTCACCGAGCGCTGGGAGGGCGATCTGCCACTGGCAGTCCAGCGACTGCGCGCCGAAGAACTCGCGGTGCTTGATCAATTGGCGGAGCAGGGGCGTTCGGTATCGGCCGATGCGCGTCATCGTTTCATCACATTGCAGAAGCAATTCGATGACCTGGCCTATGAGGCCGAACAATTGACCGAGGACATGAGTGCCACGCTGCGTTCCCTCGCTTGGGCGTTGCGCTGGGAGCAGGCGCGGCTGCTGCAACAACTCGAACAGATCCTTGAGTTGAGCGATGCCATTCAGGAAGGCAGGGAAGCCAGTTGCCTCTATCGCGGTCAGGCGAGCCCGCTGCATCTGGACTTCACGCTGGCGTCGATGAATGCCATCCGCGCTTTCACTGCGTTGCTGGTCGCGGGGCTGATCTGGATCGAAACCGCGTGGGACGGTGCCCGTGGCGGGATGATTCTGGTGGGCATCCTTTGTTCGCTGATGGCGACGTTCCCGCGCCCCTTGCTGGCAGCGCAGAGCTACGCACGGGGGTTGGGACTGGCGTTGCTGGTGTCGGCGCTCTATCAGTTCATGCTGGTGCCCTCGATCAGTGACTTCGAGCCGCTGGCGCTGATGATCGCGCCATTGTTGTATGTCATCGCGGTGGGACTGGCGAGCCCTGCGACAGCCGGTATCGGCATGGGACTGGGCTTGTCGAGCTTCCTGATGATCGGCCCGCAGAATGTCGGTACCGGGCAGAACACCGCCATTCAATGGTTCGAGTTTGCCGGCGCCTATGTCAGCGCGGCGATGCTGGCGTTGATCGTCTACGCGTGGATTTTCCCGTTCCGCCCGGCGCTGCGAATTCGCCGTTTGTACAACGAAGCACGCGAACAGGTGTATGCCTTGAGCAAGTTGCCGGCCACCGATGAACAGCAATTTGCCTTCGAAAGCCGCATGGTCGATCGCCTGACCAGCATGCTTGGCCTGCTGCCGGCGGTGAACAGCCGCGCCATGCAGCAACTGTATGAGATCAGCCTGGCCTGCGTAGCACTGGGCGTAGCGATACACCAGTTGCGACAACAGGCACAGCACAACGCGCTGCTGACGGACACCTTCACTCAGCGCCTGTCTTCGGCATTGCGCAAGACCGGGCGTTTTGTGGCCGGGCGCCAGGATGTTCAACTGGCGCCCTTGCTCGACACGCTGCACGCATTGGGCGACGAGCTGGATGAGCTGCACGTCGCCAGCCATGAGCATGTGTGGTCGCTGTTCCGTATGCGCGTGGCCTTGTTGATCGTCGTGTCATTTCTGCAGCGCCACGGTGAAACCCTGCAGCGTTCTGTTCCGGTAGGAGAAGCAGCCCTTGCCCATTGATTTCGAGATCGGCGGCGTCTACCTGCCGCCCATTGCCCAGGCGTTATTGTTGGCCATACCGATATTCATGGTGCTGGACTGGGGGTTGCGGCGCCTGGGTGTATTGCGTCTGGTCTGGCATGAAGCGCTGTTCGAAGGAGCCTTGTATGCCTGCGTCTGTGCCACGTTGATTTTGCTGATGGGAGCCTGATGCCTTGAAAGTGTTATTCACGCGATTGATCACGCTGGCAGTGGTGTTGCTGGCGATCGTGCTCGGCTGGTTTGCCTGGGAGCATTACACCCGCGCGCCGTGGACTCGCGATGCCCGGGTGAGAGCGGATGTGGTGACGCTGTCGGCTGACGTCTCCGGGCGCATTGTCCGCCTCGCGGTGCAGGACAATCAGCATGTCGACAAGGGCCAGCTGCTGATGGAGATCGACCCGGCGCGTTACCGTCTGGCGGTGGAGCATTCGCGCCGCGAGGTGGAAGTGGCCAAGGCAACGCTGGGGCAATCGCAAGCGGCCATCGTTGCCAGTGAAGCCTTGCTCAAACAGCGGCAAAGCGAAGAACGTCGGCGGCGCACGCTCAAGCAGGGTTTCGCGATTTCCGGGGAAGAATGGGAAAAATCCAGTACCGATGTGGCGGTGGCTCAGGCCGACCTGTTACGCAATCAGGCCAATCTCGGTCTGGCCGAGGCTAACGTGCAACTGGCGATTGCCGCGTTGACCCAGGCCGAACTGGATTTGCAGCGCACCCGTGTCGAATCCCCGGTCAGCGGCTATGTCACTAACCTGCTGACTCGCGAAGGTGACTACGCAGTAAGTGGCGGCGCCTTATTGGCGCTGGTTGACAGCGATTCGTTCTACATCAGTGGTTACTTCGAAGAAACCAAGCTGCCACGAATCGTGGAGGGTGATCGGGTTCGCGTTCAGTTGATGAGCGGCGAAATCTTCGGCGGCACCGTGCAAAGCATTGCCTTCGCCATTGCCGACCGGGAAAACGCGCCGGGCAGCCGGTTACTGGCCAACATCAACCCGAGTTACACGTGGGTAAAACTGGCACAGCGGGTGCCGGTGCGGATCGAGATTGATGGTGACTACGCCGGCAAGAACCGCCTGCGTGCGGGCACCACAGCGACCGTCACCGTGCTGGAAAACTGATCCCTGTAGGAGCTGCCGCAGGCTGCGATCTTTTGATCTGCTCTTTTAAAGCAAAGTCAAAAGATCGCAGCCTGCGGCAGCTCTTACAGAAGAGGGTGTGATTTTCGAGGCATAAAAAAACCCCGCGACCGAATGATACGCGGGGCAAAAAAATTGGTTGGTTGCGGCCAACCAAAGGAGCTCTTTAACAATCGATTACTTGCTGGCGACTGTCTCCGGTTGCCAGCCGCCGCCAAGGGCTTTGTAGATCGCAACGATGCCGCGATACAGGTCGACTTCGGCCTGGGCCTGACTGTCTTCGGCGTTCAGGCGTTCACGCTGGGCGTCGAGCAGCACGAGGAAGTCAGTCGTACCCTCGCGATAGCGGATTTCAGCGAGGTCGGCAGCCTTGCGGCTCGATTCGCTTTGACGGATCAGCGAGATCAGGCGCTGCTGACGTTTGCCGTAATCGCTGAAGGCGTTTTCCGACTCTTCCAGTGCCAGCAGTACTTGTTGCTCGTAAGTCGCCAGTGCGCCTTCGGCATCGGCATCGGCGCCGCGCAAACGGGCACGCACGCTGCCAAGGTCGAACGCCGCCCAGGTGATGCTTGGGCCGAGTGCCCAGGCGTTGGCCGCCGAGGAACCGATCTGCGAACCACGTCCGGCGGTCCAGCCGAGGAAGCCACTGAGGCTGACTCGTGGGAACAGATCGGCTTTCGCCACGCCGATGCGCGCCGTGGCCGAAGCCAGTTTGCGTTCGGCGCTGAGAATGTCCGGGCGACGCTGCAGCAGTTCGCCCGGATCACCGATCGGCAAGGCCTTGGCAATCGCCGGCAAGTCTTTCGGGCTCAGATCGACGGTCAACTTGTCCGGACGCTCACCGAGCAGGGTAGCGATACGGTTTTTCTGCCGAACCTGTTCCGCCTGCAATTGCGGCACGCTGGCTTCGACCGAGGCCAGACGGGCGTCGGCACGTTCGACATCGAGCTGATCGCCAACGCCGGCATCACGCAGGCTGATGGTGATCTTGCGCGACTCCTGCTGGTTGTTCAGGTTGGCCACGGCGATTTTCTCGCGCAGCTGAGCGCCACGCAGTTGACCGTAAGCGTCCACCAGTTCGGCAATCATGGTGACTTGCAGTTGATACAGGTCGGCTTCGGCCGCTTGCTGGTCGGCGTCGCTGGCTTCCAGATTGCGCTGGATGCGCCCGAACAGATCGAGTTCCCAGGCCATGTCCAGGCCCAGATCATAGCGTTCGCTATTGACCCGGTCGGTGGTCTGGCCGGGAATCTGGCCCTTGCCCAAGTCACTGCTGGCGCGGCTGGTGATGGTCGGCATCGCATCGTTGCTGGCATCGTCGCGGATTGCCCGGGCGGCTTTCCAGCGGGCGAACGCCACGCGCAGTTCACGGTTGCCTTGCAGCGATTGGGTCACCAACTGGTTGAGGGTCGGATCGTCGAATTGCTGCCACCAGATGCCTTCGAATTTCGAACGGTCGAAGTTCTTTTGCCCGGCGGCGCCGTCGGTGACGGCCGTGATGTTGGCCGCCTCCGTGGCTGGGGTCTTGTAGTCGGGGCCGACGGCGCAGGCACTGAGGGCCAGCACCAGCAGACTCGGCAGGAAGACTTTCAGACTCATTGTTGCGCCTCCAGTGGCTTTTGAAGATTGAGCGCCTTGGCTGCTTTGCGCTGCTCACCGCGTTCAACAAAGTTACGGATCAGTACGTAGAACACTGGCGTCAGCAACAGACCGAAGAAGGTCACCCCGAGCATCCCGGAGAACACCGCCACACCCATGGCGTGACGCATTTCGGCACCGGCACCGCTGGAGAACACCAGTGGCACCACACCCATGATGAACGCGAAGGAGGTCATCAGGATCGGTCGCAGACGCAGACGGCAAGCTTCGAGTACCGCAGCGAGCGGGTCGAGGCCTTCTTCCTGTTTGTCCTTGGCGAATTCGACGATCAGAATCGCGTTCTTACAGGCAAGTCCCACCAGTACGATCAGGCCGATCTGGGTGAAGATGTTGTTGTCACCGCCCGAGATGATCACACCAGTGATGGCCGACAGCAGGGTCATCGGTACGATCAGGATCACCGCCAGTGGCAGACTCCAGCTTTCGTATTGAGCGGCGAGCACGAGGAACGCCAGCAGTACGCAGAGCGGGAACACGAACAGCGCGGTGTTGCCGGACAGAATCTGCTGGTAGGTCAGGTCGGTCCACTCGTAGGTCATGCCGTTCGGCAGCTCCTCTTTCAGCAGTTTCTCGATGGCTTTTTCGGCCTGACCGGAGCTGTAGCCCGGGGCTGCGGCACCGTTGATTTCTGCGGTGATGAAGCCGTTGTAGTGCATCACGCGATCCGGACCCGAGGTGTCGCTGACCTTGATGAAGGTCGCCAGCGGGATCATTTCGCCTTTGTTGTTACGGACTTTCAGCTGGCCGATCTGGTCGGACTCGAGGCGGAACTGCTGCTCAGCCTGAACGTTGACCTGATAGGTGCGCCCGAAGCGGTTGAAGTCGTTGGCATACAACGAACCCAGGTAGATCTGCAGGGTATCGAAGATGTCGCTGACGGCCACGCCGTGGGTCTTGGCTTTTTCACGGTCGATAGCGGCATCGACCTGTGGCACGTTCACGGTGTAACTGGTGAACAGGCCGGCCAGTTCCGGTACGCTGTGGCTCTTGTTGATGATGTTCATGGTTTCCTTGTACAGCTCGTCGTAGCCCAGGTTGCCCCGGTCTTCGATTTGCAGACGGAAACCACCAATGGTGCCCAGACCTTGTACCGGCGGTGGCGGGAAGATCGCCATGTACGCCTCTTGAATGTTCGCGTATTGGCCGTTCAAGGCACCGGCAATTGCACCGGCGGACATGCTCGGATCTTTACGTTCGTCGAACGGTTTCAGCGTCACGAAGACGATGCCGGCGTTCGGGCTGTTGGTGAAGCCGTTGATCGACAGGCCCGGGAACGCCACGGCGCTTTCCACGCCTGGTTGTTTCAGCGCCATGTCGGACATGCGCTTGATCACTTCTTCGGTGCGATCCAGGCTCGAAGCGTCCGGCAGTTGTGCGAACGCTACCAGGTACTGCTTGTCCTGGCCGGGGACGAAACCGGTCGGCGTGCTGGAGAAACCGAAGAAGGTCAGCACCATCAGGCCTGCGTACAGCAGCAGGGCGATGCCGCTGCTACGGATAACCCGGCGCACCGTGCCGACGTAGCCATGGCTGGCACGATCGAAGAAACGGTTGAACGGACGGAACAGCCAGCCACCGAAGATCTTGTCGAGTGCCTTGGAGAAGCGGTCTTTCGGCGCGTCATGGCTTTTCAGCAACACAGCGGCCAGTGCTGGCGACAGGGTCAGCGAGTTGAACGCCGAGATCACGGTCGAGATCGCGATGGTCAGTGCGAATTGCTTATAGAACTGCCCGGTTAGGCCAGAGATGAAGGCCGCCGGAATGAACACCGCACACAGCACCAGTGCCGTGGCAACGATCGGGCCGGTCACTTCACGCATGGCGCGCTTAGTGGCTTCGACGGGATTCAATCCGAGCTCGATATTGCGCTCGACGTTCTCCACCACCACGATGGCGTCGTCCACTACGATACCGATCGCCAGTACCAGTCCGAACAGCGACAAAGCGTTGAGCGAGAAGCCGAACAGGTGCATCACCGCAAACGTACCGATCAACGACACCGGCACTGCCACCAACGGAATGATCGAGGCACGCCAGGTTTGCAGGAACAGGATCACCACCAGGACCACGAGAATCAGCGCTTCAAAGAGGGTGTGAACCACCGCCTCGATCGAGCCGCGCACGAAGATCGTCGGGTCATAGACGATGCTGTAATCCATGCCTTGCGGGAAGTTTTTCTTCAGCTCGTCCATCTTGCCGCGAACTTCGTTCGAGATGTCGATGGCATTGGAGCCTGGACGCTGGAAGATCGGGATGGCCACCGCTGGTTGGTTGTCCAGCAACGAGCGCAGGGCATATTGACTGGAACCGAGTTCAACGCGAGCGATGTCTTTGAGACGAGTGATCTCACCATTGTCGCCAGCGCGAATGATGATGTTCTCGAACTCTTCCTCGGAGACCAGACGGCCCTGAGTGTTGACCGACAGCTGGAAGCTCTGGGCATTCGGGGCAGGGGGCGCACCGAGTTGGCCGGCAGCCACCTGACGGTTCTGCTCACGGATCGCGGTGACTACATCGGTCGCGGTCAGATTGCGCGAAGCGGTCTTGTTCGGATCCAGCCAGACACGCAGCGAGTAGTCGCCCATACCGAACAGCTGCACGTCACCGACACCACCGAGACGAGCGAGCTCATCCTTGATGTTGAGGATCGCGTAGTTGGACAGGTAGAGCATGTCGTAGCGCTTGTCCGGCGAGGTCAAGTGCACAACCATGGTCAGATCGGGCGATGCCTTGTCGACGGTGATACCGATGCGCGTCACTTCTTCGGGAAGTTTCGGTTCGGTACGGGTCACCCGGTTTTGCACCTGCACCTGCGCGTTGTCCAGGTCAGTGCCCAGGGCGAAGGTGATGGTCAGGGTGATCTTGCCGTCGGCGGTCGACTGCGAGGACATGTACAGCATGTTCTCGACGCCGGTGATGGCCTGCTCCAGCGGAGCGGCCACGGTTTCACCGATGACTTTAGGGTTGGCGCCCGGGAAGTTGGCACGTACCACCACGGTTGGCGGAACGACTTCCGGGTACTCGCTGATCGGCAACTGGAACAGCGAGATCGCACCGGCGATCAGGATCAGCAGCGAGAGCACCGCTGCGAAGATCGGCCGTGAAATGAAGAATTGGGAAAAATTCATCGGAGTTGTCGTCCCTTAACCGCGTGGGGTCGTAGCAGCCAGCTTCACAACCGAACCAGACGCGCCTTTGGCAGGGGCGACTTTGGGCAGGTTGCTGGCTTCCAGCGCTTGACGTTGTTGAGCGAGTGCCGCGATGGTCTGTTCGCTGGCCATCGGGATCACTTCAGGGGTGACCGGTGAACCAGGACGAACCCGTTGCAGACCCTTGACGATGATCGTGTCGTCCTTGTTCAGGCCGGTACGGACGATGCGCAGGCCTTCGATTTTCGGACCCAGTTCGACGGCTCGGTACGCGGTTTTGTTGTCCGCATCCATCACCAGCACGAACTTCTTGCCAAGGTCAGTACCGACCGCTTCGTCGTTGATCAGCATGGCGTTGTAGGTGCCGCTGCCGACCAGTTTCAGGCGTGCGTAGAGGCCCGGGGTGTAGGTGCCGTCGCTGTTGTCGAACACCGCGCGACCACGGATTGTGCCGGTTTTCGGGTTGACCTGGTTGTCGACAAAGTTCATCTGGCCGAGGTGCGGGTTGCCGTCTTCATTGGACAGGCCCATGTACACCGGAGTAGTGGCGCCGCGCTGACCGTTGCGGGCCAGTTGGGTGTATTTGAGGAACACACGCTCGTCGGCGTCGAAGTAGGCGTAAACGCGATCGGTGGAAACCACGCTGGTCAGCGGCGTAGTGTCGGCGGTGACGAGGTTGCCAGCGGTGATTTCGGCACGGCTGACGCGGCCACTGATTGGCGCGGTGACGCGGGTGAAACTCAGGTTCAGTTTGGCCAGGTCCAGTTGCGCTTGCAGCGCCCCGACGGCGGCGCGAGCTTCTTGTGCAGCGCTGGTACGCGAGTCGGCCAGTTCGGCGGAAATGGCGTTGCTGGCGCGCAGACGTTCACCACGGCCGGCTTCGTTTTCACTGCGGGTGGCGTTGGCGCGGGATTGGGCTACAAGGGCTTCGAGGCGGCGCACCTCAGCCTGGAATGGACGTGGGTCGATCTGGAACAGCAGGTCGCCTTTTTTGACCAGCGCGCCTTCGGTGAATGCCACCTCGTCGATCTGGCCGGAGACCCGTGGACGGATTTCAACGGTTTCCGGCGCTTCGAGGCGCCCGGTGAATTCGTCCCACTCGTTGACCGGTTGTTCCAGCACCTTGGCCACGCTGACTTTCGCAGCGGGCATGCTGGCGGCAGTCTCCGGAGTCTTGCCGCAGGCGCTCATCACCAGTACGGCCAACATGGCCAACGGGAAGCGCAAATGTTTGAGTGACTGTTCCATGGATGCATCCGCCAATGTATTGAAGATGGGCGGATGATGCTCGGCGGGGTGTGATGGCACGAATCGAATGAAGCAAAGGTAACTATCATTCGGAATGATATAAGACCCGAACGAGCCCTCTAGCATGCACCTTTCGTTAGGTGGCTATCAATCTACTTGGTGGCAATTCTCTGTTGCCTGACCTGCAAAAGTCAGGAGCGAGGCTGCGCGGCGGGGATTACGCGGGGATTAAAAATGCCGAACCCGCCATGGCGGCGGGCTCGACAATGCGGTCAGAGTTTCGGCAACTGGCCGATGCGTCCGATCATTTCCGTCACGATCTGCAGATCCAGCTGGAATTGCTCCACAGTCTTGAACTCGCCATCGGTGTGCCCGGTGTATTTCACATCCGGCATGGCCAGACCGAATTGCACGCCGTTCGGCAATTCATGCACCGAGGTGGCGCCAGCGGAAGTGCCGAACTCGTGTTTCATGCCCAGATTTTCAGTCGATACCGCCAGCAGCGCCTTGACCCACTCACCTTCAGGGTTGCGGTACATCGGCTCGGCGATCGAATAGTCGAAGGCAACGGCTACATGGCTCTTCTTGCTCCACGCCGCCAGTTTCTCAGCGATTTCAGCTTTGAGCTTCTCCGGCGACTTACCTTTCGGAACGCGCAGGTTGACCGCGAGTTTGAAAGCTTTTTCGTCCATGCCGACGTAGGTCAGCGAGGTCGTCAGCGGCCCCATGAAGGCGTCGGAGAAACCGACATTCAACTTGTTGCCCAGGTAGTCCAGACCCCAATTGTCGGCAGCGTAACGCGCGGCATCGGTGATGTGGTTGTGCTTGAGCGCGACTTTGCCATCAAGGCTATTGATAAAGACCAGCATCCGCGCGACCGGGTTGACCCCGGATTCGGGCTCGGAGGAGTGCGCAGATACGCCAGTCACGGTGAGTTTGACGTCTTTGCCGTCGACCTTGGCGCTCACCTGGAAATCGCCGCCATTGCGCTTGGCAAACTCGTCACCGGCCTTTTGCAGGCTGGCAGCCAGTTCAGCAGGTTTGTCGGTAATCAGGGTGGCGACCGACGCCGAAGGAATCTGGTTGGTCGCCAGGCCACCGGTCATCGAAATGATTTCCGCACCTTTGCCTTCACCTTTGCGCTTGGCGAAGTTGGCCATGACGGTGCCGTAGCCTTTCTCGGCAATCACCACCGGGTAACCACCATCCAGCGCGAGGTTGTAGTTCGGCGTCGGATTGCGTTCGAAGTAGTAAGGGATCGCGTCGCCCGTGGTTTCTTCAGTGGTGTCGACCAGCAACTTGAAGTTGCGCACCAGCGGCAGTTTTTCTTCCTTGATGACTTTCATGGCATAGAGCGTGACCACGATGCCGTTCTTGTCATCCTCGGTGCCGCGACCATACATGCGATCGCCGATCAGGGTGATCTTGAACGGGTCGAGGCGGGTACCATCCTTGAGCACCCAGTTTTCCGGCGTCACCGGCACCACGTCGGCATGCGCGTGAATACCGACGACTTCATCGCCCGTGCCGTCGAGAGAGATCTCGTAGACACGATTGTCGATGTTGCGGAATTTCAGATTGAAGGACTCGGCGAGACTTTTGATCTTCGCGGCGATCTTGATGAATTCCGGGTTGTCATGCTGATCGACGCCGTCTTTGCGATAAGTCGGGATCTCGACCAGTTCGCGCAGGGTTTCAGTGGCGGCAGCGCTGTATTTCGCGCGCGTGTAGAGACCCAGCAGACGATAGATTTCGTTCTGCTGATCGGCGTTTAAAGTCTTGTTATCGAGATAGGCGCGAATCGCCGGACCGATGTCGGCGGTCTTGGCCAGATCACTCTTGCTCAGGCTGCCGAGGAACTGACGGAAGTCTGTGGCTTTGTCTGCACTGTAAGTCTTGAGAATTTCAGCGCTCTGCTGCGGGGTGATATTGGCTTGTGCGGGCGCCGTGAACACGGCAAGACCGGCCAGCATCAACGTGGTGGCAGCCAGTTTTTTGAAAGGGACATTCATTACGAAGGGCATTCCTTTGCAGGGCAGTGAGTTAGGCGTGTCTCAAGGTTGAGACACATACGCTTACAACCTAACACCGTGTCAGAGCCTTGCGGGAGTCCTGAAAGGGGATGTGTCGCACAAAAATGCAAAAGAGGCGCACAAATGAAAAAGCCCGGGGAAGGTTTCCGGGCTTTTTTATGGGGGCTCACCTGACGACCAGCGCTTCTCCAAATCCTTGCGCCAGGTTCAGCAAAGCGCGGCTATCTGAAGATCTGTTCAATCATGATTCTGGAGGGGATGAATAACGTATTCGTGTAATAGGCCTCATACCCATAGGCGGTTATGCGAACTTTGCACGGGATTGAAGTTTGCGACGTCAGCAACGGTTTGATGGCGTCGTAGTCATTCAAGTCGCGTTGCGTACCATCCGGATTGGTGTAGTAGAAGATCAGGTCGGAGGAAAACCTGTAATTGGGCCTGGCTTGACCGCTTGCGTTCACTCGCCCTTCGGCTTTTACCGCGATTGAATGCTCGGATGAGAACTCCATGTCGCGATTGAGAGAGCAGATCAGGGTAGGGTTGAGCTGGTTGGAGTTTTCGTAATCATTGAAAGCGTTCTGCAAATCCACAGTGGAGTTGAAGTGGGCCGTGAACAGATTGGCGGGGCCGAGCTCAAACGACGATAGCGTGAGGTCGGCGGGCGGAATGCTGGCCGTTTTTACGCAGCCGGTGCAGAGTAGAACGCCCAGGTATATGACCGCGCGGAAGCTGTTCATTGGCCGAAAATACCGTTGATTGAGTCAAAAATCAGATCGCAGGCGGACTTCGTCCCTTGCACAGGTTCTATAAACATCCAGTCAGCAGATGCATGGTGCCTATCAATGGTTTTGTTGATGGTCGGACCAGACTCGATCATCCAACGCTCCCCGAATTCTGCGACACCGTCAGATTGGTCAGGTGTACTGGCGTTGGCCCGGATGTTGATCCATGTTTCAGCGACAGGCGTTGGCTCCGAAAAATAGATGTCGGAACCCAGCCATACCAGGAATCCTTCACCCACTGGATCGAGTGTCACCAGATATTTGATGGTGTAACCGGCTTCGGAAAGGATCTGTGACAGATGTGCGCCGTTCCATCCGCCGAGGCTGTGGCCGACGATGTAAACCGGGCAGGATTTGCTGGGAATGTTGTCGATGAAGTGAGTCTGGATATCGCCGGAACCCCTTGCATCCTTATAACTTTTAGGGAACCCCGTGTATTTCGCCGGCAGCTTGGCGCTGCCCGCAATTTTGCCGTCGAGCTGTTTTTTTGCGTCGTCGATATTGTGGAACGCGCCTTGAAAATAGTATTTCTCTTGGTCGGCAGCCCCACCAATGAAAAAAACGATCGCCTTCTTTACGGGAACGGGAGCCGTCTTTACCGACTGGTCCTTCACGAGTGTTAACGTCGGCGTGACGGCCAGACTCGCGGTATTTCCATTGGGAAGCTGGATTTGCTCTGCCGGCATGTTTTCAATCTTCCAGAAATAGTTTGAAGGTTTCTGCCACGTGTGAACTCACGACGTGCGTGAACCCCAGCGAATCACTGGTGCCGTACTCGAAACTGCCGTCCGCGCGCTGAATCGCGTAGGCATGATTAGGCATGGGCTCACCGGTGCTTTCGTCGATCAATTTGATCTTGTCGCTGAAGTGCACCGGCATCGGCAGCAGACCGCTGAAAGGTGCCGAGACGAAGGTGTCGCCGATGATGACTGTTCCGGAACCGCCCACAACGATGTTGCCGTGTCCGCCCGTGCTGTCGATCGTCGCAGCATTCAAACCATTGATGAAAACGGTCGAGCTGACGCCTCCCGTGATCGGACTGCCACAAGCGGATTTGTCGGTCATCCGGGCGGCAGCAAGCCCGTCAAAGTTCACATTGGGTGAACCACTGGCAATTGGATTTGTGCCATGTCCCGGAAGAGGGCAGCTAGTGGGGTCCGTGAGGCGTGCAGCAGGTTTTCCGCTCATGCGAAGTTCCGTTTCAAGAGGTCAGATCGGGCAGCCGTGATGAATAGCCGTATCGTAGAACAGCCAGGGCTGTTCGCTGGATCGACAGCCTTGGTGGTCGTAGTAATCGGGAATGGTGAGGATGTGGTGTCAGCTCTGCGAGACATTGACCCCATGTGCATCCGGACGGATGCGAGTGTTCGCCTTCAATCACATCGGTGGTGTTTGAAGAGGCGAGGGGCACAAGCGCTTGCATACGTGAAGTACGCATCAAATTTTACCGTCCCTGGAAATTTCGTTGCGAAGAATGCCGCAAGCTACGCTTGCGTTCAATAATATTCAGAACAGCCAGCGCGATTCACAGGCTATCTGGATCGCCAAAAAACATCTGAATCCGCGACCGCAACCAACGCTCACCCGGATCATTATCCTGCGACCCACGCCAAGCCATGTGCAGTTCAAACGTACGCGTCGGCAGTGGTGGATCTTCCGCGCGAACGCCGCCAGCCGCCGTCAGCGCATCCGCCGTGTAATCCGGCACGGTCGCCACGATGTCAGTGCCCGCCAACAACGTACTCAAGCCATTGAACTGCGGCACGGCCAGCACCACATGCCGTTTGCGCCCGAGTTTTTCCAGCTCTTCATCAATGAAACCACTGAGGTCGCCGGCAAACGACACCAGCGCATGCGGACGTGCGCAGTAGTCGTCCAGGCTCAACGGCCCCGGCACGGTATCGGCGCGCAGCAATTTTGGTGCGCTGCGACGCAGGACCTTGCGCTTGGCGTTGGCCGGCAGGTCCGTGGTGTAGCTGACGCCAATGGATATCTCGCCGGAGGCCAACAGGCCCGGCATCAATATGTAGTTGACGCGACGGATCACCAGCACGATGCCCGGCGATTCGGCGCGCAGGCGTTTGAGCAGCATCGGCAGCAGGGCGAATTCGACGTCGTCGGACAAACCGATGCGAAATACCGAAGTGCTGGTGGCCGGGTCGAATTCGGCTGCACGGCTGACGGCGGTCGAAATCGAATCGAGGGCGGGCGAGAGCAGGGCGAAGATTTCCACCGCGCGGGCGGACGGTTCCATGCTGCGCCCGGTGCGCACGAATAACGGGTCATCGAACAGGCTGCGCAGGCGCGAAAGCGCCGCACTGATCGCCGGTTGACCGAGGAACAGCTTTTCTGCCGCCCGGGTCACACTGCGTTCGTGCATCAATGTTTCGAATACGATCAACAGGTTCAGGTCGACACGACGCAGGTCATTACGATTCATCTGGAGTCCTGGCAGAGTCATCAAGCTTGACGAGAGCGGCCATATGAGAACAATGGCCGGCATGAATCTTACGGGGAAAGGCTGGTACTCTGCACCGGAAAATTCAGCTTTACTGAGACGGTGGCAGCAGTTTTTTCATGGATTTTGCCACTGCCGCCCCTGTTGCGGAATCAATGACAGGCATGTCGACTATTAATAGCCACTGATAGTCTTGGGTCAAAAGCCCAGATAGAGTTCATGGCATTAGAGGTTACTTTGACGAGGTTTGCGATGTCCCGCACGATCCGTTTTCACAAGTTTGGTCCGGCCGAGGTGCTCAAATGCGAAGAGCATGCGGCCGCTCAGCCAGGTCCTGGCGAAGTGCAGGTGCGTGTCGAGGCGATCGGCATCAGCTGGTATGACACCCTCTGGCGTCAGAATCTGGCCTCGTCTCAGGCGCGACTGCCTGCGGGTCTTGGTCACGAGATGGCCGGTGTGATCACCGCTGTCGGCGACGGTGTCGATGATCTGGCAGTGGGTGACAAGGTCGCCAGCTTTCCGGCCGAGAGTGCGAACGACTACCCGGTCTACGGTGAATCGATCGTGCTGCCGCGTACTGCGCTGACCCGTTATCCGGATGTACTCAGCCCGATTGAAGCCAGTGTGCATTACACACCGCTGTTGATCGCCTACTTTGCCTACGCCGATCTGGCGCGGGTCAAGCCGGGGCAGTTTGCCCTGGTCACTGACGCCAGTCATTGCGCCGGTCCTTCGTTTGTCCAGTTGGGCAAGGCGATGGGCGTGCGGGTGATCGCCGCGACCAAGGAAGCAGAGGAGCGCGAGTACCTGCTGTCCCTTGGCGCTGAAAAGGTCATCGTCACCGAAGAGGAAGATCTGTTGATGCGAATCAACAAGATCACTGACAACCGCGGTGTCGACGTGGTGTTCGACGGCCTCGGCGGTCCGCAGATGTCGCTGCTTGGCGATGTGCTGGCGCCGCGTGGCAGCCTGGTGCTGTACGGCCTGCAGGGTGGCAACCAGACGCCGTTCCCGGCCTGCGCAGCGTTCCAGAAGAACATCCAGTTCTTCGTGCACTGCATCGGCAACTTTACCGGCAAGCCGGAACTGGGCATCACTCAGGACCACGTCGCGCTGCAACGTGCCCTGCGTGATATCAATCAGTTGACCGCTGACCGTGTGTTGCTGCCGCTGAAGACGCGTGTATTTCCGTTCAACGAGTTCGTCGAAGCGCATCGCTACATGGACGAATGCCCGTGCCGCGAACGGGTAGCCCTGCAAGTCGAACCGGCGTAAGCCCTGTCATCAGAGTCCGTGGCCCCACGGACTCTTCTGCGTTTAGCTTCCCCTCCTGAAAAACAGCGCACCGTGGCAATGGCGCCACGACCGATCAGCAACTGAACCGGTTTTTGCTCGCGATCTGTATCTTCTAATCACAATGTAAGCCCTGATAATTGAATGATTACTTTCATCTCAAGGAATGAGCCATGTCTGTGCTTTCAATTTGTCCTGCGCGATATAAAACGAGCAAATCTGTTGGTCGTGCCTATTTCTGTTTAATTGTTGTAGGCCTATTCGGAAACCGCTTCTCTTTTTCTTGTACTCACTTGTCGTGGGACCTTGTGGGAAGTTTCCTAGGATCGCGTCCAGAAAAAAATATCCCAGCAATTACAGGGGGTTGAGGTTGTCTTTTGGCGGCTGAAGGGTTTTTTTAAGCTCAAGTGTTTCAAATAACTTCAAACTTGTAAGTGTTAGCATTCGAACGTCTATTACTTATTGATGAATTGTCGCCCGACTGATATTTCAGTGCGTGCGGCAGGAAACTTTCGATACTGGGTAAATACCGATGAGCACGATCCATGATCAGGCAATGAACTATGTCTACCAGCAAGTATTGCAACGTTTGCTGAGTTTCTTTTCCCGCGCGGAGCGCACGGCGCTGCAGTTGCTGATCCAGCGACTGGCAGTGGCGGCGGGCGGCATGGAGAACATCGGTCATTTCAAGGTGCTGGTGAACCAGTCCGGGTCGCGCGACAGTTGTTACACCCTGGCCTTGCTGCGGGCCGCGCAATTGAGCATTGCCGGCCGTGCGCCTGCGACCTTTCAGCTACGGGTGGCGACCTTGCGCTGGAACGGCAACAGTGAAACGTCCCTGCAAAACCTGCACCGCAGCTACAGTGCACTGTTTCTGTATGACGATCCTCGGGTAGAGCTGGTGATGGTCGATCACCGCGAGGTGTTGCCGTTTGATCATCAGACACCCATTGGCGAAGCCGGTCGCGAGAGCAATCGTGTCAACCTGCTGTTGATCGGGCATCGTCGAGCCTGGAATGAACCGCTTGAACTGTGGGATGACGCGTACCTGGCCACCGCCGAGTTCTACGGTCAGGTTGCACGCTGGAACAATGGCGTCGACGCGATGATCGGCAGCGAGTCCGCACGTCGTCAGCGGCACTTCCTCGACGGACTGGAACGCGCCACGCACAAAGCCGCGATTGCCGCGCCGCAGATGAGCACCGTCGGTTTTGAAATGCTGTTCCCGCTGCTCGACGGGCTGGGCGGCGATTATTACCGCGAGTTTTACCCCGAAGAGGAGCGGGTAACCTGGCGCCCGGAAGGTCATTTCGAGGCCTGTCGGCGAACCAGTTTTATCAATATCAACGACATGATTGTCGGCAAGCTCGAAGAACGCTGGCCTTTGCTGAGTGATTTTCTGGGTTTTCAGGCTGACGACGTGACGCTCTATCAAGGAGACGATGAACACGTGGAGCCTGTGGTGGCCGCGCACTTGCGAGGTTTGCAGACGCAATTCATAGAGGGGCGCACCTATGAGGCCGGCGTCAGTGATTACCTGACCGGTCTCCTGATAACCATGCGGCAAAAGCAGGTCCCCGAGCCTGTGTGCGAACAATTGCTGGCAAGCTTCGGCGATTTGCAGGCGCCCGAGCATCTGCGTTCGCAGGCGGCAAACGCCTTGCAGGCCAGTTTCGAGCTGAATGAAATCCAGCTGGCATGCCTTTTGTTTGCGCCTTTTATCAATGGGGGCGCCGGGCTCGAGCGCTTCTTGCGCAATTGTCATCCCGGGATGCTGGTGGCGTTGCCGGATCTGCATCGGGCAATGCAAGGGCTGCATGCTCCGGAGCAGGTACTGAAGTGGATGACGGATGTCAGCGGGCTGCCAGTCAGGATGATTGTGCGTTTGTATGCAATGGCGCCTGTGCGCATGCCTGAATCCAGCGAAGGTGCAGCGCAGAACGACAACGAGGACGATACGCTGGCTGAGCCTCCCGCCGATCGAACGGCGGAAGGTTGATCGTGTGCTGCTTGTCCGCAGATGAGCCCATGCCCATGGACGCGGGCTCGTGAAAACGTCGAGAGAGAATGACTTCGTTTACCAGGCGGTTTATCGGTATTTGAAGTTGTTGATAGACGAGGCGGGGAGTAGCCCGCCAGTGCGCTTGCCGTCACTGCGACAATTGGCTGAACGGCTCAATGTGTCGATCTCGACTGTCCAGTACGCGTATTCGCTGCTGGAGAAGGAAGGGCGGGTCTATTCGATTGCCAAGTCCGGTTACTACGCGCAGCCGCTGCACGTGATGGATTCGCCCGACAGCGGCAGTGATTTGCTCGAAACCGTTTACGTCAACGCCAGGCGACCCGGCATGTGTGTGTTGAGCAGTGATGAACCCGCCTCGCTGCAACCACTGGACAGTCCATTGCTGATGCTGGAGCGTGAACTGCTGCGCCAGTATCCTCGTCAGCCGCAAGCGCTGGTGCAACCTTGTGGAGAGCTGGAACTGCGCATGGTTTTGGCCGCGCGCTACACCTCGTCTACCGCCAATTACTGGCGCGCGGATGACGTCTATATCGGCGCCGACCTGCGCAGTGTCCTGGAAATACTGATTTCGGTGCTTGAGTTGCGTCGGGCCACCGTGATCGTTGAATCGCCTTGTGACTGGGTGATCTTGCGTCTGCTGGAGGCCGCTGAAGTGCGCGTTATCGAGCTGCCGTTGCTTGCCGGAGGCGTGATCGATGCGCAGCGACTGGAGTCGTTGCTGCAAAGTGAGCCGGTGCGTCTGATTCTTTTGTCAGCGGCGTTGAGCATGCCCCGGGGCACCTTGCGCCCACTGGGCAACCAGCAGGCAATCGCGCATTTGCTCCGCCACCATGGCACGTGGGTGCTGGAAAACGATTGTTACAGCGAGCTTCATGAAGGCGGTGACGCCCAGCGCTTGCGCGACTGCCTGGACCCGGATCGTTTGCTGGTGTTCTCCACGTTCGAGAGATTCATCGGTGCCGAGGCGCCTTTCGGCTTTTTGCTGTCGCGTCATTGGCGTAATGAATTGCAAAGGCATTTCCTGTTGCGCGCGTTTCGCTTGTCGCCCATCCGTCAGAAGGCTATCGCCAGGCTGCTTGGCGGTGGTCGGCTGGATCAGCATCTGGCCATATTGCGGCGGATGCTCAAGGAGCGGCGCACGCACCTGATCGACCTGTTGCGCGAGCGCCTCGGTGATGCGTTGCAGATTGTCGAACCCCAGGGCGGCGCAACCGTCTGGGTGCGTTCGCTGCGACCGGTGAACATGGGGTATGTTTTTCAGCGTCTGCTCAGGCAGCAGATCGTTATTGCGCCGGGCGAGCTGTTCAGCCTGCAAGGCCTGCATGCACACCACCTGCGTTTGAGCCCGCTGACTCATGCCGACCATGACCTGGCCAGTGTGGTCGGGTTGATCGGTGACGCATTGCGGCTGGCACCCACTGACTAACGTTAAAAAACATCGGGAGAGTCCCGGATAGATCCCATCGCACTGCGGTCAAACTGCCAGTAAACTGCGCTCCATTCCTGAACCACTCTATTTCAGAGGTTTTGCATGACACTCAGTCCTTTTGCGGGCAAACCGGCACCGGCAGAATTGTTGGTCGATATCCCGCGACTGGTGACGGCTTATTACACCGGACAGCCCGACGCCTCGATTTCCACTCAGCGTGTGGCGTTCGGTACGTCCGGACACCGGGGCAGCTCTTTCGACTTGAGTTTCAACGAATGGCACGTTCTGGCCATCAGCCAGGCGATCTGCCTGTATCGCGAAGCACAAGGGATTACCGGGCCGCTGTTTGTCGGCATCGACACCCACGCGCTGTCGACCCCGGCCGGTGCCAGCGCGCTGGAAGTGCTGGCGGCCAACGGTGTCACCGTGATGATCGCCGAAGGTGATGAATACACGCCAACGCCAGCCATTTCCCACGCCATTCTTTGCTACAACCGTGGTCGCACTTCGGGTCTGGCAGACGGCATCGTCATCACGCCGTCGCACAACCCGCCACAAAGCGGTGGTTACAAGTACAACCCAACCAATGGCGGTCCGGCCGACACCCACATCACCAAGTGGATCGAAGCCAAGGCCAATGAACTGCTGGCCGCCAAACTGGCCGGTGTGAAACGCATCAGCTACGAGCAGGCGCTCAAGGCCAGCACGACGCATCGCCACGATTACCTGAACACCTACGTAGCCGACCTGATCAACGTCATCGACTTCGACGCCATTCGCGACGCCAAACTGCGTCTGGGCGTTGATCCGCTGGGAGGAGCAGGGGTGCGCTACTGGTCGGCGATTGCCGAGCATTACCGCCTCGATCTGCAAGTGGTCAACAAGGCAGTCGACGCGACGTTCCGTTTCATGACCGTCGACTGGGATGGCCAGATTCGCATGGACCCGTCGTCCAGCCACGCGATGCAAGGCCTGATCGGCCTGAAAGAGCGATTCGACGTGGCTTTTGCCTGCGACCCGGATCACGACCGCCACGGTATTGTGACGCCGTCCGGTGGCTTGCTGGCGCCGAACAATTACCTCGCGGTGTCGATCGATTACCTGTTCCAGAACCGCCCGCAGTGGCGTGCGGATGCCGGCGTGGGCAAAACCGTGGTCAGCAGCGGTCTGATCGATCGTGTTGCCAAGCGTCTGGGGCGTCGACTTTACGAAGTCCCGGTCGGTTTCAAATGGTTCGCTGACGGCCTGTTCGATGGCTCGCTGGGTTTCGGCGGCGAAGAGAGCGCCGGCGCATCGTTCCTGCGCAAGGACGGTGGCGTGTGGAGCACCGACAAGGACGGTCTGATCCCGGCATTGCTCGCCGCCGAAATGACCGCACGCACCGGTCGCGATCCGAGCCAGGCCTACAAGGCATTGACCGATGAGCTGGGCGAACCATTCTCGGTACGCGTCGACGCCAAGGCCAACCCCGAGCAGAAAGCACTGCTGAGCAAATTGTCACCGGAGCAGGTCACCTCGACCGAACTGGCCGGTGAGAAAATTCAGAGCATTCTCAGCCATGCGCCGGGCAACGATCAGGCGATCGGCGGTCTGAAAGTAATGACTGAAAACGGCTGGTTCGCTGCGCGTCCGTCGGGCACCGAAGACATCTACAAGATTTACGCCGAAAGCTTCATCGGTGACGACCACCTGAAACAATTGGTCGTAGAAGCCCAGGCGCTGGTGGATGGCGCCATCTCCAGCAAGTGATGTTCGCAAGTGCATGAAAAAAGGGGCAACCATTATGGTTGCCCCTTTTTTTGCCCGTCATTCAAGTGGTCAAGCCAGATCCACCAGCACAATCTCGCTGTCCTCAATGGCCGTGACGGTCAGCACGCGCTCCTGCGCCACGGCCACACCGTCTCGAGCCTGTGCGCGCAAGCCGTTGACTTCAATCACACCGGTGCTTGGTACCAGATATGCACGGCGGCCTTCATCCAGATGATATTCCGCCGTTTCACCTGCCTTGAGATTGGCCGCGACCAATCGTGCATCAGCGCGAATCCGCAGGCTCTGGTCATCACCATCCTTGCCGCTGGCCAGGGTGACAAAGCCTTCACGCTGGCCTTTCGGGAAAGGTTTGGCACCCCAAGAGGGTGGCGCGCCGGTTTCCGTCGGCAGAATCCAGATCTGGAAGATCCGGGTGTCTTTCGATTCCAGGTTGTATTCGCTGTGCGCGATGCCGGTGCCGGCACTCATCACCTGGACGTCGCCAGCCTCGGTGCGGCCCTTGTTGCCCAGGTTGTCCTGGTGAGTAATCGCACCTTCACGGACATAGGTGATGATTTCCATGTCGCGATGCGGGTGCTGAGGGAAACCAGTGCCTGCTGCGATCACGTCATCGTTCCAGACGCGCAGGTTGCCCCAGTTCATCCGTTGCGGGTCGTAGTATTCGGCGAACGAAAAGTGGTGATGAGCATCCAGCCAGCCGTGATGGGCGCCGCCCAGCGAGCTGAAAGGTCTGAGTTCAAGCATGATCGTCTCCTCAAAAGGCTCGGCATGGGGCGTGATGGTTGCACCCGACGCGAGACCGGTGGTTTATGACGGCCATCATCTATCAGTTAATAATCGATAAAAAGCGTAAAAAGTGCGGCGTTATGATCGAAATTCCAGATAAGAAAAGGGCTCGAAAGCGTCTCATCTCACCTTCAGTTCATCGCTTAAACCAATGACCTGTAAGCATTTCGCTAGAACTGAGCGGCAAATACCGCCACCATAGCCGCAACAGCCTCACACACTGGAGCCCCTCAGCGTGGCGCAACACACTCCCGATCTTCCTCCCGAACTTCGCCCCTTGGCCGAGATGCCTTGGTTCAAGCGCCTGGCAGCACGCTTCTTCGGCCATGGATTGACCCGCTTGCGCGCGCAGCACCGTGCATCGTGGTTGCACGGTCAGGCCGATGGCTTCCGCAGTGGCCATACCGCTGGTGTCGAATATGGCTTTAAGGAAGGCAAGCTTGAGGGGCTGGAAGAGGGCCGGCAGGTGCTGCTGATTCGTGACAGCCGCAACACCGAGCATCGCCCGCCCGGCGTCGACAATCATCTGTTCGACGATTGGCGCCTGCCGCTGACGGCCGAGCTGAAAAAACGCATGAAAGCCGATGTCGCCCGCTTGTTGCCCGAGCACGCGCAGCCGAGCACCGCACAATGGAAGATGATTTTCAGCGAAACACCGTCCACCTCAGTGGTTGCCGGCGCCGGCGCGGGTAAGTCCACCACGCTGGTTCTGCGCATCCTGTTGCTCAACCACTATCTGGGTTTCGAGCTGGATTCGATGACCGTGGTGACCTTCACCCGCGAGTCGCGCAAGGACTTCATCAACAAACTGATCGAGCTGTTCGCACTCTGGGGCTTGGCGCTGAACCTGCGCCAGGCGCGCGAACTGGTGCGTACCTTCCACTCGCGCATTCTGCCGATAGTGCGCAGCCTGCCGGGTTTCGAGCGCTTGCAGGCGTTTGAGAACCTCAGCAATCGGCCACAAGGTGCTGACGAGGAGGTTGACAGCAATCCGTTCGACCTGCGTATCAATGATGCGCAACGCCAGCAACTCAACGCCTGCTATCACCGCTTGTTCAACGAGGATGAGCGTTTCCGTCAGCTGATTCAGCCATTGTCTCGCGCCGGTCTACAGCTCAAGGAGCTGGAACGTGATCACCCGGACGTGCAAAAGCGTGTAGCGGTGACGCAGTTGGCCGCCCAGCGCGATGAAGAACTGTGCGATGCCATTGAAGACCTGTGGTTGCGCGCCGGTGCCTGGCCGATCAAGGGTATAGAGCCGAACCGGCAGAGTTTCGATATCAACGGCGCGAAATTTCATTGCCATGGCTACATTCCGAGCCTGGATGCCTGGGTGGTACTTGGTTTTGATCCACGGGAAAATCCGCAGGTCAGCCGGCCAAACGCCAAACTCAGCGTGCGCGCAGAGTGGGCGGTGAAGCGCACCCTGTTTCAAGCTTTCTGTCGTAAGCCTTTGATTTGGCTGGATAGTTACGATTCGTCACGACGCGTTCTGGCGACACTGGCCGGCGATGCCAGTGCCGGGCCGGGCTTCGATTACAAGGTCAAAGGCGAGTTGGCATCAGCGCCATTGCTCGACTGTTTTGTTGCGGCAGCAGGTTTCATCGAGAACCTTGGCCTGGATGTTCCTGACGCGGTCGGCCGCATGAGCTTTGCCAAAGATGACCCGGACCGGTTTTTCTTTGAGGCGCTTAGCCTGTTCTGGCGCGCCTTTGAAGATCATCTGCTGGATCAGAAACCGCCGGTCATGACCTACAACCGAATGTTCGCGCTGTTCAGCGAGCACTCACCGGAAAATCTCAAGCTGTTGAGCGATGAGCTGCTCAGGCCGCTGGCGCACCTGATGATTGACGAATTTCAGGACGTTTCCCCGCAGATCGTCTCGTGGATTCGTGCCAGCCTTACGGAGATTCGCAGCCGAGGCCCGGCCATGCATGTCGGGCGCGGTGCACAACGCTCGTCGCTGTTGTGTGTCGGTGATGACTGGCAGTCGATTTATGGCTGGCGTGGCAGTTCGCCGAGCTATTTCATGGCGTTCGACAAGGAATTCCCGTCACCCGCCACTACACGGGTAATGCTCAGCGACAACTACCGCAGCCATCAGCACATTATCGACGCGGCCGAGCACATCGTTCGCGCCGCCCCGGCGATCCCCGGCAAAAAGGCCAAAGCCAGCGGCGCAGTCAAACCATTGCAACCGGTCAACGTGCTGGAGCGCGATGATCAGGCATTGGGGCAGCGCCTCGCCGAACATTATCGTCAGGGTCATTCAATCTTGATGCTTTATCGAAAAAGTAGCGATAAGTCATTGATTGAAGAGCATATTCAGTCTGTAGTTAATGTGGATTCGAGCTTGCCGTACGAAGCGCGACGCCTGAAGCAACTGACCTACCACAGCGCCAAAGGCTTGCAGGCCGACGCGGTATTCCTGCTCGGTGACTGCCAGCATTTGACCAGTTCGCCGTATAAGAATCAGGTCTATCGCATGGCAGGACTGGGCAAGTCCGGTGACAGCGAGCCGTATGACACGGCGCAAAAGGACGAAATCCTGCGCCTGGCCTATGTCGGCATCACCCGTGCGGTCAGCCATTGCTACTGGTACGTCGAACCGCAGGACGCGCAAGCGGTGAACATGCCCCGGGCATCGGACCGGGTGGCCAAGGGCAAGCCGTTCTTCGTTGATCATCGTATTGCCAAACAAACCGCATAAGCACAAAAAAGCCCACATCATTGTGGGCTTTTTCGTTTTAAATCATAAGGTTATGCGTAACTCCTGAGAGACTCCGGAGGCACGAATGCTTCCAGCTCGTCCTCCACAGCCTCGATGATTCGTTCGACATCCGCTGCATTCATCACCGTCGCGCACGGGATACCAGCGATGGCAATCATGGTTTCGCCACTGGCACGATCGAACAATCGGGCGATCATGCTGCCCGGCGCGTCCATCGTTGCCTCGAAACCCATCGGATGAAAATGCCAACGCATCAACTGGCATGCGTTGGGAAACGTGACTTTGCTTGACCCTTTATTCATGTGTTGCCCGCCTTCTTCATCGAGCGCTTCCGTTTGCTCATGTTAGGTGGGAAGAGCCTTCATTGGCTCAACCGGTGACTGACATTAAAAGTAGCATCCCGGTGTGAAATTCCTGTGAGATTTTTCAGTTCTTTTTGCGATTGCTTCGCATTTTTTGATGTAAGTCACGGCCTACGCAATCGTCGCCAAAAGGCCACTACGGATTAGTCATTGAAGCCTGTGGTGAACTTGGGCAAGCTCGATTCTTTTTCGCCGAGCTCCCTATGCACGCCGACGACGACGGCCCGGAACAGACCCAAGCCACGGCGGCCACGGTCATGCGTTATCACCTGAGCTGGAAGCACCGTGACCTCGACAGCGTCATGGCGCTTTACCACCGGGACATTCAGTACAACGATTTCTTTCAGAACCGCGTGCTCGGTCTCGACGAGTTACGTGAGTACGTGCGTGTCAGCATGCCGCGTGAATCCGACGAACTGCTTGAGCATTGCGATCGCATTCGCGTCGACGGCAGTACGGCGTTCATTCAATACGAAGTGACGTTGCGCGGCGGCGACGGTCTGGTGTCGTTCCGCTCAAGCGAAGCGATCACGGTCAAGGACGGGTTGATCTGGCGCGTCAACGAGTACGCATCACTGGTGCGAACACAAACCGACGGCACGAATTCGCCAGGTCAGCGCCCGGCGGTCAGTCGTCTGGGCCTGTCGCCGCGTCAATTGAGCTTCATGGCTGAAGATCTGCAACAGTACTTCGAAAAGCAGCAGCCGTACCTCGATCCCGAACTCGACTTGCAGCGAGTGGCGAAGGAGTGCGGTTACAGCCGCAATCAGATTTCCTACCTGCTTAATCAGGTGCTCGGGCAAAGCTTCTATCGCTACGTCAATCAGGCGCGCCTGCAACATTTGCTGCGCGCGCTGGATAACGCCGCGCCGCCGGTGCGCATCGATGAGCTGGCCTTCGCTGCCGGATTCAACTCGTTGTCGGCGTTCTACAGCTGTTTTCGTCAGCACACCGGCCAGTCACCGAAGGCTTACGTTAAACAAATTTCTTTGCGGACACGCGCGCAAGACTTCTCCTGAGCCCGCGCACTAGGATCGACGCCATCGAAGCATTTCAGTGGCGGAGTCTTGCATGCCGGCGTGGCGCACTATCAGTTTGTGGATGGATCAACTCGACGAGCCGCTGACTGCGCGGCCCGAGCTTGAGCGGGATCTGGACGTCGACGTGGCGATCATCGGCGCCGGTTACACCGGGCTGTGGACCGCGTATTACCTGAAGAAACTCGCGCCGGGACTCGACATTGCCATCGTCGAGGCGCAAACCGCTGGTTTTGGCGCCTCTGGGCGTAATGGCGGCTGGCTGATGGGCAATCTGCTTGGCGAGGAACGTCTGCTGGCCGGGCTGTCGCCGCAGCAGCGCCGCGCTTCATTCGATCTGCTACACAGCATTCCTGATGAAGTCGAGATCGTCCTCGAACGCGAAGGTTTCAACTGCGATTACCGCAAGGGCGGCGTGCTGTATTGCGCGGCGCGCTATCCGGAGCAGGAAGCCTCTCTGCGTGAATACCTGAACAAATTGCACGCCCAAGGCCTGACCGACGACGATTACCGCTGGCTCAGTCCCGAACAGCTGGCCCAGCAGATCCGCGTCGCCAAGCCTTATGGCGGGATTTACGCGCCGCACGTGGCGACCATCCACCCGGCGAAACTGGTGCGCGGTCTGGCGCGCACCGTGCAGAACATGGGTGTGAAGATCTACGAAAACAGCCCGGTCACGCATTGGCAGTCAGGCAGTTTGCGCACGGCCAAGGCCAGCGTGCGCAGTCGCTGGATCGTGCCGGCCGTCGAAGGCTATTCGGTAACCTTGCCACCGCTCGGCCGCTATCAGTTGCCGGTGCAAAGCTTGATTGTCGCCACTGAACCGTTGTCTGCCGCGACGTGGGATGAAATCGGCCTCAATCGCGGTCAGGCCTTCAGCGAATTCAGCCGCCAAGTCACCTACGGTCAGCGCAGCGCCGACAATCGTTTGATCTTCGGCGCCCGTGGCGGGTACCAGTTCGCCGGCAAACTGCGCCATGACTTCGATCTGACCCGTGATGAAGTCGAGCTGCGCCGTTACCTGTTCGGCGAACTTTTCCCGCAACTGAAAAACGTGCAGATCACCCACGCCTGGGGCGGCAATCTCGGCATGTCGCGGCACTTCAAACCGCACATGCTCTGCGATCGCGCCAACGGCATCGCGCTGTCCGGCGGTTACGGCGGGGAGGGCGTCGGCGCCAGCAATCTCGGCGGGCGTACGCTGGCCGATCTGATTCTTGAGCGTGACACCGAGCTGGTTCATCAGCCGTGGGTACTGCCGGACGGCGGCATTCATGCATTGCGCGCGTGGGAGCCTGAACCGTGCCGCTGGCTCGGCTACAACGCGATCATCAAAAGCTTCGTCCACGAAGACCAGACCCTGGCCAACCCGGCGACCGCGCCATGGCGGCGCAAACTCGCCAGTCAGGTTGCGGGTTTCATGGAAGGTTTCATGCACTAAACGCCGATTTACTTGAAGAAAGCCCAACACAGGTCAGACCATGAGCATTACCCAGTTCAAAAACACCGCAACCCTGCCACTCGACGAATCCAGCCCGGTCGCCGTGCCCCTCGGCGAACCGGTCGCCATTGCTTCGACCACCAGCGTCGAGCGCGACGACGGCGTCGAAACCGGCGTCTGGGAATGCACGCCCGGGCGCTGGCGCCGGCAGATCACCGCGCAGGAGTTCTGCCATTTCATTTCCGGGCGTTGCACGTTCACCCCGGACGGTGGCGGCGAAACCCTGCACATACAAGGCGGCGACGCACTGATGTTGCCAGCCAACACGCTCGGTATCTGGGATATCCAGGAAACCGTGCGCAAGAGCTACGTGCTGATTTTCTGATTGTTTGATCCTTTGATTGCCTGCCAACAAAAAAGAAAACCCACACAGGAATCGATCCATGATCCGCAAGACCCTCGCTCTGGCACCGCTGATGCTCGCTGTTTCCCTTGCTCAGGCAGCGGAAACGGTCAAGGTTTACAACTGGTCCGACTACATCGCGCCGGACACCACCAAGAATTTCGAAAAAGAGACCGGCGTCGGCGTCACCTATGACGTCTACGACAGCAACGAAACCCTCGACGGCAAGTTGATGACCGGTAAATCCGGTTACGACGTGGTGTTCCCGTCCAACCACTTCATGGCCCGGCAGATTCAGGGCGGGGCGCTGAAAAAGCTCGACAAGAGTCAGCTGCCGAACTGGAAAAACCTTAATCCGGTGCTGCTCAAAGCGCTGCAGACCAACGACCCGAACAATGAACACGGCTTTCCGTATCTGTGGGGCAGCACGGGTATCGGCTACAACATCGCCAAGGTCAAAGCCGTGCTGGGCGACAACGCGCCGGTGGATTCCTGGGACTTGATCTTCAAACCCGAGTACATGGAAAAACTGCAGAAGTGCGGCGTGGCCATCCTCGACAACGGCCCGGAATTGCTGCCGGCGGCGCTCAACTATCTGGGCCTGCCGCACCACAGCAAAAATCCCGAGGACTATAAAAAAGCTGAAGCGCTACTGATGAAAGTGCGGCCGTACGTCAGCTACTTCCACTCCTCGAAATACACCAGCGACCTGGCCAATGGTGACATTTGCGTGGCGGTCGGTTTCTCTGGTGACATCCTGCAAGCCGAGAACCGCGCCAAGGAAGCCAAAAACGGTGTCGACATCGGCTACGCGATTCCAAAGGAAGGCGCAGCCATCTGGTTCGACATGGTCGCCATGCCGGCCGATGCCCCGGACGAGAAGGCCGGTTATGCCTTCATGAACTACCTGCTGCGCCCGGACGTGATGGCCGGCATCAGTAACTATGTGCATTACGCCAATGGCAATGAGCAGGCGGACAGCCTGATCGACCCGGCGATCAAGAACGACACCAAGGTGTATCCGAGCCCGGAGATGATGGGCAAGCTGTTTGCGCTGGAAGCGATGCCGTTGAATATCGACCGGATTCGCACGCGGGTGTGGAACAAGATCCGGACTGGTAGCTGATCACTCAGGCATACACAAATCCCTTGTGGGGGCGAGCAGGCTCGCTCCCACATTAGGTTTTCAGTGTTTTAGAGAGTGATATCAATACACTGGCAGCGCACTAATAAAGTGCAGCAAAGTGAGACGCGCCTAACAAAAAACAACTTACCGATATTTAATATTTAAATAGAAAATCGTCAGACAATTAGGCAAAAGCCGCGCAACTAAAACATTCTTTCATCCCCGCACGCTTTGTTTACGGCAGTTTTGCGAAACAGCCCGATTTGATCTCAAAAAAATCCTTTACGACAGATTTCAAATTGTGTCAGGTTTCTTACGCCTTCATTGGGCGAGTGATAGGACGACCTCGCCAGAGATCGTCCTGTCGGACAAAAACTGTTCCATTGCTAAACAAGGAAGTGTGTTTATGTCGAAAGTTAAAGCGAATGCTATTGATACCGCCGAACAGGCTTTTCAGCTGTCTGCCTTCAGCTCGGCGTACAACCAGATCAATAGCTTCAGCCATCAATACGATCGTGGCGGCAACCTCACGGTCAATGGCAAACCCTCCTTCTCCGTCGACCAGGCCGCAACCCAGTTGCTGCGCGACGGCGCTGCCTACCAGGACAAGGATGGCAGCGGCAAGATCGAACTCACCTACACGTTCCTGACTTCGGCATCGTCCAGCACGATGAACAAGCACGGGATCAGCGGGTTCAGTCAGTTCAGTGCACAACAACAAGCGCAGGCCAAGCTCGCCATGCAATCCTGGGCTGACGTGGCCAACGTGACCTTCACCGAGAAAGCCTCGGGCGGTGACGGCCACATGACCTTCGGTAACTACAGTGGCGGCCAGGATGGCGCTGCAGCGTTCGCCTATCTGCCAGGCACTGGCGCCGGTTATGACGGCACTTCGTGGTACCTGATCAACAGTGGCTACACGCAGAACAAGAATCCGGATCTGAACAACTACGGTCGTCAGACCCTGACTCACGAGATCGGCCATAGCCTGGGCCTTGCTCACCCTGGCGATTACAACGCCGGCAATGGCAACCCGACCTACAACGACGCGTCCTACGGGCAAGACACCCGCGGCTACAGCGTCATGAGCTACTGGAGCGAAAGCAATACCAATCAGAATTTCAGCAAGGGCGGTGTCGAAGCGTATTCGTCCGGCCCGCTGATGGACGATATCGCTGCCATCCAGAAACTCTACGGTGCCAACACCACCACCCGTACCGGTGACACCACCTACGGTTTCAACTCCAACACCGGTCGCGACTTCCTCAGCGCTTCGTCGTCGAGTGACAAAGTGGTGTTCTCGGTGTGGGATGCCGGCGGCAAGGATACTCTGGACTTCTCGGGTTTCACCCAGAACCAGAAGATCAACCTCAAAGACGCCTCGTTCTCTGACGTTGGCGGCATGGTAGGTAATGTGTCCATCGCCAAGGGCGCGATTATCGAGAACGCCATTGGCGGTTCCGGCAACGATCTGCTGATCGGCAACAGCGTCGCCAACGAACTCAAGGGCGGTGCCGGCAACGACATCCTCTGGGGTGGCGGTGGTGCTGACAAACTGTGGGGCGGCGCGGGTTCGGACACTTTTGTGTTCGCAGCCAGTTCCGATTCCAAGCCGGGTGCGATCGATCAGATCCTCGATTTCGTCAGCGGTCTCGACAAAATCGACCTGACCGGCATCACCAACGGCGCAGGCCTGCACTTCGTCAGCAGCTTCACCGGTGCTGCCGGTGACGCAGTCCTGACGTCGTCTGGCGGCAACAGCCTGCTCTCGGTGGACTTCTCCGGGCACGGCGTGGCTGATTTCCAGGTCAGCACCGTTGGCCAGGCAGCGACCAGCGACATCGTGGCGTGATGTAGAAGTGGAAGCGGCGCGTGATGCGCCGCTTTCTTTGCTTGCATCGTATTGGCAGGTAAGCAAGGCTACACGCCGGAGCGAATATTCCTATGATCTATAAAGCTTTTACCTACACGGTAGCAGCGTGGCTCTCGGCGGCGCTCATTATGATTTCAGGAGAAACCAGTATGGCAAGCAGCCTTCGACTCGAAGAACCCTCCGTATTTGCCGGGCAATGGCAAGCGACGTTGTCTACCCGGGATGATGATCGAGAAGCACAAAAGCAGCAGGACAAACCTTCCAACACTTGCTCCCTGGAATTGAATGTAAACAAGACCTTGGGAGAGGGCGCCGACTGCCTCGGGGCCTGGCTAGAAGCAACCCCGATCGGCTGGTTTCCCGACCCTGACGGCCTGTCCATCACCGGCAAGGAAGGCTCAAGAATCCAGTTCTTCAGCCGACAACGTGACGGGCTTTACCTGACTACTTTGAAGTCGGGCCTGGTGATTACACTTGAGCGCGCAGCGCAATAGTAATGATGATCCAGTTTGCGACAAAGTTTTAATATAAAGCGCCACAAGCTGGTTATAAGAAACGCCGAACGACAACTGCACCGCTGTTATTTGCGCAAGTTGTTATGAAAGTGTAAGCGGGTACTTGCAAGTCATCTTTCGCAGGTAAGCGGAACATTAATTGAAGCCTCGTCCAAGTGTGGCGAGACCGATCATTTCAGGAAGAATCAATGAAGATGGCGAAGGCCCCAGCCACCGCTCCGTTATTCAAGGCTTTGGGTGACTATAAAAGCATCCTGATCAGCGTCGGCTGCTTTACCGCGCTGATTAACGTGCTGATGCTGGTGCCCTCCATCTATATGCTCCAGGTCTATGACCGAGTGCTGTCGTCGCAGAACGAAACGACCCTGGCGATGCTGTCGCTGATGGTCGTCGGTTTCTTCGCCTTTATCGGCCTGCTCGAAGTGGTGCGCAGCTTTATCGTGATCCGCATCGGCAGCCAGTTGGAGCGCCGCTTCAACCTGCGTGTCTACCAGGCGGCATTCGAACGCAATCTGTTCAAGGGCGAGGGCAACGCCGGGCAGTCGCTGGGCGATCTGACGCACATTCGCCAATTCGTCACCGGCCCGGCGCTGTTCGCGTTTTTCGATGCGCCGTGGTTCCCGGTCTATCTGTTTGTGATCTATCTGTTCAACGTCTGGCTCGGCGTGCTCGCTACTGCGGGCGCTCTGCTGCTGATCGCCCTGGCTTGCCTGAACGAATACATGACCAAAAAGCCGCTGGGCGAAGCCGCCGGTTATTCGCAGAAGTCCAGCCAGTTGGCCACCAGCCATTTGCACAACGCCGAAACCATTCAAGCGATGGGCATGCTCGGTTCCCTGCGCAAGCGCTGGTTTCAGGTGCACTCGCGTTTCCTCGGTCTGCAAAACCAGGCCAGCGATACCGGTGCGGTCATCAGTTCCCTGAGCAAAACCCTGCGCCTGTGCCTGCAATCGCTGGTGTTGGGGCTGGGCGCATTGCTGGTGATCAAGGGTGACATGACCGCCGGGATGATGATCGCAGGTTCGATCCTGATGGGCCGCGTGCTCAGCCCGATCGACCAGTTGATTGCCGTATGGAAACAGTGGAGCGGGGCGAAGCTGGCTTACCGCCGTCTCGATGCGCTGCTGCAAGCCTTCCCGCCGAGTGACGACGCCATGGCGCTGCCAGCGCCGAAAGGCCAGATCACCTTCGAACAAGTCAGCGCCGGCCCACCGGGGCAACGCGCGGCGACCCTGCAAATGGTCAATTTCAATCTGAATGCCGGCGAAGTGCTCGGTGTGCTCGGTGCATCCGGTTCCGGCAAATCGACGCTGGCCCGTGTGCTGGTGGGTGTCTGGCCGACCCTCGGCGGCACTGTGCGCCTCGATGGCGCGGACATTCATCGCTGGAACCGCGACCAGCTCGGCCCGTACATCGGCTACCTGCCGCAAGACATCGAGCTGTTCAGCGGCAGCATCGCCGAGAACATCGCGCGTTTCAGCGAGGCCGACCCGCAGAAGGTCGTCGCCGCTGCGCAACAGGCTGGCGTGCACGAAATGATCCTGCGCCTGCCGCAAGGCTACGACACGCAGCTGGGCGAGGACGGCAGTGGTTTGTCCGGTGGCCAGAAACAGCGCGTGGCCCTGGCGCGCTCCATGTACGGCACGCCAAGTCTGGTGGTGCTGGACGAACCGAATTCCAACCTCGACACCGTCGGCGAAGCAGCGCTGGCCAGCGCCATTGCCGCGCTGAAAGCCCAGGGCACCACGGTGGTACTGGTCACGCATCGCTCTTCGGTGCTGGCCCAGGCTGATAAATTGCTGGTGCTCAACGACGGTCGCTTGCAGGCGTTTGGCCCAAGTCAGGACGTGCTCAAGGCACTTTCCGGCCAGCAGGAACAACAACGGGAAAAAGCTGCACAGGCACCGGGCGGGCTCAGCATGAGCCGACAGTATCAGCCCTCGACAAGGAATTCGGGTGTATGAGCAGCGCCAGCATGAACACTGAAAACGAAGCGAGCATGGAACACGCTTACATCACCGAACGCCCGGAACGTGATGCGAAATTCTTTGCGCGCATGGGCTGGATTCTGGCGATCGTCGGTGCCGGCAGTTTCTTCACTTGGGCCGCTCTGGCGCCGCTCGATCAAGGCATTCCGGTGCAGGGCACCGTCGTCGTCTCGGGCAAACGCAAAGCCGTGCAGTCGATGAGCAGCGGTGTAGTCAGCCGGATTCTGGTGCGTGAAGGCGAAATCGTGAAGCAGGGCCAGCCGCTGTTCCGTCTCGATCAGACGCAAGTCGCCGCCGATGTGCAGTCGCTGCAAGCGCAGTACCGCATGGCCTGGGCCAGCCTCGCCCGCTGGCAGGCTGAGCGTGACAATCTCAAGCAAGTGACCTTTCCGGCCGAGCTGAGCAACGATCCGGACCCGCGTCTGGCATTGGTACTCGAAGGCCAGCGGCAACTGTTCAGCAGCCGCCGCGAGGCGTACTACCGTGAGCAGGCCGGGCTGCGCGCGAGCATCGAAGGCGCCACCGCGCAACTGGCCGGCATGCGCCGCGCCCGTACCGACCTCAATGCCCAGGCCGATTCGCTGCAACAACAGCTGAGCAACCTGCAACCGCTGGCCGACAACGGCTACATTCCGCGCAACCGTTTGATGGAGTACCAGCGGCAGCTGTCGCAAGTGCAACAGCAACTGGCGGAAAACACCGGCGAAAGCGGCCGGGTCGAGCAGGGCATTCTTGAATCGCGCCTGAAACTGCAACAGCACGGCGAGGAGTACCAGAAGGAAGTCCGCACGCAACTGGCCGACGCGCAGCTGAAAAGCGTGACCCTGTCGGAGCAACTGACTTCCGCCGGTTTCGACCTGCAACACAGCGAAATCATTGCCACCGCTGACGGTGTGGCAGTCAACCTCGGCGTGCACACCGAAGGCGCTGTGGTGCGTCAGGGTGAAACCCTGCTGGAAATCGTCCCGCAAGGCACCCGGCTGGAGGTGGAAGGGCACTTGCCGATCAACCTGATCGATAAGGTCGGCGCGCATTTGCCAGTGGACATCCTGTTTACCGCGTTCAACCAGAGCAAAACCCCGCGTGTACCGGGTGAAGTCAGCCTGATTTCCGCCGACCAGATGGTCGACGAGAAAACCGGCGTGCCGTACTACGTCCTGCGCAGCAGCGTCAGCGATCAGGCCATGGAAAAACTCAACGGTCTGGTGATCAAACCCGGCATGCCGGCAGAAATGTTCGTGCGTACCGGCGAACGTTCACTCCTCAACTATCTGTTCAAACCGCTGCTCGACCGGGCCGGCTCCGCGTTGACCGAGGAATAAGGATGTTCGGCTGTATGAATAAGCTTTCCATGCTCGGGGCGGCAATGATGCTGCTCGCGAGTCACTCAGCAGTGGCGGCCATGGGGCCGTTCGAGATCTACGAACAGGCGTTGCGCAATGACCCGGTGTTCCTGGGGGCGATCAAGGAGCGTGATGCGGGCCTGGAAAACCGCGCCATTGGCCGCGCCGGCCTGCTGCCACGCATCGGCTACACCTACAACAAGGGCCGCAACTCGTCGAAAGCCACGTCGCTCGATGAGCGCGCGCGTAACCGTACCGATGATCGCAACTACAGCAGTTACGGCTCGGCGCTGACCCTGCAACAACCGCTGCTCGACTACGAGGCTTATGCCGCGTATCGCAAAGGTGTCGCGCAGTCGTTGTTTGCCGATGAAAATTTTCGCGGCAAGAGTCAGGAACTGCTGGTTCGCGTGCTGGATAACTACACCAAAGCGCTGTTCGCACAGGATCAGATCGACATCGCTCAGGCGAAGAAGAAGGCCTACGAGCAGCAGTTCCAGCAGAACGAGCACATGTTCAAGCAGGGCGAGGGCACCCGCACCGATATTCTTGAGGCCGAGTCGCGCTATGAACTGGCGACCGCCGAGGAGATCGAGGCGCGCAACGAACAGGATGCTGCGCTGCGCGAGCTGGGTGCGCTGGTGGGCACGCCGGCGGTGGATATCGGCGATCTGGCACCGCTGGATCAAAACTTCCAGACCTTCGCCCTGATGCCGGCCAATTACGATACCTGGCACGAGATGGCGGTGAGCAATAACCCGAACCTGGCCTCGCAGCGTCAGGCCGTGGAAGTCGCGCGGTATGAAGTTGAGCGCAATCGCGCCGGGCACCTGCCGAAAGTCAGCGCGTATGCCTCGATGCGCCAGAACGAGTCGGAAAGCGGCAACACCTACAACCAGCGTTACGAAACCAACACCATCGGTTTTGAGGTCAGTGTGCCGTTGTATGCCGGTGGTGGTGTTTCGGCGTCGACGCGTCAGGCCAGCCGCACCATGGAGCAGGCCGAATACGAGCTTGATGGCAAGACGCGCGAGACGCTGATCGAACTGCGCCGGCAGTTCAGTGCTTGCCTGTCCGGCGTGAGCAAATTACGCGCTTATCAGAAAGCGCTGACTTCGGCGGAAGCGCTGGTGGTGTCGACCAAGCAGAGCATTCTCGGTGGTGAGCGGACCAACCTCGACGCGTTGAACGCCGAGCAGCAACTGTTCACCACCCGCCGCGATCTGGCGCAGGCGCGGTACGACTATTTGATGGCCTGGACCAAGTTGCATTACTACGCCGGGACGTTGAACGAGCAGGATCTGGCGCGGGTGGATGAGGCTTTTGTGGTCGCTCAACAGCCCTCACCCTAACCCTCTCCCAGGGGGAGAGGGGACCGATCCGGGGATATTCGAGAAGTACGCCGACCTGATCGAGCGGCACCGAATCCACGATCGACCCGGTTTTCCAGGTCGACGTATGACGTAAAACACCTCGGTCAGCCCCCTCTCCCTCAGGGAGAGGGCTGGGGTGAGGGGCAATGCTTTACCGAATCCATAATCGACCCGTTTTTTCAGGTCGATGAATGACGCAAGACACCGCGGTCAGCTCCCTCTCCTCGGGGAGAGGGCTGGGGTGAGGGGAACAGGCAACACCGCAGAAGAACCTGCATAAAACAATAAAAGTGAGTGGTGAACATGGACGTACGCATCAAGCCGATTTCGGTCGGCACCCTGCTGCTTGTGATTTCTGCAACCCAGGCTCAGGCCGAGTACCTCGAAGCCGGCCAACCCGGCGATCCCGCCAGTTGGCGCAGCGCTGAATTTCTCCGCGACTGGGGCCTGAACCGCATGCAGGCCGAGCAAGCCTACGCCGCCGGCATCACCGGCCAAGGCGTGAAAATCGGCGCCCTCGACTCCGGTTTCGATGCCGCCCACCCGGAATTTGCCAGCGACCGTTATCACCCGGTACTGGCCAGCGGCAGCTACATTGACGGCTCGCCGTTCAACGTCGACGGCACCCTCAATCCCAACAACGACTCCCACGGCACTCACGTGGTCGGCACCATGGGCGCCTCGCGCGATGGCGGCGGCATGCACGGCGTGGCGTACAACGCGCAGATCTACGTCGGCAACACCAACAAGAACGACAGCTTTCTGTTCGGCCCCAACCCCGACCCGCGCTATTTCAAAGCGGTATATGACGCCTTGGCCGATGCCGGCGTACGCGCGATCAACAACAGCTGGGGCAGCCAGCCGCCGGATGTCAGCTACCGCACCCTGGCCGATCTGCACGCCGCTTACGCCCAGCACTGGAACAAAGGCACGTGGCTCGACGCGGCAGCGGATGTTTCCCGGCGCGGCGTGATCAATGTGTTCAGCGCCGGCAACAGCGGTTATCCGAATGCCAGCGTGCGTTCGGCGCTGCCTTATTTTCAGCCGGATCTGGAAGGCAACTGGCTGGCGGTTTCGGGGCTCGATCAAAGCAATCAGCAAAAGTACAACCAGTGCGGCCTCGCCAAATACTGGTGCATCACCACGCCGGGGGCGAAGATCGACAGCACCATTCCCGGTGGCGGTTACGCGATCAAGTCCGGCACCTCGATGTCTGCACCGCATGCGACCGGTGCACTGGCACTGGTGATGGAACGCTACCCGTACATGAACAATCAGCAGGCCCTCGAAGTGCTGCTGACCACCGCCACGCAACTGGATGGCTCGGTCACCGATGCGCCGACCGAACGTGTCGGCTGGGGCGTGGCCAATCTCGACCGGGCGATGCGCGGGCCCGGGCAATTGCTCGGCGCGTTTGATGCCACTCTGGCGGCAGGGCAGCGCGATGTCTGGAGCAATGACATCTCCGACAAGGCACTGATTCAACGCCAAAGCGAAGACCTCGCCGAGCACACTGCCTGGCAGCAAACCCTGCAAGACAAGGGCTGGCAGAACGGCGTTGCCGCAGGCGCCAGCCAACAGGATCAGACCGATTACGCGGTCGGCACTGCTCGTGATGCAGCGGCGGCGAATCGGCTTTACCAAGGCAGCCTGATCAAGTCCGGCGGCGGCCAGTTGATCCTCACCGGCGACAACACCTATCGCGGTGCGACGACGGTCAATGGCGGCTTGCTCACGGTCAACGGTTCGCTGACTTCCGCTGTCACGGTGAACGACGGCGGCACCCTCGGCGGTTCCGGGCGAATCGGCGCGTTGACCGCCAACAGCGGCGCTCGCGTGGCGCCGGGCAATTCCATCGGCACCTTGAATGTGGCTGGCGATGTGAACTTCGCGCCGGGCTCGACCTACGCCGTTGAACTGTCACCCACCAGCAGCGACCGCATCGTTGCCGGCGGCACCGCCAACATCAGCGGCGCCACCGTCAGCCTGTCGCTGGAAAACAGTCCGACGCTGCTCAGCACCACCGAGGCGCAAAGCCTGCTCGGGCGCCAGTACGACATCCTGCAAGCGGTCGGCGGCATTCAGGGCCAGTTCGCAGCTGTGCTGCCGAATTACCTGTTTATCGGCGGCAGCCTCGACTACGCCGCCAACGGCATTCAACTGGATATCGAGCGCAACGCGACGACTTTTGCCAGCGTCGGCCAGACGCCTAATCAACGCTCGGTGGCTGCCGCCGTCGAAGGCCTGGGCGCGGGCAATTCGGTGTACGAAAGCCTGTTGCGTTCACCTGACGCGGCTTCCGCGCAACAAGCGTTCCAGCAGTTGAGCGGCGAAGTCTACCCGGCGTTGAGTTCGATGCTGATCAATGACAGCCGCCAGTTGCGTGATGCAGTGGGCGAGCGTCTGCACGATACCAATGCTGCGCAAATCAATGGCTGGATCAAAGCCCTCGGCGCGTGGGGCACGACCGATTCGAGCCACGACACCGCAGGCTACAGCACTTCGATTGGCGGTCTGCTGGCCGGTGTCGATGGCGCGCTGGATGAGCAGACGCGCATCGGTCTGGTCACCGGTTACAGCGACAGTTCGCTGAGCATGGGTTCGGGGACGCATTCCTCGGCCAAAGTCGACAGCTATCACCTGGGCGCGTACGCCGGCCGTGAAATCGGCGCGTGGCGCTTGAGCACGGGCGCGGCGTACAGCTGGCATCGCGCCGACGTGAAGCGCGATCTGCAATACGGTGACGTCAGCGCCAAGCAGAAAGCCAAGGTCGACGCGGCGACCACGCAAGCGTTCGGCGAGGCGGCTTATCGCTTGCACCTGCAACCATTGGCGCTGGAGCCGTTCGCCAACCTGGCCTACGTGCATCTGGACACGGAAGGGTTGACCGAGAAGGGCGACGCGGCCGCGCTGAAAAGCTCGGGCGATCAACGTGACGCGGTGCTGAGCACCCTCGGCGTGCGGGCGATCAAGACCTTCAATCTTTCGCCTGCGCAATCACTCGACGTCAGCGGCCACCTCGGCTGGCAGCACAGCCTGAGCGACATCGATTCCGAGCAGCATCTGCGCTTTGCCAGTGGTGGCACGCCGTACACGGTGGAGAGTTCCGCGCTGGTGCGCGATGCAGCGCTGGTTGGCGTGCAGGCCAGCCTGGCGTTGAGCAAAGACGTACGGGTGAACCTTGATTACAACGGACAACTGGCCAGTCGCGAGAAGCTTCATGGCGTTGGCTTGAGCCTGAACTGGCAGTTTTAAGCAAGATAACCCGGTCCCTGTAGGAGCTGCCGCAGGCTGCGATCTTTTGATCTTGCCTTTAAAAAGCAAAGGCAAAGATCGCAGCCTGCGGCAGCTCCTACAGGTTATGTGAACACCAGCGTGCAGCGTGTTTACAGCTGAAGAGACGGATTTTTCGCAACATCACTAAGGAAGGTCGCTGGATGAATAACAACAATACCCCCGCGCAAACGGGAGGCCGCTTTGCCCTGAAAACCCTCACGCTCGCCGTGCTCTGTGCCATCGGCACAGCTCATGCGGCACCCTATGTGGAGAGCGGTCGCACGGGCGATCCATCGAGTTGGCGTAGTACCGAGTTTCAGGCCGATTGGGGTCTGGGCGCGATCGGTGCCGATCACGCTTACGCCGCCGGTTACACCGGCAAAGGCGTGAAACTGGGGATCTTTGATCAGCCGGTGTATGCCGCTCACCCGGAGTTTTCCGGCAGCAATAAAGTCGTCACCCTGGTCACCAGCGGGATCCGCGAATACACCGACCCGTACATCCCGGTCAAAGCCGGCGATGCGTTCCGCTATGACGGTTCGCCCTCGGTCGGCTCCGACGGCAAACTCGGCGCCCACGGCACCCACGTCGGCGGTATCGCCGCCGGCAGTCGCGACGGCGGGCCGATGCACGGCGTGGCGTTCGGTGCGCAGATCATCAGCGCCGACAACGGCGACCCGGGCCCGGAGGACGGCATTGTTCGCGGCAACGACGGCGCGGTGTACAAGGCCGGTTGGGATGCACTGATCGCCAGCGGCGCGCGGATCATCAACAACAGTTGGGGCATCGGCATCACTGACCGCTTCGACCTCGGCGGCCGCGATCCGGCGTACCCGCATTTCACCGTCAATGACGCGCAGTTGCAGTTCAACGAAATCCGCACACTGCTCGGCACCAAACCGGGCGGCGCCTATGACGGCGCAATTGCCGCCGCGCGCAGCGGCATCGTCACGATCTTCGCCGCCGGTAACGACTACAACCTCAACAACCCGGACGCCATCGCCGGCCTCGGCTATTTCGTTCCGGACATCGCGCCGAACTGGATCACCGTCGCCGCGTTGCAGCAGAACCCGGACCTGGCCAGCGCCAACCCGTACATCATGAGTACGTTCTCTTCGCGTTGCGGCTACACCGCGAGCTTCTGCGTCTCGGCGCCGGGCACGAAAATCTTCAGCGCGATCATTGAAGGCACCAACGCCGACAACCTCACCACCAGCTACAAGAATTACAACGGCACCTCGATGGCCGCGCCGCACGTCGCCGGTTCCATGGCCGTGCTGATGGAGCGCTTCCCGTACATGACGGGCGACCAAGTCGCCACGGTCTTGCGCACCACGGCCACCGACCTCGGCGCACCGGGCATCGACGCCTTGTACGGCTGGGGCATGATCAACCTGCGCAAGGGCATCGACGGCCCGTCGATGTTCGTCACCGAGCAGGACATTCCGGCGGAATTCCGCATCGACGGCGCTTACGGTTCCGGCCAGTTTGTCGCGGATCTGCCGGGCATCGGCGCGATCATCGATCAGGGCAAACCGACCGAGCGCGTGTGCACCGACATCACCTGCGGCCTCGATACCTGGCGCAACGACATTTCCGGTCACGGCGGTTTGACCAAGCAAGGTATCGGCACCCTGGTGCTGACCGGCAACAACACTTACAGCGGCCCGACCCTGGTCAATCAGGGACGGCTGGCCATCAACGGCTCGCTGCAATCGGCGGTGACGGTGAATGACGGCGGTATCCTCGGCGGCAATGGCCATATCGGCGCGCTGTCGGTGAACAGCGGCGGTACGGTCGCGCCAGGTAACTCCATCGGCACCCTGAATGTGGCCGGTGACGTGACGTTTGCACCGGGTTCGACCTACGCGGTAGAGCTGTCGCCGCCCAGCAGCGATCAGATCATCGCCACGGGCAAAGCCGTGATTGAAGGCGCCACTGTGAGCATGTCGCTGGAAAACAGCCCGACATTGCTGACCACCAACGAAGTGCAAAGCCTGCTCGGCACTCAGTACAACATCCTGCAAGCGGCGGGCGGCATTGAAGGGCGTTTCGGTCAGGTGTTGCCGGATTACGCGTTCCTCGGCGGCACGCTGGCGTACTCGGCGAATGGCATCCAATTGGCGGTCGGGCGTAACGACGCCTCGTTCGCCAGCGTCGGTCTGACGCCGAATCAACGCGCCGTGGGCGCTGCGGCTGAACGGCTGGGCGCTGGCAATGCGCTGTTCGAAACCCTGTTGCTGTCGCCGAATGCGGCGTCGGCGCAGCAAGCCTTCCAGCAATTGTCCGGCGAAATCCACCCGGCCATTGGCACAATGCTGATCAACGACAGCCGTTACCTGCGTGAAGCGGTGGGCGAGCGTCTGCGCGAGCGTGATCTGTTCAATGCCGGCGCTCCAACCGATGACCGCAGCAACGCCTGGGTCAAGGTGTTGGGTTCGTGGGGCGAGAGCGATGGCGGGCATGACAATGCCGACTCCAACAGCTCCATCGGTGGCTTGCTGGCCGGTGTCGATGGCCTGATCGCTGAAGATACCCGTCTGGGTTTCGTTACCGGTTATAGCGACAGTTCGTTGAGCATGGGCAGCGGCACGCATTCGTCGGCGTCGGTCGACAGCTACCACTTGGGTGCGTACCTGGGGCATCAGATCGATGCGCTGCGTCTGACCGTCGGTGGCGCGTACAGCTGGCACCGTGTCGACGTCAAACGTGACCTGCAGTTTGGGGACGTCAGCGGTAAACAAAAGACCAAGCATGATGCCGCAACCACTCAAGTATTCACCGAGGCCGCTTATGATCTGGGCCTGCAACCGATGAATCTGGAGCCGTTCGCCAATCTGTCCTACGTGCACCTCAACACTGAAAGCTTCACCGAAAAAGGTGATGCGGCAGCGCTGAAGGGCGGTGAGGACAATCGCGATGTGGTGCTGTCGACCCTCGGTGTGCGCGCCAAGCGTTCGTTCGCCCTGTCGGATCAGCATCAGCTTGAGCTGGGCGCGAGCCTCGGCTGGCAGCACAACCTGAACAACGTTGATGCCGACAGCCACCTGGCCTTCGCCAACGGCAACAGCGCGTTCACCGTGCAGGGCGTGTCGATGGATCGCGACGCTGCGGTGGTCGGCGTGCGGGCGGGTCTGGCGCTCAACCGCGATGTGCGGGTGAACCTGGATTACAACGGACTGATCGGCTCGAACGAGAAGGACCACGGTGTGGGTCTGACCCTCGACTGGCAGTTCTAAGGTGTACCGGCAGCTCTTGGGAGAGCTGCCGGTTTTTGAAGGAAGAGAGAGCACAACATGGGACTGTTCGATTATAAAAATGCCGATGGCAAATCCTTGTACAGCGACGCCATCGCACTGACGCTGTATGCCTACACGCCGACCGGCAAACCGTTGCCGGCCACCGCTTGGGCGCCGGTCACGGCGACGGCGTTGGGCTATCAGGGCAAGGTCGGGCCACAAGGCACGTTCTTTGGCGAGAAGGACGGCTTCACCAGCGCCGAAGCCGAAGTGCTCGGCAAATACGACGCTGCCGGCAAGTTGATTGGCATCGGCGTGGCCTTTCGCGGCACCGGCGGGCTGGGTTACAGCGATACTTTCGGCGACCTGAAAAACAACCTGCTGGCCGCCATCGGGCCTTCGGATTACGCGAGCAACTACGCGAAAAACGCTTTCGACAATCTGCTCAAGGCTGTCGCCGCGTTCGCCATTGCCAACGGCATCGGTGCCAAGGACGTGCTGCTCAGCGGCCATAGCCTCGGCGGGCTCGGCGTCAACAGCGTGGCCGAGTTGAGCGCGAGCAACTGGGGCGGCTTCTTCAAGGACGCCAACTACATCACCTTCGCCTCGCCAACCCAGAGCAGCACCGGCAATAACGTGCTGAACATCGGTTTCGAGAACGACCCGGTGTTCCGCGTGCTCGACGGCACCACGTTCAGCAGCGCGTCGATGGGCAAGCACGACAAGCCCCACGATTCGACCACCGACAACATCGTCAACTTCAACGACAACTACGCTTCCACCGCGCAGAACCTGGTGCCGTTCAGCATCGTCAATCCGCTGAACTGGTCGGCCCACAGCTCGCTGGGGTATGCCGATGGCTTGAATCGGGTGATCGATTCCAGGTTCTACAACCTGACGCATAAAGACTCGACGATCATCGTCTCCAATCTGGAAGAAGCGTCTCGCGGCAAGACCTGGGTTGAGGATCTCGGTCGCAGCGGCGAGCCGCACACCGGCAGCACGTTCATCATCGGCACCCAGAGCAGCGACTGGCTCAAGGGCGGCGCGGGCAATGACTTCCTTGAAGGCCTGGGCGGCGATGACCGTTTCCGTGATGACGGCGGCTACAACATCCTGCTCGGTGGCCAGGGCCACAACACCTTCGAACTGCAGAAACCGCTGCAGAACTTCAGCTTCGCCAACGACGGTGACGGCACGCTGTACGTGCGCGACGCTTACGGCGGCATCAGCATGACCCGCGACATCGGCGCGCTGGTGAGCAAGGAATCGGGTTCGTGGTGGGGCAGCAAGGAAATCACTTGGGGTGTCACCGCCAAGGGTTTGACCAACGGCAGCGAGCTGACCCAGTACAACCACTCGCTCAGCGGCGATGGCTACGGCAATGCGCTGCACGCCTCGGCTGACGGTGACTGGCTATTCGGCCTCGGTGGCGATGACAAGCTGATCAGCGACAAGGGCCATGTGACCTTCGTCGGCGGCGCCGGTAACGACGTGATGACGGCGGTGGGTGGCAACAACACGTTCCTGTTCAGCGGCGCGTTCGGTTTCGATGCCATCAACGGCTATCAGGGCAGCGACAAACTGGTGTTCATGGGCGTCGAAGGCGCGGGGCAGGGCTACGACTACAAGCAGCACGCGTCGCAGACCGGCAACGATACCGTGCTGAAGATTGGCGACTATGCCGTGACCCTGATCGGGGTGGGAGTGGCTAACCTGTCGGACTCGGCGTTCGTGTTCGCCTAAACAGTAATCCTGTAGGAGCTGTCGAGTGAAACGAGGCTGCGATCTTTTGATCTTGCTTTTAAGAGCAAAGTCAAAAGATCGCAGCCTTCGGCAGCTCCTACAAAGGTCGCGTTAAAGAAGTGTTGTATCGAAATGCTCCGGGGCGTCCCCGTGGGGCGCCCTGGCTGTGAGCTATCTCTAACAATTCCAACAAGAGAGAGGCAATAGCAATGGGTGTGTATGACTACAAGAACTTCGGCACAGCCGATTCCAAGGCGTTGTTCAGCGATGCCATGGCGATCACGCTGTATTCCTATCACAACCTCGATAACGGCTTTGCCGCCGGTTATCAGCACAACGGATTCGGCCTCGGCCTGCCCGCTACGCTGGTCACGGCGCTGCTCGGTGGCACCGACTCCCAAGGCGTCATCCCCGGCATTCCGTGGAACCCCGACTCGGAAAAACTCGCCCTCGACGCCGTGAAAAAAGCCGGTTGGACGCCGATCACCGCCTCGCAATTGGGCTACGACGGCAAGACCGATGCGCGAGGAACCTTCTTCGGCGAGAAGGCCGGTTACACCACCGCGCAAGTGGAAATCCTTGGCAAGTACGACGCCCAAGGCCATCTCACGGAACTCGGCATTGCCTTTCGCGGCACCAGCGGCCCGCGGGAAAACCTGATCCTCGACTCCATTGGCGACGTGATCAATGACCTGCTCGCGGCCTTCGGCCCCAAGGATTACGCCAAGAACTACGTCGGCGAAGCCTTCGGCAATCTGCTCAATGATGTGGTGGCGTTTGCCCAGGCCAACGGCCTCAGCGGCAAGGACGTACTGGTCAGTGGGCACAGCCTCGGCGGCCTGGCGGTCAACAGCATGGCGGACTTGAGTGGCGGCAAGTGGGGCGGTTTCTTTGCCGATTCCAATTACATTGCCTACGCCTCGCCGACCCAGAGCAGCACCGACAAAGTGCTCAACGTCGGCTATGAAAACGACCCGGTGTTCCGCGCCCTCGACGGCTCGACCTTCACTGGCGCCTCCATCGGTGTGCACGATGCGCCGAAAGAGTCGGCCACCGACAACATCGTCAGCTTCAACGATCACTACGCCTCGACCGCGTGGAATCTGCTGCCGTACTCGATCCTCAACATTCCCACCTGGATCTCGCACTTGCCGACCGCGTATGGCGACGGCATGAACCGGGTGATCGACTCAAAATTCTACGACCTGACCAGTCGCGACTCGACGATCATCGTCGCCAACCTCTCGGACCCGGCGCGGGCCAACACCTGGGTGCAGGACCTCAACCGCAACGCCGAAACCCACAAGGGCAGCACGTTCATCATCGGCAGTGACGCCAACGATCTGATCCAGGGCGGCAGCGGCAACGATTATCTGGAGGGGCGCGCCGGCAACGACACCTTCCGCGATAGCGGCGGCTACAACGTCATCCTTGGCGGGCAGGGCAGCAACACCCTCGATCTGCAAAGCGCAGTGAAGAGCTTCGACTTCGCCAATGACGGCGCCGGCAACTTGTACGTGCGCGATGCCAACGGCGGGATCAGCATCACCCGCGACATCGGCAGTATCGTCACCAAGGAACCGGGGTTTCTCTGGGGCCTGTTCAAGGATGATGTGACCCACAGCGTCACGGCCAGCGGTTTGAAGGTCGGCAACAACGTCACGGCGTACGACTCCAGCGTCAAAGGCACCAATGGCGCCGACACGCTGAAGGCGCATGCCGGTGGCGACTGGTTGTTCGGGCTGGACGGCAACGATCACCTGATCGGTGGCGCGGGCAATGACGTGTTTGTTGGCGGTGCCGGTAACGACCTGATGGAGTCGGGGGGCGGGGCGGATACGTTTCTGTTCAACGGCGCGTTTGGGCAGGATCGGGTAGTTGGTTTTACCGCCAACGACAAACTGGTGTTTCTCGGTGTGCAGGGTGTTTTGCCGGCGGAGGATTTCCGTGCCCATGCTGCGACTGTCGGGCAGGATACGGTGCTGACGTTTGGCAACGATTCGGTGACGTTGGTCGGGGTGTCGCTGAACAGCTTGAGTGCTGATGGTGTGGTGATCGCCTGATGTTGATGCGGCGCCTTTAAGGGCCCTTTCGCGAGCAAGCTCGCTCCCACAGGGGATTTGTGAACGACACAGATCCAGTGTGGGAGCGAGCTTGCTCGCGAAGAACGATAACTCGGTTTCAAAAGTGACTCGATGGCCACGACCTGACTCAAACCCCTGCAAAACAGGAAATGCGGCCTAAAGCCAGCACGTGCGCACACGTTCTATAGCTAGCCGCCATTGAGTACAGGAGATTCAAACGTGAAAGGTTTCAAGGGGTATGTCGGGTTCGTTGCACTGGCGCTGTGTTCGGCCAATGTCTGCGCCGATCTGCCTCAAAGTTCGATTCTGAGCCGTTATGGCATCACCATCGACCAACTGCCGAGCCCGGCGAAAACCGAGGTGGTCGAACCGGTAGAAGAGAAGAGCCGCTTTCAGATCCAGCCCGAACAACCGTTCGTGACCTTGCGCCTGGGTGACGGTAAACAGCCGCAAACCACCGGCAATCTGAGCATCGATCGCATGACGCAGCAGGATCTGGAACGCTGCCGGCGTTTGCAGGGTGAAGTGGTCAAGCGGGGCGGCACGTACATGCCGTGCGACGGCAGCCTCCCGGGCATGCCGACTTTCGAATAATACAAATATCCCTGTAGGAGCTGCCGCAGGCTGCGATCTTCTGCTTTTGATTTTCAGATCCGGATCAAAAGATCGCAGCCTTCGGCAGCTCCTACACGTATCGCGGGGTGTCAGTCTTCTTCGCGAACGGTCGCCACTTCATCAGCGCGGACCTTCACCTTGGCCCCGGAAATATCCTCGAACTCATAGAAGCCGTCCTTGGTTTTGGTCTTCGGCATGTCCTTGGTCAGATACTGGGTGCCGTTCTGCAGGGTGACCACTGTCGGCGTCGAGCAACCGGCCAGCGCCAGTGCGGCGGCGATGGCGAAAGGGATGCCCAGTGATTTGATTTTCATACCCACCTCTAAATCCTCATTCGATGTGATGCCGAGCATTGTCGGCCTTCTAACGCGGTTGGTGCTATCTCCGTGAGAAAAGTTCGATGGCCCGGCGAAAAAATGCCATTGATCATTTTCCGTTTGCACCGGGCAGGGCACAGCTGGTATCTGTACGCATAACCAGTACTCGTTCGCCATGGCCCTGAATTCCCGTGACTGCCAATCCCCTCGACGATCCGTTCTATTACCTTAACAACTTCCGGCAAGTGCTTGATTGGCTTGAGCTTCGCTATGCCGATGTGATGAGCGAAACGGAACACGCCTTTATCCATGACTTCAAGGCCTTGCCCCGTGCATCGCAGGGTTTGCTGGTGCGGATGGTGATGCGCAAGGGTGTGCATTTTCGGGCCGGCAAACTCAACTACCTTGAAATCGGCGACATCGCCGAGGCCGCGCAGCCCTTGCTGGAACGTGGCTGGATCGACGAACACGCGCCGCTGACCCTCGCCGAGTTGTTCGACGTGCTGCTCAAGGCCGAGCTTCTGCAAGCCTTCGGCGCCGCCATCGAACAGCCCAAGGGGCGCAAGGATGACTGGCTGCCGCTGCTGGCCGAGCAGTTCAACGAGTTGCGCAGCCTGCGCGATTGGGCACCGCTGCTGCAAGACCGGTTGTTCAGCCTGACCCTCATGGACCTGTGCGACCGCTTGCGGCTGATGTTCTTCGGCAACCTGTATCAGGACTGGTCGGAATTCGTCCTCGCCGACCTGGGCATCTTTACCTATGAAAAAGTCGAATTCTGCGCGGACTCGCGAGGTCTGCGCAGCCGTGAAGACGTCGACGCCTGTCTGTTCCTGCACCACTGCCAAATGCGCTTCGAGGCCGGCGAACCACTGGACACCATCGTCGAGCAGGTCAGTACGTTGCACTTCGACAACCCGTGGCTGCAACGTCGGCGCGGCAAAGTGCTGTTTCAGATCGGCCAGTACTGCGAGCGCATCAGCGAATTTGCCCTGGCCCTGAGCATTTACCGTGACTGCGCCTATCCCGGCGCGCGTTTGCGCATGATTCGCGTGCTGGAGCGCAGCGGTGAATACGCACTGGCACTGGAACTCGGCACACTCGCCGAACAGGCACCCGAAAGCGCCGCCGAGCAGCAAGGTCTGCAACGGATTCTGCCAAGGGTGCGGCGCAAACTCGGCGGCCCGCCGCTCAAGCGCACATCGGCGAAACCGGTCGAGCGGCTGGATCTGCAATTGCCGCGCACCGACCCAGCCTTGTCCGTGGAGTTTTACGTGCAGGCGCATCTGCACGATGACGATGGCCCGGTGCATTACGTGGAAAACAGCCTGATCAACTCGCTGTTCGGCCTGTTGTGCTGGCCGGCGATTTTCGCGCCGTTGCCCGGTGCGTTCTTTCACCCGTTCCAGCGTGGCCCGGTGGACCTGCTCAACGAAGATTTCCAGCACCGCCGCGCCGAGCTGTTTCAGGCGTGCCTGAGTGAACTCGATGACGAACGCTATGCCGCGACCATTCGCCAGCGCTTCATCGACAAGTGGGGCATCCAGTCGCCATTCGTGTTTTGGGGCGCATTGAATCAAGAGCTGCTGGAGCAGGCACTGGCCTGTCTCCCCGCCGAACACCTCAAACACTGGTTCAACCGCTTGCTGCTCGACATCAAGGCCAACCGAGCCGGCATGCCCGACCTGATCCAGTTCTGGCCGCAGCACAAAACCTACCGAATGATTGAAGTGAAAGGCCCCGGCGATCGCCTGCAGGACAACCAGTTGCGCTGGCTGGAGTTCTGCCATCAACACCAGATGCCAGTGGCCGTGTGTTACGTGCAATGGGCGGAGCAGATCGCTTGAGCTACAGCATTGCCGTGCGCGCACTGTGCGAGTTCACCGCCAAGACTGGCGACCTCGACCTGCGCTTCACCCCATCACCCACGGCGCTGGAGGGTATCGCCGGCCACCGCACCGTAGCCTCGCGGCGCAACGAGAAATATCAAAGCGAAGTGGCGCTGGAAGGCGAGTTTCTGCAATTGAAGGTCAAGGGCAGGGCGGATGGCTATGACCCGGCGCAAAACTGCCTGGAAGAGGTCAAAACCTACCGGGGCGACCTGAGCAAACAACCGGCCAATCACCGCCAGTTGCATTGGGCGCAGGCGAAGATCTATGGCTGGCTGATGTGTCGCAAACTCGACCTTGAGCAGATCAATCTGGCGCTGGTGTATTTCGATATCGTCAGCGAAAAAGAGACCTGTCTGGTCGAAGCGTTCAGTGCAGATGCGTTGCAAGCTTTTTTCGAACAGCAATGCACGCTGTTCCTGCAATGGGCCGAACAGGAAATGGCCCATCGCGAGGCGCGCAATCTGGCCGCGCAACAACTGACGTTTCCCCACGCGGATTTTCGCCCCGGTCAGCGGCATCTGGCCGAGTCGGTGTTCAAGGCCGTCAGCACCGGCCGCTGTCTGATGGCCCAGGCGCCGACCGGCATCGGCAAAACCCTCGGCACACTGTTCCCGATGCTCAAAGCCCTGGCGCCACAGCAACTGGACAAGGTGTTCTTCCTCACCGCCAAGACACCGGGGCGCAAACTGGCGCTGGATGCCAGTCAGGTGTTGTTCGATCAGTCGCCAGCCTTGCCCTTGCGGGTGCTGGAAATGGTCGCCCGCGACAAGGCCTGCGAACACCCGGACAAAGCCTGCCACGGCGAATCCTGCCCGTTGGCCCAAGGCTTTTATGATCGCCTTCCGGCCGCGCGGGAAGCGGCCAGCCGAATCCGCCTGCTCGACCAAGCAGCCATGCGCGAGGTCGCCGCGCAACACGCGGTGTGCCCGTATTACCTGAGTCAGGAGATGGCCCGTTGGGTAGACGTGGTGATCGCCGACTACAACTACTACTTCGACTTCAGCGCCATGCTCTTCGGTCTGGCCCAGCTCAACCAATGGAAAGTCGCGGTGCTGGCGGACGAGGCGCACAACCTCGTCGAGCGTGGCCGGCAGATGTACAGCGCCAGTCTTGATCAGTTCACCCTCGGCAGTGTGCGCAAAACGGCACCGGCGCCGTTGAAAAAATCCCTGCAACGGATCAACCGTGAATGGAACGCGCTGCATGCGCCGCAATTGGCGGCGTATCAGGCGTACGACAAGGCGCCGGAAAAACTCCTGCAAGCGATCTCGCTGTGTTGCGCCGCCATTGGCGATTACCTCAATGACCATCCGCAGGGTCTCGACAGCGCCTTGCAGAACTTCTATTTCGACCTGCTGCAATTCGCCCGGGTCGCGGAGCTTTACGACGAGCATTACCTGTTCGACATCAGCAAGCGTGACCTCGACCGCAAAAAGCCGCTGTCGCAATTGTGCCTGCGCAACGTGGTGCCGGCCGCGTTCATTGGCCCACGCCTGAAAGCGGCGCGCAGCAGTGTGTTGTTTTCTGCCACGCTCAGCCCGCGCCACTATTACGCCGATTTGCTCGGCACGCCCGCCGACACCGTGTGGATCGACGTCGAATCGCCGTTTTGCGCCGAGCAGTTGCAGGTGCAGATCGTCAGCCGCATCTCGACGCGCTTCAACCATCGTCAGGCCTCGCTGGAGCCAATCGTTGAACTGATCGCGCGGCAGTTCAGTGAGCGCCCCGGCAACTACCTGGCGTTTTTCAGCAGCTTCGATTATCTGCAACAAGTGGCGTCGTTACTGGCTGAGCGTTATCCGCACATCACCCTCTGGCAGCAATCGCGAGGGATGCTCGAAGGCGCGCGGCAGGCATTTCTCGACCAGTTCACCGCACACAGCCAGGGCGTCGGCTTTGCCGTATTGGGCGGTGCGTTCGGTGAAGGCATCGATTTGCCCGGTGCGCGGCTGATTGGCGCGTTCATCGCGACACTGGGGCTGGCGCAGTTCAATCCGGTCAACGAACAGCTCAAATACCGCATGGCCGCCATCTTCGGCGCCGGTTATGACTACACCTACCTGTACCCCGGCGTGCAGAAAGTGGTGCAGGCCGCCGGGCGCGTCATCCGTACCCGCGAGGATCGTGGCGTGGTGATGCTGATTGACGATCGCTTTGCCGAGAGCCGGATCAAACAGCTGCTGCCGCGTTGGTGGGCAATCAATCATGAGTCGGCTGCTTCCCAATTCGCCGGATTGCCGCATACTTCCGATCATGACAATGGCTGGTGAGTGTGATGAGCGAAAACAACAAGACCGCGGCGATCGAAGAGATGCGTTTTCGTCTGCTGATCGATGCGGTGGTCGACTATGCGATCTACATGATCGATCCCGACGGCATCATCACCAGCTGGAACTCCGGCGCCAAACGCTTCAAGGGTTACGAAGAAGCGGAAATCCTCGGCGAACATTTCTCCCGCTTCTATACCGCCGATGATCGCGCCGCCGGCCTGCCGCAACGCGCGCTCGATACGGCGATCCGTGAAGGGCGTTTCGAAGGCGAGGGCTGGCGGGTGCGCAAGGACGGCACCAATTTCTGGTCGCACGTGGTGATCGATCCGATCATTGATCCAAACGGTAAATTGCTCGGCTTTGCCAAGATCACCCGCGACCTGACCGACCGCAAAATGGCCGAGGAAACCCTCAAGCAAAGCGAACAGCAGTTCCGCTTGCTGGTGCAGGGCGTTACCGATTACGCGATCTACATGCTCAGCCCCGAAGGCCGGGTCAGCAACTGGAACCAGGGCGCCCAGCGGATCAAGGGCTATCTGCCGGAAGAAATCATCGGTCAGCACTTTTCGATCTTCTATACCCCCGAAGACCGCGAACTCGGCGAGCCGCAACGGGCGCTGGAAATCGCCACCCGCGAGGGCCGCTTTGAAAACAAGAGCTGGCGCATGCGCAAGGACGGCACGCGGTTTCTGGCTCATGTGGTGGTCGATGCGATTCGTGGCGATACCGGAACGTTGCTCGGTTTCGCCAAGATCACCCGCGACATCACCGAAGCCCATCAGGCTCAGCAGGCGCTGGAGAAAACCCGGGAAGCGCTGTTCCAGGCGCAGAAAATGCAGGCGATCGGGCAACTCAGCGGCGGCATCGCCCATGACTTCAATAATCTGCTGACGGTGATTCTCGGCAACCTCGAGATCGTGCACAAACGTGTCGGCGACGATGCGAAAATCAGCCGCCTGCTGGAAAACGCCACCCAAGGCGCGTTGCGCGGCGTGTCGCTGACCCAGCGCATGCTGGCATTCGCTCGCCGTCAGGAATTGAAGACCGAATCGGTGGATATCGCGCAATTGGTTCAGGGCATCACCGGCTTGCTACGCAGCTCCCTTGGGCCGGGCATCCGTATCGACACGCGGTTTCCCGACGATCTCGAGCCGGTGCTGGCGGACTCCAATCAGTTGGAACTGGCCTTGCTCAACCTGGCGACCAACGCCCGCGACGCCATGCCCGACGGCGGTTCGGTAAGCATCAGTGCTGAACCGCAGGTGGTGCTTGAACTCAGTCATTCGGATCTGCCGGCAGGTCGTTACGTTTGCCTCAGCGTGATCGACAGCGGCGAGGGCATGGATGAGCACACGCTGGCGTCGGCCAGAGATCCGTTTTTCACCACCAAAGGCTTGGGCAAGGGCACCGGACTGGGGTTGTCGATGGTCCATGGCTTCATTGAACAGCTCGGAGGCCGTTTCATTCTCAAGAGCGAAAAGGCTCGAGGCACCACGGCTGAACTGTGGATTCCGGTGGCCGTCGAGGGCATGACCAGCAAGCCGCTGCTGTCACACGCCGAACCGGTGGTGGTACCAAGACTCAGCGTACTGGTGGTGGATGACGACTCGCTGGTGTTGACCAGTACCAGTCTGTTACTCGAAGACCTCGGCCATCGGGTGGTCAGCGCGACGTCCGGGGCGCAGGCACTGTCGTTGTTCGATCAGGGTGAAGTCATCGACCTGATGATCACCGACATGGCCATGCCGCAGATGAGCGGGGCGCAACTGGCCCACGCGGTGCGTCTGCTCAAACCGGATCTGCCGATCATCCTCGCCACCGGTTACGCCGAGCGTCTGGAAGGTTTTGCCGCGCAACTGCCACGTTTGCCCAAGCCGTTCACACAAATGAATCTGGTGGCGATCATTGCGCAATCGATGAAGTGAGGCGGTGGTCAATCCGGCTGAACTTGCGCGCCAACGGGGACTTCTAAATGTTTTCCCCACCCCGGAGCGTGCGTCTTTTGTCTCGCATACTGACTGAGCCAACTGCTGAAGAAACCCTGACCGAACACGACGCCAAGATGTTCGGCTCACCGAAGGAACGGCTGGATTTCTATCGGCGGGAGATCCAGTACGAAACCAGCATCCTCGCCAACCGCACCGACGCCTATCTGGCGGCGCAGTCGTTTCTGGTGATTGCCTTTGCTTCGTGCATGGCCAACCTCAATCCGGAGTGGGGCAAGTTGTTCACGCTGGTGGTGCCGCCGTTTCTGGCGCTGCTTGGGTTGCTCAGCTCGCTGAATGCCTGGCCGGGCATTCGTGCGGCGTATGACATCATTGATCACTGGCATTTCAAGCAGAGCCATTTGCTGCACAGCGAGCCGCTGATGGGCTTGGCGTATGACGAATCGCCGCTGTTCAGCGAGATGGAGTCAAGCCACAAGGGCTATCGCAAGTCGCTGCTGTTTTCGGTGCGTACGCCTTGGATCTTTGCGACGTTTTGGGTGTTGCTGGGGAGTTATGCGGTGTTTATTCAGGTGACCAATCCGGGGGGATGATTGGTCTTCACGCAAAAGCCCGGCGCAGGTAGCCGGGCTTTTTCATTCGCTTGGATTTTGTGTTGCCATTCAGATCGATCCCCCTCACCCCAGCCCTCTCCCCCAATGGGGGAGAGGGGGAAGGGAGCCGATCGCTGTCGTGGTCAACATCTGCGATCGACTCGGTATTTCAAGTCGGCGTACCTCAACCATTCACCTCGGTCAGTTCCCTCTCCCTCTGGGAGAGGGCTAGGGTGAGGGGCTGTTCTGGCTCACTCCACGGTCTCAAGCTGTCGACGCAACGCCACCGAGTTCTGCGACGACATCGGGATTGGCGGGAAATCCTCGTTCAATACGCACAAATGGTCGATCGCATCTTCAAACATCGAATCGGCTTTCTTGCGCAGTGCGCGGTAACGCTCGAACTGTTCGATGTCCAGATCCTTAACGTCAAGCAGCGCATTGGCCGCTCGATTGAGGGTGTGGGCGTTATCGAACAATTGACGATTGCGCTCCAGAGCCAGTGCTCTGCAAGCCTTGATTTGCGCAGGAGTCGAGCATTCTTTCATGACCGTGACCTTATTCCTCAAGGATTCCGTTTCATAGGCGTATCGCCGCAGGGGAACCGAACCTGCCGGGCCCCGCCGGACACATCTGGCGAGGGGTTATGCTTGTGACTGTCGGCGATTAAGCAGAGATCCATTTTTTTACAGAAAAAAATTCGATCAATTCGTTGATAAAAACCGGGATTAAAAATCAGGTTTTTTGTTTCTTGTGCTGTTCATAGCGAGCGAGGATCGGTTGGGTGCTGATCCCGTGAATCAGGATGCTCAGCGCCACCACCGACAAGGTCAGGTCGGTGCATTGCGTGGCCACCGTGTCGGTCAGCCCGTGATTAAAGGCATAAAACAGATAAAACAGGCTACCGATCCCGCGAATGCCAAACCAGCCGATCAACAGCCGTTGCCGTCCCTCCAGCAGCGTGCCCCATGGCATCAGCGCGACGCAGGCCGGGCGGATCAGGCAGAACAACACGCCGCCCACCAGCAACGCCCGCCAATCCCAATGCGCCACCAGCACCACGCCGAGCAGGGTCACCAGAAACACCTCCATGGCGCGCTCGACAAGGCTGCCGAACGACAACATGTCGCCCATCATGATCCCGGCGGCAACCTGGCTGCTTTCCAGCCGTTCGGTGTCGCCGTGCACCGCGTGTTGCGGTTCGACGTTCTGATGGCCGACCACCGGTTGCACCAGATGCTCGGCGGGTGGCTGGCCGGCGCCGGTGGATTTGACTTCGACCTGACGCAATCCCAACCCGGCAGCGAACACCGACAGAAAGCCATAGCCGCCAATCGCCTCGGCAACGACATACGCCAGGGCAATCAGCGACAACGCCAGATAATCATTAGGGCTGAGCGTGCTGTCGTCATTGTGGATACGTAGCGAAAGCGTCACGCGCCCAATGCCACGGCCCATCCAGTAACCGGTGAGTAACCCGGCCGGCACCGCCCACAACACACTGCGCAAGACCCAGCCCTGCCATTCGCCGGCGCTGCCATCACCGTGTAGTAACAACAGGCCGAGAATCACGAAGGGGAAGGCGATGCCGTCATTCAATCCCGCTTCGCCCGAGAGCCCGAAACGCACGCTGTCGACATCCCGGGCGTCGTTGACCTGCACCAGCGCTGCCAGCACCGGGTCGGTCGGCGCCAGAATCGCGCCAATCAACAGTGACGGCCCCCACGGCAAGCGCAAGCCAAAGTGCAGCAGCAGACAAACTCCGATGATGGTCAGCACCATCACCGGCCCGGCCAGGCCAAAGGCGATCCGCCAACGCTTGTCGCGCAGGGGCAAACGCAATTTCAAACCGCAGACAAACAGGGAAAACAGCACCGCGACTTCCGTCAGGTGCTCCATCCACAGCGAGGCGTTTTCCAACGACAGTTTCAGCAGATCGAGGCCGCTGGGGCCGATGCCGATCCCCAGCAGCAAACAGACGGCTGACGTGGTTACCGGCATCCAGCGCAGATACGAAGAAGTCAGTGCCAACGTCAGCAGCACGGCACCGAGAACGGCAACCCACACAGTAAAACTCATGATTTGCCGCCTTCAGTGATTAATGACGGCCGCCTGCCGAGACCCATTCGCTGCTGACGCCGCCACTGTAGGAGCTGCCGCAGGCTGCGATCCTTTGACCTTGTTTTTAACATCGAAATCAAAAGATCGCAGCCTGCGGCAGCTCCTACCGTGCGCCGACTCAAAGCATCGGCTTGCCGCCGGTCACGCCATAGCGCTGGCCGGTGATGTAACTCGCTTCGTCCGAGGCCAGCAGCACGTAGATCGGCGCCACTTCCACCGGTTGGCCGGGGCGGCCGAGCGGGGTGTTGCCGCCGAAGTTCTGTACTTCTTCGTCGGGCATGGTCGAGACGATCAGCGGCGTCCAGATCGGCCCCGGAGCCACGCAGTTCACGCGGATCTCTTTTGGCCCGAGCATTTGCGCCAGACCGCCGGTGAAGTTGGCAATCGCACCTTTGGTGGTGGCGTAGGCGAGCAGGGTCGGTTTGGGCAAATCCGAGTTGATCGAGCTGGTATTGATGATCGACGACCCGGCGCGCATGTGTTTGATCGCCGCCTGACACAGCCGGAAGATCGCGGTGATGTTGACGTCGAAGGTCATCACCCATTCGTCGTCGGGGATTTCTTCAAAGGTTTCGTGGGTCATCTGGAACGCGGCGTTGTTGACCAGCACATCGATGCGTCCGAAGCGTTCGACAGTTTTGTCGACCAAAGCCTGGCAGTGGGATTTCTGCGCGATATCGCCGGGCAGCAACAGGCACTGACGTCCGGCCTGTTCGACCCAGCGCGCGGTTTCCTTGGCGTCTTCGTGTTCATTCAAATAGGCCACAGCGACGTCTGCGCCTTCACGGGCGAATGCAATCGCCACGGCGCGGCCGATGCCGCTGTCGGCGCCGGTGATCAGGGCAATTTTGCCGGCCAGTCGCCCGGAGCCGACATAGCTTTGCTCACCGCAATCGGGATAGGGCTCCATCTTGCGTTGCGAACCGGGAACGGCTTGGGCCTGTTTGGGGAAGGGTGGTTTTGGATAGTCGGTCATCGCGGGTCTCCGAGGTCTCAGGGCAGGTATGGGCGGTTGACCCGGTGTGTTTGCCGTGAGTTCGATCGGATTTACGCCGAAGATTTTGCGTGAACACACATCCCCTGTAGGAGTGAGCCTGCTCGCGATAGCGATATTTCAGTCAACATTGATGTTGAATGTCAGGACGCTATCGCGAGCAGGCTCACTCCTACAGGGGATGTGGTGTTTTCAGGTGTTGCGTTGTGTCAGGGCACGCTCCATGCGGGCGATGCCTTCTTCGAGCAGTGCGCGTGGGCAACCGAAGTTCAGGCGTACGAACTGTTGGTGCTGATCGCCGAAGTCCAGACCGGCGCTGAGGCCCACCTTGCCCTGCTCGAGGAAGAACTGCTGCGGGTTGTCCAGATCCAGCGCCGAACAATCCAGCCAGGCCAGATATGTGCCCTGCGGCACATTGATGGTCACGCCCGGCAAGCGGCTGCGTACGGCGTCAACCAGCCAGTCGCGGTTGGCCTGCAGATAGGTTTTCAACTCGGCGAGCCACGGCGCACCTTCGCTGTAGGCAACGCGGGTGGCTTCCATGCCCAACGGATTGACGCTGTCGACCATGCCGCAGCGGGCGTGGTTGACGCGCTCGCGCAGGGCGGCGTCCTGAATGATCATGAACGAGGTCTTCAGACCGGCGATGTTGTAAGCCTTGCTCGCCGACATCAGGGTGATGGTGCGTTGGGCGATTTGCGCGCTCAACGAGGCGGTCGGAATGTGCACGCGACCGTCGAAGCACAGCTCGGCGTGGATTTCGTCGGAGATGATCCAGGCGTCCTGCGCCACGCAAATGTCGGCCACGGCTTGCAGCTCTTCACGGCCAAACACTTTGCCCAGCGGATTGTGCGGGTTGCTCAGCAACAGCGCGCCGCCACCGTTCAGCGATTCACGCAGCACGTCCAGCGGCGTCAGGTAAGTGCCATCAGCCTGCGCAACGAACTCCAGCTCAACCTTGTTCAACCCCCAATGCCCCGGCGCGTGGCGCAGTGGCGGGTAGTTTGGCACTTGCACCACGACATTCTGCTGCGGCTGTACCAGCGCTTTCAAAGCCATGTTGAAACCTGACTCGACGCCCGGCAGAAAGATCAGCTCTTGCGGTTTGACCTTCCAGGCAAACTTGGCCCAGAGGTCGGCGACGATGGCTTCACGCAGGTTGTCCTGTGCCACGCTGTAGCCCACCAGCGGATGCAGCAGGCGCTGTTGCAAAGCCTCGATGATTACCGGCGGCGCGGCGAAATCCATGTCAGCGACCCACATCGGCAAGACGTCGGCCGAATAGCGGCTCCACTTGGTGCTGCCGGTGTTGTGGCGGTCGAATAGCTGATCAAAATCGAAAGTCATGCGCGGTCTCGTGAAGGCGGGATTGGTCCTGCGGGCATGATAAACCTACAACCCCTGTAGGAGCTGCCGAAGGCTGCGATCTTTTGATTTTGTTTTTAAAGAGCAACATCAAAAGATCGCAGCCTTCGGCAGCTCCTACACAGATTTGTGTATTGCCTGACAAACGGCCGACGGTCGGTTTTCACACAGAACGTAAGGTCTTTGTCTACAGTGAAAAGGTCGGCAGACGTTTGCCGCAACCGTGATTGTCCAGATAAAACCCGGCTCAAGTACCGGGTTCCACCTGATCAGGAGTGCACGATGGATCTCAGCCGTCGTCAGTTCTTCAAGGTCGCCGGTATCGGCCTTGCAGGCTCGAGCCTGGGCGCGTTGGGCATGGCCCCGACGCAAGCCTTCGCCGAGCAGGTGCGCCACTTCAAGCTTGCCCACACCCATGAAACCCGCAACACCTGTCCGTATTGCTCGGTCGGCTGCGGTTTGATCATGTACAGCCAGGGCGATACCGCGAAGAACGTCGCGCAAAGCATCATTCACATCGAGGGCGACGCCGACCATCCGGTCAATCGCGGCACCCTTTGCCCGAAAGGCGCAGGCCTGCTCGACTTCATTCACAGCCCCGGGCGTTTGCTCTATCCACAAACGCGCAAGCCGGGCAGCAGCGAATGGACGCGGATCAGTTGGGACGAAGCGCTCGACCGCATCGCCGACCTGATGAAAACCGACCGCGACGCCAACTTCATCGAGAAAAATGCCAACGGGCAAACGGTGAATCGCTGGCTGAGCACCGGGTTCCTCGCCGCGTCGGCAGCGTCCAACGAAGCCGGTTACATCACCCAGAAGGTGATTCGCAGTCTCGGCATGCTGGGGTTCGATAACCAGGCGCGTGTCTGACACGGCCCGACGGTGGCAAGTCTTGCCCCGACGTACGGCCGTGGTGCCATGACCAATACCTGGACCGATATCGCCAACGCGAATCTGATCCTGGTGATGGGCGGCAACGCAGCAGAAGCGCATCCGTGCGGCTTCAAATGGGTGACCGAGGCCAAAGCGCACAACGCTGCGCGGCTGATCGTGGTTGATCCGCGTTTTACCCGGACCGCTTCGGTGGCCGACTACTACGCGCCGATCCGCACCGGCACCGACATCGCCTTCATGGGCGGGCTGATCAATTACCTGCTGACCGAGGACAAGATCCAGCACGAATACGTGCGCAATTACACCGATGTCTCGTTCATCGTCAAAGAAGGCTACGGCTTCGAAGACGGGATTTTCAGCGGCTACGACGTCGCTAAACGCAGCTACACCGACAAGTCCGGTTGGGGCTACGAGATGGGCGACGATGGCTTTGCCAAAGTCGACCCGACGTTGCAACACCCGCGCTGCGTCTATCAGTTGATGAAGGTGCATTACAGCCGCTACAACATTGACCTCGCCAGCCAGATCTGCGGCATGCCAGTCGATGCCATGCAGAAAATCTGGGAAGAGATCGCTACCTGCTCGATCCCGGGCAAGACCATGACGATTCTCTACGCCCTCGGCTGGACCCAGCACTCGATCGGCGCGCAGATCATTCGCAGTGCGGCGATGGTGCAACTGCTGCTGGGCAACGTCGGCATGCCCGGTGGCGGCGTCAACGCCTTGCGCGGTCACTCGAATATTCAGGGCCTGACCGACCTTGGCTTGCTCTCCAATGCACTGCCGGGCTATCTGACCCTGGGCCAGGACAGCGAGCAGGATTACAACGCCTTCATCCACAAACGCACGCAAGTCCCGTTGCGTCCGGGGCAACTGTCCTACTGGCAGAACTACAGCAAATTCCACGTCAGCCTGATGAAGTCGTGGTACGGCGCCAACGCTACCGTCGAGAACAATTGGTGCTACGACCATTTGCCGAAACTCGACATTCCCAACTACGACGTTCTGAAAATGTTCGACCTAATGAGCCAGGGCAAGGTCAACGGGTACTTCTGCCAAGGCTTCAACCCGATCGCCGCGCTGCCGGACAAGAACCGCGTGATGGGCGCACTGGCCAAGCTGAAATGGCTGGTGGTGATGGACCCGCTGGCCACCGAAACCTCGGAGTTCTGGCACAACGTCGGGCCTTACAACGATGTGAAAACCGACGAAATCCAGACCGAAGTCATTCGCCTGCCGACCACTTGTTTTGCCGAAGAGGACGGCTCACTGGTCAACAGCAGCCGCTGGCTGCAATGGCACTGGAAAGGTGCCGATGGCCCGGGCGAGGCGCAGACCGACATCCGCATCATGAGCGAATTGTTCCTGCGCCTGCGCAAGCGCTATCAGGCCGAGGGCGGCAAATTCCCCGATCCGCTGTTGAAACTGACGTGGCCGTACAAGATCGCGGACGAGCCTTCGCCGGAAGAGTTGGCCAAGGAAATTAACGGCAGCGCTATGGCTGATTTCACTGACGCCACCGGGGTTGCAGTGAAAGCGGGTTCGCAACTGGCCGGGTTCGGCTTGCTCAAGGATGACGGCAGCACCGCGTCCGGTTGCTGGATCTTCGCCGGCAGCTGGACCGAGGCCGGTAACCAGATGGCGCGGCGCGACAACAGCGACCCGTTCGGCATGCATCAGCATCTCGGCTGGGCGTGGGCCTGGCCGGCCAATCGGCGGATTCTCTATAACCGCGCTTCGGCAGACGTGTCCGGCAAACCGTGGGATCCGAAAAAACGTCTGGTCTGGTGGAACGGCAAAGCCTGGGGCGGCACCGATGTGCCGGACTACAAGGCCGATGTGCCGCCGGAAGCCGGGATGAACCCGTTCATCATGAACCCCGAAGGCGTCGCGCGGTTCTTCGCCGTCGACAAGATGAACGAGGGCCCATTCCCCGAGCACTACGAGCCGTTCGAAACGCCGATCGGCATCAACCCGTTGCACCCGCAGAACAAGAAAGCCACCAGCAACCCGGCGGCGCGGATCTTCGATTCGGTCTGGGAAACCCTCGGCGAGGCCAAGGACTTCCCGTACGCCGGCACCAGTTACCGGCTCACCGAGCATTTCCACTTCTGGAGCAAGCACTGCAAGTTGAACGCGATTGCCCAGCCTGAGCAGTTCGTGGAAATCGGCGAAGTGCTGGCGAAAGAGAAGGGCATCGCTGCCGGTGATCGAGTGCGGGTCAGTTGCAAGCGCGGCTTTATCGAAGCGGTGGCGGTGGTGACAAAAAGGATCCGGCCGCTGCAGGTCAATGGCCAGGTCGTGCATCAGATCGGCATCCCGTTGCACTGGGGGTTCACCGGCCTGACGCGTCACGGTTACCTGACCAACACCCTGGTGCCGTTCCTCGGCGATGGCAACACCCAGACCCCGGAATCCAAGTCATTCCTGGTCAACGTGGAGAAACTGTAAATGGCCAGCCAAGACATCATTGCCCGCTCGGCCACCACGACCCTGCCGCCATCGGTGAGAAATCAGGAGGCGGTGGCCAAGCTGATCGACACCACCAAATGCATCGGCTGCAAAGCCTGTCAGGTCGCCTGCTCGGAATGGAACGAGCTGCGCGACGAGGTCGGCCACAACCACGGCACCTACGACAACCCACAAGACTTGAGCGCGGAAACCTGGACGTTGATGCGCTTCACCGAACACGAAACCGACGCCGGCAACCTCGAATGGCTGATCCGCAAGGATGGCTGCATGCACTGCGCCGAGCCCGGTTGTCTGGCGGCGTGCCCGAGCCCCGGCGCGATCATCAAGCATGCCAATGGCATCGTCGATTTCGATCAAGATCACTGCATCGGTTGCGGCTACTGCATCACCGGTTGCCCGTTCAACATTCCGCGCATCTCGCAAAAGGATCACAAGGCCTACAAATGCACCTTGTGTTCGGATCGCGTGGCGGTAGGGCTGGAACCGGCCTGCGTGAAAACCTGCCCGACCGGCGCCATTGTTTTCGGCACCAAGGAAGACATGAAAGAACACGCTGCCGAACGCATCGTCGACCTGAAAAGCCGTGGCTTCGAGAATGCCGGTCTGTATGACCCGGCCGGTGTTGGCGGCACGCATGTGATGTATGTATTGCACCACGCTGACACGCCAACCATCTACGCCAACCTGCCGCAGGATCCGGCGATCAGTCCGTTGGTGGGCCTGTGGAAAGGCATCAGCAAACCGCTGGGCCTGTTGGCCATGGGCGCGGCGGTGCTGGCCGGGTTCTTCCATTACGTGCGCATCGGCCCGAACCGGGTCGAAGAAGATGAGCATCCAACGCCACCTGACACCTCGGTGCATGTCGTCGATCCGGCGGTGCACACCTTCGATCCACGCGGGGAGGACCGGCCATGAGCAACAAAACGATCCTTCGTTACACCGCCAACCAGCGCACCAATCACTGGCTGGTGGCGATCCTGTTTTTCATGGCCGGGCTGTCCGGGCTGGCGTTGTTTCACCCGTCGCTGTTCTGGCTGAGCAACCTGTTCGGCGGCGGGCCGTGGACGCGGATTCTGCATCCGTACATGGGCATCGCCATGTTCGTGTTTTTCATCGGTCTGGTGCTGAGTTTCTGGCGCGCCAACTTCTTCATCAGCAACGACGGCAAGTGGATGCGCCGCATCGACCGGGTGTTGGTCAACGACGAAGAAAGCGTACCGCCAGTGGGCAAATACAACGCCGGGCAAAAGCTGCTGTTCTGGACTTTACTGCTGTGCATGCTCGGTTTGCTGTTTACCGGGCTGGTGATCTGGCGCGCCTGGTTCAGTGCGTACTTCGGCATCACCGTGATTCGCTGGGCGATGCTCCTGCATGCGCTGGCCGGGTTCATTCTGGTGCTGAGCATCATCATTCACATCTACGCCGGGCTGTGGATCAAGGGATCGGTCGACGCGATGATGCACGGCTGGGTAAGCCGCGCCTGGGCGAAGAAACACCATGAACTCTGGTATCGCGACGTCACCCGCGATGAGCGTCATCCCGACGTGCCGGAGCGACCGATCACCAAAAAGGGCTGACCTTTGCCAACCATTCTGGAACCTGGGGAAATCGAAGCGGCGGCGAGTTCGCCGCCGTTTCTGCATCTGCCACCTTCGAACCTGTTTGCGCTGCGGGCTGATCGTCTAGAGTTTTTGGCGCAAGGGCACCCGTTGGCCGAGTACTTGCGCTTGATCGCCGGGTTGTGCCGGGTTCAGCAACAGGTATTCGACGATCCGCCGTTGACGGCACCGTTCGATCAGCAACGGATCGAGGCTTGCCAGCAGCATGGTTTGCCGCCATTTGCTGCCGACACGTTGGTGCGTGAAGAGGGCTGGCAGGCTTATCTTGAGGCTTTGCTACAGCGTTATGATCCTTCTGAGAATCCCGCTGTTATTGATGCAGTGACGACGTTGCGGGTCGCCAGTACCGGCCAATTACGTTCGTGGGCCGTGGCGTTGGTCAGTGGTCAATATTCAATGGTGCCGGCGCAACTGGTGCCGTTTCTCGGTGCGGCGCTGCAAGTGACGTGGAGTCATTGGTTGCTCAGCGCCCCGGATCTGAAACTCAAACCCGGCGACAGCCTCAGCCAATGCCCGGCGTGCGGTTCACCGGCGATGGCCGGGGTGATCCGCCATCGCGGCAAACACAACGGCTTGCGTTATCTGGTGTGTTCGCTGTGTGCCTGCGAATGGCATGTGGTACGGGTCAAATGCGTGTATTGCGAGTCGAGCAAGGGGCTGGATTATCTGAGCCTTGAGGATGATCGACATGCCGCTAATCAAGCGCCGTTGCGAGCGGAAGTCTGTCCGGGTTGTAGCAGCTATCTGAAACTGGTGTATCTGGAAAACGATGCCGATGCCGAGGCGTTGTCGGCTGACTTGAGCAGCCTGCTGCTGGATATGCGACTGGCGCAGGACGGTTATCAGCGCTTGGCGCCGAACTTGTTACTAGCACCCGGAGACGAGTGAACGAAGGGTCTACACTCTGGCGCAGTGATCTGTTTCCAGGAGTGGCTGATGTCCCTGCGGTTACCTTCCATTGATGGTTTGTTGCGGCACCCGGCGTGTGCGCCGTTACTTGAGCGTCACGGCCGTGAGTCGTTGCTGGCGAGTTTGCGTCAGTTGCTCGATGAGCTGCGTTCCAGCGTCTTGAGCGGGCAATTGTCAGCCGTTGAAATTAGCCCCGAAGTGCTCGCCGGCCGCGTCGGTGAACGCCTGGCCCAGCAACAACGCAGCCATGTGCGCCGGGTGTTCAACCTCACCGGCACCGTGCTGCACACCAACCTCGGCCGCGCCTTGTTGCCGGACGAAGCCATCGACGCCGTGCAAATGGCCGCGCGTTATCCGCTCAATCTGGAATTCGATCTGGCCAGCGGCAAACGCGGTGACCGTGACGACCTCATTGAAGGCCTGATCCGCGAACTGACCGGCGCCGAAGCCGTCACCGTGGTCAACAACAATGCCGCTGCCGTACTGCTGACGCTCAACAGTCTTGGCGCGCGCAAGGAAGGGATCATTTCCCGTGGCGAGCTGATCGAAATCGGCGGCGCCTTCCGCATCCCCGACATCATGGCCCGCGCCGGCGTGCGTCTGCACGAAGTCGGCACGACCAATCGTACCCATGCTCGCGACTACGAAGCGGCGATCAGCCCGCGCAGCGGTTTGATCATGCGCGTGCACGCGAGCAACTACAGCATCGAGGGTTTTACCGCGCGGGTGCCGACCGCTGAGCTGGCCGAGTTGGCGCATCGGCATGGTTTGCCGTTGCTCGAGGATCTGGGCAGCGGCAGTCTGCTCGATCTGACGCGCTGGGGTTTGCCGGCGGAACCGACGGTGCGGCAGGCGCTACAGGATGGCGCGGATATCGTCACGTTCAGCGGCGATAAATTGCTCGGCGGCCCGCAGGCCGGGTTGATCGTTGGGCGCAAAGAGCTGATCGCGAAGATCAAGAAAAACCCGCTGAAACGCGCATTGCGGGTCGATAAATTGACCTTGGCGGCGCTGGAGGCGGTGCTCGGTCTGTACCGCGATCCGGATCGCCTCGCTGAACGTCTGCCGAGTCTGCGCCTGTTGACTCGCCCGCAAGCTGACATCTTCGTCCAGGCCTTACGTTTGCAGCCCTTGATGGCTGACCTGTTGGGCGAAAGCTGGCAGGTCAGTGCAGTCGAGGCCTTGGGCATGATCGGCAGCGGTAGCCAACCGGTGGCGCGTTTGCCGAGCGCGGCGTTGTGCATGCGCCCACAAGTCTCCAGGCGTTTGCGCGGGCGCTGCCTGTTGAATCTGGAAGCCGCGTTGCGGGCCTTGCCAATCCCCGTGCTTGGTCGTATTGACGACGATGCGCTGTGGCTGGATCTGCGCCAGCTCGACGATGAGCCAGCGTGGCTCGCGCAATTGCCGCAATTGCAGGTCGATTCATGATTGTCGGCACGGCGGGGCACATCGACCACGGCAAGACGTCGCTGCTGCAAGCCCTGACCGGACAAACCGGCGACCGCCGCCCGCAAGAACGCGAACGCGGCATGACCATCGACCTGGGTTATCTCTACGCCGAACTTGAACCGGGCGCCGGGTTGACCGGGTTTATCGACGTGCCCGGCCACGAGAAATTCACCCACAACATGCTCGCTGGCGCGCAGGGCATTGATCTGGTGTTGCTGGTGGTTGCGGCGGACGACGGCGTGATGCCGCAGACCCGCGAGCATCTGGCGATTGTCGAATTGCTCGGTATTCCGCGCGCCTTGGTGGCGATCACCAAATGCGACCGCGTTGAAGCCGGCAGGGTGGAAGAGGTGCAGCGCCAAGTGCTCGATTTGCTCGCCCAGGGGCCGTTTGCCGAGGCGCCGATCCTGACCGTATCGAGCCTGAGCGGGCAGGGCATTGATGGGTTACGCGAGGTGTTGCTGCAGACGCAAAGTGAAGTGCACGAGCGCAGTCGTGACGGTGGTTTTCGCTTGGCCATCGACCGCGCGTTCAGCGTCGCCGGCGCCGGCATTGTGGTGACCGGAACGGCGTTGTCGGGCTCGGTGGCCATCGGCGACAAACTCACCCTCGGGCCCTCCGGCAAATCGGTACGAGTGCGCGGTCTGCATGCGCAGAATCAACCCGCCGAACAGGCCTTCGCCGGCCAGCGGGTGGCGTTGAACCTGACCGGCGAACGTCTCGAACTGGCGCAGATACATCGCGGCCAGTGGCTGCTCAGCGATTGGCTGCATGCGCCGACACAACGTATCGATATTGAATTTCAACTGCTGCCCGGCGAACGCACCTTCGAACACTTTCACCCGGTGCACGTGCATCTCGGCACGCAGGATGTCCTCGCACGGGTCGCCTTGCTCGAAGGCCCGCGCCTGAGTTCCGGCGAGCGCATGTTCGCGCAACTGCTGATCAATGCACCGGTGCACGCGGTGAAGGGTGATCGTCTGATCTTGCGCGACCAGAGCGCGCAACGCACCTTGGGCGGCGGCCAGGTCCTCGACCCGTTCGCCCCGGCGCGACAACGGCGCAGCCCTGAGCGTCTGGAGCAACTGCGAATCTTGGCTTCCGGCGATGAACTCGAACACGTCTTGCCCGTGCTGCTCAACTACAGCGCCGGCGGCCTCGATCCGCAACGGCTGGAGCGCCAGTTCAATCGCCCGCGCGCGTCCTGGTCGTTAGCGGAAAACGTCCGCTTGATCGACACCCGCCAAGGCCCGGTGCTGTTCAACGTGCAACGCTGGGCGCAGTTGAAATTCACCCTGTTGGAGCAACTCGCACAGTTTCATGAACAGGAGCCCGACCAGATGGGCCCCGACCGTGATCGCCTGCGCCGCTTCAGTGGTCTGGCGCTGGAGCGTTCGACGTTTGTCAGCTTGCTGGATGAATTGCTCACGGCCGGATCGATCCAGGCGAGCGGCCCGTGGCTGCACCTGCCTGAGCATCAGGTGCGCCTGAATGCCGAGGACGAAAGCCTCTGGCAGGCATTGCAACCGTTGTTCGAAAACGCCGGATTCGACCCGCCATGGGTGCGCGATGCCGCCAAAATGCTCAGCCAGGACGACGCCGTGGTCCGTCTGCTGCTGCGCAAACTGGCGCGGCTGGGCTCGATGCATCAAGTGGTGCGTGACCTGTTTTTGAGTGATGCACAACTGCGTCGAATGGCCGACGTGCTGCTCGAACTCGCCAAAGTAAATCCGCAGATCCAGGTGACAACCTTCCGCGATGCGCTAGGCTTGGGACGCAAACGCTGCATTCAGTATCTGGAATATTTCGACCGCGTCGGCCTGACCCGGCGCATCGGCGAATCCCGGCAGATCCGCCCCGACAATGCGCTGGCCCACGCCGACGCCCAATGAGTTCAAGGAAGGCAATCGCGCCCGGTGGCGCGGCCGGGCTTCAAACCCGGTTGGGGACGGCATCCGTTCCCGGGCAGGTTCGACTCCGGCTGCCTTCCGCCAGTTTTTCCTCTGGACCTCCCCGATCCAGTGTGGGAGCGAGCCTGCTCGCGAATGCCGTTTTCCAGTCGACATCTCACTGACTGACCCACCGCCTTCGCGAGCAGGCTCGCTCCCACAAATTCGGCGGTGGAACCGCACCCGCGTCAGCGACAGAAATCCCCTGTGGGAGCGAGCCTGCTCGCGAAGGCGTCGGCAGCCACACCACCTCACTCAAGGCTTGTCACAGATCCCTGCTACTACGGCAATTCCAGATTATCCAGTGCGCGATTCACCCAGCTCGCCGAGCATGATCAATTGCGCAATGGAGCTGCCAGCGTTTGCTGCGAGACGAATGTGGGTGGTAGCTATACGCGGGTCGCAGACCGACATCCGAGACGTTCTCAGAGATTACGCTGCGCTTCCATCCGATCATGCAGCACTCTGACGATTGCGATGCCATACGCGGTGATCCGAAAATAAATCATGTGGCGTTCCACACTGCAGCGGCGATAACCGGGGCGGATTGCGTCACAGGCCGCTGCGGTTTTTGGGCGCTCGGCTAATTGCTCGAAGGCTGCGGTAATGATGTCGATGTAGCGATTGGCCTGATCCAAGCCCCATTGTTGAGCCGTATAACTCCAGATCGCCTCAAGGTCACCCTCGGCGGCGGGGGTAAGACGATATTCAGCCATGCGCGCTCGACATTCTCAATTTGAATGCCTCGGGATCGAAGGGGCGAGGTTTTCCACTGGACTCACCTTCCCGAAGTGCCGCGCGGATGGTTTCCAGCTCGGCGTTTCGTTCCTGCTCACGACGGATCAGATCACGGATGTATTCGCTGTCGTTGGTGTAATGACCGGCTTCGATCTGGGCTTTGATCCAGTGGTCTTGCTGGTCAGTCACGGTGATGGTTTTTCGTACGGTTGCCATGAGTGGCCTCCAGCGGATGGTCGAGTGTGCGCAAATTATCACACTATTGGTGCGCTAACGAGCATTGAGCTCGTTGCACAAACGATAGTCCCCGATACGTTAAAAGCAAAAGATCGCAGCCTTCGGCAGCTCTTACAGAGATCGGTGTAGGAGCTGCCGAAGGCTGCGATCTTTTGATCTTGCTGCTATCAGACGCGCAAACGAATCTGCCGCCCCAACATCACAACCATCACGCAGCAACATCGCCGCCGCGTGCGCCAGTTGCTGCACGTCGGCGCCTTTGGCCGAGGAAATATCCAGGCTGGCGAGGCTTTCCATCATTTGCGTCACCGCGAGAAAGCGGCTGGCGGCGCTGCTGTGCAATACGTCTAGCGGCGCTTGAGTGGAAACGAGTAGGACCGGAATGCTGTCCTCGTTGTGCGTCATCGAAATGTGCGAGTTCATACGTCACCCCGCGCTTGCGCGGCGTGCACACGAGCGATGGCGACCAGCATCAGCGCGCGGGCATTGGCAAGCATTTGCTGGCTGGCCCAGCGCATCGAGCTGCTGTGTTCCGGGCGAGCGACGCTAGGGGCTTGGTGGGCGAGGGTTTCGGCGCAGTTGAGGTAGACGGCCGCGTGTTCGAGGGCGTCGAGGAGCGAGATGTCGGGGCGGACGTTGAAAGGGTGGTGAGCGACCTGGTCGCGGGGGACGGACTTTGTGGTTGGATCGGTCATCGGTGAAACTCCTTAGTCATCAAGAGCTGCCACCAGATCGCCGTCAAACGAATGGGTGGCAACTGTGCGCAGGTTGACGGACCGGTCTAAGGTACCCGGCGCACTCGAAAGTGCCCCGCACACAGTCACCATTTAGCTTTGTTTCGAGCACGCGAGCGCGCTAGCAAAATTGGAGAACAATGCACACCTTAAAACCGCCGAGCCGTCAAACCCGATCACGAATGAGTCGTGACAGGCGCGAGGATAGGGAGTGAGGACAGGTCAGTCAACCGCCGTATTCTTCCGGAGTTTGCCGGGCTTTCTTGTAGGAGAAAGACTACTCGCGGTGGCGATTGATGAGCTCCCAATGAGGCTGAATATCGCAGAGCCCACGGCGACAAAATCATGAGGCGTCACCAATTGATGGTCCACCAGCCAACGTGCCGCGACCGTTGGCATGGGACGCAAATGCTGTAATCAGTATCTGAATTATTTCGACCGCGTGGGCCTGCTCCGACGCCTTGGCGAATCCCGCCAGATCGACCCGACAACGAACTGGCCAACGCCGACGGGCAATGGTTTAAAGGAAGGCAATCGCTCCCGGTGGCGCGGTGCGGTTTTAAACCCGGTTGGGGACGGCATTTATTCCCGGGCGGATTTCACTCCGGCTGCCTTCCGCCAATTATCCTTCTTTAGGTAGTTCCGGAGCTTGCTCCTGACTGTCTTCTTTCATTTGTTTATACATATCAACAAAATCCGGGAGATTGTTCTCTCGAAGAAATTCAGCTGCTTGTTGAGTAGATCGAACTAACTCGCCGGATGTGGCGTCGTCCCAGAAGGGGCTTACAAAAAGTTTGGGAGCTCCGACTGAAATTAATTTTCCTTCGGAATACTCGAACTCCTCTACTTGGTGTAAGTGAGGAGCTGTGTAACTAGCGCTATCAATGACCCAAGAGAATCTAAGTGTCTTTCGGTCGCCGGTTGTAATCAAAGTGAAATCGTTCGCAAAAGTGGAGCTTTCTATTTTTTCAGAAATTTTATCCTTCATCGCAGCGGTAGTTTTGTAGGCGCTATACGGATTAAGCGTCCGGATTTCCAGGTTCTGTATGGTTTGAGGGTAAGGGGTTTTGGTGAGTAGTTCCCCTGTGGGGCCGTAAATTAGAATATTCACTTGTTTGTCATAATGCAGGCTATACAGTTGGTTTTTTAGCGTCACCACGATTTCATTGACCCCGTCTCCATCCAGATCTGTTATTTGATATTCCGCAGTGGTGGGGATGAAAGAGTCAGCTAAAGGAGAAGTCGGCGGATAATTTTTGAATCGTTGATCTTTAGCGGTGTGATAAATCTCAATGGACTTGACAGGCTGCCGATCCGAAAGAATTGTGACTACATCCGACCTTCCATTAGTAGGATCAGTATTGTTTTCCCATGCACCTACTGTGAGTCGGTTACTCTTAAGTTCAACTGCAATAGGCTTCTTTATTGCGTTGCTTTTTACGTAGTCTTCAGCTAATGGCTTAATCAGATCCTGAAAAAAACCTGCCATGAAACCCATTGCCATCACCAATGAAACTAATGAGGTAAGGGGCTGCCACATGTGTTTTTTGCAAAAAACAGTGTGGGTTGAATTTTTGCAGCGTTTCTTGTTTTTTGTGAATCCAATACATTGCATAGGGTTGTTCTTCAAAAATTGGAAGTGGGGATTGCCAAGACTGTAGATGTAGACCGCCAAAAGAATTAAATTTTGGGGGATGCTAAAACAACAATACTGGCGATACAACCAGTTGGTTGTTTGCAATTTCTATTGAGTATGTTTCATTTTAGACTAAAGCTATTAATAACTGGTCGCTGATAGGCTAATAAAAATTTGAAATGACTAACGTGGCGCTATCGTCGGCAGGCAAAGGCCTAAAGTTGACCCTGTTGCGTCAGAAACCCAACGGGTACTGGATCACCACATAAATCCGGTCAATGTCATCCCCGGCCTGCGCCTCATTGGCGCGGTGCGATACGTGCGACACCTGCACCGACAAATCCTTCGCCGCGCCCGATTGCACGACGTACTTCAGATCGATATCCCGCTCCCAATGCTTGCCGCCATCGCCTTGCTGCGGCTGGTAACTGCCGCTGTCAGGATCGAACGGGTTGTAGGCGCCGCCCTTGGGCGCGTGGGTGCCGTCGATGTGGCTACCGGAGACGTAGCGGGTCATGAAGCTCAGGCCGGGGATGCCCAAGGCGCCGAGGTCTAGGTCGTAGCGTGCTTGCCAGGAACGCTCGTTGGCGCCGTTGAAATCGGCGTATTTGATCGAGTTGGCGAGGTAGATCGAATCGCCGCCGACGAAATCGAACGGCGTGTCACCATTGATTTTTTGCCAGCCGAGCATCACCGCGTGGGGGCCGAAGGCGTATTTGCCGGATAGGCTGAACGCGGTGTTGTCGATGGCGCCGGCCAGCGCTCGGCCGGTGTCGCGGGTGTGGTAGAGGTTGGCGTCGAGCAGCACGCCGGACTGTTTGAAGTGCAGATTGCCGTAGTACTGATGCCAGGTGTCACTGAGTTCAGACGCGTACAACGCGCCGCCAATCGGGGTGTCAGCGAACAGGTCGGCGCCGAGAAAACTGATGCCGCCGGCCTCGGTATTGGCGCCGTAACCGTAAAAGTCGCCTTTGCCGGATGAGCTGTCCTGATTCTTGAACGCGGTGAAATGCCCGGCGACCAGATTGATGTGGTCGAACTCGGCGCTGTTGAGCAGAAAGCCTGTGGCGTATTCCGGTTGCAGGCGTTTGTCGGAGGTGTCGAATACCGGTGTTTCGACGGTCATTTCACCGAAGGCGAGGGTGGTGCGCGAGGCTTTCAACTTCAGCGCGCCGCCGGCGCTGGAGTAATCGTTTTCGCTGCGACCGGCGCTGTCCACTGGCAGCAAACCGGTGCCGGAGTGGCCCCGGCCACCGTCGAGTTTCAGCCCGGCGAACGCGTGGGCATCGATGCCGAAACCAACGGTTCCGGTGGTGAAACCGGATGAGAAGGTGCCGATAAAGCCCTGAGCCCATTCCTGTTTATAGTTTTTTCCGGAGGGTGAGGGCGAGCGGTAGTCGTTGCTGAGGAAGAAGTTACGGCTGAGGATTTCGCTTTTGGCGTCGTCGAAAAAACCGCTGGCGTGGGCGGTTGGGTTCAGACCGCAGAGCAGTGCGAGCAGGGTGAGACGCGAAGGGGCGCGGTCGATCATGGTCGGTGGCCAGCGGCAATTAAGGTGGCCTGGATGATCGCGGGAATGCAGTGCAGGGGATTGAGCGGATGTGCTGAATTGCTGTGGCTGGCAGGTCAAGAGGTTGTGATAGTGCTGACGCCATCGCTGGCAAGCCAGCTCCCACAGGGATCTATGGTGTACCCACCGATCTTGGCATCACACAAAAAACTGTGGAAGCGAGCCTGCTCGCGAATGCGGTACATCAGGCAACATGTCTATCAGCTGACACACCGCTTTCGCGAGCAGGCTCGCTCCTACAGGGATTTGGGTTGAATGAGGATTTTGTGACTGGAGCTGAAACCTGTGGGAGCTGGCTTGCCAGCGATGGCGGTGTGTCAAGCAACATTTCTGCTAGCTGACACAGCACATTCCCACAGGTTTGATCGCGTTACGACAATGGCGGCGTACGCGGAGGGATCTGCCGTTTGCTGCCGGTCGATTCAAACGCGGCCGCCAGGCGCAGCAGGTTCGAGTCGTCGTAGGCGCGGCCGGCGAAGGTCAGGCCGACCGGCATGCCGATGTCGGCCATCACACCCATCGGCACGGTGACGGTCGGTACGCCGAGGTGGCGGATCGCGAGGTTGCCGTTGGCCACCCAGATGCCGTTGCTCCAGGCGATGTCGGCCGACTCCGGATTGACGTCCGCATCCGCCGGGCCGACGTCAGCGACCGTCGGGAACAGCACGGCGTCGAGGCCCAGCTTGTCCATCCAGTCCTCAAGATCGATACGTCGGGTCTGCTCCAGACCACGCAGGCCATCGGGCACGGTGCTGATTTCATTCCACGGCGTAATGCCGCGCTCGGCCATGCGCACGTATTCATCCATGCCCGCGACCAGATCACCTTCACGGTTGGGCAGGGTGCCCGGTTCGTGCGGGAAGATCTTCGCGCCGTCGACGTCGACCAGACGATTGAGTTTCGGGTCGCCGTTGGCTTGCAGGAAGTCGTCGAACGCCCAGGCAGTCAGGTCCCACAGCTCGTGGTGGAGGAACTCTTTCGAGACCAGACCACGGGTGAACACAGTCGGCGCGCCGGGACGATCGCCTTCGCAGTTGGACACCAGCGGGAAATCGGTTTCGATGACTTCGGCACCGGCGGCTTCGAGCGCCTGCCGTGCCTGCTGCCACAGATCGATCACCGACTCACGGGTGTTGATGCGCTGGCCGGTCGGGCCACCGATGCCCGGGGCTTCGCTGGTGCCGGCTTCAGGGTCGGCATTGATGAACATGCGCGGCACGGCGAAACGCTTGCCGGCCAGCGCTTTGGCGTCGGCGGCCAGATTGGCGTAAGCGGCGGGGCGCACCTCGTTGACGCTCGGGATCGGCACCCACGGTTGCAGGCGCCAGAGGTCGCCACGGGTGTCCGGGTCTTCGGCGACGACGATGTCGAGGACTTCGAGCAGGTCAGCCATGGTCCGTGCGTAAGGCACGACCACGTCCATGGTCGGCGTCAACGGCCAGTTGCCGCGCACCGAGATCACCCCGCGCGACGGCGTGTAGGCGCACAAACCATTGTTCGACGCCGGGCCACGTCCGCTCGACCAGGTTTCTTCAGCCAGACCGAACGCGGCAAAACTCGCAGCAGTGGCGGTGCCGGCACCGTTCGACGATCCGGAGGCAAACGGTGCGGTGAGATAAGCGGCATTGTAAGGGCTTTCGGCGCGACCGTAGACGCCGCGCTGCATGCCGCCATTGGCCATCGGCGGCATGTTGGTCTTGCCCAGGCAAATCGCCCCGGCGGCGCGCAGGCGTTCGATGGTGAAGGCATCACGATGGGCGACCAGATCGGCGAAGGCCGGGCTGCCGGACGCGGCGGTCAGGCCCTTGACCAGATAGCTGTCCTTGGCGGTGTAAGGAATGCCGTCGAGCGGGCTGAGGGTTTCGCCTTTGGCACGGCGCGCATCGGACGCCTGTGCTTCGTTCAATGCTTCAGGGTTGCGCACGACTACGGCGTTCAGCGCCGTCGGTGTGTCGGCACCGTCATAGGCATCGATACGCGCCAGATAGGCCTGCACCAATTCGACCGAGGTGGTCTGGCCGGATTCGAGTGCGGCGCGCAGTTGGGCAATGGAAACTTCGGTGACTTCGATCATGCGGTCACCGCCGTTTGAATTTGGGTGTTTTTCTTGGAATGGGTGTTCATAGCGGTTCTCGTTGCACGGCTTTACGCGACAAGGTTAAGACTGGCGCCTATTTAACACCAAGCGGCGTGCGGAGTAATCGACGGCATTGGTCTCTCACCGATTTTCTCTCCGGCTGGCCCCTTCGCGAGCAGGCTCGCTCCCACAGGGATCGCATTCCAAACAGGCATCCAGGCTGCCAAAGTGGAATGCATTCCAAATGTGGGAGCGAGCCTGCTCGCGAAAGCGGAGCTTCTGCCAACCCATCACTTCAGTAGATCACAGCACCCCGTACTCCCGCGCCGTCCGATCCACCGCAATCCGCGTCTTGTCGATCAGCTCATCCAGCTCCGCACGCGTGGCCACCAGCGCCGGCGCCATGATCATCCGCCCCAATGTCGAACGAATGATCAACCCTTCCTCAAAGCCAATCGTGCGGCAACGCCAGGCAATGTCGTTTTCATTGGCAAAGCGCTTGCGGCTAGCCTTGTCCTCAGCAAACTGCAACGCCGCCACCAGCCCAACCCCCTGAATCTCACCCACCAACGGGTGATTGCCGAACACCTCGCGCAGGCAGTTTTGCAGGTACGGGCCGGTGTCGGTTTTCACCTGAGTGACTACGCCCTCATCGCGCAAGGCCTTGAGGTTGGCAATCGCCACAGCGGCGGCCACCGGGTGGCCGGAATAGGTCAGGCCGTGGGCAAACACGCCGCCTTTTTCCACCAGCGCCTCGGCCATGCGCCGCGACAGAATCAAACCGCCCATGGGGATGTAACCGGAGGTCAGGCCCTTGGCGATCGACAGCGTGTCAGGCTCAAAACCAAAGGCCTGATGCGCGAACCATTCGCCGGTGCGACCGAACCCGCCGATCACTTCGTCCGCACACAGCAGCACGTCATATTGACGGCAGATACGCTGAATCTCGGGCCAGTAAGTGGCCGGTGGAATAATCATGCCACCCGCGCCCTGGAACGGTTCGGCGACGAACGCAGCAACCTTGTCGGCGCCCAGTTCGAGAATCTTGTCTTCCAGTTGTCGCGCCGCACGCAGGCCGAATTCTTCCGGGCTGAGGTTGCCTTCGTGGGCGAACCAGTACGGCTCATCAATGTGCGCCACATCGGGAATGGTGCCGCCCATCTCGTGCATGAACTTCATCCCGCCCAGCGCCGTCGCGGCCAGGGTCGAGCCGTGGTAGCCGTTCCAGCGGCCGATCATGATTTTCTTCTCGGGTTTGCCCATCACCTGCCAGAACTTGCGCACGGTGCGGATCAGCACTTCGTTGGCTTCGGAGCCGGAGTTGGTGTAGATCGCGTGGCTGTAGTGCTTGGGCAGCAGACTGAAGAGCAGTTCGGACAGCTCGATCACTGCCGGGTGAGTGGTGTGGAAGAACATGTTGTAGTAGGGCAGTTGTTCCAGCTGTGCGGTCGCGGCGGCGGCGAGATCCTTGCGCCCGTAACCGAGGTTGGTGCACCACAGACCCGACATGCCGTCCAGATAGCGATTGCCGTCGTTGTCCCACAACGCCAGACGATCACCGCTGACCATCACCCGTGGACCTTCCTCGTTGAGGGCCTTTTGATCAACGAACGCATGGATGTGGTGGGCAGCGTCGGCGGCTTGGTAATCACGGGTGGTGCGGTCGAATTCGGCGGACATGGCTGATCTCCAGATAAACGGGATAAGTGAGTGCGTTCATTCCTGCGTTGTGCGAGTAAAGTTTTGTCACTTAAAAATATTTTTGTAAAGAAAATATTTGTCGGTGAAAAAATATCGCCGTAGGCTGAGCCCGACACGCAAGGATCATCAGAGGCAACATGAGCGGACTCAGAGAACGGCAGAAGGAACAGCGCAGGGAAGTCATCGCCGCAGCGGCGCTTGAGCTGTTCAAAAGCAATGGTTTCGCGGCGACCACGCTGGAGCAGATCGCCGTACAGGCCGGCGTTTCCGCGCCGACGGTGGTCAATTACTTCGGCGGCAAACAGGAAATTCTGCTGGCCTTGCTCAAGCAACCCGACGAGCAGGCCATGCGCGAGGCGCGGGCGAATCTGGACGCAGACAGCGATCCGCTGGAGGCGTTGTGCGAATTTGAAGGGCTGATGACCGATTACCAGCTAGCAGCGATGCCGGCTTCGTTGTGGCGGGAATTGGCGCCGTTTCTGCTGACGGGCGACCTCGCTGAAGCGATGAGTCCGTGGAATGCGGCGGTGATTGAGGAAACCAAGGCGTTGCTTTTGCATTTCCAGCAGGCGGGCAAGGTGCGCGAATCGATCGATCTCGATGTCGTGGCGACGCTGTTCAATCAGTACGCGAACATGGCGTTTATCCGCTTGGCGACGCAGGAAGTCCCGGACCGAGCCGCGCATGCGTTGCACATGCGCGGGGTTCTGAGCCTGTTGTGTCACGGCATGCTGGAGCGCTGATCGGCCCGATCAAAACCGCCAGGTCACGCCACCGCCAACAATGTGCAGCGCGCTATTGGGATAACTTCCCGACAGCGTCTGCCCATTGCGCTTTGTCTGCTGCACGTCCATGTCACCCAGCCAGACCAGCGTGTAATTGAGGTTGAGGTCGGTGTCTTCGGCCAGTTTGTAGCTCAGCCCGGTCGCCAGTCGCCACGTCTCGTTCATCGGGTTGTCGACGGTGCGGTCCTTGTCTTTGACGGCGGAGCTGTCGTAGCCCACGCCCATGTTCCAGCGCAGTTTCGGGCTGAGCTGATTTTGTGCCCCGATCGACAGGTGCCAGGTGTCTTGATACTTGCGGTCGACCGAGCGGGACACGTCGCCGGCGGCGCTGTCCACCGACACGCCGATGTCGGCAAAGTCGCTCCAGTCCTGCCAGTTCACCGAACTCAGCAGCGTCCAATGTTCGTTCAGCTGATGGGCAATGCTCAAGGTCGCGGTCTGCGGGATGTTCATGTCGATTTCCAGCTCGTCGACATCCAGCCGCGACAGCGCCAGATTGAGCAGTGGATTGCGAATACCGTGGACTGATGGCGAATCCTTGAACTCCAGTTTGACCTTGCTGGTGTAGGCCAGACCGACGGTGGTGCGCTCATTCACCTGATAGCGCAGGCCGAGATTGATCCCGGTGCCGATGTCGGTGTCCTTGTACTGCAACTTTCCATCTTCCTGAAACGGCGTGCCCGGCAGGAAGGCGTTATTGTCGATGGCCATTTTTGTGTAGTAGTAGCCATAGACCAGACGCGGGCCAATGCCCATCGAAAGATCATCGGTGATCTTGTAGGCAAAGGTCGGCTGCATCGAAATGCCGATCAGCGTCGACTCCTGGCTGAAGTAGCGACCGGCCCAGTCGTCATCGTATTTCACGCTCAGGCCGAAGTTGCCGTACATACCGAAGCCGACACTGGCGCGATCATTGAGCTCATGACTGATAAACAGGCTGGTGCCCGGCAGGATCGGTAAAGGATTGCCGCCCTCGTTACCGGAAAAGTCATTGTCGCTGTCGCGATCAAAGCCCAACCCACCGAAGATGGCCTGACCGGTCAGGCTGATTTGCGTGCCTTTGAGGGCTGCAATGCCGGCCGGGTTACTCATCAACACGCTCGGGTCAGTGGCCAGCGCTGCCGAGCCGGCATTGGCCAGTCCTGCGCCTTCCTGACCCGCTTCATACAGATCGATACCGCCCGCCAGTGCCTGACCGCCAGTGCCTGCGAGCGCGAGAATGATCAGTGAGTGCGTGGTTTTCATCCCGAATTCCTTATCAACGAAGATCAGCCTTCAGGTTTAGTCGCGAATTGGCGTGCGCACCAGTCGCGACGATGTACCGGATGTGAACTAGGCTCAGAGCGGTTCATCGATGGCCCAATCAGGAGCGCCGCCATGGAAGACAAACCGCTGATCACGTTTCACAGTTCCAGAGCACTGCTGGACGTGCTCATACGTGCCGGTCTGATTACCGTGCTGGTGTTGTTCTGTTTCGACATCTTCCATCCGTTTCTCAATGTGATGCTGTGGGCGCTGATTCTGGCCATCACCTTGTATCCGCTGAACCAAAAGCTCGGGGCCAGACTCGGCAATCGCTATGGCTGGGCCGCGATCGTGCTGGTGCTGCTCGGGCTGTTGATTCTGATGGTGCCGCTGAGCCTGCTCGGCGCTTCGGTGGCTGACTCGGTGAAAGTCGGGATGCACACGCTGGAGGCGGGTTCATTTGAAATCCCGCCACCACCGGCCAGTGTCGAGAGCTGGCCATTGATTGGCGCGCCGCTGTTTGGCATCTGGCAGCATGCTTCGCAGGATTTGAGCTGGGCGTTCAAGGAACTGGCGCCGCACCTGAGCAGTTGGGGCAAAGTGCTGCTGCACCAAGCCGCCGGAGTCGGTGCCGGGATCGTGGTGTTCGTTGTTGCTTTGATTGTCGCCGGGCTGATCATGAAAAACGGTGAACGCGGTCACCGTACCGCCGTGGCGATTACCACACGCATCTCCGGGCCGGTGCGCGGCCCGCAGATTGCCGAACTGTGCACTTCGACCATCCGTGCGGTGGCACAAGGTGTGGTCGGGATCGCTTTTATCCAGATGCTGCTGATCGGGGTCGCGCTGGTGATCATGGGCATACCGGCCGCGGGCATTCTGGCTTTGATGGTGTTGCTGCTGGGCATCATGCAATTGCCGGTGCTGCTGATTACCGTACCCGTGGTGATCTATGTCTTTGCCAACGATGGCGTCAGTGCCAGCACCGTCATTTTCACCGTGTGGATCATTATCGCCGGGCTCTCCGACAACGTGCTCAAACCCATGTTGCTGGGACGCGGTGTCGCGGTGCCAATGCCGGTGGTGCTGATTGGCGCACTTGGCGGCATGGTCACCAGCGGCATCATCGGTTTGTTCACCGGGCCGGTGATCCTCGCGGTTGGCTATGAATTGTTCATCGGTTGGGTGTATCAACCGGCCGATGTCACCGAGCTTCTGGAGAGCCAGCGCCAAGAAAATTTGCCGTGACACTTATCGCTTCGCGGGAATCTGACAACCGTTCATCGCTCAACTACGCTGGCTTACGTATCCCTCACTGACACTTGGGCGTAAGGAAACAGGCGCATGCGAAGCAGGCTGCTGGCGGTTTGGATAGTGGTGTTTGCGGCGCTCTGGAGTGGGCTCGGCTGGGCGGCCGATGACGCGGTAAAACCGGCGGATGAAGCGGTAGAACTGAAGGTCGCCAACCGCAGCATCATGCTGTTTCGCGCGACCATTCTGGGGGAAGCACCGGCCTCGCGAGTCAAGCGCGCGAAAATGGTCATCAGCGAGGCGCTGGATGAAGACGCGGCGCTGAACATCACCACGGATTCGATCCAGAACAGCTACATGGTGCTGATCGGCGACAAGCGCGCTTTCATCGTCGCGCCCAAGGACATCGACAGCCTCGAATACTCTTCGGTGCAACAGGCCGCCGAAGGCGCAGCGGAAAAACTGCGCCAGGTGGTCACCGAAACCCGTGAGGCGCGCAACCTGCAGATGATCCTGCGCTCACTGGGACTGGCCGCTGTGGCCACGCTGATTTACGTCGCGCTGCTCTGGTGCCTGGCGTATCTGCGTCGAAAATTGCTGGCCAAACTCCCCGCGCTGATGGATCGCCACACCCAGGCGCTGAAGGTCGGGCGGGTACAGCTGATCGATTCCAACTTCCTCTATCCGCTGGTCAGCCGTTTGCTGTTGTTGCTGCGCTGGCTGGTGATTTTGCTGCTGACCTATGAATGGCTGGGCTTTGTCCTGTCGCGCTTTCCCTATACGCGGCCGTGGGGCGAAAGCCTCAATAACTACCTGTTCGAACTGGCCGGGTATTTGCTGCAAGGCATTGTCGATGCGATTCCGGGACTGGGCGTGGCCCTGGCGATTTTCTTTATCGCCCGTGGCGTGACCGCGTTTACCCGACGCATCTTGCGGCGCATGGCCACGCCGGGGACATTCAGCTGGCTCAATCACGAAACCCTGCAACCGACCCAGCGTCTGACGGCGCTGGCGATCTGGCTGTTTGCCCTGGCGATGGCCTATCCGTATCTGCCGGGTGCCGGCACCGATGCTTTCAAGGGCTTGTCGGTGTTGATCGGCCTGATGATTTCCCTCGGCGCGACCAGTGTGGTCGGGCAGGCTGCCGCCGGATTGATCCTCACCTACACGCGCACCTTGCGCCCCGGCGAGTTTGTGAAAATCGGCGAGTACGAAGGCACCGTCACCGAACTGGGCATGTTCACCACACGGATTCGCACCGGTCTGGGGGAAGTGCTGACGCTGCCCAATTCGATGATCACCGGCACCGTCACCAAGAACTATTCGCGCACCGTGCAAGGCCCCGGTTATGTCGTCGATACGGTGGTGACCATCGGCTACGACACGCCATGGCGTCAGGTCGAGGCGATGTTGCTGGAAGCTGCCAAGCGCACGCCGGGTGTGCTGGAGGATCCACCAGCGCAAGTGTTCCAGACCGCACTGTCGGATTTCTATCCTGAATACCGACTGGTCGCGCAGGCCATCCCGAGCCAGCCGCGCCCGCGCGCGGTGTTGCTGAGCATGCTCCACGCCAATATTCAGGACGTGTTCAACGAGTACGGCGTGCAGATCATGTCGCCGCACTATCTGGGCGATCCGCAACAAGACAAGTGGGTGCCAAGGGACAAGTGGTACACCGCGCCTGCGCAAGAACCGAAGGATCAGTGACCGCCGCTCAAAGGGAGTTCGCCCCATGCTCGAATTTATCCTTCACGCCTTGCGCACCGACCCGGAAATCGCCGTGTTTCTGGCGATTGCCCTCGGCGTGTTTATTGGCCGGATTCGCATCGGCAGTTTTCACCTCGGCTCGGTGGCCGGCGCGCTGCTGATGGGTTTGCTGATCGGTCAGATCGGTCTGGAAGTACCGGCGGGCCTGAAGTCGGTGTTTTTCGTGATGTTCATCTACGCCGTCGGCTTCAAGAGCGGGCCGGAGTTTTTCGGCAGCCTCAATCGCGGCACGCTGAAACTGGTGGTGCTCTCGGTGGTGCTCTGCGCCACGGCGTTGGGGGCGATTCTGCTGATGTACTCGGTGTTCGATTTCGATGCCGGGTTCACCGCTGGCCTCGGTGCCGGCGCGCTGACCGACACGGCGATCATGGGCACCGCGACCAGCGCGATCAATCAACTGACAATCGATGCCGCGGCCAAGGCGCAACTTAACAGCCACATGGCGATTGCTTACGCCATTACCTACTTGTTCGGCACCATCGGCTTGATCGTGTTTGTCGGCAGCATCGCGCCGAAACTGCTCGGCGTGAACCTGCGCGAGTCGGCGCGGGAACTGGAGCTGGAACTGGGTATCGCCAAGGAAGAGGAGGCGATCACCGTGCCCTATACGCGCATGGTGGTGCGCGCGCATCAGGTCGCGGAAAACGGCCAGGCGGCCGGGTTGCGCATCATCGATCTGGAAAAACCCCACGAATCGCTGACCGTCGAGCGGGTGATGCGCGCCGGCAAAGTCATCGAGCGCGATGAAGAGTTCGTGCTGATGGCCGGCGACGTCATTGGCGTCTACGCCTTGCGCGATGCAGTGGGCAACCTCAGTCACTGGGTCGGCCCGGAGATCGATCATCCCGAAGCCCTGTCGTTTCCGACCCGTCAGGTAGACATCGTCCTGACCTCGGCTGAGTTCGCCGGCAAAACCATCCATCAAGCCAAATCGCGTTTGGCCAGCGACCGGCGCCTGGGCTGCTTCGTCAACAACATCAGCCGTCAGGGCTATGACTTGCCGTTGCTGCCCAACACCGTACTGCGGCGCGGCGATGTGATCTCGCTGACCGGGCGCACTGCCAGTGTCGAAGCCATGGCCAAACGCCTTGGGCGCATCCGCAAGAACAACTACAAAAGCGATATCGCCATGCACACCTTGGGCATGGTGCTCGGTTCGTTGTTGGGGTTGTTGTCGACCCACATTGGCATGATTCCGGTGGAGTTGGGGATCGGCGGCGGGGTGCTGGTCGCGGCGCTGGTAATTGGCTGGTACAACTCGCGCCACCCGGAAATCGGCGCGTTGCCGCCAGCGGCGCAATGGGCGTTTTCCGAGTTCGGCTTGACTGCGTTTGGCGCGGTGGTCGGTTTGCTCGCCGGGCCAGCAGCGTTTGCCGCGATGAAGGAGCAAGGCCTGGCGCTGTTGCTGTCCGGCGCGGTGGTGACGATTCTGCCGCCACTGGTGGCGTTGTACTTCGGCCGCTATGTGTTGCGCCTGCACCCGATGATTCTGTTTGGCGCCTTGGCCGGTGCGCAGACGGAAGCGGCGTCGATGAACAAGATCATCGAGCAGTCGGGGAGTAACACTCCGGTGATCGGTTTTACGGTGTGCTATGCAATTTCCAACGTCTTGCTCGCGGTGTGCGGGCCGATCATTGTGTTTGTCGTCGCTGGCTAGGCTTGCTTGTCAGAAGCCGCTCTCGCGCATCAATACCGCGAGCACATGGGTCGCGCCGTCGGCGAGCAGGCTGCGCCGCTCGCCGTCGATTTTCAGATGCCCACGGGTTTCGCGCAGGCTCGGCAATGGCTCGTCCAGCTGAATCAGCACCTGAAACAACGCACTGCTCGGAATCAATGAATGTTCGGCATTCGTGGTCGGCACAGGCCCACCGAAGCGCGATGACAGCATGCGGTGCGACAACTGACTGGCGCGGGTGCTGCCGACCTGCACCACGCGACCGCTGAGTGGCGTGGTCTGGCCATCCGGATAAAAGCGCACGCGATCACCGGTGGCCATGCGATGCACCTGATCCTGCGCAACATACGCGTCGACCTGCCAGCTGCGCGGATCAATCAGCATGCCCAGCGATTCCTGGCGACCGACCCATTGCCCCGGTTTCCAGTCGGGATTGACGTCCAGCCACACTCCGGCAAACGGTGTTTGCAGGTTCAGCCGGGCGATTTCCGAGCGCGCGGCGCGGGCTTCTTCGAACTGCACGTTGAGGCGCTGGCGGGTCACGGCGTCTTCAGCCAAGCCGCCGGGGTCGGCGATCAGCCCCGATAATCTTGCCTCATAGCTGCGCGCATTGGCTTCGCTGGATTGCAGGCGTGAGGCGATGTCCGGTTCATCGAGGGTGATCAGGGTCTCGCCGGCCTTGACCGCGCCGCCCGGGTGAATCGATTGCAGGCGCGCCGGGTAGGGCGCGTACACGCGCAATTGATGCTCGGCGCGAGCCACGCCGACTGCATCGATCTGCGTGCGCCAAGGCATCGCCAGCCCGACGAGAACCGCTAGTAACACCGCGTAAAACGCCAGTTTGCGGCGACCGGGAATCGCCGCCCGACTTTTCCACCAGTGGCCCAGTTCACGCATCACGGGCAAGGCGATAAACCACGACAGTTCGACCATGAACAGGAAGATCCCCAGAACCTTGAAGAAAAACAGATAGACCGCGAGCGCGATCCCCAGAAACAGCACCAGCCGATAAATCCAAGTGATGATCGCGAAGGTCACCAGCAAACGCCGTTGGCCGGTCGGAAAGGTTTCCGGCCAGTCTTCCTGCAAGCCCAACAGATTGCGCCGCAGGGTGACGCGCGCCAACGCCGAGGCGCGTTCGTGCAGGTTGGGAAAGTCCAGCAGGTCGGAAAGAATGAAGTAGCCATCGAAACGCATGAACGGACTGGCATTCAGTGCCAGTGACAGCAACCAACTGGTGGTCGCCAGATACAGCAACGCATTGCGCAACGCGCCCGGATCGCACAACGCCCAACCCAGCGTCGACAGCCCGGCCAGCGACAGTTCGGTGACGATGCCTGCCGAGGCAATGGCCAGTCGTTGTCGCGAACGACTGAGTTTCCAGCTCTCGCCGGTGTCGGTGTAGAGCATCGGCCACATCACCACAAACGCGATGCCCATGTGCCCGACGCGCAACCCCAGGCGCGTGGCGACCAAGGCGTGCCCGAGTTCATGCAGGGTTTTCGCGACGATCAGCGCCAGGGCGAAGCTGAACAGGCCTTCGGTGGAAAACGACTCGACCACGGCGCTGGTGAACACGTCCCACTGCTGCAACACCAGAATGATCCCGAGCAGGCTCAGGCACAGCACGACAATCCCGGTGAGTGGATGAAACACCCAGCCCAGCGCTCGCGCCAACACCTGCAACGGTTGTTGCGGGCGCAGCAACGGAATGCGGAAAAACAGGTAATGGTGCAGCCACCAGCGCCAGGTCAGCCAACTGCCTTGCTCGCTTTTATCCTTCAAGCGTTCCAGCGCGGCGGGGCCGGCGCGCAGCAATTGATGCTGTTCGAGAAACTGGCGGAAATCGAGGACTTGCTCGACATCCGGTTTCAGCGCGGTGTCGTCGGCAATTTGCTCGCTGATAACGCGTGGCGACTGACCCCAGCGCAGCAGGCACTCGAATTCCAGCCAGCCGATACGGTAGAACCGGTTGATCACCGTGTCTTGAATCACCCACGCCGGTTCGCCGTTGCTGCCGTGGGCCGCTTCGCTCAGGCGCAAGTCTTCGCGCAACGGCGGGACGGGCAGGTCGGCCGGGTCGAGCATTACCAGCCACTCCACGCACGCAGTGTCGCCAAGGGGCGGCGCAGCAGGTAATAACCGAGCATCACCCGCCCGCCGTAAATCTTCGCCGTGCCGTGCAGGCCGAGGCGCGCGTGCTCCGGGGCGCCCTCAATGCTGGCGAGCAAGCGGTAGGCGACCACGCCTTCATCGCTGGGTCGCGCCTGATAACTGGTTTCCAGAATCTGGCCCTTGAGCGGGGTCAGTGGATACGCGGTGAGGAACAGCGTCACTTCAGCGCCCGGTTCCAGCGCAATGGCATCGGCCACGGCGAGTTGAATGAGCATCGCCGGTTGCGTCGGGTCGGCCACCTGCATGATGCGCTCGCCCGTTACCACCGGTTTGCCCAGCCAGTCGTTGGGATCGCTGAACACCGCGACGCCGCCCCGTGGTGACAGCACTTGTGTGCGTTTGAGTTGCGCCTGCACCGCTGCCAGTTCGGCCCGGCGTTGCTGTGCGCGGCCGGCGAGCAGGGTCAGTTCGCTTTTGCTTTGCGGATTGTCGAAGGCGCGCTGGCTGGCCGCCTGCAATTCGGCATCGGCGACCGCAACTTCCTTGCCGAGCACTTCGGCGCGGCTGCGCAGGGTGGTTTCATCCAGCGAAAACAGCGCTGTGCCGGCCTCGACCGGTTGATTGGGCCGAACCTGAATCTTCTCGATCACGCCATCGATCGGCGAACTGATGATCTGCGCCTGGCGCGAGACGATTTCTGTCGGCGCCAGAGCGCTTTGACGTACCGGCAATAACAGCAGGGCGCCAAGCACAATCGCCACGAGCAACAACTGCTTGCGATTGGGTCGCCAGCGACTGAAACGCTTGCGTCGAGTCAGCGCCGACCAGCAATACGCCCAGGTCGCGACCAAACCTTTGAGGTGTTGCCACAACACAGCCGGTGGTTTCTGCTCCAGCAACAGGATCAACAGGCCCAAGCGCTGATTGTCGCGATCCTGCAGCGGTATGCACCACAGCCCCGACGGCCACCATTCGTTCCAGCCTTCGGCAATGTCCGCTGGCGGCGCGGCGCTTTCCATAGCGATCCACACCGGCTCTGCGTCGGGCACTTGCGCTGCGACCCAGCGACTGGCACGGCGCAGCCAGACCAGATACGGCGAATCCTCGCTGGGCCGCGACAGGCCCGAAACGTTGAGCAGTTCCAGCGTCGATTCACGCTGGGCAAACACCAGCGCCTGATGAAATGGCAGCAACGGGTACAAGTCGTTGGCCATGCTGAACGCCAGACTGTTCAGCGAGTCGGCGGCCATGGCTTTATCCCGCAATGCATCGAGTTCGAGCAGCAGGTGAGGGTGGGGCAGCGATTCGTTCATGGTCATGGGCGAGCGACTTGTTCGAACTGCGCCGTGCCGCTCATGCCAGCCATCAGGTCGGGGTATTTGTTGTTGAGTTGGGCTTCCAGTTCAACGGTCTGTGCCACCGCATCGACCCGCGAGTTGATGGCGCTGACATGGGCCGGGTAGGTCTTGCCGGTTTCGTGGATGCTGACTTGCAGCGGCAAGCCGGGTTTGAGGTCTTTGAGCAGATTGGAGGGCACGTTCAGGCGCACTTTCAACGCACCGTCGCTGACCAGGTCGAACAGTGGCGTGCCGGCCGATACGGTTTGGTAAGGCTTGACGTAAACCTTGGCCACCCGCCCGGAAAACGGTGCCAGCACCTGGCAGTAGCTGCTTTGCGCTGCGCCCATGGCCCGCGCGCCGTCAGCCTTTTGCACTTCGGTGTTGGCCATCGACACTTCGATATCGCCGACCGCGTTGAGCTGCCGCAATTGCTGTTTCGCTTGCAGGTTCTGTTTGGCCATGGCCAGTTCCGCTGCGGCGACTTTCGAGCGCGCTTCGGCTTCATTGCAGTTGAAACGGGCGAGCAATTCGGACTTGGCGACCTGCTCGCCGAAGCCGGCTTTCAGTTCACCGAGGGTGCCGGCCATCTGGCTGGAGAGGGTGGTTTCCAGTTCGGCGGCGAGCAACACACGAATCGCACTGGCACTTTCCAGAGCGGGGGCCGAAGCACTGTCTTCGGCGTGGACGGGCAGGATCAGACTGGCCAACAACAGGGCCCCGATACGGGACTCAAGGGCGATTTTGCGCATTCGGCGTTCCTTGCGAAGTGGCAGCGAGCAGGCGTTGTTGTTCTTGTTCGTTCAAGGTGCGCTGGATTTCCCGGGCCAGGGTCTTGATGTCGTGTTGCGAGATTTCTTTCGGCAATACGTCGAGACCCACCGAGTTGTACATCCGCCCCCACGCAGCCTGAGCGCTGGAGAACGCCGCTTCACGCTGATAACGCGACAGCAGATAACGGCCTTCGGAGCGGATCACTTCCAGCTCCGAGCCCAGCGCGCCGGTTTTCGCCGCTTGCGCGTAATCGAGCAGGCTGCGGTCGACGCGCAGGCTGTCTTCGGCGAACTCCACTTCCTGCCGCGCCAGTTGATAGCGCAGGGTGCCGACCCGCACTTGCGTGAGAATCGCCATCGACAGCGCCACGCGGCGGGTGTCGTCGGTTTCGCCCTGGGATTTCTCTGCGGCGTTCAGCGACGGCAATTGCAGCAGACGGATCAGGTTCATCGACACTTGCAGGCCGGTGCTCATCCAGTCGTTGTTGTAGAGGTATTTGTTGGAGTCGTACTTGTAGCCGAAATCAACGCTGACGTTCGGCCACAACTGCGCCTTGGCGATCTCCAGGTCCTTTTGGTTGACGCGTTTGCGGTACCACTCTTCCATGATTTCCGGGCGGTTCTCCAGCGACAACTGTTCCAGCCGCGCCATGCTCTGACGGACTTCCGGCAGCGGCGGATCGGGCATGTCGGCGAGGATCATTTTCGAGCCCGGCGGCAGCGACATCAGTGCCGACAGTTCGGCCTGGGCGAATTCCAGATCCTGACGGCGTACGGTCAGCAGGTAGATCGAGTCGAGCAGCGCACGCTGATAAGCGAGGATTTCCTGACGCGGCAGCAAGCCACGGGTTTCGGCTTCGCGGGCCGAGGTCAGCGCGGTGTGGGTGCGCATCAGCAGTTTGTCGACTTCCGGCATCAGTCGCTGGGCACCGAGTGCGCGCCAGTAAGCGTTGCGCACGTCTTGCAGGACGTTCTGCGCGACTTTGCGCCGGCGTTCTTCGGCCATGAGAATCTGGTCGGATTTCTGTTGCGTGCGGTAATAGGCGACGCCGAAATCCAGCAGGCTCCAGCTCAAACCGAGGCCGTAGACTTCGCGATAGCGTTCTTCCGAGGTCGAGGGGCGCAAGCTGACCTGACGGTCTTCGATGCCGATCGAGGTGCCACCGGAATCATTGTTACGCCCGGCATAACCGGCCGAGGCGACCAGACGTGGCAGCATTTCATGGCTGGAGACGTCGCGCAGGTCGGAGGCCAGCGCGCTTTCCATCAGTTTGAGGCGGTAGTCGAGGTTGTATTTCAGCGCCCGTGCGGCGGCCTCATAAAAGGTAATCGGCGCGCTGACCGGCTCCTGACCGGAATACATGCGTGACTGGTCGGCAATGATCCGTTGGCGGTTTTCTTCATCGGTGGAGGGTTTCGGCTCCGTTGATGAGCAAGCACTGAGCAACAGTGCAGAAGCGATGGCGGTACTGAGAAGCCGGGTCGCGTGTAGGCGCATGTTCATTCCTTTGCATTCTTCGAATTTTTCTTCAGGTCGACCGCTTTATCGTGGTGCGCGGCGTTGCGCTGCATCGCGCAATTGCGCGCTGAAGCCCTTGGCCCGGGGTTTTTCCTGTTGTTTCTCTGCGTGAGCCGGACTGTGTGTCAGGTCGGCCGGGTTCAAGGTGAACAGCGACGGATCGCTCAACAAACCATCGGCGCTCAGCCCGGTACGGCCCTGACGCCCCTGAACCCACAGCAGGTCGAGTTCGCTTTCGAGACGACTGGTGCGCACTGCTTGCTGAACGAATTGCCCCGGCACCAAGCCCAGACCATTGCCCAGCGAATCACTGCTGAATTCACCGACCGCCGCGAGGCGCAGGTTGCTGCCATCGACGCCCCAGGCCGACAGCTCGGAGATCTCAGCGGCGCGCTCGACCACTGGCGTGACGAAGATCGCCGGTTGCGGGTCAGGAATCAGGAAGTTGCGGTTGAGGGTGTTGGGATCACGCTCAAAGTTGTTGCCGCCCGGCGCCGGTATGAATGGAGTAGCGATGTCGAGGGTGATCACCAGTTCGGCCTGATCACTGGCGCCGGCACGGTCGTTGATGGTGTAGGTGAACACGTCGCGCAGAATCTGCCCGAGACCGGCGGCAGCGAGGACGGCGGGGTTGTTCTGGTCGATGGTGTAGGTGTAACTGCCGTCGGCGTTCAACACCAGCGTGCCGTACAGACCGATGATCGGCTGGCCGATGACGCCGGACGTGCTGCCATCCGCTTCGGCCCCGGTGCGCACGCCGACCACGACGAGGCCGTCGTTGTTATCGACGTCGCCATCGTTGGGCAGCACGTTGCCGGTGGTTTGCGGGGCAGGGGACTGGTCGCTGGCAAAGCCGCTATCGTTCTGGGCGAGCGGTGCGTCGTTGGCGCCCTGAATCACCACGGTCAGGCGCGCATCCGAGGTCGCGCCCGCCGTGTCGACCATGCGATAGGTGAAGGTTTCGCTGAGGGTTTCACCCGCCGTGCGCAGGGCCTGGACCACGGGATTATTGTTGTCGATGACGTAGGTGTAGCTGCCATCGGCGTTCAACGTCAGTTGCCCGTAGAGACCGATCAACACTTGCCCGGCGCCGGTGGACTGACCGGCCTGATTGCTGACGCTCTGCACCTGTTTGCTTTCGCCATTGGCGACGCTGTCGACGTCCGTGTCGTTGTCCAGCACGTTGCCGGTGGGATTGCTGCCCGGCGTGCCGTTGTTAACGCCGCCAGCCTCGACCGCCGTGGCGCTGTCATCGACGGCGACCGGGGTGTCGTTGCGGCCATCGACGGTGATACGCAACTCGGCAGTGCTGGTGTCGCCCCAGCGATCGACGATGGTGTAGGTGAACACTTCGTTGAGCGTCTGACCGCTCTGGCGCAAGGCCTGGACGGCAGCGAGATTATTATCGACGGTGTAGCTGTAGCTGCCATCGGCGTTGATCAGCAGGTCACCGTACAACCCGCGCAGTGAAGTGCCGACGCTGCCGACCGTACCGATCGCGTCGACGGTGCCGGTGTGAATGCCGATCACCGACAGCGGATCGCTTTCGGCGTCGGTGTCGTTGTCCAGCACATTGCCGCCGGGGTTGAGACCGGGTTGATCGTTATTGCTGCCACCGGCCTCGATCGCCGTCGCTGTGTCGGTGTTGGCCACCGGCGCAATGTTGCGCCCGCGAATGATGATGTGGATTTCCGCCAGATCGTTCTGCCCGCCACGGTCGCTGACCTGATAAGTAAAGCGCTCATTGAGAAATTGCAGCGGCCCCAAGGCCAGAACCGCCGGATTGTTCGAGTCGAGGTTGTAGGTGAAGCTGCCATCGGCGCCGATGATCAATTGCCCGTAGAGGCCGTTGATCAGCGTGCCATTGCTGTTGTCGGTGCCTGCGGTGACCCCGGCCAGACTGCCGCCGGCGTCTTCGGTGCCGAAACGGATGCCAGTGACGGTTTTGCTGTCACCCTGGTCGACGTCAGTGTCATTGGGCAGCACGTTGCCGCTCGGGTTGACGCCGTTACCGTTGCCGTTATCGGCCACGGCGAGCGCGGTGTCATTGGCGGCGACCGGCGCATCCCAGGCGCCGTCAATGCGGATGCTCAATTGTGCGGTGTCGGTGGCCCCGGCGATATCGCGCAGGCGGTAGGTAAAGGTTTCCACCAGCGAATCGCCGACTTTCAGCGCCTGCACGGCGGCGAGGCTGTTATTGATCACGTAGCTGTAAGTGCCGTCGGTGTTGAGGGTCAGCGTGCCGTACAAACCGTTGAAGGTCTGCGCGCCGACAACGTTGGTGAAAGTGCCGCCGGCCGCTTCGTTGCCCGTGCGAATCCCGGTCACCAGTTTCGCGTCGTTGGCATCGACGTCGTTGTCATTGGTCAGCACATTGCCGCTCGGATTGACCCCCGGCGTGCCGTTGAACGTGCCGCCGGCCTCGACCGCCACGGTACTGTCGTCGCTGGCGACCGGGTTGTCGTTGGCGCCGCGAATGGTGATGGTCAGGGTCGCGCTGCTGGTGGCGCCGGCAAGGTCGCGGATCTGGTAGGTGAAGGTTTCCGTCAGCGTGTCGGCATTGCTGCGCAGTGCCTGGACCTGCGGGTTGAGGTTATCGAGCAGATAGCTGTAGCTACCGTCGGCGTTCAGGGTCAACCGGCCATAGGTGCCATTGAAAGCGCTGCCGATCAGGCCGACAGACGAGCCCTGATTGACGCCGATCACGCTGAGCACTTCGCCGTTGCCATCAACGTCAGTGTCGTTGGCCAATACGTTACCGCTCGGATTGATGCCCGGCGTGGCGTTGTTCGCTCCACCGGCCTCGACAGCGGTGTTGCTGTCGTTCTGTGCGACCGGTGTGTCGTTGCGTCCTTGAATGCTGATATTCAACGTGGCGCGATCAGTGGCGCCGGCCGCATCGATCACTTCGTAACTGAAGGCATCGAGCAGGCTGTTGCCAGCGCGCAAGGCTTGAACCGCCGCCATGCTGTTGTCCAGACGATAGCTATAACTGCCGTCGGCGTTTAGGGTCAGCCAGCCATAGGTGCCGCGCAACTCGGTGCCAAGGGCGCCGGCCGTGCCGGTTGCGGCTTCGCTGCCGGTGCGCACCGAGGACACTGCGCGGGTTTCGCCGTAGTTGTAGTTGGGCAGGTCGCCGGGGACTTCGCCGCCGTCGACATCGCTGTCGTTATCCAGCACGTTGCCGGTGGGATCCTGACCGGGCTGGCTGTTGTTCAAGCCGCCGGCCTCGATGGCCACGCCGGCATCATCATTGGCAATCGGGTTGTCGTTCTGCCCGCGAATCAACACGATGATTTCCGCCGTGTCGGTTTGCGGGGTCGCACCGACGCCATCGCTGACGGTGTAGGTGAAACGTTCCGAGAGCAGATCGGCGCTACGGCGCAGGGCCTGCACGTCAGGGTTGCTGTTGTCGACTTCATAGACGTAGCTGCCGTCGGGGAAAATCGTCAGCGTGCCGTACAGTCCGGCAATCACCGTGCCGCCGAGATTGACCGCGATAGGCGTGCCCGGATCGCCGCTCGCGCCGGACTTGATCAGCGTGACCGTCAGTGGGTCGCCATCGGGATCGGTGTCGTTGACCGTGACGTCGCCCGAAGGGTTGTTGCCCGGCGTCAGGTTGTTGATCCCGCCGGCTTCGGTGGCGACGGCAATGACGTTTTGCGCAACCGGTGGATCGTTGACGCCATGCACGGTGATGACCAGTTGCGCGGTGTCAGTCAGGCCAGTGGTGTCGGTGACGCGGTAGGTGAAGAACTCGGTCAGGGTATGACCCGGCGCCAGCGCCTGTACCAGCGCATTGGTGCTGTCGACGTCATAGAAAAACGAGCCATCGGCGCCGATGCGCAAGGTGCCGTAAAGACCGGCTACCACGGTGCCGTTGGCGGAAGTGGTGCCGGTGGCCACGCCACTGAGCACGTCGACGGCCGGGTTGTAGGTGGCCTCGCTTTTGTTGATCACGCCATTGACCAGCAACTGGCTGCTCGGCTGGTCATTGGCATCGACGTCCTGATCGACGCCATTGCCACCCGGTTGGGTGATCGGCCCGGGACGGCTGGGAAACTGAATCACGTTGCCGCTCGGATTGCTTTCCGAGGCGGTGCCGTTGGTGGACGCGGCTTGTGCCGAGGCGGCGTCATCGCTGGCCACCGGGTTGTCGTTGGCACCTTGGATGACGATGCGCAGTTGCGCGACATCATCCAGTCCGCCGGTATCGGTCAGCCGATAGCTGAAGAACTCCACCAGCTGTTGCCCGGCACTCAGGCGCTGAACCGTGGCGTTAGTGTTGTTGACCACGTAGCTGTAAGTGCCGTCGGGATTGATGGTCAAGGTGCCGTAGAGCCCGGCAATCGCCGTAGCGCCGCTGACGGCGGTGAAGTTGCCGGCGCCGGCCTCGGCTACCGGGCGAATACCGGTTACGGTGCGGGTTTCCCCATTGGCGACGCTGTCGACGTCCAGATCATTGCTCAACACGTTGCCCGTGGCGTCACTGCCCGGTGTGCCGTTGTTGACGCCGCCGGCCTCGATGGCCACACCGTCGTCATCGACGCCTTGCGGCGTGTCGTTGGCGCCCTGAATGGTCACGCTCAATGTGGCCGTCGAGGTTTCACCGGCAAGGTCCGCGAGGACGTAATTGAAGTTGTCCTGCAAGGTCTGGCCCGACACGCGCAGCGCCTGCACGGCGGCGTTGTTGTTATCGACGACGTATTGATAGGAACCGTTGCTGCCAATCACCAACTGACCGTACAGGCCATTGATCACGGTGACGCCGAGCACTGGCGTTTGAATGCCGGCGCCGGGGCCGACGGAGACCACGTGCAACTGATCGGCGTTGGTGGCGATGTCGACGTCGGTGTCGTTGCTCAGCACATTGCCGCGCGGGTCGATACCAGCGGAAGCGTTGTTGCTGCCGCCAGCCTCCAGTGCCGTGGCACTGTCGTTGACGCCGACCGGGTTGTCATTCACGGCAGCGAGAATGATTTGCAGGGTGTCGGTGTCGGTCAGCGCATCGGCGGCCGTGCCGGGAATGCCATCGCCGTCGGCATCGCCGTAGTTGCCTCGGTCATTGCTGAGCACGGTCAGGGTGTCGGTGCCATTGAAGTTGGCATTGCCCAGATATTGCAGGCTGGCCAGCGCGGTGTTGATATCGGCGAGGTTGCCGGTCAGGGTCAGGCTCGCGGTATTGGCCCCGCTGACGGTGACGCCGGGCACGGTTGTGCCGAGGAACAGCGTGCCGTGAGTGACCGTAAGAATGACGCTGATCGCCCGGTTGTTGACGTTCGGATCGCGGTCGGCATCGACATCGGCGACGCTGATTCCGCCGATATTCAGCACCACGTCTTCCAGGCCGTTTTGTGCGCCGGGGAGGGTGTTGACCGGGGCGTCATTCTGTTCGACGTAACCGGCGTTGGCGCTTTGCGTGTCGGCATCGCCCAGGGTAATGGTGATCTGGCCGAGGGTGCCGGCGTCGCTGTCGACGCGCACGCGCAAATCGCCCACCGGTTGCGGATAGCTGACCAATCCCGCCGGCACATCGATACGGAACACGCCCAGTGGCAAGACGCCGAAGCGGTACTGGCCGTTGGCATCGGTCGTTGTGCTGAATTGCAGGTTGTCGGCCGTGGTATCGAGGCGTCCGTCGGCACCGGCCCAGGTCAGGGTCACGGTTTGCCCGGCCAGACCGGCGCCATCCGGCGTAGCGCTGGCAGTCGGGGTGGCGGTGTCGTTCCACAAGGTGCCGGTGATCACGCCGAGCCCGGCGGTGTCGCGCAAGATGTACTGGTTCGGGCCGACGGCGCTGCCATCGCGCTCGCCGGTTGTGCTGCCATCGACGCCGACGCTGTTGCCGCCCCAATTGGTGAAGTCTTCCGGCAGGCTGCTCCAGGTCAGTGTCGCGTTGCTGCTGGCGACAATGCTCGAGTTCGGCAGGTCGACCGAGTAGCGCACCTGAATCTGCGCGCCGACATCCAGTTGATCGAAATTGACGCTCAAACCGCCGCTGGTGCTGAAGCTGATGCCCGCCGGCAGATTGCCCGGGCCGTAACTCACGCCGTTGATGCTGACACTGAGCAACGTGTAATTACTGCCGCCGGCAAAGCCGTCGCTGACGCGCGCATCGAACGCCGGCAAACCGCCGTTCTGGGTGAAGCTCAGTTGCACCGTGGCGTTGCCGGTGCTGCCGCTCGGGTTCGGGTTGAAGGTGACGATCTGCTTGTCGAGGCCACTGAAGCTCGGCTCGACCACGCGTTCAAACACGGTATCGCTGACCGCACGCCCGGCACCGTTGACGATTTCCTGCGCGGTCACCGCCAGTTGTGCGCCGGCAATATTGGCGGCGATGTTGGTCACGCGAACGTTGAACTCGATCGAGATGCCTTCCAGATCGTCGTCATCGCCATTGCCGTTGACCACGTTACCGAGGTTGAACGTCACCACTTGGCTGCCATCGGGGTTGGTGATGACGGTCAGCCGGCTCGGGTCGAAGATGCCTTGCGGCGCCAGACCCGAAAGGTCCGAGGTGATCGGCAGGGCTTCAGGGCTGTTTTCGTTGCCGTTGATATTCAGCGTGCCGCCAACGATCAGGTTGGCATCACTGCTCAGCCCGCCATTGGAAATGAAGGCGATGCGCAGGGCATTGACCAGCGCATCCGGGGAAATGAACTGCAAGCCGTTGGCCAGGGTGATCTGCACCTGATAGTTGGGGTTGTTACCCTCGGGCACCAGCACCACCACGCGGTAGCGAATCACTTCGCCGACGGTGACTTGTTCGACGGCGGCGGTGGTCGGGTTGGGCGCCGCCGTGTCCGGTAGGCCACCGACACGGGAGATTTCGATGGCCTGAGCCACAGGAATCAGCAACGTCGACAGGTTGCGGTAATCATTGAGCGTGCCGCCATTGAGCACGCCGTCGATACCGGTGCGTTCGCCGGCATTGCCACCGTCGAGGCTGGTCCATTGCACGCTGGCGACGTTGGCGATGTTAGATAACGCTGCAGCGCTGGCGTTGACGATACCGCTGAGCTGCAAAACGATGCTGCCGCCCTTGGCAATGTCGATATTGGCGCCACTGGCGGTGCGCAACTGGCCGCCGACGATTTCAAACGCCACGCCACCGTTATTGGTCGCACCGTTCTGATACAGCACACCCACCAGCGTGACGTTGCTGAGCTGGGTCGGCAGGGTGTCGAGGAAACTGATGTCGAATGCACTGAAATCGGTGCTGCCATTGCCGTTAGTGAGGGTGATATTGAAAGTCACGGTGTCGCCCTGGTCATAACCGCCAAGGCCGGAGGTGGAGGTGATCACCTGATTGATTTGCAGGGTCGGCTCGCGCACGCTCACCGTCGGCTGGCCACCGCTCAGGGCCACGTTGCGATCCAGCGCCACCGCGCCGTTCGGCGTGTCGCCATCGGGGTCGCTGTAAACCAACTGCGCATTGTTTTGCAGTGAGACGTTGGCCTGGTTGGCTATCACGTTGTTGGCCACCAGTTGCAGACGAATCACGAAGGTGTTGTTGCCGGTCTGGTTGTCCGCCGACACGCTGGAGACGCTGAAGGTCCAACGCCCATCGACACCGTCGCCGCCCAACGCGCCGCCGATCCCGGCAAAACCGCTGACCAGCACGCTGCCGGCAAAATCGGCGCCGAGCGCGCCACTGCCAACGCGGGTGGTAATGATCTGATAGCCGAGGCCACCGTTGAAACTGGTGTCCAGGCGCATGCCCGGTGGAATCAGGTCTTCGATGCGCAGGTTTTGCGTGGTGCCTTCGGGCAGTGTGATGACGATGTCGTAGCGCATGCTTTCGCCGACCACCAGATCGCTGCCATTGGTGTGGCTGGCGCTGGAGTCGCCATTGTCCAGTGTGCCGTCGGCAAAGACTTTGCTGATGACCGGCGCGGCAATCTGCTGGCTGGCCAGATCGGTGAGGTCGGTCGGGGTGAAATCGGTACCGCCATTGACGCTGGCGTAATTGCTCAGGGTCGCGGTGGACTGCAGGCTGCGGCTGGCCTCGATGGTCGCACTGACCACGACGTCATAGCTGATCACCACGACGTTGGCGCCGCTGTTATCGGCGGCCGTGCCGCTGCGTCCGGCCAACAGACTGGCCTGACCGCCCGCATCAAGGAAGTTGATCTGGTTGCCGCTGACGCTGTAGTCGGTGCCCAACACCAGCAAGGTGCCGTCGCCGCGATAAATCTGCAGATTGGCCGCCGCCAGACTTCCGCCGACAAAACTCAAGCCGGAGGGCAGGGTGATGCTGGTGCTGACGTCAAACGCGCCGCCACCACCGCTGTTTTCAATGGCCGTGACCAGGCGCAAACGGTCGGCGCCGTCGATATTGCTGATGTTGCCGTCGACCGCCGAAAGATCGGTGACACTGCCATTGAACGGCACACCGGTGCTGCCCGGTGGGTTCCAGCTACCGCTGGTGCCGGTGACCGTGCCGTTCGAGCCGGAGACCACGCCATGTTTGATGTTGAGTACCGGTTCGGCGACGGAAACGATCGCCACCACGTCAGAAGAAATCAGCGTTCGGTCGGTGAGGGTGGTCTGCTGGCTCGATTGTGCGAGGACGTCCAGCGAGCGCTGGTCGGCAAACGGCTGATCGCCGACCCGGACCGTGAAGCGAATGACGATACGGCTGCCGGTGGTGGTGTTGGTGGCAAAACTGCCGAAATCGAACACCACCGAGTTGCCATCGGCGCTGGTGACGCTGACCACGCCGCCGGCATTGGTATTGCCCGCACCCAGCGCCCACTGGCCGACATCATTACCCGAGCCCCAGGTAATCCCGCTGACGTTGAACAACGGCAACGGCAGGTAGGCAGTGAGTTTGAATTGCTCGTAATCACCGGTGACCAGGTCGTAGCTCAGCTCGAAGGTCACTTCATCGCCGGGGCGCAGTTCACCGTTGCCCGGCGGTGCGCCGTTATTGACCTCGACCAGATTGATATCGACATTGCTGGTCGGGATGACGCTGGTGGTGGTCGAACCGTCGGTTTCGCTCTCGCCCGTCAGGTTGAAGCGATCGACCAACAGCGTGCCGTCCACCGTGGCGGTGTTGCCCAGTTCGTCACCTTCGTTGATGTCCGGGTGCGGGTTGCCTGAAGGCGGTTTGTAGGTCTGGCCGACAATGGCCGAATAGCTCAGTACCGCAACCACGGCGCCCTGCAAGGTATCGTCGAACGCCAGGTCACCGTTGAGCCAGCCGCGAACGTTGTTAAACGCATCGCGCAACGACTGCGCGATGTCGAACACCATCGACGTCGTGCCATCGGCGTTGTTCACCACGCTGGTGACCAGCGTGATGGTCTGCGCGACGCCGTTGATGGTCACCGTCAGGGTCGGCGTGCCGCTGAGGGTCTGACCGTCGCTGAGCTGATCGCGAATGACCAGTTGGCCTTCGTTGAAAAAATCCTTGCCGAAGGCAAAGTAGTCGGAAATCGCCAGATTGAGGGTGTACTGCAGGGTGTCACCGGGGCTGATGCCGGTGTGGCCGATGTCGTTCTGCATCGTCGCGGTTTTCAGCAGCGTGATCGACTTGGCGATGAATTGCGTGCCCTGGCCGGTGCCACTGAAATCGATGGTGGTGTTCGGCGCGGTGAGGTCGCGCGGATCCAGCGGCACCCATTGCCCCGAAGCGGTCGGCGGGCCAAGGGTCACGGTGACCGCATCGCCGGTCACCGGGTTAATCACCGGTTGGCCGTTGGCATCGACTTCCGGCACATAGAAGGCCACCACGGTATCGGTCTTGCCGGTGAGGCTGTCGTAGGCGACGGTGAACGAATTGATGTAAACGTCATTGGCCGCAATCAGCACGGCGATTTGCGCAGGATTGGTCACCACGGTGCCGTCGTGCAGGGTGATCGAGGTCAGCCGCCCGCCGGCGCCGGGGGTGATTGAATTGACTTGAATATTGTCTGGCAGCGGTTGGGTAACGACGACGTTAGTCAGCGTTTGCCCCGGTGCCGGCGTCGCCGACAGCGTCAGCGTGCGCACGTAGTTGGGGCCGGTGGCGGTTTCGCCTTCCGGAGTATTGATGGTTTCGCTGACGGTAATCACCGTCGGGTGCACGACGAATGCTGCGGTGCCAGCCTGAATCAGGCTCGGATCATTGGTCGGGTTGTCCAGTGCATCGTTGCCGAATTCGAAACCGCCACTGGCGCGAATGGTCAGGTCGGGTGTGCCGTTGGAAAACGCCGTGTCGGCGAGATTGCTCAGGCTGGCGGTGATCTGCACGCCAATCACCGGTTGCTGGTTGGTGACGCTGGCGAAGGGCAACTCGATGACCACCAGTTTGTCGCCGGCGCGCATGCCATAAGTGGCGGCGTTGATGATCAGAAAGTTGCCGTTGGCGTCTTTGGCCAGCGGGTGAGTGGCGTTGCCGTTGGCGTCGAACGTGACGACATGGCTGATCAGGTTCTGCCCCAGATACGTGGCCGAGATGAAATTGACGCCGTCGTCGCCATCCTTGCCGGTCGCCGGCATTGCCAGGTTGATGAACGGCGCATAACCCACTTGGGTCGAGGTATTGCTGAAATTCACGGTAAAGGTGAAGCGGTCGCCGAGCAACACATCGCTGCCGCCGGTGGCCACCGTCGCGGTCGGTGCGGCATCGGCGAGCAAGCCGTCGAAATGCGCCATGGCGAGGCCGCTGATGGCGATGCTTTTATCGATGTCGCCGACGCGGGTTTCCAGCGTCCAGTCGCCGCCAGCCTTGCTGCTGCCGGTGTCATTGCTGGAGGCGCCGACATCGGCACCGGTCCAGCGTGCCAGTTCGCTGACCAGGGTTTGCCCGGCCGCGCCGGCGCCGACATCGCAGCCGTACAGCTGAATATCGGCGCCTTGGGTCAGATTGTTGCGCCATTGTTCGAGGGTCTTGCCCAACGAGTCGATGTTGTCTGAGGTGACCGTGCGGTTGCCCAGAGTGAACTGCCCGGCGGCACCATGGGACATGATCTGAATCGAATCGACCTTGCCCAGTTGCGCCAACGCTGCCGAGATTGCCGCAAGGCCATCTTCGCCGACATTCACCACAATCGCGGTGACATTGCCCGGCAACTGCGCGACGAGCTGATCGCGGTTTTCGATGCGACTGTCGATGACCAGCAGGCTGCGCGCAGCCGACGGTGCTTGCTCGGTGGCGGCGCGGCCTTCGGTTGGCGTGGCGTGCGGGACTTGGGCATCCACAGCGGCCGGCGGGGCAGCGGGATCGCTGTGATGTTGATCGGCAGCTGCCGAAGCGGCGGCGCCGTCGAACAGGATTCTTGGCTCCAGCGCCAATGCCTGACGTTGCGGGCGCAAGTGCGCGCCGGAAAATCCACCCCGTGAACCTTGCATGACCGGCCCTCATACTGCCTGCTGAATCCTTCCATTGAGCGCCGACGCCAAGCGACGGACAAATTCAGCGTAGGCCGTTTCTTACACTTTTCCAGCGAACTTCAGGGACTTGCAACGAGCCGCGATAACAGCCTATGGCCATCAATGCGCGGTGTGGCTGTGCGCATTGGCGCACAGCAATAGTGGGGTCTAGGCTGGTCAGTCAGTCGCCCTTGGGGCGTAACGCCCAACGCAGGGACAGGAGCGCAACCGATGAAAGCCCCAGCCAGTATTGTCTGCCTGATGTTCACGTTGGTGCTCGCGCCGGGAGCCCGCGCTGAAGACCCGCCGGCTGCGCCCGCTGCCGAGGCCACGGACGATGCGCCGTTGATCAACCCGCAAGTGGTCGACAAGCTGATCGACATGGGCAACTACCTGCGCAGCCTTCCGAAATTTCAGGTCGATGCCCAAGTCTCGCGCGACACGGTTCTGGAGTCCGGGCAGAAGATCAAGACCGAGTCCGCCAACACCCTGAAAGTGGTAGGCCATGATCGTTTGTATGCGAAAAGCGAAGGCGATGTGCGCACCCGCGAGTTCTTCTATAACGGCAAAAAGCTCACCCAGTATTCGCCGTACCTGAAGTACTACACCACCGTCGATGCCCCGGCCACCGTCGCGGAAACCCTGCACAAGGTCGAGAACTTCTACGGTGTGCAGGTACCGATGGAGGATCTGTTTCTGTTCGGCAGTGACCAAGCGCAGATCGACGCCTTGAAAGCCGCACTGTACGTCGGCCCGTCGGTCATCAAGGGCCAGCTCTGCGACCATTTGGCATTTCGCCAGGAGGGTATCGACTGGCAATTGTGGCTGACCCGCTCCGACAAACCCTTGCCGTGCAAACTGGTGATCACCACCACCGACGATAAGAGCTTCCCCGAGTACAGTGCGGTATATCAGTGGAACCTCAAGCCGACCATCCCGGACACGCAATTCACCTTCAAACCGGGCAAGGGCGATGTGGCGATTGCGTTTAAACAAGCAAGCGATCAGGGAGGGCAGTGACATGAACAAGTCGATGACGTGGACTCTGTTGTTGTCGCTGGCCGCCACCACGCTGCTGACCGCCGGTTATGTCGCAGAAGCCGATGCCCGGGGACAACGCGCTCAGGGACATGCCCGCGCCAACGTCAACCGCGCGCCAGCACCGAATGCGCAACGGGCGCAGCGGATCAATGCGCCGCAGCGCACCAATCACGTGAATGCCGGTAATCGGGTCAATTCGGGCAATCGGGTGAATGCCGGCAACAACGTCGGCAATCGCAAGTACGTCAACAACGGCAACCGCAACGTCAACATCGACAACAGTCGCGATGTCGACATTGATGTCGACGGCCATGGCCGTTATGGCTACGACGATCACTATCATCCGGTGGCGACCGCTGCGGCAGTGACGGCCACGGTCGCCGTGACAGCGGCGGTGGTAGGCGCGATCTTCACCCCGGCGCAAATGCCCAGCAGTTGCGTGCAGGTGATTCGCTACAACGTCGCCTACATGCAATGCGGCTCGACCTGGTATCAGCCGCAGTATCAGGGCAGTGATGTCACGTATGTGGTGGTCAACGCGCCTTGATCAGCTTTTCGGCACCCAGGGTTGCATCTGCGCGAGCATGCCACGGCCGCCACGGCGCAACCCGGTGGCCAGGGTCAGCCACGACAGATCGGTAACGATGACATGGGCGGCGGGCACCAGCCGCACTTCACCGGCGGTGCCGCCGGCCGGTCCTCCGTCGGGCATGAAAATCGTCAGCCAGTCATCCACGCTCTCAACGATCAGGCACAGCCGATAACCTTCGCCCTCGGCAATGATCCCCACCTTGGAACCGTCCTCGTTTTCCAGTCCGGCGAACCGCGCCGTGGTGTCCTTGAATAACTGATAACCCGGCAGGTTGCTCAGCAGCTTGTTCTCGGTGGCTTCCATCGCCCGTGCCGCCGCTGATGTACGCGCGAGCAACCCGGCGAGGAAACACAAAACGATCAACCCCAACAACGTCGCCACACTCACCAGTGTCACGCCCGCGACGTCATAGCCCTTGAACATCGGCAACAACTTCTCCACCGGCCCGCGCAGCAGGTGGATGGCTTTTTCGATCAGCACGACAATCAGCACCAACGGCAGGATGAACAGCAGCCCGCCGATCACGGTGGTCTTGATGAACTTGAACATGACGGCTCCTTGAATGACGTGCGATCGGATTCAAGGCTAGCTGATCTCTGTCCACCTGCCGCAACGCCAGAGCGCCGGAACGAGCGAGCGTTATCAGCGGCGCCAACTGCCCAAGGGTAATTCGACCTCGCGCTCGGCGGCAGCCAAGGCTCTTTCCAGCCCGGACTTGTCCAGCGGCGCGCAATAAGCCGGTTTCGCCCGTTCGAATCGCCAGCTCTCATCAAGGCCTCCGGCGTCGACCGCATCAAAACCGAGGTCATCCAGCAAACCCGCGACCAACGCCTTGGCCTGCGCGTCATCCGCTGCGATGGGCAGGGCGCGCCGCTCGGTGGAATCATGCGGGCGGCCATCCGTAAGCAAGTCTGCGGCGAGGATCGCATTGAACACCTTGACCACCGTGGCACCGCGCAAATGCTCGGCGAGCAAGCGGCTGGTGGTGCTCTGGAACGTGTCGAGCGCAGCGATGTGGCCGTCGCGATCCGGGTAATAGTTGTTGGCGTCGAGCACGGTTTTGCCTTCGAACCACGCCGGCGGCAGGCTCGGGATGTGTTCGTAGGGAATGGCCACCAACACCACGTTGGCAAACTGTGTGGCCTGTTCGGCCGTGCCGATCTGGCAGCCGGTGATGCCGGCGAGCACGCTGCTCATGGTCTGCGGGCCGCGTGAGTTACTGAGCAGCACTTCGTGCCCGGCGGCGAGGGCGATTTGCGCGACAGCGCGCCCGATGAAGCCGGCTCCAACGATTCCAATGCGCATGGTGTGTTCCTCTGTCAGGTGGGGAGCCACTATGATGATTCCTGACCAGGTGCAGATAAATCGCACTCTGTTACTTACTTTCGCTAACAGGAGTATCGAATGGATCGGCTGACTAGCATGGCGGCTTTCGTGATGGCGGCCGAAGCCGGCTCGTACGCCAGCGCCGCGCAACGCCTGGACATGTCAGCGCAAATGGTCGCCAAGCACGTTGCTGCCCTTGAGCAGCGGCTCGGTGCTCGGTTGCTCAATCGCACCACGCGCCGGCAGAGCCTGACGGAGCTGGGCCAGGCCTACTACGAGCGCTGCAAGCACATCGTCGGTGAGGCTGAAGCCGCTGACTCACTGGCGCAAGTCATGAACGACACACCACGCGGCAAGCTCAGGGTCAGCGCGCCGGTGAGCTTTGGCTCTTACAGTCTGATGCCGTTCGTGACCGCGTTCTTGCGCGAGTACCCCGAGGTGGAAATCGACCTGCACTTGACCGACCGCGCGGTGGATCTGGTGGAGGATGGGTTTGAGGTGGCTTTTCGGATTGGCCCGTTGGCCACGGCCAGTCTGACTGCGAGGCCATTGGCTGCGTATCGATTGATCGTCTGCGCGGCGCCACGCTATCTGGCCGAACACGGCACGCCGCAAGTGCCCGCCGATCTGCAACAGCATGAGTGCCTGGGTTATGCCTATTGGTCACGGCCTGCCGACCATGAGTGGTCGTTTTTCAATGGCGCTGAGGTCGAGCGCGTGCCGGTCAGCAGTCGCCTGCACGTCAACGAGAGCAAGGCGTTGTTGTCAGCGGCGGTTGATGGTTTCGGGGTAGTGCTGGGGCCTGCCGACTTTCTTGAGCCGGCGTTGCGCAGGGGGGAATTGGTCAGATTGCTGGAGGGATTCGAGGCGCCGAGCAGACAAATGCATCTGTTGTACACGGCGCATCGGCAGAAGACCGCGAAAGTTCGCCAGTTCATCGATGCCGCGGTCAGGCGCTTTGCCTGACCGCGGCACCCGGCTTAGTTAATTCGCGGATGCTGCTGCACCAGTTCCTTGCGTTTGGCTTCCAGCGCGGCGATTTCAGCATCGATGTCTTCGATTTTCTGCTCGATGTTGTCGTGGTGTTCTTGCAGCAGTTCCTTGGCCTCTTCAAGGTCGGACGCGGCCGGGGCGGCACCACGCAACGGCTTGTTGGCGGTTTCCTTCATCGTTACGCCGGTGACCAGACCGACCACGGCGATGACCATCAGGTAATACGCCGGCATGTACAGATCGTTGGTGCTTTCGACCAGCCAGGCGACCACGGTCGGGGTCAGGCCGGCGATCAATACCGAAACGTTAAAAGCCGCCGCCAGCGCACTGTAGCGAATGTGCGTGGGAAACATCGCTGGCAGTGTCGAAGCCATGACGCCGATAAAGAAGTTCAGCAGCACGGCCAGCATCAGCAGGCCGGCGAAGATCAATCCGATCTTGCCGCTGTTGATCAGCATGAACGCCGGAATCGCCAGAATGAACAAACCGATGCTGCCGACGACGATGAAAGGTTTGCGGCCGATCTTGTCGCTGATAAAGCCGATCGCCGGCTGCACGAACAGCATGCCGACCATGATCGCGATGATGATCAGCACGCCTCGGTTTTCGCTGTAGTGCAGGTTGTGCGACAGGTAACTCGGCATGTAGGTGAGCAGCATGTAGTAGGTAACGTTGGTCACCGCCACCACGCCAATGCAGGTCATCAGGCTGCGCCAGTGTTTGGTCGCGACCTCCTTGAACGAGACTTTTGGGCCGCCGGCCAACCCTTCGCGATCGCCTTGCTCAAGCTTTTCGACGTGCTGCTGGAACGCCGGAGTTTCTTCCAGGGCGTGACGCAAGTAGAGACCGATCATGCCCAACGGCAAGGCGAGGAAGAACGGCAGACGCCAGCCCCATTCCTCGAACTTGGCTTCGCCCAGCGTCGTCGAGATCAACACCACCACACCGGCACCGAGGACGAAACCGGCAATCGAGCCGAAGTCCAGCCAGCTGCCGAGGAAGCCACGCTTGCGGTCCGGCGCGTATTCGGCGACGAAGATCGACGCGCCGGTGTATTCACCGCCCACCGAGAAGCCTTGGGCCATTTTCGCCAGCAACAGCAGGATCGGTGCCCAGATGCCAATCGAGGCATAGGACGGAATCAGGCCAATGGCGAAGGTGCTCAGCGACATGATCACGATGGTCGCGGCGAGGACTTTCTGTCGCCCGTACTTGTCGCCCAAGGCGCCGAAGAACAAGCCGCCCAGCGGCCGAATCAGGAAGGGCACCGAGAACGTCGCCAGCGCGGCGATCATCTGCGTGCCGGGGTCGGCGCCGGGGAAGAACACTTTGCCGAGTACATAGGCGACGAAGCCGTACACACCAAAATCGAACCATTCCATGGCGTTGCCCAGTGCGGCGGCGGTGATCGCCTTGCGCATCTTGGCGTCGTCGACAATGGTGATGTCGTTCAGGCCGATCGGCTTGACGGTTTTCTTGCGTGATTTCATCCGGGTCTTCTCTTTGCTGATCCATCGTGCCGCGTAGATGCCATCTATTTGATGGCGCGTGCTCTTTGGCTCAGATACATGAGGACACGAAATAATTCACTGCTCGCTGCTTTTTTTCCTGGAGCACCTGTGTAGGAGCTGCCGAAGGCTGCGATCTTTTGATCTTGCTTTTAAAGGGCGACATCAAAAGATCGCAGCCTTTGGCAGTTCCTACAGGGTAATGCTACCGGCGCAGGGTTGCGTAGGATTTACCGAGGTCGCTGGCCCAGCCATCCAGCACCACTTTGACGTCATCGGCAGTCAACACTTGCTTGTCGTTTTCCAGCGGCACGCCGGTGCCTTTGCGCACCAATTCGGCAATCACTTCGCCAGTCGAACCATCCTCGAACGACACTTCGGTGGCGACTTGACTGTCCTGATCGCGGATGCCGGTCGCCGTGCTCACACCCGCAGCGACAAGGGTCACCGGCAGCCACTCATAAAAGCGCAAACCCTGAGTGCTGGTCGCCACCTGGGTAATGGCGGGGCGTACCACCAGGGTGTTCGGCCCCGGCTGACTGACCAGATGCATGACCTTGCCCAATTCCACTCGCAGCGCCGCGTCGTAATAGTCGGTAACCCCGGACAGCGTGCTTAAGGGAATCCGCTGCGTCGGCTCGGCACCCGGATAAAACTGACTCGGCGCCAGATAAACCTGCGTGTATCGACCCCGGGCGAGGGCCGGGCTGACCCACGCCAACACGGGTTGCCCGGACGGCGACTGGCGCTCGGTCAACACGCTGTAGTCATGCAGAAAGCCGCTGTGTTCCGGCGTTTTGCTGCTGCACGCCGCCAGGCTCAGCGTGGCAACAATCGACAGCGACAGCGAATGAATGCGCGACATCAAACCGCTTCCTTGTTTTGCGCCAGGTTGTCCGAGCACTCGATGTGCAATCGACCGTGGGCCATGATCCAGTTCATCAGATCGGCGGTGCTGACGCTGTGCACGTATTCCACCCAGTGCGCATTGGTCGGGCTGAAATGCTCGAAGTAGCGGCGTAAAACCACCGTACTCTGATCACTGGAAACCCCCATGCACGATTCCTGAAACACCACCGGTGTGTCCGGGCCGAGCGCAGCGGTGCGCTGGCTCAGAATCAACGGCCGATTGCCGTTGTGCTGCGTAACGCCCGGTTTGCTGTTCAATACCTTCATGCCAATCCCCCCGCTGGAAATACCTGCAGAGTGCCCGCGCGGTTTTGCCGGAGGATGTCCGCTTGATGTCTGGCGCGCAGGAATGTTGCTCGATTGAAATAAATGACCGGCGCGATGAATGGCTTTAGATTGGCTCTTTTTGGTGCATGGATCCTGTCACTGTGAGCAGACTGCTGTTCGTCGACGACGACGTGGAAATTCTCGCGCTGCTGAAGAAGTTCTTCGTGCAGCACGCCTATGAGGTCGACGTTGCCCCTAATGGCGAGGCGATGTGGGCGGCCATTGCGCAGCAGCGCCCGGACACGATCATTCTTGATCTGATGATGCCCGGCGAAAGCGGTCTGAGCCTGTGCCAGAAGGTGCGTGCGCAACTGGGCATTCCGATCATCATGCTTACGGCCATGGCCGAACTGAGCGATCGCATTGTCGGTCTGGAACTGGGCGCGGACGATTACCTGACCAAACCCTTTGCGCCGCAGGAATTGCTCGCGCGGGTGCGTGCCTTGCAACGTCGCGCCGGCGAACAGCCCCAAGCGGTTGAGCCTTCGCGGCCGGTGATCGCCTTCGCCGGTTGGCATCTTGACATCACCTGTCGCGAACTGCGCTCACCGGAAAACGTGATGATTCCGCTGTCCGGTGGCGAGTTCGATCTGCTGGTGGTGTTCCTCGACCATCCACAGCGGATTCTGACCCGCGAGCAGTTGATCGATTTGACCCACGGCCACGGTCATGACGCGTTCGATCGCAGCATCGATGTGCAAGTCAGCCGCTTGCGTCGCAAGATCGAACCGGACAGCAAGCGACCTGACCTGATTCGTACGGTGCGCAACGGCGGCTATCTGTTCACCGCCAAGGTCAGCCGCTCGTGATCCGCCGGCTATTTCGCGCCGATACACTGCGCCGGCACATCGCCCTGACTATCGTGGCGGCGATGATTGCTTCATTGGCATTGAATGCGCTGTTCGTGCAAGTCGCCGGCATCTGGGCGCGGCCACCGATCGAACGCACCGGCCTGCTGGAGCAGATTGCCGCGACCTCGCGGGTGATCGAAGCAGCCCCGGCCAACCTGCGCCCGCAACTGGCCACAGCGGCGAGCAGCGCCATGCTGCAAGTGTCGTGGAAAGCACAGCGCGCCGACTTCGATCTGCCCAATGACGGCCTTCGCCTGCCAGCGAGCAGAGTGCCGGTGATGCAGCAACTGCTGGGCAGTGATCGAAAAATCGAGGTGTTCAGCCCAGGCGACTGGCCGAACGGCAGTCCCCAGGCGCATTACGCCGCCGTCGTGCAATTGGTCGACGGCAGCTGGTTGTCATTTATCCCGCCGGAGCGCAGCTGGGGCCTGGAATTTGGCGTGCGTATCGCGATCGTCATCGCGTTGGGACTGATTGCCACGTTGCTTGTCGCCTGGGTCGCCACCCGGCAACTGGCCAACCCCTTGCAGCGTTTCACGCGGGCCGCCAAACGGTTCGGCACCGATCTGCGCGCACCGCCGATCAAGCTCGAAGGCCCGGACGAAATTCGCCAGGCGATCATCGCCTTCAACACCATGCAGGCGCAGATCCAGCACTTCATCGCCGAGCGCACGCACATGCTCGCGTCAATTTCCCACGACCTGCGTGCACCGTTGACCCGCATGCGCCTGCGCAGTGAGTTCATGGAAGACCTCGATCATCAGGGCAAACTGATTCGTGACGTCGAGGAGATGCAGTCGATGATCAACGCTGCGTTGGCGTTTTTCCGCGAAGACACGCATCGCGAGGAGACCACGGCGTTCGATCTGTCGGAGCTGCTGCAGACCATCGTCGACGATTACCGTGACCAGCACCTCGACGTCGGCTTCGATGGCCCCGCGCATCTGGTGTACGAAGGCCGGCCGCTGGGGATCAAACGGGTGATCGTCAATCTGCTGGAGAATGCGCTGAAGTATGCGCAGCGCCCGGTCATTGCGTTGAAGCGTGACGATCATTCGATCTGCATCGAAGTCAGCGACGAAGGCCCGGGTATTCCCGAAGCGGCGTTGGAGCAGGTGTTCGATCCGTTCTTCCGTCTGGAGGCTTCGCGCAACCGCGACACCGGAGGCGTAGGCCTGGGGTTGTCGGCGGCGCGGGCAATTGCGCGCGAACAAGGCGGCGAGTTGACGCTGAGCAACCGCCACGGTGGAGGATTACTGGCGTGCGTAGAACTGCCACTTTAGGGCGGGTAGCTTCTACGAATTTCTCTGAAACACTTTGAAACATTCGTGCGTCGCGAGCGGTCAACAGCTCACATCCCGCATAAGAAGTGCCCATGAAAACCCCGCGTCCTTCCGCCCGACTTGAACCGCTGTCACAACTGCGCAATCTGAAAATGGCCCGATCCGCGCACGCTTATGTGCGCGGCAGCACCGTGCAGTTTTACGAATGGCTGCACAGCCAACCGGGCCGCAGCCTGCCCAAAGGCCCGGCGGTGTGGATCTGCGGCGATTGCCATGCCGGCAATCTGGGCCCGACCGGGGACCTCAAAGGGCAGATCGATATCTATATTCGTGACCTTGATCAGACCGTGATCGGTAACCCGGCGCATGATCTGGTGCGCCTGGCGCTTTCACTCGCGACAGCAGCGCGCGGCTCCGATCTGCCCGGCGTGGCCACCGCACGCATGCTCGAAGAAATGATGCGCGGTTACGAGCAAGCCTTTGACGGCGATCTTGAGGAAGACCCACCGCGGCCGGCGCAAGTCAAAGCGGGTATGCGCAGTGCCGTGCAGCGCACCTGGAAGCATTTGGCCGAGGAGCGCATCGAGAGCACCAAGCCAACCATTCCGCTGGGCAAACAATTCTGGGCGCTATCGCGCGATGAGCGCGCCGCGCTGAAAACTCTCTGCGCCACCCCCGAAATCCACACGCTAGTGACGTCGTTGAAGGGCCGCTCACAGGATGATCGCGTGAAAATGCTCGACTCGGCGTATTGGGTAAAGGGTTGTAGTTCGCTGGGGTTAAAGCGTTATGCGGTGCTGCTGGGCGTGGGCAAGGGCGATGACGAGGAATATTGCCTGCTCGATATCAAAGAAGCCGTCGGCGCTGCTGCACCGCGCGCCGCCCGTGCAGCCATGCCACGCGACAATGGCAAACGGGTGGTCGAAGGCGCGCGGTTTCTTTCACCCGGGCTGGGCAACCGGATGCTGGCGACACGCATGCTCGATCACGGCTTTTTCGTCCGCGAACTGTTGCCGCAAGACATGAAGCTGGAACTCGATCAGTTGAGTCAGCGCGATGCGATGCTCGCGGCGGGCTACCTGGCACAGGTCGTCGGTGTGGCGCATGCCCGGCAAATGGACCTGACGACCCGGTCCGAGTGGATGGCGGACTTGCAAACCTGCCGCTCGAAACGTCTGGATGCGCCGTCGTGGCTGTGGACCAGCGTCGTGCAATTGGTCGGCAATCATGAAAAAGGCTATCTGGAACATTGCCGGCGCTATGCGCTACAGCATTGATCGTGCCCAGCGTTATCAACGCGCGCAGACCTGTCATGCCGGCGTGACTGAATAAGGCGGGTTGCCGGCGTGAAATTTATTCTGTAGATTTTCATGAAATTATAAGAAATAAATTTCATGAGGCCGCCATGTTTCAGCAATCCAGCCAGCACGTTGACAGCTACTACGCCCACAGTTGCGCCGATATTCTGAGCCATCGACCGACTCTGGAAGGCGAACATGACACTGACGTGGTGATCATTGGCGCAGGCTTCAGTGGCTTGCACACGGCGTTGCGTCTGGCATTGGCTGGCAAGCGCGTGATGTTGCTGGAAGCCAGTCGAGTGGCGTGGGCGGCGTCGGGTCGTAACGGCGGGCAGGCGATTCTCGGCTGGTCGTGTGATATGCCGCCGTTGGAGGCTGCGCTCGGTTATGAGCGGGCAAAACGGCTGTGGGATGGCATGCGCTGGGCGGCTGGGGAATTATGCGAGTTGCCCGGACGGCATGGTTTCGATTGCGACTATCGGCCCGGGCATTTGTGGACGTCGGTGATGCCGCGCCGGGTCAGCCTGCTGACGGAATGGCAACACGAAGCCAGTCACAAGTGGGGTCATGATGCCTTGCAGTTCATTCCTCGAGAACAACTGCCGGAATGGCTGGCCACTGATCGTTATCAGGCCGGGCTTTACGACCCGCACGGCGCGCACCTCAATCCGCTGAAACTCGCGCTGGGTCTGGCGGCCGCCATCGAGCGCGCCGGCGGACGTATCCATGAACAAAGCAAAGCGTTGAGTTATCAGGAGGAGGGCGCAGGTTTTCGCGTCAACACTGAGCGCGGCTCGGTGCGCGCCGATGTGCTGGTGCTTGCCTGCAACGCTTATCTCGATGAACTCGACCCGCAACTGTCCCGTTGCATTCTGCCGGTGGGCACTTATCAGGTCGCCACCGCGCCGCTGACGTCCGAACAAGCCACCGCGCTGTTGCCGCGCAACGTCTGTGTGACCGATAACCAATTCGTCCTCGATTACTTCCGCCGCACGCCGGACAACCGTTTGTTGTTCGGCGGCGGCTGCACTTATCTGGGCGGCATGCCCAAGGACATCGCTGCGGCAACACGGCCGTTTCTCGAACGCGTATTCCCCCAGCTCAAAGGCGTCGGCATCGAGTTTGCCTGGGGCGGGCATATCGATCTGACGATCAACCGCACGCCTGATGTCGGCGGCGCGGGCAATCGATATTGGCTGCAGGGCTATTCGGGCCACGGCGTGTTGCCGACGTTGGCTGCAGCGCGCGCAGTGTCCGATGCGATACTTGGCGATGCCGATGAACTGGCGCTGTATCAGGGCTTGAGCAATGGCAGCTTCCCCGGTGGCAAGTGTTTCGCAGCACCGCTGGAGGCCATCGGCAAGGCCTGGTATCGGCTGCGCGACAGCATTTGATGAGACTTTGACCATGAACAAGCAAGAAGAAATCGCCGCGCTGGCGATCCTCATCCACGACCTGCGCAAGCACAAGAAGTGGACCCTGAAAGAGCTGGCGGACAAGATCGGCCGTTCGGTGGGTTTCCTTTCGCAGGTCGAGCGCGGACTGTCGCGGCCGACCGTGGCGGATCTGACCGCGATCAGTGAAACCTTTGGCGTGCCGACCACCTATTTCTACAGCCTGCCCAAGCCCAAGGAATTGCCGTGGGTGACGCGCCCGGACGAGCGCCGCACGCTGTATTACGCCAACGGCATCACCGACATTCTGGTGTCGCCGCAGATTCGCGCGTCGTTCTCCATGCTCGAAAGTCATCTCGAAGCCGGCGCGAGCAGCGGCGACCGCCATTTGACCGACAGCTCGGAGCAGGGCGGTTACGTCCTTGAAGGCGAGCTGACCTTATGGCTGGGCGACGACGAAGAACCGACCACGTTGAAAGCCGGCGACAGCTTTCAGTTCGACAGTCATACCCGCTGCCGTTACGGCAACCTCACTGAGCAGCTGACTCGCGTGCTCTGGGTCTACACCTGATCACAACAAAGGATGAACACGATGGACGCTGTCTGCGCTGACCTGCTTGCCGAAGTGCGTGCCTTTCGCCAACGCTACCCCGAAGTGCGTTATGTCGACCTGATTTCCCTGGACATTCCCGGGCACTTTTATGGCAAGCGTTATCCAATCGACATGCTCGAAAAAGTCGCCGCCGGCAGCACCCTGAAGTTGCCGCAGAACTGTGTGTTGCTGGGCGTGCAGGGCGGTTTGTTCCCGATTGGCGATTACTGCTTCAACGACGGCGACCCGGATGCCGTGCGCCGCTTGGTGCCTGGCACACTAAAACCGGTGACGTGGGAGGCGCAGCCGCTGGGGCAAATGCTGATCACCTCGGACGGCACCGAAAAACCAATCGAATTCGAACCCCGTGAAGTCCTCGCGCAGGTGCTCAAGCGCCTGGCGCGCAAAGGCATTCACCCGGTGGTGGCGTTCGAGCTGGAGTTTTATCTGTTCGACAAAAAGCTGCGCGATGGCCTGCCGCAATTCCCCCGCGACGACCTGACTGACGATGCCGATGATCAACCGAACCTGCACATCGAACGGCTCTCACGTTTCGCGCCGGTGCTGGATGACATGGTCGAAGCGACGCGGGTGCAGGGCATCGACGCCACGGTGATTACCGCTGAACTCGGTCCCGGTCAATTCGAAATCAACTTCAGCCACCTCGACGATGGCTTGCGTGCGGCCGACTGGGCAGCGTTGTTCTGCCGCAGCACGCGCGGTGTTGCGCTTAAACACGGTTATCGTGCAAGTTTCATGGCCAAGCCGTACTTGCAACATCCCGGCAGTGGCATGCATGTGCATGTCAGCGTCTACGATTCGGCGGGCAATAATCTGCTGGCCGCGAATCAGCAACAGGCGTTGCGCCACGCGGTCGCCGGTTGTCTGGAATTGCTGCCGCACAGCATGCCGATCTTCGCGCCGAACCAGAACTCGATGCGCCGCTTGGGCGGCACGGTGAACACCGCAACCAAAGCCAGTTGGGGATTTGAGGATCGTGATGCGTGCTTGCGCATTCCCGAGTCGGACGCGAAGAATTTGCGGGTTGAATATCGCTTGGCGGGCGCGGATGCCAATCCGTATCTGGTGCTGGCGGCGATTCTGGTGGGGCTGGAGCATGGGCTGGAATCGGGCAAGGAGCCCATTGCGCCGCTGAACGAAGATCGCAGCAGCGGGATTGATTTCCCCAAGGAGATGTTCGAGGCCGTGCGTGCGATGCAGCATCAACCGCAATTGCGTGAAGGATTGGGCGCTGAGTTTGTCGACGTGTATTGCGAGAATAAACGCCAGGATCATTTGGCGTTTATGCAGGACATCAGTGCGCGGGAGTATCGGTGGTATTTGTGATACCTGCAAAAGCAGTCAGCCTTGAAAGGGGCAGGCGCCGCGACTCCACTATACTGCCCCGCGACATCATGGAAGCTTCGTAACAGGGACGGCGATATCGATCATGAACTACAGACGACTGGGACGCTCGGGACTCAAGGTTTCCGCAATTGCGATGGGAACCGCGCAATGCAACTGGTGGGTGGATGAGCCTGCTTCACGCCGCTTGTTCGATGCCTATGTCGAAGCGGGCGGTAACCTGATCGACACGGCGGATGTCTACCCGGTCCTGGGCGACGGTGTCGGTGGCAAGGCCTCGGAAGAGTTCGTCGGGCGCTGGTTGAAAACCACGGCCAGCCGCAACCAGGTATTGCTTGCAACGAAGGTGTCCGGGCGCATGGGGGCCGGGCCCAATGACGAGGGGCTTTGCTGGCGACATATCGTCAAGGCTGTGGAGGGTTCGCTTGCGCGTTTGCAAGTCGACTGCATCGATTTGTATCAGGCCCATGATGACTACGATGACGTTCCGGTCGAAGAAACCCTGCGCGCTTTCGAACATCTGGTGCAGCGGGGGATGGTGCGTTACATCGGTTGCTCCAACTTCAAGGCCTGGCGCCTGATGAAGTCACTGGCGATCAGCGAGCGCAACGCACTGGTCGGCTATGTCAGTGTTCAAGAGCGCTACAACCTGCTCGAACGGCGTCGAGTCGAATCCGAACTGCAGCCATTGTGCGTGGAAGAGGGCGTCGGGCTGTTGCCGTACAACCCGCTCGCCAAGGGCTTTTTGTCTGGCCTGTACCACCCGCAGGCAAGATTGCCGGATTCTCCGCGCGCGCCCGGTGTACAGAGAGACTACTTCAATGAGCGCAACTGGCAGATCCTTGAATCACTGCGTCGGATTGCGCGGGACTGCGACAGTACGTGTACGCAAGTGGCACTCGCCTGGCTGCTGGCGCAACCAGCGGTGGTGGCGCCCGTGGTGGGGGCCAGTACTGTCGAGCAATTGCGCGAGATCATGGCGTCCCCGCAACTGCACCTGCCGGCCGCCGATGTCAGTCATCTCAACCAGATCAGCCAGCCGCCGGTTACTTAGCCATCAAGCACTGCTCGCCGGCCGTCCGGCGCGCAAGCCCAGTCTGACTTGCCGCAGGTAATCCTGGCGGTTGTAAGGGTTGGCCAGGGTGCGCTCCCGTCGAAGCGCGGTACCCGCGATCGGCGTATACGTGGCCAGTTGGCTCTCCATAAAACCGAGGCCACTGGTGACATCGGGTATCTGGTGCTGCAACTTGTAGATTCGCGTGGTGACGATCGAGCCTTCGATCCGCGCGGTCTCTGCGTCCAGCGTGGTGCCATGGATTGTGGCTCCTGCCTTGGCCAGCAAACCATGCACCGCGCTGCTCATGGCCGCCGGCACTTCGATGCTGAATTGGCTGCGTGGCTCGCAGACCTTGGTGCCGGCGCGAGTGATCGCTGCAGCCAGTACCAGCGGTGTGAGGTGTCGAAAATCAGCCGCAGTGCTTGAGGGCGATGCATAGTCGACGGTGGTCAATGTCACCTCGCAATCGTGAACCATCCAGCCGCACGGGCCTTCCTTGAGACTCTCGAAGACGGATTCTTCGATCGCTTTGTAGAAACTCGTCGGCATCAGCCCGGCATGGGCCTGCCGAATAAACGTGAGCCCCGAGCCCGCGGCCCCGGGACTGACACGAATACCGACGGTGGCGAGAAACGGGTTGTCGGGTTCATCGATAGATTCCTGGGCTTGACCAGACGCTTGCAGGGTTTCAACGCAGATCGCCGAGCTTTCCTCGAAGACCGCCTCTATGGCGTACTCCTCTTGCAACGTGGCCTGGATGATCTCCTTTTGCACCTCGCCGTACAGCGAGACGAACATTTGCCCTGCTGGATTTCGACGCAAATCGATCAGCGGGTCCTGTTCTGCCAGCAGGCTCAATGCTTCCCAGAGGGCTTTGGTCTGCGCTGGCAAAGCGGCTGAAACATGGGTTTCGATCGCCGGTGGGGTAAAGGTGTGCGCGGCGGTGTTCCGTTCTTTGCACGCGCCGATCTGATCACCGATGCGCACGCCTTCAAGCCCGGTGATGCAAGCGATCTGGCCTGCGCGGGCGAGGGTTGCCGGTTGCAGACCGCCGCTCTCGGAGACCTGAATGGCGGTGATTCTGCTGGTGCCTAGCGGCGTCTCGATCGATTGGCGTACGTGCAGCGTGCCGGCCTGGACGCAAACATGAAAACGCCGGTGCCCACCCCAGCCCCGGTCGATTTTGAATACCGAGGCGAGCACGGGCGCCTCGGTATCGTGACATTTGGCCGGGGCCAACCGCGTGAGCGTCTCGATCATCTGTGCGACACCAACTCCAGTAATGGCGGACCCGGCAAACACCGGATTGATCAGTCCTCTGCCCAGTTGCTCGCGCACTGCTTGCTCAAGGCGCGAACTTTCGATTGTTTGCGCCGCCGTCACGTAGTCGTGCAACAACGTCTCATCGTGTTCGCACAACACGTCCAGCCACTGTGACGCGACCTCGGCTGACGCCGGATCAGAGCGCTCGACCGTCGCCTGCGCCGTTCCGGCCTCATGCACAGCGCACAAGGCTAACGGGCGACTCTTGAGTTGTACTTCGAGAGCCTCCAGGGTGCGCAGAAAATCGGCGCCTTTGCGATCAACCTTGTTGATGAAGAACACATGAGGTATCGCCATGCGTTGCAGGGCATTGACCAGTACTCGGGTTTGCGCCTGAACCCCCTCGACGGCCGACACCACGACGACGGCGAGGTCCAGCAAGGCAAGCGTACGCTCCACTTCGGCAATGAAATCCGGGTGTCCGGGGGTGTCCAGCAGATTGACCAGCAGGTGGTTGAGCTCGAACGAGGCCACGGCGGATTTGATCGTGATGCCGCGTTCCCGTTCCAGTAGCAGGTTGTCGGTGCAGGTGTTGCCCGAATCCACACTGCCCAGGCGCAGACGCGCACCGGCATCGAACAGGATCCGTTCGGTAAGGCTGGTCTTGCCGGCATCGACGTGCGCGAGGATTCCCAGATTAAGGGACTTCATGGTTGATCGCTCCTGATCATACGGCTGACGAGGCGGGTGTCGGCCGGTCGAACTCCATTCGAATGCGCTGTCTCACGGCGGATACTTCCAGTTACCACCGCTGACGGTTGTTTAAACTAGTTGAGGTTTGCAGGTGCGTCAATTCACCACGGACTGTTGCAATTTGTTTCTGTTGTACCTTTCAACGCGGAAGGTGCCGAATTCTCGAGGCGCGACGGCGGGTAACTTTCTGTACACCGTCACAAATCGCAAAAAACATGATCGGGTTATTTTTCATTTAAACCATTGATACACGTCAAAAAACGCCATTGGAACTAACTGGAAGGTTCGTTTTGCCCTGGCAAGAGCCTTTCAAAAACCTTCTTGACGTATCTTCGGATGACAGCTAAATCTTACGGCGCTGCAATTTGCAGCAAACTTTAAATCACATGGAGATAGTGAAATGATCAAATATCAAAGCGTACAAAATCGGATGCTGTCGGCGCTGTTCATCCTCTGAGAAGCGGTAACTTTTATTCCGGTCGTGTTGAAAGACTTGGCTGCGAATGAAGTAACGGAATCGCATGGATACGCCATGCATACTTTCAAAAAAGGAGCTTCAACATGATTAAGTTCAATAGCGTACAGAACCGAATTCTTTCGGCACTGTTCATCCTCTGATTGTCCGCTGTACACAAGATACCGGTGTCTTGTGAGGTACGGCCGAAGCGTTGCTTCGGCCGTATTTAATCTCGACAGCGCAGTTTCTACATGTCATTAGGGAAAGTGATATGCACAGCAAATTGGACGATGCGTTTTCGCGCGCCGTGTTTTTCTATGATGACTCAGGCGCCCATCCGACGAACTGGTCGCGCTCCGTGTGTGCGGGCCTGGCAGAACAGAACTTCGATGAGGTGCCTTATCGGGTGCCTCAACTGCTTGAACCCTCGACGTTGATTGAGGTGGCGCAGCGCCACGCCATAGGTGTCGACGAACTGGAGTTTTTTTCCTACCCGATGGATGGCCCGGTGACCAAGGTCAAGTGGTTGGCCGACATGCTGGAGTGGGCCCCGCCAGTGCAGAAATTGAGCCTCGCGCAATGTCTGGCGGCCAGTTGCAGGTACCGCTACGCCAATCAGGTCCTGACGAAAATCCCTTACGAGGCACTGTTTCCCGACCAGCGTGTGACATTTCATCTGACCCGGTTCGCCATTCAGAACCGTCTTGAAATGACCACATCGCATCAGGAAGACTTCACTGCGCTCAAAGCATTGCTGCAGGCTCAGCGTATGCCACCGTCCCGGGTTCTGGACGTTTGCTCGCAGGCGATTGTCTGGAAATTGAAGGGCGACTCCATCGATGATGAGTTGAACAAATGGTTCATCGACGCTGGCGAAAAGGCCGCCCGGCAGATTGCCTCAAGCGACGCGCCGGTGGATCTGGTTTCGCTGTCATCGTTCTATCGCGGACTGGCCATGGTGCCGGCAGCCCGGGGCGATGTGGCAACCACGCGGCAATACATGCTGCTGGCCGAAGAATATGCCGATGCGGTCATCCGTGGTGAAAAAGGCGCGAGTATCCCGGCAAGGGAAGCGCGCAAGACTGTCTATGAATCCAAGCTCAAGGAAATGCTCTATGTCGCCCGCGACATCGAGAGGGCCCGCCAGGTGGCTGACGAGTTGATCGCCTACGATCCCCACTGGAGCATCTCCTACCACGAGGCTGCCGAGATCGAAGTCAAGGATCAGCAATGGCAGCGTGCGTTGCAACGTTACCAGCAAGCTTACGATATCGGTTTTCCACGAGTGACTTACTCGCAGTACATGATCGGTGCCTGTCACCAGCAAATGGGTAACTTCGATCAGGCATTGGCGGCATTCAAGGGCACCTTGTCGCTGGACACAACCAATATATCCGCAGGCGTCGCCGGTTATGGAGTGGCCCTGGAACATGTTCCAGAACAGTTGCCTTACTTCAAGTCCTGCATCGACCGCTGGCATGCTGACGGTATATTGCCCGACGAATATCGAGGGTTAGTCCAATGAGCGTCGTACTTGACAAGATCAGGATAGTCGCTGTGGATCATATTCAGCTGGACGTCGCTGACATTGAAGAGAGTCGCGATTTTTATGCGCGAGTGTTTGGCTTCGAAGTCAAGGAGGTGGGTATTCGCGCATTTACTCGCTGGATGACGATCGGGGCCAATGAAACACTTTATTTGTGCATGCATGAGTATGCAGAAGGTCGCGGCGTAAAAAACGACGGACTGGAAATTACTCACTTCGGGATTTTGGTGGAGGACTTTGATCGAGTATTGACGCAACTTCGCGATCATGGCGTCAAGTTACTGCCGGACTATGAAGTTCAATATCATTCTTCACGTTCCGTTTATTTTATTGACCCTAACGGTTACAAGGTCGAAATCTCCGAGAAGTACGGCGGCGGCATCGAAAGTGCCAGGTACACCTCATGCTGAGCGTTACCGCGGATCGCGCGGCACCCGGAACGGTGTATGCGCAGCACCTGCAAAGCACCTGGTACAAAAACAACCAGGCGCTGCGCAGTCACAGACCCTGGCATGAAAGCTCGCACAAGGACTGGCAGGCGCCTCCGACTTTTCAACGCACGGTGTCCTGCGACGAGAGGGTATGGAGCATTCCCGGCAGGATCGCTGATGACCGGATTCTGTTCGGCTGCTGGGATAACAGCTTGCAGTGCGTACGCTTGAGTGACGGCGAGCCACAGTGGCGGTTTGCGACTCAGGGACCGGTCTACAGCTCGCCAGCCGTGTCGGCAGACGGCAGTTTCGTCGTGGGCTGCGAGGACCATCTGCTACGTCGCATCTCCCGTGACGGCGAATGCCTGTGGACGTTTCAGGCGCAGGGGCCGTTTCACGCCAGCCCGACCATCGACTCGGCCAGGGATATCGTCTACGCCGGCAGCTACGACCATACGCTCTACGCCGTCGATCATGCTTCGGGCACGTTGCTGTGGAAGCAATCCTTCGACGATCAGGTTGAGGACGACCTCTACAGTTCACCGGCACTGGACGGGAACGGCAATGTCATCGTCGGTACGGACAATGTGCTGATGTGCTTCAGCCCCGAAGGCGAGGAGCGCTGGAGAATCACCGAAACCAGCCGGTTTGAAGGCACTGCTGCGATCGACCATGCCTCGGGACGCGGGATCATCGGCACCGAAGTCGACGGCAAGATCATTGTCTTCAATGCTGCCGACGGCACGGTGCTGCAGCAATTTCACACCGACGGTTTCGTGGTGTCCTGCCCGAGCCTGTCGCCCGAAGGTGTGGCGTATGTCGGCAGCAATGACGGTCACGTGTACGGCATTGATCTGCACAGCCTGAAGATGTTGTGGCGGGTCAATCTCGCCTGCGAATTCCGCTACACACCCTTCACCGTGCTGCCAAGCGGCGACGCGTTGTTCGTCGGCACCGATGAGCGCTTGCACTGCCTGGCCCAACATAGCGGACAAACCTTGTGGCAACTGGAGCACGACACGGGATTTCATTCTTCGCCGTTGCTCACTGATGATGGGCACCTGGTAATTGGCTCGCACCGTAACGCTGTGCATTTTTATCAATGGATCCGCTAGCGTGGATCGAACCCCGGCAGTAAACAGGAGTGTTGGATGAGTCACGAACTGGAAGTCGAGACGCTCTTCGACGAGTGGGCCATCGAGGATGGCGCGGTGGACATGGCCCGCGAGCATTGGGCGCGGGTCGAACCGGTATTGTCCGCGCTTGAACCCTCTGCAGGTCGCTACCTGGAGATCGGTCCGGGCAACGGATATGCCCTGGAGTACATGGCCCGCTCGAAGTTTGCCAAAGGCTATTGCCGTGCCGTGGAGCTCAGTCAGGAAATGGCGCGCATGTGCAGAGCCAGAGTCCAGGACTGCCGCAATGTCGACATTGATGTCGAGAGTTTCATGAACTGGCAGCGGCCGGCGGGCATGCAGTTTGAGCTGATTTTTTCCATGGAGGTGTTCTATTACTTCGAAGACGTCACCGCCGCTATCGAAAAAGCCGCCGGCCTGCTGGCGCCCGGTGGCGAGCTGATTGTCATGGTGGACTACTACGAAGAAAGCGAAGAGTCGCAGGGATGGGAGCAAGAGCTGGAGGTCAAGCTGACACGCTGGCCACGAAGCCGATTCCTCGAAGCCTTCAAAGCGGCGGGCCTGCAAGGTGTCAGCCAAGAGGAAAAAAGTGGTGGCGTGCACGAGCATGGCGTAACGCTCTGCACCCGAGGTACAAAAGCCTCGACAGGCGTAGCCGCGTGACGCAGCGCAAAAAACCATTGCGGCAGTCGCCAGGTGTAGCGGGTGAGCCATGCGCTTTGCCGGGAAGGCGCCGGTGATTTCCCATCTGGATCACGTCGTCTACCCTGTGTCGCAAGGCCTGTTCGATGAGGTCATCGGCCAGTTCACCCGTGCAGGCTTTACGGCGCATACGCGACAAGTGCGTCACGATGATGGCCGTGTCAGCGCATTCTTCCGGCTGAACGGCGGGTACCTGGAGTTCTGCTCGGGCAATCTGGAGGGGAGCGATCGAGGTTGTTCAATCTGGCTGTGTTCAACGGATCTGGTGGCACATCTGGCGTGCCTTTTGCCCTCGCAACGCGCGGCCCTGACCCTGTCGGCCAAGGCTCCGGCGGGGGAGACGGCGCCGGCCTGGCTGATCGCCAACGTACCCGCTGGCGGTACGGACGATGTCAGTCTGTCGCTCATCGAGTATGTGCGCGGCATCGGTGGCGACCTTGCCACTCAAGTCTCGGATAACGGCTTGTTTGCGCTCGGCGGGGTGTCCTTGCTCTGTGCCCGGCCCGAGCAGGAACAACACCATTACTTCACACACCTGGATGACCGGGTCAGCATCGCAATGGAGCCGGGACGCTTGATGATCGGCCAGCAGCGTCTGGCCTTTCTTGATCGTCAGACATTACCCGACAACGCGTCGACCGCGTTGATGGCGGCGCCGTGTCTGGTGCACCTGATCACGGTTGACGTCGGTCGGACGAAGGCGATGCTGCTGGCGGCCGGTTTCAAACTGCAAGAAGTACTCGGCCTCGGCCTGTTGGCGCAATCGAGCCTGTTGCCTGCGGTTTGCCTGGTGATCGACGACGGTTTGTCTGTGCAAGCCCATCACGATCAACTGCTGGCTCGCCGTGGCTGAGTACGCCAACATACAGGGATCGCCACCGCTACATGCTGGCGTGTTGACTGAAGTGAAGGATGCGGGATTTCAAGGAAAGGTATGTCAAAAGCAATCGAGCTGTGTGGTATCAGCAAGGTTTACGAAGTTTACCGGGCCCGTGACGAGCAGTCGCGCAGCCTGCTGAGTTACTTTCGTCGCGAGAAGACGTACGTACCGGCTGTTACGGATGTTTCCTTCTCGATAGAGGCGGGTGAGGTGGTCGGCTTTCTCGGCGGTAATGGCGCGGGCAAGACCACCACGCTGAAAATGCTCTCGGGTATCGTGCGACCCAGCGCAGGGCACCTCTCGGTACTGGGCCATGACCCGTTCAAGCGGCGCGCGGAGTTTCTCAAGTCGATCGCGCTGGTCATGGGGCAAAAGCAGCAGTTGACCTGGGATCTGCCGGCGCTGGAGTCCTTCCATCTTCATGGTGCGCTGTACGATATTGCGCCTGTCGAATGCAGGCGCCGGATCGATGAGCTGTGCCAGTTGCTGTCCGCCGGCGACATCATTCGGCGTCCAGTCAGGAAGCTGTCGTTGGGCGAACGGATGAAATGCGAGCTCATTCTTTCGCTGCTGCATCGCCCGAGTATCCTGTTTCTCGACGAGCCGACCATCGGCCTTGACCTGGAAATGCAGGTCGCCATTCGCAAATTCCTCCTTGAGTACAACCGCGAGTCTGGCGCCACGATCATTCTCACCTCCCATTACATGGCGGACATCGAGGCATTGGCCAACCGCGTCATCGTGCTGGACCAAGGACGCGTGGTGTTCGATGGCGCACGTCAGGCGCTGGTCAAGGCGCACGTCAACGAACGCCAGGTCAGCCTGCGCTTTTCCTCGCAAGTCGGCAGCGACGAACTGAGCGTTTACGGCAATCTGCTCAGCCTGGACAGTGAAAGCGCCGAGCTGCTGGTGCCTGAAGAGCAGTTCGCCGACACCGTGGCGCAACTGCTGGCGAACTTTCCGGTGACGGACATCTCGATCCAGACGCCCTCTCTGGAGCAGGCGTTTCCGCGCCTGTTGCTGCCAAAGGAGCACGCGTGATGGTTGCTCTGGCTTCGTGGCCCGGCATCGCCGGGCGCCTGATTCGTACAAGCGTGCTGGTGACGGTGGTCTACCGGGCGCAGTTGTTTGTCTGGTTGATCAGCGGCGTTGCACCGTTGTTCATGATGATGATCTGGTGGGAGCTGTCTCGGGACAAGGTCATCGGCGGCTATGCGCCCAGTGATTTCGTGGCGTATTTCCTCGGCATCTATCTGGTCAGACAGCTGACTGCCGTATGGGTCATCTTCGTTTTGAACGACGAAATCCGCCAAGGCACGCTGTCCGGTCGCCTGCTGAAACCGGTCGCACCCTTCTGGTTTCATGTGGCGGAGCATTTGGGACAGATGGTGGTACGCGCACCGATCGTCATCACCGTGTTCTGTGTCGGGGCCTCGTTGTTTGTCATCGACCTGGCAGCGATCGCCTGGCGATTACCGTTATTCCTCGTCTCGCTGGTGCTGGCCTGGATCATTATTTTCCATATCTATTACTGCGTCGGCCTGCTTGCGTTCTGGATGGCCAATTCGCTGGCGCTGGATGCAATGGTCTGGTCGATGTACACGGTGCTGGGCGGCATGCTGATTCCGGTCGACCTGTTTCCCGAAGCGACCCGTCATCTGGTGGCGTTGCTGCCGTTTTCCGCCTCACTGGATTTTCCGGTCAAGGTGTTGATCGGCAAGGCTGCCGACGGCGATCTGCTGCAGGGTTTCGCGGTGCAGCTGTTCTGGGTGGTGCTGCTGGTGGGGCTGCGCCGAAGGCTGTGGCGCCAAGGGTTGAAGCGTTTTTCGGGGGCCGGCATATGAACCTGCGACCGTTGAAAGTGCTGCTGGCCCTGATCAGGCATTCGATGCTTGCGGAGCTGGAATTTCGTATCAATGCCGTCACCAATGCCCTGAACACGGTGGTCGGGATGCTCCTGGCGCTGTACTTCCTCGATGCCATGTTCAGCGAAGTCGGAAGTCTGGGGGGCTGGAACCTGCATCAGGTACTGGCGCTGTTCGGCGTGGCCCTGGTGCTGGAAGGTTTGCTTGAGGTCTGGCTGTTTCCCAGCCTGCACGCGCTGTCGGAGCAAGTGCGCACCGGGGATCTGGACTACATGCTGGTGCGCCCGGTCGACAGCCAGTTTCTGGTGTCATGCTCGAAAATCAGCCTTTGGGAACTGCCTCGTGTATTGATCGGGCTTGCGGTCGTTGTGTATGCGATGCACATCGAAGGTGCGCTAGGGGTGGGCAATCTCTCGGCGTTTCTGGGGTTGATGGCGGCAGGAGTGGCGATCTTCTACTCGTTGTTTCTGATCACCTGCACCTTGTCGATCTGGTTTGTGAAGATTGGTGATGTCTGGATCATCAGCTACACGCTCATGGAGATCGCGCGGTTTCCGGTCACGGCGTTTCCGCAGACGATCCGCATGGTCCTGACGTTTCTGGTCCCGGTGTATTTCGTTTCGAATGTCCCGGTAGCGGCGGCCATGGGCATGGTCGGCTGGCAGGAGGTCATGGGCGCGCTGCTTTTTGCCGTCGCGTTTGTTTGTCTGTCACGGGTGTTCTGGCTGTTTGCGCTGCGTTCCTACAGCAGTGCCAGCAGTTAGCGCTTGAGCGGTCGCGCAACGGGATGCGCGGCAATTGCGATCGTCCACACAAGGAAGTTTTCGATGAGTCGTTATTCCGGGCCTGTTTTCGACGCGCACGTGCATACCGAATTTGCGCGGGCGGACAGTCTGCAAGCTTTCAAGGCGCTGCAAGCGCGCTTCGACATCCGCGCATCCGTAACGGATTCGCATAAACCCGGTTGCGATGCCGGGCAGTTGCAGGCGCTGGGCATGACCAGGTGCGCGGTCATCGCTCAGCCTGAGTGGTCGCCAGAGTCGCTGGCGCAGGACCTGGCGCACGGTGTCTATGGGGCCATCAAAATCAATCTGGGATTCATGCATGTGCATGCTGACGATCACAGGCTCATGCCGCTGTACACCCTGGCGCGTCAGTTTGATGTCCCGGTGCTCTTCCACAGTGGCGACACAGGCTGGCATCGCTCCAAGCTCAAGTACGCACACCCGCTCAGCCTGGACGAGGTCATCGTCGACCATCCGGACGTGAACTTCGTTCTGGTTCACAGCGGTAACCCGTGGTTTACCGATGCCGCTGTGCTGGCCGCGAAAAACCACAACGTCTGGCTCGAACTCAGTTCGATCATCGAAGGGTCGCTGAGCGATGTTTCGCAAGCCACGCTTGGTCGGTTGATGGTCGAACCGATCCGCTGGATGCTCGATTACACCGGCAAACCGGAGCGGTTCCTCTTCGGTTCGGGCTGGCCCAGCGTCGATTACCCTGGGTACGTGGCCGCGTGCGCCAGTGCAATCGACGAGCAGCACCACCGGCAGGTGTTCTTTGACAACGCCGCCCGGCTGTTCAAGTGGCCAGGGGAAGGGGAGCCGACATGCGACGCGCGCTCCTGAAAAAAGCCAGGCAAAAAAACGCTCGCGCTCCGGTCTTTCGCGGTTACCTGAAAAACAAGCTCCATGCGGCAGCGCTCGCCGAAAGTTGTCGGACCTTGTCCAGCGCCCGTTTTGCCGGGCGCGGGGCAGGGGAACCCGGTGCGTGGCGAGCATCACTGTGGATTGCGCGAAAAGTACGAGCGCTAGGGTTGACGCCCTGGCAGGGCCGCCGGAGCCTGTTCCAGTCAGTCCCTCTCGGTTGCGCCACGGTGCGATCCGATGCCGAAAGCTGCCGGACGATCATTCAGGGTGATACCCGCTACAACCTCGAACAGGACGATGAACTGCTGATCCGCTCACAGCAAACCAGGGTTTTACTCGACCACGCGCCTTTGGTCTTTGTCGGCTATGGCATTGTCGCAGCGCAGTTCGACTGGGACGATTACGCCGGACTGGATGTTGTTGGCAAAGTGGTCGTGGTGTTGCCCAACGATCCCGGACGCAACAGCCCGGGAGGCGAACTGTTCCTCGGCCAGCGCATGAGTTACTACGGGCGCTGGGAGTACAAATACGAAGAAGCGGCCCGCCAAGGTGCGGCGGGCGTAATCATCGTCCACACCGATGAACTGTTCGGCAGCGCGTTTCATCTGGTGCAGGACGAAATGCGCCGGCCGTTTCGCTTTCTTCCGCACGCAGTGCGCAGTCGGCTGGATTTCGAAGGGTTCTGCAGCGAACGGTTCGCACGGCGATTGTTAGCCGACGGCGGTGTTGACCTTGATGCATTCATCGCCGACCCCAGGCCAATGGCGGGACGCCCGTGCCGGCTCGATGCACACCTGCAACTGCGGCTCGATTGCGACATTGTCATCCGGCATTGCCGGAATGCGCTGGCGATGCAAAAGGGCCGACTGTTTCCCCGCCAATGTGTCCTGTTCTGCGCGCACCTGGATCACCTCGGCAAAACCGCCGACGGCAGCGGTTATTACCCGGGCGCTGTCGATAACGCGATCGGTGTGGCGGTCTTGCTTGAACTGGCCAGACGTCTGGCCGACACCACGCCGCTGCGGCGCACGGTGCTCTTTGCCTGGACGTCTGCTGAAGAGGTCGGCATGCACGGTTCCGCACGGGTCGCACAGTTGATCCGCGAGACGGGGCTGGATGTGGTGGCGGCGCTCAACGTCGATGGTTTCGTACCGATTGGCAGAACCCGTGATCTGTTTCTGGTGGACGGCGATCAGTCCGATTTGCCCAATGCCTTTGTCAGTGCCGCCCACACCCTGGGGCGCACAATCAGTCTCGATGAAGAGCCTTCGGCGGGATACTTTTTCCGCTCTGATCAGGCGAGTTTTGCCCGGATTGATATCCCCACGGTGCAGGTGAGCACCGGCAGCGACTTGTTCAAAGGAGGCGTTGAGGAAGGCATGAAGCGGCATGATTTCTATGACTCGAATACGTACCACCACACATCCGATACGTTCAACCGCTACTGGGATTTTGCCAGCCTCATTGCCGATGTCGACGTCCTTGACGAAACCCTGCATCTGCTCGGCGATTCTTCAATGCGTCCGGCGCTGCGCAGGCGTTAAAGGCCGGGCTATCGACCTTGCATGCAATGATGGCAATATGGCGGCTACTGGAGAGGTAGCATTCGGCGCGAAGCGAAGCCGGATGTCATGCGTATAGGGACGAGGAATATGGCTTCGATTCAGATGGATGGTGAGGACAAGACCGCAAAGATCAGCGACTGGGCGATTCGCTGGAGCGACAGGGACGCATTTCTGCAGCTGACCTGTCATTACCCCTCCAGAAAAAAAGACACCCGCCCGCTCAGTGATTGCCTGGTTTCGCCCACCCGCGAGTTGAGCAATGTCTTGCTGCACAAGCGCGGCGGCACCAAGCCCATCGTCAACGCTACGATTTACGGCGAGCGCTATGCCGTCGTGCACTACCCGGGCGGCAAAAAACCTTATGTTCACAAAATGGACGGCATCGGCTTTACCGCTCCGACAGCGATGCGGGACACGCCGGTCTTCCGCTATCTCACTGCCGTGGCGCAAGCCCGACAGAGTCACGGTAAGTCGCAGGATGATCGTGAAATTGCCGACAATGTGGTGCGTCAGCTCGAAAAACTGCCCGCCATCGCTGGCACTGCCTTGCAAGCCTACTGTACGGGACGCAACGGCACGCTGGCGCCGGGGCAGGGGCTGATCTATCCGTTCGGGCTGAACGAGAGTCAGCTTAAGGCCGTCGAGCGGGCATTCAGCGCGCAAGTCAGCGTGATCGAAGGGCCGCCAGGAACCGGCAAGACCCAGACGATCCTCAACATCCTCGCCAACATTCTGTTACGCGGACAGACAGTCGCAGTGTTGTCCAACAACAATGCTGCCGTGGAGAACGTCTACGAAAAGCTGGAGAAATACGGCCTGGGCCACCTGGTCGCCAAGCTTGGCAACCAGAGCAAACGCCAGGCCTTCTTCGACGACCTGCCTGCGTGGACGCCAAGTGCGCCCGAGGCGGCACCATCCCTCGATGAGGTCCAGAACCTGCTGACACGCTTGAAGCAGCACCTGCAAGACCACAACAGGGCGGCGCAACTGCAAATCGAGCTGGACGAGCTGGTCATCGAGCGGCTCTACCTGCAGCAGTGGCAGGCAGAAAGCGCTGTACAGGCCACCGGTACGCTCGACAAGTACGGCCTGACACCGCGCAAGACTGCGGACCTCATGGCCTACCTGGCTTACCTCGGCGAACAGCGCATCCATCTCAAAGACCGTATCGAGCTACTGTTCAAATTCAGGATCTTTCGCACCAGGCCATTCGCCGACGCCGAGGCGCGCATGGCCGTTTTCCATGCCCTGCAAATGCATTACTACGACAAGTCGCTCCGGGACAAGGAAGCGCAGCTGCAGGCGTGCCGTGATTCGTTGGCGCGCGCGAATTTCACGGCGCTGCTCAAAGAACTGACAACCGCATCGATGCAGCATCTCAAGCACCACCTGCAACTTCAGGTCCCGCCGTCGGACAGTTTTGATGTCAAAACCTACTGCGAGCGTTTCGATACCTTTATGCAGCGCTTCCCTATCCTGGGCAGCGGCACGCACTCCATCGTCAATTCGATCGCGCCGGGAGCGGTCCTCGATTACGTGATCATCGATGAAGCCTCTTTGCAGGACATCGTACCGGGCATCCTGCCGCTGGGCTGCGCAAAGAACCTGATCGTCGTGGGCGACAACCGCCAGTTGCCGCATATCCCCGTGACGCTGGGGCTGCAAGCGCCCGCCGAGGCCTACGATTGCGAGCGCTACAGCTTGCTCGATTCGTGCATTGCGGTGTTCCAGGACGCGCTGCCCAGAACCCTGCTGAAAGAGCATTACCGCTGCCACCCCAGGATCATCCAGTTCTGCAACCAGCAGTTTTACGACAACGCACTGGTGCCGATGACCGAGGACAACGGCGAAGCGCCCCTGCGTCTGGTGGTGACGGCCAAGGGCAACCACGCCCGGAAGAACACCAACCTTCGGGAACTGGACTCCCTGCTGAAGGTGCTAGAAGAGGAGGGGCAACCCGTCGGAATGGACGGTGAAGGCCGCGGTTACATTGCCCCGTACAGGGCACAAGTTAATCTGTCCGGCACGCACTTGCCGGCGGATTTCGTCAAGGACACCGTGCACAAGTTTCAGGGGCGCGAGTGCGACGAGATCGTGTTTTCCACCGTGCTCGACAAGAAGCGCTACAACCAGGGGCGAACACGCCTGGATTTCGTCGACGACCCGCGCATGATCAACGTGGCCGTTTCGCGGGCCAAACATCGCTTCACCCTGGTAACCGGCGATGAGGTGTTCACGGGCAACAATGGCCACATTGCTGCGCTGATCCGCTACATCAGCTATTACGCGCAAGACGAGCAGATCGTGCGGGCGCCGGTGGTCTCGGCATTCGACTTGCTGTACCGCGAGTACGACCAGTCTCTGGCACGCCTGGACGCTCGCTTGCGGCCTGAGGATTCACGCTACAAGTCCGAGCAGATCGTGGCCCGGTTGCTGCGCGAGGCACTGTCGGCCCCGGCGTGCCAGGCATTGAAATACCACACACAGATTCAGCTGGATCAGCTTGCATCACCGGCTGGCCTCGACTGGACGCAGCCCCAACAGGCGTTCATGCGGCGCGCCAGTTGCGATTTCGTGATCTATTTCAAAGTGGGCAAGCAACCGATAGGAGTGATCGAAGTCGATGGCGGGTACCACGACCACCCCGTACAGGCCGCTCGGGACGCCATGAAAAATGAGATTCTGGCTAAGAGCGGCATTCCCATTCTGCGGCTGCGGACCGTTGAGAGTGGCATTGAGCGCAGAATTGGCGACTTTATCGGGCAGTGGGCCCGTCCCGCGAATGGCGCATAAACACTTGGGTCAGCTCGTTAGACACTGATGGCCTGGCCCGATGTTTTCGCCCCTGAAATCTTCATTGTCGAGTGACGAGTCGGACCACCGACAGGAAACATGCATGGCCAACACATCACCCGCTCACACCCTGAGTGCATTGCCCGATCTTGATTACTATCACAGCAGTTCGATGCCTCTACCTGTTGAGATAACCACTCTTGATGCCTGGAACTTCATGAGGGCCAAGCCGGGGCTGTTCATGCGACTGGCTTTTCGGACGAGGGACGTGATTTCCTCACTGTTCGGGGTGAAGCGCATCGGCGGGTTCTCCGGCGCCAGGCGAGAAACCGTACAGACTGGAGAAAAGCTGGATTTTTTTCTGGTGGAGCATACTGCCCCCGACCTGCTCGTTCTGAGCGTGCGCGACCGACATCTGGATGTCATGATTTGCCTTTCGATAACAGATTGTGTGTTTACGATCACATCCTCTGTCGTAACGCATAACGTCTTTGGGCGCATCTACATGTTGCCGGTGGGTTTGGTCCATAAGTTGCTGGTCAATAGGGACCTTGGGCGTCTGAAACGAAATCTTGAAAGAGAATAAGGGACAAAACATGGTTCCTGATGCAACGTGATACTGATGCTTATCGGAACAAGGGATACTGAGACCAGGAAACCACAGATAACTTCAGAGACGCGCTTAATAAACTACCCAAGCATTACCTGGAAATAGCATGCAAGAAACAAGGCCTGGCTCACCAAAGAAAACAATGAAGAAACGAGTTATTACAGCTGTTGTGGTTTTACTTGCGGGGGCGTGGATTAATTATTTTTTTTGGGCCGCCAACATTTCATCACGAACAATTTTAATGCCGGAAATTCCGGAGTTGACGACATACCTGCTGACTGGCGCTATTTTTGGGGTTGTTTTTGCAGTTCCGACAATTCGCGCCGGCACAACGGCAAGAAGCACGATAAAGTCTTTTTTGGGTGGTTTCTGCCTGAGTTTGATGGTTTCTCTAAATTGTTATTCTGTCGCCGCCTACCTGTTGCCTGGTGAAACTGTCAGTTATGAGTCTGCGTATGAAGTTACTTATCCAGGGCCGCCCATCGGGAAATACAGTCGTTGCGAGGCTGGTCTGTGGATCAGTGTTCCAGACACGGATCGCAGGATTGAACTCTGCACAAACAAATCAGATTTGAACGAGCAAATTGGTCGCGGTATATGTGCCGTGTGGGTGACTGCTCGCACTAATAAACTAGGCACTTACATTGTTGGCTATACATTTTTTCGCAAATAAATCTGTCAACACGAAATGTTTTATAAATGTGGTCTTTACCTGAAATCCCGAAAATGGATACCTCAGAACTGCAGCTCATCACACATTCTTTGCAAAAAATCGTCGCCGGCGGCGCACTCAGACAGCAAGTGATACCCTAACCAGATGTCCCAACCTGCAGCGAGCGTCAGGTCCTGGCGCTCGAAGTCGGGACAGATTGTTCCGTCCAGGCCGACAACGACTTCGCCCACGCGTCGAAAGCCCCAGGCATCAACCAGTTTGCTTTCCAGCGACTTCCAGTCGGCATCCGACAACTCACCGAATTCGATAAGTAAATGGCCATTTGCAGCGTGGAAGAGATTCATAGGTTCGCACCGGGGGAGGGGGTATAAGATCGACTGGGAACTGTCATTCAAGTAACCGCACGACGTTGGCAAGGAGCATTCATGTGTGTCATCAGCATTGATCGGGATAGCGTGCATGCCGGGGATGATCTGGAAAGTCATGGAACATCAATCAAGCTTGATCCAACGCTAACACTGCGCACATTGTGCGAAGCGATCCAAGGTATGGGGTACTTGCCTGCCATCAGTGGAGGCAAGGCGACGTGGATTATTTGTTTATCGGGCAAAGACGTAGGTGTTTTAGCTCAGCAATGGCCTGAACCCAAATTGACGATCCCCGCCGAGAGCATTCTGAGTCAGTATTTTGCAGATTCCGAACCAAGCCTACTGTTCAAATATTGGTGCCAGGCAGATCCAGACCATGTCTTTTCACAGATCAATGCAGGACGTGAACCACCGTCCCGATTGTAGGAGTGGGAGGAAGCTTTCTACTCATCAAGAAGCTGCGTCGGCGGTATTTCTCGAGCGACTGCTTCCGGCTGTTGATTCAACCCTTCAACGACATCGGTCTGTCCCCACCCGGAGGCAAGCCAAACAGCCTCCGCACCCCGTTAAGAAACGCCCCATAAGGCCGCCCCAGAACCAGCATCATCACCGCCGCACCCAGCGTGCCGCGCATCAATCCTTCGCCCGATGCACCACTGAAGGCAATGATCGCCGCATAGATCGGCACCTGAAAACTGACCAGGGCGATACTGTCCCAGCACAACCTCGACACCCGACCCTGCCCGGCGCGCGTCATCACCCAATCCCGCCATAGGCCGTAAGGTCGCGCGACCGGAATCATCAGCGCCGCACCCAGCAGGCGCGCCTGCAGAACCTGATCCCACGTCATGCCGGCAATGAAACGTTCATTGATGATGCCGGTGGTGGTGAAAAACAGGATCAGCGCCGTGGTGTCTGCCAAGAAGGCAGTCCGACGCGTTGGGCTTTGCAGGCGTGGCGGCACCTCAATTCTCCTCTCATGGCTTCAGGTTTGATTTTTCCTCAGCTAAACGCCGGCGCTTCATCGTGCTGTGACAGCGGCTGCACCGCGAGGTGCGGCGATTCGCCGAAGTACTCGATCAGCAGATCAGTGAGCACGCGGATCTTGCGCGCGGGATGCGGGCCTGGTGCGCGGAGGAGGTAGGCACCGGCCGGGGGCGGTGGATGGTTGGTCATGATCGGCACGAGTGCACCCGAGGTGATGTGTTCGTGGGTGAGGCAGTCGGGCAAGTAGGCGACGCCGAGGCCGGCAGCCGCGGCCGAGGCGAGCGCAGTGCCGTTGTCAGCCTTGAAGCGTCCTTGCGGGCGAACCGTGATGACCTTTTCAGCCTGCATGAATTGCCAGGCTTCGGTGCCTTGCATGAGCGCCTGATGGGCGTGCAGCTCGTCCGGGGTTTCCGGGGCGCCGTGCGCTTTGATGTAGTCGGGGCTTGCGACGAGCTTGGTGTAGACCGGGCCGATACGTCTTGCGATCAAGTTGGAGTCCTGCAGATAACCGACGCGAATGGCGCAATCGTAGCCCTCGGTAATCAGGTCAACGAAGCGATCGCTGTAGCAGGTCTGCATGTGCAATTGAGGGTGACGGCGAGCCATTTCCGCCAGCACCGGGGCGAAGTGTGTCGGCCCGAACGACAGCGGCACCGCCACTCGCAGGCGGCCACGCAGGGCGCCGGCGGGCAGGATGGTTTCCTTGGCGATGTCGATTTCGCTGCAGACTCGGGCGGCGTAATCGCGGAACGTCGCGCCGGCCTCGGTGAGCGATGCGCCGCGCGTCGAGCGTGCCAGCAATTGCACGCCCAGTTCTGCTTCAAGCCGGGCCAGTCGGCGGCTGACGATTGATTTCGAAACACCGAGCCGCAGCGCTGCCTGGGAAATGCCCCCGGCATCCGCCACTTCGACGAAGGTTTGCAGTTCTTCGATATCCATTTTCGCGTTCCCCTTTGCGCGACACAGTTCGCCTCGGGATGCTACTACTGCCGCGAGTAGGGGAACAGCACAATGGGTTTTCCAGGCGCGGCGTCAACTCGCCGGTGCTCTGGAACCCATCAGCCGCACGGGCCACGGCCGCTGCACCGACGTGCGTTACCCATACAAAAGGACCTGCAAATGGCAAGCGAAGCAATCCGCAACCCCCACACCGATCAACTGCTGACGCCCGAGAATTCAGCATTGATCGTCATCGACTATCAACCGGTTCAGGTGTCCTCGATCCGCTCGATGCCACGCGATGAACTGGTCTTCAACATCACCAGCGTTGCGAAAGCGGCGGTCAACTACAACCTGCCGATCATCCACTCGACCGTCAATGTCGCGACGGGCCGCAACAAACCACCGATTCAAGAGTTGCAAGCGGTGCTTGGTCATCTGCCGATCTATGACCGCACTTCGATCAACAGTTGGGAGGACACCGAGTTCAAGCAGGCAGTCAAAGCGCTCGGGCGCAAGAAACTGATCATGACCGCGCTGTGGACCGAAGCCTGCCTGACCTTCCCGGTGCTCGACGCGATCCAGGAAGGCTATGAGGTTTATGTGCCGGTCGATGCGGTGGGCGGCACATCGCTCGCCGCCCACGAGGCGGCGTTGCGCCGAATGGAACAGGCGGGGGCGAAGCTCATCAGCCGCGTGCAAATGTACTGCGAACTGCAGCGCGACTGGGCGCGAGAGGTGACCGTGCCTGGCTTCATGGGTGTGTTCGAAAACTTCGACGGCTTCAACGCTGAAAAGGCGCTCCAGGAGGCTGGTAACAAGGCCTGATTAACCGGCAGTCGCTGAAGGTGGCGCTGGCGGCATTCGGCGCTGCCTTCATTTGGCCTGTTTCAACGCCTGAAAATAATCTGAACGGCCTCGGAACCTGCTCGCCTAATGATTAGCTTGTGGTCAATCGCACAGGCCCCGTGTCAATAACGGCACACTCCGAGAGGTGGTCAACGTGGCTAAAGACGAAAAGAAAAGCAAAGACAAAGGTGACGCTTCGAAAGCCAGCAAGGACTTGAAAGACAAAAAGTCATCACCTGAGAAGAAATCAGCGGCGGCCTCGGCGCTTTCCAAGTCCTCCGACAAGGACAAGAAAGACAAGAAAAAAGATGCCGAGCCGAAGAAGTCGGCGAAAAAAGCCGACAGCAAGCCTGAGAAGGCCAAGGATTCGAAGAAGGCTGACAAGCCGGCTAAAAAGAAAAAGTGACGTCCGCGATCGGCCAGGGCTTTACGCCCTGGTTTCCTCCCCGGCGACCATTCAATGACAGGATCCCGTGCGGCTTAAGCGATGGAGCGGTCATTCCTCTATGGCTTTGCCTATCCTGTTCTCCCATAGCCCATGCGAGTGTGCAGTCATAAAAAATCCATGAAAGATAAGGTTGAATGCAACCTGTGAGGCCTAGGATGGATTTCATGCGGGTTACTTTCTGGATAGGGATATCACGATGAAGCACAGCGATGACTTCACTGTCGCTATAAATCTGCCGGGGAGGTGCGTCCGCACTCCGTACGGCGCCAGGCTCCGCAACCACGCCAACGCGGATATATCAGCCGACACCATAAACCCCCGGCCTGCCGCAACGGCGAATGATCGATGAGGCTGGAAACCGAATCTCCTCGCCCCACTCGATACGCAGACAACCGACCAGAAAAAGAAGGCGCAGAACCTGGACAGGAAGGTGGGGCACAAGCCGCGCTGATCGACACAGGCTTGCTGTGCCTGGCCATGCTCGCCCGATACCACCTTGTGGCAGTCGACGTTGACCAACTGGCGCATGAGTTTTGCCTGGATGGTCGCGCTTTCGGCACGACCGAGGTGTTGTTGGCGGCAAAGAAACTCGACCTGCGTGCCCGTAAGTCGAACACGCGCGTTGATCGTCTGGCGACGACTCCGTTACCGGCCATGGCGCGCGACCATCAGGGAAACTTTTTCATCATCGCGCGCCATGATGCTGACAAGGTATTGATTCAGGATCCACGCCAGACCAGCCCCGTCGAGCTGACAGTGCAAGCGTTGCGTGAGCGCTGGTCTGGCGAGTTGATCCTGATTGCTTCACGCGCCTCGATCAGTGGCGACTTGGCAAAGTTCGACTTCAGCTGGTTCATACCGGCAGTGGTCAAGTATCGCAGGTTGTTGCTTGAGGTATTTGTCGTGTCGTTTGTGCTCCAGCTCTTTGCGCTGGTCACTCCGCTGTTCTTTCAGGTCGTGATGGACAAGGTGCTGGTGCATCGCAGTTTCACCACACTGGACGTGATCGCTGCCGGGTTGCTGGTGGTAGTCATCTTCGAGGTGCTGCTCAACGGCCTGCGCAGCTATGTGTTTGCCCATACTTCCAGTCGCATTGATGTCGAGCTGGGCGCACGCTTGTTTCGCCACTTGTTAAACCTGCCGCTGGCTTATTTTCGCGCGCGTCAGGTAGGTGACTCTGTTGCGCGGGTTCGAGAACTGGAAAATATTCGCTCCTTTCTCACCGGCAACTCCATCACGGTGGTACTGGATCTGTTTTTCTCCATCTTGTTTCTTGCCGTCATGGCTTACTACAGCGTCTGGCTGACGTTGATCGTGGTGGTATCACTGCCTTGTTATTTCTTGCTATCTCTAGGATTCACTCCGGCTCTACGCGCCCGACTGAATGAAAAATTCAACCGTGGCGCGCAGAATCAGTCATTCCTTGTCGAGACCATCAGCGGTGTTGAGACGCTTAAGGCAAGCGCCGTCGAACCTCAATGGATACGCAAGTGGGACAACCAGTTGGCCGCTTACGTCAAGGCCGGGTTCCGGACTACCGCGATTGGCACAGTGGCCAATGGCGGGGTCACCCTGATCAGTAAGCTGGTCACCGTGGCCACCATGTGGCTGGGGGCAAAACTTGTCATCGATGGCCAACTGACGGTCGGGCAGCTCATCGCTTTCAACATGCTTTCCGGGAATGTCGCTGGCCCTGTCATGCGATTGGCCCAACTGTGGACTGAGTTTCAGCAGGTGGGCATTTCTATGCAACGCCTGGGCGATATCCTCAACACCCGCACGGAGGTGCACACCCCCCGGCCCGCATTACCGCCGGTGAACGGCACCATATTGTTCGACAAGGTCGAGTTTCGCTATCGGCCCGGCGCGCAACCGGCATTGCGCGGGGTGAGTCTGGCCATATCAGCCGGTGAAACCGTCGGCATCGTCGGGCGCTCGGGTTCAGGGAAAAGTACCCTGACCAAACTGGTGCAGCGCTTGTACCAGCCAGAGCAGGGTCGGATCCTGGTCGACGGTGTGGATATTTCAACCATCGATGCGAGTTCACTGCGCCGCCAGATCGGTGTGGTCCTTCAGGAGAACATTCTGTTCAACCGAAGCATTCGCGACAACATTGCGCTGAACGACCCCGGTACCCCTCTGCAACAGGTCATGGCGGCTGCGCGGCTGGCCGGAGCCCATGAGTTCATTGCTCAGTTGCCCGAAGGCTACGACACGATGGTGGGCGAACAGGGATCCACGCTGTCGGGAGGACAACGGCAGCGTATCGCCATTGCGCGGGCATTACTGACCAACCCTCGTATCCTGATTTTTGATGAAGCGACCAGTGCGCTGGATTATGAGTCCGAACGCATCATTCAGAACAACATGCGCCAGATCAGTCACGGCAGAAGCGTACTGGTCATCGCCCATCGCCTTTCGGCGGTGAAAGATGCCGACCGTATCGTGGTCATGGACAGCGGTGACATCGTCGAGCAGGGCACCCATGCTCAATTGATCCAGCTGGAACATGGGCACTACGCGGCGCTTTATCGTATGCAGCAGGGATAACACATGGACTTGGGGCATACCTTGCGCGCCTGGGGAGATTTGCTCAGGCGCTATAACGTTGTATGGACAACGTCCTGGCGACAGCGCAAATCCTGGGAGCGCAAACGGCATGATGCCGAGGAGGCAGAATTTCTGCCCGCCGCGCTGTCCTTGCAGGAAAAGGCGCTGTCACCCGCTCCGAGGGTCGCGATGTGGTTACTCATCAGCTTCGCGCTTTTGGCGGTGCTTTGGTCGACATTAGGGCAAGTCGACATTGTTGCGACGGCAGAGGGCAAGATCATTCCGAGTGAAGGCACGCAGGTGGTGCAGCCGTTCGGGACGGCGACTGTCCAGGCCATTCACGTGCGCGAAGGACAACTTGTGCATGCGGGGGATTTACTGATCGAACTCGACGGCACAGTGGCCGGGGCGGAAGCGCAGCGCATCATCAACGAATTACAGACCTGGGCTTTGCAGGTAGGCCGTGCAGAGGCCATGCTCGCCGCCATCAACGGCGAACGCATGCCGCTGCTGGCGCCCGCTGAAGTCGATCCGCTTGCGTTCGCCGACGGGCAGCGACTGGCAGAAGCAGAGTTTTCGTCTTTGCAAGCCAAACTGAGCGGTATCGGGGCGCAACTCTCTGGCCGTCAGGCCGAACTTCAGTCCACGCGCATGCTGGTCAGCAAGTTAGAGAAAACATCACCCATCGCCCGACAGCGTGCCGAGTCTCTGAAAGTCTTGGTCGCTGAGCAATATGTGGCGCGCAATACCTACCTGGAACGCGAGCGCGAGCGCATTGAACAAGAGGCAGAACTGGCGGTGCAACGCAGCCGCCTGAAGGAAATCGAGGCTTCTATCTCGCAAGTCAGGCAACAGGGCGAGACCCTGCGGGCAGATGCCCGACAGACAAACCTGGAACGTTTGAATGAAGGCAATCAGCATATCGCCTTGCTACAGCAAGACCTGATCAAGGCGCGGCAGTCCGCCCACCTGACCCGGTTGACTGCACCGGTATCCGGCTCTGTCCAGCAACTTGCGGTGCGTACATTGGGCGGTGTTGTCACCCCGGCTCAGCCTCTGATGCTGATCGTGCCGGAAGAAACAGTTATCGAGATCGAGGCTTTTCTGCCGAACAAGGACGTCGGTTTTGTTCAGCCCGGTCAGGACGCCGAGGTCAAGGTCGAGACGTTCCCGTATACCAAGTACGGCGTTGTTCCAGGCACCGTGATCTCAGTGTCGAGCGATGCAATCAACGACGAAAAACGCGGGCTGATCTATTCCATGCGCATTGCCATGGCGCGCTCGACCATCGCCGTGAACGGCACGAACATTCGTCTGGCGCCAGGCATGGCGGTGACTGCCGAGATCAAGACGGGAAGACGTCGAGTGATCGAGTACTTCCTGGATCCTCTGGTCCAGTACGGCAACGAAAGCATTCGCGAGCGTTGAAGAAGAACAGTTGGCGGGACGGGGGCGCAGGGTTTGTGCGAGAGAGGCGGAGTTTTTCTCCGATCACGGTTCGGTCGTGAGCGGCCCGATCAGTCTCATCTGTATGGGCGTCTCGATCACGAGTGCTGCCATGCTGATGAGCAGACGATGACCTGCACCAGGGGCGGGATATGCATAAGTACAGGATTACGGCAGTCGTCTTTTTAACGACGCATATGTTTTGCACCCATGCGTCATCCCGCGAGGTGGAGTGGAGCGGTAATGAGTCCATTGCAAGAACTCTGAAAAGTTCGCAGGAGATCGCTCAGCGGTTAGTTGAATTCAATAAAAGCCTGCACAAAAAAGGTTATCCGGGGCAAATAACGGTTTGTTCGGATATTTACGATCTGCCCGCAGGCATCGCCAACGGTAATCATAGTTATGGCGCTGTCTGCAGCTATGAAGCCAGCGGCGCGAATAAACAAGTATTTGTCTGCAATGATGTAATGGTCGGCCATTTTTTACTGCTGGATGCGTTTGAAGATTCAGATCAATGGAAGTTGAAAACTATTTATGAAAATTGTTACGGCGGCTGAAACGGCGCGCAGGTAACCATAATTATTTTTTACTGTTCACCAGGAGGTGCCTGTGCTCGACAGTCAGCAGTTGCGCGACTTTCTTAAAAAGTCCGTTTCAAGTTCCGAAATCGGCGGCTCGAACCCTTACGTTTCCTCGGTATCCACCGGCCAGAGCGGGCTGTCATTTGGCTCGCTTCAGAATGATGTGGGCAATAGCAGCATCGCTAAAACGGCCTTTCGTGGAATCCTCAACGCCGAAGTTGCGCTCGGCGCGCTGACTCAGGCTCAGGCTGACAGCCTTTATTCAAAGGCCAGCCAGAAAATCATGCTCAACGTCAACGAGACGGCACTGGTTGACCGGGCTTTGTCGGCCCATCGCGATCTTGTCGATGAAGCCGACGCCAAACAGCTGGTGCTTATCGAAAAGTATGTAAACGTGGCGCTGGATGCCGCCGCCAACAACCCTAACGGGCCTGGCGGTTTGAACCGAAACGCCCTTGACCTGCAATTTGTTGCCGAGTTGGCCATGTGGGGGAACCGCACGGGTGGTTTGAACGCCACCGCCGAGTACCTGCTGACGGCTTCGGAGGTCAGTAGAACAAACTATGAGTCTTTTTATCTTTCCAATACCGCCCAATTCACCACCACTAATGAAGACTTCGGCCGCTGGCAGGAGCGTGTCGATGAAGCAACGCTTTCCGGGTTCTTGAAAGTAGCCATGGATGCTGCAAACAAAAACCTGATCAATCCGCTAAACCTGCAAACCACCATCGACTATTTCGGCGTAACGTCATCGGCTGTGTCTGGCGCCATCGATCAAAACGCCCTCAAGGTTTTACTCAAAGACATTACCAGGATTTCAATCGACGACATCAATGGTGTCGAAATTGATGCTGATGGAAATATCAAGTTGTCGATTCCGCTGTCGCAGGCAGGTGGTGGCAGCAGCGCTGTTTTATACAAAGGCAGCGGGATCGAAATACAAATAGCCGGGGTCACACTGATCGATGTGCCGAAAGAGGCAAGCGTGACGGTCGGCAAACAAAATGTGTCTGTCCAGCACAGCTATGGTGACCTGTCGGCTACTTACCGTTTGACCGCGCAAGGCATGGCTGTCGCCTGGAAAAATGCGAACGGTCTGTCTGTCGAGCAGACCTACGGTTTTGACGGACGACCGGCCAGCACGACCTGGACTCAAAACGGCAAAACCTTCACGGGGACTGACGCGGGTCTGGCCACTTATCTTTCCCAGACCTCTCAACAAACTATCGGACTGGCAACGGCAACGGCCATGCAGTCCCAACAAGCGCAAACCAGCCTTGTTTTCAACACACCTGCCGAGGGTGTCGCGATGGCGGCCGATAACGCGTCGTCGTTGAAATATCTTCAGCAGCGCCTGGCGTTGGCAGCTGTCTCGGACCGTTGGGCCCCCATCGCCCTGAGTGGCACGATTCCCTCGTCACTGATATTGGCATCCAGTCTGGCGGCGGCCGTTCAGCAAGCGATAACCGCTCAGCAACGCTGGAACACCCGGCCACCCTCGTTGTTCAACGTACAAGTCTTGAGTTATGGCAACGAGCCTCTGGTGCACAGTTTACCGCTGGTATTGGATCTGACCGGCAATGGCATCCAGTTGATTGCGCCTTCGCAAAGCAACGCGGTGTTTGACCATAACGCCGATGGCAGCAAAAGTGCGGTGGGTTGGGTAGGGGCCGAGAACGGCATCCTGGTGTTCGATAGCAACGGCAACGGCACTGTCGACAGTTCTGCCGAATGGTTCGGTGAGTCCTTTGCTGCGCCAGGCCAAACCGCCCAGGCCGGTCAGAACGGCTTCTCTGCTCTGGCGACACTGACTCAGGCGGGAAGCGCTGTATTTTCACGCGAGACCGCGCTGATCGATCCCCGGACCGGTGCCAGTTACTTCGATAGTGTCCAGGTCTGGGTAGACGCCGACCAGAACGGCATTGCGTCGCGCGGCGAACTGAAGACTTTGGCGGCTTTGGGAATTGCCTCCATTGATCTGCATTCGATCCATGATGGTCGGCAAGTGGCTGGCGGACTGATCGATTCGACAGCCCGGTTCACACTCGCCGACGGAACTCGCCGCGAAGTGGCGGATGTCGGCTTGAGCGAACAGCTTGCCAACAGCGCCACTAGCTCCGGACCTGTCAGTCCTGGCACCCTGGTATTTGCTGATTACGCGGCAAAAGGCTATGCCGCAATGGCGGCGGGCCAAGCACGCGGCGTAAATGCCGCGCTGGCAGCCAGGGTTCCGAATTTCTCGGCACAGATTGCAACATTGCAAAACTGGATGAACACGGCGCGCTCGCACACGTATCAGGGCTATCCCAACCCCTTGCTGACGGTGAAAGACCCCACGCTGATTACTTCGCATGCCGGGGAGAACCCGGCAGTGCAGCGTGGCAGCAGTGCCGGGAAAGATGTGATGGCGCTGATGCAATCGGGTTCGTCTTACTACAATGCGGTCGTTACCACTTTGCAGTCTGTCGATGCCGGGGCGACGGCACTCGCCAATGCCCAGAGCGCGGCTCTGGTCGCCAATGCGCTTTCCACGCCTGCATATCGTGCAGCGGCGCTGGCAAGTGCGGCATCGGCTGCGGCGTCCTGGGGTGCCGCCGCGACGTCTTATCTGGGTACCGCTGCGGCCTGGGCTACGTATGCCGCGCAACTGGAATACTTGCGTGCGGAATTGAATGTGCTGGTGCCGATCAACACGTCTTACACGGGGCATCTGGCGGGCGGCTATACCTTTTTCTCCCCCCAGGATGCCGGTTTCGCTGCGGACACCTTTGCCGCTTATACCGGTGTTCTGCAATTGTTCCGCGACTTGAAAGTCGGAATCGATGCGTCCTTGGGGGCTTTTGCACAGTCGGCGGGTTATGCCAAAGCCTATGCAGGCGTCAGCGGCAGTACGGTCGCGGTGGGCAACGCGTACAACCTGATCCTGGCAGGCCAAGGCGCTCAGCAGTTTCAACTCAACAGTGGCGTCGACAATGTTTTGCTCAGCCTGGCCTCCGGCCAAGTGACTCTGCAAGGCTTTCAAGCGGGCAGTGCCGGTGACCAGATTCAACTTCTCGGTTTGGGCGACGGCGCAAAAATCACCAGCCTTTCGACGGGGGTACGCGTCAGTACAGCGGACGGCCAGCGCTATGCCGACCTGCTCGGCGTGAACGCTGCCGAATTGAATCTGTATGCCAATTTCAGTGGTGTTCGTGCCATGTCGTTTGCCGAATTCAATCAGGCCGGGGTTCGAAGCCTGAGAGCCAACGGCTTGTTCGACGGCCAGGTCCATGTGAACGAAATTACCGCGTCAAACTACGGTGATACGTTGATTGGTGGTGATTGGGCTTCGGTTCTGCGAGGTGGAAGCGGTAACGACACCTTTGTGATCACCGGCGCAGGTTACTGGCTGGATGGTAATACGGGCACGGACTCCGTCAGCTATGCCGAAGCGAACGGTGCGATAAGCGTAAACCTGTCGACCGGCAGCGATAGTCTTGGCAGCACGCTTTACAGCATTGAGAACATTACCGGGTCGGCCTGGCGCGACACATTGACCGGCAGCACGGTCAATAATGTCCTGATCGGGGGCCGGGGCAACGATCGCCTGGTCGGTGCAGGCGGGAATGACAGGTACCTCTTTGATCGAGGCGACGGTCAGGACTCACTGCTTAACGGGGTATCAGCCAATGCGGGGCCCAGCTCCACTTTAGCGTTGCAGGCCGGTATCAAGGCGAGCGATCTGTGGCTAGCGCGGGAAGGAAACAATCTGGTTCTCTCGGTACTGGGTACTCATGATTAGGTTTCCATTCAGGACTGGTTCGTTGCCGACTATCGAAAACTGGCGTCGATCGAACTGAGCAATGGCCTGAAATTGAGCCGGGAGGCGGCGGAACTTGCTGTCGCAACGACAGCGGCGTGGCAACAGACCAACCCCGGGTTTGATCCAATGGATCCGGCGACCATTGCGCAGGCGCCCTCATTGGCGGCTTATTTCAGCACCGTAGTCGATGTGCCCTTGGTGCCCTCAGTGACTGGCGTGGCGCTGGAGACACGACGTCTTTACGAGTCAGGCAGCGTTCTTCAAGGCGCGACCCTGGCCAACGCCGCAGTCAATCAGTCGGCCTCGGCGGTGACCGCTTTGAACAACGCCAACGCGTCTGTCCGCGCATTGTCCGCTCAGGTGTCCTCGTTTTATCTGAATCCGGGCCTCAACAGTTATCGCTATCGAACGAACAGCGACGCCGAGACTTATGTCATCTCAACGGCCAATAATTTTGACTCAACCAATCCGTTGCAGGGACGTCCCGATTATGTGACGAGCTATGAACGGATAACCGCGCTCAATCCCGATGCTTTTTATATCCAGCAAACCATTGAAGTGTCCTCTCCGCAGTCGGTTACTGTCCCTGCCAGTCGCCTCGAACGAGGTGTTGGTGTGGTCAGTGCCTCTATAGCGGATCTGGGTTTGATCACTAGTTCCCTTTCAGCGACTACAACCGCCGGGCAGGCTGCGGCCTCGTCCGCCACCGCTCGACAATTCGCCTTGGGCCAGGCCATTGGGGCCAATAACGCACGCGATCAAAAAAGCATTCAGTCTGCCCGATCCGCGGCCGCAGCCTTTGAACAAGGCTTTGCCAACGCGATTTCGCTTTATCAGAACGCACTCTCGCAATTGTCTGTTGCAGCAGAAGCGGTGACCCGCAATCGCGATCGGTTGGGCAGTGTTTTGCCCGCCAACCGCTCGGTGACGACTCAACGATTTGTTCCAACCAACGTCTTCAAACCAAGCGAGGGCGTATGGGTCGATGTGGTGCAAACCGTACGTTATGACTGGGCTTCCGAGGTTGACAGAAATAAAGCGGCATCGATCCTGATTGCACAGGCTAACGCGCAAAATGCGTACGCCGCAGCGGCGGCCAGTCTGCAGGCCTTGCCGGCGGCTGTGGGGGCAATGCTTGGGTATGCCACTGCACAATTCGTGTCCGGGGTGAATGCCGCAGCGGTGGCCAGTGGCTCCGGTGGCCTGCTGGTGTCCGCAGCAGGCGCGGGGCACGTGCTGACGGGCGGAGCAGGGCGTGACACCTTTGTGTTCACCGACCTGCCAGGTGCAACGGGCCATCGAGTGAACAATTTCCAGGTCGGACTGTCGGGTGATCGACTCTTGCTGACACCCGGTTCTCAAACCCTTTATGTGGATGAAGATACCTCCGCGCAGACACGGTTGTCGTTCAGGCCAGGGGTGACACTGCTGACGCTGAGTGGTGTAGCCGTCAACAGTCTTTCTCTTTATGACAACCTTCTGGGTGTCAATACGGTGGATTTTTCAGGATTGATGCATGGCGTTGGTGTGAAGCTCGACTCGCTCACGCCGAGAGACTTTGATGGATTCACGCATGTGCAAAATATGTTCGGCAGCGCATTTGCCGACCAGTTGACGGGTGACAGCCAGGACAACCAGATCAGTGGCGGCGACGGCAACGACCGCATCAGCGGAGGTGCTGGCAACAATATCCTTAGCGGCGGTGCGGGCGTTGATACGCTGGACTATCGAACCGTGTCATCGGCCGTCGCCGTCAATCTGGCTTCGGGGACCGCACGTAACGGTGAAGGCGCAACGGACACCCTGAGTGGTTTTGAAAATGTCATTGGCTCTTCCTACTCCGACACGCTCACCGGTGACGCCGGTGCGAACGAACTGACTGGCGCGCAGGGAGATGACCGCCTGGAAGGAGGGGCAGGCAATGACACCCTGGCGGGTAACGAAGGCAATGATGTCCTGGTGGGAGGAAGCGGCAACGACCTCTACCGGTTCGGGCGTGGCGATGGCCATGACCGCATCGTGGAAAGTGACGCGACGGCTGGCAATCGCGATATCGTCCAGTTCGCGGCCAATATCATTGCCGAACAACTCTGGTTGCAACGAGTCAGCAATGATCTGCGGATGAGCATCATCGGGACCGATGATTACGTTGTCGTGGAAAACTGGTTTTTGGGCACGCAGTATCGAGTTGAAGAGTTCAAGACTGCCGACGGCAAAACGCTGACGGCGGCAGGGGTGCAGAAAATGGTCGAGGTGATGGCAGCATTGCCGTCGCCGGCTGTCGGGCAACTCAGCCTTCCCGCCACGCTCGCGACCGCATTGGCTGCAGCCTTCCAAGAAAACTGGACGGCGCCGAAAGTGCCGGGAATTACCAAAGAAGGGACCTCCGCAAACGATACCCTTGAGGGAAGTGCGGGAGACGATGTGTTGTTGGGCAAGGCCGGCGATGATTTATTGAACGGTTACGCGGGTGACGACACGCTCGACGGTGGCGCCGGCAACGACACGCTGAACGGCGGCTCAGGCGCAAACATCCTGATCGGCGGCGCTGGCAACGACATCTACATCGTCTCCAGCGCTGAAGATTCGGTGATTGAAACGGTGGATGGCGGCTCCGACGCGATCAAGTCCTCAGTGAGTTTTGTCCTCCCTGAATATGTCGAGTTACTGACCCTGACAGGTACCGATGCGATCAACGGAACTGGCAACGACAGCAACAACGTTCTCTTCGGTAACGCTGCTGGCAATACACTGCGAGGCGAAGGTGGCCTCGATATATTGAATGGTTTTGAGGGCGACGATCTGCTGGTTGGCGGCGCAGGCAATGATCGTTACGTCATTGCACGCGGAAACGGCAAGGATCGTATTGTGGAAAACGATCCGAACGAGAACCTCGACACGGTCGCGTTCACCAATTCAGTGTTGGCCAATCAGCTCTGGTTCAGACGTACAGGCGATGATCTGGAGGTCAGCATCATCGGGACTATCGATGGCGTGGTCGTCACCAACTGGTATCTCGGTGAGCGTTATCGGGTCGAAGCGTTTGTATCTTCCAATGGCGGCACGCTGTTGGCGGCGCAAGTCGAGACACTGGTTCAGGCGATGGCCGGACTTGCACTGCCGCCGCTCGGCCAGACAAACCTTTCGCCAGAAGTGAAAAGTGCTTTGCAACCTTTATTGGTCGCGGCCTGGAAAGGCGAGGTATATGAGCCGCTGGTGCTGACAGGAAGTGCGGGTGATGACAGGCTCGAAGGCAGCTACGGTAATGACACGCTTTCGGGGGGAGCAGGGCGCAATACGCTGATTGGCGGGTATGGCGACGATACTTACGAAGTCAGTACTGCGACGGATGTCATTATCGAGAAAGCGAACGAAGGAAATGATCACGTTCGTGCGGGCGTTTCTTTCGTATTATCCGAGAATGTTGAAAGGTTGACGTTGACCGGCAGCGCGGCAATCAATGGAACCGGTAACACCCTTGCGAACATTATGCTGGGCAATGGCGCCGCCAACATCCTGATGGGCCAGGCGGGTGACGATACCCTCAATGGCATGGCTGGAAATGATGTCCTGGCGGGGGGCACAGGCAGCGACAAATATTTATTGACCGCCGGCAGTGGGCGCGACCGGATCATAGAGACAGAGTCTTTCACCGGCGATGTCGATGTCGCATTGATTTCGGCCGCTGCCGATAATCTCTGGTTTCGCCGGGTCGACAATGACCTGGAAGTCAGCGTCATCGGCAAGTCCGATCAGTTGCTCATACAGGACTGGTATCTGGGCAACGAACACCATGTTGAACAATTTACGGCATCGGGAGGAAAGGTGCTGCTGGACACTCAAGTCAATAATCTGGTCACTGCCATGGCAGCCTTTGCACCTCCGGCAAGCGGACAAACAACACTGCCCGCAGCCTACCAGACAGCATTGGTTCCCGTGATCGCTGCCAATTGGCATTGACTTGCCTCAGCCACGGTCGCATCCATCAGCCAGCACCCGGCAGTTGAGACCAATGCTGCCGGGTGCTCAAACCGTCGATATCAGAGTGCTGCTTTTACCTGCAATCCGATCACCAGCGCATTGTCGATATCCTGCGCGGAAAACGCGCCCGGCTCGATGATGTACTGCACATTCGGGCGCAGGGTCAGCCAAGGCGTGGCCTGATAACCGTAACCGAGTTCGATCAATTGCTCGGCGCTGTCCAGGTTCGGGAACGCTGTGCCGTTATTCAATGCGGCGTCCTGCAAAACGTCACGGCTGCGCGGGTTCGGCACGGCGCGGCCGTAACCGAGAGCAACGGTGTCACGCGGACGACCTTCGAACGGTTTGTACAGCACCACGCCGGTGCCGTACCACTTGCTGAACGGCGAGGCTGCTTCGCTGGCCGCCGAGTACTGACCGAAAGCGTGCAGGCTACGGCCCTCGGAGGTCGGCGAGCTCCAGATCGCCTGATCGATCAGCAGGTAATGACCGCCGCGACCGGACACTTCTTTGTCACTGCCGATGCGTTTTACATCAGAGCTGTCGTAGTAGTAACCGAGCTTGTATTCGCCAGGCAGCTCACCCGCATGTTTGTACACCAGCTCGATGGGCACCACGGTGCCGGTGGTGTGTTTCGGGCCAAGGTGCCAGGCGCGACTGGAGTTGCCGTTGCTTTCCGGGTCGACGTTGAACGCCGCCACGCGCAGTTGCCAGGACGACGACAGGTCGTATTTCACTCGCACGCCGAGGCGCGCGTTGGGGTAGTTGGTCCAGCCGCTGCCGCCGGACATGTTCAGCGGATGGCCGCAGAAACCGGCGTTCATGAAGTTGCAGAGGATGCCGCTGTCGAGACCACCAAGGTCGTTGCCCATGGCCATGTAACCGAGTTTCACATTGAGCGCCGGGGTAAACAGGCTGCGCTCGTAACTCAGTTCGGTCAGGCGCGTGTACAGGCCGCCGTAGTTTTCCTGAATCGGCAGACGGTTGCCGACCAGATCTTCGGACGCGCTGTTGCCACGTCGGTCGTTGATGGTCAGCTGGACTTTGCCGGCGTTGTCGACGCCGTACATCTTGCTCAGATCGAACTGCACGCCGAGCTTGATGTTCTGCGAGTAGCGCGCCGAGCGATGCAAGCCGCCATCGGCGTTGTAAGCCATTTCGCCGCTGTAGTCGCCGGTGAATTTGATGCCTTGTTCATCCATCTGATGACGCAAGCCACCCCAGTCACCGGTCAGGGTGCTGCGGGTCAACAGATCAGAATCATTGTCGGCCAGCGCGGGGAGGGTGGTGGTGCATGTGAGGCCCAGCACCAGGCCTTTGAACAGGTTGGAACGGGAAAAACCAACAGCCGATAGCATGTAAATCTTCCTGCAGAAAACTTGAGCAATAGGGGAAAAGCAGCGCGGCACCCGAAGGTGCCGCGCTTTACGTGAACACCTCGGTTTACGGCAGGGCGTAAGCCATCACGTAGTCGCCGCGATCAGTCGACTGACGCGCACCGCCGGCGGTGATGACGATGTATTGCTTGCCGGTTTTCGGCGAAACATAGGTCATCGGGCCGCCTTGGCTGCCGACTGGCAGACGTGCTTTCCAGACTTCTTCACCGTTGCCGCTGTTGAAGGCGCGCAGGTAGAAGTCCTGGGTGCCGGCGATGAAGATCAAACCACCTTGGGTCGACAGCGTGCCGCCGAGGGTTGGCAGACCGATCTTGATCGGCAGGTGCATGCGGATGCCCAGTGGACCGGTGTCTTCAACGGTGCCGACCGGAACCTGCCAGGCGATTTTCTGGGTCTTCATGTCGATCGCCGTCAGCGTGCCGAACGGTGGTGCCTGGCAAGGAATGCCGGCCACCGACAGGAAGCGGTTCTTGTTCACAGCGTACGGCGTGCCTTTCAGCGGTACGGCGCCCATGCCGGTGTTCAGCGCTTCGCCACCGCCAGCGGCTTGACCCTTGTTCTGCGACGGGATCATCTGAATCCACAGACCCAGACGCATGTCGTTGACGAAGATGAAGCCGTGTACCGGGTCAGTGGAGATGCTGCCCCAGTTCATGCCACCCAGCGAACCCGGGAAGCTCAGCGATTTGTCCATGCCCGGCGCGGTGTACAGGCCGTCGTAGCGCATGCCTTTGAAGTCGATGCGGCAGAGCAACTGGTCGTACGGGGTTGCGCCCCACATGTCCGATTCAGTCAGGTGCTGAGCACCGATTTCTGGCATGCCCACCGATTTCGGCTGAGTCGGGGAGTACGGTTCGTTCGGGATGTTCGCTGCTTTGACCGGGACTTCTTTAACCTCGGTCAGCGGTTTGCCGGTGGCACGGTCGAGCACGTAGATCTGCCCGGCCTTGGTGCCGATGACCAGCGCCGGAATGCTTTTGCCGTCCTTGGTGAAGTCGATCAGGCTCGGCTGCATTGGCAGGTCGAAGTCCCAGAGATCGTTGTGCACGGTCTGGAATACCCAGCGCTCGTCACCGCTGGTGGCGTCCAGCGCCAGAATCGAAGCGCCGTAGGTGTGATCGAGTTTGCTGCGCTCGACACCATAGATGTCGGTGGACGAACTGCCCATCGGCAGGAACACGGTGTTGGTCGCCGGGTCGTAGGACATCGGCGCCCAGCTGTTCGGCGTGCTGCGCACATAAGTGCTGCCGTCGGCCGGTGCGTTTTTATCCTGCGGGTTACCCGGGTCGAAGGCCCAACGCATGGCGCCGGTCATCACGTCGAAACCACGGATCACGCCACCCGGCATGTCGGTTTGCACGTTGTCAGCCACGCGACCGCCAACCACCACGGTGGTGCCGGCCATCAGCGGAGCGGAGGACAGCTGATAGTAGCTGTCCGGGACGTTGCCCAGACCGGCCTTCAGATCAACCTGGCCATTGTTGCCGAAGCCCTGGCAGAACTCGCCGGTGTCCGCATCGACCGCGATCAGGCGGGCATCAATGGTGTTAGTCAGCAGACGACGCTGGCAATTGGCGGCCGGAGCAGGCTTGGCTTCGATGATTTTCGAATTGGCCGGCTGAGCGATAGCGACGGTGGCGTCGAAATAGGCCATGCCACGGCAGCGCTGCCAGACTTTCGACTGAGCGTTGATCGCGTTCTTCCACAGCTCTTTACCGGTGTCGGCATCGAGGGCGATCAGGTTGTTGTGCGGGGTGCAGATGAACACCTTGTTGCCAACCTGCAGCGGGGTGAGCTGATCTTCAGCACCGTTGCCATCACTCTCGGCGACGTCACCGGTGTGGTAGGTCCACGCGACTTTCAATTTGTCGACGTTGCTGCGGTTGATCTGGTCCAGCGCAGCGAAGCGGCTGCCACCCTCGGTATTACCGTAGTGCGCCCAGTCCTTTTGCGCCTTGTCCGGCTCGACCGGGGTCAGGCCTGGGCCAGTGCCGGTTGCCGCCACGGTTGGATGGGCGACAAACATATTGCCGGCCGCTACAACCACGCCGACCGCCAGCACCGCAGCCACGGCGTAAGCGCCGCGACCCGCAACACTGCCGTTGGCACGCTTGAGCAGCGGATAGACCAGCGCCACGACCAGACCGATCACACTGAACATGAACAGGCGCGAGAACACCGGCCAGAACACCAGGCCGGCATCGCTCACTGCCCAGATCGCGGTGCCCACCAGAAACGCGGCGAACAGCCACGCACCAGCCAGCTTGAAACGCGCGATCAGCAGACCGGAAACGGCCATGACCACACCGCCCACCAGGAAGTACCACGAGCCTCCCAGGGTGACCAACTTCACGCCGCCAGCAGCGAGCGCCAAGCCGAGCAGGGCGATCACGACGCCCAGCCCGACGAGAATGAATTTTGAGATGCCTGAGAGGCGTTGACTCTGCTTCACGTTGAGTGTCCCGTTGAAATGAGGAACGCATTATATAATTAGGTAACTATCTAGTTAAATCACAAATTCGGTAATAAAGCGTTGTTGGTCATTCAATAACGCCTTTGAGCCGAGGCTGGCGCACTCAGAGGGTTGAAAAGTTTTTCTAAATTTCAGCAATGTGTGATTGTTTTGCCAGGAAAGCTGTTATTTGTGACAGATGCGGACCTGGCCTCACCGCGTAGATGGAGTAGGCTCGCGACTGACGGACGGAGTTACAGACGTGGAGTCGGCTATAGGCACGTCCTGAATACATACGGTTAAGCAAACGTTGGGGAGAACAACTGTTGAAGCTTTATGAAAACGTAGCCATCGGAAATTTTTTATACGGTTTGGGCTTCGCCATACGCTCCGGTCTGGAGGGCAAAACAACGCCATTTCCAAGTGTAGTGAACCTTTTGCAACAGACACCCGCAGACACGGCGTTAGGCGATGTTCTGTTGACCTTCCCCGGGGTTGTCAGATTGATCGAGTTCAAGGCTCAAGGTGCGCGAATGCAAAAAGAGCAGCTTCGCCACCGTGCACTAATGGCGGCACTGGAAAAAAACGATGAGATGAGGGCCACGTCTAAACAAATACATTGGTACGTAGATGTAGCCGCATCTTCGGAAGTGGATAACCCTTTACTGGTGCGCGCGGTTCCCTACGTTGAAGCCTTGGGCACCGATGCACGTGTGGCCCAGGGTATGGAAAACTTTATCCGACAGACTGCAAAACAGGCTCTGGTCCCGACTCCAGAGACTTCAACTGAACGGGCTCAGCGATATCTGGCCCTGGTGCGAATGACTCAAGGAAAAGAAGACACCGGTACCAGCGGTTTACTGCTGGTGTTGGGTGGCGGTGGAGCCCTTCATTTTGCGCAACTCAGGGACATAACGGACCTGGATTTACCGCATCGCGAGTGGCTTGTTGATTACGAGAAACGGAGTATGGGTTTGGCCGCGCGCCTGGAGCGGGCAATGCCAGATGTGGCCGAGAAAGAAATGGAGTATCAGGCACCTGAGATGGATTGGGAGCCATAGACCGTCCTGCTCGTGTCCCAATATCGCCGTCACATGTTTGAAAAAAACGCGTACCAGGAGTCCATCGTTGAGCGAGATTTCATTGAAACACCTTCAAGAACTGGTCAACGCCGCTCAGGCGATCATGGCATCTGCTGAACACGACCGGGAATCAGCAGCAAAGTTGACTGCGCAGTTGCAACCGCTGGCTGAAACCGTGCAACAGAGCATTCGAAAGATTCCGGAAACGGTCAAGCAGTCACTAAACGAGATCGCTGAAGCCACTGCAAAGAAAACCGCACAGTCATTGCGGGAGAAATTCGTGGAGGCTGACAAGGTGGCACGTTCGGTCACGGCGCGGTATCAAGAGCAAAGCCGTCACCTGACCAAAAGACTCTGGTCAGGGATCATCGCGACTGTCGTCATCGTCCTGGCAGCCCAGGTGTTTGCCGTGTGGCTGCTGGTTCCGACGCTGGATCAGATCGCAGAACGTCGGCTTGAGGTGGCCGAGCTCGAACAAAAACTGGCGGCACTGAATAAGCGGGCCGCGGGTGCAGACCTCGTTGCATGCTCACACAACGATAAGCCGCACCTGTGCTTTCGTACCGACGAAAGCGGTCCTGCCGGTGCATTAAAGCGCGAAGGGGGAGAAGAAACCTACCGGGTGATCTGGGGCTATTGATCGCCGGCTTCAGTTCAGGATCAATCAGAGGCCCTGACGGCTTCTGATCAACTCATAAGCCCGGCGCACCAGCGGGTTCACGGTGTTGGGGCGGATCCACAGGTAATAGGTCACGTCCGGCAACCGTGGCAACCCGTCGGTTTCACCCAGTACGCGCATGTCCGGCCCGAGCATTTCCATACTCCGCGCCGTGACGCCGAGACCCGCGCGTGTCGCCGCTTTGATTCCGATCAGATTGGAAGCCAGATACGCCTGACGCCATGGGATGTTCGCGCGTTCCAGCGCTTCCAGTGCGTAGCGTCGATAGATGCTCGGCTCGTCCACCAGAATCAACGGCAAGGGTTCGCCGGGGTTATGGATGTACTGCGCCGAGCAAATCCACCACACCGGCGAAGTGCGCAGGGCGAAGCCTTCGAGGCTGGCGTCCTGGCGGGTGGAAATGACCATGTCGATCTTGCCGCGGTGCAAGTCTTCCATCAGAAACGGACTGCGACCGACGTCGATCTCAAGCCGCAGGCGCGGGGCCGAGCGGGCGATGTGGCTGAGCATCGGCGGCAGGATGGTATCGGCGATGTCGTGGGGCGAGCCGATGCGCAACACGCCGCTCAGAGTGCTTTCGCGCAGACCATTAAGTGCTTCGTCGTTGAGCAAAAGCATTTGCCGTGCATTGCGCAACAACTGCATTCCAGCCTCGGTGAGTTGTTTTTGCCGCCCGCGCTTCTCGAACAGACTCACGCCGACCAGTTGTTCCAGGCGCTGCATGTGTTGGGTGACCGACGACTGCGTGCGCGCCAGTTGTGCGCCGGCCTCGGCAAAACTGTGGTGATCCACAACAGCAATAAAGGTGCGCAGCAATTCGAGGTCGAGGGTCGATGATGTCGACATGGCCATTCCTGTTGGCTGTTTTATATCAATACGGCAACGCTAAACATTACAGATGTTGATGTGTTTCTGTCGATGGGTTGAATTGATCAATCCAGACTCCCAGTAAACCCAGGGCTCAAAGGCTTATACCAAAAGTCGCAATACGCCGAGTTATAACGATATTAGATATTTGAATTTCCGTTACACCTGCGCGGTACATAGGATGCCCTCATACAGATCGGGGTACGCCGATCAACCATCTGGGGGAAGTTCATGTTGCTCAAGCGCACGCCTGTTAAACAATGGTTGCCCGTGGTAATGGGCGCTCTGATCGCGCTGGCCGGCAGTGCGAGTGCCCATGCGGATGCGACGCTGGAGAAGATCGAGCAGCGTCATCAGTTGGTGGTCGGCGTGTTGCTGTCCGGTGGCCCGTTCGGCGGGATTGATCCTGCCACGCAGAAGCCGCGAGGCCTGAACGTTGAGCTCGCGCAGGAGTTGGGCCGTCGCCTCGGCGCTGAAGTGCAACTGGTGCCGGTCCTGCCCGCGAACCGCGTGCAGTTTCTCCAGCAAGGCAAAGTCGATTTGCTGATTGCCAACATGGAGTGGACCGCCGAGCGCGGCGAGATCCTCGGCTTCGTACCGACGCCGTTCTATCGCGTCGGTGGCACCGCCGCTGTACTCAAGGACAGCAAGATCACCCGCTGGGGAGATCTGAAAAACCAGGCAGTCTGCACCTCGCAGGGCAGCAGTTACGTCAAGCCGCTGACCGATTTGGGCGTGGAGATCAAAGCCTTCAAGAGCTCGTCGGAATCGTTGCTCGCCCTGCGTGGCAACAACTGCGTCGCGGCGGTGCATGACGCCACGCTGATCAATCCGCTGCTCGCCGACTCCGCCGAATGGCAGGGCTATCGAGCAATCAGTCCCGAACTCAACCCCGCACCGTCGGTGATCTGGACCCGTCGCGGCGAAAGCGACACCCAGGCCAGGCTCGATCCGATCATCCAAGACCTGCATCGCAGCGGCTGGCTGATTGAAGCCCAGACCCGCAACCACATCACCCCCGCATCACCTGCGCTGGTGGAACTGCAAAAGCAGTTTCAAGCCAACGGCGCCTGATCGCCCACGTTTTCCACGGTCCATCGTGCTGCGCGATGGCCTTGCAAGGTAGTCGTGCATGAACCGTCATTTTTCCGCAAGAAATCTGCTAACCCTGTGCCTGGCGGGGTGTGCCGGTATGGTCGCCAGTCTCGCCCAGGCCGATGCGACGCTGGACAAGATCGAGCAACGCCACGCCATCAGCGTCGGGGTGATTCTCAGCGGCCCGCCGTTCGGTACGATCGAGCCGAAGACCGGCGAGCACCTGGGCTACAACGTCGAACTGGCCAAGGGCATTGCCAAGGCACTGGGCGTCGAAGCCAAAACCGTCTCGGTGCTGGCACCCAATCGCGTGCAGTTCTTGCAGCAGGGCAAGGTCGACATCCTGATTGCCAACATGCAGTTCACCGATGAGCGCGCCGAAATTCTCGATTACGTGCCCACGCCTTACGAGGAGGTCGGTGGCGCGGCGTTGATTCGAAAGGGTGCGGGCATTACCCAATGGGCCGATCTCAAGGGCAAACCGGTGTGCGTGTCGCAGGGCAGCAATTTCATCAAGCCTTTGCAGGAAACCTACGGTGCCGAGATCAAGGCGTTCCGCAGTCAGTCGGAATCGCTGCTGTCGCTGCGCGGCAATGGTTGTGTGGCAGCGGTGCATGTCAGCCCGACCATGCATGCATTATCAAGCGATGCCGAGTGGTCCGGTTATGAAACGCCGCTGCCGAACGATCTGATTCCGTCCAACTCAGTGATCTGGCTACGCAAGGGCGAGCACGATACCCAGGCAAAACTCGATGCCATCGTCCGTGACTGGCACCGCAGTGGCTGGCTGATCGAACTCGGCGAGCGCACCGGCATGGCACCGTCGCAGGCCTTGCGTGACTTGCACGAGCAGTACCGCAATGCGGCGCCGTTGGCGGCGCAATCATGAGCCGGGCATTGTTCGAAGCGTTGCAGCAACTGCTCGGCGCCAACCATGTACAGAGCAGCGAAGACGCGGCGGCGTACCTGACTGACAAACAGGGCCGGTATGTCGGGCAAGTCATTGCCGCTGTACACCCGGCAAGTACCCAGGAAGTCGCGGCGGTAGTGCGTGCCTGCGTGGCACGGGACACCCCCATCGTGGTGCAGGGCGGTAACACCGGTCTGATGGGCGGCGCCACGCCGGACGCCAGTGGTTACGCCGTTCTGTTGCTGCTTGATCGCCTGAATCGGGTGCGCTCGGTGGACACCGATAACGACACCCTGACCGTCGAGAGCGGCTGCATTCTGCAAAACGTTCAGGACGTTGCCCGTCAGGCCGGACGCTTGTTCCCACTGAGTCTGGGCGCCGAAGGCAGTTGCACGATTGGCGGCAATCTGGGCACCAATGCCGGCGGCACTGCCGTGTTGCGCTACGGCAATACCCGCGAACTGACCCTGGGCCTGGAAGTGGTGACCGCTGAGGGCGAAATCTGGAACGGTCTGCGCGGTTTGCGCAAGGACAATACCGGTTACGACCTGCGCGATCTTTTTATTGGCAGCGAAGGCACACTCGGCATTATCACCGCGGCGACGCTGAAGCTGTTCCCGTTACCCAAGGCGCAAGCCACGGCGTTGCTGGCTTTCGACTCCCTCGCTCAATCGGTGACATTCCTTTCCCATGCACGCGCTGGTTTCGGCGCCAGCCTCACGGCGTTCGAACTGCTCAGCGCCGAGTGTCTGGCGTTGTTACGCGAGCAGTTTCCCGAAGGGCCGCAACCGTTTCTCGGCGTCAGTCTGCCGTGGTTCGCCTTGCTCGAACTGTCGGATAACCACAGCGAAAGCCATGCGCGCGAAGCGTTTGAAGAGGTGCTCGGCGAAGCGTTCGAAAACAGCTTGCTCGCCAACGCATTGATCGCCGAAAGCCTCGCTCAGAGCGAAGCGCTATGGCTGCTGCGGGAAAACATGAGCGAGGCGCAGAAGCGCGCCGGACGCAACATGAAGCACGACATTTCGGTGCCGATCTCCCAAATCGTGGCGTTCGTCGCGCACACCGATGCGTTGTTGCAAACGCATTTCCCCGGCGTGCGTCATTTCACCTTCGGTCATTTGGGCGACGGCAACCTGCATTACAACGTGGCGCACCCGCTGGACTCGACCGTCGAGGCGCACATGGCCAACTACGCCGCATTGAGCGAGCTGGTCCATGACAGCGCCCATGCCCACGGCGGTTCGATCAGCGCCGAACACGGTATCGGTCAGCGCAAACGGGACATGCTTGAACGCTATAAAAGCCCGGTCGAGCTGAACCTGATGCGGCGGATCAAGCAGGCGCTGGACCCGAAAAACCTGCTTAATCCCGGTAAAGTCGTGGAGGTGATTGCGCCATGAACCTGCGCCTGTCCCGACGTGTGCAACGCGTCTCGCTGTCGGCCAATGCCGCCGCCAAATCCCGCGCGACTGAATTGCGTGAGGCCGGTCGCGACATTCTCGACCTGACCACCGGCGAGCCGGATTTCGACACCCCCGAACACATCAAACAAGCCGCCTATGCCGCCATCGCTGCCGGGGCAACCAAGTACACGCCAACCCCCGGCGTGAAAGCCTTGCGCCTGGCGGTGCAGCGCAAACTGCAACGAGAAAACCGTCTCGACTATCCGCTGGCCGACATCGTGATCGCCAACGGCGCCAAGCAGATCATCTTCAACGCGTTCGCCGCGACCCTGGATGACGGCGATGAAGTACTGGTGCCGACACCGTATTGGCCGTCGTTTCCGGACAGTGTGCGGTTCAATGGCGGCGAGGCGGTGTTTATCGCGTGCGGACTTGAGCAGGGCTGCAAGCTCAGCGCCGAGCAACTGCAACAGCACATCGGCGAACGAACCCGCTGGCTAATCCTCAACGGTCCCGGCAATCCGAGTGGCGCGGTGTACAGCGTGGCTGAGCTGCAAGCGATCGCTGCCGTTCTGCGCCGTCATCCGCAGGTGCTGATCCTGTTGGATGAACTCTACGAACACATTCGCTTTGACGGTCAACCGGCACAGAGCCTGCTCAATGTGGCGCCCGATCTGCAAGCGCGCTGTCTGCTGGTCGGCGGCGTCTCGAAAACCTACGCAATGACCGGTTGGCGCATCGGTTTCGGCGCCGGCCCGCAAGTGCTGACTGAGGCCATGGCGGTCGTGCAGTCGCAATCGACTTCCGGTGCGTCCTCGGTGGGGCAGGCCGCCGCACTGGCAGCTTTCGACGGAGGCCTGGATTTCTTGCCGGAACAGGTGGCGGCTTATCACTGGCGTCGGGATTTGCTGATGAACGCCTTGCGCGACATCGACGGCCTGGGAGTGCTTGAGCCGCAGGGCGGTTTCTTTGTGTTTGTCCGCTGCGCCGGTCTGCTCGGGCGTTATCGCCCGGACGGTGTGCGCCTGAACAATGACGCGGATGTCGTCGCGTATTTACTGGATGAGGGTGTCGCGGCTGTGGCGGGCAGTGCTTACGGCTTGTCGCCATGGTTTCGCCTGTCAATCGCCACCGCGACCGACAACGTGGCTGAAGCCGGGCGCCGCATCGCTCATGCCTGCCGACAATTGCGGGGCGCCGCATGAATCACTGGCTGGAAATGTTCGTCCACTGGACCGCCGGTTTCGGTCTCAATTACAGCTTCCTGCTCGACGCCTATCAGCGCGGCACGTTGGCACAGGGCGCATTGACCACGGTGTGGCTGTGCCTGTTGACCATCGTCGGCAGCTTGCTCGCCGGTATCGGACTGGCGGCAATGCTGACCTCAGGCAAACCGTGGCTGGCCAGACCGGCGCGGGTATTTGTCGAAGTCACCCGCAACACACCGACGCTGGTGCAGCTGTATTGCGCGTTTCTGGTGCTGAACATGTTGTTGACCCAAGCCGTCGGCGCGGCGAATCCGCTGACGCCGTTCGCCTGGGTGGTGATCGTGATCTCACTGCACAAAGGCGCTTTTCATGCCGAGGCGTTGCGCGCCGGCATTGAGGCCGTGCCCGCGGTGACGCTGGAGGCTGCCAGCTCTCTGGCGTTCAACAGCCGTCAGTTGTTGTGGAACGTGCAACTGCCGTTGGCTCTGCGTTTTGCCTTGCCGTCACTGGTCAACAACCTGATTGATCTGGTGAAGATGACCGCCGTGGCCTCGGCGATTGCCGTCGGCGATATCACCTACGCGGCGATCATGATCTGGACCCAGAGCGACAACGTGCTGGAGCTGATGATTCTGATCCTGAGCTTTTTCGGCCTGCTGAGCTTTACCGTCAATTGTATGGGGCGCTACCTCGAAGCGCGCCTGAGGATGCCCGGCTATGGCCATTGAATCATCCGTTGCCGCGCCGCTGACCTGGCCGCGTCGACACCTCGGCAAGTTGCTGCTGGCGGCCGGTACTGTGCTCTGGCTGGTCTACTTCACCCCACAAAGTCCGGTGCTCAAAGCGCTGCTGCAATGGTCGCCGGCGCTGGCCACAGGCTTTGCGCAGAACATTCTGATCAGTCTGGTCGCCATCGGCCTGGGATCGGTGCTGGGGTTGCTGGTGGGCGCCCTGGCCTTGTCGCCATTGCGCTTGCTGCGCCTGCCGGCGCGAATCTGGGTGCAGATTTTCCGCAATGCACCGTGGCTGGTGTTGATCTACTTCACCACTTACGTGTTTCCGTTCGAGATCCACATCGGCAGCACGTATGTGTCGTTCCCGGACTGGGTCAAGGTGACCATCGGCCTGGCCTTGCCGGCCAGCGCCAACGTTGCGGAAATCTTCCGCGGCGCGATTGCTTCGATCCCCAGCACCCAGTGGGAAGCCGCGCGTTCGCTGGCCTTCAGCCGAGGGCAGATCTTTTGCTCGATCATCCTGCCGCAATGCTTCAAGCGCATGTTGCCGCCGTGGATGAACCTGTATGCCGTCATCACCATGGGCACCGCGCTGGCCTCACTGGTGGGCGTACACGACGTGATTGATACCGCGCAAATCGCCAGCAACACGGTAAACATGACCGGTTTTACCGTGGTGATTTACCTGAGTCTGCTGGCGTTGTTCTTCGCCTATTGCTACCCGATTTCCCGTCTCACCCAACGCCTGGAGCGACGTTATGCCTTCTATTGAAACCGTCGCCGAGCCCCTGATCAGCCTGCGCGATCTGCACCTGTCGTTCGGCAGCAACCCGGTGCTCAAGGGCATCGATCTGGATGTCCATCGTGGTCAGGCGGTGTCGATCATCGGCCCGTCCGGCTCCGGCAAATCGACCATTTTGCGTTGCATCACCGGTCTGCTGCAGCCGCAGCGCGGCACGATCCGCGTGGGCAACACCGAGGTGCACACATTGGCTCAGGAGGCCCAGCGCATCGAATTGCGCAAGCAGGTCGGGTTTGTCTTTCAGCAGTACAACCTGTTCCCGCACTTGTCGGTGCTGGAGAACCTGGTGATCGCGCCGCGCAAAGTCCTGGGCCGCAGCCGGATCGAGGCGGAAAAAGAAGCGCGTGCCTTGCTCGCCAAAGTGCGTATGGAGCACAAGGCCGATGCCTTTCCCGGGCAACTTTCCGGTGGTCAGCAGCAGCGCGTGGCGATCGCCCGGGCGTTGGCAATGCGCCCGGAACTGATTCTGTTCGATGAAGTGACCTCGGCCCTCGACCCGGAAACCGTTGGTGAAGTGTTGACGGTGATTCGTGAGCTGACCGAAGAGGGCATGACCTGCGTGCTGGTGACCCACGAGATGCGTTTCGCCGAAGAAATCAGCGACATCGTCTACTTCACCGAAAACGGCGTGATCGTCGAACACGGCAGCGCCGCAAAGATTTTTCAACACCCGGACAGCGAGCGCACGCAAACCTTTTTGCGCCATGCCTTGGGCGATCCGGGGCGCCGTCCTGTCGTCGCCAACGACCCCTATCTGCTGACCAATCTGGGTCGCTACAGCCTGTCCGTCTGACACCGAGGAGCCCGTTCATGAGTACCGAAAACCGTGCCGCCGTCGTTGAGGATTTTCTGCAGAAAATCCGTGTGATCAATCAACGTGGCGTCGACCGCGCCGCGCTGGCAGAAATTGTTGTCCTGCTCGAAGACCTTGCCGAGCGGCGTGATCTGTTCAACTTCGAGGCATTTCCCGCACCGGTGCCGGGGCAGGGCAGCACGGCGTTTCGCTACCGTCTGAATGACGATGGCGACACACCGACGCTGTATCTGAACTCGTTGTTGCCAGGCAAGAGCACCATCCCCCACAACCACGAAACCTGGGCGATCATCAGCGCCGTCGAAGGCGAGGAAATCAATTACGTTTACCGTCGCGATGACGAAGGCCGCGAACCGGGGTTCACCACGTTGAACTTGCAAGAAGAGGTGATCGTGAAGCCCGGCGTCTCAATCGCATTTCTCGGTGAAGACCTGCATGGCATTCGTGTCGAAGGCGAGCAGGCCACCCTGCATTTTCACCTCTACGGTTTGCCGCTGGAGTCGCTGAACGGCCGTTATGGCGTCGAAGCCGATGGGCGCATTCTCAATTACAACGCCTCGCAAATGGCGCCGTCGATCAAGGCCTACGCATGATCGACATCGCGGCCAATGAGCGCTCGCCGGCGCTTCAATAATTTCTTTTTTTCGGAACTCCCATGAGCCAGACCGTAACCCCGGAGCGATTGCAGCAGTGGTTGTTCGATGGACAGGAAATCGCCCTGTTCGATGTGCGCGAGCATGGCCAGTATGGCGAAGCTCACTTGTTTTTCGGGGTCAATCTGCCCTATAGCCGATTGGAACTGGAGGTCTGGCGCCTGGCGCCTAACCCTCGGGCGCGACTGGTGATTTATGACCAGAATGGCGGGGATGTGGCGGCACGTTGCGCTCAGCTTTTGCAAACGCTGGGTTACAGCCGCGTGCACGTGCTCGTCGGGGGTGCCAACGGCTGGCAGGCGGCCGGTTATCAATTGTTCGCCGGGGTGCATGTGCCGTCCAAGGCGTTCGGCGAATTGGTCGAGGAGGCCGCGCATACGCCGCATGTCACCGCCACGCAGTTGGCCGAATGGCAGGCGCGGGGTGAGCCGCTGGTGGTGCTGGACGGACGGCCGTTCGACGAATACCGCAAGATGACCATTCCCGGTTCGGTCTGCTGCCCGAATGGTGAGCTGGGTTATCGTGTACAGGATCTGGTACCGGACGACAGCACGCCGATCGTGGTCAATTGCGCCGGGCGGACCCGCAGCATCATCGGCGCCCAGACCTTGATCAATCTGGGCGTGAAGAACCCGGTTTACGCGCTGGAGAACGGCACGCAAGGCTGGTACCTCGAAGACTTCCAGCTGGAGCACGGCAGCACACGGCGCTATGCCGATGCGGTGTCTGCGCAGACCTTGCCACAACAACGTCTCGCCGCCACGCGAGTGGCCGAGCAGGCAGGCGTGAAAACGGTGGTCGCTGCGCAGGTTCGGCAATGGGCGAAGGAGGGCGCACGCAGTCTGTTTCTCTGTGATGTGCGCACTGCCGAGGAATTTGCCGCTGGCAGCCTGCCGGGTGCGCAACACACCCCGGGTGGGCAGTTGATTCAATCGACGGATCTGTACATCGGCGTGCGTCAGGCGCGGTTGGTGTTGCTTGACAGCGATGGTGTGCGCGCGCCGATTGTCGCGAGTTGGCTGCGACAACTGGGTCATGAGGCTTATGTGCTGGCAGGCGGGGTCAACAGTGATCTGGCGTTGCCGGTGCATGAGGCTCCGGCTCATTCGGCGTTGCCCGTCATCACTGCGCAGTCGCTCAATGATGCGCTGAAGGATGACGCGGTAGCGCTGATAGACCTGCGCCCGAGCATGAGCTATCGCAAGGCCCATATTGCCGGCTCGCGCTGGTCAATCCGCTCGCTGTTCGCCAATGACCTCGCTGGCGAGCAGCGCCCTGTGGTGTTGCTGGCCGACGACCCACGGCTGGCCGCTTTCGCCACACAAGCGCTGACGGCCGATCAGCGTGAGCACGTGCGCCTGTTGGAGGGCGGTCTCGCTGCCTGGCGCGCGGCTGGATTCGCCGTGCAGGAGGACGCTAACGCGCCGCCCGATGAGCAATGCATCGACTTTCTGTTTTTCACCCACGATCGGCACTCCGGCAACAAAGACGCCGCCCGTCAGTATCTGGCTTGGGAAATCGGCTTGTTGGCGCAGATGAGCGCGGATGAGATCGCCAGTCTCAAACCCCTGCGTGTGCAAGCCGATTGGCGAGTCCGCACGCACCTTGTGCAAGCCGGGCGAAGCGCAAAGGGCAGTGGTGCCCGAGGCGTCAACGTACCGGTCAGTCGCTTGAGCACGGTGCTGTTCGACAATCTGGCGCAAATGCGCGACGCCCGTGCCCGCCGAGACAAAGAACGCGTGCTGAGCTACGGCGCGCGGGGTAATCCGACGGCGTTCGCTCTGGAAGATCTGGTCACCGAACTGGAGGGCGGTTACCGCACCCGTCTGTTCGGCACCGGGCTGGCCGCTGTCGCCCAAACCTTCCTGACCTACCTGCGCCCCGGCGATCACCTGCTGATCACTGACGCGGTGTACGCGCCCGTGCGACGTCTGGCCCGCGAACTGCTCGAGCCGTTCGGCATCCAGGTCAACTACTTCGCCCCCGACGGCAGCGACCTGGCGGCGCAACTGCTGCCCCAGACGAAAATGGTCTACACCGAAGTCCCCGGCTCGTTGCTCTATGAACTCGCCGACCTGCCAGCCATCGCCGCGCTATGCAAACCACGAGGCATCCTGCTGGCCGTCGACAACACCTGGGGTTCGGGCTACCTGTATCGACCGCTGAAACTCGGCGCTGACATCTCGATCATGGCGCTGACCAAGTATCTGTGTGGGCACAGCGATGTGGTCATGGGCAGCGTCTGCACACTGCAGGAGGTCTGGCAGCCGTTAGCGTCGATGAGCGACACCTTTGGCATCACCGTCAGCCCGGACGATGCCTATCTGGTGCTGCGCGGTGCGCGAACCTTGGCGCCAAGGCTGGAAGTGCACGAGCGTCAGGCGTTGGAGATTGCCTATTGGCTGCAGGATCAGCCGCAGGTGAAGCGGGTGTTTCACCCGGCGCTGTCTGAACATCCGGGGCATGAACTGTGGAAACGCGATTTCAGCGGCAGCAACGGCTTGTTGTCCTTTGAATTGCGCGATGCCGATGTGGACGGCGTTGAGCGCTTCATTGATGCGTTGCAGGTGTTCGGACTGGGGGCTTCGTGGGGTGGGTATGAAAGCCTGATCACCGTGGCGGATACCCAAGATCGCGTTGGCGCAGCCGAGCGCTTGCTCAATCCGGTGCTGAGGTTGCATGTCGGGCTGGAGGATGTTGCCGCGCTGATTGAGGATTTACGGCGGGGGTTTGCGGCGTTGGGATAACGCGTCGCGACAAGGCCAACGCGCCGGCGGTGCAGAAACTCGGTGCATTGCTCAATTCACCGCAGGTGAAGCAGTTCATTCTTGAGCGTTATCACGGCGATGTGGTGCCGGCGTTCTGACTCCGTCGGGAGTCGCCAGACATGCTGACGGCTCCCGATATCTTCAAGCGTTCTCTTCAACCCGGCGCACATTGCCCAACGAATCACGCTGCATCGACTGCAGGTTTTTCTCGATGGTTTCGCACAGCGCTTCCATCTGAATCTGGTGTTCGCTGTGGCGAAACGGGCTTTGCAGATCGGTGCCGATGCGTTCGATGGCCAGCAGCATAAAACCCACCACGGTCGAAGCCAGCGGCGTGAACCAGCCCAACGATTCCACCAGTCCGACCGGCACGATCAGGCAGAACAGCGAAATAAACAGCCGCGGAAAATACACATACGGGTAGGGCAGCGGCGTATTCGCGATCCGCTCCATGCCACCCTGGCTGTTGGATAAATCGACCAGCGTCGACTCCAGCCGTGCCAGACGAATGCTGTCCAGGCGCCCGGCCTTGTATTCCCGCGCGAGCAAAGTCGCTGATCCGGTGAGGATGTCATTGGCGAAGTTATTGGTCGTGCCACTGCGGGCGAATTCATTGGCGGGAATAAACGCGCGGACTTCCTCAGGGCAAGGCTGGCCTTGCAGATGCGCCGCGAGGCAATTCACATAGGCGACGTGGCGGCGCAACAGGGTCGACTTGACCGGATTGACCTCGCCGTCGGGATCATCCAGCAACGTCAGCACCTGCCGGGCGAAGCTGCGCGAATTGTTGATCATCGACCCCCACAACGTGCGTGCTTCCCACCAGCGGTTGTAAGCGCTGCTGTTGCGGAAACTGATCAGCACGATCAATGCCGAACCCAATAACGTCAGGGGCATCAATGGCAGATTCAGCTTGGCGTTGAGGAACAGCATGAAGTCGACGGTGACGGCGATGTCCCAAAGCAGCAGCCAGAACAACGCCCAGCCGACATAGCCCAGAGTCTTGATGATCAAACGGTATTTTCTGACGATGGCAGCTTTCAAACGGAAACCTCGTGACGAGCGGTAAGCGTTAACGCTTTAGCTCGGACGCTGTTTTCGCGGGAAAGGTTCGCTAAATCGCTTCAGCTTTCGTCGCCGTCGGCTAATCGGCCCGGAGACGATTGAAGGAAAATGACAGGGATCTTTTCATCAGTCTGGCCATCGGCGTTTCGATCTTTTCGTGAATGACATAGGACGCCGCGATCATCAAAGCCACGGTGCCCCACAGCAGCAGGTGCGCATTCACCGCCGGATAGGCCATGTTGAAGATGATGAAACCGATCATTTGATGCAACAGGTAAAGCGGGTACGTGAGGGCCCCCAGGGTCGTCCAGTTCAATTGCCCGATGGCGGCTGTTTTGTTGGTTGCGATCAAAAGGAAGGTCATAAAGAAAACGATGATGACGCTGCCGATGATCGAGGGATCGTACTCCGTCGCATATTTGCTTTCGATCGACTCGGCCCAGGTAATGGCGGTGAAAGTGGCCAAGGCCAATGCGCCCGCCACCAGGGCAATGCGCAGTTTTGTCATACCCTTTGCCCAGATCAGGTAGAACGTGGCACCGGCGATGAAGTAGGCCGCGTAATCGGTGATAAGAATCGAGCGCAGCTTTTCAAAAGCGAGGACTTCCGCCGTGGCCGACACCAGTAGCCACAGCACGAGGCAGGGTTCGATTTTGTCTATTTTCTTCAAGGCCAGGAGAATCGAGATCATCAGGTAGAACTTGATTTCGACAAACAGCGACCAGTAAACGCCGTCGATGGGCGGGACGCCGATCAGATCGCCAAGGAACGTCATGTTGATCAGGTATTGATAAAGATCCGCGCTGAATCTGGGCTGTCCGAAGGCGAGTGTGATCAGAAAGGTGAGCGTGCAGCACACCCAGAATGCCGGGCACAGGCGCACCACGCGGGAGATGAAAAACACTTGCAGGTTGTTGCTCGACGCCGTCATCAGGATGACAAATCCGCTGATCATGAAAAACAGTTCCACGCCCAGGTAACCGTATTTGGCCACCTCGGCCAGCAGCGGATAGGGCATGACCGACATGTCGCCCCGCGCATACCCGCGAAACGCGTAGTGAAAAATCACCACGGCGAGCGCAGCCAGGAAGCGCAGCAAATCCAGCTCCTTCAGTCGTCGGTTGTTCATGTTTGGGCGCTCCGGACGTGTTAGCGCTGATTGAGAACTGACGACTCTGCCGAGTGGAATTCGACCCAAGGCGAAAGCTATGGCAGCAGGAGGGGGCATCGACTGTCCCAGCGTTGTGTGACGGTTATGGACCGCGTTGCCACCTGTGGATGTAGTCGACTTCGAAGGTGGACGGCAGGTCAGCGTCGTCGACCACGCCGAACCATTTCCACATGGCCTCACTGTCAAAGACGATTTGCATCGGGAAGAAGAAGTGGCGGTTCTTCGACTCTCTGACCAGCACGCCATCGACGTACCAGCGCAGGGTGTCGGGCTGCCAGTCGAAGCCGTAGACATGAAAATCACTGGCCAGGCGCCAAGGGCTGATCCAGGTGCTGCCGTTGGCGATGTGTTCTTTACTTTGCGGCGTGGCCCATAAGTGAGCGTTCATGTTGTAAGAACGATCCGAAGCTGCGCCTTTGGTTTTACCGCCAATTTCAAAGATATCGATTTCAGTGGCGTTGTCCGTGAAGCCCGTCCACGCCAGCCAGAAGGCGCTCGACGCTGCGGAGTTCATCGGTTTGGCGCGTGCTTCGTAGTAGCCGTAGAAACCGCGTTCACGGGTACGGACCATGGCTGAGGTGTAATCCTTGAAGCCAAGCTCGACGTACTTCTGCGGCAAGGTTTCCTTGCGAAAGACAATGTTCAGGTTGCCGTTGCTGACGCTGGCATTGCGTGGAGTGAACAGCGCCGGTTTGCGCCCGAGCGATTCATTGCCGATGGCATTGTTGACGTGCCACCGGGTGGGGTCGAGGCTGCCGCCGTTGAAGTCATCGGACAGGTTGGTGTCGAGTACCCAGCGTCCGGCATTGTTTTGATCGGACAGTGGCAGATAAACGTGAGTGCGGGTCGGCACCGTGCCCAGCGGACCGACACGGGTCCACGTATCGGCGTGGGTGGGAACGGCCACTGACCACTTGTGCGCAAGGTACTGAAAAGCCTGCTGACGCTCGGCGAGGGACGCAAACGGGCGGTCGTAAACCAGCACCTCGGCGATATCGCCGCGAAAGTTTTCCGACGTGCCGATGGCATTGCGCCCGACCGCATACGGGCCGATCGGCACACCCTGCAGTTCCAGGACGGAAACCGTCGGTTCATACGCGGTGGTTTGCGCCAGGCTGATGGCGAAGTTCGGCAACACGTTATCGTTGTCAGCGGTTTGCGCACGTGAACTGAACAACCGCTGCCACGGATCGACGCCGGCCTGTTCTGGCAATCGGCGGGACACGACCAATACCGTGACAGGCCCTTTTCCACTGCGAATGTTTTTGCCAAGAAACGCCGAAGTACCACTCAAACGCACGACCGCATGGCCATTCACGGCATTTTCCAGGCGTTGCGGCTGCTCGGTGCCTTCGTCGACCCTGGCGTCATGGGACTGGCCGGATTTATCGCCCCAGCGCTGCACACGGTTCTGCGCATTCACGGTCAGGCTGGACGCATCGGCGGCGTCCAGCCACAGCACCAGCCCGGCATTCGGAGGCGCTTGTGCGGCGTTGCAAGTCAGCGCAACCCACAGCAGCAACGCCGGCAGCGATCGTAAGAACATCATTTGAACGCAAGCAACGCTGGAATTTCGAAGGAAGACTGATACCCCTGCGGATTACACGACTGCCAGCGCCAGGCATCGACAATCATTTGTTGCAGGTCGCGCTGCGCGGTCCATCCCAGCTCGCGTCCGGCCTTGGCCGGGTCGGCCCAGCACTTGGCGATGTCACCTTCGCGGCGCGGTGCAAACCGGTAAGGAATGCTGATGCCGGTGATGTCCTCGAAACTGTGGATGATCTGCAACACGCTGTAGCCGACCCCCGTGCCGAGGTTCCAGAAATGGATGCCGTGGTTCTGCTGCAACACCAGCAGTGCCTTGAGGTGGCCAATGGCGAGGTCGACCACGTGGATGTAGTCGCGCACGCAGGTGCCGTCGACGGTGGGATAGTCGCTGCCGTACACCGTGAGTTCCGGTATCCGGCCAATGGCGACCTGGGTCAGGCACGGCAACAGGTTGTTGGGTCGGCCGCGCGGGTCTTCACCGATCATCCCGCTTTCGTGGGCGCCAATCGGATTGAAGTAGCGCAACAGGCCAATGCTCCAGCGCGGATCGGAATCGCACAAATCCGTCAGCAGCTCTTCGATCATCAGCTTGGTGCGGCCATACGGATTGACCGGTTTACCGGTGCCAAAGTCTTCGGCAATCGGCGTACGGGTCGGCTCGCCGTACACCGTGGCCGATGAGCTGAACACCAGGCGGAAGACGTTGTTGCGCGCCATGGCCCGGCACAGGTCCAGCGTACCGGCGACATTGTTGGCGTAGTAGTCGAGTGGCTTGCGCACGCTTTCGGCGACGGATTTTAGGCTGGCAAAATGCACCACCGCATCGATGTCATAGCGCCTGAAAATGTCGTCCAGCAGGTCGGAATCACGGATGTCGCCCTTGATGAAATCGACCCGGGTCAAAGTCAGTTGCTCAAGGCGCGCGATGCACTCCTGACAGCTGTTGCACAGGTTATCGAGCACCAGCACCCGGTGCCCGGCATTGATGAGCGCCAAAGCGGTATGCGAGCCGATGTAACCGGCCCCGCCAGTAATCAACGTGGTTTTGCGCATGGTGAGGTCTTCCTGTCTCAGGGACTGAATCAGCGGGCGGTGAAAACCGATTTGAATTCCTGCGGCCAGTGCGGGTGGATGAGGCTATACGCCACGGCGTAGCTCAACGCGCCCACTGCGATGTTGCCGATCAGGTGCAGGTAGCCTTGAAAGCCCAGTTGCGGTGACACCAGCAATACGGTCGCGGCCATGACCAGCGCGGCAATCACGCTGCGGTAATTGGCCTCGACAAACCGTCGCCAGCTGTAACCGATGGCCAGGTTGAGGCCGCGAATTTGCAGTGGCGTGATCAGCAACATGCGCGCGAGCAGAGCGCCGGCTGCGGCCATGCCGCCATAAACGTTACCGAGGCTGTAGACCAGCGCCAGTGCCAGGACGGTAGTCAGCACTTCCGCCTTGATCGTCAGGTGGCTGCGGTTGACCGCCACCAGTGCGGTGGTGGCGTACATGGCGGTGTTGCCAATGGCCGCGGTGCAGGCCAGCACTTGCAACAGTGGAATGGCGTCGGCCCACTTGGCGCCGAAGATCAACAGAATGAGGTCGTTGGCCGTGAGCGCGAGGCCAATGAACAGCGGCGTCAACACAAAGCCGCTGACCGCGGTCGAGTCGCCAATGATCCCGAGCAGTCGCTTGGGTTCCGCACTGCGTCGGGCGAACGCCGGCAACGCATAACTCAGCAGACCGTTATAAATCGCTGTGCGCGGCAGTTCGATGATGCGCATCGCCATGTTGAACATGCCGACTGCGTTCGCCCCGGCCGTCATCCCCAGCACCACGTTGACGCCGCGCTGCAAGGTTTGTGAACTCAGGGAGTTTATGGCAACCGGTGCGCCGGCCTGCAGCAGCTCACGCAAGATCCGGCGGTCGATAGCAAAGGCGATGCGTCGCCGGTCTGCACGCATCAGAACAATGACCGACACCCATTCCATGATCAGCGCCTGGGCAATCACTGCCCACGCACCCCAACCGTACAGCGCCACTACGATGCCGCCGACGCCGCCCGCGACTTTGCCCAGTAACGTGCGCGACGCGAGCATCTTGAAGTTACCGCTACGGCGCATTTGCGCCACATAGACCCGCGCCATCATGGTGAACAGGATTTTCACCGAGGCCACTGCCGTCAGCCATTGCAGCAGCGGGTCGGGCGTGTACAGGAATGCCGCGAGCGAGATGATGACAATCGACACCAGACTGACGAGCACCCCGGCCCAGAAAGCCGTGGAGATGTGTTTGTCTTCCAGCCGTTCAAGGCGTACCAGCGGATCTTCCAGCACCGATGAGTACACCAGACCAATCAACTCGACGATGGCAATGATGATCGTGCCCACACCCAGCTCGGCCGGCGATAGCAGCTTCGCGTAGACGACAAAGGTAATCATCGACAGCAGGATCAGGCCGAATTTCTCGGTGAAGATCCAGCTCAATGTCACCAGACGGTGATTGGCCATGGCGGTTACCGGTTCAATGAGCTGGGGTTGACGCCGTTGCCTTGCGCCACGTTCTGGCGCGGGCATAGAGATAGCGCAAGGTCGGTTTACCGTTGGCGAAGATCAGCGCTTGCCAGGAGCACTCGAGCATTCGCCGGTACACGCCGAGCACTTGGTCATGCTCGCCGCGTCGGGAAAACGCTTCGAGAAAATCGGTGTGGTTGCTCAGGACGAAATTGATCCGTTGTTGCTGGCTGAGCATCTCGCCGTAGCGGGCGAGGTACACCTCGATGAAATGGATCTTGTTCTGGTAGTACTTTTTCGGTTGCGCGGTCATGTTGCCGCCGTTGACCGTACGCTCCAGCAGCACCTGCGGCACCGTGTGGACCTCCCAGTGTTCGGCGATCCGCGTCCACATGTAGCGGTCTTCGGAGTAGCGCAGGCTGGCATCGAAGCCGCCGAGCTGCATGATCACCTCGCGCCTGACCAGCGCAGTGGAAACGCCATTGACGACGTTGGCGTGGATGAAGTCGTAGAAGTGCCTGCCGCTTTTGCGGCGGTTGTCCAGTTGCCGCCGGCCGTCGCTGTAATTGACCTGCGCGTAGCAGTCGATCAACCCCACCGGCCGACCCTGACGACTGAGTTCTTCGTACAGGGCCAGTTGCAGCTCAAGCTTTTGCGGGTGCCACTGGTCATCGGCATCGAGCATCGCCACAAAGGTTTCTTGCGAGTGCCGCATGCCGTGATTACGCGCGCTGGCCTGGCCTTCGTTGGCTTGCTGCAGCAGCGTCAGGCGAAACGGCGCGACGAAGTTTCTGACCCGTTGTGGGCCGTCATCGGTGGAGCCATCGTCGATGACGATGACGTGATCCGGCAGGCGGGTTTGCCCGACCAGCGACGCCAATGTCTGCTCGATGCTGTCGGCGCCGTTGTACATCGGGATGACGACGCACACTGAATCCACGGAAGAGGGGGCTTGGTTGGGCACGGGTGGTTCTCCTTGGGTTACGCGTTGGCTGAATCGCGCGGCACTGCTCTGCCAGGCACACGCTGACGCTGCGCTGCCGCTGAGGTTTCGGGGTAAGCCGCGAGGTGATGGCGGAAAGACAGGGCCAGAGTGCAGAACACCAGAAACTCGGCGGAGCGATAGTTGGGGATCACGTACGCCACATAATTGGTGACGGCGAACAAACCGATGATCACCAGCGCACTGGCGCGAAACTGCGCCGTTTGATTCGCGGTCACCGCGCGGTACTGCTTGAGCAGTGCTTCGCCAAACATCAGCGCCAGCGCCGTCAGTTGGATGATTCCGCCGTTGAGCAGGGTTTCGACGTAGCCGCTGTGGGCGTTACCGATGTAACCCCAACGGGTAATGAAGCCATCGGCATCGGGGCTGGACCAGAAGGCGCCGAAGCCGTAACCCTTGAGGAACTGCCCGTCGATAAAGGGCCCGAGCAGTTCCCAGATCAAGGTGCGGTCGGTCAATGACGGGTCGCGACCGGCCATTTCCAGCAGCACCGCGAAGTTGCTGTAGAGGAACAGGCACACCAGCAGGTAAAGGAGGGTGCAGCCCAGAAACATCAGCGGCGAATGGTTGATGCGCAAACGGATCAAGGTCAGGAAGTACCAATAGCTGATCGCGCCGGAAACAATCAGCGCGACCCCGGTCGCCGACTGCGCGAGCAGGATAGCGATCAGCGAGAAAAACGCGCAGAACAGCGCCCAGTGATTGCGGCGGCGAATCATCGGTAGCAATAACAGGATGGCGATCGCGTTGAGCCGCGCACCGGCATTCTTTTCGGCAAAAATCCCCTTGAAGGCACCGTCGCGAATCCCCCCGGACAAGAACGCAACGTCAGGCATGACCACCGCGAGGATCAAGCCGATCAACGCCGCCACGCCAATGGCGCAGCCGAGCATGAAGGTGATTTTTTCCAGCGAATAGTTGTAGGCAAGGAAACCGGCGAAAAACACCATGCTGAGCATCGCGATAAAGCGCTTGAAACTCAGCATCGGGTCGTGAGACCAGCCGATCGACGCGATGACACAGAGCAAGAACAGCAGCATGAAAAAGTTGCTGCGATAAAAGGTCTTGCTGAGGAACACCTTGTTGCGGATGAAGAAAAACAACGGTACCAGCAGCGTGATCAGTCCGCAGATCTGATTGGCCACGTTGCCTTCCAGGTCTTTGTTGATGTCGCCGAAGCTGGCGGCTCCGCCCAGGCTGAGGACAAAGGTAATCACCTGGATGTAGAACAGCACGCCGAACAAGGTGAAGCCGTCGCGTAATGTTGAATACCTGATCGCCAGTGTGCTCATGATGACGGGCTCCCGATCAACGCTTTGAGATAGGTCTGCACCGCGCTGGCATTGATGAATCGGGCCGCGGCCTCCAGGCGCAATTCACGTTGCAGATTGCGCGGTGTGGCCAGTTGCAGGGCAATCGCCTGTGCCAGGGCGAGCGGATCGTCGACGTCAACCAGTGGCGCGACCACACCGCCAACGAGAATGTCTTGCGGGCCATGGGGACAGCGGGTTGCCACCACTGGCGTGCCCGTGGATAACGCCTCTACCAACGCGTTGGGGCTGCCTTCGAAGCGCGACGACAGCACGAAGCAATCGGCGACGGCGACCTCTGCCAACGGAGAATTGGCATAGCCCGGCAGATCGAAGCGCTCCGCCACGCCCAGTGCGCGCGCCTGCTCCAGCAGGTTGGGCCTGAGTGCGCCCTCGCCAAAAATGATCAGGCGGGCATTGCTGGCCGGTAATGCGGCGAACGCGCTGATCAAGGTGTCGAAGCCTTTTTGCGGCGCCAGTCGACCCACGGCGACAATCACCGGGCCGGATTTTTCCTGCAGCCAGCGGTGGCTGGGCAGACCGGGCGTCTTCTCGCGAAAGTCATTGTCGAGCACCGGGTTGTCGGCAATGGTCACGTCCTGGCGGCGGGCCACGGTGGTGTCGACCAGGTCCTGGGCTACACCCCGCGAGACACAGATCACCGGGTTGGGAATCAGCCGATACAACAGCGGCGCCAGCAGGTACGCGACGCGCACCATGAAGTCGGGGTTGACGTGCTTGTCGTGGGAAAAGGCATTGCGCTCGCTGACGTGCAGGCGTGCCAGCGTGCCGGACAACACCGCCGCAGCGATCGCCACCACGTTGACGTGGGTGAGGGCCGCCAGTTGTGCGTCAAAGCGATTGGCCCGCAGAAAACGTGTGAGTGCCGGCACTGCACGGACGCTGCGCGGACTATTCAACTCAACCTTTTTCACGCGTGGGTCAAGGTGCGCGGCGTGAATGCCGCCGCCGGTGAGCATCAGCAAGGTCACGTCATTGCCCGCGTCCACCAGCGCTCCAGCCAGACGCGCCATCATTTTTTCAGCCCCGCCGGCGCTGAGGTCATGCAGGATGATCAGCAGTTTTTTCATTGATTCCATACCTGGTAATACGCCTGCGCCGCTTGCTGGCTGGTGTACTGACGCAGGGTGTCAGTGAGTCTGGTTTCGCTGAAGGCAACGTCATCGCGTGGGGCCAGGCTGCGCAGCATGCCGTCGGCCAGCGCCGGTACGTCGTTGACCCTCACCAGCTGGCCCAGTCGGCCGTTGTCGAGCAGTTCTCGGGGGCCGGTCTCGCAATCGCTGGCCAGCACCGGCGTGCCCAGTGCCAGCGCCTCGATCAATACCGTCGGCATGCCTTCTTGCACGGAACTCAAAATGAACAGTTGCGCGTGCCGGAGCAGCGGATAGGGGTTGCTCAGGAATCCGGTGAAATGCACCCGCGGGGCAATGCCCAGACGACGGGCCTGAGCGGTCAGTGCCTCGCGCAACGGGCCATCGCCGACGATCACCAGATCCGGCAGCGCAGCGCTGCGCAATGCCAGCGCGTAAGCATCGAGCAACAGCTGAAAACCTTTCGGTTCGACCAAACGGCCCAGGCCCAACCAGTAAGCACCGGGCATGCCGGCGGGTAGCGGCGCCTGCGAGGCTTGAAACAGTTGCTCGGTGACCACCGCATTGGGGCAATAACGGATGCGCTGCTGGCCCCAGGGCAGTAACTCGACGAGCGTCTGGCGCAAGGCATTGGAGACGGTGACGACCTTGCCGCTGCCACACAGGTACAAGCTGTAGAGCACGCGCAGGCTGGCGGGACCGGTGTTCTGTTCACTGCAATCGAGGGTCGCGTGGCGACAATAGATGACTTTGCACAAACGCCCCAAGGTGGCGAACCAGGTGCAGAGATTGGCCTGTTCCTTGGCGGCAATCAGGTGGGTGACGCGTTCACGCTGTATGAGCCGGCGCAACAAAATGATGGACTTGAGCAAACCGATGAGACCGCTGCCGCCGCCGTTGAAGCGCTGCACACCCGGGGTATCGGGCACGTCTGCGTTGATGACGAAAAAACTCACCCGGCGACCGTCCTTGAGGAACTGCTCGGACAAGCGTTGCTGCACGCGCTCGACGCCACCGCCCAGCTTGAAATCCTTGAGGATAAACAGGATGTGCATGGTCATTCCCCCACGCTGATGGCAACTTTGTGCCGGGCGAGCATTGTCAGCAGGTGCAAGAAGTTGCTGGGGTAATCGATGAGGTAGCGTTTGATCGTGTGTGGCTCGCGGTACATTCGATAGAATGCGCGCAGGTGCAGGCGATTGATCAGCGCCGGATAGTATTGCCGCGTGGCCAGCGCTTCCTGGCGGATGAACCCGCCACAGGTGAAGGCGACACCACGAAAGCCTGCGCGCAGGGCGTCCTGTTCGAACTGTTCTTGCAGCCCGGCGCCCAGGCCAACAATCAGGATGTCGGCGGCGCTGCGACAGATGTCCGCTTGAATGTCTTCGGCCTCGACGGCGTCGAAATAGCCGTTGTGGTAACCGGCGATGGCCAGCCGCGGATAAAGCGCCCTGATCTTGACGATAAACAGCTCCAGTTCGGCTTGCCGGGCGCCGACGAAGTACACGCGCTTGCCCAGTTGCTCGGCGCTACCGAGGACAAGGTCGGCGATCGAGGTGAAGTCGAAGCTGACCCGGCCAATCGTCCTGCCGGTCACCCGCGACATGAAGGTCGACATCAACATGCCGTCGCAGAAATAGGCGACGCTGCCCGGGGTCTGCTGGAAAACGCTGCCGATGGAGGCAAAGTTGATAAAGGAATAGGCCTGGTTGGCCTCCAGTAATTTCGCCGAGTAATGCCCGACCAGTTCCAGCTGCAACATGGCGCGGCTCCTTCAAATGACTGAAGGGGTTGGCCGCCCCACGGATATGTAGGTGAAGCCACGGTTGCTCAAACGCTGCGGATCGAACAGATTGCGTCCGTCGAAGATCAACGGTTGTTTGAGCTGCCGGCTGAGCAAGTCAAAGTCCGGCGCGCGAAAGGCTTGCCACTCGGTGACGATGATCAAAGCGTCGGCATTTTTCAGTGCCGCTTCCTTGGTCCCCGCCAGCGTCAGGTCATCGCGTGCGCCATACAGGCGCTGGGCCTCTTCCATGGCTTTCGGATCAAACGCCTGAACGCTGGCGCCGGCTTGCCACAAGGCCTCCATCAGTACGCGGCTGGGCGCTTCGCGCATGTCGTCGGTATTGGGTTTGAAACTCAAACCCCACAGGGCAAACGTCTTGCCGCGCAGATGACCGTCGAAGTGATTGAAAATCTTGCTGTACAGACTGGCTTTCTGGTCCTGGTTGCGCGCCTCTACAGCCTTGAGCAGGCGGGCGTCGATATCGACACTTGTTGCGGCGTGGATCAGCGCTTTGACGTCTTTGGGAAAGCACGAGCCGCCGTAGCCCACGCCCGGGTAGATAAACTGGTAACCGATGCGCGGGTCGGCGCCGATGCCGTGGCGGACTTTTTCGATGTCGGCGCCGAGTTTTTCCGCAAGGCAGGCCATCTCGTTCATGAAGCTGATCTTCGTCGCCAGCATGCAGTTGGCGGCGTACTTGCTCAGCTCAGCGCTGCGCACGTCCATGACGATGATTTTTTCGCGGCTGCGATTGAACGGCTCATACAGTTCGCGCATCACCGCTTCGGCATGCGCGCTGTCGGTGCCGATGATGATCCGGTCCGGGCGCATGCAGTCTTCGACCGCGCAGCCTTCTTTGAGAAATTCCGGGTTCGACACCACGTCGAACGTCAGATGGCTGCGATCGTTGTCGGCCAGCACCTGCTCGATACACGCACGCACCTGATCGCCCGTGCCGACCGGCACCGTGGATTTGTCGACGATGATCTGATGCCGATCCATGTTCAGCGCGATGGTTTGCGCCACGCTCAACACGTATTGCAGATCGGCCGAACCGTCTTCGTCGGGCGGTGTGCCGACGGCGATCAACAGCACATCGCCATGCTGAACGGCCTCCGCCAGATCCGTGCCGAAGCGCAGACGACCACTTTGATAATTGTCACGCACAAGGCTTTTCAGGCCCGGCTCGTAGATCGGCAGCGTGCCTTGTTTCAGCGCCTCGACCCGGGCCGCGTCGACATCGACGCAGAGCACGTTGTGCCCGACCTCGGCCAGTGCGGCGCCCTGGACAAGGCCCACGTAACCAATACCGAATACGCTCACATTCATGGTCAAACCTCAGCTCGTTGTGAAGGTTGTCAACGCAGGGGCAGGGCGGGGATCAAGCGGTCGGGCAGGGGTCAGTAGATGTTTTTCGAGAACAGCGTGAAGGGCGTCTTGATGAGGATTTTGATGTCGAGCCACAGCGACCATTGGTTGATGTAGTTGAGGTCCTGGGCGACGCGCAGCTGCATCTTTTCCACGGTCTCGGTTTCGCCGCGATGGCCGGTGATCTGGGCCAGACCGGTGATGCCCGGCTTGAGGCGATGGCGGGCCATGTAGGCGCGCACCTTGCCGGTGTAATAAATGTTGTGGGTGACGGCATGCGGGCGCGGGCCGACCAGGGCCATCTGGCCGGACACGACATTGAACAACTGCGGCAATTCGTCGATGGAACTGCGGCGCAGGAAGCCGCCGATCGGGGTCAGACGGGCATCGTCACGGGTGGCCTGGCGCACCTCGCGATCGTCGTGGACGTGCATCGAACGAAACTTCCAGACCTTGATCACTTCACCGTTGCAACCGTGGCGGGCCTGCTTGAACAGCACCGGGCCTGCGGAGGTGAGCTTGACGGCGACAGCCACCGCCAGCAGCAAGGGACTGAGCAGAATAATGGCCGCGCCGGCCAGGCTGCGTTCAAACAGGTCCTTGCAAAACAGACTCGCCGGGTGCGAGCTGATCAGGCTTTCATTGAGGTAGATCGCCGGCATTCGCTCGATTTCCGAGATCGAATGGTTGAGCAACACCATGCTGCCGAAATCCGGAATCCACACCACGTCGACATTCATGTCCAAGAGGTCGATGTACAGCGCTTCAATGGTCGCGGCATGCGCCATGGTCAGTACGATGTAGACGCGGCGCACTTCCAGGCGCGTGATGATCTCGCGGATCGCGGCAACGTTGCCGAGCAGCGGCAGAATGCTCGGGGCCGGGCCGCTATTGTCGGCAGCGGCGATGAAACCGAGCACCAGCGCGCGGTTCGGTCGCGAGAGTTTTTTCGCCAGCTCATGGGCCGTCGGGCAGGTGCCGATGATCACCGAACGGCGCTCTTTGCAGACCTTGCGCGAGTGCAGCCGGGCGAAGTAATGCAGGGGCAGAAAACTCGCCGCCTGCACCACGAAACCCAACACGGCCCAGACAATAATCACTTGGCGTGAATAGATCGCGCTGGTCTGGGTGATGAAGGCAATGGCCGCGAGCACGGCCAGTAGAATCAGCCAGCCGGCAAGTAATCGGCCCAGGCCGACCAACAGACCATGGCGCTTGTGATAGACCTGCATCACGCTGTAAATCGGCACCGAGCCGAGCACGGCGAGAATGATCAGGATGCGGTATTCGCTGTTCAGACTGCCGACGCGCCAATGCACGAGCAACATCAGCAACACGGTGGTCAGCGACAGTGCACACAGCCACTGGCCCCAGAAGGTCAGGCCTCGGCGGTGCGTCAGGTGAGCGGTATAGAGCGGTGTCATGGGCTTAACCTCAAGGCAGCAGTCATGTATCAGCGCTAATCGAACGGACAGGACGGGTCGCCCGATGGCTATTCCGTAGCTCGGCAGAGGTGAAGCGGGTTGTGCGATGGCAGAAGGGGGGTAGCGGCTGGCGTATTCGCCTGAGGTGTTACCTGGGCGCGAAATCGTAGTTATAGAACGCCCGGGAGTGGTGATGGCCGTACTTGCGCGCCTTGCGCAGGTCGACCTGGTTGAGCACGGTGCCAAACACCGGCACATGGCTCTGCTGCAACGCGGCAAGGCCGCGCTGTACCTGGCTGATCGGCGTGCTGTCGGCCTTGACCACATAGATCACGGCATCCGAATGCCGCGCCAGCAACAGCGCGTCGCTGATCATCTCGGCAGGAGGAGAGTCGATAATGATGTGGCGGTAACGCGACCTCAGTGCCTCAAGCATGCGCGCCATGCGCGGTGAGCTGAGCAGATCCTGCGGCGGCGGCTGTAAGGGATTGAGCGAATCGGCCGGCGACGGCAGACGCCGGGCGGCGAACATGTCCAGCGGTGCCGGCAGGACCTTGCCGGCCGGCAACATGTCCAGATTGCCCACCGAGACAATGCAGTCTTCAAGCCTGGCGGTGCCGGCAATGACATTCGCCAGCCCCGGGCTGTCCGGTGGGAAATCGAAGTTCAGCGACAAGGTTGGCTGACGCATGTCGGCATCGATCAACAGCACTCGCTCGAGTGACGTCAGCGAGCTGGCCAGATTGTTGGCAATGGTGCTTTTACCCTCACCGGCAACCGTCGACGTCACCAGCACCACCTGCGAGGGCATTTCGCTGCTTTGCAGCATCAACCAGGTACGCAGGTTGCGAATGGTTTCGGAAAAACGTGGGTTGTCGTTATCCTCGAACAAGCGCGCCAGTTGCCGACGGGTTTTCTTCGTCACCAGCGGCACGACGCTGAGCAGTGGAATGTTCAGCGCGCTTTCGATCGACTCGTCGGTTTTGAAGGTATTGCTCAGGCTCTCGAACAGCAGCGCCAAGGCAACGCCGATCACCGCTGCGATTAATCCGACGATCGCGACAATCAGGGTTTTACGCGGTTTGCTCGCATCGACCGGGACAATGGCCGGGTCGACGATGCGCACCTTGGTCGAGTCCATGTCGGCGGTGGCGGTGGTTTCTTTCAAGCGGGTGACGAAGGTTTCATACAGCGCGCGGGAGCTGTCGACCTCACGCTGGAACTCGCGCAACTGAAACTCTTTGCGCGCAATGTCCTGGATTTGCGCCTTGTTGCTGTTGAACGACTGACGCAGCGAGGCTTCACTGGCAGTGGCGAGCTGGTATTGCCGCTCGATACCGGCGACCACTTGCTGCACCTGCAATTGCAGGCTGGTGGTGGCGGTGCGCAATTCGGTTTGCGCAGAAAGCAGGCTCGGGTGTTTTGGCCCATAACGGCCCGCCAGTTCATCCACCTTGGCTTGCGCCACAGCGCGGTCGGCCTGGAACTTCTGCACCAAAGGATTGCTCAGCACCGCAGGTACGCTGGAGAGGCGGCTCAGATCACCGTTGCCCAAGGCCTTCGCCTGGCGGTATTCGCTCTCGGCTTCAGCGCGGTTGCGCCGGGCGTCGACCATGCGATTACCGGTCATTTCCAGTTCGTTGGCACTGATGGTGGCAACGCCGCCGACGTCCACCAGACCTTGCTCTTCGCGGTAGCCCTGGAGCTTTTTCTCGGCCACGCGCAAGTTGTCGCGCAGCTTGACCAGCCGTGTGTTCATCCAGGCGGTGGTGGTTTGCGAGGACTTCTCGCTGGTATCGAGCTGGCTGTCGGTGAAGCCTTGCGCCAACGCATTGGCCGCCGCAGCTGCCAGAACCGGATCGGGCAACTCGACCTCGATCTCGAGCAATTGGCTCTTGCCGACGAACTTGACGCTGGTGTGCAGCATGAGGTTCTGCGTGACCTGATTGAAAACATCTTCTTCAGTGGGCTCGTCTTTTTTGCTCAGCGGCATCAAGCGGTTCAGCCCCGGGATCCATTGATCAAGGTCGAGATCCGCCAGCCACTGGCGCGGTGTAAACCAGGGCTTTGATTGCTGGCGCGGGTCGGTGACCGGGTGCGTGGTCAGGCCGAGTTTTTTCACTGCGCGTTCGGCAAGGTCACGCGATTGCAGGAGCGCCTGCTGGGTTTGCAAGTAATCCGTGGCGTTGCCGCCGGAATCCTTGACTTGCTGGAACGACATCAGCGGCGGGGTTTTATCGTTGAACAGTAAGGTCGTGCTGCCGATGTATTGCGGCGTGATGTTCGAGACCACAATCGCGGCCAGCGCAGCACTCGCCAGCACCAGCCAGGCGATGCTCCATTTGGCGCGCCAGATCACTCTCCAGAGCTTTAACAGGTCAAGGGTGTCCTTGTCTTCGCTGTACTGCTGATGCAGATGCGCTTGCAGAGGACGTTCGACGTAGGTGCTAGGGCTGTTGTCCATGATTAGAAAAAGCCTTGTGCAATGGAAATGGTGTCGCCAGGGGCAATCGTGGTGTTGCGCGTCACGTCATCGGTGAGGGTCGCGCCACCATCGCCGCGCAAAATGGTCACGCGTTTGATCGAGGCTCGCTCGGTCAGGCCACCACCCAAGGCGATGGCTTTCTCCAGGGTCAGGCCGGGCACGAACGGGTAACTGCCGGGTTTCTTGACTTCGCCATTGATGTAGAAAGAGCGGTATTCAATCTGGCTGAGGCTGACTTTGGGGTCGATCAGGTATCCCTGTTTCAGCCCGTCGACAATGATTTTTTCGACTTGGCCGGGGGTCAGTCCCTTGGCAGAGATCTCACCGAGAAAAGGGTAGGAAAAAGTGCCGGCATCACTGAGGCGGATCTTTTTCAGGCTCAATTCCGGCTCACCGAAGACGATGATCCGCAAGACATCGCCAGCGGCCAGTTTGTATTGCGTGCTGGGGTCTGCGGCAAAGGTATGAGGTACAAAACACAGGGCGAACAACAAGACGAGTGTGCGTGTGTTCATGTCGAGACCCTCTAAAGGCTGACGTTGAAACTGATCTGGAACACGTTGCGGGTGAAGCTTTCGTCGTCGGCATCGGAATCGTTGTCGCGATACCGATAGCCCAATTCGATATCCAGCCAGCGGCGCATCGCGTACACCACGGCGAGGTTGTAGTCCTGAAGATTGTCGGTACGGCTTTGGCCTTCGTAGACATAACGGCCGTATCCGGCCTGTGCCACCGTGGTGATGCGTTCGGTCCAGCCGTGGCGCCAACCGACCTGAGTGAACGTCGACTTCACGGCATCAGCGCCATCGTCGCCTTCGGCGAGGGCCTGACGGGCGACAAAGGTAAAGGTCGAATAGGTTCGCGGTTTCCATTGCAAATCGACTTGCCAGGTCGGGTTGTTGAGGTCTTTGGATTCGCTGTTGTCGAAGTTCTTGCGCTCATAACCGAGGCGCACTTTGCCCGTCGTACGTGCGGTGAAGTCCCACACGGCACCGGCCAGTACCGCATCGGACTTGCTGCTGCGCGGGCTGTTGGCTTGCTGATAATCAAAGTCGGTGTGGTCATATTCCAGCAGGCCGCGGGTGTTACTGCCGATGCGGTGGTACCAGGTGCTGGTGAGGGCGGTGGTATTGCGTTCCTTGTCGTCGTTGATGCCGTCGGCATTGTCGTAGCGAAGTTGCGCGTAACTGGCGCCGACATCGATTTGGTTGTCGGCACTTTTAGCGCCGAAGGTGTAGAGACCGCCCACGCGTTTATTGTTGAGTTTGTCGTTGATGCCCTCGACCGCCGTCGACTCGGTGCGCTCCCATTTACGGTATTCGGCATCGAGCTTGAGACGATGGCGGTCGGTGAACTCCATGATGCTGTCGGCACGCACACGCTGGGCTGTGTTCGAGGCATCGGAATCGTCGTGATAGATATAACGAGTGGGCTGCCAGATCAGTCGAGTCGCGCTGTTGCGATCTTCCGCCTTGAGCTCGAAGGTCGGCGCCAATTTGGTGACCATCGATGACTGTTTACTGTTTTCCACTTCGCGAAAGTTATCGTCATAACTTTCTGAAAACAAAAAGGATGGCGTGAAATCGAATCCGTAAACATTAATGGCTTGCGGATCGATACTCCAGGCCATTCCAGGATAGAGAGAGGCCATCAGCAGTGCGACAGGGCATCGTGACTTCAAAGCCATGTTATAGCTCCTGAGCAAAGGCCTATAAGGCAAGGGGGTTAGTGATAGTTCTGAACGTTGGGTTGTTGACGTTCGATCACGCTGAGTGGCAAGCAAACGGATTGTTCGCGATTAAGAAACTGCAAGAGGATCATCACCCGGTCGCTGCCGTGCAAGCCGAGAAACACGCCCTCCAAGGGTGCCAGCGGGCCGCTGACGATCTGCAGGTTCTGCCCCGGTTCCAGGGCCTCATCCGGCCCCGACAGTGATGATTCGATACAGCGCGCACGCAAGTGCTCGATGACGTGCTCTGCCACCGTCGCCGGACCGTGATTGAATTCGACGATGCGACTGACCCCGCGTGTAGAACGCAAGGGCCCCCAATTGTCGTTACGACTGAGTTGGATAAACAAATACCCGGGGAATAGCGATTCGCGCACTCGCTGTCGTTTCCCGCGAATGATGCGTTCACTGAGGAGTTGGGGGTGAAATACCACGTAATCCTGTTGGAGCAGGTTGAGATGAGCGCGCTCATCCTGACGTGGCTTGCATTGCAAAAGGTACCAAAAGGGACGTTCGGAGCTGATAACTGGCATGCTGGTAAACTCTGTAATGATCGAAAGTTTATGCAGGCAGGAGCTCTATCGAGGGCTAAGTAAGGGCAAAGGGTGAAAGTCTATTCTTATTTTATTAACACTGAAGTGTTTCAAACTTGAATCACACAGCGTTTCATTAAGGTGCGTCGAACTGCGGCGTGACGCTATAGTGTGCGGCGCATAGGCAATAAGCCGCGGCTTAACTTTTCAGAAGACAAAGCTACCGCACGGTCTGCTCATGCAGCTTTAATGATAGGTAACTAAGTAGTTGTCTCTGAAACGACAGGGCGCGAGTAGAAGATTGCTCGCGCCCTGTAAAAATGAACCTTGGTAGTTATCGGCCAGTCTTTGCGGTCTGTCAAACGTTCCCAGTCAAAAAACACGCCATTTATCCGCTAGTGATGGCACTCGTGCGCAGGTTATTGTTTTTTAAGGCGTCATCCTTTTGTCGGAAGGCAAGAAACTTTACTGTCACTTCAGAGTCGTCGCTTGCCATTTAGATCAGACGTTAAACCCCATAGTTGGGGAAGTTATAAAGTCTGGACTCCGCAAGTCGACCAACGCTATAACTAATCGCCTGGCGACTTGGCTGGAGAGGCGAATATGTCCGTTCTTGTTACAGGTGCTGCAGGCTTTATCGGATATCACACGGTCAGACGATTGATATTGCAAGGCCATCAAGTAATCGGCATCGACAATCTTAACGATTATTACAGCGTGGAACTCAAACAGGCGCGCCTCAAGCAGTTGAGCGAGCTAAAAGGTTTCCGTTTCCAGACCATAGACATTGTCGATAAGCCAGCCTTGATGGCTCTGTTCGAAGAGCAGGGGTTCACCGAGGTTGTGCATTTGGCCGCGCAAGCGGGTGTGCGCTATTCGCTCGACAACCCGGATGCCTATGCGCAATCAAATCTGCTGGGCTTTCTCAATGTGCTGGAAGCCTGCCGCCACTATCCACCTGCGCATCTGATCTACGCGTCGAGCAGTTCGGTGTACGGGGCCAACAGCAAGCTGCCATACAGCGTCGATGACGCGGTCGAGCATCCGGTGTCCCTGTATGCCGCCACCAAACGCGCCAATGAATTGCTTGCCGACAGCTACTGCCATCTCTACGGCCTGAAGGCCAGCGGCCTGCGGTTTTTTACCGTCTATGGGCCATGGGGCCGACCGGACATGGCGTTGTTCAGGTTCACCGAAGCGATCCTTCAGGGGCGGCCGATTGATGTTTACAACCAGGGTCAGATGGCGCGGGACTTTACCTACGTCGATGACGTTGTCGAAAGCATCGTCCGCCTGTGCCCGAAGCCGCCAACGCCCGACAAAGACGCCCGTGGCAGCCACCGGATTTTCAACTTGGGGCGGGGCAGGCCGATAGCGCTGCTGGATTTTGTCGACTGCCTGGAGACGGCATTAGGCATAAAAGCCCAGCGCAATTTGCTGCCGATGCAGGCCGGCGATGTGGTCAAGACCTGGGCTGATGTTTCGGCGCTGGCAGACTGGATCGGGTTTTCGCCGCAGGTCGAGGTTGAGGTGGGTGTGGCGGAGTTTGTACGGTGGTATCGCGAGTATTATCGGGTGTGATCGAAACAGTAGCGTCCCCGCTGACGGGGTGACGAGCGCCATGGGGACTGGATTACACCCTACGGTCTCGCGACTCCCGGCACATCCATATTGATCTTGCGCCAGAAAGCTTCCGCCAGACTGTAGACCGAGAAGGCAATCAGCCCCAAGGCCATCACCATCAAGATCAGCCAGCCAGCGGGTAGATTCTGCAGCGCATCGAGCGCTTCCTTCATACCCGGTGGATCCATGGCCTGATAGGTGGAGCCGCTGATTGCCAGCAGCAATGAAATCTCGATAAACACGACACCGCGCGCGATCAGACCAAACCGCGAGACCGGGCGGACGTAGCGCATGACATCCTCGTCGGCCTCGAAATATTTCTCGAACGTCGCTTTCCAACCCTTGAAGATGTGAGCAATGCCGACCCCAAGAGGAATGAGGGCGATCAGGTACACCAGCCAGTTCGAGTGTTCCCAGGACAGCAGATGCGCCAGCCAGTCTTGGGTTTGTCCTGCGGAATTGCCCGAGCTTTTAATCCCGCTTATGAGTAGGCCCAATGCAAAGAACGCCAGAGCACCGTTGACCAAGCCGCCCACAAACAGCCCTGTGCGAATCACCAGGCCTTTGAGTTTTTTGCCGTGATGATCGACATCACGCGTGGCTTACAGAACACGCCAGGCGGCAAACGCGAGCAGTCCCGCAACGACAAGCCCCACCAGAAAATAGCCGAAAGGCTGGCCCAGCAGGGCTTCCAGACTCTTGTGGCTGTCTTTCGGTTTGGTTGAATCCTGGGCTGCCAGTAACGCAAAGATACCGATGATCAGATACAGCATTCCCCGGGCGGCGTAGCCTCCCCGAGCGAGGATGACAAGGTTGCTTTGCGCGGACATGGGACGTATTCCTGTGAGGTCATAGGAGAGCAGACCCTTCTGGTCGGGAGGGGTTCTATGACCTGTCGAAGAACACAGTGAGCTGGTTTGTGCAGACAACTCATCAATAGCCGGAATCGTCACCTGATAAACCACGTCGTTTCGCTGCCGGCCGACATCGCCGACACAGAGTAGCCGCGCGGCTCATTCTGCGAGCGCTTTGGCCCTGGCAATTGAAAACGCTTTCGGCAGGCTGGCGCCATTCTTCGCCGCAAGAATCTCGGCCATCACACTGACCGCGATTTCCGCAGGCGTTTTGCTGCCAATGTAGAGGCCGATCGGCCCGTGCAGGCGCTCAAGCGACGCTTCGGTTTCACCAAAATGCTCAATCAGGCGTTCCCGGCGCAGCTGGCTGTTGCGCCGCGAGCCGATCGCACCGATGTAGAACGCCGGGCCGTGGAGCGCTTCGAGCAGGGCCAGATCGTCGAGTTTGGGGTCATGACTCAAGGCGACGATGCAGGTGCGCAGATCGACCGCGAAGTCGCGGACCACGTCGTCCGGCATGCCGACAATCCGCTCCACACCGTCTACTGCCCACGTCTCGATGTACTCGGGACGCGGATCGCACACCGCCACCTTGAAGCCGTTGAACAACGCCATGGTGGCCAGATATTCGGCCAGCGCGCCGGCCCCGATCATCAGCATCCGGTAGCCCGGTCCCAGAGTGTTAAGCATCTGCGCACCATCGAAACTGAATTGTTCCGGCGTTGCGGTGGATTCAAGTATGACCTGACCGGACTCCAGCGTCAGGCGACGGCGAACCAGTTGCCCTGCGTCCAGTTGCGCCAGCAGCTCATCAAGCGACTGCCACGCCGGGTTGAACTCAAGGATCAGTTCCAGCGTGCCACCGCACGGCAAGCCGAAGCGATGCGCCTCGTCGGCGCTGACGCCATAGCGCACCACTTGCGGTGCGCTGTCGCTAAAAGCGCTGCCGCCATGCGCCGTGGTGAAGCGAAGGATCAGATCGTCCTCGATGCAGCCACCGGACACGCTGCCCATCACGCGACCATCGTCACGCAAAGCCATCATCGACCCGGTCGGACGCGGTGAAGAACCCCAGGTGCGCGCAACCGTGGCGAGCAACACACGTTCGCCGGCGGCAAGCCAGTCCCGCGCTGTGCGCAGAACCAGCAAGTCGATGCTTTCCATCAAGCTCTCCTCTAGCGCATCTGCAGGATGATCGGGCTGCTGCTGGCCGGATCGGTGTGCTCACGCAGTTTGCCCACGGTCTGCGCATCGACAGCGCTGGCCTGATTGCCCCAGGTGCTGCGCATGAAGGTCAGCACTTCGGCGATCTGCTGATCCGACAACTGCTCACGGAAGGCCGGCATGCGATAGGCGTCCGGCACACCGGCGGCTACGACACGCTGCGAACCATTCAGGGTGATGTTGATCGCCGAAGCGCTCTCCTTGGCCAGTGCCGAGGTAGCGCCGGCCAGCGGCGGCATCCATTCAGGTTGACCCTTGCCGTCCAGACCATGGCAGGAAGCACAGCGCGTCACATAGGTATGCGCACCGGGTGAGTCCAGACGTTCCGTTGCCGACACTGCTTGATACTGCCAAGGCGCGCCATCCCGTTCGCGATCTCCGGGAAGCGACTTCAGGTAGTGGGCAATCGCGCTCAGATCGTCATCGCTCATGAACTGCGTGGAGTTGTTGAACGCTTCGGTCATCGAGCCGTAGACCACCGCGTGTTGGTTGCGCCCGGTCTTGAGGAACTGCACGATCTCCGGTTCGCTCCAACGGCCCAGCCCAGTGTTGTGATCATCGCGCAGGCTCGGTGCGTACCAGCCATCGAGCAAGGCGCCGGCGAGGTACGGCTTACCGGTGTCATCGAGTGCCTTCTCGTTGAACGCCAGGCCGCGCGGCGTGTGGCAACTGCCGCAGTGCCCGGCGCCTTGAACAAGGTAAGCGCCACGGTTCCACTGTTCATCCTGCGACGGTTTGGCCGCATACGGTTCGGCATCGACAAACACACCGTTCCACAGTGCAATCGGCCAGCGCAGGTTCAGCGGGAACGGAATCGCACTCGGGATGTTCGCCTGTTTCACCGGCGCCACGCCTTTCATGAAGAACGCATACAACGCACGCACATCATCGTCACTGAGCTTGGCGTAGGACGGGTAGGGCATCGCCGGATACAGACGGCGACTGTCGGGTGCCACGCCGTGACGCACCGCCCGGTCGAAATCCGCCAGGCTGTAGTGGCCGATGCCGGTTTCCGCGTCCGGGGTGATATTGGTCGCATGGATCGAGCCCAGCGGTGTGGCCATTTCCAGGCCGCCAGCGAACGGCGCACCGCCCGGCACGCTGTGGCAGGCCACGCAGTCGCTGAGCCGGGCGACGTATTCGCCTCGAGCGACCAGCGCCGGGTCGATGTCGGCCACGGCGATCTGATGGGTTTCAAGGCGCGAGACGGGCTCGCGGGTGACATACCAGGCCAGCAGGCCTGCCGCGACCAGGCACGGCACCGCCAGCCAGCCAGCGGTTCTTGCGAATCGGCTGTTATTCATGGACGCTCCGGCGCTAATCAAGTGAAGGTGTGTCGGCTCATGGGCAGGCTGCGCACCCGCTGACCGGTTAGCCTTGCCACCGCGTTAGCGACGGCGGGCGCGACCGCAGGCAACGGCGGTTCACCGATGCCGCCCATTTTTTCTCCACTCTCGACCACCCGCACATGGACCCGAGCCATCCGCGCAGGCGGCAGGATCGGATACAAGTCGTAGTTGCGCGCCCGGGGTTTGCCATCAATCCACACGGCTTCTTCCACCAGGGTTTGCGACAGCCCCAGCGCCACAGCGCCATTGACCTGAGCCTCGACAATCGCCGGGTTGACGATGCTGCCCGGATCAATCGCCTGCCAGATGTCGTGCACCTTGACCTGGCCATTCTCGATGGACACCTCGGCGATCACCGCCGTCTCTGTACCGAACGGTGAAGCCATGGCCACGCCGCGTGCACGTTTGCTGCCATCCTCGGCGGTAAACGGCCCGCGCTTCCAGCCGCCCGACAGTTCACCCACCGTTTGCAGCAGGGTGGTCAGGCGTTTGTTGTCGCGCAGCAAATGCAGGCGCAGGTCGAACGGGTCCTTGCCGGCCTTGTCGGCCAGTTCATCGAGGAACGATTCATAAAAGAAGTCGTTGAGCGAATTGCCCACCGAACGCCAGTAACCGAGCATCGCTGGACCTTTGACGTAGATCTGCGCGATGCGTTTGTTGGGGATCGCATAGGTTTTGCCTGACAACCCTTCAAGCGCCGTCGGGTCGAGCTTTTCACCTTGCTTGCCGGCGAGGGCTTCGGTCGGGCCTTCAGTGGCACTGATCGCTTCGATTGCCAGCGGCCAGCCGTCGGCGTCCAGAGCGCCACGGAAATTCACTGCGGCAACCGGACGGAGCACATCACGCAGGAACTCTTCTTCGCGACTCCAGATCAGCTTGACCGGGCGGCCAACCGCTTTCGCCAGCGCGATCGCCTGCGGGTAGGGACTGGCCGAGTCGTAGAGGAAATGCCGGCCGAAGAACCCGCCTAGCAGCGGCGAATGCAAGGTGATGCGCGACGGATCCAGCCCTGTGCGTTTGGCAATGTCGGCACGGAACATGTCCGGCGCCTGATTCGGCAACCAGACTTCCAGCGTACCGTCCGGGTTGAATCGGGCCAGTGCCGAAGGCGGCTCCAGTTGTCCATGGTTCAGGTATTGGTTGTGGTAAGTGGCGTCGATCCGGGTCTTGGTTTCCTTGAGGATCGACGCCACGTCGCCTTCGTTTTCATCATCTTTGGCCGGGCCTTTATCTTCGGCGAGGCGTTTGAACCAGGCATCGCTGGAAAAGTCGGCGGGCATCGGCCGCACTTTGCTATCGGCCGTTGGCTCTTGCCAGTCGACCTGAATTGCCTCGACGGCACGTTTGGCGTGCCACCAGCGCTCGGCGAGCACCGCCACGGCACCCGGCAGACGATGCACGGAATGCACGCCTTTCATTGCCTTGACCTGCTCTTCGTTGCGCAGGTTGCCGACCGTCATGCCCAGGCGCGGGGCATGTTGCACGGCAGCATGGAGCATGTCGTCGACCTTCAGATCGATGCTGTACAGCGCCTTGCCGGTGGACTTGTCGTAGGCATCGAGGCGCTTCACCGGTTTGCCGATCCAGCGGAACTGGCTCGGATCACGCAGTTGCACGGAGGCCGGATCGGGAACCGGCAGATCCATCGCGCGCTCGGCCAGTTCACCGTAAGCCAGCGAGCGGCCCGACTTGGCATGCACGACTTTGCCGGGCTCGGTGCTCAACTCGCTCACCGGCACGCCAAGTTGCTGCGCGCCTGCCTGCAATAACATGGCGCGGGCGAGGGCGCCGAGGCGGCGCATGACCGGGTAGCTCATGCGCACCGACATGCTACCGCCGGTGATGCGCATGCCGTTTTCCAACACCACATAGGCTTCGCCGGGCGGCGCCGCTTCAACCAGAAAGGTCGCCGGGTCGGCATCGAGTTCTTCACCGACAATCTGCGCCATCGCGGTGAACGTGCCTTGTCCGCCTTCCATGAACGGGCAGAGCAGGCGCACGCGGTTGTCCGGACGGATCTCGAGAAACGCCGGGACCTGCGTGCCGCGTTCAACCGTCGCAGAAGCGGCAGCTTGCACGCGCGTCGCACCCAGCGGCAGACCGAAGCCGAGGACCAGTGCACCGACGGCGGTACCGGTGAGAAAACGTCTGCGCGATACATTGATCGGCTCGTGCAGATCCAGTACCGAGGCTTGCTGTGAAGGGTCGATTCGAACGTTCATCACGCGTCTCCCTTGCCGGCAAGCTCATGCACGGCGGCATGAATGGCGTTGTAAGTGCCGCAGCGGCACAGATTGACCATTGCCGCCTCGATCTGCGCAGCACTCGGCTTGGGGTTTTGTTTGAGCAGCGCGGTGGCGGCCATCACCTGCCCGGACTGGCAATAGCCGCACTGAGCGACCTGCAGATCGACCCAGGTCGAGACCACTCGTTTGCCCACGTCATCGGTTTCGATGGCCTCAATCGTGGTGACCTCCCGGCCGACCACACCGGCCACCGGCGTGACGCACGAGCGCACTACATTGCCGTCCACCAGCACGGAGCAGGCGCCGCATTGCGCCAGTCCGCAGCCGTACTTGGTCCCGGTCATGCCCAGATCATCGCGGATCACCCACAGCAAGGGCGTATCGGCGTCGGCATCGACCTGATAGGTCTTCTGGTTGATTCGTAGTTCCATGATTCACCCGCTGATCATCGGTTGACGTGCATTGTTATGAGCGGTGACACGCGGCGAGGCGCATCAGCGTTTTTCGTTCAATTCGCGACTGTGCCGAGGGCTTCTGCTTCGAATGGCTGCCCGCGCAAAAGGGCGATGTCACGACTCGGCGCGGTGCCGAACAGCCGGCCATATTCGCGGCTGAACTGCGAAGGGCTTTCATAGCCGACGGCAAACGCCGCCCGCGAAACGTCGAGGCGCTCGACCAGCATCAGCCGCCGCGCTTCGTTGAGCCGCAGCCATTTCTGGTACTGCAGCGGACTCATGCCGGTGAGCTGGCGGAAATGATGGTGAAAGGTCGGCGCGCTCATCTGCACCCGCGCGGCCAGATCGTCGATGCGCAGGGCATCTGCGTAGTTGAGCTTGAGCCAGTCAATCGCCTTGGCGATGCGATAACCCTGACCATCGACGGCCGTGATCTGCCGCAGCCGCGCACCTTGATCGGTGTGGAGTAACCGGTAGTGGATTTCGCGCAGAATCAGCGGCGCCAGCACCGGGATCGCCTCGGGTTCGTCGAGCAATGCCAGCAGGCGATCAAGCGCGCCCTCCAACGCCGACGACAGACTGCCAATCGCGGCGCCCGTGCCCGTTGCTGGCTGCCGCTTGGCCGGCAAGCCGCTCTTGGTGATGACCTCGGCGAGCATGCTCACATCCAGCTTCAGCACGAGGCCGACACAGGGCTGCTCAGGACTGGCAAGCATCACTTCGGAGTTGGCGGGCAGATCCAGTGAGGTCACCAGAAACCGTGAAGGGTCATAGCTGTAGCCCTCACCACCGACCCACAAGCGCTTCTCGCCGCGACCGACCAGAATCAGGCTCGGTTCGATCATGCACACCACGGGCGGCGCCGGTTGGTCGCGACGAAACAACGACAAGCCAGGGATGGCCGTGGCGAAGTCACCCGGGGCCTTCACGCGCGGGTCAATGTGCAACGCCAAAGGTGATTTCTGCGGCAGAGGGGTAGGGATCATGTCGGGTCACTCCTGTTGACCGAACTCTAATCCGCGCGCGAGACGTTTCCTATCCATCACCCTGCATCGCCAGAGGATCAGGCAAGCATTCAAGAGGAATGCACTAGGGAAGGGCCGGATTGACCGGGAGAATGTGTCTATCTGTTACAGGGGCAGTGCTCGCAAGAGCGACAAACTGCTTGCCCCTGCGCATCACACCCATACGTTTTTTCGCACCACAGGTAGTTCCCATGACCTTTCCTTCTACAGATCCTTCTAAAAGAACAGGCGGCTGGAGCGCTGTGCTGGCCATGTCGCTGGCCGCATTCGCTTTGGTCGCTTCAGAGTTCATGCCGGTTAGCCTGCTGACGCCGATTGCGGCAGACCTGCACATCACCGAAGGCCAGGCCGGGCAGGGGATTTCCGTGTCGGGCGCCTTTGCCTTGATCACCAGCCTGTTGATCGCCTCGGTCGCCGCGCGCATCGAATGCAAACAATTGCTGCTGGGCCTGACCTTGCTGATGATCGTCTCCGGCACGGTGGTCGCGGTCGCGCCGGGCTACCCGTCTTTCATGTTAGGGCGCGCGTTGATCGGGATTGCGATTGGTGGTTTCTGGTCACTATCGGCGGCGACTGCAATGCGTCTGGTGAAGCCTGAACAGGTTTCGCGAGCGCTGGCCATCGTCAATGGCGGTAACGCGCTGGCCACCGTAATCGCCGCTCCGGCGGGCAGCTTTCTTGGCTCGCTGATTGGCTGGCGTGGCGCATTCTTCTGTGTGGTTCCGGTCGCGGTGCTTGCCGCCGTGTGGCTGATGATCAGCCTGCCGTCGTTCAAGGCTGAGCGCCAGGCAAATAGCGGCAACGTCCTGCGCCTGATGAAGCAGCCGCCGGTGGCCTTGGGCATGGTCGCCGTCAGCGTTTTTTTCATGGGCCAATTCATGCTGTTCACCTACCTGCGACCCTTTCTTGAAGGCGTGACGGGCGCCAGCGTTTCAACGTTGTCCTTGATGCTGCTAGGGCTGGGACTGGCCGGTTTTGTCGGCACCTTTCTGATCGAACGGTTTATGGGCCGCGGCCTGTACCGCACGTTGACCGTCATCCCGCTGATCATGGCGGCCATCGCGCTGGCGTTGGTCAGCTTCGGCAAATCACCGGTGCTGACCGCCGTGTTGCTCGGCCTCTGGGGACTGGTCGCCACGGCCGCACCGGTCGGCTGGTGGACATGGCTGGCGCAGACGCTTCCGGATGATGCGGAAGCCGGAGGCGGCTTGCTCGTGGCGATTGTTCAACTGGCAATCGCCGGTGGCGCGATCATTGGTGGTCTGGCTTTTGATTTGAGTGGTTATAAAGCTACGTTCGAGCTTAGTGCCGCTGTCTTGGTTGTCGCGTCGGTGTTGGCGTGGATGGCGGGGCGCAATGCCACGGAGGTTCATCTTGTCGAGGCGAATGCGGCTGCTTGAGGGGAGCAGCCGTTTCTCATGAGGCAGTGTTGGAAGTCGATGACAATCCGGATTTTCCGGTTTTTCGTTGACTTGGGGCGTTTTGGTTCAGCGATCAATCATCTTGTGACGATGGAGGGGGGATGCCCATCTGAGATTGGGCGGGTGTGGAGGGTCAGCTTTCGGCCAATTGCGGCCCATCAATTAAAGGCGCTTTTGTCCGAAAAGCACCATTCAAAAATATCTGTAGCACGACGCGCAGGCACCGACCTCAAGGACGATGTAGCCCTGTCGCATCCCGCCAGTACATGGTTTGTTCGAACTGAAAGCTAACTAGAAAGAAGGCTGAACACGACTGAGATATTGATTGGGCGACTTTTTCCAAATCGTCTATAGCCGACTCTCCCTCTGGTTCGGGCCCTTTAATTCTGATGGTACAACGCACAGCGACAGGAAAGTCGATACCCATTGTATTCTCAGCATAAATCGAGGGGTCACCGAAAGCGTCATCGGTACGTAATTTAAGTCCTGAGCTAAATTCAGCGTATAGCCCATCTTCTGTTACCTCGACTTTTCGAGCACCAGCATTCTCAAGGGCATTGCTCAATGTCAAAATTGTGAGCGTACTATCAGCTTCCAAGCACAGATCAAGACTCATCAATCCTCCCTTTTTCCCGATGAACACTTGCACCAAATTTGAATGCGATTGTCGCGACAGTGTAGTTGACTAGCGGTACGAATGTCCGCTTCTGGGCCGAAAGCAGATGTTCGAAAACAGGTTGATGCGATCTCGCGTGACTGGCACGTAACGGTGAAAATCAAACGTCCTTGCTTTCACCTTGCCGATTGATGGCCAGATTGACAGTGCCCGCGATTAAGCGGGCACCGGTTCCTATATGGGAAAAAGGCCTACACGCCTGCTTACCAGTTGTAACTCAATTTGGCGGTAACCTCGCGACCCGGGTTGTAGAAGTTTGCTGTGCCGGAACCGACCACGTGCTGCTCATCCAGCAGGTTGCTGAGGTTCACCGCAAGGTCGGTGCCTTTGGCGATCTTGTAGTTGAAGGCGGCGTCGAACAGCGTGGTGCCATCGCTTTTGCCGGAGTTGGCGGCGTCGAAGTAATAAGAGCCGATATAGCGCGCTCCCAAGCCAACGCTGACATCAGTCGCGGGCACGTCGTAGTAACTCCAGAGCGAAGCGGAATGCTTGGGTGCCGTGGCGAACTCATTACCCTTCAGCGAACTGCCGTCGAACAACGCACCGCGCAGTACCTCGGACTCCATATAGGAATAGCCACCGATCAGGCTGAGGTTCTGCGTCACCTGCGCCTTCGCCTCCAGGTCGAGGCCACGCGCCCGCGACTCGCCCACGGTCTGTTGCTCAATGATGCCGCTCGGCAGCACCACGGCGATGGTGACGTTTTCCTGAGTCAGGTCATAAACGGCTGCGGAGAACAGGGCGTCCATCCCCATCGGCGCATACTTCACGCCTATTTCGTACTGCCTGCCCGTCTGCGGGGTGACGCCAACCTGCGGCGGCGAGACGGATTCCACCATGCTCACATAGGTCGACACCTCGTCGTTGACGATATAGGTCAACGCACCTCGGTAGGAGGTTTCGGAGAAGGTGTCTTTCTCAGTGGATTGCAAGCCTTTGCTGGTCAGGTCCATCGAGTCGTTGCGCACACCGCCGGTGACGATGAAACGCTCGTAGAACGACAGGTTCTGCTGAAGGAATACGGCCTTGGTGGTCGCGTCTCGCTTGTTGACGGCATATGGCGCGATTGAGCGTGAAACGCCAGTAAACACGGGGTTTGCAATGTCAATCGAGGTCGTCGGGGCGTAGACCGAGCTTTCCTTGGTGGTCGAATCGAGGTACTCCACGCCCACCAGGCTGCTGCTGTCGATGTTCTCGAAGCGGGCATCGTATTGCAGCATCAGATTGCCGTTGAACTGGTCGGCTTCGGTGTCCGTTCCAAACTGATAGCGGTCAACGGTAGTACCGACACGTGCGGCGCTGTCGCTCAGGTAAACGTAGCCAAAATCATCGGTCAACTTGCTGTAACGCAGATTGCTGCGCAGCACGAAGCCGTTGTCGAAGTCATGGGTGACGTTACCGCTGAGACTGGTGCGCTCGACATCGTGAAAATTGTAGCTGGGCTCGCCATAAAACTTGCTGCGGTCGTATTCCTTGTCCAGCGGATAACCGCCACTGTTGGGCGAACTTTCGGTTTTCAGGTAGTCCAGAATCATCGTCGCCGACGTGTAATCCGTCGGTGCCCAGGTCAGGCCACCCATGAACAACTGGTTATCGTCCTGCGAGTGATCGTACTCGCGGTCGCTGTTTTGGCCCTTGGCAGTAAAGCGGCCAGCCAGGGTTTTCTCGTCGTTCAGCGCATCCCCCACATCGATGCCTGTCTCGACATGGTCAAAGGATCCGTAGGTCACATAGCCTTGGCCAAACTGCTCGAAGCGCGGCTGCTTGCTCACGAAATTTACCGAGCCGCCAGGGTCCGCCGGGCCAAACAGGGTGGAGTTGGCGCCACGCAGAATCTCGATGCGCTCATAAGCGAATGGATCTTCGCGTACGCCGCGCATCGAACTCAGGGTCAAGCCGTCCCGGTAGGTTGTAGCCTGAAAGCCGCGGATCTGGAAATAGTCGTTGCGGTCATCCGTACCATAGAAGTCAGTGATCACGCCGGGTGTGTATTGCAGCGCCTCTTCCGTGGTGCTGACGCTGCGTTGCTCCATTTCTTTGTTGGTAACAACTGATACCGATGCCGGTGTATTGAGAATGCTGGTCGCCACCTTGCCGCCAACCCAGAGTTCCTTGGCGACCACCGAGTTGGCGTCGTCGTCGGCACTGACCCTGACCTTGGCATTGATGATGAGAGGGGCAAGGCGGTAGTCCTCGACGTCCGTTGCGTCGAGTTCCAGCGGGCCGGCGGTCTTTGCTTGAGGGACCAGCAGGTAAGCATTCGGGCCTTGCTGTTCGATCTGCAATTGGCTCCCCTGCAGCAACGATGACAGTGCTGTAGACGTATCGAGCGAGCCATTCACGCCAGCGGTGGTGCGGTTCGCAACACTCGACGCGTCGAAGGAAAGACTGATGCCGGCCTCGCGCGCAAAGCGATCAAGCGCCGGCGCCAGTGGGCCGGCAGCGATGTTCCACTGCTTTATTTGATTGCTGTGGTCAGCGCTCGACGTTTGCGCCAGCGACGGCAATGTGTAGCTGCTGACGATCAAACCCAACATCGCACCCTGCAAGGCACGATTCAATGGATGGCGCTGTGAAACCGGGGACGAACTCATTTTCTCGCTCCAAGAAAGGACATCGACAGACTGGCCTGTATTCCGGCCTTCCTTAGAGGTCGAACGATAATGAGAAACCACCTCATTATTTTTCAGGTAGTTTTGATGGGCTCAGGTAGCAGCGGTCACGGTTACCCAATAACGGGTTCGGTAATCAATGTGCAAGCGCAGTGATTGCGCGATCAGTGCCAGGACCTGATCGTTGTCGCCGAGCTGGAAGGTGCCGGAAACGCGGCGATCCGCAACCTCTTCGGCGCAGCGCAATACCCCTGGGCGATAGCGCGACAACTCCACGATGAAATCCTTGAGGCGCATATTGCGCGCACTGATCACGCCGTCACCCCAGCTCCACAGATCAAGACCGTTGTCGCTGAACGTTCGGGCGCCACTTGATGTGAACAGCAACTGATTGCCTGCCTGGACGCTGCGGCTCGCAGGACTTTGACTGGCGCCGGGGAACACCGTGACTGATCCTTCCTGAGCTGCGACCAGCGTGCCTTCGTCAAGCTCGCGTGCCAGAAAGCGGGAACTTTGGGCGCGCATGATCCCGTCGCGTGATTGCACCCAGAACGGTCGCGTTTGCGGCGAGTGTTGATCGGCGCCGACATTCACGATGATTTCACCCCGTCGCAGGATGATCAGGCGTCGCTGGGCGTCGAAATCGCTGTCGACGGCGCTATCGCTATTGAGTTGGATAAGGCTGCCATCATCGAGTTGGAAACGTCGTCGCTCGCCGGTGCTGCTGCGCTGCTGCGCAAGCATGGCGGGTACGGGTGTGTAGTCCCGGCCGAGCCAGGCTGCCGTGCCAACGGTGGCCAATATGCCCAGTAGTTTCAGGCCGTCCCGCCGCCGCATTCCCTGATGGCTGCCATCAAGGGTTTGGCGCGCCAGTTGAGCGGGTACGCCGGCAAACTCATCCCCAAGCGTTTCCACACGCTGCCACGCCAACACATGCTCTGGGCGCTGCTGCAGCCAGTGCTCAAAAGTAAGCTGTGTTTGTTCATCGGCTTGATTGAAGCGCAGGCGCACCAGCCATTGGATCGCCTGTTCAACAATGGCCGGATCCAGCGCCTGCGGCTCAGGCCTCGACATAACGCAAGCGATAGCAGTGTTGCAGGGCAGTGGCTAGGTCGCGCTCAATCGTCGCGCGGGAAACACCGAGCTTTTCGGCTATTTGCGCGCACGTCAGACCGTCGAGTCGGGCAAATAAAAACGCCTGGCGAACCCTTGGTTTAAGCATGCTGAGCATGCGGTCTATGCGCTCCAGCGCATCAAGAATCAGCAGCCGGCTTTCTTCCGAGGGAACCTCGTGTTGAGGCAGCAACGTGACGCTTTCCAGGTAGGCACGTTCGAGTTCGCGACGACGATACTGATCAATCATCAGTCCGCGGGCGATACTGCTCAAATAGGCACGTGGTTCGCGCAAGGGGCTGGACTGACGGGATTTGAGCAGACGTACGAAGGTGTCCTGCGCCAAATCTGCTGCGTTATCGCGACATCCAATGCGTCGGATCAGCCAGCCGTGTAACCACGAGTGGTGGGTGCGATAGAGCAGCCCTAGATCTGCAGTACCTAGCGTTTCATCGCTGCGCATCGAATCCCCGGAAAGTACATGATTGATAATTAATCTCATTCTACTCAGGCGACAGGCCTTAGGCAAATACGAAGCGTTCAGCGTTCGCATTGGTGCGAATGGCGTCACCCTGTAGGGGCTGCGAGTAAAAGAATGCATCCAGCGTCTGGACGATTTGAACGCTAGCCAGCGGGCACTTTTTCGTTCAGACCCTGGCCAGCAGAAGGCCGCTCAGTGTGCCAATGACGGTTGGGTCGCGACCGAGACAGTGAAGACCACGACAAACAGCACGACGACTCCCCAGAACATCACCATGACTGTCACCATGAAGACCTTAAGGCCTTGATAAAGCCTGCGCAGCCAATGGCCTTCGGGTTTTGCTTCAGAGCGGGTTCTTAGTACGCCTTTCAAATAGAAGCCGAGGAGCGCCAATAGCGCGCCATCGATTGCCAGTGCAGGCAGACCGGCTACGGGGAAAATGCTTTCCCACCGATAGAAAGAAGACCGGCTCAGAAAGACCACATAACAAGTCAGACTGCCGTAGGGCAGTGCTCTCCACCATTTGCCGGCCAGCGCGCCGACCATCAGGCACATGATCACCATGAACGGGCTGAGCAGAATATGGAGCATCCACTCCATTACGTTGGGCAAGTAGTCCGGGGAATGGATGCTGCGCCAGAGGTGTTCCAACATTGATCGGGTTCCTACCGTCCATGAAGTAAGTGCTGCTGCGGTGCTTCCGTGCTGCAGCACGGTATCGGCGTGTTTTCGGGTTACATAAGGGCTGTTGTGTGAATAGGGGAAGAAGGGACGTTCAGGGAGGATCGGTTCTGCCCATAACCATCGTTCACACAGCTCAATCGCTAAAGTTCCAGCCAGTCAGAATGAAGCTGCGGAAAACGCACTTGCAGCCACTCAATAAAAACTTGAACCTGGGGCGCAAGATGAGTCCGGCTCGGGTATAGCAATGACACGGGACGAGGGGCTGGCCGATAGGGTTTTAGAATTTCCACCAAACCGCGACTTTCCAAATGCTTGGCCACGGCGATCCCGGGCGCCTGAATTATTCCGAAGCCCGACACGCCACACTGAACGTACGCATTCGACTCGGTGACGGTGATGCCGGCGTCAGGCACAAAGGATCGATCCTGAGCTTTTACCGAAAAATGCCAGGGCAATATTCTGTTGCTCTGACCGGACAAGAAGTTGACGCCTCGATGGGAGGCCAGATCGTCGAGCGTCTTGGGTTCGCCATGCTCGTTCAAATACTCTGGCGCGGCACACGTCACCATCGTCGCCATTGCGACAGGGCGAGCGATCAGGCTCGAATCCGGTAGATCGCCGATACGCAACGCACAGTCGACGCCTTCGCCTATCAAGTCGACGGCCCGATCAGTCACGCCCAGAATCATGTTGATACCTGGGTAGCAGACGGTGAATTCTTTAAGGCTATTGATGAATTTCATCTGTGCGAAGGCGCTTGGGATATCGACGCGAAGTCGGCCTGTGAGCGTTATTCCGGATCGATCGAACATTGAGGTCGCAGCAGAAATATCCGCCAGAATTTCCTGTACCCGCTCATAGAACCTTTCGCCCTCGGCGGTGAGGGCGACCTTTCTCGTGGTGCGCTGGAACAAGCGCACGCCCAGTGACTTTTCCAACTCCTGGATATACCGAGTCACCTGAGGTCGCCCGATGTCCAGCGATTCGGCGGCTTTGGTAAAGCTGCCAAGTTCGGCAAGCCTGGCGAACAGTCGCATCGATTGAAGCAATTCCATGACGCTTTCCTATGACACCCGAGTGAATCAAGAGGTTGAACATGATTGTTATCCAAGAATAGAACAATCATGTCTTTTTCCACGCATTTATTGCGCACCTTCAAAAGCGAAAAATGCACCCAAGGCAGAACCGGTTCTGGTTCGAGGCCATTGATGTGTATTTGGAGATTGGCAATGAAAGCGTGGTTATTGAAAGATTTCGGACTCGAAAACCTGCAATTGGGAGAGGTAGCGACCCCGCAACCCAAGACTGGCGAGCTACTGGTGAAAGTCGGTGCTGTCTCGCTCAACTTTCGCGACAAGGCTATCGTCGACGGCATTTACGAACCGCACATGGTGCCCAAACCGCTGATTCCCGTGAGCGATGCAGCTGGCACGGTTGTGGCGATTGGTGACAACGTCACGCGTTTTAAAGTCGGTGATCGCGTCAACTCCCATCTTTACTCACGTTGGCTGGATGGCGAGCCAGGGCCGAACGAACCCGATTACTGCTTCGGTTCACCGTTGCCCGGCGGTCTGGCCGAGTACATGATCATCCATGAAGACAGCGCCGTCGGTGCACCCGACAACATGAGCGACGAAGAGGCGGCAACACTTCCCATTGCTGCGCTCACAGCTTGGTATTCGCTGGTGGACTTTGGACAAATCCAGCCCGGTCAAACCGTATTGGTTCAAGGCACTGGAGGTGTATCGATATTTGCCGTGCAGATCGCTACTGCACTGGGCGCAAAGGTAATCGCAACATCAAGCAGCGACCAGAATCTGCAAACCGTGAAGGGGCTGGGGGCTGTGGCGGGCATCAATTACAGAACCACCCCGAAGTGGGCAGACGAAGTGCTGAAACTGACCGGAGGTAAAGGCGTCGATTTACTACTTGATGTGGCCGGTGGCAGTGGCATCAACCAATCGGTCGCAGCAACCAAGGCATCGGGGCGTATTGCGCAGATCGGCTTTCTGACAGGACAAACCGTTGAACTCAATCTGATGCCACTCATTTTTCGCCAGACGACCATTCGCGGAATCGCCGTGGCGCCGCGCTCATCATTCGACCGGATGAATAGTTTCCTCAACGAGCATAAAATCCGTCCCGTGATCGATCAGGTTTATCCGTTCGAGAAAGCACGAGAAGCTTACGAACATCTCGCGAGGGGAGCATTTGGGAAGGTTGTGATCAAAGTCGCTTGATAACGTTAAGGCGCCAATTTTGGCGCCTTTTTCTGGCCCATCGCAGCAGATTCGCCAGCAGAGTCTGAGTTGGAGTTGACAGAGTAATGTCTTCAACCGCATTTCATGGACTCATGATCGCCGCCAGTTTCGGATGGTTTTTTGCGTAATACAGCTCTGACTCAGCGTCATCTTCGAGGAAGTGCCATATCTTTTTTGATCGCATGGAATATATGACGATAATCAGAAATACCCCGAGATAAAGCCACATCAAACTGGTTGCGCCGGATCTGGACATGATGGCGCCCGTCATCATGAATGAGACCGAGCTTCCTAGTTGACTGATCACTAACGTGGATGCCATCAGTCGTACGCGTACGCCGGAGGGGATCGACATGACCCTCTTGTCCATTCCGACCATCGTAATGCAAGCACTCGCCGCCCCGGCGAAAAACAGGCAACTACTCAACTGCCAGATTTCGTCGGTTTGTGTCGCTGCACAGAGTGCAAACGTTAATAAGGCCCAACATCCAAGATACTTGTTGCGCTGATTCTGCTTTCTGGTAATCAGCGGACTTAAAAAGAACAAACCTGCGACGGCTCCACCCGCGATCACTGCATTGAACAAGCCCACGCTACCGTCAGCCAGACCGCGTGTGTGTATGAGCGCTGGAACCAGCATCGGTACGGTGGCGGTTACGGCCAAACCCAGTAGCAATCCTGAAAACGTCAAAAACTGTTCTGGCGGTAGAACGCATTTGAGTTTGAGCCCCAAAAACATGTCATTAACAAGATCGGTTAATGATTTTCTGGGTTGCAGGGCAGGGGCTGCGCTGACGGGTAACGCCTTGGCTACAACCACAATGAAGAATCCCACTATCGACACAAATAGCACCGAGACTTCCAGTGAGGAAACCGTAATCACAATACCCGCCAACAAAGGCCCAGCAACCCGGCCGACAGTAACAACGATGCGTCGGACGCGAAATGCAGCGTCCGTCCGATGTTTATCAACGGTTTCCGCAGGATAGATACCCAACAGAGGCTGGATCATTCCAAATGCTGATGCAGCGATCACATCGATCAGTATCAGCGCATCAAGCGAATACCAGTTTGCGGCAAAAAAATATCGCAATACGCTGGCCATCAAGATCGCAAAACAGCCCACCTCGAGCGCCGTACTGCGGCGCATCGACTCAACACGCGGCGCCAGACACAACATCGAAATGATCGCCGCGAGTGCGAGCGCTGTTTCGTAGGCGGCCAGCTCCAGCAGGCTTCCTCGCTGCACGATAATCAGAGGTAGCGTGGTATTCCAGCAACCGAGGTAGATCCAGAGTAACAAGTCCAGGCACAGATACTTTCGAAATGTACTCAAAGGGTGACTTCCTTGTTCCGCACCTTGTGTTTGGGATCTCATTCGCATGCGCCGAATTATCCGCAATGCAGCTGCGCAAATATCAGCTTATACCTGCGCTGACATCCGGTGATGTTCCACCAGGAAGTCGACGAACAATCTCACCCGCGCCGGCATCGCCGCGCCTCCGACGAACACCGCATGAATCGGTTCCTGGTCCCCGGGGTTCCAGGCTTCCAGCAGCGCAATCAGGTCGCCGCGCTGCAGATCCTCGCTCACGCTGAACGCACCGATACGGGCAATGCCGGCGCCCATTCGCGCGAGTTGTGCCAGCGCTTCACCACTGCTGCATTCGATGTTGCCGCTGACCTTCAGGGAAAACACTTTGCCATCGTGGATAAATGGCCAGTTGGGTTCGGCACGCCGGAAGTTGAAGCGCAGACAGTTGTGTTGGAGCAAGTCTTCCGGTTCCTGGGGGACGCCGTGGCGTTGCAGATATTCGGGCGATGCCACCACGACCTGGCCGGTAGTGCCGATCCTGCGTGCGGTCAGCGGACTATCGGGCAGATGGCCGAAGCGCACCGCGACGTCGGCTTGCCCGCCAAGAATGTCGACCACCTCGTCGCCGAGGGTGAGGTCGACGACGATGTTTGGATATCGGGCGCTGAAGGCTGCGACCAAGGGAACGATGGCCAGGCGTCCATGGCCAAGGGCGGCACTGACCCGCAGTCGCCCCTTGGGTACGCCTTGGTCGGCGATGGCTTCTTCGACCTCATCCATGTCGGCGAGGATACGCCGGGCGCCGCGCAGGAAAGCTTCGCCCTCGGCGGTGAAGGTGATCGCGCGGGTGGTGCGCAACAGCAGGCGAGTGCCAAGCCGTTGCTCGGTGCGCGCGATGATCCTGCTGACTGCCGAAGGTGTCAGGCCCAGCGCACGCGCGGCGGCCGACAGGCTGCCTTCCTGGGCCACGGTAGTGAACACGCTCATTTCACCTGACCTGCCGTTGAAATCCACTTTTGCCTCCTACGCAAAGGTGATTGCCAAAAATGCTATCTACCGCCTGAAAAGACAGGATCGTAGCATTGGCGGCATAGATGAGGAGCTTTCCATGCGTATCAATCCACCACTTGTTGCACTCGCCATCGGTGCCTTCGGCATCGGCGTCACAGAGTTCGCCCCCATGGGCATGTTGCCGGGTATCGCTGCGGATCTGGGCGTTTCCATTCCCGCCGCCGGTTTGCTGGTCAGTGCTTATGCGCTGGGCGTATTGCTCGGCGCACCGCTGATGACCCTGACCACCGGCAAGATTCCCCGGCGCTCTCTGCTGATCGGGCTTATGGCGATTTTCACCGTGGGTAATCTGATGTCAGCCCTGGCCACCGATTACTACAGTCTCATGATTGCCAGGGTCGTGACCTCACTGAGCCACGGTGCTTTTTTTGGCATTGGCTCAGTCGTCGCCGCCACCCTGGTCGCTCCGGAGAAACGTGCCGGGGCGGTCGCGGCGATGTTCATGGGCCTGACGCTGGCGACCATCGGCGGTGTGCCGCTGGCCGCCTGGTTTGGCGAACTGTTCGGTTGGCGCACCGCTTTCTGGGGGATTACCGGCCTTGGCGTGGTGACCATGGCCGCGTTGTGGTTCGCCTTGCCCAACGTACGGGCGCCGCAAAGCGTCGGTGTCATGGCAGAAATTCGAGTGTTGGGGCGCGGCCCGGTGCTGGCCGCGCTGGCCCTGACCGTCGTCGGCTCGAGTGCCATGTTCACCGTTTTCACCTATATCGCACCGATCCTCAGCAGCGAGACCCATGCGTCCACTGCCTTCATCACCGCCATGTTGATGCTTTACGGTGTCGGGTTGACGCTGGGCAACATGTGGGGCGGCAAGGCCGCTGACCGCTCAATCGATCGCACTCTGATCGTCTCGCTGAGCGTACTGATTGTCGTCTTGTTGGCGTTCACCGTACTGATGCGCTGGCCGCTGCCGGCCGCTGTGGCCATTCTGATCTGGGGTATTGCCAGCTTCGCCCTGGTGCCGCCGCTGCAGATGCGCGTCATGGAAGCGGCGAAGGATGCGCCCAATCTGGCCTCGGCGGTAAACATCGGCGCCTTCAACTTCGGCAATGCGATTGGCGCAGCGCTGGGTGGTGCGGTGATCAGCAGCGGATTGGGTTATCCGGCGATCTCCCTGGCCGGCGCGGCAATGGCGGGCCTGGGACTGCTGATGGTGTTGGGGTTTGCGTGGCGCTCCAGAACTGTTGAAGCTGCAGTGGTTTAACTGCGTATAGTTTCAACCCCCACCGATACTGAATGTACCAACAGCTTTGGGCCGTTTTCTGCCTGTCGCGCAAGGCAGCAAACGGCCTGGAGTAGCCGTTCCCTCAAGGACGGCTTGCGGATATCACTGCCTGAGTGCCTGCCGAGTGAGTGAAATAGCGCTCTGATTCGAACCTCTCAAGTTCACTGCCGATATCACTCAGTCGCTCCAGGCGAGCGCTTTCTCCCAGAACATGGTTCTCCTGATTTTGAAGCGGGAGAAAACCCTGATGCATCCGCACCTCAAAAATTGTCCGTGAAACACCGTTGATAGTTTCTACGAAGGACGTCGATACGGGCGAGCGCTGAACGCTGGCTTGATGTACCACTGACTCCGTTTCCGTTGCCACTCCTCGAATTCTGAGCAATGCCCATTCGTCTTCAGGCGTGCCTGACATGACCAGTTCAACGGTGACGCCGCCATTCCCTTCGTAACCTCGTACGATGGGCTTTTGTACGCTGGAGTCGGCGTAACAATAATTGCCCGCCCACAGCCCCGTTGCTTGAGCGATGAACATCACTGGCGAAATAAGCGTTTTGAAAGACGACATGCTGCTATCTCAATGAACAAGGCAGCGCAGCATAGGTAGCCCCGAGCTGTTGACCTATAGCGCAACTTATCCATAAGCTGTGCATATGACGTACAGCTCAGACGACATTCTCCCTCCCTTCGAAGCCCTTCAAGCTGCCCTTACGGCTGCCAGAACCGGCTCCTTCACGGCTGCAGCCGAGGAACTGGAGGTTACCCATGCGACCATCAGTCGACGTGTGGAAATGGCTGAAAAATGGTTTCAATGCGCCTTGTTCGACCGGCATGCGCGCGGCGTCACCGTTACGGCCACGGGACAAATCGCTCTGGGCAAGGTTGCTCATGCCTTCGACCAGCTTAAACAAGCGCGACAGCTCCGGCCCGGCGGCCAGACTTTGCCCGTCGTAAAATTGGCCACGACGGCATCCTTCGCGCGTTTCTGGTTGATCCCGCGCTTGATCAAACTGGAAGGGTCGCCTCAGGATCTGCGTATCGAACTGGTCACTTCTGCGCTGAATGCCAGCCTGTCCTCAGGCGAGGTCGATCTGGCCATCAGGTACGGGCGCGGACTGTGGAATGACGGAGACGAAGAGCCATTATTCGACGAGTCGCTTTGTCCTGTGGCGTCACCTGACGTCATCGCCATGAACGAACAGCCGCTGTCCTTGATACAGAACACTGCACTGCTGCACACCGGCGATACGACATTGTGGCGAGCATGGATGAGCCATCACGGCAAACGCCTGACCTCCAGGCCCAGCGACAGGGTGCTGGGTGACTACGCCCAGGCAATCGAAGCCGCCCGCTCAGGGTTGGGCATCGCACTCTGGAATCCAGCGATTCACTCTCTCGAGGCATTCAATGGGCAATTGATTGCGTTGAATGCATTGAGCTGCCCAAGTCCGCTGAGGTTCTTCCTCCTGTCGAAGCCCGGGCCAGCTCACACCCCACCAATGAGGGTTCGGTCGAGGCTTCGCCGTTTGTTGAGTTTAAGCCAAGAGACGAAAACGACCGCCGACTAGCCGTTCGGCAAAGGCTGGTTAGTGATCGCTTGCCTGACGCCGCAACAAGTCATCGACCGCCCTAATGGCGAGGGGATACCCGTCGGCGCCCATGCCGCAAATCACCGCATTGGCCACCCCTGACATGATCGAATGGCGGTGCAGTTCGTCCCGAGCATGGATATTCGACAGGTGCAGTTCAATCAGCGGTGTGTCGAGCAGCTTCAGCGCATCCAGTACCGGAATCGAGTGGAACGACAGGCCGGCCGGGTTGATGATGACGGCCGCACCTTGCTCGAACGCCTGTTGAATCCAGTCGACCATCACGCCTTCGTGGTTGGTTTGGCGAAAGTCGCAGATCAGGTCGAGTTCCTTGGCCAGTGTTTCACTGCGTTGCCGGATCTGCTCAAGGGTGGTGTGGCCGTAAATGTGCGGTTCACGGCGACCCAGCAGGTTGAGGTTTGGGCCGTTGAGGATGAAGACGGTGCGGTTCATGGTTGTCCTGCTGCGTTATTTGGAGAGAAGGGCGGTAGCGCGAGTGTCGAGGGTGTAGTCACTGGCGACGGCGTTCAGGTCGATGCCGCGGGTTTCCGGGCCGATGACAATCATCGCGAGGGAGATCAGGTTGATCACCGCGCACAAGGTCACCAGCGGCCACGGCGAGTTGTTCGACTGGCTCATCAGCCACACGGCGATCATCGGCATCGGCCCACCAATCACCAGGTTGGCGCCGGTGTAGGCCAGTGCCGAACCCGAATAGCGCACCTGGGTCGGGAACGCCTCGGCGAAAGCCACAGGCTGGATTCCGCTCTGGAACTGGGTGAAGCCCAGGAACAGCCCCATGATTGCCATGATGGCCGCAACGTTCAGCGTGTTGAGGATCGGGAAGTACACGAACAGGATCAGCAGGGTCATGCAGGAACCCAGCGCCAAGGCCTTTTTCCGGCCCCAGCAATCAGACAGATAACCACCGGCCAGCGCACCGAAAATCGCGCAGACGTTCGCCACCATCAGTGACATGAAGCCTGTCGACTGGCTGAAGCCCAAGTGCTTGGTCAGGTAGCTGAGGGAGAAAATCACGATCAGATAGAACAGCGCAGCGGGCGAGCAGAAAAACAGCATCAGGCGCAGGATGGTTTTGTAGTGGCTGCCGACCGCGGATTTGAGCGGGCTTTTTTCCTGTTTGACCGGGGTGTTTTTCAAGGCCACGAACGCCGGGGTCTCATCGACTTTCAGGCGGATGAAAATCGCCACCACGACCAGTAGGAAGCCCATCAGGAAAGGAATTCGCCAGCCAAAGCTTTCGAATTGCTCGCTTGATAGGCTCGCGGCCAGGCCCATCAACACACCATTGGCCAATATCTGGCTGAGCGGGGAGCACAAGCCGAGCATGCCGGAATAGCGCCCGCGGCGATCAGGGGAGGCGTGTTCCAGCGCCATCAGTTGTGCACCGGTGGACTCGCCGCCCAGCGCAAAGCCTTGAACGATCCGCAGCAACACCAGCAGGATCGGCGCCCAGATACCCACTTGAGCGTAGGTGGGCAACAAACCCATCAGCACCGAAGCCAGACCCATCATGGTCACGGTGGCCAGCATCAGGTTACGGCGGCCGAGTTTGTCACCCAGGTAGCCACAGGTGATGGCGCCCAATGGCCGCGCGGCCAGGCCGACACCGAACGTTGCCAGGGACGCAAGCAGGCCGGCGGTTGGCTCCATCGCGGGGAAAAACAACTTGGGCAAAATGGTCGCGGACATCGCGCCATACAGTGTGAAGTCAAACCACTCCAGGGCTGTGCCGATGGTCGCAGCGGTCACCGCTTTGCGCGGCATGCGCGAATCATGAGTCTCGTGACTGATTGTGCTCATAAGGGTGCTCATCATTATTTTTATAGTGTCGGGATGCCCGGACGGTTCTGCGCAGTAGCGTCGCAATTGGCAGTCATCGTCGAGGTGGCTAGACGTTAGCGCATCTCGCTTGCAGAATAATTATCGAAATCACGATAAATAGATAAGCCAGCCTTATGGGTAGCAAATATGGAACTGCGTCATCTGAAAGCCTTTGTCGTTGCCGCTGACCTGCAGCACTTCAGTCGCGCCGCTGAGCAGTTGGGCGTTGCGCAGCCGGCACTGAGCCAGTTGATGCGAACCCTGGAGTCCGAGCTGGGCTTGGCATTGTTCCGCCGGGAAAACCGTGGCGTCGCGTTGACCGCTGCCGGCGAGGCATTTCTGCCCCATGCGCGGCAGTCCATCGAGTCCAGTGAACTGGCGATTGCTGCCGCACGGCGGGCGCGCCGTGGTGAAGTGGGCGAGCTCAACATCGGCTATCACTCGGCGCTATTCGAGGCCAATTTGCCGCAGTTGCTGCGGCATTACTTCAGCACTTTCCCGGAAGTAAAAGTGTCGCTGGTGGACGCCGGTATCCGCGCGCAGTTCGACATGTTGCTCGACCACAAACTGGACCTGGCCTTCGCCCGGGTCTTCAAGGACCATTTGCCGGAGCGCCTGCGCACCCATCATTTCAGCCAGTCGAGGCTGGTCTTGCTGATGCCGGACAACCATGAAATGGCGGACAGTTTTACCGGCGAACTGGCGACGCTGCGTCATGAGAAATTCGTGTTTCTACAGGACAGCGCCGGCATCGGTCTGACCTCACACACTCTCCAGGCGTGCCGGCAAAATCAGCTGCACCCCGAGAACATCATGCACGTGCCGTCGTTGATGAGCATTCCGGGGCTGGTGGCGGCCGGCATCGGCCTGAGCATCGTCCCGGAAACGATGACGCGGTTGACCATGCCGGGCATACGCATCGTGCCGCTGGCTCAAGCGGAAATGGTCAGTGAGCTTTCGCTGATTTCGCGGATTGATGAAAGGTCCAGCGCGGTGCTGCACTTCATTAAAGAGGCACAGGGTTGGGGATGAAATGCGCTGTTCATAGCGCATCACACATTGTCAGTCGCCGACAGGCTGAGTAAGCTGCGCCCATGAATCAGCCATCCGTATCTACCTCCTCGCCGAGCACTCGCGGCCCCGCCGAACACGACATCCGTGACCAGATTGTCGCCGCGGCCAACGAGCATTTCAGCCAATATGGCTACGGTAAAACCACGGTTTCCGACTTGGCCAAAGCCATCGGTTTTTCCAAGGCGTACATCTATAAATTCTTTGACTCCAAGCAGGCAATTGGCGAGGCCATTTGCGCCAACTGTCTTGGGCAAATCGCTGCGGCAGTCGAACAAGCGGTTAATACCGAAGCGATTTCAGCCACCGAGCGTTTGCGCAGGTTGGTGAAAACCGTGATCGCCACGGGCGTGGACCTGTTCTTCAACGATCGCAAGCTCTACGACATCGCCGCGTTTTCCGCTTCGGAGCGCTGGAACAGTGCCCAAGTGTACGAAGCGCAGATCAAGGGCTTTATCCTCGATATCGTGCGTCAAGGTCGAGAGGCGGGGGAGTTCGAGCGCAAGACCCCGCTGGACGAGACCGTCGAGGCGATCAATCTGGCGTTGCGGCCTTTCGTCAATCCGCTGCTGTTGCAACACAATCTGGATTTGATCGAACAAGCGCCCACGCTGACCACCAATCTCATCCTGCGCAGCCTCATGCCTTGACCCATCGCTGAGCAAGGTTTTCAGGCGATTCGGGTTAAGGCGACATCCCCGTTATTAAGTTTCCTGTTCCCGGTACATGAGTGCCCGGAGGGCGTTGAATTTTGCTTGATGTGACCATTGACTGAATCGGTCACATGGATAATATGGTTTCGCTGTAGTGCTCGATGTTCTATTCCAGTGATCTACATAGAGTCCAATAATGAAAAAAACAATGCTCAAGAGCCCCGTGGGCCTGGCCTTCGTGCTTGCGTCTTCCAATGTGTTTGCCGGTGGCTTTGCACTCAACGAACAAAGCATCAGCGGGATGGGCTCCGGTTTTGCCGGGCGCTCTTCATCAGCCGAAGACGCCAGTACAGTCTTTGGCAACCCGGCGGGCATGGCCCGGCTTAAACAAGAGCAGGTCAGCGTGGGCTCGGCGACGCTGTTCGCCAAGTCAGATATCAGCCGCACGCGCAGTACGTTCGGTGGCAACGAAGACGGCGACATGGTGCCGACGACCACCGTACCGATGGGGTATTACGTCAAACCGATTGATGACCACTGGGCATTTGGCGTCGGATTTTATGTACCGTTCGGTCTGATCACCGACTACGGCAGTGGCTTTGCCGGACGCTATTACGCCAACAAGAGTGAAGTCACCACGCTGACTTTCCAGCCGACCATCAGCTACGCCTTTAACGAAAAAGTCTCGATCGGCTTCGGTCCGACCATTAACCGTATCAGCGGCGAGATATCGGGCATGGTGCCCAATCCACTCAGCCCGGGGCGTAATGACGGCAAGCTCAAAAGCACGGGCGATGATACCGCGCTGGGTTTCAACGCCGGCGTGCTGGTGCAGGCCACAGACCGAACCCGCCTGGGGCTGACCTACCACTCCAAAGTCAGTTACCACCTGGATGCGAAAACCAAGGTCACCGATGGCATCTTCAGCGTGCTGGGCGTCAGCGGCCGCAGCTATGACGCGTCGCTGGACGTGGACACGCCGGAGTCGGTGGATTTTTCGGTCACGCATCAATTCAATAACGACTGGACGCTTTATCTGGGCAGTACCTGGACGCGCTGGAGCCGCTTCAAGGAGCTGACGATCGAGAACAGTGGCTTGCCGCCGTTGCTGAGCGGCCAACTGGGCACGATCAGCGAAGAGCAGAACTGGCACGACACCTGGGCTCACGCGATCGGTGCGGCCTATCAACTGAATAACCAATGGGTGCTTCGTGCCGGTTTTTCGGTTGATCAGTCACCGGCCAACAACACCAATCGGGGGCCGCGCATTCCGACGGGCGACCGCAAGGTGCTCAGCTTCGGTGCAGGCTGGACGCCCTTGGAAAATGTCACGATCGACCTGGCTTATTCCTACCTGTGGGAGGAGAGCGTCGAGATCAACGACACCTCGGCATCGAGAGGTGCCTACAGTGCCCGATACAAGAACAGTGCGAGCGGGCTGGGGACTTCGGTGAGCTACCGTTTTTAGTCGGGCCTGTCAGTCGATTTGCAGGCCGATATTGCTGATGGTCAGGATGCAGTTATTTCTCATGTAGTGACTATTGACGATAATGGTCACAAGACTGAGAATATGATGATCATCCTATTCCTCAGTAAGGGAATCTATGCGCCGGCTCCGACCTTTCCCCATTGCCGCATGCTTGTTGCCTCTCGCCCTGAGCGCCTGTGGCGAATCTTCCAGCGTTGCAGATCCCCGCACACAGGCGCCACTGGTCAGATCCGCTGCCGTTCAGGCATCAGCCGATGTCGCTCGCTCTTTCACCGGAGTGGTCGCGGCGCGCGTTCAGGGCGACCTGGGGTTTCGCGTTTCGGGCAAGGTGCTCGAACGTCTGGTTGATACGGGGGAGGTCGTCAAGCGCGGGCAGCCGCTGATGCGTCTCGACCCGATCGACCTCGGACTGCAAGCGCGGGCGCAGCAGGCGGCGGTCATCGCAGCTCGCGCCAGCGCCAAACAGACAGCCGACGATGAGGCTCGCTATCGCAAACTGGTCGGCGTTGGCGCCATTTCGGCATCAGCTTACGATCAGTTCAGAGCCGCCGCAGAGACTGCAAAAGCGCAGCTCAACGCCGCGCAAGCGCAAGCCGACGTGGCCCGCAATGCTTCGGGTTATGCGCTGCTGGTCGCTGATGCGGACGGCGTGGTGGTGGAAACCCTCGCTGAACCGGGCCAAGTGGTCAGCCCGGGACAACCGGTGGTGCGATTGGCCTGCGCAGGGCAACGCGAGGCCATCGTGCATCTGCCGGAAACGTTGCGTCCGGCAGCCGGTTCCAACGCGCAAGCCAGCCTTTACGGAGTGAACTCAGCGCCTGTCACGGTAAGTCTCAGGTTGCTTTCGGACTCTGCAGACCGTACGACGCGCACATTCGAAGCGCGGTATGTGCTCGAGGGGCCGCTGGCCAATGCGCCGATCGGTGCGACCGTGACCCTCAGCATTGCCGAAGGCGCCACGCAGACACAAGCGTTACAAGTCCCCATCGCCGCCGTTTACGACCCGGGCAAAGGACCCGGTGTGTGGGTGATCACCGGAACACCGGCAAAGGTGGCTTGGCGAGCGGTTCAGGTGCTGGGGTTGAGCGATGATTCGGCGCGCATCGCCGGCGACCTCACTGCCGGTGAGCAGGTTGTAGCGTTGGGCGCACATCTGCTGCGCGATGGCGAAGAGGTGCGATTGCCCCAACAGAGCGAAACCAGCGTTGCCGGGAGCCGTCCATGAGTCAGGGGCGCTTCAACCTTTCGGCCATCGCCGTGCGCGAGCGGGCAATCACGGTGTTCCTGATTTTTCTGATCGCTGTTGCAGGGACGTTGTCGTTCTTTGAGTTGGGACGTGCGGAAGATCCACCGTTTACGGTCAAGCAGCTGACCGTGATTACCGCGTGGCCGGGCGCGACGGCGCAAGAGATGCAGGATCAGGTCGCCGAACCCCTTGAAAAGCGCCTGCAAGAACTCAAGTGGTACGACCGCTCGGAAACCTACACTCGCCCTGGACTGGCGTTCACGATGGTGTCGTTGCTCGATAGCACGCCGCCCTCGCAAGTGCAGGAAGAGTTCTATCAAGCACGCAAGAAACTCGACGATGAAGCCATCAGGCTGCCGGCCGGTGTGATCGGGCCGATGGTCAACGATGAGTTTTCCGACGTGACCTTCGCGCTGTTCGCCTTGAAAGCCAAAGGCGAGCCGCAGCGCTTGCTGGTGCGTGATGCCGAAGCCATGCGCCAGCGTCTGCTGCATGTGCCGGGGGTGAAGAAGATCAACATCATCGGTGAGCAGGCCGAGCGCATCTACGTTTCGTTTTCCCATGACCGGTTGGCCACCCTCGGCTTGTCACCGCAGGAGATCTTCGCCGCGCTGAACAGTCAGAACGTGCTGACGCCCGCCGGCTCCATCGAAACCAATGGGCCACAGGTGTTTCTGCGTCTCGACGGTGCTTTCGACAAGGTGCAGAAAATTCGCGACACACCGGTCTCCGTGCAGGGGCGCACACTCAAACTCTCTGATGTCGCGACGGTTGAACGCGGGTACGAAGACCCGGCGACTTTTGTTGTGCGCAATAACGGTGAAGACGCGTTGCTGCTGGGTGTGGTGATGCGCGAGGGCTGGAACGGTCTGGATCTGGGCAAGGCGCTGGATGCGGAGACCGCGCGGATCAATGCGGAAATGCCATTGGGCATGACCCTCGCCAAAGTCACCGACCAGGCGGTCAATATCGACTCGGCGGTCGGCGAGTTCATGGTCAAGTTTTTCGTCGCGCTGCTGGTGGTCATGCTCGTGTGCTTTCTCAGCATGGGCTGGCGGGTCGGGGTGGTAGTCGCCGCGGCTGTGCCGTTGACCCTGGCGATCGTGTTCGTGGTGATGGCCGCCACCGGCAAGAACTTTGATCGCATCACCCTCGGGTCATTGATCCTCGCGCTCGGGCTGCTGGTCGATGACGCGATCATCGCCATTGAAATGATGGTGGTGAAAATGGAGGAGGGCTACGACCGCATCAAAGCATCTGCCTATGCCTGGAGCCATACGGCGGCGCCGATGCTGTCCGGTACGCTGGTGACTGCAATCGGCTTTTTGCCGAACGGTTTTGCCCAGTCCACTGCCGGCGAGTACACCAGCAATATGTTCTGGATCGTCGGCATCGCGCTGATCGCTTCCTGGGTTGTCGCGGTGGCGTTCACCCCGTATCTGGGCGTGAAGTTGTTGCCGGACATCAAGAAGGTCGAAGGCGGCCACGCGGCGATCTACAACACGCCGAATTACAACCGCTTCCGCCGGCTGCTGACTGCGGTGATTGCTCGCAAATGGCTGGTGGCAGGTACGGTGGTCACGCTGTTTTTCGTTGCGGTTCCAGGCATGGGGCTGGTGAAGAAGCAGTTTTTTCCGACCTCCGACCGTCCCGAGGTGATGATCGAGGTGCAAATGCCTTACGGGACCTCGATCGAGCAGACCAGCGCCACGGCCGCCAAGGTCGAGGCCTGGTTGCACAAGCAGGATGAGGCCAAAATCGTCACGGCCTATATCGGCCAAGGTGCGCCACGTTTCTTCCTGGCGATGGCGCCAGAATTACCCGATCCTTCTTTTGCCAAAATCGTGGTGCTCACGGACAGTCAGGAAGCACGCGAAACCCTCAAGTTGCGCTTGCGTGAAGCGGTTGCTGAAGGCCTCGCGCCGGAGGCTCGTGTGCGGGCCACGCAAATTGTCTTTGGTCCTTATTCGCCGTTTCCGGTTGCCTACCGGGTGATGGGGCCTGAGCCGGCGAAGTTGCGCGACATCGCCGAGCAGGTTCGCGGCGTGCTGCAAGACAGCCCAATGATGAGAACGGTGAACACTGACTGGGGACCGCTGACCCCGACATTGCATTTCAGTCTCGATCAGGACCGTCTGCAAGCCGTGGGGCTGACGTCGAATGCGGTTGCCCAGCAACTGCAGTTTCTGCTGAGCGGAGTGCCGATCACCGCGGTGCGCGAGGATATTCGTTCTGTGCAGGTCGTCGGGCGTGCGGCGGGCAATATCAGGCTCGACCCGGCGCAAATCAAAGGCTTCACTCTGGTCGGCGCGGAGGGGCAACGCATCCCGTTGTCGCAGATCGGCGAGGTCGATGTGCGCATGGAAGATCCGATTCTGCGCCGCCGTGACCGCACGCCGACCATCACCGTGCGGGGCGACATTGCCGAAGGTTTGCAGCCTCCGGATGTGTCGGGTGAGATCCTCAAGCAATTGCAGCCGATCATTGAAAAACTGCCTTCGGGTTACCGAATCGAGCAGGCGGGTGCCATCGAGGAGTCCGGCAAAGCGGGCAAGGCGATCTTGCCCTTGCTGCCGATCATGATCGCCATGACGCTGCTGATCATCATGGTGCAGGTGCGTTCGATCGCGGCGATGATCATGGTCTTCCTCACCTCGCCATTAGGCTTGATTGGCGTGGTGCCGACGCTGCTTATCTTCAATCAGCCATTTGGCATCAATGCGCTGGTCGGGTTGATTGCGCTGTCGGGAATCCTGATGCGCAATACGTTGATTCTGATCGGGCAAATCCATCACAACACGCTGGAAGGACTGGACCCGTTCCACGCCGTGGTCGAAGCCACGGTGCAACGTGCGCGGCCGGTACTGCTGACGGCGCTGGCGGCCATTTTGGCGTTTATTCCGCTGACACACTCGGTGTTCTGGGGGACGCTGGCTTACACCCTGATTGGCGGCACGTTCGTCGGCACTATCATTACGCTGGTGTTCCTGCCGGCGATGTATTCGATCTGGTTCAAGATTCGCCCTGAGCACGAGGTTCAAACCGAAACAGTCAAACTGGCGTAGTGACAACGCCTGCAATCGAGGCCCGCTTTCGCGGGCCTCTTTGTCCCCACGTCAAAGCGTGGTGATTTGCCCATTGCGATCCAGTTCATACACCTTGTTGCCCTGCAATTTCTCCTTCAACCAACGTTCGGCTTTACCCAGCGGCCGCTGCCGCGCCCACAGCAAATCGACACCAATCTGCCAGTCCGTATGCGGATACGCCGAGAGCTGCAGTTCCACCAGCTCACCTTTGGCCAGTTCACGCTGAACGAGCTGGCGGGGCAGGGTGGCCCAGCCGAGTCCGGCGCGGACCATTTCCAATAACGCCAGATAACTTTCCGCCTGCCACAACTGGGTCGAACGCAGGTATTCACTGCTCGGCAGTTTGCTCGCGTGGGCGCTGAAGGCCAGGCGGCGATGGACGTGCAGGTCGTCGAACGTGACGTTATCGAGTTGCGCCAATGGGTGCTCGGGGTTGCAGCCTTCCTCGGCGCTATCCCCATGAGCGTACTCGGTCGCCAGCGCATACGTGTTTCGTTCGATATCGATGACACGCTGTCCTGCCAGTTGCATCACTGTGCCGTCGAGCAGAGCTGTTTGCCGGCCTATCTGCATCGTTGGCTCGGCGAGCCACTGCGATGCGGTACGCGCTCATTGACCCGCGAGTTGCGTCGTCAGGGCTGCAGTATCTGGGTTTACACGTCGTCCGGTCGGACCCCGGCCTATATCAGGCGTTGGCTGTTGTTGTATGGCATCCGCGTCGACGGGGTGGTCAACAGTGTGGTGCATAACCAGGCTTTGATGACAAACGGGTTGGCAAACGGTCCGTCGAAATTCCCCCCGGCCTTCGATATCGACTTGCATGTCGATGACTCCGAAGGTGTGCGCTCGGAAGGCCATGATCACGGTTTTCGCGTTGTTGTCGTGCACCCGGAGGATGAGCATTGGGCGCAGCGGGTTCTGGATGCCGTCGCTGACGTACAGGCACTGCTCGCCCGGCAACAACAGGGCAGGAGCAGGAATCCGGCGCAACAATGTCCAGAAGCCGTGTCCTGATTTTCAGTGCAAACAAAAACGCCGCTCAATGAGCGGCGTTTTTTGTAGCGGGCAGTGACGCGTCGCGGGTTATTGCGAGCCTCAGGCTACGCCGTTCCAGGGACGATCTCCGTTTTCATCCTTGATGCGGGTCGGCAGTCCCATGACGTCCAGCGCCTTGAGGAACGGCTCAGCCGGCAGTTCCTCGACGTTGGCCATGCGCTGCACATCCCACTCGCCGCGGGCGACCAACAGGGCAGCGGCAACAGGCGGTACGCCAGCGGTATAGGAAATGCCTTGGCTGTCGGTTTCGGCAAAGGCTTCCTCGTGGTCGGCCACGTTGTAAATGAACACTTCGCGCGACTGGCCATCCTTGGTGCCCTTGACCAGATCACCGATACAGGTCTTGCCGGTGTAGCCGGGCGCCAGCGAGCTCGGATCAGGCAGCACGGCCTTGACCACTTTCAGCGGCACAACTTCCAGGCCTTCGGCGGTCTTGACCGGTTGTTCGGACAGCAGGCCGAGGTTCCTGAGGACCGTGAACACGTTGATGTAGTGCTCGCCGAAACTCATCCAGAAACGTACGTTGGGTACGTCCAGATTCTTCGACAGCGAGTGCACTTCATCGTGACCGGTCAGGTACAGATTCTGTGAACCTACGACTGGCAGGTCGTCGGTGCGTTTGACTTCGAACATGGTGTTGCTGGTCCACTGGCTGTTCTGCCAGCTCCACACCTGCCCGGTGAATTCACGGAAATTGATTTCCGGATCGAAATTGGTGGCGAAATATTTGCCGTGGGAACCGGCATTTACGTCAAGAATGTCGATCGAATCAATGCGGTCGAAATACTGTTGTTGTGCCAGTGCTGCATAGGCGTTGACCACACCCGGGTCGAAGCCCACGCCGAGAATGGCGGTGATGTTCTTCTCTTGGCACTCGGCGAGGTGCTTCCACTCATAGTTGCCATACCAGGGCGGGGTTTCGCAGATCTTGCCCGGCTCTTCGTGAATGGCGGTGTCGAGATAAGCGACGCCGGTATCGATGCAGGCACGCAACACCGACATGTTGAGGAACGCGGAGCCGACGTTGATGACGATCTGGGATCCGGTTTCACGTATCAGCGCCTTGGTCGCCTCGACATCCAGGGCATTGAGGGAGAAGGCTTTGATATCGGCGGGTTGTTTGAGGCTACCCTTGGCCTTGACGCTGTCGATGATGGCCTGGCATTTGGAGATGTTGCGCGACGCGATAGCGATACGACCGAGTTCATCGTTATGCTGCGCGCACTTGTGGGCCACCACCTTAGCGACACCTCCTGCACCAATGATAAGAACATTCTTTTTCAATTGCTTTTTCTCTCCTTTGTTTGTCCGTTTCAAGAAAGGCTGGACAGGTAGTCTTCGTAACCGAATTGGCGAACTACTTCGACGGTGCCATCGAGTTGTTTCACCACGATGGATGGCATTTTCAGGCCGTTGAACCAGTTCTTCTTGACCATGGTGTAGCCGGCGGTATCAATGAATGACAGTCGATCGCCAATGGCCAGCGGACGGTCAAACTGGTACTCGCCGAAGATGTCTCCGGCCAGGCACGATTTGCCGCACACCATGTAGGTGTGTTCACCCTCGCTCGGCGCCAGCTTGGCGTTCAGGCGATAGATCAACAGGTCGAGCAAGTGGGCTTCAATGGAGCTGTCCACGACGGCCAGGTGCTTGCCGTTGTAGAGGGTGTCGAGCACGGTGACTTCCAGCGAAGCGCTGTTAGTGATCGCCGCTTCGCCAGGCTCCAGATAGACCTGCACGCCGTACTTTTGCGAGAACTCCTTGAGACGAGCGCAGAACGCGTCCAGTGCGTAGCCTTCACCGGTGAAGTGAATGCCGCCGCCCAGGCTGACCCAGCTGACCTTGTGCAGCAGCTCACCGAAGCGTTCTTCAATGGTGCAGAGCATTTGGTCGAAAAGGCCAAAGTCGCCGTTCTCACAGTTATTGTGGAACATGAAGCCGGAGATCTGGCTGATAACGCCTTCGATCTTCACCGGGTCCCATTCGCCTAGACGGCTGAACGGACGCGCCGGGTCGGCCAGCAGATAATCGGAGCTGCTGACTTGCGGGTTAACGCGCAGGCCACGGACTTTGCCCTCAGAGCGCTCGGCAAAGCGTTGCAGCTGGCTGATGGAGTTGAAGATGATTTTGTCGCAATTGTCGAGCATCTCCTCGATCTCATCGTCAGCCCAGGCCACGCTGTAGGCGTGGGTTTCGCCTTCGAACTTCTGGCGGCCGAGCTTGAGTTCGTACAGCGACGACGATGTGGTGCCGTCCATGTATTGCTGCATCAAGTCGAACACCGACCAGGTAGCGAAGCACTTGAGCGCCAGTAGGGCCTTGGCCCCGGATTGTTGGCGCACATAGGCAATCTTCTGCATGTTGGTCAGCAGTTTCTGTTTGTCGATGAGGTAGTACGGTGTCTTGATCATTTCGAGGCCTCCGGCAAGGCCAGCCAAAAAAGGATGCGCATTGTGCCCCGACTGACTACATATCGAAAGAGCAGAGCGTGAGGCTCACTGAGCGGATACCCAATAGAGTTGAACGCTCGGGACGTTGGGCCGGTATGCAACGTCTGCTTCAAGCAATCAGCAATCCCGAGAACCCCGGTAACTGCTCAGTCATAAATCGACGTCAGTATGGCAGTACCATCCAGTACCCGAGGTCTTCACCATGCCCTCAGCTCAAGATCAGTTGATACACCGCATTCAGCGCGAGCTGCTCGACCACAGTGACGAGGAGCTGGAATTGGAGTTGTCCGAAGACGGGCATGACCTGAACGCGCTGTTCGATGACCACGTTCCGAATGGTATTGAGAAGGACGACCGACGGCTTTATTTCAGCGAGTTGTTTCGCCTACAGGGTGAACTGGTGAAGTTGCAAAGCTGGGTGGTCAAGACCGGACACAAGGTAGTGATCTTGTTTGAAGGGCGCGATGCCGCTGGCAAGGGAGGGGTAATCAAGCGCATAACCCAGCGGCTCAACCCTCGGGTATGCCGTGTCGCTGCCTTGCCCGCGCCCAACGACCGCGAGCGAACTCAATGGTACTTCCAGCGATATGTCTCGCACCTACCGGCAGCAGGTGAGATCGTGCTATTTGACCGCAGTTGGTACAACCGCGCCGGTGTTGAAAAGGTTATGGGATTTTGCAACGACTATCAGTACGAAGAATTTTTCCGGACCGTGCCAGAGTTTGAACGGATGCTCGCCCGTTCCGGCATTCAGTTGATCAAGTACTGGTTTTCCATTTCCGACCAAGAACAACACCTGCGCTTCCTTAGTCGCATTCACGACCCGCTCAAACAGTGGAAACTCAGCCCGATGGACCTGGAGTCACGTCGGCGCTGGGAGGCCTATACCAAGGCCAAGGAAATCATGCTCGAACGCACCCACATTGCCGAAGCACCCTGGTGGGTGGTGCAAGCCGACGACAAGAAAAAAGCCCGACTTAACTGCATCAATCATCTACTCGGCCAAATGCCTTACGAAGAAGTCGAGTTACCGCTGATTGAACTGCCGCAGCGCGTGCGCGAGGAGGACTACTCTCGCAGTCCTACGCCACCGGAACTCATGGTGCCTCAAGTCTATTAAACGGCCGAACCAGGCGGCCCGACGACTTGTATCGTTTCAGACTCGATCCGGCCTGGCTGCGCAACACTCAATTCATTCAACAATCCGGACAGCCTGGGAATCCAACTGACGGTTATGTCATGAAGCAAGTGCCCGACTGCCGGGTATCTAAATAACCTCATCCAGTACCTGCTCCAGCAGGCTGACCGTGCGCTCGACATTCTGTAGCTTCTCCAGCCCGAACAGGCCGAGGCGAAAGGTCTGGAAGTCGGCCGGCTCATCGCATTGCAGCGGTACTCCGGCAGCGATCTGCAGGCCGTGTTGGGCAAATTTCTTGCCGCTTTTAATGTCGGCATCATCGGTGTAGCTCACGACGACGCCGGGCGCCTGAAAGCCTTCTGCGGCGACACTTTTGATGCCTTTGCCGGTCAACAGCGCACGCACCCGATCGCCCAGCGCCTGTTGCTCGTCGTGAACCTTGTCGAACCCGTACGCTTGCGTCTCTGTCATCACGTCATTGAAGCGGGCGAGGGAATCGCTGGGCATGGTCGCGTGATAGGCATGTCCGCCCTGTTCGTAGGCCTGCATGATCTGCAGCCACTTTTTCAGGTCGCAGGCGAAGCTGCTGCTTTGCGTCTGTTCGATACGCTCGAGCGCCAAAGCACTGAACATCACCAGGGCGCAGCAAGGGGAGGCGCTCCAGCCTTTCTGCGGTGCGCTGATCAGCAGGTCGACGGCGCATTTGTGCATGTCCACCCAAATCGCGCCGGAGGCGATGCAGTCCAGCACGAACAGACCACCCACCGCGTGCACGGCGTCGCCGACGGCCCGCAGGTAGTCGTCGGGCAGGAGGATTCCGGATGAAGTTTCAACGTGGGGGGCGAAGACCACCTGGGGTTTCTGCGCCGCGATGGCGGCCAGCACTTCATCCAGAGGCGGCGGGGCGTAGGCTGCCTGGCGACCCGTGTCAACCGGCCGGGCTTTGAGCACCGTGGTAGCCGCCGGGATGTTGCCCATCTCAAGGATCTGGCTCCAGCGATAACTGAACCAGCCGTTGCGTATCACCAGGCATTGCTGGCCGGTGGCGAACTGCCGCGCCACCGCTTCCATGCCGAATGTACCGCTGCCCGGAACCACCGCCACCGCTTCGGCGTTGTAGACCTGTTTCAGGGTGTTGGAAATGTTCTTCATCACGCCTTGAAAGGACTGCGACATGTGGTTCAGCGAGCGGTCGGTGTAGACCACTGAGTACTCGACCAATCCCTCGGGATCGATGCTCGGATAGAGCTTTGACATGGTGACTCCTTTGGCAGAGGGGTAAACATCTTTGGCAAGCAAGTGTAGGCAAAGGGCAGGGATCAGCTCATTGATTTGCGCAAATGAGGTTAGAGTGCTCAGCAATGTCTCTATCGTTGCGTGAACCATGAAGCTGCCGCTGTTTATTTCTCTGGACGGGCCCAAGGGCACCGGCAAAACCACACTGCTGGAGGCCGTCACCGCCGCACTGCGGGCAAACAACCAGAAAGTCATTCGGCTGTGCGAGAGAAAAAGCGATCCGTACCGCGGCGAAACCATGGCCCTCGTCAATCAGCTCGCTAGACATCCCTCGCGGGAGTTGGAGTGGGCGGTGTGTCAGCGCCTTGCCGATAGCCGTCGCTGGATTTCCCAAGAAGTGCTGCCCAAACAGCCGTTGGACAGCATCATCCTGATCGACCGCTGGTATCCGTCAGATGCCGCATTTCGCCATAGCGTGCCGTTTGCCGAGATTCTGCAGTTGAACATGCAGCGAGGCGTACGCGTGCCGGATCTGCATGTCGGCGTTGTCACCGCACCGGATATTTCATGGGCGAGGGCAACGGCACGATCGCGAGGCCTGGGCGGCACGGTGATCCAGAAACACGCCGAGCACGTCACCTGTAGCGAGATGTTCGAGCAGGCGGTTGCCGATCATGGCTGGGTGTTGTGCCGTAACGAAGGAACCATCGAAGCCGCAACGACTCAGGTAGTTGCAGAGATCTATAAAGTGCTTGGCTGATTGTCGCTGCGCAGGCGCTGGTTGAATTTGAATTTCAGGTTTCTCTGATCTGAGCTAACTGTACTGACGGATCACACGCCACCCATGCTCACAAACCTCTGGTATGTCGTTCTCCCATCGTCGCAGTTGACTGATGGACTGATGCCGGTTCAATTGCTCGGACAACCTTTTGTGGCGTTCCGCGATGACGCGGGTGTCGCTCATGTGCTTTCAGATATTTGCGTGCATCGCGGCGGCTCGCTTTCCGCTGGCAGCAAGGTCGGCAACAGCGTGCAGTGTCCCTATCACGGCTGGCGGTTTGGCGCTGATGGTGTGTGCACGCAGATACCGGCGCAGCCCGACCTGCGGATTCCCGCCAAGGCGCGAGTTGATGCGTACCCGACGCTGGAGCGCTATGGTTGGATCTGGGCGTTTTTAGGTGATCTGCCGGAGTCTGAGCGCCCACCGTTGCCCACGCTCGACTGGATCGACGATCCCGCCATCCGCGTGGTCTCGGGCCACTTTGACTGGCAGGCCAGTTGGGACCGGATTATCGAAAACGGTCTGGACTTCGCCCACGCACCGTTTGTCCATGGTTCAACCTTCGGCGATCCCGATCATCCCGAGATTGAATCATTCGAGGTCGACAGCGATGCATGGAGCGGCAGCGCCCAAATGCTTATGCGCAGGCCGGCGCGCAAAGGGCTGCTGCGGCGCAAATCCTCCACCGAGTTTGTCAGCGTCGCCACTGTTCCGGGGTTTCACCTCTCGGGTCCGTGCACCACGCTTGAGCTTGAGTTGCCGAATGGCTGGCGAATCTACATCGTCTCGGCGCATGTGCCGATTGACGCCAACCGCACGCGTACCTGGTGGATGATGGGCAGAACGTTCCTGCGCTCGCGACTGCTCGATCGCAGATTCATTGCGAGCAATATCCGAATCTTCAAACAAGATCACGCCGTACTGAAAAATGTGCGGCCCGAACGTGTGCCGGACTCTTTCCAGCAGGAGGTTTCGTTGAAATCCGACGCGCTGCAGATTGCCTTTCGCAAAGACGTGCAGGCACTGGAGTTGCGCGGCTGGCGTATCGATGAAGAGCGGCTGGCGCGAACGTTCACCGGACGCAAGGCCTGTGCAATACCCAGCCCGGAGCGTCGTCAGATTCGCGCTTGGGCGATCGAGCCGATTCCGCTCGTGGATATCACCCACGAATCTGAATAGCGGTGCGAGCCAGCCTGCGCTTGGCACAGACTGGCGAAAGCCTTAGCGCGTCTCACATTGCGGCGAAGGCTCACCGCTCAATGCATCGACCATCGGCGGATGCTCCTGCACCGCTTGACGCAAATCTTCGGTCACCCGCAGCTCCGCACCTGTCGGCGAGAAGGTGGCTGCCGCTGCAAACGGCGCAGGATTGGCCGGAACCGGGCGTTTGCCACGGCGCCACAGGAAGAAGGTGACCATGCACAGATTGACCAGCGCGAACACCCAGAACAAACCATTGGCGCCGAACGAATTCATCACCGGCGAGATCATCATCGGACTGATCGCCGAGCCCAATGAGTTGATCAGCAGCAAGCCCTGAATCATCGGCACCAACGCTTCGGCCGGCGCACGGTCAGCAGCATGGCTGACGGCAACCGGGTACAGCGCGAACACGCCGCCGCCGAGCAGAAACAACATCGCCGCGAGCATCGTCGTGGACAACGGCACCAGCACGATCACCAGTGATAGCAAGGTGCACGCCACTGTCAGGATCGTCAGCACCTGCAAGCGATCCTTGCGGTCGGACCAACGTCCGACCGGATATTGCAGGAGCATGGCGCCGAGAATCGTCCAGGCCATCATGCTGCCAACTTCCCCGACATTCAGACCGCTGCGCTGCAGATACAACGGCAGCAAGGTGTAAATCGCCGCGATGGTCACACCCGAGCCGAAACAGCCGACCAGCCCGGTCGGCGTCACACCCAGCAGTTGGCGTGGTTTGAGCGGCTCGACCTGATCGAGCAGCGGCGACACGCGCGGCAGGATCACGATCGGCAGCACCGAGAACGAAGCGAGCATGCCGGCGACCATGAACGGTGCGCTGTCGCTGAGCCCGGTGATTTTGCCCAGCGTTGCTTGGCCCAGCACACCGGCGCCATACAAGACGATCATGTACAACGCGAGCAAGCGCCCGCGAATCTTCGCGTCGCCCGCCAGCAGCAGCCAGCTTTCGATCACCAGAAACACACCGACCGTGGCCCAGCCATTGATCAGACGCAGGGCGAACCAGCCCCAGGTGTCATAAAACAAGCCCTGGAGCAGGATGGTCACGGCGATCAGCGAGGCAAAACTGCCGTAGGCGCGGATATGACCGATGCGCAGAATCAAACGGTCATTGAACACGGCACCCAGGGTCAGACCGATGAAGTAGGCCGATGACACGACACCGATCATCGTCGCCGAGGCTCCGGCGGCGTCGAGTCGAAGGGTGGTCAGCGAAGACAGAAAGCCGTTGCCCAGCGCAACAATGAACAGCCCGAGCAGGGGCGCCAGCGCCATGGCCAGCAAACGCGGAGACATAAAAACCTCTAGAGATCGAACAGCGCAACGTGCGCCTCTGCGCATGCGATTGCCAAGCCGGGGTGTGTGGTGCGGGCAGACACCGAGGGGGCTGCAAGAGAGCGCGGGATTCTAAGGCTTGTGCAGGATTTGCCAATAGCTGTTTGCTGCGACGTTAGGACGCAGGTGTTGCCATTTATGCTTGTCCTGAGCGTACGGAGAAAAAACAGCTTTTTGCCATCACCTAAGTGCTAAATTGCCTCGTGTACGGTCAGTGTTGTGCAATCACGCAAGTTTCTGGAGATCAACAGCATGGAAGCCACCCCGATAGGCCGAACAGCCGCAACACGTTACCTCGCAGCATTTGGTCTATCGCTGCTGTTCAACCCTTCAACCCCGGCCTTCGCCTTCAACCCCGAGCTGCATTCGGCCTATGCACTGAGAGCAGCGCAGGCGTATCAACGCTGCCCGGGGGTGAAGTTGCCCGAGCAGTTGGCCGAGGCTTTGGCGGCAGGCACTGACGCTGAGGATTCAAACCTGCTGACGCTCCCTCAGCGCGCTACCAATTGGCACTTCTATAACCGCAACAAAAAACTTGAGCCATTCTGGTTCGCCAACCGTAGCCTGGACGTGATTTTTTCCAAACGTATTGAAAAGCTGAACGCGCTGCTGGCGGAACCTGATGCCGATCCTGTTGCGGTATACGAGCAAGCGGGAAGGGTCTTGCATTACATACAGGACATGAGCGTCCCCGGCCATGTCGTGCCGGCTTACCACGCCAAGTTGCCGGGCAATGATCCCGATCCGTTTGATGAGTTCGAAAGCATTGAAGCGCTGCCAGTGTTCGGTTTGTCTGAAGCGCAGTGTCAGGCGCTTCGTGATGAGGCAGGTAAAGCCGATGCCACTCCTCAGCACTTTTTGGATGACGCCGCGACAGCCACCTTGCAGGCGATAGAGCAGATAGACGCAGCCGGCAAACCTGTCGTCGACGGTGCATGGAAAGCGTATTGGGTGTATCCCGCCCGAGATACTGATGAGGCTCGCAAAGGCTGGGGCCAATACGCTAGCTGCGAATTTACAAAGGGCGATGTCAAGGCTGAGTGCAAGCGTGAAGAGGAGCTTGTGGCGATGTTTGAGCAGCAATCTCGACAGGCTCAGACAAATTCGGTGTTGATGCTTTTTTATGTACAAAAGAAGCTGGCCGAAGCAGGCCAAAAAGACGCCAGTGCAATGGCTAATCAATAGCCCCATGAGAATGCCGGCGTAGCGCATCTGCCGGCATCGCGCTGGAAGGCCCGCAACAAGCCTTCCTTTTTTCTGTTGCTTTCAGGTAATCCGCTTTTCGTCAGACATTTTGAACCTAACTCGATAGCGGTTGCTCAACCGGGAAATGTTCGGGGTGAGCGAAATGAACGCGTTCAAGAATCAACTGACATTCGCACAAGAAACCAAATTACTCGCTTTGGCGACTTGGCAACGCGCACTGGAAAACCTTGAATTGCGCATGGACTGCCCAGACGCCTATCACGACGAACTGCTGCGCCAGTCGGATGAAATGGATCGCTTGGGCATACTCAGCTGGGACGAGTGGCGCGACCTGCGCAGAGAAGCAGACGTTGCGTACCTGCGCGCAGTCGCTGGAGACGATTACCATTGAGGTCATGTACGGTCGTTATGCGCAGCCGCTGAAAATATCGATTCACGAAAACAGGAGATTTCCATGCCCGAGCCGTTGACCTCATCAGCCGCACCACCTCGCTCCTGGTTCGCTCGATTCTCAGAGTCTGGATGGGGCGGGCGCGTCTTCTGGTCAATTTTGATCAGCGTGACAGTCTTCCTGTTGATCAGCGGGTATGGTGCCTTCGTCGGGGCCAATAAACACAATCTGCACTTCGCCTTTATCGGTGGCATGACCGGCTTCGCTGCCACGGCAATGGGCGCTGTGGTAGCGATCGCGTTGCGAGACATCGCTGCCCGAACCCAAGACATCATGCTCGGCTTCGCCGCCGGGATGATGCTGGCGGCCAGTTCGTTTTCGCTGATTCTGCCTGGCATAGAAGCGGCTCAGGCGCTTTGCGGTAACCCGTTGCTCGCAGCTTGCGTCGTCGTTGCAGGATTGGGATTGGGCGTTGCGCTGATGGTCGGTCTTGATCGTTTCGTGCCTCACGAACACGAGAAAAGCGGACGCCGGGGGCCAGATGCGCAGCGCATCAATCGTGTCTGGTTGTTCGTGCTGGCAATCACACTGCATAACCTGCCGGAGGGCATGGCGATTGGCGTGAGCTTCGCCAACGGCGATATGAAAGTGGGACTGCCGCTGACCACTGCCATCGCCATTCAGGACATTCCCGAAGGCCTGGCAGTCGCCCTGGCATTACGCGTAACCGGCATCTCCGCACTGCGCGCAGCGCTGATTGCGGTGGGTTCGGGGTTGATGGAACCGATTGGCGCCGTTGTCGGACTGGGTATTTCCAGCAGCTTTGCGTTGGGATATCCCATTGCGCTTGGTCTGGCAGCGGGGGCGATGATTTTTGTTGTGTCCCATGAGGTCATTCCCGAGACCCATCGCAACGGGCATGAGACCCCGGCCACCTTGGGACTGATGCTTGGCTTTGGGGTGATGATGTTTCTCGATACGGCTTTGGGTTAATCACGAACCTGGCCACCGGAGAGAAACCGTCACGCACTGGCTTTAACCTCAGCCTTGACCACTGATTTACGATAAGTCAGCAAAACGATGCCCATGACCACGATCACCCCGCCGAAAATCTGTCCGTTGCTGAGCATCTGGTCCAGCACAATCCAGCCCATCAGCAGCGTTGCCAATGGCTCGATGTTCATGACCGGCGCATTGCGCGGCATGTCGAGTCGAGGCACCGAAATGAACAGAACGATAAAACCTGTGCCGTACAGCACCACCAGGGTGGCGAGGGCCAGCCACCCGGTCGAGGTGGCGGGCAGGTTCAATCCGCCAGGAAGGGCGCCCGTCAGCCCTGCCAGGTTGACGCTGCTGAACACGATGAAAATGGTCAGCAGACTGCGCACCGAGCCGCGTACCTGAGACAGCTTGTGGTCAGTGATCCACAGCGCACAGGCGAACACGCTGGCGGCGCAGAACGCGAGCGCGACGCCCGTCAGCCATTGCGCACTGACGTCTGTCGTGGTCGAGAGCCGCCCGGGGACGTCCAGCACAAACACCAGGCCCAATAGAATCAAGCCCATTAACGTCGCAGTGCGTGCGCTCGGTCGCTGGCCACCCAGCGCCCAGGTGAGCAATGCCAGCAGAATAGGGAATACGTTCGCCACCAGCAGGGCCAACGCCACCGGCACCCGTGCGACAGCGGAATACAGACACAGACTCTGCGCAGTGATCAGCAACCCCAGCAACAGCTGCCAGCGCCAGGCTCCCGCCGGCAAGCGCAGGTTTTGTCTTTGCCACAGCACCAGAATGGCGAGCACCAGCAAGGTCCCGCCGGAACGCATCAAAATCGCCAGCAGCACACCCGCGCCATCATCAAAGGCGACTCGCGCCGCCACATGATTGCCGGCAAACGCACAGCCCATGCACAGCAGAATGATCACAGCCAGATAACGAGGGTAGGGCGGCGGAACGGTTTGCGTAGCGGTAGGGCGAGGCATGGCAGATCTCAGGATTGTTAGCCGTTCGAACGACTTGGTTTTTATTAGGTTGTCGTACAACTAGGCGGTTTTACCGCATTCGGCGACGTGGGGCAATAGATCTGAAAACGCAAAGCTAGGCATATATTTGACGTTACGGGGGATTTCCCTCGCCTCTAATTAAGCGCAGAGATCGTATGACCTAATAGAAAAGGGGCACGTCCGCCCCTCTCACATAACTACATTTGTTCAGGCATGAAATGGATAGTCGATGTAACCACGCTGATCCCCGCCAAAAAAGCTGCCTGAGTCTGGCACGTTGAGTGTCAGGCCATCGTGCAGCCGGCGCGGCAAGTCGGGGTTGGCCAGGAACGGGCGGCCGAACGCGATAATGTCGGCACGATCGGCAACCAGCGCCTGTTCGGCAGATTGCGCATCGTAGCCGCCGGCCAGGATCAGCACGCCGTTCCACGTTTTGCGCAACTGGGCAATGATCGCGTCCCAGCGCGGGTCGAAGTTCTCATCTTTGACTGTGCCGACCATCGCCGGCTCGACCAAGTGCAGGTAGGCCAGATTCCACTGGTTGAGCGCTTCGACGAGGCGGCCGAAGGTTGCTTCCGGAGTGTCATCGCCCATGCCCATGAAACGCCCCATCGGCGTCAGGCGGACGCCGACCCGTTCGGCGCCAACCTCTTCAGTGACGGCCGCGACCACTTCCAGCAGAAACCGCGCGCGATTCTCCACGCTGCCGCCATAGGCATCGTCACGCTGATTGCTGTTGCTGTTAAGAAACTGGTCGAGCAGGTAACCGTTGCCAGCATGAATCTCTACACCATCCATGCCCGCTTGCAATGCGTTGCGCGCGGCCACCCGATAGTCCTCGACGATGCCGGCGATTTCCGCCGTTTCCAGCGCGCGCGGCACCGGTACATCACCCCAGACGCCGTTCCCTTTTTCGTCGACGATAAACGTCTTGCCCGGCACCGGCAGCGCGCTCGGCGCAACGGGCAGGCCGGCATCGGGTTGAAAGCTCGGATGGGACACCCGGCCGACGTGCCACAGCTGCATGAAGATCAATCCGCCGGCCTCATGCACCGCCGCGCTGACGTCACGCCACGCCTCGACTTGCTCGGGACTGTAGATCCCCGGCGTCCAGGCGTAACCCTGAGCCTGCCGGGAGATTTGCGTGGCCTCAGTGATGATTAGCGCGGCACTGGCCCGCTGGCGGTAGTACTCGGCGTTCATCGACGTCGGCACATCGCCCGGTTGGCCGGCGCGGGAGCGCGTCAACGGTGCCATCGCCACGCGATGGGCGAGGGTGTAAGGGCCGAGTGCGAGGGGTTGGAACAGACGACGATTCATGGGTAGCTCCATATTTCAATAGAAGGAATTCAAGCGCGGCAGCGGTGCTGCGAATCAGTGCCGCTAACTTAACCGCGCTCAGCGGGGCTGATAATCGGTGACCGGCGCTACGCTGTTTTGCGCACGGCGCAACGGCGCCCGTGCTCATCTGCGATGAACACGGGCGTAGCTCAGGCGGAAGGGTTTGAGCGCGTCAGCGGCAGGTTTAGCCAGCGCCGGCCGGTGGCGTTGGCGACGGCGTTGCCAAGGGCGGCGGCCATCGGCCCCTGAACGATTTCAGCGGCACCGAGAAAGGGTTCTCCCGGCTGGTCGAGCAAATGCACGTCGACTTTTTTCGGCAATTGTGTGAAACGCAGAATCGGATAACCGCTCCAGTCGTAGCTGCGAATGCCGCCCGGGTCGTAGGCAACTTTTTCGTACAGGGTCCAGCTCGCGGACTGCACGATGCCGCCCTCGACCTGATTGCGCAGACCATCGGGGCTGACGATCTGGCCAACGTCAACCGCCGTCACTACGTGATCAATGCGGATCTCGCCGGTCTGCGGATGCACCCGCAGCTTCACCGCGATGGCGCAGTAACCCATGATGTTTTTGTAGCGGGCGAAGGCGAAACCGATACCGGCGCCGGGCTCGCTGCTTTTTTGCGGCCAACCGATCTCATCACGCACACGTTCTACCACCGCTCGAGCACGCGGGTCGCTGAGATGGACCAGACGCAAGGCGACCGCGTCGAGGCCGGCCCTGATCGCCAGCTCGTCGATACTCGCCTCGATGGCGAAGATGTTGATGTGCGCACCCAGCGAACGCATGGCCGAGGTGCGAAAGGGCATCTCGGTGACGAAGGTCATGTTGATGCGCGTCGAGTTCAACTCGTACAGCGGCACGGCGTTGCGATCACCATCGCCTTCGGGTTGGGCGATCGGCACGGACGGCGCCGAGACGAAGGGCCGCGCGAGCAAGCGTGCCGGCAACAGGCGCCCGGCGTTGACGATGCGTTCGTTGTGCGGCGTGGTCCAGAGTTCGTAGGCCCAATCCTGCAGGCGGCCGTGGCTGAGGCCAGCGTCGACTTCAGTGACCATCGCCGAGCTATACGGCTCCCAAAGATTTTCCTGTTCGCGCATCCATTGCACGCGCACCGGCGTACCGGGCACGCGCAGGGCGATCAATGCCGCATCGGCGGCGGCATCATCGGCACCGTTGTGCCCGTAACACCCTGAGCCTTCGGTATGAATACAGCGCACCCGTTCAGGTGGCAGACCGAGCATTTCGGCAATGCCGGCGCGCAGCGGGTAAACGCCTTGGGTGTGGGTCCAGACCGTGAGCGTGCCGTCCCTGAACCAGGCCACTGCGCAGGACGGACCGATCGAGCCATGCATCAAATACTGCTTGGTGACCCGCGCCTGAAAACGCGTGTCGGCCGCACCACTCGGCGTGCCGCTGTGGCTGATCGGATAGCGCCGTGAGGGCAGGCGTTTGAGCAGGTCATGAATCTGCGCCGCATCAGGAATCGCCTCGCCGCTGCTCCACTGCGCGATTTCGCTGGCACGGCGCATGGCCTTGATCGCTTGCCACTCATCACCGGCGAGCACCGCCAGATAGTTGCCGTCGCGGATCACCTTGACCACCCCAGCCAGCGCCTCGATGGACGCCGCGTCGAATGCTTGCAGCGTGCAGCCGGGCCGAGGCGGGCGGATCACCCGTGCATGCAGCATGCCCGGCAGGCGCATGTCCTGGACGAATGCGGCGCCACCGCTGACCTTCGCCGGGATGTCGAGGCGCGGCAACGAATGGCCGATCAGTTTGAAGTCAGCGGCGGCCATCGCTGGTGACTGAGCCTTGGCATATTGATGCACATCGACATGCTTGACCGCGTCGGCGTAACTCATCCGTTGAGCGGCCGGGCCTTCGATCACACCGTCGCGGGTGCTCAGCAGCGCGGCATCAACCTGCCAACGTCGCGCGGCGGCCTCGACGAGCATTTCGCGCACCTGCGCGGCGGCGTTATACAACGCGGTACCGCTGTCGAAAATGCTGTGGCTGCCGGCGGTGTAGCCTTCGTTGGGTGTCAACGCGGTGTCGGCGGTGAGCAAGTTGATGGCGGTAGCCGGCACCTGCAAACGCTCGGCGGCGATTTGCAGTAGCGCAGTTTTCACCCCGGTGCCCAATTCGACCTTGCCGGTGTAGACGGTAATGCCGTCGGCGCCGATGCGGATCCAGGCGTCGAGAAACGGGTTGGTGCGCAGGCTGCCGGGGAGGTCGGGCGCGAGGACCACGGTGCCGAGCGTATCGACTTCGGTATCCGCCAACACACGTCGCGCCACCGGCAGCAGGGTGAATGCCACCAGCAACGCGCCACCGCGCAGGAAGGCGCGTCGACTCGGGTTCAATTCATTCGACTCACTCATGTCAGGCTCCCGTTGTGCCCGGCCACCTGTTTGATCGCCTCGATGATCCGCAAGTGCGTACCACAGCGGCACAGGGTGCCGGCCATGTGCTCGCGAATGGTCGCCTCATCCGGGTGTCGATTACGCTCAAGCAACGCCTGCGCGCGCATCAGCATGCCGGCAATGCAGTAGCCGCATTGCGCAGCCTGTTTCTCGATGAACGCAGCTTGCAGAGCGCCGGGTTTTTCCGCGCTGCCGAGGCTTTCCACGGTGCGGATTTTTTTGCCTTCGAGGCCGGCGCAGGGCGTCAGGCAGGCGAACACCGGTCGATCATCGACGATCACCGTGCAGGCACCGCATTGCCCGAGACCGCAGCCGTATTTGGCGCCGTTGAGGTTCAAGTGATTGCGCAGCGCATACAGCAGCAGCATGTCCGGCTCCAGCTCAAGCGGTTGCGTGGCTCCGTTGACGTTGAGGGTGATCTGGCTCATTTCGTCTCCTGACGTAACGCTTCAATAGTGGAAGGGAGGTCGGCCCACGGCTGATCGGGGCTGGCTTGCTGACGCAGATACGCGGCCAGTGCGCCGAGTTGCGCGTTGTCCAGGCTGGCGGCGAATGCAGGCATCACCGGGCCGGGCGATCCTGGCGTGGCGGGCAAGCCTTCAAGCACGGTTTTGAGAAAGTTGCGCGAACTGGCCGCTTGCAGCGCCGAGGTGTTTTGCAGGCCCGGGCGACCATCGATGCTGCGCATCGGCGCCGCCGGGCCATGGCAACCGGCGCAGGCGCTGCTGAAGAGCAGGGCGCCGGTCGAATGGTCTGCCGCTTCACTGGCAGGCGTCTTCGCCGTCGTCTCTGTCACCGAAGGCGAGTTTTCCAGGCTGAGCAAATACTCGGCAATCGCCTCGGCTTCACTGGCGGGCAAGCGCGCCAGACTCAAGCTGACCGGACGCATCGGCCCGGCGGGTGTGCCGTGGCCATCGACGATCTCGGCGCGCAGATAGCCCACCAGTTGCTCACGACTCCACGGGTTGCCGCGCTGCCCCATGCCTACCAGCGCGGGCGCTTGCCAGTCATCGACGCTGCCGCCCTGCAAATACTCCGAGGATTTTTCCGCGCCGATCAGGTTCAGCGGCGAATGGCAGCCGGCGCAATGGCCCGGACCGTCGACCAGATAGCGTCCGCGATTCCACGCCTCGCTGCGCCCCGCTAGCGGTGTCAGCGGCTCACCGTGCAGGAACAGCAGGTTCCAGAACGACACCAACGGGCGAATGTTCATCGGGAAATTCATCTGGTTCTGCGCGGCCGGCGCGTGCACGGCAGGGCCGCTCATCAAGTAGGCGTAGGCGTCGGCGATGTCTGCTGCGCTCATGCGCCGGTAGTGCACGTAGGGGAACGCCGGATAGAGCAAGTGACCATCGCGAGCAATGCCCTGACGCATCGCCCGCTCGAAGGCCGGCAGTGACCATTGACCGATACCGGTCTCTACGTCCGGGGTGATATTGGTGCTGTACAGCGTGCCGAACGGCGTTACCAGCGGCAGTCCGCCGGCCAGATATTCACCGCCGGGGCGGGTATGGCAGACCGCACAATCGCCAGCCTCGACCACCCGCGCCCCGCGTTGCAACTGCGCAGTATCGAACAGCGTCGGGCGCTCGATCGGTCTAATTGCCGGGCGCCACATCAGCCAAATGGCGACGATCAGACCGAGCACGGCGACGACTGCCACGCTGATCCATAGCGTTCTGGACTTCAGCAAATGGCGGTTCATGGGGCGGAGAAAAACGCGGCAGGCAATGGCAGAACGGAGGGGATACGGGTCATGACAACGCTCCTTGTAACAGCCGGGGAAGGGCGCCGCTGGGGACGACAGCGCCAGAGGCCAAAGCGTAGAGAAACCACCAGCGTCGGAAAATCAGCGGCGCACGCAACAGCGCGTTGCGCGAGAAGCAACGCCCGCGCCGTTGCGCAGGACGCATCAGTGCATTGCCCGCCGCGTGGATTCTGCGCATCGCTACAGGGCCGTAGCCTTGGCAGCACTTTCCTGAACTCAATGAGGTGTCATCATGCTCACGGGCAATCCGGCCGTTGCGGCCAGCGCCGAACAGCCAGCTTCACTTTCCGGCCTGATGGTCGCGTTCCTGGCATTCTGCTGTGGCGCGGTTGTGGCCAATCTTTATTACGCACAACCGATCGTCGAACTCATTGCACCGCAGATCGGTCTGTCCAGCGCCAATGCCAGCCTGATTGTTTCGCTGACGCAGTTTGGTTACGCGCTGGGCCTGTTACTGCTGGTGCCACTGGCCGACCTGATGGAAAACCGCCGGCTGGTGGTCGGCTTCACCCTGGCGGCGAGCGTCACATTGCTGTGCGCCGGGCTGACACATTCACCGTCGATGTTCCTGGTGTTGTCTTTGCTCATCGGTTTGACGTCGGTGGCCGTGCAGATCCTTGTGCCGCTGGCGGCACACCTGGCGCCGGAGGCCAGCCGTGGCCGCGTTGTGGGCAATATCATGAGCGGTCTGCTGCTAGGCATTCTGTTATCGCGGCCACTGTCGAGCCTGCTGGTTGAAGTGTTCGGCTGGCGCGGGGTGTTTTACAGCGCGGCGGCCCTGATGGCCGTCATCGCTCTGATTACCGCTGTAGCACTGCCGCGTCGGCTACCGACGCATAAAGCCACCTATGCTGCGCTGATCGGCTCGGTGTTTGCCTTGGCTCGGCGCTATCCGCTGTTGCGTCAGCGCTCGCTGTATCAAGGGCTGCTGTTTGCCAGTTTCAGCCTGTTCTGGACCCTTGCACCGATTGAACTGATGCGTCACCACGGCTTTACTCAGACGCAAGTCGCGATCTTTGCACTGGTCGGTGCGGTGGGTGCCATTGCGGCGCCGATTGCCGGACGTCTGGCCGATGCCGGGCATGGTCGTCGCGGCACGCTGGTCGCACTGTTGCTAGCGCCGGTTTCGTTGCTGATCGCCGCGCTCCCGGGCAGCGGCTATGTCTGGCTGGTGGTGTGCGCGGTGCTTCTGGATTTCGCCGTGCAATTGAACATGGTGCTCGGCCAGCGTGAGGTGTACGCCCTCGATCCCCACAGCCGCGCGCGCCTGAACGCGGTGTACATGACCAGTATTTTCGTCGGCGGAGCGGTGGGGTCGCTGGTCGCCAGTCCGCTGTACGAGCACTTCGGCTGGAACCTTTCCGCCGTCGCGGTGGCGCTGCTGCCAGCGCTCGCGCTCGGGTTGTTCCTGAGCCGCAAGGCCGATGTCTGAACATCCAGCAGGTGCCGGCAAGCACGGCGGTACAAGACGTCGGGGGAACAGTGATGCACAATCATCCGCGTTCCCTCTCGACCGGACCCCGCTTATGGACAAGTTGCTGGCACTGAAGATGTTTGTGGAAACCGTGCGCTGCGGAGGCTATTCCTCGGCAGCGCGCAAACTCGGGATATCCACGTCGTCAGTGACACGGCAAGTGGCCGGGCTGGAACACGAACTGGGCGCGAGTCTGCTCAATCGCACCACGCGCAACACCAGCGTGACCGTTGCCGGCCAGACCTATTTCGAAAAAGCCGTGGCGATTCTCGACGCGATCGACGAAGCCGATGCTGTCGTCGCCGATCGTGGCGCTGAAGCGCAGGGCCGTCTGCGCATCAGCGTGCCGGTGGAGTTCGGCCGACGCCTGATCGCGCCGCACCTGAGCCGCTTGCTCGAGCGGCATCCGGGCCTGGAGATCAGTCTGTCGCTGAGCGATCAAGTCAGCGACCTGCTCAGCGAGCAGATCGATGTTTCAGTGCGGCTGGGATCGTCCGTGGTCAGTGAAGACATCGTCAGCAAACGCGTAGGGCAGTTCGAACGCTGGGTGGTGGCCAGCCCGGATTATCTGGCGAGTAGCGCGGCGCTCAGTCATCCACGGGATTTGCTGGAGCATCAATGCCTGCGTTTCGATTACGGCGGCACCCACCAGCACTGGACCTTTCAGAATGAAGACGCGCCCATTCAGCTCAACGTCCACGGGCGCCTGCAAAGCAATAACGCCGACATCCTGCGCGAAGCCGCCATCGGTGGAGGCGGGGTAACGCTGCTGGCCGACTGGCTGGTGCGCGACGACGTGGTAGCCGGCCGGTTGACCCGGCTGCTCGAGCAGTACGAGGTCAATCCCGGCAGTGCCAGCACCTGCATCAACGCCTTGTATTTACCCAATCACCGAGGGTCCAGCCGGATCAATGTGTTTATCGATTTTCTGATGGAAATTCTCAGCCCGGCCCCCGCGACCACGCCCGCCGCGTGACCCTGCCGCTCAACGGCGCCCGGTCCGCGTACTGACATCCACCCAAACCGCCAACACCAGAATGCTGCCCTTGACTATCATCTGCCAGTAGCTGTCGACGTCGAGCATCGACATGCCGTTGTCCAGACTGGTGATGACCAGCGCGCCGAGGAGGGCGCCGTACACCGTGCCGGAGCCGCCGCGCATGGAGGTGCCGCCGATAAAGCACGCGGCGATGGCGTCGAGTTCACCCATGCTCCCGGCCGAAGGCGAACCGGCGGCGAGGCGCGCAGTGTTGACCACACCGGCGAGGGCGCACATCACGCCCATGATCCCGAAGATCCACAGCTTCACGGCCTGCACATTGATCCCGGACAGGCGCGTCGCTTCCATATTGCTGCCCACGGCATACACGCGGCGGCCGAACACGGTCTGGCTGGTGACGTAGCTGAACACGCCCAGCAGAATCAGCAGCAACAACACCGGCACGGGAATGCCGTCGTAGCTGTTGAGCGTCTGCACGAAGCCGGCGAGCACGGCGCCGATCACCAACACGCGGATGACGTCACGCACCAACGAATGCACCGCGAGGCCGTGCAGGGCGCGATTGCGTCGTTGTTTCCAGGTCAGGAACACCGTCAGTGCAAACAGCAAAACGCCGAGGCCAGTGCCGATCGCGTGGGGCAGGTAACCCTGGCCAACGTAAACCAGCTCCGGCGATACCGGTGCGATGGTCGTGCCGCCGGTAATCCCCAGCAAAATCCCGCGAAAAGCCAGCATGCCGCCCAGGCCGACAATGAACGAAGGGATGCGCAGATAAGCCGCCATATAGCCGTTGGCGAGGCCGATCATCAGCCCGCACAGGGCGACCAGACTCAGGTTAGCCAGCAGCGGAATGTGATAGACCACATCGAGAATCGCCGCGAGTCCACCGAGCAAGCCGAGCAATGAACCGACCGACAAATCGATCTCGCCGCTGATGATCACCAGCACCATGCCACAGGCGAGAATCCCGGTGATCGACATCTGCCGCAGCAGATTGGAGAGGTTGCGCGGGGTCAGGAATCCGCCTTCGGTCTGCCAGCTGAAGAACAGCCAGATCAGCACCACGGCAAACACCAGCGCGAGCATTTTGTAGCGGGTGAACAGTTGTTTGACCTGATTCATTTACGCGGTCTTCCGATCATTATTGTTATGGCTGCCAGGCTGGCTGAGGGCGGCGGCGAGTACCTGTTCCTGGGTGAGTTCCTGGTTGATGAAGTCGCCACGCAACTGACCTTCGCCGATCACCAGCACGCGGTCGGACACGCCGAGCACTTCGGCCAGCTCCGACGAGACCATGATGATTGAGACGCCGGCGGCGGCAAGCGCGCCCATCAATTTGTAGATTTCGTATTTGGCGCCGACATCCACGCCTCGGGTCGGCTCATCGAGAATCAGCACCCGCGGTTTAGCCAAGAGCATCTTCGCCAGCACGGCTTTTTGTTGATTGCCGCCCGAAAGGCTGGTGATCGGCAGAAAAGGGCTCGCAGTTTTGAGGTGCAGGCGCGAGATTTCCTGATCGATGCAGCCCAGCTCGGCTTCGGCATCGATGCGGGTCAGTTTTGAGTAGTTGTCCAGCACGGCGAGGGTGATGTTCTGACCGACGCCCAGATCCGGAATGATGCCTTGGCGTTTGCGGTCCTCCGGCACCAAACACAGGCCGGCACGGATTGATTTGAGCGGCGTGCGCGTGTCGATGGGTTGCCCGTCCAGCCAGACTTCGCCCTCATGACGGCCGGGGTAAGCGCCGAACAGCGCGGTCACCAGTTCAGTGCGGCCGGCACCGACCAGCCCGGCGATGCCGAGGATTTCGCCGCGTTTGAGGACGAAGGAAATATCGTCGACCCGTTTGCGCTTGGGGTTGTCGACGTCGTAGCAGGTGATATGGCGGGCTTCAAAAATCACTTCGCCGATATCGTGTGGCTCGGAGGGGTAGAGGTTACTCATTTCCCGCCCGACCATTTGTGTGATGATCTGCGCAATGTCCATGTCGGCCATGGCGGTGGTAGCGATGTGTTTGCCGTCGCGGATCACCGAAATGGTGTCGCACACGGCGGCCACCTCATCGAGCTTGTGCGAGATGTAGACGCAGGCGACGCCTTTGGCTTTGAGGTCGCGGATGATGTCCAGCAACACCTCGATTTCCGAACGGCTCAAGGCCGAGGAAGGCTCGTCGAGGATCAGCAGGCGGGCCTTTTTGTTCAGGGCTTTGGCGATTTCTACCAGTTGCTGATAGCCGCCGCCGTACTGCGAAACCGGCAGCGATACGTTCATGTCGGGGACTTTCAATTCGCGCATCAGCGCTTCGGCGCGGTGGATCATCGCCGGGTAATTCATCCGCCCGCCGGGCAGCGTCAGTTCATGGCCCATGAAAATGTTTTCGGCCACTGAAAGGTCGGGCACCAGCGTCAGTTCCTGGTGAATGATGACGATACCGGCGGCTTCCGTTTCGCTGATCGATTGCGCCCTGAGCGGTTGCCCGTCCCAGAGGATTTCACCGTCCCAGGTGCCATGGGGGTAGACCGCCGAAAGGATCTTCATCAGCGTGGACTTGCCGGCACCATTCTCGCCGCACAGGCCAACGCACTCGCCGGGTCTGACCTTGATGTCGATGCCATTGAGGGCTTTGACACCGCCGAAGGTTTTGACGATGCCGTTCATTTGCAGCAGATAGTCGGACATGGACAGGGCTCGTATATCAAAGACTCACACACCACGAAACCTGTGGGAGTGAGCTTGCTCGCGAAAGCGGTAGTTCAGCTGGCATCGATACTGAATGTGCTGCCGTCTTCGCGAGCAAGCTCGCTCCCACAAGGGTTTTCGCATCACCGCAGAGTTGTGATGGGATCACTTCCCGGCAATTTGCGCCTTGGTGTAGAAGCCGTCCTGTTCGAGCAGGTCGATGTTGTCCTTGGTCAGCGGGGTGGGCGTGAGCAGGATGGTGTCGACTTTTTTGCTGCCGTTGTCGTACTGCGAGCTGAAGGCGGGTTTTTCGTTGCGCGCCAGTTGCACCGAGAGCTTGGCGGCTTCGGTGGCGATGAGTTTGAGCGGTTTGTACACGGTCATGGTTTGCGTGCCGGCGATCACACGTTTGACTGCGGCAAGGTCGGCGTCCTGCCCGGAAATCGGCACCTTGCCGGCCAGTTGCTGTGCCGCCAGTGCCTGAATCGCTCCGCCGGCCGTGGCGTCGTTGGAGGCGACGATGCCGTCGATTTTGTTGTCGTTGCGGGTCAGAGCGTTTTCAACAATGCTCAGCGCTTCGGTCGGGTTCCATTCCTTCACCCACTGTTGGCCGACGATCTTGATATCGCCCTTGTCGATGGCCGGTTGCAGCACTTTCATCTGGCCTTCACGCAGGATCTTGGCGTTGTTGTCGGTGGGCGCACCTCCCAGCAGAAAGTAATTGCCCTTGGGCGCAGCATTCAGCACGCCGCTGGCCTGCATTTCGCCGACTTTTTCGTTATCGAAGGAAATGTAGGCGTCGACATCGGCGTTGAGGATCAGACGATCATAGGAGACGACTTTGATCCCGGCTTTCTTCGCTTCGGCCACCGCGTTCGTCAGCACCGTGGCATTGAACGGCACGATGACGATGACATCGACGCCCCGGGAAATCAGGTTTTCGATCTGGGAAATCTGTTTTTGCTCGTTGGCATCCGCCGACTGCACGAAGACCTTGGCATCCATTTTTTCGGCCGCCGCGACGAAGTAATCACGGTCACGCGACCAGCGCTCCAGGCGCAGGTCATCAATGGAGAAACCGATTTTCGGGTGGGCTGCGTCAGCCATCACCGGCAGTGACAGCAGCGCCAGGGCAGTGGCCAATAGCGTGCGTTTTACGTTCTTCATAGTGGGGCGTCCTTTTATTGTTGTTGGAAAGACACGGCCTGACGATGAGTATCGGGCTGGTAAAACTGTAGAGAATCCGCAGGCGCCGCAGGCACAGAATTGTCGTAGAAATGTCACCGCGTGGATGCGCCTGCAGACACTCTGTGTGATCAGCGATAGATAAACCGGTTAACAATGTTTTCGAGCATTTCCTGGCGGCCGCTGACGGCATGCGGGTTCAACTCGTTGGTGAACGCGTGCTCGGCCAGCGATTCAAGGTTGAAGTCGCCGGCCATCACCGCTTGCCCGAACGGCTGCTGCCAGCCGGCGTAGCGTTGATCCTTCAGCCGTTGCAGCTCGTCGTTTTGGATCATGGCCGCGGCGCGCTCCAGAGACAGGGCGAGAACGTCCATGGCGCCGACGTGGCCATGGAACAGATCGATCTGATCAAGGCTTTGCCGGCGAACCTTGGAGTCGAAATTGAATCCGCCATTCTTGAATCCGCCGGCCTTGAGGATTTCATAGGTGGCCAAGGTCATTTCTTCGACGCTGTTGGGGAATTGGTCGGTGTCCCAGCCGTTTTGCGGATCACCCCGGTTGGCGTCGATGCTGCCGAAAATCCCCAGCGAGACCGCCGTCGCGATCTCGTGATGGAAACTATGCCCGGCCAAGGTTGCGTGGTTAGCCTCGATATTGACCTTGATTTCGTGCTCCAGCCCGAACTGCTGGAGAAAGCCGAACACGGTGGCGCTGTCGTAATCGTATTGGTGCTTGGTCGGCTCCTGCGGCTTGGGTTCGATCAGCAGGTCGCCGGTGAAACCGATCTTGTGCTTGTGCTCGACCACCATGCGCATGAAACGCCCGAGTTGTTCGCGCTCGCGCTTCAAGTCGGTGTTGAGCAGGGTTTCGTAGCCTTCGCGACCGCCCCACAACACGTAGTTGGCGCCTTTCAGGCGATGGGTCGCGTTCATCGCGCTGAACACCTGAGCAGCGGCGCAGGCGAACACTTCCGGATCCGGATTACTCGCGGCGCCGGCAGCGAAACGCGGATTGCTGAAGCAGTTGGCGGTGCCCCACAGCAGCTTGATTCCGCTTTGTTCCTGATGTTGCTCGAGGTGATCAACCATCTGCGCGAAGTGGTTGCGGTACTCCTTCAGAGACTGGCCTTCCGGGGCGACATCGGTGTCATGGAAGCAGTAATAGTCGATGCCCAGTTTGGAGAAGAATTCGAAAGCGGCTGCGGCTTTACCGATGGCCAGTTCCATAGGGTCGCCAGCGTGTTGCCATGGGCGCTTGAACGTCCCCGCACCGAATACATCGGAACCCGGCCAGACGAACGTGTGCCAGTAACAGGCAGCCATGCGCAAGTGTTCGCGCATGGGTTTGCCGAGGATGAGTTTGTCGGCGTCGTAGTGACGAAAGGAGAGGGGAGAATCGCTATCCGGGCCTTCGTAGCGAATCGCATCGACATCGGGGAAATACTGCATGGACCTTGTCCTTGTTGTTCTTGGCGGTGTCTCGATACTAGCAACGGCCCTGTGCCCGCTGATTATGAAAAACATCAACACGGGGTGCGATTTTGCGTATTGAGCTTCTCTGACCAGGCGCCTAGTCTGTGCCAATCGCCTCTGTGAAAAGGGCCCCGGGACAAGCATAAAAACAATGAAAACCGTACCGCCTGTTCACCGCATCGCCCTGTTGTTCAACGGCAGCAAGATCTATGACCGTGGGATCATCAGCGGCATCGGCAACTACCTGAGCAGCACTCGCGCTTCCTGGGACTTGTTCCTGGAAGAGGATTTTCTCTGTCGCCTGAAAGGCATCGAGCGCTGGCAGGGCGACGGGATCATCGCCGACTTCGACGATCCGCTGATTGGCGAGGCACTGGCTGATATCCAGATGCCGGTGGTAGCAGTAGGGGGCTCGTACGAGGATAAGCGCGCCTATCCGAAAGCGATTCCCTACGTCGCCACCGACAATAACGCGCTGATGACGCTGGCCTACACGCATTTGATCGAGGCGGGACTGCAGCGCTTTGCCTGCTTCAGCCTGCCGGAAGCGCAAGCCAATCGCTGGGCTCAGGAGCGCGAAAAAGCCTTTCGCAAACTGATGAAACGCGACGGCTTGCACGGCGAAATCTATCGCGGCATGGGCACCAGCGCACCGCTGTGGGACAGCGCCGTCGAACAACTGATCGCCTGGCTGCACAGCCTGCCCAAACCCATCGGCATCATCGCCGTCAGCGACGCCCGCGCCCGGCAACTGCTGCAAGCCTGCCTGACCGCCGGTATTGCCGTGCCGGAACAGGTGGCATTGATTGGCATCGACAACGACCCGCTGACCCGCAGCCTGACCCGCGTGCCGCTGAGCTCAGTCATCCAGGGCACAGAAACCATGGGCCGTACCGCCGCGCAATTACTCCACCAGATGCTGCACGGCATGCCGTCGACCGGCACGCAGATCCTGATTCCTCCCGATGCGGTCAACGTGCAGGTGTCGAGTTTGCATCAACCGTTGGGCAATCCCTATGTTATGCAGGCGCTGCTGTTCATTCGCCAATATGCCTGCCAAGGCGTCAAAACGGCACAGGTCGCGGCTTATGTCGGCGTGTCGCGTTCGTCACTTGAAGCGCATTTTCGTGCTGAGCGGGGTTGTAGCGTGCATGACGAGATTTTGCGTTTCAAACTGGCAGCGGCGACCAAGAGCCTGACAAGTACCGATTCGGTGATTGCCGACGTTGCGCACAGTTGTGGGTTTAAATCTGCGCAGTATCTGCATACGGTTTTTCGACGGGAGTTGGGTTGTACGCCTCGGGAGTATCAGCAGGCTGCGCCTAAATCTCATTGCTAAAAAAGCAATAGTCATTTGCGATTCCGGCGGATTGTTGCCGCCTATATCAGAAGTTAGCATCAATCCATTGCTGCAACTCATCAGGCCTTTGGCGCGGGTTCGAGACAGTCCACATCGTTAGCCTGTCACTGCGCTGATCGTCGTCTCAGTTGATCAACCTTGGAAAATTCTGATGTCGAAACTCTTCGAAGCATTTCGCCTTGGCGACAATACGCTCAAAAACCGCATCGTCATGGCGCCGCTGACCCGTTCGCGAGCACCCAATGATGCTGCCGATGAACGCGTTGCGCTGTATTACGCGCAACGCGCTACCGCAGGCTTGATCGTCAGCGAAGGCACGCCGATTTCCCGTGAGGGGCAGGGCTATCTGTTCAATCCCGGTATCTTCACTGCCGAGCAGATCGCTGGATGGCGCCTGACCACCGACTCGGTGCATGCCGTGGGCGGCAAGATGTTTGCGCAGATCTGGCACGTCGGCCGCGTCTCGCATCCGTCGATCCAGGAAGGTGGAAAACTGCCGGTGAGCGCCACGTCGAAGCAAGCCGTCGGCGCGACAGCGTTCGGTTATGACGCTGATGGCAAGCCAGCACTGGTCGAGCCGCCGGCGCCCCGTCAACTGGAAACGGCTGAGGTTTCGCGGATCGTCGGTGAGTTCGCACAGGCTGCGCAAAACGCGATTGAGGCGGGTTTCGATGGCGTGGAAATTCACGGTGCCAATGGCTATTTGTTCGAGCAGTTCATGAATCCGCTGGTCAATGATCGAACCGATCAGTACTCGGCCGATCGACTGGAAAATCGTCTGCGCTTCACCCTGGAAGTGATCGATGCTGTAGTCGCGCGGATTGGCGCGGGTCGGGTGGGCATTCGTATTTCGCCGTATGGCCAGCTGTTCGATATGCCGCTGTATGAGCAGATCGATGAAACTTACACCGCGCTGGCTGCAGAGATTGGTGCGCGGCAACTGGCCTACGTTCATGTGATGGATCAGTCCGGTTTTCCTGCTCCGGGTACTGAGGGCGGTGGCGGCGGGCCGAAGGCAACCTTCATCAATTTGCTGTCGACCATCAAGTCGAAATTGCCGGCCACCGCGCTGATTCTGGCGGGCGGCATGTCGCGCCAGCGTGCGGACGATCTGATCAATGACGGCATCATCGACCTCGCCGCGTTTGGTACCGCTTACATCAGCAACCCTGATCTGGTGGCGCGGCTGCAGCACAACTGGCCTCTGACCGACGCCAAACGCGAAACCTTTTACGGCGGCGGGGCCGAGGGTTATGTCGATTACCCGCCCTATAAAGGCTAAGTAGCCGCTGAAGCAGTGGCAGCCGTCACCGTTATTCGGGGCGGCTGCTTTTTCATGTCGGCTGCAAACAGGCCTGCAAGGATGTTGCGAGAGGACAAGCAGGCGAAGTTCTGTTTTAGTGCAAACCAACTGTCCCTGATGATCGGAATTCCTCATGCACCTCAAAGCGCACCGGTACTTCGCCATGGTTGCCGTGACTGGCAGTTTCTCGGCGACGGCTCGGCACTTCCAAGTGCCGGCATCCTCCGTTTCGCGCTTCATCGCGGCGCTCGAGCGAGAGGTGGGGCAGCAGCTTCTTTATCGAAACACCCGAGCAGTGAAACTGACGGACGCGGGCGAGCGTTATTACCAGCAGATCCGCGAAGTGCTGGAATTGCTCGATGCCGCTGATGAGGAGATCGCTGGAAAAGGTGCAGAGGTGCGCGGACTCGTACGGATCAACGCTCCAGTCGCCTTCGGCAGTCTGCACATCGTCAAACTGCTCAATGGTCTGTATGACAAATATCCCGAGCTGACGGTCGAGCTGACGGTTACCGACGCCTTTATCGACCCGGTTCAGGAGGGCGCCGACCTCATCTTTCGAGTGGGACACCTGGGCGATTCTGGCTTGATCGGCCGGAAAATCTGCGATCAGCACTATGTTCTGTGCGCCAGTGCGGATTACATCGCGAAGCACGGCAAACCCTCGTCACCCAAGGATCTGCAGAATCACGCCTGTCTGGTCTACAAGGGAACCGGCGGCGCTCAGCGCTGGTATTTCAGAAAACCTGGCAGCGACAAGCCCGAGATCATCGATGTCCATGGTCCGCTCAGAAGTAACAATGGTCAGGTACTGGTGGAGGCCGCGCTGGCGGGCAGGGGGATCGTGTTTTTTCCGTCCTGGCTCTTTAGCCGCGAGAGCTTCACGAGCCGCCAACTGATTCGGCTGTTACCTGTTTGGGAGGGATCGGTGGAACAAACGCCGAGCCAGATTCATCTGCTTTCCCCAGAGAATCGCCTGCGGTCTCAGAAGGTCCGTGTGGTGTGGGACTACTTCATCAAAGCGATCGGTGCGCCTCCTTATTGGGATGATCTCGGTGATCCTCGAACTGACGGTGAGCCTCAGATGCCGTCCCGAGGTAAGGCAAAAGTGGCTGGGCTCGTCTCGACTGCGTATCGTCTGAAATAATCTTGAGCCGTGGTGAACCTCTTCGGAGAACTTACGACAGGCATGGCCAAACTGCTGACTTGAACCGGGCTTTCATGGCATAAAGCTACTGCATTCAGGGAGGAATGATTTTCGCCAGGCTGCGCTGGGCGACCCCACTCTCTGCCACGGAACACAGATCTGACTGTGCACTAAAAAGGAAGCCTCATGCTGATCACCTCCGCAACGCCACAAGAGCTTGTAGACTGGTTCCACACAAGGCAAGAAGACCAGCGAATCATGTGTGTCATGCTGGCTCCAGAATTGGAAGATCAGCAGAAGCTGAAGGATTTGACTCTCCGCTTTGCAGCGGCAGACGCTTGGCTCGGCAGCGAAGTAGCCTTCATCTTGCTCGATCCCAATGGAGATTCAGCTGTGGGGCTTGACCGTGGCATGGGGGAGGTCGGGGCGTTTTCAGGCACTGCTTTTCCATTGCGAGACACCACGAGCTTTCGAGATCTGACAGATGACTGGGCAAACCACCGAGATCACGTAGCGCGGACCTCAGCACGAGGGCTGGCAAGGTTCGTCCCTGAGTTCATGGAGATTTTCAAGGTAGGCCCCGAGGATCTGCCTTGCCTAAGCTTGGTCGTGCATGGAGTGGACGAATCCATTGTCCTTTCCCTAGGAAAGGACTGGACTGTAGAAGAACTCAAGGAAGTTCTAGTGAGGATCCGCAAGATTGTGGATGGCGCCCCGAATTTCAAGGAGCAAATCTCAGCTATGGCAGCCCATCTGCCTAAACCCTTGGAACGACTTCAAGATCTCGTCGCCAGCATTGGTGCAAAAGCAGGCCAGATATCCAAAATCTTGGATCAGGTGCTTCGTCGGCACAATGGGAACGAAGAAGATCATCGGATGGTAGCGTCTTACGTGGGTCAAGGCTGTCAGGGGCGCGTTATCCTTGAAAGCCTACTTGCGCGGTTCTCTTTCAAAGATTCTGAAAAGTTTCTCAGAGACGAGCAGGTCGCACGCCTGCTCAAACTGGCAACGGAGCTAGATAGCCTTCGGGCTCCGATCATTGAGCTCCAGCGTGGTGAGCTCTTTATCCCATCAGTGACGGAACTGGCACAGCATTGGGTTGAAAGCCGCGACAAGCTGTTCGAAGGTCTGCAAGGTCTTTTGCCAGCTAAGCAAGTCGCCACTACCCGAATCAACCGAAGCCAGCTGACTCGCCTCAAGTCAGTCCTGGAATTTGTGAATACCTCGGGAGATGTCGTGGACAAGGCGGTTGGGGCGTATGACTGGATCGCTAAGCTGATGGGGAAGGGAGGCTAGCCTGATTACCATGACTGGTTTTGCTTAGGTAACGCTTACCGGCATGTCTTGAGCGCGTAGGGGCTGACTTGGTAGCGCCGCAGCCCCGAACGCCAGCTATCGAGTACCGGGAAGCAGACTGAGCTACCCGCTACTTGTCATATTTGGAAGGCAATGGCCAGTCGTAATTGACGTCAATCATGCCCAGGTTCTGCAACTCGAAATTGGCATAGCTAGTTCCGCGCGTCGTTCTTTCTGGTGCGATCAATGTAGGCCCATGCAGGTTTAGGAAAGGATTCTCGTTGCTCGTTGTCGTTGTTGGCCAGGGTGCGTAGCGCAATACATGATTTAACATAATATACATTACACGTAACAATGTGTTTCGAGATTAGCCTCGTTGCCCACTGTCGACATTAGCTCTCGGAAGTAATCTCTTTTCATTCCGTGAACTAAATCCCGTTCGTAGCCGTATAGCAGCCTGGAAAAGAATTTACCTCTACCTGCATATCTCACATTCTATCTGATGAGTTTACGGCCGGTATGGTCACCCGATCGCTTGCAGTCCTCGGAAGTGATTTTTGGGACGTTTGCGGAACTAACTCATAGACAGAACCGATTTCGCTCCGAATTCACAAATCACTTCTTGTCTTCGCTGCGTCCAATTTCTGCCATACGTGAGCCTGGACGATGCTGATCCGCAGCAGTCATATGGACAAGTCCGCAGCCTAGGCTTTGGCGTTTTGTGTGGAACGCTTTTCCGTTTACAGTCTTACTATGCGCCCCAGCCCGCAAACCCATCGCTGTGTGAAATCTGCAGCGTTCAGCGTGAAGTTGGTGCGCAGATTTCAAGGTTGCGACGAGTGGAAAACACAACCGCCCATTGATTTGCTTGAAGACGCTGACGGTTTGGCGATGCACGCGTTCCGTTTTAAGGAGATGGAGTTTTCCGGCCACCCAATACCTCCGGAAGCTCGCCGAGATCTGGCTGGATGAAAAGCTCAGTGAAAAGCTCATCCGGTACCGTTGTTAACCACAAATTTGACTTGTTAACCACTGTAGTTAACAGGTCAAAAACCAGGTTTACAGCGTAATACTGAACCTGCGTTTTAGCCTCGATTTGCCTAGCATGCCTGGGATTTCAAAGCATACGTTTGGAATGGTTACCCTTTTCCTTACTATCACTCGACTGCTCAGTCAGCCGTAGCTAACAATTTTTGGCATCCTGCTGGATTAGGTTAAAGCACATCAAAGCGCCCTGACGCGGCGTTTTTGACGAGAGATATGTACTCTTGAAGATGGTCTACCGTCATGGCAAGGTAACAAGCTTTAGGTGGAATCAGTAGCCAACTCAACTAAACATCCATTTAGTTTAGTTATCAGAATATGGCTGCATAATCAGTGGAAATTCGAACAATCCCCTTCGCCCGCTTTTACCGCAATGCGCGCTGCAACGTCTCACTCGGCAAATCCTTTACTAAGCTACCGAGGCCTTTTTGAGCCATTAGCGCTCAGGTTCCTACACCCTGAGGATCTTCCTTGCAAATGAGACTGATGTGGTCCGAGTTTCTGAAGCGAATCCACCACAGTGACATCGTGAGTTTCGCCCTTCACCTGTCAATCGTATCGTAGCGCACCGTGTCTGGCGGCCCCTCCAGCACCTCTTGGATCACCACTCGTACGCAGACAGACTTGTCCCCTACCCTTTGGACATCCAGCAACTCCCGCAGCTCAGCATCAAGGCGGCAACTCGATACCCCCGCTAGAGCAATATTGCTCCGAAAAGAACAGGTCTTGTTCTCCAGCGGAAGTTTATCTCCATTCAAGGCATCAATAGAGTGCGCTCGGCAGGCAGATGCGCTTGCCGCGCGCCTCAATTGAACCCAGGCAAGTGTCGAAGTCCTCCCGTCACTTTGCCAACGCTGGAGATAAGAACCATGGATCTGCAACTTGCGGGCAAAACCGCCATTATCACCGGCGCGACGGCCGGGATCGGCCTGGCTATCGCTAAAACCCTGGCCAGCGAAGGTGCGGTCGTCACCATCACCGGGCGCAGTGCCGACAAGCTCGAAGGCGCCGCTTCGAAGATCTCTGCTGCCGCTCCGGGCAGCCATGTGAAAACCGTTCTTGCTGATGTCAGCGAAACTGAGGGGGTAGCCAAGCTCATCGCAGCTCAGCCAGACACCGACATTCTGGTGAACAACCTTGGCTTTTACGAAGCCAAGCCATTTGCCGAAATCACCGATGAAGACTGGTATCGCATGCTGGACGTCAACGTGATGTCGGGCGTGCGTCTGTCACGCCATTACTTCGCAGGCATGCTCGCGAAAAATTGGGGTCGCGTCATTTTTATGTCTAGCGAGGTCGGCGCCTTCACCCCGCCAGACATGGTGCATTACGGTGTCAGCAAATCCGCCCAGCTCGCTGTTTCCCGCGGCATGGCCGAACTGACAAAGGGCACAGGCGTGACCGTCAATAGCGTGCTGCCGGCGGCGACTCGTTCGGAGGGCATCGTCGATTACCTGCGCCAAACCGCTCCGCAACCCGGGATGAGCGATGCCGAAATCGAAGCGCATTTCTTCAACACTTATCGCCCCAGCTCGCTGATCGCGCGAATGATCGAGGCCGAGGAAGTGGCGGCAATGGTTGCCCTGCTGGCGAGTCCGCTGGGTGCCGCTTCCAATGGTGCCGCTGTGCGTGTCGAGGGTGGAACCTTTCGCTCGATTCTCTGAGCACACAGTGCAGCGCTCTGTCAGTGCACGCTGACCGTCACGACGCCATCCAAAACGAACAACGGTGACCATCTTGTCCTATCGTCCGCTCTCCTTGCCCCTCTTCACGTTGGCATTTGCCGTCACATTCTGTCAGCACGCCGGCGCGGCCGAAGAAACCCGACTGGAACGCTGGCGCAGTTACGCCGGTGTGAGTTGGGAGGCTTCACCTTCTCAAGTGGCGGCAAAACCTTTCGTCGATTCGGTCAACGCCCCCATCGCGGGTTTGCATTTCGACGAACGAGGCACCGCTTTCGTCAGTACTCCGCGCCTGGCGTCAGCCTCTCTAACTGCGACGCTGAGCACGCTGGACACTCGCGTGAAAAGCGGCCCTGCACGTCTTGCAGCATTTCCGTCGGTGCAAGCCAATGCCATCTCGGGCTCGCCCGCAGATAGTCTGCGAAACGTATTGGGTTTTTACGTGGACAATCACAACGGCTGGCTTTGGGCTCTGGACATGGGATTTATCGCCGGCGAGTCCGAAGCTCCCGTGGGCAGCCAAAAAGTCCTGATCATCGATTTAAAGTCAGGGAGCATAGTCAAACGCATCAACCTTGACCCGGTAGCAGACCGCGCAGGGAGTCTTCTCAACGACATTACCGTTGATGAGAAACGGCGCGTGGCCTATCTGTCCGACAGCGGCTCCCGTAGCGCGCCGAATAACAAGGCCGGTCTGATCGTTGTCGATTTTGCTTCGGGCTCGGCTCGCCGTGTGTTGGACAGGCACCCTTCACTGAATATTGAACCAGGTGTGAATGTCGTCGCTCATGGCAAACCGGTCTGGCCTGGAAAACCCCTAATGATCGGCATCAACGGCGTTGCGCTGTCCCCGGATGGCGACACCCTTTACTGGACTGTCACTACCGGCACCCGCGCCCATTCGATTCCGACCGCGATGCTTCGAAATACGGATGCCGACACAGCGCAGGTCGCTTCCGTCATTGATGACCTGGGCGCCGTCGGTGGCAACACGGACGGGATCGTCACGGATGCCAAAGGCATTCTCTATATCACCGACGTCACACGCAATGGCATCGTCAAGTACGACCCACGCACCAAGGTCATGACGTTGATGGCAGCGGATGACAACGTGCACTGGCCGGATACGCCGACCTTCCTGCCTGACGGCGATCTTGTTTTCACTTCAAGCGCACTCAATGACCACCTCGCTGGGCAAGTCAGCCCGGGGGCTGAACGTTTTGACCTGTGGCGCCTACCACTGGCCGGTAACACGCCGGAAGCCGATCCGCTGCCTGAGTCCGAGGCGAGCCGCTGAAGCACCCTGACATTCGATTTTTCAGAGAGGAACCACATTGCCCTGCAATCGTGTCGACGCTCTCTGTTGCGTACAGAAATGAACCTGACTGCCCGCCAACAGACGGGCAACCGAGGAAAACGCCATGCAACAACGCAGTCAACCCACGCAAGAGTCCGCCACCAGACGCATTCTGGTCGGCTATCTCGGCCTGTATCCAACTCTGCTGCTGGTGCTGACGTTACTCGCGCCAGTGACCCACGACTTGAGTTTTCCTCTCATGGTACTGGTTGAAGTTGCGGTCTTGGTGCCCGTCACCCAGCTCGTATCTTTCCCGCTCGTCAGATGGCTGCTGTCCCGATTCAGGCGAGCCTGACGACGAGCCCGGATGCTTGCAACAAGCCTGAAAATTGATTTGGCCGCACGATTTTCGGCATCAACACAATTAGCCTGAGGAACGATCATGCAAACGCTAATGATCAATGGACAGTCACGCCAAGTCGACGTACCCGCAGATATGCCATTGCTTTGGGTCCTGCGCGATGTTTTGGGCATGACCGGAACCAAATATGGTTGCGGAATCGCTCAATGCGGCGTGTGTACCGTCCACCTGGACGGACAGCCTGTCCGCTCCTGCGTGATGCCGGTTGGCACTGTAGCGGGCCGCCAGATCACGACCATCGAAGCCATTGACCAGAACGCGGTTGGTCAGGCGGTGCAACAGGCGTGGCTAGAGCACGAAGTCGTGCAGTGCGGCTACTGCCAGTCCGGGCAGATCATGGCCGCTACCGCCTTGTTGCAAAACAACCCCAACCCAGATGACCAGGCCATTGATATGGCAATGGCGGGCAATCTTTGCCGTTGCGCCACTTATACCCGCATCCGCAGCGCCATCAAAAGCGTTGCTGGCCGCTGAAACAGGGAGGCAAACATCATGCGAGTACGCAAAAAAAACACTCTTGAGCTTTCCCGACGCCGCCTCCTGCTGGGGGGCAGCACCGCCCTTACGGGCCTGGTCCTGAGTAGCTGGCTTCCGCCTCTGGTGACGAAAAGCGCAGCCGCTGAAGCCGCCGCCGCAGGCCGTTTGGGCGATCGGTCCACTGATGGCTTTGGCGCATTTGTGCGCGTTGGTCATGACGGTCGAGTCACCGTGATATCTCCAAAAATCGAAATGGGCCAGGGCATGCAAACGGGCATCGCCATGATGGTCGCCGAGGAACTTGAGGTCGGTCTCGAACACGTCACCATTCAAGAAGCTCCACCGAACACGGCACTTTATGCCGACACGCTGATGCAGTTTCAGGCGACCGGTGGTTCGACATCGACGCGCTATACCTGGGAGCCATTGCGCCGCGCGGGCGCCACGGCCCGAATCCTGCTCGTCCAGGCTGCCGCACTGCGCTGGCACGTGGCCCCCAGCCTGTGTCGCGCCGACAACGGCCGGGTGCTTGGCCCCAATGGCCAGCACGCGAGCTACAGCGAACTGGTCGAAGTGGCTGCCACGCTACCGTTACCCAATGACGTACCGCTTAAGTCACCGGAGCAGTTCAAGCTTCTGGGCACCCCGGCGCGGCGTCTGGATACGCCGACAAAGGTCAACGGCAAGGCGCGATTCACCATAGATCTGCAGATCCCCGGCATGTTGATTGCTTCCACTGTCACTTGCCCGGTACATGGTGGCCGGTTGCGCTCCGTCGACGACCGCCAGGCATTGCAGGTATCCGGTGTGCGCGACATCGTGCGCCTGGATAACGCGGTTGCGGTTACTGCCAGCAGCTTTTGGGCTTGCCAGCAAGCGATCAAAGTCCTGCTAATCGAGTGGGATTTTGGACCGCACGCCAGCATCAATTCAGCGGAGCTTGATGATGCCTTGATCGAGGCCAGCAAACGCTCAGGCGTAATTGCCAGACACGAAGGCGATATCGATCAGGCCCGGCAACAATCAGCCAGTCAGTTCGAGGCCGTCTACGAACAAGCCATGTTGTCCCACTCGCCACTTGAACCTGTCAGTTGCGTGGCCCACGTGCGCCCGGACGGCTGTGATTTGTGGGTTGGAACCCAAGTGCCCGTGTTCGCTATGCAGACTGCTGCCAGGGTAACCGGGCTACCCGAAGACAAGATCCAGGTCCATAACCAGTTGATTGGCGGTGCATTCGGGCGACGCCTGGAGTTCGATTTCGTCACTCAGGCGGTCGCCATCGCTCAACAGGTCGATTACCCGATCAAACTGATCTGGAGTCGTGAAGAGGATATGACCCATGATCTTTACCGACCTCTATACGCCGACCGTCTCAATGCCGCGCTCGACGAGCAAGGTCGGCCAATCGGCTGGGAGCACCGTATTGCCGGAGCCTCGGTGCTCGCGCGTTACGTCGGCAGTCTGCCACCCAGTGGCGTAGATGCCGACGCCGTGGAGGTGGCAGTGGAACCTATCTACCACCTTCCGCACCTGCAGGTGCGCTATATCCGCCAGGACCCTGGTGTGGTGCCCGTATCCTGGTGGCGCGGGGTTGGTCCGCTGCGCAGCACCTATGCACTTGAATGCTTCATCGACGAGCTTGCCCATAACGCCAAGGCCGATCCGGTCGCCTATCGATTGAGCCTGATGGAACGTCAGCCACGTGCACAGGCAGTGTTGCGCCTGCTCGCCGAAAAAACCGACTGGGGCCATCCCCTCCCCGCCGGACAAGGACGAGGCATCGCGGTCAGCGCGGTGTTCGGCAGCTATGTGGCAACGCTGGTGGAGCTGGAGATGCAGGGTGACACCGCGTTTCGCATCAAGCGGCTCGTCAGCGCCGTGGACTGCGGTCTCGTCATTAATCCGACGTCAGTCATCGCCCAGATCGAAGGCGGCACCTTGTTTGGTCTGTCCGCCTCCCTGTTCAACGAAATCCTGATCAAGAACGGTCAGGTGCAGCAAACCAATTTCCATACCTACCGACAACTGCGAATCAGTGAAGCGCCACCGGTGGAAGTGCATTTGATCAGCAGTCTGGAAACACCGGGAGGAATAGGCGAAGCCGGCACCGCCCTGATCGGCCCCGCCCTGGTCAACGCCCTCTTCGCCGCCAGCGGAAAACGTATCCGTCGACTGCCGCTGAGCCGCATGGGCTACTACCCGGTTTAAGGAAACCTTTATGAAGCTGACAAACATCTTGCTCGCATTGTTTACAGGCGCGTTCGTTGCGCACTCGGCACAGGCGGACGAAGACCTGATCCGTCAAGGCGAGTACCTGGCCCGTGCTGCCGATTGTGTGGCTTGCCACAGCGTGTCAAACGGCAAGGCTTTTGCCGGTGGCGTGGAGTTCAAGTTGCCGTTCGGCTCGCTGTTCTCGCCAAACATCACGTCCGACAAGGAAACCGGCATCGGCAACTGGACTGACGATGAGTTCGTCAGTGCCCTGCAAAAAGGTGTCGGGCGCGACGGGAAACACTATTACCCAGCGTTTCCCTATACCTCTTACAGCAAGATGTCTCGTGAAGAGATCCTTGCCATCAAGGCCTACCTGGGAAGTCTGGAACCGGTACGGCAAGCCGCGCGGGAGAACGACATCGTCTTTCCGTTCAACCAGCGCTGGGGAATGTTCTTCTGGAACTTGCTGTTTCATGACGATGCGCCCTTTCAGGTCGATAGTCAGCGCTCCACAGAGTGGAATCGTGGCAAATATCTGGTTGAGGGGCCCGGGCACTGTGGTGAGTGTCATTCCCCGCGCAACCTGTTCCAGGCAGTAAGCAGCGACCGCTCCCTGGCTGGCAATCTGATCCAGGGCTGGAATGCCTATAACATCAGTTCCGACCCGGTGCACGGCGTCGGAGCCTGGCCCACCGAGAAGCTGGCTGACTATCTGAAAGAAGGCATGGCGCCGGGTTGGGGCGTAGCCGGGGGCCCGATGGCCGAGGTGGTTGAACACAGTCTGCGCCACCTGACGGATGCTGATCGTCGAGCGATTGCGGTGTACCTCAAGAACACACCGGCGCGCACCGAAGGCGTAGCGCGCCCGGCGCCGGGCAAGGTAACGGAGGAAGGAGATGAAAACCCGCTTGGTCGCAAGTTGTTCGCCGACGCCTGTGCCAGTTGCCACCGCTGGGACGGCAGCGGCAACCAGAGTCTGGCGGCCACGCTGACCGGGCTCAAGACTGTCAACGATCCTGCCGCCAGTAATCTGCTGGGCATGCTGCTTAGTGGACACGAATCACGAGATACCGCAGTGGATAGGCGAATGCCATCGTTTGGCACGCTCTATAGCGATCAGGAACTGGCCGCATTGTCGCGTTACATTCTCCGTCGCTTTGGGGACAGCGAAGCCCAGGTATCTGAACAGGCGGTTGCCAAGCGGCGTACCGAATCCCTGCATTGAGTGGAGTCAGACCATGTCGGATATAGATGCCTTACTCAATGCATTGAACACAGCACAAGACGCAGGCGAGGATTGCGTCCTGGCTACCGTGGTCAAGGTCGAAGGGTCCGCTTACCGGCGTACGGGTGCTCGCATGCTGGTTTCGCGTTTTGGACGTGCCGAAGGCACCATCAGTGGCGGTTGCCTTGAGGCAGCCGTGGCGAAAAAAGCCTGGTGGCTGACGGAGTCGGGCCCAGTCGTGCGCAGTTACAGCACCGCAACCGACGATGAGGATGGTGACGAGGCACTGAGTTTTGGTCTGGGCTGCAACGGCAAAGTACACGTTCTGTTCGAGCGCCTGCCCGCCAGCGGTACAAGCCTGCTGATAGACGTGCTGAAGCGGGTTCGCGAGACACAACAACCCGCCGCACTCGCAACAGTCATTGCCATCGACCCTCAGGACTCGCGTGCGACCGGCCAACGCTTGGTCCTGATGCAAGGGCAACGGGTCACGGGCGATATTGCCTGCGACGCTCTCGCCGATCAGATCAGCAGCGATCTGCAGAGGGTGTTGGAGCAAAAGAGATCCTCACTTCACCACTACATCAACGGCCAGGAAACAATCGAAGTCTTCCTCGAGTACCTCCACCCTGCCCGTCGCCTGGTGATTTTTGGCGGTGGTCATGATGCTCAGCCTCTCGTGCGCATGGCGAAGCTGCTGGGTTGGCACGTGTCAGTGGTCGATAGCCGTGCACATTTCGCGCGGCCTGAGCGTTTCCCAGAAGCCGACTTGGTGATCGTCGGCGATATCAACCGCCCATTCGCCTATGGCGAACTGGTGGAACAGGCTGCGGTGGCGGTCATGACCCACAGCCTGATTCAGGATGCGCACTGGCTGGATGGCGTACTGCTCAGCCGGCCAAGTTACATCGGTCAGTTGGGCCCACGCGAAAGAACCGAGCGTCTGCTGGCTGACATCTGTAGTCGCCGAGGGACGTTGTCGACGCTCGATTCTCTGCACTACCCGATCGGACTCGACCTGGGCGGCGACACGCCTCAAAGCGTCGCCATCGCTGTCCTGGCGGAAATTCAGGCAAGCCTCAATGGTCGCTCAGGCGGCAATCTGCGACTCAGACCCACGAAAATACACGACATCGACCCGATGGCCGTCAGCAACCTGGTCACGCGGGACACCGAATCAGAAGCTGATCAGCTCTTGGCAATGCAGCGCTGACGAATTCATCCACCAACGAGAAGTGACTCACCATGAATCAGGAAATACGCGTAGTAGCGGTACTGCTGGCCCGAGAAGGCAAAGAAGATCAGGTCGAACAGGTTCTTAGAGCCTGCGTCCAGCCGTCGCGAGCGGAAGCCGGCTGTCTGGCCTATTCGTTACATCGGAGCCTGGATAATGCGAGACAGTTCGTATTCTTCGAGCGCTGGACCAGCCGTGAAGCGATAGAGCTACACCGTCAGATGCCCCATTACAAAACATTGGCCAACGGGCTAATCGATTTGCTGGTCGACCGCCAGGTGCATCTACTAGAGGAGCTTGCTGATAGTCCGGAGTCATGATCCGCGCTTAAATGATGAGCGAGGTATGTTGATTTCAGTTCACAACACCTGTTCTAAAAATCATCGTTCTCCTCTTACAGTTTGAAAGGAATACTGCAGCTTTGGAGGGTGGAGCAAGGCGAGCTACCCAAGGTATGTCGCCGGATCGTAATGGCTTCGTTCCTTTTCAACATGAGGACAAACGATGCACGCTGATTTCGCCGCTTGGTCCTGGACCTCTGGCAGAGGTATCGAGGGCTTGAAATTGACTCGAAAGAAACTGGTGCAACCTGGTCCATCGGAAGTGCTTGTGGCCAACCGCGCACTTGCCCTTAACCCGGTGGACTGGAAAATCGTAGAGTGGGGCCATCCGGCCTGGCAGGATGGTCACGTTCCCGGTGTCGACGGTGCAGGCGTTGTCGTTGCGGCCGGTGCTGATGTTCCCATCAAACCCGGTACACGCGTGGCGTATCACCAATCGCTGGCGCGTGACGGCAGTTTCGCCGAGTTCTGCTTACTGGATGCCAGCACGGTGCTGGTCGTGCCGCCGGCGCTCGAGGATGGCATCGCGGCGTCGCTGCCCTGTCCAGGACTGACTGCTTGGCAAGCACTGGAAAAAGTACCGCAGGATTGTGGTGACGTGTTGGTAGTGGGTGCTGGTGGTGCAGTTGGCCTGTTGCTGGTGCAGTTGGCCGTAGAGCGCGGCTGTCGAGTATGGGCCACTGCGGCTCAAAGGCATCATTCAAAATTGAAGGCATTGGGCGTTGCCGGCGTTTTCGATTATAGGGGAGACAACTGGCAGCAAGCACTTCAAGCTGCTTTGGGGGATCGGCGATTGCAAGCCGTTTTTGATACTGTCAGCGGCGCTCATGCTGCCAGTCTCGCACCTCTGCTGGGCTACAACGGCCATTTGGTCTGCATCCAGGATCGTCAGGAAACCTCGCCACTTCCCGCCTTCAGTACCGCGATATCCTTACATGAAGTGGCGCTCAACAGCTTCCACGCCCATGCCAGTCTGAGTGATCGACAACGCCTGCGACATGCCGGGGAGCGTCTGTTGGCAAGCCTTCAGGATGGTCGTCTGACAATCCCCAAGCGTCAGTTTTTCGATTTCCGAAAACTCCCCGAGGCGTTGCTGGCCCTCAAGCAAGGTGGTGAAGGCGGGAAATGGATCGCCCGGCTGAACGAGTCGGATCCCGTAATGCTCGATTGACCGATGAAACTACGGCGCCTGAATCTCTCTTTTGGAGTCAGGGCGCCGGTAGGTTGCGGGAAACCATTCAGACTTCGGCCAGATTTTCCTTTTTCTCTAGCCAGTCAATCATCAGCTCACCCCAAGCGATATCAGCCTGCAACGCATTCTTGGCTCTGTCCGAATCGCGAGTGCGCAAGCCTTCCAATACTTCAAAATGCTTGTGTTTCGCGCTGGCCAGTTCAAACTTTGGCACCTCGGCATGAAACCGGCTGAGTAGCGGCCCCATGATGACCCACATGTTCTCCAGTGTCTTGGATACCACCGGCATGCGCGCGGCAGAGATCAACCCAAAGTGAAACTCCCGGTTCAATAGCGCAGCCTGTTTGTGATCGACTGAAACAGCCTTCTGGAATTTATCCTGAATGGCCTCGAGGTTCTCCAGCTCCGCTTTGGTAATGCGTTGGGCCGCCATGCCTGCCGCCTCGCCTTCCAGCAAATGACGAATCAGCTGGATTTCCCGGAGTTGGCTGACCGTCAACTCCGGGACATAAATCGAAGTGGCGGCCTTCATGTCCAGCGCATGGTCGCTGACCAGACGGAAAATCGCCTCGCGCACCGGAGTGATCGAAACACCAAACTCTTCCGCCAGGGTGCTGATGCGCAACCGGTCACCGGGTTGGTACTGCCCGTCCATCAACGCGGTGCGGATAATGGAATACACCCGTTCGCTCAGGTTGCCTTTATCAATAGGCTTATGCACGGTCACTGTTGCTCGATCTCCATCGTCGATTACTGTGCGTCAGACGGTAGACTTGTGAATCTACCGCCCTGAAGCGCCGAGAACGCATCATACATCATCATTTCGCAACTGCCACTCCGGCCACTGATCGGTTCAAATACGTGCGTCTTGCCGACCGACACCTTGCAATAGCACTGCAATGACAATAATCGCCCCCTTGATAATCTGTTGCGGATACGCCGGGACACTGAGCAAATTCATGATATTGCCAATCAGACCCAACACCAGTACACCTACCACCGTATAGAAAATCGTGCCTTTGCCGCCAGAAAGCAAGGCGCCACCGATCACGCAAGCAGCAATCGCGTCGAGTTCCAAGGCCATACCGGCACTGGGAGTGGCTACCCCCGAACGCGAGGCAATCACCACTCCGGCCAAAGCTGCGAGGCCACCACAAATACCGTAGGCCGCCAGCTTGTAACGCTCCACCGGAATGCCTGCCAGGCGCACCGCCGTTTCGTTGCTCCCGCTGGCGATGGTCAGGCGGCCATAGGTGTTGTAGCGCAGGATCAAGATAAAGACGACCGTCACCAATCCGGCCAGCCATACCGGCCAGGGAATACCCAGCACGCCGTCGGACAAACGTCCGAAATCACGCAGTAGTTGAGCACTGACGAGTTTGTCATCCAGCCGTTGCGGCTGGCCGTTGGACAGGATGAATGCCAAACCACGGGCAACGGTCATCATGGCCAGGGTCGCGATAAAAGGCGCCATGCGGAAGTACGCAACAAAGGTCCCCGTCACCAGCCCCATCAACACCCCGGCCACTACTGCGATTAACACTGCGAGTACCAGACCGGCACTACCATCAACCGGCAATACATTGAGGGTCATGGCAACTACAATTCCCCCAACGGCCGCTACCGATGCCACGGACAAGTCGATACCCGCCGTCAGGATCACGATCAACATGCCGATGCTTACCAGCAACAGCGGCGTCAGTTGGCGTAACAGGTTACCGAGGTTCTGATAGGTGAAGAAGTCCGCCGAGAGCATGCTCGCGACAACCACCAGCACTACCAGCATCACCAACGCGTTGTGCTCCAGAAACAGTCGCTGCAACGAGCGCTGGCGGGAGCGTGCCCCTCCCGCGTAACTGCTGTGCTGAACCAGCTCGGTCGTGGCCAGCTTGAGATCAGGGTTATTCATGGTGCTCGACTCCCATTGCCAGGCAAATCATTGCTTGTTCTTTAATACGCTCGCCCGACAATTCGCCGGCGATCGCGCCTTCACGCATGACCAGCACGCGATCGCACATCCCTATGATTTCCATCATTTCCGAAGAAACCATGATGATTGCCACACCCTGTTCGGCAAGCTCGTTGATGACCCGGTAGATCTCAGTCTTGGCGCCTACATCGACGCCACGGGTAGGCTCATCGAGAATCAGCACACGACAGCCGGCGCCGACCCATTTCATCAGTGCAACTTTTTGTTGATTACCGCCTGACAAGTCGCCCGCCAACTGCTCGATCGAATGGGTCTTCACTGCCAGTTGCTGACGCAAGGCTTCAATCCCACGGGTTTCCCGGCCGTTGGCAATCCAGCCCATGGATCCGCTGTAGGGACTGTCGGGGCGCAGCGCGCCATTGACCCGGATCGACATTTCCAACAGCACGCCCTGCTGCTTGCGGTCCTCGGGCAACAGGCCGATTCCATTGGCAATGGCTTCTCGGGGAGTTCGGTTGTGGACCTCCCGGCCATCCAGGCGCAAGGTACCGGAGCTCTTGCGGTCAGCACCGAAGATCGCACGCATGGATTCCGTACGCCCGGCGCCCACCAGTCCGCAGAAACCCAGGACTTCGCCAGCGCGCACCTCAAAGCTCACATCGCGCACCTGGCGCCCGGCGCACAAATGCTCGACCGTCAGCACCACCTCGCCGATCTGCGCCTGGCGTGCGGGAAACAGATCACTCAATTCACGACCGATCATCATCTGGATCAAGTCGCGCTCGGTAATATCGGCCAACTCCAAGGTGCCAACGGTTCTGCCATCCTTGAGCACAGTGGCACGGTTACAAAGACGAAAAATTTCGTCCATGCGGTGGGATACATAGACGATGCAAGCGCCTTTTCGGCGCAGTTCATCAAGGATCTTGAACAGCTTTTGCGCTTCATGAGAGGTCAGTACCGCCGTCGGTTCGTCGAAGACCAGTACCTTGGAGTTACGCGACAGTGCCTTGCAGATTTCTACGGCTTGCTGATACGCCACCGGCAATCTGCTGACAGGTTGGCTCACATCGATGTCACTGAAGCCCAACTCATCGAGAATTACCCGGGCTTTTTTACGCATGGATGCCCAACGTACGAGCCCCTTGTTCTTGCCCAGATCGTCAATGCAAATATTCTCGGCCACCGACAAATGCGGGGCCAGAGCAAACTCCTGGTAAATGATCGAGATCCCTAGGTTGAGGGCATCTCCGGGTTTGCGGATGTCGACTGTCTCACCGTTCAGGCTGACTGTGCCGGTATCGCGCACATAAGCTCCGGAGAGAATTTTCATCAAGGTGGATTTGCCAGCGCCGTTTTCACCCATCAGGGCGTGGATTTCTCCGGGCCGAGCTGAAAAACTGGCGTTGGCAAGGGCGCTGATGCCGCCGAACTTCTTGGAGATATCGAGCATCTCCACGGCAGGTTTGTGCATCGCATTCATTGTGTTCACCGTCTATAAAAACTGTCGCCATTCGGGCGCTGACTACTGTTTCAATACAGGTGCCAGTGCCCGGTTCATTCACGAGATCACTTCATCGCGGTTCTGATCTGCTCGATTGAGCGAAACGGCGGAACGGTGTCCGTGGATGGAGGCAAGCCATCAGCTTTGATGTAGGTATCGACGTTATCCGGCGTGATCAAGGTGACCGGAAAGTAGGACGCCAGTGGCAGGTTGTTGGCATCCAGGCCCTTGTCGAGAATCTGATGGATCAGCTCGATAGCGGCGACCCCGGTTTCCGATCCACTGTTCGTGGCAGTCACCAGCAATTTGCCCTGTTTGATCAAGTCCAGAGCCACGCGAAAACTGCCAGCGCCGGAGGCCACCATTACACTGTTGTTCTTGCCGGCGTTTTCCAGCGCATTGATCGCACCAATCGCAATGAAATCGTTCTCGGCCAGGACCAGATTGAGCTTGTCACCCTGGGACGAAAGAATGTCTTCGGTCGCCGCCAGGCCGCCCTCCTCCGTCCAGTCACCACGCCCCCAGGCCAACACGTTGAAACCACCCTCCGGCCAGTTGAAGCTGCCTTTGGCCTTGACCTGCTGGAACAGCTTGAAGCCCTTGAGCATTGCGTCTTCCTTGGACAATGCCAGTTTCCGCTCTTGCGATCGTGCATAGACAATCCCGGAGATCATGCCGTTGAGACGGCTTTCCGATGTAGAGTTGCCCATCACCCCAATGACCATTGCCGCGTTGATTTCCTTGGCCGGGTCGATCTTTGCTGCGATATAGCGCCCCGCCTCAAAACCACTGCCGTACGGGTTGCCGGTACTGGTAGTAATGACGGGCGCCCGCGCATCCGGAGCAGTGCCGACAGTTATGACGGGAATGCCAGCCGCCACTGCCCGCTCCACATCCGACACCGAGCCAAGTACGTCAGTCGGGTCGATCACGATCAGGTCGACCCCAAGGGTGATGAAGTTATCAACCTGGGCGCTCTGCTTGGCGACATCACTGTCTGCTACCTGCAGTTCGATGTCGTAGTTGTACTTTTTTGCGATCGTCTTCGAATCGTCGATCATCGAGACAAACCAAGGGTTGCCAAGGGTGATTTCGGTCCAGCCGATACGCAGACGCTCGCCCTTCTTTTTCAGCGGTAACCCTTTGTCGATGGAGATGCGATCCGGCATGTCGGGATCTACAACACCCGACAGCGCCGTATTCGGCATCAACGTATAGATTTCATGCTTCGGCGCTGCCCAGGCGTATGTACCAATAAGGCTTGCCAGGGCCAGCGTGGTGATCGAACGAACAGCTGACAGCTTCATAATTATTATTCTCCAGTGCGCTGATTTTGATCGGTGATGCGGGAGGCTCAGGCCAGATCAATCCAGGCGGACTTGAGTTCCGAGTACTTGTCGAGGGCATGCATCGAGCGGTCACGGCCATTGCCCGATTGTTTGTAGCCGCCGAACGGCATGGTGATGTCGCCACCATCGAAGCAGTTGACCCAGACGCTGCCGGCTCGCAAGGAGCGAACAATGGAGTGGGCGCGGGTCAGGTTGCTGGTCCAGAGGCTGGCAGCCAGCCCAAAAGGCGAGTCATTGGCGATGCGCACGGCCTCCAGGTGATCCCTGGCATGGATCACCGAGAGTACCGGTCCAAAAATCTCTTCACGGGCGATAGTCATGTCGTTGGTGACGTTGTCAAAAATTGTCGGCGGGATGAAGAACCCATCGGCCAGTGCACCGCCAACTCGCTCGCCCCCGAGAATGACTTGCGCGCCTTCTTCGCTTCCTTTCCGGATGTAGCCGAGTACGCGATCCATCTGCGCACGGTCAACCAACGCGCCCAACTGCGTGGCTGGATCGAGTGGGTCACCCACGGCAATGCTTCGTGCGACCTTCAACACCTCGGCGATGAACTCATCACCAATACCTTGCTCGACGATCAGTCGCGAGGGCGCCACGCAGACTTCGCCCTGATTGAAGAACATCGATCTGGCGGCCGTGGTGGCCGCTTTTTCCAGGTCATGGCAGTCATTGAGAATGATGTTCGGCGTCTTGCCACCGCACTCCAGCCACACCCGTTTCATGTTCGACTGCCCCGAGTACTGCAGGAACAGCTTTCCGACTTCACCGGAACCTGTGAACACCAGCGTATCGACATCCATGTGCAGGCCCAGTGCGCGTCCGGCCGTAGGACCAAAGCCGGGCAACACGTTGAACACACCCGGCGGGATACCTGCCTGGGCTGCCAGTTCGGCAATGCGCAAAGCCGTCAGCGGTGATTGTTCGGCAGGTTTGAGAATCACCGAATTGCCCATCGCCAACGCCGGGGCGACCTTCCACATGGCCATCAGCATCGGGAAATTCCATGGGGTCACCGCCGCCACCACACCGATGGCTTCGCGGGTGATCATGCCCAGCGCACCTGGGCCTGAAGGGGCAACTTCGTCGTAGACCTTATCGCAGCATTCGGCGTACCACTGCAGGCACTCGAGCACGGCGTGCACATCGAAACCACTGCTCTCAGAAACCGGTTTACCCATGTCCAGGGTTTCAAGCAGCGCCAACTCAGTCATGTGCTGCTCGAACAACGCAGCAAACCGCAACATGACTTTCTTGCGTTCCTTGGGTGCCAGTTGCGACCACACACCGCTATCAAATGCCTGGCGTGCGACCTTGACCGCGAGATCGACGTCTTCGGCCTGACAGGATGCAACCTGGTTCAGCACCTGTCCGTTGCGCGGGGAAATGTTGGTGAACGTTTCGCCGCTGAGCGCGTCGACAAAACGGCCATTGATAAAGGCTTGCCCCGGCAGAGTCAGGGTAGCGACGCGCTTTTGGACTGCAGCGATATCAACGAGGGTATTCATGCTTTTGCTTCTCCTGAGGCGTGTTCCCGAAACTGGTTTATTGATGGTTTTTGTGTTTTTCGAGCATGCAGATCCCTGCCGGCCCAATGACTGGGTCGGTGCAACAACGGTCGTCAGCACGGCGTTAGAGCGACTTCGCTAGAAACACATCCTCACGATGTCAGCGACTTCCTCTTTGTTGTTGATCTTCTTTGGGTGACAAGCCAGATCCTGGTTGAAACTGGTCCAGACAGTCAGGGCAAAGTCATCGACCTGCTCCGGGCGCAGACCGTAACTGCGAAAGGTGTCGGTAACTCCCAGACTGGCGAACAGACTCTTGAGGATGTCTGGCAAACGCAGCGCACGGTCACCCTCAGTCAGGCTCAGCGTCGAAGGTTCGAGAATCCCCGCCACCCGGGCAAACTTGTCGGTGCACACTGGCAAAGTCCAACTGACCACATAAGGCGTACTTGCCGCGACAGTACCGCCATGCGGCGCATCGGTCATTGCGCCCAGTGGCTGGCCGAGCGCATGGGACACCGTCACCCCCGCACTGGCGATCGCCATGCCGCCAAGGGTCGAAGCGAACGCCATGCTGGCGCGAGCTTCCAGATCTTCACCTTGCTGCACACACCGCAATGCGTTGGCCGCAAACAATCGAATCGCTTCCAGCGCTACCATCTCCACCCAAGGCGTGCAGTGAATGCTGATAAAGGCTTCCAGCGCGTGACAAAAAGTGTCGATGGCAGTCAATGCGGTCAATCTGGGTGGCATCGACACTAATATCTGCGGATCGATCAAGGCAACATTGGGGTAAATGAATGGATTGACGATGGCACATTTAAGCCCCAGCTCCGGATTGTTGATTACCGCGAACGGCGTAGCTTCGGTACCGGTGCCTGAGGTGGTCGGCACAACCAGCAACGGCAGACCACGGCTTTGCGGACGGGTAACGGTTTCACCCAGACGTTCGGTGTAGTCCCAGCAGCGACCGCCGTGAACGGCGACGAATGCCACCGCCTTTGCCGAATCGATGGCGCTGCCGCCACCCACCGCCACCACTACGTCGCAACCCGCCTCACGCACCATGACCACTGCGTGATCGATCGTGGTGTGCCGGGGGTTGGGCACGATGTCGTAAAAGTCGACAAAGCCGATGCCACGCTCGACCAAACTTCCGGTTATCTGGGCCACCAGATCGCTGTCCTGAAGAAACGGATCAATCATCAGGAAAACCTTTTTTCCGAACGGTTCGACCTTTTCCCCAATGTGTTTGATCGCCCCGACCTGAAAATCCAGAGCCAGCGGCAGACTTGCCTTGAATGCTTTCATCAGCTCACCTTTCGATTGTGAGGATGCGCTACAGATGGCATCAGCCAGCCAGTAGCGATCCACCTTCTTTATAGAGTTGGCCAAGGTCGCTGGCGCAGATCAGCGCTGCTTTCATTTCATCGAAGGTGACTTCGAACGGTTCGACCTTACTGGTTTGGCCAGGATCGGAGGCGGTACGTGCCACGCTGTCGAGTTCTTCCGGGGTGATGTCGCTCAGCCCCAGATCCTCGAACGTCACGGGCAGGGCGACGCTCAGGCAAAACTTCAAGACTGCATCCAGCTCATGGGTGGACTTGCCTTCAAGCACCAGCATCACCAATGTGCCGAACGCCACGTATTCACCGTGGTACATCGTTGCCCGACGACCCAGTTTGCTGAACCCGCAATAGACTGCGTGAGCAGTAGCAACACCATTGCTTTCGAAGCCAATGCCACTCATGAGGGCGTTGGCTTCCACCACTCGGTTGAAGGCTTTGGTCACACACTTGTTTTCGGCGGCGCGTCGAGCTTGCAGACCATCCTCCAGCAGCACTCGATAACACAGCTGGGCAATCGCCATAGAGGTGAGCGTGGCCTTGGCGCCGCAAGCGCCCTCCTTCATCCCCGCTCCCGCATTACCGAGAAAGTTATCGCGGTCCGCCTCCACACAAGTGCGGGCCTCGAAGTAAGTCGACAACGCATCGCCCATTCCGGCGACCAGCAGCCGTACTGGCGCCTGTGCAATGACCCAGGTATCGACCACCACAACATCCGGGCTGCGCTCATAAAAGAGTACGTCGTCAAAAGCGCCCGCCTCGGTATACAAAACGGATAGAGAACTGGTGGGTGCATCGTTGGAGACAATGGTGGGAACGATGCACAGCGGAACCTTGAGCTGGTTGGCGACAGCCTTGGCCGCGTCGAGCACTTTGCCACCTCCGACTCCGATTACCCCGTCGCATTCAAGCCTGCGCATATGCGTGGCAAGTCGCTGTATCTCCTGGCGCGTTACTTCGCCAGAAAAAATCCCAAAGTGAAGTTCAGTCTGAATATTCGCGAACTGTGCAATCAACGTCTGTCGCAGGCTGTCGAAGCGGCCCTGAGTGGTGATTACCATCAACCGACGACCGAACCAGGCCACATGCCGGTGCAATCTGTCGAGTTCCTTGTAGCCCTGGATATAGCGGCCAGGTGCAGCAAACATTTGGGTCATTTCATCGTCATCCTGGCCTCGTCGTGGAGGCTTTTTGTTATTGCTCTGAGGACGTTTTCGAGTGCTCGCAGCTCGATTGATGGATGATATATCATGTTTTATATTTTGCTACAAAGTCCTTTTTCGATGGAGTTGCTCAAGGAAAAATACGGGATTGACGCTTGAGGGGATCGAAGATATATGATGTATGAAAACAAGAACAACACTGTTCGGAGAAAGGCATGCACGATTACATTGTCATTGGTGGCGGCTCCGCAGGCTGTGCACTGACAGGCCGACTGATCGAGGCCGGCGCCTCGGTTCTGCTGATCGAAGCAGGGCCGCGCGACACCCATCCACTGATCCATATCCCCGCCGGCTTCACCCGATTACTCTCAAGCCCCCTGCTGTCGCGTCACGAAACCCAACCGCAAACCACAATGGATGGACGCACTCGGATCCTGCCGCAAGGCCGCGTCCTGGGCGGTGGCAGTTCGGTGAATGCACTGATTTATATCCGTGGACAACAGGAGGATTACAACGACTGGGCCAGCAGCGGTTGCAACGGCTGGTCGTATCGTGAGGTGCTGCCTTACTTCAAGCGCGCGGAGGACAATGAGCGGTTTGACAATCACTACCACGCCACCGGTGGCCCTCTGGGCGTTTCGGACCTGAAGCAAGTGTGTGAGTTGTCTCGTGGGTTTGTGCGAGCTGCGCAACAAGCCGGGATTCCCTTCACGGCGGACTTCAATGGCGAACGCCAGAATGGTGTCGGTTTCAACCAGATCACCGCCCGAAACAACCGGCGTTGCAGTGCTGCCGTGGCCTACCTGCGCACGGCCGAAAAGTCCGGGCGATTGACCGTCGTCACCGACGCCACGGTGCAGCGCATATTGCTTGAAGGCAAGCAGGCCGTGGGAGTCGAATACACCCGCAAGGGCCGGGTGATGCAGGTTCGTGGCAGCAAGGAAGTGATCCTCAGCGCCGGAGCCATCCAGTCACCGAAACTGCTGATGCTTTCGGGCATCGGCCCAGCACAGGAACTCGAACGCCATGGTATCGCGCTGCACCACGAACTGCCCGGTGTCGGCCAGAATCTACAAGACCACGCCGAAGTCGGCACCATCGCCTATTGTCATGGCCGCTACGGTTACTACGGCCAGGACAACGCGCTTAATTCACTCAAGAACGGCCTGCAGTATCTGATGTTCGGCAGTGGACCCGTGAGTTCGAATGTCACCGAAGCATGCGCATTCATCAACACCGACAATGCTGCGCAACGCCCCAATGCACAGATGCACTTTGTGCCTATCGTATTCTTCGACCTCGATCAGGAAGCGATCAAGAAACCGGGTGCCACCATCAACACCTGCGTCTTGCGCCCGATGAGCCGTGGCGAAATTCGCCTGCGGTCGAGTGACGCAATTGCCGCTCCCGTGGTTGACCCGCGTTATTTCGCTCATCCCGAAGACCGCCGCGTCGCTATCAAAGGCCTGGGCCTGGCACGGGAAATCCTTGGGCAACCTGCCATGCGCCAGTACACCGGCGAAGAAATCTATCCGGGCCCGAGTGTACGCAGCGACGAAGCCCTGCTGAGTTATATCAATCAGCGCGCCAAGACCGTTTACCACCCGGTTGGCACCTGCAAGATGGGTGCTGATGACATGGCAGTGGTCGATCCTGAACTGCGCGTGCACGGCTTGCGCAATCTGCGCGTGGTGGATGCCTCCATCATGCCGAACCTGATCTCCGGCAACACCAACGCCCCGTCAATCATGATCGGCGAAAAAGCGGCCGACATGATCCTGGGGCACGCCGCGCTCCAAGCGGCCGGAGCCTGATCCCCCCTTTTCAACAAAGGAGCATCACATGCCTATCAGCGGTAAAACCCGGGTCGTGGTTCATCTGACCTACCCTGCCAGACATTTGCGGACACCTGAGTTTTTCAACCCGTTACTGGAACGTCTCGGCCATGACGGAGTACTCGTACCCTGGGAAGTCTCACCGGCCAACCTTGCTACCGCCTGGGAAGGCTTGCGCGGAATCGAGAACCTCGCGGGAGTGATCGTCACCGTCCCACACAAGCTGGAGGTCGCAAAATTGTGCGATGAGTTGCAGGGTACTGCTCGCCTGATGAACGTGTGTAACGTCGCCAGGCGGCTGCCGGATGGACGTTTCACCGGACGTATGTTCGATGGTGACGGCTTCGTTGCCGGACTGAAAAAACAAGGCCACGACTTGCGCGACAAACGAGTGCTGCTGCTCGGTGCAGGGGGCGCGGCAACCGGCATCGCCCATGCTTTGCTGGCTGAAGATATCCAGGCGCTGGTAATCAGCAATCGCACACCGGCCAAAGCCGAAGAACTGGCGGCGGAACTGCAGCAAATGTTCCCGGCACGACACGTCACCGCGGGACCTGCCGACGCAAGCGGCTTTGATGTCGTGATCAACGGCACGGCGCTTGGTCTCAAGATCGACGACCCATTGCCATTACCGGTAGAAACGCTGACGCCTGGCACCGTGGTCGGCGAGGTCGTGATGAACCCTGACATCACCCCACTGCTGAGTGCCGCAGCCGAGCGCGGCTGCGTAATCCACCGAGGCGCGCACATGATCACTGGCCAGATCGATCTGCTGGCCGCGTTTCTGTTTTCCCAATCCGGCGTTTAGTACGCCCTCCCCCAAGCCCAAAGGAACAACCATGAAAAAAACTGCAATCGTGACCGGCGGCGGTTCTGGAATCGGCCTCGCCACAGCACGACGCCTGCTCGACGACGGCTACGACGTACACACCCTGGGTCTTGGCGAGCCCGAGCAACGGATCGAAGGGCTTCATTATCAAGAATTGGACGTGACCAGCGACGAGGCGGTGACCGAGTTCTTCGCACAGTTCGAACGCATTGATGCCGTCATCAATGCTGCCGGCATCATCGATCACATCCGCGAGTGGGAGCTTGAGGGGTTCAGCCGAGTGATGGATGTCAACCTCACGGCGGTATTGCGAATTACCAACGCTGCCCTGCCCGGGTTGAAAGCGGCCCGGGGGTCGGTGGTGAACTTCGCTTCGATGTGGGGCATTTTCGGTTCGGCCAAAACACCGGCCTATGCTTCGAGCAAAGCCGCTATCAGTGAATTGACCCGCTGCATGGCGGTGGCCTGGGCAATGGATGGTGTACGCGCCAACGCCGTGGCGCCGGGCTGGATTTTGACCAACCTGTCGCGCCGCGCGTTCGAAGATCCGAGCCGCTCCGAAGGTATCCTGGCACGCATTCCCATGAAGGCCTGGGGCGCTCCGGAAGACGTGGCCAATGTGATTGCGTTCCTGATTTCAGACAACGCCCGCTATGTCACAGGGGCGACGTTGCCGGTAGACGGCGGGTATTCCATCGCCTGAATCGCAACTCGTCGATTGAGTGCTTGACCGTCAAAAAACATGATATATCATGCATCACAACAAGATCGATTGCTCGGCACCCTGCCCGCCGAGCCTCGAATAACAATAAGCAGTCAAGTGAGAGGTGCTGAATGAATCTGGTTTTCGGCTCGCCCGGGCGTTATGTCCAGGGCACTGAAGTGCTCGCTCAAGCGGGTGCCTACCTGGCGCACTGTGGACGCAGCGCCGTAGTGGTAATCGACAGCTATGTGCTGGGACTGATCCGCCAACGACTCGACGACTCATGTGCCCATGCACAAGTCGAGCTGCACTACATCACATACGATGGCGAGATCACCGCCGACGGTATCGCGGGCCTGCGGGCCGCCGCCGCGAATATCGAATTCGAGATGATCCTGGCCGTCGGTGGAGGCAAGTGCATCGATGCCGGCAAAGCCCTCGCCCACTCTTCGGGGCGCGCCCTGATCACCATGCCCACTGTGGCCTCTAACGACGCACCCACCTCGAAAAACTATGTGATCTACGACGACCATCACCAACTCAGCGAAGTCGGCCACTTGCTGGTCAGCCCTCGCTACGTGCTGGTGGACACCTCGCTGATTGCTCAGGCGCCACGCCCGTTTTTGCTGGCGGGTATCGCCGATGCCCTGACCAAGAAATTCGAAGCTGAGCAGTGCTACAAAGCCGCGGGCGTGAACATGTTCGGCGCCCGGCCGGCGTTGTCGGGATTGGTGCTGGCGCGTGAGTGCTACGAAGTCATTCGTCGTTATGCCGAACCGGCACTGGCCCTCGCCGGCACTGGCGAGGTTACGGTTGCCTTCGATCACTTGATCGAAGCGGTGCTATTGATGAGCGGACTGGGGTTCGAAAGCGGTGGTTTGTCCATCGCCCATGCGATGACTCGCGGCCTGTCAAAAATCCCCGGCGCACAACAGCAAGTTCATGGCAAGCAAGTGGCGTATGGCTTGCTGGTACAGCTGGTGCTGGAAGACCGGGACGCCGAGCTCATGGGCGATATGTTGAGTTTCTATCAACGTATCGGCTTGCCCCGCAACCTGGCGGAACTGGGTGTGCCTGAAGTCGACGATGCACTGCTGAGACAGGTCGCCGAACCCACCTTGAAAGCTCCACACGCGAAAAATTTCGTTACGGACTCAGGCGATGCACTGACCTGTGACGAACTGATCGCGGCCATGCGCGCACTCGAAGGGTTGACCCATTGACCCTCGACTCCCGCCTGAAAATGAACCCACAACCACCCCGTTGAAGTTCAACCCTCACCACTGAAATACGACTTCAACAACTACATGCCTGTGATCTGGAGGTAGAGATGTCTACGCCCCGCGAAACGCTAGAACAGTGGAAGGCCAGCAATTTTGTGCCGTCCGCCGAGACCGTCAGCAAGCTCAAGGAACGGGCGAAATTCGTCCGTCTGGAAACCATTCGGCTGATTGAAATTGCCAAGACCGGCCATTACACCTCGGTGTTCTCCGCCGCCGAACTGTTCTCCGCACTGTACTACGACGTCATGACGATCCGCCCCGAAGAACCAAAGTGGCCGGGACGCGACCGATTCCTCATGGGCAAGGGCCATGCTGCCGTGGGTCAGTTCCCGATCCTGGCAGACCTCGGTGTCTTTCCCAAGGAATGGCTTGATGAATACACCCGCCTGGGCAGCCCTCTGGGCGATCACCCTGACATGCGCAAAGTACCCGGCATCGACTTCTCTTCCGGCTCCATCGGCCACGCGCTCTCCGGTGGTCTGGGCATGTGCCTGGCCCAGCGTTTCACCGGCGAGATCTACGACGTGTTCGTCATGCTCGGAGACGGTGAAATGCAAGAGGGCCAGGTATGGGAAGCCGCCATGAGCGCGGCTCACCACAAGGCCAGGCACCTGATCGCAATCGTCGACCGCAACGGTTTTCAACTCGACGGTGAAGTCGACGACGTCATTGGCATTGAGCCGCTGGATGAAAAATGGCGTGCATTCGGTTGGGAAGTCCATGTCATCGATGGCCACAACATCGCTGAAGTGACCGAGACCCTGCGCCGGGTGAAGGCCGATGAAAAACGCGACAAACCCGTGTGCATCATCGCCAAGACCGTCAAAGGCAAAGGTGTTTCCTATATGGAGACCGAACCCGGCTGGCACCTCGGTTATCTCGACCCGGAAGACGCCAAACGCGCCATCGCTGAAATTGAAGCCACGGAGATCTGAACATGAACGCCCCTCTTTCCCCCAATTCCTGGCAGTACCGTGGCCTCAACGCCCTCAACCCAGGCCTGTCGTACCTGTCTGATGCACTGATCGAACTGACCGAGGCTGGTTATCCGGTAATGGCTGGTTCAGCGGACTTGCAGTATTCCAATGGTTTGAACAAATTCGCCTCCCGCTTTCCCGAACGTTACCTGCAGTTCGGTATCTCGGAGCAAAACATGGTGACGGCCGCGGCCGGTCTGGCTACATGTGGCGTGATGCCGTTCGTGGCGACCTTCGCCTCGTTCCTTGGCCTGCTGTGCTGCGAGCAGATTCGCATGGACGTTGCCTATTCGGCGCAACCCGTGCGCCTGATCGGCCACCACACAGGTATTTCTCTTGGTTTCTACGGCACCTCGCACCATGCCACAGAAGACATCGCCACCATGCGTTCAATCGCGGATCTCGCGGTGGTTTCACCGGCGGACGGCCCACAGTTGGTGGCAGCGATCAAAGCTTCGGCCACCTATGACAAACCGGTGTATTTCCGTATCGGTCGCGGTCGTGACCCGATCGTTTACGAGGATGGTGTGGTCTTTGAGTTCGGCAAGGCACATGAGCATTTCGAAGGCGACGAACTGACCATCATCGCCTGCGGCATCACCGTACATCCGGCGCTGGCCGCCGCTCGCAAAATGAACGCCGAGGGCCGTTCAGTAGGCGTTATCGACATGGCTTCGATCAAACCAATTGACCGCGATGCCATTCTGCGTGCCGCCGCCCGCAGCAAACGCATGATGACTGTCGAAGAGCACAACGTGCTCGGCGGCCTCGGCGCTGCCGTGGCTGAAGTCCTGGCGGACGAAGGCGTCGGTGTGAAGCTCAAGCGGCACGGCATCTACGACGAGTACAGTCTGATCGCCCCGCCGACTCACCTGTACCAACACTACAAGCTCGATGCCGCTGGCATCGAAGAAGTGGCACTGGCGCACCTGAACGCCTGATCCCAGTCCTGCGGGAGCGACCCTGCTCGCTCCCGCAGTGATTTTTTCTGAACTGGATAGCGCGTTTTTTCAGGGAGATTCACGCAAAAACCATAGTCGTCCCCACTTCCCGTGGTTGATGAAACATCTCGGAGCCAATAATGAATAACATCACCGAGACCTGGTCCGATCAAGCCGTCGGACAAGGCAAAACACGTAAATCCTTGCGCAGAAAGTCATTGCTTGCCACCGGCGTCGGCAACTTGCTGGAGTGGTTCGACTGGACGATCTACACCGTCGCTTCGGTCTACATCGCCGCGGCTCTCTTTGACAAAAGCAACGCGACTTCGGCCCTGCTCAGTACCCTGGCGGTGTTTGCCGCCGGGTTCCTGTTACGGCCGATTGGCGGAATCTTCTTTGGCATTCTCGCCGACAGACTGGGCAGGCGCGTGGTATTGCTCAGCACCATGCTGCTGATGGCCGGTGCCAGCCTGTTAATCGCTTTCATACCGTCCTATGGATCCATTGGCAGTTGGGCCTCGGCTCTCTTGTTGTTGGCCAGGCTGATCCAGGGCTTTGCCCATGGTGGTGAAACCACCACCTCCTACGCCTACATCGCCGAAATTGCTCCTCCTGAACGCCGTGGCCTGTGGTCGAGCACAGTGTTCCTGGCGGTGGGTTGCGGATCGTTGCTGGCGACGTTCTACATGGCACTGCTCACGTCGGTGTTGTCCGTCAGTGAGATGCAGGAGTGGGGTTGGCGCATTCCCTTTGCCACTGGAGGTCTTCTGGCCGTGGTTGCCCTGTGGTTGCGCCGCAATATGATGGAAAGCGAACACAGCCCCAGTGCAGGCAGCGAGTCGACATCACCCGGCTGGAGTCGCGGCACCATCATCCAGCACGGCATCCGGTTGTTTCTCTATGAAGCCGGCGCCACGTTGACCTACTACACCTGGGTGACCTCTGCCTCGATCTACGCGATCAGCGTCAAGGGAATGGATCCACGCAGTGCGTTCACCATGAGCTGCATTGCACAGGTCATTTATCTGGTGTTCCTGCCAATTTCAGGATGGATCTCGGATCAATGGGGGCGCAAGATTTCCGCACTGATATCGTTACTCGGGATTGCCGCCACACTGTTCCCGCTGTGGGGTTTGATCTCCAGTGAACCCTGGACCTTGATGGTGGCGCAAACCGCTGGCCTGCTGCTCGTGGCTTTCATTACCGGGTGCAAACCGGCATCGATTTCAGAGCAGATCCCGACCCGCTACCGCACCCGGATGTTCGGCGTGTGCATCTCATTGGGCGTCGCGGTGTTTGGGGGTACGGCATCTTATCTGACGACCTGGCTGTATTCAGAGAACATGGGCTGGATGTTCAACATCTATCTGATTGTGGTTGCCATCATCGCCAGTGCTGTCGTACTGATGTGGAAGAACAACCACGGCGTACCGATCGACAAAATCTGAAGCATAAAGCCTGTGGGATCGAACCGACTCCCACAGGTCTTTTCAGCGGTGTCCGGCGCAGATCAGCCGCCCAACGCATTCACCATCGCCGCCTGATTCTGCCATTGCGCCGTCTTGACCTGGGACAGCGCATTCTGCGCTGCCAGTTGCACACGCTGAGCCTGAAGTACATCCAGGAACGGCGTTTCCCCAGCCTGCCAGGCGCGCTTGATTTGCTCGGCAGCAGAGCTGGCCTGACTGGCCGCACTCGCCAGATAGGCCTGTCGTTCAGCATTGCGCTGAGCCGCAGCCAACGCCGATTCCACCTCGGACACTGCCGTCAGCACCGTGCGCCGATAACTCAGCAGCGCCTGCCGCGCTTCGGCATCCCGCAGATCGACAACGCTGCGCCGACGTCCGCCATCGAACACTGGCGCGCTGGCATTCACACCGGCCAGCCAGAACGTAGAACTCGCCAGGTTGGCAGCACTCACCCCATCAATCAAAGAACCCAACGCCGCAGCCAGGCTCAAGCGCGGCATCAGATCCGCCCTGGCCACCCCGACCCTGGCGTAAGCCGCAATCAAACGAGCTTCGGAAGCTCGGATATCGGGGCGCCGGCGCAGCAGATCCGGTGGCGTACCGGCACCCGGCAACGCTACCGTCGACAGCTTCGCCGGGCTGTCCTTGAACTGCTGATACAGCTTGTCTGTCGGTTGGGCCAACAGCACCGATAACCGATGCAGCGAGCGTTGCCAATTCAGTTGCAGAGCAGGCACTTGGGCAGCCGTGGAGTCCGATTGCGAACGAGCGCGCAACACGTCCGCTTCGGGGCTGTCACCTGCCGCATATAACTGCTCGGTCAACTGCAGGGTTTCGGCCTGACTGGCCGCGCTTTGCTTGACGATCGCGAGACGTTCTTCGAAGCCACGCGCCTCGGCGTAGGCCTGCACCACTTCGGTAATCAACGCCACCCGCACGCCGCGCGCCGCCTCTTCGGTGGCATTGAGGTCCGCGTCGGCAGCGCGCACACCTTCTCGAATGCGGCCAAACAGGTCGATTTCCCACGCAGCACCCAAGCCGATCGAGGCAGGCTCGGTAATCAGCGAGTCACTGAAGCCCGCTTGGTCAGCGGAGATCCGCTGACGTGCCGCACTGGCGGTCAAATCAACCTGCGGACTGCCCGAAGCCCCAGCGATATTGCGCAATGCCCGGCCTGCATCGATCCGCGCCAGAGCCATCTGCAAATCAAGGTTTTCACTCACCGCGCGCTCCACCAGACGATTGAGCAGCGGGTCCTGATATTGCGTCCACCACTGCTCAATCACGCTGGCAGGTTCGGCCGTCTGAGCATTGACGTATCGCTCGACCGGCATCTTCGACTCGGGCGGCATGACCGGCGACGCACACGCACTCAGCAACGCGGCCCCCATCATCAGCCCGGTTACACGAAAAGAGTTATTCATGAGCCACACCCTGTTCTGAATGAATGGATTGACCAGTTGCGTGACGCTCGCCACCGGCCAGACGACGGATCAGCACATAGAAAACCGGCGTGAACAGCAGACCGAACAGCGTGACTCCGATCATCCCGAAAAACACCGCCGAGCCCACTGCCTGACGCATTTCCGAACCTGCACCCTCGGACATCACCAAGGGCAGCACGCCGAGTACAAAAGCCAGCGAAGTCATCAGGATCGGCCGCAGACGCAGGCGACAGGCTTCAACCACTGCCTCGACGATTCCCTGCCCTTCTTTCTCTTGTTGACGTGCGACCTCGACAATGAGAATCGCGTTTTTCGCCGCCAATCCCACGAGGACGATGAAACCGATCTGCGTCAGAATGTTGATGTCCAGTCCCATCAGCCGCACGCCTCCGGCAGCCGCAAGCAGACACATCGGCACGATGAGCAGGATCGACAGCGGCAGGCTCCAACTGCCGTACTGCGCCGCCAGCACCAGGTACACGAAGATCACACACAGTGGGAATACCAACAGCCCCATGTTTCCCGCAGTGGTCTGCTGGTAACTGAGGTCGGTCCACTGATAGGTGATACCGGCTGGCAGCGTCTCTTTCGCCAGTCGCTCCATAGTCTTGATGCCGAACTCCGACCCCAGGCCCGGCAAGGTATCGCCGTTGATTTCCGCCGTCGGGAACAAGTTGTAGCGTGGGAATCGCTCCACCCCCAGCGCTTCATGCAAGCGGGTGACACTGGCGATCGGCACCATTTTTCCTGCATCGTTGCGTACCTTGACCCGAGCCAGATCCTCCGGCGTGACGCGGTAAGGCAAGTCGGCTTGCGCAGTCACGCGATAGGTACGACCGACGAGGTTGAAGTCGTTGATGTAGGACGACCCGAAGTAGGTCTCGATCGCCTGGTTGATCTGGCTGCTGGGCACACCAAGCATTTCGGCGCGCTCACGGTCCAGTTCGACGAACACCTGCGGTGTCCTGGCCGAGAACGGTGAATAGACACCCGTCATACCTTTGGTGGCATTCGCAGCGGCGATCAGGTCATCGGTCGCTTTGGCCAAGGCTTCGGTTCCTAGCCCGGCGGTGTCCTGCAATCGCATGGAGAAACCACCGGTGCTGCCCAACCCTTGAACGGGCGGTGGTGTCGCGACGATGACCGTTGCACCGCTGACTACCTTCAAGCGTTCACGCAAGTCTTCGGCGATCCTGTCCGACGTCAGCCCGTGCAACTTGCGTTCAGACCAGGGCTGGAACACAGGCGCCAGACCCGCCGAGTTCGATGAACTGGTACCGGTAACCATCGAGAAACCGGAGAAGGTCGGCACCCGATCAACCCCAGGCACTTCAAGGGCAATCGCTTCGATCTGTTGAGAGATTTCGTTGGTACGCTCCAGCGACGCACCGTCAGGCAATTGCACGATGACCACCAGATAACCGCGATCCTGAATCGGGATAAAACCCTTTGGCGTCGACACCAACAAGTAAGCGGTGGCGGCAATCAGTACCGCGTAGATCGTCAGCATCAACGGGGTTTTCGCCACCAGCGCACGCACGCTGGCGGCATAACTCGATGACAGCTTCAGGAAGCCGTTGTTGAACCCGTCGGCCGCACGCTTGAACAGGCCGGACAAACCTGCTTTCGGTGTGTGGTGAACTTTGGGGTCATGTCGGCGCAGAATCATTGCAGCGAGTGCCGGCGACAACGTCACCGAATTGAACAGCGAGATCGCCGTGGCCACCGCAATGGTAATCCCGAACTGACGGAAGAACTCCCCGGAGATACCCGGAATGAACGCTGTCGGAATAAACACCGCACACAGCACAAGCGTGATCGCAATCAACGCCCCGCCGATTTCCTGCATGGTGACGATGGTCGCCTCCAGCGGGCTCTTGCCATCGGCCAGATGCCGCTCGACATTCTCCACCACGACGATGGCGTTATCGACCACGATCCCCACCGCCAGCACCAGTCCGAACAGGGTCAGGTTGTTGATCGAGTAACCGAGCATCGCCATGACCGCAAATGTACCAACCAGCGATACCGGAATCGCCAGGATCGGAATGATCGAAGGCCGCCAGCCTTGCAGGAACACCATGATCACCAGCACCACGAGAATCACCGCCTCGTAGATGGTCTTGCCCAACTCGCCGATGCTGTCGGCGATAAACGCGGTCGGGTTGTAGCCGATGCTGTATTCAATACCGTCGGGGAAGTCCTTGCCGATTTTCTCCATGGTCTCTTCTACTACTTTCATCGTCGCCAACGCGTTGGCGCCCGGGCGCTGCAGCACTTGCAGGCCGATGGCCGGGTTGCGCAGGTAGTAGGTGTTGTTGACGTATGCCAGCCCGGCGATTTCCGTGCGAGCAACGTCCTTGAGCCGCACCAGACGCCCGGCATCCCCGGACTTGAGGACGATGTTGTCGAAGTCGGCTGGCTCCTTCAGTCGCCCCTCGAAAATCAGGTTCGGCTGAAAGGCCTGAGACGCTACCGGTGGCTGAGCGATGACACCACCCGCCACTTGAGTGTTCTGCGCGCGTACTGCAGCGATGATGTCGGCAGGGGTCAGATTGAACGCGGCCACACGCTCCGGATCGAGCCAGATACGCATCGAGTATTCACGCGCACCCAACGGATTGATATCGCCGACACCGTCAATGCGTTTAAGCACATCAGCCACGTTACGAATTGCAAAGTTCGAAACGTAGAGCTGGTCGTAAGTGCCTTTGGGTGAGGAAATGAAGATCGTCGAAAGCTGCGTAGGTGAAGACTTTCGTACCGTCACACCACTGCGCTGTACCGGTTCGGGCAAGCGTGGAGTAGCCAGTGCGACACGGTTCTGCACCAGCACTTGTGCCTTATCGACATCGGTGCCGCTTTTGAAGGTCACGGTCAGGTTGAGACTGCCATCGGACGTAGCCTGACTGTACATGTAGAGCATGTCTTCGACGCCGTTGACTTCCTGCTCGATGGGGATCGCCAGCGTTTCAGCCACGGTCTGCGCCGAAGCACCGGGATAAGTGGCGGTCACCACGACGGTGGGCGGTGCGATATCCGGGTACTCGGACGTCGGCAGAACCAGATAGGCCAGTCCGCCGACAATCATCAAGACGATTGAAAGCACAATCGCCAGCACCGGTTGCTCGATGGAGGTGCGTCCCAGGCTCATAGTGGCGCCCCTTGGCTACCAGCAGTTTTCGCCACCGTTGCCAATTCGCGCTCCTGTGCGGTCGCAGTGTCTCCGGTACGCACGCGTTGGAGACCGTCGACGATTACCCGGTCCTGTTCCTGCAAGCCGTTGACGATTTCCCGCAAACCGTCATGCAGTTTGCCAAGGGTGACCGGGCGGATTTCTACTTTGTTTTGTGGGTTGAGCACGTACACAACCTTGCGGGTCGCATCGACACCGATCGCAGTGTCCGGCAGCAATAGCGCCGGGTACGCCGCCTGACTGGAGAACTGCACGCGGCCGAATTGCCCCGGGCTCAAACGCAGGTCACGGTTGCTGACGCGAGCGCGCTGGCGCAGGGTGCCAGTGGCGGTATCGAGGCGGTTGTCGATGAAGTCCATGCGCCCGGTCATGCTCGGCTCGACCTCGCCGGGCAAGGCGATCCGCACTTGGCTCTGATTGGCGCTGGCCGTCGGCTGACGCCGGTATTTGAGGTAGCTCTGCTCATCAATATCGAAATAGATGTCGATCGGATCGAGCGAGACGATGGTGGTCAAAAGTGTCGCGTTGCTGTTCCCGCCGTTGACCAGGTTACCCTCACTGATCAGCTTGCGGCTGATGCGCCCGCTCATGGGGGCGGTGATCCGGGTGAACTCCAGATCGAGCTTGGCATTGCTCAGCGCACCCTCGGCACTCAACACCTCGGCCTGTGCGGCCTGACGCGCCTGGAGGCGCTGGTCATAAAGGCTGCGGGCAATGGTTTTCGACTCAATCAAAACATTGGCGCGGGCGAATTCCTGCTCGGCTAGAGCCAGTTGCGAACGCACCTGCGCGAGTTTGCCCTGGGCCTGCACCACGGCCGCCTGGAACGAGCGCGAATCGATCACGAAGAGCAAGTCACCCTTCTTGACGATGGCGCCGTCCTGAAACGCGACTTTCTCCAGATAACCACTGACTCGCGAACGCACGTCCACCAAATCGGTGGCTTCAAAACGGCCGGTAAAACTGTCCCAATCAGTGATGACCGACTTGACTGGTTTGCTGACGGTGACAGTCGGCGCTGCCGGTGCGTGACTGGCCTGATCGGGTCCGCAACCGCTAAGGGCCGCGGCCAGCGCCAGGCTTAACGCCGACACCGCCACGCCTTTTAATAACAATGAATTCACTTTTGTAATCTCCGCAGTTGGCCATTGAATGCACTGCATCCAATGGCCAGACAGATAACTGAGCTGTAATTCGAGCGAGGTATTAGCAAGTTTCTAAGGCAAAGCAGTTAACTTTTAGACGTGTATTCACTGTGGGATTTATTACGCTCGATAAAGGCACCGGACTCTTCAGCGTGAACCGCCAGGGACGCAGAGAGCGCAGCCAAAGTCGCGAGCAGAGCAATGGATTTTTTTACGTAAGTCATTTCAAGTGTCCTCGGTAGTGTTTGAATAAAAAGGATTTTCCGTGAGCACCCGGTCGAGATAAACCGTCGAAACGCGAAAAGAATATTGACTAAAAGGCAAGAGCCAACGCTCTGAAACGAGACATATGGGGATTCTATCGCCCACGTGAAATTAACCTGTGAAGCGTGTTCACCGATCATTTACGCGTACAGGGAAACACCTCGAAAGTTAAATTTCAAAAAGGCAGGATTGTTTAAGGCGCGCAAAAAAAAGATGGCCTGTCGGCCATCTTTTTCAACACTCAGCGATTAATACCGCCCAAGCAGAGGTATTTGATTTCAAGATAGTCTTCGATGCCGTATCTGGACCCTTCACGGCCAAGTCCCGACGCTTTGACGCCCCCGAATGGTGCGACTTCGGTCGAAATCAGTCCTTCATTGATCCCGACGATACCGCACTCCAGTGCTTCGGCTACGCGCATGATCCGCCCGATATCGCGACTGTAAAAATACGAAGCCAGGCCAAACTGGGTGTCGTTGGCCATCTCGATGGCTTGTGCCTCTGTACTGAACCGGAATAGTGGCGCCACCGGGCCGAACGTCTCTTCACGGAACACTTTTGATTCCCTTGGCACATTCACAAGAATCGTCGGCCGATAGAAACTGCCGCCCAAGGGATGACGCTCGCCACCGGTCAACACCGAGGCGCCCCGCTCGACCGCATCGGCAACATGCTCTTCAGCCTTGCGTACTGCGTTGTCATCAATCAGCGGGCCGATCGTCACGCCGTCTTCAAAACCGCTGCCTACCTTCAGCGCTTCGACGGCGGTTTTCAGTTTGGCAGCGAACGCATCGTAGATGCCGTCCTGCACCAGCAAGCGGTTGGCACAGACACATGTCTGCCCGGCATTGCGGTACTTGGAAGCCAACGCCCCCTGCACGGCCGCGTCCAGATCGGCATCGTCAAACACGATAAAAGGAGCGTTACCGCCCAGCTCCATGCTGGTCTTCTTGATCGTCGGCGCGCACTGGGCCAGCAAGGTCGCCCCGACTTCAGTGCTACCCGTGAAGGACAATTTGCGCACATCCGGATTGGCAGTCAGTTCGCCACCTATCTCACTGCCGGGACCGGTAATCACGTTGCAAACACCCGCCGGCAGACCGGCACGCTCGGCCAGTACAGCAATGGCAATCGCCGAGAAAGGTGTCTGGCTCGCTGGCCGCAACACGCCCGTGCAACCGGCTGCCCAACCGGGTCCGGCCTTACGAGTGATCATTGCCGCCGGAAAGTTCCACGGGGTAATAGCGGCAAACACGCCGATGGGTTCTTTCTGGACGATGATGCGACTGTTTGGCGAATGGGAGGCGATGGTGTCGCCATAGACGCGCTTGCCCTCCTCCGCGAACCATTCAATGAACGACGCGGCATAGGTGATCTCACCGCGACTTTCGGCCAACGGTTTGCCTTGTTCAGCGGTCATGATGCGTGCGAGGTCTTCACGATGAGTGATCATCAACTCGAACAGCAATCGCAATTTTGCTGCACGTTCTTTGGCGGTGAGTGCCCGCCATGCCGGTTGCGCGCGTCTGGCGGCGGCAATGGCGCGCGCAGTCTCGACCGCGCCCAGTGACGGTACGCGCCCGAGCACTTTACCGTTGGCCGGATTGGTGACGACGATGCTGCGCCCCTCACCCACCTCCAGCCACTGGCCATCGATGTAGTTCGCCTCGCGGAACAGCGTCGGATCTTCGAGCGTAGAAAGGAAATTGGTATCAGCCATGCTGTCGCTCCTCAAAATTCAATAACCTGCCGCACCGCACTGCCATCGTGCAGGCGATCGAAACCTTCGTTGATATCGTCCAGCTTGAGCCGGCCGCTCAGCAGTCGATCCACCGGCAGACGTCCGTCGCGATAGAGCTCGATGAACCGCGGAATATCGCGAAGCGGCACGCAGGTGCCGATGTAGCTGCCCTTGAGGGTGCGCTCCTCGCCTACCAGCTGGACGACATTGACCGGCAGCGACGAACCGGGTGGTGGCAGGCCGGCCGTCACGGTCATCCCTCCGCGCCTGGTCATTTTCATTGCGTTCTCCAGCGCCCGGATTGAACCGGCCATTTCGAAAACGTAGTCGGCGCCGCCACCGGTCAGTGCCAGCACCTGCTCGACGGCGTCGGGATCGCCACCATTGACCACGGAGGTGGCACCGACGTCCTTGGCCAAAGCGAGTTTTTCCGCTGACAGGTCGACCGCGATGATTTTGCTCGCCCCTGCGGCCCGTGCCCCCAGAACCGAAGCCAGACCGACACCGCCCAGGCCAATGACCACGGCGGTCGAGCCCACGCGCAATTGCGCGGTATTGACCACCGCACCGACACCGGTCAACACCGCACAACCAAACAGCGCGGCTTCGACAAAGGGCAACTCGCGATCGATCTTGACCACCGAGTTGCGCGACATCACGGCGTACTCGGCGAACGCCGAAACACCAAGATGGTGATGAACGTGAGTGCCAGCCGCGCTCAAACGCACCGAGCCGTTGATCAATGTCCCGGCGGCGTTGGCTTTCGCTCCCGGCTCGCACAGTGCCGGGCGGCCCTCGGCGCATGGCAGGCAGTGACCGCAACTTGGCATGAAGACCATGACCACATGATCGCCCGGCTCAAGGTCGCTCACCCCTTCGCCCAAGGCCTCCACCACACCGGCAGCCTCATGACCGAGTGCCATGGGCATTGGCCGAGGCCGGTCACCATTGATCACCGACAGGTCGGAATGGCACAGACCGGCAGCACGAATTCGCACCAATACCTCGCCCGGGCCCGGCGGCGCCAATTCGATGGTTTCGATCGAAATCGGCTTGCTCAGGGCATAGGGCGGGGCAACATTCATGTGTCTTAGAACAGCAGCTCTGACTTGCATCTTTTGTCTCCGACGCAGCTGGACTCGATAGTGAGTGCTCACCACTATGCCGTAGCTCGATCACGCCAGAAATGCACTGCCGGGCGCAGCTGTTTGGAATCGAATTCGCAAAAGCGCGCCATTCCAGCGAACACTCAAGTGAATCGAATTGTTATTTGAGTTCTCAAATCTTGTGCACGGCCAGCGCATTCCCGGCTACTGACCCAGTGCTTATTCTGAAACCACAAACAACATCACAGCGTCCCGTAGAGACGCCTGAATGAGGGTTTCAAAATGACCGAATCAAGCACCCGGAAGAAACTGGTCGAGGCTGCTCCCCACGCCTCGTTCAATCTCGACGAGATCGTCAAGACGTTCCCCGAAACAGCTGAAACGCTCCTCGTCGACACCCGACTCACCGACGAAGACGAAGCCAGTGCCCGTGTCTTTCGGGTGTACCACCCGACCCCCGCGCACTATCACGCCACCTGTGACGAGTACCTGATCGTGCTTTCGGGACGCGCTACGTTTTTTATGGGCGACCGCGAAGAGTTCGAAGTGGGCCCGGGTGAAATGCTGTTCTTCAAGAAATTCACCGTTCACGGCATGCCGAAGATCCTCGAACACCCGCTGTTCATGGTGTCGGTCGATACACCGCGCCGTGATCCAAGCGACATCATTTTTGTCGATCCTTCCAGCGGCACCGCTGAATCATTCGTGCAGGCCAAGCCATGAGCAGCCCGGCACTGGAAATCTTCGCGACATTCCCGGTCGAGCGCCCGGGCAACCCCACCGTAATGCCTGACGGCCGGGTGCTGGTATCGGTGTCGGCCATCATTGCCCCCGACATCTCGGTGCGGGCGGTAGCGCAGAACGGCGAGCATTCGGCCTACCCCAATGAGACCTGGGCTGGCAAACCTCGCGACGACGGGCGTGGCATGTCCGCCGTGATCGGTATCCGCACCGACCCCGAAGGGATCGTCTGGATACTCGATATGGGCAAGCCGGAGCAACAGCAACCCCGGCTGATTGCCTGGAATGATCGTGAGCAATGCTTGCATCGCCTGATTGTCTTGCCGCAAAACGTGCTGCGTCCGAGTTCCTTCACTCAGGACTTCGTCATCGACTGGCGGCGCCAGCGCATCTACATCGCGGACATGACGATGAACGCCAGTGGCGCCAGTGACTACCCTGCAATCGTCGTGGTTGACCTGCAGACGGGTCTGTCATGGCGTTCGCTGGAGTGCTATCCGGGACTGATGCCGGGCGACGTGCCTCTGCTCGTTGCGGGTAAACCGCTGGCCCTGCGCACTGCCGAGGGTGAAGTCATTCCGTATCGCTACGGGCTGAATCCAATTGCCATCGACCCATTGGGCCGCTGGGTGTATTTCGGTTCGATGTCTGCTCGCAAGGTCTATCGGATCAGCACCGAAAGTCTTGCCTTGCCCGACAGTGAGACAGCGTTGGGCGAAGCCGTGGAGTACTGGTGCGAGAAGCCGCATTGCGATGGCTTCGATGTCGATGCCGAGGGCAATGTCTACGTGACCGATATCGCCAACAACGCCATCGGGCTGGCATCGCCGGTGGGCTATCGCATCCTGGCCCAGGACGACCGGCTGCTCGGCTGGCCGGACGGTGTCGAACTCGATGCACAAGGCAAATGGCTGTACATCACAGCCAACCAACTGCACCGTCACCCGTTGCTCAATGCGGGTGAAGATGACAGTCAGCCACCGTTCCATGTGTTGCGCCTGCGTGTGGATGCACCGATGGGTTTGAGCGAAACACCATGACCCATAACCGTGTTGCGCTCACTGTCATTGCAATGTTGTTCATCGTCAGCACCGTCGTCGTTGCATTGACCGAGAGCACGTCAGGAGTCGGCATCTGGCTGTACGCCGTGGTGGCGGTTGCCGTCATGGGGTTCTCAAGGTCGATGCCAGATGTCTGGCCCAGCTGCCTCTTCGACGCATCGAGTGCTTCGCGGGCAGCACTGACCCAGCGCCTGCTGACGCAGATGGCAGCCCTGGTTTGTCTGCTGTCTGCTCAGACGGTAAACGGGACAGTCTCCGCGACGCTCTCGATCACCGGCCTTCTGCTGTTCATTCATACTCTGCTGCTGGCGCGCCTGCCTCGGCGCCCGCGGCCAGTGAGGCATTGATCAGTGACGGCACAGGCCAGCCAGCGATCATCGGTACCCGGGCGTCTCCCACTGTTGATGGGCCCGGGGTTGTTGATCGCAGTGGGTTACATGGACCCGGGCAACTGGGCAACGGGTATCGCTGCGGGTGCGCAGTTTGGCTACAAACTGCTGTTCATGGTGGTGTTGTCGAGTCTGGCGGCCATGTTGTTGCAGACACTCGCATTGCGCCTGGGCGTCGTCACGGGTCAGGACCTCGCCCAGACCAGCCGCCTTCGTTACCCCCGCCCCGTCACATTCGCGCATTGGGCGATGGCCGAAACAGCCATCGTCGCCACCGATATTGCTGAAGTATTGGGGGCGGCGCTGGCGTTTAAACTGCTGTTCAACCTGCCGCTCAGTATCGGCATCTTGCTGACGGCAATCAGTACTTTGATCATCCTGGGCATAAAGGGCGCTGCCAATGGCCGCGTGCAGAGGATCGTCCTGACACTGGTGACCATCATTGTCATGTGTTTTGCCGTAGAACTGGCACTGATCACAGTCGACACAAACAAGCTGCTTCAGGGATTCGTTCCTTCACTGGACACGCTGGCTGAGCCTGGGGCGCTGTTCATTGCAGTGGGCATCATTGGCGCCACGGTCATGCCGCATAACCTCTATCTGCATTCAGCTCTGGCCCGTTCCCCCGGTCGCCTCAATGACGATGTGCAGGTCAGGCAATCGCTGCGCAGCGGTTCCCACGACACGATTCGCGCACTGTCCATTGCTGCCGCTGTGCAGGTCGCCATTCTGTTGGTGGCTGCCGCTGTGTTCCATGAAAGCGGTAACACCGGAATTGGCGGTATAGAGCAGGCCCATCAACTGTTGACGCCCCTGACAGGGGTCGCGCTGTCCGCGGTGCTGTTTGCCCTGGCCCTGCTGGCATCCGGACAAAGCGCAACACTGACAGGCACCCTCGCCGGTCAAGTGGTGCTCGAAGGATTTCTGCAACTGAGGGTTCCATTATGGAAGCAACGTATCGCCACCCGGCTGCTGGCCATCGTGCCGGCGCTGTCGGCAATCCACTGGCTCGGTGATCGTGCAGTCGGCGACCTGTTGGTGTTTTCACAGGTGGTGCTGTCGATACAACTACCGTTTGCCGTTTATCCCCTGATTCGTTTTACCCGCGATAAAACACTGATGGGCGACTTTGCCATATCACGCCCGGTCGCTCTCATGGCCTGGTTGATCTTCCTGCTGATTGGCGTCGCCAATCTGTGGCTGGTCGCGTCCGTCATTCTCTGAAAACCCCACAAAACAGGTGAAACCATGAGTGAAGTCCACGTCTGGATTGCAATCGAACGCCCCCTTGAACAGGTCTGGTCGCTTCTCGGCGGTTTTGACTGTTTGCCCCGCTGGCTCGATGTGATCGCCAGCAGTACCTTGAGCGATGGGGGGCGCTTGCGGCACCTGAAAACCACGAATGGTGCGACCATTGTCGAGCGTCTGCTCACATTTGACGAAGATGAAAAGCACTACAGCTATGCCTTGCTCGAAGGGCCTTCGCCGGTCATTGACTACGTCGGCAGAATGTCAGCGCAGTCCGATGGCAAAGGTGGAACACTGGCGTCCTGGTCGAGCACTTTTCTGGTCGACGGGACCGATGAAACCGAGATGGTTGCACACTTTGAGGCCCTCTATCGTTCAGGCCTGGAAAGCCTCAAATCCGTCATCGAGCTCCACGACTGAAGAAGGCAACGTGCTCACCCGCGATCCATGAAGGCTTGCAGGCGCGGCACCATGAAGTCGAGGAACGTCCGGATACGCTGGGGTACATGCTGGCCGCCCTGATAAAGCGCATGGACTTCCTCGCAGTCATGGCCATTTTCAGCCAGCACCTCGACCAGGCGACCAGAGGCCAGATCGTCATCGATGTGAAAATCCGCCAGTCTGGCAATCCCGACACCGGCAATCGCCATGCGCCGAACCGTCTCGCCATTGTTGGCCTGCAGGTTGCCCTGTTCGATACGGTCCACGATGCGGCCACTCTGGTGCATCGGCCAGACCGGACTGGAACGACGGAAGTTGAAACTCAGACAGTTGTGTTCGCAAAGATCTTCCAGGGTAACGGGAACACCGTACTTCTCCAGGTATTCCGGCGAGGCGACGATCTTGCGCCGGGCAACCCCGATCTTCCGCGCTCGCAATGTCGAGTCATTCAGTGCGCCTACCCGGAACGCGATATCCGTCCTGTCCAGGTACATGTCGACGATGTCATCGCTCAAGGACAGGTTGATTTGAATGTTGGGATGCGCCTCCCAGAAAGCGGGCAGACTGGGTTCGATCGCCAGTGTGCCAAACGCAACCGATGCATTGATGCGCACAGTCCCGCGGGCCTTTTGTGCGCCTTGCGCCAACACCCTTTCAACATCTTCAAGTTCAGCCAACAATGCATGACTGCGCTCGTAGTAAATACGTCCTTCGTCCGTCAATGACAGCTTGCGCGTTGAGCGCTCCAGCAGGCGCACGCCCAAACGAAGCTCCAGGCGAACTATCAACTTGCTGACCGTCGAAGGTGTCATCAGCATCTGGCGCGCGGCCTGCGAAAAACTGCCGGCATCGACCACTCGCACGAAGACCGACATCTCACCCGCTCTGTTATCCACGTCTCTATCCTCGGAATGACTCGTGAAAAAATATCACAAGCACCTTGGTGTGAATCATGGATATAGAAGGATAGCGTTCATTTGTCTTTGGAATAATTTTCACAGGATTGACTCGGCCCGCACGCCAAAGCTATTTCCGTATCTCTGATGATTTGTGAAGCGACCTCACAGAACCTGTTCGCCCTGAGCAGGTTATCAACGAGTCGATCGGTGCATACCCTCTTAACCACCATTCAGTGAGGACAGCACGCTATGAGCACGTTATTGACTCCCTACCAGACCGGATTGCTGACGCTGCGCAATCGCATCGCAATGGCTCCTATGACCAGGGCTCGCAACCCCGATGGCGTCGCCAATGAATTGACCGCGCTTTATTACAGCCAACGCGCCAGTGCCGGGCTGATCATTACCGAAGGCACTCCGATTTCACGTTCGGCTGAAGGTTTTCTGGCCATCCCCGGCATCTATACGACACCCCAGATCAACGGCTGGCGCAAAGTGACGCAGGCGGTCCACGAGGCCGGCGGAGTTATCTTTACTCAGCTGTGGCATGTCGGACGTGTTTCCCATGTCAGCATTCAGCCGGGAGGCATTGCCCCGGTCAGCTCGACATCCCGGGTTGCCCGCAACTCCCAGGCCTGGGGTATGACCGAGCGTGGCGAGCCGGGCCCGGTTGATGTTTCCACACCTCGCGCCCTCAGCACACAGGAAGTCAAGGAGGTCATCCGTGACTTTGCCCAGGCTGCCGCCAATGCAATGGAGGCCGGCTTCGACGGGATTGAGCTGCATGGTGCAAATGGCTACCTGATCGAGCAGTTTCTCAATCCTCTGGTCAATGACCGCACGGACGAGTACCGAAGCGACACCATCGAAAACCGTTCGCGCTTTTTGCTGGAAGTTGTAGACAGCGTGATTGAACGGATCGGTGCGCAACGCACAGCCATCCGCCTCTCACCGTTTGGCGGTCTGTTCGACATGGGGTTATACGAGGACGTCGAGGAGACCTATCTGTACGTCGCTGATCAACTGTCTCGGCGAGGATTGGCCTACGTCCATTTCATGGATCAACTGTCGCGGGGCAGTTCGCCGATCCCAGACCATTTTCTGCAAAGCTTTCGCAACCACTACCACGGAACACTGGTGCTCGCTGGCGGCATGTCCAAAGAACGGGCGGAGAAATTTCTGGATGAGGGACTGATTGACATCGCTGCTTTCGGTGAACCGTTTATCGCCAATCCCGATCTGGTTGAACGCCTGCGGAACAACTGGCCACTGTTAAAACCCGACCGCGCATTGAGCTATGGTGGCGGAGCGCAGGGGTATACCGATTACCCGACCTACTCGATCAATTGATGCTCATTGAAGGCTGAGTGACGCTTATCCGCAATTTCATGGGTCAGGAAGTCGATCAGCGCCCGGGCCGCCGCCGATAACTGGCGATGAGGCGGGTATATCACCGAGAACGGCCGGGACCGTCCACCCGACTGTTCGAGTAACGGAATCAGGCGTCCACTCTGGATTCGGTCCCTGACAATGAAGTCGTAGGTCTGACAAATCCCCATACCGTGTTCGGCCAAAGACACAGTGCCCAGCACATCGTCAGACACTTGAACGCTTGCCTCCGGTATCCACTCGCGATCAATCCCATGCTCGCAGAACAACCAGGGGCCGATCCGACCCGTGCTGGGCATCACAAATGGCAGACAGGCATGGTCTGCCAGATCTTCAACACTGAGAGGAATACCTGCTCGCTGCAGATATTCGGGGGCGGCGACTACGCACAAATTCGCGTCTTCGAGCTTGCGACCGATCAGGCCACTGTCAGGTAATTGCCCCAGGCGAATAGCCAGATCATACCCTTCGGCCACCAGATCCACATTTCGATTGCTGATACCCAACTCGATGCGCACTTGCGGAAACTGCCGAGTGAAGCGACAGAGAAAGGCTGGCAGTCGGTGATGTCCATAAGTCGTCGGCACGCTCAGGCGCACTCGGCCGTTCAACGCACCCTCTCGGCCATGAATGACTCGTTCGGCATCATCGATCAGTGCGAACGCCGCGCGTGACTGTTCGAGATAAAGCAGACCTGCATCGGTCAGGCTCAAACGGCGGGTCGTGCGTCGAAGCAACTGGACGCCCAGACGTGCTTCCAGCCGGGAGATCGCCCGACTGACCACCGACGGCGTGGTCGCCAAAACCACGGCCCCTGAGCTCAATGAGCCCTTTTCCACCACAGTGATGAAGACTTCCACGTCCGCCAGATAATCGAATCGACGCGTCATATTTGCCTCAAAAGAACAGCTGATTTTCTTGATGGCCAGTTTATCGCCGACAGAGGCACGAATAAAGTTTCGTCAACGATCAACACTGTTGATCTGAACCTACCTATCACTCTGCGGAAATCTCATGCGCCTTATCAATCGACTCGCCCTTGCAATGGCTATTTGCGCCGCAACCGTAAACGCCCAAGCCAGCAATGTACTGATCGTATTGTCAGACTCAGACCATCTCGACCTCAAAGACAAGAAAGTCTTCGCAACCGGTTTTTATCTGAATGAACTGATGCAACCGGTGAAACTGTTGCTTGATGCCGGGCATTCGGTGACCTTTGCGACGCCAACAGGCAAGGCGCCGACATTGGACCAGTCATCCAGCGACAAGATGTATTTCAACAATGACCTGACGGCGCTTCAGGAACACAAGGCGTTGCTGGAGCAGCTCAAGATTACATCGCCGGGCGAATCCCCCGTCATCAGTCTTTCGCGCGTCGAACAGATCGGCTACGCACATTTCGATGCGATCTATGTACCCGGTGGTCACGCACCGATGCAGGATTTACTGCATAACGCAGCGCTGGGAAGACTGCTCAACAATTTCCACGCGACCAACAAGACAACAGCCCTCGTCTGTCATGGGCCAATTGCCTTGCTGTCGACGCTGTCCGACCCGACAGCCTTCACCCGCAAGCTCGAAGCCGGCAGCAAAGCCGAAGCATCGGACTGGATTTATGCCGGATACAAGTTCACCGTCATCAGCAATCAGGAAGAAGAACTGGCCAAAGGGTTGTTGAAGGGAGGCACCATGAAGTTCTATCCACAAACTGCACTTGAACAGGCCGGTGGCCTATACAGCAGTAACACCACTCCATGGACCTCTAATGTCGTCATTGACCGCGAACTGGTGACAGGACAAAACCCGGGTTCAGCGTTGGATGTGGGAAAGGTTTTACTCCAGCGACTCAAAGACTCACAACCAGCTCAAATACGTTGAGGGTTCAGTCACCTGTTCGCGGTGAGTTCCGGACCACTCTCAGAGTCATCGGGTAGCTCGCTGCCCCTTTGAATAGACAGCGCTGGCAAAAAAAACCAGCGCTAGAACTTCGAAACCCATCTCACAATATCGAGCGTATGGTTCCGCCTTCCACGCGCATGGCCATGCCGTTAAGCGCCGGCGAGGCTGCCAGGTGCAGGACGCTGCGGGCCACCTCCTCGGGTTCGATCATTCGTCTGATCAAGGATGTGGGTTCGGTTTCGTCAAAATAATTCTGTACTACTTGTTGCGCCGAGATGCCCTTCTCTTGTGCGATTTCCTGGTGATAGCGCTTGACCGCATCGGTGTAGGTTGGCCCAGGCAGTACAGAGTTGACCCGTACGGCGGTGCCTCTAGTCAATTCAGCCAACGCCCGGGAAATGCCCAGCAGGCACGTTTTCATCGCGCCATAGTGAACCATCCACGGCTGCGGCTTGACCGCGGACTCACTGCTGATAAACACAATCGAACCTTGCCCGCGGTCAAGCATTGCCTTCATCACCAGGCGGGTCATGCGCACACCGCTCATGACATTGACGTTGAAGTAATGAAACCACTGGGCATCGTCCGTTTCGAAAAAATCTCTGACTTCGAATATTCCGACGTTATTGATCAGGAAGTCGATGGGGCCGGCCTTCAGGGCCATATTGACCAGTCTCTCGGCCGCCCCCTCCTCCGTTAAATCGACAACCAGTCCCCTACTGAGGGCACCCAGTTCTTCAACCGCTGTATTCACTTCGTCTGCAGATAGCCCGCTAATGACAACCTTCGCACCTTCGAGAATGAAGCGCTGGGCGATGGCCTTGCCAATGCCTGTCGCCCCGCCAGTAATGAGTGCGGTTTTGCCAGTCAGTTGATAATCCATGGAAGCTGCCTTGTTTTGTTGTTATAGGCAAAATTTTGCCCCAGGCTCAAAATGAAGTCTTTCAAGGGTTGCAGAAGACTGTTTTAACCAAACAACGAAAGTGGGTACTTGACCTGCCTTCATTGAGAACCGAGATGTGGAGCAATTCTTTCCACGAGAAAATCAATAAAGACCCTCACCCGGTGAGGCAGTTGCTGTCCAGGGCCTATAAACACTGCATGGATGGCCTCGGTTTCCCCGCTGTTGAATTGCTCCAGCAACGGTAACAACCGCCCGGACTCGATATCGGAATTGATGTGGAAGCTTGCGAGTCTGGCAATACCCAGACCAGCCAGCGCAGCCTGACGCATGCTCTCGCCATCGCTGAGCAATGCATTGCCCTTGGGTTCAATCTCAATGCGCTGGCCTTCTGCGTCGCGATAAACCCAGGCCTGCGAATGACGATGAAATCCAAAGCTCAACCGATTATGTCGATGCAGGTCATCCAGCGTTTCCGGCTGACCGTATCGTGCGATGTACGCCGGTGAAGCCACCGTGATCATTCGGCTTTCACCCAGTCGACGCTGGACCAGGCTCGACTCCTTCATAGGGCCGGTGCGTATCGCGACATCCGCGCGTCGCTCCAGTAAATCCACAACGGTATCAGTCAGTTCCACGTTCAGGGTGATATCAGGATAGGCCGCCAGAAAATCAGGCAATTGCGGTAACAAATAGTGCAAGCCAAATGGAAGATTGGCGTTGACCTGTATCAGCCCGCTGGGCTTGGACACGTTACCGATATCTCGCTCGGCAGAGTCGATCAGTTCAAGAATGCGTAAGCATTCGTTGTTGAAGCGCTCGCCTTCGGCCGTGAGTTCAAGTCGCCGAGTGGAACGATGCAGCAAACGGGCACCCAGCCGTGCTTCCAGACGAGCAATCAGTTTGCTGACCGCTGATGGAGACATTTCCAGCCGCCGGGCCGCTTCTGAGAAAGTGCCAGCATTGACCACTCGGGTGAACACTTCCATTTCGCCAGAGCGATTGATGTCTTTGAGATTTAGCATGAACTTGATTCACAGATTCTTGTAGTTAGAGCAGTCTAGCTCACAAAAAGCAGCCGTCGTATGGTGATGTGATTCCTTACTCGGGAATGACTGCGCCTTTCGCTCTGTAAAGGCCAGGCACAATCAAAATAAGAGGGAGGCAGTACAGTGAAAATTTTCGTTACCGGCGTGACCGGCTACATCGGCGGCTCTGTGGCAAAGTACCTGGTGGATGCAGGCCATGAAGTCAGTGGTCTGCTGCGCAACCCGGAACAGCGGGGAGCGTTGCAGGCACTGGGCATCAAACCTGTGCTCGGTACCCTGGATGACGCCTTCATCCTGACCGAACAGGCACGTGCTGCCGACGCAGTTGTGAACGCAGCCAACTCCGACCATCTGGCTTCGGTACATACTTTTATTTCGGCTCTGAGCGGTAGTGGGAAAGTCCTGCTGCACACCTCGGGCTCGAGTGTTGTCGGTGACGATGCACGCGGCGCTTATGAGCGCAAGGAGATCTTCACCGACGAAACGCCGTTTACGCCTATGGATATCCGTAAAGACCGTGTCCATATCAACCAGGTTGTGAGGCGAGCAGGTGTCGAACAGGGCATCCGCAGCATCGTGTTCTGCCCGACCATGATTTACGGTGAATCCCTGGGTTTGCCCGTGAAAAGCGATCAACTGCCGAAACTGTTCGAACAATCGCGCAAGTATGGCGCGGGGGCTTACATCGGTGCCGGTGTGCATCGTTGGTCCAACGTGCATATTGAGGATCTGGCAGAGCTCTATCGTCTGGCCATCGAAAAGGCGCCGTCAGCCTCTTTGTTCTTTGCGGAAAACGGCGAAGCGTCGTTCCTCGACATCGCGTGCTCCATCAGCAAGTCCCTCGGTTTTGGTGGCACCATTCAAAGCTGGCCGGCCGACGAGGCAATCGCTCAGTTGGGAGACTGGGCGCGTTTCGCCATCGGCTCCAATAGCCGTGTGCGTGCCGTCAACGCCAGAAACCTGCTGGGGTGGGCGCCAAAGCGTGAGTCGATGCTGCAATGGATCGAGACCAGCGGCGTGCAATGGTAATTGTCGCTGCGCTGTACGAAAGCTCACTTCGGTGAGCTTTTTTGTGCCTGTACAAATTGTCCTTTTGAACAAATCACCCCCATAAAAAAACGTGCGGCCAAGGTCTTCATCAATGAACACCCTGATCGCACGTGCAGGCTTAAATCGCCTGAAGGGGAAAGCCGGAAATGCCGTTACGCTCTGACTACATCGCAGGTATGCGATTTACGTCATCAACCCAAAACTTCCAACGCTACGCTTTCAATGCCCTCGGCATCGAGCCGGTAGTGCCGGTAGAGATGGGTTGGCGGGGCAATCAGGCTGTATTCGTCGTAGATACCATGCCGGCGGACTTTGACGCCTACGCCCTCCTCCGCAATCACTTCACACACTGCACCGCCCAGCCCGCCGATGATATTGTGTTCTTCAACGGTCAGAATCGCCCGACTATTTCGCGCAGCGGTCAGTACCGCCTCACGATCCAGCGGCTTGATGGTGGTCATGTCGATCACACCTACCGAGCGTCCGGCAGCATTCAATGCCCGCGCCGCTTCGAGGGCCGGGTGAACCGTGGAACCGGTGGCAATGATCGTCAGTTCATCGCCGGTAAAATGCACGGTCGCCTTGCCGAAGACAAAGTCCGGAACAGTGTCATACACCACAGGATCACGCCCGCGCTGGATACGGAAGTAGATCGGTTGCGGGTAATTGGCTGACGCAAGAATCGCGGCCTTGAGCTGGTTGCCATCAGCAGGCGCGACGACTGTGATATCGGCAATCGAACGCATGATTGCCAGGTCTTCGGTGGCGTGGTGCGAGGTGCCGTAAAAGCCGAGTGAGATTCCGGCGTGGTGACCGATCAGGCGTACCGGTAGAGCCGAATAGGCAACGTCCATGCGGATCTGCTCACAGCACAACAGAGGCAGAAACGACGCGAAGGTCGCCACGAACGGTTTCATGCCCACCGCTGCCATGCCGGCAGCGGCTGACACCATATTCTGTTCGGAGATTCCGAATTGAACGAATTTCTCTGGGTGCAGTTTGGCGAATTTTGACAGACCGTTGGAGTACTGAAGGTCAGCGGTACCGGCAACGATCGGCTCGCCCCTCTCGACCAGTTCGATCAAGGCATCCGACAAGGCATTCAAGCTTGGTGTCTGGCTATTGAGTTCCCGGTACTGCCAGGAGTTGTTCGACAGAGATGCGGTATTCATGAGTTAGATCACCTTGCTTTTGATTTCGTCGATAGCTCGTTGTGCATCTTCGGGATCGAGGTATCCCAAGTGCCAACCTGGCTCGGTCTCCATGTAAGAAACCCCTTTGCCTTTGACCGTATTGGCAATGACGCACACTGGCTGAGTGCGCGTCTTGTCGGCTTTGAGGCGACGCAACAGGCTCGTGACAGCAGCGAGATCATGGCCATCCACCACGTGGGTTTCCCAGCCAAATGCAATCCACTTGTCCGCCAAGGGCTCGATGCCGATCACGTCATCAACGTTGCCGTCAAGCTGATAGCCATTGCGGTCGATGATCGCCACAAGGTTTGCAGTCTTGTGGTGGGCTGCCGACAACGCCGCCTCCCACACTTGCCCTTCCTGCATTTCTCCATCGCCGAGCATCACGTAAGTGGTAAATGATTTCCCCAGCATCCGCCCGGCCAGAGCCATGCCCAAACCACCGGACAGGGCATGACCGATGGAGCCGGAGGAGAAATCCACACCAGGAACTTTGCGCATGTCAGGGTGGTCACCCAGGGGGTTTCCGAGGCGCGTGTAGTTGTCGAGGATTTCTTTGGCGAAGAAGCCCCACTCCACCAACACTGGAAACAAGCCGACGGCAGCGTGTCCCTTGCCCATCATGAAGCGGTCGCGATCGGGCCATTTCGGCTGACCGAATCGCAGGTCCATCACGTCGTAATACAACGCAGCGAACAACTCGGCAGCGGAAAACACCGAAGTGTAGTGGCCGACTTTGGCGATCTCGATCAGCCGGATGGTTTCCAGACGGATGAATTGAGCTTTTTCCCGCAGGCGAGCCAACTCCTTTTCGGTCAGTTCAAAGGCGTGATCCGCGCTTTCGCGGATATCTGTCAAATCAGTCATATGTCGTGTCCAGGCGCATTACCAGAATTTCGGCCGCATCCGAGATGCGGCCCCACATAAGCCCACGGCAATCAGGCGATCACTGCGCTTTCAAACGAGGAGTCATGTAATCGTTCAGACGAGGCATGACCTGCTGCGCAGTCAGCTGCATCGATCGCCGCCACAGCGCCTCGTCGTCCCATTCATGGAAAGTGGTCATCAACGTGCCGAACGGCCCGGTCTGCTCACTGAACGCGACCAACTGCTCGGTGACGGAATTCACGTCGCCGTAAATGACCATTTCCTTGATGCAGTGGTCGACCGTGACTTCCTCGTCAGTCATGTCGGGGCGGGTCTTGAAGATCTTCGTGTAATGATTGGTGGCGAGGTTGTCGATCATGTAATCGAAGTAGCGCCGCAGCGTGCAGCTCTCTTGCGCTAGATAGTCTTCGGCCTGGGCCTGAGAGTCGGCAACAAACACGGAACGGGCTACTCGCCAGTTATTGGCATCGGCCTTGATACCTGCGCTTTCGGCGCCCTGGCAGTAAGCCAGCCAATGGGAGGCAACCGTGGCAGTCGGGTTGAAGTTTGCGGACATCAGGTCCCAGTCCCTGGCACCGGCGAGTTTCGCAGTACCGGAAAACGGACTCATGGCGGTGGTTGCCACACGTGGAAACGGCTTCTGGAAAGGCGTTGGCATGTAACCGATTTCCAGCTCGTGGTGCACAGCGTCCTTGAGGCTGACCTGGTAGTGCTCTGAAGAGAAATCATAGGGCGCCTTCGAGTTCCAGATTGAACGGATCATCTCGTAGCACTCGACCATCATCTGCCCACGGTCCTTGCCGTTACTGCCATACACCTCGAAGTCGGAAGCGAGCCCGCCAGGGCCGATGCCCATGATGAAGCGCCCCTTGGACATGTGGTCGAACATCGCGGCGTCGGCGGCAATGCGTGCCGGAAAATGGTGTGGCAGATTCAGTACGCCGGTGCACAGTTTCATGCGTTGAGTCAGCGGAATCAGGGTAGACAGAAATTGCAGCGCGTTGGTGATCGGCTCAGTGCGCTGTGACGTGTGTTCACCGACCCAGAGTTCATCAAAACCGACGCTGTCAGCATGGACAGCACAGGCGATGTCTTGATCGTACATCTCGTGATAGTCCCAGCCCTTGTGATGAAGTGGCTGCATGAACATAGCGAGTTTCATGTCGTTCTCCTGCTGCTTTTAGTGACCGGCGCGCTGTGAACAGCTTTCACAACTCACCGTTTTTATGACGAGCGCTCGTTTCGCAGGCGTGCCAGTGCCGGCGCTGCAAGTCGCAACGGTCAAGGAATGGGTTAAATGTCCGGGTAAGTGAGGCGTGATTTCAGCGCTTGCAACTCACCCTTAAGTGTTTGACCTGTGCTTCAACTTCCGTGCAGCAACCAACCGCCGTCCACCAGCAGATCAATGCCGGTCACATAGGACGACAGCGGCGAAACCAGAAACAGCACCGCATCGGCGATCTCCCACGGTTCCGCCGCGCGGCCCAGGGCGATGTTGCCCAGCACGTTGTTTTTGCGGTGCTGTTCAAGCAGTTCCGGCTCCAGATTTCCGGGTGTCGCGGTCAGCCCCGGCGACACCGAATTGACCCGAATATTGAAGGGGCTCAGATCTTTCGCGAGGCTGCGAGTCATGGCCATGACCGCGCCTTTTGATGTGTCGTAGGTACAGTGATTGGCCATGGGCCTGTGGCCACAAATCGACGACAGGTTGACGATCGCCCCAGCGCTCTGCTGCCGGCGCATCTGCCGCTGCGCCACCTGCGCACCCACGAATACCGCTCGCGTGTTGATAGCGTGCAGGCTGTCCCAGAAGTCTGCATCGACATCGTCAATGGCCTTGAGCGGATAAATGCCCGCGTTGTTGATCCAGATATCCACGCTGCCGAATCGCCCGACAGCGGTGTCCGCTAACCGCTGGATATCCGATTGACGGCTGACATCGGTTGCTTGAAACGCCACGGGAAAACCAGCCTCCACCAGCTCTCCACTGCGCTCCGGGGCAAGGCTACCAATTACCACGTTGGCCCCGGCTTCAGCCAGTCGCAGACTGATGGCGAAGCCGATGCCACTGCCACCGCCAGTAACCACCGCGGTTTTACCGGATAAATCAAGAAGCTCGGCAAAAGCCCGGTATGGCAATGCTTGATAGGGGGATGACATGTTTGATATTCCTCGAAGATTCACGGTCATCACGCGGTGGCCAGCGTCATGATGCGGTCAGGGGCAATCTGCGGCCGATGCAGGATGCCTTGGGAGCAACCGCGAGCCATGACCATCACCCGATGGGACAATCCGATGACTTCCTCCAGGTCGGAGCTGACGACAATCACCGACACACCGGTTTTCGACAGGTCAATGATCAGTTCGTAAATCGCCGCCCGTGCGCCCATGTCGATGCCTCGGGTGGGCTCATCGAGGATGATGACTCTCGGATTGCGAGCGATCCATTTGGCAATCACGACTTTCTGCTGATTACCACCGGACAACTTGTCGAGCATCTGCCCCGCTACACCCTTGATCCCCAGGGTCGCGATGCGTTCACGAGCGAATGCCGCTACCCGGTGACCGGCGATCACTCCACAGGAGCTGAGGCTGTCCAGATTGCAGTACGCAAGGTTCTCGGCAATCGTCTGATTCAGCACTACACCCTCGGATTTTCGATCTTCCGGGATCAGCACGATGCCGGCGTCAATCGCCGCCAGCACGTTGTTGGCGGGCAGCGTTCGATCACCCAGCATTACTGTGCCGGTACTCAGTGCGCTCAATCCGGCAATCGCCTGAACCAGTTCGGTACGTCCGGCGCCGACAATGCCGGCAATACCGAATATCTCCCCAGCATTCACTGAAAACGACACATCGTGAAAGCGCCCCGCCCTGTCCGATAGCTGCTCGACGTTCAAAACCACCTTGTCCCGAGGGATGGGTAATTCCGGAAACAGGCGATCAATCGGGCGCCCCACCATTTGCGAGACCAGAACACCGACATCGGCCGAACCACTGTCGTGTCGCGCGATCAGGTGACCGTCGCGCATCACCACTACCTTGTCGGCGATCCGCGCAATCTCGTCCATGCGGTGGCTGATATAGATGAATGACACGCCTTCCTTTTTCAGCTCCCGGATTTGCTTGAACAGCAGCTCGGTTTCGTCTTTGCCCAACGCGGCGGTCGGCTCATCGAGAATCAACAGCCGCGAGTTGAGCGTCAGCGCCCGCGCTATTTCCACCAGTTGCTGTGCAGCGATTTTCAGCTGGCGCACCGGCGTCTCCGGCGAGATGTTCAGGCCGAGACGGCGCAATTGTTTCTCGGTTTCACGCAACATGGCCTTGCGGTCGACAATGCCGTTGTGCGTGGGTAAATGACCAAGGAACACGTTCTCCGCCACACTCAGGTCGGGCAGCAGATGGATTTCCTGGTGGATCATGTTGATCCCCTGCGCCATGGCAGCGCCCGGGCCGTTCGGCGCGTAAGGTTCGCCGGCAACAAACATCTTGCCTTTCGATGGCGTCAGCGCGCCGGCGACGATCGAGGAAAAGGTGGATTTTCCCGCGCCGTTTTCGCCAAGCAGAGCGACCACTTCTCCATAGCCAATGTCGAGGCTGATGTCTTCCAGCACCCTGACCGAGTTGAAAGACTTGCCGATATTGCTCGCGCGAAACAAAGGCGCCTTGTGGGTCTTGATGACTGTCATGACGTGCCCTCCTTCACCTGACTCACGGGTGCTTCTCGAGGAAGGTTGCTGCGTTTTCCCGGGTCGTCACGAAGGCCGGCAACAGCTGGGTCTTGGTTACCTGTTTGCCTTGCTGGAGATCGACTGCGGTACGCAACGCGGTACGACCCATTTCCACGGCTTGTTGGGTAATGGTCATATCCATCTTCCCATCACGAATGGCCTCCAGGGCAGATGGCAGGCCGTCATAGCCGAACACCCAGACCTTGTGATCGATGTTGGCTACTTTTACTGCCTGCGCTGCACCCAGCGCTGGCGCATCGGAGCGCCCGATGAACACATTGATATTCGGGTTCTTCTGCAGCATGTCCTGGGCGACCTTGAAGCCGTTTTCCTGCAGCCAGTCAGTGGGCTTGTGGTCGACGATCTTCATTTCAGGTACCTCGGACAGCACCGCGTCCAGGCCTTTGGCACGGGCCACTTCAGTGGAGTCGCCCAGGGTGCCTTGCAACAGACCGATTTCAGCCTTGCCGCCCGTCAACTGGATCATCTGCCGGGCCAGCTCACCTGCGGCTGCCAGGTTGTCCGTTGAAACATAAGCGTCGCACTCGACGTTTTTCGGAAAGTTGTCAATGCAGATCACCGGTACACCCTGCTGTTTTGCCAGACGCACCGGCACGGCCGAAGCAGCACTACCGGTAGCGGTGTAAAGCAGTACGTCGATTTTCTTACTCAGCATGTCTTGAATCTGGCTGACCTGCCGCGCCGGGTCGGCCTGGGCATCAGCCACCAGAACATTTTTGATGCCGAGGTTTTTTGCCTGCTCCATGACACCATCGCGAACCATCAGATAGAACACCCACTGAAGGCTGGGGATCGACATCCCCACAGTGATTTCATCCACCGCCTTGCTTTGTGCGTGAACAGTCATCGACATCAGGCAGCCGAGCAACGGCAACCACAGAAAACGTAGCGAGAAAACAGCACACAGTTTCATGTTTTTATCCTTCTAATCGTGTGTGTAGACGTGGGAGGCTTTTGAGGCGTAATCCGGACTCAATCAGTCTTGCGCTTGAGTAAATCGAGCATTACCGCGAACGCGATGACCGCGCCGATAACCACTTGCTGGACGAAAGGAGAAATGCCCGCCAGGTTCAGGCCGTTGCGCAAGACGCCGATGATCAGCACGCCGATGATTGTGCCCACCACACTGCCCGCACCGCCTTTGAGGCTGCCTCCGCCGATCACGACGGCGGCAATCACATCGAGTTCATAACCGACACCTGCGCCGGCGCCGGCAGTGTCCAGACGCGACGTCATGACGATGCCGCCCAGTGCCGCGCAGATGCCGGAGATGATGTACACCGCGCTGGTGTACCCCTTGACCCGGATGCCGGCGAGCTTGGCCACTTTGCTGCTCCCACCGATGGCATAAAGGCTTCGGCCTGAGATCGTAAACTTGAGGACGAACCAGAACACCAACGCCAGCACCACGAAGCAACTGACCGTCAGCGACAGCACACCTCCGTAACGAATCACCGAGAGGTTGCTGAACCACTCCGGAAAACCGCTGACCTGAGCGCCGTCTGTGACCATATAGGCCAAGCCACGAGCGACCGACATCATCGCGAGCGTTGCGATAAATGAAGGCAGGCCCGCTCGCACCACCAGTAACGCGGTTGTCGATCCACACGCTGCACCCACGGCGATCGCCGCAAGCATGGCCGCCCACATCGGCAGGCCGAAGACCTGTTCGAGCCAGCTCATGACCATGATCGCCACCGCCAGCACGGCACCCACGGACAGATCGATACCACCGATAAGAATTACCAGGGTCATGCCTAAGGCCATGATGCCCAGCACCGTTACTTGATCCAGTACATTGAGCAAGTTGCTCAGGGTCAGAAAGCTATCGGTAAAGATGGTCAATACTGCGCATAACAACAACAAGCCGACCATAGGGCCAGCGATACTGGATTCCAGACCAATCCACTTAGGAATTGCTCCAGAGAGCCGCGTTTTTGCCAACAACTGATTGTTCATACCCACATCCACTTCTTATTTAATTGTTATAAGATCGAGCAATGCAACAACTACGATTTAGTGACCGAGCTCCCGGTAGCGGCCTCCCATATAAAGGAGAGGTTCTTCCAGTGGCTGCGTAATCACATTTATGACGTTGCCGATAAACACTGTATGTGAACCGTGTTCTATCTCCTGTACCACTTCGCAAAAGATCGCCGCCTGTGCATCGGCCAAATACTGGATACCATGCACGCCGGTGCGCCAATCGCCTTCCACGAAACGCCGTTCTCGCAAGTCGGGTTGACTGAAGATCTTGCAGATTGGCTCATGCTGACTTTGCAGCATATTCACGCAGAAGAGCCCGGAACGCTTGATGATCGGCGAGGCACTGGCAGTCCGGTTGACACAGATCAGCGCCGAGGCGGGATCCATCGACACCGAGGAAAAGGCAGTCGCGGCCAAGCCGTGGGGCTGACCATCGTCATCGAGTGTGGTGATAAGGGTTATTGAAGAGGCGAAGCGGCCCATTGCCATTTTGAACTGACCGGCCAGGTCTATCGAAGGGGCGGTCTCTTGATATTGAACACGCATAGCATAAACCCTCTTTTTATTGTGACTCACAGGCACTGACTTGCATTATTAACAATCAATCGGACTTTTCTATTCGATTTTAAGGAAATGACTATTCACTAACGCTGAAAGGTGAACCCAACAACAAACATATTTGAATTTGCTTCACAGGTATACTCAAAGCCCCATTCCAAAGCACTTGCGTACTCTCTCTGTTTTTTCGCTGCCACTTTGATTGGGTGGTTTTTACTGAATAATTGACTGATACTTTTCTGAAAACAAAAACAACTTCCACGAGACAAGATTCCCATGGTCGATCGATTGCAGGACATGCGGCTGTTTCGCCTTGTCGTTCAGACGGGTTCCCTTTCAACTGCGGGTCGGCAGATGGGTCTGTCACCTGCGGCCATGAGTGGTCGACTCAAGGCGATGGAAGACTTTTATGGGTTGCGGTTGCTCAAGCGCAACACGCGAAGCCTGAGCCCTACCGCCGAAGGGCAACTGCTGTTTGAAAATGCCCGGAAAATTCTTGAAGAGGTCGACACACTCGACAGCATCATCAAAAACGGCCATAGCGATGTGCTTGGCACCATCGGACTCACGTGCCCTACCGATTTGGGGCGGCAGTGGATTAGCCAGTTGGTCGACAGCTTCATCAGCGAAAACCCTCATATCGTCATCCGCCTTTTCCTCACTGACCGTGTACTGGATTTTGTCGAGTCCGGCTCAGACATTGCGATCAGGTTCGGCGACCTTCCGGACAGCTCGCTTATCGCCCGCTCACTCGGAGTGGACCGCCATATCGTTTGCTGCTCTCCACAATATCTTCAACAGCGCGGCGCACCGCGCACCCCTGAAGACCTGCAGCATCACAACTGCCTGGTGCACCTGAGTGCGGATTTCACGCTTGATCGCTGGAAATTCATGGAGAAAGGGGTGCCAACCACCATTCAGGTCAAGGGAAACCGGATGGCCAATGACGGATTCGCGCTGCGTCAGTGGGGAGTACAAGGCCTTGGGATCATTTGGAAGTCAGTCTGGGAGGTGGCAGACGACCTGCACGCCAAGCGGTTGATCCCATTGCTTGAAGACTATCAATGCCCGAGCACTGGATTTCATTTGCTGACCGAGGGTGGGAAAAAGCTACCGTCGCGCGTAAAGACGTTCGTCGAATATGCCGTGCAGTACTTCAAAAACCTCGAAACACCGTCGCGATACCTCCTGCCCTCTCCTTAGCTCCAACAGGGTCGCAATCTGCACGGCCGGTCCAGCATTGGCATGAGCCTCCAGGAGTGCGCGCCAGGAGACCTGCTTCGCAACTCAGTCGTGCGTTTTGCTCAAGACTCTTGTGCGTATTGGCGCATTTTTCTCCCTTATGGATCCGAAGATACTTGCCGGCATTCACACATTGTATTGCCTGGTTGCACACAAGGCGCAGGAGGTCTGATGAACTCACATTTTCAACGATTGCTTGGCCCGGAAAACTTCTCCATCGGCCTGGAACTGCCACTGGACAATGACTGGTCCACAACAGGCCAACGCCTGCGTATAACGGAGGATCGTCCATTCGGCGTCCCTGACCTCAAGCAACATGCGCAACTGGCGCGACTGGCCGACAGCAGCGGCTTTCGAGCACTCTGGGTGCGTGATGTACCGTTGTACGACCCGCATTTCGGAGATGCAGCGCAAGTATTCGAGACTTTCTCCTACCTGGGTTATCTGGCTGGCATCACCAATAACATCATGCTCGGCACTGCGGCGGTCGTATTGCCGCTTCGACAACCGTGGTTGACCCTCAAGGCCGCCAACAGCATCGACGAGCTGAGCGATGGTCGTCTGTTGCTGGGAGTGGCCAGTGGCGACCGTCCGATGGAATACCCGCTGTTCGGGGTCGATTACGAACAGCGGGGAGCACACTTTCGCAGCGCTGTAGAACTGCTCAAAAGCCAGGGCAGCGGACGCTTGCCTGAAGGTGCTCAACTTCTGCCACAGCGCGAAGAACACGCTCCCCTGCTCGTCGCTGGGCTTGGCCAGCAATCACCCGAGTGGATAGGAAAACACATGGACGGCTGGCTCGCTTACCCCGGAACAGCACAGGAACATCGCCGGCGTGTCGGGCTGTGGCGAGAAGTCGCCGGGGACAAGCCTTACATTACGTTCCTGCACCTTCATCTTGAAGCCGATCCTAACTCGCCAATGAAACCCGTGCGCTTCGGCGGACGAGGCGGAAGGATGGCCCTCATTGACGAACTGGAAGCACTGCGTGAAGCGGGGGTGCAACATGTCGGCCTGCATCTGCGTCACAACACGCGTCCGGTTGCCGAGGTAATTGAGGAAATTGCCGAGTACGTGTTACCCCGGTTTCACGGCACCGAGTGAAACAAGACCCGGCCGTTGACTCACACTTTGAAATTGGCAATGAGGCCGTGCAAGTCACGTGTCATATCAGCAACCTGATTGCTGATATTGACCGTGCTCATGGCCTGGCCTGCCGTAGACTCGCTAAGCGTTTTTATCTCTAACGTATTTTTCTCAACGTCCTGCACAACATTTGCCTGCTCCTCAGTGGCTGAAGCGATCTGGATATTTTGGTCGATGATGAGAGTCATGCCGTGGGTAATGTCATCAAAGTACCCGGCTGCTCGGGAGACCTCCTCAACTGTTGAGGATGCGTTGACATGACAACTGCGGATGATCGAGACCGCATTGAGCACCTCTTGTTGCAGGCGGTTAATGTTGGCGTGGATCTCGCCCGTCAGCTTGTGGGAGTGAATCGCCAGGCTACGTACTTCATCGGCGACCACCGCAAATCCCCGGCCCTGGTCACCAGCCCGGGCTGCCTCGATCGCGGCATTGAGTGCGAGCAGGTTTGTTTGCTCGGAAACACTCTTGATGAGCCCTACCGCTTTTGAGATGGCTTGACTTTCGCTTTCCACCGCACTGATGGAAACCATTGAGTCGTTCAGTTCCTGGAACAGGTTATTAATTCCTTTCACCGCCCGGCCCACCTGAATGGTGCCGTCTCGGCACTTCTGACCTGCCAGGCTGGCTTTTTCGGCCGTCGTGTTGGAACTGACGCTGACCTCCTGCACGCTGCTGACCAACTCCACCATTGAGGCTGCAATCAACTCGAGCCTGGCGTCTTGCTGTTCTATGCTTTTGTGCGATGACAGTGCATGTTCGCTGACATGCACTGCCTTGTCCTGTGTTGAAAAGGAGAAGTTTTTCACTTCGGATATCAGTTCACGCATACGGGTTTGCATAAGGTTGAAGTCTTGAGACAGGTCACCCAATTCATCCCGCCCCATGGATTTGATCCCTTGCCGTAGATCGCCCTGCGCCAGGAGACGTGTCGCTCCAGAGAGTTCTTTGATGGCTTGGCGAACAGACAGGTAAAAACCGATGAACAGGTAAATGATCACGATCACTGTTGTCGTCAGAGTCAGGGTCCAGAGCATCAGGTTGTGTTGGTATCTGGCTATGCGCTCATGTAACTGATGATCAGCCTGCGCCAGCACCGATTCCGTCGCTTGATCCAGTTTTGCCAGAAAAGGCGCGTAATCTTTGAAGCGCTCAAGCCAGGTCCCCATCAGCTTCTGATACACCGAGCCGGTTACTGAGTACGGTTCGATAATGCTGGATTTGTATCGAGACTCGGCTTCCTGAGCCGCGCTGGCAATGAGCGATCGTGCATCAGCATTGCCCGAACCGTTATTTTCAGCCTGAATGAATCGATCAAAGTAATTCAGTTGATTCATGACGGTGGATTGCGTGGACGAATCCAGGTAGCCAAAAGCAGTGACGTAACCTGCGTAACTTTGGGTCTGCGCCAGAACTTGATACAGGGGCAATATCTCGTCGAACAGCAGCGCCATGTTGCGGTAGACCATTGGGTTATCGTCATGATTAAGGCGTGCCGATGTCGCCATTTCCTTGATCGTCATGAGTCGTCTGTGCAGCGAACGCGCCTGCTCGGTGTATTGCACACTCAAGGGCGGTGCAGCATCAGTGTTTTTTGCATGGAAATCCGAGCTTATGAGGTAGTTGGAGAACGGGCTTTTTTCAAGCCATTGGTTCACTTCTGCGGTTTGTAGTTTGAGGCTTTCCGTTTGTTTGCGAGTGAGCTCGGCGATATCGGGTTTGTTGCGAGCGTGGGCAACGACCTGAAGGCCTGAGAGTTCAACGGCGCTTTTGTACTCGGCTAGACTTTTACCAATGGCCACAAGGCCTTGTCGTTCGAGTAGAGCAGTCTGATACTCCTGATAAATGGTGATCAACTTATCAAAGGAGAGCCAACAGTACGGAAGCATGAACACCACGAAAATCAGTGAAAACTTCTGCGCATATCGCGCACGGTTCATCAAAGCCAGAACGGGTCTGAACATCACTGCTCCTACAAATGGAGATCGCTGGTTGCGAGATATCACGTCAAACGGCCGACGTTCCCTGTCAGCCCCCTGCCCTTCGCTTAACCGATGGTCATCAGACTTGCATTACCACCTGCTGCGGCGGTGTTTACGCTCACCGCCCGTTCGATGACCAGCCGTTCCAGTGGAATGTCACTCTCACCGGATGACAGGCCGTGAACGCTGATGATTGCACCTGGCCGGGAAGCGATGAGCTGGCATAGATGCCGCAACTGATCTGAATGCCCATGATGAAGAACGGCATCGAACTCCACCGTCCCGCTGTTCCATGCCACAGCTCTGCTGATCACGCGCTGCACTGCTTCAGGAAGCTTGCTGAACAACGCTTTTGTTTGTGAGTTTTCAACCCACAAGACTTGACTGCCCACGGCGAGCACGGCTGCCAGTTGTACCAGCAGATCCGCTTCCGTGTGGGCGATGCAAAGTAAGCGGGTCCGAGGCAGAATCGTGTAAGTGTTCCGCTCGCCCGTAGGCCCGGTCAGCACACGAGTCAGTCCGCTTTGCGATTCGGTTTCAAATCTTGTGCAGAGTGAATACAGCGCGTTGTTTCTATTGGAGTGTGCCCAACCAACGAGAGACTTGAGTGGTAGCAGCAAACTTTCCCGAGCACTTTTTTCTGGAATGTTCTGCCCGTCGGATTCACCAAATGCTTTGGACAAAGCATGCTCAGGCCTTGTCGACAGCAGTCGATACATGTAGAGCGGTCCGCCAGCTTTCGGGCCGGTGCCGGATAACCCTTCCCCTCCAAATGGCTGCACGCCGACAACTGCTCCGACGATGTTGCGATTTACATAGACATTGCCCGCGTGAACATTACCAATGATCTTGGCAATGGTTTCATCGATACGGGTATGCACCCCCAGCGTCAGCCCGTACCCGGAACCATTGATATGCTGGATCAGTCGGTCAAGATTCTTGCGGCTGTAACGAACGATGTGAAGTACCGGCCCAAAGATCTCCCGCTCCAGTTCGTCAATGCTTTCCAGCTCAATCAGCGTCGGTTGTACGAATGTACCTCTGCGGAAATCCTCACCTGACATGATTGAGGCCTGGTAAACCGAGCGACCTTTGACACGCATGGCTTCGATGTGTTTATCGATGCCCGCTTTCGCCTCGGCATCAATCACTGGCCCGATGTCCACGCTTAACCGATCCGGATTGCCTTGCCGGCATTCAGCCATAGCGCCTTTCAACATCTCGATCACCCGATCCGCTGAGTCATCCTGGAGGCATAGCACCCTCAACGCTGAGCAGCGCTGCCCGGCACTGTCAAAAGCGGAAGCCACGACGTCGATAACGACCTGCTCGGTCAAAGCCGATGAGTCAACGATCATCGCGTTCTGTCCACCTGTCTCTGCAATCAACGGAACAGGGCGACCTACCGCATCGAGGCGTCCGGCGATATTTTTTTGAAGCAGGCGTGCCACCTCTGTCGACCCGGTAAACATGACCCCCTTGACTCTGTCGTCACTGATTAGCGCCGAGCCGATGACACTGCCACGCCCCGGCAAAAGCTGTAGTACGCCAATTGGAGTGCCGGCTTCAAGCAGGATGCGTACAGCCTGAGCGGCGATCAATGATGTCTGCTCGGCTGGTTTGGCCAGTACCGTATTGCCAGCCATCAATGCGGCAGCGACCTGGCCGGTGAAAATTGCCAACGGGAAGTTCCAGGGGCTGATGCAGACCACCGGGCCCAATGGCCGATGAGCATCATTGGTAAACTCCCTGCGAGCCTGTGTGGCGTAATACCTTAGAAAGTCGACAGCCTCTCGCACTTCGGCAATAGCATTGGCAAAGGTTTTCCCGGCCTCTCGCACGAGCAGGCCCATGAGCGGTTGAATATCCGCCTCCATCAGGTCCGCTGCCCGCTCCAGAATTTGCGCTCGCTCGCTGACGGGCGTTGCCTGCCAGATAGGGGCAGCACTGGTTGCATGTCCGAGTGCTTGCTCGACATCCTCAAGGTCTGCTGGCTGAACGTGACCAACGACGTCACGCAAGTCCGAAGGATTGCAGACCGGCTTAGCCTCACCCGATCGCCCCCCTCCGCCCAGCATAGGCATGGCGACCCATTCAGTGTTCGCGGTAGCGAGCAACGCACAGGAAAGAGAGGCAAGGCGATGTTCATTCGCCAAGTCGATTCCGGCGGAGTTGGCACGATCGACGCCATACAAATCCCTTGGCATAGGAATCTTTGGATGAGGCAGGCCATAAGCACCATCCTCAAAAGCCATTGCATCTACCGTCAGCACCGGATCAGCAACCAACTCCTGGAGGGTGATGGAGTGGTCGGCAATTCGGTTGACGAACGAGGTGTTGGCGCCGTTTTCCAGCAGACGACGTACGAGGTACGCCAGCAGGGTCTCGTGAGTGCCGACCGGAGCGTACACACGGCACGGACGGTTCAGCTTGCCTTCGGAAACTTTGCCTACAACCTGCTCGTACAACGGTTCGCCCATGCCGTGCAGGCACTGGAATTCGTACTGGCCCGGGTAATAGTTCTGACCGGCAATGTGATAAATCGCCGACAGAGTGTGGGCGTTGTGCGTGGCGAACTGCGGGTAGATGACTTCCGGTACCGACAGCAGTTTGCGGGCGCAGGCGATGTAGGAAACGTCGGTGTACACCTTGCGGGTGTAGACCGGATAGCCTTCCAGGCCTTCGACCTGGGCGCGCTTGATTTCGCTGTCCCAGTACGCGCCTTTCACCAGACGGATCATCAGGCGATGACGGCTGCGGCGAGCCAGGTCGATCACGTAGTCGATCACGTACGGGCAACGCTTCTGGTAGGCCTGGATCACAAAACCGATGCCGTTCCAGCCGGTCAGTTGCGGCTCGAAGCACAGGCGCTCAAGCAGATCCAGCGACAACTCCAGGCGGTCGGCTTCTTCGGCGTCGATGTTCAGGCCGATGTCGTATTGCTTGGCCAGCAGGGTCAGCGACAGCAGGCGCGGGTAAAGCTCGGTTATCACTCGATCATATTGCGCACGGCTGTAACGCGGGTGCAGAGCGGACAGCTTGATCGAAATGCCGGGCCCTTCGTAGATTCCCCGCCCGTGGGAGGCCTTGCCTATGGCATGGATGGCCTGTGTATAGGACGTCAGGTACTTCTGAGCGTCGTGTTCGGTCAGAGCTGCCTCACCCAGCATGTCGTAAGAATACCGAAATCCCTTTGACTCGAACCGGGTAGCGTTGGCCAGTGCTTGGGCGATGGTTTCACCGGTGACAAACTGCTCGCCCATAACCCGCATGGCCATGTCTACCCCTTTGCGAATCAACGGTTCCCCGCCTTTACCGATAATGCGCGTTAGCGTTGAGGTCATTCCGGATTCGCTATGAGTAGCAACCAGTTTCCCGGTCAGCAACAATCCCCAGGTCGCAGCGTTCACGAACAGAGAGCCGCTTTTGCCGATATGCGTCTGCCAGTTGCCGTTGCAGACTTTGTCCCGGATCAACGCATCGCGCGTGCCCTTGTCCGGGATGCGCAGCAGCGCCTCGGCCAGGCACATCAGAGCAACGCCTTCCTGCGAAGACAGCGAGAACTCCTGAAGCAGACCTTGCACGAGCCCTGCCCGGCCGCTGGCGCTCTTCTGATTGCGTAACTTTTCGGCGATGCCGGTAGCCAATTTGGCCGCTGATGTAGCCATCTCTTCAGGTAAACGCGCCTGCTCCAACAGCATCGGTACCATCTCTTCTTCTGGTCGCCGATAGGCTGAAGTAATCGCTGCCCTGAGGACCGACTGCGGATGGATATTTTCCGCCAGATCGAGAAAGGGTTGGCAAGCGGTCTCCACTGCTAGCTCCCCTTGCTCTTCAGCATCGCCGAGATGTGTGCCCAGCAACTCATCGAGCGTGACCCCACCTTCAAGCTTTTCCAGACAGTTGAAGAGTGCCTGCTTGATCAGCCAGTGTGGAGTTCGATCAATTGATGCGGCGGCAGATTTGAGACGTTCACGAGTAAGGTCGTCGAGTTTCACACCGAGGGTAGTCGCCATTATTAGAGCCCAGCCAAGGAAACCGTTAAAAGGAAAATGGGGCGGTCATCAACCGAATTGAAAGCGCGTAAATACGACACTTCTGGCAATTTCAGCGCGCGCAAAGGCCATGGTTGCCATCAGGTAAATGACGCTGTATTCGCCACCACCGCGGTTATGGCATCAACCGGTAACCGCGGTGTTCGCAGCTCTCATTGCGAGAGCGTGATCTTCAGAGTACCGAGCGCAGGAAATCTGCTGTTTCAGCTTTTTCAGGCCGGTCGAAGATCTGGTCGGGCGTCCCTAACTCGTGGATAAGCCCTTTATGGAAAAAGGCGACACGATCCGACACCTCGCGAGCGAAGCGCATTTCGTGGGTGACCACGATCATCGTCATCCCTTCATGGGACAACATACGCAAGGTATCCAGAACCTCGCCAACCAGCTGTGGGTCCAGGGCCGAGGTCACCTCGTCAAACAACATGTAGTCCGGCGACATTGCCAGCGCGCGGGCGATCGCCATCCGTTGCTGTTGCCCGCCCGACAGACGTGCCGGAAACGTTGTCAGCTTTTCACCCAGGCCCACGTGTCTGAGTTTCTCGACAGCAATTGCCTCCGCTTCCTGCCTGGACTTACCCAGCACTTTTCGGGGGGCAAGCATGACGTTCTCGAGAACCGTCATATGGGGAAAGGCATTCCATTGCTGGAACACAATTCCGATCTTTTGCCGAAGTTTGTTGAGGTCGGTTTTTTTCGAGTGCACATGAATGCCATCAACACTGATGCGACCTTGCTGGATATCTTCCAACCCATTGATACACATCAGCATGGTCGACTTTCCGGAACCCGAACCGCCGATCATCGATAACACTTCGCCCTTGTTCACACTCAGGCTGACACCCTTGAGAACATGCAGAGAACCGAAATTTTTATGTACGTCTTCAATTTTTATCATTGTATTTGCCACCTTTTCTCAAGACGAGCGCCGAGTCTCGCAATGGGGAAGCTTATTAAGAAGTAGATCACGCCAGTGATTGCCAGAATGGTCAGTGGCTCTTGCACTCGGGTTGTAACAATTTGCGAGCTGCGCAGCAGTTCGATAATGCCGATCCACAACACCAGCGATGTGTCTTTCATGATGCCGAGGGCCAGACCGATCCAGCTCGGGAATACGATCCTGGTAGCAATCGGCAAAGTGATCGAGACCACCTCCTGACGCCAGGTCAAACCCAGCGACCGCGCGGCGCGACGGGTTGTCGCCGGCACTGCCGCCACCCCGCTCCTGACGATTTCTGTGCACAGTGCTGCGGCATAGACACCGAGGCAAATACACGCCACAACGTAAGTAGGCCAGTTCAGGCGAAACATGCTGTTGAACGAATTGAATATGACCAATTGAATCAACAGCGGCACAGAACGAAAGATATCCAGCACCCAACCTATGGGGGAGCTTATCCACCACGCAGCACCTGCTCTTATTACACCAAACAGTGTGCCGAACACTGTGCCTATCCCGACCGCAGCCAAAGTAATTGCGATTGTGACAACGGCACCCTTTAATAAATACAGGATGTCGCTCCACGCTAATGTCCCTTCAAAAAACATGGCGCACCTCTCAATAACGAAACAGGCGCCAAGCACATAGCCGCGCGCAAATCGTGAATATTTTCGATATCAGGTAGTACAGGCAAGCCGCGACGAAGAAGTACTCGAATGTCCGATAGGTCATGACATTAAGTTGCTGAGTAACACCCGTCAGATCGCTCGTCAGACCAACGATGGTTCCGAGAGACGTCATCAGAATTGACCACACCATCTGGTTGGTCATGGCATGGAACACCGCCCGCAACATCTGCGGAAGCACGATGTGCCACAACGTCTGAACCGCTCCCATGCCCAACGAACGAGCAGCCCGGACTTGAGTTTCCGGGACGGCGGAGAAGCCGCCCCGGAACGTTTCTGCCAGATAGCCTGCGTTGTTGAACGTAATACCGAGCAAGAGTGCATAGTACGAGTCGATACCCACTCCAATGGAGCCCAGCCCGAAATACACCATGTAAATCTGGAACAGCGCCGGGGTATTGCGCGCCGTTTCAATCCACACACTGGCCAGACCAGATAGGGTTTTGTTACCCGATCGTTTTGCAAGCGCCAACAGGACTGCCAACACCGTACCAATTGCCATCGCCAGCGTGGCAATCTCCAGAGTGACTACCGCCCCCGATAACATTTCCGGAAGCGATTCCAGAACCGGGCGCCACTGGAAGGTATAAGACATACGATTACCTTTTTACGCGAAAGGTTTTTGTGATGCGGAACGAATGCTCCGTTTCTTTAACGATAGGTGCCTGGGACAGTCAGATCAGGAGCCGGCCCGCCTTCAGTTCCCACCCACTTGGCGTACAGCTCCGCATAGCGACCTGAGCGCACCTGCCGGTTGAGGAAAAGATTCACGTAGTTGAGCAAGCCCTGTTCCTGGCGTTGCACGAGGAACGCGCAGTAATCGGGATCGACTGGCGCATCACCGACGATCTTCAGCCCCGGATATTTGCCCGAATTGATCACGTGGGTAGCAATCGTTGCAGTGGTGTATGTCGCGTCAATCTTCTTCTGGCTTAGCGCCAGGAAGCTGTCCGACTGGGACTGGAAGGTCAGCATCTTGGTGGCCGGATCATTGATCTTTTGCACCGTTTCTTTCAGAGCAGTCGTTTCATAGGCCCCGGCCGGGCCACCCACCGTGTGCCCTTTGAAATCGGCAACACCGTTAATTCCCGCGTCTTCGCGGGCTAGGATGATGGTCTTGAAGACAAAATAAGGAATCGAGAAGCCGATCGTCCTTGCGCGTTCCAGAGTATCTGAGGCTACGGCAATCCCGACATCAGCCCGTCCCGACAGCACCGCTGGAATCCGGTCAGGGTCCGGGGTATCGACGATTTCCGCCTTTACACCAAGAGCGGCGGCCAGATCATTACAGTAGTCGACATCAAAGCCGATCGGCTTGTTGTCCTTGTCTCGAGCGCCGTTAGGCGGGAAGTCGAGCTCTACCGCACAGCGCAGCTTGCCTGACGAAATGATGTCGTCCAACTGGTCTGCGTGAACGGCGGTAGTACTCAGGGCAGCAACGGCTGCGGCCAGGATGAGTGAGTTAATGCGCATTTTTGTTCCCCTCGTTTGTTGGCTGAACTCAGAAACAAGATACGCGTATTTTAGCGTATCTTGGATATCGTATACGTATTATCGGGGCAGTAAAATTACAGCTCTTAGATCGTTATTGTTGGTATCACTGGACGAGAAAACCGTAGGTAAGTGGGTCGGTCTCGTCGATGATCCAGTTGGCGTATCCACAGATGTGGGCCTTTCCGCTCACTTCGGGAATTACGGCGTCCAGCGGACCGACCTTTGTTTCGCTGAGCGCGCGGCCTTTGAAAACGGTCCCGATAATGGATTCGTTGACCAACGTATCGGTGGCTGACAATTCACCTCGCAGATAAAGCTGTGCAACGCGGCCCGCGGTGCCCGATCCGGTTGGTGACCGGTCGATCGCACGATCGGCATACACGCAGCAGTTGGCCTGACTTGACCCCTCGTGACGCGGATCGCCATACACCATTACGCCGTACACATCATTGAATTCGGGGATCTCAGGGTGGATGAACGAGCCCCGGGCATTGATAGCGGTTTTAATTTCATAGCCGAACTGGGTGATCGTCGACAGATCTTTTTCGCGGATGGCGATATTGTGCGGCCGGCCATCGACGTAGAAATAAGTCGCGCCGCCGTAGGCGATATCACCCGTCACCTTGCCGAACGTTGGCGTGGTCACCGTCACATCTCGCTCGAAGATGAATGACGCTACGTTGACGAAACGTACCGCCCCTGCCCGCACACCATCCCACTCGACGAACGCCTCGATGAAGCCGCATGGCGCATCGATACCTACACGGGTCTCGGGGGCTTTTCGCTCAATCCAGCCCAGCTCCACAGCAGCCGTGGCCAGCGCGATCACACCGTGACCGCAATGTGGGCTATAGCCCATGTTATTGAGGAAAATGATGCCGAAATCGGCACCTTCACTCACCGGTTCAGTCAGAAACCCGCCATACAAGTCCTTGTGACCACGTGGCTCAAGCATGAGAGCTCGCCGGTAATGGTCAGCGTTCTGTTGCAACCAGGTACTGCGCTCGACAATGGTCGCACCAGGCACTTTGGGTAGCCCCTGGGTAACGAGACGGAACGTTTCCCCGCTCGTGTGCAGCTCAACCGTGGCAAATGATCGTTCGTACTGCATTCGTATTCTCCGTATCTCAGGGTTGCGAAAGCTGGCAATGGCGTGAACAGATCGCCATTTCAGATATGGTATACGATAAACGATAAGCGTCAACTGTCAAATAGCGAGTCCGATGATCCAGGCCGATCAGGAGGCAAATTCCTGTAAGGCTTATAAAGAAGGAAAAGAATCCAGCCCACCTATGACTTGATGACGTCATTGACACAGGCGATACGGTATACGATATTCGATAAAAACATCAGGTATCGGATGTATGACTCATTCAGAAATCGATTCCCCGGCTGTCATCGGCTATGTCACACCGCTCAGCGCGCAACCCGGAGAACTTCTCGAATTCAAGATTTCCTCGGCAGGTGATAAGGACATTCGCGCCAGGGTTGTCCGGCTTGACTGCTGCGATCCCAATCCGCAGGGCCCAGGCCTCAAAAGCGTGGACGTGGATTTCGATCTGGACGAGAGCTATCGGGCAACCGAACAAAAGACTTACCTCGGATCGTGTGCAATTGCTCCTCTGCCCTGTCTCCGTGATACCAGCAATCTGACACTGTCGCTGTTCATAAAGCCCACGCTGTACAGCACCACTGACCAAGTGATTTTTTCGTGGCAGGATGAAACTGCAACGACGGGTTTCGCATTGATCCTCAACGCAGGCACGCTTGAGTTAAAACGACTGGGGGAGCACACCCGCCTGGAGATTGGTCTTTGCCTGGAGATCAACTGTTGGACCCAGCTGAAAATCGGCTTCGGCCTGCAAGACATCGTCGTTCGCTCAAGGCGGGTGGGCAGACGAGAAACCGCCGAATCCAGCACCCGCCTGGAAGGGCTTCATGCCTTGCTCAAGAACTCCAGTCACCTGATTCTCGCTGCCATCTGGAGCGGCCATCCCGTCGATTGCCTCAACGGCGCCATCGAAGCACCATGCCTGACCCGGACTCAGGCTGGCACGAACGCCGACATCGAGGTGCTTGCGCGCTGGTCTTTTGCCAATGATGCATACAAGCAAACGGTTGAAGACGACATTAATCCTTCGCGCCATCTCACCCTGGTCAACATGCCGATGCGCGGCGTGCGCTCTTCGGGCTGGACCGGCCGTAACATGGACTGGAAAACCGCGCCTGACGAATACGCCGCCATCGCTTTCCACGCCGATGACCTGAGCGACTGTCAGTGGAGCACGACCCTTGCGGTTCGAGTGCCTGCCGGTATGCCATCAGGAGTTTACGGACTGATCGTGGATCATCCATCGGGCAGCGACACTATCCCGTTCTACGTTCTTCCCGGTGCAGGTTTACCTCGCCGCAGAATTCTCTTTCTGGCACCCACGTTTACCTATCAGGCCTATGCGAACCATACCCGCGGAACATTCGCCGGCGCGCTGCAGAACCGAGTCAGTGAGTGGAATGCCTATCCTCATAATCCGGACGTCATCGGTACATTTGGATATTCAAACTACAACTGCCACCCGGATGGCTCAGGGATAACCCTTTCTTCCCGATTGCGGCCGATGATGACTATGCGCCCTGCGTATTTGGTCTATCTCGACGAGCGAGGTTCCGGGATGCGTGGCTTTGCTTCGGACTCGCATCTGACCGACTGGTTGCAAGCCAAAGGGTACGAGTTCGACGTCATTACCGATGAGGATCTGGATCGTGAAGGCATTGATGCCCTGACTCACTACGATGTCGTGCTGACCGGGACCCAGCCTGAATATCAAACGCGCAGGACACTGGAAGCGCTGATCGCCTATCGCGAGGGCGGCGGCAAACTGATGTACCTCGGCGGTAACGGCTTCTACTGGAAAATCGGCCGCCATCCACAGCTCCCTCATATGATCGAGGTGCGTCGCGCAGAAGGTGGCATGCGGGTCTGGGCCAGCCAGCCCGGCGAGTATTACCACCAACTCGATGGCGAGTATGGCGGCTTGTGGCGTCGCAACGGAATCGCACCGCAACAAGTCGCCGGCGTGGGCTTCACCGCCGAAGGCGCATTCGAGGGGACGTACTACGTCCGCACTCCGGAATCGTTTCGCAGTGAACTGGCCTTCCTGTTTGAGGGTATTGCACCCGATCAGCGAATAGGCGATTTCGGTCTTTCGGGAGGCGGTGCTGCCGGCTTCGAGATCGACCAGGTCTGTTCGGACTTGGGTACCCCGGACTTCGTTTCGGTCGTTGCTGTCTCTGAAGGTCATGGCCCGACCTTTGAAACCAGCTTCGAAGAGCTTCTGCTTCCGGGTGTCTTCGATGGCAGCCCGCGACCTTACGGCGGCATTCGCTCGAACATCGTCTATGGCATCGACGAGAACGGCGGAGGTCTGTTTTCGGTCGGGTCTATTACGTTTTGCGGCAGCCTCTCGCACAACCACTACGACAATAACGTGTCGCGTCTGCTGGAAAACTGTCTGCGTAAATTTCTCCAACTCTCAGGCAGCGCCGATGAGTCAGAACAACCCTCCCCTCACTCCGCCACCTCCTTAAAAGAAGATTGACGCCATGACAGACGAGCTTTCTTTAGTGCACATGGACTTCGACGAACTCAGCCTGCTGTTGAGAAAAATCTTCATCCGCCACGGCACATCCGATTTCGTTGCTGACATCCTGGCCGCCAATTGCGCAGGCTGCGAGCGCGATGGTGCGCTAAGCCATGGCATCTTTCGCATGCCCGGCTATGTGGCCTCTCTGAAAACCGGCTGGGTGGACGGACAAGCCAATGCCGAGGTGAACATCGTAAGCCCTTCGTTCATCCGCATCGATGCCCGCAACGGATTCGCCCAACCAGCCTTGGCCGCCGCAGCGAAGGCCATTGATGAAGCCATCGAACGTACCGGCGTAGCCGTCATCGCTATCCGCAACTCCCATCATTTCAGTGCACTCTGGCCTGACGTTGAACCGTTCGCACGCAAAGGATTGGTCGCGATCAGCTTCGTCAACGGTCTGGCCAATGTCGTCCCGCACGGCGGACACACAGCGGTTTTCGGAACCAACCCGATTGCCTTCGCAACGCCGGTCGCCGGCGCCGAGCCGCTCGTGGTGGACCAGGCGACCAGCGTCATGGCCAATGGCGAAGTTCGACTGCATGCGCTGGACGATCGACCACTTCCGCCCGGTACCGGCATCGACAGCTCAGGTAGCGCCACTACGGATCCACATGCGGTGCTGGCCGGCGGAGCATTGAACACATTCGGCGGATACAAGGGCTCTTCGATTGCGCTCATGGTCGAGCTGTTGGCTGGTGCCCTGACCGGAGGACAATTGTCGTTCGAGAACGACTTCGGCAGTTGCGTTGGCGCACAGACGCCAAAGGCCGGGCAGCTAATGATCGTGATCGATCCGGATCGTGGCGGCACAACCGACTTCAGCCAGCGTGCTGCGTTCCTGTGCAACCGCTTGATGGAAGCCGGTCAGGATCGACTGCCAGGTGCAAGGCGCCACAAGAACCGGCACACCGCACTGACCCAAGGCATTTTCCTTACAAAAAAAGCCATCGCGGATCTGCAGCAAATGGCCGCGGACAACGCCATACAGGCGCCTTGATCGCACTTATAGACACATTCACCTCACCTCTAAAGCAACATTCTGGAAAAAACATGAGCAACCTATCCCGCGACACCGGCACCCTGGAACTTCATCGATCGCTATCGTCTTCACACATCGAACAACTGGTGGCGCTTTTTCAAACCGAATGGTGGACCAAGGGACGCATCAGCGCAGATGTAGAAAAGATGGTGCAATCGGGCGGCCCGCTCTTCGCTTTCATTGACCCGCAGAACGATGAACTTGTCGCGTTCGCCCGAGCAATGACCGACGGCGTTTATAAGGCGATGATCTTCGACATTATCGTCAAGGAGACGTGGCGTGGGACCGGGCTGGGCGCTGTACTCATGAACACAGTGCTGAACGATCCTGCATTGGTCGACATCAAACACCGCGAACTCTACTGCCTGGACGACATGGTGCCGTTCTATGAAAAATGGGGTTTTGCCACCGCAGCGGCCGGTTTGAACTTCATGCGCAAGGCATAGGGGTAAACCCGATTCCGGCCGCGATCCCGTCATATGGAAAAACGCTTGGCACTGAAAGGTTCCAGATTCTGCGTGGGTTGGCGGCCGGCAACCATCTGCGCAATGAGCCGGCCGGTCGTGGCTCCCAAGGTCAGGCCAAGCTGGCCATGTCCTAAAGCCATGAATACATTCGATAGCCGGGTACTGCGGTCGATCACGGGCTTGGTGTCTGGCAAATACGGCCGGTAACCGACGCCGTACTCCAGGTCGCTCAATCGCAATCCGGGAATGATCTTGCGCGCCTTTTCAAGAATGATTTCTGCGCGTTTGAAATTCGGCTCGGCATTGGGCCGTGCAAACTCCATGGTGCCGCCGATTTGCAGGCCGCGAGTCATGGGGCTGATGCAAAAACCTCCATCGGGGAAAATGACCGAGTGTTGCACTCTCTCCACCTCCGCTGGCAGAAGCGCTTGGTAACCCGCGATCCCGACCAGCGGAATCTGTACGCCTAGCTGAGCAAAAAACTGTCGTGAACCGACACCCGCTGCAATCACCACATGATCAGCTGCGTAGCGCTGATCATCGGCCAGCGTGACACCGCTTGCACGTTGGGCCCCTTCATCCAGGCGTTTGACCTGTCCACGAACTCGGACACCGCCCTGGTCGATAAAACTTTGCGTCAACGATGCGATAAACCCCTCGGTATCGCTTACCGAGCGCCAGTCAGGGAAAAGCAAGCCGTGACTGAACTTGCCCGCTAGCGATGGTTCGAGATCGGCAATTGCCGCGGCATCCAGTATTTCTGCTTTGAAGCCCAAGGCTGTTCGGAATGCCAAATGGGGACGTTCCTGCTCCATACCTGCTGAGGATTCAAACAGCTTGATCACAGGACCTTCGCGCAGCAATCCCTGCTCAGTACAAGCCTGTAACAATGGCGCGTAATCCGCGTGCGCATAAAGTGTAAGACTGGCGATATCCCGAGCAATTTCTTCGGATTTCGATTGCTTGGCACACGCCAGAAACCTCAGGAACCACGGCAACATGCCGGGCAATGCGCTGGCTCTCAACGCCAGAGGCCCTTCCTGATCGAGTAGCCACCCCGGAATCTTTTGCATCACCCCAGGTCTGGACAGTGGAACCACTTCGCCGATGGCCATTTGGCCACAGCTCCATTTGGCCGTGCTGTCGCCTGCCGCGGCGGGATCGATCAAAGTAACGGCATACCCTTCCCTTTGAAGATACAGGGCACAGCATGTCCCTACGATTCCCCCACCTACGACAACTACCCTTTCTGAAAACAGGCGAAAGTGTTCGGAAGAGTGAACAGGCGCCATGTATCCCCCTTGAAGATGCGTCAAATGATGGCCATTATCAGATATGGTATACGCATCACAACAAAGCAAAATCGCCGTAGCGAAGGCTACGGCGATGTGGACATCTGCGCTTGGATTTACTTGCGAATGTTGTCCAGCAATGATTCGCAGGCCTTGGTGATGTGCTGACGCAACAGTTCAGCGGCCTCCTCGGCATCGCCTTTGCGGCACGCCGCCAGGATCTGCCGGTGTTCGCGATCATCCACACCTGTCCCACCGGACAGGGTGAGCTGAATTCTCAAATAGCGCTCGATACGGTCATTGACCGAACGGATGAGGTTCATCAGGAACGGCCGGTTGGCATCCTCATAGAGGCAGGAATGAAACTGCCAATTGAGCTCCGCCCAGCGCGCCACATTGGTCTCTTGCGCGAACTCGTCACAATACTGCTCGGCCCTCTTGAAAGTGGCTTCGGTCATCAGAGGCACGGACAGTTTCAGCGCGCTGGACTCCAGCATTGCCCGGACCTCGAAAATCTGCGCAATTTCCGGCTCGGAAATGCTTTTGACGACAGCGCCGCGGTTACGCTGAAACTCGACAAGGCCTTCGGCTTCGAGGCGTTTGAGCGCTTCACGCACCGGTATCTTACTGACATCGAACAGCTTGGCGACGTCATCCTGGCGAATCGGTTCGCCTTCATCGAAGTCACCCGTGATGATCGCCTCACGAATGTGATTGGCGATGATGTCGGACGCCGTAGGCGCGGAGCCAAGTGACGGCAGATCTGCAGGACTTAGGGGCAATTTGAACTCCATGTGTGCAATCGGGAAGCCACGATCGAATAACGTATTCTATATCAGCTCGCAGCTTACCATCGGCTGGTCTGTCTGGTGATACAGCCTCGCCGGGTGACTGATGCGCTTCATCAGCCCCTAAAAACCCGTTGACACCACTATCAACGTATACGATATTCAATCTAGAGTTCGACTCACCCGGTGTCAAGCACTCAACACCAGGCTTGCGCTGCATACCTGCCAACAAGAACAACAGGAGAAACCTGCATGCATTCGTCTCCCCAAAAGCCAGCCAAACAATCGCGGATTGCCGACAAAGCGACAGACGCCCCCAGTGCGTCTCGGCACCCCCCCCACAAAACCGGCAAGCACGACGACCTCAGGTCGTTTTTCCACGACCTGATGAATGTGCCCGGCTCTAGCGAACATCTGTTGATTCTTTGATACCGGTTTATCGCCCCCCCCTTCGACGTTCGCCACTCGAACACTCAGGAGAACCCGAAATGCCGATAGTAAAAATCAAAATGCTCGCCGGACGACAAAGCGAGAAAAAGCACGAACTGGCAAGTGAAATAACGGCTGCCTTTTCCAGAATCCTTGGTTCCGCACCAAAGGACGTCACCATCACTTTCACCGATGTGGCGCCCTCCGACTGGGTAATTGCCGGCGAACCGCTCAGTGCTTCCGTCACTGCGCCCTCGCCCCAGCGTTAAACGATTCACTGAATAGCGTTTGTGGATTGAACGCGATCAATCCCGAAGCACTGTGTTTTCTATCCTTCAATGTCGAGTTTCACTCATGTATTTGAATGCCCAACAACTGGCCGATGCACTGCCTTGGGACGCGCTGATGAATGCGCTATCCGATATCTTCACCCGTACCGTGCACTCCCCTGTGCGTCACCACCACAAGATAGAAGTACCGGGCGACCCCGCTGCCATGCTGTTGTTGATGCCAGCCTGGATCGAAGGCGAGTATCTAGGGGTCAAGCAAGTCACCGTGTTCCCCGGTAACAATGCAAAAGGCCAACCGGGGCTCAGCAGCCACTATCTCCTCAGTTGTGCGAAAACCGGCCTACCGCTGGGTCAGTTTGACGGCAACGAACTGACAGCCCGCCGCACAGCCGCGGCTTCTGCACTTGCCTCTCGCTATCTGTCTCGTACCGATTCGAAACGACTGCTTATGGTCGGGGCCGGCCGTATGGGGCGCTATCTGGTCAGCGCGCACCGATCGGTTCGCGATCTGGAAGAGGTCATTGTTTATGACCTCAACTTCGAAGCCGCAACGGCATTCGCGAACGACATCAGGGCCCAGGGAATCCAGGCAAAAGCCGTCACACTTCAGGAGTTACCCGCAGCCGCTGCTGCCGTCGATATCATCAGTTGCGCCACACTGGCCACGGAACCGGTCATACAAGGTCAGTGGTTGAAACCTGGCGTTCATCTGGACCTGGTCGGCAGCTTTACCCCGATCATGCGCGAAGTCGACGACGATGTTGTGGCGCGCTGTAGCATTTTCGTTGATACCCGCGAAGGTGCTCTCGCGGAGACAGGTGACCTGATCCAGCCGATTCAGAAAGGCGTCATTACCGAAGACGACGTAATCGCCGAGTTCAGCGAACTGTGTGCCGGGAAACACTTCGGGCGCTCTGTCCTGACGACTCCGGATAAAGCCATGACCCTGTTCAAATCGGTTGGCGCGTCGGTAGAAGACCTCGCAGCGGCCATTCTGGCTTACCAGCGGACTTCAGTTTCCCGCTGAGCCCCCCTTTCAACGTTTGCACGTTCAATACATGTCGGGCGCCAGGCGCCCACCGAATCCCCGGAGAAATACCATGCGATCATCCAAAGTCATCCATGTCGTCAGTTGCCATGCAGCGGGTGAAGTGGGCGACGTCATTGTTGGCGGTGTTGCCACCCCTCCGGGGGAAACGATCTGGGAGCAGCGCAAGTTCATTGAAACCGACCAGGCACTGCGCAACTTTGTCTTGAATGAGCCTCGCGGTGGGGTGTTCCGGCACGTCAATCTGCTGGTTCCGCCCAAGCATCCGCAAGCAGACGTTGGCTGGATCATCATGGAGCCGTGCGATACACCACCCATGTCAGGTTCCAACTCGATGTGCGTGGCGACCGTACTGCTGGAGACCGGAATCATCCCTATGGTAGAGCCGGAAACCCGCATGTTCCTTGAGCCGCCAGGAGGGTTGATCGAAGTGGTTGCGAGCTGCCGAAATGGCAAGGCTGAGCGAATTACCGTACGCAACGTGCCGTCATTTGCTGACAAACTTGATGTGACTATCGAGGTATCGGGGATTGGGTCTCTACTCGTCGATACGGCCTATGGTGGTGACAGTTTCGTCATTACCGACGCCAGAAGACTGGGCTTTTCATTGACCCCTGACGAAGCCAGGGAGATTGCCGATTACGGCATGAAGATCACTCAGGCAGCCAACGAACAATTGAGGTTTGTCCACCCGGAAAACGATGACTGGAAGCATATTTCCTTCTGCCAGATCGCTAACCCGGTAGAGATGAAAAACGGCATTCTGACCGCAGCCAATGCGGTGGCTATCCGCCCTGGAAAAGTAGACCGTTCCCCATGCGGCACGGGCTGCTCGGCCCGCATGGCAGTCCTGCATGCAAAAGGCCAGATGAAATCGGGTGATCGCTTCATCGGCAAGTCGATCCTGGGCACCGAGTTCGATTGTCGGATCGATTCAGTATTGTCCGTGGGTGGCCGTCCAGGTATCAGTCCGATAATTTCCGGACAAGCCTGGATTACAGGTACACACCAACACACGCTGGATCCGACCGACCCGTTTCCGGCAGGTTATCGTCTTTCCGACACTTGGCCTGTAGAGAAGCAGTGATAGCCACTTATTCAAGTGCTAACGATAATTTTTCTCAGAGATCCAAGCTGTTATGGATCAAACAAGTTGAAGCGGTTGTTGTTGTTGTTGTTGTTGTTGTTGTTGGGGCGTGGCCTGAAAATTCCCGACGATGTCGCCGTGCTCGGCTACGACAACATGATCGGCATTGTCGAGTTGTTCATCCCGCCGCTGACCACGGTGCAACTGCCGTACTACGAAATTGGGCGCCAGGCTGCACGGCATCTGATCGAGACCCTGGAGCTATCGGGAACTCAGCGAGTTGACTATCCATTGGTGGTCAGGACATCACTCTGAGAGTGGATCCGCTCGCTGATGGCACTCCCGATTGCTTTGGATTTGCCGAGTGGAATCAGAAATCCACCGTCGCTGAAAGCAGATAAGTTCTCGGTGTCGACAACGTCAACCCCGGCTCGCTGTCATCCGAAGCGCCTGCCGAACTCCAGTAGCGTTTATCCAGCACGTTCTCGATATTCCCGCGCAAGGTGATGGTCTTGTCGTCAACCTTGAAGGCATAGCGCGTGCCTACGTCGAAGCGCTCCCAGGAGTCGATTTCCTTGTCGTTCGACTGATCCAGATACTGCGAACTGGAATAAATACCGCGCCCGGTCAGCGTAAGCCCCTGCACCGTCGGCACATCCCACTCGGCGCCGAGATTGACGTTGTATTTCGGTGTCGCCGGCGCACGGTTGCCGTCGAAGGTGCCATTGGTGGTCTTGGCCAATTCACTGTCGATGTACATCACTCCGCCAAGCAAACGGAAGCCTTTGAGCGGTTCACCGAACACGCTCAGCTCCACGCCACTGTTCTCGCGTTTGCCATTGGGGCCAAAGACCCGCGTGGTGGCGTTGGTTTCATAGGCTGGCTGCTTGATGCGAAACACTGCAGCAGTCAACGCGTAGGCGCCGGCATCGTATTTGGCGCCCACTTCAACCTGACGGCTGATAAATGGCGGGAAGATTTCGTCTTCGTTCACTGACGTCGACGGCGCGATCTTGCCCTGACTCAGGCCTTCCATGTAGTTGGCGTACAGCGACAATTTGTCCGTAGCCTTGAACAGAATCCCGCCCGAGGGCGAGACCTTTTCCTCGTCGTAAGCCGTGTCGCCTTTGACGTCATCGCTCCAGTCGTCGACCTTCACCCGTTGCCAGCGCGCACCGAGGGTCAGCAACAGTCGATCATCGAAAAAGCCCAGCGTGTCGGACAGCGCCACGCCGCTGAAGCGGTTTTCGGTATAGACCTTGGCGTCATAGCGCGTCGGTGTGCCGGGTTTGGCGGTTTCCACCGGGTCATACAGATTGCTGCGACCTGCCGCGTAACGTGCGCCGCCGTTCTCGAAATCCATGTAGAAGTAGCTGACCGCGAGGTTGACCTCATGGCTCACCGGCCCGGTATGGAACCAGTTGCGCACGCCTGCCGTGGCCGTGCGCACGTTTTCGTCGCGGGTGAAGTCGCGCGGCAGTACGCTGAAATCACCGGCATCGTTGGTGACAGAAACGGCGTGGCGCAAGAAGTCATGATTACTTTTGCGCGCACCGACGCCGCCATACACCATCACCGAATCACTGACGTCGAACTCAGCGTTGAGCGTGCCGAAGGTGTCCTCGGTTTTCGCCTGGCTCCAAGGTTGCGCGTAATTGCGATGCACGCTATTCGCGCTCGGAACCTTGGCATTCGCGGCGACTTGCACGCGCTCTTGCGGTGCGTCGGTATCGCGTTCGGTGTGGCCGATATCGGTCGAAATTCGTAAACGCTCGCCGCGAAAGTCGAGGCCGAGCACAGCCATGTCGCGGTCGACACTTTGGTGATCCCACTCAGTGTCACCGGACTGTTTGACGCCGTTGAAGCGCAGACCGAACTGGTTGTCCTCACCGAAACGACGGCCGACATCCACGGCACCACCGACTTGATTATTCGACGCGTAATTGGTGGTCAACGAGGTGATCGGCTTATCGGTAGCGCGCTTTGGCACCACGTTGATCCCCCCGCCCACACTGCCCCGCGGCGAAATCCCGTTAATGAGTTGGGTCGGGCCTTTGAGGATGTCGACGCGATCGGCCATTTCCATGTCGATCGTGTAAGTCGGCAACACACCGTAGAGGCCGTTATAGGCCACGTCGCTGTTGAACAGACTGAAACCACGGATGGTGAACTGCTCGTAACGTCCGCCGGCCGGGTTGGTTGCACGCACCGAAGGGTCGCTGGCGATCAGATCGCCAAGGGTGCGCGCCTGTTGGTTTTTCACCGTTTCGCTGGTGTAGGTGGTCATGCTGAACGGGGTTTCCATGAAGTCTTTCGAGCCCAGCAAACCCTGTGAACCACGACGCGCCACCTGGCCACCGGCAAATACATCGGCGCCCGTCGAATCGCTCGCGCCGAGGATCGAAGTCGGCGCCAGTTGCAGGCTGCTGCCCTCAGGCGCAGGAATCAGGGTGAAAGCGTGATCGCCCAGCGGCTGCAGTTGCAAGCCAGAACCCAGCAACAACCGGGTGAACCCCTCCTCCACACCAAATTCGCCGGACAAACCATTGCTGTTGCGCCCGCTGACTAGCGCCGGATCCACAGAAAGATTGACGCCGGCCAAACCGGCAAACCGCGTCAACGCGGCACTGAGGCTGCCGGCCGGCACCTGATAACTACGCCGGGCGTCTTCGGCCCAACTGGACTGGAACAACACCGGGCTGGCACTCAGGCTCAGCAGGAGGCTCAACTGCAACAACGGACGCAAACGACTTGGGAATACTGCGGGCATTGGAAGAAGCTCTCGATTTTGTTCACTTGCCTGGAATGACCGGTGAGGCGCAAAAAAGGGACAGGCTTCAGCCAACATTTTGCCGAGGCGTAAGGGAAACCCAGAACCGGGTGCGGGTGTGGACTTCGATCGGCAGGCTCGCCGCGAGCAGTGCGAGGATTTGATCGGTATTGTCGAGGCGGAAACTACCGGTGATGCGCAACGCTTCCAACGTTGGATCCCAGCGCAACAGCCCCGAACGATAGCGGCTCAGCTCACGCAGGAAATCCCCCAGCGGTTGGTTTTGCGCCATCAACACACCGTCACGCCAGCCCGGCATCTTTGCGTCGAACAGCGCGATCGGTCCGGCGCCGGAAGCTTGCAGGCTGACCTGTTGCCCGGCGTTCAACTGCAGCGCCGGCCCGTGTAACGGCTGCAATTGCACCGAGCCGCTGACCACCGACACGTTGCAGTCACGCTCGTTGAGGCGCACGCAGATTTCGCTGCGGCTGACGATGATCCGACCGTATGCAGCGTTGACCGTCAACGCCGTGCTGCCGGGGACGTTGAGCGCCATCTCGCCACGCACCAGGGTCAACTGATGGCTGGCCAGATCGACGTTTACCGCACTGGCGGTGTTCAGTTGCAAGGTGCTGCCGTCGGCCAACCGTGTTCGGGTGTGCTCGCCAGTGCCGGTCTGCAAATCGGCGCGCCAGACGTCGAGCGGCAACTGACGACTGATCAGCCACGCCGCCGGCACCAACGCGGCCAGACCGAGCGCACGTTTCAGCGCCGCGCGCCGCGCCAGATCCGGACGATCCAGCGTAGCCATGGCCAGCGCCGCCGGCACCGCTGAAAACCGTTGCCGCAACAGTTGAATCTTCTGCCAGGCGTTTTCATGACGGCTATCGCTGCTGCGCCAATGCTGCAGTCGCGCGCGATCGTCATCGTTGGCATCCCCGGATTCCAGCAATGCCAGCCATTGCGCGGCGGCGCGTGCAACTTCGCGCGCCTCTGCGTCTGCTGCAGCGCGCATCATAGATCCAACATCAAGCAATGCTCGTAAGCCATTGCCATATAACGTTTTACTGTTCGCTCTGAGACTTGTAGACGCTCAGCGATTTCGCGGTAACCGAGACCTTCCAGCTGACTCCACAAAAACGCCCGACGCACCGGCCGTGGCAAACCATCCAGTAATTCGTCAAGCGCTTGCAGGGTTTCCAGCAGCAGCCAACGCTGCTCGGGCGACGGCACGCACTCCTCCGGCAACTGCGCCAAGGCTTCGAGATAGGCTTTTTCCAGACTGCGGCGGGTGTAGAAATTGCTCAGCAGGCGCTTGCCCACGGTCAGCAAGTACGCGCGCGGCTCGCGCATATCGGCGATCGGTTGCGCGCTGCACAGCACGCGCATGAAGGTGTCATGGCTCAGGTCCGCCGCATCCCAGGCGTTGCCCATCCGCCGGCGCAGCCAGGTTTCCAGCCAGCCGCGATGATCGCGATACAGTTCGTGCAGGTGCTGCGGCGAGCGCGTCGCGGCTTCAGTCATCTCAAGAGTCCTGCGCGAAGTCAGTTTCAAATGAGAGTGATTCTATTTAACTTGCGCGCCGACACAAAGCCTTTTTATGCCACGCGTTTTATGAACGCTTCAGCGTCTCACTCGGCAACTCCTTGAACAACGCCCGATAACTGCTTGAAAACCTTCCCAAATGCCAGAACGACCAGTGCATCGCCACCTCGGCCACGGTGGTTTCCGTTGGCCGGCGCTTGAGCAGTTCGCGGTGAGCGCTGTTCAACCGGCGCAGGCGCAGCCAGTGACTCGGGGTCATCCCGGTGTAGGCCTTGAATGCCTGCTGCAATTGCCGCAATGGCACCCCTGCCACATGCGACAGTTCGAGCAGATTGAGGGTGTCTTCCGGAGAATCCGCCGCCCACTCGCCTACCCGTTTCATGATCATCCGTTCTTCGGTGCGCCGTTGTAAGCCACCGCGATCGAGGCTGGTGTGAGCGTTGTCGAGAATGAACAGGCAATCTTCAAGTAGCTGCTTTGTCAGCGAATCTTTATCAAATGGATCAATAGCTTGCGACACCTTCGTGAGAGTCGAGCTTAACCATTTACTGAACAAGGCGTTCTGCCCGCAATTGAGTTGCGTCATGAACAACCCTTCAAGTTTCGCCACATTCAGACCGTGCTGACGGACAAACTCCGGACCGAACACGACGGCGATTTCCTGGTAGTTCTCCGGGGTGATCCAGATGTTGCGGCTGTCTTCATTGAGCAGGTACAGCGCGTTGTCACTGCGATCAAAACAGAACGCCAAAGCACCCGACGGCGCGCTGAAATTCTGCTCGACCCGGGTGTTCATCTGCTCTTCATAGACCTCGACACCTTGCAGATCCAGATAGCGGATCTGCCCGGCGAAATGGCCCGGCGACATCTGTTGGTAATGCTGGACCCAGCCCGGTGTGGCGCGGACTTGCTCGGCCACATCGGCGGTGTTGAACGCTTGAACCTGGAGCGGATTGCACGTTGTCATGGGGTGACCTTGCGCACTCTTTTGGTGCGCTTTGGTGCTGCTTAAAGTGGATAGATGGAACTGCAAGGCTCGCCCAAGATAGTCGTCAACGCGCCACAGGGGAAGGGGCGGAAGATGAAACCCGCCCTCCCCGGCGTCTATGAAACCAATAACGAGGTCTTTATGAATGCCCCTTTCGATCAGCTGTTCACGTGGCTGAAAGATCACAAGATTACCGAAGTCGAATGTGTGGTCAGCGACCTGACCGGCATCGCCCGCGGCAAGATCGCACCGACCAACAAGTTCCTGCATGAGCGAGGCATGCGCCTGCCGGAAAGTGTGCTGCTGCAAACGGTAACCGGGGATTTTGTCGACGACGACATCTACTACGACCTGCTCGATCCTGCCGACATCGACATGGTCTGCAAGCCAGTGGCTGACGCGGTCTACGTGATTCCGTGGGCGATCGAACCGACCGCCATCGTCATTCACGATACCTTCGACAAGTTCGGCAACCCGATCGAACTGTCACCGCGCAACGTGCTGAAGAAAGTCTTGCAGCTCTACACCGACAAAGGCTGGAAGCCGATTGTTGCGCCGGAAATGGAGTTTTACCTGACCCAACGCTGCGAAGACCCGGACTTGCCGCTCAAGGCACCGCTGGGCCGCTCGGGCCGTGCGGAAAGCGGTCGGCAGTCGTTCTCCATCGATGCCGCCAACGAATTCGATCCACTGTTCGAAGACGTCTACGACTGGTGCGAACTGCAAGGCCTGGACCTCGACACGCTGATCCACGAGGACGGCCCGGCGCAGATGGAAATCAACTTCCGTCATGGCGACGCACTGGATCTGGCCGACCAGATCACCGTGTTCAAACGCACCATGCGTGAGGCAGCGCTCAAGCACAACGTCGCCGCGACGTTCATGGCCAAACCGATCGGCGATGAGCCGGGCAGCGCCATGCACATTCACCAGAGTGTGGTGGAAATCGCCACCGGCAAGCCGATCTTCGCCAATGAAGACGGGCAGATGAGCGAGCTGTTCCTGCACTACATCGGCGGTTTGCAGAAATACATCCCGAAAGTGCTGCCGATGTTCGCGCCCAACGTCAACTCGTTCCGCCGCTTCCTGCCGGACACCTCGGCACCGGTCAACGTCGAATGGGGCGAAGAAAACCGCACCGTTGGCCTGCGTGTGCCGACCTCTAGCCCGGAAGCCATGCGCGTGGAAAACCGCTTGCCGGGCGCTGATGCCAACCCGTACCTGGCGATTGCCGCGAGTCTGCTCTGCGGTTACATCGGCATGGTTGAAGCCATCGAGCCGAGCGCTGCGGTACAAGGCCGTGCGTACGAGCGCCGCAACCTGCGCCTGCCGATCACCATCGAAGAAGCACTGACGCAAATGGAAGAATGCGAGGCCGTCGCGCAATACCTTGGCGACAAATTCGTCCGGGGCTATGTCGCGGTGAAACGCGCCGAGCATGAAAACTTCAAGCGCGTGATCAGCTCGTGGGAGCGTGAGTTCCTGATGCTGAGCGTTTAAGACCTTCGTTGTCTGTACCACCGCTATCGCGAGCAGGCTCACTCCTACAGGGGGAATGCATTCCAAAATGTAGGAGTGAGCCTGCTCGCGATGGCGGCAGCTCAAACAGCAAAGAACCACCTGAAAAATCCAAAAAATTAGAGGTGTAGATATGCGTCTGTTGAAAACCATGGTTCCCGCCGCTCTGGCCCTGATGTGCAGCATCGGAGCCCAAGCCCAACCCCAGGTCAGCGTCTACAACTGGACCGACTACATCGGCGAAACCACCCTCGCCGACTTCCAGAGCAAAACCGGGATCAAGGTGATCTACGACGTTTTCGACTCCAACGAAACCCTCGAAGGCAAACTCCTCGCCGGGCGCACCGGCTATGACGTGGTCGTGCCGTCCAACCACTTTCTCGCCCGTCAGGTGAAGGCCGGTGCGTTCCTCAAACTCGATCGCTCGCAGTTGCCGAACTTCAAGAACCTCGACCCGAAGCTGCTCGAACTGCTGGAGAAAAACGACCCGGGCAACGAACACTCGGTGCCATACCTGTGGGGCACCAACGGCATCGGCTACAACGTCGACAAGGTCAAGCAAGTGCTGGGCATCGACCACATCGATTCCTGGGCGGTGCTGTTCGAACCCGAGAACCTGAAGAAACTTACTCAGTGCGGCGTGTCGATGATGGACTCCGCCGACGAAGTCTTTCCCGCTGTGCTCAATTACATGGGCATGGACCCGCGCAGCGAGAACCCGGAAGACTATAAGAAGGCTGAAGCGAAACTGCTGAGCATCCGTCCGTACATCACCTATTTCCACTCCTCGAAATACGTATCGGACCTGGCCAATGGCGATATCTGCGTGGCCTTCGGTTATTCCGGCGACGTGTTCCAGGCCGCCAATCGCGCCAAGGAAGCCAAGAACGGCGTGAACATCGCCTACGCGATTCCAAAGGAAGGCGCCAACCTCTGGTTCGACCTGTTGGCTATCCCGGCCGACGCCAGCAACACCAAAGAAGCCCACGCCTTCATTAATTACCTGCTCGATCCACAAGTGATCGCCAAGGTCAGCGCTTCGGTGGGTTACGCCAACCCGAACCCGGCCGCCAAGCAGTTCATGGATCCGGAACTGGTCAACAACCCAGAGGTTTATCCACCTCAAGCCGTGCTCGACAAACTCTACATTTCTACCACCCCGCCCCAGGCGATCATGCGTTTGATGACCCGTTCCTGGAGCAAAGTGAAGTCGAACAAATGAATCAGTACACCCAGGAACACGCTCGCTCCTACTACGCTGCTTCGGCGCGGGCGACCACACCTTATCCGGTATTGGACGCTGACCTGACGGCCGATGTCTGCGTGATCGGCGGCGGGTTCACCGGGGTCAACACCGCCATCGAGCTGGCTCAGCGCGGATTGTCGGTGGTGTTGGTCGAAGCCCGGCGTATCGGCTGGGGCGCCAGCGGGCGCAACGGCGGTCAGTTGATTCGCGGGATCGGTCATGAAGTTGAAGGCTTCGCCAAATACGTCGGCCAGGAAGGCGTGCGTTATTTGCAGCGCGCCGGCATCGACTCGGTGGAACTGGTGCGTCAGCGCATCGGCGACAACGGCATCGAGTGTGATCTGCGCTGGGGCTTCTGCGATCTGGCCAATACCCCGGCGCAGTTCGCTGCCTTCAAGGATGAATTGGTCAACCTCGCCGAACTCGGTTACGCCCACGAAACCCGTCTGATCGGTCCGGAGCAGATCCGTCAGCAAGTGGTGAATTCCGACATCTATGCCGGCGGACTGCTCGACATGGGTTCCGGGCACCTGCACCCGCTGGATCTGGTGCAAGGCGAAGCGCGACTGGCGGCGTCACTCGGCGTGCGAATTTTCGAGCAGAGTGAAGTGCTGGAAATCATCCACGGTTCGACCGTGCAAGTACGCTGCGCCCATGGCACGGTGCGCGCTGGCAGTCTGGTACTCGGCTGCAACGCGCATCTGGACGAACTTGAGCAACAGCTCAGTGGCAAGGTCCTGCCCGCCGGCAGTTACATCATCGCCACCGAACCGTTGTCCGAGGAACGCGCCGCGCAACTGATTCCGCAGAATCTGGCGGTGTGCGACCAGAAAGTCGGCCTCGATTACTACCGACTCTCGGCGGATCGGCGCCTGCTGTTCGGCGGTGCCTGCCACTATTCCGGGCGCGATCCGGCGGACATCGCCGCCTATATGCGACCGAAGATGCTCAAAGTCTTTCCGCAACTGGCGGACGTGCGCATCGATTACCAATGGGGCGGCAAGATCGGCATCACCGCCAATCGCTTCCCCCAGGTCGGTCGCCTAAAGCAGCACCCGAACGTGTTCTACGCCCAGGGTTATTCCGGCCATGGTCTGAACGTTACGCACTGGTGCGCAAAACTGCTCGGCGAGGCGATTCACGCCGGTCACAGCCAGGGCATGGACGTGTTCAGCGGCGTGCCGCACATGACCTTCCCCGGCGGCCCGGCCCTGCGCTCGCCATTACTGGCATTGGGCATGTTCTGGTATCGCTTGCGGGAAATGCTCGGCTGACCCGCAACCCGCTCCGACACCATGCCCAAGTAGGAGCTGCCGAAGGCTGCGATCTTTTGATCTTAAAAAAGCAAGATCAAAAGATCGCAGCCTCGTTTCACTCGACAGCGCCTACATGGAAACTGCCAACAATGCGCGCTATACACATTTGCTCTATCGCCAAGCGCTTCTATATTGATGAGGTGCTTTTGCGTTCCTGACGCTCAGTGCCCAATCAATCGAGGAGGACATGGATGAAGTCGTCAGCCACCGACGAGCCGCGAGCACCAGGCCAAGCCCCCGTGAAAACCCGCCGTTTCGGCATCTCGCTCGTCTGGATCGTACCGATCGTTGCCGTGCTGGTGGGCATCTCGCTGGTGGTGCACAACATCCTGCAGGAAGGCCCGACCATCACCGTCACCTTCAAGACCGGGGATGGTCTGACGGCCAACAAGACCGAAGTCAAATACCGCAATGTGGTGATCGGCCATGTCTCGGATGTAGAACTGGCCAGCGATCACAAAAGCGTCAACGCCACGATCAAACTGGCCAAGCAGGCCGAAGAGTTTACCCGTGAAGACTCGCAGTTCTGGGTCGTGCGCCCACGGATTGGTGCGGGTGGCGTCTCGGGTATCGACACCCTGCTTTCCGGCGATTACATCGGCGCCGACATTGGCGAGGCCAATAACCGCGCGAAGAACTTCAAGGGCCTGGAAAACCCGCCACCGATCACCTATGGCGAACCCGGCAAGACATTCTCGTTGCACACCGCCGACCTCGGCTCGCTGGACATCGGTTCACCGGTCTACTTCCGCAAGATCCCCGTAGGCCAAGTGGTCTCCTACGCGCTGAATCCCGATGGCAAGGGCGTGAATATCGAAGTGTTCATCCACGCGCCCAACGACGCCTACGTCACCGAAAACACCCGTTTCTGGAACGCCAGCGGCGTGGATGTCAGCGTCGGCGCCAACGGTTTTGCGGTAAAAACCGAATCACTGTCGACCCTGCTGGTTGGCGGCATCGCCTTCCGTGCACCGGACTACAGCCCCAACGATAGCGTCGCCGCGGAAAACAAAGACTTCGAGCTCTTCGCCGACCAGACTGCCGCCCTCGCCCCGCCCAACGGCAAGGCGCAATACCTGAGCCTGCGTTTCGATCAGGCGCTGCGCGGACTCAAAGTCGATGCCCCGGTCGAGTTTCTCGGCGTCGAGATCGGGCGTGTGGTCGCGGTCAATCTGGACTTCGACGAAGTCAAACGTACGTTCCCGGTGAACGTCGGCATCGTCATTTATCCGCAACGCCTGGGCCGGGCGCATCAGAAAATGCTCAAGGCATTCAATGGCGACGAAAACGACGAAGCCACTGGCGCGCGCCTGCTCGGCACCTTCATCGAAAACGGATTGCGCGCCCAGGCACGCAACGGCAACCTGCTCACCGGCCAGTTGTACATCGCGCTGGATTTCTACCCGAAAGCGCCGAAAGTCGCGTTTGACCCCACCGCCCGACCGATCAGCGTCCCGACCATCCCGGGCAGCCTCGAACAGTTGCAGGAAAAACTCGAAGCGATGGTCAACAAGATCAACGCACTGCCGATTGAACGCATCGCCGGCAACCTCGACAGCAATCTGGTCGAACTGCGCAAAGGCCTGACCCAGTTCAACGCCAAGACCTTGCCGGGCGTGCAGAGCACCCTCGCCGATGTCAGCAAGACCTTGCAGTCCGCCAATTCAACGCTGGCCGAAGATTCGCCGCAACGCGAGAAATTGGGTGAAACCCTCGAAGAGCTCGGGCGCATGTCGCGCTCTCTGCGTGAACTCTCCGACTATCTCGGTCGTCATCCGGAATCGCTGATTCGTGGCCGTCCCGACAACGCCGCACCGCTGGACCTGAAAGGACCGCCACGCAATTGAGCACAGGAGCTGAACCCATGGCATCACCGCTGAAGATTACTGTGCTCGCTGCCGTTATGTTGCTGAGCGCCTGCCGCAGCGACCCGATCAGCTTTCATACCCTGACCCCGGTGCAACCCGGCGCCGGCCGCAGCGGAGCCGACATCGCCATCGAGGGCATCACCGTGCCGCCACAAGTCGACCGTGCGCAAATCGTCATACGCGAAGGCAACAGTGGTCTGGCGATTCTCGAAACCGAATGGTGGGGCGCCAGCCTCGCCGACGAATTGCGCAGTGCGCTGGTCGATCAACTGAGCAACACGGCTAGTCAGCAAAGAATGTCGGTGCGCGTCGATGTTCAACGTTTCGATTCGATTCCCGGCCAGTACGGCTTGATTGACGTGAAATGGCGACTGCGTCCGCTCGGCGCGACTGACAGCACCCTCCTCACCTGCCGCTCAGTGCTGCAAACCCCCTCGGGGCCGAGCATTGATGAACTGGTGACGGCGCAGCAGAACAACGTCAAACGTCTCGCCGCACAGATCATCCAGGCCGCCGGCAGTGCACGCGGCTGCCCACCCGCCTCCTGATTCCCCGCCGCAAAAAAACCTCGCGTTAAGACGCACGGCCCTCGTGCGTCGTCGCGTCGCTGCTAACCTGAATAGGAATGACATGTATTAACGGTTTTTTTAACGTTTTTTTCTCATTTGCCTGCCTACATTGCCTACGACTCAATATCTGCAAACCATTCGCATCAACGTCCGGCGCAGGTTTGCCCATAACGTCTAAAAAGCCAGGAGCCCGCCCGCCATGAGTCCACATTTGCCCGCCTTGCTGAAACGCGCCTTATTGGCCACCGCCCTGCTCGGCGCCAGCCAGGCCTATGCTGCCGATGGCGTTGGTTTGCTGGTGTACAACGCCCAGCACGAAAGCCTGACCAAAGCCTGGGTCGCCGGTTTCACCGAAGAAACCGGGATTCCGGTGACGATCCGCAATGGCGATGACACCGAGATGGGCAACCAACTGGTGCAGGAAGGCGCGGCCTCGCCGGCCGATGTGTTCCTCACCGAAAACTCGCCGGCGATGGTACTGGTCGACAATGCCAAGCTGTTCGCCCCGATCGCGCCAGCCACGCTGGAACAAGTCGAAGCGGCGTACCGCCCGGCACATGGCCAGTGGATCGGCATCGCCGCGCGTTCAACGGTGTTCGTCTACAACCCGGCGAAACTGGCGGAAAAAGACCTGCCGAAATCCCTCCTTGATCTGGCCAGACCGGAGTGGAAAGGTCGCTGGGCTGCCTCGCCGGCCGGCGCAGACTTCCAGGCCATCGTCGCTGCCGTGCTTGAGCAAAAAGGCGAAGCCGCCACGCTGGACTGGCTCAAAGGCATGAAAACCAACGCCACCGTGTATCGCGGCAACAGCGCCGTGCTCAAAGCGGTCAACGCCGGGCAGATCGACAGCGGCGTGATCTATCACTATTACAGCTTCGTCGATCAGTCCAAGACCGGCGAAAACAGCAAGAACACCCAGCTTTATTACTTCAAGCATCAGGACCCGGGCGCGTTCGTCAGCACCTCCGGCGCCGGCGTGCTGGCCTCCAGCAAACATCAGGAAGAGGCGCAGAAGTTCGTCAAATACATCACCAGCAAGGAAGGCCAGGAGATTCTGCACAGCGGCACTTCGTTTGAGTACGCGGTCGGCAAAGACGCACCGTCCAACCCGAAACTGACGCCGCTGAAAGAGCTCGACGCACCCAAAGTCGATGCGTCGAAACTCGACAGCAAAAAAGCCGTCGAGCTGATGACTCAGGCGGGAATCCTGTAAGTGCTCCCCGAAACCCTCCCTGCGCAGGTCCCTGCGGCCTCCTCCGCCCGCCTGAGGCTAAAACCCCGCGCCCTGACCGGGCGCGGAGGTTCCTGGGTGGTCGCGCTGGCCGTCGGTGTTTCACTGTTGTCGTTGCTGCCGATCGCATTTGTGCTCGGAGTGTCGTGGGCCACCGGCTGGGCGACCATCGAAGCCTTGGTGTTTCGCCCGCGCGTGGCTGAACTGCTGATCAACACGGTGTTGCTGGTGTTGATCACCCTGCCGTTGTGCATTCTGCTCGGCACCGCACTGGCCTGGCTGACCGAGCGTACCAACCTGCCCGGTCGACGCCTGTGGTCATTGCTGGCCGTGGCACCGCTGGCGGTGCCGGCGTTTGTTCACAGTTATGCGTGGGTCAGTCTGATTCCTTCGATTCACGGATTGCCGGCCGGGGTGCTGGTGTCGGTGATCGCTTATTTTCCGTTTCTGTACCTGCCGGTGGCGGCGACATTGCGCCGCCTCGATCCGGCCATTGAAGACGTTGCCGAATCCCTTGGCCTGAAACCCTGGGCGGTGTTTTTCCGGGTGGTGTTGCCACAGTTGCGTCTGGCCATTTGTGGCGGTGCGCTGCTGGTCGGCTTGCACCTGCTGGCCGAGTATGGCCTCTACGCGATGATCCGTTTTGACACCTTCACCACGGCGATTTTCGACCAGTTCAAATCAACCTTTAACGGTCCGGCGGCGAACATGCTGGCGGGCGTTCTGGCCTTGTGCTGTCTGGCGATGCTCACCGTCGAATCCGCCGCCCGAGGCAAGGCTCGCTACGCCCGCGTCGGTTCCGGCAGCGCTCGCGAGCAACGCACGGTGCGCTTGAATCGCGCCAGCGTGTTCCTTGGCTTGAGCCTGCAAGTGCTGACCTGTCTGCTCGCGCTCGGCGTACCGTTGTTGACGTTGGGGCGCTGGTTGATTGCCGGTGGCGCCGAGGTCTGGGGCGGCGGCGAACTGTTGCCGGCGTTGCTGCAAACCCTGTCGTTCGGTGTGGCCGGCGCACTGTTGACCAGTCTGGCGGCGATTCCGATTGCCTGGCTGTCGATTCGTGCGCCGGGCAAGTTGCAGCGCCTGCTTGAAGGCTGCAACTACATCACCAGTTCGCTGCCGGGGATTGTCGTGGCGCTGGCCCTGGTCACCGTGACCATCCATTTCGCCCGGCCGATCTACCAGACCACCATCACCGTGTTGCTCGCCTACTTGCTGATGTTTCTGCCGCGTGCCTTGGTCAGCCTGCGCGCCGGGTTCGCCCAGGCGCCGGTCGAGCTGGAAAACATTGCGCAAAGCCTCGGCCGATCGCCGGTGCGCGCCTTGTGGCTGATCACCTTGCGCCTTGCCGCGCCGGGCGCAGCTGCCGGTGCCGCGCTGGTGTTTCTGGCGATCACCAATGAATTAACCGCAACCTTGCTGCTTGCGCCTAACGGCACCCGCACCCTGGCCACCGGTTTCTGGGCCATGACCAGCGAAATCGATTACGCCGCCGCCGCGCCTTATGCGCTGTTGATGGTGTTGTTATCGCTGCCGCTGACCGCCCTCCTCTATCACCAATCCAGGCGCACCGCTGGCCGATGAACGCACTTGAACTGATCTCTCTGAGCAAATCCTTTGGCGCGCAGAAAGCGCTGGATGACATCTGTCTGTCGGTGCCGACCGGCAGCCGCACGGTGATTGTCGGCCCGTCCGGCTCCGGCAAAACCACATTGCTGCGGATGATTGCCGGTTTCGAATTCCCCGATACCGGCAGCCTGACCCTCAACGGTCAGGTGCTGGTCGACAGCACTCACGCAGTGCCCGCTTATCAGCGGCAAATCGGTTATGTCCCTCAGGATGGCGCACTGTTTCCGCACATGACGGTCGCCGCCAATATCGGCTTCGGTCTTGCCCTGACCGGCACCGCCAGAGAGGAACGGATCAAGGCATTGATGGACAGTGTTTCGCTGGACGCCAACATGGCCAACCGTTGGCCCCATGAACTGTCCGGCGGCCAGCAGCAACGGGTTTCCCTCGCCCGGGCGCTCGCCCAGCAACCACGACTGATGTTGCTCGATGAGCCGTTCTCCGCCCTCGACACCGGCCTGCGCAGTGCCATGCGCAAAATGGTCGCGCGACTGCTGGAGGACGCGGGCGTCACGACGATTCTGGTGACCCACGATCAGGGCGAAGCGCTGTCATTTGCCGATCAGTTGGCGGTGATGCGCGGCGGGCGGCTGGTGCAGTCCGGGCATCCGATGGATCTTTACCGATACCCACACGACGAGCAGACCGCACACTTTCTCGGCGAAGCCGTGGTGATGCCTGCGCGGATCGACTCCGGTCTGGCCCACTGCGATCTCGGTCCGGTGCCGGTGAACAGCAACGGTTTTAGCGGCAACGCGCAGATCATGCTCAGGCCTGAACAGTTGCAGTTGTCCGGTACGGTGATCGGTAACCAAGGCTGTCACGCCGTGGTCACCGAACGGGATTTCGCCGGCAACACCTGCACCCTCACGGTTGAACTGCGCTCGTCGATCAATCAGGATCCCGGCCGCTCGCTATTGGTACGCAGCTCCGGCATGCACGCGCCACCGGCCGGTAGCGACGTACAGTTATCGGTACTCGGTGCTGCTCACATCTTCGCGCTTTCCTGATCACAGATCGAAGCGATCCACCGCCCGCCGCCGCTCGTTGTCATCGCGCACATCGTAGTTGGCGGTGGTCTGGATGTTGCTGTGGTGCGCCAGCTTCTGGGCGATCGACAGATCATGTTCTTCGATGACCCGCGTGATAAACGATCGGCGGAAATCGTGGGGCATGATCTTCACCCCGACCTGCGTGCCACGCTGTCGGGCGATGTAATAGATCGCGTGTTTGGTGATGCGCTCGCGGGTAATGTGGCTGCCGCGACGGATGCGATTGAACAGAAAGGCATCGTCGCTCTCGCCTTCCTTGAGTTCAGAACGCCGCAGCTCCAGCCACGCATTGAGTTTGGCGAAGGCCCAGGCCGGCGCGTACTTGATCAGTTGCTTGTTGCCCTTGCCGGTGACGGTCAGGCTGCGCTCAGTGAAGTCGACCTGATTCAAGTCCAGATCCACCGACTCCGATTTACGCATGCCGGTGCCGTACAACAACGCAATCACTGCCGCGTCGCGCAGGCCTTGCGGGCGTGGATCGGCGGCGCAAACTTCCATCAATTCATGGATCAACGTGCGCTTCAAGTTGCGCCCCTGCGACAAGCGGGTGCCGGCAATGGCTTTGACCGAACGCATCTTCAACAGATGATCCTGAGAAATCAAACTCATCCGCCACGCTTCATTCATCACCCCGCGCACGGCATTCACATACAGCGACGAGGTATTCGGTGCATAGCCGTCGGCGCGCAACGCGGCGACCAGTGCCACGACGTCTTCCGGTTGCAGCCCGTGCCAGGGGATTTCTTCGATGTCCACGTCTTCGAAACCGAGGCGGTCCGCAGCATCCTGCAAGACATAGCGCATGGTCAGTTGGCTGGAGGGCGCCAGGCGGGCCAGATACAGCGTTAGCGGATTAGTGTTGGACGGGGTGGATGCAGTACTCGACAAGTCAATCAAACGAAACGGCCTTGAATAGAAAACAGTTCAACAAAACAACTTAAAAGTGCAAACAAACTTATATAAATAGCGACTCTTCCGTAGGACTTTTCTACGAAAACAGCCGATGAACGGAAGAAGTCTGAACGGTGGCTGTATGGCTTACAGATAGACGAATCGCCGACCGTTTTTTCATGTTCCTTTGACAAAAACGCGCATAACCTTAGTTACAACAGGTTGCCCCGAAAGGCCTGCAACCCTGCCGGCCGCGGACTGGAAAGTCAATCAGGTATTCCCCGACCGGTTACTCAACCCTTTGAAATTCCGTGTTTTTCAGACAATCGGCTGAAGGATGGCTGTCGCCCCGAGGTTCTTATGAGTCAAGCGTTTTTGCCGTTTTCCCGGCCGAGTATCGGCGATGAAGAAATAGCCGCGGTTGAACAAGTATTACGCTCTGGCTGGATTACTACCGGCCCTAAAAGCCAGGCACTGGAAGAACAGTTTGCCGACTATGTCGGCTGCAAGCATGCAGTGGCACTTTCCTCGGCAACCGGTGGTATGCACATCACGTTACTGGCCTTGGGCATCGGCCCCGGTGATGAGGTGATTACGCCCTCGCAGACCTGGGTGTCGACCGCCAACATGATCTCGCTGCTCGGCGCCACACCGGTGTTCGTTGACGTTGATCGCGACACCTTGATGACCGACGCCGCGCGCATCGAAGCCGCCATCACCCCACGCACCAAAGCAATCATTCCCGTGCATTACGCCGGTGCCGCGTTCGATCTCGATCCGCTGTACGCCCTGGCCGACAAGCACGGCATCGCGGTCATCGAAGACGCCGCCCACGCCGCCGGCACCCGTTACAAGGGTCGCCACGTCGGTGCGCAAGGCACGGCGATATTCTCCTTCCACGCAATCAAGAACATGACCTGTGCCGAAGGCGCGATGTTCGTCACCGACAACGAAGCGCTGGCCAGCCGTGTGCGCATGCTCAAGTTCCACGGTCTGGGCGTTGACGCCTACGATCGCCTGACCGGTGGCCGCAAGCCGCAGGCGCAAGTGATGGAGCCGGGGTTCAAGTACAACCTCGCCGACATCAACGCTGCGATTGCTTTGGTGCAGCTTGAGCGTCTGGACGCAATCAACGCGCGCCGCACTGAACTGGCCGCCGCCTACCGGCAAAAACTCGAAGGCCTGCCGGTGCAACCGCTGGCCCTGCCCGCTTACGCACAAACCCACGCCTGGCACCTGTTCATCCTGCGCATCGACAGCGAGCGCTGCGGCATGGACCGCGAAGCCTTCATGAAAGGCTTGCAGGACCAGGGCATCGGCACCGGTATCCATTTCATCGCCACCCACCTGCACACCTGGTATCGCCAGCGTGACCCCGACCTGTATCTGCCCGACACCGAATGGAACTCGGCGCGGCTGTGCTCGATTCCGTTGTTCCCCGACATGAGCGATCAAGACCTTGATCGCGTGGTCGGCGCCATCGCCACCCTTATGGACAAACGCCTGTGAAAACCTATCCGATCCGCTGCGTGTCGATCGTCATCCCGGTCTACAACGAACAGGACAGCCTGCCGGAACTGCTGCGCCGCACTGAAGCGGCCTGCCGCATGCTGCGTCACGACTATGAAATCGTCCTTGTCGACGACGGCAGCCGTGATGAGTCCGCCAACCTTCTTGAAGAAGCCGCGAGCCGTGAAGACAGCCCGTTCGTGGCGGTCATTCTCAACCGCAACTACGGCCAGCATGCGGCAATCATGGCCGGTTTCGAGCAGTGCAAAGGCGATGTCGTCATCACCCTCGACGCCGATCTGCAGAACCCGCCGGAAGAAATCCCGCGCCTGGTCGCCGAGGCCGAAAAAGGTTACGACGTCGTCGGCACGGTGCGCGGCAACCGTCAGGATTCGGCCCTGCGCCGCTATCCGTCGAAGCTGATCAATCTCGCCGTGCAGCGCTCCACCGGCGTCGCCATGAGCGATTACGGCTGCATGCTCCGCGCTTACCGCCGCACGATCATCGACGCCATGCTTGCCTGCCGGGAACGCAGCACCTTCATCCCGATTCTGGCCAACAGCTTCGCCCGCCACACCACGGAAATCGTCGTCGCCCATGCCGAGCGCGAACACGGCGATTCGAAGTACAGCCCGATGCGTTTGATCAATCTGATGTTCGACTTGATCACCTGCATGACCACCACACCTTTGCGCCTGCTGAGCATCGTCGGTTTCACCATGGCCGGCCTCGGCGTGCTGTTTGCCGCCGCACTGATCGTGTTGCGTCTGGTGTTCGGTGCCGGTTGGGCCGGTGACGGCATGTTCGTGCTGTTCGCGGTGCTGTTCGTGTTCACCGGTGGCCAGTTCATCGGCATGGGCCTGCTCGGCGAATACCTGGGGCGCATGTACAGCGACGTGCGCGCCCGCCCGCGTTTCTTCGTTGAAAAAGTCGTGCGCGGCCAACCCGCCATGCCGCCGCGCGCCATCACCGTCGACGGTCTCTCCTCCTCCAATGATCAGGTTCTCTCATGAGCGCAAAAACGGTTGTCTTCGCTTATCACGATATCGGCTGCGCCGGCATTCAAGCCCTGCTCGACAGCGGCTATGACATTGCGGCGGTATTCACTCACGCCGATGATCCGAAAGAGAACGCCTTCTACGGATCGGTTGCGCAACTTTGTGCCAACAAAGGCATTCCGGTGCATGCCCCGGAAGACGTCAACCACCCGCTGTGGATCGAGCGGATTGCCAAGCTCGCCCCTGAGTACATCTTCTCCTTCTACTACCGCAACCTGCTGAGCGAGCCGCTGCTGGCCCTGGCCAAAAAAGGCGCGTTCAACCTGCACGGCTCGTTGCTGCCAAGCTACCGTGGCCGCGCCCCAGCCAACTGGGTACTGGTCAACGGCGAAAGCGAAACCGGCGTGACCCTGCACCGCATGGTCAAACGTGCAGATGCCGGTACCATTGTTGCCCAGCAACGCGTGGCCATCGAGCGCAGCGACACCGCTTTGAGTCTGCATGGCAAGCTGCGCATCGCCGCGACGGATCTGCTGCGCGACACCTTGCCGGCCATGCTGCAAGGCAAGACCAGCGAAACCGCGCAGGACGAATCCAAAGCCACCGTGTTTGGTCGTCGTACCGCAGCGGACGGCAAACTGGTCTGGGCGAAACCTGCCGAGCAATTGTTCAACCTGGTTCGCGCGGTGACCCAACCGTATCCGGGCGCGTTCTGCGCGGTCGGAGAGCACAAACTCATCGTCTGGAGCGCCGAAGTCGTCAAAGGCAACGACGGCCAGGCACCCGGCCGCGTAATCAGCGTTGCTCCGCTGCGCATTGCTTGTGGTGAAGATTCGCTGGTGATCCTCTCCGGCCAACGCAACGACAACGGCCTGTTCCTCAGTGGCCCGCAACTGGCCAACGAACTCGGTCTGGTCGACGGCTCGCTGTTGCGCGGAGCTGAATCCGGCCGCGCACCGCGTCGCACTCGCGTGCTGATCCTTGGCGTCAACGGCTTCATTGGTAATCACTTGTCCGAGCGTCTGCTGCGTGACGACCGCTACGAAGTCTATGGCCTGGACATCGGTTCCGATGCCATCGACCGTCTGCGCAGCCACCCGCATTTCCACTACGTCGAAGGCGACATCAGCATTCACTCCGAGTGGATCGAGTACCACATCAAGAAGTGCGACGTGGTCCTGCCGCTGGTGGCCATCGCCACGCCGATCGAATACACCCGCAACCCGCTGCGGGTGTTCGAACTCGACTTCGAAGAAAACCTGAAACTGGTGCGTTACTGCGTCAAGTACAACAAGCGCGTGATCTTCCCGTCGACCTCGGAAGTCTATGGCATGTGCCAGGACAAGCACTTCGACGAAGACACCTCCAACCTGGTGGTCGGCCCGATCAACAAGCAGCGATGGATCTACTCGGTGTCCAAGCAACTGCTCGATCGGGTGATCTGGGCCTATGGTGCCAAGGGTTTGAATTTCACCCTGTTCCGCCCGTTCAACTGGATGGGCCCGCGCCTTGATCGTCTGGATTCAGCCCGTATCGGCAGCTCCCGCGCCATTACTCAGTTGATATTGAATTTGGTGGAAGGCACGCCGATTCGTCTGTTCGACGGCGGCGAGCAGAAGCGCTGCTTCACCGACATCGCCGACGGCGTCGAGGCGCTGGCGCGGATCATCGATAACGACAACGATGTCTGCAACGGTCAGATCATCAACATCGGCAACCCGGACAACGAAGCGAGCATCCGCCAGTTGGGCGAAGAGCTGCTGCGTCAGTTCGAAGCGCATCCGCTGCGTGACAACTTCCCGCCGTTCGCCGGTTTCCGCGACGTGGAAAGCAAGGCGTTCTACGGTGCCGGTTACCAGGACGTCGAACACCGTAAACCCAGCATTGCCAACGCCAAGCGTCTGCTCGACTGGACGCCAACCGTGGAAATGCGCGAGACCATCGGCAACACGCTCGACTTTTTCTTGCGTGAAGCCATGCTCGAACAAGCGGACAAGCGCTAATGCAGGCAGGCCTTCGTATCGATGTCGACACCTATCGCGGCACCCGTGAAGGTGTGCCACGTTTGCTGGAGATGCTCGACGAGGCGCAGATCAAGGCAACGTTTTTCTTCAGTGTCGGCCCGGACAACATGGGCCGGCATCTGTGGCGCCTGATCCGCCCGCAGTTCCTCTGGAAGATGCTCCGCTCCAACGCGGCCGGCCTGTATGGCTGGGACATTCTGCTGGCCGGCACCGCGTGGCCGGGCAAACCGATCGGCCGTGATCTCGGGCACCTGATGCGTCAGGCCCGCGATGCCGGTCATGAGGTTGGCCTGCATGCGTGGGATCACCACGGCTGGCAGGCCAACGCCGGGACCTGGAGCGACAAGCAACTGATCGAGCAGATTCGTCAGGGCGTCGACACGTTGAGCGACATTCTCGGCGCCAAAGTCGACTGTTCCGCCGCCGCTGGTTGGCGTGCGGATGAACGCGTGATCGAGGCCAAGCAAGCCTTCGGTTTTCGCTACAACAGCGATTGCCGAGGCAACCGCCTGTTCCGTCCGCTGCTGGCTGATGGCACGCCGGGCACGCCGCAGATTCCGGTGGACCTGCCGACCTTCGATGAAGTCGTCGGCCCCATCGTCGCAGCGCGGGATTTCAACGGTTTCATCCTTGATCACTTTCGCCCGCAACAGCTCAACGTCTACACCATTCATGCCGAAGTGGAAGGGATTCTCATGGCCGAGGACTTTCGCCAACTGCTCGCCGACGCGAGACAGCGCAACATCGACTTCACACCGCTGGGCGATTTGCTGCCCGAGTTTTTCAACACCTTGCCCGTAGGTCGTGTGCAACGCGGCGCCCTCGACGGCCGTGAAGGCTGGCTGGGAGTGCAAGGCGCATGACTAAACGCTGGGCTTTGCCGCTGTTGTTGCTGGGCATTTGTCTGCTGGCCTATCTGCTGCCACTGGGCAGCCATGGTTTGTGGATTCCCGACGAAACCCGTTACGCGCAGATCAGCCAGGACATGCTGCTCAGTGGCAACTGGGTGTCGCCGCACTTCATGAGCCTGCGCTACTTCGAGAAGCCGATTGCCGGCTACTGGATGATCGCGCTAGGTCAGGAGTTGTTTGGGCAAAACCTGTTCGGTGTGCGCTTCGCGTCGGCGCTGAGCACTGGCTTGAGCGTGCTGCTGTGCTATCTGGTCGCTCGACGCTTGTGGAACGAGCCGCGCAAAAGCTTTGCCTGCGCCCTGCTCTACATGAGCTTCACGATTGTTGCCGGTCAGGCCGGGTACGCCAACCTCGATCCGCAATTCACTTTCTGGGTCAATCTGAGCCTGGTGGCACTGTGGTTTGCTGTCGACAGTTACACCAGCGGTAAACGCATGGCGGCCTGGGCGGTGTTGGGACTGGCCTGCGGTATGGGTTTCATGACCAAGGGCTTTCTCGCCTGGCTGCTGCCGGTGTTGATCGCCCTGCCGTGGCTGCTCTGGCAAAAACGCTGGCGTGAACTGCTGACTTACGGGCCGGTGGCGATTGCCATCGCGATCGTCATCAGCCTGCCGTGGGTGCTGTCGGTGCATGCGCAGGAGCCCGACTACTGGCGGTTCTTCTTCTGGCACGAACACATCCGCCGTTTTGCCGGTGACGATGCGCAACACGATGCGCCGTGGTGGTTTTACCTGCCGCTGCTGGTGGCGTTCAGCCTGCCATGGGCCGGTCTGTTGCCGACGGCGTTCAAACAGGCGTGGCAAACCCGCGCGCAGCCCAAAGTGGTTTTTCTGTTGCTGTGGCTGCTGCTGCCGTTGCTGTTCTTCAGCCTGAGCAACGGCAAATTGCCGACCTACATCCTGCCGTGCCTGCTGCCGCTGGCGTTGTTGCTCGGCAGCGCGCTGGCCGATCGCTTGCGGCTGGAACAAGGCCGGGCGCTGGGCCTCAACGGTTTGCTCAATCTGCTCATCGGCGCCGTTGCCCTGATCGCGGTGGTTTACCTGCAATTGAACCGGCCGCTGTACGACCACGAACTGCACAGTCTGGTGCTGGTATTCATCGGTCTGGTCGGCTGGATCATCGCCAACCTGCTGCAAGCCTTGCTGCCCCTGCAATGCTGGGCGGCGCCGGCATTCGGTAGCCTGTTGCTGATCGCGGTGCTACCGGCGGCACTGCCCAAATCGGTGGTCGCCAACAAGATGCCCGACCAATTCATCCGGCATCACCTCACCGAACTGGCGCAAACCAGCCATCTGCTGAGCAACGACCTCGGCGCCGCTTCGGCGCTGGCCTGGCGCCTGAAAACGCCGCAAGTCGCGTTGTACAACACGATAGGCGAATTGAAATATGGCCTTGCCTATCCTGACGGCATTCAACAGCGGGTCGATCCCGATCACGTGCAAGAGTGGATGCGCGAGGCACGCCGCAGCGGTGCGGTCGGCGTGGTGATGCGCGTCAAGGGGCAGGACGAACTGGACGAAATCGACAGACTGCCAAAGGACGGCATCCGTTACGAACAGGGCAACCTGGTGATCATGATCCTGCCCAAGGAGGCGTCATGAGCCTGGTGCTGCTGTTGACTGCGTGCCTGCTGACCTGCCTGGGGCAGATTGCACAGAAATATGCCGTGGAAAGTTGGCGCGGGGTCGACTCTTCAATGACCGGCAAACTGCGTTCGCCGTGGTTATGGCTGGCCCTGTTCGCCCTCGGTTGCGGCCTGCTGGTCTGGCTACTGGTGTTGCAGCGCCTGGAAGTCGGCATCGCCTACCCGATGCTCAGTCTCAATTTCGTGCTGATCACCCTGATCGCGCGCTTCGTCTTCCGTGAACCCATCGACCGCCAGCATTGGCTCGGCGTGGCGTTGGTGATCGGCGGCGTGATTTTGCTGGGGCAACAGTCATGAACCCGCGTCGTGGCATCACCTTCGCACTGGGCAGCGTGTTCCTCGTCAGCGCTGCGCAACTGGGCATGCGCTGGAGCATGACCCGTCTGCCTGCACCGGACCAATGGCTGCACACCGGCAGCCTCGACTGGCGCGCGCTGGCCGTGGTCATTGCGGCGATCTTCGCCTACGCCCTGTCGACGCTCTGCTGGCTCGCTGCCCTGCGCGATCTGCCGCTGGGCCGGGCTTACTCACTGCTGAGCATCAGCTATGCGCTGGTGTACCTGCTGGCGGCCAGTCTGCCGCTGTTCAACGAATCTTTCAGTTTCACTAAATCACTGGGCGTGGCGCTGGTCATGCTCGGGGTCATCACCATCAACACTCGTCCGGCTCGTGCGCCCGAATTCAGGAGTGCTCCATGAAAATCACAGTATTTGGCAGCGGTTACGTCGGTCTGGTGCAAGCGGCTGTGTTGGCCGAAGTCGGCCATGATGTCGTGTGCATGGACGTCGACCAGAAGAAGGTCGACCTGTTGCGCCAGGGTCACGTGAGCATTTTCGAACCGGGGCTGGCCAGTCTGGTGCGCGAAGGTCTCGATTCGAAACGCCTGCAATTCACCACTGATGAGCAACTTGCCGTGCAGCATGGTCGGGTGGCGTTTATTGCCGTCGGTACGCCGTCGCGGGAGGACGGCTCGGCCGATCTGCGTTATGTGCTGTCGGTGGGTGACGCGATTGCCCGGCATCGTGAGCAGGCGTTGATCATCGTCGAGAAATCCACGGTGCCGGTGGGCACCGGCGATACGTTGCGCACGCACATCGAGAAAGCCTTGATCAAGGTTGGCCGCCTGCTGCAATTCGATATCGTCTCCAACCCGGAATTTCTCAAGGAAGGCTCGGCGGTTGCCGATTGCCGGCGGCCGGACCGCATCGTCATCGGCTGCGAAGGTGATGAAGTGCGCGACGTGATGCGTGATCTGTACTCGCCGTTCAACCGCAACCACGACCGCATCATGTTCATGGACCTGCGCAGTGCCGAGCTGACCAAATACGCCGCCAACTGCATGCTGGCGACCAAGATCAGCTTCATCAACCAGATCGCCGAACTCGCCGAACACCTGGGCGCCGACATCGAATCGGTGCGCCAGGGCATCGGTGCCGACACGCGCATCGGTTACCACTTTATCTATCCGGGCTGCGGTTATGGCGGCTCGTGCTTCCCCAAAGACATGCGCGCGTTGATCCACAGCGCCGAAGAAGCACATTGCTCCAGCGACTTGCTGCAAGCGGTCGAGGCGATCAATCAGCGGCAGAAACACAAACTGTTCGAGCGTATCAACGCGTTCTACCGCGGCGATCTGCGTGGCAAGACCTTTGCCCTGTGGGGCCTGGCGTTCAAACCCAACACCGACGACATGCGTGACGCGCCGAGCCGGGTGTTGCTGGAAGAGTTGTGGGCCGCCGGCGCCAGCGTGCGCGCCTTCGACCCGGAAGCCATGCAGGAAACCCAGAACCTTTACCCGGACGAATCGAAACTGATGCTGATGGGCACACCGGAATCGGTACTGCCCGGCGCCGACGCGCTGATCATCTGCACCGAGTGGCAGCAGTTCAAGGCCCCGGATTTTGATCTGATCAAACAGCGTCTCAACACCCCGGTGATCTTCGACGGGCGCAACCTGTACGACGCCGAACGTCTGGCGCGCAACGGTTTCCATTATTTCCCGATGGGCCGTGGCGAATCGCGCACATTGCCGATCCCGCTGCAACAGTGGCCGCACGCGTCCGACGTCGCTTGATCGCGTTATCGCCCGAGATTCGCCGGCAGTCCCTGATCGCAGGGCTGCTGGCGTTTTTAGTGTTCATGGCCGGGGTCTATGGGCAGGCTCCGATCGGTTTCGACTCGCGGTTTGTGCTGTTTGCGCAGGAAATGCTGCGTCATGGGCCGACGGTGTTTCCGACCACCTATGGTCAGCCGTACGCGGACTATTCGGCCCTGTCGACCTTGTTCATCTGGCTGCTGTCGTTGCCGTTCGACGCGGTGAATGCGTTTACTGCATGGGCGCCAAGTGCGTTCGCGGGCGCGTTGATCGTGACGCTGATGTATCGACTGCTGGCACCGTACTCACGACGCTGGGCGTTGATCAGTATTGCCTTGCTGATGCTGACCAGCGGTTTCGTCACCGAAGTGCGCGCGGTGTCGCAGGACTTGATGCTCGCGGCGGTGGCGTTCGCGGTGTTCTATCTGGGTTATGCCCATGATCATTTTGGCGGCGGGCGTCGTTGGCCGCTGATCTTCGTATTGCTCTTGCTGGGTTTCGGGATTCGCGGGCCGATCGGGCTGGTGGTGCCGACCGGCATGCTCTGCAGCTATTACCTGCTCAACCGTGAATGGTCGCGGTTGCTGGTGTTCGGCGTGTTGGCTTCGGTGGTGCTGGCCGCGTGTGTCGGATTGTTGTTATGGCTGGCGCAGGTCAGCGCTGGCCCGGTGTTCCTGCAGGACGTGATCCGCATGCAGTTCATGGGGCGCATGGACGGCAGCGAAGGTGTCAGCGGTTCGCTGTATTACTTCACCAGCTCGTTCGGTAACTATGCGCTCGCGTATCCGTTGGCATTGCTGGTGTTGGCGGCAGCGTGGCTGAGCAAACCGCAGCAACGTGGCCCGGCGCTGCGCCTGGTGCAGTATTGCGCGGCGGCGGGGTTGATTGTGATGGCCGGGCTGTCGATTCCGCAGGCGAAGAAGGCCCGTTATCTGCTGCCGATGCTGCCGATGGCGGCGATCATTGCGGCGTATCCGTTTCAGGTCGCGCACGGTCGCGTGTTCCGCTGGTTGCGCGGTTTGCTCATGGGCTTGTGGCTGGTTACGCCGGGCTTGCTGCTGGTGGTTTTGCTGGTCGCCCAACGGCGCTTTCCCGAGCAGGTGAGTGACATAACGTTTGTGGTGATCGCCCTGGGCGTGCTGCAACTGCTGGCACTGTCGCGATTGTTGATTGCGCGTTGGCGCACCGAGGTATTGGCGTTGTGTGCCGTGTTGGCGCTATGGACGGTGTACGCGGCAGTGTTTGAACCCGTAGAACGTCGCCTGTATGACACGCAGACTTTCAGTCACGCGGTGTTCGCCCAGGTTCAGCACAATCCGGCGCCACTGGTGTTGCACGGCATGGGCAAGGACGCGAAGGCGATCAAGTTCATGGTCAATCTCTCACAGGATCTGCAACCGCAGTTCAGCGACTCGGTGCAGCAGCTGGAGGCGCTCAAAGGACCGGCGTGGTTGATGATGGACCGCAGTGATTTTCTGGCCCTGCAAGGCACGCTCATCGGTGCATTGCAGCCTGTGCTCAGTGGCAGCTTCGATAAGAACGATTACGTCCTGCTTTACGCCAAACCCTTGTAGGAGCTGCCGAAGGCTGCGATCTTTTGCGGTTTAAAGACCAAAAGATTGCACATGAACATGACCATCCGTCTTGCACTGCCGGCTGATGCGACCGCCCTCCCCGCCATCGAACGCTCGGCCGCCGAGCTGTTTCGTCTTAATCCGCCACTGGCCTGGCTGGCCGACGCCGAAGTGGCCGACGCCGCGTTTCATGTGCAGGCCATCCGGCAGGCCCGGGTGTGGGTCGCCGAAGCCTGCGAGGGGCAACTTGCCGGGTTCTTGCGCGCGGTGCCCGTCGATAACCAACTGCATATAGAGGAACTGTCCGTCAGCCAACACTTTCAGGGTCAGGGTATCGGCCGCAAGTTACTCTCGGCGGCAATCGCGCAGGCCGGCGAGCAACAACTTTGTGCGGTCACGCTGACCACCTTCCGCGACCTGCCGTGGAATGCGCCGTTCTATCAACGAATGGGTTTTACGCTATTGAACGCGGATGAAACGGCCGCGCATTTAATCGACGCCTTGCACCACGACAGCGCCCACGGTTTGCCCGCTGAACGGCGTTGCGCCATGCGCCTGATGTTGCGCTGAGCTCAGGCCGGCGACTTCAGATCTACACCCAGTGCCTGGGCAAACGCCTTGACCAACGGACTGCGTACGGTGTTGTGGCGCAGGATCAAATGGAACGGCGTGCTGATGCTGATGCGCTCCGGCAGTACCGCTCGCAACTGCCCCGCCGCGACCATTGTGGCGGCGTAGTGCTCGGGTAGAAAACCCACGAAACGCCCGGTCTTGATCAGCAGGGCTACGGCTTCGACCTGGGTCGCCGACGCGGAAAAACTGTCGTAGCGCGCGTAATTGAGCTTGTCGCGGTGGATCGCGTAGCGGTGGTTGATGCACTCGTAATCCTGCAACACGTTGCTGCCCATTTGCGCCTCGGGCATGTCGAACAACGGGTGGCCAACGGCGCAGTAAACCTGCGAACGTTCCTCATACAACGGGTAATAGTCGAACTCTTCTCGGCGTTGATACACCGGAACAATGCCGGCCACCAGACGCCCCTCTACTACGCCTCTTTCGACTTCATCGAGTTGCGAGGCCTGAAGTTGGAACCTGACCTTTGGCGATTGCTCATTCAGTTGTTTAAGCGCGGCAACTAACGGTGAATTCTCATCGGTAATTGTATTGTCGATAACGCCTACGCCGAGGTCGCCAATAAGTTCATTCTGTGCAGAACTAAGCCGATCACGAAAGTTGTCGACCGAGGTAAACAAGTCAATCGACGCCTGATACACCAGACGCCCTTCTTCGGTCAGGTGAAAACCCTCTCGACCCCGCGTACAGAGGCGCATGCCGATGCGAATTTCCAGATCGGAAATTTGTTTGCTGATAGCGGCAAGGCCCACGTTCAGCTCGTTCTGCGCGGCGCTGAAGCCTCCGGCCTCGACCACTGCCTTGAACACCTTGAGCAGTTTGAAGTCCAGTCCGCTGAGCGCCAACGGTGCGCGTTGAGCCGTTTTCGGCGGCGGGTTTCCGGAATTGGAAAGTGGGGTTTCCATAATGCTTATTTACCTCTGGCGCTCTGTTCAACAATCTGTGTCCAACAACAAAAACATCGCCGGCTAATAATAATGACCACAGAAAACAAGCCTTGGCAACCGCCAGAAAATCCCGAACATCAGTGCCAACTCACTGATCGCCAAACATTAAAAGCTGACACTTCGATCAGCTCTCGCGACATTGCAACTGCCCTCTTGAAAACTGCTTTGGCCTGAATCCGTCTGCTGTATTTGCAGCAACGATCACGGCCCGGCACACCGATTTCAGTTCGCGTTACCGACGAGGAAAACAACACATGTCTCAAACCACCGAACGCCTCTGGGGCGCCCGCTTCAAAAGCGGCCCTTCCGCCGCCCTTGCTGCCTTGTCCCGTTGCCCCGAGCGCTACTTCCGCCTGACGCCGTACGACCTCGCCGGCTCCAAGGCGCATGCCGGGGAATTGCAGCGTGCCGGTCTGCTCGACGAGCAGGAAACGCGCACCATGCTCGAAGCGCTGGACGGCATCGGTGTCGACTTCCGCGCCGGCCGTATTGCGCCGACACTGGACGACGAAGACGTGCACACCTTCATCGAACGCCTGCTCACCGAGCGTCTCGGCGCACTGGGCGGCAAGTTGCGCGCCGGGCGTTCGCGCAACGATCAGACGGCCAACGACTTGCGCCTGTTTCTGCGCGATCACGTGCGCACTCTCGCCGTCGAAGTCCTCGCTTTGCAGCAAGCGCTGGTCGATCAGGCCGAACAGCATGTCGAGAGCATTTGCCCGGGTTTCACCCACTTGCAGCAGGCGCAACCGATTGTGTTCGCCCACCACTTGTTGGCCCACGCGCAATCGATGCTGCGTGACGTGCAGCGCCTGGTCGACTGGGACGCGCGCACCTCGTTGTCGCCACTCGGTGCCGCGGCCATGGCCGGTTCAGCGATTGCCCGCCAGCCGCAGCAATCGGCCAAGGAAATGGGTTACGCCGGGGTCTGCGAGAACTCCATCGACGCCGTGGCCAGCCGCGATCACGTGGCGGAATTCCTGTTTATCGCCAGCATGCTCGGCATCAATATTTCGCGCCTCGCCGAAGAGTTTTGCCTGTGGTCGTCGCGCCAGTTCCGCTGGGTCGATCTGGACGATGCCTATGCCACCGGCAGTTCGATCATGCCGCAGAAGAAAAACCCGGATATCGCTGAACTGGCGCGGGGCAAGGCTGGACGGCTGATCGGCAACCTGACCGGTTTGCTGTCGACGCTGAAATCCCTGCCACTGTCGTACAACCGCGACCTCAGCGAAGACAAGCACGGCGTGCTCGACAGCGTCGACACCCTGCTGCTGGTGCTGCCAGCGATGGCCGGCATGGTCGCGACCATGACCGTCAACGTCGAAGAGCTGCGCCGCCAGGCGCCGCTGGGTTTCACCCTCGCCACTGAAGTCGCCGACTGGCTGGCGGTACGCGGCGTGCCATTCAAGGAAGCCCACGAAATCACCGGCGCGTTGGTGCAGGCCTGTGAAAAACACGGCATCGAATTGTGGGAAGCGTCGCCGGCGCTGTTGGCCGAAATCGATCCACGCCTGACCGCCGATGTGCGCGACAGCCTGACCCTGGAAGCGGCCATCGCGGCCCGCAGCGGTTGGGGCGGCACCGCGCCGCAACAGGTCCGCGAGCAGATCGGCCGCCTGAAAACCGCCCTCGCCGTGCAACAGCAATGGACGGAAAACTACCAGGGCTTCCGCCTCTAACGGCCGCCACACGCATAAACCTGCAGGCTCACTCCTACAAGTGGAATGTGTTGGATTGGAAAGAACAGTTCGGAGAAACACCATGAGCCAGACCCAGGCAGAACGACTCCAGGCGGAGCGCAAACTGGCAGAAAACCAGTTCGATATCACCCAGTACCAACACGTGCCGCGGCGTTACTACGGGCGGATCTTCTTCGCCACGGTGATTGTGATCGCGATCATCGGCCTGGTACGCGCCTTCGCCGAAGGCAAGATCGAATGGTCGTACATCGGCCAGTTCCTCACCTCCGAAGCGATCATGTGGGGCCTGTTCAACACCATCATCATGGCCGTGCTGGCGATGGCGCTGGGCATCGTGTTCGGGGTGATCACGGCGATCATGCGCATGTCGGCCAACCCTATCCTGCGCTACGTGGCCGTGACCTACACCTGGCTGTTTCGCGGCACGCCGCTGATTTTGCAGCTGCTGTTGTGGTTCAACCTGGCGCTGATTTTTCCCACCATCGGCATTCCCGGTCTGGTCGAGCTCGACACCGTCAGCCTGATGACACCGTTCGTGGCCGCCCTGCTCGGCTTGAGCATCAACCAGGGCGCCTACACCGCTGAAGTGGTGCGTGCCGGCCTGTTGTCGGTGGACACCGGTCAATACGAGGCGGCCAAGTCGATCGGCATGCCGCGCCTGCAAGCGCTGCGCCGGATCATCCTGCCGCAGGCCATGCGCATCATCATTCCGCCGGTCGGCAACGAGTTTATCGGCATGGTCAAAATGACCTCGCTGGCCAGCGTGATTCAGTACTCGGAACTGCTCTACAACGCGCAGAACATCTACTACGCCAACGCCCGCGTGATGGAGCTGCTGATCGTCGCAGGCATCTGGTATCTGGCCACCGTCACCGTGCTGTCCTTCGGTCAAAGCCGTCTGGAGCGTCGTTTCGCTCGCGGCGCCGGCAAGCGTTCTTGAGGAGTCGAACATGAGAAGCATCGTCAAGGCCGTCAGCCTGAACAAGTATTACGACCAGTACCACGCGCTCAAGGACATCAACATCGAAGTCGAGCAAGGCGAAGTGCTGTGCATCATCGGCCCGTCCGGCTCGGGCAAGAGCACCCTGCTGCGTTGCGTCAATCAGCTGGAAAAGATCGACAAGGGTGGCCTGTGGGTTGACGGCGAGCTGGTCGGTTACCGCGTTGTCGGCAACAAGCTGCACGAGCTCAACGAGTCGCAGATCGCCCGGCAACGTCTGGCCACCGGCATGGTGTTCCAGCGGTTCAACCTGTTCCCGCACATGACCGTGCTGCAAAACATCATCGAAGGCCCGTGCCAGGTACTCAAGCGTTCGCCGAAAGAAGCACACGAAGAAGCCCTGGAACTGTTGGCCCGCGTCGGCCTCGCCGACAAACGCGACAGCTACCCGATCGAACTGTCGGGCGGTCAGCAGCAACGCGTGGCGATTGCCCGGGCGTTGGCCATGCGCCCGAAATTGATGCTGTTCGATGAACCCACTTCGGCACTCGACCCGGAACTGGTCGGTGAGGTGCTGTCGGTGATGCGCGATCTGGCGCAGACCGGCATGACCATGATCGTCGTCACCCATGAACTGGGCTTCGCCCGCGAGGTTTCCAATCGCATGGTGTTCATGGACGGCGGGCAGATCGTGGAGGCTGGAAGCCCCGAAGAAATACTAATAAGTCCGCAAAACCCGCGCACCCAAAGCTTCATTTCTGCCGTTCGAACCTAAAGGGCCGACTTGGCCTTACAACACTCATAAGAGAACGACCATGAAGAATTTTGTTATCCCCGCTGTACTCGCTTCCGTCATGTCTTGCGGTTTCGCCGTGGCCGCCGATTTGCCGGCCAGCATCAAGGACAAAGGCGAGATCGTTGTCGCGATCATGCCCAACTACCCGCCGATGGATTTCAAGGATCCGGCCACCAACACCCTCACCGGTCTCGACTACGACCTGGGCAATGCCCTCGCCGAACGTCTGGGCGTGAAGATCAAATGGCAGGAAACCGGCTTCGAGCAAATGATCAACGCGCTGACCACTGACCGCGTCGACCTGGTGCTGTCGGGCATGACCGACACTGCTGAGCGTCAGGCCAGCGTGACCTTCGTCGACTACTTCACCAGCGGCCCGCAGTTCTACACCTTGCAGAAGAACGCGGCGACCAACGAGATCATCGACCTGTGCGGCAAGAAAGTCGGCACCAGCCGCCGCACCACATTCCCGGCGGAAATCGCCGCGTGGAGCAAGGCCAACTGCGAGGCCGCCGGCAAACCGGCAATCAACGTGATCGGCACCGAAGGCTCGGCCGACGCCCGCGCGCAACTGCGCCAGAGCCGCATTGACGCGGCGATGCAAGGCAGCGAGACCCTGTCGTACCTGAAGACTCAGGAAAAGGACATGTACAAGACTGTCGACCAGCCGATCTCCGTGCAGTTCACCGGTCTGGGCGTGAGCAAGAAAAAGCCTGAGCTGAGTGAGGCGGTGAAGGTCGCGTTACAGAGCATGGTCGATGACGGCAGCTATGGCGCGATCCTGAAAAAATGGGACCTGGAACTGGGCGCGATCAAGGACGTGACGGTCAACGCGGGCAAGTAAACCCTTAGATCCATCCCCCTCACCCCAACCCTCTCCCCCAAGGGGCGAGGGGGAAAGGGAGCTGATCTTCGTGGGTTCAGAGCCTGAGTTCGACTCGATCTTTCAGGTCGATGCAGGGCTGGAGAACAACCTCGATCGGCTCCCCCTCCCTCGGGGAGAGGGCTGGGGTGAGGGTTTCTATTGATTCAACACCGGAGAGCCACAACCATGTCTTCGTGCCAACCCACCTGGCCCGACCAACACAAAGCCTGCCTCGCCCTGGCTTTCGACCTCGATGGCCCGACCGGCGACGCCATGCTCAACGGCTCGATCTGGCGCAAACCCGAGTATTTCGGCTTCGGCGGCTACGGCCCTTATCGCGCTTTGCCACGCCTGCTCGATCTGCTCGAAGCCTTCAACATTCCCACGACGTTTTTCGTTCCGGCATGGGTCGTCGAGAACTGGCCGAAACAGTGCCAGGCCATCGTCGAACGCGGCCATGAAGTCGCGTACCACGGCTATAAACACGAATCCTTTTACGCTCTGACGCTGGACCAGCAGCAAGCCGTGATGGCCAAGTCCAGGGACGTGTTCTGGCAACACCTGCACATTCGCGCCGAAGGCTTCCGCACCCCGTCCGGTGACTGGCGCGCGGAAACCCCGGCGATGCTGGCAGACAACGGCGTCATCTATTCGAGCAGCATGCGCGGCGACGATCGACCGTATCTGGTCAACGTTCCCGGGCACAGCACACCACTGGTGGAAATCCCCGGCCGTTGGGAAATGGACGACTACGCCTCCCTCGCCTACACCCGCGCGCCGAATTTTCCGTCCGGCCTCGACCGCACCGCCAGTTATGAATTGACCCTCGACAACTGGCAGCGCGAATACGACGGCGCGATGGATGAAGGCCTGTGCCTGACCACCCTGTTTCACCCGAAAATCACCGGCAAACCCGGGCGCATCCTGTTGCTGGAAAAACTCTTTGAACACATGCGTCAGCGTGATGACGTGTGGTTCGCCACGTGCCGCGATGTCGCCCGTTGGTGGCTGAAGGAGCATTACCATGGCTGATTCCGAGGTTTTGCCACCCAGCCGCTGGCCCGACGGCAAACGCTGCGCCGTGGTGTTGACGGTCGACTACAACGATATTCACGGCATTCTCACCCAAGCGCCGGAAGTGGCGGGTCGCGACAAGACATTGTCGGTCTGGCGCTATGGCACGCAGCGTGGCGTGACGCGCCTGCTCGATCTGTTCGCGGAACTCGGCGTCACCAGCAGTTGGTTCGTCCCCGGCATCGTCGCCGAAGAAAATCCACAACACATCGCCGCGATACTCGCCGGTGGACATGAAATCGCCTGCGCCGGGTATCGGCATCAGGATTACGACGGGCACGATCTGGCTGCGCAGAGTGCTGAAGTCGCCAAGGGTTGCGCAGCGCTTGAGGCCCTGACCGGTCGGCGCCCGAGCGGGTTTCGCATCCCCGCGGGCAATGGCGCGCCGGGTTTTATTGCCGCGCTGAAAGATCACGGCATCGTCTGGTCGTCTTCGTGGCGTGGCGATGATTTGCCCTTCGCTCACCCGACGGCGGCCGAGGTCATCGAACTGCCGCTGCATTACGAACTGGAAGACGAACCGTACTTCGCCTTCAATCTCAGCCCCGCCGTGCCGCCCGCGCAATCGCGGATTGCTTCGTACCGCCACACCTTGGGCAACCTGCAAATGGACTTCGCCGGATTCCATCGCTTTGGCCTGTGCTACGTGCTGCGCCTGCACCCGGAAATCATCGCCACCCCGGGACGCATCGGCGTGCTGCGCGAGTTGCTGCAAGGCATTCAACAGCATGACGATGTGTGGATCGCCAGCGGTGCCGAGGTTGCGCAATGGTGGGCAGAAACCGCAGCGCCGGTCAGCGACGATCATCCGGCGGCGGTTTATGAGCAGCATTATCGGGATTATCTGTCATGACCGAACGCATGCTGCGGCTCGCGCGATTCTGTGTCGAGACTCGGTTTGAGGACTTGCCCGAAGCACTGGTCATCCAGGCCAAGCGGCACATTCTCGACACCTTCGGCGCAGCGCTGGCCGGCACTGACAGCAGCGTCGCTGTGCAAACGCGACAGGTGCTCGGCAGCGGCGTCGGATCAGCCTTGGTCTGGGGCACCACGTTGCGCATCAATCCCGGTCATGCGGCGATGCTCAACGGAATCGCCGCGCACGCGCTGGAACTGGATGACACCGGCGGATGCGACCATTCCGGTGCGGTGGTGTTGCCGGCAGTGATGGCCGCAGTGTCGATGGTCGACCGAGCCATCAGCGGGCGCGAATTTATCGCTGCTGTGGTCATCGGTTACGAAATCGGTCGTCGCGTGTTGGAAGCCTGCGGCAGTTATTCGGCGCACAACGGCGCCGGTTGGCACTCGACCGCGACGTGCGGAGTGTTCGGTGCGGCCGCGGCCTGTGCAAGGATATTCGCCCTCCACGCGGCGCAAACCGTGTCGGCACTGGGCATCGCCGGCAGTTTCAGCGGCGGCGTCTGGGCGTTTATCCACGACGGTTCGTTGAGTAAAAAACTCCACAGTGGGCGCGCCGCCGAAGGGGGCTTGCTCGCGGCAAGTTTTGCCCGCGAAGGCGTCACCGGGCCGTCGATGCTGTTCGAGGATGTCTGGGGCGGTTTTCTCAAGACCCTCGCACCCAACAGCGCGCAACCGCAAATGCTCGACGCCGATCTTGGCAAGGTGTGGAAATTGGCGCGCTGCTCGATCAAACCCTATGCGGCGTGTCGTGGTACGCATTCGGCGATTGACGCGCTGGGGTCGTTGCTCGATCAACTTGAGGTCAGTGCCGATCAGGTTGAAAGCGTCGACGTCAGGTTGTGCGGCTTCCTGCAGGACATGTGCGGTGGTCGTGAGGTTGGCAGTCTGGCGGCGGCGCAGATGAGCTTGCCGTATGCCCTCGCGGCGAGGCTGGTGCATGGGCACTGTCGGCTTGAGGCGTACGACGATCAGCAACGCGAGGATCCGCGCATCGCCCCTTGGTTGGCGCGCATTCACCTTGAAGTGGATGAGCAACTGTCCGAGGATGGCGAGCCTTGGGTCAGCGTACTGACGCTGGATGGGCGCACTGCGAGTTTGTGCGTTGAAGTACCGTTGGGCGCGCCGGGCAATCCGTTGAGTGACGGGGTGCTGGAGGAGAAGTTTTTCAGCCTGGCGTTGCGGGTGGTGTCACGGCAGCGGGCCGAGGGATTGCTGGAGGATTTGCAGGGTCTGGAAAGGCTGGAATCGGTGGGCGATCTGGATCGGTGGCTGGCTTGAAAAATGTATCGCCGGTACCGGCCCTATCGCTGGCAAGCCAGATCCCACAAGGTTCATTGTCTTGCACAAAGGCTGTGGTCACCGGGAAAATTTTGGGGTCTGGCAAGCCTGCTCCTAAAGGGGTCAGCCATGCACAAAAGTTACGGTCACTGCAAAACCTGTGGGAGCTCGCCAGCGATAAGGCGACTCGGTGTCTGGCCGAACCCAAAAACAACTGAAATAAGGACATTCGATTTCCCGTGGCCACTTACTCGCTCGTCATCCGCCGTCTGATGATCGTCTCGCTGACCATCGTTGTCAGCCGCGCCATCACCAGCCCGCTGCTGACGCTGTTTCTGAGCACCAAACTGGGCCTCAACCAACAGGACGTCGGGCTGCTGCTGGGCATTGCGGTGTTCATCGCCACCCTGCTCGCGCTGTACGGCGGTTACATCATCGATCGCCTGGAAAAACGTCGGCTGCTGATTGTCGCGATGCTCTCCAGTGCGATCGGTTTCGTCCTGCTGACGTTTGCCAAAGATTTGTACCTGACCACAGCAACACTGGTAATCACCGAGACCGCGTCGGCGCTGTTCCTCATCGGCTCCAAGGCGATCCTCAGTGAAAAACTGCCGATGAGCCAACGGGCAAAGGCGTTTTCCTTGCGCTACACGCTGACCAACATCGGCTACGCCACCGGGCCGATGCTTGGCGTGGTGATCGCCGGGCATTATCCGATTGCGCCGTTTCTGATTGCGGCGGCGATCGCCTTCGGCAGCATCTTCCTGATGATTGGCATACCCAGAGACGCTGAGCCGGTCGCCGTGATCAGTCAGCCGCAAAACTTCCTGAAAACTCTGGTGACCCTGAAAAACGATCGCACCTTGATCATGTTCACTTGCGGCTGCCTGCTCAGCACCGTGGTGCACGGGCGATTCACCCTGTATCTGTCGCAATATCTGCTGGTGGTCAGTGATTCCAAGCGCGCCTTGCAAGTCATGGCCGCCCTGCTCGCCTGCAATGCGATCACGGTGATCCTCCTGCAATACCAGATTGGCCGCTTTCTCAGCCGCGAAAAACTGCGCTACTGGATTGCCGGCGGCACCAGCCTGTTCATCCTTGGATTGATCGGTTTCAGCCTCGCCGACAGCTTGCTCAGCTGGTGCATTGCCATGTTTATTTTCACCCTTGGCGAAATGATCATTTACCCGTCGGAGTTCCTCTTCGTCGATACCCTGGCCCCGGAAGAACTGCGCGGCAGCTACTACGGCGCGCAAAATCTGGCCGCGCTGGGCGGCGCGTTGAGCCCGGTTATCTGTGGCTTCCTGTTGATGCACACACCGGCACCGACGATGTTCTACGCCTTGAGCGCACTGACCGCGATGGGCGGCACCCTGTGCTTCCTCAGTGGACGCCGAGCGGTTTGAATGCAAAATTAATGCACTAAGTCTTCATTAATATGAATTTGTCAGCATCGAGTTTGCCCGGCACACTGTGCACGTTCCTCCCCCAATGTTGGAACGCTTCGAGGGCTTTCCGGATATGCCGGACAAGTCCTTTTTTTTGCCTCGATTTTGCTGCAAGGATCGGATTCACATGCTCGCTCGCTGGTTGCCCGCCGCCATCAACACCCGCCCGACTGAATGGAGCCGTGCCGCCATCGGCATGGCCTTGGGCACGTTATTCAGCGTGTGGCTGTGCGCGCAGGTGTTCGGCCATGAAGTCGCCTATCACCTGATCGGCCCGCTGGGCGCTTCGGCGGTGTTGCTGTTCGCCGTGTCCTCTGGTGCTCTCGCTCAGCCGTGGTCGATTCTCGGCGGCTATTTGTGTGCCGGCGTTGTCGCGTTGCTGGTCGCTCACGTGCTTGGCCGAACCCTTGGCAGCGCGTGTCTGGCAGCAGGTATGGCGCTGATTCTGATGTGCTGGCTGCGTTGCCTGCACCCACCGGCAGGCGCGTTGGCATTGACGTTGGTGCTGGCCGATCCCGCGACCATTGCCCTGGACTGGAAGGCCATGGAACCGGTGATGCTCGGCGCGGCGAGCATGCTGATCAGCGCCCTTGCCTACAACAATCTGACGCGCATCCGTTATCCGAAACGCCCGGCTGAACCGGCGCCGGTGTTGGCCCCGGTCGACAGTCAGGCCATCACCGCCGAAGACCTGAAACTGGCGCTGGCGGATATGGAAGCGTTTATCGATGTGACGCCAGAGGATCTCGAGCAGTTGATCCATGCCAGCGAACTGCACGCCAGGCGCCGCAGTATCGGTGAGGTTTTTTCGAAGTAATCTTCTGCATATCGTCTAAGGTAAAAACGCAGACAGCGCCTGCACATATCCCCGTTGTACAGGGCAAATTTGCACTGTTACGATCCGGTAACACTCGCGCACGAGTTTTTCGAATAAAGACAATAAAAGCAGGGAGTTACTGATGACTGCTCAGGCTTCATCCACGCGGACCCAGTCCATGGACGCCACGCAAAACGAAGTGCTGGCCGAGGTTCGCAACCATATCGGTCACCTGACCCTCAACCGCCCCGCCGGCCTCAACGCCATTACCCTCGACATGGTGCGTTTGCTGCAACAGCAACTCGACGCTTGGGCGACCGACGCCAATGTCCACGCCGTTGTCCTACGCGGTGCCGGTGAAAAAGCCTTCTGCGCCGGCGGCGATATTCGTTCCCTGTACGACAGCTTCAAAAGCGGCGACACGCTGCACGAAGATTTCTTTGTCGAGGAATATGCCCTCGACCTGACGATTCATCACTACCGCAAACCTGTGCTGGCCTTGATGGACGGTTTTGTCCTCGGTGGCGGCATGGGTCTGGTGCAAGGCGCCGATCTGCGCGTGGTCACCGAGAAGAGCCGGCTGGCGATGCCGGAAGTAGCCATCGGTTATTTCCCCGATGTTGGTGGCAGCTATTTCCTGCCGCGCATTCCCGGTGAGCTGGGGATTTATCTCGGGGTCAGTGGCGTGCAGATCCGCGCGGCCGATGCGTTGTATTGCGGGCTGGCCGACTGGTATCTGGACAGCAGCAAACTGGCGCTGCTCGATGAAAGACTCGATCAGATGGAATGGCAGGACACGCCGCTCAAGGCGCTGCAGAACCTGCTGGCTAAACACGCCGTGCAAACCCTGCCCGATGCGCCACTTGAGGTTTTGCGACCGGCCATCGACCACTTTTTTGCGCTGCCGGATGTGCCAAGCATGGTCGAGCAATTGCGCGCAGTGACCGTCGCTGACAGCCACGAATGGGCGACCACCACGGCCGACCTGCTGGAAACCCGCTCGCCGCTAGCCATGGCGGTGACCCTGGAAATGCTCCGTCGTGGTCGCCACTTGAGCCTGGAACATTGCTTCGCGCTCGAACTGCATCTGGATCGCCAGTGGTTCGAACGTGGCGACCTGATCGAAGGCGTGCGCGCGCTGCTGATCGATAAAGACAAGACACCGCGCTGGAACCCACCGACCCTGGCTGCGCTGGACGCGGAGCATGTCGCGAGTTTCTTTCACGAATTTGCCGAGAGCGGGAGCTGAGCCATGCACGATCTCGAACTGACTGAAGAACAAGTAATGATCCGCGACATGGCCCGGGACTTTGCCCGTGGTGAAATCGCGCCCCACGCGCAGGCCTGGGAAAAGGCTGGCTGGATCGACGACGCGCTGGTCGCGAAGATGGGTGAACTCGGTTTGCTCGGCATGGTGGTGCCTGAGGAATGGGGTGGCACTTACGTCGATTACGTTGCCTACGCCTTGGCTGTGGAAGAGATTTCCGCCGGTGACGGCGCGACCGGCGCGTTCATGAGCATCCATAACTCGGTCGGCTGCGGCCCGGTGCTCAACTACGGCAGCGAAGCACAGAAACAGACCTGGCTGGCGGATCTGGCCAGCGGTCAAACCATCGGCTGCTTCTGCCTGACCGAGCCGCAGGCCGGCTCCGAAGCGCACAACCTGCGCACCCGCGCCGAACTGCGTGACGGTCAATGGGTGATCAATGGCGCTAAGCAATTTGTCAGCAACGGCAAACGGGCGAAGCTGGCGATCGTGTTTGCGGTAACCGATCCGGATCTGGGCAAGAAAGGTATTTCGGCGTTTCTGGTGCCGACCGATACCGGCGGCTTTATCGTGGATCGCACCGAACACAAGATGGGCATTCGCGCCTCGGATACCTGCGCGGTGACGCTGAACAACTGCAGCATTCCCGAGGCCAATCTGCTCGGCGAGCGCGGCAAGGGGCTGGCGATTGCCCTGTCCAACCTCGAAGGCGGACGCATCGGGATCGCCGCGCAAGCACTGGGTATCGCCCGTGCGGCGTTTGAAGCGGCGCTGGTGTATTCGCGCGACCGTATCCAGTTCGGCAAACCGATCAATGAACACCAGAGCATTGCCAATCTGCTGGCCGACATGCACATGCAGATCAACGCGGCGCGGCTGATGATTCTGCATGCGGCGCGGCTGCGGACGGCAGGAAAACCGTGCTTGTCCGAGGCTTCGCAGGCCAAGTTGTTTGCCTCAGAGATGGCCGAGAAGGTCTGCTCATCGGCGATTCAGATTCATGGCGGCTATGGGTATCTGGAGGATTATCCAGTCGAGAAGTACTACCGCGATGCGCGGATTACCCAGATCTATGAAGGTTCGAGCGAGATTCAGCGGATGGTGATTGCGCGGGAGTTGAAGAACTATCAGTTGTAATGGCGTTGGCCCCTTTCCCTCACCCCAGCCCTCTCCCAGAGGGAGAGGGAGCCGACCGAGGTGTCTGGCAGTATCCATCGACCTGAAAGACCGGGTCGACTATGGATTCGCTAAATCAGAATCAGGTCGGCGCAGATCATCAATATTCCCCAATCAGTCCCCTCTCCCAGAGGGAGAGGGAGCCGACCGAGGTGTCTGGCAGTATCCATCGACCTGAAAGACCGGGTCGACTATGGATTCGCTAAATCAGAATCAGGTCGGCGCAGATCATCAATATTCCCCAATCAGTCCCCTCTCCCAGAGGGAGAGGGGGCCGACCGAGGTGTCTGGCAGTATCCATCGACCTGAAAGACCGGGTCGACTATGGATTCGCTAAATCAGAATCAGGTCGGCGCAGATCATCAATATTCCCCAATCAGTCCCCTCTCCCAGAGGGAGAGGGAGCCGACCGAGGTGTCTGGCAGTATCCATCGACCTGAAAGACCGGGTCGACTATGGATTCGCTAAATCAGAATCAGGTCGGCGCAGATCATCAATATTCCCCAATCAGTCCCCTCTCCCAGAGGGAGAGGGGGCCGACCGAGGTGTCTGGCAGTATCCATCGACCTGAAAGACCGGGTCGACTATGGATTCGCTAAATCAGAATCAGGTCGGCGCAGATCATCAATATTCCCCAATCAGTCCCCTCTCCCTCCGGGAGAGGGCTAGGGTGAGGGGCTTTTGATTTTGATGTACATCAAGCCTTGAAAGCTTCGCGAGCAGGCTCGCTCCCACAAAGATCTCCAGCGAATACAGGTTTTGTGAACGCCGAGAACCTCATGTGGGAGCGAGCCTGCTCGCGAAGGCGTCAGCTCAGGCACCGCATTTATTTGCCCTTGAACTCCGCCTCACGCTTGGCCACAAACGCCGCCATCCCTTCCTTCTGATCCTGGGTGGCAAACGCCGCATGGAACACACGACGCTCAAAGCGCACGCCCTCGGTCAGGTTCACTTCAAAGGCACGGTTGACGCTTTCCTTGACCATCATCGCAATCGGTAGCGATTTGCTGGCGATCACTGCGGCCACTTTCAGCGCCTCATCGAGCAGCTCATCACTCGGCACAATCCGCGCAACGATGCCGCAACGCTCAGCCTCTACGGCGTCAATCAAACGCCCGCTCAGGCACATTTCCATGGCCTTGGCCTTGCCCACGGCGCGAGTCAGGCGCTGGGTCCCGCCCATGCCCGGCAGCACGCCGAGGTTGATTTCCGGCTGACCGAACTTGGCGTTGTCACCGGCCAGAATGAAGTCACACATCAACGCCAGTTCACAGCCGCCGCCCAAGGCGAAACCGTTGACCGCCGCGATGATTGGCTTGCGTCGGTTAGCCACGCGATCGCTGTCGCTGAACAGGTCGTCCATGTAGATCTGCGGGTAGGTCAGCTCGGCCATTTCCTTGATGTCAGCACCGGCGGCGAAAGCCTTTTTCGAGCCTGTGAGGACGATGCAACCGATGTTCGCATCGGCTTCCAGCGCATCAAGGGCCTGATTCACTTCGCTGACCAACTGCGCATTCAACGCGTTCAGCGCCTGCGGGCGATTGAGGGTGATCAGGCCTACGCGGCCGTGGGTTTCCAACAGAATGGTTTCATAAGTCATGAATAAAATTCCTTCTCAAAGATTGCGCGAAATAACCATGCGCTGAATATCGCTGGTGCCTTCGTAGATCTGGCAGACGCGCACGTCGCGGTAGATCCGTTCCAGCGGGAAGTCGTTGAGGTAACCGTAGCCGCCAAGGGTTTGCAAGGCCATCGAGCAGACCTTTTCGGCCATCTCCGAGGCGAACAGCTTGGCCATCGACGCCTCGACCAGCGCCGGTTGGCCACTGTCACGCAGGGCCGCCGCGTAGTGCACCATTTGCCGGGCAACGGCTATCTGTGTAGCCATGTCGGCCAAGCGAAATGCCACGGCCTGATGCTCGATGATCGGCTTGCCGAAGGTGTCGCGCTCGCGGGCGTAATCACGCGCCGCTTCGAACGCCGCGCGGGCCATGCCCACCGATTGCGAAGCGATGCCGACGCGGCCGCCTTCGAGGTTGGCCAAGGCGATCTTGTAGCCCTCGCCCTCTTCGCCCAAGCGGTTGGCCACCGGCACTTTTACATCTTCGAAGAGAATCTGACAGGTGTCGGAGGCGTGCTGGCCGAGTTTGTCTTCGACGCGGGCGACTTTATAGCCCGGCGAATCGGTCGGCACGATAAACGCGCTGATGCCGCGCTTGCCGGCGCTCGGATCGGTCACCGCAAACACGATGACGATCCCGGCGTTTTGCCCGGAGGTGATGAACTGTTTGCAGCCATTCAGCACGTAGTGATCGCCTTCCAGGCGTGCGCGGGTTTTCAGGCTGCTGGCATCGGAACCAGCCTGCGGTTCGGTCAGCGCGAAGGCGCCGAGCATGGCGCCGCTGGCCAAGGGTTTGAGAAAGCGTTCACGCTGATCATCGTTGCCGAACTTGAGAATCGGCACGCAACCCACCGAGTTGTGCACGCTCATGATCGTCGAACAGGCGCCGTCGCCGGCGGCGATTTCTTCCAGGGCCATGGCGTAGGCCAGATAACCGGTGTCGCAACCGCCCCACTGCTCCGGCACGAGCATGCCGAAGAAGCCCAGCTCAGCCATTTGGCCGATGGCTTCCTTGGGAAAACGGTGCTCGCGATCCCACTCGGCGGCGAACGGCTTCAAGCGTTCCTCGGCGAACTGCCGGGCCATGTCGCGGATCTGGGTTTGGTCTTCGTTGGGAATCATGGTGAATCCTTAAATATCAGTCGCACCGCTTTCACCTGTAGGAGTGAGCCTGCTCGCGATAGCGGTGGGTCATATAAATCAGTGGTGACTGACACGACGTCATCGCGAGCAGGCTCACTCCTACAAGGGGATTGGCGTTTGTTTCAGTAGACGCATTCCACAGCCATGGCTGTCGCTTCGCCGCCGCCGATGCAGATCGCCGCGATACCGCGTTTCTGCTTCCGCTGGCGCAACGCCGACAGCAACGTCACCAGAATCCGTGCACCCGACGCACCGATCGGATGGCCGAGCGCACAGGCCCCACCATGCACATTCAACTTGTCATGGGGAATTTCCAGATGCGTCATCGCCGCCATGCCAACCACGGCAAACGCTTCGTTGACCTCGAACAGATCGACGTCACCCAGCGACCAGCCGGTTTTCTTGATCAACTTCTTGATCGCACCAATCGGCGCCACCGGAAACAGGCCTGGGGTGTCGGCGAACGCAGCATGGCCATGAATTACCGCCAGCGGTTTCAGCCCGAGTTTCTGTGCCTGCGACTGACGCATCAGCACCAGCGCCGCCGCACCGTCAGAGATCGAACTGGAATTCGCCGCCGTCACCGTGCCGCCCTCGCGGAACGCCGGTTTCAGCGAGGCCACTTTGTCGAGTTTGGCTTTCGGTGGCTGTTCGTCATGGCTGATCAGCACCTGCTCTTTGCCGACGGTCACGGTGAGCGGGACGATTTCGTCCTTGAAGCTGCCGTCCTTGATCGCCTGCTGCGCGCGGGTGGTCGAGGCGATAGCAAAGGCGTCCTGCGCTTCACGACTGAAGTGGTTGGTCTCGGCGCAATCCTCGGCGAAGGTGCCCATCAGACGCCCCTTGTCGTAGGCGTCTTCGAGACCGTCGAGGAACATCGAGTCGAGCACGCGACCATGGCCCATGCGATAACCGGCGCGGGCGCGATCAAGCAAGTACGGCGAGTTGGACATGCTTTCCATACCACCGGCGATCACCACGTCGGCGCTGCCGGCAACCAGCATGTCGTGGGCGAGAATGGTGGTTTCCATGCCCGAACCGCACATCTTGTTGACGGTGGTGCAACGGGTCGATTTATCCAGCCCGGCGCCCAGCGCAGCCTGACGTGCAGGTGCCTGGCCGAGCCCGGCAGGCAGCACACAACCGAACAGCACTTCATCGACCGAGTCGCTGGCGACACCGGCACGCTCAACCGCAGCCTTGATCGCCGCAGCACCGAGTTGCGGCGCGGTAAGACTTTTCAGTTCGCCCTGAAAGCCGCCCATTGGCGTGCGCACGGCGCTGACGATAACAATCGGATCGTTGGAAATAGTCATGACAAATCCTCCTTACTTGGCGGCCATGCGCAAGGCACCGTCGAGACGGATCACCTCGCCGTTGAGCATGCTGTTTTCGATGATATGCCGAACCAGTGCGGCGTACTCGGCGGGCTTGCCCAGACGTGGCGGGAACGGTACGCCGGCAGCCAGCGAATCGCGGACTTCCGGGGTCATGCCGGCCATCATCGGCGTTTCAAAAATGCCTGGGGCAATGGTCATCACACGGATACCGAAGCGCGCCAGTTCGCGGGCGGCGGGCAGCGTCAGGCTGGCGATCGCGCCTTTGGAGGCCGCGTAAGCCGCTTGGCCGATCTGACCGTCGAACGCTGCCACCGAGGCAGTGTTGATGATCACGCCGCGTTCGCCGTCCGCGTTGGCTTCGCTCTCGGCGATCGCCGCAGCTGCCAGACGCAGCATGTTGAAGCTGCCGATCAGGTTGACGTTGATCACCTGAGCAAAACTACTCAGTGCATGCGGGCCGTTTTTGCCGAGGATCTTCTCGCCACGCACGATACCGGCGCAGTTGACCAGACCGTTGAGGCTGCCAAACGCTGCGACGGTCGCTTGCACGGCGGCTTCGGCGGCAGCTTCATTGCTGATATCGGCAACCACGCTTTTCGCGCCGAGACGCTGAGCCTGCGCGGCGACCGCTTCGGCATTCATGTCCACCAGCATCACTTTGGCGCCGGCACTGACCAGCAATTCAGCGCTGGCGGCACCGAGGCCGGATGCGCCGCCGGTGACGATAAAAACCTTGTTCTCGATCTGCATGACTGTATTTCCTGATTCAAGCTGAAACGTTATGCGCCGCAGCCTCTTGAGCCTTGGCGATTTCCTGGTTGCGCAAGATAAAGCGCTGCAATTTGCCACTCGGGGTCTTGGGCAATTCGCTGACAAATTCGATTTCACGCGGGTACGAATGCGCGGCCAGACGCTTGCGCACGTGTTGGCGCAGCTCCTCCGCGAGTTCTGGGGCGGCGCGGTATTGCGCGCTGAGCACCACAAAAGCTTTGACCAGTTCGGTGCGCTCCGGATCCGGTTTGCCGACGACCGCCGCTTCGACCACCGCCGGGTGTTCGATCAACGCGCTTTCGACGTCGAACGGGCCGACGCGGTAGCCGGAAGTGGTGATCACGTCGTCACTGCGGCCGACGAAGCTGATGCTGCCGTCCGGATTCCATTCCACGGTGTCGCCGCTCAGGTAGTAATCGCCGACGAACGCCTTGGTTGGCGCGCCTTCGTAACCGCCGAACCAGCACATCGGCGATTGCGGACGATCGATGGCGAGGATGCCTGGCTGGCCGACGCCGAGTTCGTGGTACTGATCATCGAGCACAACGATGCGGTGGCCCGGCGAGGCGAAGCCGGCGGCACCGACGTGCACCGGATGCTCAAGTCCATGGTGGTTGCACAGCACCATGCCCAGTTCGGTCTGGCCGTAATGGTCGTGAATGACCACGTCGAGGTTGTCGGCGAACCAGCGGATCACTTCCGGGTTCAGCGGTTCGCCAGCGCTGCTGACAATGCGCAATTTGCCTTTGATCGACTTGGCGAACTCATCGCCGCCGGCAATCAGCAAGCGATAAGCCGTTGGCGAACCGGTCAGGTTGGTGATGCCGTATTTGTTGATCACCCGGCAGGTGCTTTCGAGGGTGAACGGGCCATCGTAAAAGGTGATCGGATGGCCCATCGACAGCGGCCCGGTCACGCCGAAGTAAATGCCGTAGGCCCAACCCGGATCGGCGACGTTCCAGAATGAGTCTTCCGGGCGCAGATCGACGGCGTCGCGGGTGTAGCTCTGGAACGCGACAATGGCTTTGAGCGGTACCGACAGGGCTTTCGACGGGCCGGTGGTGCCTGAGGTGAACATCAGCAGGAATGGATCTTCGCCGGTCAGCAGCACCGGTTCGCAAACGTTGGAATAGTTGGCCAGTTCGGCCCAGAAACTGTAATCACCACGGACGATGCCCTGGCCTTTGGCGCCGCCAACGGTGACGAGTGTCGGGCAGTCAGCAACCTCAGCGAGTTTCGGCCGGTTGACCGCGTCAGTGACCACGACTTTGGCGCCTGAGCTGTTCAGGCGATGTTCGAGGGCTTTGGGGCCGAACGCGGTGAACAGCGGCTGATACACCGCGCCGATACGCCAAGTGGCCAACACAGTGATGAGCAATTCGACGTTGCGCGGCAGCAGACCCGCGACTTTGTCGCCCTTCTGCACGCCTTGGGCGAGAAGGAAATTGGCCAAACGCGCGGCTTTGTCCTGCAGGTCGCTGAAGGTGTACGTCGCACTGGCGCCGTCGCGGCCTTCCCAGAACAGCGCGATACGCCCCGGCAAGGCATGGCGGTCGCAGCATTCGACGCAGGCGTTGAGCGCCTCCAGCGTACCGCTGAGCGCGGCATCCACGGTGTGCTGATAGTTGAACTGTGTGGTGGCAGACAAGTAATCGCGCATTGCCAGAATCCCTCTGTTTTTTATTAGGCTGGGAAGCGTAAACAACAGGGGGATAGTCGCGCTGTAGGGCGGTGGCGGCAATGGTCAAAGCCATCAAAGTGGCTGACTGGTTTGGCCAAGGTTTAAGTCTTGTGTTGCCTGGAAGGAAGCTTTCGCGAGCAGGCTCGCTCCCACAGTTTGAAATGCATTCCCCTGTGGGAGCGAGCTTGCTCGCGAAGAGGCCGGTTCAGACAACCTCATTCAGGATCAGCGTCCGATAGTGGCCCGGATTCGATCCCGACCACTTGCGAAACGCCTTGTAAAACGAACTCGCATCGGCAAATCCCAACCGCGCCGCAATCTCGACAAAACTGATCGAAGGCTCTGCCAGCCAGACGATGGCCAACTCCTTGCGCACGCTGTCCTTGAGCCCTTGATAGGTCTGCCCTTCTTCCGCCAAGCGTCGGCGCAAGGTCGAGGCCGACATGCACAGCTGCTGCGCCAGCGCTTCAGTTTCCGGCCACTGCTCGGCGGGCAGTTGCCGCAGATCCTGCTTGATCCGACTGGCCAGGCTCTCCGGGTCGCGGTACTTGACCAGAATGTTGGCCGGGGCGTGGGCGAGAAAGCGTTTCAATTCCTCGGCAGTGCGCTTGATCGGCAGATCGAGGCAATCAGCAGAAAAAATCATTCGAGTACGTGGCCGCTCAAAACGCAGATTTTCCGAAAACATCACCCGGTAGTCATCGGTGAAATCCGGTGCCGGACAGCGCAGTTCGATCGCCAGAATCGGAATCCGCCGCCCGGCCAGCCAGCAGGCCACGCCGTGGACGATCATCCAATAGGTGAAATAAGTGAAGGCGCGGCGTGGCTCGGGGTCATCTTCGAGCAGGACGATTTCCGCCAGACTTTGCTGGTGCACCAGTTGCGCCGGCATGCGTTCAAGCATCAATGAGAGAAAACTCAGGCCCGTGTTCAAACCCGCCGCCAGCGTCGGTTGCGCCATCGCGCTGCGGCACAGGAACTCAAGGCTGCCGGACTTGAGCTTGCGCGGGTCCATGCCGAAAAATTCGTCATCGCCACGGCGGGCCAATAACCGCCAGAGCTTCGCGTACTGCGAGGCCGGCACCCGGCTGTGTTCGGTGTGCAGCAACGCCGGATCAATCCCGACCTTGTTCAAGACCTCTTCGGTGGCTGCGCCCGGGGCACAACTTTGCAGCAGCGCTTCACGCACCAGTTGTATGGCAATGGTGTCCTTTTCCGACATTGAACGTCACTCGGGTGTACGGATTGATCTGTCGGCCATCTTAGGCAGCACTGAGTAAAAAGCCAGCGTTGTGCAAAAGCCGGCTCAACTACCGGCCCCGCTGGCCGATAGGCTGTCGTGTTGAATTGCGCAATTGAAAGGGAGCGGTAAGCGTATGAACGTCGGCGTTGATTTGGCTATTACTGGCCGCCTTGTTGCGGAACGAGGTTCGTGGCATTGAATTGCTGGGCCATTCTGGGGCTGGAAGCCGATAGCGACTTACGCAGCATAAAACGCCAATACGCCGCGTTGCTCAAAGTACACCGCCCGGACGAAGATCCGAGCGGTTTTCAGCGTCTGCGCGAAGCTTACGAGCAGGCAATGGCGTGGAGTCGCCACATGGCGACAAGGCATTCGCCCGATGGCCAAGAGCCTGCTGTGCAAACTCAGCCGCCGGCTCCCGCGCTTGCACCACCCCTGGAGATCGAGCGCGACCCTGCAGAACGACAGGCTGCGCAGTTGCTGGAAGGCGTTTGCGTCGATCAGCTTGCAGAACGTTTTGCTCAGGCGCGGGTTTCACACTGCGAGCGGGCGTTCGAAGATCAATTGTTGATGCTGTGCCTGTCACCGCGCGACGACAGGATGCAACTCGCCGCCTGGGCACTGGAGCACTTCAACTGGCTCAGTGCCTGGCAGCGCGAGGACTTGTCGCCCGCCGCGCTTGATTTGCTGCTGGGTGCTTACTGCAAACATGTCGAACAGGACTTGCGCGAGTTGCTCGACGCAGGCCAGATCGACGCCTTCATCGAGCGCTATCTGGTGCTGAAAAAGGCTGACTGGTTACAGCCGTTCGAACGCTATGACTGGTTCAATGAGACGCTGGCCTGTTTACTGGTGCAATCGCACGTCTGGTCGCCCCGCCTGTTTGAAACGCTTTGTACGCATCAGCACTGGTACACCGACGACGAGCAATCACGCTGCCCGCAAAGCTGGCCGATCCTGGTGAAGCGCCGGGATGACCGGGTGATGATCGAAACCCTTGAAAACCTCGCCAAGCGGGCTGACCGTACCCCCGAAAGCCGCGCGGCGCGCCTGTTACTGACACCTATGAGCGACGAGGAACGACGCGCCTTTGCCCGGCGCTTTTTCGAAGCCGACTGGAATGCCTGCCTGACGCTCACCGAAACACTCAAGCGCCTCGACCCGGCGAGAAGTCAGCAGATGCCCGACGGCGATCCGTATTTCTGGAAATCGCTCAGGCAGCCCAATCAGGACTGGCCGATGTACGCCGGGCTGTTTGGCGCGTCACTCACGGTGGTGGGCGCGCAATACTGGGTTGATCGATCAGGGCTCGGCACAAGCCTTGCTGCATTGCTGTTCTGGCTGTGCGCATTGGCAATGCCGGGCGCCGCCTTGCTGTGGGTATGGCGGCCGATGGCAGACCGGTTGTGGTCTCTGGACATGCGCTTGAGCCGGACATTGTCACGGCACCTCAGTTTCAGACGTCCCGCTCCGCTGGTGCTTCGCCAGTTGTTGCCGTGTTGGGTGATGGGCGCGTTGACGTGGGCTTGTTGTGGAGCGGCAGCTTTTGCCGGGTACAGCGTGGTGATGCTCGCGGCGAGTCGTTTGAGTCGTGTTGCCCGGCTACGCACGCTGACCCTCAGGCGCCCCAAGGTTCGCCTGCCCGTGCTCGGTGCGGCAGGCTCGATCGCCCTGATGGTCGGTGTCATTGGTACAACTGTGTTGGTTTTTCTGATTGCTCGCGCGCAATTGATGGGCGTCGATCAAGGCCTGCAACCGTTCGCCAAGCGCAGTTGCAGCGGCGCTTTCGACAGTCGCCCGGAATGCCGGGAAATCCCTGATTTGAAACAATGGTATGGGCATTTACAGGCACGGGAGACTCAGCGATGAACAAACGCGCAAAAGCAGTCGTGCTGACCATCGTGCTGACCGGGGGCTTGCTCAATATAGTGAAAGACAACCATGCGCTGTTGGCCCCGGTCCAGCGTTGGCTCGAACAACCAGACCTCGCCGAGCAGGAAAAGGCCAGTGCCCTGCGCCCGCTGATTGCCTGCCTGAACCAGGCCGACGGCCGCTGGCGTGATGCCTATGACCGTTACCTGAGCCGGGATCTGAACATTGACCAGCGCAAGGTCGATGCCCGCGACAGGGTTTTCTACGCCAGCGTTCATGACGCGTACGGCTGTCAGATGAATGCGCAGCAAAGCAGCGCTCTACGGAAAACCGCGCCCGAACTACTGCAACTGCAACAACGCTACGAAGCCAGCCTGAAGGCGGCCAACGCTGTGGCCACAAGCTTCGACTTTTTCAGTCCCAGAGCGCTCTATTCGGTCAGTCCTGCGGACAAGGCGGATCGCGACAGTCAGTTCATTCCTCTGGCCAGAGACTTCCTCGACGCGTCAGATCAGCTGCGCCGGGCACTTGATCGTCAAGATCAGGATTTGCGGCAGGTGCAACTGCAGCAACTCAAGGCCCGGGAGAAGTTCAAATACGCGCATGTCCTCACCTACATGACGCACGCGCGAAACCTCATGCTCACGCTCGATAACCGGGTTCGCGATCAGGCGTTTTCGCCCAATGATCTGAGCCTGGGCGCAATGGCACTGCAGGATGCCTGGGACGCAGGCAGCGCGTATATGCAGGCTCATCCGGCAACGAGCACCGCCGATTCGCCTGAGAACCTCTGGAACTATGTGCGAGCACCCGGCCAACGGTATCTGGAAGCGATCAACCGCCTGCACGATCACTGGGCGGCAAAAGCCTCCGCGCAGCAGTTGAGTGAAGATTATCAGCGGGTAGGTCGCGCTTATGATCAGTTGATCGAGGTCTACAACGGCCAGGTCTCCCAGCTGTATTAAGCGCATTTGAGCCATGCGTTGAGCTGTTCAGCTTACGTTCAGGTAATTGTCAATCCTTGCTGTTTGAGAATGAGTGTCATTATGTTACAAATTGACATCTCCTCTTACAACTCGGTGCCGAATGCTCGTTCCCTTCCTGATCATGCTGCGCGAAGGCATTGAAGCCGCGCTGATCGTTGGCATTATCGCCAGCTACCTGCAACAGACTGGCCGTGGTCAATGGATGCCCGCCGTGTGGATCGGCGTGTTTCTCGCCGCCGCCCTCGCCCTGCTGGTTGGCGGTGGTCTGGAACTGGTCAGTGCCGAATTCCCGCAAAAGCAGCAGGAGCTGTTCGAAGGCATCGTCGGTTTGGTGGCGGTGGGTATTCTCAGTTCCATGGTGTTCTGGATGCGCAAGGTCGCGCGTTCGATCAAACATTCGCTGCAAGCCTCGCTGGATCACGCGCTGACCTCTTCGAAGCATCAGGTCATTGCGCTGATCGCCATGGTCTTTTTCGCGGTCGCCCGTGAAGGTCTGGAAACGGTGTTCTTCCTGCTCGCGGTGTTCCAGCAAAGCGAAGGCCCGGGCGCGCCGATCGGTGCTCTGCTCGGGCTGATTCTGGCGATCATCGTCGGTTTCCTGATCTACAGCGGCAGCATGCGTCTGAACCTTTCGGCGTTCTTCAAGTGGACCGGCCTGTTCATTCTGGTGGTCGCCGCCGGGATTCTTGCCAACTCGGTGCAAGCGCTGCATGAAGCCGGACTATGGAATCACCTGCAAACCGTGCTCTTCGACTTCAGCGCGACGCTGCCAATGGACGGCCCGTTGGGCTCGGTGCTGGCCGGCATGTTCGGTTATCAGGATGCGCCGACCGTCAGCACCCTTGGGGCGTATCTGATCTATCTGCTGGTGGCGCTGGTGATGTTTTTCCTCCCGGCACCGAAGTCCTGCGCACAACCGTCTTCCGTTTCCAGCCAATAAGGGCATTCATGTCAAAGCCTAACTCTCCTCAGGCCTCCCCTCCCCGCGCCTTGCGCTGGGCGGTGGCCGGCTCGGTGGTAGTAATGATCGCCGCCGGTGGCCTGTTTTATTACGCCTCGAAAATGGCCGCCGCCAAGCGTCAGCACAACCACGATGAAGTGGTGGTGAACATTCATCCCGGTAACTGCGAGCCGAATGCACTGACGGTGCCGGCCGGCCGCGCCAGTTTCCGCATCGTCAACCGCTCCGACCGTGCGGTGGAGTGGGAAATTCTCGATGGCGTGCTCGTTGTCGAAGAGCGTGAAAACATTGCACCGGGCCTGAGTCAGGTGATCAACGCCAATCTGCAGCCCGGCGACTATGCGATCACCTGCGGCCTGCTGAGCAACCCGCGCGGCACCTTGCACGTGACGCCAACCGCCGCCTCCGACGCTGCCGCCAAAGCCAAACCATCAATGGTCGCTTTCGTTGGGCCGCTGTCAGAATTCCGCGTGTACCTGGCCAGCCAAGGCAGCGTGCTGATCAAAGCCGTGACGGCGCTCAATCAAGCGATTGAAAGCGGCGACTTGAGCCAGGCTCAGGCGCTGTATTTGCCGGCACGTGCGGCATATCAACATCTGGCCCCGGCCGCGCAGCGCTTGGCGGAACTGGACAACAGCATCAACGCCCGTGCCGATTACTTCGAGAAACGCGAGCAGGATCCGGCGTTCGTCGGCTTCCACCGCGTCGAATACGCGCTGTTCCAGCAACGCAAACTCGACGAACTGACACCGGTCGCCCAGCGCCTGCTCAGCGACGTCACCACGCTCAAGCAGCAACTGCTCGCGCAATCGCTGCCACCGGAGCAACTGGTCAACATCGTCGTGCGCAACCTCAACACGCTAGCCGACGTGCGCGCCGCCAGCGGTGAGGAAGAACGCTACAGCCACAGCGACCTCTACGGTTTCGCCGCCAATGCGCAAACCGCGCGCAAAGTCGTCGATCTGCTACGGCCGATGCTGAGCAAATCAGCCGCCGACCTGCTGCCGAAAATCGACAAGGCCTTGGCCGATTTCGACAGCGAACTCGACAGCTACAAGATCAAGGACGGCTACGCCAGCTACGACTCCATCAGCGGCGAACAACGCAAGCAGATCGCCGACAAGGCTCAGGCCCTGGCCGACGCACTGGATGGCATCGATCCCGCCCTCGGCCTCTCCGGCCTGTAAGCAGAAGACCCATTCACGATGAAAGATTCAGAAAACCTCAACCTGCAACGTCGCCGTGTCCTGATGGGCATGGGCGCCGCCGGTGTCGCCCTCGCAGGTTCAGCCCTGAGCTGCCCGGCCATGGCCGCTGCGCCCGCACAAGTCACCGAAGCGCCGAGTAGTGACAAGACCGAAGACCGCCACGATTTCCACGGTGTACACCAAACCGGCGTCGTCACCCCGCGCCCGACCTCGGGCATGCTGGTTTCGTTCGATGTGTTGGCCAGTGATCGCGAAGACCTCGAGCGGCTGTTCCGTACGCTCAACGAGCGCATTGCGTTCCTGATGAAGGGCGGCCCGGTCGCGCAGATCGATCCGAAACTGCCACCACCGGATTCCGGCATCCTCGGCCCGAACGTGACGCCGGATAACCTGACCATTACCGTTTCCGTTGGTGAGTCGCTGTTCGACGAACGCTTCGGTCTGGCCGACGCCAAACCCAAACGGCTGATCCGTATGGTCGGCTTCCCCAACGATGCGCTGGAAGCCGATTGCTGCCACGGCGACCTGAGCCTGCAGTTCTGCTCGAACACCGCCGACACCAACATTCACGCCCTGCGCGACATCGTCAAAAACCTGCCCGACCTGCTGCTGGTGCGCTGGAAACAGGAAGGCAGCGTGCCGCCGCAAGCCCCTGCGAAACCGGGTGTGCCAGCGCAATCGGCGCGTAACTTCCTGGGCTTCCGCGACGGTTCGGCCAACCCTGATTCCAACGATGGCAAAGCCATGGATCGCCTGGTCTGGGTGCAGCCGGGCAGCGACGAGCCAGCCTGGGCCGCCCACGGCAGTTATCAGGCCGTACGCATCATCCGCAATTTTGTCGAACGCTGGGACCGCACGCCGTTGCAGGAGCAGGAAAGCATCCTTGGCCGGGTCAAAACCACCGGTGCACCGATGGGTGGCCAGCATGAAAGCGAAGTCCCGGATTACAGCAAGGACCCGGCGGGCAAGCTGACCAAACTCGACGCGCACATTCGCCTGGCCAACCCGCGCACGGCCGCGACTCAGGCCAACCTGATCCTGCGCCGGCCGTTCAACTATTCCAACGGTGTGAACAAGAACGGCCAGCTCGACATGGGTTTGCTGTTCATCTGTTACCAGGCTGATCTGGAAAAAGGCTTTATCACCGTGCAGACCCGCCTCAACGGCGAACCGCTGGAGGAATACCTCAAACCGGTCGGCGGTGGTTACTTCTTCACCCTGCCGGGTGTCACGGGCGACAGGGACTTCATCGGTCGCTCGCTGCTCAACGCCACACAACCGAAAACCGCTGCATAAAACAATCTCAACACTGGAGCCGCCCCCATGAAAAAGACGCCACTCGCGTTATTGCTGACCCTTGGTTTGCTCAACACCCCGCTGTCGGCGTTTGCCGCGACAGCACCGCTGGACCTGGTGGGGCCGGTGTCGGACTACAAGATTTACGTCACCGAACAACTCGATGAACTGGCCAGCCACACGCAGCAGTTCACCGACGCGGTGAAAAAAGGCGACCTGGCCACCGCGCAAAAGCTCTACGCACCGACCCGCGTCTACTACGAGTCGATCGAGCCGATTGCCGAGCTGTTCAGTGACCTTGATGCGTCCATCGACTCGCGCGTCGACGACCACGAGAAAGGCGTGAAAGCGGAAGACTTCACCGGTTTCCACCGCATCGAGTACTCGCTGTTTTCGGAGAAAAGCACCAAAGACCTCGATGCCCTGGCAGACGGTTTGAACAAAGACGTCAAAGACCTGCAAACCCGTGTTGCCGGCCTGACCTTCCCGCCTGAGAAAGTCGTCGGCGGTGCTGCTGCGCTGCTGGAAGAAGTGGCCGCCACCAAGATCTCCGGCGAAGAAGATCGCTACAGCCACACCGACCTGTATGACTTCCAGGGCAACATTGACGGCGCGAAGAAAATCGTCGACCTGTTCCGTCCGCAGATCGAGAAGCAGGACAAGGCTTTCGTAGCGAAGGTCGATAAGAACTTTGCCACGGTCGACAAGATTCTGGCCAAGTACAAGACCAAGGATGGTGGGTTTGAGACTTATGACAAGGTGAAGGATAACGACCGTAAAGCGCTGGTTGGGCCGGTGAATACACTGGCGGAAGACCTGTCCACGTTGCGTGGCAAACTCGGTCTCAACTGAGTTCTTGTAGCGTATGTTGAGACCCTATCGCGAGCAGGCTCACTCCTACATTTGGAATGCGTTCCCCTGTAGGAGTGAGCCTGCTCGCGATAGCGGTTGTATGACCGCTACAAATCTAAAGCCTTACAAAATCCGGTAGAGCAACCGCTCAATCCGCACCCGGCTCACCCGCTTGAGAAACTTGGCCACCCCGGCCGGGTACTCTGGCAGCGTCTCCAGACTCTGAAAGCTGTCGATCCGCGTGGTATGGCGGAAAATCTCCTCCAGTTCCTTCGCCCGAGGCTCCAGCCATTCGCCTTTCGGGTCATCAATCAACAACGCGTTTTCCAGATCCAGACGGAACGCCCGTGGATTGAGGTTGTTGCCGGTCAGCAGCGTATAGCGCTGATCGATCCACATGCCCTTGAGGTGATAGGTGTTGTCGCCATCACGCCACAGGTGCAGGTTCAACTGGCCGCTGTCGATGTTGCGCTGATGCCGTTTGGCGAAGCGGCGCAAGCTGATCTCGTACAGATACGGCAGCGCCGCAATCACCTTGAACGGCTCGCTCGGCGGGATATAGAAGTCGTTGGCAGTCTTGTCGCCGACCACGATGTCGATCTTCACGCCACGGGCCAACGCACGATTGACCTCACGGATAACCCCCAGCGGAAGGTTGAAGTACGGCGTGCAGATGGTCAGCTGTTTTTGCGCGCTGGCGATCAACTCAAGAATCGCCCGGTTCAACGGGTTGTTCTTGCCGACGCCGAGCAACGGGGTAACGGACAAGCCGTCTCGGGCGGTGCTGCCCGTGGCCGTGTCGTAAGTGGCATATTTCAAGCGGCTGCGCAGATCGCCGATGTCGTTGCGCAGACTGCGCGTGCTCGGCAGGTTCGGCAGATCGAGGCGATGCACCGCTTTTGATTCGATCAGCCCGTGCTTGACCAAGTGATGCATCGAGTCCGCCAGTTCGTGGCTTTGCAGGACGTGATAACGGTCGAAGCGGTACTTGTCGAACTTGTGCAGATAAACGTTGTTCAGGCTCGCGCCGCTGTAAACCACGCAGTCGTCAATCACGAAGCCCTTCAGATGCAGCACGCCGAACAGTTCACGGGTCTGCACCGGCACGCCGTACACCGGCACTTCGCTCTGGTGCGTGCGGGTCATTTCCTGATACCAAGCCGAATTGCCCGGCTGCTTGCCGGCACCGATCAGTCCGCGTTGCGCGCGCAGCCAATCGACGACCACGGCGATTTCCAGCTCGGGACGCTTGAGCTTGGCGGCATGCAGCGCATCGAGGATTTCCTGACCGGCTTCGTCTTGCTGCAGATACAGCGCAACGATGTAGATGCGCTGGGTCGCGGCGGCGATTTTCTCCAGCAGGCAACGACGGAACTCGGCGGCGCCGGACAGAATGGTCACGGCCTCGGCGGTCAGCGGAAAGCTGCGCAGTTTGGGCAGCAAGGAACGTTTGAAAAGCAACGGCATAGGGCTCGCAATGGGTCGAATCCGAAGAACCCGAGAGCTTACACCATCACATCCTTCGGGTCTTGTTAGTGCCCGTAAAGAGATCAAAAGATCGCAGCCTTCGGCAGCTCCTACACAGGCCAATGTAGGAGCTGCCGAAGGCGGCGATCTTTTGATCTTAAAAATAAATTGCCAAAGGAGAACAATCGTTCTACTGTTCGCCACATGAACGAAATCACTAGCAACGACACACGCGACATCATTCTGGATGTCACCGAAAAGCTGATCTACAAAAGTGGCATCGCTGCCACCAGCATGGATCTTCTGGTGAAAACCGCCGGCGTCTCCAGAAAAAGTATCTACCGTTACTTTGCCGATAAGGACGCACTGACCGTCGCCGCCCTGCAACGCCGCGATGTGCGCTGGATGCACTGGTACCGAAGCGCTGTCGATCAAGCTGAAACCCCGGCCGATCGCCTGCTCAACCTGTTTACCGTGCTCAAGAGCTGGTTCGCCTCCGAAGGCTTTCGCGGCTGCGCCTTCATCAACACCAGCGGCGAGACCGGCGATCCACAGGACCCGGTGCGCCTGGTGGCGAAAGAACACAAACAGAAGCTGCTCGACTACGTGTGCGAGCTGTGTACCGAACATGGTGCCGAGGATCCGCAACTGCTGGCCAAACAGCTGCTGATCCTGATTGACGGCGCCATTACCGTAGCGCTTGTGATGGGTGATCACAGTGCCGCCGATAATGCGCAATGCATGGCGCGAAAGTTATTGGACCTGTAACGCCTTAATAAGCCGGACTTGTTGTTCAATTATTAATTAGATCGGGAGACTGAACATGTCTACTGCAGCTCAGGTACGTCCGCCATTGCCGCCCTTCAACCGTGAATCGGCGATCGAGAAAGTTCGTCTGGCCGAGGATGGCTGGAACTCGCGTGATCCGGAACGGGTTTCGCTGGCTTACACCCTTGATACCAAGTGGCGCAATCGCGCCGAATTCGCCAACAACCGTGAAGAGGCCAAGGCATTTCTGACCCGTAAATGGGCGAAGGAGCTGGATTACCGTTTGATCAAGGAACTGTGGGCCTACTCCGACACCCGCATCGCCGTGCGTTACGCCTATGAGTGGCACGATGATTCGGGCAACTGGTTCCGCTCTTATGGCAACGAAAACTGGGAGTTCGATGATAACGGCCTGATGTTCCAGCGCTACGCGTGCATCAACGACATGCCGATCAAGGAAAGCGAGCGCAAGTTCCACTGGCCGCTGGGCCGCCGCCCGGATGATCATCCGAGCCTGTCCGACCTCGGCCTGTAAGCCAACACAGGTCCAATTGTAGGAGTGAGCCTGCTCGCGATAGCGGTGTGTCAGTCAACATATAAGGTGACTGTTCAGACGCTCATCGCGAGCAGGCTCACTCCTACAGGGGGTTTGTGTTGTTCAGGCGACGGCGGCAGTCTTTTCGGCCTCCAGCTCGCGCACCAGCGGCAACACTCGCTCACCGAAATACTGCACCTCTTCCTGGAAGTGCAGAAACCCCGCCAGCACCAGATCCACACCCACCGCCTTCAACGCCACAATGCGCTCGGCAATCTGCAGCGGCGTGCCAATCAGATTGGTCTTGAAGCCATCGTTGTACTGCACCAGATCCTCAAACGTCGATTTCGCCCAGTTGCCCTCACCCTCCGGCGATGCCCGGCCCGCCTGTTTTGCTGCATCACCAAAGGCGTTCACGGCTTCCGGGTCAGCCTGATCGATGATCTGCGCAAGCACGGCGCGCGCTTCTTCTTCGGTATCACGGGCGATGACAAACGCGTTGACGCCCACTTTCACCGAATGATTATTCGCCGCTGCCTTGGCACGAATATCGTCAACCTGCGCCTTGATCCCTTCAACGCTGTTGCCATTGGTGAAATACCAGTCCGAAACCCGCGCTGCCATGTCTCGCGCCGCACGGGAACTGCCGCCCTGGAAAATCTCCGGACGGCCCAGCGGTTTCGGTTTAAGGCTGTAATTGTCGAAACGATAGAAGTCGCCGCGAAAGGTGAAGTTGTCCTGACTCCACACGCCGCGCAATGAACGAATGAACTCTTCGGAACGACGATAACGCTCGTCATGCTCCAGCCAATGCTCGCCGATGGCGTGGAATTCGCCTTTGAACCAGCCGCTGACGATATTCACGGCGATGCGGCCGTTGGTGAGTTGATCGATGGTTGCCAGTTGCTTCGCCGCCAGTGCCGGTTGCCACGGGCCGGGCAAAATTGCCGCGATCACTTTGAGTTTGCTGGTGGCTGCGAGCAATGCGTGGCTGAACGCGACTGACTCATGCTGAAACTCGGCACCGTAACCGGCGGTGAAGCGGATCTGCGTCAGCGCGTATTCGAACCCGGCCGCTTCGGCGATCTGCGCCAGTTTGCGGTTGTAGTCGATGCCCCAATCGGTGCGCTGTTCGATCTTGCTGACCACCAGCCCACCGCTGACGTTCGGCACCCAGTAGGCAAATTTCACGGCTTGCTGACTCATTGGCGTGTCCTCGGGACATTTGCGGAGATGAGAGTGGTAGAGCAGCAAATGTGCCAGCCTGGAAATGCCCGGTTTTGTTGGTTTTTTCGATTGTGCAGATGTTTTGCACAAGGAGATTTGTTGTCTGGGTGTCGGGTGGGCAACAGTGGGTGATGGAATGGCCGGACTGGCGTCATCGCGAGCAGGCTCACTCCTACATTTGGAATGCGTTCCCCTGTAGGAGTGAGCCTGCTCGCGATTGGGCTTTACGGGTCGCCGCAACAGTTGGATACAGGTAACATGACCGCCCTCCCCGCAGCCAAATCTGCGCCCTGCCGAATAAGCCGATTTCCATGCCTTTCGAACTCAGCGTTGACCTCACCACTCTGGCCATTCTGGCCCTTGTCGCTTTCATTGCCGGTTTCATCGACGCCATCGCCGGCGGCGGCGGTCTGTTGACCACCCCGGCGCTGCTGACCGCAGGCCTGCCGCCACATCTGGTGCTGGGCACCAACAAACTGAGTTCGACGTTCGGCTCGGCCACCGCCAGTTTCACCTTCTACCGCCGCAAGCTGTTCCACCCACGGCAGTGGGTGCACGCGATTGTCGGCACGCTGGTCGGCGCATTGACCGGCGCCATCGTCGCCCATTACCTGCCGGCCGAATGGCTGAACAAGATGCTCCCGGTCATCGTCTTCGCTTGCGGTCTGTATCTGTTGTTTGGCGGCACGCCAAAAGCACCGCTGGACAGCGATGCGCCGATCAAAAAGAAATGGCAGTCGACCCAAGGCTTCAGCCTCGGTTTTTATGACGGTGTGGCCGGGCCCGGCACTGGCGCATTCTGGACGGTGAGCAGCTTGCTGCTTTACCCGATCGACCTGGTCAAGGCCAGCGGCGTGGCGCGCAGCATGAACTTCGTCAGCAACATTGCGGCGCTGTCGGTGTTCGTGTTTTCCGGGCAGGTGGACTGGATCATCGGCCTGAGCATGGGCCTGTCGGTGATGGTTGGCGCGTTCTTTGGCGCGCGCACCGCAATCAGCGGCGGCGCCAAGTTCATTCGCCCGGTGTTCATCACCGTGGTGCTGGGTTTGACCGTGCGCCTAGCCTGGCAACACTGGTTCAGCGTGGCCTAAGCGCCGCGCGACGTAGACGTCGATCAGGTAACGGGCAATCGATTTGGACGCTGGCAGCGGCGGCAGATCGTGCACGTTGAACCACTGGGCGTCTTCGATCTCGTCTTCCTGACAGACAATCTCGCCACCGGCATATTCGGCATGGAAGCCGAGCATCATCGAATGCGGGAACGGCCAGCACTGGCTGCCCAGGTACTGAATGTTCTGCACCTCGATCTGCACTTCCTCGCGCACTTCCCGAATCAGGCAATCCTCGGCCGACTCGCCCGGTTCGGCGAACCCGGCCAGCGTGCTGTAAACCCCGGTGACGAAACGCGGTGAACGCGCCAGCAGAATCTCGTCGCCACGGGTGATCAGCACGATCATGCTCGGCGAAATGCGCGGATAACTGCGCAGGTCGCACGGCTGGCAATACATCGCCCGTTCGCGCGGCACCTGTGTCATCGCCTGCCCGCAATTGCCGCAGAAACGATGCTCACGCGCCCACGTGCCGATCTGAGCGGCGTAACCAAGCACTTTGTAGATCGTGTGATCGCCATCGAGCATGAACGCCCGCAGACCTTTCCAGTTGCAACCCGGCACTTCGCTGGCACTGCGCAGTTCGAGCAGGTACACCGGCTCGCCATCGAGATGGCCGATACCGTGCTCGGCGAGGATCGACAGGTCCTGACGCTTGAGCCATTCCCGAGGGAACAACGCGCCGTTGTCATCGAACAGAAAGCCGTCCGGGCTGCGCGCCACGGCCCAGCCGCCGGGTTGATCGGTATCGAGTACTGCAGTGGTCCAGCGAGATGTCATGGTTTCTCAGTCCAGAAATTCGGGTTTCTGTTTGCTCATATGGGCCGCCATGGCCACGCGCAAGTCGGTGGATTGCAACATGGCGGCGTTCCAGGTGGCAACGTATTCGAGGCCGTCGTCGATGCGATGGTCGCGCATGTAGCTGATCATTTCCTTGGTGCCGGTGACCGCGATCGGCGATTTCGACGCGATTTCACGGGCGATGTCGACCACGCCTTCGAGCAGCGCTTCCTTGTCGCTGTACACGCGATTGACCAGGCCGATGCTGCGCGCCTCGTCAGCGCCAAAAGTGCGACCGGTGTACGCCAGTTCACGCAGCATGCCGTCACCGATGATCCGTGGCAACCGTTGCAAAGTGCCAACATCAGCGGCCATGCCGATATCGATTTCCTTGATCGAGAATTGCGCGTCCTCGGCGGCATAACGCATGTCGCAGGCCGCAATCAGATCGATGGCGCCACCCAGGCAATATCCCTGAATCGCTGCGAGCACCGGTTTGCGGCAGTTGTCAACCGCGTTGAACGACGCTTGCAGGGTAAGGATCTTGCGGCGCAACAGACGCGCGTTGCGGCCAACGTCCTTGCCCAGTTCATTGGCGACGCCGGCGAGCATCATCAGGTCGATGCCGGAAGAAAAGTGTTTACCGTTGCCACTGAGCACCACCACGCGCACTTCATCGGTATCGTCGATCCACTGGAAGATCTCGACGATCTCGCTCCAGAACGCCGCGTTCATCGAATTGATCTTTTCCGGGCGATTGATCTGCACATGGGCGATGTTGTCGGCCAGTTCGACACTGAAGGCGGAGTATTGAGTCATGGCAGTGATCCTTTACCGGGCTGAAAATGAGGCCCGAACTATAACAAGGCATCACGGTGGCGGTTCGGCCAAATGCGGGACTGCAGCGCGCGTTCTCTGTAGGAGCTGCCGAAGGCTGCGATCTTTTGATTTTGTTTTTAAGAGCCAAGATCAAAAGATCGCAGCCTTCGGCAGCTCCTACCCGGGTTATTGCACAACCCCACTCATCTGGCCAAACGCCTTAATCCAAACAACATCCCCCCTGCCCCCAGCAACATCACCGCCAGAAACACCGGATAGGAAATCCACCACGGTGTCCCCGCCGTCATCATGCTGAACTCCGACATGCCGCCAATGCTCGCAATCAGGTTCAACGGCAGAAATACCACGTTGATCAACGTCAGTTTGCGCAGCAGGTTGTTCATGCTGTTGTTCATCAGATTGCCGCGCGCATCGATCAGCCCGGAAAACACCGTTGAGTAGATTTCCGCCTGCTTGTAGCACTGGTTGTTTTCGATGATCAGGTCGTCGATCAGACCGAGCGCTTCACTGCCGAAATGCTGCTTCTCGGCATGATTGCGCAGGCGTGTCAGGACCGCGCCGTTGCTGTGCAGTGCGTTGATGTAATAGATCAGGCTTTCGCTGAGGTTGAACATCTGCACCAGATGCTGGTTCTGCATCGAGGCGTTGAATTTCTGCTGCAGTTCGCGGGCGACCAGTTTGATCACCTTCAAATGGCCGAGGTAGTGATGGATGTTGTTGAACAGCAGATCGAGCAACACATCCAGCGGCGTATTCAACGGCTGGCGGGTGCCGAGGCCATGCAGCGGCGTGTCGTCGGTGGCGATCACCAGTAGTTGTCCCGGGGCGAACAGCAATCCGCACGACGACACTTCAAACGCCAGACTGCCGCCACCGGAATAGTTTTCCGGACGCTTCCAGATCAGGAACAAATGGTCGGGGTGAAACTCGATGCGTGACACCTCGTCCGGGTCCAGCGCTGACGCCAGTGCATGCGCATCGACCTTGAAATGACTGTGCAGCAAGTCGCGCTCGGCGGCATCCGGGTTGCTGAACAGCATGACCTCGGCGTCCAGTCGCTCGACCCGCTGCAAGGCGCCGTGGCTCAGTGCAAAGCTGTTGATCATCGGCGCATCACCAGGCCTGACCGCGACGCTTGAGTTCCAGACGGCGCACGAACTCATCCAGCACCAATGAATACAGATCGTCGTGCAAATAAGCGTCTTCGATACCGGCGTCGAGGTTGGGGTTGTCGTTGACTTCGATCACCACAACCTTGTCGCCCGCCTGTTTCAAATCGACACCGTAGAGGCCGTCGCCGATCAGGTTGGCAGTCTTCACCGCCAGTTCGACCACCGCACGCGGTGCTTCGTGGATCGCCATCGTCCGGCATTCGCCGTTGACGTCCTGGCCTTTGGCCTTGTGGTTGTAAATTTGCCAATGGCCCTTCGACATGAAGTATTGGCAGGCGAAAATCGGTTTACGGTTGAGCACGCCGATGCGCCAGTCGTACTCGGTGTAGAAAAACTCCTGAGCCAGCAGCAACACCGAATGCTCAAACAACTCAGCGGTGGCTTCGAGCAAAGCCTGCTGGCTTTCGACCTTGATCACGCCTCGGGAAAAACAACCGTCGGGAATCTTCAGCACCAGCGGGAAACCGAGACGCTCGCCCACGCGTTCGAAGTCTTCGGGTCGCTCCTTGTAGAGAATTTCGGTGGCGGGCATACCCAGTTGATGGCTGTTGAGCAGATCGGTCAGATAGACCTTGTTGGTGCAGCGCAGGATCGATGTCGGGTCGTCCATCACCACCAGACCTTCGCTCTCGGCCTTCTTGGCGAAGCGATAGGTGTGGTTGTCGACGCTGGTGGTTTCGCGAATCAGCAGGCCGTCGTACTCGGCCAGCCGCGCATAGTCCTTACGTTCGATCAGTTCGACGTCGATACCCATGGTTTTGCCGACCCGGACGAAATTCGCCAGTGCCTTGCTGTTGGAGGGCGGCAACGCTTCCTGTGGATCGTGCAAAATTGCCAGGTCGTAGCGCGCCACTTGCGGAGAACGCGGTATCCGCCAGACTTTGCGACTGAAACCGTCCAGCGCATTGGCGAACTGATCTTCCTGATCATCGCGCAACTTGTGCAGAGCACCAGACTTTATCCCTTCGATGTGCCAGCCGCTAGTTCGGCGAAACTCAACTAACAGAATCGGACAGGGAAACACTTCAAACAACTGCCGGGCCAGATCCTGTAAGGGCTCGATATGTGTTCGGCCAAAATACAGGGTCAGGGTAAAACCTTCGGTATCACTGTAGAGGTGATGACTGAGGGCTTTCTCCAGGGTTTTATCAAGATCGTCCAGTGCCAGGCCGTAGAGTGATTTTTTCGTCAGTTCGCTGATGGTGCGCACCGACGGAATCACCTTGTGCCCCCGCGCTTCGGCCAGCAACGAACAGTAGTAGCCGTGGCCCAGGTACTTGTAACTGCGGCACAGATTGATCACCTGCACACGTTTTCCCGTCTCGCTGTCGCAACTGTGCTCGAGGTACTCCTGAGCCGTCACGATGTCTTCACTGGGGAAGTATGACGCCCAGTCTTCCTTGCGCTCGACAATAATTACAACCTGGCTGGATGTTTTGATCGCCGAGTTCAAATAAGTTGCCGCCGGCAAACTTTGCTCGGATACTTCGCGCCAATGACCCTGTACCGCTGACATAGAGATTGATCCGTTGGAGAACAAGACCTTTTCTATTAAGCACGAAGTTTTTCGAAAGTCTCGTTTCGTTACGCAACTTTTACGGTGGTCATATGAAGGCTGTTTTTCGTTTGGCGGTAGTTGACGACTTGCCGGCGCTGCTGGCACTGGAAATGCAATGTTTCACCACTGACCGGCTTACCAGTCGCAGTTTTCAATGGATGATCACCCGCGCTCACGGGCGGCTGCTGGTGGCCGAGTGCGACGGTCAATTGCTGGGTTACGCGTTGGTGTTGTTCCATCGCGGTACTTCACTCGCGCGGCTGTATTCCATCGCACTCGCCATCGAAGCGCGCGGCACCGGCCTGAGCAAACAACTGCTGCAACGCATTGAGGCGCTGGCGCTGGAGCACGACTGCGCGTACCTGCGCCTGGAGGTGCGCACCGACAACCCTGCCGCGATTGCGCTGTATGAACGCAATGGCTACCGGCGCTTTGCACTGATTCACGATTACTACGAAGACCATGCCGATGCGCTGCGCCTGGAGAAACGCATTCTTCAGCATCGCGATTCGCGCAGCATCAAGGTGCCCTACTACCGGCAAACCACCGATTTCACCTGTGGCCCGGCGTGTCTGTTGATGGCCATGGGCGCACTGCAATCAGAGCGGCTACTGGAGCGACGTGAAGAACTGCAGCTCTGGCGTGAGGCGACCACGGTGTTCATGACCTCCGGCCACGGCGGTTGCAGTCCGCAGGGATTGGCGTTGGCGGCGTGGCGGCGGGGCTTCAAGGTGTGCTTGCAGTTGAGTCTGGCTGGGCCGCTGTTCCTCGACGGTGTGCGTGATGCGCATAAAAAAGACGTCATGCGTTTGGTGCACGACGAGTTCACGGCGCAGTTACAGGAAACTGATGTCGAGTGCCTGCTCGGTGTGGCGCTGGATCTGCCGCGACTGCTGGACGCCGGTGGGCAGCCACTGGTGTTGATCAGCAGCTATCGGCTGACCCGCTCTAAATCACCGCATTGGGTGGTCGTGACCGATTGCGACGAAGATTTCGTTTACCTGCACGACCCGGATGTCGATCACAGCCAGCATCGACAGCCCATGGATTGCCAGCATGTGCCGGTGAGCCATGGCGAGTTCGAGAAAATGTGCCGGTTTGGCCGGGGCAAATTGCGTGCTGCGGTGGTGCTGTATTCCCGCGAAACGTGAGAACCCACCTGTAGGAGCTGCCGCAGGCTGCGATCTTTTGATTTTGAAAAACAAGATCAAAAGATCGCAGCCTCGTTGCACTCGACAGCTCCGACAGGGGAATACCCGTCAAGGTGCGGGCTTCAGGCCGATCTTGTACAGCGAGCCCTTCTCTTCATCCGTCAGCACATACAAGTAACCGTCCGGCCCTTGCCGCACATCGCGAATGCGCTGCTTGAGTTCGCCGAGCAAACGCTCCTCGTGCACCACCTTGTCACCATCGAACTGCAGACGAATCAGTTCCTGAGTCACCAAGGCGCCGATAAACGCGTTGTGCTGCCACGGCTTGAAGCGGTCGCCATCGTAAAACGCCATACCGGTGACGCCCGGCGACTTCTCCCAGACGTGGTGCGGCGCGACAGTGCCTTCGGCAGTTTTACCCTGGGCTTCCGGGATCGGCTGCATCGAGTAATTGATGCCGTGGGTCGCCAGTGGCCAGCCGTAATTCTTGCCGCGTTCGATGATGTTCACCTCATCGCCACCGCGCGGGCCGTGCTCGTTTTCCCACAACGTGCCGGTCCATGGGTTAAGCGCCGCGCCCTGCGGGTTGCGCAGGCCGTATGCCCAGATCTCGGGACGAACGCCGGACTGGCCGACAAAGGGGTTGTCGTCCGGCACCTTGCCGTCCGGATAAATGCGCACGACCTTGCCTTGCAGCTTGTCGAGATCCTGCGCCGTGGGCCGGTCATTGTTCTCACCCAGGGTGATGAACAGATAGCCGTCGCGATCAAACACCAGCCGCGAGCCGAAATGGTTGCCCACCGAAAGCTTCGGTTCCTGACGGAAGATCACTTTGAAGTCCTTCAACGTCTTCAAATCGTCCGAAAGCCGTCCACGCCCGACGGCGGTGCCTGCCTTGTCGCCGGCACCGCCACCTTCGGCAAAAGAAAGATAGACCAGGCGATCCTCTTTGAAGTCCGGCGACAGCACGACATCCAGTAACCCACCCTGCCCTTTGGCCCAGACCTGCGGCACGCCGGAAATCGGCGCCGACAGCTTGCCGTCGGCGCTCACCACGCGCAGATTGCCGGGACGTTCACTGACCAGCATGCCTTGGCGATCCGGCAGAAATGCCAAGGCCCATGGATGCTCAAGGCCTGCGCTGATGGTCGTGACTTCGAGGGTGCCCTGTTCGCTTTGCAGCTCTTTAGGGGCGGCGGCGAATACCGGAGCGCTGATCAGCGCGCCGGCACAGAAAGTGGCTAGAAGGGTTTTACGCAACATGCACGATTCCTTTTGTTCGTTTGCAAAGGCCGGCAGAACCTCTGTTCTGCCGCTCAACGGTTGCTGTCTCCGCTACGCGAAGGAGGGTTGGGAATGAACGTGGGGGGTGTACTCGGCACCGAGCGGATCGGCTGGCCGTTGCCAATGCCTCGGTTCTCGACCGTAGGCTGACGTGGCGTCGGCACAGTGTTCGGCCCCCGAACGGGCGGAGCGCTCGGCTGGGTGCCCTGCATGCTATTAGGGTTGGCCCGGCGAATCGGACTGTTGTAGGGGTTGTTGCTGTTACCCGTCGGGCTTTGGGCCAACAGGACGTCGGCATGAACCAGACCGCCACTGAGGGTCAGGACGACGATGCCAAGCAGAATGCGGTTCATGACGCTGCCTCTCGATGGGCCAGGGATAGAGCCTTCGAGTCCACGCTACGCCGAGGGTTCGGATTTGTTAACCCACAAGCCTTAAACAACATGTAACACGGCTTGACCGAGTCCCTGGAAACCCGCGCATTTCGGGGAAACTTTCAGCCACAGCTGCAGGTCATCCGATCATCACTCGGAGAATGCATCATGGCTCGGGCAATCTGGAAAGGCGCGATCAGTTTCGGACTGGTACACATCCCTGTCGCACTGGTCTCGGCGACCTCGTCGCAGGGCGTCGATTTCGATTGGCTCGACAGCCGCAGCATGGACCCGGTGGGCTATAAACGGGTGAACAAGGTCACCGGCAAGGAAGTCACCAAGGAACACATTGTCAAAGGTGTGGCCTATGAAAAAGGTCGTTATGTGGTGCTCAGCGAAGAGGAAATCCGCTCGGCGCACCCGGTTTCAACGCAGACCATCGACATCTTTTCCTTTGTCGACGCCGAACAGATTCCCCTGCAAAACATCGACACACCCTACTACCTGGCGCCGGACAAGCGTGGCGGCAAGGTCTACGCGTTACTGCGTGAAACCCTGAGCAAGACCAACAAGGTCGCCCTCGCCCGGGTGGTACTGCATACGCGCCAATACCTTGCGGCGTTGATGCCACTGGAAGATGCATTGGTGCTGGTGAAATTGCGCTGGCCGCAGGAGGTGCGTGGCCTTGACGAGTTGGAATTGGGTCCTGAAGTGACCAAACCGCAGTTGGCCAAGGGCGAACTGGACATGGCCAAGCGGTTGGTGCAGGACATGAGCGCGGACTGGAAGCCCGAGGATTACAAGGATGAGTTCGAAGACAAGATCATGGCGCTGGTCGAGAAGAAAGCCCATGAAGGCAAGATCGAGGATGTCGAGACGGTGGGCGGCGAAGAAGAGCGCAAAACGGCCGATGTTATCGATTTGACCGAGTTGCTGAAACGTAGCCTTGGCGGAAAAGCACCGGCGAAGCCGAAGGCGAAGGCCGCCACCAAGGCTGCGCCAGCCAAGAGGACAAAGAAGGCCTCGGGAGAATGACAAATAGAAGGATTGTCAGCCAACTGACAGGTTGTATTTGAGAGAGTCATTGCTAGCAGGCTAGCTCCCACAGGGTTCTGAGTCGAATGAGAAAATTGCTATCACTCAAGACCAAGGTGGGAGCGAGCCTGCTCGCGAAGGGGCCAGCCAAAGCAATGCAAAAACTCAGATCAGAATGAACACCGCCAGCAAACCGCCGAAGATCGCCCACTTTTCCATGTAGTAGCGCTTGCGATTGCGTTTTTTCAGCTCTTTACCACGCAGACGAATCTTGTAGATCCGCGTGAACAAGCGGTTGATGCCGCCAGTGCGGTCGCCGGCATCGTTCGGTGCACCGGCAGCCGACATCACCGTGCGGCTGAACCAGGCGTTGAACGCTGCAGCCCAGCGGTACTTCATCGGCCGCTCGATGTCACAGAAGAGGATGATGCGATTCTTGTCGGTAGTGTTTTCGGCGTAATGAATAAACGTCTCGTCGAACATTACCGCTTCGCCATCGCGCCAGTGGTAGCTCTCGCCATCGACGTTGATGTAGCAGCCGGCGTCGTTCGGCGTGTCCAGACCCAGATGGTAGCGGTAGGAACCTGCATACGGGTCACGATGGCGTACCAGCTTCGAACCCGGTGGCAGCTCGGCGAACATTGCCGCTTTGATCGAGCCGATGCTCTGCACCAGCTCGGTGGTGCGCGGGCACAGCTTCATCGCCGACGGATGGCTCTCGCCGTACCACTTCAGATAGAAACGCTTCCAGCCGCTTTTGAAGAACGAGTTGAAACCGACATCGTCGTATTGGTTGGAGCGCTTGATTTCGCCGGCACGCAGCAGGTTTTGCCCTTCTTCGCGGATTTCTTCCCAGTGCGCCTGCAACGGACTCAGATCAGGGAACTCGGCCGGGTCGAGATAAGGCTTGTTCGGCTTTTTCGAGAACAGATACAGAAAGCAGTTGATCGGCGCGAGAAACGTCGAATGGTCGCTGAGCTGTCGACCCAGTTTGTGGCGCACACGGCCACGAAGATGAACGTATGCAATCGAAATGACATAAATAGCAGCAATGATGAGTTTCACGGAAATCGTCACACGTCAGAAGTGAACAAACTGCGCGCTTGGCGGCCTGGGGCCCAGCGTCTTATGCAGTGGTCTGAATACACATGGCACGTCCTTGAGCCCGCGCCAGAAACCGGGCGCTCGGTGAAAGGTGGCATTTTAGCCACAGTTTGTAACCGATAGTGAATCTTCAACTGTGAAAAACTGTCCTGCGATCATGCCAATCGGCGATCGTGGCGTGATCGCCCTATCGTTTAAAGCGCCAGACCAGTACAATCGCCGCCAAACTTTACGCGCCCCCCTTGGTTGATGACGGGACTTCCCCGCTTCAGCGCACTTTGACTCGGGCCAAGCGCTGCAGCCGCACCCTCGCTTTTTAAGAATGCTTCGCAGGAAAAACTCTTGATCTCTACAGCTAACATCACGATGCAGTTCGGCGCCAAGCCGCTCTTCGAAAACGTTTCGGTCAAATTCGGCGCGGGCAATCGCTACGGTCTGATCGGCGCCAACGGTTGCGGCAAGTCGACCTTCATGAAAATCCTCGGCGGTGACCTCGACCCGTCCGGCGGTCAGGTCATGCTCGAGCCGAACGTGCGCCTGGGCAAGTTGCGTCAGGATCAGTTCGCCTACGAAGAATTCACCGTGATCGACACCGTGATCATGGGTCACGAAGAGCTGTGGAAGGTCAAGGCCGAGCGCGATCGCATCTACTCGCTGCCGGAAATGAGCGAAGAAGACGGCATGGCCGTGGCCGAGCTGGAAACCGAATTCGCCGAAATGGACGGCTACACCGCCGAATCCCGCGCCGGTGAACTGTTGCTGGGCCTGGGTATCGGCATCGAGCAGCACTTCGGCCCGATGAGCGAAGTTTCGCCGGGCTGGAAACTGCGCGTGCTGCTGGCGCAGGCACTGTTCTCCGATCCGGAAGTGCTGTTGCTCGACGAACCGACCAACCACCTGGACATCAACACCATTCGCTGGCTGGAAAACATCCTGACCCAGCGTAACAGCCTGATGATCATCATCTCTCACGACCGTCACTTCCTGAACAGCGTGTGCACGCACATGGCTGACCTGGATTACGGCGAGCTGCGCCTGTTCCCGGGCAACTACGACGAATACATGACCGTGGCGACCCAGTCCCGCGAGCAACTGCTGTCGGACAACGCCAAGAAGAAAGCGCAGATTTCCGAGCTGCAATCATTTGTCAGCCGCTTCTCGGCCAACGCCTCGAAAGCCAAGCAGGCCACGTCGCGCGCCAAGGCGATCGACAAGATCCAGCTGGCCGAGGTCAAGCCTTCGAGCCGCGTGAGCCCGTTCATCCGCTTCGATCAGAACAAGAAGCTGCACCGCCAGGCGGTCATCGTCGAAAAAATGGCCAAAGGCTTCGACGGCAAGCCATTGTTCAAAGACTTCAGCTTCCAGGTTGAAGCTGGCGAGCGCGTAGCGATCATTGGCCCGAACGGTATCGGTAAAACCACCCTGCTGCGCACCCTGGTCAACGAACTGACCCCGGACGCCGGCAGCATCAAGTGGACCGACGCGGCAGAACTGGGCTACTACGCTCAGGATCACGCGCACGATTTCGAAGACGACGTCACGCTGTTCGACTGGATGGGTCAGTGGACTCAGGGCGAGCAGATGATTCGCGGCACTTTGGGCCGCATGCTGTTCTCCAACGACGAGATCCTCAAGTCGGTCAAGGTCATCTCCGGTGGTGAGCAAGGTCGCATGCTGTTCGGCAAGCTGATCCTGCAAAAGCCGAACGTGCTGATCATGGACGAACCGACCAACCACCTGGACATGGAATCGATCGAGGCGCTGAACCTGGCGCTGGAAAACTACCCGGGCACGCTGATCTTCGTCAGCCACGACCGTGAGTTCGTATCGTCCCTGGCCACGCGCATCATCGAGCTGAGCCCGGATGGCGTGACCGACTTCAGCGGCACTTACGATGACTACCTGCGTAGTCAGGGCGTAGTGTTCTAAAAGCAGCTTCAAGTGTTGAGCTGCTAGCTTCAAGCTAAAGCCCTGTCCATGTGACGGGGCTTTTTGCATTCCAAGGTGAGGGATTTGCGGGTGCGGCTACCTTCGCGAGCAGGCTCGCTCCCACAGGGAATGCATTTCAAAGGTGGGAGTGAGCCTGCTCGCGAAGGGGCCATCAGCGGCTGCATCAATCCTCAGGGAAAATAGTTAGCCTGCTTTCTTTTATCTCAAGCCCACGCCATGATGCGAACTCTCCCACCGCCGCCCGCGAACGAGTCCTCATGTCTGCGCAGCAACAGCCACCGCAAAGCTCCATGGCGATCACCCTGCAGATCGTCTCCATCGTGTTCTATACCTTTATTGCCTTCCTCTGCATCGGTCTGCCGATCGCGGTGTTGCCCGGTTACGTGCACGAGCAACTGGGTTTCAGCGCAGTCATTGCCGGGCTGGTGATTGGCTCGCAGTATCTGGCCACCCTGCTCAGCCGGCCAATGGCCGGGCGCATGTCGGACACGGTCGGGACCAAACGAGCGATCATTTATGGCTTGTGGGGGATTGTCCTCAGCGGCTTGCTGACGCTGCTCTCCACGCTGTTGCAGAGTTTCCCGCTGGCCAGCCTGATCATTCTGATCATCGGCCGTTTGCTGCTCGGTATCGCGCAGGGTTTGATCGGCGTCGGCACCATCAGTTGGTGCATGGGCCAGGTCGGTGTCGAACACACCGCGAAATCCATCGGCTGGAACGGCATCGCCTCCTATGGCGCGATTGCCATTGGTGCGCCACTGGGCGTGGTGATGGTCGCCGATTACGGTTTCACCAGCCTCGGCATTGCGCTGGCGGTACTGGCGGCCGGCGCACTGCTGCTGATCCGCAACAAACCTCCGGTGCCGGTGATCCGTGGCGAACGCCTGCCGTTTTGGGCCGTGTTCGGCAAGATCGCACCGTATGGCGCCAGCCTGACCCTGGCCTCAATCGGTTACGGCACGCTGACCACGTTCATCACCCTTTATTATCTCAACCGCGGCTGGACCGGCGCAGCGTACTGCCTGACGGTGTTCGGTGTGTGTTTCATTCTGTCGCGGCTGCTGTTTATTTCGGCGATCAGTCGCTTTGGCGGCTTCAAATCGGCGATCGCCTGCATGACCATCGAAACCGTTGGCCTGGTGATGTTGTGGCTGGCACCCTCCACCGCATTCGCTTTGATCGGCGCAGGACTGGCGGGGTTTGGCCTGTCGCTGGTGTATCCGGCGTTGGGCGTCGAAGCGATCAAACAGGTGCCCAGCTCCAGCCGAGGATCCGGTTTGGGCGCATATGCAGTGTTCTTCGATCTGGCGCTGGCGATTGCCGGGCCGTTGATGGGCGCCGTGGCGTTGAATCTGGGGTATTCGTGGATATTCTTCTGTGCCGCGCTGTTGTCGGTGATCGGGCTGGGACTGACGTTGCTGCTCAAGCGCCGCGCAACAAGCTGAAAAACAAAGTCAAAAGATCGCAGCCTTCGGCAGCTCCTACAGGTTGTACGGTATTCCCGTGCAGGAGCTGCCGAAGGCTGCGATCTTTTGATCTATTGATCTGCGGTTTGCATGCCGGCCCGGGTCGGTCTGCCCAACGTGTGCGAGAAGAAACGCCCGGCTTCAGAGATCAGGTTGCGATGGATGTCCTCGCGATCGACACCATCAGCATCGGTGCACAGTGCCGGCATCGCGCGAATCTGCTCTTCATTACACGGCGCCATAAAGACGAAGTGCCCCGCCCCGGCCAGTAATTTGAAATCCGGCGCTGTCGGCAGTTTGCGCGCCAGCGCCGCCGCGTTCTTGTCGAAGGCCACCAGTTTGTCGCCATCGCCGCTGTAGAGCAGCACCGGCACATGCACATCGGCCAAGGTGTGCCGGCCGAACTTCAGGCTCAGCGGCGCCATCAACAGCAACGCATGAACACGCGGATCGGCCACCGGTTGCAGGTCATCGCGATCGACGATCAGTTCACCCTGCGTGTTACAGGCGTCACGATCATCTGGACGTTCCTGGCAATAACGACGCAAACGATCGAGATCCGGTTGCGCCCCGGACAGGATCAACGCCGTCTCGCCGCCCGCCGAATAACCGATCACCCCGACCTGATCGGCGTTGACGTACGGCGCGAGCATGCGGTCGCCAAGGGTCGCGGTGATGGCTTCGGAAATCTGGATCGGCCGCCCGTACAGATTGCTCAGGGTGCCGAGTCGGCTGTGGTCTTTGGAGTTGTCACCGGGATGGATCACCGCCACCACGACAAAACCTTTGCGCGCCAGCGACGTGGCGAGGTCGTGCAAGGCCAGCGGCGTGCCAGTGTTGCCATGCGAGAGCATCAACATCGGAAAGCGGCCGATGGCGACTTTGGTGTCTTCGCCGGCCTCGACCGAGTAGCCCTCGAGCAGGCTCATGTGTTCGCGGTCGCTGGAGGGATAGAACGCGATGGCGCGCATCGGTTGCAGATCCAAGGGGTCGAGGAAGGTCATCTCGTGATAACCGACGCTCCACACAGGGTGTCGCCCAGGCGCAGCATGCACTGTGTTAAGGCTGCCAAGCAGGCAAATCAGTAACGTTGCACAAAGACGCATCATGGGATGCCCCACCCTGTTGTTACTCAATCGAAAGATCCGTTGCGTGGCGGGCCAGAAACGCCGGGATTCGGTGCTTCGGTACGACATGCATTCAGACACTGATTGTTCGACTGCATAACCCGGGCCAGATTATGTAACAGCCAGAAACAAAAAACTCCGTATTCGCCCCTTGCGGAACCAGAATACAGAGTTTTTTGGGTGTTACCTGAACATCAGCTGTTCTTTACGCAAGCCTTACGCTGCGGCGAACAGTTGCTCGCTGATTTTTGCCTGGGCAGCGGTCATGGCGTTGTTGCGTACTTCTTCGCCATACGCCAGGCCTTCGGCACGGACGATTTCGATGTCGGTGATGCCGAGGAAGCCCAGCACCAGCTTCAGGTATTCTTCGTGAGCGATGCCGCTGGCCTGGCCAGCGTGGATGCCACCCGAGGTGGAAACGATCACCACTTTCTTGCCACCGCACAGGCCTTCAGGGCCGGCTTCGGTGTAACGGAAGGTCTGACCGGCAACGGCAACGCGATCGATCCACGCTTTAAGTTGGGTCGGCACAGTGAAGTTGTACATCGGCGCGGCGATGACGACGGCGTCGGCCGCGATAAATTCGGCCAACGTCGAAGCGCTCAGATTGGCTTCGTGCTGTTGTGCGGCGTTACGCAGCTCAGCAGTGGTGCCGGCGGCGACCAGCGTGGTCGACGAGAAGTGGCTGATGGCATCGGCGGCCAGGTCACGGTAGGTCACCACGGCGCTTGGCTCGGCGGCCTGCCAGGCTTTGACGACTTCGCTGCTCAACTGACGGGAAGCCGAGTTGTCGCCCAGAATGCTCGAATCGATATGCAGCAGTTTCATGTGGAATCTCCTGGAAGGAATCGCCGGTGGCGACGGAATGGAGACAATCCTACGCAAGAAACCAATGGATGATTAGCCGCCTGAAATGCGATAGTTTGTCCCACTGATAGAACAGTTGGATTTCCCGATGCAAGACCTCAACGATCTCTACTATTTCGCCAAAGTCGTCGAGGCCGGCGGTTTTGCCGCGGCCGGGCGTCTGCTGGGCATTCCCAAGTCGCGGCTGTCACGACGGATCGCCGAACTGGAAGAGCGCCTTGGCGCGCGTTTGCTGCAACGCACCACCCGGCAACTCAACCTCACGGCAGTGGGTGAACGTTATCTGCGTCACTGTCAGGCGATGTTGCTTGAGGCGGAGATGGCCGATGAAGCGGTGGCGAGCATGTCCAGCGAGCCGCGTGGCCGACTGCGAGTGTCCTGCCCCACTGGTCTGGCGCGGGAAATGTTGCCGTGGGTCATCAGCGAGTTCCTTGGCAAATTTCCGCAGGTGCAACTGGAAGTCGTCTTGCTCAACCGCCGCGTCGATCTGGTCGGCGAAGGCTTTGATGTGGCGCTGCGCGTGCGTGAACACGGTGACGAAGATCCGTTGCTGGTGACCCGGCGCTTGCGGCAGGCACAAATGGTCGTGGTCGCCAGTCCGGATTTTGTACAGGGCCAGTCGATCAACCATCCGCAAGACCTGAAAAATCTGCCGGTGCTCGGCGCCCTGGAGGCTGACCGCATGGTGCATGTGCGCTTGCTTGATCAACAGGGTGAAAGCTTTGAGTTGAACATGGAGGCACGCCTGGGCATCGATGACTTTATTGTGCGCAAAGCCTGCGTGCTGGCCGGCCAGGGTTTTACCTTGCTGCCGATGATGTACTGCGAAGAAGAACTGAGGAACGGCACGCTGGTGCAATTGCTGCCAGAGTGGTCGCTGCCTGGCGGCTGGCTGCAAGCGGTGTATCCGCATCGACGCGGGGTGATGCCGGCGGTGCGTGCCTGGATCGATCATCTGGTCGAGTCGTTCAATGCCTGTGGGGAGCGGTTGTTATGAGCAAGGGAAAGATGAGCGAAGCCGACGTGGCGGCGTTCTGCCTGGCATTGCCGGGCGCTCGGGAAGATTACAAATGGGGTGGCGTGCGGGTGTTTTCGATTGCCGGTAACAAGATGTTTGCCTTGCAGGGGCTGCGCGGCGATTCGCTGGCATTCAAGGTCGACAAGGATCTGTTTCTCGGCCATTGCGACCGCCCGGGGATTCACCCGGCGCCGTATCTGGCGCGGGCGCAGTGGATCATAATGCATCCGCCCTACCCGTTGGGTGCTGAGGAATTGCGCGGGTTGTTGCAGCGCTCGCATCAACTGGTGGTGAGCAAGTTGCCGAAAAAGACCCAAATCGGTTTATTGCTGTAAACCCGATCCCCCTGTGTAGGAGCTGCCGAAGGCTGCGATCTTTTGACTTTGATCTTTTAAAAAGCAAGATCAAGAGATCGCAGCCTTCGGCAGCTCCTGCAAGGGTTTTGTGTAAGCTGTCAGAACAGCGCTAGCAGGTTCGAGCCAAGAAACAACTGGTCGATCCAGAACACCTGATGCAGCAGCACAATCACCCAGAACAGAATCTGAAACGACACCTTGCGCGTTTTGTGCCGGAACACCTGCTGGGCGATCAACGCGCCCGGCCAGCCGCCCGCCAGCTCTACGGCATGCAGGATGTTCTCCGGTGTACGCCAGGCAGCCGTCTGCGCCTTGCGCTTGTCGGCCCAATACATGAAGAACGCTAGCACGCTGACGATCCCGTAAGCGGCCAGCGGCACCAACGAAATCCCGCGCAGCCACATCGACACAGAGCCGAACAACGGCAGCGCGCAGACGACCAGCAGAATCACCAGTTTCAGCTTCAGATGCTGGATGTTGTTGCCACCGGAAGGTCGACCTTCCGGCCGGCGTGCGCGGGAATCACTCATGGCTTGGCTGCCGCCCAGTCGATCCAGCCAAACTGCCACGTCGCCAGAATCACCAGACCAAACACGATCCGATACCAGGCGAACGCCGCATAGCTATGGCTGGCGATGAACTTGAGCAAGCCACGCACGGCAATCATGGCGAAGATGAACGCGGTGACAAAACCGATGGCAAACACAGGAAAGTCCGCCGGCACAAACAGGTGGCGATACTTGTAGCCCGAGTAGACCGCCGCACCGACCATGGTTGGCATGGCAAGAAAGAACGAAAACTCGGTGGCGGTCTTGCGCGACAGGCCGAACAGCAAGCCGCCAATGATCGTCGAGCCGGAACGCGAGGTGCCCGGGATCATCGCCAAACACTGCGCAAAACCGACTTTCAGCGCATCTCTCCAGGTGATTTCGTCGACCGTCTCAGCGTGCACTTCATGCTGACGCTTTTCCGCCCACAACATGATAATGCCGCCCACCACCAGCGCGGCCGCGACGGTAATCGGGTTGAACAGGTATTCGTGAATCAGGTCGGCGAAGATCACGCCCAGCACCACAGCGGGCAGAAACGCGATCAGCAGGTTGGCGGTAAAACGCCGTGCGCTTGGCTGGGTCGGCAAACCGATGACCACGTCGAGGATCTTGCGCCGAAACTCCCAGACCACCGCGAGAATCGCGCCGAGCTGGATGATGATATTGAACGCCATGGCTCGTTCGCCGCCGAATTCGAGCAAGTCGGCAACAATGATCTGGTGTCCGGTACTGGAAATGGGCAAAAACTCCGTCAGCCCTTCTACAACTCCTAGTATCAGTGCCTGCAAGGCCGTCCAAAGATCCATCAATCCCCCAAAGAGCGATGCGCGCCGGCATGCCCCGATAGTATTTTTTTACGTTCACTGCGATCAGCGTAGCTGGTTGTGGCTGTACCGATTCCGCGCGCACAGGATCCACACGAAACGGTCAAAATTCCGTGAAATATCAATTTGGATTCAGGTTTTCACGCGCGGGGCCGAAATCCTAACAGACAAGCCTTAATAGCGCTGCCGCGTTATACGACTTGGGTCGCGTATGCCCGCTCACGAAATCGTGGTTGGATGCTGGCGGTCGTTTATTACAAGAAAAAGAATCCGGAGTGACAGCGTTATGAACAGCTTGCGCAGTGTGTCGATCAGCCGACGCTTGTGGCTCATCTTGATTGTGGCGGTGGTCATGTTGCTGACCTTGGGCGTGTTGATGCTCAAGCAGATCCACGACGACCTGTATCACGCCAAGGCTCAGAAAACCCAGCACGTGGTGCAGACGGCCAGCGGCCTGCTGACCTATTACCACGACCTCGAAACCGCCGGCACTTTGAGCAAAGACGCGGCGCAGAAGCAGGCACTGACGGCGATTCGCGGCCTGCGCTACGACCAGAGCGATTATTTCTGGATCAACGACCTCACGCCCGTGATGGTCATGCACCCGACCAACCCGAAACTCGAAGGCCAGAACCTCTCGGCGATCCGCGATCCGGACGGCTTTGCGGTGTTCAACGAAATGGTTGCCATCGCCAAGGCCAAAGGTGCCGGCATGGTCGACTACCGTTGGCCGAAACCCGGCGACAGCGACCCGGTGGCCAAGACTTCCTACGTCAAACTGTTCGAACCTTGGGGCTGGGTGCTCGGCTCCGGGGTTTACGTCGATGATGTGCAGGCGGAATTCCAGGGCCAAATGATCAAGGCTTCGGTCATCGGTTTGGCGATTGCGCTGATCATGGCGCTGCTGGTGATCCTGATCGCACGCAGCATCGTCCGTCCGCTGCAAGAAACCGTGAACGCCATGGCCAACATTGCCAGCGGCGAAAGCGACCTGACGCGCAGCCTCGATACCCACGGCAAAGATGAGGTCACTGAACTGGCGCATCACTTCAACGCCTTCACCGCCAAACTGCGGCGGGTGATCGGTGATTTGCAGGTGTCGGCCAGCGCCCTTGGCCAATCGTCCAGCGAACTGGGCAACGACGCCTCGCAGGCCCAGCAACGCAGCCAGCAGCAATCGCAGCAGATGGAACTGGTGGCCACGGCGATCAACGAAGTGACCTATGGCGTGCAGGATGTGGCGAAAAACGCCGAGCACGCCGCCGCTGAAATGCGTGACGCCGAAGCGCAGGCGCAACAGGGCCAGATCAATATCGATGGCAGCTTGCAGCAGATCGACAAGCTGTCCGGCACCATCGATCAAGCGGTTGAAGTGATTCGCACCCTCGCGGCCGAAAGCACTCAGATCGGTAGCGTACTGGAAGTGATCCGCTCGATTGCCGAGCAGACCAATCTGCTCGCGCTCAACGCCGCGATCGAAGCGGCGCGGGCCGGTGAGCAAGGTCGCGGGTTTGCCGTGGTGGCGGATGAAGTACGCCTGCTGGCGCAGCGGACGCAGAAGTCGACAGCGGAAATCCAGTCGATGATCGAACGCTTGCAGAATCATTCCGAAGCCGCCGTGAAGGTCATTGGCGACAGCAGCAAGGCGTCGCAATTGACCATTGAACAAGCCGGGCTGGCCGGTGCCAGTCTGAATGCCATTGGCCAGGCATTGCGCAATCTCAATGGCCTGAATGCGTCGATTGCCAGCGCCACGCTGCAACAGGCGCATGTCGTCGAGGACATCAATCAGAACGTGACGCAGGCTGCCGGCCTCTCGCACAGCACGGCGATCGCGGCCGAGCAATCAAGTGCAGCCAGCCTGCGCCTTGGTCAATTGAGCGAGCAACTCAACGCCCTCCTGCGCCAGTTCCGCGTCTGACCCGTGTAACTGTGGTGAGCCCACCCCTCACCCCAGCCCTCTCCCCGAGGAGAGGGGGCCGACCGAGGTGTCTCAAGCTATATGTCGACCTGAAAAATCGAGTCGATTATGGATTCAACGCAGAAAGATCAGGTCGGCGTATCTCGAACATCCAACTGGGTCAGTCCCCTCTCCCTCTGGGAGAGGGTTAGGGTGAGGGGTTTGGCCCAATGCAGTACAATCCGCCCCCTCCTCAATTTCCCCCAAGGAACCCCTATGTCCGGGCTTGAACTGTTTGCCGCCGCCCTCGGTGTGGTCGCCGTCTGGCTGACGGTCAAACAGAATCCGTGGTGCTGGCCGATCGGGCTGGTCATGGTGCTGCTCTACAGCTGGATCTTCTTTGAAGTGAAGCTGTACTCGGACATGTTGCTGCAAGTGATTTACGCCGCATTGCAAGTCTATGGCTGGTGGCAATGGACTCGCGCCGGGACGATGCATGACGGCCGCGAGGTCACCCGCCTCGATCAACGCTCTATCCTGATCGGCCTCGGTGCTGGCGCGGTCGGCAGCCTGCTGCTCGGCGCGGCCATGGCCCACTGGACCGACGCCGCGCAACCGTGGCTCGATGCCGCGCTCACCGGTTTCAGCCTGGTCGCGCAACTGTGGATGGCGCAGAAACGCCTGCAGTGCTGGGCGCTGTGGTTCGTGCTCGATGTGATCTTTGTCGGCTTGTTCATCTATAAAGGGCTGTACCTGACCGCTGCGCTGTACGGGCTGTTTACCTTGCTGGCGATTCAAGGCTTTCGCGAATGGCGCGCCGATCCGGCGTTGCGCACATGAAGGTCGTGGTCCTGACCGGGCCCGAATCCACCGGCAAGAGCTGGCTGGCGGCGGGACTGCAACAACGCTTTGGCGGCTTGCGCGTGGATGAATACGTGCGTCGGTTTATCGAACTCAATCCCCGCGATACGTGCCTTGCCGACATCCCTGATATCGCTCGGGGCCAACTGCAATGGGAAGATGAAGCGCGGGCGCAACAGCCTGCGCTGCTGATCCTCGACACCCATTTGCTGAGCAACATGCTGTGGAGCCATACCCTGTTTGCCGACTGTCCGGGCTGGCTGGAAACCGAGCTGTTGGCACGGCATTACGACCTGCACCTTCTCTTGTCCCCGGAACAGGTCGACTGGACCGATGACGGTCAGCGCTGTCAACCGGATCTGGACGAGCGTCTGGCGTTTTACCAGTCCACGCAAAACTGGCTGGAAACCCACCATCAGCGCTTTCTGATCATTCAGGGCAATTGGGCCGAACGCCAACGACAGGCTTTTGCCGCCGTCGAGCAACTGCTGGCGGAGTGACCCGGCCAACGGGTCAGTTTCCCCAAAGATTCCCCCTGTTTTGGGGGCAAAGTGTCCGATACTGAAACACTCCGTGAGGTGCAAAGCGCCCGTCTCAGCACTGTTCACTGTTTTGTCATCGCCGTTGTTTCACGGTTGAAACACATCGTCGCAAACCCTCGTTCCAGAGCTTTGTTCAGCCAATAGACAGGTCGGCGCGCTCACGCGTGTATCAATCCTGAAACAGTGTGTGTATCAGCTGCGCGGCTGATTTTTGCAAGCATCTGAAACCAAACAACATTTAAAAAGCGGCACAGCTTTCGCTCTCTCCTTCACAACGCTGACTCGGGCCAGCCCACTGAAGAAGGAATTGCAGCCGTGGGGAATATCCAAAAAGGTTTGACCTGCCTTCTACTGATCGGATCAGCAGCCAGCACATTGCTCAGTTTCAATGTCCACGCAGAAGGCAATGGCGTCATCGTCCTCAACCGCGATGTCCAGCCGATCCCGATTGGTCGCAATGGCGGCAAAGACCCCTACCCGACCACCGTCAATGCCAATCCGTCAGCACGCATCAACTCCACCATGAACAGCACCGAATTGAGCGACGGCGACTTCGCCGGTGTCGCCAGCGGCAGCGCGTTCCGCACCGTCAACAATGTCCAGGCCGGCAGCAATCTGCCAGGCCTCAATACCGTCACCAATCCCAATGGCATGCCCGGCATGAGCGCAGGACACGGCGGCGGTTCCGGTGGCGCGATTTCCGGCACGATCAACCGCGCAATGAGTTCCGGCCTTGCGCCATTGACCCGCATGGCCGGAGGCCAATGAGATGAATCGTTCACTCCTTCTGCTTGCCCTGCTCGGTTGCACCACTGCCATGGCTGCTGAACCTGGTTCAGTGAACAAGGCCAACATTCAAGATTCCGGGGTTCAGTACCGCGGCAATTTCAACGTCAACCAGGCGGCTGGCGATCAAATGCAACAGGCCAACGTCAAGGCCGTGGCGATCGGCACCGAATCCCACGCCACTACCAGCGTCATACAGAAAATCGATACACCTGCCTCGCGCTCGATGGACGCCAGCGCAACCATCGGCGGCACCTCTTTCAGCAATGGCAACGGGATCCTGGGCGTGAACCAGGGCGCCGGGGCCAACAACCAGATGGCCAATGTGACGCGCGTCAGCATCAGTGCTGCCCCGCAGAGCGTTGACGACAGTGCCCTTTCGCAACAGAACGTGGCGCTTTTACCGAGCTCAGGAGCAACTGGTACCTCACCCGGCAGTCGCCAGGTCACGACAAGTGATCAGGCCTTCACCGGCAGCCGCGGGGTAATCCAGGTGAACCAGAGTGCCGGGGTGGGGAACCGAATGGCTAACACCCTGAGCATCCGGGTCGCTGACTGACCCAAACAACAAAAGCAGTGCAATTAGAAAGTACCAACACTTAACCAACTAATAAGCACGATGGAGAAACACCATGAAACCTACAATGGCTCTCAAACCACTGGTTTTCGCACTTGCAGCAGTGATGGCAATCGCAGCACAGGCAGGCGGTCGTGATGACGATCATGGTAATGGTCACGGTAACGGGCACGGCAACGGCCATGGCAATAACCAGCCTAAAGGCCCAACCCTGGAACAACTGCTGCAAATCACCGCAGGCGCTGGTGCCGCTGTGCTTGACGTGCAAGACAGCGACGGCAACGTGGTGAAAAACCAGGGCACTCTGAACAACGCTAATGCCAGTGATTCGCTCAACGGTTCGAACGGCAACATGGGCGCCAACGTTGCAGCCGGCGACGGCAACCAACAAGACAACGCCGCCGCCCTGGCGACTGCCGACGAAAGCTTCATCTTCGGCACCGCTGTTGCTGCCTCGAGTGCAACTCAAGTCAACAACAACAACTATGTGAAAAACTCGTCCACCTTCAACAACGCTACGCTTAACAACGCAGGCAACAATGGTTCCGGCAACATCGGCATCAACGTCACTGCCGGCAACTTCAACCAGCAGAAAAACAACCTGGCGATCGCCGTATCCGGTGGCCGCGTAGCTCAGGCTGCTGCTTCTGCCAACCAGTCTTCCACTGGCCTGGTTGTAGAAAACAAAGGCGTGCAGGCCTACAAAACCGACACCCTTACCGGCACTTACGCCGCAGCTGGCGTGTTCAAAGCCAAAGGCACTGCAACCATCGAAGACGATGACCACGGCGGTTATGGCAATCGTGGCGGCGGCCACGGTGGCAACGATGACCAGAAAGCCAAATTCGAAGCCGTCGGTACCTTTGGCCTCGCTGGCGTAACCACTCAGCAAGTGATGACCAAAGACGGCTGGAAAGCCCCTGTTGTGAACAATGCCAACATGACCAACTCGATGAACAACTTCTCCGGCAACGGCGGAGCCAACGTCTCGGCGGGTGTGGGCAACCAACAAAGCAACTCGCTGTCCATCGCTGCAGGTTGCAAAGCCTGCATGTAATCGCGATCGAAACGAAAGCCCCGGAAACGGGGCTTTTCCTCAGTCCGCAAAGGCGTATCGATCATGCGTAAGACTGCCCTCCTCGCTCTGCTTTTCGTCTGTGGCCTGACTCAGGCCGGTCAGATGCCCGTGGCTGCCCTGCCGGGTGGCACGCTCGTCTACAAAAACGTGCAGAGCATTCGTGAGCGCAAGTTTGCCGACATCGTCGAACAGAAAACCGATTTCAGCTGCGGCGCTGCTGCACTGGCAACGGTATTACGCCAGGCCTATTGGCTCGACGTCGATGAGGAGCACATCATCAAAGGCATGCTGGTCAACGCTGACCAGGACCTTGTTCGTACTCAAGGTTTTTCCATGCTGGACATGAAGCGCTACATAGAAAGCATCGGCATGCGCGCCAGGGGTTACAAGATTCCACCGGAAAAGCTCGAAGCGGTAACGATCCCGGTGGTGGTACTGATGGAAATTCGCGGCTACAAGCATTTCGTCGTGTTGCAGCGCTCGGACAAGGATTGGGTTTACATCGGAGACCCGGTGCTCGGCCATAAACGCTACAAACATGATGACTTTGTCAAAGGTTGGAACGGCATTGTCTTCGCCATCGTCGGTCCCGGATATGACAAGGCCAACGCCTTGCGCAGCCCTCCGGTGCCCTTGACGGCCAAGAACAAGCTGGATGGTTTCAACCCGGTCAAAGATGCTGAATTGATGGATTTCGGGTTCATTCAGAGCGACTTCTTTTAATCGCCGATTATAGAAAATGGGACTGGATGTCCCGGGAGCAGCAGATGAAAACCTCATACTGGCTGGCCGCCGCCTGCTTGGCAGCGAGTGCGTCAGGCTATGCCAATGCAGGATTCAAACCCATAGAAATCAAGGACCAGGAGCTCGCCGAGCTGCGTGGTCGTTATGTCATGCCGGGGCGGATTATCAGCTTCGGCATTGTCATGAGCAGTACCTGGCGCAACGCCAGTGGCGATCTGATCGGGGCAGCCACCTCGATGCAACTTCAGGCAGCAACGGTTAGACCCGAATTTTATGTGCAAACGATCAAAGAGCACGGCAACGGCAGCGCCCTTCCTACGGGTACCGGCACGATCACCGGTGGTGCCGGCCTCAACAGCAGCCAGGGCGTGACGCAGAGCGTGCGTGCCGCTGGCGACAGCAATACCGCCTACAACAATGTAGCCATCAACGTTTCGGAAGCCAATCAGGCACCCGCGCTGGTGCCCACTCAAGGGCAGGCGCTGATGGCCGGACAGACCATCGGCGGCAGCAATGCTGCGGGCAGTGTGGCCGTTTCGGCTAGCGGTGGCGGCGTACAAATGGCCATTCAGGCTGCCGGCAATCAGGGCACCGCCCTGCAACAAGTCGCCCAAGGTGGTTTGCTGCAGAACACCCGTCTGCTCGGCAGTGCCAACGTGGTCAATAACATGACGCAACTCAACGTCGTATTGAACAATAACGGCATGAGTGCCGGCGCACTGGATTGCAACCTGAGTCAGCTCAGGGCACTACGCACTATTGGATATTGAACTACGCTGAGTCTCGATCATTGGGCTTAAAGGGACGGCTTATTCATGTATCGATCAGTATCACTGCGTGCCGCAGTGTGTTTGAGCACTCTTCTTCCTGCGGCGATGCTGCAAGCAGCACCGGATGCAGATGTACAGGCCCTGAAACAGGAACTTCTGGAGCTGAAGCAACGATACGAAGTACAACAAAAGGCCCTGGCGGTTCTTGAACAACGAGTCCGCCAGGTTGAAGAGCAACCCGCCGCCCCACCACCAAAACGCTTGGCCAAATCGCCGTCGGACATGAAAGGCAACCGCGTCGCCACCGGCACCGGTGCGGCAGCAGCATCAGGAGGCGCCGCCGGGGGCAGTGGCGCTTCTTACGGGCAATCACTGGCGGACGACTCACAACCGGCGCAGAGCGTTTCCAACCTGTACGACGAAGCCAGCGGCTTCTTCGGCGGCGGCAAGTTCAGTGTCGAAACCGGCATCACCTACTCGCGCTATGACACCCGTCAGCTGATTCTCAACGGGTTCCTCGCACTCGATTCGATCTTTCTTGGCAACATCAACCTTGACCGGATCAAGGCTGACACTTGGACCCTCGACCTTACCGGCCGCTACAACTTCGACAACCGCTGGCAGTTCGACTTGAACGTGCCCGTGGTCTATCGCGAATCGACTTATCAGTCGGGCGGCGGCAATGAGGGCGCGGCGGGTGTCACCACAGAAGAAACCGTGACCAAGGATCCAACCATTGGCGACGTCAACTTCGGCATCGCCTACAAGTTCCTCGACGAGTCGGTCAATACGCCGGATGCGGTCGTCACGTTGCGGGTCAAGGCGCCAACCGGCAAGGATCCGTTCGGGATCAAACTGCGCCAGACCGATGCCAACTCCAATCTGTTTGTACCTGACACCTTGCCCACCGGTAACGGCGTCTGGTCGATCACGCCGGGCATCTCGCTGGTCAAGACATTCGACCCGGCGGTGCTGTTCGGCAGCTTGTCCTACACCCACAACCTCGAGGAGTCGTTCGACGACATCAGTTCCACCGTCAACCAGAAAAACCCGGGCAAGGTACGCATTGGCGACAGCTTCCAGATTGGCGCCGGCATCGCCTTCGCGCTGAACGAGAAGATGAGTATGTCGTTCTCGGTGTCTGATCTGGTGCAACGCAAGAGCAAGCTGAAACAGGATGGCGGGGATTGGGAATCGGTGGTGTCCAGCGACGCCAACGCCGGTTACTTCAACGTCGGCATGACCATTGCGGCCACCGACAACCTGACCATCGTACCCAACCTGTCCATCGGCATGACGGATGATGCCCCGGACTTTTCCTTCAGCCTGAAATTCCCGTATTACTTCTAGGCAAAAGCCAAAGATCGCAGCCTTCGGCAGCTCCTACAGGGATTACACAAACCCAATGTAGGAGCTGCCGAAGGCTGCGATCTTTTGCTCTTCAGCCAGCTAGCGGATCTGATGTTTGTGCAGCAAACGGTAGAACGTCGGCCGCGACACCCCCAGTACTTTGGCCGCAACACTGAGATTATCGCTGTGCCGGTTCAACACATCGCACAGCGCCTGGCGTTCGGCGCGGGTCTTGTAATCTTCCAGTGTGCCCATCGGTGTGGCGATCGAATGCTGGCTGATCAACCCCAGATCTCGCGCCTCGATCTGCCGCCCTTCAGCCAACACCAGACCACGTCGCACACGGTTGGCCAGTTCACGGACGTTGCCTGGCCAGTCGTGTTTGCCCATGGCAATCAGCGCGTCTTCACTGAAACTGCGTGGGCGGCGGCCGGTTTCGTGGCTGTAGAAATGGGAAAAGTGGTTGGCCAGCATCGACAGGTCGCCATGGCGTTCACGCAAAGGCGCAGTGACCACTTGCAGGACGTTGAGCCGGTAATACAGGTCTTCGCGAAAACGCTTCTTCTCGATGGCCGCCTCAAGGTCGACGTGGGTCGCCGCCAGAACGCGAACATCCACCGGAATCGGTTGACTGCCACCGACGCGCTCGATGTGCTTTTCCTGGAGAAAGCGCAACAGATTGGCTTGCAGCTCCAGCGGCAAATCACCGATCTCATCGAGAAACAGCGTGCCGCCATTGGCAGCTTCAATGCGCCCGACCTTGCGCTGATGGGCGCCGGTAAACGCGCCTTTCTCGTGACCGAACAGCTCGGACTGAATCAGGTGTTCGGGAATCGCCCCGCAATTGATCGCCACAAACGGTTTGCTGTGACGCTGGGATTGCCGGTGCAGGGTGCGGGCGACCAGTTCTTTGCCAGTGCCACTTTCGCCGCGAATCAACACAGGCGACTCGGTCGGTGCCAGTTTGCTGAGTAATTTGCGCAGCTCGCGGATCGGCTTGCTGTCACCGAGCAGTTCATGTTCGGGCTGATCGACGTGGATCGTGCCTTGCCCGCGCAAACGCGCCATGCCGAACGCGCGCCCGAGCGTCACCTGCACGCGCGAAACGTCGAACGGCAAGGTGTGAAAATCGAAAAACCATTCGCAGACGAAGTCACCGACGTTTTGCAGACGCAGGACTTCCTGATTGAGCACAGCGATCCATTCAGTGCCGCTGCGGCTGATCAGTTCCTTGACGGCTTCGGGACGTTCGAGGTGAAACGGCTGTAATCGCAGCAGGCCGACATCACAACTTCGATCAGCGGCATTTTCCAGGGTACAGCTGTCGACATCCCAACCTACGGCGCGTAATCCGGGCAATAAGCGGTGGCAGTCGTCGCACGGATCGACCACCAATAAACGTCGTAACGCAGGCGCTTCGCTCATGACTGTTCCTTGGCGCCAAATTATTAGAAATGATTGTAAAAACAGTCATTTGGCAGACCCGACTGTAACATTAGCAAGATTTTGACAGGGCCTTGTATCGATTGCTTATAGGTGTACAAGCAAACACGTTATAAGAAACGAAGTTGTTAGTGAGCTATCGACTAATTTCTAGTCCCAAGCTTTCAACACGCTTTCAAAAACCGCGTAAAAAGCAATTTCATGAAAGAAAGTTGAAATTTCTTTGTTTCATGTGTGACCCGTCGACAGGTTCGGTGCATCAGTACAAGTAACCAGCCGCACGGTAAGCCCAACCGACGGCACATCACTTGATTGGGCAACCTGGAGAGAACACCCCATGACCGCCCCGCTCCGTATCAACGAAGCTCTTTTGATTGCCAACCACGCGTTCAAACCTTTCCAGTGCGTGGCCTGGGCGCCACAAGACGGCAATGGCGAACTGAGCCTTACCGTCATCGACCGAACCAATTCGCACATCGGTCGCCAACAGATCCCAAGCAGCGCCTACTCCGATCCAGCGCAACTCGAGCAACTGCTGCAGCAGGCTCGCGCCGAACTCAGTAAAGAAGGTTACAGCCTGCAATCGTGGTCGATGCCACACTAACAGCCGGGCGATGCGGATGACTTTCAGGTCATCCGCCCTTTTCGCTTAGTTGTGATCTTTTAAACACCCGCTACTTCTGTACAACTCTTTGCAACGTACCCAGACATAACTGCTTGGCCGGCTTGCTATTGGTTCAAAAAGACACTGTTCTGGCACAGTGCGACCCTCCACCTGTTAGTTCTTACAGTTGTACTTCTCCCGGTTCAGGGATTGAATGTTCCGCTCATGCAGTTACCCACCCGGTTTCCGGTACAGGTCAACTCGCAAGGAGATGCGTGCATGTCCACTCTGAACACTTTTGCGCTGCCGGCGTTATCGACGTCTGCCGGCCAACTCGATAGAACATTCGCCACCACCGGCATCGCCCAAGTGTATTTCGCTGGCAGTCTGTCCAGCCTGACCGAGGATATCGCCCTCGATGCACAGGGACGGATCCTCGTCGCAGCGAAAGTCGGCGTTGCTGCCGGCAACCGGTTCGGACTGGCGCGAATGCTCGCCGATGGCTCGGCCGATCTGGCCTTTGGCGAGCAAGGCAGCGTGATCGATACCTTTGCTCCAGGCTTCGAAGCCACGGCCGGCAAAGTCCAGGCACTGCCCGACGGACGCATCCTGCTCGCCGGCCTGCACTATGAAAACGCTCATCGCACCCTGCCCGCACTCGCGTTGTTCGACGCTCAGGGCAAGCCGGATTTGCGCTTCGGCGACAACGGCCGTCAAGTGGTGCGCCTGCCCGGCGACCTGTCCATGGGCAGTCGTGACAGCTGGCTGCCGCCGGGTGTACCGGGTGCCGAAGCCTGCGACTTCGTCGTGCAGGACGACGGCCATATTCTGTTGATCGCCAATCACCACTTCGAACTCGCCGACCATGCCGGCATGCTGATTCGCCTCAAACCCGATGGCAGCCTGGATGAAACCTTTAATGGCCGCGGTTTTGTGATGATTCGCCACTTGCTGCTCAACACCTGGCTGAGCAGCCTGCTGGTGCAACAGGACGGGCGCATCGTGGTGGCAGGTTCCATCGACTTTCCGCAGGAAGGTCTGTTGGCGCGCTATCTGCCCGACGGGCGCCTCGATGAACGCTTCGCCGTAGACGGTTTCATGGCCTTCAAGGCGCACGGCAACAGCGCTCTGGTCAGTCAGGTCCTTGAGTCCGCCGACGCGCTGCACTGTTTCGGCAGCAGTCGCGACCCGATCCGTTGCCTGGCCTTCAGCCCGCACACCAATGGCCGCCCCAATCTGCACAACCATGGCGGCCAGCCACACCTCCTGGAAATCGGCCCCAGCGGCTGCCAGTGGAGCGCCGCCCAGCGCATGGCGGACGGCCGCATCATCGCGGTCGGTGCAACCATTGGTGGAATCGAAGCGGATTTCATCGTCGCTCGCTACTTGAGTGATGGCGACCTGGATCACAGTTTTGGCGACGGTAAAGGCTGGCTGCGCACGCGGCTGGGCCGAAGTCTGGACACGGCCAATTCGCTGGCCGTGCAGGCGGATGACGCCATTCTCGTGGGCGGTTATTCGCTGGATGGGAATTACCGGGCAATGGTGGCGCGGTATCTCAATCAATAGAAAACAGTCGGTAACGGCGTTTACCATTCGTCGGATTCAACTCTCTACCTGTAATTTCTGACAGTAGACGCAGCCTTGGATCAGCAGTCAGATGGAGGCGCACGCAGATGGCTGCGTGTTGAATCTGAAAAAGGAATTTTTGACATGACTGATCAAGAGAAATTGTCCGGACGGCTTACTCAGGTTGAAGCTTCAGACAAGCGTGCCAGAACCATTGAACCACGGATCCTCGAACTCACCGACAGCAACGGGACGTATATCGAAAGCGGCAGTATTGTTCAGGTTAGTGATTTTTTTCTAAAGGGCGTAGCCACTTCGAAGACAGTAGTGCACATTCTGGACGGAGGAACTGCGATTGCCTCTATTGTCGTTGACGAAACAGGCCACTTCGTTGCCGAGTTGTTTCAACAGTCTCAGGGTTTTCACGAGTACACCGTGCTCGATCTAGATGGGAAAGAATCATCCGCTTGGTCAGTCACCGTGGACGAACGGCGCCAGACATCCATCGAATATGTAGTCGGCCCTAACAATGAGCTGATCGAAAACGGTTCAAGCACCACACATAACTCTCTGCAATTTGCCGGCTGGGCCCCGCCTCGTCAGGTAGTGGAACTTGTCGATAACGGGATAGTGCTTCGGCTGTTAAATGTCGCTGAGACTGGGCATTGGAGTGCTCACCTGAAAGACCTTCGGCCGGGCAACCATAAATTCATTGCTCGAGAGTTGAGCGGCAAGGAATCAGCCCCTTGGGAGATTCTGATAGAAAAACAGGCACTGTTGAGTATTCAGTTTGGCTACGGCCAAGGAAATCATCAACCCATCGAAGATGGCGAAACCACGCTGCAAACAGCAGTGGTTCTGGTCGGTACTGCAAAAGCATACGAGCACGGTCGCATCCTCAGCGATGTACATGATGGAGTTGATTTCGATGCGAATCAGTACGGAATTTTCACTGCACTCGTTGAGGACTTGCAACCCGGCTTCAGTTATACGTTTATCTGCCGATCCGGACCGGATCGGGTCTCGGAGCCTTGGAAAATCCAAGTAGCATCCTCGAAACTGCCGCAACGGTAATTCTGTTCATCGTGAAAAGATCCGTCGAGGATGACTCGGCGGGTCTTATTGTTTAAAACCGCCAATTGTAAAAAAACCTGTTTCAACTACGACAGACGGGATTAAATCGACGAGCACCTTGATCTTCCCTGACACATCCGGCAACTTGCGCGCTTCAATAAAACAAGGAGCAACCGATGTCCGGTTCATTGGCCCAGGCGTTCGCGCACAATTTTCTCGGGCACTCGCCGCGTTGGTACAAGGCGACCATCGTCGGTTTTCTGATCCTCAATGCGCTGGTGCTGTTCACGGTTGGCCCGGTCGCGGCCGGCTGGTTACTGGTGATCGAATTCATCTTCACCCTGGCGATGGCGCTCAAGTGCTATCCGTTGATGCCCGGCGGTTTGTTGCTGATCGAAGCGCTGCTGCTGAAGATGACCACGCCACAGGCGCTTTACGATGAACTGGTGCACAACTTCCCGGTGATCCTGCTGCTGATGTTCATGGTGGCCGGCATCTATTTCATGAAGGATCTATTGCTGTTTCTGTTCTCGCGGCTGCTGTTGGGCGTGCGTTCAAAAGCGGCACTGGCCTTGATGTTCTGCTTTCTTTCGGCGTTTCTCTCGGCGTTTCTTGATGCCTTGACGGTGACGGCGGTGATCATCAGTGCAGCGGTCGGTTTCTATTCCGTCTACCACCGCGTCGCGTCCGGCAATGATCCGCGCCAGGACAGCGAGTTCGCTGACGACCAGAACCTGCCAAAACTGCATCACGACGATCTGGAACAATTCCGCGCCTTCTTGCGCAGTCTGTTGATGCACGGCGCGGTCGGCACGGCGTTGGGCGGCGTTTGCACATTGGTCGGGGAGCCGCAGAACCTGTTGATCGGCCACGAAATGGGCTGGCACTTCGGCGAGTTCTTCCAGAAAGTCGCGCCGGTTTCGCTGCCGGTGCTGGCGGCCGGTCTTGTGACCTGCGTATTGCTGGAGAAGCTGCGCTGGTTCGGCTACGGCACGCTGCTGCCGGACAATGTTCGCGCCGTGCTGGCCAACTACGCCGCCGAAGACAACGCCGAACGTACTGCTCGCCAACGCGCTGCGCTGCTGGTGCAAGGCGCGGCGGCATTGATCCTGATCGGTTGCCTGGCCTTTCACATCGCTGAAGTCGGCCTGATCGGTTTGATGGTGATTGTGTTGATCACCGCGTTTACCGGCATCACCGACGAGCATCGACTGGGGAGCGCGTTCAAGGACGCCATGCCGTTCACCGCATTGCTGGTGGTGTTCTTTGCGGTAGTGGCGGTGATTCACGATCAACAGCTGTTCGCGCCGTTGATCCAGTGGGTACTGGCGCTGCCGGTCGAGCAACAACCGGGCATGCTGTTTATTGCCAACGGTTTGCTGTCGGCGATCAGTGACAATGTATTTGTCGCGACGATCTACATCACCGAAGTGAAACAGGCGTTCCTTGCCGGGCACATGAGCCGTGAGCATTTCGAGACATTGGCGATTGCGATCAATACCGGCACTAACCTGCCGAGTGTGGCGACGCCGAATGGTCAGGCCGCGTTTCTGTTTTTGCTGACCTCGGCGATTGCGCCGCTGGTGCGTCTGTCGTACGGGCGGATGGTGTGGATGGCGTTGCCGTACACCTTCGTGATGGGATTGCTGGGCTGGTATGCGGTGAGCTACTGGCTCTGATCAACACCGCGTAAAAACTGTAGGAGTGAGCCTGCTCGCGATAGCGGTTTATCAGCCCAGGAAATGGTGACTGATATATTGCTATCGCGAGCAGGCTCACTCCTACATTTGGTTATGCGGGGTCAGTGACGCAGGATGTATTTCTCGATCGCCTGAGCCACGCCGTCTTCGGTATTCGGCGCGGTGACCACGTCGGCCTGGCGCTTCACCGCCTCCTCCGCCTGCCCCATGGCAATCGACAAGCCTGCGCAATGAAACATTGCCGGGTCGTTGCCGCCATCACCGATGGCAGCAGTCTGCTCCAGCGGTATGCCCAAGTGCTCGGCCAGGGTCGCCAGCGCAGTGCCCTTGTTGGCCTCCAGTGCCGTCACGTCGAGATACACCGGTTGCGAACGTGACACTTGCGCCATGCCGTTGACCTTGGGCAACAGTCGCGCCTCCAGTTCGATCAACAGTTCGGTGTTGTTGCTGGTCGCGACAATCTTGTCGATGCGTTCCAGATACGGTTCGAAACTCTCGACCACCACCGGCGGATAACCGAGGCCATGCTGTTCGCGTGGCACCATCGGCCCGTGCGGATCCTTGAGCAACCAGTCGCCGCCACTGAACACCCAGATTTCCACATCCGGCTGATCGGCAAACGTTGCCAGTGCAATCAGCGCGGTGGTGGCCGGCAGGTAATGCGCGACCAGCAAACTGCCATCCGGATTGACGATCGTGCCGCCATTGAATGCCGCTGTCGGCAAATCAACGCCCAGGGCTTCAATCTGCTGCAGCATGGCTTTTGGCGGCCGCCCGGTGGCGAGGCTGAACAACACGCCGGCCTCACGCAACGAACGCACTGCATCGATGGTGCGCTGGCTCAGTGTGTGATCGGGCAGCAGCAGCGTGCCGTCCATATCGCTGAGCAGAAAACGGATAGGTTGTTTTGACACGTCACTCATCCCAGGCCATGCCAGACGCGGCCATCGCGAGTGAGTAAATCTTCGGCAGCCTGCGGGCCATCTTCACCGGCGGCGTAGGTCTGCACACTTGCATCCTGTTGCCAGGCGTCGAGGAACGGTTGCACGGCACGCCAGCCGTTCTCGATGTTGTCGGCGCGCTGGAACAGCGTCTGGTCGCCGGTCAGGCAGTCGTAGATCAGAGTCTCGTAACCGGTCGACGGCTGCATCTCGAAAAAGTCTTTGTAGGCAAAACCCAGCTCGATGTTGGCCATGTTCAACGCCGGCCCCGGCCGTTTGGCCAGCAGGTCGAACCACATGCCTTCGTTGGGCTGGATCTGGATCCGCAGGTAGGTCGGCTGCAGTTCATCGACTTCGGTGTCACGGAATTGCGCGTACGGCGCCGGTTTGAAGCAGATGACGATCTCGGTGTCACGCACGCTCATACGCTTGCCGGTGCGCAGGTAGAACGGCACGCCGACCCAACGCCAGTTGTCGATCATCACTTTCAGGGCGACGTAGGTTTCGGTGGTGCTGTCCGGCGAGACGTTGGGCTCTTGGCGGTAGCCGTTCAGAGATTTGCCGTCGACTTCGCCCGCGCTGTATTGGCCACGAACCGAATTGGCCCGCGCCTCTTCAGTCGTCCACGGACGAATCGCGCCAACCACTTTGGCCTTCTCGCCACGCACCGCATCAGCGCCGAAAGCCGCCGGCGGTTCCATAGCGACCATGGCCAGCAACTGAAACAGGTGATTGGGCACCATGTCGCGCAGTGCGCCGGTGTGTTCGTAAAAACTGCCACGGGTTTCGACGCCGACGGTTTCCGCCGCAGTGATCTGCACGTGGTCGATGTAATGATTGTTCCAGAAGGCTTCGAACAGGCTGTTGGAGAACCGGCTGACCAGAATGTTCTGTACGGTTTCCTTGCCCAGGTAATGGTCGATCCGATAGATCTGCTTCTCGGACATTACCTTGAGCAGGCAGGCGTTCAATGCTTCGGCGGTGTGCAGATCGGAGCCGAACGGCTTCTCGATGACCACCCTTCTGAACGCTTCCGGCGTTTCTTCAAGCAAACCGGCGCTGCCGAGTCGGCGCACCACTTCACTGAAGAAACGCGGCGCGGTGGCCAGGTAGAACACCGCATTGCCGGTGCCGCTGTCGGCGATTTTCGCCGCCAGCGCGGAATAAGTGCTGTCGTCCAGAAAGTCGCCCTGGACGTAGCTGATACCTTTGGCGAGTTTGGCCCACAAGGCCGGATCAAGCATCTGATCGCCCTTGCCGACCTTCGCCGCCACTTCGGTACGGATGAAGTCTTCGAGCTTCTGCGCGAAGGCTTCATCGGTAATGGCGTTGTGGTCAACGCCAACGATCCGCAGGTTTTCGTCAAGCAAGCCGTCGCGACTGAGGTTGTACAGCGCAGGCATCAGCAAGCGCTTGACCAGGTCGCCGTGGGCACCGAACAGGAACAGCGTGGTCGGTGGTGCGGGTTCTGCCTTGGATTTCCTGCGGATCGTATGGGTCATTTCTTCGGTGTCTCCACGTGGCCGCCGAAGCCGAAGCGCTGGGCCGAAAGAATCTTGTCGCCAAAGGTGCCCTGACCGCGCGAGCGGTAGCGCGAGAACAGCGAGTTCGACAGTACCGGTACCGGCACCGCTTGTTCCATGGCGGCTTCGATGGTCCATTGACCTTCGCCGCTGTCGGCGACGGAACCGGAGAAACCGTCGAGCTTCGGATCGCTGGCCAGTGCATCGGCGGTCAGGTCCAGCAGCCACGAGGAAACGACGCTGCCACGACGCCACACTTCAGCAATGTCGGCCACGTTCAGATCAAAACGCTGATCTTCCGGCAGGCGTTCACTGGACTTGGTCTTGAGGATGTCGAAGCCCTCGGCGAACGCGGCCATCATGCCGTACTCGATGCCGTTGTGAATCATCTTCACAAAGTGCCCGGCACCGGCGGGACCGGCGTGGATGTAGCCGTGCTCGGCACGGTGGTCATCGGACTTGCGATCCTTGGTGCGCGGGATGTCACCCATGCCCGGCGCCAGTGCGGCGAACAGCGGGTCGAGGCGCTGCACGGTTTCAGCGTCACCGCCGATCATCATGCAATAGCCGCGTTCCAGGCCCCAGACACCGCCGGAAGTACCGACGTCGATGTAGTGCAGGCCCTTCTCGGCCAGGGTCTTGGCCCGGCGAATGTCATCCTTATAGTTGGTGTTGCCGCCGTCGATGATGGTATCGCCGGCTTCGAGCAAAGTGCTCAGGGTGTTGATGGTGTCTTCGGTCGGTGCGCCGGCCGGCAGCATGACCCAGACCGCGCGCGGTTTGGCCAGGCCGGCAACCAGTGCCGGCAAGTCGGCGACGCCGGTGGAGCCCTCGGCGACCAGGTTATCGATGAAAGCGGTATTGCGGTCGTAAACAACGGTGGTGTGCCCGTTGAGCATCAGACGTCGCGCAATATTGCCGCCCATGCGGCCCAGTCCAATAATCCCGAGTTGCATGTGCTGATGCTCCTTACTACAAATAAATGTGTGTCATTGGTTATAGCCCAACGCAGTTGATGGAGGTTAGTCCAGAGCGTCGCGATGAAGTTTCCGGGCATTGTGCCCGATCCAGACTGATAACGCCCCGAATCATGCCGAAGACACACCGACCATGAAAAATAAAAAAGTTCCATTCACAGGCAAAAGAAATCAAAATCGGCGCCGATAGTAAGTCAGTACCCGCCAACCGGGACGATTTACAGTTGATGCACGCCATTTGCGAGGTGAGCAATGGGCACAGTACACACAGCAATGCCGCCACAAACCCTGTACGTGACAATCCGTCGCGATGAATTGCGCCAGTTGAAAGACGAGCGCGACCAGTTGAAACAGGAACTGGCGCAGTTGCGCGCTTTGACTCAGGGCGCTCAGCCCAAACCCCTGCCGGTCGTTCAGCGCCACCCGCACGCTTGATCCCCGCCTGACTCGGGAACGGCAAATGCGGTTCCCGACCCGCTGTATACCTGCCCGCTTCTGTCTGCAAAAAGCGGCAACTCACAAACTTTTCACATTCTCTTCGTAATACTCCGCCCCCATTCTGGCCGTACCTTCGCGTACGGCCTCCGTTCGTCGGTTTCTCGGATGTTCCGGCGGTGGTTGTAACGAGTAAGCTGGAGCGCCGAATGGCATTGTTCAAACGCAGCAAAACGACTGCGACAGGTTTCGACTGGGCCGGTCTTCTCTGGCTGTTTGTGTTTTTCTGGTACTTCTCCGGTATCACCCAACTGCTGATCCAGCTGACCGGCACCTCCGGTTTCAGCGGATTCCGCCAGGCGTTCTTCATGAGCGCGCTGTGGCTCGCGCCAATGCTGCTCTTCCCCAAACGCACCAAATTGCTCGCTGCCGTGATCGGCGTGGTGTTGTGGGCCTGCTCGATGGCCAGCCTCGGTTACTTCTTCATCTATCAGCAGGAATTCTCTCAGAGCGTGATTTTCATCATGTTCGAGTCGAACATCTCTGAAGCCGGCGAGTACATGACCCAGTACTTTGCCTGGTGGATGGTTGCCGCGTTCCTCGCCCATACCGCGTTCGCCTACTTCCTGTGGACTCGCCTGCGCCCGGTGTACATGCCCCGTGGCCGCGCGCTGGTCGCAGCACTTGCGATCGTGATTGCCGTGGTCGGTTATCCGCTGGTCAAACAAACGATGCGCATGGGCACCTTCGCCCAAGGCTTCGAGAAATTCGAAACCCGCATCGAGCCGGCCGTGCCATGGCAGATGGCCGTGGCTTATCACCGTTATCTGGATACCCTCGCCGACATGCAGGGCATGCTGCACAACGTCAGCAAGATCCCGCCGCTGAAAAACCTCAAGGACGCCTCGGCCGATCAGCCGAAGACCCTGGTGCTGGTGATCGGTGAGTCGACCAACCGTCAGCGCATGAGCCTCTACGGCTATCAGCGCAACACCACGCCGGAACTGGACAAGCTCAAGGATCAACTGGCGGTGTTCGACAACGTCGTCACCCCGCGTCCGTACACCATCGAGGCGTTGCAGCAGGTCCTGACCTTTGCCGACGAGGAAAACCCGGATCTGTACCTGTCCACGCCGTCGCTGGTCAGCATGATGAAGCAGGCCGGCTACAAGACCTTCTGGATCACCAACCAGCAGACCATGACCAAGCGCAACACCATGCTCACCACGTTCTCCGAACAGGCCGACGAGCAGGTGTACCTGAACAACAACCGCAACCAGAACGCCGCGCAGTACGATGGCGACGTGATCGAGCCGTTCAACAAGGCGTTGGCTGACGCCGCACCGCGCAAACTCATCGTCGTACATCTGCTCGGCACGCACATGAGCTACCAGTACCGCTATCCGCCGACGTTCGACAAGTTCCAGGACCGTACCGGCGTGCCAGCGGGCGTGCGTGATGATCAGGTACCGACCTACAACAGCTACGACAACGCCGTGCTGTACAACGACTTCGTCGTGTCGAGCCTGATCAAGGATTACGCCAAATCCGATCCGAACGGCTTTTTGCTGTACCTCTCCGACCACGGTGAAGACGTGTTCGACTCGGTCGGCCACAAGACCCTGGGCCGCAACGAAAACAAACCGACCGCGCCGATGTACACCATCCCGTTCATGGCCTGGGCGTCGCCAAAGTGGAAAGCCAACCACGACTGGAACTTCGCCGGCGACCTCGATCGTCCGTACAGCAGCTCGCACCTGATCCACACCTGGGCTGATCTTGCCGGCTTGAGCTTCGATGAGCTCGACCGCAGCAAGAGCCTGGTCAGCGACAGCTTCAAGGCGCGGCCACTGCTGATCGGCGACCCGTACCAGACCGACCAGCGTGCGCTGATCGACTTCAGCCTGATGAAGCCGAAGAAACCCGATACCACCGTCGCCGACGCGGCGGAGCAGTAATACCGAAGGGGCCTGGAAAGGCCCCTTTTTCATGCTCGACACACTTTCAAATAACAATATTTCTCGTTTGATACTAAATCCCGGCCCCACCTTTCGTCTTTGAACAAACGGAATTTTTCCCTCGAAGACAAGGAGTCGGCTGCGATGTTCGCGCCCATTACCCGTTCCATGACCCTCACCTTCGGCCTGTGCAGCGCTGCGTTCAGCGCTGATTTGCTGGCTGAAACCGAAGCCGAAAAATCGTCGCAGCCCGGCAATCCGGCGTTGGAGCTGGCCGCGACCAACGTCAGCGCAAAAGGCCTGGGCACCACCACCGAAAACACCGAGTCCTACACCACCGGCGCGATGAGCACCGCTACTCGCCTGAACCTGTCGATCAAGGAAACTCCGCAATCGGTCTCCGTGATCACACGTCAGCAGATGGATGATTTCAAACTCGGTACATTGTCCGAGGCCATGCGCCAGACCACGGGCATTGTGGTACAGCATCTGGATTCCGATCGGGTCAGCTATTCGTCGCGTGGTTATGCGATCAACAACTTCCAGATCGACGGGATGCTCAACACCTTCGATCGCATGAAGTCGGACTCCGACACCATCATTTATGACCGTATCGAGGTGGTGCGCGGCGCCACCGGGTTGACCACAGGTGCGGGCGATCCGTCGGCAACGATCAACATGGTGCGCAAGCGTCCGACCGCGCAATGGCAGGCGCTGGCCGGGGTCAGTGGTGGCAGTTACGACAATTACTACAGCTATGTCGATGTCGGCGGGCCGCTGGCGTTCGACGGTCGTCTTCGCGGACGCACGGTGCTGGCCTATCGCGATAACCAGTCGATCAAGGATAAATACGCACTGCAACGAGAAGTCGGATATGGCGTGCTCGAGGCGGATCTGACCGACTCTACTGTGCTGGCGGTCGGTTACGATTATCAGAACAAGCATGTGCAAGGCTCGTCCTGGGGCACCGTGCCCTACTGGAATGCCGATGGCAGCAAGGCCGGTCTGGGACGTTCGACCAACATGGCGACGTCGTGGAGTTCCTGGCCGCTGCAGGACAAAACCGCGTTTGCCACTCTCGATCAGCAACTGGCTGGCGGCTGGCGCCTGAAAGCGGCGTACACCCACCGCGACAGCAATACCGACGGCAAGGTCTATTACGCTGGCACTGGATATCCCGAGCCCGACCGCAGCGGCATGAGCGCCTACATCTCGCACATGATCGGCACGCAGAAAATGCAGGCGTATGACTTCAATGTCTCCGGCCCCTACTCGCTGCTGGGCCGCGAGCACGAAATGATGTTCGGCTACGGAGAGGCCGAGCGCCGCTCGAACTCTCCTTACACCATTGCCGGTGCGCGCCCCAAGGGCTACGGGACCATTCGCGACTGGAAATACATGGGCGACATCGCCAAATTCAGCGACACCGTCACCGACCTCACCGGCTCCAAGGACAATACCCGGCAGAAAGCCGGGTACATCGCCACGCGCCTGAGCCTGACGGATGAGCTGCACGCGGTGTTGGGCAGCCGTTACGGCAGTTGGGAAGCGTCCAAAACCGAAAACAGCTACAACGCCAACCGGCAGTTGACCGAGGTCGATTACACCCGCCAGCAACAGAACGACGTCTGGACGCCTTACGCCGGTCTGCTGTATGACCTGACCCCGGAATACACGGCGTACGTGAGTTACACCGATATCTTCAAACCCCAGGGCAATCGCGACAAGAATCGCAAATACATCGACCCGGTGGTGGGTAAAAACTATGAGCTGGGCCTCAAGGGCAGTTTGCTCGAGGAACGCCTGAACCTGTCCACGGCGCTGTTCTGGAGCAAGCAGGATAACGTCGCCGAACTCGATAACTCGGTGCCGGCGGATCCGGTTACCCGCGAGCAGTTCTACAAATCCGGCGGCAAGGGCAACAAGGTCAACGGCTTTGAAGCTGAAGTGTCCGGGGAAATTCTCCGTGGCTGGAACATGACCGCCGGATACACCTATACCCACTCGGTCGACGGTGAAAGCGAGCGAACCAACACCAATCAGCCGATGAACCTGTTGCGCGTCTCCACCGCGTATCGTCTGCCGGGCGAATGGCAGGCGCTGACCGTCGGCGGCGCGGTGAACTGGCAAAGCGATATGTATGGCACCGCGCCCCGACCGGTTGGCCTCGACACTGAAGAGACGCGCATCAACCAGAGCGGCTACACCGTGGTCAACCTGATGTCGCGGTATGAGTTCGACAGGCACCTGTCAGCATCGCTGAACGTCAACAATCTGTTCGACAAGAAATATTACGACAACGTCGGCTTCTATGACGGCGTGTATTGGGGTGATCCGCGCACACTAACGGTGAGTCTCGACTGGAAGCTCTGACGTTTGCTTTCTGACGCGGCCCTGTGCGCCGCGTCTGTCCGATATCGCTCTGCAACATGCTGCAAAACCTACACTAAACGAGCGTTAACCCCGTGTTAATTCACACGGGAGAGACTCCTCTCGAGTTCTGATTCATGGATGAAACGGCTCCCACTTGTTCAGTAGGAGGCACCATGAAAATCGCTACCGTAATCCTTGCCGGGCTGTTTGCCCTGGGTTCTGCCAGTGTCTTCGCCGAAGGCGGCGCTGAGCGTATGCGGTATTACTACGACAACTTCCCGGTTCACCACGCCCAGAGCGCGCAGCAGAGCGACGCCAACGCGAAAGAAATTCGCGTTCCCGCCGACCAGACTGCGCAAGTGACCGAGTCTTACCGCGACTGAGATTGACCGAGCAACCGATGGACCTCCCGTGGCTCCGCTCTGGCCTGGGAGAAGACAGTTTGGCGCCCTGATTAGGGCGCCTTTTTTATGGGCATTCAGTTGATTAGTCAGGATTGGGTGTCCGGCTTTTGATTTGTGGTGAATTCGCCCCTCATCGGAACGCCGCCCGCCCAGCCCTCTCCCGAGGGAGAGGGAGCTGTTTTGTGGTGTTTTCGGGATCGGAGTTTGCCTGGCAAGCAGGATTGGGTGTTTGATTTGTGGTTTTTTTCAAACCTGAGTTCGACTCGATATTTCAGGTCGGCGTACCTTGCCCAAACACCTCGGTCAGTCCCCTCTCCCTCCGGGAGAGGGTTAGGGTGAGGGGCTTTTCAGGCTTTTCAGGCCTGCAGATTCTTGATCCAGAACAGCATGCGCCCGTGATTCGGGTCGAACATGCCCGGCACGAAGCCGAATTTGCCGTAGGCATTCTGCGCGACGGCGTTGCCTTCCAGCACTTCGAGGGTGATCTTGCAGCAGCCACGCTGGCGGGCGATTTCCTCAACTTTCTGGAGCATTTTCTGGCTCAGACCGAGGCCACGAAACTTGCCCACCACCGCCACGTCGTGGACGTTGACCAGCGGTTTGCAGGCAAACGTGGAAAACCCTTCAAAGCAGTTCACCAGCCCCGCCGGTTCGCCACCGACAAAGGCCAGCACGCTGAACGCGTGCGGTCGCCGGGCCAGTTCTTCGGGCAGTCGACGCAGCAGATCGGGGTCAAGTGAATGACCGCCGCCCATGGGATCTTCAGCATAATGATTGAGCACGATGCCGATGGCCTCGGCGTGCGTTGGATTGCTGTAGCTGGCTTGAAGTACAAGAATCTCTGCGGAATCCATTTCCATCCCCGAACACACAAAAGCCCCGGCGCGCAAAGTGCGTGCTGAAAGGCTGCCTGACCTTAGCGCGAGTGCGGACCGGGCGACAATCTTTTGCTCTGTCAGTGTCCCCAGATCAACTCCTCGGTCCAGCCAAGTTCGGCAAAGTCTTCGGCGCGCAATTCGCTCTCACCGGCACAGAAAAACTCATCCAGTTGCGGCGGTTTCACTGAAGTGCCGCTAAGCATCGCGTGCACCTGGCCACGGTGATGAAGCTGATGCTCAAACAGGTGCGACAGCATGCGCAAACGGCTGTCGTGCTGCGGCGTGTCGCGCGCGATGGTGACGATCCGGGGCAGATCGACATCGCGCAGTTGTTCGCAATAGGCAATCAGCCGTCGATCAACGTGAGCCTGCTCTTCACGCAGCTGCGGGCCCTCGGTAAACGGCTCGTGCGCATTGAAAAACACATAGCAGTCAGGATGCGGCTCGGCCCCGCGCAATTCGCGCTCCAATGCATCGACGTAAAACCAGTCGCAGGTCAGGATGTGATTAAGCGTCAGGCGAATGCTCGGGAAGAAGCTCACCCTGGGGGCGGCCAGATCAACCGCGCCGAGTTGGCTCCAGGCCTTGGCCAGACGATGATTGGCCCAGGCATTCTGGTAAGCCATGGTCAGCAGATGATGGGACAGCGGTTGGCTCATGTCAGCGCCCTCTTCACTCAAGCTTCGGCAAAGCGCTGCAACTGCATCTCCTGCAAGCGACTGAGGGTGCGGCGGAACGGAAATTCCAGATAACCCTCGGTGTACAACGCAGCCATTGGCACTTGCGCCTCAATGTACAGCGGCACCTTGCGGTCGTAGCACTCGTCGACCAGCGCGATGAAACGCCGCACGCCGTCATCGTGGACCGACAATTGCGGCAACTCGCGATCACCGGCCACCACCCGCTCAGCGCCATCTTCGGTGCCGCGCGCGATGCGCCCTTCGCGTTTCCGGGCGCTGAGGTTCGGCACTTCGCTCAACAGAATAGCCTTGTAGCGATCGCACAGCGCGATGAAATCCATGGCGGCGAACGGTTGTTCGCAGAGATCAGCATAGCGACACCACAACACCGTTTCACTGGCCTGCACCACGTTCAACTGACGGTGACCGACCGCCACCGGTTCGGCGCTGGCTGGCTGCCCGGCGTTCAACGCCTGAAAGACTTCTTCCAGCGCGCTCACACCGGACGTGGCCACAAAGTAGCGTTGCAGACCCGCCCCCGGATGCAGGCGATGATCCTCGGCGCCATTCACCGCAACCACCTGCATGTGCGCTTTGATCGCGGCAATGGCCGGCACAAAACGGTCGCGATTGAAGCCATCGGCGTACAGATCATCCGGCGGCAGGTTGGATGTGCACACGATCACCACGCCTTCGTCGAACATCACTTGAAACAACCGCCCGAGAATGATCGCGTCGCCGATGTCGTTGACGAACAGCTCATCGAAGCACAGCACCCGAACCTCCGCCGCCAGCTCTTTGGCCAGCACGCGCAACGGATCGGCAATCCCGGTCAACTGGAACGAGCGCTGGTGCACCCAGCCCATGAAGTGATGAAAGTGTTGGCGTCGCGCCGGCACCCGCAGGCTCTGATAGAACTGATCCATCAGCCAGGTCTTGCCGCGCCCGACCGGCCCCCACAGATATACGCCAGTGACCGAACGGGCACTGGCGTGCAAGGCTTCATGGCATTTTTGCAGCGCCCAGACTGCGTGTTCCTGAGCTTCATCCTGGATGAAGCCCTTGTGTTGAACGGCGTACTGCCAGGCGCTGAGGGGGGAGTCGAAAGTCATGCGCGGCAGTATGCCACGATGCTTACAGGGAAATATCCAGGCGGGCGATTTTGCCCTGCTCGTTCAAGCGGAACGTATAGCGCAGCTGGGCCGGGCTGCCGGGGAATGTCCCGGAAATCAGTCCGTGCAGCAGCACTTTGCCGGTGCGTTGCTGGACCTCCAGCACTTCGACCCGAGGCTGATAACGTTGCCCGGTGTCTTGCATCCATTGCGCGATGGCTTGCGGGCCGACCTGATGCTGGCCTTCGTCGAACACGTTGGCATCCTCGGCAAAAAAACTGGCGACCCTCGACGTATCGCGCGCATTCGCCGCATCGATATACGCAGCGATCGCCGGGGCCAGTGCAGAGACGGGATGGGACATGGTTGCAGCTCCTGTTGTTTGGTTCTGCGACCATCCTAAAACAGCGTTGCGTCAGTTTTTGTCAGGAGTGAAACGTCCGCTCTCATCCAGTTGCATCTGCTCGCGCCAGGTGCGCAACAGGTCGCTGCGCCGTCCCGGATAACCGTCGCCCTGGCGGCTGGCAGCGCTGATCCGGTCGGTGCGAAATGTACGGTAGGCGCCGCGCAATTCGCACCACGCGACGATGATCCGCACCTCATTGAGAAAGCCCAGCGCCAAGGGCCAGATCAGGCGCTGACTGTGCGTCTGTTGCGCGTCGGCGTAATCGATGAGCAATTTGGCCTGATCGCGGATGGCATGACGGAAAACGTTCAACGGCACGGCGTTTTGCGGAAAACCATAGCCCGGCGGGCCCGGCATCACGGTGGGGTTGCGCAACGCCTCCTGGGCTTGCGGATCAAGCACGGCGGCAATTTTCGCCAACGCATCCGCCGCCGCTTTGCCGAGGACTTCGTCACCGCGCTGATCGACGTAGCGCAAACCGAGGACGATGGCTTCGGTCTCGTCGGCATTGAGCATCAGCGGTGGCAGAAACAGACCGCTGCGCAGCACATAACCGATCCCCGCCTCGCCATGGATCGGCGCGCCGAGGGCGGTCAATTCAGCGATGTCGCGGTAGAGCGTGCGTTCCGATACTTCCAGCTCGGCGGCCAGTGTTGCCGCCGTCACCGGGCGTTTCTTGCCGCGCAGCACTTGCAGCAAAGTCAAAAGACGAGTGGTACGCGACACGATGGCCAGGCTCAGCAGGGAAAGTGCTCGCAGCTTAGCAGAGGCTGGTGTCAGAAAATGGCAGTAGCGTGGCGACGGTGATGAGCTGGTTTGACCGTTGAGCGGCACGCGTCTTGACAGTGAATATTACCGATATCATATTAGCGCAATATTTCGAGCGTAATTTTTTTCATCAGACGAATTTCCATCGAGGGCATTGCCATGCATTACAAGGTTTTTGGCCGCAAGACCGGTCTGCGTGTTTCTGAACTGGCGCTGGGCGCCGGCAATTTCGGCACCGGTTGGGGTCATGGCGCCGAACGTGACGAAGCCAAGCGTATCTTTGATGGCTTCCTCGATGCTGGCGGCAATTTCATTGATACCGCCAATGGCTATCAAGGTGGGCAATCGGAAACGATGCTCAGCGAATTCATTGCGCCGGAGCGTGATCGCCTGGTGATCGCCACCAAATACAGCATGGGCACAACCCCGGCCGACGGCATTTCCCACACCGGCAACAGCCGGAAAAACATGGTGCGCGCGGTTGAGGAAAGCCTCAAACGCCTGAACACCGATCACATCGATCTGTTCTGGGCCCACGTGACTGATGGCGTGACGCCGATGGAAGAAATCCTGCGCGGTTTTGATGACCTGGTGCGCGCTGGCAAGATTCACTATGCCGGCCTGTCGAACTTCCCGGCATGGCGCGTTGCCCGCGGCGACGTACTGGCGGAACTGCGTGGCTTCGCACCGATTGCAGCGATTCAGGTTGAGTACAGTCTCGCCGAGCGCACTGCCGAGCGCGAACTGCTGCCGATGGCTGAAGCGCTGGGACTCGCGGCGACGCTGTGGTCGCCACTGGCCGGTGGCTTCCTCACGGGCAAGTATCGCGGCGGTGATGACAACAACCGTGCGAGCAAACTCGGCATGCTGGTGCACGCGGAAAAAAGCGCCCGCGAAACTGCCCTGCTCGATACGTTGCTGGCCGTAGCTGCAGAAATCGGCGCCAGCCCGACCCACGTCGCCATCGCCTGGCTTCGCGAAAAAGCCCGGCGCTCGACTACCGCGCTGATTCCGATCCTCGGCTCGCGCACCCGCGAACAACTCGACGCCACCCTCGGCGCACTCGAGGTGCAACTGAGCGAACAGCACATGGCTCGGCTGGAAGACAGCAGCAGCGTGCCGGCCGGTGTACCGCACGAGACGATCGCCGGTGCCACACCCCGCTTCACCGGTCCGCAAACGCTGGACCTGCCGATCATTCCGGTGGCCTGAACCGGCTCGCGAGGGCGGTCTGCCATTCAACAGCGATGTTGCCTGGTCTGACGCCTTCGCGAGCAGGCTCGCTCCCACAGGGGTATGGTGTGTTGGTCAGAGATCGACCTTGTGTCGGGCGGCATAAAGGCAAAGCATTTCCATGGCCAGTGTCGCGGCGGCCAGCGAGGTGACCTCGGCGTGATCGTAAGCCGGGGCAACTTCCACCACGTCCATGCCGACCAGATTGATCCCGCGCAAACCGCCAAGAATCTCCAGCGCTTGCACGGTGCTCAAGCCGCCGCAGACAGGCGTTCCGGTGCCGGGAGCGAAGGCCGGATCCAGGCAGTCGATATCGAACGTCAAGTACACCGGGTTATCGCCCACCCGGGCGCGGATCGCTTCGACAATCGCTTCGCAGCCACGGCGATGCACCTGCCGGGCGTCCAGCACCTGAAAACCCATGTGATCGTCATTGGTCGTGCGTAAACCGATCTGCACTGAACGCGCCGGATCGACCAAACCTTCCCGCGCCGCATGCCAGAACATCGTACCGTGATCGACTCGCTTACCCTCCTCATCCGGCCAAGTGTCGCTGTGCGCATCAAAGTGAATCAGCGACAGCGTGCCGTGTTTGCGCGCGTGGGCCTTGAGCAGCGGATAGCTGATGAAGTGATCACCGCCAAACGTCAACATCGCGCTGCCCGCGCTGAGAATCTGCTCGGCATGGGCTTCGATGCTTTCCGGGACGCTGTGCGGCGAGCCGAAATCAAAGTCGCAGTCGCCGTAATCAATCACCGCCAGATGATCGAGCGGGTCGAATGTCCAAGGCCAGTGGCGTTCCCAGGCAATCCCGGTGGAGGCGGCGCGAATCCCGCGAGGTCCGAAACGGGCGCCGGGGCGGTTGCTGGTGGCGGTGTCGAACGGCACGCCGCTGACCGCGACATCGACGCCGCGCAGGTCACGGCTGTAGCGCCGGCGCATGAAACTGGTGATGCCGGCGTAGGTGCTTTCGGCGGCAGTGCCGTAAAGGCTGTCACGGGTGATCGCCTGATCGTTTTGCATGGGCACATCCATCGTGGTGCTCCTGTTGTTATTGATGGCTACGGAAAGTGGTCCACAGACGCGTGCGCTGGCGCATGTCCTTGAGGCTCATGCTGCGATCGGCATACAGCCGCGCGCGCACATCGCTCGATGGGTAGATGTCGGGATCGTTGCGCACTGCCTCATCCACCAATGGCGTGGCGGCCTGGTTGGCGGTGGCAAAAAACAGCGTGTTGGTCAGTTCGGCCACGGAATCGGGGCGCAGCATGAACTCGATGAACGCTCGCGCGGCTTCGGGATGTGGCGCGTCTTTGGGAATGGCCAGATTGTCCTGCCACACCAGCGTGCCCTCCTTGGGAATGCGGTAGGCCACTTCGTACGGTTTATTGGCCTTGCGTGCCTGATCAGCGGCCATGCTCGCATCGCCGTTATAGGTCAGCGCGAGGCACACGTTGCCACTGGCCAGATCATTGATCTGCCGGCCGCTGGCGACGTAGAGCACCGATGGCTGAAGTTTCTGCAACAACGCCTCGGCGGCAGCCAGATCGTTCTTGTCGGTGCTGTAGGGATCTTTACCCAAGTAATGCAGGGCCAGACCGATAACCTCTTGCGGCGAATCGAGAATGGCGATGCCGCAATCCTTGAGCTTGCTGGCGTTCTCCGGTTTGAACAGCAGGTCGAGGCTGTTCAGCGGCACATCAGGCAGCCGCTGCTTCACGGCCTCGACGTTCATGCCCAGACCCAGCGTGCCCCAGGTGTACGGCACGCCGTAACGATTGCCGGGGTCGACCGCCGCCATTTTCTCCAGCAAGTCCGGATCAAGATTGGCGTAGCCCTTGAGGCCCTCGTGGGGAATTTCCTTCAGCGCCCCGGCCGCGAGTCCCCGTGCCAGAACGCTGGACGACGGCACCACCACGTCATAACCGCTGCCGCCGGTGAGCAATTTGGTCTCCAGCACCTCGGAAGTATCAAAGGTGTCGTAACGCACATGAATGCCAGTCTCCTGCTCAAACCGTTGCAGGGTTTGCGGCGGCACGTAATCGGCCCAGCTGTAGAGATTGAGCGTCTTGTCTTCGGCCTGCGCCTGAAGAGCCACGGACAACAGCAGCGCGGGGAAACACAGCTTGAACACGGGAGCCATGACGAACACCTGACCGGAGGAAGTGGTTGCAGGATGCGCCGTCGGATACATTAGAAAAATTGCCGAATAATTATCCTGACTTTATCCCGGAGTAATGTGATGTTGGGTCAACTGCACGACGTGGATTTGCAACTGTTGCGCCTGTTTGTGCGGGTGGTCGAGTGCGGTGGTTTCAGTGCCGCCCAGGGCGATCTGGGCCTGAGCCAATCGAGCATCAGCCAGCAAATGGCCAAACTGGAAACCCGTCTCGGCTACCGTTTGTGCAGTCGCGGCAAGGGCGGTTTCAGTGTCACGCCCAAGGGCGAGCAACTGCTGATCGCTGCGCGCACGTTGTTTGAATCGATCGAAACTTTCCGCCATCAATCCAACGGCGTCGCCGGCCGCTTGATCGGTGAGGTGCGTCTGGGGATTTCCGAGTCGGTCGATCAATCGGTATTGCAGCGAGTAGCGGCGGCGATCCGGCGTTTTCGCGAACGCGATGAGTCGGTGCGCATCGAGCTGATCAGTGCCATGCCCGGCGAAATGGAACGACTGCTGCTGCAACAACGGCTGGATCTGGCAATCGGCTATTTCTCGCAAGTGCAAAGTGCGTTCGACTATCACCAGTTGTTCAGCGAAACCCAGCATTTGTACTGTGCCGCCGGCCATCCATTGTTTACCGATGAAGCGCCGAGCGACGCCGCGTTGCAGGCCAGCGACCGGGTCGATCACCCCTATCGGTTCTTGCGCAGCGATGAGCCGTTTCAGGGCAAGCTCTGCTCGGCGCGATCGGAACAGGTCGAAGGCACGCTGACGTTTATCCTGTCGGGCAAACATGTCGGCTATCTGCCCGATCACTATGCGCGGAGCTGGCAAACGAAGGGTTTGCTGCGACCGCTGCGTGAAGGCGAGTTGAGTTTTGACGTGGCCTTTCATCTGGCCCGGCATCGGGCGCAGGTGCCGGGGGATGCGCAAAAAGCTTTTGAAGAGGATTTACTGGCCGCATTCAATCTCGTGTAGGAGCTGCCGCAGGCTGCGATCTTTTGATCTTGCAAAGCAACATCAAAAGATCGCAGCCTCGTTTCACTCGACAGCTCCTACACGGGCGTTTGCCGATAGCGCCCCATAAAACCTGACCTTTCAGGCAGTTATTGCTCGTTGCCCTCGCCGCCCTCTTCCGGCATCCTGCGCCTCCATTTTCTGACCCGGCCCCGCCTTGCGGCGCGCAAAACACCATGACCGCCTCTGAAAAAGCCCCGCGCAACAACGACCTGATCTACGGCCTCAACGACCGCCCGCACCTGACTGCCACCGTGTTTGCCGCACTGCAACACGTGCTGGCCAGCTTCGTCGGCATCATCACCCCGACGTTAATCATGGGCGGCGCCCTCGGTCTGCAGAGTGAAATCCCCTACCTGATCAGCATGGCGCTGTTCGTCTCTGGCCTCGGCACGTTCGTCCAGGCCAAGCGCTTCGGCCCGGTCGGTTCGGGATTGTTGTGCCTGCAAGGCACCAGTTTTTCCTTTATCAGCGTGATTCTCAGCGCCGGTTTCATGGTCAAGGCACGCGGTGGCGGCACCGATGAAATTCTCTCGACGATCTTCGGCGTGTGCTTTTTCGCAGCGTTCATCGAAGTGGTGCTGAGCCAGTTCATCGGCAAACTGCGCATGCTGATCACCCCGGTGGTCACCGGTACGATCATCACACTGATGGGCCTGTCGCTGATCAAAGTGGCGATGACCGACATCGCCGGCGGCTTCGGCGCGCCTGATCTGGGCGCCGCCAGCCATGTGTTTCTGGCAGCGCTGGTGATCGGCACCATCGTCGTGCTGAACCGCGTCGACGTACCGTTCTTGCGCCTCGGCGCGATCGTCATCGGCCTGACCCTTGGCTATGTAGTGGCGTGGCTGATGGGCACGGTGGATTTCGCCTCGATGCCCGAGGTGCCGCTGGTCAGTGTGCCGGTGCCGTTCAAGTACGGTTTCAATTTCGACTGGGTGGCGTTCGTGCCGGTGGCGGTGATTTTCCTCGTGTCGCCACTGGAGGCTGCGGGCGATCTGACGGCCAACTCGATGATCTCGCGGCAACCGGTCAAAGGCCCGCTGTACATCCGCCGGATCAAGTCCGGCCTGCTCGCCGACGGCCTCAACTCAGCCATGGCCGCCGTGTTCAACAGCATGCCAATGGTGACCTTCGCGCAGAACAACGGCGTGATTCAGCTCACCGGCGTGGCCAGCCGTTACGTGGCCTTCTTCATTGCCGGTCTGCTGGTGCTGCTGGGGCTGTTCCCGATGATCGGCGCGGTGTTGCAACTGATGCCGAAACCAGTACTCGGCGGCGCCGAATTGGTGATGTTTGGCACTGTGGCGGTGGCCGGGATCAAGATCCTCGCCGAAGCCGGCCTGCATCGGCGCAACATGCTGATCGTGGCGATTTCCCTGGGCATGGGCCTGGGCATCGCCGCTGTACCGGAAGTGTTGCGCGAATTGCCGCAAGCGCTGCGCAACATCTTCGAATCGCCGATCACCGTCGGCGCGTTGTGCGCTATCGTGCTGAACATCTTCCTGCCAGAAGAATTCATCGAGCTGGAAGAAGACGATTTCGACCCGGAAGCCTCTATTCTTCAGGTCATGGAAAACCCGGACCTGCCGGCCAAAGGTGAACCTGCCCCAGCGGCGGCTGTCGCACAGTTGAACCGCTAAGGTCTGGCCTTTGACAGAAAGGGCTGAGCCGGCGACGGTTCAGCCCTTTTTTGTCGAGAGACCGTTTATGCGCCGTTTCCAAGCCGTCATGCTGTCACTGCTCCTGCTGTCCCTCAGCGCTTGTGCGCTATTCCCCAATCGCGACCCGGTGAACATCAACGTGGTCGGCCTCGAACCGCTGCCGAGCCAGGATCTGGAAGTGCGCTTCGCCATCAAGATTCGCGTGCAGAACCCCAATGAAACGGCCATCGACTACAACGGCATCGCGCTGGATCTGGAGGTCAACGGCCATTCGCTGGCCTCCGGTGTCAGTGATCAAAGCGGCTCGATCCCGCGTTTTTCCGAAAGCATCGTTACAGTTCCCGTCAGCATCTCGGCGTTCTCGGTCCTGCGCCAGACCCTTGGCCTGAGCCAGACGCAAACCCTCGACAACCTGCCTTACGTGCTGCGCGGCAAACTCGCCGGCGGCTTGTTCGGCACCATGCGGTTCGTCGACAGCGGCAAGCTCAGCCTGCCCAAAGCCACTGCCGCGACCTGGTAAAAATGCGTTAGCCTGCTTCGTTCCTTAAAGACATTCATGGAGGCTGCAGGTTTATGGAAGACACACCGACGCTGTACACCGAGCGACTGATCCTGCGCCCATTGCAACTGGCCGATGCCGAAGCCGTGCAGCGCGAATTTCCGCATTGGGACGTGGTGCGTTATCTGAACGCGGCCGTACCATGGCCGTACCCGGACGACGGTGCCCTCGCCTATCTGCGCGACATTGCCTTGCCGGCGGTTGCGGCGGGCAAGGAATGGCACTGGACGATTCGCCTGAAATCGGCACCGGAGCGATTGATCGGCAAGATCAGCCTGATGGATCAAACGGACAACCACCGTGGCTTCTGGCTGGGCCCGGCGTGGCAAGGTCAGGGTTTGATGACGGAGGCCTGTGCGGTGGTGACCGATTACTGGTTCAACGTTCTTCAGCGCCCGGTGATGCGCGTACCGAAAGCGGCGCCGAACATTGGCTCGCGCAAGCTCTCGGAACGCGCGGGGATGCGCTTGATCCGGACAGATGAAGGCGATTTCGTCGGTGGGCGTTTTCCACGGGAGCTTTGGGAAATCACTCGTGAAGAATGGCTGAAGCGCCACTGATTTCCAGACACACCACCGATCCATTGTAGGAGTGAGCCTGCTCGCGATAGCAATCTGTCAGTTAACGATTATGGTGTCTGGCAGACCGCTATCGCGAGCAGGCTCACTCCTACAGGGTTCGGTGTCAGACAGTACCCTATGTGTTGAAGCGCACCCCGGGCTTGGCGCGTTCATCCACTGACAGCTCAAATACATCCGGCCGCGCATAGTGCCCGACCACATCGTAGTCATACCGCGCGCGCACCAGTTCATCGGTGTCGATTTCAGCCGTCAGCAACCCCGCCTCGCCGCGCAACGGCCCCGCCAGCACATCGCCCATCGGCCCGACAATCACGCTGCCGCCGGCAATCAGCGGACGCTCCGCTGGCCAATTGGCGATTTCAACGCCCAACGCCTGAGGCGAAGCCTGCACCTGACACGCACTGACCACAAAGCAGCGGCCTTCGTGGGCGATATGACGCATGCTGACCTGCCACATTTCGCGCTCATCGACGGTCGGCGCGCACCACACTTCAATGCCTTTGGCGTACATCGCCGTGCGCAGCAGCGGCATCATGTTTTCCCAGCACACCACCGCGCCAAGCTTGCCGACCTGCGTGTCGAACACCGGCAGGGTCGAACCGTCGCCCTTGCCCCAGATCAGCCGTTCGGTACCGGTGGGCATCAGTTTTCGGTGTTTGCCGACAAGGCCTGCCTGCGGGTCAAAATACAGCGCCGTGCAATATAAGGTGCTGCCAGCACGCTCGATCACGCCGATCACCAGATTGGCCCCGGTGCGCGCCGACAGCGCGGCCAGTGCTTGCGTCTCGGCCCCCGGCACATCGATCGCATTGGCGAAGTAACGGGCATAGGCATCACGCCCCTCAGGCAAGCGATAACCCAATTGCGTGCCGAAGCCCTCGCCTTTTGGATAGCCGCCCAGCAACGCTTCCGGCATCACCACCAACGCCGCACCGGACTCGATGATCGCGCCTTCCCAACTCAGAATCTGCTCCAGGGTCGCGCCTTTGCCTTCGGGCAAGGCGCCGATTTGCAGCGCAGCAACAATTGATTTGGCCATCGCAATAACTCCGTCAGGTTCAGTGGTTGCCGATTCTGCAGCGCCACGCGATCATGAATAAAGCCCCGTTCACTGCTGAATGATATGAGCCAAATGAATATCGCCACCGTCGACCTCAACCTGCTGAAAGTCTTCGAAGCCCTGCACGAAGAGTCCAGCGCCAGCCGCGCGGCGTTACGTCTGGGCGTTACGCAATCGGCGGTCAGTGCGGCGTTGCGCCGGTTGCGCGAGGTTTACGGCGATCAGTTGTTCGTGCGCACCGGGCGCGGACTGGCACCGACGCTCAAAGCCAATCAATTGAAACCGGTGGTCAGCGAAGCGCTGAACAAGTGCCGGCAAAGCCTGGCGATGGTCGACCCGACAGCCAATCAATACGAGGGTCGCTCGGTTACCGTGGGCCTGTCGGATGACTTCGAGATCGCCTACGGTCGCCGGCTGATCGAGGAAATTGCCCGCAGCGCACCGAAGCTGCGGCTGATTTTTCGTCAGACCCACAGCCAGATTGTCGCCAGCGCCCTGCTGGAGCGCAGTATCGATCTGGCGATCACCGCCGGCGGTTTTGCCGAGCGTTTGCTCAGTCGTCAGGTGTTGGGCGAAGGCGGTTATGCGTGTCTGCTCGATCCAGCGAGTCTGGCGCCCGGCCAGCAGCAGATCGATCTTGAAGAGTTCGTCGCCCGCGAGCACATTCTGGTGTCGTCCGGCGGATTTATCGGGATTACCGATGAGGGCTTGGCGGCGTTGGGCCTGAGCCGGCGGGTGTGCGCCTCGACCACGCATTTCGCCGCGCTACCGTATCTGCTCAAGGGCAGTCAGGCGCTGGCGACGATTCCGACGCATGCCGCCGAGAGCATCGCGGCGCTCAGCGGCCTGGCACTGCTGCCCTGCCCGCTGAAATTGCCGCGCTATCCGATCGAACTGGGCTGGCGCACCAGCACGCAGATCGATCCGGTGGTGGTCAAGGTTCGCGAGGTGATTGCCGCGACCTTCACCTGAGGCATTACTTGTTGGCGGCCATCAGTCGATTGACTTCACTGCGCACCATGTTGGCGAACTCCGGCGGCGACATGCCGTCCAGTTCGGCGCGGACCCACTCGGCCCATTTACCTTTGCGTTTGGCGCGCTCGCCGAACAAACGCGCGGCTTCGCCTTTGGCCTTGCCCAGATTGTTTTGCCAGAGTTCGAACAGACGGGACTTCTCGTCCTCCAGCGCGGCGCGCTCTGCGAGTGATTTGTCGGCCAGATTGAAACTCATCGGGAATTATCCTGCTGCGTAAAATGGCGACATCTTACACGCTCGACGGAAATCTCCCGCGCAGGTTTTTCTTTCTGGCCTAAATTCAGTGCAACTTTTTGATCAGCCCCACACTCCATTGATCACTGTCCATTCAACTGCAAGGAGTCACCCAATGGCCCGCAAAACCGCCGTGCAAGCCGCCGAAGATCAAATCAAGGATCAGGCCTTCAGCGAACTTCAGGCTCTGATTGAAGAGTCGGACAAACTGCTCAAGAGCAGCGCCTCACTGGTCGGCGAAGAAGCGGAAACGCTGCATGGACAGATCGCCCTGAAACTGCAGCAGGCGCTGGACTCGGTATCGAGCGTGCGGGATCGCACCAAACCGGCGGTCGATGCCACTGAAAGTTATATCGGTGGTCATCCGTGGCAGACCGTGGCGATCTCCGCCGGATTCGGTCTGGTAGTCGGCTTGTTGCTCGGCCGTCGCTGATTCAAGCGCGCAAAAAAGGCGAACCCAATGGGTTCGCCTTTTTTATGCCTGCCTGATCCAGGCTTTTGATCATGCTCCCGCCAGCTCACGCAACTGCGCCAATGTCTGCCCATCCAGCACAATCCCCTCCGCCAGCGACTTACTACGCTGCCAATGCCGACGATCCCCCGGCAATCGCTTGAGCCCGACGCCGTGCATCTGCCGCACCAGCTCGCCACTGCGCTCGGCAAAACTCTGCCCGGCGGCTTTGCTCGGATCAATAACAATCAACAACTGCCCAGTCCACGGCGTTTTCGCCCCGGGATGATTGGACCAATCGAACTCAAAGGAAAAATTGCCCCCCGTCAATGCGGCCGCCAGCAGCTCGACCATCATCGACAGCGCCGAGCCTTTATGGCCACCGAACGGCAACAGCGCCCCGCCCTCAAGAATCGCTTTAGGATCTTGGGTTGGCTGGCCGAGGCTGTCCACGCCCATTCCGGCCGGCAGCCGTTCGCCTTTGCGCGCAGCAATCTGCACGTCGCCATGGGCAATCGCGCTGGTGGCCAGATCGAAGACAATCGGCGCAGCGCCCGCCCGTGGCGCGGCAAAGGCAATCGGGTTGGTGCCGAACAGCGGCCGGTCAGCGCCATGGGGCACCACGCAGGTCATGCTGTTGACCACGCTGAGCGCCACCAGACCTTCGTCAGCGAAAGGCTCGACATCCGGCCACAGCGCGGCGAAGTGATGAGAGTTACGAATCGCCAGCACGGCGATCCCGGCGTGCCGCGCCTTTTCCACCAGCAGCGGCCGAGCGGCGGCCAATGCCGGCTGAGCGAAACCGTTACCGGCATCGACACGGACAAATCCCGAGGCAACATCTTCGACTTGCGGCACGGCGTGCCCGTTGACCCAGCCGCTGGCCAGGGTCGAGACATAACCGGGAATGCGGAAAACCCCGTGACTGTGGGCACCATCGCGCTCGGCGCCGGCGCAATTGGCGGCCAGCACTTGCGCGACTTCGGCGGAGGTGCCGTGGCGCAGAAAAATCGTTTCAAGCAGTTGCGTCAGCGCTTCGAGAGACAACGAGGACGAGACAGCAGAGGACACATGATCGTGTGGCGCAGACATCTGAAGCTCCAGAATGATTATTGGAGGGAACAACAGCGTATGGACGACTAGCTCACCGATTAACCATGGCTCAGCTGCCGGCTGTCAACCTTTCGATTGCTCAGCCATGACTGGCATCGCTGTCCTGGCACATTTCGACTCGGTGCGTGCGGTAACTATTTACCACCAGTGCGCCCAGTCGCGTCTCTATTCTTGCGCTCCCCGGCCCCAACGCCTCCGCTCCGAGTCTCGATGATGTCTACGCCCCTTGCTCCACTCCTGTTTCCGGATGTTCTCAAAGCTCCCGGCCAGCACGCTGACCTGGCTACCACGCATGGTCTCAACAGCAAAGATTTCAGCTGGCTTGCGCATGTGGAACTCGCGACTCACACGTTGCGCAGTGAACAAACCCCGCCGATGTTGGCCGAGCGCATTCTGCTTAACGCCGACAGGCAATTGGCGGTGCCGCTGGCCGGGAGTTTTATTCTCGGCGCCGGGCCGGATGATGGCGGTGTGTTTCTGTACACCCCCTATGACGGCCTGAAAAAATACAGCGATCAAGAGGCGCTACTCGAAGCGTTGCAGGCGCGCCTCGACAACGCTGACGAAGAGGATGATCTGTTGGCGTTCCTCAGCGTTTCGCTGCGCAAGGAACTGGTGGAAAAGCGCGGTATCAGCCTGACCCTCGAAACGATCGAAGGAGACGTGTTTGATGATCAACAAGCGGCGATCAACACGTCCCAGGAATCGTCGACGCGCGACCTGCTGGATGAGCTCAAGCGCCTGCCTTCGCTCACCACCCTGCTGGAAAAGATTCTCGACGAACTGCTCGAACCCCACTTCGCAGGTCTGCAACAATCACACACCCGCGTCAGTTTTTTCGCCGACACCGCGCCCCTCTCAGGGGATGTGCGGCAATGGGTCGATTCGCTGTCACTGAGTGAAGCACTGTTGCTGCACTTTCGCCGCCAAGGCTGGCCGCACGGGCAGAAAGCCGAATTCTCCAACCCGGCCCGTTCCAGCACAGAGGCTGACCAGACCGCATGGGCGGATGCGATCAAGACCGCCTCGGGAAAACTGACCATGCTGTTGTTTCGACAGCTTGAGGTTTACTGGAATGCTGCCGCTTTCGAGGGCTCCTCCAGACGCACATTCTTCAGCCGGACGTTGCTGGATCAGGTGCGTGCAGACTTACTGCTCAAACGCGAAACCGGCATCCTCGACGCGAAGGAATTCGACGCTCTTCACAGCTTGATACGAAAGCCGGACAGCGCCGTGCGGCGTCCGACCTTCGAAACGGTTTGCCTGGGCGAAGGAACCGCCTATGTCGAATTGGCTGGATCGCTGATGATCAACCATGACAAGGCTTATCTCTACACCCCCACCCAAGGCGTGCAAGTACTCACCGACTACGCCGACCTGCGCCAAACGCTGATCGCCAAACTCAATGCCGCCGGACATGAAGACGAGCTGTACGGGCTCATGAACCTGGAGGAGCGCAATCGCTACCTGGGCTTCGCCAATGCTCAGGTGTCCGGCGAAAACATAGCCGGCGATATCATGGCAACACTGATGGAGGCGATTATCACCAAGCAACGGCAGAGCGTTGAATTCGCCTTGCAGCTGTTTCGCCAAAGCGAACGCCGTACTGACATTCATGCATTTTTCGATAAGGCGCTGGATATCCGTTCGATGATTCACGAGCGCCTGGTCAGGCTAGACGTCTATGAGCGCTGGAGCACCCGTCCGCTGTTCTCCAGCGCACCGCCCTCGTCAATGGTCCAGGCCGACAAAGCTGCGCAACTGGCGACAACGTTAGAACGAACACTGGAAAATCTCACCGACAACTTCAAGGGCCAGCCGACCGCGAGCAGCGCTGAACAACGGGTCTTTCTCGAAGGCATTCGATGGAAACTGGCGCAGGCTTTCGAGGATGGAGTGCGCGGTGAAGCGCACATGAGAAATCTCAGCGACTCCTGGCCTGCAGCGGAACGAAAAATCGTCGATACCGTATTCGACGCAAAACACGCAACACGCATGGACCGCCAGTCACTCAACGGTTTCCGGCCGGATGCGTGGGCGCTCAACCTCACTTGCGAGGGCCGAAGTGGCGTGCTGTCACTCGCTCACTGTGTGTTGCTGACCGAGCGCGGAGGCATGGACGTAGCGCACTCCGGGCGCGCCATCTTGTGGACGCCCGCCATCGGCCTGGAATCGTTCGACAACATAGCGATTGCGCAAAAACAATTGCAACAGCGCCTGAACGACAACAACCAGAGCCAGACGCTGCTGGAAAACCTGCCGAAGACGCAACATCGGCTGGATCAGCAATACACGCTGGGCACCTTTCAATTGATTGAAGGCAACGTGTTGAACGACCGTATGCAATCGGCCATTGACCACTATCTGGACCATTGCGAGGCGTTACGCGTTTGCATAAAGGATGAGGACTCACTCGCCGGTTTTCTCGACAAACTGAAAAACAAGGTCATCGAGACCAATCTGCGCCGGGCCGTTGAGCTTGCCAGGACTGTTGCCCGTCATCTGGATTTCCCCGATTGGCTGCGCATGGCCCCGGTCGCGGAACAGCGTACCCAGCTCGCACTGCTGGACGAGTTGCGCCGCTGCTTTATCGAAGGCAAGGATTTTCTCGAGGGTGTGCCCGCGTTGGACAGCCACGTCGAGCAGACCTTGAAAACGCTGCTCGACAGCAGATTTCCGAACAACGGCCTCAAGCCACAAGACATCCGCATCACCCCGAATCTGACGCTGGCCGGTCCTGCCTGCAACCTGCTCGAATTTGCTCTGCACCACTACAACATTGTGCAGGGCACCGGGTTCAAGGTTGCCTCGAATACCACCGCAGGGTTGCCGGCAAAACTCAATCAGTCCGCCGTCCGCCAACTGCTGCAATCCCTCGATATCAGCACCACCTACACGCAGAAAGTGAGCGAGGCGCTGTCAGCTGACAGTGAGTCTGCGCGCACCAGCAAAGAGCGGTTTTTACGTCAGTTGCCCTGGCAATTGATGCAGCATGCGCACGCGATGAAGTTGCAGCAACAGTTGTCAGAAACCGGCTATGACTACATTTGTCAGGTGCTGGACATGCCGGACGGAGTAGCGCGTGCCACCGTAGAGGGTGCTCACGCCGTCGTCAGCCCACTGTCATTGATCACGACCACGGGGGCTGACTTCGTCGATACCCTCGGGCTTTATGTCATCGGGCCAGGCGCGGGGCAGACAGGACCACAGGTGCTTTATGCCCCCTACTCCAAATACGTTTTTCGTGAATTCGAAAATGCAGCGCAGTTGATCGATGCACTGAATGCACCCGGACACTTTCAGGACTTGATCATCCGGCGCCTGCCCTCCGGCGAGCAGGCCGTGTTCAAGAATCTGCTAAAAACGACAATTGGCAAAACCAGTGAAATCCAGCTGCAAAGCACGCCCGTCAGCGGCAATGTGCTGGAACATCTGCACAGGGATACGCTCAGCCTTTTGCCGCAGTTACTCGGTTGCCAACCACAGATCAACGCGCAAGCGGACTGGGAGGCGGCAAAGTTTCTATTCAGTCACGGTGTTCGTCTGGTCCCACACCTTCTGCCGGGGAAACTCGCTTCCCTGTTTTTTCTTTGGAAAAGCTACGAGGATTTCAAGGAGTCTGCCGAGGAGCTTCAGCAACATCATTGGGCAAATGCCTTGAAAAGCTTTATCTCGGGGGCGATTTCCCTGTTCAGTCTGGGCCGCCTTTCCTGGGAAACAGAGGCAGAAACGCAAACGGCCGAATTTGCCGCCGAGGCGCAAACACCCGGCACGACGGCTGCCGAAACCGGCGCAAGCACGACAGCGAAAGCCGCTCCGCGCTGGTCGAAGGTCGACCCCGTTACGCCGTCTCGCGTTGATTTACAGCCTTTTGAAACCACCACAGCGCTGGAAAATTTAAAGCTTCAAAGCAATAAACTTGTCTATGGCAGTGCATCGAGCACACAAAGGTATGCAGCGATCGCCGGCAAGGTCTATCCCGTGATCGAGGATGAAAAAGTCTGGTACTTGCGCAATAAAGACGGCGGACAGGGACCAGCCCTCGAACAGAAAAACTCAAGGCTGGTACTGGCACGCCCCGGTCAGATCGTTCATCGCTGTCGATCGAAGCGCAACCGTCTGCAAGCCGACGTTGAACGCAGCCGTTCAATACTGATGTATATCCAGGCGCAAGGGATGGCCCAAATCAATCGCCGCTATCCGGCCAGGGCTTTCGTGATCCGGCAAGCTGTGGCTCGGGCAAGAGAATATGCGCTGAATTGTCTGCATAACTTCGTCATACATCGCGACCACCTGGGTGGCAGTCGCCTGGAAACTGTACTCAAGGATTTTTTCGAGGTATCACAAGTCACGCCAGCACTGCTCGGAAGATTTGAAAAGGTGATCATCCCCATCTGCCGGGAGCTGACGGATCCAGCGGATGACTTGCTCTATACAGAGCGATTTTTCGCCGGTTTGAACGTGCATTACGACACCGATACGGTGGCCTTTGTGTTCAAACAGGACCGGCGAAAGATCGTCCACCTGACCGAGCTGTTCTTTAATCCGCGCCTGGATCCCTACACTGCCTTCTTGCCCCCCAGGTTCAATGTCGACTCCCATGCTCGCGCTGTCACGCTGATCCACGAACTGTCTCATTTGGTTTGCGACGCTGAAGATTTGGACTTCGTGGAGGCGATGAGTCCCTACCCAGACCTTATCGACATAACAACCGTTGACGGTAAAACGCTCAAAGCGCGTCTGGAGCGTGAGCGTAAATCCTTGTCCCGCTCTGCGGCGCCGACACGCCTGTTTGCAGACAAGAGCAAAAATGGCGTGTGGATAGACATGGACCACGTGCCGGAGCGGGCCAATGACTACAGAAAAATTCTCAAACTGACCAAAAGCAAAAACCTTGCAGATGCACGCAAAGCCTTCCGCAATCCAGTGTCTGCCGACGTACGCATAGAGGTGAAATTGGCCAACGCCGACTCCATTGCACTGCTCATCAGTGAAATGGGCAGGCGGCTCGATCCCCTTCCGGCGCCGATACCTCTGCCGGCGCCAATCGTCAGCCAGGCAGGTGCCTTGCCAGCTTTGCCATAACCACCGGACCAGAGAAACGCCGGCATGAAGCCGGCGTTTCATCACAAGGCGCAGCCGCCTCGGTTAATCCTTCTGATCCCGCAACACGTTGCCCGAAGCGCCGTCGATGCGGAACTCGTAGACAACACCGTCAGCCTTGCGCCCTTCGCCTTTCCAATAGCCATCGTTGTCGGCTTCGATCTCGTAGACCTCGACATAACCAGCCTTGGTCTTGACGATCTCGATGGCTTTTTCGATGGTGATCCAGCCAGCGCCCGGCCGGTCGGCCATAGCTGCACCCGCGCTCAGCAAGCCGGCAGTGGCAATTAGTGCTGCGATTGTCTTTTTGATCATTTTTTCACTCCATTTGTGGATAGTAGGCATTTGCATCCTGTTTTTTTGGGGTGCCGGGGCGAAAAATAAGTTCCACTTTGATGGGTAAATGCCATGACGAATGTTCTCGGTAACTTCCCGACAAGGTTAGAATGTGCGAAATCAGGACGAGTCAATGACCCAAGACACTCTCTCGGAAGCCGAATACGATGCGATCACCGATGCCGCCGCGCATTGGTGCATGCGTGTGCACGCCGCCGACTGCACCGATGAAGAGCGTCGCGCATTCAAGCAATGGCACGACGCCCATCCGCTGCACGCCTTCGAATATGAAGCCATGCTGGAAATCTGGGACGTGGCCGAACACTTGCCGCGCCCGGATTCGGCCACCGTCATCCCGACCCACCTGCCAGTGCGGCAGCCTTCGCGTACGTGGCGTCAATTCGCTGTAGCCGCAGGTGTTTGTGCGCTCGCGCTACCGTTGGCGGCGTACACCGGCTGGAACCTGGGCTGGCTGCCCAACAGCTATGAGCATTTCGCCGCCACCGACAATGTCCGGCAGGTGACGTTGAGCGATGGCAGCCAACTCGAACTGAACCTCAATACCGATCTGACCTTCAGCAACTACAAGGACGAACGCCGGGTCACCCTGAAAAAAGGCGAGGCATTCTTTACCGTCAGCCACGACCTGTCCCACCCGTTTGTCGTCCGCGCAGGCGAAGGCAAGATTCGCGTCACCGGCACGCGTTTCAATGTCTGGATGTATCAGGATCAAGTACGGGTGAACCTGATCGAAGGTTCGGTGCTGGTCACCAGTGATCGCTCATTGCCCGGCGATGGCTTGCGCCTCGGCCCGTCGATGCAGGCGCGCTACAAACACGGCGACTACATCCCGCAGATCAGCCAGACCTACTCCGGTGACACGTCACTGGCCTGGCGCAACGGCAAACTGGTGCTGGATAACCTGGCGTTGAGTGAAGCCCTGCCACTGATCAATCGTTATCTGAGCAATCCATTGCAGCTGGCTGACAACAGCACGGGTTCGATCCGCGTGGGTGGCATCTACAACATCAAAGAGCTGAACAACCTGGCCAACAGCCTGCCCAAGGTACTGCCGGTCTACCTGAGCCGTAACAAGGAAGGTAACCCGGTGATCAACTCGATACCGCAACAACCGCCAAAAAGCTGAAGGCCGCGTCCTTTGCAGGAGGCGGCCTTCGGGCTCGATGCATTTAACGCTCGAATTATTGAGCGGCGACTTTCCCCGCCTCGTCCAGCGTTTCGCGAACAGTCTGCACCTGGTACTGCGGGTCAGCCTGAATCTGCTGCTCGGTAAACGGCAGCACACTCCACTGTTTCTTCGAGAACGCCTCGGTCTGGTCCCGCGAATACTTCGATGCCGGGTCGCTCGACAGCGAAAACGCCAGCAGCCCTTGGGCGTGCGGGCCCTTCTCATCGAAGGTCACGACTTGCAGGTAGCTGGTGCCACTGACCACTTCAAGTTTGCCGTCTTCACGCGGCACGCTCTGAATGGCGTTGTAGATCCCCAGAGTGCCCGGGCCGCCGTGAATCGGCGTCTGTTGCCCGCCACTGCTGACCACCTGGATATCACCCCAGCGGGTTTGCGGCTTCAGGCCCATTTTCGTGCTCAACTCGACCGACGCCAACATGGCTTCACGCAGCGCCCTGGCCACCGCTGGCTGCTCGACCGCCAATCCACGCGGCGTGTGTTGCGCATCTTTGGGATCGAACGCCACGCGCCAGACATCCGGCAAAGCCTGCAGCGCCTGCATGATGTTCTGGAAATGCACCAGGCCCAGGCCTGATTCCAGATTGGCGCGGCCATCCCAGGCCTTGAGACTGACGCAAACCGGCTTGAGCGCCTGCGCGTCGGCGCCGAGGTCAGAAGCACAGAACTTCAACAGATCCGGGACAACCTGAGTCGCCAGATAGACCTGATCGTCCATCACCATTTGCTGCAGATCCTTCACCGCCAGTGGACCTTTATTGCCCAGCTTGCTCAAACGATCCAGCGCAAACCGTGAACGCAAGCCCAGCGGCTGGCCGTCCTGACTGATCAGCGGCGAGAAACCGGTGAGCGGTTGCGCCGGATTAGCCAGCCACGCCGAATCGTTGGAGTGCTGGACGAAGTCCTTGCGCAGCAGTTGCGGTAATTGGCTGGAGGCATAAATGCCTTTCTGCGCGGCTTGTGGATCAATGTCCCACGCGCAGGCACTGTTGGAACCGTCCAGCACGATCATTTTTGTACCAATACGCGGATCACTGCACTTGGCCAGTTTCTCGGCGTTGACGTTCGGCACCACTGACAGGTTCATGTACAGCGTCTGGCCCTTGTCATCGACGGCCAGGGTATTGACCCAAGGAATGCCCTGAATCTTGTGCACAGAATCCTGCAGCTCCTGAAGCGTGGACGCCTGATTCATCGCATACCACTGATTCAGCACTCGATCATTGTCGAGGTTGGCATCACGCAGGCTGTAGGCGAACTGATTGTCCCAGTCGAGCTTGCCCGGCCATTGCACAATCGGCCCGAACTGCGAGCTGTAGACATCCTTCGAAACCGCCACCACCTGCCCGTCAGCCTGCTTCACCTGCACGGTCACAGTCTGCTTGTTCATCGGCAGGGATTTGCCATCGAGCAGGTAGCGTGTGGCGTCTTTAGGATCGAGTTGCAAGCGATACAGGGTGAAATGCTTCGACGAATCGACCGTGTGCGTCCAAGCCAGATGCTGATTGAAGCCGATATTGATCATCGGCAACCCTGGCAACGCGGCGCCCATGACGTCGAGCTTGCCGGGAATGGTCAGGTGCATCTGATAAAAGCGCATGCCGCCCACCCAAGGGAAATGCGGGTTCGCCAGCAACATCCCGCGCCCATTGAACGAGCGCTCACTGCCCACCGCGACAGCGTTACTGCCACGATCAAGAGCAAAACGCTGCTGACGCGCATCGGCCAACCGATAAGCCTGCACGTCGTGTTCGATCCCGGCTGTCGCTTGCGGCGGAGTGGCGCCGGCCAAAGCCTCGGCAAACTGCCCGACCCCACCCTCGACCAACAGACGGCGGGTCAGCTTCACCAGATCTTCCGGTGCAATCTCACGCACCCACTCACCCTGACACTGTTGCGGCAAGCCCTGCTGGCGACGCTCGGCCAGATAACGGTTGTAACCGGCGGTATAGCCTTCGACCAGATCACGCACCTGCGCAGGTTGCGCCTGCCAGAATGCCTTGACCGCTTCGGGGGTGTTGAGCCAGGTAAAAAACACATCGCTGACACGGTTCTCGCGCTGTTCGACGGTGAACTGATCCGGACCGAAGAAACGTGAACGCTGGCCATTGACCGTGACGATCTCGTTGGCCAGCAGGCACAGATTGTCCTGCGCATAGGCATAACCGATACCGAAACCAAGCCCGCGCTCGTCTTGCGCGCGAATATGCGGCACGCCAAAAGCGGTGCGACGAATATCGGCACTGACATCAGTGGCCGGGCTGAACGCATGAGCCGAACAACTCAGGCCAAGAAACACGCCCGCCAAGGTCAGTCCGGTTAACTGTCTGGAAATAATCACACTCGCTCCTGATCGACCTGCCAAACAGCGGATCTGGCGCTAACGCCGATCCGCCCTGGGAACACCCACGCGTCCACGCGCAATGAGCCTGTCGAAGAAACGAAGCCAGAGCAAAAAATTTAGGACCGCCACGCAATCCCCCAAAAACGCAGAATCTAAAGCCCCCTCACCCTAGCCCTCTCCCGGAGGGAGAAGGAACTGACCGAGGTGATTGTGAGCGATACGTCGACGTGAAAAACCGAGTCGAATTCAATTCTGAAACAGATCAAAAGACCCTCACCCTAGCCTTCCCCCGGAGGGAGAAGGAACTGACCGAGGTGATTGTGAGAGGTACGCCGACGTGAAAAACCGAGTCGAATTCAATTCTGAAACAGATCAAAAGACCCTCACCCTAGCCTTCCCCCGGAGGGAGAAGGAACTGACCGAGGTGATTGTGAGAGGTACGCCGACGTGAAAAACCGAGTCGAATTCAATTCTGAAACAGATCAAAAGACCCTCACCCTAGCCTTCCCCCGAAGGGAGAAGGAACTGACCGAGGTGATTGTGAGCGATACGCCGACGTGAAAAACCGAGTCGAATTCAATTCTGAAACAGATCAAAAGCCCCTCACCCTAGCCCTCTCCCAGAGGGAGAAGGAACTGACAGTGGTGATTGTGGGCGATACGTCGACGTGAAAAACCGAGTCGAATTCAATTCTGAAACAGATCAAAAGCCTCTCACCCTAGCCATTTCCCGGTGGGAGAAGGAACTGACAGTGGTGATTGTGGGCGATACGTCGACGTGAAAAACCGAGTCGAATTCAATTCTGAAACAGATCAAAAGCCTCTCACCCTAGCCATTTCCCGGTGGGAGAAGGAACTGACAGTGGTGATTGTGGGCGATACGTCGACGTGAAAAACCGAGTCGAATTCAATTCTGAAACAGATCAAAAGCCCCTCACCCTAGCCCTCTCCCAGAGGGAGAAGGAACTGACAGTGGTGATTGTGGGCGATACGTCGACGTGAAAAACCGAGTCGAATTCAATTCTGAAACAGATCAAAAGCCTCTCACCCTAGCCATTTCCCGGTGGGAGAAGGAACTGACAGTGGTGATTGTGGGCGATACGCCGACGTGAAAAACAGAGTCGAATTCAATACTGAAACAGATCAAAAGCCTCTCACCCTAGCCATTTCCCGGTGGGAGAAGGAACTGACAGTGGTGATTGTGGGCGATACGCCGACGTGAAAAACAGAGTCGAATTCAATACTGAAACAGATCAAAAGCCCCTCACCCTAGCCCTCTCCCGGAGGGAGAGGGAACTGACCGAGGCGTTTTGCAGAGATGCGTCGACGTCAAATACCAAGCTGAATTCAAGCCCAGCAACAAACCAGATCAAAAGCCAAACACACCCAGCTCTTCACCACTCAACAGGATGAGCGTTAGCTCGGCTGCAGCTTTTGATCTTGATTCACAGGCCGCGTCGGCAGGCTGAGTGGAGGGATTGATCCGGGCGTGGGAGCGCAGCGACCGTTTGGCGCAGCCAAACACAGCGAGAGGAGGTGCAGCGAAGCAAACCGTAGGCGCTGCGCCCGGATCGATCCCGGAGCGAAGGAACCCCGAGCCCCAGCGAGCGGGCCGAACGCTGCGGCAAGCCTTTTTGGGTACTTTTTCGGCGTCTGGAAAAAGTGCCTCGCCGTAAGGGCGAAACCGCCAGCCGCACCCCCCGAAGCACCGGATATACACCCAAAACCCCAAGAGCATGGTCGGCCCAAAGGCCGCCAAGCCCAACGCAACTTCAAACCACGATCACAAGGAAAAGACAAATCCCCGACAAATTTTCTACATTTTTTCTTTCATGATTTGTCGTGCTGATACGTCTTGTCTTAGAGAGCGCAAAAAAACCATCCCGATCAGGCTCTGAAAAGGAGTAATCGCATGTACAACTCGCAACTACCAACGGACGGTAGCCAGGCACCCAAAGGAGTTTCCATGAGCCCCCACGCGAGCGATTTCGGGCAACGCGTCGAGCGTCACGGCAATGAACGCATCCGGCTGCTGCTGAAAAGTTTCGGCCTGCGCACCAGCCTGATTCGTCTGAAAGTCATCGACGCCCTGCTGGTTGCCGCACAAAGCGAGCGACGTCTGGGCGTGCGCGGTGTCCACAGCCAATTGCTGGATCTGGATATTCCGCTGTCTTTCCTCAGTGTGCGCGAAGTGCTCAAACGGCTGTGCGCCGAAGGTGTGATCACCTTCAATGAAGACAAGAGCTACAGCCTGCACCCACAGGCTGCGGCCGTCCTCAACAACGATTGATGCGTGCGGCAAACGCCGTCAAGGCTTGACCTTGCGGCGCATTACGCCATTGATCACCACCACGATCACTGCCACACCGATGGCGACGAACTGGAACGTCTTCTCCGAAATCATTCCGGCGTTTTGCAGCCAGGACAGGCCGAGCATGATCGCCAGCACCGACACGGCGATCAGAATCGAATAAATCAAGCGTTGCTTGTGGGTCATTGCGGCTTCCTGAAACGTTGAAATGTATCTGCTTTGTATCCGATTGCATGCCATGTACTTACCGTTCTTCGGGGATGCATCGTGGCAATCGGGGTCTCATGTTACAGCCGATGAAGAGTTTTGGCTTCATGACGGCGTAACCATGAGGAACTTTCAAAATGCTGCGTCGAATCACCTGGCTGATTCCCGTTCTTGCCCTGCTGACCCTAAGTGGCTGCATCATCTTCCCCCACGGTGGCTGGCATGACGATCACCACCGTTACTACCAGGGCGGCCCCGGCTACTACCAACATCGATAGAACAGGATTGTTCGCCCTGCCCGCTGGCCGATAAGCAGACTGCGGCAGGAAATCAACAAGTCCGCTCAACTTCAAACAAAGCCCGCCCTGTTGCGGGCTTTTCTGTTTTTGCCGCCGGGTCCGCCACGCCTTCGTAACTAACGCTTAGCGGCAACGCGCAACCCACAAAACAAGTTGCAAGCATTTGAAATCTTATGTCGCAGCAAAAAAATAGGTCATGCACGGCCCTGCAACTAGTCTCTGGCAACTTTCCTTTCACTCACTAACAGGGACGTTTATGCAGAGAACACTGATAAAAATCGGGCCGCGACAAGTGCTCGGATTCTGTTTTGCGCTAAGCGCTTTTGAACTTCTGACGTATATGGCCAGCGACCTGATCATGCCAGCCATGCTCAACGTTACAACTGATCTTCAGGCCGATGTGCGGCATGTTCCCAACGCCTTCAATCTTTATCTGCTTGGCGGTATCTGCCTGCAATGGCTGATCGGGCCATTGTCCGATCAATGGGGCCGACGGCGGGTATTGCTGAGCGGTTGCGCATTGTTTGCTGTGGCCTGCGCCGCTGCGTTTCTTACGAAGAGTATTGAAGCCTTCAATCTACTGAGACTGCTGCAAGGAATGGGCTTGGGTTTTGTTGTCGCGGTCAGTTACCCGGCCCTTCAAGAAGTCTTCTGCGAGGCCGATGCGGTGCGTTTGATGGCGCTGCTCGGCAACATCGCCCTGCTGTCACCGCTGGTGGGGCCGCTGCTGGGCATTCTGTTGTTGCAATGGTTGTCCTGGCGCGAACTGTTTTTGGGCCTGGGCCTGGTAGCGTCGCTGGTCTGGCTGGGACTGTTCGTCTACATGCCGGAAACGGTCGGGGTGACGCGCCGCGACGGGCATCTGCAACCCGCGGTACGTTTTTCCTGGCGCCAGACCTGCCAGCGCTACCGGGTCTTGTTTGGTAATGGCCGATTCCTCGCTGCCAGCCTCGCGCTCGGGCTGATGAGCTTGCCATTGATTGCCTGGATCGGCCTGTCACCGTTGCTGCTGATGCAGTTGCTCGGGCTGTCGCCTGTTGAATACGGTGTGTGGCAGATTCCGGTTTTTTCTGCCGTGATCGCCGGCAACCTGATCCTCGACCGTTTGCTCGCCACTCACTCTTTGCGCCAACTGATCCGGCTGGCGCTCTGGCCTTTTTGTCTGGGGCTGCTGGCGCTGATCGTCAGCGCACTGTCCGGCGCAGGCCTGGGCCTGGTGGTCGCCAGCCTGGCGTTGTACGCGGTCAGTCTGGGCATGAGCAACGCCGCACTCTATCGGCTGGCGTTATTTACCAGCGATGACAGCAAAGGCCTGGTCTCGGCAATGGTCGGCATGATTTCGATTGCCGTGATGGGCCTTGGCGGCTTGCTGATTGCTGCCTTCGGCGGTGGCGCACGCCTCGAACTCTTCGCGCTCTTCGCCGCCTTCAGCGGCCTGATGAGCCTGCCGTTGGTGCAGGGATTGTTACAAGGCTCACACGCCGACTCCCCCACCGCTCAATAAAGGAATATTGAATGAATCTGTTCCCCGCCAGCGATGCGCTCTGCGCGTTGCCACACCCCTACTGCCCGGATTCGGTGCCTGCAAGCCTGTTCGATCGGGCCATGACCGAGATCAGTCGATATCATTGCCAGCACACTCCCGGTTACGCCCATTGGCTGAATGCCAACGGTCTCGACGTGGCAGCGCTCGACAGTCTGGATGACTGGTCGCGGCTGCCACCGATTCTGGCCAATTTTTTCAAACAGCAACTGTTGCTCAGTCCGACCGGGGAAAACGCCCTGGAACTGACATCGTCCGGCACCAGTGGCCAGAAAAGTCGCATGCGTTACGACCCGCGCAGTCTGTCGCGCGCGCAGTTCATGGTCGAACGAATCTTTAGCCACTACGGCTGGAACTGCGCCGATACGCCGTGCAACTACCTGCTGCTGAGCTATGAACCGCAGGGCGCTATCACATTGGGGACGGCATACACCGACCAGTTCCTCTGCCAGTTTGCCCCGGTCAATCGCGTCGCCTACGCCTTGCGCTGTAACGGTGACGGCCACCAGTTCGATCTGTTCGGGGTCATCGCGGCCCTGCAATCATTCGCCGAAGAAGGCTTGCCGGTGCGCATTTTCGGCTTCCCGGCATTCCTTTGGCAGACCTTGCAGCATATGCAGGCTAACGGCATGCCTGAGCTGAAACTGCCGGACGATTCGCTGGTGTTTTTCGGCGGTGGCTGGAAAACCCGCAGCAGCGAGGAAATCCCCAGACTGCAACTGTATGGGCGCATCTCCCGGCAACTCGGCATCCCGATATCGCGCTGTCGCGACGGTTACGGTGCGGTCGAGCACGCGGTGCCTTACATCGAATGTGCCCAGCATCATTTTCATGTGCCGGTTTACGCCAAAGCGTACGTGCGCAATCCGCTGGACTTCTCCGTGCAGCCCTACGGCCAGCAAGGCTTGCTGGGATTCGTCTCACCCTACATTTCATCCAGCCCGGCGCACGCGGTAGTGATGAGTGATCTGGCAACGCTGCACCCCGGCTCGAGTTGTGGCTGTGGCCTGGCCTGTGACTGGTTCGAACTGCATGGACGCGCGGGTACCACTGCCAGCAGAAGCTGTGCGATGGCCGCATCGGAATTACTGGGGAGTCACTGACATGTACCTGATCAACGGAGAACTGCACGCGGACCTCGACCTCGACAGCGCACTGGCAGGGCTTCATCAGACCTTGCCGCAACACCTGAACACGCCGCTGGACAGCGCCACCGTGCTGACCGCAACCGCCCACTTTGCCCGACATCTGCGCAGTGCCGAGCTGCCGCTGGATGACGCACAACGCCAGGCGCTGATCGACTTCTGCCAGCCTCACGCGCTGCAAACCAAACTCAAACGAGAATTGGGCGATCAAGCCGAAACCCTGCGGCGTCTCGATTATCGGCAATCGCACTTTGAACGCTGGAGCCCGCTGGGTCTGGTGGTCCATGTCACACCGGCAAACGCGCCACTGCTGGCGTGCTGCGCGATGATCGAAAGCCTCTTGGCCGGCAACATCAACTGGCTACGTCCCAGCCGCAGCGATCACGGTTTGACGGCCGGTGTGCTGCACGCGCTGGTGCAATGCGACCCTAGCGGTCAGTTGCGCGATCACGTGGCCGTGCTGCCGCTGGCGACGGAGCAGATCGGCCGCTTGTGCAAAATGGCCAATGGCGTATCGGCGTGGGGTGGCGAAGCGGCACTGCAAGCGATCCGCCAACAGCTGCCACCCGGTTGTCGCTGGATCGACTGGGGACACCGCATCAGTTTTGCCTATCTGACGCCAGACGCAGCCTCGCCGCAGGCACTGGAAGCGATCGTCGATGAGGTTTGTCGACTGGATCAACAGGCCTGCTCCAGCCCGCAGTGGTTATTGGTCGACAGCGATGACCCGATCGTTCTGGAGGACATCGGTTGCGCATTGGCCAAAGCGTTCGAGCGACGTGCCGGGCACTGGCCGGCGCTGGTCCCGACGGTTCAGGAAGCCAGCGAAATCAGCAGCCACAGCATGATGACGCGTTTGAGCAGGAGTTTTTCCGGGGTCACTGCGCAGGTCTGGAGTGCGCCGGGCTGGCGCGTTGTCTGGACCCACAATGAGTTGCTCGCGCCCTCGCCGCTGTTTCGCACGCTGCTGCTCAAACCGCTGCCGCGCGAGCGCTTGCCGCAAGCCCTGCTGCCCTGGCGCAACGTGTTGCAGAGCTGTGCGCTGGTGTGCAGCGAAGCACAGATCGCCGCACTGTCGCGCACACTGATTGCGGCGGGCGTCAGCCGAATCACCCCGATCGAGGCGATCCATGACGGCTACGACGGCGAACCCCACGACGGCGTTTACGCACTGCAACGCCTGAGCCGGCGTGTGTCGGTCAGCGTCGCGCCAACGCAGCTGCCCAGCCATATGAGCCTTGATCGGACACCTTGTGCGCTGCCCCCGAGCAACTTGCCGATCACCGATAAACAAGCGTTTATCACTCGGCCGACGACAGCGGCCGCGCAGTTGTTTTTCCGCTCCGGCGGCAGCAGTGGCACCCCGGCGTTGTCGGGATTCAGTTACCACGACTTTCAACGACAAATGCAGGCGACGGCCGACGGGCTATTCGCGGCGGGTCTCGATCCGGGCCGTGACAAGGTGATGAACCTGTTTTTCAGTGGCGGTCTGTACGGTGGCTTTTTCAGTTTTTCCAAAGTATTGGAACTGCTGGGCGCCACTCATCTGCCCATGGGCGCCCCGGCCGACGATGACTACAGCGACATTGCGCAGGTGATCATCGAACAGCGCGTGACCGTACTGATAGGCATGCCCAGCACCGTGCATCGTTTGTTCTTGAATGAGCAACAGCGTCTGAGTCGTTATGGTGCGATTGAAAAAGTCTTTCTCGGCGGTGAGCACATCAGCGATCAGTGTCGCGAATTACTGCAACGCTGCGGCGTCTCCAGCATTCGCTCGGCGGTATACGGCAGTGTCGACGCGGGACCATTCGGGCATGCCTGCGCCGCGACCGGCGATGGTGTGTTTCATCTGATGGACGCTATTCAGCATCTGGAAATTGTAGCGCTGGAGCAGGACGTGCCTGTCGTTGCTGATGAAGTCGGCCGTTTACTGTTCACCTCCAAAGCGCGCGAGGGCCAGCAGGTACAGCGCTATGAAGTCGGTGACACCGGTCGGTGGCTGTCCGGCGAATGCGCGTGCGGGCTGAGTTCACCACGTTTCGAGTTGCTGCAACGGCACGGCAGACTGCTGCGTATCGGCACCGATTTCATCTGCCTGAACGAACTCGCCCGGCACCTGCAAGCGCCGTTTCAGTTACACCTCGATCACGCGCCTGATGGCCTGGAGCGCTTGCTGATTCGCAGCCCCGGCGAGCCTGCCGACATCCTCGAGCAACTGCAGAACTACTCGACGCTGGCCGTTCTGCAGCGCACCGGGCTGCTCACGGTTGAAGCGCAAACCTGCGAGCCGGAGCAATTCCGCAGAAACAGACACAGCGGAAAAGTCCCGTCAGTCATCGACGCGCGCCGTTAAAAAAGCACTATCGCCCACGGCGGCCATTATCCAGGACAACATCATGAACACGACACTTGAGTTAAACGCGCTGGTCACTTTTGCCCGCGAACATTCAAAGTATTACGCCAGACATTTGCATCACATTACCGCGCAAGTCAGCACGCTGGATCAACTTCCGGTCATTGATCCGCAGCACTACTGGGCAAGTAGCCAGAACTTCGATCAATGGCCCGTACTGACGTCAACGGTTGAGCGCGCACTGGTGTTCAAGACCGGAGGAACCTCCAGCGCCGGTAAACTTTCGGCATTTACCCGCGAAGAATGGCAGACACTTGTACAAGACTTCGGCAGCCATCTCGGCCAACAACTGAATCCGGGAGACCGGGTGGCAAATCTGTTTTTTGTTGGCGATCTGTATGCCAGTTTCATTTTCATCCACGACGCACTGGCGCAGGAAACGGCGGGTGTCACCGAGTACCCGTTTACCGGTGATGTCGACCCTTTTGTGCTGGCTGACTCCATCCATCAGCACCGGATCAACGTGCTGGCCGGTGTGCCCGCGCAATTGCTGGCGTTCGCCGGCGTGCTGGAGCGTCAGGCGCAAACGCTGGTTGAAGTCGAAACTGTGCTGTATGGCGGCGAAAGCCTGTTCGCCGGGCAATTGCAGTTATTGCAGCGAGTGTTTCCCAACGCGCGGATCGCCTCCATCGGCTACGCCAGTGTCGACGCGGGCTTCATCGGTGCCACAAGCCGCGATTGCGCCTTGGGTGAACACCGGATGCAGGCCAGCCACAGTCTGTTGGAAATCGTCGACGAACATACCGGAGAAGTGATCGAAGAATGCGACCGCAGCGGGCGACTGCTGATCACCAACCTCACCCGCCGGCTTATGCCATTGATCCGTTACCCCGTGGGTGACCTCGCCTGCTGGCGAGAGCCAGCCACGGCGGCCATGCGCAAGTTTGCCCTGCTGGGTCGCAGCGCCAGCAGTCAGCGCGTGCGGGTGAGCAGCCTGACCCTGCTGGTCGAGGACATCGCCCGTATCGTCCAGCGCACCACCGCCAGCGACGACTGGCAACTGGTCATCAGCCAATCGGCAAACGTCGATGTCTTGCGTCTGAAGTGGGTGCCCGACGGCATCAAGACCGAAAGTGCTGACGCCGGCACATCGCTGCACCGTGAGTTGATCGAGCATTACCCGCTGATGACGCAACTGTGCGTTGAGGGCCAACTTGAATTGCAGGTAATCCATTGCACAACCGATGAACTCGCTCGACATCCGCGCTCCGGCAAGCGACAACGAATCGTCGACCTGCGCATCTACGACACCCAACGCCCGGAGCAACGCCCATGGACAACATGACGCTGCGCAGCTATCGACGCACCGACGCCGGAGCTGTCAGCCGTCTGTTCCGGAAAATCTATGGTGATCATTACGTGCAGCCACACGTGTATTTGCCGTTGATGATCAACCAGAACCATGGCGATGGGAGCTGGCATTCACTGGTGGCGGAGTCCGGCAAAAAAATGCTCGGTCACGCCACGCTATGCAGAAACCCCGGATCGCCTACCGCGGAACTGGCATTGAGTGTGGTCCATCCGTCGACCCGCGGGCAGAACATCGCCACGCAGTTGGGCACTCGGCTATTGATCCATGCGCAAGCGCTCGGCTGCCAAGGCGTGACCATTAAACAAGTGACGCAACACCCCTACACACAACGCATGGCTGACCGGCTCGGCTTCTGCAGCAGCGGATTGTTACTCGACTACGTTCCCTCGCCGTTTGGCGAACTGCTGCCGGAGTCCATCGTCATTGGCTACACGCCGATTGATGGCTACCGCCGCCCGCTCCCGGCACTGCCATGGCCGCAAAGCTGTGGCGATTTCATGGAGCATCTGTGCGGGGTATACGGGACACAGGACAAGGAGACTCCCTGGGTGGGACCGCCGATCCATGTCGAGCCCTGTACCGGGCGCTATGACGTGATGCTGAAAAAACTCGACAGCAGCCTGCTCAAGCAGCTTCGACAATTGCCAGCACACTGGATGATTTCAATAAGGCTAAGACTTGCAGCGGGGTTTGCCAGCGCCGTGGAAGACCTGTCGGCAATGGGGTTCATCTTCACCGGGATTGCCCCGAATGATCGCTGCGCGGGTTGGCTGGCGTTGTTTCATCGGGGCTATCGCCCGCGTTCGCTGGAGTTACATTGCCCGCACATGCAGCGTTTGCATGATCAGGCACAATCGCAAATCGCAGCGCCCGCCAAAGAGGCGTCGCCGCCATCTTGAGCAATGGCTGAGCCGTCAACCTTCGCCCGTTCAAGCCTGAACGGGCGACAACCAACGAGCTTATGCCTTGGACTTGATGCCTTGGTCCACCGGCTTCGCCACGTTGCCATCACCATAGGTCTTCAGATTCTGCAGGACGTAAATCGCCTTCTTGAACTCGGGAATCAGATTTTTTCCGTAGGCGTTGCCATTGAGTCCGTTGGACTGAATAGCGTCGAGCTGGGTAGCGAAGTATTCCAATGCGTTGAATTTGGCATCGATGTCCTTGGTCACGCCAAAACGGTCGAACTTGTCGCCGGCGTTCTTCAACGTAAAGGAAGTGATCTCGGAAATCAGCCCGCGGCTACGCAGCATCTCGCTCAGATTGCCCAATTGTTTGACTGAAACGTTCGCTGGATCGAAACCCTTGATCGCCTTGCGCAAACCCTGCTTGTCCATTTCGGCGGTATTCAGCGCGTTGGGATCATTACCGACCAGGGTCAGCATCTGCTGCACCTTGACGCTCTGGGACACTTGTTTCTTTGCGCCGGTGTCGCGCACCAGTAGTCCTGCCTTGGCCTGCCAGCCGCCGACAATACCGATCGTCATGAAAAGACTCCCTGTGAAATGACCTGAAATATCCGTGTGAACGGCATTAATGGCCGCGAGTATCGACGGGCGAACTGATGGCACCAACCTCTTTCTGCACTTTTTTACAAATCTTGTACATTCTCGATACAAAAGCTCAACGCCCCGCAAACCCTGATCCAGAGCTGTCATCACAATGAAATGAAAATGGCTTTTTCTGCCAGTCTCAGGCGATGACCAGCACTTGTGTATCGAACCCGATACCGACCAGTCATCGGCACTCAGCCTTTTTAGGACGCAAGTACCTAAAGCTTCGCGGCGTAACGACGATACGTTGTGGATACCCGCACTGTTTTACCCCTGCCCCCTAATAAGAAACGCTGCTCAAGGACCGGTCTCCATGCCCGCATTCCGTACTATTTCGGCTCGCTACACGCTGTTTCTGGTTCTGTTCATCCTGCTGTTGTCGGTGTTGACCGTGGTCGGCATCAGCCAATTGGTCGCCCCCAAACTGCGTCAAACCGAAGAACAAGTCGTCCTCAACCGCATCGCCGAAGTGGCCGAGCAGATCCAGGGCGAGCTGAACAAAGTGCAGGCGCAACAGCGCAGCATCACCCAGACCATCCCGCTGCTCGATAGCGCCGCCATCGACACGGTGCTGCCAGGCCTGGTCGATCAGTACGGCGAGTTGAAGGTCTTCGGTGGTGGGATCTGGCCGCTGCCGGGGCAGCGTGAGGCCGGGCGCAACAAATTCAGCACGTTCTGGCACCGCGATGCCTCAGGCAAACTGGCGGTGAACACGTTCTGGAACAGCGACGCAGCCCCCAACTATTACGATCAGAGCTGGTACAAGGGCGGCATGGCCACGCCACGCGGCCAATGTGCCTGGGCGGCGGCATACAAAGATGACGCGAGTGCCGAGCCGCGCACCAACTGCGCCATGGCCATCCAGAAAAATGGCAGTGCCTGGGGCGTGTCGACCATCGACGTCACCCTCGGCTTTTTCAACGATCTGGTCGCGCGCAAGGAAAAAGACCTCAACGCCGAAATGCTCATCGTTGAAGCCGACGGCAAGATCATCAGTAATAGTTCGCGCATCAGTGGCCCGATCGTGCTGAAGAACATCAGCGAACTGGCCGGCACCTCAACCTTTGCCAGCCAGGTCAAAGCCGGCCTGCAAAACCGCGATCAGGCGCAACGCGTCGAGTTCGGTAACAACGGTGAGGCCAGCACCTTCTTCATGCGGCCGATTGAAGGCACGCCGTGGTTCCTCGCCACCGCCCTGCCGACGAAAATGCTCACGGCGCAACGTGATGACGTTCTCAGCACCTTGAGCCTATTGCAGATTCCACTGGTGATCCTGCTGGTGCTGTTGCAGGTCTATGCGATTCGCCAGTTGGTGCAGCGCATGAAAGCGTTGAAAGCCAACATCGACCTGCTGTCCAGCGGCGATGCCGACCTGACCCGGCGCATCACCATTCGCGCCGAAGACGAACTCGGCGCCATTGGCCATTCGGTGAACACCTTCATCGCCTATCTGCAAAACATGATCGGCGAAGTCACCCAGGCCACCGGCGCCATGGCATCGAGCCTCGACAACCTGCAACGCACCTCGGCACACACCAGCCAGATCCTGCTGCGTCACGCCTCGGAAACCGACCAGACCGTTACCGCCATCACCGAAATGAGTTCGACGGCAGAAAGCGTGGCGCAGAACGCCGCTGAAACCGCCGCTTTCACCCAGCGCGCCAATGAAAACGCCGACCGTTCGCGCGTGGTAGTGGGCGAAGCGACCAACAGTGTCGTGGCGCTGATCGATGAAGTCGCCAGCGCTACACATAAAGTCGAAAACATGCAGCAGGACGCCCAGCGCATCACCGAGATTCTCGGGGTGATCGGCGCGATTGCCGGGCAGACCAACCTGCTGGCGCTCAACGCCGCCATCGAAGCAGCACGCGCCGGTGAACAGGGACGGGGCTTTGCCGTGGTTGCCGATGAAGTCCGCGCCCTCGCCGCCCGCACGCAGGCCAGCACTTCGGAGATCAACGAAATGTTGACGCGTCTGACGCAGGGTGTGAGCTCATCGGTCAGCGCCATGGAAAACACCCAGGCCAGTTGCCAGTCTGCCGCCGACGCCACCGCCCGGGTCAACTCGGGCCTGGATGAAATGGCCGGTTCCGTCAGCCACATCAACAGCCTCAGCACCCAGATCGCCACCGCTGCCGAACAGCAAAGCGCGGTGACCGAAGAGATCAACCGCAGCATGGTGCAGATCCGCCACATGGTCGATGAACTGGTGCAAAGCGGCAAAGCCAGCGAGCTCAACACCCACCAGTTGCTCGAGGCCAACAGCCGGGTGAGCGCGATCATGGGACGTTTCAAAGTCCGCTGATTCATGCAGGGGTTTCTGCCAGTCAGATAACCCCTGTGGGAGCGAGCCTGCTCGCTCCCACAGGGTTCGATGGCGTTCACACCATTGCCACCTGACAGATTTGTCATCTCGCGCTCAGCAACCTGTCAGCCGTGATCTACGATCATCCTGCCAATCCGTTTTGCAACAACTGGAAACATTGCGTTGATGACCGGCGGAAAAAACCGGTCAAAATGCGTGCTTTCCGATCGTCACCCGAGCCGAGAATCCGCTATGCGAACCCACCTGCGTCTGGCCGCCCTGAGCGCCCTGTTCATTTCCTCCCTGGCCCAGGCCGCTGATCTGATCCCGATCGAAGTGCACCGCGATGCCAATTGCGGTTGCTGTAAAAAATGGATCAGCCACCTCGAAGCCAACGGCTTCAAAGTCGACGATCACGTCGAAAGCGACATGAGCAGCTTCAAGCAACAACATGGCGTGCCGCCGCGTCTGGCGTCGTGTCACACCGCAATCATCAATGGCAAGTTCGTCGAAGGCCATGTGCCGGCAGAGCAAGTGCTGGCCCTGAGCAAGCGTGATGATCTGCTCGGTGTGGCCGCACCGGGCATGCCGATGGGTTCGCCGGGCATGGAAATGGACGGAATGAGCGATGCCTATCAAGTGATCGGCCTGAAAAAGGACGGTGCTGATGTGGTGGTGGCGGACTACCCGGCCCATTGATCGGCGCGGCTTACTTCGGGCTGTTCTTTGCCGCGTTCGGTGCAGCGACATTGTTGCCACTGCAGTCCGAGGCATTGTTGGTCGGTTTGATTGTCAGCGAACGCTACTGGGTGTGGGGCCTGCTCGCCGTGGCGACGCTGGGCAACGTACTTGGCTCACTGATCAACTGGTGGCTGGGTTGCCGGCTGGAACGATTTCAGGATCGACGCTGGTTTCCGGTCAGCGCCAGACACATGGCCACCGCACGCAACCATTACGAGCGCTATGGCCACTGGTCGTTGCTGCTCAGTTGGGTGCCGATCATCGGCGATCCCCTGACGCTGATTGCCGGGGTCATGCGCGAGCCGCTCGGGCGCTTTCTATTGATCGTCTCCCTGGCCAAAGGTGCACGTTATGGCGTGCTGGCCATGCTCACGCTGGGCTGGCTCGGTTGAACGATCAGGCGCGGGGATTGCCTGTGTTTAACGTCGCCATAATCCAGCCGTTCCAGCATCGGCCGATTTCAAACGGAGTTTGACCTTATGTCTGTCACGTTTTCCCGTTGGCTCCCCTCCCTGCTTCTCTGCGCCGCCCTGCCCCTGTCTGCGCAGGCTGCCGCGCCAGCCGAAGCAACGCCTGAAGGCCCGGCTTACGGCCCGGAACTGCAAGGTTTCGAATACCCTTACACGCTTAAACACTTTGCTTTCCAGTCGCAGGGCAAATCCCTGCAGATGGGTTACATGGACGTCGCCGCTCATGGCAAAGCCAATGGCCGCACCGTGGTGCTGATGCACGGCAAGAATTTTTGCGCAGCCACCTGGGACAGTTCGATCAAGGCCTTGAGCGAGGCCGGTTACCGGGTGGTTGCACCGGATCAGATCGGCTTCTGCACGTCGAGCAAACCGGACAACTATCAATACAGCTTCCAGCAACTGGCAACCAACACCCAGCAGTTGCTCAAGGCGCTGGGCATTCAAAAAGCCACACTGCTCGGTCATTCCACCGGCGGCATGCTCGCCACCCGTTATGCCTTGCTGTTCCCCGAGCAGGTCGAGCAACTGGCGCTGGTCAACCCGATCGGCCTGGAAGACTGGAAAGCCCTCGGCGTGCCTTACCGCACGGTAGATCAGTGGTATCAGCGCGAACTGAAAGTCAGCGCCCAAGGCATTCGTGATTACGAACGCACCACCTACTACGATGGCCGCTGGAAACCGGAGTTCGACCGCTGGGTAGACATGCTCGCCGGCCTGAGCAAAGGCCCGGGCAAGACACAAGTGGCCTGGAACTCGGCGCTGATCTACGACATGATTTTCACCCAGCCGGTGTACTACGAGTTCAAGGACCTGAAGATGCCGACCCTGCTGCTGATCGGCACCTCCGACACCACCGCCATCGGCAAGGACCTCGCGCCACCTGAGGTAAAAGCCAAAATCGGCCATTACGAAGTGCTCGGCAAACAAGTGGCCAAGCTGATCCCGCAGTCGACGCTGGTGGAGTTTCCCGGCATGGGCCACGCGCCGCAAATGGAAGAACCGGCGCAGTTCCACAAAGCCCTGCTCGGCTGGCTGAATAGATCCAATCCCGTTAGTTGATGGGGTAAGGCTGATGGCGGTGCAGATTGCAGTGATCGATGACTGGCAGGACGTGGCCCGCGACGTGGTCGACTGGTCAGTGCTCGATAGCCTTGGGGAAGTGACGTTCGAGCACGATTACCCGGCCGACAACGCCACACTGGCCGAGCGTCTCGGCCGCTATCAGGTGATCTGTGTGATGCGCGAGCGCACGCGGTTCGATGAAGACCTGCTCAAGCGCTTGCCCAATCTTGAATTGCTGGTCACTGGCGGCATGCGCAACGCGGCGCTGGACATGCAGGCGGCAGCAAAGCTGGGCATCAAGGTCTGCGGCACCGACAGCTACAAGCATGCCGCGCCAGAGTTGACCTGGGCACTGATCATGGCCGCAACGCGCAATCTGGTGAATGAAGCCAACTCCCTGCGCGCTGGTCATTGGCAGCAAGGTCTGGGCGGCGATCTGCAGGGCAAGACCCTCGCCATTCTCGGTCTGGGCAGCATTGGCCAGCGCGTCGCGCAGTTCGGCCAGGTGTTCGGCATGCGAGTGATCGCCTGGAGCGAAAACCTCACCGCCGAACGGGCTGAACAGGTGGGCGTGACGTACGTGAGCAAGCAGGCACTGTTCGAGCAGGCCGATGTGCTGTCGGTGCATCTGGTGCTCAGCGAGCGCAGCCGCGGCCTGGTCGATGCGCAGGCGCTGGGCTGGATGAAACCGACGGCCCTGCTGGTCAACACCGCGCGCGGGCCGATTGTCGATGAAGCAGCGCTGATCAAGGCGTTGCAGAAACAGCAGATCGCGGGGGCCGCACTGGACGTGTTCGAGCAGGAACCGTTGCCGGCCATGCACCCGTTTCGCACACTGGCCAACGTGCTGGCGACGCCGCATGTGGGCTATGTCAGTCGGCAGAACTATGAACAGTTCTTTGCGCAGATGATTGAGGATATTCAGGCTTGGTCTGCTGGGGAGTCGGTTCGCCTGTTGAATTAAACCAATGCTTTGATGATAGGGTGAATTCACCATCGTCATCGCGAGCAGGCTCACTCCTACAGGGGAACGCATTTCAATTGTAGGAGTGAGCCTGCTCGCGATAGCGTCATAACAGTCACCCCATCAACAAACTGCCCGCACCACAACAGTGCGACCGCCCTTCCCGCTAGCACAAAATCGTGACCGAGCAGTCACTGTTTTGGCCCTCTCTTGCCGAAAAACCTGCACTTCGTCGGTGCGTTTTCCTCTCCAGAGCACGGTTTCCGTTAACGGCAAACCGATTGTCGAACAATTTACCCATTTGCTCTGGCCCGCTCTAGGATCTGGCCTAGACTGGTTTTTTCGGGGTACGACCTGTCGGTCACATTGCGGAAAAAAACTCGAAACTTTTGCCCAAAGCGGCGGGTCATCTGAAAGGCAGGGCCAAAGCGACTGGTGCAATCCTTGCAAAGGCCTCTACACCCATTCTGCTTGCGCGTGTTGGGTAGCGTTTGCTCACCGATGCGTGGCGCGTTTGCGCCCGGCCACAGGATGTGGCCATGGACATCACTTGTTCCAGACAAGAATCAGATCAACAAAACGGGAGTTACATATGATCAGTGCGGCATTGGATATTCAGGGAGAGCGTGCTCAGCAGGCGGTTGGTGAATCGAGCACCGTTAGTGTTCCCAGCAGCCGACAGATCAACGTCCCCGGCACCAAAACGCTGACTCCGGTAGCGAGCCAGAACCCGAACAAAAAGAAAGTGCTGTTCGTCACCTCGGAAATCGCCGACCTGGTGAAAACCGGTGGTCTGGGTGACGTCTCCGCTGCCCTGCCCCGCGCCATGGCCCATCTGCACGATGTGCGCGTGCTGATCCCCGGTTACCCGCAAGTGATGCACAGCGAGAACCCGATCCACATCATCGGCGAACTCGGTGGCCACGCAGCGCTGCCGCCGTGCAAGATCGGCCGCATGGACATGCCCGACGGTCTGGTCATCTACGTGCTGATCTGCCCGGAACTCTACGAGCGCGAAGGCTCGCCCTACGGCGCCAACAACGGTCGCGACTGGCCGGACAACCACATTCGTTTCGCCCGCCTCGGTCTGGCCGCTGCCGACATCGCCGCCAACCTCGCACAAATCCACTGGTGCCCGGATCTGGTGCACGCCCATGACTGGCCGGCCGGTCTGGCCCCGGCTTATATGCACTGGCGCGGGCAGCGTACGCCGACCCTGTTCACCATTCACAACCTCGCTTATCAAGGCGTCACCAGCCTCGGTTCCTGCCCTGAACTGGGGATTCCCAACCATGCCCTGCAACAGGAAGGCATGGAGTTCTACGGCAAGATGTCGTTCCTCAAGGCCGGCATGGCCTATTCGAGCCACATCACCACGGTCAGCGCGACCTATGCGCAGGAAATCACCACCCCGGATTTCGGCTGCGGCCTCGACGGTTTTCTCGCCGCCAAGACCCAGCAAGGCTTGCTCAGCGGTATCCCGAATGGCATCGATGAGAGCTGGGACGCTGCCACCGATCCGCACCTGTTCGCGCCATTTGCCATTGGTGACTGGGAAGGCAAAGCGGTCAACGCCGCGCACGTGCGTGAGCTATTTGAATTGAATGACTCTGAAGGCCCGCTGTTCGCCGTGGTGTCGCGACTGGTCTATCAGAAAGGTCTCGACCTGACGATCGCGGTATCCGAGTACATCGTTGAAAACGGCGGCCAGATCGCGATCATCGGTCGCGGCGAACCGGAAGAAGAGCAAGCCATGCGTGAACTGGCGCTGCGCTTCCCCGGCCAGATAGGCGTGCGCATCGGCTTCAATGAAACCGACGCCCGCCGTATGTTCGCCGGCAGCGACTTCCTGCTGATGCCTTCGCGTTACGAGCCTTGCGGTTTGAGCCAGATGTACGCCCAGCGTTTCGGCTCGCTGCCGGTGGCGCGCAACACCGGCGGGCTGGCCGACACCATTGAAAACGGCGTCACCGGTTTCCTCTTCGATGAATCCACCGCCGAAAGCTATCAGGAAGCCCTGAGCCGCGCGTTCAAGGTTTTCGCGTTCCCCGAACTGCTCAATGCCATGCGTTGCCGGGCGATGGCGGCGCCGTTCAACTGGTGCAAAGCGGTTGAACCGTACGCCGAACTCTACGAACGACTGGTGGCCAAGGCACTGGGTAAAACGCACCACAAGTAACCAGGGAGGTTTGCCACGATGCCGTTACGGTCTTCTGAAAACTGGCCCCACGGCGCGATCATGCTGGACGCCGAACACACACAGTTCGCGCTGTGGGCGCCGGATGCTTTTTACGTCAGTGTCGAACTGGAAAACGGCCAGTCGCTGCCAATGCTGTCTCAGGCGGACGGCTGGTTTGTGATCAAGGCCCGTTGCCCGGCGGGCACCCGCTACCGCTACAACATCGACGGCGAACTGGAGGTGCCCGACCCGGCCTCCAGGGCGCAGGATGGTGATCTCGACCGCCGCAGCGTGGTGGTCGATCCGCTGGCCTATCAATGGAGGCACAGCAGCTGGCACGGTCGGCCGTGGAGCGAAGCGGTGATCTACGAGTTGCACGTGGGTGCGCTGGGCGGGTTTGCCGAGGTCGAACAACATCTGGCGCGCCTCGCGGGCCTGGGTATTACCGCCATCGAGCTGATGCCATTGGCGCAATTTCCCGGCGAACGCAATTGGGGCTACGACGGTGTTTTGCCCTACGCACCGCAAGCCTCCTACGGCACGCCGGAACAACTAAAGCACCTGATCGACAGTGCCCACGGCCACGGTCTGGCGGTCATTCTTGATGTGGTCTACAACCACTTCGGCCCCGACGGCAATTACCTGCACCGTTACGCCAAAGGCTTTTTCCGCGAAGACAAACACACGCCATGGGGCGCGGCGATCGATTTTCGCCGCAGCGAAGTGCGCGAGTTCTTCATCGAAAATGCGCTGATGTGGTTACTCGAATACCGCTTCGACGGTTTGCGCCTGGATGCGGTGCATGCCATCGAAGACCCGGATTTCCTCACCGAGATGGCTCAGCGTATCCGCGCGCAGATCGACCCGAACCGGCATGTCTGGCTGACCGTGGAGAACGAGCTGAACCAGTCGAGCCTGCTCGAATACGATTACGACGCGCAGTGGAACGACGACGGTCATAACGCCCTGCACGTGCTGCTGACCGGTGAAACCGACGCGTACTACGCCGATTACGCTTTGCAACCGACCGAGCAACTGGTGCGCTGCCTGAGTCAGGGTTTTGTTTTCCAGGGGCACATCACCCGTCACGGCGAACCTCGCGGCGAGCCCAGCGAACACCTGCCATCCACCGCATTCGTGCTGTTCTTGCAGAACCACGATCAGATCGGCAACCGTGCGCTCGGCGAGCGCCTGCATCATCTGGCCGATCCGCGCGCCGTGCAGGCAGCGACCGTGCTGTTGCTGCTGTCACCGATGATTCCGCTGATGTTCATGGGCGACGAGTTTGCCGCCGAGCAGCCGTTCCTGTTTTTCACCAGTCACCACGGCGAACTGGCGGAGTTGGTGCGAGAAGGTCGACGCAATGAATTCGCCGCGTTTAGCGCCTTCACCGATCCGCACAAGCGCGAACAGATTCCCGACCCGAATGCCGACAAAACCTTCCACGCCTCACAGCCAAGGTTGGTCGGCCATGGCAGCGCAAAACAGCAGGCCACCCTGGAGCTGTACCAGAAGCTGCTGCAATTTCGCCATCAATACATCATCCCCCATCTGTCCGGCACGCAAGCGCTCGGTGCCCACATGCTCGGTTATGGCGCGGTCAGCGCACGCTGGCGTCTGGGCAATGGCAGCGAGCTGCGAATTGACCTGAACCTCAGCGATACGCCAGTGGTCAACCCTCCACAGACCGAGGCCGTGTGGTTGTTTCAACAGCCACCCACCGTCGATCTATCGGAATCGGGCGTACTGCCCGCGTATTGCGCGCTTGTCAGCCTCACGGCCGCAACCCCTTTGCAACCTCTGGATGGAGAGCGCCTATGAGCGATGCGCAACTGGAAATTCTTGCCAGCCGAGCCGGCCTCGCCGTCGACTGGATCGACGCCAACGGCCGTCCGCAAAAAGTCGCCCCGGCGGTGCTGCGCAATGTCCTGATCGGCCTCGGCCACCCCGCCAGCACGGCGCAGGAAATCGACGCCAGCCTGTTGGAACTGCAAGCCGTTCAACAAGACCGTCACTTGCCGCCGCTGTTGACCGCCGATGTTGGTGTCGGCGTGGATCTGGCGCGCTACTTTGCACCGGAAACGCCTTGTGAAATCCACCTTGAAGACGGCTCACGGCTGAACCTGAAACTCGATTCCGAAGCGATACTGCCGGGGCTGATCCCGGTCGGCTATCAACAAGTGCATATCGGCGATCAATATTTCACCCTGGCCGTGGCCCCGGAGCGCTGCTTCAGCGTCGGCGATGCGGTGGATAATCCGATCCCCCGCGCCTGGGGACTGAGTGCGCAACTGTATGCCTTGCGCCGCGCCGGCGACGGCGGTTTCGGCGATACCCAAGCACTGGAAGATCTGGTCCGCGTGGCCGGTGAGCGCGGCGCCGATGCCCTGGCGATCAGCCCGCTGCACGCCATGTTCAGCGCTGATACCGGGCGCTACAGCCCTTATTCGCCCTCGAGCCGGTTGTTCCTCAACTCTCTTTACGCAGCACCTGGCGCGATTCTCGGCGAGCGCGCCTTGCGTGATGCGGTCGACGCGGCCGGCCTGGCCGAGCAGTTTGCGCAACTGGAAGATCTAACCCTGATCGACTGGCCGAGCGCCGCCGACGCCAAGCAGAAACTCTTGCAGGCGTTGTACGAAGGTTTCATCGCCGGTGACCATCCCTTGCACCCGGATTTCGCCAGCTTCCGCCACGCCGGTGGCGAGGCACTGGAAAACCACTGCCGTTTCGAAGCGATTCAGGAAATGCGCGCCGCCCGTGGTGAAAACCTCGACTGGCGGCAATGGCCGGAACACTGGCACGACCCACGCGGCGCGGCGCTCGAAGCGTTTGCCGAGGAATACGCCGAACGCATCGGCTATTTCGCTTTCTGCCAATGGCTGATCCACCGTTGCCTGGAGCGCGCGCAAACCGCCGCCCGCAGCGCAGGGATGGGCATTGGCCTGATCGCCGATCTGGCAGTAGGTGCCGATGGCGCCGGCAGTCAGGCCTGGAGTTTTCAGGATGAACTGCTGGCCTCGCTGACCGTCGGCGCACCGCCGGACATTCTCAATCGCTCGGGCCAAGGCTGGGGTATTTCGGCATTCTCCCCGGAGGGCCTGATCCGCAACGGTTTCCGTGCGTTCATTGACATGCTGCGGGCAAACTTCGCCCACGCTGGCGGCTTGCGAATTGACCATGTGATGGGCCTGCAACGGCTGTGGGTGATTCCCAACGGCTCGGCACCTGCCGATGGCGCGTACCTGTATTACCCGGTCGATGACTTGCTGCGCCTGCTGACTCTTGAATCTCATCGCCACCAGGCGATTGTCCTCGGTGAAGACCTCGGCACCGTGCCCGATGGTCTTCGCGAAAAACTGATCGCCCGCTCCATGCTCGGCATGCGCGTGCTGCTGTTCGAGCAGGACAACACGCATTTCAAACCGATTCTCGACTGGCCGGACAACGCACTGGCGACCACCAGCACCCATGATCTGCCGACGCTCAACGGCTGGTGGCATGGCCGCGACATCGACTGGAACGCGCGCTTGGGTTTTGTCGATGCCAACGGTGAAATCGAATGGCGCCATCACCGCCAGCGTGAGCGCGAAGGCTTGCGCAGCGCTCTCAGCCAGGACCCGCAGAACTTTCGCGAGGAATCCCACGAGGCCGATCAAGTGGTCGATGCCGCTGTGCGTTTCCTGGGCCACACCCGCGCGCCGCTGGTGCTGTTGCCGCTGGAGGATGCGCTGGGCATCAACGAACAAGCGAACCTGCCGGGCACGATCGACACCCATCCGAACTGGTCACGGCGCTTGCCCGGCACCAGTGAAGCGCTGCTCGATGGCGCGGATGCGGCGCGACGCCTGGAACTACTCGCCTGCGCGCGTCTTCAGGCTGCCGAGCGTGACCAATGAATCAAACGCTCATCCAGCCCTTGCGCGCGACCTTGCGTCTGCAATTTCATAAAGGTTTCACCCTCGAACAAGCCGTGCCACTGGTGCCGTACTTTGCCCGGCTCGGCATCAGCCACATTTACGCCTCGCCGCTGCTCGCGGCGCGGGCTGGTTCCATGCACGGTTACGACGTGGTCGACCCGACCCAGGTCAACCCGGAGCTTGGCGGTGAGCCCGCGCTTCGGCGCTTGGTCAGCACCCTGCGTGAACACAACATGGGGCTGATCCTCGACATCGTCTCCAACCACATGGCGGTCGGTGGCAGCGACAACCCGTGGTGGCTCGACCTGCTGGAATGGGGGCGACTGAGCCCTTATGGCGAGTTCTTCGATATTCAGTGGCACTCGCCCGATCCGTTGATGGAGGGCCAGTTGTTGCTGCCATTTCTTGGCAGCGATTATGGAGTTGCGCTGCAGGAAGGCACGCTGAAACTGCGTTTCAACCCAGACACCGGCAGCTTTTACGTCGAGCATTACGATCATCACTTCCCGATCTGCCCGAACGATTACGGTGAACTGCTCAAATCCGAGAAAGCGCTGAAGCCTCTGGCCGATCGCTTCAGCACCCTCAGCTATCAGACCGATGCCCACTCGTTGGCGACTCCGCTCAAGGAAGAGTTGCGGCAATTGGCGACGGATTCTTCAATCGCTGAAGCCATTGAAAACAACCTCAAACACTTCGATTCAACCAGCGAAGAAGGCTTCCACACACTGCATGCGTTGTTGGAGCGTCAGAGCTATCGCCTCGCCAGTTGGCGCACCGCCGCAGATGACATCAACTGGCGGCGCTTCTTCGACATCAACGAGCTCGGCGGTTTGCGTGTTGAGCGCCCAGCGGTGTTCGAGGCCACCCACGGCAAGATCTTCCAGTTGATCGCCGAAGGTCTGGTCGACGGTTTGCGCATCGACCACATCGACGGCCTCGCCGACCCGCGCGGTTACTGCCGCAAACTGCGCCGCCGCGTCGATCTGCTGGCACCGGGCAGGCATTTGCCGATCTACGTCGAAAAGATCCTCGGCGCCGGCGAAACCCTGCACCGCGACTGGGCCGTGGAGGGCACCACCGGTTATGAATTCATGAATCAGCTGTCGCTGCTGCAACACGATCCCGATGGTGAATACGTACTCGGTGATCTCTGGCAACGCCGCACCGAACGCCCGGCCGCCTTTATCGAAGAGGCGCAACTGGCGCGCCAGCAGATCCTCAACGGCTCTCTCGCCAGTGACTGCGAAAGCGTCGCCCAGGCGCTGCTGCAAGTCGCCCGCGATGACCTGATGACCCGCGACCTGACGCTGGGCGCGATCCGCCGGGTGTTGCAGGCGTTGATCGTGCATTTCCCGGTGTATCGCACTTACATCAGCGCGATGGGTCGCTCCGAACAGGACGAAAGATTTTTCCAGCAGGCCATGGACGGTGCGCGGCAAACCCTCAGCGAAGCCGACTGGCCGGTACTCGATTGCGTCGCCGCCTGGCTCGGTGGCACACCGTGGCGGCACAAACCGCGCGGGCGCTCACGCAAGATGCTCAAACATGCCTGCGTGCGCTTTCAGCAACTGACGTCACCAGCGGCAGCCAAAGCCGTGGAAGACACGGCGCTGTATCGCTCGGCCGTGCTGCTGTCGCGCAATGACGTCGGCTACAACACCGAACAGTTCAGCGCGCCGGTCAGCGACTTTCATGCGGTCAATCAGCAACGGTTGAATGAATTTCCCGACAACCTGCTGGCCACCGCAACCCACGACCATAAACGCGGCGAAGACACCCGCGCGCGGCTGGCCGTGCTCAGCGAGCGCAGCCATTGGTACGCCGAGCAGATCGAACTGTGGCGCGCCCTCGCCCGTCCAGTGCGGGTTGACGATCAAATGCCGTCGAGTGGCGATGAGCTGATTCTCTACCAAGCGTTGCTCGGCAGTTGGCCGCTGCATCTGCGCGATGACGATCAGGCCGGGTTCGCCGACTACGCCAAACGCATCTGGCAATGGCAACAGAAAGCCCTGCGCGAGGCCAAGCTGCAAAGCAGTTGGAGTGCGCCCAACGAAGCCTATGAAAACGCCGCACAGGCATTCACCGAAAAACTCCTTACCGGTGAGGAAGGCGAACTGCTGCGCGCCGCACTGAGCAAGACCGTCAACAGCATCGCCGCTGCCGGCGCCCTCAATGGTTTGGCGCAAACCTTGCTGCGCATGACCGTGCCGGGGGTGCCGGATCTGTATCAGGGCAACGAGTTCTGGGACTTCAGCCTGGTTGATCCGGACAACCGTCGGCCGGTGGATTACGCCGCTCGCGAACACGCCTTGCAGGAGCCATTGCCACCTGTGGAATTGCTGGCGAACTGGCGTGACGGGCGCATCAAGCAAGCCTTGATCGCCGAGGTGCTGAACCTGCGCGTCGAGCATGCCGAGCTGTTTCGGCGTGGCACCTACCAAGCCTTGGAAGTACTGGGCAATCAGTCGCACAACGTGCTCGCGTTTGCCCGCGAACACGAGGGGAAGCAGGCCATCGTGATCGTGCCGATCCGTTGCGCCACGCTGCTGGAAAACAGTGCTGTACCTCAGGTCGATGCGCTGCGCTGGGGCGATACGCGGGTGGTTTTACCGTTCGCCGCCTCTGACACAAACCTGAAGGGACTTTTTTCAAGCAGCGCAGTCACAAAAAACAGGGAGCTGAATATCAGCGACGCGCTGGGGGATGTCCCGGTCAATCTCTTTATCCAACACTTAACGTAAGCACGAGTTCAGTTCAGGAGCATTGCGATGAGTACCGACGATAAACGCATTCGCGAATTCGCCTATCAAATCTGGGAATCGGAAGGTCAGCCTGACGGTCAGGAAGCGCGCCACTGGGAGATGGCGCGCAAACTGGCCGAAGCCGAGGCGCTGGCACCGAAGAAGCCACCGAAAGCGGCTGGCAGCAAAACCGCTGGCAAGACTGCCGAAACCAAGACGCCGGCCGCCAAACCGAAACCTGCGGCCAAAGCCAAGCCCGCCAGCGCCGCCAAAGTGATTCCCCCGGGCGAAAAAGCCACCGAGAAAAAGCCCCGAGCGCCGAAGAAGCCTTCGGCGATCTGACGCTTACCGGACTATTGAAATGAATCAATGTGTGGCGGGTTCGCTCGCCACCGAGGGCGCGTTCGTCCTCAAGAAACCCACCAATCCCCTGTAGGAATGAGCCTGCTCGCGATAGCTATCTGACATTCAACATTGATGTCGCCTGATAGATCGCTATCGCGAGCAGGCTCACTCCTACAGGGGGATGTGTAAGCCCAGAAATTACCCGTTTTGCAGGAGCAATCATGACCCGTCCAAAGAAAGCCGAGCCCACCGCGCACGCCGAGCCGTCGAGAATCCGTGAAGGCCTGCCCTTCCCGCTGGGTGCGACCTGGGATGGGCTGGGGGTCAACTTCGCGCTGTTTTCCGCCAACGCCACCAAAGTCGAACTGTGCATCTTCGACGATGCCGGCGAGGTCGAACTCGAACGCATTGAACTGCCGGAATACACCGACGAGATCTATCACGGCTACCTGCCCGATGCGCATCCGGGGCTGATCTACGGCTACCGCGTCTACGGCCCGTACGACCCGGCCAACGGCCACCGCTTCAACCACAACAAATTGCTCATCGACCCCTACGCCAAACAACTGGTCGGCCAACTGAAATGGTCGGAAGCGCTGTTCGGCTACACCATCGGCCACCCCGACGCCGACCTCAGTTTCGATGAACGTGACAGCGCGCCGTTCGTGCCTAAATGCAAGGTCATTGACCCGGCGCACACCTGGGGCAATGACCACCGCGTCAGCGTGCCGTGGGACAAGACCATCATTTATGAAACCCATGTGCGCGGCATCAGCATGCGTCACCCGTCGGTGCCGGAGAATGTGCGCGGTACTTTCGCCGGGCTGATGGTCGACGATGTGCTCGAACACATCCGCAAGCTCGGCGTGTCGACGGTCGAACTGCTACCGATCCACGCTTTCGTCAATGACCAGCACCTGCTGCACAAAGGCATGACCAATTACTGGGGCTACAACAGCATCGCGTTTTTTGCCCCGGACCCGCGCTACCTCGCCAGCGGCAAGATTGCCGAGTTCAAGGAAATGGTCGCGCACCTGCACGAAGCCAACCTCGAAGTGATCCTCGACGTGGTCTACAACCACACCGCCGAGGGCAACGAGCAAGGCCCGACCCTGTCGATGCGCGGCATCGACAACGCTTCGTACTACCGCTTGATGCCCGACGACAAGCGCTTCTACATCAACGATTCCGGTACCGGCAACACCCTTGATCTGAGCCACCCGTGCGTGCTGCAAATGGTCACCGACTCGTTGCGCTATTGGGCCAGCGAAATGCATGTCGACGGTTTCCGTTTCGATCTGGCAACCATTCTCGGCCGCTATCACGACGGTTTCGACGAGCGTCACAGCTTCCTCGTTGCCTGCCGCCAGGACCCGGTGCTGCGTCAGGTGAAAATGATCGCCGAGCCGTGGGACTGCGGCCCCGGTGGTTATCAGGTGGGCAACTTCCCGCCGGGCTGGGTTGAATGGAACGACAAGTTCCGCGACACCGTGCGCGCCTTCTGGAAAGGTGACGATGGCCAGGTTGCCGATTTCGCCAGTCGCATGACCGCTTCCGGTGAGATGTTCAACCAGCGTGGGCGGCGTCCGTATTCCTCGGTGAATTTCATCACCGCGCACGACGGTTTTACCCTCAACGATCTGGTCTCGTACAACGACAAGCACAACGAAGCCAACGACGAAAACAATCAGGACGGCAGCAACAACAACCTGTCTTGGAACCATGGCGTCGAAGGCCCGACCGACGATCCGGAAATCAACGCCCTGCGCCACCGGCAGATGCGCAACTTCTTCGCCACGCTGCTGCTCGCACAGGGCACGCCGATGATCGTCGCCGGCGACGAATTCGCCCGCACCCAGGACGGCAACAACAACGCTTATTGCCAGGACAGCGAGATCGGTTGGGTCAACTGGGACCTGAGCGAGGACGGCAAGGCACTGCTGAAGTTCGTCAAACGCCTGATCAAGCTGCGCCTGACTTATCCGATCTTGCGCCGTGGACGTTTTCTGGTTGGCGAGTACAACGAGGACATTGGCGTCAAGGACGTCACCTGGCTAGCGCCGGACGCTACCGAAATGACCACCGAGCATTGGCACGATGCGCACAACCGCTGCCTGGGCATGTTGCTCGACGGCCGCGCCCAGGAAACCGGGATTCGCCGCAAAGGTGCGGATGCGACGCTGCTGCTGGTGGTCAACGCGCACCACGACATCGTCAATTTCACCTTGCCGGAAGTGCCGGACGGCGGCTTCTGGACCTGCATGATCGACACCAATCAGCCGTCGATTCGCGGTCAGGAACGCTTCGAGTTCGGTCACCAATACTCGGTCACCGGGCGCTCGCTGCTGCTGTTCGAACTGCAACGTGATGAAGAAGATTGATATGGATCTGCACAATTATCTCGCCCGGCGTCCAGCGGATTATCCGCACACCGTAGCCCTCGGAGGTTGCCTACGGGCGCTGGTCGAGGCCGGGCTGGATCGTTTGCCGTTACCGGGCAGTGGCCGCACGCTGGAGCGTTTTCAGCGCCTGGCGGAGGTCGCTGGGCATGACCTCGGTTTGTGCAAACTGTTCGAAGGCCATACCGACGCGCTGGCGATCATCGAGCAACTGGGCGGCACACCGACGCCGGGCAGCACGTGGGGCATGTGGGCGGCTGAACCGCCACAGGCACGAGTCAAGGTCAGTCCGGCCGGGCACATGGTCGCGTTGCACGGGCGCAAGGCGTGGTGCTCCGGTGCTGCGGTGCTCAGCCATGCCTTGCTGACCGCGTGGGACGCCGATGATCAGCAACAACTGGTGGCGGTCGCCCTCGACCAACCCGGTGTGACCATCACCGTGCAAGGCTGGCAAGCCGTGGGCATGGGCGCCACTGGCAGCGTCGAGGTGCTGTTCGACGGCGCCGAAGCGCAAGCCATCGGCAACCCCGCTGATTACCTGCAACGCCCGGGTTTCTGGCAGGGCGGAATCGGCATTGCTGCATGCTGGTACGGCGCCGCGCGGCAAATTGCCGAAGCCTTGCGCACGCAGTGTGGGCAACGTCCGGAACCGCATGCGCTGGCGCATCTCGGCGCGGTCGACAGCGCTTTGCAGGCCGCCGCCGATGTATTGCGTTTCAGCGCCTTGCACATCGATGCGCATCCCGACGACAACGCGGAACTGCTCGCCCGGCGTGCTCGCGCGGTGGTCGAACAGTCGGCCGAACAGGTGATGCGTGAGGTCGGTCGCGCGCTTGGTGCGGGGCCGTTTTGCAAGGATCGCCACTTTGCCCGGCTCAGCGCCGACCTGCCGGTGTTTCTGCGCCAAAGTCATGCCGAGCGCGATCTGGCCGCGCTCGGGCAATTGGTGGCCGGGCACTCTACGGAGGCATGGGCACTATGAAAACCAATCCGATTGTCGGTCAGGGCACGAGCCTGCATCAGTGGCAGGCTTCGCGGCACCTGGCGGAGCTGGACAGCATCGACATCCTCAGTCTGGTGCCACCGGGCGCACGCGCAGTCATTATCGCGCCGCACCCGGACGACGAAGTGCTCGGTTGTGGTGGCTTGCTGCAATTGCTCGCCGCCGCTGGCAGGTCTCTGCAATTGATTTCCGTGACCGACGGCAGCGCCAGCCACCCCGGTTCCAGTCGTTGGCCAGTAGAACGGTTGAGCGTGATTCGCCCACAGGAATCCGCCGAAGCGCTGCGCCGACTCGGTCTGCCGATGCATCGCGTGAAGTGGCTGCGCGGCGGCTTCACTGACACTCAGGTCGCGGCGCAGGAAGCGCAGTTGGTCGAGTTCATCGAGCGTCATCTGCGCCCTGACGACGTGCTTTTCGCCACTTGGAGCGAGGACGGCCATTGCGACCACGAAGCCGTTGGCCGCGCCAGTGCCGAAGCGGCGCGTCGGGTTGGCGCAACCTGCCATGAACTGCCGGTGTGGACGTGGCACTGGGCAACGCCGGAAGACGCCTTTGTACCGTGGCAGCGGGCGCGCAAGATTCTCCTGACGCCAGCGCAAGTGGCGCGCAAACGCCACGCGGTGCACGCCTTTGCCAGTCAACTGGAAGGCGATCCGGATGCAGGACTCGGCCCGGTGCTCGCGCCTTATGTGCTTGATCGCCTGCTGCAACCCTTTGAAGTGGTGTTTCTATGAGTGTCGAGGATCGCTATTTCGACGGCCTGTTTGCCGGCAACGACGACCCTTGGGCGTTCCGCGAGCGCTGGTACGAACAGCGCAAACGCGCGATCACCCTCGCCGCCCTGCCACGGCCGCACTATCGGGCAATCTTCGAGCCGGGCTGCGCCAACGGCGAATTGAGCGCCGAACTCGCCGGCCGTTGTGATCGGTTGTTGTGCTGTGACACGGCCAGCGCAGCGGTGACCTTGGCGCGCACGCGGCTGAGCCTGTTCGATCACGCCGAAGTGCGGCAAAACCGTCTTCCCGGCGACTGGCCGGAGGAAAAATTCGACCTGATTGTATTTAGCGAGATCGGCTACTACCTCGACGGCGCAGATCTGACAGACGTGATCCGTCGGGCTAGTGATTGCCTGACTGCCGACGGTCAGTTCCTCGCCTGCCACTGGCGTCCGCCCATCGACGGCTGCCCGCTGAATGCGCGGCAGGTTCACGACCTGATCCACGAAAAACTGCATCTGCCGCGTCTGGTTCTGCATCAGGAAGCGGACTTCATCCTTGAGATATGGAGCCGCGAACCGCGCTCGGTGGCGGCGCTGGAGGGGTTGCGATGATCGGCATTCTGATCCCGGCACACAACGAAGAAGACTTGCTCGACGAATGCCTGAGCGCGGCCCTGCGCGCCAGCCGGCATGGCTTGCTGGCCGGCGAGCGTGTTGAAGTGCTGGTGGTGCTCGACAGTTGCAACGACCGCTCGGCGCAGATTGTCAGCAACTATCCGGTGCTGAGTCTGCACATCGACGCCCGCAATGTCGGCCAGGCGCGCGCGGCTGGCGCACAGCTGTTGCTGGAGCGCGGTGCGCGCTGGATCTCCTGTTCGGACGCCGACAGCCGCGTCGCCGATGACTGGCTGGTGGCACAGCTGGGCTTGGGGGCAGACGCCGTGTGCGGTACCGTCACCGTCGAGCACTGGCACGAGTCGTTCGATGCGGCGGCGCAAATCCGCTACCACCGGCATTACCAGGCCTGCGATGGCCATCGGCATATCCACGGTGCCAATCTGGGCATCAGCGCTGACGCCTACCGCTGGGCCGGAGGCTTTAAACCGCTGGCCTGCGACGAAGATGTGCAGTTGGTGCGGGAACTGGAACTGGACGGTGCCAACATCGCCTGGAGCCATCGTCCGCAAGTGCTGACCAGCGCTCGCTTCGACAGCCGTGCGCGGGGTGGCTTTGGTGACTATCTGCGAAATCTGGCACAGATAGAGCAAAAAAGAGCGGATCAGATTGATCTGTGACGCGACGAACTTCACTTCATGAGCAATACTCTGCTGCGCGGCAATCCAGGGTTCGGAGCGTCGCAAGGCATTCAACCAGCCTTCACGGGTCCGTAGCGCCTGGCGATCATCGCCGCGCACATGACTGAGGGCGAAACCACACAAGGACGTCACACCATGAAACCGTTATCCCTCAGCGACACCAGCCTGCCGGCGCAAATCTGGAACAGCGCCCCGCAACTGGACAATATTCCCGTCATCAATACCCGCAGCTTGGTGCCCGACGGTGCCCGTGCCGTGGTCATCGCACCGCATCCGGGCGATGAAGTGGTCACCTGCGGCGGCCTGCTGCAATTACTTTCCAGCCTCGGTCATCCGCTGCAACTGCTCTCCATCACCGATGGCAGTGCCAGCCATCCAGGTTCACGGCAATGGTCGGAAAAACGCCTGAGCGTGTTCCGTCCACAAGAAAGCGTCGAAGCCTTGCGCCGCCTCGGCCTGCCGATGCACAGCCTGAAATGGGTACGCGGCGGCTTCACCGATAACGCCCTGTGCGAACAGCAAACGCAAGTGACCGAGTTCATCAGCCGCTACCTGCGCCCCGGCGACGTGGTGTTCAGCACCTGGCGCGGCGATGGCAACGACGACCATGAAGCGGTGGGCCGGGCCAGTGCGCAAGCAGCGCAACAGGCCGGCGCGACCTTTCATGATGTGCCGGTGTGGGCCTGGCACTGGCCGGAGCGCGACCAGCAACTGATCCCTTGGGAACGCGCGCGCAAACTGCGCCTCGACACCTGGACCGTCGCGCGCAAGAGTCACGCTACCCACGCCTATGCCAGCCAGCTCAACGGCGAACCGGCGATCGGCATTGCGCCGATGCTGCCGCCGGTGATTCTCGAAAGAATGCGTTTGCCCTACGAAATCGTCTTTGTCTGACGCCGTTTAGGGTGGGAGCGAGCCTGCTCGCGAAAGCGGTGGTTCTATCAACTGATGTATTGGATTTGCCGACGCCTTCGCGAGCAGGCTCGCTCCCACAGGAATCGGGTGGTCATCGAATATTATTTGCAAGGAACTGCCGCCCCTCCCCATCAGTCGCATGAATAAGCGGCCCGCAATCCAGAGGAGTGAACGTGTCCAGCGATCCCAAGCGTCATGTTGTCGACGCGCCCGTCATCCATCGTTTAAGGGTGCTGACGGTCAACACCCACAAGGGTTTCACCGCGTTCAATCGGCGCTTCATCCTGCCGGAGCTGCGCGAAGCGGTGCGCAGCACCTCGGCCGACCTGGTGTTTCTGCAGGAAGTGGTAGGTGAACACGAGCGGCATTCGAGCCGTTACAACGAATGGCCGCAAACCTCGCAATACGAGTTTCTCGCCGACAGCATGTGGAGCGATTTCGCCTACGGGCGCAACGCCGTCTACCCAGACGGCCATCATGGCAATGCGCTGCTGTCGAAATACCCGATCCGTGAATACCGCAACCTCGATGTGTCGATCACCGGGCCCGAACGCCGTGGCTTGCTGCATTGTGTGCTCGACGTACCAGGGCACGCTGAGGTCCACGCGATCTGCGTGCATTTGAGTCTGCTCGAAAGCCATCGGCAATTGCAGTTGCAACTGCTCTGCCAGTTGCTCGAATCCCTGCCCGACGACGCCCCGGTGATCATCGCCGGCGACTTCAACGACTGGCAGCTTCAGGGCAATGTCGCCCTCGCCCGTCGCGACTATCTGCACGAAGCCTTCGAGCGCCATCACGGGCGCCCGGCCAAGACTTACCCGGCGCGTTTTCCGCTGCTGCGGCTGGACCGGATCTACCTGCGCAATGCCAGCAGCCATGACCCGCAGATCCTCGGCAACAAGCCGTGGACGCACCTGTCGGATCACTTGCCGCTGGCGGTGGAAGTGCACCTGTAAGCGCGATTCTGACAAGACCGTCCGTCAGCCCTGCTTGAACCGTGAGGAAATTCATCTACACCTAAAAAAGCTCAAGGAGTAGCGCATTCAATCCGTTAGGCCATGGATTTGATGTAGGGCATCAACTCTAGATGATGCCCGATTCATGGCACACCCAAGGATGAATTCCCCGAATTTGCCGTAGGGAATGACCATGCCGCGCTACTCCACACCTCTGCGGTCACTACCGCACCTCTTGCTCCTGCCTGCTTCTCTGCTGATGTTGACCAGCCACCCCGCTTCTGCGGCATGCAACCTGGTGCCCGGACCCGGCAATGACAACTTCACCTGTGACAGCGGCACCAGCGGTTCACTGACGGATCTCGCCGGCAACAACAGCCTGACCTTCCCCGCCAACGGCACTGGCCAGATCAATGGCAGCGTGACTTTCGGCGCAGGTGCCGACCGGGTCGAGATCAACTCCGGCGTCATCACCGGTGCGGTCAGTCAGGGCAACGGCGTCGATGATTTCGTCATGAACGGCGGTTCAATCGGTTCACTGGCCCAAGGCGACAGCCGCGATACGTTCCTGATGACCGGTGGCACCATCGTCGGCGCCTTCGAGGACGGCGATGTCGCGCGCATGACCGGTGGCACGATCGGCCGGGTCGACATGAAACTCGACAACAACATTTTCGACATGTCCGGCGGGCAGATTCTCGGCAATCTGGTGACCGGGTTCGGCACCGATACGATCATCGTTTCCGGCGGCCGCATCGGCGGCAACATCAGTGTCAGCGGCGGTAACGACAGCATCACCGTCAGTGGTGGGGAAATCGTCGGCGAGATTCGCGCCAGCGTCGGCAATGACCGTTTCCTGTGGGATGGCGGCGGCATTATCCGCTCGGCGATCCTGATGGACGTCGGCGATGACACGGCTACCCTGCGCAATCTTGGCGACAGCATTCTCACGCTGACGCCCAGCGTGGATGGCGGCGTCGGCACCGATACGTTGACACTGGACAACACGCGCACCGCCCTGCCCGCGCGCTTGATCAATTGGGAAACAGTCAACCTGAGCAATGCCTCGCAGCTTGATCTGGGTTCGTCCAGCCTGGTGCTGGGTGACGCGGGAACCGGCACGGGCGCGTTGAACATCGACGCCAGCAGCACACTGGTTTCCACTCAGGGCAGCGTTGCGCCAGCGCTGACGGGACAAAGCGTGACGCTCAACAACGCCGGGATCATCGACCTGACACAAGGCAACAGCCGCACCAACGACACACTGACCGTGCAAGGCAACTACGTCGGCAACCGTGGTCAGTTACTGCTGCAAAGCACCGTTGCTGGTGATGATTCGGCAAGCGACAGACTGGTCGTCAACAACGGCAGCCTGGAGGGTTCGACGGTTATCGGTGTCAGCAATGTCGGCGGTCTGGGCGCACTGACTCAGGTCAATGGCATTGAACTGGTGCAGGCACAAGGCGGCGCCGTCAGCAGCAATACAGCGTTTACTCTCAGCGGCCCGGTGTCTGCCGGCGCGTACGATTACTACCTGTTCAAGGGTGGCGTCACCGCCGGCACCGAGAACAACTGGTATCTGCGCTCAGCCGTTGTCGCACCGCAATTGATGAGCGTGCCCAATCCCGATCCGGCATTACCGCCGCTTCTGGTTCCGGTCGTGGCCACACCCATTGCAGCGGCCATTACCCCGCTCGACGGCGAATCCGGCGAAGCGCTGTCCATCGCCTCGCTGCCGGTGTTACCTGCCGCCGTGGCCGGTGCCGCGCCAATTCCTCTGTATCGCCCGGAAGTACCGACCTGGTCGGTGTTGCCGCCCGCCGCCGCGCAACTGACGCTGAATGCACTGGGCACGTTTCATGATCGTCAGGGCGATCAGCGCCTGCTCAGCGAAACCGGCGCATTTGGCGCCGGTTGGGGCCGGGTCTACGGCAAGAATCTCGAGCAGACCTGGGCTGGTACGGTGACTCCGCGTCTGGACGGCTCGCTCAATGGCTTTCAGGTCGGCAATGATCTGTACAGCTCGCAGACTTCCGGCGGCCAGAACCAGCGCGTGGGGTTCTTTGTCGGCCACAGCCGTTTGCAGGGTGATGTCGACGGTTTCAACGAGGGCTTCCAGCACAACAGCGCCGGCAAGATCAAACTCGAAGGCGACAGCTATGGCCTGTACTGGACGCTGACCGACCCTTACGGCTGGTACGTCGACACCGTGGTGATGGGCACCCGTTTTGACGGCGACAACCATTCCGACCGCGGCGTCAAACTGGATAATCGCGGGCACGCGCTGACCTTGTCGGCCGAAGCCGGTTATCCATTGCCGATCAGTGATACGTGGGTGATCGAGCCGCAGGCGCAGGTCATCCACCAGAAAATCTCCCTCGACAGCCAGGACGATGGCATTTCGCGCGTCTCGTTCGATTCCGACGGTGCCTGGACCGGCCGCCTCGGTGCCCGCCTCAAGGGCCGTTATCAAGTCAGCGGGCTGCCGGTAGAACCGTATTTGCGCGCCAATCTATGGCATACGTTTTCCGCTACTGACTCGGTGACATTCGGCGCCAGCGATGTCATCAGCACCGAACAGAAATCCTCGACAGCAGATATTGGCCTGGGCGTAGTGTTGACCCTCGACCGCGCCGTCAGTGTGTACGCCAGTACCGATTACAGCAGCAATATTGACAGTACTGACGTGCGCGGCGTGGTCGGCAATCTGGGTGTGCGCATTAGCTGGTAGACCTTCCGTCGGCAATCAAACCTCTCTACCTCGGAGCTTTTCCTGCGTTTTTCCATGCAAACAACCACTTAGTTATGTGCAGAAAAACAAACGCTTGCAAAGCCCGTTTTACCACTACCGCTCATCGTTCAATTTCTTGACGGGCGCGCTCGACTCTTCTTATCTCTACCTTACTACCCCCGGAATCACTACCCGGGACGAGCCTTCGGACACTCGCAAAATCGAGCGGTCAGGGCTCGCCCCGCTCCATTCGGTCGCCCCTCGTTCGGGGTAGGAGAGACGCCACACAGAGAGAATGCATGCGCCTGCAAGGTAGACCTCCATGAGAACTTCAATCAGCCCACACGAGATCAAAATCACTTTCTGCACAGTGTCGAGTTCTATCTTGCTGTGCTCATCCATGGAGGCGCAGGCCGGTCCTGCGGCGGATGAAACCACCCCGTGGTATCGCGCGGACGTGCCGGTCATGACACTGCCCGTGACCGTCATTACCCCCGGCCCGCAACGCTTGAGCCCACGCCCGGACTTGCAGGGGCCGAACCTGATCACCGAAGACCTCGCCCCGTCAGCCTGGGATGAGTTGTACGGCAGAAGTGCGCGTCAGGCACAAACCGATGTGCTGTCGTCGGGTTACGCAACACCCGGCAGCGGCGACTTCAAAGGCCCAGCCGTACTGACTCTGCAAAGTGGCAGCCATACCCAGACCATCGGCCTGATCGGCGGCCTCAACCAGATTCAAGCCAATGCCAATGGCCTGCTCACCAGCCGCGCCCTGGCAGACCCGAACAGCGACACCCTCAATCTGCAAGGCCAAAGCCTTGGCGCCTATTACAGCCTGAGCGGAGCCCAGGGCTGGCACGTGGACTTGTCCGCCAGTGGTGGCCGGGTCAGTGGTTTCAGTCGCAACGAACAGGGCGCACGGCAAGCCACCGAGGGCAGCGCACTGACGCTGTCAGTAGAAGGCGGTTATCCGATTGGCCTGAGCGAAAACTGGGTGGTCGAACCGCAGGCGCAATTGATCAATCAACGCATCACCCTCGACACGCCCTACGCCGGTTCAGGCAATGCCTCGTCCTCCGATCTGACGGCGTGGAGCGGCCGCGTCGGTGCACGTTTGAAAGGCAGTTACGATTTGAATGGCCTGCCGGTCGAACCCTATGTGCGCACCAACCTCTGGCACACCGTCTACACCGGCAACACCGTGACGCTGGATCAGGTCGACAAGATCAGCAGCAGCCGCAAGTCATCCACCGTCGAGTTGGGATTGGGTCTGGTGGCGCGGGTGACGCCGGCGGTAAGCCTGTATGTCAGTGCCGATTACAGCAGCGATGTCGATGACAATGATTTGAACGGGATCATTGGCAGCCTTGGGGTGCGGATGCGTTGGTAGCGTTTGGCTTGGCGGCGATAGTGTTTGTGCTGACGCCATCGCGAGCAGGCTCACTCCTACAAGGGGAACGCATTCCAAGTGTAGGAGTGAGCCTGCTCGCGATGGCAGCAACTCGGTACTGGATCAGCCCTCCGGTTTGAGGATCAACACCGCCAGCGGCGGCAGATTCAGCTCCAGCGACAACGACTGACCATGGCTCGACACTTCCTCGGTAAACGCCCCGCCGCCATTGCCGTAGTTGGAACCGGCATAGGTGTCGGCATCGCTATTGAGCAGTTCAGTCCAGCGCCCGGCAAACGGCACACCGACGCGATACGCCTGACGCGGCACCGGTGTGAAGTTGGCCACCACCAGCACCGGTTTGCCGTCCTTGCTCCAGCGCAGCCAGGCATAAACGCTGTTGATCGCATCGTCACCGATCAACCATTGAAAGCCCTGCGGCGCGTCGTCCTGATCGTGCAGCGCTGGCTCGTCGCGATACAGCCGATTGAGGTCGCCCACCAGTTTCTGTACGCCTTTGTGCTCGGAGTACTGCAGCAGATACCAATCGAGCTGTTGATCGTGATTCCACTCGCGCCACTGACCAAACTCGCAGCCCATGAACAACAGTTTCTTGCCCGGATGGGTCCACATGAAACTCAGATAGGCGCGCAAGTTGGCAAATTTCTGCCAGCGGTCGCCGGGCATCTTGTCGATCAGCGAATGCTTGCCGTGCACCACTTCGTCGTGGGAGATCGGCAGGATGAACCGCTCGGACCAAGCGTAGACCAGGCCAAAACTCAACTCGTTGTGATGGTGGGCGCGGTACACCGGGTCCTGCTGAATGTAATGCAGCGAATCGTGCATCCAGCCCATGTTCCATTTGTAGGCGAAACCCAGTCCGCCCTGTTGCGTACTTTGGCTGACACCCGGCCACGCCGTGGATTCTTCGGCGATCACCAGCGCGCCCGGCGCTTCCAGTTCAACCACATCGTTCAAATGCCGGAGGAAGTCGATCGCTTCCAGATTTTCCCGACCACCATGACGGTTGGGCACCCATTCACCGGCCTTGCGCGAATAGTCGCGATAAAGCATCGAGGCCACCGCATCGACGCGCAAACCGTCGACATGGAAATGTTTCAACCAGTGCAGCCCCGACGCCAGCATGTAGCCGTGCACTTCGGTGCGACCCAGGTTGTAGATCAGCGTGTCCCAATCCTGATGGAAACCTTCCAGCGGATTGCCGTACTCGTACAGCGCGGTGCCGTCGAACTGCGCCAGACCATGGGTATCGGTGGGGAAATGCGCTGGCACCCAGTCGAGGATCACACCGATTTCCGCCCGGTGGCAGGCGTCGACGAATTCGGCGAACTGCGCCGGAGAGCCATACCGCGCGCTCGGCGCGAACTGCGAAAGCAACTGATAACCCCAGGAGCCACCGAACGGGTGCTCCATGATCGGCATCAGTTCGATGTGGGTGAAACCCAGTTCCTTGACGTACGGAATCAACCGCTCGGCGAGCTCCGGCCAGGTGTACTGGCGCGCCACTTCGCCCAGATCGTCCAGCTCGCACTGCCAGGAACCAGCGTGCAGTTCATAGATCGACAGCGGCGCCGAGTGCGTCTGCCGGTCACGGCGGCTGCTCATCCAGTCCTGATCCTGCCAGTCGATTTGCAGCGGTTCAGCGACTTTCGACGCGGTGTCTGGCGGCAGGCTGGTGGCCAGTGCCATCGGGTCGGCCTTGAGCGGGAGAATGCCGTGGGCACCAAGAATCTCGTATTTGTACAACTCGCCCGCTTGCAGGCGCGGAATGAACAACTCCCAGACCCCGGACGGATGACGCAAGCGCATTGGATGGCGGCGACCGTCCCAGACGTTGAAATCCCCCACCACCGAGACCCGTCGGGCATTCGGCGCCCACACGGCAAAACGCACGCCGTCGACGCCATCGACGGTCATCAACTGCGCGCCAAGGCAGGCACTTAGGTCGCGATGATTGCCTTCAGCGAACAGGTACAAATCCATTTCACCGAGCAACTGGCCGAAGCTATACGGATCCTCGGCAACCTGCTCGCCGCCGGCCCAGCGCGTGCGTAGCTGATACGGCCGCGCTTGGTCGAAATGGCCGACAAACAGGCCCGGTGTTTCGGTTTGCTCAAGTGGACCGCGTTCTTCACCGCTGTCCTTGTCCAGCACCACGACACTCAACGCACCGGGTAGATAAGCGCGAATGAACTGCCCGCCAGCGCCATCGCCGTGCGGGCCAAGAATGGAAAAAGGGTCGTGATGTTCAGCGCGGACCAAGGCATCGATATCTTTTGCCGAGGGCAGCAACGCTTCTTTGACCGCACCCTGTTCCTTGTTCGAGAAACTCATGACTACTCTCCACCAAGATCGGAAAAGGGTTTAAGCCCCGTCAATAACCCATACAAACCGTGCAACGGCACGGGCAGCCACGTGGGGCGATTTTCGGCTTCATAGGCCACTTCATAGGCCGCCTTCTCCAGGCCGAACAACGCCAGCGCGGCGTCGGCACCTTCAGGATCTTGCCAGGCATGCTCAAGACTAGCTGCCGCCCGGCGATATGCCTGCACAAATGCCTCGCGGGCCTCACGCAAATAGCGCTCGGCGACCAGACGCCGCGCGGTTTCAGACTCGGCGCTGTGGTCAACGTTATGCACGTTGATGGTCATCGCCGCCGCGTAATCGAACGAGCGCAGCACGCCGCTGACATCCTTGTACGGGCTGTGTTTGCCACGGCGCTCGCTCAATGGCCGCGCCGGTTCGCCCTCGAAGTCGATCAGATAGGCATCGCCCTTGATCACCAGCACCTGGCCCAGATGCAGGTCGCCGTGGACGCGGATACGCAAGCCACCCGTGGCTTTTTTCGCCAGATCCTGCACGTGGGCGAGGATGGTTTTCTTCTCGTCGACCAGCCGTTTCACCAGTTTCTGATCCGCTGCGCTGAGTTCGCCCTGATGCTGCTTGAGCAGTTTCAAGGCGTGCTCGACCTGAGCGACGACATCCTTGCCCGTGGCCTGCATGTCTTTGGCCGTCGACACCTGCGGCGCGAAGTCGGCATTGTCGGTTGGCGCAGCAAGCACCTGATGCATTTCGCCCAGACGCTGGCCGAGCATGCCGGCAAAATCCTTCAATTCACCCAGCGCGTTGTAATGCTGCTCCTGTTCGGACATGGCATCGGCGAGTTCATCACGCAGCGCCCGTTCGAGGTTATTCTGCGTCCATTCCCACGCATCGCCCTGATTGCTCAAGTAACCCTGAGCGATCATCAGCAGATTGTCTTCGCCCTTGGCATCGCGGCGAATCACCGAGCCGAGCAGCGGAGAGATATTGGCAAATCCGGCCTCGGTCAGGTAAGCGCTCATCTCCAGTTCCGGGTGTACGCCAGAAGCGACTTTACGTATCAGCTTGAGCACCAGACTGTTGCCGATCACCACCGAACTGTTCGATTGCTCGGCGGACAGATAACGCACTTCCGACTCTGCACCCAGGCCGAGTTTTTCCAGATGCAGCGTCGGCGCAAAGCGGATTTCGCCCTCAGCCGACTCCAGCACGGTGTTGTTCTGCATGCCTTGCAGCACTGCGCGAACAAACGCTTCAAGGCTGAACGCGTCGGTGATCAGACCGACTTGTCGTACACGGCGTACACGGGACAGAGCCAATTGCTGCGGCAACGCCGGGCCGACCTGATCTTCGGCAATAAAACCAAACGGCAATTGATAGCGACTGGTCTGCCCGCCGCTGGTGACTTCGATTTCGCTGAGCAGCACCGGATGCTGGGCATCGCCGAAGCGCACGCCGTAGGCCAGATGCACTTTGTCGATGGCCGCATCCTTGCCGGCGAACCAGCGACGGTTCTGCAACCAGCTCGGCAGAATGTTTTGCTCCAGCGTCGTGCGCGACGGCGCTTCGAGCAATTCTTCCATGCGTTTTTTCAGCACCAGCGTGGTGAAGTCCGGCAGGCTCTGCGCCGGTTCAACGTGCCAGCTTGGCATCTGGTTTTCTGCCGCGAGGGCGAACCAATAGAAACCGTACGGCGCCAACGTCAGGAGAAAATTCAACTGACCAATCGGCGGGAAAGCGTTACCGCCAAGCATCTCCACCGGCACCATACCGACGTAGGCCGACAGGTCCAGCTCCACCGCTTGCGCACTGCGCGAGACGTTGGCCACGCAGAGGATAATTTCGTGCTTGCCGTCGGCGTCGGTAAATTCGCGGGTGTAGGCCAGCACCCGGCGGTTGTTCGGTGACAGCATCTTCAAGGTGCCACGGCCAAAGGCCTTGGACTGCTTGCGCACCGCCAGCAGACGCCGGGTCCAGTTCAGCAGCGAATGCGGGTCGCCGGATTGGGTTTCGACGTTGACCGACAAGTAGCCATATTGCGGATCCATGATCGGCGGCAGCACCAGGCTGGCCGGGTCAGCGCGGGAGAAGCCGCCATTGCGGTCGATCGACCATTGCATCGGTGTGCGTACACCATCGCGGTCGCCGAGGTAGATATTGTCGCCCATGCCGATCTCGTCGCCGTAATACAAGGTCGGCGTGCCGGGCATCGACAGCAGCAGGCTGTTGAGCAATTCGATGCGGCGGCGGTCGCGCTCCATCAATGGCGCCAGACGCCGACGAATACCGAGGTTGATCCGCGCACGGCGGTCAGCGGCGTAGTAATTCCACAGGTAGTCGCGTTCCTTGTCGGTGACCATCTCCAGCGTCAGTTCATCGTGGTTGCGCAGGAAAATCGCCCATTGGCAGTTGGCGGGAATTTCCGGGGTCTGGCGAAGAATGTCGGTGATCGGGAAGCGATCTTCCTGGGCCAGCGCCATGTACATGCGCGGCATCAGCGGGAAGTGGAAGGCCATGTGGCATTCGTCGCCATTGAGGCCCGCGGCATCGGTGTCGCCGAAATACAGCTGCGTGTCTTCCGGCCATTGGTTGGCCTCGGCAAGCAGCATGCGGTCGGGATAATTGGCGTCGATCTCGGCGCGGATCTGCTTGAGGACGTCGTGAGTCTCAGGCAGGTTTTCGTTGTTGGTGCCGTCGCGCTCGATCAGGTACGGAATCGCGTCGAGGCGCAAGCCGTCGATGCCCATGTCCAGCCAGTAGCGCATCACCGACAGCACGGCTTTCATCACTTGCGGGTTGTCGAAGTTCAGATCCGGTTGGTGCGAATAAAAACGGTGCCAGAAGTATTGGCCGGCGACCGGATCCCAGGTCCAGTTGGATTTTTCCGTGTCGAGGAAAATGATCCGCGTGCCATCGTATTTCTGATCGTCATCCGACCACACATAGAAGTCCCGCGCCGCCGAACCCGGTTTGGCCTTGCGTGCACGCTGGAACCACGGGTGCTGGTCCGAGGTGTGATTGATGACCAGCTCGGTGATCACCCGCAAGCCGCATTTGTGCGCCTCGGCGATAAAACGCTTGGCGTCAGCCATGGTCCCGTAATCGCTGTGCACGCCACGGTATTCGGCGATGTCGTAGCCGTCATCGCGGCGTGGCGAGGGGTAGAACGGCAATAGCCAGATAGTGTTGACGCCGAGGTCGGCGATGTAATCGAGTTTGGCGATCAGGCCGGGAAAGTCGCCGATCCCGTCATTGTTGGAGTCGAAAAATGATTTGACGTGAACTTGATAGATCACCGCGTCCTTGTACCAGAGCGGGTCTTTGATGAAGGTGGCTGCCTTGGGTTTCTTCGCCATGTGAAACTCCTGTTCAATTCTAGAAAAGCCGCGAGCCGATCACCTGACTCGAAAACGCTGAGCAACCTGTAGGAGTGAGCCTGCTCGCGATCGCGGTTTCATATTCGGCAGAGTTGTCGCCTGCAAGATTGCTATCGCGAGCAGGCTCACTCCTACAATGGATCTGTGTTCAGGCAGTGATTCGCCAGATGCCGAACGGCTGATACGCCGGGTCCAGGCGCATGAACTGGTATTTGCCATGCCAGTCCCAGCGATGCCCGTTCATCAAATCCTCGCCGTGGGTCGTCGCATCGTCAGGCAAGCCCATTTCCCACAGCGGCAGTTCGAAATTCGCTTCCTGCACGTTGTGCGGATCGAGGCTGACCGCCACCAAAATGAAGTTGCTGCCGTCAAAGCTGCGCTTGCCGAAGTACAGAATGTTGTCGTTCCACGCGTTGTAGATCTTCAGACCCAAGTGCGTGTGTAGCGCCGGGTTCTGCCGACGAATGCGGTTGAGCTGGGCGATCTCGGCAATGATGTTGCCGGGCGCGGTGAAGTCGCGGACGCGGATTTCGTATTTCTCCGAGTCGAGGTATTCCTCCTTGCCCGGCACCGGCGCCGACTCACACAGTTCGAAACCCGAGTACATGCCCCACAGGCCTGAACCCATGGTTGCCAGCGCGGCGCGGATCAAAAAGCCCGGACGCCCGGATTCGTGCAGGAACGCCGGGTTGATGTCCGGCGTATTGACGAAGAAATTCGGCCGGTAGCATTCGCGCCACGGCGATTCATTCAGCTCGGTGAAATACGTCGCCAGTTCTGCTTTGCTGTTACGCCAGGTGAAATAGGTATAGCTCTGGGTGTAACCGACCTTGCCCAGGCGCGCCATCATGGCCGGCGTGGTAAATGCCTCGGCGAGGAAGATCACTTCCGGGTACAGCGCCCGCACATCAGCGATCAGCCATTGCCAGAACGGCAGCGGTTTGGTGTGCGGATTGTCAACGCGGAAGATCTTCACGCCCTCTTCGACCCAGCCAATGACGATGTCGCGCAATTCGACCCACAGGCTCGGAATCGCATCTGGCGCATAGAAATCGACGTTGACGATGTCCTGATATTTCTTCGGCGGGTTCTCGGCATATTTGATCGTGCCGTCGGGCCGCCAGTTGAACCAGCCCGGATGCTGCTTGAGCCACGGGTGGTCCTGAGAACACTGGATAGCAAAATCGAGAGCGATTTCCAGGCCGTGATCGGCAGCAGCGGCCACCAGTCGGCGGAAGTCCTCGCGGGTACCGAGTTGCGAATGAATCGCCTCGTGACCGCCCTCCTCGCTGCCGATCGCATAAGGACTGCCCGGATCCTCCGGTCCCGCTGTCAGGGAGTTATTGCGACCTTTGCGGTGGGCGCGGCCGATCGGGTGGATCGGCGTGAAGTACAGCACGTCGAAGCCCATGTCCTGAATCATCGGCAGGCGCGAGTGCACGTCGTTAAAAGTGCCATGGCGGCGGGGATCGTCGGTCATCGAGCGCGGAAACAGTTCGTACCAACTGGCGAATTCAGCCAGTTCGCGTTCGACGTCCATCGGGAACTCAGGACTGACGCTCAAGTAGGCGCGGTGATCGGCTTCCGCCATCAACAGCGCACTGCGCGAGTGCAGAAACAGTGCGACTTGCTCGGTTTCGAGCAGGCCGGACAACTCATGGTGCAAGGCAGCCAGTTGCTCACTGAGCTGACCTTCGCTGCGTTCGGCGGCCTGTTGCACCATCGTCCGGCCTTCCTGCAGCTCCAGTGAGACAGGGACGGCGGCGTTGTGCTTCTTCTCCAGTTCATACTGAAAACTGGCGAAGTGATCGATCCACGCTTCGATGCAATACAGGTAGCGACCCTGATGCTCAGGGCGGAACTGGCCTTGCCAGCCGTTATTGCCCTGATCGGCCATGACTTCGCTTTGCCAAGTCTCCTCGCCTTCCTCGCGCCAGCGGATGCGCACGGCGAGTTTGTCGTGGCCGTCGGCAAACACCTTGCTGGTGACCACCACTTCGCGGCCGGCAATCGACTTCACGGCGAACTGCCCGCCATCAAGCGTCGGCATGGTGTTTTCGATGACAATGCGCGGCAGCAGCAACGCCTGCGACAGCGGCATGTGCGGGTTGTAGCTCAGCTCTGAGGGTTTTTCAGCAGTCATTGAGCATCTCTCCTTAACGCCCCAAGGACGCTCTTGTGCCGGATCAGTGTTCACAACGTTGCACCTGCCCCGTCATGAACTCACTTAGGTTCCGAGCGACCGCCGCCGGGAAAAGTTCAGATGAAATTGCCGTGTCAGAAAAGCGGATCGAATTGTGCGCAGGGTGGTCAATCCACTTAAGCACTTCTCACGCCATGTGCCACACGGAGGTCAACAGATGAACATCCCGATCCCGGCCGAAACGCCTGATCCGAACATCGACAAACCCACTCTTCCCGAGACCGAGCCGCAACCGATTCCCGAACAGGAACCGCCCGGCACCACGCCACCGCCTAAGGAAGAACCGCCGAGCACGATGCCACCCGTGATCGTCTGAATCCGCTACCGCTCATGTAGGAGCTGCCGAAGGCTGCGATCTGTTGATTTTGTCTTTTAAAAGCCAGATCAACAGATCGCAGCCTTCGGCAGTTCCTACAGGGATAGTTCGGCGTGGTTACAGGTGATCGTTCTTCTGCTCATCTTTTTCGAACAGGCGTACGATGCGCGGCATCACGCTAAAAATTGCCAGCGCCAGAAAGGTACTGAGCAGCGCCGTCGCCTCCCTGCCCAGCCCGGCCGCGACGCCAATGGCCGCCGTCATCCACAGCCCGGCAGCCGTGGTCAGGCCTTTGACATGACCTTCATCGCCTTCCTTGTTTTTCAGGATAGTCCCGGCACCGAGAAAGCCGATCCCGGCAATCACCCCCTGCACCACCCGGCTCATCGCATCGGACTCGGCCCCGGACGTCTGCGGCACCAGTACAAACAACGCCGCCCCCAGCGCCACCAACATATGCGTGCGCACCCCGGCAGCCTTGCCCTTGTGCTCGCGCTCGAAGCCAAGAATTCCGCCCAGCACCGCCGCCATCAGCAGGCGCACGGTAATGCGCGTCAATTGCGAAGCATCGCCAACGTCGGCGAACTCCGCTTGCAGGGTTTCCCACACTTCATGCCACCACGCGTTCATCGTGCAGTCCTTGTTATTGGGTCTATAGAGGATGGACAGCGGCGACCATTAATCAGTTGCGCAGAACGATCGGCGCAGCGTGCGCCCTAACCTTTCAGACACCCCTGAAAAAGGACAGCCCCATGCCGCTTCGAGTCGATGAATCCAATCCCGAACAAAAAGTGTGTTTTTTCACTGTCGAGAATGGCGAGGAAATTCGCATTTGCGACACCTTGGAAGTGCGCACGGATAGCGACATAGCCATGTCTTTCGTGGAAATCGAAGGTCGCCGCGTCTATGTGACCGAATCAGAAGCCGACGCCCTCACCGTCGCAGGCGCCAAGGACGGACGCAAACACCTGAAAGCCGACGAGAGTGATTCGGTGATTTGACTGACCTTGATCAACACCGCGCGCAAACGTCTGCGATAGGCGTTTGCGCCCACGTCTGCGGGCTGCTTCAAGTTGTCGCAGGCGCTGCGCAGAATCTCATCTGATCTGCTTTTTATTGAAATACCTGAGTCTGTTATGCAAACAGATCGACGCTCATAGTGCTCTGGCCTGATGGAGGCTGATGAGCGAATAACCATGAGCGAACAAATCCCCGTCCGAACCGTAGAAGCATCTCCCACTATAAAAAGCATACCCGCACGCCCAATGAAGGCGACGGCCAAATCCAGCGACAACCAGATTCACACCCGCAGCTTCACCGGCCTGTTCCGCACCCTGCGCATGAGCGGCGCGGGTTTTCTGTTTGTGCTGTTTTTCGGCACCGTGTGGCTGAACTGGGGCGGACGTCAGGCAGTGCTCTGGGATCTTTCCGAAAGCAAATTCCACATCTTCGGCGCGACGTTCTGGCCGCAGGATTTCATCCTGCTCTCGGCGCTGCTGATCATCGCCGCGTTCGGCCTGTTCGCCATTACCGTGTTTGCCGGTCGGGTCTGGTGCGGCTACACCTGCCCACAAAGTTCATGGACGTGGATCTTCATGTGGTGCGAGAAGATCACCGAAGGCGAGCGCAACCAGCGCATCAAACTGCAAGCCGCACCCTGGAGCCTGAACAAACTGGCGCGCCGCGCGGCCAAGCACACTTTGTGGCTGGCGATCAGCGTAATGACCGGCCTGACCTTCGTCGGTTATTTCACCCCGATCCGGCCATTGGCTGAAGAATTGCTAACCCTGCAAATCGGCGGTGTCAGCTTGTTCTGGGTGCTGTTCTTCGCTGCGGCGACGTACATCAACGCCGGCTGGTTGCGTGAAGCGGTGTGCATGCACATGTGCCCGTATGCGCGGTTCCAGAGCGTGATGTTCGACAAGGACACCCTGGCGATTTCCTACGACGTGGCCCGTGGCGAGAACCGTGGACCGCGTAAACGCGACGTGAAACCAGTTGAAGCCGGTCTGGGTGATTGCATTGACTGCCAGTTGTGCGTGCAGGTCTGCCCGACCGGCATCGACATCCGCGACGGCTTGCAGATGGAGTGCATCGGTTGCGCCGCATGCATCGACGCCTGCGACTCGATCATGGACAAAATGAATTATCCGCGCGGCTTGATCCGCTACAGTTCAGAGCGCGAATTGCAGGGTGGCAAGACCCATCTGCTGCGTCCGCGCCTGATCGGCTACACCGTGGTGCTGGTGGCGATGATCGGCGCGCTGGCTCTGGCGTTGATCGAGCGACCGATGGTGTCGCTGGACGTGACCAAGGATCGCGGGCTGTTCCGCGAGAACGGTCAGGGCCAGATCGAAAACATCTATAGCCTCAAAGTCATCAACAAGACCCAGCAGCGTCAGGATTACCACCTGAGCCTGGTCGACGGCGATGGCTTCCAGTTGCAAGGCAAGACCGAGTTGAGCCTGGCACCGGGGGAAATTGTCGATGTGCCGGTGTCGGTGGCGATGACCACAGAACGCCCGGCCAGCAGCTCGCAGACCTTGAGTTTCAAGATTGCCGACAGTGATGAGCCTGAGGTTTACAGCGTGGCGAAGAGCAGGTTTGTGGCGCCGATGAATCGTTGATCCCTTAGAATCCGCTCCCTCACCCCAGCCCTCTCCCAGGGGTAGAGGGAGCCGACCGAGGTGTCTGTCGCTAGACATCGACCTGACAGACCGAGTCGATTGTGGATTCAGCAAAACATTTTCAGGCCGAGTCGATTGTGGATTCAGCAAAGCACTTTCAGGTCGAGTCGATTGTGGATTCAGCAAAGCACTTTCAGGTCGGTGTATTTAGCAAGCATCCCCCAATCAGTCCCCTCTCCCTCTGGGAGAGGGCTAGGGTGAGGGGCAGTTCCCCTGACACACCTCATCATCAACCAGCACCAAGGCTCCTCGATGAAACGCTACGAAAAATTCGCCGACGACATCGCTGAACTGATCCGCTCCGGCGTCCTCGGCCCCGGCCAGCGCGTGCCTTCGGTGCGTTACGCCAGCCAGACCTACGGCGTCAGCCCGTCCACGGTATTCCAGGCCTATTACCTGCTCGAACGCCGTGGCCTGATCCGTGCCCGGCCGCGTTCCGGCTACTTCGTCAACACCCACGCACCGAGCCCGTTTTCCGAGCCGGTGATCAGCAGCCACGTCAACGATTCCACCGAAGTCGACGTCAGCGAACTGGTGTTCTCGGTCCTGGATTCGATCAAGGACCCCAGCACCGTACCCTTCGGCTCGGCATTTCCCAGTCCGACCCTGTTCCCGTTGCAACGCCTGTCGCGCTCGCTGGCCAGCGCCGCCCGCGAGATGGACCCGCGCATGGTCGTCACCGACATGTCGCCGGGCAACCCGCAGTTGCGCCGGCAGATCGCCCTGCGCTACATGGTCGGCGGCCTGATGTTGCCCATGGAGGAACTGCTGATCACCAACGGCGCCCTCGAAGCGCTGAACCTGTGCCTGCAAGCCGTGACCGAGCCCGGTGATCTGGTGGCCATCGAAGCCCCGGCGTTTTACGCCAGCCTGCAAGTGCTGGAACGGCTGAAACTCAAAGCCGTGGAAATCCCCGTGCACCCGCGCGATGGCATCGACCTCGGTGTACTCGCACAAACCCTGGAACGCCATCCGATCAAGGCTTGCTGGTGCATGACCAGTTTCCAGAACCCGATGGGCGCCACCATGCCCGAGGCGAAGAAACAGGAACTGGTCGAACTGCTGCGCCGCCATCAAGTGCCGCTGATCGAAGACGACGTCTACGCCGAACTGTATTACGGCCAGCAGGCCCCGAAACCGGCCAAGGCCTTCGACACTGAAGGCCTGGTGATGCATTGCGGCTCCTTCGCCAAGAGCCTCGCGCCCGGCTATCGCATCGGCTGGGTCGCCGCCGGCCGCTACGCACAGAAAATCGAACGACTGAAACTGATGACTTCGCTGTGTGCCTCAATGCCGGCGCAAGCAGCGATTGCCGACTATCTGCAACACGGCGGCTACGACCGGCATCTGCGCAAATTGCGTTACGCCCTGGAAGAGCAGCAGAGCGCGATGCTCGCGGCGATTGCCCGTTATTTCCCGGCACAGACGCGGGTCAGCCAGCCGGCCGGCGGCTATTTCTTATGGCTGGAATTACCGCCCCAGATGGATTCATTGAAGCTGTTTCAGATGGCACTGGCGCAAGGCATCAGCATCGCGCCGGGGCCGATTTTCTCGCCGACACAGCGGTTCAGGAATTGTATTCGCCTGAACTATGGCAGCCCTTGGACCGAGGATTCGGAGAAGGCCATGGAGACGTTGGGGCGGATTGTGCGGTCGTTCTGACAGTCCTCTGTTGTTTGGGCTATTGCCTTCGCGAGCAGGCTCGCTCCCACTCTGGATTTGTGCCGGACACAGAACCAATGTGGGAGCGAGCCTGCTCGCGAAGAGGGCCGACTTGGCAGCGAAACTCTCTGGACTTAACGCCCACCCCCCAAATCAACAAACGTCCCGGTCGCATACGAAGCCTTGTCCGACAACAACCAGACAATCGCCTCCGCCACCTCATCCGGCCGCCCGCCACGGGCCATCGGAATCGCCGATTCAAGCTTGCTGACTCGATCCGGGTCGCCGCTCAAGGCGTGGAAATCGGTATAGATGTAACCCGGGCGCACCGCGTTGACCCGAATCCCCTCGCCCGCCACTTCCTTGGACAGACCGATGGTGAAGGTATCGAGTGCGCCTTTGGACGCGGCGTAATCGACGTATTCGTTCGGCGAGCCGAGACGCGAGGCCACCGACGACACGTTGACGATGCTGCCGCCCTGCCCGCCGTGCTTGGGCGACATGCGCAGGATCGCGTGCTTGGCGCAGAGGATCGGCGCCAGGACATTGGTTTTCATGATTTTCAGAATACGGAATTCGGACATTTCGTCGACCCGCGACTTTTGTCCGACGGTGCCAGCATTGTTCACCAGAGCGGTGACGCGGCCCAGTTCGCTGTCGACGCGCTGGAACAGCGCAATCACTTCGTCTTCGATGCTGACATCGGCGCGCACCGCAATGGCCTGTGCGCCCAGTGCACGAACTTGCTCCAGCACGCTTTGCGCGGCCTGTTCATCCGACTGATAGTTGATGCAGATCCGATAGCCTTGCGCGGCAGCCAACAGCGCCGTCGCGGCGCCAATTCCGCGCCCGCCACCGGTGATCACAATGACTTTATCCATGCTGACCTTTCCCCCAAATGCACACGTAACAGTCGGGGGGAAGAATAACCGCCATTGGCGGCTTTTGCATGGAGTCTGTGGTGTCTGGGCAGACGCCTTCGCGAGCAGGCTCGCTCCCACACTGTATTTGTGCTCCACGCCGCCCCCTGTGGGAGCGAGCCTGCTCGCGAAGAACGATAACGCGGTCGATCAGACCACCGCTAACTGCTCACCCCGTGCAATATCCTGCATGAATTTTTCCGCCGGCATCGGATGCCCGAGCAGATAACCCTGCAGCGAATCACAACCCAATTGCGTCAAGAACTCCTGCTGCACCCCGGTTTCCACGCCTTCGGCAACAATGCGCAAACCGAGCGCCTGCCCCAACGCGACAATCGCCGAGACAATCGCCGCATCGTCACTGTCATGCTCCAGATCGCGGACAAATCCACGGTCGATCTTCAGCTCATTGGCCGGCAACCGCTTGAGGTACATCAGGCTGGAATAACCGGTGCCGAAGTCATCGATCGACAGGTCGACGCCCATGTCCGACAACTCCTGCAACACCGTCATGCTCGCATCGGCATCACTCATCGCCGTGGTCTCGGTGATTTCCAGGGTCAGGCTGTTGGCCGGGAGGTGGTGGGTGGCCAGCGCCTTGGCCACGCTGCGCACCAGTCCCGTGTGGCAGAACTGCAGCGCCGACAGGTTCACCGCGATACGCCAATCGGTGTAACCGAGCACGTACCACTCACGCATCTGCCGGCAGGCTTCGTTGAGTACCCATTCACCGATCGGAATGATCAGACCGCTCTTCTCGGCCAGTTCGATGAACTTGTCCGGCATCAGCATGCCGTGGACCGGATGCTGCCAGCGCAGCAACGCTTCAGCGCCGACCGGACGGCCATTGGCGGCGTCGAACTTCGGTTGGTAATGCAAACTGAACTGACTGTGCTCCAACGCTGCACGCAGGTCCTGCAACAACTGCAACTGCTTGCGGGCGTTATTGTTCATCGAGGCGTCGAAAAAGCTGTAACCGTTTTTGCCGCCGCCCTTGGCGTGGTACATCGCGGCGTCGGCGTTCATCAACAGTTCCTGAGCGTTCTGGCCATTGCCCGGATACAGGGCGATGCCGACACTGGCGGAGATCTGCAAGTCATGCTCGGCGACGCGGAACGATTGCGCGATCAAGCCGACCTGACGGGCCGCCAACCCCAAAGCGTCATTGGGTTCGGTGAGGCGCACCAACAACACGAATTCATCGCCACCGATCCGCGCCAGCGTGTCCGGGCCGCGCAAGTCTTCACGCAGACGCAACCCCACTTCACGCAGCAACTGATCGCCCATGTGATGACCAAACGCATCGTTGACCGGTTTGAAGCCGTCCAGATCGATGAACATCAAGGCAAAACAGCCGCCCTGCTCATGGACCTTTTTCATTGCCTGATTAATGCGGTCGTCCAGCAGCATGCGGTTCGGCAGCCCGGTCAGGGTGTCGTGCAGGGCCAGCTGGGTGAGTTCGCGGTTGGCCACGGTCAACGAGTGCGCGAGATCGGCGGTGCGTGCTTCGAGGCGCGCGTCGAGAATCGAGGTCAGCAAGGCAATCGACAGCACCGCCAACGTGGTAATCAACACCAGGCTGTCGAGGCCATTGCCTTTCAAGCCATTGACGGTGGCGCCACAGAAACTGCCATCAGGGAATTGCGCGGCAGCCATGCCCGTGTAATGCATGCCGACAATCGCGATGCCCATGATGATCGCTGCGCCGCCGCGAATCAGCCGCACATAGGGAGAGTGCTGACGCAAGCGGAAGGCGATCCACAGCGCCGCCGCCGACGCACCGACCGCAATCAGCAATGAGGCACCAAACAGCGTCGGGTCGTAGTCGATCCCCGGGGTCATGCGCATCGCCGCCATGCCGGTGTAATGCATGGCACTGATCCCGGCGCCCATGATCAGCGCGCCGAACGCCAGTTGCAGAATCGGCAGTTTCGGCTGACTGACCAGCCACAAGGCGAACCCGCAGGACAGCACAGCAATCAGCAGCGACAGCGCGGTCAGGCTGATGTCATAGCCGAGATCGATCGGCAGTTTGAAGGCGAGCATGCCAATGAAGTGCATCGACCAGACGCCGATGCCCATGGCGAACGCCCCACCCGCCGTCCAGAAATGCACCGCGCGGCCCTTGGCCGTGGCGATGCGACCGGTGAGGTCGAGCGCGGTATACGAAGCGAGAATCGCCACACACAAAGAAATGAAAACCAGCGTGGAGGAATAACTACCGATGAGCATGAGAATTCTCGTGGCCACCCAACACGGATTGCGTCCGTTCCCGGTCGGGCAAATGCGGCGATTGTACTGATTGCACAGAAGAACGCACTGACAAAGTAATCAAATGGCCATCAAGCCGATGAAACGCTTGTTCGATCGTCCGACAAGGCTCTGGCCCGGCGCTCACGGCTTTGCTCAAAACTGAAACACATACCTGTAGGAGCTGCCGGAGGCTGCGATCTTTTGATCTTGTCCTAAATAGCAAAATCAAAAGATCGCAGCCTCCGGCAGCTCCTACAAGGGCCATGGAGTCAGTTGGAGTTGCTCACTTCCAGTTGCCCGTCCCAGCCACCGCCCAGCGCCGCAATCAATTGCACGCTGGCAATCAAGCGGCTTTGCAGAATGTTCAGCACATTGCGCTCGTTGCTCAACGCTGTCGCTTGCACCACCACCACATCGATGTAGGCAATCAATCCGGCCTTGTACTGGTTTTCCGTCAGGCGCAGGGAGTCGCGGGCAGCATCGAGGGCTTCCTGGCGCACCGCCGCTTCGTCCTCGTATACCTTGAGCTGCACCAGATAATTTTCCACCTCGCGGAAACCGTCGAGCACCGTCTGGCGATACTTGGCCACGGTCTGGTCATACACCGCTTCGGTGCGGTCGACTTCCGCCGAACGAATACCGCCGTCGAACAGCGGCAGCGCCAGTTTCGGCCCCACCGACCAGAAGCGGTTCGGCAGGCTGATCAGATTCTGCGAGGTACTGCTGCTGTAGCCACCGCTCAGACTCAAGCTCAGATCCGGGTAATACGCCGCTTTGGCCACGCCGATGTTGGCGTTGGCGGCAATCACCGAACGCTCCGCCGAGGCGATGTCCGGACGCCGTTCCAGCAACTGTGAAGGCAGACTCAACGGCACCTGCGGCAGCTTCGGAATGGTCTGCACTTCGGCAATGTTGAAATCCGCCGGCGCTTGCCCGGTCAGTACGGCAATCGCATTTTCGAACTGCGCACGTTGCCAGATCAGATCGACCAGATCGGCCTGGGTACTTTTCAGTTGCGTCTGCGCTTGCGCTACCGCATCGCGCCCGGAAACACCCGCGCGGTATTGATTCTGCGTCATTTTCAGCGACCGCTCATACGCCGCCACCGTCGCTTCGAGCAGACGTTTTTGCTGATCGATCACGCGCAGTTGCAGATAGTTTTGTACCAACTCCGACTGCTGGCTCAGGCGCATGGCCGCCAAGTCGGCAAAACTGGCCTGGGCGCTGGCCTCATCGGCTTCCAGTCCACGGCGCAGCTTGCCCCACACATCCGCTTCCCAACTGACGCCCAACTCGGCGTTGTAGGTGTCGCGGATGCCACTGGAGGAACTGCTCAGACTCGAACTGCTGCTGCCGGTGCCTTGGCTTGAGCGGGTTTTACCCAGGCTCAGATCGACACTCGGGTAAAACGCCCCGCGCGCACTGCGTACCAAAGCCTGAGCCTGGCGATACTGGGCTTCCGATTGCGCGACCGTCTGGTTGGAACTGTTGAGTTTGTCGATCAGCCCGTTGAGCTGCTGATCGCCGTACAACTCCCACCAGGCACCACGGGCCAGCGAATCGCTCGGGTTGGCCTGGGTCCAGCCTTCGGCTTCCTTGTACTGGGCAATTTCAGCAGTCTGCGGACGCTGGTAGTCCGGGCCGACGGCGCAGGCACTGAGCATCGCCACGCACAGCGACAGGCTCAGCAGACGCGAGCCGCGAGCAGTGGCCAGATTGAAAAGCGAACGGTCAGTCATAGCGGAGTTTCCAGAGCGGCGTCAGTACGCACGCCACGCCATTTGTTGAAACGATGGCGCAGCTTGTCGAGATAGAGGTAAACCACAGGCGTGGTGTAGAGCGTCAGCACCTGGCTGAAAATCAGCCCGCCGATGATCGTCAAACCGAGCGGCTGGCGCATTTCCGCGCCTTCGGCCCGGCTGAGCAGCAACGGCAAGGCGCCGAGAATCGCCGCCAGGGTGGTCATCAGAATCGGCCGCAGGCGCTGCAGGCAGGCACTGCGAATCGACTCCAGCGGCGACAGGCCCTGATGACGTTCCAGTTGCAGCGCGAGGTCGATCATCAGAATGGCGTTTTTCTTCACCACACCAATCAGCAGGAACAGCCCGAGCAACGAGATCAGACTGAACTCGCCGCCCAGCGCATAGATCGACAGCAACGCGCCGACCCCGGCCGACGGCAGGGTCGACAGGATCGTCAGCGGATGGATGTAGCTTTCATACAGCACGCCCAACACCAGATACACCGCCAGCAGCGCGCCGAGAATCATGAACGGCTGGCTCTTCTGCGTCGCGGCGAAGGCGTCGGCGGTGCCGGCCATTTTCGCGATGACGTCTTCCGGCAGGCCGAGCTTGGCAATCGCCCGCTCGATGGCAGCGCTGCCCTGCTCCACCGTCACGCCTTCGGCCATGTCGAAGGAAATGTCTTCGGAGGCGAACTGGCCTTCGTGACTGACGCGGTCGTCTTCCAGACTGTTTTCGTAATGGGCAAAGGTCGACAACGGAACCCGCGCGCCGTCAGCGGTGATCACCTGCACTTGCTTTAGCGTCACCGGGTCCTGGGCGTATTTCGGATTGACCTCCATCACCACCTGATACTGGTTGAGGCTGTCGTAGATCGTCGAGATCTGCCGCTGGCTGTAGGCGTTGTTCAGCACCGAGGTGACCATGTCCATGTCGACACCGAGGCGTTTCGCCTGATCGCGGTCGACAATCAGTGTCACTTGCTGTGCGCCGGCTCCCTCACGGGCGTCAATGGCGGTCAGCTCAGGCAACGCGCGCAGGGCGGCAACCACTTTTGGATACCACTTGCGCAACTCGCCCAGATCACCGCTTTGCAGGATGTAGCTGTACTGCGACGTAGTCTGCTCACGACCACCGCCAAATTGCAGATCCTGATCCGCCATCAGCATCAGTTGCGCACCGGGCACCTTGGGCATTTCCTTGCGCAGGCGCTCGATGACTTTCTGCGCGTTGAGCTGGCGTTCCTTGATCGGCTTCAAACGCACCAGCATAAAGGCGTTATTGGTGCCGTTGGTGCCACCGATGAACCCGGCGACGCTTTCCACCGCCTCGTCTTTGAGCACGGCACGGCGGAAGATTTCCATTTTCGGCTGCATCACGCTGAACGACAGGCCGTCGTCACCGCGCACGAAACCGATCAACTGGCCGGTGTCCTGCTGCGGCATGAAGGTTTTCGGCACCACTACATACAGCGCGACGTTCACGCCAACGGTGATCAGCAGACTGAGCAATGTCAGCCGGCGGTGGCGCAGCACCCAATCGAGGCTGGTCGCGTACTTGCTGACCATCCAGTCGTTGGTGCGCCGGCTCCAGCGTTGCAGGCGGTTCTCCTGCCCCGGCGTGTGCGGTTTCAGCCAACGGGCACAGAGCATCGGCGTCAGCGTCAGGGAAACCACCAGCGAGACGACAATGGCTGCCGCCAGGGTGATGGAAAACTCGCGAAACAGGCTTTCGACAATCCCGCCCATGAACAGGATCGACAGGAATACCGCCACCAGCGAGACGTTCATCGACAGCAAGGTGAAACCGACTTCCTTGGCTCCGAGGTAGGCGGCCTGCATCGGTTTGACGCCTTCATCGATGTGCCGGGAGATGTTCTCCAGCACCACAATGGCATCGTCCACCACCAGGCCGGTCGCCAGAATCAGCGCCATCAGCGACAGGTTGTTCAGCGAGAAACCGTAGAGGTACATCACCGCAAAAGTGCCCACCAGCGACACTGGTACGGCCAATGTCGGAATCAGCGAAGCGCGGAAGTTACCGAGGAACAGGAACACCACCAGAATCACCAGCGCCACGGCAATCAGCAGGGTCATCTCGGCTTCATGCAGGGTTGCCTTGATCACCGGCGAGCGGTCCATGGCCAGGTTCAGCTTCACGCTGGCCGGAAGCACCGCTTGCAACGCCGGCAATTGCGCCTTGATCTCGTTGACCGTCTCGATGATGTTGGCGCCGGCCTGACGGTTGATCACCAGCAGCACCGCCGCGTCATCATTGAAGAAACCACTGTTGTAGCGGTCTTCGACGCCGTCGCTGACCTTGGCCACGTCCTTGAGGCGCAGCGCGGCGCCGTCGGCGTAGTGGATGATCAGTGATTCGTAGTCCTTGGCTTTCTCCAACTGGTCGTTGGCCTGGATCTGCCACAACCGTTGGCCGTCTTCGACCGAACCCTTGGGCCGGCGCACGTTGGCATCGGCGATGGTCTTGCGCACATCGTCGAGCGCTACGCCGTACTGGTTCAGCGCCTGCGGTTCAAGCTCGATGCGCACCGCCGGCAGCGAACTGCCGCCGATCTGCACTTCACCGACGCCCTGCACTTGCGACAGGCTCTGCGAAAGAATGGTCGAGGCCAAATCGTAGAGTTGGCCTTTTTCCAGCACATCGGAGGTCAGTGACAGCACCATGATCGGCGCTTGCGACGGGTTGACCTTCTTGTAGGTCGGCATGCTGCGCATGCCACTCGGCAACAGGTTTCGCGAAGCGTTGATCGCCGCCTGCACTTCCCGCGCCGCGCCGTTGATGTCGCGGTCGAGGTCAAATTGCAGAATGACCCGGGTCGACCCCTGACTGGAACGGCTGCTCATGGTGTTGACGCCGGCGATTGCGCCGAACGAGCGTTCCAGCGGCGTCGCCACGGTCGACGCCATGACCTCCGGGCTGGCACCGGGCAGGCTCGCCTGCACGACGATCACCGGGAAATCCATTTGCGGCAGCGGCGCTACGGGCAGCAGGCCGAAGCTGACGCCGCCGAGCAGCATGATCGCCAGGCTCAGCAGCATCGTCGCGACCGGGCGTTTGATGAAAGGACCGGAGAGGTTCATCGAACGCGATCCCCAACGTCACACCAATCCCCTGTAGGAGTGAGCCTGCTCGCGATAGCGGTGTGTCTGTTTACATTGATGCTGCAGGTGCCGGCCTCATCGCGAGCAGGCTCACTCCTACAGGGGTTATGTGTTCGGACAGTCATACCGACACCTCTTCGCTATCGGTATTGGTCTTGCCAAAGCGCCGACCGAGGCGGTCGAAATACAGGTAGATCACTGGCGTTGTGAACAGTGTCAGCACTTGGCTCACCAACAAACCGCCGACCATCACCAGACCCAGCGGCTGACGCAACTCTGCGCCGGAACCGGTGGCGAGCATCAATGGCACCGCACCAAACAGCGCCGCCAGCGTGGTCATCAGGATCGGCCGGAAGCGCAGCAGCGCCGCTTGATAGATCGCCTCCTGCGGGGCCATGCCTTGATTGCGTTCGGCATCGAGGGCGAAGTCGATCATCATGATCGCGTTCTTTTTCACGATACCGATCAGCAGGATGATGCCGATAATGGCGATCATGCCCAGATCATTGCCACTGAGCAGCAATGCCAGCAAGGCGCCAACTGCCGCCGACGGCAAGGTCGAGAGAATGGTGATCGGGTGAATGTAGCTCTCGTACAGCACGCCCAGCACGATGTACATGGTCACCACCGCCGCCAGAATCAGCAGCAAGGTGCTCGACAGCGAAGCCTGGAACGCTTCCGCCGCCCCCTGGAACTGGGTCTGCACGCCCACCGGCATGCCGATGTCCTGCTGCACCTGTTCGATAATGTCGACCGCATGCCCCAGCGCCACACCAGGCGCCAGGTTGAACGACATCATCACTGCCGGGAACTGGCCGATATGGGTGATCGCCAGTTGCGCCTGACGTTCTTCGACGTGGGCCAGACTCGACAGACGAACCTGCGCGCCATCAGTGGTCTTGACGTGAATCTGGTCCAGCGCCTGCGGGCCGATCTTCTCTCCGGCCTGGGCTTGCAGCACCACGCGGTACTGGCTGGCTTGGGTGTAGATGGTCGAAATCTGCCGCTGGCCGAAGGCGTCGTACAGCGCGTCGGTAATATTCGCCACCGAGACGCCCAGACGTGAGGCGGCATCGCGATCGATTACCAGATAGACCTGCAAACCCTTGTCCTGCAAATCACTGGCAACGTCGGTCAGTTCCGGACGCTGGGCCAGCGCTTCGACCAGACGGCCGCTCCACTGACTGAGCAGCTCGGAATCCGGCGAGGACATGCTGAACTGATACTGAGTGCGGCTGACGCGGTCTTCGATGGTCAGGTCCTGCACCGGCTGCATGAACAGGCGGATGCCGACCAGTTTGTCCAGTTGCGGTTGCAGGCGTGCAATCACTTCAGTGGCGCTCAGATCGCGATCGCCATGGGGCTTGAGGTTGATCAGCAAGCGACCGCTGTTGAGCGTGGCGTTATCGCCGTCGACACCGATGTAGGACGACAGGCTCTGCACTGCCGGATCTTCCAGAATGATCTTCGCCAGTTCCTGCTGACGCTCACCCATCGCGGCAAAGGAAATCGACTGCGGCGCCTCGGAAATACCCTGAATCACCCCGGTGTCCTGCACCGGGAAGAAGCCTTTCGGCACGACCATATAGAGGAACACGGTCAACGCCAGTGTGCCGATGGCGACCAGCAAGGTCAGCGGCTGGTGTTTGAGCACCCAGCGCAGCATCCGACCGTATTCGGCAATCATCCAGTCGATGACAGCACCGCTGGCACGGTAGAAACGGCCCTGTTCATGTGCTTCCGGCTCACGCTTGAGCAGACGCGCGCACATCATCGGCGTCAGGGTCAGTGAAACCACCAGGGAAATCAGGATCGCCACGGCCAGGGTGATGGCAAATTCGCGGAACAGGCGCCCGACCACGTCCGCCATGAACAGCAGCGGAATCAGTACCGCGATCAGCGACAGCGTCAGCGAGATCAAGGTGAAGCCGATCTGCTTGGCGCCTTTGAGCGCCGCTTGCATAGGGCTATCGCCTTCTTCGATGAAGCGCGAAATGTTTTCCAGCATGACGATCGCATCGTCGACCACGAAACCGGTGGCAATGGTCAGAGCCATCAGGGTCAGGTTGTTGACCGAGAAGCCGGCCAGGTACATAACGCCAAAGGTGCCGATCAGCGACAGCGGCACCGCCACCGACGGAATGATCGTGGCACTGGCGCGGCGCAGGAACAGGAAGGTCACCATCACCACCAGGGCGATGGCGATGAGCAATTCGTGTTGTACGTCGGTGACCGATGCACGGATGGTTTGTGTGCGGTCGGTCAGCACGGTGACATCAAGACCGGCCGGCAGGTTATCGGTGATGCTCGGCAGCAATGCCTTGATGCGGTCGACCACCTCGATCACGTTGGCGCCCGGCTGACGCTGGATGTTGAGCAATACCGCCTGATTCTGGTTGGCCCACGCGGCGAGACGCTCGTTCTCGGCGCCATCGACGATTTCCGCGACATCCTTGAGCCGCAGCGGTGCGCCGTTCTTGTAGGCGAGGATCAGGTTGGCGTAATCCTTGGGCGAGGTCAGCTGATCGTTGGCGTCGAGCATCGACACCCGCGTCGGGCCGTCAAAGTTGCCTTTCGGCTGGTTGACGTTGGAGGCGCCGATCAAGGTGCGCACGTCCGACAGGTTCAGGCTGTTCGCGGCCAGCGCTTCCGGGTTGACCTTGATCCGCACGGCCTGACGTTGACCGCCGGCAATACTGACCATGCCGACACCGCTGATCTGGGCGATTTTCTGCGCCATGCGCGTATCGACCAGGTCATTGAGCTTGGGCAGCAACATGGTTTTCGAGGTGATCGCCAGGGTCAGTACCGGGGTGTCCGCCGGGTTGACCTTGTTGTACACCGGCGGCGCTGGCAAATCGGTCGGCAGCAGATTGGTCGCGGCGTTGATGGCGGCTTGCACCTGCTGCTCGGCGACGTCCATGTTGATGTCGAGGCTGAAACGAAGGGTCAGCACCGACGCACCGCCGGAACTGGTCGAGGCCATTTGCGTGAGGCCCGGCATTTGCCCGAACTGGCGCTCAAGTGGCGCGGTCACGGCACTGGTCATCACATCCGGGCTGGCGCCGGGATACAGGGTCATGACGCGGATCGTCGGGTAATCGACCTGTGGCAACGCCGATACCGGCAGCAAGCGATAAGCGATCAGACCGGCCAGGACAATGGCCAGCATGCTCAGGGTAGTGGCTACCGGTCGGAGGATGAACAGCCGCGAAATGTTCATGCGCCCTTCTTGGCCTTATCGGTGACAGCAGCGTCAGTCGGGGTGGCAGCAGATTTGCCTTGCAGGTGTTCAGTTGGAGTGGTCGGCACTTGATTGCTGTCGTTGACCACTTCCACCTCACTGCCTTCCTTCAGGCGGTCGGTACCTTCCAGTACCACGCGGTCGCCAGCGGCCAGACCTTCGGTAATGACGGTGTTTTCGCCATCACTGGCACCGATCTTCAGTTGGCGAATGGTGACTTTCTTGTCGCCGTCCAGTGCATAGACGAAGGTGCCGTTGGTGCCGAACTGGATGGCCGCCGACGGTGCCAGCACCACGCCTTTCAACGTGTCAGCGAGCAAATGAACGTTGACGAACTGATTGGGGAACAAAGCCTGATCGCGGTTTTCGTAACGGGCCTTGAATTTCAGGGTGCCGGTGGCGACGTCGATCTGGTTGTCGAGGCTTTGCAGCACACCGGTGGCTTGCAGTTTGGTGTCGCCGCGATCCCACGCTTCGGCCGGCAGCTTGGCGCCGCTGCGATAGCGGGCGAGCACGGTTTCAAGGCTGTTTTCCGGCAAAGTGAAAGCGACGCTGATCGGTTGTGTCTGGGTGATCACCGCGAGGAAAGTGGTGTCGTTGGCGGTGACCAGGTTGCCGACATCGACCTGACGCAGGCCGACGCGACCGCCGATCGGCGCGCGGATTTTGGTGAATTCGAGATTGAGCTTGGCGTCGTTGACCGCGGCCTGATTGGTCTTGACCGTGCCCAGGTACTGGCCAACCAGCGCTTCGGCGGTGTCCAGCGTCTGTTTGGCGATGCTGTCCTCTTTGTACAAACCGCGATAACGCTCGACGTCGACCTGAGCATTCTTCAGTTGCGCCTGATTCTGCAGCAACGTGCCTTCGGCCTGCAGCAAGGCGTTCTGGTATGGACGTGGATCGATCTCTGCCAGCAGGTCGCCAGCCTTGACCATCTGCCCTTCTTCGAAATTGATTTTCACCAATTCGCCGCCCACCCGGCTGCGCACATTGATGGTGTTGAGCGCGGTCACCGTGCCCAGCGCCTTGTAATACAGCGGGAAGTCGCCGGTGACCGCCGGCGCCACGCGCACCGGAATCGGCCCGGCGCCGCCACCGAAGCCCGGCCGCATCATCCCCGAACGCCCGGTGTGCCCGGCCGCCGCCTTGTCAGCGCCCTCTTTGTGGGCCGAACCGGCGGGCCAGAATTTCCAGCACAGAACGGCGATCACCAACAAGACAAGCAGGCTGATCAGCCAGCGACGGGAGTTACGAGGGGACGATTGCATGGAGTCATTAACCATTGGGCGCGTGGGCTTCTTTTACGGGAGGCTGAACGATAAGCACTGGTGGGGAAATAGCAAAGCAGCTTTACCGGCAATTTACCTTCAACTTACGTTTCAAGGTGTGAGGCAAAACACTGATACACAAATGAAAACGGCCTGGACAGGGCCAGGCCGTTAACAATTGTAAAAGCGCTTACTTGAGAACGGACAGTGCCGCTTCGTAGTTAGGCTCTTCAGCGATTTCCTTGACCAGTTCGCTGTGCAGGACGTTGTCGTTTTCGTCCAGAACCACGACCGCACGGGCGGTCAGGCCTTTCAGCGGGCCGTCAGCGATGGCCACGCCGTAGTTCTCGATGAACTCGGCACCGCGCAGGGTCGACAGGTTCTGTACGTTTTCCAGACCTTCAGCGCCGCAGAAACGCGCCTGGGCGAACGGCAGGTCAGCGGAGATGCACAGCACCACGGTGTTGCTGATGTCGTTCGCCTGAGCGTTGAACTTGCGCACGGAGGTCGCGCAGGTCGGGGTGTCGACGCTTGGGAAGATGTTCAGGACTTTGCGCTTGCCGGCGAAGTCTTGCAGGGTGACGTCGGACAGATTGCCGGCAACCAGAGAAAAGGCTGGCGCCTTGGAACCGGCTTGTGGCAACTGGCCGTTGACTTGAACCGGATTGCCTTTAAGGGTGACTTGAGCCATGACTTGAGTCCTTCTGATGTTTTGATTGGAAAGCATGCAAGAGGCGGAAGTTAACCACGAAATTGTCCGACGACCTATGCCCTGTTTGGAAATTGTTGGGGGCCTGCCTGAAAAATTGTATACAAAACCATCGCCGTTCCCTTGTAGGAGTGAGCCTGCTCGCGATGGCGTTGTGTCAGTCAACATCTGCGTACATGACACACCGCCATCGCGAGCAGGCTCACTCCTACAATTGGATTTGAGGCGTTACTGGTCTTTTATTCAGAGACCCTGTCGATTCACCGCTGGCTCGTTCGACTAAACAACGAATCCTCACAATCCACGGAGTAACCGCCATGCGATTCATGATCCTTGTCAAAGCCAGCGCCGATTCCGAAGCCGGCATCATGCCCAGCGAAGAGCTGATCACCGAAATGGGCAATTTCAATGAAGAACTGGTCAAGGCCGGCATCCTGATCGATTGCGATGGCCTGCATCCGAGCAGCAAAGGCGCCCGCGTACGCTTCTCCGGCGATAAACGCACGGTCATCGACGGCCCCTTTATCGAAACCAAGGAGTTGGTCGCCGGTTACTGGATCTGGGAAGTGAAGTCAAAAGAAGAAGCCATCGAATGGGTCAAGCGCTGCCCGAACCCAATGCCGGGCGATTCTGAAATTGAAATCCGCCAGATATTTTCTGCCGAAGACTTCGGCGCAGAATTCACCCCGGAAGCGCGCGCTCAGGAAGAACGCATCCGCGAACAAGCCAAGAAAAACAGCTGAACCGGATATCCCGCGTAGGACCTGCCGAAGGCTGCGATCTTTTGATATTGATCGTTCCCACGCTCTACGTGGGAATGCCTCAAGGGACGCTCTGCGTTCCAGCTCGCGAATTGACGCAGAGCGTCAAGGGCTGCATTCCTTTGCTGCGCGTGGGGACGATCATTCAACAGAGATCAGTCATTGAGCTCGACGTGATCCAAGGCTTGATTCACCGCAAGCTCACCCAGCATGACGACCTGTGCGATGCCCAGTGCGGTCTTGCGCTGCGACGTTTCCAGCGAGGCGGCGAAGTTGATGAGCATCTCGCTGGCCGAGCCGAGGGTTTCGCTGGCGTTGGCGAGCAGGGATTCGGTGTTGTACCTGGGATTGGCGAGGTACATGGGTTCTGGCTCGTTGGCGCTGGACATGATGCGGGCGGCGGGATTGAGGTAGTAGTCGAGGGCGCGGTCGGCGGCTTCGTGGAGTTTTTTACTGTCGACCGAGGCGTAGGGGGATGTGGTGTCGGCGTCTGATTCTGGGGGATTGGGTGTCGGTTTTTTCATGGTGGAACTCCACTGGAAAGTTGGAGCTGCCCCATTCGGTTTCCGGACGAAGAGGTGGCAGCTGTACGCAGGTTGGAAACCCGGGCAGCGGCGACCCGGTCGACCCGAAGGTCTCCCGCGCACAGCCGCCATAACGGAGTGCACACATTCGAAGTGCGCAAGGATACGTTATGAAAGGCGTGTACGCGCCACTAATACCCGTCGGGGTTTCCAGTCCCGGTCGCTGATTTGGCAGCGACGAACACAGGCTAGAGACCCGACGTCCGACGGACAACCTGAAAACCTTGTGGGAACGTTCCGCAAAATCGAAACAACCTTTAAACATCCCGAATTGAAATACGCATAGGTAGGAGCTGCCGAAGGCTGCGATCTTTTGATCTTGAACTTACAAACAAGATCAAAAGATCGCAGCCTTCGGCAGCTCCTACACGGGCACCAGCCTTTTAGTACACAAAATCACCGTGATCCTGCTCACAAAACCAAAGAATTAATCCCTTCGGCTGGCTAACTCCCGATTAGCTGCTAGCGTCTTTCATACGTGTCCTACGGGCTTGATAAGAAAGGGATTACGCAGTAACGGCCGCGAAGTGCCAAGTTATCCAAAAGCCACCAGGGAATCGGGGATGATGTTCAATCGAGTGGGGAAGACTCTTTTTCTGGCGGGTTCGCTGGCGGCTGCGTGCTGCGCGCAAGCGGATAACGCCGAGGACTCAAACAAAAGCAACAACCCGCTGAACGTCGCGCCCGGCGCCAATCTGCAGGACTACTACACCCCGAAACTCTACGACAGCAACGCGCACAGCAATGACGTGTTGCTGCGCGGCACCCTGCCGATCGCGCCGAACGATTTCATCGGTGTGCCGCAACTGGTTCGCGCGACGCTGCCGATCAGCACCCGCCCCGATCCGCACAACGGTTACAGCACCGGCATTGGCGATCTGAACCTGTTCGACATCTTCATTCTGAAAACCGAAGGCGTGCAGTTGGGCGTGGGTCCGCTGATCACCGCGCCGACGGCCGAACAGGACGAACTCGGCACCGGCAAGTGGCAAGGCGGACTGGCTGCGGTGGCCATCGACGCCTCACCACGCGGTCTGCTCGGCGCCCTGGTGCAATACCAAAGCTCGTTTGCCGGTGACAACGATCGGCCCCACGTCGAGAGCGCCACGATGCAGCCGTTCATCATCCACAACCTGGAAAAAGGCTGGTATCTGCGCTCCACCGGCACCTGGACCTTCGACCTGAAAAACGACACCCACTACATCCCGCTCGGCCTGGGTGTGGGCAAGGCCTGGAAGTCTGGCAGCAACATTCTCAACGCCTTCGTCGAGCCGCAGTGGACGGTCGATCGCAAGGGCGATGGCCTGCCGCAATTCACCCTCTATGCCGGCCTCAACGTGACGTTTGGCAAGTAAGGAAATCGCTATGCACGCAGCCCTCAAAGCCGCCGGTTTCAGTTTGATGACGATGTTTGTCAGTTGTGGCGTCGGCGCCCAGGACCTCGATACCCCTATCGGCAAGATCGCTATGGAGGGCGAGCTGCCGAGCCATGAATCGATTGCCAAACTGTACGCCGAACTGGATTTCCAGCAGGCGACCCAGAGTTATCTGTGGGCCTTGCCGCTGGTGTCTTATGCCCAGTGGCAGGAAGAGTTTCGCGAAAAGCTCGGCGCGCGCAGCGGCGATCTGATGGTACTCAACAGCTACGAAGACAAGCTCGGGGTGATCACCGCCAACGCCACTACCCCCTACATTCTCGGCTTCGTCGATCTGAGTGAAACCGGGCCACTGGTCATCGAATTGCCACCGGGGCCGACCGCTGGCGGCATCGGTGATTTCTGGCAGCGGGCGATCATCGACATGGGGCAGACCGGCCCGGATAAGGGTCAGGGCGGCAAATACCTGGTGCTGCCACCCGGAGCCGAACCACCGGCAGATGCCGGCCGGTACTACCTGGCCAAATCGGAAACCATGAACGTGCTGGTGGGTTTCCGTGTGCTCGATCCGGACCCGGCCAAGGGCAAGGCACTGGTCGAAAAGTTCAAGATGTACCCGTACGCCCAACGCAATAAGCCGGGTGACACTCGCCTGCTCTCGCCGCAAGGCAAACCTTGGTCCGGTACACAGCCCCAAGGCATCGCCTACTGGGAACGCCTGTACCAGATCATCCAGAAAGAACCGGTCAACGAGCGTGACCGGTTCTACATGGCGATGCTTGCCAGCCTCGGTATCGAAAAGGACAAACCCTTCAACCCCAATACCCATCAACGTCAGGCCCTTGAGCAAGGTGCGCAGGTCGGCGAACTGATTGCCAAGGCCAACACCTTCGCCAAGCGTTTCCCTGACGCTCAGTATTGGCCCGACCGGCACTGGGACACGGTGCTGAACATCGCCGAGCCATCCCAACGTGTGGCCTATTACGATCAGTTGTGGGAACGCAGTGCCTGGTTCTACGAGGCGGTCACCAACACCAAAGGCATGGTTTCCAAAACGCCGGGGCTGGGCCAGACCTACCTCGGCGCCTACACCGATGCCAAGGGTGACTGGCTCGACGGTGGCAAGAGCTATCGCCTGCACGTTGGCGCCAACCCGCCGGCCAGACAATTCTGGTCGATGACCGTTTACGACATCACCAGCCGCGGCCTGATCGACAATCCGCAGCGCAAGGCCGACCTTTCTTCGCGTCAGGATTTGCAGAAGAACCCCGACGGCTCGGTGGACCTGTACTTCGGTCCGACCGCGCCCAAGGGCCTGGAAAGCAACTGGGTGCAAACCCTGCCCGGCAAACACTGGTTCAGTTATTTCCGTCTGTACGCGCCGACTGAAGCGTATTTCGACAAGAGCTGGAAACTCGACGACATCACGCTCGCGCAATAAACAAGGACGCACCATGCACACACGCAATATGTTGCTGACCAGCCTGACGCTTACGCTGAGCACCAGCGTCCTGGCCGATTTCACCGCCAGCCCGGAAGAGGCCCGAGGGATTGCCAAAGAGGCCTACCTCTACGGCTTCCCCGTGGTGGAGATGTACAAAACCCTCTACACCCAAGCCATCGACAGCAAAAGCCCGAACTACAAGGCGCCGCTGAACCAGATCGGCAACACGGCGAAAGCCTTCACCGCCAAGGACACCGCGTTTGTCACGCCCAACGCCGACACGCCCTACTCCTTCGTCTGGATGGACTTGCGCACCGAGCCGCTGATCCTGACCCTGCCGCCGATCGAAGAACACCGTTATTACTCGGTGCAACTGATCGACGCCTACACGCAGAACTTCGCCTATCTGGGCACGCGCAGCACCGGCAACAACGGTGGGCATTTCATGATTGCCGGGCCGGACTGGCAAGGTCAGCAACCGGTCAACATCGACCGCTTGCTGCGCAGCGAAAGCAACATCACCTACGCGCTGTACCGCACGCAATTGTTCGACGAGAAAGACCTGGCCAAGGTCAAGCAGATCCAGAAAGGTTACAAGGTCGAAACCCTCAGCCATTACGTCAAACAGAAAGCCCCGGCCCCGGCACCCAAGGTCAGTTGGCCAAAACCGACGCCGACCATGAGCGAAACCCCGGAGCTGTTTCGTTACCTGAACTTCATGCTGGCGTTCACGCCGCCGCAGGATGTCGAAAAGGATCTGCTCGCACGCTTTAGCAAAATCGGCATCGGCGCCGGCCAGCCGTTCGACCTGAAGAAACTCTCCGCCGAGCAGCGCAAGGCGCTAGAAGACGGTATCAGCGATGCCAAAGCCGAATTTGCCGCGTTCAAAAAGGACAAGGTCGACACCCATCAAGTGACCAGCGGGGATTTCTTCGGCACCCGCGATCACCTCAAGGGCAATTACTTGTACCGCTACGCCGGCGCCAACATGGGCATATTCGGCAACTCCGCCGAGGAAGCGAATTACATCGGCTATTTCGTCGATAAGGACGGCCAGCCAGCCGACGCCTCGAAACACGATTACACCCTGCATTTCGACAAGGGCGCCCTGCCCCCGGCCGACGCGTTCTGGTCGCTGACAATGTATGACGGCAAGAACAAATTACTGGTGGCCAACCCGCTTAATCGCTACCTGATCAACTCGCGAATGCTGCCGGATCTTGCGCTGGATGCCGACGGCGGCCTGACCCTGTATGTGCAGCACAAGAACCCGGGCAAGGACAAACAGGCCAACTGGCTGCCAGCGCCCAACGGGCCGTTCTACGGGATCCTGCGTCTTTATCTGCCAAAACCGGAAGTGGCCAGCGGCGAATGGAAAATGCCGCCACTGATCCCGGTCAACTCAAAACAATAAGCGGAGTCATTGATTGATGATCAAGCCCAACGTTGTGCGCCCGCTGTTGGCGCTGTGCATGATCGGCAGTCCTCTGCTTTACGCAGCGGAGGGTGGTGTCGGTCGACCGATCACCGGTCAGCAGGTGTTCTCCAACGCCGGGATCGTCCCGCCCGAGCCGGGTTGGGTCATGTCGCTCACCAGCATCTGGTACGACGGCTCGCTCAAGGGCAGTAACGGTGCACCGATTTCCGGCGCAGTCAGCGGCGGGATCGACATGAAAGTCTCCTACACCATGGGCAACTTCACCCACGTCTGGGACACCGGCAAAGGGTCATGGAATTACGCTTCGGCGATCGGCGTGCCGGTGCAGTACACCGACATCAAGGCGAGCATCACCGGACCGCGCGGCCGCACTTTGGGTGACAGCGACTCCGGCACGCAATTCGCCGACGCCTTGATCACGCCGATTGCCGCCGGTTACCACTTCGATGAACTGAATCACATCTCGTTTTCGCTGCCGATCTACGTGCCAACCGGCGCCTACAACAAGGATCGCCTGGCCAACCCGGGACAGAACAACTACACCTTCATGCCAACGGTGGCGTTCACGCATCTGGATGGCAAGGGTGGCGAGTTCAGCCTGATGAGCGCCTTCGAGCGCTACACCGAAAACGACGCGACTGATTACCGCAACGGCAACATCTTCCGCCTCGATGCCCTGTGGACCCACGGCTTTGGCAATGGCTGGAACGCCGGCGTCGCCGCCGGCTACATCCAGCAGTTGACCGATGACAAGGGCCAGACCGCCGACACCTTCAACGGTTATCGCGGTCGCTCTGTCGGTGCCGGCCCGGTGGTCGGCTGGACCGGCAAATTCGCCGATGCCCAAGCCAACATCAGTGCGCGCTGGGTGCCGGAGTTCGACACCAAGAATCGCCCTGAAGGCAACGGTTTCAGCGTCAACCTGACCCTGGCCTTTTTCTAGACCGGCCACAAAGGACTGCCCCCATGACTGCGCTTACCGACCTCAACGCCCTGCAAGCCAGCATCGCCGAAGCGGTGCTCGGCCAGGATCAGGTGATCCGCCAGATCCTCCTCGGCCTGTTGGCCAACGGTCACTTGCTGCTGGAAAGCCTGCCGGGGCTGGCCAAGACCCGCACGGTCAAGGCGCTGGCCAAACACCTCGACGCGAAAATGAGCCGTATCCAGTTCACTCCGGATCTGCTGCCCTCGGACATCACCGGTGCCGAGGTGCTGCATCAGGTCGAAGGCAAAAACGAAATCCGTTTTCAGCCGGGGCCGCTGTTCGGCAATCTGATTCTCGCCGACGAGATCAACCGCGCACCGGCGAAAGTCCAGGCAGCGTTGCTTGAAGCCATGGAAGAACGGCAGATCACCGTGGCCGGCAACAGCCATGCATTGCCCGAACTATTCATCGTGGTGGCGACGCAAAACCCGATCGAACAGGAAGGCACCTATCCGCTGCCGGAAGCGCAGATGGACCGTTTCCTGATGAAAGTCCTGCTCGATTATCCAAGCGCCGAAAACGAAAGCCAGGTGCTGCGCCTGCTGCGCAACGAAGAGTTCGCCCAAGGCGCGAGCACCACGCCGGCCAAAGGTTTCAGCCTGGCACAGGACGTGATCTTCGCCGCCCGCAAGGAAGTCAGCGCGGTACACGTGTCTCCGGCCATCGACAGCTATCTGATCGACCTGATCAACGCCACCCGCCACCCCGCCGATTACGACGAAGACCTTGCGCGCTGGATTGCCATCGGCGCCAGCCCGCGTGGCGGCATCGGCCTCGATCGTTGTGCGCGTGCCGATGCGTGGTTGCAGGGTCAGGACTTTGTCTCGCCAGACAACGTGCGCGCGGTGGTGCATCCGGTGCTGCGCCATCGCCTGCAGTTGAGCTATGACGCGGTGGCCGATGGTGTGAGTGCCGATCAGGTACTTGACCGGATTCTCGACAAAGTGGCGATTCCGGCATGAACGATGAAGGTCTGGTCTACGTTTCTCTCGCGCAATTGATGGCGCTGGAGTTCAAGGCCCGTGACCTGAGTTTTCTCGCCCGTCAGCCCCGCGGCAGCATCCTTGCCGGCAACCATGCTTCACGTCTGCGCGGGCGTGGCTTGAATTTCGATGAGTTGCGCCGCTATCAGCCAGGCGACGATTTGCGTCACCTCGACTGGCGCGCCTCGTTGCGCACCGGCAAACCGGTGGTGCGCACCTTCACCGAAGAGCGCGACCGCCCGGCGTTGATCGTCGTCGATCAACGCATGTCGATGTTCTTCGGCTCGCAACGCAGCTTCAAATCGGCCCTCGGCGCCGAACTCGCGGCATTGGCGGCGTGGATGGTATTCAACGCCGGCGATCGGGTCGGCGGGCTGGTGTTCAACGATCAGCGTATCGACAGCATCGCGCCGTTGCGCAGCCGCAAACGGGTCGAAGCCTTGCTGAGCCGCATCGCCGAACAGAATCAGGCACTGAGCGCGGCCAACCCCGACGCTGAAGACGAAGATCAACTGGACAAGGTCCTGCAGCGCTGCCTCGCGCTGGCCGGTCACGATCATTTGATCTGCATCGTCAGCGACTTTGCCGGGGCTGGCGAACGTACCCTGCAACTGATGCGGCAACTGTCGGCGCACAACGATGTGATTGCGCTGCAGGTTTACGACCCGCTGGCCATGAAGCTGCCAACCAATGGTCGCCTGCTGGTTACCCAAGGCGAATTGCAAGTGGAACTGGCGGTGGAAAAACGCAACGTGCACCAACCGCTGGGGGACTTTCTCAGTGGTCGGCTGCAGGACGTTGCGACCCTGCTGCGCCGCAGTCAGGTGCCGCTGATGATGTTCAGCACCGCCGAAGAGGCCCATGCGCAACTGCGTGCCGAGCTGGGTAAAACCGCCGGGGCAAAACGGTGAATCCGCAGATCCCCAGTATCGAACAGCTTAAGGAGCTGAGCCTGCCCGCGCCGGTCAGTTATGCGCCGCAGACGTGGGGATGGTGGGTGTTGCTAGGGCTTTTGATCGTGCTGGCGATCGTGGTGGGCGTGCGCCGCTATGTGCAATGGCGAAGGGATGCTTATCGGCGTGAAGGCCTGGCCCGTCTGGCGCAATTGCGTGGTCGCAGTGATGACTTGAATGCCTTGCGCGAACTGCCGGAACTGCTCAAACGCGTGGCACTTTCGATGCCCACACAATCCCGGCATTGGAATACAACCCCTGTAGGAGTGAGCCTGCTCGCGATAGCGTCATCGCATTCAACACATTCGTCGACTGATCGGACGCCATCGCGAGCAGGCTCACTCCTACAGGGTCCTGCGGCGCTTGGGCGGGAGGATTGGCAAGTCTTTTTGCAGCAACACAGCAAAAAACCGCTGCCGGCAGACTTCAGCGCACAACTCGCACAACTCGCCTACGCCCCCGACGCCACCCTGCGCGCCCTCCCCGCGCAGCAACGCCTGGCCCTGTTCGACGCCTGCCAATACTGGATGGAGCATCACCATGTGGCAGCTTGATTACCCCTGGCTGTTGCTCCTGCTGCCGCTGCCTTGGCTGGCTTACCGCTATCTGCCCGCCTACAACGAGGCCCGCAGCGCCGTGCGCGTACCGTTTTTCTCAGCGATGAGCAGGGCCGTCGGTGAGGCACCCGGCATCGTCGGCAGCCGGCGCAATCATTGGCAACTGCTGTTGAACTTCCTTGTGTGGGCCCTGATTCTGTTGGCCGCCGCACGCCCGGTATTCATTGAAAAACCTATCGAACGACAACAACCGGTGCGCGACCTGATGCTCGCCATCGACCTTTCGCAGTCGATGGAAACCGAAGATTTCAGCAACGCCAACGGCGAAAAAATCAATCGTCTCGCCGCCGTCAAACAAGTCGTGCAAGGCTTCATCGACAAGCGCAAGGACGACCGTCTCGGCCTGATCGTGTTCGGCAGCGGCGCCTATCCGCAGGCACCGCTGACCCTCGATCATGCCAGTCTGTCGCTGTTGCTGGCCGACACCGGCATCGGCATGGCCGGCCCGAACACCGCGATCGGCGATGCCATCGGCCTGAGCCTGAAGCTGCTGGATCAGGCCCATGAGCAGGAAAAAGTGCTGATCCTGCTCACCGACGGCAACGACACCAGCAGCGCGATCACTCCCGATCACGCCGCTGAAATGGCCGCCAACAAAGGCGTGATCATTCACACCATCGGCATCGGCGACCCGAGCGCGTCCGGTGAAGCCAAGGTCAACCTGTCAGCGCTGGAGCAGATCGCCAAAACCACCGGCGGCCAATTCTTCCGCGCCGAAGACCGCAACGCGCTGGATCAGGTCTACAGCACCCTCGATCGGCTGACCCCGCATCAAGTGAAAACCCTCAGCCATCAACCGCAACGCGAGTTGTTCTACTGGCCACTGGGCGCGGCGATTGCCCTGTTGGTCCTGTATCACCTCGGCGCGCTGCTGCGTGTGCGCCTGGCGTTTGCCCGTCAGCGGCAGGAGGCCTGAGATGGAGATCAACCTCAGTGACTTCCATTTCCTCCGTCCCCTCTGGCTGCTGCTGGCGCTGTTCGGCGCCGTGCTGCCGCTACTCTGGCGGCGCGGTCGCGACCTGCAACGACGGCTGCGCGGCAACATCGCCGAACACCTGTTGCCGCATTTGCTGATCACCCCACAGGACCATCAACGCCTGCGCCCGGTGCACCTGCTGTGCGCGCTGATGATCGTCGCTGCGGTTGCGGCGGCCGGGCCGACCTGGGAACAGGATCGACCGGACTTTCTCGAAAACCGTGCGCCGTTGATTATCGCCGTGGACCTGTCGCCGTCGATGGACGCCAGCGATGTGCAGCCGACTCGCCTGGAAGCGGCGAAACACAAACTGCACGACCTGATCCAGCGCCGCGCCGGCGCCCGCACCGCACTGATCGCCTACGCCGGCAGCGCACATCTGGTGTTGCCGCCCACCGACGATCCGGCGCTGCTCGACACCTTCATTCAAGCGTTGGGCAGCGGACTGATCGACAAGCCGGGCAAAGATGTCGGCGCGGTGATCGATCAGGCGAAGCGCTTGCTCAGCGCCGAAAAAACGCCCGGCAGCCTGCTGTTGATCACCGATGGCGCCGACACTGCACAGCTCGACGGCCTCGACAAACGGGTGGGCGACAGTCCGTTGCAAGTGCTGGTTTTGGCGGTCGGCAGTGAGGACGGCGGCGTCATTCACGACGCCAGCGGCCAGCCGCGCACCGACGCCAACGGGCGTCCGGCGCTGGGCAGTTTCGATCAGGCTGCAATCAAACAACTGGCCTCTGCCCTCGATGCGCCGCTGGGCAGCCTGACCCTGAATAACGACGACCTGGACTGGATCGAACTGCACGCGCAGCAACACTTCCAGAGTGCCAGCGCCGAGCAGCGTGAATTGCACTGGAAAGACGCCGGTTACTGGTTGTGCTGGCCGCTGCTGCTGTTGGCGCTGATCAATGTGCGCAAGGGCTGGAGCGTCAACTGGATGCCCGCGCTGGCATTGGCGATTGGCCTCGGCTGGCCAGCGGCGCCAGCGCAGGCCAACGCCCTGACCGATGCCTTCTTCACCCGCGATCAGCAAGGCCGCTGGGCCTTCGAGCATGAGCACCTGCCGCAAGCGGCGGCGTTGTTTGTCGACCCGTACTGGAAAGGTGTCGCGGCGTATCACGCGGCCGATTACGACCTGGCGCTGGCGACATTCGCGCGGCTCGACACGCCGCAGGCCTATTTCTATCTGGGCAATATTTATGTGCGTCGTTTCAAGTTCGATGAAGCCATCGCTGCGTATACCCAGGCCTTGAAGCTGCAACCGCAATTCCCCGAAGCGACGGCCAATCTAGCCTTGGCCCAGGCGTTGCTCAAGGACACCGAAAGCGCCGAGAAAAACGCCCCGGAGACGAAACCTGATGAGGTGAAATTCGACAAGGCACCGGGCAAGGGCCAGAGCAAAGCCGTGCAGACTGAGCAGGCCGCGTCAGATGCTTTGTGGTTGCAGAACCTGACCACTTCGCCGGCGAAGTTTCTCAAGCAGAAATTCAGCTTGCAGGATCAGCAAGGAGCCAGGCCATGAACCCTATGAACCGAGTTGTGGCCATCGCGAGCAGGCTCACTCCTACATTGGTTTTGTGTGCGCCAACAATCCCCTGTAGGAGTGAGCCTGCTCGCGATAAGGCCAGCACAGGCACCCGGATACTCGGCACCTTACTCATCAGTGGCCTGTTCACACTCCAGGCCCTCGCCGCCGACCCGCAACTCAAAGTCCAGGCCCATCTGCAGCCCGCCGAAGGCGCCATGGTCGGCGGCCTCGTCGAGCTGCAAATCGACGTCCTCACCGACACCTGGTTCACCAGCGCCGCCACCCTGCCCGACCTTAAACTCGACGGCGCACTGGTCATGCCGCCGGACGGTCAGGCGCAGCACCTGAATCAAACCATCGACGGCCAGGCCTTCAGCGGTTTGCGCTACAGCTACCTGATCACCCCGAACGTTGCGCGCACGTTTGATATCCCTTCTCTGACCGTGCGCGCGACACCCGGCCAAGCCACGACAGAAATCACTGCGCAAAGCCAAGCGGTGCAGTTCAGCGCCGCACAACCGCCCGGTTTCAAACCCGGGGAAACCCCGCTGGTGGCCAGCGGTTTGCGTTTCACTCAAAGCATCACAAATTCGACGACGCCGTTGAAAGTCGGCGACAGCATCACCCGCCAACTGACCCTGCAAGCGGACGGCGCATTGGCGATGGCGCTGCCGATTCCCGCGTTCGGTGATATCCCCGGTTTGAGCCGCTATACCAAAACCCCGCAAGTCACTTCTCTGGATGATGGTCGCGGTGACATCCTTGGTGGCCAGCGCATCGACAGCGTCACCTACCGCATCGACAAGGCCGGTTCGCACACGCTGCCGGCCGTTGAGGTGAAATGGTGGGACGCCAGCACTCGCCAATCGCGCACCGCGAAAGTGCCGGCGGTGACCTTCGAAGCAGCGGCCGGCACGGCCTACAAACCGGTGTTTTCGATCAGCCAAGACCTTAAGCAACTGGGCCAGAATCATCTGCGTTTCTCCACCCGCTGGCTGTTGTGGCTAACGCTGATCGCCGCTGTCGTTGCCGCCGCTTATCTGTTGCGTCCGGCACTCATCCGCGCCAGAAAAAACTGGCAAGCACGCCGGCAAGCTAAACAATGGGCGTGGCAGCAATCCCCCGACTTCGCCTGGCAACAAATCGATGCACAACTGCAAGCCCGACCGGCGCAGTTGAGCGCGCTGTACCTGTGGCTGCGGCGCAGTCGCCTGGGCCTGAAACTGGTCGATGCCGGCCCACGCCTGCAAGGCCTGTTACGCGGGCTTTACGGTCGCCAGCCGAGTACCGAGCAAACACTCGTTCAACTGCGCGAATCATTGACTACGCTTCACAGTCAGGCCGAACAGCAACACGCAAAACCGGCCTCGGCCCTGCGCCCGCTCAACCCCGTTCACGAGAAGGATTTCCCATGACGACTGCGCTACGGCAACGCCAACGTTTCGGACTCGCCCTGTTGTTTGGCCTCGCCCTGCCACTGCTGGCTCAAGCCAACGAGCCGCTGCCGTCGTGGAGTGACGGCCCGGCGAAGAAGAACATTATCGAGTTCGTGCAGGCGGTGACCGACCAGACCAGCAAGGACTTCGTCAAACCGGGCGACCGCATCGCCGTGTTCGACAACGACGGTACGTTGTGGAGTGAACAACCGGCCTATTTCGAATTGCTGTTCGCCTTCGATGAGGTCAAGCGCACCGCCGCGCAGCATCCGGAGTGGAAAACCACCCAGCCGTTCAAAGCCGTACTGGAAAACGATCACAAGGCTCTGGCGGCTTCCGGCATGGAGGGGCTGCTGAAAATCGTTGGGGCGACCCACACCGGCATGACCACCGAGGCTTTCGATGACTACGCCAAGACCTGGCTCAGTCAGGCACGGCATCCGAAAACCGGCAAGCCGTACACCGAGATGATCTTCCAGCCGATGCTGGAAATGCTCGACTATCTGCGCAGCCAGGACTTCAAGACCTACATCGTCTCCGGCGGCGATACCGCGTTCATGCGCGCCTTCGCCGAGAAGGTCTACGGCATCCCGCCAGAACAAGTGATCGGCACCACCTTCATCACTTCATTTCAATACAAGGACGGCAAGGCCTCGATCGTGCGCACGCCGAAACTGGCGCACAACGACGACGGCCCCGGCAAACCGGAAAGCATCGACGCGGTGATCGGCAAACGGCCGATCCTCGCCTTCGGCAACTCCGACGGCGACCTGCAGATGCTGCAGTGGACAGCCGCCGGCTCCGGCAAGCGTTTCATGGGGCTGGTGCATCACACCGACGCCAAACGCGAATGGGCGTATGACCGCCAATCCGATATCGGCCGGCTCGACAAGGCCCTCGACGAAGCCAATTCCCGTGGTTGGACCGTGGTCGACATGGCGTCCGAATGGCGCCGGATCTACCCGTTCGAATCGCCGGCAACCGGGCAAGTGCAATAAGAAAGCGTGATGCAGGACTGCAATAAACGTTAGTCGCAATAAACGACCCCCGCGAAAAGGAGCAAGTCAGATGACTCGCATACGCAAGTGGCTACCCAAGCTCGCCTTAGTGGCGACTTCGGTCATGGCGCTGTCGGCAACGGCCACAGCGGCTGAAAAACCCAACATTCTGGTGATCTTCGGCGATGACATCGGCCAGACCAACATCAGCGCCTATTCGATGGGGGTGGTTGGCTACAAGACCCCGAACATCGACCGCATCGCCAAAGAAGGCATGATGTTCACCGATTACTATGCGGAGAACAGCTGTACGGCTGGACGATCGTCGTTCATCACCGGCCAGACGCCACTGCGTACCGGTCTGTCGAAAGTCGGCATTCCCGGTGCTCCGGTGGGCCTGCAGAAACGTGACATCACCATTGCTCAGGCCCTCAAGTCGCAGGGCTATGCGACCGGCCAGTTCGGCAAGAACCACTTGGGCGACAAGGACGAATACCTGCCGACCAACCACGGTTTCGACGAATTCTTCGGCAACCTGTACCACCTCAATGCGGAAGAAGAACCTGAACGTCCGTACTGGCCGAAAGATGACGCCGAGTTCGTCAAGGCTGTGTCTCCGCGTGGCGTGATCCACAGCTTCGCCGACGGCAAGATCGAAGACACCGGCGCGCTGACCACCAAGCGCATGGAAACCATCGACGACGAAACCACCGCTGCTGCGCAAGCGTTCATCGAGAAACAGGCCAAGGCGGACAAACCGTTCTTCGTCTGGATGAACACCACGCGCATGCACTTGTTCACCCACGTGCGTGATTCGATGAAGGGCCAGAGTGGCATGCCCGGCAATGAATATGCGGACGGCATGCTCGAACACGACGCCGACGTCGGCAAACTGCTGAAAACCCTTGATGACCTGAAAATCACCGACAACACCATCGTTGTCTACACCACCGACAACGGTCCTAACCAGTTCTCCTGGCCGGATGCGGCGACCACGCCGTTCCGCAACGAGAAAAACTCCAACTGGGAAGGTGCTTATCGCGTGCCGGCAATGGTTCGCTGGCCGGGCAAGATCAAACCCGGTGAAGTCACCAACGAGATGTTCTCGGGTCTGGACTGGTTCCCGACCTTGCTCGCAGCGGCTGGTGAAACCGATGTCGCCAACAAGTTGCTCAAAGGCTGGGCGCCGACCTCCGGCGGCACCAGCTTCAAGGTGCATCTGGACGGTTACAACCAATTGCCTTTCCTGACCGGCCAAAGCCCTAAGAGTGAGCGTAAAGAGTTCTACTATTTCAACGACGACGGCGTGCTCGTGTCGATGCGCTATGGCAACTGGAAAGCGGTGTTCTGCGAACAACGCGCCCCGGGCGGTTTCAAGGTCTGGAGCGAACCGTTCGTGTGCCTGCGTGTACCGAAAATCTTCAACCTGCGGATGGACCCGTACGAACGTGCTGACATCGTTTCCGATCAGTACTACGACTGGACCACCAAAAACGTTTATCTGACCGAAATGGCCGTGATGAAGTCGGCGGCGTTCCTGCAGACCTTCGTCGAGTACCCACCTAGCCAGAAACCCGCCAGCTTCAGCATCGACCAGATCCGTGCTGCGGTTGACGCCAAAATCGCTGAAAAAATGAAAGCTGCACAGTAAGCCCGCTGGACTGCCGTTCGCCCTCACCGGCGGACGGCCCTATTTTTGACTTGGGACCGTATCGGCCCCATTCGCGAGCAGGCTCGCTCCCACAGGGGATTTGTGGTGGACACAGGTCCAGTGTGGGAGCGAGCCTGCTCGCGAAGGAGCCAGTACCGTCACAGTGACTCTTGAATTAAGGCCTTCGCATGTCCTCACGTATCGCCAGCAAGCCATCGGCCATACCCGTCACACAAACCACCTCCCCAGCCTTGCTCGTCCCCGCGCTGCTGCTGTGCATCTCCGGCACTGCGGCGCTGGTCTATCAGGTGCTGTGGATCAAGCAACTGTCGCTGGTAGTCGGGGTCGAGGTGTACGCGATCACCACTGGCATCAGCGCGTTTTTCGCCGGGCTGGCGATCGGTGGCTGGCTGTTCGGGCGCTGGGCCGATCGCTTGCAGCAACCGGTGTTGCTGTATGCCGGGCTGGAAGTGCTGGTGGCGATTCTCGGCGTCGGCGCGACCGTGACCATGAGTCTGGCGGCCAGTCCGTTTGCCTGGCTGCAAGAGCATGTCGGCCTGCTTGCGTGGATATTGCCGTTCGCATTGGTGGGGCTGCCCGCGGTGTTGATGGGCGGCACCCTGCCGGTGCTGGTGCGTTCGCTCGCCGCCGATCCGGGCAAGGCTGGCGGTCAGTTGTATGCGGCCAATACCTTGGGGGCGATTGTCGGCACCCTGCTCGCCGCGTTTGTGTTGATCGCCAGCCTCGGCGTCCGTGGCAGCGCGTTGTTCGCGGCGATGCTCAATCTGTTGGCTGCCATCGGTGCGTTGTGGCTGGCCCGGCAGCATCCGGTGCCAGTGGCAACCCTCACTAAACATCATGCGGAAAAAGCCCCGGATCGCAGCGCGCTGTGGCTGTACTCCATCGCCGGTGGCGTGGCGCTCGGCTATGAAGTGGTCTGGTCGCAATCGATCGTGCAGTTCATGAGCACCCGCACCTACGCGTTTGCCGTGGTGCTTGCAACCTATCTGACCGGGCTGTTTATCGGCAGCGCCCTGCTCGCCCGGCGGGTCGAGCGCATTCGTGATCCGTGGGGCGTGTTCGGTTTGCTGATTGCCGGCGCAGGGCTGGTCGCCTTGCTGGAAATCGCCCTGCTCGGGCGCTGGCTGGTGATCGCGCAAAGTCAGGCGGAAATGTGGCTGTTGAGCCTGGGCGCCAGTGAACTGACCGGCATGAGCGCACGCTTCGCGGTGGCAGCCTTGAGCATTGTCTTTGTGCCGACGCTGCTGCTCGGCGCGGCGTTTCCGCTGGCCTTGCGCCTGAGTGTCGGCCATGAACGCGTCGGCCGGGATGTGGGGGCCGTGGTGGCGTTCAATACGCTCGGCGGGATTGTCGGGGTGATGCTTTGCGGCTTTCTGTTGATCCCGCTATTGGGGCTTGTGCGCACCTTGGGCCTGCTGGCGATTATCGCCGCCGGCGTCGGCTACTTTGCCGTGCGCAAAGGTCATCACGTCAAAAAAGGCCGGCGTCAGACCGTGGTTGCTCTCGGTCTGGTCTCGATTGCTTTTGCTGTGTTCACCCCGGTCGACAAACTCGCCAGCCTGCTGCCCGGTGCGCGCAACGGCAGCCTGTCGTTCTATGAAGAAGGCCGTGGTGGCACCGTCGCCGTGGTTGCTCAAGGTCGCGGCGATAACACCTTTCATCGTTTGTATATTCAAGGCGTGTCGAACACCGGTGACGCCATGCCTTCACTGCGCTACATGCGCGTGCAAGCGTTGCTGCCACTGCTGATTCACAACGGCGAGCCGCGCTCGACGCTGGTGATCGGTTTCGGCACCGGCATCACCGCCGGCGCCATGTTGCGCTATCCGGGCCTGGAACATCGGGTGGTCGCCGAGCTGCTGCCGTCGGTGGTCAAAGCCGCGCCACTGTTCAAAGGCAACTTCAACGCCGCCAGCGATCCCGGCGTCGATGTGCGTCTGCGCGACGGGCGCCAGGAACTGTTGCGCAGTGCGCAAAGCTACGACCTGATCACCCTCGAACCGCCACCGCCGTCTGCGGCCGGCGTAGTCAATTTGTATTCGCGGGATTTCTACCAGTTGGCGGCCAGTCGCCTTGAGCACAAAGGCATCGTCGCCCAGTGGCTGCCGCTGCCGACGCAGAACATTGATGACTCGCGTTCGCTCGTGCGCAGCTTCCTCGACGTGTTCCCGTACGCGTCGCTGTGGACCAGCGAGTTCCACGAGATGTTGCTGGTCGGTTCGCTGCAACCGATGGAACTGGACGCCGCGAAAATCACCGCGCGTTTCCAGCAGGACAGCGTACGCAGCACCTTGCAGGATGTCGGCATCGGTTCCGCCGCTGCCCTGCTCGCGACCTGGGTCACCGATCGCGCCGGCCTCGAGCGTTTTGCTGCCGACGCGCCGGCGGTAACCGACGATCAGCCCCGTATCGAATATGCGCCGTGGGTGCGCAGCAAGGAGATCACGCGGGTGTTGCCGGCACTGTTGGATCTGTATCAGGCGCCGCCATTGGTGAATGCCGATGCCGGGTTCAACGAGCGCATGGAAATCCATCGCCAGCGCCTGATGCAGTTCTATCGCGCCAGCCTGCATGCCTACGACGGCGACCGCGATGCCTGGGCACGGGATATCGGTGAAGTGATGCGCAGTGATGGTGGCAACCCCTATTTCCGCTGGTTCGTCGGCAAGTAAACGACGGCTGAGGACTTTTCGACGCGAAACAGGTAGGGTGCGCAAAATCAAAGTGCCATCACTGGACCGCGTCGCAGGTTTTCAATGGAGTTGTACACGCAATGAGTTGCTGGACCGTCCTTGGCCTTACGGCCGACGCCGATACGCGCAGTATCAAACGCCAATACGCTGCCCTGCTCAAACAGACCCGTCCGGACGAAGACGCCGAGGGCTTCCAGCGCCTGCGTGACGCCTATGAGCAAGCCCTGAATTACAAGGAATGGGCGCAGGCCAACGAAAACACAGAGAGCGAAGACGACAGCTGGGATTTGACCGGCCTGACCGTGGTCGAAGTCGATGCCTTGCAACAGGCAACTCGCTCGCTGCAAGGCACCAGCCTTGCGCAGTTGCAACAACGCCATGCCCTCGCCGTTGAGCAGGGTTGCGCGCATATCCTCGAAGAAACCCTGCTGCAGCATTGCATCGAGAACCCGCAAACATCGGCGCCGATGGTCGATTGGGCGGTGCAGACCTATCACTGGTTCAGTGCCTGGCAGCGCCTGGAACTGGATGAGGAATCCATCGAACATTTGCTCGATCAGCAGCGCGAACGCATTACTCGACCGCTGCGTGATGCCCTCGATCGTGAGGACAGTGCGGCCTTTTTGCAGGCCTACGCACAGTGCGGCCAATGTCTGTGGCTCGACGCTGAAGTACACCGGCTGTGGTTCAACCTGTTCCTGAGTCGATTGCTACTGGACAGCGAACACTGGTCCTGCGCTGTTTTCGAGCAGGTTTGTGCGGGCCAGGGCTGGCATTCCGGCCCGGCCAACCGTTGCCCGCAAGATGAATGGAAGCGTCTGGTCGCGCGCCATGAGGCACCGATTTTTATCGCGCAACAACGTCAGCTCGCGCAAGAGCCACCCGCCACTGCCGAACACCGCGCCGCGCGCCTGTTGCTCGGGAGCGGCCCGTTCAGCCAGCGTCGCGCGCTGGCCCGGCGCCTGCGTGAGAAAGATTGGGAGCATTGCCGACATTTGAGTTCGGCGCTGTATGCCAATCATCCGAAGGTCTGTGCAGAGTTGCCCGGTGGCACCGCGTTTTTCTGGCGTGACTGGGAGCTGAGCCGTGGCGAATGGCCGACCTACCTTGGCGTGGTGCTGGCCTGTCTGATCGGTGCGTTTACTCATTTCATCCCGCTGGGGCTGCGCGTCACCGGGCTGTTCAATATCGTCATGACCTCAACGATCGTGTTTGGGGTGATCGCTGCGGGCATCAACTGGCTGACTCACGAATTGGCGCACACCCATTGGCTGCTGGATGACCGCCTCAGCGCACGGTTGTGGCCAGGGTTCGCCAAGGAGGCTGCACCGTTCGGCATACTGCGTGATCTGATTCCCTGCGCATTGATGGTGGCTGGGCTCAGCTGGTTTTTCGGCCCCATCGCTGGCGGCGTCTATGCCGCCACACTGGCCTGCGTGGGTTTGATCCGTCGCCGTCAGGTCAAGCCACACACGTCCTGGGAAAAGACCAACCTGCCGGCGAAAATCGGCCTGACGCTACTCGGCGTTGTCGCCCTGGTGCTGGTGCTGGGCGTGTTCAAAGTGGCCGCCAGTCAAGGCACGGTCAATCGCAATCAGGGGCTACAACCCTGGGCCGAGCGTTTGTGTAGCCGGTTGCCGGCGAGTTCTTTCGATTGCGGCGCTCCCGCCACCCGTGAACAGTGGTATCCCGCGGAGGCACGGCCATGACGTCGAGATTCATGTTTGTCAGCGGCGTAGTGGTCGTTCTGGTGGTGATGGGGCTGTCGAGCGCGACCCGGCCGTTCCTGAAACTCGATCTGTGGCTTGATCAGCGCGAATCCCTTGTGACCGCCCAGGCCAATGCGTTGAGTCCGATCATCGCCTGCGTCAACCGCGTCGATGTGCACTGGCGCAACGCCTACGACAAATTCGAACGTCCGCGGCCAACAAGTGATGCATTCGGGCATTATCTTGCTGAGGCACGGGATTTCGACAACACGGATGCGTACACCGTGCAGGACATCCAAAAGGATCTCTGCCTCAGTCATATCAACGAAAAACTCGAACTCTTGGCCTATCAGCCAGTGCTTTCACAAAAAGTCCGTGACTACGCGCAAGCACTGCAGGGAGCAGCGGTGATCTTTACGCCGGAGCGACTCGACAGAAGTGCGAATTTTTATGCCACGCCGCTCGCCCGGTTGTCCCAGGGCTCGGGGCAAATCCAGGCCGCCAGCAATGCCTACATCAATGCATCGACAGCCTTGCGAGAGGAACTGCTGCCACTGGACGTGGCTCAGCGCCCCGAGCAGCTCAAGCTGCTGGAAGCGCGCGTGGGTAAGGAGATCCACTGGTCGCTGCTGGCGTACATGATTCAGGCCCGGGAGACACTGGACCTGCTCGAAGACGGGATGAAACACCGCACGCTGACCCCGCAAGCCGTGGCCGACACCACCGCCGATCTGCAACAGGCGTGGGATCGCCACGAGCCGCTCATGGGCCTTCGTTTGGGTGGTTTGCGAAACAAGGACGATGACGCGCGTGACTTGTGGGATTACATCCGCGCGCCCTCGCAAACGTATCTCGACGCGTTGAGAACCCTGCACGAGGACTGGCAAAACCACGCCGAACCGCAACGCTTGAGCGACGACTACTACGCCGTCACTCGCGGTTACGACGTCCTGCTCAGTCACTACAACCGCCGGGCGCGCGCCGACTTCTGAGGGTGTGCACAGACCGGAGATTCCTCGCGGACCTCCGGCCTCGTGCGTTTACTTGGCTGCCTTGAGCTTCAGATACGACTGACGCAGGTCTGAGGCCCAGCCATCGATGACGGGTTTGACGTCGTTGGCGCTCATCGCCTGCGAATCATTTTCCAGTGGCTTGCCGGTGCCTTTGCGTACCACTTGCGCGACGACCTTGTTATTCGCGCCATCGAGGAACACCGCTTCGGTGGCCAACGTAGTTTCCTGATCGCGAATACCGCTGGCCGTGCTGACCGCTGCTGCCACCAGGGCAATCGGAATCACCTCATACGCGTGCAGGCCTTCGGTCTTGCTGCTCACGGCGGTGATCGCCGCACGCACCACAATCACGCCAGGGCCTGGGCCGGTGGCCAACGGCAGGTCTTTGCCGATCTCACGCTTGAGTGCCTGATCGTAGTAGGAAGTGATGCCATTGAGGGTCTGCTGGGAGATCTTCGCGGTCGGTTGCGGTTTCGGATAGAGCTGAGTCGGCTCGATGTACACACTGGTGAATTTTTTGATATCGACCTTCGGATCGATCCAGCGCATGACCTCGGCACCGGACGGGGATTTGGCCTCCTTGAGCTGACTGTAGTCCTTGAGGAAGCCGGAGTACTCTTTCGGGTCGACGGTTTTGCTGGAACAACCTACCACTGCGAGGGTGGCAAAACACAGTGTGCCCATCATCACTGCTAGCTTCATGCTGTAACTCCTGTCAGAAGGCCGAAAACTTTGCCTAGGGGAGTTACAGGTATAGCTAAAACCTCAGCAATTGCGATTGCAAAGCACAATATTCACGCAACGCTGCGCAGCGGATCACAACCGTCATTTGACAGACGCCGGTCATCCGGCAAAGCTGCACCGAGCTTGAACGCACGCCAGACGGCAAATGCACCTGGACTACGGAAGTCGCAATGCCCAAGCATAAAAATAAAACAGCACAACCTGACCCTGATTCACCTCGATCTTCACTCTCAAAATATCTGTTCCCGATCACCATTGGCGTGCTGCTGGCCGCCGTGGCGGGGATCGGCTGGTTTCTGTTCAGCCCTGCTCCCGCCCCCGTAAAACCTGCGCCAATAAGCGTGTCAGCAGCCGTAAAGCCGCAGCCTGTTGTGGTGAACAAACCGGTGACGATGGTCGATGAACAACAATGCCAGGGCTGCCACAGCGAACAGGTCAAGGACTGGCAAGGTTCACATCACCAGTTGGCGATGCAGCCGGCGAACGCTGAAACGATGCTCGGCAACTTCAACAACATCACCTTCAAAGGCGAAAACGAGACCACGCGCTTCTCGCGCAAGGGCGATGAGTTCTGGGTCAACACGCCCGGCATCGACGGCAAGCATGCCGACTTCAAAGTCGCCTACACCTTCGGCATCGCACCGCTGCAGCAATACCTGATCGAAGTCGGTGAGGGTCGCTTGCAGGCACTCGGTGTGGCGTGGGATACCGAGAAAAACCGCTGGTTTCATCTCTACCCCGGCCAAGGCGTGAACTTCAAGAATCCGCTGCACTGGAGCAAGCCGAGCCAGAACGCCAACTTCATGTGCGTCGAGTGCCACACCACTGGCTTCAAGCGCAATTTCGATGCGGCCAGCAACACCTTCAACAGTCACTGGAACAGCCTCGGTGTCGGTTGTCAGGCGTGTCACGGTCCGGCGTCGAATCACTTGGAGTGGACGCAGAAAAAAACCGATCTGATCCATCAGGGTTTCGACGTCGATCTCAAGAACAAGAACGCCACCGTCGAGATCGAAACCTGCGCCCGTTGCCACGCGCGGCGTGCGCCGCTGGGCGATGGCTACACCGTCGGCAAGCGCCTGATGGACGATTACCTGCCCAGCACCCTGACCCGCGAGTTGTATGCGCTGGACGGCAAGATCAAGGATGAGGTGTTCGAACACGGCTCATTCCTGCAAAGCAAGATGTTCGACAAGGGCGTGCGGTGCAGCAACTGCCACAACCCGCACAGCACCGAACTGAAAGCACCGGGCAACGCGGTATGCCTGCAATGCCACAACGCCGCCGGCAAGACTTCGATCGAAGGCGTTGACGGCAAAGGCCTGCAAGCGAAGAACTACGACTCCGTCGAACATACCCGCCACACCCTGGGCCAGCCCGGTTCGCAGTGCGTGGATTGCCACATGCCCGGCAAGTTCTACATGGGCAACGACTTCCGCCATGACCACAGCTTCAGCATTCCCAACCCGGAACGGGCGCAGAAGCTCGGCACGCCGGACGCGTGCCTGACCTGCCATCAGGGCAAGGCTGGCGACAAGGTCACCGCGCAGTTCAAGTTGTGGAACGCGTCCACCGCGCCGCAGGCACCGCGTTATGACGAAAGTCTGTGGCTGATCCGCAACGGCCAGCCGGGTGCTGCGGATGCGTTGTATGAGCAGTTGCAGCGCAGCAATCTGCCGGCGATTCAACGCGCGACATTGCTCGCGGACCTGCCGCTGTATCCGAGCGAACAGGCGTTGAAACTGGCAACGCAGGATCTGAAGAATCCGGCGCCGCAAGTGCGCGAAAGTGCCGTGCGGGCGATCAGTGCGTTCTTGCCGCCTCCGGAGCGAGCACCGTTGTTGGCACCGCTGCTGGGTGATCCGGTGAAAGCCGTGCGCATCGTTGCCGCACGGGATCTGCTGAGTGTTGCGCGCAATGGCGGTCTTGGCGCAGCGCAAGCCAATTGGGATGCGGCGATTGCCGAGTACGAAGCGGTGCAGAAGAGTCTGCTGGAACGTGCCGAGGCCAATCTGAATCTGGCGATGCTGTACCAGGCCAGTGGCCGTGCCGCGGAAGTTGAAGGTCTGCTGCGCTCGGCGCTCAAGCGCGACCCGGACTTTTACCCGGCGCTGGTGACGCTGGTGCAATGGCTTGAAGCCAATGGTCGAGGTCAGGAAGCGCAAACGTTGCTCGATGACAGCCTCAAGCAACACCCGGACGCGGCGCTGTTGCAGCACACCCGGGGCCTGTCGCTGATCCGTGCCGGCAAGGCCGTCGACGCCATGTCGCCGCTGAAGAAAGCCGCGCAACTGGAGCCGCAGAACGCGCAATACGGTTATGTGCTGGCGGTGGCGTTGCATGAAAGCGGCAAGGTCGATGAGGCCTGCGCGGTGTTGGAGGGGCTGCTCAAGGTTCAACCGGCGAACCGCAATGCGCGGTTGTCGCTGATTCAGTGGTATCTCGACAGTGGGCAGGAGCCGAAGGCGCAGGTGTTGTTGCAGGGATGGAAGAAGATGAATATGGGGGATCCGGCGCTTAAGTGATTGGCCGGAGATCCTCTTGCCCTCACCCTAGCCCTCTCCCAGAGGTAGAGGGGACCGATTGGGGGATATTCAAGAGATACACCGACGTGAACGACTGGCTTTGAATCCATAATCGACTCGGTCTTTCACGTCGGTGTCACTCGCCAGACACCTCGGTCAGTCCCCTCTCCCTCCGGGAGAGGGTTAGGGTGAGGGGCTTTTAAGGGTTCACCCAATTACCAGGACGACGTCTCACCACTGCGCAACGCCATCTCCCGCCGGCTGTTGATGTGCATCGCCTTGATCAACGATACCGTGCCCACCAGCAAAATCGCCGCGCCCAACAGGAAGTCGATGTTGTACAGCTGGAAATCCTGCACCGGCCCGATCAGCAGCACCCGCACGATCGCGGCGCCCAACAGCGTGGCAAGGAAGTCGATCCCCGGCTCATTACGGTAAAACACCAGCAGCAACGGCAGGCACAGCACCAACAGCAGCAACAACACCACAACCTTGAACGACCCCTTGCGCTCGACGCTGAAGGCACATTCGTGCGGGCCGTAAGCCTTGTAATCCTCGTCACGAATCATTGAGGTTTTCTCGTTGATGTAGTCGACACGGTTGTACTTCTGGATCGGCGTAAAGGTGTTGGACATCTCCATCAACGTGGTGATGTTCTTGAAACGCAGGTCAATACGTTCGCTGCCCTTGAGGTAATAGAGCACCGGTTTATAGCCGTAGCGATACGTGTCGAAAGGGAATTCGGTAACTTGCCCCTGCACACCGATCGGGCGCGGTTCAAGTTCGGCGTAGGCACTTTTGTTGGTGGCGGAAAGGTTGCGGCTCAGCGGCTGCACCTTGACCTGTTCAAGGAAGATCGGCGTAACGCCGTAGGACCATTGCAAGGGTTCCAGACGCAAACGCAGTTCGTTGCGACCGAGGTCATAGCGGTTGAACGTGCGTTCCGAAACCACCAATGAGCCACTGAGCATGAACTCGCCGCGCAGGTTGTTGGTGACGCGCAAGGTCAGTTGGTCCTTGCCCAGCAACGCCGCTTCCGTGGACGGTGGCGTGCCGCACCACGCGGTGCTTTCACCGACGCCGCCGAGCTGGCCGCTGCGGTTTTCCTTGAATACGTAAAAGTAACTGGCCCACAGCGTCACCATTAAAAGCAACGCTGTGAGGCCGAGAATTTTTTTGCCCGGACTCACTGATCAGACTCCCTTCTTCGGTTCCATCGTCCAGCCGAAAACCCGCTGGCGACGGCGACTCTACCAAAAGGCCACCATCGACCCAAGGGAAAATGCCCGATTCATGAGGTTTCTAGGGGTTTCCCCTGCCCGGGCAAAGGGTTAGCGCCGACGGAACAAGGGGCGTGGTTCGATCACCGAACGCCCGTACAGCACGCTCATCCCGGCCAATCCTTTCAACGCATCCTCGGCAGATTTGTCCTCACGTACCGCAAAACTGTCGAACCCGCACTGGCGCATATGGCTCAGCTGATCACGCAACACATCGCCGATCGCGCGCAACTCCCCTGCCCAGCCGAACCGACTGCGCAGCAGATACGCCTGGCTATATGCACGGCCGTCGCGAAAACTCGGAAAATCCAGCGCAATCAGCGGCAACGATCCCAGCCACGGCACCAGACTTTCAACCTCGTCGTCCGGGCCGAGCCACACCGCGTGGGTCGACGGTGATTGCAGCCAATGCGCCAGCGGCAGCATCAGCAAGCCGTCAGGCCTCGGCGTCGAAGGCTCACGCAGCAGCGTCCATGGGTCATCCGTGACTATCCGTGCCGCGCCCTGCTCCAGCCGCAATAAATTATTCATGCAGTGGCCTCCAGCGTTTTCGGATAGACCCGTTCCTTGAACGGCTCCAGGCCAATCCGCGCCACGGTATCGACGAACAATTCCTCGTGCTCGCGATAGCGGACAAACGTGCCGATGATCCGCTCGATCACCTGCGGCACTTCAGCGGCGCTGAACGATGGGCCGATGACTTTGCCCAGCGCACTGTGTTTACCTTGGGCGCCACCGAGTGTGATCTGATACCACTCGCTGCCGTTCTTATCGACGCCAAGAATGCCGATATTGCCAATGTGGTGATGGCCGCAAGCGTTCATGCAGCCGGAGATATTCAGGCAGATATCGCCCAGATCATGCAGGTAATCGAGGTTGTCGAAGCGCGCCTGAATCGCTTGGGCGATCGGAATCGATTTGGCGTTGGCCAACGCGCAGAAATCGCCGCCGGGGCAGGCAATGATGTCGGTGAGCAGGCCGACGTTGGCGCTGCCCAGATCGTGTTTGCACGCCAGTTGCCACAACGCAAAGAGGTCGGTTTTCGCCACGTCGGGCAGGACGATGTTCTGCTCATGGGCGATACGAATCTCGCCAAAACCGAAACGTTGCGACCAGTCGGCCACCGCCAGCATCTGCACACCGGTGACATCCCCCGGCGGCGACGCCATGCCCGGTTTGGTCGACAACACCACGCTGGTGTAACCCGGCACTTTGTGCGGCTGCACGTTGCGCGCGACCCAACGGGCAAACGCCGGGCTTTCCGCCAGGCGTGTGCCGAAGTCCAGATCGGTGTCGGCCAGGGTGTGATAAACCGGCGGCACGAAGGCACTGGCGACCCGTTGGTATTCGGCCTTGGTCAACTGCGCCGGGCCGTCCTTGAGGTGCTGCCATTCCTCTTCGACTTCCTTGGCAAACGCCTCGATGCCCAACGCCTTCACCAGAATCTTGATCCGCGCCTTGTACTTGTTGTCGCGCCGGCCATGGCGGTTGTACACCCGCAAAACGGCCTCAACGTAGGACAACAAATGCTGCCACGGCAAGCCCTCACGGATTTGCAAACCAAGAATCGGCGTGCGTCCCAGACCACCGCCGACGATCACTCGCAGCAACATCTGCCCGTCGCGACCGGGGTAAAGATACAGGCCGATGTCGTGCATCATGATCGCCGCGCGATCCTGCTTCGCCGAGCAAATGGCAATCTTGAATTTGCGCGGCAGAAACAGGAATTCCGGATTGATCGTCGACCACTGCCGCAGAATCTCGGCCAGTGGACGCGGGTCGATCAACTCGTCCGCCGCGACCCCGGCGAACGCCTCGGTGGTGATGTTGCGCACACAGTTGCCGGAGGTCTGGATCGCATGCATGTTGACCTGCGCCAGACGTTCGAGGATATCCGGCACCTCGGAGAGTTCGATCCAGTTGAACTGCATGTTCTGCCGCGTAGTGAAGTGGCCGTAACCGCGATCGTAATCGCTGGCGATGCTCGCCAAGGTGCGCATCTGCTCGGCGCTCAACGTGCCGTAGGGAATCGCCACTCGCAGCATGTAGGCGTGCTTCTGCATGTACAGGCCGTTTTGCAGGCGCAGCGGCAGGAACTCCTCTTCGCTCAATTCCCCGGCCATGAAGCGCTCGACCTGATCGCGAAACTGCGCAACGCGCTCGAACACCAGCGCCCGGTCGTAATCATCATATTGATACATGCCACTGCCACCTCATCAGGACGCACACAATTCCTGTAGGAGTGAGCCTGCTCGCGATAGCGGTGTGTCAGGCAACTGAGATGTTGACTGACACACCGCTATCGCGAGCAGGCTCACTCCTACAGATTTTCCCAGACTATGGCGGAACAGCGCAGCACGTTACAGATTCACCTGAAGCGATAAAAACCATATCAGGGCGCGGCAGAACGCCGCAGTCAGCACTTCAATCTGATCCGCACAAATGAAAGATTCCTGAGCCTGTTTTGTTTCTGGCGGGGTTTCTACAGTGCAGCTCATGTCAGACCGGGTGGCCTGGCAAGACTTTGCAACCGTGGATGAACTGACCATGAGCACAGCAACAATCGGACAGGCTTATAACTACAAGGTCGTCCGCCAATTCGTCATCGCGACAATTTTCTGGGGTGTGGTGGGCATGGCGATGGGCGTGTTGATCGCCTCGCAACTGGTCTGGCCAGAGATGAACCTGGACCTGCCGTGGACCACCTTCGGCCGCTTGCGCCCGCTGCACACCAGCCTGGTGATTTTCGGTTTCGCCGGCAGCGCGCAATTCGCCGCCAGTTATTACGCAGTCCAGCGTACCTGCCAGGTGCGGCTGTACTCGGACAAACTCGCGGCGTTCACCTTCTGGGGCTGGCAATCGGTGATCGTGATCATGCTGATCACCCTGCCGTTGGGCTACACCACCACCAAGGAATACGCCGAGATCGAATTCTCCGGCGCGGTGTGGATGGCCGTGGTCTGGGTCGCTTACGCCATCGTGTTTTTCACCACCGTGGTACAGCGCAAGACCAAACACATCTACGTCGGTAACTGGTTTTTTGGCGCGTTCATTCTGGTGATCGCCATGCTCCACGTGGTCAATCACCTGTCGATTCCGGTGGACTGGTTCAAGTCGTATCCGGTGTATTCCGGTGCTACCGACGCGATGGTGCAGTGGTGGTACGGGCACAACGCAGTGGGCTTCTTCCTGACCACTGGGTTCCTCGGGATGATGTATTACTTCGTGCCGAAACAGGTCAATCGCCCGGTCTATTCGTATCGCCTGTCGATCGTGCATTTCTGGGCGCTGATCACCCTGTACATCTGGGCCGGCCCGCACCATTTGCACTACACCGCGTTGCCGGACTGGGCGCAATCACTGGGCATGGCCATGTCGCTGATCCTGCTGGCGCCGAGCTGGGGCGGGATGATCAACGGCATGATGACCTTGTCCGGCGCCTGGCATAAATTGCGCACCGATCCGATTCTGCGCTTTCTCGTACTGTCGCTCGCGTTCTACGGCATGTCGACGTTCGAAGGGCCGATGATGGCGATCAAAACCGTCAACGCCCTCTCCCACTACACCGACTGGACCATCGGCCACGTGCACGCCGGGGCTTTGGGCTGGGTGGCGATGATCACCTTCGGCGCGACTTATCACATGGTGCCGAAAGTCTTTGGCCGCGAGCAGATGTACAGCACACCACTGATCAACCTGCACTTCTGGCTGGCGACGATTGGCACGGTGTTGTACATCGCCTCGATGTGGGTCAACGGCATCACTCAGGGCCTGATGTGGCGGGCGATCAACGAGGACGGCACGCTGACCTATTCGTTTGTCGAAGCGCTGCAAGCCAGTCATCCGGGGTTCATCGTGCGCTTTGCCGGCGGGGTGTTCTTCCTCACGGGTATGTTGCTGATGGCTTACAACGTCTGGCGCACGGTGCGGGTTGCCGACGTCGCGCTGGCCCACCGCGAAGCACAGATCGCCTGAGGCAGGGAGCCGCTCGTGATGGAGATTTTCTTTGATGTGTTGGGCGTGGTGTTTCTGTGGCTGGCGGTGGAGTACTGCTTGCGGCGGGAAACGGCGGACAGTCTTGATGAGGCGAGCATGGTGCCGTTTGCCGATGATCCGGAGGTGGCGCGGCGGGTGGAGCTGGCCACCGGCAAGACTGTGAAAGCGGTGGCGCCGGAGGTGGCGAAGCCGGGGTGGGTCAATCTCGATATGTGAGGAGTGTCAGGTGGGCTGCCCTCACCCTAGCCCTCTCCCGGAGGGAGAGGGAACTGACCGCGTGGTTTATGCGAAATACATCGGCCTGAAATATCGAATCGAACTCAGGTTTTGAACAGCACTCGGTCTGCACCCTTTCCCCCTTGGGGGAGAGGTAACTGACCGCGTGGTTTATGCGAACTACACCGACCTGAAATATCTCGGGTGAATGCAATCTCAAACACGACGAAGATCTGCTCCCTTTCCCCCTCGCCCCCCTGGGGGAGAGGGCTGGGGTGAGGGGGTAAGCTCTTGATCTTAACTACGGTCGCGAGGAATCAGGCTTTGCAGTTGTTGGGCTAGGAAGTTGGCGTCAAAGGCAAACGTATCCGGATCCTTCAAACCATTGGTCTTGCGCCACTGCCACTCACCGTTCGGCAGCCCTACCAACGAAATGCTGCCATAACGCGCTGCCGTCAGCCCCATCACAGCAAGGGAGATCTGCCCAGCGCTGCCCATCACATCCGGCACAAACTCCACCGGTTTGCCGGCAATCACAATGCTCAGCTTTTCCGTTTTGAAGGTCGAAGTCTCTACCGGCGTACTCGGCCCGAACGCGACATACGCCTCACGACTCACCTCCAGCAGATTCGGCGCCTGCACCGGCTCCAGCCATTGCTGGATATCGCCGAACAGCGCGGTAATCCGTGTGGCCCATGCCGCCGATTGCGTTTCGAACAATTGCTTCTTGTGCGCTTCGCTCTCGGCGTAATGACGGAGCATTTCGCCCAGTTGTTGTACATCGTCCATAGCGGTGTTCCTCAGAAAGGACCTGCAAAGGTCGATAGTGGCAGATACCAGCCCCGGCGTACGTTTAACCTGCATCAGGCCCGATGAAGCACCATGACACTTGCGTGAAAGATCAGCGGTACAGTCACTTGTTGCTGGCATCGGACCGAGAACAAAAGGAAACTCCGGGCAGACCTGAACGCTCGACACTGTCATTTGCCTGAGGAAATCCAATGCGCACCATCGGCCTGATCGGCGGCATGAGCTGGGAATCCAGCGCCGAATACTATCGCCTCATCAATCAGCAAGTCCGCGACCGTCTCGGCCCGTTGCGCTCGGCACAATTGCTGATGTACAGCGTCGACTTCGGCCCTGTCGAACAGGCCCAGCACGCCGGGCGCTGGGACGATGCCGCAGCGATTCTGGTCGATGCCGCGCGCAGGCTCGAAGCCGGTGGCGCTGATTGTGTGGTGCTGTGTACCAACACCATGCACAAAGTTGCCGAACATATTCAGGCGGCGATCAGCATTCCGTTTTTGCACATCGCTGAACCGGCTGCGCAGGCTGCCCTGGCAATCGACGCACGCACGGTCGGCTTGCTCGGCACGGCGTTCACCATGGAACAGGACTTTCTCAAGCAACGCCTGATCGCCCAGGGGTTGACAGTTTTGGTGCCGGACGAAGCCGAGCGCAAGGACGTGCACCGGATCATCTATGACGAACTCTGCGTTGGCGTGATCAGCGATCAATCGCGACAAATCTATCAGCGGGTCATCGAATCCCTTACCGCTCGTGGCGCTCAGGCGATCATCCTCGGCTGCACGGAAATCGGAATGCTGATCAAGCCCGAACACAGCGCCCTGCCCCTGCTCGACACCACCGAGCTGCATGCACAGTCGGCGGTGGCGTTCGCGCTGGGCGACTGAGTCAGGTTGTCGGGCGATTGCGCAGACGGGCCATGCTCAGGGTGTCGACCCACTGCCCGTCGCGCACGGCGTAATCGCGAAACAGGCCTTCGGTTTCGAAACCGAATTTGCGGTAGAGCGCGATGGCTGCATCGTTGTCGGCGTAAACCGAGAGTTCCACGCGGTGCAGATTCATCCAGTTGTCGGCGACGTCCAGCGCCGCCGCCAACAGCTTCGACCCCACGCCTTTGCCCTGCCACTCCACGGCGACTGCCATACCGACGCTGCCGGCGTGGCTGCGACGAATCCGCGAATAGTTTTCCAGCCCCAAATGGCCGATGACCTGCCCCTGATGCAGCGCGACCAGCTTCAACACCCGTTCATTTTCCGCCAGCAACCGTTGGCGCCAGACGTCGACGGACTGAAACGGCATCTGCAACACCTGCCGGGTGACGGCCCGCTCGTTGTAAAGCGCCGTGACAGCCTCGAGGTGCGACTCGCTGAAGCGTTCGATGTGAATGGCGGCGTTGTGGTCTGGCATGGCGGATCCTTCCTGGATCGATGTGTGGCTGACCACTCTAAACCGCCAAACACGACATCTGCCATAGGTAAATACTTGTAGGAGTGAGCCTGCTCGCGATAGCGGTATGTCAGTCAACATTGATCAATCTGACACACCGCTATCGCGAGCAGGCTCACTCCTACAGGGGGATCGCGTTAAGGCTGGAACCATTCATGGCGTTCGTTGAAGGTGTGGTGGATGAGGTCGGTCAGGGTTTGGACTTCGCTGATATTTTGTGAGTCCGCGTTGACCGCCAGCCAAGCCTGCAATTGCATGGGTTCGGCGAATAATCCGGGCAGTGCGATCAGGCCCCGATCGAAGCGGCTCATATACGCCGGCAACAACCCGATGCACGCGCTGCAGCGAATCATCTCCAGCATCAATTCATAAGACTGCATCTGCACCACCCCGGCCAGACGCTGTTCAACCAGTTCATTCCAAGGGCGAAAGCTGTCGATCTGTCGATCATGTTGCCATTGCACCAGCATGAAGTCGGCGAGGTCATCAGGGGTGTCCGGCCGCGCGGTGACACGGGAGTAGCGTTTGGCGATGTGTGGCAGGTAGTCGAGGCGCGCCAGCGCTTGTGGTTCGCTGGTGGCGAACGTCGGGCCGGGGTGCGGGGTTTCGCCGTTGGCCAGCCAGAGGACGATGTCGGCGCTGACGGCGCGCAGGGACAGTTCGCTGTCCAGCGCGATGATTTCCAGACGCACGCTGGCGTTGCGGCGCAGCAGTGCGATGAGGTCGCGGCCAAGGATGTCGTGGAGGATCGATTCGGCGACAGCCAGGCGAATCAATGGTTGTTCGATTACCGGGAGTTTGCGTTCGTTGGCCAGCGCCACCAGTTTGGCCTGCAGTTGCTGGCCTTCGCGGGTCAGGCTCAAGGCGCTGCCCTGGAAGCTGAACAGGGTGTGCTGGAGTTCTTGCTCAAGCTGCGCGAGTTGTTTGCGCAGCAAGGTCGAGCGCACGTTGAGGCTGCGTGCGGCTTGCATGAAGCAGCCGCAGCGGGCGCTGACCAGGAAGTATTGAGCGACATCGGCGTCGATGGTCGCGGCGTGTGCGAGCCACGGTTCGCTGTTGTCGTGTGGCCAGCGGTAATCGCTGGTGCCCTGGCGTCCTGCGGGTTCGGTGAATGACATCGATGACTCCCTGTCGATCTTTGTATTTGTCTTACGCAGCTCCCTGTAGGAGTGAGCCTGCTCGCGATAGCGTCCGGTCAGTTGACATTGACTAACCTGACCCACCGCTATCGCGAGCAGGCTCACTCCTACAGGGGGTTTGTGGTGAAGGTGAAATCAGTGTTTTTCCTCGAGGGCTTTGTTCAGTTCGGCGCCGTCGATGCTCAGCGTTGCGGTGTTGAGCATGCCGTCCAGATAGGCTTGGGCGATTTGCTCCTGGCGTTGCGCACGCAAGGCCTGGGTCAGTTGATCGCGCAGTTCATCGAGGGTTGCGGTACGGGCGGGTTGTTGCTCGGTGAGCTTGATCACATGGAACCCGGCGGCACTTTGGACGGGATCAGAGACGGCGCCAACCTTGAGACGTGCCACGGCGCCTCGCACTTCCGGTACCAGTTGCTGCAACGGTTGCAGACCGCTATCACCGCCACGTTCAGCGGTGACGCGATCCTGTGAATATTGAGTCGCCAATGCAGCAAATTCTGTCGGCGTCGCCTGCGCTTTCTTGCTCAGTTCAAGCGCCTGCTTGCGCACCGCTTCAAGCGTCTGCGGATCACTCACCCCAAGGAAAATCTGACTGACCCGATACAGTGGCGGTGTCTGCCAGTTCGCCTTGCCGGCGTCATAGGCCTGCTGCAATTCAGCCGCACTCGGATAATCTGCCGGCACCTCACTGACCGAACGCAAGTAATCACGGAACACGATCTGCTCAGTCGCCGCCCGAGTCTGCCGCGCAACCTCCGGACGCTGCGCCCAACCCTGCGCATCGGCCTGCTCCAGCACCGCTTTCTCGGCCAGACGCGTGCGAATCCAGCGCTCCAGTGCCTCACGATTGCCGCGTAATTGTTCGCGAGTCTCTGGTGGCACTGTTGCCAGCAATGCTTGCAACTCGTCAGGCGACACCTGCTGATTACCCAATCGCGCCACCGCCGGCCCCGCAGCAACCGCCGCCAGCGGCGACGATTGCTGGGCGGCGACCGGGTCACTGCCCGGCCGCACCACCAGCGCCACGGCCACCACCAACAACGCCACCGCAGCGGCGCTGATCACCATGGCAGGCTTTTTCACAGCGCGACTTCCTCTTGCTCGGCAACGGCGACTTTGGCGGTCTGCGCGCTGCCGTTCTGGGTAAAATCACGCAGATAAACGATGAACTCTTGCAGCAGGCGATCCCACAATTCCAGGTTGCCACGCAGGTGATCGTTGCTCACGCCCGCCGCCACTACCACGTCCATTTCCATCACCAGAAACTCGCCCTGCAACGACAACCGCGCAAAACGCCGACTCGCGTTCCACTGCTCGGCCACGCCCTGTGGCAACTCACCCTGCACCCGCAGCGCACAGCTGAAAGTGAAATCGACGTAGCTGCCCTGCTCCACCGCCGGATTACCAAAACGCACGGCGTAACCGATGCCCTGACTGGCGCTGAGCAACTGAACAATACCGTTCTGTTCGGTTTCGTTGACGCGATAACCGGCCGCTTGCAGGACTTCGGTCAGGGATTTTGGCGATACGTGGCTGATCAATTGAGTCATTACTTCTTCCTTGTTTATCAGTGCGTGAGCGCGGCTTGCGGCGCGTCGAATTGAGTCTTGTAAAGGTCATCGCCGAACCCCTGGGCCAGTTCATCGAACTTGACCCGGGCGCTGCCCGCGAAGGGCTGGCGGATCTTCATCACCTCGGCCACGTCGATGTTTTCGTAGGCAGTGAGGATCTGTTTGGCGACGCCGTACATCTGCTGATTCTTGACTGAACATTGCTGCACTTGTGTGTCACGTTCAGTCAATTGCGCTTGAAGCTTAGACCGTTCTGCCTCTTTGGCACGGGCCATGACCAGCAACTCGTCATAGGCCTTTTTGAACTTGCCGGTCTGCTCGGCGCTGGCCGCCACTTGTGCCTGCGCCTGGCTGTGCAGGCTCTGTTGCTGCCCGGCCAGTTGCTCGGCAACGCCTTTGGCCTTGGCCAGTTCAGCGCTCAATTGCTTGATTTGCGCCTGCGCAGCCTTGGCCTCGTTCTGCGCCGCCAGTTGCGCGGCGCTGGCCTGGGCCTGCTGACTTTGCAGGGCCTGCAACTGTTGCGTAGTGCTGCGCAATTGCGTGCGCAGGCGTTCTTCCATGCCTTCGGCATGCGCTCCAGTGGCAATCAACAATCCCAGTCCCAGACCCAACAAACGCGTTTTCATAACCCTCTCCCGGCGCCTTAGAAGCGCGTGTTGATCTCAAGCTGCAAGACGTCGATGTCGAACGGCGCGCCGTACACCGCTTCGGTGCTCATCCAGCGACCGGTGGCGTAAACGTTCTTCGCCAGACCGTAGTTGCCGCCGATGAAATAACCCTTGGCGTTGGTGCCGCCGAGGTGGAACGACGAGTCGTTGAAGCCGTCCGGCAAGGCATCAGGCTGGATGTATTTGTAGCCGGCGAACATGTTCCAGTCGCCCTGCTTTTTCAGGTCCAGCTCGCTGCCGAGGGTGAACTGCACCATCCACGCATTGGCGCCGCTTTCGATGTCGCCGTTGCTGTCGAGGTTGTTGACGATCTGCCCGGCCGAGCGCTTGCGCATGTCGCCTTCGTCGTACGCGAGGTTGTGGATGTAGTTGCCCTGGCTGCGCAGTTTGAAGTCTTCCGGCAGGTCGGCGTCCCAGACCATGTTCAGATCCAGCAGATTGAATTCCGAAGCGAGGCCAACAAACTGCGGCTGCGGCGTAGTCGTCGGGTTGAGCGGGTTCGGCGTGATGTCGCGCAGCAGGAACACGCTGTTGCCCTTCTGCATGAACGCCGCGCGGCTGCCGTCGCTGTCGCAGCCCGGTGCGCCGGCCCACGGTTCGCAAGGGCTGGAGCGCTGACCTTGAATGTCGTCGAAGCGGTAGTACGCCAATGCACCCTTCAAGCGGTTGTTGCTGTTGATCGCCCACTTGGCGCCAATCTGCGCGCCGTACAGCCATTTGTTGTCGCTTTCTTCCTTGTCGAAGCCGTTGCTGCTGGCAGTGTCGTTGGTGTAATCCACCGGGAACGCACCGACGGTGCCGAACACGCCCCAATCGCGGTTGAGCTTGTGGTCGAAAATCGCCGCGACGCCATCGAAATTCAAGTCATTGGAATAGAGCATGTCGGTGGACATGAACGGGTTGGCGAAGCGCCCGCCGGTCAGGGTCAATTCATCCGTAGGCTTCCAGTTCAGGTAGCCCTGATCGAGCCAAATGTCCTTTTTGGCGAAACCGCCGCCGAGGTTTTGCGTGGTCGATACCGGGTTGTTGTCCGAGCCGGTGCCGATACGAATGCCAGCGGTCCATTGCGGCGAGATCTCGGCTTTCATGCCCAGCCGCGCACGGATGCGGAACTGGTTGGTACGGTCTTCGCGGGTGTTGAGCAGCGGCGGCAGATTGGTGCTGCTGTTCGGATTGACGTCGTACGGGCCGTTGTTGTTGAGCTTGGCGAAGTCGACGATCTCGTTGCTGTTGCTGTCCGAGTAGTAGCGCGATTCGTTGCGCAAGCGAATGTCGCCGTCGAAACTGATGCGCGCAGCCCATTCCGGGAAACTGTTGGGCGCGGCCCAGTTTTCCTGTTTAGCGGTGGCCATGACTTCGGCTTTGACCTGATCACGGATTTGGTCGCGCACCGCTGCCGGCACGTATTGCACACGGACGTCACCCGGCGCCGCCACGGGCCCAGCGGCTACGGCGGTGGATGCCGCAGCCTGTTTGGCCTGGGCGGCTTCGTTCTGCGCCTGAGCGATCAGCGCGTCGGCCTTGTCCTGTTTCAAAATGCCCTGCTCGACCAGCAAGCGGATCAGATTGATCGTGGCGTTCTCCGAGGGCGCGGGCGCTGCCACGGCCTGACCGACCAGGGTCGCAATGACCATGCCGACCGCCAGGGACAATCGATTCACGTTGGAAATCATCTGCACACAACTCCTTTTGCCAAAGCGTAAATAAGTGAATTAACCCGGACGCCGCCCTTGCAGGGACAGGCGCACAGGCAACGTGATGGAGGCCGGAGGCCGTTCGCTCAGCGCCGGCGCGCCACGTAGCGCGGCCAGCACTTGCGTATCAATCTCTGGGTTGCCGCTGGACTTGATCAGCTCGACCCGGGTGATCTCGCCGACGCTGCTCAGCCAGACATCGGCCTGCAACGAGAACGCGAGGTTGCGCAGCTCGGGGTTCTCGCGCAGCAAACGCTGGAAGGTGAACGCCAGAAACTGGCTGTATGTCCCCGTGCCCAAACGTCCGCCGCCGGCACCGGCCATGCCGCCACCCTTGCCCGCGCCGATGTTGAAGGCGTCGTTGCCGGACTGCGCATCGCCATCCATTTGCATCGGGTTGGCCAGATCGTCCGCCGGTGATGGCGGCGCTTCTTCCTCGGGCTTGACCTCTTCCGGCTCCGGCGTTGGCTCAGGCTCGACGACTTTCTCTTCCACCGGGGTTTCCGGTTCCGGTGGTTTTTCCGGCGGCGGAGGTGGCGGTGGCGGCAACGGAATGATCGTCGGCACCTTCGGCGCTTCACGACGAATACCGCTCATGTCGTTGGCCCACTGCCAGAGGAACCACGCAGCGAGCGCGCCGATCAGCAATCCGGCGCCCCACTTCGCGTAACGCAGCGCTTGCTTTTTCACCGGCAGCGGCTCGATCGGGAGTTGTGCGGTCATGACTCAGCCCTGACTCGGTTTGCCGGTCACAAGACCGACCTGGGACAGTTCGAGCCGGCGCAACAGGTCCAGCACTTCGATGACTTTCTGGTACTGCACCGTGGCGTCACCGCGCACGATCACCGGGAAATCCGGGCTCTGCGCCTTCTCGATGCGCAGGCGCTCTTCCAGCTCGGCCAGCGTCACCGGGTAAGCGTCGAGGAAAACCTGCCCGCCGTCATTCACCGAAATCGCCTTGGTCTTGGCCTCGGACAGCGACACCGAAGCGCTGGCCTTGGGCAGGTTGATCTGGATCCCGGAGACCTGCGCGGTAGCGGTGAGGATGAACATCACCAGCACCACCATCAGCACGTCGACCAGTGGGGTGATGTTGATGCTGTCCACTGCTGCATCTTCATCATCGTCGTGGGAGGCATTTACGGACGCCATGTCAGTGCTCCTCAGGCCGGTAGAGAGTGGTTGGCGTGATGGCCGCGATGCGACGACTCACTGAACTGACTCTCGCCGTGCATCTCCGCCAGACGGGTGATGAACTCATCGACGAACACGCGCATGTCGGCGCTGACTTCCTTGTTGCGCGTGATCAGGCGGTTGTAGCCAAACAACGCCGGGATCGCGACGAACAGGCCCATGGCGGTGGCGAGCAAGGCTGCGGCCATACCCGGAGCAATGGCGTTGATGTTGACGTCGCCGGCCATCGCTGTGCCGAGGAACACCACCATGATCCCCAGCACGGTGCCGAGCAGGCCGATGTACGGGCCGCCGGCGATGGCGTTGGACAGGGTCGAGAGCTTCGAGCTGAGCTGCTGATTTTCGCGGGTACGCACGCCGTCCATCGAGCAGCGGATCGCTTCGATGGTCGCAGCCGAAACCGAGGAGGTATCGGCGCCCTGCTCGCGGCGGGTGCGAATTTCTTTGACCGCCACCAGGTACAGGCGCCACAGCGACGAATGCTGCAAACGCTGCGCGAGTTGCACGTCGTCGGCGAACATCTCCAGACGCGTGCCGACCTTGGCGAACTGCACGCGGAAGTCTTCGTTGGCGGCAGACACGCGGCTGAGGCTGCGGTTCTTGCGCAGCATGATGATCCACGACTGGAACATCATCAGCACCAGCACGGCGATGATCACCCAGGCGTCGATTGGCACGGCGTTGAGCAGGAAGCCAAGGCTGCCGAAACCGAAACCGGACTGTTCTTCGTCGACACCGTAAGCCACCAGTTTCGACTCGGCGCCTTGCGAGGTTGCGTCGGCCAGCAACAGCGCCGCCGGGCGTGAAACCTTCGACAGGCGCAATTCATCGATAGCGCCCACGAACGGCTGGAACGGACCTTCGTGCACGTCAGCGCCGATGGCCATGACCGAGTTGAATGCGGGCATCGCCTGAGCGAGCGTGGCCGCTTCGCGACCGTTGATGAACAGGGTCACTTTCGAGCCTTCAGCGGTCAGTGCGACGTGTTGCCATTGGCCCGGATTCAGCGCTTGGGAGGCGACGACACGTTGGCCGTCGATCTCTACAAACGGCACACCTTGATTGGCACCGACCAGCAGGCTGTTGGCGCCTTCACGACGGGCGAGAATCAGTTGTTCGCCATTGGCCTGATCCAGACGCAGCCAGGCACTGAAGGTGAACGCACTGCCGGCGTTGTGTTGCAGCGAAGGACTGGCCGGCAGCAACAACGGCTGGCCGCTGAACTGCAACGCGCGCCCGACGACGCCGTCAATCGCCGCGCCGGTCGCACTCTGCGCGGTATTGCCGTAGGCGGTGGTGTCTTTGGCCGGGGTGCCGGTGGCGCCGTCGAAGTGATAGAGCGCGGTGTAATTCGGATCGAAAGTTAGCTGGCCGTTGCCGGTCGCCGGGGCCTTCTGATTGCCGTAGTACATCCAGATGTCCTGGCGCTGACCGCCCTCGACATTCGGCAAATCGACCCAGATCAGCGCCATGCCCATCAATGCGTCGAAACTCTCGATCTGGTGGTTGAACACGGTTTTGTCATCGGCAGCAACAAAGCGCAGATCCGAACCGTCCTCCTTCACCCCGTCGAAGGTGAAGTTGCCGGTGTGCAGGCGCACCAGCAGCGCCGTGCGACCGAGGGCCTGATTGATCGCCGCGCCTTGCGGCGTGGTGTCGACGGCGATCTGTTTGCGGTAGTGCCAGTCGTCCTGCCACCAGGCCTGAGCCGTGGCCGGGAGCACGAAGCCCAGGCAGATCAACAACGAAAGAATGAGGCGCTGCATGAACGTGCTCCTTTAAAAAGTGGCTTGAAGGTTGAAGTGCAGGCGCGATTCCTGCTTCGAGGTGTTCGGCCCTTCGAGTAGCGGGTAGCCCCAGTCGAGGCTGCCGGACAGCCATTTGCTCAGGCTGGCGCGGGTGCCGAGGCCGACACTGGCCAGGGCGTAATTGGCGTCCTGATCCGGCAGTTCGTCGCGCAGATACAGTTGCGCGCCTTCGGCGAAGGCATAGAAACGCCAGTCCTGCATCCACGTGCCGGCGTACTTGGCCAGCGACGGCGTGCGCACTTCCTGACTGAGCAGCAAGCCGTCATCACCGGTGCGTTCGGCGGCCAGATAGCCGCGCACCGAAGTAGCGCCACCGGCGGAGAATTGTTCGTTGGAAACCAGCGGCCCGGACGCGAGTTGGAATGCGGCTTTGCTCGCGCTCTGCCAGTCGCTGTCGAAGGTCCAGGTGTAATTCGTGTCGCCCTTGAGCACGGCGAAACTCGGTTTGGCGCGGTAGCGTTTGTAGTCGAAGTCTTCGTCGGAGCTGCCGTAGCCGAAAATGCTACGAGTGGCGGCTACCAGGCTCAGGCCGAGGCCGAGCTGGCTCTTTTCGCTGTAGCGATAGCCGTTGTAGGCGAAGGTGAACGGTGCGTATTGCAGCGGGACTTTGTCGCTTTCGCCGGACAGGGTCAGGCGTTCGTCGAAGTCCTTGAAGTCGATGCCGGCCGACAGCGAGTTCGACCAGTTGCCGCTGGAGGGCAGCGTGTAGATCGCCGAGACGCCATAGGAATGGCCCTTGCCGAGCACGTTGCTGCCGCCGATGGTGGCGACGTTGCTGTCGGACTGATAACCGGAGAACTGCACGCTCCAGCGCTCGGTCAGCGGCGCGGTGTAGGAGCCCGACCAGACCTTGGCGTTGTCGGTTTCCTGCGGTGCGGTGAAGTACGTCAGCGAGATGCTGTGGCCGAGTTGCCAGAGGTTGTTGTAGCCGAGGCTGGTGACGGTGCGCAGCTTTTCCGTGTCGGCACTGTAGTCGTTGTTGAGGCCGACGCTGGCGGTCCACGGGTTCTGGTCTTCGACCTGCAGATCGACGTCCATGGTGCCGGGGCGCTGACCTTCGCGCACCAGCGGCATGACTTGCCGGCCCGGGGTTTTGTTGAGTTGCGCCAGTTCGCCCTGGACCTTGGCGAAGTCCGGCACCTCGCCTTCCTTCAGCGCCGGGACGTCGTCGCGGATGTCCAGCGGCGAATAGTGTTTGGCGCCGACCACACGCACGCGGCCGACCTTGGTTTCGCTAACTTGCAGATAGACGATGCCGTCAGCGACGGCTTGCTCCGGCAGTTCGACGAACACCGATTGATAGCCACGTTCCTGATAGGCCTTCTGCAAGGCATCGCGTGCGCCTTCGATATCGCTGAGGGCTTTTTGCGGGCCAAGAAACGGGTAGACCGCTTCCTCAATCGCCCGCGCATCGAGCACGGTGTTGCCGCGCACGAAGTATTCGTTGACGTCGACCAGACGCTTCGCCGCCGCGTTTTCGGCAGCCTCTTCGGCCAATGCCGGCTGCGCGCCCGCCGTCACCAGCAGCCAGCCCCACAGCGCCAGCCGTGACTTGAAAATCGGTTCCACACTACCCCCTGAATTCGCGATGACCTGTTGGCGTTTCGAACGCCGCGTGTATGGCGTCAATTGCTGGCTGTCGAGGCGCAGGCGTGTTTGCCCAGCCACGTGTGCAAAAGCGCGAAGTTCAGCGAGAACTCGGGCATTTGCAGCAAGGCACCGCAGAACACTTCGCCGATGATTTTTTGAATGAGCAGCACCGCGCGCGGCTCGTTGAGCAACGTGGCGATGTCGCGACTGAGGGCGTTGAAGCTCCAGACTTTCTGGTTCAGGCCAAGACCGACGAACCAGCGGAACAGCAGGTTGTAATTGAGCTGTTCATACAGTTGCTGTTCGCTGGGCACCGAATAGAGCAGTTGCAGGAGCAGGATGTGCATCACCGTTTGCGCGGGAATCAGCATGCCCGGCTCGGCATTGAGGTCGTGCAGGAGCTCGCGGTGGGCGTCGAGCAAGTCGTCGATCTGCGGGCGCAGCAACACCAGCGAATGGCCCGGCGGAATGTAGCTCGACACCTCTTTCAAGGCACCCTGCCAGTCATCCTGCGAGACAATCCAGACCCACGGCGCGCCGTAGCGATACACCGAAACCGGCTTCTTGCGCGCGGCTTCGACGATCTTCGACAAGCGTTGATCGAGTTCCTGCATGCCCACTTTCGAGTAGCGTTCCATAGTCCCCATTGCCTCACTCCCGGCGTCCCGCCTCGGCTTGTGAAAAGCGCCCCGTTGGGCCCCTCAAGCGCGTTACATAGGCATGACCGGACTGGCGATGTGCTACCGAACTTTTGTCATAAAAGCTTCATTACCGCGTATGGGTGTACACGCATCCAATGTAGGAGTGAGCCTGCTCGCGATAACGGTGTGTCAGCCAAATAAATATCAACTGACAGGCCGCTATCGCGAGCAGGCTCACTCCTACAGGGGATTTGTGGTGATTTCAGGTCAGGTGTAGACGGGCCAGGTGTCGACGATCTTGCCGTTGCGCACGGCGAGCAGATCGCCGAATTGCAGAAGTACGGCTTCGGTCTGGGTCGGGCGCAGGAACACCTGGTCTTCCACAGTGAGGCCGACTGCACTGGAGCCGTTGACCATTTCCTGATTGGAGCTGCGGCCATACACGCCGTTGCTTTGCAGACCAGCGGGCGATTCGAACTCGGCCATCCAGTTGCCGCCATAGATGAAGAAAGTCTGACGCTGATTCGCGTCCCACCACGAGAACAGTTTTGACTTGTCATCCAGCGCCGGGATGTTCACAGCCCCCGTGCTTTTTAGAACTGGCGTGGCGATGTAGGTCGCGGGCACATGCTCGGTGAGCGAAGGCAAATCATAGTGCGTCGGTTTGAGCATCGCCGTACCCACGGAAACCTCGGTACTCAGTTTCTCGTTTTCATGAATGCGATAACTCGGGCTGCCAGCGGTGTTCAGGCACAAGCCGTCATGCCACAACGCGGGAAATTGCTGCCGGGTGAAATCGACGCAGCGCTGATAAATCACCATGACCTTGGCGAACAGCTCCTCGGGTGAGCCGAGAACTCCCGGCACGCCCATACCCACGAACGGGTCGTAACCCATGAACCCGGCGAATTCCAGATGCTGGGGGTTGGCGCTGATCAGCGTAAGCATCTGCCCCAGCACCTGCTCATCACTGACCCCGCCGCGATGCAGGCCGACATCCAGCTCGATGTTGATGCGCATCCGCGTGCCCAGTCCTTGAGCCAGCGCAAGGTATTGCTGCAAACGTTCGGGACCGTCGAGCAGCCATTGCAGTTGCTTCGCGGGATCGAACGGGCCTTTGTGGGATTGATAAAACAGCTCTGCCGAACGCACCGGCAATGGCTTGCCGAGCAGAATGTCGGACTGCGGAAAAACCTGTGCATCGTGATTGAGAAACGGCTGATGAAACGACATCAGCTTCTGCGTTCCGGCACGTTGTGCGATGTAGCTCAACAGCCCCGGTGACGGCAGCGACTTCTCCACCAGACGCAATTGTTTGCCGCCGCGCTTGACCGATTGCATCACCACATCAATGTTGTGATCGAGACGATCGAGATCGATCAGCAGCACCGGGCGCATTGGCCCGTTGTCCTTCAATTCTTTGTTCAGTGCGCGGAAATAATCGCTGTACGGCGCGCCCCGATCACCCGGTCGCAACCACGCGCCACCCCCCACCAACAACGCGCCGACACCCAATGTACCGAGGAGAAAATTACGTCGATTGACCGCCATCAACTCACCCCCAAAATCGAAGACAGATGCGCATTGAGGAACCGCCCGCTCGGATCCAGCGCCTGGCGCACATCGACAAACTCGCGCCAGCGTGGATACAACGGCTGCAGGTTTTTCGCGTTGAGCGTGTGCAACTTGCCCCAGTGCGGCCGGCCGTTGTACTTCCAGAAAATCGGCTCGACCGCCGCAAAGAAATTGTGATGATCCATCTGGTAATGCTGGTGGACGGAAATCGAACAGCTGTCGCGGCCTTCGAACATGCTCAGCGCAATGTTATCCGCCTTGACGTAGCGGTACTCGATGGGAAACCAGGTGCGCAGGTCCTTGTCCTGAATCAGCTTGAGGATTTCGCGCAGGCAGGCCGGGCCGTGCTCAGCCGGTACCGAATATTCCATCTCGTTGAAACGCACGGTGCGCACGTTGGCGTAGATGTCGAACGAATCACCCACGCGATCATCGAAACTGGCCAGATGGCGCAGGCTATTGAGCAGCGTGCGGCGCAGGTCGGGGAAGTCGCTGCCGTACTTGTCGATCTTCTCGATCAGGGTGACGAACTCGTTGCCGCCCTCTTCTTCCGGGCTGATCGGCGGCGTGGCCGGGTCGTCGGTTTCATTGAGGGCGATGGACAAGGCATAGTCGGAATGCGTGACGACGAGCATTTCCCAGTGCTGGTTTTCACGGGTGTTGTTGTCGAGGTCTTCGAGCAGTTCTTCGGTTTTGGCGATCCATTGGCGCTCGCGCAGGCGATAGGCCGGGCGGTTTTGCAGGCGGATTTTTGTTGCCACACCGAGGGCGCCGAGAGAGACGCGCGCAGCGTTGAATACGTCCGGGTGGCGCTGGCTGTCGCAGTCGAGCACCTCACCACTGGCGGTGACCAGTTGCATGCCGCAGACGTGGGCCGAGTAGGACTGGAAGTTTTTGCCGGTGCCATGGGTCGAGGTAGCGATGGCTCCGGCGAGGGTCTGGTAATCGATGTCGGCCATGTTTTGCAGGGCCTGGCCGATGTCTTTCAGCGGTACGCCCATGCGTGACATCGGTGTGCCGGCGGCAAACTCGGCTTGCAGGGTTTTCGCATCGTGATCGAGCAGACCGTTGAAATAGCTCAACGACAACAGCGTGCCGTCGGTGGGCACTAGCGCGCTGAACGAGTGCGCCGAACCGACCGGGCGGATCTTGCCTTGTGCCTGCTGGATCACGGCCACCAGCTCATCGAGATTCTTCGGCGCCAGCCGCGCCGCTGGCAGGCAACTCTGCCCGCCCGACCAGTTGCGCCACGGAATCAAGCGTGGCGCCCGCAGCAACTGGCCCAATGCCGGACTGCTCGCCAACGCACTGAACGCGCCGACAATACTTGCCCGTTGCAACAACTGACGCCGTGTCAGATCCATTGTCATGCCGGGCACCTTATTCTGGGAGGGGCTGGTCGGCCATGAAGCCGATCAATTGCAGGAATTGTTCTTCCGAGCACTCGACGCACTGGCCCATCGGCGGCATGCCGTTGTAACCGTTGATGGCGTGGTCGAGCAGCGTGTCGGTGCCCTGCCGGATGCGCGGCTCCCAGGCTTTGCGGTCGCCGGTGAGCGGTGCGTTGGCCGCCGGGTTTGCGTGGCAGAGCTGACAACTGTTGGCGTAGATCTGCGCCAGTGCCGGGTCTTTGGGCATGGCGTTGTTGTGGGTGGTGGCCGGGGGTTCGGGGTCTTCGCCGCAGCCGAACAGCGCCAGCGATAACGCCATTAATAATGTGAGTCGGATTGCCCGCATAACGGCCTCGCTTATTGTTGTGCTCACACCTTAAGGCAGCGGCCGCAGCAGGTTGAGGGCATTGCAGGCCAGAGAGGGGGCATCCGGGGACATGACCTCCCATGTAGGAGCTGCCGAAGGCTGCGATCTTTTGATCTTGCCCCTCCAAAAGCAAAATCAAAAGATCGCAGCCTTCGGCAGCTCCTACAGGGTTTTCGGTGGGAATCACCGCTCTGCTGTGCGCCTCTGCGTGACATTCGGGTGACATTTGCGGGTTTAAATTCCGGCGCATTCAGGCGTATAACCTGTGAAGGCTTTTTGATCTGCATACGGACATCAACACGGGGTAGCGACATGACCACAGCAAACATCCTTGGCAATCTGTTCCCTTCTGTCAGCGACATCCCGGAAAAATACCGCCTCGACGCTCAGGTCGAGCAACGTGAATATCTGGTCGACGGCCAGTTGCGCCGCTGGGACGGCCCGCTCGCCACCGTGCGCAGCCCGGTCTATCTGAAAGGTGACAATGGCGACGAACAAGTCATTCTCGGCAGCACGCCGCTGCTTGATGCCGACACCGCCCTCACCGCCCTCGACGCCGCCGTTCGCGCATACGACCGTGGCCAGGGCCTGTGGCCGACCATGCGCGTAGCCGAACGCATTCAGCACGTCGAAGCCTTCCTCGGCCGCATGCGCCAACAGCGCGATGCCGTGGTGAAGTTGCTGATGTGGGAAATCGGCAAGAACCTCAAGGACTCGGAAAAAGAGTTCGACCGTACCTGCGACTACATCGTCGATACCATCAATGCACTCAAGGAACTCGACCGCCGCTCCAGCCGATTCGAGCTGGAGCAGGACACCCTAGGGCAGATCCGCCGCGTGCCGCTCGGCGTAGCGCTGTGCATGGGCCCTTACAACTATCCGCTGAACGAAACCTTCACCACGCTGATTCCGGCGCTGATCATGGGCAACACCGTGGTGTTCAAACCGGCCAAGCTCGGCGTGCTGCTGATCCGTCCGCTGCTCGAAGCGTTCCGGGACAGCTTCCCCACCGGCGTGATCAACGTGATCTACGGCAGCGGCCGCGAAACCGTCAGCGCACTGATGGCCAGCGGCAAGATCGACATCTTCGCCTTCATCGGCACCAACAAGGCTGCCAGCGACCTGAAGAAACTGCACCCCAAACCACACCGCTTGCGTGCGGCGCTGGGGCTGGATGCGAAGAACCCGGGCATCGTCTTGCCGGAAGTCGACCTTGAAAACGCCGTCAGCGAAGCGGTGACCGGCTCGCTGTCGTTCAACGGCCAGCGCTGCACCGCGCTGAAAATCCTCTTCGTCCATGAAGACGTGGTTGACAGCTTCATTGAAAAATTCAACGCCAGATTGGCCACGCTGAAACCGGGCATGCCGTGGGACAGCGGCGTGTCGCTGACTCCGCTGCCGGAATCGGGCAAGGTCGATTACCTGCACGGGCTAGTCGCCGATGCGCGCAGTAAAGGCGCCGAAGTGGTCAACCCGAATGGCGGCGAATCCCGCGAGTCGTTCTTCTACCCGGCGGTGCTGTACCCGGTGAATCCGCAGATGCGCGTGTATCAGGAAGAGCAATTCGGCCCGGTGGTGCCGATCGTGCCGTACCGTCACCTCGATACCGTGATCGATTACGTGCTGGAGTCGGATTTCGGCCAGCAGTTGAGCATCTTCGGCACCAACCCGGTGGCGGTCGGCCGCCTGGTCGACACCTTTGCCAACCAGGTCGGGCGGATCAACCTCAACGCCCAGTGCCAGCGCGGGCCGGACACCTATCCGTTCAATGGCCGCAAGAATTCCGCCGAAGGTACGCTCTCGGTGCACGATGCGTTGCGCGTGTTCTCGATCCGTACGCTGGTGGCGACCAAGTTCCAGGACAGTAACAAGGACTTGATCAGCGAGATCATTCGCGGACGTGATTCGAGCTTCCTGACCACCGATTACATCTTCTGAGCAACTGTCACCAGGATCATGAATAAGTAAAAAGGCGACGGCATCCGGCTCTGATCAAAAGTCGCCAAGCGCCCGGCAAATCAGTGTCTACACTGATGCCAGCACTGTGCTGGATGCCGGGAGCTTGACCATGCTGGATTACTTTGCGCTAGGGGTTTTGGTGTTTGCCGGGCTCGTACTGTTTTACGGGATCATCGTGTTGCACGACATTCCCTATGAGATTGCCGTCCATCGTAAACACCCGCATCAGGATGCGATCCATGCCACTGGCTGGGTCAGTCTGTTCACGCTGCATGCGCTCTGGCCTTTCCTGTGGATCTGGGCGATGGCCTATCGAGAAGATCGCGGCTGGGGCTTCGGTGACGGTAAATCCGTGCAAAACCATGTCGTTCGCCTGGAGCAACAGGTGGTCGAACTGCAAGGACGCCTCGAACGACTCGAAGCGCTGAACGCCACTGCTCCCCACAACAGGGAGGGCTGAACGCCATGGATCTACTCCTTATCCTGACTTACGCCGCGATCTGCGTCGCAGTGTTCAAGATCTTCCGTATCCCGCTGAACAAATGGACGGTGCCCACCGCCGTACTGGGCGGCATCCTGATGATCGGCGCCTTGATTTTCACCATGAACTACAACCATCCCTACTCCGAGGTGGCACGTACCTATTTCGTTTCTGTGCCGGTCATCCCCATCGTCAGCGGCCAGGTGATTGATGTGCCGGTGAAGGGTAACGAGCCACTGGAAAAAGGTGATGTGCTGTTCCGCATCGACCCTACGCCGTTTGAAAACCGGCTGAAATCACTCAAGGCGCAACTGGTCGCTGCCAAGGGTGATCGCTACCGCATCACCGAGTTGATCCGGCGCAACTTCGGCACCCAGCGCGAACTGGATGCCGCGATCGCCCGCACCGATGATCTGCAGGCGCAACTGGATAACGCCCAGTTCGAACTGGACAACACCACCGTCCGCGCGCCGAGCAAAGGCTTCGTAACTCACGTGTCCTTGCGGCCGGGGATGATGGCGAGCAAGTTGCCGTTGCGTCCCTCGATGGTGTTCATTCCCGAGGAAGGCCAATACTTTGCCGCGTGGATGCGCCAGAACAGCCTGCTGCGCCTGACTGTCGGCGATGAAGCGGAAGTCGCGTTCGATGGCATTCCCGGCAAGGTTTTCGCAGGTCGGGTGAAGAATGTCATCGGGGTGATTGCCGAAGGTCAGGTGCAACCGTCCGGCACTTTGATCGGCTATACCGGTTCGCCGCCGGCCGGGCGCGTGCCGGTGATCATTGAAATCACCGATCCCGAGTTCGCCCAGTACAGCAAGTTGATGCCGGGCGGTGCTTACGGGCAGGCCGCGTTGTACAGTCAGCACTTCCACCACATTGGCACGATGCGCAAAATCCTCCTGCGTATGGCAGCATGGATGAATTACATTTTCCCTTTCCATTGACCTGAAGCCCAATCACGAGAGGCCCGCACTGAGTACTTACAGCACCCATCGACTTCCGCCCTTGCTGCGCCGTGTCCTGCGTCCGTTGCTTGATCCTTATCGACGTTACCGGCACGCGCGGCTGATTCATGCGGTGCGCGTGGCCCTCGGGTTACTGGCAACCATCCTGCTCACTACCGGTATCAACCTGCCGCATGGCGAATGGGCGTCAGTGACCATGCTGGTGGTGATCGGCGGCTTGCAACACCATGGCAACATCGGCAAAAAAGCCGCCGAACGCGCCACCGGCACCTTGATCGGTGCCGGCGTCGGGTTGCTGTTGGTGGCACAGCAGGCGTGGCTCGGCATGCCATGGCTGACCTATTTTGCGATGGCAGTGGTCTGCGGTTTCTTCTCTTATCACGCGATTGGCAAAGGGGGTTACACCGCCCTGCTTTCGGCAATCACCGTGTTCATCGTCGCCGGACATGGCGACAACCCGATCACCGACGGTTTGTGGCGCGGCGTCGACATCTTGATCGGGATTGCGTTGGCACTGGCCTTCTCTTTCGCCCTGCCGCTCTACGCGGTGTATTCGTGGCGCTACAACCTCGCCGATGCCCTGCGTGATTGCGCCACGGTGTATGGGCGGATCATCAGCGGCCAACCGGTCAGCGCCGATGAGCATTTGAAACTGATGGGGCGGCTCGGTGCGGTGATGGTGCAGTTGCGTTCGTTGATGCCGTCGGTGTCCAAGGAAGTGAAGATTTCCATGACCGAACTCGATGCCATCCAGCGCAATCTGCGCATGTGCATCAGCACGCTGGAGATCCTCGGCAACACACGGCCGGATGCCAACGATCCCGAGGCCATGGCCCATTTGCAAGCGGCATTGAAAGCTGAACACCGGCAGATTCGCGTGCAACTGATCGGCATGGCCCGGGCGTTGAAAACCGGTGCCTCACAACGCCTGGACAGGCCGCTGGAGTTGCCGGAGCCCAACCTCGATGCGCCGGTTTACAGCGCGCTGGATGGCTACCGGTTATTGACTCGACAACTGGCGGCGAACATCGCCGAGATGCGCCAGCGCCTGGCGAAAACCGCACCGCGCTGGAACATCTGAGGGTTACTGCGCGGCCAGTCGCCGGCGCTTCAGGCCCCAGCCCTGTTGCATGCCGGCGGCGGCCAGCAGGATCGCCGCTACGCCGAGCCATTGCAGGGTTTCCAGGCGATGACCGAACGCGAACCAGTCGACGAAAATCGCCGCGATCGGGTAGATGAACGACAGTGCGCCGGTCAACGCGGTCGGCAACTTCTGGATCGCGCCGTACAGCAGCACATACATCAAACCGGTGTGGACGATGCCCAACGTCACCAGACTGGCCCAGGCACTCGGCGCTTGCGGCAGCGCACTGAAATGCGCGAACGGTGCCAGCAGCAAAATCCCGGTGCAGACCTGAATCAGCGCGATCAGATGGGGCGGCGTGCCGGTCAGGCGCTTGATGATCAACGCGGCAATCGCATAGAGAAACGCCGCACCCAGCGCCAACCCAATCCCCATCAGATAGTCGTTGCCGCTTTCACCCTGAGTGCCGTGGGCACTGACGATCGCCAGCATGCCCATGAACGAAATCGCCAGCCAGAAGAGCTTCTGCAAAGTGATTTTTTCGCCGAGAAACAGCGCCGCCAACCCGACCAGCATGAACGGCTGGACGTTGTACACCGCCGTGCCGATGGCGATCGAAGCGCGGGAGTACGAGGCAAACAACAGCACCCAGTTACCGACAATCGCCATCCCGCTAACCACGGCGAGCAGAAATGTGGTGCGGGTCAGAATGCCCGGGCGCAAGAAGCCGAACGCCGCGCAAATCAGCAGCAAAGTCCCTGCGCCGAATACGCAGCGCCAGAACACCACGTCCAGCACCGGTTGCCCGGACACCAGCACGAACCAGCCGATGGTTCCGGATATCAGCATGGCGGCGGTCATTTCAAACGAGCCACGACGGATTGTTTTGTCCATCATCAATCTCCTGTCTTTGTGGCAAAAGTATGCCAAGCAAACCCGCAGGCGCTCCAGCGCAAAAAGCAGGCTAAACTCGACATCTGCCTTTTTTATCGTGGGTAGTTTTCACTAATTGCCTAATGCTGGAGTTTTTTCATGACTGACGATATTGATCAGATCCTCATCGGCGCATTGATGGAGGATTCGCGGCGCTCGCTCAAGGCCTTGGCGCAAATCAGCGGATTGTCGTCGCCAAGCGTGGCTGAACGCTTGCGTCGACTGGAAGAGCGCGGCGTGCTCAAGGGCTACACGGTCGAGATCGACCCGAAATGCTTTGGTTACCAATTGCAGGCCATCGTCCGTGTGCGGCCATTACCAGGGCAGTTGCAGGAGGTAGAACGGCAGATCCTGTCGATTCCCGAGTTCACCGAGTGCGACAAGGTGACGGGCGAAGACTGCTTCATCGCCCGTCTGCACGTGCGCTCAATGGAACAACTGGACACGCTGCTCGACCGCCTCAATACCCTGGCCGAAACCAATACCGCCATCGTCAAGAAGACCCCGGTCAAGCGTCGTTTGCCGCCGATGGCCTAAATGCTTTTTCCGCACGTTTGGCGTAGATTGAGGTTTTTCCGGCGAAGGATTGGCGGTATGAAGTTTCGGGCAATGATGCTGATGGCATTAGTGTTAAGCGGTTGCGGGACAGTGCAGACGGTCGTGCGCGACGATCAGGTCGCCGTGGACGATCTGAGATCGAACAAATCCTATTGCGGGGCGGTGCCGAGGATCTACAGCGGCGTGATGTATGACTTCTGCAGTTTGCATGCGCCGATAGACGAAGGTAACAAGTACAACGCCGCCCTGCCCGGCTGGGCGCTCGATGCCGTGGCTTCCGGGGTGCTCGACACCTTGTTGCTCCCCTACACCATCTATAAGCAACAGGCTGATGGCAGCATCGTCATCAATTGATCGATAGCTTGCACGCATCCGCCGACTTTCTTGCAGGCAACAAAAAACCCGCATAAGCGGGTTTTTTGTTGTGTCAGTACAACTGATCAGTCGTCACGGCTCATGATGCCGAAGATCTGCAACAAGCTGATGAACAGGTTGTAGATCGATACATACAGGCTGATGGTCGCCATGATGTAGTTGCGCTCGCCGCCGTGGATGATGGCGCTGGTCTGGAACAGGATGCACACCGACGAGAACAGCACGAAACCTGCGCTGATCGCCAGTTGCAGGCCGCTGATCTGGAAGAAGAAGCTCGCCAGCGTTGCACCCAGCAACACGAAGAAACCAGCGGTGATGAAACCACCGAGGAAGCTCATGTCCTTGCGGGTGATCAGCACGTAGGCCGACAGACCACCAAACACCAGCGCGGTCATCGCGAAAGCCGAGCTGACCACTTCAGCGCCGCCCTGCATGCCCAGGTAACGGTTGAGGATCGGGCCGAGCAGGAAACCCATGAAACCGGTCAACGCAAAAGCGGACACCAGGCCCCACGCGGAATCACGCAGTTTGTTGGTGAGGAAGAACAGCCCGTAGAAGCCGATCAGCACCACGAAAATGTTCGGGTAGCCAACACGCATCTGCTGGGCAACGAAAGCCATGACGCCGCTGAATGCGAGGGTCAGAGCCAGTAGGCCATAAGTGTTGCGCAGGACGCGGCTAACCTCTAGCTGCTCAGCCTGCACGCTGTTATTAACTGCGTAATCCTGTTCGCGCATGGCGACACTCCTGTTGGTTTGAAACGTTCAGTCGCAAAGATCATAACAGACGCTCTGTAACAAGCCATGCAGAGAGTTTGACAGTGTGTTTCATTCAGGTATTATGGCGCCCGCAACGCAACGGAGGTGTGGCCGAGTGGTTTAAGGCAACGGTCTTGAAAACCGTCGACTGTAACAGGTCCATGAGTTCGAATCCCATCGCCTCCGCCATCTTATGTACGACAAAGCCCTGATTATTCAGGGCTTTGTCGTTTCTGGGGTTTGGACAAAGCGCGGCTCGCGCTGAAGTGTTCCATAACTCACAGATTTTCAGCCCCTTCCCGGCGTTCTGCCGACGTACACCAACAGAAGAAATGCGCCACCGGCGCTACCTCACGAAATGATGACGTGCCAGGACCGGTCACAGAGAGTGGTGCACTAACCAATGTTGCGGTCCACCCAGTACCTGACCAGCCAGCTCGGGATCAACAGGGTGCGAGATGCGTCGACTTTTTTGCTGGCGTCCGGTGATCGCTCTATTTCAACACCGAAATAAACCATCCAGCTTCCATCGGCCTGCTTTTCGAGGGCCGCCAAGTACGTCCCGACCTCTGCCTCGGTCAGACCGCTCTGCTCTGCGATCAGTTTGTTAGACGGTTGTTCATCCACTTCAGCCTCCTTGATCCGGCCTGATGTCGAGTCAAGCACAAATACCCACTTGTACGAATCACAATAGCCGCGATCGCAGGCAGATCAATCACTGGGCTTCAGTGGGTCTTCTTCGAAAAAATATGCACACGTCGCTGCGCAATCAGATGCTCACCGCCGGAGAACCAGATCGCCTGGATGCGCAGAGAACACCCGACAAAAGACCGCCGAGCAGGGTGACGATTAGCTGGCCAGCTGAATCGGCGAGTTGCAGATTCGGAACATTCGCCCGAAAGACGCGTCGCAGATAAGTAATATCGCTGATGCCGGCCTGCTGCCTGGGCACGCAAAAGGGGACATCATGTTGCGTGTTCATTGTCGCGACGCGTTATTGCAGGACAGAACGACAAGGGGATCTGCTCGCGAGGCACTCCAGACCGGTTCTGCGGAGTTATCGAGATCACGGCGGCGCTTGCGCCTGCCTCCAAACAAGCGATATCGGATGCCCCAGATCCAATCCAGAAACACAGAAACTGAATCTAGTTCGCTGATTCCTTGTGCTATTTACGCACTTGATTCAGAATCCACGAGAAAGCAAGGAGGCTGGTGCACCGAAACTCGGGTCGCAGGACTTCTTTTCTGAATAACGAATGGATAGTCCGAAAATGAACGGAAGCCACAACTTACAAAACATACAATTTTTGCGCTTTATTGCGGCAATACTTGTAGTTGCGCAGCACGCTGTATACTTTTCCAGCCTGGCTACCGACACACCCGCCAGCAAGTTTCTTAGTTGGGGATTTGGTGACCTCGGTGTTTTTGTTTTTTTTGTTATCTCCGGCTTCGTCATTGCCATGCAGACCGACCGAAAGCCTGCTCAATTCATGCTGCACAGGATTCTCCGGATTTACCCTGGATATATTGCTGCCATTATTTTTTCGACGACCGTGCTCGTTATTTTTTCCGGTTATCGCCCCTCTCTCACTGACACATCAATGTCAATATTTTTAATCCCTACCGGCTCATTAAACGTATCGTTCCAGGTACCGTATTGGACACTGATATATGAGATGTTCTTTTACGCGCTGATCCTGATGCTCATGACCGTGTTCAGAGGACACAAAAATCTGATTGATTCTGCGGTTTTCCTGTGGCTTCTTGTAATGATCTTTCAGACAGCGCAAGGCGTGACGTTCAACGTAGCCATGCCGACTTTGGCTGAGATCCCGTTGTCACCGCTGAACATTTACTTTATTGCAGGTTTTTTCTTATCAAGAATTCTTTTGTCTGAAAAACAAGGTCTCGCTCTTTTTGCGCTGTTCCTGATCGCTGTATCAAGCATTTTCATTCCCGCGATGAAAGGTCCGCTTTCAACCTGCGCACTGACCATCGTTGCAATTATCTGGGCAATCAAATCAGCGCCGCTTCCGAAATTCTTGAATAATCTTGGTGACTATTCTTATGGAATATACCTTGCTCACCTGCCAATCATTTACTGCGTATATTGGGCAGTCAAAGACACCGACACCAATATCTCTACTTCCATCCTATGGATGGTCATTGCGGCACTCCCGATCGCAATTCTATTCGGCAAGATTGAGCACCAGCTTTATAGAACGAAAATACGCCCGGGCATTGATAACTTCATCGGCAAACGGATGATGACGAATCAACCTCAAAGCGATGTTGCCTGACTTTTACGCTATCAATGAAAGTCGTTAGGCGAGTCAGGTAACCCTTGGCCGGTTTGCTGGTGGCGTTGTTGGCGGCGGGCCTGGGCACACAAGGCGTGATCCTGATTCTGGCCGTCCTGACTATGCTGCTGGGCACCGCAGCGGTATGGTGGTTCGCTGACAGCAGAGGACCCCTGAATGCCGAAGAAACCACTGGCGCCTAGAGAAAACGCAACCGCCGCCGACATCGAGCGCTCGATTCAAGCCCTGAACAAAATGGCCGAGCGCTTGTGGGGCGAAGGCCGGGAAGCCGAGGCGAAAGCGCTGCTCGATGCCCTCGATGCGTTGAACCGGGCGCTCGACCGCATCAGGATTGGAGAAAGTCGCCGAGCGGCGACGCTCCATTGAGGTGTGGGCCTACGGTTTGAGGATCAGCAACGGCTCACCCTTCTTCACGATGTAAGTCGCCAATTCCGAACCCTTGTCCGCACCCACGTTTTTGGCGACATGCGCCACACCTTCCGGAATGAACAACGAATCCCCCGCTTTCAGCGTCACCGGCGCCCTGCCCTCCAGTTGATATTCGAAAGTACCGCTGATCACATACGCGACCTCAACACCGGGATGCGCGTGTCTTGGCGAGGTCACGCCCGGTTCGAAATCGACGCGAGCCTGAATCACTTCGCGCTCGGCAGCCCCGAGATCCTGGCGAACCAGATCCGTGCGGCTCAAGCCTTGTTGCCAACTCTTGGCCGGTGCGTCAGCCGCATGGGTGACGCCGATCATTGAAGCGAGTATCGCGGCGCTGGCCAGTAACAATGGACGATGCATGGTGTTGCCCTCTCGAACGTAGTGGTGTGGTGGCCTCTACTTTGAGCGGGTCATGTAGGGAGGATGTGTCGTAAACCCCGGGTTTATTGTTCACGTGTGTATCCACGGCAGATTGATACACGCTTATACAAAGGTCTCTCTGGCTAGCGGTTGCGCTAACAGCCATGCCCTGAAGGCGACGATTTTCTTCACCTGTGCCGTTTCACGGGGCGTCACCAGATAAAAACCCAATTGATCTTTCAAACGCAGATCGAAAGGTACGACCAGACGCCCGGCTCGCAGATCGTCCTCGACATAGGTCGAACGGCCAATGCACACGCCCTGCCCGTCAACCGCCGCCTGTACTGCCATCATCGCCAGATCAAAGGTCAACCGTGGCCCCTCGGCGAGTCGCGGCGGTTGGCCCGCAGCGCTGAGCCAAGTGCTCCAGTCATTAGCTGTCACACCGCTGACCTGCAGCATTGTGTGCCTCGCCAGATCTGCAGGCGTGCTCAATGTCTTCGCCAGTGCGGGGCTGCACACCGGAAAGATTTCATCGGACATCAAAAAATCGGCCTGCAAGCCCTTCCAGTCACCACGCCCGTAACGAATCGCCGCATCGATAGCGCCCTTGCGAAAATCGACCAGCTCAGTGGACGCACTGATCCGCACATCGATATCGGCAAACGCCTGCTGAAAGGACGGCAGTCGCGGCAGCAACCACTTCGATGCCACGGACACCAGGGTGCTGATAGTCAGTACGCTTTTGTGGCGTCCTTCAAGCAATTGCTCAGTCGAATAGCGCAGCTCCTGAAACGCCGCACGAATGCCCGGCAAATAGGCCTGCCCTTCTTCGCTGAGCGCCAACCCTTCGGCGAGCCGCAGAAACAGATGCACACCCAGCTCCGCTTCGAGTCGACGAATCTGGTGGCTGACAGCTGTTTGGGTGACGTTGAGTTCTTCGGCGGCTTTGGTAAAACTCATGTGTCTGGCAGCGGCCTCAAAGGCTCTCAGGCCGTTGAGCGAAGGTAGTGAGACAGTCATGGAATCAAGGGAGCTCATGAGATTTTGTCATAAGCTAGCACCGTAAATGACCTTTGCGAAAGCTGCGCGGGTGCAGGATTGTGGCGCCTTCGACATTGCAAGGAAGTGCCATGAAACTGTATTTCGCGCCGATGACCTGCTCGCTTTCCCCGCATATTGTGCTGCGGGAACTGGGTTTGCCCTTCGAACTGGTTCGCGTCAACAACCAAAGCAAACGCACCGCCGACGGGCGTGACTTTCGTGAGATCAACCCGAAGGGCTACGTCGCCGCATTGCTGCTGGACAACGGCGAGGTGCTGACGGAGGGGCCAGCGATCCTGCAGTTTTTGGTCGATCAGGTGCCGGGCAACACGCTAGCGCCACCCAATGGCACTTGGGAGCGAGCGCGTCTGCAAGAACACCTGAACTTCATCAGTTCGGAAATTCACGGTGGCAGTGCACCGCTGTTCAACGCCGAAATCCCGCAAGCGGTCAAAACGATTTTCAGACAGAGGCTGTTCAAGCGTCTTGATTATCTGAATCAGCAACTGTCGGATCAGAACGGCCTGATGGGCATATTTGGCGTAGCCGATGCTTATTTGTTCAGCGTACTGACGTGGCTACCGACGTTCCACATCGACATACAGGACTGGCCGGCACTGGCCACCTATATGCGCCGCATCGCCGCCCGCCCCAGTGTCATTGCGGCCATTGCCGCGGAGGCGGCGACGCAGCCTGTCTGATCGACCTCAGCAGCCATGGAACGGGCCATGTTGGCCCTGAATCTGTAAACTGGCGCGATCTTTATTCGCTCAACAAGGGATCAGCATGGCTAACCAAGACATCACCTTCACCCCGGATCCGGACGCAGATTCGATTTCGTCGGACGTCACCACGTTCAACGGGATCATGGTGTCCACGCAGATCCCGACCCGTGCCGATGGCAGCCTGGAACTGGGCGATATCACCGTGCAAAGCGAATGCACCCTGCAGGCGTTGAAAGTTGCACTGGAGCGCGCCGGCAGCTCGATGGATCGGGTGATGCACCTGACCATTTATCTGACCGATATGGCCGATCGCGCGGCATTCAATGAGGTTTACAAGCGCTACTTCGCCAAGCCATGGCCGGTGCGTGCGGCAGTGGGTGTGGCCTCGCTGGCAGTTGAAGGAATGCGTGTGGAAGTGACTGCGATGGCGGCCAAGGCCTGATTTTTTTCGCAGCAGTCCGTAGGCTGCCCTCACAAATTTGGGGGCGGTCGAACGCATTGAAAAATAAATAGGGCGCTAGCCAAACACAGCGTGCGGATTGAGACGGTTAGCAGGCGCCGCTACGTACACTTCAAGGCATTTGCCTCAAGCGTTTATCCAGCCAAACTTAAAGAGGACCGGTTGCCAGAAGAAATAGCTTCCCTTCTGATACTTGATATGTTTTGCCCTCGTGCACGACCTCAAACTTGAATGTTGCCGAGATCGAATCGTTCAATTTTTCGCGGTTAAATGTAATCTCTCCGTTTTGCGCATACAACACTTCCGACGCTACCGTCATGACCCCCTGTACATCACTCCCCTGCCCTCCAATCTTATGTGTACCGTCCTTCAGGGAGCGACTTATTACAAATGAAATGATTTCCGTGGAATGTTGACCAATAACACTGAACACTTTTTCCGTGCCGAAATAGAGCTTCCGCGTAGCGGAGAATTTCGGGGTGCCAATGCCCGGATGAGCGGGATCAATGATTGCCTTGTAGTACTCTTCGGCCGGGGCCTCACGCCGAGACTTCAACGATGCAGTATCAGTGATACCAAGGTATGTAAAAGCGCTGTTACTTTTCATAGCCTGAAGCTCCATTTTCATGTGTGGTGTATATCCGTGAACCTTTTTCTATTCACCACCTGATACTTATGTTTTTAATCCGGCAGCACAACTGACAGACTTTACAGTTACGCGCTATGCGTATTTATGTTAAGCGCTAGTTACCCGACATCGGTACACGGATGCCGCCCAGCCGTTTCGCAGGTACAATACGCGCCTAACCGTGACAGCCTGACTAAAAAAACTATGTCCTTGCCCAAGCATCACCTGGAATTGCTCAGCCCTGCCCGCGATGTCGCCATCGCCCGTGAGGCGATCCTGCACGGCGCCGACGCCGTGTACATCGGCGGCCCGAGCTTCGGTGCGCGCCACAACGCCTGTAATGAAGTCGGCGAAATCGCCGAATTGGTGGAGTTTGCCCGCAAGTATCACGCGCGCATTTTCACCACCATCAACACCATCCTGCACGACAACGAACTGGAGCCGGCGCGCAAGCTGATCCATCAGTTGTACGACGCCGGCGTCGACGCGCTGATCGTTCAGGATCTGGGCGTGATGGAACTGGACATTCCGCCGATCGAGCTGCACGCCTCGACCCAGACCGACATCCGCACCCTAGAGCGGGCGAAGTTCCTTGATCAGGCCGGTTTCTCGCAGCTTGTTCTGGCCCGTGAGCTGAACCTGCAGGAAATCCGCGCGATCGCCGAAGAAACCGACGCCGCCATCGAGTTCTTCATTCATGGCGCGTTGTGCGTGGCCTTCTCCGGCCAGTGCAACATCTCTCACGCGCAGACCGGTCGCAGCGCCAACCGTGGCGACTGCTCGCAGGCGTGCCGTTTGCCGTACACCCTCAAAGATGAAAAGGGTGGCGTGATCGCTTACGAAAAACACCTGCTGTCGATGAAAGACAACAACCAGAGCGCCAACATCCGCGCCCTGGTTGAAGCCGGTGTGCGCTCGTTCAAGATCGAAGGTCGCTACAAGGACATGGGCTATGTGAAGAACATCACCGCCTATTACCGCCAGCGCCTCGACGACGTGCTCGACGACCGCCCGGACCTGGCCCGCGCTTCCAGCGGTCGCACCGCGCATTTCTTCCTGCCGGACCCGGAAAAGACTTTCCACCGCGGCAGCACCGATTACTTCGTCACCGATCGCAAGATCGACATCGGCGCTTTCGACTCGCCGACCTTCACCGGCCTGCCAGTGGGCACCGTCGAGAAAGTCGGCAAACGCGACATGCAGGTCGTCACTCAGGAGCCGCTGTCCAACGGTGACGGCTTGAACGTGCTGGTCAAACGCGAAGTGGTCGGTTTCCGCGCCAACATCGCCGAAGCCAAAGGCGAGTTCGAAGAAGACGGCGAGAAGCGCTACCGCTATCGCGTCGAGCCGAACGAAATGCCCGAAGGCTTGTTCAAGCTGCGCCCGAATCACCCGCTCAATCGCAACCTCGATCACAACTGGCAACAGGCCCTGCAAAAGACCTCTTCGGAGCGTCGCGTGGCCCTGAGCTGGGTCGCTCGTCTGCGTGAAGAACAACTGGAAGTGACCGCCACCAGCGAAGAAGGCATCAACGCCAGCGTCACCCTGCCCGGTCCGTTCGGTGTCGCTAACAAACCTGAGCAAGCGCTGGAGCAATTGCGCGATCTGCTCGGCCAGCTCGGCACCACGCAGTACCACGCCACCGACATCAAGCTGGATGCGCCACAGGCGTTCTTCATCCCCAACTCGCAGCTCAAAGCCCTGCGCCGTGAAGTGATCGAGAACCTGACCGCCGCCCGTGTCGCCGCGCACCCGCGTGGCAGCCGTAAAGCGGAAACCAGCCCGCCGCCGGTATACCCGGATTCGCACCTGACCTTCCTCGCCAACGTCTACAACCAGAAGGCGCGCGACTTCTACCACCGTCACGGCGTGAAGCTGATCGACGCGGCGTATGAAGCGCACGAAGAGCCGGGTGAAGTGCCGGTGATGATCACCAAGCACTGCCTGCGTTTCTCCTTCAACCTGTGCCCGAAACAGGCGAAAGGCGTGACCGGCGTGCGCACCAAAGTCGCGCCGATGCAGTTGATCCACGGCGATGAAGTGCTGACACTGAAGTTCGATTGCAAGCCGTGCGAAATGCACATCATCGGCAAGATGAAAGGCCACATCCTCAACCTGCCGCAACCGGGCAGCGTGGTCGGCCACATCAGCCCCGAAGACCTGATGAAAACCATTCCGCGCGCACCGCACTGAGTGGATGGCGTGTGCGGTGCTTCGGCGCCGCGCACGCCTGCGTTACCAACGCCTGGCCAAATCGCAGGCATAAAAAAACGCCAACTTCTTGCGAAGTTGGCGTTTTTTTCGAATATGGCAGGGGCGGCTGGATTCGAACCAACGCATGGCAGGATCAAAACCTGCTGCCTTACCGCTTGGCGACGCCCCTACTGCTCTTTCCAGCTACTTCGTTAGGTTCGCTGTGAGAACGGGGCGCAATTTACCAAGGTTTTTTGCCTTTGGGAAGCGCCAAGTGAAATATTTTTTGTTTTAAAACAGCGACTTATTATTTTGGCCTGAATCAGGTCCATGCTGAGCCGGCTTCGCCGCCGTGTATCACACTGTGTACGAACCCCACCGCGACACATCGACTTTCAACAAAGCCGTTTTACGACACAGCCCAGATACGTCCCAACGCTCAAATGCACTCAAGGTTTCAAGGGTTCATTCAGACCCCTTGACCAAAGGCTCGCAAAGGAGACGTCACCATGAAGATGGCACTGCACACCCGCAAAACCGCGTTCGGTTTGTCGATTCTGGCTTTGTCGTTGTTCGGCGCTTTTGGCACCACTCAAGCGCAAAGCGCTGAACCCGCCGCCGTCAGCTATTCCGCGCCCTCGCCTTTCGGCCCGCTCAAGCATGTGAAGGCCGGCGTGCTCGACGTCGCCTATGCCGAAACCGGCCCCGCGAATGGCCCAGTGGTGATCCTGCTGCACGGCTGGCCCTACGACATTCACAGCTACGACGAAGTCGCGCCACTGCTGGCGGCCAAGGGATATCGGGTGTTGATGCCCTATGCCCGGGGTTATGGCGATACGCAGTTCCTCTCCAAAGACACCCTGCGCAATGGTCAACCGGCGGCGCTGGCCAGTGACGTCATCGACTTCATGGATGCGCTGAAGATCAAGCAAGCGGTACTCGGCGGTTATGACTGGGGCGCACGGTCGGCGGACATCGTTTCGGCGTTGTGGCCGGAACGTGTGAAAGCGCTGGTCTCGGTCAGTGGTTACCTGATCGGTAATCAAGCCGCCGGGCAAAACCCGCTGCCGCCCAAGGCTGAATTGCAGTGGTGGTATCAGTTCTACTTTGCGACGGACCGTGGCCGTGCCGGTTACGAGAAGAACACCCACGACTTCGCCAAATTGATCTGGCAGACCGCTTCACCGCAATGGAAATTCGACGACGCCACGTTCGACCGCAGCGCCAAAGCGCTGGAGAATCCCGATCACGTTGATATCACCGTGTTCAACTACCGCTGGCGCCTCGGCTTGGTCCAAGGCGAAGAGAAGTACGCCGCGCTGGAGCAGAAGCTCGCCACCGCGCCGTCGATCAGCGTGCCGACCATTACTCTTGAAGGCGACGCCAACGGTGCGCCGCACCCGGCGCCGGAGGATTACGCCAAGCGCTTTACCGGCAAGTATCAGTTCCGCTTGATCAATGGCGGGATTGGCCACAACTTGCCGCAGGAAGATCCGCAGGCGTTTGCCAAAGCCGTGATCGACGCTGACCACCTGTAGAAACAAAAAAAGCAGTCAGCCGCAAAGGCTGACTGCTTGATTACTTGAGGGTGGGATTGAGGGATGGTCACGTTTTACAGATTCTTTGCCTGAACGGGCGTCATCGCGAGCAGGCTCACTCCTACATTTGGAATGCGTCCCCCTGTAGGAGTGAGCCTGCTCGCGATGACGCCCGACCAAACACCCTCAACCCCGACTAACGTGCGCGATCACTCAGTTGGCACAACAAGATCCAACGCTTTGTTCACCGCCAACTCCCCCAACATGACCACTTGCGCAATGCCCAGTAGGGTATGACGGTTCGATCCCTCCAGCACGCCAGCAAAATTGCCGAGCATGACCGTGGCGGATGCGAGCGAACCGCTGGCATTGCTCAGCAAGGACTCGGCGTCGGATTGCGGGTTGACCATGAACATCGTGCTGGGCGTATAGGGTGTGGCCATGATCGCGGCGGGCAACAGGTAATGGTCGAGCGCACGCTCTGCCGCTTCGTGCAGCTTTCTTGAATTGGGCGATGCGTACGGGGACACCAGGTCTGTGACCGGTGGTTCAGGTGGCTGAGACATCAGCTTAAACTCCAGACAAGAACCGTTGGCGGCTCTTTGATAGAAGGCGTGAAGCGTCGCGATTGCGGACGCTTCCGTGCAAATGAGGGGGCACACCCCCTCGCCTATCTGCATCGCGACTAGTGCGGCAAGCGCTGGTTATCCAGAACTCGACCGACCACCAGCTCACTGAGCATGATCACCTGTTGCAGGATCAGCATCTTTTTGCGCTGTGAAGGGTCGATCACGTCGGCGAGATCTCGGGCCATGTCACTGGCGCAGGACAAGGTTTCAGTGGCTTCGACGAGTAATGTTTCGTTATCAACCGTGGGGTCGATGAGGTAGATCTTGCCGGTCTTGCGGGTGGGTATTGAAGTCTTCAGCGCGGAAGGATTGAGGTAGAAGTTGATCGCGCGGTCGGTGGCCTCTTTGATGTTTTGAGGTTCGAGCGCGGCGTCGTAGGGGATTGGATCGGTTTCTGGCGGGTTTGGCGTAATTTTGAACATAGATGACACTCGCTTAGCAAAAAAATAAGGAGCCATCACTCACGCTACCAAACGAGGTGGTGACCATTGCGCAGGTTGGTAGACCGGTCTAAGCGAGTAAACCCCGGCGCTCCCGAAGGAGCCCCACGCATGGCCACCATATAAAACCGAGCCTCGAAAAGAGACTGCATATAGCGGCGCATTACGCTTAGAAAACGGGCTACCAAACCCGATCACTGTTTTGCAGTGACAGGGAAACGATACAGCCCGCCTCAAGGCGCGTAAGCCGGCGGATTCTGGCGTACGCGTAGGCAACGGCGCAAGGTGTTGTAGCCGTTATGGCGTAACAGTGCGTGTAAGTTAAACGTGTGTGGGTGATGGTGTTTAAAAGCCCCTCACCCTAGCCCTCTCCCCGAGGGAGAGGGGACTGACCGAGGTGTTTGGGCGAGGTTCGCCGACCTGTGATTGCGCGGCGCACTCTGGCTGGGAAACGGCTGGTGTTATTTGACCAGTCGTTTTTCTTTGGAAGGTCTGTAGCCGAAATATGAGCTGTAGCATTTGCTGAAATGGCTTGGCGAGACGAAGCCGCAAGCGACTAGCACTTCGACTTGCGACAGCTCAGTGTGCTGCAACAACCGTCGCGCTTCGGTGATGCGCAGTTCCAGGTAATAACGCTGCGGCGTGGTGCCCAGTTGCTCCTTGAACAAACGCTCCAACTGGCGACGGGATCGGCCGGCGTACACCGCCAATTGCTCCAACTCCAGCGGCTCCTCCAGATTGGCATCCATCAGTTTCACCACTTCACGCAGCGGCGCACTGACGCAGATGTTCTCGTCCGGTTTGATCCGCCGGTAGCGCGATTCCTCGAAGGCCAGAATATCTTCGATACCTTCGACCAACGCCTTGCCGTGCAGGCTTTTGATCCAGTCCAGCGCCATATGAAACGCCCCGGACGGACTCGACGCCGTGAGCCGATCGCGATCAATCACGTAGGGTTCACTGCTGACGTGGGTGGCTTTGGCGATTTCGGTCAGTGCCGGGCGGTGCTCCGGGTGGATCGCGCAGCGATAGCCGTCGAGCAATCCGGCGCGACCGAGAAACCACGAGCCATTCCACAACCCGGCGAGCGAGATGCCGCGCTCTGCTGCCGATCTGAGCAAGCCGATAAACTCATCACTTGCGCGCAGTTCGGTGCGATAACCGCCACACACCACGAGCAGATCCAGCTGCTGAAGCGCAGCCAAATCAAGACGTGCATCGGGGCGGATCACCAGGCCCAGATCACTGATGACTTCACCGTCGCCCAAACCAAACGTGCGCGAGGAAAACAACCCCGGACGCAACAGGTTGGTAGTGACAACGGTGTCCAGCGCTTGGGTAAACGCCGGTAGCGAAAAGTGTTCGAGCAGCAGAAAACCAGTGCGGGTCATGCGCGGGTCTTCCGCGCTTTGCTCATTCAGATAGCGGAGGTTTTTCCCCTTCATGCCTCCGCTGAATTGGCGTCGTTCGATCAAGTTGTGGTCCATCGGTCATGTTGTTATGCGCCGATAGTTGGCTTGATCCGCGTCAGAGTCAATCACGCCTGTGGTTGATGGCTGGTCACGCAGTGAATTCCGCCACCGCCAGCGGCGATGGCATCGATGTTGAGCTGGACGATTTCGCGATCCGGATACAGTTGCGACAACAGATCGAAAGCCTTTTTGTCTGCCGCTTTATCGCCAAACTCCGGGGCGATGATCGCGCCGTTGATGACGAAGTAATTGATGTAACCGGCGGCAAAGTCCGGGTTGTTCTGGTTGAACTTGCTTTTGCGCGGTTTCAGCGGCGGCGACATCGTGTGGATCTGCAGTTTGCGGCCATCGGCATCGGTGGCGTTCTTGAGGATTTCCAGGTGCGCCAGGGTGACCTTGTGATCGTAGGATTCAGGGTCGGTGTCGAGGTTGGCAATCACCACGCCGGGCTTGATGAAGCGCGCGTAGAAATCGACGTGGGCGTCAGTGATGTCCTTGCCCTTGATCCCCGGCAGCCAGATGATTTTGCGCAGGCCCAGACGCTCCTTCAGTTCAGCTTCGACATCGGCCTTGCTCCAGTCCGGATTGCGGTTGCTGTTGATCCAGCTGCTCTCGGTCATGATCCCGGTGCCGTGACCGTCGACTTCGATGCCGCCGCCCTCGCCCACCAGATCGGTACGAATGTACGTGGCTTGCGCGTCGTCGGCGACCACTGCAGCGATCTTCGAGTCTTTACTGTGCTGCTGTTTGCCACCCCAACCGTTGAAGTTGAAGTCCACCGCGCCGAGACCACCCTTGTCGTCGATGACGAAGTTGGCGCCGATGTCGCGCATCCAGATGTCATCCAGCCCGGCAGTGACATAAGTGATATTGCGCGTACCACAGAATTCTTCGGCGAGGCTGCGTTCGTTCTTGCGGCAGAACACGGTGACCGGTTCAAACCGGGCAATGGCGCGGGCGATGCGGCCGAGGGCTGCCTGGACGTCTCCGGTGAAGTCTTCCCAGATCGCGTCCTGCGCGCCGAAAGCGATGTAGGCGCGCTCATGTTTATCGCCCTCGTCGGGCATGAACCAGCGACCTTGGGCAGCGGCGAATACTTTGCCCGGCGACAGGCCAAGACCCATAAATGCCGCGCCGACACCGGCGGCGACCGTGACTTGTTTGATGAACTCACGACGAGTCGACATCTTGCTATTCCTGTAAATAAGGGCCGGCGAACGCGCCGGCCATTGATCATTTGCCAGTGGCAGTCTTGAATTTGGTCCAGGTGCGCATGCGCGCGCGCATGTCGGCCTGAGGAATATCCTTGCCCGGAATCAATCGAGCATAGGTCGCCTCGTCAAGGTAGATATCCGGGTTGTCGCGCATGCTTTCATCAACACTCGCCCGCGCCTTGGCGTTGGAAGTCGGGTAACCGGTGAAATTGCTGATCGCTGCCATGTTCTGCGGGCGCATGACGAAGTTGATGAACGCGTAGGCGTATTCCGGGTGCTTGGCGTCAACCGGAATGGCCATGGTGTCCATCCACACCGTGGTGCCTTCGCGCGGCACGCGATACTGGAAGCGCGTGTGTTTGCCGGCGCTGTCCGAGGTGCGCTGAGCCTGGGTCATGTCGCCGCTGTAGCCGAGTGACAGGCACAGGTTGCCGTTGACCAGATCGGTCACCGGTTGCGACTGGAACTTGCGGATGTACGGACGCAGCTTCATCAGCAGTTCACTGGCGGCGGCCAGATCCTCGGCTTTGCCGCTGCGCGGATCGCGACCGAGGTAATTGAGCACCACCGCCAAGGCTTCGTCTGGCGAGTCGATCATCGAGATGCCGCAATCGGCAAACTTCGCCGCCAGCTCCGGTTTGAACAGCATGTCGAGGCTGTTCACCGGCGCATCGGCCATGCGCTGTTTGATCTGTTCTTCGTTGTAGGTCAGGCCGATGGTGCCCCAGGTGTAAGGCACCGTGGCTTTGCTGGAGTGCTCGTAATGGCCGCGCAGCTTCTGCAAACCGGGTTCGATGTCGGCCAGCTCGGTCAGCTTCGTTTGATCCAGCGGCATCAGGCTGCCGGCGCGCATCAAGCGCTCGGCGACAGTGTCGCCGGGAAAGATCAGGTCATAACCGCTGCCGCCGGAGAGCATCTTCGCCTCCAGTGTTTCGCTGCCGTCCATGACGTCGTAGATCACCTTGATCCCGGTTTCGGCGGTGAAGCGACTCAAGGTGTCTTCGGCAAAATAATCCGCCCAGTTGTACAGCCGCAGGGTTTTGTCTTCGGCGTGCAGCGACGGTATCAAGCAGATCAGCGCCAGGCCGATCGCGCCGCGCAAGCGTTTGTGATGGGTAGCCATGTCAAACCCCTTGGGTGTTCCAGCGTGCATGAAGGTGGCGACCGTCCTGACTGAGCAACGGCCCGTACATGTCAGGCCGACGATCGCGATAGATGCCCCAGCTCAAACGCTCTTCGCGCATCGCCGCCAGATCGAGACGCTGCACCAGCACACCGCTGCTGTCGCGGTCAGCGTTGGCGAGCAGTTGGCCCTTGTGATCGCTGATGAACGACGAACCGTAGAAGCTCATTTGCAGGTTCGAATCGGTGGTCGCGGTTTCTCGACCGACCCGATTCGATGCCACCACCGGCAGCAGATTGGCAGCGGCATGGCCGCGCATGGTCATCTGCCAGTGATCGCGGGAATCCAGCGCCGCGCAGCCTGGTTCCGAGCCGATCGCCGTCGGGTACAGCAGTACTTCAGCGCCCATCAGCGCCAGGCAACGGGCGGTTTCCGGGAACCACTGATCCCAGCAGATACCCACGCCGAGACGGCCGAACGCGGTGTCCCAGACTTTGAAACCGGTGTCGCCGGGGCTGAAATATTCCTTCTCCTGATAGCCGATGGCGTTGGGAATATGGGTCTTGCGATACACACCCAACAGGCGCCCGTCAGCATCGGCCACACTCAGCGAATTGAAGTAGGCGTTGCCGGCCTTTTCGAACCAGCTCAGCGGCAATACCACACCCAACTCGCGGGCCAGCGCGGCGAAGCGCGCGAGCACACGGCTGTCGCGATATTCCTCGGCCAACGCCATGTGTTTATGGCTTTGTTCGATGCAGAAGTACGGAGTGGCGAAGAGCTCCTGCAACAGGATCACTTGCGCGCCCTGCTGCGCTGCGTCACGGACGAGTTGCTCGGCGCGATCAAGGTTGCCGGGTAAATCCCAGGTGCACGGCATCTGGGTGGTCGCGATGGTCAGAATGCTCATGCGTTCAACCTCTCAGCGGCCAGGCTGGCTGCTGCTGCGTGATGCAATGCACCCCGCCGCCGCCATGGGCCAAATGATTGATCCGCACCGGCACCACTTCGCGGCCGGGGAAGGCTTGCTCCAGCACTTTGGCGGCGACGTTGTCAGCCTCGATGCCATACGCCGGCATGATGATCGCGCCGTTGGCGATGTAGAAATTGGTGTACGAGGCGCAGAACACTTCGGCTTCGGTGTCGACCGCATCGGAGGCTTCGAACAGTTCGATCAGTTCGAATTTGCGTCCCTGCGCATCGGTGGCCAGTTCCAGTGCTCGGCGGTTTTCTCGGGCTACTTCGGCGTAGACCGACGACTTGTCGTGGGTGGCGTCAACCAGCAGCACACCCGGACGGGCGAAGGCGCAGACGCCATCGACGTGGCCATCGGTCATATCGCCAGTGACGTAATCCGGATCGCCCGGCAACCAGACGGTTTTCTTCACGCCGAGCAAGCGGCTGAAGATCTCTTCCATCTCGCCTTTGCTCATGCCGGGGTTGCGATTGGGGTTAAGCAACACCGATTCAGTGGTGATCAGCGTGCCTTCACCGTCGACATGAATCGCCCCGCCCTCGTTGCTCAGCGGCGTGCCGAAGCATTCCCGGCCGAGGTGATTGAGCGCGCGGCGCGCCAGACTTTCGTCCAGATCGTGCGCCGACTTCCCGCCCCAGGCGTTGAAGCGCCAGCTCACGCCGGCCAGCCCTTGCTGCGGATGACAGACAAAGGTCGGGCCGGAATCGCGGCACCAACTGTCATTCACTGCCAGCGGGATCAATTCAATGTTCGGCCCGCACAAGGCTCTGGCGCTGGCGATGGCCGATGGATCGACCACCAGTTTCACCGGTTCGAAACGAGCAATGGCGTTGGCGACGCGTGCGAAATCTTCCTGCACCTGCGCCAGGGTCACGCGCCAACCGGATTCCCACAACGTCTGGTTGTGCGGCCAGACCATCCACGTCGCGGCGTGGGTCACCCACTCTGCCGGCATCATCCAGGCGCTGTTTTTTTTGTCGTTGTGCTGCATGATAAGCCTCGTTAGTTAAGCCGTTGTGTTCAATGGGCTTATGCTACGACCCATAAAAACGGCAAACAAACGATGGATTTTGCGGACAACTGATTAGAGGAGCTTATCGATATGCTTAAACACTGGCCGCCGCTCAGCTCTCTGCGTGGCTTCGAAGCCGCCGCCCGGCTCGGCAGTTTTCACAAGGCTGCCGAGGAGTTGAGCCTCACGCAGTCGGCGATCAGTCAGCAGATCCGCAGCCTTGAGACGTACCTGGACCAGCCGCTGTTTTTCCGCAGCGGTCGCAGCGTGGCGTTGACCGATGCCGGCCACGATTTGCTCAGCACCACGCAAGCGATGCTGCAGCAATTGGCGGTGGGGATTCGGCGTCTGGGCCAGTATCAGAAACCCAACCAACTGGTGCTCAACACCACCCCGGCGTTTGCCCGGCATTGGTTGCTGCCACGCTTGGCGGATTTTCGCGCGCAGCATCCCGAGGTTGATCTGTGGATCTACAGCACCGATGAAGTGCCGGACATGGCCACGCAGACCATTGATCTGGCGGTGCGCGACGACATCAGTTCACAGGTCGAATGCAGCTTCAACGTGCTGCACGCCGACCGACTCTTTCCGGCGTGCCATCCGCGCCTGCTCCAAGTCGCTCAAGCAGAGCGCACCACCTTGCATGGCGAGCGCGAAATGGACTGGAGTCATTGGGCGGTCGAGGCCGGGATCGACGTCGGTCAGCGGGATCAGGGATTGAATTTTTCCGATCCCGGGCTGCTGCTCGACGCCGCCTGTTCAGGGCTTGGCATTGCGCTGGTCAGTCAACTGCTCAGCCGTCAGGCGCGGGCTGACGGCTTGTTGCAACCTTTGGTCGAGAACACCATTCGCGGGCCGAACTGGGCGCTGTTGACCCACCGCGACAGTGAGCATGATCCGCTGGCGCGCAGTTTCAGTGAATGGCTGATCAATAACCTGGCCGATCAATGACCGGTGCATGCTGCGCCATCACCTCGACAATCCAGTCGATGAATACACGCAGCTTGAGGCTGACATGCCGGTTCGGCGGATAAGCCACATAGAGCGGCATCGGCTCGAGTTGCCAGTCCGCGAACAGCGGCACCAGTTCGCCGCGCGCCTCGTGTTCGGCAGACATGTATTTGGGCAGCCACAGCACACCCAAGCCCGCCAGACCTGCCGCGAGGTAGGCATTACCATCATCGACGGCGAGCACGTGGCGTCCTTTGATTTGCAGGTTTTCACTGGCGTTGTGCAAGGCATACGGCACCGGTTTGCCGGTGCGTGCCCAGAGGAAACCGACCACGCGATGATGGCTGTCTTCCAGTTCCCTTGGATGCGCAGGTGTGCCCGCGCGTGCCAGATAGTGCGGTGCGGCGAATACACCCAACTGCAGATCGGCGACCTTGCGCGCCATCAGCGACAGGTCCATCAGTTCGCCGCCACGCACCACGCAGTCGACATTCTCATCAATGATGTCGACGATGCGGTCGCTGACGCCCATGTCGATCTGGACATCCGGATAACGCGCGTGAAACTCAGGCAGGGCCGGCACCAGAATCAACCGCGCCAGCGGGCTCGGCACGTCCACGCGCAACCGTCCCTTGGGCAACGCCGCCGCGCCGGGCAGGCTGGTTTCGGCGTCGTCCATATCGGCCAGCAACTTGATCACTCGCTCGTAATAAACCGCGCCGTCGTTGGTGACGTTGACCTTGCGCGTAGTGCGGTTAAGCAACTTGACTCGCAGCCGTGCCTCCAACTGCTGAACCAGTTGCGTCACGGTGGTTTTGCTCATGTGCAAGGTTTCCGCCGCTTTGGTGAAACTCCCCGCCTCGACCACCCGGGCGAAGGCTTGCATTGCGTCAAAACGGTCCAAGGTGCGCCCTCGATTGTTTGGATTTCACAAACAGTGAACGCCAAGCTTGCGCGTTTATCGCCCGCCTGCAAATACCTACAGTGGCTCCATCAACTCAAATGAAGGAGACACCCCCCATGACTCAGCGCGACGTTGTTTTCCCACCCGCACGCCGCACACTTTACGAACGCCATCGCTATTCGCCAGCCATTCGCTCCAACGGTTTTCTGTTTGTCTCGGGACAGGTCGGCAGCACCGAGGACGGCACGCCAGAGCCGGATCTGAAAAACCAGGTGCGTCAGGCTTTCACCAACCTCAATGCAATCCTTGCAGAGGCCGGTGCCAGCTTCGATGACGTGGTCGATGTCACCGTGTTTATCGTTGACCCCCAGTCGAAATTCGAGACGATCTGGGATGTGGTGCTGACCGAGTTCTGGGGCGAGGCACCGCATCCGACGGTGACGGCGGTTGGCGTGACCTGGCTGTATGGGTTTGATTTCGAGATCAAGGTGATTGCCAGGTTGCCGTAAATATCCGGACACACCCATTCGTTTGCCATTTCAGAGGTCGTCTGTTTGCATGCTGTCCCACATCAGCATTCAGATCAGGGAGAGGATCGATGAACATTTTGGTGGTGGGTGCCAGTAAAGGCTTGGGCCGAGCTTTTATCGAAGGTTTGGGTAACGCGGGAGACACGCTGATTGGTGTGTCCCGCACGCGTCCCGAAGGTTTGATGTTCGAGGCAGAGCGTCCAGTACGCTGGGTGGAAGCCGATCTGATGAACCCGGCCAAAGCCGCGCATACCATCGAGCAGGCGGTGGTCGACAATGGGCTGGATACGCTGATCTACAACCTTGGCATCTGGGAAGAGTCGGCTTTCGATCCAGCCTATGACTTTCTCGACAGTCCGGACGACGAATTGCAAGCCATCGTCAGTTGCAACATCAGCTCAACGATCCTGTTGATCAAACGCCTGCTTCCCCTCCTGCTGAAAAGCGCCCATCCCAGAATCATCCTCACCGGATCAACCTCGGGCCTGCCGCAAAGCGGACGCCCGGAAGTCGCTTTCGGCGCCTCGAAATTCGCCCTGCGCGGGATCGCCGAAACGTTGCGCGAAGGCTACCGGCATCAGCGTCTGGCAGTCACCAGCCTTAATCTTGGTTATCTGAACACCGAAGACCTGCTGAGCACGCCGCGGGATTTGGCGTCGCAACGTGGCGAGGGTCAATTGATTCCCGTGCACGATGTCGTCGACGTGGTGCGCATGATCCTGAGTCTGTCCTCGGCCAGCTACGTCAAAGAGCTCACGCTCCCGGCGATACTCGACGAACGTTTTTGACCACTGCAGCCCCGATGGCGCTGGCCTTTGCGCGTGGGAATACGTATAACCACGCCGATTCGTCTACCCTCACGTAGCGCCCTGGTTCAGCACTTCACACTTTTTGACGCTCACGAAACGGAGAATTCCATGCTCAAACGAACACTGGCACTGACCGCCGGCCTGGCCCTGTCCTTTTCTGCATTCATGGCTCAGGCCGCCGACGTTCTGCGCGTCAGCGCGATTCCCGATGAAGCGCCGACCGAACTGCTGCGCAAGTTCGAACCGCTTGGCGCGTATCTGGAACAACAACTGGGCATGAAAGTGCAGTTCGTGCCAGTGGCCGACTACCCGGCAGTGGTTGAAGCCCTCGCGACCGATCGCCTCGACATGGCCTGGCTCGGCGGTTTTACCTTTGTGCAGGCGCGTTTGAAGACTGACGCAACGACGCCAGTCATTCCGCTGGTTCAGCGCGAGCAGGACGCGCAGTTCACCAGCAAATTCATCACCGCCGACCCGAACGTACATAGCCTCGCCGACCTCAAGGGCAAGACCTTCGCCTTCGGTTCGGTGTCGTCGACCTCCGGCAGCCTGATGCCGCGTTACTTCATGCTGAAAAACGACAACATCAAACCTGAAGGTTATTTCAGCCGCGTCGCCTACTCCGGCGCGCACGACGCCACCGTGGCCTGGGTGCAGGCCGGCAAGGTCGATGCCGGTGTGCTGAACGCCAGTGTCTGGCAGAAGCTGGTGGATGCCGGCAAGGTCGACACCAACAAGGTCAAAGTCTTCGCCACCACGCCGACCTACTTTGATTACAACTGGACCGTGCGCGGCACCCTCGACCCAGCGCTCGCGGCGAAGATCAAAAAAGCCTTCCTTGACCTGGACCCGGCCAACCCTGAGCAAAAGAAGATTCTTGATCTGCAAGCCGCCAGCCGTTTCATCGACACCAAGCCCGAGAACTACAAGGGCATCGAGGAAGCCGCCCGCGCCGCCGAACTGCTGAAATGACCCTACGCCTCAAACACGGCAGCCTGCGCCACGCCAATGGAGTCGACGCCCTGCGCGATGTCGACTTGCAGATTGGCGTTGGCGAACAGGTCGCCATCATTGGCCCGTCCGGGGCCGGTAAATCGAGTTTGCTCAACCTGCTGGCCACCGCACTGCGGCCCAGCAGTGGTGAGATCGAAGTGCTCGGCGAACGCGCCTGGCACTTGTCCGCCCGCCAGCGTCAACGTCTGCGCGCGCGGATTGGTCTGGTGCATCAGGCACCGCCGCTGCCACCGCGTCAGCGCGTGGTCACGGCGGTGCTGGCCGGCAAGCTCGGCCAATGGAGTCTGGGTAAAAGTCTTCTGAACCTGTTGCATCCGCTGGATGTAGCAGGTGCGCGCGCGGCGCTGGCGCGGCTGGATCTGGGCGACAAACTCTTCGCCCATTGCCAGCAATTGTCCGGCGGCCAGTTGCAGCGCGTCGGCATTGCCCGCGTGTTGTATCAGGCGCCGGAGATTCTGCTGGCCGACGAACCGGTGTCGGCGATGGACCCGGTGATGGCCGGGCACACGCTGTCGATCCTCTCGCGCCATGCCCGCGAACATAACGTCACGCTGGTGGCGAGCCTGCACGCGGTGGATCTGGCGTTGTCGCACTTTCCACGGATCATCGGTTTGCGTGACGGGCAGATTCTGTTCGACAGCCCTTCCGGGCAAGTCAGCCACGAGATGCTCGATGCGCTGTACGCCAACGAAAAACTGCAATCGCCGACCGCTGCGGTGGCGCCTCTGACTGTGCAGATTCCACGATGCTGAAGGCTGATTCACGCGATCCAGCGGCGGGGCCACGACTGCTACTGACGCTGCTGGCGATTGCCTTGTTGTGGCCGGGCATTCAGCTCAGTGAATTGAATCTGGGCGTGTTACTGCCCGACAGCCAGAATGAAATGGGCCGTTTTGTCGCGCAATTCTGGCCACCGGCGCACGACGGGGAGTTTCTTCAGTTACTGTTGAAAGCGACTCTGCAAACCTTGGCCATCGCCACCGCCGGCATGGCATTGGCGCTGTTATTGGCAATACCGGCCGGCCTGATCGCCAGCCGGGCGCTGTCGCTATCCGCCGCCTCACGCGGTGGCGTGCCAAGCCGACTGGGGCGTCTGTTGCGCTGGCCGGTGCGCGGGATGTTGATTTTTCTGCGCAGCGTGCCGGAAATCGTCTGGGCGCTGCTGTTCGTGCGCGCCGTAGGGTTGGGACCGGCAGCCGGTGTGCTGGCCATCGCCATTACCTACAGCGGCATGCTCGGCAAAGTCTACGCGGAGATTTTCGAATCGACCGATCAGCGTCCGGCGCACGCGTTGTTGCAGGCCGGCAGTGGTCGACTGGCAGCGTTTGCTTACGGTACGTTGCCCAATGTCGCGGGGGAACTGCTTTCCTACACGGTTTATCGTTGGGAATGCGCGATCCGCGCGTCAGTGGTGATGGGATTTGTCGGCGCCGGAGGTTTGGGGCAGCAGATTGACCTGTCAATTCGCATGTTCGCCGGTGGTGAAGTCGCCAGTATTTTGCTGTGCTTTCTGATTCTGGTTTTGGGCGCCGATCAACTCAGCCGCTTGCTGCGCTGGAGGCTGACATGAATCGGCTGATCAACCTGTTGCTGATTGCCGGCATCGCGCTGGCTGTCATCGCCTCGTTTGCCTATCTGGGTCTGGATCTCGGCGAACTGGGCAGCACCACCAGTCTCAAGCAGATGGGCGCCTATGTGCAGCGTTTTCTCAGCCCGGACCTGAGCGCGGATTACCTCAAAGCAATATTGCACGGCTCGATGGAAACCCTGGCCATGTCGGCCCTCGGCACGCTGCTCGCGGCGGTTTTCGGCATCGCTTTGGCCCTGCCCGCCGCCGGGCGTTTTGGCTGGCCGCTGCAAAGTGCTTCACGTCTGCTGCTCAACGCCTTGCGGGCGATTCCGGAACTGGTCTGGGCGGCTCTGATGGTGCTTGCCGCCGGCCTTGGCCCGAACGCCGGCACCCTCGCCCTCGCCCTGCACACCACTGGCGTACTTGGGCGGTTGTTCGCCGAAGCGCTGGAGAATACCCCGCCGCAACCCGCCGATGCGATTCGTTTGCAGGGCGGCAATCCACTCCTCGCGTTCTGCTACGGCACCTTGCCGAACCTTGCGCCGCAGCTGCTCGCTTACGTTCTGTACCGCTGGGAAAACAACATCCGCATGGCCAGTGTGCTCGGTTTTGTCGGCGCCGGCGGGCTTGGGCAAATGCTCTATGTAAGCCTCAGCCTGTTTCAGGAAGCCCAGGCCAGCACGGTGATTCTGGCGATGCTGGTGCTGGTGTTTGTGGTCGACTGGTTGAGTGCCTGGAGTCGGCAGCGCTGGGTGAAGGCGTAGTGTGCAGGCCGGCGAGTGGATATCTGGCAAAAGCTGATTATGCTTCAGGAAACCTCGCAGCCATGCGAGGCGGTCAGACTGTGCAAGTTTCACGCGAGAGCAGTTGCGGCATTTGCCACAAGGCCAGAGTGCGATAAGCGGTAACGGGGGACTCCGGCCTAAAACAATAAGCACGACGGAGAACACCCATGGCCACAATCGACACAGCTTCCACCGGCAGTCCACCGCGCAGCGGCGGCATCACCAAGGAGGAGCGCAAGGTCATCTTCGCCTCCTCGCTCGGCACGGTTTTCGAGTGGTACGACTTTTACCTCTACGGCTCACTGGCGGCGATCATCGCCAAGCACTTCTTCGCCGGCGTCAACGAAACCACCGCGTTCATTTTTGCCCTGCTGGCGTTTGCCGCGGGGTTCGCGGTGCGGCCGTTCGGGGCGATTGTGTTCGGCCGGCTCGGCGACATGATCGGGCGCAAGCACACGTTTCTCATCACCATCGTCATCATGGGTGTCTCGACAGCGATTGTCGGTATTTTGCCCGGCTACGCGACTATCGGTGTCGCTGCCCCGGTCATCCTGATTACCCTGCGCTTGCTGCAAGGTCTGGCGCTAGGTGGCGAGTACGGCGGTGCAGCGACGTATGTGGCCGAGCACGCCCCCCGCAACAGACGCGGCTTTTTCACTTCATGGATTCAAACCACTGCGACCCTCGGCCTGTTTCTGTCGCTGCTGGTGATTCTCGCCTGCCGCACGGCACTGGGCACTGAAGCCTTCGAAGCGTGGGGCTGGCGGATTCCTTTTCTGCTGTCGATCCTGCTGTTGATCGTCTCGGTGTACATCCGCCTGCAACTGAGCGAGTCACCGGTGTTCCAGAAGATGAAGGCTGAAGGCAAGGCGTCGAAAGCGCCACTGACCGAGTCTTTCGCGCGCTGGGACAACCTAAAAGTGGTGATCATGTCGCTGCTCGGCGGTACGGCCGGGCAAGCGGTGGTCTGGTACACCGGGCAGTTCTACGCGCTGTTCTTCTTGCTGCAAACGCTGAAGATCGACCCGCAGACCGCCAACCTGTTGATCGCCGGTTCGCTGCTGATCGGCACGCCGTTCTTCGTGATTTTCGGGAGTCTTTCTGACCGTATCGGGCGCAAGCCGATCATCATGGTCGGCTGCATGCTGGCGGCGCTGACCTACTTCCCGATCTTCCATGCGCTGACCCAGTACGGTAACCCCGACGTGTTCATCGCTCAGGAGAAAAACCCGGTCAAAGTCATCGCCAACCCCGACCAGTGCTCGTTCCAGTTCGACCCGGTGGGCAAGGCCAAATTCACCAGTTCCTGCGATCTGGCGAAGACCCTTTTGGCAAAACGGGCGATCCCTTATGAGAACGTGATCGCCGAACCGGGCACCGTCGCGCAAGTGCGCATCGGTGACAAAGTCGTCGAGAGCTTCGAAGGCAGTGCCCTGCCTGCCGCTGACTTCAAGACGCGCAACGACGCGTTCACCGCTACCCTCGGCACCGCGCTCAAAGAGGCCGGTTATCCAGAGAAAGCCGACCCGGCGAAAACCAACTACCCGATGGTGCTGCTCCTGCTCACCGTGCTGGTGATCTACGTGACCATGGTCTACGGGCCGATTGCGGCGTGGCTGGTCGAGCTGTTCCCGACCCGCATCCGCTACACCTCGATGTCACTGCCGTATCACATCGGCAACGGCTGGTTCGGTGGCTTCCTGCCGACGGTGGCTTTCGCCATGGTCGCGGCCACGGGGGATATCTACTACGGCTTGTGGTATCCGATCGTGATTGCAGTCATGACCGCGGTACTGGGCACGTTCTTCCTGCCGGAAACCAAGGATCGCGACATTCTCAAGGACTGAAAACTGTCAGCGCGCCCTCTCCACCGCGGGAGGGCGCCATTCGGCACAATCCGGCAAAAATATCGAACGCCTGCCGCACTGCCTGCCTCCAATGTTTACACCACTGGAGGTCACCCACATGAACAGCAACGATAAAACCCCGAACGCCCCGCCAACTGATACGTCCGGCAAACCGGTGAACGTCGTCGAGCGTGATCTTGAAGACAGGGATGATGACACAGAGGCCGTGGATGAGATCATCACGCCCTCGTCCACAAGAGTGAAAGAGCAAGACGCCGAGACGCTGCAGCGCAAGATCGATGAGATCGAGCGCAAAGTGGCCGACGGTAATTAGTGGTTTGCAGGCGATCGCAACTGTCTGCTGGATCTCCCCCCTCACCCCAGCCCTCTCCCCCAGGGGCGAGGGGGAAAGGGAGCCGATTTTTGTGCTCTTCAAATCTTGCGTTCAACTCGGTCTTTCAAGTCGGCGCTACTTGCACAAACACCTCGGTCAGTCCCCTCTCCCTCGGGCACGAGGGGAAAGGAAGCCGATTTGTAGGCTTTTCAGAGCTTGAGTTCACCTCAGTCTTTCAGGTCGGCGTTACTTGCACAAACACCTCGATCAGTCCCCTCTCCCTCTGGGAGAGGGCTAGGGTGAGGGCTGCTTCGCCGGGTTGAGTTTCACGGCCGCACGTATCTGCTCCCAATCGGCCGTCAGTGTGGCCAGCGTCAAAGCGTTGCTCAGTGCTGCGCCGCTGGCGGTGTTGTCGAAAATGCACCAGGTCGCCGCACCTGCTGCAGCCGCTGACTGCAAGGCTTGTGCGAGATTATGCAGGTAAGGTGCATCGTAGGCGCTGTGGTAAATGCGCGGTGAACCGTGCAGGCGCCAATATCGGGTTCCCGCCCAGCCACTGGGCGCAGCATCACTGCTGATGCGCGAGGGATCGACGGCCGCTTGGGCGATCTGACAAGTCTTCAGCATTGGCTCAGCGCTGACCCACGATGTATGCCGTGGTTCAAGCACCACGGCGCCGCAGAAGCGCTGGCGCAATGTCACGAAGAAGGCTTCGGCGATGGTTTCGTCGAATGCCAGCGATGGCGGCAATTGCACGAGCAGGCAACCCAGGCGCTCGCCCAGACCGCCGCATTCAGCCAGAAATTTATCCAGCGCCGCCTCGCAACCCGCCAGGCGCAATTCATGGGTGATGTGTTTGGGTATTTTCACAGAAAAGCGGAAAGCCTCCGGTACGCCATCGGCCCAACGCTCATAGGTTTGTCGACGATGCGGACGGTAGAACGAGCTGTTGATTTCCACGCAGTTGAGGCGCGAAGCGTAGCGCTGTAAGTGCGTACCGTCTGCCGCAAATGCCGGCCAATGCTCGCGCCCCAGACTCCAGCCTGCGCAGCCCACATAAATCAAAAGTCCACCTCCTGACCTGTAGGAGCTGCCGAAGGCTGCGATCTTTTGATTTTGTTTTTAAAGATCAAGATCAAAAGATCGCAGCCTCCGGCAGCTCCTACAGTTGTCTGTCGATTAACCGGTTATTTTTTGCCGGGCAACACGGCGCCGAGCACCTGTTTCGCGGTTTGCATGATCACCCCGGCCTCATCCGGATCGCCCTTGAGCAAGGTCGTGGCGAACTTCTTCGCCTGCTCAAGTTTGATGTGCGGCGGCAGCGGCGGCACGTTCGGGTCAGTCTTGAACTCGATCAGCACCGGCACCTCCGAGGCCAGAGCCTTTTCCCAGGCAGCGGCGACGTCTTCTTCACGATCGACAAAAATGCCTTTCAGGCCGATGGAAATGGCAAACAAGTGATAAGGCACGTCGGGAATACTTTGCGAAGCTTCGAACTTTGGATCGCCCTCCATCACCCGCTGCTCCCACGTGACCTGATTGAGATCCTCGTTGTTGAACACCGCGCAGATCCATTTCGGACTTGCCCACTGCCGCCAGTATTTGGCGACGGTGATCAATTCGGCCATGTTGTTCATCTGCATCGCGCCATCGCCCACCAGCGCAATGACCGAACGCTGGGGATAAGCAAACTTGGCGGCAATCGCATAAGGCACAGCGGCGCCCATGGACGCGAGGCCACCGGATAATGAGCACTGCATGCCACGGCGGATTTTCAGGTCACGGGCAAACCAGTTGGCGCACGAGCCGGAGTCGCTGGTGATGATTGCGTTATCGGGCAGGCGCGGCGACAGCTCATACACCACCCTTTGCGGGTTGACCGGGTCGGCTTTGGCCATCGCCCGTTTTTCCAGGGTTTTCTCCCAGCTACCACGCCAGCCTTCGATTTTCTTGCGCCACTTGTTTGAGGTTTTCTGTTCGAGTAGCGGCAACAACGCGGCAAGGGTTTCCGCCGAATCACCGACCAGATTGACCTCCATCGGATAGCGCAGGCTGAGCATGTCGGGTTGCAAATCGATCTGCACGCCGCGCGCCTGGCCTTCCTTGGGCAAAAACTCCGCGTAGGGAAAGCCTGAACCAATCATCAGCAAGGTGTCGCATTCGTTCATCAGCTTGTAGCTCGGTTCGGTGCCGAGCAGGCCGATGCTGCCGGTGACCCAAGGCAGATCATCCGGTAACACGGCTTTACCCAACAGGGCCTTGGCGACGCCGGCGCCGAGTTTTTCCGCCACCGCAATGACTTCATCAGTCGCTTGCAATGCCCCGGCGCCGACCAGGATCGCAACCTTTTCTCCGGCGTTCAAAACGTCGGCCGCGCGCTGCAGATCAGCGTCGTACGGCACTACTTTCGGTTTCGTGTAACCGACACCGGAATGGGCGGTGCCATGCTCGCGCGCCGGCGCTTCGTATTTCAGCTCCTGCAAATCGTTGGGCAGAATGAGCGCGGTCACCCGGCGCTCACCGACTGCGGTGCGCACTGCACGGTCGAGCAGATGCCGAACCTGCGAAGGCGCTGACGCTTGTTGCACGAATGCTCCGGCGACATCCTTGAACATCGACACCAGATCAAGCTCTTGCTGATAGTGACTGCCGAGCGCCGTGCGCGCCTGCTGGCCGACGATGGCCAGCACCGGCATGTGATCCAGGCGCGCATCGTAGAGGCCGGTGATCAGGTGCGAAGCGCCGGGGCCGGAAGTGGCGATGCACACACCCAACTCGCCAGTGAACTTGGCATGCGCCGAGGCCATGAACGCGGCCATTTCTTCATGGCGTGCCTGGATGAATTCGATTTTTCCCTTGGCCCGGCTGAGCGCGCCGAACACGCCGTTGATGCCGTCACCCGGATAGCCAAAAATCCGCGTAACGCCCCATTGGCTGAGCCGCTCAACCAGAAAGTCTCCTACGGTCATCGTCATCTTGATCCTCGTCTTTCTCCGCTGCATGGAGCTGCCCCGACGGAACATCCGCCGGGAGGTGTAAGGGTCTGGACAGTCGGCTTGTCGGCGAAGTTTCGATTGATTTCCCTGAACCGATCCTTGTTTGCGCACCAAACCGCCAGAGCGGCACAATGCGCGCTTCGATAATCGCAAGGACAAAAGACATGGAGTTCCCCGCAGCATGGCGCAGCCAATTTGCCCTTGCGGCCATTGAACAGCAGACCATTGGCGAGTCGCGCGCTGATGTATGGCGGATTACACCTGCCGGGGCGGCGCCGCAGTTCGTCAAAACCGAACAAGTGATGACTTGGGGCGAGTTGCCCGGTGAGGTACAGCGCTTGCGCTGGCTGGCGAGCCAGGACTTGCCGGCGCCGCGTGTGCTCGAGACCACCACTGAAGCCAATCGCAACTGGCTGCTGATGACCGCCATTGCGGGGCGGGATCTGGCCAGCAGCGAGCACCTTTCGCCGGAGCAGATCGTCGCGCTCGCGGCGCAGGCATTGCGCACATTGCACGCGGTGGCGATCGACAGTTGCCCGTTCGATCACAGTCTGGAGCAGAAGATCACACGGGCCCGCGAACACCTGCTCGCCGGATTGATCGATGAAGAGGACTTCGACGATTCGCGCATTGGCCAATCCGCCGAAGCCGTGTTCCAGCAGATGCTCGCCGCACGCCCCGAGCACGAAGATCTAGTGGTGACTCATGGCGATGCATGCCTGCCCAATCTGCTCGCCGACGAGGGTCGCTTCAGCGGGTTTGTCGACTGCGGACGACTGGGCGTCGCTGACCGTTATCAGGATTTGGCGTTGGCCGCCCACAGCATCACGGACAACCTCGGCGCGCAGTGGCTGCCGCTGTTTTTCGAGGTCTATGGTGTGGAACCGGATCAGCAGCGGATCGCCTTTTATCAGTTGCTCGACGAGTTTTTCTGAGGTCCCCATAAGACCTCTGGGTCGGCAGTGAGGCCATTCGCGAGCAGGCTCGCCCCCACAGGGAATCGCGGTCTAAATGTGGGAGCGAGCCTGCTCGCGAAGACGTCAGAACAGTCACTGCTGAGACGGGGCCTTTCAACAATGCGGATGCACCGTCCACGCCACCAGTTTGATCACGATCGGCCGCACGACCAGGATGCACAGAAACGCCACGGGCATCGCCAGCTTGTAAGCGTGCAAGGCATTACTCAGGTAGTCGTTATCAATGCCCGAGTTGGCGGCAGTGATCACCAGCGACATCAGAAACGCCATGATCGTCGCCATGTACAACGCAAACACATACGGCGTGGCACGCGGTGCCAGCTTGCGGCGACCGATGATCAAGGCTTCGGCGTTGGTTCTTTGATTCATATGGCTTTTCCATCCATTGACAGGGAGACCGCACGTTAGCAAAGCCGACCCAGCGCAACTAGACGCTCAACCGCAGGTACTTTATAAAGCACAACTTACGAATCAACCCTCAGCGGGACATGGATGAATCTGTTAGCGGCGATTGCCAGTTTTATCAAAGTGGTCGAAGCCGGCTCGATAGTCGGCGCGGCCAAGATTCTCGGCGTCAGCGCAGCGGCGGTCAGCCAGACGATCAATCGACTGGAAGCGCACCTCGGCGTACGCCTGCTGCAACGCACCACGCGCAGCATGGCGCTGACCGAAAACGGCGCGGTGTACTACGAGAAAGTCCGGCGCATCGCTGCCGATCTGGAAGCCGCGCAAAGCTCGATCAGCCACGATGAAACCGAGCTGCAAGGCCGGCTGAGCATTGCCTCCACCTCAGCGTTCGGCCGCCATGTGCTGGCCTCGCTGATCGCCAGTTTCGGTGCACTGCACCCGCGCCTGCTGATCGAGCTCTCGACCACCAACGGCAAGATCAACCACATCCAGGACGGCATCGATCTGAGCCTGCGGATCAAGCCGCAGCTGGAGGACGGCATCGTCGCGCGCAAGATCGTTTCACTGCCCTTCATCATGTGCGCTGCGCCGGCCTATCTGCAGCGCGCTGGATGGCCGCAATCACCCGATGACCTGCAAAACCACGCCTGCCTGGCGTTTCGTTATCCCCTGGACGGGCGCTTTCTGCGCTGGAGCTTTGTCCGCGACGGTCAGCGTTTCGACGCCACCATCAATGCCACGGCCATCAGTGATGACATCGATGCGCTGGCGCAGATGGCTGTCCACGGCGCCGGGATTACGCGACTGGCGGAGTTCGTGGCAGCCCCTTATCTCGCCAGCGGGCAACTGGTGCCGCTGTTTGGACGCAGCGATGCGTCCCACTCCGTCGTCCAGCCGATGGACATCTACGCCTGCGTACAGGAACGCGCGGCGATGACGCCGAAGGTCAAAGCCTTTCTGGATTATCTGAGCGCGCAACTGGCCGCGCGCTGGCCGCTGGAAAATGTTTAAGACGCAGGGCTCGCTGAAGCACGCGAAATCGGTCAAAGTCCACCTCGCCAAATCGCCCCGTCATGGAAGATTGCAACAATGAAAAAGACTCTCGGCGCACTGCTTCTGTTCTGCCTGAACAGCCACGTATTCGCTGACGCTCAACCCATTGGTTTCCAGTACGCCACGCTGGCCGATCCGCGCAACGAGCGCCCGCTGGAAATGGTCGTCTGGTACCCGAGTGCGACCACCTCGACGACAACCAGACTGTTCGGCGACAACCCGGTCTTCGTCGGCGCTCCTGCGGTGCTCGATGCCCCCGTCGCCAGCGGCGCGCATCCACTGGTGGTGCTTTCCCACGGCAACGGTGGAAGCTGGATCAACCAGACGTGGCTGGCCAGTGCGCTGGCCCATCAGGGTTACATCGTCGCAGCGGTCAACCACCCCGGCACCACCAGTCGCGATCGCAGCCCGCAAGCAGCGGCGCAGTTGTGGCAGCGTCCGGTCGACCTGAGCCGCGCCATCGATGCGGTGACGGCACAACCGGATAAGTTCGGCGTGGTGGCCAAGGATCGAATTGCCGTTATCGGCCACTCTCTCGGCGGCTGGACAGTGCTCGAAACCGGCGGCGCACGCTTCGATCCCGAGCGTTTTGCCGAAGACTGCAAGGCTCACACTCAGTTGGCCAGTTGCACTGTTTACCAACAGATAAACCCCGACAGCACGGCGCAATCCAAAGCCCGGTTGGCGGCAGACTGGCGTGACCAGCGCGTCACCGCCGTGGTTTCTCTGGATCTGGGCCTGTCGCGCGGGATGACCGATGCCAGCCTTGCGACCTATCCCGTGCCGATTCTGGTGATTGCCGCCGGCGTACCGTCGAAAGAACTGCCCGCGCAACTGGAATCGGTCGACCTCGCCAAACGCCTGCCGAAAACCTCATCGCGTTACGTCGAAATCAGCGATGCCAGTCACTTCACGTTCATGGCGATCTGCAAACCTGGCGCCGTGGCCATGCTTGACGAGGATGTGCCGGGCGACAGCATCATCTGCACCGATGGCGTCGGCGGTCGTCCGCGCGCGGTGATTCAACAACAAGTGATTTCCCTGATCAGCGACTTTCTGAAGCAATCACCCGGCAATTTGAAACCGGCCATGGCCTACAAGGACTCCCGATAATAATGCTGACGCCCTCCCCTCAGACCTTCCGGGGCAGTTGCCTGTGCGGCGCCGTGAAATACCAGATTCGCTCACGGCCCAAAGCGCTTTCGCACTGCCACTGCAGCCAATGCCGCAAAAGCCACGGCGCGGCATTCGCCAGCTACGGCAGCGTGCTGCGCCAGAACCTGGAATTGCTCGAGGGCGCCGACCAGGTCAAGTCCTATCAGTCATCTGAATCGGTGCAACGCCAGTTCTGCACGCACTGCGGCTCGTCGCTGTTCTGGGCACGCAATCAGGGTGAATACAGCGACTGGATTTCGGTAGCGCTGGGCACGCTCGACACGACGTTCACCACGGAAAAACAGCAGCATGTCGAAGTCACGTCGAAGGCGCCGTGGTTTGAAATCAAGGATCAATGGCCACAGCGCTGAGCCTGAAACCGGAATCGAGCGCCAATCTGCGTTTTCCGCGTCGCACGACGGCTAAATTCTTCTGCTTAACTGGTTCGTTGCAGTTCTTGTTTTTCAGGAGGCCAGCGATGACACCGGCAAAACTCACTGTCGTGTTCTTGGCCGCCAGCCTGTTCGGCTGTGCGGGCTCTTCGAACCCCGGGACCAACGTGCCGTTGACCGCCACCCGGCAAAACAGCGGGCAAATCGGCAATGTCACGCTGGCCGACTGGGGCAAGGACACCGGATTCAGCTTCTTCATCAGTGGCGCACCCAACGGCGCCTCGCTGCCGTTGCGTCTGTACGCGTTCGTCTACAAAGGCAGTTGCGCGCAGCCCGGGCCAGTGGCCTACGCGATGAACGACAAAGTCACCACCGAACGCCAACCGGTGCGCGGCTGGGCCTTCTCGCGCAGCGCGCCGGTCAGCCTGTCGACGTTGTTGACCGGCGAGTACGCCATCGTGGTGCGCACCGCAGCGACCGATGGCAACGTGGATATTTTCTGCGGCGATATCCGTCATGCAGACAAGATGAATGACACGGCGAATCAGGCGCTGACGAAACCGCCATCGAGCTGACGACTGCCAGAGCTCACCGTTTGACGTTCAATCCATCGCCCTCTGGAATACACAGCGGGTTCTGTGGTGTCCTGTCCATTATCAGCGAGGTATTTTTCCCACTTGCCAACGATGAGGCCCCTTACATGAGCAAAGCGCCATACGTTCCGCCCCAGGTCTGGAAAAACCAGGCACCGTCCGGCGGCCAGTTCGCCAGCATCAATCGGCCGACTGCCGGGCCGACCCATGACAAAACCCTGCCGGTCGGCAAGCATCCATTACAGCTGTACTCGCTGGCCACGCCCAACGGCGTCAAAGTGACCATTCTGCTCGAAGAGCTGCTGGCGCTGGGGCACAGCGCTGCCGAGTACGATGCATGGTTGATCCGCATTGGCGAGGGCGATCAGTTTTCCAGCGGGTTTGTCGAGATCAATCCGAACTCAAAAATCCCCGCGCTGCTGGATCGCAGCGTCGAGCCGCCGATCCGTGTGTTCGAATCGGGCTCGATCCTCCTGTATCTGGCGGAAAAGTTCGGCGCCTTCCTGCCGAAAGACCCGGCCGGCCGCACTGAAACGTTGAACTGGCTGTTCTGGCAGATGGGCTCGGCGCCGTATCTGGGCGGCGGTTTCGGGCATTTCTACGCCTATGCGCCGGAGAAGATGGAATACCCGATCAACCGCTTCACCATGGAAGCCAAGCGCCAACTGGATGTGCTTGATCGACGTCTGGCCGAAAGCACTTACCTGGCGGGTGACCGTTACACCATCGCCGACATCGCGGTCTGGCCGTGGTACGGGCAACTGGTGCGCAACAATGTCTATTCCGCCGCAGAGTTTCTCGCGGCCCACGAATACACGCACGTGCAGCGCTGGGCAGAGGAGATCGCCCAACGGCCGGCCGTCATTCGCGGGCAACGCGTCAATCGCACGTGGGGCGATGAGGCAACTCAAGTGCCCGAGCGGCACCAGGCCGAAGATCTGAACTGAGCCCTTTTCACCTCACGCTCATCCGCTGAGCGTCCCCCATCAGCAGCGCCGGCGCAGTTTTTTTGCGCCGGGCCGCTGCGCTTTGATTCACCCCTCGCACGCCCCCGAAAACCCCACTTCCCTGCCAATCCCTCGCGGTAGAGCCTCCGGTCAATTGTGAAAAATTCATTAACTAACTGAGCCGAACGGCTTTCTTCACCCGGAATGATCTGACACACTAATGCGAATAATTCCTACACGCACTCGCACTGGATTCGTTTTCGTATCATTTGGGGAAGCAGATTGATGTCGTTTCGCACCATTCACCGCCGCTCAAACCGTTCACCTAACCTGCTCGCGCTGGCCATTTGCATGGCCAGCGTCACACCGGCGCTGGCCGATGAGGCAACGCCCGCCTCGCCTGAAAGTGCCGCCCCGGCCACGCTGGAACTGGACGCCACTGAAATCGGTGCCACCCAGATGAGCAGCACTACCGAAGACACCCAGTCCTACACCACCGGCCCGATGCGCACGGCAACCAAGCTGTCGCTGACCATGCGCGAAACGCCTCAGGCGGTGACGGTAATTACCCGTCAACGGATGGACGACCAGAACATGACCAGCATCAACGACGTGGTGAAAGGCACGCCGGGGTTGTTCCTCAGCCAGGCCAGCGGCCCGGGTCGGCAGACGTACAGCTCGCGCGGTTTCGACATCGACACCATCATGTACGACGGCCTGCCGAGTTCGTACTCGCCGTTCTCGATGGCAGTGCAACCCAACCTGGCGATGTTCGACCGCGTCGAGATCGTCCGTGGCGCGACCGGTCTGGTCACCGGTGCGGGCAATCCTTCGGCGGCGATCAACCTGGTGCGCAAACGCCCGACTGCCGATCAACGCGTGACCCTCACCGGCGCCGCTGGCAGTTGGGATGACTACCGTGGCGAGATCGACGCGTCCAGCCCGTTGAACGAAAGCGGCACCTTGCGCGGCCGCGTGGTCAGCTCCTATCAGGGCGCCGACAGTTTCCGCGACAAGGAAGAGAACGATCATGGCTTGTTCTACGCCATCGGCGAAGCCGACCTGAGCGACAGCACCACCGCGACCCTCGGTTTCTCGCGGCAGAATGAACAGACCAACTATTTCTGGGGTGGCTTGCCGATCGGCACCAACGGCCATCACCTCGACCTGCCCCGCTCCACCTATCCGGGCACCGATTGGGAAAACCGCAAGCTGCAAATCGACACCGTGTTCGGTGAAGTGGAGCACCGTTTCGACAACGACTGGAAACTGCACGTCGCCGGCTCGACCTCGACCCTCGACGGCGAGTTCTCCGGGACTTACCTGTCGCGCTACGCCGGCCCGCTGGAAACCACCGCCTATCAATCCCATCACACCGACAAGCAGCGCTCGCTCGACGTTTTCGCCAGTGGCCCGTTCGAAGCGTTCGGCCGCAGCCACGAACTGGTCGTCGGCGCCAGCAACCGCGTGTATGACGCGACCACCAAGGAATACGACCCGTACACCACCGCGTGGCCGATTGGCGCACCCAAGCCTGACTTCGTACGGGACGGCAAAACCCGCACCGTCACCACTCAGGACGCCGTGTACCTGACCACCCGCCTGAGCCTGGCCGACCCGCTGACGCTGATCCTCGGCGGCCGTCTCGATTGGTATGACTACGATGACCGCTCCGGCGACGGCGATTACAAAGTCACCCGTAACGTCACTCGCTATGCCGGCCTGATCTACAAGCTCGACGACCACTACTCGGTGTACGCCAGTTACACCGATATCTTCACCCCGCAGACCCAGAAGGACCTCGGCGGCAAAGTGCTCGAACCGATCGTCGGTGAAAACTACGAAGTCGGCATCAAGGGCGAGTACTTCGACGGCGCCCTCAACGCCAGTCTGGCGGTGTTCCAGATGGACCAGACCGGCCGCGCCACCCTGGCCGACAATCAGTTCGGCTGCCCGGTCCTGACCTGCTACGGATCATCGGGCAAGGTGCGCAGCCAAGGCGTGGACATGGAACTGCAAGGCGCCCTGACCGACAACTGGCAGGTCGGCGCCGGCTACACCTACACCCGCGCGCACTACATCAAGGATGAGAACCCGGCCAACAACAATCAGCGTTTCGAGACCGACACACCTGAACATCTGTTCAAGGTCTCCACCGTGTACCGCTTCCAGGGTCCGCTGCAACACCTGCGCGTGGGTGGCAACGTTTACTGGCAGAGCCGCATGTACAACGATGTCGCCCTGGCCAATAACGGTAGCTACCGCCTCGAACAGGGTGGCTACGCGGTCACCGACCTGATGGCCGGGTACGAAGTCAACAAACACCTGGATCTGCAAGTCAACGCGAACAACATCTTTGACCGCGTCTACTACTCCGCCATCGGCTCCAATGTCACCTGGGGTTCCAACGACAACTACGGCAACCCGCGCAGTTATATGCTGACGGCCAAGTACAAGTTCTGAGTCGCACCGGCAATAAAACACAAGGGCGCCCGGGAAATCCGTGGCGCCCATGTTCTTTCTTGATTGCCGCATTAGTCATGCCTAGCAATAACAGATAGTCTCTGAGCGAACTCTTCAAGAAGCATCGTCCATGACCAACCCGGCATTCATCCCCGACATCGACGCCATCCGCAGCATTGATGCTGTGCCGGTCATCCTGAGCATGGTCAAGCACCTCACCGGCATGCGTTTCGCTGCAGTTGCCCGCGTCACTGACCGAAACTGGGTGGCCTGCGCCGTCGATGATTCGATTGATTTCGGGCTCAAACCCGGTGGCGAACTGGTGCTTGAGTCGACCATTTGCCATGAGATCCGCCAGCATCAGCAGCCGGTGATTTTCGGTCACGCCAGCGCGCATCCGATCTTTTCCCTGCACCACACACCGAAAACCTATGGACTGGAGAGCTACATCTCCATCCCCATCGTCAAAGCCAATGGCGACTTCTTCGGCACCCTCTGCGCCATCGACTCCGTGCCCGCCAATCTGGACGAACCGGCTATCGCCAAGACGCTCACCCTCTTCGCCCAACTGATTGCCATGAGCCTCGACACGCAAACTCATCTTGAGGCAACCAAGGTCGAACTGAGCAACGCCAATGAGCTGGGCCGCCTGCGCGAGCAGTTCATCGCCGTGCTCGGGCATGACCTGCGCACACCACTGAGTGCCATTCGCATGAGCGCTGACCTGCTGGAAAGCAAAACCGAAGAAAAGCGCTCACTCAATCTGATTTCGGCGATCCGCAACAGCTCGGTACGCATGGGCGTGCTGATCGAAAACATCCTCGACTTTGCCCGTGGACGCCTGGGCGGCGGGATTCCCGTGCAGCGTACGCTGGTTGACGACTTGCAACACACGCTGCAACTGACCCTTGCCGAGGTGCAAGCCTCGCATCCGCAGGCGACGTTCATCGCGGAGCTGGATGTGCCGGCGGGCGTCTATTGCGATGCATTGCGCATCAGCCAAATGCTCTCCAACCTGCTGGGGAACGCTGTCACCCACGGTTCGAATGCCACGTCGATCATTTTCAAGGCTTACGCCGAGCGCGACGAAATTGTCCTCTCGCTGACCAATCAGGGCACGCCGATTCCCGCACAACTGATGCCATTGCTGTTCGAACCGTTCTCCCGCGCCGAAGCCGGGCAACGTTGCGAAGGCTTGGGTCTGGGGCTTTACATCGCCTCGCAGATCGCCACGGCACACAACGGCACCTTGAGCGTATCCTCAAACAGCGAGTCGGGCACCTGCTTTGTGGCGAGATTCCCGGCCCGGTTCAAATGGGTTTAAACGGTCTGCCGACGCATCGTCAGAATCGCCGCGCCAAAACCGATGAACGTTGAACCGACCACACGACTGACCCAACGCGACAAGGCCGGCCGGGTCAGCACGCCCTTGGCGCGGGAAGCCAACGCGGCGTATACGCTCAGTGACGACACCGACAACGCCATGAAAATCGAAGTCAGGATCAGAAATTGCGGCAGCAGCGCGGCGCCCTGATCGATGAACTGCGGAAACAACGCAGTAAAAAACATCGTCGCCTTGGGGTTGGTCACCGCCGTCAGAAACGCCGACTTATAGAGCTTGCCGCGAGTCGGCCGCACCTTGCTCACCTCCCCTTCGACGTCCTCCGGGAGCATCGGACCCTTTTTGAACAGCTGCTTGACGCCGAGGTAAAACAGATAGCCGGCGCCGACGATCTTCACTGCGTTAAACAGAATTTCCGAACTGGCCAGCAACGCCCCCAACCCCAACATCGCCGCCGCCGACAGGCAGAACAAACCACTGGCATTGCCCAGCGACGACCAGATCGTGCTGCGCTGCCCGTGAGCGAGACTATTGTTGATCGCCATCAAAGTCGCCGGCCCCGGGCTGGCAATGGCAATCGCCGCGACCAAAGTGAAGGTCAGAATCGAGTGAGAATCCATTTTCGCTGCTCGCCAATGTGAAGTAGCCGCATGGTACAGCTGCGCGATAGCCCAGATCAAAAACCCCTCACTCTGGCCCTCTCCCAAAGAGAGAGGACTGACCGAGTTGTTCAGGGGAAATACGCCGACCTGGAATATCGAGCTGAATTCAAGCTCGGCAGCAGATCAGATCAAAAGCCCCTCACCCTAGCCCTCTCCCAGAGGGAGAGGGGACTGACCGAGGTGATTGTGAGAGATACGCCGACGTGAAATACCGAGTCGAACTCAGGCATTGAAAAGCCCACAAATCGGCTCCAGCAAAAACCCAAAGCCGACCGCACGCTCTTCCACCACTCAACAGGATGAGCGTTAGCTCGGCTGCAGCTTTTGATCTTGATTCACCGGCCGCGTCGGCAGGCTGAGCGGAGGGATTGATCCGGGGGTGGGAGCGCAGCGACCGTTTGGCGCAGCCAAACACAGCGAGAGGAGGTGCAGCGAAGCAAACCGTAGGCGCTGCGCCCGGATCGATCCCGGAGCGAAGGAACCCCGAGCCCCAGCGAGCGGGCCGAACGTTGCGGCAAGCCTTTTTGGGTACTTTTTCGGCGTCTGGAAAAAGTGCCTCGCCGTAAGGGCGAAACCGCCAGCAGCAACACCCGAAGCAACGGATATTCACAAAAAACCCCAAAAGCCTGGTCGGCCCAAAGGCCGCCAAGCCCAAACAAAAAAAAAGCCCCGCAACCACATAAGGCCGCGAGGCAAAAAATTGGTTGGTTGCGGCCAACCAAAGGAGCTCAGTCAAATACGTACAAAAGCCGAAATCAGATGCAATCCTGCGCAGCCCGCTCAAAACTCGAAGGCAACAGATTCGAAGCCAACAAATGACGCTCGTAGATAAACACCTTGCCGCCATTCCCGGCTTTATAAGCCTCAAGCACGTTGTCAGCCGAAATCTTGCTCGGTACCACAATCCGGTAACTGCGCTGAGTCTGCGAAACCGTCGGGTTCAACGCACTGCCCTGCAACTTCGGCACAACACAATCGGCGTACTGCGCAGGCGTCTTGCTGGTCTGCAACGTCAGGCTCGGGTTATTCGGCGCCGAAGCGCAACCAGCGAGCAGCAAAGAGGCAACGGCCAGAGCAGGCACAAAGAAAAGACGCATCGGTGTCATCCTGAAAATAAAAGGTTCGGTTCAACCGGCAACGGTTCAGCCTCACGGAGCCGCCGTCGCCATTCATGTTTTAAGTGTTCAGCTCGACGCCACCAGCGCCTTGAGCGACACATCGAATTGCTTCAAGGCGTTGAGTTGCAGGTCACGCTGTTTATCGATCTGCGCAGCGATGGCCGGTGCCGCCTGGTTATGCACCCAGACTGATGGCAACTGTTTCTCGACAGCACCTTCAGCCTTGCCGATGTATTGCAGGTCGGCGTCGTAGAAACGCGCGGTAAAGCGCGCTTCGACCAGGCTGTTTTGCTGCGTCAGCAAGCGATTGAAGGTATCGAGCTTCACCACCACGTCGGGATGCGCTTGCACCAATGCATCGAGGTTGTCGTATACGGTCACCGACAAGAACTGCTGTTGCAGCGAACTCACCAGCCAGTCGATGGCCAGTTCCGGATCGGAACTGCTGACAAAGGCTTCACGAATCCGCGAGTCGAGCGCATCTTTCGCGCCGTTAACCGCCATGTCGTGGTAACGCTCAAGGTATTGCAGGTTGTCCAGGGTGTTCTCGCTGAGCAACACGCCGACAGTTTGCGAATGCTGCAATGTCGCGCTGCTGCCGGTGAGGGTCTGGAAATGACACGACCCGGCGTCGGCTGCAAACGTCGGTGCAGTGAAGAGTGCTCCGCCCGTCAGCAGGGCGACCAAAGCCAGTCGAGTCAATGTGTTCATCGCGCAAATTCCTTGAGCTGCGTGTTCGATGGAGGCGATTTTCCGCCGATTGCCGACAAAGCAGAACTTGCGTTTCTTGATGGTCACTATTACTTCTAGCAATAGTTGCGCGACGTGCAGACTGATACACACTCAATACAAGTAGAAAAAGACCCATGAGGAACCTTCCTTGAGAACGTTTGACCTGATCCGAGACGCCGTTCTGCCCGACTTCCGCGAGCGCGTGGCCGAGTACCTGGTCCAGTACGAAAGCATATTGCTGGACAAAAACCTCACCGACCCGCAGCTCATCACAGACACCGCCAATCAGTTACGCGGTTACCTGCGCGGGCTGAACACCACCCGCGTGCTGGGTATGGCTTATTGGGAAGAACTGGATCGTCGAGTCGTCGACACCTGGCTCGCGCCGGAGCAATGACCGATCCGCGCAGTGGTTGGGGCGGCGGCGAGCAACCGCGACCTCCCCGTTGCCAGTGGTCTGCGCGGCAACGCGACCTCTGCGAAAAAACCGCCCGAACGCTTACAATCGCCGGTCTAACTGCCAATCAGACAGGCTCATCAAGAAATGCCGCTCGACCCACCTACGATGTTGACCATTTCCATCGCCCTCGCAGCCGCCGCCGCGCTGTATCTGGCGATCGAGTGGCGCAGCATTCGTGAGCCTTCGCTGCTGTTCTGGAGCGCCGGTTTCGCCACCATCACTGTCGGTTCCACCCTGGCCCTGCTGCGCAGCAGCGGCTTTTTATTGATCGGCATCTGGTTCGCCAACGGCTTGCTGGTGACCGCGCATTTCCTGTTTCTGCTCGGTGTGGCGCGTTTCACCCAGATACGCCTGTCGCCGGCCTGGTACCTGATCTTCGTCAGCTGGCTGGTCATGCTGTTGTTGCCGGACGGGCCGCTGTGGTCGAAGGTGATGCTGGCGGCCAATTCGCTGCTGGTGGCGCTATCGACGCTCAAGGCCAGCTCGCTGCTGCGCCCTCACGGCAAGTCGCTCAGCGTCGGCGCGGTGCAACTGCGTTACGTGCTGCTCGGTCACGGGATTTTCTATGTCGCCAAAGCCTTGACCGTGGTGATCCCCGGCACGCTGATCGATCTGGCGGCGTTTCGTGGCGAGATCATCCAGATTTCTCTGGTCGAGGGCGCGATGGCAATCATGTTGATCGCCTTGTCGATGACCGGCACCGAACGTTATCGCCGGGAAAAACAGATCGCCCGCCTCGCCGAACGCGACCCGCTGACGGCGCTGTACAACCGTAGAGCCTTGGAAAAGCGTGCGCCGCGCCTGCTCGAACACGTTTCGCCGGAGCATCCTGGCGCTTTGCTGTTGATCGATATCGACAATTTCAAACTGGTCAACGACCAGTATGGCCACACCGCCGGTGACCGTTTGCTGATCGCCCTGAGCGAGATGATCCGCTCGGTGCTGCCGCGCAATGCGCTGACGGCGCGCCTGGGCGGTGACGAGTTTGTCATTCTGTTAAACAGCGCATCGAGCGAGCGCGTCATGGAACTGGGCAACGCCTTGCGCGAGCAGTTTATGAGCATGACCGCACAGACATTCCCCACCACCGCAGCCGTGACCCTGAGCATCGGCGCCAACCTGTTCGACAAAGCGCCTGCCAACCTCACCGCGCTGATCGAACAAGGCGATGCCGCCCTCTACGAATCGAAACGCGGCGGACGCAATCGCCTGCGCCTGACCGGACTCACCACTCCAGGATAATAAAAAGCATGTCCAGCCTCGATACTCCGCTGCAAGACCTCGCCGCGCCCGAAGGCGTTTGTTACGGCTGCGGCGGCCGCAACCCGCATGGCCTGCACGTCAAAAGCCACTGGCATGAAGACGGCGTGCACGTCATTGCCGAACACCTGCCGGAGGCCAAGTACTGCGGCTGGCCGGATCTGGTCTACGGGGGGCTGATCGCGATGCTGGTCGACTGCCACTCCAACTGGACAGTCATGGCCTACCACTACCGCGCGGAGAACCGCGAACCCGGCAGCTTGCCGCGCATTGACTGCGTTACTGGCAACCTTGGCATCAAGTTCATCAAACCGACGCCGATGGGCGTGCCGCTGGTTTTACGGGCGATAGTCGAGGGTGAGGTTGGGCGCAAGACCCGGGTGATCTGCGAGGTGTATGCGGGGGATGTGCTGACGGCGGTGGGTGATTCGGTGTTTGTGCGGGTCGATACCGGGCAACTGGCGGATGCGGCGCATGGGCGTTAAGTCCCGCCGACGCGGGTGCACAAGCGTCACTCGATTGCCGCATGGTCAATCGCTTGCGCCTGCAACGCTTCGCAGACTTCCACGTTGATTGCCACAAAACGATCCCAGCTATAAGCCTGACGGTAATGCAACTGATACTGCCGATCGACGCGGCAAATATCCGGCCGTTCATTGTAGATACCACAGCCCTTGTCGGTCGCACTGTAGTGCCGGCAGGTGCCGTCGCCGCGATCGAGGAAGCGGGTTTGCTCCGCCCTATCGACCTTTTGGCAACACAAGCCGCATTGCGTGCAGGGAAAAGTACAGGAACTCGAGGTCATGGCAACGCCAGAAAATGCTGGAACAGGCCCGTGCGCAAGGCACGGGCCGGTTTATCAGGCAGGGATTGGATCAAGCCGGTTTTTTTGACCATTCGCCACGGCGGCGACATCCTGAAGGCGTTTCTCTGTCGACAGCACCAGATTGCCGTCCTGATCGAGAATCGCGGTATCGATCATCGCTTTGAGCAGTTGGGCAAACTTGACGGAGCGGAATACCACGCTTTTGCTTTCGTCCGAGTACGTGCGGAAGTCCACTCCGTCGTTATCGAGGACTTTTTTCAACTCAGCCACGGCGCGACGCAGTTGCGAGCTGACCTTGGAGAACGTGGTGTTGGCCAGCGAGGTGACTTTTTCGATGGCCTTGAGCTTGTTCGCCATCAACTCGGCTTGATCGCGGATGGTGCGAGCCTGCTCGAGATTACTGCGGGCAGTGTTCAGGGCTTCTTCGCCCTTGTTGCCCATCACGTGACCAAAAATGGCCAGCGCCGGACCTGCGACGATGCCACCCAACACCATCATGCCACCGGCCATGCCGTAGCCACCGGCAGCCAGCGAACCGCCACCCAGCCACGCCAATGTGGCGTTGGTCGCCGCCACACCGCCCAGCGAAGAAATGGCCGTACCGGTGCTCGCGGTTGCCAGCAGCATCGTGCCGTTGTAGGCGCCGAAAGCCAACGCTGCGCCGCCGCCCAGGCCTGCACCCAGACCCAGCCCTGCATCCTTGAGCGCTTGATAATCCTGACGCAGCCCCGCCAGCGTCTTGTTGGAGAAATCACCTGCGGTGAGTTTGTCCAGCTCCGGGTTCTCGCCGAGCTCGACGTTCTTCAACCGCTCGTAGGTCTCGATGAACTCAACGATGACGCCATTGAAGGCCCGCAGCTTGCGCTGGCCGTAATCTTCCAGCGTGCTGTTGGTCGACTGACGCTGGTCTTCGACCTTGCGGTTGGCCGACTCCACCATGGAGCTGGCGTCGCTGTTGATGTCCTTGGCGTTGCTGTGGTCGACAGCGCCGCTGATCCCTTTGACCGCGCCGTAAATACCGGCAATGGCCGCCGCACCGATAATCAATGGAAGAGGCATGATCTGTTCCTTATTCGAGAATGATGGCAATGGTTTTGCTGACTTCCTGGTTCAGCGTTTCAGCACGCTCCAACAGGTCATCGAAGATGAAGTCTTCCAGTTGATGGTGACGCTGATACTCCTTGAGCAATGCCCACTCGATACTTGAGATGTGCCCGTCGCGCAATGCCACCAGCAACAGTTCGAACAGGATCACCTTGGGTGCACTCAGCAACTCGAACGTCTTGCCCTTGAGCAATTCCTTGAGCACCGTCGTCGCTGCCTGCACCCGCGTTTCCGGTTTCTCCATTTTTGGAATCGGATAGGTCTTGAGCACCTCGATCAAACGCTCGCGAACGTCCGAGGTCAGCGTAAATGGCGCGAAATTCAGGCCGAACGTATTCGTGCGGGCGACACCGGCAGAGCTCTCCAGCTCGGCAATCAGCTCGCGCTCCTGATCGTCCTCACGGATGGACAAGGCATTGAGGTCGGTGCTTGAGCTGAATTCGTCGGAGGTCTTGCCGTCCCACAGCAACGGCTTGTCGGCCATCGCCAACAGTCGCGACAGCTCCAGCAAATGTTTTTTGTCCACATCGGACAGCAGCTTGATCAGCATTGAAGGGTCGTCCTTTTTTCACGGTGGGTCTGTGAGTACAGAGGCGGTTACAACACCAGCGGACTGTCGGAATTCATGAAGTCATCGAACTCGGACATCGTCTGGAATTGCAGTTGTTTACCTAACAGGGTTGCGTATTGATTGATGCTGGCGGCGAAGACATCAGCATCGGTGTCAGTGCAACTGATGGCGACCAGCAACTGCCGGGTTTCCATTTGCAGTTGCGGCAATTCACGCCCCATGAAGGCGTCCAGTTGCGCCTGCTCCAGCGCAATGCGCTCACGCGCGGCGCCCTCGATGAGTCGCACTCGCTTGAGTTGCTCACGAGAAAGCTCAACACCGCGCGCGGCATCAAGGACGCTCTGATAGAACATCGAGGACAGCGTGTAGCCGATCATCCCGCCAATGGCGGCGCCCACGAACGGAATCGGGATCGCCACCTGACCGAGTGCGGCCATCATGCCGCTGGAGAGCATTCCGGCGCCCTTCTCGCCCACTTCGGTCAGCAGTTGCGCCTCACTGATTTCACCGGTGACGTAGCGTTTGACCGAGCTGGCCAGTGACAGGCAGATGTTGATCGCCAATGTCGGCGCGCTGGTGTTGGCCAACTGCCGTGCAAACGTGTTGCCGGACTGTTGCATGCCACCCTTGAGGGCCGATCCGGCAAACGCAGTGGCATACCCCAGAGCGCCGGCCTTTACGGTATCCATACCGGCGTCCCGGAGGGCGTCACTGACGTCCTTTTCGCCTTGCGCCGCCGCAAAAAGGTTCTGCAGCATGGAAATGCTGCCGCCAATCACGGCGCCATATTTGGCACCTTCCAGGCCCGCACGGTGCGCCGTGCTGCCGATATCCATCAACGTCGCCAGCTCGGGATGCTCGCGATAGAAAATGGCGTCTTCGGTGGTCAGGCCGCTGTCGCGGGTGTCTTGCGCCAGGTTGTCGTAATTGTCGGCTTCGCGGCGTAGCTTGTCCGCCGCGTCCCTGTTACCGCTTGCCTCTGCCTTATCGGCGTTCAGTCGGCGCTGACGGGCCTGCTTCTGGCAGTAATCGGCGGCAGTTTCAGGCTGAAAATCAGCCGAGGCGACACGCTGCTCATATTTCTGCGCCTGCTTTTCCCACTTGCTGACCAGCTCGGGGTTTTTCGGGTTGGCACCGGCCTGCTCGACACGCGCACGCAGTTTTTTGGCTTCCTCAGCGAAGTACTGCTTGTCGCCCTCGAACTGCTCTGTCGGCAGCTCCAGTTTGGTGCCGCGATAACGGGCGAACTCGCCGTTTTCCTGAGCGATTTTGTCGAGCAGGAGATCGCGGTTGCCGACGAATTTCATCTGCGATTGCGAGCCTTCGATCACAACGCCGTCGAGCAGTTGAACCCGATCGACGACATTGTGGTTCTTGCCGAACTGCGCCAGGTCGTCAGTGCGTGACGTGCGCACCTTCGAACCACTGATGATCGCCTCGGCGTTGTCGCGGCTGGTGGTGGCGACCTCAGCGCTGAACCCGGCCTGCTGCTTGATGTTCTGCGCGGCGTACCCGGGGTCTTCATTGACTTTGTGTTTGGCGATATCGGCCAGGCCTTTGGCAAGCTTCTCGCCGGTTTCATGATCGAAGCCGCGAAAACCCTTGATGTATTCCGCATGGGCGCTGCCATACCGCTGCACGGTCTCGCGGGACGCCAGTGCTACCGTTGCACCGAAAATATCCTTGGCGATTTCTTCCCGGTGGCTGTCCGGCGCAGCGTTGTCAGCATCAGTATCGTGAGTACTCATTAAGCCTCCTGGCAGGCATTTGATGGTGTCGCAGGGATGGGTGATGCATACAACGCGGCCATGCTGTCGAGTCTGGCCTTGATGCTGTGAATCCAGCTTTGGGGTTCAAGCAGCCGAATGTGTTCGCCCAACCCGAAAACCCACCACAGGGTTTCCTGATCGTTCGGCACTTGCGCACGCAAACGCAGCCAGTCACTGCCGGGCAGCGGCTGCAAGGTCTGTTCAGGTGCGATGGGGGTTTCGCGTAACAGCCAGGCCACCTGAGGCGAAACTTCCGCCAGCAGCGTGTGCAGCTGCACTGGGCTGGGGTTGTTGAATCCGCCGCTGAGAATGTACTGGTCAACTTCGAATTGCGGTGTCTCGCGAGCCGGCGCCTCAAGGCAGTCGGCTTGTTCGATTCGATGCAGGGCGAACTGGCGCTGGTCGCTGTAGCCATCGACGGTACCGATCAGATAGCTCACGGAGTGCCGGGAAATCATGCCGGCCGGATGTATGAGCAACGACTTGTGCTCACCCTTGCTGCGGCTCAGGTAGCGAATCTGCAGCTGTCGCGTTTCCAGCAGCGCCGTCGCCACTTCGGCCCAGATCAGCGGATCGACTTCTGCAGGCTGCAGCGCTTTGCCATTGGGTAATGCGCGCACACGCTTGGGCCAGTTCGCGAGGTTATTGTGCGCAAGCCCTTCAATCTGTCGATGGGCGAGATCGAAATGCGGCGCCAGCAACTGATGCACACACGGCGGCAGCAATTTGCCCAGATGACTTTCCGCGAGCACGAAGGCCAACGCCGTTGGCGTGTCCAGAGCCGGGAAGTCGAATGGCGGCGTGTCTCTGGAAAAGCTCCAGCGAAAGGGCCGCTGGCGCTCATCACATTGCAGCGGAAAGTCCAGCGACAGACGCCCGACAAGATCACGCTGCAAACTGCGCAAATCGATATCGAACTGTTCGGCTTTGAGCTTTTCCAGTAACTCGGTGGTGGAAATGCTTTTGGGTGCTCGCGGGATCAGTCGCAACAGGGCCAAGTGCCTGAACAACCGATCTTTTGGATCTGACATGGGGTATCGACCTTGATCGTCCAGCAGCGCCATCGCGCTGCCTGACATTCCTTTTGGTGGCTTTTTAACACTATTGCTTGATGTCATACAAGGCGAATAGCCATCACTGATCACGATGCGGACTCACTGGCCGCCCGAAAACGGTTATGTGCCTTCTCGCGCTCCAGCTCCTTGCGCAGCTCATCGACAGCCTGACTGCGCTTCATGATCACCACACCTACCACCACGCCAATGGCAAAGGAAATCAACTCTTTCATAAACAAACCTCACGAATGATTGCTGTCGTCAGGCGCAATCATTCAACGAGCCAGCGACATTCTGTGTCGCGTGCTTTCAAGGAGTGTTTTTTCTGCTGCCTTTTTCTGGTCAAAAAAAAAGCACCCCAAGGGGTGCTTTTTTGTTCGTCGTTGATCAGCGCGTCAGGTTCGTCACCTTCGCCCGCGCCGTGTGCAGCTTTTTATAGCTCTCAACCAACCGCAAATGCCGATCGAGCCCTTCCAGCTTCATGCTCGTCGGCGTCAAACCGTAGAAGCGCACGCTGCCATTGACCGAGCCAATCGCCGCATCCATACGCTCGTCGCCAAACATGCGACGGAAGTTGGCTTCGTAGTCTTCCAGCAGCAGATCTTCGTCCAGTTCCATCTCCAGCACGACGTTGACCGCTTGATAGAACAAGCCGCGCTCGACGGTGTTGTCGTTGTATTGCAGGAAGGCTTCGACCAGATCCTTGGCTTGCTCGTACTTCTGCAACGCGAGGCAGATCAGCAGGCGCAGTTCCAGAATGGTCAGCTTGCCCCACGGCGTGTTGTCATCGAACTCGATGCCGATCAGCGTGGTGATCTCGGTGTAATCGTCCTGCTCGCTGTTTTCCAGGCCTTGGGCGAGATTGCGCAGGCCGACCTTGCTCAGGGTGTGCAGGTTGAGGATGTCGGCACGGAATTGCAGGGCTTTGTTGGTGTTGTCCCAGATCAGGTCTTCGACCGGGTAGATCTCCGAGTAGTCCGGCACCAGAATCCGGCAGGCCTTGGCGCCGATGTGCTCGTAGACCGCCATGTAGACTTCCTTGCCCATGTCTTCGAGGATGCCGAACAGCGTCGCGGCTTCTTCGGCGTTGGAGTTTTCGCCTTGGCCTGAAAAGTCCCACTCGACGAATTCGAAGTCTGGCTTGGCGCTGAAGAAACGCCACGACACCACACCGCTGGAGTCGATGAAGTGCTCGACAAAATTGTTCGGCTCGGTGACCGCCTGACCGGAGAACGTCGGCTGCGGCAAGTCGTTGAGGCCTTCGAAACTGCGGCCCTGCAACAGTTCGGTGAGGCTGCGTTCCAGCGCCACTTCCAGGCTCGGGTGCGCGCCGAACGAGGCGAACACGCCGCCGGTGCGCGGGTTCATCAGGGTCACGCACATCACCGGGAATTCACCGCCCAGCGACGCATCCTTGACCAGTACCGGGAAGCCCTGCTCTTCCAGGCCTTTGATGCCGGCGAGGATGCTCGGGTATTTCTCCAGCACTGCCTGTGGCACGTCCGGCAGGGCCATTTCGCCTTCGAGGATTTCGCGTTTGACTGCGCGCTCGAAGATTTCCGACAGGCACTGCACCTGCGCTTCGGCGAGGGTGTTGCCAGCGCTCATGCCGTTGCTGAGGTAGAGGTTTTCGATCAGGTTGGACGGGAAGTACACCACTTCGTTGTCGGACTGACGCACAAACGGCAGCGAGCAGATGCCACGCTGGGTATTGCCGGAGTTGGTGTCGAACAGGTTCGAACCGCGCAGTTCGCCGTCACGGTTGTAAATCTTCCGGGTGTAGTCGTCGAGAATCTCGCTCGGCAACTCGTCCTTCGGGCCCGGCTTGAACCATTGTTCGTCCGGATAATGGACGAACTCGGCGTTGGCGATCTCTTCGCCCCAGAACTGGTCGTTGTAGAAGAAGTTGCAGTTCAGGCGTTCGATGAACTCGCCCAGTGCCGAGGCCAGTGCACCTTCTTTGGTCGCGCCCTTGCCGTTGGTGAAGCACATCGGCGAATGCGCGTCGCGGATGTGCAGCGACCAGACGTTAGGCACGATGTTGCGCCACGAAGCGATTTCGATCTTCATCCCGAGGTCGGCGAGGATGCCCGACATGTTGGCAATGGTCTGCTCCAGCGGCAGGTCCTTGCCGGCGATGAAAGTGCCCGCGTCCGAACCGGCAACCGGCATCAACAGCGCCTGGGCATCGGCGTCGAGGTTCTCGACTTCTTCGATGATGAATTCCGGCCCGGTCTGCACAACCTTCTTTACCGTGCAGCGATCAATGGAACGCAGGATGCCCAAACGATCTTTCTCGGAGATGTCCGCCGGCAACTCCACCTGGATCTTGAAGATCTGGTTGTAGCGGTTTTCCGGGTCGACGATGTTGTTCTGCGACAGGCGAATGTTCTCGGTCGGGATGTTGCGGGTGTCGCAGTACAACTTCACAAAGTACGCCGCACACAACGCCGACGACGCCAAAAAGTAATCGAACGGCCCCGGTGCCGAGCCATCGCCCTTGTAGCGGATGGGCTGATCAGCGATCACCGTGAAGTCGTCGAACTTGGCCTCAAGTCGAAGGTTGTCGAGAAAGTTGACCTTGATTTCCATGCGGGATTACCAGAATACGGCTAAACGAATGGCCGCCATTATCCGGTTTTTGCGCGGGAAGTCTTGCCCTTTCGGGAATCGCCGCTGATCGGCGTCCTGCACTTGGGGAGGCAATTCACGCCGGGTTCACTACGCTTTCATTGCAGTCGCCGAGAAGAATCTGAACATTGCGCCCGCGCCGTGGTTCTAGATTCAGAAGACAGCGGATCAAGGACGAGCACATGGACATTTCCAGCTATGCAGCCCCTCTCCCTCCCCGGCAAAGCGCCGTCACCCGGCGCCTGGCCGTCGCCGTGGGTGCGCTGTTCGTCAGCGGCGTGATTGCCGCGACGGTGGCTTTGCTGGGGATTGCCAATGCGCTGGATAGCGAAGAAATCGAAAAAACCCGCTTTTATTCGGCACGTGCTTTGGAAAATCGCATCACCGCATCAAAGAACTACATCACCAGCTACGCCTACTGGACCACCGCCTACGAGCATTTAAGCGGTCAGATCGACACAAACTGGGCCTACACCGAGCAGAACATGGGCAAAACCCTGTTCACCAATGACGGCTATGACGGCGTATTCGTGCTCGACCGCGAACGCACCAAATATGCCGTGGTGCGCGGGCAACTGCTCGATGCGGACCTGTCGGCGTATCTGCAGGTCAGCGCGACATCGCTATTGGATCAGGTTCAGGGGCAGAGCGATCTGAGCAAACCGGTCAGCACCTACTCGCTGTTCGAGGGCTGGCCGGCGCTGGTGTCGGCGGCGGCGATCATTCCCAATGATGAGCGGCCGCTGGACTCGGCGCAGAAAACCTCGGTGCTGGTGTTCGTCGATAAACTCACCCCGACCAAATTACGCCTGATCGGCAGCGGCTACGGCTTGCGCAACCTGACCCTGGCGCTGGATGAAACCCTTGCGCCCGACCGCCCGCGAGTGCCGCTGGACAGCACCGGTTACAGCCTGATCGCCGACCTGGAACGGCCCGGACAACATCTATTGTGGTCGTTGCTGCCGCCGCTCGGCGCGACGATGGTGGTGCTGATGCTGCTGACCGCCTATTTCTTTCGGCACGCCTTGCGCTCATCGCAATACGTCGACCAGAGTTTTGCCGTCATGCAGACCTCCAACCAGGCGTTGGAAACCGCCAACCGTGGCCTGGAAGCCAGCGAAGAGCGTTTTCGCGCGGTGGCCGAGGCTGCGTCGGACTGGATCTGGGAAGTCGACCGCAACCTGGCGCTGACTTACTTGTCGGCGCGTTTCAGCGAAGTGACCGGTTACCCGCAAACCCTGTGGCTGGGACAGGACATCGGTCAGCTGCTTTTTTGCGACACCACGCCGCTGGAACTGTGGCTGCGAAAACTCACCGAGGAAAACAGCGCGAGTGACTTGCGTTGTACCTACCGAGACCAGTCCGGCCAGACGCGCCACTGTCGGCTGTCCGCCCGGCCGATCTTCGACAAACACACGGTGATCGGCTATCGCGGCACCGCCAGCGACATCACCGACGAAGTCGCCGCCCATGCACAGATTCAACATCTGTCGATGCACGACGCCCTGACCGGCCTGCCCAATCGCAACAAACTCGCGCGATATCTCGATGAAGCACTGCTGCTCAAGGAGCACGCGCCACCGCTGTCGCTGCTGATGATCGACCTCGACAACTTCAAACCGATCAATGATTCGCTCGGCCATCCGGCCGGTGATGCGGTGCTGCAGGAAGTCGCCGTGCGCCTGCGTGAATGCACCCGCGAACACGACATCGTCGCGCGTCTGGGCGGCGACGAGTTCATCGTGGTGCTCAACGGCATGGACAGTCCGCACGAAATCGACAAGTTCTGCACCCGCCTGATCGGCAGCCTGCATCAACCGGTGGTGTTCGAACATCATCCGCTGCACATCGGCGCCAGCATCGGCATCTCGCTTAGTCGCCGCCACGGCTACGTACCCAGCGACCTGATCCGTTACGCCGACATTGCCCTGTATCAGGCCAAGTCCGAGGGCAAGAACACCTGGTGCTATTTCGAAGCGCACATGAGCGACCAGATCCAGACTCGCCGGCAAATGGAAGATGATTTGCGCCATGCGCTCAAACACAACGAATTCATCCTGCACTATCAACCGCGCTACAAGGTCGATGGCAAGCACATCGTTTCGGTCGAAGCGCTGGTGCGCTGGCAACATCCCACCAAGGGCCTGCTCGGCCCGGACCTGTTCATTCCGTTGGCGGAGCAGACCGACCTGATCGTGCCGCTTGGGCGCTGGGTGTTGCGCGAGGCCTGCGAAACCGCGCTGGGCTGGCCGGAAGATATTCTGCTGTCGGTCAATCTGTCGCCCGCGCAGTTTGCCGTCAGCGATGTGGTCGAGGATGTTCGCGAAGTCCTGGTGCAAACCCGATTCCCGGCCAGTCGCCTGGAACTGGAGATCACCGAGAACGTGATGCTCAACGACACCGACGGCGCGCTGACCACCATGAATGCCCTGAAAGAGCTCGGCGTGCGCCTGAACATGGATGATTTCGGCACCGGGTATTCATCGCTGGGTTACTTGCGTGCTTATCCTTTCGACGGGATCAAGATCGACAAGCGCTTCATCGCCTCGATCAGCAGCGGCACCAATGATCGCGCGGTGGTGCAGGCGATCATCGGGTTGGGTAAAGCCATGGGCCTGACCGTCACCGCCGAAGGGGTCGAGACCGAAGAGCAACTGGATATTCTCGGGGTCGATCAATGCAATGAAGTTCAGGGTTACTTCATGAGTCGGCCGATCGACAAAGTCGCGTTTGCGCGACTTTTGCGCGATTCCAGAGGCACGCCACTGAAGCTGAAGAAAGGCCGGGTGATCTGAACGTTTTGAAACGTCCGCCGACTGATCACCCCAGTGTTCGCCCCGCGTCACCGGTAAACACATTGCCCGCATCGCGCACCAACTGCCGCCACTCGGCGCTGGTGATCAGCCCCTGCTCCTCCATTTCATCGGCTGCCTTGAGCAGTTCGTCGTACTGTTCTTCCGGGTCCAGACGCATCTGCGCTTGCGTCGCCAATTTTCGCCATGCCGCCAGTTTTGCTTGTTTGCGCTGATCGAACATCGGGAATGATCTCGTGAAGGACTTCCTTGATAGAAAGACGTGAGATCCCGGTGGTTCAGCGTAATCGACGGATGGACGGCTTGCTTCTAAGGGGTAGTACTGATCAGCAATGCAGGAAACTCCACCAAACCCTGTGGGAGCGAGCCTGCTCGCGAAAGCGGATTGTCTGCACCGAAAATATTGGCTGCCCCACCGCCATCGCTTGCAGGCAAGCTCCCACAGTGATCGGTGCTGGTCAGAAACATTGGAGCGCTGGTGATCATTGTGGGAGCTGGCTTGCCAGCGATAGCGGTGGGTCAGTCATACAGAGGCTGACTGGGCTGGCCTCATCGCTGGCAAGCCAGCTCCCAGAGGGTTTGCGCTGATCAGCAATGATGGATACACCACCGAACCCTGTGGGAGTGAGCCTGCTCGCGATAGCGGATTGTCTGTGGCGGATGTGTTGGCTGACACACCGCTATCGCGAGCAGGCTCACTCCTACGGGGATTGGGGCAGTTTGTCAGAACTTCTCGGCCACGCGCCGGTATGGATAATCCGGATCCCGGTACTTGCCCGGCTTCTGCCGCTTGGGCAATTCGACCTTCTCGCGCTTCACATCCTCATACGGAATGCGGCTGAGCACATCGGTGATGATATTCAGGCGTGCGCGGCGTTTGTCGTTGGAATCGGCCACCAGCCATGGCGCGTGTTCGGTGTCGGAGTGCTTGAACATTTCATCCCGCGCCCGTGAGTAGTCATACCAGCGGCTGTAGGATTTCAGGTCCATCGGTGTAAGTTTCCAGGTCTTGCGCCCGTCGTTGATCCGCGCCTCAAGCCGGCGGGTCTGCTCTTCGGGGCTGACTTCCAGCCAGTACTTGAGCAGAATCACCCCGGACTGGACGATCGCGTGCTCGACCCAGGGAATCGATCTGAGGAATTTGTCGGCCTGCTCATCGGTGCAGAACCCCATCACCCGCTCGACACCCGCGCGGTTGTACCAACTGCGATCGAAGATCACCACTTCGCCTGCCGCCGGTAGATACGGCAGATAACGCTGCACATGCATCTGGCTTTTCTCGCGATCGGTCGGTGCCGGCAGCGCCACTACGCGGAAGACTCGCGGGCTGACACGCTCGGTCAACGCCTTGATCGTACCGCCCTTGCCCGCGCCATCACGTCCCTCGAAGACGATGCAGACCTTGACGCCCTTGGCGATCACCCACTCCTGCAACTTGACCAGTTCAACGTGCAATTTGCGTAGTTGATCGAGGTAATCCTTGTTTTTCAATTTGGGACTTTCAGGCGCCGTGGCGGCCTTCTTTTTGCCTTTTGCCATGACCTTGGCCTCTCTCCAGTAAATGCAGAAACAGAGTGTTGATTGACGGGACAAACCAGACACGTGAGGTTAGTCCATGCCGTGCTGATTGCCATTGCCGGGCAAAAAGCCAAATTGCCATGTGTTTCGTTCGTTCTTTGTTACGTCGCACTGTTCATTGCCCGTTCTTGCCTGCCTGGAGTTTCTCGATGCCGTCGCCCAAATCCCTGCCCACCGCCCTGCTCGGCCTGGCCCTCGCCTGCCCGGCCATGGCCGAGACTCAAGGTCTGGAGTTGGGGCAAGTACTGATTTCGGCAGATGAGCAACGGGGTTCCGACGCCAGTGTTGAAGAAGCCCGGGCCCGCCTGGAACAAGTGCCCGGCGGCACCAACGTGGTCGACATGCGTCAGCCGTTGCAGGGCCGCGTGGCGAGCAATCAGGATGTGCTGGCGTATCAACCGGGAGTTTATGCGCAGTCGGCGGGCAACGAAGGCGTGAAAATCTCGGTGCGTGGCTCGGGCATCAACCGCGCGCCGGGCGCCCACGCATCGGGGCTGTACACGATGCTCGACGGTCTGCCGCTGAGCGGTCCGGGCGGCACGCCGTACGAATTGCTCGAACCGCTGTGGGTCGATCATGTTGAAGTGCTGCGCGGCGCCAACGGTTTTGATCGCGGTTCGCTGGCACTCGGCGGCGCCATCGACTACGTCAGCCACACCGGCTATAACGCGCCGAAACTGCAAGTGCGCTACGCCACCGGCAGCCACGGCTATCAGCAGCGTCAGGTCAGCTCGGGACAAGTGCTCGGCGATTTCGATTACTACGTGTCGCTCACCGATTCCAACGCCGACGGCTACCAGGATCACACCGCCAGCGAAAGCAAAGGCGTGATCGCCAATTTCGGCTATCGCTTCAACCCGAACCTGGAAACCCGCTTCTATATCCGCTACCGCGAAACCGACAACGACCTCGCCGGCCGCGTGACCAAGCACTCCATCGAACACTCGCCGCGGGCGGCCAATCCGTCTTACGTGGCGCGCGACGACAGCCGCAAACAGCCGGGCAGCACCTTCATCGGCAACAAGACCACCTATTACATCGACGACGATTCGAGCATTCAGACCGGCCTCGTCTACCACGACTACCCGATGGACCTGCGCGAAGGCCCGAACCGTTTGAAAGTCGCCTATACCGATGTCAGTGGCACGTTCGACTACAAACGTCGCGACACGATTTTCGGCATGGAAAGCCGCAGCAACGTCGGCCTGCGCGTGACCAAACACCTGCCCAACGACGGCGCCAGCGAGTTCGTGCGCATCCCCACCGGCAACACCGCCAGCTATGCGTCAGGCACCCGCATGCGCAACTTCACCTATCAGGGTTCCGACACCGTTCTGCACTTCGGCAACGACCTGGAAATCGCCGACGACCTGTGGCTGACCACCGGCCTCGCCGCCATCTACACCCGCCGCGAAAGCGACGTGACCTACCCGCAAAGCGGCGGCAAAACCAGCATGAACGACTGGGACTACGCCCCACGCCTGGGCCTGCGCTACCAGATCACCCCGGACCTGCAAGTGTTCGGCAACCTCAGCCGCTCGGTTGAAGCGCCGCACCCGTGGTCGCTGATCTACAGCTCCAACGTGCGCTTCCCGGCTGGCAGCGGCGCCGCGACCGGCACGCAGAAAGACCCGATCGAACTGCAAAACCAGACCGCGACCACGCTGGAGCTGGGCGGTCGTGGTGACAGCGTCGTCGGTGAATGGAGTCTGGCGTGGTACTACGCGCAGGTGCGGCATGAGTTGCTGTCAGTGTTGCCGGATGCCACGGCTGTTACGCCGTATGAGTTGAATGCAAGCCCGACCGTGCACCAAGGCGTGGAAGCCAGCCTCAACAGCAAGCTCTGGTCGGCCGCTGATGGCCGTCAGTTGAGCTTGCGTCAGGCGTATACCTTCAGCGATTTCCACTATCGCGATGACGATCGATTCGGCGATAACCGCTTGCCGGGTTTGCCGATGCATTACTACCAGGGCGAATTGCGTTATGACTGGCCGCAGGGGTTCTTTGCGGCGGTGAACACGCAACTGGTGTCGAAAGTTGCGGTGGATTACGCCAACAGTTATTACGCCGATCCTTACGCACTGTTTGGCGCGACGCTGGGTTACAACGCGCCGAAGGGTGATTGGCAGGGTTGGGTGGATATGCGCAATTTGAGCAACAAGCACTATGCGGCGACGGTGACACCGGGGTATGACGACAAAGGGCTAGATGCCGCGCGGTCGACGCCGGGTGAAGGGATGGGGGTTTATGTTGGGGTGTCGTGGAGTTTGCTCTGACACCTAGCCCTGTGGGAGCCAGCCTGCTGGCGATGGCGGCGTATCTGTTGCGAATTAGCTAACGGATCTACCGCCATCGCTTGCAGGCAAGCTCCCACAATGATTTGTGCTGCACTTGGATTTTGCAGGCAACACAAAAACCTGTGGGAGCGGGCTTGCCCGCGAAGACGGTAGTCCATTCAACATTTGAACAACTGAAAGAACACCAGCTTTCTCCAGTGCCTCAATCCAGCCGCATCGACAGCTCAATATCACCCGCAAACGGCACAGACAAATATCCGTTCTGCGGCGCACGCACGTAAGCCAGGTACTCCGGGCAATAATCGGTGTTGTCCGCCACCACCAGCGCGCCCGGATTCAAGTGCATTTCGACCAGACTCAGCACGTCGCCATACAAAGCCTTGGCCCCATCGAGCAGCAGCAGATCGACCGATTCCGGCAGGTCCGTCGCCAGCGTCACCAGCGCATCGCCTTGGCGAATCTCCACCAGATCGCTGACGCCACCTTCAACGAAGTGATGCCGCGCCAGTTCAATCTTCGACGGCTCGAACTCACTGCCGATCAGCACACCACCACCGTTATCGCGCAGCGCCGCTGCGAGGTGCAGGGTGGATAGGCCGAACGAGGTGCCGAACTCGACGATGGCTTTGGCTTTGGTACTGCGCGCCAGCATGTACAACAGTTTGCCGGTGTCGCGAGAGACCGGCAGCCACAGGTCTTTAAGCATTTCATAGAGTTTCAGGTATTCGGTTTTGCTGTGCATCAGGCGCTCGCGCTCTTCGCCGGACACCGTTTCCAGCATCGGGCTGGTAGCGGCGCTGGCCTGGGTGTAGAGGCGTTCGATCAGGCTCGCCAAGGGTTCAGTGGTCAGAGTGGTCATGATTGCTTTCCGTTAGTTGGGGATTAAAATGCGAGTGATTCGTCGCATTTAAATGATGCGAGCGATTCGCTTCTTGCGCTATTCGCATTCCCACGGACGCCCGAGCTGCCCATGACCAACCGCCAGACTGCCCGTATTTCCTCACGCAAACAGCCGCAGCAGGCACGCTCCAACGAGCTGGTGGCGGCGATTCTGCAAGCGGCTATTCAGGTTTTGAGCGAGCATGGGGCCAGCCGTTTCACCACCGCACGGGTGGCAGAAAAGGCCGGTGTGAGCATCGGCTCGCTGTATCAGTACTTCCCCAACAAGGCCGCAATCCTGTTCCGCTTGCAGAGCGATGAATGGCTGCACACCACGCAGCTGTTGCAGCGGATTCTGCAAGAATTCGAGCAGCCGCCACTCACTCGCCTGCGCACTCTGGTGCAGGCGTTCATTCGTTCAGAGTGCGACGAAGCGCAGATGCGCGGCGCACTGAACGACGCCGCCCCGCTCTACCGCAACGCGCCCGAGGCCCACGCAGTGCGCGCGGCCGGGCGGCAGATTTTCGCGACATTCATGGAAGAATTGCTGCCCGAGGTCGGTGAGCAGATCCGTACCGCAGTGTGCGATCTGATCCTGACCACGCTCAGTTCGGTCGGAAAGGATTTTTCCGGCAGCCCGCGTACCGAGGAGGAAATCTCGGTATGCGCCGACGGGCTGGCGGATATGTTCAGTGCTTATGTGCTGGCGCTGAATGAGCGGCGGGCACCTCTCACGCGCGCTTCGGCAGCTTCCAGTTCGGCCGAATGAAATGGCAGGTGTAGCCATTCGGAATACGCTCAAGGTAATCCTGATGCTCCGGTTCCGCTTCCCAAAACGGCCTCGCCGGTTCGATTTCGGTTACCACGCGACCCGGCCACAGTTCTGAAGCATCGACATCGGCAGCCGTGTCCTCGGCGATATCGCGTTGCGCTTCGCTGAAGTAATAAATCGCCGAGCGATAGCTGCGACCGAGGTCGTTGCCCTGGCGGTTAGGCGTGCTCGGGTCGTGGATCTGGAAAAAGAATTCAAGGATCTGTCGGTAGCTGATCACCGCAGGATCGAAGGTGATCTCGATGGCTTCAGCGTGGTCGCCATGGTTGCGATACGTGGCGTTCGGCACATCACCGCCGGAGTAACCGACGCGGGTCTGCAACACGCCGGGATAGCGCCGCAGCAAATCCTGCATGCCCCAGAAGCAGCCGCCGGCGAGGATGGCGGTTTCGGTTTGAGTGGTCATGGGTTGTGGCTCCTCTCGGAAGTAGTACGTGAGTGTACTTTTACAGATCAGTGATGAGTACCATAAGCGCAGATTTCAGACCAAGGAAACGCTATGCCGCTGCTCACATGGGACCCTTTTGACCTTATTGCTGCGCTAGGCGTGATTCCCGATCAGGACGAGCATGGAACATCCCATCAATACTTGATCGAACAGGGTTCTATCAGCCTGAAGCTGACGATCTGGCAATACGATTCGGATGTAGAGATTCAGGTGTGGGAAAGATCATTACCCAACCCCATTATCAAATACACAATGCTGGGTTGCCCCGGTATCCGGGTTATTGATGATAAACGTGGAAAATTTGTGGAATTTGCCGCGTCAAACACCTTCACCGGCCGATATGACGGGTACTCAGTGATTCCCTTTGGCCTGAGGTTGTGGGTGGATCCACAGATTTTTCTGGAGCCGTTCAGTTATCCAGCGGCCTAGGTTCAACAGCGTTTAAATACGCCTGGTACAAGTGGGCCTTCAGTATCCCTCAAGGCTGGCGATAACCTGTTCGGTGGTTCAGTCGGGCCTGAGCATTTTCGCACTGATCCACCCGCCAATCCTCTATTGATCATGGACTCTCCAATGCTTCACCGTATCCACGCCGATTATCACCAGGCAACCTTCAGCCGTAGCGCCTGCGCTTGGCTGTTTATCGACGACGTTCCCATCGAGCGGTGGCTCAACGACCATCTCGAATACCCCGGCCTCGACATGAACGCTCTTTCGCTGATCTGGTTGCTGGACGAGGAAGAAGACGCCCTCGCCCAACGCCGCTTCGCACCTGCCGAGGACGGTTCGTCGACGCTGGTGCCGTTGCTGGTCTGCAGCGATGACATGGACTTCGATTGCTTTGTGCTGATGACCGAACAGGTGATCGATGGCGACACGTTGCACTGGCGTCGGTTTGGCTTGAGCGTTTCCAGCGGCCTGGAAGTCGGCATCAGTACGCGGTGGGACGCCGAAAACCGTCCGGTCAGTTTTTCCCTGGCGCAGTTTCGCGGCGCGCTGGAGGATTTTTACAGACTGATGAAAGCCGGGGTTGCCGAGTAGCAGGCTACACCACCGCCGCCCGACACCTCCGGGCATTAGTGCCCGACAACCGCCGCCGCTCCAGCAACACGCGGCCCAGACCGGAACCCGTGCACCCGCGCGCCGAAGGCGATTACAAACCCAAGGCTCACCAATACCACCATCGCCCAGGGAAACGAGGCGACGCCCCAGCGGTCGAGCAACACCCCGCCGACCACCCCGCTACCGGCAATCGCGCTGTTCCACGCCACCACATTCAACGACAGCGCGACATCGGCGCCATCACCGGCGGCATCTGCCAGTGCCGTCTGCAACAAAGTCGCCGCACCGCCAAAACTCAATCCCCACACCGCCACGCCGAGGTAGACCACCTGCGGCACACGCCCGAAAAAGCCAAACACCACGCAAACCAGTGCAAACGTCGCCAGGCTCACCAGCACGGTCTTGCGCAACAGCGGCTCAACCAGTTTCGCCGTCAGCCAGATCCCCGCCAGCGCGGCGATGCCGAACACCAGCAAGACCAGATCCACACGATCGGCCAACCCTGCCGGCGCTACGAACGGCGCGATGTAGGTGTAGAGAATGTTGTGCGCGAGCATCCAGCTGATCACCACTGCCAGCACCGGTCGGACGCCCGGCGTGGTCAACACGCGACGCAGCGACAGACGTTGATGCGCAGGTTGCGGCGGATAATCCGGCACCTTCACCAACACCCAGATGATCAGTATCAAGGTCAGGGCCGACATCAGCCCGAACGTCGTGCGCCAACCGACCAGCCCTCCCAGCCATGTGCCGAGCGGCACGCCCAAAGACAAGGCAATCGGCGTGCCGACCATGGCCAACGCCAACGCCTTGCCCTGCTGATCCGGCTCGACCATGCGTCGCGCGTAGCCGGCCAACAGACTCCACGCCAGACCTGCCGCAACCCCGGCGAAAAACCGCGCCACCAGCGTCACGCCATAATGCGACGACAACGCCGTAATCGAGTTGAACAACAGAAAACCAACAATCGTCAGCAACAACACATTGCGCCGACGCCAACCCCGCGTGGCGATGGTCATCGGGATCACCGCCAGCACCGAGCCCAGCGCGTACGCGGTGACCATTTGCCCGGCCATGGACGGCGAAATCGCCAGGCCATCGCTGATCAGCGGCAACAGCCCGGCGGGCAGGGTTTCGGTGACGATGCAGATAAAACCGGTCATGGCCAGCGCCAGCAAGGCGCCGATGGGCAGGCGCTTGGGCGCTGCCGATAGAGTCATTGAAGGTGTCACGGGAAACTCCTTGTGAGCAGAATGTCAGACTTAAATACCGATCGATATAAAATACTGGCGGCAGCCGAGGCACGTTGTCAACGACTTATGTATCGACTAGTATCCAAATCACTTTCCGAGGAGTTTCTGCTATGGCCAGAACCGGTCGCCCCCGCGCTTTCGATCGCGACGACGCCGTTGACCAGGCGATGCAATTGTTCTGGCAACACGGCTATGACTCGACATCCCTTTCACTGTTGAAGGCTGAACTGGGCGGCGGCATTTCCGCACCGAGCTTCTACGCCGCGTTCGGCTCCAAAGAAGCCCTGTTCGACGAATGTGTGCAGCGCTACCTGACGACCTTCGCCCAAGTCACCGAATGCCTGTGGGACGAAAGCCTGCCACCACGCCAAGCCATCGAAACCGCACTGCGCCAGTCAGCACGCATGCAATGCGACGACGGGCATCCGAAAGGCTGCATGGTCACCCTCGGCGTCATGAGCGCCCCGAGTCCGGAAAACGCCCACGTCGCTCAAGCCCTCACCCACTCACGCGCCCGAACCCGCGCGGGGATTGTTGCGTGCGTCGAACGTGGTGTGAGTGAAGGACTGCTAGCGGACGACACGAATGCAGCCGCCATGGCCACGGTGTTCGACAGTTTCCTGCAGGGGATTTCCATCCTTGCTCGGGATGACACGCCGATTGAAAGCATTGATGCGGCGATTACGCAGGTGATGCGGACGTGGGATGTAGCGGCGGTGAGTCAGCCTTCATTGGATTTGCAGTGACTGAAAGGCTCGCGTAGCTAAAAACCGGACGGCTACGCGACCACCTCAACATAACTCGACTCCCCGCCCCCCTCGGCCCCCGACAACCACCCCCACACAAACAGCAACGTCGTCCGCCCCACCTCATCAACACCAACCACACCCCGCGACCAACCCGCGCGGATCTCGCCATCCGTGGTGATGCACTGATAAAGCAGCTCGATACTGTCCGGCCCTGTCACCCGCCCAACCTGGTTGCCCATGCGAATATGCCCACCCGCATAAGTCCCCCAAACCGCCGCGCTTTCGACGAAGTAGTGAAACACCGTGCGCGCATCGGACAACCCCTGAGCGTTGCGAATTGGGTGGTTTTGGTCTGGGCGGTGAAGCTGTTTACCACGCCAACGCGGTGACACTCACCCTGGGCGTCGGCGCCTGTCTGGCAGGGTAATTCTCTGGGAAATTTCCTACAAGCCAGCGGGAAGCCGGCTATTCGATGCATGCCCCGCATTCCTGATAATTCAGCCCTTCGTTGGCCGACGCCAACAACGTCCAGATGCAGTCAGCCTGCATTGAATGGCCGTTTTCTTTTCAGGAGGGCATACACCATGAAGATCGGATTACGGATGCTGGGCGGGCTTGGCGCGTCGGCGTTGATGCTGATGGCGGCGCCAGCGATGGCGGCGTGCACCTGGAACGGCAGTGACTGGACGCCCAAACAACTGACGCTCAATGGCGGCGCGGTGTTTGCGCCGCGCGACATTCCGGTCGGCAGTACCCTGAATACGACCGGCGCCATCCGCGATCTGCCTTTCGGTGACCGCCTGGTGTGTGGTCTGACCGCAAGCTACAGCACCGCTCTGGTCGGGCCTGTCGTCAACAATATTCCGGTCGACAACATCGTTGTCCCGGCCAATTCGCTGCTGCAGACCAACGTCCCGGGGATTGGCCTGGCGATGTACATGACCGGATTTGCCGGTCAGTGGCAAATGCCTGCGGGCAATCCGGCGCGGTTTATCCCCTTCACGCTGAACCTCAATATCTCCTACGCCCTCAGTGGCATGCCCTCTGCCATGGTGCGTTACGCGCTGATCAAGACCGGCGACATACCACCCGGCAGCCACAGCATCAACCAACTGGTCGCGACGGGGACTTCCGATCGTGGACATATTTTCGATCTAAATTTCACCGCCACCGTGACCGTGGCCGGTTGTTCGATGCCGGCCGCACCGGGCAATCAGATCAACGTGCCGATGGGCACCTGGGAAAAACGCGTATTCAACGGCAAAAACTCCACCACACAGGCCCAGCCGTTCGCCATCACCCTCAACGCCTGCATCGCCGGCAACAACTACCCGTCGAACACCAACGGCTACTTCAATGGCAACTTCGCCAACATTCAGATCGATGCCGACAAGACCTCAACCATCCTCGACGCGGCCAACGGTGTCCTGAGCCTGTCGAGCGATTCGACGGCGCAAGGCGTGGCCATTCAGGTGTTGCAGGACAACGGCACGCCGATGAATCTGGGCCAGCCCGTGCGCCTCAATCGGATCGTCAACGGCGTAACTTCAGTGCCGCTCCGAGCCCGTTATATCCAGACCGGCGATGGGCCGACGCCGCAACCGGGCACCGCCAATGGCCATGCGAGTTTCACCGTGACTTACCGCTGAAATCCACCAACAAAAATCCACCTGTTTTTCCCGGCGCTCCCCTTTCCCATCGCCCATTTCGCGCGGTGCCAAAGGCGGGGCGTTTTTTTTGGCAACGACTTATTGATCCCATAGCAGCGCTAGGAATTTTCCTACAAGCGAAGGGATTTTCCCTACATAGCGCCCTGACCCGCATCCCGATAATGAGCCTCAGACGCCACGCTCTGCCCCCGAAGGGATGGTGACGTCGATCCGTCTCAGGGCCTTCGGGCTTCAGGACATTTACTCAATATCTGGAAGTGATCATGAAAAATTTTGCGCTCAAAGGTTTGTCCCTGGCCCTGGTTCTGGCAGCCGCTTCGCAAGCTGCAATGGCCGCCGACGGTGAAATCAACTTTGTCGGCAGCGTGACCGACAACACCTGCCCGGTAGTGGTTTCCGACCTCAACGGTTCGGCCGGTGCCGGCGACGTTGGCCTCGGCAGTGTGCCGGCGACCTCCCTGGCCACAGCCGGCGCAGTGGCGGGTGGCGGCGCGTTCACCCTGACCATCGACACCACCGCACCGGGCTGCAACGTCACCGGCAAGAAAGCCGTGGTCAAGTTCCTTTCGCTGAGCGGCAACGCCGGTTCCAGCGGCCAGTGGATCGGCCTGCTGCCGGAAGCCGGCGTGGCCACCAACGTCGCCGTGCAGATCAAAGATGCGTCCGGCAAAGACGTGCAACTGGGCCTGGAATCCTCGCCATATCTGGACCTGACCCAGCCGCTGCGCTTCACCGCTAACTACGTCGCCACCGGCGCAGCCACTTCCGGTCCGGCCAACGCCAAAGCCGCGTTTACCGTCGACTACCAATAAGTCCGGTCAGCCTCCGGCGGCGATTGGCGCCGCCGGATGCCCTTCCCTTTGCCACGGTTTTTGTGGCCGTGCCGACAAGAGGATGAACGCAATGAACCCAGCAAAAACCTCCTTCAAAACCGCATCGGTATTGGCCGTGTTGTTGAGCGCAACGTTGCTCAGCAGTTTCAGCCAGGCCGGTGTGATGCTCGGCGGCACGCGTATCGTGTACGACGGCAACAAACGCGATGCCTCGATCACCGTCAGCAACACCACGGCCGAACCCTACGCGGTGCAAGCCTGGATCAACACCGAGGCCGACGACAACACCACCGCGACCCCGTTCGTGGCCACCCCGCCGCTGTTTCGTCTCGATCCGCGCAAAGAGCAAATGGTGCGCATCCAGAAAGTCCCCGGCGATCTGCCGCAAGACCGCGAATCGGTCTTCTACTTCAACGCCCAGGAAATTCCGCTGGCCGGCAAGGCCGACGCCAACACCCTGAAAATCGCCATGCGCACGCGGATCAAAGTCTTCTATCGCCCGCCCACCCTCAAGGGCAGCGCGATGGATGCGCCGCCACAACTGCGCTGGAGCCTGCAACAGGAACAAGGCAAACCGGTGCTGGTGGTCAACAACCCGACAGCGTTTCACGTGTCCTTTATCGGCGTGAAAGTCGAGGCCGGTGCGCAAGTCGTTGAAGTCAATGAACCGAAAATGGTCGCGCCGATGAGCAGCCAGCGTTACGCACTGCCAGGTTTCAGCGGCCGCAGCGGCGCGGTGGTGTTCTCCGCGATCAACGACTACGGCGGTTACAGCGAGCCGAAAAAAGTCGAGCTGAGCAGCGCCCCGTAACACCGCCACCCCTTTCCTTGCGAACCTGCCTGCACGCTGCCGATGCCGCGTGGCGGCCGAGTGTTGAGTATTGTCATGCGAATCGAAGCCCTGAACCGTCATCGTCAGTCCGCGCCTTTTGTTCCATTGCATTTGTCGGTCGCCATCCTCGCGGCGCTGATGGGCAGCTCGGCGAGCGCGGACGAACCGGCGAAGTTTGATGCCAGCTTCATGCAGCCCTTCGGCGGCGCCAGCGCCGGGCCCAACCTCGACCTGGACGCCATCGCCAACAGCGGCAGCATCGGCCCCGGCACGTATCCGGTGGTGATCCGTCTGAACCAGAGCTTTTTCGACCGCCGCGACATGACCTTCGCCAAGGACGCAAAAAGTGCTGAAGTGCGCGCCTGCCTTTCCGAGGCGTTTCTCAAGGAACTCGGGGTCAAGGTCGAGGCGTTCCTGACGCCGGGCGAAACATTCCCCGCGTGCATCGACCTTGCCGAACTGATCGAAGGCGCTTCGGTGAGCTTCGACGCCGGGCGCCTGGCCCTCGACATCAGCGTGCCGCAGATCGCTCTGCGCCGCGACGCCGCCGGTTATGTCGCACCCGAAGAATGGGATCGCGGGATCAACGCGGCGATGCTCAACTATCAGTTCTCGGCGGCCAACACCCAGTCCGACGCCCGTGGCAACGGTACGCAGTACAACCTCTACGCCAACGGCGGATTCAACCTCGGCGACTGGCGTTTTCGCTCCAGCTCCTCGTTCCGTCAGGACGAAGACGGCCAGCAGGACTGGCAGCGCAGCAACACCTACGCACAGCGCGATTTGACCGCGATCAAAGGCACCCTGACCCTCGGCGAAAGCTTCACCCCGGGCGACGTGTTCGACAGCATTCCGTTTCGCGGCGCTCAGGTGGCGTCCGACATGGGCATGTTGCCGGACTCGATGCAGGGTTATGCGCCGATCATTCGCGGCATCGCCGAAACCCAGGCCAAGGTCGAAGTGCGGCAGAACGGCTACTCGCTGTACACCACTTACGTGGCGCCCGGTGCATTCGAAATCGACGACCTCAACGCCGCGTCGGGCAGCGGCGACCTCGAAGTGATCATCACCGAAGCCGACGGCCGCGAACGGCGCTTCACCCAGCCGTACGCCACGCTGGCCAACATGCTGCGGGAAAAAACCTGGCGTTACAGCGCCACCGCCGGTGAGTACAACGCCGTCGACGGCGGTCAGCGCCCGGTCTTCGCTCAGGCGTCGCTGGCATACGGTTTGCCGTTCGACCTGACGCTGTATGGCGGCCTGCTGGGCGCTGACTTCTATCGCGCCGGCGTCGTCGGCGTGGGCAAAAGCCTCGGCAGTCTCGGCGCCGTGTCGCTGGACGTGACCCAGGCGCAGACCGACGTGCCGAGCGGCTCCGGGGTCGCGGCTGGTAGAGAAAAGGGCCAGAGTTTTGGCGCGCGTTACGGCAAGGCCTTCGAAACCGGCACCTCGGTACGCTTCGCCGGCTATCGCTATTCCACCGAAGGCTATCGCGACTTCGATGAAGCGGTGAGCTTGCAGGAACCGAACGAATTCAACACGTTCTCCAAGCGCAGCAAAGTCGAAGCCAGCATCAACCAGGCGCTCGACAGCTACGGCTCGTTCTACCTGAACATGAGCAAACAGAACTATTGGGGCAGCTCGCGCGAAGACAAACAGATGCAATTGGGCTTCAACACCCAACACAAGGGCGTGACCTACGGCATCTACGCGAGCAAGACCCTGACCGACAACTTCGGCCAGAACAATCAAGTGGTGTTCACCGTGTCGATGCCCATCGGCCAGACGCGCAGCACCGGCACCTACACCGTCACCCGCAACAACGACGGCAGCCTCGACCAGCGCGCCGGCCTGAGCGGGCGCGACGGCAACCTCAACTACAACGTCAATGCCAACCGTTCCGACAACGGCGGCAACAACGGCTCCGCCCTGATCGGCTACCGCGCACCGTTCGCCCAACTCGGCGCGGGCGTCAGCGTCGGCAGCGGTTACCGCCAGACCTCGGTAAGCGCCGCTGGCTCCGTGCTCGGCCACAGCGACGGCCTCGAATTCGGCCAGACCCTCGGCGAAACCGTGGCCCTGGTCGAAGTCAAAGACACCCCGGACGTCGGCGTCCTCAACGCCCCCGGCACCCTCACCAACGCCAAGGGGTACGCCCTCGTGCCGTACGTCACGCCGTACCGCAAAAACCGCGTGGCACTCGACACCGGCGAGCTGGACAACAACATCGACATCGAAGAAGGCGTGACCAACGTCGTGCCCCGTCGCGGCGCCGTGGTCAAAGCCAGCTTCGCCGCCAGCCGCTCGGAAAAAGCCCTGCTCAACGTGCGCCTCAAGGACGGCAAACAACCGCCGTTCGGCACCCCCATCACCAACGAAAAAGGCGCCGGCGTCGTCGGCCAGGCCGGTCAAGTGTTGCTGTCGGTGGGTGAAGGCAAGGTCTACCAAATGAAATGGGGGGGAAAAGCCGATCAAAGCTGCCGCATCGATCTGGACGTGAGCAAAGCACCGTTGGTGGATGGTTATCGCGTGGCGGATGCCGTGTGTAAGTAAAACCGGGGCTTGATGCGCGGTGATGATCGACGCGGTTTAAGAATGCCAGGCCTCACACGCCTGGCATTTCAACGACGGGTTTAAAAACGTTCCGAGATACGTCCGACAGGCTACAACGCCTTGCGCCGTTGCCTACGACTACGCCAGAATCCGCCGGATTGTGCGCCGGGTGGGCGGGTTCTATCGTGGGTCGGTCACTGAATAGCAGTGATCGGGTTTGGTAGCCCGACTTTCCCAGGCGCATTGCGCACCTTTCGCAGAGATCTCTTTTTTTGGTCTCCGCTTTATGGTGGCCATGCGTAGGGCGTCCTCGGACGCGCCGGGCTCCTGGGCCGGTCTACCAACCTGTGCATGGCCGCCACCCCTCGTTTGGTAGCGAAGTGTGATGGCTCATTAATCGTTTCCCAGGAGTTTCATCTATGTTCAAAATTACGCCGAATCCGCCAGAAACCGATCCAATCTCAGGCGACGAATCCCCAGACGCAAAAAAATTCAACGAAGCCGTCGACCGCGCCCTCTCCCATTACCTCGGCCCCGCCCCGGAAATCATGCTCACCCCGTACCAAACCAACACGATGTTTATCGCCAACCCGAACACCAAGACTGAGGAATTGCTGGTGAATGCCAGCGAATCACTCGGCTCGGCCTCGGTGATGCTTGGGGATGTGATCGGGCTGGTTCACGGACCGGCACGCAAGACACTGCAAGGCATTGCGCAAGTGGTGATGCTTGGGGAGTTGGCGGTGAATCGGGCGTTGGATAACGTAGTGCCGACGGAGTAACGAAAACTCCTCCATGACGGTCGGGATGTCGTCATGGAGGCAGACCCACCAAGACAGAAAATAAATCAGCCCCCTTTATTCTCGTTTTATTGCCGTTAGCAACTCAGGGCGAAAGCCGAATACAGAGGGCACAACGGCAATGTGGTGTTTTCCTGGTTTTCAGGCTTTGGCGGGCTCCGAAGTGATCGGACGCAGGTTCGAATGGCCAAGAGCAGGAATGCAGTGCAACAGCCACGAAGGTTCGCGCAAGAGGCGCACGCCGAATCCACCTCTATACAACCGCTAGATCGGAAATACCGGAACCTGACCTCCTTTGATTTCAATTTTATGTTCTGAGTAGAACGCCACCGCCCCTTTGCACTCTGCGACCGGGCGGTGGCCTTTTGAATTGGGCTTGAGGAAAACATCCGCTTTACCTGCGACAACAACTCTCGCTTCAGCGGCCCCTCTGATCGCTATGGCAACTTCATCGCCTCCGGGCGAGCACGCAAAGTTGCAGGCGTAAATGCCAATACCCAATTTAGGGCCAAACAGTTTCTTCAACAGCACGCCAAATGATTCCGGATTGATAAAATCCTTTCCGGATTCAGACCGGCCCAACACTGCAGCAAAATTTCTCTTTACAAATATTTCGTCCGCATTACCCAGCCACATCTGCCCGATATAACCATGTGTGACGATCAGTACAGTGTCGATCCAACCGTCAGCCACCTCTGCCACGCTGGTCAGTTTTACAACCAGCTCTTCATATGTGCCATCGGCATGAACCAGGTGCGACACGCCTGAAAACGTCTCAACATAGCTCTCGACACCTTTAGCAAAAGCACTGCCCGAGTTGCCCTTTTTGATCTCTTCTGAAAAATCGTGGTAGATCACCACTATTTCACGCTGATAAGGATCGACGAACTCTTCCTCATCAATTCTGAATTTGAAATCCCCGCGAAAAGCGGCATAAGCAGGCACCAGCTCTTCTTCCTTTTGCTTGAAAAATACAATTAATGCTCGCCCGACAATGACCGATTCTTTTTCGGTTTCTGCGACCCACGGCGTTCCTATCAACCAATCGGTTAACTTGTTGACAGGGTCTAGAACTGCCAGTTTTAGTGTCATAAACGGGATCAGTGCTTCGCTCCCGTCAAGTATGTTTTTTATGACGACGCCGGCTTTGACTTTTCTTTCGACAACTGCATTCCAGCAGATCATGTGAAGCTCCTTGAATAAGCGTGTAGTCGAAAACCGTAAATCAGTGTAGTCGTTAGTTGGCGAAGTGCCCGGTGCTGTGGCGGTGAATCGGGCACTGGATAACGTGATGCCGACGGAGCAATGAAAATTCCTCCATGACGGCTAGGATGCCGTCATGGAGGAGGTTCGGATATACGCACCATGACTGAAAATTAATCCGTCCCCCTTTTTCACCGCCCCTTTTTCACCCCGTGATTACCAAGCCCATGGTTGCTCAGTCTGCCCCATAAACTTCGAACCATGCAGGAACGTATTACGCTCCTGCGTAGTGGTTAGCGCAAATCGGGCCCAATGCGAATGGGCGATCACGCTCAACTCCTCTTGCCACTGCTGCTTGATTTCCAGCTCTTGGATGTTTCGCCCTTCAAGCACCTCTTCTGAGAACAAATCCACAAGCTCAATGGGTATCGCATTAGCCGAGCCTAGACGAGATCGTATGTTTACCGAGCAAAGCTCCACGACCAATCCGGCAACGCCTTTTTTCATCAACTGCTGTAGCACTCTAAGCTTTTCGCTTGCAGCAAAATTCGTTTTTTTCAGTAGGGTGTTGTAGCGCGGCTTGAAATAATTAATCAACGCTGCTTCTGCCAGGGATACCACCTCATGTCGCTGCAGTCGCACATCCCTAAGACGATTGAAATGGGCAGAATCTTGCGCATCAGTGGCCTGAGCTTCCACATTGAAGTCGCCTCCATTGCTGATGATTGTCCTCCGATGCTCGAACCGATAGAGCAAAAGTAAAACCTCGCGCTCCGGGGAATGTGTCGAGTTCTCGGCGAGAATTTGCTGAAACTTGGTATGCGACAACAAGCGATTCAACGCCGTCAGGGTATTCGTTCGTCCGATGCTCTGGCCAACATAGAGCACTTCCATATCCGTGTCGGGACGCGTCAATTCACTTTCGGCAGCCGCAACGATGACACTCACGGCAATCATCTGATCTCCTTCGGAAGTCATCACGACCATCGATGATCCGTTGGCAGCAACGGCGACACCTAAAATGTCTGCGGCACCCGCATTTGTTGGAAGACGAATCTCATAAGTAAAGGGGACCAGCGTCACCCCGTGTTCGCGCAGTACCAAAAACTCACCCAAAACGATCTGTCCATTGCGAGATAGATTTTCAGGATTCAGGTAAATGCGATGACGACTGACGATTAGATAAATGTTGGAGCCAGCGAGCGCGGCCTTATGAACTGGATTGTCCTTTATATGGTAAAGGTCTGCCGGCGTCAGCATCGATGGAAGGCTCGAATAGAGATGGGTTGCCCCTTCCATTGAAAAGAGCCTGATAGTTTCGCTCAGATCGATCACGCATCGCTCCTGTGAAGTGCATTGAAATAATTGAAGCCCACCCCAGTTCAGGGGTATTCCGTCCGTAAAAACCATTCAGAAATGGACGAACGAGGACGCGCAGGCACCGACTTCAAAGACGATGCAGCCCTGTAGCATCTCGCCAGTACAAGGTTTCTTCGAATTGGAAGCTAATAAGAAAGAAGGCCGAACACGACTGAGATATGGATTGAGCGATTTTATCCACATCTTCCATAGACGATTCCCCCTCAGGTTCGGGGCCTTTTAATCTGATGGTGCAACGCAAAGCGACAGGAAAGTCGAGTCCCTTTGTATTCTCAGCATAGATCGTAGAGTCATCTGTTACATCACCGCCATTCAATCTAAGCCCCGAGGCAAATACAGCGGACAAGCCATTACCCGCCACCTCTATTTCCCAAGCCCCCGCATTCTCAACGGCGCATTTCAGCGCTGCAATTGTGAGTGTACTATCAGCTTCCAAGCACAGATCAAGACTCATGAATCCTCCCTTTTTCCTGCCTGAACAGTTACACCAAAATTTTGAGTACGATCTTCGCGATAGTGTATTGGGCTAGTGGCTTGAACGTCTCCTTCTTGCCGTAAACTGCACCAGCTGCTCACCACCCAGTCCAAAAAACGGCTGCTTCCCTGATTACGCAGCCTCCTCACCCCTTCTTCTTAAACAATTTATTCAAGTAATACTTCAAACTGACACGATCCTTCGGCCGCGGCTTATAGTGCGTTTTATTCCTCTGCCCCGGATCAACCCCCACCCCACTCGCCGTGTAGTAATAAAGCGCAATCGACCGTCGAGTGATGCCTTCCGGCGTAGTCAACGGCTCCGGATGCCCATGGTTACTGTCCTTATCCGTATTAAAGATCACACACCGGTTGTAAACCGGTAGCACTTTCTTCAGGCATTTCTTCATCCCCACATCCCAAAGCTCCAGGTTGCCGCCGTACGCTTCCTGCCAGTCCTCGGTCAGGTAAATGATCACGTTCAGCCGCCGCTCAACGTTGAGCTTTTTGTTCAGGCGGAAATCCGAGTGCACGCCGAGGAAGCCGCCGGTTTTGGTTTCGTGCAGGCCGCCGCCGGTGAAGTAAGGATCGGGGATCAAGCCTTGTATGCCGGTGAGTTTTTCGAGGAATTCCAGCATTGGCGCGGAGTTGAAGGTGTTGAATACGTTCTTCAGGTACGGGCTGCAGGCGTTGGGGCTGATCTGGCGTTTGAGTTGGCCTTTGTAGCCGCGCTCGTAGATCTGTTCGTTGTCGGTCGGTTCGACCGGGAAGTGTTCGCGGATGCTGGCGATGACGTCTGCTTGCAGGAAGTTGTCGATGACGATGTGCGGGAATGGCGTGGCTTGGGTGTATTCGCGGGTCAGCGATTCGCCGAAAGCGCTGGCGGCGTTTTGGTCGAAGTCGAGTTCCGGGGTCAAGGTGATGGGGAGTGTTTGCGTGTTGGCTTGCATTGCCGCTCCGATGATTTTGGGCTTTCAGGGCTGGGCAAACAGGGGCTGGGGCTTGGCGCGGTGCCTGTGTTTGCTTGCTGAGTACAGTGGCGAGCAGGTTGCCATGTCGGCGATTGGCTGCCGAGTGTCCTTTGCTTAAACGTGACGCTGCGGTGTTACGGCATGTTTCCGGCTGTCACAAACGCGTCATATTTCCTCTGCTAACCTCCTCGGCGCCCTACCCTTCACCCCTGTTCTAGAGCCCCCAACCGAAGGTGCCGCCAAGGTGTTTCCGTCTCCTGTTCGCCAGCAAATTATCCTGCGTTCCGACAACCTCCGTTCGGACGACTTCGGTGCATTGTTTTCGAAGTTGTTTGGTAATCGCTATGCGGACAATCCGCCGCTGCCGTCGAACATCATGATTGGCGGGGTCTATGGGCGACATGAGGGGGTGAGTTTTCGGCGGATGCATTATCGCGGCGATTTCACGGTTGCCTTTCCCGATCCGCAGGATGAAATCACCTTCGTCATCCCCACGGCGGGCAAGATCGTTTTTAACCATGCCACTGAGTCCATCGGTGAGTCGCAGGTTGGGCTGGCGATCGACAAGGCTGACATCCGCTCGATGCGCTTCTTCAATGATCACGCGCATCACGGCATGTCGATCAATCGTCATCAACTCACCGAGCGGCTGTCGATGCTGTTGGATAAGCCGATTCTGCAGAAGATCGTTTTTGCACCCAGCGTGGACCTGAACACTGCAGCGTTTCAGGGGATTCGGGCGTTGATTGATCTGGCGACGGGGGCAGAGTTTGACCTGTTGCTCAACAGTGGAACGTTGATGCCGTCGCGGTTGCGCGAGATGTTGATTGATGCGGTGCTGGAGGCATGGCCGCACAATTTTTCCGAGGCGTTGCGGCGGCCGACGGCGATGGTTGCGCCGCGGCATGTGAAGTTGGCGGTGGAGTTTATTCAGGCGCATCCGGAGCAGTTGGTCAGTGGTGTGGATCTGGCGCGGTTGAGCCATGTGAGTCAGCGCGCGTTGCAGGAGGGCTTTCGGCGGTTTGTCGGGATGTCGATTGTGGCGTATCAGCGGCAGGTGCGGCTGGAGCGGGCTTATGAGGTTTTGAAGCGGCGGGGTTCCGGGTCGGTGACTGAGGTGGCGTTGCGTTTGGGATTCAGCAATGTGGGGCGCTTTTGTCGGTATTTTCAGGGGGCTTTTGGGGTGAGTCCGGCAAATTTGAAAGACCAGACAAGAATTCACCGTTGAGTTCGCAATACAGTAAGGGCAATTAGACTTACACTCGAACACCGCCTGTGCGGCCAACAGCGGCGAGTGTAAATAGAACTCCATTTACCTCTTAAAAAAAACAACCGGCCTGGTTACGTCAAAGGAAATTCCTTAAGGGTTTCTTCCTTGAGTTTATTAAGCGACTGCTCCAAAGCGCCTCGATAAATCATCCAGTTTTGTTTAGCCAACATCAAAGTAGCCTCGAAATCCAGATCATCAGATGCCTGTTGCAGACTGAGCAGGGCCTTTTTGTAATTGACGATAAGATTATCGTAATGCTTCACACCCGCCATCGTTAAAGACTGCGCATCAATACAAAGAGCATTGACCCGCTCATGAATAACGTGTGCTGCGTTATTCTTTTCCATCTTTTTTTTAGCAGCATCGAATGTGCTTAAATCTTCGTCCATACTTGAGTTCGTAGTGATATTTCCAGCGATCCTGCCACCCTTGGATAAGGTGTCGCTGAGAGGCGTGCCATGCGTTTTAAAACCTGACTGCTTCAATGGGGTTTGCGGGCTTGGACTTGAGACAGACTGACCATGGCTTTGCAATAGTATATGTTGGGCGGTAATCTGATTGGTCGTGGGTTTTTCTCTCTGTTGATGCGACATCATCGCCATTGATTTGCTGGTGCCATCCGAGTAATGAGCGGCTACGTGCTGATCGATTGTTGTGTGATTAGAAGAAAGGTTATCGGTAGACAGACCGGGAAACAAATTCAGCGGCTCATAAAAAACAATTGACTCCAAGGTGTGAGTTTTCCCCTCTTTGGACCAATGGGGTTTTACTGCTGATTGACCAAATGCACTTTTACCTGAGTTGATAATGCCTTCAATACTTTCATACGCCGCCAACGCATAAACAATCAAACAACCGGTATAGAACCTTCTCTCCCAAGAGCCTTTGTCTACTTGACTTGCGCGTTCAAAGAAAAACTCTAAATCGGTTTTCCTGACCTTATGCCGCGCATGTATTGCTGCACTCAGCATACCCGATTCCTCACACTCCTTGGCTATCCCCATAACAGTGACTTCGACGAGGTAGTTTTTGAATGCATCAGCTACCATTACCATATTGAGTCCTCCCTTATAAAATGAATAAAACCCTAACCTGGCAAGCGGGTAGTTGCACTTTTTCAGCATTAGACAATCAGTCTTCCCGTAATTCACGGATCTCGCTGAAACATGATCAGGCAAATATAGATCCAATTAAATAAATAGCCAGTGGAGTACAGATCGAACTCAGCCATCGAAACGCGACGGCTGAGTTCAATTGATCGCCTCAGAACTGATAGCTAGCCTTGAGGCCGCCGTTGAAGCCGTGGCTGTCGCCGCCGCCATTGGCGCCGATTTCTGCGCCCAGGCTCAGGGCGCCGAGGCTGGCCATCAAATTCACACCGCCACTGAACTGGTCGCGATTATCAAACGCGGCGCGTTGTTCGATGGCGAGGCCCAGCAGGTGGCTTTGGCTGTCGACCTGGTTGTCGCCCAGTGTGCGTTCGTAACCGACTTGTACGCCCGGCACCAATTGCCATGCGCCCATCGCCACCGGGGCGAACGCGACGTTGAGATTGGCGACGGCGCTGCGGCGGGTGGCGCTGTTGTCGTCGACGTCGAGTGACAGTTCGCTGCCCTTCTCTTTGAAGCCGTTGAGATCGAGGTGGCTGACGCGAAAACCGAGGCTTGGCTCGAAGGTCATGCCGTTGACCGGGGCGCGGTAGCCGAGGGCGACGGTGGCGCCGGTGAGGTTGCCGTGGCTGTTGCCTTTCGCGGTGCCGAGGCCGCCGCCGAGGTCGCGTTTGCTGTCGTAGTCGACGTAGCCGGCGCTGGCGTTGGCGTCGAGGAACAGGCCTTGTTCGAGGCTGGTGAAGCCGTAGCGGGCGCCGACGTTGAGGAAGGTGAAGTCGGTGTCGGCTTCGCCACCCGCGCCGCCGACAGTGCCTTTGCTGTAGCCGAAACCGCCGCGTGCGCTGAGTTGTTCGCTGAAGCGTTGGGTGATGCCGACCATCAGGCCTTGGCTGTGTTCGTTGCTGCTCTCGGCGTGGGCCGAGCCGTCGGTACCGAGGTAGCCGGCGAGCGCGGTGGTCCAGAGGCGATATTGGCCGACCTTGAGGTCAGTGCCGCTGGCGAATGGTGCAGCGGCTTGTTCGATCATCGCGTTTTGCCGCAGCAAGTAGCTGGCGGCGTCGGCGTGAACCTGGCCGCCGACCTGGGATTCGACGCCGCCGAGGGTGCCGGCGTCGATGGCCGATTGCAGGTAGTAGTTGTAGGCGCTGTAGGTGCCGGACAGGTTGGTGCTCTGCAATTGGCGGAGCAATTCGGCGCCGGCAGCGGCGTTGCCGATCAGCCCGGCCTGACCCGGCAGGCTGTTGTATTCGACCAGTTTGCCGCGCAGCACATAGATGGTTTCCTGCGACAGACCGAGACCTTGTTTGAGGTAGTTGTCCATGCTGCCGTATTGCGCGGTCACTTCGTCGAGGCCGGCTTGCAGGTAACTGGCCTGGACGCCGAGCAGCGGCTCGTAGATGGCGGCCATGCTCGGCGGCAGCGCTTTGAGCGTGGCGGCGACGCGGGCGGCGGTGTAGTCGTTGGTGGCGAGGTAGTTGGCCATGATGGTCGCGTTGTCGACACCGGCGATGCTCTGCAACACGGCGGCGGTCCAGCCGGTACGGTCCTTGCCGGCGGTGCAGTGGAACAGTTGCGCGGCGTCGACGCTGGCGAGTTCATTGAACAGCTTGCCGAACTGGCCGCGCATGCCGGCGTCACTGACGAAAGCGCGGTTGGTCTGCTCCATCATGGCGATGGCGTCGGCGGCGCTTTTGAAGGAGATGTTGGTGATGTTCGAGCCAGAGGTGGTGCTGCCGATGATGTCGATGTTCTGCCAGGTGGCGCCGCTGATCATGGTGTCGGGGGTCGCGGCGATTTCGCTGGGGGTACGCAAGTCGTAAACGGCTTTGATGCCGAGCCCGTTGAGAATCGCCAGATCGGCGGCGGTCGGCGTCAGCGCGTTGGAACGGTAGAACACCCCGGCGCGCATCGTGCCGTCGTGGGCCGTGGTGTACGCGGTGGTGATGCCGGCGACGTCGCGGAAGTTGTCGATGCCTTGCAGGTGCGGCGTATCGAGCGGCACAGACTCGGCAGCATGGGCGGCGGCGATGGACAGGCTCAGTACGGACAGCGAACACAGAAGACGTTGAAACACGGTGCAGCCTCATTGTTTAAGCGTTGGGCTGGTCACTATGGGTAGGCAAGTGATACTGAATATGACAGTTTTGCTTTGAATGGAAATGGTTGCGCGATCGGGCCGTGGGGTGCGTGATTGGTCCATCCACCGGCAGGAAACGTCTCAGGGACTAACGAAAATGGAAGATCAGATTCGGATCGCAACAGGCGAAGATGCCGCCATGATCAGTGAGCTCATCGTGAGGACTTTGCGTGAGTCCAATGGCCGCGACTATTCGCCAGACATAATCGAGCAGGTGCAACGCAGCTTTTCGCCGCAAGCGATTCTTGATTTGCTGGGCAGGCGTCAGGTTTACGTGGCGACTTTCAATCAGCACATTGTCGCCACCGCCAGTCTTGATCAGGACGTTGTTCGCAGCGTGTTTGTCGAGCCGGGCTGTCAGGGTAAAGGGCTGGGTAAGCGGCTGATGGGAAAGCTTGAGTCGGTCGCTGTTAGCCAGGGTTTCACAAAGCTGCACGTACCCTCTTCGATCACGGCTGAAGGTTTTTACCGAACGCTTGGATTCGACAGGATTCGCGACGAATATCACGGAGCCGAACGCACGATCATCATGCAAAAGCTGTTGTGACCGCAGCGGCAGCCCCCTGTAGGAGTGAGCCTGCTCGCGATAGCTAGAGTGTCATCTAGCACATCAACGGCCTGACCCACCGCCATCGCGAGCAGGCTCGCTCCTACACGGGTGCGTGGTGTTCGCAGAATCGGCGGTTGAACATAACCACTCGCGCAGTCAGCCTGGTTGATCTACAGCAATAGTTGCCCCACACAGCGGCGTTATTCTGCAGTGGCTGAAAACAGCCGTGCTGTGCGCACGTCACAGGCCTTGTGGCCAAGGTGGCGCCATGAACAAAAAACGCATTGTCTGGGGGAGCGTTCTCCTGGGCCTTCCGTGTGTCTTGCTTCCGCTCCTTTTGATGGGTTACGTCGCCTGGATGTTGAATCTGGCGGCGGCGCAACAGCGCCTGGAAACCCTCGCTTCCGTCGCCTCCAGTCGCGCCCACGGGACTTTCAGTGAAGCGGCCGGTGCACTGAAATCCATCGCCGGCTCGCGGCTCGCGCCGTGCACGCCGGAAAGCATCGACGAGATGCGCCTGCTGACCATAAACACCCTCTCGGTGAAGTCGATCGGTTACGTCGAAGAAGAGATTTACGCCTGCGGTTCCTGGGGACCGGTCGGGCAGCACGCGACGCCATGGCGCGAGGACTTCACCACCTCGGACGGCGTGCGCGTGTCGCTCGGCGTGCAGTCGCGCATCGTTGCGGCGAAACCGATGATGGCGCTGCAGTACGCGGCGTTCAACGTGCTGGTCGATCCCGAGCAGTTTTTGCAGGTGATGCTTGATGAGGATTTGCACTTGGCGGTCGGCACCGCGACCGGGCAATTGATCAGCACCTCGCGCCCGGGTGCGGAACACTTCCTGGCTCGCGTGCATTCCGGCCCGCATTCGGGCCTTGCCGACGGCTATCTCTACACCCTCGTGCACAGCGGCGACTGGGTCGCCATCGCCGCGCTGTCGCGCCATGAACTGATGCAAGGCTTGATCCGCCGGGAATTACTGCTGTTGCCCATCGGTGGTTTGCTCGCGGGGGTGCTGGTGTTGCTGATCGTGCGCCGCACCCGGCAACGTCTGTCGCCGCTGGCCGAATTGCAACTGGCGGTGCGCAACCGTGAGTTCGTCGTTCACTATCAACCGATTATTCGCTTGGACGACGGCGCCTGCGTTGGCGCCGAGGCACTGGTGCGCTGGCAGCACCCGGACGGTACGCGGGTCTGCCCCGATGCGTTTATCCCACTGGCCGAGCACAGCGGTTTTATTCTGCCGATCACCGATCAGGTCATCGACAATGTGATGCGTGACCTCGGCCCATTGCTGGTCAAGGAACGCAGCCTGCACGTGGCAATCAACCTGGCAGCGAAAGACGTCAGCAGCGGCCGCTTCCTGCCGAAACTGGAGGCCGCGCTGAACCGGGCCAATGTGCAGCAGCATCAGATTTGGCTGGAGGCGACAGAGCGCGGTTTCGTCGAGATCGACGCTGCGCGCACGACAGTCAATCGCGCCCGCGAGCTGGGCTATTTGGCGGCCATCGACGATTTCGGCACCGGTTTTTCCAGTCTTCAGCATTTGCAGCAATTGCCGCTGGATGTGTTGAAGATCGACCAGTCGTTCGTCGACAACATCGATCAGGACGCAGCCACTGGATCAGTGACCGGCCACATCATCGAAATGGCCAAGAGTCTGCGCCTGCAGATAGTCGCCGAAGGCATCGAGACCGAAGCACAGCGCGATTACCTGCGCGATCACGGTGTGCAGTTTGGTCAGGGCTGGCTGTTCGGCAAAGCGATGCCGGCGGAGGAGTTTTTGCGGTTCTATCAAGAGCGGGAAAACCTGCTAGTCGAACACCCAGCGCTAGAAAGCGTGTAACTATCGACGAGCCCCGGACAAGTCACCCGTCAGCCGATCAAGAATCTGCACGAGCTCAGGTCGCGTCCATTTTTCCCACGGTACGACCTCCTCGTTATCACCGGTGTGCCTATGCTCTCCGGAATCAAACGCGAGGTAGATGGAAAAAGCAGGCTCAGGCATTTCGGCATCCATGCCGAGGTTGACGATATCGCTGAACAAAAGATTCATCACCTCGTCGCATGCGTGAAAGTCGCGCGCACCGCTAAGGAACTGATCGGCCATGGCAATAGCGACTTGATTCAACAGGTCGCGAGAATTCATCTTCACAGCCTGACAAACAAGGCTCAAGTCGTGAATCGTGTCTTGCTCGAGGATTTGCAGAACGTAAGCAAGATCAGCGCGGCTCAGGGTCGGCACAGCGTGTCCTCCAGGCGTACAGTGAAGTGTGCGCGCAGCATGCGATGGATCGCCGCCGTTGCCAACGTTTGCATCACGCTTCAGTTGGTCTGGCTGACCACCTTGATGTGCGTGATCCCTACTCGCTCGGCATGTTCGAGGATCTGCTCGGGTGTCGAGTCTGCGGTGGGCATGAGCAGGCCGTTTTCCGCGTCGCCCAGATGTAACTCCAGTAGATGCATCGCGGCTTCGTGGACGGCCAACTGCTGTTCCTTGAGCTCAAGCAGAAAAGTACGAGGCTCGCCGTTGAATCGATATTCGATGTGATAGGTGTACATGATGTCATCCGCGTCAGTAGGAAAGGCAACTGACTATCCTGACGCAATGGTCAGTTTTTAGTTCAAATTGAATCGCCCTCAGACCAATCTGGAATTCATGGCAAACTTTTCGCTCGCTGGGGCGTCCTTTTCTTAAACCCCTTACCGGCTGATTTCAGCCAAGGACTGGCGATGACCTTCTTCATTTTTCTTCTGGCCTGTGCAGCAGCGGCAACCACTGGTGTCATGTTCAAGCCGGGGCCGTGGTACGAAGCGCTGAACAAACCGGGTTTTACCCCGCCGAACTGGGCGTTCCCGCTGGCCTGGACGATTATCTATGTGCTGCTGGCGTGGGCCGGTTACCGCTTGAGCCTGATACCCGGCAGCCAGACCGTGCTGGCCTTGTGGGCGGCGCAGATTGCGCTGAACACACTGTGGACTCCGGTGTTTTTTGGTGCGCATCAGGTGTTGGCGGCGATGGTGATTCTCACCGTGTTGTGGCTGGTGGTCGCGGCGATGGTGGTGCTGGCATTGCAACTTGACCTGATCACTGGCTTGATCCTGTTTCCGTATCTGGCGTGGCTGTGCGTAGCGGCGGCGTTGAATTTTTCCATCCTGATCAAGAACCGCTGATGACCAACGCCAATTGGGGTAGTGAAACACCGTGGCCACTGGGCGAGCGCGAGTTGGCGCAAGCGCGGGCCTTTAACAGGAAGCTCGCCTGGCTGCCGCGTTTCAAAATCCGCAATCGACTGACGCCACGCTTGATTCAGGCGCTGTTGCGCGCGAGTCAGCTTGGCGGCTCGGGCGCGTTGCGCAAGTTTGGCCTGACCGCTGAGCGCAGGCTGATTGATAACGTACCGGTGCGGATTATCCGTCCTAAAGGCCCAGCGAAAGGCGTGGTGCTGGATTTTCACGGTGGCGGCTGGGTGATCGGCAATGCGCAGATGGACGACAACTTCAACGCGGCCATTGTTGAGACCTGCGAAGTGACTGTGGTTTCGGTCGACTATCGATTAGCGGTTTCGACGCCGATTGAGGGTCTGCTGCAAGACTGCCTCAACGCTACGCGCGGAGTATTGAGTGATGCCGAATTTGCCGGTCTGCCCGTGGTGGTGGTCGGTGAATCGGCGGGCGGCCATCTGGCGGCGACGACCTTGTTGGCGCTGAAGCAATGGCCCGATTTACTGCAACGCATCAACGGCGCACTGCTGTATTACGGCGTCTACGACCTCACCGGAACGCCAAGCGTACGCAACGCGCCTGCGGACACACTGGTGCTGGACGGCCCCGGCATGGTCGAGGCGTTGCGCTTGCTCACACCCGAACTGACCGACGAGCAGCGCCGTCAGCCATCGCTGTCTCCGCTGTATGGTGACTTTTCCGGCCTCCCGCCCGCGCTGCTGTTTGCCGGTGAACTCGATCCGCTGCGCGACGACACCCTCGCCATCGCCAAGCGCTGGGCACAAGCGGCCCCGGTCGAAATGTACCTGCTGCCCTCCTCGCCTCACGGTTTCATTCACTTCCCCACGGTAATCGCTCAAGGCGTGCTGGCCTACAGCCGGAAATGGATTTCGGCGCGCGTCGAGGCCGTTGGTTCGCCACAAACGCCAGCAGCGGCACCGTCTCATTGAGTCCACCGACTTAGCTCTAGAGTCGGGGTTAAAGTAAGATCTGTCCGCAACTCCTTGGTTGAGGAGACAGGCTAATGAATACGAAGGGACAACGTGAACCTACGAGATGAAATCGAGAGGACTTTTCAAGGCAAAGCCTTTGCCCGACCTCTTTTCTATTCCTGCCCTGGAGGACTGCGTTTTGAGCTCTCCGAAACGGGTGGGATCATTGAGCAGTTCCTGACCGCCCTACGAAAATCGACAACGATCTGCAGCGATATCTTTTCTGACGCGGCAACGTTTGTGGTGTGTCTGCGCACTCACTCAGGCAGCCATGGATTTACTCATCGGGCCGCGATTCAGGCATTTCGATCTGCAGGCGTTAATTTCCCTCCTGAACGCTCAGTCTGGAGCGAGGCGATAGATCCCGAAGAATGGTATTGCGAGGAAGAGCCGGAGTACTGGATCAACATCGCATTCGAAGCATCGATTGCAAGTCTTCAAACATTTCTCTGGTGTGCATTGGCTAAAGATTTTGGCGCTATTGAGCCCAATCCCCACTGTGATGTGTATCTGTTCAATCTGCCGAAACAGGTCATGGTCTTCCCCTACGACGACAGAGGCATGGATGTCGTTGGCCCCAATACACAGCTGCTTTCGCAACTGTACAAACGGCACAATCAGTACCTGCTGGCCTATGACCGCTCGGCCATGGATGCCACGTTCGCAGGGGCGCGTTAATTGCTACACATGGCACTGACATCAGCGACGAATCCCAAAAGGGAGCTTTTGGGCGTGAGCAATACTGGGGGCGCAATATGGAAATAGATCGTCTGCTCAAGAAGCGGCAACTCAATGTGCAGGAACAGAATGCGGTGACTGCCCATCGCCTGACGGAAACTGCTCGATTCTGGCGTGATACGGGTATTCCCGAGGCCTTGGCATGTTTCGGCGAGCGCCAAGGTGTTGATTGGTCAGAAACCGTCGTACTCGATCTTGAAGTCGACTTTCCCGGAATGCCACGCCTGTATGGCTTGATCCTCGATCAAGCGGAACGGTTCATAGCGTTTCAAATTGACACCGACAGTGATCATCAACACGTTGAGTTCGTAAGCCAATGGGAGGACGTGTCGGCGCATCAGAACTATACGGCTTCCCAGCGCGGCACCGGCCAAGGCTTTGCTGTGATTTCTTTGCAGGTCAGGCGTGAAGTGCTTGCACTGTAATAGGCGCCCGTTTTCAGGCTTAGGTTTCCTCTCTCTGGAAGGCCGACAATCGCCGCGCTCAGGCGATGTAGAAGAAGTACAGCGCCAAGCCAAGCAACTGCATGAGCAGCAGAATGGAAAGCAAATGATTACACCCCTTCCAGACGTTGCTCACCGGTTTGTTTCTGGCGACTCGGTAACGCAGGTAACTGTCGAGTGAAAGCGACGCCGTGGGGATCAACACGAACAAAAACGTCAAAAAGAAATTAAACATTTCCTTTGCCCATCGACTCCCAACATGAAACCGGATTTGTTCGCTGCATCGTGCGCTGCTCAAGTCGTCTGAGCAGACAGCTTAGCTGATCGGCATGTACCCGGAATTCTTGGGGTTGTGCACCGCAGTGATCCCGGGCGATAACACTTGTTGGGGACAAGTCAGTGACATGCAGACCCGCAACACCGCCATTAAGTGGCAAAATCCCCTGACCCTGATGATTTCGGAGACCACAATGCTTCGCGTGTTTGAACAACGGCTCGACCCATTTCCTCCCGACGAAGCACCACCTCCGCCCGTTGGCCTGATGCGGTTCCTGTGGGCCTGCACGCGCGGCGCACGCGGTTATATCCTCGCGCTGGCGCTACTCAGTGCCGGTGTGTCGATCTACGAAGCCTGGCTGTTTTCCTTTCTCGGCCAGGTCGTCGATCTGCTCTCGACGTGGCAGGCCGGCGGCGGTGTCAACGCGCAAGAAAGTCGCGTGCTGTGGGGCATCGGCATCGTGTTGTTCATCAGCATCGGGCTGGTGGCGCTGCGCACCATGGTTCAGCACCAGATCCTGGCGATCAATTTACCGTTGCGGCTGCGCTGGGACTTCCATCGACTGATGCTGCGGCAAAGCCTTTCGTTCTTCTCCGATGAGTTCTCCGGACGGGTCACGACCAAGGTCATGCAGACCGCGCTGGCCGTGCGCGAGGTGTTGTTCACGCTGATCGAAATCGCACCGGGCATTGGCGTTTACTTCATCGCGATCATCGCCCTGGCCGGCGGCTTTGCCTTGAAACTGATGTTGCCGTTCATTGCCTGGCTCGCGTTGTTCGGGCTGGCCATGCTGTACTTCGTGCCCCGTTTGGGGAAAGTCGGCCAGGAACAGGCCGATGCACGATCGTCGATGACCGGGCGGATTGCCGACGCCTACACCAACATCACCACGGTGAAACTGTTCTCGCACTCCAAGCGTGAAGCGCACTTCGCCCGCGCGGCGATGGAAGATTTCAAGCTCACCGGGTTTCGCCAGATGCGTCTGGTCAGCCAGTTCGAAATCGTCAATCAGGCGCTAGTGGTCGGGCTGATTATCGGTGCCGGCGGCTATGCCCTGTGGCTGTGGCATCTGGGTCAGGTCGGCACCGGCGCGGTCGCGGCGATCACCGCCATGGCATTGCGCATCAACGGCATGTCGCACTGGATCATGTGGCAGATGACGTCGCTGTTCGAAAACATCGGCACCGTTCAGGATGGCATGGCCACCCTCACCCGTGGCCCCAAAGTGCAAGATGCGCCAAACGCCACTGTGTTGGTGCCGGCTGGCGGCGCGGTGTCTTTTGACAAGGTGAATTTCAACTACAACGGCGAACGCCAGGTCCTCGACAACCTGAGCCTGCACATCCGCCCCGGCGAAAAAATCGGCTTGGTCGGCCGTTCCGGTGCGGGCAAATCGACGCTGATCAATCTGCTGCTGCGTTTTTATGATGTCGACAGCGGTGAGATCCGTATCGACGGGCAAAACATCGCGCACGTGACCCAAGACAGTCTGCGCAGCGCGATCGGCATGGTCACCCAGGACACGTCGCTACTCCACCGCTCGATTCGCGACAACATCGCCTACGGCCGCCCGGACGCCACCGACGAAGACATCCGCCGCGCCGCCGCCAATGCGCAAGCCGACGGTTTCATCAGCCAACTCAGCGACAAGCAAGGCCACAGCGGCTACGACACCCTGGTCGGTGAGCGCGGCATCAAGCTCTCCGGCGGCCAGCGCCAACGCATCGCCATTGCCCGAGTGATGCTGAAGAACGCACCGATTCTGCTGCTCGACGAAGCCACCAGTGCGCTGGACTCGGAAGTCGAGGTGGCCATTCAGGAAAGCCTCGATGAAATGATGCAGGGCAAAACCGTGATCGCCATCGCCCATCGGCTGTCGACGATTGCGGCGATGGATCGACTGATTGTCATGGACGAGGGACGCATCATCGAACAGGGGACGCACACTGAATTGCTTAACAGAAACGGCATTTATGCCCGGCTCTGGCAGCATCAGAGTGGTGGGTTTCTGGGTGAGGAACAGGGCGTGGCGGCGGCGATGGATCAGGCATGAGGTATTCAAGGGACTCTGGCCGGCCACCGACGCATCTCGCGTTGATCAGTTCCGTGGACGCCGATACCGGCAGCCTGGTGTTTGCCCACACCGAAGTCGGGGAGCACCGAGTGCCTTACACATCACGTGCCGAGTTGCTGAGCCTGCTCAACAGCCTTTTGCGTCAGCGCGTGCCCATTGCTGTCGGAGGCATGCTCCCCGGGCCTGCTGACGAAGTCGACATGTTAATAGCGAGCAAAGCACTTGAAGGGCCGTTCATAGAACTGTCCTGGTCCGGCCCCGGGCAATGGACCCTGCGCGAAATCGACGGCACTGCTGGGCAATGGCAATTAGTCGCTGACACTCGAAGTATGGCCAATGTGTCATTCGATCCGGAGTCGTTGAAATACTTACGCAGGTAGAGGATGGCATCGGCCAATAGCGGCCATACAAGGTGGCCCGGTAACACCCATCCGCAGAGCATCATGAAGCGGCTTATGGATTACCCACGCATTCATGGCCACGCCTTTTAACCCATCGGCACCGCAAACACCGCACTGGCCCGCGCCACCGTGCGCTCCCCGACATGCAAACTGACAGCGGCAAACGCCAATTGACGTCCTTTCTTCGAGTACTCCAGACGCACTTCCAGCCACTCATTCATTTTCACCGCGCCAAGATAATCCAGAGTCATGCTGGCTGTGATCAACGGCTGCGGAGGGTCGCTGGAAAAGGCCATGGCGTAACCCATGCCGACATCGGCCAAGGTCGCCAAGACGCCGCCATGCAGGGTGCCGCGGCCATTGGCATGGCGTGAGTCAGTCAATAAACCCAGTTCCAGTTGCAGCCCGCTGCCCCTGGCGTAGATCGGGCCAAGCAGATCCAGCAACGGGCTGCTGCGGGTAAATGGGGTGAATCCTTCGGGAATTGCGGTGACGTCCATGATCCCTCCGTGCGCCGGCGACTACCGGCGTCATTGACCTGAATACTTCGGTTCAGTGGGAGGGTTTATGGGCAATCGCGTAACGGGGCAAGCACTATACGGCTGCGGAATTTGTGGTGATAAAGCCCGGCGACATCAATAGATCGGCGCAATCCGCTCCCTTTTTTACCCCACCGATGTAACTCTCGCCGCTGGCGCAGGATGACGCGACGTCACCACGCCGATAAAGGAAATCGCCAACGCCAGGCCGATCGTTGTGGTGACTTCGGTACGGTGCTCCGGCGTAATCATCATCACCGCCAGCGCGGTGCAGATGAACACGATCACCAGCCACGTCAGCCAGGGAAACAACCACATGCGAAAAGTCAGCTCGACATTGCGCTGCCGCAACATCCGCCGCATGCGCAGCTGCGATACCGCAATCGCCAGGTACACCAGCAAGGCAATCGCACCGGAGCTGGCCAGCAGGAATTGAAACAGCCCGGCGGGCATGAAGTAGCTCCACACGGTGATCGACGCACCGAGCACGGTACTGGCGATAACGGCTGCCCTTGGCACGCCTGCAGCGGACGTCGCCTTCAGCGCTTTCGGCGCATCGCCACGACGGCCCAGCGAGTACAGCATGCGCGAGGCAATGTAGATCGAGGAGTTCATGCAACTGGCCACGGCGATCAGCACAACCACGTCGACCATGAACTTGGCGTGGGGAATGTTCATGATTTCCAGAGCGCGCTGATAAGAGCCGACCGAGGCCAGCAACGGATCATTCCAGGGCACCACGGAGATCACCACGAAGATCGACAGCAGGTAAAACACGCCAATGCGCCAGATCACCGAACGCGTGGCCTTGGCGATGTTGCGCGACGGATCGTTGGATTCGGCGGCAGCGATGGTTACCGCTTCGGTGCCGATGAAACTGAACATGATGGTGATGAAAGCGCCAACAACCGCCGACAGACCGTTGGGCGCAAATCCGCCGTGGTCGGCCATCAACCCGCTCAAGCCGCTGACTTCCCTGTCGGGAATCCAGCCCATCAGCACGGCAAACCCGACACCGATAAAACCGATGATCGCCACAACCTTGGCCATGGCGAACCAGAACTCGAACTCACCGTACTTGGACACGCTGAACAGGTTGGTCACCACCAGCGCAATGATCGAGCCCAAGGCGAACAACCAGGCATCGACCTGGGGAAACCATTGGTTCAATACATGCCCGGCCGCCAATGCTTCGATGGGAATCACCAACACCCAGAACCACCAGTAGAGCCAACCGATAGTAAAACCGGCCCAGCGCCCGATCGCCTGATCGGCATAGGTCGAGAACGAGCCAGTGTCCGGATTGGCCACCGCCATTTCGCCGAGCATGCGCATGACCAGTACGACGAGCAGACCCGAGAACAGATAAGCCAGCAGCACCGCCGGCCCCGCTGCGGCAATGGCATGCCCCGAGCCTACGAACAAACCGGCGCCGATAATCCCGGCGATGGACAGCATGGTGACGTGACGAGGCTTGAAGCCCTGCGCCAATTGGCTACTCGAATCCATGGAGTTAGGGCTGATCATTGGTTTTTTTATTCTCTGCTGATCGACATTTGAGCAAGTTGATGTGAGCAAACGATCATCATCGTTGCCCGAAGAACTCCACGAAAGAAGCCCCACTCAACCGCCGCAGTTCTTATCAACCCCATGATCTGTATGGGGTTATCTTGACTTAAAGACACCTCACCTTACCCGGCCTGCCCGATAAGTCAGTAGCCTGATTGCGCCATGGTTGTGTCTGATATCGACATTCGAGAACTATGTGTTCACGATGAAAACCGGCGGGTCACCGCGTGCACATTGCAACCTATGTCCGCTGCAACGCCTCATGACTCGGCAACTCAATCGCATCCGCCTTCGGCGAAAGGACTTTGTTTATACCCCGGCAGCGCAAACACGACCCGCGCCCCACAAGGCGCATTCGCCTCCGCCCACAAGCGTCCGCCATGCGCCTCAATGATCGTGCGACAGATCGACAGCCCCATCCCCAACCCGGTGGCTTTGGTGGTGTAGAACGCGGTGAAGACTTCTTCCGCGCGCTCGCAGGCAAACCCCGGTCCGGAGTCGCTGACCGTGATCCGCACGTTTTCGCCGACGCAAGCGCTGCTGATCGACAGCCGACGCTCGCCCTCCTCCATCACCGCCATGGCTTCGAGGCCGTTGACGATCAGATTGAGCAGAACCTGTTGCAACTCGACCCGATCCGCCAATACCGCCGGCAAGTCGCTGACCAGTTGCACGGATACCACCGCCCCGTATCTGGTCACCTCACCACGCGTAAACCCGACCATTTCGCCCACCACCGCATTGAGGTCCAGCGCTTGCCGTTGTGGTGGCGTTTTGCGGATCAGCGCGCGGATGCGACCGAGTACGTCGGCCGCGCGGTTGCCATCGCTGATGATGCGTCTGAGGCCCTGCTCGACTTCATCGGTGTTCGGCGGTTGCGCGCCGAGCCAGCGCAACGCGGCGTTGGCATTGGTCACGGTGGCGGCGATCGGCTGGTTGACTTCGTGGGCGATGGACGCCGCCAACTGGCCCATGGTCACCACGCGGTTGGCGTGGGCCAGTTCCGCTTGTACCTGGCGGTAACGGCGCTCGCCTTCGCGCACTTGTTCTTCAGCCTGCTTGCGTTCGCTCAAATCCAGGACGAACGCCACGCCCTGTTGCTGACTGGCTTCGAACGCAGCCAGACCGACGATCACCGACAGGCGGCTGCCGTCCTTGCGGATGTATTCCTTTTCGAACGGCTGGGCGCGCCCGGTGCGGATCGCCGTCGCCAGCGCCGCTTCGCTTTCGGCGCGCCGAGCCGGCGGGGTCATGTCGCGCCAATGCACGTTTCCCGAGAGCAGATCCTCGCGCTGGTAGCCGACCATGCGCAGGAACGCGTCGTTGGCCTCGATGATTTCCCCTTCGACGCTCCAGACAATGATGCCGATGATATTGGCGTCGACCAGCCGGCGAATCTTCGCTTCGCGCTCGGCGACGTCGCGATACAGCCGCGCGTTGTCCAGCGAGATTGCCGCTTGTGAGGCGACCAGCCGCAGCACGGCAATACGCGCCGGACTGAACACCCCCGCTGACAGATTGTTCTCCAGGTACAACGCCCCGGCGACCCGGCCCTGATTCATCAACGGCAGGCACAGAATCGAGCGGGCGCCGTGCTGTTGAATATAAGGATCAGCGGCGAATGCCGGATCGGCGACGGCATCGTCCAGACACAGATTTTCGCCGGTGCGCAGCGTCTGGTAGAGCACCGACTCGGCCAGCGCCATCGCATTGACCGGTTCATTGCACATTAATGTGGCGCTGTCGCCAATGCGCGTTCGCGCGGCGATATACGACGTCTCGCCTTCGGCAAGAATCAGCACACCCTGCTCGGCGCCGGCCTGCTCGATGGCGGTGCGCATGATCGTTTCGATCAGCCGGTCGAGGACAATTTCGCCAGACACGGCCTGGGAGACCTTGAGCACCGTGGCCAGGTCCAGATGCTCGACGGCAGTAATGATGGTCGCCGTCGGGCTGGGCAGCGCGTCGTCCTGGCGCAGAAAACGGTGCCGTCGCTCCAGTTGTCGCACCTTGCCATCGGCGCCCCAGCGCAAGTAACCGTAGCGCGCGTCTTGCAGGTAAACGCGGGCGATTTTCGCCAGACCGCGAGCACCGTAGAAACGCGCCGCCAGTTCGTTGGCCAGAGCCTCGATGTGCACGAAACCGCTATCCACCGCCAATTGAATTGCCCGCTCGTATAGCAACTCTGCTTCAATCAGTTGCCCCGCAACCCGAGCGATTTCCGCGCCAACCAGCGCCACGTGGCTGGCAAAGGTTTCGGCACACTGTTGTGCCCAGGTCTGCAGTTGATCGTGGTGTTCTGCCAAGCGCTGCAGTTGATCGCTATCGGTGGCGCCATGGGCGGCCAATGTCAGCGCTGCGTAGAAGTGGTATTCAGCCTCCTCGAAAAACGACGAGATCACCCACATCAATTCCCGGGCTTGAGCCGCGCAGTCGGCGGCCGCCACGTAATCCCCGGCCAGATAGCGCGCTTGCAACTTGCGCACCCAGTATTTGCCCCGGGCCAGCGCCAGATCAGGCGTGGCGAGGTTCGCCTCGAATCGCGTTTCATCGAATTGTTCATCGTTGAAACTGCCAAATTCCACGGTCTGCCCGCGCAGCATGCGGATCAGTGCCCGTTGGCAGCTCATGAAATTCACCACCAGACCGAAGCGGATTTTTTGTGCGTAGGCCAATCCCGCCTCGGCTTGAACCTGCACCTCCGCCAGCGGCTCGCCAATAAACAGCAGGTCGGAAATCAGGCTGTTGCCGGCATACGCCGCATAGGGCAAATCGCCAATTCGGTTAGCGGCGCTGAGCGCACGGCGCAACAATTCACGGCACTCGCGCACCGGGCGCATCCAGCGCACCACGAAAATCGAAAAGCAAAGATAAGTGCTCGCCTCGTACCGCGTCAGGCCACGACGGTCGACCAGATCACAACCCAGGCGGCCAAAGTGGTAACCGGCGGCATAGTCGCCAAAGCGCCGCCCGGCAACTCGGGCGACGTTGGCGTACAGCACGCAAGAAGCGTCACAGTTACCATGTTGCAGGCTCAGGCTGACCGCTTTGCAAATGGTCAGGCAGGCGAGGTTCGCATCCGACTGCAAGGCCGGCGCGAACAGTTTGCTCAACGCATCCAGCGTCACCAGTGAGGCCGGATCTTCCATCAGCGGCAGGTCGATCAATTGTTCGATGCTGCGTTCACCCAGCTGCGTCCAGATCTGCTGGTATTCCTGGCGCACTTGCTGATCGTCGGGATGCGCCGTCCAGTCGACGCCAACCTGACGCAAATACGCCAGGCAGACGGCAACCGCGCGGTCGCTGCGATCAAGCAACAGGTGGACATCCATGTGCAGACATGTCACCGCCGCGCGCTCCACGGTGGTGATCGCGCGCTCGGCCAGAGCCTGCAAACGGGCGTCGGCGAGCGCCAATTGTCCGGTGAGGAATTCGCACTCGGCGCGGTTCAGCTCCAGGGCAAAGGCCAACTCATGGCGACTCTCGTAGCCTTGTTCGCCAAGCACCGTTGCACCCACGCCCAGGTAGGTCAGCGCTGAGGTATAAGCGGTCGAAGCCTTGGCGCGCTGACCGGCGAGCAGGTTGAATTCGGCCAACTGCTCACGCTCGGCCCGGGCGCTGATCAGGCTGGCGCCGCGATTGAGCTGGCCGACGATTTCGAAGATCGCCTCTTCGCGCCCCTCGAACGGCGTTTGCAGCGCCAATAGCCGGCCGATGCGCAAATGCATCTGCGCACGTTCGGCTTCGGCGATCAGCGAGTAAGCCGCCTCGTGCACACGGTCGTGGGCAAACGCACAGGCGCCGTCCAGACGTTCAACCAGATCCTGGCGCACCGCCGGCCACAGCGCCGCGTGCACGCGAGCCGTGGACAGATCGAGCACGGTGGCCAGCGTGTCGATCCGCGCGACGTTTCCCAGGCACGCCAGTTGCTGCAGGGCCTGCCGGGTTTCCAGCGGCAAACGCGCAAGCTTGCCGACCATCAGATCGACAACGTTGTCGGTGTAGCCTTTGCCGTTGATCAGCTCAAGATCCCAGCGCCAACGATTGAGCTGATGGTCGTAAATCAGCAGTTCTTCCTCGGCGAGGGCCTGGAGAAACTGAATGACGAAAAACGGATTGCCGCCAGTCTTGTCCAGCACCAGCCGCGCCAACGTGACGATGCTCGCGGGTGGGCAGCGCAGGGACTCGGCGATCAGTTGTTCGATGTGCACACCCGCGAGCGGGGTCAGCCGAATCTCGTCGATGTGCGCGCCGGCACTACGAATGGCTTTGAGTTTGCTGCTGAGCGGGTGGTCGGCATCGACCTCGTTATTGCGGTAGGCGCCGACCAGCAGCAGATGGCCAACCTCAGCGCGGGTCAGCAGTTCTTCGAGCAGATCCAGCGTCGCCGCATCCAGCCATTGCAGGTCATCGAGGAACAGCGCCAACGGGTGTTCCGGTCGGGCAAACACGCTGATAAAACGCTGCAACACCCGCAGGAAACGCTGCTGCGCTTGTTGCGGTTCAAGCTCCGGCACCGCTGGCGGCTCGCCGATGATCAGTTTCAGTTCCGGGATCAACTCGGTCATCAGCCGCGCGTTCGGCGACAGCGCCTGCAACAGCGCCGCGCGCCATTCAACGAGCACTTCGCGGCGTTTGCCCAGCAGCGTGCGCACCAGTCCTTGAAAGGCCTGAACCAGCGTCGCATAGGGAATATCGCGCTTGTACTGATCGAACTTGCCGGAGGCGAACAGCCCCCGCGACGGCACCAGCACTTTATGCAACTCGCTGACTACCGAGGATTTGCCAATGCCGGAGTAACCGGACACCAGCACCAGCTTCGGCGACTGGCTCTGCACCACGTCTGCGAATGCATCGATCAGCGTTTGCACTTCGCGCTCACGACCGTAGAGTTTCTCCGGGATCAGCAGGCGATCGATCGCGCCCTGCTCGTTCAGCGTAAATGTCTCGATGTGCCGGGCGCGCTGCCAATCGTTCAGACAACGACGCAGGTCATGCTCGACGCCGGCAGCGGTTTGATAGCGCTCTTCGGCGGTCTTGGCGAGCAACTTCATGACCACCCGCGAAAGCATCGCCGGCACGGTGGCCACCCGTTCGCACGCCGGCATCGGTAACCGCGCGATGTGGCAATGCACCCATTCCATCGGATCATTGGCGCTGAACGGCAGCGAGCCGGTGAGCATCTGATAAAGGGTCACGCCAAAGGCATACAGATCACTGCGCGAGTCGATCGAGCGATTCATCCGCCCGGTTTGTTCCGGCGCCATGTAGGCCAAGGTGCCGGCGATGGTTTCCGGCGGTTCCGGCGCCTGCCGTTCACGGGGCAGACGTGAAGCGAGGCCGAAGCCGGTCAGGCGTGTCTGGCCGTCGCTGCAATTGACCAGAATGTGTTGCGGCTTGAGGTCTTTGTGCACCAGCCCGCACTGGTGCAGGCGGCCCAGCGCCACGGCGATGTTGATGGCCAGCAGCAGGCCGGTCTCGGTGTCCAGCGGCGCGATCAATAGACGCGACAGCGGCTCGCCGCCGGGGTCGTCGAACAGCAGACGCGTGGTTGCGCCTGCGCGTTCAAGGGCCTGCGGTTGCAGCGCCCATTCACCGTGGAGATCGTCCTTGAGGCTGTATTCGTGCGCCAGTCGATCGAGGGTCGCAGGCAGCGGCTGAGCAAGGGTCGGGCGCATCACCAGAACATTGCGGCTGCCCTCCTCCTGGCCGCGCTCGCGGGCAAACACCCGTTCGCCGTCGTCCCACAAAATCTGCTTTTTGCTGGCCATCTGTGTCGACACCGTCAAAGGGTTTTCTGCCGCGCGGTGGATGACCCGCGATTTTTTAGCGAAGACCGCTGTTCAAGCGTTGCGCCGCGCCGGCTCGATGCCAAGGGCTTCGGCGATGCGCACCAGATCCGCCACCGAGCGTGCCGAAAGTTTCTTCATCACCTGGCCGCGATGGACTTTCACTGTCACTTCGCTGAGGTTGAGTTGCGCGGCGATCTGCTTGTTCATCAGCCCGCCAATGACGAAACTGAGCACCTCACGCTCGCGCACCGTCAAAGTCTCGTAGGCCTGGCGCAGGGCCGCGCCAGACTGCTCGGCAAGCAACCGCGCACTGTCGCGGGCCAGCGCGCTGGCGACGGCGTCGAGCATGTCCTGATCGCGAAACGGCTTGGCGAGAAAATCCACCGCACCGGCCTTCATCGCCTTGACGGTCATGGCGATATCGCCGTGTCCGGTCATGAACACAATGGGAATGTGCACGCCGGTCTTTTCCATCTGCTCCTGAAAAGTCAGGCCGCTTTCACCGCGCAGGCGCACATCGAGCACCAGGCAACCGGGCACGTCACGTTTGGCCGATGCGAGAAAATCCTGAGAGGTTTCGAACGTCTGCACCTGCAGGCCGATGGAGCGCAGCAAACCGTCGAGGGCCTGGCGCATCGAGGCGTCGTCGTCGACCACATAAACCACCGGTTCGCGCAACGTCGGCGGGTTGGCGCTAAGGCTGGAATGCGACCACAGGGTCATGCTGTCTCCTCGGCGAGATCGCACGGGTGCGATGTGCAGGTGGTTAAATCTAGTCCATGATGGCAAACGCAGCCAGAGGCCAGCCAAACGGTCGCGCAGCAGGCTAGCAGTCGGCACGCGTTGCCGACAGGCCAGAAAACCCTGAAAATCGGCCATGCCGTCAGCGCCCCACTTCAGCCGATTGAACAGGCACGATTTCGATGTTCCGCGATTCCTTACAGCCCCGCATTGCTACCACGCGATCACGCGACGTGGTGTTCATTGCCTACCCGCGCATGAGCCTGCTCGACCTCAGCGGCGCACAAACGGTGTTCTGGGCGGCGAGCAGAGCCTTGGCCGAACGTGGCCAACCCGGCTATCAACTGCACACCGCCAGCCTTGCAGGCGGGTTGGTGCACACCGTCGAAGGTTTGGCCGTCGACACCCGAGCGTTGCGCGAACTGGACATTGCCGCGCTGGATACCCTCGTCGTCCCCGGCGCACCGGACATCTGCCAGACCCTCGATGAACACGGTGAGTTGACCGACTGGCTACGTCGCGAGGGCCCGAGCGCGCAACGCGTGGTCTCGGTGTGCAGCGGCGCGTTTCTGCTGGCCAAGGCTGGCCTGCTCGACGGCTGTCGCGCCGCGACGCATTGGGCCATGTGCGAAACGCTGCGTGAACGCTTCCCGGCGATCGAAGTGGATGCCGATGCAATCTTCATCCAGCAAGGCATGGTATGGACATCGGCCGGGGTCACGGCCGGTATCGATCTGGCGTTGGCGCTGGTCGAAGCGGATGGCGGCCGCGAAGTGGCCTTGCAGGTCGCCCGCGAACTGGTGGTGTACCTCAAGCGTCCCGGTGGTCAGGCGCAATACAGCACGCTGCTGCAAGCGCAGGTGCAGGACAGTCCGTTGTTCGACTCACTGCACCTGTGGCTGATGGACAACCTCGGCGATCCCAAGCTGAGTGTGGAGCGTCTCGCCGAGCAGGCCAGAATGAGCCTGCGCAACTTCACCCGGGTCTACAAACAGAGCACCGGGCGCACGCCGTCCAAAGCCATCGAATTGTTCCGCCTCGAAGCGGCCAAGCGTCTGCTGGAAAACTCAGCGCACAACATCGACAAGGTCGCCAGCCTCTGCGGCTTCGGTGATGAAGAGCGGCTGCGCGCCTGCTTTCAGCGGCACCTGTCGATTTCACCGCGTGATTACCGCAGCCGCTTCAGCCGTGAAGGCTGATAGCCGGAACGGCTGAGGGTCAAAGGGTCCTGACCGACTATACCTAGGTATAGTTTTGCGCCGGTGCGTACGGCGTATGGTGCAAGAACAACAGGAGTCGCCATACGTGCCCATCCGACCAGAGAGCCCTATGCAGAACACGGTTGTCATTGCAGTGGTGGACGACGACAAGGCCATTCGCAGTGCGCTGGAAAGCTTGCTGCGCGCTAGCGGCTATCGGGTGCAGACCTATTGCGCCGCCCGTGCTTTCCTTGATTCTACAGACCTCGATCAGGTGGATTGCCTGATTTCCGACATCCAGATGCCCGGCATGAGCGGCCTGGAACTCCATGAAGCGTTGCGCACGCGAGGCTTGCGCATTCCGATGATTTTCGTCACTGCTCATCCCGATGACGTGAACACCCGAGTCCCCGGAGTGGAGGCTTGCCTGCCCAAGCCCTTCCAGGCAGATGACTTGCTCAAGCACATCGACATAGCCCTGAACCGAACCAAGTCCGTGTAGGTTCGATACCTTCGTATACCTCCCTTCAACGCATGCGTAATCGACGCACACCGATGGACAACTGCGCCCGCAGCCCTCACGCCATAGCATTGTTTTCGACAGCAGGCGACTAAGCGCCATGCAGTACGGCAAGCAGTTTGCGGCGGCCAGTGATCGTCACGCCAGCGTCGAAACCACGACTCGGTTTATCCATCCATCAGCGTCAGGGAGCACATTATGAAACAGCAATTATTGGTGATCGGTGCAGGGTTCGGTGGACTCTGGAGCACGTTGAGCGCCGCGCGTTTGCTGGACATGCATGACCGTCACGATGTCGAGATCACACTCCTCGCCCCACAAGCCGAACTGCGCATCCGTCCGCGTTTCTACGAACCCGATGTGCACAGCATGTATGCACCGCTCGATGCGCTGTTCGACGCTGTCGGTGTGCGTTTCGTCAAAGGCACCGCTGAAAGCATCGACGGCCAGGCACGTCGCGTTGGTTATCGCGATGAAAGCGGTCGCCCGGGTGAGCTTTCTTACGATCGACTGGTGCTGGCCAGCGGCAGCCAACTGGCCCGTCCGCCAGTGCCGGGTCTGAAAGAACACGCCTTCGACGTTGACCAGATCGAATCGTCGGCGCGGCTCGAACGCCACCTGATCTCGCTGGCCAGTCAGCCGGCCAGCAAGGCCCGCAACACCGTGGTCATCGCCGGCGGTGGCTTCACCGGGATCGAAACCGCGACCGAAATGCCCGCCCGTTTGCGCGCCATTCTGGGTGAGGGTCAAGACGTTCGAGTGATCATCGTGGATCGCAGCAAAGACATCGCCGCGACCATGGGCGACGGCATTCGCCCGTCCATCATCGAAGCCTCGAAAGAACTGGGTATCGAGTGGATCGTCGACGCCACGGTCGCCGGCGTGGATGCCAACGGCGTCACCCTTGCTGACGGGCGCCACATCGAGAGCAACACGGTGATCTGGACCGTCGGTTTCCGCGCCAGTCCGCTGACCGAACAGCTCAACGCCGAACGCGATGGCCAAGGCCGTCTGCACGTCGATGGCAACCTCAAAGTGCAGGGCCTCGAGCACGTGTTTGCGGCCGGCGATGTCGCCCGCGCCGCCACCGATGACGTCGGCAATTTTTCTGTGATGTCCTGCCAACACGCCATCAGCCTCGGTCGTCACGCCGGCAACAACGCCATCGCCGATCTGCTCGGCGTCGCGCCAACCACTTACCGTCAGCCGAAGTACGTTACCTGCCTCGACCTGGGTACCTGGGGCGCCGTGTACACCGAGGGCTGGGATCGCCAACTGAAACTGGTGAAAGCCGAAGCCAAAGAATTGAAGACACAAATCAACAGCGTGTGGATTTACCCGCCGGTCGCCGAGCGTAGCGCCGCGCTGGCCGCTGCTGACCCGGCGATTCCGGTGGCTTGATCGCCCCGTTCAACCTCGAACCGATGTCTTGCCTGAGTACAAGGAGAACACCATGACCGTGCATCTGGATTCCTTCACCGCCAACAGCGCAACCCTGCAAACCCCGCCCGAAGAACTGGTGCCGTCGCGCTACGCGCTGCGCCTGGGTGACATCGACGTGATGGTGATCAGCGACGGCGTCCTGCCGCTGCCGACCCAGACCATGTCGACCAACGCCGATCCCGAAGCCCGTGCTGCGTGGTTCAAGGAGATGTATCTGGGCCCCGACGCCTTCGACTGGGCACTCAACGTGCTGGTGGTGCGCAGCGGCGAACAGGTGATCCTCGTCGACGCCGGCCTCGGCGGGCAGTTCCCCGGTTTCCCTCGCGCCGGGCAATTCCCCAAACGCCTCGCGGCGGCCGGAATCGACCTCGCAGACGTCACCGATATTGTCGTCACCCACATGCACATGGACCACATCGGCGGCCTGCTCGTCGACACCGTGAAAAACCGTCTGCGCGACGACGTGCGCATCCACGTCACCGCCACCGAAGTCGACTTCTGGACCTCGCCGGACTTCACCTATACCGACATGCCCGCACCGGTGCCGGACGTATTGCGCTCGACCGCCAACGCGTTCATCCAGCAGTACCAAAGCAAACTGCGGATCTTCGAAGACGCGCTCGAAGTCGCCCCCGGCGTTGTCGCCAAACTCACCGGCGGCCACACCCCGGGCCACTGCGTGGTCTACGTGAGCTCAGGCGACGAACGCCTGACCTTCGCCGGCGACGCCCTGTTCCCGGTGGCCTTCGACCACCCGGACTGGCACAACGGCTTCGAGCACGATCCCGATGAAGCGGTGCGTGTGCGCGTGCGGCTGCTGCAGGAAGCTGCGGCCAGTGGCGAACTGTTTGTCGCCACGCACCTGCCGTTTCCATCGGTGGGCCGTGTTGCCGTGAATGGCGAGGTGTTTCGCTGGATTCCGGCGATTTGGGATTATTGATCGCGATTGCGGTGTACACCTTCGCCCGGCCTTTGTCGGGCGAAGTTGCGAATACACAGATGTAGGGTTACCAAGTGGAATACACGCGTGAGGCCGAGTAATCTACGACCGTTTCGAAAAAACTCTTCCCTCAGCATTTGGAATGCCTAATGGCACTGCACGACGCAATCGCCTTTGAAATCCACGCCGGCGTACTCCCGCGACATTTCCGCGCCGCGGACCTTAAAACCATTGGACGCAGGGTTTACCGAAGCCCCACCGACGCCAACCATCGCTACCGCGTGGGTCTGGATTTCTTCGCCGCCAGTACGATCAGTACGCAGTTGGCAAATCTGTGCGAGCACACCGGTTTTTTTACGCGCAACGGTCAAGCAGCGCGTTACCGACGGGTAGCCAAGGGCGTATATGAGTTGCTTGGCCTCGATGAAACGCAAGAGCTGACGGCGGAAGTAGAACCCGATTGCGAAATACCGGTTTCGCCGAACTGCCGAAGTCTGAAATCTTTGGAAGCACGGTTTGCCTGTTACCTTGAGCATGAACCCTTTCAAATTTACGATCGCCGCCGCCGGAAGCTCTATCCAGCCGAGGCGGTCGTTGGGCTGGACGCGCGATTGAACAACTACTTCTGGCCCTCGCCAGCAGTGAGTTTTACAGCCACCGAGCAAGAGTTGCAGGGTTATATCAAGCGTGCGCAGAAACTCATTCCTCATCTAGCTGATAATGCCGACTCGGTGCTGGCGTTGTTCGCGTCCATTTGCAAGTGGGGCGGAGTGCGCGTGCCCACGCAAGATGCCAATGCGGTCGTCGCCAACCTGCAGCGCGCTGCAAACCGCAACGCTCAGCAGCCAGCCGCGATGAACAGTGCATGGACGAAGCTTTACGCCATGTTTTATCCGGATGCCTTCGTGATCTACGACTCACGCGTAGCCACTGCATTGGTGGGCATTGCCGAGGCGGTGCTCGACGATGCCGAGCTCGACAGCTTCAAGGCGCAATATCCTGACTTGGGTCTTATCGCTGGGCGTGGCGGTAGCCGCCCACGAGCGACCCGTGCCGGTTGGCGCAATGCCTACATGTCCTGGCCGGCGCAGCTCGACGCAAACCGCCTTGTTGCGGCCATCTTGCACGCGCTGCAGGCGCGGTCAGGCTTGGCGTATAGCGCCCGACAACTGGAAGCGGTGTTGTTTATGGAAGGCTATTGAGCTGGAGAAATACAATTGGCGTGGGCCAGGTTTCCAATTTGGTCATTCAATTTTCTGCGGGACTTGTCTATACACCCACCATCGACGCAGGACCAATCCACCTAAGTCCGGTGTCAATGGCGGCTGCCTTGAAGGGGTCAACCCTAGTGACCCGGGCGAGGTGCCTGTTGCGGATGGTGGGCCATGGACAATCCATCCGGGATTGTTGCGGCGCGCCTTCGTTAGGCACCGAGACTACTTCGATTGACGACGTTGCCTACAAACCCACCGGAATCCGCTGCTTGTACGCTTGGAACGGGCCTTCTATCGTTTGCCAGCCACCGAACTACAGTAGCCGCATAGGTGGTCACAAATTTAATGGGCGTTTTGCTGCTCCTTTTAGAGTGATGCGCGCTACGCAAATAAAGTTCGCCAACCCAAGCATAAAAACTTTCACTAAAACAAAGATCATGAGAATGAATCACAAAAAACTCGGTTCCGGGATGCAAAGTTTCCTGTCGTGGGTCTTTATTCTTTTATTTATTACCTGCACCAACACCCTCATCTACCTCTCCTCCCTCCTGGATTTCAAAGAAAGCGCAAATCTCATTTTTGTATTTAGCTTTTATCTCATCGCTTACATGGCAGCTTTGTTTTTTCTATCAAAGACATGGCAATGCCTACACAGACTCCTAGCCCCCGAACCACTACCAATCGAAAAAATAGTCGTCACTCATGAGGTAACGTTTGAAGAACTTGAAAAAATCAAGTCGCTCTTGGCAGAGATGAGGTCTTTAAAAAAGTAAGGTTTTTTGCTCTCCGGCACCAGTCGGGTAGGCTGGCGCTTTTGCGCAAACAATTTGCCCCCGCAAGGACGCACAGGACTGACCCATGAACACAACACAAGAATGGCTGATCCGATTGGCACGCAAGCAAGGACAGCCTGCCACTTATGAGGACTATCGGCGCAACGAGGCGCTGGAGATACTCGCTCACTTCGGCAACACCGGCTCATGGGCAGACGTGAGCAATCACGCCAACGGTTTTGTTCGGGAAGTCGCTGTCCGAGAACTGTGCAGGCAGCCTTCTGCCGAAGCATTAGTGGTGCTGATCGAGCGTCTGAACGATTGGGTCCCGCAGGTACGCGACCTGGCAGCGGCAGGCCTGCAACACTACTTGTCTCCCGCCCACACCCAGGCTTGGTTGTCCGCACTTGAACCGTTGATGGGACTGTCAGCGCAACGCCGGGTCGACCACAGCCAGACGCTGTCGACGGTGCGCGCACTGCTGCAATCGGCGGAATGCCGGGATGAGGTGTATGCCGACTTCTTGCATCGTCAGGGCAAAACCGCGCGCTACCTGTTTACGCTGTTGCTGGAAAACCCTGAAAATCCCGAAACCCTGCTCCGTAGTGCTCTGGCGCATCGCGAGTTGACCGTACGTTTGATGGCGGTGCCGGCGAGTACGATGTTGCCGGCGGCGAAAAGTCTGCCGTTGCTCGTTGAAGCGATGTCACGCCCGGGCGGCAAAATCCGCGTGCGCGTGCTGTATGCGCTGCTGCCGCTGCTCGCCGATCCGCAACCTGTTCTGCGCGAAGCCTTGTTGGATGTGTCACCGGCAGTGCGCAATCTGGCGCTGTGGGCCGCATCGCGTAACGACGTTGATGCGCATGCCGTGCTGGCCGAACGCTTGAGTCAACCTTTGCCCACGGCGAAACAACACTGGCTGGGCGTGCTCGGCCTGACCAGTGAACTCACTGGCACGTTGCCAGAGCACTGGCATGCCCGCGCATTACGCTCGGCTTTTGTCACCGTGCGACAGGCCGCAGCGCGCCTGCTTCGCGATAATCAATTGCCAGAACTGTTCGCGGCACTCGATGACCCGTCGGATAAAGTTTTTTCGGTAGTGATTGCGCGACTGGACAAAGTGTCCTGGCCGTTGTTGATCCGTGGAGTGACAGCCAAACTTGATCAAGACTGGTATGAACTCCCGTTGGCGCGGCGCAGCGCCATTTTCCAGCTGCTGCCGACCTGGCAACAAATCGGCTACTTGTTAGGCCGCCTCGACACGGGGCATGCCGGACAAACTTACTGGATAGGTCAAATCGAAGGGTGGTGCGACCGGCAGTATCTGGCCGCCGATCCGGTAACGCCCAAGGCCGAGCGCGAAGCAATGCGGGAAAAGATTCGAGAGTTGACGGCACAAGGACTGATCCGCTCAGGTGTACGTTTGCTCTCCTGAATGATCCGGACTGTTGATTAATACAACTGCTACCTTTCCTCCTTTACATGGAACGACGGTCGATCATTGTTCTCTACCGCTGAACCTACAGCGGAGGGATTGACCATGATTGCCCCTGAAACCGGTATGAAACCGGGTGAGCGTTATCGCATTGAAAGCGTCGAGCGCGCGCCGCAATTTTCCGGATTTTTCCTCGACGGCAAGTATTACCTGGGCCCCGAGTTGCAAACGGCCGTGGGCTGGCTTGAAGGGCAGAATTTCCTGTATGACCAACTCGATCCCAATGGCGAACCGGTTTATCCGGACAGGATCGTCGGCACGATCGCCGCACGGACACTGGCGCTGACAGACGGCCTGCGTCTGAGCATCGAGGAAATGCCGTTTCAGGCAGAGGTCGTTACGCCATTCCGGTCATTTGACGAAGTGATCGTTGAACCCCGACCACTGACGATATCGCAGCGGCAGACAGCAGCAGGCTTGCGCCAACCGATGCAACCTTCGGCGCTCCTGGTTGCAGGCGCTGCATTGCTGGTCGGGCTGTGCCTGTTGGCGATCAATCGTTCTGGTCGTCGAGTCAGGTAGCCTTCACAGAGCGGGTGGTGGCCGTTGCCTTGTCGCTGCCCGCGCTCAAAAGCCAAGTACAGCGCTTGCTTCGCGCATGAAGATTTCCACGGTTTTCGGACCGATGCCGTCGAACTCCAACAGCCGTTTCTCAAACGCCTGGCGATCAGCGCTGGCCTCGACCATATGGCTGACCTTGCCCGCGTACTCGTCGTTTAACCGGCGTGCCAAGGCGTGCAGCCGTACGGCGGTAGTCTCGTCATAACGCACGTAATGCGCCTCCCCGAGCATCGCGACCAGTTCACGATGGCTGCATGCGGCCAGTTTGCGCGGTGTATCGCGCCCGTGTTTATCGGCAATCACCCGATAGGCTTCGGCGGCGATTTCGGCCTGTATCCGCTTGCCCATCAGGAAACTGGCAAGCAGCCATTTGAACAGTGCAGCGTCATCGTCGTGCTTGAGCTGAATAGCCAGATCCTCGGCACTGATCGTCTTGTTCACCGGGACCTCCGGGGGTGAATTCGTTGAGTCTGTTCGTCCGCGTGTCTGCTTGGCAGACGCTCGATCTTTAGGCCACCGCCGGTTCCAACCGTTCAAAGCAAAACAATTGTCAGCAGCCTGAAACAAACCCCGAAAATCCTTTGAATTTTTTGGGTCGGCAAAACTCATTTGCGTATGAGCGTAAGGAGGAACGCATGAGCAACGTCGACATCTTCGTCATCGAATACAAACTTCACGGCCAGCCAAAATCATTCGTCATCCGCGCGAAAACCATGCGCAATGCCGATGCCTGGCATTGGGCGAGTTGCGATGCCGGCATCGCGCCAATTCCCAAACCCGGCAAACCACCGTTGAAAGTCATCTCCAAACCCCAGGCCGAGCGCTTTGGCATTACCGAAGTTAAGTGGCGTGAAACGGCGACCGTGAACTGGACAGAAGCATAGTCATGCTCAAACAGATCGGTAACACGCTGGATGGTGGGATTGGGCAGTCGCCGTGAGGATCCTCAAGCGCCTCGCCGACGCCAGGCGGATACAAACCCGGGCATCCCGCGGATGTCTCGGGTTGGCACGTAAACTAGAAATTAGCGCCTGCTTTTGGGTGGCCCATAGAGTTCGGTTTCCCAGTCCTCAAAAGGCGGTTTTACTTCGAAAGACCGATCGCAGTATGACCGTAGGTAGTCAGTCGCCCTTTTTTGCGCGTGAGTGAAATTAAGGACATTGCCTTCGTCGTCCATCTCTATGACATTCGCAAATATCGCAAAGACCTGTTCAATCGCACTGGGCTCTGAGCCATACATATCGAGGTACTTCACGTCCTCGAGCATGTAGTGGCTTCCACTGGCCATGAAGTATGCGAACGTTCGGAGTGCTCCGCTGAAATCGTTACTTAGCTTTTTCATATCAGGATCTTGTAGGCAACATTAAGGATTTGATTGAGAAGCGATTTTCATCTCCCCCCCTGAGCGAGCAAAGCAAATGGCCCGGCCCGTTAGCTGGTCGCTATGAATACTCCTCAACGCCGGGCGGTCGTTTTATGCCGCGCAGGGTGCGATAGCAAACGCCATTCCCATAAACCAGCCACTTCTCTCCGGCTTTGGCTTTGTGAACCAAGGCTTGCAGCATGCGGACAAGCCGCAAAACTCGGTTCCTGAACAACAAGGGTTGAACCGGCCGCACGGGTTGCCCTGGATAGTGAACGGTACCTAGATGCTCGCGCCAACGAGCCGGTCGCTGACAGAGCTCCGTTTCCAGGTTATTTAAAATCTCCAACGCGTCATCCAGGTCATCACCTTTGAGCTGGAACTTCACGTTTATCGTTCCAATGCCTATTCCCGCATCTCTTTGCGCATATTGTTCAAAAGCAGATGCAATCAGAGAAAAGTATCCATGCGAATGAAAGGAATCAGTATTGAAAGCAATTAGGTCCTGATCGTCCAGCAACCATGATCGGTCTATATTTTTCGGGGTGTATAAGCCGAGGACGTGACGCACGGGACTGCACCTGATTACTGGCTGACTAACGGAAGACCTAGCGTAAGAGGAGCTCCATCTATTTGCTATCATCCTGATGCTTTTTTGTGGCCGAATGCGCGAGCGGCACGCCCACGTAGCGTCTCGCGTTGGCCACCAGCGGTCCGGCAATTCGACTATTCATGTAAGGCACGTTAATGATCTCCGAATTGGCAGTCTCGAATCTTTTATGGCCATGGCGCGGGGATGCCGATACCGGGCTGATGCAACGCTGCAAGGAGTCATGGGACACACCGCTAATCCATTTGAGCGATCTGATGGTCGCTACTTTTTTGAATCAAAATATCGCGCCCGCACACCTGTTGATCGAGGCAAAACACCGCATCGAAGCGCGGGAAAGAGATGGCTCCGAGTACTTCGACGGCCAGCTTCTCGAAGCGATAGAACATGTGAGGTCTCGGGGGCTGGATTTTTCTGGAGTTTGATATGGGGTTCTCCACCACGCTATGGGGGTGGTACGGTCAAAATGAGTACAAGCGGGTTCTTGCCGTATGCGAGGTAATCGAAGCGCTTGGGTTTCTGGCCCAAACCTCGGACATACAGCAGACAACTATTCCGGATTGCCCCGCCTGTGAAGTCTGGTCCGACATGATTCTTCCGATAGAAAAGGTCCTTTCAATCTGCGGAAGCGGGCTACCGGAGGACGTGAAAAGCCGGCTGGAAGACATTTGGCAGCGATGCAATAGCCTTACCGAGGCCGCATTTCATTGCCATGATCGCCTGATCTTTGAGCATGAAGAATGGATGCCCATCAGGACGCGAGCCACAGAGCTGATGGCTTTAATGGAGTCGTCGGAAATCCACCCATTCCTGGGTGACCTGCAATTGGACTGTAAAAAGTTGCTCTCGGAACAATTCGCTGAGTAGTTCACGCTTACCAGATCGGTTTTACGCTTCAACAGTTGAGTGAATGCGCAGCACCGCCGACCTGAATGAGCGGCAAGTCGGCGGTGCTGCGCATGACGGTTACTGCACTCGTAGTTCCAGCAGCTCACCGCCCTCTTTACTCAAACGCTCCAGATACGCACTGGCATCGAGCAACTGATAAGGGAAGTACAGACCTGCCGGAGTGGGTGGTTTGCCATCCAGCCCAAGCAGTCGTTCCAATAACATGGCCACACTGAGCCCTGTCAACGCTGCGGCACCTGCCGGGTGAACGACGGCATGCCGTGTGTGCAACGCCCGACCCTTGCGATCCTCGCCGACCATTTCGATGAGGATCTCGGTCGACATCGGCCGACCCGCGCGTCGCGAAGAACTCACCCCGCTGGCCAGATTGAACTGCACATTTGGCGCGTCGGTGGCGGCAGCCAGCCCGGTAACATCAATGGACGAGAAGCCAGAGGCTTGCATCGACGTGCCGTCCACCGCCCGGAAGCTGACATTATGCTCCTCACCTTCACGCCAGACGTAATTGCCATCGCGCCGCGTCAGGGCGGCGGGCAGCATTTTGCTCAAGTGTTCAAAATCTTTAGCCACGGTCGGCCCGCCGCCGTCCTGCTCGTCAACCAACGCATCAATGCGTATGTCGCGCACCCGGGCAAAGGCTTCAGCAATGTGCAGCGCCGCCACCGTCGTCGCGCCCACCATCCATTCGTAACCCAGCACGATGGGGGACGCGTCAGGGCGATGGATGTAGCTGGCGATTTGCGGCGCAATCTCGAAAATGCCGGACGAAATGCTCAGATGCGGCACCTTGCGCTGCTGCGCAAAACGCAACCCGGCCAGGGAATGATCCATGTAGAAAACCGCCACGGCGCTGATCGGGCGATTGCCCAATCCCAGGTCATCTGCCGCAGGATCAATGACCACCCCCTGCGCCCCGCCCATTTCCTCGGCGGCTTGTTGAGCTTTGGCCAGGTCGCGGCCGCCGATCAGCAACGGGACGTCGGGATGGGCGGCGCGCAGGGCTTTGGCAGAACGGTGGCCGATGGCGCCGGAGCCACCCAGAAACAAAATCGGATGAACTGACATGGGTATCCTTCCTCGTCTTTTTTGGGTTGCAACCTAGTGTTGGTGCGTGCCCGGCCGCGAGGGTTCCAAGCCATTGCCTGAGCTACAGGGCGGGCCGACGAATGTCATTTTGAACGGCGTGTTGATGATGCGTGTTTAGGAGTTTTCCGTAGCTGTTTAAAAGACACGTCGCGTTACCGGCTCAAGGCTACAACTTCTTGCGCCATTGCCTACGACTACGCCAGAATCCGCCGGCTTGTGCGTCTGGGATGCAGGTTTTATCGTTTCCGGGTCACTGAAAAACAGTGATGGGGTTTGGTAGCCCGTTTCCATATGACGCATAACGTCACCGTGCGCAGATGCTTTTTCAGCATTTGTCTTATGGTGGCCATGCGCAGGGCGTCCTCGGGCGCGCCGGATTTTCCATATGGGCCGGTCTACCAACCTTCGTATGGCCACCACCTTTCGTTTGGTAGCGAAGGTGATGGCTCCTTAAGTCCCATATGGAGCTTCATCTATGTTCAAACCAACGCCGAATCCACCAGAAACCGATCCAGTTTCACCCTACAAATTCCCGGACTCCCGAACACTCAACGACGCAGCCGAACGCGCCCTCGATTACTACCTCACGCCAGCCCAACGCATCATGGGCAGCGACAAAAAACACGCTCCCATGTTTCTGGCCAACTCCGACTACGACAGCGAGTCCCTGCTCGTCAACGCCAGCGAGTCCCTCAGCTCAGCCACCGAAATGCTCTGCAACTTCGCCGCCCTCCTTGACCCAGGCCACCGCAAAACTGCGCTGGGGATTGCGCAAGTGGTGATGCTGGGGGAACTGGCGGTTAATCAAGCACTGGATAAAGTTGTGCCGGTGGACTGATGGGAGTTCCCACTGTGGCGGCTGTGAGGTCACCGCCACAGTGGGGAACGTATATTTAACGCGTCTGTTATCGGCCAAGGACTGAGACTCCCGGCCGATAGCTGCCGGATAAAATATGTCTGCCAAAAACACAAACTCAGATTGCTCCTAAAGACTCACCTGAGCCGGTGCGGTAATCTCCCCGTGTCTAAAAAGCACTTTCAGTCTTCACGATTTGACATTTTTATTGCACGACAAGGATGCCGTATGACTCCCTCCGCTCGATTGGGTGACAAGCATGTCTGCCCAATGCCCGGTCACGCCACTACCCCGATTGCTTCCGCCAGTGGTGATGTAAACATTAACTTCATGGGATCTGCTCGCGTTGGCGATACCTGCGGCTGTGGAGCTGTGATCACCACAGGATTCCCCTCCATTCAGGTGAACGGGCGCCCCATGGCCCATTTGGGCAGTCCAACCAGCCACGGCGGAACAATCATTTCCGGGTCAGGCGATGTGGGTGGTGGTTTTGTCATGGGGGATGCGGGTGGTGCAACCATCATCAACTTCATGGCGCTCGGTGCGTTCCGTCCAGATGGCTCTGTGGATGACGAAAAAATGGCCACACTGCTCGCTGACCCGAAATTGAAAGAGAAAGCAGTAGCCGCAAACGCTCTTGTAACGCCCAAACCCACCCCGAAAAAGCCCAAGGCAAAGCCTGAACCCAAAGCTGCCGTCACGTGCAAAGACCCTGACATGATGGAACAGGTGGCCAGCTATATCGCCGGGGAAATGAACCGTAACATCACCCATCCCTCTGTACTCAAAATGAAGAAGCTGTTGAGCTACGACGCAGCAGCCGAAAACGCAGAATTTCAAAAGCTACCTTTGTATGCGCGCCTTGCCCCTCCTAACTTCCAAGCAATTGCACTTGCTAACACTGTCACTGCAATGGGCCTTTGGGCTGAGCGGGTAGGTCAAAATCGGCCTTGGGATCATAAGGTGACAATTGGGCAAAAGTTCGGTGGGCCTTGGCAGAAGCAAGGTCAGCTCGATTACTTCTACGACATCTGGTCGAACATCCACTATGGCTACGTGGGGCGCTACGGTGGGCTTTCTGAAGAGATTCTTCTGGACGGAGCCGGTCTTGAACAAGTGGCATCTGACTCCCTTCGTAAAATTCAGAAGTGGAACGAACGGAAAGGGCCTCACCGCTCAGCGGACATCGAAGGCATGCGGGCTTGGGACGACATAGGCGACCGAGTCTCGATCAGCATTGGCGTCAAACTCTACAAGCAGCACCCCAACGGAGGGATTACGGCAAAAATGGTAATGGGCGAAGTTTTAGCACTACCACGTTCAAGCTGGGGAGACGGCACACGTGACCACGTCTGCAAATAAACCGAAACGGCATTTCTGGCGCTGGGCGGTGGCGTTGTTGCTCGCACCCATCGCCTTTTGGTATGTCGCGACTCCACAAGTGAGCTTCCACTTCTCTGAGAAGGGACAGGGGCGCCTCGGTTACATTCTGAATGTTCAACACGACATCTCAAAAGGCGAGATCTACCCGGGTGAAGTTACTGGGGGCGCAGGACTTATTTTCCCGAACAGCCAGTTTTTTATGGAGTTCGACTGGAACAACGGCGGGAAATCACATTGCATCCGGGTTAACCCGAAATGGCCGAATACTGATGTTTACATCGGGGAGGATGGTGGTATCGATAGCCGTACTGATGACGAAGCGATTGAAGCCTGTGGGCCATTTCCGGAGTAGAAAAGGTCGAGGGATCGTGCGAGACCAGACCATGTATCTGCGCGTGGTTTGCCTCAAACCCGTCCCCAGGTTCTAGAAATAAAACCTACCGTTTTTTGTTGGAGGACAGACTGACGAGCGTCATTTTGAACGACGTGTTTAGGAGTTTTCCATCACTGTTTAAAAGACACGTCGCGCTACCTGCTTAAGGCTACAACGTCTTGCGCCATTGCCTACGACTACGCCAGAATCCGCCGGCTTGTGCGCTTCAAAGGCCACCGGTAACTTGGTTCGTGTCACTGATTCCCAGTGATCGGGTTTAGTAGCCCGTGGTAAATGAAAGTGCACAAGCGTCCGTCAAAAGGTATTCACGTACCTGCACTTGATGGTGGCTGTGCGTAGGGCGCTCTCGGGCGCGCCGGCTTTCTTCTTTTCCCCGGTCTACTAACCTGCGTACAGCTGCCACCCCTTGTTTAGTAGCTCGGTGCGGCGGCCACACCACAGGAAAAAGAAGAACATGTTCAAGATCACGCCGAACCCGCCGGAAACAGATCCGGCCTCCCCGTACGAATCCCCCGATTCCAGGAAATTCCACGAAGCCGCCGAACGCGCCCTCGACTACTACCTCACGCCAACCCGCCGCATCATGGGCAGCGACAAAAAACACGCGCCCATGTTTCTGGCCAATTCCGACTACGACAGTGAGTCCCTGCTGGTTAACGCCAGCGAATCCCTCAGCTCAGCCACCGAAATGCTCTGCAACTTCGCCGCCCTCCTGGACCCTGGCCACCGCAAAACTGCGCTGGGGATTGCGCAAGTGGTGATGCTGGGGGAACTGGCGGTGAATAAAGCACTGGATGAAGTTGTGCCGGTGGATTGAGGGGACATCCCTTTGTGGCGGCGGTCAGGTTGCCGCCGCATAGGGATTAAGAGTGCTTAATGCGCCTGCTATCGGCCAATTGCGGCCCATCAATTAAAGGCGCTTTTGTCCGAAAAGCACCATTCAAAAATATCTGAAGCACGACGCGCAGGCACCGAACTCAAGGACGATGTAGCCCTGTCGCATCCCGCCAGTACATGGTTTGTTCGAACTGAAAGCTAACTAGAAAGAAGGCTGAACACGACTGAGTATTGATTGGGCGACTTTTTCCAAATCTTCCATAGCCGACTCTCCCTCTGGTTCAGGCCCTTTAATTCTAATGGTACAACGCACAGCGACAGGAAAGTCGAAACCCATTGTATTCTCAGCATAAATCGTGGGGTCACCGAAGGCGTCATCGGTACTTAATTTAAGTCCTGAGCTAAATTCAGCGTATAGCCCATCTTCTGTTACCTCGACTTTTCGAGCACCAGCATTCTCAAGGGCATTGCTCAATGTCAAAATTGTGAGCGTACTATCAGCTTCCAAACACAGATCAAGACTCATCAATCCTCCCTTTTTCCCGCTGAACACTTGCACCAAATTTGAATGCGATCGTCGCGACAATGTATTTGACTAGCGGTATGAATGTCCGCTTCTGGCCGAAAGCAGTCGTTCGTGACGAGTGTCCATCGACCATAAGCAGCTCTTGGTGGAGAGCAATAATTGTCTGGCGCAAAGATTCAATTGGCGACGTCGGCGGGGCCCAGAAGGAGTTCATAGGCCAACCCTGCCTCATAAAAGCACGTTCGCCATTCTAGAAAACCAGGACGGTCCTCGCACAGAAGGCGAACGATCTGCCCATCCTCTGCGATACAGACTTCTTCCACCAAAGCGATATCCCCCGGTGCCGCCTCCCGAGAGCTAATCCAATCAGTTAAAACTACTTTTGTTTGATCAGCGCTGATTAGTTTTATGAGATCGCCTTTAGAAAGTGCCATGTCCTTTCACCTGGATTTTTACTGATAAAGAAGTACATGAGCCTATCGGTTTTTTAAGAAAAGGTCTTTTTTCGGTCCGAAGGCTTCCTTTGGGCTATGTCCGCTTCTGGCCGAAAGCTACCGGTCGAAAATGAGCGAACTCAGCTGGACTACGGCCCGCCTCGGACTAACTTATTAGCAAAACCGGCACAATAACCCGTGCCGGCAAACGCTCCCTCAACCCCTCATTTTTTCATGTCAATGATCGCTGCCCTCCCCCCATCCACCCGAAATGAAAACACCACCCGATCCCCAACCTCAAACCCTGCCAACTGCTCCTCCGCCACTGAAAACCCCATCGTCATCGGCGGCCATTGCAACGCCGGGACCGCGCCATGCGCCAGCGTTACCATATGCTTCACAGGATCAATCGCCTTGATCGTCCCCTCAGCACTCGCAACAGCGGACGACTGCGACGCCTGCTCCATTTTCATTCCTGCCATGTCCTCCGCCCAAGCAGCAAACGACAACATCCCGGCAATCCCGAAAACCGCAATCAAACCCAGTTTCATACAGCCTCCCCTTCATTAATGACACGTTCAACAGCCACCCCCCGCCGACGCATCAACCGATACGCCGCCGGAATCACAAACAACGAAAGCAACGGTGCCGTGACCATCCCACCCACCATCGGCGCAGCTATACGGCTCATCACTTCACTCCCCGATCCACTCCCCAGCAGAATGGGCAACAACCCGGCGATGATCACCGCCACCGTCATGGCCTTGGGTCGCACTCGTTGCACGGCGCCTTCGCGAATGGCTGCGACCAGTGCGCGCTCGGAGGTGTCGCCGAGGTCTATGCGCTCAGCCCAGGCATTCTTCAAGTAGAGCAACATGATCACACCGAACTCGGCGGAAACGCCGGCCAGGGCGATGAAGCCGACGCCGGTGGCGACCGACAGGTTGTAGCCAAGCAGATAGAGAAACCACGCGCCGCCCGTCAGTGCGAACGGCAGCGTGGCCATAATCAGCAGAGCTTCGTCGAAGCGGGTGAAGGTCAGGTAGAGCAGCACGAAGATGATCAACAGCGTCGCCGGGACTACCAGTTTGAGGCGTGCGTTGGCCCTTTCGAGGAACTCGAACTGGCCCGAGTAGCTGAGGCTCATGCCGGGCTGCAATTTGACCTGTTCGTTGACGGCATGGCGCAGATCGGCGACGACCGAGGCGATGTCCCGTCCGCGCACGTCGATGTACACCCAGCCTGAGGGTCGGGCGTTTTCGCTTTTGAGCATCGGGGGGCCGTCGGTGATGGTGATTCTGGCGACGGTGCCGAGGCTGATCTGCAGGCCTGATGCGGTGTAGATCGGCAATCGTTCCAGGGCACCCGGCGAGTCCCGCCACTCGCGTGGGTAACGCAGGTTGATCGGGAAACGCGCGAGGCCTTCAATGGTTTCTCCGACGTTTTCACCGCCGATGGCGCCGGCAACGATGGCTTGCACATCGGCGATGTTCAAGCCGTAGCGGGCCGCCGTTTTGCGGTCGATATCAACGTCGATGTAGCGCCCGCCGGTCAGCCGTTCGGCCAGTGCGGAACTGACGCCGGAGACGTTTTTCGCGACGCCCTCGACCGCTTGGGTGACGGCGTCGATTTCGGCGAGGTTGGTGCCAGCGACTTTTACCCCAATGGGGCTTTTGATACCGGTGGCCAACATGTCGATGCGGTTGCGAATCGGCGGAATCCAGATGTTGGTCAAACCGGGCACACGCACCACGCGGTCGAGTTCCTCCACCAGTTTCTCCGGGGTCATCCCGGCGCGCCATTGCTCGTGGGGCTTGAACGAAATGGTGGTTTCGAACATCTCCAGCGGCGCCGGGTCCGTGGCCGTTTCGGCGCGGCCGGCCTTGCCGAAGACGTGCGCCACTTCGGGCACGGTCTTGATCAGGCGATCGGTCTGTTGCAGCAATTGCGCGGCCTTCTGCGCCGACAGCCCAGGCAAAGCCGACGGCATATAAAGCAGATCGCCCTCGTCCAGCGGCGGGAGAAACTCGCCACCCAAACGCGACATTGGCCACAGCGCACTGACGAACACCAATAGTGCTGCCAGCAAGGTGATTTTTGGACGACGAAGCACCGCGTCCAGCGCAGGTTGGTAGATCCGGATCAGCCAGCGATTCAAAGGGTTCTGCTGTTCACCGGGAATGCGTCCGCGTATCCAGTAACCCATCAGTACCGGCACCAGCGTCACTGACAAACCAGCCGCTGCCGCCATGGCGTAGGTCTTGGTAAACGCCAACGGCCCGAACAACCGACCCTCCTGCGCTTCGAGTGTGAACACCGGGATGAACGACAGCGTGATGATCAACAGGCAAAAGAACAGCGCGGGGCCGACTTCTGCCGCCGCGTCGGTCATCACCTGCCAATGCCGCTCACCCTGCAGTTCCTCGCCCGGATTGGCCGCATGCCACGCCTCGATTTTTTTATGCGCGTTCTCGATCATGACCACGGCGGCGTCGACCATCGCACCGATGGCAATGGCGATCCCGCCCAACGACATGATGTTGGCGTTGAGGCCCTGATAGCGCATGACGATAAAGGCAATCAGCACGCCCACCGGCAGGGAAATGATCGCCACCAGCGATGAGCGCAAGTGCCACAGAAAGATCCCGCACACCAGTGCCACGACGATGAACTCTTCGAGCAGTTTGTGGCTGAGGTTTTCGACCGCGCGATCGATCAGCTTGCTGCGATCGTAGGTGGTGACGATTTCAACACCGGCCGGCAGGCTGCTTTTCAGTTCGTCGAGTTTGTTTTTGACTGCTGCAATGGTGTCCCGGGCGTTCTTGCCGCTGCGCAAAATCACCACGCCACCGACCGCCTCGCCTTCGCCGTCGAGTTCGCTGATGCCACGGCGCATTTCCGGGCCCAAATGAATCGTCGCTACATCGCCCAACGTCACCGGTACGCCGCCGGCGCCGAGTTTGAGCGGGATCGCGCGAAAATCATCGAGCGACTTCAGGTAACCGGACGCCCGTACGATGAACTCGGATTCGGCCATCTCCAGCACCGCACCACCGGTTTCCTGATTGGCTTTGCCGATCGCTGCGGCTATCTGGCTCTGCGTGATACCGAGGCTGGCCATTTTCAGCGGTTCAAGTTGCACCTGATACTGCTTGACCATGCCGCCGACCGTGGCCACTTCCGCGACATTGGGCAGCGTTTTCAGCTCGAACTTGAGGAACCAGTCCTGCAGTGCGCGCAGTTGCGCCAGATCATGCCCACCGGTGCGATCCACCAGCGCGTACTGATAGATCCAGCCAACCCCTGTGGCATCCGGCCCCAATGCCGGTTTGGCACTCGCCGGTAGTCGACTCTGGATCTGGCTCAGGTACTCGAGCACCCGCGAACGCGCCCAGTAAAGATCCGTACCGTCCTCGAACAGCACATAGACAAAGCTGTCGCCAAAGAACGAGTAACCGCGCACGGTTTTCGCCCCCGGCACCGAGAGCATGGTGGTCGCTAATGGATAGGTCACCTGGTTCTCGACGATCTGCGGGGCTTGTCCCGCATAGGGCGTGCGGATGATGACTTGCACGTCGGACAGGTCCGGCAGCGCATCGACAGGCGTGCTCTGCACCGACCAGACGCCCCACGCGGTGACAAATAGCGTCGCCAGCAGCACCAGAAAACGATTGGCGACGGACCAGCGAATAAGAGCAGCGATCATGGCTGACCTCCCGATTTCGCGTCTTCAGAACCGGCGACGATGCCTTTGAGACTGGCCTCTGAGTCGAGCAGGAACTGCCCCGACGTGATGACTTTCTGGCCCTCTTCGAGGCCTTTGAGAATGACGGTTTTGCCATCGCTCTCCTGCCCCGGTTGCACCTCCACGGGACGATAGCGGCCGACGTCTTCGGCAAGCATCACCAGGGCACGTCGGCCAGTGCGAATGATCGCCTCGCTCGGCACCCACAACACACTCTGCCCGGTTGAACGAATCAAGCGTACTTGCGCCGTCAAACCGGGCTTGAGGAGCCCGTCCGGATTGGGCAGTTCGACGCGGACGCGCAAGGTGCGACTGTCCGCATTGGTGTCCGGCAGAATGGTGCTGACCCTGCCTATGACCCTGGTTCCGGGAAAGGCCGGGAATTGCGCCTCAACCGACTGGCCCGCGGCGATGGTGCCAGCCTCTGATTCGGGAACGGCCACCGCCAGCCAGACACGGCTCAAACCATTGACCCGCGCCAGCGTCTCGCCCGCCGCCACGGTCATGCCGATCCGCAGGTTGAGCTCTTGCAACACGCCGCCAATCGGGCTGGTCAACGTCAGGTAAGGCTGGACCTTACCGCTGCGCTCGACCTGCGCAATCAATGCCGGGGGCATCCCGGTGAGCCGTAAGCGCTGGCGCGCCGCAGCGAGCAAATCGCGATCACCATTGTTTTTGAGTGCCAGGAACTCGGTCTGCGCCGCCGCCCACTCGGGCACCAGAATATCCGCCAACGCCGCGTTGGCTTTGAGCAGATCACCTGGCGCATGGGCGTAAACCCGCTCGACAAAGCCCGGAGTGCGGGCCTGGATGACCGCGACATCCCGCTCGTTGAAAGCGAGGATCCCGGTCACGTCGAGAGGCGAGTCAAACACCCCACGGGCGACCGCTGCCGAGCGCAACCCGAGATTCTGAGCCACGCCGGGATCGATGCTGACCGTCGCTTGATCGCTGCTGCCACTGGCATATTGCGGCACCAGTTGCATGTCCATGAAGGGCGACTTGCCTGGCTTGTCGAATTTTTGCTGCGGGTACATCGGGTCGTACCAGTACAACGCCTTGCGATCGTTCGCCGTGTTGAGGTGCTGCTCAGGCGCAGCGGCCTGCACGTTGCTGATGCGTTGAGGCGCCAGCCAGTAACCACCGACAACGCCCACTGCCATTGCAACGCCGGCCAGCAATGCCCCGCTCCATTTAAGGCTCATTGGCTGACCTCCCCGTAGGCAAAGTAGAGCCGTGCGCTGGTCAGCGCTCGCTGCTCCTCCACGTCGATCTGCTTAAGACGAGCCTCGATGAGTTCTCGGCGGGCAGCGACAAGCGCATTCAAATCGATTTTGCCGGCGCGGTAGCTGGCCATGTTCAGTTCGACTTTCTCTTTGGCCAGCGGCACCAGACTTTGCGCATTGCGCTGGACCGCGCGATTCAGCCGTTCATAGTCAGCCAGCGCACTTTCCAGTTGCTCGGTGTGCTCGCGTGACAAGGCTTCGCGCTCGGATTCGAGTTGGTTGACTTCCGCTTCTCGCGCGGCGATTTTCGGGTTCTGTCGGGTCTGCGCAAACAGCGGCAGATCCCAGGACAGTTGCACGCTGACCATGTCGCCAAACTGCCGGTCGCGATGCTGATAATCCACCTCCCAACTCCAGTCGGACTTTTTCTCCGCCTGCGCCTCGCGCACCCTGGCTTGCGCTTCGCGGGTCATCGGCCCGTACGCGGCCAACTCAGGATGGTGTTGCAGCTTATGAGACAGGCCTGAATTATTGATCGGCCACTGCGGCAGACTGCCCACCGGCGTTTCGTTGGCAGCCGGACCGATCCAGCGTTTCAGTGCCGCGCGTGCCTGGGCACGCTGGCGAATCAGATCGTCCTGCTGCTCGGCCAGTTGCGCCGCTTCCTGCTTCGGTGTCACGGCATCGGCCGGTTGCGCAAGCCCCCCGGCAATCTGCGCGCGGACGGTGTCGCTCAGCAGGCGATTCTCTTTATAGAAGTCCTGAAACAGCGCGTCCTTGCGTTCCACCGAATAGCTGCTGATCCAGGCCAGCGCCGTGGCCTGGCGAACGTTCAGGCGTTCGACCTGACGCTCGGCGGCAGCACGATCGACACCAGCGTTGGCTACGTCGATGCGCGCCTTGCGTTTGTCAGCATTGAGCATGTCTTGCCTGACCCCGACCATTTGCATGGTCATGAAGTCGTCGTTGACACTCCAGCGGTCCGGGCCGCCGATGGGATAGTTCTGCAGGCCGGCAATCAGCTTCGGGTCGGGTAATTCCCCCGCTGGAACAGCCGCACTGCTGGCAGCCTGAATCTTTGCATCCTGCGCCGCCAGCGATGGTGCGGTGTTTTCCGCCAGTCGCAAGGCTTCATCTAGCGTCAAAGCGGCAGCGAGGCTCGGCAAGGCCAGCACGCTTGCCAGCAGCCCGGCCACGAGGGACCAACCTGTGCAACAGCACTTGGAGTTCATGTTTGCGATTCCTGTGATGATCCGCTGCGCGCGTCAAACGACCTGCGCACAGCCATGCCATCCCGTTAAAACAGGATGAGGTTCAATAACGGACAGGAATCAGACGCGGGGCGGTCGCCAGACCCCGGACGGGGTGGGCACAGGAACGGAATCGCTGGCAAAGGCCAGCACGACGGGGCTGAACAGGGTCACGGGCGGCTTGACGATCGAGACTTGCAGCATCCCGCCCGTCTTGCATTCCTGACCCGGCTTGCAGGGTTTGCCATGCTCGGTCGGGCTTTTCATGTCATTGCAACAATCCATGCCCATGTCGTCCATCATCGCCATGCCCATCGTCTTCATCGGGCACGGTTCTGTCGGCGCCTGCACCCCCGCCATCCCGCTGAGGGGAAGCGCCAGGCTGATCACGAAGATGAGGCAAAGCCGCAGGTAGCGTTTCATGGGGTTGGAGTGTAGCCGTCGCAATTGGCGCGAACAATCGATGGGACACGGGCTCGCAGCAATCTCGTGCGAGGCGTTGGATGCGCAAGATGAAAGCGCATCAGTATTAAGCGAGGATTAGTTCTTCGCCAGTTGCTCAATACCACCCGGCAAACCCTTTTCCGGAAAGACCGAGCGCGGAAAAAAACCTGTTATCCGCCCGCGAAGCATCGTAATTTACCCGCCATAACTACAAGGTCGTTTGGGGATACACGTGGGAGCCTATCGTCTGCTGTTGGCCGTTCTGGTCGCTGTTTCGCATATGGGCAAGTTGTTCATGGGGTTCAACCCGGGCGTGGTTGCGGTGATTTCCTTCCTGCTCATCAGTGGTTTCGTCATGACCTCATTGATCGAGCGCAACTACAAGGCGCCCGAAAAAATCGGTCGGTTCTACCTGGACCGGGCCTTGCGTCTTTACCCGCAATTCCTGTTCTACTTCATCGCTTCTTGTACGGTGATCTATTTCCTGCTGCCCGGCACGCCACAGTGGGCCGAACTGACCTTCAGAAACATCGCCGCGAACCTCGCGATCGTGCCCCTCGGTTTCTATATGTTCGGCGCGAGCGGAACGTGGATTGTGCCTCCGGCCTGGTCGCTCGGCCTGGAGATGTGCTTCTACCTGGTGATCCCGTTCCTGCTCATCTACAGAGCACGGGGCGTGGCCTTCGCCTTGTCCGTTGCAGTCTTTATCCCGGCGTGCCTTGGCTTCATCAACACCGACTATTACGGCTACCGTTTGTTGCCGGGCGTCCTGTTTGTATTCCTCTGCGGCAGTTACCTCTACAAACCGCAAGCGAAGGGTTTGGCGATCGCCGCAGGCACCGCTGTGGCGGCAGCATTGATCTTTGTGGCGATTATGGCGGGCTGGATCGAACGCCGGCCGTCCAACGCTGAAGTAGCCGCCGGCATTGCGCTGGGCATCCCCGCGGTGTACTGGTTGTCGAAGCTCAAGTTTCACAGGATTGACGAATTGCTGGGGAACATCAGCTACGGCGTGTTCCTGAATCACTTCGTGGTGATTTACTTCCTGCACGGGCTTTGGCCGATCACCTATTTCGATTGGCACAAGGTCGCAACGGTGCTGGTGCTGTCGTTCTTGCTGAGTGGCGTTTCGTACTACTGCGTCGAGCGGCCGGCATTGACGCTTCGGCATGCGCTTCGGGCCGGATCGAAGGATCGAGTGAGGGAAATCCAGGAAGGTGAGGCAACAGCTTGACGGCGCCAGGAGACAGATCACGCGCCTAAACGTCGTCTGTCCCTTCCATCCGGGTTTCTGACCAAGTGCAGTCATTCGCGAACAAAGCCTTGCGGCGCTATGATCGCAACACTCGACCTCTTGAATACAAACCCCATGCCCAGCCCAAAAAACCGCCCAACCCCCGCCCCGCTCCTCAACCCCGGCGAATCCGTAGTTCTGTTCGACGGTGTCTGCAAACTCTGCAATGGCTGGGCGCGGTTCCTGATCCGCCACGATCATCAGCGTCGCGTACGCTTGGCAGCGGTTCAGTCGCCGGAGGGCCAGGCGTTGCTCGCGTGGGCCGGTCTGCCCATAGATCAATTCGACACCATGGCGGTCATCCGCGACCGCCACTACTGGGAACGATCCGACGCTTTCTTCGAAGTCATCAGCCAACTGCCCGCCCGCTGGCAGCCGTTGCGACTGTTGCGCATCTTCCCTCGTGGTCTACGCGATTGGGCCTACGACCGCATCGCGCTGAACCGCTATCGCCTGTTCGGCAAATACGACACCTGCCTGCTGCCCACTCCAGATCACGAACAGCGTTTCCTGAAAACCACCGTACCTACAGCAGAAAGCTGAACAACTGCACCGGTGTCATCTTCGTCACCATCATCAACACGATGACAAACATCCCGGTAAAACCGAGCACGCCCATCCAGAACCATTTGCGGTAAACCGCTTGATATTGTTCATCAAGCCCCGACCCCACCTCGCTCGCACTCGCTGCCATCGCATGCAGCCGCTTCTGCAACAGCAACACCGGCAGCCACAGCGAGCCGACGCACAGGAAAATGATCAACGAAGTCAGTACCCACTCGGTGCTCATCGACAACCCCGAAATTCGCATCAACAGATAACCGCTGATGATCTGCACAAACCCCGCCGGGGTGGTGATCCAAGTGTCGAAGCGCACGACCATGCGCGCGACGTGAGCAATCACTTGCGGGTTGCGCGTGCGGCTGGCGGCGATCAGGTAGAGGTAGGAGCCCATACCGAAACCGAACAGGAAGATCGCGGCGATGATGTGCAGGTACTTCAGGCACAGATAGAGCATGTCAGCGCTGTCCGTCCGAAAAATGCACGGACAGGCTCAGGTTGGCCGGGTCGTTGATCGCGGCCATGTACTCGGCGACGCTGATTTCACCCACGCACGGTCGGGCGCCGGCGGTCGGCACGTAGCCTTGGGCCATTTTTGTCGCCAGGGCTACTGCGGCGCAGCTGGGGATTTCCGGGCCTTTGTCGTTCAGGGCGGTGAGTTGCGCGGTCATCGACAGCGGTTTGCCGTCAACGCCGAGGCCCTGCACGTCGATGTACATCGCGCTTTTACCGTCGCCGAAACGTTCGAATCGCGTACCGAGGCGATGCAATCTTGCAGCCCAAAGAGCATGGTCGCGCACCAGTCCGATCTTCAGTGCCTGAGCCAGCAGACCGTTGGCGATGCCGCCGAGTTTTAGCCCGGCGCCGGCCTTGAACTTCAGGGTGTGCGCGCCATAACGGCCGGCGAAAATATCCATGTCCGGCACATCGACGTTGGCCAGCAGCCGCATGCCCATCTGCGGCATTTTGCGCAAGGTCAAATCCAGCCAGCCCGACACCTCGTGCACCTTGCCGTTTTTAAGTTGCTTGATCGGTTTGCCGGCGTAAGCCAGTACGCCTTCGATGGTCGACAGCCCGGGCATTTTCGCCGACGAAGAAATGCCATGTTCGATCGAGTCGATACGCGAAAAGCGCTGGCGCTGTTCATCGATGATCGCTGACGACAATGTCGGCACCGAGCTGCAACCGCTGAGGATGGCCACGCCGGCCTGCTTCGCCCGCGGGTCGAGAACGTGGATGCCGTTGACGAACGTGCGGCAGTCAGCCAGATCGCAGTAGCTAACGCCAGCGTCGATGCAGCTCTCGGCGACGGCATAGGATTGCCCCTGAAACGGCCCGCCGGTGTGCACGACCAACTGAATATTCAGAGCCCGCAATGCGGCTTTGAACTCGCTGCCCATGGCATCGCCGCACCAGCCTTCGCAGACGTAGCCCGATTGGCTGTTCAGCTCATCGACTTTGCGCTGCAACTTGCGCGGATCACGGCCCGAGAGCACCAGGCCGATGGTCGGCATCAGCGCTAGATGCCGGCACACAATGCTGCCGAAGTTTCCGTAACCACCGACCACCATCACCCTGAACGGCATGCAATTCTTCCCTAAATCAATCCATCAAACAGGCGTGCAGGATATAGGGACGAACGTCAGCAAGCCATTCAGATCAGTTGCTCGCTACCCACTTGCGGTACTGGCGGGTACGCAACGCGTTGCCGATTTGCTGCAGAATCAGCGCGCGCAGCGGTGAGACGTGCGGATCGGGTGTTTTCGCCTGACTGAGTTTGCGCAACTGGAACTTGACCGCCGCCATGTTCGCCAGCGAGGCCATGGCCTTGTTCTTCCAGGTGATCGGCGGCAGCTCGGGGGCGCTGTCCAGGCCCTGCAGCCAGTCACGCGGCAGGTTCGGATCGATGGCCAATGCCGTGCCGATGCCGACCATGTCCACGCCACTGTTAACGACCATTTCAGCGATGGGCCGACGACGTACGCCGCCGGTAACCATCAGCGGCATCCGCGCGACTTTCTGCAGGTCCTGGGCGAACTCGACGAAGTACGCCTCACGTGCCAGGGTACGACCATCTCGCGCCTCGCCCTGCATGGCCGGGGCTTCGTAGCTGCCGCCGGACAATTCGACCAGATCCACACCCAGATCGTTGAGCCATTCGACGACTTGCCGCGCGTCATCGGCGCTGAAGCCACCGCGCTGAAAGTCGGCGGAATTGAGTTTCACCGCCACCGCAAACTGCGCCGAAACCAGCGCCCGCACAGCCTTGACGATGTCCAGCAACAGCCGCGCGCGGTTCTCCAGCGAACCGCCCCACTCGTCCGTACGCTGATTGGTCAGCGGCGACAGAAACTGACTCAACAAATAACCATGGGCGGCGTGGATTTCCACACCAGTGAAGCCGGCCTGCTCGCCAAGCTGTGCGCTACGGGCGAAACGCTGGATGACGTCAGCGATCACGCTGGCCGTCATCGCATGCGGCGTGGTGAAGTGTCTGGACAGGCTGCCCATGCTCAGCGGGACCGCCGACGGCGCCCAGGTTTTCTGACCGAGATTGGCCTGCATCTGCCGCCCCGGATGGTTGATCTGCAACCAGAACTGCGCGCCGCCGGATCGACCAACCTGCGCCCAGCGTTTGAACTTGGCCAGTTGCCGGTCATCCTGCAACACCACGCCGCCCGGCCCGGTCATCGCGCGGCCATCGACCATGACGTTGCCAGTGATCAGCAGCCCGGCACCGCCATCGGCCCAGGCCTGATACAGGCGCATCAGTTCTTCCGAAGGTGCCTGATCGGCGTCGGCCATGTTTTCTTCCATGGCGGCTTTGGCGATGCGGTTCTTGATGGTTGAACCGTTGGGAAGTTGCAGGTTGTCGAACACGTTCATGAGGAGTCCTCGATTGGGCGTGGGACAACCATAAGATTAAAGCCAACTTTAAGGTCAAGGCCTTTTTATCAACTGTGATTATTTGCCCGTAGCGGCCTTCTCCTCGCGGATCTGGCTGATCAACAACTGCGCGTTGTCGGCACAGCCAACGTCAGCGGGTTTGCTCTCGATGCCGTGAATGACCCGCAGTAACTGCGCCTTGTTATGCGCCAGGCGTTGCTGGAGGATTTCGATTTCTTCGACCTTGCGTTTGAGCCCGACCAGCATTTCTTCGTGCTGCCAGTCCTGCGCGTTCACCGGCAGTAACTGGCGTATTTCCTCGAGGGAAAACCCCGCTGACTGCGCGCCGGTGATGATCTGCAGGATCCACTCGGTTTCCGGGGCGTAATCGCGATAGCCGTTAGCCTTGCGCCCGACCGATTTGATCAGACCGCTCGCCTCATAGAAGCGGATGCGCGAAGGCGCCAGACCGCTGATTTTTGCCAGTTCACCGATTTTCATGATTGACCTGAGCTGCAAACGACTTTGAAGTGAACTTTAAACCTTCAAGTGTCTTGCGAACAGGATGTACACGGGTTTTGTGGTGTATGCACGGGACTAGAAATTGATCTTGAACCCCAGCATTGCGTCATACCCGTGGCTGTCGCCGTCGAACCCCTGCCGATAACCGGCCGAAGCGGTAAAGGTAGTGCGCTGATTGGCCTGATAGTCCACCCCCACATTGACCTCGCCCCACGTGCCCTGCAGGTCTGACTCGAACGGGATGTACCCCGACTCGGAAGAAAACTCGGTTTTCGGCTGCCCCTTGAACTCATGCCAGACACTCGGCCGAATCCACGCGTTGGTGCGCCGTGCGCTTTTGTCGACGCCCTCGGTGTCCCAGTCCTTGGCGATGCGCACGCCGGCACGGCCAATCAGAGAGTCCACGTCCTTGAAACGAATGTTCGCGCCGACGTCATCGCTGCTGTCCAGATCGACATAGCTGTAGATCGCCTGCAATTGCGGCTCGATGTACCAGTCTTTGTCGACTTCGAACGGGTAGCCGTTTTCCAGCGACGCGGTGTAGCCCCAACCACGGGTTTTCAGTTTCGCCAGGTCGTTGGGTTTGGCTTCTATGTCGAAGCGATTGACCTGCAACACCCCGTCCAGATACCACCCCGAGGCGCCGAAGTGCGTCCAGTACGCGCCGACGCCGTAAGCGCGCAAGGTGTCTTCACCGGCGGCGCGCCGGGTGTAGTGGCTGACGCCAGCGTCGATGGTGCCGGCGGACAACGACAGCCCGGCCTGCTCGTGACTGCCGTCAGGCCGGTCCTTGCGGTAGAGGTCGGTGCCGACCTGGAAAGCCGTCAGGTCATAGTTGTATTCGGGCGTATTGCCCAAGGCGTTTTTGCGGTCGCCGTCCTGTTTACCGCTGCGATAGATCACCCGCCCCCAGCCCATCGACGGCGCCAGGGTGGATTCGTCTTCCTTGGGCAACGGATCACCGCGATTCAGACGCTCCTCGCCGACTCGCTCGTGAAGGGTGTCGACCATCGTCCGGCCGTAGACCAGCGCCAACGCCGGAACGGCGCCGTACAGCGATACTTCCGGACGGTAATTCGGCACCGGGGATGGAACGGGATCGGGATCAGGACCGGGAGGACCGTCCGGAGGCACGGCGTCCGAACGCAGATACCAGGTGTCCTTGCCGCTGCCATCCTCGGCGCCTTGCTGCAGGCGATATTCGTACGGGCCGGCCACCACTCGCCGGGCCAGTTGAAACGCGTTGGCGTCGCTCGCCCCCTCGGTCTTGTTGAGCAACTCGACCACCGCAATGCCGTTGCCCTGAGTCAGCTCGCCCTGCCCGCCGACGTTGCTCACGACCACGCCGGTGGTGCGGTCGCTGGCGGTGCTGGTCGAGTCCACCACCAGCATGTCGGACAGGCTGTTCGCGCCGCCGCCATTCAACGTGGTGTTAAGCAGCAGCCGGCCGCCATTGGACACGAACACCCCTCCGCCATCGGTGCCAGCCGTGGTCGCGCCGCTGATCAACAGAACATTGCCGACGCTGTTGCTGCCTGCGGCAAGGTCAAGGGTGCCACTGTTGATGAAGCGGTTGACCCCGAGCAATTGGCCCTGTACGGCGCCGCCTGACGTGGGCGCATTGGCAGCCTGGCCCAAAGGCAAATAGGCGCCGCTGGCGTTGAAGGTGGTGATGCCAGTCGCCGGTTGCGCGGCCAGGCGGATCACGCCGCTGTTATCGATGCTGTTGGTGCCCGATGTGCCGAGATCACTGACCGCAACACCCCAGGTATCGCGGCTGCCGCTGGCATTGCTGGCGGTGAAATTGCGCAGTGTCCAGGTGCCGCTGTTGACCACCGTGCTGGCAGCGCTGACGGCATTCACGGCGCCGGTCATTTGTCCGGTGTTGCCGAGCGAAAACGTTGTGCCGGGAGTGGTCGCGTCGGCGCGTACGGCGACATCACTGAGCGCACTGATCGCGCCCGAGTTGTTCAGTGTCTGGCTCGCGCCTCCGAGGGCGACACCGCTACTGTCGGCTCGCCCACCCTGAAGGGTCGCCGTGTTGCTGACGTTGGCGCTGCCGCCTGCGGTCAGCGCCTCAATCGCCGACGAGCCCGTGCCTTGGGTGGTGATCACCGCGCTGTTGTTCACCGAAACACTGGCCGCACCCGACGCCTCGGCGAGAATGCCCTGACTGTTGCTGGCGCCGAGCGTCTGGATCGCGCCGCTGTTGACCACAGTCTGGGCGCCTGTGACTGACAGCGTACGGATACCGCGCTGGTCATTGCCACGCGCGATCAGTTCCCCACTGTTGCTGACACTCAGCGTGCCCAGTCCGCTTCCGGAATTGAAAGCATTGCCCGCCAGTATCGCCGCGCCCTGGCCGTTGACGTCGATCAGCGAACCGGTGAACGCGACACCGACGTCACCGCCCAGCGTCAGCGCCTGAATGCCAAAAGAACCAATGCCACTGCCATCACCCGAACCGGCGTCCGAGTGGGTGATGATCGTGCCGCCGGCATTGACGTTGACCGTACCGGTCGGCGACTGCGTCGAGGCATAGATGCCATTGGCGTTGCTGTGCAGGGTTTCGATGCGATTGCCACGATAGTTGATCTGAACATTGCCCCCGGTCGAATCGACCCGAATGCCGCCTGCGCCAAAACCGCTGGCGAACAGGTCGCCCGCATAATCGATCAGCACATTGTTGTTTTCCGCGCTGACGATGATCGCGTAAGCCCGCGTGGTGTTGAGTCCGCCAAGCACATTGATGTTGCCGCTGCCCGTGATCGTGACATCGCCGGTGCCGCGCTTGATTACGTAAATGGCTCGGGAGCCGGCAGCATTGGCGGTGCTGCCAACATTCAGCGCGGCATTGTTGTCGATGCTGATCGAGCCGGTGGCGCCGACGTTGTCGTTGGCATAAATGCCGTGCGCTGCGCCGCCGGTTGTGGTGATCGCGCCTTCGTTGACGATAGCGATGCTGCCAACGGTGGAGAACGCGCGAATACCGAATCCGTTGAGACCGTTGGTGTTGATCGTGCCGCTGTTATTCAGGCGGGTATTACCGGCGCCACCTTCGGTGAAAACGCCGAATGCGTTCATGCCGATCCCTTGCACGTTCGCGGCATTGACCACAGTGGTATTGCCATTGACCGCGCGCGTATGCACGCCGGCGTGGTTGCCAATGCCCGCCGTGGGCAACGTTTCATCACCGATCGGTGGGCCCGCCGACAGTGCATCGTCGTTGTTGACCAGAATGCTGACGCCGCTGCCGACATTGACGTTGTTGTCGCCGCTGCCGCTGGCTTTGCTCCAGATACCGTTGCCGCCGAGCAAGGTGATCTGGCCGCTGCCCTGATGGTTCAGAATGATCGTGCCGCCGCCGCTGGCATTGATGTCGATGCCGTCGTGCTCATTGCCGACCACGGTGTTGAGGATGTTCAGCGTGGTGCCGGCGCTGACCGTGAACGTCGACAGGCCTGCGCCGGCATTACTGAGCGCCAGCGCATCCAGCCCGCTGCCGCCGAGGTTGACGGTATTGGTGCCGCCATCGACGCTCAGGTTCGCGTTGCCGGTGGTGCCAATGACATTGGCGAACACCGCGTTGGCAGCCGTCGGGGGCGTGCTGTTGACCGTCGTACCGCTGAGCGTCAGCGTTGTGTTGGCGTTGTTGCCTCGACTGTTCAGCGAGGATCCGGCCGTGGTGGTGATGGTGGTACCTGTCTGAGTGCTGATCGACGCATCGACTCCGGCCGTTGGCAAGCAGGTTTGCGAGACGTTATAGGCGCCTTCGGCCAAAGGCCCGCACGCCGCTTGCGCGTCGCTCAGCGTCAACGCATTGGCCATCGCGACCAGCAAGGCGTTGCGAATGAAGTGCGGGGCGAACCCGCCGGGAACATGGTCGCTGGCAGCGTGCATGAAAACCTCCTTGTTCGACTGCTCCTCGAGCAACTCGCGCCTGTCGACACCACGGATATCGCGTTGTGGTTACCGTCATAGACCTTAGTAGTTATTTCGAAAGTTGGTAATTCGCGGATCGAGAGTCGGTACCGGCAAGTTGACGAACGGTCTGTCGAATGTTCAGATGCCGCCCAGTTTCAGGTGTCCCATGCCGCCGCGCATGGGGTGAAACGGGAAACCGGTACGTTCTTTTCGAACAAGTCCGGTGCTGCCCCCGCAACGGTATGCGCGTGATGCTTTCGATAGACCACTGTGGCCGCACGGCCATGGGAAGGTGAAAGCCTCTATACGCGCGAGCCCGGAGACCGGCCTGAAATTTCGTTTGGCAAAATCCTGCGGTGGGCGGGCATGGGCCGGTATTGGCTGTGCGCGATGCCTTCTCCTGCATGCTCTTCTGCGAAGATCCTTTTCGAGAAGACAATGATTCGACCTTTCAACACTTCTGCTCCAACCCTGTTCCTTGGCTGCCTGTTCAGCCCGTTGCTGCTGGCCGATGACGCGCCACTGGAGCTCAATCAACAAATCGTTTCTGCGCCGTCGGTGGAGTCCACCACCGTCGCTGATATGGCGAAGTTCGGCAGCAAAGTCGAGATTGTGACCCGCGAGCAGATCGAGCGCGCCGGCCCCAGCGCCGATGTCAGTCGCGTCATGCAGATGTTCATTCCCGGCCTGTACGTAGCACCGAAAAACGGCCCGTTCGACTACGGCACCTATTCGCTGCTGGGCGGGCGCAACGACGACACGCTGATCCTGCTCGACGGCGTACGCCTGAACAATCGCCTGTACGGCGGCCTCTATCTGGACACTCTGCCGGCCAACGCCGTCGAGCGCATCGAAGTGCTCAAGGGTGGCCAGAGTCTGTTGTTCGGCACTCAGGCCGTTTCCGGCGTGATCAACATCGTCACCCGCAGCCCGCAATCGCGCAAAGCCTCCGGTGAGGTCAACCTGGGCGTCGACAGCTTCGGCGGCACCACTGCAGATGCGCGGGTCGAGAATATCTTCACTAACGGCTTCGGCGATCTGGGTTTGCTGGCGTACGTCAGCCACAACGTTTCCGACGGCTATCAGCCGTATCGCAACCGCGACATGAAAAACGATTCAGGGAAGAACCGCGCCTACGAAGTCACCACCTTCGGTGGCAAGGCGATCCAGTCGTTCGGCGACGATGCCCGGCTTGAACTGTTCTACCAATACGCCGACGCCAACCTCGATTTCGCCCGCCCGGTCGACAACCACAAAACCACCAACGATCGCGTGCAGCAGATCGCCACGGCGACTTTCGAGCAGACCGTCAACGAGCGTCTGAGCTACTTCGTCAAAGGCCATATCAACGACTGGGACACGCGCTACACCCGCGTCAACAACGTCGTCGGCGGCGGCACCAAAGTCATCAACCACGATGACTATTGGGGCTTCACCGACTGGGGCGTGCAGGCCGAAGGCAAGGCTGAATTGCCCGGCGGTCATGTGCTGGTATTCGGCAGCGACAACCAGTGGTTCAAGGGCCAGGACGATGTGCTGATCATCGACAACGACAAGGCAGAAGCCCACGCGTTCTACACGCAGTTGCGCCCGCAGATCGACGCCCTGCCCGACTGGCACCCGAGCATCGGCGTGCGTCACGAAGCCATGAGCGGTGGCGACAGTGCCACGGTCGGCATGCTCACTTCGCTGTATGACCTCAACGACAACTGGTCGGTGCGCGGTCAGTACGGCAGCGCCTACAAACTGCCGAACGCCGAGCAGCTGTTCGTCAACGAGCCGGGCGACGAGATCGGCAACCGCAACCTGAAACCGGAAAAGAGCCGCAACGCTGAATTGGGTGTCGACTACAAAGGCTTTTTGCTCAACCGCGAATTCAGCGCCAGCGTGACCCTGTTCAAACGCAAGATCGACGACCTGATCACCCTCGATGACATTCAGTGGGTCAACGGCGAAGGCACGATCCAGATGCGCGGTTTCGAGGCCGACGCCAAGCTGGCGCTCAACGAGCGGTGGAGCCTGCAAGCGGACATGACGCGCAACCTCACCGAGTCGCGCACCGGCGTGACTATCAACGATATTCCGAGCTTTTTCGCCCGTTCGCGGGTCGGCTATGAATCGGAAAACCGTCTGTGGGGTGCCGGCGGTGCGATCCGCTACATTCGCGACATCACAAGCTCGAAGCAGGTCGAATACGGCAACTATTGCGTGGTCGACGCCGACGCTTATCGCTATCTCGACAACGCCCACCAGCACCGCGTAAGTCTGCTGGTGGAAAACCTCTTCGACCGTGATTACGTCACCAGCCGCTCAAGCAACGTCGACAACCTTGGTCGGCCGTTCACTTCCGAAGTGCGCTACACGTACCGCTTCTGATGAGTGAGATCACAACCATCGACGGCGTCGACAGCCACCCGGACTGGTCAAATGTGCCCGAGCACGCGCGTCATGTGTTCCTCTGCACCGGCCCGCGCTGCACCCAGCGTGGCGCCTTGCAGTTATGGAAAACCTTGCGCCGGCATTTACTGACGCACGATCGCATCGAGACACCGGGCGGCGTCTTGCTGACGCGCACGCACTGCCAGTTTCCGTGCAATCAGGGGCCGATTGTGACGGTGTATCCGGAGCGCTGCTGGTATGGCGTGCACAGCCATGAAGATGCGCAGCGACTGGTCGAGGGGCATCTGCTGGGCGGCGAGGTGGTCGCCGATTTGCTGATCAAGGCGCGGGCATGAGCCGGTTGTGCGTGCTGTTGAGTGCCCTGCTCTGCGCGGCGCCTGCGTTCGCCGACCATTTGCGCAATTGCGGCGAGGACTGGCGCGCCGCTGCGCCTTCGCGCATCGTCGCGCTCAATCAGCATGCGGCGGATCTCGTGCTGGCACTGGGTGCGGGGCCAGCGCTGGTCGGCGTGGCGTATCTGGATGACACCGATGCCGGTCAGCGGCCTTCCGAGTATTTCGGCGTGCCGGTGATCGCGCGGCAGTACCCGGCCAGCGAAGTGCTTTACGCTGCGAGGCCGGATCTGGTGATCGGCGGGTTTGCCACGGCATTCGGTGACGGTGTGACTTCACGCTCAGGGCTTGCCCGTAATGGCGTGGGTTCGTATCTGTTGGAGTCGGCCTGCAACGGGCATTCGCTGGATTACTTCGCGCATGTGCGTAGCGACTTGCTGACGCTGGGCAAGCTGCTGCACAAGCAGCCGCAAGCGCGGCAATTGAGGGAGGCAATGGACGCCGATCTCGCCAGCGCCCGAGCCTTGGCCGGTGCGGGTGAACCGCTGTCAGTATTCTATCTCGACAGCGAGGTCAAAGGCCTCGACAGCGAAGGCCGGCGTGGTTTTGTCACCCCACTGCTGGCCGCCGCCGGGGCACGCAATGTGTTCGCCGACATCAACCTCTATCGAGTCACCGTCAACACCGAAACCCTGCTGGCCAGCGACCCGGACGTGATTCTGCTGGCCGACGCTGAATGGTCCCCAGCGCGCCGCAAACGCTATCTGTTGACCCACGACCCGGTGCTCTCACAACTGCGCGCGGTACGCGAGAACCGCATCATCGAGATCCCTTTCACCCACCTGCTGCCGACCTTCAACAGCGGCCGCGTCGCTTTGGAACTGGCCCGCCAGCTCAACGCCTTGAAGAAAAATAAATGAACCCACCGCCCCCCAAGCGACCTAACGAACAGACCATCAGGAGGTAGCCAATGCAAATCGAAACCGTGTGGATCGTACTGGCGGCAGTTCTTCTGCTAATCGAACTCTGGGCCATCAATCGGGTGCGCAAGAGCGAGGGGAAAGCGAGCAATAAAGGCGTGTGGATTGTGCTGATCGTGTTTGTGCCATTGTTCGGCTTGATTGCCTGGGCGCTGGCGGGGCCCAAGCATGTCAGCCAGCATTCGGCGTCGTAACGTGACGAAGCCGTGATCTGCAATGCCTGCAACGCCCTCTTCATGCAGGCTGCACGAAGGCTTTTTGCCTGTGACGTCGCAAGCCCTTGATCCAGAGCGTTTGAGCATCCGCCATGGACTGGCACGGCAAATGCGGCTGATTCAGGGCATTCACAGCTCCGTGGAACAGCGGCCTGTGTTCACTCCGTGACAGCAGAGGAAACGCCATGAACGCCATCGACCTTCTCAAAGCCGATCATGCAAAAGTCAAAGACATCCTTAGCCAACTCAGTGATTCAACCGACCGCGCGCTGAAAAAACGTGTCGAGCTGTTGGGCAAACTGGAAATGGAAATCTCCATCCATACCCGCCTCGAAGAGGAAATTCTCTATCCGGCGTTCAAGGCCGCCGGCAGCAAGGAACAGGACGTCATGTACTTCGAAGCCAAGGAAGAACACCGCACCGTGGACTCACTGGTGCTGCCCGATCTGAAACTCACCGACCCGGGAACCCCAGAGTTTTCCGGTCGGGTGAAAGTGGTCAAGGAACTGCTGGAGCACCATATCGAAGAGGAAGAAACGGAAATGTTTCCCCAAGCGAAAAAGCTTCTGGGCAAGGAAAAACTCGAAGAGTTGGGCGCGCAGATGGAAGCCATGAAGGCCAGCTGCAAGAAGGAAATGGCTGCCGGCAACATGGCTGCTTAGCCCGTTGCAGATTTACGAGCCCGGCTTTGGTCGGGCTTTTTTCTGTTTGCCACTCGGCCCCCACAGCCCAGAGCGTTTTTTCAGAATTCCGGAGACGCTTGATTTAGACTTGCCGACTTTTTGCAGCAAGGGATTTGCACGTGCAACGCATCGTCATTCTGGGCAACTCGGGCAGCGGAAAATCCACCCTCGCCCGCGAAATCGGCCGGCGTCTGAACCTGCCAGTGGTTCACCTCGACCCGCTGTTCTGGGAGGCGGGCTGGGTTGAGCCGGACAATGAAGCGTTCCGCGAACGGGTTCGCCAAGCCGTGGCGGGCGATACCTGGATCTGTGAAGGCAATTATTCGCGCCGAACCTTCGATCTGCGATTGCCCCGCGCCGACCTGGTTATCTGGCTGGATACGCCGCGGCTGACCTGCATGAAACGGGTCATGCTGCGCAGCGCACTGAATCGCCCACGCGCTGATCTGCCGGTTGGCTGCACCGAGCGGCTGGACCGCGCGTTTTTGCAGTTCCTGAAATACGTGTGGAATTTTGACCGGGTCAATCGCCCCGGTATCGAGGCGATGCGTGTTACCGTCGGGCCGCAGATTCCAGTCATTCACTTGCGCAGTAGGCAGCAGATTTCGGAATTTCTGGCTGAACTGCCCGATGTCGCCAAAACCTCAATGGACCCGACGCTGACGCGCTGACATTCAAGGAGAGCAGCATTGACGGGACGCAAGGACGCTTCATTCGCCTATCAGGCGGTCTACCACTACCTCCTAGGCCTGATCGAGGCGGCCAGTGGCACGACTGAGCAGAAACTGCCATCCCTGCGACAACTGGCCTTGCGCCTCGGCGTTTCGGTGTCGACGACCAAATACGCCTACGCACTGCTCGAGGACGAAGGCAGAATCCACGCCAAACCCAGGTTCGGCTATTTCACCCGTTCGATGCCGGCAGCGCCTGTGACAGCCAGCTCCGGCAATCTTCTAGACCACGTCTTCGCCAGCGCCCGTCAGCCCGGCATGCTGGCGTTGAGCAGCGATGCGCCGGCGATGTTGCTGTCGCTGCAGGGGCCGTTGTTGCTGATCGAGCGTGAGCTGACTCGCCAATACCCGCCCTCGAATGCACCGCTCTATCAGCCACTCGGCGAGCCGGAATTACGCGCCGCCCTGGCTGAACGCTACACCCGTTCCGCGCACAGCCACTGGCACGCCGAGCAGGTGTATATCGGCGCGGACCTGCGCAGCGTATTGGAGTTGTCGCTCAGTGCCTTGAATCTCGGTGGCACTGTGGCGCTGGTGGAGTCGCCCTGCTCGTGGGCGATTCTGCGCCAGTTGCAGGCGGCCAATATCCGCGTCATCGAAATGCCCCTCGGCGATGATGGCCGCTTCAACCTGCCCGCGCTGAACGAACTGCTCACGCGCGAACCGGTGCGCCTCGCGGTGCTGTCCTCCACGGTGAATATTCCCCAAGGCCAGTTGATGCCAGCACAGGATAAACAGCAGATCTGTCACTGGCTGGCCGAGCGCGATGTCTGGCTGTTCGAAAACGATGCTTGGGGCGAGTTGTGTTTCTCCGATTCACCCGCGCGCTATCGCGATTTTGCCGACCCGGACAAGCTGCTGGTGTTCTCGACGTTCGACAAGATCATTGGCGGCGAAGCCCCGTATGGTTATGTGCTGTGCCGCCAGCATGCAACGCAATTTCATCGATTGTTTATGCAGCGTGGGTTTCGCCTCTCGCCCATTCGGCAGAAAGCGATTGCCAGACTCTACAGCTCCAGGCGCATCGACCAGCACCTGACCACCCTGCGAGCACTGTTGCGCAAGCGCATGCAACAGCTACAGACCTTGCTGGAAGAACACGGTAACGGTCAGTGGCAGGTAGTCGCCCCACAGGGCGGTGCGAGCTTCTGGCTCAAGGCTGTGCGTCCAATCGACATGCAACGGGTGTTCGAGCGTTTGCTGACCGAGCGAATCGTCATCGCCCCCGGCGAGATCTTCAGCCAGCAAGGCGCCTGGAAGCAGTACCTGCGCCTGAGCTACAGCCTCGATTGGGACAAGAACATCGCCCACGCGGTGCAACGACTGGCGCAGGCGATCACCGAAGAAAACCGCGTTTACAGTCCATAGCAATGCCGCGCCTCAGGAAACCGGCCATGGCGCACATCGTCGGCAAACTGCGTGCAGGCCTCACTGATCACTGCGCCGACATCGGCGTAGCGTTTGACGAAACGCGGCAGATGCTCACCGCCCAGGCCGAGCACATCTTCGGTGACCAGCACCTGGCCGTCGCAAGCCGGTGAGGCGCCGATGCCGATGGTGGGCATTTTCGACTCCAGGGTAATCTGCCGCGCCACGCCCTCCGCCACGCCTTCGAGCAACAGGCTGAAGGCGCCTGCCTCGAGATTGGCCCGGGCATCCTCGGCAATCACTGCGCCGGTCTCAGCGGTCAGGCCCTGGGCCTTGAAACCACCCATGACATTGACGAACTGCGGCATTAACCCGACATGGGCCATGACCGGAATCCCGCGCGCCACGAGAAACTCGACCGTCGGCGCCAAGGCCTTGTTGGCTTCCAGTTTGACCGCGTCGCAACCGGTACGCGCCAATACCTGAGCGCAATTACGAAAGGCTTGCTCGTGGGATTCCTGATAACTGCCAAAGGGCATGTCGGCCACCACACAGGCCAGACGCGTGCTATCGACCACAGCCCGCGTGTGGCCGATGATTTCTTCGAGCTGCATGCTCAGCGTCGAGGCGCGGCCATAACCGACCATGGCCGTGGAATCGCCGACCAGAATGAAGTCGACGATGGGGTCGATCAGCTTGGCGATACTGCTCGAATACGCCGTCAGCGAGACGATTTTCTGTTGACCTTTCATGGCGACCAGCTGCGGCACGGTCAAGCGTTTAGTGCGGGTATGCAAGCTCATGAGCGGCTCCCCGCGTCGATCGCTTGGATTGCAAGAACATCATCAAAATGATTGCGTAAGACTTCCATACAGTGCCCAACTCCAAAGGATTCGAGCGCTCGATTATTCGTTTAACGCAGCAACATTCAATGCACAGATTGGCCTGAAAAAGCGACCCAGGTGCTTCCTGCTTCGTTGAAATGCCCGCAGGATCCGGGATGCTTTATTTCGCGGTTTGCCGCAGGATGCGAAGCTTATTAGCACACCCCAGGAGTAATGTTTGTCATGGAAGAAATCATCACCTACCGCACCGCCACTGCCGACGACGCGCTGGCAATGAGCGAACTGGGCCAATTGCTCAATTCGGTCCACCACGCCGCCCGCCCCGACATCTACGCCGCCGCGACCGATGATTTTGCCCGCGACTTGCCGCACTGGGCCGGGGTATTCGAAAAGCCCGGCCAGATTGCCTTCATCGCCAGTGTTGGGGATCAGCCCGCCGCATTCATTACGGCCACCCTGTCCGCCAGTTCCGGCCCGTTGATGCAGCCGCAGAACGTGGTTCGCATCGGCTCAGTCTGTGTCGCCGAGCCGTTCTGGGGCAAAGGCATTGGCCGCGCACTGATTCAACGGGTAAAAGACTGGGCCATCGAGCAGAATGCGCAGGACTTGCGCCTGACGGTCTGGCCTTTCAACGAGCGCGCGGTGCGCATGTATGCCGAGTTCGGCTTCGAGACCCGCGCCCTGGAGATGGGCGTGCGTTTGTGAGGAGCGACCAACTCCGATCATGAATAACCCGGCAAAATATCAGCACGAACCCTATCGAATGGTTCGATCCTGCCGACAACATGCGGGTGGCCTGCGCAAGACTGAACGACGCACGTCCATGCCTTTTACAAGAGCTACTTTCCATTACGATTCAAGAGGCTGCACCCATGAGCAATGCCTGGAACGAAGGTTATTTCACCGACGAAGGCTACACCTACAGCTATAGCCGGGAAATCAATCCGGTTTTCCAGCGTTACTGCCTGTTGTTGCGCGGCTTTGCCGGTCTGGACAATCCCGACGGCTATCACTGCGAACTCGGTTTTGGTCAGGGTGTGTCGATCAATATTCACGCCACGGCCAGTCCTGCCGGCTTCGTCGGTACGGACTTCCACCCCGGTCAGGCAGCCCATGCCATTGAACTGGCAGCGCTTGGCAACAACGGTGCGCAGCTGTATGACGACAGCTTCGAGCAACTGCTGGCGCGCCATGATCTGCCGCAGTTCGACAGCATCAGCCTGCACGGCATCTGGACCTGGGTCAGCCGAGACAACCAGAAACTGATCGTCGAATTCGCCCGGCGCCACCTCAAACCGGGTGGTCATCTGTACGTCAGCTACAACGCCTTCCCGGGCTGGTCGCCTTCGGCGCCGTTGCGCCAGTTGTTCAGCCTGCACGACCGCTTTGCCAGTCACTCGACGCGGCCGGATCAGCGCATCGATGCCGCGCTGCAGTTTTCCGAAGCGTTGCTGGCGGCCAACCCCAAGTACGCCATCGCCGCGCCGAGTCTGGGTGCCCGGCTGCAGACCATCAAAGGTCAGGACCGCCAATACGTCGCCCATGAATATTTCAATCGCGACTGGAACTGCATGTATTTCGCCGACATGGTGGATGCGCTGGCCCCGGCCAAGCTCGATTACGTCACGACGGCGGTGCCGCTGGATTCGGTCGACGTACTCAACCTGAGCGCCGAAGGCCTGGCCTTTCTCGACGGTATCGAGCACCCGATAATGCGCGAGCAGGCGCGTGACTACTTCGTCAACCAGGCTTTCCGTCGCGACCTGTACGTGCGCGGTGCCAACCGACTCAGCGCGACCGAGCGCCGGTCGCGCATGCTCAGTACGCGTTTTGTCCTTATGCAACCGGTAGAAAACGTGGCGTCCAGCGTCACCGGCCCCGCAGGCGAAGCGTCACTGCAACCAGAAATTTATGGCCCGGTCCTCGATGCACTCGCGGGCCAGACCTATGAAGCCAAAACGATGCAGCAGTTGCTCGATGCAGTGTCGCCAATGGCCTATGACGATCTCGAACAAGCCATCGCCATCCTGGTCAGCATGGGCGCGGTAGCCCCGTGCCAGAGCGAAGCCGCCGAGGCGCTGGTTTACGAACGCTGCGCTGCGTTCAACCTGCAACTGTGCAAGCGCGCGCTGTTCAACGCCGACATTCAGGTGCTGAGCAGCCCGGTTACCGGTGGCGGCGTCACCGTCAGTCGTATCCAGCAACTGTTTCTGATTGCAATTCGTCAAGGCAAGCAGCACCCGGCGGAGTGGGCGCAACTGGCATGGAGCGTCATCGCCGAACAGAACGAAGTGTTGGTCAAGGACGGCAAAACGCTGACCACCGTCGACGCCAACATCGCCGCGCTGACCGAACAGGCCCAGGCGTTTGCCGAGCAATCGCTGATTGTGCTGAGTGCTTTGAAAATCGTTTGATCGAGGTGGGTGGTGCGCAGTGGTGCGGGCAGAAAATCTTAATCAAACGCCCCGTTGAGCACCTCATAAATCAGGCCGGTGGCCAGCGCGACCAGGATCAGATCCGTGCCCGCCTGCTGCCATTCGTAGCCATCGTAATGCGGCAGATGACCGACCAGCCGTCCATCGAGCTTTTTCGCGATACCGGGCGGCAATGGCTTGCCGCGTGCCAGGTTCTTTTGAATGCCCGGTGGCAGCGAGGGGCCCGGGCTCCAGTAGTCGCGATAGCCGCCAACAATCCCGAGCACATTGCCGCGATCAATGCTTGGGCCATGACTCCAGTCACCACCCGAGTTGTTGCCCTTGTTGCCGTTACCTTTCTGGTTACCGTGGCCCTGCATGTTCTGTGGATTGCCCTTGCCATTGCCCTGCCCCTGACCTTTTCCATTACCGGGATCAGCCAATGCCATCGCCGAACTGAAAACCAGGGCCAGGGAAGAAATCGTTGCAATCAACGTACGTGACTTGATCATGCGGCGCGCCTTCATGGTGGGATGCTCCTGTGTCATCTTGACGTTACACATCAGCTTAGTATATTCCGGCTGACCGATCGTCGATTAGGCCCAGCCCATCGACACCCGTCCGGAACGCGCATCATCTGGCTGCCGAAACGCTTCGGACATTTCTCGATCGAGATTCTTGAAGAGCAGGCGCTGGGAGCGTTTATCGAGGCGGCGTTTGCTTGAGGATGAAACTCCGCCAGCCCTGATCGATACGTCTACGCTCTCTCCATCCCCCCACGCTTGGAGACTTCGTCATGACTCGTCCGCTACTGGCCGCCCTCGCCCTTATTGCCCTGAGTTTCCAGGCTTTGGCCGACGTCGCCCCCTTCCCGCCGACCTTCCACACTGAGGACATCAAGGTCGAAGGCGCGACAATGCACGTGCGTGTCGGTGGCAAAGGCCCGGCGGTTGTTTTGTTGCATGGTTTCGGGGATACCGGCGATATGTGGGCGCCGCTGGCGGCGGATCTGGCGCGCGATCACACCGTGGTGGTGCCGGATCTGCGCGGCATGGGTTTGTCATCGATCCCACAGGGCGGCTACGACAAGAAAACCCAGGCCGGCGACATTCGTCAGGTGTTGAGCGCATTGAAGATCGAGCACTCGGTGGTCATCGGGCATGACATCGGCACCATGGTCGCGTTTGCCTATGCCGCGCGCTATCCAGAGCTGACCGAGCGCCTGGTGGTGATGGACGCACCCGTCCCCGGCATCACGCCGTGGAACGACATTGTCCGCTCGCCGATGCTCTGGCACTTCGACTTCGGCGGCGCGGACATGGAGCGTCTGGTCGCCGGGCGCGAGCGCATCTACCTTGACCGCTTCTGGAACGAATTCGCCGGCACCCCGGCGAAAGTTGATGAAGGCACCCGCCAGCATTACGCCAAGCTTTACGCCCGCCCTGGCGCCATGCACGCCGCGTTCGCGCAGTTCCGCAGCATTCGTCAGGACGCCCTCGATAACGCTCCGGTCCTGCAGAAACACTTGAGCATGCCGGTACTGGCCGTCGGTGGTGAAAAATCCTTCGGCAACAACGAAGCGATCGTCATGCGCAATGCTGCGGACAACGTCACCGAGGTGGTCATTCCAGCAGCCGGACATTGGCTGATGGAAGAAGCCCCGGCGCCGACCATCAAAGCTGTACGCGACTTCATCGCAATGTGAGGAATTGGCATTGCCTTGGCCCTAGGCTTACGTCAGGATTCGCCCCTTTTCGAGCGAAAGGAGCAAACGTGGAGCGTCTATTCGTTTATGGAACCCTGGGACCAGGGCGCCCGAATGAGCATGTCATGCTGAACATCGGCGGCACATGGCAAACCGCCTCGGTCAAGGGCCGTTTGGCTCAGGCAGGCTGGGGCGCGGAAATGGGCTTCCCGGGGCTGGTGATTGCCGACGATGGCGACGATATCCAAGGCTACGTTTTCTCGTCGGAAAACTTCGCCGCACATTGGGCGGGCCTCGATGAGTTCGAAGGCGGCGAATACCAGCGTGTTCTGACGCAGGTGACACTCGCTGACGGCTCGCCCCTTGATGCGTACGTTTACGCCCTTCGCTAACCGATATTCAAACTTGCAGACCGGGTAGAAAACATGAATCGTCAAAAGAAACTCAAGCAGTTGTTCAAGGAAAAGGCCAAAAAGGCCAGCGCCAAACTGGCGCCGAAAAAGCCCAAGTACATCAGCAAGGCTGACCGGGCGAAACTGGAAGCTGAAGCCGCAGAGCCAGTCGAAACCAGCGAAAGCTGAAATTCCCCTCAGCTACAACGGCAACGGCCGATCCTGCACTACTCGTTTCATCACCAGCGTCGAGGTCAGCCGCTGCACGTTGGGCAAGGTCGACAGGCTTTCGTCATACAGACGCTGGAACGCAGGCAAGTCCTCAGTGATGACGTGCAGCAAGTAATCCGGTTCGCCAAACAGCCTTTGCGCATCGACCACTTGTGCAATGTCCAGCAGCGCCGTTTCGAAGGCCTCGACCGCTGGCCGGTCACCCTCACGCAACGTGACAAAGACCATCGCAGAGAAATTGAGGCCGAGTGCGGTAGGGTCCAGTTGCGCGCGATAGCCCAGCAGCACACCGGACTCTTCCAGCGCCCGCACGCGACCTATTCTGGCTAAACGATCGCTCATGAACGGCACCTGTCCGAGAATCGCCAATCTGCATACAGACCAACGTCAAACGTTTGCATACCTTTCAACGCAACAGATCCACCAACTTGCCCTGCGAAACCCGTAGGCCGATGGTTCCATGAATCCACCTCGAAATGGATCTTTCCTTAACGTGCTGCCACCCTAAACTGACCGCACTCCCCAGATCGACCAGGAACGGAAACCATGCCTTTGCGCACCTTCGACTGCCAACCCGTCCTTGATGGAAGCACGCTGAAACTCAGGGCGTTGATCTTCAGTGATTTTCAAGCACTGTTTCTGGCGGCCAGTGATCCACTCATCTGGGCCGGTCACCCCGCCAGCGATCGCTATGAACGGCCAGTGTTTGAAGCATACTTTGCTGCACGCCTGGCCAGCGCAAAAGCACTCGCCGTCATCGATAAGGAGTCGGGGCAGATCGTGGGGATGTCCAGCTACTACACGCCGCCGGATCAACCCGCGAGTATCGCCATCGGCTATACCTTTCTGGTGCGGGCGAAATGGGGTGGCGATGCCAATCGTGAGTTGAAGCGACTGATGCTGGAACATGCCTTCAAGGTCTACGACACCGTCTATTTCCACGTCGGCCCCGCCAACCTTCGCTCGCAAAAAGCGCTGTTGAAAATCGGCGCCGGGCACTTGTATGACGCCGAATTGAACCTTTCCGGGGCACCTGCCCTGTGCAAGTGCTACGGGTTATCCAGAGCACAGTGGCTGGCGGACCCGAAGGCGCAGCAGCATGGCGTGCACGTGCCCTGATCCCAAGGGGATCGCGAGTAACACCAGCAAGATCGAAAGCCAGTCAAAGAGGCTTGGATACTGGCCGAAAATCGCTATCGAACTGAAGATCCCAAACAGGGGAATCAACAGTGACAACGGCGCGACGCGCGAAATCGGGTATTCGCGCAACAGCAGGTTCCATCCCCAATAACTGAAGTGCGTCGCCGCGAAGACCTGAAACGCGAGCGAAAAAACGGTCATCGCATTGAGCTGCGACGGCAGCGCAGTGAACGGTGCCGAACCGTGCAGCAGCCATGTCAGCAGCATGAGCGGGATCGGAGGAAACACGCTGGCCCACACCACAAACGCAAAGATCTCACGCACCTTCGAGACCTTGATCACGACGTTGCCGATGCTCCACGCCAGGGCGCTGCCAATGACCAGTGCCAAACCGGCCGTCGAGGCGTCGCCGGGCCGACTCAGTACGATGCCTGTCAGGCCTGATGCGGCCAGCAAGGTGCCAAGCCATTGCAGCCGTTCCAAACGTTCGCCGAAAAAAACCACACCCCAGCCCAAAGTGAAAAACGCACTGAACTGGATCAGCAGCGATGCGGTTCCGGGGGGCACGCCCCACGCGATGCCCAGGTTGATCAATGCCCACATGGCCACACCGAAAATCAATCCGTAGGCAGCCAGCCAGCGAAACGCCACGCGTGGACGCTCGACGAAGAACACCCAAGGCAAGGCAGCCAACGTGAAACGTAGCGCGGTGAGCAACAGCGGGTCGATCGCGGCCAGTCCGAGTTTGGTCACGGGGAAGTTCAATCCCCAGACAGCCGTCACCAGAACGGCGAGTAGCAGATGTTTCTTTTGCATGTTCGATCTTTCCCGGTGCCGAGCGGAAGTACTCGGACGCGGAGAAATATGCAGGCAATTGTCATGGCCTGCTTTCAGTCACAGGCCAACTTTCATTAGAATCGGGCCATGCGAGAAATCACCCGCCATCCCTATCAAAACACCCCGCGCGATGCCGTCGTGACCGCCATCGATTACGCGGATGGCACGCTGTTCCCGCTGCACGATCATCAGCGCGGCCAATTTGCCTACGCCGCCAGCGGCGTCATCACCGTTTTTACCGATGACGGCAACTGGGTCGTGCCGCCGCAACGTGGCATCTGGGTTCCTGCGCAACTGCCGCACTCCATGCAAATGCGCGGGCCGGTTACGCTGCACAACACCTACATCCGCAAACAAGCGGCGCAGCGCCTCGGTCTGCCGGGGCAATGCCAGGTGCTGGATGTGTCGCCGTTATTGCGCCATCTGCTGTTGAAAGCCATCGATGTACCGGCGCGCTATTCCACGCAAGGGCATGACGGCCATTTGATGGGATTGCTGCTGCACGAAATCGCCAGCATGCCCGTGCTTTCGCTCAATGCGCCGTTGCCGGCAGAGCCACGACTGGCGGCCGTGTGCCGGGCGTTTCTGCAGCAGCCTTCGCTGGAGGTCGGTATCGACGACATGGCGCAACGTGCAGGAATGAGCCGACGCACCTTTACCCGACATTTTCGATTGCACACCGGGATCAGCTTTATCGAATGGCGGCAGCAAGCCTGCCTGCTGGCGGCGATTGTCATGCTGGGCAAAGGTCAGTCGGTCACACAAGTCGCCATGGACTTGGGCTACAGCAGCTCCAGTGCGTTTGCGACGGTATTCAAGCAAGTGCTGGGGGAAGTACCAAGTCGCTACTTTTAGAGGCTGTCGCTTTTACACGCCAGCCACGCCCCCCAGAACAAACTGCTGAAAAACCGCGTCGCCTCGCCAAACCCGGCCTCACGCAGCAACGCCTGAACCGCCGCCTCGGAGTGCGGCGGATCGGCGCCTTGCAGAATCTTGCCAAGCTTGGCCTTCACCTCCTCCGCGCTCGCCCCCTGCTGCCGCCAGCGCTGCCCCCACGCTTGCAGCAATAACGGTTGACTGGCATAGGCGTAATGGTTGCCCGCGACAATCAGCGGCGCGCCCGGCTTGAGACGTGCCTGAATCGATTGCAGGATCTGGCGCTTGGGATCGTCACCGTTCAGATGATGGAGCACACCGATCAACGTCGCCGCGTCGAATGACGCATCGGCGGGCAGGTCGTCGACATGCCCGAGATGAACCTGCGTCCGATGCAGCAAGTCGTTGGCCTGCAGATGCTGCACGGCGGCTTCCAGCATCGGCGCGGAAGGATCAACGGCAATGAAACGCCACTGCGGTTCCAGCGCCGCCATCGCAATGATTTCCTGCGCCGTACCGCCGGCGCCGACCACCAGTATGTTGGCCGGGCGCGAACCGAGACTGGCGGCCAACATGCACGCCGCCAGATCGTGACAGGCATCGTAGCCGGCCAGGGCGATGCGACTTTGTCGGGCGTATTCGCTGGCGCGGGAGGTGTCGAATTTTTCTGCTGATGTTGGGTTCACGACGAGACTCCTTTCTGTTTCAGAGAAAACTACGCTGACACGCCAGATAAGAAAAATTCATTAATTTCATGCCATGCATTCCACTCGGGAATGCCGCGCGCACCCCAGTCATTAACCCCATCAATAACAACCATTAATTCAATGAAGTTCTCTTATCGATCCTGCGGCGTAAGATCGGCTCCAGACAAACCCACTACACCACGGAGCACTCATCATGAAACGCCAAGCACTTTTCAGCATCGCTTTCTCGCTCTTCGCCCTGAATGCTTTTGCCGATGCCCCTGCCACTCAGACCGATCCACTGTTCAGCGACGCAGTAGCCGCCGCGACCCAGACCGATCCACTGTTCAGCGATGCAGTAGCCGCCGCGACCCAGACTGATCCACTGTTCAGCGACGCGGTAGCCGCCGCAACCGAAACCGATCCGCTGTTCAGCGATGCCGTCGCCGAAGGTGGTTCAGACCGTTTGATTGAACGCCGCGCCGTCTGAATGCAGCGCTTCATCGCCGTCACCGAAGAAAGGCCCGACCTCACCCGTCGGGCTTTTTTCGTTTTGAAACTCTGCTCACCGGCCCTGCTCTGCCCAAAAGTTTTCCTCCTCGATCGGCTCGATCACCTAACCTCATAGACTGTGTGATTCATTCGAGCCGCCTCACCCATGCGCAACACATTGAAGTCGTTGTTTTTTGTCGTGTTCATGCTGCTGGTTGGCGGCAGTCCGCCGCTGTGGGCAGCCGACTTGCCGGCGCCGGTAACCACCGCTGCCGCGCCGTTGCCGGTGATTTCGCAAAGCGATCTGCAGGCCTTGCAACTGCGCCTCGATGGCCTCAAACAACAGATTTCCGCCGCGAACAACTATAACCAGCTCGAGGGCCCGCAGGATCGGGTGCAGGCGTTCATTCTGGATGTCGACCGGTTGTCGGCGGCGTTGTTGCCGCAGCAGGCGCAACTGGCCGTGCAGTTAGGGGTGTTGGGAGCGGCGCCAGATGCCGAGGTGGCGGCGGAACAGGCGGATATCGTCGCGCAACGGGCGTCCCTGGCGGAACAGAAGAGCAAGGTCGACGGCACGCTGAAAAGTCTCGCGGCATTGAAGCAGAGTGCCGCGGATCTTATTACGCAGATTGCCGGTATCCGCCGCACGTTGCTGGAAAGTGAACTGACGCTGGGCACTGACAGCGTGCTGAGTCCAAGTTTCTGGTTGCCACTGGTGAATCCGACCGAGGATGATCGTCAGCGTCTGCGTTTTTTCGTCGCGCAGGTGCGCGACACATGGGCCACCGTGTGGGCCCCGGGCCAACGCGTTTACACCAGTGTGCTGATGGCGTTGGCGCTGATCATCTGGACGTTCGGGCGCAGGCTGGCCGAACGCGGTCTGACCTGGGTGTGCATTTACCGCATGCCCGAGGGACGTCTGCGCCGCAGTGCGCTGGCGTTCGCCTCGGCGCTGGCGACCATTGCCACCACCGGCATTGCCTTGCAGTTGCTGTTCTATGCCTGCACCCGCCACCAACCGTTACCCCCTGTGCTGGAAACGTTTTCCGAAGAGTTCGAGAAGGTTGTATATGCCTGCGTGCTGATCACCGGCCTAAGCCGCGCGTTGCTGTCGACCGAACATCCCTCGTGGCGCCTGCCGGCGATTGCCGATCAGGTCGCGCTGGCGCTCAGACCCTACCCGCGCATTTTGTCCTGCACGCTGCTGGTGCTGGTGACGCTGGTGCAGGTCAGCAATGCCACCGGCATGAGCAGCCAGATCGTGATCGCCGGGCGCGGGGTCATTTCGATCGTCGTGCTGGCGATCGTGACGGTCCTGCTGTTGCGCGTCGGCAAAATGCGCAAGGCACTGGTCGCGGCCAATGATGCCTCGGCGGCCAACAGCACATTTGCCGGGGTGATTTACACCATCGCGAGCATCTCGATGTTTGTCTCGGCGATTGCCCTGCTCACCGGCTACGTATCACTGGCACGGTTCATCAGTTATGAGCTGGTGTGGGCGTACATTGTCTTGTCGGGTTTCTACCTGCTGATTCAACTGGTCAAGGACGTCTGTGAGCATGTGTTTTCACCCCGCCATGCGAGCGGCAAGGCGCTCAAACAGCTGCTCGGCATTGGTGATCGACGGCTTGATCAGATCGAGATTCTGCTATCGGGTTTCAGTCGGGCAGCGCTGCTGTTGCTGGCGGTCATCGCCCTGTTTGTCGGCGGCATCGGCACCACGCTCGGGCAACTGGCGAGCAACATCATGGCGATCCTCGGCGGTGCCGGGCTGCGCAAGCTGAACATCGTCCCCGGCCACCTGCTCAATGCCGTGCTGGCGCTGATGATCGGTATCTGGCTGATCCGCGCCCTGCGCCGCTGGCTCGACAATGAGTTCCTGCCCAAGACCGACATGGACCCGGGCATGTGTGCGTCGCTGAGCACGCTGTTTTCCAACATCGGTTATGCCTTTGTGATTCTGTTGACACTGTCGTCACTGGGCGTGCAGTGGACCAATCTGGCGTGGATCGTCAGTGCGCTGTCGGTGGGCATCGGCTTTGGTTTGCAGGAGATCGTGAAGAATTTCGTCTCGGGCCTGATTCTGCTGACGGAACGACCGGTGAAGGTCGGCGACTTGATCAGCATCAGCGGTGTGGAAGGCGACATCCGCCGCATCAACGTGCGCGCCACGGAAATCCAGCTCAGCGACCGCTCGATCGTCATCGTGCCCAACTCGCAACTGATCTCGCAGAACCTGCGCAACGTGACGTTGGGCGGCAGCGCCCAAGGCGTGGCGGGGCTGGAACTGGTGTTCCCGCTGGACATCGATCCTGAAGAGGTCAAGGACCTGTTGCTCAATACTTATCGGGAGAATGAAACCATCCTCGATAAACCCGCCCCTTTTGTGCGTTTCAGCAAGTTGTCGCCGGACGGGATTGCCTTGTCGGTCACCGGATATGTAGGCAGCCCGAGGATTGTCGGGGTGACCAAAAGTGACTTGTTGTTTGAAATTCTCAAGCGCCTCGGAGCGGCCGGAATCGCATTGGCGAAACCGCCGGGAACGACGTAAGCGGGTTATTCCCGAAGCGCCTAAAAGCCTGCCTTTTAGGTCTTTATTGGCGAGCAAACCGCAACCTTATACTCGATGGGTTCTCCTAACGATCAATAAGGATGTTCCATGCCTCAACGTCTTTTCCTGGCGGCTTTATTCCTCGCCGTCGCCGGTTGTGCCAGCCCTCCTCCTGCGTCCGTCCACACCCATGATCCCGCCAGTTCGACTCTGCAAGGCGATGCTTCACGGCCGGCTCAGGCGCAGTGGATTCGTACCGAGTTGTACTTTTCCGTGGGTTCGATTGATGGCAAGGAAGGTGCGGTCAGCCCGGCGCGCTGGCGCGAGTTTCTTGATCAGGAGGTTACGTCGCGGTTTCCTGATGGTTTCAGTGTGCTGGATGCTTATGGGCAGTGGCGGGACAAGGGCGCGAAGGAGCCTGAGCGCTTGAGCACCAAGGTGATTGTGATCTTGCATGAGAACAGTGCGAAGAATGGGGCCAGCATCGAAGCGATTCGACTGGCTTACAAGCGTATTACCGGGGATTTGTCGGTGCTGCGGTTGTCGCAGCCGGCGGAGGTGTCCTTCTAGAATCAGAAGCCCCTCACCCTAGCCCTCTCCCAAAGGGAGAGGGAACCGATCCGGGGATATTGAAGAAGTACGCCGACCTGAACGTGCTTCACTGAATCCGTAATCGATTTCGACCTGTATTTGCTTCACTGAATCCATAATCGACTCGGTCTTTCAGGTCGATGTATCACCCAAGACACCTCGGTCGGCCCCCTCTCCCTCTGGGAGAGGGCTGGGGTGAGGGTCCGCCTTCAAACGACTTAATCCAGCCAAAAGCACAGCCCCCACCAGCAACACCCCAATCCCGAAAAACGCCCCCACCCCCACCACCGTCACGCTGGAATACAGCATGTACAGGCACAACCCGAAAAACAGCAGCGGCAACAGCGGATACAACGGCACCTTGACCGGCCTCGGCACCTCGGGAAAACGCCGCCGCAGAATAATCAGCGCCACACTGCTCAAACTCAGAAACAGCCAGTACACCGGGGTCAGGTACTCGACCATTGTGTTGAAACCGCTCTGGGTAAAACTGCCAAACAGCACCAGCAACAACGCCACCGCACCTTCCGCCAGCAACGCTTTGCGCGGCACACCATGGCGGTCATCCCAGGCGCCAAAACTGCGCAGTTGCGGTACATCGCGCGCAGCAGCGTAAGTAGTGCGAGCGCCGACCAGCAGCGTCGAGTTGATGGTCGCAATCGCGGCGATACCGACCATCAGCAAAATCAGCATGACACCCGGCGCACCGAAGGCCCGGTTCAACAACTCGACCGCCGGTGCATTGCTGGCCGCTAATCCAGCGAATCCCAAGCCCTGAACGAACGCCCAATTCAGCGCCAGATAGATCGCCATCAATACGCTCAGCGCACCGAGCATGGCGATGAAAATCCCCCGCCGGCCATCACGCACTTCCGCCGATAATGTCGCCGCATCGCTCCAGCCGCCGAACGCCAGAAACACAAAAATCATCGCCGCCGAAAACCCCGCCATACCGGTGTTTTCCGCGACGGGCGAGACACCCGGCGCAGGCGCTTCGATACCTTGCCAGGCCAAAAAAACGCCGGCACTGGCAATGCTCAAAAAGCCCAGCGCCAACAGCCCCACCAACACAGTCTGGGTCATAAAACCAATGTGCTTGCCAGTGAGGTTGAGCAGCACCAGCGCGGCAATCACCACCCCGGCAAACAACCCCGAACCGTACTGACCCAGCGGCACCACCGCATCGACATAATCGGCAAACATGAACGCCGACAAGGCAATCCACCCGGTGTGCATCACCGAAAACCGCGACCAGGCGAACAAAAACCCCATGCGTTCGCCATACGCCGTGCGCAGAAAGTGATAGTCGCCGCCCGGATGCGGAAACGCCGTGGCCATCTCGGCAAAACACAGCGCGCCGATCATTGAGGCGACACCGCCCAGCACCCACACCAGGTAGAAATATTCCGGCCCGACATTGAGGGCCACGGTCGGCGCGGTTTTCAGGATGTCGGTGGTGATCACCATGCCCAGCGTGATCAGCAACGCCTGAAACACCGGCAGATGCCGCCCCGGCCCCGCCTCAGAAACCATAGGTGGCGCGAGCGTAGTAGTAGGCGCCGTTGGTGCCGATTGGTGAGAGCACGTCGTACGGCAGGTTGCCGCCGTAGTTGATCGCCGAACCAGAACGTTCCGGGTAGTTGTCGGTGAGATTGTTGCCGCCCACGGCAATGTTGAATTTCGGCGTAAATTTGTAAGCCACTTCGGCGTCCAGTTGCCACACCGCGCCGTAGGTTTGCTCCGGTTGCGAATCACCAAAATCGAACACCCGGGTGGTCTCGCCCTGGCGCGTCAGGCGACCGAGCAAGCCCCAGTGCTCGCTGGCCCAGTTGGCGGAAAAGATGAAACGATCCTTCGGCGCCGCGTCGGTCAAGGTGTTGGTTTCTTCGACGCCAACGAGGGCGTCATTGCCGATGCCCAGCGCCGTCAGTTGCGATGGCGTGCCTTTGGTGCTGGTGACTTTGGTGTGGTTGTAGGTGTACGCGGTGGTCAGGCCCAGTTGCCCGTCGTAGAACGGCTGATGGTAGTTGAGCACCAGTTCGGCGCCGTGGGTGCTGGTGTCGGCGGCGTTGGTGAAGAAGTTGACGTCGTGCACACCGGCGACGCCGAAGTTGTCGTTGATGTAGTTTTCCAAGGCATCGCTGCCAATGCGTTGCGACAGGGTGATGCGGTCTTTGACGTCGATGCGGAACACGTCCAGCGACGCGTCGAAGCGTTCGTTCAACTGGAAAGTCAGGCCAAGGCTGAAGTTCTTCGAGGTTTCCGGATCAAGCTTCTCGGCACCCAGCGCACGGGCGATCGGGTCGTTGACCGAGAGCACGCGGATGTCAGTCAGCGTACCGCCATCGCCGAAGTTGCTGGTGGTGTTCTGGAAGCCACTCTGCGCCAGCGACGGTGCGCGGAAGTTGTTCGACACCGCACCGCGCAGGGCCCATTGTTCGGTGAGTTTGTAGCGACCGCTGAGTTTGCCGGTGAGCTTGCTGCCGGCATCGTCGTAATGCTCCCAGCGGGTGGCGGCGTCAACGAAGAAGCGGTCAGTGAGATCGCCGGACAACTCGGCGTAAGTGCCGAACACATTGCGATCCAGATCCGACTCTTCGCTCGGCCGCAGGCCATTGGCGCCGTCGGCTCCGGAGCCAATATAGGAGGCCTCGTCACCGGCATAGGTCAGGTAGTTTTCGTAGCGGTATTCGCCGCCAACCGCCAATACAAAGGAGCGCTCGCCAAGACGCAGTTCACGGCTGAAGTCGAGGTTGGTGGTGGTCTGCCGCAGCTCGTAATCGCCGGTGTCGAACTTCGTGGGTGAGTCTTCGCCGAGGCTGACGTTAAGCGTGCGTCGGGTCGAGCCATCGAAGCGGTTGCGACCGTGGGTGACGCTGCTGTCGAAGTCCCACTCGTCACCGATCAGGCCTTTGAAACCGGCGGTGGCGGAGACGTCTTTATTGTCGCCGAGCGATTGCGGCAAGTAGCCGTTGGGGTAGAACTGCGGTTGTTCGGACGGGTAGCGATAGAACTCGGCGCCGGTGGTGTGACGCTGGTTATAGGTGCCGAAGCTGTAGGCTTTGCCGCCGGCCAGCGGCAGTTCACTGTTGAACCAGAGGTTGACGTCACGCGCAACGCCGTCGCCCATCACATAGTTGCGCTGGCCGGGGCTGTCGGCAAAACCGTCGAAACCGGCGCGGTTGGTCGGGTTGCGATCCTTGTATTCGGTGCCTCCACGGATAAACCCGCCCTCTTCGCCCAGGCGCGTACCGATCTTCGCGGTGGTGACGCTGTTCTGGCCGTCGGTGGTGGTCTTGTCGATGGCGTCCTGATGGGTGTGATAGGCGCCATAGCTGGTGGACACTTCTCCGCCCTCGGGGGCGTCGTCGAGGATGATGTTGATCACCCCGGCAATCGCGTCGGAACCGTACTGCGCGCCGGCGCCGTCACGCAGCACTTCGATGCGTTTGATCGCACTGAGCGGGATCGAGTTGAAGTCGACCGGGGCGGTACCGCGACCAATCTTCGAGGAATCGTTGACCACCGCCGACGTATGGCGGCGCTTGCCGTTGACCAGCACCAGCACCTGATCCGGGCTCATGCCACGCAGTTGCGCCGCGCGCACGTGGTCGGCGCCGCCGGAGTTGGATTGGCGCGGCAGGCTGAAGGATGGCAGCAACGTCTGCAACGCCGCGCCCAGTTCACCGTCAGCGGCGCCAGCGGATTTGAGGTCTTCGGCGGTGAGCACATCGACCGGGACCGGCGAATCGAGCACGGTGCGTGAAGTGCCACGGGTGCCGGTGACCAACACGGTGCCGAGTCGGGATTCGCTGGCAGCGCTGACGGAAGTTTCTTCGGCGTTGGCCGGAAGTTGCCAGATAGCGGACACGACAGCAGCCGCCAGTAATGAACGGGAACGGTATTGCATATAACAGCTCCTTGAATCGCAGTTAATACCCGGCCGTTGCCGACAATAAAGTTCGGCAAGCAATGCGCGGCAATGTCTGCTGTAGTTTTGGATTTCTGGAAGGCAGTAAAGCTTTTTTACGGTGAGTTGCAGTTTCCCCAACGTGAGACGTTTCCCCTTGAAAGCCGATGCTAGACGAGCTGCCGCAACTCGTAAAAGAACCAATAACGCTTAGGTTAGATCGCTCTAAAGGATTGTTCTTAGTTCAGCAGAAGTGTTGCGGGGCCAACACTTCAACCAACTAAAAACAATTTTTAGACTGAAATACGGTTCCCTGCAGGAGTGAGCCTGCTCGCGATAGCGGTATATCAGTAAGAAAGTTGTCAACTGACACACCGCTATCGCGAGCAGGCTCACTCCTACAGTTTTGATCTGCATCAGACGCTACTTAGTCGAACTCTTTTCCCAGCCAGGCATCCTCGGCAATATCCAGTTCATCACCACTGAAACGCTGTTCGGCAAACGGATCGGCGTGCAGATGAAAGCCGTTCTGCTCCCAGAACCCCGGTTGTTCCTGCTCGACAAATTCGAGCCCGCGCAGCCACTTCGCGCTCTTCCAGAAATACCGCCCCGCCACCACCAGCCGCAACGGCCAGCCATGTTGCGCGCTCAGCGGCTGGCCGGCGTAGTGGGTGGCCAACAAGCTGTCGGGGTGTAACAGATCATCGAGTCGCAAGTTGGTCTGGTAATCGTGGTCGGCATGGGCCATGACGAACGCCGAGGTTGGCTGGATATCGAACGCCTGCAACAAATCCTGCAGATGCACCCCACTCCACTCGGTGTCGAACTTCGACCAGCGTGTCACGCAATGGATGTCGCAGCGCAGTTGTCGTTGCGGCAGTGCCTGCAGGTCGGCGTAACGTAATTCGATAGGCTGTGCGAGCGTGCCGAACAGGCGCAGCGACCAGTTGGCGAGGTCGTAGTCCGGGATTTCGCCTTCGTGGAGAATTGGAAATCGCTCCGTCAGCACTTGGCCTGGGGGCAGTCGTTTACCGAGTGCCGGATCGGTTTTCGGGGAACGGCTTTTGTGTAAGCGTGCAGCTTTGTTGTGCATAGTCACTCCATTTTCAAGGGTGCCCCCAATTCCCTGTAGGAGTGAGCCTGCTCGCGATAGCGCTGGGTCAAGCGCCAAAGATGTCGACAGACCTGACGCCATCGCGAGCAGGCTCACTCCTACAGGGGATCGTTGTCGGTAGGAGGATCTAGTTGACCACCGGGATCCACGGCGCCCGCGCGACATTGGCGGTATCACCGAAGGCCGGGAGTTTCTGCGCCAGATCTCGAACGTTTTTCACATCCAGATCCAGCAACTGCTGACGGGTAATCAGCGTCGGCGGCACCAGCACCTGATGCCCCGGACTCTCCCCGGCAATCAACATCGCCAGACTGCGCACGCTGATCGCCCCCGCCACTTGCGGATTGACCGCCGCCGTCGCCGCCCAAGCGCTGTCCGGCTCTTTCATGATCTGAATATCGGCGGTGGAAATATCGGCGCTGTAGATCTTCACCTTGCTCGTCAGCCCGGCCTCATCCACGGCGATTTTCGCGCCTTTGGCGAATTCATCGAACGGCGCAAAAATCACGCTGATACCCAGGTTGGCTCGAAGCACGGCGCTGGCCTGATCTGCGACCGAGTTGGCGATCGGCGGATTCAGCGTGCCAAAGCGTGCCTTCTCGACGATCCCCGGATTGGCTTTCTTGACCTGACTCCAGACTTCATCGCGACGCTCCATCGGTGTAAAACCACTGATGTACACGTAGCCGGCATCGAACTTCGTGCCGTTGTCCTTGACGGCCTGATCCAGCGCCAGACGCGCCAGTGCATGGTGATCCTGCTCGACTTGGGTCACTTGCGGGGTGTTCAGATCGACGTCAAAAGCGACGACCTTGATGCCTTTGGCGATGGCCCGGTCAATCGGCGCTTTCAGCGTTTCTGCCAGGCCGAGCTGAACGATGATGCCGTCGACGCCCAGATCAATCGCCTGATCGATCATCTCGCCCTGACTCGCCGCCTGCTGCCGGGCATCGAATACCCGCAGGTTGGCCCCCAGCGCTTCGGTCTGCTTCTCGACACCGCGTAGATACGCCTCGGGAAAGTCCCCGGAAAACAGATACCCCACCAGCGCGATCTGCACCTGACCTTTGTCGAACGGTGCCGGCGCGCCGGGCAAGGCTTTGGCCTGAGCGCTCAGCGCCATTGCCGAGAGCAGCGCACCGGCGAGGCAATGACGGGCGAACTGTGTGATTGAACCGTGCATACAACTTCCTTGCATAAAGCGGCTCAACGCGCCCGATGCGCGAGGCCGAACGTGAACATCAGGGCCAGCACCAACACCAGTCCCTTGACGAAATCCTGCGCGTAATATGGCGCGTTGAGCATGGTCAGGCCGTTGAGCAGCGCCGCCACCAGCAGCGCCCCGACCAGGGTGCCAAAGGCGTTGGGTTTCTTCGCGCCGAGTACGGCAAAACCGATCAGCGCCGCGCCGAGAGCATCCAGCACCAGACCGTTGCCCGAACTGACGTCACCACGGCCCAGGCGCGCCGCGAGCAATAATCCACCCAGCGATGCGAGCAACGCCGAGAGCACGTAAGCCAGCAATTTGAAGCGCTGCACCGGCGCACCGGCCAAGCGTGCGGCTTGCTCGTTGCCGCCGATGGCATAGAACAAACGGCCAATGCGCGTGCGTTCGAGAAACAGCCACACGGCTAAAGCGACTGCGGCGGTAATCAGCACGGGAATCGGCACCACCTCCCACAACCGCCCACGCCCCAGCGCAAGAAACGCGGCACTGAACGTACCTTCGGTCTCTTCTCCGCTGGGCAGCGTCATGCCGACCGCAATCGAGCGTCCGCCAGTGGGAATCAGCTGCACGCCAATCACCAGAAACATGCTGCCGAGCGTCGCGAGAATGTCCGGCACCCGCAGTTTGACGATCAGCCAGCCGTTGAGCAGGCCGACCAGCGCCCCGCCCGCGAGACTGATCAACACCGCCGGCACCGCGCCCCAACCGAGCACAACCATCACGTAACTGGCGATCATCAGGCTCATCGCTGCCACCGCGCCAATCGACAGATCGAGGCCGCCGACGGCCATGGTCAGCGTCACGCCCAGCGCCAGCAGCGCGACAATCGACACCGATTGCAGGATGCTGAACAGGTTACCGACGCGCAGGAATGCCGGCTCGGCAACGCTGAAAAACACCACGATCAGCCCCAGCAGCCATAGCAGGCCGTAGCGGATCAACCCGTGCAACAGACGCTCGGCGCGTGCCGGCTTGATCGATAACAGTGAACTTGAATCAGGCACTCGCTCTGCTCCTTGGGGCTTGAGGGGAATGTTCGATCACGTCGCTGCCGGCCAGCGCGGCCACCAGATCAGCGCGATTGAGGCCGGCACGCGGGTATTCCGCGACCACGGCGTGATCGCGCACCAGCAGGATGCGGTCGGCAATTTCCAAGGCTTCATCGACGTCGGCGCAAATCACTAAAGTCGCGCGCCCCTCGGCGCTGTCGCGCAGCAGTTGGCCGATGTCGCGGCGGGCGCGCACGTCGACGCCTTGAAACGGTTCATCGAGGATCAATACTCGCCCTTCGCCGAGCAGCCAGCGGCCGAGCACGACTTTCTGTTGATTGCCGCCCGACAACGCAGTCATCGGCACATCGATACCGGCGGTCTTGATACCGAGCGCCGCCACTTGCGCCTCGACTGCTGCCGCTTCGGCGCGGTTACGGATAAAACCGCCACGGCTGAAACGCTCCAGAAACGGCAAGGTCAAGGTCCGGCGCAGGGAGAAATCAGGTATCAGCGACTGACTGGCGCGATCTTCGGCCGCGAAGAACACCCCGCTTTGAATGGCCTGGCGTGGTGAGTCCGCACGCCAGTCCGCGCCATCCAGTTGCAAGCGGCCGGAGGACGCGTTACGCAGGCCGAACAGCACCTCGGCCATTTCACTTTTACCGGCACCCAACAGCCCGGTCAGCACCACCACTTCATTCTCGTGCAGGCTCAGATCGAACGCGGCGGAGCGCGGCAGGATTTGCATGGCGCTGATTTTCAACACCTCGCGCCCGGCCACGCTTGGCTGATAAACATGCTCGGCCAGCGCCAGCCCTAGCATGGCACTCACCGCCTCCGGCAATTGCCGCGCCGTGAACTCGCCCGCGAACTGACCATCGCGCAGAACGATGGCGCGATCCGCCACGCGTTGCAGGTCGGAGAGTCGATGGGAGATGTACAGAATCGCCACGCCGCGACTGCGCAAGGTGTCGATCAAACCAAACAGGCGCTGCGCCTCGGTGTCGGAGAGCGCCGCCGTCGGCTCATCGAGAATCAGCAGGCGCGGTTGCAACGCCAAGGCCCGGGCGAGCACCACCAATTGCCGTTCGGCCTGACCGAGATGTTCGATTGGCTGCTCCAGCGGCAAGGTCAAACCCAGCCCGGCGGCGATGCTCGCGGCGCGTTTCAGCAAACGTTGGCGATTGAGCCAGAAGTCCGCGTCCGGCTTGCACAGTTCATCGAGCAGGAGGTTTTCCGCGACGCTCAAACCCGGTGCGATGCCCTCGTTGATCTGCTGGTGCACTGCGACAATGCCGAAGCGCCGCGCCGACAGCGGCGAACTGAAATGTCGCGGCGCGCCCTCCAGCCAGATCTCGCCAGCGTCGGCGGTCTGGCTGCCCGCGAGAATCTTCACCAGGGTCGATTTGCCCGCGCCATTGGCACCGAGCAACGCGACCACTTCGGCGGGATAGATGTCCAGGCTGACACGGTCCAGCGCCCGACTCGCGCCAAATAGTTTGCTTAGCTCACGTACACGAATCAAAGGCTCGCGAACGACGGCGACCGGCACACTCATACAATTCCTTAGCGGCGATGCGCCAGCGAACGAACCAACCGATCGCCCAGGCTTTGCACGCCCTGAACGAGGATCACCAACACCACCACCGTGGCAACCATCACTTCATTGTTGAAACGCTGATAGCCGTAACGGATCGCCAGATCACCCAGCCCGCCGCCACCGATCACCCCGGCCATCGAGGAAAAACCGATCAGCATCACCAGCGTCAGCGTGATACCCGCAAGCAATGCCGGCAGCGCTTCGGGCAACAGCACTTTGAAGATCACATGACCGATGTCGCCGCCCATGGCGAGGATCGCTTCGATGCGACCCTTGTCGACTTCGTCCAGAGCGTTTTCGACGATGCGCGCGAAAAACGGAAACGCGCCGATGGTGATTGGCACCACGGCGGCGGTGCTGCCCAGCGTTGTGCCGACCAGCAGCCGTGTCAGCGGAATCAACGCAATCAGCATGACCACGAACGGCAGTGAGCGGCCGAGGTTAACCACACTACCCAGCGCGGCATTCAAGCGTGGCAACGGCAACAGTCCGTCGCGACGACTGATGAACAGCAACACGCCCAGCGGTAAGCCGATCAGCAGCGTGAACAGCCCCGCAAGCAAGACCATGTACAGGGTTTCACCGGTGGCGTTGAACACCAGTTGCAGGATTTCATCCCAATTGACCGTGCGGTTCATGAGTGCGCCGCCCGTACGCCGTATTGTTTTAGAAAACTCAGGCCCGGCTCAGCGTGGCCCAACGGCAAACCGCAAGTCGGGCGCAGCGAAGCGCCCAGTTGCGATTGCGCATCGGCCAGCAATCGTGGCACCGGCCCGGCTTCGACCAGACGTCCGTTGGCCATGAAGGCCGCGTGGTCGCAGATCGACTTGACCACCTCCAGTTCGTGGGTGATCAGCACGATGGTCACGCCCAGTTGCCGATTGATGTCGCGCAGCAGTTCAAGGATCGATTCGGTGGTTTCCGGGTCGAGCGCACTGGTGGCTTCGTCCGAGAGCAGGTACGCCGGCTCTGCGGCGAGGGCGCGGGCAATGCCGACGCGCTGTTTCTGCCCGCCGGACAATTGCGAGGGAAAGGCCTGCGCCTTATCACTCAAACCGACCAGTTCCAGCAATTCGCGAACCCGCACGTGGCGCCACGGTTTGCCGACATTGGCGATCTCCAGCGGCACCGCGATGTTGTCGAAAACGGTGCGCGAATGCAGCAGGTTGAAGCCCTGGAAGATCATGCCAATGCGCTGACGCTGGCGGCGCAAATCGCTGACCGACAGCGTCGTCAGGTCGATGCCATCGAGCAGAATGCGTCCGCTGTCCGGACGTTCCAGCAGGTTAAGACAACGCAGCAACGTCGACTTGCCCGCCCCGCTACGCCCGAGAATCCCGTAGACCGCGCCGTCGGGAATACTCAGCGAGACCTGATCCAGCGCCGGTTGCGTGGCCGAGGGGTAGGTCTTACTCACCTGCTCGACGGCGATCATGGTTTGCCGCCCGCCACCGGAATCACCGAACCTGCGAAGTTATCGGTGATGTACTTGGCGACCTCGGGCGACGTCAGATCCCTGGCCAATTGCGCGATACGCGGGTCGTGCTCCAGCTTCGGCGTAGTCACCAGAATATTGGCGTAAGGATTGTGCTCGGCTTTCTCCAGACCCAAGGCATCCTTGGCCGGCACCAGGCCTGCGTCGAGCGCGTAGTTGCCGTTGATCACGGCCAGATCGACGTCATCCAGCGAGCGCGGAATCTGCGGTGATTCGATCTCGAGAATCTTCAGCTGTTTCGGGTTCTCGGCGATGTCCTTGGGCGTTGCCTGATCGGCCGCCGGATCGTTGAAGCCGGGTTTGAGTTTGATCAGGCCATTGTCCTGCAACAGGTACAGCGCGCGACTCAGGTTGGTGACATTGTTGGGCACGGCGACGGTGCCTTTTACCGGCACGTCAGCGAAGCTTTTGTGCCGGTGCGAGTAAATGCCCAAGGGTTCGATATGCACCGTGGCGGCCACCGCGAGTTTTTCGCCGAGGGCCTTTTCCTGGGATTTCAGGTACGGCAAGTGCTGAAAGTAATTGGCGTCGACGTCACCGTGCACCAACAGCTCGTTGGAGTTCACTCCGTTGGGGATCTCGATGACTTTGAGATTGAGCTGCGGATCGATTTTCTGGATATACGCCAGAATCTGCGCGTGGGGCACCGGGTCGGCGGCGACGCGCAGCGGCTCCAGCGCCTGCGAACCGAACGACGTCAGCAGCGCGCCGAGCACGGCCAGGGTCAAACCTGCTTTGTTGATCATGTGCGGAGTCCTTGAGCGAGTGATGAGTCAGGCGGATTTGCGAACGGGCGGTGGCGGCAGCAGCGCATCGGCGTAGAAGCGCTGGGCGACATCGGGATGCGAGCGCAGACGACCCTTGAGGTAGTTCCAGCCGACATCGCGAAACAGCGGATTGAGCGGATCACTCGCCGGCCCGCGCGCCTCGCGCAACAGTGCGGTGGGCAACGGATACAGCGGCACCACGGCGTCCAGTTGCGCGCCGAGGAAGAACGCGACAGACAGGCGTTCGCTACCCGCCGGTGGCGAAACCACGCGATGCACCGTGGCCCGCAGATAACCGTTGCTGGCCAGCTCAAGCAGTTCGCCGATGTTCACCACCAGGGTGTTCTCGCGCGGCAACGCATCGATCCAGCGGCCCTCTTCGATCTCGACCTGCAGACCGGCCTGCTGGTCTTGCAGGAGGAAGCTGAGGAAACCTGAGTCCTTGTGTGCGCCGACGCCTTGATGGCTCGACTCGCTGGACTGGCCGGGATAGCGCATCAACTTGATGTGTTCGTTGGGTTTGTCGCCGTAGAGTTGATCGAACGCATCGGCGCGCAGCGACAACGCCTGAGCGAACGCACGCAGCAGGCGCAACGACATCCGCGTCATCGCCTCTTGCCATTCCAGCAGCAACGGTTTCAGTTCCGGCAGTGCCGCCGGCCATTGATTGGGACCTTGCAGCCGCGCCCAGAACGGGCTGTCCGCTGTCAAGGGCAGCGCCTCGCGCTCGGCACCCAGATCGAACTGTTCACGCAGATCGGGCTGGCCACGGGTGATCTCCGAGGCGGCCCGGTTGTAACCGCGAAAGTGCGGCGAGTTGATCATGCCGACGGCGGTTTTCTCGCTGTCGGGCAAGGCGAAGAATTGATGGGCGTGGGCCTGCACTTGCTTGAGCAAGTCATTGTCGATGCCATGCCCGGTCAGGTAGAAGAAGCCGACGTCACGGGCGGCGTGGCGCAGGTTTTCAAGAAACTCGTAGCGCTGCTGCGCCGTGCCTTCGAACAGCGACAGGTCCAGCGTTGGTAATGCGGTGATATCGAGGGTATGCGGCATGATTCACTCCCGTGTGAATCAAACCTGAAGAACCTGTGATCGATTCAGCGTGTGCCGTCATGGCAATCGGGGGTCTATCGGTTTGATGCGTTTTGATTCGTCGTTGCGACAAAACTAAACGATCTTAAAAATACTGAGCCAATATCTTTTTCGCATTACCTTAGGCCCGATTTCCCCTCACCCCAGCCCTCTCCCAGAGGGAGAGGGAGCCGACCGAGGTGTATATCGCGATACATCGACCTGAACGACCGAGTCGATTATGGATTCGGCACAAACTGTTCAGGTCGGCGTAGCACGGTACAAAACGTTCAGGTCGACGTAGCGCTCAAGATCACCCCGATCAGTCCCCTCTCCCTCTGGGAGAGGGTTAGGGTGAGGGGCACTGACGACTCGGTATCAAGCGTCTTGCAACGCACGCGGCCGTTGGCTGCGTTGCTCAGCACTGGCGTCCGGCGCGGGTTGCAACTGGAAGTCGAACTTCAGCTCGGCAAAACGCCCCAACGCCGCGTCCTCACGAAACACCACCTCCCCAACCAACCCTTCACGGGTCGCATAGGCGAAGTCATCCCACAAATACTGATCACCCGACAGATTGATCTGCGTCGTCAGGTGCCGATGCCCCGGCGCGCTGATGAAGAAGTGCACATGGGCCGGGCGCTGGCCATGGCGGCCGAGTTGGTTCAGGCATTCCTGGGTCGGGCCTTGCGGGTCGCAGCCATAACCGGACGGGACGATGCTGCGAGCGCGGTAGCGGCCTTCGGCGTCGGTAATGATGCGTCGACGCAGGTTGTACTCGGACTGGCTCGGGTCGAAAAACGAGTACGTGCCCTTGGTGTTGGCGTGCCACAGGTCAACCGTGGCACCGACCAACGGTTGGCCGTGAAGATCGAACACCTGGCCTTCGAGGAGCATCACCGTGGCGACGCCCTCCTCGCTGCCGTCATCCATGCGGCACTCGCCTTCACACAGCGGCGCGCCGGCCACGTAGAGCGGGCCTTCGATGGTGCGCGGTGTGCCGCCGGTCAAACCGATCTGCGCGTCCTTGGCGTCCTGCAACAGGTCGATAAAATGCTCGATTCCGAGGCCGGCAACCAGCAGTCCGGCTTCCGAACGCGCGCCGAGTCGGTTGAGATAGTCGACCGCTTTCCAGAATTCGTCATCACTGATGTCGAGGTCTTCGATGATCTTGGCGCTGTCCTGCAAGATGCGCAGGACGATGGTTTTCAGGCGGGAATTACCCTCGTCGTTGGCGAAACCGGCGGCTTCTTTGAAGAAGGCTTGCAGCTCGGCGGTGTGGGCAATTTTCACGGTCATGGTGGTTACCTCATCTTGTTGTTTTGTCGACGCAGTTCTTGAGTTCCAGCACCGTCCCTTGTAGGAGTGAGCCTGCTCGCGATAGCGGTCTGCCAGTTACCATCAATGCTGAATGACACACCGCTATCGCGAGCAGGCTCACTCCTACAGGGACCGGGTTGGGTCAGCGGTCGTCGCTGTGGATCGACGACGGATGCCGGCAGAGGCCGTCGACCTCGATCTCCATGTAGGGAAACAAAGGCAAGCGCATTAGCGTGTCGTGCAGCGCCTCGACGCTCGGCACATCGAACACGCTGTAATTGGCGTAGTGCCCGGCGATGCGCCACAAGTGCCGCCAGACGCCATCGCGTTGCAGCCGTTGGGCCAGTTCCTTCTCGTCAGACTTGAGCCGATTGGCCAGAGACGGGTCCATATCGACGGGCAACTTCACGGTCATTTTTACGTGGAACAACATGGTGGCTCTCCTGATTCAGTGGCGGCGAAAACGCGCCAGACGCTCTTCGTCCAGCGTCAGGCCAAGGCCCGGAGTTCGCGGGATGTGCAGGTGGAAATCGCGGTACTGCGGCGTTTCTGTGACGATGTCTTCGGTCAGCAACAACGGGCCGAACAGTTCGGTGTCCCAGGTCAATTGTTTGAGCGTGAGGAAGGCGTGCGCCGAGGCCAGCGTGCCGATGGAGCCTTCAAGCATGGTGCCGCCGTACAACGCGATGCCCGCTGCCTCGGCGATTTGTGCGGTGCGCAACACGGCACGCGGGCCGCCGTTCTTGGCGATTTTCAGGGCGAACACACTGGCGGCGCCGTCGGCAGCGAGGCTGAAAGCATCCTCGACGCTTTCGATCGATTCATCGGCCATGATCGGTGCCGGACTGCGCTGGTTCAGACGAATCTGTCCGGAACGATTGACCCGCGAGATCGGCTGCTCAATCAGGTCAATACCGTTGGCACCCAAGACCTGACAGCCACGAATCGCTTGGGATTCATCCCAATACTGGTTGACGTCGACCCGCACACTCGCGCGCTCGCCCAAGGCTTTTTTGATCGCTATGACGTGCTTGAGATCATGCTCCAGCGGGTTGGCGCCGATCTTCAGTTTGAAGATGCGATGGCGGCGCGCGTCGAGCATCTGTTCGGCTTCGGCAACGTCGCGGGCGGTGTCGCCACTGGCCAGGGTCCAGGCCACTTCGAGGCTGTCACGTACACGGCCGCCGAGCAGTTCGCTGACCGGCAGACCGAGGCGCTTGCCTTGAGCATCGAGCAATGCGCTTTCGATGCCGGACTTGGCGAAAGTATTGCCCTTGGCGATCTTGTCGAGCCGCTGCATCGCCGCGTTGATATTGTTCGCTTCCATGCCGACTAACACCGGCGCCAAGTGCGCGTCGATATTGGCTTTGATGCTTTCCGGGCTTTCATAACCGTAAGCTAGACCGCCGATGGTGGTGGCTTCGCCGATACCTTCAATACCATCGCTGCAGCGCAGACGCAGAATCACCAGAGTCTGCTTCTGCATCGTGTGCATCGCCAGCTTGTGCGGGCGGATGGTTGGCAGGTCGACGATGATGGTCGACAGGCTTTCAATCAGAATTCGCTGCATGTCTGTGTCCTTTACAGAGTGATCAACCAAGGTCGCCGCCACCGACCGGCAGGGTCACGCCGGTGATGTACGAGGCGTCATCGGAAGCCAGAAAGAGGATCGCGCCGACCTGTTCGTCGAGGCTGCCGTAGCGCTTCATCAGGCTGCTGTCGAGGGTTTGCGCGACGATTTCCTGATACCAGGCTTGCTCCTGCGCCGACTGTTCGCCGGCATTGCGCGGGATGCGCCGGGGCGGTGCTTCGGTGCCGCCCGGAGCCGTGGCGTTGACGCGGATGCCACGCTCGGCGTTTTCAAAGGCCAGGCACGCGGTGAGTGCGTTGATACCGCCCTTGGCCGCACCGTAAGGCACGCGATTGACGCTGCGGGTAGCAATCGATGAAACATTGACGATGGCGCCGCATCCTTGTTTGAGCATGTATGGCAGTGCGGCGTGGCAACACCACAGGGTCGGGAACAGCGAACGGCGCACTTCCGCTTCGATCTGTTCGACTTCGTAGTGTTCGAACGGCTTGGCCCAGATCGTGCCGCCGACGTTGTTGATCAAAATGTCGAGACGGCCAAACGTGTTGATGGCTTCGGCCATGACCCGCGCGCAATCGGCGTATTGCTCAAGGTCGGCGGTCAGCGCGAGAACGCCCTCGCCTTGCAGTTCGTGAACCAGTTCGGAGCGGTCGACGGCAACCACTTGCGCACCTTCGCGTAACAAGCGTTCGCACACACGGCGGCCGATACCCTGCGCCGCGCCGGTGACCAGCGCGACCTTGTTGGAGAATCTGTTGTTCATGACAACCTCGAAATAAGGGTTTCAGGCAGCCGCTGCGGCGAATTTTTCGTAGTAGAAGTTCGCCGGGGTGATGCCCTGCTCGCGGATGTATTGGCTGACGGCTTCGACCATCGGCGGCGGGCCGCAGAGGTACACGTCGACGTCGCCCTCATTGAGATGGCGTGGCTCGATGTGCTGGGTGACGTAGCCCTTGAGCGGATGCGCGCTCTGCGGGTTGGCCACGCAGGCGCCGAAACTGAAGTTCGGAATGCGGGCGGCGAAGGCTTCGAGACGATCGAGTTCGACCAGATCGAAATCATTGGTCACGCCGTAGATCAAATGCACGGGATAATCGCTGCCCTGCTCGGCGATTTTCTCCAGCATGGCGGTGAACGGTGCCAGGCCCGTGCCGCCCGCCAACAGCAACAGCGGTCGGCGGATTTCGCGCAGATAAAAACTACCCAAAGGACCGGCCAGGTTCATGCTGTCGCCAGCCTTGGCCAGGCCGGTGAGAAAGCTGCTCATCAGGCCACCGGGCACGTTGCGAATCAGGAAGCTGACCTCGCCGTTCTTCTGCAACGAGCTGAAGGAATAAGCGCGAGTCTGCGCGCTGCCCGGCACTTGCAGATTGACGTATTGACCCGGCAGAAACGCCAGTTTGCTCAGTGCCTCGCCCTTGATCGACAGCGCGATGGTGCTCTCGGACAACTGCCGGACAGCGCTGATCGAGGCCTGGAAACTGGCCTGTTCGGTCTTGCACAGCTGCGAGCCGGCCGGCACGCGGACGACGCAATCGCTGGCGGCGCGCATCTGGCAGGTCAGCACATAACCTTGCGCGAGTTCGTCGGCGCTCAAGGCGTCTTCGATGTAGTTGTCGCCCATGTCATAACGCCCGGCCTCGGCGAAACATTTGCAGGTGCCGCAAGCGCCATCGCGGCAGTCCAGCGGGATGTTGATGCCTTGGCGATACGCCGCGTCGGCCACAGTTTCATGGCCGCCAGCCTCGATGAAACGGGTGACGCCGTCTTCAAAATTAAGCGCAATCTGGAAATTCATGGTGCACCTCGTCGTGTCGACTAGATGTGGTAAATATCGATGACCTGACGGACGTAATCGTTTTTCAGCACGACTTTCTTGGACGTGATCAGCGGCTGTTCGCCGCGCAGATCGAGGGTGTAGAAACTGCTGCCGAAGTAGCTGTCAGTGACCTGGTAGCGAAAGCTCAGGGTGTGCCAGTTGAAACGCACCTGGCACTGGCCGTCGCCCTGCTCGACGATCTCGATGTTGCTCAGGTTGTGTGAGGTGCGAGTGTCGGGAATGGTCGCGCTGGAGCGCTCGGTCTTGATCCGGAAGATGCGGTCTTCGAGGCCGCCACGGTTGCCGTACCAGATCAGCGAGATTTCGCTTTGCGGGTCTTCGGTAAGCGTGTCGTTGTCGTCCCAGGCCGGCATCCAGAAGGTCGCATCCGCGGCGTACAGCTCCAGCCATTGATCCCATTGGCCGTCATCGAGATAGCGCGCTTCGCGGTAGAGAAAGTCGCGCACGGTGTCGTGAAGGTTGCTCATCACACGGCCTCCACGGGAATCAGCTGTGGCTCGGTGGCAGCGGCTTTGAGCATGGTTTCCTGCCAGTACTTGTGTTGCAGCACAAACAGGCCTTCGTCTTCGGTACGCATGCCCGAGAGCAGCGGCTTCAGATCGATTTCTTCGGCGGCGGCGTCGGCGCCTTCGACCCAATGGGTCGCGCCACGGGACATGTCATTCCAGCCGCGCCCGGCGCCGTAACCGGTCTGACACGAGCGGAACTCTTCGAGGTCATCCGGTGTGGCCATGCCGCTGACGTTGAAGAAATCTTCATACTGCCGAATGCGTTTGGCGCGGGCTTCGGCGCTCTCGCCTTTGGGGGCGATGCAGTAAATGGTGATTTCAGTCTTGTCGACCGAGATTGGCCGGGCGATGCGGATCTGTGAACTGAACTGGTCCATCAGATACACGTTCGGGTACAGGCACAGGTTGCGCGAGTTTTCGATCATCCAGTCGGCACGGGCCTGACCGAAATCACGGGCCAGTTCATCGCGGCGCTCATAGGCGGGGCGGTCTTCGGGGTTGGCCCAGCGAGTCCAGAGCAGCAGATGGCCGTGATCGAAGGAGTAAAAACCGCCGCCCTTCTTCGCCCAACTGCCGGCGCTCATGGTCTTGATTGCTTCACCGGCTTCGCGCTGCTGGCGCTGGTTCTGGGTGGCGGCGTAGTTCCAGTGCACCGAGCTGACATGGTAGCCATCGGCGCCATTTTCAGCGGTGAGTTTCCAGTTGCCTTCGTAAATGTAAGAGCTGGAACCGCGCAGCACTTCCAGGCCTTCTGGCGACTGGTCGACGATCATGTCGATGATTTTTGCCGACTCGCCCAGATGTTCGGTGAGAGATTTCACATCGGCATTCAGGCTGCCGAACAGAAAACCGCGATAGGACTCGAAACGCGCGACCTTGGTCAGGTCATGCGAGCCTTCGCAGTTGAAACCTTGCGGGTAACCGGCTTCGCTCGGGTCTTTGACCTTGAGCAGTTTGCCGCTGTTGTTGAACGTCCAGCCGTGGAACGGGCAGGTGTAGCTGGAGCGGTTGCCGGACTTGTGCCGGCAGAGCATGGCGCCGCGATGGCTGCAGGCATTGAGGAACGCATTGAGTACACCGTCCTTGTTGCGCGCGATGAAGATCGGCTGGCGCCCCATGGTGGTGGTCAGAAAATCGTTGTTGTTGGGGAGCTGGCTTTCGTGGGCGAGGTAAATCCAGTTGCCTTCGAAGATGTGCGCCATCTCCAGTTCGAACAGACGCGGATCGGTGAACATCTCCCGCTTGCAGCGGTAGGCGCCCTTCTCCTTGTCTTCTTCAAGCATGGCATTGAGGTAGTCGATTCCCAGGGACATGGCCGGGGCCTCCATTGTTATTGTTCAGGCCAGGTCAGATTAGGGAGGCGCAGCACGGGGCAATAGCCGAATCCTGCAGATCACTATCCGATTTGTGCAGGATGGCGCGGCAGGTGATTCGGGGAAGTTTCAGCGGGGAGTGTTAGTGGCGGCGCTTGAAGGTCTGCGACGGCAGTTCACCAAACTGCTGGCGATAGCTTTCGGAGAAACGGCCCAAATGCAGGAAGCCGTAGTCCAGCGCCAGCTCGGTGAGGTTGCGCACCGGGCAGCTCGGGTCACTGAGGCAGGCGTGGATGCGCGCAAGCTTGCGTTGGCGGATGTATTGCATCGGCGTGACGCCCAGTTGGCGTTCAAACAAGGTGTACAGCGAGCGCGGGCTCATGCTCGCCTGTGCGGCCAAATGTTCGGCCGGCAAATCCAGTTTCAGATTGCGCTCGATGTAATCGACGACGCGTTCAAAGCTGACGTTCGGTGCACTCAGGCATTCACGGCTGACGTTGGTGTTCATCAGCGAGATCAGTTTGCTGCCGATGATCTGTGCGTAATGCTCCTGCACCCGCAGCAACGGGTCGCTGGCCTCGGCTTCCTGACAGATCATCGCCAGCAGGTTGGTGAAGCCTTCCAGTTCATCGAGCTGATAGTGATTGCGCAGGAAACGGATACCGCTTGCCGGACGCTGCCAGCGCTGCTCGTCGCACACCGATTCAAGCACGCTGACCGGCACCTTGAGGATGAATTTCTCGCAATCATCCGAGTAAGTCAGATCGACCGGATCATCCGGGTTGATCAACAGCAACTCGCCCGGCACCAGATGCTGCTCGCGCTTGTGCCCGCGCCACAGGCAATTGCCTTGCAGCAGCACTTGCAGGTGGTAAACGGTCTCCAGGGCCACGGAGGTCACGCGTACGCTGCCGCCATAGCTGATGCGGGCCAGATCGAGATTGGCAAGTTTGCGATGGTTGAGGCTGGCTTGCGGGTGGGCGGTTCTGGACAGGCCGATGAAGTGCTGGCCGACGTGCTGATTGACGTAGTCGGAGACGGCATAAGGGTCAGCGTGACGGAACACGCTGCTGCGATCGCTCAGCAGATGGCTGTCCATGGGGCATTGCTCGTTGTTGTCGTTATTTTGGGATCACGGGGTTTCAGGCATCACGACTCACAGTACGCCGGAGTGTCACGGTGGGCAATTGGACGAAGGTTTGGGTACTCGATAATCGAACACTTTTTGTGGGCGGTGGAGACGCTTTGGGACAACACCCACACATGTCGACGAAATGCCCTACAGGGTCAAGAGATCGAACTTGCAGAACTCCTACTAATGACAGGTTATTTACCACAAAAAAAACCCGTTTCAGTCGAAACTGAAACGGGCTTCTCCCACTTCAACGACCGTTACTTCAGGTCGTCAAAGTGGTCTCGCAGGAACTCGTAAAAGCGAAAGGCTTTAAACAATCTCCATACAAGGCTCAGCGCACGCAGCAAAAGCTTCATACGTTTTGGCCTCCAGGGCTGGGGGCCAAACCTCCAGCAAGCTTACCGGACCATGCTTGCTTTCAGCCTGAACGTCAGTTCGACTAGTGAGGCGGCCGGTTGAAAGCCCTCTGAGCCATCATCCCGGCACGGGTGCAAAACCGTGTCAAAGGGAAAGAAACTGTTAAGTTTTCCAGCCAGATCTCACTACCGAACCAACATATGAGCGCCTGCATCATAACCTCAATAAAAGGATTTCATGCAGAGAGTTCTATTGCCTTTGTAAACCGTTATTTCTGTCTGTTTATTAGAATAAACATATCTGGAAAAAGTCGTTCAAAAAAAGCTATTACCGTTGCAAGGTGGCGCAAAGGCTCATACTATCCTCACACGTCAGTTCGGCTAGTGAAGCAACAAACCTCGGTCGCAAACCAAGGTTTACAAAAAAACCACCTCGCTAAGGTGGTTTTTTTTTCGTCTGCCTTTTCACTGCACCCGACGACGAAAAACAGATCACAACACCCGCGCCCACGTCTGACTCACCAGATCCTTGCCAAAGCTGTGAACCGCCTCCTCCTCCACCAATTCAAATCCGGCCTGCTGATAAATCTTGCGCGCTGCCGTCAGGTTGCTGGTCGTCCACAAGGTCATTTTCTGGTAACCAACCTGACGGGCGAAACGCAGGCACTCCTCGACCAGACGACTGCCAATGCCCAAGCCCCGCGCACTGGCGTCGACGTAGAGCATGCGCAGTTTGGCGGTGGTGGCATCCTGGCGAACGATGAACACGGAGCCGATGACCTTGCCGTCCTTTTCCGCAATCCAGCAGCGCTCGCAGCTCGGGTCATAATCGCGCAGGTACTTGGCGACCACCTCGGCCACCAGCGCCTCGAACTCCGAATTCCAGCCGTATTCGCGGGTATAGAGTGCGGCTTGTTGTTGCATCACCGTGCCCATGTCGCCCGGCTGCGGATCTCGCAACAGGTAAGTTGAGTCCTTGCTGCCCTCCAGCAGTGTCTGGATCAGCGTCATGGCGCCGATCAGTTGTTTTTGCTGCGGTTCAGGCAATCGCTCGAGCATGGCGACGATCTGTTCGCGGGAGGCCTTTTCCAGCGGGACCAGAATTTCGCGCCCGAGGTCGGTGAGGTGCAATTGTGCAGCGCGGGCGTCCGTGGGCGACGGAACTTTCTGAATCAGTCCGCGCTTTTCGAAACCGCTGATGATCCGGCTCATGTAGCCGGCGTCCAGGCCGAGCATCTGGCGCAGATCGGCGCTGGTCAGGTCACCCCGTGAGGCCAGCTCATACAAAATGCGTAGCTCGGTCAGCGAGTAGTCGCTTTGCAGCAGATGTTCCTGCAATACGCCGATCTGATGGGTGTAGAAGCGATTGAAGCCGCGCACGACGTCGGCTTGCTCGAGTAGATGAGTACTGGACATGACGAAAGCTCATTTAGTTGCTTCAGGCAACTATATATTTGCCTAAAGCAACCATGTCAACAGAAGAACTAGCGACACTTGGCCAACACCACCTGGCAGGTGTCCGGCGTACCTCTGGAACGCCCGGCATACCGGATGCAGTTGTTCAGCGATTTTTGTCGAGCGATGTTCAGACTGGAGCCCCAGGCCAGGCCGCCCTCGCCGACCGTTGGCAAGGCTTTGGCGTAGCAACTGTCGCCGACGCCTGAGGGCGGATAGTGTTTGCGGTTTGAGCAGGCTGTCGTTAGCGTCAGGCTGAGCGCGATCAGGATGGGCAGGAGCCACAGCGAGCGTCGGTCGATCATCGCGTTTCACCTGTCGCCAGAGGGACGTGTTTTATCGAGTTTAGCGGGTTGCCCTGCCCCATCTGCACAAATCTTCTAAACGCTCTTCACCGTTGCGCGGTATTTTATCGAGCCGCACCTTTCAAAGCCGAGCCTCGGGAGCCTTCCATGGATAAACGCAACTGGATCGAGCTGTCCCAGGATGGCGATACCGGGATCGAATCGATTCGAGCTCACTTCGAGGGACACGCCTACGATCCACACTGGCATGACAGTTTCCTCGTCGGCGTCACCGAACAAGGTGTGCAGCAATTCAATTGCCGCCGCGTGCGCCATCGCAGTACGCCGGGCAACGTGTTCCTGCTGGAGCCGGGGGAAATCCACGATGGCCAGGCGCCGACCGAGGAAGGTTTCACCTATTCGATGCTCTACCTCGATCCGCACTGGCTGGAGCGTGAAATGCACGCGCTGTTCGAAGACGCACCGTCCGACAGCCAGCCCGGTTTTGCCGACACGCTGAGTCAGGACCCGCGCCTGGCCACAGCGATCAATCAAGCTTTTCATGCGCTGCATGACGGCGATCTGCGCATCGTCCGCCAGACCGCCGTCGACGGCCTGCTAGGCTCGCTCACGCGCCATCTCGCTTGGCGCAAACGTCAGGATTTCGATCCGCGCCTGCCTTTGGTCGCCCAAATGGCACGGGACTTTCTGCACGCGCATACCTATGAAGATATCGGTCTCGATGACCTCGCCCGGGTCTGCGGGGTGGATCGCTTTCGTCTGAGCCGCGCGTTCAAGACAGCCTTTGGCCTGGCTCCTCACGCGTACCTGATCCAATTGCGCCTGGCCAAGGCGCGGCAATTGCTGGCGCGCGGCGAAACGCCGGCACAGGTCGCCAGCGTGCTCGGCTTTGCTGATCAGAGTCATCTCGGTCGCTGGTTCCGCCGCGCCTACCAACTCACCCCTGCCGACTACCGCAAGCGCTGCTCAAACCTTCCAGACTGACGCATACCGACTGGCGATCATGGCTGCCTGTGTTCATTTTCAGGAAATCCGGATCATGGCGTCATTACTGCCCTTTCTGCTGTTTGCTTTCGTCGCTTCGATCACCCCGGGGCCGACCAATATTCTGGTGTTGAGCCACAGTTCGCGCCAAGGCTTGCTCGCCACGCTGCCGATCATTTTTGGCGCCTGCGCGGCGGCGGCACTGATTGTGCTGGTGGTCGGCCTCGGTGCCGGCGAAACCTTGCTGCGCTACCCGCGCGTGCAGCAAGCCATGGCCTGGGGCGGTGTGCTCTGGTTGAGCTGGCTGGCGTGGCAAATCTTTCGCAGCACACCGCCATCGCTGGACCCCGCAGATACCCAGGAGGAAGGTTTCAGCGTGCTGGGCGCGGCCATACTGCAACTGTTCAATCCAAAGGTGTGGATGATGGCCGTGGCGGTGGTCAGTGTATTTGTCGGCGGTGGTGACAAGACCCTGCGATTGCTGGTGTTGTCGTTGGCATTTCTGCTGGTGTCGTTGCCGTGCATGACGTTCTGGGCATTGCTGGGCGTGGGCAGTGCGCGGCTGATGGGATCGCCAAAGGCGTTCAAGCGGATGAACACGGCACTGGCGTTGTTGCTGCTACTTTCGGCATGGCTGAGCGTATTGACCTGACAACGCTGTCCTTGCAGGAGCAGCCTGCAGCAGCTCCTGCATCGATGTCGCGATATTGTCGTGCAGCATTACTCATCGTTCTGGCTGGTGTCCCAACCGCGATCCCGATAGCTGGTTTTATCGTGCTCTGGAAAATCGGTCGTCCATACTCCCCAATCCATGTATGCGAAGTACTTGGTCATCGCTTCAAAATAGCTGTCGGCGGTGACTTCCCAGACCAGTTTCGACCCCGGTGCAAGAAGCGCTCGCGCCTCATCACCATGAGGCCCGGACACCACAAACAACTCTAAGCCATCAGGCTCCAGCCACAGTTCATGATTCAACATTCATCCTCGCTTCTCCAGATCAGGCCAACAGTACTCGAAAAAACGTTTGCGCCTCAGTCAGTCTCTATCCCGTTGCCTGCCGATACTCGCGCGGAGTGAACCCGGTCGACGCCTTGAACTGGCGGGTGAAGGCGCTGTGATCGGTGTAGCCGCATTGCAGCGCCACGTCGGTAATCGGCAGGTCGGTATGCAGCAATCGGTGCGCGTGTTCGAGGCGCACTTTCTGGATCATCTGCCGTGGCGTCAGGTGGAACACTCGTTTGCAGTAGCGCTCCAGTTGCGCGACTGAAATGCCGGCGATTCGGGTCAGTTCACTGAGGGTGACCCGACGATTGAAATGCGCGCGAATATGCTCATCGACAGCCGCCAGCCGCTCGAATGCCGGATGGGTTTCGCTGGCCGATTGCAGGTCCACGGAAATCCCCGCCAGACCAATGATCACCCCGTCACGGTTGTACAGCGGCTGCTTGTGCGTGAGGCACCAGCCCGGTTCGCGACTGCCGTACAGATGCAGTTCAAGCTGATCTTCCAGCACAAACCCTTCCTCCAGCACCTTGCGATCCTGCTCGGTGTAGCCCGGCCCGAGTTGCGCCGGGAACACCTGTGCACTGGTTTTGCCAAGTAACGGGCGCAAATCCTTCAAGCCACAGCGTTGCACCAGCGTGCGATTGGCGAGTACATAACGGGCTTGCACATCCTTGATGAAAATAGCCGCATTGGGGATCACATCGAGCATCGGCAACAGCAGCGCCGCGCCCGCCAACAGCTCCTCAAGTGTCTGCGGGCGATGCCCATCAATACCTTGAGTCAGGATCGAAAACGCCTGCTGCATCAAACAATCCCCTCGTAACGTGGATGGACAAAGCGCCTGCCATGCGGCCTTCGCGTGCAGATTGCAGCATCGTTCAAGAAGTGTCGAGGGCCACGTTTCGTCTACGCAACTGTGCTGATTTCGTCATTGATCCTGTGACAAAACATCAATCGCCCCACCGTTGATAAGTTCAAAGTCTGGCCGTCCCAGTGACACAACTGCCTATCCAATAACTCACAAGAAGGCGATGCCATGTCAGGCCAAGGCAAGTTCAAAAAACAGCTTTCACTGATCGACCTCACTTTTATCGGGCTCGGTGCGATCTTCGGTTCCGGTTGGCTGTTCGCGGCCAGCCATGTGTCCGCCATCGCCGGGCCGGCGGGGATTTTCTCCTGGTTGCTGGGCGGGTTCGCCGTATTGTTGCTGGGTATCGTTTATTGCGAACTGGGCGCGGCATTACCGCGTGCCGGCGGCGTCGTGCGTTACCCGGTTTACTCCCACGGGCCGCTGCTTGGCTACTTGATGGGCTTCATCACCCTGATTGCGTTTTCCAGCCTGGTGGCGATCGAAGTGGTTGCTTCACGCCAATACGCGGCCGCATGGTTTCCCGAGCTGACCAAGGCTGGCAGCGGCGACCCGACGATTCTCGGCTGGATGGTGCAGTTCGGGCTGCTGTGCGTGTTTTTCCTGCTCAACTACCGCAGCGTGAAAACCTTCGCCAAGGCCAATAATCTGGTCAGCGTGTTCAAGTTCATCGTGCCGTTACTGGTCATCGGCGTGCTGTTCACCTTCTTCAAACCGGCCAACTTCCACGTGCAAGGATTCGCCCCGTTCGGTTTGTCCGGTATCGAAATGGCGGTGTCGGCGGGTGGCGTTATTTTCGCTTATCTGGGGCTGACGCCGATCATCTCGGTGGCCAGTGAAGTGAAGAATCCGCAGCGCACTATTCCCATCGCGTTGATCCTCTCGGTGCTGCTGTCGACGCTGATTTATGTGCTGCTGCAAATGGCCTTTCTCGGCAGCATCCCGACCGAAATGCTCGCCAATGGCTGGGCTGGAATCAGCAAAGAGTTTTCCCTGCCGTACCGCGACATCGCACTGGCACTGGGCGTGGGCTGGCTGGCGTATCTGGTGGTAGCCGACGCGGTGATCTCGCCGAGCGGCTGCGGCAACATCTACATGAACGCGACCCCGCGAGTGATCTACGGCTGGGCGCAGACCGGCACCTTCTTCAAGGTCTTCACCCATATCGATGAGAAGTCCGGCATCCCGCGCCCGGCGCTGTGGCTGACCTTCGCCCTGTCGGTGTTCTGGACCTTGCCGTTCCCGTCATGGGAAGCGCTGATCAACGTGGTCTCCGCCGCGCTGGTGTTGAGCTACGCCGTGGCGCCCGTGTCCGTGGCCGCGCTGCGCCGCAACGCGCCGAATATGCCTCGGCCGTTCCGGGTCAAGTGCATGGGTCTGCTCGGGCCGGTGTCGTTCATCATCGCCGCGCTGATCGTCTACTGGTCGGGCTGGAACACCGTGTCGTGGCTGCTCGGCCTGCAAATCCTGATGTTCGTGGTCTACCTGCTCTGCGGTCGTTTTGTGCCGACCGTCCACCTCAATCTGGCGCGTCAGGTGCGCTCCTCGGCGTGGCTGATCGCCTTCTACGCGGTGACCATCGTGTTGTCGAAACTCGGCACCTTCGGCGGTCTCGGCATCCTCGCCCATCCGTACGACACCCTCGTGGTCGCTGCCTGTGCCACTGGCATTTACTACTGGGGCGCGGCGACCGGCGTACCGGCGCACCTGCTGCGTCTGGAAGAGGACGACGAAGAAAGCGAAGTCGCCGCCCCGGCTTTGACCGTGTCTGCGCGCCCTGCCGGCGCCTACTGAAATCATCCAACGGGATCTATTCATGAAACAACTACACGTCATTGATTCCCACACCGGCGGTGAACCCACGCGTCTGGTGATGACAGGCTTCCCCGATCTGCCCGGCAGCACCATCGCCGAAAAACGTGACGCCTTGCGCACTCAGCATGATCAATGGCGCCGCGCCTGCCTGCTGGAGCCGCGCGGCAACGATGTGCTGGTCGGCGCGTTGTATTGCGCGCCGGTCTCGCCGGACGCGACTTGCGGAGTGATTTTCTTCAACAACGCCGGTTATCTCGGTATGTGCGGCCACGGCACGATTGGCCTGATCAATTCGTTGCAGTACTTGAAAAAAATTCAGCCGGGCATCCACAAAATCGATACACCAGTCGGCCCGGTCAGCGCCACGTTGCATGACGACGGAACCGTCACCTTGGGCAACGTACCCGCCTATCGACATCGCAAACAGGTGCCGGTGGATGTGCCGGGATTCGGCCGCGTCTTCGGTGATATCGCCTATGGCGGTAACTGGTTCTTCCTCGTTTCCGAGCACGGGCAAACGTTGACGATGGACAACGTCGAACACCTCACCGCGTACACCTGGGCCATGCTCAAGGCTCTCGAAGACCAAGGCATTTACGGCGAAGACGGCGCGGTGATCGACCACATCGAACTGTTTGCCGATGACGACGAAGCCGACAGCCGCAACTTCGTCATGTGCCCCGGCAAAGCCTACGACCGCTCACCGTGCGGCACCGGCACCAGCGCCAAACTCGCCTGCCTCGCCGCCGACGACAAGCTGCAACCCGGCGCCACCTGGGTGCAGGCGAGCATCACCGGCAGCCAGTTCGAAGGCCGCTTCGAATGGGACGGCGAACGAGTCCGCCCGTTCATCACCGGCCGCGCTTACATGACCGCCGACAGCACCTTGCTGATCGACGAAGCAGACCCGTTTGCGTGGGGCATCTGAGCCACCGCGCTGACTTTTCACCTCAAATTGAATGATGTGCCAAGGAGTTAAAACAATGAGCGACAACATCTTCACCGGTTGCATGCCGGCCCTGATGACCCCGTGCACCGCCCAGCGCAAACCCGACTTCGATGCGCTGGTGGCCAAGGGTCGCGAGCTGATCGATATCGGCATGAGCGCCGTGGTCTATTGCGGCTCGATGGGCGACTGGCCGCTGCTGACCGAAGCCGAACGTCAGGAAGGCGTGGCGCGTCTGGTCGCTGCCGGGATACCAACCATTGTCGGAACCGGCGCAGTGAACTCTCGTGAAGCGGTTTCCCACGCGGCCCACGCGGCAAAAGTCGGCGCTCAGGGCCTGATGGTAATTCCCCGCGTGCTGTCCCGTGGCGCTTCGGTCACTGCGCAAAAGGCCTACTTTGCGGCAATTCTGCAAGCCGCGCCAAACCTGCCGGCGGTGATCTACAACAGCCCTTACTACGGCTTCGCCACCCGTGCCGATCTGTTCTTCGAACTGCGTCGCGAGTACCCGAACCTGATTGGCTTCAAGGAGTTTGGCGGTGGCGCAGACCTGCGCTACGCCGCCGAAAACATCACCTCCAAGGACGATGACGTGACCTTGATGGTCGGCGTCGACACCCAAGTGGTCCACGGTTTCGTCAACTGCAACGCCACCGGCGCGATCACCGGTATCGGCAACGCCCTGCCCCGCGAGGTGCTGCAACTGGTGGCGCTGAGCAAGCAGGCGGCCAAGGGTGATGCCAAGGCCCGTCGTCAGGCGCGGGAACTGGAATCGGCGCTGGCCGTGTTGTCGTCGTTCGATGAGGGCTGCGATCTGGTGCTGTATTACAAGCACCTGATGGTGCTCAACGGCGACAAGGAATACACCCTGCACTTCAACGAAACCGATACGTTGAGCGATTCGCAGCGGCGTTATGCCGAGAAGCAGTATTCGCTGTTCCGTCACTGGTACGAGAACTGGTCGGCGGAACAGAGTTTCGCCTGACACCGCAAGCCTCACCTGCCGCGATGCGTTGTGCTGCGCGGCAGGCCTTTCCCTCTTTATCAGGAAGACACCATGACTCTGACGGGCCACATGCTGATCGGACAGCACACGGTTGCTGGCCATCGCGCCGCCATTCGCGGGATCAATCCGGCTACCAATGAAACGCTGGAGCCCGCGTATGCCGGTGGATCGGCCGAGCATGTCGAACAGGCCTGTGCGCTGGCCTGGGCAGCGTTCGATGTTTATCGCGAGACGGCGCTGAATGTTCGCGCTGAATTTCTCGAAAGCATTGCCATGGAAATCGAAGCCGTCGGCGATGAACTGATCGACCGCGCCCACGCCGAAACCGGCCTGCCGCGCGCGCGCCTGCTAGGTGAACGCGGGCGCACTTGCCAACAATTAAGAATGTTCGCCCGCACGGTCCGCGCCGGTGAGTGGCTGGATGTGCGCGTCGATAGCGCACAACCGCAACGCCAGCCTTTGCCACGCGCGGATCTGCGTCAGCGTCAGATCGCGCTGGGGCCGGTCGCGGTGTTTGGTGCGAGCAATTTTCCGCTGGCATTTTCCGTGGCGGGCGGTGACACCGCGTCAGCATTGGCCGCCGGTTGCCCGGTGATCGTCAAGGCGCACAGCGCGCATCCCGGCACCAGCGAACTGATCGGTCGCGCAGTTGCTCGGGCGGTAAAAAACTCTGGCTTGCCGGAAGGCGTGTTCTCGTTGCTGTACGGTTCCGGCCGCGAAGTGGGCATCGCACTGGTCACAGATCCACGGATCAAAGCGGTGGGTTTCACCGGTTCGCGCAGCGGTGGCCTGGCGCTGATTCAAGCGGCGCAGGCCAGACCCGAACCGATTCCGGTGTACGCGGAAATGAGTTCGATCAACCCGGTGCTGCTGTTTCCGGCGGCGCTGGACAATCGCACGCAAGCGTTGGCTGAAGGGTTTGTGGCCTCGCTGACACTCGGCGCGGGCCAGTTCTGCACCAATCCGGGCTTGGTGATCGCCTTGAAAGGACCGGCGCTGGACAGGTTTATTGCCGCCATCAGCGAGATCATTCAACGCAGTCCGGCGCAGACGATGCTGACACCGGGCATTTTCAGCGCTTACCAATCTGCCGTGAATGCACTGGCTGAGAATGCCGCAGCGCACTTCAGCGGTGTGGGTCAGAACGGCAGCGGCCCGAACCAATGTCAGGCGCACCTGTTCGTCACAGATGCTGCCGACTTTCTTACCGATCACAAGCTGCAAGCCGAAGCGTTCGGCGCGGCTGCGCTGATCGTGCAATGCAGCAGTGAAGCTGAAATCCGCCAGCTCTGCGAACACCTGGAAGGCCAGTTGACCGCCACGTTGCACCTGGATGACCAAGACCTTGAACAGGCGCGCGCATTGCTGCCAACCCTGGAACGCAAGGCCGGCCGCCTGCTGGTCAACGGTTGGCCAACCGGGGTCGAGGTGTGTGACGCGATGGTGCATGGCGGGCCTTTCCCGGCCACCTCCGATGCCCGCGCAACATCAGTCGGTACAGCGGCGATCCTGCGTTTCCTGCGACCGGTCTGCTATCAGGATTTCCCCGACAGCTTGCTGCCTGTCGCACTGAAACAGGCTAATCCGCTGCAATTGCGGCGTCTGCTCAATGGGCAAAGGGAAGCGCAGCGCTATGGCGAGTAACGTCTCCCACGACATCGCTGTGGTCGGGGCCGGCATCATCGGCGTCGCCTGTGCATTGCGTCTGGCTCGTCAGGGCTTGCGCGTGGTGGTGATCGATCAGCAGCCACCCGGCCACGGCGCCTCGTTTGGCAATGCTGGCCATCTGGCGACCGAACAGGTGTTTCCGATTGCCGACGCGTCCATCCTCAAGCGCCTGCCCGCCATGTTGATGGACCCGATGGGGCCGTTGCGGCTGGACTGGAAGTACCTGCCGCGCGCCTTGCCATGGTTCACCCGCCTGCTGCTGAATCTGCGCCCGGCGCCGTTTCAGAACACCGTGGCAGGCTTGCGTGCCCTGAATGAAAGCAGCCTTGAGGCTTGGCAGCGCTTGCTCGCCGACATCCAGCGACCGGACCTGCTGAAGGTCGATGGTTCGTTACTGGTGTTCGAACGTCCCGAATCGCGTCAGGCAATCCAGGCATTACAGGCTCGCCTGCATCAGCAGCAGGTGCCGGTCGACTACTGGCAAGCCAACGGCATACGCGACACCGCGCCGCAACTCAGCGAACAGATTCAGGGCGGTTTGTTCTTCCCACGCACCGGGCATTTCATCGATCCGTATCGCGTGGTGTGTGAACTGGTCGAAGCGGCCAAAGCCAGTGGTGTGAGTTTTGTCCAGCAACAGGTTCAGGGCGGCTACGTGCAGGAACACGGCGTTTCGCTGATCACCGGCAATGACGGTCTGACTGCCAGCCGCGTGCTCATCGCCTGCGGTGCGCACTCAGCGAAACTCACCGCCGCCCTCACTGGCAAAAAAGTACCGCTGGACACCGAGCGCGGATACCACCTGATGCTGCCTCAGGAACACGATCGCTTGCCCTTCCCCGTCACCTCGCTGGAACGCAAGTTCATCATGACGCCGATGACCGAAGGGCTGCGTCTGGCCGGCACTGTCGAGTTCGCCGGACTGGAAAAATCGCCGAGCATGGAACGCGCGTGGCAGTTGCATCGGTTGAGTCAGGGCTTGTTTCGCAAGGATCTGAGTGCTGAAGCGGCGACGCCGTGGATGGGTTTTCGTCCGTCGTTGCCGGATTCGTTGCCGGTGATTGATCAGGTGTGTGAGGGCAAGGTGTTGCTTGCGTTCGGGCATCAGCATCTGGGGCTGACGCAGGCGGCGGTGACGGCGGAGATGGTGGTGCGGATGGCCGGCGCAGGCACAATCCCGGCATTTGCTTTGCCGAAAACCGACTCCTACAGACTGACGCGTTTCTGGTGACCACTGACCAGCAAGAACGGTGAGCGGGCGTAAGGGAACCGCCACCGTTTTTTCTGACGATCACAAACGCCTCATAGGAATAGGCAATGCTCAAAGATAAACCGGCATAGGTGCGCCGTTTGTTGATCGCTACCATGGCCTCAGACCTGACCCACTGGGAGTTCGACATGACTCACACTAAAACCCTGTTCATCACCGGCGTCAGCAGCGGTTTCGGCCATGCGCTGGCCACAGAGGCGTTTGCCGCAGGCCACCGTGTCATCGGCACGGTGCGCAGTGAAACTGATCTGCAAAAGTTCCAGGCACTGTCCCCGGACAACGCTTGCGGCGTGCTGCTGGATGTCACTGATTTCGAGCGGATCGACAGTGTCATTGCGCAAGTCGAAGCCACACACGGCCCCATCGACGTGCTGGTCAATAACGCCGGTTATGGCCACGAAGGCGTCTTCGAAGAATCGCCCTTGCAGGAGATGCGCCGTCAGTTCGACGTCAACGTGTTCGGTGCGGTGGCGATGATCAAAGCCTGTTTGCCGTTCTTCCGCGAGCGCCGCGCGGGGCATATCCTCAACATCACCTCCATGGGCGGCACCATCACGATGCCGGGCATCGCCTATTACTGCGGCAGTAAATTTGCCCTCGAAGGGATCTCCGATACCCTGAGCAAGGAGCTGCGGCCATTCAACATATTCGTCACTGCCGTGGCGCCGGGCTCGTTCCGTACCGATTGGGCGGGCCGTTCGATGCAACGCACCGAGCGCAGCATTGCCGACTACGACGCCAGTTTCGACCCAATCCGCCAAGCCCGGGAAGCAAAAAGCGGCAAGCAGCTCGGCGACCCGCAGAAGGCTGCGCAAGCGATGCTGCAGATTATCGACTGTGCCGAGCCTCCCGCCCATTTGCTCCTCGGCAGTGATGCGTTGGGGCTGGTGCGTGACCGCCTGCAACAGGCGCTCGACGAGATTGATAAATGGCAAGCGCTGAGCTGCTCCACCGATCACTGAGAGAGAAGGCAATGATGCAGGCCGATGGCAGCACCGCGCGCATGGTGCAACTGATGGAAGTTCTCGCGCCGGTCGAGGGCTACAACCTCAGCGCGCTCGATGACGTGCGCTTCCTGCGCTCGAATCGCCCACTGACCCGCACTCCGGTGTTGTACGACCCCGGCATTGTCATCCTCTGCCAGGGTCGCAAGCGCGGTTATCTGGGTGAGGACACCTACGTCTATGACGCGCAGCATTATCTGGTGGTGTCCGTGCCCATCCCCTTCACCATGGAAACCGACGCCACGGCAGCCGAGCCGATGCTCGCGATTTACATGCAACTGGACTTTCAGTTGGCCAGCGAGTTGATGTTGCAAGTCGATGAAGTGCATGGCCTCAGCGATGCTGAGCCAAAAGGCATGTACGCCTCGCCGATGGACGATGCGCTGCGCACCACGACCTTGCGTTTTCTCGAGGCAATGAGCGTCGCCGGTGAAGCGCAAATTCTCGGGCCGGCGCTGGTACGTGAGATCTATTACCGCATTCTCACGGGCGAGCAAGGTGGTTCAATGCGTGCCGCGCTGCATCGGCGCGGGCATTTCGGCAAGGTGAGCCGGGCGATCCGCAAGATTCACAGCTGTTATCAGCAGCGCCTCGACGTCGAGCAACTGGCCCACGAAGCGAGCATGAGCGTGCCGAGTTTTCACCTGCACTTTCGCAGTGTGACCGACACCTCGCCGATGCAGTACCTGAAGTCGACACGCCTGCATCAGGCGCGGCTGCTGATGCTGCGCCAGGCCATGAGCGCATCGGCGGCAGCGTTCGACGTCGGTTATGAAAGCGCCTCGCAATTCAGTCGCGAGTTCAAACGGTTTTTCGGCCGGACGCCGCAGGCGGAAATTGAATGGATGAAGGCGACGTACTCATTGCCGCCGCCGACAACGCCTTCCGAGTTCGTTTCGTCGCACTAGACCGGTCATTTCGCGGGATGAAGCGCCGCGCCGTGGTGCATCGCCAGATGCCCGGTCTTGTCACTTTTGACTTCGTACTGCGGCTCGTCCTTGGAAGCAGGCCGATGGCGGCCCATGAACTCGACATCCCGGGTGTGCACCTTGACCACCTTGCCGTGAATCTCGCCAGCCTCGCTGTTCCAGTGAACCGCGTCGCCGACCTTGAATGACGTGCTCATGACCGCTCCCCCACACTTGTTCAATCCGGTCATTGCGACTCAGGATGCTCGCTCGACACCGAGTTGTTGGCCGCCACATCCGTCATGTCTTCATCGACCGGCGACTCTTCATCGGCGGGCAATGGGACCTCGGGCGGGTTGCGTTTCGGGTCATGCCCCGTCTCATTGTCCGTCGTCCGTGTCACGTCTTGCTGTGACCGGTTGCCCGGTGCATTTTCATCGATGTCCATGCTTGTTTCTCCGTTCTTGTACGCGGGATATCCGCGCTTAAACGTGAGAGGCAACGGCACAGCGCAAGTGCCGGGCACTGGACGAACGGTGCTCCAACGAAAAAAGCCTGCCGTTCAGGGCAGGCTTTCGCTTGGCGATTAAAATAATCGTGCCGGGCCAGCCGGACGCTAATCGTAAAACGCCTCAACCAACACCCGACTGCCGACAAAAAAACTGTCCGCCACCAAGCGCAACGGTTGCACGTCGACGTCGCTGGTTTTGTCGCCGATCAACTGCTGGAAATGCTGATACACCGCCGCGTACTCGCCCTCCTCCGACACGGCCTGGCGCACACCGTCGATGCTTAACAATGCGCCGCCGTTATCCAGTCGCAAAACCCCTTCAGCGCAACGCACCTCGATGCTCCACAGCTCATCATGGCCATGGTCAAAATCAAACTCCGCGCGCACATCGAGGCGGCGCGCATCAGCCATTTTGATCGACGCAGCCATCGGTGACTGGCAGTTGCTCGGTACGCGCAGTTCGGCCGATTCGACAAACAGCGGCAGCGCCAGTAAATGAGTGACGATCGACAAGGCATTGATGCCCGGATCGAATACGCCGAGGCCACCGGGTTGCCAGATCCACGTTTGGCCGGGGTGCCATTTGCGTACATCTTCTTTCCAGTCGATCTGCACGCTTTGCAAAGTGCGCGAGGCGAGCCAGTCGCGAGCGGCTTCGATACCGGGCGCGTAGCGTGAATGCCAGGCAAACAAAGCGCTGACGCCCTGCTCTGCGGCCTGATCGACCAAGGCCAATGCCTCACCCAACGTGGCACACGGCGGCTTTTCCACCAGCACATGTTTGCCGGCGGCCAACGCCTGCTGCACCAGCGCAAAGCGTCCTTGCGGCGGCGTGCAGAAGGCAATCGCATCCACCGGCGGGCCGTTTTCCAGCAACTCACTCAACGATTGGAAGTTTTCCACGCCAGCACAAGGCTTGCCTTGGGTGGCGACGGAGACCAGGCGGAATGCGCGATTGGCGAGGATTGCCGGGACGTGTTGATCCTGGGCAATCTTGCCGTAGCCCACCAGACCGAGACGGATTGGTTGCATCAATGACTCCTGTTTTGATTTTGTTGTCGTCAGTGAACCGGGAGATTACCTGCAAACGCCACGAGCGTCTGTCCGCGCAATGTCACAACGACGCACAGAATCAGGCAAGGATTGCACAGGAATGCACTAGTGCCCGCAGCGCTGAAAAAGAAACAATGCCTTACGACAAACCGATCGAGGATGTTCCCATGCTTGTACAAGCCTACGGCGCCCACGCTGGCGACAAACCCCTGGAGCCGATGCAGATCAAGCGTCGCGCGCCGGCCGCCCATGGTGTGCAGATCGACATCGCGTTCTGTGGCATCTGCCATTCCGACCTGCACCAGGTGCGCGCCGAATGGGCCGGTACACAATTTCCTTGCGTACCGGGGCATGAAATCGTTGGCCGCGTTTCGGCCGTTGGCGCCCATGTTTCGGACTACAAAATCGGTGATCTGGTCGGTGTCGGTTGCATTGTCGACAGCTGCAAACATTGCGATGACTGCGAAAGCGGTCTGGAAAACTACTGCGACGGCATGATCGGCACCTACAACTTCCCGACTCCGGACGCACCCGGCTGGACGCTGGGCGGCTATTCGCAAAACATCGTCGTGCATGAACGCTACGTGCTGCGCATCCGCCACCCCGAAGCGCAACTGGCCGCCGTCGCGCCGCTGTTGTGTGCCGGCATCACCACCTACTCGCCACTGCGTCAGTGGAACGCCGGGCCGGGCAAGAAAGTCGGCGTGGTCGGCATCGGCGGCCTTGGCCACATGGGCATCAAACTGGCCCATGCTCTGGGCGCGCACGTTGTTGCGTTCACCACCTCTGAATCCAAGCGTGAAGCGGCCAAGGCGCTGGGTGCCGATGAGGTTGTGGTGTCGCGCAATGCCGAAGAAATGGCCGCGCACGCCAAGAGTTTCGACCTGATCCTCAACACCGTCGCGGCGCCGCACGATCTCGATGCTTTCCTCGTGCTGCTCAAGCGCGATGGTGCATTGACGCTGGTCGGCGCGCCGGCCACCTCGCATCCTTCGCCGAACGTGTTCAACCTGATCATGAAGCGCCGCACGATTGCCGGTTCGATGATCGGCGGCATTGCGGAAACTCAGGAGATGCTCGACTTCTGCGCCGAACACGGCATCGTCTCCGACATCGAACTGATCCGCGCCGACCAGATCAACGAGTCCTACGAGCGCATGCTCAAGGGTGACGTGAAATATCGCTTTGTGATCGACAACGCGACGTTGGCGGGCTAAACGCAAACGGCTGATTGGCACAAGGTGTTGCCAATCAGCCGTTGAATTCCGTCGCCGGGATTTGACAGGCCCGGCGATGCTCGCCAGAGTCGCACCCCTTTGCCTGCCATCGAGGGGTTGCCGTTGAACGAACAGACATTGTCCATGCGCCTTGAGCGCGTGGCTGCACACGTGCCGGCCGGCGCGCGGCTGGCCGATATCGGCTCGGATCACGGCTATCTGCCGGTGGCGCTGATGCGCCGTGGCCTGATCGCAGCGGCCGTGGCGGTTGAAGTCGCGTCGACGCCGTTCCACGCGGCCGCACGCACCGTGCGCGAGAATGATCTGCAGCAGCACATCAGCGTGCGCCTGGCTGATGGTCTGGCTGCCATCGAGTCTGACGACGGGATTACCGCCATCACGATCTGCGGCATGGGCGGTGAAACCATCCGCGACATCCTCGACAGCGGCAAAGCCCGTTTGAGCGGCAAAGAACGCCTGATTCTGCAACCCAATGGCGGCGAACAACCGCTGCGTCTATGGCTGATGGAAAACGGCTACCGCATCCTCAGCGAAGAACTGCTGCGGGAAAACCGTTTCCACTATGAAATCATCGTTGCCGAGCGCGCCGAACCGATGACTTATTCCGCCAGGGAGCTGTACTTCGGCCCCTTGCACCTGCAGACCCGCAGCCCCGAGTTTCTGATCAAGTGGCAACACAAACTTCACCATAAGCAGAAGACACTCAGCCAGCTCGCCCATGCGCAGCAGGGTTTACCGGATGGAAAGGTGCAAGACCTGACGCAACAGACACGCTGGATTAGCGAACTGCTGGCCTGAGCGCTGGCGTTTCGCCGGAAAGGCGCGCGCCCTCATTTGATACACCGCATCACAAATGATGTACATCAAACCCCATTTATCAACTCCAGCCCTCCTCTTAAAGTTCTCTCCAACAGCCGCCCGTCACTCCGACGGGCCAGCGACTGGAGATACCCCAAATGCCTTTCATCAGCGTACGCATCACCCGTGACGGCGTGACCCGGGAACAGAAAGCCCAGGTCATCAAGGAAATCACCGAAACGATGGAGCGGGTGCTGCACAAGGATCCGAAACTCACCCACATCGTGATCGAAGAAGTCGACACCGATAACTGGGGTTATGCCGGCAGCACCACCACCGAATATCGCCAGCAGTTAGCGGATTCGCAGTCGTGAGCCGTACCGTGAAAATCGACTTCGTCTCGGATGTCGTTTGCCCCTGGTGCGCGTTGGGCGTCACTGCGCTGGAGCAAGCGATCCAGAATCTGGCGGGCGAAGTCGACGTGGAGTTGACTTACAAACCGTTCGAACTGAACCCGGACATGCCCGCCGAAGGTGAGCACGCCATCGAGCACATGACGCGCAAATACGGGCGCAGCGCCGAGCAAGTGGCGGATCGCAACGCGATGATCATCGAGCGCGGCGAGCAGATCGGTTTCCACTTCGATCTTGAAAAGCGCAGCCATTTTCACAACACCTTCGATGCTCATCGACTGCTGTTCTGGGCCGCCACACAAGGACGTCAGCGTGAGCTGAAGCAAGCCTTGCTCAAGGCCTACTTCAGCGACGGCGAAAACCCGAATGACCACGCCACGCTGGTGACACTGGCAGGCGCAGTCGGGCTCGACAGTCAGCGTGCGCAAGAGGTGCTGGCCAACGCGGAGTTCAGCCAACCAGTGCGCGAACTTGAACGGTTTTACCAGCAGCGCGGTATCGACTCGGTTCCGGCCATGGTCCTCGATGACAAACAGATCATCCCCGGTTCCCAGTCCGTCGCTTATTACCAGCAAGCGTTACGTCAGGCAGCACAGGTTGCGGCTCACGCCTGACCTGCGAAATCCATTTATTCAAACCATCCAGATTGCATGAGGAAACATCATGAACACGTCCAAGAAAGTTGTAGTGATCACTGGCGCCTCGCAAGGCATTGGTGCAGGCCTGGTCAAGGGATTCCGTGAGCGCGGCTATCAGGTTGTCGCGACCTCGCGTTCGATCAAGCCTTCCACTGACCCGGACATTCTCGCCGTCGCCGGTGACATTGCCGACCCGCAAACCGCCGAACGGGTGATCCGCGAAGCCGTTGCACGTTTCGGTCGTATCGACACGCTGGTGAACAACGCCGGGATATTCGTCGCCAAACCCTTCACCGAATACAGCAAGGAAGACTACGCACAGGTCGTGGCGACCAACATGAGCGGCTTCTTCCACATCTCGCAATTGGCCATCGCCGAAATGGAGAAAAACGCCAGCGGCCACATCGTCAGCGTCACCACCAGTCTGGTCGACCACGCGATTGACGGCGTGCCGTCGGTGCTCGCTTCGCTGACCAAAGGTGGCATCAATGCAGCGACCAAATCCCTGGCCATCGAGTACGCCAAGCGCGGTATTCGGGTCAACGCGGTGTCGCCCGGCATTATCAAGACACCGATGCACGGCGAAGAATCCCATGCCGCCCTCGGTAGCCTGCATCCGGTTGGTCATATGGGCGAAATCGACGACATCGTGCAAGCGATCCTCTATCTGGACAGCGCGAACTTCGTCACCGGCGAAATCCTCCACGTTGACGGTGGGCAAAGCGCTGGCCATTGATACCTCGCCACAGCACTGCCGGTGTGTACCGGCGGTGCCGCTTCATGAGATAAGCCTGAGAATGAACCGTCAGTTGATCCTCGGTGTACTCACATGAAGCGCCACTTTGAAGACTTGCAGTTAGGCAGCATCGAACTCTTTTGCCTCGCCGCTGAAGCCGGCAGTTTCACCGCCGCCGCGCAGCTTGCCGGTGTAACGCCGGCCGCCGTGAGCCGGTCGATTCTGCGCCTCGAAAAAAGATTGGGTTCACGCTTGTTTGCCCGCACCACGCGCAGCATTCGCCTGACCGAGGCTGGCAGAAACTTTTTCGTCCAGTGCAGCCAGGCCCTGACCCAACTGGTCGAAGCGCAACAGGAAGTCATGGGCGCGCAGACATCACCGTCTGGTCAGTTACGCATCAGCCTGCCCACCACTTACGGACATCACCGCATCCTGCCGCTACTGCCAAAGTTTCGCGCGCTGTATCCCGACGTCACCGTCGACATTCACTTGGGTAACCGCAATATCGACTTCGTCGGCGAAGGCTACGATCTGGCGATCCGCGTCCGTGCCCAACCGGATTCGACCATGGTTGCGCGGCTGCTGGAGGATGCAAAACTGGTGGTGGTCGCCTCCGCCGAGTACCTGAAAAAGGCTGGCACACCGCAGACGCTGGAAGACCTGGTGCAACACGAATGCATTCAGTTCGAACTGCCGAGCAGCGGGCGGCGGATCTCTTGGCTGTTCCAGGAAAACGGTCAGGACCGTGAAGTGATTTCCGACGGCGGCTACTCCTGTTCCGATGACGTGCTTGGCGGCGTCACTCTGGCCAAGCATGGTGCCGGGGTCTTTCAGACCTATAAATTTATTGTCGAAAAGGAGCTGGCGGACGGCAGCCTTGTCGAGGTTCTTCAACCGTACACCGGGCGCTCGCGACCTTACACCTTGCTCTACCCGCACGGCCGGTATGTGCCGCAAAGGGTGCGGGCATTTGTTGATTTTCTGTTGGAGTTTCGTGATGAGTGGGCGCAGGTTTAGCGCTGAACAAGAGATAAATCGGTTGAAAGGCGTTTCACCATAAAACGGAACAGGACATTGTTCGCGCTGACAGCCGGGCGCTGCTGGAAAATTTACAGGGCTGGCGCCATGCTATGCTTCGAAAGAGAAAACGAGGGTTTCAAATGACCAGTCCAGCCACTGGTGGCGTTGCGAGCGAAGTCCGCAAACTCGCCCAAAAACATAAGATTACCGCTGAGCGTGACAGCATGAGCTGCATGGCTGCGACCATTACTCGCCTGGCAGGTGATGCTGTCGAGCTGGACGGTATTGAGCAGTTGCTCGTCAATCTCAAGCGTAAAGGTGTACTGAACAAAGCAGAAATCATGGCCCTGCAAGGACGCTATCTCCAAGAAAAGAGGCGTTGCAAGAGGCAGCTTAGCGCAGACTTTCGACCCCTTCGGCGATTTCGAGACTGAAGGTTATCTTCAAAACTCGCTCAAACTGAAGGACCCTCTTGAGGTCAAAGAGTCCGAGCATCTCGCCTTCGAAGCCAGTATCGAAGATGCCCTTGCCTATCTCGCCAAGAAGAAAACCATCGACTACAAAGCTGTCCTGAAGACCCACGAAGTACTGTTCTCCGTTTTTTATCCCTGGGCAGGGAAAGACAGGAATGAACTGGTCCCCCATCTCGGGTTTTCAAGAGATCGAAAGATGATCCGCATCACACGATATTTGAACGTCCAGACCTGATTAAAAGGTCCGTCGAATACGCCTTTGAACTCGCAGCAAACAAAAAACGCTTTCGTGAGCGCCCCGGCGAAGTAATGGGCCAGTTGGCGTCCGCCCACCCGTTTCTGGATGGCAATGGCCGCACAATCCTGCTCATCTACATGGAGTTGTGCTATCGGACCCGCTTCGCCATCGACTGGTCAAAAACCAACAAAGACGACTACCTGCGAGCACTCGCCGACGAAATACGAGACCCTTTCACAGGCCATCTGGATGGTTATCTGGCCCCCTTCGTCATTGATATTTCCAGCCGCGACGAATGGCTCGCAATGATTGGCGGGATAAAGGGTCTGGATGGGTTGGACAAGGAAGGGATCATCTATAAGAGCCTGGATGATCCCGAGGTTCAGCGACTTTATAAAGCGTATCGAGCAATGCCGCTTGAATGATCGACGCGTCCGGTAGCGTCGCTTTTGAAATCCACGTTCTGACTTCAAAATGAGCAAAAGCCTGCTTTTCAGGGCAGGCTTTTTGTTTGGGCGCGCAGGCTTACTTCTGCTGAGCCGTCAGCGCCGAGTAGCTGTTCATCAGGTTGCGATAGTTAGGAATCCGCTGCGACAGCAAGTTACCCAGCCCTTCAATATCGTTGCGCCAGTCGCGGTGCAGCTCACACGCCACCGAGAACCAGTTCATCATCTGCGCACCGGCCTGAGTCATACGACTCCACGCGGCTTGTTGCACGGTGGTGTTGAAGGTGCCGGACGCATCGGTCACCACAAACACCTCAAACCCTTCCGCCAGCGCCGACAAGGTCGGGAACGCTACGCAGACATCCGTGACCACACCGGCAATGATGATTTGCTTGCGACCGGTGGCTTTGATTGCCTTCACGAAGTCTTCATTGTCCCAAGCGTTGATCTGACCTGGGCGAGCGATGTACGGCGCATCCGGGAACATCTCTTTCAACTCTGGCACCAACGGGCCGTTCGGGCCTTGTTCGAAACTGGTGGTGAGGATGGTCGGCAGTTCGAAGAACTTGGCCAGATCGGCCAGGGCCAAGACGTTGTTCTTGAATTCGTTTGGCGAGAAGTCCTGCACCAGGGAAATCAGGCCGGTCTGGTGGTCGACCAGCAGCACGATGGCGTCGTCTTTGTTGAGGCGGTTGTAGGTTGGAGTGGTCATGGTCTGTTTCCCTTTTGAGTTTTAGAAGTTGTTGTTGCGTTCAAGTTGGGTACAGATTACTGACGCACACGGACGGGATAAATCGGCTGGAAAGCGTTTCACCGTCAACTCAAAAGGGACAATACCTATCAACCACCCTCTGCTTCACTGTTGGCAGCAATCGACAATGAGGCGGTCATTTCAGCGTGGCACACCGCAAGTATTTCATCGGCCAGCGCTGAGTCATCCGGACAGGCACGCGACAGAATAATCGCGCCCACCGCCCGCACGAGCATGTCGATCATTTTCACTCTGCCCGCATCAGGCGCCGCGTCAGGCCCTGTCGGGTACTTGTCGCCAAGTGTCTGCAACGTGCGCTCGATGCCATCGGCAAACGCTGTTTTCACCTCGTCAGACTGGCGCGCGGCGTCGCCGCACAAAGCGGCCATGGTGCAACCGCTGCCCCGCTCGTCTCGATGTTCTTTCGACACATAAGCATCGATGAAGCCTTGAACATCGACCATTTCGGCACTGGCCAACGAGCGCGCAAGGCTGTTGGCTGAGGCTTCGGACATCAGGTCGGCCTTCGAACCGAAATGTTTGTAGAAGCCGCCGTGGGTAAATCCGGCTGCCGCCATGAGGTCCGCGACGCCGACACCGTCAAAACCTCGCTCACGAAACAGCACCGAGGCGGTCTCGACGATGTGCTCGCGGTTCGCCTGTGCCTGGGCTTTGGTGACTCTCACGTGCAATACCTCCGCTGAAAAATCATGCGCCGATGATACATAGATGTCAGCCATAATCAAAACCGTTGACAGTTTAGATTTCGATCATCATCCTAAATGCAGTGGTTACGGCTGCACACACAGACACCAAGCGCTGTTGCTCAGTAGGTCGAACTCCGCCGTAATTTCTGCCTCATGCATCAACCCTAATCGATTTTTTGAAAAAGAGATGATCCCATGACTACCCGCCCTGCTGTTCTCATCACTGGCGCCTCTACCGGCATCGGCGCAGTTTACGCCGAACGCTTCGCTCAACGCGGGCACGATCTGGTGCTGGTCGCCCGCGATCTCGAGCGCTTGGAAACACTCGCCGCGAAACTGCGCAGCGAACACAGCGTCGCCGTGGATGTGCTTCAGGCCGACCTGACCCAACTCAAAGACCTGACCACTGTCGAAACGCGCCTGCGCGACGATGCGCGTATTGGCATCCTCGTCAATAACGCCGGAGCTGCGCAGTCCGGCAACTTCATCGAGCAGAGCACCGACAAAGTGGCCAATCTGGTTGCACTCAACACCACGGCACTGGTGCGGCTCGCCAGTGCCATCGCTCCCCGTCTGGCGAACGCCGGCAACGGCGCGATTATCAACATCGGCTCGGTGGTCGGTCTGGCCCCGGAGTTCGGCATGTCGGTGTACGGCGCGACCAAGGCGTTTGTCCTGTTCCTGTCTCAGGGGTTGAGCCTGGAACTGTCGCCACTCGGTGTCTACGTGCAAGCCGTGCTGCCGGCGGCTACCCGCACGGAAATCTGGGATCGCGCGGGCATCGACATCAACACCTTGAGCGAGATCATGGAAGTCACCGATCTGGTCGATGCGGCGCTGGTCGGTTTCGATCGTCGCGAACCGGTGACCATTCCGCCGCTGCATGAAGGTGAGCGCTGGGACGCCTTGCAGACCGCGCGGCAGGGTCTGTTGGCGCAGATCCGCCAGTCGGCAGTCGCCCAGCGCTATCTGGCGTGAGACCGATGGAACCAATGCCTTACGTCAAAGCCGCCAACCAATCGATTTTGGTTGGCGGCACGGCCTTCGCCTATCGAGACCTCGGCGCCAGATCGGCGGTGCCGCTGATCCTGCTCAATCATTGGGGCGCGGCACTCGACGACTTCGACCCGCGAATCGTCGATGGTCTGGCGCGAACCCGACATGTGATCGCCATTGACTATCGCGGTGTCGGTGGCTCAGGCGGCACCGCGCCCCTGACCGTCGCGCAAATGGCCGACGACGTTATCAGCCTGATCGCTGCGCTGGAATTCAACAGCGTCGACCTGCTGGGTTTTTCCCTTGGCGGATTCGTTGCTCAGGACATCGCGCTCAAAAATCCTGCCTTGGTGCGGCGCCTGATTCTGACCGGCACCGGGCCTGCTGGCGGAGTCGGTATCGCCAAGGTCGGTGCGGTTTCCTGGCCACTGATGCTCAAGGGCTTGTTGACCCTGCGCGATCCCAAGTTTTACTTGTTTTTCACCACGACTGCGAACGGACGACGGGCCGCGACAGACTTTCTGCAACGTTTGAAAGAACGCCGCAACGATCGCGACAAACGCCCGACACCGAGCGCTTTTCTGCGGCAGTTGAAAGCCATCAAGGCATGGGGAAAACAAATGCCGCAGAACCTTGGCGGCCTGCAAATCCCGACGCTGGTGGTCAGCGGCGACAACGACATCATGGTGCCCACGGTCAACTCGATTGATCTGGCCAAGCGGACTCCCTACGCGCAAGTGATCATTTATGAAGACGCCGGACACGGCGCGATTTTCCAGAACTACGCTGACTTTATCAGCACAGCGCAGGCGTTTCTCGACAGCTGAACCCATCTGCTCAGGCAACGCCGCCCGCCCTCAAAACTGTGAGAGCCGTATTCACCATGAAAGCCTATTTTATCGATCGCTACGGCAAGCAGAACGGGCGTATTGGCGACTTATCCGAGCCGCTGCCGGGCGCCCACGATGTGCTGATTGAAGTCCATGCTGCCAGCGTCAACGTCCTCGATTCAAAGATCAGGAGCGGCGAATTCAAACTGATTCTGCCGTATTCATTCCCCTTGGTGCTGGGCAATGATTGTGCCGGTGTGGTGATTGAGGTTGGCGCAGCGGTCAAGGGCTTCAAGCCCGGCGACGCGGTGTATGCGCGCGTGCCCGAACAGCGAATCGGCACGTTCGCCGAGCGAATCGCCGTCGAGCAAAACGCCGTAGCGTTGAAGCCCGCCAACCTCAGCATGGAACAGGCCGCGGCGATTCCTTTGGTCGCCCTGACAGCCTGGCAAGCATTGGTCGACATCGCCCGTTTGCAAAGGGGTCAGAAGGTTTTGATTCACGCCGGTTCCGGCGGTGTCGGAACCATCGCCATTCAACTGGCCAAGCACCTCGGCGCTGTTGTCGCGACCACCACCAGCACCGCGAATGTCGAATGGGTTAAAGCGTTGGGCGCAGACGTGGTGATTGATTACAAACAGCAGCACTTCGAGCAGGAGCTGCGCGACTACGACGTGGTGCTGAACAGCCTCGGCACCGACGTTCTGGAAAACTCGCTCAAGATACTCAAGCCGGGCGGTCAGCTGATTTCCATTTCAGGCCCGCCAACTGCCGAGTTCGCCAAGGCGCAGGGACTGGCCTGGCCGTTGCGCCAAGTCATGCGCTTGTTGAGCCTGAGTATTCGGCGCAAGGCAAGAAAGCAGGATGCCCGGTACAGCTTCCTGTTTATGCGGGCCAACGGTACACAACTGCAAGAAATCACCTCCCTGATTGAAGCCGGCGAAATAAGGCCCGTGCTGGATCGCACCTTCGCCTTCGAGTCAGCGGGCGAAGCCCTGACTTACGTCGAACAGGGCCGTGCAAAAGGCAAGGTAATCGTGCAGATCAAATAGTTGCCTGCCTGTAATCATCTGGCGAAAGACCCATGGATAACGCTGCCTGCGACACTGAAAAGCCCCCCACCAACGAACGGCAAAACACGGAGAACAAACATCCACCTGAACCCGCGAACCACGAAACGCCCAACCCCAAGCAGCACAACGCAATACTTGGTGTTACTCCGATCGTCTGGCGGCCCTTGATGCTTGAGCCCTAGGTGTTCAACGTGCATGGGTGAGAGGGTGGTGGCGAGTTTGCTGGAAAGCTTTGCCGGGAAGACGCCGGAGGGTTGTGTCACTGGCTAAGTGGCGCGTGCCGAAACAGCTGCCCTCTCCCTAGCCCTCACCCTGGCCCTCTCCCCAAGGAGAGGGAACCGATTGGGGGATATTGGCGATGAACGCCGACCTGCAATAGCGCCTGTGAATCCAATACCGCCTAGCATTGCGGATGGACCCGTAATCGACGCGAGCTGTCAGGTCGATGCATAACGCAAGACACCTCGGTCGGCTCCCTCTCCTCCCGGGAGAGCGCTGGGGTGAGGGGCCGCTGTGCACCGACTTAGAAGGTGTAGGAAATCCCCACCTACACCGTTCTCAGCGCACCCGGATAGGCGTAGACATTACCGAATGCGCCCTCTTCATAATCGCGGTCAAACAGGTTTTTCACGTCAAGATTGAGCCGCACCTTCTCGTTGACCTTGTAGAAGCCAAGCAAATCGGTTGGCATCGGGCATGTTCGGGTAGCCGCGATTGATCGGGAAACCGTTGCGGTAGAACTCGCTCGTGGTGAAGCCGCGCACGGTGACCGTGGTCAGGCCCTGCCTCCCATTCGTATGTTTGACCGGCCGAATGCCGGTACGTGTGTCATCCATTGCGTCGCACAAAAATCCTGATCAAACGCGCAAAAGCCGCTTCGTCATCGCCATCGATGTTTCCAAAGACTGCCCGGTGCGCTGCAATTTGTTCAACAAACTGGCGCCCAGCCACAGCTGATACAGGGTTTCCGCCAGATGCCGGGCATCGCCCTCGGGCAAGCTGTTTTCGGCCTGGCCCTGCTCGATGCACAGGGTGATACGCGCCACCACTTGCTCGGCACCATCGCGCAATGTGAGTCGCATCGACTCGGACAGGTCGGCGACTTCGGCACTGAGCTTGACCACCAGACACTCGTCACCGTGGCCTTCGAGAGTGCAGCGGTTCTGCCAGCCCTGCCAGTAATCCATCAGCCGCTCGTAAGCGTTCAGCCCTGGCAGCGTCAGGCGCCGCTCCATGTCGGCGAGGTAGCCGACGAAGTAATCCGCCAGCAACGCCTGGCCGTACAACTCTTTGGATTTGAAGTAGTGATAGAACGAACCCTTGGGCACACCGGCGGTTTGCAGGATTTCGTTGAGTCCGACACTGGTGAAGCCCTTCTCGGCCATCATCCGGTGGCCGGTATCGAGCAAGTGTTGGCGGGTGTCGTCGTAGGTCGCTTTCATCGGGCGCACATTACCAGGCAATAGACCAGTCGTATATTTCGAGGAACGGAAGTTTGCCATACCTGTCGATGAAAAACCGCAGGATAAAAAATTACTAGACGACTGGTCTAATTGGAATCTATGCTGCGCCCCGACAAACGTTTTCTGACCGGTGTGGCCGATGGGCGAATCCTTCGCTCAATCGAAGACACCTGATCGACTCAAGGTGCTCTATGAAAATCCTGATGGTTTTGACTTCCCACGATCAACTCGGCAACACCGGCAAGAAAACCGGCTTCTGGCTGGAAGAGTTCGCCGCGCCCTACTACGCCTTCAAGGACGCCGGCGCCGAGGTCACGCTGGTTTCCCCCGCTGGAGGTCAGCCGCCGCTGGACCCGAAAAGCGATGAGCCAGACGCGCAGACTGCTGAAACTGACCGCTTCCGCAAAGACTCCGCCGCGCAGCAGGCACTGGCCAACACCGGCCGCCTGGCTGACGTCAGCGCTGATGATTTCGATGCGGTGTTTTACCCGGGCGGCCACGGTCCGCTGTGGGACCTGGCCGAAGACAAGCAATCGATCGCATTGATCGAAGCGTTTGACCGCGCCAACAAGCCCCACGGCTTTGTCTGCCATGCGCCGGGTGTGTTGCGTCACGCCCTCACCGCTGACGGTAAACCGCTGGTCCAGCATCGCCAGGTCACCGGTTTCACCAATGCCGAAGAAGCCGCCGTCGGCCTGACGGACGTGGTGCCGTTCCTGATCGAAGACGAGTTTCAGCGTCTCGGTGGTTATTACTCGAAAGTCGCCGACTGGCAGGTGCATGTGGTCGCCGATGGGCAACTGGTCACTGGCCAGAATCCGGCCAGCTCCGCCGCTGTCGCGAAAAAACTGCTGGAGATGCTGGGCTAAAACCCGCACAACCTTCCCAAACGCCGGATGCGTCTTGTCCGGCGTTATTTTTTACCTAACTGATAGACGACTGGTCTAATAACCAGCGTACAAGGTCCCTCATGAACAACAACCCTTTTTTCACCCCGGCCAAACTCGGCCACCACACTCTGAAAAACCGCATCGTTCTGCCGCCCCTCACCCGCCAGCGCAGCACCCAGCCGGGCAATATCGCCAACGAGCTGATGGCCGAGTATTACCAACAACGTGCCGGCGCCGGTTTGCTGGTCACCGAAGGCACGCAGATCGAACCCCGTGGCCAGGGTTATGCGTGGACGCCGGGCATTCATACGCCTGAGCAAATCGCCGGCTGGCGCAAAGTCACCGACGCCGTGCATGCCGTGGACGGGGTGATTTTCGCCCAGTTGTGGCACGTTGGCCGTGTCTCGCATACCGCGCTGCAACCCGACGGCGCGGCGCCGGTTTCGGCCTCCGCCGTAGCCACCGATCGGGTCAGCGTGTTTATCGAAACCGCGCCCGGCGCCGGTGAACTGGTCACACCGTCGGCACCTCGCGCGCTCAGCACCGATGAAGTACAGGAATTGGTTCAGCTGTACATAAAGGCGGCACGCAACGCCATGGACGCCGGCTTCGACGGCATCGAGTTGCACTGCGCCAACGGTTATCTGGTGAACCAGTTCATCTCCGCCCACAGCAATCTGCGCGACGATCAGTACGGTGGTTCCTTGCAAAATCGCCTGCGCTTTCTCAAGGAAGTCGTCGCCGGTGTCGCCGAGTGCATCGGCAAGGAAAAGGTCGGCGTGCGGTTCGCGCCGCTGTTCACCACCACTGATGAAGCGCGCACTTACCTGGGCATGGTCGAGGAAGATCCGCACACCATCTACATCGAAGCGATCAAAGTGCTGCAGGACGTGGGCATCGCCTACCTGTCGATCGCCGAAGCCGACTGGGACAACGCCCCGGCGATGCCCCTCACGTTCCGTCAGGCCGTGCGCGACACCTTCAGCGGCGCGATCATTTATGCCGGGCGCTACACCGCAGAATCCGGTGCGCAACTGCTTGAATCCGGACTGGCCGACTTCGTCGCTTTCGGCCGCCCGTTCATGGCCAACCCCGATCTGCCGGCGCGGATTGCCAATGACTGGCCGTTGAATGCGTTGAACCCGGCCACCGTGTATGGCGGTACCGCCGAGGGCTACTCCGACTACCCCGTTTATCCCGGCTAAGCCTTTCAATACACAGTAAACGCTCCCGAAATATCGGGAGCGTTTATCCGAGTCGGAGTACAAGCCCTTGTGGGAGCGAGCCTGCTCGCGAAAGCGGCGGGTCAGTCACTCACAATGTTGAATGTGACGACGCCTTCGCGAGCAGGCTCGCTCCCACAGGGGGATGTGAATATTCACCGCACAAAAACCTATACACAGACTACAATCTGTACAACTATCTGGACTTAACATGTAAACGTCCATCAGGCAGCTCGCTGCTCACTACGCTGAATCCGTGAAATGAACAAAACCCATCGGCTGTGCCTCGTTCTGGGCGACCAGTTATCGTTCGATCTGGCTTCATTGGCCGGTCTGGATCGCGAACATGATCGTGTGCTGCTGGTCGAGGTCATGGAAGAAGCCAGCCACGTTGCCCATCACCCGCAGAAGATCGCCCTGATCTTCAGTGCCATGCGTCACTTCGCTCAGGCCCTGGAGAACCAGGGCATCCGAGTGCATTACGTGACCCTCGATGACCCGCAGAACAGCGGCTCGGTGCCCGGCGAGTTGAAACGCTGGCAGGCTTTGTTGCAGGCCAACGAGTTGCACGTCACGGAGTGCGGCGACTGGCGTCTGGAGCAATCGCTCAAGGAGTGTGGCGTGCCGATCCATTGGCATGCCGACAACCGTTTCCTCTGCAGCCGCGACGAATTCCGCGCGTGGGCCGCTGGTAAAAAGCAACTGCGCATGGAGTTCTTCTATCGCGAGATGCGCCGCAAGAGTCGTCTGCTGCTCAACGGCGACGGCACGCCCGTCGGCGGCGCCTGGAACTTTGACGCAGACAATCGCAAAGCCTTGCCCAAAACGGTAAAAGCGCCCTACCCGGCGGGTTTCAACAACGATGCAATCACCCTCGAAGTTCTCGCACTGGTCAAGGATCGCTTCGCCAGTCACTACGGCAGTCTGGATGACTTCAACTATCCGGTGACCCACGCCGATGCTCAGGCACTGTGGGCCTGGTTTCTCGATTACGGCCTGGCCGGGTTCGGCGATTATCAGGACGCCATGGCCAGCGACGAGCCGTTTCTGTTCCATGCCCGCATCAGCGCGGCGCTCAATATTGGCTTACTCGACCTGCGCCGACTCTGCAGTGACGTGGAGTCTGCCTATTGGTCAGGCAACATTGCCCTGAATGCCGCCGAAGGTTTCATTCGTCAACTGATCGGCTGGCGCGAATATGTGCGGGGCGTCTACTGGCTGCACATGCCGGAGTACGCCGAGGGCAATGCCTTCGGTAATACGCGGCGCTTGCCAGAGTTCTACTGGACCAGTGACACGCAGATGAACTGCATGCGCCAGGCCATCGGCCAGAGCCTGAAACACGCTTACGCTCATCACATACAACGCCTGATGGTCACCGGCAATTTCGCCCTGCTCGCAGGCATCGCGCCGAGTCAGATCTGTGAGTGGTATCTGGCGATTTACATGGACGCTTTCGATTGGGTCGAGCTGCCCAATACCCTCGGCATGGTCATGCACGCCGACGGCGGTTACCTCGGTTCCAAGCCTTACTGCGCCAGCGGCCAGTACATCAACCGGATGTCCGACTACTGTCGCGACTGTGCTTACTCGGTGCGCGAAACCACGGCTGACAACGCTTGCCCGTTCAATGCCTTGTACTGGCATTTTCTGATGCGTCACGGTGACCTTCTGCGCGGCAATCAGCGCATGGCCATGATGTACAAAAACCTCGATCGCATGCCGCCGGATAAACAGGAGGCATTGTGGCAACGCGGACAAGGGCTGCTCGACAGACTGGATCGCGGCGAATCGTTATGAAAACACCTGCGCCCTTGTCCCGCGTGCAACTTAACCATGAGGCCCCGGGTCAATGGCTCACAAAGCTTGTGAAGCATAGGGCTTGAAAGACCAATTGAACGCAAGCCAACCATCAACGCATGAAGGGTGAACATCCTGAAACAGCTTACTCGCGAGGAGCTTGAGTCCGAGGTCACGCGTCTGCGCCTGGCTGTCAGGGCAACCTGCGACGCCGTCTGGGACTGGGATCTGCAAACCAACCAGGTCATCTGGAACGATTCGCTGCAACAGGCCTATGGCTACGCGTCAACCGCCATAGAACCGACGTGTGACTGGCGGTTTTCGCAGATTCACACGCAGGATCGCTCGCGCGTGACAACCTCGATTCGCTCGGCGATTGACGGCTCTGGCACGACCTGGAGCGCTGAGTACCGCTTCCTCTGCCACGATGGTTCATACGCCGAAGTGCTGGATCGCGGACATCTGATCCGCAATGCCGATGGCAAAGCCGAACGCATGATCGGTGCGATGCTCGACCTCACCCGTTCGCGTAGCGCCGAAACCGCACTACGCCAGAGTGAAGAACGCTTCAGCACCATTCTGGAAACCATCGAGGCGGCGTTCGCCATCGTCAAAGTCAAATTCGACGCCGACGACCACCCTATCGACTATTGCTTCGTCGAAGCCAACCCGGCGTTCGAACGTCAGGCCGGGGTCAATCTGCGGGGCAAGTGGGTCACCGAGTTTGCGCCCAACCTGGAAAAATTCTGGTTCGAAACCTACGGCCATGTGGCCAAGACCGGCGAGCCAGCCAACTTCGAGAACTACGCCAATACCTTCGAACGCTGGTTCGATGTGCGCGCCGTGCGTGTCGGCGACCCGGCCGATCGGCAGATTGCAATCTTCTTCAGCGATGTCACCGAGCGTCGCGACGCGCAAGAACGCTTGCGCGTCAGCGAGGCGGTCGCGCGGGAAAACGTCGAACGGGTCCAACTCGCCCTGGCCGCCGGCGCCATTATCGGCACCTGGCACTGGCACTTGCCCAGCGATCGCTTCAGCGTCGATGAGGCCTTTGCCCGGGTTCTCAACCTCGACCCTGCCTGGGGTCTCGACGGTCTGAGCCTGGAGCAAGTGGTGAAGACCGTTCACCCCGACGACAGAGTCGGACTTACAAACGCCATCAACGAAGTCATTGCCCGCGGCGGTGCCTATTCGCACCAGTACCGAGTGCGCGGTGCGGATGGCCAATACACCTGGATTGAGGCCAACGGACGCGTCGAATGCGCTGAAGACGGCACACCTCTGCGCTTTCCCGGCGTGCTCATCGATGTCGAAGACCGGCGCAATGTCGAAGCCGAGCGCGACCGGGTCACCGCCGCGTTAAAGGCGCTCAACGACACATTGGAGCAGCGCGTCTCGGCGCGCACTGCAGAACTGATGCAGGCCGAAGAGAAGCTGCGCCAATCGCAGAAAATGGAAGCGGTCGGGCAACTCACCGGCGGCCTGGCCCATGACTTCAACAACCTGTTGGCAGGCATTTGCGCCTCCCTTGAACTGATGGAAAAACGCATTGCCCAAGGTCGCTTGAACGACATCGACAAATACATGCTGATCGCCCAGGACGCCGCCAAACGCGCCACCGCCCTGACCCATCGCCTGCTGGCCTTCTCCCGGCGACAGACCCTCGATCCACGGCCGACCGAAGTCAACGCACTGATTGCCGGCATGAGCGAACTGATCCAGCGCACCGTCGGCCCGAGCATTCGCCTGAACACGGTCGTCGCGGCTGATTTGTGGCCGGCGCTGGTGGATGCCAGTCAACTGGAAAACGCCCTGCTTAACCTGTGCATCAACGCCCGCGATGCGATGCCCGATGGCGGCAGCATTACCGTCGAAACCGCCAATCGAACCCTGGATGCTGAATCAGCGCGTGTACGGGAAATGCCCGAAGGGCAATACCTGTGCTTGTCGGTCTCGGACACCGGTACCGGTATGAGTGCGGAAGTCATGGCCAAGGCTTTCGACCCGTTTTTCACCACCAAGCCGCTGGGCCAGGGAACGGGGCTGGGGCTGTCGATGATCTACGGTTTCACCAAACAATCCGGCGGGCAAGTGCGGGTGCAATCGACCGTGGGGCAAGGCACCATCATCTGCATTTACCTGCCGCGCTACCTCGGCGAAACGCAGCGCAATCAGGATGACACGCAAAGCTCAGCGACGCCTCATGCCAAGGCCGGTGAGACCATCCTGATTGTCGACGACGAACCCACCGTTCGCACGCTGCTCAAAGACGTGCTGAACGACCTCGGCTACAACCTGCTCGAAGCTGCCGACAGCGTTGAAGGACTGGAGACATTGCGCTCCAGCGCGCACATCGATTTGCTGATCACCGACGTCGGCTTGCCGGGCGGCATGAACGGCCGGCAAATGGCCGATGCGGGCAGGCAAATCAGGCCGAAACTGAAGACCTTGTTCATTACCGGGTACGCGGAAAACTCAGTGATCGGTAACGGCCAACTCGGCCCCGGTATGCAGGTGCTAACCAAGCCTTTTGCGGTTGACACACTGGTGTCACGGGTCAGTGGTTTGCTGTCCATCGACGTCGAATGAGGGTTGCGCAGGAGACGTCATGAACCTGTTGCGCCCGGCCGTCTTCGCTTGATACAGCGCCTGATCGGCGCACTCGATCAGACCGTGCACCGGATCCAGCTGCGCACCGCGCGCGGCGGCGATGCCGATGCTCAGGCTTACGCGGGTCTCGGGACTGGTGGGGTGGGCAATGTTGGCTTGCTGCAAGCGCTCGATAATCAGCTGCGCAACCACCGTGGCGCCTTCAATGTCGGTGTCAGGCATGATCACCGCGAACTCTTCACCGCCGTAGCGCGCCACCAGATCCGACGGCCGCCGCACACAGGCATCCAGCACGTTACCGACCGCCTGCAGACAGGCGTCGCCGGCAACGTGCCCAAGCGCATCGTTAAACCGCTTGAAGTAATCGATATCGATCATCAGCAAGGCCAGCGACGAGCCGTCGCGCTGTGCCCGCCGCGCCTCTGAAGCCAGGGTCTGATCAAAGCAGCGCCGATTCGCCAGACCGGTCAGCGCATCCTTCATGGCCAACAACTCCAACTGTCGGTTCGAGCCGAGCAACTGCTGTTGAGCGATGCGCAGTTCACCTTCTACCTGGGTCCGACGGCGGATATCGAGAATCAAGAACCAGCCGATCAGTCCGGTAAGCCCCAACAGCCCCGCCACCACCACGGCCGACAGCTGCGCCTCGGTTCGCCAGGCCGCGAGGGCTTCACGCTTGCCGATGGCGACCGTGGTGATCAGCGGCAACTTCTCGCTTTTGCGGAAGGCGTAGAGGCGTTCGACGCCATCCAGGCTGGAGGTATACGACGCGGTACCGACCGATTGATCGACCAGGTACTTGGCGTAGATCGGCGACTTGGAAAGGTTGCGGCCCATGTCCTGCTCGCGGAACGGATAGCGCACCAGCAACGTGCCGTCGGTATACGACAAGCCGATGGCCCCCTCCTGGCCGACGTCGAGTTTGCCGAACAGGCGCAGGAAGTTTTCCACGCCCAACGTCACGGCCACCACCCCGGCAAACTCGCCGCGATCATCATTGAAACGGCGGCTGACGGTGATCACCCACTCCTGATTGGAGCGGCTGCGGATGGGTGGCCCGATAAAGGGTTCGCGGCTCGGGTCGTCGCGATGATGAATGAAGTAGGCCCGATCACTGCTATTGGCCCCCGCCGGAATCGGTCGGTTCGACGACATCAGCCAATGGCCCTGACGGTCATAGATGGTGATCCCGCTCATTTGTGGCATCAACGGCTGTTGGCGGTTGATCAACGCACCCAAGCGCTGGATCTGCGCGGGGCCACTGCCTTCGGTTTCCAGGCGCTCGACCAGCCCGAGCAACAGCAGCGAACTTTGCCGGACAATGCCCTCGGAATAGGTCTCGAGTGCCTGGGTCAGGTTCAACCCGTGCACGTTGACTTCCTCCAGCGCACGATCGCGCGAGGACAGCACTTTCCAGATGGTCAGCGACGCCAGAGAGCAGCCGATGACCAGCAGCAAGAGGGTGACGAGGTGGGTATCACGCTTCACGAAAGTACCTTATGGAAAGTCCGGTTTTCCGTTCCTGCCGTTACTGATTCAAGGCAATAACAGCGGTCGTATGTCCTCGACCGGCGCAAGGATACAAGTAGCGCGCTAAACGCGCAGCAACCGCGTGACGGAACGTCGTTTTCAGTCCCTTGGCGTTGTTTCGCAACGACACGGCAGCGGCCTGCAACTTATATTCACGGCCGCAGGTCACTAGGCTTGCTGAGGTTGAATCCATTCGCAGACCTCGAACATTGAAGACACTGCCGTGGCCGCTGATCTGGATCGCCGCAACAACCTGTCTCTGGACAGCCTGAATTTTTTTCTCGCCGACGTGCGCGACGGTCTCGGCCCCTATCTGGCCATTTACCTGTTGGCGGTGCATCACTGGGAGCCAGCGAGCATTGGCCTGGTGATGACCATCGCCGGGGTCGCCGCGCTGATCACGCAGACACCCGCCGGCGCCTGGGTCGACAACAGCCATCGCAAGCGTGCTTTGATTGCGATCGCCGCGCTGCTGGTGACCGGCAGTTGCCTGTTGCTGCCGTTCGTGACGTCCTTCACCTGGGTGGCGTTGACGCAAACCCTGAGTGCGATGGCCGCATCAATATTCGCCCCGGCCATTTGCGCAATCACCCTGGGCATGACCGGACCGCGAGCGTTCACTCGGCGAACCGGGCGCAACGAAACCTTCAATCACGCCGGTAATGCCTGCGCCGCGCTGCTGGCCGGCGTGTTCGCTTATCTGTTCGGCCCGGTGGCGGTGTTCTATCTGATGGCGGCCATGGCGCTGGCCAGTGTCATCGCCATTGCTTGCGTTTCGCCAGCAGCCATCGACCATGATCTGGCGCGCGGACTCGATCCTGCCGACGCTGGCCATCGCCAGCCTTCCGGTTTATCCGTGTTGCTCGGCAACCGACCGTTGCTGCTGTTCGCCATTTGCTGTGCGCTGTTCCACCTCGCCAATGCGGCGATGTTGCCACTGGTGAGCCAAAAACTCGCGCAAGCCAATTTGCAGATGGCCACCCCGCTGACCTCCGCCTGCATCGTGGCGGCGCAATTGGTGATGGTGCCGGCGGCGTTACTGGTCGGTGCGAAAGCCGATCTGTGGGGGCGCAAACCGCTGCTGCTGGCCGGTTTTCTGATCCTGCCTTTGCGCGGTGTGCTCTATACGCTGTCGGACGATGCCTATTGGCTGGTCGCGGTGCAGATGCTCGACGGCGTCGGCGCCGGTCTGTTCGGCGCCTTGTTTCCAATCATGGTCAAGGATCTCACCCAGGGCACCGGTCACTTCAACATCAGCCTTGGCGCACTGACGACAGCTTTCGGACTAGGCGCGGCGCTGAGCAACGGCCTCGCTGGATTCGTGGTGCGAGAGGCCGGTTACAGTGCAGCGTTTCTAACTTTGGCCGCTATTGCGGCAGTGGCTGTTGTCCTGCTCGGGATCGGGGTGCCGGAAACCCAGCGCAGTGGTCATCTGGCTGAAACCGGCGTGGTCGAGGCCGCTGCAGAATCCTGAACGTATCCTGCTGTTCAGCTTTAACGTACGAGCACGACAAAAGCCTGCTTTTCAGGGCAGGCTTTCGTTTGTCGCGCAGGATTATTTCTGCTGAGCCGTCAGCGCCGAATAGCTGTTCATCAGGTTGCGGTAGTTAGGGATCCGCTGCGACAGCAGATTGCCCAAACCTTCAATATCGTTGCGCCAGTCGCGGTGCAGCTCACACGCCACCGAGAACCAGTTCATCATCTGTGCGCCGGCCTGCGTCATGCGGCTCCACGCGGCTTGTTGCACCGTGGTGTTGAAGGTGCCCGACGCATCAGTCACCACAAACACATCAAACCCTTCCGCCAGCGCCGACAAGGTCGGGAACGCTACACAGACATCCGTCACTACACCGGCAATGATGATCTGTTTACGGCCGGTAGCCTTGATCGCTTTGACGAAGTCTTCGTTGTCCCAGGCGTTGATCTGACCTGGACGAGCGATGTACGGCGCATCCGGGAACATTTCTTTCAGTTCCGGCACCAACGGGCCGTTCGGGCCTTGTTCGAAACTGGTGGTGAGGATGGTCGGCAGTTCGAAGAACCTGGCCAGATCGGCCAGGGCCAGCACGTTGTTCTTGAATTCGTTGGGCGAGAAGTCCTGCACCAAGGAAATCAGACCGGTCTGGTGGTCGACCAGCAGCACGATGGCGTCGTCTTTGTTCAGGCGGTTGTAGGTTGGAGTGGTCATGGTCTGCGTCCCTTTTGAGTTTTTGAAGTTGTTGTTGCGTTCAAGTTGGGTACAGATTACTGACGCATCGAAAAGGGATAAATCGGCTGAAACGCGTTTCACCGTCAACCTGAACGGGACAATTCGCCATCGATGCCTCGGCGTTTTTACCTTCAACCCAGCAGAGTCGCGGTTATTAGCTAATAACACCTTCATTAAACCGTCGCTCAAACGTTGTACTAGGATAGGATCCAAGTCTGCGGTATTTCGTCGACCAAGGAGATCGTCGACGGTGCTGCAGACGTTTTTGAATTGACGCCTCTCAGGGATGACACGCATATGAACTCACACTTGTTCCCCCACATCGGCAAGGTCATCGCCAGCACCGGCAGCCGGCACTTTCCGCGCATGCTGCATGACCTGATCCTGACGCAACTGGCGGTGGACGCCACGCACATCCGGCAGATGCGTGTCGAACCGCTGGGCCGCGCATCGAGTCGCAATGAGCCGGAGCCGCTGAAAGAGCCGGCCCTGCTCGCCGAAACGGTGTTTTCCGAACACAGTGCGGCGGCCCACCACTTACAGAATCCGCCGGCCGCAACCAGCGCAGACGCTTCGCAGCTGCACTTGACCCGGCGCAAGGACGGCTATCGCTACGTGATTTCGGTGTACCGCAACGGCGAGTCGCAGCGTTTTTCCGCGCAGGAGCGCAGCCTGTTGCAGGACATCTCCCCGGTGCTGCTGCCGATGGTGGAAAAACACATCAACGCCCTGCAACCGACCAGCCCTGATCCACAAAGCCTACCCGAGGCCGCCGAAGGCAACGGCCTGGAAACCTTGCGCCTGCGCTTTGACGAGCGCCTGGAGCAACTGGGGCTGAGCCTGTCCAACCGCGAAACCGAAGTGTGTGTCGGCCTGCTCGCCGGCCGCACGGCGCCGGAACTGGCCGAGCAGTTGGCATTGAAGGTCAATACCGTGGAGAGTTATCTGAAACGCGCGGCAATCAAGTTGGGCATCAGCGGGCGGCATTCGTTGATGCGCTGGATGTATTCGCCGTTGGAGGCGTTGGCGTCGAGTGCGGCGTGACAGAGGTGGGTTTTGTGCACGGCTCTGGATCGCTACCCCCTCACCCCAGCCCTCTCCCCCAAGGGGGCGAGGGGGAAAGGGAGCCGATCTCGGTTGAATTCGAAACTGAGTTCGATTTTTTAGCCGATCTTTGTGCTGTTCAAACCCTGAGTTCGACTCGGTATCTCACGTCGGTGCATCTCGAAAGAACACCTCGGTCAGTCCCCTCTCCCTCCGGGAGAGGGTTAGGGTGAGGGCAATCCCGCGACGTGCCCCCATGCCTGATTCACCGCCAATTCCCCCAACATCACCACTTGCGCGATGCCCAGCAAGGTCTGGCGATTGGGCCCCTCCAGCATCCCGGCAAAATCACACAACATGACCGAGGCCGAGGCCAGCGATTCACAGGCGTTTGCCAGCAGGGATTCCGTATCGGTTTGCGGGTTGACCCGGAACATAGCGTTGGGCGTATAGGGCGTGGCCATGATATTTGCCGCAGTGACCGGTGGATCGGGTGTCTTTGACATTCGCACAAACTCCTTCTGCGCAGCGAGGGAGCAGGCTCCCTCGCGCGGCTGTTTCGCAATTAGTTGGGCAAGCGCTGGTTGTCGAGGACGCGACTCACCACCAGTTCACTCAACATGATCACCTGTTGCAGGATCAGCATCTTCTTGCGGTGCGGGCTGTCGATCGAGTCGGCAAGGTCGCGGGCCATGTCACTGGCCGAGGACAACGATTCGTAGGCTTCAACGAGCAGGGTTTCGTCGTCGATGGTGGGGTCGATCAGGTAGATCTTGCCGGTTTTGCGGGTGGGTTTTGAGGTCTTGAGCGCGGAAGGATTGAGGTAGAAATTGATCGCCCGTTCTGTGGCCTCTTTGATGTTTTGAGGTTCTAGTGCGGCGTCGTAGGGGATTGGATCGGTATCTGGTGGGTTGGGTGTGGCTTTGAACATAGATAAAATCTCGTATCGAAATTAACCGGAGCCATCACTTTCGCTACCAAACGAAGGTGGCGGCCATGCGCGGGTTGGTAGACCGGTCGATACGGAAACCCGGCGCTCATGAATGAGCCCCACGCATGTCCACCATATAAAACGCAGCCGCAAAAAAGAGACTGCATAAGGTGGCGCCATACGGCGGTACCGAAGCGGGCTACCAAACCCGATCACTGATTTGCAGTGACAGGCAAACGATATATCCCGACCCATAGCCGCGTAAGCCGGCGGATTCTGGCGTACGCGTAGGTAACGACGCAAGGTGTTGTAGGCGGTATGACGTAACGGGGCGTGTAATTTAAACGGGCAATCGGCGTTGTGTTTATTGACGGAAATACTGGAGGGCGGTGGTTCCAGGTTTTGCAGTGTGTCAGTTGGATCTACCCCCTCACCCCAGCCCTCTCCCCCAAGGGGGCGAGGGGGAAAGGGAGCAGATTTGTGTAGTTTTCGTGCCTGAGTTCGACGCGATATTTCAAGTCGGCGTACCTCGAAAGAACACCGCGATCAGTCCCCTCTCCCTCTGGGAGAGGGTTAGGGTGAGGGCAATCCCGCGACGTGCACCAATGCCTGATTCACCGCCAATTCCCCCCAACATCACGACCTGAGCCATGCCCCACAGGTTTGATGAGGGCCGCTCTTAATCCCGCGCCAACGCCTCAATCGGATCAAGCCGTGAAGCATTCCGTGCCGGCACAAAACCAAACACAATGCCGATCAACGTCGAGCACACCACCGCCGTCAGCACCGACGCCAGCGAAAACACCATCTCCCACTCCTTGATAAACACCGAAAACAAATGCCCGATCGCATACGACAGGGAAATCCCGATCGCCCCGCCCAACAGACAGACCATCACCGCCTCCACCAAAAACTGCTGACGAATGTCCGACTGCCGCGCGCCCACCGCCATGCGAATACCGATTTCCCGCGTACGCTCGGTCACCGACACCAGCATGATGTTCATCACTCCGATCCCCCCCACCACCAACGAAATCACTGCAATCAGCGACAGCAGCAACGCCAGTGAACGGCTGGTTTTCTGCACGGTCTGCAAGACGCTGTCGAGGTTGTTGGTGAAGAAATCCTTGGTGCCGTGGCGTTGCAGCAGCAGTTGGGTGACGTGTTCTTCCACCACTTTGCTCGGCTGGCCGTCCTTCATGCGCACGCTGATGCTGTCCAGATATCGCTGGCCCAACACCCGCCCGGCGGCGGTTTCATAAGGCACCCAGACGTTGAGGGTCTTGCCCGAGGCGAACAGGCTTTTATCCTGCGCGGCCACACCGATCACCGTGCACGGCAGGTTACCGATCAGGATCACCTGGCCCAACGGATCCACGTCTTGCCCAAACAGGCGCTGCCGGGTGTTGTGATCGATGACCACCACCTGCGCCTGGCGCCGTGCATCGTTTTCGCTGAACGCAATACCCGCCGCCATCTTGATCCCGCGCACCTTGAAGTACTGATCGCTGACGCCATTGACCTGTGCATCCAGGTCGATATTGCGATAGCGCAGCAACAGGCTGCGGCCGATCATCGGCGTGGCGCTGTCGACGTAATACAACTGATTCAGCGCGGTGACATCGGCCGGCGTCAGGGTTTCGATGGCGGCGGCACGTTTGTCGCCGTAACTGCTGCCGGGATAGACATCGATGGTGTTGCTGCCAATCGCGGCGATGTCCTTGAGCACGTAATTCTTGGCGCCCTCCCCGACCGCCGAAATCGACACCACTGAGGTGATGCCAATGACGATACCAAGCATGGTCAACAAGGTGCGCATGCGATGGGAAATCAACGCCACCCACGCCATGGCGAACGCCTCTTTGAACAACCCGAGACTGGCAACAAGACGCCGGGAGGCGGTGGCTTTCGGCGTCACCGGTTCGTCGCTGAGCAGATGCGTAGTGTCGCGTTCGTTGGCGCGGTCGCTGAGGATTTCGCCGTCGCTGACTTCGATGATGCGCTCGGCGTTGGCCGCGACTTTCGGGTCGTGGGTCACCAGAATCACCGTGTGCCCCGCCGCGTGCAGCTCCAGCAGGATGCGCATCACCTCTTTGCCGCTGGCGGTATCGAGGGCGCCGGTCGGTTCGTCGGCGAGGATCACTTCGCCGCCATTCATCAAGGCCCGGGCGATACTCACCCGCTGCTGCTGACCGCCGGAAAGCTGGCTCGGCCGATGCGCCAGGTGTCCCTCCAGGCCCAGCCGCGCCAACAATTCACGGGCACGGGCATGGCGCTGAAGCTGCGGCGTACCGGCGTAAATCGCCGGCATCTCAACGTTGTGCATCGCGCTCAAATGCGGCAGCAAGTGGTAACGCTGGAAGATGAAACCGAAGTAGTCACGGCGCAGTTCAGCCAGCGCCTGATTGTCCAGATCGCGGGTTTCCTGGCCGTTGATCCTGTAGCTGCCGGCGGTAGCGTAATCGAGGCAGCCGAGGATGTTCATCAGCGTCGATTTACCGGAACCCGAAGCGCCAATGATCGCGACCATTTCCCCGGCGTTGATTGTCAGGTTGATGTTTTTCAGCGCCAGAAATTCGCGGTCGCCGGCGGTGAAACTGCGGGTGATGCCGGTGAGCTGCAGCAGTGGCTCAGTCATGCTCAGGCCCCCGCTACATTGGTCAGCGGATCACCGATGACCACGCGATCACCTTCCGCCAAGCCGTCATTGATCTGCACTTTGACGTTGTTGTTGATCCCGGTCTGCACATTGCGCGACTGCGCGTGGCCCTTGGCATCCAGCACCCTTACAGGGAAGCTGCCATCGGCATTGCGCGGGCCGAGCGCCGCCACCGGCACGGTCAGCACAGCCTTGGCGGTGTCGAGGATAATGCGCACCTGCGCGGTCATCGAAATGCGCAAACGATGGTCGGGGTTCGGCACCTCGAACAAGGCGTTGTAGAACACCGCGCTGCTTTGTTTCGGCGTACCGGCGGGCGGCGTTTCGAGGAAATTCTGTGGCGCCGGGTCCGTGCCGCGCAATTTTGCGTAGTAGCGTTTGTCCTCGCCAAGAATGGTGAAATACACTTCTTGCCCCGGCGCAATGTGGATCACATCGGCCTCGGACACCTGCGCCTTGACCGTCATGGTGTCCAGATCCGCCAGTTTCAGCAGGACCGGCGCCAGTTGGCTGGCGATCACCGTTTGCCCTTCCTGCGTCACCACACCGACCACATCACCATCGATCGGCGCAACAATCCGCGTGTAGGCCAGATTGACCTTGGCCGTGTCGATCTGGATATGCGCACTTTTGATCTGCGCATCCAGCGACATCAGGTTAGCCTGCTGCACCTGATAATCCGACTCGGCGGTTTCGAAATCCTGGCGCGAGATCGACGCGTCGTCCTGCAAGTTCTTGTAGCGCTCGTAAATCGCTTTGGTCTGCCTCAGTTGAGCCTGGGTCGCGCGTCTTTGCGCTTGCAGGTTTTCCTCATCAACCTGGGCCTGACGCAGGGTGTTCTGCAACACCAGCGGATCGATTTCCGCCAGCCACTGGCCCTTCTTCACCTTGTCGCCAACCTTGACCTTGAGCGACTTCAATTGCCCGGACACCTGCGCACCGACGTCCACTTGCTTGATGCCTTCGAGCAACCCGGTGGCCAGCACCGCGTTTTCGATGTCACTGCGTTCAACCGGCGCGGTCAGGTATTGCGGCGCCTCGGCCGGTGCCTGCACCGCGTAGAACGCCAATCCTGTTACTGCCACTAATGCCAAACCCATACCGACTTTGCGCAACTTCGACTTTTCCATAAATAACCACAAGTCCGTTCAGGGGTGAACCCGGCCAGCGGCCGGGCTCTGGTAGATAAACAACAATCAGGAAACCACTTGGCCGGCCGGCACTTTCAGGCCGTCATGCCACCACGCCGCGAGACTGAAGACGTTGGGTGCCTTGAGAATCGTGAAGTGGTTGCCCGGCCCGTACCACACCGCCAGATCCGCAACCTGGCGCTGCCAACCCTCGACCATCGCCGCTTGTTCGCGCTGATTGCCCCACGCGTCCAGCGTCGGGTCATCGACCAGCGCCAGCCGCACCGGCCCGGTGTAGGCCAGTGGCGGTTGATAGACCGTGCGCAAGGCTGTGGCGAAGGTGCGGACCGGGCCATGCATCGCCTGCGCTGACGAACGCGCAGACAACACACCGGCGCGTACCATGCCCTCGTGCAGCAGGGACATTTGCATAGTGTCATCAGCCTCGGCGAACGCCAGCGGATCGATGCCCAGGGACTTGCCGCTGGACAGTTGCAGCGTCTCGATCAAGCGTTCCAGCGCGGCGGTCGTGGTGTACGGTTTGCCCGCTGTGCCATTGCCACCGGGAGATTCACTGTCGATCAGGGTCAACGACGCCACTTCACGCCCCGCCGCCTGCAACTGCACTGCCATGGCATGCGCGACCCAACCGCCGAAGGAATGCCCGATCAAGTGCACCGCACCTTGCGGATACAACTGCTCGACGGCTTGCAGATAGCACTTCGCTGCCGCTTCAACCTGGCTGTGCGGCACGCCGCTGCCATCGAGCCCGCGCGGTTGCAGACCGAAAATCGGCCATTCCGGACCCAGTGCTTCGGTCAGGTGAATAAACCCGGTGACACTGTCGCCCGCGCCCGGCACGCAGAAGATCGGCGCATGCCCGGCGTGCCCGCTCTGGATGGTCAACACCGGCTGATAAGCCTGGGGCTGCGGTGCCTGTGCTGCCGCCATTGCCTGACTGAGGGCCTGACCGAGTGCCTCGATATCCGGCGTTTTCATCATGCTGCGGTGATCCCCCGGCACATCGATGCAACGCAGCAAATCGCTGGCGACTTTCGGCTCCCAGCCACGGGTCGGACTCGGCTGTACCTGCCCTGGCATCAGTGCCTGAGCGCGGAACAAATGCACTGGCTGGCTGGCCGGGCTGACCCGGTAATGCGCCAGCGCCAGGCCATGAGCGGCCTCACGATCAAAGTAACTCCAGACGTCCGCTGCGCTCAGTGCGGCCAGTTCCGGGTCAGGCAATTGCTGTTCGCAGCAGCGCTGGAAAAGTTCGTCGAAGCCGATCAGCTCGACTTCAGCCTCAAGCCTTTCGACGTCAGTCAATGCTTGCAACCCTTCTTGACCACGCATCTGCGAGCGCGCGCGGCAATGCTCGAGCAACTGACGTTTATCGCGATGCTCGCCGCTCCAACGCGATTTATCCTGGCTGGCCGGATGCGGTGCGTAGGTATCGAGCAGGCCGACGAACGCCACCGCCTCATCCAGACCGAGCAACTGCTGAGCGACTTCATACGCCAGCAAACCACCAAACGACCACCCGGCCAGACGATACGGCCCATGCGGCTGCACCGCCCGGATAATCCCGACCATCCGCGTGGCCATGCATTCAAGGGTGCGCAGTTGCGGCTGCCCCAGCGGCACACCGGGCAAACCGTAAATCGGAAACTGCCCCTCGATGTGCATGCCCAATGCCGGGAAATACACGTCCCGGCCGCTGAACTCATGGATCAGAAATAGCGCATTGTCGCCTTCACCCGGTCGCACCACGACCAAGCCTTCCGGCTGCGCGAGCGTTGCGCCGGACTGACTGAGCAACGCGGCCAGCGCCTCAATGCTCGGACGCTGGAACAACTGCGCCAGCGTCACCTGTTGCCCCGCACGTTGCAGCAGGTTGACCAGCCGAATAGCCAGCAGCGAATGCCCGCCCAACTCGAAGAAGTTGTCGTGACGACCGACCTGCTCGACCTTGAGCACCTCGCCCCACACCTGCGCGAGCAAGGTTTCAACCTCGCCTTGCGGGGCTTCGTAGTGACGGCTGAGCACGGCGTCGAGGCCCGGAGCCGGCAGCGCCTGACGGTCGATCTTGCCGTTGGGACTCAACGGCAAAACGTCGAGCGCAACAAACGCACCCGGCACCATGTATTCGGGCAATTGTTCGAGGATGAACGCGCGCAGCGCGTCGATCGCAGGCACAGCACTGCCATCAACTGCAGTGAAATACCCGACCAGACGCTCGTCGCGCATCAGCACCACCGCCTCGCGAACCAGCGGGTGCTGGATCAACCGCGCTTCGATTTCACCGAGTTCCAGACGCAAGCCATGCAGCTTGACCTGAAAGTCATTGCGCCCGAGGAATTCAAGGTTGCCGTCAGCGCGGTAGCGCACCAGATCACCGGTGCGGTACAAGCGATCACCGGCCACAAACGGGCTGTCGATAAAGCGCTCGGCCTGCATCTGCGGCAGCGCCATGTAACCGCGCGCCACGCCGATACCGCCGATGTGCAACTGGCCAATGACGCCGAGCGGCACCGGTTGATCGTGCGCATCGAGCACATACAGGCGGGTGTTGCAGATGGCTTTGCCGATCGGCAATTCGGTGGACGGCACCGGCATGTGCGGTTCCAGTGTCCACGCCGTGCTGTCGACTGTGGCTTCGGTCGGGCCATACACGTTATGCAGGCGTACCCACGGCAGGCGTTGGCGCACAGCATCGGCCAGCGCCGCGGTGAGTTCGCCACCACCACAGAACACATCGGTGAGGCTGGTGCATTCACTGACCTCCTGCAGCTCAACAAACTGCTGCAACAGCGCCGGCACAAACTTGACCACCGTGATCCGTTGCTGACGAATCACTTGCGCCAGATACGCCGGTTCACGATGACCGCCGGGCCGTGCCAGCACCAGGCGTACGCCGGCCGTCAGCGGCCAGAAGAACTCCCACACCGAACCGTCGAAACTGAATGGCGCTTTCTGCAACAACGCGCCGTTTGGGGCTGGCGGACAAATCTGCGAGCCCCAATGCACCAGATTGCACAAGCCACGGTGTTCGAGCATCACGCCTTTTGGTGTGCCGGTCGAACCCGAGGTGTAGATCATGTAGGCCAGATTCGAGGCATTGAGGCCGGGCACCTGCGGATTGTTTTCTGATTGCTCGTGCCAGGTGCATTGGTCAAAGTCGATGACTGCTGCGTCGGTCCCGGCAAACAGCGATCGAGTCGCCGTCTGCACCAGCACTGCCACCGGCGCACAATCCCTGAGCATAAAGTCCAGGCGCTCCGCTGGGTAAGCCGGATCCAGCGGCACGTAAGCGCCACCGGCCTTGAGAATACCGAGCAACCCCACCACCAGATCGAGTCCACGCTCGACGCACAGCGCCACCCGCGCATCCGGCCCCACGCCCTGCTCGCGCAGGTGATGGGCGAGGCGGTTGGCACGCGCATTAAGTTCGCGGTAAGTCAGACAGTGTTCGTCAGTCTGCACGGCGATGGCGTCCGGCTGACGCTGCACTTGCGCTTCGAACAGGCTCTGCACCGGTTGCTCGACCGGGCAATCAACCGCTGTCGCGTTGAAATCGCCAAGCAAACGCTGCTGTTCATCCACCGCCAGCAGGTTGATCTGCGCCAACACGGCCTGATCATCACTGACCAATACAGCCAGCAAACGCTGGAAGTAACCGACAAACCGCCGCACGGTCGCCTCATCGAACAACGCCGTGGCGTAGCGCAACGAACCGCGAACACCTTCCTGTGTATCGCCCAGGCTCAGCGACAGGTCGAACTTCACGAAGTGATTGTCCCCGGCCACGCCTTCCAGCGTCAGCCCGCCCAGCGCCAAGGCTGGCGCGACGCTGCTGTCCCAGCTCACCAGAGTCTGGAACAACGGTGTGTGGGAAAGGCTGCGCAGCGGCCGGGTGATTTCCACCACGTGTTCGAACGGCAGATCCTGATGCGCCTGCGCGGCCAGGGTCTGCGCTTTGACCCGCGCCAGCAACGCTGCGCCCGTCAGCTCACCTGAAGTGTCGACACGCAGCGCGAGGGTGTTGACGAACATGCCGATCAGCTCTTCGATCTCGGCGCGGGTACGGTTGGCCACGGGCGAGCCGATCACCACATCGGACTGCCCGGACAGGCGAGCCAACAACATCGCCCACGCGCTCATGATCACCATGTATGGCGTCATGGCGTGGCGTTGACATAACAGCTTCAGGCCGGCGCTGGTCTGCTCGTCCAGCACTATTTCGACACTGCCGCCGTGGTGATCCTGTTGCGCCGGACGTGGCCGGTCAGTCGGCAGGCTCAGCAACGCTGGGGCGCCGGCCAGCGTCTGCTGCCAGTAATCGCTTTGGCGCTGCAGCACCTCGCCGCTCAGCCAGCGACGTTGCCACACCGCGTAGTCGGCGTATTGCAGGGCCAGCGGTGGCAGCGGGTCGTCCTCGCCGTGACTGAACGCCTGATACAACGCCATCAATTCACGAGTCAGCACACCCATCGACCAGCCGTCGGAGATGATGTGGTGCATCGTCAGTAACAGCACATGGTGCTCATCGGCCAGACGCACCAGACGACCACGAATCAACGGGCCGTCTTGCAAATTGAATGGCCCGCGCGCCTCCGTGTCGAGCAATGTGCGCAACGCCTGCTCTGCCTGCGGCTGTTGCCGCCAATCTTCCTCAATCAGCGTCAGCCCACTGTCGACCGGGGCTATCAGCACCTGTGCCTGGTCGTTCAATTGCGTGAAACGGCTGCGCAGGGATTCGTGCCGCGCAACGATCCGCGCCAATGCCTGTTGCAGTGCCACGGCGTTCAGCGGGCCACGCAAATGCAGACCCAGAGGAATGTTGTAGGCGGTGTTGCCGCCGTCCATCTGCGCGAGGAACCACAAACGTTGCTGGGCGAACGACAACGGCAGCGCCTGATCGCGCGGTGCCGGCAGAATTTCCGGCAAGCTGCTGCGTTCGGCCTGACTCAACACTTCAGCGACCGCCGCCAGTTCCGGGTTGGCAAACAGATCCGCCAGCGCCAGCTCCACGCCCAGTTGCTGGCGCACTTGGGAGAGCATGCGCATCGCCAGCAATGAATGACCGCCAAGTTCGAAGAAGTTGTCATGGCGGCCGACCTGTTCGACCTGCAACACCTCGGCCCAGACCTGCGCAAGAGCGGCTTCCAAAGGATTGGCCGGCGCCTCGTAAACCCGACTGAGCAGCGCCTCCTGCGTCGGTGCCGGCAGTGCCTTGCGGTCGACCTTGCCGTTGTTGTTCAACGGCAATACATCGAGTTGCACCCACGCCGTCGGCACCATGTATTCCGGCAGTCGTGCGTGCATCTGCGCGTGCAGTTCGGCGCTGTCCAAGACGCTATCCTGCGTCGTGTAGTAAGCCACCAGCCGCGTGGCGTCCTGACCGTCGCGGCGCGCCAGCACCACCGCTTCCTTGATGCCCGGGCAGTTCAGCAGGCGGTTTTCGATTTCCCCCAGTTCGATGCGGAAGCCACGGATCTTCACCTGATCGTCGTTACGCCCGATGCAATCGAGTTGCCCCGGCGCCAGCCAACGCGCGAGGTCGCCAGTGCGGTAGAGCAGCGCACCCGGTTTTTCACTGAACGGATCGCAGAGGAATTTCTCGGCGGTCAGATCCGGCCGATTCAGGTAACCCAGCGCCACGCCCTGCCCGCCGATATACAGCTCGCCGGTCACGCCCATCGGCACCGGTTGCTGATACGCGTCGAGCACGTACACCTGCGTGTTGCCGATGGGGCCACCAATCGGCACGCTCTCGGCATTTTCAGCCACCTCCTTCACTTCGAACGTCGTTGCGTAGGTGGTGGTTTCGGTCGGGCCGTAGCAATGCACGATGCGCAACGCCGGGGCCTCGGCCAGCAGTCGCCGGAATGCCGCTGGATCGCCACGCTCACCGCCGCACAGCAGAATCCGCAGGCCCTTGAGCGCCTGCGCAATCAGTTGCACGTACTGGTTGAACAGCGCGGTGGTGACAAACAGGATCGTCGCGCCGCTGGCACTCAGTTCACGGCCGAAGGCATTCGGATCAAGCAGGGTTTGATGGTCGATGACCACCACGCGACCGCCGTTGAGCAGTGGCCCCCAGATGTCCATGGTGCTGGCGTCGAACGCCGGGTTCGAGGCGAACACCACACGATCCTGGGCAGTGAAATCGGCGTAACCGTTGTTGAGCACCAACCGACCGATGCCCCGATGCGGCACCATCACCCCTTTCGGCGTGCCGGTGGAACCCGAGGTGTACATGATGTACGCCAGCGCCTCGGAAGACTGCACAAGATTCGGATTGTGCGTCGGCTGGCCGTTGAGGGTCAGGGTGTCGAGATCGATGCGCGGCGCGGCGTAGGCGATGATTTCACTGCTCAAGGTTAGCAGCGCCACTGCCTGACAGTCCTCGACCATGAACGCCTGGCGTTCGCTCGGCGCATTGATGTCCAGCGGCACGTACGCCGCCGCACACTTGGCAATGGCCAATTGCGCCACCAGCAGCTCCAGCGAGCGCGGCAGCAGGATTGCCACGTGATCGCCCGGTTGCACGCCGTGAGCGATCAGGTGATGGGCCAAACGGTTGGCTTGGGCATTCAGCTCAAAGTAACTCAGCGAATGCGCACCATGCACCGCCGCCACAGCCTTGGGATGCGCGGCCGCCTGCTGCTGGAAAATTCCGTGCACGGTCAGGGTTTGCGGGTAATCGCGCGCCGTGGCGTTGAAGTCACGCAGCAAGCGCTTGCGCTCATCTGCTGCCAGCAACGGCACCTGTTCCAACACCGTTTGATCACTGCTGATCATCGCTTCAAGCAAGCGCTGCAAGTAGCCGATGTACCGCTCGACCGTCGACGCATCGAACAGCGCCGTGGCGTAGTTCAGCGAACCGCGAATCACTCCATTGACCTCGCCCAGTGTCAGCGTCAGGTCAAACTTGGCGACATCGCCCGACCCGGCAATGCCCTCCAGCGTCAGATCGCCCAACGCCAGTTGCGGGCCGACGCTACTGTCCCAGTTCAATGTGGTCTGGAACAGCGGGCTCTGCGCCAGACTGCGCAGCGGTCGGGCGATTTCCACCACTTGTTCGAACGGCAGATCCTGATGCGCCTGGGCCGCCAGTGTCCGCGCCTTGACCTGCGCCAACAGCGCTTCGACGCTCACCGCGCCCGAGGTGTCGATGCGCAAGGCCAGCGTGTTGACGAACATGCCGATCAAGCCTTCGAGTTCAGCGCGGCTGCGGTTGGCCACCGGCGCACCGATCACCACATCGGTCTGCCCGGACAGGCGACTCATCAGCGATGCCCAGGCACTCATCACGGTCATGAACAGGGTCACGCCGTGACGTTGGCTCAAGGCCTTGAGCCCTGCACTCAGGCGCGGGTCCAGCAGCACTTCGACGTTGCCGCCGGTGTAATCCTGCTGCGCCGGACGCGGGCGATCGGTCGGCAGCATCAACAAGGCCGGCGCGCCGTCGAGGGTCTGCTGCCAGTAGTCGCTTTGCTGTTGCAGCACTTCACCGCTGAGCCAGCGCCGCTGCCACACGGCGTAGTCGCCGTATTGCAGGGTCAGGGCTGGCAGCGGATCAGGCTGCCCATGGCTGAACGCTTGATACAACGCCATCAACTCAGCGGTCAGCACACCCATCGACCAGCCATCAGCGACGATGTGATGCACGGTCAACAGCAGCACATGATGCTCGTCGGCCAGACGCACCAGTCGCCCACGAATCAACGAATCGTCCTGCAGATCAAAGGCTGTTGAGGCTTCTTGCGCCATCAATGCCTGCAAGGTGAGTTCGGCTTGCAAGTCTTGGCGCAGGTCTTCCACGCGCAAGAGCAAACCGCTGTCGACCGGGGCAATCGACACCTGTGCGCCGTCGTCGAGGCGAATGAAGCGGCTGCGCAGGGTTTCGTGGCGGGCAACGATCCGCGCCAGCGCTGATTGCAGGGCATCGACGTCGAGGTGACCACGCAAGCGCAGACCGACAGGGATGTTGTACGCCGAGTTGCCACCCGCCATCTGCGCCAGGAACCACAGGCGTTGTTGGGCGAAGGACATCGGCAGCGCTTGATCACGCGGTGCCGGCACGATGTCCGGTAGCACGCTGCGCCCGGCGCGATTCAATACTTCAGCGACTGCGCGCAATTGTGCGTCGGCAAACAAATCACTCAGCGCCAGTTCGACGCCGAGGCGCTGACGGATCAGCGAAACCATGCGCATCGCCAACAGCGAATGACCGCCGAGTTCGAAGAAGTGATCGTGACGGCCGACCTGCTCGACTTGCAGCACTTCGCCCCAGATCTGCGCCAGCGCGGTTTCCAGTTGGCCTTGCGGCACCACGTATTCGCGGGTGGGCAGTGCGGCCAGATCCGGTTTCGGCAACGCCTTGCGGTCGACCTTGCCATTGGCGGTCAGCGGCAAAGCCTCGAGCCGGACAAACGCCGCCGGCACCATGTAGTCCGGCAACTGCGTCAACAGCTGTGCGCGCAATTCGCCCACTGCCAGTGGCTCGGCCCCGGTCTGTTCGGTGAAGTACGCCACCAGTCGCGGCTGGCCGGGTTGGTCCTCGCGGGCCAGCAGCACCGCTTCGTTGATACCGGGGAGCTGATTGAGACGGGTCTCGATTTCGCCCAATTCAATGCGCATGCCACGGATTTTCACCTGGTCGTCGTTACGCCCCAAGTAGTCGAGCAAGCCGTCTTCGCGCCAGCGGGCAAGGTCACCGGTGCGGTACATGCGCGCATTCGGCGTGCGGCTGAACGGGTCGAGCAGGAAACGTTCGGCGGTCAGATCAGCACGATTCAGATAACCCCGAGCTACTCCGGCGCCACCGACGTACAACTCGCCCATCACGCCCATTGGTACCGGGCGTTGCTGCTCGTCGAGCAAATAGACCGCCGCGTTCGCCACCGGTTGGCCGATGTGCAACGCCGCGCCCACTTCGACATGCCCGGAAGTGGCGACCACAGTGGCCTCGGTCGGGCCGTAATTGTTGATCACGGCGAAGCGCTGCTGACGGCTGAACTGACGCAAGCGATCGCCACCAATCAGCAAGGTGCGCAAGGTCGGATGATCAAGATTCTGGCTGAAGGCGTATTCGGCGACCGGTGTCGGCAAAAAGCTCACGTCCAGCGGTTGCGCGCGCCACCAGTCGAGCAAGGCATCGACGTCTTCCGCGCCGTCGTGAGTAGGTGCCAGATGCACCGTCGCGCCCGCACACAGTGCCGGCCAGACTTCCCACGCCATGGCATCAAAGCCAAACCCGGCGAGGCTTGAGGTGTGGTTGCCGGCACGCAAGTCGAACGCCTCACAGTGCCAGTCGACCAGATTGGACAACGTCTGATGTTCGACCATGACCCCTTTGGGCAGACCAGTCGAACCCGAGGTGTAGATCACGTACGCCAGATGCGCAGCGGTCAGGCCCGGCACCGCAGGATTGTGCTGCGCCTGCGCCGGCCACGCGCACAGGTCGACATCGATCACTGGCACAGTCAGCAGTGGCAGTCTTTCGTGCAGATCGCTTTGCGTGAGCACCGCGACCGGCGCGCTGTCGCCGAGCAAATAGCTGATCCGCTCGGCGGGATGCGCCGGGTCGATCGGCACATAACCGGCGCCAGCCTTGAGGATGGCGACCAGCCCGACCAATGTATCCAGCCCCCGGCGGGCGACGATGGCCACGCGGTCATCGGCTTTCACCCCATGTTCGATCAAGTGATGAGCCAACGCATTGGCCTGGCGATTGAGCTGCAAGTAAGTCAGTGGCTGTCCGGCAAACAGCGCTGCCACGGCCTGCGGACGCTCGGCGACCTGCGACTCGAAGCGCTGCGCAATCGTCAGCCCACGCGGGTAGTCGGCTGCGGTTGCATTGAAGCGTATCAGCAACTGCTCGCGCTCTGCTGCCGGCAGGATCGACAACCGGTCAAAACCCACATGCGGAGTATGCTCCAGCGCATCAAGCAATACGTTCAACGCAGCCTGCATGTACCCGCAAATGCGTTGCGCATCAATGCCGGCCCCGGCCAATACCTTCAGGCTGAAACCTTCACCGAGATCATCGACGCTGAGGGTCAGGCGATAGTTGCTGTGTTCCTCGGCATTGAGCAATTGCATACCGTGCCACGCTGCCTGCACCTCGGCGGATATCGGCCCGACCGGGGCGCTGTGACGATAATTGAGCAATGTGCTGAACAGCGGCGTGCCCGCTGGCATGGCGCTGCACTGTTGCACCTGCGCCAGTTGCGCATGCTCGTGAGCGAGCAACTGACTCAGGCGTTCGTGGGTCGCCAGTGCGGCGCCTTTGACGCTATGAGCGTTCAGCTCGATGCACAACGGCAAGGTGTTGATGAACACACCGAGCGCGCGCTCCGAGCCTTCACCACCCTGCAATCGGCCGAGCAACACCGTGCCAAACACCACGGCGTCGCGCCCGGACAACTGCCCCAGCACCTGCGCCCAGGCGAGGTGCATCAGGCTGGCGGCGCTGACACCCAAGCGCCGCGCCTGCTGACGCACGCTGTGGCTCAGTGGGCTTTCCAGATTCAGTTGCGCCTCTTGTGCGGGGCCGTCGTCGGTCAGACTCTGTCCGTAGGGCAAGGTCGGCTCATCAACAGCGCCGAGCATCTCGCTGAAGAAACCGGCGTGCTCTTGCTCGGTCAGGCCGGAACGGGTGTGCGCCACATAATTGCGGTACGGCACCGGCTCGCTCAGTTGCCCGGCGTTCCCCAGCAGAAACGCCTGCATCTCGTGCTGCAACACTTCGAGCGCCACGTGATCCATGACCAGGTGATGGAACAGCAGTAATGCCACCACGCGTTGATTGACCTCATCGCGGCTGTACACCACGCGCATCAGTGGCGCCTCGGCAACCGGCATACGGTAGTTATCGATGGTGAATCGCGCCTGTAACTGGCTCAGCGCATCGCCTGCTTTGGTATCCGGTTCCAATGCCTCGCAGCTCAGCGAAGCCTGACGCCAGACCACTTGCACCGGCTCTTCCAGCCCCTCCCAGAACAGCGACGTGCGCAGAATGTCATGGCGTTCGATCACCCGTTGCAGCGCGTCGGTAAAGGCCTGCAATCGCTGTTCATCAGCAAAGGCAAACTGCGCCTGCAGCACATACGGATCGCCCTGTGCGGCCGACAGATGATGGAACAGGATGCCAGTCTGCAAAGGAGCCAGCGGATAGATGTCCTGAACGTTGCGCGCACCACCGGGGACGCTCGCAACGATGCGGTCGATCGTCGCCTGATCCAGCGCCACCAGCGGCAGCAGTTCAGGCGTGATGCGCGTGCAGTCGGCTGGAATCAGGTTCGCCGGCACCGCCGCTTCAGGCTTCCCGCCCACTGCCGCCGCCAGTGCGGCCAGCGTCGGTTGGCCGAACAGCACGCGAATGTCCGCCGACAGGCCGGCCCGACGCATGCGTGCGACCAGATTGACCGCCAACAACGAATGGCCGCCCAGTTCAAAGAAATGATCAAAGCGCCCTACCCGCTCGACCTTTAGCAACTCGGCCCAGATACCGGCAATCACGGTTTCGACTTCACCGACCGGGGCTTCGTACTCGCGGGTCAGCAGCGCCGACGGGTCAGGGGCCGGCAAGGCCTGGCGGTCCAGTTTGCCGTTGGGGCTCAGTGGCAAGGCCTGCAGATGCACAAACACGGCAGGCACCATGTAATCCGGCGAGTGCGTGAGCAATTGGCTGCGTAGCTGATCGGTTTCCAGTAGCTCGCCGCTGTAATACGCGACCAGACGCTGATCGCCCGGCACGTCTTCACGAGCGAGCACCACCGCTTCGCGCACGCCGTCGATGTGCGCCAGATGTGCCTGAATCTCGCCCAACTCGATGCGCAAACCACGGATTTTGACTTGATCGTCGTTGCGCCCCAGGTACTCGATGTTGCCATCAGCCAGATACCGCGCGACGTCGCCGGTGCGGTACAAACGCGCGCCGGGCTGATCATTGAATGGATCGTCGAGGAAGCGTTCGGCCGTCAGTTCAGGTCGATTCAGATAACCCCGCGCCACCTGCACCCCGCCCAGATACATCTCGCCGACCACACCCAACGGCGTCGGTTGCTGATGCGCATCAAGGATGTACACGCAGGTGTTGCACAGCGGTTTGCCGATTGGCGGCGTGCCGTCCGGCACCGGCGAATCTGCCTCCAGCGTCCACACGGTGCTGTCGACAGTGGCTTCGGTCGGGCCATAAACGTTATGCAGGCGCACCTGCGGCAGACGCTCGCGGACGCTGCGCACCAACGCGGCGGTCAGCTCACCGCCACCACAGAACACATCGCTCAGGCTGCGGCACTCAACGACGTCTTCCACTTCAAGGAATTGCTGCAACAGCGCCGGTACGAACTGGACGACATTGACCTGTTGCTCACGAATCAGCTGCACCAGCGCGGCCGGATCGCGGTGGTCGTCCGGGCCGGCGAGAACCAGACGCATGCCGCTGGTCAATGGCCAGAACAGCTCCCACACCGAAGCGTCGAAGCTGAACGGGGTTTTCTGCAACAGCGCGGCGCCAGTCGGCAGCGGACACAGGCCGGTGCTCCAGTGCAGCAGATTGCCCAGGTTACGGTGCTCGACCATCACGCCTTTCGGCGTGCCGGTGGAGCCGGAGGTGTAAATCACATAGGCCAGATTCGCCGCGCTCAAGTCCGGCACCTGCGGGTTGCTTTGCGCAAGGTTTTGCCAAGTGCAATTGTCGAAATCGACCCGCACGCCCGCCCACTCGCCGATCAGCGCACGCGTCGGCGCATGCACCAGCACCGCCACGGGCGCGCTGTCCTCAAGCATGTAGGCCAGACGCTCGGCGGGATAACCCGGATCCAGCGGCACATAAGCGCCGCCAGCCTTGAGAATCGCCAGCAGCCCGACCAGCAGCTGCGGCCCGCGCTCGACGCAGATCGCCACCCGCGCATCGCTGCCCACGCCGCACTGGCGCAAGTGATGCGCGAGGCGGTTGGCGCGGCGGTTCAACTCGGCGTAGCTCAAACGCAGCTCACCGGCCACCACGGCGTCAACGTCAGGTGTGCGCAATACCTGCGCCTCGAAACGAGCATGAACGGTCTGCTGGAGATCGTGGGCGACGGCGGTTGCGTTCAGATCGAACAGCAGATGCTGACGCTCGTCATCTGCCAACAGCGCCACCTGCTCCAGTACCGCTTGATCGTTGTTGACCATTGCCTGCAACAGTCGCTGGAAGTAACCGACATAACGCTCAATGGTCGATTCGTCGAACAGGGCAACGGCGTACTCCAGTACACCGCGAATCCCGCCCGGCGCCTCAGCCAGCGTCAGCGACAGATCGAATTTGGCGAAATGGCTCGGCTCGGCGACGCTTTCCAGCGTCAGCTCGCCCAGGCTCAGGCTAGCGCCGTGGCCGCTGTCCCAACTGAACATCGCTTGAAACAACGGGCTGTGCGCCATGCTGCGCAGCGGCCGGGTGATTTCCACCACTTGCTCGAACGGCAGATCCTGATGCGCCTGCGCTTGCAGCGTCCGCGCCTTGACCCGCGCCAGCAGCGCTTCGCAGCTCAACTCGCCCGACGTATCAATACGCAGCGCCAGGGTGTTGACGAACATGCCGATCAGGCCTTCGATCTCGGCGCGGGTACGGTTGGCCACAGGCGAGCCAATGACCACCTCGGATTGCCCGGACAACCGACTCAACAGACTCGCCCAGGCGCTGAGCATGAGCATGTACATCGTCACGCCATGACGCTGAGCCAAGGCCTTGAGTCCAGCACTCAGGCGTTCGTCGAGCACCACGTCGACGGTGCTGCCGGCGTAATCCTGCTGCGCCGGGCGCACGCGGTCGGTCGGCAGCGTTAACAGTGCCGGAGCGCCGGCCAGGGTCTGTTGCCAGTATTCACTTTGACGCTGTAGCACCTCACCGCTGAGCCAGCGCCGCTGCCACACCGCGTAATCGGTGTATTGCAGCGCCAGCGGCGGCAGCGGGTCCGGCTGGCCATGGCTGAACGCCTGATACAACGCCATCAGCTCACGGGTCAGAACCCCCATCGACCAGCCATCGGAGATGATGTGGTGCAGGGTCAGCAGCAATACATGATGATCGTCGGCCAGGCGCACCAACCGGCCACGAATCAGCGCATCATCCTGTAAATCGAACGGCCCCGATGCTTCGCCCTGAATCAACGCCGCTAAGGTCTCGTCGGCTTGCGGGTGCTGGCGCAGGTCTTCAACGCGTAGTAGCAGACCGCTGTCGATCGGCGCGATCAGCACTTGCGCCTCGTCATTGAACTGGGCGAAACGGCTGCGCAGGGTTTCATGCCGCGCGACGATGCGCGCCAAGGCTTGTTGCAGGGCCGGTTCATTCAGCTGCCCACGCAGGCGCAGGCCGATAGGAATGTTGTACGCGGTGTTGGCGCCTTCCATTTGTGCGAGAAACCACAAGCGTTGCTGAGCAAATGACAGCGGCAAGGCGCCGTCTCGGGCCACCGCGACAATCTCCGGTTGCGTGCTGCGCCCGGCCTGCGCCACCGCCGCGGCAACCGCTGCCAGTTCGGCGTTGGCAAACAGATCGCCCAGTGCCAACTCCACGCCAAGGCGCTGGCGAACCTGGGACACCATGCGCATCGCCAACAGCGAATGGCCGCCGAGTTCGAAGAAATGGTCCTGACGCCCGACTCGCTCGACGTGCAGCACCTGCGCCCAGATCTGCGCCAAGGCGCTTTCCAGTTCGTTGTGCGGTGCCTCGTATTCGCGGGTGAACAGCGCCGCACGCTCAGGTTTCGGCAGGGCCCTGCGGTCGACCTTGCCATTGGCGGTCAACGGCAGCGCGTCGAGTTTGACGAAGGCCACCGGCACCATGTACTCCGGCAACTGGCTCAACAGGTGCGTGCGCAACTCGGCTACGGCCAGCGGTTCAACCTGACTCTGCTCGGTAAAATACGCCACCAGGCGCGGCTGGCCGGGTTCATCTTCGCGGGCCAGCAACACGGCTTCCTGAATGCCGGGCAACTGATTGAGGCGAGTTTCGATTTCGCCGAGTTCGATGCGCACGCCGCGGATTTTCACCTGATCGTCGTTACGCCCCAGGTACTCGATCGTGCCGTCCGCACGCCAGCGTGCGAGATCGCCGGTGCGATACATGCGTGCATTCGGCAAGGCGCTGAACGGGTCCTGGAGGAAGCGTTCGGCGCTCAGGTCGGCACGGTTCAAATAGCCGCGAGCGACCCCGGCGCCGCCAACGTACAACTCGCCCATAACACCAATCGGCACCGGACGCTGCTGTTCATCCAGCAGGTACACCGTGGCATTGGTCACCGGTTTGCCGATGTGCAAGGCGTCGCCCGCCTCGATTCGCCCGGAGGTCGCAACCACGGTGGCTTCGGTCGGACCGTAGTTGTTGATCACATCGAATTGCTGGTTGCGGCTGAACTGACGCAAGCGGTCGCCACCGATCAACAGCGTGCGTAGCGTCGGGTGCTCGAGGTTTTGGCTGAAGGCGTATTCGGCCACTGGCGTCGGCAGAAAACTCACGTCCAGTGGCTGCGCGCGCCACCAGTCGAGCAGCGCATCGATGTCCTCGGTGCCTTCTTGCGTCGGTGCCAGGTGCAGGGTCGCGCCGGCGCACAACGCCGGCCAGACCTCCCAGGCCATGGCGTCGAAACCGAAGCCGGCAAGGCTTGAGGTGTGGCGACCGGCGCACAGATCAAACGCGCTGCAATGCCAATCGACCAGATTCGACAAGGTGTGGTGTTCGACCATCACGCCTTTGGGCAGGCCGGTGGAACCGGAGGTGTAGATCACGTAAGCCAGATGCGCGGTGGTCAGGCCCGACACGTGCGGATCAAGGGTCTCGCTCAGCGGCCAGGAGCGCGGGTCGAGATCGATCACCGGCACCGCCAGCGCCGGCAAGCGCTTCCGCAGAGTGTTTTGGGTCAGCACAGCGACGGGGCCGCTGTCGCTGAGCAAGTAATGCAGACGCTCGGCCGGGTGCGCCGGGTCGACCGGTACATAACCGGCGCCCGCCTTGAGAATCGCCACTAGCCCGACCAGCGTATCGAGGCCACGGCGGGCGACGATGGCGACGCGATCATCGGGCTTGACCCCCAGTGCGATCAGATGATGGGCCAAGGCATTGGCATGCCGGTTGAGTTCGGCATAACTCAGTTGCTCACCGAGGTATTGCGCGGCCACGGCTTCGGGCCGCTGCGCCACTTGCGCTTCGAAACGTTGGGCAATGGTCAACGTTGCCGGGTAGTCAGCGTGAGTGGCATTGAACGCCAACAGCACCTGCTCACGCTCGACCGCCGGCAGAATCGGCAATTGGTTGATCGCACTATCGGGCGCCTGCTCCAGTGCCAGCACCAGACTTTCCAGGGCGCAATGCAAGTAATCGCAGATACGCTGGGGATCGACCTCGGTGGTGGCCAGCAACGTCAGGCTGAACGCATCGCCGAAATCATCGACGCTCAGGGTCAGCGGATAGTTGGTGCGTTCTTCGGAACTGATGGTGCTGATGCCCTCCCACGCGGCCAGGGTCTCGGCACTGGCCGTCGCCGCCGTGTGGCTGTGACGGTAATTGAGCAAGGCACTGAACAACGGCGTCGGCGCGACCACGCCGCTGCAACGCTGGGCCAGTGCCAGTGGCGCGTGTTCGTGGCGCATCAGCGTGGTCAGGCGTTTGTGCGTCGCCTCCACCGCCGCACGCACGCCCTGCGCATCGACATCGACCCGCAGCGGCAAGGTGTTGATGAACATCCCCAGCGCCCGTTCGGTGGCTTCGGCGCCTTGCATACGGCCCATCAGCACCGTACCGAACACCACGTTTTGTTTGCCGGTGAGCACTGCCAGCACCTGTGCCCAGCCCAGATGAAACAGGCTCGCGGCACTCACGCCGAGTTGCCGCGCCTGCGCGCGCAAACGCTGGCCGAGCAACGGGTTGATCGGCTGGCTCAGCTCGCCGATGCCGAGGCCGTCACCCTGCACGTCCTGCAAACCGTACGGTAGCGTCGGCTCGGCAATGTCAGCGAGCATCTCGCGGAAAAAACCCTCGTGTTCGGCTTCGCTGATGCCCAGCCGCGCCTGCGCCACGTAATTGCGAAACGGCACCGGGCGCCCAAGCGATTGATCGTCGCCGGTGAGGCAGGCGAGCAGTTCGTGACGCACCACGTCGAGCGCCGAGTGGTCCAGGGCCATGTGATGGAACAACAACGTCGCGACCACGCGCTGACCGTCCTCGTCCCACGCGTAGGCCAGACGCATCATCGGCGCACACCGGACGTCCAGTCGGAAATGCCGTGCATCGAAACGTTCGTGCAGTTGCTGCAGCGCATCACTTTCGCCGTCTGCCAGCACGACCTCTTCCATCGGCAGCTGTGCCTGACGCCAGACCACTTGCAGCGGCACGTCCAGCCCCTCCCAATGCACCGCTGTGCGCAGGATATCGTGGCGATCAATAACCTTTTGCAACGCCTGGGCGAAATCCTGCAGACGCTCACGGCTGTTGAACGCGAAGTACGATTGCATGACGTAGGGATCGCCCTGCTCGTTGCTCGCATGGTGATAGAGAATGCCTTCCTGCAACGGCGCCAGTGGGTAGATGTCCTGCACATTGGCGGCGCCGCCGGGTACCTCGGCGATCAAGCGGTCGAGGGTCGGCTGATCCACTTCGGCCAGGGTCACCATCGCTGGCGTGATGTGCGTGCTGCCGGAAAGAATGCCGTTGGCCGGGACGTCGATCTGGCCGACGCGGCTGGCCGAGTATTGCCCGGCCTTGATCAGTTCGATCAGTGCCGGTTTGTGTTCACGCAGCGCGGCCAGCAGTGCCGGATCGCTCAAGGCCTGTTTGTTGCCGTTCACCCGCAGCTGATCATCGGTGACCGCCAGTTGGATGTCTTTAGCCTTCAATGTGGCCAACAGTTCGAGCACCTTCACAGGACGATCTCCATTCTTTCGGTAATTGCGGCGTAACCGGCCAGGGTCGGTTGTTCGAACAACGCCCTGACATCGGCTTCCATGCCTTCCTGACGCAACCGGCCGATCAGACTGACCGCCAGTAATGAGTGACCACCCAACTCAAAGAAATGGTCGTGGCGCCCTACCCGCTCGACGTTGAGCAGCTCGGCCCAGAGCCGTGCGAGGGTGATTTCGACTTCGCCGACCGGGGCTTCGTATTCGCGGGTTTTCAGCGATTGCTGATCCGGCGCCGGCAAGGCCTTGCGGTCGAGTTTGCCGTTGGGGCTCAGCGGCAAAGCGTCGAGATGGACGAACACGGCGGGCACCATGTAGTCCGGCAAGTGCTCGAGCAAATGGCTGCGCAGCAGGTCGATTTCCAGCCGTTCACCGGTGTAATAAGCGACCAGGCGTTTGTCGCCGGGCACTTCTTCACGGGCGACCACCACGGCCTCCTGCACACCGTCAATCCGGGCAAGCCGCGCCTGAATTTCGCCCAGTTCAATACGCAGACCGCGAATCTTCACCTGATCATCGTTGCGCCCCAGGTATTCGATGTTGCCATCCACCAGATAGCGGGCGACGTCACCGGTGCGATACATCCGCCCGTTGGCCTGGAACGGATCGTCGAGGAAGCGCTCGGCACTCAGCTCAGGTCGGTTCAGATAACCGCGCGCGACCTGCACACCGGCGATGTACAACTCGCCGATCACGCCTTGCGGCACCGGTTGCTGCTGCGCATCGAGAATGTACAGGCGGGTGTTGGCGATCGGTTTGCCGATCGGCGTGTTGTCCGGGGTCTGCTCGACAGGCCCGGCGCAGTTCCACGCGGTGACATCGACGGCGGCTTCAGTCGGGCCGTAGAGGTTATGCAACTCGCTACCTGTTAACTGAAGTTTGAAACGTCGCACCAGACTGCCCGGCAACGCTTCACCGCTGCACATCACCCGACGCACGCTGTCGCAGCGTGTGGTGTCGCTGTTAGCGAGGAACACATCGAGCATCGACGGCACAAAGTGCAGCGTGGTGATGTTTTCACGCTCGATCACCTCGCTCAGATACTGCGGGTCCTTGTGCCCGCCGGGCTGCGCCATGACCAGTCGCGCGCCGGTCATCAGCGGCCAGAAGAACTCCCACACCGACACGTCGAAGCTGAACGGGGTTTTCTGCAACACTGAATCGGCCGCGGTCAACTGATAAGCGTCCTGCATCCACAGCAGACGGTTGACCACCCCGGCATGTTCGTTGACCACGCCTTTCGGCTGGCCGGTCGAGCCCGAGGTGTAGATCACGTAAGCGCTGTGCTGGGGTTTCAGCGCCGGGATTTGCGGATTGTCGGCGGACAAGGATTGCCAGGTGTTGTGGTCGAGATCGACCGCCTTAATATCCCCCAGCAGCTCGCGGGTCGCCCCGTGCACCAGCACCACGGCCGGCGCGCTGTCCTCAAGCATGTAGGCGAGACGCTCCGGCGGATAGGCCGGGTCGAGCGGCACATAACCGGCGCCGGCCTTGTTGATCGCCAGCAGGCCGATGACCATTGCCAGGCTGCGTTCGACGCAGATCGCCACCCGCGAATCCACTTGCACACCGAGGCTAATCAAGTGCCCGGCCAAGCGATTGGCGCGCTCGTTCAACTGCGCGTAGCTCAATGCCTGTTCACCGATGACGACGGCCACAGCCTGTGGCGTACGCCGTACCTGCGCTTCGAACATGCCGTGCAACGTCTGCTGCAAATCGTAATCAACGTTGGTGTCGTTGAGGCCGAACAGCAACGCCTGCCGCTCCTCCTCCGGCAACACCGTCAAGCGGTTCAACGGTTGCAGGGGTGTTGGTTCCAGTGCTTCAACCAGTGCACGCAGCGCGTTCTGCATGAACTGGCCGACGCGTGCCGCGCCGATGCGCGCCGGGGTCATCACCGTCAGTTCGAAGCCGCTGCCCAGATCGTCGACGTTGAGGGTCAACGGGTAATTGGTGCGCTCCTCGCCGGCCAGCGATTCGATGCCTTGCCAGGCCTCACGCTTGGTATTTTGCTGAGCTTCACTGTCGCTATGCCGGTAATTGAGCATCGCGCTGAACAGTGGCGACGGTGCCGCGATACCGCTGCAACGCTGGGCCAGCGCCAGCGAAGCATGTTCGTGGGCCAACAGTGCACTGAGCCGCGCATGGGTCGCCTTGACCCCGGCGCGCACGTTGGTTTCGTCGACATCCACGCGCAATGGCAAGGTGTTGATGAACATGCCCAGCCCGCGATCCGCACCCGCGCCGCCCTGCATGCGGCCAAGCAGCACCGTGCCGAACACCACCCGCTCCTGACCGGACGTTGCCGCCAGCACCCGTGCCCAGGCGAGATGGAACAGGCTGGCAACGCTGACGCCGAGCAAGCGCGCCTGACTGCGCAGACCCTGCGCCACCACGGCAGGCAGCGGCCGACAGACTTCCTCGATGTCATTGCCGTCGCCGTGCACATCCTGCAAGCCGAACGGCAGCGTCGGTTCGTCGATGTCGCCGAGCATTTCGCGGAAGAACGCTTCGTGCTCTTGTTCGCTGACGCCAAGGCGGGTTTGCGCGACATAATTGCGATATGGCACTGCGGGCGCCGGCAATCGCTCATCGCCGCGCAGAATCGCCTGCATTTCTGCGCTGACCACCGCCAACGCGGTGTGGTCCATGGCGATGTGATGGAACAGCAGCATGGCAACCACGCGCTGATTGTCCGGGTCGAGGGCATACACCAAGCGCAACAGCGGTGCCTGATCAAGCTCCAGACGGCAATGCCGCGCATCAAAGCGTGCACGCAACTGATCGATGGCTTCACCCTGCGCAGGCTCCAGCGCCACGGCTTGAACCGGCAGCTCGGCCTGACGCCAGACCACTTGCACCGGCGCCGCAAGGCCTTGCCAGGCAATCGCAGTACGCAGGATGTCGTGGCGGGTCATGACCTGGCGCAGCGCCGCCGCGAACGCCTGGAAACGCTCGATAGTGTCGAACGCTAGACACGATTGCAGCAGGTATGGATCGCCCTGCGCGGCGCTAAGGTGGTGATACAGAATCCCTTCCTGCAACGGTGCCAGCGGATAAATGTCCTGCACGTTGGCGGCGCCACCCGGCACCGTGGCGACGATGCGCTCGATGCTGGCCTGATCCAGTTGCACCAATGGCAGCATGTCCGGGGTGATGTGCGTGCAGTCGGCTGCAATCAGATTGGCCGGCACCTCGACCTCGCGACCGCTGCCTACCGCCGCAGCCAGTGCGGCCAAGGTCGGTTGGCTGAACAGCACACGCACATCGGTGCTCAGATCGACCTGACGCATGCGTTCGATGAGCGTCACCGCCAGCAATGAATGCCCGCCCAGTTCAAAGAAGTTGTCGTGGCGCCCGACCTGTTCAACGTTCAAGACGTCAGACCAGATCTGCGCCAGCGCGATTTCCACCGAACCTTGCGGCGCGGCATATTCGCGGCTCAGCCACGCCGTTTGATCCGGCTCCGGCAACGCCTTGCGGTCGAGTTTGCCGTTGGCGGTCAGCGGCAGTGCTGGCAGGCGCACGTAAGCGGCGGGCACCAGCGCTTGCGGCAACTGCGCTTGCAGATGACTGCGCAAATCCTCGATGTCGACGTTCAGGCGTTCGGTGAACCACGCCAGCAACTGGCCGTCGCGCACCAGCACCACGCAATCCTGCACGGCCGCGTGACGACTCAACGCCGCTTCAATTTCCCCCAGCTCGATGCGCACGCCGCGCAGTTTGACCTGATCATCGTTGCGTCCAAGATATTCGATTGTGCCGTCAGCCAGCCAGCGCGCGAGGTCGCCGGTGCGGTACATGCGCGCCTGCGGTTCGTCGCTGAACGGGTCGTCGAGGAAGCGTTCGGCAGTCAGCTCGGGGCGATGCAGATACCCGCGCGCCACACCGGCGCCGCCGACATACAACTCACCAGCGACGCCGACCGGGACGGGCCGCTGCTGGTCGTCAAGCAGGTAAATCTTCGCGTTGGCCATTGGCCGGCCGATATGCAGCACCTGCCCGGCCTCGACCGCGCCGGAGGTGGCAACCACCGTGGCTTCGGTCGGGCCATAGTTATTGATCACCGCGAAGGTCTGCTCGCGGGGGAACTGGCGCAGTTTGTCGCCACCGATCAACAGCGTGCGCAAGGTCGGGTGGCCGAGGTCGCGACTGAACGCATATTCGGCGACCGGCGTCGGCAGGAAACTCACCTGCAACGGCTGCGCGCGCCACCATTCCAGCAACTCGTCGAGGTGCTCGTTGCTCACCGATTGCGGTGGTAGATGCAGGGTCGCGCCGACACACAACGCCGGCCAGACTTCCCACGCCATCGCATCGAAACCGAACCCGGCGACACTCGACGTGTGGCTGCCGGCGCGCAGGTCGAAGGCCTCGCAGTGCCAGTGCACAAGGTTTTCCAGCGTCGCGTGCTCGACCATCACGCCCTTCGGCTGGCCGGTGGAGCCGGAGGTGTAGATCACGTAGGCCAGATGCGCCGGGGTCAGCGTCGGTAATTGCGGATTGCTCTCGGACAAGTGCTGCCAAGTGGGATGGTCCAGATCAATCAACGGCACAGCGCCGAGCAAATCAGCCGTCGCAGCCTGCGCCAGTACCGCCATCGGCGCGCTGTCCTGCAGCAGATAAGCGATGCGTTCCGCCGGGTACGCCGGGTCGACCGGCACATAACCGGCGCCGGCCTTGAGGATCGCCAGCAACGCGACGAGCATGTCCGGGCCGCGGCTCAGGCACACGGCGATGCGGTCATCGGGCTGCACGCCGAGCCCGAGCAAGTGATGGGCCAGTCGATTGGCGCGCTGATTGAGTTCAACGTAAGTCAGTTGCTGCGCGCCTTGAACCACGGCCAGTGCATCCGGCTGTTGCTCGGCCTGCGCCTCGACCAAGCGCTGAATCGTCGCGCCACGCGGGTAGGCCGCGCCTTGTTGGTTGAAACCGACCAGCAAATGCTCGTATTCCGCCACCGAAAGCACCGGCAAACGGTTCAGCGGACGTTGCGGTGCCTCCTCCAGTGCCGTCACCAGATGTTCCAGTGCGGTGTGCATGTAACTGCAGATACGTTGCGCACCAATCTCGGCGACTGCCAGCACGTCGAGGGCAAAGCCTTCGCCCAGATCATCCACCGACAAGGTCAGAGGATAATTGCTGCGCTCCTCGCCACCGAGCATGCGCACGCCCTGCCAGATGCCCTGGCCGTCGCGCGGCTGTTGTTCGGCGGCGCTGTGTCGATAGTTGAGCAGCGCGCTGAACAGCGGTGCAGAACCGGTCATGGCACTGCAGCGCTGGGCCAGCGCCAGCGACGCATGTTCATGGCCGAGCAGCGCCGTCAGCCGCGCATGGGTGGTTTTCACCCCGGCACGCACGCCTTCCGCGAGATCAACCCGCAGCGGCAAGGTATTGATGAACACGCCCAGCGTGCGGTCGGCACCCTCACCGCCCTGCATGCGCCCCATCAACACCGTGCCGAAGACCACGTCGCGGCGCCCGGAGACCACGCCCAGCACCTGCGCCCAAGCCATGTGCATCAGGCTCGCCGGGCTGACGCCCAACTGCCGCGCCTGTTCACGCAGGCGCAGATTGAGCGTCGCATCGACCGCTTGCAGCGCTTCTTCGATACCACGTCCGTCGCCCTGCACATCCTGCAGACCGAAGGGCAAGGTCGGCTCGTCGATATCACCGAGCATCTCGCGGAAGAATGCTTCGTGTTCCTGCGCATCGGCGCCGAGGCGTGCCTGCGCTACGTAATTGCGGTACGGCATCGGCGGCGTCAGCGTGTCGAGCTGATCGAACATCAACGCGTGCATTTCCCGGCCGATCACGTCCATGGCGGTGTGGTCGAGAATCGAGTGATGGAACAGCACGATCGCGACCACTTGCTGCTGCAACGGATCCTCGGCGTAGACCATGCGGATCAGCGGTGCCTGGTTCAGGTCGAGACGGAAATGCCGGGCATCGAAGCGCGCGTGCAGCTGTTGCAGAACGTCGCCGTCCCGAACATCCAGCAGCACTTGCTGCACGACCATCTGCGCCTCGCGCCAGACCACCTGATGCGGGCTCGGCAAACCTTCCCAGACCACGCTGGTGCGCAGAATGTCGTGACGGGCGATGACCTGCTGCAAGTGCGCGGCGAAGGTCTGCAAACGTTCGAGGCTGTCGAAAGCCAGACGCGATTGCAGCAGATACGGATCGCCCTGCTCGGCACTCAAATGGTGATAGAGAATGCCTTCCTGCAACGGTGCCAGCGGATAGATATCCTGCACGTTGGCCGCACCGCCCGGCACCGTCGCGACGATGCGCTCGATGCTGGCCTGATCCAGCGTGGTCAGGGTCAGCATGTCGGGGGTGATGTGCGTGCAATCGGCCGCAATCAGATTGGCCGGCACATCGATTTCCCGGCCACTGCCCAAGGCACGCGCCAGCGCCGCGAGGCTCGGCTGATTGAACAGCACCCGCACATCGGCACTCAGACCGGCCTGGCGCATGCGTTCGATCAGGCTCACCGCCAACAGCGAATGGCCGCCGAGTTCGAAGAAGTTGTCGTGGCGGCCAATCTTCTCGATGCCCAGAACGTCGGCCCAGATCTGCGCCAGCGTCATTTCGACCGCGCCTTGTGGCGCTTCGTATTCACGACTGAGCCACGCGTCCTGATCCGGCTCGGGCAAGGCCTTGCGATCGAGTTTGCCGTGGGCCGTGAGCGGCAGACTGTCCAGTCGCACGTAGGCAGCCGGCATCAAAGTGTCCGGCAGTCGCGCTTGCAGATGGCGGTGCAAGTCGCCGATTTCGACCTGCTCGATGTCAGTGAACCACGCAACCAGACGCCCTTCGCGCACCAGCACCACGCATTCGCGAACCGCGTAATGCGTACTCAGTGCCGCTTCGATTTCGCCCAATTCAATACGCACACCGCGCAGTTTCACCTGATCGTCGTTGCGCCCGAGGTATTCGATATTGCCGTCGTCCAGCCAGCGCGCGAGGTCGCCGGTGCGATACATCCGCGCGTGCGGCTCGTCACTGAATGGGTCGTCGAGGAACTGTGTAGCGGTCAGTTCCGGGCGATTCAGATAACCGCGCGCAACCCCGGCGCCACCGACATACAACTCGCCTTGCACACCGGTCGGCACTGGCTGCTGCTGACGATCCAGCAGATAAATCCGCGCATTGGCGATTGGCCGGCCGATGTGCAAAATCGGCCCGGGTTCGATGCGCCCGGAAGTCGCCACCACCGTGGCTTCGGTCGGGCCGTAGTTATTGATCACATCGAACGTCTGGTCACGCGGGAACTGGCGCAACTTGTCGCCGCCGATCAACAGCGTGCGCAGAGTCGGATGGCCCAATTCGCGACTGAATGCGTATTCGGCGACCGGGGTCGGCAGAAAACTCACCTGCAACGGCTGCGCGCGCCACCATTCCAGCAGTTCATCGAGGTGTTCATTGTTGATCGATGGCGGAGGCAGATGCACGGTCGCGCCGACGCACAACGCCGGCCAGACTTCCCAGGCCATGGCATCGAAACCGCAACCGGCAACGCTGGCGGTGTGGCTGCCGGCGTGTAGAGCGAAGGCTTCGGCGTGCCAGTGCACGAGGTTTTCCAGGGTGCGGTGCTCGACCATCACGCCTTTCGGCTGCCCGGTGGAGCCGGAGGTGTAGATCACGTAGGCCAGATTTGCCGGGGTCAGGCCCGGCCGTTGCGGGTTGCTGTCAGGCAGGTGGCGCCAGTCGCTGGCGTCCAGATCAACCACCGGCACAACGCCGAGCAGGTCGCGCGTCGACGTCTGCGCCAGTACCGCAATCGGGTCGCTGTCCTGCAACAGGTAGGCGATGCGCTCTGCCGGATAATCCGCATCGATCGGCACATAACCGGCGCCGGCCTTGAGAATCGCCAACAACGCAACCAGCATGTCCGGGCCGCGACGCAGGCACAGCGCGACTCGGTCATCGGTTTGCACGCCGAGGCCGATCAAGTGATGGGCAAGACGGTTGGCGCGCTGATTCAGTTCGCGGTAGCTGAGCTGTTGCTCGCCCTGCACCACCGCCAGCGCTTCGGGATGCGCCGCCGCTTGCGCTTCGAACAGACGCGGCACGGTCTGCGCCGGCGGGTATTCCCGACCGCTGATATTGAAGCCGACCAGCACCCGTTGCCGCTCGCCCGGCGACACGATCGACAGCTGTTGCAACGGCGCCTGCGGCGTGAATTCCAGCGCCGTGACCAGGCTGTGCAACGCGGTTTGCAAGAAATCGCAGACCCGCACACCGTCCACCTGCGGCACGGCTTGCACGTTCAGGCGGAAACCTTCGCCGAGGTCGTCAACGCTGACCACTAACGGATAATTACTGCGCTCGCGGGAGCTGAGAATCTGCACACCATCCCACATCACAGCGGCTGCCTCCGGCGCACTGTGGCGGTAGTTGAGCAAAGTGCTGAACAGCGTCTGCGAACCGGCGACACCGCTGCAACGCTGGGCCAGTGCCAGCGAGGCTTGCTCATGGCCGAGCAACTGCGCCAGGCGCGCATGGGTGCCCCGCACGCCGTTCTCTGCCGAGTCGGCAGCGACGCTGATACGCAATGGCAAGGTGTTGATGAACATGCCCAAGGCACGATCCGCGCCCTCACCGCCCTGCATGCGGCCGAGCAATACCGTGCCGAACACCACGTCTTGCTGGCCGGACACCTGCGCCAACACCTGAGCCCAGGCCTGATGCACCAGACTCGCGACGCTGACACCCAGCCGCCGCGCCTGCTCGCGCAGACGTTGACCGAGGCCTGCGTCCAGCTCTGATTGGCTGTCGAGGATGGCGCTGCCGTCACCGTGCACGTCCTGCAAACCGAAGGCCACGGTCGGCTCGTCGATATCGCCAAGCATCTCGCGGAAGAACGCTTCATGCGCCTGATCATCGGCGCCGAGCCGCGCCTGCGCGACAAAGTGGCGGTACTGCACCGGCGGCGGCAGGTCGCTGCTGTGGCCGAGCATGACGTCGTTCATTTCCGTGATCAGCACTTCCAGTGCAGTGTGATCGAGGACGATATGGTGCAGCAGGAGAATGCCGACCCAGCGCTGGTTTGGCTGATCTTCGGTGTAGACAAAGCGCATCAGCGGCGCGCGATTGAGGTCGAGGCGATAGTGGCGTGGATCGAACCGCGCCTGCATCTGCTCCAGCACGTCGCCGTCAAGTTCATCGGCATCGACGCGTTCCAGCGCCAGTGGCGCTTCACGCCAGACCACTTGTACGGCGTCTTCGAGCCCCTCCCAAACGATGCCGGTGCGCAGAATGTCATGGCGCTTGATCACGCCATTCAAGGCACGGACGAAGTCTTTGATCTGTGCCAGACCGTCGAAGGAAAATTGCGCCTGCAACACATACGGGTCACCAGCGCTGGTTGCCAAGTGGTGATAGAGAATCCCCGCCTGCAACGGCGCCAGCCCATAGATGTCCTGCACATTGGCGATGCCGCCCGGCACCGTTGCAACGACACGATCGATTGCGGTTTGATCGAGATTGGCCAGCGGCAGCATCGCCGGAGTAATGCGCGTGCAACCCGGTTCGATCTGGTTGTCGGGAACGACGATGACGCGTTCGCTGCTCAGAGTCGCCGCCAGCGCTGCCACACTAGGCTGACCGAACAGCACGCGAACGTCACAGTGCAGATCCTGTTGGCGCATGCGTTCGATCAGCTTCACCGCCAGTAACGAATGACCACCGAGTTCGAAGAAATTGTCGTGGCGGCCCACCTGCTCGACACCGAGCAAGGTTTGCCAGAGTTCGGCAATCAGGTTTTCCACGGCACCGACCGGTGCTTCAAAACCCCGTCGGGCGAATGCATCGCTGTCTGGGGCTGGCAAGGCTTTGCGGTCGAGCTTGCCGTTGGTGGTCAGCGGGAAGGCCTCCAGGCGCACGAAGGCGCTCGGCACCATGTAATCAGCCAACACCGCCAGCAGATGATCACGTAATTGCGCCACATCCGGCGCCGCGTCTGCGTCGGCCAGCCAGTAGGCAACCAGACGCTGATCACCGGGGCTGTCTTCGCGAGCAATCACCACGGCTTCACGCACCCCTGCGCAAGCGCAAAGGCGCGCTTCGATCTCGCCCAGTTCGATGCGGAAACCGCGAATCTTCACTTGATCGTCGTTGCGGCCCAGGTATTCGAGGCTGCCATCGGCGGCCCAGCGCGCGAGGTCACCGGTTTTATACAAACGCGCATCGGCATTTTCGCCAAACGGATCATTGATAAAACGTTCGGCCGTGAGCGCTTCGCGATTCAGATAACCGCGCGCCACGCCGGCGCCGCCGACGTACAACTCGCCGATCACGCCAACCGGAACCGGCTCGCGCTGCGCATCGAGGACATACAGTTGCAGGTCGGGAATGCGCACGCCTATCGGGCTGACGCCAAGCAATTGCGCGTCGGCAGCTTGCAGCGGTCGATACGTGACGTGCACGGTGGTTTCAGTGATGCCGTACATGTTGACCAGCCGCGTTCCGGCATTGCCGACCCGCGCGTACCACGGTTTGAGCAGCCCCGGCTCCAGCGCTTCGCCGCCGAAAATCACTTCACGCAACGAGTGTTGAAGCTGACTGCTGCCCTGCGCGGCGACCAGTTGACGGAATGCGCTTGGCGTCTGGTTGAGCACGGTGACGCCGCTTTGGCAGAGCAATGCATAGCAGTCGTCCGGCGAGCGGCTGACGGCTTGCGGGACCAGCAGCAATTGCCCGCCGAAGGCCAGCGCACCCCAGATCTCCCACACCGAGAAGTCGAACGCGAAGGAATGGAACAGCGCCCAGGTGTCCTGCTGATTGAACTGGAACCAGTCATGGGTAGCAGAAAACAGCCGCGTCACGTTGCGGTGCTCGACCATCACGCCTTTGGGCAAACCGGTGGAGCCGGAGGTGTAGATGACATAGGCCAGATGCGCTGGGGTCAGTTCGGGAATCTGCGGATTGCTGTCGAGTTCGGCCTTGAGGTGGCCGCTGTCGAGGTCAATTTTCGGCACGTCGAGATCAGCCAAGCGATCACGCGTTGCCGCTTGCATCAGCACCGCCACCGGGGCGCTGTCCTGCAAGGTGAAGCTGATTCTGTCGAGCGGATAGGCCGGATCGATCGGCACGTAGCCGGCGCCAGCCTTGAGCACGCCGAGCAGGCCAATGATCATCTGCGGGCCACGCTCGACGCAGATGGCGACGCGGTCATCGGGGCGGATGTTGAGGGCCAGCAGATGATGGGCGACCTGATTGGCGCGGCGGTTGAGCTCGCCGTAGCTGAGCGTCTGCCCCTCGAAAATCAACGCCGTGGCGTCAGGTCGAGCCTGCGCTTGGGCTTCGAATTGCTGGTGGATCATCGGGGTTTCGGGGAACGGCGCCAGCGGCAAATTGACGCCGCGCAGCAGGTGTTCACGTTCGCTGGCCGGGAGGATGCGCAGGGTTTGCAGCGGCACATCGGTGCTGGTTTGCAGCGCCGCGAGCAGACTCTCCAGCGCCGTATTGAGGTACGCGGCCACGCGCTCGGCACCCAGCGCTGCATCCGCCAGCGCGGTGATGCGCAAGTCTGCGCCGAGGTCATCGATGTTGATGGTCAACGGATAATTGGTGCGCTCGCGCGCGCCGAGCACCTGCACACCGGGGGCAATGTCGACCACGTCCGCGACTTCTTCGACGCTGCTGTGCCGGTAGTTGAGGATCGCGCTGAACAGCGGCGTCGGCACCGTAACGGCACTGCAGCGTTGCGCCAACGCCAGCGAAGCCTGCTCGTGGGCCAGCAGCGCGGTCAGGCGCTGATGGGTCGCCCGCACGCCGGCACGCACGCTTTGCTCGCCGACATCAACGCGCAGCGGCAAGGTGTTGATGAACATCCCCAGCGCTTGCTCGCCGCCTTCGCCCGCGTCCATCCTCCCCAGCAGCACGGTGCCGAACACCACCGCCGTGCGCCCGGACAATTGCCCCAAAACACGTGCCAGCGCCAGGTGCGTCAGGCTCGCGACACTCACGCCCAACTGCCGCGCCTGCTCGCGCAACTGCCGGCTCAAGCGGCTGTCGAGCATCAACGAAGACTCCTCGATGGCGTGGCCGTCACCCTGCACATCCTGCAAACCACACGGGAGTGTCGGCTCGTCGATATCGGCGAGCATCCCGCGGAAAAATGCTTCCTGCGCCTGCTCGTTGCCCGCGCTGCGGGCCTTGGCCAAGTGATCACGATACGGCACCGCCGCTGGCACCTGCGCAGTCTGCCCGAGCAGACAGGCCTGGATTTCCCGGCGCAGCACATCCAGCGCGACGTGATCCATGATCATGTGATGAAACAGCAACAGCGCGACCACGCGGCCCTGCGCAGGGTCCTGCGCATAGACCATGCGCAGCAGCGGCGCTTGTTGCATGTCGAGGCGGAAGTGCTGCGGGTCATGGCGTTCGAGCAGTTGCGTGAGCACGTCAGTACCACTGTCGACGCTGACTTCCTCACACACCAGCGGCGCCTCGCGCCAGACCACTTGCACGGCTTCATCGAGGCATTCCCAGACGAACGAGGTGCGCAGGATATCGTGGCGCTTGACCACCCAGCGCAGCGCATCGGCGAAGGCGTCCAGCCGTTGCGGGCTGTCGAATACGAAACGCGCCTGCGAGATGTAAGGGTCGCCAGCAGTCGCCGAGAGGTGGTGATAGAGCATGCCCTCCTGCAAGGCGGACAGCGGATAAATGTCCTGCACATTGGCTGCGCCACCCGGCACCGTGGCGACGATGCGGTCAAGAGTATCCTGCTTCAGCTTCACCAGCGGCAGCATGTCCGGGGTGATGCGAAAGGCCGGGCTCAACCAGTCACCGCCGTGTTCGGCGACCAGTTCCAGCAGTTGCGCCTTGTGCGCCGAGAGGCTGTCCCACAACGCGTCGTCCAGCGCGTCGTCGCTGCCCAGAATGACCAGGTCTTCATCTTCCTGTTGAAGGCGGATCGCATGGGTGGAAATAACAGCCATCAGTTCGCTGAAATGCATGAGGTAACCTGCTGTAAATACGGAAAAAAGGAGCGCGCAGCAGCGAGTCCGTGCAGACGGCGCGCAGCTTGGAAAAACTAAAACATCGGGGCGTGGGTGTCTGACATGGGAAGCGGGGACAAGCCATATCGGATATGGGCCACACAACCGGCCCCCTGTAGGAGTGAGCCTGCTCGCGAAAGCGTCAGTTCAGGCGATATGTTCGTGACTGACCCACCGCAATCGCGAGCAGGCTCACTCCTACAGGGATTGTGGTCGCCGTCAGAGCCGGCGTTTGCGGTTGAGGCTCGGGATGGTGGTCTGGGCGACCTCGACCTGTTTCGCCTGCCGCGAGGTCTGTGCCGCCAGCGCGGACAGCGTCGGCTGGCTGAACAACGTCCGCGCATCGACATGCAGGCCGGCCAGACGCATGCGCGCGACCAGACTGACCGCCAGCAACGAATGCCCGCCCAGTTCGAAGAAGTTGTCGTCGCGCCCGACCTGCTCGACCTTGAGCACCTGAGCCCAGATCTGCGCCAAGGCAATTTCCACGTCGCCTTCAGGTGCCGCATAAGGCCGACTGAGCAGCGCTTCCGCCCCCGGTTCCGGCAATGCCTTGCGATCGATTTTGTCGTTGGGCGTCAAGGGCAACGCCACCAACATCACGTAGGCGCCAGGCACCATGAACTCCGGCAACTGCGCCAACACATGCGCTCGCAATGCTTCAAGCGTCGGCGCAGTCAGCTCGGCACGCAGGGTGTAATAAGCCACCAGCCGCTCATCGCGCACCAGCACCACCGCCTCGCGGATCGCCGGATGTTCCAGCAGGCGCGCTTCAATCTCGCCCAGCTCAAGACGCACCCCGCGCAGCTTGACCTGAAAGTCATTGCGACCGAGAAACTCGAGATTGCCGTCAGCGCCGTAACGCACCAGATCCCCAGTGCGATATAAGCGGTCACCGGCCACGAACGGGCTGTCGATAAAGCGTTCGGCCTGCAACTGCGGCAGCCCCAAATAGCCCCGCGCCACGCCCACCCCGCCAATGTGCAAATGCCCGCTGACGCCAACCGGCACCGGTTGATCGCCGGCATCGAGCACATACAGCCGCGTGTTGCTCAGCGCCTTGCCGATCGGCACCTGCGTCTGCGGCAGCGGTTCACCGGGTTCCAGGGTCCAGCCGCTGCTGTCGACGGTGGTTTCGGTCGGTCCATAGACGTTGTGCAGGCGCACCCACGGCAGGCGCTCACGCACTTGCCGGGTCAGCGCAACGGTCAACTCGCCGCCACCGTTGAGCACGTCGGTGAGGCTGGTGCACTGGCTGACGTCGTCCTGTTCGATGAACTGCTGCAACAGCGCCGGGACGAACTTGACCACGGTAATGTTCTGCTCGCGGATCACTTGCGTGACATACGCCGAATCGCGATTGCCGTCGGCCCGCGCCAGCACCAAACGCATGCCTGAGCACAGTGGCCAGAAAATCTCCCACACCGAACTGTCGAAACTGTACGGGGCCTTTTGCAGCAACGCGCCGTGTTCAGTCGGCGGAGCCAGTTGCGAGCCCCAATGCACCATGTTGCAAGCGCTGCGGTGTTCGATCATCACGCCCTTCGGTGTACCGGTGGAGCCGGAGGTGTAGATCATATAGGCCAGATTCGCCGCGCCGAGGCCCGGCACCTGCGGATTGTCGAGGGGCTGGTCCTGCCAGGCACCGAGGTCGAGATCGATCAGCGGCACGCCGGGTTCGCCGAGCAGATCACGCGTGGCCCCATGCACCAGCAGCGCGACCGGTGCGCTGTCCTGCAACATGTAGTTGAGCCGTTGCAGCGGATAATCCGGATCGAGCGGCACATAAGCACCGCCAGCCTTGAGAATGCCCAGCAGACCGATCACCAGTTCCGGCCCGCGCTGGACGCAGATCGCGACCCGCGAATCCGGCTGCACGCCGAGCTCGCGCAGATGATGAGCCAGGCGGTTGGCCTGCTCGTTGAGCTGGCGATAGGTCAGGCGCTGATCGGCGAATTGCACGGCGATGGCATTCGGTTTGCGCTGCACCTGTTGTTCGAACAGCGCCTGCAGTGGCTGGTCCATCGGGCAATCGACCGCCGTATCGTTGAACTCGATCAGCAGCCGTTGCCGTTCTTCCTGCGGTAACAACGGCAGGCTGTTCAGCGGCCGCTGCGGCGTGTTCTCCAGTGCCTCGACCAAACCGTTCAGCGCCGACTGCACATAACTGCAAATCCGTTGCGCGCCGATGCTCGACAGGGTTCTGGTGGTCAGACGCAAGCCCGTGCCGAGGTCATCGACACTCAGGGTAAACGGGTAATTGGTGCGTTCCTCGTTGGCCAGCGTTTCGATGCCCTGCCAGGTTTGCCGGGAGTTCTTTTGCTCGACGTCATCGCTGTGCCGGTAGTTGAGCAAGGCACTGAACAGCGGCGCTGGCGCGGCAACGCCACTGCAACGCTGGGCCAGCGCCAAAGAGGCATGTTCATGGGCGAGCAAAGCGGTCAGGCGCGCATGGGTGGATTTCACCGCCGTACGCGCGCCTTCACCGACATCGACCCGCAGCGGCAAGGTATTGATGAATACGCCCAGCGCCCGGTCGGCCCCTGCGCCGCCCTGCATGCGCCCCATCAGCACCGTGCCGAACACCACGCTTTGCTGCCCGGATGTTGCCGCCAACACTTGCGCCCAGGCGAGGTGGATCAGGCTGGCGACGCTGACGCCAGCCAGACGCGCCTGCTGCTGCAAGCGCTGATAGAGTTCGCTGGCCAGGGTTTGCTCGGCTTCTTCGATGTTGCTGCCATCGCCCTGGACGTTCTGCAAAGCGAACGGCAAGGTCGGCTCGTCGATGTCGGCGAGCATCTGGCGAAAGAACGCTTCGTGCTCCTGTTCACTCACGCCCAGTCGCGTCTGCGCCACGTAGTTGCGATACGGTACTGGCGGCGCCAGCGTCTCCGAGTGCCCGGACAGGCTGGCGTGAATTTCTTCGCGCATCGCCTCCAGCGCAATGTGATCCATTGCCAGATGGTGGAACAGCAAAATGCCGACCACTCGGTTGTGCGCCGGATCACGGGCATACATCAGGCGCAGCAGCGGCGCCTGACTGACATCCAGACGATAGCGCCGAGCATCGAAGCGCGCGTGCAACTGATCGATGATCGCGCCGTGGGCTGGATCAAGTTCAACCTCTTGCACCGGCAGAATTCCCTCGCGCCACACCACCTGCACTGGTGACGTCAGCCCTTCCCAGACCACGGCCGTGCGCAGGATGTCGTGGCGTGCCATGACCTGACGCAACGCAGCGGCGAAGGCCTCGACCCGCTCGATGCTGTCGAACGCCAGCAGTGATTGCAGCAGATACGGATCGCCCTGCGCGGCGGTGATGTGGTGATAGAGAATGCCTTCCTGCAACGGCGCCAACGGGTAGATGTCCTGCACATTGGCGGCACCGCCTGGCACGGTTGCGACGATACGCTCGATCATCGCCTGATCCAGTTGCACCAGTGGCAGCAGCTCAGGCGTGATGTGCGTGCAATCGGCAGGAATGCGGTTGGCCGGCACCTCGACTTCGCGGCCACTGCCCTCCGCCGCTGCCAGCGCGGCCAGTGTCGGTTGGCTGAACAGCACCCGCACATCGCTGCTCATACCGATCTGACGCATGCGCTCGATCAGCCCGACCGCCAACAATGAATGGCCGCCCAGTTCAAAGAAATGGTCGTGACGCCCTACCCGTTCGACCTGCAGGACTTCGGCCCAGATCTGTGCCAAAGCGATTTCGACGTCACCTTGTGGCGCCTCGTACGCGCGACGGATCAACGCCTCCGGTCCCGGTGCTGGCAAGGCCAGGCGATCGAGTTTGCCGTTGGCCGTCAGTGGCAACGTCGCCAAGCGCACGTAAGCCGCCGGCAACAGGGCGGACGGCAAGCGCGAGGTCAAATGCGCGTGCAGTTGCAGGATATCCAGCGCCTCATGCTCGGTGAACCATGCCAACAGCTGACCGTCGCGCACCAGCACCACGGCTTCCTGTACCGCGTCATGACTGCTGAGCGCCGCTTCGATTTCGCCCAGTTCGACACGCACACCGCGCACCTTCACCTGATCATCGTTACGACCGATGTACTCAAGGTTGCCGTCGGCGCGCCAGCGTGCGAGGTCGCCGGTGCGGTACATGCGCGCATCCGGCTGCGCAATGAACGGGTCGTCGAGGAAGCGTTCGGCGGTCAATTCCGGGCGATTCAGATAACCCCGGGCAACCCCGGCGCCGCCGACATACAGTTCGCCAATGACGCCAATCGGCACCGGGCGCTGCTGATCATCGAGCAGGTAAGCCGTGGCATTGCTCACCGGTTTGCCGATGTGCAACGGCTGCCCCGGGGTGATCAGCCCCGAGGTCGCCACCACCGTGGCTTCGGTCGGGCCGTAGTTGTTGACCACCGCAAAAGACTGCGCACGTTTCAACTGGCGCAGACGATCGCCGCCGATCAGCAAGGTGCGCAAGGTCGGATGGTCGAGTTGTTTGCTGAAAGCGTATTCGGCAATCGGCGTTGGCAGGAAGCTGACGTCCAGCGGCTGTGCCCGCCACCAGTCGAGCAGTGCGTCGATGTCTTCGTTGCCTTCGCTTGCGGGCGACAAGTGCAGCGTTGCCCCGGCACACAGCGCCGGCCAGACCTCCCACGCCATCGCGTCGAAACCGAAGCCGGCGAGGCTCGAAGTGTGCTGGCCGGGGCCGAGACCGAATGCCGCGCAGTGCCAGTCGACCAGATTGCCGAGTGTGCGGTGCTCGACCATCACGCCTTTGGGCAATCCGGTGGAGCCGGAGGTGTAAATCACATAAGCGAGGTTGTTCGTGGTCAACCCCGGCACGTCGGGATCGACTAAGTTGTCGAGCGACCACTCGCGCCGATCGAGCTCGATCACCGGCAGCGCTGTGGCGGGCAAACGCTCACGCAGATCGCTTTGGCTCAGCAACGCCACTGGAGCACTGTCACTGAGCAAATAGCTCAGGCGCTCGGGCGGATGCGCCGGGTCAATCGGCACATAAGCGGCGCCAGCCTTGAGAATCGCCAGCAGCCCGACCAATGTATCGAGGCCTCTGCGGGCAACAATCGCTACCTGGTCATCCGGCCGTACGCCGAGGCCCAGCAGATGATGGGCCAGCGCATTGGCTTGCCGGTTCAGTTCGGCGTAGCTCAGCGACCGCCCCTGATAAGTCGCGACCACGGCGTCCGGCTGTTCGGCCACGCGCGACTCGAAGCGTTGATGAATTGTCCGGTTTTGCGGATAGCTGACTCGGGTGTCATTCCACTCATTCAACCGGGCGAGTTCTGCCAGGCTGTTCAGGTTGAAATCGGCGACGATCCGCTCAGGAGACTCCAGGCCTTGCTCCAGAATCAGCAACAAGCGCTCGGTGAACGACGCTATCTCATCAGCCGTGAAACAGGCCGGCGAGTACACCAGATGCAACCAGGCCTTGTCGTTGTACCGGTTGCTGCGCAGGTGAATGGCCAGCGGTGTCGCCTCGTGCTGGTTGGAGACCTTGACTGAGTGTCCCAACGCCTCCCCGTAGCGATATTCATGGTCGTCCTGCTCGTAGGACACCGACAGTTCGAACAGCTGCGAACGGTCTTCGCGCAACAGGCCCAGCGCGCGGTTCATCTCGCTCAGCGGGTAGCGCTGATGGCGAAAATCCTGCTTGAGGCCATCGCCGATTGCTTTGATCAACTCACCAAATGACAGTGCCCGGCCAAAGCCCATGCGCATTGCACTGACCTGGGTGAATAACCCAAGAGTGCTTTTGAAACGGGCACCGGAGCGATTGAGAATCGGCAACCCGACCACCCACTCGTCACGTTGGGCAGTGCGACTGAAATACACATGCAGCGCCGCCAGCAAGACGTGAAAGGCCGAACCACCCCATTGCCGCGCGCAGTCCTTCATGCGCTCGTGCAGCACGGTTGGAAAAGCCTCGACGTGGATGCGACTGGGGGCGGTTTCAACGTCGAGGGATTCGCGATGGCGGGCAGTCAACAAGGGTTCGGGCAGGCTGCGGTACTTGTTCAGCCAGTAGCGTTGATCAAGCTCATAGCGCGGTGACTGCTGGTAGCGCGCGTCATCCTCGATGAAGTCGACATAGGACGGTGCCGCCCCACTCGGGCGCTCGCCACGGCACAACGCGCTGTAGATGTCGCCCAGCGACTTGAACAGCAGAGCAAAAGCCCAGCCATCGATAATCAAGTGGTGGGCCTGCGCCGCCAACCAGTGGCGATCGCGATCGAGGCGAATCAGACTGCAGCGGAACAACGCTTGCCCGCTCAGCCCAAAGGCCTGCGCCATCTGCGCTTCGACCAACGCCCTGGCCGCCGACTGTGGATCGGGCTGCCCGCTGACATCAAGCAGCGGCATGGCCACCGGCAACGCCTGGGCAAACCCTTGCAACGGCAGCCCGTCATGACCAACGTCCGATAACAGAACAATGCGCAAGGCATCATTCGCTTCCACCAGAGATTCAAGCGCCGTTCGCAGCAATGCCGGATCCAGCGGCCCGGTCAGTTCGACATAACCGCCAATGTTATACAGCGGCGAATCTCCGCGGCTCAGTTGGTCCAGCCAGATATCCCGTTGAGCGGCAGTCAGCGCGAATGTCTCGACAGGCACGGACAGATCGTCCGCCACGTTGGCAGAAGTAGGCTGCATAAGATCCTTCTCATGTGATTTTGCCGGTATTCAAACATCGACCCTGACGCTGACATGACACCTGAAACCCGGACAATCACTACGCTCGCAGGCGCCTGCCTGGTGCTGCTGGCGCGGTTATCGCAGGCAACGTCCAAAAGTTCGGAGAGGAAATACTGAAAAGCTTGTAGGAAAAAAACCACATAGCAGCGCCGCCATTTGCTCGAGCGTTGCCGATCAGAAATGACCATCGCCCGGGTTTCCGGGGCTTGAGTGTGACTGAACAGTCACCCAAGTCGGTACGCCTGTGTTCAGCGGCGTCAGAACCCCGGCGCCAACATTCAGAAATAGTGGCACTTTGTGTCCCTGTTTTCCCCTACAGACGTAGGACAAATCCATAGGCTTAAATCCCGCTCCGGATCATGTTCAAGGAGAAAGGACGGCGTGGGCGGTTTTTGCATAAACGGCAGACGATTCAGTGAGGGTTCTGAACCAGGGATGACAAGGATATGAATCTGACCGGCAGTATTCGCAATATGGAAAACCCGCATTTCTATTGGCAACTCGGTGAACTGATTGCCAGTACCGGCGATGATCATTTCGCCACGAACATGTTCCAGTTGGTCGACACACTGGTGCCGGTCAACCGGGTAGATCTCAGCGAGTGGACGCTGGATGAGCGACAGGCCAGCGTGGTCGATATCAAACCGTTGGGCAGCGCCGGTCTGACGCAGACGTGTGCCCCGCCCGACCCGCTGGAGAGTCCCGACGATCATCCGTTGTTGCAGAAAATGATCGAGATGAACGACTCGCTGCTGATTCAGCTGCGAGCCTCGCTGCAGCCTCGCCATCCGCAACACAGCGCCCATCAATGCAATCTGGTCTCGCGCACGTCGAACCGCCGTTGCGTGATTTCGTTTTACCGACCTCATACACAACGGGTGTTTTCCCTGCCGGAGTTGTCGTTTCTCAAGCGCCTGTCGGACACCTTGCTGCCGCTGATCGAACGCCACGCGCAGATCAGCCGGCAAATCCTCGCCCGGCAACCGCGCCAGCCGTTGGCCGAGCTGGATCAGGCGCCACTGGCGCAGGTGTTCGATGAGCGGCTGGCGTTAAGCGACATCGCCCTGTCGGTGCGTGAGAAAGAGGTCTGCCTGGGTTTGTTGACCGGCGGCACCGTGCCGCAAATGGCCGAACAGCTACGAGTCAAAAACAGCTCGATCGAGACGTACCTGAAACGCGCCACGGCCAAACTCGGGGTCAGTGGTCGGCATGGTCTGGCGAAATGGATGGCCGGGGCCTGAGCACAACGCTCTTTATATGCATGAGGCAGTTTGATGTTGACGTTGCGACTTTCCCTGCTGTCCATGGCGATGCTGATGGGCGGCTGTTCATTGATTCCCGAGTATCAGCGGCCCGTTTCACCTAGTGCCGCGCAGTATCCGACAGCGACGCAAGCGGCAACGAGTAGCGAGGACTGGCGCACGCTGTTCACTGATCCGGCGCTGCAACAGTTGATCGAAAGCGCACTGGTCAACAACCGCGATCTGCGCGTGGCGGCTCTCAACGTCGAAGCCTTTCAGGCGCAATACCGCATTCAGCGCGCCGACCTCCTGCCGGCGGTGTCGACCAATGCCAATGAGTTGCGCCAGCGCATGCCACCAAGCGTGACCCAAGGCAAAGCGCTGATCAATTCGTCGTACTCGGTCAATCTTGGCATCAGCGCCTATGAACTGGACTTCTTCGGTCGCGTACGCAGCCTCAGCGAACAGGCGTTGCAAACCTGGCTGGCCACCGAACAGGCGCGGCGCAGTGCGCAGTTGAGTCTGGTGGCCAACGTCGCCAATGCCTACCTGACCTGGCGCGCCGATCAGGAGCTGCTGGAACTGACCCGCGATACCCTCGCCGCCGACGTTCAGAGCCTGCACCTGACCACGCGTAACCGCGAGGCCGGCAAGTCTTCAGCGTTGGAACAGGCGCAGGCGCAGACCAGCGTCGACAGTTCACGGGCCAATCTGGCGCGCTATCAGCGGCAGGTCGCGCAGGACTTGAACAGCTTGACCCTGCTGGTCGGCGCGCCGGTGCCGGACTCTCTGCCGGCGCGTCCGCTGGCCAGCGATCTGGTGCAACAACTGCCCGCCGGGCTGCCTTCGGATCTGCTGCAACGGCGCCCGGACATTCTCCAGGCCGAATACAAACTCAAAGCCGCCAATGCCAACATCGGCGCGGCGCGGGCAGCGTTTTTCCCCAGCGTCAGCCTGACGGCGAATGCCGGCACCTCCAGTCGTGACCTGTCCGGATTGTTCGGCGCCGGCTCGGGCGCGTGGACCTTTCAGCCGCAGATCAACCTGCCGATTTTCAACGCCGGCAGCCTGCGCGCGAGCCTCGATTATTCGAAGTTGCAGAAAGACGTAGCGGTGGCTGAATACGAAAAATCGATCCAGACCGCGTTTCAGGAAGTCGCCGACGGCCTCGCCGCACGCAGCACCTATCAGCAACAATTGCAGGCGCAACGCGATCTGGTCCAGGCCACGCAGACCTATTACAACCTGGCGCATAACCGTTATCAGAACGGTGTCGACAGCAGCCTGACGTTCCTCGATGCGCAGCGATCACTGTTCAGTTCGCAACAGGGTCTGATCACCGATCGTCTCGCGCAACTGGTCGCCGAGGTCAATCTGTACACCGCGCTGGGCGGCGGCTGGAGCGTTGAGTATTCGCAGGTGCAGTGAGTCCGTCGTCACTTTTTCTTACACCTTTTGTCGCTCGATCCTGCGCCGTGCGGCGATCCGTGGCCGGCCTCTGCCCTCAGTTTGGTATCATGCGCCGCTTTTACGGTTAACCCCCCGCCAGTCCTGCTGACTGACGGGCTGCAAAAGGCGGTATTAGATGACGGCTTTGTTGACTCGCCGCAAGGTGCTTGCGGGAATGGGCGTGCTCGGGCTAGGCCTGCTCGCCGGCTGTGACACCCGCGGCCAACTGTCGTACAAGTACGGCAAGGATCTGAGTAACAAGATCATGGGGCGCACCTTCAAACTGAAGAACACCGACGGCGAAACCATGACGCTGTCGAGCTTTCGCGGCATGATGCCGATGGTCTTCTTCGGCTTCACCCAGTGCCCGGCTGTGTGCCCGACCACCCTCGCCCGCGCGGCAAAAATCAAGAAGCTGATGGGCGCCGATGGCGACCGTTTGCAGGTGATCTTCATCAGCCTCGATCCCGAGCGCGATACGCCAGAAATCCTCGACGCTTACATGAAAGCCTTCGACCCGACCTTCGTTGCGCTGTACGGCACACTTGAGGAAACCGCGGCCACCGCCAAGGAATTCGACGTGTTCTACGAGAAAGTCCCGGCCGGCGACACCTATACCATCTCGCACACTGCCACCAGTTACGTTTACGACTCTAATGGCGGCTTGCGCCTGGGGCTGTCCACCTCGCTTTCGGCAGAACAATGTACTGAAGATTTGCTTACTGTTATGGAGGTTTGCTGATGCAACCTGTTCTGAACCACATCAAACGCGCTGTCATCGGTCTGTCTCTGCTGGGCCTGGCGTTCCAGGTCTCCGCGCAGACCAAAGTCGACGACGCCTGGGTGCGTGCCACCGTGCCGACCCAGTCCGCCAGCGGCGCGTTCATGACCCTCACCGCCGACAGCGACAGCAAGTTGCTCAGCGTCGCGACGCCAGTGGCCAAAGACGTGCAGATCCACGAAATGACCATGAAGAACGACGTCATGAGCATGGGCCCGGTGAAGTTCGTCGAGCTGCCGGCCGGCAAAGCGGTCAAGCTTGATCCGAACGGCTACCATGTGATGCTGATGGGCCTGACCGGTCAACTGAAAGAAGGCGAAACAGTGCCGCTGACCCTGACCGTGGAAAACGCCAAGGGCGAGAAAGAAACCATCGAGGTCAAAGCGCCGGTGCGCGCGCTGACCAACATGGAAGGTCACGATCACAGCAAAATGCACTGATCTGACTAAGCGGCAATAAAAAAGGGGCGGCCTGATCGATGATCAGGCCGCCCCTTTTTTGTTTTGGGTATGCACTAACGCTTGCGGGCCAAAGCCCTGCGCACGCTTTCTCGTGACATCCCCGAGGCGGAACGGGTCACGGTTTCAACGACGGTTGCCTTGGCCAACTGTTCCTTGCGTTTTTCCACCTGACGCCACTGGTAACCGAGATATCCGCCTGCCGCCACAATCCCCAGCCAACCGAACACCGAACTGACGAAGAACCACAGCGCCAGTGTGATCCACACGGTTTTCGAGGTGAACAACTTCAAACTGTCATCGACAGGCAGCGGTTCCTCCGGTTCAACCGCTGCCTGCGACACCGGTACTCTGTGCACCCCATCCAGATCAATGCGCCAAGCGAAATCCGCCCCGGCCACCGGAATGTCTAGCTGATTACCTTCAGCACGATGCACCCGAATTTCGCCATCGACGACCGACGTGGAGCTGAAACTGATCTGGGCTTCGTAGTGAATCTCGCCGTTGACCTGGGTCACGACCGTTCGTTTTTGGTCAATGGGGGTGTCGCGCATGTCGATTCCTTGAGCGTTCCACGTCGGACGACGTGCGAAGGGATAATCCGTTGGAGTCGAATGCTACTGAGTGGTTATTACGCTGTCCAGAAAGCGTGCCCCTTAGCGGCAGACCTAGGCGAAAATCCTCCGGCATGAGTCTGTTCGAGACTACCAGCCATGATGGAAAGCGTGCTTTACATCGGACAAATCTTCAGCGACCATGTAAAGGGTCTTTTACATAGGAAGTGAAAAATGAACCGGTACTACCTCGAATTGGGCGCAGCATTAATCATCTACATGCTGGTCCTGACAGCCTCATTGATTGCCTCGCAATACCTGATGGACGCCCCCATCGTGCTGCGCTCGGCCGTCGCACTGACGCCGATCATTCCGGCGGGACTGATGTGCTGGGCCATTGTGCGCAATATGCGGCGCATGGACGAAATGCATTTGCGCATCCAGTTCGAAGCATTGGGGTTTGCCTTCGCCGCCTCGGCATTGTTGACCTTCAGCTACGGTTTTCTGGAAAACGTCGGCGCTCCGCACATTCCGTGGACGTGTGTGTGGCCGGTGATGGGGCTGATGTGGATTGTCGGCCTGCAAATTGCGCGACGCCGCTACCAATGAAAAACCGCCTCAAGGAATTGCGCGCCGAGCGCAAATGGTCGCAGGTCGATCTGGCGGAACGCCTGAACGTGTCGCGCCAGACCATCAACGCGATTGAAAACGAACGCTACGACCCGAGCCTGCCGTTGGCCTTTCAGATTGCCCGGGCGTTCGAGCTATCAATCGAAAGCATTTTTGATGATGGCATGAACTAACGCTCCCCTCGCTTCCTCGCTACCTGCAAAAACGGACTACGCTCGGTGACACCACGGCATTGCGTGGCATCCGTTTTTCAATTGTCAGCGAGGACGACAACATGAGTCCCTTTGGCCCGGTTTTGAGCTTTCGCGGTATTCAGAATCAGAAATACTGTGTATCTGCCCTGCTGGTGCAAGACCTCAACGCGCCGGAACCCACCACGCAGGTCGCGCAGGCACACAATCCGACGATCAAACGGATTGCCCGGATTCCTTTGATCAAACCGCGCATGGCCGTCTGGCGACTGGACATGCAGATCCAGCAAAGTAAAACGCAGCTGAAGATCGACTACGACTTGGGCGGTGTGTCCGGTTCATTTCACGTTCCGCCTCTGGATCAGGCTCCCCGCATCGCTTACACCTCGTGCAACGGTGTGTCGGACGTCAAATACCTGAATTCACTGGCAGATCGCTATGCCGAACGCTGGAGTCATCTCGCGCAGACCCACAAACAAGCCGAGTACCATCTGTTGATCATGGGAGGCGATCAGATTTACAGCGATGAACTGTTACAGACTCAAGGCCCCTTGAATGACTGGTACAAACAGTTCTCCTGGAATCGCGATGACACTCTGTGGACTGAAGAAATGGAGGTTCAGGCAGACGAGTTTTTCGCCAGTGTTTACCCGCGATACTGGGCCAGACCTCAGATCCTGAACATGCTCAGCTGCGTTCCGACCCTGATGATGTGGGACGATCACGACATCATCGACGGTTGGGGTTCCTATCCCCAGGCCTTGCATGAAAGTCCCGTACACCAAGGGCTGTTCCGCATTGCCAGCTATTACTTTCGTCTCTACCAATTACAGGTCGAGGAAACCGAGAGTCGTCCGGGTGCGATTACCCGCCAAGGGCATACCTTCGCTTTTGAAGGACTCGGTGGCCTCGCCATTGTCGTTCCCGACCTGAGGTCTGAACGTGCGCCCGACATCAAGGGCAGAAACGGCCAGCTCAAACAGCCCACGCAAATCATGTCGCAAAAAAGCATCTCGCAGATGTTTACCTGGATCAAAAGCCTGACGGTCAGCAAACCTTCACACTTGCTGTTCATCTCCAGCGTTCCGGTATCGTTCGTCAACCTGGCGCTGCTTGAGGCCCTGATCGGATGGATTCCGGGAGAGATCGGGCCAGAGGATGATTTCCGCGACCACTGGCGCCACCAGCCGCACAAAAACGAACGCAAGCAACTGATCAATGGATTGCTCGATTTCGCCAAGTTGGCGAAGTGCAAAGTCACCATTGTCTCCGGGGATGTGCACGTGGCTGCCGCTAGCGTCATTCGTTCGACCAACCCCCGACATATCGACAATGGTACAGAAGTCATCCATCAGTTGATTTCAACCGGCATCGTCCATCCTCCTCTGCCTGTGCTGACGATCAGAAGCCTGGAAACAATCACCGGTACCCGGGAAAAGATCGACACTGACCTGACTGCCGAAATGCAAGCCATTGGCTACGACGGAAATTGCCTGATTGCCAGTCGTAACTGGCTGTCCATCGAGCCAGATAAAAGCTCCGACGGACGCAATCGGTTGTGGGTGAAATGGCACGTCGAGGGGCACGACCACGCCATCACGCGACTCATCGAGCCCGCAGGTTGAGTCCCGAAAGTTCCCGTTACCGGGCCGGAGCCTTCAGCTACCGGCCCCACCATGTGCCTCTTCAAAGAAATAATCCTTCCAGCTCCCCGCTTTGTTCTTCAGCACGCCCAGCTCCTGCAACTTCTCGGCATAGATAAACGTACGCTGCGGCACCACGGTGAAGTCGATTTCCGGGTCGTTGACGATTTGCTCGACCAAGGCCAGCGGCAACTTCGACTGCTCGACACGAATGTACGCCTGAGCCGCTGCCGGTTTGTCAGCCTTGATGATCTTCTCGGCCTCGGCCAACGCGTCGTAGAACGCCTTGTAGGTTTTCGGGTTTTCGTCGTGGAATTTTTCCGTGGTGTAGAGCACGTTGAACGTTGCCTGCCCGCCAAGCACGTCGTAAGAACTCAGCACTTTGTGCACGTTGGGGTTCTGCAGGGCCTGGTACTGGAACGGCGGGCTGGAGAAATGCGAGTTGATTTCCGAGCCGCCGGCAATCAGCGCGGCCGTCGCATCGGGGTGCGGCAGGCTCACCGAAATATCGTCGAATTTCTTGTACTGGGCGTCGCCGAATTCCTTGGCGGTTTCGATCTGCAAGGTGCGTGACTGGAAACCCACGCCGGCCGCCGGCACGGCGATCCGGTCCTTGTCGCTAAAGTCCTTGAGTGTCTTGATGTTCGGGTTGTTGGTCAGCAAATAGTTGGGCATCGAACCGAGCGCGGCGATGGCTTTGACGTTCTGTTTGCCTTTGGTGCGATCCCACACGGTGAGCATCGGCGGCACGCCCGCCGAAACCACATCGAGCGAACCGGTCAGCAGCGCCTCGTTCATCGCCGTGGCCCCGGAAATGCTGTTCCAGTCGACCTTGATGTCGAGGCCCTGCTCCTTGCCGTGTTTTTCGATGAGATTCTGGTCGCGCACCACGTCGAGAATCAGGTAGCCGATGCCGAATTGCTGCGCGATGCTGATCTTGCCTTCGGCGTGAACGACGGTACTGAACAACCCAGTCGCGGCTAGGGAAGCGGCCAATAAAGTCAGTGCGGAACGTTTGAACGGTGTGGCCATGACAACCTCGCAGCATGGGGTGGTTTGCTGAAAGGCCTGACTTTATAGATATAAAAAACAGAAATTAAATATCTTTATCGCATATCGATAGCACGGGTTGTTGAGCGAAATGAGGCTGCTCGCTTTTGATTCTGAGGTTTAAAAAGATCGCAGCGTTGCGCAGCTCCCACATTGGATAACGGTGATGGTCTGGCGGCTTAAACAGCCTGAAACAATAAATCCGGCGCTGGCCATATCGCCGATTGCCGTGCAACCCAAGGGCCGGTCAGGGCTGCAGACGCGCCATCACCTTCGAGAGCCCGCGCACCAGCGCATCAGCTGTGCGTTTAAAAGGGCGATCAGACAGCCTACCCTTGGTATCATCGCCCACACTTTTATGACGTTTTAATGGCTGGAAGGTCTTTTTTGTGAGCGCTCTTTTTAACCGGTTGCGGCAGCCGTATGCCCGCCTCTTTTCGCTGATTTTTCTCGTGTTGATTGTGCCGGTGTGCCTGCGTGCAGCACTGGGCTGGTCGACACCGCTGGGCTATGTGTCGGATCTGGCCATCGGCAGTCTGCTGGTGGTTTTGCTGCATCGTCGGGCCTGGTGGCTGGCCTTGCCGGTGCTGCTGTTCTGGGGCTTGCTGGCCGTGGCGACCGCTGAACTGGTCAGCGCGGTTGGGCGTCTGCCGACACCTTCGGATATTCATTACCTGATCGATCCGCAGTTCGTCGAGAACTCCACCGGTGGCGGGCTGGCGCATCCGGCATTGGGCATCACCTTGCTGCTGGCCCTGCTGTTTTGGCTGCTGACTCAATTTGCCGGCCGTGGCATGCCGCGTCCGCCCCTGCCCCGCGCAATCTGGGCCGCACCGCTGGTACTGTTCGCCGCACACTGGGGTGCGCAAAACCTGTGGCCGAGCGAAGCAGACCCGTGGCGCCAGTACAATCTGCCGCACCAGTTGCTGGCGACCGAGGTCGCCGATCTGCAGATTCGGGGCGAGGAATGGCTGGACGGTGATGTCGAAGAACCCGCGCCGGCCATGGCCGGGCTCACCGACGTCGACCTCAACGGGCAGAAACTGCTGGCTGCACCGGGTCAAGCGCGCAACGTACTGGTCATCGCCCTGGAAGGCATTCCCGGTGCCTACATCCGCGCCAACCGCGAGGCCATCGGCAGCCATTATCAGGAAGACCTGATGCCCAACCTCAGCCGCTGGGCCGAGCGCGGCATGAACACCCCGGATTACGTGCTGCATACGCACCAGACCATTCGCGGTCTGTACGCCATGCTTTGCGGTGACTACGACAAACTCAACAACGGCACGCCCAAAGGCGTGGAGATGCTCACTCTCAACGAGCGCAATCAGGCCTGCCTGCCGGCGCAACTGCGGGAGCACGGCTTCAGCACGCACTATCTGCAAGGTGCCGGCCTGCGCTTCATGGCCAAAGACAAGATCATGCCGCACATCGGTTTTGATGCGACCCATGGTCTGGAGTGGTTCAGCAATAGCAACTATCTGGAATTCCCGTGGGGCAAGGATGACAAGGCGTTTTTCGAAGGCGCGCTGGATTATGTCGGCCAACTGAAAAAGCAGAAAAAGCCCTGGATGCTGACATTGCTGACCGTCGGCACCCATCAGCCCTACTCCGCGCCCGAGGAATATCTGGAGCGCTACGAAACGCCGAAACAAGCCGCCGTCGGTTATCTCGACGATGCGTTGGAACAGTTCCTCGGCGGCCTCGAGCGCCAGGGCGTTCTGAAAGATACGCTGGTGGTGATCACTTCCGACGAATCCCACGGCATCGATGGCGTGCGACTGGCCTCGTCGTGGGGCTTCAATCTGACCCTGGCGCCGGAGCATGAACAACTGCCACGGCTGAACAAAGGCGTGTATGGCCACGTCGATCTGAGCACCTCGATCCTCGACTACTTCGACTTGCCGGTGCCTTCCGCGCTGAGCGGACGTTCGCTGTTTCGCGACTACGACAGCGGCCGCGAAATCATGTCGTTCACCAACGGCAAACTGCGCTATCACAACGGTCAGGGGATCTTCTCCGAGTGCGACATGCCGCGCCGCTGCCGTTACTACGAAAGCGCCGGTTTCATCGCCGAAACTGCCACGTACAAAGGCAACTACAGCGGTCACCCGGCCCGGCAGATCGCGGCCCGCGCCAACGCCCTCGACCTGTCGCTGCTGCGCACACCGCTCAATCATCGCTATCAATTCGGCAGCACCAACGTCATCCCGCTGCAAGCGCAGATCAAGGATGACTGGGCCGACAACCTGATCGGCGCGCAATACCTGGAAATGCCCAAAGGCTCGCACACTCGCGTGCGCCTGACCGTACGTTCAGTCGACCCGCAACAGGCGGCGTACATTCAGCTCAAGGCCAAGGAGTTTGAACAGGACGTGCAGATCGGCTTGCCGCAGGAGATGGTCGCAACCGCCGACCAGCCACTGGAAATGAACTTCAGCTTCGACAACCCGCAAGAGCGCAAAGCGTTTTCTTTCCATTTGCTGGGGTATGGGCTGGGCGCGGTTGAAGTGACGGACTTCAGTGTGATCACTGAGTTGCCGGGGCAGGAGGACATTCTTGACGACGTGCCGGATGACGACACCGCCCAATCCACCTGATGGGTTCCGTGCAGGAGCTGCCGCAGGCCGCGATCTTTGCTTTTAAAATGGGGATCAAAAGATCGCAGCCTGCGGCAGTTCCTGCAGTGGGAATGAGTGTTTATCAGAACGTCGTGCGCAACCCGACCTGAATGCTGCGCCCTTCCGCCGGCGCAATGTCGCGCAGGATCGAACTGGCGTAACGCACGGTTTGATTGGTCAGGTTCTCGGCATTGACGAAGGCCAGCCATTGGCTCTGGCCGACATCGAAGTGATAGCCCACATTGGCGCCCAGTGTCGTGTAGCCGTCGGTGCTGCTTTCGTTATCCGGCACGCGATGTTGTGAACTGGCGTGTTCGATATCGATGCGTGCCTGCCACTTGTCCAGTTTCCACAGCAGCCCGGTGTTGAGCCGCAGCGGTGCGATGCGTGGCAAGTCTTCGCCGGTGTCGAGGTTCTTCGCTCGGGTGTAATCGCCAGACACTTCCAGGGCAAATTTGCCGTAAGCGCTTTCGCCAAGCTTCCAGTGATCCTGCGCTTCAATGCCGCTGAAGCGCGCCCGCACGCCGGAATAGGTGTATTCAGGAATACCGTCAGCGTCCTCTTCGCCCTCGTCATTCAGCGTTCGGCCCGTGCCGAGCAAGCCGATGTAATTGGAGAAGTGGCTGTAGAACACCCCCACACTGCCCTTGTGCGTGCCGTTGTCAAAACGCAATGCCAGGTCGCTGGACACGGCTTTTTCCTTCGACAGCCCGGCATCGCCGACTTCATAGGTGCCGGTCGCGACGTGGGCACCGTTTGCGTAAAGCTCATAGAACGTCGGTGCGCGCTCGGTGTAGCCCAGCGTCGCGGCCACCGACCAGATCGGCGTCAGGGTGTACACCGCACCGGAGGAAAGACTGCCGGCGGTAAAGCTGCTGGAGCGGTCGGCGCCGGCGAAGCGCTCATTACCCTTCGCATCCGGATCGACCGTAGTGTGCTCCAGGCGTCCGCCGAGGGTGAACAGCAGTCGGTCGGTGGCTTGCAACTCCTCCAGAACGAACAACGCAGCGGCATCGGTATCGGTCTGCGGCACGAACGCCTCTTCACCCAGTGCCGAAAACTCGTTGCGGCTGACCTGCGCACCGATCACGCCATTGAACGGCCCTAATGGCTGATGCCGCGCCTCGACCCGCGCCTCGTAACCTTTGTTCTTGAACGTCGTGCCAACCTCGCCGCCTTCGATTTCGCGATGCTCGTAATCGGTGTAACCGGCATCCAGTTTGATCGAACTGAACGGCCCGTCGAGATTGCGGATCTCCGAGGCGAAGGCGTAGTGCTCCTGTTGCATGCGGATGCGCACGTCTTGTTCTGCGGGCGAACCATAGTTGGAGTCGTAGTTGCTGTAGGACAGACCGGCATAACCGTCATCCCAGGTGTACGACCCGCCGACCGCGCCGCCATCCTGCCGACCATCACTGTTGCCCAGACGATGCTTTTTCGAGTCGCCGTCGTCGTTTGCGCGTTCTCGGCTGGTTTTCGCGTAACCGGGGATTTTCAGATCATTGAATTCACGGGCGCTGGCGTCCAGGTGCAATGCGAACTCACCGTTACCGGCCTCAAGCTTGCCGGCACTGCTGCGCGTAGTATCGGCACCACCGTAGCGCAACTCACCAGCGCCATGGATACCGTCGATAGCCTCGGTCGGAATGCGGTTATCGAAGGTGTTGACCACCCCGCCAATGGCACTGCCGCCGTACAACAGCGCCGCCGGACCACGAACGATTTCAACGCGCTCGACGTTGACCGGGTCCAGCGGCACTGCGTGGTCGTAAGACAGCGACGAGGCATCCAGTGCGCCGACACCGTTGCGCAAGATGCGGATGCGGTCACCGTCCTGGCCGCGAATGATCGGCCGGCTCGCCCCCGGGCCGAAGTACGACGAGGACACACCGGGTTGCTTGTTCAGGGTCTCACCGAGGCTGCCCTTCTGTTGAAACGTGAGGTCGTCGCCGCTGAGCACCGTCGATGGCGAAGCGAGTGTCTGGCTGCCGAGCGGATTGCCAGTGATGACTTGCGGTTGCAGTTCGAGGGTGTCGGCGGCGAACACCGGCGCAGCAAAAAGCAGCGCGGCGGCCAACGGATTCAGGCGTCGTTGCAGGAGGTGGGAACGGGCAGGCATTGCAGAATTTCCATGCGCTGAAAAGTGAAGATCGCTGCCAGCGTTTGTAGATAACGCAGACAGAAACAGAATGAAACGAATTTAATGTTATACAATAACATTTCTTCCTGTCACCCCGATTTTCACTTTTGTTTTTTTGCAGAGGCTCAACAACGCGTGTTTCCAGCAAGCAGACGCTATCTACTCATCGGTGGAGAGCTCCGAAAAACACTGAAAGACTTTACCTATCAGCCTCCAATAGTCGGCCTATTAGCTGACTCTCCAAGTCGGGTCTAGCCTTACTAGTCCGAAGTCGGCACGAGCCGGCCGTAGCAGACCTGATAAGGACCCGAACATGGCAAACGAATCGAAATGCCCGTTCAACCACGCCGCCGGTGGTGGTACGACGAACCGTGACTGGTGGCCGGATCAACTCAACCTGAAAATCCTCAGTCAGCATTCGCCAAAGTCCGACCCACTGGGCAAGGATTTCGACTACGCCAAAGCCTTCAAGAGCCTGGATTTCCAGGCGCTGAAACAAGACCTCACCGCATTGATGACTGACTCCCAGGACTGGTGGCCAGCCGACTTTGGCCATTACGGCCCCCTCTTCATCCGCATGGCCTGGCACAGCGCTGGCACTTATCGCACCGCCGATGGCCGTGGTGGCGCCGGCTCCGGGCAACAACGCTTTGCACCACTGAACAGCTGGCCGGACAACGTCAGCCTCGACAAGGCCCGCCGCCTTCTGTGGCCGATCAAGCAGAAATATGGACGCAATATTTCCTGGGCCGACCTGATCGTTCTCACCGGGAACGTAGCGCTGGAGTCCATGGGCTTCAAAACCTTCGGTTTCTCCGGTGGCCGCCCCGATGTGTGGGAGCCGGACGAAGATGTTTATTGGGGCTCGGAGCACGAGTGGCTGGGCGGCGACAGCCGTTACGGCAAAGACAAGTCAGCCATGCAGGAACCCGGAGACGGCACGCTGGTCGCCGAGCCGGATCTGCATGGCAAAGAAGAAAGCCGCACCGATCAGGGCGAACGCAATCTGGAAAACCCGCTGGCCGCCGTGCAGATGGGCCTGATTTACGTGAACCCGGAAGGCCCTGAGGGCAATCCCGATCCAGTGGCCTCGGCCCACGACATTCGCGAAACCTTTGGCCGCATGGCCATGAACGACGAGGAAACCGTCGCGTTGATCGCTGGCGGTCACGCCTTCGGGAAAACCCACGGCGCCGGCCCTGCCGATAACGTCGGGCCGGAACCTGAAGCAGCCGGCCTCGAAGAACAGGGCCTCGGCTGGCGCAACGCGTTCGGCACCGGCAAGGGTGGCGATACCATCACCAGCGGCCTCGAAGTAACCTGGACCACTACGCCGACAAAGTGGAGCAACAACTATCTGGAAAACCTCTTCGGCTTCGAGTGGGAGCTGAGCAAAAGCCCGGCCGGTGCGCACCAGTGGATTCCGAAAAACGGCGCCGGTGCCGGCACCGTTCCACATGCCCATGACCCGAGCAAAAAACTCTCGCCGACCATGCTCACCTCCGACCTGGCGCTGCGTTTCGACCCGGCTTACGAGCAGATCTCGCGGCGCTTCCTCGCCAACCCGGATCAATTGGCCGACGCCTTCGCCCGTGCCTGGTACAAACTGATCCACCGCGACATGGGCCCGCTGTCCCGCTATCTCGGCCCGGAACTGCCGAGCGAAGAACTGCTGTGGCAGGATCCGATTCCCGCTGTCGCTCACCCGCTGATCGACGACGGCGACGCTACTGCGCTGAAAGGCAAAATCCTCGCGTCAGGACTTTCAGTGTCGCAACTGGTCTCGACCGCTTGGGCAGCCGCCTCGACGTTCCGCGGTTCGGACAAGCGCGGCGGCGCCAACGGCGGTCGTCTGCGTCTGGCACCGCAGAAATTCTGGCAGGCCAACCAGCCTGAGCAACTGGCCAAAGTGCTGCAAACCCTTGAGGGCATTCAGAACGAGTTCAATGACGGCGGCGCTGGCAAGAAAGTCTCGCTGGCAGACCTGATCGTGTTGGCGGGCAATGCCGGGGTCGAGCAAGCGGCGAAAAACGCCGGCCATTCGGTCTCGGTGCCGTTCACGCCCGGCCGCGCGGATGCAAGCCAGGAGCAAACCGACGTAGATTCCTTTGGTTTCCTTGAGCCGATTGCCGATGGCTTCCGCAACTACAGCAAAGGCAAATACACCGTTTCGGCCGAAGCACTGCTGATCGACAAGGCGCAGTTGCTGACCCTCACCGCGCCGGAAATGACTGTGCTGCTGGGTGGCCTGCGGGTGTTGAACACCAACGTCGGGCAAACCCGGCATGGCGTCTTCACCAGCCAGACTGAAGCGCTGACCAATGACTTCTTCACCAACCTGCTGGACATGGGCGTGGAGTGGAAGCCGACTTCAAGGGATGCGGATGAGTTCGAGGGGCGCGACCGTAAAACCGGCAACGTGAAGTGGACGGCGACGCGGGTGGATCTGGTGTTTGGTTCCAATGCGCAGTTGAGGGCGTTGGCCGAGGTGTATGCCAGTTCGGATGCGAAGGAGCAGTTCGTTAAGGACTTTGTCGCGGCTTGGACGAAGGTCACCAACCTGGACCGTTTCGACCTGAAGTAACTTTTAGTCGATAAAAACGCCGCATTGATTAATGCGGCGTTTTTTTATGTGTACGGCTTGGAGTTTGTGGTGAGGCCTGGATCTTACCCCCTCACCCCAGCCCTCTCCCCCAGGGGGGCGAGGGGGAAAGGGAGCAGATCGGGGGCCGTTCAAAACCTGAGTTCGACGCCGGACTTTCAGGTCGGCGTATAGCGCAAAGACACCTCGGTCAGTCCCCTCTCCCACTGGGAGAGGGTTAGGGTGAGGGCCAGTCCACAGCTGGAACACCGACTCCAATCCACCATCAAGCCAGGCTCTTGCTCACCACCTCAAACACGTCACTCGACAACTGCCCCGACGCCCGAATCCGCTCCAGCTCGCCCTTCATCAACGCCTGACGGGCGCTGTCGTATTTACGCCAGCGAGTCAGCGGCGCCAGTTGGCGCGAAGCGATCTGCGGGTTGAAGCCGTTCAACTCAATCACCAGATCCGCGAGGAAGCGATAACCCGAGCCATCCGCCGCGTGGAAGTTGATCAGGTTCTGCCCGGCAAACGCGCCGACCAGTGCACGCACCTTGTTCGGGTTCTTGATGTTGAACGCCGGGTGCTGCATCAGCGCTTTCACCCGCTCCAGACCGCCTGGCAAAGTGCTGCCGGCCTGCACGCTGAACCACTGATCCATAACCAGCGGGTTGTCCTTGAAGTGCTCGGCGAAACTCGCCAGCGCCAAGGCTTTCTGCTCTTCAAATGGCGAGTTCACCAACACGGCCAGCGCCGTCAGGCGTTCGGTCATGTTGTCGGCTGCTTCGAATTGCTCCAGCGCCGCCGCCAGTACTTCCGGCTTGCCGCTGAGCATCAGGTACGACAGCGCAATGTTCTGCAACGCGCGACGAGCGAAATGTTCGGCTTCGGCCACGTACGGAGTTTGCTTCGACAGGTCACGGTTGGCCTGATAACGCAGCCACAGCGCTTCGAACAGACCTTCCGCCAGTTGCTGACGGGCGAACTCACGGGCGATATGAATCGCATCGACATCCGCCACTTCGCTGATTTCAGTGAGGTACGCCTCACCCGGCAACGAAAGCATTTCGGCGACCATCGCCTGATCCAGCGATTCATCCGACAGCACCGTGCGCAGTGCCGAGACCAGACGCGGATCAAGCTTCAGGCTCTCGCCCTTCTGCTGCTGGCCAATCAGTTCTTGCAGCACTTGCACCGACAGTTGCTGACCGGCATCCCAGCGGTTGAAACCGTCGCTGTCGTGCTGCATCAGGAACATCAGTTGATCGCGGTTGTACGGGAAGCTCAGTTTCACCGGTGCCGAGAAGCCGCGCAGCAGCGATGGCAGCGGCTGTTCAGCGATATCAACGAAGGTGAAAGTCTGCTCGGCTTCGGTCACCGATATCACGCGGGTGGTGCCTTGTGCCGTCGCTTCACCGCTCAGACGCAGAGCAATCTCGTTGCCTTTGCTATCCAACAGGCCGAGTTCGACCGGGATCACGAACGGCAGTTTTTCAACCTTGTCCGGGGTTTCCGGGCAGCTCTGGCGGAAGGTCAGGCTGTAGGTTTTCGCGGCAGCGTCGTAAGACTCGCTCACCGCCAGACGTGGCGTGCCGGCCTGGCAGTACCAGCGCTTGAACTGGGTCAGATCGACGCCGTTGGCATCTTCCATCGCCTTGATGAAGTCATCGCAAGTCACTGCCTGACCATCGTGACGCTCGAAGTACAGATCGCTGCCTTTACGGAAGCCTTCGGCGCCGAGCAAGGTGTGGATCATGCCGACCACTTCCGAACCCTTTTCGTACACGGTCAGGGTGTAGAAGTTGGAGATTTCGATAAAGCTGTCCGGGCGCACAGCGTGAGCCATCGGGCCGGCATCTTCGGCGAACTGGTGGGTACGCAGGTAAGCCACGTCCTGAATCCGCTTGACCGTGGCCGAGTTCATGTCGGCGGAGAAGCCGGAATCACGGAACACTGTGAAGCCTTCCTTCAGCGACAGCTGGAACCAGTCGCGGCAGGTCACGCGGTTGCCCGACCAGTTGTGGAAGTATTCGTGGGCGACGATCGCTTCAACGCGCTGGTGGGCGGCATCGGTAGCGGTTTCGGCGCGGGCCAGTACGGCGCTGGAGTTGAAGATGTTGAGACCCTTGTTCTCCATCGCGCCCATGTTGAAGTCATTCACGGCGACGATCATGAAGATGTCCAGATCGTACTCGCGACCGTAGACCTCTTCGTCCCAGCGCATCGACTTCTTCAGGCTGGTCATCGCGTGCTGGCACTTGTCGATGTTTTCCGGCTCGACGTAAATGCGCAGCGCGACGTTGCGGTCGGTCATGGTGGTAAAGGTGTCTTCGACGCACCACAAGTCACCGGCCACCAGCGCAAACAGGTACGCCGGTTTCATGAACGGGTCTTCCCACGTCGCCCAGTGCCGGCCGTCTTCGCCCGGGCCTGAGGCAATCGGGTTGCCGTTCGAGAGCAGCACCGGGTAGCTGTGCTGTTCGGCGACCACGGTGGTGGTGAACTTGCTCATCACGTCCGGGCGGTCGAGGTAGTAAGTGATCTTGCGGAAACCTTCGGCCTCGCACTGGGTGCAGAACATCGTGCCGGATTTGTACAGGCCTTCCAGTGCGGTGTTGGTTTCCGGGTGGATCCTGACGCTGGTGTCGAGCGTGAAGGTTTCGCTGGCCGGCTGCAGGGTCAGGTGGTTTTCCGTCAGTTGATACTCGCCATCAGACAGCGCCTGATCGGCCAGACTCACAGACAGCAATTCCAGCTGCTGGCCGTCGAGCACCAGCGGCGGCAGGCCCGGGCCACGTGCCGGGTTGCGGCGCATCACCAACTGCGTGTGCACCAGGCTGTGATCCTCGAACAACTCGAAGGTCAGGTGTGTTTCGTCGATCAGGTACTCGGGCGCCTGATAGTCCTTGAGGTAAATCATCTTCGGTTGTTCGGTGCGCATGCTGGAGTCCTTATTGATGCACGGCGAGCTGATAAGCCGTGTACTTGCGAATATTGATCACGCCGGTATCGAAGATCAGGTACTGGCCCTTGATCCCCAACAACGTGCCTTCGGCAATCGGGTTCTTGTCCAGGTTGAAGCTGACGATTTTGGCCGGGTATTGCTCGACCGGGTAGCGGATTTCCAGCGGTTCGACGTCGGCAATGGTCTGAATCGCCTGCAGGCCGAATCGCTCTTGCAGGCCTTGCAGGCCTTCGGCGCAACTCTCGAACAGTTGATCGCGCACTTGTGCCAGATCGACCGCCACCGCATCGCCCTTGAGCAACGCGCGCCAGTTGGTTTTGTCGGCCACTTGGCTGCGGAACAAATCTTCAACGAAGCCCGATTGCTGCCGCGTCGAAACACGCATGATCGGTAACGCCTGACATGCACCCTGATCGATCCAGCGAGTCGGCAGTTGCGTAGCACGAGTGATGCCAACCTTGATGCCCGACGAATTGGACAGGTAAACCACGTGATCGGTCATGCAGAACTGCTCGCCCCACGCTGGATCGCGGCAGGTGCCGGCGTCATAGTGGCAACGCTCCGGGCTCATGATGCACAGGTCGCACTGCGCCAGCTTGGTCATGCACGGATAGCAGTAACCCTGACTGAAACTGGTTTTGGTCTTGCGCCCGCAATGGGTGCAGTGGATCGCCCCGAGGTATTCCAGACGCACCGTAGTGCCGATCAACGGGTTGACCGGCACCTCGACGTCATCCAGACGAAACGCGTATTGCACATTCGGCCCGTCCAGGCGCGCCGACATTTTGCTGATTGCACCGCGGCCAATCTCGATCAATGGATGGCATCCGACTTGAACAGGATGTTCGGCACTTCGATCGACTTCGATGCACATTCCTGCGGGCCCATGTAACCGGTGCGCTGGTCTTCAGGCAGGTTCTGGATTTCCCAGGCGATCATCGCCTGCAACGACAGTTCGCGCTGCTCGGCGGTGAGCTTGCCACCGTCGGACCACTTGCCGATTTCCACGGCCAGTTTCAGGCTCTCGTAGATGTCCGGGGTAATGTTGTTGATCATGTCGTTAAAAGAGGACATCAGGGTCTCCGTGCTCTTTATCTACAAAAAAATTCAGGCGGCCAGTTTACGGCGGTTATACAAACCACCCAACAAACCGGTGAAGCATCCGATGAGTAACCCGCCGACGTGGGCGGCGTTGGCGATTTCGCCGAAACCGATCATCGAGATCAGCCCGGACATGCATACCAGCAACCACACCAGCATCATCACCAGCACGCCGCGCGGCAGGCGATAGGCCGGGTTCGGTGCCAGCAGCTGGAAGATCCAGCAATGCCCGAGCAAACCGTACAGCACGCCGGACAGACCACCGAACAAGGTCGGGCCGCTCCAGACAAACTGTGCGTAGTTGGACACCAGGCTGAACAGCAGCGTCAGACCGATCAGGTTGATACTGCCCTGGCGCGACTCGATGCGCCGGCCCAGTTCCCAGTACCACATGCCGTTCATGGCCAGGTGCAGGATGCCGAAGTGGATCAGCATCGGTGTGACCAGACGCCACCACTGCCCCGCCGCCAGGCTGTCGGCCAACGGTGTGAAATGGATGTACTCGCCGACCACCTGAAAATCGAGGAACGTCAGCCAGCGCAAGGTCTGCAGGTTCTCACCTAGGTACGTCAGCCCGCCAACGATCAGGCACAACAACAGGATGAATCCGGTGGCCTTGGCGTATTTCAGTTGCTCGGCGAAGCTCGGCCGCTTGAAGGTTGGCGCGACGGGGATGTCCAGCGTTTGCTCGGGATCGCCCGCCGGGAAGCGTTCGTACAAGGAACGCACGTCTTCGCTGATTTCTGCCGGTGCCCATAACACTTGTTCGCCGGCCTCCTCGCTGACGCGATGTGGCACTTGCATGCGTTGCAGCAGTTTGACGAAACCGCTCAAGTCCACCGCCAACGGCAGACGCAATACCGCTATCGCACTCATTGCAGCACCTCCGGCCGCTCGACATCGACCCAGACAAATTTATGCGGATCCAGACGTGTTTCCTGATCCAGACGATAGGCCACCAGTTTGCCGTAGAGCACCGCGCTGTAATCCAGGCACGCGAGGTTCGGGCGGATCGGCGCCGGTTTGCCGCTGCGCCAGTAGTGGCCGACGAACAGCAACGGCTCATCGACGCCGTAGCGCAGCAGGGAATTCTTTTCCGTGGAGGTCAACGGTGTTTGCGCCACCGGCTCCGGCAGTGCATCGGGCTGGAAGACGATGTCGCCGTAGGTTTTCGGGTCATCTTCCCAGAACTTGGTGCGGAAGAACGAGCGCACCAGGCCGTCGCCGCTGGTCATGGTCAAACCGTGTGGCAAGCGCATGTCGGTGCCGCGCAGCAGGCGGTCGAATACGGTGCAGGCGAAACTGTCCGGCACGGCCGAAGCCTGCAGGAAGTGTTCGTCGATGCAGCCATTGGGGAACAGCGCGCGCAGCGGTTCGATCAGGCCGGCATCCCAACACGCATGCACGACGCGGAAACGCCCGGCGTCGACAAACAGCGGCAACTCATAGAACCAGCGCTGGAAATCGTGCCAGTCGCCGGGATGGTCTTCGAATTGCGTCAGGGTTTCGTGCAGCAGGCGCGCATGGCGCGGCGTGTGTTCGCGGACGAACTGCTTGCCGCTGCCCGGTGGCGCCGGTGTGCTCCAGCCCAGTGCATTGAATTCGTGGTTGCCCATGATGCACAAGGCCTGACCGGCCTCGACCATGTCGTGGACAATGTGCAGCGCCTCGCGAATGCGCGGGCCACGGTCGATGATGTCGCCGACAAACACGGCCATGCGCGATGGATGCCGCCAGACCCCGCCCTGCTTGTGATAACCGAGTCGGTCAAGCAAGTGTTCGAGGGTCAGAGCGCATCCGTGCACGTCACCAATCAGGTCATAACTGCGCGCGGGATCGAGCATCAGTCGCCTCCACCGCCCAGCTTGCTGCCCCAACCGAGCTTGGTGCGGCAGACTTCGTAGTAGTTATGGTCGAGCGGATGAATCAGTCGCAGTTTCTGCGCTTTCTTGCTGACGGTGATGGTGTCGCCCGGCGCGCAGGTGAAGTGGTTCTGCCCGTCGCAGGAGACTTGCGGGTAAATCTGCATGTTTTTCGACACGACGATTTTCAGCTCACTGTTGCCATCGACCACAATTGGCCTGCTCGACAACATATGGGGGTACATCGGCACGATCACAATGGCATCGAGCTTGGGATGCATGATCGGCCCGCCGGCGGACAGCGCATAGGCCGTGGAACCGGTCGGCGTGGCGACGATCAGGCCGTCGGCCTTCTGGCTGCAGACGAACTGGCCGTCGATGTACAGCTCGAACTCGATCATCCGCGTCGATTTGCCCGGGTGCAGCACCACATCGTTGAGTGCATCGCCCTGGCCGATAGCCTCGGCGTGGCGGCGCACTTCGGCTTGCAGCAGGAAGCGGTTTTCCACCAGATAGTGGCCGTCGAGCACTTTGGCGACTTCGACTTCCAGCTCGTCCGGGCGAATGTCGGTGAGGAAACCGAGGCTGCCACGGTTGATGCCCAGCACCGGAATATTGTGTTTGGCCAGAGCCCGCGCGGCGCCGAGCAGGCTGCCGTCACCGCCGACGACGATGACCATGTCGCAGACTTCGCCGAGCATCTTGCGCGACGAGGTTTGCAGGCCGTGGCCCGGCAGGACTTCGGCGATGGTGTCTTCGAGGATCACATGCAGGTGACGATCGAGCAGAAACCGTTTCAGTCGGCGGACGGTATCCAGCACCTGGGAACTGCCCAGGCGACCGATGATGCCGATATTACGAAATTGCTCCATGAGACCTCTGCGGACAATCGAAAACGCGAAAAACCCGATTATGGGCGAAAGCGCCGGTTAGACAAAATCCTTTCAGCCTCAAGGGTGTGCTCGTGTTTACGGCTATGCTCGCAAGATGATCCTATTTCCCGACTTGCTCCAGTTGCCTCACCAATTACGCCACCCGGAAGTGCGCGATCTGGCGTGGGTGATCCTCGCCCCGCCGATGCTCGGCACTACGCCGTGGCCGCAGCGCCATCCGTTGGCCGGCAGTGATTGGGTACACGACCCGCAACGCCTGGAACACTGGTTGCGCCAGCTCGACCGCGACAGCTATGGCTTGCTGCATTGGTTGTCGCAGGCACGCACGCGACGTCTGGGCCTGTATTACGAACGGCTGTGGCAGTTTGCCGTGGAGCATGCGCCGGGGATTGAGCTGATTGCCGCCAACCTGCCGATCCGCCGCGAGGGCCACACACTTGGCGAGCTGGACATGCTTCTGCGTGACCGCGACGGCGTGCATCACCTGGAATTGGCGATCAAGCTCTACCTCGGCCCGCAGGATGGCGATGGTCGTGATTCGGCGCAGTGGTTGGGGCCGGGTTGTCATGATCGACTGGACCGTAAACTGGCGCATCTGGCCGAGCATCAATTGCCGATATCGGCGCGCCCGGAAAGCCGCGAAGTGCTGGCGGCGCTGGATATCGAGGTGTTCAGCGCGCAACTGTGGCTCGGTGGTTATTTGCTGTACCCGTGGCCCGGTCATTCCGAATCACCGAATGGCGCGCACCCGCAGCATTTGCGCGGCAGTTGGCTGCATCAGAAGGATTGGCCTGCGTTTGTGGCGCACCGTCCGGCGGGACGCTGGCAGCCGCTGCCCCGGCATGCCTGGCTGGCGCCGGCGCATTATCCGGCTGATCAGACCTGGTCTCTGGAGCATTTACGGATGTGGCTGGAAGATCTCGAGCCGCTGGCCCCGGCGCAGCTGATGGTGCGCCTGATCGAAAATGCGCGAGGGGAATGGGAAGAGGCGGAGCGGTTGTTTCTGGTGTCCGATCTTTGGCCGAATGTCCCCGGCCAGGCCTGAAGTTTTTGTGGCGTTTGTACCGGCCCCATCGCGAGCAGGCTCACTCCTACAGGGGAACGCATTCCAATGTAGGAGTGAGCCTGCTCGCGATAGGGCCGACTCGGTTTAAAGGGAAAGCCGCAAAGCCAAAGACGCCAACGTCACCAACAACACCGGCACCGTCAGCACAATCCCGACCCTGAAGTAATACCCCCAGCCAATGTGAATCCCCTTGCGCTCCAGCACATGCAGCCACAACAACGTCGCCAGGCTGCCAATCGGCGTGATCTTCGGTCCCAGGTCACTGCCAATCACGTTGGCGTAAATCATCGCCTCCTTGACCACCCCGCTCGCCTGACTGGCGTCAATCGACAGCAAGCCAATCAGCACCGTCGGCAGGTTATTCATGATCGACGACAGCAACGCTGTCAGCACACCGGTGCCCATAGCCGCGCCCCACACGCCATGGCCGGCAAACACATCCAGCCAACCGGCCAGATACCCGGTCAGCCCGGCGTTGCGCAGGCCGTACACCACCAGGTACATGCCCAAGGAAAAAATCACGATCTGCCACGGCGCTTCCTTCATCACCTTGCGCGTGGAAATCTTGTGACCGCGAGCGGCGATGCCCAACAACAGCGCGGCGCACACGGCGGATATCGCACTGATCGGAATACCCAGCGGCTCCAGCGCAAAGCAACCGATCAGCAGAATCACCAACACCGCCCAACCGGCATAAAACGTCGCTTTGTCGTGGATCGCGGTCTCTGGATGTTCGAGTTGTTCGGGGTCGTAAGCCGCCGGAATGTCACGGCGGAAGAACCACAGCAACATGCCCAGTGTCGCCGCCACGCTGACAAAGTTCACCGGCACCATCACCGCTGCGTAGCGGTTGAAACCGATGTGAAAGAAGTCCGCCGAAACGATGTTGACCAGGTTCGACACCACCAGCGGCAGGCTCGCGGTATCGGCGATGAAGCCTGCGCCCATGACGAAGGCCAATGTCGCCGCCGGGGAAAAGCGTAACGCCAGCAACATTGAAATCACGATCGGCGTGAGAATCAGTGCCGCGCCGTCGTTGGCAAACAGCGCCGAAACCAGCGCGCCGAGCAGCACCATAAAGGCAAACAGCTTGCGCCCGCTGCCGCGTCCCCAGCGCGCCACATGCAGCGCGGCCCAATTGAAAAATCCGGCTTCGTCGAGCAGCAGGCTGATGATGATCAGGGCGACAAAGGTGCCGGTGGCGTTCCAGATGATCTGCCACACCAGCGGGATATCGCTGAGATGGACGACGCCGAAAATCAGCGCCAGAACCGCACCAAGCGTCGCACTCCAGCCGACGCCGAGGCCTTTGGGTTGCCAGATGACAAGGGTGATGGTCAGCAGGAAAATCAGTGACGCAGCGAGCATCCGCAACAGCCTTAAATTGAAATGGAGTATTTAAGCCGACACAAAAACCTGTAGGAGTGAGCCTGCTCGCGATAGCGGTGTGTCAGTCGACTAATCGGCAACTGACAGTCCGCTATCGCGAGCAGGCTCACTCCTACATTTTGTTCCGTGTATGGCTTATTTTTTGTGTTGCTCTACGAATTGTCCGTAAGCATTGATGAAGCTTTGCAAGAAAGGTTTCACCGATTCGCTCAACTTGCCCGCCTCATCAAACGCTGAACCCGCCCCGCCCAGATACGCCTCCGGCTGCTGCATACACGGCACATCGAGAAACACGAACGACTGGCGCAGATGCTGATTCGCGCCGAAACCACCGATCGCCCCCGGCGACACGCTGATCACCGCCCCCGGTTTGCCACTCCAGACGGCTTTGCCATAAGGCCGCGAGCCTACATCGATCGCATTCTTCAGTGGCGCCGGTACCGAACGGTTGTACTCGGGCGTGACAAACAGCACCGCGTCGGAAGAACCCACTTTTTCCCGGAAAGTGCTGTAGGCTGCCGGCGGTGAATCACCGTCGATGTCTTCGTTATAAAGTGGCAGATCGCCAATTTCGACAATCTCAAGCTTGAGGTTGGCCGGGGCCAGCTCTGCCAGTGCCAGAGCGACCTTGCGGTTGATCGATGCTTTGCGCAGGCTACCGACCACTACAGCGACGTTGTAGACATTGCTCATGGAAGACTCTCGATGGTCCGTGGGAGGAGCCAGTAGTTATAGATGATCCGGTGACGATTCCACCAGCACCCGATGGGAAAATCCCGCGAGCTGATTATTTTTTTCCTGTAGGAAAACTTACAGGCCTTGATGGCGGTCTACCAAGCCGCAAATCAAGCGTTTTATCTCCAGAGGTTCTAAGCAGATGGCAGCAGTACTCGTCGGTCAGTTCCATGCAAGAGATGCGGAAGGCCGCGTTTATTCCGTGCATGAGTTCCAGGAATCCAATCCGTCGGTCGACGGTTCTACTGGCTCGGAGCCGATTTACAAACTGGCCATTGGCGATCGCGTCAATAAGGTCAGTGAGAGCGAGTTTCTTCTGGTTCAGTCAGGTATCACCCTGATCCGCGAACCTGAGACAACCGTCGCTTCATAACTGGCCGTTATGAGCAGAAGTCATATGCGCAGACTTGGGGTAGGATTCAGTCACTGACCCCACCTGCTGAACATGGACTTCACGCATGCGTTTACGTCATATCGAAGTGATTCAGGCGCTCTTGCAGACCGGTCACCTGGGCACTGCCGCCGAATGGCTGCAGTTGCCGGTGGCCGAGGTCGAGGAGCGTTTGCGCGAAGCCGAGAGTCAGTTGGGGTTCATGCTGTTCGCCAGCGTGCGCGGACGCCTGCAATCGACGCCCGAGGCGCGGGCATTGCAGATCGAAATCGCCCATGTCTATGAAGCGCTGGAGCCGGTGCAACGTCTGGCCAGCAGCCTCAAGCAATACCTCGCCCCGCCCTTGCGCATCATCGGCACCCCGCCGCTGGCGCAACAATTACTCCCGCAAAGTCTCGCCGCCCTGCGCCGACGTCTGCCCGATGCACCGTGCAGCCTGCTCAGTGCGCCTACCCGCGATATCGTCCGCAGCCTGTTGTTGCGCGAAAGCGATCTGGGCTTGAGCCTGCACGACCCCGAACACCCCGACATTGATTGCCGGCCATTGGCGCAAGGCAAGCTGCAACTGCTCGCGCCCCACGGCTGGCTGCAACCAAAACAGAAGTACATTTCCCTGCAGGACCTGGCCGGTCAGACCATGGTCGGCCTCGAAGGCCAGGACCCGCTGAGCCCGGCGCTGGAAAACAAGCTGCAGGCACTGCGCCCGGCACCGAGCATCCAGACCCGCGTACAAACCCATCAGATGATGCGCAGCATGGTCGAGGCCGGCGAAGGCCTGGCCATTGTCGATCCGTTCACCGCATTGGGCGCGCGTTCGGCCGGGCTGGATGTCTGCCCGCTGTCGCCAGCGGTGCCGATCAGCCTGTACGCCCTGACCTTCAAGCACGCGGCGCCGTCAGCGGCGATTCAGACCTTGCTCGGCATCGTCACGGAACAAGCCGAGGCGATGCTGTCGAGCTGAGCGGGTTTTCCAGCGGATTATCGAACAATCGGTACCAGAACAACGCCACTTCGGCGGTGTTCGGATCAATGCCGCGATAGCGCAACTGGTCAACGCCGCCAATCACATAACCGCAGCGCTCATACAGCCGACAGGCGCCAAGGTTGTTGTTCTGGGTTTCGAGCATGATCCCCGGCAACTTTTTTTTGCGGCTCCAGAACTGCGCGACATCCAGCAATGCCTTGGCCACACCATGCCGGCGAGCCGGCGCGTGCACCGCCAGCTCATCGATATGCGCAAAGCCATTCCAGTTGGTGCTGATCACCAGATGACCGACCGGCTCATCGTCGAGATACGCCATGAAAATCGCGCTGTCGGCGGCGTTGTGGAAGCTGCTGAACTCCTCGGGATCGATGCCGTAGCACTTGCGGTAAGGCACGATCGGTGTGACCCGCCACTGTTCGACAGGCTGGCCGATCACGGCGGCTCCATAGGCCGCGACTTCGAAACTGAAGTCGCTGCCCCAGATATACGGCGCAAAGCCTTCATCGGCGACACGCACCGACAGCCCTGGGTATTTCGGATTCATGACCGGTTGCATACTCGGGAAAGTCCTCATTCCTTGACGCAATCGACGGTGTATTGCCGTCCACTGCCTTCGTCTTCGTGCTGCAATCCATGCACATCCACGACAAAACCGGGGAAGCTGCTATCGAACGTGCGAGCAAATTTCAGGTAATCAATGATCGAACGGGTCGATTCGGTGAAGCGCTCGCCGGGCATGATCAACGGAATCCCCGGCGGATACGGCACCAGCATGACGGCGGCAATACGTCCCTCCAGCTCATCGATCGGCACCGCCTCGACTTCACCGCGTACCAGATGATCGTAGGCGTGGGCGGGTTTCATGGCGATTTCCGGGAGCACGGTGTACATGCGTTTAAGGTGTTTGGCGGTGGCATTGCTGCGATAACAGGCATGCAACTGATCACACAAATCGCGCAGGCCCATGCCGCGATAACGCGTGGTGTCTTGCTGGGCCACGCACGGCAGGCAACAGTCGAGGCGCACATTAGCATCGTAACTGCGTTTGAATTCGAGCAACTCGGTGAGCAGCGTGCTCCATTTGCCTTTGGTGATGCCCATCGAGAACAGCACCAGGAACGAATACAGCCCGGTTTTTTCCACCACCAGGCCACGTTCCCAGAGGAACTTGCTGACCACCGCCGCCGGAATGCCCTTATCGCTCAGCGCACCGCCGGCATTCAGCCCCGGCATCACCAGCGTGACTTTGATCGGATCGAGTAACACGTAATCGTCGCTCACCTCGCCAAAGCCGTGCCAGTCGGCCTCCGGTTGCAGCAGCCAGTCCTCGGTCTGCACACGGTCGATGCCTTCGACACCCGGCGGCTGCCAGATCGAAAACCACCAGTCATCCGCGGCAATGTGCTGGCGCAGATTGGCCAGCGCGCGGCGAAAACTCAGCGCTTCATCAAAGGTTTCCTGCAACAGCGAACGCCCGGCCGGGCCTTCCATCATCGCCGACGCCACGTCCAGCGAAGCGATGATGCTGTACTGCGGCGAGGTCGAGATGTGCATCATGAACGCTTCATTGAAACGGTCGCGATCAAGTTGCCGCGCACCGCCATCCTGCACATGAATCATCGACGCCTGACTGAACGCGGCGAGCAGTTTGTGCGTGGAATGGGTGGTGAACACCAGCGGGCTGTCTTCACTGCGCGACGTGGCCATGCCGTAGCGCCCGGCGAAAAACTCGTGGAACGCGGCATAGGCGTACCACGCTTCGTCGAAATGCAGGACTTCGACGCTGTTGCCGAGGCTCTGCTTGATCAGTTCAGCGTTGTAGCAGAGGCCGTCGTAGGTTGAATTGGTGACCACCGCCAGTTTGACTTTCGGTGCGCGGCCCTTGGTCAACGGGCTGGCATCGATCTTGGCTTGAATCGACTCGCGGCTGAATTCGCTCAGGGGAATTGGGCCGATGATCCCCAGTTCATTGCGCTCCGGGCACAGGTACAACGGAATGGCGCCGGTCATGATGATCGCGTGCAACACCGACTTGTGACAGTTGCGATCGACCAGCACCAGATCATCGCGCCCGACCATCGAGTGCCAGACAATCTTGTTCGCCGTTGAGGTGCCATTGATCACGAAAAAGGTGTGATCGGCGCCGAAATTGCGTGCCGCGCGCGCTTCGGCTTCGGCGAGCGGCCCGGTGTGATCGAGCAGCGAGCCGAGTTCCGGCACCGACACTGACAAGTCCGAACGCAAGGTATTTTCGCCAAAGAACTGGTGAAACGCCTGCCCCACCGGGCTTTTGTGATACGCCACGCCGCCACCATGGCCGGGGGTGTGCCAGGAATAATTGGAATCGGCGGTGTGCTGCACCAGCGCCTTGAAAAACGGTGGCAGCAAACCATCCAGGTACTTGCGCGCCGCCCGCGCGACTTGCCGGGCCAGAAATGGCACGGTGTCTTCGAACAGATAAAGAATGCCGCGCAGTTGATTAAGCTCGGCCATGGCATCGGCCGGGGCATTTTCCAGAGTGACTTGCTCACCGAGGGCGAAGATCGGCAGATCCGGTGCGCGCACCCGCGCCAGTCCGATCAGTTCAGCCATGTTCTGCAAAAGGTGCGAGTTGGTGCTGGCGTCCTCGGCGGCGATCAGCATGCACGCGAGGCCGTGGTGCGTTGACGCCACCAACCGCCCTTCGGTGTAGTCGATGGCCGAAACGATATTGAAACCTTCCTGCTCCAACTCCCGGGCGATGCCACGGATACGGTCACCGGCGACCGTGTCGGCCTTGATGTCGCGATGGACGATCAACACCGGGAACTTCAAATCTTTGTACATGAGGCTCAGTGTCCTGAGGCGGCAGGTTTGAATCTGCCAATGCACTCAGGGTAGAGGGTTGCAGCGAATGTGGCGAGGGTGGCCAGTTGGCTTCATGTCTGTAAAAGCAAAAGATCGCAGCCTTCGGCAGCTCCTACAGAAGATTACGATCCCCTGTAGGAGCTGCCGAAGGCTGCGATCTTTTGATCTTTTAAACCTGCGCGTCAGCTTCGGCGATCTGCGTCCACATCGCCGGCCCGCCGGCAGACTTGGCAATGATTTCCAGCCGCACCAGATGCGCCGCCAATTCATCCTCAGTCGCGCGAATGATCCGCGCTGGCTGGCGATCCGCCGGCAAACGACGAATCTCGGTTGCCGAGTTGTCCGCGCCATCGCCCGTGCCATTGCCGTCAGACGCATTGCCCGCCAGCGACAGACTGGTCTGGCCGCCGGTCATGGTCAGGTAGACGTCGGCGAGAATCTCCGAGTCAAGCAAGGCGCCGTGCAGTTCACGGCCCGAGTTGTCGACGCCATAACGTTTGCACAACGCATCGAGGCTGTTGCGCTGCCCCGGGTGACGTTCCCGGGCCATCATCAAGGTATCGAGGATCGAGCAGTGCTGGGTGATGTCAGCGCGATCGTGCTGGCCCATCAAAGCGAATTCGTTGTTGATGAAGCCAACGTCGAACGCCGCGTTGTGGATGATCAGCTGCGCGCCCTTGATGAATTCGAAGAACTCATCGGCCACTTCGGCAAACCGTGGTTTGCCAACCAGGAACTCGTTGGTAATACCGTGAACGCCGATGGCGCCTTCATCACTCTCGCGATCCGGTTGCAGGTAAACGTGAAAATGCCGGCCCGTCAGGCGCCGACCAATCAGTTCGACGCAACCGATTTCAATGATCCGGTGACCATCGGTCACCGGCATGCCGGTGGTTTCGGTATCGAGTACAACGGATCTGGTGGCCATCAGTGTTCAGCTCTCAGCGGGTCAATCTTGCAAAAAACGCGGATGTTAACACGCTCGGCGGGGTGTTTCAGTCGGACCGTGTCGCCCCATTCGCGAGCAGGCTCGCTCCCACATTGGAATGCATTCCAATTCAGGGAAGGGACATCAGATCTGGAATGCATTTCCCTGTGGGAGCGAGCCTGCTCGCGAAGGCCGCGCCACGGTGTAACGGCAAAATCAGCTCTGCTTGTAACCGCGCACTTCGTCGACACCACGGTTAGCCAACTGGTCCGCCCGCTCGTTACCGTGATGACCAATGTGCCCACGCACCCACTTCCAGGTGACCTTGTGACGGTTGACCTGCGCGTCCAGCTCTTTCCACAGATCAGCGTTCTTCACCGGTTCCTTCGCGGCAGTTTTCCAGCCGCGCTTCTTCCAGTTGGCCATCCACTCGTTGATGCCTTTCATCACGTATTGCGAGTCGGTCACCAGCAGCACTTCGCACGGCCGCTTCAAGGCTTCGAGGCCGCGAATCGCGCCGAGCAGTTCCATACGGTTGTTGGTGGTATTGGCTTCGCCGCCCCACAGTTCCTTTTCGACGCCCTTGCACACCAGCAAGGCGCCCCAGCCGCCCGGGCCGGGGTTGCCCTTGCAGGCGCCGTCGGTGAACAGCTCTACGGTGTCGACGCTTTCAACGCTTTCGCTCATGCCACTCTATCCAGAATAAATGCCTGCCTCGCCGATCACGGATCGACGATGGCCCGGGCCGGGACAAGCCCGGCCACAAATAAAAGAAGGTTTACGGTTCGATGCGCCGGCGATTGACCTTGGCCATCGGCAGCGGAATCAGCTTGCCCATCGGCTCGCGACGTTCCTGACGCAACGGTCGCAGCCCGACCACAATCTTGCGCGCGACCAATAAATAGAAGCCGCCGCCCGACAGCTGCCAGTCACCCGCCTTGCGTTCCCAGCCGGCCAGACGGGCCTGCCACTTGGCTGACGCGAGCGGCGGACGATAGCACCCGAAGCGGCGTTTCTCCAGCGCGAAGCCCAGCAGATTGAGCCAGTCGGCGACCCGTGACGGTGATATGCAGCGCGCCTGACGCAAGGCGTCGTGAGCAAAAACATGGCGCAAGCCCCAAGTGCTCCACGGGTTGATGCCGATGATCAGCAAATGCCCGCCGGGGCGCACGCTGCTTGCCGCTTCACGGAGCAAACCATGGGGTGACAGGCAGAAATCCAGCCCATGCTGCATCACCACCACGTCGGCGGCGTGCTCGCTCAGCGGCCAGGCCTGCTCTTCGCAGACAATCTCGACACCCGGCAACGGCGCGCCAAGACGCACATTGCGCTGCACTTGCGGCGCTGCCGGCGGGGTTTCGGCCGATGGCCCGTAATGCACCAGATAGCCGCCAAAGAAGCGGCCCAACTCGTCTTCGAGCATGCGCCGCTCTTCATCGAGCAGAAATTGCCCGAGCGGGCCGGACAGCCATTCACGGGCTGCACCGATCAGGGCCAGCCAGTCAGGATCAGCCTGTGCGAACGCTTTATCACTCATCGCATTCTCCAAAGCGCCAGGAACTACTAAGATGCGCCAATGTTTTCCGCTTGGCGAATTCCGACGATGATACAGATCAGTGCCCTGCCCGCGTTCACCGACAACTACATCTGGTTGTTACAGGATCACCGCACCCAGCGCTGCGCGGTGGTCGATCCGGGCGATGCCGCGCCAGTGCAGGCATGGCTCGAAGCGCATCCAGGCTGGGTGTTGAGCGATATCCTGATCACCCACCACCATCATGATCACGTCGGCGGCGTCGAACGCCTGAAAGCGGCGAGCGGCGCGACCGTTTACGGCCCGGCCAGCGAAACCATCCCGGCGCGCGACGTGGCGCTCAAGGACAACGACACGGTCAGCGTGCTCGGCTGGGAGTTCGATGTCTATGCGGTGCCCGGTCACACCTTGGGCCACATTGCCTATTACCACCATGGCCTGCTGTTCTGCGGCGACACCCTGTTCGCTGCCGGTTGCGGCCGTTTGTTCGAAGGCACGCCGGAGCAAATGCACCACTCGCTCAACCGCCTCGCCGCTCTACCGGAAGATACGCTGGTCTACTGCACCCATGAATACACCTTGAGCAATCTGAAGTTTGCCGCCGCGGTCGAGCCGAGCAACCCGGACATCGCCGCCCGTCTGGAAAAAGTCACCCAGCAACGGCAAAACGGCGTAATGACCCTGCCCTCGACCCTGGCCCTGGAAAAGCTCACAAACCCGTTTTTGCGCACCACTGAAACATTAGTTACACAAAAAGTGGACGAACGGGCAGGCGCTCAAAACCGGGCGCCGAGTGAGGTTTTTGCGGCTCTGCGGGCATGGAAAGATAAGTTCTAAGACCCCCATTGCCTGGTACAAAAATTCTGAATGGTTGACCGCAAGGGGTGCGCTTTCTAGAATCGCCCGACATTTTTGCCCGGAACTTACTTCCAGCCAATGTCGTCATCCATACGTAAGTCCGTCAATTCAGACGCATTGACCCGCCTGGCGCAAGCCATCGCGGTGGCTGTGTCCGCCACCTTGGCGGGCTGTTCCAGCCATGCTCCGCAGACTGAAGCGACCCATACGCCGAACATTGCTGCGCGAGCCAAGCAGAAGCCGATCTGGCTGACCGAAAAGCCCAGCCCACAGGTTCCCCAGGACATCTGGGAACGCATGCGCCAGGGCTTTCAGCTGCAGGAAGGTCTCGGCGTCAACCCGCGCATCGAGCAACAGCGCCTGTGGTTCGCCAGCAATCCCTCTTTCCTCGAGAACGCCGGTGAACGCGGCAGTCTCTATATTCACTACATCGTCGAACGTCTTGAAGAACGCAACATGCCGCTGGAACTGGCCCTGTTGCCAGTGATTGAAAGCGCCTACAACCCAATGGCCTATTCCCGGGCCGATGCTGTCGGGCTGTGGCAATTCATTCCGTCCACCGGGCGTTACTTCAATCTGCGTCAGACCCGTTTCTATGATGGCCGTCGCGATATCACCGCCTCGACCACCGCTGCGATGGACTACCTGACCCGTCTGCACGACATGTTCAACGGTGACTGGCTGCTGGCGCTGGCGGCGTACAACGCCGGTGAAGGCACGGTCAGCCGCGCCATCGAGCGTAACGAAAAGCTCGGCCTGCCCACCGACTACTGGAACCTGCCGCTGCCGGCAGAAACCCAGGCCTACGTGCCGAAGCTGCTGGCACTGTCGCAAGTGGTCCTGGCGCCGGAAGCCTACGGGGTCAACCTCAACCCGATCGCCAACGAACCGTACTTCCAGGTCGTCGAAATCAACCAGCGCATGGACCTGTCCAAGGTTGCGGCGGTGGCCAACATCGACGAAGACGAACTGTTCCAGCTCAACCCGGCGTTCAAGCAGCGCACCACCATCGACGGCCCGCAGCATTTGCTGGTGCCGACGTCGAAGGCGCAGTTGCTGACCGCCAGCCTTCAGACCATGCGGCCGGACGAGCTGATCAGCCCGCGTTCGCTGAAGCCAGTGTTCGAAGGCGCCGATCCTTCCGAAGTGGCAAAACTCAAGCGTGCCTATCGCGTGAAGCGTGGCGATAACCTCGGTTCCATCGCCAAGGCCAACAAGGTCGAAGTCAAGGATCTGCAACGCTGGAACAAGCTGACCGGCAAAAACCTCAAGGTCGGCCAGACGCTAGTCATGCAGGACACCACCAAACGCGCGCCGGCTCGCAAGTCCGGCCGGGTCAACACGGTGGTTGCAGCCAACAGCAAGACCAAAGGCAAGGACGACAGCACGCAGCAGACTCAGTACAAGGTCAAACGCGGCGACACGCTGTACGTGGTGGCCAAGCGATTCAACGTTGAGATGCAGCATCTCAAGCGCTGGAACCCGGGTGCGGGCAAGGCACTCAAGCCTGGGCAGATGCTCACGGTTTATCAGCCGCACTGACAGAAGAGCCCCTGAGATTTCGGGGGCTTTTTTTTTGTTTCGGATTTTGTGGCGTGCTTTAGATCGATCCCCCTCACCCCAGCCCTCTCCCCCACGGGGGGCGAGGGGGAAAGGGAGCCGATCGGGGGCTTTTCAAAACGTGCGTTCGACTCGGTATCGCACGTCGGTGCAGCTCTCCCAAACACCACGATCAGTCCCCTCTCCCTCCGGGAGAGGGTTAGGGTGAGGGCCTCTTCGCGCAAACGATTAACCCCGCATTAACCCGCATCTTTTTCCTGCCCAGACAAGCTGTTACTGTACGGCCCACAAAGCCCAAGCCGCCTGGATCGGATCTGACTTGAAGCGTCCCCTCCTCCTGCTCCTGATCAGCCTGGCCTTGAGCTCAACCGCAAGCGCGACGATTACCGAAAGTCACGGTTATGCGCAGTTCGGCACGCTCAAGTACCCGGCCAGATTTACCCACTTCGACTGGGTCAACCCGCAAGCGCCCAAGGGCGGTACGTTGCGGGTGATGGCGTTCGGCACCTTCGATACGGTCAACCCGTACACGTTCAAGGGCACCAGCCCGGTCACCACAGCGAACTTCCTCCAGTACGGCATCAATGAGCTGAACGAACCGTTGATGGTCGGCACCGGCCAGTACTCACCGTCTGGCGACGAACCCGCATCGAGCTACGGCTTGATCGCGCAATCGGTGGAGTACAGCGAAGATCGCAGCTGGGTGGTGTTCAATCTGCGCCCGGAAGCACGTTTTCACGATGGCACGCCAATCACCGCCTACGACGTGGCGTTCTCCTATCGAACGCTGCTCAAGGACGGCCATCCGCTGTATCGCACCGCGCTGCAGGAAGTGCTGCGGGTCGACATCCTCAACAAACAGCGGATTCGCTTCGTACTCAAGCGCTCGGGCAATCCGCTGTTGATCCTGCGCCTCGGTGAACTGCCGGTATTGCCGCAGCATTACTGGAAGGACCGCGACTTCAAAGCCACTACTTTCGAGCCGCCACTGGGCAGCGGGCCGTATCGCATCACCTCGGTGACGCCGGGCCGGCAGCTGATCTTTGAACGGGTCAAGGATTACTGGGGCAAGGACCTGCCAGTCAATCGCGGCAAGTACAACTTCGATCGCATGGAAGTCGAGTTCTACCGCGACAGCGATGTCGCCTTCGAAGCGTTCAAGGCTGGCGAATTCGACATTTACATCGAGCATCAGGCGAAGAACTGGGCCAACGGCTACAACTTCCCGGCCATCCGCCGTGGCGACGTGATCAAGGCGCAGATTCCGCATCAGATCCCGACTCAGAGTCAGGGCCTGTTCATGAACACCCGCCGCGCGACCTTCGCCGATGTGAAGACCCGCGAAGCGCTGGGCCTGATGTTCGATTTCGAGTGGACCAATCGCGCGCTGTTCAGCGATGCCTACAAGCGCACCACCAGTTACTACCCCAACAGTGAATTCACAACCTCCGGCCTGCCGGTCGGGGGTGAGTGGCTGATGCTCAAGCCGTACAAGGATCAACTACCGGCCAAACTGTTCACCGAGCCGTTCACCCTGCCAAAAACCGACGGTCGCGGCATCCCCCGGGAAACCATGCGCAAGGCACTGGCGCTGCTCGCCGAGGCCGGCTGGAAACTCAACGGCCAACGCCTGCAAAACGCTAACGGCCAACCGCTGCGGTTTGAGCTGCTGCTGGTCAATCCGAACCTTGAGCGCCTCTACCAGCCCTACATCGAGAACCTCAACAGCATCGGCATCGACGCGCGACTGCGCACCGTGGATCGCGCCCAATACAAACAGCGCCTCGATCAATTTGATTTCGACATGATCTCGATGACGCTCAACCAGACCCTTAGCCCGGGCCTTGAGCAGTGGCAGTACTTCCACTCCAGTCAGGTGAACGTCAAGGGCAGCAAGAATTACGCCGGCATCGCCAATCCGGTGGTCGATCACCTGCTCGAACAATTGCTCGCCGCGCGCACCCGCGACGAACAGGTCGCCGCCGGCAAGGCGCTCGACCGCGTGCTGCTCTGGCAGCACTACAGCATTCCCAACTGGTACCTCAATTATCACCGTCTGGCCTACCGCAACCGGTTGGCCTTCGTCACTACGCCGCCCTACACCCTGGGCCTGAGCGCGTGGTGGCTGAAGTCTTCGGAGAAAGATCAATGAAACCGATCCGCGCCCTGCTCGTCCAGGCCAGCGGCTTGTTGTTCGCCGGGCTGGCCTGTGCCGCCCCGCAACACGCCGTGACCCTGTACAACGAGCCGCCGAAATACCCGGCCGATTTCAAGCATTTTGATTATGTGGATCCCGACGCGCCCAAGGGTGGCGTGTTCCGTCAGGCCGGGTTCGGCGGCTTCGACAGCCTCAACCCGTTTATCAGCAAAGGCGTGCCGGCCGATGATGTCGGGCAGATCTACGACACCCTGACCAAACACAGCCTCGACGAGCCGTTCACCGAATACGGCCTGATCGCCGGCAAAATCGAAAAAGCCCCGGACAACAGCTGGGTGCGCTTCTACCTGCGCCCCGAAGCGCGCTTCCATGACGGTCACCCGGTGCGCGCCGACGACGTGGTGTTCAGCTTCAACACGCTGACCAAGGAAGGCTCGCCGATGTTTCGCGGCTACTACAGCGACGTCTCCGAAGTGATCGCCGAAGACCCGCTGAAAGTGCTGTTCAAGTTCAAGCACAGCAACAATCGCGAACTGCCGTTGATCCTTGGCCAATTGCCGGTGCTGCCGAAACACTGGTGGGCCGATCGCGATTTCAACAAAGGCAACCTGGAAATTCCGCTCGGTAGCGGCCCGTACAAGGTCGCCGAAGTAAAGGCCGGGCGCTCGGTGCGCTACGAGCGGGTCAAGGATTACTGGGGCAAGGACTTGCCGGTCAACCGTGGCTTCTACAATTTCGACACGATGACCACCGATTACTACCGCGACAACACCGTCGCCCTCGAAGCCTTGAAGGCCGGGCAGTTCGATTACTGGCTGGAGATGACTGCAAAGAACTGGGCCAACGCCTACAACATCCCGGCAGTCACCGAGGGCCGACTGATCAAGGAACAGATCGCCAACAGCAACCCGACCGGCATGCAGGGTTTCGTCTTCAACCTGCGCCGCCCGGTGTTTCAGGATGTGCGCGTGCGTCAGGCGCTCGGGCTGCTGTTCGATTTCGAATGGACCAACAAACAACTGTTCAACGGTGCCTACTTCCGCACCCGCAGCTATTTCGAGAACTCGGAAATGGCCGCCACCGGTCTGCCCGACGCCGATCAACGGGCGATCCTCGAGCCGTTTCGCAGCAAGTTGCCGGCGCAAGTGTTCAGCGAAGCCTTCGAAAATCCCAAGACCGACGCCAGCGGCATGATCCGCACCCAGCAACGCGAGGCCTACCAACTGCTGCAAGAGGCCGGCTGGAAGATCGTCGACGACAAAATGGTCGACTCTACGGGCAAACCGGTGGTCATCGAGTTCCTCCTCGCGCAGACCGAATTCGAACGGGTTCTGCTGCCGTTCAAGCGCAACCTCAGCGATCTCGGCATCGATCTGGTAATCCGCCGCGTCGACGTTTCGCAATACATCAACCGCGTGCGTTCGCGGGATTTCGACATGATGGTCGGCAGTTTCCCGCAGTCCAACTCGCCGGGTAACGAGCAGCGCGAATACTGGATGAGCGCTGCCGCCGACAAGGCCAGCAGTCGTAACACCATGGGCCTGAAGGACCCGATCGTCGATCAATTGGTGGAAAACCTGATCAATGCCGATTCGCGCATAAGCCTGGTGGCCCACGCCCGTGCGCTGGATCGCGTATTGCAGTGGGGCTTTTACGTGGTCCCCAACTGGCACATCAAGACCTGGCGCGTGGCTTACTGGAATCACATCGGCCATCCAAAGGTCTCACCGAAATACGACATCGGCATCAACACCTGGTGGGTCAAGCCTGACGCGAAACCTGCGGTAGAAGTCGAAACCAAACTGCAAGCCGACCCTGCGGGCACGGAGTAATCAGATGCTGGCGTATATTTTTCGGCGACTGCTGCTGATCATCCCGACCCTGTTCGGCATTCTGCTGATCAACTTCGTGATCATCCAGGCCGCACCCGGCGGCCCGGTGGAGCAGATGATCGCCAAGCTCGAAGGCTTCGAAGGCGCCACCAGCCGCATTGCCGGCGGCGGTGCCGAGGTGTCGGTGGCCGGTTCATCGTATCGCGGCGCGCAGGGTCTGGATCCGGCGCTGATCAAGGAAATCGAGCACATGTACGGGTTCGACAAATCGGCCCCGGAACGTCTGTGGATCATGGTCAAGAACTACGCGACGCTGGATTTCGGCGACAGTTTTTTCCGCGACGCCAAGGTCATCGACCTGATCAAGGAAAAGATGCCGGTGTCGATCTCGCTGGGGCTGTGGAGCACGCTGATCATGTACCTGGTGTCGATCCCGCTGGGGATCGCCAAGGCCACGCGGCACGGCAGCCACTTCGACGTCTGGACCAGTTCAGCGATCATCGTCGGCTATGCGATCCCGGCGTTTCTCTTTGCGATCCTGCTGATCGTGGTGTTTGCCGGTGGCAGTTATCTCGACTGGTTCCCGTTGCGCGGGCTGACCTCGAACAACTTCGATGAGCTGAGTTTCGGCGGCAAGATCCTCGATTACTTCTGGCACCTCGCGCTGCCGGTGACCGCACTGGTGATCGGCAATTTCGCGACCATGACCCTGCTGACCAAAAACAGCTTCCTCGACGAAATCAACAAACAATACGTGGTTACCGCCAAAGCCAAAGGCCTGACCCGCCATCGCGTGCTCTACGGCCACGTGTTCCGCAACGCCATGCTGCTGGTGATTGCCGGTTTCCCGTCGGCGTTCATCGGCATCTTCTTCACAGGATCCTTGCTGGTGGAAGTGATCTTCTCCCTCGACGGCCTCGGCCTGATGAGTTTCGAGGCGGCGATCAACCGCGATTACCCGGTGGTGTTCGGCACCCTGTTCATCTTCACCCTGCTCGGGCTGGTGGTGAAGCTGATCGGCGACCTCACCTACACCCTGGTCGATCCGCGCATCGACTTCGAAAGCCGGGAGCATTGAGATGAACCTGTCCCCTCTCAACCGCCGCCGCTTCGAACTGTTCAAGGCCAACAAGCGTGGCTGGTGGTCGCTGTGGCTGTTTCTGATCCTGTTCGGCGCCAGCCTCGGCGCCGAGCTGATCGCCAACGACAAGCCGCTGGTCGTGCATTACGACAACAACTGGTACTTCCCGGCGATCAAGCGCTACCCGGAAACCGCCTTCGGCGGCGAATTCCCGCTCGAAGCCAACTACAAGAGCCCGTACATCCGCGAACTGCTCAAGGCCAAGGATGCGTGGGTGTTGTGGGCGCCGATTCCTTACAGCTACCAAAGCATCAACTACGACCTGAAAGTCCCGGCGCCGGCGCCACCGTCGGCGGACAATTTGCTCGGGACTGACGATCAGGGCCGCGATGTGCTGGCGCGGGTGATTTACGGCTTCCGCATTTCCGTGCTGTTCGCGCTGACGCTGACCATGTTGAGTTCCATCATCGGTGTGATTGCCGGTGCTTTGCAGGGTTTCTATGGCGGCTGGGTCGATCTGGCCGGGCAGCGTTTCCTGGAAATCTGGTCGGGTTTGCCAGTGCTGTACCTGCTGATCATTCTCGCCAGTTTCGTCCAGCCGAATTTCTGGTGGCTGCTGGGGATCATGCTGCTGTTCTCGTGGATGAGCCTGGTCGACGTGGTGCGCGCCGAGTTCCTCCGTGGCCGCAACCTCGAATACGTACGCGCGGCGCGGGCGCTGGGCATGCAGAACGGCGCGATCATGTTTCGCCACATCCTGCCCAACGCGATGGTCTCGACCATGACCTTCATGCCGTTCATCCTCACCGGCGCCATCGGCACCCTCACCGCTTTGGACTTCCTCGGTTTCGGCTTGCCGGCCGGCAGTCCATCGCTGGGTGAACTGGTCGCCCAGGGCAAATCCAACCTGCAAGCGCCGTGGCTGGGCATGAGTGCCTTCGCCGTGCTGGCGTTGATGTTGAGTTTGCTGGTGTTTATCGGCGAGTCCGCTCGCGATGCCTTCGACCCGAGGAAGTGAAATGAATCAGGACAATCTGATCGAAGTGCGTGACCTCGCCGTCGAATTCGGTTTCGGCGAGCGCGTGCACCGGGTCGTCGAAGGCGTGAGTTTCGACATCAAGCGCGGCGAAACCCTGGCGCTGGTCGGCGAATCCGGTTCGGGCAAATCGGTGACTGCGCACTCAATCCTGCGCCTGCTGCCCTACCCGATGGCCCGCCATCCGGCCGGCAGCATCAACTATGCCGGGCAAAACCTGCTGGGCCTGAGTGAAAAAACCATCCGCCATATTCGTGGCAACCGCATCGCGATGATCTTTCAGGAGCCGATGACCTCGCTGAACCCGCTGCACTCAATCGAGAAGCAGATCAACGAAGTGCTCGGCATCCACAAGGGCCTGACCGGCAAAGTCGCGACCAAACGCACGCTGGAACTGCTGGAAATGGTTGGCATCCCCGAGCCGCACAAGCGCCTCAAGGCCCTGCCCCACGAACTCTCTGGCGGCCAGCGCCAACGGGTGATGATCGCCATGGCCCTGGCCAACGAGCCGGAATTGTTGATTGCCGATGAGCCGACCACCGCTTTGGATGTGACCGTTCAGCTGAAAATCCTCGATTTGCTCAAGGAATTACAGGCCAGATTGGGCATGTCGCTGTTACTGATCAGTCACGATTTGAACCTGGTGCGAAGAATTGCGCATCGCGTATGTGTCATGCAGCGCGGTTGCATCGTCGAACAGGCATCGTGCGAAGAGCTGTTCCGTTCGCCGCAGCATCCGTACACTCGGGAATTGCTCGGCGCGGAGCCCAGCGGAGGCCCGGCGAGCAATAAAATCGGCGCGCCGCTGCTTGAGGTCGAGGACCTGAAAGTCTGGTTCCCGATCAAGAAAGGCCTGCTCAAACGCACGGTGGATCACGTCAAGGCAGTGGACGGCATCAATTTCAGCCTGCCTCAGGGTCAGACGCTGGGGATTGTCGGGGAAAGTGGTTCCGGCAAATCCACGCTGGGTCTGGCGATTTTGCGGCTGATCGGCAGCAAAGGCGCGATCCGCTTTGAAGGCAAGCAGCTAGACTGCCTGACGCAGAACGAGGTTCGCCCGTTGCGACGGGAGATGCAGGTGGTGTTTCAGGACCCGTTTGGCAGCCTGAGCCCGCGCATGTGTGTCAGCGACATCGTTGGCGAAGGCCTGCGGATTCACAAGATGGGCACCGCTGAGGAGCAACAGGCGGCGATTATTGCGGCATTGAAGGAGGTAGGTCTGGATCCGGAAACCCGGCACCGCTACCCCCACGAATTTTCCGGTGGGCAACGGCAGCGAATCGCCATTGCCCGGGCTTTGGTGCTGAAACCGGCGCTGATCCTGCTGGACGAGCCGACTTCAGCGCTCGACCGGACGGTGCAGCGGCAAGTGGTGGAGCTGTTGCGTTCACTGCAAGCCAAGTACAACCTGACGTATTTGTTTATCAGCCATGACCTGGCTGTCGTCAAAGCGCTGAGCCACCAGTTGATGGTGGTCAAGCATGGCCAAGTGGTCGAACAGGGAGACGCGCAAAGTATTTTTGCCGCCCCCCAACATCCGTATACACAGCAGTTGCTGGAAGCCGCTTTTTTGGCACCAGCCACTGCGCAATAACCTGAAAGAGGAGCAACACATGGGTTTTCTCGCCGGTAAGCGCGTACTGATCGTCGGTGTCGCCAGCAAGCTGTCCATCGCATCCGGCATCGCTGCCGCCATGCATCGCGAGGGCGCTGAGCTTGCCTTCACTTATCAGAACGACAAACTGAAAGGTCGTGTTGAAGAATTCGCCCAAGGCTGGGGTTCGAGCCCTGAGCTGTGCTTCCCGTGCGACGTGGCCAGCGATGAAGAAATCGCCAAGGTCTTCGAAGCACTGAGCAAGAAGTGGGACGGCCTGGATTGCATCGTCCACTCCGTTGGTTTCGCCCCGGGCGACCAACTGGACGGCGACTTCACCGAAGCCACCACCCGTGACGGTTTCCGCATCGCTCACGACATCAGCGCCTACAGCTTCGTGGCCCTGGCCAAAGCCGGCCGCGAAATGATGAAAGGCCGTAACGGCAGCCTGCTGACCCTGTCGTACCTGGGCGCCGAGCGCACCATGCCTAACTACAACGTGATGGGCATGGCCAAGGCTTCGCTGGAAGCTGGCGTGCGTTACCTGGCCGGCTCCCTGGGCCCGGACGGCACCCGCGTCAACTGCGTATCGGCTGGCCCGATCCGTACCTTGGCAGCGTCGGGCATCAAGAACTTCCGCAAGATGCTGGCCGCCAACGAAGCGCAAACCCCGCTGCGTCGCAACGTCACCATCGACGAAGTCGGCAACGCCGGCGCCTTCCTGTGCTCCGACCTGGCGTCGGGCATCAGCGGCGAAATCATGTACGTCGACGGCGGCTTCAACACCACCGCCATGGGCAACATCGAAGAGTGATCTTCGCTTAGCCGATAAAAACCCGCCGATCCGGCGGGTTTTTTTATGCCTGCAACGCTGTTCCCTGTGGGAGCGAGCCTGCTCGCGAAAGCGGTGTGTCAGTCACCGGAGATAATGCCTGTGCCGGCCTCTTCGCGAGCAAGCTCGCTCCCACATGGATTTGTGGTGAACCGGGATTTTGAGGACACCCGCCCCCCCCCTGTAGGAGTGAGCCTGCTCGCGATAGCGCTGGGTCAGCCAATGAAGATGTTGAATGGCCGGACGCCATCGCTGGCAAGCCAGCTCCCACAGGGATCTGCAGTGAACCGGGACTTTGTGAACACCCGAGAAACCTGTGGGAGCTGCGGTGCGACGATTCGACTTGCCAGCGATGAGGCCCGAACTAACAACGCTTCAGGGCCTGCTTGTGCGCATACATCGCGCCATCGGCATCCGCCAACAGTCGATCCACGGTCTCATGGCGTTTGGCGTCGTATTCAATCTGCCCGACGCTGAAGCGAATCGCATACCCCCGGTGCAACGTGGCATTGCGCTCTTCGAGAATTTCCTTGAGCCGCGCCATGATTGCCGTGGTTTCGATGTGGCTTGAGCCGGTCAACAGCGCGACAAATTCATCGCCGCCCAAGCGTCCGACCACATCGCTTTCGCGAAAGGCAATGCGCAGCACATCGGCGAAGGTCTTCAGCGCACTGTCGCCCTCGGCATGGCCATAAAGATCGTTGATCTGCTTGAAGTCATTCAGATCAAAAAACAGCAAGGTTGCCGGGCGCTCCAGCCGTGCGCACGCATCGAGTGCATGCTGGGCCAGTTGTTTGAAGCCGCGACGGTTGGACAGCAGCGTCAGCTCGTCCATGCTCGCCATCTGCACGGCCGTCAGCTCTTGCTCGGCCATTTCCGCCAGATCGCGCAACAGCGCGCGCTCTTCATCATCGAGATCACGGGGTTTGGTGTCGATCAGGCACAGCGTGCCCATCTTGTTGCCGTTGGGCACGGTCAAAGGGTAGCCGGCATAGAAGCGGATATTTGGCGCGCCGGTGACCAGCGGATTGTCATGAAAACGTACGTCCTCCCTGGCGTCGGGCACCAGCAGCAGGTCGTTCTGAAGTATCGCGTGGCCGCAGAACGAAACATCCCTCGGCGTTTCAGTGGCATCAAGGCCCACACAGGACTTGAACCACTGCCGATCCTTATCGACCAGTGTCACCAGTGCAATCGGCACGTTGAACAGGCGCTTGGCCAACCGCGTCAGCCGATCGAAACGTTCCTCCGGTGCCGAATCGAGAAGATCGAGGCCGTGCAACACCTGAATCCGCGCAGCTTCATTGGCGGGTTTTCCTGGAACCAGCATTCGCACACTCCATTGTCATCAATGCACTTGAGCGTAGCGCAAATCAGCGAGGCTTCACCCCGTCAGATCCCCGCCACCGGACACGGCCCGCCGGCATCGGCCCACAGCTTGAACTGCGCGACAAAAATATCGTGCGGCACTGGCACCGGCGCGCGCCCTGCCCCGGGGTTCCAGCCCCAGAGCACCAGTTTGTCTTCGCTGACGTGTTTGAGCAGTGCGGCAAAGTCGCGATCGCCGTTGCTGGAGCGGTCCTTGATCATCGCGCAGAGCTTGTCCGGCGGCAGGCCGATCCAGGCCATTTTGTGTGACGCCGGCGGCAGGCTCCAGTGCGGCGCCCCCGGTGGCGCATGCGGGCCGTAACTGGCAGGTGGATTGTTTTCGGCGTGACAGGTGGCGCAGGGCAAACCGGCGGCGCCCTTGCCGTCCATGCCGCGCACCACGTTCATGGCGTGGGGAACGCCGGCGTCGAACTGCAACGGTGAATCGCCGGGAATGTGGCAGTTCTGGCAGCGCGGGCTCTGGAACACTTTCTGTACCGTGCCGAACGCCTTCAGCGCTTCCTGATCATCGGCGAAAAGGTCCGAGGCATAACCGCCCAGCCCCAACAGAATCACGGTGCCCAACACTAGATGTCGTTTCATCTCACACCCCCGACAGTTGCAACGGCAATTCGCGCAGGCGTTGCCCGGTCAGGGCGAACACCGCGTTGGCCACCGCCGGCGCGGTCGGCGGCACACCGGCCTCGCCGATACCACCGGGCTTGTCGCTGCTCGGCACGATGTGCACCTCGACCACCGGCATCTCGTTGAGCCGCAACACCTGATAATCGTGATAGTTGGACTGCACCACCGCGCCGTTCTTGAGCGTCAGTTTGCTGTGCAGCGCCATGCCCAGACCGAAAGTGATGCACGACTCCATCTGCGCGGCGATGCTTTGCGGATTCACCGCAATCCCGCAATCCACGGCGCAAACCACGCGGTGCACGCGAATCTTCAGATTGTCCTGTGACACCTCGGCGACCTGCGCCACGTAACTGCCGAATGACTCATGCACCGCCACGCCCAGCGCATGGCCGTCCGGCAACGGGGCTTTCCAATTGGCCTTTTCCACCGCCAGATTGAGCACACCGAGATGCCGAGGATGATCCTTGAGCAAGGTTCGTCGGTATTCGACCGGATCCTTGCCCGCCGCCGTGGCCATTTCATCGATCAGCGATTCCATGACAAAACCGGTGTGACTATGGCCCACCGAGCGCAGCCACAACACATTGATGCCGGTTTGCGGCGAATGCAGATCGACTTGGTGATTGGCCAGGCCCTCGATGTAAGGGCTGTCGGAGACACCTTCGACCGACGTTGCGTCAACGCCGTTCTTGACCATGGTTTTTTCCAGCATCGTCCCGGCCATGATCGACTGTCCGACCAGCACGTGTTGCCAGCTCGACGGCATACCATCGGCGCCCAGACCGATCTTCGCTTGATGCAGGAACATCGAACGGTAATAACCGCCACGGATATCGTCTTCGCGCGACCACACGGTTTTCACCGGCATCGCAGCGGCTTTCGCCACTTGCACCGCTTCGGCGACAAAGTCAGAAGTCGGATTGGCCCGGCGACCAAATCCACCGCCCAAAAACTCAGTGTGGATTTCGACCTGCTCGGGTTTCAGCCCGGTGATCTTTCCCGCGACCATTTGATCGAGCGTCTGGAATTGGGTGCCGGTCCAGATCTCGCATTTTTCCGCGCTGATCTTCACCGTACAGTTGAGCGGTTCCATCGGCGCGTGGGCCAGATACGGCACGCTGTATTCAACGTCGATTTTCTTCGTCGCCTTGCCGAAACTGCCCTTGGCATCGCCGGCCTGACTCGCTGATATACCTTGTGTCGCGGCCAGTTTGCGGAAGCTCGCCAACAGTTGTTCGCTGCTCAAGTCCGCATGCGGGCCAAGATCCCAATCAATCTTCAGCACATCGCGGCCCAGCTTCGCCGCCCAATAATGATCGGCAATCACCGCCACGCCGGTCGGCACTTGCACCACCTTGTGCACGCCCGGCACCGCCAACGCTTCAGCGCCTTCGAAGGATTTAACGCTGGCGCCGAATACCGGTGGGCGCGCGACCATCGCGGTCATCAAGCCTTCAAACTGCACGTCCATGCCGAACCTGGCGCGACCGGTGATTTTCTCCGGGGTATCGAGGCGTTTGGTCGGTTTGCCAATGACTTTCCAGTCCTTGGCTTCCTTGAACGTAATCGACTTCGGATCCGGTACCGGCAGTTGCCCGGCGGCATCCGCCAACTCGCCGTAAGTCGCACGTTTATCGCCAGCAATCACCACACCGGATTCGGTGCGAATCGCCGATGGCGCCACTTCAAAGCGTTTCGCCGCCGCCTCCACCAGCATCTGCCGAGCGGTCGCGCCGGCCAGGCGATAACGGTCAAACTCCATCCACGTCGACGTCGAACCACCGGTAATCTGCATGCCGCCAAACCCCGGCATGCCGTAATCCGCCGCCGACGCTGGCGAGTGCTCGACGCGGATCTTCGACCAGTCCGCGTCCAGTTCCTCGGCGATCAACATGGTCAGCCCGGTCCAGATGCCCTGGCCCATCTCTGAATGGCCGAGCAACACGGTGACGCTGTTGTCTGCCGCAATGCGCAAGAACGCATTCGGCGCGAAAACCTTGCCTTCATTTTCCGCTGCATAGGCAAACTTGTGGCCGCCGGGGACGACAAACGCCACCACCAGGCCGCCGCCCAACACGGCACTGCCCTTGAGAAAACCCCGACGCGATACAGGACTGTTCATCGTCTATCTCCCCGCAAAATCAGCCGATTTCCGAAGCACGCTTCACCGCTGCGCGAATTCGCGGATAGGTGCCGCAACGGCAGATATTGCCGGAAAGCGCCTGATCGATATCGCTGTCGGTGGGTTTGGGGATTTTTGCCAGCAAGGCGGCGGCCGACATGATCTGCCCCGACTGGCAGTAACCGCATTGCACCACGTCGAGTTCGGCCCAGGCTTGTTGCACCGGGTGCGAACCGTCGGTGGACAGGCCTTCGATGGTGAGGATTTTCTGGCCGTGGGCCACGGCGGTTGCGGGCGTGATGCAGGCGCGGAGCGGCGCGCCGTCAACGTGCACGGTGCAGGCCCCGCACTGGGCCATGCCGCAGCCGAATTTGGTACCGGTCAGGTGCGCGACATCGCGCAGGACCCAGAGCAACGGCATGTCCGCAGGGACATCGAGCTCCTGATCCTTGCCATTGATATTCAAGGTCAGCATCGGGGAAATTCCTCAGACTCACGGTGTTCTGAAGGGGCGCCGCTGTGGCCATCAATGCCTACGCGCGCCTCGGCTTATCCCTTTCAGCAAAGCCTAATTTGCGCGTGAAGCCAGACGTTGCGACCACCGGTCATGCAGATGTCGACTTTAATCCTACAGTTGATAACGGCTCGCACTGAGCCTGCGCAGCAGAAATCCATCATGAGCAAAACCGGTCCGCGCCTGCCGCGCGGGTTACCTATCACATTGGTCTGGAGTCGCGAACATGGGATTTGTCACCACCAAAGACGGCGTCGAGATTTTCTACAAAGACTGGGGCCCGAAAGACGCGCCGGTGATCCACTTCCACCACGGCTGGCCGCTCAGTTCGGACGATTGGGATGCGCAGATGCTGTTCTTCCTCGGCAAGGGCTTTCGGGTGATTGCCCATGATCGGCGTGGGCACGGGCGTTCGAGCCAGGTCTGGGACGGGCACGATATGGACCATTACGCCGACGATGCGCTGGCGGTGGTCAATCATTTGGGCTTGAAGAATGTCGTGCACGTCGGCCACTCGACCGGGGGCGGTGAGGTCATTCATTACATCGCCCGGCATGGCCAGGACAACGTCGCCAAAGGTGTGCTGATCAGCGCGGTGCCGCCGCTGATGGTGCAGACCGAGAGCAATCCGGGCGGGCTGCCGAAGTCGGTGTTCGATGATTTTCAGGCGCAACTGGCGGCGAATCGCGCGCAGTTTTATCGGGATATTCCGACCGGGCCGTTTTATGGCTACAACCGGCCGGGTGCCACGCCATCGGAAGGGATCATTGCCAACTGGTGGCGTCAGGGCATGATCGGTGGGGCGAAGGCGCATTACGACGGGATCGTGGCGTTTTCGCAGACGGATTTTACTGAGGATTTGAAGAAGGTCACCGTGCCGGTGCTGGTGATGCACGGCGAAGATGATCAGATTGTGCCGTATGCGGATTCGGGGCCGTTGTCGGCCAAGTTGCTGCCTAATGGCACGTTGAAATCGTATCCGGGGTTTCCGCATGGGATGCCTACGACGGAGGCCGAAACGATTAACGCGGATCTGTTGGCCTTTATTCGCGGCTGAGATCATTGGCAGCCGTACACATCCCCCCTGTGGGAGCGAGCCTGCTCGCGAATGCGATCTGTCAGTTGAACTTGAGCTGAATGACCCACCGCTTTCGCGAGCAGGCTCGCTCCCACAAGGGGGATGTGATTGGGCTCACGTCCATCATTCCTCTGTGCGTCCCGTGCTTTCACGATCACGCTCGTAGTGGTGAGCCAGTGGAAGCACCGGCAGCCACGCCTCGCGGCGAATGGTCCAGAGTTCGTAGGTGGGTTTGAACTGATTCGGCTCATCGAGTGACCCGACGTTGACCTCCACTTCATCTGCCGAATGCGTGAAAACCGGTGAGCCGCAGCGCGGACAGAAAAAGCGCCCGTTGTAGTCGCGGGTTTCGCCAGTGACCTCCAACGCATCCTCAGGAAATATGGCCGAGGTACCGAACAGCGCGCCGTGGCGTTTGCGACAGTCGAGGCAGTGGCAGATGCCGACTCGGTAGGGCTGGCCTGTCACTTCGAAACGGACATCGCCGCACAGGCAGCCGCCAGTCAATCGATTCATATGACACCTCCTCTGCTCGACTGCAAATTACAGATCGTCCAAATCGGAAAAGGCAATCCTGCCCAGCGTCCAAGGCTCAACAATCTGGCAATGCACATTGCGCAGGAATGAGCCCCACTCGCTTCGGTTATGGGCATCCGGGCCGGTGACCGTCAGTAACAGATATTCATCCCGAAACGCGTCATAGGCATAGATCAGCCAAAAGTCATTATCAGCGTCGTCAACCAATACAGTGCGGTAATACTGACGATTTATTTTTGCCCATCGAGCTTGCAGTGACGAAGTACTGGCAAGGTGGATATGGTGCATATCGGTCAGATCGAGTCGTTCGTCACGCCCGAAAATCCCGGGTAATTCACCGCACACCTTGTAGTTATAAAAATGTGCAGCGAAGTTTTGCCAGTTAGTGATTTTTTCAAAAAGCGCAGAAATCTTGATGGCTGGCATTCAGGCCTACTTTGTAATAGGTAGCCTGCCAGTGATCACAAATTTATCGAACACTTTCTGCCCATCACGCGCGGCTTGCCGAACATCAAGGAATGTCAGCTCATCACGAACTTCCTTTTTGTCAGGTTTGTCGGTCTTTCTGGTGGTGGCCATCGGAGCCTCCGAAGGATGTGTATTCATGCTGACCAGCTTAAGTGATTAAGTTTTGACCGGCAAACGATAGGATCTTGTTTCAAGGCAGACAAGTCGGCGGATTCTTGCAGATATGTAGGTCATTACACCCAAAATTGTAGTCCGTAAAACTCCTGAATTTAGATCTCATTGCTCGGCAATGCCCATTGGTAAACATCATCCGGTTATCACGTTTAAAGCACACAAACCGTTACGCCATCCTCCCTACAACACCTTGCGCCGTTACCTACGCGTACGCCAGAATCCGCCGGCTTACACGGCTATGGGCCGGGCTATATCGTTTGCCTGTCACTGCAAAACAGTGATCGGGTTTGGTAGCCCGTCTGTAATAGCCGTGTGACAACATCCTGTGCTGTCTCTTTGTGGAGCTCAGTTCAATGGTAGTCATGCGTGGGGCTCACTCGTGAGCGCCGGGTTCCTATTGCAGCCGGTCTACCAACCCGCGTATGGCCACCACCCACTCGTTTGGTAGCGAGAGTGATGGCTCCTTAAACTGCGATAGGAGTTTCATCCATGTTCAAAATCACGCCCAACCCACCGATCACCGATCCAATCCCTCACGACCCCGCGCTTAACCCGCAAAAGGTCAAAGAAGCCACCGACCGCGCCCTCGACTACTACCTGCGACCCGAAGCACTGGGCGCTCCACCAAGCTCGCCCCCGTTTCGCCCGGTCTATCTGGTCGACCCCACGCTGGATGAAGAAACCCTGTTGGTCGAAGCCTGTGAGTCGCTTTCCTACGCCCACTCCATGGCCGGTAACATCGCCAACTCGATAGGCGGCCCGGAGCGCAAACCGCTGCTGGCGCTGCAACAGGTGATCATGCTGAACGAGCTGTTGGTCAACCGACTGCTGGACAAGCTGCGCATCCCGCAGTAGTCAACAGACGGACTGAGTGAGGGGTCACACCCTCACTTTCGCTTTGCCGCCTCCCGCAGATTGATGAGCAGAACTCATCAAGCCATCCCGATTTATCCGTCTAGTCCCCACCAGTCACCTCGCTTAGTCTTTCCCCCACGCCCAATGGGAGATCGACATGCACAAGCGCACACTCGGCATCCGTTCACTCGAAGTATCCGCCCTCGGCTTTGGCTGCATGGGCCTGAGCCGTGGTTATGGCCCGACCACGGATACCCAGAGAATCGCAGAACCACAGTGGACGGAGCCTTTCACGATGGCCACTGACACACGCAGCAGCGCTGCCCTCCCCGCACTCATGGCGCTCTGCCTGAGCGTTGGCGCGATGTTCAGCCTTACCACCCAAGCAGCCGAGGCACCGAAATCCATGACCACCCCGCAAACCACCGGACAAGCCCTTTCGAGCAAACAACAGACGATTCCACTGATAGCTGCGTTCATGGCGACCAGCGACATGCCCAACCTCAACGCGGCCCTCAACCAAGGACTGGACGCTGGCCTGACGATCAGCGAAACCCGGGAAATTCTCGTGCAGCTCTACGCCTATGTGGGCTTCCCGCGCAGCCTCAATGCCTTGAATGAGCTCATGACCGTGGTGCAGGCGCGCCAACAACGCGGCATCGAAGATGCGCCAGGGCGTGAGCCGAGCCAGGCGATTCCAGTCGGGGATGAACTGCTGGCCGCCGGCACCGCGAATCAAACGAAAATCTCGGGCGCTCCGGTCAAAGGCCCGGTGTTCGAGTTCGCCCCAGTGATTAACCAGTTTTTGCAAACCCACCTGTTCGGCGACATCTTCGAGCGCGACAACCTCGACTGGCAAAGCCGTGAACTGGCCACTGTCGGAGCGCTGGCAGCGACGCCGGGCGTGGAACCGCAACTGCGCGCGCATATGGCGGCAAGCTTGCGCGTCGGGCTCAGCGCGGCACAGTTGGGCGAGGTCACTAAGCAGTTGAAAAAACACGAGGATGCGCAGACTGCCGAACGTGCGAATGCAGCGCTCAAGGAGGTTTTGGCGGCTTCGAAAAAATGACCTGAAAATGGACCTGATATCGATGTCTTAAAGAAAATCGGCGTTCGGGGTTGTGGTGAATGCGCTGATCTACAAGCCCTCGCCCGCGTTCAGCGTCCATACTGTGGTTTTCAAAAGTCGGGACACCGCCATGCCCTCCCCCGAATCCAGCCTATTGCAGAGCTGGCATGCCAACGCTGATGCCTGGATCGAAGCGATCCGCAGCGGCGCCATTGAAAGCCGTCAGCAGGTTACGGATCAGGCCATCCTGTTGGCGATCATGGGCCGCCAGCCGCAGCGCGTGCTGGATCTGGGGTGTGGCGAAGGCTGGTTGTTGCGGGCGCTGGCGGATCGGGGGATTGAAGCTGTCGGTGTTGATGGCGATGCGCGGCTTATTGAAGCGGCGCGTTTGGCGGGGGCGGCGCGGGTGCATGTCGCCTCTTATGAAATCCTGGTCGATGGCAAGATCGACATCGGTCGCGACTATGACCTGATCTGCGCCAATTTTTCATTGCTGCATCAGGACATCATTCCGTTGCTTGCGGCGATGAATACGCTGCTTGTTCCCGGCGGGGTTTTAGTCATTCAGACACTGCATCCGTGGGCTGTGGCGGCTGGGGATTATCAGGATGGCTGGCGCGAAGAATCGTTCGCCGGGTTCAAAGGCCAGTGGCAGCCGATGCCGTGGTATTTACGCACGTTGTCGAGCTGGCTGAATGCGCTGGACATGGCCGAGTTCCAACTGGCCAGCCTGCAAGAACCACAACACCCGCAAAATCCGCTGCCGCAGTCGTTGCTGATGGTGGCTGAGCGCCGCTGAAATTTTAGAAACACCACCCATCATTGTGGGAGCTGGCTTGCCAGCGATGAGGCCGTAACTTCAACATCAATGTTGCCAGACCCACCGCCATCGCTGGCAAGCCAGCTCCCACAGTGATTTCAGTTGTTCCCGGAATTTGTGGGCACCACAGAAACCTGTGGGATCTATGCAGTTTGCCGGATCATCTGCGGACCACGGATGCGGTATTGCGACAGCAGGCGCATGACGTAGCCGATCTTGATCAGGGTCGGGCCGAGGATGGTCAGCGAATGCATCGTCACCAGCAGCGCAATCGGCATGTGGCCGTTGTAGAGATACGCACCGTAGATGCCGGCCAGCAACATGAGCAGACCAGCGATGAGGATTTTGCTCGACAGGTGCAGAACGTTCAGCGGGCTATCAAAGAAAGTGAGCATGGTGGCGTACTCCTGAGCGGTTCCTTTAGGTAAGTTGAGTCCATCAAGTCTCGTGCCAGATTTTCAATTGAATAGAATCAGTTAGTTGCACGATAACGAGTCCATTTGACACAAGCCGGACGCAGTCAATTCGACCAGAAACCTTGTCATTAGGACTACAGCAAGGCACGAAAGGAAAAGCCGGTCTGCGGCTCGGTGTCTTCGTCGTCGGGATTTCCAATGCTCGGCAATTGTCGATCTACGGCACCGGCAATCGACCAAGGACTGACTACGCTGTAAATCCTGCGTGTCTAACCTGCCGAGGATGACTGCCATGCAACGCTTTCAAAAACTCACGCCCTGCCTGTGGTTCGACGATCAGGCCGAAGCCGCCGCGAAGTTTTACTGTTCGATCTTCGATCACTCGAAAATCACCGGCCTGACCCACTACAGCAAGGTCGGCCAGGAATTTCACGGCAAGCCGGAAGGTGCGGTGATGACCGTCAGTTTCGAGCTCGATGGCCAGACTTTTACCGGGCTCAACGGTGGGCCGATGTTCAAATTCAGCGAGGCGATTTCGTTTCAGGTCAATTGCCAGAACCAGGAAGAAGTCGACCATTTCTGGGGCCATCTGTCCGAGGGCGGCCCCGTCGAAGCCCAGCAATGCGGCTGGCTCAAGGACAAGTTCGGCGTGTCGTGGCAGATCGTGCCAGTGGCCTTTATGCACATGATGCTGGACCCGGACACCACCAAGTCACAGCGGGCGATGCAGGCGATGTTCCAGATGAAAAAACTCGACATTGCCGAACTCGAACGGGCCTTTGCCGGCCAGAGCTAATAAACTGGCGCGCTGGCCTGCCGGGAATACAACAATGAAACACGTTGCCGCCAAAAACCCTGAAAAAGCCCCGCGCTTCTGGCGCGACGCGGCGCTGCCATTCATTGAAGCGCGGGCCATCGCCGATGGTCGCGAGGTCTGCTATGCGCGGCATTCCCATGCGCACTTTTCCATAGGCGCAATCACCGCCGGGCGCAGCACGTATGTGCACGAGCAGGCGCAGTTCGAGGTCGCGGCGGGCACCGTGGTGCTGATGAACCCCGGCGATGTGCATGCGTGCAATCCGATCGATGATCAGCCCTGGTCGTATGTGATGCTGTATGTCGAGACGCCATGGCTGACGGATTTGCAGCATCAGTTGGGGTTCAGTGCCGAGCTCGAGTTTCGGCGGTTTTCCGACACGCATCTGCAGGAGGCAGGATTGTTTCGCGACCTGATCGCGCTATACGACGTACTGGTCGACGAGCAACAGGATGTCTTGCGCAAGCAAAGCGCGGCGGTGGAATTCTTCAGCGACCTGCAACTGCGCCTCAACCCTGCCGGCCCGTCGTTGCGCCAGCCGAATTTCAAACTTGAACGCGCGGCCGATTTCATCCGCGAGCACTGCACCGGGGTGCTGAATCTCGACGACATCTGCGCGGCGGCACAACTGTCGCCGTCGTACCTGATCCGCGCCTTCAAACAGCATTACGGCATGACGCCCCACGCGTTTGTGGTCAACCAGCGCATCCAGTTTGCCCGCGAGCGTTTGCGCGGCGGGCAGTTGATTGCCGATGTAGCACTTGAGGCAGGGTTTGCCGATCAGGCGCATTTTCAGCGGGCGTTCAAGCAGCATCTGGCGGCGACGCCCGGCCAATATCGCGGCTGACACTTCATCTGAAACTCAACACTTTCCCCCGTGGGAGCGAGCTTGTTTGATCGTTCCCACGCTCTGCGTGGAAACGCAGCCCGGGACGCTCCGCGTCCCTTCCAGAGCCGAACGCAGAGCGTCCGTTGAGGCATTCCCACGCGGAGCGTGGGAACGATCAATCGCTGGCCATCACATTCAGATATTGACATATCGGTAAATTCCGATATCGTCGCGGCATGGAACTACTCGAAATCTTCAAAGCCCTCTCGAACCGCACACGCCTGGAAATCCTCAAAGGCCTGAAGGATCCCGAGAAACACTTCCCTCCCCAGGATGAAGGGGACGTGCACACGGTGGGCGTTTGCGTCAGCAGTATTCAGGAAGGCGTCGGGCTGTCGCAGTCGACGGTGTCCGATTATCTGGCGACGCTGCAACGCGCCGGCCTGGTCGAGGTCAGGCGCATTGGGCAGTGGACCTATTACAAACGTAACGAAGCAGCGATCAGTGCGCTGGCCGAGATCATCGGCAGCGAGCTGTAATTTTTTGCCCCACGATATCGATAATTCCCGATATCCCTTTTTACCGAAACGAGGAAATGCAATGAAAGCGATGATCCTTACTTCATTTGGCGGCGCACAATCGTTCGAACTTTGTGAAGTGCCCAAACCAGTGCCACACGCGGGAGAAGTGCTGGTGCGGGTGCACGCCACCGCCATCAATCCGCTGGATTATCAGGTGCGCCGTGGCGACTATGCCGATCTGGTGCCCCTCCCCGCCATTACCGGGCACGACGTTTCTGGCGTTGTCGAAGCCGTCGGGCCGGGGGTGACGGCGTTCGTGCCGGGTGACGAAGTCTGGTACACCCCGCAGATTTTCGGCGGGCCGGGCAGCTATGCCGAGTACCACGTTGCGGCCGAAAATATTATCGGCAAGAAACCGCCCGCACTGAGCCATCTAGAAGCGGCGAGCCTGAGCCTGGTTGGCGGCACGGCGTGGGAGGCGCTGGTCGTGCGGGCGGCGCTCAGAGTCGGCGAGAGCATTCTGATCCACGGCGGCGCGGGCGGCGTCGGCCATGTTGCGATCCAGCTGGCCAAAGCCATCGGTGCGAAGGTCTTCACCACCGTGCGCGAAGGCAATTTCGAGTTCGCACGGCGCATGGGCGCCGATGTGCTGATCGACTATGAAAAGGAGGATTACGTCGACGCGATCCTGCGCGAAACCGAGGGTCGCGGCGTCGATGTGGTGTTCGACACTATCGGCGGCGACACCCTGTCGCGCAGTCCCGATGCCCTCGCACAGCTTGGCCGCGTGGTGTCGATTGTCGACCTTGCCCGACCACAAAACCTGATTCAGGCCTGGGGCAAAAACGCCAGCTTTCACTTCGTTTTCACCCGACAGAATCGCGGCAAGCTCGATGAACTGAGCGCCTTGATCGCTCGCGGTCAGTTACGGCCGCACGTTGGCGCCGTCTATTCGCTGGCCGACATCGGGCTCGCCCATGCCTTGCTGGAAACGCCCAACAACGGCGTCCAAGGGAAGATCGCGATTGCTGTCGTGCCGTCGCCAGAACTCGCCAATCGCTGAACTCAGTGCAAGGAGAACACCATGATTTATGAGATCGCTTTACTGCCCGTTCACACTGGGAAAACCGAAGCTTTCCAGCAGGCATTTGCCGAGGTCGAGCCGTTGCTCAGCCGCGCCAAGGGTTACGGCGGACACCTGCTCGCGCAAGGGATCGAAACGCCGGAGGTTTTCAATCTGATCGTGCGCTGGCAATCACTCGTGGATCACACGCCGGGGTTTGAAGCGAGTGAAGACCATCGGCTGTTCATGCTGGGTCTGGAAGAATATTTTTCGGAGGAACCGAAGGTTTATCACATTGAGGGCGGTGCCTTTCAGCAGCCGTTCGGCTAATAATCTCTCGGCTACCCGCGATCCATTGTAGGAGTGAGCCTGCTCGCGATAGCGGTCTATCATTCGACATTTTATATTGACCGATAGACCGCTATCGCGAGCAGGCTCACTCCTACAGGGTTTACGGTAGCAGCAGGTATATCGCGCTGACGGCCAACAATGCTGCCATCACCCGATTGAACCAGCGCATCGCCGCCGCGTTGCCCAGATACCCGCGCAAACACGTCCCGGCATACGCCCAGCAGCCGACCGACAGATAACAGATCACCAGATACACCGCCGCAAACTGCCACACAAAGCGCGCCTCGCCATCGGCGACAAACGCGCCCATGCCCGCGACGCAGGCCAGCCAGGCTTTCGGGTTGAGCCATTGCATCACCGCGCCGTACAGCATCGACGGCGCCCGTCCGGAATCACCGGCATTCAATTGCCCGTCATCCACGGCCAGTTTCCACGCCATGAACAGCAGAAACGCCACGCCGGCCAGTTGCACCACCCGGGTCATGAACGGCCAAAGCTTGAGCACCTCATGCAAGCCCAGCCCCATCAGCACCAGCAGCAACACAAACCCCAACGTGGCCCCGGCAACATGCCGCTGACTGGCGCGAAAACCGAACTGCGCCCCGGAACTCAACGCCACAATATTCACCGGCCCCGGCGTGATGGACGCCGCCAGCGCAAACGCCGCCATCGAAACAATCAGACTCATCGCACACCTGCTTCAAATCGAGGAACAAGGTGCTCACGGTAGCGAGCACCCGGTCCTCGGTATTGAAGAAAATGCCCCTGTGATCCTGATCGTTCCCACGCTCTGCGTGGGAATGTAGCCTGGGACGCTCCGCGTCCCCTTCAGAGCCGAACGCAGAGCGTCCGTTGAGGTATTCCCACGCGGAGCGTGGGAACGATCACATGACCCACCGCTTTCGCGAGCAGGCTCGCTCCCACATTAAAATCTACGCTCAGTCCAGACGCGGCACGGTAAAGCGGAACTCGCTGCCCTGCCCCGGCTCGCTCTCGGCGAAGATCCGCCCGCCGTGGGCTTCGACAATGCCCTGGGTGATGTACAAACCCAGCCCCGTGCCGGTCGGGTTGCCCTCTTTCACCGTCCAGTAACGATCGAACACATGCGGCAAATGCTCTTTGGGAATGCCTTCGCCGCTGTCGCGCACGGTGAAGACGATGTCAGCGCCGACGGAGGTGGCAAGCACGCCCACCGTGCCCAAGCGCGGCGTGAACTTGATCGCGTTGCCGACCAGATTCGACAGCACCTGGAACAGCCGCTCCGGGTCGGCGTGAATGCGCAAATCAGGATCGGCCGCGAAGGAAATGCTGATGTCCTTGTCCAGCGCCAGTGGCGCGAGCAGTGCCTGCGCCTCTTCGAACATCTGCCCGACGTCGAGTTTCTGCGGGGTGATGGAATAGCGCCCGGCGTCGATTTTCGAGGTATCGAGCAAATCCTCCAGCAGTGTATTCATGCGTCCGGCAGCCTGTTGCATGGTGTCGATGGCGGTCGAGATCCGGCGCGAAGTGTGCGGGCCGTCCGAGCTGAAGGCCTTCTGCATCATGCCGCAGAGCATTGAAATCACGGTCATCGGGTTACGCAGATCGTGCGACACCACGGCTACCAACTCATCGCGGGCGCGCACCGCTTCCTGCTCGCGACGCACTTGCCGGGCCAGATCGTTTTCCAGTGCCGAACGCCGCAAATCATTGGCGGCGAACAGATCACCGTGGCTCCACTTGGTGGAGATCCCGGCCATCTCGACTTTCCAGATCTCGAACGAGGTACGCGGGCGCAAACGCAGGCCGGCGTCGGAGTTTTCCAGGTCCAGCGGCTTACGCGGATCGCCGCTCCAATTGATGTTTTCCTTGACCTCTGGACGGAACCAGAACACGCCGTTGTCCACCGGTTTCGGCAGGCTCATGGCGAGCACACCGCTGGCCACCTGCTGATACTGCGCGGCCGGCGGGTAGGCACTGGCCAGGTTATGGCTGGCAAACACCGCTTCGCCGCTGTCCTGCAGCCACTTGTGCAAAGCGCGGATTTCTTCTGGCTCCGGGCAATTGCCGTAGCGGTGCAGTTGTTTGTCTTCGATGATTGCGATGCCGCCAGCGTTGGTGAGCGCCATCAAGGTCTGCGGCTGATTGGCCAGACCGTCGAAGACATTCTGCGGCGAGTCGATCATCGCTTGATTGAGCAGCGCCAACGCTTCGACTTTCTCTTCACGCTGGCGGCTGATCTCCAGCGCCTCCATGGCGCTGATCTGCAGCGACAGCACTTGGCCGATGGTCTGGCAGGCGGCGCGCAGCTCGTGCGGCACGTGCAACGGCTGGCGATTGCCGCAACTGATCAAGCCCCAGAGTTTGTCGCCCTTGAGCAGGGAAATGCTCATCGAGGACAGCACGCCCATATTCTTCATGTACTGGCAGTGGATCGGCGACACGCTGCGCAGTGTGGCGAAACTCAGGTCCAGCGGCGTGTCGGTGTCCGGGCGCAACTTCGGTAGCAGCGGCACCGGTTGGTAGTCGGCATTGGGAATGATCCGCAGCCAGTTGGTGCGATACAGCTCGCGCGCCTGTTCGGGAATGTCCGAGGCCGGGAAAAACAGGCCATTGAACACTTCCATCGACGGATCAGAGGCCTCGGCGATGACCTGACCGTGGCCCTCCTCCTCGAAACGATAGATCAGCACCCGGTCGTAACCGGTCATGGCCTGGATTTCCTTGACGCTGATGTCGTACAGCGCCTGTAGCGTGGTGGCCGCTTGCAGACGCTGGAGCATGCGCCCCAGATGCGTCTGGTTGCCGGCGACGTTGCGCGGCTGGAAGTTTTCGACGTGGATTTCCAGCTCCAGAATCAGCACGCCCTGATGGCGATGCAGCAAGCCCTCGAACGCGGTGCCATTGAGCCGCAAGTGCAGCGGCGGCGCGTCGGACAGTGACGGTTGCTGCAAGGCTTCGCGCACTTGCGCCGCCTCAGTGTCGCCCAACAGACTTTCCAGCGGCTGACCGATCAGGCTTTGCGGCGCCCGCGCCAGCAAGGTTTCAACGTTGGCGCTGACCTGAATGATCGCAAGTTCAGGCTCACTCAACGTCAGCAGCAAACCGTGGGGCTGGATCGCGCCGGGGAAGCGAATAGGCTCATCGGCACAGTTGGCCAGCAGTTCTTCAAAGGCTTCTTTGTCTTGCGCAGTCATGCCAGTACCTCCCGGCTTTCGAGCCAGCGCTCGAAACAGCTGAATGTGGTTTGTGCCGCTGTGACGACGGCGGTGCGTTCGTCGGCGCTGATCGGGCGATTGCCCAGATATTCGATGAAATCGCGCCAGCGGCGCCCGGTGGCGGCGCCGTAGATATCAAGAAAGGCTGCGCCGTTGTCGGCTTCCAGGCCTAACCGTGCAGAAATTTCCCGGCGCAGAATCTGCCCGCCGAGCGTTGCGCCCTCGAGGACGTAGAGCACGCCAAGGCAGGCAGCGCTGGAGTCGATCACCGGCAACTGCTCACACTGCGGCAGACCTTGCAGCGCTTCGGCAGATACGCCCAGCGCGTGCAGATCAATGCGCAAGGTTGGCGCTTTGAGTCGAGGCGTCAGATCAAAATCGGCAGGAATTGCATCACTGCGGACCAAGGCGCTTTCCAACGGCAGATAGAAACCGTAATAGGCCTGCATCAGCTGCACAAAGGCCCGTGTATCGAGGGCATCGGAGAAAAAGGGAAGGCGTTTTTCCAGTGCGATGTGCAGCTCGGCAGTGCCGGCTCGCAGATCTTGCAGCACCGGTGGCACATAAACTTCACGGGCCTTTGCTTGCATGTAGATCGCTCTTGGTGGGGCCGCCTGGGGCCAGACTGGATGAGTAAAACATAGGGCGAAATCTTACACGGCAAACGCCTTTTCTGACCGCATGGATAGTTTTTCCTGCCGAATCCATCCTTCTCTGATTCATTCAGAGTAAAGGCGTCAGCGAAAAGTTCGACCGCGTTACCCAACGGCGCCGGGCGCTGTACCGCGACAGCGCGGCGTGACTGTATGGGTCTGGGCGCGTTGGGGCTGTGATAAAAATATCGCTCTCGCTATTGGAGTACCGTCATGGATCTCGCCACCCTCACCCTGTTTCTTCCGGCCTGTTTTGCCCTGAACATGGCCCCCGGGCCGAACAATCTGCTGTCGGTCAGCAACGCCACGCGCTATGGCTTTCGCCGCGCCTGCACGGCGGGCATCGGGCGGATTCTGGCGTTCGCCGGGATGATTGCGCTGGCCGGCGCGGGTCTGTCGGTGGTGTTGCAGACCTCGGAATGGCTGTTCCATGCGATCAAGATCGTCGGCGCGGCTTATCTGTTGTACCTGGCCTGGCAGTTGTGGCGGGCCAATCCCGAGGCCGAGCAGCAGGTAACGGGCGCGACCGTTGGTTTCTTTGCATTGGCGCGGCAGGAGTTTCTGGTAGCAGCGGGCAATCCGAAAGCGATCCTGTTGTTTACCGCGTTTCTGCCGCAGTTCGTCGACCCGGCGCGCCCGGTCCCAGCGCAATTCGCTGTGCTCGGCGTGCTGTTCCTGTTACTGGAATGGATCGCCATCAGCGCCTACGCCTGGATGGGCCTGCACATGCGCCGCTGGTTCGCCGAGCCGCGCGGCAAGCGGATATTCAATCGTTGCTGCGCAGGCTTGCTGTCGGCGGCGGCTTCGGTGTTGTTAATGGCGAAGCGCGCTTAAACCTCGGACGGACCTTTGAGCTCGACCTGATTGCCGTCCGGGTCAAAGCAGTACAGTGACAAGCCTTTGCCCTCGGCGCCGAAGCGTGACTCGGCTTTTGCCACGCTCAGGCCGAAGGATTGCAGGTGTGCGCTTAGCGTTTCTTCGTCGAACGGTTCGATGCGCAGGCAGAAGTGATCGACGTTACGCCGCTCCGGCCCCGGCCGCCCCGCCGCCCTTGCGGCCGAGCTCGCCTTGCAGGTCGACGAGGTCGATCATCGAAGTGCCGGCGCGCAGGTGGATCAGGCCCAGCGGTTCGTTGCGCTTGACCACTTCGGCGCCGAACACCTGGCCGTAGAAGTCGATGCTGCGTTGCAGATCGGCGACGCGCAGGACGATGTGATCAATGTGTCGAATGGAAAACGGATGCATCGGGTACACCTCAACAAACGGTAGGAGCTGCCGCAGGCTGCGATCTTTTGATCTTGTTTTTGAGGATCAACGTCAAAAGATCGCAGCCTGCGGCAGCTCCTACACGGTAGTTCAGGGGATTTGAAAATTCACTGTCGATTTTTCGGTGGAGCCATCGAGAATCTGGTTTTACTCTCCAGCCATGAACATACAAACCGCTGTCCTGCCGCCCCACGCCGAGATGGTTCGCGCCATGCTCGAGCGCGACACTGCCTATGAAGGTGTGTTCTTCACGGCCGTGAAAACCACCGGAATCTTCTGCCGCCCCAGTTGCACGGCGCGCAAGCCGAAACCGGAGAACGTCGAGTTTTTCGCCCATGCCGACGAATGCATGTCAGCCGGCTATCGCGCCTGCCTGCGCTGCAAACCGCTGGACGCCGCTGCCATTGCGCCGGACTGGGTGCAGCGGTTGCTCAAAGCCGTGGAGACCGACCCGGAGCTGCGCTGGAGCGATGCGCAATTGCTCGCCGAAGGTATTGAGCCGCTGAAGCTGCGGCGCTGGTTCAAGCAGCATTTCGGCATGACCTTCCACGCCTGGTTGCGCACGCGCCGGCTGGGCATGGCACTGGGCGGGATCAAGCAAGGCACGTCAATTGATCACGCTGCGTTCGATTCGGGTTATGAGTCGCTCAGCGGTTTTCGCGATGCCTTTCAGAAGTCTTTTCACATCACGCCCGGCCGCGTCGCGCAGAGTGAACCGCTGCTGTTCACCCGGCTGACAACACCGCTGGGGCCGATGATCGCCATGGCCGAACGCCGGGGGCTGGTGTTGCTGGAGTTTCTTGATCGGCCGGCGCTGACCCGCGAAGTCGAAGAACTGCAGCAGCGTTACGGCTACGCGGTCGCGCCGGGGCACAACGCGCATTTGCAGCAGATCGAGCAGCAACTGATGGCGTATTTCGCCGGCAAACTCAGCGAGTTCAGCGTGCCCCTGCACTTGCCCGGCAGCGAGTTTGCCCGGCAGGTCTGGGCGGCGCTGCTGCTGATCCCTTACGGCCACACCAGCACCTACGGCGCCATCGCCGCCGGTTTGGGCAAACCTGGCGCCAGTCGTGCGGTCGGTCTGGCCAACGGGCACAATCGGCTGTCGATTGTGGTGCCCTGCCATCGGGTGATCGGCGCGGACGGCTCGCTGACCGGCTATGGTGGTGGGCAGCCGCGCAAGGCGTTTCTGCTGAGGCTGGAAAACGCCGCCGTGCAGCTCACCCAACCCCTGGCATTCTGACCAACCCCATCAACTGACAAGAAGGATTTTTGATGAACGCGCTCGCTACGCAGTTTCACCAGTTGCACCAGCAAGGCCTGTTGATGCTGACCAACGTCGCCGACGCCACCGGTGCGCGACTGGTCGAGCATCTGGGCGGCAAAGCCGTGGCCACCAGCAGTGCGGCGGTGGCCTGGGCCCACGGTTATCCGGACGGCAACACCCTGCCCCTTGAACGGCTGGTGTCGACGGTGGAGTCGATCGCGCGGGTGATCAGTATTCCGTTGACCGTGGACGTCGAGGCCGGTTACTCCGATGACCTCGGGCGCGTGGCCGAAGTGCTGGATGCGGTGATTGCGGCGGGTGCCGTGGGGATCAATATCGAGGACGGTTCTGCCGATCCTGAATTGCTCGCGCGCAAGATCGAAGTGGCACGACAGGTCGCCGGCAAGCGCGATGTGCAGCTGTTCATCAATGCGCGCACCGATGTCTATCTGAAAAGCCTGGTGCCGGCCGAGGATCGCGTCGCCGAAACCCTGCGCCGCGCGGCGCTGTATCAAGCGGCCGGCGCCGATGGTTTGTTCGCGGCGGGCGTCACGTCGGCCTATGAAATCGAGGCCATCTGCAAGGGCTCTGCGCTGCCGGTCAACGTGCTTGGCTTTGCTTGCCTGCCTTCGCCGCAAGAGCTGCAAGCGCTGGGTGTACGCCGCTTGAGTGCGGGTTCCGGCATTGCCGAATTCCTCTATGGCGCGATGGGTGGGCTGGTGAAAAGCTTTCTCGCCAGCGGCAAACTCGACACCCATGACCTCAAGGCCTTCAGCTACGGCGAAGTCAACGGCCTGCTGAAATAACATGGCCGACGCTTATCAGGCGGCCAGCGCGTTTCTGGCCGCGCTCGATCCGCACTGGCAGCGCCATGTCGCAGCGGTCGGCCCGTGCCTGCATCAACCGCATCCGGCGCGTGATCCGTACGAGTCGCTGGTGCGGGCGATTGCTTATCAGCAACTGCATGCCAAGGCCGGGGATGCGATTGTAGGGCGGTTGGTGGGGTTGTTTCCCGGTCAGGCGTTTCCGCGACCGGAGCAGATTCTTGCGACTGATTTTGAGCGCATGCGCGGTTGCGGGTTTTCGGCGAGCAAGATTGCGACGATTCAAGGGATTGCTCAGGCGACGCTGGCGGGTGTGGTGCCGGATTACGCTACGGCGCTGGCGATGGATGATGAGGCGCTGATTGAGCGTTTGGTCAGTTTGCGCGGGGTCGGTCGCTGGACGGTGGAGATGTTGCTGATCTACAGCCTGGAGCGCATGGATATTTTGCCGGCGGATGACTTTGGTGTGCGTGAGGGTTATCGGCGGTTGAAGGGGCTGGAGGTGCAGCCAACGCGCAGGCAGATGGTTGAGATCGGGTTGGCGTGGAGTCCTTTTCGGACGGTGGCGGCTTGGTATTTGTGGCGGGTGCCTAAACCGTTGCCCTCACCCTAGCCCTCTCCCCGAGGGAGAGGGGACTGATTGGGGGAGATTGGAGATCTACACCGACTTGAAATAACGTCTTTGAATCCATGAACGCCAAGACTTCTCAATTCCATAATCGACCGCCCTCACCCTAGCCCTCCCGAAACGTCGGACCGCCCGGATGGAGAGGGGACTGATTGGGGGAGATTGGAGATCTACACCGACTTGAAATAGCGTCTGTGAATCCATGAACGCCAAGACTTAGATCCATAATCGACTCGGTTTTTCAGGTCGATGTATAACGCAAGACACCTCGGTCGGCTCCCTCTCCCTCCGGGAGAGGGCTGGGGTGAGGGTCAGCTTTTCAAAGCCCGGATTTCAACCGGCTGAACGCCCGGATCAACGCCCGATTGAACGCCTTGCCATTGTCATTCTTGCTATACAACGAAGCCCTGACCTGCTCGGACGGGTACGTCCCCGGATCATTGCGAATCGACGCGTCCACCAAACCATCCGCCGCCGTGATCGCATTGGCGTAGTGAATGGTGTCGGTGATCGGCGCAATCACTTCCGGCGTCATCAGATAATCCATCAGCGCCAACCCGGCCTGCGGATGCGGCGCGTCCTTGGGCACGACCATGGCATCGAACCAGATCAACGTGCCCTCCTTCGGAATCCGGTAACTCAGCGTGAACGGTTTCTTCGCCGCCTCAGCCTGCCCCGCCGCGATCGCCACATTGCCGTTCCACGACATCGCCACGCAAGTATTGCCGTTGGCCAGGTCGCTGATATTCAGGTCATTGTCGAAGTAGCGAATGTACGGCCGGATCTTCGCCAGTTGCTGCTCGGCGAGTTTCAAGTCATCGAGGTTCTGCCGGTTGATGTCCAGCCCCATGTATTTCATGACAGCGGCGAATACTTCGTTGGGATCGTTGAGCAGACTCACCCCGCAGTCAGCGAATTTCGAAACCACTGCCGGATCGAACAACATCGCCCAACTGTCCGTCGGTGCATCGGGCAAACGCTGCTTGATCGCCTGTTCCTGATAGCCGACGCCGGTGGTGCCCCAGGCGTAAATCCCGGCGTAGCGATTGCCCGGATCGAACACCGCCATGTGTTGGCGAAACTCCTCGCCAACCCCGGCAAAGTGCGGGACCCGGGCCTTGTCCAGCGGCTGGATCGCGCCGCTTTCGATGGCCCGCGACAGGTGCTGGCCGGCGGTCAGCACCAGGTCGTATCCACTGCGCCCGGTGAGCAGTTTGGTCTCGACGGTTTCCAGCGAATCAAAGTGATCGGCGACCACATGAATGCCGGTTTTCGCCTCGAAATTCTTCAGCGTATCCGGCGCCAGGTACTCGCCCCAGATATACAGATTAACCACCGGTTTCGCGCTGTCGGCAGCCTGCACACACAAGGGTGCAAGCACCAGCAATAACGCTTGAGTCAGTTTGTGCAGGCGCATGCTCAGGCTCCTTTTTTCAGGCCGGCGTATTGCGGCATGGTGATGCACGCGACGTTGCCGCCGCCAAGGAGGATTTCCCGGGAGTTTTCGATGCCGACGATTTTGTGCTGCGGGAACAGCTCGGCCAGCGTCGCCATCGCCACTTGATCGTTGCGATCACCGAACAGCGGCACGACGATCGAGCTATTACCGGCGTAGTAGTTGATGTACGACGCGCAGATTTTCGTGCCGGCCTGACGGGTGTGGGTGCTGTCCTGCTGATCGAGGCCTTCGGCTTCTTCGGCGGTCCACTCCAGTACGTCCGGTTGCGGCAGTTTGTGCACGATCAATTCACGACCACGGCTGTCGCGGGTGCTGCGCAGGATGTCGTAGGCTTCCTGATAAATCTCCCACTGCGGATCGTCGCGGTTGTCGGTCCATTGCAACACCACTTCGCCCGGACGGATGAAGCAAGCGAGGTCGTCGACATGGCCGTCGGTTTCGTCGAACTTGCAGCCGCGTGGCAGCCAGATCACTTGCTCGGCGCCGAGGTAATCCGTCAGTCGTCGGGTCACTTCGTCCTTGCCCAGATGCTGGTTGCGATTGCGGTTGAGCAGGCATTGTTCGGTGGTGAGGATGCTGCCCTGACCATCACTCTGGATGCCGCCCAGTTCGGCAATCAGCGGCGCGCGGTAGCGGTCGAAACGCTCGATCTCGAGGATCTTGCTGGCGATCTGGTCGTCCTTGTCCCACGGGTAATAGAGGCCGCCGTCGAGCCCGCCATAGGCGTTGAACTCAAAATCCACGCCGCGCACGTCACCGCTCTGATCATTGACCACAAAGCATGGGCCGCTGTCGCGGAACCAGGTGTCGTTGCAGGTCATCTCGACCACGCGCACTTGCGGCGGCAACTGCCGACGCGCCGTGGCGAACTGCGCGGCCGATGCGCAGACAGTGACCGGTTCACTGTGGGAGATGGCGGTGACGATCTGCACCCAGACTTTCTGCGCCGGTTTGGCGCCGTTGCGCCAGACGTCGGTGCGTTCCGGCCAGCCGAGCCAGCAACCGGATTTGGCTTCGAATTCGCCGGGCAGACGGAAGCCGTCGTGTTTGGGGGTGGAGTCGAGCAAACGTGCCATGGTCAAACCTCGTCTTCGCGATGGGATGGGAATGACCACAGGCTAAGGGCGCACGCAGCACGCCCGCCAACGATGATTATTACGGAACAGTTGAATTCAACTCATCAATCCACTAGTTGATCGTTGAACCATTCGAGCATCTGCGCCACCGCCGGACGCTCCAGCCGCAGCCGTTCACAGACCAGCGCGTATTGGCCAAGGGCGGTCATGCTCGATGCGAAGGGACGCACCAGTCGACCACTTTGCAGATCTTCCTGCGCAGTGAGGTTGTCGCCCATGGCCACGCCCTGCCCTTGCGCTGCGGCTTCCAGCGCCAGACCGGCATGGGCGAAATACAACTGACGTTGCGGGCGTTGATCGCCGGCGTGACTGGTCAACCAGGCGGTCCAGGTCTTGCCGTCCTGATCGTCGTGCAGCAGGCAGTGGCGAGCCAGATCCTTCGGCGTTTTCAATGTGCCCTGGTTGAACAGGCCGGGGCTGCATACCGGGAAGAACTGCAGGGCTGGCAACGGCCGGACGAAGTAGGCGCTGCTGTCCACCGGGCCGGTGCCGTAAGTGATTGCCAGGTCGATGTCTTCGCCCGGCGCACTGGCGTCGATCGGTTGTTCGTAGAGGTGCAAGGTGATGTGCGGATAGCGCGCGTAGAAATCGGTAAGGCGACTCATCAACCATTTCTGCGCGAGTTCGGCGGTGACGGCCAGTCTGAGCACGGCGAGCGACGAGGGGTCGCGCAACTCATCGCAGGCATCGCCGATCAGTTCGAAGGCCTGTTGCAGGCTTTGCATCAGGCGCCCGGCGGCGATGGTCGGGCGGATTTGTCGTCCTTCGCGGATGAACAGCGGCACGCCGAGTTGCTCTTCGAGCTGGCGGATCTGATGGCTGACGGCACTGTCGGTGACGCAGAGTTCGGCCGCTGCCCGGCCGAAATGCGCGTGGCGGGCGGCGCATTCGAAGGTGCGCAGGGCGGCCAGTGAGGGGAGTCGTCGCATGGGGGGTGGTCCGTTTTTTTTGCCATGCTGACTGGGCCGTGGGTCTGCGTCCAGCCCTGTTGCCCCTCACCCCAGCCCTCTCCCAAAGGGAGAGGGGGCCGATCGGGGGATATTGAGGATGTACGCCGACCTGAACGTGCTTCGGTGAATCCATAATCGACCGGATTTCTCAGGTCGATGGATGACGCAAGACAACTCGGTCAGTCCCCTCTCCCCCCGGGAGAGGGTTAGGGTGAGGGGCTTTTGCCTGTATCGCACTGTATACCCGGAAGCCGCAGACACACCAAACGCACAATCCCCCACCCCGCCGACACATCCCCGATACACCCCGACGCTGAAATGCCCCGGTCGATTTCACTCAACTCAGCGGAGCTGCACCATGACCACCACCCTTTCCACCGCCGTCAAACACCTGCACCTGAACCTCGACCGCGCCGGCAGCTGGCTTGCCCCGCTGACACTGCGCCTGTTCATCGCCTGGGAATTCTTCGAATCCGGGCTGGAGAAATTCAACGGGCAGAACTGGTTCGAAGACATTCAGGAGCGATTCCCCTTCCCCTTCGATCAATTGCCGGCAACGCTGAACTGGGAACTGTCGATGTGGGCCGAGCTGATCTGCGCGCTGGCGATTCTGGTGGGTTTCGGTACACGGATCTCAGCGATTTCGCTGATGGTGGTAACGGTCGTCGCCACCGCCGCCGTGCACTGGCCGGCCGACTGGTCGTCGTTGAGTGAATTGGCACAGGGTTATGCGATCACCAACAAAGGCTTCGGCAACTTCAAGCTGCCGGCAATTTACCTGGTCGCGTTGCTGCCGCTGGTGTTCGCCGGGGCTGGCAAGTTGAGTGTCGATGCCTGGCTGGCGCGGGTGTTCTGGAACAGAAGCACCCGCTGAGGCTCAGTGCGCCCGGTCGAGTCCGGCGAGCAAGGCGCTGTCACGGCTGTAGATGTCCGGCGCGTAACGCACCCGGCCACTGCTGTCGACCTGCGCCGTCCAGTACGTCATCAGGATCGGCACCGGCGCCGACAGGCGAAATTCGTGGGTGGTGCCGGTGGCCAGCAAGGTTTCGGTGCGGGCCTTTTCCGCCGGGGTCAGGAGCAGATCGCGCAGTTGCATCGGATGCTCGACCCGCACGCAGCCCGAACTGAAAGCACGCGGGCCTTTTTCGAACAGCGCCTTGCTCGGTGTGTCGTGCAGGTACACCGAGAACGGGTTGGGGAAGCGGATGACCATTTGCCCCAACGGATTGCGCGGCCCGGCGTCCTGGCGCAGAAGAATATTGCCGGGGTTGTCCCAGTCGATATCCGCTGCTGCCAGCGGCTGCCCGTTGGCGTCGAGCACTTGCAGGTTCTGCCGGCTGAGGAAGGTCTGGTCCTTGCGGATTTCCGGCAGTTTGTCTTCTTTCCAGATGGTCGGCGGCACGGTCCAGGTCGGGTTCAGGGTCAGGCGCGTCACTCGGGATTTCAGCAATGGCGTCTGGCGTTCCGCACGACCGACCTGGGTGCGGGTCTGCCACACCGGCACGCCGCCCTGATACAGCGTCAACTCAGCGGCGGCGACGTTGACCAGCAGGCCATTGGGCTCCATGTCCTGAGCCATCCAGCGGAAACGTTCAAGGTTGACGCGCAACTGTTCGCGGCGGGTCAGCGGGCTGATGTTGAGTTCGGCAATCGTCCCCGGCCCGACCACGCCGTCGGCCTGCAACGAATGATTGGCCTGAAAACTCTTCACGGCGTCGACCAGCACGCCGTCATAGGCGTTGCCCGGTGTGCCGATGGCGTGAGCCAGATAGCCCTCGCTGTACAAGCGCTGGGCCAGTTCCGGTACGCGCTTGTCTTCCATGGCCGGGCGCAACAGCGGCCCGCTACCGACTGATTGCCATTGCGGCAAAGCCTTGAGCCGTTGCGCCGCGTACAGCTGACGCAAGTCCTGATATTGCGCCAGGCGCGGACGCGCCAGGTCGAACGCGGCAGGAATGTCGTGCATGCCCGGTACGGCGATGGCCAACAATTCCGCTTGACGGTCACGCGGGGTGTCGTCGGAATGCCACAGCGGTTCGAAGTGCGATTGCAGCAGGCGACCGTAATGCAAATCCTGCAGCGCTTGCAGGTAGTAGCGACTGATGTCGATGTCAGCGCATAACTCGCCATCCTGCGGCGCTGTGAGTGCGACCGGATAGCGCTTCGGATTCAGACCATCGTCCGCCAACATCTGCAATTGGCCGTGTAACGTCTGCAATCGTGCGGTTTCTCTGGCCCATACCGGCATCCAGTCCTGCTGTTCATAGAACGCCTGCAACTGCGTCAGCGCCGGGCCGTTGAGCTGTGCGGCGATCGCCGGGCATGACTGCGGCAGGCTGATCAACACAGCCTGCAACGGGCTTTGCGGCTCGACCGGCATTTCCGCCGGTGGCGTTGGCAATGTCTCCAGCGGCGGCAGCGGCTCATCGGCACAAGCGACAAACGGCGCAGCGAGCAAACAAATGCTCAAGTAGCATGCGTACTTTTTGAACAACTGCTTTACTCCAATCCATGGCCGTCTAGATGATGGCCAACCTTACATCAGGTGCGCTGAACAGTCAGGCTCGATCGACGGGCTTGCAGGTATTGACTGGACGTCAGGAGCCAAAGTGCCAAATAAGTAGCAAGTGAGGACACTTTATAAAATGTTGACGTTTTTGCGCCGACTTCTGTTGACCACCGCGACCCTTGTCGCCGTGTCCAGTCCCGTTTTTGCCGCCGGCAAACCATCGCCGGTTCTCTACAACAGCCTCGCGCACGCCGCGCCAGAACTCAATCCCCAGGCGCTGAAAGGTGCCCTGAACGCCATGCAATGCGCGGTCAACAGCGGTGCGAAACCGTCCCGCCATCTGGCGATCATCGATTATTCGCAACCGTCCACCGAACGCCGCCTATGGATTTTCGACCTGAGCAAACGGAAATTGGTGCTGCGCGATCTGGTCGCCCACGGCTCCAACTCCGGGGAAAATTTCGCCACGCAGTTCTCCAATGTCGAAGGCAGCTACCAGTCCAGCCTCGGCCTGTTCCGCACGCAGGAAAGCTACAGCGGCACCCACGGTTATTCACTGCGCATGGACGGTCTGGAGCCGGGCTTCAATGACATGGCCCGCGATCGCGCGATCGTCATTCACGCCGCCAGTTATGTGAATCCGTTGTGGAGCAAGAAACAGGGGCGCATCGGCCGCAGTCAGGGTTGCCCGGCGGTTCGGCCACAGATTGCCAAGCAGGTGATCGACCGGTTGAAGAATGGCCAGTTCATGTTTTCGTGGTACCCGGATCAGCGCTGGTTGAAGTCTTCGCCGTATCTCAACTGCCAGCCGCAGCAGGTGGCGAGCATCCTCAATACCCACGCGAGCTGACCGACCACCACAAATCCCCTGTAGGAGCTGCCGAAGGCTGCGATCTTTTGACTTTGACTTTTAGAAGCAAGATCAAAAGATCGCAGCCTTCGGCAGCTCCTACAGGGAGATTCGCAGTCACTTTCATTACAACTTTGTCATTCAGCTGTCGGTTTGCCGTGCGGATCGCTCGGTAGCCTGAAGTTGTCCCGGCGCCAATGCCGATCAACTTTGACCACTGAGTGACTGACCATGAAAACCCTCCTGCTCGCCTTCACCGCCCTCCTCGCCACCGGTTCCGCGTTCGCCGCGAACATGCCCGACACCGCCGTGATTCATGACAAATCCGGTTTCTACGTCAATCTGGATGTCGACAAAGTCCTGTCCAGCACCGATATTTCACAAGCGTGCGGCGTGGTCCCGGCGCAATTGAATTACCTCGACCATCAGGGCCGCGAGCATGTGCTGAACTATGACGTACAAGGCAGCGGCTGCATCAATGACCATTGAGACTGATCGATGAATATTCTGGTTGTCGAAGACGAACCCAAGGCCGGCAATTACCTGCTCAATGGCTTGCAGGAACTGGGTTACAGCGTCAGCCTCGCCCGCGACGGTGCCGACGGCTTGCACCTGGCGCTGGAACACAGCTTCGACGTGATTGTGCTCGATGTGATGATGCCCAGGATGGATGGCTGGGAAGTCCTGCGCCGGTTGCGCAAGGAAGCTGACACGCCGGTGCTGTTCCTCACCGCCCGCGATGACATCGCCGACCGCGTCAAAGGCCTCGAACTGGGCGCCGATGATTACCTGATCAAGCCGTTTTCCTTCGCCGAACTGGTGGCGCGTCTGCGCACCCTGACCCGACGCGGGCCGATTCATGAAGACGAACAATTGCAAGTCGCCGATCTGCAGATTGACGTGCTGAAACGCCGCGTGAGCCGCGCCGGTGTGCGCATCACCCTGACCAACAAGGAGTTCGCGTTACTGCAATTGTTCGCCAGCCACACCGGGCAGGTGCTGGCCCGTTCGCTGATTGCTTCGCGGGTCTGGGACATGAACTTCGACAGCGACACCAATGTGGTCGATGTCGCCGTGCGCCGTTTGCGGGCGAAGATCGATGACCCGTTCCAGCTCAAGCTGATCCACAGCGTGCGCGGCATCGGCTATCGCTTCGATACGCAGCCATGAACAGCCCTCGCCCGTATTCCCTGACCTTGCGCCTGGCGCTGGCCTTCGCCCTGCTCGCCTTCGCTTCGCTGGCCGGCCTCGGCGCGGCGCTGTATGGCGAACTGGAAGATCAACTGACCCGCCGCGACGACATCTCACTGGTCAGCCGCGTCGACCAACTGCGCACGTTCCTCAACGACAGCAACACCCTGGAGCTGATCAAGAACAAACCGGCGCTGTTCCAGAACATGCTCGGCAACCGCGAAGCGCTACTGACCATCGGCACGCCGGGGCAACCGCCGCTGCTGGTGGTCAACCCGGGCAATCTGAAAACGCCGACGTTGCCGGCGGTGCCCATCGACCAGGCGATGACGCTCAAAGATGTGCAGCATCTGCCGAGCGTCGACGGTGTGCCGTTTTCGGCGGTGGCGGCGAGTATCGACTCCGGCGAACTGGGCAATCTGCGAGTCACCACCGGGCGCCTGATGAGCGAGCGCACGGCGATGCTCGCCAACTACCGTTTGAGTGTTTATGGCCTCGCCTCGCTGGCAGCGCTGGTGCTGGCGGTGGTCGGCTGCCTGCTGGTGTATCGCGGGTTGCTGCCGTTACGGCGACTGGCGAAACACGCTCATGGCATCGGCGTCGGCAACCTTGGCGAACGCCTTGCCAGCAGCGGTGCGCCGCGAGAATTGCAGCCAATGATCGAAGCCTTTAATGCCATGCTTGATCGACTCGCCAAGGGCTTTGCGCAGTTGAGTCAGGTGTCCACCGACATGGCCCACGAGTTGCGCACGCCGATCAACAATCTGCTCGGCGAAACCCAGGTCGCGCTGCAGCAGAATCGCAGCAGCGAGGCGTATCAACAGTTGCTCGCCTCCAACGTCGAAGAGCTCGAACGGCTGACGCGAATGCTCGACAACATGCTGTTTCTGGCCCGCACCGATCCGGCCAGCGCCTTGAGCCAGCGCCAGGAGCTGGACGCGGCGGATGAAATGCAGCGCATTGCCGATTACTTTGAAGGCCTCGCGGCTGATGTAGGGGTGAGTATCGAGGCGCGCGGCAGCGGTGTGATCTGGGCCGAGCCGATGCTGCTGCGCCGCGCGCTGGCCAACCTGTGCGCCAATGCGATCAAGTACGGCGCGGCGGATTCGACGGTGCAGGTGGAGGCGATTGCCGAGCCGGATGGCAGCTATGTGCGGGTGCGTAACCACGGCACAACCATTGCCCCTGAACACTTGGCGCGGCTGTTCGAACGTTTCTACCGTGTCGATCAGTCCCGTGAGCGTTCGTCACAATCCAATGGTTTGGGCCTGTCGATCGTGGCAACCATCATGCAGTTGCATCAGGGCCGCTACAGCGTCAGCAGTGTAGATGGCATCACCTGCTTCGAACTGTTTTTCCCCGCCCGGCAAGACAGCACAAATCCCTTGTAGGAGTGAGCCTGCTCGCGATAGCGGTGGGTCAGCCCACATCTTTATTGACTGATACACCGCTATCGCGAGCAGGCTCACTCCTACAGTTGAACTGCGCTCGGCTGATGATCAACGCCATGAGCATCAACGCCACCGCGACGCCAAAAGTGATGTGCAATCCGCTGGCAATCGCCGTTGCAGGCGCTTGTGTCGGATCCCCCGCTGCCAGCGCAAACACCGCGCCCATCACTGCCGCGCCGGTGATCAACCCAAGGTTGCGCGCCAGCCCGAGCATCGCCGAGACCACACCACGCTGCTCCTGACGAACACCCGCCATCAACCCGGTGTTGTTCGCCGCCTGAAACAACGCGTAACTGGCGGCAATCACCATGATCGGCATTACGTACGCGGGCAACCCCAGACTCATCGGCAACAGTGCCAACAGGCCGCAACCGCCGGCCATCCCGAGCAACGCGCCCGGCACGATCCGTCGCGCGCCGAAGCGATCCACCAAACGTCCCGCCGGTACCCCACTCAGCGCCGACAACAATGGTCCGATCGATAACGCCACTCCGACCATTGTGCTGCTGAGGCCCAAACCCCGATGCAGATAAAACGGGCCGACCACCAGCGTGGTCATCATCACCGTCGTCACCAGCAACGTCAGCGCCAGACTGCTGCTCAGTCGCACGTCGCTAAACAGCGACAAACGAATCAGCGGCGATTTGGCCTTCATCTCGACCACGATGAACAATCCTGCGCCGCACAGGCTGGCCAGCAGCAATGGCAACATCAAACCTTCAAGCGTCATTGCCAGCGCATAGGCCGCCAGCGTCAGCACCAACACTGCGCTGCCAGAATAATCGAACGCTGCACGCGGCCCTGTTGCCCGATCCGCTGGCAAAAAGCGGTACACCAGCCAAATATTGAGCAAGCCCAATGGCACGTTGAGTAAAAATATCGCCTGCCAGCCGGCATGCGTCATCAACAGCCCGCCCAGCGACGGCCCAAGACTGGTGCCAGTCGCCGACATCGTTGCCAGCAACCCCATCGCGCTGCCCGCCCGCGATTTGGGCACGGCTTCTGACACCAGCGCCACCGTCAAGGCGAACATGATCGCCGCGCCAACGCCTTGCACTGCCCGCGCGCCGATCAGCCAGCCCAGTCCCGGAGCCAACGCGCAAGCCAACGAGGCGCTGGTGAAAATGCCGATCCCGATCAGCAGCAATCGCCGCCGACCAAAACCATCGCCCAGACGCCCGACGCTGACAATCAACGTGGTGATCGCCAGCAAATACGCCAGAACGATCCACTGCACCTGCTGAAACGTCGCGGCAAACGCCGACGCCAGAATCGGCAACCCGGCATTGGCGATGCTGGTGTCCAGTGACGGCATCAACATCGACAAGGCCAGACTGGTCAGCGCCCAGCGGGCAGGTGTGCTCAGGGATTCTTGGGACATGGCGGGCTCACAATGCAAAGGTGACCCGCCATAGCCTGAGCCTCGACAAGACACGGCGCAAGACGCATGCTTTGCACTCAATACCTGCACGGAACGCCATGTCATGACTGCGCCGGACCTGAACCTGCTGATCACCCTCGACGTCTTGCTGCGCGAAGGCAGCGTCGCCCGCGCCGCCAAATGTCTGCGGCTGAGCCCGTCGGCCATGAGTCGCGCCCTCGCCCGTTTGCGCGAAACCACGGGCGATCCGTTATTGGTGCGAGCGGGTCGAGGTTTGGTGCCAACGCCGCGCGCATTGGAACTGCGCGAACGGGTCAGTCACCTGGTGCAGGACGCCGAGGCGGTTTTGCGACCTGCCGAAGTGCTTGATCCCGGCCGCTTGCAACGCACCTTCACCCTGCGCAACACCGATGGTTTTGTCGAAACCTTCGCCGCCGCCCTGCTCGCGCGCATCGCTGAAGAGGCGCCCGGCGTGCGCCTGCGCTTTGTGCAGAAGGCCGACAAGGACAGCACGCCGCTGCGCGAAGGCCGTGTCGATCTGGAAACCGGCGTGGTCGATGACAGCACCGACCCGACGCTGCACAGCCGCATCCTGTTTCAGGATCAGTGGATTGGTGTGGTGCGTGAGGGGCATGCCTTGAGCACGGGAAAAATCACCAGCAGGCGCTTTGCCGGCGGCGAGCACATTCTTATTTCACGACGCGGGCGCAGCAGCGGCCCGGTCGACGAAGCGCTACTCACGCTCGGCCTGACGCGGGATATCGTCACCTCATTCGGCGGATTCTCGGCAGCCCTGACGCTGGTCCGCGAATCCGACCTGATCGCCACGGTCCCGCAGCGTCATACCAGCAAACTGCGCACCGGCCTGCACAGTTTTACCCTGCCCTTCGCGATGCCGGACATCAGCGTGTCGATGCTCTGGCACCCGCGCATGGACGCCGATCCGGCGCATCGCTGGCTGCGCGATTGTGTGCGGCAAGTCTGCGCCTAGCGCGCGTCGCCACCGGCCGGTTTGTAGAAGAGGAATTTTTTCGTTTCGGCAGTCTTGCGGTACTCCCTGGCCCAGCTCGGATGCACGTTGCGGTCGTGGAAATACAGCGCGCCGTTGGTGCGATCCTTGAGCTGGCGGTTCAGCGCTTTGCGGGCGATATCCTTGGCCAGCGTGTATTCGGCATCTTCCTTGACCTGATCCGGTTTGCCGTCACACCACCAGGAAAACTGGCAACTCTTGGTTTCCGAACCTTGTTTGACGACAGCACACACCGTGTCGGGAAAGCCCTCGTGACCGAGGCGATTCATCACCACACTGGCCACGGCTTCCATTTCCGGGGTGTCTTTGCCTTTGGCTTCCCAATAGATACTGCGCGCCAGACAGGTAATCGGATCGTCCAGTGGTGCGGCGCCGGCCGGGTCGACCGCTTGCACTTCGGTCGGGGTGATCGCTTCGGTTTTCGGCGCCGGCGCGGCGCTGACTTTGTCCGCCGCTTTCTCTTCCAGCACTTGGGCTTTCTCTTCGGCCTTCGCTTTGATCGGGGCCTGATCGGTGGCCCATGCAGAGCCTGCCAACAGGGTAAATACGAGACAACCCGCCCAGCCTTTCAATCCCATGTCAGTTCATCCGGCAGCGCCCGATACGGGCAAGGTGTTACGTCGGGGAGACACCCGGTTTCCGGGGTCTTCGGTGAGTGTAGACGGCAAATCCATCGGCAAAGTTGCGCCAAAAAAACCTGAATGAAGAAAAAAGACATTGCACTCACCGGGGGCCTTTCGCGCATCATGGGCGCATTCAGCTCAAGGGAGATTTCCATGCGCTTCATGCCATCCGTTTTGCGTCTTGCCGCGTTGTCCGTGGGCGTCATGTTGGCCATCCCGGCGCTGGCCGGCGATGAGTCGCAATTGATCGAGTCGATCAACAGCTACCGCAGCCAACCGCAGCGTTGCGGGTCGCAGGCGTCGAATGAATTGCCACCGTTGTCGGCTGATCCACGGCTGAGATTACGCGCCACCGGTGCCGTCGATCTGCAGCAAGCCATGGCCAGCGCCAGTTATCCGATGGTCAATGTGCAGGCGATCACCCTCAACGGCCCGCGTGATGCGGCGTCGGCGATGAAGGCCATTCAGGAGAGTTTCTGTCAGGTAGTGCTTGATCCGCAGTTTGTCGATGTCGGTATCAGCCGTGATGACCGTGACTGGCGCATCGTGCTGGCGCGGCCGCTGCTGTCGGCCAAGTTGGGCGATGCGCAAAGTGAGGGGCAGAAATTGCTCAGTGAACTCAACGTCGCCCGCAGCCAGGCGCGTCAGTGTGGCGGCCAGGCTTTCGCCGCCGCCGCACCGTTGGCCTGGAATGCGACACTGGGCACGATCGCCCAGGATCACAGCCGCGATATGGCCAACAACAATTACTTCGACCACAAGGACCGCGACGGCCGCACCCCCGGCGATCGCGCGGAACTGGCCGGTTACAGTGGCCAACAGGTCGGCGAAAACATCGCCGCCGGGCAAGACACCGTGCACAAAGTCGTCGAAGGCTGGCTCGCCAGCCCCGGCCATTGCGCCAACCTGATGAACCCGCAATACCAGGAACTCGGCGCCGCCTACGCGACCGACCCGAAAAGCAGTGCCGGCATTTACTGGACCGCCATGTTCGGCGCCCAGTAAGCCCAATCGCAAAAACACCACAACACCTGTGGGAGCGAGCCTGCTCGCGAAGAGGCCTTTACAGTCAACATCAATGTGTCTGACCTGAAGCCTTCGCGAGCAGGCTCGCTCCACCGGGGATTGAGTTGATCAGTCGATCTTCGGCCGAACCCAGATCAAATGTGGGAGCGAGCCTGCTCGCGAAGAGGCCATTACATTCAACATCAATGTTGTCTGACCTGCCGCCTTCGCGAGCAGGCTCGCTCCCACAGTGTCCGGCGGTATTTACATATTCTCCAGCTACCACAAATCCTTGTAGGAGTGAGCCTGCTCGCGATGAGGCCGGCACAGTCAATATCTCCATTGACTGATCCACCGCCATCGCGAGCAGGCGAAGGCCTACAGGGGGTAGTCAGTGACCTCAAGATCGGCGGCAATAAAAAACCGGAGCCAGGCTCCGGTTTTTTTGGGGTCAATGGGTTCTCATCCCCGCGGCGTACATCGCCAGTTTCAGCAGACTGGCCACCACCGCCAGCGACACCACGCTGCCCAGCCAGATCAACAACAGCCAGCCCAAACGCTTGTACCAGCGGCTGGATTTCACTTCGCGCGAATCAATGGTAGCCATCGCCAATCCTCACTTTGCCGCGGAATACGTAGTAGCTCCAGAAGGTGTACATCAGGATCACCGGCAGGATGAACAGTGCGCCGATCAGCGCGAACAACTGGCTCGACGGCGGTGATGCGGCAGCCCAGATGCTCACCGACGGCGGAATGATGTTCGGCCAGATGCTCAGCGCCAGACCGATGTAACCGAGCAACATCAACACCAGGGTGAACACGAACGGCCAGTGCGTATGCCGCTGACGCAACGTGCGCAACAGCCCGAACATCGCCAGCAACGCCAACACCACCAACCCGGCAAACACCTGCAGATGCCCGTGCGTCGACCAACGCGTCGCCAGCTCCGGATGCAGCTGCAGGGTCCACACGCCAATCACCAGCACCATCGCCATCAACAGCAAGGCCAGCGGGCGGGTGAACAGGCGCATCCGCGACTCAAGCATGCCCTCAGTCTTGACCAGCAACCACGTGCTGCCGAGCAACGCGTAGGCGATCACCAGCCCCACGCCACACACCAGCGGAAACGGTGCCAACCAGTCCAGACCGCCACCGGCAAACTGCCGATCGACCACCGGAATCCCGGACACATACGCGCCGATCACCACGCCTTGGGAGAACGTCGCCAGCAGCGAACCACCGATAAACGCCTTGTCCCACCAATGGCGTTTTTGCGGCGACGACTTGAAGCGAAACTCGAACGCCACGCCGCGGAAAATCAAACCGCAAAGCATGAGGATCAGCGGCAGATACAACGCCTCGAGAATCACCCCGTACGCCAGCGGAAACGCGCCGTACAACGCCGCCCCACCCAACACCAGCCAGGTCTCGTTACCGTCCCACACCGGCGCGACGGTGTTCATCATCACATCGCGTTCCTGCTCATCCGGGATCAGCGGAAACAGGATCCCCAGCCCCAGATCGAAGCCGTCCATGATCACGTACATCATCACCCCGAAGGCGATGATCACTCCCCAGATCAACGAGAGATCGATACCTTGAATACCCATGACTCAATGCTCCTTCATAGGGGCGGTAGCCGCCGAAAGCGGTCGGCGCGGCGTCTGCAATTCATCACCCGCAGGCGGGTGCTCGTGGTGAGGCTGCGGGCCTTTTTTCACCAGTTTCATCATGTAGCCGATGCCCACGCTGAACACGGTGAAATAGATCACCACGAACAGCGCCAGCGACGTGCTCATCTGCGCCACCGAGTGATGCGACGCCGCGTCATGGGTGCGCAGCAAACCGTAAACCACCCACGGCTGGCGCCCGACTTCCGTGGTGATCCACCCGGCCAACAGCGCAATCAAGCCGCTCGGCCCCATCACCAGCACCAGACGCTGGAAGCCGCGATGAGCGTAGAGCTTGCCGCCACGGCGCAACGCCAGACCGAGCAAACCGACGAGGATCATCAACATCCCCAGCCCGGCCATGACGCGGAAACTCCAGAAAATCACGGTTGAATTCGGCCGGTCTTCTTTCGGGAAGCTCTTCAACGCAGGGATCTGCTTGTCGAGGCTGTGGGTGAGGATCAGGCTGCCGAGGTACGGGATTTCCAGTGCGTACCTGGTTTTCTCCGCCTGCATATCAGGAATGCCGAACAGCACCAGCGGCGTCGGCCCGTTGTCGGCGTTTTCCCAGTGGCCTTCGATGGCAGCGATCTTCGCCGGTTGATGCTCCAGCGTGTTCAAGCCGTGGGCGTCACCGACCACTGCCTGAATCGGCGCAACAATCAGCGCCATCCACAGCGCCATGGAAAACATCTTGCGCACCGGCGCCGTGTTGTTGCCGCGCAGCAAATGCCAGGCAGCGGACGCACCGACGAAGAACGACGTCGCCACAAACGCGGCAATCGCCATGTGCGCCAGACGGAACGGGAACGACGGGTTGAACACAATCGCCAGCCAGTCCAGTGGCATCACCCGACCGTCGACGATTTCAAAGCCCTGCGGGGTTTGCATCCAGCTGTTGGACGCGAGAATCCAGAAGGTCGAAATCAACGTACCTATCGCGACCATCACCGTGGCAAAGAAGTGCAAGCCACGGCCAACGCGGTTCCAGCCGAACAGCATCACCCCGAGGAACCCGGCCTCAAGGAAGAACGCCGTCAGCACTTCATAGGTCAGCAGCGGCCCGGTGATACTCCCGGCAAAGTCGGAAAACCCGCTCCAGTTGGTACCGAACTGGTACGCCATGACCAGTCCGGAAACCACGCCCATGCCAAAGTTGACCGCGAAAATTTTCGACCAGAAATGGTAGAGATCGCGGTACGTGTCGTTATGGGTTTTCAGCCACAGACCTTCGAGCACCGCAAGGAAACTCGCCAGGCCAATGGTGATCGCCGGGAAAATAATGTGGAACGAAACCGTGAACGCGAATTGGATTCGCGCCAGGTCCAGTGCCTCCAGATTGAACATGATGATGTCCTCATCCAGGCTGAAAAGCGGCAGCACGAACCCGGGCCACCGCCAGACGTGAACGCCTGCAGCCAGTAAAGTTTCCAGTGTTTTTATGAGTGGCGGGTTACGCCACCGACGACGGAATCAGGTTGCTGACCTTCGCGGCTTCGAGGCGGATCGCCACAAATTTGGAAGTCGGCGTGTAGGTCCGGTCGCCGTAGCTTTCCAGCGGCACCAAAGGGTTAGTCTCCGGGTAATACGCCGCTGCCTGCCCTGCCGGAATGTCGTAAGCGATCAGGGTGAAACCGCTGACCCGACGTTCACGTTCGTCATCCCACAGCGCCACCAGATCGACCTTCTGCCCCGGTTCGAAACCGAGACGCTGGATGTCCTGTTGGTTGGCAAAGATCACATCGCGCATGCCGTAAACCCCGCGATACCGATCATCGAGGCCGTACAGCGTGGTGTTGTACTGATCGTGGGAACGCATGGTCTGCAGGATCAGATGCGGTTTCACCGGCAGGTTGCGCACACCTTCGTTGATCAAGTGCTCCGGCAGCACACACGGGGTGAACTGGGCCTTGCCGCTTTCGGTATTCCAGACCCGATCCGAGGCGTCGTTGCCGAGGTGGAAGCCACCCGGAATCAACAGTTTTTCATTGAAGTTTTCGAAGCCCGGAATCACATCGGCAATCAGGTTGCGGATGCGCCCGTAGTCGCCCACGACCCACTCCCAATCGATCGGGTGCTTGCCCAGCGTCGCGGCGGCGATCCCGGCAATGATCGCCGGCTCGGATTTCAAATGTGCCGATTTCGGCTTCAACTGACCGAATGACAAATGCACCATGCTAAAGGTGTCTTCGACGGTCACGCCTTGCGGGCCTTCGGCCTGGATGTCAATGTCGGTACGCCCGAGGCATGGCAGGATCAGCGCGTCGCGACCGGTGACCAAATGGCTGCGGTTGAGCTTGGTCGCGATATGCACGGTCAGATCGAGTTTACGCATGGCGGCGTGGGTGCGCGGGGTGTCCGGCGTGGCTTGGGCGAAGTTGCCGCCCAGACCGATGAACACCTTGGCTTCGCCACGTTCCATGGCGCCGATCGCCATCACCGTGTTGTGCCCATGCATGCGCGGCACGTCGAAGTTGAAGCGTTTTTCCAGCGCGTCCATCAGGTCTTTCGGCGCCAGTTCGTTGATGCCCATGGTGCGGTCACCCTGCACGTTACTGTGCCCGCGCACCGGGGAAAGCCCGGCGCCCGGGCGGCCGACGTTGCCGCGCAGCAGTTGCAGGTTGATGACCTCCTGCAAGGTCGCCACCGAATGCACGTGTTGGGTCAGGCCCATGGCCCAGCACATGATCACGCTTTTGGCGCGGCCATACATGCGCGCGGCCAGTTCAATGTCATGCAGCGGCACGCCGGACTGCTCGAGAATATGCTCCCAGCTTGTTGCCTCGACTTCAGCCAGATAGCTGTCCAGACCCGTAGTGTGCTCGGCGATGAAGGCGTGATCGAACACTGGTTCGCCGCCAGTCGCTTGCGCTTCGCGCTCCCACTGCAACAGGAATTTGACCATGCCGCGAATCATCGCCATGTCGCCGCCCAGCGCCGGGCGGAAGTACGCGGTGTTGGTCGCTTCCCAGCCGTTGCTGAGCATTTCCAGCGGGTTCTGCGGGTTCTGGAAACGCTCCAGGCCACGCTCTTTCAGCGGATTGATACACACAACCTGCGCGCCACGCTTCACCGCTTCACGCAGCGGTTCGAGCATGCGCGGGTGGTTGGTGCCGGGGTTTTGGCCGATGACGAAAATCGCGTCGGCGTGGTGCAGATCCTCGTAAACCACGGTGCCTTTGCCGACGCCGAGTGTCTCGTTCATGCTCACCGCACTGGCTTCGTGGCACATGTTCGAGCAGTCGGGGAAGTTATTGGTGCCGAACGCACGGACGAACAATTGATAGAGAAACGCCGCTTCGTTGCTGGCGCGACCCGAGGTGTAGAACTCGGCTTCGTGCGGCGATTTGAGGTTTTTCAGATGATCAGCAATCAGCGCAAAAGCGTCTGTCCAGCTGATTTCCACATAGCGGTCGACCCGCGCGTCGTAGCGCATCGGGTGGGTCAGGCGGCCCTGATATTCCAGCCAGTAGTCGCTCTGTTCGGCCAGGCTCGACACCGTGTACTTGTTGAAGAACGCCGGGTCGACCAAGCGCCCGGTCGCTTCCCAGTTCACCGCTTTCGCGCCGTTCTCGCAGAACTTCAACATACTCGCGCCCGGTGCTTCACCCCAGGCACAACCCGGGCAGTCGAAGCCGCCGTTCTGGTTGGTCTTGAGCATGGCACGGATGTTTTTCAGGGCGTTTTCACTGCCCAGCCAGCTCTTGGTCAGGCTGATGACAGCGCCCCAACCGGCAGCGGCGCCTTTGTAGGGTTTGTAACGGTCGACTTGTGACATGGGACTCTCCATGACGATGTACACAGGCATGAACCTGATTCGGTTAAACAGCGACGGCCGACTTTAAAGGTTGAAAAGTGGTCGTTGGGTTTGCCGGGGCAAGGATATGAACCGTTACAAAACATTGTCTAATCGCTATTAATGACCGTCTTATCGAAAGCATCTATCACGGATTAAAACCCCTTATTTACGGGGCCTTGCGAAACTAACGGAGCAACTTTCGGCGAAAAATAATTCATCATCGACGGCATCAATCAGCTGTTCATTAACAGTGATTGGACGGCACTTAAAGTTAGCCATAACCTGCGCTGACCAAACTCCTTCAACCGGGGTTTTCATTCCTGCGAGGCTGTCATGTCAGAGCGTGTCTTGATCGATGGTTACAACCGCCGCGTCGACTATCTGCGCATGTCGGTGACCGACCGCTGCGACTTCCGCTGCGTCTATTGCATGGCCGAAGACATGCAGTTTCTGCCGCGCCAGCAAGTGCTGACGCTGGAAGAGATCTATCAACTGGCACAGAGCTTTGTGGCGTTGGGGACGCGCAAGATTCGCCTCACCGGTGGCGAGCCGCTGATCCGTCCGGGCGTGGTCAAGTTGTGCGAGCAGATCGCCGCCCTGCCCGGCCTGCGCGAGTTGTGCATGACCACCAACGGCTCGCAACTGGGCAAACTCGCCGCTCCACTGTTCGATGCCGGGGTCAAACGCCTGAACATCAGCCTCGACAGCCTTGATCCGCAGCGCTTCAAACAGATGACCCGCACCGGCGATCTGGCGCAGGTGATCAACGGCATCGATGCCGCGCGCAAGGCCGGTTTTACCCGCACTAAACTCAATGTCGTGGTGATGCAGGGCCGTAATGATCAAGAGATCAACGATCTGGTGAGCTTCGCGATCGACCGTCAGCTCGACGTCTCTTTCATCGAAGAGATGCCGCTGGGGATCATCAGCGAACACAGCCGTGCCGAGTCATTTTTCTCCAGCGCACAGGTGCGCGAAAAGATTGCCGAGCGCTACACCCTGATTGACTCTGCCGAGTCGACGCAAGGCCCGTCACGCTACTGGCGGCTGGCCGAGGCGCCGGAGATTCGCCTGGGCTTTATCTCGCCGCACAGCCACAACTTTTGTGGCACATGCAACCGTGTGCGCCTCACCGTCGAAGGGCGCCTGCTACTGTGTCTGGGTAACGAGCATGCGGTGGATCTGAAAGCGGTGCTGCGTGCGCATCCGGGGCAACCGCAGCGGCTGGAGAAAGCCATCATCGAGGCGATGAAACTCAAGCCGTATCGACATAATTTCGAAGTGAACGATGATGTTCAGGTCGTGCGCTTCATGAACATGACGGGCGGCTAGACCGCCCCTTCCAAGGGTTATCGGAACCGCACAGCATGATCATCAGACCCAAGGTCAACCAGTTCGCCATTCTCTTCACCCTCAAGGGTTCGATCGCCAAGCGCATCGCCATGCGCACGTTGATGGTCACCCTGCTCGCTTCGGCTATCGTGCTGGTGGAAATCCTCCATCCAAGCAACTTCACCAAGGTCAACGCCACGCCGTTTACGCTGCTCGGTTTGTCGCTGTCGATCTTCATGAATTTTCGCAACAACGCCTGCTATGACCGCTGGTACGAAGCGCGCAAAGCCTGGGGCGAAGTGATCGTGCACATTCGCTCGGTGATTCGTGAAACCCATGTCATTCGTGAGTCGGCTGAGCGCAAGCCGTTGTTGCTCAATCTGTGCGGCTTTGCCCATGCGCTGAACGCGCGATTACGCAAGGAAAGCGAGGCCGATGCGAGCAGCCAATGGATCATGCCGAAACCCGATCCGCAGACACCGGATTACAGCGGGCGCATCCTGCAAACGGTCGGCCAGCAGTGTTCCGATCTGCATCAGAACGGTGAGCTGACTGAGTGGCGTTACATGTTGCTGGCCAACCATTTGACCAGCCTGACCCAAGCGCAAGCGGTGTGTGAGCGGATCAAAACCACGCCACTGCCGTTTCCTTACACGCTGTTGTTGCACCGGACGATTTATCTGTTCTGCATCCTGCTGCCGTTTGCCATGGCTGAACCGCTGGGCTGGCTGACACCGTTGTTCACGGCGATTGTCAGCTACACGTTCTTTGGCCTGGATGCGATTGCCGATGAACTGGAAGACCCCTTCGGCCGCGACGAAAACGACCTGCCCACCGATGCACTGGTGCGCACCATCGAACGCGATATCCTCAGCGAACTGCGCGCAGACGTACCGCCGGCGCTGAAACCGGTGGACTATGTGCTGAGCTGATCCTTCTCTCCAGACACCCCGAAACCCTGTGGGAGCGAGCCTGCTCGCGATAGCGCCGGCCCAGTCAACATCTTCGTCGACTGACCCTCCGCCATCGCGAGCAGGCTCACTCCTACAGGTTTTGCATTCACACCCGGATATTGATGAGCGCCATAAAGCCATTGTGGGAGCGAGCCTGCTCGCGAAGGGGCCCTATCAGCCAAAATCAATGTTGACTGACACTTCGCATTCGCGAGCAGGCTCGCTCCCACAGGTTTTGCGTACACCGCGGATATTGTTGAGCACCACAAAACCATTGTAGGAGTGAGCCTGCTCGCGATAGCGGTTGACCAGCCAACGCAGATGTTGACTGGGCCACCGCCTTCGCGAGCAGGCTCGCTCCCACAGTTTGATTGGTGGTGAGGTCAGAAGAGTTCGCTGAAGGGGATGAAGCGCAGCGGGTCGCCGAGGTTGTGCGTGCTGTTCTCAGGGATTTCCACCAGGCCGTCGGCCCAGGTCGCGCCGAGCAGGACGCCGGAGCTTTGATTCGGATAAAGCACCGCACGCCCCGCTTCCAGCTTCACCCGCAGGTACTCACGACGGCCGCCGGGCTTGTGCCAATCGAAGCCTGCGTTGACCGTAAAACTCAGCGGCATGACATCTTCGACACCTTGAATGCGCAGCAGATACGGCCGCGCCAACAAGCCAAACGTCACCAGCGCCGAGGTCGGATTGCCCGGCAGACCAATCACCGGCACCGTACCGAAATGCCCGACCGTCAGCGGTTTGCCTGGCTTGATCGCCAGTTTCCACAACAGCGGTTTGCCGCTGTCGCGCAGCACCTGCCCGAGGCAGTCGGCATCACCGGCAGACACGCCGCCCGTGGTCAGAATCAGATCCGCGCTCACTTGCAGTTGCTCAAGCTTGAGCCGTGTCTGCGCCGGATGATCCGGGAGGATCCCGGCGTCGATCACCTCACAACCCAACTCACGCAGCCAATGCCCCAACAGCACACGATTGCTGTTGTAAATGCTGCCGGGGCGCAACGGCTGACCCGGTTCGACCAGCTCATCACCGGTCGACAACAGCGCCACCCTCGGCCGGCGCACCACATGCAACTGCGCCAGCCCCTGCCCCGCCGCCACCGCCAGTTCAAACGGACCGAGGCGCTTGCCCGCACGCAGCAAAATATCGCCGACGCGGTTCTCCTGACCCTGTGCGCGAATGTTCTGCTCGACCTTTAACGGCTGCAAAAACCGCACGCGACCGTCGTCCAGTACCTCGACGTTTTCCTGCATTTCCACGCAGTTGGCACCGGGTGGCACCGGCGCGCCAGTGAAGATCCGCGCGCAAGTTCCAGGCAACAACACCTCAGGAGCGGCCCCCGCGTAAACCCGTTGCGACACCGCTAGCGGCTGCTGATCCAGATCGGCCAGGTTCAACGCATAACCGTCCATGGCGCTGTTCGGCCACGGCGGTAAATCGAGGGTCGCTACCAGATCACTGGCCAACACCCGGCCGCGCGCCTCATCGAGCGCCAGCACTTCGCTGTCGGCCAGTTGTTGTTCATTGGCCATGAGCAACAACTGCTCGAGCGCGTCCTCCACCGGCATCAAGGGTGAACGGCTCATCCGCGCGGCCCACACGTCTGCACCGCTTTCAGATGCGGGACGAAGTTGCACGGGCGATGACGGTTATCCAGTTGCTCGGCAAGAATGCCTTCCCACGCCGTGCGGCAAGCGCCCGTCGAGCCCGGCAGGCAGCACACCAGGGTGCCGTTCGACAGCCCGGCCAGTGCACGGCTTTGCACGGTGGACGTGCCGATGTCCAGAATCGAAATCGCGCGGAACAGCTCGCCAAAACCATCGATCTGTTTGTCGAACAAGCACGCCACCGCTTCCGGCGTGCTATCGCGACCGGTGAAACCAGTGCCGCCAGTGATCAGCACCACCTGAATGCCTTCGTCGGCGATCCAGTTCGCTACCTGAGCGCGGATCTTGTACAGATCGTCCTTGAGCAAGTTGCGCTCGCTCAACGTATGACCGGCCTCCAGCAAGCGACTGACCAGCAACTGGCCCGAGGTATCGCTGGCATAGTCGCGCGTATCGCTGACCGTCAGCACGGCAATATTGAGGGGGACAAACAGGGCATCCGCTTTGGCGCTCATGGGACTCTCCGGCAGTAATTAATCAGATTGCCGAGCAGCCTAAGTGCCACTTATGAGTACTGTCTAATCACTCTGGCCAACCACATTATCGAGCGGCTCTATCAGCGCCTTTTGCACTGAACAAAGCCAGTGAAACCGTGGCTGATAGAGCTGATCGATAGTCCTTTAAACACTTCCGATTGGACGAACAATCGTTCAAGTGAGATCGTCGCACCCTGCGCTTTTCGTGCGCCTTGCGCATCTGCGTCAATACTCAATCAAAAAATCCCCATCGAGCAGGTGCCATCGTGGACATCAAACAACTCAAGTTCCTGATCGCGCTGGACGAAACCCGCCACTTCGGCCAGGCCGCCGCACGCTGCCACATCACCCAACCGACGTTGTCGATGCGCCTGCGCAATCTGGAAGACGAACTGGATCTGGTGCTGGTCAACCGTGGCCAGCGCTTTGAAGGTTTCACTCAGGCCGGCGAACGCGTGCTGGCCTGGGCGCGTACTTTGCTGGCGGCGCATGACGGCCTGTTCGCCGAAGCGGCGGCGTGTCGCGGGCAACTGGTGGGTAGCTTGCGTCTGGGTCTGGTGCCGCTGAGCAGCTTCAACCCGGTCAATTACATTCAGGGGTTGTCGGCGACGTACCCGGAGTTGAAGTTCAGCCTGTCGTCGCTCAGTTCCGACGAGATCATCGCCGGGCTGGGCAACAATCAGCTTGATCTGGGTGTGTGTTACCTCGACCACGTCAACCCGAATTACTTCGAGTTTTTCGAGATTGGTGAGACGCGCGTAGGGCTGCTCTACGACAACCGGCATTTCCATTTCGAAGGCTCGGAAATGAGCTGGGAAGACGCCGCCGAATTGCCGCTGGGAATGATCACCGCCGGCATGCATTACCGCAAATCCATCGACCTGAGCTTCCGCAGCCGTGGGCTCAGTCCGCAGCCGATCATGGAAAGCGATTCGACCTATCAGCTGTTGCAGGCGATTCACCAGGGCTTCTGCTGCGCGATCATGCCGCTGGACAGCGGGCTTGAGGAGCCGATCGAGCATCTGTCGTTCATGCAATTGCCGGATGCCAGTGTGCTGGCGCCGTTGGGGCTGGTGATGCGCAAGACCGAACCGCGCTCGGCAATTGCCGAGAAGTGTTTTGCCGAGGCGCGGAAGTTGTTTGGGGTTGAGGTTTCTGCCGAATAATTGATGTTGAATGTCAGACCGCCTTCGCGAGCAGGCTCGCTCCCACAATTGAAATGCGTTCCCCTGTGGGAGCGAGCCTGCTCGCGAAGAGGCCCGACCAAACAGCAAAAATTTTGGATGTGACCGTGTTGATCGACCAAAGCAATCACCACATCAGAACAAGCGATTGGACGCACTTTTAACGCCCCCGTAGCCTGAACACTCTTCAGCGCTTCGGGACTTTCAAGATGCTCTGCCAAGTCGAAACCATCGCAGAATCCACCAGCGAACCCAACGCCCCCGCCCCGCAACCGGCACAAGTGGCGTTTCGCGAATACCTGCCGAACGCCCCGCTTTCCCAGGCAGCTCTCGCCTCGGAAATCGCCCTCGCCATCAGCTACAACGGCCTCAGCCAGGCAGTGATGATGGTCTCGCCCGGCAACCTCGAAGACTTCATCCGTGGCTTCAGCCTGAGCAACGCGATCATCGACAGCGTCGACGAGATCTACGACATCCGCCTGACGCATTTCGATCAGGCCTGTCAGGCCAACGTGCAGATTTCCAGCCGCGCGTTCTGGGCCTTGAAGGATCATCGCCGGCAAATGACCGGCACCAGCGGTTGCGGCATCTGTGGCGTCGAAGCGCTGGAGCAGGCGTTGCCGCAGCTGCAGATCCTGCAACCTTCGCCGTTACCGCCGTCCGAGCATTTCGACGGCATCCGCCAACGCATCGAACAGGCCCAGCAACTGGCGCGCAGCAGTGGCGCGCTGCACGCCGCGTTGTATTTCGACGGCGACGGCGAAGCGCTGCTGTGCCGTGAAGACATCGGTCGCCACAACGCCCTCGACAAGCTGATCGGCGCGATGCAGATCGACACCATTGATGCCGCTGAAGGCTTTGTGGTGGTCACTAGCCGTTGCAGCCTCGAACTGATCCACAAAGCCGTGCGCGCTCGCCTTGGCACCCTCGTCAGCCTGTCAGCGCCTACCGCACTGACCGTGGGTTGGGCGCTCAGGCATCGACTCAACCTGATCCACGTGCCGCACCGCAACGCCCCGCGAATTTACAGCCCGATCCAGGAGTTTTCCGCATGAGCCACACCCTCACCCACCTCGACGATCAGGGCCGCGCCAACATGGTCGACGTCAGCGACAAAGCCGCGACCCGCCGCGAAGCCAGCGCGCAAGCCTGGGTGCAGATGCACCCGCAAACCTTGCAGATGATTCAGGCCAACGGTCATCCGAAAGGCGATGTCTTCGCGGTGGCGCGGATCGCCGGAATTCAAGCGGCCAAGCGCACTCATGAACTGATCCCGCTGTGCCATGCGCTGTTGCTCAGTTCGATTCACGTCGAACTCAAGGCCTGCGAACCTGACCGGGTGCAGATCACCAGCACCTGTCGCCTCACCGGCCAGACCGGCGTCGAACTCGAAGCGTTGACTGCCGCCAGCGTCGCCGCGCTGACCATTTACGACATGTGCAAAGCGGTGGATCGGGCGATGGTCATCGGCGACATCCGCCTGCTCAGCAAACAGGGCGGCCGCTCAGGCCACTTTCAATGGGAGGACGCGCAATGATCCTGATCAACTACTTCGCCAGCTACCGTGACCGGCTCAATCTGGGCGGTGAAAAAATCCCGCTGACTGAGGCTTTGAGCTGCGTTGAAGACGTGCGGCAAATGCTCATGGAGCGCGGCGAGCTGTGGCGTGAAGTGCTCGGTGCCGGCAACCTGATGTGCGCGGTGAATCAGGAATTGTGTCAGCCAAGTCAAGCGATAGAGGATTTCGATGAAATTGCCTTTTTTCCGCCGGTCACCGGAGGCTGATTGATGACAGTTCGAGTCCAGTACAAAAGCTTCGACGTCGGCCAGTTGACCGCCGACCTGCACGCGCGCAATCCACGGGTGGGCGCGGTGGTGAATTTCATTGGTTACGTGCGTGATCTGAATATTGGCCAGACGGTGAACGAGTTGTTTCTTGAGCACTATCCGGGCATGACCGAAAAGGCCCTCGAACAAATCGCCGAAGAGGCCCGCGAGCGTTGGCCGTTGTTGGGGGTGGAGATTGTGCATCGGGTCGGTACGCTGTCGGTGTGCGAGCCGATCGTGTTTGTCGGGGTCAGCAGCAAGCATCGGCATATGGCGTTCGAGGCCTGCGCGTTCATCATGGACGTGCTCAAGACCCGTGCGCCGTTCTGGAAGCGCGAGACTACGTCGCAGGGTGCGCATTGGGTCGAAGCTCGGGAGAGTGATCAGAATGCTGCTTTGCGCTGGAGCCTGGCGCATGCCTGAACAGCAAAAGCCCCTCACCCTAACCCTCTCCCAGAGGGAGAGGGGACTGATTGGGGGATATTGCAGAGGTACGCCGACCTGGAAGTACTTTATTGAATCCATAATCGATGGGATCTTTCCGGTCATGGAGAACGGCAGACACCTCGATCAGCCCCTTCGGGTGACCATCAAATCCATAATCGACTCGATTTTTCAGGTCGATGGATAACACAAGACACCTCGGTCGGCCCCCTCTCCCTCTGGGAGAGGGCTGGGGTGAGGGTTGAAAGTCTGATTAGATAGCCGCTCCGCCAGGTTTCAACTCCGGAGTCTCGCTTGAGCACAGCGCCGAACCACCTGCCCCGCCCCGACCCCGTCACCCTGCGCCAGGCCTGGCGCTTCTGGCTGAAACTCGGCTGTATCGGTTTCGGCGGCCCGGCCGGGCAGATCGCGATCATGCATCAGGAACTGGTCGAGCGTCGGCGCTGGATCTCCGAAAAACGTTTCCTGCACGCGCTCAACTACTGCATGTTGCTGCCCGGCCCCGAGGCCCAGCAATTGGCGACGTACATCGGCTGGCTGCTGCATCGCACCTGGGGCGGAGTCATCGCCGGTGCGCTGTTTGTGCTGCCGTCGTTGTTCATTCTGATTGGCTTGTCCTGGCTGTACGTTGCTTTCGGTGATGTGCCAGCAGTGGCCGGGGTGTTTTACGGGATCAAACCGGCGATCACCGCGATTGTGCTGCACGCCGCGCATCGCATCGGTTCGCGTGCGTTGAAGAATGTCTGGCTATGGGCGATTGCGGGCGCCTCGTTCGTGGCGATTTTCGCCTTCAATGTGCCCTTCCCCTTGATCGTTCTCGGGGCCGCGTTGATCGGCTATCTGGGCGGACGATTTGCGCCGCATCGGTTCAGCCATGGCGGTCAACGCAATAGCAAAAAGTCCTTCGGTGCGGCATTGATCGATGACGATACGCCAGCGCCCGAACACGCCCGTTTCAGTCTGCCGAAGCTGCTGCGTCTGGCGTTGATCGGCGCAGTGCTCTGGTGTTTGCCCATGGCGTTATTGACGACGTTGTTCGGCTGGGACGGCACGTTCACGCAAATGGCCTGGTTCTTCACCAAAGCCGCCCTGCTCACGTTTGGCGGCGCCTACGCGGTGCTGCCTTACGTCTATCAGGGCGCCGTCGGGCATTACGGCTGGTTGACGCCGACGCAGATGATCGACGGCCTCGCGCTCGGCGAAACCACGCCGGGCCCGCTGATCATGGTGGTGGCGTTCGTCGGTTTCGTCGGTGCCTACGTGCAACCGGCCTTCGGTCCCGAGCATGCATTTGCCGCCGGTGCGCTGGCGGCAACGCTGGTGACCTGGTTCACCTTCCTGCCCTCGTTTCTGTTCATCCTCGCCGGCGGGCCGCTGGTGGAATCGACGCACAACGAACTGAAGTTCACGGCACCGCTGACGGCAATCACTGCCGCCGTGGTCGGGGTGATTGTGAATCTGGCGTGTTTCTTCGCCTATCACGTGTTGTGGCCGAACGGTTTTGCCGGGGCGCTGGATGTGTTTTCGCTGATGTTGGCAGTTGCGGCGGCGCTGGCGCTGTTCGTTTTCAAACGCGGCGTGATCAGTGTGTTGATCGTTTGCGCCCTCGCCGGGCTGGGCTTTCACCTGATGCGCTGAACCCTGGCCTGCTAATCTCCCGTTTACACGCCCGCGAATTCCCCCTTACTATCCGGGCACACCGGTCGGCGGGTCAGCCCGCCGCCGACGTTTTCCGCCAACGGAAACACGCGTTATGAGTACGTCACTACAACAAGCAGAATCGTTGAACGTCTCTACCCTGCGCGCCCTCTCTAACAGGGGCGGCGTATGAATCGTATCGTCAATCTCCCCATGGCCCTGCGCCGTTCCAAGCTGCGTCACTCCGCACGCCCGCCGGATATCGCCCGGTCTGTCTGATCGCGTCCGTTAAAGAACCGCGACAGCCCCCTGCTTCTTGATATCCCTGCCAGGACAGCCACGCCTATTGCTGCGTCGTGTCCGGCCCGAATCTGCGCGCCTGTGCGGCGCCATCGTGAGTGATTGATTATGAAATTCGCAGCCATCGAAGACGCACGCCTGTTCCTTGAACAGAACCCCGATATCGACATGATCGAACTGTTCATCCTCGACGCCAACGGCGTGCCACGCGGCAAGCTGTTGCACCGCGAAGAACTGCTCGCCGTGTACCAAAGCGGCCGGCCGCTACCGAGCACTATTCTCGGTCTGACCGTGCAAGGTGAAGACGTCGAAAACTCCGGTCTGGTCTGGGACGTCGGCGATATCGACTGCCGCGCCTATCCGCTTGAGGGCAGTCTGGTGCGCCTGCCGTGGCGCAAGATTCCGACCGCCGCCGTGCAGGTCAGCATGCACCCGACCGAGGGCATGCCCGCCAGCATCGCCGACCCGCGACACTTGCTGATCAAGGTCATTGACGGCCTCAAAGCTGAGGGTTATTACCCGGTGATGGCCTGCGAACTGGAGTTCTATCTGCTCGACGCCAAACGTGATCACAACGGCCGCCCGCAACCGGCGCTGGATGCTGACGGAGGCCGACCGCGACACACTCAGGTTTACGGTTTGCGTGAGCTGGAACAGATCGAACCGTTCCTCGCCGACCTCTACAGCGCCTGCAAACTGCACGGTATTCCGGCACGCACGGCGATCTCCGAGTACGCGCCGGGCCAGGTGGAAATCACCCTTGAACATGGCGATGCACTGGAGGCGATGGATCAGGCCGTGCGCTATAAACGTCTGGTTAAGGCCATCGCCCACAAGCACGGTATGCAGGCGACGTTCATGGCCAAGCCGTTCGATGATCTGGCCGGCACTGGCATGCACATGCACGTCAGTCTGGCCGATGGCGCGGGGCACAATCTGTTCGCCTCGGAAGACCCGGCCGGCACGCCGCTGCTGCGCACAGCGATTGGCGGCATGCTCGCGTCCTTGCTCGATTCGCTGCTGCTGTTCTGCCCGAACGCCAACTCGTACCGGCGCTTTCAGGCCAACAGCTATGCACCGTTGGCGCCGACCTGGGGCGTCGACAATCGCACCGTCAGCCTGCGCGTTCCGGGCGGCCCGGCCAACACCCGGCACATCGAACACCGCATCTGCGGCGCCGATGCCAACCCGTACCTGGCAGCGGCGGCGATCCTTGCCGGGATTCATCGCGGCATTCGTGAAGACCTCGACCCGGGTGCGCCGGTCGAGGGCAATGGCTATGCGCAGGCGAAGGAATTGCTGCCGACCGATTGGCTGACGTCGCTGCAGGCGCTGGAGAATTCGGTGTGGGCGCGGGATGCCTTGGGGCAGGAGTTTCTCGGGGTGTATCTGGCGGTGAAGCGTGCCGAGTACCGGCAGTTCATGGCCGAAGTGGGTGAGCAGGATTGGCGCTGGTATCTCACCGAGGCCTGAAGACTCACCCCTACCCCCTGCAGGAGTGAGCCTGCTCGCGATGCGGCCATGTCAGTCACATCATGGGTGAATGACACACCGCTATCGCGAGCAGGCTCACTCCTACAGGGGACCGCGTACAACCTAAGAATTCCTGTGGACACTGACATGACCGAACGCTGCAATTCCTACTACACCGCCACCCTCAACCAGGACACCGACTACCCGACCGTGCAAGGTCGGCACACCGTCGACGTGGTGATCATCGGCGGCGGTTTCACCGGCGTCGCCACCGCCGTCGAACTCGCCGAAAAAGGCCTGAAAGTCGCCATCGTCGAAAGTAATAAAATAGGCTGGGGCGCCACCGGGCGCAATGGCGGACAAGTCACCGGCAGCCTTTCCGGCGACGGCGCGATGCGCAAACAGATGCGCGCGAAACTCGGCGATGACGTCGATGACTTCATCTGGCACCTGCGCTGGCGCGGGCATGAAATCATCCAGCAACGCGTCGAGAAATACGGCATTCAGTGCGACCTCAAACACGGCCATTTGCACGCGGCGTACAAGCCCAGCCATATGACCGATCTACGCAAGGATTATGAAGAAGCCGTGCGCCGCGGACTGGGCGATGAGGTCAGCCTGCTCGACCGCAGTCAGGTGCGCGACCTGCTGCAAAGCGACCTCTATCACGGTGCGATCAAGAACACTCGTAACATGCATCTGCACCCGCTCAACCTGTGCATCGGTGAAGCGCGGGCGGCGGAAAGTCTCGGGGCGCTGATCTTTGAAAACAGCGAAGTGCTGGAGATCATTCACGGCGCTACACCCGGTGTGCGCACGGCTCACGGGCAGATCGACGCCAATCAGGTGATGCTTGCCGGCGATGTCTATCACAAGCTCGAGCCCGGTCAGCTCAAGGGCAAGATTTTCCCGGCCATGGGCGGCATCGTTACAACCGCGCCCCTCGGCGATCTGGCGAAACAGATCAACCCCGAAGACCTTGCGGTGTACGACTGCCGCTTCGTCCTCGACTACTACCGCCTCACCGCCGACGGCCGCTTGCTGTTCGGTGGCGGTGCCAACTACAGCGGCAAGGATTCACGGGACATCGCCGCCGAACTGCGCCCGTGCATCGAACAAACCTTTCCGGCACTCAAAGGCGTGCAGATCGATTATCAGTGGAGCTGCGCGATGGGCATCGTGATCAACCGCATCCCGCAACTGGGCAAGCTCTCGGACAATGTCTGGTATTGCCAGGGCTACTCGGGGCACGGCATCGCGACGACGCACATCATGGGTGAAATCATGAGCCGGGCGATCACCGGGCAGATGGAGCATTTCGATACGTTTGCCCAGTGCCAGCACATTCGTGTGCCGATGGGGGATTTGCTGGGTAACCCGTTGTTGGCTGCGGGGATGTGGTATTACCAGATGCTTGAGCGTCTGCGCTGAAACATGTGCTGAATGTACCGGCCCCTTCGCGAGCAGGCTCGCTCCCACATTCGACCGCGTTCCTGAGCCAGATCTCGGTCACCTGTGGGAGCGAGCCTGCTCGCGAAGAGGCACTCAAATCAGCAAAACTTCAATCCGCCAACTGCTCGACCACAATCCCCAACCGCCGATAATCCTCGACACTCCCCGACGCCACATGCCGCTCGGTTATCAGCGTATGCAGGCGCGTACACGACGCCACCACAAACGGCTCCACCGCCCCCAACTTGTCCGCCGTGGTCACCGCAATCACCCGCGCCGCGCCCTCCAGCATCGCCTGCTTCACCGGCACCTCGTCGAAATGCAGCGAAGTAATCCCCACGTCCGGATGAATCGCACACACCCCGGTAATCGCCAGATCCGCCCTGATCCCGGCCAGCAGTCGTAGCGCCTCATGCCCGCCCGCCGCCATCGTTCGCGGGTTCAATTGGCCGCCAGCGAGAATCACCTTCACACCCTTGAATTCGGACAAGGCAATCGCCGTCATCGGCGAAGCGGTCACCGCCGTGATGCTGATATCGGCACGCAACGAGCGCGCCACCTGCAACGTGGTCGAGCCGGAATCGAACAGCACAATCTGCCCGTCTTCAATCTCCTGCGCCGCCCGTTGCGCCAGACGAATCTTCACCTCATCCGTCTCGTCCAGCCGCGTGAAGTAATCCTTGCCGGAGTCTTTCGGACGCGGCAGCGCCCCGCCGTGCACGCGTTGCACCAGTCCGGCGTTGTCCAGTTCGGCGAGGTCGCGGCGGATGGTGTCTTCTGAGACTGCGAAGTGCTGGCTCAACTCGGACGCCATGACCTTGCCGTCACGTTCGAGGAGCAAGAGGATTTTCTGCCGGCGCAGGGATGGCAGTTCAGCCGCGGAATGATCGTGCATGGTTATGCCTGTTTATGCTTGTAATTGCAGGTTTTGCGAGAGTAGCGAAAGGCTTCAACAAACACAAACCGACGGGGTATCAATTGTTTCGATCATTGGAATCAACAAGGCGAATTTTTTCTTTGCTTTCAGCCTGTTCAGAATGGCCCCACTCTAAAAGGCTCAGGATGAACACCTCATGAATCTCAATTTTGCGTTTGCGTGCATGATCGTCGTGTCATTTGCGATTGCCCTGGGCCATGCCTGACAGTGCCTCAGACCGACGCCAACAAATGCTCACGCAACCATTTGTGTGCCGGATCGCGATGCGAACGCTCGCCCCAGAACATCGCCATTTCGTAACCGGGCACTTCCAGCGGCGCGTCGACCACTTGCAACGCCGGGTTGCCGCGCACCAGGCGTGACGGCAGCATCGCCACCAGATCGGTGCTGGCCAACACCGACATCGCCATCAGAAAGTGCGGCACCGACAACACCACTTTGCGCATCAGCCCGACATCGGCCAACGCCCGATCGGTCACCCCGAAAAAGCCCCCGCCCTCTCGCGACACCATCACGTGTTCCAGCGCGCAGAATTGTTTGCGTGTGGGTGCAGACTTTAATCCCGGATGGCCGACTCGACCCGCCAGCACATAACGCTCGGTGAACAGCGGCCGTCGATGCAGCTCCGGCGGCGCGTCTTCGCTGATGTGCAGCGCCAGATCGAACACGCCCTGCTCGGCCTGCTTGACCAGATGCGCCGGTGTCAGATCGATCACCGCCAGACGCGTGCCCGGCGCCTGTTCGCGCAAGCTGCTCAGCGCCGGCAACACCACCGTCGACTCGCCGTAATCGGTCGCGGCGATCTTCCAGGTGTGCGTCGCCAGCGCCGGGTCGAACGCACTGGCCGGCGCCACCGCCCTCTCCAACGCCTCCAGCGCCTCCCGCAACGGCTCACGCAACTCATCGGCGCGCGCCGTCGGGCGCATGCCCCGAGGTCCGGGTAACAGCAACGGATCGCCAAAGATGTCGCGCAACTTGGCCAGATGCACGCTCACCGAAGGCTGCGACAGGTTCAGGCGCTGCGCCGCGCGGGTGACGTTGTGCTCGGAGAGCAGCACATCGAGGGTCAGCAGCAGATTGATATCCAGCCGTCTCAAATTATTCATGGCTATACCAGACATATCAGACATTCATTTCCAATATACCGGTTGAACGCCGATCCTGCAGTCACTCAGCTAACGGAGCTTCAACATGAACGTCTTACTCGTCTACGCCCACCCGGAACCGACTTCCCTCAACGGCTCGCTGCGCGACTTCAGCGTCCAGCGCCTGCAAGCCGCCGGTCACACCGTGCAAGTCTCCGACCTCTACGCGATGAACTGGAAAGCCACGCTGGACGCCGACGACGCCCCTGAGCGCGATGCGACGAAACCGTTCCATGCCTCGCTCGACTCGAAAGTCGCTTACGCCGAAGGCACTCAGGCCGCCGACATCGCTCGCGAGCAGGAAAAACTGTTGTGGGCGGATGCGCTGATTCTGCAGTTTCCGCTGTGGTGGTTCACCATGCCCGCCATTCTCAAAGGTTGGGTCGATCGGGTATACGCCTACGGTTTTGCCTATGGCGTCGGCGAACATTCCGACAGTCGTTGGGGCGAGCGTTATGGCGAAGGGAAAATGAAAGGCAAACGGGCGATGTTGATGGTCACCACTGGCGGCTGGGAATCGCACTACGCGCCGCGCGGGATTAACGGGCCGATGGATGATTTGCTGTTTCCGATTCAGCACGGGATTTTGTATTACCCCGGTTTTGAAGTGGTGCCACCGTTTGTGGTGTATCGGACGAGTCGGATGGATGCGGAGCGGTATGCCGAGACTTGCGATGAGTTGGGGCGGCGGCTGGATGAGTTGTGGAGTGCAAGGCCGATCGGGTTTCGGCAGCAGAATGCCGGGGAGTATGAGATTCCTGCTTTGACGTTGAAGAGCGATATCGCGCCGGATAGCGAAGGCTTCGACGCACACATCCGTTAGCGCCGCATTGCCCTCACCCCAGCCCTCTCCCGGAGGGAGAGGGCGCCGACCGCGTTGGATGTTCGAGTTACACCGACCTGATATCTCGAGTTGAACTCAGCTTTTGAAAGACACCGAGATCGGCTCCCTTCCCCCTCGCCCCCCTGGGGGAGAGGGCTGGGGTGAGGGGGATGAATCTAACTGACACACCGCAACACATTGACATCAGCTCCAGTCAGGCCTCTTCGCGCGCCCGCCGCACCTGCACCAACAACGCCGGCGCAAAATGCAGCAACACCATCCGGCTCAAATGATGAGTCAGAATAAACACCACATTCAGCCCCCCACCAAACGCGACAATCGCAATCGTCTCAATCGCCCCCGGCATGTACGCCAACCACAGCGACAGCGGATCACTGCCCAACCAGCGCGCCGCCACTTCAGCAAATACCGCCGCGACCACGATCATCAACCCAACCGAGACCAACGCTGTGCGCCCATGACGTCCCAGTTCCGCGACGCCCAGCCCCTGAAACCTTGAGCCGATCCGCACGCCGAGAATCAGCGCCGCCAGATTCAGGCTCCAGTCCGGCATATGAAAACCGTGCAGCCATCCCGATTTCACAAACACCGCTGTGATGATGATCGCGGTGAGCATGAACGGCGCCGGTACGCCGATTACCAGTAGCAAGCGTCCGAGCAGCACGCTCAACGCAATCACCGAAAGCGCCGTCAGGGCCATGCCTGTCGTTAAAGGATCACCATCGGCAACCGCCACCGCAGTGGCTTGACCGGGAATCAAGAAACTCACCAACACCGTGATCAACAGCAAGCGCATCAAGTGCACGATGATGACCTTGCTTGACGCTTTTTCCGACTCGAGTAAATCGAACACCGCAGCCAGTGCACCGGGATAGACCGCCAACAGCGCATCGGTGCGATTCCAGCCTGCGCCGCGTGTCAGCCACCATCCGGCCAACACGATTTGCACCGTCAGGCAAATCAACAACACACCAAGGCTCGGCAACATCGTTGACGCCGTCTCGCTATCCCACGCTTCGAACATCAACCCGGTGGCGATGCCCAGCGTGACCTGGATGTAGCCAAGTCCATAAGGAGTTGCCGGGGCGATACCGGTTTTGCTGGCAAACAATGCAGTGACGACAATCGAGCCCAACAGTAAACCGTGTGGCACACCTTCGAACTGCAACAGCGCGCCGAAACCGGCGGCAATCAACAAACAGAAAATGGATTTCATAGTCGCCTTCCTGGCTATTTACCTGACACACCACAACCCCCTGTAGGAGCTGCCGAAGGCTGCGATCTTTTGACTTTTGTTTTTAAAAGCAAGATCAAAAGATCGCAGCCTTCGGCAGCTCCTACAGGGGATGTATTCGTTTTCAGCCGCGCAACCGGCCAATCGCCCGGCGGTATTTTTCGACCCGTTCGAGATCTTCCCAACTTGGCGAGGCAATTCGCGACAGATCGCTGTTCTCTTCCAGATCCGCCAGCTTCACCACCCGGCCGATCGGATTCTGTGCGGCGCGGTCAACGAAGTCTTCATAGGATTCGCCCGGCACTTTGGTCACGGATTCGATAGCGCTCAAAACCTCCTCGCTGAAGCCTTCCTTGCGCAAGTCATCAAGGCTGACACCGCAATCCTCAACCACATCGTGCAGCACGGCGACGATGCGCTCTTCCAGGGTGCTCATGCGTAACATGACTTTCAGCGGATGCAGAATGTACGGCGCACCGCCCTTGTCGACCTGCCCGGCATGGGCCGTGGCGGCGATGGCGATAGCGCGTTCGAGGGTCTGGGTCATGAAAATCTCCGAGGTTTAAACACCGTAGCGGCCGCCGACATGGATATTGCGCTTGAGCCAGTTGCCGATCGCCTTCAGGCGACTGACTGGCTTCGCTGGCCCGCAATGACGCTGAAGAATCAGCGACACCAGTGTGGCCTGATCGGCTTTTGGATGGGCATCGATCAACTCGGCAACCCACGCGCAATCGGCCTTGTGCAGATGCTCACGCCACTCTCCAGGCCAGGCGTCCAGCTCATCCAGCGCCAACCATCGCGCACCGCCATGCTCCATGTGCCCGCCGGACATCGACTGCTCGAAGCAGAAAGGCGTGTCTGGCTTTGCAGGGTCAATGTGAAACAGATAGATGTCGTGGAACGGATGCTGTGCGGGGGGCGCGTTATTGCGGCTGCCGATTTCGATCATGGGCAATGTTCCAATCCTTGGGCGCTGAGTGTTTCCGATTGTTTCGCAGTGTACGCCACAGGAGCAAATCAAAAACCCGATGGAACCTCCCTCCTCCACTCCGCCTCGAAACTTTAAAGCGCCAAAATCATCGATCAGACCCGGCGCCCCTGAAGAGGAAACCCCGATGAACATTCGCTTCCTGCTTCTGATCGCCAGCTTCGCCGTCATCCCCACCTGCGTCATGGCCGAAGGCTGCGACGTCCAGACCCAATCCTCCAGCGCCTCGGTGCCAGCGGTGGAAACCCACAGCTGCTATGAATACGAAGGCATGCCGGTTAACTCAATCGACTGGTCGTGCAGCAACGAAAGCAAAGACATGCTCAGCAGCACTAAAACCAAGGTCGAACACTGTGCCGATCACTACCAGGCCACGTGCATCGCCACCATAACCCAGGAATCCCTGGCCAATCCGCACTCCACCAGCAAAGACAAGAATGCCAAGGCGCTGAACATCCCCGACAACGCCCAAGTGACCACGTATTACTACGACGTGGAGCATTTGGCGCAGGCGCGGATTGATTGTGAGAATGGTGGCGGGCATTGGAAAGCGAAGTAATCGTTTGATATTTGCGCTGGCGATACGCAAAGAAAAGCCCGGCTCAAAAGACCGGGCTCTTTTAGTGCGCGATATCCATTAACCACCGCCATTACCACCACTGCTGCTACCGGACGGTTGACCCGCAGGACTGGGTTTGGAGGCAGAAGGCACCGGCCCATTGTCGGTCTTGCCACCATCACCACCCTTGGGCAGCGAATTGGCATCCGGGTCGGCATTGGTGGCTGGAGACGCCGGTTCACGAGTCTGGCTGTTGCCGTCGTTCGCTGTCGGGGTCGACGTTTCGCCGGCCGCGATCGCGTAAAGCGAACTGCCTGACAGCAACGCCGCGAGGGTTAACATCGCGATTTTATGGTTCAGCATGGTGGCTCTTCCTTTGCGTGGGGAGTTACAGCATTGGAAGAAGGTGTGCGGCGAAGGTGCGGCGTGTCGGACGAATGGTTATCGCCCAAAAGGCTCGGGCCATTTCGATGTTTGAAAACTTCGCAGTAAAACACCCCATGTGGCGAGGGAGCTTGCTCCCGCTCGGTTCCAAAACCGGCCATAACCTGCAGCACTTCAGAACATTCACTTCCTGACTTTCTACCGCCCCTGTAAGACCCGTCTGAGTTTCAAAAACAGCGAAACCCTGCCTCTCGGCCCTGGCTTTAGTTGGCGGTTACTCTGCAGACAAGACTAACTTGCCAATAAAGCAGAGCATCCATGGCCAATCACAGTTACATGACTATCACCGGAAACCGACAAGGACTGATCTCCGCCGGGTGTTCCGACACTAGCTCAATCGGCAATAAATGCCAGCTGGGCCACCTGGATGAAATCATGGTGCTGGCCTATTCACACAACATGACGGCCGGCAATAACGGCAGCGTGGGTGCCGACCGAGGCCAACACCTGCCAATCATGATCACCAAGAACATCGACAAATCCTCCCCTCTCCTGTCCGCCGCACTTCACGAACGCGAAGTGCTGGAATGCACAATATTTTTCTACCGAACCTCGCCCGCCGGCACTCAAGATAAATATTTCAAAATCCACATAACCGGCGCCAAAGTCGCCCACATCAACCTTCAAGTACCCCACGCCATTCACCTCAATGACGCAGAACCACAGGAACTGGTGTCGTTCACTTATCGCGAAATCAGTTGGACGCATATTCAAGCGGGCACGTGCGGTTCCAGCACGTGGGGGAATAACGATGAATGAGGACTCATGCGACATTAACGACGTTACCCGTGCCGCGTCAGACCTGGTCGCTTTCGGCTGCCAGATTGGTGCCACGCAGTTGTACGACAGTTTCAGTCAGCTGAAATTTGGCGAGATTGTGTCGTCTTATGCGAATGAGATTATTCGGGCGGTGGATGAAGGTGTTATTAGTGCGAAGCAAGGGTTGAAGGAGCTCAGGGATGAGCATTCAGAGCTTTCTGCCAAATCCATGTTTTATTTTCAGAATGGGGTGACTATCGCTGCGGGAAGCATGCAACTTCAGGCGGGCGCCTTAGTAATTTCAGCTAGCCGAGGGAGGGCCGGTGTCAAGGGCGCTGCCCTAGTGGCTCATGGCATCAACAACATTTACGAGGGAGTGGGAAACATCTACGTCGGCCCTGAAAAACCAGGTATTTTGGGGCCTATAAGGATGGCTTATCAAAAAACTTTCGGCATTGAAAATGGCAACTTGGCCTATTACACCTTCGATTTCTACCTATCTATTAACGGAATGATGAATTTTGTTCGAAAGCCTGACTCGGTACAGCTTTTCAATAGAGACCCGATAAACTACGAGCGCGGATACAAACAAATGGGAGCGCTCGCACTAGCCCTCGAAGCACTTGCAGATAGCATCACACTGAGAACCATTATAAAGGAGTCGATTCCTGCAAAATTATCAAGTGACGGCTTTATCAACGGCGAGAACGAAATGATCGCTGGAAAAAACTCAAATAACAAAATAACCCAAGAAACAAAAAAAACAGCCCACCAGCCATAACCCAGCAAGAGACATCAACAAATAAATCAACCCCCATTAAAAAAGGAGTAAAAATAAAAGTCGCAGTTATAGATACAACAACTATCTGAATCCATGCAACTCGTAAGCTATAATACTTTTCCTCAATCATTTCGCCATAGAGCACGTTACGAAGTCGCGGTAAATTATAAACCAAATCAAACACCACAAGAAATATATAAATACCCCAGAAAACTACCCAAAGCCAACCTCCCTCTAGATCGATGAGCTGGCGAATACCACTCACAATCATTACCGCCCAGAAACCAGCGGAACCGACAATAAGACAGAAGACACTAAAATAATACCGAAGGTCATACAGTTTCATTAACTCACCCTAAAACCTCAAGACCAATTCTCAGCCTCAAAAAATTGAACCGCAACACAATGTAAACACGCCAAAAAATCCATAACATCACCGACCCTGCACCTTCATGCAACCATTCAGATCTTTTCTACAAATCAAAATCCTCGCCCCTCTATTGGGCCGCTCTATCATTGGCATCTTTAGACTGACTCGAAAACCAACTCAACCAAACTATTTATTCGAGATCCAATGAATTAAGAAAACGCCTACAATCAGATGGGGAAATTGGCCTTGGCATTTGAAGCAATGACCAGCTCACTTACAATAAAAAGCATGACAGACAAAGACAACACAAACACATCAAAAACAAACTAGCACCATCACAAATCTATCGTGCGCAACCAGAGCCAAATAAAAATTATTACAAACATCACTACACCTATGACGCCACGATAAAGATCGGTAAAATCGAATCCGCCACCGATAAATTGAACGATGAATTGAACGACAATCTCAGCGCAAAACAATGCGGAAACAAAAATATAAATATAGCCGACAATTACTGGAGTTTCTTCTATCCCTGCATCTCGACCAAGCCACTCCGCAAGCTCCCCAACAAAAAAATAACGAAAATTAACAAACAACATTCCAAAAAAAATAACACCTAAAATAACCTTTCTGACAACACCACTCAGAGGAACAAGCTTTTCCAAATTATGCACCAGTAGCGCGCTATACAGCGCACTGAGAAAGAGAGTGACAATGAAAAGACCAATAACAACACCAAACTCTCGAATCAACATATCTCCACTCACACTCCCAATTAGTGAAAGATAAAAACAAAATCAATATACACACAACCAGAAAGGACGAGCACTTCCTGGCCACATCACCAGTAAAAACTCATACTCGTCTTACAGCACCTCGGGAAAACTCTTACAAACGTTTCCCAATAGAACTGGTCAAGTTCAAAGCAGCGACCTCCCCGTTCAAAATAAAAATTAATAAAAAATCCGACACCCAAACAGATATCGGATTATTCACACCCTACGACGGTTCTTACAGACACCATCCAGAGTTTAGCCGGCGTATTCGCGCTAATAATCTCCGCCTCATCTGCCCCGATATTCCGAAACTTATTCAGCAGCGTCGTCGGAAAGTAATACCCATCCCCCGCAACTCAACCGTGCCACGGGTGACAAGCCCGCACTCCTCGCCTTCCGCATGCACAATCCGCTCTTCCCCAGAACTTGCGCCCGGTACGTGTTGTTCGCGCAGCAAGCGCATCTGCCGGCTGAGCACGGAGAGGCCGAAAAGCAGCAGGCGCCGGTCGTGGCGGCCAAGGTCTGTTACAGCATTGGCAGAGGGTGTGCGAAGAAGGTGCGATGCGCCAGACGAATAGTTATCGCCTAAAGGCTCGCGCAATTTCGATGTCTGAAAACTTCGTAGGAAAACACCCCGTGTGGCGAGGGAACTTACTCCCGCTGGGCTATGAAACGGCCCCAAAGCCAGATAGTCCGTTTCTCCCAGACATACCGTACGCCCCGGATTACGACGACTGCGTCGCCGTGCGGGAGCAAGCTCCCTCGCCACAGGTGCACGTTTCACGTCCTACAGGTCGGTTGTTGATGGTGAAATTGCTGCCTAGAGTGGATCTGTCGCTGACCGCCGTCAGCGATGGGTTTCGCAGCCCTAACGAGAAATTGGCTAACACCGTCTAGCGACAATTCTGGCAAAATTCGCCGGCATTACGTTTTATGGCGGTTGTGTGCGGGAGACTTTCGAGTCTGCCGAGTCTGGTTTCTCCTCGGTCTGCGAACCCGCTCACAACCGCCACCCATCTTGTTTCGCAGCAAAACGGTGGCTCATTTTTACTGAGAGGCCTTTGCTATGACGATCAAAAAACCGCTCCACCACTACGCCCACATGTCCCACCCCGCCACCGACCAGCCCGTCCTCCTCATCGACACCAACGCCCCACTACGCGACCTCCACGCCTGCGCAGCCGAACGCCTCAACGCCGTCCTCAAATACCTTGACCTCATCGCCTGCATCCGCTTCCCCGACCACGCCGAACATGACATCGACACCGTGACCAACATCGCCAGGATAATGGTGCAGGATGTGCGTGATTTGTTTCAGGTGATTGAGCAACGAGGATTTAGTCAGGAATGAACGCTGCTTATTAGCTGTAGCATTAACCTTCACCATCGGTTCGAGAAAGCCAATTGAAATTGTATTAATTTCATTTGATTCTAAAAACCTGTCAACTTTGACAGGTGCAAACACTGGCAACCTTACCCAATATCACTAACCGAACACCCCAGAAAAACACACACTCCACACACCACGGTGATCACATGAAAATCTTGCTCAAGGTATGTTTTCTTAGCGTAACAATGGGGGCAAGCATTATTGCAATAGCGGATGAATATTGCCTAACCAGAAAATTGGTAACCTACGAGACACAAGATGAAACAGGACTGCTAACATGCGAATCCAAGACACAAGTATTGGCATGCAATGATGCTTGCAGACCAAAAGATCAGCTCTCAACAAAAATCACATTCTCATGTAAAAATTCTAACGGAGAAGTGACTGAGCAAACAAAAAGAATAGATATACCCGTAACTTGCATCCCTACATACTAAACAAAGGACTGAGCAAAACAGGTCATTCCCAACCGCTAACATCAAGAGAAATCGCAATGTAGCGATTTCTCTTTTTACAAATGGAAAGCTTTCTCAGACGAAAATTTTTATTTAAAAATTCGCCGGCGTATTCGCACTAATAATCTCAGCCTCATCCGCCCCGATATTCCTAAACTTATGCGGTAATGTCGTCGGAAAGCAATACCCATCCCCCGCATTCAACACACTCACCGACCCATCCACGGTCAACTCCACCGTGCCACGGGTCACCAACCCGCACTCCTCGCCTTCCGCATGCACAATCGGCTCTTCCCCGGTACTCGCGCCCGGGGCGTATTGCTCGTATAAAAATAGACTTACAACCCTTTGTACCGTCACCTTTTATACTGGGTAACCTTTCATACCAATCATTGTGAAATCGGAATAAAACAAACCACATACATAGCAAACCAGTATAAAAAACTGTCAGAAATTACAGGTGTGAAAACCCTGACTCGCCATTACGTTCAAACCGTGAGAGGCAATACCAATTAAACCCCATTAACAAATCATACAGGCATAAGGATCGTGATGAAAAATTCTCGTAAAATCGCACCCGCTTCATTAGCGCTACTAGTATTCGGCTGCATAGGATACTCAAGTCTAACGCTGGCAAACCTTAAATCCGAAAATATTTATAAGGAAAGCAAATCTGTATATGGAACTAACTGCCCTCAAAGCTCCAAAGGAAGTAATGGTGAGTGCAAAGATAAATAAACAGCGCCTGCGCCAGGTCCAGCGGAGCTCTCAAAAAGCTGAAAAATCCGCTGGACAACTAAATAAATAATGAATCAAAAATTCGCCGGCGTATTCGCACTGATAATCTCTGCCTCATCCGCCCCAATATTGCGGAACTTATGCGGCAGCGTCGTCGGAAAATAGTACCCATCCCCCGCATTCAAAACACTTACCGACCCATCCACAGTCAACTCCACCGTGCCACGCGTCACCAGCCCGCACTCCTCACCTTCCGCATGCACAATCGGCTCTTCCCCGGAACTCGCACCCGGGGCGTATTGCTCGCGCAGCAAGCGCATCTGCCGGCTGGGTACGGAGGCGCCGATCAGCAGCAGGCGCAGGCCGTGGCGGCCGAGGTCGGGTTGTTCGTTGGCGCGGAAGACGTATTGGTGTTCGCGCGGGGGTTGGTCGAAGGTGAAGAAGTCGGCCAGGGACATCGGTATGCCTTCGAGCAGCTTTTTCAGGGAGCTGACGGAGGGGCTGACGCGATTCTGTTCGATCAGGGAGATGGTGGCATTGGTCACGCCGCTACGCCGGGCCAGCTCGCGCTGGGAGAGTTTGTAGCTTTCGCGTACTAGTTTGAGTCGAGAACCCGTATCCATGACTGCCTTATGTGAGAAGTACTTAGGCTCTGCGCGAAAACTGCCTGCGCGACGATCATGCTGCGTTAAAAACAGGCTCGGAATGCTCATGTAGGGCCCTACACTCCGCTTCCTCGCCTGTTTTTGCCTTGCCTGATCGCCGCTCGGCGGTTCTCGCACAGACCCACGGGTAATGGGGGTGGGTGGCGGGTGCCGCGCGAGGGGCGCGGATCACGTTGCTCCCGTGTCCCGGAACCGTGAAAGGCGGCTATTAAATCACGTTTGCCGGTGTTGCTCAGCAGGTTCGATGGACGGTGGGTGAAATGAACCTGCCGGTGGTAATTCTGGGCTGAATACAAAACCTGTGGGAGCTGGCTTGCCAGCGATTGGGTGGCACATTCAACATCCCTTTTGCTGAAAGACCGCCATCGCTGGCAAGCCAGCTCCCACAGGTTTTGTGGTGTGTCAGCGGGAGTGATGGTGTCTTTTCTAGCCTCATCGCGAGCAGGCTCACTCCTACAATTTGATCTTTGGTGTTTCAGTCGGATTGATGTTGTGTTTGCTGGCCTCATCGCTGGCAAGCCAGCTCCCACATTTGGATATCAGGGAGTGTTGCGATAAGAAAAACCGGCGGGGTCTTGGGCCGCCGCCGGGGAGGTAACTTAGAGGCCGAAGCGGTCGCGCAAGGAGTAGTAGACGGCGCCGAGGGCGGTCAGTGGCGCCGAGAAGGTGCGGCCGCCGATCATTGGCATGTGCGGCAGCGATGCGAAGGCGTCGAAGCGTTCGGCGTCGCCGCGGATCATTTCCGAGATCAGTTTGCCGGCCAGATGCGAGCAGGTGACGCCGTGGCCGCTGTAGCCTTGCATGTAATAGGCGTTCTTTTCGATGCGGCCGAACTGCGGCATGCGTGACATGGTCAGCAGGAAGTTGCCGGTCCAGCGGTAGTCGATCTTGACGTCTTTGAGCTGCGGGAAGGTCTTGAGGATCTTCGGGCGGATCAGTTGTTCAATGTCGTCCGGTTCACGCGCGCCGTAGACCACGCCGCCGCCGTACAGCAGACGGTTGTCGGCAGTCAGGCGGTAGTAATCCAGCAAGTAATTGCAGTCTTCGACGCAGTAGTTGTTGGTGATCAGGCTGCGCGCCTGTTTCTCGGTCAACGGCTCGGTGACGACGATCTGCGAGCCGCACGGCATGCTTTTCGCGGTCACGCGGTTGTCGAGACCTTGCGGCAGGTAGGCGTTGCCGGCGATCAGCAAGTACTTGGCGCGGACCTGGCCTTTGGCAGTGCGCACGACGTTGGGCTCGCCGTATTTGATTTCCACGGCCGCCGATTGCTCGTAGATCTTGCCACCCAAACGTGTGATCGCAGCCGCCTCACCGAGCGCCAGGTTCAGCGGGTGAACGTGGCCGCCCTGCATGTCGAGCAGACCGCCGACGTATGCATCGGAGCCGACTTCACGACGAATCTCAGCCGCGTCGAGCATCTTCAGATTGCGGTTGCCGTAACGTTCCCAGCCACGCTTCTGCTCAGCCAGACCGTTGAGTTGTTTCTTGTTCATCGCTGCGAAGATACCGCCCGGGCGGTAGTCGCATTGGATGTCGTATTCCTTGATGCGCGAACGGATGATGTCGGCGCCTTCGAAGATCATGCTGCCGAGAATTTCTGCAGTCTTGTCGCCGTAACGCTCTTCGATCACGTCGACGTCGCGGCTGTAGGAGTTGACCAGTTGACCGCCATTGCGACCGCTGGCGCCGTAGCCGACTTTTGCTGCTTCCAGCACCGTCACTTTATAGCCGGCTTCGGTGAGGAACAGCGCCGAGGACAGGCCGGTGTAACCGGCGCCGATGATGCAGACATCGCACTCGACCGACTCTTCCAGAACCGGAAAGTCGATGACTTCGTTGCGGGTGGCGGCGTAGTAGCTGTTTACGTGTTGTTGTTTCATACGTTTCTCCGAGGGTCGCCAATAAACGGCGACCACCGCTGTAATAGAGTCAGAGCTTGATCCAGGTCGCTTTCAGCTCGGTGTACTTGTCGAACGCGTGCAGCGATTTATCGCGGCCGTTGCCCGACTGTTTGAAGCCACCGAACGGAGCGGTCATGTCGCCGCCGTCGTACTGGTTGACCCAGACGCTGCCGGCACGCAGGCCACGGGCGAAGGTGTGCGCCTTGCTGAGGTTGCTGGTCCACACGCCGGCGGCGAGGCCGAAGATGCTGTCGTTGGCGATCTGCAGCGCTTCTTCGGCGGTGTCGAAGGTGATCAGCGACAGCACCGGGCCGAAGATTTCTTCCTGGGCGATGGTCATCGCGTTGGTCACGCCGTCGAACAGCGCCGGTTGCACATAGAGGCCGCCGGTTTCTTCGAGGGTGCGTTGGCCGCCCGCGATCAGCTCGGCGCCCTGCTCGCGACCGATGCTGATGTAGCGCAGCACGTTGTCGAGTTGACGCTGATCGACCACGGCACCGACGGTGGTGGCTGGATCGAGTGCGTGACCCGGTTTCCACGCTTGCAGTGCTTCCACCAGCAGCGGGATGAATTGCTCGCGGATCGAACGCTCGACCAGCAAGCGCGAACCCGCCGTGCACACTTCGCCCTGGTTGAAGGCAATGGCGCCGGCCGCCGCTTGTGCTGCCGCGCGCAAGTCCGGTGCGTCGGCAAACACCACGTTCGGGCTCTTGCCCCCTGCTTCGAGCCAGACGCGTTTCATGTTGCTAAGGCCTGCATAAATCATCAGTTGCTTGGCAATCGCCGTGGAGCCAGTGAAGGCCAGCACGTCGACGTCCATGTGCAACGCCAGCGCCTTGCCGACGGTGTGGCCGAAGCCCGGCAGGACGTTGAACACGCCTTTCGGAATGCCGGCATCCAGCGCGAGCTGGGCGATGCGGATTGCGGTCAGTGGCGACTTTTCCGAAGGCTTGAGGATGAACGAGTTGCCTGCTGCCAGCGCTGGAGCGAACTTCCAGCTGGCCATGATCAACGGGAAGTTCCACGGCACGATGGCCGCGACCACGCCGGATGGCTCGCGGGTGACGAGGCCAAGTTGGTCGTGCGGGGTGGCGGCGACTTCGTCGTAGATCTTGTCGATGGCTTCGGCGCTCCAGCGGATCGCGTTGGCGGTCGCCGGGATGTCGATACTCATCGAATCGCTGATCGGTTTACCCATGTCGAGGGTTTCCAGCAGCGCCAGTTCTTCCTGGTTCTGCAGGATCAGATCAGCGAAGCGAATCAGGATGCGCTTGCGCTCGGCCGGGGCTTTTTTCGCCCACACGCCGGATTCAAAAGACTGGCGCGCGACTTCAACGGCGAGGTTGGCGTCGGCTTCATCGGTGCTGGCCACGGAGGCGAGGAAACGGCCGTCGACGGGGCTCAGGCATTCGAAGGTGTCGCCACTGATGGCCGGGCGGTATTCACCGTTGATGAACGCGCGGGCTTCGATGGTCAGGGACTGGAAGCGTTGTTCCCAGTCGTTGCGGGTCGTTGTCATTGTTGTGGCTCGACAAGGGGGAATTGGGGGTGTTGGGGTGTTGGGTCTGGGTTGAGATGGCTGCCCTCACCCTAGCCCTCTCCCAGAGGTAGAGGGGACCGATCGGGGGATGCTCCGAATCTCCGCCGACCTGAACAATCTTTGCCGAATCCATAATCGACTGGATCGTTCAGGTCGCCGGATATCTCAATACAACCCGGTCAGTCCCCTCTCCCTCTGGGAGAGGGTTAGGGTGAGGGGCTCTTCAGCTGTTGAGGGCCTCAGCCAATCACACCGTATGCAGATACCAGTTGTACTCAAGGTCAGAAATCGAGTTCTCGAACTCGGCCAGCTCGCTTTCCTTGCACGCGACAAACACGTCGATGTACATCGGGTCGATATAGCGGGCCATGACTTCGCTGTCGTCCAGCTCGCGCAGTGCGTCGCGCAGGTTGTTCGGCAGGCTCTGTTCGTTCTGCTCGTAGCTGTTGCCTTCAACCGGGGCGCCCGGCTCGATCTGATTGGTCAGACCGTGATGAATACCGGCCAGCACCGAAGCCATCAGCAAGTACGGGTTGGCGTCGGCACCGGCGACACGGTGCTCGATACGCACGGCGTCCGGTGAACCGGTCGGTACGCGCACGGCCACGGTGCGGTTGTCGATGCCCCAGCTCGGCGAGTTCGGTACGTAGAACTGCGCGCCGAAACGGCGGTACGAGTTGACGTTCGGGCAGAGGAACGCCATTTGCGCAGGCAGGGTCTCCAGCACACCGCCGATCGCGTGACGCAGTGCGGCGTTCTGCTCGGGATCCTCGCTGGCGAAGATGTTGTTGCCTTCTTTGTCCAGGATCGAAATGTGTACGTGCAGACCGTTGCCCGCCTGACCCGGATACGGCTTGGCCATGAAGGTGGTGTCCATCTCGTGGTCGTAGGCGATGTTCTTCACCAGACGCTTGAGCAGGACGGCGTAGTCGCACGCCTTGATCGGATCGGAGACGTGATGCAGGTTGACTTCGAATTGCGCCGGGGCGCTTTCCTTGACGATCGCGTCGGCCGGGATGCCCTGCTCTTTCGCGCCTTCGAGGATGTCTTGCAGGCAGTCGACGTATTCGTCGAGATCGTCGATCAGGTACACCTGAGTCGACACTGGACGCTTGCCGGACACCGGCGAACGTGGCGATTGCGGACGGCCGTTCACGTTGTCCTGATCGATCAGATAGAACTCGAGTTCGAACGCCGCGCAAATGGTCAGACCGAGGTCGTCGAATTTGCGTACGACGTTGGCCAGCACTTCACGCGGGTCAGCGAAGAACGGCTGGCCTTCGATCTCATGCATGGTCATTAGAAGTTGTGCGGTTGGGCGCTTCTGCCACGGCTCGATGCTCAGCGTGCCGGGGATCGGATAGCAAATACGGTCAGCGTCGCCGATGTCCAGACCCAGGCCGGTGCTTTCCACCGTGGAGCCGTTGATGTCGAGCGCGAAAAGCGAGGCCGGCAGGTTGATGCCTTTCTCGTAAACCTTATGAAGACTGGTGCGTTCGATGCGCTTGCCGCGCACCACACCGTTCATATCCGCAATCAGAAGGTCGACGTACAAAACCTCAGGATATTTCTTAAGGAATGCGTTTGCTTCGTTGAGTTGAACGGTACGCAGAGGGACCGACATGATGCACCTATTTAGCTGTTAATTATTATGTTCACTGCTGTTTCGCCGAGCCAGTCAACCCGAACGGCAAAGTGAAGTCAATAGCGAACAGATGGCCGCCCAGGGTTTATTTTTCGGGCTTTTTTTAACACCAGCGTGCCAACACAGGCGCCAGAGCCCCGAGAATCATGAAGATTTGATGAACGGCGTTTAGAATTTTTTACATGGCAGTTGTTAATTAAAATCAACGAGGCTAAGCTCCGGAAAAGCTCGTTCAAGTGTCAAACTTCGAGGTGAATAAAAATGGCATTCAAGCCATTGATCGGCGTTACTGCGTGCGTCAAACAGATTGGCCTGCACCCCTATCACATCAGCGGCGACAAGTACGTACGTGCTGTCAGCGTTGGCGCTAACGGGTTGCCAGTGGTCATTCCTTCCCTTGGCAACCTGACTGAAATCGAAGACCTGCTCGGTCAACTCGACGGTCTGCTGCTGACCGGCTCGCCCTCGAATGTGGAGCCCTTCCACTATCAAGGCCCGGCCAGCGCCCCCGGCACGGATCACGATCCGGCGCGGGATGCCACCACCCTTCCTTTATTGCGTGCAGCCATCGCGGCGGGCGTTCCGGTGCTCGGCATTTGCCGGGGCTTCCAGGAAATGAACGTGGCGTTCGGCGGCAGCCTGCATCAGAAGGTGCACGAGCTGCCGGGCATGCTCGATCACCGCGAAGCCGACAGCCCTGATGTGGCCGTGCAATACGCACCGGCCCATGCGGTGACTGTGCTCGGCGGCGGCGTGTTTGAGGCGCTGGAGTTGCCGGGCGAGTTCCTGGTCAACTCGATTCACAGCCAGGGCATCGATCGCCTCGCCCCCGGCCTGCGCGCCGAAGCGGTGGCGCCGGACGGTTTGATCGAGGCGGTCTCGGTCGAGCACAGCCCGACCTTCGCCCTCGGCGTGCAATGGCACCCGGAATGGCAAGTGCTCGATAACCCGAACTACCTGAAGATTTTCCAGGCATTCGGCGCGGCTTGCCGGCAACGGGCGGCGCGGCGCGACCAGCGCTGACACACCCCGAAGATCGCAACGATTTACTGCCCCCACGGACGTCGGGTGTGCCTGCGCACATCCGTCATTCGTGAACAGCAACACCCGTAATAACAACAAGTACGACCCAGGCAGCCAGGACGGCGGCGCCGACCAAGCCCTCGGCAGTGCAAGGTCAGTCAGGCATGCGCAATTCCCCTGTAGGAGTGAGCCTGCTCGCGATAGCAATAGACCAGTCAACAGAGATGTCGACTGACATGGCCTCATCGCGAGCAGGCTCACTCCTACAGGGGATGTGTAATGACTGAGATTGCGCTTACAGGCTTGCAATCCACTTAAGCCCGGCCACATTGGCCAGGCGAACGAAACCTGTTGGGAGTTTCACATGGCAAACGCCTCCAGCACTTACAGGAAGGCACTTGAAGGTCATCAGCAACCGAAAAAGGTGCTGGTGAAAGTCGACCGTGTCACCAAGAAGTTCGACGAAACCGTGGCAGTGGACGATGTGTCCCTGGAGATCCATCAGGGCGAAATCTTTGCCCTGCTCGGCGGCTCCGGTTCGGGCAAATCGACCCTGCTGCGCATGCTCGCCGGTTTCGAGCGCCCGACTGAAGGGCGGATTCTGCTCGACGGCGTGGACATCACCGACATGCCGCCGTACGAGCGGCCGATCAACATGATGTTCCAGTCCTACGCGCTGTTCCCACACATGACCGTCGCGCAGAACATCGCCTTCGGCCTCAAGCAAGACCGTTTGCCCGCCAGCGAAATCGATGCCCGTGTCGATGAAATGCTGCGCCTTGTGCACATGACCCAATACGCCAAACGCCGCCCGCACCAGTTGTCCGGCGGTCAGCGTCAGCGCGTCGCCCTCGCCCGCTCGCTGGCCAAGCGTCCGAAGCTGTTGCTGCTCGACGAGCCGATGGGTGCGCTGGATAAAAAGCTGCGTTCGCAGATGCAACTGGAGCTGGTGCAGATCATCGAACGCGTCGGCGTGACCTGCGTGATGGTGACCCACGACCAGGAAGAGGCCATGACCATGGCCGAGCGCATCGCGATCATGCACCTGGGCTGGATCGCCCAGATCGGCAGCCCGGTCGACATCTATGAAGCGCCGGTCAGCCGCATGGTCTGCGAGTTCATCGGTAACGTGAACGCCTTCGACGGCACCGTGGTGGAAGACCTTGAAGGTCACGCGATCATCCACAGCCCGGACCTGGAACAGAAGATTTACGTCGGCCACGGCGTCAGCACCTCGGTGCAGGACAAGTCGGTCACCTACGCGATCCGTCCGGAAAAAATGCTCGTCAGCACGACCAAGCCGGAATTCCGCTACAACTGGTCCGAAGGCAAGGTGCATGACATCGCCTACCTCGGCGGTCACTCGGTGTTCTACGTCGAACTGCCCGGCGGCAAAATCGTCCAGTCGTTCATGGCCAACGCCGAACGCCGTGGCGCGCGTCCGACCTGGGACGACAAAGTCTACGTGTGGTGGGAAGACGACAGCGGCGTGGTACTGCGCTCATGAAAACCTTCAATCAGCAATTCCTGCGCCTGGTGCCCAGCGGACGAAAACTGGTCATTGGTATTCCGTTCATCTGGCTGTTCCTGTTCTTCATGCTGCCGTTTTTCCTGGTGATGAAGATCAGCTTCTCGGAAGCCGCACTGTCGATCCCGCCGTACTCGGAGATCTACACCTACGCCGAACAGAAATTCCAGCTGCTGCTGAACATCGGCAACTACACCATGCTCGGCGAAGACGAGCTGTACCTGTCGGCCTACCTCGGTTCGCTGAAAGTCGCGGCGCTGAGCACGATGATGTGCCTGCTGATCGGTTTCCCGATGGCCTACGCGATCACCAAGACCGGCAAGGAAACGCAAAACGTCCTGCTGCTGTTGATCATGATGCCGACCTGGACGGCGATCCTGATCCGCGTTTACGCGTGGATGGGCATCCTCAGCAACAACGGTTTGCTCAACGCGTTTTTGATGTGGACGGGGCTGACCGATCACCCGATCGAGATCCTCAACACCAACACTGCGGTGTATATCGGCGTGGTGTACGCCTACCTGCCGTTCATGGTCTTGCCGCTCTATGCCAACCTGGTGAAGCACGATGGCAGCCTGCTGGAAGCCGCACAGGATCTGGGTTCGAGCAACTTCAACAACTTTTGGAAAATCACTGTGCCGCTGGCCAAGAACGGCATTATTGCCGGCTGCATGCTGGTATTCATTCCAGTGGTCGGTGAATTCGTGATTCCCGAGTTGTTGGGTGGCCCCGAGACGCTGATGATCGGTCGCGTGCTGTGGCAAGAGTTCTTCAATAACCGCGACTGGCCGGTGGCGTCCGCGCTGGCGGTGGTGATGCTGTTGATCCTGATTGTGCCGATTCTGCTGTTCAACCGCAGCCAGGCCAAAGAGATGGAGGCACGGGGATGAAACGCTTCGGTTTTTCCAAGTTCATGCTGATCTTCGGCCTGATGTTCATTTATCTGCCGATGCTGATTCTGGTGATCTACTCGTTCAACGCCTCGAAACTGGTGACGGTGTGGGGCGGCTGGTCGGTGAAGTGGTACGTCGGCCTGCTCGACAATACGCAACTGATGGGCTCGGTGGTGCGCTCGCTGGAAATCGCCTGCTACACCGCGATCGCTGCGGTCGCGTTGGGCACCCTCGCCGCTTTCGTTTTGACTCGGGTAACGCGCTTCAAGGGCCGCACGCTGTTTGGCGGTCTGGTCACCGCGCCGTTGGTGATGCCTGAGGTGATCACCGGTCTGTCGCTGTTGCTGCTGTTCGTGGCGATGGCCCAACTGATCGGCTGGCCGCAGGAGCGTGGCATCGTCACGATCTGGATCGCCCACACCACGTTTTGTGCCGCCTATGTCGCGGTGGTAGTCTCCGCGCGCTTGCGTGAGCTGGACCTGTCGATCGAAGAAGCGGCGATGGATCTCGGTGCGAAGCCGTTCAAGGTGTTTTTCCTGATCACCATTCCAATGATCGCGCCGTCGCTGGCGGCGGGCGGGATGATGTCGTTCGCCTTGTCGCTGGATGACCTGGTGTTGGCCAGCTTCGTCTCCGGCCCGGGTTCGACGACGTTGCCGATGGAAGTGTTCTCGGCGGTACGGCTGGGCGTGAAGCCTGAGATCAACGCCGTAGCCAGCCTGATTCTGCTGGCGGTTTCGCTGGTGACCTTCCTGGTCTGGTACTTCGGCCGCAAGGCAGAAGCCAACCGCAAAAAAGCGATTCAGGAAGCGATGGATCAGACCGCGAACGAGTCGTGGCAACCACAGCAACAAGCTGCCACCGCTTGACCCTGTAGGAGCTGCGGCACGCTGCGATCTTTTGACGTTGTTTTTGAAGATCAAAAGATCGCAGCGTGCCGCAGCTACTACAAAAATGTAGTCAGCCCCTCGGTCAGTCCCCTCTCCCTCCGGGAGAGGGTTAGGGGGCTTTGCGTAACGTGAATAAAAAGAATGGAGTTGTACCGATGAAAATGTTTGGCAGGACTCTGCTGACACTGTCCTTAATGGGCGCAATCGTCATGGGCGCCCAGGCCAACGACAAGGTGCTGCGTGTTTACAACTGGTCGGATTACATTGCGCCGGACACCGTCAAGAAGTTCGAAGACGAGACCGGCATCCGCGTGACCTACGACGTCTTCGACAGCAACGAAACCCTTGAGGCGCGCTTGCTGGCGGGCAAATCCGGTTACGACCTGGTCGTGCCGTCGAACAGTTTCCTGGCCAAGCAGATCAAGGCCGGCGTCTATCAGACGCTGGACAAATCGAAGCTGCCGAACTGGAAGAATCTCAACCCGGTGCTGCTGAAAAACGCCGCCGCCAGTGATCCCGACAACGCCCACGCGTTCCCGTACATGTGGGGCTCGATCGGCATCGGTTTCAACCCGGCCAAGGTCAAGGAAGTGCTCGGCGCCAACGCCCCGACCAACTCCTGGGACTTGTTGTTCAAACCGGAAAACGCTGAAAAGCTCAAAGCCTGCGGCATCAGTTTCCTCGATTCGCCGACCGAAATGATCCCGGCCGCCCTGCACTATCTGGGTTACCCGGTGAACGACAGGGACACTGCGCACATCAAGGAAGCCGAGGCGCTGTTCATGAAGATCCGCCCGAACGTGGCGTATTTCCATTCCTCGAAATACATCTCCGATCTGGCCAATGGCAACATCTGCGTGGCGGTCGGATACTCCGGTGACGTGCTGCAGGCCAAGGCCCGCGCCGTGGAATCGGGCAACAACGTGGTCATCGACTACAGCATTCCCAAGGAAGGCGCCGGCAGTTTCTACGACATGGTTGCGATCCCGCGCGATGCCGCCAACGTCGAGAACGCTTACCTGTTCATGGACTTCCTGATGCGCCCGGACATCATCGCCGAGATCACCAACAGCAACGGCTACAGCAACGCCAACTCGGCGGCCACGCCATTGGTGGATGAAGCGATCCGCAACGATCCGGGTTCGTACCCGACAGATGCGGTGATGGCGACGTTGTATGCGGTGCCGGATCAACCGATTGCCACGCAACGGATCATGACCCGTGGCTGGACCCGGGTGAAGCTCGGCAAGTAAATCCACCAAACATCCAAATGTAGGAGTGAGCCTGCTCGCGATAGCGGTGTGTCAGGCAGCAGTGGTGCTGTATTTACCGACCTCATCGCGAGCAGGCTCACTCCTACAATGGTTCGGTGTTGTAACAGAAAGAATTAATGATTTCCCGTTCACGCAGCGCCTTACCACCGCTGCACCCTGCTATGAACGGCCTCACCTGGCTCCCTCGGCTCAGGTGAATTCTCAGGCGCCCTCGGGCGCCTTTTTTTGTGCCTTCAGATCAGCGGCCAATCTTGCAGAATCCGATAACGGCCCTTGTGCGATTCGAACAGGGCGAAGCGTTCGGCACGCAGGAAAAACTCCGGCGGCGTAGCGGATTCCGGCTCCGGCGCACGGTACTCACGGGCCAGCGTCAGGTGCGGGCGAAACTCGCGTGGCGTCTCTTCAAAGCCAAACGGCAACATCGCCTGCTCCAGCGCATAGACCAAGCGCAACAACGTCTGCGGCGCCTGCACGGGCGCCAGCGACAACACCCCGGCGCGATGCCAGACCTGCAAGCGATCCAGCGAAATCTTTAACGCCTCTCCCGGTGTGCGCACTTGCCCGGCCGCCTCGCAGACTTCGTTGATCTGCGCCAATGGCACCGCGCCGAGAAACAGCAGCGTTAGATGAAAGTTGTCCGCCGGCACCGGCTTACCGGTGCGCAAACCCAACTCCCCTCGCCATTGAGCAATCGCCTTGCGCTGCGCAGATGGGCAATCGAGGGCGAAAAACAGTCGCTTTGTCTCAACAGTCATGGCCCTGCTCCCCTGTTCATCGTGATCCGCCGGATTCTACACAGCCTGATCTGACGACTCGTGACAGGAAGCTATAGTTCAAGGATTGCCATCAAACCGGAGGCCGCCATGCGCGAGATCCTCAGCAAAGAACCGTGGTGGGCGCGCCCACCCAATCCCGGGCAGGAAGAGAAGGAACTGGAATGGGGCTGGCTGGTGCATTACAGCGAGGGTGAGCCGCGTTTCGAGTTCGTCCGTGAACGCCCGACGGACGAGCAGATCCGCAACCGTAAAAGCTGTCGCATCACCCCTTCAGCCGAGTGAACACAGCCAGTGAGCACTAATCCTGTGGGAGCGAGCCTGCTCGCGAAAGCGGAGTATCAGTGACCTTTTTGTCGACTGACACACTGCATTCGCGAGCAGGCTCGCTCCCACAGGGTTTTGTGGTGAAGCATGAATCTTGTCCATTCCAAAATCGGGTTCAGGACTCAAGAATATTTTTAAAGCCACCAAAGATCATCCGCTGGCCATCAAACCCCATCGGGTTGACGTCCGGTTGCATGCGCGGATCTTCCATCATTTTGCCCATGCCAGCGTCGCGAGTGGCCTTGTCGGGCCAGATCAGCCAGCCGGCCGATACCGTCTCACCCTCCTTGAGTTTGACCGCCATCGGGAATGAGGTGACTTTGCCTTCCGGCACGTCATCACCCCAGCACTGAACCACGTCCTGAGCACCGTATTCTTTGAACAATTTGGCGGCGATTTCACAGTGCTTTTTGTACTGCTCAAGATTGGCAGTCGGCACCGGCGCTACAAAAATATCGATGTAAGCCATGATCACTCTCCTTGCACGTTGGGTTCGATCTGCTGGTTAGTCGATTGCGGCGGCTGCCATTCGACAGAATTCACGCCCAAGCCGACCGACGGTTCCTCACCCTCACCCAGATTGCGCTCGACCTGTGCGGCCATGTGCAGCGTGCCGGCCATCACCCCGGTTGTCGGGTTCTGCACCAGTTTCAGCCAGGCCTTGTCGAAGGTGCTGCCCAGGCTGCTGCGGATCAACGCTTCACTGTCGGGCCGGTCATTGGCCTGGATGATCGCGCGAATGCCGGCGACACCGACCGAGATCAGCCCTCCAGCCAGTTTCCCCGCCGCGGCCGCTACAGCACTGGCGGCCCCGCGCGGCGCCATTTCCGCTTCCATCCGCTGACTGGCGCGCTTGGCCACCGGGGCCATGCCGGCATCGGTCGAGGCAATGCCCTTGGCGCCGCCGTCAGTGTGGATCTTGTCGATCAGCGCGGCATAGGCCGGCAAGGTGTTCAATGGTTCCGTGCTGATCACTTGAAACAACGAAGCATCCCGCGCTGGCGGCGGGCCCAGTGCAATGGCGGGGACTTTCTGCAAACGCCCGTTGAGCTGAGCGACAGGCACACCATGACGCTGGGCGATGAGCGGCATCTGCTGCGCCATCAACTGCGCATAGAACGCCGTCGCCTGCCCCAGAATTGCATCCGGATCGATTTCCACCGCCACCGGCGCCAGCACCCTTTCCTGATATTGCTCAAGCAGATACGCCGCCAGTCGCTTGGCCGAGGCGTCCTGCTCGCCGCCGGCATTGATCGTGTACCAACTGACCTTCATCGACAGCCATTCCTGGGTCCAGTAGCTGCTGAACCACGGGATGAAATTTTCTTCAGTTTGCTGATAGACCCGAGTGCGCCAATGTTCCATTGAGCCACGGGCAAACACTTTGACTTGCTCGGTGGACTGCTGCGAAACGCTGACAATTTCCCGGTCGATCTGCTGCCACGTGGCCGGTGAGACAAAAACGGCCTGCGGCGCTGACACCGGGGCCCGCGCCGAAGTGGCGCAGCCGGACAGCAACAACAGTGCGGCGACGAGCAACGCACGCGGGTTCACGGTTGAGATTTCCTTTTAAAGGGCGGAAGCAGATTTGAGTATAGGTGTGGGTGCAAGGCCGCTTGTCCGGTTTGGCTGGACTGGCCTCTTCGCGAGCAGGCTCGCTCCCACAGGGGAATGCGTTTCAAAGTGGGAGCGAGCCTGCTCGCGAAGGGGCCATCAGCAACACCACTAAAAACCGAACCATCACTGCCATCGATATTCACCATCGCCACGATTGCCTTCCGCCCACCGCCCATCAAAGGCACGATTGGCTCATCCGAAACACAACGAGGAGTTCACAACATGATTCACACCCACGTCACACTCTCCGTGAGTTTCCCGGTGTTCGGCAGCAACTATTACGACCAGCACGTCGTGTCGCACAAAGCGCAGGCACTGGTGTTCAACGAAGATTTCGAAGATTTGCTGATGCCCGCCGCGACTAATCATTTCAGTAATGAAGTGGTCGGCATCAACGATCAATTCCGTTTTCTGAGCGACATTCTCGCCACCCATTTGCTGGACATCGAGGCCTCCGTGCCTGCGCGATCCAGCGTCCGGGCGAGCGCTCACTTTTAATTGAGGGGCCAAGCGAAATCGCGAAGGATGCCCTAGGAAAGCTTGCTGAATAAAAATTGCTCAGTGGGCCATGTCAATAAGATTGTCTTCGGCCTGACTATGGCTTAAATGATTCAGAGCATATCTTTCCTATATATGACATACGTCAGCAGTAGGAAAATGATGATTTGGTAAAACAATTTGTAGTTTGCAGAATTTTCGCTTTCTTCTGAATAAGCTCTTGTGCAATCACCATAACCCAAGTGAATAACATTGTAATACTCAACAAACTTATCGATATCGTTAAGAGGCGTTTCCTCTTTGTTAACCCTGATCAAAAGATCCGGATCTTTCATAAACTCAATAATCATCTTAAGGTGCTTGCTAGCAGCCTCAACTACAAGGTTTCCTTGTGCATCCCTATCAGGCTCTGCCGCTCTGACCCGTGTATCAAAGTCAATAATCTTGCTCTTGGTCTGGAGCATTTTCTCGGTAAGCGGAATAATTTCCATGGTTGCTTTGAAGAATTCTTCCCGCTGGGACTCTTGAATACAGAGACCGAAATCCTTTGACATTTTCGCCACATCAGTTGCCATTTCGGATATAGAAAAAAGCAAAGTCTTGGACGTCGTTATGTCGTATAGATTTACCATCTCCCGATGATAATCGAGCAGGGTATTCATGTATTTCTGATCGACTGTTTTTTGGCCAAACCCAGGATCTAACTGATTGATATACTCTCTGTCCCGGATGATTCTGATCACCTGCTGCTGCTTGTACTGTAACTCTGACATGGGTTGATATAACTCGCTTTCCCTGCGACCTATTTTTTCGTTTTCAGGAAAAAATACTTTATCAATAAGTACCTGGGCGATAGAAATTGCTGCCACCCAGCTACATAACATTATTTTCTTGTTCACGGATCATCCTTGAAGATGGGTAAAAACCGCCAATGCTACTGAGCAGCCAATAACCCGTCCACCCGTGTAACGTTTAAAGATCCAACGATTTAATCACCATCCCGATCACGGTAGTAACGACGCCCGTCGCGGCGATCGTCGCGGTCATCCCAACGCCGGTCATGGTCGTAGTTGCGGCCATGATCGTGGTCGTAATGCCGGCCATGGTGGTGATCATCATCAAAGTCCGCGACACAGCCGCCGAGCAATACGGCGGCGGTCACGGTCAGCAGCATCGTTGTTGCGCGCTTCATTCAACACTTCCCTAAAACCAAGGTCTTGACGACGGAATCGGCGACGCTGCCCGCGCCTTCAGGACGCGGTGCGCGCAGCCGCAGATACGACCGGGCAAAACGCCGTTGATTCACTGGCCACTATCGACCGTTTGTCGCCCTGTTCGCGCTGCCCAAACAGCGGCGAAATGCCACCTATACTCCTTGCAACCAAGCCCCACGCAATGGATCTGCGCCCTCAATAACAACAAGCAGAGGTGGACCATGGTCTGGCAGCAAATCTACGACCCGTTCGGCAACCCGGTGATCTCCACGCTCATGGCCGCCGTGCCAGTGGTGGTGATGCTCGCGGCACTGGCGTTCTTTCACGTCAAGGCACATTTGGCGGCGCTATTGGCGCTGGCATCGGCGCTACTGATCTCGATCTTTGCCTTTGGCATGCCGGCGAATATGGCTGGTTCCGCCGCGTTGTTTGGTGCGGCGAATGGCTTGCTGCCAATCGGCTGGATCGTCCTCAACATCATCTTTCTGCATCGCCTGACCACCGAGAACGGCTCGTTCAAAGTGCTGCAGGATTCTCTCGCACGGATCACCGATGACCGACGTCTGCAGTTGCTGCTGATCGCCTTCTGCTTCGGTGCATTTTTCGAAGGCGCGGCGGGGTTCGGTACGCCGGTAGCGGTGACCGGGGCGATTCTGATCGGTCTCGGTTTTTCACCGTTGGCCGCGTCGGGTCTGGCGCTGATCGCCAACACCGCGCCGGTGGCATTCGGCGCACTCGGCACGCCGATCATTACCCTGGCCAAAGTCACCGGGCTGGATGAAATGGAGCTGTCGATGATGGTCGGTCGGCAGTTGCCTTTCTTCTCGGTGCTCGTGCCGTTCTGGCTGATCTGGGCGTTTGCCGGGTGGCGCAAAATGCTCGAGATCTGGCCGGCGATTCTAGTGGCGGGGGTAAGCTTCGCTGTGCCGCAGTTTCTGGTGTCGAACTACCACGGGCCGATGCTGGTGGACGTGATCGCCGCGTTGATTTCCATGGCCTGCCTGACGTTGTTTTTAAAGGTGTGGAAACCGGCGACCATTCACACCTCGGCAGCTCTTTCAGGGCGAGTCGACAACTCCAAAGTCGAAGAAGAAAAAGTCACCGCCAGCGCCGCGTTCAGCGATCAGGCGCGCCCGGCGGTGATGCGCGCGTGGATGCCGTGGATCATCCTCACCGTGTTCGTATTTGCCTGGGGTACGCAGGGCTTCAAGAATATTTTTGATGTGCGCCCGGCGATCGATCCCGTCACGCACTCGGCCAAACTCGACCCCGCGGGCAAACCGGTGAACGAGGCTAATCCGATCTTCGCGCCGGCGGTGACCTTCACCACCCTGCACCTACAGATCGAAAAAGTCCCGCCCGTGGTGGCCGCGCCGAAAGCCGAGGAAGCGGTATACAAATTCACCTGGTTCACCGCCACTGGCAGCGGGATTCTGCTGGCAGCGATTGTCGGCGGTTTGCTGATGGGCTACTCGATTCCGCAACTGATCAGGCAATACCTGCGCACGTTGTGGGTGGTGCGGTTTTCGCTGATCACCATTGCGGCGATGTTGGCGCTGGGGTTCCTCACGCGCTACTCGGGGCTCGACGCGACCATGGGCCTGGCGTTTGCGGCGACGGGGATTTTCTACCCGATGTTCGGCACGTTGCTCGGTTGGCTGGGTGTCGCGTTGACCGGGTCGGATACCGCGTCGAACGTGTTGTTTGGTGGTTTGCAGCGAGTCACCTCGGAACAGCTCGGCATCAGTCCGGTGCTGATGGCAGCGGCGAACAGTTCCGGTGGGGTAATGGGCAAAATGGTCGATGCGCAATCGATTGTGGTCGCCTCCACGGCGACACGCTGGTACGGGCATGAGGGCGAGATTCTGCGCTATGTGTTCTTCCACTCGATTGTGTTGGCGATTCTGGTCGGCGGGCTGGTGACGTTGCAGGCGTATGTGGCGCCGTTTACCTCTATGGTGGTGGGCGGGCATTAGGGCGGCCATACACCTATCCAATGTGGGAGCGAGCCTGCTCGCGAAGACGTCCGGTCTGCCAGTGAAGATATTGGCTGTGCCGGCCTCTTCGCGAGCAGGCTCGCTCCCACAGGGATTTGTGTCGGGTCAGGCAATTGATGAGCCACCTGCATAACTCTATAGCGAAAATCCGCAAAAACCTTTTCCTCTCATCAGCAGTCACTCCATAACGAGACCGGCGATGACGCTGGCTGCCCGCTTGGGCCATCCACGACCCTGCTGCCCTGATGAAGAGAGAAAAGGAATCGAACCATGACGATTTCCCGACGCAGATTTCTGATCCTCGGCGCCGTGACCGCTACTGCCTTCGCGATGCCACCGTTTATCAGCCTCAAGGCCTACGCGGCCACTCTGGAGCAATCGGCCATGAGCAAAGTGACGATCAATGTCAACGGCCAGCCGCGCGAGCTGGATGTCGACACACGCACTACCCTGCTCGATGCCCTGCGCGAACACCTGCAACTGACCGGCACTAAAAAAGGCTGCGACCACGGCCAGTGCGGCGCCTGCACGGTGATCGCCGATGGCCGGCGGATCAATTCCTGCCTGACGTTAGCGGTGATGCACGAAGGCAGCGAAGTCACCACCATTGAAGGCCTCGGTATGCCTGACAAGCTGCACCCGATGCAAGCCGCGTTTATCAAGCACGACGGCTATCAGTGTGGTTATTGCACGCCCGGGCAAATCTGTTCGGCGGTGGCGGTGATCAAAGAAATCCGCGACGGTATTCCCAGCCATGTCAGTGAAAGCCTCACCGAGGCGCCGCAGTTGATCGCCAGCGAATTTCAGGAACGCATGAGCGGCAATATCTGCCGCTGCGGCGCCTACTCGAACATCATCGAAGCCATCACTGAAGTTGCGGAGGTGCCGGCATGAGACCGTTCAATTACAGCCGTGCCGACTCCCCCGCCGCAGCCGCCGCACAAGCTGCGCAAGTCGAAGGTGCGCGATTTATCGCCGGCGGCACCAACCTGCTGGATTTGATGAAACTCGACATCGAAACGCCGCTGCACCTGATCGACGTCAATCACCTCGGGCTGGACCAGATCGAGGCCACGCCCGAAGGCGGATTGCGCATTGGCGCGCTGGTGCGCAACACCGATCTGGCGGCCGACGCGCGCGTCAGAAAAGATTACGCCTTGCTCTCCCGCGCCCTGCTCGCCGGGGCTTCCGGGCAGTTGCGCAACATGGCGAGCACCGCCGGCAACCTGCTGCAACGCACGCGCTGCCCGTACTTCTACGACACCAATCAGGCCTGCAACAAACGCCAACCCGGCAGTGGTTGTGCAGCCATTGCCGGGGTCAGTCGGCAACTGGGGATTATCGGCGTCAGCGACGCCTGCATCGCCACCCACCCGAGTGATATGGCAATCGCCATGCGGGCCTTCGATGCGCAGATTGAAACTGTCAAACCTGACGGCAGCACTCGCAGCATCGCCATGGCTGATTTTCATCAATTGCCGGGCACCACGCCGAACATTGAAACCAGCCTCACGCCTGGCGAGTTCATCACCTCGGTGACGTTGCCTGCGCCCGTCGGCGGCACCCACGTTTATCACAAGGTGCGTGATCGCTCCTCCTACGCGTTTGCGCTGGTCTCGGTCGGTCTGATCCTGCAAAAGGACGGCAGCGGTCGCGTCGCCGTCGGCGGTATTGCGCCGAAGCCGTGGCGGGTTGAAGCCGCCGAAGCGCTGCTGCCAAAAGGCGCCAAAGCCGTCAGCGAACGTCTGCTCGACGGCGCCACCCCGACCCACGACAACCAATTCAAACTGACCCTGGTCGAGCGCACGCTCGGTTCGGTGTTGGCGCAAGCGAGGGATGAAGCATGAAATTCGACACGCCCGCCACCACCAACCCGATCGACCAGTTGAAGGTCATCGGCCAACCCACCGAACGCATCGAAGGCCCGCTGAAAACCAGCGGTCAGGCGCCATACGCCTATGAGCAGCATGAGGCGGTGGCCAATCAGGCTTACGGCTTTATGGTCGGCGCGGCCATCGCCAAGGGCCGCATCAACAATATCGATCTCGAAGCAGCGAAAGCCGCGCCCGGTGTACTGGCCATCGTCACCGCCGCCAACGCCGGCAAACTCGGCAAGGGCAAGTACAACGCCGCCCATTTGTTGGCCGGGCCGGAGATTCAGCACTACCACCAGGCTGTCGCGCTGGTGGTGGCCGAGACGTTCGAGCAGGCCCGCGCGGCTGCGCAAATGGTCAAAGTCGATTACGTCGCTGCCAAAGGCGAGTTCGATCTGGCCAGCGTGCGCGATAAAGGCGTCGAGCCAAAAGAGGAGTTGCCCGACGTCAGCCACGGTGATTTCGCCAAGGCGTTCGCCGCTGCGCCGGTGCAGTTCGACCAGACCTACACCACGCCGGATCAGTCCCACGCGATGATGGAACCGCACGCCACATTAGCAGCTTGGAAAGGCGATCAACTGACCCTGTGGACGTCGAACCAGATGATTGCCTGGAGCGTCGGCGACATCGCCACAACACTTGGTTTGCCGAAAGAAAAAGTCCGGCTGATGTCGCCCTACATTGGCGGCGGTTTCGGCGGCAAACTGTTCGTGCGCGCCGATGCAATTCTGGCCGCCCTCGGTGCACGGATGGCTGGCAGACCGGTAAAAGTCGCCCTCGCCCGCCCGCAGATCGCCAACAACACCACCCACCGCCCGGCGACAATTCAGCGCATTCGCATGGGTGCGACAGCGGACGGCAAACTCACCGCGATCGCCCACGAAGGCTGGTCGGGCAATCTGGCGGAAGGCAAAGTCGAGGTCGCGGCGCAACCCAGCCAGTTGCTGTACGCCGCTGAAAATCGCCAGGTCAGCATGCGTCTGGCACCGCTGGATCTGCCCGAAGGCAACGCGATGCGTGCACCCGGTGAAACCCCGGGGCTGATGGTGCTGGAAATCGCCATGGACGAAATGGCCGAACAGCTCAAGCTTGATCCGGTGCAGTTCCGCATTATCAATGACACGCAAGTCGATCCAGTAAAAACCGAACGACCGTTTTCGCAGCGGCGCCTGATCGAATGCCTGCAGACCGGCGCCGAGAAATTCGGCTGGAACCAGCGCAATGCGCAGCCGGGTACACGTCGCGAAGGGCGCTGGCTGATCGGCATGGGTGTGGCCGCCGCGATCCGCAACAACCTGCTGGTCAAGTCGGGCGCGCGGGTGCGGCTGGAGCGCGATGGCAAGGTCACGGTGGAAACCGACATGACCGATATCGGCACCGGCAGCTACACAATCATTGCGCAGACGGCGGCCGAGATGATGGGCGTCGGGTTGAAGGATGTCACTGTGCATCTGGGCGATTCGAGCTTCCCGGTGTCGGCAGGTTCCGGCGGGCAATTCGGCGCCAACTGCTCGACCGCCGGGGTGTATGCCGCGTGCATGAAACTGCGTGAGGCGGTGGCTGGCAAACTGGGCATGGCGGCGGATCAGGCGGAGTTTGTCGACGGTCAGGTGCGGCTCGGCGACAAGAGCGTGCCGATGCGCAACGCTGCGCAGGACGGCGTTGTGGTGGCTGAGGACAGCATCGAGTTTGCCGACTTGGCCGAGAAGTATCAGCAGTCGACCTTTGGTGCGCATTTCGTTGAGGTCGCGGTGGATGCGGCGACCGGGGAAGTGCGTGTGCGCCGCATGTTGGCGGTGTGCGCGGCCGGGCGGATTCTCAACCCGACAGCGGCGCGCAGTCAGGTGATCGGCGCGATGACCATGGGCGTCGGTGCGGCGTTGATGGAGGAGTTGGCGGTGGACAAGACGCTGGGGTTTTTCGTCAATCATGATCTGGCCGGGTATGAGGTGCCGGTGCATGCCGACATACCGCATCAGGAGGTGATTTTCCTTGATGAGACTGATCCGGTTTCCTCGCCGATGAAGGCCAAGGGTGTTGGTGAACTGGGGATTTGCGGGGTTAGTGCGGCGGTGGCGAATGCGATTTACAACGCCACGGGGGCTAGGGTGCGGGAGTATCCGATTACGCTGGACAAGATTTTGTCGTCGTTGCCGGAGATGATGTGATGACCCGTTAAAAGCCCCTCACCCTAGCCCTCTCCCAGAGGGAGAGGGGACTGATCCGGGGATATTCAGAAGCTGCATCGACTTGAACGTCCTGCTGTGAATCCATAGTCGACACAGCACTTTCAGGTCGATGGATGACGCTTTGCTGTGAGTCCATAATCGACTCGGTCTTTCAGGTCGATGTATGAAGCCAGACACCTCGGTCAGCCCCCTCTCCCTCCGGGAGAGGGCTGGGGTGAGGGAAATCAGGTAGCGCACTAGCATGGGGTGCTAGTGCGCTACCTGACAGCTTTCAGTCCGCTCGCGGATACTGCTCGGCACTCACCTGCTCCATCCACTCCACCACCTTGCCATCCAGCACTTCAGCAATAGCGATATGGGTCATCGCCGTGGTCGCAGCCGCCCCATGCCAATGCTTGGCCCCCGGCGCAATCCACACCGTATCCCCAGGACGAATCTCCCGCACCGGCTGCCCCCACTCCTGCACAAACCCAAACCCTGCCGTGACTATCAAGGTCTGTCCCAACGGATGCGTATGCCAAGCGGTACGCGCGCCCGGCTCAAACGTCACCGTAGCACCACTGACCCGCGCCGCTTCAGTGCCTTTGAACGGCGCATCGACACGCACAATGCCAGTGAACCAATCCACCGGGCCTCTGGCCGAAGCTTGTGAGCCATTGGGTGTCACGGTCACGCGGGGATTGTCATTGGCCTGCACCTCACCCGCCAACAGGGAAAGGGTCAACGCAGAAGCGGCAATCGGGTTCATGGCAATGCCTCCAGATAATCAATGCCACCACTTTACCGAGCCGAACTGTTCCGATAATCGTCTAGAATTCAAAAAAACTTATGCAGGACACTCATCAATGCTGCGTGAAAATGCCACCGACCTGCTCGCCTTCCTCGCCGTCGCCCGCGAGCGCAGCTTCACCAAAGCCGCTGCCAAACTCGGCGTTTCGCAATCGGCACTGAGCCATACCATCCGCGCCCTCGAAGCCCGTCTGGGCCTGCGCCTGCTGACCCGTACCACCCGCAGCGTCTCACCCACCGAGGCTGGCGAGCACCTGCTGCAAACCATCGGCCCACGCTTCGAAGAAATCGAAGTGGAACTCGCGGCGCTGAGCAACCTGCGCGACACCCCGGCGGGCAAGATCCGCCTCAACGCCACCGACCATTCGCTGGACTGGCTGCTGCGCCCGGTGCTCAAAACCTTTCTGCCGCAGTACCCGGACATCAGCGTCGAGGTGAGCTGCGACTATGGTTTCGTCGACATCGCCGGGCAAGGTTTCGACGCCGGCGTGCGCCTGGGCGAAGACGTCGCGCAAGGCATGATCGCCACCCGCATCGGCCCCGACATGCGCATGGCGGTGGTGGGCTCACCTGCCTACTTCGCCAGACGGTCCGTGCCGAAAACGCCACGGGATCTGACCGATCACGCCTGCAACAACCTGCGTTTGCCCACTAATGGCGGGTTGTACAGCTGGGAATTCGAGAAGGATGGCGAAAGCCTGAAGGTGCGGGTGTCCGGGCAGATCACCCTGAACGGCGTCTACCCGCTGCTCGACGCTGCGCTGGACGGTTTCGGCCTGAGTTACATCCCGGAAAACATCGTCGCCCCCTTTCTGGTCGACGGCCGTTTGCGGCAAGTGCTGGAAGACTGGTGCCCGACGTTTGCCGGCTATCACCTGTATTACCCGAGCCGGCGTCAGGCTGCGCCGGCGTTTGCGTTGTTGCTGGAGGCGTTGCGCTATCGCGGCTGAGCGCCGTCGACGAGATTGATTACCCCGCTAAGGCAATCAACTGATGCCGCTGCGCATCGGTGAGCATCGGCCCGAACCCGGCCTTTGCGTTATCAGCCATGTAGCGCGGATTACCTGTCCCCGGAATCACGCACGTCACCGCCGAATGCGAGAGCAGAAACTTCAACGCCAGTTGCGGCCAACTGTTGACCTGCACATCCGACACCCAGCCCGGCAACGGTTTGCCTTTGAGACGCGCGAGCACACCGCCGCCGCCGAATGGCCGATTACAGATCACCGCCACACCGCGTTCGCGGCACAAAGGCAAAATACGTTTCTCCACCCCTCGATCATCAAGGGCGTAATTGATTTGCAGAAAATCCAGTGGCTCGGCTTTCAGCACTGCTTCGACTTCCTCGTAGGCTGAGGGCGTGTAATGGGTGATGCCGATGTAACGGATGCGCCCCTGGGCTTTCCATTCACGCAAGATCGGCAGGTGGGTTTGCCAGTCGAGCAGGTTGTGAATCTGCATCAGGTCGATGCGTTCGGTGCGCAGCAGGCTGAACGATTGCTCCATCTGCGCGATGCCCTCCTCGCGCCCGCGCGTCCACACCTTGGTTGCCAGAAACGCCGGCGAACGCGGTTCGTGGATCGACAGCAGTTCACCGGTGGTTTCCTCTGCCCGGCCATACATGGGTGAACTGTCGATCAGCGTTCCGCCCTTGGTGAACAGCTCATCGAGCACCGCCGGTAGCTGCCGATAGGCCGGATCACCGGGGGCGACATCGAAACCGCGATAGGTGCCCAAGCCCACGATGGGTAGCAATTCGGAGCTGGACGGGATGGCGCGGGTCTGCATGGCGTGGCCTCCGGTAGTCGCGGGCGTCGTCGCGGTGGCCAACGCCCGATCAAAGGTGAAGACCGCCGAAACCCCGGCAGCCAGCGTGAGCAATCGGCGACGGGAGTAACCCTCAGTGTGGCTCATGCTGGTTCCCCTGCTGCGTGGATCTGTTGCATGTTGTGTGTGCGAGCGGTCCGGTTGCAGGGCTGGACTACACTGCGACAGCCAACCTTCACACACCGTTAAAAGTAGCCGAATGTCCCGAACCCTGATGTCACTCGTCGCATTGATCGTTGCCGTGTACCTGGTGCTGTGCGCGGCGCTGTTCTTTTTTCAGCGTTCGCTGATCTATTTTCCGCAGCCCAATGCTGTCATCAGCAGCGACTCACAACTGACCCTGTCGATGCCGGACGCACAGGTTTCAGTGATCACCCGCGAGCGCGTCGGGCCCCGGGCGCTGATCTACTTTGGCGGCAATGCCGAGGACGTTTCGCGCAACCTGCCGGAGTTTGCCGAGGCGTTTCCTGAATACGCGGTGTATCTGCTCAACTATCGCGGCTTTGGTGGCAGCGGTGGTTCACCGTCCGAGAAAGCGATTGCCGAGGATGCGCTGGCGCTGTTCGATCAGGTCTATGCCAGTCATCCGCAGGTTTCGCTAGTTGGCCGCAGCCTGGGATCGGGCGTCGCCGTGCGTCTGGCCAGCCAACGGCCAGTGCAAAATCTGATTCTGGTGACGCCCTACAACAGCCTCGAAGAAATCGCGGCACGGCAATACCCGTGGGTGCCGGTGAAGTGGTTGCTCAAGGATCGCTTTGAATCGGGCAAGTACGCCGCGCATATCCGTGTGCCGACGCTGCTGCTCGCGGCCAGCGACGACGAGGTGATTCCACGCGCCAGCACGCAGCGCTTGCTTGAGAACTTCCCGCAAGGCGTGGCACTGCTCAGAGTGGTGCCGGATTCGGGGCATAACTCGATCTCGGATCGTGCGCAGTATTTGCAGTGGATGGCGGATGTGTTGAATCGCTGATTTGTGATCCGCCTGTGTTTTTTGTGTTGTTTTCAGTGACGCCATCGCGAGCAGGCTCACTCCTACAGGGGAACGCATTCCAAATGTAGGAGTGAGCCTGCTCGCGATGGCGTCATCAAACACAACATTGCACTCGGCTTGATCCTGCCCGTCGTCGCCCTCCGATAAACCCTCCCCGCCCTTTGAACCAAGTCGAAAAAGCCCAGTCCTACTCGCGCCGCATTCTGCGGTTCACTCAACCTTCGCGCTGTCCCTCTTCAGAGCTGCCCGTCTCATGCGCCACGCCGTTCGTTCGTCTCGCTTCGTTTCGCTGTGCCTGATGATCCTTTCACCGTTGTTCGCTGAAATCGCCCATGCCGGTGCGGAGCGACAACTGGTGGCCGCCATCAACGACTATCGCGCCCACCCGCAACGCTGCGATCGACGCCCGGCGCAGCGTTTGGCACCGCTATCGCTGAAGTCGAACCTGGCCTTGCCGATCGGTTATCGCTACGCCGGGGGCATGCGTGAAGCGTTGAAGTCGTCCGGCTATTCCGCCGTCGCGGTGCGCAGTATTCGCGTAATCGGCGCTGAGGATGCCGAAGAGGCTTTCGACCTGCTGCAAGACGAGCACTGCGCTGCGCTGCTGGATGCGAGCTACGCCGACATCGGCGTCAGTCGGTCGCGCAATGAGTGGCAAGTAGTGTTGGCGCAACCGGTGCTCGACAGTCGCGTTGGCGATAATCGCAGCGTCGGCAAGGCGCTGCTGGCAGAGGTCAACGCCGCGCGCGCCCGGCCCCGGATGTGCGGCCGCCAGCGATTCGCCGCCGCCCGGCCATTGAGCTGGAACGCCGCGCTGGGCGCCGCCGCACAGGGGCACAGCAAAGCCATGGCTTACGGCAACTACTTCGCCCACCGCGACCCGGATGGCGACCTGCCTGCAGATCGCGCCCGCGCGGCCGGTTATCGCGGTCGACAAATCGGCGAAAACATCGCCGCCGGGCAGAGTTCGCCGGGCAAGGCCATGGCCGGCTGGCTGGCCAGCCCCGGGCACTGCGCCAATCTGATGAACCCGATGTTTACCCAGGTCGGCGCCGGGTTTGCCAGTGAGGCGCGCAGTGATGAAGGGGTTTACTGGACGATGGTGTTTGGTGCGCAGTAACTGCCAGCCTCCAGTGCCAACTTCAACAGTTCCTTGCGCAGCATTGACGGCGCCTGAACGGCCAATCCGGCCTGCCAGTCGAGTGGCAACAAGCGATTGAGCTTTTGCTGGCTGACCTCGGCTGGCGCCAGAAAGCAGCTTTTGCGGTCGCGGATACTGATTACATTCAGCAGCCAGTCATCGCCCTGCTCCGCCATCCAGCGCTTGATCCGCGGCAGGTGTTTTTGCAGCAAAGCGTCGGCATCCCATACGGTCATTTGGGCGAAGAAGCCTGGCAGGTTGTTTTCGGGCTTCATACATTTCGAGTCGGCTGCCAATGCAGCGGGCAGGTCCGATTCGATGCTTGCCTGACATTCGCGAAAATACTGCTGGGGCCAGTCTGCCGGCAGTTTCGCGCGTGACGCGAGGTCGGCGTAGGCCTCGATGTCCGCTGGCGTGGTCATCTGCCCGGTAAAGTTCAGCGTGTTGTCGAGAATCGCCGTCGCCAGCAAAGCGGCACTTGGCACGCTGATCTGCGGCAGCACACCGGCCGTCTGCCAACGCTGAAAAACCTGAGTCGCTGCGGCGCCGATCGGGCGGATATCGGCAGCAGATCCAAGCTTCTGCTGCCAATAGTTTTCGTAGCCGGGATGATGGTCGATGACCTCCACTACCCGTTCGAGCACCACCAGTGGGTCGAAATGCTGATAGTCGGAGACATCGACCAAGACGAACTCATCGACCGACGTCGGCTGGTAGTCGTGAAAAGTCGCGGCCCAGCCGAGCACGCTTGGCGAAACGCTGGCGTTGGCTGGCGCGCTGCTGACGGCGCGGGCGGGAATGCCTTGCAGGTTGAGCAATTCGGCATAGGCAATGCAGCAGGCGTAGGCGTCGATGTCCAGATAGGACGCGCCGGAGGTGATGATTTTCATGGGCCGGCAACATCGCACAGGTTTATGACGTTTGGATGAAAGGAAAAGATCGCAGCCGTGTTTCGCTCGGCAGTGCTTACACGGCTGCGATCTTTTTTGTTGTTACGCCGCAGCTTTACCGGCGGCCACCATCGCCGAAGCCGCCAGCATCGCCCGCAACAACACCGCACACCCCGCTGCCAGATCATCCGGCGCAGCGTTTTCGATTTCGTTGTGGCTGATGCCGCCTTCGCACGGCACAAAAATCATCCCGGCCGGGCCGAGTTCAGCGAGGAAAATCGCGTCATGCCCGGCGCCGCTGACGATGTCCATGTGCGACAAGCCAAGCCCTTTTGCCGCGCCGCGCACGGCTTCCACACAGCCCTTTTCGAAATACAGCGGCGGGAAGTCGGCAGTCGGGGTCAGTTCATAAGTCAGGCCATGTTCTTCGCAGGTGGCGTCGATGACTTGCTTCACCTCAGCGATCATCGAATCCAGCCGCGCCGGTTCCAAGTGACGGAAGTCGAGGGTCATGCGCACTTCGCCGGGAATGACGTTGCGCGAGCCGGGATAGGCTTGCAGGCAGCCGACCGTACCGCAGGCATGCGGCTGGTGGCCGAGGGCGGCGCGGTTGACGGCGCCGACGATCACCGAGGCGCCGACCAGTGCATCTTTGCGCAGGTGCATCGGTGTCGGTCCGGCATGCGCTTCGACGCCGCGCAGCTTGAGGTCAAACCACTTCTGTCCCAGCGCGCCAAGCACCACTCCGATGGTTTTCTGCTCGTCTTCGAGGATCGGGCCTTGTTCGATGTGTGCTTCGAAATAGGCGCCGACCTTGTGCCCGCTGACTTTACGCGGACCCGCGTAGCCAATGGCGTTCAGCGCTTCGCCAACGGTGACGCCATCGGCATCGACTTTGGCGAGGGTTTCTTCGAGGGTGAATTTCTCCGCGAACACGCCGGAACCCATCATGCACGGAGCGAATCGCGAGCCTTCTTCGTTGGTCCAGACCACCACTTCCAGCGGCGCTTCGGTTTCCACTTTGAGGTCGTTGAGGGTGCGCAGGACTTCGACGCCGGCCAGTACGCCGAAGCAGCCGTCGAACTTGCCGCCGGTGGGTTGCGTATCGATGTGGCTGCCGGTCATCACCGGCGGCAGGTTCGGATTGCGTCCCGGGCGACGGGCGAAGATGTTGCCGACGGCATCGACCGTGACGCTGCATCCGGCGTCCTTGCACCATTGCACGAACAGGTCGCGGGCCTGGCGGTCGAGATCGGTGAGGGCCAGGCGACAGACCCCTCCCTTGACCGTCGCGCCGAGTTTGGCCAGTTCCATGAGCGACGCCCACAAGCGGTCGCGGTTGATGTGCTGATGGCTCGATTGCAGAACGTCTACGGCTGCGTTCATGGGGATCTCCTCAGGCTGCTTTTCTTATGGATGTCGCTGTGGTGCCTGGTAGACCGCTATCGCTGGCAAGCCAGCTCCCACAGGTTTTTGAGTGAACACACAATTTGTGTACGACTCGATCCCTGTGGGAGCTGGCTTGCCAGCGATGGGGCCCTCATTCACACCGCTGTTTTCACGACCGAAGGCTGCGCACGCATCACGCACAACCCGTAATAAATCAATCCGCCCAACGCCGAGCCAGTGAACCAGCCGTAGCTGTAAAACCAGCTGAACGCATCGCTGCCCAGCGACAACAAGGTCAGCACCACTGGCACACCAAACGCGAGAAACCCGGCCCAATTCCACGCTGGATACACGTCGTCGCGGTACAGCCCGGCGAGGTCCAGTTGCTGTTTCTTGATCAGGAAATAATCCACCACCATGATCCCGGCAATCGGCCCGAGCAGGCTTGAATAGCCCAGCAACCAGTTGGAATACACGGTCTCCAGGCTGACATCGGAAACGATCAAGCCAAGCTTTTTCAGCAGCTCATGGCCCATCAACAACAATCCGACCAGACCGGTCAGCAACACCGCTTTGGTGCGGTTGATCACCTTCGGCGCGATGTTCTGGAAGTCGTTGGTCGGCGAGACGATATTGGCGGCGGTGTTGGTCGACAGCGTGGCAATAATGATCAACGCCATGGCCACCGCGACCCACACCGGGCTCTGGATATGGCCGATCAGGCTGACTGGATCAGATACGGTCACGCCGACCAGTTTCACCGACGCCGCGGTCATGATCACGCCCAGTGAGGCGAACAGAAACATGGTCAGCGGCAAGCCGAAAATCTGCCCGAGGATCTGATCTTTCTGGCTCTTGGCGTAACGGCTGAAGTCCGGAATGTTCAGCGACAAAGTCGCCCAGAAGCCGACCATCGCCGTCAGCCCGGCGGCGAAGTAACCGTACACGCTCGCACCTTCCGGGCGTTTGGCCGGGATCGCCATCAGTTCGCTCATCGACACATTGGGCATCGCCCACACCAGCAGACCGATGCCGACCGCCACCAGCAGCGGTGCCGACAACGTTTCCAGCCACTTGATCGACTCGGCGCCGCGAATCACCACCCACAGGTTCAGCGCCCAGAACACCATGAAGCCAATCACCTCCCCTGTGCCGCCGAGGGATTTCCAGCCCTCGAACACCGAGCCGAGAAACAGGTGAATCGCCAGCCCGCCAAACATCGTCTGAATGCCGAACCAGCCACATGCGACCAACGCACGAATCAGACACGGCACGTTGGAGCCGAGAATGCCGAACGACGAGCGCAGCAACACCGGAAACGGGATGCCGTACTTGGTGCCGGGAAAAGCGTTAAGCGTCAGCGGAATCAGCACGATGATGTTGGCGAACAGAATCGCCATCAGCGCTTCACCGACGCTCAAACCGAAGTACGCCGTGAGCACGCCACCGAGGGTATAGGTCGGCACGCAGATCGACATGCCGACCCACAGCGCGGTGATGTGCCATTTGTTCCATGTTCGTTCGCGCACCTTGGTCGGCGCCATATCGTGGTTGTAACGGGGACTGTCGAGGACGTCGCTGCCGGCTTCGAGCTCGAACAAGCCGTCGCGCTCGGTCACTTGCGATCTGATCTGTTGCATGGCCGCTCCACTGTTCTTCTGATTATTTTTTTGCTCATCAGGCGGCTTGCACACGCAGGTGCAGCCGGACGATGGCCGGAGGAACTGACAACTTTCATGCACCGGCCACGGTGTCAGCGGCGGCATCAATAAACGTGCCGGGTGCCCCGCTTGCGCATCGGGCGGTACTGCAAACGTTTTGCAACTTCCTGATATTCATCAGTTTTAATTATTCACCTTGCCGGTCCGCGAAAACTTGTCTGAACGCTCAGGCTTAACGTCGGGCAAGTTGTTCGAACTGTCAGGACTCAATCTGGTGCACTGCATTTATTTTCATTGTGAGCGAGCAGCCGCAGCTCAACTTCAAGCGGCTGATTTCACATACAAAATCTTGCTCATATTTCCATCCTGTCAAGTGCGTCAAAATGGTGAACGGCCTCACCATTTTGGTGATTTGCAGTTTTTATCGTTATTTTTCATATAGTTAAAACAGCAATAAGCTTATAAAAAATAATCTTGATCTATTGCAAATCTGCGACTAGCTTCTATTCCTGACAGCGCTGACAGGAATACGCTCTGCAACGCTGTACATCAATAAAACATCTAGAACCGACACAAGTCGGTCAATGCCTGCGAGGAACTCGGAATGTCTCTGTTGATCCGTGGCGCCACCGTTGTTACCCATGATGAAAGTTATCGCGCCGACGTCTATTGCGCCGACGGCGTGATCAAAGCCATTGGTGAAAACCTTGATATTCCCGCCGGCGCCGAAGTGCTCGACGGCAGTGGCCAATACCTGATGCCCGGCGGCATCGACCCGCACACCCACATGCAGCTTCCGTTCATGGGCACTGTGGCCAGTGAAGACTTTTACAGTGGCACGGCGGCGGGACTGGCCGGTGGCACCACATCAATCATCGACTTTGTGATTCCCAATCCGCAGCAGTCACTGATGGAAGCGTTTCATCAGTGGCGCGGCTGGGCGGAAAAGTCCGCGTCCGACTATGGCTTCCACGTTGCAATCACCTGGTGGAGCGAGCAGGTACGTGAGGAAATGGCCGAGCTGGTCAGCCATCACGGCATCAACAGCTTCAAGCATTTCATGGCTTACAAGAACGCGATCATGGCCGCCGACGACACACTGGTGGCGAGTTTCGAGCGTTGCCTCGAACTCGGTGCGGTGCCGACCGTGCATGCGGAGAACGGCGAGTTGGTCTATCACCTGCAACGCAAGTTGATGGCCCAGGGCATCACCGGCCCGGAGGCGCATCCGCTGTCGCGGCCGTCGCAGGTTGAAGGTGAAGCGGCGAGCCGGGCGATTCGCATTGCCGAAACCATTGGCACGCCGCTGTATCTGGTGCACGTCTCGACCAAAGAAGCCCTCGACGAAATCACCTATGCGCGCAGCAAGGGCCAACCGGTGTACGGCGAAGTGCTCGCCGGGCATTTGCTGCTCGACGACAGCGTCTATCAACACCCGGACTGGCAAACCGCTGCCGGTTATGTGATGAGCCCACCGTTCCGCCCGCGCGGTCATCAGGAAGCGCTGTGGCACGGTCTGCAAAACGGCAATCTGCACACCACCGCGACTGACCATTGCTGCTTCTGCGCGGAGCAAAAAGCCGCCGGCCGTGATGACTTCAGCAAGATTCCCAACGGCACGGCGGGTATCGAAGATCGCATGGCAGTGCTTTGGGATGAGGGGGTTAACTCCGGGCGTTTGTCGATGCAGGATTTCGTCGCCCTCACCTCCACCAACACCGCAAAAATCTTCAACCTCTACCCACGCAAAGGCGCGATTCGCGTCGGCGCCGATGCCGATCTGGTGCTATGGGATCCGCAAGGTACCCGCACCATTTCCGCCAAGACCCACCATCAGCAGGTGGACTTCAACATCTTCGAAGGCAAGACCGTGCGCGGCGTGCCGAGTCATACCGTCAGCCAGGGCCGGCTGGTCTGGGCCGACGGCGACCTGCGTGCGGAGCGTGGCGCCGGGCGGTATATCGAGCGGCCGGCTTATCCGGCGGTGTTTGATTTGCTGAGCAAGCGGGCTGAGCAACATAAGCCAGTTGCTGTGAAACGCTGAAATCGGCCTTCGGCCTATCGCTGGCAAGCCAGCTCCCACAGGGATCTATGGTGCTCACAAAACCTTGTGGGAGCTGGCTTGCCAGCGATGAGGCCATCCCGAACGCTACAAAAACCACTGCCCATCAGAGGCAGAGAACCTCAATAACCGTGAGGCAAAAAACCGTGATCGAGACCCTGAACCATCTCCCCCACCCGCACGAAAGCGCGGCCGCCCTCGCCGGGCATTTCACCGATCTGGCGCCGCCGCTCAACGACCGGCAGGCGCATCTGGAAGCTTCGCGCTGCCTTTATTGCTACGACGCACCGTGCGTGAATGCGTGCCCGAGCGAGATCGACATCCCGTCGTTCATCCGCAATATTCACCAGGACAACGTCACCGGTGCCGCGACGAAAATCCTCTCGGCGAACATCCTCGGTGGCAGTTGCGCGCGGGTCTGTCCGACAGAAATCCTCTGTCAGCAAGCCTGCGTGCGCAACAACGCCCACGAATGCGCGCCGGTGCTGATCGGCCTGCTGCAACGCTATGCCGTCGACAACGCGCACTTCAGCGAGCACCCGTTCCAGCGCGCCGCCGCCACCGGTAAACGCATTGCCGTGGTCGGTGCCGGGCCGGCTGGTCTGTCGTGCGCCCATCGCAGCGCCATGCACGGTCACGACGTGGTGATTTTCGAAGCACGGGAGAAGGCTGGCGGCCTCAATGAGTACGGAATCGCCAAGTACAAACTGGTCGACGACTACGCGCAGAAGGAACTGGATTTCCTCCTGCAAATCGGCGGCATCGAAATTCGTCATGGTCAGAAGCTTGGCGAGAATCTGACGCTGAGTGAACTGCATCAGCAGTTCGACGCGGTGTTCCTCGGCCTCGGCCTCAACGCCAGCAAACAACTCGGCCTACCCCACGAAGATGCCCCGGGCTTGCTCGCTGCGACCGATTACATCCGCGAATTGCGCCAGGCCGATGACCTCACGCAACTGCCACTGGCCGAACGCTGCATCGTCCTCGGTGCCGGCAACACCGCGATCGACATGGCCGTGCAAATGGCCCGGCTCGGTGCCCGCGACGTCAATCTGGTGTATCGCCGTGGCGCCGCCGACATGGGCGCCACCGGACATGAGCAAGACATCGCCAAAGCCAATCAGGTGCGCCTGCTGACCTGGGCACAACCGGAAGAAGTCTTGCTCGACGCTCAGGGCCATGTGCGCGGCATGCGTTTCGCCCGCACCGGTCTGGTCGACGGTCGCCTGCAAACCACCGGCGAGACCTTCGAACTGGTCGCCGACGCGATCTTCAAAGCCATCGGCCAAGCCTTCGATGGCAGCGCCCTCGCCGACCCGCTGGCCCGTGAACTGAAGCGTCAGGGCGAACGCATCTACGTCGATGAAAACCTGCGCACCAGCATCCCCGGCGTGTATGCCGGCGGCGACTGCACCAGCCTCGATCAGGACCTCACCGTGCAAGCCGTGCAGCACGGCAAACGCGCCGCCGAGGCGATCAACGCTCAACTGATGCTTAACGTGGAGGCTGCGTAAATGGCCGATCTCTCGATAGTCTTCGCCGGCATCAAAGCGCCAAATCCGTTCTGGCTGGCCTCCGCGCCGCCGACCGACAAAGCCTACAACGTCGTCCGCGCCTTTGAAGCAGGCTGGGGTGGCGTGGTCTGGAAAACCCTCGGTGAGGATCCGGCGGCGGTCAACGTCTCGTCGCGCTACTCAGCGCATTACGGCAATAACCGCGAAGTGCTCGGCATCAATAACATCGAGCTGATCACCGACCGTTCGCTGGAAATCAACCTGCGTGAAATCACCCAGGTGAAAAAGGACTGGCCGGATCGCGCCTTGATCGTTTCGCTGATGGTGCCGTGCGTCGAGGAGTCGTGGAAATACATTCTGCCGCTGGTGGAAGCCACCGGCGCTGACGGTATCGAGCTGAATTTCGGCTGCCCGCACGGCATGCCTGAACGGGGCATGGGCGCGGCGGTCGGTCAGGTGCCGGAGTACGTCGAGCAGGTCACGCGCTGGTGCAAGACCTATTGCTCGCTGCCGGTGATCGTCAAACTGACGCCGAACATCACCGACATCCGCGTCGCTGCCCGCGCAGCCCATCGTGGTGGCGCCGATGCGGTGTCGCTGATCAATACGATCAACTCGATTACCAGCGTCGACCTGGAACACATGGTCGCCCTGCCCACCGTCGGCAGCAAAAGCACCCACGGCGGTTATTGCGGCTCGGCAGTGAAGCCGATTGCGCTGAACATGGTCGCCGAAATCGCCCGCGATCCACAGACCCATGGCTTGCCGATTTGTGGGATTGGCGGCATCGGCAGTTGGCGCGATGCGGCGGAGTTCATCGCGCTGGGCAGCGGCGCGGTGCAGGTGTGCACGGCGGCGATGCTGCATGGCTTTCGCATTGTCGAAGAGATGAAGGATGGGTTGTCGCGGTGGATGGACAGTCAGGGTTACGCCAGCATCAGTGAGTTTTCCGGGCGCGCGGTGGGCAATACCACGGACTGGAAGTACCTCGACATCAACTATCAGGTGATCGCCAAGATTGATCAGGACGCGTGCATTGGTTGCGGGCGTTGCCACATTGCTTGCGAGGACACTTCACATCAGGCGATTGGCAGTCTGAAGCAGGCGGACGGCACGCATAAATATGAAGTGATTGATGAGGAGTGTGTGGGCTGCAATTTGTGTCAGATCACTTGTCCGGTGGCGGATTGCATCGAGATGGTGCCGATGGAGACTGGCAAGCCGTTTCTCGATTGGAATCATGACCCGCGGAATCCGTATCACGTTGCGGTCTAGCCCCTCACCCTAACCCTCTCCCAAAGGGAGAGGGGACTGATTGGGGGATATTTCAGAAATCCACCGACGTGAACGATTTGCTTTGAATCCGCAATCGACTCGGTTCTTCAGGTCGATGTACCTCGAGAGACACCTCGGTCGGCCCCCTCTCCCTCCGGGAGAGGGGACTGATTGGGGGATGCTTCAGAAATCCACCGACGTGAACGATTTGCTTTGAATCCGCAATCGACTCGGTTCTTCAGGTCGATGTACCTCGAGAGACACCTCGGTCGGCCCCCTCTCCCTCCGGGAGAGGGGACTGATTGGGGGATGCTTCAGAAATCCACCGACGTGAACGATTTGCTTTGAATCCATAATCGACCCGGTCTTTCAGGTCGATGTACCTCGAGAGACACGTCCGTAGGCCCCCTCTCCCTCCGGGAGAGGGGACTGATTGGGGGATGCTTCAGAAATCCACCGACGTGAACGATTTGCTTTGAATCCGCAATCGACTCGGTTCTTCAGGTCGATGTACCTCGAGAGACACCTCGGTAGGCCCCCTCTCCCTCCGGGAGAGGGCTGGGGTGAGGGTCGGCTTTTGCTTTTAGGGTTCCAGCCCGATCCCACGCAAGATCACACTCGTCACCGTCTGCACCGCCCGCTCAAACTGCATATCCGACAACGGCTGATGCTCATTCAGAATATTCACCTGATGATCAAAGTCGGCATAGTGCTGGGTCGACGCCCAGATCATGTACAGCAGGCTCGACGGTTCCACCGGCAAAATCCGCTTGTCCTCGACCCACTGGCGAATCTTCGCTTCCTTCATCTTCGCCCAGTCATACAGGCTGACATCCAGTGCCTCGCCCAGCGTTGGCGCGCCGTGGATGATTTCGTTGGCCCAGACTTTCGAGCCGTACGGCCGACTGCGCGAGTGATTCATCTTGGCGCGGATATAGCTGCTCAGTACCACGCGCGGGTCGTCGAACATTTCGAAGCACAGCGCATCCTGTTTCCACACTTCCAGCAGGTCGAACAGCACCGCGCTGTACAGCTCGCTCTTGGTGCTGAAGTAGTAATGCAGGTTGGAACGCGGCAGTTGCACTTCAGCCGCAATGTCGGCCATGGCGGTGCCGCCGAAGCCTTTTTCGGCGAAGACTTTCTCCGCCGCCAGAAGGATTTTCTCGACGTTACTGCGGCGAATTTCGATCTTGTGATTGCCCATAAGGGCTCCCTGACAACAGCGTTGCCCAAGACTAGCATCCGCTCTGGTCCGCGGGCGACCGCTGCAAACAAAACTTCGTACAGCCGTGCGCGGATGGCTAAACTGACGGCTTCTTTGTCTTGCCTCAGAGGTATCCGCGATGCTGTTCAAGAACGTCCTGACCACCACTGCCCTGCTCGCTTCGCTGTTCGCCGCATCCTCGGTATTCGCTCACGCCCACCTGAAAAACCAGACCCCGGCGGCCGACAGCACCGTCGCTGCCCCGGCCGATTTGCGCCTGACCTTTTCCGAAGGCGTCGAAGCCAGTTTCACCAAAGTCACCGTGTCCAAGGATGGCGCAGCAGTCGCGCTCAAGCCGCTGACCACCGAGGGCGACAAGAAAACCCTGATCGTCACCCCTGCTGCTCCGCTGACCGCTGGCGAGTACAAAGTCGAATGGCATGCCGTTTCAGTCGACACGCACAAAAGCGAAGGCGCCTATCAGTTCAAGGTTGGCCAGTAACCCATGAGCGAAGCGCTGGTGCTGTGCCGCTTTGTGCATTTCATCGTGGTGTTGATGCTGTTCGGGGCCTGGCTGTTCAGGCCATTGCTGCTCAAGGATGAAGCGCCGCAAGTGGACCGGCACCTGGCGCGACTGGCGCGTTGGCTGACCGCGATTGCGCTGGCCAGCGGGATTGTCTGGGCGCTGCTGATTACCGCGAGCATGGCCGGTTCAGCCGCAGCGGCGTTTGATCCAGACACGGTTGCGCTGGTCTTGGGCAATACGTTTTTCGGTCAGGTGTGGCGTTGGCACCTGCTGATCAATGCCGCGCTGTTGGCGTTGCTGTTCACACCTTGGCGCTCAAGCATGCCGTTGCGGTTGGCCTTGAGTACGTTGTTGCTGGCGACCTTGGCACCGGTCGGGCACGGAGCGATGCTCGATGGTTTGAGCGGGCAACTGCTGATTCTCAACCAGATCGTTCATCTGACTTGCGTGGCGGCGTGGCTTGGCGGGTTGTTGTTGCTGGTGTTGATTCTGCGTCAGCCGAGTGAGCCGATGCGCGAGGTTTTGCGGCGCTTCAGTGGAGTGGGTTATGCGTTGGTCGCGGGGCTGCTGATCACGGGGTTGATCAATGTGCGCGTGCTGACTGGTCAGTGGTGGCCGACGCCGCTGTTCAGCGGGTTTGCCCTGATTCTGTTGATCAAGGCGATGATCGTGCTGGGGATGCTTGGGCTGGCGCTGTTCAACCGCTTGCGGGTTGAGGATTGCGAACAGCGGATGGGCGCGCTCAAGCGCAGTGTGATGCTCGAATGGCTGCTGGGCATTGGCGCGGTGGCGGCCGTCTCGCTGCTCGGTACCCTGCCGCCGATGATCTCTGGATAAACACAGTTCAAATGTGGGAGCGAGCCTGCTCGCGAAAGCGCTGTGTCAGATAAAGAAATGTTACTGATACGACGCTTTCGCGAGCAGGCTCGCTCCCACAGGGTTATGCATTGTGTCAGTGAGGTTGTGTGTCGCCTGCTGCGGTATCGATGCTGACCACCACCGACATCCCCGGCCGCAAGCGTTCCTCTTCCTGCTGATCAGCATCAATGGTGATTCGTACCGGCACGCGCTGGGCGATTTTCACAAAGTTGCCGGTGGCATTATCCGCCTGCAACAGCGCAAATTCAGACCCCGTACCCGGGGAAATATGCTGCACATGCCCGGTGAATCGGCGGTGGTTCAAGGCATCGACAGTGAAGCGCACCGGTTGCCCGACGCGCACGTTGTCCATCTGGGTTTCCTTCATGTTGGCGATTACCCATTTCTGGTTCGGCACCAGCGCCATCAACTGCGCGCCGGAGTTGACGTAGGCGCCGAGGCGCACGCCGATCTGCCCGAGCTGACCGTCACGCGGCGCGACGATGCGGGTGTTCGACAGATCGATCCGCGCCAGTTGCACCGCCGCTTCGGCGCTGGCCACTGCGGCTTCCAGCGAGCCGCGATTGATGATCACCGTTTGCAGATCCTGACGGGCGATTTCCAGATTGGCCTTGGCTTGCGCCACGGCGGCAACGCTTTGCGCATTGGCCGCCAGCGCCACATCCATCTCGCGCTTGGACACCGAACCGTCGCGCACCAATTCCTGATTCCGTCGCAGATCAGCCTCGCTTTTGCGCAACTGCGCTTCGCTGTCGGCCTGCACGGCCTGACGCAATTTGATTGTCGCCTCGGCGCTGTTGCGCTGCTGCACCACATTGGCCAGCGCCGCTTTTTGCACCGCCAATTGCGCCAGTGACTGGTCGAGGCGCTGCTGATAGATGCGGTCATCCAGGCGCACCAACAAATCGCCAGCCTTCACGTACTGGAAATCCTGCACCGGTACTTCGTAGACATAACCGGCGAGTTGCGGACCGATGATCGTCACTTGCCCACGAATCAGCGCGTTTTCGGTGGTTTCAACCGCACTGCTGAACGGCGGCAGTTGCCAGGCATAAAGCACAATCAACACGCCAACGATGGCAATCGCCGCGAAGCCCATGGAAGAAATAATCCGCACGCGCAACGAGCGTGGCTCGGTGTTCGGCGATGACGGCGGCGCCACACCTTCGGGCGTGGCGGCAATGGCATTGGTGGTTGTGGTGGTCGGTTCGGTCATGAAGAAGGGGCACCGCTCGAAGGTACGGAAGGCGTGGCGGCGACGGCTTTGGTGGTGCTCATCAGCCACAGCGCACGAATGGAAATCCAGATCATGGTCAGCACCGCAATCACGGCGATCAACATGAAGACATCGTTGTAGGCCAGCACGTTCGCTTCGCGCGTGGCGGCGTTGGACAGGCTGCGAATGCCGGCGAGGTTGCGCAGGCTCGGGTCGGCGAGCAACGAGCCATACGCCGAACCACCGCTCTGCACCCGCGCAGCGACCAGTGGATCGGACATCACCAGATGCTCGACGATGTGGCTGGAGTGGAATTTTTCCCGGACGATCTGGAAAGTACCAAGCAATGCCGCGCCGATCAGTCCGCCAAGGTTGTTACAGATCCCGAACAGCACGGAAAAACTCACCAGATTGCGCGGATTGGTCAGCACGTTGCGCGTGCCGAGGACCATGGTCGGACCGAGGAAAAACGTGCTGCCGAAGGCCAGCAGGAACTGGCTGAAGTACAGGTTTTCCGGGCGGGTCAGGTTGTTCGAATAACTGTCCATCACCGAACCGGTGGCCATCAGCGCCAACGAGATGATCAGCGGCATGATCAGGTGTTTCGGGTCGATGGTCAGCGCACTGGTCAACAGCCCGGCGACACTGCCCAGCAGCATCACCACGTACAGGCTGTGCAATTGCTGACTGCTCATATTCAGGTTTTGCATGAAGCCGACCGCGCCGGTGGATTGTTCGGAGGTCACCATGCGAATCAGCACCACCGCCAACGCTAGCCGCACCATCGCCCCGCTGCCCAGCCATCGGGTCATCAGCAGCGGGTTGCTGCGATTATGTTCGATGGCCAGGCCCATGACGATCAGCGCAATCGACGAGGCCAGGGCAACGCCAATCCAGTCCGCCTCCAGCCACCAGTCGATGCGCCCCAGCGACAACACCGCACACAACAACGCCACGCCCGTGGCGAGAATGGCGAAAGTGAGGAAGTCGAGTTTTTCGAAGGTTTTGAAGCGGTCGCCCGGCGGCAATTTGAGCAGCAACACACAACCCAGCGACAGCAACGCCATGCCCAATTCGAACAGGTACAAGCCGCGCCATTCGGCGATCTGCAGCAAGTCTTCGGAGAACAAACGCGCCAGCGGCAACGCCAGTTGCGAGGTGCCGAGACCGAGCACCAGCGCCTTCATCCGCCACTTCGCCGGAAACGCCTGAACCATGTAATACAGGCCCAGCGAACTCAGCGCCGCGCCGACCATGCCGTGGGCCGCCCGCACCGCTACCGCTGAATTCAGATCGTTGACGAACAGATGGCCGAAGGTCACCAACGCATACAACACCAGAAACACCTCGGTGAATGCACGCAAACCGAACTGCTGGCGAAACTTCACCAGCAACAGGTTCATCGACACGTTGGTCATCACATACGCTGCCGGCAGCCAGGCCATTTCTGCGGTGGTCGCGCCGAGTGCGCCCTGCAGATAAGGCAGGTTGGCGACCACCAGCGAGTTGCCCAAACCACCGGTCAACGCCACCAGCAAACCGACCAGCGCATAGGCCAGGCGCTTGGGATTGGAGTGCAACGGCGTCGAGGGGGAACCGGGCAGACTGGGCTTTTCGTGCGGCTGCCAGTTGCGCGGGGCGTATTGATCCATTGAAAGGCCTTGTGCGGAGGGTGGGTGAAGTTTGCCGCAAATTCATCGGCAACACACATCCCATGGACAACACAAATCCTTGTAGGAGTGAGCCTGCTCGCGATCGCGGAGTGTCAGTCAACATTTTCATCTCAGATAGACCGTTATCGCGAGCAGGCTCACTCCTACAGGAGATCCGGGTGAACCAAAAAGTCATCGTATAACTTAGTGTTGACATTCCCGGGAAACCTAGGAAATATCCGCAACCACGTTGTACGACGACGTATGACAAATAATAAAAACAACAAACGAAACAGGGAGCGTCACAGTGAGCACATTCGTCTGCAATTCCGTCCGCCCTTCCCGCTTTTCCAGCCGTTCCACACTTGGCCTGATCGGCTGCAGCAGCCTCGCCCTCGCCATGCCGATGAGCGCCGATGCCGAAGGTTTTCTCGAAGACAGCAAAGCCACGCTGAACCTGCGCAACGCCTACTTCAACCGCAACTTCGTCAACCCCGCCTACCCGCAGGGCAAGGCTGAAGAGTGGACGCAGAGCTTTATCCTCGATGCCAAATCCGGCTTCACCCAAGGCACCGTCGGTTTTGGCATCGATGTGCTGGGGCTGTATTCGCAAAAGCTTGATGGCGGTAAAGGCACGGGGGGCACGCAACTGTTGCCGATCCACGATGACGGACGTCCGGCCGACAACTTCGGGCGCCTCGGTGTAGCGCTGAAGGCCAAGGTGTCGAAGACTGAACTGAAGGTCGGCGAATGGATGCCGGTGCTGCCGATCCTGCGCTCCGACGATGGCCGCTCGCTGCCGCAGACCTTTCGCGGCGGTCAGATCACGTCCACCGAGATCAATGGCCTGACCGTCTATGGCGGGCAGTTCCGTGGCAACAGCCCGCGCAACGACGCGAGCATGGAAGACATGTCGATGAACGGCCGCGGTGCGTTTACTTCCGATCGCTTCAACTTCGGCGGCGGTGAATACACCTTCAACGACAAGCGCACGCTGGTCGGCGTGTGGTACGCCGAACTCAGCGACATTTATCAGCAGCAGTACTTCAACCTCAGCCACAGCCAGCCGTTGGGCGACTGGACGCTGGGCGCCAACCTCGGTTTCTTCACCGGCAAGGAAGACGGCAGCGCCCAGGCAGGCGACCTCGACAACAAGACGGCGTTCGCTCTGCTTTCGGCGAAATACGGTGGCAACACGTTCTATGTCGGTCTGCAAAAACTCAGCGGCGACGACGCGTGGATGCGGGTCAACGGCACCAGCGGCGGCACCCTCGCCAACGACAGTTACAACGCCAGTTATGACAACGCCAAGGAACGCTCCTGGCAGCTGCGCCACGACTACAACTTCGTCGCCCTCGGCATCCCCGGGCTGACAATGATGAACCGCTACATCAGCGGCGATAACGTGCATACCGGCACGATCACCGACGGCAAGGAGTGGGGCCGCGAATCGGAACTGGCCTACACGGTGCAGAGCGGGCCGCTGAAGAACCTCAACGTGAAATGGCGTAACGCGACGATTCGTCGGGACTTCAGCACCAACGAGTTTGACGAGAACCGGATCTTTATCAGTTATCCGATTTCGTTGTTGTAAAGCCAGTCGCCACACCGAGTTTACCTGTGGGAGCGAGCCTGCTCGCGAAGGCGGCGTGTCAGTCGATGCAAGAGTTGCCTGCACCGGCCTCATCGCTGGCAAGCCAGCTCCCACAGGTATCGAAGTTGTTTTCGATGTCTGTGGCCACCACAACACCCTGTGGGAGCTGGCTTGCCAGCGATGGCGGCGGCAGATTCAGCATCGATGTTGATTGATACACCGCTTTCTCGAGCTGGCTCGCTCCCACAAGGGGATTGCATTGCAACGAAGGAGTCGTGGTGATTGAAAAGTGAAAGAGCCCCTTCGTCATTTACACCAAAAGTCGCGTTGACAAGTTCCGGAAACCCTACCGATACTTCAGCACAGTCATACGACAACCTACAACAAACCTAATAACAATGTGTCCAGGGATTGCCATGACGTCTACCTCTACTCCCCGCGCTCCATTCAATCGCCTGCTGCTGACCGGCGCTGCCGGTGGCCTGGGCAAAGTCCTGCGCGAACGTATGCGCCCTTACGCCAATGTCCTGCGTCTGTCGGACATCGCCGCCCTCGCCCCGGCTGTCGATGATCGCGAAGAAATTGTCGTCTGCGATCTGGCCGACAAACACGCCGTGCACCAATTGGTCGAAGGCGTGGATGCGATCCTGCACTTCGGCGGCGTCTCCGTTGAGCGCCCGTTCGAAGAGATTCTCGGCGCCAACATCTGCGGTGTTTTCCATATCTACGAAGCGGCGCGCCGGCATGGCGTGAAGCGGGTGATCTTCGCCAGCTCCAATCATGTCATCGGTTTCTACAAGCAGGACGAGGCGCTCGACGCCAGCTCCGCGCGCCGCCCCGACGGCTACTACGGTTTGTCCAAGTCCTACGGCGAAGACATGGCCAGTTTCTACTTCGATCGCTACGGCATCGAGACCGTCAGCATCCGCATCGGCTCCTCGTTCCCCGAACCGCAAAACCGTCGAATGATGCACACCTGGCTGAGCTTCGACGACCTCACCCAATTGCTCGAACGCGCGCTGTACACACCGAACGTCGGCCACACCGTGGTCTACGGCATGTCCGCCAACAAGGACGTCTGGTGGGACAACAAATTCGCCAGCCACCTCGGCTTCGAGGCGAAGGACAGCTCCGAAGTGTTCCGCGAAAAAGTCGAGGCGCAGCCAATGCCGGCGGCCGATGACCCGGCGCGAATCTATCAGGGCGGCGCGTTTGTCGCGGCCGGTCCGTTTGGCGACTGATCACTCTGACAACGACACAAGGGATTGAGTATGCAAGCCGAATTGATCGTCGATGCGCGCAACGCCGTGGGCGAAAGCCCGGTCTGGGTAGCAGAGGAAAACGCGCTGTACTGGGTCGACATTCCCAACGGCGGCCTGCAACGCTGGAGCGCTGACACCGGCCACGTACATGCCTGGAAAGCCCCGGAGATGCTCGCCTGCATCGCCCGTCACAGCCGTGGCGGCTGGGTGGCCGGGATGGAAAGCGGCTTCTTTCATCTGCACCCGCACAGCGACAGCAGCCTCGACAGTGAGCGGCTCGCCAGCGTTGCACACAGTCGCGACGACATGCGTCTGAACGATGGCCGCTGCGACCGTCAGGGCCGCTTCTGGGCCGGCAGCATGGTATTGAACATGGGTCTGAATGCGCCCGAGGGTCGGCTCTATCGTTACGGCGCCGGGCAGTCTGGCGTGATCGAAGCGCAACTCGACGGTTTCATCGTGCCCAACGGCCTCGGTTTCAGCCCCGACGGCAAGACAATGTATCTGTCCGATTCGCACCCCGATGTGCAGTTGATCTGGGCGTTCGATTACGACACCGACACCGGCACACCGTCGAATCGCCGGGTTTTCGTCGACATGAACCACTACCCCGGCCGGCCCGATGGTGCCGCCGTGGACGCCGAAGGTTGCTACTGGATCTGCGCCAACGACGCGGGCCTCATTCACCGCTTCGCGCCGGACGGCCGACTCGACTTCTCGCTGGCCGTACCGGTGAAAAAACCGACCATGTGCGCCTTCGGTGGAACCCGGATGGACACCTTGTTCGTCACCTCGATTCGTCCCGGCGACGACCACGATCCGCAGTCCCTGGCCGGCGGCGTGTTCGCCTTGAAGCCAGGCGTCAAAGGCCTTCCGGAACCCTTTTTCAACGATTTGCTTTAAACCCTCTGCTGCACCGCTGCGCCTTGAATACAACAATAACAAGACTGGAGACACCCCCATGGACTTCAAACGCACCTTGCTCGCCGCTGCACTTCCACTGATGTTCACCTTTGCCGGTGCCGCTCAGGCGCTGGAACTCAAATTCGCTGACATTCACCCCGCCGGTTACCCGACCGTCGTAGCCGAAGAAAGCATGGGCAAGACCCTGACCAAGGAAACCAACGGCGAGTTGACCTTCAAGTACTTCCCGGGCGGTGTGCTCGGTTCGGAAAAGGAAGTCATCGAGCAGATGCAGGTCGGCGCGGTGCAGCTGTCGCGCGTCAGCCTGGGTATCGTCGGCCCAGTGGTGCCGGACGTAAACGTGTTCAACATGCCGTTCATCTTCCGCGACCAGCAACACATGCGCGATGTCATCGACGGCCCGGTCGGCGACGAAATCCTCGGCAAAATCACCAACTCCGAATTCGGCCTGGTGGCACTGGCCTGGATGGACGGCGGCACGCGCAACATCTACACCAAGAAACCGGTGCGCACGCTCGAAGACCTCAAGGGCATGAAAATCCGCGTGCAAGGCAACCCGATGTTCATCGACATGATGAACGCCATGGGCGGTAACGGCATCGCGATGGACACCGGCGAAATTTTCAGTGCCCTACAGACCGGCGTGATCGACGGCGCGGAAAACAACCCGCCAACCCTGCTCGAACACAACCACTTCCAGAACGCCAAGTTCTACAGCCTGACCGGTCACCTGATCCTGCCAGAGCCGATCGTGATGTCGAAAATCACCTGGGAAAAACTCACCCCGGATCAACAGACGCTGGTGAAAACAGCCGCCAAGGCTGCCCAGGCTGAAGAACGCGTGCTGTGGGACAAGAAGTCCGCTGCCAGCGAAGAAAAACTCAAGGCTGCCGGCGTCGAGTTCATCCAGGTCGACAAGAAACCCTTCTACGACGCCACCGCCTCGGTTCGTGAGAAATACGGCGCGCCGTATGCCGATCTGATCAAAAAGATCGAAGCCGTTCAGTAAGGCCTCCCGCTCCGTCCCCTTGAACAAGGCCCGGTGCGCCCGATGACTGCGGCGCGCCCGGTTACGGTGGAACCCGATGAAGAATCTACTGCTGCGTATCAACGACAAGATCTACATGACGTGCATCTGGATCGCCGGCCTTTCCGTCCTGGCGATTTCCCTGATGATTCCCTGGGGCGTGTTCGCCCGTTACGTGCTGGGCACCGGTTCGAGCTGGCCCGAGCCCACGGCGATCCTGTTGATGATGGTGTTTACCTTCATCGGCGCCGCCGCCAGTTACCGCGCCGGTGCGCACATGGCCGTGGCCATGCTCACCGACCGCATGCCGCCGCAGCTGAGAACCGCGGCGGCAATTTTTTCCCAGCTGCTCATGGCAGCGATCTGCATCTTCATGACGATCTGGGGCGCCAAGCTGTGCATGTCCACCTGGAATCAGTTCATGGCAGCCCTGCCCGATCTGCGCGTTGGCGTGACCTACTTGCCCATTCCCGTGGGCGGCTTGCTGACACTGATTTTCGTGCTGGAAAAACTCTTGCTCGGTGACCAGAGCAAACGGCGGGTCGTGCAGTTCGACCTGGTTGAAGAAAATGAAGGTGCCGCTTAATGGACGCTTTGATACTGCTGGGCAGCTTTATCGTATTGATCCTGATCGGCATGCCCGTCGCCTACGCGCTGGGCGCCGCCGCGCTCATCGGTGCTTGGTGGATCGACATCCCGTTCCAGGCGGTGATGATCCAGGTCGCTTCGGGGGTGAACAAATTCTCGCTGCTGGCCATTCCGTTCTTCGTGCTGGCCGGTGCGATCATGGCCGAGGGCGGCATGTCTCGCCGGTTGGTGGCGTGTGCCGGGGTATTGGTGGGTTTTGTGCGCGGTGGCCTGTCACTGGTCAACATTGTCGCCTCGACCTTTTTCGGCGCGATCTCCGGTTCGTCGGTGGCCGACACCGCGTCGGTGGGTTCGGTGCTGATTCCGGAGATGGAACGCAAGGGCTATCCACGGGACTTCTCCACCGCCGTGACTGTCAGCGGTTCGGTGCAAGCCCTGCTGACCCCGCCCAGCCATAACTCGGTGCTCTACTCCCTGGCCGCCGGTGGCACGGTTTCGATTGCCTCGCTGTTCATGGCGGGCATCGTGCCGGGCTTGCTGATGAGCGCCTGCCTGATGGTGCTGTGTCTGATTTTCGCGAGAAAACGCAATTATCCCAAGGGTGAAGTGATCCCGATGCGCCAGGCGTTGAAAATCGTCGGCGAAGCCCTCTGGGGCCTGATGGCGATGGTGATCATCCTCGGCGGCATCCTGTCCGGCATCTTCACCGCGACCGAATCGGCGGCCATCGCCGTGCTGTGGTCGTTCTTCGTCACGATGTTCATCTACCGCGACTACAAATGGCGTGAGTTGCCGAAGCTGATGCACCGCACCGTGCGAACGATTTCGATCGTGATGATCCTGATCGGTTTCGCCGCAAGCTTCGGTTACATCATGACCCTGATGCAGATCCCGGCGAAGATCACCACGCTGTTCCTGACCCTGTCGGACAACCGCTACGTGATCCTGATGTGCATCAACGTCATGCTGCTGTTGCTCGGCACGGTGATGGACATGGCGCCACTGATCCTGATTCTCACGCCGATCCTGATGCCGGTGATTCTCGGCATTGGTGTTGACCCGGTGCAGTTCGGCATGATCATGCTGGTGAACCTTGGGATCGGATTGATAACGCCGCCGGTGGGTGCGGTGCTGTTTGTCGGTTCGGCGGTGGGCAAGGTCAGTATCGAAAGCACCGTGAAGGCGCTGCTGCCGTTCTATGCCGTGCTGTTCCTGGTGTTGATGTTGGTGACTTACGTGCCGGCACTTTCGCTGTGGTTGCCGCATTTGGTGTTGTAAGCCGTTAAAAAATCGCAGCCCTTGATGGGCTGCGGTTTTTGCTTTACGCCCGCAACAACATATACCCCGCCACCACTAGACAAACACTGGCAAACCCCACCTGCAACGTCCGCGCCGGCACCCGTGCGCAGAGCTTGCGTCCGATGATCATGCCGACAATGCTGGCCACGATAAACGCCGCACCCTGCGCATCAATCCGCACGCCTGCGTGAAACGAGCCGATCACCCCGATTGCCGAAATCAGACTGATCACCATCAACGACGTCGCGACAATTCCGCGCATCTGCACGTCAGTCAGTTGCTTGAACGCCGGCACAATCAAGAAGCCGCCCCCGACCCCGAGCAAACCCGACACCACGCCGGTAATTGCGCCTAACGCAGCCAACGTTGCGGTGCATTTGGCCGTCCAGTCAAAGCGCCCGGTTTGTTCATTGAGCATGCAGTTCTTCTGACCCCAACTGGCGTGACCGTGATCGCTCGGCCCCTCCTGCTGACGCTCGCGGCGCAGCATGCGCCAGGCCACCATGACCATCAGCAGACTGAACAGGATCATCAGGATTTTCTCCGGCAACTGGTGCGCGAAGTAAATGCCCAACGGCGAAAACACCGCACCCAGCGCCGCTATCAACAATGCCGCGCGATAGCGCACCAAGCCATGACGCAAACCGTCGATAGCGCCGACCGCCGCCGCACTGCCGACCGCAAACAGCGCCACTGGCGCTGCCTGCGTCATCGTCCAGCCAAGCCCGAGCACCAGCGCTGGCACCGCAAGAATCCCGCCGCCGGCCCCGGTCAAACCGAGGACCAATCCCATCACCATGCCAAACAGACTTGCCAGCAACATAGGGTTTTCTCAGTCGACCTTGGACAGACCAGTCAGCCACTCGCGGCCCTTGAGCATGCCGTTCCAGTAGAACCACGGCAGCAGCGTCGCCTTGAGAAACCACGCCGAACGTCGCGCCACGGTCGGGTCCAGTGGAAAGGTCGGCAGCAACTTGCCGGCGTATCCAAACTCGGCAAGGATCACCTTGCCCTTCTCCACCGTCAGCGGGCAGGAACCGTAGCCGTCGTACTTCAGCGGCATAGGTTGTTGCTTGCGCAGGGCCAGCAGGTTTTCCGCGACCACCACGACTTGCTTGCGCACCGCTGCGGCGGTTTTTGCGTTGCTGGTGCCGCAGATATCACCGAGGGCGAACACTTCCGGATAACGCGGGTGCTGCAGGCTGTGCGGGTTTACTTCGCACCAGCCAGCCGCGTCAGCCAAAGGGCTTTGCGCGATGAAATCCGGCGAGATCTGTGGCGGCACGACGTGCAGCAGATCGAATGTTTTCGCCTCGCGGGTTACGTTGCCGTCAGCGTCCTTGATCTCGAACCACGCGATTTTCGCCGGGCCGTCGACCTTGACCAGATTCGAGTTAAAGGCCAATTGCGCGTTGTATTTCTCGATGTACTTCATCAACGGTGGCACGAACGTCGCCACGCCGAACAGGGCGGCGCCGGCCAGATTGAATTCGACATTGATGCTGTCCAGCGCAGCGGTTTTACGCCAGTGATCGCAGGACAGGTACAACGCTTTTTGCGGCGCGCCGGCGCATTTGATCGGCATCGCCGGTTGAGTGAACAGGGCCTTGCCGCCGCGCAGTTTCTGCACCTGATCCCAGGTGTACTGCGCGTGCTGGTAGCTGTAGTTGGAGGTGACGCCGTGCTGACCGAGGCTTTCCGCCAAGCCTTCGATCTTCTCCCAGGCCAGGCGCAGGCCGGGGCAGACGATCAGGTTTTGATAGCTGACGGTGCGTTGATCGTTGAGGGTGAGTTGGCGCTGGTCCGGGTCGATTGCGGTGACTGCCGCTTGCAGCCAGTTTGCTTGCTTTGGCATGACCTTGTTCATCGGCCGTGCGGTGTCTTTGACGTCGTAGGCACCACCGCCGACCAGCGTCCACGCCGGTTGGTAGTAATGCTGGGCGCTGGGTTCGATCACGGTAACTTTCAGCGCAGGATCACGCTTGAGCAGGCTGGCGACGAAACCGATACCGGCCGTACCACCGCCGATGACCACGATGTCTGCACTGATGGATGGGCCCCAGTGTTGATCGTTCATTGCTTGTTCCTTTTGCTGCACGCAAGGATTTCTCAGCCTTCACACAAATCCATTGTAGGAGTGAGCCTGCTCGCGATAGCGGTGTGTCAGTTAATGAATGTGTGGCTGACACACCGCAATCGCGAGCAGGCTCACTCCTACATGGGTTTTGTGTTGGCTGGCACTTTATTGATGACCGAGACTTTTCAGCACGGCGCCGCAATAGAGCCCGGACAGGGTCTTCATCACCTGAATCACTTCCGGACTGGCAAGGCCGTAAAAAATGTACTTGCCTTCACGACGGGTCGCGACCAGCCCTTCATCGCGCAGGATGCCCAGTTGCTGGGACAGCGTCGGTTGGCGCACACCGGTCATTTTTTCCAGTTCGCCGACGTTGCGCTCACCCTGAGTCAGTTGACACAGGATCAACAGGCGATCCTCATTGGCCATGGCCTTGAGCAACGCGCAGGCCTTGGAGGCCGAGGCACGGAGTTGGGCAACTTCACATTCGGTCAGACTGGATTGCATTTGCACGATGCCTTCAAGGTCACTTAAGCTGCGAACATTATGTTTTTAGATAAAGTGTTGCAACCCATTTCCCTTGTTCAGGTTGGTGTCCATGCCCGCGCAGATTGAATCGTTCCTCGACCCCGCCTCTTCGACCTACAGCTACGTGGTCTATGAAACCGACGGCGGGCAATGTGCGATCGTCGATCCGGTGCTCGATTACGACGGCGCTGCCGGGCGTACCTGCACTGCCCAGGCCGACAAAATCATCGCCTTCGTTCGCGCCCACAACCTGCAAGTGCAGTGGCTGCTGGAAACCCATGCCCACGCCGATCACCTGTCCGCCGCACCGTATCTGCGTCGGGAACTGGGTGGCAAAATCGCCATCGGTGAATCGATCAGCAAAGTGCAGAACGTGTTCAAGGCACTGTTCAATCTAGAGCCGGAGTTTTGCGTTGATGGCTCGCAGTTCGATCACCTGTTTGCGCCGAACGAGTCGTTTCGCATCGGCAACCTCAAGGCCACCGCCCTGCACGTCCCCGGCCACACCCCGGCGGACATGGCTTATCTGATCGATGGCGAGCAGATTCTGGTGGGCGACACGCTGTTCATGCCCGATGTCGGCACCGCGCGCTGCGACTTTCCCGGTGGCAATGCCCACCAATTGTTCAACTCGATCCACAAACTGCTGGCCTTCCCGGCCAGCGTGAAACTCTACGTGTGTCACGATTACCCGCCAGAGGGTCGCCAATCGCAGTGCCAGAGTACCGTCGGTGAGCAGCGCAAAAGCAATATTCACGTGCATGACGGCATTGATGAAGCGGGGTTTGTCGAGATGCGCACGAAGCGTGACGCCGGGCTGGGCATGCCGACACTGTTGCTGCCAGCGATTCAGGTGAATGTGCGGGCGGGGAATTTTCCGGCGGCGGACGACAATGGTGTGACGTACCTGAAGATCCCGATCAACAAGCTTTAACGTCAAAAGATCGCAGCCTGCGGCAACTCCTACAGGAGAAACGCGAATCCAATGTAGGAGCTGCCGAAGGCTGCGATCTTTTGATCTTCACGCCCCCAACGTTAACCCATTCGCCGGCAGCGGCAGCGCGGTCTTGTAGCGCACCTGCTTCAGCGCAAAGCTTGAGCGAATGTTCGCCACGCCGGGAACCTTTGTAAGGAAGTCCATCATGAAGCGCTCCAGCGACTGAATGGTCGGCACCAGGACCCGGATAAGGTAATCCGGGTCTCCGGCCATGAGATAGCACTCCATCACTTCGGGGCGATCGGAAATGGCTTCCTCGAAATGCTGCAGCGCTTCCTCGACCTGCTTCTCCAGGCTGACGTGGATGAACACGTTAACGTGCAGCCCCAGCAGGTCGGCATCCAGCAGCGTCACCTGCTCGCGAATCAGGCCTAATTCTTCCATCGCCTTGACCCGGTTGAAGCACGGCGTTGGCGACAGATTCACCGAGCGTGCGAGGTCGGCGTTGGTGATGCGCGCATTCTCCTGAAGGCTGTTGAGAATGCCGATGTCGGTACGGTCCAGTTTGCGCATGAGACAAAACCACCTGTTTTTTATGTTTATGCAGAATTTCTATCTGCAAATCGTCTTCAGCGCAACGAAACAGAGATAAATATTCTTCTTGCCCGGGCCTATGATTGTTGTAGGACAAGATTTCTTCTACCGAAGAATGACTGCCAGCTCACTACAAGAAATTCACAAGATCGAGCGTAGAAGCCATGACCCAAGCGTATGAACCGCTGCGCCTGCACGTCCCTGAACCCTCGGGCCGTCCCGGCTGCAAAACCGATTTTTCCTACCTGCATCTGACCGATGCCGGTACGGTGCGCAAACCTTCCATCGACGTAGAACCTGCCGACACCGCCGACCTGGCGCGTGGGCTGATTCGTGTGCTCGACGATCAGGGCAACGCCCTCGGCCCATGGGCCGAGAACGTGCCGGTCGAGATCCTGCGAAAAGGCATGCGCGCCATGCTCAAGACGCGCATCTACGACAACCGTATGGTGGTCGCCCAGCGTCAGAAAAAGATGTCGTTCTACATGCAGAGCCTCGGCGAAGAAGCCATCGGCAGTGCTCAGGCGTTGGCCTTGAACATCGACGACATGTGCTTTCCGACCTACCGTCAGCAAAGCATTTTGATGGCCCGCGAAGTGCCACTGGTCGACCTGATCTGCCAACTGCTGTCCAACGAGCGCGATCCGCTCAAAGGTCGTCAGTTGCCAATCATGTACTCGGTCAAGGACGCCGGTTTCTTCACCATCTCCGGCAACCTCGCCACGCAGTTCATTCAAGGCGTGGGCTGGGGTATGGCTTCCGCGATCAAGGGCGACACCAAAATCGCCTCGGCGTGGATCGGTGACGGTGCTACCGCCGAATCGGACTTCCACACCGCCCTCACCTTCGCCCACGTATATCGTGCGCCGGTGATCCTCAACGTGGTCAACAACCAATGGGCGATTTCGACCTTCCAGGCCATCGCCGGTGGTGAAGCCACCACCTTCGCCGGACGCGGCGTCGGTTGCGGCATCGCCTCGCTGCGCGTGGATGGCAACGACTTCTACGCGGTGTATGCGGCATCTGCCTGGGCTGCCGAACGCGCCCGCCGCAACCTCGGCCCGACCATGATCGAATGGGTCACCTACCGTGCCGGCCCGCACTCGACCTCCGATGATCCGTCGAAATATCGTCCGGCCGATGACTGGAGCCACTTCCCGCTCGGCGACCCGATCGCCCGTCTCAAACAGCACCTGATCAAGGTTGGCCACTGGTCGGAAGAAGAGCACACCGCTGTCAGCGCCGAGCTCGAAGCCGAAGTGATTGCCGCGCAGAAACAGGCCGAACAGTACGGCACCCTCGCTGGCGGTCAGATTCCTAGCGCCGCAACCATGTTCGAAGACGTCTACAAAGAGATGCCGGAGCACTTGAAGCGCCAGCGTCAGCAGTTGGGGATCTGACATGAACGACCACAACAACAATATTCAGTTGGAAACCGCCATGACCACGACCACCATGACCATGATCCAGGCCCTGCGCTCGGCCATGGATGTGATGCTTGAGCGTGATGACAATGTCGTGGTGTTCGGTCAGGACGTCGGCTACTTCGGCGGCGTGTTCCGCTGCACCGAAGGCCTGCAGACCAAGTACGGCACCTCGCGGGTGTTCGACGCACCGATCTCGGAAAGCGGCATCGTCGGTGTTGCCGTCGGTATGGGCGCTTACGGTTTGCGTCCGGTCGCCGAGATTCAATTTGCCGACTACGTTTACCCGGCTTCCGACCAGATCATTTCCGAAGCGGCGCGCCTGCGTTATCGCTCGGCTGGCGAGTTCACCGCACCGATGACCCTGCGTATGCCATGCGGCGGCGGCATCTATGGCGGTCAGACGCACAGCCAGAGCATCGAGGCGATGTTCACTCAGGTGTGCGGCTTGCGCACCGTGATGCCGTCCAACCCATATGACGCCAAAGGCCTGCTGATCGCCTCCATCGAGAACGATGACCCGGTGATCTTCCTTGAGCCGAAACGCCTGTACAACGGCCCGTTCGACGGCCACCACGACCGCCCGGTAACCCCGTGGTCGAAACACCCACAAGCCCAGGTTCCGGACGGTTACTACACCGTGCCGCTGGACGTTGCCGCGATCACCCGTCCGGGCAAGGACGTGACGGTGCTGACCTACGGCACCACCGTTTACGTCTCGCAAGTCGCTGCCGAAGAATCCGGCGTGGATGCCGAAGTCATCGACCTGCGCAGCCTGTGGCCGCTGGACCTGGAAACCATCGTCAAGTCGGTGAAGAAAACCGGCCGCTGCGTGGTAGTACACGAAGCCACCCGCACCTGCGGTTTCGGCGCCGAACTGGTGTCGCTGGTGCAAGAGCATTGCTTCCATCACCTGGAAGCGCCGATCGAACGCGTCACCGGTTGGGACACTCCCTACCCGCACGCGCAGGAGTGGGCGTATTTCCCAGGGCCGTCCCGAGTGGGTGCGGCGTTGAAACGGGTCATGGAGGTCTGAATGGGCACGCACGTTATCAAGATGCCGGACATCGGCGAAGGCATCGCAGAAGTAGAACTGTCGCAGTGGCACGTCAAGGTGGGCGATCTGGTCGTTGAAGATCAGGTGCTGGCGGATGTGATGACTGATAAGGCGATGGTTGATATTCCATCGCCCGTGCACGGCAAGGTGATTGCCCTCGGTGGTCAGCCGGGTGAAGTGATGGCGGTTGGCAGTGTGCTGATCAGCATCGAGGTTGAAGGTGCCGGGAACTTGAAAGAGTCCGCCGCACCTGCGCCTGTTAAAGAAGCGCCGGTTGCGCCGAAAGTTGAAACCGTTGTTGAGAGCAAACCTGCTCCAGCCGCGCCGCGCCCTGCTGCGGTTTGCCAAGGCCCGATGGTTGCGCGCGAAGCAGACGAACGCCCGCTCGCCTCCCCGGCCGTGCGCAAACATGCGCTGGATCTGGGCATTCAATTGCGCCTGGTGCGCGGTTCCGGCCCGGCCGGTCGTGTGCTGCACGAAGACCTTGAAGCCTATCTGGCGCAAGGTCAGTCCAACGCTTCAGCACCAGTCGCCGCCGCTTACGCCCAGCGTAACGACGAAGAACAGATTCAAGTGATCGGCATGCGCCGCAAGATCGCCCAGCGTATGCAGGACGCCACGCAGCGTGCCGCGCACTTCAGCTATGTCGAAGAAATCGACGTCACCGCGATTGAAGAACTGCGCGCGCATCTCAATGAAAAACACGGCGCCAGCCGTGGCAAGTTGACCTTGCTGCCGTTCCTCGTCCGTGCGCTGGTCGTCGCCCTGCGCGACTTTCCGCAAATGAACGCCCGCTACGACGACGAAGCCCAGGTCATCACCCGCCTCGGCGCGGTGCATGTCGGCGTCGCCACGCAAAGCGATGTCGGCCTGATGGTGCCGGTGGTGCGTCACGCCGAGGCGCGCAGCTTGTGGGACAGCGCCACGGAAATCTCCCGTTTGGCCAACGCCGCGCGCAATGGCAAGGCCAGTCGCGATGAGCTATCCGGTTCTACCATCACCCTGACCAGCCTCGGTGCGCTGGGCGGCATTGTCAGCACGCCGGTGCTGAACCTGCCGGAAGTGGCGATCGTCGGCGTCAACAAAATCGTCGAACGGCCAATGGTCGTCAAAGGCCAGGTGGTGATCCGCAAGATGATGAACCTCTCCAGTTCCTTCGATCACCGCGTGGTCGATGGCATGGACGCGGCACTCTTCATCCAGGCCATTCGCGGCTTGATCGAACAACCTGCCACTTTGTTTGTGGAGTAAGGCATGCAATCTCTGAACACTACGCTGCTGATCATCGGCGGCGGCCCCGGCGGTTATGTGACGGCGATTCGCGCCGGTCAACTGGGCATTCCGACCATTCTGGTTGAAGGCCAATCGCTGGGCGGCACCTGCCTGAACATCGGCTGCATCCCGTCGAAAGCGCTGATTCATGTGGCTGAGCAGTTTCATCAGACGCAGCACCACAGCCAGCATTCGGCGCTGGGCATCAGCGTTGCCGCGCCGAGCCTCGACATCACTAAAAGCGTCGAGTGGAAGGACGGCATCGTTGATCGCCTGACCACCGGCGTCGCTGCCTTGCTGAAAAAGAACAAGGTTCAGGTCATCAATGGCTGGGCCAAAGTCATCGACGGCAAAACCGTTGACGTTGGCGACACGCGCATCCAGTGCGAGCACCTGGCGCTGGCCACCGGTTCGACCAGCGTCAATCTGCCGATCCTGCCAATTGGCGGGCCGATCATCTCTTCCACCGAAGCACTCGCGCCGAAATCCGTGCCAAAACGTCTGGTGGTGGTGGGCGGTGGTTACATTGGTCTGGAACTGGGCATTGCTTATCGCAAGCTTGGTGCTGAAGTCAGTGTGGTCGAGGCGCAGGATCGCATCCTGCCGGCCTACGATGCTGAACTGACGCAACCGGTGCATGACGCGCTGAAGCAACTGGGCGTGAAGCTGTATCTGAAGCACAGCGTGCTGGGCTTCGATGGCACCTTGCAGGTACGCGATCCCGAGGGCGAAACCCTCAACCTGGAAACCGATCAGGTGCTGGTCGCCGTTGGTCGCAAACCGAATACGCAGGGCTTGAATCTGGAAGCGCTGAATCTGGACATGAACGGTTCGGCGATCAAGATCGACAGCCGCTGCCAGACCAGCATGCGCAACGTCTACGCGATTGGCGATTTGAGCGGCGAACCGATGCTGGCCCACCGCGCCATGGCTCAGGGCGAAATGGTTGCCGAGTTGATCAGCGGCAAGAGCCGCGAGTTCAACCCGACGGCCATTGCTGCGGTGTGCTTCACCGACCCGGAACTGGTGGTCGTCGGCAAGACCCCGGACGAAGCAAAAGCTGCGGGACTGGACTGCATCGTTTCCAGTTTCCCGTTCGCCGCCAATGGCCGGGCGATGACGCTGGAGTCGAAAAGCGGCTTCGTGCGTGTGGTCGCTCGTCGGGACAATCATCTGATTGTAGGCTGGCAAGCGGTGGGCGTGGGTGTTTCCGAATTGTCGACCGCGTTTGCGCAAAGCCTGGAAATGGGTGCGCGGCTGGAAGACATCGGCGGCACCATTCATGCGCATCCGACCTTGGGTGAAGCGGTGCAGGAAGCGGCGTTGCGTGCCCTCGGGCATGCGTTGCACCTGTAGGCCCCTTCGCGAGCAGGCTCGCTCCCACATTTGGAATGCGTTTCCCTGTGGGAGCGACGGTGCGACGATTCGACCTGCTCGCGAATTCTTGAGGTCAACACGAACTATCTGCCTGTCATCCGATAGTCCGGGCTGCGAAACCGCTCAAGAATGAAGTATTGTTGTGCCCATCCAAAAAACGTCAGAAGCCTTGAACCGTTTCGACGGTTGTTCAGTGATAGAGGGTGTCATGGGTAACGAAAGCATCAATTGGGACAAGCTGGGTTTTGACTACATCAAGACCGACAAACGCTATCTGTCGTACTTTCGCGATGGCGAGTGGGACAAAGGCACCCTGACCGAAGATAACGTGCTGCACATCAGCGAAGGCTCGACGGCCCTTCACTATGGCCAGCAGTGCTTCGAAGGCATGAAGGCCTATCGTTGCAAGGACGGCTCGATCAACCTGTTCCGCCCGGACCAGAACGCCCTGCGCATGCAACGCAGCTGCGCGCGTCTGTTGATGCCAACGGTCGACACCGAGCAGTTCATCGAAGCCTGTAAAGAAGTGGTTCGTGCCAACGAGCGCTTCATTCCGCCCTACGGCACCGGCGGCGCGCTGTACCTGCGTCCGTTCGTGATCGGCGTGGGTGACAACATCGGCGTGCGCACTGCACCCGAGTTCATCTTTTCGATCTTCTGCATCCCGGTCGGCGCCTACTTCAAGGGCGGCCTGACCCCGCACAACTTCCAGATCTCCAGCTACGACCGCGCCGCCCCACAAGGCACCGGCGCAGCCAAGGTCGGCGGCAACTACGCAGCCAGCCTGATGCCGGGCTCGAAAGCGAAGAAAGCCAACTTCGCCGACGCGATCTATCTGGATCCGATGACCCACACCAAGATCGAAGAAGTCGGCTCGGCCAACTTCTTCGGGATCACCCACGACAACAAGTTCATCACGCCGAACTCGCCGTCGGTTCTGCCAGGCATCACCCGCCTGTCGCTGATCGAACTGGCGAAATCGCGTCTGGGCCTGGAAGTGGTTGAAGGCGACGTGCTGATCGACAAACTGTCGGACTTCAAGGAAGCCGGCGCTTGCGGTACGGCTGCGGTGATCACGCCGATCGGTGGTATCAGCTACAACGACCATCTGCATGTGTTCCATAGCGAGACCGAAGTGGGTCCTGTGACCCAGAAGCTCTACAAAGAGCTGACGGGCGTACAGACCGGCGACATCGAAGCGCCAGCGGGCTGGATCGTCAAGGTTTGATTTGACGGGTGTTGATGTAGAAAAGCCCTCCACCGAGTGATTGGTGGAGGGCTTTTTATTGTGCCGGGATTTTTATGTCGTGCTGGAGATCCTCGCCCCCTCACCCCAGCCCTCTCCCCCAGGGGGGCGAGGGGGAAAGGGAGCCGATCTCGGTTGTTCTCCAGACCGAAGTTCGACGCAAACTTTCAGGTCGATGGATCAAGTCCGAACACCTCGGTCAGTCCCCTCTCCCTCTGGGAGAGGGTTAGGGTGAGGGTAGGCTTTTAGCTCTTCAAGGCAATCCGTTTACCTGCACGGTTGGCAATCCCACTCGCCTGCCCATTCTGCTGCTTCCCCATCCGCGCCTGCGTAATCAATCCGGGAATCAACTCCCCCTCGGGAAGATTCTTCCAGAACCGCGCCGGCAAATGCCCCTGCATGACCTTCTCGTTCAACCGCGCTGGATTAAAGATGTGGCTGTAATACGTCAGCCACAGATCCCCATGAGGATCATCGACATTCTGCGCCAGCTGCTGCCATTCCACCGGGCATTGACGCTGATAGATCAGTTGCTCGCCATCGTAATAAACCCCGTCACGCGGCGTGGCGATCAACCAGCGGTGGCGGCCCATTCGCCCGATGAAATGCTCACTGGCGCTGTGCAAAATGTCATGGGCCGGTTCATGCCAAGCCACATATTGCGGACCCGCGCTGGATGAAGGGCGTTCGATGAAACGCACAAACGCATGCAGGTGATGGGCTTCGCGATTGACTTGTTTGATTCGTCGCTGCAGTTCGCTGCCCAGTTTGTCCCCGGCCATCATCGCCGTGCGGTCGCCGTGGCTGACGCGCCACAACACTTCATACAACAAACTCCAGCGTTGATCGCCGCGATAGCGCGAAGCCTGTTCCAGCGTGTCGAGCAACGCGCGCGGGATCTTTGCCACAAACGGCCCCTGCCCCTCAGGCACCGGATCATCATTGGCAAACAGATCACCCACCCCCTCCGAGGCCCAGCTCACCAGACTCGGATCGACTTCATGGCTCAGCAACCAGCGCGCCTGTTGGCGCCACGTGTCGAACAGGTCGTCGCAATCGAGATTGATCATCCCCACAGCCCCATCTGGTGCGGCATCGGCCGGTCGCGCAATTGTTGATAGAGCAAATGGCTGGTGACTTCGGCCTGTTGCGGATGGTAGTCGCTGGTGATGATGAACGGCTTGGCCTTGGCCAGCACACAGCGCATGCGCGCGACGTCTTCGTAACGAATGCGCCGTTGTCGGCGCAACTCCACCAGACGTTCGGTGGTACGCAAACCAATGCCGGGAATACGCGCAATCAGGGATGCTTCGGCACGGTTCAGATCGAGCGGGAACACCTCGCGATTCTGCAAGGCCCAGGCGAGTTTCGGGTCGATGTCCAACGCGAGATTGCCCGGTCCCTTGAGCAGTTCATCGGCACTGTAGCCATAACTGCGCAAGAGAAAATCGGCCTGATACAAGCGGTGTTCGCGCATTAGCGGCGGCGCGGCCAGCGGCACGCTTTTCGGACTGTCAGGGATCGGGCTGAAGGCCGAGTAATAAACCCGCCGCAGACGGAAGTTGCCGTACAAGGCCTGGGCACTGTGGAGAATGGTGCTGTCGTCGGTGTCGTCGGCGCCGACAATCAACTGCGTGCTCTGCCCGGCCGGAGCGAACTTCGCCGAGCGCGGTTCGTTCAACACGGTCTGCACGCCAGTGTAGATGGTGTTCATTGCCTGTTTGATCGACGCGATGTCCTTCTCCGGCGCCAGCACTTGCAGGCTGGCATCGGTCGGCAGTTCGATATTGACGCTCAGGCGATCAGCGTAGCGTCCCGCTTCTTCGATCAATGCCGGATCGGCTTCGGGAATGGTCTTGAGATGGATGTACCCGCGAAACTCATGCTCTTCGCGCAGCAGCTTCGCCACCCGCACCAGTTGCTCCATCGTGTAGTCCGCCGAGCGGATGATCCCCGAACTGAGGAACAATCCGCTGACGCAGTTGCGCCGGTAGAAATCCATGGTCAACGCGACGACTTCCTCGGGGGTGAAACGAGCGCGCGGAACATCGCTGGAGCGGCGGTTGACGCAGTATTGGCAATCGTAAAGACAGAAGTTGGTCAGCAGAATCTTCAACAACGACACGCAACGCCCGTCCGGCGTGTAGCTGTGGCAGATGCCCATGCCATCGGTCGAGCCCAACCCGCTCTTGCCTTCGGAGCTGCGCTTGGGCGCGCCGCTGCTCGCGCAGGAGGCGTCGTACTTGGCGGCGTCGGCGAGGATGCTCAGCTTGTCGATGATTTGCATGGCGCGGGCCCTATACTGTTTGCATATACAGTATAGAGTCGTCTGCGGTGATACAAGGTGGCAGATGCGCCCCTCGTCGGTCAGAAGCTGAAAATCAAAAGATCGCAGCCTTCGGCAGCTCCTACATGGATTGGGTAGAGTCGAGATTTATCGGGTGTACGCGATTCCTGTAGGAGCTGCCGAAGGCTGCGATCTGTTGGTCTGCCCGTCTACCGGCCACTCAACGCCAAACCGCGCACCGATCTCCTTGCGCCCCGCCGCCGTCAACGCCAGCGCCCGACTGTCCAGATCCTGCGTCACCCACTTGCGCTTCAGCGCGGTCTGCAACAGCGCAGCGCCCAGCGAGCCACCAAGATGCGGCCGGCGCATGCTCCAGTCCAGGCACGGGCAGGCAAACTTGCGGCGCAGGGTGGTCAAATCCTGCACTTCGATGCCCAGTCCAACAAACAACACTTCGCCCGTATCACTCAAGCGATACACCTGCTCGTCGGTCTGCACCAGCCAACCCGCTGCGAGTAAACGATCATGCAACAACACCGCCAGCGTTCCGGCCATGTGGTCGTAACACGTACGGGCGAATTGCAGGCGATCCGGGGTGTGCGGCTTGAACGTCGGCGCGGCGTTCTGACCGATTACCATCAACGCTTCCAGCGCTTGCGCCACACGCTGATCGGCGAGGCTGTAATAGCGATGACGGCCTTGCACATGCAGACGCACCAAGGCCAGGTCCTTGAGTTTCGCCAGGTGCACACTGGCGGTCGAGGCGCTGACTTCGGCGATCGTCGCAAGCTCCGTGCTCGTGCGGGCGTGGCCGTCCATCAGCGAACAGAGGATTTTGGTTCGCGCCGGCTCGGCGATGGCGGCGGCCACCTGCGATACGCCGATGTCTTGATGTTCTGCGTGCATAGTTCGCTCCCGGACGAATCGTCGTCGTTGCGCAGTGGAGATAGTAGCAACACTTTCCCCGCCGACAAGGATGCAAACCATGAACCCGATCAGTGCCGCAACGCATGTCGATCCTTATCCCTACTACGCCGAACTGCGCGCAGCAAGTGGAATGACGTTTCATCCGGAGTTGAAACTGTGGGTCGCCAGCAGCGCCCGCGCGGTGTGTGCGGTGTTGGCCCACGCTGATTGTCGGGTGCGCCCGGCGCAGGAACCCGTACCCACGGCGATTGCAAAAAGCATGGCCGGCAAGGTCTTCGGCCAATTGATGCGCATGAATGACGGCGAACGCCAGCGCTGCCCGCGTTCGGCAATCGAGCCTGAGCTGGCAGCGCTGGACCTTGAGACGATCAATGCTTTGGTCGCCGCCCGGCTGATCACAGCGGACGCCGACGGTGTGTACAAGGCAATGTTTCGCGGCCCGGCATGCGTAATCGCGGCGCTTTTGGGATTCACCCCGGCGCAGGCGCGGGCAGTCAGCGAGCTGACGGCGGACTTCGTCGCCTGCCTGTCGCCGCTGAGCAATGACCTGCAACTGGCCGCAGCGAATGCGGCGGCCGAACAACTGCGCGGCTACTTCATCGAGTTACTCGCCGAGCCTGCCAGCAATTTGTTGGGAGCCATCCAGCAGCGTTTTGCCGGCGATGGAGAAACCCTGATCGCCAACCTGATCGGCCTCTGCTCGCAGACGTTCGAAGCCTGCGCCGGGCTGATCGGCAACACGCTGTTGGCGCTACGTCGTCAGCCAGCACTGCGCGGCGAATCCATCGAAGCACTGCTCAACGAAGTCCAGCGCTTCGATCCGCCGGTGCAGAACACCCGGCGCTTCGTCGCCGCGCCGTGCGAGATTGCCGGTGTGCGTGTCGAGGCGGGTGATGTGATTCTGGTTTTGTTGGCCTCGGCCAATCGTGATCCGGCGCTTAACGCACACCCTGAGCAGTTTCTGCCGCAGCGCGCCAACCGCCGCAGTTTCAGTTTTGGCAGTGGCCGACATCAGTGTCCGGGGCAAGCGTTGGCGATGAGTATTGCCGGGGCGACGGTGCGGGAAATACTTGGGCGTGGCATCGATCTGAATCGCTTGAACTGGCACTACCGGCCTTCGCTCAATGGGCGCATTCCAATATTTAGCGATGTCGGAGCCTGATACTCCGCATTCGCGAGCAAGCTCGCTCCCACAAGGTTACGAGGTGTACACACTGTTGAAATCACCTTGGAAACTGTGGGAGCGAGCCTGCTCGCGAAGAGGCCAGCCCAGTCACTGCAAATGCTGGATCAAACCGCCCACTGCAAAATCAACCAGCTGTTAGCGCCACTGATCACCACAAACAACCCCCAAGCCAACACCCGGGTTGGCCAGCGATTTACAAACGGCCCCATCAGCTGTTTGTCGTTGGTCATGCGAATCAATGGATACAGGGCAAACGGCAGTTGCAGACTGAGCACCACCTGACTCAACACTAGCAACTTGCCAATCGCGTTATCGCCCATCAGCCACACGCCGATAAACGCTGGAATCAATGCCAGTCCGCGAGTGATCAAGCGTCGCTGCCAGCACGGGATCCGCAGGTTCAGGTACCCCTCCATGATCACCTGGCCGGCGATGGTGCCGGTGAAGGTCGAACTTTGCCCCGACGCCAGTAGCGCGACGCCGAACAACACGCTGGCCAGCGCACCGCCGACCAGCGGATCGAGCAAGTGGTAGGCGTCCTGAATGTCCACCACATCGGTGTGCCCGGACTGGTGAAACGCCGCAGCGGCGAGGATCAGGATCGCCGCGTTGACCAGCAACGCCAGCGCCAGCGAACCGATGGTGTCGATGCGCGCCAGTTTCACCGAGTCCTGCTTGCTCGCCAGATCCTTGCCGATCATCCGTGTCTGCACGATCGAGGTGTGCAGATAGAGGTTATGCGGCATCACCGTGGCGCCGAGAATACCGATGGCCAGGTACAACGGCGCCGCCTCGCCAATCGCCGCCAGCGACGGTTTGAAACCTTGGGCGACATCCGGCCAGTAGGGTTTGATCAGCAACAGTTCAACGAAGAAACACACGCCGATGGTTGCGACCAGCACCAACATGATCGCTTCCAGTCTGCGGAAACCACGATTTTGCAGGGCCAGCACCAGCAAGGTGTCGAACGCCGTCAGGGCAATGCCGAAGGTCAGCGAACAGCCGAGCAACAAGTGAAACGCCAGCGCACAACCAAGCACTTCAGCGAGGTCCGTGGCGATGATCGAGATTTCCGCCAGTACCCACTGCAGCCGTGCAGTCGGCGTGCTGTAGCGCTCGCGGGACAATTGCGCCAAATCGCGCCCGGTGGCGATGCCCAGCCGCGAACACAAACATTGCACGACCATGCCCGCCAGACTCGCCAGCAACACCACGAACAACAGGCTGTAGCCAAAGCGTGAACCGGCCTCGATAGCGGTAGCCCAGTTGCCCGGATCCATGTAACCGATCGACACCAGCAAACCGGGACCGGCGAAGCGCAGCACCCGTTTGAAGAACGAGGCATTGGGATCAACCGCAACACTGCCAGCCACTTCCGGTGGGCAAAACGGCGCGGTGGCGATTTTGGGCAAACTGAATTTCACGCACACATCCAGAAACAAGTCGGAAAGACGCAGCTTAGAGGTTTCCGCCTGAGCCTTGAAGCGCAAAAAAATCTATTGGCTCATACCTAATAACTGTTCGCGCAACTCGGGACTGCGCGTGCGCGGATCGAGCCAGATAGCAAAAAACGCTCGGGCAAACAGCGGGTCATCGATCTCGTGCTGTAACTGCTGGCCGACAAAAAACCGCGCGCCCTGCCCCGGCAGATACACCCCGGTAATGCGCGTGCCGGCTTGCACATCGACGAACGATTGCTGCATCTGGATCTGCCAACCGGCCAATTGCGCCGGGCTGACGCGGCCATCAGCCAGGCGTTTGATTTCATCGACACTGGCCTTGACCAGGTCGTCGCGGGAAATGTTGCGGCGGTAGATCAGCTCCAGCGCAAACGGCTGACCGTCGACCAGGGGCCGCGCGGCACTCCACAGGCGCGCGTTGTAGACATCGAAACCAAATACGCTGTAATCGCCGGTGCCGATGATTTGCGCGCCGGGCACGGCGTCCTGCCAATTGGCCCAGGTTGGCGTCAGCAATAGCGCCCACAAGCCTATGCCGCAACATCCCCGTAACACCTTGGGTGTTTTGTTCATCGCGGTATCGACTCCGGCAAGCCCTGATAATCAAAGCATAGCCGGGTATCGTCGTCGGCACTTTGTATACAAAAACCGCACACATAGGCAGCAATCGCCGATCGACAATGCTAACGTGGCGAACCTTCAACGGATGGAGACTCCTGCGTGCTGATCCTCAAACTGCTGCTGATTCCCGGTTTTCTGCTGCTGATTTCCCTGGCGGGCAAACGCTGGGGGCCGAGCGTGGCCGGGTGGCTGTCGGGGTTGCCGGTGGTGGTCGGGCCGATTCTGTTTTTCCTCGCTATCGAGCAGGGTCCGGGCTTTGCCGCGCAATCAGCGGTGGCGGCGTTATCGGCGATGTTCGCGATGATTGCGTTCTGCATCACTTACGCGCAGGTGGCGCAACGGGCGAACTGGCCGCTGGCGTTGGCGGCGTCGCTGTCGGTGTGGGCCGTGATCGCAGGGGTGCTGTCGCTGATTCCGGCGTCGCTGCCGTTTTCAGTGGCAGCGGCGGCGGTTGCGTTATTGGCATCGCCGTATCTGTTTCCCACCGTGCAACCGGTGCTCAGCGGCAAGGCGCCGAAGTCGGACAAACTGATCTGGCGGATGATCGCCGGCGCCGCGTTGACCTTGGTGGTGACGATGCTCGCCAGCACCGTCGGCGAGCGCTGGAGCGGTTTGCTCGCAGTGTTCCCGGTACTCGGCAGTGTGATGGCGGTGTTCTCGCAACAGACCCGCGGCCCGGCATTTACCGCCGCATTGTTAAGGGCGACGGCGACCGGCATGTATTCGTTCTCAGCGTTTTGTCTGGTCTCGGCATTGACCTTGCCAAGCATGGGCCTGAGCGGATTTGCCGTCGGCGTTGCGGTGTCGGTGGCCATGCTCGGCGTGACCAAACGCCTGCTGGCCCGTCCGTTGGCGAAAGCGCAGACACAGTAACCGCTCAGATGATTCGCGCTGGAACGACCGGCACGCTCCGTGGGATGATCGCCCGCCTCGCGCGACCATCCACCGGAGATTCACATGTCATTGTTGAGCAAAAAAACCGTCGTCCTGCTGGTGGCGGCCCTCGCCGGTTTCGGCGCCATTCACGCGCAAGCGGCCAAGAAAAATGCCGGCACCGAGAAAGTCTCGATGCTCGAGGGCAAGTTCACCTTTGTGCTGCCAAAAGGTTTCGTCGCCGACCCGCTACCGACCAGCCCGAGCGGGACCACGGGCACGATGTACACCAACGAGGCCACGAAAACCGTGGTCATTACCGCTGAAAACAAGATCCCCGAAGGCCAGCACGTCAAGGACAACGACGGGCAGTTCCTCGACGGCAGCGTGTCGAGCTTCATCGAAGACCAACGCAAGGCGCTGCCGGACTTCAACAAACTCAGCGAAAAGAGCCTGACCCAGAAAGGCACCGGCCTTGGCTTGCGTCAGGTCGACAGCACCGCGACCCAGGGCGGTGGCCAGACTCTCAACACCACGCTGATGGCCGGTTCCGGCACGAAGATGGCGCTTGTGCAGGTGATCTCCCGCGCCAGCGACAAGAAAGGTCACGATGCCCTGGTGAAAACCATCCTCAAGGATTGAGCTGCTGCAACCAGCCGTTCAAGTCGCGCAGCTCGGCCGCACTGATACTGTGGCCGACGCCGGGATAGGCATGGAACTGCGGGTTATAACCGAGTTTCTGTAGCTGCGTGTTAGCCTCGGTGCCGTTTTTATACGGCACCGGATCATCGGCGGTGCCGTGGCCGATGAAGATGCTCAGCGGCAACGGCTGCTGTTCGCTTTTGAGTTCGGCCTTCAACACCGGCAACAAACGCCCGCTCAGCGCGGCGATCCCACCGACCGCCACTGGCGGCCTCAGCCCCACTTCGTAGGTCATCATCGCGCCCTGGCTGAAACCGATCAGGTACACCTTGTCTGGGGTGGTGTGATATTTCTGCGCCGCTTGCGCGATAAAGTCGCGCAGCTTCTGGCCACTGACCTTCAGATCATCGGTCTCGCCGTTGTAGGCACCTTCGCCTTTCTTGCGAAACCACTGGAAACGTCCTTCACCGAGCGACAACGGTGCCTGCACCGACAGGTAGTTGTATTGCGCCGGCAGCTGGAATTTCATGCCGATCAGATCGGCTTCGTTACTGCCGTAGCCGTGCAGAAAAATCACCAGCGGCCGCGCCTCGGCATCGGCGTGAACCTGTTCGAGGTACTTGAGCGGCAGATCGGATTGCAGCGTGGTTTGCGCCTGCACAGTAGTGGACGCCAGCAGGGTCAACAGAGCAAAGACCTTCAACATAGAGCCTTCCTTCACGGAGAGTCGGGTTCGGGGGGGAGCCTAACATCCTCGGCCAAGGATCCAAATTCGGTGGTGTTGCTGATGCCGCCATCGCGAGCAGGCTCACTCCTACATTTGGAATGCATTCCCCTGTAGGAGTGAGCCTGCTCGCGATGAGGCCATTAGCCCCAACGGAGATCCCGTCAGTCGTTCGTCAATTTACCCGTCCGAAACGCCACCCGCCCCGCCACTTTCGCCTGCCAGATCCCCGGCTCGGTGTAGCGTCCGCGATCCAGCGCAAACAACACGCCGCTGGTGCCGGCGCGCACGGTGGTCACACGATCCTGCAACGGATCCACCACCTCAAACAGCGCATCGCCCTTCTCCACCCACTCGCCGGCATTGCGCAGGAAACTCACCACGCCATGGTGCGGTGCGAACAGGTATTCGGTGCCCTCGAACGGCAGGCCTTCGCAGCACTCGCTTGGCGCCGCCGGCCATTCGCCGCTGATAAAACCCTGCTCGGCGAGGAAGCCCAGAATCGCCTCGCAATTGGCCTGCGCCTGATCGACCCGGGTGTCGCCCATACTGCCCAGCTCCAGCGTGGTCGCCAGATTCGCCGCAGGAATCGCAGCGTTAGGAAATGCCCGCGCCAGCCGCAACCACGGCGTCGAGCAGGATTCATCGAACGAACTGCCGCCGGAATCTTCACACAACAGCGCCACCCCGGCCTTCAAACGAGCTGCCAACGACTGCCACTGCGGCCAGTGCTGCGGCAGCGCATACAAATGAATCGCCGCGTCGAAATCGCAATGCAGATCGAGGGTGATGTCGGCATCGCAGGCATGGCGCAGCAGCAAGCGATGCAAGGCTTCCAGTTGCGAGGCCGGGGCCGGCAGCTCATCGAACACCTGGCCCATGGTTTGGCGGATCAGCGCAACGTTGGCCTCGGCATCAGCACCCAAACGCTCACCGATCAACGCCGCGACCGGCGCGCTGAGTTCGACGAAGGCACGGTTGAAGTTCTTGCCGCTGCCCAGTTCGAAACGGCCCATGTGCGCACCTTGCACGTGTTGATCGAGGCCGATCGGGTTGGCTACCGGCACCAGCTCGATCACGCCCTGCAAACGGCCTTGTTGTTCCAGCTCATTGAGGCGCTGCTTGAGTTCCCACGCGGTGCGCATGCCCGGCAGTTCATCGGCGTGCAGGCTGGCCTGGATGTACACCTTGCGGGTGCCCGCGCCATAGCGAAACACGCTGAGCGAGCGCTCGCTGCCCAAGTGGCTCCAGGGCAGAACATGGTCGATGCGTTGCAAGGGAAAATCTCCTCAATATCTGGATCACAAAGATCCCCTGTAGGAGTGAGCCTGCTCGCGATAGCGGTTTAACATTCAACATTATCGTTGTCTGACACACCGCTATCGCGAGCAGGCTCACTCCTACAAGGGTCTCATCACAATTAGAGCGCAAAAAAAGTGGCCATCGCGCAAACGGGGCCACTTTTTTCTACGGCGTATTAATGGCCGTACACATCAAAGTCGAAGTACTTGTCCTGGACTTTCTTGTACTCGCCATTGGCGCGGATTTCGGTGATGGCTTTGTTGAACTGCTCGGCCAGCGCGGTATCGCCCTTGCGCACTGCAATGCCGGCGCCGCCGCCGAAGTACTTGGCGTCTTCGTAGGTCGGGCCAACGAATTCAAAACCTTTACCGGCATCGGTTTTCAGGAAACCGTCGCTGAGGTTGACCGAGTCGGCCAGCATCGCGTCGATACGCCCGGAAACCATGTCGAGGTTGGCTTCCTGTTGCGAGCCGTAACGCACCAGGTCGATCCCGGCCGGCACCAACACTTCGGTGGCGTAACGGTCATGGGTGCTGGCACGCAGCACGCCGACTTTCTTGCCCTTGAGCTCGGTCAGCGGGTCTTTGACACCGGAGCCTTCCTTCATCACGAAGCGCGCCGGGGTGTGGTAGTACTTGATGGTGAAATCGACGTTTTTCTTGCGGTCGTCGGTGATGGTCATCGACGACAGGATCGCGTCGATTTTCTTCACTTTCAGCGCCGGGATCAGGCCATCGAATTCCTGCTCGACCCAGGTGCATTTGACTTTCATCTGCGCGCACAGCGCATCGCCGATGTCGACGTCGAAACCGGTCAGTTTGCCGTCAGGGGTTTTCATCGAGAATGGCGGGTAACCGGCTTCGATACCGATGCGGATCGGCTTGGCGTCTTCGGCCACAGCGGTCAGGGACAACATCGACAGTGCCAGGGCACCGAACATCACTAGCTTCTTCATTTATAACTCCTGTGTGCGGAGGCTTTTATTGGCAGCTTTCGATTCAGCGTTCGGTCATGGCCAATTGGCTGCAAAAACCGAAGTGGCCGGCAGTCTATGGCGGCGCGCACAGGGTAAATTGTGTTTAAGCGACAAATACTTATGAAAGATCGGCGCACCGATTGACCGGGGTCAACGGGTGCGCCGTCGTGGTGCAAGGGCTGTAGGACAAGGGCATTTCCAGCGCAGAAAAACGCTGATTTCCCTGTAGGAGCTGCCGCAGGCTGCGATCTTTTGATCTGTTTTTTTAACCATCAAGATCAAGAGATCGCAGCCTGCGGCAGCTCCTACAAGGGGATCAGCATTCGCAGCCGATGGCCGCATTGACCCCTTGCGGCACACTCAACTGAAAGCCTTCATACAGCCATCCGGTAACCCCGCCGATCATTTCTTTGACCGGGTAACCCAGTGCCGCCAGTTTCACCGCCGCCTTGTTCGCGCCGTTGCAGTGCGGGCCGGCGCAATAGACCACGAACAGCGTGGTTTTCGGGTAACTCGCCAGTTCCGCCGCCGTCAGCAAGCGGTTCGGGATATTGATCGCGCCCGGCACATGCCCGCGCTCAAAGGCCAGCGAGCCGCGAACGTCGACCAGGACAAAATCGATCTCGCCAGCCTCTTGGCTGCTGAACACGTCGGAACAATCGGTCTCGAAAGTCAGACGATTGCTGAAGTGCATCAGGGCGATCGCCGACGGTGCTGCGGGGATGTCGCGAACCAGACTAACCATGAGTGTTGCTCCTTTATCTGAACGGGTGTGAACAGACTTTATCGAGCGGCCGCTTGCGGCTACAGTGGCGCACAAGACACTCACCGGGAATTTTCCGCCAAATGCCGACATCACCAGGTCTGGTCGCGATTCTGGCCTACGACGGCCTCTGCACATTCGAGTTCGGCATCGCCGTGGAGGTCTTCGGCCTGACCCGGCCGGAGTTCGATTTCCCGTGGTACACCCACGCCATTGCGGCGGTCGATCAAGGCCCGATGCGCGCCTTGGGCGGGATTCAGGTGCTGGCCGATGGCGGTCTGGAATTGTTGGCCGAAGCGCGCACCATCATTATTCCCGGCTGGCGCGACCGTAACGCGGCGGTGCCTCCAGCATTGATCGACGCGTTGCGTCAGGCCCATGCCCGAGGCGCGCGATTACTGTCGATCTGCTCCGGTGTATTTGTGCTGGCGGCCACCGGCCTGCTCGACGGCCACGGCGCCACAACCCATTGGCGTTACGCGGCGGAACTGGCGCAGCGCTTCCCGGCAATTGCGGTTGATCCGGATGTGCTTTATGTCGACTCCGGTCAATTGATCACTTCGGCTGGTAGCGCCGCCGGGATCGATGCCTGCCTGCATCTGGTGGCGCGGGACTTCGGCACGCAAGTCGCCAACTCGGTAGCGCGGCGTCTGGTGATGTCGCCGCAGCGTACTGGCGGCCAGGCGCAATTCATTCCAACCCCGGTCAGCCCGACGCCGCGCAACGATCTGTCGCGGGTGATGCAATGGGCGCGCGAGCGTTTGCATGAACCGCTGGAAGTGCGCGATCTGGCCAGCGAAGCGGCGATGAGTGAGCGTACGTTTCTGCGGCGTTTTACCGAGGCCAGTGGGCAGTCGCCCAAGGCCTGGTTGCAGCACGAACGATTAGCGAGGGCGCGAGAGTTGCTGGAGAGCACGCCGCATAACACCGAGCAGATTGCCGAGCGTTGTGGTTATCGGTCGGTGGAGAGTTTTCGTGTGGCGTTTCGCGGGGTGGTGGGTGTGCCGCCGTCGGTGTATCGGGAGCGGTTTGGGCGGGGTGTGAGGGTTGAATCCTGAAGTGATTTTGAAGGCGCCTTCGCGAGCAAGCTCGATCCCACAGTTTGGAATGCATTCCCCCTGTGGGAGCGAGCCTGCTCGCGAAGGCGCCCAGTCAAACGCAGCATCATTTAGACATCAGCCACAAGGCTACAGCGCCTTGCGCCTTTGCCTACAACTACGCCAGAATCCGCCGGCTTGTGCGGCTTGGGAGCTGCCGGTAACTTGGATCGCGTCACTGAATGTTCAGTGATCGGGTTTAGTCGCTCGGTGTCATCTCTAGCTAGCAAGCTGTTATTCAGTCTGGCATTTCCATGCCTGCACTCAATGGCGGCTATGCGCAGGGCGCTTTCGAGCGCGCCGGTTTAGCTAGGGGGCCGGTCGACTAACCTGCGTATAGCTGTCACCCAATGTTTAGTCGCAAACGGTGTCAGCCTCATTGAGGTTTCCTAGCATATGTTCAAAATAACGCCGAATCCGCCCGAAACAGATGCGGAAATCGATCAAAATCCGACATCCCCCTATTCCACACCGGGCTCCAGAAAACTCCACGAAGCCGCCGAACGCGCCCTCGACCACTACCTGAAACCCACACCGCCTTCACCACCGCGCAGACCCAGCACCATGTTCCTCGTCGACCCGAACACCGGCGCCGAAGACCTCATGGCCCACGCCTGCGAATCCATGGCTTCGGCCAGCATCATGCTCAGCGACTTCGCCGCCCTGCTCGACTCGCCCTACCGCAACACCGTGCTCGGCATCCAGCAAGTGGTCATGCTCGGCGAACTCGCGGTCAACCGCGCCCTCGACAAAATCGAACCCGCCCTGAGGCAATAAACATGTCCAACAAAACCGATGCACAAGTCGTCGCGGCACTGGTGGCCATGGGCTTCAACGAACGCGACGGACGCTGGGCACAGAACGCCTGCCTGGTGCTCTTCGAAAGCGAACGCGAATCCATCGTCGCCTCCGCCGTCACCGTCCTTCCCCAACTCGATGAACTGGAAATCGACACCGTGCTGCCCGCACTGCGCCGCGTGACCCGCCGGTTCCCCTCACTGCAAAGGACCGTGGCCGACACACTGGCCGAGATGGCGCATGCAGCCTGATTGACCGCGGGATCGTTCTTCGCGAGCAGGCTCGCTCCCACAGTTGTTCGCGGTTACTCGCGGCATTCGAGTACACCGCCGTCCCAATGTGGGAGCGAGCCTGCTCGCGAAAGCGTTCTTTCTGCTGGTGAATATCTAAAAGCCAAATACCAGGAAGGCTTAAACCATGAAGGAACATCCCTCCCGATTCCAAAGTTTCACTTGTGTCTGGGATGCACTGGAAGACACACCGCAGGACGCCGCCAATATGCGCCTGCTGGCCAAGTTGAGGCGCACGCTTTCACGAGAGAACTCCCCCGTCAGACCAGCCACTCCAATGGATGAGGCAGACAGGAAGCTACAGATGTTTTTATGGATTAGCGGTTTCTTAAAAGGTGACGACGAAGACGACACCTTAAAATACGAACTTACAGTTGGGCCGAAATTTGAACCGGCAGTTTTGGCTGCAATGGGTTGGAAGAGCCTTGATGAAAGTCCCGACGGCGAATGGCTGCTGACACTCGATCAAGCTCAAAAAATCGGTATGGCGGTTAACGAACAACTGCCATCGGAATTCGATCTTTTTATCGGCATCAGGGGTTAACTTCGGCAATGGGCCTCATCTATCAAGATCCATCCATAAGCCATGACGAGGCCATAAGACTCCTTGCCAGTGATACGGATGCAAACGTGATCGCCGCACTCGTATCCATTGGCCTGAATGAAACCGATAGAAACTGGGCTCAGGACATCTGCCTGAAACACCTCACCAGCAAAGCCGAAGCAATTGTGGCCGCTGCGGCTACTGCACTCGGGCACATCGCTCGCCGACATGGCGAGCTGGATACTGAAACAGTTTTTGCGGCACTCGAATCAGCCAAGCAAACGCACCCTTCACTGCAAGGGATCATCGAAGACACGCTTGACGATATAGACGTATTCACCTGATCCAACCTGACGGCATTTGGATGAAGTAACGGACTTCATCCAAATCGTCGCCCCCCCACCTCAATCCTCCCGCGTCAGCACTTCCAACAACTCAATCTCAAACACCAGATTCGAACCCGGCGGGATCTTGCCCATCGTCCGCTCGCCATACCCCAGATGCGCCGGCACCAGCAATTTGCGTTTGCCCCCCACCTGCATGCCCATCAAACCCTGATCCCACCCCTTGATCACGCGCCCGGTGCCAATCACGCACTGAAAAGGTTTGCCACGGCTGTAGGAAGAATCGAACTCGCTGCCGTCTTCCAGCCATCCGGTGTATTGGGTGGTGATCAGTGCGCCTTTGACGGCGGTTTTGCCTTCGCCGATCTGAAGATCGATAACCTGCAGTTCATCATTCATAACATTCACTCTATTGTTCAGCTGGCCGCCGTTTTCCCAGAATTACCGGTAATTGGCAACCTGCCAGCGCCGATCAACGTGGTATCCGAACCGAGTATTGAAGCATTAACATAGCCAACCGCCATTACTCCACGGATAGATCCGCCATGCTGGCAGCGCCCGAATGACTCTGTTCTGGATCAGCCTTGCCGTGGGCGCGAGCATGCTGGCCGTCATTGCCCTGCTGCTGTGGCGCGAGCGCGGTTTGCGCCGGCAGCTCGCGCAATATCGGGATCTGCTGAGACGGGCCGCCGATGGCCAACACATTCAGCAGGACGGCGACGTCGAGCGCTTCAAACGCAGCCAGTACTTTGCACGCATCGGCACCTGGGACTGGGAAGTCGACACGGATCGGCTGTACTGGTCGGATGCGATTTACGGCATGTTCGGGTTCAAGATCGGTGAAATCACCCCGTCCTATGCGCTGTTCTGTTCCTGCGTGCACCCGGACGACCGCACCAAGGTGCGCGAAGGTGAACTGCGCTGTCTTGAAACCGGCGAAAACCATGATGAGGAATACCGCGTGGTGTGGCCCGACGGCACGATTCGCTGGCTGCGGGAAACCGGCAACGTGGTGCACAACGACCACGATGCGGTGGTGAAGATGATGGGCGTGGTGCGCGACATCACCGAAGAAAAAGCCTCGGCCAGTTACCTGCAACACCTCGCCCATTTCGACCCGCTGACCGGCCTGCCCAATCGCCTGGTGCTGGAACAACGCTTGTCCGAAGCGCTGGACCACGCGCGACAGAGCGACACGCGCGTCGCACTGGTGTTCGTCGACCTCAACGGTTTCAAAACCATCAACGACCGCTACGGTCATGCCGCCGGCGACCGCGTGCTGATCACCACGGCCACGCGGCTGAAACGCATCCTGCGCGCCACCGACACCGTTGCGCGCATTGGCGGCGACGAGTTCGTGGTGATCCTGCAAGGCCTGGCGCCGAACCTGAGTTTGCCGGACGAAGCCCGCAGTATCTGCCAGAAAATCTTCATCGAACTGTCGCCCCCGATCAGCATCGGCAACGACCAGCGCCACATCGGCACCAGCCTTGGCGTGGCGGTGTTTCCGGATCATGCGACGGCCATGGATCGCTTGCTGCACATTGCCGATCTGGCGATGTATGAGGCCAAGCGCAGTGGTAATAATCAGTATCGGTTGGGGGGTGGGCAGGTGATGAATCAGGTTCGGGTCGAGTAGCTCGATCAGTCCGCAGGCAGCCCAAACGGAATACCATTGAAGGTATGCGTGCAGCAACGGCAATGAGGTTTCATATCTTCGGGAGTCAACTGCGGGTTGACGATTTGCAGCTGCTTTTGCTCATCGACGAACAGGCCGTTGAAGTAGGCCGACTCGCCCAGTCGCACAATGTCCTTGCGATCGTCTTCGTGGATGGCAACCATCCAGAAAACCGGTTCTGGTCGATCAAGGCGAGATACCGCTTCGCTGAAAATCTCATCCCAATGACCGCCGACGCGGGATAACAGAAAACGAAACAACGGCGTGTAGTCGTAGCCGTGGTGTTTGATGCCATGCATCGAGCCGCGCGTGGCCTCGCTGCGGCTTTGCGCTTTGGTGTTTCGTTGGTCGCGGTAGTGCCCGCCTGGGTTGTTGCGCCAGACATTGTGGGCGGTGGTGTTTTCTTTGCGATACAGCGGTTTCTTTTCCAACCTGTTGCTCCTGACTTCCCTTCACTCGAAACGCCCCACGGGTTTTACCCGAACGGCGCTCGATTGCAATCAACCGTCCATGGCTGATTGTTGCCGGAGGTTTAACGCGGGACCGGTTTCATCTCGACAATGGTGCCGTTGGTGATCATCACCATGACGTACTGGTCATTGATCTGTACCCATTGCGCCTGATCAACAGGTTTTTTCAGGCCCTTGGTTTTCCAGTCGATGGCTTTTTCACTGCGCTGATAAATATCCGGAGCACGGTCGTTGACCTTCAGTTCGCGGTCGCTGACCGGGGATTGCACGGCCTGTTCATTTGAGGTTTGCGCCGCTTGAACAAGTGGACTGATCCCGGCGATGCCGGCGACGAGGGCCAGGCTGGCGATTAGGGTTTTGCTGTTCATCGGTGAACCTCCTGAGATGTGTGCTACCTGAACTCGGACTGCCGGGTTCGGGAATCATTCCTTGTTTTTTTGCATTTGCGCTAACATGCCGCGCCCCATTCCACCGTGTGAACAAGGACATCACCGTGAACAGCACCCTCGTCATCCTTTTGGTCGTTGGCGGCCTCCTCGCCCTCTATGCCATCTTCCTTTTCAACAGCCTCGTCGCTCGACGCAATCAAATCAAAAACGCCTTCGCGCAACTCGAAGTGCAACTCAAGCGCCGCTATGACCTGATACCCAATCTGGTGGCCACCGCCAAGGGTTATATGGCCCACGAGCGCGAAACCCTGGAAGCGGTGATTGCCGCGCGCAACAACGCCGTCGCCGGCCTTCAGGCCGCTCAGGCGCAGCCGGGCAATGCCCAGAGCATCGTGCAACTGGGCCAGGCCGACAATGCGCTGAGCAATGCCATGGGCCGGCTGAATGTAACGGTTGAAGCGTACCCGGAACTCAAAGCGTCGCAAAACATGCAGCAACTGAGTGAAGAGCTGAGCAGCACCGAAAACAAAGTCAGTTTTGCCCGCCAGGCTTACAACGATGCAGTGATGACCTACAACACGCTCAAGCAAAGTTTCCCGGCAGCCCTGCTCGCCCCGCTGTTCGGCCACGGTGCCGATGCCTCGGCGTTGACGTTCGCTGATAGCGCGGCCATTCAGGAAGCGCCAAAGGTTTCGTTCTAACCCTCAGCCAACGGATGGCAACATGAATTTCTTTGAACAACAGCGCCGGGCCAAGCGCCGCACCGTGTACCTCATTTTCTTGATGTTCATGGCCGTGCTCAGCCTGATCGCCGTGTCGTGTGTGCTGATGACCATTCCGGTCGAGGATGGCAGCGGTAAAGTCCTGATGGATCTGGAACTCGACCAGCAACTGGTCATGACCGTGTCAGCCGTGGTCGTCGGCATCGTGCTGCTGGCAAGTCTGTCCAAGCTTGCGGAGTTGTCAGAGGGCGGCAAAGTGGTTGCGCGGCGCCTCGACGGGCGCGTGATCAACCACAGCGCGCAGACGCTGGAAGAGCAGCGATTGATGAACGTGGTGGAAGAAATGGCCATCGCCTCCGGCACTGCCGTGCCCTCGGTGTACTTGCTGCCCGATCTGGGCATCAACGCCTTCGCGGCGGGACTCACACCACAGGACGCCGTCATCGGCGTCACTCAGGGCGCAATCAATGTATTGACCCGCGAAGAGCTGCAAGGGGTGATCGCCCATGAGTTCAGTCATATCTATAACGGTGACATGCGCCTCAACACCCGACTGATTGCCATCGTCCACGGGATCATGGTTCTCGGGTTGACCGGCAGCTATATCCTGGAAGGCACCGAGCAGGTCGGTAAAACCCCGCTACAGCGCAGCAAGTTCGTCGCGATACCGATGTTGATTGGTTTTGTACTGTTGTTTGTGGGTATCGCGGGGACGATTTTTGGCAATATGATCAAATCTGCAATCAGTCGACAGCGTGAATTCCTCGCCGATGCTACGGCGGTGCAATACACCCGCAACCCGCAAAGCATCGCCGGAGCGTTGAAGAAAATTGGCGGTTATGAACTGGGCGCAAGCATCCGTTCCGCACGCGCGGAGGAATACAGCCACTTGTACTTTGGACCGGGTTACTCGAACACCGACTCGACGGCTTCCCATCCGGATTTGAATGAGCGGATCCGTCGGGTCGATGCGCAATGGGACGGCAGCTTCATCAAAGTGGCGGCGCCGCCCGCAGATGCACAACCTTCGGTCGCTCTGCCTGTGCCCGATGCATTCGGCGGCATCCCCGCTGCGGCCAAGTCGGTGCTCTACGACATGAATGCGGTCCAGGCTTCCGTGGCGGCCATTGGCGCGCCGCAGCCAGAACATCTGCTGGAAGCTCGCCGCGTGCTGGAAGACATTCCGCACACACTCAAAATGGCAGCACGCAATATTGAAGGCGCCCAGGCCGTTGTGTATGGGCTGCTGCTGTCGCGTTCAACCTCCCTGCTGGGCATGCAAGTCGAGCTACTGAAGCCGGAAATCGACGCCACGGTGTTCGACTATTTGAGTCAGCTGCGCGAGCCCCTGTCGTCGCTGAGTCCCGGCCTGCGCCTGCCATTGCTGGATCTGGCCATCCCGAGTCTGCGAGAGCTTGGCAAAAAGCCCTTTGCCAAGGTCAAGCACAACCTGAATTTGCTGATCGAAGCGGATAACGAAACAGAGTTGCTGGAGTGGACGCTGTTGCGCATCGTCGAGCGCAATGTTGAAGGCGCGACACCGGTGCAGTTCAAATTCGGACTGTTCCAGTGCGCCGAAGAACTCATGGCCCTGTTGACCGCGATGGCCCGTGCCGGGCAGGACAATTTATCGGCAGCGTCGCAGGCCATTCAGTTTGCCTGGCAAGGTCTTGCGTTCGAACAGCCTGAAGAAATGCGCGCCGAACTGGAAGATCTGGCGGGGCTGGAAGCGGCGATCAAGCGCCTGCGCCATCTCATGCCGGAGGAGCGTCCGGCATTGCTTGATGCCATGACCCGCTGCGTGATGCACGATGGCGTGATCACCGTGGCTGAAGCAGAACTGTTTCGCGCCGTCGCGGACTTGCTCGACTGCCCGCTGCCACCGTTGCTTGCCGTACACGCCGAAATGGCTGACAGCACCCGTGACACTGTTCACCATGCAGTTGCAACGTCCTGAGTTTGCAGGTGCGACAAAACCTGTGGGAGCGAGCCTGCTCGCGAAGGGGTTGGTACATTCGACATCTTCTTTGCTTGGACCACCGCTTTCGCGAGCAGGCTCGCTCCCACAATGGTCTGCGGTATCGGCTTAGAGGGATTGATCCACTCTGCACATCAATCCATGCCAACAATGCAATTAACATCCAGTTACACCTGCGCCACCATCCGCCTCAATAAAAACCGTGCGCCGCCCTCCCGTCGCGCACGTCATAAAAGCGGTGGAGTACTTTTCTATGACAGCCTCAATCCCACACAACGGCTCGCGGGCCGGTGCCATTTTCCGGGTGACCTCGGGCAACTTCCTCGAACAGTTCGACTTCTTTCTGTTCGGTTTCTATGCCACGCAGATCGCGGCGGTGTTCTTTCCGGCGAGCAGTGAGTTCGCTTCCCTGATGATGACCTTTGCCGTATTCGGCGCAGGCTTTTTGATGCGTCCGCTGGGCGCCATTGTGCTCGGTGCGTACATCGATGATGTCGGCCGGCGTAAAGGTTTGATCGTCACCCTGTCGATCATGGCCAGCGGCACGATCTTGATTGTGCTGGTGCCCGGATACGAAAGCATCGGCCTGTTTGCGCCGGCACTGGTGTTGATCGGGCGCTTGTTGCAAGGCTTCTCGGCCGGTGCGGAATTGGGCGGTGTGTCGGTGTATCTCGCCGAGATCGCGACGCCGGGCCGCAAAGGTTTCTTCACCGCTTGGCAGTCGGCCAGTCAGCAAGTGGCGATCATTGTTGCCGCTGCGCTGGGCTACGCCTTGAACGCGTGGATGGCACCGGATGTGATTGCCGATTGGGGCTGGCGGATTCCGTTTTTCGTCGGCTGCATGATCGTGCCGTTCATCTTTTTCCTGCGGCGTAACCTGGCGGAAACCGAAGAGTTCGCCGCACGCAAACACCGCCCGAGCATGGGCGAAGTGTTCCGCACCCTCGGCCAGAACTGGGGCGTGGTACTCGGCGGCATGTTGATGGTCGCGTTGACCACCACCGCGTTTTACCTGATCACCGTGTACGCGCCGACCTTCGGCAAAACCGTGCTGCATCTGAGTACTTCGGACGCGCTGTTGGTGACCTTGCTGGTCGGTGTGTCGAACTTCTTCTGGCTGCCGATTGGCGGCCTGTTGTCCGACCGTATCGGCCGTCGTCCGGTGCTGATCGCCATGTCGCTGCTGGCCTTGGCCACGACCTATCCGGCGTTGTCGTACCTGGTGCAGGCGCCGAGCTTCAGCCACATGTTGTTGTCGCTGTTGTGGCTGTCGTTTATCTACGGTTTATACAACGGCGCAATGATTCCAGCGCTCACCGAGATCATGCCGGTTGAAGTGCGGGTTGCCGGTTTCTCCCTCGCCTACAGCTTGGCAACCGCCATTTTCGGTGGTTTCACTCCGGCGATGTCGACCTTCCTGATTCAGTACACCGGCGACAAAGCCGCGCCGGGTTACTGGATGAGCATCGGTGCGCTGTGTGCCCTGTGCGCCACTCTTTATCTGTACCGCCGTGCCGGTGGTCGTCTGCAACCTGTCGCGGCCTGAGGGAAATTCGCCATGAAAAAACTGTTTACTGTCACCGCCCTGCTCGCCGGTCTCGCGTTCAACCTCACGGCCCAGGCCGAAGAATTGAGCGTGATGACCTCCGGAGGCTTCACTGCCGCCTACAAGATTCTCGGCCCGAAATTCGCCGCCGCCAGCGGCAACACTTTGACCACCAGCCTTGGTCCATCGATGGGCAAGGCGCCGGAGGCGATCCCCAATCGCCTCGCGCGCGGTGAACACGCCGACGTAGTGATCATGGTCGGTTACGCCCTCGATGACCTGATCAAGCAAGGCAAGGTCGACCCGGCCTCGCGCGTGGAACTGGCGGACTCGCGGATCGGCCTGGTGGTGCGTGAAGGCGCGCCGAAACCAGACATCAGCAGCGTCGACGCCTTGAAGAAAACTCTGCTCGACGCACAATCGGTGGCCTACTCCGACAGCGCCAGCGGCGTGTACATCGAGCAGCAGTTGTTCAAGAAACTGGGCATCGAAGATCAGCTGAAACCCAAGGCCAAAATGATCCCGAAAATCCCGGTCGGCTCGGTGGTTGCCACTGGCGACTATCAATTGGGCTTCCAGCAGGTCAGCGAATTGCTGCCGGTGCCGGGCGTGAGTTTCGTCGCGAAGATTCCGGAACCGGTGCAGTCGGTGACGCGCTTTGCCGCCGGGATCCCGGTCGGCGCACAGCATCCTGAAGAAGCCAAAGCCCTGCTCGCTTACCTCGCCGCGCCAGCCGCACAAGCTGACGTGCAAGCCACCGGACTGGATTCGGTCAAGCGCTGATCGTAGGCGGCTGGACTTTCATCTCCACCACCAGCCGCTCCAGTTCCAGTGCCGCCGGGGTCAACGTGCGACCCCGGCGCTTGATGATGCCGACACTGCGCATCACTTGCGGATCGGTCAGCGGCACCCGCGTCAGGATCGGATGATCCGGCCCGGGCATCGCCATCAGCGGCACCGCCGCCACGCCCAACCCCGCCTCGACCAGACCGATCATCGTCGTCACATGCCGGGTTTCGCAGATGCTTGAGCGCTGCGGCACCACGCTGCTCAACGCCTGATCGAGCAGAAAGCGGTTGCCGGACGTCTTGTCGAGCGAGATGTAATCCTGCTGATAGAACTCGTCCCAGCTCACACTGCTGCGTCCGGCCAACGGGTGATCGCGGCGGCAGGCAACGACGTAGCACTCCTGCACAAGCGGTTCGAACTCGACTTTGGCATCCTGCGTGCCGAGAAAACTCAAGCCGAAATCCGCCTCGCCATTGACCACCGCACTCAACACATCATGCGCGCTGGAGTCGAGCACTTTGACTTTGATCCGTGGGAATTGCTGGTGATAGCGCGCGACCACGCGGGGCATGAAGTAGTACGCCGCCGAGGGCACGCAGGCGACGGTGACGTGGCCCAAACGGGTCGAAGCGACTTCGCTGATGCCCAATAAGGCAACGTCGAGATCATCGAGCAAACGCTCGACGCTGGGCATGAAACCACGCCCGGCCTGGGTCAGGCTGACCTTGCGCGTGGTGCGTTCGAAGAGTTTTACGCCGAGGGCGTCTTCAAGCTTCTCGATGCGCCGGCTCAACGCCGGTTGCGACAGGCGCACGGTGTCGGCGGCCTTGCGAAAACTGCCCTGCTCGACCACGGCGCGGAAGGCTTGCAGGTCGTTGAGGTCGAAGTTGATGGCCATGGCGAGACTCGGGAGATTGATTCGCAGAGATTATGAATGTAACCAATTGATGCAAATTATTACAGGCCACATGAAGATCCCCTGTAGGAGCTGCCGCAGGCTGCGATCTTTTGATCTTGATTCTTCGAAGGCAAAAGCAAGATCAAAAGATCGCAGCCTCGTTGCACTCGACAGCTCCTACAGGGGATCTTCTGTGGATATGGAATCGCGGTAGCCCTTATCCTTGTCACCCCCGCCGTACCGTTGTCAGGAGTAATCCCCCATGCCCCATGAAGGCAATCTGTTGCAAGCCGCTGTCGTCTTTCTGTTCGCGGCCGTGCTCACCGTGCCTTTGGCCAAACGTCTGCAACTGGGCGCCGTGCTCGGTTATCTGTTTGCCGGGGTGATTATCGGCCCGTCGGTGTTGGGTCTGATCGGCAATCCGCAGAGCGTGGCGCACATTTCCGAACTGGGCGTGGTGCTGCTGCTGTTCATCATTGGCCTTGAGCTGTCGCCGCGACGTTTGTGGGTGATGCGCAAATCAGTGTTCGGCGTCGGTCTGGCGCAGGTGCTGCTGACGGCTTCGGTGATCGGCGTGCTGGCGTTGTCGGTGTTTGGCCAACCGCTGAACAGCGCGATTGTGCTGGGCCTCGGTCTGGCGCTGTCTTCGACGGCATTCGGGTTGCAAAGCCTGGCCGAACGCAAGGAACTGACCAGCCCCCACGGGCGTCTGGCGTTTGCGATTCTGCTGTTCCAGGACATCGCCGCGATCCCGTTGATTGCGCTGGTGCCGATGCTCGCCGGTGGTTCTCACGACACCAGTAGCGCCGAAAGTCTGAATCACGCGTTGCAGGTACTCGGCGGTATCGCCGTGGTCGTGGTCGGTGGGCGCTATCTGTTGCGGCCGGTGTTCCGCGTGGTGGCGAAAACCGGTTTGCCGGAAGTGTCGACGGCTACGGCGTTGCTGGTGGTGATCGGCACGGCGTGGTTGATGGATCTGGTCGGTGTGTCGATGGCGCTGGGCGCGTTTCTTGCCGGTCTGCTGTTGGCGGATTCGGAATATCGTCATGAACTGGAAGCGCAGATCGAGCCGTTCAAAGGGCTGCTGCTCGGGCTGTTTTTCATCAGTGTCGGCATGGGCGCCAACTTGAGTTTGCTGCTCAGTGCGCCGATGACCGTGTTGGGGCTGACGCTGCTGTTGATCGGGCTGAAACTGCCGCTGCTGTTTGTCGTCGGACGTCTGGCCGGTGGCTTGAACAAGGTCAGTGCGATTCGTCTCGGTATCGTGTTGGCGGCGGGTGGTGAATTTGCCTTTGTGGTGTTCAAGATCGGTCGTGATCAGGGCCTGTTCGAACCGCGTCTATATGATCTGCTGGTGCTGACCATCACCCTGTCGATGGCGGTGACGCCGTTGTTGCTGTTGCTCTGCGCGCGGCTGGTCAGTCCGAAAGTGCAGCCGGTGGAAGTACCGGAAAAATACCGCGAGATCGACACTGACACGCCGCGTGTGGTGATTGCGGGTATGGGCCGGATGGGTCAGATCGTGGCGCGGATTCTGCGGGCGCAGAACATCAAGTTCGTCGCGCTGGACACCTCGGTGGAAACCATCGAACTGTCACGCAGTTTTGGCGGTGTGCCGGTGTTCTACGGTGACCCGATGCGCCCGGAAATTCTTAACGCGGCCAAGGTCGGCGAGGCGGAATATTTCGTGATTGCCACGGATGATCCGGAGACCAACATCAAGACCGCCGAGGTGGTGCGCAAGCTGTATCCGCACATGAAGATCATCGCCCGGGCACGTAACCGTCAGCATGTGCATCGGTTGGTCGATGTCGGCGCCGAGGCGATTCGAGAGACTTATTATTCAAGTCTGGAAATGAGTCGACGTACGTTGGTGGGGCTTGGTCTGACCCAGGCCCAGGCCGATGCGCGGATCAAGCGCTTCAAGCATCACGACGAACAGGTGCTGGAGGCACAACACGCGATCTACGACGACGCGGCCAAAGTCCTGCAAACCGCCCAGGAAGCCCGGGCGGAACTGGCGCGGTTGTTTGAGTCGGATCAGCTGGAAGAAGAGTCGCGCAAATCCTGAGCCCCTTGCCCAGATCCAAATGTAGGAGTGAGCCTGCTCGCGATGACGGTGTGTCAGTCGACTTATTCATTACTGACAGATTGCTATCGCGAGCAGGCTCACTCCTACAGGAGGTTGTGTCAGGCCAGCTCGAGTTCGGACGCTTGCTTGACCGGAGCCCCTGCAAACCGATCCGCCAGAAACGGTGTGATATCCAGCGGCAGCGGCTCATCGTTGACCAGTTTGTCCAGCAGCACGCCAGTAATCGCCGAGGTCAGAATCCCGGTACGGAAGTGCCCGCAGGCATTCAAATACCCTTCCACCCCACGCATCGGCCCGAGAATCGGCAACTCATCCGGCGAACCCGGACGCAAGCCCGCCCACGTGCGTTTCAGATTGACGTCCTTGAGTTCCGGCAGGCAACGCACCGCACCTTGCACCAGCCCGGCGATTTCCGGGTAGGTGGTGGTGACGTCGAAGCCTTTGTCTTCGGTGGTGCTGCCAATCAGGATCTCGCCGTTGTCCTTCTGCGCCACGTAGCAGTCGCTGGTGGTCAGGCAGCCGTTTAGAATCTTCGGCATGCGCTCCGTCAGCAGAATCTGGCCTTTCACCGGTTTTACCGGGATGCGAATCCCCGTGGCCCAATCGCTCAGATCCGCCGCCCAGGCACCGCCGGCGTTGATCAGGGTCTTGCAGTGGAACACGCCCTCTTCAGCCGTCTGCACACCGGTCACGCGGCTGCCGTGATGCAACACACCGGTGACGTTGGTGTTGACGAAGATGTCGACGCCGTTCTGCCGCGCGCCTTCCATGTAGGCGTCGGCGAGGCGAAACGGGCTGACCTGATGGTCGCAGAGAAACTCCAGCGCGCCGCGTGCTTCATGGCTGACGCTCGGCTCAGATTCGCGCAACGCCGCCTGATCGAGCCAGCGCACCTGATCGGCCAAGTGCGGGATGCAACCGACGATGTGCTCGGCGTAGAGGCGGTCTTCGTCGTCATAAATGACGAATTTCAGCCCGGTCTTTTCAAACTTGAAATCCATGCCGTGATTGTCTTTCAGCTCACGGTGCAACGCCGGGTACAGGGCGTTGGACTGCAGGGCAAAATCGAAAAACGACTCCGGCAAAATATGCGGCGTGCTCGCGTCCACCGCCACCGCCGCGCCCTGGGTTTCGCGCTTGCGGTTGGCCGACATCATGCGGAAGAAAATCACCCCGCAGCCGAGGCCGACCGACTCACCGATCGCCCACAAACCGCCGGCCGAAGCGCGGGTCGCGTTGCCGGGGCGCTTGGCGTCGATCAGTGCCACCTTGAGGTTTTTGCGCTTGGACAATTGATAGGCGCAGGACGCCCCGATCACGCCACCACCGGCGATGACCACGTCATAGAACTTACTCATGGGCAGCGGCCTCCGTGCCGACAGACTGAAACGCGGAAAAAGGAATCGGATCAATCGGGAATCGCGGACGCAGCCAACCGACGTCCTTGCGGCCGGTGGCCTGGCGCAGACGGTCGCTGCAATAACCGACGCACATGCGCCCCTGGCAATCGCCCATGCTTACGCGGGTGCGCATTTTCAGGCTGGCGATGTCTTGCACGCCCTGCTCCAGCGCCAGGTCGATGTCGGCGCGGGTCGCGTGTTCACAGCGACAGATCACCGTGTCGGCGGCGGGCAATGCAGTCTGGCCGACGCCGCGTTCGGTGTAGCGATCGACGGCGGCACGGAAGCGCACGATGGCTTTGAGTTTGCTCAAGTAGCGGTCGCGACGAACCCGCGCCAGCTCTTCTTCGAGCACTCCGCGCTGCAGCAGAATCGAGGTCGCCGCGATCTTGCCGGCGAGCATTGCCGCTTCACCACCGCGAATCCCGCCCATGTCGCCGGCCAAATGCACGTGAGGTTCGTTGCTTTGCTGCCAGACGTTGGCGTTGGCGCGCAGATAACCGTCGTCGCTGAAGCCATGATCCAGGCCCATCTGCTGGCTCAGTTGCGTGCGCGGAATAAAGCCGTAACCGACCGCGAGGGTCTTGGCTTCAAAGCGCTCGACGCGGCTCATGTCCGGTTCCCAAGTGGCCGAGTACGGCGCGACGCTGACGCTTTTCAGCTCGCCCTCGCCGTGGGCTTCGACCACGCCCCAACCGTAGTTCATCGGGATGCCGTGCAGCTTCAGGTAGGCGAGCATGCTCAAGCCATCGAGGAACAGTTGCGGTTTGTTCAGCAGCGCCAGACTTTCGCGGGCAATCTTGCCGAACGCGCATGCCTCATACACGCCCGCAACGCTGACGCCGGCGGCATGCAGTTGTGTCGCCACCAGCGGCAGCAACGGCCCGGTGCCGGCGATGATCACCGGCCCTTGCGGCTTGACCACGCCGCTTTTGATTTGCAGTTGCAGACCACCGAGCATGATCACCCCCGGCAAGGTCCACCCGGGAAACGGCACGCTGCGTTCATGGCAGCCGGCAGCCAACAGCAACTGCGGATACTCGATCTCATGCAATTGCTCGTCGCCATCGAGCACCACCAGCGCGCGGGTGCCTTCGGCGCCGACCACGCGATGGTTGAGGCGCACGTCGATCAGCCCGGACTGTTCCTGAAAATCACCGTGCAGTTTGCCCAGCGCTTCGGAGTAACGCGGGCCGAGATAATCCAGCTGCACGCCGTCACGCAACGGCCCGCGATAGACCACACCGCCGAGGCGCGAAGCTTCTTCGAGCAGGGTGCAGCGCACGCCGTGGCGCGCCAGTTCGATGGCTGCCGCCATCCCCGCCGGGCCGCCGCCGACGATGACCGGTTGCAGGCTCATACGATCACCTCTTGCGCGGTGATGCGGTTGACCTGGGTTTCGATCTGCATGCCGTCACGCACCACGGTCTGACAGGCACGGCGCTTGTGTCGACCGTTGATTTTCACCAGGCAGCACTGGCACACACCCATGCCGCAATAGGCGCCGATGATCTGGTTGTGATCGTTGCGCGCGATCTGGCGCACGCCGAGGGACTGGATAACGCTGAGGACGGTTTCGCCGATGGCGGCGGTGACCGCTTGACCGTTGATGTGGACGGTCATATCCGCCTGCGCCAATGGCTGGATATCGAAAGTTCTTTCTTGGCAGTGCATTGCGATGTTCATCCGTGAAAGTTCGGTTGAGGTGGTGTCAGCTCCTTGCTGCACTACAGCGTGTCGACGCGTTTATTGTTGCTGTGATGGGGCGTCGACGCGGGTACTTCGTCAGCGCAACAAGGTGCGCGTGAAGCACTGTAGTTCATACCTCAGCAAAGGCCGGGATCATTTACGTTAGGCGATCTCGCCGCTCGTAATATTGATCCAGGCCAGTGAAAGCGGTTGGATTGTCCAACGATCAATTGGAGAAAACGTACTGCCCCTTGATCTTCCTTGTACCGACCAAAGCGAGGTCCGGAAACAACAGCCATTTGACCCAGGCGGCGTAGAACACCATGGCCAGAATGAACGCCACGCCGAGCAGAGTCGACACGGGCTCTTCACTGAAGCCGTAAAATTCACGAGGAATCTGGCTGATCGTGAAGGTGACATAGATTGTGTAAACCACCGCGATGCCCTTGTAAAAGCCCCACGCAAACAAGAGCGGAATCACGCCAATAATCAACACCATGGTCAATGCCATAGCGATGCCGCCGTCATTGATTTGAAGAAGCCCGGCTATCGCCCCGAGGAGTCCCCAGATACCCATCAGTGCGACCAGAATGTTGACTTTAACGGCGTGTCGTTTTCTCAGGGCGGGATCCGGATGCGCCCCGATCCAGCCCGCCAGCACTCGATCCTTGACCTTGCCACCCGAAAACGCCTTGAAGGTTTCGGCCCTGGAATGCCCGCCATCGAGCATTTCGACGACCTTTCGTTTGATTTGTTGCTTGTCCAACGTATTCATCCTTAAACGTGCGCGCAACGGCCGCCCCGTTGCCGACGCGGATTCTCGCCTTATTGCCCGCCAGAAAGCAAAAAGCCGCTTCCACCCGAGAGTGGAAGCGGCCGAGGCATGGGCCTCAATGGAGCAGTCAGTGCACGAACAGGGCGATCAGGATGATGATCGGGATTGGCACGCCGAGGAAAAACAGCAGTAGTGAGCGCATGGTCATGCTCCTTGTTTAACGGACTGGAGTGGTCGTGGTGTAGGTGTCGACTTCAACGTACTCGACCGCATCGCGGCGACGACCGCCGAAGGTGGCAGCGAGGCTGGCGAAGAACGCACCGGCCAACAGCGAGATGAACATCCACAGCGAGGTCCAGGCAGCGACTTTCGCAGCGGTGTCGGCGGCTTGTTGCGCTTTGACTTTGGCGTCGGCCAGGGCTTTCTGAGTGCGCGCATAGATTTCATCGACGCGGCGCTCGGCATCGGCCTGAGTCAGGTTGGTCCGTTGTGCGACCAGTTGCGCGAGGTAGGTACGGTCTTCGGCACTGAGCTGACCGTTGGCCAGGCTTTGCGCGAAGATCCGCGCCACGGCGCCATGCGCCGCGTCATCGCTGACGGAGGCCGGACGGTCATCGCGGAACAGGCTGTCGATGTAGTAACCGTACTGGTTGCTGTCGGTGTTCGCCGCAGCGGTACCAGCCGCTTGGGTCATGGCACTGGCAGCACCGCCAGCGACACTCGCACCGGCCTGGACACCACCACTGATCACGCTGCTGACCGAACCGACGACCAGTACAGCGGTGACCAACGTCGCCACACACCAGGCGAGGAAGCCGTGCGCAGTGTCGCGGAAATACACTTCGTCACCGTGCATGTTTGCCCACTTCACCCGCAGGCGACCGGCGATGTAGCCACCCATGCCGGAAGCGATGATTTGCGTCGCCGCCAGCCAGACGATTGTCGAAATGCCCAGGCCTTTGGCACTGACGCCCTCTCCGGCCCACGGTGAAACTGCAGAGAAACCCAAACCGAAACCGAGCAGGACCAGAATCATCGACAGTGCAGCGGCAGCCGCAGCACCGGCGAAGATCGCGCCCCAGGACACGCCCGAAACGCTGCTCGACTCTTCAACGGCGGGATAAAACCCATCAGGGGATCTATTCATTGTTGTTCTGCTCCAGGCATGAAAAATGGTGTTACAACTCGTCATCAGAGGAATTGCAGTGACCGTGCCAGTCGCGAAAAATAAATAAATCCTTCAGTTTCAATCAGTTAGAAAGAATGAACTTCGCCGGACCATGCAAATTGCAACAAGGGCCGAATAACAGCGGGTTTTATGCATTGGCACAAATGCCAGTTATTTGCGTTTGTAGCTCTTGTTACCGCTTGGGGTCAGGCAATACACCCCGCCGCGTGGGCCAGTGCAGAAGGAACCGGTGCCGCAGGCGCAGCCATCATTACTTTGCAGGAAGTTTTGCGGGCGGGCCTGCTGGCGCTCGCCAAACATCGCCGCGCAGCTTTTCTTCGAGCCGCTGATGGAGCCGTCATTGCACAGGAACAGGTCGCCATCGCAGCGATCGATCCCGCCTTTCTTCCCGGAACACGGCGTATTGGCGGCCCATGCCGAGGCGCTGAACAGCACCAGCAACAGACCGGTGATCGGCATCCAGCCACAGCGAATCGAAAGACGCACGGCACCACTCCTGATGGAAATTGTGGCCAGATGATATCAACGTTGCGGCAAATAAATCCCCAAGGCGCGCAAACGACAGCTACAACATGAAAGTTAATTTAAAGCGTCAGCGCAATTTCTTGGCAAAATGCTGCCATTCCGTTTGAACCGATCAGCAGGCCTGCCTATGACTCGTATCTTGACCATCGAAGACGACGCCGTGACCGCCCGGGAAATCGTCGCCGAACTGAGCAGCCACGGGCTGGAGGTTGACTGGGTCGACAATGGCCGCGAAGGCCTCGACCGCGCCGTGAGCGGCAATTACGACTTGATCACCCTCGACCGCATGCTGCCCGAACTCGATGGTCTGGCCATCGTCACCACCCTACGCACCATGGGCGTGGCCACACCGATTCTGATGATCAGCGCCCTCTCCGATGTCGATGAGCGCGTACGCGGCTTGCGCGCTGGCGGCGACGATTACCTGACCAAACCGTTCGCCACCGACGAGATGGCCGCGCGAGTTGAAGTGTTGTTGCGCCGACAGAACAGCGGCGCGGCTCAGACGACAACGTTGCAGGTGGCCGACCTCGAGCTGGATTTGATCAGCCACGAAGCGCGCCGTGCCGAACAGGTGCTGACGCTGTTGCCGACCGAGTACAAATTGCTCGAATTCCTCATGCGCAACAGCGGCCAGATCCTCTCGCGGATGATGATTTTCGAAGAGGTCTGGGGTTATCACTTCGACCCCGGCACCAACCTGATCGACGTGCACATCGGCCGTCTGCGCAAGAAGATCGACGCCGTCGGCAATGTGCCGCTGATCCGCACGGTACGGGGCTCGGGTTATGTCATTGCCGAACCCGTCTGACGGCTGGCGCTCCTCCAGCAGCCGCTTGCTGGCGCTGTACAGTTCGCTGTTCGTGGCCTGGAGCGCGATCCTCATGGGGGTCATGTATTACGAGGTCTCCGGCTACCTCGACAACCTCGCCAAACATTCGCTGATGCAACGTCAGCACCTGTTTTCGCACTTTCGCGGCGCACAGCTGGAAGACGCCCTCGCCGCCAGCATGACCTTCGATATTCGTGGCATCGACGCCTATGGCTTGTTCGATGCCGACGGCGTTTACCTCGGTGGCGCGTTGCAGCAGATTCCCGAAGGCCTGCCGCTGGACGGCAAGATCCACATGCTCGCCGACTGCGCCGACTCCGACGACCCGACCCTGCCCAATGACAGCTGCGACGCGGTCGCCACGCAAACCCGCGACGGTCGCTGGCTGGTGTTGTTGCGCGACAACGGCTCGCTGTTTGCGGTGACGCGAATCATTTTGCATGCGTTGTTCTGGGGCGTGTCGCTGACGATTCTGCCGGGGATTGCCGGCTGGCATTTGCTGCGACGCCGACCGTTGCGGCGGATTCGGGCGATTCAGGCCAGTGCCCAGTCGATTGTCGCCGGCGACCTGACCCACCGTTTGCCGCTGTCCAATCGCCGCGATGAACTGGACATGCTCGCCGCCATCGTCAACGCCATGCTCGAACGCATTGAGCGCTTGATGAATGAAGTCAAAGGCGTCTGCGACAACATCGCCCATGATTTGCGCACGCCGCTGACGCGCCTGCGCGCGCAGTTGTATCGCATGCAGCAGCAGGCCGGCGAAGGCTCGCAGGAGGCGGCGCAACTGGATCTGGTGCTGGCCGAAGCGGACACGCTGATGGCGCGGTTTCGCGGGTTGCTGCGGATTTCCGAACTGGAGGATCGTCAGCGACGCTCAGGTTTTGTCGAACTCGACCCGGTGCAATTGCTTGAAGAACTGCACGAGTTTTACCTGCCGCTGGCCGAAGAAGGCGAGTTGCGTTTCGAGCTGAACATGCCGGAAACATTGCCGCCGCTGAATGGCGATCGGGCGTTGTTGTTCGAAGCGCTGGCGAATCTGCTGAGCAACTCGATCAAGTTCACGCCGGTCGGCGGCACGGTGATGCTGCGTGGGGTGAACGCGGGTGGGCAGACGCGGATTGAAGTGCACGACTCGGGGCCAGGGATTCCCGAGGCAGAGCGCGAGGCGGTATTCCAGCGGTTCTATCGTGCAGAGGGCGGGCAGCCGCAGGGCGGATTTGGCTTGGGGCTGTCGATTGTGGCGGCGATTGTCAGCTTGCATGGCTTCAGTCTTGAAGTCGCCAGCAGTGATCTGGGCGGGGCGAAACTGGTGCTGGATTGCCGGCAGAGCCTGATCGAGAATTCCTGATTCCCACTTTGGAACGCAACCCCTGTAGGAGTGAGCCTGCTCGCGATAGCGGTGTGTCAGTCAACTTATTCGTTACTGACAGATTGCTATCGCGAGCAGGCTCACTCCTACGTTGGATCGTGGTGTTCTTCAGGTTGGGTAATTGGCTCGGAGTGCCTCGAGGCCACCCTGATAGATGCCGCTAAACAGCGCCACCACTTCCTCATCGCTCACGCCTTTGGCATTAAAGCGCCCTGACCACGTCACCCGCGAGCCCTGCCCCTGGGCTTCGACCTTGATCGTCGCCAGATAATCAGTGGCCGGGAACGGTGCATGTTCGATCGAATAGCTGTAAGTCTTCGCGGCGTTGTCGAACGCTTGCAATCGCTCGACCACCACGCCGCCGTCAGCGGTTTGCAGCGTGCGCACACGGCCGCCGTCGCTCAGTTCACTGTTGGGAATAAAGGGCAGCCAGTCGGGCAGCGTGTTGAAGCCGCCGATCAATTGCCAGACCTGATCGGCCGAAGCCGGGATGTCGATGGTTGCAGATGCTGTTGGCATAAATAAACGTCTCTCTCGGAAATTCAGATGGTCAGGCTGTCGACCACGCCGCCATCGACGCGCAAAGCAGCGCCGGTGGTGGCCGAGGACAGCGGCGAAGCAATGTAGGTCACCAGATGCGCGACCTCTTCGACATCCGCTACGCGCTGGATGATCGAGGTCGGGCGGGCCTTGCGTACAAAGGCGTCGGCTTCATCGCGCAGGTTGCGCCCGGATTCGGCAGCGGCATCCTTGAGCATGTCTTCCAGGCCATCGGTGAAGGTCGGCCCCGGCAGGATCGCATTGACGGTCACCCCGGTGCCAGCCAGACGTTTGGCCAGGCCGTGGGACACCGCCAGATTGGCGCTTTTGGTCACGCCGTAGTTGATCATGTCGGCTGGCGTGGCGACGCCGGATTCCGAGGACAGGAAAATCACCCGGCCCCAGCCCTGCTCGACCATCGCCGGCACGTAATGCCGCGCCAGGCGCACGCCGGAAATCACGTTGACCTCATAGAAACGCGTCCACTCGCTGTCCGGCGCATCGAAGAAATCCACATCATTAAAGATGCCGAGGTTGTTCACCAGAATGTCCGCACGCGGTTCAGCAGCGAACAACTTTTGCGCACCTTCGGCGGTGCCCAGATCAGCGGTCAAACCGCGCAACTGTGCGCCGGGGACTTTCTGCCGAATGCTCGCCAGCGCCTGCTCGACCTTGGCCGTATCACGGCCGATCACCACCACCGTGGCGCCCGCTTCGGCCAGCGACTGGCTAATACCCAGACCAATGCCCGCAGTGCTGCCGCTGACAATGGCCAGTTTTCCACTCAGATCAATCTTCATGCTTTCACCTCATCGATTGGCAATGGTGCACGTTCGGAGACTAGTTTGGCGTCGCGCATCGCCTGCCAGAAACCGGCAGGAATAACGGCTGACAATGCGGCGACATCTTCAGCAATACGACCCGGTTTACTTGCACCGGGAATAACCGCAGCAACCGCTGGATTGGCCAGCGAAAACTGTAGCGCAGCGGCTTTGATATCGACGTTGTAAGCGGCGGCGATGCGTTTGATCTGCTCGACCTTGGCGATGACTTCAGGGCTGGCCTGCTGGTATTCGAAGTGCGAGCCACCGGCCAGGATTCCAGAGCTATAAGGGCCACCGACGACGATTTCAACGTTCTGCGCTCGGGCCGAATCCATCAAGCGTTGCAACGGGCGCTCGTGATCGAGCAGCGTGTAGCGACCGGCCAACAGAAAACCGTCCGGCTGTGCTTCGCTGAGGTCGAGGGTCAATTCGCACGGTTCGACTTTGTTCACGCCCAGGCCCCAGCCCTTGATCACGCCTTCTTCACGCAACCGGGTCAGTACTTTGAATGCGCCGGTGCGGGCCTGGTTGAAGTATTCCAGCCACTGATCGCCGTAGAAGTCCTGAGCGATGTCGTGCACCCAGACGATGTCGAGGCGATCGGTTTGCAGGCGTTTGAGGCTGTCCTCGATCGAACGCAGCGTTGCATCGGCGCTGTAGTCATTGACGATCTTGTTCGGGCGACCGTGTTCGAATACTCCACTTTTCTCACCGAGATCACGGGCAGCGGCGTCTTCGACTTCATCGAGGATGACCCGACCGACCTTGCTGCTCAGCACATAGTCGTCACGCTTGTATTGCTTCAGCGCTTCACCGAGGCGGATCTCCGACAGACCGGAACCGTAGAACGGCGCGGTATCGAAGTAACGCACGCCGGCATCCCACGCGGCATGCACGGTGGCTTGCGCTTCGGCTTCCGGGATGGCGCGGAACATGTTGCCCAGTGGCGCGGTGCCGAAGCCCAGTTGGCCGGGGAGTTTGTCTTTCAAGCTCATTGGATTTTCCTCAATAGGTTCTGGGTCGGTGTGACCGTTGAGCAGATCCTAGATTGCGACACCGAGACCGTCCAAGACATAATGCGCAGCACTTGAGTCCCTATAGGTCTGACATGATCGACATCCGCCAATTGCGCTACTTCGTTGTTGTCGCCGAAGAAGAACACGTCGGCCGCGCCGCCGAACGACTGCACATTTCCCAGTCGCCGCTGAGCCGACAGATCGCCCAGCTCGAAGAGCGCTTGGGCCTGACCCTGTTCGAACGCAGCCAGCAACGCATTCGCCTGACCCGCGACGGCCAGACCTTCCTCGCCGAAACCCGCGCCCTGCTCACCCACGCCAATCGCCTGGAATCCCTCGGCAAACGTCTCGGTCGAGGCGAAGAAGGTGGTTTGTGCATCGGCTATATCGAAAACGCCATGCACGCCGGAGTCTTGCCTAATGCCTTGCGCGTGTTGCGCGCCGATCGGCCGAATGTGCACGTCGCCTTGTACAACCTCAGTTCCGCCGAGCAATTGGAAGGCCTGCGACAGCGTAGTCTCGATATTGCCTTGGTGAGTGAACCGCCGACCGATGACGATCCGGATCTGCTGGGCTTTCAGGTGCTGGATGATCCGATGCTGCTGGCGCTGCCGGAGCATCATCCATTGGCGCAGCAAGCGGCGTTGAACCCCGAGGATCTGGCCGAGCAGGAATGGATCGGCGTGCAACCGCGTCAGGATGCCAATGACGAGTTTGCCAGCGCCTGCATCCGCGCAGGCTTCACCCCCGATGTGCGCATGCAGGCGACCGAACCGTTTACCGCGCTGGGGCTGGTGGCGTCGGGGCTGGGGATTGCGATGATTCAAAAAGGCCTGAGCCATAACGCGCCGCCGGGCGTGGTGTTGCGGGAGCTGCCGTGGCTGACCTTGACCACGCCATTGTGGGCGGCGTGGCACCGGATCAATCTGCGGCCATTGGTCGAGACCTTCCGCACCGTTTTGACAGGTAATGAGATTTCCGCTGACTGAACGGGCCTCATCGCGGGCAAGCCCGCTCCCACAGGTTCATGGGTGAGCCTGAACTTTGTGTACGCCGCAAATCCCTGTGGGAGCGGGCTTGCCCGCGATGAGGCCAGCAGCCACAACCATTGCCCTCGGGCGTTCTACACTCAACGGATACGCACCCAGCCGTGAGTTGACCATGAAAATGTCTGCGCAAATGACCGTTGTCGCGGTACTCGCCACCCTTGCCTGGCTGGGTCTGGCGGTGTGGGGCATTGGCGGCGTGGGGATGTTCTTTTCCCACGGTTCATTGGTGGTCGTGGCATTGGCGACGGTAGCCATGGTGATCGCCTCACTGTTCAGCGAGGTCAACCTCAGCTCTGGCGAACGTGAAGATCGCGCCAATCGTTGGGTGATTCCAGCGTTTGGTGTGATCGGGCTGGTCAGTGGTTTTTTGCCGGCCTATTGCGACCGGGTGAATTTCTGGACGTTTGGCGGTGAAGGCATGCGCTGGCTCGGCGCTTTGCTGTTTATCGTCGGCGGCGCGCTGCGACTGTGGCCGGTGTTTGTGCTGGGGCGGCGCTTCAGTGGATTGGTGGCGATTCAACCGGGGCACCGGTTGGTTACCGATGGCATCTATCAGCACCTGCGCAACCCGAGTTATCTGGGGCTGGTGATCAATGCTGTGGGCTGGGCATTGGCGTTTCGCTCGGTGGTCGGACTGATGCTGGCGGCGCTGACACTGATCCCGTTGATTGCCCGGATTCATTCGGAAGAAGCGCTGCTGCGTGCGCAATTTGGGGCGGAGTACGAGGCTTATTGTGCGCGGAGTTGGCGTTTGGTGCCGGGGGTTTATTGATTTGCGAACACGTCCCCTGTAGGAGTGAGCCTGCTCGCGATAGCGGTGGGTCAGTCAAATCCATGTGTCTGACAGACCGCTATCGCGAGCAGGCTCACTCCTACAAGGGATTGTGTTTGTCAGTTGCGTTGCAGGTGCAGGCCGTTACTGTCGACTTTGACGCTGACCGCAGCGTAACTGGCCAACGTCGCGTGCGCCGTTTCCAGCGGATGCTGATGCGTCGTGGTAATGATCATCAGCGGCGCACCGGCGGCTTCGGCAGCCTGAATACCGACCGTAGCGTCTTCAAAAATCAGGCAATCACGCGCTTCCAGGCCAAGACGTTTGGCTGCCAGAAGATAGCCGGCCGGATCAGGTTTGCCAGCCTTCACATCTTCAGCGGTGATCATCACCGCAGGCGCGGGAATCCCCGCCGCCGCCATCCGCCGCAACGCCAGATCCCGTGGCGCCGACGTCACCATCGCCCAGCGATCGTTGGGCAGGCTGTTGAGAAACTGCGCGGCGCCGGGAATTTCGACAATGCCCTCAACGTCTGCGATTTCCGCCTCGGTGATGAACGCTGCTTGCGCCTCGGCATCCACGCCCGGCAGATTCAGGCGATTGATCGTGTCGATGGCACGCGCGCCATGAATGGTCGGCAAAAAGGTTTCCACGTCGACGCCATGGCGCACGGCCCAGGCTGACCAGATCCGCTCGGCAGCGGCGATGGAATTGAGGACGGTGCCGTCCATGTCGAACAGAAACGCGCCGAACGCGCGATTGAAAAGAGTGTCGTGAGCAGGCAAAAGTTCGCTTCCTCTGGCAAGGGGCCGGGCAGATGTGCCCGGCAATGTAGCACTTGTCAGTGCAGGCGCGGTGCCTTGGATTTGAAGGCGCTGTCGACGCAGTCGAGCAATTGACCGATGGCCCAGGGTTTCTTGATGAACGCCACCGGATGCTTGACCCCGGAGGTCTCGGGCGTTTCATAGCCGGACATGACCATCACCGGTTTGTCCGGCCAGCGGTCGCCGACCAGATTGGCCAGATCAGCGCCATTGAGGGTGCCGGGCATGGTGATGTCGGTCAGTAGCAACGCCACGTTCGGGGCGTTCTGCTCAAGATAAAGTGATGCGGCGTCGGCACTGGTCTGCGGCTCGACCTTGAAACCTTCCTCCTGAAGAATTTCGCAGAGAAACTCCAGAATCAACGGATCATCCTCAACCACCAGAATCAATCCGTCAGGAAGGTGCGCGTCCGCCGTCGGTGTTGGGCACATGGAACTGCACTCCCTGAATTGCATTAACGATTTAGCGGCTTGAATCCGCTGCTTAACTGGTATGAGCAGCGGGCTCTGCAGAAATTCATTTTTGATACAGCTCTTTTGCGAAACGGCGCTTTTGCCCGTCAGCGGCAATCGTTCGCGGCGATGTATTTGTGGTTAAAATGCCGGCCCTTTTGCTTGCCGATCCTGACCGATGACCCCTGAAGCCCTCGCCACCCTCCACGCCCATCTGCTGCCGGCCCTCGCGGCAGCACCGAGCGAAACCCGCCGCCTGTTCCACGGGCGCGGACGCTGCTGGCCGGGGCTGGAGCAGTTGACCGTGGACTGGCTGCAAGGCGTGGTGCTGGTGTCGCTGTTCAAGGAACCGCTGCCTGAGCAACTGGACAATCTCAAGGCGTTGCTGCTGGAACTCACGGGTTCCGCCGAATGGAAACAGTCGGGCGCGCACACGCTGTTGATCCAGCATCGCTATTTGCCACAGAGCACCGCCGAATGGCTGCTGGGCGATGAGATCGAGGAAATGAGCATCGTCGAGGGTGGTTTGCACTACCGCGTCGACCTGGGACGCAAACAAAACGCCGGGCTGTTTCTCGACATGCGTTACGGGCGCAACTGGGTGCGCGAACAGGCCAACGGTAAACGCATACTCAATCTGTTTGCCTACACCTGCGGTTTTTCCGTGGCCGCCATCGAGGGCAGCGCCAGCCATGTGGTCAATCTGGACATGTCCCGCGCGGCCCTGAGCCGTGGCCGCGACAATCATCGCTTGAACGGTCATGACCTGAGCAAAGTCAGTTTTCTCGGCCACGACCTGTTCAAGTCCTGGGGCAAGGTGATCAACAGTGGCCCGTATGATCTGGTGATCATCGACCCGCCGTCGTTCCAGAAAGGCAGTTTCCTGCTGACCAAGGATTACCAGCGCGTGCTGCGCCGCCTGCCGGAATTGCTTACGGCGCAAGGCACAGTGCTGGCGTGCATGAACGACCCGGCATTCGGTTCGGACTTTCTGATTGAGGGCGTGACGCAGGAAGCGCCGAGTCTGCGTTTTGTAGAGCGGCTGGAGAATCCGCCGGAGTTTGCGGATATTGATCCTGAAAGCGGCCTCAAGGCTTTGGTCTTCCAGCGCACTATCTGACACCCCGAAGATCCCTTGTAGGAGTGAGCCTGCTCGCGATAGCGGTCTATCAGTCAAATAGGTGATATCTGACACACCGCTATCGCGAGCAGGCTCACTCCTACAGGGGGATTGTGTTGGGTCAGGGAGTTGGTGGGCGCAGCACCAGCGCAAACAACTCGCCATGCCCGGTGACATTGAGCTTGTGATACAGATTGCGCCGATGCACCTTGACCGTCTCCGGCGAAATCCCCATCTGCTGGGCCATCGCCTTGCTGGAGAAACCCTGCAGGATCAGCCGCGCCGTGTCGACCTCCCGCACGGTCAGCCGCGCATCGAAGCGATCGAGTAACGTCGCCAGATCCCCAACCGGCGTTTCAGCCACCGCGCCCTGCGGTGGCAGCAACTGCACATGCCGACGCATCGCCGCCAGCACCCAATCGCGCACGCACAGCAATCGGCCCTGCTCGGCCATGTCGAACGGCGTCGAGCGACCCAATGACAATCCGAGCACGCCGCCCTCGACATTGACCATGAACTGCAACTCGTCCTCGCCGACCACCGAACGGAAGTAACTCTGGTAGTACTCGCTGTGCAGAAACTGGTCCGGCGCCACCGAGGCGAGGCTGTGCAAGCCGTCGGCAATGCCAGTCGATGCGGCTTGATAAAACGGATCGAGCAGGTACATCCCGGCGCTGTAGCCGGCCAGTTCTTCTTGCTCGTCGGCGCGACCCTGGCTGTCGAAGTCGATGAGCAACTGCGGCGCCTGCCCGGCTTGCATCAGCGCTACCAGTGCGTTGTCCAGCGGCACCAGCAACCGCAAGGTGTCCACCAGCGCGCGCCAGAAACCGGCCTGACCGACACCGGCAAATACCCGCGCCAGGCTTTGATGCACTGGCAGTTCCTGCAGCAACGCGTCCACGCACTACCCCTTTTGAGTAACCCATGATGGGAATGGGTCAGGCCTGGCCGGCCCGATAGGCTGACCACTCTTGTTCATCACCGGCCTGCACAGGCCAGGAGTGCCGCATCATGCGTCGTCGCCGTGGCTGTATCAACCTCAGCAGTAAACTGGGCCTGCTGGCCGGGATTGGCGCCAGCTCGATCGCCCTGGCCGCTGACGCGCCGAGCGTGCACGTCTACAACTGGTACGACTATATCGGCCCGAACACCCTCCACGACTTTCAGCGCGACAGCGGTATCCAACCGGTCTACGACACCTTCGACAGTGCCGAAGTCCTCGAAGGCAAACTGATGACCAGCCGCAGCGGCTACGACGTGGTGGTGGCAAGTAACTTCAGCCTGCCGACGCTGATCAAGGCCGGCGCCCTCGCCCCGCTGCCACGCGAGCAACTGCCGGGCTGGAAGAATCTCGACAGCGAGCTGCTGGCGAAACTGGCCAACAACGATCCCGGCAATCAATACGCGGTGCCGTACCTGTGGGGCACCAACGGCATCGGCTACAACGTCGACAAGGTGCGCGCGGCGCTGGGCGACAAGGCGCCGGTGGATTCGTGGGATCTGGTGTTCAACGAAGCCAACCTCGCCAAACTCGGCCAGTGCGGTGTGGCGATGCTCGATTCGCCGTCGGAGATGCTGCCGGTCGCCCTGCATTATTTGGGGCTGCCTCCGAACAGCACCGACCCTGAAGACTATAAAAAAGCCGAAGCGCTGCTGCTGAAACTGCGGCCGCACATTGCCTACTTCAATTCGTCGAAATTCATCAGCGACCTGTCCAACGGCAACATCTGCGTGGCAGTGGGCTGGTCGGGGGCGATGCTGGAAGCCAAGACCAATGCCGAGCAGGCCAACAACGGCGTGAAGATCGCCTACAGCCTGCCCAAGGAAGGCGCACCGGTGTGGTTCGACACGCTGGTGCTGCTCAAGGACGCACCGAATCGTCCTCAAGGCCTGGCCTTTATCGACTATCTGCTGCGGCCCGAAGTGATCGCGCCGGTCAGTGATCATCTGTCTTATCCGAATGGCAATCGTGCGGCAACAGCGCTGGTGGCCGAAGCCACGCGGGACAACCCGGCGGTTTATCCGTCTGCCACGGCGATGGCCACGCTATACACCCTTGAACCTTTGCCGAAAGCCACCGAACGCGTGCGCACGCGGGTGTGGAGCAAGGTCAAGAACGGCCAGTAAGACCTTTTGAACATTGCACAAAACCCTGCTCGCGAAAGCGGTGGGTCCAGGCACTGATGTGTTGAAAGTGCCGACGCCTTCGCGAGCAGGCTCGCTCCCACAGGGGCCGTGCGCAACCCAGCATTTTTTAGAGAGACAACAATCGATGAAACCTCGTGCTCGTGACCTCAACATCCGCATCGGCCAACTGCATCCCGGCCCGTTCAACGCCATCACCGACGTGCCCGGCGTGCGCGTCGGCCACAGCAACGTGCGCGGACGCAGCAGCGCCGGACGCGACATCTGCACCGGCGTCACACTGATCGAACCGCGCGCTGGCTCGACCAATCAGCAACCGTGTTTTGCCGGCGTGCATGTGCTCAATGGCAATGGCGACGCCACCGGGCTTGAATGGATTCGCGAGGCGGGGCTGCTGACCAGCCCGATTGCCTTTACCAACACCCACAGCCTTGGTGTGGTGCGCGATGCATTGATTGCACTGGATCGCCAGCAGCAACCCGACGACGGTCGCCTCTACTGGAACATGCCGGTGGTACTGGAAACCTTTGACGGTTTGCTCAACGACATCAACGGTTTCCATGTCCAGCCTGAACACGTTGCCCAAGCGTTGAGCGCAGCCGTCGACGGTCCCGTGGTAGAGGGCGCGGTCGGCGGTGGCAGCGGCATGATCTGTCATGAGTTCAAGGGCGGCATCGGCACTTCGTCGCGCCGCTTGAGCCGTGCTCAGGGTGGCTGGACCGTCGGCGCGATCGTGCAGGCCAACCACGGCATTCGCAGTGAATTGCGGGTCGATGGCTACCCGGTCGGGCGCTACATGGAACAGAAGGATTCGCCGTTCTTGCGCGCGTCGTTGCCGCATCCGGGTATGGGCTCGATCGTCGTCTGCCTGGCGACCGATGCGCCGCTATTGCCCCATCAATGCACTCGCCTGGCACAGCGCGCGAGCTTGGGTCTGGCGCGCACCGGCGGTGGCAACGAGGATCACAGCGGCGACATTTTCATCGCCTTCGCCACCGGCAATGATCACGTACCGCCCGCCGCCTACGAAGGCAAAGGCGCGCCGACCTGTGACGGTTTGCGCATGGTCAACAATGACCATATCAGCGAGCTGTTTCTGGCGGCGACCGAGGCGGTTGAAGAAGCGATCATCAATGCCCTGCTGGCCAGCGAGAGCACCGAAGGCAACGGGCATTCAGTACCGGGACTGGATGCCGAAACCCTGTTCGCCGCCCTCGAAAAATCAGGCTGGCCCGGCGCCCGCTGACACCGCAAAAACCCTGTAGGAGCTGCCGAAGGCTGCGATCTTTTGATTTTAAGAACAAGATCAAAAGATCGCAGCCTTCGGCAGCTCCTACAGGGGTTATGTGAGCATTTGGCTACCGAGTTCCCTTGCAACCGCCAACTGCTCCCGTGGATCGCGCAACTCCGATTCCGGCAGCAACGTCGAACTCAGTACCGTCGCTCCGCAGTAATCGAAAATCCCGTGTTCGATCTGCGCTTTCATCGCCGCGCCATAACCATGGCGCTCATAGGTTCGCGCCTCCGCGCCGGCAAGGCCAACCAGATGCACACGCAGGCGCTGCAGCAGCTTCACGTGCTTGAGATCGCCGGTGAAATCGAAGGCCCAGCCATTGCTGAACACCCGATCGATCCAGCCTTTGAGCAGCGCCGGCATCGACCACCAGTACACCGGGTAGACCAGCACCAACGTATCGGCGCGGTCGATGCGTGCCTGCTCGGCCAGTATGTCCACAGGCGGCATGGACTTACGGTGATGCACCGCGAAATCCGCAGCGCCGAAACGTGGCTCGAAGCCTTCGGCGTAGAGATCAGCGATTTCAAAGGTGTTGGCCGGATCGGCCTGAACCAGGCTTTCGGCAATCTGCGCGGCCACGCTGTGGGTCAGCGAGCGCGGGTCGTGGTGGGCAACAACAATCAAGGCGTGCATGGAAAATCTCCGGCTGGTGATTGCTCAGCAAGGCTTATATACTTGGAGTAAGTTACCAACAGTAAGCTACGTATGGTAGATAAGCATGTCAACCGGTAAAACTTCAGCACAGCAATCCTCCGCTCAACCGCGCCGCCGCTTGGCGCGCGAAGACCGCTTGCGCCAGTTGCTCGACGTCGCATGGCAAATCATCCGTGCCCAAGGCACCGAAGCCTTGACCCTCGGTTATCTGGCAGAAAAAGCCGGGGTGACCAAACCGGTGGTCTATGACCATTTCGTCACCCGTGCCGGTTTACTTGCAGCGCTGTATCGGGAATTCGATGCACGACAAACGGTATTGATGGATGCCGCCATCGCCCGCAGCGAACCGACACTGAGCGGCCTCGCCTCAGTGATTGCCAAGGCGTACGTCGATTGCGTCATGTTCCAGGGCACGGAGATTCCGGGGATCATCGCCGCGCTGGCGAGCACCCCGGAGCTGGAAAAGATAAAGCGCGAATACGAGGCGATCTTCCTTGAAAAATGCCGCAGCGATCTGGCGCCGTACGCCAGCGGCGGGCAGATCACGCCGGCAGGATTGCGCGCCATGCTCGGCGCCGCCGAAGCACTTTCGCACGCCGCTGCCAACGGTGAAATAAGCGCAAAAGAGGCCAGCGACGAGCTGTCTGCAACCATCATAGCCATGGTCGAACGCGCCGCCGTTCGGGCGACTGGCGGTACTTGAGCAGCCACTTGCACACTCCTAGGATGGAATCACGCAGTGGCTCCGCTCTATCGGGCGCTGCGTAGGCACGGGTGCTCTGAACCCCAATCAAGCCCGAGCCTTGCTTCATGCGCATCTTGAGCCTCGAGGGCTCTACTTCCTCCCCATCAAAGAGCTTTGAGGCTCTTTTTTTGTCTGCGTAAATCAGCAGTCCGGCAGCGCATCGACGCGAATCGAGCGCCAGGCCGCTTGCGCCAGCAATTCGCGGTAGTCCGCCGGGCTGCCCTTCACCCGCCCCGCCAACCAGGCGCGGCAGTAACTGTCGGCCTGACCGATGATCAACGACGGCAAGAGTTCGGCGGGCAGTGCCTTGAGTTCGGCAGCGCGCCCCGATTCGGCCAGCCAGTCGCGCAGACGCAGATTGCGAGTCTTGTTGCGCTCGGCCAGTTCGTCCTTGAATGGCCCTTTGGTCACGGCAAATCGTGCGTGGTACTGGAAGCGCGCCCACTGCGGTTGACGTTCGACCCAATCGACGTAGCTGAACACCAGCGCCTGCACACCTTCCTCGGTGGTTTTCGCCGCCTCCAGGTAGGCATCGCGCAGTCGCGCCTGATCCTCCAGCGCGGTGAAAAACAACGCGGCGACCAAGCCCTCCTTGTTGCCGAAATGGTGATAAATCGCCCCGACACTGGTGTCGCACTCGGCGCGAATCATCTCGATGGTGGTGGCCTCGATGCCCTGTTCGTTGAACAGGCTCAGCGCCTTGCGAAAGATATCGCGCTTGAGTTCGGCGCGGCGGCCGGGGTAGCTGCGTTCAAGTAAGTCTGCGGTATCCATGCGGCTCACTGCCTGAAAATCGGGATTGAAAGGCACTCGTCGTGCCCATGGAAAAAACACGCACAGGTTGACAGATTTCCCGCAGACCGAATACCGTTCCGTTACAGAATATAATTCTGTAACGGAACATCATTCTGCAAAATCACTTTCCGCGAGGCTTTCCATGAGTCAGTTTCTCAGCATGTTCAACAGCGCAGGTCCGCAAGCCTTCAGCCAGATGGCCTGCCAGGTCGCGCCGTACTTCAGCAGCATCAACCCACTGGTGACCGAGTTGCGTGCGAACGCGGCGACGGTACAAGTACCGTTCCGCCGTGAGATCACCAACCACCTCGGCACCGTGCATGCGATTGCCATGTGCAACGCCGCAGAGCTTGCTGCCGGGATGATGACCGACGTGTCGATTCCGTCCGGCGCACGCTGGATCCCCAAAGGCATGACCGTCGAATATCTGGCCAAGGCAAAAACCGATGTGACGGCGGTGGCCAGTGGTGAAGGCGTGGATTGGCAAAGCGAGGGCGACAAGATCGTCACCGTGGACATTCACGATACCGAGGGCAAAAAAGTGTTCACGGCGCAGATCACCATGAACGTCAAACTCGGCTGAATCGCGCCGACAAAAAAGCCCTTGCTGCGGCATTCACAGCAAGGGCTTTTTCAGCAATGTGAGATCAGTGCACGGTCAGGCGCTGGCGGACAAATTCTTCGGTGTGACGGGTGGTCTGATCGAGGTGTCGATCGCGCTGTTTCTCCGCATCGAGCATCGCGCGTTTGCCGTTTTTCTGCAGGAGATAAGTGTGGATCTGCTGTACTTCCAGCGACCGGTAGATCGGCGTGGTGTCGATAAATCCGCGCAAACCGTTGCTGCGATAATGCCGGGTGCTCATCAACACCTGCGTTTCACGCTGGCCAATCACTTCAAAGCCCAACGCTTCGAAATACGGGACTTTGCCGACTGTGCAGGCCAGTTCGGCATGGGGATAACGCCCGACCATTTCGCCAATCATTGCCCGCGCCACGCCTTTACGCCGATGCCCTTCGCGCACCGCCATGTAAGCCACGCTGCAGGCTTCCCAATCGCCCTGCACCGGCAGATACAACAGAAAGCCGATCACTTGCTCCGGATCATCCTCGTCGGTAGCGACCAGCAATTCGACGTCGATACCCTTCTCGCCATTCAACGCTTCCAGATACAGATGCACCTCATAGCCGACTGCGTACTGATAGACGTTGTACAGCAGATTGCTCGGGCCGAGACCGACCGCGCTGATGTCGGTCAGGTAGTCGACGACCAGTTGCAGAATCTGGCTGTTGACGCTTTCGGGGCATGGGGATTTGTAGTGGTTGATGCGTGGCATGGCGGGCGAACTCCGGCGGAAAACCGCGACATCATACCCTGTGAGCCGATTCAGCCTGCATTGGCAACGACAAATCGAAGGTGGGGGCGAACCTGCTCGCGAATGCAGTAGCACCTTCAACATAGAAATTGACTGACCCGACGCCTTCGCGAGCAGGCTCGCTCCCACAGGGTTGTCCCTGACAAAAATTTCATCCGCCTCAGGCGGGATCTTTCGCAAATCCGGCATCCAATTCTGCAGCTGCGTTCACTTTTCGACGCAGGCCTTGAGGAGTTGTCATGAGCGTTTTGCGTTCCCTGTCCAAATGGCGAAAAACCCTGCTGCTGGTGCCGTTGACGCTGGCCGCACTGAGCAGCGCCCCGGTGTTTGCGCAACCGGTGGTGATCGTCCAGCACGCGCCACCGCCGATGCGCATGGAAGTGATGCCCGGTGCGCGTCCCGGTTATGTCTGGGATCAAGGGCATTGGCGCTGGCAAGGACGTGGTTATGTGTGGATGCCCGGCCACTGGCAACCGGTGAGGTACGGCGCACGCTGGAAACCCGGGCACTGGCAGGCGCGCGGGCCGAACTGGTTCTGGGTCGAAGGGCATTGGGTGCGATGAATGGCGCTGGGGCGTCACTGCTGTGGCGCCACCACCTTGAATTTGATGGCGATATCCTTGGACACCACGGTGTCCGCCCACTCCCCCGCGCCGAGGCCGAACTCGTCACGCTTGAGCAGCAGTTCACCGTCGAAAATGCCGATGTCGTTGCCCGGTTTCAATTCCACCGGTACCTGCACTTTGCGGGTGATGCCTTTTAGGGTGAGCTCGCCATCGATCAAGTAACGATGCTCGGCAACTAGAGTGAAATGGCTCGACTCGAATACCGCCACGGGGAATTTTTCAGTGTTGAACCACGCCGATTTCACCAGTTCGGTGTTGGCGTCCGCGCTACCCGCATCGATGCTGCTGAGGTCGATGTGCAATGTAGTGCGGGCGCTGGCGAGATTATTGGTATCAAAGTCCAGCGTCGCTTCGAACTTGCCGAAGGTGCCGTACATCCGCGAACCCATCTGGCTATAGGTGAAACTGATCTGACTGGCGCTGGTGTTGACCCGAGTGTATTCGACGGCGTTCGCGTCATAAACGACGCACAGCGAATACGCGGCAGCCAGCAGCAATCGGATCGACATGGGATTCTCCGGGCGTAGCTTGCCGTCGAGGGCCTCGATTGACTTAAGCAAACATCCGGCCGTTACGCCAGCGTCTACACCAACCGTTCGATCTTCTGATGCTGCCAGACCAGTTTGTAATACAAGGTCTGCAGCACCAGCATGCCCAGATACGCCACCGGAAACGCCATCCACACACCCTGCAAACCGTACTGCCCGTCCAGCCAGTATGCCGCCGGCAACTGCACCCCGACCACACAGATGATCGCGATTGCCACCGGTACCAACACCGTACCACTGGCGCGCATGATGCCGCCGATGATGGCCTGGAAGCCGAACACCAACAGGCTCCACAGCATGATGTGCAACAGATGCTCAGCCATTGCCCGAGTCGAGTCCTCGGTGAGAAACAGGCCCAGCAACCAGTGCGACAACAGATAACCCAGCACGATCAGACCACCGGTCAAACAGACGTTGATCAACAGCCCGGTGCGCAGAATCGGCCCCATGCGCTCCAGACGTCCGGCGCCGATGGCCTGCGCACCGAGGATCGACGCGGTGATCGCAATCGACAACGCCGGAAACTGCACATAGTTGACGATCTGCGTCACCGCGCCATAGGCCGCCGTCGCTTGTGAGCCGTGCTGGTTGACCAGCGCCAGAATCACCAGCTCCGACAGCGACAGCACAATCATCTGCACGCCGGTCGGCAGGCCGATGCGCAACACCTTGCCGAGAATCGCCCCGTCGAGACGCAGCGCGTTGAAGAACTCGCGGTCCGGCGCCAGTGGATGGCCCTTGCGAATCAGGCGCCACGCCAGCCACGCCATCGCTGCCAGGTTACCGGCCAGCCCGGCGTAAGCCGCACTTTGAATGCCCAACTGCGGCAAGCCGAACCAGCCGCGAATCAGCGCCGGCGTGAGTGCCAGGCCGACACTAGTCGAGACGATCAGCGCCAGCAACGGCGACAGCGTGTCACTGACCCCGCGCAACAGCTGCGTGAACAACACAAACACCAGCAGCGACGGCAAGATCCACATCATCACATGGGCATACGCCACCGCATCGTCGAGCACATCCGCTGGCGTTCCCAACCCCGTCAGTGCCTGGCGCGCAAACACGCTGCCCAGCACTGCGGCCACCAGACCGATCAATACGCCCAGCAACAGCGTCGCCCCGGCAATCGCCTTGACCATATGCGGCTCCCGCGCGCCCCAGGCTTGACCGATGAGCACACCGGCGCCCGCGCCGAGGCCGATCACCAGGGCGATAAAGAAGAATACGATGGGAAACATCCCCGACACCGCCGCCAGTGCTTGCGTGCCGAGCATCTGGCCGATATAGATGCTGTTGACCGTGCCCGACATCGATTGCAGAAAGTTCGACAGCACCATCGGCGCGAGGAACAGCAGGTAGGTTTGCCAGAGTGGGCGTTGGGTGGCGGCTTGCATTAATAGAGGTCCATCTCGACGGCGGGAGGGCTGATTGAGGATAGCTTCGGTGAGTTGCTCGTGGGGCGCAATTAACATTTCAAATCGCTGTTTATCAGCGCTGCCCACATCTGTGTAATTGGCGCGGATCTGTAGGTGTCGCTTCACAGCTGTGGTAAACAACTGCCCACTTTCATTTCTCTGATTGAGGCTCTGTTCATGCCGCACTTTGCCAACTTGCTGACCGGCACCCTCCTCGCTTTGCTCGCCACCACCGCTCACGCCGCCGCACCCGCCGACACCTTGAAGCCTTTACTGGAAACGCTGAACGAACGCCTGAACATCGGCGACCTCGTCGCGCTGACCAAATGGGACAGCGGCAAGCCGATTCAGGACAGCCCGCGTGAAGCGCAGGTCATTGCTAATGCCCGCACGCTGGCCGCCGAACGCCAGCTCGACCCGGAAGACGTGGCGCAACTGATCGCGGCGCAAATGGAGGCGAACAAACTGGTGCAGTACGGGTTGCTCGCGCAGTGGCAAGCGGCCGGTGCCGCGCCGGACACCGCGCGCCCCGACCTGGGTCAACAGATCCGTCCGCGTCTGGATGAGCTGCAAACCCGTCTGCTGCAGCAATACGCCGCGTTCCTGCCGTATCGCCACGACGCCAATTGCCCGGCGTGGCTGGCCAAGGCGCGCAGTGGCCTGACCCACGACGCGCTGCATGAGCTGGCTCTGACGCGGGCTACCGGTGAACTGTGCGTGCGACCACCAACCCCATGAAACGGTGGCTCGGGCATACATTGCTGGCGTCGATAGTCACCATCACGTCAATGAAGTTCTCATAAAAAATCCGCGGCGTAACATCGGCTCCAGACAAACAACTACCCCTTGGAGCACACGATCATGAAACGCCAAACCCTTCTCAGCATCGCTTTTTCGGTTTTCGCCATTAACGCTTTTGCCGCCACCCCGGCACACACCCAGGTCGCTGAAGGCGGCTCGGACAAGTTGATTGAAAGTCGTGTTGCTGAGGGCGGTTCCGATCGTCTGCTCGAACGCCGCGTTGCCGAGGGCGGTTCCGATCGTCTGCTCGAACGCCGCGTTGCCGAGGGCGGTTCCGATCGTCTGCTCGAACGCCGCGTTGCCGAGGGCGGTTCCGATCGTCTGCTCGAACGCCGCGTTGCCGAGGGCGGTTCCGATCGTCTGCTCGAACGCCGGGTTGCCGAAGGCGGTTCCGATCGTCTGCTCGAACGCCGCGTTGCCGAAGGCGGTTCCGATCGTCTGCTCGAACGCCGCGTTGCCGAAGGCGGTTCCGATCGTCTGCTTGAACGACGCGTTGCCTAAACCACCGGCTTCATCGTAGTTCCCAAACAAGCCCGGTCTGATCAGCCGGGCTTGTTTTATGGCGTGTGTTGGAGGACGGGCCATGCCTGTTCGTGACCCCGGGTTTGATCGCCAACGGTCGCGACGTTATAAATTCGCTCGGGTTATACCGCGAAAAATCTTCTCGATTTCCTGAATGGCGCTGGTTTGAGTGCGCTTGAAAATCTGGTTGAATTTCAGCCCCTCAGTCTCCTTCATATATTTCTTCGCCAGCTCCACTTTGGTCAGTTTGGTTCCGATAGATACGGCTCCGTTCCTTTTCCTGACCAGGTATTTTTTAAAGGCGTCGGGCAAATAGCTTTCCATCGTATAGCCCCGAGTAATCCAGGTGCTGCTTTCATCCAGCTGATCAAGCACCTTGTACTTTGCTGAATCTTTCTTCGTACGGTGAGTGACATCACCGTCGAACTCAAAATCGTGGTCACGATCGATGACGACAAAAGAATTCCTGTTGATACGCAGCATCGAGATTGCCTCTTCTGTCTGCAACTCTTCACCCGCGTGATAGTGGGACAATATCGACCCACCATAGAGCACGAACGAATAATGCACATTCTCTACCAGTTCGGCTTCGGCATGCTCTCGACACCAGCGTTGCAACCAATACTTTATGTACAGCCGATCCGAAGGGCCTTCGACCCATATCACGAAATTCGACTGATAAAGATCACTCGCCCGCACACCCAACTCGTCCAGCAGTTTTTGTGGCGAAGCGCTTACACGCGGCCCCTGCAAGCTATGGATACGGCGTCCGTCCACATGGAAATGAGCGATCGAAACAGAGCCTGTTGCGTCACTTGCACCCCAGACATCAGGGCTGAGAAAAACTGAGGAGTGCGAAGAAACCAGCAACTGCAGGTTCTTTTCCTTCGCCAACAGCGCCAGATTCATCGCCAACAAGCGTTGGAGTCGAGGGTGCAAATGAGACTCCGGCTCTTCAATAATGACAATTGAACCGTCTTGTTGTTTTCGAAGCCAACCGAGCATACCGGCAGCCGCTTTCCACCCCGAAGGCAAATATTCAAACGGGACGGCTTGGGAAACCATCAGATCGGAATAAAGCCGCAACTTCACGACGCCGGTTTCTTGCAGTTCTTGCGTCGTAGCAGTTTCTACGTGTCTGACCCCGCATAACTCTGGCTGGATCTCCCGCAAGGCGACAACAAACGCCGCATCGAAACAGGTTTGCTCGGGGCCTCGCCAACAGGAAACGTTGATCCCCATTTTCGATACGATCTGACTGATTTTCCATATGTCGTCTGTCGCTACGCCTGTCGCCGGAATGGGCGCGTATATCGCATCCAGAATCTTTTCCGAGTAATTCGCCCGGTTAAAAACGCGCAATGCCAGGACCGGCGTCCGGGTCGCCTCAAACTCGACATGCAAGACCATCGGATCCGGTGTGGGCGTGTAGCTCGAGTCATCGCCCTTGAAGGTAATATCCAGCCCGTGAAAGACTCGTTCGCCGAGTGCCGTGCGCTTCAGGGTCTGAAACAACTCTGGCCTGGACAAGGCACCCACCACATCCAGAAGCGTTGACTTGCCTGCACCGTTCCTGCCGCCAAACACATTGATCTGCTCCAGATCAGCGCATTGCATGTCGTGGAATCCTGCGTCGGAGCCGTGAATATCTGCACCGACTCCGACGTAGAAGGCCACGCCTCTGAGGGCACTGAACTTGATTTTTTCTATATGCAATGCAGCCACCTGACGGGTAAAGGGTCCACCTGAACAACAAGAAGGAATTCGTTTGAGCCAGCATTCCCCGAACCGCCGTATTCCAATCGAAACTCACGGGTTGGAAAATCCGGACCAAGCCTTATCGTTGATATTCGGGCACACACCTTACTGAAAGTAATGGCTCTTTGAAATTGCGCTCGACACACTCATCCACCACTTCGCTGGCAGCCCGTTGACGATGTCGCATACCATTGCGCCACACCAATAAAGACAGACCTCGCCCATGTTCAAAGCCAGTCTGCGTAGCCATCTCACCCTTTGGTTTGCCGGTTTGTCCCTGCTGACGCTGCTGAGCGTGGGTTTCTATGTCGGCCACATCGCCACCGAACAAATGAAGCAGGCCAGCGGCAATGCGTTGCTCAACACCGCGCGCTCGGCCGCCTCGTTATTGGGTGAGCAACTGCGCGAACGCCAGCTGGAGGTGTATCTGCTCAGCCGCGCGCCTCATCTGGAACGTGGCGATCTGGACAACCCGGCAATTCTGAAGTCGATGCAACTGCGCACCCAGGCCCGCGCCGAGTATGCGTGGATGGGCGTCACCGACGCCGAGGGCAAGGTGCATCAGGCAGTAAACGACTTGCTGGTCGGCCAATCAGTGCAACAACGACCATGGTTCCAGGCCGGGTTGCGCGGCGAGTACACCGGCGATCCCCATGAAGCAGTGTTGCTGGCGAAAATGCTCCCGGCCCTGCCGAACGGTGAACCGCTGCGTTTCATCGATTTCGCCGCGCCGATCCGTAACGCTGACGGTCAGGTGATTGGTGTTTTAGGCGCACACGCGCACTGGAGTTGGGTGACACGCATTGTTGAGTCGGCGGCGTTTTCACATAAAAACTCGACGCCGGATATCGAAGCGTTGATCATCGATCACGATGGCAAGATCCTCTATCCGGAAGCCCTGATGGGCCAGCAACTCGCTACAGATTCGACGTCGCAAGGATGGACGACGGGCAACGGCTTCCTCACCAGCATGGTCACCGTACCAACGCCTTCCAGCACGGCACTGTCGTGGTCAATTGCCGTGCGCCAGCCATTGGAAACCGCGCTGCAGCCGGCGCGCCTGCTGCTCTACAAACTGCTGATACTCGGCGTGGTCGCGGCCGTGCTGTTTGGCCTGGTGGCCTACTATCTGGCGCTATATCTGAGCCGCCCGATCGAGCAACTCGCGCGCTCGGCCCGGCAGGTGCAGAACCAGCAGCCCGGCGCGCAATTCCCGCTGCAACACCCGGTGCTGGAAATTGCGCAGCTCGGCCAGTCCATCGATGCAATGACCCAATCGCTACTGGGCAAGGAGCGCGAACTGCAAGAGGCCAATGCCTCGCTGGAGGCAACCGTCGCGCAACGCACCGCAGCCCTGACGCAGGCCAATGCCGAACTGCTGAGTCTGGCGACCCACGATGGTTTGACCGGCGTTTACAACCGCCGCCGTTTCGACGAAAAACTCACCGAATACACACTGCTGTTCCGCCGCACCGGACGCCCGTTTTCCCTGCTGCTGATCGATGCTGATCACTTCAAGCGAATCAATGACACCCACGGTCACGCGGTGGGCGATGAGGTGCTGCAACAGTTGGCGCAACTGATTCAGGCCAGCCTGCGCACCACCGATTTCGTCGCCCGTTATGGCGGCGAAGAGTTCGCTGTGCTGTTGCCGGAAATCGCCCAACCCGACACCCCGGAAGTCGTCGCCGAGAAGATTCGCGCGGCGGTTGCCGAGGCTGATTTCCCTGCGGTCGGGAATGTGACGGTGAGCATCGGTGTCGGCCTGGCAGACCCGGCCGACAACAGCCACAGCGCACTGATCAAACGCGCCGATCAGCAGCTGTATCAGGCCAAGGCTGCCGGTCGCAATCAGATCGCTTGATCAGCCGCTTTTCACTTCACAGATCCCGTTGGCCCTGTTCTTCCCGGTGTACGACACCGCCGGCGAGCCGTCGGGATTGATGCTCAGAGAAATGGTCACGCCCGCGCCTTTGGCCTCGAAGTAGTTGTCGTTGAATCTCTTCAACTGGCCTTCCTTGCCATTGATGTAGATCGGCCCGCCTTCATCCGAGTGCACCTCGATCTTGCCAGGGCACGTGGCGTTGAGCATGGGGATACCAGCGTGGGCCAGTCCGGTTACAAGCAACAGCGGCGCTGCCAGCAGCAAAGGTTTCATGGTGGTTTCCTTGAGTGCGACGGTGTGCCGACGCCTTAAGCAATACCGCAAATCCCTCAGCCCGGCCAGCGCCTTGTTGCCACACTCACGGTCAGGTATTGGTCTTCAACTTCGTCCACAAGCGCGTCGTCAGCCGCGCAATCTTCGCCGGCAATTCCTCCACCGTGAACAACTTTTCCATCACGCTTTTCGGCGGGTAGATCGCCGCATCCTGCCGCACGTCCGGATTGAGAAACTCACCGGCGGCAGCATTCGGATTGGCGTAATGAATGCTGTTGCTGATGTTGGCGATTACCTTCGGCTCAAGCAGGTAGTTCATGTAGGCGTAGCCGTTGTTTTCGTGCGGTGCGTTCTTCGGCATCACCAGCATGTCGAACCACAGCGTCGTGCCTTCGTCGGGGATCGAATAGGCGATGTCGATGCCGTTTTTGGCTTCCTTGGCGCTGGCCGCCGCCTGGACGACGTCGCCGTTGAAACCGATCACCACGCAGACGTTGCCGTTGGCTAGATCGCTGATGTATTTCGAAGCGTGGAAGTACTGAATATACGGGCGGATTTTCAACAAGGCCTGCTCGGCTTTTTTGTAGTCCTCAGGCTCATGGCTGTGCGGTGGCAAACCCAGATAGTTGAGGGTGATCGGCAACACCTGCGTCGGGTTGTCGATGAACGCCACGCCGCACTGGCTGAGTTTCTTGATGTTGTCTTCGTCGAACAACAACTTCCATGAACGGGTGACATCAGTATTGCCGAAGATCGCCTTGATCTTTTCGACGTTGTAACCGATGCCGGCGGTGCCCCACATATACGGGTAGCCGTACTGGTTGCCGGGGTCGTTGACTTCAAGTTTCTGCATCAGGACCGGGTCGAGGTTCTTCCAGTTCGGCAGTTGCGTTCTGTCGAGTTTCTGGATTGCACCGGCCTTGATCAGACGCGACAGAAAGTGGTTCGACGGACTGACCACGTCATAACCGGTGTTGCCGGTCATCAATTTCGATTCCAGCACTTCGTTACTGTCGTGAATATCGTAGGTGGTTTTGATGCCGGTGGTCTGGGTGAAATTGGCCAGAGTGTCCGGGGCGATGTAGCTGTTCCAGTTGGAGATGTTCACGGTTTCGTCGGCGAGGGCTGAGGTCGACGCAGCCGCGACGACGACGGCCAGTGAAAGCGGGTGGATGCGCATGGTCTGTTACCTGTATTGAGTGGCTTTTTTTGTTGTGCGATAGGCGGAATTTCAGATTTCTGTTCTGGCCCTGACCGCCTCCACGCGCAGGCGAAGCATGGCACCGATGTCGAAAAACGGACGCGGCGGCAGCCAGCCGGGTTCAGCGCGCTGCATCACTGATTGCAGCAGCGGCGAGTCGACACCCGAGGCCAGTTCCGCGAGCAATCGCCCCCATAACGTTCCGCGCGCCACCCCCGAACCATTGCAACCGGCCACGGCGAAGACGCCCTCTTCAACTCGCTGAAAAAACGCCTGACCGCTGCGGCTGGCGCTCAAATGGCCGGTCCAGGTGTATTGAATGTCTTGCTCACCGAGAAACGGGAAGCGTCGTTGCAAGCCGCGAACATGGTGCTGGCGACGCAACGCGAGTTCACTGCTGGAAAGATCGCGAGTACGGTATTCGGCGGTGTTGCGGATCATCACGCGGCGATCCGGGGTCAATCGAACCGTGGCGCCCAGCGGTCGCGTCGACAGCACGCCCCACGGCTCAACTGCACCGATGGCGTTGAACTCCTGATCGGTCAGCGGTCGCGTGAGGCTGGCGCTGAGTTCCATCGGGAACGTTGCGCTGTCGGCGATCCCGACCCGAGGAATAAAAGCGTTGAGGCACACCAGAACGCGATTGGCTTCGATACTGCCTTGCGCGCAGTTGGCGCGCAGTCGTCCCTGCGCAAGTCGCTCAAATCCGGTGATGTCGGTGTTTTCGTAAACCGTAATATGGCCCGGCAAGGCATTGAGCAAACCGTTCACGTATTTCGCCGGTTGCAACAGCGCATTGCCGTTGCCACACCAGATCGCTGCCTCGTAGTGACCGGTGCCGAGCTTCTGCGCCAATGCCGGACCTTGCACAAACTCCGCACGAGCGCCGAGGGCACGCAGGGTCGCCAGTTTCGCGTCGACATGGTCGAGCTTGGCGCGGTCGTTGACGGCAAAGTAATAACCGCTGTCACGAAAATCGCAGTCGATATCATGGCGATTGATCCGTTGCCGCACCTCTTCGCTGGCCGCGCGGGAGATCATCGTGTCGACTTCAAACCCGGCAAAACCCGGTGCGCCGATCAACTCGCTGTGCGCCGGATGCTCATGGGCCACGACGAACCCCGAGTTGCGCGCCGAGGCCCCCTGCGCCGCACGCTGGCGATCAACCACGACGATACGCGCCTGCGGGTGCAGATCGGCCAGTGCGTGTGCGGCACTGAGCCCGGTGATCCCGGCGCCAATCACCAGCCAATCAGCTGTTTGCGCCCCGCTCAGGCGACCACGCTCTGGCGAACTGCCGGCCTGCGCGATCCAGCCACATACGTTTTCCATGCCTCACCTCATTCGACTGTCATTCTGCGGCTTGCCTCTGCACCCCCTTCATGCGTGAATCGCATGCAAGGCTTGAGAAGATCATCGCCAGAGCTAGAATCTATAAGGTCTACAACAGGCCGACCAACGCTATAAAATCATCGAGCCATTCAGAAAAAGCATGGATAAAATTCGCCACGTTCCTTCGCTACAAGCACTGCAAGCACTGGTTGAAGTCGCCCGTTGCGGCAGCTTCACCCGCGCTGCGCAAACCCTGTGCCTGACGCAAAGCGCAGTGAGCCGGCAGATCCAGCAACTGGAAAGCCATTTCAATGTCGCACTGTTCATCCGCAGCAGCCGCAGCCTGAGCCTGACCGCAGAAGGCGAACAGGTGTTGGCCAGCGCCCGCAGCATCCTTGAACAACTGAAGACGCTCGAAGAACGTCTCGCCCCGCAGCAACGCCCCTTCCGCATCCGCATGCATGTGTCGCTGGCGGTGCGCTGGTTGCTACCGAAACTCAGCGACTTCTATCTGACTCATCCCGAGGTTTCGCTGGCGATAGAAACCGTCGCCACTGAAGTCGTCGAACCGGGCAATGACAGTGACGCCTATATTCTTTATTTGCCGCAGCCATCGAGCGATCCGGATTGCCTGACGCTGTTCGAGGAAATGCTGGTGCCGGTGTGCTCGCCCACCCTCGCCGGTGCACCGCGCTCAGTCGACGAGTTGCTGCGCTTCCCGTTACTGCATCGCTCAGCCGATCGTCAGGCGTGGATTGAATGGCTGGCGGCGAATGAGGGAAAGCCGCTGGAGGATTACCGGCACATTCCATTCAACCTTGATGAATTGGCGCTGGACGCAGCGGCGCGGGGATTGGGCGTGGCGGTGACGGACATGACGTTGGCAGCAGAGTCGATCGAGCGTGGGGTGTTGGTGGTGCCGTTTGGCGAACCGTTGAGAACGGGTGGGGTTTATTCGTTGTGTTTGCAGGCGGCGGGATCGCATCCGGCAAGAACAGCGATCATGCATTTGCTTGCCGATAAAGCAGAATAGTCGATACGCGCGCACATATTTTATATTCAACGGATGATAGTCCTCTAAACAAACTGCGCCCTCCCCTCACCTAAAACAACCTAAACATAATGCTGATTATGCAGCCGCATAATCCATCTTGCGATTCCAGGAGAGTTAATTAGTCCGTGAACAAAGACAGACTCCCAATTATTAGGAGTTCCATACCCTCTGTCGTGTCGCTGTAACGAATCATTCAGATAGCCCCTCAGTTCCTTTGGAAAGTAGATAGTCTTATGCGGCAATGTATGAATGATCCCTGCGGGGTACTCAACCAAGCTAGACCACTGACTTTCCAGCCACCGAACCAGACCTGATGGCAATATCACGTTTTCCAGATGGAATTTTAGTGATGCAATCATGGGATCCGCGGGATTCAAACAAATGACTTCAATTTTAGCCTCGGGAAAAGTCACTCGAGAGATCACACAAGTTACCTGCCTAAGCAACAGACAACTATCAAAATACGGATGCAAAACTCGTGCATGCAGTCGAACATCCTTGGTATTTGTTTTTCGCTTGGTATTACAATCACATGCCGGAACGAGATTCTTTGAAAAAATCGAGAATTCTGGATAATCCTCTTTCGGTAACAAATGGTCCAATGAAGTCGTCTTTGGAGATCCGCACATAGGGCAAATTTTTGGCGAGGACTTTCTAATGCTCTCTATATGAGCCAGTGATTGTGGTGGCGAATTATAATTCTTGTGCAGGCCAAGTTTAAGAAGTTCGCTCACACCAATAGAATTTATCAACAATGCATTGCCAGCATTATCAATATAATTCTGATAACCAGCCAACACACCTGACAACGCGTTCTTTAAATGCGGATAGGACGTTCTAGAAAGCGATGAGTTTTTTGAGACTTCAGTCGTAAACAAAACATCATCAACTAATGGAGTCGGAATTTTTTTCACGAGTTTGCCTCCATTCTACGGCGAATATCCATTAAGGCGGCCAGAGACAACTGATCACCCAACTCTTTATCAACATCTTGAAAAGACCTGTCTTTTATGCGCTCATATAATTTATCTATGAGACGAATTTCAACATCCTCACCAAAAACAAACTGCGAAATAGAATCTACTGTTGCCCCAAAAGTCCTTAGTCTTGGCTGATCAATTTCTACCAGCCCATTTGAAACCTGATGAAATACATGAACCTGCTCTTTTGAAACCTCCCTTACAAAATATGCCGAATGAGTTGCAATAATTGCGTGAGACCCTGTTTGTTCAAGCAGATAATCCAATATATCCACAAGTTCAGATATTAAATTCGGGTGCAGATGAGTTTCAGGCTCATCCATCAATACATACGACCCATTTTCAATATACAAGCAACACAACAGAGTCAATTTAAAAAATGTCAACTGCCCACTACTTAACGGGAACACAACACCAGAAATTTTCAACCCTACTTCTACGTTAGACTCGACACTGGCCCATCGTTCTAAACACCGCTGTTCTCCCCCACTAACAAAACCCACCAATGAGGCGAATTCGCCACCTTGAAGAGGAATAACTATGGAATCGATCGGCAGTGACTTCTCTAGCGCCCCTACAAACAAACTCCAACGACTATTCTCACCAATAAACTCTTCATTCCTAGCAAGCCGAACCAACGCATCTCCAATGGATCGAGTGACCGAAGACTTTCCACCACGCGTTAAGTTAAGCCTACGATAAAAAAGTTTCTGATCTTTTTTTCTCTCTGGGGGGAATGTATTTCTAGTTTCACCGGGAGTAGCAATAGCGAGAACTCGACTAATCATGGGTCGACCATCGCGACTATCATGATCTGTCAATTTCAACCCCTCATCCTTGTACTGGAGTGCTGCCCGGCAGAAATTTTTCAACGTTTGACTTTTACCGAGACCATTCTTTCCGATCAAGATATTTATACGACGAGGTATTATATCCTGATTTGAAAAACGAAGATCAAGACTGTACGGCAGTTCAGCTCCTTCCATACGAAAACTTAAATTCAAAGACTTTGAAATAGCCGTAAAATCTTCTGAAGCCAGCCCACCCAAGACACTATCAGCGTTATTAAAAGCAAAAAAAGGTTCAGAATTTCTCATGAAACCCAATTTAAATACGTCAGTTGCCAAGGCCTTTTCAACCCATTCATTTTTACCTCCCTTAGACGCAACCAAATCCATTACAGACTTTAAAAAAAAATCCGCGTCTTTAGGTCCAAGTCGCTCCACTATATATCTGTAGCCCTTCAAATCAGGTAACAACGTAAAAAAAGTCGGAGCATCGTCAGAAACTATAGCCGACAATCCGTTACTCTCTATAATTTCAAACAAACTAAGCCGTCGCTTGAAAAATTCATCTTCAGGTTCACCGGGAGACGGCAGGAAGCCTATAAACATGTCTCCGCTAACAACAGGCGACTGGGCGTTCAACGAAGCTTGGAAGGTACAACGAATACGGTGTCCAAAATCATTCCATGATGTGTCGGCTGGAACAATAACTACTTGGCCAATTTTTGGCTCCAGCACTTCCAACGAAAATACAACCTGAAGCTTTGATTTTCTTTGCTCTTGCATCTCCGATGATCCCTATCAATAAAACTCACTAAAACACAAATATTTTTTACTTATGAAGGTGAAGCAGTGGGCGATTACTTTTCCCCTCCGATAAAACTTTGCAGATACGCCAACAGGTTGTCGAGTTTCTCTTCATCACTCAATCCCCAGAAAATCATCCGCGTGCCGGGCACGACGCCTTTCGGGTCCTTCAGATAAGCGATCAGCGTTTCACGATCCCAGGTCACGCCCGAGTTCTTCATCGCATCGGAATACACGTAGTTGGCCGACGTACCGGCAGGCCGACCAATGATGCCATTGAGCTGCGGACCGAAGCCCGGGCGGGCCGATTCGCCGACCTGATGGCAGCCGCCGCACAGACGCGGGAAGATTTTTGCGCCGGCTTCGGGGTCGCCTGCGGCATGGGTCAACGTGCTGAGCAGGCTGGTGCCGAGGATCAGGGCGAGTGACAGTGCAGCGGTGTTTTTCATCGAGGGTTCCGGATCGGTCTGCATCGGGCGGCGCAAGGGTAGCATGTTGTTTTTACAGGTAAGCGCCGATGATCCTTCTGACTTTGATCAACGCCTGACGCAACACCTCCATGTCTACCGAACCCAATGCCAGGCGAATCGCATGCGGCACATGCCCCGACACCGTAAACGGTTCGGCGGTGGTGACGGAAATCTGCTCGTGCATCAACTCGACGACAATCTGATCGGCGCGCACATCTTCCGGCAGCGGCAGCCACAAAAAATACGATGCCGGGTGGCCAATGCTCGGCAACCCTTTCAACACCTTGGCCGCCAACGCTTGCCGCGCCTTGGCGTCGTTGCGTTTCTGTTCCTCAAGCAACGTCACCGTGCCGTCGTCGAGCCAGCCGCAGGCGATGGCGGTCATGATGCCGGGGGTGTTCCAGGTTGTCGCGCGGATGATGCGTTCCAGCGCCGGCACCGTTTCTGGCGGGGCGGCAATGAAACCGACGCGCAGGCCGGTGGCGATGTTTTTCGACAGGCCCGAGACGTACACCGTGCGCTCCGGCGCCAGACTGATCAGCGCACGCGGTGGGTTTTCCACCAGAAATGCGTAGGCCGCGTCTTCGATGATCGTCAGATCATGCCGACGGGCAATAGACACCAACTGCTCGCGCTGGGCGAATGGCATCACCCAGCCCAGCGGATTGTGCAACGTCGGCATGCTGTACACGGCACGCACCGAGCGACTGCGACAGAGTTTGTCCAGCGCGGCGAGATCCGGCCCCTGATCGCTGAACGGGGTCGCCACGACCTCCAGATGCAGCGCCTCAGCCAAGACTTTGAAGCCGGAATAAGTCAGCGCGTCGGCAGCAATCACATCGCCGGGTTTGAGCAAGGCCATCAGCGTGACGGCCAGGCCTTGCTGGGCACCGTTGACGATCAGCACTTGCTCGGCATCGACAGTCACCCCGCGCGTCAGCAGATGCCGAGCAACCGACGCGCGCTCGTGGGCGCGCCCGGCATGCGGCTGATAACGCAGCAACGCTTCCAGATCGCCGGACAGCGCCAACTGGCGCAATGCAGTGCGTAACAGGTCCGCCTGACCGGGCAACGACGGGTAATTGAAATTGAGGTCGATCATGCCGACCGCCACCTGTTTCTGATCGATGCCCTGCCCCGGCGCCAGCGAGGTTTCGCGGACAAACGTGCCGCGCCCGGTTTCGCCGCTGACCAGGCCCATGGCCTCCAGCTCTGCATAGACCCGCGAGGCCGTGACCAGCGCCAGCCCTTTTTGAGCGGCCAGTTGCCGGTGGGTGGGCAACCGCGTACCCGGCGGCAAAAGCCCGGAACGAATGTCCGTTGCATAGGCGTCAACGAGGGTCTTGTAGCGCGAGCGTGGCATCTCGGATGTATCCATGACAATTCTTTGATTGTGCTGATTCTCGGCTTTAGCATCACGGCAATGCAACCCACTTCTGAGCGTGATCTGCTATGGAACGGACTTCGAATCTGACGACCCCGGTACTGGAAAAAACCAGCGGCTGGATTAACGGTTTTATCGGTGTGGTGATCTTCAGCGGTTCACTGCCGGCCACGCGTCTGGCGGTGCTGGAGTTCGATCCGGTGTTTCTCACCGTGGTCCGCGCCGCCATCGCCGGGGTGTTGGCTGTCGCGCTGTTGTGGCTGTTTCGCGAACGGCGTCCGGCGCACGATCAGTGGCTGTCGCTATTGATTGTCGCGCTGGGCGTGGTGCTCGGTTTTCCTTTGTTGACCGCACTGGCGCTGCAACACGTGACGTCGGCGCATTCGATTGTGTTTGTCGGCTTGCTGCCACTGGCCACGGCGATTTTTGCCGTGCTGCGCGGCGGTGAGCGGCCGCGACCGGTGTTCTGGATCTTCTCGACTCTCGGCAGCGCGCTGGTGGTCGGCTTCGCGCTGGCACAAGGTCTGACTGCTTCGCCCACCGGCGATTTGCTGATGCTCGCGGCGATTCTGGCCTGCGGTCTCGGTTATGCCGAAGGCGCGAAGCTGTCGCGAACCCTTGGCGGCTGGCAGGTGATTTGCTGGGCTCTGCTGCTGTCGTTGCCGGTGATGACGATTCTGAGTCTGTGGCTGGCGCCCGCCTCGTTCAGCACGATCAGCCTGTCGGCGTGGTTGGGTCTGGGCTATGTGTCGCTGTTCAGCATGCTGATCGGCTTTGTCTTCTGGTATCGCGGTCTGGCTCAGGGCGGAATTGCGGCGGTCGGTCAGTTGCAATTACTGCAGCCGTTCTTCGGCCTGGCGCTGGCGGCGATGCTGCTGCATGAGCATGTCAGCCTCGGCATGCTCGCCGTGACGTTGGGCGTGATTCTGTGTGTGGCTGGGGCGAAGAAATTCGCCAAATGAACCTCAGGCGCCGGCCTTCCACTCGCGAGGGCTGAGCCCGGTCTTGCGCCGAAACGCCCGGGCCAGCGCCGACGGACTTTCGTAACCGACCTCCTCGGCAATCAGCGCAATCGCTTTGCCTTCGCGCAAGCGCTTTTGCGCCAGACTGACGCGCCAGCTCAGCAGATAATCGGCCGGCGTCTGCCCAACCACCCGGCGAAACTGCTCGGCAAAACTGGCGCGGGACAGGTTGGCGACAGCGGCCAGATCCGCCACACTCCACGGCTTTTGCGGTTGCTCGTGCATCAGGTTCAAGGCGCGCGACAGACGTGGATCGGCCAGCCCGGCGATCATCCCCGGTTGCTGTTCACGACTGCTGATCAAATGCCGCAACAGCAGAATCACCAGCAATTCGAACAGGCGATCCATTACCGCCACGCGTCCGCAATGCCCTTCGAACGCCTCTTTGAACAGCCACTCTACAGTGCTGGCCAGTTCCGGGATTTGCGTCAGTTTCAGCACCAGATAATCCGGCAGTGCCGCCGCCAGTGCATTACCTGAGCCGCCGTCAAACGTCAGCGTTGCGCAAACCACCTGAGTGTCCATGGCTTCGTCGGCAAACATGCGATGGACGAAGGGTCTGGGGAAGAAAATCAACGACGGCTCACTGAGGCGAATCTCACGTTCGCTGCCCGGCTTGAGCAACAGTTCACCACCTTGCAACAAATGCACATGGCCGACCGGTTCATCTTCATGAACCGCGACGCCGCAGAACGTGCCGCTGTGAAAAGTGCCGGCATTCACGCCGAAATGGCTGAGCAAGGTAGACAGGCGATCCATGGACGGCTCCAACAGTTATCGGGCGGCTCGTATTCTTTTCAGCGCTGAGACTGCGCCGCGACCTTCGCGAGCAAGCTCGCTCCCACATTTGAAACGCATTCCCCTGTGGGAGTGAGCTTGCTCGCGAAGACGCCCGTCCAGTCACCACAATTCTGTCAGCGAACGCCAGATCTGGACGATCTGCCGCATATCCTCGACGATTTGCCGCCAATGCACCACCCCGACTCAATAACATGGCCTCCATCCCCGGCGCACTTCGCGACGGAATCTCGGAGAATCACCATGAGCCGCATCCACGCAATCAGCCTCGAAAACGCCACCGACGCCAGCCGCTCTGTGCTGGAAGGCGTGAAAAAGAAAATCGGTTTCCTGCCCAACGTCTTCACCACCCTGGCCAAAGCGCCGGTGGCCCTCGAAACCTACGTGCAAGCCTCGGCGATTCTCGGCAAAACCTCGCTGAGCGCCCAGGAAAAAGAAGCCGTGTACCTCGCCACCTCACAGGTCAACGGTTGCGACTATTGCCTGGCCGCCCACACCTTGTTTGCCGGCAAGGCCGGGCTCTCGGCGCAAGACATCGTCGCCGCCCGCCAAGGCGAACTCAACGCGTACGCCGCCCTCGCCCGTCAGTTGACCGAAAGTCGCGGCCATTTGAGTGACGAACAGATCGCCGCTGCCCGTGCTGCCGGCATCGACGACGTAAAGATCATCGAAGTGATCGCACTGGTGGCCGTGCAGAGCCTGACCAACTACCTGAACAACGCGGCGCTGACCGATATCGACTTCCCGGCCATCTGAATCCGGCTACACAAAACCTGTGGGAGCTGACCTGCTCGCGATGGCGGTGTGTCATTCAAAGCATCTTTGAGTGACACACCGCCATCGCGAGCAGGCTCGCTCTCACAGTTTCAACGTGCGTACAACCCAAGCGGCAAAGCCGCCCCACTCAACAGGATGAGCGTTAGCTCGGCTGCCGCTCTTGATCTTGATCCACGAGCGACATCGGAAGGCTGAGTGGAGGGATTCATCCGGGCGTGGGAGCGCAGCGACCGTTTGGCGCAGCCAAACACAGCGAGAGGAGGTGCAGCGAAGCAAACCGTAGGCGCTGCGCCCGGAGGGATCCCGGAGCGAAGGAACCCCGAGCCCCAGCGAGCGGGCCGCACGTAGGAGCAAGCCTTTTTGGTTACTTTTTCGGCGTCTGGAAAAAGTGACCCGCCGTAAGGGCGGAACCCTAATCAGCAACACCCGCAGCAACGGATATGTACCCAGTCAGCCAGATAATCAGTGATGCTCCTCACCCGCCCGCTTCAGCAATTTCTTGCACCGCTCAGACAAATGAAACACCTGCAAATGCTTACCCGCCTTGGCATAGCGCTCGCGCAAAGTCTTCAACGCCGCAATCGCCGAGTAATCGACAAAACTCAAATGCCGACAATCCAAAGTCACCCGAGCCGGATCATTAGCCGGATCGAACTGATTGAGAAACGGCGTAGTCGAGGCAAAAAACAACGTGCCATGCAGACGATAAAGCTTACTGCCGTCAGCCTCCAGATGCTCATCGGCATACAACTCACGCGCCTGCTGCCAGGCAAAGTTCAGCGCGGCGATGATAATGCCGCACAGCACCGCCGTTGCCAGATCGGTAAACACGGTGATGGTGGTCACGGCGATGATCACCAGCACATCGTTGAGCGGCACTTTGTTGACCACCCGCAACGAGGCCCAGGCGAAGGTCTGCTGCGACACCACGAACATCACGCCGACCAGCGCCGCCAGCGGAATACGCTCGATCAGCGGCGACAGAAACAGAATGAACAACAGAATCAGCACACCAGCGACCACGCCAGACAAGCGCCCGCGCCCGCCGGAACTGAGGTTGATCACGGTCTGGCCGATCATCGCGCAGCCACCCATGCCGCCGAACGCACCCGAGACCATATTCGCCGCACCGAGCGCAACGCACTCGCGATCCGGGTAGCCACGGGTTTCGGTGATTTCGTCGGTGAGGTTCAGCGTCAACAGGGTTTCCAGCAGACCGACGAGCGCCATCAGAATCGCGTAAGGCGCGATGATGCCCAAGGTTTCAAGATTCCATGGAATATCTGGCAGTGCGAAGGTCGGCAAGCCGCCGGCGATATGCGCCATGTCGCCGAGGGTGCGGGTCGGCAAGCCGAAGAGGTAGACCAGCAAACCGACGCCGAGAATCGCCACCAGCGCCGGCGGCACCGCGCGGGTCAGGCGCGGCAGGATGTAGACGATGGCCATGGTCAACGCGACCAGCCCGGTCATCAGGTACAGCGGCGTACCGCTGAGCCAGTCTTCGCCGCTCTTGAAATGCTCCAGTTGCGCCAGGGCAATGATGATCGCCAGGCCGTTGACGAAACCGAGCATCACCGGGTGCGGCACCATGCGCACCAGTTTGCCCAGGCGCAGCAAGCCGAACGCCATCATGATCAAGCCGCCGAGCAACACCGTCGCCAGCAAATACTGCACGCCGTGCTGCACCACCAGCGCGACGATAACCACCGCCATCGAACCCGCCGCGCCGGAGACCATGCCCGGCCGCCCGCCAAACAAAGCCGTCAGCGTACAAATGATAAAGGCACCGTACAGGCCCATCAGTGGATTGAGGTGCGCCACCAGCGCGAACGCAATGCATTCGGGCAACAGGGCAAACGAGGTAGTGAGTCCGGCCAGGACATCGGCGCGCAGACGAATCGGTTTCATGGCTTACCTGACTGAGCGGCCGACGAGCATGGCCGCAGGTGTTCGGGAAAAGAGGGTTGCGGATGTTACGGAATTGTTCCGGATCGGGCCAGTGAACGCTGACACATGCCGACTCGGGCTTTATGCTGGCGCGCTCCTGTATTCATCGAGTCCGACATGTCTGCATTTCTGACGTCCCGCGAGGTGTGCCAGCGTTTGCGTGAAGCGGCGCTCGGTGTGCTCGCGTTGAAAGTCTGCGAAGCACCTGCCGAGAACGCACTGGTCACCGTCGATATCGACGGCTGGCAACTGCTGCTGGATTTTGCCGGGGGGCGATTACATCACTGTGAATACGCCCGCAGCGGCGCTGGACAAGAAGGCTCGCTAGAGCGCTGGCAGCGTTTTGGCACCGACCCGGTGAGCCTGCTCAGTACCTGGGAATTGGCGCAGATCGAGCAATTGCTCAAAGCGCAGACGAACGAGGTTGCTCAATGATGGCACTCTGCCCATAATTCGCGCCCTCCTCTATTCCCACGCAAGGAACTGCCGTGAAGAAGTCGCTGTTGTTGATCCCGATGCTGGCCGTGCTGCTGCAAGGCTGTGGCATGACCATGACCCGCTACGAGCCGAGTTTCGAGAACGTTCAGAAGCTCAAGCAAGCCCCGCCGCTGCATGCGATCAGCAATCCTCAGGTTACGGCCGAATCCGGTGAAGGTTCGCTGGTGGTCCGCGCCAACCCGGTTCGCTCACCGTCCGGCAGCATCCCGGCGCACATTCAGGATGCGATCACCGAAGAACTGCGCAAGGCCGGTCTGCTTGATCCGCAGGCTCAGCGTCAGTTGAAAGTGCTGGTGGTGAAGAACGAACTGTCCGCCGGCATGGGCACGGGCGACGGCAAACTGGCCGCACGTTTCACTCTGCTCAACGGCAACGATGTGGTGTACGACGCAACCAAGAATGTCAGCAGCCAATGGAGCAGCAGCTTCTTCGGTTTCATTGCGATCCCGAACGCGGTCAACGCTTACAACCCGCTGGTGCGTGACTTGCTGAAGGAACTGTATAGCGATCCGCAGTTCATTCAGGCCCTGAAGTAAGGGCAAAAAAAGAGCCGCAATCGCGGCTCTTTTTTTTTTCTTCAAACCCGTGGGATACCGGTTTCGAGCGCCGAGTACTTCAGGTTTTTGTTATCAACCATTTGCTTGAGCAACGCGTTGACCTGACGGGTAAAGGTGTCATTTACCGCGTCTTTAGGCGTGTTGGCCATCAGCGGGATGAACCAGATACCGATCCAGGTGCCGACCGCATCGTGGTTGCTCGCGGTGGTCAGGGCCTGACCTTGGCCATCCAAGCCTTCCAGGCTCAAGGTGTACTGATCGGTGCCATACGCCGGGATCACCATCATGCTGAAGCCGCTGATGAAGGCCAGCACCATGGAACCGGCATTCGGCGGATGGTTGTACATTTTCAGACGCAGGCTGTAGTCGCCCGGCTGCTTCTGGAACTCGTCCAGAGTGACACGGCCGAACAGACCCGAATCGGTAAGGATTTTTTGCAGCTGTGGTTTCAGTTGATCACGTGCCTGCGGCACTTCCACGGCGGAACCACTTTTCGGCCCACCCTGGTAGAAATCGAAATCGACGTAGACGTTTGGCTTGTTGGTGTAACTGGCCATCGACGGCATGGTCACCGGCGCCACTTCGTCTTTGGTGAAACTGGCACAACCGCCCAGCGCAAGTACCAGCCCCAGCGCCAGAATTTTCCCGAATTGCATGATGTCCGTCCCTATGTGTACAAGACCAAATGATGGCATTGAGCCTTCATTGCGAAGGCCGGGCGGATTCTAGAGAGAGCGGCCTTCCAGCGAAAGCCTGAATTGGCGAAATCGGCAAAAAAACTTGCTCAGCCCTGCCGCAAGTCGAGCAGGTAGGTGTAATACCCGCTGTCACGTACGTAGCCGAGGGATTTGTACAAGCCTTGCGCCGTGACATTGTCCGTGGCGGTTTCCAGCACCAGGCCCTTGGCGCCGGTTGCCAGAGCAAAGTCACGCGCCGTGTTCATCAGCAGTCGGCCAACTCCGCGTCCACGGGCGCCGGGGGCGGTGAACAGGTCGCTGAGTAGCCAGGTACGGTGAGCATCGATGGACGAGAACGTCGGATACAACTGCACAAAACCCAGCGCTGCGCCGCTTTCATCCTGCGCGAGAAAAATCGCTGATTCGTTGCCGGCCATGCGCTCGGCGATGAAGGCGCGCGATTGCTCAAGGTTCGACGGCTGCTGATAAAAGCCTCGATAGGCGTCGAACAATTGCGCCACCGCATCCAGGTGTCTGACGTCGGCCCGCAGCGCCTGAAGGGTCATGTCCTCGCTCCATTTCCATTCGATGATCGAACCATCATAGCGCTGTCTGTCGAGTGCGCTGGCTTCAGCGCTATATAGTTTTGTATATTGCGAAACCGAAATCGCCAGAACCTTGCCATGCCGTCCATCTATTCCGTGCTTCCATGAGTGCTATCCGCGTACGCAACGAGCAGTTGATCCTTGCCGCCGCCAGCGAAGAGTTCGCTGCCAATGGCTTCGACGCGACCCAGACCCGCGACATCGCGGCGCGTGCCGGGGTGCCCAAGGCCAATCTGTATTACTACTTCCAGACCAAGGAAAACCTCTACAGCAAAGTGCTGCTGGGTTTTGTCGAGCCGCTGCTGGAAGCCTCGGCGGCGCTGCGTGAAAGTGATGATCCGCTGACGGGCCTTCGCGCCTACGTCGCCGCGCGCATTCGCATTGCTCGCGAGCATCCGGCGATTGCCAAGGTGTTCAGTGGCGAGTTGCTGCTGGGCGGTCGACAGTTGCCCGACGAGTGCCGCGATCTTTTACATGCCGAAGCGCGGCGCAATGTTGAATGTCTGCGCAGCTGGATCGAGCGCGGTTTGCTCGCGCCGGTGGATCCGGAGCATTTGATGTTGTTCATCTGGTCGGCGACGCGCACGTACACCAACATCGGCTGGCAGATGGGCCGGATCATGGAACGTGAAGTGCCGCAGGATGAGGATTATCAAATGGCGGCGCAGACGATCACGCGAATGGTGCTGGAGGGCGTGGTCGTGACGCCGCGTGTGGGCGAGATCCGTGGGGTTTTGTTTGCAACTTGAGCGGATGGGCTACCGCGCAGATCAGGGCATGAAGTCTACGGGCAGCTCCAGATGATCTTTCATGCGCTCATCCCAGTCGCGCAAGGCATCGGGTAGATGTTTTTTCCATTTCGCCACGTTGGTGTAGTAGCGCAGACGCGAGTGGCCGGAACTGTCACAGGTCACCAACAACACCCAGAAATGGCCATCGGGTGACCGCATCACGATGCCGGTGCCACCCAGACCGCGCATCCACATCTCCCAGACCTGACTGCCCGGCACATCGGTGCCTGGCTCACCCGTCATCAGGGAGCCGGACTTTTCCACCAGTGTCTGATAATCACCTTTGAGCAAGGTGTGCAGTGCCTGGTTCTCTTCCGGTGTTTGCGCCAGGCCCAGGCTGAGCATGTCGTAATCCAGTGTCAGCGGGTGCTGCGAGGCGACAAAACGGCCGGTGTAGTAGACGCCCAATCCGGCACTGCAATACCCGCCTTCCCCTGCGAGCGAAATATCCAGCACACCGTTGATGGGAGTGAACAACAGGGTGCACTCATCTTCCGAGTAAACGGCTTTACCGTCGTTGAGTGTGGCAACGCCATCCAGATCACCGGAGTTGGCACCCTCAGCCGCCGTGATATCGATGCTGATGTGCGTGGCATCGCGGCGCTGGGTTATCACTGTCGCCGAGGTTGAAGTCCCCGGCGGTATGAGTTGCCAGGTTGCGTCCCAACTGAAGGGCTGGGTGGCGTGTTCAAGTTCGGTCAGGCGCATCAGGTACTGGCGGCGCAAACAGGCCGTCTGCTCACCACAAGCGTTGCGATTTTTCAGCCACTGCCGCTGGTCAGTCTTGAGAGCTTGGGCATCGGGGACATTAGCCAATGTCGAATGCCACAGCTTGCCCAGCTTCTCGTCGAGCAGCGAAATCTGCGGGTCACCACAAATGGCTTTTTCAGTTTTGCTGTTGGCCGTGGCGCAATCGAAACTGCTGGCTTGGGTAACAGAGGCAAACGCAACGGACATCAGCACCAAGGCATGACGCAGGGAGATGGCGAACATCGAGAGATTCCATTCTTCGGACGGCGCGCAGTATGCCAGTGCTGCTGCCGGAAATCCCCACTGTAGGAGTGAGCCTGCTCGCGATAGCGTTCTGTCAGACGATGCTGCGCCAACTGACACACTGCTATCGCGAGCAGGCTCACTCCTACAGGTTTTGTGTGGGTTGTCAGAACGTGATGTCGGCTGCGGGTATGACGTCGATCCGCGCCACGGAGCCGGTCAGGTGCGCCAGATCCTTGTTGTGCTCGGTGATGATGTCTTCGGCGCTCATGTTGCCGTTGTCGACCGTGGAATGCGCGTCGGCCACAAGCACCACGTCATAACCCAGTTGATGGGCCTGACGCACGGTGGCGTTGATGCAGTAATCGGTTTGCAGACCACAGATGACCAGTTTTTCGAAATCTTCGCTCGGCAGCAGTTTGCGCAAGTCTGTCTGGTAGAACGAATCCGGCGTGGTCTTGCGTACGCGCAAGTCCTCAGGCGATGTCTCAAGCCCTTCGGCCAGTTGCCAGCCTTCGGCGCCAAGGGCCAACGGGCTGTCCTTTTCTTCATGCTGGATCAGCACCACTGGCACACCTGACTTGCGCGCCCGGGTGCTGAGACCGTTGATGGTGTCGATCACCCGGTGAATGTCATGGCACTGATATTCGCCCGAGCAGAGGGCGCGCTGGACGTCGATGATCAGTAATGCGGTGGTCATGATGAGCCTTCCTTGATCAGTCCTTGAGACAGGGGCGGACGTGAGCCCGCCCCCTTTTTACGCCCCTCAGTAACCCAGTGACAAGCCGGTGTTGCGGCGTGGATCGTTGGCACCGTAGAAACGGTTTTTGCCAACAGGCTTACCACCCAGCGACGGTGCGCCGACCAGAATCGCGGCGATGTGGTTGGCGTCCTGCGGGCCGGCGAACTTGTGGCCCCAGCTCTCGAGAATCTTGCGCGTATCGGGGCTGGCGGCGAAGTCCTCGAGGTTGGTTTCCTCCGGCATCCACTGCTGATGGAAGCGTGGCGCATCGACCGCTTCCTGAAGGCCCATGCCGTAGTCGATGACGTTGAGCATGGTCAGCAAAGTCGCCGTGATAATGCGGCTGCCACCCGGTGTGCCGACCACCATCACCACTTTGCCATCCTTGGTGACAATGGTCGGGCTCATCGACGACAACGGTGCCTTGCCCGGCGCAATCGCATTGGCTTCGCCCTGCACCAGCCCGTACATGTTCGGCACGCCGACCTTGGAGGTGAAGTCATCCATTTCATCGTTGAGGATCACCCCGGTCTTGCTCGCCATCACGCCCGCGCCGAACCAGTCGTTGAGGGTGTAGGTGACCGACACCGCGTTGCCCCACTTGTCGACGATCGAATAGTGGGTGGTGTTGCTGCCTTCATGGGGCGCTACGCCAGGCTTGAGCTCAGCCGACACGCCGGCCTTTTGCGGCGGGATGGCATCACGCAATTTGGTCGCGTAGTTCTTGTCCAGCAGGTGCTCGATCGGGTTTTTGACGAAGTCCGGATCACCGAGATAGCTGTTGCGATCGACATACGCGTGGCGCATCGCTTCGATCTGATAGTGCATGCCCTGAGCCGAATGGAAGCCCAGATCCTTCATCGGATAGCCTTCGAGGATGTTCATGATCTGGCAGATCACCACGCCGCCGGAGCTTGGCGGTGGCGCCGAAACCACGTGGTAACCGCGGTAATCGCACTCTACCGGTGCCAGTTCACGGGTCTTGTATTTGTCGAGATCGGCCTGGGTGATGATGCCTTTGTTGGCCTGACTGGAGGTGACAATGGCATCGGCGACCCAGCCTTTATAGAAGCCGTCGGCGCCTTTATCGGAAATGGTCCGCAGGGTTTTGCCGAGATCCTTCTGCACCAGTTTCTGCCCGACCTGCATCGGCTCGCCGTTGTGCAGGAAGATCGAGCCGGAATCGCGCATGTCCTTCTTGAACACGTCGGTGGCGTACTCCAGCAACTCGACGTCGCCCTGCTCCAGCGCAAAGCCGTCTTCCGCCAGTTTGATCGCCGGGGCAATCATCTCCTTGCGCGGTTTGGTCCCGTATTTGCTCAGCGCCAGCTCCATGCCCGACACCGTGCCGGGCACGCCCACCGCCAAGTGGCCACGGGTGCTCAAGTCGGGAATGACGTTGCCTTCCTTGTCGAGGTACATGTTGGCCGTCGCGGCCAGCGGCGCTTTTTCACGGAAATCGAGGAAGGTCTTGCGTCCATCCGCCAGTTGAATGGTCATGAAGCCGCCACCACCGAGGTTACCGGCTGCGGGATACACCACCGCCAGCGCGTAACCCACGGCGACTGCCGCATCGACGGCATTGCCGCCACTTTTCAGTACGTCGACACCCACATGGGTGGCCAGATGTTGCGCGGTGACCACCATGCCGTTTTCGGCGGCAACCGGTGCGACTGACGCCGCGTGAGCCATGAGACAGCTGAGTGCCAGTGAGGTCGCTATCAGCGATTTGGCCAAAGGTTCGTACTTCATGAGTCGATCTCTTTTTTTGTTTTAGGGTCTGTGCAAAACAGAGGGGGAACGCGTCAAGAGCAACAAGCAGTATGGTCGGCTTTGCGTATTGCGCCTCCCCGTTGAGGCAGTATGCTGGGCGCTATTGCCGTCCTGATCCGGAGCCTGCCGTCATGCCTTATACGTTCATCACCCTGCCCTCGCCCGTCGGTGAGCTGAAGCTGGTCGCGAACGGCTTACGACTGGCAGCCATCCTCTGGGAAAACGACAAACCGAACCGCGTGCGCCTCGGGCCGATGACGGAAGCAAACGACAATCCGGTCCTGATTCGAACGGCTCGACAACTTGAAGAATATTTTTCCGGAACTCGAAGTTGCTTCGATCTGGAACTGGATTTCGTCGGTACGGAATTCCAGAAAAAGGTCTGGACGGCGCTACTGACTATCCCGTTTGGCGAGACGCGGACCTACAGCCAGATTGCCGAACAGATCGGCAATCCCAGCGCCGTGCGGGCAGTGGGCGCAGCGAACGGACGCAACCCGATCTCCATTGTGGCGCCGTGTCATCGAGTGATCGGCGCCTCGGGAAAGCTGACCGGGTTTGCCGGTGGACTTGAGGCGAAAGAGCGCTTGCTGACCCTTGAAGGTGGCGACTGGTTGCAGACTGGCAAAACCGGGGATTTGTTTTAGTCAGTTAATACGAATCAAGAGATCGCAGCCTTCGGCAGCTCCTACCTTGGAATGCGTTTTCCTGTAGGAGCTGCCGAAGGCTGCGATCTTTTGATTTATCAGTTAAACAAGTTATTCATCGCCGCATACTGCAACAGCATGATGGTCTTGGCGTCGCAGATCTCACCGCGCTGAAACGCTGCCAACGCTTCGTCGAAGCTCCACTCCAGCACTTCCAGTTCTTCGGTCTCCTCTTCCAGACCACCACCGTCGCTGACTTTCGACGCTGCATCATATTCAGCAATGAAAAAGTGCAGCTTCTCGGTCACCGAGCCGGGGCTCATGTAAGCCTCGAAGACCTTCTTCACATCGTGCACGCGATAACCTGTCTCTTCCTCGGCTTCGTCGCGGATACGCTGCTCCGGCGCCGCGCCTTCGAGCAATCCGGCCGCCACCTCGATCAGCAAACCATCATGGCCATTGACGAACACCGGTAAACGGAACTGCCGGGTCAGCACCACCGTGCGTTGCTCGCGGTTGAACAACAAAATCGCCGCACCGTTACCACGGTCGTAGACCTCACGGGTCTGACGCTGCCACTCGCCATTGTTGCGGTGATAGTCGAAGGTGATTTTCTTCAGCAGATACCAGTCATGGGACAACACCTGAGTGTCGACGATGTTGACCCGCTCGGCTGTGTTGGACATGACGCTTGATCCTTTTGTCATTGAAGGCCCCGGATAGGTAAAGGCCATTAGTTGTGAACGAAAATACGAAACCCTATACCGCCCTACAAACTATGTCGAAATATCCTACAGATAACGCCTACTCGCCCGACTTCTTTCCCGATTGATCCCCCGCAAAGTCCGCGCACCTTTTTGATGTGCGCGAGAACTGCGAATGCTTCCAACCGATCGGCTTCTGGCCCTGAACAACAGCATCGGCCTGCTCGTTGTTGCTGCTTTGAATCCCGACGAGCCGGATTTTGACAACCTGATCCGCGAGTTCCGCCTGTGCCTGAACCACTACGACGCCTGGGCCGAGCAGTTCTGGACAGGCACCGCGCTGGATGTCGAGCAGGTGTTCACGGTCGGCAACGATGTGCGCCTCAGCGCGCCGATCAAGTCGCGCCAACCGCTCAGCTCATCGGTGGTCATGTGCTCGGCCAGCGGGTCGCTGACGCTGGTGCACATGTTCGAGGCCGCGCGGTTCGTGCCGATCGGCGACACGCCGGTGACGCTCGAACCAGTGCTTGCCGATGTCGGCGGCGTGCTGACTTTCGGCGAAGCGCTGCATTACACCATCGGCCCCAGCGGCATTCTGCAAGTGACCGACTGCGATCGGGGCCAGCGTTATCGCATCACCTTCTTTCCCGATGTGTCCACCGACCATGTGCGTGCTCTGTATGCCTCTTATGAAGGTGTCATTGCAGGCCTGGAAGGCTGGCTGCGCGCTGAGTGGACAGGGTTTCAACCCCAGTGGACGGAGTTTTCCAGCGCCGGATTTCTTGAGCGTTACGGTCAGCTGCAACAGGCCGACTGGCGTGGGTTCGAGAAAGCCCTGAACGGCGTCTGGGATGACATCAAACAGGTATTCGCGCTGCTCGCCGACTTGCAGGCCAACAGTGAAAAATTGCTGGAATACCTCAGCGAGGCCGAGCTTGAGGCGTTATTGAATGCCTCCAGCGAGGCCATCGCCAACGGTCTGCTGATCCTCAGTGACGAGCCACTGCTGTTCATTCATCTGGCCGCGTTCACCAGTTGGCTGAAGATGCTGCCGCCGCAGTATCTGGCTGAAGTGGTGGCCGAGGTGCGGGTCGAACTGCTGATCAGTTTTCTGCTGATGGGGTTGTCGGGCGGCGTCGGCGTGCCGGTGTGCTTGAGCAGCAAGGTGCTGGCGAAGGTCAAGTCGCCCCGCGCGCGGGAATGGCTGGCGGCGTCGGCGTTGCGCTTGGCCGAACTGACGTCCTCGGCGGATTTGACGCGGCATGCCAGCGCTTTGAAGCCGCTGATGCTCAATGTGCGTGACGTTGAGTTGAAACCGACACCGTCGATACCGCTGAACATTCGTCAGACCGATTCGCTGGTGTTGACGGTGCCGAATCCGGCGCCTGTTGTGCGGGACAAGTCTGGCGCTTCGAGCCGGATCGAGCGGCATGAGCCGCATGACGACTCGCCGGATCAGGCGAAAAATCCCAACGGTGACAGCGCCGATTGCGTGCCCTTTACCTGCACCAATGGTTGTCCGGTGTCGATGGTTACTGGCGAAGAGCTGCTGACCCTCACTGATGCCGTGCTCGATGGCGTGTTGGCGTTTGAGTTCACCCGGTTGTATCGCTCGAGCGCCGTCGAGATTGATCTTGGGTTGGGGTTTGGCTGGAGCCATTCGCTGGCGCATCGGCTGGTCTTTGAAGGCGACTTTGTTGTCTGGGTTGACCATGAAAACCGGCGTACTCGCTTCCCGTTGCCCAGTGTTGTACGACCGGCGATTCACAACAGCCTGTCGCGGGCGGCGATTTTTCTGGGTGATGAGCCGGAAGAGCTGATCCTGGCGCTGGCCGGGGACACGGCGCGGTTTTATCACTTTCGTGCGGGACGGCTGACGGCGATCAGCGATGCCTATGGCAATCGTCTGACGGTGCAGCGCGATCGGTCTGACCGGGTGCAGCGACTGGACAACGGTGCCGGGCGTTCGCTGTTGTTGCGTTATGACCGGGCGCAGTTGCTGGGTGTCGATTATCAGGTGTTTCGCGACGGTGCCTGGGGCACCGAACAGGCGCTGGTCAGTTACCGCTACGACGCCTACCGGCACCTGATCGAAGCGACCAACGCCGTCGGTGACAGCGAGCGTTACGACTACGACGACGCCCACGTAATCCTGCAGCGGCAACTGGCCGGCGGCGCGAGTTTTTTCTGGGAGTGGGAGCGGTCAGGCAAGGCTGCCCGTTGCGTGCGCCACTGGGCGTCGTTCTCGCAGATGAACACGCGTTACGTCTGGAGCGACGACGGCAGTGTCGCGGTGCATTACGTCGATGGCACTGAAGAAACGTACGTCCACGACGAGCGTGCGCGACTCGTACGTAAAGCCTCGGCGGACGGTGGCGAGCAGCTCAAGGCGTATGACGATGCCGGGCGCTTGATCGCCGAGCAAGATGCGTTAGGCGCCGTCACCGAATACCGCTACGACGAGGTCGGACGGCTGATTGCGCTGATTCCTGCTGCTGACGCGCCCACGTCCTACGAGTATCGCAACGGTTTCCTGCACAAACGCACTCGCGGCGACGCGGTGTGGATCTACCGGCGCAATGCCGAGGGCGATGTCACTGAAGCGGTCGACCCCGATGGCCAGGTCACCCATTACTACTACGACACCCGGGGTCAGTTGCTGTCGATCCGTTATCCGGACAGCAGCCGCCATCGTCTGGTCTGGAACAGCCTCGGCCAGTTGACCGAAGAAACCTTGCCCGGCGGCGGCGTGCGGCGCTTTTCCTACGACGCGCTGGGGCGACGGACCACCACCGCCGACGAACACGCTGCAGTCACCCGTCAGCATTGGGACGCCGTCGGCCGACTGATCCAGACGACATTTCCTGACGGTGCGACCCGCGCCTACAGCTACGGCGCCTACGGTCAGGTCACCGCCGAGCGCGATGAACTGGGGCGCATCACCCGCTACGAATACGACGACGATCTGCATCTGGTCTCACGGCGAATCAACCCCGACGGCACGCGGGTGCAGTACCGCTACGACCATGCGCAACTGCTGCTTACCGAGATTGAAAACGAGTCCGGGGAAAAATACCGGCTGGACTACACGCCGACCGGGCTGATCCGTCAGGAAAGCGGTTTTGACGGCCGCCGCACGGCGTACGCCTATGACCTCAACGGCCATCTGCTGGAGAAGACCGAGTTCGGCGATGACGGCTCGCAACTGGTCACCGCTTATGAGCGCGATGCTGCCGGCCGTCTGCTGGTCAAAAACCTGCCCGACGGCATCAAGGTCAGCTATCAATACGACCGCCTCGGTCGTTTGATTGGTGTCGACGATGGCCAGAACCATCCGCTGGCCTTCGAGTACGACCGCCAGGACCGCTTGATCACCGAACATCAGGGCTGGGGCACCCTGCGCTACCGCTACGACGCCTGCGGCCAGCTCAAGCGCATGCGTCTGCCGGACAACAGCGTGCTCGACTACCACCACGCCAAGGGCGGCGCGCTGACCGGCATCGACCTCAATGGCGCGGAGCTGAGCCGTCACGTCTACCAGTCAGGTCGTGAACAACGACGTCAGCAAGGCCTGCTGCTCAGCGAATATACCTACGACGATCAGGGACGATTACTCGCTCACGCCGTAGGCCATCAGCACGATTCGCTGTATCGCCGCGATTATGCCTACAGCGCCAACGGCAATCTCGCGCACATCGCCGACAGCCGCCACGGCCAGCGCACCTACGGCTACGACGCCCTCGACCGCCTCATCCGCGTGCGCCACTCACGCGACGAACTACCGGAAAGCTTCGCCCACGACCCGGCCGGCAACCTGCTGATGCAGGACCGCCCCGGCCCCAGCCAGATCAAGGGCAACCGCCTGCTGCTGCAGGGCGACCGCCACTATGACTACGATGCCTTCGGCAACCTGATCCGCGAACGTCGCGGCCGCGCGCAAACACTCGTTACCGAATATTGCTACGACAGCCAGCACCGCCTGATCGGCCTGACCCGCCCCGCCGGCCAAACCGCGTCCTATCAATACGACGCCTTTGGCCGACGCATCCGCAAAACCGTCGGCGACGTCATCACCGAATTCTTCTGGCAAGGCGACCACCTCGTCGCCGAAAGCAGCGAACACGAATACCGCAGCTACGTCTACGAACCCGGCACCTTCCGCCCGCTGGCGCTGCTCGACGGCAAAGGCCCGAAAAAAGCCTGCCCGTTCTACTACCAACTCGACCACCTCGGCACCCCGCAGGAGCTCACCGACTACAGCGGCGACATCGTCTGGTCCGCGCAATACGACGCCTACGGCAAAGTCGCCACGCTGACCCTGGCCGGTGACGACTACCTGAACCAGCCGTTGCGTTTTCAGGGGCAGTACTTCGATGGTGAAAGCGGCCTGCATTACAACCGGCACCGGTATTACGACCCAAGGCTGGGGCGGTATCTGACGCCGGATCCGATCAAATTGGCCGGTGGCTTGAATCAGTACCAGTACGTGCCGAATCCGACGGGGTGGGTGGATCCGTTGGGGTTGAATTCCAATTGTCCGCCGCCGAATAAGCCGGGCTGTGAAGTGCCGGGTGGCATTGGTGGGGCTAAGGTAGATGAAGGAGAGCCGGAGCGCCCAGCGCCGAAAGGTGGACAAGAATATCTGTACCGTGGAGACAAAACGGACCCCTCGGATATCTTCGTGAATGGTTTCAAAAGCAAGGGAGATAGCATGGATCTGATGCTTCATTCAATTGACAGCAACTTCCCACCAAGCGGCTTCATCAGTACCTCCCCCTCCAGAGATGTGGGAATAGAGTTTGCTACAGGTTTTTTCACAAGAACCGGCTTCCTTTACACCCTCAACAAAGTCCCAGGTCACGACCTGAAAAAAGAGCTCGGTTCCAGTTACAAGTTTGATAGAGAACAAGAGATTGCAATTCCCCGAGCAATCAAAAATGAAGACATCCTAGGTGCCACTATCATCACTGACGAAGGTAAAGAGTTCGGCTACTCCATCCCTAACCCACACAGGAAAACATACAAATGATTGCAAAATTCGAAATAACCATCAGCACTGGAAACATTACAAAAAAAACCGAGCTAATTTGCGATAACGAGGCGATATCGATAACCGCAACCTTAGAAGACGATAGCCCCACAACCTACATTGAAAGCAATTTTTACAAATGCTTCGGACTACTGCGTAAGGCCAACCCCCACATAACATTTTTTTGTAAGGGTGCGAAAATCAATGTTCACCCCTCAAGCATGTCCGCGCAAATGACTCTGGGCATGAAGGCATACGAACTAGAGGCAGGTAAGACGCCGTCCCTTGCCGACTTAGTTTTCATATTTGATCATGAGGAACAACAATTGACTAACGACCCGGAGGAGCAGCGCGTTTTCTACTTGAACTGGATAAAATCTTAAACCGAGAAATAAACCCTGAAAGGATTGTGGGAATTTTTGTCAAACAACAACAAAGGTCACGCATGAAAACGATATCTGTTGAGATCGTTATAGATCTGAAGCGAGAAACAGGAAATATTGTGATAGAACGAAAAACAAAAAGACTTACCTTCACTATGAAAGACGGTAAAACCAGCACACGCAGTGCTGCCGACTTGTATATTTGCTTCGGCCTAATCAGGGCAGACTTCCCCGACATCAAATTTCTATGCAAAGGCGCCAAAATAAATGTTCACCCTTCGCGTATGACATCACAAATGTCCACTGGCTTGGTCGCATACGAACTCACTAATGGCCAACCCACCGAAGAGTCTGACATTGTTCGCATCTTCGATTACGAGGACAACAATTTAACGAATGACCTTGAGGTTCAAAAAGCCTTTTACTTTCGCTGGATTAAATCTTTAAAGACTTAAAAAGAGAAATTCAACCCCGACACACATACCTGCACCGAATACTCAGCACCTACCAAGAAATACACCGCAGGCCTTTTTAACATACCCCTAAGAGAGAGCAATAATGGAGTACAGAAAAATATCACTTATCGTCGATGGCGCTAGAGAAGAGACCACTATTTATTACGACTCGATAAAAAGCACTATAAATTTCTCCATGCAAAATGGCTTCACCAAGACCGACGAGTCTACTGATCACTATCTATGCCTAGCAAAAATAAGACAGGATCACCCTGATGTTATTTTTATGTGCAAAGGGGCAAAACTAAACGTAACCCCATCAAGAATGTGCTCACAAATGAGTGGCGGCGTGATCGCTTACGAACTTAAGAATGGTAAGGCCGCAACTTTTGAAGACATTGTCCAAATATTTGATTACGAAGAAAATAACTTAGCAAAAAGCCTGGAGGAACAGCGCGAGTTTTACTACAAATGGCTAAACTCCCCTTTTGATGGTTCTGAGTTATAAATAATACCAGAAGCCTTTGTAAGATGAGCGGCTCAAATCACGCCCCTTAATTTGATAAATACATCGGCACGGTCGCATCATCCATCAGCGACCCCGGATCCTTGTTCCCCGAATCATTTATAAACGACAGCCAACTCGGGACTCTCTCTTCCTTGCCTTCAGTTTTTCAGGTGTCACGGCAACCCTCATCATTTCCAAGGGGTGCAAACGTTCAAAAAACCCCAACAGCCAATCGTTCCAGCGTCTGACCGAAAAATAAGAAAAGCCCGGCAGCGCTACCGGGCTTCTTTATTTGCAACTACCGAGCGATGAGTGAACGCGTGTCATCGACAGCCTGCCCGGTGAAAGAGACCCCGTGAATCAACGGCCCATAACGCCGGCTGAATTCCCAGCTATACGGCACACGATCCTTGCTGGTGCCATTGTCCCAATTCACCGACCAGGTCATCAGGCCTTTGATCGGTATCCCCTTGATAGCCAGACGCTTGAGCACATTACCGACCACGGTTTTATCGATCACATAACCGGTGGCCGCCGCATCGTTGTTGGCGGGCAGGCCGATGACGAACTTGTCCGCCGGGATCCGGGTGAAGCCGCGCGTGCCGGTCACCAGACTCTCTGTCAGGTAGTAGAGGAAATCCTCTTTCAGCGGGTCGTTGTTCTGCGCAATCCACGCACCTGCGCCGTTGTTGGCTTCCGGTACCCAGACACCGTCTCCACCCTGGTTATAGAACTGCGGGGCGATAAAGTCGTAGTAGCCTTCCAGCGCTTGCAGGTAGCTTATGTATTTACCGGTGCTGGTCAGGTACGGGAACTCCGGGGCCATGCTGATGATGAAGTGTTTGCCCTGGCCTGCGTAGTGATCCTTGACCAGTTTCAGCGCAGCCGGGAGGACGGTCTTGTTGGCAGCGAAATCAATCGCGCTCTGTTCAAGATCGATGTCCAGTCCGTCGAAGCCGTAGGTTTCCACCAGACGGATGATTTCATTGGCCAATGGCTGTTCCTGGCCGCTGCGCAATTCGATGTGCGCATCGGCACCGCCGAGGGAGATCAGCACGGCCCGACCCTGACTGTTGAGCACGCCGACCTGGCGGCGGAACTCGGCATCGGACACGTTGAACGGCTTGAAGGTCGGAATGCCGCTGCCCTTCATGAAGGCCACTGCAACGACGTTGTACTCCTTGGGCACTTCCTCCAGCGAGAGGCTGGCAAAGCGGCCCTGGCGATAACCATCGCTCGCCCCCGCTGGCCAGTTGTGCCAGAAGCCCATGAGGATCTTTTTGCCGGCAATGCTCGGCATCAGCGAAGCGGCATCGCTCGCCGGGTTTTGCATTAAAGAAAAGTCGATATTTGACATGTTCTAATCCTTCAGAACGTGTGGGTTTGACGACGCAGCGCCGTTATTTGAAGTCGACGTCGAAGGCCTGATAGAAGGCGTTACCGGTGTTGGCAACGATCCACATCAGCACGATCACGTGATGGCCCCTCTTGTTGGCTGGCAGTTTCACCGCGTGATTGACCTTGGCCTTCAGCTCATTCGGATAGCTGTAATAAGGCACCTGAGTGTAGAAGTCCTCGAAAAACGGTTGCGCCTCCAGTTGCGCGCGGCTGATGCGTTGTTTCGGGTCCCAGCCATCCTTGGTGATCAGCCAGCGGTAGCCGCGGGTGGTGTGCGGCGCGGTGTATTCCCATTTGATTTCGAGGGTCTGCCCCGGCGTGACATTGAGCAGCGGCCAGGTGAACGGGCGAGCGAGTTTCTTGCTCATCTCTTCATTGGTGAAGTTCACGCAATCGCGGGCATCGTTCTTGCCGCCGCTGAGAATGTAGCCGTCGGCCGGTGGCGTGACACTGTCCGAGTCGCTCTGGTAAGGGGCCGGAAACGGCCCCGCTGCCAGTGCCGGGAAATTCTTCCCGCCTTCCATTTCGTTGACCTGCCAGGCGCCGAGCAATCCTTGCTCGATCGCCACCGCACCGCGGCTCGCAGGGGAGATGACACGACCGTGTCGCAGTTGGGTTTGTGCGTGTGGTTGATTCATGTTTTTCACTCCGTTGATTTAAGAACTCTCCTTTCCGAGGAGAGGCCTTCAAGCTAACGGAGACGGATTTTTTGTCCATCGGCGGTTTTGTCGCAGTCGACGGCCTCAAGACGTAAAAACACTGAAAATACTGGATGCATATACAGTCAATTACGATAACGCCCACCTGAGATGACGCCAAAAGATTACACGCCAATGCTGCAAAAACTGCCATTCAGTACTCACGGCAACTGTGCCTTGAACTCCTTTTCGTACTGTCCGGCGAGTTGTACTTTCTGTTTCTCGTTGAGCAATTTTCCGGCCATCTGGAAGAACTTCTGCTCTTCTTCCTTTAAATGATGATGAACCTTGTCCGAAAGCTTCTTCGCGGTTGCCAACCACGCCGGACTGGACATCTCGGTCTCGTCGAGTTCTTCCATCATCTCGTCCATTTCATGGTGTTCAGCGATGGCATGGCGGCTCAGATCGACGCCGTTATCGAACTCCATCAGTGGAATGTAGAAGTGACGTTCTTCGGCCGTTTCGTGTGCCTGGAGTTCTGCCTTGAGCTGTTTGTAAGCTTCGACCCGTTCCGGCGTATCGCCGCTGGTTTCGATCAAGGTCTTGGCGTAGCCACGCTGGCGGTCATGGCTTTCGCGAAGGGCTTCGAAAATATTCATGGGGGATCCTCATCAACCGCGTGCTGGAATGACGCTGTAAAGGCTAGACCCCGACGTAAGAGCGGCAGTTCCACCGGGTTGAAGAAGGGCTTGGAAGATGGCTGCGGGGCAGGATAGGCTGCAAATTCAAACCACAAGGAAGTCATGCATGAACCTGCGTATCGAGTTGTCGCAAAACTCAACAGAAGAAGAACGTCAGGCCATTTTGGCCCCCCTGCACGCCTATAACGTGGCCAAGGCCGGGATTGCTGTATCCGAGCCGCTCACCCTGCTGGTGCGTGACGATAACGACCAGATTCTGGGCGGACTTTACGGCCGTTTGGTCTGCCAATGGTTGTTCATCGATTTGCTGTCGGTGCCTGAAGCTGGCCGGGGTCAAGGTATTGGATCGAAGCTGATGCGCATGGCCGAAGAGCTGGCGCGTGAGAAAGGCTGCATCGGCGCATGGCTCGACACGTTCGACTTTCAGGCACCGGAGTTCTACAAGAAACTGGGGTATAGCCAGTTTGGGGAGATTGTCGATTATCCGCCGGGGCACAAACGGCACTTTTTCCAGAAGCGACTTGTAGGTTGAATATACCGGCCCCTTCGCGAGCAGGCTCGCTCCCACATTGGAACGCATTGCGAAATGTGGGAGCGAGCCTGCTCCGGGCGGCGTTCCGACGAAGGTGGCAGCCGCTTCAGCGCATGATCAGAGGCAGGTCGCTAAAGCCGCCAACCGGCGCTTGGCGACAAAGTCATCCTTCTGCGCGTAGTAATTCAGCGTCGTGCCCGAAGCTTGAGTGATCACGTCGACAAACGACTCCGCCGAACGGGTATACACCGTCGTACCGCCCGATTTGCGCGGTTCCAGATACGCCGCCGCATCGACGCCGAATACCGCCTCGTCCTGCCAGCCGAACTGCACACACTGCGCCACGACTTTTTCGGCTTTGTCCGAAGTCAGTACTTTATAGGGGGCTTTGGTGCGAGCATCGTCCATCACCGAACCGGCGCAACCGGCCAGCAGCGTCGCCGCCAGCGCTACCATCAGAATTCGCATTGCATTCGCTCATTCAGAAAAAAGCGGACTGTATCACCGCAGCAGCAGAAATCGTTCTGCTTTACTGCATTTATAGCGCGACACGCGCGGGCCGCTGCGGCAACCTAAGGTCATCAGCCTCACAAGGAAAACACATGGCGCCTACCGACCAGCGACATGAACATGCCCTGAAAGTGTTTCTCGACGCGCGTCCCGAACTGCGCGAAACCCTCGACCACCTCAACCCGTTGCTGGCCCAGGCCAAAGGCGAAACGCAGGCGCAGTATCGTGAAGAACGACTGCATGAAGCGTTTGAGGCCGAGGCGGAAAGTCTCGGTCTGTTCGCCTGGGAGTTGACCTTGCAACTGACCGCTGATTCGCCTGAGGAGTATCAGGCGCAGCGCCTGGACGTACATCGTGAAGTCGCGGAGATGGCCGGAATGGATTGGCTGGAATATTGCGATCTGTATGGCATAGAACCGTAACCACCGCGAAAGGACACCGCCACTCATGCTGCCATCCGTCTCGACTCACCGCGCCAGCCCCGGCCATCTGCACACGCAGAAGTGGCGCGGGCGGGTGGGTCTGGCACTGGTGGCCAGCCTCTCGGTACTGGCCGGAATGACCGACGCCATCGGCTTTATGGCCAGCGGCGACTTCGTCTCGTTCATGAGCGGCAACACCACTCGACTCGCTGTGGCGATCAGTGATGGCGATGTCGGGCTGACCGTGCGTCTGGTGATTCTCGTCGCAACTTTCGTTGTCGGTAATGCTTTGGGTGTTGTAGTTGCGCGCTTGGGTGGACGCCGGGCGCTGCCGCTGCTGCTATGTATCGCTACCCTGCTGTGCGCAGCGGCGGTCTGGCCATTCGACACGCAACTGCCGGCGCTGATGGCGGCAATTATTGCGATGGGCATGCTCAATGCGGCGGTCGAAGAGGTAAACGGCTTGCCGGTCGGGCTCACTTACGTGACTGGCGCATTGTCGCGATTCGGCCGTGGATTGGGTCGCTGGATGCTTGGCGAACGGCGCAGCGGCTGGCGGGTGCAACTGGTGCCATGGAGCGGGATGTTTATCGGCGCGATTCTGGGGGCGGTACTGGAACATCATCTGGGGCTCAAAGCGATGTTCGTCAGCGGGTTGCTGGCCGCGATGATCGGGCTGCTCTCCCTGAAAATCCCGCGGCGCTGGCAGTTGGGTTACATGCCTCGCTAATAAACGCCTTCCCCGGTTTCCCTGTAGGAGCTGTCGAGTGAAACGAGGCTGCGATCTGTTGATCTTGTTTTTCAGAATCAAGATCAACAGATCGCAGCGTGCCGCAGCTCCTACAGAGATCGTGCTTCCCTGTAAGCGCTGCGATCCTTTGCGGTCTGCAATGCTTTATCATGGCCGCAGTTTTGCTGATCGAGTCCGTCATGAAGTTCGCCATTGCGCTGTTTTCCGCCGCCCATGCGCCCTCCTCGCGCCGCGCCCTGCTGTTTGCGCAGGCTGCGCTGGCCGGCGGGCATGAGATTGTCCGGCTGTTTTTCTATCAGGACGGCGTCTATAACGCCTCGGATGCGGTCGTCACTCCGCAGGACGAACTGGACCTGCCCAAACAATGGCGCGCGTTCATCAGCGAACAGAAGCTGGACGGTGTGGTGTGCATCGCTGCGGCCCTGCGCCGTGGTGCGCTGAATGCTGAAGAAGCCAAGCGCTATCAGCGTGACGCCGTCTCCGTCAGTGCGCCGTGGGAATTGTCCGGTCTCGGCCAGTTGCATGACGCAGTACAAGATGCCGATCGCCTGATCTGCTTCGGAGGTGCGTGAGATGGCTAAATCCCTGTTGCTCATCAGCCGCCAATCACCGTGGTCTGGCCCCGGTGCCCGCGAAGCGCTGGACATTGTGCTGGCCGGCGGCGCGTTCGATCTACCGATCGGTTTGCTGTTTCTCGATGACGGCGTGCTGCAACTCAGCGCCGGGCAAAACGCCAAGGCCCTGCAGCAGAAAGACCTCAGCGCCAACCTGCAGGCGCTGCCGATGTTTGGTGTCGAAGAGCTGTTCTATTGCGCCGACAGCGCCATCACTCGCGGCCTGAACAATCTGTCGCTGGACGAAGCACAGCCGCTGGCCGCCGAGCAAATCACCGCCCTTATTGACCGTTACGACCAGGTGATCACCCTCTGATGTCGACTTTGCATGTGTTGTCTCATTCCCCGTTCGGCGATGCTCGCCTGAGCAGTTGTCTGCGCCTGATCGGCACCGCTGATGCCCTGCTGCTGTCCGGCGACGCGGTCTATGCATTGCAAGCGGGCACCGCACCGTTTAGCGCATTGCAAAGCTGCCAGATCAAATTGTTCGTTCTGGCCGAGGATGCCCAGGCGCGCGCCATCGCAGTGCCGAACTGGGCCGAAGCCATCGATTATCCCGCCTTCGTCGAACTGTCGATTCACCACGACAAGGTCAACAGCTGGCTATGAACTCCATGACCGTCGGCGCCCGCGCCATCGAACTGGACAAGGACGGCTTCCTCGCCGACCTGAGTGACTGGTCGACAGACGTCGCCAGCGCCCTCGCCGCCGCCGAAGACATCGAGTTGACGCCCGAGCACTGGGAAGTCCTCGAACTGCTGCGCAGCTTCTACGAAGAATTCCAGCTATCCCCGGCCACCCGACCGCTGATCAAGTACACCGCGTTGAAACTCGGCCCGGACAAAGGCAACAGCCTGCACCTGAACCGACTGTTCAAAGGCACCCCTGCCAAACTCGCCGCGAAACTGGCGGGCCTGCCCAAACCGACGAATTGCTTATGACCGATTTTCCAGCGCTGACTCTAGAAACGCCCGCCGAACACCCGTTCGCCCAATTCGTGCGAATTCTCGGCAAGGGCAAACGCGGCGCCCGTGATTTAACGCGCGAAGAAGCCCGGGAAGCCATGGGCATGGTGCTTGACGACAAGGTTGAAGACACCCAGCTCGGCGCTTTCCTGATGTTGCTGCGACACAAGGAAGAAAGCGCCGAGGAGATGGCCGGGTTCAGCGAAGCCCTGCGCGCACGTTTGCAGGCACCCACATTGAACGTCGATCTGGACTGGCCGACTTACGCTGGCAAGAAGCGCCATCTGCCGTGGTATCTGCTGGCGGCCAAGTGTCTGGCACAGAACGGCGTGCGCATTTTCATGCACGGCGGCGGCGCACACACGGCCGGGCGGTTGTACAGCGAGCAACTGCTTGGTGAGTTGAACATTCCGTTGTGCCGCACCTGGCAGCAGGTCGGCACAGCGCTGGACAACGGCGGACTGGCATTCATGCCGCTGGTGGACTGGGCGCCGCAGTTGCAGAACATGATCGACCTGCGCAACACCCTGGGCCTGCGTTCGCCGATCCATTCCCTGGCGCGGATTCTCAATCCGTTGGGCGCACGCTGCGGCCTGCAAAGTATTTTCCACCCCGGCTATCAGGCGGTGCACCGTGATGCCAGCGGCCTGCTCGGCGACACGGCCATTGTGGTCAAGGGTGATGGCGGCGAAATCGAGATCAACCCGGATGCCGACAGCCACCTCTACGGCACCACCGGTGGCGAGAGCTGGGACGAGGAATGGCCGCAATTGTCGGCGCAACGCCACGTCAAACCGGCGACCCTCGACGTTGAACATTTGAAAGCCGTATGGCGCGGCGACGTGGTCGACAGTTACCCGCAAATGGCCCTGATTGCGACGATGGCACTGGCCTTGCGCGGCCTCGGCCAGCCCCGCGAACAAGCCTTCGCAACCGCCGAGCAATACTGGGCCGCGCGGAACAAATCGATTTAACCGATCATTCACGCCCGATCTTTGCGCTTTTTGTTCGAACTCATCGGAATAGACTCGACTCCAACGATTATTGGTTTACGGAGTCTTGATCATGGGTTTACTCGTCGATGGCCGCTGGCAGGACAAGTGGTACGAAAGCAGCAAGGACGGCGCGTTCCAGCGTGAACAGGCCAAACGCCGCAACTGGGTCACCGCAGATGGCCAGCCCGGCCCGAGCGGTGAATGCGGTTTTGCCGCTGAAGCCGGGCGCTATCACCTCTACGTTTCTCTCGCCTGTCCATGGGCGCATCGCACCCTGATCCTGCGCAAGCTCAAAGGTCTGGAAGGTCTGATCGACGTTTCGGTAGTCAGCTGGTTGATGCTGGAGAACGGCTGGACCTTCGACAAAGCACTTGGCTCGACGGGCGACAAGCTTGATGGCTTTGAATTCATGCATCAGCGCTACACCGCCGACACTGCCGACTACACCGGCCGCGTTACTGTGCCAGTGCTGTGGGACAAGAAGCTCAAACGCATTGTGAGCAATGAATCGGCGGAAATCATCCGCATGTTCAACAGCGCGTTTGATGATCTGACCGGCAATGATCTGGATTTCTACCCCGCGCCATTACGCGGCGAGATTGATGCGCTGAACGAGCGGATCTATCCGGCGGTAAACAACGGTGTCTATCGCGCAGGCTTCGCGACCTCGCAACAGGCTTATGAAGAAGCGTTCGATGAGGTGTTTGCCGAGCTGGATCATCTGGAGCGGGTGCTGGGCGCCAATCGCTACTTGTCGGGTGAGTACCTGACCGAAGCCGATATCCGCTTGTTCACTACAATGATTCGGTTTGACGCGGTGTACCACGGCCACTTCAAGTGCAACCTGCGGCGGATTGCCGATTACCCGAATCTCTCGAACTGGCTGCGTGAGGTGTATCAGTTGCCGGGGATTGCCGAGACGGTGGATTTCCAGCACATCAAGAATCACTACTACGGCAGTCACAAGACGATCAATCCGACTGGGGTTGTGCCGAAGGGGCCGGAGCAGGATTTCACAGCGGCCCATGATCGGGCGCGGTTGGCTGGGAAAGGGGTTTGGTTGAAGGGTTAATAGCAAAAAGCAAAAGATCGCAGCCTTCGGCAGCTCCTACAGGGAACGCATTCTCATGTAGGAGCTGCCGAAGGCTGCGATCTTTTGATCTGACTTAGACTTGCGCCTGAGCCCCTTCGAACCACGCCAGCTTCTCGCGCAGTTGCACCACTTCACCAACGATCACCAGTGTCGGCGCATGCACTTCATGCTCCGCCACCAATCGCGGCAGATCGGCCAGCGTGCCGGTGAAGACTCGCTGATTGACCGTGGTGCCCTGCTGAATCAACGCCGCCGGGGTATCCGCTGAACGACCATGTTTGATCAGTTGTTCGCAAATGACCGGCAAGCCGACCAGGCCCATATAGAACACCAGCGTCTGCGCCGGGGCGACAAGGTCGGCCCATGGCAGATCGGTGGAACCGTCCTTCAAATGCCCGGTGACAAAACGCACCGACTGCGCGTAATCACGATGCGTCAGCGGAATCCCGGCATACGCCGCACAACCGCTGGCCGCGGTGATACCTGGCACGACCTGAAACGGAATGCCGTGAGCAGCCAGCTCTTCGATCTCTTCGCCACCACGGCCAAAGATAAACGGATCGCCGCCCTTCAACCGCACCACGCGCTTGCCGGCCTTGGCCAGATCGACCAGTTGCTGGTTGATCTGATCCTGCGGCACGGCGTGATCAGACCGACGCTTGCCAACGTAGACCCGCTCGGCATCACGACGACACAGCTCAAGAATCGCAGGTGCAACCAAACGGTCGTAGAGCACCACGTCGGCTTGCTGCATCAGACGCAACGCCTTGAAGGTCAGCAGATCCGGATCGCCCGGCCCTGCCCCGACCAGATAAACCTCGCCAGTCGTGACCATGGCTTCGCCATCGATCTTGGCTTGCAGCAGACGCTCGGCTTCGGCGCCCTGCCCGGCCAGCTGTCGATCAGCAATCGGCCCTTGAAACACGTCTTCCCAGAAGCCACGACGCTGCTGCACATCCGGAAACAGGCTTTTCACCTGATTGCGGAAACGCGCGGCGAGTCCGGCCAACTGACCGTAAGTCGACGGAATCCAGGTTTCGATCTTGGCGCGAATCAACCGCGCCAGCACGGGCGCATCGCCGCCGCTGGACACGGCAATGATCAGCGGCGAGCGATCGACGATCGCCGGGAAGATCACGCTGCACAAGGCAGGCGCATCGACCACGTTGACCGGCACGCAGCGCTTGTGAGCATCGGTGGAAACTTGTGCGTTCAGCGTCTCATCGTCGGTGGCGGCAATGATCAGCCCGCAACCGTCCAGATCCGCCTCAACGTAACCGCGCAACAGGCATTCACCGCCAGAGGCAGTAACCAGTTCACGCAGTTGCGTTTCGATTTCAGGTGCGACCACCCGCAGTAGCGCACCGGCATCGGCCAGCAGGCGGGATTTGCGCAAGGCAATTTCCCCCCCACCGACGACCAACACACGACTGCCGCGCAGGTTGTGAAACAGCGGCAGATATTTCATTTAGCCGATGACCTCAAGGCCACCCATGTACGGCTTCAGCACGTCCGGCACACGGATCGAACCGTCGGCCTGCTGGTAGTTTTCCAGCACGGCAACCAGCGTACGGCCGACTGCCAGACCCGAACCGTTCAAAGTGTGTACCAGCTCAGGCTTGCCGGTTTCCGGGTTACGGAAACGCGCTTGCATACGACGGGCCTGGAAGTCGCCGCAGTTCGAGCACGACGAGATTTCGCGGTACTTGTCCTGGCTCGGGATCCACACTTCGAGGTCATAAGTCTTGACTGCGCTGAAGCCCATGTCGCCGGTGCACAGCGCCAGCGTGCGGTAAGGCAGGCCGAGCAGTTGCAGGACTTTTTCGGCGTTGGCGGTCAGGCCTTCCAGCGCTTCCATCGAGGTCGACGGCTCAACGATCTGGACCATTTCAACCTTGTCGAACTGGTGCTGACGAATCATGCCGCGAGTGTCACGACCCGATGCGCCGGCTTCACTGCGGAAGCACGGAGTATGGGCAACGAACTTGATCGGCAGCAGTTTCGAGTCGACGATTTCGCCGGCAACGATGTTGGTCAGCGACACTTCGGCAGTCGGGATCAAGTACAGATCGGCTTCGCCTTCGCGAGCGATCTTGAACAGGTCTTCTTCGAACTTCGGCAGTTGACCGGTGCCTTGCAGCGCCGGGGCCTGAACCAGATAAGGCGTGTAGGCCTCTTCGTAGCCGTGCTCGTTGACGTGCAGGTTGATCATGAACTGCGCCAGTGCGCGGTGCAGACGGGCGATCGGGCCACGCAACAGGGCGAAACGCGCGCCGGACAGTTTGGCGGCGGTTTCAAAGTCCAGCCAGCCGAACTTCTCGCCCAGCGCCACGTGGTCTTTCACTTCGAAATCGAATGCAGTCGGCGTGCCCCAACGGCGCACTTCGACGTTGTCGTCTTCGTCTTTGCCGACCGGCACGGATTCGTGTGGCAGGTTCGGGATGCCGAGCAGGATCGAATCCAGTTCGGTCTGGATTGCGTCCAGTTCGACTTTACCGGCGCTCAGTTCGCCCGCCATGCGCTCGACGTCCGCCATCAACGGCGCGATGTCTTCGCCGCGCTGCTTGGCCTGACCGATGGATTTGGAACGCGCGTTACGCTCAGCCTGCAGTGCTTCGGTGCGGGTCTGGACGGTCTTGCGCTGTTCTTCCAGCGCTTCGATGCGCGCGGTATCCAGGGCAAAGCCACGGGAAGCCAGGCGGTCCGCTACGTCCTGAAGGTTGCTACGTAACAGTTTGGAATCGAGCATGTCGGTTTCTCGTTATCAAAGTTTGGTCAAAGACAGGCCAGCCCACGTCGCGAGCAGCCCGCCGAATACGCTGAGTGCCGCATAGCCCAGGGCCAGCGGCACTTGCCCGCTTTCCAGCAGGCGCACCGTATCCAGTGAAAAGGATGAAAAAGTCGTCAGCCCCCCGAGGAAGCCGACCATCAACCCGGCACGCACCTCGATCGGTACTTCCGGGCGTATCAAAAACAGGCCGTACAGCACGCCAATCAACAGACAGCCCACGATATTAACGGCCAGCGTCGCGGTATAGAAGTGCCGCGGCCAATTGGCGTTGACCCAATTGCCGGTGGCGAAGCGCAACAAGGTGCCAGCGACACCCCCGACGGAGACCGCAACAATCAATGGAAGCACTATTTTCTCCGCTGCCGAGGGCTTAAACGATCGAGTTGGGCGAGATGGTTGAGCTTCTCGCCGATCTTCAACTCCAGGCCGCGCGGCACCGGTTGGTAGAACGGAATGGGATCGAGCTCTTCCGGGAAATAGTCTTCGCCGGCGGCATAGGCGTCCGGCTCGTCATGGGCGTAGCGGTATTCGTCACCGTAGCCCAATTGTTTCATCAGTTTGGTCGGTGCGTTGCGCAAGTGCAGCGGCACTTCCAGCGAGCCGTTCTCAGCAGCGGCACGCAGAGCGGTTTTGAAGCCCATGTACACCGCATTGCTCTTCGGCGCGCAGGCCAGATAAGTAATGGCCTGGGCCACGGCCAACTCGCCTTCCGGACTGCCGAGGCGTTCCTGCACTTCCCACGCCGCGAGGCACAGGCTAAGGGCGCGCGGATCGGCGTTGCCGATGTCTTCGCTGGCCATGCGCACCACGCGCCGAGCCAGGTACAGCGGATCGCAACCGCCGTCGATCATCCGCGCGAACCAGTACAGCGCGCCGTCAGGGTTGGAGCCGCGCACCGACTTGTGCAGCGCCGAAATCTGGTCGTAGAACGCTTCGCCGCCCTTGTCGAAACGCCGACGCGTATCGCCGAGCAGGCTTTGCAGCAGTTCAGTGCCGATTTCGCTATTGTCTTCGGCCAGATCCGAGGCGTTTTCCAGCAGATTGAGCAAACGCCGGCCATCGCCATCGGCGGCCGACAGCAACATCTGGAAGCCTTCATCATTCAACGTCAGGTTGCGCTTGCCCAGGCCACGCTCTTCAGTGAGCGCACGGTGCACCAGTTTGCGCAGCGCCGCTTCGTCGAGGCTTTTCAGCACGTAGACGCGGGCGCGCGACAACAAGGCGTTGTTGAGTTCGAACGATGGGTTTTCGGTGGTGGCGCCGATGAAGATCAGCGTGCCGTCTTCAACGTACGGCAGGAACGCGTCCTGCTGGGACTTGTTGAAACGGTGCACTTCATCGACGAACAGAATCGTGCGCTTGCCGTACTGGCCGGCTTGCTGCTTGGCGATTTCAACAGCCTGACGGATCTCCTTGACCCCGGCGAGCACTGCCGAGACCGTTTCGAAGTGCGCATCGGAGACTTCCGCGAGCAATCGCGCCAGGGTGGTTTTACCCACGCCCGGCGGGCCCCAGAAGATCATCGAATGCAGGGCACCCTGCTCCAGCGCCTCACGCAGAGGCTTGCCGCGAGCGAGCACGTGCTCCTGACCGACGTACTCATCCAGATTGGTCGCGCGCAAACGCGCGGCCAGTGGCTGGGCAATCGGTGCACTGCGAAACAGATCCATCACGTAGCGTTGAAACCTCTATTTTGCCGATCATTGACCCTGTAGGAGTGAGCCTGCTCGCGATAGCGGTGGGTCAGACGATGAAGATGTGACTGACAAATCGAATCGCGAGCAGGCTCACTCCTACAAAGGGTTTCGTGTTTATTCCTGGATCACGTCCGCACCCTTGGGGATGTCGAACTTGAACTTCGATGCCGGTACAGGCTCGTTGGCCTTGACCCCGGTAAACAGGATGTTGGTCCGCTGGCCGACGCTGTCGATCAGTTGCATGTCATTGAGCAGACCGTTGCGGAACGACAGGCGCAGGTTGTCGAACAGGGTGTCCCTGGTTTTCGGCTTGAGGGTGAAGTCGATCACGCCGCCCGCCTCTTTCGCGCTGATGTCGAAGCTCTGGCTGATCTTTGACACATCACCGGACAGCAGCAGCGCCGGGGTCTGGGTCAGGCGCTCGTCGAGCTTCTTGATGGTTGCCTGCTCCAGATCCGGGTCCCACAGAGTGACTTTCTTGCCGTCGGAGACCATGGTCTGCTCGGCCGGCGCATTGGTGTGCCAGTAGAACAGGCCCGGACGCTGCAGGGTCATGTCGCCGGTGGTTTCCTGCAACTGCGTACCGCTGCCGTCGAGGGTCAGCTGCGAGAAGTTCGCGCTCAGGGTCTTGGATGTTTCCAGCAATTGGGTCAGACGCGCCACGTCCTTGTCATCGGCGTGGGCCGTGAGCGTGGTCAGCGCCAGTACTGGCAGCAGCATGCGGATAAGACGCATGGGAGTCCTCTTGAATACTCGTTGGGAGAGCGGCGGCACATCATTGTCCCGCCTCTTGCGTTTGCAATCAGTCGCGTACCGGGCCCGGGGCCAGGACTTCACGGGAACCGTTGGTGTTCATCGAGGTGACGACCCCGGCCATTTCCATGGCTTCGATCATCCGTGCGGCGCGGTTGTAGCCGATCTTCAACTTGCGCTGTACCGCGGAAATCGAGGCGCGACGACTTTCCAGCACGAACTGCACAGCTTCGTCATACAGCGCGTCGGCTTCCGGATCGTCGCCGTCGCCGCCACCGCTGCTGCCTTCAAAACCGCTGCCGGCTTCTTCGACACCGTTGAGGATGTCGTCGTTGTATTCCGGTGCGCCGCGCAGTTTCCACGCTTCTACCACACGGTGTACTTCATCGTCGGATACGAATGCACCGTGAACCCGGATCGGCAGGCTGGTGCCCGGCGGCATGTAAAGCATGTCACCGTGGCCGAGCAGTTGTTCGGCGCCACCCTGATCGATGATGGTGCGGGAGTCGATCTTGCTCGACACCTGGAACGCCATACGCGTCGGAATGTTGGCCTTGATCAGACCGGTGATCACGTCCACCGACGGCCGCTGGGTCGCGAGGATCAAGTGAATACCTGCCGCACGGGCCTTCTGGGCGATACGGGCGATCAGCTCTTCAACCTTTTTGCCGACGATCATCATCATGTCGGCGAATTCGTCGACCACCACGACGATCGTTGGCAATTTCTGCAGCAATGGTGCTTCGTCGTGGATGCTTTCGCGCTTGTACAGCGGATCGCTCAACGGCTCGCCGGCGTCCTGGGCTTCCTTGACCTTGGCGTTGAAGCCGGACAGGTTACGCACGCCCATCTTCGCCATCAGCTTGTAGCGGCGCTCCATCTCGGCCACGCTCCAGCGCAGGGCGTTGGCAGCATCTTTCATGTCGGTGACGACCGGGCACAGCAGGTGCGGAATGCCTTCGTAGATCGACAGTTCCAACATCTTCGGGTCGATCATGATCAGCTTGGCGTCTTCCGGGCCGGACTTGAATAGGATCGACAGGATCATCGCGTTCACACCCACCGACTTACCGGAACCGGTGGTACCGGCCACCAGCAAGTGCGGCATCTTCGCCAGGTCAGTGATCACCGGCTTACCACCGATGTCATGCCCCAGCGCCAGAGTGACCGGCGACTTGAAGTTGTCGTATTCAGGCGTCGACAGCACTTCGGAGAAGCGCACGATCTGCCGGTCTTCGTTGGGGATCTCGATACCGACGGTGGTCTTGCCCGGAATCACCTCGACCACCCGCACACTGGTCACGGCCAGCGAACGTGCAAGGTCTTTGGCCAGGTTGGCGATGCGGCTGACTTTGACGCCGGCGGCAGGCTGAATTTCGTAACGGGTAATCACCGGGCCCGGATGAATCGAATCCACCGTGACCTCGACACCGAACTCCTTGAGTTTGATCTCCAGCAAATGGCCGACCGCCGCCAGGGATTCTGGTGAGTAATTGAGTTGTTTCTTTTCCGCCGGATCAAGAATCGAGATCGGCGGCAAGGTACCTTCCACGGCGCTGTCGACGAACAACGGCACCTGTTTCTCTTTCTGCACGCGCTTGCTTGGCTCGGGCGCTTTGGCCGGGGCTGGCGCAATGACCGGCGGAACTTGTTTCTCGCGATCGGACATGTGCTTGCTGAGGGCTTGCTCACGTTCGATCAGGCGTTCTTTGACTTTGGCCTGCTCACGTTTGTCGGTGACCGTCGGCGCGACCACGTCATGCACACGGTCGTCGACTTCACGCAGTTGCGCGACCAGTTGCTTGCGCTCGGTACGCGCCGACCACCAGCGATTGAGGGCGCCCTGAAACAGTTCGAACAGGTCGAGGGTGATCTTGCCGGTGATGTCCATCACCTTGAACCACGACAGGTCGGTAAACACGGTCAGGCCGAACAGGAACAGCGCAATGAACAACAGCGTGCTGCCCTGAATGTTCAGTGCGTTCTTTGCCAGATTGCCGAGGCTCTCACCCAACGCGCCACCGGCACCCGCCGGCAGACCCGACGCTGCATGGAAATGCAGATGCGCCAGCGCCGCGCCGGACAGCACCAGAAACACCAGACCGATCAGGCGCCAGGAGAACAGCCAGCCGCTCCACTGCCACGGCTCATGACGCTGGCGGAAAATCTGCCAGGCCTTGATCGCCAGCAGCAACGGGAAGATGTAGGCGAAGTAACCCAGCACCATGAACAGGATATCAGCGCTGTAGGAGCCCGCCGGGCCGCCGAAATTCTGTACATCGTCGATCTTGCTGTTGTGGCTCCAGCCCGGATCGTCCTTGCCATAGGTCAGCAAAGCCATCATCAGGAACAGGCACAAGGCACCGATGGCGATCAATGCACCTTCCTTGAGCCGGTAGTGCAACTGTTGGCGCCAGAGCGGAACGACTGTTTTTGGTGCTTCGGTGGATTTCTTCAAAACGCTTCTTTTCCTGCGCCCGAGGCGCGTCCATCTATTGAATGACGATAAAAAACTGCCCAATCCAGGCAGGTAAAAAAGTGAACGAACGCAACTGAGACTACTTTTAACACTGTGCTGCCGGTTTTATAAAACACAGCGCACCACGAACATTCTGTTACAGCCCGGCATTGTACGGGTTTGTGCGTCCGATGCCATGCTTCAAGCCCCAGGATTGAGCATAGTCAAGCACACAGAAGCCGCGATTCAATTTGAGCATGCATTACCTTTTGTGACAAAGGCTTATGAGGTGTATTTGATGAACGTAGCGAAGCATTCACGCCTGATCATCCTCGGCTCCGGTCCGGCCGGTTACAGCGCTGCCGTGTATGCCGCCCGTGCCAACCTCAAACCTGTGGTGATCACCGGTCTGCAGGCCGGTGGCCAGCTCACCACCACCGTCGAGGTCGACAACTGGCCCGGCGACGTTGAAGGCCTCACCGGTCCGGTACTGATGGAACGCATGCAGAAACACGCCGAACGCTTTGCCACAGAGATCGTTTACGACCACATCCACACCGCCAAGTTGCAGCAGCGCCCGTTCGAACTTGTCGGCGATAGCGGCACTTACACCTGTGATGCACTAATCATTGCCACCGGCGCTTCGGCGCAATATCTGGGCCTGCCGTCGGAAGAAGCCTTCGCCGGCAAAGGTGTTTCCGCCTGCGCGACCTGTGACGGCTTTTTCTATCGCAATCAGGTGGTCGCCGTGGTCGGTGGCGGCAATACTGCCGTCGAGGAAGCACTGTACCTGTCGAACATCGCTAAAGAAGTGCACCTGATCCATCGTCGCGACAAACTGCGCTCGGAAAAAATCCTCCAGGACAAACTCTTCGAGAAAGCCGCCAACGGCAATGTGCACCTGCACTGGAACCAGAATCTCGACGAAGTACTCGGCGATGCCAGCGGTGTGACTGGCGCGAGACTGCGTGACAGCCATACGGGCGAAACCCGTGAACTGGCGCTGGCGGGCGTATTCATCGCCATCGGCCACAAACCTAACACCGATCTGTTTCAAGGCCAGCTGCCGATGCGCGACGGCTATTTGCAGGTCAAGGGCGGCAGCGACGGCGACGCTACCTCCACCGAGATTCCCGGGGTGTTTGCCGCCGGCGACGTGGCCGACCACGTTTATCGCCAGGCGGTGACGTCGGCAGGCGCCGGCTGCATGGCCGCGCTCGATGCCGAGAAGTATCTGGACGACATTCCTGTCATTTAACGGCACACTTTATCGCGGGCCAAACGGCTCGCACCGCCCTCCCCTTCTGCAAGCCTGGATGCCATGCTGACTTGGTTACAACGTAATTCCCTGACTTTTCCGCCGCTGGAAAAGGCCATGCGCGACCCCAACGGATTGCTCGCCGCCGGGGGCGATCTGTCGGCTGACCGGCTGATTCAAGCGTATCGCCATGGCTGCTTTCCGTGGTTTTCCGAGGGTCAGCCGATTCTCTGGTGGTCGCCGGATCCGCGCACGGTGTTGTTTCCCGACGAACTGCATGTATCGCGCAGCCTCGGCAAACTGTTGCGCCAGCAACGCTACCAAGTGACCTTCGATCAGGATTTCGACGCGGTAATCCGCGCCTGTGCCGCACCACGGGATTACGCCGACGGCACCTGGATCACCGAGGCGATGCAGGACGCCTATGTCGAACTGCATCGTCGCGGCTTCGCCCATTCGGTGGAGGTCTGGGATCAGGGCGAATTGGTCGGCGGCCTGTATGGCCTGGCGATGGGCCAACTGTTTTTCGGCGAATCGATGTTCAGCCGCGCCGACAACGCTTCGAAATTCGGTTTTGCCACCCTGGTGCGCCATCTGAAGGACTCCGGGGTCGTGCTGATCGACTGCCAGATGCCGACCGATCATCTGCACAGCCTCGGCGCGCGGGCGATTCCCCGCCAGCAATTTGCTGACTATCTGGCTCGACATCTGGATCAACCCAATCGTGCCACCTGGGTTTGCTGAGCGACTTTTGCGCGCGTGGCTTACACTTAATTCACCAGCTTATCCCGAGGGTTGATCATGACCGAGTTGGCGCGGTTGAAGTTCTATGCCACTCAGCCTCACTCTTGCAGTTATCTGCCCGAGGAGCAGGCCACGACCCTGTTTCTCGATCCGAGTCAGCCCATGGATGTGCATGTCTACGCTGACCTGTCGGAAATGGGCTTTCGCCGCAGTGGCGATCATCTGTACCGGCCGCATTGCCAGAACTGCAATGCGTGCGTGCCTGCGCGCATTCCGGTGGCGCAGTTCACACCTAATCGTCAGCAGAAGCGGATCTTCAAGCGCAACATGGATTTGCAGGTGCGCCCGGCCAAACCGCAATTCAGTGAAGAATATTTCGATCTGTACCAGCGCTATATCGAACAACGCCACGCTGATGGCGATATGTACCCGCCCAGCCGTGATCAATTCTCGACTTTTCTGGTACGTGACCTGCCCTTCTCGCGTTTTTACGAATTCCGACTCGACGGACGGTTACTGGCTGTGGCGGTAACCGATTTGCTGCCAAACGGCCTGTCGGCGGTCTACACCTTTTACGAACCCGACGAAGAGCGCCGCAGCCTTGGCCGATTTGCCATCCTCTGGCAAATCGCCGAGGCACAGCGCCTCGGACTTGAAGCGGTGTACCTCGGGTACTGGATCAAGAATTGCAAAAAGATGAACTACAAGACGCAATATCGCCCCATCGAATTGCTGATTAATCAGCGCTGGGTCATCCTCAACTAAACCCAAGCCGTAAACCCCTTGGCGTAAACCCCATTTTTCGGGCACAATGCACGCCGCTTTTGCCTGGCGCAGTTGCACCGGGCCATTCATTGGATACCGAGGGCTTTACTGCATGTCGAAAGAAGACAGCTTCGAAATGGAAGGCACTGTCGTCGACACCCTGCCCAACACCATGTTTCGTGTGGAGTTGGAAAATGGGCACGTCGTAACCGCGCATATTTCCGGCAAGATGCGCAAGAACTACATTCGTATTCTTACCGGTGACAAAGTGCGCGTCGAGCTGACGCCCTATGACTTGAGCAAAGGGCGCATCACTTACCGCGCTCGTTAATCAAGTCAATACAGAACGCCCGGTTTATGCCGGGCGTTTTTGTATGTGCGTTTTGGGGTTTTGGGTTTGGGGGCATATCCGTTTTTTCGGGTGCGGCCGCTGGCGGTTTCGCTCTTACAGCGAGTCACCTTTTCCAAACGCCGAAAAGGTAACCCAAAAGGCTTTGCCCCGGCGTACGGCACTTCGCTGAGGCTCAGTGTTCCCTCGCTACGGTGTCCATCCGGGGGCATCGCCTACGGTTTGCTTCGCTGCACCTCCTCTCGATGTATGCGGCTACGCCGCACGGCGCTACGCGCCTACCCCCCGGATGGACACCTACGCTCGGCCTGCCGAAGGGGCAAAAAATCAAAAGCAACGTCAAAAGCCAAAGCCAGATCAAGAGCCCCTCACCCTAGCCCTCTCCCGGAGGGAGAGGGGACTGACCGAAGTGTTTGAGAGATGTACGCCGACGTGAAATACCGAGTCGAACTCAGGCTTTGAAAAGCCCGAAAATCGGCTCCCTCTCCCTCGGGAGAGGGCTGGGCGGGCGGCGTTCCGATGAGGGGCAGCTCCAACGCAAATCCAAAGCCGACCACGCTGTGCCCCTCACCACTCAACAGGATGAGCGTTAGCTCGGCTGCCGCTCTTGATCTTGATCCACGAGCGACATCGGAAGGCTGAGTGGAGGGATTCATCCGGGCGTGGGAGCGCAGCGACCGTTTGGCGCAGCCAAACACAGCGAGAGGAGGTGCAGCGAAGCAAACCGTAGGCGCTGCGCCCGGAGGGATCCCGGAGCGAAGGAACCCCGAGCCCCAGCGAGCGGGCCGCACGTAGGAGCAAGCGTTTTTTGCTTACTTTTTTTGGCGTTTGAAAAAAAGTGAGTCGCCGTAAGGGCGAAACCGTAATAAGCCATCACCGCAGCAACGGATATACACACAAAAACACCAGACAACAAAAAGGCGCCCGAAGGCGCCTTCCCAATCAACATCAAGCCGTCAGGCCATCTCAGCCGTGGTCTCGAAGTCAAACGTCAACTCACCATCCTTGATGTCGATGTGAACCACACCGCCATGCTCGGCCAGCTCGCCAAACAGAATCTCCTCCGCCAACGGACGCTTGATCTTGTCCTGAATCAGACGCGCCATAGGACGTGCGCCCATCGCCGAGTCATAACCACCCGCCGCCAGCCAACTGCGTGCCGCGTCGGTAACCTCAAGCAACACACGCTTGTCTTCCAGCTGCGCCTGAAGCTCGGTAAGGAACTTGTCCACCACACTTTTGATGACCTCATGACTGAGGCGACCAAACTGGATAATGGTGTCCAGACGGTTACGGAACTCCGGCGTAAAGCTCTTCTTGATCACTTCCATCGCATCAGACGAGTGGTCCTGATGGGTGAAACCGATCGAAGCGCGCGCTGCCGTTTCGGCCCCGGCGTTGGTGGTCATGATCACGATCACGTTGCGGAAGTCCGCCTTGCGCCCGTTGTTGTCGGTCAGCGTACCGTGGTCCATCACCTGCAACAGCAGGTTGAAGACTTCCGGATGCGCCTTCTCGATTTCATCGAGCAACAATACGCAATGCGGCTGCTTGGTGATCGCTTCGGTCAACAGACCGCCCTGATCGAAACCAACATACCCGGGAGGCGCACCGATCAGACGCGATACGGTGTGACGCTCCATGTACTCGGACATGTCGAAGCGAACCAGTTCGATCCCCAACGCCTTGGCCAATTGCCGCGCAGCCTCGGTTTTACCGACACCGGTCGGACCTGCGAACAGGAACGAACCGACTGGCTTGTCCGGCGATTTGAGCCCGGCACGGGATAGCTTGATCGCGGTAGACAGCGAATCGATCGCCGCATCCTGACCAAACACCGTCAGCTTGAGGTCACGCTCAAGGTTACGCAGCAGTTCCTTGTCGGAGCTGGTGACGTGCTTCGGCGGAATCCGTGCGATTTTCGCCACGATGTCTTCGACGTGCGGCACTTCGATGCGCTTGGCGCGCTTCTCGACCGGTTGCAGGCGCTGATAGGCGCCCGCCTCGTCGATAACATCAATGGCTTTGTCGGGCATGTGTCGGTCATTGATATAGCGCGATGCCAGTTCAGCAGCAGCACGCAGCGCTTCATCGCTGTATTCGATGTTGTGGTGCTGTTCGAAACGCCCTTTCAGGCCGCGCAGGATACCAATGGTGTCTTCCACCGATGGCTCGACGACATCGACCTTCTGGAAGCGACGCGCCAAGGCACGATCCTTCTCGAAGATGCCGCGAAACTCCTGGAACGTGGTCGAACCAATGCAGCGAATGTCGCCAGACGACAGCAGCGGCTTGAGCAGATTCGAAGCGTCCATGACCCCGCCCGACGCAGCGCCCGCACCAATAATGGTGTGGATCTCGTCGATAAACAGAATGGCTTGCGGACGTTTTTTCAGTTCATTGAGCAGCGCTTTGAAACGCTTCTCGAAATCTCCGCGATACTTGGTGCCCGCGAGCAGAGCACCGAGATCAAGCGAATAAACGACGCTACCCGCCAACAAATCCGGCACCTGGTTGTCGACAATACGCTTGGCCAGACCTTCGGCAATCGCGGTTTTACCCACGCCTGCTTCACCGACCAGCAGCGGATTGTTTTTGCGCCGGCGCGCCAGAATCTGCGCGACACGCTCGACTTCCGACTCACGGCCGACCAGCGGATCGATGCGACCCTGGCGCGCGAGTTCGTTGAGGTTGCTGGCATAAGCATCCAGAGGATTGCCTGAAGAAGAAGACTCACCGCCCTCGTCGTCCTGCATATCTTGTTCACCTTCAGAGTGATCGCCATGCCCCGGCACTTTGGAAATGCCGTGAGCGATGTAGTTGACGACATCGATGCGCGCAACGCTCTGCTGTTTCAGCAGGAACACTGCCTGACTCTCTTGCTCACTGAAGATGGCAACCAGCACGTTGGCGCCGGTTACTTCGCGTTTGCCCGAGCTCTGTACGTGGAAAACAGCACGTTGCAGTACACGCTGGAAGCCCAGGGTTGGCTGGGTTTCGCGATCTTCGTCATGAACGGGGATCAATGGCGTGGTGGAGTCGATGAACTCCTGCAGGTCATGCTTGAGTTTGTCGAGGTTTGCGCCGCAGGCACGCAAAACGGTGGCGGCAGCCTCATTGTCCAATAGGGCCAGCAAAAGGTGTTCGACGGTCATGAATTCATGACGTTTCGAACGAGCCTCCTTGAAGGCTAGATTGAGGGTGACTTCGAGCTCGCGGTTTAACATAGCTTCACCTCATACCCAAGTGGTCGGCGATTAACCGTCCTTCTCGATTTCACAGAGTAGCGGATGCTGGCTTTCCCTGGCGTACTGGTTGACCTGCATGGCCTTTGTCTCGGCGATGTCGCGGGTAAACACTCCACATACTGCCCGCCCTTCTGTGTGGACGGCCAGCATGACCTTGGTCGCCAGCTCGCGATTCAGGTTAAAAAACACCTCGAGCACTTCGACGACGAAATCCATCGGTGTGTAGTCATCGTTGAACAAAACCACCTTGTACATCGGCGGCGCCTGTAACGCAGGCTTTGCTTCCTGAACAGCAACGCCTGCCGAATCGTCGTCGTGCTCCTGTGGAAGATCCTTTTGGAGAAGCGGGCGATCCTGATTGAATGTTAGTCGAATCTGGCTGATTGCATGCATGGAAAGAAAGGTTCGTCAGTTGTGCAAATACAGTGGTGGGGGCGGTTGTCCACGTTTTCAACTCCGACTGCCCGGTCACCTTGACTATCGGGAAAACGGTGTTACAACCAATAGAACCCACAGTGGGTAAAAAAGATCCGCGGAGTCAATCCTTTTAACGGATTAGATTGCGGATGAACTGGATGATACTCCAGCGATGGAGTCTGTTGCAGAGGGATTTGAGCATGGCTGTCGGCAAGGTGAAATGGTTCAACAATGCCAAGGGATTCGGCTTTATCAATACCGACGCCCGTGAAGGCCGCGATGAGGATGGCAAAGACATCGATTTCTTTGCCCACTACTCCGCCATTGAAATGGACGGGTACAAAACCCTCAAGGCCGGACAGGCCGTCAGCTTCGACATCGTTCAAGGCCCCAAAGGCCTGCACGCCGTGAAGATCAAAGATGCGACGACTGCCAGCGAGCCAGTCGTGCATACGCCCCATACCGAAAGGGTGTCGAGCTGACGTTACCGGTCACTCAGCCATGAAAAAACCGCCCGAAGGCGGTTTTTTTTGTACCCGTACTGCTTACATATGCGAAATCAGCGCATCGCCGAAGCCAGAAGACGAAACCAGCTTGGCCCCGTCCATCAAACGTTCGAAGTCATAAGTCACAGTCTTGGCACCAATGGCGCCGTTGGTGCCCTTGATGATCAGATCCGCCGCTTCGGTCCAGCCCATGTGGCGCAGCATCATCTCGGCCGACAGAATCAGCGAACCCGGATTCACCTGATCCTTGCCAGCGTACTTCGGCGCCGTACCGTGCGTCGCTTCAAACATCGCCACGGTGTCGGACAGGTTGGCGCCCGGCGCGATACCGATACCACCCACTTCCGCCGCCAGGGCGTCAGAAAGGTAGTCGCCGTTCAGGTTCAGGGTCGCGATCACATCGTATTCGGCCGGACGCAGCAGGATCTGCTGGAGCATGGCGTCAGCGATGGCGTCTTTGACCACAACGTTCTTGCCGGTTTTCGGGTTTTTGAACTGCATCCACGGGCCGCCGTCGAGCAGGGTCGCGCCGAATTCTTCGGCGGCCACTTCATAGGCCCACTCTTTGAAGGCACCTTCGGTGAACTTCATGATGTTGCCTTTGTGCACGATGGTCAGCGAATCGCGGTCATTGTCGACCACATATTGCAGAGCCTTACGCGCCAGACGCTTGGTGCCTTCCAGCGAAACCGGCTTGACGCCGATGCCGCAGTTTTCGTCGAAACGGATCTTGGTGACGCCCATTTCTTCTTTAAGGAACTTGATGACTTTGGTGGCTTCCGGCGAACCGGCCTTCCACTCAATGCCAGCATAGATGTCTTCGGAGTTCTCGCGGAAGATGGTCATGTCGACGTCGCCAGGCTTTTTCACCGGGCTTGGTACGCCTTCGAACCAGCGCACAGGACGCAGGCAGACGTACAGGTCGAGTTGCTGACGCAGGGCCACGTTCAGCGAGCGGATGCCGCCACCGACCGGAGTGGTCAGCGGGCCTTTGATGGAAACCACGTAATCCTTGACTGCGTCCAGGGTTTCCTGAGGCAGCCAGGTGTCCTGATCGTAAACCTGAGTGGCTTTTTCCCCGGCGTAGACTTCCATCCAGGAAATCTTGCGTTTACCGCCGTAGGCCTTTTCAACAGCAGCATCGACAACCTTGATCATCACCGGACTGATGTCGACACCAATGCCGTCACCTTCGATGAAGGGGATGATCGGGTTATCAGGAACATTGAGAGAATGGTCTGCATTGACGGTGATTTTGTCGCCGACGGCTGGAACCTGAATCTTCTTGTAACCCATGCTGAACTCCATTGTTTGGATTGAACATCTGGCTTGGTTCGAGCGTAACCCAGTTAAATCAACACGCAAACCCTCTGTTCGTGGCGCGCCTACATCTCGTTTCGTACAAGCCTGAAAGCAAAGGGAAAAGCGCCAAACTCAAGCATTCGCGACGACTCTACGCGCCACCCTGCCCTGCGACCTTTAGACCAATGGACGAGAATCGTTGCATATGAACCATCGGCAGATTGCCAGCTACCTATGTATAATGCCGCCCGCTGACCACAGGGTCACGACGGTTGGCCTCTCTAGAATGAGACTTTCCGCCTTATAGCCGGACTGTTACCGCAGCCCGACTGCTTGACGCTCTACTGATGCACCCAACATCACCGCGAAGAATCTCGACATTCGGTTCATGGATGACTTTGAACGAACGCGCTTACCCGGCGCCCCTCGAGTTTCTGCGCACGCTTTAGCAAAGAAGAGAGAGTTAATCCGAATATGCCCACCCGCTCGAAGATCATCTATACCTTCACCGACGAAGCTCCAGCCCTCGCCACCTATTCCCTGCTGCCGATCATCGAGGCTTACACCGCCTCGGCCGATATCGCCGTGGAAACCCGCGATATCTCTCTTGCAGCACGTATTCTGGCCAGCTTCCCCGAGCAACTGGGTGACAAAGCCGTAGCCGACCACCTCGCCGAACTGGGCGACCTGGCCGTTACGCCTGAAGCCAACATCATCAAGCTGCCGAACATCAGCGCTTCGGTGCCTCAGCTGCAAGCCGCGATCAAAGAGCTGCAAGCTCAGGGTTACAACCTGCCGGACTACCCGGAAACCGTGACCAGCGACGCCGACAAAGACGCCAAGGCGCGTTACGACAAGGTTAAGGGCAGCGCCGTGAACCCGGTTCTGCGTGAAGGCAACTCTGACCGTCGCGCTCCACTGTCGGTTAAAAACTACGCACGCAAGCACCCGCACAAAATGGGCGCCTGGGCCAAAGACTCCAAGTCCCACGTCGCTCACATGAGCACCGGCGATTTCTATGGCAGCGAAAAAGCTGCCCTGATCGACGCCGCTGACGCCGTGAAGATCGAGCTGATCGCCAAGGACGGTACCGCGACCGTTCTGAAAGAAAAAACCACCGTTCAGGCTGGCGAGATCCTCGACTGCGCCGTGATGAGCAAAAACGCCCTGCGCGCGTTCATCGCTGCTGAAATCGACAGCGCCAAGGCGCAAGGCGTGCTGCTCTCGGTGCACCTGAAAGCGACCATGATGAAGGTCTCCGACCCGATCATGTTCGGCCAGATCGTTGCCGAGTTCTATAAAGACGCCCTGACCAAGCACGCTGACGTGCTGGCCGAAATCGGCTTCAACCTGAACAACGGCATCGGCGATCTGTACGCGCGCATCAAAGCCCTGCCGGCTGAGCAGCAAGCGCAGATCGAAGCTGACATGGCGGCGGTCTACGCTGCTCGCCCATCGCTGGCGATGGTCAACTCCGACAAAGGCATCACCAACCTGCACGTGCCGAGCGACGTGATCGTCGACGCCTCGATGCCAGCGATGATCCGTGACTCCGGCAAAATGTGGGGCACCGACGGTCAACTGCACGACACCAAGGCGGTGATTCCGGATCGTTGCTACGCGACCATCTACCAGGCCGTGATCGAAGATTGCAAAACCAATGGCGCCTTCGACCCGACCACCATGGGCAGCGTGCCAAACGTTGGCCTGATGGCGAAGAAAGCCGAAGAGTACGGCTCGCACGACAAGACCTTCCAGATCAAGGCTGACGGCGTTGTTCGCGTCACCGACAGCAAGGGCAACCTGCTGATGGAACAGGCTGTTGAAGCCGGCGACATCTTCCGCATGTGCCAGACCAAAGACGCGCCGATCCAGGACTGGGTCAAACTGGCCGTCAACCGTGCTCGCGCCAGCAGCACGCCAGCGATCTTCTGGCTGGACCCGATGCGCGCTCACGACGGCGTAGTGATCGAGAAAGTTCAGGCTTACCTGAAAGATCACGACACCGCCGGTCTGGACATCCAGATCATGGCACCGGTCGACGCGATGAAGTACACCCTGCAGCGCACCCGCGAAGGCAAGGACACCATTTCGGTGACCGGCAACGTCCTGCGCGACTACCTGACCGACCTGTTCCCGATCATGGAACTGGGCACCAGCGCCAAGATGCTGTCGATCGTGCCGCTGATGAACGGCGGTGGCCTGTTCGAAACCGGCGCTGGCGGTTCGGCTCCGAAGCACGTGCAGCAACTGGTTGAAGAGAACTTCCTGCGCTGGGATTCGCTGGGCGAGTTCCTCGCACTGGCAGCGTCCCTTGAGCATCTGGGTGTGAACTACAACAACCCGAAAGCGCTGGTGCTGTCGAAAACTCTGGATCAGGCCACTGGCCAGTTCCTCGACAACAACAAGTCGCCATCGCGCAAAGTCGGCAACATCGACAACCGCGGCAGCCACTTCTACCTGGCGATGTACTGGGCTCAGGCCCTGGCCGCCCAGACTGAAGACGCTGCACTGCAAGCGCAGTTCGCGACGCTGGCCAAGACTCTGACCGAGAACGAAGCAACCATCGTTGCCGAGCTCAACGCCGTTCAGGGCAAGCCAGTCGACATCGGCGGTTACTACCACGCCAATGCCGAGCTGATCAGCAAAGCGATGCGCCCAAGCGCAACCCTCAACGCGGCGATTGCTGCGCTGGTTTAAGGTTGTAGCGCGGCAAACAAACCCCGGCCCCGTGCCGGGGTTTGTGTTTCCAGAGTTCACACAATTCCCTTGTAGGAGTGAGCCTGCTCGCGATAGCGGTATACCATTCAACAATTATGGTGACTGACATTGCGCTATCGCGAGCAGGCTCACTCCTACAGGGATTGCATTTCAACCCCAGACTTGAGGAAGGTTTTATGGAATGGCTCCCCCACATCACCGTCGCCACCATCGTCGAGGACAACGGTCGCTTCCTGATGGTCGAGGAACACAAGGCCGGGCGTAATGTGCTCAACCAGCCCGCCGGCCATCTCGACCCGGACGAAACCCTGATCGATGCCGCCATACGCGAAACTCTCGAAGAAACCGGTTGGGACGTCGAACCCACCGGCGTCATCGGCATTTACCTGTACACCGCACCGAGCAATGGCGTGACCTACCAGCGCGTGTGCTTCAGCGCCAAAGCCGTCAAACATCACGCGGATTACCAACTCGACGACGGCATCGTCGGCGCCAAGTGGCTGACCCGTGACGAATTAATCGCCCAGCGCGGCAACTGGCGCAGTGAGCTGATCATCCGTTGCATCGACGATTATCTGGCCGGTCATCACTTCAGCCTCGAACTGATCCGCCCTTCTCTTTAGCCTTGAGGCCGCGAGCCTGCTAGAATCGCGTCCTTTTTCAAGACACTCATTGAATCCCTATGCGTGATCCAGCCCCTTCTGACACATCCAAGAAGCGCGTCATTGTCGGCATGTCCGGCGGCGTGGACTCTTCCGTTTCCGCTCTCCTGCTGATCGAGCAGGGTTACGAGGTGGAAGGCCTGTTCATGAAGAACTGGGAAGAAGACGACGGAACGGAATACTGCACCGCCATGGACGATCTGGCGGATGCTCAGGCTGTCTGCGACAAGATCGGCATCAAGCTGCACACCGCCAACTTCGCTGCAGAATACTGGGACAACGTGTTCGAGCATTTCCTCGCCGAATACAAGGCCGGTCGCACGCCGAACCCGGACATCCTCTGCAACCGCGAGATCAAGTTCAAGGCGTTCCTCGACTACGCCATGATGCTCGGCGCCGACCTGATCGCCACCGGCCACTACGTGCGTCGCCGCGACATCGATGGCCGTACCGAACTGCTCAAAGGCCTTGATCCGAACAAGGACCAAAGCTACTTCCTGCACGCCGTTGGCGGCGAACAGATCGCCAAGACCCTGTTCCCGGTCGGCGAACTGGAAAAGCCGGAAGTGCGCGCCATTGCCGAGAAATACGAGCTGGCGACCGCGAAGAAGAAGGATTCCACCGGGATCTGCTTCATCGGCGAGCGGCGTTTCAGCGACTTCCTCAAGCAATACCTGCCGGCGCAACCGGGCGAGATCAAAACCACCGAAGGCGAAGTAATCGGCCGCCACCACGGTTTGATGTACCACACCATCGGTCAGCGTCAGGGCCTCGGTATCGGCGGTTTGAAAGACGCCGGCGATGAGCCGTGGTACGTGCTGCGCAAGGATCTCGACAGCAACGAGCTGATCGTCGGCCAAGGCAACAACCATCCATGGCTGTTCTCCAGCGCCCTGCTCGCTTCGGAAATCTATTGGGTCAACCCGATCGACCTGAGCCAGCCGCTGCGCCTGACCGCGAAAGTGCGTTATCGCCAGAGCGATCAGGCCTGCACCTTGGAAAAAACCGCCAGCGGCTACCGCGCCGTGTTCGACGAGCCGCAACGCGCGGTGACGCCGGGCCAATCGGTGGTGTTCTATGACGGTGAAATCTGCCTCGGTGGCGGCGTGATCGAAGTCGCCGAGCCGTGGAGCGGCCAGGCATGAGCCCGACTCAGGAGCAACTGACGGCGCTTGGCGGTGTGTTCCTCGCTGCCGTGCTGGTCGACCGGATCGCCAAGACCGGCCAGACCAACGAAGCCGGCCTGAGCTGCATGCTCGGCAGCCTGTTGGTGCGCGACCCGAAAGACACGCTGGATGTGTACGGCGGCGACGACATCAATTTGCGCGAAGGCTACCGTGCACTGATCGGCGCCCTCGAGCGCGACCCGAGCACGCTGCAACGCGAGCCATTGCGCTATGCGCTGTCGATGCTCGGTCTTGAACGTCAACTGGCCAAGCGTGACGACATGCTCGACATCATCGGCAAACGCTTGCCGCAGATTCAGTCGCAGGTCGAGCACTTCGGCCCGGCTCACGAAAACGTGGTCGCGGCCTGCGGCGCGCTGTATCAGGACACCCTGAGCACCTTGCGCCAACGCATTCAGGTGCATGGCGACATGCGCAATCTGCAGCAACCGAGCAATGCCTCGAAGATTCGCGCCCTGCTCCTCGCCGGCATTCGTTCGGCGCGCCTGTGGCGGCAGCTCGGCGGCCATCGCTGGCAGTTGGTGATCAGCCGGCGCAAGCTGCTCAAAGAGCTGTATCCGTTGATGCGCAGCGAGTAATTCGCCCTGCAATAAAAGCTTTGTAGTCTGTAACGCGTAATACGCCGGTCAGTTGGCAACGGACCGGCGGATTTTTTCATGTATGATACGCGCCCCATTTCGTTGCCCGACTGTCCGAGAACACCCCATGCAGCTTTCTTCGCTCACTGCGGTTTCCCCTGTTGACGGCCGCTACGCCGGCAAAACCCAGGCCCTGCGCCCGATTTTCAGCGAGTACGGTCTGATCCGTGCCCGTGTTCTGGTTGAAGTGCGCTGGCTCCAGCGCCTGGCCGCCCACGCTGGTATCCCTGAAGTGCCAGCCTTCTCCGCCGAGGCCAACGCCGTTCTCAATGAACTGGCTGAAAACTTCTCGCTGGAGCACGCCGAGCGCGTCAAAGAGATCGAGCGCACCACCAACCACGACGTCAAAGCGATCGAATACCTGCTCAAAGAGCAGGCGGCCAAGCTGCCGGAGCTGGCCAAGGTCAGCGAGTTCATCCACTTTGCCTGCACCAGCGAAGACATCAACAACCTGTCCCACGCCCTGATGCTGCGCGAAGGCCGTGACGACGTGATGCTGCCGCTGATGCGCCAGACCGCCAACGCCATCCGCGAACTGGCCATCCGTTTCGCTGACGTGCCGATGCTGTCGCGCACCCACGGCCAACCAGCTTCGCCGACCACTCTGGGTAAAGAGCTGGCGAACGTGGTTTACCGTCTCGAGCGTCAGATCGCTCAAGTCGCTGCCGTGCCACTGCTGGGCAAGATCAACGGCGCTGTTGGCAACTACAACGCGCACCTGTCGGCCTACCCGCAGATCGACTGGGAAGCCAACGCCCGCGCCTTCATCGAAGACGAGCTGGGCCTGGGCTTCAACCCGTACACCACGCAGATCGAACCGCACGACTACATCGCCGAGCTGTTCGACGCGATCGCGCGCTTCAACACCATCCTGATCGACTTCGACCGTGACATCTGGGGCTACATCTCCCTGGGTTATTTCAAACAGCGCACCATCGCTGGCGAAATCGGTTCGTCGACCATGCCGCACAAGGTCAACCCGATCGACTTCGAAAACTCCGAAGGCAACCTCGGTATCGCCAACGCACTGTTCCAGCACTTGGCGAGCAAACTGCCAATTTCCCGCTGGCAGCGCGACCTGACCGACTCCACCGTCCTGCGTAATCTCGGTGTCGGCTTCGCTCACAGCGTGATCGCCTACGAAGCCAGCCTCAAAGGCATCAGCAAACTGGAGCTCAACGAGCAGAAGATTGCCGCTGACCTCGACGCTTGCTGGGAAGTGTTGGCCGAGCCGATCCAGACCGTGATGCGTCGCTACAACATCGAAAACCCGTACGAGAAGCTGAAAGAACTGACCCGTGGCAAGGGCATCAGCCCTGAAGCGCTGCAGACTTTCATCGACGGCCTGGACATGCCTGCGCAAGCGAAAGCCGAGCTCAAGCAACTGACCCCGGCCAACTACATCGGCAACGCTGTAGCGCAAGCCAAACGCATCTGATCGACCGCTTGATCCGTTTGAGACGCCCGGCCGCGCCGGGCGTTTTTATTCCCGTCTGAAAAGTGCTTTTTTTCAATAGGTTACATATGAATTCCGATATTCCTCTTCAACTTCTGGGCGGCATCACGGCGCGCGAATTCCTGCGCGATTACTGGCAGAAAAAGCCACTGCTGATCCGCCAGGCAATTCCTGACTTCGAAAGCCCGATCGACGCCGACGAACTGGCCGGCCTGGCCCTGGAAGAAGAAGTCGAATCGCGCCTGGTGATCGAGCACGGCGAGCGCCCTTGGGAACTGCGTCGCGGCCCGTTCGCCGAAGACGAATTCAGCAAATTGCCGGAAAAAGAGTGGACCCTGCTGGTTCAGGCCGTCGACCAATTCGTGCCGGAAGTCAGCGAACTGCTGGAAAACTTCCGCTTCCTCCCGAGCTGGCGCGTCGACGATGTGATGATCAGCTTCGCCGCCCCGGGTGGCAGCGTCGGTCCGCACTTCGACAACTACGACGTGTTCCTGCTGCAAGGCCACGGTAAGCGCAACTGGAAGATCGGCCAGATGTGCGATTCCGAGAGCCCGCTGCTGCAACACGCGGACCTGCGCATCCTCGCTGAATTCCACGAGACCGAAGAGTGGGTGCTGGAACCGGGCGACATGCTTTACCTGCCGCCACGTCTGGCCCACTGCGGTGTTGCGGTCGACAACTGCATGACTTACTCGGTCGGCTTCCGTGCACCGAGCGCTTCGGAAGTGCTGACCCACTTCACCGACTTCCTCAGCCAGTTCCTGACTGACGAAGAGCGCTACACCGATGCCGACGCACAGCCAGCAGCCGATCCGCACCAGATTCAACACGACGCACTGGATCGCCTGAAAGCCCTGCTCGCCGAGCACATGAGCGACGAGCGCCTGCTGCTGACCTGGTTCGGCCAGTACATGACCGAGCCGCGCTACCCGGAACTGGTGACCGGCCCGGAAGAAATCGAGGAAGAAGATTTCCTCGCCGCCCTGCAGGATGGCGCCATCCTGATCCGCAACCCGAGCGCGCGCTTGGCCTGGTCGGAAGTCGATGACGACCTGCTGCTGTTCGCCAGCGGCCAGAGCCGTTACCTGCCGGGCAAGCTGCGCGAGCTGTTGAAGCTGATCTGCGCCGCCGACGCCCTGCACACCGACAACCTCGGTGAGTGGCTGAACGACGAAGACGCTTGCGGCCTGCTGTGCCAGCTGGTCAAGCAAGGGAGCCTGGGGTTCGCCGATGAATAAGATTCGCGTACGTGTCGCAGACTGGCAGAAGGACATCGCCGAGATCCGGCGCATTCGTGAAACGGTGTTCATCGCCGAACAATCGGTGCCACCTGAGCTGGAATGGGACGCGGACGACGCGACCGCCGTGCATTTTCTGGCGTTTGAAGGCGACTTTCCGATTGGTACTGCGCGCTTGTTGCCCGATGGGCACATTGGCCGGGTTTCAGTGCTGAAAGACTGGCGCGGCATGAAGGTCGGTGATGCGCTGATGCACGCGGTGATTGCTGAGGCCGAAGAGCGTGGCTTGAAGCAGCAGATGCTCAGTGCACAGGTGCAGGCCACGGCGTTCTATGAGCGCTTGGGTTTCAGCCTGGTCAGCGAGGAATTCCTCGAAGCCGGGATTCCACATGTCGATATGGTTCGGCATTCGGCTTAAGACCGCGGCGCGGCTTTCGCGAGCAGGCTCGCTCCCACAGAGGATCTCCTGCGGACACGATTTTTGTGTCAGACAGAGATCCAATGTGGGAGCGAGCCTGCTCGCGAAGAGGCCCGCGAGAACACCACAAAACGCCCCGACATCAACCGATGCCGGGGCGTTTTGCTGTCTACGATTCAACTTGCCCCACCCAAGGCCGACAAACTGGCAATATCAAGCCTTTCGAAAGCGGAGATAACGGACATGTCCCTACGCACCCTGCTCACCACCCTGCTGCTCGGTTGCAGTTTTACGGTGATGGCAGCCACAGAAATCGTGCCTCTCAATTACCGCACCAGCACCGACATGCTGCCGATGGCGCAAGACTTCCTCGGCAAGGACGGTCAGGTCAGCGCCTACGGCAATCAACTGATCATCAAGGCCGAGCCAGACAAGATTCAGGAACTCAAGGCACTGATCACCCAACTCGACACGGCGCCGAAACGCTTGCTGATCAGCGTCGACACCAATGAAAACAATGGCCGTGGCGACGAAGGTTACTCAGTCAACGGTGCACAGCCGAACCAGACCCGCATCATCAGCCGCAGCACCGCCAGCCGCGACGGCGGCGTGCAGCAAGTACAGGCCACCGATGGCATGCCGGCGCTGATTCAGGTTGGCCAGAGCGTGCCGATCACCAATGTTCAAAGTGACTCCTACGGCGGTTACAACAGCCAGACGCAATACCGCAACGTCACCCAGGGTTTCTATGTCACCGCCAGCGTCACCGGTGACATCGTTCATCTGGCAATCAGTACCAACCGTGACCGCATGAGCCAGGAACGTCCCGATGTAGTGAACGTGCAAAGCACCGACACAACTGTCAGCGGGCGCCTCGGTGAATGGATCACCCTCGCCGGCGTCAATCGCCAGACTCAGGCCGACAAACAGGGCCTGACCCGCAGCTACTCGACTCAAGGCCGGGATGACATGACCTTGCGGGTGAAAGTCGACGCCCTGGACTAAAGCACCGAAAACTGACTGATTAGTCGTATTAGACGAAAGATGTAGTGCTTGAAAAAAAGCACTACAAAACGTTTGACGGGGTAAAAAAGCGAAGGCATGATGGCCTCGCTCCCGCTAATCAGAGGCCCTGGCAAGGGCTTTCGAAGCGATGTTCGCACCTACCCCGCGAACCGCTTCGTGTCTGTACCGCCCACAAGGTGTGTTTGACGAGGTTGCCGACTGGAACGAAGTTGTCCCGAGGGACGGAAGCGTATTTAGGTAACCCGGCTTCACACTGTAGACCGTATAAAGGCCCACGACGCCCGAATGCGCCCACAGCCTGCCACTACCTGCTCACTTCCCCTCGAGCCCATCGTTCATCCCGTCGCCTACCCCGCCGAATCCGACTTGACCACCTAAGCTTATGGTCAGCGAGCGCAGGAATTTTCCACCGCAGAACAACTTTTCATAAAAGACGCGACGAGGTTTATCTCCATGGCACTGACACGCGAACAGCAAATTGCAGCCCTCGAAAAAGACTGGGCTGAAAACCCGCGCTGGAAAGGCGTGACACGCACTTACTCCGCTGCTGACGTCGTCCGTCTGCGTGGCTCGGTTCAACCTGAGCACACCTTTGCAAAAATGGGCGCCGACAAGCTGTGGAACCTGGTGACCCAGGGTGCCAAGCCGTCCTTCCGTCCTGAGAAAGATTTCGTCAACTGCATGGGCGCCCTGACCGGCGGCCAGGCTGTTCAGCAGGTTAAAGCCGGTATCCAGGCGATCTACCTGTCGGGCTGGCAAGTGGCTGCGGACAACAACTCCGCAGAATCCATGTACCCGGACCAGTCGCTGTACCCGGTGGATTCGGTGCCAACCGTGGTCAAGCGCATCAACAACTCGTTCCGTCGTGCTGACCAGATCCAGTGGAAAGCCGGCAAGAACCCGGGCGACGAAGGCTACATCGACTACTTCGCGCCGATCGTGGCTGACGCTGAAGCCGGTTTCGGCGGCGTACTGAACGCCTACGAGCTGATGAAGAGCATGATCGAAGCAGGCGCCGCCGGCGTTCACTTCGAAGACCAACTGGCTTCGGTGAAAAAATGCGGTCACATGGGCGGTAAAGTACTGGTTCCTACTCAGGAAGCCGTACAGAAGCTGACCGCTGCACGTCTGGCTGCTGACGTTGCCGGTACCCCGACCATCATTCTGGCCCGTACCGACGCCAACGCTGCTGACCTGCTGACTTCCGATTGCGACCCGTACGACCAGCCGTTCGTGACTGGCGAGCGCACTCAGGAAGGTTTCTACAAGGTCCGTGCCGGCCTCGATCAAGCCATCGCCCGTGGCCTGGCTTACGCGCCATACGCCGACCTGATCTGGTGCGAAACCGCCAAGCCGGATCTGGACGAGGCTCGTCGCTTCGCCGAAGCGATCAAAAAGGAATACCCGGACCAACTGCTGTCGTACAACTGCTCGCCTTCCTTCAACTGGAAGAAAAACCTGGACGACGCGACCATCGCCAAGTTCCAGCGCGAACTGTCCGCCATGGGCTACAAGCACCAGTTCATCACCCTGGCCGGCATTCACAACATGTGGCACAGCATGTTCAACCTGGCGCACGACTACGCCCGCAACGACATGACTGCCTACGTGAAGCTGCAGGAGCAGGAATTCGCCGACGCTGCCAAGGGTTACACCTTCGTGGCTCACCAGCAGGAAGTGGGCACCGGCTACTTCGACGACATGACCACTGTGATTCAAGGTGGCTCGTCCTCGGTAACCGCACTGACCGGTTCGACCGAAGAAGAACAGTTCCACTGATCTGCTTCGCCTGAGCAAACGGCCTCTGCGGATCGGATGGAAAGCTAACCGCAGAGCCGCAAAACTGACGCCCCGACTGGTTCGGGGCGTTTTTTTTTTGCCCCCGGAAAACAAACCTTTCCCTGTAGGAGCTGCCGAAGGCTGCGATCTTTTGACTTTGATTTTTCAGAATCAAAAGCAGGATCAAAAGATCGCAGCCTTCGGCAGCTCCTACAGGGATCGGTGTCGTCCGGACAAAACATTGATCCAGAGCGGTACACGCGTCAGAAAAATCCGCTAAAACGGGCGCCGTCGCTACTTGCAGTAACGTGCAAGTAAGACAACTTCCCAACTGACATCCCGTTAAACAGTTACAAAACCACTCCAAACGATATTAATTATCATTTAGCCGCAACTATGTTCGTTACATTCCCTACAAAACATTATTTGCATAAACCCGCCTAATGCCCGCAACGCATGGGCTGCAGGGCATTGGAGATGCGCTATGTCCTTATTCCAATAAATAATTTCGCTATAGGAATTTTACTTGCAGGGTGTTTAGCCATAAAATCAGCGCGATTGATTGCTGCGACATATCGTCACTGCCTATTTCTTTATCAAGCTCAGAGACCTTTGCTCTCTGTTAAGGATTACCAGCATGCCCGAAGCGACAGGACTCATGGCCCACAACTGGGGCTTTGCCATTTTCCTTCTGGGTGTCGTCGGCCTGTGTGCCTTCATGCTTGGCGTCTCCAGCCTCCTTGGGTCAAAAGCCTGGGGTCGCAGCAAAAACGAACCGTTCGAGTCCGGCATGCTACCTACCGGTGGCGCCCGCTTGCGGCTCTCAGCCAAATTCTATCTGGTCGCGATGCTCTTCGTGATCTTCGATATCGAAGCCCTCTTTCTCTTTGCATGGTCTGTGTCCGTCCGCGAAAGCGGCTGGACCGGATTCGTCGAAGCTCTCGTTTTCATAGCAATTCTGTTGGCAGGTCTTGTCTACCTGTTCCGAGTGGGCGCCCTTGACTGGGCTCCGGAAGCTCGTCGCAAGCGGCAGGCGAAGCTGAAACAATGAGGCTTTGGCAATGCAATACAATCTCACCAGGATCGACCCCGATGCTCCTAACGAGCAGTATCCGATTGGCGAACGGGAAACCGTTTCCGATCCGTTAGAAGATCAAGTCCACAAAAACATTTTCATGGGCAAGCTGGAAGACGTGCTGAGTGGCGCGGTCAACTGGGGACGTAAAAACTCCCTGTGGCCGTACAACTTCGGCTTGTCGTGCTGCTACGTGGAAATGACCACCGCCTTCACGGCGCCCCACGACATCGCGCGCTTCGGCGCCGAAGTGATCCGGGCATCGCCGCGTCAGGCCGACTTCATGGTTATCGCCGGCACCTGCTTCATCAAGATGGCGCCGATCATCCAACGTCTCTACGAGCAGATGCTCGAGCCGAAGTGGGTTATCTCCATGGGTTCGTGCGCTAACTCCGGTGGCATGTACGACATCTACTCTGTGGTTCAAGGGGTGGACAAGTTCCTGCCCGTGGACGTCTACGTACCTGGCTGCCCTCCTCGTCCGGAAGCATTTCTGCAAGGCTTGATGCTGTTGCAGGAATCGATCGGCAAGGAGCGTCGTCCGCTTTCCTGGGTCGTTGGTGATCAAGGCGTTTATCGCGCCGACATGCCTTCGCAAAAGGAACAGCGCCGCGAACAGCGAATCGCAGTCACCAACCTGCGCAGCCCTGACGAAGTCTGATCCAGATCTGTTCTGACAAAGAAACGAGAAGCTGGCTTCATTCTTTACGTTGACCGAAAGCGAAAAAATAACCATGACTACAGGCAGTGCTCTGTACATCCCGCCTTATAAGGCAGACGACCAGGATGTGGTCGTTGAATTGAACAACCGTTTTGGCCCGGAGGCGTTCACCGCCCAGCCGACCCGCACCGGCATGCCGGTGCTGTGGGTGGCGCGTGCCAAACTCGTCGAAGTCCTGACCTTCCTGCGCAACCTGCCCAAGCCGTACGTCATGCTCTATGACCTGCACGGCGTGGACGAGCGTCTGCGCACCAAGCGTCAGGGGCTGCCGAGCGACGCCGAGTTCACCGTGTTCTATCACCTCATGTCGCTGGAGCGTAATAGTGACGTGATGATCAAGGTCGCCTTGTCCGAGAGCGACCTCAGCTTGCCGACCGTCACCAGCATCTGGCCGAACGCCAACTGGTACGAGCGTGAAGTCTGGGACATGTTCGGTATCGACTTCAAAGGTCACCCGCACCTGTCGCGCATCATGATGCCGCCGACGTGGGAAGGTCACCCGCTGCGCAAGGACTTCCCGGCGCGCGCCACCGAATTCGATCCGTACAGCCTCAACCTCGCCAAGCAACAGCTTGAGGAAGAAGCCGCGCGCTTCCGTCCGGAAGACTGGGGCATGAAGCGTTCCGGCCCGAACGAGGACTACATGTTCCTCAACCTCGGCCCGAACCACCCTTCTGCGCACGGTGCGTTCCGCATCATTCTGCAGCTGGACGGTGAAGAGATCGTCGACTGCGTGCCGGACATCGGTTACCACCACCGTGGTGCCGAGAAGATGGCCGAGCGTCAGTCCTGGCACAGCTTCATCCCGTACACCGACCGTATCGATTACCTCGGCGGCGTGATGAACAACCTGCCGTACGTGCTCTCGGTCGAGAAGCTGGCCGGCATCAAGGTGCCCGAAAAGGTAGACGTCATCCGCATCATGATGGCCGAGTTCTTCCGGATCACCAGCCACCTGCTGTTCCTCGGGACTTACATCCAGGACGTCGGCGCGATGACCCCGGTGTTCTTCACCTTCACCGACCGCCAGAAGGCGTACACGGTGATTGAAGCCATTACCGGTTTCCGTCTGCACCCGGCCTGGTACCGCATCGGTGGTGTTGCCCACGACCTGCCGCGCGGCTGGGAAAAACTGGTGAAAGACTTCGTTGAATGGCTGCCAAAACGCCTCGACGAATACACCAAGGCTGCCCTGCAGAACAGCATCCTCAAGGGTCGTACCATCGGCGTTGCCCAGTACAACACCAAAGAAGCCCTGGAATGGGGCGTCACCGGTGCTGGCCTACGTTCGACCGGTTGCGATTTCGACCTGCGTAAAGCGCGTCCGTACTCCGGCTACGAGAACTTCGAATTCGAAGTACCGCTCGCCGCCAATGGCGATGCCTACGACCGCTGCATGGTTCGCGTCGAAGAGATGCGCCAGAGCATCAAGATCATCGACCAGTGCATGCGCAACATGCCGGAAGGCCCGTACAAGGCGGATCACCCGCTGACCACGCCGCCGCCGAAAGAGCGCACGCTGCAGCACATCGAAACCTTGATTACGCACTTCCTGCAAGTTTCGTGGGGCCCGGTCATGCCGGCCAACGAATCCTTCCAGATGATCGAAGCGACCAAGGGCATCAACAGTTATTACCTGACGAGCGACGGCGGCACCATGAGCTACCGTACCCGGATCCGCACTCCAAGCTTCCCGCATCTGCAACAGATCCCTTCGGTGATCAAAGGCAGCATGGTCGCGGACATGATTGCGTACCTGGGTAGTATCGATTTCGTTATGGCCGACGTGGACCGCTAAGCATGAACAGCACGCTTATCCAGACAGACCGTTTCACCTTGAGTGAAACCGAGCGCTCGGCCATCGAGCACGAGCTGCATCACTACGAAGACCCGCGCGCGGCGTCGATCGAAGCCCTGAAGATCGTTCAGAAAGAACGCGGCTGGGTGCCGGATGGCGCCCTGTACGCGATCGGCGAGATTCTCGGCATCCCGGCCAGCGACGTTGAAGGCGTGGCTACTTTCTATAGCCAGATTTTCCGTCAGCCGGTCGGCCGTCACATCATTCGCGTCTGCGACAGCATGGTCTGCTACATCGGCGGCCACGAGTCGGTGGTCAGCGAAATCCAGAACAATCTGGGCATCGGCCTGGGTCAGACCACCACCGACGGTCGGTTCACCCTGCTGCCGGTCTGCTGCCTCGGCAACTGCGACAAGGCACCGGCGCTGATGATCGACGACGACACCTTTGGTGATGTGCAGCCGGCTGGCGTCGCCAAACTGCTCGAGGGCTACGTATGACCCTGACATCTTTCGGTCCTGCCAACCGCATTCAGCGTTCGGCCGAGACTCACCCGCTGACCTGGCGTCTGCGTGATGACGGCGAAGCCGTGTGGCTCGACGAGTACCAGGCCAAGAACGGTTACGCTGCGGCGCGCAAAGCCTTCGCCGACATGGATCAGGACGCTATCGTCCAGACCGTGAAAGACGCCGGCCTCAAAGGTCGCGGCGGTGCAGGCTTCCCCACGGGCGTGAAGTGGGGCCTGATGCCCAAAGACGAATCCATCAACATCCGTTACCTGCTGTGCAACGCGGATGAAATGGAGCCGAACACCTGGAAAGACCGCATGCTGATGGAGCAACTGCCCCATCTGCTGATCGAAGGCATGCTGATCAGTGCTCGCGCGCTGAAAACCTACCGTGGCTACATCTTCCTGCGTGGCGAATACACCACCGCCGCCAAGCACCTCAACCGTGCCGTGGAAGAAGCCAAGGCTGCGGGCCTGCTGGGCAAAAACATTCTGGGCAGCGGTTTTGATTTCGAGCTGTTCGTCCACACCGGCGCCGGGCGTTACATCTGCGGTGAAGAAACCGCACTGATCAACTCCCTCGAAGGCCGCCGCGCCAACCCGCGCTCCAAGCCGCCCTTCCCTGCCGCCGTCGGCGTGTGGGGCAAGCCGACCTGCGTGAACAACGTCGAAACCCTGTGCAACGTGCCGGCGATCATTGCCGACGGCGTTGACTGGTACAAATCGTTGGCGCGTGAAGGCAGCGAAGACATGGGCACCAAGCTCATGGGCTTCTCCGGCAAAGTCAAAAACCCGGGTCTGTGGGAGCTGCCATTCGGCGTCACCGGTCGCGAGTTGTTCGAAGACTACGCCGGCGGCATGCGCGACGGCTTCAAACTCAAGGCCTGGCAGCCAGGCGGCGCCGGTACCGGTTTCCTCCTGCCTGAGCACCTCGACGCCCAAATGTATGCCGGCGGCATCGCCAAAGTGGGCACCCGTATGGGTACCGGCCTGGCCATGGCGGTGGATGACAGCGTCAACATGGTCTCGTTGCTGCGCAACATGGAGCAGTTCTTCGCTCGCGAGTCGTGCGGTTTCTGCACCCCGTGCCGCGATGGTTTGCCATGGAGCGTCAAGCTCTTGATGGCCATTGAACAAGGCCGCGGTCAGCCAGGCGACATCGAGACCCTGCTGGGTCTGGTCAACTTCCTCGGCCCAGGCAAGACCTTCTGTGCTCACGCACCGGGTGCCGTGGAGCCGTTGGGCAGTGCCATCAAATACTTCCGTCCAGAGTTCGAAGCCGGTATCGCGCCAGTCAGCGCCGCCGTCCCGCCTCTGGCAAGGCCGATCGTAATCGGCGCGTAAACGCTTAAAAAGGCGAAGGGTCCGTGCCCTTCGCCTCCTGCGATGACGCCTTTCGAGGCTGGTTTGATTCGCACGGATAACAAGATTCCATTAGCCACGCCCGCTGACACCGGGCCAACGAAGACCTTTGAACCATGGCCACTATCCACGTAGACGGCAAAGCGCTCGAAGTCGACGGGGCAGACAACCTGTTACAGGCATGTCTGTCGCTGGGCCTCGACATTCCATATTTCTGCTGGCACCCCGCGCTCGGTAGCGTCGGGGCGTGCCGCCAGTGCGCGGTCAAGCAGTACACCGACGAGAACGACACCCGTGGTCGCATCGTCATGTCCTGCATGACCCCTGCCACTGACAACACCTGGATCTCCATCGAAGATGAAGAATCCAAGGCGTTCCGCGCCAGTGTTGTTGAATGGCTGATGACCAACCACCCGCACGACTGCCCTGTGTGCGAAGAAGGCGGTCATTGCCACCTGCAAGACATGACCGTGATGACCGGCCACAACGAGCGCCGTTATCGCTTCACCAAACGCACCCACCAGAACCAGCAACTGGGCCCGTTCATTTCCCACGAAATGAACCGCTGCATCGCTTGCTACCGCTGCGTGCGCTTCTACAAGGATTACGCTGGCGGCACCGACCTCGGTGTGTTTGGCGCCCACGACAACGTGTACTTCGGTCGCGTTGAAGACGGCACCCTCGAAAGCGAGTTCTCCGGCAACCTCACCGAGGTCTGCCCGACCGGTGTGTTCACCGACAAGACTCACTCCGAACGCTACAACCGCAAGTGGGACATGCAGTTCGCGCCGAGCATCTGCCATGGCTGCTCGAGCGGTTGCAACATCTCCCCGGGCGAACGCTACGGCGAACTGCGTCGCATCGAAAACCGTTTCAACGGCTCGGTGAACCAGTACTTCCTGTGCGACCGTGGCCGTTTCGGTTATGGCTACGTCAACCGCACCGACCGTCCACGTCAGCCGCTGCTGGCCGATGGCACCAAGCTCGGTCTGGATGCTGCACTGGATAAAGCCGCTGACTTGCTGCGCGGTCGCAACATCGTCGGTATCGGTTCGCCGCGTGCCAGCCTCGAAAGCAACTACGCGTTGCGCGAACTGGTCGGCGCCGAGCACTTCTACTCGGGTATCGAAGCCTCCGAACTGGAGCGCATCCGTCTGGTCCTGCAAGTGCTGAAAGACAGCCCGTTGCCTGTGCCGAACATGCGCGACATCGAAGACCATGACGCCATTTTCGTCCTCGGTGAAGACCTGACTCAGACCGCCGCCCGTGTGGCGCTGTCGCTGCGTCAATCGGTCAAAGGCAAAGCTGAAGACATGGCCGAAGCCATGCGTGTTCAGCCTTGGCTCGACGCTGCGGTGAAGAACATCGGTCAGCACGCGCTGAACCCGCTGTTCATCGCCAGCCTGGCGGAAACCAAGCTCGACGACATCGCTGAAGAATGCGTACACGCCGCTCCAGACGACCTGGCGCGCATCGGTTTCGCCGTGGCTCACGCACTGGACGCCAGCGCCCCGGCCGTTGAAGGTCTGGACGCCGAAGCACTGCAACTGGCCAAGCGCATTGCTGATGCCCTGCTCGCCGCCAAACGTCCGCTGATCATCGCTGGTACTTCGCTGGGTTCCAAAGCCTTGATCGAAGCCGCCGCGAACATCGCCAAGGCACTGAAGCTGCGCGAGAAGAACGGTTCGATCAGCCTGATCGTCCCGGAAGCCAACAGCCTCGGTCTGGCCATGCTCGGTGGCGAATCGGTCGACGCCGCGCTGCAAGCCGTCATCGATGGCAAGGCCGACGCTATCGTCGTGCTGGAAAACGATCTGTACACCCGCACCGCCAAAGAAAAAGTCGATGCCGCACTGAACGCTGCGCAAGTAGTGATCGTTGCTGATCATCAGAAGACGGCTACCAGCGACCGCGCGCACCTGGTTCTGCCAGCCGCAAGCTTCGCTGAAGGCGACGGTACGCTGGTCAGCCAGGAAGGTCGCGCCCAGCGCTTCTTCCAGGTTTTCGACCCGCAATACATGGATGCGAGCATCCTGGTTCACGAAGGCTGGCGCTGGCTGCACGCCCTGCGCGCGACCCTGCTGAACCAGCCGATCGACTGGACGCAACTCGACCACGTCACCGCTGCCGTTGCTTCGAGCACCGAGCAACTGGCACGTATCGTCGACGCAGCACCATCGGCGGCGTTCCGCATCAAGGGTCTGAAACTGGCACGTGAGCCGCTGCGTTATTCCGGTCGCACCGCGATGCGCGCCGACATCAGCGTTCACGAACCGCGCACCCCGCAAGACAAGGACACCGCGTTCGCCTTCTCCATGGAAGGTTACTCAGGTTCGGTTGAACCGCGTCAGCAGGTGCCGTTTGCCTGGTCGCCGGGCTGGAACTCGCCACAAGCGTGGAACAAGTTCCAGGACGAAGTCGGTGGTCACATCCGCGCTGGCGACCCGGGCACTCGCCTGATCGAAAGCACCGGTGATTCGCTGAACTGGTTCGCTGCCGCACCGCGCGCATTCAACCCGGCGCCGGGCACCTGGCAAGCCGTGCCGTTCTTCCACCTGTTCGGCAGCGAAGAGAACTCTTCGAAAGCCGCGCCGGTTCAAGAGCGCATTCCGGCTCCATACGTAGCTTTGGCCAAATCGGAAGCGGATCGTCTGGGCGTCAACGACGGTGCCCTGCTGAGCCTGAACGTGGCCGGTCAGACCCTGCGTCTGCCGCTGCGCATCAATGAAGAACTGGGCGCCGGTCTGGTGGCATTGCCTGCGGGCATCGCCGGCATTCCACCGGCATTCGCCGGCGTATCCGTCGACGGTCTGCAGGAGGCAGCGCAATGACCTGGTTCACCCCTGAAGTGATCGATGTGATCCTCTCGGTCGTCAAAGCCATCGTGATTCTGCTGGCCGTTGTGGTCGCAGGCGCATTGCTCAGCTTTGTCGAACGTCGCCTGCTGGGCTGGTGGCAGGACCGTTACGGTCCGAACCGCGTTGGTCCGTTTGGTATGTTCCAGATCGCCGCCGACATGCTGAAGATGTTCTTCAAGGAAGACTGGACGCCGCCGTTTGCCGACAAGGTGATCTTCACCCTGGCACCGGTGGTGGCGATGTCCGCCCTGCTGATCGCTTTTGCGATCATCCCGATCACCCCGACCTGGGGCGTCGCGGATCTGAACATCGGCTTGCTGTTCTTCTTCGCCATGGCCGGTCTGTCGGTCTACGCGGTGCTGTTCGCCGGCTGGTCGAGTAACAACAAGTTCGCCCTGCTCGGCAGCTTGCGTGCCTCGGCGCAGACCGTGTCCTACGAAGTGTTCATGGGCCTGGCCCTGATGGGCATCGTGGTTCAGGTCGGCTCGTTCAACATGCGCGACATCGTCGAGTACCAGGCGCAGAACCTGTGGTTCATCATTCCGCAGTTCTTCGGCTTCTGTACCTTCTTCATCGCTGGCGTCGCCGTGACTCACCGTCACCCGTTCGACCAGCCGGAAGCGGAACAGGAACTGGCCGACGGTTACCACATTGAATACGCCGGTATGAAATGGGGCATGTTCTTCGTCGGTGAATACATCGGCATCATCCTGATCTCGGCGCTGTTGGTCACCCTGTTCTTCGGTGGCTGGCACGGTCCGTTCGGCATCTTGCCGCAACTGGCCTTCGTCTGGTTCGCACTGAAGACCGCGTTCTTCATCATGCTGTTCATCCTGCTGCGCGCTTCCATTCCGCGTCCGCGTTATGACCAGGTGATGGATTTCAGCTGGAAATTCTGCCTGCCACTGACCCTGATCAATTTGCTGGTGACCGCTGCGGTCGTGTTGTGGAACACGCCTGCAGTCGCGGTTCAGTGAGGATTTGACCCATGTTCAAATATATTGGCGACATCGTTAAGGGTACCGGTACCCAGTTGCGCAGCCTGGTCATGGTCTTCGGCCATGGCTTTCGCAAGCGCGACACCCTGCAATACCCCGAAGAAGCGGTCTACCTGCCACCACGCTACCGTGGTCGCATCGTCCTGACCCGCGACCCCGATGGCGAAGAGCGTTGCGTAGCCTGCAACCTCTGCGCCGTAGCTTGCCCAGTGGGTTGCATCTCGCTGCAGAAAGCTGAAACCGAAGACGGTCGCTGGTACCCGGACTTCTTCCGTATCAACTTCTCGCGCTGCATTTTCTGCGGTCTCTGCGAGGAAGCCTGTCCGACCACCGCGATCCAGCTGACACCGGATTTCGAGATGGCCGAGTTCAAACGTCAGGACCTGGTGTACGAGAAAGAAGATCTGCTGATCTCCGGCCCCGGCAAAAACCCTGATTACAACTTCTATCGTGTTGCAGGTATGGCAATCGCTGGCAAGCCGAAAGGCTCCGCGCAGAACGAAGCCGAACCGATCAACGTGAAGAGCTTGCTGCCTTAAGGAAGAACGATGGAATTCGCTTTCTATTTCGCATCGGGTATCGCTGTTGTGTCCACGCTACGTGTGGTCACCAACACCAACCCTGTGCACGCCCTGCTCTACCTGATCATCTCGTTGATTGCCGTGGCCATGACCTTCTTCGCACTCGGCGCGCCGTTCGCCGGCGTGCTGGAAGTGATCGCCTACGCCGGCGCCATCATGGTGCTGTTCGTGTTCGTGGTGATGATGCTGAACCTGGGCCCGGCCTCGGTTCAGCAAGAACGCACCTGGCTGCGGCCTGGCATCTGGGCCGGTCCGGTGATTCTCGCCGCCCTGCTGCTGGCCGAACTGCTGTATGTGCTGTTCGCTCACCAGAGCGGCCAGGCCATCGGCCACACCACCGTAGACGCGAAAGCCGTGGGCATCAGCCTGTTCGGTCCGTACCTGCTGGTGGTCGAACTCGCCTCGATGCTGCTGCTTGCTGCAGCCGTCACGGCGTTCCATTTGGGCCGTAACGAGGCGAAGGAGTAAGACATGCCTGCTATCCCTCTCGAACATGGTCTGGCCGTTGCCGGCATCCTGTTCTGCCTTGGTCTGGTCGGCCTGATGGTCCGCCGCAACATTTTGTTCGTGTTGATGAGTCTGGAAGTAATGATGAACGCCTCTGCACTGGCCTTCATCGTTGCAGGCGCCCGTTGGGGCCAGCCGGATGGACAGATCATGTTCATCCTGGTGATCAGCTTGGCAGCCGCCGAGGCCAGTATTGGTCTGGCGATCCTGCTGCAACTGTATCGCCGCTTCCACACGCTCGATATCGACGCTGCCAGTGAGATGCGCGGATGAACCTGATCTTTCTGACTTTCGTATTCCCTCTGATCGGTTTCCTGCTCCTGTCGTTCTCCCGTGGACGCTGGTCGGAAAACCTCTCGGCGCTGATTGGCGTGGGTTCCATTGGCTTGTCGGCGATTGTCGCCGCCTACGTCATCTGGCAATTCAACGTCGCGCCACCCGAAGGCGGTCACTACACGCTGGTGCTGTGGAAGTGGATGGCGGTCGAAGGCTTCAAGCCTGACTTCGCCCTCTACGTCGACGGCCTGTCGATCACCATGCTTGGCGTGGTGGTTGGCGTCGGCTTCCTGATCCACCTGTTCGCGTCCTGGTACATGCGCGGCGAAGCGGGCTACTCGCGCTTCTTCTCGTACACCAACCTGTTTATCGCCAGCATGCTGTTCCTGGTGCTCGGCGATAACCTGTTGTTCCTGTACTTCGGCTGGGAAGGCGTGGGCCTGTGCTCGTACCTGTTGATCGGTTTCTACTACAGCAACCGCAACAACGGTAACGCCGCACTCAAGGCCTTCATCGTGACCCGGATCGGCGACGTGTTCATGGCCATCGGCCTGTTCATCCTGTTCCAGCAAGTGGGCACGTTGAACATCCAGGAACTGCTGGTGCTGGCACCGCAGAAATTCCAGGTCGGCGACTTCTGGATCACTTTGGCAACCCTGATGCTGCTGGGTGGCGCGGTCGGTAAATCGGCACAACTGCCGCTGCAAACCTGGCTCGCGGACGCGATGGCCGGCCCGACTCCGGTTTCGGCACTGATCCACGCTGCAACCATGGTGACTGCTGGTGTCTACCTGATCGCCCGTACCCACGGTCTGTTCACCCTGGCGCCGGAAATCCTCCACCTGGTCGGCATCGTTGGTGGTGTGACCCTGGTACTGGCTGGTTTCGCCGCGCTGGTTCAAACCGACATCAAACGTATCCTCGCCTACTCGACCATGAGCCAGATCGGCTACATGTTCCTGGCGCTGGGCGTTGGCGCCTGGGATGGCGCGATTTTCCACCTGATGACCCACGCCTTCTTCAAGGCCCTGCTGTTCCTTGCTTCCGGTGCGGTGATCGTTGCCTGCCACCACGAGCAGAACATCTTCAAGATGGGCGGTCTGTGGAAGAAACTGCCACTGGCCTACGCCAGCTTCATCGTCGGCGGCGCGGCACTGGCTGCCCTGCCACTGGTCACCGCAGGCTTCTACTCCAAGGACGAAATCCTTTGGGAAGCGTTCGCCAGCGGCAACCACGGTCTGCTCTACGCAGGTCTGGTCGGCGCGTTCATGACATCGCTGTACACCTTCCGCCTGATCTTCATCACGTTCCACGGTGAAGCCAAGACTGAAGCCCACGCCGGTCACGGCATCGCTCACTGGCTGCCATTGTCGGTGCTGATCGTATTGTCCACCGCCATCGGCGCGATGATCGTTCCGCCACTGCACGGCGTACTGCCAGAAAGCGTTGGCCATGCCGGTGGCGAAGCCAAGCACAGTCTGGAAATCGCTTCGGGCGCCATCGCCCTGGCCGGTATCCTGCTGGCAGCGCTGCTGTTCCTCGGCAAGCGTCGCTTCGTCACGGCGATCGCCAACAGCGGCATCGGCCGTTTCCTTTCGGCCTGGTGGTTCGCTGCCTGGGGCTTCGACTGGATCTACGACAAACTGTTCGTCAAGCCTTACCTGGCGATCAGCCACGTACTGCGCAAAGACCCGCTCGACCAGACCATCGGTCTGATCCCGCGTATGGCCAAGGGTGGTCACACCGCCCTAAGCCGCACCGAGACCGGTCAACTGCGTTGGTACGCTGCTTCGATGGCTGCTGGTGCCGTGCTGGTAATCGGCGCCATCGTGCTGGTAGCGGTCTGATATGAACCTTGCGAATTTGCGAAAGGAAACGAGCCCGTCATGATTCTGCCTTGGCTAATCCTGATCCCCTTCATCGGCGGCCTGCTGTGCTGGATGGGTGAGCGCTTCGGCGCTACCCTGCCCCGCTGGATTGCGCTGTTGACCATGACCCTGGAACTCGCCCTCGGCCTCTGGCTGTGGGCCCACGGTGACTATTCATTTGCACCGGCGCCTGGCGCCGATCCGACCTGGGCGCTTGAGTTCAAGCATGTCTGGATCCAGCGCTTCGGCATCAACGTGCACCTGGCCCTCGACGGCCTGTCGCTGTTGATGATCCTGCTGACCGGCCTGCTGGGTATCCTCTCGGTACTCTGCTCGTGGAAAGAGATTCAACGTCACGTTGGCTTCTTCCACCTGAACCTGATGTGGATCCTGGGCGGCGTTGTCGGCGTGTTCCTCGCCCTCGACCTGTTCATGTTCTTCTTCTTCTGGGAAATGATGCTGGTGCCGATGTACTTCCTCATCGCGCTCTGGGGTCACAGTTCTTCGGACGGCAAGAAAACCCGCATCTACGCAGCAACCAAGTTCTTCATCTTCACTCAGGCGTCCGGCCTGATCATGCTGGTGGCGATCCTCGGTCTGGTGCTGGTCAACTTCAACAACACTGGCGTGATTACCTTCAACTACGCCGACCTGTTGAAAACCAAGATGTCGATGACCACCGAGTACATTCTGATGCTCGGCTTCTTCATCGCCTTCGCGGTCAAGCTGCCCGTCGTACCGTTCCACTCGTGGTTGCCTGATGCCCACGCCCAGGCGCCGACTGCAGGTTCCGTCGACCTCGCCGGTATCTTGCTGAAAACCGCTGCCTACGGTCTGCTGCGTTTCGCCCTGCCGCTGTTCCCGAATGCTTCGGCCGAGTTTGCGCCGATCGCCATGACCCTCGGTCTGATCGGGATCTTCTACGGCGCGTTCCTCGCTTTCGCACAAACCGACATCAAGCGTCTGATTGCCTTCTCGTCCGTTTCCCACATGGGTTTCGTGTTGATCGGCATCTACTCCGGCAGCCAACTGGCGCTGCAAGGTGCAGTAATCCAGATGCTCGCGCACGGCGTTTCGGCAGCCGCACTGTTTATCCTCAGCGGTCAGTTGTACGAGCGTCTGCACACTCGGGACATGCGTGAGATGGGCGGTCTGTGGTCGCGTATCGCTTACCTGCCGGCGATCAGCCTGTTCTTTGCAGCCGCGTCCTTGGGTCTGCCGGGTACCGGTAACTTTGTCGGTGAGTTCCTGATCCTGATCGGCTCCTTCGCAAGCTGGCCTTGGATCACGGCGATTGCCACCTCCGGTCTGGTGTTCGGTTCGGTCTACTCGCTGATCATGATCCACCGTGCCTACTTCGGTCCGTCGAAATCGGATTCGATCCTGCACGGTATGGACGCTCGCGAACTGATCATGGTGCTGGGCCTTGCGGTGCTGCTGGTTTACCTCGGCGTCTACCCGCAACCGTTCCTCGACACGTCTGCCGCCACGATGCATGGCGTGCAGCAGTGGCTCGGCACCGCCTTCACTCAACTCGCTTCGGCCCGGTAAGAGCGCTATGGAATTCACGATTCAACACTTTATTGCGCTTGCGCCACTGTTGATCACCAGCCTCACCATTATCGTGGTGATGCTGGCAATCGCCTGGCGCCGCAACCACTCGCAGACCTTCCTGATCTCGGTCGCCGGTCTGAACCTGGCCTTGCTGTCGATCCTGCCAGCCCTGAAAGTCGCGCCTCTGGCCGTGACTCCACTGCTGCAAATCGACACGTTCGCTTGCCTGTACATGGCGCTGATCCTGGTCGCCACCCTCGCCTGCGTCACCCTCGCCCACGCCTATCTGGGCGATGGCGGTTCGGGTTACCCGGGCAACCGTGAAGAACTCTACCTGCTGATCCTGATGGCCGCCGCTGGTGGTCTGGTTCTGGTCAGCGCGCAGCACCTGGCCGGTTTGTTCATCGGTCTGGAACTGCTCTCGGTACCGGTTTACGGTCTGGTGGCTTACGCCTTCTTCAACAAGCGTTCGCTGGAAGCCGGCATCAAATACATGGTGCTGTCGGCGGCAGGTTCGGCATTCCTGTTGTTCGGTATGGCGCTGCTGTACGCAGACTCGGGTTCGCTGAGCTTCGTTGGCATCGGTCAGGCCCTGGCTGCGACTGGCCTGCCTAGCTCGCTGGCGCAACTGGGCCTGGGCATGATGCTGATCGGTCTGGCGTTCAAGCTGTCGCTGGTACCGTTCCACCTGTGGACGCCGGACGTTTACGAAGGTGCTCCGGCACCGGTGGCTGCGTTCCTTGCGACCGCTTCGAAAGTGGCCGTGTTTGCGGTGATGGTGCGTCTGTTCCAGATCTCCCCTGCTGCCAGCAGTGGCGTCCTGAGCGACGTGCTGACCGTTATCGCGATCGCCTCGATCCTGTTCGGTAACCTGCTGGCCCTGACCCAGAGCAACCTCAAGCGTCTGCTCGGTTACTCGTCCATCGCGCACTTCGGCTACCTGCTGATCGCACTGGTGGCAAGCAAGGGTCTGGCGGTGGAAGCCATCGGTGTGTACCTGGTGACTTATGTGATCACCAGCCTCGGCGCCTTCGGCGTGATCACCCTGATGTCCTCGCCGTACAACGGCCGTGACGCGGATGCGCTGTACGAATACCGCGGCCTGTTCTGGCGTCGTCCGTACCTGACCGCCGTGCTGACCGTGATGATGCTGTCGCTGGCGGGTATCCCGCTGACCGCAGGCTTCATCGGCAAGTTCTACATCATCGCTACCGGTGTTGAATCGCACCAATGGTGGCTGGTCGGCTCCTTGGTACTGGGCAGCGCCATCGGCGTCTTCTACTACCTGCGCGTGATGGTCACCCTGTACCTGATCGAGCCAAACCTGCGTCGCCACGACGCCCAGCTGCACTGGGAACAGAAGGCAGGCGGCGTGATGCTGCTGGCCATCGCCCTGGTCGCATTCTTCCTGGGTGTATACCCGCAGCCATTGCTGACACTGGTTCAGCAGGCGGGTCTGGCGGGCTGATTACTTGGCTGGCCAGAAATGAAAACGGCACCTTCGGGTGCCGTTTTTGTTTTTGTGGGATTTTTTACTGATGCCCTGCCCTTCCTGCTGAAAGCCCGGAAAGCTCCCGCTCAATTATCGGTTTCGTCCTACAGTCCGCATCCGGCTGTTGGAGCTATTGTGTATGTGTGAGGCAACGCGAAAACTCGAAGGCACATTGAAAGTACTTGCCGACCAACAGGGCACAAGGAAACCATATTGAACACTGACAACATCCACACCACATATGAAAAAATGTATGCATACGAAGAAGAGATAAAAAACAGCATCTCGATAAAAACTCAAATAATTTTTACCGCGATATTTGCGCTAGCTTCTGCAACCATCTACCTAGCTCGTTTTTTGGATTTCACCTTCAACCCCGAAATTGCATACATCATTTCCTTTCTCGTAACTTTAACCCTGTCAATCTCAACCATCTCTACATACTTCAACTTCAGAGCCTTTAGCGGATCTGAATTCAACAGAATGCCATACGCAGAAAAAATAAAAGAGTATTACGACAGCCAAACACAATACAACATTGAACTTGGCAAATATAACTCACAGGTATCGCAGCACGAGCAAATACCTTTGATCGATCCTGACAAAGAAACTGCAAGCTTCATTTCAAACACCTATATCAGTTGCTCCACACACAATGCTTTAGTCAATGAAGAGCGATCACGATGGGTTTTCAAATCCATTTCAACTTTTCTGATGGCCTGCATTCCTCTTGCTATCGGTAGCTTGTTGTTTGTCCTTTTTGACATGGATACCTCCTCGCCCAGGAAAAATTTTGCAATAAAAGATACGTACGTGGGCGACCAAATATCCGACTTGAAAAAGCAGTTGCTGAATGACTCAAAAGCCGAAGGCGTAGCAGATCTGAAAAAAAGGACTATAATCCTTGAGAATATACTTCTTGAAAAAGGGGCAGGGAAATTGAGCGAATCCAATAAGCCAACATCAAGTGAAAAAAAACCTTTGCCCCAAGCTCCTGTCAAACCGACTGTTCCATCTTTTAGAAGAACATACGACGATGTTAACGGCGGCACCAATAGGGATCAGAAATGAAAGCTACTAATGATCGGCCTAAGCCACAAAATTCGACAAGACCTACACCACCAGAGAAACCTTCTGCACCGGTTGTACGTCGTATCGTTAACGAAAAAGTTATCAATAGAAAAGAGATAGCTTTAGATAACAGATGACAACGCAACTAAAGCGCTCTTGCCCTCGCAGAACTTTATAAAAAGGCGGCACCTTCAGGTGCCGCCTTCGCGTTTGTAGGATTAAGTATCAGCAGACTGCGCCAGCGCGTCCAGATGATCGCTCGCTATGCTTTCTTGGTCTTCACACTCTCACCTTTTTAAGAATTTTCCTGCAAAGCATCGAGCAATGGCTGACCTTCTGCAGAAGGTCATTGCGGTTAAATTTGAGGATCACCTATCAAGTGGAGTTCCACGAACCATGAAGCGGGACATTTATTCAGAATTGATGGATGGTCTTGATGCGTTAGCCGAAGAACGCCAAGGCAAAATCATCCTACAGACGACCCGTGTAAAACGGATCGGCGCCATGAAGGGCAAATTCACACATCCCCACGAAATTGATACCTCTCTATCAAACGGTTTGCTGGATCTCTTCGAAAGGTAAAAATCCGCGTCTGCTCTCATGTGATCTATCTGACTTACGCTGACCACTGTGTGCGAGCCTGCTCCAGGCGGAGTTCCGACGAAGGCGTAGGCACTTTCAACATCTTGATTGTCTGACACTCCGCTTTCGCGAGCAGGCTCGCTCCCACAGGTTTGTGTGGCGTTCACTCAATCCATATAACCACATGACGAAATTGTAATTCCCTCATCACCTTGGCGTTATCCGCAGCTTGCAACGATGTCACCCGGCGACCATGCCGGCGGGCCCTGCCCCGCCGAACAATAAAACCCACGCCGACGCACGTTCCCGTTCTGCCGAACCCAAGGAGTGTTTGATGGTTAACCCTACAAAAATATCGATGGCCGCTTTAGCGGTGGTGGTCGGCTCAGGGCCGTCCGTGGTGTTTGCAGAAGACAAACCCGAGGGCTTTGTCGAAGGCAGTAGCCTGACGGTGCTCAACCGCAACTTTTACTTCAATCGTGATCATCGCACAGGCCAGTCCAGCCCCACCGGCAACGGTTATTCCGAAGCCTGGTCGCATGCGGTGATCAGCAAGTTCGAATCCGGTTTCACCCAGGGCACCATCGGCGTCGGTGTTGATGCGTTTGCGATGATCGGGCTGAAGCTCGATACCGGTGACGGGCGAAACGGCGGGCGCAGTTCGTTTGATGTGTTGCCGGTTAACAGTGATGGCGAGGCGCGAGACGAATACACCAAGGTCGGTGGCGCCGCGAAAATTCGGGCGTTCGATACGGTGGTCAAGGTTGGCGATGTGTTCCCGGCCAATCCGGTGGTGGCGGCGGGTGACTCGCGCTTGTTGCCGGAAAGCTTTCGCGGGGTGACGGCGAGCAACACCAGCATCGACGGTTTGTCGGTGCAGGGTGGTCGGCTGCATGCCATGAGCCAACCGGTGTCCAGCGACATGCGTGAGAACTTCGCGACCTTCTACGCAGGTCCGGTCAATTCGCCGTGGATCGCGTACGGCGGCGGCGATTACGTGCGGAACAAAAACCTCAGTTTCAGCCTGTACTCCAGTCGCCTCAAGGATGCTTGGAATCAGTACTACGCCGGTACTGCCTGGACCTATCCGCTGTCCGATGATCTGTCGCTGTTCGGTGGCCTGAACTATTACAAAGCCGTCGATGAAGGCAAACAACTGCTCGGCGAATTCGACAACAACATCTGGAGCGGTCGCGTCGGCGTCAAACTCGGCGCCCACTCGGTCGCCCTCTCCCACCAGCGCAACAACGGCAATGACGACTTCGATTACCTGCGTCAATCCGATTCGATCTTCCTCGACAACTCGATCCAGTACAGCGACTTCAACTCGCCGAAAGAGCGTTCGTGGATGGTGCGTTATGACCTCGACATGAGCACTTATGGCGTACCCGGTTTGTCGTTCATGACTCGCTACGCGCGCGGCACCGACGCCGATTATTCCAACGCCAACGCGGTGTACATGCGCCGCGATGCCGAGGGCAATCCGCTGACCGATCAGAAGCGTTGGGAGCGCGATATCGAAGTCAAATACGTGGTGCAAAGCGGTTCGATGAAAGACCTGTCACTGCGCTTGCGCCAAGCCACCACCCGCGCCACGGCGTTCGAGTCGGATCTGGATGAAGTGCGGGTGATTGTCGAGTATCCGCTGGCGATTCTTTGATTGGGCGGTTGATGCAAATTCACCTTTAGAAGCTCCTTGCTCCTTTGGTAAGAGGTGAATCTTTTGGCGTCCTTCGGGGCGCCTTTTTTTGCTCTGTGTTTTGCCGTGGTTATGTTTTTCAGGTTTAGGCCCGGCCCTCACCCTAGCCCTCTCCCAGAGGTAGAGGGGACTGACCGAGTTGGCTGTTGCAAATACATCGACCTAAAAAACCGGGGCGTACTCTGGTTTTGAATGGCTCGAAAGCCTGCTCCCTTTCCCCCTGGGTGAAAGGGGACTGACCGAGTTGGTTGTTGAAGATACATCGACCTGACAAACCGGGGCGTACTCTGGTTTTGAATGGCTCGAAAGCCTCCTTCCTTTCCCCCTGGGTGAGAGGGGACTGACCGAGCTGGTTGTTGAAGATACATCGACCTGAAAAACCGGGGCGTACTCTGGTTTTGAATGGCTCGAAAGCCTGCTCCCTTTCCCCCTGGGTGAGAGGGGACTGACCGAGCTGGTTGTTGAAGATACATCGACCTGAAAAACCGAGGCGTACTCTGGTTTTGAATGGCTTGAAGATCTGCTCCCTTTCCCCCTCGCCCCCTCGGGGGAGAGGGCTGGGGTGAGGGGGCAGGATTTTGAGTCAACGCAAAAGCAACGGATAAAACCCGGCCATTGATAGCTACGCCGCAGGATCTACGTTATCCAGCGCTTTGTTCACCGCAAGTTCGCCAAGCATGACGACCTGCGCGATACCGAGCAGGGTCTTGCGATGGGTGCCGCCTAATAGCGCGGCGAAGTCACCGAGCATTACCGTGGCCGAGGCCAGGGATTCGCTGGCGTTGGCCAGTAATGATTCGGTGTCGGCTTTGGGATTGACCAGGAACATCTGGTTGGGGATGTACGGTGCGGACATGATGGTGGCCGACGGTTTGAGGTAGAAGTCGAGGGCGCGGTCGGCGGCTTCGTGGAGTTTTCGGGTGTCGTCGGAGGCGTAAGGGGATGTTGAGTTGGCGTCGGGGATTGCGTCTGCTTCGGGGGGATTTGGGGTTGGCTTTTTCATAATGTTTTACTCAGCTTGAAGGTGGAGCTGGCCCTTTCGGTTCCACGCGAAAGGGTGGCAGCTGTACGCAGGTTGGAACCCGGGCAACTGAGCAAACCCGACAGACTCGAAGTCTCCCGCGCACAGCCGCCATAACGGAGTGCACACATGAAAGTGCGCAAGCATACGTCATGAACAGTGCGTTTTGCTTCAGTTGAGCCGCGGGGTTCCAATCCCGATCGCTGAATTGGCAGCGACCCACACAGGCTAGAGAGCGGACGTCCGACGGACAACCTGAAAACATTGTGGGAAGGTTCCGTATTTCCAACACAGCCTTTAAACATCACGAATTGAAATACGCATCGTGATATTGAAATTCGGCCCTGTAGGAGCTGCCGAAGGCTGCGATCTTTTGACTTTGATTTTTAAGATCAAGATCAAAAGATCGCAGCCTTCGGCAGCTCCTACAGGGGACCGCGTTCAGACGTTACAGATTCAGCTACCGCCGTTTCGACACGCGCCCATCACGTTGTACTTGATGGTATTGAGCTGACCTTTGGAGTCCTCATAGGTCATCGCGGTGGGCACCACATTGCAGGCTGGCGCAGGCTTCACCACGCTCACCACTTTGACCACGTCCAGCTTCATTCCGTATTCGTAATCCTTCACCACCGGCGGCGCTTTGCCCTGGTTGGCGGCGTACTGTTCCATGGCTTTGGCGTTGGCGCTGAGCGCACGTTCGAAGGTGCGGTCACCACCGCCTTCGGCCAGCACATTCACCGACATCGCCATGACAGCCGCGAATGCGATCAACTTGAGTACTTTCATATCCATTTCCTTCCCGTCCGAGCTTGAAAAAAAAGCCCGGCATCGATGCGCGATGAAGGGCTTGTTCAGGTGCAGCAGCTTACAGGTCGCGGGTTTTGTCGTCTTTCTTGTCGTTGACGACAACCGGGTTGGCGGCGGCTTTTTCCTTGGCGACGAACAACTCCATGGAGCGGTCGTTGTTAGTCATCATGCGGTCGAATGTGCGGTCGCCGCCGCCTTCGGCAAAGGCCACGGAAGAGATCGCCAACGCCACAACAAAAGCACCCATCTGTACGATTTTCATCTTTGATTCCTCGTTTAAGTAGCTGACGGGATCAAAGTAACAAGGCGCACCTTTCGTGACGGTGGCGTGGAAATTACATATCCGTTATGTGGGCACAAAATCTGTAGGAGTGAGCCTGCTCGCGATAGCGGTGGGTCAGTCAATTTAGATCTGACTGATAGACCGCTATCGCGAGCAGGCTCACTCCTACAGGGGGGATTACCTATTCAGATGAAACCGGCTCTTCGTCCCGGCGATGGGCGAGTTGGTACAGCGCCGGCAAGATCAGCAGCGTGAGGATCGTCGAGGACAGGATGCCGCCGATCACCACGGTCGCCAGTGGTCGCTGCACCTCCGCGCCGGTGCCGGTGGCAAGCGCCATAGGGATAAACCCCAGCGACGCCACCAGCGCCGTCATCAACACCGGCCGCAAACGCGTCAACGCACCCTCATGGATCGCGTCCGAAAGCGATCGCCCCTCCTCACGCAAATTACGAATAAACGCAATCATCACCAACCCGTTCAACACCGCCACACCAGACAACGCGATAAACCCGACACCCGCCGAAATCGACAGCGGAATATCCCGCAGCCACAACGCCATGACCCCACCCGTCAAGGCAAACGGAATCCCGGTAAACACCAGCAAGCCGTCCTTGAGGTTGTTGAACATCATGAACAACAACCCGAACACCAGCAGCAGCGCCACCGGCACCACAATCTGCAAGCGCTTGGCCGCCGATTGCAGTTGCTCGAACTGTCCGCCCCAACTGGTCCAGTAACCGGCCGGCACTTGCACGTCACGTTCGATCACTTCGCCGGCCTCGCTGACGAACGAGCCGATATCACGCCCGCGCACGTTGGCGCTGACGATCACCAGACGCTTGCCGTTCTCGCGGCTGACCTGATTCGGCCCGAGGACCAGGTCGAGGCTGGCGACGTCTTGCAGCGCGATAAAGCCGATTTGATTCGCCGCTCCATTCAAAGGCGCCGGCACCGGAATCAGCAACGCCGACAAGCCGTCGATATCCTTACGCATGGCATCGGACAAACGCACCACCATGTCGAAACGCCGATCGCTCTCATACAACGTCCCGGCCTGCCGCCCGCCCACCGCGACAGCAATGGTGTCCTGTACATCACCGACGTTCAGCCCATAACGCGCAGCCTTGTCGCGATCAATGTTGATGGTCAGCACCGGTAACCCGGTAGTCTGCTCAACCTTGACCTCGGATGCGCCGTTGACCTTCTGCATCGCTGCCGCGATTTTCGCAGCGGTGGCGTTGAGCACGTCCATGTCATCACCGAACACCTTCACCGCGACATCGCTGCGTACGCCGGAAATCAGCTCGTTGAAGCGCAACTGGATCGGCTGCGACAGCTCATAGTTACTGCCCGGCAACATCGCGGCAGCGGCTTGCAGTTCGGCCATCAGGGCTTCGCGGGACTTGCCCGGATCCGGCCACTGCTCTTTCGGTTTGAGCATCACATAGCTGTCGGAGATGTTCGGCGGCATCGGGTCGGAAGCAATTTCAGCGGTCCCAGTTCGGGCAAAGACGCGCTCGACTTCCGGTACTTTCGCCAGAATCAACGTCTCCAGACGCTGCTGCATATCCACCGATTGCGTCAGGCTGGTGCCCGGCACGCGCAACGCTTGCAGAGCAAAATCGCCTTCGCTGAGGCTGGGCACAAACTCGCTGCCCATGCGGCTGGTGAGCACACCGCTGAGCACGATCACGCCCAAAGCAGCGCCCACTGCGACAGCACGATGACTCATCACCCAGGCCAACGCCGGCGCATAAACGCGACGTGCGCCGCGCATCACCGCGCCCTCTTCTTCCTTGACCTTACCAGTGACGAACAACGCAATCGCCGCCGGCACAAAGGTCACCGACAACAGCATCGCGCCAAGCAAAGCAATCACCACAGTGAACGCCATCGGGTGGAACATTTTCCCTTCGACACCACTCAAGGCGAAAATCGGCAGGTACACCACCATGATGATCAACTGGCCGAAAATCAGCGGTCGCCGCGCCTCTTTCGCTGCGGCAAAGACTTCCTTGAAACGCTCGGCGCGGGTCAGCAATCGTCCGTGATGCTGCTGCGCGTGAGCCAAGCGGCGCAGGGTGTTTTCGACGATGACCACCGCGCCGTCGACGATGATGCCGAAGTCGAGCGCGCCGAGGCTCATCAGGTTGGCGCTGACCTTGTTGCTGAACATTCCGGTGAACGTAAACAGCATCGACAGCGGAATCACCATCGCGGTAATCAGTGCCGCGCGGATGTTGCCGAGGAACAGGAACAGAATCGCGATGACCAGAATCGCGCCTTCGATAAGGTTCTTTTTCACCGTGGCGATGGCTTTGTCGACCAGGTGCGTGCGGTCGTACACCGGCACGGCGATCACGCCTTGCGGCAGGGATTTGTTGATCTGTTCGAGCTTGCTGGCGACCGCTTGCGAGACCGTACGGCTGTTCTCGCCGATCAGCATGAACACGGTGCCGAGCACCACTTCACGACCGTTTTCCGTGGCTGCGCCGCTGCGCAACTCGCGGCCGATTTCCACCGTTGCCACGTTCTTCACGCGGATCGGCGTGCCGTCGACATTGGCCATGACGATGTTGGCGATGTCTTCGGTACTCGCCACTTGCCCAGGCGCGCGGATCAGCAACTGCTCGCCGCTGCGCTCGATGTAACCGGCGCCGACGTTGGCGTTGTTACGCTCAAGCGCGGTGACCAGATCGGTGAGGGTCAGCTTGTACGCGGCCAGGCGTTTCGGGTCCGGCGCGATCTGATATTCCTTGGCGAAACCACCGATGGTGTTGATCTCGGCGACACCGGGTACGTTGCGCAACTGCGGCTTGATGATCCAGTCCTGAATCACCCGCAGATCGGTCGGCGTATAAGCTGTGCCGTCGTCCTTGAGTGCGCCCTCCTTCGCCTCGACCGTCCACAGAAAAATCTCGCCGAGCCCGGTAGAGATCGGCCCCATTACCGCCTCCGCGCCTTCGGGCAATTGCTCCTTGGCGATCTGCAAACGCTCGTTGACCAGTTGACGGGCGAAGAACAGGTCGGTGCCGTCCTTGAAGATCACCGTCACTTGCGACAGGCCCGAGCGTGACAGCGAACGGGTCTGCTCCAGTGCGGGTAAACCGGCCATGGCGGTTTCAATCGGGAAGGTGATGCGCTGCTCGGTTTCCAGTGGCGAGAACCCGGCGGCGCCGGTGTTGATCTGCACCTGGACGTTGGTGATGTCGGGCACGGCGTCGATCGGCAGTTTTTGATAACTGGCGACGCCGAGGCCGGCCATAAGCAGAACGGCGAGCAGCACAATGATGCGCTGCTCGATGGCAAACTGGATCAGGCGTTCGAACATGGGAGTCTTCCGGATCAGTGGCTGTGCTCGGCTGAGGCTTTGCCCAGTTCCGATTTGAGGACGAAGCTGCCGGCGCTGGCGACTTGCACGCCCGGTTCCAGGCCTTGAGTGATTTCCACATGGCCGGCGGCGCGGCTGCCCAGCTCTACCGCGCGAGCTTCGAAACCGTCGTCGGTACGCACGAACACCGTGGGCTTGTCCTCGACGGTCTGGATCGCGGTTTCCGGCACGGCGACTTTCGCTTCGCGGCTGTCGGTCGCCACCAGCGCGGTGACGAACAGGCCGGGGCGCCACGAGCCTTGGGGGTTTTCCAGAGTGACGCGAACCGTCGCGGTGCGGGTTTGTTCGCCGAGTAAGCTGCCGACGTAAGCCACGCTGCCGACCACCTCAGCGTTCAGTTCGGGCGCGCTGACAGTGACCGACTTGCCCACTTGCACCTTTTTTAAGTCCTTCGGCGACACCCCGAACGTCACCCACACTCGCGACAAGTCCGAGAGCGTGAACGCCGCCGTGGTTTCATCGACCACCTCGCCCGGCGTCAGGTGTTTTTCCACCACCACACCATCGAACGGCGCGCGCAATTCATAGCGATTGCCGCCGGTAGCGACCACGCTGCCGCTGAGCACGCTAATTTTCTGCCGGGCGTTGTTCATGGCGATCTCCGCCTCTTCCAGCGCCTGTTTCGCCTGGAGGAAATCCTGCTCGGCGGAGATCTTGTCCTGCCAGAGTTTTTTCTCGCGCTCGTAGGTGGTGCGCGCCAAGGCCAAACGGCGTTGCGCGGCGGCCTGCTCGCTGCGTTGATCGGAGATCTGCTGACTGGCGATCACCGCCAGCAACTGGCCCTCCTTCACCGTTTGCCCGAGGTTGACCGCCACCGCCTCGACCACGCCCGGCACACGCGGCACGACATGGGCGGTGCGGTCTTCGTCGAAGCGCACTTCGCCGGGGAACGGCAGGCCGCGGCTGATGGTTTGCGCCCGCGCTTCGGCCAGTTGAATACCGGCAGCCGTGATCTGCTCGGCACTCAATTCGATGTGCCCTTCTTCGGCATGTTCAGCCGCTGCACCTTCTTCGGCGTGATCGGCATGCTCGGAAGCCTCGTCGGCATGCGCGTCGATGCTTGCGTTACCTGACCACTGCGAGCCGATACCAATGCCCAGTGCCAACGTCGCCACCGCGACCACCATCAGTTTTTTATCCATGGAAACTCCTCTGCGCCGTGCCTGCGCGCAGTTGTCTGAAAAGTGAAATTCAAGGGCGGACGCTGAGGTCGCCGAAGATCCGTTCGATGCGTACACGGGCGTCGGTCGCTTCGCTGACGGCCTGGATGTACTGGCTGCGCGCGGCGATCAAGGTGCGTTGCGCATCGAGCACATCGAGGAAGCCGAACTTGCCCATTTCGAAACCGCGGGTGGCGCTGTCGACCGCACTTTGTGCGGCGGGCAGGATGGTCTGGTTGAAGGCGGTGACTTCGCCATTGGCGGTCTGCCATTGCTCAAGACTGGTCTGGATTTCCGTGCGCAAACGCAGCTCGGTGGCGTTGCGCAGATCCCGTGCCTGATCAGTGCGGCGCGCGGCCGCGAGCACATTGCCCTGATTGCGGTTGAACAACGGAATCGGCATCGACAGCCCGACCACGTTGACCCGCTCGCGCTCGGTTTCGCTGTACTGGCTGCCGATGCTCACGGTGAGATCGGGGATGCGCTGGGATTTTTCCAGGCCCAATGACGCTTCGCGCTGATCGATCTGCAATTTGGCCAGACGCAGGTCGGCGGTCTCATTCAGACGCTCGAGCAATCTTGTCGGTGGAGGAACGGCCGGCATGCTTTGCGTGGGTGCCTGCACCTTGGTCGACGTCGGCAACGGCGCGCCCATGACCTGCGCCAACTGTTGGTACGCGGTGGCCTGATCGCGCTCTGCCCGGCTCAATTCAAGGCGCACTTGTGAGAGCTGCACTTGTGCTCGAGTACCTTCGACCGGCGACGATTTACCCGCCTCGATTCGCCCTTGTGCCACCCGCAAGCCGTGCTCGGCCAATTGCAGGGATTGCCGGGACAGCTGCAAACGTTGCTGCGCGGTTTGCGCGCTGTTGAACGCCTGAATCACATCGGCACGCAAGGCATTGCGCTTGCGCTCCAGTTCAATCCCGGCGACATCTTGCGCGCGGCTGGCGACGTCGATCCGTGCGCCGCGTTTGCCGCCCAGTTCAATCGGTTGACTGAGCATCACCGTGGTCGTGCGCGACTCGCGGCGAGTGTCTTCGGCTTCCCACGACACTTCGGGGTTGGGGATCAGGCCGGCCTGTTTGCGGTCACCTTCGGCGATGCCGATTTCCCATTGCGCAGCGGCTAAATCCGGGTTGCTGGCGAAGGCACTTTGCAGGGCTTGATCCAGCGTCAGGGTCGCTGCGTTTGCAAGGCCGGCGCTGGCCAACAACACCAGGCCGCCGACTGTTTTTTTCAGGCGTGATCGCGCCGTCAGTTCAATTAAACCGGGCAATGGCAGACTTCCTTTATTCAAGATTCTTCAATGCCGCCACGGTAGGGTTTTGAACTTATCGACAAGGTGACTGAAACATTACAAATCCGTTATCCACGGTTTGCCGAAGTTGTTTTGTTCTAGGATGCGAAGTGCAAACGGCGTTATAGAAATACATCGAAACAAATACTCGGTAGTTATCCGCTGAACAGCACTTGCCGTAATTGAATTCAAGAGAATTTGCTGGTTCTGCGCTGCGACCGACTGTCGCAGAACACTGATCTAAAGCGTTTTGGCGTTGACCCTGTAGCCGCTACAACCTTTATTGTCAGCACTTCCCCTCACCCCAGCCCTCTCCCGGGGGAGAGGGAGCCGACCGAGATGTCTGACACTTTCCATCGACCTGTTAAATCAAGTCGACTATGGATTCCGTAAAGATGTTCCACGTCGGTGCAGTTCCGAAGCATCCCACGTTTAGTCCCCTCTCCCTCTGGGAGAGGGTTAGGGTGAGGGGCTTCTATCGTTATTGAACAACGTCCGGAAGCCCCTACAAAAACAATAACTTTCCCGGCCACCTTAATTAAATACCCATTAAATAAAAGTGGTGATAGATCATGCTAATCCTTGTCGTCGAGGACGAGCTTAAAGCTGCCGAATACTTGCATCAGGGTTTGACCGAAAGTGGTTATGTCGTTGACCACGCCGCCACCGGTGCCGATGGCCTGCATCTGGCGCAACAACAGGCCTATGACCTGATCATTCTCGACGTGAACCTGCCGGAACTCGATGGCTGGGGCGTGCTGGAACAACTGCGAAAAACCCACGCCACGCGGGTGATGATGCTCACCGCGCGCGGGCGTCTGGCCGACAAGATTCGTGGCCTCGACCTGGGCGCCGACGACTATCTGGTCAAGCCGTTCGAGTTCCCCGAACTGCTGGCGCGGGTGCGCACGTTGATGCGTCGCAGCGAGACCATCCCTGTGCCGCAGGTGCTGAAAGTGGCCGACCTGGAACTTGACCCGGGCCGCCATCGCGCGTTTCGCGGGCAACAGCGGATCGACCTGACCACCAAGGAATTCGCCCTCCTGCACCTGCTGATGCGCCAGTCCGGCGAAGTGCTGACGCGCACGCAAATCATCTCGCTGGTGTGGGACATGAATTTCGACTGCGACACCAACGTGGTCGAAGTGTCGATCCGCCGTTTGCGGGCGAAGATCGACGACCCGTTCGACAGCAAACTCATTCACACCCTGCGCGGTGTCGGCTATGTGCTGGAGGCACGGGAATGAAGCCCTCCAGCCTGTCGATGCGCCTTGGTTTGACGGTGAGTATTCTCGGCGCGCTGCTGGTGGTGTTTCTGGCGATCCTTGCCTATTTCGCGTTGACCCATGAGCTGAATTCGCTTGCCAGAGACAGTCTGGAAAAGAAGATGGCGCAGGTCGAGCACAGCCTGTCGTTGTACGTCGATGCCAATGAAATCACCGGCAAGCCGCATATTCTGCTCGATCAGGTGATGGGGCATGACAACCTGACGCTGACCATTTACGACCGCCTCAATCAACGCTCGCCGCTGCTCAAATCCGGCTCGGGATTGAGCGATCCGCGCGTCGAACTGAAAGCGGTGCGCGCCACCACCGATCAACTGGCTTACAGCGACAGCACCGACGCAGAAGGCAAGAAATTCCTCACCGCCTCGAAACTGATTCGCCTCAAGGACAGCAGCAGCGTGCCGGTGCTGCTGTCAGTGGATAACGCCCACGATGAGGCGTTGCTCAGCGCCTATCTGCGCTCGACGCTGATTGCCTTGCCGTTGTTGCTGGTGTTTATCGGCCTGACCGCTTGGGGCGCGGTGCAGCGTGGGTTGGCGCCGCTGCGTGAGTTTCGCAAAGTGGCAGCGATGGTCTCGACCCAGGATCTGGACCATCGGTTGTCGGTGGTCAACATGCCGCAGGAGTTGAGTGAACTGGCGCAGGGCATCAACTTCATGCTGCATCGGCTGGATGCCGGGGTGCAGCAGTTGTCGCAGTTCTCCGATGATCTGGCGCATGAGTTGCGCACGCCGATCAATAACCTGATGGGCAAGGCGCAGGTGACCTTGTCCCGCGAGCGCACGACCGAAGAATACAAGGACGTGCTGGTGTCATGCACCGAGGAACTGGAGCGCGTGGCGCGGATTGTCTCGGACATGTTGTTTCTCGCGCAGGTGAGTCATCCGTCGGCGCTGGCGCCGTTTGAAGCGGTGGCGCTGGAGGTTGAAGTGGCGAAAGTCGCCGAGATGTTTTCGCTGTCGGCGCAGGATAAGAGCATTCATTTGAATGTCATTGGCAGCGCACAGGTGATGGGCGATCGGCTGATGATTCAGCGGGCTATTTCCAATCTGCTGTCCAACGCGCTGCGTCATTGCCCGAACGGGAAAACCGTGACGCTGCTGATTGAACAGAGTGCGACGCAGGCCTCCCTGCTGGTCAGCAACCCCGGCGCCGGGATTGAAGCGCAACATCTGCCGCATCTGTTCGACCGTTTCTACCGCGTCGACAGCAGCCGCTCCCGTTCGCAGGGCAGCACCGGGTTGGGCTTGGCGATCGTGCGCTCGATCATGAGCCTGCATCAGGGTGTGGCGGAGGTTAAGAGTTTGCCGGGGGCGATGACCGTGTTTCGGCTTGGGTTTCCTGCGGTGACGCCAACGACCCCATCGCTTACAGGCAAGCTCCCACAGTGATCTGCGGCGTGCCCGGAGTTTGTGAACATCACAGAAACCTGTGGGAGCCTGGCTTGCCAGCGATGGCGGTGGGGCAGTCGATATCAATGTTGAATGTCAGATCGAATCGCTGGCAAGCCAGCTCCCACAGTGATCTGCGGCGTGCCCGGAGTTTGTGAACATCACAGAAACCTGTGGGAGCCTGGCTTGCCAGCGATGGCGGTGGGGCAGTCGATATCAATGTTGAATGTCAGATCGAATCGCTGGCAAGCCAGCTCCCACAGTGATCTGCGGCGTGCCCGGAGTTTGTGAACATCACAGAAACCTGTGGGAGCTTGCCTGCAAGCGAAAGCGGTAGATCAGGCAACAAAGAAAACGGCACCTTCCGGTGCCGTTCGCCTTTCACAGTTCCCCTATCACTTACGCGCATCCGCCCAGGATTTCAGCAGTTCGTTGTAGCTCACGGTCTCGCCCTTCGGCTTCTCGTTGGCCAGTTTCGGTTTCGGTGCGCCCGGCTGATCAAACCAGTATTGCGCGTCGCGCTCCGGATTCATCTTCGGAGCACAAACAGCCTGGGCCTTGGAGCGTTCCAGACGCGTCATGATCGCGTCCTGATCCTTGGCCAAACCATCCAGCGCCTGTTGCGGGGTTTTCTCGCCACTGGCCGCTTCGGCGATGTGGCTCCACCACAGTTGTGCCAGACGCGGATAGTCCGGGACGTTGGTCCCGGTCGGGGTCCATTGCACGCGGGCCGGGCTGCGGTAGAACTCGACCAGACCACCGAGTTTCGGCGCCAGATCGGTCATCGCCTGCGAGTTGATGTCCGACTCGCGAATCGGCGTCAGGCCGACGATGGTTTTCTTCAGCGACACGGTTTTCGAGGTCACGAACTGCGCGTACAGCCACGCTGCCAGCTTCTGCTTCTCAGGCGTGGATTTCATGAACGTCCACGAACCCACGTCCTGATAACCGAGCTTCATGCCCTCCTCCCAATACGGCCCGCGCGGCGATGGTGCCATGCGCCATTTCGGCGTGCCGTCGGCGTTGACCACCGGCAGGCCCGGTTTGGTCATGTCGGCGGTGAACGCGGTGTACCAGAAAATCTGCTGGGCGATGTTGCCTTGCGACGGTACCGGCCCCGACTCGGAGAAAGTCATGCCCGCCGCTTCCGGTGGCGCGTACTTCTTCAGCCAGTCGACATACTTGGTGGTGGCGAACACCGCCGCCGGGCCATTGGTGTCGCCGCCGCGAGTCACGCTGGAGCCGACCGGGTGGCAATCCTCGACACGAATCCCCCACTCGTCCACCGGCAAGCCATTAGGCAGCCCCTTGTCGCCGCCACCGGCCATGGAGAACCAGGCATCGGTGAAGCGCCAGCCCAGCGACGGGTCTTTCTTGCCGTAATCCATGTGCCCGTAAACGCGCTTGCCGTCGATTTCCTTGACGTCTTCGCTGAAGAATTTGGCGATGTCTTCATAGGCGGACCAGTTCACCGGCACGCCCAATTCGTAGCCGTACTTTTCCTTGAACTTGGCTTTCAGATCGGCGCGCTCAAACCAGTCAGCGCGGAACCAGTACAGGTTGGCGAATTGCTGGTCGGGCAGTTGATAGATCTTGCCGTCCGGCGCGGTGGTGAAGGAGATGCCGATGAAGTCCTTGATGTCGAGGGTTGGCGAGGTGAAGTTCTTGCCTTCGTTGGCCATCAGGTCGGTGATCGATTCGGTCTTGCCGTAGCGAAAGTGCGTACCGATCAGGTCCGAGTCATTGACCCAGCCGTCATAGATGTTCTTGTCGGACTGCATCACCGTCTGCATTTTCTCGACCACGTCGCCTTCTTGCAGCAGGTCGTGGGTGAGCTTGATCCCGGTGATTTCGCTGAACGCCTTGGCCAGCACTTTCGACTCGTATTCGTGGGTGGTCAAGGTCTCGGAAACGACCTTGATGTCCATGCCGCGAAACGGCTCGGCCGCCTTGATGAACCACTTCAACTCTTCGAGTTGCTGCTCGGCCGTCAGGGTCGACGGTTTGAATTCACTGCCGATCCATTTTTTCGCCGCGTCTTCGTAGGCATCGGCCCACGCGGCGGCGCTCAAACCGCTGAGTGCCAGCATGGCTGCCAATGAAATGCTATGTCGCAGCTTATTGTTTTTGTCGAACATAGAGACCTCCTGTTTAAGTTGTGGAGCCGCGTTGCCGAACGACTCGACTAGCCCCAACGCATCACAGCCAACAGCCACACCAGGGACAACGCGGACGCCACCCAGATGCTCCAGTCGGTGGCGCCGATCACCAGCAAATGCAGGTAGGCGCTGCCGAGAAGACCGATAAACAAGCGATCGCCACGGGTGGTGGCAATCGGTAGAAAACCTCGCCGCAGGATGCTCGGCGAGCGCAATTCCCACGTGGTCATGCCGACCAGAATCAGGCCGATGACAATGAAGAATGCTGCGGTAGGTGTAGTCCAGCTCATCCACTCCATCATCAGTTCCTCAGACCCGACCGAGGGCAAAGCCCTTGGCCACGTGGTTGCGAACAAACCAGATCACCAGCATGCCGGGCAGAATGGTCAACACCCCCGCCGCCGCCAGCACACCCCAATCGATACCCGAAGCGGAAACCGTGCGCGTCATCACCGCCGCGATCGGCTTGGCGTTTACCGAGGTCAACGTGCGCGCGAGCAGCAATTCGACCCAGGAAAACATGAAGCAGAAGAACGCCGTCACACCGATGCCAGAGCCAATCAGCGGGATGAAAATCTTCACGAAGAACTTGGGGAAACTGTAGCCGTCGATGTAGGCGGTTTCGTCGATTTCCTTGGGCACACCGGACATGAAGCCTTCGAGAATCCACACCGCCAATGGCACGTTGAACAGGCAGTGCGCCAACGCCACGGCGATGTGCGTGTCGAACAGGCCAATCGACGAATACAACTGGAAGAACGGCAGCAAAAATACCGCTGGCGGCGCCATACGGTTGGTCAGCAGCCAGAAGAACAGGTGCTTGTCGCCGAGAAAACGGTAGCGCGAAAACGCATAGGCCGCCGGCAACGCCACGCTCAGCGAAATCACCGTGTTCAAACTCACGTAATACAGCGAGTTGAGATAACCGGTGTACCAGCTCGGATCAGTGAAGATCACCTTGTAGTTCGCCAGCGTGAAGTCCTGTGGGAAAAGTGTCAGGCCGCCAAGGATTTCGGTATTGCTCTTGAACGACATGTTCAGCAGCCAATAGATCGGCACCAGCAGGAACAGGATGTACACCAGCAACGGAATAAGCTTTCTCTTGCTCATGGCCGGGCCTCAGCGGTTGGTGTCGGAGTGCGTCATGGCGGTGTAGAACAGCCAGGACACCAACAGGATGATCAGGAAGTACACCAGCGAAAACGCCGCTGCCGGACCGAGGTCGAATTGCCCTACCGCCATCTGGGTCAACGTCTGACTCAAAAAGGTTGTGGCATTGCCCGGCCCGCCGCCGGTGAGCACGAACGGCTCGGTGTAAATCATGAAACTGTCCATGAAGCGCAGCATCACCGCGATCAGCAGCACGCTCTTCAGCTTGGGCAACTGAATGTGCCTGAACACCGCCCAGGCCGAGGCGCGGTCGATGCGCGCAGCCTGGTAATACACGTCGGGAATCGCGCGCAAACCGGAGAAGCACAGCAGCGCCACCAGTGAAGTCCAGTGCCAGACGTCCATCACCAAAACCGTCACCCAGGCGTCCATGGTGTTGGCTGCGTAGTTGTAACTGATGCCCATGGCGTTGAGGCTGGAACCGAGCAAACCAATGTCCGCGCGGCCGAAAATCTGCCAGATCGTGCCGACCACGTTCCACGGAATCAGCAACGGAATCGCCAGAATGATCAGCACCACCGATGACCAGCGACCCTTGGTCGGCATGGTCAGCGCAACAGCGATGCCCAATGGAATTTCGATCAGCAACACGCAGGCCGAGTAGATGAACTGGCGCAGTAAAGAGTCGTGCAAACGCGGATCAAGCAGCACTTGCTTGTACCAGTCAGCACCGACGAAGTAGCGGCTGGACTGGTCGAAGATGTCCTGCACCGAATAGTTGACCACGGTCATCATCGGGATCACCGCACTGAACGCCACCAGCAGGAACACCGGCAACACCAGCCACCAGGCCTTGTTGTTCTGCACCTTGTTCATGGCTGCACCTCGCTGCTGTCGGCTTCGAGCAGAAATTCATCGGCATAGACCATCAGCCACTGTGCCGGAAAACTGATGTACGCCGTGCCCTCGGGCACCGGTTTGTCTTCGGCCAGGCGCACTTTCAGCGGTGCACCATTGAGGTCAAGGGTCATGATCTTGTAGGTGCCGAGGTCTTCGACGTGTACGACCCTGGCCTGCATCGCGTCATCAAACGGCTCGTCCCACACATGAATAAACTCCGGGCGGATGCCGACCTTCAGATTCTTCCACTGACCGTGTTCGATATGGCGTTGCATGGCGTCGGACAACGGCAGGTGCGTCGAGGCGAAACCGACGCCTCCGGGTTGCGGCTGCACCTCGATCAGGTTCATCCCGGGGCTGCCAATGAAATAGCCGACAAAGGTGTGGCTCGGCCGCTCGAACAATTCCCGTGGCGTGCCGAACTGGACGATCTGGCCGCCGTACATCACCGCGATCTTGTCAGCGAAGGTCGAGGCCTCGAGTTGATCGTGGGTCACGTAGACCATGGTGATGTTGAACTGCTCGTGAATCTGCTTGAGCTTGCGCCGCAGTTTCCACTTCAGGTGCGGGTCGATCACCGTCAGCGGTTCATCGAACAGGATTGCGGAAACGTCGTCACGGACCAGACCACGGCCCATCGAGACTTTCTGTTTTTCGTCGGCGGTGAGGTTGCGCGCCTTCTTGCTCAGGAGGCTTTGCAGGTCGAGGACTTCGGCAATTTCCTGCACCTTGCTGTGCACTTTCGCCTCGGCCATGCCCTGATTTCGCAGAGGGAAAGCGAGGTTATCGAACACGGTCATGGTGTCGTAAACCACCGGAAACTGGAAAACCTGGGCGATGTTGCGCTTCTCCGGCGTCAGGTCGTTGACCGCTTTGCCGTCGAATAAAACGTGCCCCTGCGAAGGGCTGAGCAGGCCGGAAATGATGTTGAGCAACGTTGACTTGCCGCAACCCGACGGCCCGAGCAAGGCGTAAGCACCGCCCTGTTCCCAGACGTGATCCATCTCGCGGATCGCGTAATCCTCGGCGCCGCTCGGGGTCTTGCTGTAGCTGTGGGCGAGGTGCTGCAAACGGATTTCGGCCATCAGGCAACCCTCGCGACACGCCGGCCCGGTGCTTGCACCAGACGGCCCTGCGCATCGAAAACAAACAGTTTGTGGGTCGGGATGTAAATGCGGATCGGCGCATCGACGTCGTATTCGTGAACGCCGGGCAGGTGCAGCACCAGCAGGAAATGCTCGTTGCGCACGTGCAGGAAGGTTTCCGAACCGCTGATCTCGGCGACTTCGACGGTGACGGCCAGTTCGAGGTCGTCATCATTGCTCGGCACCAGCGAAATATGGCTGGGGCGCACGCCAAAACGGAACTCGCCCTCGCCCACCGGACGCAGATCGACGTTCAACGGGAAGTGTACGAAGTTGGCAAAACTCACTTCGTTGCCGGCAATGCGTCCGGGCATCAGGTTGATCGGTGGTTCGGAGAACAATTCGGCGGCGAGCACGGTTTGTGGCTGGTGATAGACCGAAGTGGACGGGCCGCTCTGAATCACCCGACCTTCGTGAAGAATCGTCGTGGTGCCGCCGAGTGCCAGCGCTTCGTTGGGCTCGGTGGTGGCGTAGATGGCGATGGTGTGGCGCGCCTTAAACAGCTCGCGCATTTCCTGGCGCAGCTCTTCACGCAGTTTGTAGTCGAGGTTGACCAGCGGCTCATCGAACAGGATCAGCTCGGCGTCCTTGACCAGCGCACGGGCCATGGCCGTGCGCTGCTGTTGACCGCCGGACAGCTCCAGCGGATAGCGCTGCAGAAACTTCTCGATGCGCAGCATCTTCGCCGTCTCTTGCACTTTGCTATGGATGATTTCTTTCGAGACACCAGCCTGACGCAGCGGCGAGGCGATGTTCTCGAACACGGTCATGGTCGGGTAATTGATGAATTGCTGATAAACCATCGACACGTTGCGCAGGCGCACCGGGCGTTGGGTGACGTCGACGCCGTTCATCAGGATGCGGCCGCTGTCGGGCTTATCGAGCCCGGCCATTAAACGCATGAGGCTGGTTTTGCCGGACAGCGTGCGGCCGAGCAGAACGTTGAACGAACCGGGTTCGAATTTCAGGCACGCATCGTCGATCCAGGTCTGGCCCTCGACGGTACGGCTGACGTGCTCCAGGGTGAGTGACATGGCTCGGCCTTTTTATTATTGGAGTCAAGAGACCTGTGCACAGGAGCGAGTTTCGTGCCAGAAATGGCAAGTGGTTGATTTGGCGTGAAAATCGTTGAAAGTGCGGGGAAACGGCGTTCATTGCTGAACACATTTGAACAGTTGGGCGATTGACAATGAACAATAGTGAACAACACTCTATGAACGCTTTTTGCGAACCGATCCCCCTGTAGGAGCTGCCGCAGGCTGCGATCTTTTGATCCTGTTTTTTGACAATCAAGATCAAAAGATCGCAGCCTGCGGCAGCTCCTACAGGGGATCGAATAACAATAATAAGAATGCTGCATCAGAGGCTGACTGCCATGGCCGCACCTGCCCCGCCGCTGTCCCACGACGCGATCGTCCAGACTTCCTGGCAACGTTGCCGCGCGTTCGGTCTTGATCACCAAAGCACGCCGGCCTTCGATCAACTACCCGCCGCCGGTATTGCGCAGCTGCTCGACAGTCATCATTCGCTGGTGCAGACCACGCATCAGGAAGTCCTGCCCTATTACGAAAACATCCTGAGCAACTCCAACTGCCTGATCATGCTCGCCGACAATCAGGGCCAGGTGCTGACCTCGTGGGGTACGCAGCGCTTTATCGAGCCGAATCTGGCACGCGGCTTTCAAGCTGGGGCGAGCTGGATGGAGCGCTGCAGCGGCACCAACGCGATCGGCACGGCGCTGGCCTGCGAGCAAGCGGTGCATATCGAACACGATGAGCACTTTCTGAAAGCCAACCGCTTCATGACCGGATCCGCCGCGCCGATTTTCGACGCCGAGCGCAAAGTGATCGCGGTACTTGATGTGTCCAGCGACAGCTATCTGCCGCCCTCGCACACCTTGGGCATGGTCAAGATGATGAGCCAGACCGTGGAGAACCGGCTGATCCTCAACCTGTTCCATGGCCAGCACTTTCAACTGACCTTCAACACCGGGTTGAACAACCTCGACAGTCAGTGGGCCGGGTTGTTGATCTTTGATGAGAGCGGACAGGTGCTGTCGGCCAATCGTCGTGCCGACAATTTGCTGGGTGTGCGCTTGTCGCGGGTCAGCGTTGAAAGTCTGTTCAAGGTTTCACTGCTGGAGCTGATCAATCAGCCCGACGGCATGCCGTTTGCCTTGCAGACGTCCGGGCGCAACCGCTTCCAGTGTTTGTTGAAGCGGCCGAAGCAGGCGTCGATTCAGCCGCGCGTTTTTGCTGCTGACCCCAAAACTGTTGCGCCCACCGCCATCAGCCTCAACACTCTGCACTTCGGCGACAGTCGCGTGGAAAAAGCCGTGCGTCAGGCTGAGCGGTTACTGGAGAAAGACATTCCGCTGCTGATTCACGGCGAAACCGGTGTCGGCAAGGAAGTCTTCGTCAAAGCCCTGCACCAGGCCAGTTCACGCAGCAAACAGGCGTTCATTGCGGTCAACTGCGCGGCGATCCCCGCCGAACTGGTCGAGTCGGAATTGTTCGGCTACGAGAAAGGCGCGTTCACCGGCGCCAATCAGAAAGGCAGCATCGGGCTGATTCGCAAGGCTGATAAAGGCACGCTTTTTCTTGATGAAATCGGCGACATGCCGTTGCCGACTCAGGCGCGGTTGCTGCGGGTATTGCAGGAGCGCTGTGTGCAGCCGGTGGGTAGCAGCGAGTTGTTCCCGGTGGATTTACGGATCATTTCGGCGACTAACCGATCCTTACGCGAACAAGTGCAATTAGGGCGATTTCGTGAGGATTTGTATTACCGCATTGGCGGGCTGACGCTGGAACTGCCGCCATTGCGCGAGCGCAGTGATAAGGAGGCGTTGTTTAAAAGACTGTGGGAACAGCATCGTGAGCCGACGCAATGGGCGGGGTTGAGCCAAGAGGTGCTGGAGTTGTTCAGTCGTCATCCGTGGCCGGGGAATTTGCGTCAGGTCAGCAGTGTGATGCAGGTGGCGCTGGCGATGGCTGAGGAACAGCCGGTGAGGCTGGAGCATTTGCCGGATGATTTTTTTGTTGATCTGGAGATGGAGCCGGTGGAGAGCGCGGTGCCGTTGGGGGTTGATTTGAATGATGTTGAGGCGTTGAACCGGGAGTTGAAAGCGGCTGGGGGGAATATTTCGCATCTGGCCCGACGGTTGGGGGTGAGTCGGAATACGCTCTATAAGCGGTTGCGGCAGATTGAAGGTTGAGTGAATCCCTTCCCCTCACCCCAGCCCTCTCCCAAAGGAGAGGGAGCCGACCGAGGTGTCTGGCGTTGTACATCGACCTGAAAAAACCAGTCGATTATGGATTCAAAGCATCCCGTTCAGGTCGGCGTATCTCGTGAGCATCCCCCATTCAGTCCCCTCTCCTGGGGGAGAGGGCTAGGGTGAGGGCGAAAATTCCGGCTCAACATGCGCAACCGAAGCCGCCTCCAATGTGCGCAATCCCACCATCACAACAACCACCATCATGATCCCAGCGCCAATGGCCACGCCAAACCCCGCCCGCGCGCCCCAGGCATCGATAACCAGCCCCGCCAACATGCCGCCCAGCGCAACGCCTATGCTGATACCCGTGGTCATCCACGTCAGCCCTTCAGTAATCCTCGATGGCGGGATGATGATCGTCCCCAGCTTCATCACCACGACCATCGTAGGCGCAAACGAAATCCCGGCAATAAACAGCGTCGCTGACAGGACATAAACGTCCGCTGCAAAAATCGGCAACACGCCGGTGAATGCCGTGACCAATATCCCGATCAGGAACTGTTTTTCGATCGGCAGGGAAACCCTCATTGCACCGAACGTCAAACCCGCCACCAGTGAGCCGAACGCATAGGCGGCGAGGATAAAGGTCGCCGACGCTGGCCAGCCCTGCGCATTGGCGAACGCGACGACGGCGACATCGATTGCTCCGCCAATGACACCCATCGCCAACAGCGCCAGCACAATGGTGCGTACACCGGGAATCAGCAGGGTTGAGCCGCCATGACTGGCGTGGCCCACGACAACTTTAGGTTCAGTCTGGCGTTGCAGGAGGAACGCCGTCACCCCGACGGCCAGCAATCCGACCGCGACCAGTGGTCCGGCCTCGGCAAAAAAGCTCACGCTCAAACCGATCGCCAGTGGCGGACCGACGATGTAGGCCATTTCGGTGAGTACCGTGTCCAGCGAGAACGCCGTGTGCAGTTGAGGCTTACCCCGGAACAACTGCGTCCATCGGGCGCGGATCATCGACGGCATGCTCGGCATCGTCCCCGCCAATGCCGCCAGAACAAACAGCAGTGCGGCAGGTGCGCGCAAGTAGACGGCGGTGATCAGCGCCAGCAGCATGGCAATGCTGAACGCGGTGACGATGGGCAGTACGCGACTCTGGCCATGTTGATCGACCAGTCTGGAGATGTGCGGGCCGAGCAGCGCATTGGCCAGAGTGAACGTCCCGGCGACGGCACCGGCCAGCCAGTAAACTCCGGTTTGCTGCACCAGCATGGTGATGATGCCGATGCCGATCATTGCCTGCGGCAAGCGTGCGATGGAACTCGCGAGCACTAGCCCGGTGGCGCCGGGGGTCGTTAGCAGTTCGCGGTAGTGATTGGCCATGGTGTTTCCCTTACATGATCGTCACCGCTCAGCATCCGGCTGAACGCGTTGCCGACATCAAGACCTACGCGAACGTCAAAAGCAACCCTCACCCCAGCCCTCTCCCCGAGGGAGAGGGAGCTGACCGAAGTGTCTGGCGTTGTGCATCGACCTGAAAAAACCAGTCGATTATGGATTCAAGGCAGGTTCAAGTCGGCGTGTCTCTTTGACACCCTCTCCCTCACCCCAACCCTCTCCCCGAGGGAGAGGGAGCTGACCGAAGTGTCTGGCGTTGTGCATCGACCTGAAAAAACCAGTCGATTATGGATTCAAGGCAGGTTCAAGTCGGCGTGTCTCTTTGACACCCTCTCCCTCACCCCAACCCTCTCCCGGAGGGAGAGGGAGCCGACCGAGGTGTCTGGCGTTGTGCATCGACCTGAAAAACCGAGTTGATTATGGATTCGGCAAACATCGTTCAAGTCGCTGTATCTCTTGAGCATCCCCCATTCGGTCCCCTCTCCCCCTGGGAGAGGGCTAGGGTGAGGGGCTTTTCTTGCGCCCAAACAAAAACCCGCACAAGGCGGGTTTTGTTTTGAAGCTAAACGCGGCAATCAGTCAGCCAAACGCCAGGTAGTCCCACCCTTGCCGTCTTCCAACACAACGCCCATCGCCGTCAGCTGATCACGGATACGATCGGACTCAGCCCAATCCTTACCCGCACGTGCTGCCAGACGCGCCGCAATCAGTGCATCAACCTCTGCCGCATCGACACGCCCTTCAGCGCCCGCCTGCAAAAAGTCATCGGCTTCGAGCTGCAACACACCCAACACACTCGCCAGCTCTTTCAGACGTGCCGCCAGACCCGCCGCCGCATCAAGATCGCTCTCACGCAGGCGGTTGATCTCACGCACCATCTCAAACAGCACCGCGCACGCTTCCGGCGTGCCGAAGTCGTCGTTCATCACGGTAGTGAAGCGTTCAACAAACGCTTCGCCGCCCGCCGGTGCCACGGTCGGCAGGCCTTTCAACGCGTGGTAGAAACGCTCGAGTGCGCCTTTGGCGTCCTTGAGGTTGTCTTCCGAATAGTTGATCGCGCTGCGGTAGTGGCTCGACACCAGCAGGTAACGCACGACTTCCGGGTGGTACTTTTCCAGCACGTCGCGAATGGTGAAGAAGTTGTTCAAGGACTTGGACATCTTCTCGCCATTGATGCGAATCATGCCGCAATGCATCCACGCGTTGGCGTAGGTCTTGCCGGTGGCCGCTTCACTCTGGGCGATTTCGTTTTCGTGGTGCGGGAACTCGAGGTCGCTGCCGCCGCCATGAATGTCGAAAGTCTCGCCCAGGCAGCAGGTGGACATCACCGAGCACTCGATGTGCCAACCCGGACGCCCGGCGCCCCATGGCGATTCCCAACTCGGCTCGCCCGGTTTGGCGGCTTTCCACAGCACGAAGTCGAGCGGGTCCTGTTTCGACTCGTCGACTTCAATGCGCGCGCCGATGCGCAGGTCTTCGATTTTCTTGCGCGACAGCTTGCCGTAGCCCATGAATTTGGCGACGCGGTAGTACACGTCGCCGTTGCCCGGGGCGTAGGCGTAACCCTTGTCGATCAAGGTCTGGATCATCGCGTGCATGCCCGGAATGTGATCCGTGGCGCGCGGTTCCATGTCCGGCTTCTTGATGTTCAGGCGCGCTTCGTCCTCGTGCATCGCGGCGATCATGCGCTCGGTCAACGCTTCGAACGATTCACCGTTCTCGTTGGCGCGATTGATGATCTTGTCGTCGATGTCGGTGATATTGCGCACGTAGGTCAGGTCGTAACCGCTGAACCGCAACCAGCGGGTCACCAGGTCGAACGCGACCATGCTGCGGCCGTGGCCAAGGTGGCAGTAGTCGTACACGGTCATCCCGCAGACGTACATGCGCACCTTGTTGCCATCCAGCGGCTTGAAGACTTCTTTGCTCTTGGTGAGCGTGTTGTAGATCGTTAGCACGTTATTTCCCTTGACGCTGAATCACTGGCCCCACGAATCACGCAGGGTCACGGTACGGTTGAATACCGGCTGACCTGGTTTCGAGTCCTTCAAATCAGCGACGAAGTATCCTTCGCGCTCGAACTGGAAACGGTCTTCCGGCTGTGCATTGCCAAGCGATGGCTCCGCACGACAACCGGTGAGTACCTGCAGCGAATCAGGGTTGATGTTGTCGAGGAAACTCGCGCTGTCTTCGGCCTTCTCAGGGTTGGCCGAGCGGAACAGACGATCGTACAGACGCACTTCGCACTCGACGCTGGCGGCGGCCGGCACCCAGTGGATCACGCCTTTGACCTTGCGGCCTTCAGGGTTCTTGCCCAGCGTTTCCGGGTCGTACGAGCAGCGCAGCTCGACGATGTTGCCGTCGGCGTCCTTGATCGCTTCGTCGGCACGGATCACGTAGCTGCCGCGCAGACGCACTTCACCGGCCGGTTCCAGGCGCTTGTAGCCCTTCGGCGGCTCTTCCATGAAGTCGTCACGGTCGATGTAGATTTCCCGGGCGAATGGCAGTGCGCGTACGCCCATGTCTTCTTTCGGGTGGCGCGGCAGTTCGAGGTTCTCGACCTGGCCTTCCGGGTAATTGGTGATGACGACTTTCAGCGGACGCAGTACGCACATGGCGCGCGGTGCGGTCTGGTCGAGGTCGTCACGGATGCTGAATTCGAGCATGCCGAAGTCGACCACGCCGTCGGAACGGTTGGTGCCGATCATTTCGCAGAAGTTGCGGATCGATTTCGGCGTGTAGCCACGGCGGCGGAAGCCCGACAGCGTGGACATGCGCGGATCGTCCCAGCCGTTGACGTGCTTTTCATCGACCAGTTGCTTGAGCTTGCGCTTGCTGGTGATGGTGTAGTTGAGGTTCAGACGGCTGAACTCGTACTGACGCGGGTGCGCCGGCACTGGCAATGCGTCGAGGAACCACTCGTACAGCGGACGATGGCTTTCGAACTCGAGGGTGCAGATCGAGTGGGTGATGCCTTCGATGGCATCCGACTGGCCGTGGGTGAAATCGTAGTTCGGGTAGATGCACCACTTGTCACCGGTCTGGTGGTGATGGGCGTGGCGGATGCGATACATGATCGGGTCGCGCAGGTTCATGTTCGGCGAGGCCATGTCGATCTTCGCACGCAGCACGCGGGCGCCGTCCGGAAACTCACCGGCACGCATGCGGGCAAACCAGTCGAGGTTTTCTTCTACCGAACGGTCGCGGAACGGGCTGTTCTTGCCCGGCTCGGTCAGGCTGCCACGGTATTCCTTGGCTTGCTCAGGAGTCAGGTCGTCGACGTAGGCCTTGCCGGCCTTGATCAGCTCAACGGCCCAATCGTGCAACTGGTCGAAATACTGCGAGGCGTAGCGCACTTCGCCGGACCATTCGAAGCCCAGCCATTTGACGTCGCTCTCGATCGCATCGATGTATTCCTGGTCTTCCTTGGCCGGGTTGGTGTCGTCGAAACGCAGGTGCGTGACGCCGCCGAACTCCTGGGCCAGACCGAAGTTCACGCAGATCGACTTGGCGTGGCCGATGTGCAGGTAGCCGTTGGGCTCCGGCGGGAAACGGGTGACGATCTGCGTGTGCTTGCCCGAGTCCAGGTCTGCCTGGATGATCGGCCGCAGGAAATTGACCGGCACGGCAGGGCCGGACTTGGCATTCGAGGTAGGGTCGACAGTGGGCTTGCTCATAGGATCCTTGACTTACATGTGCGCGGCCGCAGAGGGGGCCAGACAAAACAAAGCCGCTATCATAGCCGATGCTGTCAAGGGGCTGACAGAGCAGGCCCTATAAAGGTGTGCTTTTTATCGCCGGGAATTGAAAAACAGCCTCGAAATTCGCGCCTGTCACGCTAAACTGCGCACCTTGGCCCACGGGCTGAACCGGTAACGGGCCGAAATGTCCCATTACCCACGAATTCTTTATAAAACGCTTCATTGAAAAAGAGCACCGATCATGACTCAAGTCAAACTGACCACCAACTTCGGCGACATCGTCATCGAACTGGACGCGGAAAAAGCGCCAATCACCGTTGCCAACTTTCTCGAATATGTTAAGGCCGGTCACTACGAGAACGTGGTTTTCCACCGTGTGATCAAGGGTTTCATGATCCAGGGCGGCGGTTTCCAGCCTGGCATGCAGGAAAAGAAAGACAAGCGCGCCAGCATCCAGAACGAAGCTGATAACGGCCTGAAGAACGAGAAGTACACCCTGGCCATGGCTCGCACCATGGACCCGCATTCGGCATCGGCGCAGTTCTTCATCAACGCCACCAACAACAGCTTCCTCAACCACACCGCCAAGACCGCTCAAGGCTGGGGTTATGCCGTGTTCGGTAAAGTCGTTGCAGGCACCGAAGTTGTCGACAAGATCGAAGGCGTGGCGACCACTTCCAAGGCCGGCCACCAGGACGTACCAGCAGACGACGTGATCATCGAGAAAGCCGAGATCATCGAAGCGTGATATTGCTGATTTCAGACTTGCATCTGGAAGAGGAGCGCCCGGACATTACCCGGGCGTTTCTGGATTTGCTCGCCGGACGCGCCCGCTCGGCGAGTGCGTTGTACATCCTCGGCGACTTCTTTGAGGCGTGGATTGGCGACGACGCCATGACGCCCTTCCAGCGTTCCATCTGCCAGGCCCTGCGCCAATTGAGCGACAGCGGCACGGCGATCTTTCTGATGCACGGCAATCGCGACTTCATGCTCGGCAAGGCCTTCTGCAAGCAGGCCGGCTGTACGTTGTTGAAGGACCCGAGTGTCGTGCAGTTCTATGGCGAGCCGGTGCTGTTGATGCACGGCGACAGCCTCTGCACCCGCGATGTCGGCTATATGAAGCTGCGGCGTTATCTGCGCAATCCGATCACGCTGTTTATCCTGCGTAACCTGCCGCTGAGCAGCCGCCATAAACTCGCTCGCAAACTGCGCAGCGAGAGCAAGGCGCAGACGCGGATGAAGGCTAATGACATCGTTGATGTCACGCCCGAGGAAGTTCCGCGGATCATGCAGGAATACGGCGTGAAAACCCTGATTCATGGGCACACTCATCGCCCGGCGATTCACAAGTTGCAGCTCGGTGAGCAGGCGGCGAAGCGGATTGTGCTGGGGGATTGGGATCGTCAGGGGTGGGCGTTGCAGGTGGATGAGAGCGGGTACGCATTGGCACCGTTCGACTTCGCCCCGCCGCTGGCTTTGCCGCACGGCTGAAGAGCGCTACCCCCTCACCCCAGCCCTCTCCCCCAGGGGGGCGAGGGGGAAAGGGAGCCGATCTCTGTGCTTTTCAAAACCGAGTTCGACTGAAGTCAGACAGTCCCCTCTCCCCAACGGGCCGAAGGGCAAAGGGAGCCGATCTCTGTGCTTTTCAAAACCTGAGTTCGACTCGGTATTGCAAGTCGGTGTACCTCGAACATCCACCACGGTCAGTCCCCTCTCCCTCTGGGAGAGGGTTAGGGTGAGGGGCTTTTGACCTTAATGTCCTGAAGCCGCAGGCCCCGCCTTGGCAGCAAACGGCGGCTTCGCCAGCCACACAATCAGAATCAACCCCATAAACCCCCAGCCCAACAACGTGAAGTAATCCACGGTGGAGAGCATGTACGCCTGGCTCGTCAAAATCTGATCCATCTGCGCATACGCCGACTGGCTCGCCCCGCCCAAATGATTCAAGGTCTCGCGAGTCGCCGGTTCAAAGGTGCTGATGCTCTCACTCATATATGCATGATGCTGATCCGCCCGGCGAATCCAGATCCACGTGGTCAGCGACGCCGCAAAGCTACCGCCCAACGTCCGCAGAAAAGTCGCCAGACCGGCACCATCGGCAATCTGACTCGGCGGCAGGTCCGACATCAGAATGCTCAGGGTCGGCATAAAGAACAGCGCCACACCAATGCCCATGAACAACTGCACCAGCGCGATATGCTGGAAATCGACTTCATTGGTGAATCCGGCCCGCATAAAGCAACTCAGACCAATCGCCAGAAACGCCAGCCCGGCCAGTAACCGCAGGTCGAACTTGTTCGCGTACTTGCCGACAAACGGCGACAGCAGCACTGGCAGAATGCCGATCGGCGCTACGGCCAGACCGGCCCAGGTCGCGGTGTAGCCCATTTGCGTCTGCAGCCACTGCGGCAGGATCAGGTTGATACCGAAGAACCCGGCGTAACCCAGCACCAACACCAGCGTGCCGATGCGAAAGTTACGGTGCGCAAACAAGCGCAGGTTGACCACCGGATGTTGGTCGGTCATTTCCCAGATAACGAACACCGCCAGCGCGATCACCGAAATCGCCGCGCCGATGATGATGAAGTTCGACTCGAACCAATCCAGGTCATTACCTTTGTCGAGGATCACCTGCAACGCGCCGACGCCGATGATCAGCGTGATCAGACCGACGTAATCCATCGGCTGACGGCTGGTTTCCACCGGACGTTTTGCCAGTTGCGAACGCACCACCATCACCGCAAAGATGCCGATCGGCACGTTGATGAAGAAGATCCACGGCCAGCTGTAACTGTCAGTGATCCAGCCACCGAGAATGGGACCTGCAATCGGCGCGACCACCGTGACCATCGCCAGTAACGCCAGGGCCATGCCTCGCTTCGCGGGGGGATAAACCGCGATCAACAGGGTTTGCGTCATCGGGTACAGCGGCCCGGCGACCAGACCTTGCAGCACGCGGAAGCCGATCAGTTCCGGCATCGATGTGGAGATACCACAGAGAAACGAGGCCAGCACGAACAGAATCGTGGCCCACAAAAACAGCTTCACCTCGCCGAAACGGCGGCTGAGCCAACCGGTCAGCGGCAGCGCAATCGCGTTGCTCACGGCGAACGAGGTGATCACCCAGGTGCCCTGCTCCGAACTCACCCCCAGGTTGCCGGAAATCGTCGGCAGTGCCACGTTGGCGATGGTGGTGTCGAGCACTTGCATGAACGTCGCCAGCGACAGGCCGATGGTGCTGAGCAACAGGCTGGGCGGCGTGAAAGAGGCGTTATTGCTCATTGTGAATCCTATGAAACCTGATTGGCGCCATGCCCTTTGTGGGAGCGAGCCTGCTCGCGAAAGCGGTGTGTCAGACAACTTCTAAGTTGAATGTCAGTCAGCATTCGCGAGCAGGCTCGCTCCCACAGGGTCCGCGTCGGGATCAGCGTTGTGCGGTTTTGCTCACCGCGGCGCTGTTGTCGTGGATCAGCTGCGCAATCATCGCGTCGGCTTCAGCCAGTTGGCGGTCGTAGACGTTGGTGCTGAACGACGCTTTTTGCGGCGGCTGCTGCGCCAGCACCGGGCCGCTCTGGTCGTGCAGGTTCACTTCAACGTTGGTCGACAGGCCGACGCGCAGCGGGTGCTTGGCCAGTTCTTCGGCGTTGATGTGAATGCGCACCGGCACACGCTGAACGATCTTGATCCAGTTACCAGTGGCGTTCTGCGCTGGCAGCAAGGCAAACGCGCTACCCGTACCGGCGCCGAGGCTGTCGACGGTGCCGCTGTATTTCACGTCGCTGCCGTAGATATCGGATTCGATATCGACCGGCTGACCGATGCGCATGTCACGCAATTGGGTTTCCTTGAAGTTGGCGTCGATCCACAGCTGATCCAGCGGAATCACCGCCATCAACGCCGTGCCCGGCTGCACACGCTGACCAAGTTGCACGGTGCGCTTGGCGACATAACCGGTGACCGGCGCAATCAACGTGCTGCGGGCATTGGTCAGGTAGGCCTGACGCAGATCGGCAGCGGCCGACATCACGTCCGGGTGCGACGACACCACGGTGTCATCGACCAGCGCGCTGGTGGTTTTCAGCTGCTGTTTGGCGTTGGCCAGGGCGTTTTGCGCCGAGGTCAGGTCGTCGCGAGCGTGGGACAGTTCTTCCTGGGAAATCGCCCCGCCCTGCGCCAGGTTTTTCCGGCGGTTATAGTTGTCCTGGGCTTTCTGCACTTCGGCCTGTTGCGCGTTGACCTGGGCTTTCATGCCATCAACATTGCTGTACAAGCCGCGCACCTGACGCACGGTGCGCGCCAGTTTCGCTTGAGCACTTTGCAGGCCGACTTCGGCGTCGTTCGGGTCGAAGTTGATCAGCACCTGACCTTCGTGAACCAGATCACCATCGTCAGCACCGATGCTGACCACAGTGCCGGTGACCAGCGGGGTGATTTCCACGACGTTACCGTTGACGTAGGCGTCGTCGGTGCTTTCGTTAAAGCGCCCGATGAACTCGTGATACGCCCAGACGCCGGCGCCGGCGAGCAGGACGACAACGGCCAGCACCAGCAGCATCACTTTGCGTTTGCGCGGGTTGCCGGTGTCCGGGGTGTTGCCTTGAGCTTGGGTGTTTTCGGCAGTGGCCATGACAATTACCTTGAATTAGTTGTGCGGCGTGGCTGGGCTGGCGTTGGCTGCGGTCAGGGTGTCTCCCTGGAAGCCGCCGCCCAGCGCTTGCATCAGTTGAATCGACAGGTCGATCTGCTCGGCATTGAGGTTGGCCAACTGACGCTGGGCCTGGAGCAATTGCTGCTCGATGCTGAGCACGTCCAGGTAGTTGCCGATGCCGGAACCGTAACGCTGGACAACGGTGTTGTAAGAGTCCTGAGCAATCTCGGTGGCGTGTTGCTGCGCACCGATTTGCCGGCCGATGTCACGCAACTGGTTGATCGTGTCGCTGACATCGCCCAGTGCTTTCACCAGACTTTTGTTGTACTGCGCCACCGCCAGATCGTAATCGGCGTCGCGTGCATCGAGGTTGGCGCGCAGGCGTCCGCCGTCGAAGATCGGCACCGAGATGGTCGGAGCAATGTTGAAGAAGCGACTGGCCGAGCCGAACATCGCGTCACCCAACAAGGACTCGGCACCGGCCGAGGCCGTGAGGTTCAAGTTGGGATAGAAGCGGGTTTTCGCCGAGTCGATGTCCTTGCTCGCCGCCTCGACACGCCAGCGCGCGGCGACCAGATCCGGGCGACGACCGAGCAGTTCTGCCGGCAGCACTGAAGGCACGGCGACCGCGCTGGCTTGCAGCACTTTTGGTCGGGCGATTTCGTTGCCGCGATCCGGGCCTTTGCCGAGCAACACGGCCAAGGCGATTTTGGCGCTGTTCAGGCGTTTTTCCGCGTCGATCAGGCTGGCTTCGGAACTGGCTTCCAGGCTTTGCGTTTGCTGGAACTGGTACTGGCTGTCGATCCCGGAGCTCAGGCGACGCTGGCTCAGGTCGAGCATCTGCTTGGTGCGCTTGAGGTCGTCGTTGGCCAGGTCATAAACGATGTGTGCCTGACCGAGATCGCTGTAGGCACGCGCAACATCGGCGGCCAGCGTCAACTGCGCGGCCTGACGATCGACTTCAGCGGCGCGGGCCTGACCGAGTGCAGCTTCCCAGGCATCGCGCTGGCCGCCCCACAGGTCAAAGTTGTAATTGAAACCGGCGCTGACGTTACGCACGGTGGCGTAGGCATCGCCCTGCCCCAACGGATCTTGATCCTTGGCCAGACGCGAACGGCTGATGCCGGCGCTGGCGTCGAGGGTCGGATAACGTGCGGCATCGGCGGCATACGCGGCGGCGCTGGCCTGATGGGCGCGAGCTTCGGCGATTTGCATGTCCGGGCTGTCGTGCAGGGCTTCGCGGATCAAACCGTCGAGTTGCGGGTCGCCGAGGCTGGTCCACCAGTCGCTCTTCGGCCACGCGGCCGACGACAGGGTCACGCCGTTGAGGGATTGGCCGACTTTCAGGTTTTTCGCATCGAGGCTCGCGCCCGACGTGTCGAGGCCGCTGTAGTTGGCGCAACCGGCGAGGATCATCGCCGACAGCACCAGCGTCAGGCTGCTGCGCAAGGTTTTACCGCTCATTGTGTTCACCTAAGCGCTGGATGGTGATCGGGTCACCGGCTGCCAGCAGGATTTTCTTGAGGATGTATTCCAGGGTTTTCAACTCGTCCGGGGTGACGGCGCCGGCCAGTTCATTCATCGCATCGGCGCCGATGTGCGGCAGGCGATCGGCCAGTTGCTGGCCTTGTTCGGTCAGCTTGAGCTGCACCTGACGGCGATCGCCTTCGCTGCGCTGGCGAGCCAGAAAGCCTTTCTGCTCCAGACGATCGAGCATGCGCGTCATCGAACCGCTGTCCAGCGACAGATGCCGGCACAGCTCGGCCGGGGTATCGACGCCGAACTGGGCCATGATGATCAACACTTTGAACTGCGCGGCGGTGATGCCGTGGGGTTCCATGTGCGTGTCGATGATCCGGTCCTTGAGCAGCGCGGCACGGCCAAGCAACAGGCCGAGATGGCAGTGTTTGAATTCGTCCGGGGTGAAATGCTTCATTTGCTCACCTAATAACTGCCTAGGCAGTGAATGTATGTCGAGATGTTACTGCCTAGGCAGCGAATGTCAACGCAATAGTTAGGTTGCTTTGCAATTAGTTGACCAATGGGCTGGGTTTTTGTGTTGCACAGGCGGACGCCATCGCGAGCTGGCTCACTCCTACAAGGGAACGCATTTCAAATGTAGGAGTGAGCCTGCTCGCGATTGGGGTGACTCGGTGTGAAGCCGGTCAGGAATCGTCGGAAGGCTGCACAGGTGGCGGCTGCACCGGATGCACCGCACGCCCCCGCAACGCAGTGGCCACATACCCAAAGGCCCGCTTGCTCACCGCATAAATGCTGTGCCAGCCCGGCGGTGCCGGCTCGATCGCAGCATGCAACGCTCGCGCATAATCAAGCACCAGCCCGGGCGTCCAGGCCATCGCCTCTGCCCGTTTGCGCACTTGCGCGGCAACCCAGAACTCGGGGCTGAAGATGACTCGGGCGAAATCCAGCATGCTCGAATGCCCCCGGTTCATCGCCCCTTCCAAGGCCGCTTCGAGGCTATGCGCGACGGCGCTGGAACAATTGCGGCTGGTCAGGTTGTACGTGCTGTTCTGCCGATACTCCGTCCAGAACGCATGCAGGCGTCGGGCGTCGTAATGGGCAAAACTGACCTGCACCGAAGACGGACACCAGTCGGCCACCTCGCCGGCATAATCCGGCAAAAACCTGCCGGCAACATCGTTGTTCGGCGTCGCCCGCAGCAAGCGCACGAAATCCCCTGCCGAACGATCGATGTCGTCCAACGGGTAATGACTGATGTAAATGTCCGGGCCACATTCCAGCGCCGCATGGCCGGCGGAGATCACGCCGTTGATGTCGACCGCCGCGATGTAGCGATTCATCAGGCGATTGCGCACCAAGGTGTCATCGACGGTGCCGCTGGGAGTCCAGACGTGAATCACCAACGCATCGCTGCTGCCCGGCGCACTGACCGACAAAGGGCTTGTCAGCGGCGGCTGGTTTTTGAAGCGCACGGCTTGGCGCAACAAGGCGCAACCGGAGAGAAACAGGCTCATGCCGATGCAGAACGGCACCGTGCCCTTGTACAGCGTCGGATACGGCTCGAGGATAAACACGCCAAAGCCGATTTCGAACAACCCCGCCAGCAGCGACACTCGCCAACCCACAAAACGCACCACCAGTGCCGCCGCCAGCCGAAAGCCGCCATCGAGCAGAAAAGCCCCGCCAAACAGCACCGCCAGAATCAGCCCGGCGGCGTGTTGCCGGTCGACGATCAGCAGCCCCAGCAAGAGAAACGCCAGTCCGCGCGCTCTGCGCAGGGCCGCAGCGGTCCCGGCTTGCGGTGCCGGCACCAGCAGCAGGATCAGCGCTTCGAGCAACAACAGATAACCAAAGAGATGCAGCGGGAAATACAGAACGCCGTCCAGCGCATCAATGAAGATGCCCACTCCGGCCGCGCCCCAGACGATGCCCGTCAGCGCCAGCGCAGACCAACGCTTGCGGACAAAGTCATGACCGAGCAAGACCATACTCAAGCGGACCATAGGCGTCTCTGTTGTTTTCGGGCAGCCGCCAACCGCGCAGCATTCAAGTAGCGCTGAGTCTAATTCATTCTGCAAAAGCCGGATCGCAGCGACGCGACCCGGCAGGGGGAAACGCGCGTCAGAAATCGCGCTTGTAGAAAATATCCAGCGAACTGGCCACACCACTCGCCGCCTCGACGTAAACCTTCTTGCTCAGCTTATAGCGCAGCGCGATGGTGCTGGCCGGTTCGAACACGCCCACGCCGTAACGCAAACTGAGCTTCTCGGTAATATTGCCGCTGGCCACCACGCTGGTGGCATCGCCGCTGCCCGCCGTATCGAGCTGAAAGTCCTGAATCCCCAGATCCTTGGCCAGTCCGCTGGTGACTCCGGAACTGCCCATCAAGCCCAGGCCCAACGCCGCTTGCGCGAGCATGTTGTTGTCTTCGCCGTTGGTGCTCAGCGGTCGACCGAGGACCAGATAGGAAAGCGCCTGCTCCTGACTCATCGCCGGCTCGGAGAAGATCTGCGTGGTCGGCTGCTCGGCGCTACCGCTGAGGCGAATACCGGCGATCACGTCGTCGGTCTGGCGAATCGCTTCGATGTCCAGATACGGCTGATCGAGAGGGCCGGCGAACAGCAGACGCGCGCGGCGCACTTGCAAGCGCTGGCCGTAGGCACTGTAGCGGCCGTCGTTGAGCCACAGTTCGCCACGGGTGTCCATGTTGTCGCCGATGTGCACATGACCTTGCACGTTGGCGGTCAGACCGAAACCGGCGAAGGCCAGTTTGTCTTCGCCGACCACCACGTCGATGTCCATTTTCATCGCCATCGGCGGTTTGCCCTCTTCGGTCTGCGCACCGACGATGATCGTGTCATCGGAGACTTTCACCGTTGATGGCGGCAATTCACGCACGGTGATTTCGCCTTTGGGCACCTGCACTTTGCCGGCGATTTTCAGCTCGTCGCCGGCCATGGAAATCTTCAGATCCGGCGCCACTTCCAGCTTGGCATAAGGCTCGACGGTGACCGGCAACTGCGTGCCTTTCAACGCCAGATCGACCACCAGCGCCTGGCCCCAGGCGACGTTACCGTTGAGGCTACCCTGCCCGCTTTTGCCGCTTTTCCAGCCGCCGTCGAGACGCACCGATTCGCCGGCAATCATGGCGGTGAGTTGCAGATTCTGCAGCTCCATCGGCAACTCGGCGCCGGACACTTCGCCGTCGCTGAGTTGCACGGTGCCGTTGACCAGCGGCGCCAGCAATCCGCCGGAAATCGTGCCGCTGCCATTCAGGCGCCCGGTGAGTTTCTCGACCATCGGCACAAACGGCCGCGCCACCGACAGATCAAGTCCACTGAGACGGAACGAACCGCTCAACGGTTTGTTTTTCGGCAACGGGTTGAGCTGCGCCTGCACCATCAATTCGCCGAGTTTGCCGCCGACGAAATTCAGTTCGGTGTCGACGCGCTTGGGCGTGAGCTTGCTGGTGAGCCTGAGGGTCTGGTACGGGAAATCCAGCCACTGATCCTTTTCCTTCATGCGCAGGGTGCCGCCGCTGGCGTCAATACTGACCACGCCATTCGGGCCGCTGGCCGGCAGGTCCAGTTGCAGATCGGCGTTGAGCTTACCCTTCCAGGCGAAATCTTTTGGCATCCACTGCGCGAGACTTTCAATCGGGAATTGCTTGAGGTGGTAGCGCAGTTTCGGCTCCGGCATCAGCCGTTGATCTTCACCACAGAGACTGGCATTGCCGGTCATCCAGCAATGCGCGCCGAAGTTGATTTTGCCGTCGGCGAGACGTTCGAGTTTGGCCGGATTTTGCAGTTTCCAATCCTGGCCACCGGCCTGAATGTCGCCACTGGCCAGGCGTCCGCGCCAGTTGCCCTTGTCCAGATTGCCATCCAGACCGAGGGCCAGTTTCAGCTTCGGCCCGATCAGGTCGAGGTCGAGTTTCTGCTTTTTGATATCACCTTGGGCGCTGGCAGTCAGCGTGCCCAACGCGGTGTCGCCGGCCTGAATGCCCGCGCCCTTCAGATCGATTTTCGCCCGCTGTGCGCTGTCGAGAGTCGCATCGAGGTTGAGGCTTTGCAGGCGATTGTCCTGGAACGCCAGTTGCGAACCTTGCAGATCGAGTTTGCCCTGCGGTGCTTGCAGCGTACCGGCCACATTGACCTGACCGTTGACCTGCCCGCGCAGTTGCGGCCAGAGCTGGGCCAGACGCGACAGCTTGATGTCGATCTGCCCGGTGAGTTTCTGTTGCAGGCTGCCCTTGCCGTTGATGCTGTTGTCGCCGAGGCGGATTTGCAGGGCGTTCAGATTCCACTGCTCGCCCGCGCCGTCCGCCTTGGCCTGGAGGATCGCCGGCTGCCCGCGCAGCTTGCCTTTCAAGTCGAGATCCGCAGTGAGGCTCAGGCGTTCGTTTTTCATTTCACCCTGGCTTTTCAGCGGCCCGGCCAAGGTGCCTGGCAGCTCAGCAACCCAGTACGCCGGGTTGAGCGCCGACAGCTCCAGCGCCGTGTCCCAGGCGATGCCGTCGGCGAACTGTACGTTGACGTGCCCTTCAGCCTTGCCCTGCCCGGCTTGCATTTTCAATTGCGGCAAAGCGATCTGTTTCAGGCTGCCACTGAACGGACTGCTCAGGGTAAACGCACCCGCCGGGCCATCCAGTGCGGCGTCGAAATTGCCGAGGTATTGCCCGTCGGTATAGGAAACTTCGCCGGTGAAGGTACGCAAAGCGACTTGTGGCTCATCGATTTCGCTATAGAGCCGATGCCACGGAAAATCCTGCCAGTTGATATTGGCTTGCGCGCTGAGGCCTTTGCTCCAGTCAACGTTGCCGGTGAGTTTGAGGCTTTGTTTATCGTTGGCCGTCAGGTCGAGGCCGGCGATCTGCGCGCCGCTGGCGTCGACTTTGCCTTTGAGCAACAGCGCCACCGGGCCTTTGTCGGCGGGCAGCGTGGCATTGCCGCTGAGCTGGTAACCGTTTTTCAGGTCGCCTTCTCCGGTCAGCAGCAGTTGATTGAGTTGCAGGGTGTCCGGCAGGTCGGCGCTCGGCTTGAACGCGTCGCTAGTGATGCGCACTTTGGCCGGCAGGTTTTCCGCCAGCGGTTGCAATTCACCACTCAACTGGCCGTCGAGGTAACCCCGGCTGTCGGCATGCAGGTTGAGGGTTTTCAACAGGTCGCCGTCGATCTTCAACGCCAGTGTCCACGGCCCAGTACCCGGCGATGGCAACGTCAGGTCGCCGGCGATGTTCAGCGGCCAGTTGCCGGTCGGCGTGAGCGTGCCGGACAGGTTCAGGCTGAGCTCGTCGCGCTGTAATTTCACGCTGTCGATCTGCATGCCCTGGGCGGTCCAGTGCGCCGCCAGTTGCAAGCCCTTGAGCTGTTCGCTGCCGTTGAACAACAGGCTACCGACCTGTACGTCGCCCAGTTCGATGGCCACCGGCAATTGCAGATCCGGCAGTTTGATCGGGCCGCTTTCGGTGGTTTCTTCGCTCGGTGGAAATTGCAGGATGACCTGATCAGCCTTGAGCTGTTCGATGCACAAAGTCATGCGCGTCAGGCACAGCGGTGACCAGGCGAAGATCGCTTTGTTCAGCTCGACGCGACTGCTGTCCTGCTGCCACAACAGGTGATCGGCGCTCCACTGCCCGCCGAGGCGCCCCTGGAAATTTTCCACCGTCAGCCCCGGCACGAGGCCCAACACCCAGCGGCTGCCGGCCCCCGTGCCGAGTACAGCAGTGACACTCAATACAATCAACAACACCAGCGCCAACAACGCCAGCGCCGTAATTTTCAAACCACGCTTCACAGCTCAGGCCCCATGGAAAAGTGCAGCCGGATGCCGCCATCGTCGTCGAGTGCGTGGGCCAGGTCGAGGCGGATCGGCCCCACCGGCGAGACCCAGCGCACACCAATACCGACCCCGGTCTTGAGGTTCGGCAGTTCGAGTTTGTTGAAAGAGTTGCCCTGATCGACGAAGGTCGCCACGCGCCATTTCTCGGCGACCGAGTATTGGTACTCGACGCTGCCGGCGACCATGTAGCGGCCGCCGATACGGTCACCGTCGGAGTTTTTCGGCGACAGGCTCTGGTAGTCGTAACCGCGCACGCTCTGATCGCCACCGGCGAAGAAACGCAGCGACGGCGGAATCGAGTTGTAACCATTAGTGGCGCTACCGCCGACCTGCACGCGACCGAGGAGTCGATGCTTATCGAATACGGTGGTCAAGCCTTTGACCAGCGCGGTGCCATATAAAAGGTTGTTGTCCGAGCCGAGGCCTTCCTTGGCCACTTTGCTTTCGAAGCTCAGGCGATAGCCGTTGTGCGGGTCGATGCGATTGTCGCTTTTCAGGTAGGAATAACTGATGCCCGGCATCAGCAATGTACTCAGGCCCGAGTCGTCGCCCAGTTCATATTCTTCGCGCTGCCATTTCAGCGAGATCACTCGCTGCCAGCCGCTCGGCAATTTGCTGTGCCATTCCGGGCCGAAGGTCAGCAGTTTGCTCAGCGTGTCGGAGCCGTCGATGTCTTCGAACTGATAACCGCCGGCCCAACGCAGTTTGTCGGTCAGTGGCGGGTCGAGCGGGATGTCGTAGAACAGCCCGACGTTTTGCCGGGGCGCCGAAAGTTCGGCTTCCCAGCCATAGCTGTCGCCTTGCGGGTTGACCCAATGGCGTGTCCAGTTGGCTTTGATGCGCGGGCCGACGTCGGTCGAGTAACCGAGGCCCAGGCCCATGGTCCGTGGTTTGCGCGTGTCGAGTTTGACCTCTACCGGGATCACGTCGTTCTTCGCCGTGGTCGGTGCGGCATCGACGCGCACGCCTTCGAAATAGCCGCTCGATTGCAGATCGCGATTCAGCTCGGCGATCAGCTCGGAATCGTACGGCTCGCCTTCCTTGAACGGCACCATGCGTTGCAGCAGGTCTTCGTCGAACGGCGTGTCGCCTTCGAATTTGACTTTGCCCAGCGCATAACGCGGGCCGCTTGCGTAGATCAGTTCAACATCGGCGACACCCGCGCGCGGATCGACCATGAGTTTTTGGCTGGTGAAATGGCCACTGAAGAAACCGAAGCGCGAGGCTTGATTCTGAATAAGTCTTTTGGCGTCTTCGTAACGGCCATGGTTGAGCACCGCGCCAGACTTGAGCACGTCGCTTTTCGGTACACGAAAGGATTTGAGGGAGGCAGCCGGGCCGTCGACACGGATGGTGACGTTGCGCAGGCGAATTGGCTCGCCGGGATCGATGTTCAACACCAGACGCGGTTTGTTGCCGCCCTTGACGTCACTTTCGATCTGTGGCTGGTAGTAGCCCAACGCCTGAGCCGCCTTGCGCGCCTGCTCTTCGGCACCGCGACTGAAGCGCTGCAAGGCTTCTTCGTCACGGTCGCCGAGACTGCCGATATAGCCTTCTATATTGGCCTTGAGTTCATCGTTGGACGGTTTGATCCGCACATCCAATTCACTTTGCGCCAGCGCCGCGCAGCTGGTTAACAGCACGAGCACGCCACTGGTAAATCTTCCTGGAAACTTCATAGGCGCGGATGCTATCACGGGCTTGGGAGCGTGATAGAACAGGAAATTTCCCAAGAAGTTCGATTGTCATGCTGTTGCAGTTTGTAACACCTGCGGATTGGCGTGGAAAAATACGTGTTCACGCACCGGGCCGACGGCAACTTCGCCGATCTCTTCGTAACCCTGCCTTTTATAGAATTCCAGATAGCGCGGGTTTCCGGTGTCGAGCACCACGCCTTGCGAGGTTTCGTCCACCGCGCACCAGTTGTGTATGGCTGTGAGCAATTGTTCGCCGAAGTGTTTGCCCTGGAACTGAGGGTGAATCCCCAGCAATGGCAGCATGTGCACCGAATCGGTAGGCACGCAGGCGGAAACCGCATCGTGGTATTCGAGATAGCGGCGGGTGCAGCGGAAGCCGGTGCTGAGCACCATGCGCAGACGCCATGCCCAACTTTCGGTGATGCCCAAACGGCGCTGCGGCGGCGCGATCAGGGCGATGCCGATCAGGCGGTCGTTGACCAGCAGGCCGATCGCGGGCAAGTCTTGGAGAAAATGCTGTTTGACCAGTTCACGCACCGTCGCCCGCACGCGCTGTTCGTAGCCTGGGCGCTCGGCTTCGAACAGATAGCCGAAGGTCGGCTCGTGGCGATAGGCCTGATAAAGCAGCGATCGGGCTTCGCGGGAATAACCGCGGTCGAGCATATGAATGTCGGCGATGGCGGTCTGGGTTTCAGGCATGACGGTGATTCTCCCCGGGGCGCGTTCAGATGGCGGCGCTCTTGGTGGTACGAACCTTTTGCGGGTGGCGTGGTTCCCCACAGGTATAGACCAAGTCGGGATCTTCATCGACTGGGCGGCCGTCAATCGCGAGCAGGCTCACTCCTACAGGGGTACGCATTTCAAATGTAGGAGTGAGCCTGCTCGCGATGACGCCGGTTCAGACAACATCTATCTGGCAGGCAAAGACGATTTCCCCTACCCCACACTGGCCCCCATCCCACATGTCAGCTAGCATCGCCCTTTTGCCAGGACTGCCGACCATGAAGATCGTTTCCTTCAACATCAACGGACTGCGCGCCCGTCCGCATCAGCTGGCAGCGCTGATCGAAAAACACCAGCCGGACGTCATCGGCCTGCAGGAAACCAAAGTCCACGACGACCAGTTCCCGCTCGAAGAAGTCCGCGCCCTCGGTTACCACGTGTACTTCCACGGCCAGAAAGGCCATTACGGCGTGGCGATGCTGTCGCGTCAGGAACCGATTGCGATCCACAAAGGTTTCGCCACCGATGAAGAAGACGCCCAGCGCCGCTTTATCTGGGGCACGTTCGCCGACGCCAATGGCGTGCCGGTGACGATAATGAACGGCTACTTCCCACAGGGCGAAAGCCGCGACCACCCAACCAAATTCCCCGCCAAGCAGCGTTTCTACAGCGATCTGCAAGCGCTGCTGGAAAGCCAGTTCCACAATGAACAGCCCGTGGTGGTGATGGGCGATGTGAACATTTCCCCGGAAGACTGCGACATCGGCATCGGCCCGGACAACATGAAGCGCTGGCTGAAAACCGGTAAATGCAGCTTCCTGCCGGAAGAGCGCGAGTGGATGGCACGCCTGAAGAACTGGGGTCTGACCGACAGCTATCGGCACTTGAACCCGGACGTGACCGACATGTTCAGCTGGTTCGACTACCGCAGCCGTGGTTTTGAAGATGAACCGAAGCGTGGGCTGCGCATCGATGTGATTCTGGCGTCGCATGGTTTGTTGCCGCGGGTGAAGGCTGCGGGTGTCGACTATGAATTGCGCGGGATGGAAAAACCGTCCGACCATGCGCCGATCTGGCTTGAATTGAGCTAAAAGCAAAAGATCGCAGCCTGCGGCAGCTCCTACATTGGTACGCATTCCCTGTAGGAGCTGTCGCAGGCTGCGATCTTTTGATCTGTCATATTTTGGTCATGCGCCTGACTTAATCTCCCCGGCAATCCCCTTGGCTTGATTCGGTGCCGGCATGACCCTGCGTGTTCTGTGCGTTTTTCTCTTGAGTGCGTGGCTGACGGTTTCTGCCGCTGCCCTGCCCCTTCCTGAAAACGGCCCGGCGCTGCGTATTCAAGGCTCCAACACCATCGGCGCCGAACTCGGCCCGGCATTGGTCGAAGGCCTGTTGCAAGAACAGGGTCTGCTGAAAATCCACCGCGAAACCCCGGACACCGCCAACGAATTGCGCGTCGTCGGCCTGACTCACGAAGGCAAACGCGTGGTCGTTGAAGTCGCCGCCCACGGTTCCAGCACCGGTTTCACCGCGTTGAAAAATGCCAGCGCCGATCTGGCCGCGTCTTCCCGCGAGATCAAAGACAGCGAGTTGCAAGCCTTGCAATCATTGGGCGACCTGAAAAGCCCTGCCGCCGAACAAGTCATCGCCATCGATGGCCTGGCGATCATTCTTCATCCCGATAATCCCCTCCAACAACTGGACACCGAGCAACTGGCGCGGATCTTTGCCGGCGAAGTGAAAAGCTGGGAAGACCTAGGCGGGCGTGGCGGTGCGATTCATTTATATGCGCGCGATGATCAGTCCGGCACGTACGACACGTTTAAGGAACTGGTCCTGAGTCGTCGTGGGAAAAGTCTGAGCAGCAACGCGAAAAGGTTTGAGTCCAGCGAGCAATTGTCTGACGCCGTCAGCGCGGATCCGCAGGGTATCGGTTTCATCGGTTTGCCCTACGTGCGTCAGGCCAAAGCGGTGGCCATTGCCGATGGCGCGTCGCAATCGATGCTGCCGCTGAACAGCCTGATCGCCACCGAGGACTATCCGTTGTCGCGCCGGTTGTTCTTCTATCTGCCGCCCGACAGCAACAATCCATGGGCGCAGGCGTTGGTGACGTTTGCTCAAAGTCGTCAGGGTCAGGCGATCGTCGCCGCCAACGGTTTTATCAGCCAGACCGTGCACGCCATTAGCCTCGCGCCGAACGCGTTGATGCCCGAGGGTTATCAATCCCTCAGCCGTCACGCCCAGCGGCTGACAGTGAACTTCCGTTTTGAAGAGGGCAGCGCGAGTCTGGATAACAAGGCGCGGCAGGATCTGGCACGGGTGATCGACTATATAAAGCGGCGTGACAAAACCGAACGCGCGGTGACCTTGGTCGGCTTTGGTGATGCCAAGGATGACCCGGCACGCGCGGATTTGCTGTCGAAACTGCGGGCGATGGCGGTGCGGCGTGAGTTGGTGAAGAACGGCGTGGTGCTGCGTGAGGTTCGCGGCTTTGGCGCGTTGATGCCGGTGGCGGCGAACAATGCGGATGAGGGAAGGATCAAGAATCGGCGGGTTGAGGTTTGGGTGTATTGAGCCTGATGGTTATGTACTGAATGTTCAGGCCCTTTCGCGAGCAGGCTCGCTCCCACATTTAACCGCATTCCAATTGGAAGAATGCGATCCCATGTGGGAGCGAGCCTGCTCGCGAAGAACGATAACGCGGTGCCGGATCAGCGTTCGCTACGCAGCATTTCCTTCGGCACATACTTGCCGATCTCGAACTTGCCGATCGCCGCGCGGTGCACCTCGTCCGGGCCGTCGGCCAAGCGCAGGGTGCGTTGCATGGCGTACATGTAGGCCAGCGGGAAATCGTTCGACACCCCGGCCCCGCCATGCATCTGGATGGCCCGATCAATCACTCGCAGCGCGACATTCGGCGCGACCACCTTGATCTGCGCGATTTCGCTCTTCGCCACTTTGTTACCGGCGGTGTCCATCATGTACGCCGCTTTCAACGTCAGCAGGCGCGCCATGTCGATCTCCATCCGCGAGTCGGCGATCTTGTCGACGTTGCCGCCCAGACGCGCCAGCGGTTTTCCGAAGGCAGTGCGGCTCACCGCGCGTTTGCACATCAATTCCAGTGCCCGTTCAGCCATGCCAATCGAGCGCATGCAGTGGTGAATGCGGCCTGGGCCAAGGCGACCTTGAGCGATCTCGAAGCCACGGCCCTCACCGAGCAAGACGTTTTCATACGGTACGCGCACATTGTCGAACAGCACTTCAGCGTGGCCGTGTGGTGCATCGTCGTAACCGAATACCGGCAATGGACGGACAATTTTCACGCCCGGGGTATCGACCGGCACGAGGATCATCGAGTGCTGGGCGTGGCGTGGCGCATCGGGGTTGCTCAGGCCCATGAAGATCAGGATCTTGCAGCGCGGATCGCAAGCGCCGGAGGTCCACCATTTTTTGCCGTTGATCACCCACTCGTCACCATCACGCACGGCGCGGGCGGCCATGTTGGTGGCGTCAGACGAAGCAACATCCGGTTCGGTCATGGCGAACGCCGAGCGGATTTCGCCGCGCAACAGCGGTTCGAGCCAGCGTTGTTTCTGTTCTTCGTTGGCGTAACGCACCAGCACTTCCATGTTGCCGGTGTCCGGCGCCGAGCAGTTGAACGGCTCCGGCCCGAGCAGCGAGCGGCCCATGATTTCTGCCAGTGGCGCGTATTCAAGGTTGGTCAGGCCGGCACCGAGCTCCGACTCCGGCAAGAACAGATTCCACAGGCCTTCGGCTTTGGCCTTGGCTTTGAGCTCTTCCATGATCGCCGTCGGCTGCCAGCGATCGCCTTCGGCAACCTGGCGCTCGAACACGGCTTCGGCCGGGTAAACGTAAGTGTCCATGAACGCGGTCACGCGCTCACGCAGTTGTTGCACCTTGGGCGAATAAGCGAAATCCATGATCAATTACCTTCTTGGGCAGAGGTTGTTTAAGTCATGCAATCGATGCTAGAACAGCGCTGATAATTTACCTAGCCTATTCTCGGCGTGTATAAACATTCATCACCGATATATGATCGGCTGATTGCCAGCCCCCAAAACATCGCCCTAAATAACAAGAGAAGCCGCGTTATGAATCTGAGTAAGGTCGACCTCAACCTTTTCATCGTCTTCGACGCGATCTACACCGAAGCCAACCTGACCCGCGCCGGGCAGATTGTCGGCATTACTCAGCCGGCGGTGTCCAACGCCTTGGCGCGGTTGCGCGAGACCTTCAACGACCCGCTGTTCGTGCGCACGGCTCAGGGCATGGTGCCGACGCCAATGGCGCAGAACATCATCGGCCCGGTGCGCAACGCGCTGTCGCTGCTGCGCGTGTCGGTTCAGGAAAGTCGCATTTTCAACCCGGCGCAAGCGGTGAAGACCTACCGCATCAGCATGACCGACCTCACCGAGGCAGTGATTCTGCCGCCGCTGTTTCAGCGTCTGAGGCGTCTGGCGCCGACGGTGATTATCGAAAGTTTTCTGTCAAAACGTCGGGAGACCACCAAGGAACTGGCGGCCGGGCGCCTGGATTTTGCTGTGGATGCACCGCTCAACACCGACCCGCAGGTGCGTCACGTCAAGCTGATGGAAGACCGTTACGTGTGTGCGATGCGCAAGGGTCATCCGATGGCGGGCAAGGAAAAGCTCTCGCTGGATGATTATTTGTCGCTGACGCATATCCACATTTCCAGTCGCCGCAGTGGTTTGGGTTATGTCGACCTGGCGCTGGGCAAAATGGGTATTCAGCGCAAGATTGCCCTGCGCTCGCAGCATTATCTGATGGCGTCGCAGGTCATGCAGCAGACCGACATGGTCATGACCGTGCCGGAGCGCTTTGCCCGTCGGCATGAGTTGCAGGCGTTCAATCTGCCGGTGAATGATGTGCCGCCGGTGGAGACGCATTTGTACTGGCATGAAAGCACCGATCAGGATCCGGCGAATCGCTGGATGCGCGAGCAGATGATCGAGTTGTGCCAACAGGTGACGGCGCAGGAGAAGAAGCTCGATAAGGTGTAGGGCTTTTTACCGCGGCGCTGCCATCGCGAGCAGGCTCACTCCTACAGTTGACCGTGTTTCATCTGAAGAAATGCAACCAATTGTAGGAGTGAGCCTGCTCGCGATGAGGCCAACATGAACACCATAGATCATCCTGCTTGACGTAAACGTCAACCTGCCATTAGCTTAGCGCCAAGACCTTTTTCCGAGCGCTTCCATGAGCAGCCAGACTTACAGCATCTCCGACCTCGCCCGCGAGCTGGACATCACCACCCGGGCGATCCGCTTTTATGAAGAGCAAGGCCTGCTCAGTCCTGAGCGCCGAGGCCAGGAACGCATCTATTCGCCGCGCGACAAGGTCAGCCTGAAGCTGATCCTGCGCGGCAAACGCATCGGTTTCTCGCTGGCCGAATGCCGCGAACTGATCGAGCTTTATGACCCGTCCAGCGGTAACACCAAACAGCTCAACAGCATGCTGGCGAAAATCACTGAGCGCCGCGAGCAGCTGGAGCAGCAGTTGCTGGATATCGAACAGATGAAGCTGGAACTCGACACCGCCGAAGAGCGCTGCGTGCAGGCGCTGGAGCAGACGCTCAAGAGCCAGCAGGCCATTTAGCCAACAACACAAATCCCCTTGTAGGAGTGAGCCTGCTCGCGATAGCGGTGTGTCAGTCGAAATAAATGCTGACTGACACTGCGCTATCGCGAGCAGGCTCACTCCTACAGGGGTTCTCCACGAATTCAAAAGAGCAGGTCAACCGCCATGTCCCTCCCCTCCCAAGTACGCCTGATCGAAGTCGGCCCGCGCGATGGCCTGCAGAATGAAGCCCAGCCGATCAGCGTCGCCGACAAGGTGCAACTGGTCGACGCTCTCAGCGCCGCCGGTCTCGGCTATATAGAAGTCGGCAGTTTCGTTTCGCCCAAATGGGTACCACAGATGGCCGGTTCCGCCGAGGTGTTCGCGCAGATCCAGCGCAAGCCCGGCGTGACCTACGGCGCACTGGCGCCGAACCTGCGCGGCTTCGAAGACGCCATAGCCGCCGGGGTCAAGGAAGTCGCGGTGTTCGCCGCTGCCTCCGAAGCCTTCTCGCAGCGCAACATCAATTGTTCGATCAGCGAAAGTCTGGCGCGCTTTGCGCCGATCATGGAAGCGGCGAAACAGCACGGCGTTACCGTGCGCGGTTACGTGTCCTGCGTGCTCGGTTGCCCGTACGAAGGCACGGTCGCGCCGGAACAAGTGGCGATGGTCGCGCGCGAGTTGTATGCGATGGGCTGCTACGAGGTTTCGCTGGGCGACACCATTGGCACCGGCACTGCGGGCGCGACTCGCCGCCTGTTCGACGTGGTTTCAGCGCAAGTGCCACGGGAAAAACTCGCCGGGCATTTCCACGACACCTATGGCCAGGCCATGGCCAATATCTATGCCAGCCTGCTCGAAGGCATCTCGGTGTTCGACAGCTCTATTGCGGGCCTCGGTGGCTGTCCGTACGCCAAAGGCGCGAGCGGTAACGTTGCTACCGAAGATGTGGTGTACCTGCTCAACGGCCTCGGCATCGAGAGCGGAATCGACCTGGACGCCTTGATTGCTGCGGGTCAGCAGATCAGCGCGGTGCTCGGCCGCCCCAGCGGTTCGCGCGTGGCCAAGGCGCGCAGCGCACAGTGAGGGGAAAGGTGTTACCGCTGTGTCTGTAATGTGGGTTTAAGCGAGTAACACGGAAACAAATTGTCTGGTTTCGCCGGAAGAAAAAAACGTTTGAATTTTCAAACCATTGATTTATAAAGGATTTTAAAAGTTGGCACGGCTTCTGCTGTCTCTATGGCATAACAAGAATAAAAAGCAGCAAACCAATAAAAACAAGACGTACCGACTCTGACATAACAAAAACAACACGGCAGAGACGCAGCTAACAGATTTTTTTGGAGAAGGTGTGCTTTTCAGGGTGCTCTCAGGAGTGACCCGCAACCGGGCAGAGAACAATAAAACTACCTTGAGGTAGCTCCCGAATCGGTTGGATCGTTTAACGAGAAAGCAGATCAGCGCTCAAAAAAATACGTTTGCTCTTGACCCCGGATGGGGGTCGCCAAAAACAGCGGTAAAGGGCCACGGTTGCCAAAAACAACAACAGACCGACCCTCAATAATAAAAAAGAGCACGCGACGACAAAATTAAAGGGGAGCCTCGGCTCCCCTTTGTGCTTTCTGTGATTCCTCAATTCCCCCCCCCTGTAGGAGTGAGCCTGCTCGCGATAGCGGTGTGTCAGTCAATAGTTGCGTCGACTGGCACACCGCTATCGCGAGCAGGCTCACTCCTACATTTGATATTCGTCAGGCGTGCTTTTCGCGTAGCTCTTCGATACTGATCTCACGCATCCTGAATTTCTGAATCTTGCCCGTCACCGTCATCGGAAACTCTTCAACGAATTTGAAGTGCCGTGGCGTCTTGAAGTGCGCGATGCGCTCCTTGCACCAGGTTTGCAGCTCCAGCTCCGAAGCGTTGTGGCCAGGGTGGAATTTGATCCAGGCGACAATCTCCTCACCGTAACGTGAGCACGGAATGCCGATCACCTGCACGTCCGCCACCGCCGGGTGGGTGAAGAAAAACTCTTCCAGCTCACGCGGATAAACGTTCTCGCCGCCACGAATGATCATGTCCTTGTTGCGCCCGGCGATGTTGACGTAACCCTCCTCGTTCATGCTCGCCAAGTCGCCGGTGTGCATCCAGCCCGCCTCATCGATGGCTTCGGCAGTGGCCTGCGGATTGTTCCAGTAGCCGAGCATCACACTGTAACCACGGGTGCACAGTTCGCCGATGGTGTCGCGCGACACGAGGTTGCCGGCTTCATCGATGATCTTGCTTTCCAGTTGCGGCTGGGTGCGACCGACAGTTGTCACGCGCAGCTCCAGCTCGTCGTTCGGACCGGTTTGCAGCGACACCGGGCTGGTTTCGGTCATGCCGTAAGCGATCTGCACTTCGCTCATGTGCATCTCGCTGATGACCCGGCGCATCACTTCGATCGGGCACGTCGCACCGGCCATGATCCCGGTGCGCAGGCTCGACAGATCGAACTCGGCGCGTTGCGGCTGATCGAGCATGGCGATGAACATGGTCGGCACGCCGTAGAGGCCGGTGGCTTGTTCTGCGGCGACGGTTTGCAAGGTCAGTAACGGGTCAAAAGCATCGTTGGGGTAAATCATCGTGCTGCCGTGGGTGATGCAGCCGAGGTTGCCCATGACCATGCCGAAGCAGTGGTACAGCGGCACCGGGATCACCAGACGATCATGCGGCGTCAGGCCGATGCTTTCACCGACCATGTAACCGTTGTTGAGGATGTTGTAGTGGCTGAGGGTCGCGCCTTTGGGGAAACCGGTGGTGCCGGAGGTGTACTGGATGTTGACCGGTTGATCGAAGTGCAGGCTGTCGCTGCGTTCTTGTAGTTGTTCTTTGGAGACACTGGTTGCCATGTCGGCCAATTGCGACCACGGCAGGAAACCTGAAGGTGGCTGTGCATCGAGGCTGATTACTCCGCGCAACTGCGGCAAACGCTCACTTCGCAATTGGCCGATGGATTGTCCGGCCAGTTCCGGCACCAGGCCTTGCAACATGCCGTGATAGTTGGAGGACTTGAACGCTCCGGCGCAGACCAGCCATTGGCAGCCGGATTGTTTGAGCACGTATTCCAGTTCGGAACTGCGATAGGCCGGGTTGACGTTGACCAGGATCACGCCGATTTTCGCCGTGGCGAATTGTGTAATGCACCATTGTGCGCAGTTGGGTGCCCAGATACCGAGACGATCGCCAGCCTGCAAACCCAGAGCGAGCAATGCTTTGGCGTGCAGATCCACCGCATCGGCCAGCTGTCGCCATGAGTAGCGCAACTGCTGATGGCGCACCACCAGCGCTTCGCCGTCGGGATATTGCGCGACAGTCTGATCGAACTTCTGCCCGATGGTCATCGCCAGCAAGGCCTTGTCCTGAGAACCACGGGTGTAGCTGCGCTGCGGGTTTGCACTGGGTTGATCCATGACGACCCCTATTGTCTTTATTAGTGGGTTTTGCCGGATTTAACCCTGTGGGAGCGAGCCTGCTCGCGAAGAGGCCAGCGGATTCAACATCCATGTTGACTGATCTGACGCTTTCGCGAGCAGGCTCGCTCCCACAAGGCCTGCTCCGTTTCAATCTTGAACTGACCTTACTCTCGCCTAAGTTGACGTTAACGTAAAGGGTGATTGACAGTCATTCGCCGCAAGCTTACGTTAACGTAAAGGTGAGAGCAGAACGACCGCCCTCCCCACCCTACAAAAAAGCCAAAAGGTGACCCATGAGCTATCCATCCCTGAACTTTGCCCTCGGTGAAACCATCGACATGCTGCGCGATCAGGTTCAGTCCTTTGTTGCCAAGGAGATCGCTCCGCGCGCGGCGCAGATCGACAGCGACAACCTGTTCCCAGCCGACATGTGGCGCAAATTCGGTGACATGGGCCTGCTCGGCATCACTGTGCCGGAAGAGTACGGCGGCGCGGGTTTGGGTTACCTGGCGCATGTGGTGGCGATGGAAGAAATCAGTCGCGGTTCGGCTTCGGTGGCGCTGTCTTATGGCGCGCATTCCAACCTCTGCGTCAACCAGATCAACCGCAATGGCAACCACGAGCAGAAAAGCAAATACCTGCCGAAACTGATCAGCGGCGAACACGTCGGCGCGCTGGCGATGAGCGAGCCAAACGCCGGTTCCGACGTGGTGTCGATGAAACTGCGCGCCGACAAACGCGGCGACCGTTTCGTCCTCAATGGCAGCAAAACCTGGATCACCAACGGCCCAGACGCCAACACCTACGTGATCTACGCCAAAACCGATCTGGAAAAAGGCCCGCACGGCATCACCGCATTCATCGTGGAACGCGACTGGAAAGGCTTCAGCCGCAGCAACAAGTTCGACAAGCTCGGCATGCGCGGTTCGAACACTTGCGAGCTGTTCTTCGATGACGTCGAAGTGCCGGAAGAGAACATCCTTGGCGTGCTTAACGGCGGCGTAAAAGTGCTGATGAGCGGCCTCGATTACGAGCGCGTCGTGCTGTCCGGTGGCCCGACCGGGATCATGCAATCGTGTATGGACCTGATCGTGCCGTACATCCACGACCGCAAACAGTTCGGCCAAAGCATCGGCGAATTCCAGCTGATCCAGGGCAAAGTCGCCGACATGTACACCCAACTCAACGCCAGCCGCGCCTACCTCTATGCAGTCGCCCAGGCTTGCGAACGTGGCGAAACAACGCGTAAAGATGCCGCCGGGGTAATCCTCTACACCGCCGAACGCGCAACACAAATGGCCCTCGACGCCATCCAGATTCTCGGCGGCAACGGTTACATCAACGAATTCCCGGCTGGGCGCCTGCTGCGTGACGCCAAGCTGTACGAAATCGGCGCCGGCACCAGTGAGATCCGTCGCATGCTGATCGGTCGCGAACTCTTCAACGAAACGAAATGAATTTCGTCAGCGGCAAGCGGCAAGTTCCAAGCTGCAAGAGGACCGCGCTCTTGCTTCAACTTGTAGCTTGTAGCTTGCAACTCGAAGCTGCTACGGAGTAGCCCAATGATTCTGCACACTCAGCTCAATCCACGTTCAGCGGAGTTCGCTGCCAACAGCGCGGCGATGCTCAAACAGGTCGACGCCCTGCACACCCTGCTCGCCCAAGTGGCCCAGGGTGGCGGCGCGAAAGCCCAGGAACGTCACACCTCACGAGGCAAACTGCTGCCGCGCGAGCGTATCAATCGCCTGCTCGATCCGGGCTCACCGTTTCTGGAAATCAGCCAATTGGCCGCTCACGCCGTTTACGGTGAAGACGTACCCGCCGCTGGCGTGATTGCCGGGATAGGTCGGGTTGAAGGCGTCGAATGCATGATCGTCGCCAACGACGCGACGGTTAAGGGCGGCTCGTACTACCCGCTGACCGTGAAAAAGCACCTGCGCGCGCAGACCATCGCGCAGCAGAATCGTCTGCCGTGCATCTATCTGGTCGACTCGGGTGGCGCCAACCTGCCGCGTCAGGATGAAGTGTTTCCGGATCGTGAGCATTTCGGGCGGATTTTCTTCAATCAGGCCAACATGAGCGCGATGGGCATTCCGCAAATCGCTGTGGTCATGGGCTCGTGCACTGCCGGTGGTGCCTATGTGCCGGCGATGGCTGACGAAGCGATCATGGTGCGTAATCAGGCGACGATTTTCCTCGCTGGCCCACCGCTGGTCAAAGCCGCAACCGGTGAAGTGGTCAGCGCTGAGGACCTGGGCGGTGCCGATGTGCACTGCAAGATTTCCGGGGTCGCCGACCATTACGCCGAGAGCGATGAACATGCCCTCGCCCTCGCCCGCCGCAGTGTCGCCAACCTCAACTGGCGCAAGCTCGGTGAAGTGCAACAGCGCACGCCGATTGCGCCGCTGTACAGCAGCGATGAGTTGTATGGCGTGGTTTCCGCCGATGCCAAGCAACCATTCGACGTACGCGAAGTGATTGCGCGACTGGTCGACGGTTCGGTGTTCGATGAATTCAAAGCGCTGTTCGGCACCACGCTGGTCTGCGGTTTTGCGCATCTGCACGGTTATCCGATCGCGATACTGGCCAACAACGGCATTCTCTTCGCTGAAGCCGCGCAGAAAGGCGCGCACTTCATCGAACTGGCTTGCCAACGCGGCATTCCGCTGCTGTTTTTGCAGAACATCACCGGCTTCATGGTCGGCCAGAAATACGAGGCCGGCGGCATCGCCAAACATGGCGCGAAACTGGTCACGGCAGTGGCTTGCGCGAAAGTGCCGAAATTCACCGTGATCATCGGCGGCAGCTTCGGCGCGGGTAACTACGGCATGTGCGGGCGCGCTTACGATCCGCGATTCCTGTGGATGTGGCCGAACGCGCGGATCGGCGTGATGGGCGCCGAGCAGGCGGCGGGCGTGTTGGTGCAGGTCAAGCGCGAACAGGCTGAGCGCAGCGGTCAGGCGTTCAGTGCCGAGCAGGAAGACGAGATCAAGCAACCGATTCTCGACCAGTACGAAGAGCAGGGTCACCCCTACTATTCCAGCGCACGGCTGTGGGACGACGGCGTCATCGACCCGGCGCAGACCCGCGATGTGCTGGCCCTGGCCTTGTCCGCGTCGCTGAACGCGCCAATCGAACCGAGCCGCTTCGGCGTGTTCCGGATGTGATCGGGAGAATCTCATGAGTGATTTCAACACCCTCGAACTGCAAAGCGACCCACGCGGTTTCGCCACGCTGTGGCTCAACCGCGCGGAAAAGAACAACGCGTTCAACGCCGAGATGATCCGCGAGCTGATCCTCGCACTCGACAAGGTCGCCAGTGATGCCAGCCTGCGTTTCCTGCTGGTGCGTGGCCGTGGCAAGCACTTCAGCGCCGGCGCCGATCTGGCGTGGATGCAGCAATCGGCCGAACTCGATTACCACACCAATCTCGATGACGCCCGCGAACTCGCGGAGCTGATGTACAACCTCGCCAAGCTGAAAATCCCCACCGTGGCCGTGGTGCAGGGCGCGGCGTTTGGTGGCGCGCTGGGGTTGATCAGTTGCTGCGACATGGCGATTGGCGCCGATGACGCGCAATTCTGTCTGTCGGAGGTGCGTATTGGTCTGGCGCCGGCGGTGATCAGTCCGTTCGTGGTGCAAGCCATTGGCGAGCGCGCGGCGCGGCGCTATGCGCTGACCGCTGAACGTTTTGGCGGCCAACGCGCACGGGAAATCGGTTTGTTGTCCGAGAGCTATCCCGCCGCTGAACTTGATCAGCAAGTCGAACAGTGGATCAACAACCTGCTGCTCAACAGCCCCGCCGCGATGCGCGCCAGCAAGGATTTGCTGCGTGAAGTCGGTAACGGCGCGCTGACCCCCGCGCTGCGCCGCTACACCGAAAATGCCATCGCCCGCATTCGTGTCAGCCCGGAAGGCCAGGAAGGCTTGCGGGCCTTTCTGCAAAAACGTCCGCCGAGCTGGCAAGCCGCAACCACCACCAAGGAGCCGCATTGATGAGTGCACCTGTTCTCACCACCCTGCTGGTGGCCAACCGTGGTGAAATTGCTTGCCGCGTAATGCGCACCGCCAAAACGCTGGGCCTGACCACGGTCGCCGTGCACAGTGCCACCGACCGCGAGGCGCGACATAGCCGTGAGGCGGACATTCGCGTCGATCTTGGTGGCAGCAAAGCGGCCGACAGTTATCTGCAAATCGACAAACTGATCGCAGCGGCCAAGGCCAGTGGCGCGCAGGCGATTCATCCGGGTTACGGGTTTCTCTCGGAAAACGCCGGATTCGCTCGCGCCATCGAAGCCGCCGGGTTGATTTTCCTTGGCCCGCCGGCCTCGGCCATTGATGCGATGGGCAGCAAGTCCGCCGCCAAAGCGCTGATGGAAACTGCGGGCGTGCCACTGGTGCCGGGTTATCACGGCGAAGCGCAGGATCTCGAGACCTTCCGCGATGCCTGCGAACGCATCGGTTATCCGGTGCTGCTCAAAGCCACGGCCGGCGGTGGCGGCAAGGGCATGAAAGTCGTCGAGGATGTCAGCCAATTGGCCGAAGCCCTCGCCTCGGCTCAGCGTGAAGCGCAATCGTCGTTCGGCGATTCGCGGATGCTGGTGGAAAAATATCTGCTGAAACCGCGTCACGTGGAAATTCAGGTGTTTGCCGATCAGCATGGCAACTGCCTGTACCTCAATGAGCGTGACTGCTCGATTCAGCGCCGTCACCAGAAAGTCGTCGAAGAAGCGCCGGCACCGGGCCTGACGCCTGAACTGCGTCGCGCCATGGGCGAAGCGGCTGTGCGTTCGGCGCAAGCAATCGGCTATGTCGGCGCCGGTACGGTGGAGTTTTTGCTCGATGCCCGTGGCGAATTCTTCTTTATGGAGATGAACACGCGACTACAGGTCGAGCACCCTGTAACCGAGGCAATCACCGGGCTGGACCTGGTGGCGTGGCAGATTCGCGTCGCCCGTGGTGAAGCACTGCCGATCACCCAGGCGCAGGTGCCGTTGAACGGTCATGCGATTGAAGTGCGCTTGTACGCCGAAGACCCTGCGAATGACTTCCTGCCGGCGACCGGGCGTCTGGCGTTGTATCGCGAATCGGCTGAAGGGCTTGGGCGCCGGGTGGATAGCGGGGTCGAAGAAGGCGATGAAATTTCGCCGTTCTACGACCCGATGCTCGGCAAGCTGATTGCCTGGGGCGAGGATCGTGAGCAGGCTCGCCTGCGTCTGCTGAGCATGCTCGACGAATTCGCCATTGGCGGTTTGAAAACCAACATCAACTTTTTGCGGCGGATCATCGCGCACCCGGCGTTTGCGGCGGCGGAACTGGATACCGGATTTATTCCGCGCTATCAGGAGCAATTGCTGCCTGCCTCAGGCACGTTGAGCGATGCATTCTGGAGCGCGGCGGCTCAGGCGGTGGCGCAAAGTCTGCCGCAGCTAGCGCGCCAGGATGACCCTGCTTCGCCGTGGTCATTCAATAGTGGTTTACGTGCCGGTCTGCCACGGGAAATCACCCTGCATTTGAGTTGCGAGGGCCAGGATCGGGCATTGACGCTGAATGCCGCTGATCACGCGAGACTGTCCGGTGAAGCACTCATCGTCGAGCACGAGGGCGTTCGTCGTACGTTGCGTGCCATTCGTCAAGGCGATTCGCTGTACCTGCAATGGGAAGGCGAGTTGCGGCGCATCGAGACGTACGACCCGATCAGCGCCGTCGAAGCCAGCCACAGCCATCAGGGCGGTCTGACCGCACCGATGAACGGCAGCATTGTTCGCGTATTGGTCGAGGCAGGGCAATCGGTCGAGGCCGGTGCGCAACTGGTGGTGCTGGAAGCAATGAAGATGGAACACAGCATCCGTGCGCCGCATGCAGGGGTTATCAAAGCGCTGTATTGCCAGGAAGGCGAAATGGTCGGCGAAGGCAGCGCTTTGGTTGAACTGGAAGAAGTGTGAATATGAGGATCGATCCTACGCCTGGCGAGGATCGATCTGACTAGTAACGCGCCGTTGCCTGAACCACAACGCCGATGATTCGACACTCATCGGTCAGCAGGGCTTTCGGCCACGTCGGATTGAGCGGCACCAGGTAACGCTGGCCGCCCTGTTCGTCAAGTTTGCGAAAGATCGCTTCAGGGCTGTCCGGCCATTGGGCGATTACCAGTTTGCCGGGCACCGCCTCGGCCGCCGGATCAACCAGAATCAGCATGCCTTCGGCAATGCTCTGGCCACTGGGCGCGGTCATTGAATCTCCCGTCACCGTCAACCAGAACGCCGCGCCACGCGCGTGGTAATCCGTCAGTTCGAAACGCTGTTTGCCTGATGCCTTGGCGTAGGACGTAGCGTCGCTCTCACGCACCTCGCACGTCGTTTGCCAATCGCTGACCGGGTAACGGAAGTAAGGGTTGTACTTCTGCGCCAGCGGCATGTCGTCGTCAGGTGTTATTTGCGGTTCCCGGATCACCAGCACCACTTCGAGAAAATCCATGCCCAGTGCCTGCAGCACGCGGTTCATTTCCGTGATGCCGGGTTCGCGACGCTTGTTCAGCCAATGGCCGATCCCGCCCTGGGACATGCCGACGCGCTCTCCGAGCTCTGTTTGAGTGATTTTGAGTTCACTCATCTTGGCCTTGACCAACTCAATCCATTTATCCATGTGCAGCACCTTACGTGGACGCCTTCGGCCAGCAAAACACATATTGTAGTATTTAAATTCTGGTCACAACTACGCAGAGTACTATTCTGAAAGCACGGATTTTCAATCGACCAAGGAGTGCCTCTTCATCATGAATATCAGCAGCAAAGACTTGCCCGATCTGCAAATGGACACCACCTTCACCTCGCCTCAGGGCAATGCGGCGGCGCAGCGGGCACTGGACTATTACTTGAAACCAGCTGTGTCAGAACCGGCCGTCGACGAACGCTTTTTCGATGTCAGGCGTCATCTGAGCGGCGAAGAAGCCTTGGTGCATGCTTCGGATCTGTTGCGTTGTGCCGCAGCCACGGCCTTCAAGGCAGCGGAAAACCTGCAAGGCGCGAGTCGCGATCTGGCGTTTTCAGTGGTGCACATGGTTGATATGGCGCGGGCGATGGTCGACCATTCACTTGATGGCGATGAGGCCTGAGGAACGGGAGAGCGGACGGACGGGAAAGAATTTTCCAATCGCGCAGATAAAAACATTTGACTTGCAAATGATAATGATTATTATTGCATGCAGCTGGTCGCGAGATCAGTCGATGGACCAGAGACCTTAGGTCGGTCTTCTGGACTATCTCCTCATCAGGCTAATCACGGTTTTTGACCCGGCTTTTTGCCGGGTCTTTTTTTGCCCGTTTTTCGGGCTTATAGCTTCAGGCTAATGAAGTCTTCAGGTGTTGCAAATTCGATGGCGCGGATAATATCAAAAGAATATCGCTTGGCAAGCCGAGCCCGGCCACATTGGGGCAAACTAATGACAATTAGCACTTGAGAATCAATCGCACAGTCTCTAAGCTGCTTGCGCGTCATGGAGGACGCCCCCCGCCACACCCCGCCACACCCCGCAATTCCCCTCGGTTTCAGACCTGCCTGCGTGTAAAGTAACGGCCATAAAAATCATATTCAGGAATCGATTATGACCGTGGCCAAATCTTCGTTCGACATCAGCGCCAACTTCGACAGCGGCAACATCCAAGTCATCGACATCAGCAATCCGCTCAATCCGGTTCTGGCTATTCGCCCGGACACCCGCAGCGCCCACTTTCAGTGGTTCCACTTCAAGGCCAGCGGTCTGCATGTTCATCAGGAACACTGGTTTCGCCTGGTCAACGCCAGCCAGTCCTCCTATAACAAAGCCTGGACCGGCTATCAGGCAGTCGCTTCCTACGACCACGTCAACTGGTTCCGTATTCCGACCAGTTTTGAAGGTGACAGCCTGCGCTTTTGCCTCGAAGCCGAGCAAACCCACGCCTGGTTGGCCTATTTCGAACCTTACAGCCGTGGCCGTCACGACTGGCTGATCGATCAGGCATTGAGCAAGGCTGGCACTGAACTGCTGGCCACCGGCAAGAGCGTCGAAGGTCGTGATATTCAACTGCTGCGCAAAGGCACCGGCGCCGAAGGTCAGCGCAAAGTCTGGATCATTGCTCAACAGCATCCGGGCGAACACATGGCCGAGTGGTTCATGGAAGGCGTGATCGAACGCCTGGAAAGACACGACGATCCCGTGTTGAACAAACTGCTGGCCAGCGCTGATTTGTACCTGGTGCCGAACATGAACCCGGACGGTGCCTTCCACGGTCACCTGCGCACCAACGCGATGGGCCAGGACTTGAACCGCGCTTGGCAGAACGCCAGTCAGGAAGTCAGCCCCGAGGTACTTTTCGTACAGCAGCAAATGGAAAAGTATGGCGTCGATCTGTTCCTCGACGTGCATGGCGACGAAGAAATCCCCCACGTGTTCACCGCCGGTTGCGAAGGCAATCCGGGTTTCACGCCGCGAATCGAGAAGCTCGAAGAACATTTCCGCAGCCACCTGAAACACACCACCAAAGACTTCCAGACCAAGTACGGCTACACCCGCGACGAACCGGGCCAGGCCAACATGACGCTGGCGTGCAACAGCGTCGGGCAAAAATACGACTGCCTGTCGTTGACCCTGGAAATGCCATTCAAGGATCACGATGACCATCCTGACAAAGTCACCGGCTGGTCGGGCAAACGCTCGAAGCAATTGGGCAAAGACGTGCTGACAACCATCGCCGACATGGTTGATACCTTGCGCTGATCCCCTCCTCCGTCCCGCAAAAGATCGCAGCTTGTCTGCGATCTTTTGCGCGGGTGCGTAGTCGGTGTGGTGACCGGCGGCCATCGTGGCAGGAATTCTGTTGGCCCGCACGATCGCTGGCGGCATGGCCGATCTGGCCGGATGGCGTGCAATCTACTTTCTGTCAGCCGGGCTGACCCTGTTGATGGCAATGCTGCTGTTTCGCGTTCTGCCCAAGCATGCATTGCCACAACTGGCGACTGGCGACATCGCACTGATCGCTTCGGTTTTCCAACGCGCGATCCTCGCCCTGCTGACCTTCGCCAGCGCGATGGTGCTGTGGACGCCGGTTACATGCTGTTCTACTCGATCGGCAGCGCGCTGGGCTCAATCAGTTCGACCGCCATGTATGCGTGGGCCGGCTGGATCGGCGTGTGCCTGCTCGGCGCCGGCATCAACGGCGTGGCGCTGGCGCACTGGTGGCTGACCCTGAAAAGCGGCGCACCGGCACGATGCGCCACGCAAACGGGTTAACGGCGATCGCGACCACGCAACATGCTGTCGAGCACTTCGTCACGGCGGATCCAGCCATGAAACAGCGCCGCTGCCAGATGTAACAGCACCGTCAGGAACAGCAGATAGGCCAGATAGCCATGCGCCTTGCGCAGCAGCGCAAACAGCTGCGCGTCCGCCGGAACAATCGATGGCAACTGCAACGTTGTGCTGAGCATGACCGGCTCACCCGAAGCGCTGATCATCGCCCAGCCGAGCAATGGCAACACCAGCATCAGCGCATACAGGAGCAGATGCGAAGCCTTGGCTGCCAGCGCCTGCCAGTCCGGAAGATCGGCTGGCAACGGTGGCTGACGCGTGGTGAGCCGCACCAGCAAACGCACAATCACCAGCGCCAGTATCGCGATGCCCAGCGGCTTGTGCAGATGAATCAGCCATTCATGCCGCTCGGAAACCGAGGTGACCATACCTGCGCCGATAAACAGCATGGCAATGATCATCAGCGCCATCAGCCAATGCAGCAGCCGCGCCACCAGGGCGAAATGCGTCGGTTGAGTTCTCATGGACGAGCCTCCTGTTTGGCGGCGGGCAACTGGCTGACTTCGCTGGTGCGACGCAGGTAGGAATTGGCGTAACCGGCGGAACGGGCCGCGAGCAACGGGTCGTCGGAGCCCTGAATCCCTGCCGGCAGCACCAGCGGGTCGTAGTTGATATCACGGCATTCGCCGCTCAGTTGCGGCTGGGTTTTCTCCAGCACCAGCGTGCCGGCGTTCAACACTTTGCGCCCCTCAGGCCAGGTCTTGCTGGCGTCATTTACCGGGTCTTCAGGATTGGCCAAGGTGATGTTCAACTGAAAGCGCAGCGACCCTGCGGCCAAACGTTGCACCAGATCCTTCTCGAGAAAGTCGCCGCCCTCAGGCGCAGTGGCGCCCGCCGCATCCCGCGCCAACGGCGTCATGCTCCAGCGTACGGCCTGCTTTTTACCGCTGGCGTCGACCAGATAAAACGCATTGACGCTGTTGTAGGTTTCAGTGGCATAACTGGCCGACGGCTTGGCGGTTTTCACCCAGGTCAGGAACGGCACGGTTTCCGGGTGCGAGGCGAAGAACGCCGGGACCTTCGCCGGGTCAGGTTTACCAGTGGCCGGATCCGGCGACTGTGCCTGCTGCAATTGATAAAACGCTTCGGGCGTGCCGACCGGGAACACCGGCATGCTGTTCATCCCGGTGCGCCACTGCTGTCCATTGGCCTGAGTGAAACGCAGCGCCAGACTGCGGATCGGCACGCTGCTGTCCGGTGCATACGGATTTCCCGCCGGCAGCGCGAATCGACCGACCACCGGAGTCTGCGGCTCGTTGAACACCTGCGCGGTGGAAAACACCCGCGCCTCGCCACTGCTCTCGAAATGGCCGATCACGCAAACGCCTTTGGCATGGTTACGACGGAAGCCAGGGTGCACGCCGTTGTTCTTTTCCAGTACATCCACTAGCGCTTTTGGCGTCAGGCGTTGTGGGTCAAAGTTGCCATGCACGTAGGCAAACGCCCCGGCCACGGCAGCGACTACCACAGCAATGCCGCCCAGACGCAGCACCAGGTTTGCTGCACTTAGAGGTGGACGCTTTGGCCCGCCGGGCGGTGCGGTATCGGGTGATGAACGATCAACCATGAACGACTCCAGGGCCATCGGCCACGAGTAGGAAGAATCAGCAAGACGCACCCCGCGCGGATTTATTCCCCGGCTCGGTATTTATTTTTCCGAACGTGGAATAACCTCCAACGACGGACGTCTCCCTAGTCCACAGCGTAGTGACTAGCAGAATTTCATGAGCGAATTCGACGAACAGTTGAGAGAAATCATTCCCAGATTGCGCCGCTTTGCCGTGTCACTGACGCGCAACAGCAGCAGCGCCGACGATCTGGTACAGGCCAGCCTGGAGCGGGCGCTGTCGAGTTGGGGCGACAAACGCGCCGACGGCGACTTGCGCGCCTGGCTGTTTGCGATCCTCTATCGGCAGTTTCTCGATGCCCATCGCCGCTCGCGACGCTACGCACGGATGCTCGAGTTCTTCACTGGTCGCGACGATGCCGAACCCTCGGTGGAACGCACCGTGATCGCCCAGTCGACCCTGCAAGCCTTTGATCGCCTGCCCACCGAACAGCGCGCGCTGCTGCTGATGGTCTCGGTGGAAGGCCTTTCCTATAAAGAGGTCGCCGAGATTCTCGACGCCCCGATCGGCACCGTGATGTCGCGCCTGTCCCGTGCCCGCCAGGCCTTGCGCCAATTGAGCGACGGTGAAATCAGCAGCCCTTCTTTGCGGATACTCAAATGATCAGCCTGCCTCCCAATGAGCGTGACTTGCACGCCTATGTCGACCACCAACTCAGCGACGCCGACCGGCGGGTGCTGGAGACCTGGCTGGCCAGTCACCCGGATGAAGCGGCGCAGGTTCGCGCCTGGCAACAGGATGCCCAACAATTGCGCGCGGCACTCAGCGGTGCGCTGCAGCAACCGGCCAACCCGGCGCTTGATCCGGGCATGATCCGCCAGCGCCGCCAGCGTCAGTCACGTCGTCATCTGGCCAGCGCGGCGGTGTTGCTGATCGCGGTGAGCATCGGTGGCTTCAGTGGCTGGCAGGCTCGCGAGATAACCCTCGTGCGCCCTTCCATGTTGCCAATGACCGACGCTTTGCAGGCCTATCGCTTGATCGCCCAGCAAGGGATGCTGCCGGCCGATTACAAGGTCGACAATGACGGCGACATGCAACGCTGGCTCGACCGCTACTTCACCCAGGCCAGTCGCTTGCCTGACCTTAAGGCCGCTGGGTTTGAACCGGTCAGCGGACGCCTGCTCAGCACCGATGAAGGCCCGGCGGCGATGGTCATGTATGAGGATGGCAGCGGGCACAAAGTGAGTTTCTATGTGCGCCCGCCGGGGCCGAAGAACACCTTTTTGCCGCGCGGCAGCCGCAGTGATGGCGATTTGAAGGCCGAATACTGGTCGGGCGGTGGCTACAACTATGCAATGGTCAGCCCGGTTGATACGCCGGCAGCGCAGCAGCTCAAGCAATCGCTGCAATTCTGAAAACACCACTGTTCTATGTAGGAGCTGCGGCACGCTGTGATCTTTTGATCTTGTTCTTAAGGGCAAGATCAAAAGATCGCAGCCTCGTTTCACTCGACAGCTCCTACAAGGGTTCAGCGTCGGGCTCAGAAACCTACATCCAAAACCACATTGTCCAGATAAGTGCCCGCCGGCGGCGTGGTCTGGTCGGTGTAGATCTTCGCGTTGTAGTTGAAAATCTGGCTGCCCGTGCCCAAGCCATTCCCCGGATTGACCTCGGCATCGGTACTCGCCCGCCGCGCCGCGCCGACACTGCCCCAACGCGTGGTGCCGGCGCTTTTGAAAATGTCGTAGGCCAGATAGTTGCTCCCGGAAATCATCCGGCGCCGGCCACCGACACTCACCGCGTTCTGCCCGTCACTCAACCCCACGGTGTAAGCACTGCCTTTGGTGCAGGCCAGATTGATGGTCTGCCCGGTCACCGCCGTGAACGCGCTGACCACCGGCGCGCTGCCGAACGCGATGTTCGGCGCAGTAATCGTGCAGTCGTTGGACACGGTCAGATTCACCGTCAGCGAGGTCGTGCCGTTGGCGATATCGCGCCCGATGCAGATAGCGCCAATGCCGATTCCCGAGCAGTAATTCCAGTTCCAGAAAATGCTCAGGGTCTCGGTATACACCCCGGCCGCGACGTTGCTGCCGATGGTTGTACCGAGATAGAGCGGCACGGTTTTCGGCGTCGTACCGTTGAGCAGGCCCAGGGCATCGATGATGCCGTTGCGTGCAAAGTCATAGGCCGTGCCGCGCGTCAGCGGGTAACTGGTGCTGTTGTTGGCATAGATCGTGTAGCTGATGACATCGCCGGTCGGCCCGACCAGCCCGCCTTGCGTCGAAGACACAGTGCCCCAGAAGTGGTCGTTACTGGTCAGCAGCGACAGCAGCGAACCGGTGCAACTCAAACCCGCATTCAGTGTGGAACTGGGCTGCGAAGTCGTGCGCACAGCAATCGAACTGAGCATGCCGAACGCCGCCGGTGTGGTGCTGACCACCGAGCACGCGGCCTGTACCGCCCCCGGCAGCATCAGCGCCAGCGCCAATAGCCATCGCCTGAACATCATTGACACACCAACGGCCCAAGCAACGGCACCTGATCCTGATTCATATCGACGCTGAACTGCGCCCGACAGGTCTTGCCATCGGCCAGCGTGACCAACAGCGAGTTCTGCGCCTGCAGGTTTTCCAGATAGACCAGCCCGTCCCAGCCAACCACCGTCCGCGCGCCACTTTGCTCGTGCAGCACGCCCGCGCCCAGTGGCAACTCGCGTTGCTGCGCATCAACCAGCACGATGCTCGCGGCAATCACCCGGCTCAGCGGAAACTCCAGCAGATAACCGCTGCCTCGGCGCACGGCAATGCGCTGTTCGACGTTGGGGCTGCGCACGTTGGCCGGCAGGTTCAGAGGATCGATCTCATATTTGCCGCGGTAATACGCGCTGCTCCACGGCACCAGCAGATGCCCGTTCTTGTCGGTCTGACCGACCTGCTGGTTTTCGTAGCGCACCGGAATGTCGGCGAAGCCATCGGTGCTGACCACCACAAACGCGTCGTCGATACGGTTGGCAGCAAACACCTGACGGTCCATCCACACCAGCGAACCACTGGCGTCGGCCCAACGGGTTTCAGCGTCGGAAGTGCCATAGACACCGGCCTGCAACTGCACCGATTGCAGACGCCAGGTCACGTCGGCCTGACGATAATCGGCGCCATCACCCTTGGCGTAACCCAGATTGAACCCTACGCCGCCCTCAGTTGGCACCGCGCGACTGTAGTTGACCCGCTGCTGGCTCTGCCCGGTTTTGCTGCGTTCGGTGCTGATCGCCAGACTGCCGCGCAAGTCGAACGGAATCACCAGTTGCGCCTGCACGGCCCAGTTGCTGTCGCCGATTTCACGGTTGGCCGAGAGGTAGAAACTGCTGTTGCGCCACAGCGGTTTGCTCCAGCTGAGGTTGAGCAGACGCGTGCGCGAATCGTCCGCCGCGCGCACATCGAAATAGCCCGCGCCAAGGCTGCCCCAGCGATCGAGATTGAGGCTCAGGGTCGCCTGTTCGCTGCGCCGGCTCAGGCTGATGTAGGGGCTGTCGACCACGCTAAGGTCGGCGTATTGATCGTGGCGTTGCAAACGTTGGTAAGAAAAGCTGAAGCGCTGATTACTGTACTGATAACCCAGGCTGACCTGATGACCGCCCTCGCCGTCGAAACGGCTTTGGCTCAATGCACTGTTGAGCACGCCAAAATTGCCCAGTTGCCAATTGCCGCCGAGCCCGCCCAGTGTCAGCGAATCGGCCGCTTCGGCGTGGCTTTCCAGAGTAAAACTGTCGCTGACGCCATAACGCAGGCTGCCGGAGGTGACACCCGGCCCATAGTTGAAATCCTTCAAACCGTAGTCACGGCGCAACGTACCGGCGGCCACGGAAAAATCGCTCAAGCCTTTTTGCAGCAAGGTACTGGTGACATAGAACGGCACCGTGGTCGAGACCTGCCGACCGAGTGCATCGGTGGTCACGACGACGGCTTCGCCAGCACCGTTGATAAACGGGATGTTGGTCAGCGTGTAGGGTCCAGGTTGCAAATCTGCGCTGCTGGACTTGTAGCCATTGATAAACAGATCCACCGAGGACGGCACTGCTGCTTCACCGGCAAATTGCGGCAACGGATAGGTCACCAGATCCGGGCGCACGGCAAAATCCCGAGAGAACTGCACGCCGCCCAGACGCACCGAGCTGCTCCACGGCAACGCACCACTGATCACGTCACCGGCCTCGTAGGTGAGCATCCGCTCGTCATCAGAGTAACGCCAGGTGGTGTCGTAACGCAGGTAGCCATTGTCCAGCGTATTGAGTGAATCACCGGACAAGGTGCGCCGGTATTGCCCGGTGTTGGACAGCGTGCCCCAACTGTCGAACAAGCGTACTTCGTTCCACGCCGCCAGATAAGTGCCAGCATCGTCGGTGTCGTTGAGGTACAGGTCATAGTTGAACAGTGCGCCGAAACTGCTCAGCGCCGGAGTGCGCGGATAAGCCTGGCGGTTACCGATGAACTGTTCCGGCAGCCAGTCCGGCGGCACGTCCAGCAACAGGCGCTGACCGACACTGTCATAGTCACTGTGCAGCCCCGGCAGGCTGTCGAGATCGACCTCGGCGCCGAGATTATCCGGCAGTTTCATGCCGGTTTCGCGCAACGCCGTCGCCGGCACAAACAAGCGCCCGTCGCGCTGCTGCACTGCCACGACGCGTCCGGTATTCATCTGGTTGACCACCAGTTCCAGAAACAACTGTGCATCACTCACGGCCTCCATGCCGCTGGGTGGCGGCGGCAGATCGCCGGCCCCGGATGGTTGCACGAACATCAGGCAACACGCGCCGGTGATGAACCACAACGGACGCTGAATACGGCGAGCCAATCCCGGGCTCATACACGTTTTACGTCCGTCAATGGACTGAATCCTCCTGATACCGCTTTCGTCGACGCCAGTCATTGGCGCGACGACTCACTCACTTGGCCGGCGTAATGTTCTGCACCTGCGCCGCACCATTGACCCGCACCTGCAGCGCCGCCTCATTGGACAGTGCCGCCGGTGCCGGCCAGCGCATCACTGCGCCCGGCAGCACGTAACCCAACAGCCCTTCGGCCAACGGTTTGCTCTGCCCGGCCTGGTTGATTGCCACGTCGGTCAGCCGCGCATGCACCGCGCCCTGATTGCGCACTTCGACATAAGGCTTGCCATCCACCGCCACCGTGCGCCAGCTCAACTGCGGCAGGCCGATCCCCTTGGGGTCACGCGCCCGGGTGCTGTCCTCTTTGCTCCACAGTCCGACGCCATAGGCAAACAGCGGCACCGAGTAACGCATCTGGAAGCGGATCGCCGCAGCGGTTTTGCCACCGTCAGCGCTCGCCGATTGTGCGGAAGGAATTTCATCGATAATGATGCGGTAAGCCATTTCCTGCCCCGGCGGCACCTCTTTGGTCCGGGTCAGACGCACCAATTGTTTCTGCCCCGGTTCGATCTTCGCCACTGGCGGGCTACCGATCACTTCGCGCTGGTTCTGGTACTGCTCCACGAACCCGCTCTGGCTCCAGCCGAATACGCGGATCTGCAGATTGGCGGTTTCGTTGCCACGGTTTTCCAGCCACAACGCACTGGCCTGCTGATCGGCCTCCAGCACCGGATCAATCGGCCAGATCAGCACCGAACTTGCAGCGTGCACAGAATTCATCCCCAGCATGAGCAATGCCGCTATCGCGCAATGCTCAAGCGAACACCATGACGTGTAACACCGCATAGACCTGCTCCTTGTCGGCAATCCTGACTTCGCCTCACCACGACAGTTGCACCTGCAACACGTCGCTGTACGTCCCCCCAGGCTGATTGCCCGGCAATTGCACCTGACCGTAAATCGGCAGGCTGATGTTGTTCGCATCGCTGTAGGCCACCGCCACACTCTGGCCAATGCCCAGGCTTTGGCTGTACGCCGCATCGCGAAACAGCGCATACGCCACCCGCGCACTGCCGCTGTTGACCTGCATGTGCCGGCCGCTGTTGTTGTACTGGCCGCCATCGACACTCATGTTCAAGGTCACGCCCGGCGTACATTGCAACTGCACGCCCCCCGTCAACGCGACCTGCACAGTGCCGGTGGCCAGTGCCGAACGCGAACCGAAATTCAGCCCGCCATAGTTCGACACCCCGCCCACCACCAGACACCCGGCAGTGACCGTGGCGCTGACCTGAAAGCTCTGGCTCGTTGCCGCCGTCAGCGGCAGCGGCGCACTCCCCGCACAGAGCAGGAGCAGCGCGGCGCAGCCATGGCGGCGCATGGCATCAGAACGTCAGTTCAACAGCGACGGTGTCGGTGTAGGTCCCCGCCGGCAAACCGGCCTTGCCCACCGCCTGACCGTAAATGTTCACCGTCTGCGCAACGCCGGTGCTGGCGGCGAGGTTGATCGTCCCGTCGATCGCCAGCAGTTGCGAGTGCCCGGCATCGGTGTACAAGTCGTACGGCACGTAATTGGCGACCCCGTCGTACAACGCTCGCGTGCCCCCCGGCGACATGCCGTCATGGGAACCGGCGCGCACCTTGACCGTCGGCGTGGTGCCACTGGAACAGAGAATCGACAGCGCCCCGCCGCCACCGCCCAACACTTGCCCGGTGGCCGTGGTGAACAGGCTGTTGGCGGTGCCGAAGTTCAACGCACCGAAGTTCAGACCGGTCGAACCGCCAGCGCCGTTGACCTGGCAGCTGCTGATCAGAATCAGGCTGGAGGTGATCTGGCCGGTGACCGTGGTGGCGGCGTTGGCACTGGAAACCAGCGCCAGGCCGAGCAACGACAAACCTATCCTTGATGCAAACATACGCATGGTGTCCGTCCTCTACGGGGTTACCAGTCGAGCGTCACCGTCAGGGTGTCGGTATAGACCCCTGCCGGTACCGCGCGGGTATTCGCCACCACCGAGCCAAATACCGGGATGGGTATCCGCGCACCGCTGGTGACAGCGAAATTGTGTTGCTGGCCGATGCTGTAGCTCCGGGCGCCGGAGGGATCGACGAACAGCTGATAGGGAAGGGTCTGGCGGCCGTTGCTCAGACGCCGGGTATTGCCGTCGCCGTGGGTGCCGCCATCAATGGTGACGGTAAAACCGGTGACCGACGGATTGCAGGCAACATTGAGTTTGCCGCTGCTGTCACCGTCGAGACTGGCCTTGATCGGCGCATTCCAGGTCGGCCCCTGCAGGCCGAAATCGAGGGTGCCGAGGTCGCTGACCGGGCTGGCGGGATCGCTGGTGTTGGTGACTTCGCAGCCGGCAATCAGGATCAGCCGCGCATTGATCTGCCCGCTCATCCCCGCTTGGGCGTCGTCGGCGAGCAATACCAGCGCTCCTGCTGCGATCACCATCCAGTGCTTGCCTGTCATTGCGTCCGTCCCTGCTCCTTTTTGGTGACTCAACCACCGCGTTCAAGATCGAACGCCTTCCATGCACACCCGCATCCACCGGGTGCCTGTTGAAACCGTGATCACCAGCTGACCGTGACCTTGACCAGATCCGAGTAACGGCTGACCTGTGGCACTTCGGCCAGCCGCTCGATCCGCGCGTACAACGGTAATTCCACGGTGCCGCTGTCCGGCACCCGTCCGCTGACCGGCACATCCACCACCAGCGGCACCCGTCGCGCGGCGTCCTGATACAAGCGGTACGGAATCGGTTTGCTGCCGGTCGAACCGGCCATGTAGCGGACTTCCCCGACACCGCCATGCAAACCGCCGTCGACGCGCATCTGGTATGGCGTGTCCGGATTGCACTCCAGCCGTGGCAGGCGCTGATTGGTCAACGCCGCGCCCAATGGCCCGGTCGGGTCGTCAAGGCGCGCGGTGCTGCCGAAGTCGAGCACACCCAGTTGCTCGATGCCGGCCTCACGCTGCTGGCCGATCAACTGGCAGCCACGCTGCACATCGACGCGCACTTCGACCTGAAGATCCGCCGCATTGACGGGCGCAACGAGCACACCCAGCAGGCCCATGAGCACATGTACATTCACTGCACCGTTCCTTGTCAGCGACCGCTTGCGACGTCGTTTCTGTGATTGAGATTAGCAACGGTCGACGATTCCGCCAGTCGATTGGATCCATGGATCGCCCGGGATATGTTTCGAAAGGTTGGCAAGTGGTCGGGCCATGTCGCTAAAAATAGCTGTACGTGCCGCATAAGTTTGTTCAATAACCGCCCACTCTCGCCCCGTCCCAGTGGCTGGCCAGGTCGGCGTCTGGTTACACTGTGTCGCCGCGCTTCCGGGAGCCGGTTCTACGAACACGGAGACGCCCACAGTGCCAGCCCAACCGCCGAAACGATCGCGACTGACCCAGCGCTGGCCGGCGTTGCGCCGATGGTTGGGCAAGGGTTTGCCGGCCAGCGCCGGGCATGACGCCAGTGCCCAGTCGATCCGCGACTACTTCCGGCACAAGGCCAGCGGTCAGGGTTACACCCTCAGTCACAGCCAGCAGCGCGTCATCGAGTGCATGGCGCAGCAGGCCAGCCTGTTGTTTGGTGCAAGCGGCCGAACCGCGCCGAGTCTGTATCTGTTCGGCGCCGTCGGACGCGGCAAGAGCTGGTTGCTCGATGGTTTCTTTCATGCCCTGCCGATCACCCAGAAACGGCGCCTGCATTTCCATCAGTTTTTTGCGCAATTGCATCAAGGCATGTTCAGCCATCGCGCGCACGACGATGCTCTCGAAGCGACCCTCGACGAACTGCTGCAGGATTGTCGGGTGCTGTGTTTTGACGAGTTTCATGTGCATGACATCGGCGATGCCATGCTCATCACCCGGCTGTTCAAGGCATTGTTCAAACGGCGGATTCTGCTGCTGGTGACCTCCAACTATGCGCCTGAAGGCCTGCTGCCCAATCCGCTCTATCACGCTCGTTTCAAACCGGTGATTGAGCTGATCAATATGCACATGCAGGTGATGGAGGTCGGCGGCCCGCACGATTACCGCAGTCACACGCGCCACTCTGCGCAGCAGATTTTCACCCAGGGGCATTATGTGTGGCCGGCCACGCCCGCACAGCGCGCTGCGCTGGAGCTGCCGCCCGCAGACGCGCCAGCCATCAGGTTAGCGGTGGGCACCCGACAGTTTCAGGCGCGGTTGCATGAAGCGCGGCGTGTCGGTTTTACCTTCAGCGATCTGTGCGAACAGCCGACGGCGGTCATGGATTATCTGGAACTGTGTCGACGTTTCGACCGCTGGATCATTGATGGTCTGCCGGAACTGGGAGAGTGCTCGATCGCCGCCCAACAGCGCTTCATCAACCTGATCGACGTGCTATACGACCAGGACAAGCACCTGACGCTGCTCGGTCACCTGCCCTTGCGTGAAAGCCTCGACGGCCATGCCATTGACCTGGCGCGCACGCGCAGTCGCTTGGGGCAGTTGCAAGAGATGCACACCTGCGACTGACCACACCGGCCCTGTGGGAGCGAGCTTGCTCGCGAAAGCGGTTGAACAATCACCATGAATGTCGACTGACCCGACACCTTCGTCGGAACGCCGCCCGGAGCAAGCTCGCTCCCACAGGGTTTTGTGGCGTTTTCAACATGCAACTCAGGCCCAGAACCTGCTTTGCCGTTATCATGTCGCCCATCCTCAGCGCCCCAGCGTCGCTCCACTGATCAATAGCGAACACCAACATGCACACCCTTGCTCAATTACGCGCCGGCGAGTTGTCGGGCATCACGCGGCTGGATCTGTCTTGCGGACTGACCGAATTCCCGCGCGAGATTTTCGACCTGGCCGACAGTCTGGAAATCCTCAACCTCAGCGGCAACGCCCTGAGCAGTCTGCCGGATGACTTGCACCGTCTGACGCGCCTGCGTGTGCTGTTCTGTTCCGACAACCCGTTCACCGAACTGCCGGCCTGCCTCGGCCAATGCGCGGCATTGACGATGATCGGTTTCAGGGCCAATCGCATCGTCAACGTACCCGGTGCTGCCTTGCCGCCACAGCTGCGCTGGCTGATCCTGACCGACAACTGCATCGAGCACCTGCCGAACGAACTGGGTGAACGTCCTGCGCTGCAGAAGCTCATGCTGTCCGGCAACCGTCTGCAGACGCTGCCGCCATCGCTGAGCAAGTGCCATCGGCTGGAGCTGCTGCGCATTTCCGCCAACCGCCTGAGCGAACTGCCGCAGTGGCTGCTCGCCCTGCCGAGCCTGACCTGGCTGGCCTACGCCGGTAACCCGCTGGAAACCGAGGCGGATGCCGCCGCGCTGCAAGCGACGGCGCAAATCGACTGGTCGGCGCTAAGTCTGGAGCAACGCTTGGGTGAAGGCGCCTCGGGGGTGATTTCCCGGGCGAGCTGGCAGCGCGACGATGGCTCAGTGACGCCGGTCGCGGTGAAACTGTACAAAGGTGAAATGACCAGCGACGGCTCGCCGCTACACGAAATGAACGCCTGCATCACCGCAGGCCTGCATCCCAATCTGATCCGTATCGAAGGGCGCATCAGCGGCCATCCCGAGGGCCAGCAGGGGTTGGTGATGCAGCTGATCGATCCGTCGTTCGGCAACCTCGCCGATCTGCCAAGCCTGGCGTCTTGCTCGCGAGATGTTTACGCCGCTGATTGTCGATTCAGTGCCGAGGTTGCGCTGAACATTGCCAAAGGCATCGCTTCGGCAGCCGATCACTTGCACCAGCAAGGCATCACCCATGGCGACCTCTACGGGCACAACATTCTGTTGAACGAGCGCGGCGATTGCCTGCTCGGGGATTTTGGCGGGGCGTCGTTCCATGAAGTCGCCGACACAGTAGAAACGCGCGCGTTGCAACGCATCGAAGTGCGTGCGTTCGGAATTTTGCTCGGGGAATTGCTGGCGCGCATCGACTCGGGGTTGAGTGATGAGCGGCGTGCGGTGTTTGAAGAGCTGGAGCGGCGCTGCTGTCAGGCGGATGTGCTGGCGCGGCCGGGGTTCGGAGAGGTCATGAAGCAACTTGAAGATCTGTGACCGCTGCGCGGTCAATCGCTGGCAGGCTAGTTCCAACAGGAGATCTGTGGCGTTCACAAATCCCCTGTGGGAGCTAACCTGCCCGCGATGAGGCCATCACCGACGAAGGCGATCAGCCCGCCAGGCCGACAAACATATCCTGCACGTCATCGTGGTTGTCGAGGCCTTCGAGGAACGCTTCAACTTCAGCCATCTGCTCATCGTTCAAACCGCTGACCGGGTTCTTCGGCTGGTAACCCAGCTTGGCCGACAGCACGGTGAACCCTTGCTCTGGCAGTGCCTTCTGCACCGAGTCCAGATCGGTAGGATCGGTCAGAAACAGCGTCGCGCCGTCTTCGCCCGGTTCGAAATCCTGGGCACCGGCTTCGATCGCGGCCATTTCCGGATCGGCGTCCGGGGTTTCCGGCGAGGCTTCGATCATGCCGACGTGGTTGAAGTCCCAGGCCACGGAGCCGGAAGCGCCGAGTTGGCCCTTACGGAACGCCACGCGGATTTCGGCGACGGTACGGTTGATATTGTCGGTCACACACTCGACGATCAGCGGCACCTGGTGCGGGGCGAACCCTTCGTAGGTCACGCGATGGTATTGCACGGTTTCACCGAGCAAACCGGCGCCTTTCTTGATCGCGCGATCGAGGGTTTCTTTTGGCATCGAGGCTTTCTTGGCCTGTTCGACCACCAGACGCAGGTGTGCGTTGGTGGCGGTATCGGCACCGTTGCGGGCAGCGATGGTGATTTCCTTCACCAGTTTGCCGAAGATCTTGCCCTTGGCGTTGGATGCCGCTTCTTTGTGTTTAACCTTCCACTGTGCGCCCATTACTCACTCTCTTGATCTGTGGCGCCGAGACATCTATTGGCCGACGCGTGGCGCCAAGTTTATACGGCCTAAAGTCGGCAATCGACCAAAAAAATGCAACGCGGAATCGACATCTTCACCAGAGCTTGTAGGGCGATTCTGAAAAACGGCTTTGACATGACCATTCAGTGCTGTGGTTTCGTACCCTCTCAAGCCCGTATTGCCTGACAGAGCCTGTTCGAATGCTCAATGACAAGGAAAGTCCTTTTACCCTGACCCTGACCGACAGCGGCCTGAGCCTGCCGGTGCTGCGTTTTCAAGGCGAAGAAGCGCTCAACCAGCCTTACCGTTTCGACATCGAACTGATCGGCCTCGCGCCCGCCATGACGCCGGGTACATTCCTGCACCAACCGGCTTTTTTGCGTCTGGACGATCATCATGGGGTTCACGGCTTGATCGACAGTGCCAGTTGCGAACATCGCGGTACGCACCGGATCGGCTATCGACTGACGTTGGTGCCACGTTTGCAGAGGCTGGCCCAGCCGAGCAAGCGGCGTGTGTTTGTGCAATTGAGCGTGCCGCAGATTCTCCAGCGATTGCTCACGGAGAACGCCCTGCCCGGCGATGGCTACCGGATTGAAATGACTGTCGGCCATTACCCGGCCCGGCCGTTTTGCATCCAGTACGAAGAAAGCGATCTGGCGCTGCTGGACAGGCTTTGCGAAGAAGAAGGCATTCACTATCACTTCGAACACCGGGTCGACGGTCACGTTGTCGTGTTTGCCGATGACAGCCTGAGCCTGCCGCAAATGCCGGCGCTGCTGCCGTTCAAGGTGAGCGAGCAAACACCGTCACCGTGCGTCAGTGCGCTGTTCCAGCACCATCATGCTGCGCCCATCGCCACGCTGCATGCCGTGCGCAATCGAGGCCAGCAGGCAAGCGGTGACGATGCCGCCAACCACATCACGGCAACCGCCCTGCCGCCGATACTCTCCCTCGAACAACGTCACCACGAACAACGCAGCCGTCGACATCTGGAGAGGCAACGCGGTCAGCATCGGACGATCAACGGCCGCAGTGACCGGGTCGGTTTGCTCAGTGGGCATCTGCTGCAAGTGTCGGCGCATCCGGTCAGCCACTTCAATGAACAATGGCGGCTTACCGCCCTGCGCCATCACGGACAGCATCCGTCGATTCTTGACCCGACTCCAAACGCACACCGCTACCACAACGACTTCAGCGCCCAACCCTGGTCATCCGACTTTCGCCCGGCGCTCAGACAACCCCGGCCCAGCGTCGCCGGCTATCACCTGGCACGGGTGCTGGGACCTGCCGGGCAACCGGCGCAACTCGATGACCAGGGTCGAGTCGCCGTGCGACTGTGGCCTTCGGATACCGGGCACACGCTTGATCACCACGCGATCTGGCTGCCCATCGCCATGACCCGGACCCATCGCCGCATCGCGCCGGACGATTTGCCCTGTGCCGGCAGCGAAGTGTGGGTGAGTTTCCTCGACAGCGATCCGGACCGACCGATTCTGTGCCTGGGCAACTCCCGCAACCCTACGCCTCGCGAGCCACCGCCCGCGCGCGACAACAGCTTGTTGCTGGACTGGCTGTTCAATAGCGATGCCCGCTGACTCCCCAGTGGAGGTCATCAATTACCCTTTGTCAGCCTTGCCCGCCGCCGCGGCGAACTTCGCCAGACGCACATCCAGATGCCGAGGTCGCCGCCCGTGATCCTCGGCGCGTTCCTTGCGGCGGATGGCGTTGCGCACCATCAGTGAACCGAGGTAGCGGATCGGCTCCGGCGGAAAATAGCCCAGCGGCCCGTTGACCAGCGGCGAGCGCGTCCACGGGTTGTCCAGCCCCTGCACCAGCGAAGCAAGAATCTGCCCGCCCATATGACACGGGCCGACGCCGCTGCCCGAATAACCGAAACCGTAAAACACATTGCCCGCGCTGCTCATCTGGCCGAAGAACGGTAACCCGGTGACCGAGCGATCTGAGGGCCCGTTCCAGGTGGCATCGACTTTCACATCGGCAAACGCCGGGAAAAAGTCCGCGAGACTGTTTTTCAGCAGGCCGGCATACGGCGACGGCTGATCGAACACCGGCAGCATGCGCCCACCAAACGCGAAGGTATTGCCGCCCTTGCCGAGCATGATCCGACCGTCCGGGGTGTTGTGGTAGTAGTGCACGAAAATCCGCGAATCGAGCACAGTGACGCCGCTGGTCAAACCGATTTCCTGCAACAGCTCCGGACGCGGTTCGGTAATCAACATGTCGCTGGAGACAATCGCCACGCTGCGTTCGAACTGTGGGAAGGCACGGGCCATCCACGCATTCATCGCCAGCACCACGCGATCGGCGATCACCGTGCCATGCGGCGTCTGCAGGCGTGCCGGGCGCCCTTCTTCCAGTCCGGTCATCGCGGTGTTTTCGTGGATTTTCACGCCCAGTTGCAACGCTACACGGCGCAAGCCACGCACCAGTTTGCCCGGTTGCACGCTGGCCGCTGCCGGCGAGAACCAGCCTTCCAGGTGCTTGCTCGAACCGGCCATGCGCTGCACATCGGCGACCGGTCGCTGGCTGAACGAGTTGATGCCATTGCGCTCCAGCGCGGCGATCACCGCGTCGGTCGAACCGACCTGCGCGCGGTTGGTCGCGGTGTACAGCGTGCCGTCGAGGCGGTAATCGGCATCGACGCCGTAGTGTTCGCAGAACTCGCCGATCGCATGAATGCTGCGTTCCGATTCCTTGACCAGGCGTACCGCTTCCTCGACGCCAAACAGGCGCTCAAGGGTGAAATATTTCGCCGACCACGACAGCGCACATCCGCCATTACGCCCGCTGGCGCCGGCGCCGCAGATGTCCGCTTCGATCAGCAGCACATCGAGTTCGGGGTTCTGTTGCTTGAGCATGATTGCCGTCCACAACCCGGTGTAGCCGCCGCCGACGATGCACACATCGGTGCGTACTTCGCCGTGCAACGGTGGGCAGGTTTCCGAGGTGTCGGCCTGCAAAGCCTGCTCCAGCCAAAACGGTCTCATGGGGTTTCTCCAAGTCAGATGGCCACGACCCAGCCTGCCGCGAGCACCGCAGCAGGCCGCGAGGCAAGGGTTTCAGGAACGCAGGGGTTTGATCGTCAGCGGGCAATTGGGGATCGAGGCACGCGGTTCCATCACGCCAACCGGACGGCTGTTCCAGTGCGGAATCAGCACCAGCGCCGAGAACAGCGCGCAACCGGCGAAGACGATGAACACCGTCACCGAGTCGAAGTAACCCGGCAGCAAACCGCCAAGTACCGCACCGACCGAGCCGCAGCCGTTGACGAAACCGGCAGCGGTGGCGCCGGCCTTGGCTTTGCCGAAGTCGATCGCGGCGGCACCGCTGATCATCGAGTCCGGCCCGTACAAGGTCAGGCCCATGACGAACAGCAGCGCGACCACCAGCAAGACACTGCCGCTCTGCAACGCAGCCATGAACAGCGCCAGCGTCACGGTCAGCGCCAACAGGCTCAACACGCAGGCCGGCATGCGCCGGGCACCGAACAGTTTGTCCGAGGCCAGGCCGATCAGGATCGGCCCGAGCAATCCGGCCAGTTCGAACGAGGTGGGAATGATCGCCGCGCCGACCTTGCCGACACTGGGCATCTGTTCAAAGACAATCACCGGCCCCCACAACAGAATCGCGTAACGCGCCGGTTTCAGCATGAAATACGCCAGGCCCAGCACCAGCACCGTGCGGTTACGCAGGATTTCCTTCAAGGGTTCCCAGACGCTGAGTTTGCTGTTGGCTTCGGTTTCTTCTGCGGTCAGTTCCGGCTCCGGCTCTACCGCTGGCAAACCGACGTCTTCGGGCTTGTTGCGCTGGAAGATAAAGAACAACACCGCGACCACCGCAACCACTACCGCACTGGAAATGAACGCCGCGTGCCAGGTGCCCATCAAGGTATACGCCCACCAACCGGCGAACGGCGACGCCACCAGACCACCAAACGCATAGCAGGAACTCCATAACCCGAGCACCCGTCCGCGCTGTTGGGACGGGAAAAAACTGCCGAGGTTTTTGCACAACCCCGACCAGCCGGTGGACTGCGCCAGGCCCTGAATCAGCATGCATGTAGCGAAGATCGGCAACGTGGCGAAACTGCCCATCACCAGCGCCGCTGCGGCGGAAATCAGCAAACCGCCGAGCACCACGACCCGTGGGCCAAATCGGTCGGCGAGCATGCCCCAGGTGAACTGGCCGATGGCGTAAGCCGCCAGATAGATTGCATCGAGGTTGGCCATGGCCATCTTGTCGAGCATGAAAGTCGGGTCTTCAGCGATGCCCAGTTTGGCCACTGAAAAAGCTTTGCGGGTGAAGTAGAACGCGGCGTACGCCAGCCAGGTAATCGCGAAAATCTGCATGCGCCAACGCGCAATGGTGCCGATGTGCTTGTTCATGGTGGTTCTGACCTCAGGGTGTGAGTGTGCCGGCAGAATCGTTAAGAAAAACGCCTGTGTTTTTATTGTTGAGCACTGCGATATCGCTCTATCCCTCTGGCGATACCGGTCAGATGAGTCCTGCTGTTGCACGCACAGGCTCATGGCTCACCGCGCTGCCCGAGCGGGCAGTCAGCGATGGCGTGCGCCGATCAAAGCAATTACTGTTTAATAAATAAAATCGATTTATCGTATTTCACACATAAGCTCAGCTTGTTACTGACTTAACGATCAGGTGCCTTCATGTCGGTTTCCCACGCCCAACTCAAAGCCTTCCACGCCGTGGCCGTGCATGGAAGCTTCACCAAAGCCGCCGAGCGCCTTTTTCTCACGCAACCGGCGATTTCCGACCAGGTACGCAAACTAGAAGAACGCTTCGGCGTTTTGCTGTTTCACCGCAATAAACGTTCCGTACGTCTGACCGACCTGGGCGAGCGCTTGCTGGCGATCACTCAACGCCTGTTTGTGATTGAAGCCGAAGCGCAGGAACTGCTGCAGGAATCCCAGGCCTTGCAGACCGGCAGCCTGATTCTGGCGGTGGATGCGCCGGTGCACGTACTGCCGCAAATCGCGCGGTTCTGCGAGCGCTATCCGGGGATCAGCGTGAAGATCGAAACCGGCAATACCGATGAATCGCTGTTTCGCCTGTTCAACTATCAGGCGGATCTGGCGTTACTGGGGCGCGATGTCACAGATGAACGCTTGCTGTGCGTTCCATTGCGTAACGATCCGATGGTGGCGTTTGTTTCGCGCAATCATCCGTGGGCCGTGCGTGAATCGATTTGCCTGGAAGACCTCGATGACACGCCGCTGGTGCTGCGTGAACACGGATCGGTGACGCGGCAGACACTGGAAGAGGAAATGGCCCGGGCCGGTTTTCGCATTCGTCCGGCGATTCAGGTCGAGGGCCGGGAAGCGGCGCGTGAGGCGGTGGTGGTCGGGATTGGCGTGGGCGTTGTCTCGGCAGCAGAGTTTGGCGCGGATTCGCGGGTGTGTGCGTTGCCGATTATCGATTGCACGCGACGGCTGACGGAGACGCTGGTGTGTTTGCGTGAACAAAGCAATCGACGGGTGGTGGCGACCTTTCTCGATATGGTTCGCGACAGCCTTGTGTGAACAGTTCTGGCCCCTTCGCGAGCAAGCTCGCTCCCACATTTGGAATGCATATCCCTGTGGGAGCGAGCCTGCTCGCGAAGGGAGCACCACGGTTTATCAGGTTGGCGCCAGACCAAAGAACGCCTGAATCAGGCGCAAATCCCGTCGCCGTTCCATGCAGCCGATCATGTGCCGATTCACCAGCCCAGCCCCGACAATCGGAATCGCCACCACCCTCGGGTCATGACTAACCTCAACCGATGACACCACGCCAACGCCCAACTCAGCCGCGACGGCTTCAGTCACCGCCTCACGGCTATCGAGTTCCAGCAGCACACGCGGATGGATCGACGCCTGCGCACACGCCTGATCAAACGTACGCCGGGTGATCGAACTCGGCTCGCGCAGCACCATGATCACTTGATCCAGTTCCTTGAGTTTCACTTCCCCGGCGCGCATCGCCCACGGGTGCCCCGCCGGCACCAACGCGCAAATTCTTGATTCGCTCAAGGCTTGCAAATGCAGGCCTTTGCGCGGTTCGACCTCGGTCAACACCGCCACATCGGCGTGTTCCGACAACAACGCCGCGAGGGTTTCCTGGGCATTGCCCAAGCGCAGATTCACCGTGATCCCCGGATAGCGCGCACGCAGGCTAGCGAGCATCGGCATGACCATGTGCGGCCCGTCCGCCGCCACTTCCAGCCGCCCGGTCAACAACTGCCGGTTGGCCTCGAGCATCGTCTGCGCCTCTTCCGCGAGGCCAAACATCGCGCGGGTGATCGCCGCGAGTTTGGTGCCCTCCTCGGTCAGTTCCACCCGTCGCGCGGTGCGCCGCAACAGGGTGATCTGGTAGTGCTCCTCCAGCGCTTTGATGTGCCCGGTGACCGCTGGCTGGCTGATGAACAACCGCGCGGCGGCGCGGGTGAAGCTGCCTTCGCGGGCCACGGCGTCGAAGGCGCGGAGCTGAAACAGGTTCATGAATAACTCTCACTGATGGCTGGCATAACAACAAACAATTTGATTGATGCAACGGCGAATTGCAACGTATGCCCCGTAGCTTCATCCCACAGCGCAATCCGAGGACACACGAATGAGTATCGCCGAACCCATCCTGCTCACTCCCGGCCCGTTGACCACTTCGGCCCGCACCCGCCAGGCGATGATGGTCGACTGGGGGTCATGGGATGACCGCTTCAACCAACTGACCGCCAGCCTTTGCGAACAATTGCTGGCGATCCTCAACGGCGCCGCGACTCACCACTGCGTGCCATTGCAGGGCAGCGGCACCTTTGCCGTCGAAGCCGCCATCGGCACTTTGGTGCCGCGTGACGGCAAAGTCCTGGTGCTGATCAACGGTGCCTACGGCAAGCGTCTGGCGAAGATCTGCGAAGTGCTTGGCCGTTCGTTCAGCACGTTTGAAACCGCTGAAGACGAACCGACCACCGCCGCTGACGTCGATCGTTTGTTGCGCGCCGACAGCAGCATTACCCACGTTGTGCTGATCCATTGCGAGACCAGCACCGGCATTCTCAATCCGCTGCCGGAGATTGCCCAGGTCGTCGAGCAACACGGTAAACGCCTGATTATCGACGCCATGAGCTCCTTCGGCGCACTGCCGGTGGACGCACGGCAAGTGCCGTTCGACGCACTAATCGCCGCTTCCGGCAAGTGTCTGGAAGGCGTGCCGGGGATGGGCTTCGTGTTTGCTCGCAAAGAGTCTTTGGCCGCTGCCGCCGGTAATTCGCACTCGCTGGCGATGGACCTGTACGACCAGCACGCCTACATGATGAAAACCGGGCAATGGCGCTTCACTCCGCCGACCCATGTGGTCGCGGCGCTGCACGAGGCGCTGCTGCAATACAACGAAGAAGGTGGCCTGCCGGCGCGGCATGCGCGTTACGCCGCCAACTGCCAGGCGTTGATGGAAGAGATGGGCAAACTCGGTTTACGCAGCTTCCTGCCGGCAGCGATTCAGGCACCGATCATTGCCACGTTCCATGCGCCACAAGATCCGCGCTATCAGTTCAAGGACTTCTACGAACGGGTCAAGGCCAAGGGTTACATCCTCTATCCCGGCAAATTGACTCAGGTCGAGACCTTCCGTGTCGGCTGTATCGGCCACGTCAGCCCGGACGAAATGCGCGAAGCCGTCGCGGCGGTCGGCGACGTGCTGCGTGAGATGGAAGTGCTGAAAATCTAACCCACACCAAAAATCCCCCTGTAGGCCTTCGCCTGCTCGCGATGAGGCTGTGCCAGTCGACGAAGATGTTGAATGATCAACAGCTATCGCGAGCAGGCGAAGGCCTACAGTTTGAATTGCATTGCCAACTCAGGAATTTGATCAACATGAACTACCTCAATCCAAACAAGCTGCAAGCCGCGATCCTCGACTGGGCCGGCACCGTGGTCGATTTCGGCTCCTTCGCGCCAACGCAGATTTTCGTCGAAGCCTTCGCCGAGTTCGACGTGCAGGTCTCTATCGAAGAAGCCCGTGGCCCGATGGGCATGGGCAAGTGGGACCACATCCGCACCCTCTGCGACCAACCGCAAGTGGCCGAGCGTTATCGCAAGGCGTTCGGCCGTACGCCGACCGATGACGACGTCACCGCCATCTACAAGCGCTTCATGCCGTTGCAGATCGAAAAGATCGCCGAACACTCGGCGCTGATTCCCGGCGCCCTGGAGACCATCGCCAACCTGCGCCAGCAAGGGATCAAGATCGGTTCCTGCTCCGGCTACCCGAAGCAAGTGATGGACAAGGTCGTCGAACTGGCCGCCACCAACGGCTACGTCGCTGACCATGTGGTCGCCACCGACGAAGTGCCGAACGGCCGACCTTGGCCGGCCCAGGCCTTGGCCAACGTGATCGCGCTGGGCATCGACGATGTCGCGGCGTGCGTGAAGATCGACGACACCGTGCCGGGCATTCTCGAAGGCCGCCGCGCCGGGATGTGGACGGTCGCGCTGATCTGCTCGGGCAATGCGCTGGGTCTGGATTACGCCGGTTTCCGCGCCTTGGGCAGCGATGAGCTGGCCAGCGAACGCAAGCGCATTCACGCGCTGTTCGAAGGCTCGCGCCCGCACTACATGATCGACACCATCACTGATCTGCCGGAAGTCATCGCCGACATCAACAAGCGTCTGGCCAACGGTGAGATGCCGCAATCGAGCTAATCCCTGCCGCTTGCTGCCAACAAAAACGCCAGTGTCTGAACGACGCTGGCGTTTTTTATTGGCAAAGCCCTGATTCAGAGCATTGAAAGTCCGATCAGCCTCAGGCAAATCCGCCAAAGCGGATTACAGTTAAAGCATGCCGTCGCACAAGAACGGCGTTTTTGACCCTGATCTGTGAGGAAACACCGTATGCCGTGGACAAGTTCCGAATCCCGTTACAGCACCGTATCGGTCCTGTTGCACTGGCTGATGTTGGTCCTGTTGGTGCTGGTGTACGCCAGCATGGAGTTGCGTGGGCTATTTCCCAAAGGCAGTGGCGGGCGCACGCTGATCCGCGAAGTGCATTACATGCTCGGCCTGACCGTGTTCGTGCTGGTGTGGTTTCGCCTGCTCGCCCGCAGCATTGGCCCGGCGCCGAAAATCTTTCCCGCGTCACCACAATGGCAAACCGTACTGGCGCGGCTGATGCACTGGGCGCTGTACCTGTTCATGATCAGCATGCCGATTCTCGGCTGGCTGATTACCAGCGCCGAAGGGCATCAAGTGATGTTCTATGGTTTTGATCTGCCGCTGCTGGTCGCGGAGAACAAGGATTTCGCCAAGCAGGTCGAGCACTGGCATGTGCTGATTGCCACGATCGGCTACTGGCTGATCGGCCTGCATGCGCTGGCGGGGGTCTATCACCATTATGTGGTGCGCGATAACACGCTGCTGCGGATGATGCCCAAGCGCGGTTGACCGTCAGGGGCTGGCGATAAAACCGCGCCAGCCCTGCAAGCCTCCGGTATGAATGAAGATCAGCCGCGTGCCGATGGTGAACCTGCCCGCCTCGACCTGCTGTTTGAGCGCCAGCAACGCCTTGCCGGTGTACAGCGGCTCCAGAGGAACGCCGCTGGCCTGCTCGGTTTGTTCGATGAACGCCAGCAACGCCGGATCAACCCTGGCAAAGCCGCCACGGCTAGCGTCGAGCAGTGCATAACTCCCGTTGCCGTGCCCTGCGGCTTGCAGGATCGACTCGACTTGCGGCGCCACACCGTGATCGTCCGGCACAGCCAGCGCGCCATAGACCGGGTGGCCGCCTGCTTCGGCCAGCACCAGTCCCGCCAATGTCGTGCCGGTGCCGCAGGGCAGCCACCAAGCGTGATAATCACTCCAGCCCAGTGTGTGCAGTTGCGCTTGCGCCTGCTGTTGGATGGCCGCACAACCAAGCGCCCCGGCTAATCCACCGCCGCCCTCGGGCACCGCATACAGCTGCGGATACTGCGCATGCCAAGGCTCCCAAAAGCCTGGTTCATTTCGCGCGCGATAGCCACCGTAACCCAACCAGTGCAACTGCATGCCGAACGCCTGCAGATCCTGCACTGTCGGCGTTTCCTGTGCATGCCCGCGCAGCAGCCCCACGGTTTTGAACCCCAGCCGTTTACCCGCCGCCGCCAATGCGTGCAGATGATTGGAATGCGCGCCACCGAGACTGATGATGCCTTCGGCACCCGCGCGGTCTGCCGCTTTGAGGTGTTCGATGAGTTTGAACCATTTGTTGCCGCTGATCAGCGGGTCGATCTGGTCGAGACGCAGGATGGCGACTTCAACGCTGGCGGCTGCGAGCCAGTCCAGATGAAGGTGTTCGAGGGGGGCTTGGGGTAGCCAATCGGAGGGAGGCAAAAGCATGGGCGGCGATTCGATCTGGACAGAGCCAGCATTCTAGTCGCTCACAAGCCGCCATCGCGAGCAGGCTCATAAGGTTCGCGCTGTGCACAAATCCTGTGGGAGCGAGCTTGCTCGCGAAAGCGGAGTGTCAGCCAATACCTATGTCGACTGACACCACGCCTTCGCGAGCAGGCTCGCTCCGAAAGGTGAAGCGGTGGAGCTTAAAGTTCAGCGGCGAGGCGCGAGCCCTGGTTGATCGCACGCTTGGCGTCCAGCTCAGCCGCGACATCCGCACCGCCGATCAGGTGCACATTCTGCCCCGCTTCAACCAGGCCATCGTGCAGTTCACGCAATGGATCCTGCCCCGCGCAAATCACAATGTTGTCCACCGCCAGCACTTGCGGCTCGCCGGTTTCGCCAATACGAATGTGCAGACCCTGATCATCGATGCTCAGGTATTCAACGCTATTGAGCATCTGCACCTGCTTGTTCTTCAGACCGGTACGGTGAATCCAGCCGGTGGTTTTGCCCAGACCATCGCCAACCTTGGTTTTCTTGCGCTGCAACAGGAACACTTCGCGGGCCGGTGCATGCGGTGCGGCTTTGATCCCGGCAACGCCACCGCGTGCTTCCAGTTGCGTATCGATGCCCCACTCTTTCCAGAACGCGGCACGATCCTGACTGGTCGCTACGCCTTCGTGGACGAGGAACTCCGAGACGTCGAAACCGATGCCACCGGCGCCGATCACGGCCACGCGTTTGCCAACCGGTTTGCGCTCGAGGATCACGTCCAGATAGCTCAACACCTTGGCGTTGTCGACGCCCGGAATCGCCGGGACACGCGGCGCAATACCGGTGGCGAGGATGATTTCGTCGTAACCGCCGTCAACCAGTTTCGCCACGTCGACGCGGGTGTTCAGGCACACCTCAACGTTAGTGGTTTGCAGCTTGCGCTTGAAGTAACGCAGGGTTTCGAAGAACTCTTCCTTGCCCGGTACACGCTTGGCAATGTTGAACTGGCCGCCGATTTCGCTGGCCGAATCGAACAACGTCACCTGATGGCCGCGCTCGGCCGCCACGGTCGCAGCGGACAACCCGGCAGGGCCAGCGCCAACCACGGCAATCTTCTTGATCTGCTGCACCGGCAGGTAGTTGAGTTCGGTTTCGTGACAAGCACGCGGGTTGACCAGGCAACTGGTCAGCTTGCCGCCAAAGGTGTGGTCGAGGCAGGCCTGGTTGCAACCGATGCAAGTGTTGATTTCGTCAGCGCGACCTTCGGCAGCCTTGTTGACGAAATCCGGGTCGGCGAGGAACGGCCGCGCCATCGAGACCATGTCGGCATCGCCTTCGGCAAGAATCTGCTCGGCGATTTCCGGGGTGTTGATGCGGTTGGTGGTGATCAGCGGAATGCTCACCGAGCCACGCAGCTTGGCCGTGACCTTGCTGAATGCCGCACGCGGCACTTTGGTGGCGATGGTCGGAATCCGCGCCTCGTGCCAGCCAATGCCAGTGTTGATGATAGTCGCACCGGCCTGCTCGATGGCTTTGGCCAAGGTGACGATCTCGTCCCAGGTGCTGCCGCCCTCGACCAGATCAAGCATCGACAGACGGAAAATAATGATGAAGTTCGGGCCGACGGCTTCGCGTACGCGGCGAACGATTTCCACCGGCAGGCGCATGCGGTTTTCGTAACTGCCACCCCAACGGTCGGTGCGGTGGTTGGTGTGCGCAGCGAGGAACTGGTTAATGAAATAACCTTCCGAGCCCATGATCTCGACACCGTCGTACTCGGCGGTTTGCGCCAGTACCGAACAGGTGACGAAATCGCTGATCTGCTTCTCGATGCCTTCTTCGTCCAGCTCTTTCGGTTTGAACGGGTTGATCGGTGCCTGAATCGCACTCGGCGCCACTTGCTTCGGGCTGTAGGCATAGCGCCCGGCGTGAAGGATCTGCATGCAGATCTTGCCGCCCGCCTCATGCACCGCACGGGTGACGATGCGGTGTTTGAGTGCTTCTTCCTCGGTGGTCAGTTTGGCCGCGCCGGAGTAAACCCCGCCCTCGTCGTTCGGGCCAATGCCGCCGGTGACCATCAGGCCGACGCCACCACGGGCACGTTCGGCGAAGTATGCCGCCATGCGTTCGAAGCCACCCGGCTTTTCTTCCAGACCGGTGTGCATCGAGCCCATCAGGGTGCGGTTGCGCAGCGTGGTGAATCCCAGGTCCAGCGGGGCCAACAGGTGCGGGTAATGAGCGGCGGTCATCGGTAACTCCACAACGAGCGATCACGGAAAAAGTTGCGGGCGCTCTGCGGCTCCCGTCAGTCATGTGCCACAGACTAAGAGTCGCATCGCTGTCACTCAATGACCGTAACTGACAACTTATTGATCCAAATGCGCAGCGCCCCTTGGCAACCAGCGCCATGGGCCCTACCCTAGTCGCCACACCCTGTACCCGGTTGTTGTTGGTTTTCATGCGCAAACTTTTGTACCTGACGTTTTCCATGGCCCTGGTGGCTGTCCTTACTACCTACGCCATGTGGGCGGCGGACCGGCCGGCGGGGCACTACCTGTCGGACTTACGCATTAAAGTGGCGATTGATCAGGGCACGCCCGGCGACCGTGGCAATCTGCTGGGCATCCAGCCCGAGCTGTTTCCCACTGACTATCAAAGCCCCGAACGCCTGCACCGCAAACTCGCGGCGTATTTGCAGCAGGCCCAGGATCAAGGTCTGCTGAGCGAGAAAACCGTGGTGGTCTTGCCAGAGAACGTCGGCACCTGGTTGCTGCTCAGCGGCGAGAAAGACGAGCTGTATCAGGCGCCGTCCCTTGCCGAGGCGATGAACTGGCTGGCAGCGAGCAATCCGTTGTTGTTCGCCCGCGCCTGGCTCAGCGCCAATGGCAGCGACCGCCTCAACGACGCGTACCTGCGGATGAAATCCAGGGCGATGGCCAAGGATTACCAATCCCTGTTCGGCGGCCTGGCCAAGGAGTTTCACGTGACACTGGTGGCCGGCTCGATCGTGCTGCCGGAACCGAGCATCCGTGACGGCCGGCTGAAACCCGGCAGCGGCGCCTTGTTCAACAGCAGCGTGGTGTTCGGCCGTGACGGCGTGCCGCTTGGCCAGCCGCAGCGGCAGATGCACCCGGTGTTCGATCAGCGTGAAGTGATCGAAGGCGCAGACAAACACCAGATCAACGTGGTCGACACCCCGGCCGGACGCCTCGGCGTGCTGATTGGCAGCGACAGTTGGTATCCGGACAACTACCGCACACTCGACGAGCAAGGCGCACAATTGGTCGCGGTGCCGGCGCAGGTGTTCGGCCAGGGTGCGTGGAATCAACCGTGGCGCGGCTACAAAGGTTCAAGTACGCCGGGTTCGGTCAGCCTCAAACCCGGTGAAGTCACCGAAGGACAGGCCTGGCATCGTCTGACGCTGACCGCACAACCGCCGAGCAGTCGGGCGATTGCCGGCATCAGCGTGTTCCTGCGCGGGCAGTTCTGGGACAAGGCCAGTTCCGGTCAGAGTTTCCTCAGCAGCAACGGCCAGCAGTTCGCCGATGGCGAGGCCCGTGGCGCGCGTTTGTTGAACATCTGGTTGTAAGCCATGAAACCACTGCCGATGCGCCTCGGGGATCTGTCGGTGGGCTTTGTGCACAGCCTCGCCGATGCGGTGCGCAGTCATGCGGCCGATCCGCAGCCGTTGCTCGAGCAATATGGTCTGGACGCCGCGCGACTGGCCGAGGCCGGGGCACGCTTGTCGATTCCGCGCTACATGCGTCTGGGCCACGCGGCGATTCAGTTGACCGGCAATTCGGCACTGGGCTTGCGCATGGGCCAGCTCAGTCGCCTGAGCCAGGCCGGGTTGGCCGGTGTCACTGCCGCCCAAGCGCCAACCGTGCGCGAAGCCGCACGCTGCCTGATCCGTTTCGAGGCGCTGTACGGCTCCAACTACCGTGGCCAGTCGAGTTTTCACGAGGACGTCCATGGCGCGTGGCTGCGTTTCTATTCGATCAGCCCGTACAACGCCTATAACCGTTTTGTCGTGGACTCGATCATCGCCGGGTGGCTGCATCAGCTCTCCAGTGTCAGCCGCGAGCCGCTGCGCGCGGAACGCATCGACATCGAATTCGAAGCGCCTGATTACCGCGAGGCTTACAGTTTGCTGGGCGACTGCCCGATCCAGTTTGGCGCCGAACGCAATCAGCTGCGCCTGAACCTCGACAGCCTCGCACAGCGTAATCCCGAGCATTGCCCGAGCACCTGGCGGCATCTGCTGCAGTTGTGTGAGCGGGAACTGGAACAATTGACCCGCACCCGCAGCCTGCGTGAACGCATCACTCAGCTGTTGGGGCCGTTGCTCAATGGTGGCCGGGAACCCGACCTGGAAGAAGTGGCGGCACGTCTGAAGCTCCCGACCTGGACGTTGCGGCGCAAACTGGCTGAGGAAGGCACACAATTTCGCGCAATCCTCAACGACACGCGCCGTGATCTGGCAATGACCTACATCCGCGATACTGAACTGGCCTTCGGCGAAATCGCCTACTTGCTGGGTTTTGCTTCAGCCGAAGCGTTCCAGCGAGCCTTCAAACGCTGGAGCGGTCAGACGCCCGGCGAATTCCGTCGCAGCCATCGTAAATCCGCCTGACGCTTACAGCTCGGTGGCGTCTTCGGCGGGCTCCAGAGGATCCAGCTCAAAGGCCTGGTATTCGAGCAGCTCTTCTTGATAGTCATCCATCGCGTAATTCCCCCTGCTGCTCTTTTGAATGGGCCTGAGCAAATGCCCAGTGCCTCGAGCTTAACGTGCTCGTGTGAAGGAAAAGTGAAACCCGGCCTTCATGAATAAAACGTAGCAGACGGTCAGGAATTTATCGCGGGACTTTTGTCCGCGGAATGTAACGAAATTTAAGGCAACCCAAAAACCACTGTGGGATTTGGGCTGAGGCTGGTTTATTGGCCGGACGCTGGCATCGCCGGAATCGGCTCGGATGGCGGCGGGATGTCCGGGTTGGTCGGTGGCGTGATGGTTTCGGTCGCGGGTGCAGGTTCTGCGCTCGGCGCCGGGGTGATCGGCGCGGTCTCGGCAGGTGCTGGCGCCGGTTCTGCAGCCGGGGCCGGCGTTGCTGCAGGTTCGGCCGCCGGAGTCGGCGTTGGCGTCAGCGCTGCCGGCGCAGCCTTCACCTCGGGCACACCCAGGTCAGCTTTCGGTTTCTCTTCGATGTGCGCGGCTTTCTTCGCATCTGCCGGCAGGAACTGCTCGACCAACGTAAAGAAACGCTCATAGAACTTCTGCGCGGTCACCGTCTCGCTGGCCACCTTGACCATCGAATCGTCGGACGAGCCGATCGGCATCGACACCGAGCCCAGCACACCCACGCCGAGACTGGCCGAGTTGTTGGTCTTCTTCAGTGCGTAACGATCCTGCAAGGCATTGGCGAACATCGTCGCATGGTGCCCGGCGCTGCCGTCATCGGCGCAGACCACGTTGAAGCTGATCTCCATGTGGGTGTCGCCGGTTTGCTGGAAACTCTTGTGGCCGCTGACCAGTTTCGGGTCGCTGCTGGTAATGATGTAGCCCTGGCTGAGCAACGCACGGCGAGCCGCTTCGCAACTGACCGAGTCGGTCACCGGGTAATTGCGCGAAAACGTACCGGAGTCATCGAAGTTCTCATGCTCATACATCGGCTTGTCTTTCGAACAGCCGGCAACAGCGGTCAACAACAGCGCCAACCCGACTACACGCATGGGAGTGGAAATCAACATTGAACATCCTGAGAGAAAACAGTCCGGGGCGTATTGTGCAACAGATCGCTGCCCCGCTGCGCATGGATTAGTGTCTTAAAGCAGTTACAACTCTATCGACCCTCGTTTGCGGGAAAAAGTCGCAACGCCAGATGATCGATGAACACGCGCAATTTCGCCGTGGCGTGGCGACTCGATGGCCATAGGACCCAGAACTGCCCAGTGTGTTCCAGATGCGCGTCGAGCACCCGCTGCAAGCGGCCTTGCGCCTCGGCCTCACGCGTCATGAAATCCGGCAGACACGCAATGCCCATGCCGGCCAGCGCCGCATGCCCCACCGCTTCGATCGACGTGCTGACCAGCCGCGTCGGTAACGCTGGCTCGGCGGCATCTGGCACGCGGATCAGCGGCCAGGTTTCCAGTTTTCCGGTGGCATGAAACGTATGCCGAAGGCACGCGTGATCCGCCAGATCGGCGGGCGTCTGCGGCACGCCGCGTTGCGCCAGATACGCCGGACTGGCCACCAGCACCATGTGAAATTCGCCCAACGCTCGCGCCATCAATCGCGAATCCCGTGGCTTGCCAGTGCGGATCACGGCGTCGAAACCTTCTTCAACCACATCGACCATGCGATCGGTCAAATCCAGATCAAGTTCAATCAGCGGGTACAGCGCCATGAACTCGTTCATCACTGGCATCACCAAACCATGCACCTGCGGCAGGCTGATGCGCAATTTGCCGTGGGGTTTGGCAGCGGCATCGCACAGCTCGAACTCCGCCGCCTCGACCTCCGCGAGGATCCTGCGACAGCGTTGAAGAAACAGCGCACCTTCACTGGTCAGCGTGACGCTGCGCGTGGTGCGTTGAAACAACCGCACGCCCAATCGCGCCTCCAGCCGCGCAATGCTTTTGCCCACCGCCGACGATGACACCCCTTGCAGCCGGCCAGCCTCAGTAAAACTGCGCGTCTCGGCGACCTGAACAAACACCGAAATACTGCCCAGGCTATCCATACCACCCTCCCATTGCCGACATCCGTGTCCGATATGTTCGGAACCTTAACCCGTTTTTCGCCGATGTGCAGCGCCCTACCCTGTGCTCTTCGTCAACACTGCACAAGGATGCCGACTCATGAACGATGCCCAACTCGGTTGCCCCGCACTTGAACAACCCGCAGATCGCCATGAGCGATTACCCCTCGCCGCACTGCTGGCACTGGCCACCGCCGGCTTCATTACGGTCATGACCGAAGCCATGCCCGCCGGCCTGTTACCACAGATGAGCAGCGGCCTGAATGTTTCCCAGGCGCTGATCGGCCAACTGGTTACGCTGTACGCGCTCGGTTCGATCCTGGCAGCGATCCCGCTGACGATCGCCACCCGTGGCTGGCGAAGAAAACCGCTACTGCTGGCCGCCATCGCAGGCTTCGCCATCGCCAACAGCATCACCGCCCTGTCGCAGTGGTACTGGCTGACGCTGATTGCACGGTTTATTGCCGGCATATTTGCCGGGTTGCTCTGGGCGCTCCTGGCAGGTTACGCAAGCCGCATGGTCGCCCCGCACTTGCAAGGCCGCGCCATAACGGTAGCGATGCTCGGCGCACCACTGGCGCTGTCACTGGGAATCCCCGCAGGCACCCTGCTCGGCACCCTGGTCGGCTGGCGCCTGAGCTTCGCCATCATGACCGGACTGACCGTTGCGCTGGTGATCTGGGTGCACTGGCAAGTCCCAGACTTCGCCGGCGAACGCGTAGGAAACCGCATCCCGCTGCATAAGGTATTCACCTTGCCCGGCGTGCGATCCGTGTTGTTGGTCACGCTTACCTACGTGGTCGCGCACAACTTGTTGTACACCTACATCGCGCCGTTCCTGCAGCCATCCGGGCTTGATGCCAATGTCGACCGCGTGCTGCTGGCATTCGGCCTCGCTTCAGTGTTGAGCTTATGGATCGTCGGCAGCCTGATTGACCGCTGGCTGCGCGAACTGGTGTTGATCAGTGCCGGGCTGTTCATGCTTTCCGCGATAGCGCTGGGCCTGTGGCGCGACATGCCGAACGTGGTGTACATCGCCACCGCTGTTTGGGGCCTGGCGTTTGGTGCAATGCCATCGCTACTGCAAACCGCCTCGGCGAAAACCGCGAAGGAGGCTGCCGATACCGCGCAATCGATGTTGGTTACGCTGTGGAATGTCGGGATTGCTGGCGGGGGGGTGATGGGTGGTTTGTTGCTGGGGAACCTTGGGGTCGGGACATTTCCGTGGATCGTTGCAGGATTGTTGGTGTTGACTTTGTCAGTAACGATCAAAGCTCGAAGCCATGGCTTTACAAGAGCCGGATGAGACCCAATGAGCTACTGGATTGAGGCTAGACGGCTGGAAATCGGTCGATTGACAGGCCGCCTTCGCGAGCAGGCTCGCTCCCACATGTAGATTTGCGTACGGCCCACGCGGCAAAGCCGCCCCACTCAACAGGATGAGCGTTAGCTCGGCTGCAATCTGAAGGCCCGTCGGCAGGCTGAGTGGAGGGATTGATCCGGGGGTGGGAGCGCAGCGACCGTTCGACGAAGTCGAACACATCGAGAGGAGGTGCAGCGAAGCAAACCGTAGGCGATGCCCCCGGATCGATCCCGGAGCGAAGGAACCCCGAGCCCCAGCGAGCGGGCCGAACGTCAGGGCACAGACCTTTGGTTACTTTGGGGCGTTTGCCAAAGTGACCCGCCGTAAGGGCGGAACCGCCAGCGGCAACACCCACAGCAACGGATATCCCCCCAAAACCCCAAGAACATGGTCGGCCCAAAGGCCGCCACTACCCAACGCCCAAAAAAAGCCCCGACCTACACAGGCCGGGGCTTCCACATTACAGCTCAATCAACCATCAAAACCGCTTGATCTCAGCCTGAGCTTCCAACTGCTTGCGATACGCCGCAAAGTCCTGCTGCCCCTCACGCGAAGCAAGGAAACGACGGTACTGAACCTTCTCTTCATCCGTCGGCGCAGCAGCTTCGTTAACGCCGTTCAGACGCACAATCATCAGACTACCGTCCGGCAAAGTGACGCTGGTGAACGTCGGCTTGTCCTTCGCAGCCGGCTTCGGCATACGGAACAACGCTTGCAGCACCGCCGGATCAACACCTTCCTGACCACGGGTGGCCGCTTCGGTAGCTTTCCAGTTCTGCCCGTCAACCGACTTGTCCAGAGCAGCCTTGCCATCACGCAGATCAGCAATCAGCTTCTCCGCCTTGGTCTTGGCTGCGGCGCTGGCGTGCTCTTTGGTCAGCTGAGTACGGATCGCCGCATTCACGCTTTCCAGCGGCAGTTGTGCAGGCTTCAGGTGCTCCTTGGAGCGCAACACGATCACGGTTTCCGGATCCAGCTCGATGGCGGTGCTGTTGGCACCTTCGTCGATCACTTCAGTGCTGAATGCAGCGGTGACCACAGCACGGTTGGCTGCAACACCTTCGCCACCTTCACGGCCGAACGGCTTGGAGGTGTGCACGGTCAGTTTCAGATCCGCCGCTGGCTGGGCCAGGTCAGACGCTTCGAACGCAGAGTCTTCCAGTTGCTTGGTCGCCTCGACAAAACGCTGCTCGACCTGTGCGGCTTTCAGCTCGCGGGTCAGCTTGTCTTTCAGGCTGGCCAGGGTCGGCACTTCCGGCGCTTCCACACCCAACAGCTTGATCAAGTGATAACCGAAGTCAGTACGAATCGGCTCGGACACCTGGTCTTTCGACAGCGAGTACAGGGCTTTTTCGAACGCTGGATCGTAAACGCCAGGACCGGCGTAACCGAGGTCACCGCCATTGTTGGCCGAACCCGGATCCTGCGAGAACTCTTTGGCCAGCGCTTCGAACTTCTCGCCCTTGGCCAGACGCGCCTGGACGTCTTCGATCTTCGCCTTGGCCTGAGCTTCGGTGGTCTTGTCGTTCACTTCGATCAGAATGTGCGCGGCACGACGCTGTTCCGACAGGTTAGCGATCTCTTTCTGATACGCCGCCTGCAGGTCTTCGTCCTTGACGGCAACCTGATCAAAGAACGAAGACTTTTTCAGCTCAACGTAATCGATGATCACTTGATCAGGAGTCATGAACTCCTTGGCGTGCTCGTCGTAGTAGGCCTTGACCTCGTCGTCGGTCAGTTTGACCGCAGCCGGATCAGCCTTGACGTTCAGGGTGGCGAAATCGCGGGTCTGTTTTTCCAGACGGGCGAATGCCAGCACTTCAGCGTCGGTGACGAAACCACTGCCCGCCACACCGGCGCGCAGTTGGCCGATCAGCATTTCCTGCGCCAGCATCTGACGGAATTGCATACGGCTGTAACCCAGTTGACGGATCACCTGGTCGAAACGCTCGGAGCTGAACTTGCCGTCCACCTGGAATTCAGGTGTCTGCAGGATCACTTGGTCCAGTGCGCCTTCGGAGAAAGCGAATTTCGCTTGTTCTGCACCTTGCAGCAGCAGCTTGCGATCGATCAGACCCTTGAGGGCCGATTCGCGCAGCATTTTCTCGTCGAGCAAGGAAGCATCGAAGTCCTTGCCCAGCTGTTGCATCAGCTGACGGCGTTGCATGTCAACGGCCTGGCTCAGCTCGTTCTGGCTGATCTCATCACCGTTGACCTTGGCCGCCTCATTCTTGTGAGTCGTGGCCTGGAAAATGGCGTCGAAACCGGTCAGAGCCATCAGTGCAACGATGACCCCGATAATGGTCTTGGCAATCCAGCCTTGTGAATTGTCCCTGATATTCTGCAGCATGCGTCCCCCAGAAACGGTTGAACTTCAAAATTAGGCAACCGTGGAGCGTGGGTAGAATCCGGATAGAAGAAAGGCGCATCCGAGGATGCGCCTTCTCGTAACTGGCGGAGCGGACAGGGCTCGAACCCTCGATCCCGGCGTTACAGGCCACTGTTTCAGCGACCTGCTCTACCGCTCCGCTGCCAAGTCAGGCATGACCCCGACCCGGATGGGTAAAAACCTGAAAACTTAGTTAACAGCTTCTTTCAGTGCTTTACCGGCTTTGAAACCTGGCTTCTTGGCAGCCGGGATTTCCAGAGTCTTGCCGGTCTGAGGGTTACGACCGGTACGAGCCGGACGGTCCGTCACGGAGAAAGTACCGAAACCAACCAGAACAACGGAGTCGCCAGCCTTGAGAGCGCCAGTGACGGATTCGATTACAGCGTCCAGCGCACGGCCAGCAGCAGCTTTCGGGATATCAGCGGATGCAGCGATAGCATCAATCAGTTCCGACTTGTTCACTCTAAGTCCCCTTATATCTATTTTGAGATGATTCTAAGTTTTTTGGTGAAAGCAAAAACGAGTGCTGAATGGCCTACAGACACTTAAGAGCCGCTTTATAACAAGGGCTCTAAAAAACTGTCAAGGAAGCCCCCCAGGCAAAAGCATATTAATGCGTGCTAATTCTTTCCTTAGAGTCAGACTCACGTTTTTCGTCCTTGGCAACTATCTCCGGAGCCACATCCGGCAAGGGCTCCGGCGCGTATTGCAGCGCAATTTGCAGGACCTCGTCAATCCATTTAACCGGTTTAATCTGCAGATCCTGCTTGATATTGTCAGGAATCTCCTTCAGATCACGCACGTTCTCTTCCGGAATAATCACGATCTTGATTCCGCCGCGGTGAGCCGCCAGCAGTTTTTCCTTCAGACCACCAATCGCCAGCACTTGACCACGCAGAGTAATCTCGCCCGTCATGGCGACATCAGCGCGCACCGGAATGCCGGTCAATGCCGACACCAGCGCCGTGCACATGCCTACACCGGCGCTAGGGCCGTCTTTCGGCGTCGCCCCTTCCGGCATGTGGATGTGCGTGTCGCGCTTCTCGTGGAAGTCCAGAGGAATGCCCAGGCTCTTGGCGCGGCTGCGCACAACAGTGAGCGCGGCAGTGATCGATTCGACCATCACGTCGCCCAGCGAACCGGTCTTGATCAACTGACCTTTACCCGGCACAACAGCGGCTTCGATGGTCAGCAATTCGCCGCCCACCTGCGTCCAGGCAAGGCCGGTTACCTGACCGATCTGATCCTGTTGCTCGGCCAGACCGTAACGGAATTTGCGCACACCGAGGAAATGTTCCAGCAGGTCAGCTGTCACTTTCACCGAGAAGCGTTTCTCCATTGCGTGCTCTTTCACCGCCTTGCGGCAGACCTTGGCGATCTGACGTTCGAGGCCACGCACACCGGCTTCACGGGTGTAGTAACGGATGATGTCGCGGATCGCTTCTGCATCGAATTCCAGCTCGCCTTTCTTCAGACCATTGGCGGCGATCTGTTTTGGCGAAAGGTATTTGACGGCAATGTTGATCTTCTCGTCTTCGGTGTAGCCCGGCAGACGGATGACTTCCATGCGGTCAAGCAGCGCCGGCGGGATGTTCATCGAGTTCGAGGTGCACAGGAACATCACATCGGAGAGGTCGTAATCGACTTCCAGATAGTGGTCGTTGAAGTTGTGGTTTTGCTCTGGATCGAGCACTTCCAGCAACGCCGACGCCGGGTCGCCACGCATGTCGCTGCCCATTTTGTCGATTTCATCGAGCAGGAACAGCGGGTTGCGCACCCCCACTTTTGTCATCTTTTGAATCAATCTTCCCGGCATCGAACCGATGTAAGTCCGACGGTGACCTCGAATTTCCGCTTCATCACGCACGCCACCGAGGGCCATGCGCACGAACTTGCGGTTTGTGGCGTGGGCAATCGACTCTGCCAGCGAGGTTTTACCCACGCCAGGAGGACCGACCAGGCACAACACCGGGCCACGGATTTTCTTCACGCGTTTTTGCACGGCGAGGTATTCAAGGATACGTTCCTTGACCTCTTCGAGGCCGTAGTGATCGGCATCGAGAATGTCTTCTGCGCGCGCCAGGTCCAGGCGAACCTTGCTCTGCGCCTTCCACGGCACTTGCACCAGCCAGTCGATGTACGAGCGCACCACGGTGGCCTCAGCGGACATCGGCGACATTTGCTTGAGCTTGTTCAGCTCGGCAGTGGCTTTGGCCAACGCGTCTTTCGGTAGACCGGCAGCGTCGATACGCTTCTTCAGGTCTTCGATTTCGTTGTGGCCTTCGTCGCTGTCACCGAGCTCTTTCTGAATGGCCTTCATCTGCTCATTCAGGTAGTACTCGCGCTGACTGCGCTCCATTTGTTTTTTGACGCGACCACGAATGCGTTTTTCGACTTGCAGCAGGTCGATCTCAGCGTCCAGCAAGGCCAGAACGTGCTCGACCCGGGCCGACAAATCAATGATTTCGAGGATTTCCTGCTTCTGCTCGATTTTCAGCGCCATGTGCGCCGCCATGGTGTCGACCAGGCGACCCGGCTCATCGATGCTGTTGAGCGACGACAGGACTTCAGCCGGGACTTTCTTGCCCAACTGTACATATTGTTCGAACTGCGACAGCAGCGTGCGCACGAACACTTCGGATTCGCGCTCGGCGGCGTCGACTTCTTCGATCAGCGAGACTTCGGCACGGCAATGGCCGTCGACTTCGCTGAAGCGCTCGACCGTGCCGCGCTGCTCACCCTCAACCAGCACCTTGACGGTGCCGTCAGGCAGCTTGAGCAGTTGCAGCACAGTGGCGATGGTACCTACGCGATAGAGAGCGTCTTCACCGGGATCGTCGTCAGCCGGGTTTCTCTGGGCCAGCAGGAGGATCTGCTTGTCGCCCGTCATCGCGGCCTCGAGGGCTTCGATGGATTTCTCGCGCCCCACGAACAGCGGGATAACCATGTGCGGATAAACCACGACATCACGCAATGGCAGGAGAGGCAATTCGATGGTTGTCTTCATGATTTCGCCTCTACGGCGGCCATATGGCCGTAATCAGATGGAATTGAGCTTGAAACCAAGATGGGGGCTGCCTTGAAAAAAAACAAGCGCAAAGCGGATGTAAAAAACGACATAAAAAAAAAGAGGCCCGAAGGCCCCTTCTTTGTTGCGGCGCGGTGGACGCTTACGCGTCCGGCGCTGCCTTGGCGGTCGGCTCACTGTTTTCGTAGATATACAGTGGCTTGGACTTGCCTTCGATCACGCTTTCATCGATCACGACTTTGCTCACCTCGGACTGCGAGGGGATTTCATACATCGTGTCGAGCAGTACACCTTCGAGAATCGAACGCAGGCCACGGGCACCGGTTTTACGCTCCAGGGCACGCTTGGCGACCGACTTCAGCGCGTCTGTGCGGAACTCCAGATCCACGCCTTCCATCTCGAACAGCTTGGCATACTGTTTGGTCAGAGCATTTTTCGGCTCGGTGAGGATCTGCATCAGCGCAGCCTCGTCCAGCTCGTCCAGCGTCGCGAGGACCGGCAGACGACCGACGAACTCTGGGATCAGACCGAACTTGACCAGATCGTCAGGCTCAACTTCACGCAGGGATTCACCGACTTTCTTGCCTTCTTCCTTGCTGCGCACTTCTGCGTTGAAGCCGATGCCGCCCTTGGTGGAACGGTTTTGAATAACCTTTTCCAGACCGGAGAACGCACCACCGCAGATGAACAGGATGTTACGGGTGTCGACCTGCAGGAACTCCTGCTGCGGGTGCTTGCGACCACCTTGCGGCGGTACGGAAGCGACCGTACCTTCGATCAACTTCAGCAAGGCCTGTTGCACGCCTTCACCGGAAACGTCCCGGGTGATCGACGGGTTGTCAGACTTGCGGGAAATCTTGTCGATTTCATCGATGTAGACAATACCCATCTGGGCTTTCTCTACGTCGTAATCGCATTTCTGCAGCAGCTTCTGAATGATGTTCTCGACATCTTCACCTACGTAACCCGCCTCTGTGAGGGTGGTTGCGTCGGCGATGGTGAACGGAACGTTCAGCAAGCGGGCCAGTGTTTCGGCCAGCAGGGTTTTACCGGAGCCTGTCGGGCCGATCAGCAGGATGTTGCTCTTGCCGAGTTCGACGTCGTCAGCCTTCTTGTCACGCTGGTTCAGGCGCTTGTAGTGGTTGTACACCGCTACGGCCAGAACCTTCTTCGCACGCTCCTGGCCAATGACGTACTGGTCTAGGATGCCGCTGATTTCTTTAGGCGAAGGCAATTTATGCGCGCTGCTCTCGGCCTGGGCTTCCTGCACCTCCTCGCGGATGATGTCATTGCACAGGTCGACGCACTCGTCGCAGATAAAGACCGAGGGGCCGGCAATCAATTTGCGCACTTCATGCTGGCTTTTGCCACAGAAGGAGCAATAGAGCAGCTTGCCGTTGTCCTCGCCGTTGCGGGTGTCAGTCATTCGTTCGATCCAAATCCGATAGGCTTGCAACACAAGATGAAGGCTATTGCGGGCTTTTTCAAGCCCGCCGCTGATCAGACAAGCCGACCAAGCCTATTTTGAGCTGCTTATTTTAAGCTGGGCGCTGGTTGATCACTTCGTCGATCAGGCCATATTCCTTCGCAGCTTCTGCACTCATGAAGTTGTCGCGATTGGTGTCGCGCTCGATTTCTTCCAGAGTACGCCCGCTGTGCTTGGCCATCAGCGTGTTCAGACGCTCGCGAATGAAGAGGATTTCCTTGGCATGGATTTCGATGTCCGACGCCTGGCCCTGGAAACCGCCCAGTGGCTGGTGAATCATCACGCGCGAGTTCGGCAGGCAGAAACGCTTGCCCGGGGCACCTGCAGTCAGCAGGAACGCGCCCATGCTGCAGGCCTGACCGATGCAGGTGGTCGATACGTTCGGCTTGATGAACTGCATGGTGTCGTAGATCGACATGCCTGCTGTCACCGAACCGCCCGGAGAGTTGATGTAGAGATGGATGTCCTTGTCCGGGTTTTCCGCTTCAAGGAACAGCAGTTGCGCGCAGATCAGGTTGGCCATGTAGTCCTCTACCGGACCAACCAGAAAGATCACTCGCTCCTTGAGCAGGCGCGAATAGATGTCATAGGCGCGTTCGCCACGAGCAGATTGCTCGACAACCATCGGGACCAGGCCGCCGGCGGCCTGGATATCAGAGTTCTGCTGAATATAAGAATTACGGAACATGCTCTGCAGTCGCTCCCAAATAGTTATGTCTTGAATACGCATAAGCCAGCTCGAGAGCTGGCTTATGGTGTGTACTTCTTAACGCAGAATCAATCAGTCGGCTGCTGGAGCTTCTACCGGCTTGACTGCTTCTTCGTAAGAGACCGCTTTGTCGGTCACACTAGCTTTCTGCAGAACAGTATCCACAACTTGTTCTTCCAGCACAACCGAACGTACTTCGTTCAGTTGCTGCTCGTTTTTGTAGTACCACGACACAACCTGCTCAGGCTCTTGATAAGCAGAGGCCATTTCCTGAATCATTTCGCGAACGCGAGCTTCGTCAGGCTTCAGGTCGAATTGCTTGACCACTTCAGCAACGATCAGACCCAGCACAACGCGGCGCTTGGCTTGCTCTTCGAACAGCTCGGCCGGCAGTTGATCAGGCTTGATGTTGCCGCCGAACTGCTGAACAGCCTGCACGCGCAGACGGTCAACTTCGTTGGACAGCAGCGCCTTCGGCACTTCGATCGGGTTGGTGGCCAGCAGACCGTCCATTACCTGATTCTTGACCTTGGATTTGATCGCCTGACGCAGTTCACGCTCCATGTTCTTGCGAACTTCGGTGCGGAAACCGTCGATGCCGCTTTCCTTGATGCCGAATTGAGCGAAGAACTCTTCGTTCAGTTCTGGCAGCTTAGGCTCGGAAACAGTGTTGACGGTCACGGTGAACTCGGCGGTTTTGCCAGCCAGGTCCAGGTTCTGATAGTCCTCTGGGAAGGTCAGGTTCAGAACGCGTTCTTCGCCAGCCTTAGCACCTACCAGACCTTCTTCGAAGCCCGGGATCATGCGACCGGAACCCAGCACCAGCTGAGTGCCCTTGGCGGAGCCGCCAGCGAATACTTCGCCGTCAACCTTGCCAACGAAATCGATGTTCAGTTGGTCTTCGTTCTGGGCAGCACGGTCGGCCACTTCAAAACGGGTGTTCTGCTTGCGCAGGATGTCGAGCATTTTGTCCAGGTCAGCGTCAGCCACGTCAGCGCTCAGGCGCTCAACGGTGATGCCTTCGAAACCGGCAACGGTGAACTCAGGGAACACTTCGAATACAGCAACGTATTCCAGATCCTTGCCAGCTTCGAGCGATTTTGGCTCGATCGATGGCGAACCCGCCGGGTTCAGCTTCTGCTCAACCACAGCTTCGTAGAAGGAGGACTGGATCACGTCGCCGACAGCTTCCTGACGAGCATCAGCACCGAAACGGCGCTTGATTTCGCTCATTGGCACTTTGCCTGGACGGAAGCCAGCAATCTTGGCCTTTTGGGCAGTCTGCTGCAGACGCTTGTTGACCTGAGTCTCGATGCGCTCAGCCGGCACGGTGACGCTCATGCGGCGCTCGAGAGCAGTAGTATTTTCAACAGAAACTTGCATGGATATTCCTCGTTGCACAGACGTTAGCCGGCCGTTTCCGACCCCAGAATCAAGGGCATGCATTCTAGTGGGTCAAACTCAAGAAGTCACCCTACTGAAAACGGGTAAAAAAACAGCAGGCATTTTATCGGGACCGCTACACCAGTGCAGCGCGCCCCACAGGCGAATACAACCAATCTCGCCAGGGCTCTGCGCCAACCGCTTCTATATATAGAAGAGTTGCCAATCACTCCCTGACGGCCGTTCTTGCAAGCAAGTCCGGCGAGCAGCGCAGCATCATCGAGCAACATAAATACGACGAAGCGCCCTGCCCCTGCGCCCCGAAACCGGCGACCGCCGGTTTTCAGAACCGCTAAAACAAAAAAGGCGCCAGACTGTTAAATCTGGCGCCTTTCGAAATATGGGGTGGACGATGGGGATCGAACCCACGACAACGGGAGTCACAATCCCGTGCTCTACCAACTGAGCTACGCCCACCATATTGCGTAACAAAAAAGCCAAACAACTTCTTTGTTGAAACCTCACCAGCCCGAAGACATGAATGAAGCTTTAATTGGTGCGGATGAAGAGACTCGAACTCTTACGCCTCGCGGCGCTGGAACCTAAATCCAGTGTGTCTACCAATTCCACCACATCCGCAGGTGAAGCTTTAAAGCAAAGGCGCCAGACTGTTACATCTGGCGCCTTTCGAAATATGGGGTGGACGATGGGGATCGAACCCACGACAACGGGAGTCACAATCCCGTGCTCTACCAACTGAGCTACGCCCACCATATCGCGTTACTTGTGCCAAAGCTGCCTAATGGCGCACCCGGCAGGACTCGAACCTGCGACCATCCGCTTAGAAGGCGGATGCTCTATCCAGCTGAGCTACGGGCGCCTTATTAATCTGTACTCTTAAAGGACTACAAACTAAGTGCTTTCCAGTGTTGCAGAACCTTGATTCCGCTTCACCTTCTTAACCAGTGCTAGGCTGTGCCCGACAAGTGCGACGAATAGTATAGAGCGCTCCGAAGGTCGTCAAATCCTTTTTGAAAAAAATTCATTTAATTAAAGGAGTTAGAGGAATTTGCTGACCAAGCGCCTTTGCCCTCACCGCTCGACATGCGAGAATGCGTTCTCATTTTTTCCCCTCTCGATGGTTAATCACGCGCAATGACTGCACAACTAATCGACGGCAAATCGATCGCCGCCAGCCTGCGCCAGCAGATCGCCCAACGAGTTGCCGAGCGTCGCCAGCAAGGCCTGCGCACTCCCGGCCTCGCGGTGATCCTGGTCGGCAGCGATCCTGCCTCTCAGGTTTATGTCTCGCACAAGCGTAAAGACTGTGAAGAGGTTGGCTTCCTCTCTCAAGCCTACGACCTGCCTTCCGACACCACGCAAGACGCGTTGACCGATCTGATCGATCGCCTCAACGACGACCCTGCAATCGACGGCATCCTGCTTCAGTTGCCGCTGCCCGAGCATCTGGACGCCTCCAGACTGCTGGAGCGCATCCGTCCGGACAAAGACGTCGATGGTTTCCATCCTTATAACGTCGGCCGTCTGGCCCAGCGGATTCCGCTGCTGCGCCCATGCACGCCGAAAGGCATCATGACGCTGCTGGAAAGCACCGGTGCTGATCTGTATGGCATGGACGCAGTGGTCGTCGGCGCTTCCAACATCGTCGGTCGCCCGATGGCGATGGAACTGTTGCTGGCCGGTTGCACCGTAACCGTGACCCACCGCTTCACCAAGGATCTCGCCGGCCATGTCGGCCGCGCCGACCTGGTGGTCGTGGCCGCCGGCAAGCCGGGCCTGGTGAAGGGCGAGTGGATCAAGGAAGGCGCGATCGTGATCGACGTCGGCATCAACCGTCAGGACGACGGCAAACTGGTCGGTGACGTTGTTTACGAAACCGCCCTGCCCCGCGCTGGCTGGATCACGCCGGTGCCGGGTGGCGTTGGTCCGATGACCCGCGCCTGCCTGCTGGAAAACACTCTTTATGCGGCAGAAACCCTGCACGCCTGATCGGTACTTTCAGCAATAAGAAAAACCCGCCTTGTGCGGGTTTTTTCATGCCTGAGAAAAAACTGTAACCGTTCGCCGGAAACCCCTCTTTTTACAGGCCTTTTCACGAGATTTTCAGGTCACTCAAACAACCATCGACAGATCTTCAGCCATACTCCTAGAATGCGACGCTTTGAAGAAATAACCCGTTACAAACTAACGGAATATCCAACTTTTATGAGTTCGCCCGCGTGAAAATTCGTCTTTCGATTCTGAGCCTGTTTTTTGCAGTTTCAGGCACTTTCATCACGCCAACGATCAACGCTGCGGAAACCACCGCTGCCCCACGCGACGCTTCGACCCTGAAGATCGCCTCCGGCAGCGCCCTGCTCATGGATATGCAGACCAACAAAGTCATCTACTCCAGCAACCCTGACGTGATCGTGCCGATCGCCTCTGTCAGCAAGTTGATGACCGGTTTGGTAGTGGTTGAAGCCCGGCAAAACATGGACGAATGGATCAATGTCGATATCAGCAGCACACCGGAAATGCGCGGTGTGTTCTCCCGAGTCAAACTCAAGAGTGAGTTGCCGCGTCGCGAGATGCTGCTGATCGCCTTGATGTCTTCGGAGAACCGCGCAGCCGCCAGTCTGGCGCACCACTATCCGGGTGGCTACGCAGCCTTCATCGCAGCCATGAACGCCAAGGCTAAAGCGCTGGGCATGACCAGCACGCACTTCGTCGAGCCGACGGGCCTGTCGGAACGTAACGTTTCCACCGCCCGCGACCTGAGCAAGCTGCTGGTGGCCGCGCATAAGTACCCGCTCCTCAGTGAACTGACCACCACCAAGGAAAAAACCGTGTCGTTCCGCAAACCCAATTACACCCTGGGTTTCCGCAATACCGATCACTTGGTCAATAAAGCCGACTGGGACATCAAGATCACCAAAACCGGCTTCACCAACCCCGCCGGACATTGCCTGGTTCTGGTGACCAGAATGGGCAACCGCCCGGTCGCTTTGGTGATTCTCGACGCGTTCGGCAAGTACACCCACTTTGCCGATGCCAGCCGCATCCGTAGCTGGGTGGAAACCGGTCGAAGCGCCAACGTTCCAGCGGTGGCTCAACAATACAAGGCCGAGAAGAACCTCAAGTCGCGCCAGAGCGGCGTGGTTGAAGCCTCGAAGTAATACGCCACCCAAGAAAAAGCCCCGAATCTTCGGGGCTTTTTTTCATCTGTAAATCAGTCATTGGGCAGCGGCATCTTGTCGTCATCGGGGATGCCATCACCTGCACTCGGATCACGCGAAGGCTCGGGGGTCAGCACATTAGGCCGAGCCATCGGGTCGCGCATCGGGCTGTCCGGGTCCAGCACCGGATCAATCTCTGGCTCCGGCGTCGTGGGTACGCTGTCAGGTTTCTGATCATCGAAGCTTGAATCGGTACTCATACGCACCTCGCATCAAGGTTTCAGATTGGCTAACGGGTCATAAGGTTTGGCCGGTTTCTTGGCATTCTCGCCGGGCTCGACGTCGAGAGGCGCTTTGGCGGGGCCGACAGGATCGACTTGCGGATCATCAAGATCGGGCGAGTCCGGATCGAACCCCAAATCATCTCCCGAGGAATGCTCGGAGGAATGCGGGCCTTTAGCTGCTGGGGAATCTTTCATATCGCCTCCTGATTCACCCGCAAAACACGGGATGTATAAGTAGGAGGCTTGCCGGGCGCAGTCGTGCGCGGCAGATGACGAACGGAAACTCAGTGTGCCGCCAACGCCTTGCGCGCCTGCGCTGCTTCGTTTTCCTGACCGGCCTGCGCCAGCTCATCGGCCGCTTTGAGCCAGCGCTGACGGTCGACAGCGGCCGGGATCTGCGACGGCTTTTGAATCAGAATCGCCCAGCCACCGGACTTTTCCAGCGCCGATTCAAAGGCGCTGAAACTCATCAGTTCGCGGCGATTCATGCCGGCACGCAGCAGTACCTTCTGTTTATTGCGGTCGTAGCCGGACAGGATCGCGTAACGCGGCTCGGCCCAGAACGCCGACCCCTCGCTGAAGCGCACCATCACCGGATAACCCGCCGCCACTTGCGTCAAAAGCGCAGGCAGATTGCTGTCCAGTGGATAAACCACCATGCCGTATTCGCGTGCAAGGTTCTGGATATTCTGCTGCAACTTGTCTTCGGCACCCGGCAAGTGCAGTGGTTTTTCCAGTAAACCCGGGGTGATCACGATGCCCTGCTGCGACAAGAGGCTGGCCAGCACTTGTGGCCCGCTCTGATTGGCTTCGCCGCGATAGAACGTACCGCTGAGTTCGACCCGTTCCGGCAGGCGCTTGACCTCAGGCGCGACACTGCCTGCACACCCGGCCAACAGGGCCGCGCAACCGGCCACCAGCAGCGCCACACGAATTCGAGAAAATACCTGCACCATCATCACTCTCTGTTCAGACGCCGGTCATCGTGTTCCGGCAACGCCTGCGATCATAGGGCCGCGCCAGGCTGCGGTATAGCCTTAAGCGGCAGACACATCGATTGCATAGAGCAAACTGATTGGTCACCACCGACCTTTGGTCAATAGTCTGAAACACCCCATTGTCTAGACTGTCACTGAAACAGAGCGAATTGAAAAAGTGTGCGCCCGATGCAGGGCGAAGAGGAGGCACTGATGAGCCTGACTATGACTATCGTAATGTTGATTGCCGGCTGGCTGGCCGTGGCAGCCGCCATGCTGTGGGGCGTGCTGCGGGTTTCGCGGCGCCATCATCACCATCCGGTTCAGCCTGCTGCGGTTGAGAAAGCCGAGAAGCACCGGGTACGCCACGCGACTGCGCATTGAGTTTAAACATCAAAAGCGAAAAGTCCCTCACCCTAGCCCTCTCCCAGAGGGAGAGGGGACTGACCGAGTTGTTTTTTCGAGCTACGCCGACCTGCAATACCGAGCCGAACTCAGGTTTGAGAACCGCACCGAGCGGCCCCCTCTCCCTCGGGAGAGGGCTGGGGTGAGGGGCTGGTTTTACCAGAGCATAGAGAACCTGAAATGAAAAAAAGGCCGCCTGAACTCAGTTCAAGCGGCCTTTTTGGCTTACTGGCGGTTACGCCTGCTCAGCCAACTTCTTCTGCTTCGCCCGACGCGACATCATGTTCAGCACTTCAATCGAAGCCGAGAACGCCATCGCCGCATACACATAACCTTTCGGTACGTGGGCGCCGAATCCTTCGGCGATCAGGGTCATACCGATCATGATCAGGAAGCCCAAGGCCAGCATCACCACGGTCGGGTTGTCGTTGATGAACTTGGCCAGCGGTTCAGCGGCAAACAGCATCACCAGCACCGACACCACCACCGCGATGATCATGATCGGCAAGTGCTCAGTCATGCCGACTGCAGTAATGATGCTGTCGATCGAGAACACCATGTCGAGCATCAGGATCTGGCCGATGGCGGCGGCAAAACCCAGAGTAACCGTCGAAGTCGCCGACTTCGGGTCTTCCGGTGCCGGGTCCATGCTGTGATGGATCTCGGTCGTGGCCTTCCACACCAGGAACAGACCACCGGCGATCAGGATCATGTCCTTCCACGAGAATGCCTGACCCAGAATCTCGATCACCGGTGCAGTCAACTGCACGATGAAGGCGATGGTGCTCAACAGCGCCAGACGCAGGATCAACGCCATGCCGATACCGATGCGGCGTGCTTTCTGCTGGTACTGCTTGGGCAATTTGTTGGTCAGGATCGAGATAAAGATCAGGTTATCGATGCCGAGCACGATTTCCATCACCACCAATGTGGCCAAAGCAACCCAGGCGGTGGGGCTGGCGGCGAGCTGTAACAGATATTCCATGGGTCAGTCCTGACTCTGTGTAAGACGAATTAGATGGTCTCGGAGGAAGATTCGGATTTTTCCGCGTCTTTTTCCGGTGTTTCTTTTTTCTCGATCAAGCCGCCGGTGGCATCACTCAGCGCTTGTTCGGCGGCTTTGTGGGTGTCGTCGATCGCTTGCTTGGCGCTTTCGGCAGCCTTGCCCATCAATTGCTGGGCACTTTTCTCGGCTTGATCGCAACCGGCCAGAAGCAGTAAAGACGTAAACATCAATGCTGGGAGGGTGTATTTCATGGGGCTTCCTTCGAATGAACAGACAGGGTCACAGACCGGCCGTCGATGGCTGGGCATTCTAGGGAGATGAACACTTCAGGAAAATTCGTATTTTTAGCGGCTATACTTCGGTTTTCACGAAGTGTAGATCGCCATGCTCAACTACCGACAACTGCATTACTTCTGGGTTGTAGCCAAGACCGGCAGCATCGTGCGCGCCTGCGAGCAACTGAACCTGACCCCGCAAACCATCAGCGGGCAGATTTCCCTGTTCGAACAGACCTATGGCATTGAATTATTCAGACGGGTTGGCCGGCAGCTGGAGCTGACCGAAGCCGGACGCCAGGCCCTGCCCTACGCCGAGCAGATGTTCCAGCTCGGCGGCGAACTGGAACTGATGCTGCGCGCACAACCCAACGAACAGCAGATCCTGTTCCGTGTAGGGGTGGCAGACGTGGTGCCGAAGTCCATTGTCTATCGCCTGATCGCACCGACCATGGAGCTGAACGAACCGCTGCGCATCACCTGTCGCGAAGACAAACTCGAACGCTTGCTCGCCGATCTGGCCATCCAGCGCCTGGACCTGGTGATCTCCGACAGCCCGATGCCCTCGCATCTGGACATCAAGGGCTACAGCCAGAAACTCGGTGAATGCGGGATCAGTTTCTTTGCCACCGCTGAACTGGCGGCCAGATACGGTCAGGATTTCCCGCGCAGCCTGCACGGCGCGCCACTGCTGATTCCCGGCGCGGAAACCGTAGTGCGCAGCCGCTTGCAGCGCTGGTTTGCCGAGCAGCAGATCCAGCCGCAAATCGTCGGCGAGTTTGATGACAGTGCCTTGATGCAGGCGTTCGGCCAATCCGGCAGCGGGATTTTTATCGGCCCGAGCGTGATTGCCGATGAAGTGAAGCGCCAGTACGGCGTCGAACTGATAGGCCAGACCGACGCAGTGACCGAGTCGTTCTATGCCATTTCGGTGGAACGCAAGGTCAAGCACCCCGGTATCGTTGCGATTACCGAAGGTGCCCGACGCGAGCTGTTTACGGCGTTATGAGGCCTCAGCGCACATTTCGCGCGGCTTGAGTGTCATCAGCACCATGGCGAGGAACACTGAGAGCAAGATGAAACCGGCGGCGGCAAAGCCAAGGAAGCCCAGACCCGCGCTGTCGATGACCCGGCCTCCGACGATAGCGCCCAGACCGATGCCCAGATTGGCCCCGGCGATGTTCAGCGAAGCGGCAAAGGCCGGCGCTTGCGGCGCGGCTTTCATCAGACGCACATGGCTGACCAGAAACAACGCGGCCTGGGTGATGCCCCAGATTCCCATCGCCACCGCCAGTCCCAGCGGCGAGTGAATGTTCGGCACCAGCGAGACCATGCCGGAAATCATGAACGCACAGAACAACACCGACGCCCCTAGCGGATGCCGGTCCACCGCACGACCGCCCAGCGAGTTGCCAATCAGCCCGACCGCGCCGAAGGCCATCAGGCACCAGCCGACAACGGTGCCGTTGAACCCGGCAAGGCGCTCAAGAATGTCGGCGAGATAGGTATAAGCGGTAAACATGCCGCTAAACACCAGAATCGACAGGACGATATGGCCGATCATCAACGGGCTGCGCAGGATCTTGAACTGCGAGCGGAAGCTGACCTGATGCTGATGCAAACTGGTTTTCGGCAGGTAAACAAACAGCAGCAAGGCTTTGGCAAAAGCGATGACCGCGAGAATGCCAAAGGCACTGCGCCAGCCGAACGCGTCAGAAATCAGTGTGCCGACCGGGATGCCGAACACCGTGGCGCAGACGATGCCGAAGCCGATCTTGGCGATCGCCCGACCGGCGAAATCCGGGCCGACGATGTCCACGGCGGTCTCACTGGCCAAGGCCCAGAACACTGGCAAGCCGAGCGCCGGGATCAACCGGGCAATCGCCATCACCCAGATGTTCGGCGCCAGCGCCGCCACGGTATTGGCCAGACCAAACATGATCAGGATGCTGATAAACAGCTTGCGCCGCTCGAAGCGGGCGAAATAGGCGGTCAGGAAAGGCCCGAACATCGCCACCGTGAAGGCGAACAAAGTCACCAGCAATCCGGCCTGCGGGATGGTGACTTCAAGATCTCGGGCAATCGCCGGCAGCAGGCCGACGATGACGAATTCCGTGGTCAGCACCGTGAACCCGGCGGCAGACAACAGAAGAATGGGCAACAGCATGCGCAACTCCAGCAAAACGACGACACCAGCGTTGACCCGGAGGCCCGCTGGCAGAGTTTGAAAATAAGGATGCGCAATCTTAACAGAGTGTGTCCGCACTGACTTGCACAAACCTGTCTATCTTGTCGATGGATCGGGTGGCAGATCGTCACAGGCCTGAAGGATAAGGCCTACGCTGTGATAAAGTCCGCGCCCTGAAAAACGTACAGCCTGTTCAACGACCGGTTTATTGGCGTTGATGTCGCGTCAACACTTTCGGTTCGTGGCACTGATCTGCCCCCGTTTTACCAGTGCTTCCACGCAACCTTGCACCCTATAAAAAATCAGAGATGCCGTTATGACCGCTTCATCCCCTTCTCTATTGCAACGTTTGAAAAATCTCAGCCTGGTCACGCAGATCGTGATCGGTTTGATCGCTGGTATCGCCTTGGCGATGTTTGCCCCGGAAGCCGCGAAATCCACAGCATTCATCGGCAAGGTGTTCGTTTCGGCGTTGAAAGCCGTGGCACCGATTCTGGTGTTCGTCCTCGTGATGGCGTCGATTGCCAACCACAAGCACGGTCAGGAAACTCATATCCGCCCGATTCTGTTCCTTTATCTACTGGGCACCTTCGCCGCAGCAGTGGTGGCCGTGGTTGCGAGCATGGCGTTCCCGTCGCATCTGGTGCTGTCCACCGAAAACGTTGCGGTGACCGCGCCGGGCGGCATCGGCGAAGTATTGCAAAGCCTGCTGTTGAGCGTGGTGGACAACCCGGTCAGCGCGCTGATGAACGCCAACTTCATCGGCGTTCTGGCCTGGGCGATCGGCATGGGCATCGCGATTCGCCATGCCGGCGACACCACCCGCGAAGTGCTGGGCGATCTGTCCAACGGCGTGACGGTGATCGTGCGCGTAGTGATTCGCTTCGCCCCGCTGGGTATTTTCGGTCTGGTCGCTTCGACTCTCGCCACCTCCGGCTTCGGTGCGCTGATCGGTTATGCGCACCTGCTGGCCGTGCTGCTCGGCTGCATGCTGTTCGTGGCGCTGGTGATGAACCCGCTGATCGTCTTCTGGAAGCTGCGTCGCAACCCGTACCCGCTGACCCTCAAGTGCCTGCGTGAAAGCGGTATCACCGCGTTTTTCACCCGCAGCTCGGCGGCGAACATTCCGGTCAACCTGGAACTGAGCAAGCGCCTGGGCCTGCATGAAGACACCTATTCGGTGTCGATTCCGCTGGGCGCGACCATCAACATGGCTGGCGCGGCGATCACCATTACTGTGTTGACCCTGGCTGCCGTGCACACCTTGGGCATTGCCGTGGACATTCCGACGGCGATCCTGCTCAGCGTTGTCGCTGCGATTTGCGCGTGTGGCGCTTCGGGTGTGGCGGGCGGCTCGCTGTTGTTGATTCCACTGGCGTGCAGCCTGTTCGGGATTCCGAGCGAGATTGCCATGCAGGTGGTGGCGGTCGGTTTCATTATTGGCGTGTTGCAGGATTCGGCGGAGACTGCGCTGAACTCGTCGACTGACGTGCTGTTCACCGCTGCGGCGTGTCTGGGTGAAGAAGCAAAAGCCCAACGTACGGCTTAATATTCGCTGTAATGAAAAAGCCCGCCACGGTGTGAACCTTGGCGGGCTTTTTTGTGGCTGAGATCTTTTCCCCCTCACCCCAACCCTCTCCCCCAAGGGGGCGAGGGGGAAGGGAGCCGATCGTTGTTGCCCTCAAGACTGAGTTCGACTTGATATTTCACGTCGGCATATCTCGGGCAAACAACGCGATCAGTCCCCTCTCCCTCCGGGAGAGGGCTAGGCGGGCGGCGTTCCGATGAGGGGCTTTTGATGGTTAGAACGCGCCCATGTAATCACGCTTGCCCACTTCAACGCCGTTATGACGCAGCAGCGCATAGGTAGTGGTGACGTGGAAGAAGAACTGCGGCAGACCGTAGGTCAGCAGGTAAGCCTGACCGCTGAAGCGTTTTTCCTTTGGGGTGCCCGGACGAGTAACGATTTCGATGCCTTCCTTGCCATCGATCTGCTCCGGCTTGATCTCGCCGATGTAGGCCAGAACCTTGGCGATCAGGGCTTGCAGCTCGGCGAAGGTGGTTTCGGTATCGTCGTACTTCGGCACTTCGATTTCAGCCAGACGCGAAGAAACGCCCTTGGCGAAGTCAACGGCGATCTGCACCTGGCGGGTCAGCGGGAACATGTCCGGGTACAGACGGGCCTGCAGGAACGCGTTCGGGTCGATGTTTTTCTCGGTGGCGTGGGCTTCAGCCTTTTTCAGTACATCGCTCAGCGCGTTGAGCATTTGTTGAAAAACCGGGACGGATGCGGCGTACAGGGAAATGGTCATGGCAGTCTCGTGTGGTGGCTGGGTGGAACAAGGAGGCGATTATAGCCATGCTTGATGACCACACGGCTTGCCTTTTGTTTGGCAAGGATTAGGCTAGGCGCCTTCGACTGCAAAGGGAACGCGCGATGACCACTGAACCAGAATCCACCTTCGACGAGCCACGGCTCAATGCCACGGAAATCCGCATTCTCGGCTCGTTGATCGAGAAACAGGCAACCAGTCCGGAAACCTATCCGCTGACCCTTAATGCGCTGGTCACGGCGTGCAATCAGAAAACCAGCCGTGAACCGGTGATGAACCTGACTCAGGGCCAGGTCGGGCAGAGTTTGCGTGCGCTGGAGGGTCGCGGTTTCGCCAAACTGGTGATGGGCAGTCGCGCCGACCGCTGGGAGCACAAGGTCGACAAGGCACTGGAACTGGTGCCGGCGCAGGTGATTCTCAGTGGTTTGATGTTTCTGCGTGGCCCGCAGACCGTCAATGAGCTGCTGACCCGCAGTGGGCGCATGCATGAATTTGAAGACACCGAGCAGGTGGTGCATCAGCTTGAACGCTTGATTGCGCGGGGGCTGGCGGTGTTGATTCCGCGCCAGGCCGGGCAACGTGAAGATCGTTACACCCATGCCCTGGGTGATCCGGCGGATATCGAGGCGATCATGGCGGCACGGCAGAATCCCTCGGATCGGGGCGCAAGCAGTGGCGTGTCAGTCGAGCGCATCGAAGAGCTGGAGGCGCGGATCGCCGCACTGGAAGAACGCCTGGCCCGCCTGGAATAACCGCACAAAACCAATGTAGGCCTTCGCCTGCTCGCGATAGCGGTGTGTCAGTCAAACATGATGTGACTGACACACCGCTATCGCGAGCAGGCGAAGGCCTACAAGGGATCTATGTTTTACTCGCCATCCCAGTAATCAACGCCATCCGCCTGCCGTGCCACCGCGACGAAGCCTGAGGCATTGCCCTCAGCATCCACCTGAAAATTATCAATCACCGCATATTTGTTCGAATCGGGGTATTCGCAAATGTCCGGCTGCTGTTGAGTACTCACCGCCAGATAACGCAGTTCGGCCTGACTGGTGTTGATGATCTGATGCGCCTTCTCCGGACCACCCGGGGGGCAGGCAATCACATCACCTTCGCGAATTGGAAAACGCTCGGCGCCAAGACGCACCTCGCCCTCCCCGGCCACCACGTAAAACATTTCTTCGTTGACCCGATGACTGTGAAACGGACTGCCGCGCATGCCCGGCGGTAGCGCGTACAAGCGATAACCGAGTTTTTGCGAACCCAATTGCTGGCCAACACGGGCCATGCGCTGCTGATAGCGCCCGGCGGTTTCGCCTTCCGGGGCCAGGGCTTCGGGCAGGGGTTCGAGTTCGACCTGATGCAGGTTGAGAATGGGTGGGTGCATGGGGAGCCTCGGTCACGGTTTTTGTGGTGGGCAAGTCTGTGCTTGCTGGGGAGGCAGTATAGGCAGCAGGATAAACCGCGGTGAATTCATCGCTGGCAAGCCAGCTCCCACAAGGTAGGGGAGCTGCTCACAGATTTGTGTTCCAACTCGATACCTGTGGGAGCTGGCTTGCCAGCGATGAGGCCGGTTAACTCACAGCACAATCATGAGAATCAGCTCCGGGCAAACGCCACCGCCGCCGCAAATTGCTCTTCATTCGGCCGAACGCCGGTGTACAGCACAAACTGCTCCAGTGCCTGAATCGCGATAACTTCCAGACCGGTAATCACCTTTTTACCTTCGCCCCGAGCACGCACGATCAACGGCGTTTCCGACGGAATCGCCACCACATCAAAAACCGTATCAGCTGCTGCGATAACTTCAGGCGCGAACGCCAACTGCCCCGCCTCCGGCCCGCCGTCCATACCCACCGGCGTCACGTTGATCAGCATCTGCGGACGCTCCTCGCCCAGTTCCGCCTGCCAGCGATAACCCAGCGAATCCGCCAATGCACGCCCGGCGCGCTCGTTGCGGGCGACGATCAAACCGTTTTTGTAACCGCCATCACGCAAGGCACTGGCCACCGCTTTGGCCATACCGCCGCTGCCACGCAGGGCAAAAGTCGAATCCTTGGGCACCGCGTGGGTTTTCAGCAACTGCTCGATGGCAATGTAATCGGTGTTGTAAGCCTTGAGATGGCCGTCGGTATTGACGATGGTGTTGATCGACTGGATCGCCGCCGCCGACGCATCCAGTTCATCGACCAGCGCAATGCACGCTTCTTTGAACGGCATCGACACGCCGCAACCACGGATTCCCAAGGCGCGAATACCACCGACTGCGCCGGTCAGGTCTTGGCTGCTGAACGCTTTGTAATAGAAGTTCAGACCCAACTGCTCATACAAATGGTTATGAAACCGCAGACCGAAATTGCCTGGGCGCCCCGACAGGGACATGCACAGTTGGGTGTCTTTGTTCGGGTTCATCTGCATGAAACTTCTCCTTCAAACGCACTTTCGGATAGACGGGATTAGCCAGTCCATCGGGTTCTGAACGATCATTGAGGCCTGTTCTAAACGTGTTCTATGGCCCTTGTCCGGCCCGGTAAAGAAGCCGGTACAGACCTTACACAAAATTTACCCAGCGGCTGTGCTGATTTTCAGAATTTCGCTGTCTTAGAAGTATCCCCGCGACAACTGTGGGCCTGGTGCAGGCCCTGCCGCCGGGTCGAAGAACCGAGGACTTATCATGATTCGTAAACTCCCCATTCTGGCCTTATTGATTGGCGCACTCGCTGTCACTGGTCAGGCAGAAGCCGGTGGTGGCCACGGCTGGCAAGGCCCTGCGGTGTTTGGCGCGATCGTCGGCTCGGCCATCATCGGCTCGGCACTGATCAACCAGGATCGGCCGGTGTATGTGCAGCAACAGCCGGTTTATGTGCAGCCGCAACCGGTATACGTGCAGCAGCCACCTCCGCCGGTCTATTACCAGCCAGCACCGGTGTATGTGCAGCAACCGGTGTACATTCAACAGGCCCCCGTCTACTACGGCCCGCCTCGCGGTTATTACGGCCGGCCACATGGCTACTACGGCGGTCCACGCTGGTAATCACAACAAAGAGCCCCGCTTTTATAGCGGGGCTTTTTTATGACCGTTGGTCGGCCAGCGTCTGAAAAAATCTCGCCAAGGTCGCTGTGAGGACAGTTTCCCCGGCTAAAGTCGGCATGATTGAGTGACCGTTATGTACATTTCCACAAAACGGTCACTTTTTTGTCATGACGGAGCTGCAATCTGAATCCGTCCGTAAACAACAGGTTGATAACAACAAGGACGACTGTATGCCAACACAAAACCCGCACCGCATCGTCGGCTTGTGCACCTCCAGCAAGGTGTACAGCGCGCTGACCGAACTCAAGCACCTGGAAGGCCATCGCTGCGCGAAATTTCTCTCGCTGCTCGCGGAGAACCTGGTGCACAAAGGTTTGCTCAACGAGCGCGAAGTCATGCACATGCTCGATCAGGTGGTCGACTGAGCCAGCCCTCAACGGCGTCAATGACCACTATCGAAAGCGTTGATTGTCCGTAGAACCGGCGAATCTCTAAGGTAGCTCCATTGATAGATGGAGGTACTCGTCATGGCTCAGGTTCAAATCATGTCCGTTATCGGCAGCGCCGTTCCCGCTTCGCTCAGGGCTTCGGGCTTGCTCGCCTGCTGGTATCTGATGCGCGACGGCGAGGCCATCAGCGGCCCGCTCACCTCACTGCCCGCCGCGCAAGCGTTGTCGCAGAAGCTCCTCAGCCAGCAGTTCCACGCTTAAGGCAACTGCACTTTGGGCTTGGTTTCGGCGAACAGTGCCCAGCTCGACATGAACAGCGCCGCGATCAATGGCCCGATCACAAAACCGTTGAGACCAAACACCGCCAGACCGCCAAGGGTCGAGATCAGAATCATGTAGTCCGGCATTTTGGTGTCCTTGCCGACCAGAATCGGGCGCAACACGTTATCCACCAGCCCGATCACAAAGATCCCGAACAAGCCCAGCACCACGCCCTGCCAGATCATCCCGCTAAGCAGGAAATACACCGCCACTGGCGCCCAGACAATCCCCGCACCCACCGCCGGCAGCAGCGACAGAAACGCCATCAACACCGCCCAGAGCAACGCGCTGGGGATATCGAGAAACCAGAAAATCGCCCCGCCCAATGCACCTTGTGTCACGGCTACCACCAGATTGCCCTTGACCGTTGCGCGCACCACCCGGTTGAACTTCAACTGCAAGCGGCGCTTGTGATTCTCCTCCAGCGGTACTGCGGTGCGCACCTTGCGCGCCAGCTCGGCGCCGTCGCGCAGAAAGAAAAACAGCAAATACAGCATGATGAAAAAGCTCACCACGAACTCGAACGTGCCCTGGCCGAAACTGAAGGCCTGACTGGCCAGCACCTGGCTGCCCTGCATCGCCGATTTGACGATTTTCTCGCGCAGGCCATTGAGTTCGCCCATGCCGAACCGGTCGAGCAAGTGCTGAAAGTACGGCGGCAGGCTGTGCTTGAATTGCGCCAGATACGCGGCGATGTCCAGCTCGCCACTTTCGATATTCTTGTAAACCGTGGCCCCTTCCTGCACCAGCAACACACTGAGAATGATCACCGGCAGAATCGCGATCACCAGGCAGATCGACAAGGTACACAGCGACGTCAGGTTGCGCTGCCAGCCGAATTTCGCCTGCAGCCGGCGTTGCATCGGCGCAAACACAATGCCGAGAATCACCGCCCAGAACACTGCGCCGTAGAACGGCAGGAGAATCCAGATAAACGCCACCGTGACCAGCAACAGCAGCACGGTGAGGGATTTGAATTGAAGGCTTTTTTCGTTCATGTCCGGTCCATGTCAGTCAGGCGTCATGCACGCCCCGATGCTTAGTCAACCGGGGCCTGCACGAGTGCCATCTTTATTCATGGAGCATAGTTGCGGATCAGCGCGAGCCGGTCAGCGAACCGGTAACTTGACGATTTCATCTGTGGTCAGCACATCGCCGAAGGTGTCCTCGACTTCCGCCAGTGCGGCGTTGTGCAAGGCGTCCTTGTCGATAGACGCACCGTTGGCACGAGTGATCGCACGGGTGGCCGAAGCATCCGAAGCGACGACGACGTTGTAGCCCAACGGAGCCGCATCACGCGCAGCCCCGGCGACGCAGGCGTGGGTCATCAGGCCGGCAACAACCACCGTCTCGATGCCGGACTGCCTCAGCCGCTGGTTCAGGTCGGTGCTGGCAAACACGCTGACCGTGGTCTTTTGCAACACCACATCCTTGGCGCGTGGTTGCATGTGCGGATGAAACTTCACCGTTTCACCATCAATGGCGAACACCGGCGAACCGGCCGGGGCCACGTGCTGAACGTGGTACACCGGGATTTTGTGGCGGTCGGCGAAGGTGATCAGCTCACGGGTGTTGGCCAGTGCGGCGGGGCCGTCCGGGATGGGCATCTTGCCGGTGAAGTATTCGTTCTGAAAATCGATCACCAGCAAGGCGGATTTGCCGGCCGGCAACTGGCTGAGCGGCGTGGCACCAGACATGGCGCGGAGGGTCGGGTGGTTGTCCGCCAGCGCAGCGGTGCTGGCCAACACCCCGGAAAATGCACAAGCGCTGAGAAAACGACGAGTAACACGCTGCATGGAGTTTGCCTCTGTTCAGTTGAGTGATGAACAGAGCTTAAGCAAGCAACTGCAGATCGAACACAGTGAAACCGGCACATTATCTGTACTGTTTCTGCACAGATGAAGCGCTCGACCCAAACATAGACCCAGATCAACAAACCTCGCCCGGATCCGCATTACCCTGCCGCGCTTTTGCGACCGACACGCCCATGACCCCGACCCTCGCCGCTCCCGAACTGCTTGCCCCCGCCGGCACCCTGAAAAACATGCGCTACGCCTTTGCCTACGGTGCCGATGCGGTCTACGCCGGCCAACCGCGTTACAGCCTGCGGGTGCGCAACAACGAGTTCGATCACGCCAACCTGGCGCTGGGGATTCGTGAGGCCCAGGCGCAGGGCAAGCGCTTCTACGTGGTGGTCAACATCGCGCCGCACAACGCCAAGCTGAAGACCTTCCTCAAGGATCTGGCGCCGGTGATCGAGATGGCGCCGGATGCACTGATCATGTCCGACCCGGGGCTGATCATGCTGGTGCGTCGGCATTTCCCGCAGATGCCGATTCACCTGTCGGTGCAGGCCAACACGGTGAACTGGGCGAGTGTCGAGTTCTGGCAGCAACAGGGGCTGAGCCGGATCATCCTGTCGCGGGAATTGTCGCTGGAGGAAATCGGCGAAATCCGTGAACAGGTGCCCGGCATGGAGCTGGAAGTGTTCGTCCACGGCGCGCTGTGCATGGCCTACTCCGGGCGCTGCCTGCTGTCGGGTTACATGAACAAGCGCGATGCCAATCAGGGCAGCTGCACCAACGCCTGTCGCTGGAAATACTCGGCGCAAGAGGCCACGGAAAACCAGCTCGGCGAAATCGTCCAGACCTGTCAGCCCGAGCCGACCCTGGGCCTCGGCGCGCCCACCGATCAGGTGTTCCTGTTACAGGAAGCCAACCGTCCCGACGAATTGATGCCCGCCTTCGAGGACGAGCACGGCACCTACATCATGAACGCCAAGGACCTGCGCGCGGTGCAGCATGTCGAGCGTCTGACGCGTATGGGCGTACATTCACTAAAGATCGAAGGCCGGACCAAATCGCACTTCTATTGCGCGCGTACCACGCATGTTTATCGCCGAGCGATTGATGATGCGGTGGCTGGCCGTGAATTTGATCGCAGCCTGATGACGGATCTTGAGTCACTGGCCCAGCGCGGCTACACCGAAGGTTTTCTGCGCCGGCATGTGCATGACGAGTACCAGAATTATCAGCACGGCAGTTCGGTGTCGGACCGTCAGCAGTTCGTGGGTGAGCTGACTGGTGAGCGGCGTGAGGGGCTGGCCGAGGTCAAGGTGAAGAACCGTTTTGGTCTGGGTGATCATCTGGAATTGATGACGCCCGAGGGCAATTTTCATTTTGATCTGCGTGAGTTGCGGAGCGTCAAGGGTGAGGCTCTCGAGGTAGCGCCGGGGGATGGGCACACGGTGTATCTACCGATTCCGGATACGGTGGATTTGCGGTTTGGGTTGTTGATGCGGGATATCGGTAGTGTCTGAAAAGCCCCTCACCCTAGCCCTCTCCCAGAGGGAGAGGGAACCGATTGGGGGATATTGGAGAAGATCACCGACCTGAAAATTCGTCGGTGAATCCACAATCGACTCTTCTGATCAAGAAGATTGGACTTGGCCCAATCCATAATCGACTCGATTGTTCAGCTTGTCTAAATCCATAATCGACTCGGTCGATCAGGTCGGCGTGTAGCGCATGACAACTCGGTCGGCCCCCTCTCCCTTTGGGAGAGGGCTGGGGTGAGGGTCGGCGTTTCCTACACACTAAACTCCTCCCGCAACATCGCCACAAACGCCTCCCGCGCCGGATGCACCCCGGCGTTTTCATGCCAGTAAAACAAGTTGTCGACGGCCGTCAGTTCCGGGAATTCATACCCCACACACCCGGCCCCTTTCGCGTACTGCTCAAACACGCCCTTGGGCACCAGCGCCACCCCCGCCCCGGCACTCACACACCCGACAATCGCGCCATAACTGGCCAGACTGACAATCGGCAGCGCCTGGCCCTGACGCAACAGCCAATGCTCCAGTGCCGCCCGATACGGGCAGCCCTGCGGCCACATGAACACGGTTTTGTCCTGCAGATCATCAATGTCGCGCACCGGCCCAAACGAGGTCGAGGCGATCAGCAGCAATTCTTCGCGATACATCGGCGTGCGCCTGAGCTGCGAACGTTCGACATCCACCGCGACAATCGCCCCGTCGAGGCGATGGCTGACGGTGTCGTCGAGCAATTGCCCCCATGTGCCCGTGGTGAGTTCCAGCGCCACCTGCGGATAACGCTTGTGAAACTTCGCCAGCAAGCGCGGCAAGCGCCCGGTCGCCGAGGATTCGATCGCGCCGATGCGCAACGGCCCGGACGGCTCGGCCGAAGGATCGACCGCGCGTTTGGCCTCGACGGTCAGCGCGAGAATCTTTTCCGCATAAACCAGAAACGTCTGCCCCGCCGGGCTGATGCGCAACCCGCGGCCCTCACGCAGAAACAGTGCAACGCCTAACTCGGCCTCAAGCGCCTTGATCCGCGCGGTGATGTTCGACGGCACGCAGAACAGCTTTTCCGCCGCCCGGGCGATGCTGCCGACCTCGGCCACAGTCTTGAACATACGGATTTGTGCCAGCTCCATACCCATCACTCTGAGTGAACATTCAACGCAGTATAAGTCAGTTGTGGCGAATGATCGGGCGCCCGGATACTCGGCGCATCAACACCACCGAGCGCCCAATCATGCCGCACCCTTCCCCGTTGAAAATCCTCTTGGCGATGACATTTGTCGTCGGTTGCTGGGCCTATTCGCCGACCGGCATTCACATCGGCCTGCAAGCCTATGACCCCGGACATCTGGCGTTGCTGCGGTTTCTGTTGGCCTCGCTGTTCATGGCGCTGATCGCCGCGTTCAACGGCATTCGTCTGCCACATCTGCGCGATGTGCCGCTGTTGTTCGCTTTGGGATTCTTCGCCGTGAGCCTGCATCACGTCGCACTGAACATCGGCCAGCAAAGTGTCAGTGCCGGCGCTTCCAGCGTACTGGCGCAATCGAGCCCGCTGTTCAGCACGCTGCTGGCGCGGTTTGTGTTCAAGGATCAGGTCAGCGCCTGGCGTTGGGGTTGTGTGTTGCTCGGTTTTGTTGGCGTGGTGATCGTGGTCAGCGGCGACAAGGGGTTGGGGGCTATCGACCCCCATGGCTTGCTGATCTTGCTGGCAGCGATGTCGTGGAGCATTTATTTCGCGCTGCAAAAACATCATGCGCGGCGATACGACGGCTTCAGCCTGGCCTGCTATGCGGTGTGGTCGGGGACGTTGATGCTGCTGGTTTATCTGCCGGGACTGGGGGATGCCGTGATGAAGGCGCCGTTGCGGGTGCAATGGGCAGTGTTGGCGCTGGGGGTATTTCCCAGTGCCCTGGCCTATCTGGCGTGGGGATTTGTGCTCAAGCATGTGGATCTGAGCCGGGCGACGATGACGTTGTATCTGATCCCGCCGACGGCGATGGGGATTGCGTCGGTCGGGTTGGGTGAGCGGCCGACGTTACTGGTGCTGGTGGGGTCGGTGGTGGTGTTGATCAGTGTGCTGGCGTTGAATCTGGAGCGGCGGGTTGGGGTGATTCGGGCTGCCGGGGTCTGATCTCGGATATGTGTTGAAGCCAATTCCGCAATCGCGAGCAGGCTCACTCCTACAATGGGCAGTGGGTGTACATAGAGTCTGTGCATGCCACAAAACCTTGTAGGAGTGAGCCTGCTCGCGATGAGGCCGGCAAACTCAACATAAAACCCAGGTTTAGCGCCGATCATCCGACAACGGCGTCGGCTCATCTGCCGGCGGCACATCCTCATCATCAGCTGGCGGATCCTGCCAATCCTCCGGCCGATCAGCATCGCTCAACGGATCACGCCCCGGGGGCATTCCCATCGGGGAATCATGATCGGCCAGTGTCGGCTCATCGGTACCGGGCAGCGGCCGGGTTGGATCGGTGGGCAGCACACCACCCTGAAACAGCAAATCGTTAGCCATGACGCACCTCACTCAGGAGGTCCGGAATACCCGGGCCGTACAACTTGGAATCAGCCCTGTGTACCGCGTGCTATCGAACAGACCAACGGCGTTCAACCCTGCGCGGAAAAGCGGTCGCGGCTGTTGGTCAGGTGCAACCACATCGCTGCCCGCGCGGCATCGGCATCCTGACGCTTGATCGCATTCAGAATCGCCTCATGTTCCAGATGCGCCAGTTGCCCGAGCTTGCTCAGATCCGCCGCGCCACGCTCGGCGGCGTTGAGCCGGTTACGCGGAATCATTGCACTGCCCAGGTGCTGCATGATTTCACTGAAGCAGACATTGCCGGTCGCCTCGGCGATCAGCAGATGAAAACGCCGATCGGCCTCGACGCAACTGTCGTTGTTGTCCAGTAACCGCTGATAGTCATCCAGCGCCTGACGCATTTGCAGCAATTGCTGCTCGCTGCGCCGTTGCGCTGCGAGTGCCGCTGCCTGGGTTTCCAGGCCCAGGCGCAGTTCAAGAATGCTGCGCACGCCCAGCGCGGTGTCGACATTCAGGCGCAAGCCCTGCTCCGGCGCGCGCTCGATGACGAACGTACCGATGCCGTGACGCGTTTCCACCAACCCGGAGGCCTGCAATTTGGAGATCGCTTCGCGCACTACGGTGCGGCTGACCCCGTGTTCCTGAACGATGGAATTCTCCGAGGGCAGCTTGTCGCCGGGTGTCAGCTGGCCGAGCAGGATGCTCTGGGTGAGTTTGTCCACCAGATCATGGGCGAGGTTGTGCGCACGTTTGCGAGCGGGAGCGTCGAGGTCTTCTTGCATGGTCGGTTCCGGTGATCGGGGCTTGTCGATCGTAGCATTGCGAGACTGGCTGACGGGATTGATTTTAGCGCCACACTTGTATGACAACACTCAAACAAGAGCAAAACAGTCTTTGAGCTTTCTAGCGACAAAACCGGTAGATCCGTAGAAAAAGATCGCGATGAATCCGTAAAAAGCCTAATAATTACTGGCCAATAACAGGAAAGGCATAAAAAACCGACCTTTCAGAAAAAATTAATCACTCGTTCCCACTTGTAGGACAAAAAATTCAAGTTGTATGATGTCTAGCAACATCGCAGCACCTGCCCTACCCCGCATAAAAATAATCAGTGGGAGAAAAACAAGTGAAAACCTCCGTCTCCGGGATGAACGAGGGTGTCGATTCGACACTCGCCTCAGCCATCTCGAAAGTGAAACGCCACGTCCTGCCGCTTTTCGTGATCATGTTCATCGTCAATTACATTGACCGGGTGAACATCGGTTTCGTCCGCACCCACATGGAACACGACCTCGGTATTGGTGCCGCCGCTTACGGCTTCGGCGCCGGGCTGTTCTTCATCGGTTACGCGCTGTTCGAAGTGCCCTCCAACATGCTTCTGCAGAAAGTCGGCGCACGCATCTGGCTGACCCGCATCATGCTCACTTGGGGCCTGGTCGCCGCCGGCATGGCGTTCATCCAGAACGAAACCCACTTCTATGTGTTGCGCTTTTTGCTCGGCGTAGCCGAGGCCGGATTCTTTCCCGGGGTGATCTACTACTTCACCCGTTGGCTGCCCGGCGCCGAACGCGGCAAGGCGATTGCGATCTTCCTCAGTGGCTCGGCCGTGGCCTCGTTGATATCGGGCCCGTTGTCCGGTCTGCTCCTGCAAATCAACGGGTTGGGCATGCACGGCTGGCAGTGGATGTACTTCATTGAAGGGATGTTCTCGGTGTGCCTGTGCGTGTTTGTCTGGTTCTGGCTCGACGCCAAACCCCACGACGCGAAATGGCTGACCCGCGCCGAACAGGACGCACTGGTCAATGCTATCGACGCAGAACAAAAGGCCCGCGAAGCCGCGACACCGATCCGGCCATCGATGGGCAAGCTGCTCAAGGACCGCCAGATCATCCTGTTCTGCCTGATCTACTTCTTCATTCAACTGACCATCTACGCCGCGACCTTCTGGCTGCCGAGCATCATCAAGAAAATGGGCGAGATGAGTGACTTCCAGGTCGGCCTGTTCAACTCGATTCCATGGTTGCTGTCGATCATCGGCATGTACGCGTTCGCCTCGTTCTCGGCCAAGTGGAAACACCAGCAGGCGTGGGTCGCCACCGCCCTGTTGATCGCCGCTGCGGGGATGTTCATGTCCACCACCGGCGGGCCGATCTTCGCCTTCGTTGCGATCTGCTTTGCCGCGCTGGGCTTCAAATCCGCTTCGTCGCTGTTCTGGCCGATCCCACAGGCCTATCTGGATGCACGCATCGCGGCGGCGGTGATCGCGTTGATCAACTCGGTGGGCAACCTCGGCGGCTTCGTCGCGCCGACCACGTTCGGCCTGCTCGAAGAACACACCGGCTCGATTCAGGGCGGCCTCTATGGTTTGGCCGCGACCTCGATCATTGCCGCGATCATCGTCTTCTTCGCGCGCACCACACCGAAACCTGCTGCCGACATCGCCGTGGTCGAGACCGCGCCGAAACACGCCTGAATTCTTTATTTAAAGGATAAAAACATGACCGCACACGACACCGCCAAAGCCCCGATCATCACCGACATGCAAGTCATCCCGGTGGCTGGCCACGACGGCATGCTGCTCAATCTGAGCGGCGCCCACGGGCCGTTTTTCACTCGTAACATCGTCATTCTCAAGGACAACGCCGGCCACACCGGCGTCGGTGAAGTGCCCGGTGGCGAGCGTATTCGCCAGACGCTGGAAGACGCGCGCAGCCTGGTAATCGGCAGCCCGATCGGCACCTATCAAAAGATTCTCAACCAAGTGCGCCAGACCTTTGCCGACCGCGATGCCGGTGGCCGTGGCCTGCAGACATTCGATCTGCGCATCACCATTCACGCGGTCACCGGCCTCGAAGCGGCGCTGCTCGATTTGCTCGGTCAGCATCTCGATGTGCCGGTAGCGGCATTGCTCGGAGAAGGTCAGCAACGCGACGAAGTGAAGATGCTCGGTTATCTGTTTTACGTCGGAGATCAGCGCGAAACCGACCTCGCCTACCGCAGCGAACCGGACGCCAACAACGACTGGTTCCGCGTGCGTCACGAGAAAGCCATGACTGCCGAAGCTGTGGTGCGTTTCGCCGAAGCGGCCCATGCAAAATACGGTTTCAAGGACTTCAAACTCAAGGGCGGCGTGCTCAGTGGTGATGCGGAAATCGAAGCGGTGACGGCGCTGGCCGAACGTTTTCCTGATGCGCGCATTACTCTCGATCCGAATGGCGCCTGGTCACTGAAAGAAGCCATTCGTTTGTGCCGCGACCAGCATCAGGTGCTCGCCTACGCCGAAGACCCGTGCGGTGCGGAAAACGGTTATTCCGGCCGCGAAGTGATGGCTGAGTTTCGCCGTGCCACTGGGCTGAAAACCGCCACCAACATGATCGCCACTGACTGGCGTGAAATGGGTCATGCGATCCAGTTGCAGTCGGTGGACATTCCCCTGGCCGACCCGCATTTCTGGACCATGCAGGGTTCGGTGCGCGTGGCGCAGATGTGCCATGAATGGGGCCTGACCTGGGGTTCGCATTCCAACAACCACTTCGATATTTCGCTGGCGATGTTTACCCACGTGGCAGCTGCGGCGCCGGGCGAGATCACTGCCATCGACACCCACTGGATCTGGCAGGACGGCCAGCGGTTGACCAAGGCACCGTTGCAAATTGTCGATGGTCTGGTGCAAGTGCCGAAGAAGCCAGGGCTGGGCGTGGAGCTGGATATGGATCAGGTGGCCAAGGCTCATGAGCTATATAAAGGCATGGGTCTCGGCGCGCGGGATGACAGCGTGGCGATGCAGTTTCTGATTCCGGGGTGGAAGTTCGATAACAAGCGGCCGTGCCTGGTGCGCTGAACCTGATCTCCAATCCACCACGGTCCCTGTAGGAGTGAGCCTGCTCGCGATAGCGGTGTGTCAGTCAAAATTGATATCAACTGACACACCGCTATCGCGAGCAGGCTCACTCCTACAAGGGTTGTGCGTTAACCAGAGATTTGCAGCAGCCAGTTTTTGAAGGCGAACATCGCCGCCGTTTCAGGCCGCGACTGCAACTGCGTCAACCAATAACTCCCCGTCGTAATCTCGATCGCAAACGGCTGACAAATCGCCTCCGCCGCCAGTTGCCGGGCGAACATCAGCGGTGGCGCCAACGCCACCCCACTGCCCTGCAAAGCCGCTTCCATCATCGCCAGCGATGAATCAAAAACGATGCTCTGCGGCGGCGCGGCCTGTGTCGCCAACCCGGCCGCCTGAAACCATTCCGACCACTCATCGGTGCGATAGGAACGCAATAACGCCTGCTGCAACAAATCCCCCGGTGAATGCAATTGCCGGGCGATTTCCGGCACGCACAACACCGACAGCGGCGCCTCAAGCAACCGCGTCGCCTCGATGCCATGCCACGCCCCGGCGCCAAAGCGGATCGCGTAATCCAGCCCTTCCGCCGCGACATCGACGCGATTGTTGTTGGTCGACAGGCGCAAATCTATGAGCGGATGTTTCGCGCGGAAATCCGCCAGCCGCGGCAACAGCCAACCCACGGCGAACGTACCGACCGCGCCGACGGTCAGCATTTCGCGGTACTGTCCACCGGCGAGGCGTTCGAGGATCTGCGCGATGTGATCGAACGAGGTGCTCAGCACCGGGAGCAAGGTTTCGCCTTCGCTGGTCAGCATCAGCCCACGGGGCAGGCGTTTGAACAGGGTGACGTTGAGTTGCGCCTCAAGGCTTTTGACCTGATGGCTGACCGCCGCTTGCGTGACGCACAGTTCCACGGCGGCGCGGGTGAAGCTCAAATGCCGCGCCGATGCTTCGAAGGCGCGCAGTGCGTTGAGCGGCAATTGCGGTCGAATCATGCCCAGTCCCAAATTTTTCTAATGGCTCGTGCGAGTTTTCGTCGTTTGTCGATTGGCGCCGCGCTGACTAGATTGGCGGCGCTGATCAGTCGCCCAACGAACGAATCGCCCGCAGTGTAGCGGGATAACATCATCAACACTCATGGAGAGTGGTTCACTCATGTCATCCATTCATTCAAACAAAGTCATTTCCTGCGCCGCTTTCGGCCTGTTTTTCGGCGCCTCGTCCTGCATGGCTGCCACGCCCACCGACGCGCAGTTGCAAGCGCTGGTCAACGACGCGGTGACGCCGGTAATGCAACAGCAGAACATTCCCGGGTTGACCGTGGCGCTGACCATTAATGGCCAGCCGCATTACTTTAACTACGGGGTTGCAGCAAAAGACACCGGGCAGAAAGTCAGCGAAAACACATTGTTCGAAATCGGCTCGGTGAGCAAAACCTTCACCGCCACCCTCGCCGGTTATGCCCAGGCGACCGGCAAACTCGATCTGTCGAGCAAGGCCAGTCAGCTCTGGCCAGAATTGAAAGGCAGCGCCTTCGACAACATCAGCGTGCTGCAATTGGGCACCTACAGTGCCGGCGGTTTGCCGCTGCAATTCCCGGACGACGCGGATTCGTCTGACAAGATGCTCGGCTATTTCCAACAGTGGAAACCGGTATATCCCGCCGGCAGCCATCGCCAGTACTCCAACCCGAGTCTGGGACTGTTCGGTTATCTGGCCGCGAAAAGCCTCGGCCAGCCGTTTGATCAGGCGATGACACAAACCCTGCTGCCTAAACTCGGTTTGCAGCACACTTACCTCAGCGTGCCTGCCGCGCAAATGGACCTGTATGCGCAGGGCTACGACAAGAACGGCAAACCGGTGCGCGTCACGCCCGGTGCGCTTGACTCGCAGGCCTATGGCGTGAAAACCAGCGCGGTGGACATGCTGCGTTACGTTCAGGCCAACCTGAAACCTGAAACGCTTGAAGCGTCCCTGCAAAAAACCATCGCCAACATCCACACCGGTTACTACACCGTCGGCGACATGACCCAAGGCCTCGGTTGGGAAATGTACCGCTACCCGATCAGCCTTGATCGCTTGCTGGCGGGCAACTCGACGGAAATGGCCATGCAGGCGCATAAAGTGCAGTGGCTGAATCCGCCGCAGCCGCAACCGGATGATGTGTTGATCAACAAGACAGGGTCTACCGGTGGCTTCGGGACTTACGTGGCGTTTGTGCCGAGCAAGGATATTGGCATCGTGATCATGGCCAACAAGAACTTCCCGATTCCTGAGCGTGTGAAAATCGCCCACAAAATCCTCAGCGCGGTTGCTGACTGAAAATCAAAAGATCGCAGCCTGCGGCAGCTCCTACAGGATCGGGTTTGCACTCGGTCAATGTAGGAGCTGCCGCAGGCTGCGATCTTTCGTTTCTACGCTTAAAGCTGCGCCTGCAACTTCCAGCCGATGACATCCATCAAGTCGCAACTGTCCCGCAACGGGATCGCCATCACCCGTGCGAAATCCTGCAGCAGCAAGGCGTCGTGGCCCTTGCCGTCACCGAGCGCCAGTGTCTCCATCAGTTGCGTCACACAACGCAAACGGTAAGCCGCCGTGCCATGCAGCACATCCACCGGTGCTTCGCGGTCGATCAGCAGAGCGGGAATCTTGCAGTCAATCCCGGTCAGCGGAATATATCGCGCCATGCTTGAACCTCCCTGTTCAATGCTGCGTCGCCGCCGGTGGATCGAGATTGTCCAGCGCACGGTTGACCAGCAACTCACCGAGCACAGCCAATTGCTGAATCGACAAGGCGAGACTGCGCGGTGAACCTTGCAGTTCAGCGGCCAGGTCGGTGGTCAGGACGTTTAATGAAGCGAGGGTTTCGCAAGCGTGGCAGAGCAGCGTGGGCGTATCGATACCGGGGAGGATGGTGAAGAGATGGCTGATGGGATCGGGGTGATGCGGGTTGCGTAGGCGGGGGTTGTTGGCGTCGAAGGATCCTAAATCCATGGGGGATTCGGGAGGGTTTGGCGTGTGTTTTTTCATGTCAGAAGTTCTCTATTTGAATTTCAGAAGGCCACCCAAACTCACTTCCACATGAAGGGTGGCAGCTGTACGCAGGTGTGGAAGACCTGGGAAGAGAACGAAACCCCGGCGCACTCGAAAGTGCTCCCGCGCACAGCCGCCATAAACGCGGCAATGTTGACATAAATAATGTCGCACTGCGCTTTATGAAAGCCTGTTTCATTCTCTATCCAGCGGACTTCCACATCCGACCACTGTTTTTTTGCAGCGGCTAAAGAAGACTATCCCGCCTCCTCAAAACCCACCAGTTCACCACCGCCGCCGCGACTTGCAGGAAAAATCCCCGGGGTTTGAAGGAGCTTTGTGTCAGACATTTCGGCAACACATGCTGCAACGACTGTGGGTTACTGAATGAATTTGTTGTATCTACACTGCATCGGATCAATCTGTGGGCGGGAATGACATAATGCGCGCCAAAGCATTCAAAACGACTGACCCTAAAAGGGCGATGTAATGGAAATCTACAGACTCATGCTGAAGGGTGTCGGTTGCTTCACCGACTTGGACATTCCTCTTGCCCCTACCATTGACCACACTACGAACATAACCGTTATCGTTGGAGACAACGGCGCAGGAAAAACAACCCTTTTAAAGTCTTTGGCTACATCGCTCAGTTGGTTGGTAGCAAGGATTCGTACAGAGAAGGGACAGGGCAGTCCAATTGCAGTGGAAGACATTCAAAACAGCGCTCGAACCGCTGTCATCACAATTGGAGTAACTGACGAATCTCATCCCCGCTGCGATCTTTCCGTAGTTCCTTATGAGGACTACGGGTTCGTATGGAGCATGGCTCGTGGGCGCAAAGGGAGTAAATCAGCGCTCCATAGTGATTTTTCAGAAGTTACTTTACTGGCAGATCACTACCGCACTCAGCTCACTGCCAACGATAAAGCCTCTCTGCCCCTCATCGCCTACTACCCGGTAGAACGCTCCGTTCTCGAAATCCCGCTAAAAATCCGCACTAAACACACCTTCGACCAACTCGACGGCTACGACAACTCTCTGAATCGCGGCGTCGACTTCCGCCGCTTTTTCGAGTGGTTTCGCGAACGCGAAGATAGCGAAAATGAGACCGGAATTTCCGATGCGGCTCTAGCCGAAATCTCGGAAAAATTCGGCACCGACAGTGATGTCTGGAAAACCCTAGCAAATTTGAAAGCCTCCTCCCGTGACCGTCAGTTGACCGCCGTACGTTCGGCCATCGCTGCATTCATGCCTGGCTTCTCCAACCTGCGCGTACAACGCAGACCTCGCCTGCATATGGCCATTGACAAGGACGGGGTAACCCTTAACGTCGCCCAACTCTCCCAAGGCGAAAAGTCGATGATGGCACTAGTTGGAGATATCGCCCGACGCTTAGCTATGATGAACCAGTCACTGGCCAACCCACTGCACGGCGACGGCATCGTACTGATTGATGAAGTTGATCTGCACCTGCACCCAAGATGGCAGCGCAGCCTGATTCGACAGTTGAGCGAAACTTTCCCCAATTGCCAGTTCGTACTGACCACCCACTCTCCTTTGGTTATCAGTGATGCCAAAGATGTGCTGGTTTATGTGCTGAAGGACGGTGAACTCCACGAACACAACGGCCTGTATGGACTCGACGCCAATCAGGTACTTCTGGAAGTCATGAACACCGACATCCGCAACAGCGATGTGCAGATACGCCTGAACAGACTGCTTAACGAGGTTCAGGACGGTAATCTCGAGAAAGCCAAATCGCTTTTCGCCGAACTTTCCTCGGAACTCCCCGAAGGTCATATCGAGTTGGCAAAAGCCGCTCTCTTGATCCGCAAACTGGAGTTGCGTCGTGCGTAAGATCATCAAAGGAGCTGAGCCTGATTCACTTGCAAAATGGAAGCTGAAAAACAGAACCGCCACTTATCCCGACTTGCCGCCTGAAGAGCGCCAGTCGGTCCGCGCCGCCTGCATTACCGAACAACTCGGACTGTGCGCTTATTGCTGCCAAGCCATCACCGTAGATGGCTCTCACAACGAACATGTTGAAGCACAGAATCGCGTACACAACCGCACATTGGATTTCACCAACATCGTAGCCAGTTGCGAGAACCGTCCGCATTGCGGACATGGACGAGGAACACAACCGCTGCGGCTGACTCCGTTCATGGATGAGTGTGAAACCGAACTCAAGTTCTACCTTTCAGGGCTGGTCGCTGGAAGAACTGCACGCGCAGAAGAAGCCATCAAGGTGTTGAATCTGGGTCACACCGAAGAGAGCAATCGAGCACTTATCGGCAGAAGAAGAACATTGGTCGATGCACTGATTTACAAGGTTGGAGTCCAACCTGGCGAATTGCCGGAGATTGAGGACAAGGAAATACTCGACCTGCTCCTGGATGATCTACTTCTTCCTAAAGCGCATAAGCTCGAACCCTTCTCCCCCGTGCTGGTGAACATCATTCGCCAAATGCCAGCGTAAAAAAGGGCGAGAAGATTAAATCTTCTCGCCCTTTTTTACGTGAAACCGTCTCTACAACAACCGATCAATCATCCGGCATTTCCGGCGGCTTGGCTGGTTTCGCAGGCTTGGCGGGTTTGGCGTTCTTCGCGCCTTTGGCAGGTTCCGGCGTAGCAGCAACCGGCGCCTGAGCCGCAGCGGCCGCTTCCTTCTCGGCCATGGGCATGGCATCGATGGTGTCGAAAATCTTCTTCAAATCCACCGCCTTCGCCTCATCCCCCGACGCCGAAAGCTTGGTCTCGCCGTCCTTGCCCACCAGGAAGACTTTCGGATACGCCCCGGCACCGAGCTTCAGCGACCGCAGCAGCGCCATGGTGTCTTGCTGGCCCAGATCCTTGCCGTCGAGCTGGCCGGCCATGTTGAGGATGGTGTAGACCTTGATATTGCGGTCGGCGACGCCTTTTTTGTTGGCGGGATCTTCCAGTGACTTTTTCAGGGCCACCCACACAGGATCGACGGTGCTTTGTGCGATCACGATCAGCGGTCGGGCGCGGCCCATATCCCCGGCGATGGGCGAATCGTTGTCAGCGGCGAACAAGGGGCCGGCAATCGCCAGCAAGAGTGTCAGGGTCAGTGACCTGATGAGCATGCGCATCTCCTTTTGATATCCACGCTCTAATGATTGCGCATCGTGGCGATTGTTCCGGGACAACCCGGCAAATATCTTCCGCCTGGTCAGAAGCTTAGGACAGGCGCGACATTGCGCAACATATCCGACGTGATCGCAACGCGGATTTGATTACCTTTTATGACCGCATTAGGCTGGAAGTTCTGCCCATGAAATGGAGTTCACCCGCATGCACATCGATTACCTGTGCAATCACCTCGAACTGATCGAAGAACTGGCCACGCTCAACTTCAAGGAATGGGGCGAGTTTCGTCCCGGGCAAACCGTCGAGGACCGCATCGAGCATATGCGTGAATCTTGTGGCAAAGGTGCGGTGCCCAGCGTGGTGGTGGCGCTTGAAGGTTCACGTTTGCTGGGCGGCGCGCTGCTGATCGAGAGCGATCTGAAGCTGCGCCCGAACCTGACGCCTTGGCTGGCCGGCGTTTATGTGAAGGCTGAGGAACGCGGTCGCGGGATCGCTTCGCAACTGGTCAAGCGAGTGGTTGCAGAAGCGGCGGCGCTGGGCGTGCCCGAGTTGTATCTGTACACCGACGCGGCGCAGTCGCTGTACGCACGGCTGGGTTGGGAAGTGGTTGAAGAACTGGTCTACGACGATTTGCCGGTGACAGTGATGAAATACGTCATTCAGCGCTAACCGGTGGCTAGGCGGCTCGCCGCAGGCTGTACCGCCTCACCCCAGCGCTGAATCGAGCGCGGAGAGCAATTGTGCAGGGGCGACGGGTTGTCCACCGAGCTTGAGTTCACCGCTGTCGAGTTCAACACTCAACCTCAGCGACGCCCGATCGCCCGGGTACTTGCGCAGCAGCAGCTCAATGCCATTGGCCGTCTCGTCGGCGGTACCGAGCAAATCCCACAGACTCTCGCTCAGATCCAGCAGCACTTTTCGCTGCTGCAGATCGACCACACGCGGCGCGTACAGCCAATGGCTCATGCGCATCTCACGCGGTTCGACGGTGATGGCGAGGCGGCCATCGCAGTGGACAGTGGTTTCAGTCATGGCTGGATCAGAACGCCAGTTTGTAACCGATCAACACCAGCATCGTCGCCAGGCACGGGCGCAGGACTTCATCGGAGATGCGTCCGGTCAGGTGGCTGCCGAGCCAGATGCCTGGCAGCGAGCCGACCAGCAAGAAGCCCAGCACACCCCAATCCATGTTGCCCATGCTCGCGTGGCCCAGACCGGCGACCAGGGTCAGCGGCACGGCGTGGGCGATTTCGGTGCCGACCAAGCGACGGGTCGGCAGCAGCGGATAAAGGATGAACAACGCGACAGTGCCGAGGGCCCCGGCGCCGATCGAGGTCAAGGCAACCATGGTGCCGAGGATCAGACCGGTGAGCACGGTCATCACGTTCAGGCGCGAACCACTCGGGTTGTAGTTGCCGCCGGCACGTTTGTGGGCGAATTCGAGCAAGCGCTTCTTGAAGAAGATCGCCAGCGCGGTGGCGAACAGGACGAAGCCCAGCGCCTGTTTGATGATGGCGTTCATCGCGTCCGGCGCGGTGTGCAACGTGCTGAGGAACCACAAGGTCATCGCTACCGCCGGCACGCTGCCGAGGGTCAGCCAGCCAGTGATCGCCCAGTCGATGTTCTTGTTTTTGCGATGAACGAGGACGCCGCTGGATTTGGTAATGGCGGCATACAGCAGGTCAGTGCCCACTGCCGTTGCCGGGTTGATGCCGAACCACAGCAGAATCGGCGTCATTAACGAACCACCGCCGACACCGGTCATGCCGACAATAAACCCCACCACCAGCCCGGCAATCACCAGGCCGAAATTTGCCAATTCCATTAAACCGTCCAGAAAAACGACAGGAAAAATCTGGCCCGCAGCATAGCGATTTTTCTTATAACCACATATATCGATGCGGTCTATCGTTATGCCATATCGAAATCACCATTGCCTTACCTACAGGGTTAGGTGGTGGATGCAGATTCAGTGCACTCTTCGGCCGGGTTTAAAGCTGTGGGTCTTGTTGATCCATACCGTGGCCAACGCGATCAGCGACAGGATCAGCAGCGCCCACGGGAACGACATCGCCCCTGCCCGATCCAGCAGCAAGCCGCCGAACAAGCCGCCACCGGCGATCGCCACGTTCCACGAAGTGGTGAGCATCGCCTGCACCACGTCAACGTGATCGCCAGCAGAGTCGGCCGCAGAGGTGAGCAATAAGGTTGCCGAGCCGCCAAACGACAATCCCCACACCGCCATGCAGGCGTAAATGACCAGCGGTGACGGCGCCGCCAGCGCCAAGACCAATGCCGTCAGCGCAAACACCGCAAGGCTGATCAACGTCAACCAGCGCAACCAGCGATCCACCAGCATGCCGATGATCCAGATCCCCACCAGCGAACACAGGCCGAACACCAGCAGCACCAGATCGACCCGGTCAGCCAACCCGGCCTGCATCAGAAACGGTGCGATGTAGGTGTAAAGAATGTTGTGCCCGAGCATCCACGTCAGCACCACAAACAGCACCGGCCGCACGCCGGGCAAACGCATCGACTCGAGCAACGGCAGACGCTCATCACTGGCCTGCCCCGGACGATCCGGCACCGCAATGACAATCCACGCCGCCAACACCAGGGCCAGCGCCGACATGATCCCGAATGACGCACGCCAACCGATCAGATTGCCCAGCCACGTCCCCGCCGGCGTGCCCAGCGACAGCGCCACTGGCGTGCCGAGCATGGCAATCGCCAGCGCTCGCCCCTGTTGATGCACCGGCACGATTCCGCGCGCGTAGCCGGCCATGATCCCCCACGACAACCCCGCCGCCATCCCGGCGAGAAAACGCGAAGCCAGGGTCAGACCGTAATGGCTGGAGAACGTGGTGACGGTGTTGAACACCAGAAACCCGCCGACCGTCATCAACAACACGCGCCGCCGTGGCCAGCCGCGTGTGGCCACGGTCAGCGGAATTGCCGCGACAATCGAACCCAACGCGTAGAGCGTCACCAGTTGCCCGGCAAGCACTTCACTGACGTTGAGCCCGGCGCCGATTTGCGGCAGCAACCCGGCGGGCAGAGTTTCGGTGAGGATGGCGATGAATCCGGTCATGGCGAATGCCAGCAACGCGGCATAAGGCAGTTTGTCCGCACGGGCGGTGCGGTCGACACGAGTGAAATCGGCGCTGGCGGGGTCGGTCATGACGGGTGCGGCTCCATTTTAATCAATAGCGGTGACGGATTGTATACAAAAACAACCTTCACTATTCGATCAATGTGGGAGCGAGCCTGCTCGCGAATGAGGTGGACCAGTCAACTCTTCAGCGCCTGAAGGAACGCTTTCGCGAGCAGGCTCGCTCCCACACTGGATCTCTGCACACCACAAAAACTTGTGGGAGCTGGCTTGCCAGCGATGAGGCCAGGTCAGGCAACACTGCTTTGCTTGACCCACCGCTATCGCTGGCAAGCCAGCTCCCACAGGGTTTTGTGGTGCATTGATCATCACCGCCCCAACAGAACTCACTGCACCGGCAAGAAATTCAGGAACAGCAAACTCTGCGCGTAGTTGAGGCCGATCCGCCGGTAACGCTCATCAAGCATCTGCGTGATCAGGTCCAGTCGCGCAACGATTTTGCCAAACTCGGTGGCGAAACTCAGATTGGTGCCCTCTTCCGAGATCTCATTGGAAAACAGCAACGGCTGACCTTCCTTGTTTTGTCGCTGGGACAAAATCCACGTGGCTTTTTCGATATTGCGTGCAGCGTTGTGAACGAACGTCGGGTTGATCGCATCGGTCATGTAGAACTCGGTGCGATTGCCGTGGGCGGTGACCAGCATGCTGCCGATCGCATAGATGAAGGCGCCAACGCGATCGCCGCGAAACTCCGGGCTCATCGCATAACTGAGCGCGGCCAGATCCTTGCGCCCTCCCAGCACCGGCAGCGGCTGTTGCTGCTCAATGGCCTGGCGCACCTGTTTCACGGCCGCATGGATATTGAGAAAGCCTGACTTGCGCAATTCTTCCGGGTTGCGCAAATACAGCTTGCCCTGCAAGCGATAAAGACTGTTGAGGTTGTCGCGCATCGCCAGTGTGGCCATGCGGTCGACGCTGGTCTGCAGGAACTCCTGCGGCTTCCCTTCACGCATCTGGTTGAAGAAACCGTTGCCGTCCTGGTGACTGCAACCGCTGAACAGCAGCGACGACAAACAGGCCAGCAACAGGCACGGGCGGCGGAAAAAAGCAGTGATCAGGGCAAAAGCTCTCGGCATGAAATCTCGAACAGGCACATTCCTGTGCGGCGGGAGTCACCGCATCCTGGCCATGGATAGAGCCGCCGATTGCGAAAAAGTGCAGTGGTGCGCATGACCAACCGACCTTCGGCAATGCCTCCTCAACCAATTAGTCTGTCTTTATGGTTGAAATAAACGATTAATCAACTATAAATTTTCTTCCAAACTACAAATAGCATGACTAGTTACCCTGTAGGAGCTGCCGCAGGCTGCGATCTTTTGACCTTGCCTTTGAAAACAAAAATCAAAAGATCGCAGCCTGCGGCAGCTCCTACACGGCATCGGCGCCATTTTGAAAACAACAACAAGAAGGAAGGTCTACCATGCTTCAATCCCGTCACCTGCTCTCCGGCCTCGGACTGTCCCTGATGATCGCCACCCTTTCCGCCAACGCGGCCGGCCTCACCGCCGAGCACAAAGCCTTCGGCAAAACCAACGACGGCACGCCCGTCGAGCAATACATCCTGCGCAACAGCCACGGCATGCAAGCCACCGTCATCACCTACGGCGCGACCCTGCAATCGCTGAAAGTCGCCGACAAGCATGGCAAGTTCGACGACGTCGTACTCGGCTTCGATGATGTGCAGGGCTACCAGAAAGGCACCGCCTACTTCGGCGCAACCATCGGCCGTTTCGGCAATCGCTTGGCCGAAGGTGCGTTCGAGCTCGACGGCAAGCACTATCAAGTGCCGCAGAACGACAAGACCAACGCGCTGCACGGCGGCACGCTGGGCTTCGACAAGAAAGTCTGGAAAGCCCAGGAAACCAAGGACAAGGACTCGGTCGGCGTGACCCTGACCTATCTGTCGGCGGACGGCGAAATGGGCTTCCCCGGCAACCTCACCACCGAAGTCACCTATCGCCTCACCGACCACAACGAACTGCGCATCGACTACAAGGCCAGCACCGACAAACCGACCGTGCTCAACCTGACCAACCACAGCTACTTCAACCTCGCCGGCGCCGGCAATGGCGATATCCTCAAACAGGTCGCCACCCTGCACGCCAGCCATTACACCCCGGTGACCGCCAAACTGATCCCGACCGGCGAACTGGCGCCGGTGGCCGGCACGCCGATGGACTTCACCAAGCCGACCGCGATTGGCACGCACATCAAGGCGGATCATCCGCAATTGAAATTCGCTGAGCCGAAACAGGGTGGGTTTGATTTCAACTGGGCGCTGGATACCAAAGGCGATATTGGCAAAGTTGCCACTGAGGTGAGTGACCCGCAGTCCGGTCGTGTGCTGCAGCTGTTCACCACGGAGCCGGGCGTGCAGTTCTATACCAGCAACTTCCTCGACGGTACGGTCAAGGGCAAGGGTGGCAAGGTGTATCCGCACTGGGGCGCGTTTACCCTGGAAACTCAGCACTATCCGGATTCACCGAATCAGCCGGACTTCCCGAGTACTCGGCTTGATCCGGGGCAGGCTTACAGCCACAGCGTGGTGTTGAAGTTCTCCGCCAAGTAAGAACGCAGATCAAAAGATCGCAGCGTGCCGCAGCGCCTACAGTTAAGCGTTTTCCTGTAGGAGCTGCGGCACGCTGCGATCTTTTTGCTTTTTGAACCCCTGCGCTATCCTGCTGCCCACTAAAAGGTATCGACACATTCAGCAAGGAGGTTTGCATGCGTACCCTCGAACTGGCCGGCGTCCAGGTTCCGATCATTGGCCAGGGCACCTGGCGCATGGGTGAAGACCGCTCGGCGCACAAGCGTGAAGTGGCGGCGCTGCGCACGGGGATCGAACTGGGCATGACCCTGATCGACACGGCGGAAATGTACGCCGAGGGCGGCGCCGAAAGCGTGGTTGGCGAAGCCATTGCCGGCCTGCGCGATCAGGTATTTCTGGTCAGTAAGGTCTATCCGCACAACGCCAGCCGCAAAGGCATCCCGCAAGCCTGCGAGCGCAGTCTGCGCCGACTCGATACCGATTACATCGACCTCTATCTGTTGCATTGGCGCGGCCAGTATCCGCTGGAAGAAACCGTCGAAGCGTTCGAACGATTGCGCGAGGACGGCAAGATCGGCCGCTGGGGCGTGTCGAATTTCGATGTCGATGATCTTGAAGAGCTCTCCAGCTCGGCCTGTGCGACCAATCAGGTGCTGTACAACCTGGAAGAGCGCGGCATCGAGTTCGATCTGCTGCCATGGTGCCAACATCAGCGCATGCCGCTGATGGCTTACTGTCCGATCGGCCAGGGCGGCGCGATGCTGGCTGAACCGGTGCTGAATGAAATTGCCGCTCGTCATGGCGTCACCCCCGCGCAGGTTTCGCTGGCGTGGATTCTGCGTCAGGATGGTGTGATTGCGATTCCCAAGGCTGTGCGGCCAGAACACGTGCAACTCAATGCACAAGCCGCGCAACTGCAACTGGAGGCCGGGGATCTGGCGGCGCTGGACCAGGTGTTTCAAGCGCCACAACGCAAGCAGCGGCTGGCTATGGTCTGAGCCAGCGGCTGGCGAGGGCTTCGCGATGAGAAGCACTGATCAGTACGACCCGTTCAACCTGCAACGTTTTGTCCAGGCCCAGGATCCGGTGTTCGAGCGCGTGCAACGCGAACTCGACGAGGGCCGCAAACGCAGCCACTGGATGTGGTTTGTCTTCCCGCAATTCGCCGGTCTGGGCGGCAGTGAAATGTCCCGGCGCTACGCCATCGGTTCAGCCGAGGAAGCCCGGGCTTATCTGGCCCATGACTTGCTCGGCGCCCGGCTGCGCACTTGTACGCAGTTGGTGCTGAAGGTGCAGCAGCGCTCGATCGCGGAGATTTTCGGCCATCCTGATGACCTGAAATTTCATTCCTCAATGACGCTGTTTGCTCAGTTCACTGACGAGGACAGCTTGTACTCGCAAGCACTGGAACGTTACTTCCACGGCATCCTCGATGAATGGACGCTGCAGTTGCTAGACTCAAAACAGGCCCAGTTGCCCCCCGATCAGGGTTGAGAAGTCGTCGTCGACAAACGGCAGAATCGCATCCGCCACCGGTTGCAGTTGCCGAGTGATGTAGTGGTCGTAATCGATGGCGGCACGGCGCACTTCCAGCGGTTCGGGGCCAGCCAGGGTGATGACGTAGCTGATCCAGCCGCCATTCTGGTATTGCCGTGGGCGCCCGTGCTGGGCGTTGTAGTCGTCGGCCAGCCGCGCCGCGCGCACGTGCGGCGGGACGTTGCGCTCGTAGTCGTCGAGGGTGCGGCGCAGGCGCTTGCGGTAGACCAGTCGATCGTCGAATTCGCCAGCGAGGGTTTTACGCACATAGTCGCGCACGTAATCCTGATAGGGCTTGCGCTGGAAAATCCGCTCGTAGAGTTCCTGCTGAAATTGTCGGGCCAGCAGCGACCAATCGGTGCGCACGGTTTCCAGGCCTTTGTAGACCATTTCATCGCTACCGTCGGCGCGGGTGACGAGGCCGGCATAACGTTTTTTGCTGCCCTCCTCCGCGCCGCGAATGGTCGGCATCAGAAAGCGTTTGTAGTGAATTTCGAATTGCAGTTCGAGGGCGCTTTCCAGGCCATATTCATCGCGCACATGCGCGCGCCACCAGTCGTTGACGTGCTTGACCAGCGCATGACCGATGCTCGCCGCTTCTTCCTGCCCGTGCGGACGACGCAGCCAGACGAAGGTCGAGTCGGTGTCGCCGTAGATCACCGCATGGCCCTGTTCTTCGATCAGCTTGCGCGTGCGCAACATGATTTCGTGACCGCGCAGGGTGATCGATGAGGCCAGCCGCGTATCGAAGAAGCGGCAGCCACTGGAGCCGAGTACGCCGTAGAAGGCGTTCATGATGATCTTCAGTGCCTGCGACAGCGGTGCGTTGTGCTCGCGCTTGGCGGTCTCGCGGCCCTCGGCAACGCGCGAGACAATCGACGGCAGGCAATGCCGGGTGCGCGAGAAACGCGCACCACGGAAGCCTGGTACCGAGTCGGTATCGTCCGGGTGCTGCAAGCCTTCGATCAGGCCTACCGGGTCGATCAGAAACGTACGAATGATCGACGGATACAGACTCTTGTAATCGAGCACCAGCACCGATTCGTACAACCCCGGTTGCGAGTCCATGACGAAACCGCCGGGGCTGGCCTGCGGCGGATTGGTGCCGAGGTTCGGCGCGACGAACCCCTGGCGATGCATCAACGGCATATACAAGTGCGTGAACGCCGCCACCGAGCCGCCGCTGCGATCCGCCGGCAATCCGGTGACACTGGCGCGCTCCAGCAAAAAGGTCAGCAGTTCGGTTTTGGCGAAGATCCGCGTGACCAGTTCACAGTCCTTGAGGTTGTACTTGGCCAGCGCCGGCTTGTCCTCGGCGAACATGCGGTTGATCTCGTCCATGCGCTGGTACGGGTTGTCGATCGACTTGCCTTCACCGAGCAGGGTCTGCGCAACGTTTTCCAGACTGAACGAGGGGAAACTCCAAGTTGCCGAGCGTAGGGACTCGATACCGTCGATGATCAGCCGCCCCGCGGCCGAGGCGAAGTAGTGATTGCGGCTGCCGTGTTCGCGCCATTGCATCTCTTCGCCGCCACGGCCGATTTTCAGCGGCACGCCGAGGCGCCGCGCGTGTTCGTGGAGGATGCGTAAATCGAACTGCACGACGTTCCAGCCGATGATCGCGTCGGGGTCGTGGCGGGCAAACCAGTCGTTGAGTTTCTTCAGAATGACCGTGCGCGAGTCGCAGTATTCAAGGTCGAAGTCGACGATGCTGGCGTCGCCGTTCGGCGCACCGAGCATGTACACCTGACGTTCGCCGCAGCCTTCGAGGGCGATCGAATACAACTCGCCGGTTTCGGTGGTTTCGATGTCCAGCGAAACCAGCCGTAGCGTCGGCCGATATTTGGGGTCGGGTTTGAGCTGGGCGTTGAGCAATACGCCGTTGGCATCGGGCGTGCCGCTGAATCGCACCGGCGCGGTGATAAAACGCTCCATCAGGTAGCGTTCCGGCGGGCGTACGTCGGCTTCGTAGACGTCAACACTGTTGCGGTTGAGCGCGGTTTCCAGGCGCATCAATTGGCCGTGTTGCTGACAATACAGACCCAGCACCGGGCGATGCTCGAAATCCTGCAAGGCCAGCGGGCGCAGTTCGACGTTCTTTTCGTCGTGCAGCAGACGTTCGACCGCTGCGCGCTGCTCGGCAGGAATAAACGCCACCGACGGCTGATGGGGCAAACGCACACGACGCGGCCCGGCGTCGGTCGCCAGCCAGAACTCGACTTCGGTGCCGGCCGGTGTATCGCGCCAATGCCGGGTCAGGACGAAGCCCTGCGGTAAATCCACCACTGCAACCTCAGGAATTGAAACAGAGGGGCATTCTACGCGGCATTGCCCGGGATGACTCTGGCGATAAACAGCCGCCAGCCACGGAAAAATTCGGCAAATGACGTTTTTTGCGTGTTATCTGCCGCTTTGCCACCTTGCCCTGCGCGCTTGCGTCTACGATGCTTGGATAACAACGACAACACCTGAGTAACCGCCATGAAGACCGTCGCCCAACTGCTCAAGCTCAAAGATCAGAAAAATCAGGAAGTGCACCAGATCAAACCTGATCACATGGTGCTCGAAGCGCTGATGAAGATGGCCGAGAAAAACGTCGGTGCCTTGCTGGTGGTCGAAGACGACAAAGTGGTCGGCATCATCAGCGAACGCGATTACGCGCGCAAACTGGTGCTGCATGGCCGCTCATCCGTGGGCACGCCGGTGCGCGACATCATGGTGGCGAACGTGATCACCGTGGACACCCATCAAACCGTCGACACCTGCCTGGGTATCATGTCCGACAAACGCCTGCGCCACTTGCCGGTGGTCGAGAACGGCAAGTTGATCGGCTTGCTGTCGATCGGTGACCTGGTCAAGGAAGCGATTGCCGAACAGGCGGAGCTGATCAAGCAGCTGGAGCAGTACATTCGCGGGGAATAAAGCCCCCCTGTAGGAGTGAGCCTGCTCGCGATAGCGTTCTGTCAGTCACCTTGTTTTTAGCTGACAGACCGCTATCGCGAGCAGGCTCACTCCTACATTTGAATCTGCAGTGTGTTCAAGAAGGCCAATGCCGGGCGAACACCGGCGCCAGCACCGGGTGCCGGTCAATCCGCTGCAACCACGCAGAAAACCCCGGTCGCGTCTGACGCAAATGCTCACGGCTGCCCGCCCAACGCGTCACCACTGCCGCCAGCACATCCAGTGCCCCCGGCGTTTCGTCATCCAGATACAGTTCGGCGGAAAACTGGTCGGCAAACACCTCCCAACTCCAGTGCAATCGCTCACGCGCGCCGGCGACCAGATTCTGCCGCGAGGCTTCGTCGGGCATCAGCAGCCAGCGCTCCGGATAATCGACGACGCCGATCGCCGCGTAGCAGTTGCTGACGATGTAGACCAGACCGCGAATCGCCTGATCGCGATCCTCCGCTTTGGCTGGCAGCAGGCCGGACTTGGGAAACGTCAGGCCCAGATGAATCAGGATCGCCGCACTCTCGGTGATCGCGCTGCCATCGGGCAGTTGCAACGTCGGTATCTGCTTCAGCGGATTGAGTTGCGCCAGCGCCTCGGCGGCTTCGGTGCTGGCTTCGATATCAATGAAGCGGTAAGCGATCTGGCACAGTTCCAGCGCCGCTTCGATGGCGGCTGCGCCTGAATTTCTGTGCCCGTAGAGCTGGTACATATCCAATCCCCCCGAAAAGGCCATTGCCACAGGGTAGATGGCTGTAGCGCGGGTGTAGAAATAATCTGTCTGTGTATCGGTTTTGGCACGGTTTTCCCATGCACTCGCGACTTGCGAATTCAAACCTCGCAAAACAGCGCTGGCGGTGCCCATCCCGCACCAAGAGCAATCATCGAACGCTATCCGCGTTCTTGTAAGGTGCGATACCGAACCAAAAGTTCGCGTATCCGAGCTGGCAACAAGGAGTTCACCGCGTGAATCTTCAAACGCTCTGCCGCATCACAATCTCTTTGCATTTATCCGTTCGCCGCCGAGTTCATTCGAACAGTCCCGGCTGCCTTCACACTTACTTTATTACCTGACACCTCGACAGCGCACTGCGTTCGGCAATGAGTCATTGGCCGACGGCAGCGTGCTATTTATTTTTTAAATAAGACTCGGGCAGTTATTGCACGAATGCAGTGTGCATTGAACGACAGCAGGATTGTCGAACAATAACTTTCAGCACCATTGCAAGTGCACCAAAACTGCTCCACGGGCTTGCACTATTGAATACTTAAAACAGCTATTCCATTTAAACAACAACAAGGAACATGCCCCGTGAGCCGCTAAAACATTGACCCGCACCAATTCAGTCCGCCGCGCACCAGCAAGTGCCCTGGCCGCAGGCTGCGCAGCCGCTCTATCCCGCCAACCCGCGTGATATGGCGCACAGCCTGACTCGCCTGTGAAAAAGCTCCCTCAACCGGAGTCACGGGAATCTGCGCGCCATGGAAAAACCACGGCAAGGGTAAAACTTATATAAATGCGACATGGGTACACTCATGAAATACGCACTCTACATTTCAGCAACATATGGCACAGCGGTTGCTATGTGTAACAAGCATGAGACACCGACCGTTGTCTTACGCAATAGAAGAACAACCAGGGAATGGCTAATGAACACTCGAAGTCGATAGCGCCAAGCCAGTAAGTTTGCACAAGCCTTGTTCACCGGATAGTTCAACTATCGGCTTCTGCTCACCTTAAAGAAAGTTACACCCACCCACTCGAACATCAGCCAAATGTTCGGACGGCACCTTATTGCCCTTCATCCACCCGAGGGAGCTTTAATGAACGATGCGGTAAAGCACAGAACCCTGCCGGGGTCGTTGCGGGAAGCTCCGGTTCCGCCACCACCGGGCAGGCCGGCCTTTAAAGCCAATACCTCACAACCCGGCGGTCTGAATAAACAGCAGATGGTGTTGCTGGTGGCTGTGTCGGCGCTGATACATGGCGGCGCCTGGTGGTTTCTCCAGCAGTCCAGAACCGAGCCATTGCCAACGCCGCCGCAGATTCCGGAAATGACCGTCGAGCTGACCAGCCCGACGCCACCGGCACCGCCCACCCCGGAACCGCCACCACCGCCGCCACCCCCACCGGAGCCTGAACAACCGGTGGAAGACGAAGACGCGGTCAAGCCACCACCGAAACCGGTGGAGAAACCCAAGCCGATCGAAAAACCGAAACCGGTCGAGAAGCCGAAACCGGTGAAAAAGGTCGAGCCGCCGAAAGCTCCACCGGCCCCGGCACAACCGGCTGCACCCGCTGCCCCGGCCACCCCGAGCGCACCGCCGGCCCCTGCCGCCGCGCCGGGTCCGGTCAAGGAATCGGCAGCCGTTTCCGGCCTCGCCAGTCTTGGCAACCCGCCACCGGAATACCCGTCGCTGGCCCTGCGACGCAACTGGGAAGGCAGCGTGGTCCTGCGCATTCAGGTGCTGGCCAACGGTCGCGCAGGATCAGTGACGGTGACCAAGTCCAGCGGTAAACCGCAACTGGATGACGCCGCTGTCGCCGCCGTGAAGAACTGGAAGTTTATTCCGGCCAAACGCGGTGACACGCCGATCGACGGCTTCGCCACCCAGACCATCGATTTCAAATTGCCGCAATAACCGAACGCTCAATCAACGCACAACCGAATAACGCAAGCGAGGTATCACCATGAACGATTTGTCTTCGATGATTGTCCCCGGCGTGCTCTGGGGTCTGGTACTGTTTTCCGTGGTCAGCTGGGCGATCCTGCTGGTCAAGTCGGCGCAGTACCTGCGGCAGAAAGCGCAGAACAAACAATTCACCAAAGCCTTCTGGGGCGCGCCGGATCTGCTCACCGCCGCCGAGCACGCCAGTCAGTATCCGGGCTCGCTGGCGCGCATCGCCAGCAGCGGTTTCGAAGCGCTGCTGGTGGAAGATTCGCCGCGCACCACTCAGCAATTGGCGCACACCATCAATCGTTCGGATCGTCTGGAACGCAACCTGCGCCAGCAGATCCAGAAGGAACGCCGCTCGCTGGAAAACGGCCAGGCAATTCTCGCCAGTATCGGCAGCACCGCGCCGTTCATTGGTTTGTTCGGCACCGTGTGGGGAATCATGGAAGCGCTGAAAAGCATCGGCGAAACGGGTTCCGCCAGCCTGGAAGCGGTCGCCGGGCCCATCGGTCACGCGCTGATCGCCACCGGCGTCGGCATCGCTGTCGCGGTGCCGGCGGTGCTGATTTACAACTTCTTCCTGCGTCGCCTGAAACTCGCTTCGGCAGACATGGATGACTTTGCCCACGACTTCGACGCCCTCGCCTCGCGCAGCGCGTTTTCCATCAGCCGTCAGGCCATCGCCAGCAAAACCACAGCCGCCGTGCGGGAGGCCAGCTGATGTCTTTTTCTACCCAAGACAGCGATGAAGTGCTCAGCGAAATGAACGTCACGCCACTGGTCGACGTGATGCTGGTGCTGCTGGTGGTGTTCATCGTCACCGCGCCGCTGATGACCAACGCAATCAAGGTCAACCTGCCGAAAACCGACGCCGTCGCCCCCGCCGAAAAGAAAGACCCGGTGGTAGTCAGCGTCGATCAGGACGGCAAGTTCTATCTGGCGAAAACCGAGCTGGCCCCGGAATCGCTGGAGGCCAGCCTTAAAGAGGTCAAGGCCAAGGACGCCGAAGTCCGCGTGCAGCTGCAGGCCGACTCCGCCGTCAATTACGGCCAGGTGGCCAAGGCCATGGCGTCGATCGAACGCTCGGGCATCACCAAGATTTCGGTGATGACCACTCACTGAGTGCGGTGGCGGGCGCGCCTTGAGAGGCACGCCCGCCACCGCTCGCTGACTCCCGTCGCAACCAGCCGACCGAAAAAACGCCACGCGTCTTCGGAGGGGATCGGCTTGCTTGAAGAAAGTGGTTTTCCGCACGCGGTATCACCGATAGCGGAGCAATGAGGGGCTCACAAGGCCAATTCGATAACGTCTAAAAAGTCGGAAATAACCATGCTGATGAACACTCCACGCTTCACGCTCAAACCCTTGGTGGCAACGATTTCTCGCCACCGTTTTGTTCCGTTGTATCTGGTGGCCATGGGGATGGGCGCCGGGACTGTGCAGGCGGCCGAGGACGACAACGCTTCCGTCCCGGCAGCTGCGGCGGTGGTGGCGCCGACCACGCAACTGCAACGGGTGGAAGTGACCGGTTCGGCGATTCGCCGGGTCGATGCGGAAACGGCGGTGCCGATCACCATTCTCAAGGCCGATGAGCTGCGCAAACAGGGCGTGACCACCACCGCCGAACTGGTGCAGCGCATCACCGGCAGCCAGTCGATCAACAACAGCGCCGGCTCCGTCGGCGCGGCAACTGGCGGCGCCTCGTTCGCCGACATGCGCGGCATCGGCGCGAACAAGACGCTGGTGCTGCTCAACGGTCGACGCCTGGCCAACAACGCCTTGTCCGGCACCAACTCGGCTGGCGGCGCGGTGGATCTGAACATGATCCCGTTTGCCGCCATCGAGCGCGTCGAAGTGCTGCGCGACGGCGCCTCGGCCCTGTACGGCACCGACGCCATCGGCGGCGTGATCAACTTCATCACCAAGAAATCCCTGACTGACGGCCAATTGACCCTCGGCGGCGAAACCCCGACCCACAGCGGCGGCGGTGCGACCAAGGACATGAGCGCCAGTTGGGGCTACGGCGATCTGGAGGAGGACCGCTTCAACGTCCTCGGCGTGTTCAACTACAACAAGCAGCAAAACCTCGACGCCAACGACCGCTCGTTCGCCACCGACTATGCCCCCGGTCGCGGTCTCGATCAGACTTCCGGCACCGCGTTTCCCGGCAACTACAGCCAGAACGGCAACGCCACCAACCCGCTGGCCAACAGTAATTGCAACGGCCCCAACCTGATCGCCCGCGACGGTTTGTGCCGTTTCAGCACCCGTGAATTCATCGACCTGGTGCCGCAGACCGAGAAGACCTCGTTCTTCGGCAAGACCACCGGCAAGCTCGGCGACGACCACAACGTCAATCTCGAATACTTCTGGTCACGCAACAACAACGCCACGGCGGTCGGTCCTGCACCGCTGACCGGCCTGAGCCTCGACGGCTCATCGCCCTACTACCCCGGCAACGGCATCACCCCGGCGCCCACCGATTTCGCCCTCGACCCAACGCAACCGGTCGACGTCAACTGGCGCGAAACCGCGGCCGGCCCGCGCGAATCGAAAGACCAGAACACCAGCCAGCGCTTTTTGCTCAGCTTCGATGGTCTGGTTGGCGGCTGGGATTACAACGTCGGCGCCTCGTACAACCAGAACAAAATCGTCTCCAGCGTCACCAGTGGCTATGTCAGCGATCAGGCAATGATCGACGGTCTGGCCAGCGGTTTGCTTAACCCGTTCGGCCCGCAGTCCGCCGCCGGTCAGCAGTACATCGATAACGCGGCGTACCACGGCGCCTATTCCACTGCTGTGGGCCGTGTCGCCGGTTTTGATGGACGCATCAGCCGCGAAATCGGCGACTGGTTCGGTGCCGGTCCGTCCGGTCTGGCCCTGGGTGGCGAGTACCGCAAAGAGAAATTCCATCAGGACTTCGAGTCGTTTGCCGGCGACATCCAGAGCCTCGGTATCGACCCGGCCGGCAGTGTCGAGGGCGACCGCAGCGTGAAAGCCGCCTACGCCGAAATCAACGTGCCGGTGCTCGACAGCCTCGAACTGTCCGCCGCCGTGCGCCATGACAAATACAGCGACTTTGGCAGCACCACAAACCCAAAATATTCGTTCCGTTATCAGCCGTTGAAAGAGCTGGTGGTGCGTGGCGCCTACAGCGAAGGCTTCCGTGCGCCATCGCTATACGAGCTGTATTCGCCGCGCAGCATCACCTTCACCCAGGGTTACTACAACGACCCGGTGCTGTGTACCGGCGGTGTGGTGCAACCGGGCGGCAATGGCGGCCGCGATTGCGGTCAGCAGTTCCTCAACCAGATTGGCGGCAACGAAGATCTGGCCCCGGAGAAGGCGCGCAACGTGACCCTCGGCTTCGTCTATCAGCCGATCAACAACCTCTCGGTAGGTCTGGATTTCTGGTGGATTCACATCTCCAACCAGATCCAGCCGTTCCCGGAATCCACCGTGTTTGATCAGGCCGGTTCCTACCCGGACCGCTTCGTGCGCAACGCCGACGGTACGCTCAACTACATCGTCACCGGCAACGCCAACCTCGGCATCGTCGAAACCAACGGTGTCGATGTGTCGCTGGATTATCGCTTCCCGAACACGCCGTACGGCCAGTTCGGTCTGGGCCTGCAAGGCACCTATGTTGACGAGTACGACTTCCAGAGCACCATCAAAGGCCCGTTCACTGACAAGGTCGGCGACTTTCAGGGTGACGGCGTGATCGCGCGCTGGAAACACAACCTCACCGGCAGCTGGACCTTCGGCGCGGCGCGGGCGGCGCTGACCAACCGCTTCACCACGGGTTACAACGACTACGACCGCGACACCCACGCGCGCGTGGCGTCGTATTCGGTGTGGGATCTGTCGGCCGGCTACACCTTCAACAAGGTGCTGGATGTCGATGCCGGGATGAAGAACGTGTTCGACCGCAACCCGCCGTTCTCCAACCAGGCTTACAACTTCCAGAGCGGCTATGACCCGCGTTACACCGATCCGTTGGGCCGCACCTTGTTTGCGCGCATGACTTACCACTTCTAACCGGAAACAGAACACATCTCCCCCTGTGGGAGCGAGCCTGCTCGCGAAAGCGGTGGATCAGCAAGAGAGACGTCGGCTGACAAGACGCCTTCGCGAGCAGGCTCGCTCCCACATTGGGTCCGTGGACTTTCAGGGATTTTCAGGGATTTTCAGGAGTGACTTCATGAGTTTTTTGCGCAACATGGCGGGCCTGCTGTTAAGCAGTGCGCTGCTGTGCAACGGCACCTCGGCGCTGGCCGCTGGCAGTTATGCGCTGACGGTGTACGGCGAGGCGCCGAAGTACCCGGCGAATTTCCAGCATTTCGATTTCGTCGATCCCAAGGCGCCCAAGGGCGGTTCGCTCAGTCGCGCGTCGATGGAGATCGGCCAGTACAACTACATCAGCCCGTATGCTGATCAGGGCATTTCCGTGGTGCAGGTCAACGACTGGGTGTATTCGCCATTGGCGTTCCGCTCACTCGACGAGCCGTACACCGTTTACGCATTGGTCGCGCAACAGATCGAGCGCGATCCCGAAGGTATGTGGGTGCGTTTCACCCTCAATCCAAAAGCACGCTTCGCCGACGGCACGCCGATCACCGCCGAAGACGTGCGCTACACCTTCAACCTGCTGATGACCAAGGGCAGCCTGAGCTATCGCCAGCAATACGCCGATGTGCAGGACGTGCTCATCGAAGGCCCACGACAGGTGCGCTTCACCTTCAAGAACAACCTCAACCGCACCTTGGCGCTCGACCTGGCGACGATGCGCGTCGTTCCCGAGCACTGGTGGCAAACCCGCGACTTCGCCAATGGCGGCGGTTTCGAGCCACCGCTGGGCAGCGGCCCGTACCGGGTGAGCAAGGTCGACGCCGGGCGCAGCATCAGTTTTCAGCGCGACCCGGACTGGTGGGGCAAGGACCTGCCGGTCAGTCGCGGCATGTACAACTTCGACACCCTCACGGTGAACTTCTACGGCGACACCGACGTCGCCCGGCAACTGCTGCAGGCCGGCGCATTCGACTACAACCGCGAGTTTTCCTCGTCCGGTTACGTGGTCGGTTACGACAGCCCGGCGTTGCGCGACGGTCGCTTGCAGCAGTCGATCCTGGCGCCGGAGAAACCGACGGCGGCGCAAGGCTTCGTGTTCAACCTGCAGAACCCGATCTTCCAGGATCGCCGCGTGCGTCAGGCGATCAGCCTGCTGTGGGATTTCGAGTGGACCAACAAACAGATGATGCGCGGTTTCTACGTGCGCCAGAACAGCTTCTGGCCGAAGAGCGAAATGGCCGCCACCGCGCTGCCTGATGCCGAAGAATTGAAGATCCTCGAACCGCTGCGCGGGCAGGTTCCCGACGAGGTCTTTACCGAGGTTTATCAGGCACCAAAAACCGATGGCAGCGGCTACATCCGCGACAAGCAACTGCAAGCGCTGAAGCTGCTCGCCGAGGCTGGCTGGACGCCGCAACACAATCGTTTGGTCAATGCTGCTGGCGAGCCGCTGGAGTTCACTTTTCTCGACGGTCAGGGCGGTTTCGACCGCATGCTGTTGCCGTTCAAACGCACCCTCGCGCAGATCGGTATCACCCTCAACCTGCGGCGGATCGATTCGGCGCAATACGTCAACCGCCTCAACGCCCGGGACTACGACATGATCGTCACCAGTTTCCCGCGCAGCGGCGATCCGATCGTCTCTCCCGGCCGCGAGTTGTACAGCCTGTACGCCTCGCAAAGTGCCACGCAAGTCGGCAGTTCCAACTCGATGGTACTGGCCAATCCGGCGGTCGATCAACTGATCGACGGGCTGGTTCAGGCCAACACTCGCGAGGCCATGGTGCATTACGCGCGCGCCCTCGACCGGGTGCTGCAATGGGGTTACTACATGATTCCCAACTATTACTCCAAAGGCACGCCGACGGTGTATCAGAACCGCTTCGGCATGCCGCCGGTGCAACCGGCGTACGACGAAGGCCTCAACACCTGGTGGGAGGTATCGGCCAAGGCGTTGACCACCCAGCAGATGCACACTCAGCTTGCGGGGGGCCAGTGACATGCTGCGCTATCTGAGTCGACGTTTGCTGCTGATCATCCCGACGCTGTTGTGCATTCTGGTGGTGAATTTTCTGATTGTGCAGGCCGCGCCCGGTGGCCCGGTGGAACAAGCCATTGCCCGTCTGCAAGGCTTCGGCGGGCACGGCATGGGCAGCGGTGGCGAGGTCGCCGCGATTGGCGGCGCCGGGCGCAGCAGCCGTGGTCTCGACCCGGCGCTGACCGAGGAAATCAAACACCATTACGGTTTCGACAAACCGCTGCACGAACGCCTGTGGCTCATGTTGAAAAACTACGCGCAGCTGGATCTGGGCAGCAGTTTCTTTCGCGGCGCCAAGGTCACCGATCTGATCGTGCAGAAGCTGCCGGTGTCGCTGTCGCTGGGTTTGTGGGCGACATTGATCACCTACCTGATTTCGATTCCGCTGGGCATTCGCAAAGCGATCAAGAACGGCAGTGCGTTTGATGTCTGGAGCAGCACGGCGATCATCATCGGCTATGCAATGCCGGCGTTCCTGTTCGCGATTCTGCTGATCGTGGTGTTCGCCGGCGGCAGCTACGTCAACTGGTTTCCGGTACAGGGGCTGGTCTCGGACAACTTCGATAGCCTCAGCACGCTGGGCAAGGTCGGCGACTATCTCTGGCACCTGGTGCTGCCGGTGACGGCGTTGGTGATTGGCGGGTTCGCCACACTGACGATCCTGACCAAGAACAGCTTCCTCAACGAGATCAGCCGTCAGTACGTCATTACCGCACGGGCCAAGGGTCTGACCGAGCGCCGCGTGCTCTACGGCCACGTGTTTCGCAACGCCATGCTGCTGGTGGTGGCCGGTGTGCCGTCGGCGCTGATCGAGGTGTTTTTCGCCGGCTCCCTGCTGATCGAAACCATTTTCAACCTCGACGGCCTCGGGCGCATGAGCTACGAGGCGGCAGTGTCGCGCGACTACCCGGTGGTGTTCGGCGCACTGTTTCTGTTCACCCTGTTCGGCCTGTTGATCAAGCTGATCGGCGACCTCTGCTACACCCTGCTCGACCCGCGCATCGACTTCTCGGCGAGGACTGCCTGATGTTCACTCTTTCTCCTCTCGGCCAGCGCCGCGTTGCGCAGTTCAAGGCTAATCGACGTGGACGCTGGTCGTTGTGGCTGTTTATCGGTCTGTGCCTGATTTGTCTGGGCGGTGAGTTGATCGCCAACGACAAACCGCTGGTGATCCGTTATCACGACGCTTTTTACTTCCCGATCCTCAGCGATTACCTGGAAACCGATTTCGGCGGCGAGCTGCCGTTCCAGCCGGATTACGCCAGCAGTTACGTGCACAAGTTGATCGAGGATCAGGGCGGCTGGATGCTGTTTCCGCCGATTCCGTTCAGCTACGACACGGTCAATTACGACCTCAGCGAACCAGCGCCAAGCCCACCTTCTTCGAGCAACTGGCTGGGCACCGATGATCAGGCGCGCGACGTGTTGGCGCGGGTGATTTTCGGCACGCGGATTTCGATTCTGTTTGCGCTGATCCTCACTGCTGTCAGTGCGTTGATCGGCATCGTCGCCGGGGCGTTGCAGGGTTATTACGGCGGTTGGGTCGACTTGCTCGGGCAGCGCGTGCTGGAAATCTGGTCGGGGTTGCCGGTGTTGTACCTGCTGATCATTTTGTCCGGGTTCGTCTCGCCGAGTTTCTGGTGGTTGCTGGGGATCATGGCGCTGTTTTCCTGGCTGGCGCTGGTCGATGTGGTGCGTGCTGAGTTCCTTCGCGGGCGCAATCTCGAATACGTCAAAGCCGCGCGCGCCTTGGGCCTGACCGACAACGAACTGATGTGTCGGCACATCCTGCCCAACGCGATGACCTCCACCCTCACCTACCTGCCGTTCATTCTGACCGGCGCCATCGCCACGCTGACCGCACTGGATTTTCTCGGCTTCGGCATGCCGGCGGGTACTGCATCGCTGGGCGAGTTGATCGGTCAGGCCAAGCGCAATCTGCAAGCGCCGTGGCTGGGGCTGACGGCGTTTTTTGCCTTGGCGCTGATTTTGTCTTTGTTGGTTTTTATTGGTGAGGCTTGCCGTGATGCATTCGATCCCCGGAGCTGAGATGAACGACAATTTGATCGAGATCCGCGATCTGCGCGTGGCCTTCGCCGGGCAAGAAGTGGTGCACGGTTTGAACCTGGATATTCGCCGTGGCGAATGTCTGGCACTGGTCGGTGAATCCGGCTCGGGCAAGTCGGTGACGGCGCATTCGATTCTGCGTTTATTGCCGGGCAAGAACGTCAGCAGCAGCGGCGCGATCCGCTACAACGGCGTGGATTTATTGCACGCCAGCGAGCAGCAGATGCGCGGCTTGCGCGGCAACCGCATTGCGATGATTTTTCAGGAGCCGATGACCTCGCTCAATCCGTTGCACACGGTGGAAAAGCAAGTCAGCGAAGTGTTGGAGATTCACAAAGGCCTGAAGGGCCGCGCCGCCCGCGAACGGACGTTGGAGTTGCTGGAACTGGTCGGTATTCGCCAGCCATTGCAGCGTTTGAAAGCCTATCCGCATCAGCTCTCTGGTGGGCAGCGGCAACGGGTGATGATTGCCATGGCGCTGGCCAACGAGCCGGAGTTGTTGATTGCCGATGAGCCGACCACGGCGCTGGATGTGACGGTGCAGCAGAAGATTCTTGAGCTGCTGATCGAATTGCAGCAGCGGCTGGGCATGTCGCTGCTATTGATCAGTCATGACCTCAATCTGGTGCGGCGCATCGCGCAGCGGGTGTGCGTAATGCGCCATGGCGAGATTGTTGAGCAGGCGGATTGCGAAGCGCTGTTTCGGGCGCCGCAGCATCCTTACAGTCGTTTGTTGATCGAGGCCGAACCGAGCGGTGCGCCGGTGCCGAGTGAATACGATCACAACCTGCTCGAAGTCGATGATTTGAAGGTGTGGTTTCCGTTGCCCAAAGCGCTGTTCAGTCGGCAGCAGGATTACATCAAAGCGGTGGACGGGGTCAGTTTCACCCTGCAACGGGGCAAGACCTTGGGGATCGTTGGCGAGTCGGGTTCGGGCAAATCAACGCTGGGTCAGGCGATCCTGCGGCTGGTCGAATCCGAGGGCAATATCCGTTTTGGCAACAAGCAACTGAGCCTGCTCAATCAGCGTTTGATGCGGCCGTTGCGCCGGCAGATTCAGGTAGTGTTCCAGGACCCGTTCGGCAGCCTCAGCCCACGGATGTCGGTGCAGCAGATCATTGCCGAAGGCTTGCTGACTCACGGTATCGGCACCGAGGCCGAGCGGGAGGCGGCGGTGATTCGCGTGCTGGAGGAAGTCGGCCTCGACCCGCAGAGCCGCCATCGTTATCCCCACGAGTTTTCCGGTGGGCAGCGCCAGCGCATCTCTATTGCCCGCGCACTGGTGCTGGAACCGGCGCTGATTCTGCTCGATGAACCGACCTCGGCGCTGGATCGTACGGTACAGAAACAGGTGGTGGAGTTGTTGCGGCAACTACAAATCAAACATGGGCTGACCTATTTGTTTATCAGCCATGATCTGGCGGTGGTGCATGCGTTGGCGCATGACTTGATGGTGATCAAGGACGGCAAGGTTGTGGAGCAGGGTTCTTCACGCGATATTTTCGCCGCGCCGCAACATCCCTACACCCAGGAACTCCTGAACGCCTCCGGCCTCAAGCCCGACACAAAACCCTGTGGGAGCGAGCCTGCTCGCGAATACGGTGTGTCAGTCACATAAGTGCTGGCTGGCCCGACGCCTTCGCGAGCAGGCTCGCTCCCACAGGGGTTATTGTCGGGTTTGAAATTTATTATCCGGGCACTGCATCCAAACGCCTCCGTCACGGGTAGTCCCTGTAACAGCCCTCTTCGGCTGTCAGCGGTTTACCCTTTTCGGAGATAACACTGATGAACATCACCCAGCTGATTGGCCTCACCGGTTTGCTTGTCCTGTCCTCGACGACCTTCGCCCAAAGCAGCTATCCAGACGCGATCAAAGTCCCTGACGGCCACAAGATCGCGATGGAAACCACCGGTGTCGGCGAGATCACTTACGAATGCCGCGACAAAGCCAATATGCCGGGGCAGACCGAGTGGACCTTCGTCGGCCCGAAAGCGGTGCTCAATGATCGCAGCGGCAAGCAGGTCGGCACCTACTTTGGCCCACCGGCCACTTGGCAGGCCAAGGACGGTTCGAAAGTCACCGGCACGCAACTGGCCGTGGCGCCGTCGACTCCGGGCAACCTGCCCTATCAACTGGTCAAGGCCAACCCGGCCGAGGGCAAAGGCGCGATGAGTGGCGTGAGTTACATCCAGCGTGTCGCGCTCAAGGGCGGCGTGGCACCGGGCAGTGAATGCACGGCGGCAAACAAGGGCAAGCAGGAAGTGGTGAAGTATCAGGCCGATTACATCTTCTGGGCGGCGAACTGATCTCCGGAACACCACAAATCCCCTGTAGGAGTGAGCCTGCTCGCGATAGCGGTATCCCAGTGACGTGAGTGTTGGCTGACACGACGCCATCGCGAGCAGGCTCACTCCTACAAGGGGAATTATGTGTTCTGGATGTTTGGGGAATGTGAGCTAGATTGCACGACATGTCTTTAGCCCAATCCACATTCGATTACGAAGCCCGCCTCGCTGCCTGTGCCCGTGGCGAGCGCGCGGCCCTGCGCGATTTGTATGTGCAGGAAGGCCCGCGCTTGCTCGGCGTGGCCAAGCGGCTGGTGCGCGATACGGCACTGGCGGAGGACATCGTTCATGAGGCGTTTATCAAGATCTGGAACGGCGCGGCGGGGTTTGACCCGGCGCGCGGTTCGGCGCGTGGCTGGATGTTCAGCGTGACCCGGCATCTGGCGCTGAATCTGCTGCGTGATCACGGGCGGGAAACGCCATTTGACGAAGTCCACGAGGTGGCTGTGGACGACAACGGGTACGACGCTCCCGCGCATTCCGCGCGCATCCACGGTTGTCTGGAACAGCTGGAGCCGCAACGCCGCCGCTGTATCCTGCACGCCTACGTCGACGGTTACAGTCACGCGCAGATTGCCGCGCGCCTCGATACGCCGCTGGGCACCGTCAAGGCGTGGATCAAGCGCAGCCTCAACGCATTGCGGGAGTGCATGGGATGACCAGCGAATCGGCGCAGGAACGTGATGAACTGGCTGGCGAATATGTGCTCGGCACATTGCCTGCCGAGCAGCGCATCGAGGTGCAACGGCGCTTGCCCGACGACCCCGAATTACGCGCAGCAGTAGATGCCTGGGAGCGGCGTCTGCTGGAGTTGACCGATCTTGCGCCTGCGCACCAACCGTCGGCGCAGTTGTGGCCGCGCATTGAGCGCAGCCTCGAACGACTCACGCCGAAAGCGCCATCGACCTCATGGTGGAATCTGCTGCCGCTCTGGCGCGGGTTGAGTGCTGCCGGATTGGCCGCGACGTTGATCCTGGGTTCGATCCTGTTGACCCAGACCACGCCGAAACCGAGTTATCTGGTGGTGCTGGTCGCCCCGCAGGACAAGGCTCCGGGCTGGGTGATCCAGGCGAGCAATTCGCGGGAGATTCAATTGATTCCGCTGGGTGTGGTCGAAGTGCCAGCGGACAAGGCGCTGGAATTCTGGACCAAGGCTGATGGCTGGCAAGGGCCGGTGTCGCTGGGTTTGGTCAAACCGGGTCAGGCCTTGTCGGTGCCGCTGGACAAGCTGCCGCCGCTGCAACCGAACCAGTTGTTCGAACTGACGCTAGAGGGCGCCAATGGCTCGCCGATCGGCAAACCAACCGGGCCGATTCAGGCGATCGGGCGCGCTGTGAAGGTGCTGTAAGGCTCTACTCTGCGGCTCCTGGCAAACATCATCGGCATCGATGTTCACCATCACGGCAATGAAGTTCTCATAAAAAATCCCGGGCGTAACATCTGCTCCATACCAACCAACAACACCCCGGAGCACACCCTAATGAAACGCCAAACCCTTCTCGGCATCGCTTTCTCGGTCTTCGCTATCAACGCTTTCGCCGCTACCCCGGCCCACACCATGATCGCCGAAGGCGGCTCGGACAAATTGATCGAAAGCCGTTTGGCTGAAGGTGGTGCGGATCGTCTGCTCGAACGCCGCGTTGCCGAAGGTGGTTCGGATCGTCTGCTCGAACGCCGCGTTGCCGAAGGTGGTTCGGATCGTCTGATTGAACGCCGCGTTGCCGAAGGTGGTTCGGATCGTCTGATTGAACGTCGCGTTGCTGAAGGTGGCTCGGATCGTCTGATTGAACGTCGCGTTGCTGAAGGTGGCTCGGATCGTCTGATTGAACGTCGCGTTGCTGAAGGTGGCTCGGATCGTCTGATTGAACGCCGCGTTGCCTGATGAATGGCGGCAAGCGCAACACCCCAGAGAAACCCGGCTCCCTTAGCCGGGTTTTTTATGCATGGGTGTTTTATCCGGCCTTGGCCATGCAGCGCTTGTAGCGCTCGTCCACGCGTTTGGCAAACCATGCGGTCGTGAGTTTGCGGGTGATCTTCGGGCTCTGCAGCACGATCCCCGGCAACACCGCACGCGGCAGCTTTTTCCCCTCCGCTTGCTCCGCCAATTCGAATACCCGCTGATAGAGTTTGGTCTCTTCGAACTCCAGGGTTTTGCCCTTCTCCAGTTGATCGCGAATGGTCGGGTTGCGCATGCCCAATGACTTGCCGAGGGTGCGCACCGCCAGCTCCGTGCCGCCGGGCATGATCGAGTCGTAGCGAATCAGGTCGCCATCGAGCGCCAGTGGAATGCCCGACGCGCGGCTCACGGCGTTCTGAAACGCGGCATTGCGACTGGCGTACCAGCCGGCATTGAAATCAGCAAAACGATACAGCGGCTCGCGATAACTCACTGGATAGCCGAGCAAATGCGCGATACCGAAATACATGCCACCACGCCGACTGAACACTTCACGGCGGATCGTGCCATCCACCGGATACGGGTAATCCTTGGCGTGCTGTTCGGCAAATTCGATGCTGACCTGCATCGGCCCGCCGGTGTGCACCGGGTTGAAGCCGCCGAACAGCGTGCGGCCCATCGGCACCCGACCGATGAAGTCGTCGAAAATACCACTGAGTTCTTTTTCACTGCGCGCCGCATTCAGGCGTTCGCTGTAGGTCTTGCCGTTGGTTGAGCGCACTTGCAATGCGCCGCTGACCAACAGGCTGGGAATGTGCACTTTGGCAGCGCGACGGTCGATTTCGTCGCGGGCGATTTTGCCCAGGCCCGGCACGGTGGGATCGGCCTGAAAGGTGGATTCCTGTTCGGCAACGGCCAGCACCGAACACAGGTTTTGCGTGGTCGGGCTGATGTTCTGCGCGGCAAACGCGGCATAGATATCGGTGGCCCAGCCCTGGCGATCAGCGGTCTTGGCCGGCATCAGCCGCACGATCTCAGCTTTTACTTCAGCAGGCGCGCGTGGCACCGGTTCCTGACTGCGCTGCCCTGCGCAACCGGCGAGCACCAGCAGTGCGGCGAGCGTGATCGGTAATTGAAAGTTGTGCATGAAGCTTTATCCAGTCCGTTAAGCCCGAACCACCATACACAATCCGTGTAGGAGCTGCCGCAGGCTGCGATCTTTTGATTTTAAAAAACAAGATCAAAAGATCGCAGCCTGCGGCAGCTCCTACAGGTGATGTGTGTTTTGAGAGGGTGATGACAAACTGATTGCAAAACGTTACTGAGAAAACCTATCATTTGCACCTGGAGTCGCATTTGCGCAAGGAGTTCCGCGCCGCCCTTACTTTTTCCAACCGGCCGCGCGCCTCCAGGTCCCTACATGCCCGCTTCAGCTCGACTCGCCGTCCCGTTTCGCCCGACGCTTCTCGCCCTACTGTGCTCCCTGACTGTCACCGCTCACGCCGCCGAAGGCGATAACAAGGCGCTGGTGCTGGACGACGTCAACGTCAATGCTCAGGCCCCGACGCCTAACGCCCTGCCCCCGGTTTACTCGGGTGGTCAGGTCGCCCGTGGTGGCCAGCTCGGCGTGCTGGGTAATCAGGACATGATGGACGTGCCATTCAGCGCCGCCTCCTATACCGAGCAACTGATTCAGGATCAACAGGCCGAAGACGTCGCCGACGTGTTGCTCAACGATTCGTCGGTGCGTCAGGCCTCGGGGTTTTCCAACCAGTCGCAGGTGTTCATGATCCGCGGCTTGCCGCTGAACGGCGACGACATTTCCTATAACGGTCTGTACGGCGTGCTGCCACGGCAGATCATTTCCACCGACGCGCTGGAGCGCGTGGAAGTGTTCAAAGGCCCGAACGCCTTTATCAACGGTGTGACCCCGACCGGTTCCGGCATCGGTGGCGGCGTCAACCTGCAACCGAAACGCGCCGGCGATGTGCCGCTGCGTCGTTACACCACCGACATCAACAGCGAAGGCCGCATCGGTCAGCACTTCGACATCGGCCAGCGCTTCGGTGAAGACAACCGCTTCGGCGCACGGATCAACCTGTCCCAGCGCGAAGGTGACACCGGTATCGATCACGAGAACCAGCGCTCGAAACTGTTCGCCATCGGCCTCGATTATCGCGGTGACGCCCTGCGCATCTCCGGCGACTTCGCCTATCAGAAAGAACGCGTCAACGGTGGCCGCAACTCGGTCAACCTCGGCACCGCCACGCACATTCCCGACGCGCCATCGGCCGACACCAACTACGCGCCGAAGTGGGGCTACACCGACATCGAAGACACCTTCGGTATGCTCCGCGCCGAGTACGATCTGAACGACAACTGGACCGCGTACGCGGCCGGTGGCGCCAAGCACACCCGCGAAGTCGGGCGCTACAACTCGACCACCCTGGTCGGCAACAACGGCGCTTCGTTCACCACTGGCTCGTTCATTCCGCACGATGAAGACAACACCAGCGTCATGGCCGGCCTCAACGGTAAATTCGATACCGGTCCGGTCAGCCACAAGCTCAACTTCGGCCTGACCGGCATCTGGGCCGAACAGCGCAGCGCCTATGATTTCGACCTGACCAAGTACGCCAACAACATCTACCACCCGGTACAGACACCGTCGCCGGTGGGCAATTTCGCCGGCGGCGATGTGAATGATCCGGGCATCGTCGGCAAAACCTTCAACCGCAGCATCGCGCTTTCCGACACCCTCGGTTTCTTCGATGATCGCCTGCTGGTCACCGCCGGTCTGCGCCGTCAACAACTGGTGGTGCAAGGCTACAACTACGCCAGCTGGGGCAGCGGCGACCGCAAGTCGAGCTACGACGAATCGATCACCACACCGGTGTACGGCGTGGTGTTCAAGCCATGGGAACATGTGTCGTTCTACGCCAACCACATCGAAGGCCTGGCCCAGGGCCCGACCTCGCCGACCAGCACCGGCGGCTTCCGCGTGACCAACGGCAACGAAGTCTATGCACCCGCGCGTTCCAAGCAGACTGAAGTCGGGGTGAAAGTCGACATGGGCACTTACGGCGCGAGCCTGGGTGTTTATCGCATCGAACAGCCGAGCGATGGTTACTGCGAAATCGACAGCGCCACCACCTGCACCTACGTACGTGAAGGCGAGCAGATCAACAAAGGCGTAGAAATGAACGTGTTCGGCGAGCCGATCCAGGGCCTGCGCCTGATCAGCGGCCTGACCCTGATGGACACCGAGCTGAAGAACACCCTCAACGGCGCCAATGACGGCAACCGTGCGATCGGCGTGCCGACCTTCCAGTTCAACGCCGGCGCTGACTGGGATGTACCGGGCCTGCAAGGTGTCGCGCTGAATGCGCGGATGCTGCGTACCGGCGGTCAATACGCGGATGCGGCGAACAACCTCAGCCTGCCAACCTGGAACCGCTTCGATGCCGGTGCGCGTTATGCGTTCAAGGTGTCGGAGAAGGACGTGACCGTGCGTCTGGGTGTGGAGAATCTGGCGAACAAGAAGTACTGGGAATCGGCTCAGGGTGGTTATCTGACGCAGGGTGAACCGCGGGTTGCCAAGTTGTCCGGCACTATTGATTTCTAACGCTGAAAAGCCCTCACCCTCAAAAGCCCCTCACCCTAGCCCTCTCCCGGAGGGAGAGGGGACTGATTGCGGTGTTCTTTCGAGTTACGCCGACCTGAACCATCGTGTCGAACTCAGGTTTTGAAAGGCACCCAAATCGGCTCCCTTTCCCCCTCGTCGTTTAAAGGAGAGGGGACTGACCGTGGTGTTCTTTCGAGTTACGCCGACCTGAACCATCGTGTCGAACTCAGGTTTTGAAAGGCACCCGATCTGCTCCCTCTCCCTCGGGAGAGGGCTGGGGTGAGGGGCCACTATTTACGTCACACAACAGCACCCCAGCCGAACACCATCAAAACATCCCCGTCTGGCCGATCAACTGGCCACCCTCTCCTCCTGATCCATACTTGCTGCACAGCAAACGGAGGACAGGCCCATGAACCGCAGCGACGTCCTGATCATCGGCGCTGGCCCGACCGGGCTGGTGCTAGCCCTGTGGCTGAGCAAACTCGGCGTGCGCGTGCGCATCATCGACAAAACTTCCGCGCCCGGCACCACTTCGCGAGCGCTGGCGGTGCAGGCGCGCACCCTCGAGTTGTACCGGCAACTGGACCTCGCCGACACCGTGGTACGCAACGGTCATCGAGTAGCGGCGGCGAATTTCTGGGTCAACGGTAAACCGGTCGCACAGTTGCCGCTGAACCGCATCGGCGAAGGTCTGACACCCTACGCGTTCGTCGAAATCTTCCCGCAGGATGAACACGAACGGCTGCTGATCGAGCGGCTCGAAGATTACGGCGTCACGGTCGAACGCGACACCACGCTGGAAAGCTTCGAAGAAACCGGCGACGGCCTCACCGCGCATTTGCGCCTGCCCGACGGCGAACAGGAAATCTGCCAGGCCTGTTATCTGGCGGGCTGCGACGGTGCCCGCTCAGTGGTGCGCAAAAGCCTCGACAGCGGTTTTCCCGGCGGCACTTATCAGCAGATTTTCTACGTGGCCGACGTCAAGGCCAGCGGCCCGGCGATGAACGGCGAGTTGCACCTGGATCTGGATGAAGCGGACTTCCTCGCCGTGTTCCCACTGGCCGGCGAAGGCCGTGCGCGGTTGATCGGCACCGTGCGTGATGAACGTGCGGATCGCGCCGAAACCCTGGAATTTTCCGATGTCAGCAGCCGCGCCATCGACCATCTCAAGGTGCACATTGAAGACGTGCACTGGTTCTCGACCTACCGCGTGCATCACCGCGTGGCTGAGCACTTTCGCAGTGGCCGCGCGTTTCTGCTCGGCGATGCCGCGCATGTGCACAGCCCGGCGGGCGGTCAGGGCATGAACACCGGCATCGGCGACGCGATCAATCTGGCATGGAAACTTGCCGCCGTGCTCAGCGGCGGCGCCGAGCCGAACCTGCTCGACAGCTACGAAACCGAACGCATTGCCTTCGCCCGTCGGCTGGTGTCGACCACCGACAAAGTCTTCAGTTTTGTCACCGCCGAAGGGCGTATGGCCGATCTGCTGCGCATGCGCGTGGCACCGTTTCTGATCCCGAAAATGGCCTCGTTCGAGGCCAGTCGCGAGTTCCTTTTTCGCACGGTGTCGCAAGTCACCCTCAACTATCGCGGCATGCCCCTGAGCCAGGGCGCGGCCGGCCATGTGCACGGTGGTGACCGCTTGCCGTGGGCGCATGATGGTGAGGGAGATAATTACGAACCGCTCAGACAGCCGTGCTGGCAGGTGCATGCCTACGGCGACACCAGCGACGAAATGATCGCCTGGTGCCAGGAGCACCATTTACCGTTGCATGTGTTCGATTGGCGTCCCGCGTTTGAAACGGCGGGGTTGGGACGTAACGGTTTTTATCTGCTGCGCCCGGATACGTATGTGGCGATTGCCGAGAACAGTGCGGATCCGAAGGTGATTGAACGCTACTTCCGCGATCACGGCATCCGGACCTACTTCAACTGCCCCTGACCCACCAAAATCCCTGTAGGAGTGAGCCTGCTCGCGATAGCGGTGTATCAGTCGCCATTAATGTTGACTGACAAGACGCTATCGCGAGCAGGCTCACTCCTACAATTTGGATTTGCGGTGTTGCTTAGATCCCCGCCAATGCCAAATCCATCGCAAAGTAAGTGAAGATCAAATCCGCACCCGCACGCTTGATCGCACCCAGGCTTTCACGTACCACGCGATCCTCATCGATCGCCCCGGCCTGTGCGCCGAACTTGATCATCGCGTACTCGCCGCTGACCTGATACGCCGCCAGCGGCAGGTTCGAGGCTTCACGGATATCGCGGATGATGTCGAGGTACGCACCGGCCGGTTTGACCATCAGCGCATCGGCGCCTTCCTGCTCGTCGAGCAGCGATTCGCGCAGGGCTTCGCGGCGGTTCATCGGGTTCATCTGATAGCTTTTGCGGTCGCCCTTCAGCGCGCTGCCGCCGGCTTCGCGGAACGGGCCGTAAAGCGCCGAGGCAAATTTGGTCGAATAGGCCATGATCGGAATTTGAGTAAATCCGGCCGCATCCAGGGCCTGGCGAATCGCCCGCACCTGGCCGTCCATCGCTGCCGATGGCGCGATCACATCAGCACCGGCGCGGGCCGCCGCCACGGCTTGCTTGCCGAGGTTGATCAGGGTCTGGTCGTTGTCGACTTCATGGTTGTGCATCACGCCGCAGTGGCCGTGATCGGTGTATTCGCAGAAGCAGGTGTCGGACATCACGATCATCTCCGGCACGGCATCTTTGGCAATGCGCGACATGCGCGAGACCAGACCTTCTTCGCGCCAGGTGTCGCTGCCGTTGCTGTCCAGATGATGCGACACGCCGAAGGTCATTACCGACTTGATGCCAGCGCGGGCATAGCGCTCGATTTCGCTGGCCAGTTTGCGCTCGGGAATGCGCATCACCCCGGGCATGCTGTTGATCGGCACGAAGTCGTCGATTTCTTCTTCGACGAAAATCGGCAGCACCAGATCATTCAGACTGAACTCGGTTTCCTGGAACAAGCTGCGCAGGCTCGCATTGCGGCGCAGACGGCGGGGACGTGCTTCGGGGAACTGACTGGACATGGGGCCTTTCCTGAAAACGGCAGATGAGACGAAAGTCGTAGGGGGCGAAGCTTATGCCTTGCGGGGGGTGGGGTACAAACCTGGATCAATCAAGAGTGCGTTACCGGGGGTGTAATAATCCCAGAGAGTACCCAAATCTCCTGTAGGAGCTGCCGAAGGCTGCGATCTTTTGATCTTGCTTTTAAAAATCAACATCAAAAGATCGCAGCCTTCGGCAGCTCCTACAGGGGGATGTGTGGTGTCAGGAGGGAATGGTCAGGCCGCGAATGACCGCTGGGCGCGCGAGAAAACGCTCAAGCACGCGGGTGACATTCGGGAAGTTCTGAATGCCGACCAGATCACCCGCCTCGTAAAAGCCGATCAAATTACGCACCCATGGAAACGTGGCGATATCGGCAATGGTGTAGCGCTCGCCCATGATCCAGTCACGCCCCTCAAGCCGGCCATCGAGCACTTTGAGCAGTCGTTTGCTTTCGTCGACATAACGATCACGCGGACGCTTGTCTTCGTAGTCCTTGCCGGCGAATTTGTTGAAGAAACCGAGCTGGCCGAACATCGGGCCGATGCCGCCCATCTGGAACATCAGCCACTGAATCGTTTCGTAGCGCAGCGCGCCTTCCTGGGCCAGCAACTGGCCGCTTTTGTCGGCCAGATAAATCAGGATCGCCCCCGACTCGAACAGCGGCAGTGGCTGGTCGCCGGGGCCGTGCGGGTCGAGGATCGCCGGGATCTTGTTGTTCGGGTTCAGCGAGAGAAACTCGGCGGACAACTGATCCTGGGTATCGAAAGCGACCTTGTGCGGCTCGTACGGCAGGCCGATTTCTTCGAGCATGATCGAGACTTTGACGCCGTTGGGCGTCGGCAAGGAATAGAGCTGAATCCAGTCTGGGTACTGCGCCGGCCATTTCTGGGTGATCGGGAACGCGGACAGATCGGTCATGGGAAGCATCCAGTCACAAATTAAAGGCTGATCATAAGGTAGAGCGGTCGACGGCTGCGATCTTTCGGCTTGCACTCAGCTCACATCAATCATCGCCCGCAATGGCGGGCCGCTCATGCCCTGTTGCACTTCGATGTAACGCCTGCAGGCTTTTCGCAGCAAAAACAAGACTGTCAGCATTGTTCACCGCCATCTGCGCGCGCATTTGCGGATTGACATTGAACAGCTCGACGGCCGAATGAAGATCCAGATCGTCGCCAAGCCCCAGATAATCACTGATATAGAACAGGAAGCTATCGTGATCGTCGCCGAAGGCCTTCATGTATTCGACCGTCAACCCACCGCGCATGATCACTTGCGACACAACACGCTCCGGGACCTCGTAGGTGTCAGTCGAAACCGAGCGCAGCAAATCGCGCAGATGGTTTTTTACATAGAAAAAATCCCCCGCGTTGGGTCCTATGGACTTGAACCGGTCGATTCGGTTGGTGTGCAACATTTCATGGCCCAGCGACATACACAAAAGCCCGGGCTGCATGAACTTTCGATTGAGGAACAGGCGGCCGTGAAAATCTCTTTTGTACATCCACGCTGCAGCATTGTCGTTGGAATTGACGCCGAGAAACTTGGTCTCCCCCCAAACACCTTGATACTCCCTGGAGAGTCCCAGGCCTCGCGAGACTGAATCAGCGAATTGCGCGGTGACCGCTCGGTGATCGCTGCCGAAGAAGCTTTCGAAAACCTGATCGGTTTTCTGCAGTTTCAACGCTATGGCTTGGCCGGCGTCATAAAAAATATCTTCTACCTGGCGCAGTTCCGAGCGAATGAGCTTTGCCTGTTCTGCTGTGAACTCCTTCAAACCACGTGCGAACAGGGTGGTGCCGAAGGCTGTGCCAAGCTCGAACGCGTCACCGCTGCCAACATGGACTCGTTGTTTATCGATCCTGTCATTTTTTGCATCACGAATGAGTTCATCGATATCGATGTCAATGACATTGCCTTCGTCAGCAGCCGACCGGGTCCTTTCAAGTTTCCACATTCTGCTTTGCGCATCGAAGTACAGCGGCGGCCCCGAAGCCACCAATTCGGACACAAGGGTTGCTCGATACTCTTCGCTTGTTGCGCTTTGCCGCACCTGAACGATTTCGCCGGGAGCAATATCGACGTATTGACGCCCCTTGATCAGCCTCAGGCCCTGAGCATCGGCCGCCGGCAAAGTGGCCGGCGATTTCAGACGATAGTGCTCAAGTGATTCGACAGCTGAACGAACAGGCATGGCCTCGGAGGGCGCTATTGGAGAAACCTTGACAGTGGCGGGTGGAGTCTCTGGCTGATGGGTAGCCGACTCCTGAAGTTGATCGTCACCGAAACGAAAATTTTTGTTCGCCGGGCTGTCGTCGCCGAGCACACCGCTGGCTCTTTTACCCGTTGAGTTTGCGACGGTCGGCCCCGAGCCGGACGATGAGTGGTTGGCGGGTTTGCGCGCAATGCCCATAAAAATCCTTTTTTTTGAGAGAGTTGCCCAACGAAAAAACCGGGCAAACGTCGCGATGGTCGTCTATCGCACAGGCGCCATTGCAACCGATCGCGATCCGCTGCGTGCGGTACATATGTATTGCACATACGTTGAGGTTTTATGTATTGCGGGGGAATCAAGATCGAAAGTTCGCTGCCGCGTCGAACCGTAACATCCTGTCGCTAACCTGTGCCCAAGCCGTTGAAGTTTGCCGCTAAAGTGCCGCGCACTCGCATGGATCGAACCAAATCGGCCTCAGGGGACTCTGAGCTATGCCTTTCTCGCAGAGGAAGCTGTTCACGACAGGGAAAACACCCGGTGCTGGGAGCCCGCGGTGTAAAGGTTTGTCAGCCTTAACTGAATTTGCTGAAGAACCTTTTATTTCATGACGAACCTTATGCGTTTCGCCAAACGCTTCAAACATCGTGCGTATGTGGCCCTGCCTTCCCTGCTGGCTGTCAGTGCGCTGTTCCTGTCGCTCGAATCCAGCGAGAGCCGCGCGCAACCGGTGGACGGCACCCAGACCTTGGTGTTCCTGCGCCACGCAGAGAAACCCGAGGGCGGTCTTGGCCAGCTCAACTGTCAGGGCCTGAACCGCGCCATCGACCTGTCGACCCTGCTGCCGGAAAAATTCGGCAAGGCCGATTACGTGTTTGCCGCCAACCCGACGCGCAATGTCGAGGAAGGCGAACTGGACAACTCCTACAGCTACATTCGCCCGCTGATGACCATCAGCCCTGCCGCGATCAAGCTCGGCCTGCCGGTGAACATCGAATTTTCGGCCAACGACACCAGCGATCTGGCCCGCGAGCTGCTGGAAGACAAGTATCACAACTCGACGATCTACACCGCCTGGTCCCACGGCTACCTGCCGGAGCTGATCAACAAGGTGGCGGGCAAAGCGCTCGGCGAGAAACAGAGCATCACCGAGGACTGGGCGGGCAACGATTTTGACTCGCTGTACGTGCTGACGCTGACCTGGCACAACGGCAAGGCCAGTTTGCAGAGCCACAGCTACAAGCAGGGGCTGGATAACGGCAAGGACACCTGTCCGACCTGAGTTTTGTGTGGCCTGGCCCGGCCCTTTCGCGAGCAGGCTCGCTCCCACAGGGGATTTGTATTTCACGCAGATCCAATGTGGGAGCGAGCCTGCTCGCGAAGAGGCCAGCCGCCACAACCTCAAACCTTCTGATTCACCCGCTCACGCAGATACTCAAGCACCGCCCCACGCTCCCCGGCAAACTCGATGCGACCGCCCTTCTTCTCGCGCTGAAACACATACATCGGGTCGTAATACTCACGCAGCAACCCTTCGATCCAGCCGCGATGCAAGTCCACCGCGCCGCTGCGCCCCTGCTCCGCCAGCGCATCTTCCATCAACAGCAGCATCCGTCGATGGCGTTCGCCACCCAGCCGCTTTTGCACGTTGTTCAGACTTTCCAGCAGGCGCTCGGAGAACAAGGTGAAGCCTTCCTCACCGTGCACGGCAACAAATTCCGCCGACAGATCCACCACGTAATCACGCAGGATTCGTTCGACGCGATCGTCAAAACCGTCTTCCAGCCAGACCATCGGGTACTGCTGCATGCCCTGATACAGCGGTAGCGGCAAGGCGCAACTGCCCACCACCCGGCTCTCGTCCTCAAGCACAAACTGCGCGATACCCGCGTCGCGCTTCTTGAGAATGTCGATGGCCAGGCGGTTTTCAAAATCGATGTTCGACGGCTGACCGGTCGCCCGTTTGCCGAAACTTGAGCCGCGATGATTGGCGTGCCCTTCCAGGTCCAGGCCATTGCGCAATTGCACCAGCACTTCGGTCTTGCCGGTGCCGGTCATGCCACCGAGCAAGACGAAATCACACTGGGTAATGGCCTGTTCGAGGGTGTCGATGAGGAAGTTGCGCATCGCTTTGTAACCACCACCAACCCGTGGATAGTCGATACCGGCCTCGTCGCGCAGCCATTGCTGGGTGATCTGCGAGCGCAGGCCGCCGCGAAAACAATAGAGATAACCGTCGGGATGGGCGCGGGCAAAATCGGCCCAGGCCTGGATGCGCTCGGCTTTCACCGTGCCCGAGACCAACTCATGTCCCAATTCGATGGCAGCTTGCTGACCGTGCTGTTTGTAGCAGGTACCGATTTTCTGCCGCTCGACGTCGTTCATCAGCGGCAGGTTGATCACGCCGGGGAACGCGCCCTTGTGAAACTCGATCGGCGCGCGGGCATCCATCAGCGGCCGGTCGTTAAGGAAAATGTCACGGTAGTCAGTGCAGTCGCGGAGCATCAAATCACCTCGACTGCGTTCGTCTGTCGCTCAACCAGTTCGCCGATTGGCGCCAGATTCAAGCCCAGTTCAGCGGCGACGGCGAGGAATTCTTCGTTGCCTTCAGGCGTCACCGCGATCAGCAAGCCACCGCTGGTTTGCGGGTCACAGAGCACGCGTTTGTGCAGCTCCTGCACGCGGCCGACCTTGCTCGCATAGCTGTCGAAATTGCGCAGCGTGCCGCCGGGCACACATCCCTGATCGAGGTAATACTCGACGCTGTCCAGACGCGGCACGCGCTCATAAGCGATGCGTGCAGTGAGTTGGCTGCCATCGGCCATTTCCACCAAATGCCCGAGCAGACCGAAACCGGTGACGTCGGTCATCGCCGTGACGCCAGCAAGTTTGCCGAAGCGGCTGCCGGGTTTGTTCAGGGTGCACATCCAGTCGCGGGCCACGCCGACATCGGCGGCGCGCAATTTGCCCTTCTTCTCGGCCGTGGTGAGGATGCCGATGCCCAGCGGTTTGGTCAGGTACAGCAGACAACCAGCGGTCGCGGTGTCGTTACGTTTCATGTGGCGCTTTTCCACCAGGCCGGTGACGGCGAGGCCGAAGATCGGCTCCGGTGCATCGATCGAATGCCCGCCGGCCAGTGGAATCCCCGCCGCGTCGCATACCGCGCGGCCACCGCGAATCACTTCGCGCGCCACTTCCGGGGCCAGCACATTGACCGGCCAGCCGAGAATGGCGATGGCCATCAGCGGATCACCGCCCATCGCATAGATATCGCTGATCGCGTTGGTCGCGGCAATGCGGCCGAAGTCGAACGGGTCATCGACGATTGGCATGAAAAAGTCGGTGGTCGAGACCACACCGCGCTCGGCATCGATCTCGTACACCGCCGCGTCATCGCGCGAGGCATTGCCGACCCACAGTTTCGGATCAAGGTTCTGGGCACCGCTGCCGGCCAGAATCACTTCCAGCACCTGCGGGGAAATCTTGCAGCCGCAACCGGCGCCGTGGCTGTATTGGGTCAGACGAATCGGCTCGCTCATGGGGGAGTCTCAGGCTGTTGATGGGGCGGATTCTAGCAGAGCACGGACGGCCGGACCGAAAGCCAACAGTTCAAAAGATCGCAGCCTTCGGCAGCTCCTACACAAATCGAAATGTAGGAGCTGCCGAAGGCTGCGATCTTTTGATCTTAAAAAAACCGCCCTTACGGGCGGCTAAAAGTGCTTCGACCCTAAATCAGAAGCCAAGGCTGAAGCTGATGGTCATTGCATGGTCGTTGCTGTCGTTCGACAGTTGCCCCGAGTAGCCAACCCCGAGTTTGCCGGTCGGGCTGATCTGGAAGTCGACACCCGCTTCAACAATCGCGCTGTCCTTGGCGATCGGTACGCCTTGGGTGCTGAACGAGGCGCCGCCGTCGATGAAGGTCAGATCAGCGTCAGGCTTGGTGTCACCGAAGGCATGGCGCCAGCCGATCGCCGCGCGTGGGGTGAATTGCCCGCCGTTGGCCAGGGTGATGACTTTGCCGGCACGCACGCCGAGGGTCGAGAAGGTGATGTCCTGATCGGCATCGGCCTCCAGGCGCCCTACTCCGCCTTTCTCCTTGGCTTTGTCAGTGTCGTAGTTGACGTAGGCCAGACCGGCGAACGGCTCGAGGGCAATGCCGCCGGCTTCAATGGTGTAACCGACTTCACCGAACACCTGGGCGCTGCGCGCATCGTAATTGGCCTTCAGGCGGTCGTTGTAGCTGCCGACGCTGACGTTGCGTTTGGTCTCGATGTCGTGCCAGCTGTAAGCCGCGCCGAGGCGCACCGCCAGGGCATCGAACTGCGAGTTGAGGTACGCCGCCAGGTGGTAGCTTTCGACGGTGGCATCCGAGCGACGGTCATGGGCATCGAGGTCGCTGCGGGTGTAACCGGCGGCCATGCCCACGCGCCACTGGTCATCGAGTTGCTTGTCGGTACCGAGCATGAAGCCGCTGAGGTTGCGGTCGAGCTTCGCCGCGTTGCTGTCGCCATCCGACTCGCCCCAGGCACCAAGTGCCCGCGCCCAGCCGACCATTTCGCCGTGGCAACCGTTGCTGCTCAATTGGTTATCACTTGGCGCCAGGGCACGGCGTGGATCATCCGCCGCGCTGCATGACGGTTGGCGCATGCGGTCGTTGACCGCGTCACGTACGTAACGCGAATCCTCGAGGATGGCGCTGGCGGTGCTGGCGTGGATCTCACCCGACAGACTGTCGAAGGCGTTACGCGCGCCGGCGACACTGAGGTTGACAATCTCGTTCTGCAACGCCGCACCGGCCGGGCCGTTGTTCGACAGCGCTGTGGCGGTTCTGAACTGGTTGCCGGTGGCGGCGACATCGGCAAAGGAGTTGCCGTTGCGACTGACCACCAGGTCCACAGCGTTGGTGTCATATACCAGTGCAGTGTTGAGGAATGCGTATTGCGGCAGGTCTGCGGCGCTGAAGGTGCCATTCACCCCACCGCCCGCGGTGATCAGCGAGTACGTGGTGTTGCCGGTGAACGGTGCCAGCGAGTTCACTTGCAAGGCGCCGCCCAGATTTGCCGTGCCGCCGATTGCCAGTGGCGTCGCGGTTGGCGAACTGACCGTCAGCGCCAGCACACCGTCGCTAGCGTTGGTCAGGTTACCGGCCACGCTCAGGGTGCCCGCTTCGGAGCCCGAGGCGACAACGCCATGGTTGACCACCGAGCCGACACTGCCGTTGCCGCTCAGACCGGCACCGTTGGCCACGGTGACTTGCCCACCCAACGAAGCGCGCGCCGCAAGGCTGCCGACTTGCAACACACCTTGATCGACCGCGACCGTGCCGCTGAACGGATTATCACCGGTCAACAGCAAGGTGCCGGTACCGCGTTTGAGCATCGCGCCAAGTCCGCGCAGCGATCCATTGAACTGACCATTGAAGTTCTGCAAGAAGAGCAGCGATGCGTTGTTGAGGATATTGCCCTGCAGGCTGGTGGTATTACCGACCAGCGTACCGCCGCTGACCGTGGTGCCACCGCTGTAGGTGTTGGCGCCGCTCAATACCAGCGTGCCGGAGTCAAGCTTCTCGATACCCCCCGTGCCTACCAGCGGCGCGGAGATTTCCGCACTCGCGCCGGCATTGACCCGCACTGGCGCGAGGCTGCCGTCCGCGCCGTTGACCGGCGTCAGCGAACCACCGGCACCCGGCGTCAGGCTGTAGCCATTGGCGAGGAATTGCAGGCCGGTGAAGTTCTGATTGCCCTGCACGGTGACCGTGCCGCCCTGCCCCCCGAACACCGCAAACTGGCCATTCGAAGCGAGTGCCTGAGTGCCGTTCGGATCAGTCCAGTTGGTGCCTGGCCCCCACACACCGCTACCACCACCAATGCTGCCATCCGGATTGGTTTTACCACCGTTCCAGAACTGCACCTCACCCGGCGTGCCTTGCACCAGCAGATTGATCTGATTGGCGATGGCGGTTTGCAGCGTCAGATTCGCTGCCGACACCGGCAGGCTGCCATACACCAGACCGTTGTCGGTCAGGCTGCCGCCGTAGCTGAACAGTTGATAAACCCCGGTCCCGAAACCGCCGGCATTGCTGATGTTCAGCGTGCCGTCGAGGGTCAGGTTGCCGGCGACGTTGACCGCGGTGGTCGAACTGGTTGCCGAACCGAGGCTGAAGTCCAGATGGGTCCCCGAGGACAGTGCCAGCGAGCCGACCGACAGCGGCGTCGCGGTGCCGCCACCGGCCAGCGTCGCACCGTCGGCCAGTTGCACAGCGCCACCGAGCTGACCGCCACCGCCGATGCCTGCGCCGCTGGCGACGCTGACGTTGGCGCTGTTGAGCACACCGTTGACGATCAGGTTACCGGCCTGCACCGAGGTGTTGCCGGTGAAACTGTTGTTGCCAGTCAGCAGCAATTCACCCGTACCGGTTTTGTTCAGCGTACCGGTGCCAGTGAGGTTGCCGGTATAGCTGCCGTCGGCGTTCTGTTCGAAGGTCAGCGTCGCGTTGTTGACGATCGCACCTTGCAGGCTGCTGGTATCACCGCGCGTCGTGCCGCCGTTCAGGGTGGTGCCGCCGCTGTAGGTGTTGGCACCACTGAGGACGAGATCACCGGCACCATTTTTCAGCAGACTGCCGGTGCCGGTCACCGCACCGATCAGCGTGGTGTTCTGATTGCCGGCGAGGGTCAGTTGCGCGCCAAGGTTGACGGCGTTGGCCAGTTGCAGCGCCGAGGTGCTGTCGAGCGTGCCGTTGCCGGTCACGTTGAGCGCAGCGCCGCTGAGTGCACTGTTGTTGCCGAGAATCAGCGAGCCACCGGCGAGTTGAGTGCCACCACTGTAGGTGTTGCTGCCGTTAAGGGTCAGGCTCGATGCGCCGGCCTTGATCAGGCTGCCGCTACCGCTGACCACGCCGCCGAGGGTCAAGGCATTGGAACCGTCAACGGTCAAGCCACCGTTGACGACCACGTCGTTACCCAGGCTGACGGCCGCATTGCTGTCCAGCGCCGTGCCGTCAGCAGCGGTCAGCACACCCGTACCAAGCGCGGCGTTGTTGCCGACCACGATTTTGCCGCCGTTCAGCGCGGTACCGCCGGTGTAGCCGTTGGCCGCGTTGAGCACCAGCGTACCCGTGTCGTATTTGCCCAGCGTGCCGCTGCCGTTGAGCGCGACACCGATGGTTGCCGTGGCGTTCGGGTCAACCCGCACCGTGGCATTGCCCAGCGAACCGTTGACCAGATTCAGCGAGCCCGCCGTGCCATTCACCAGGCTGTAGCCATCGGTGACGAACTGCATGCCAGTGATGGTTTGTGCGCCATTGACGGTGACCGTGCCGGCCGCGCCCTGGAACACCGCGAAGCTGTTGGTCCAAGCCTGGTTGGTGGTGCCGTTGACGTCGGTCCAGTTGGTGGTGCCGGTGCCCCAGGTGCCGCTGCCGCCTTCGACCGAACCGTTGGCCACCAGTTGATTGCCGTCCCAGAACTGCACGGTGACGCCCGGTGCGGTGACCAGCAGGTTGATCTGATTGGCCAGTGCGGTTTGCAGTTGCAGATCGCCCGGGGTGACGCTGCCCGGCAGTGTGCCGAAGAGCATGCCGTTGTCGGTCAGGCCGCCGGTGTAGTCGATCAGGCGATAGACGCCGCTGCCAAAACCACCGATGTCGCTGACGTTGAGGGTGCCGTCGAGGGTCAGGTTGCCGCCCACGCTGACCAGTGCATTGCCGCCACCGGACACCGGTGTACCGAGGCCAACGTCGAAGTTGGAATTGCCGTTGAACACCAGCGAACTCACGCTCAGCGTACTCCCGGTGACGCCCGCCAGATGACCGCCATCGGCCACCGTCACGGCGCCGGTCAAGGTGCCGCTGCCACCGAGAGTGCCGCCGTTGTTGACCAGCACATTGCCGCTGGCCATTGAGCCGTTGACCTGCAAGGTACCGGCGTTGACGTTGGTGTCGCCAGTCAGGTCGCTGATGCCGCTGAGGGTCAGGGTGCCGCTGCCGAGTTTGCTCAGACCGCCGTCACCGCTGAGGATGCCGGCGAAGGTGCTGCTGACATTATTGCCGCCGAGGCTCAGCGTATTGCCAGTGCCAATCAGCGCCGTGCCGCTGCCTGTCAGGCTGGCGAGGCTGCCGGAAGCACCGAGATTAAGCGCCGCGCCACCCGCGAGATTGACCGTAGCGTTGTTGCCCAGCGCTGCGCCACTCAGTGTGGTCAGGCTGCCGGACGCCACATCGAAGGTGCCGCTGAAGGTGTTGTTGCCGCTCAGGGTCACGTCGGACAGACCGTTCTTGGTCAACGTGCCGGCGCCGGCAATCACACCGCCAAAGGTCAGGTTGTTGTTACCGGCCAGAGCCAGATTGGCATTGACGTTGAGGTTGTTGGCCAGCACCAGAGGCGCGGAATTGTCGAGAGTGGAAGCACCGGCCACGGTCAGCGCGCCGCTGCCCAGCGACGCACCATTGCCGAGAGTCAGCGTGCCGGCATTCAATGTGCTACCGCCGGAGTAAGTATTGATGCCGTTAAGTGTCAGGTTCGACGCGCCGTTCTTGATCAACCCGCCCGCGCCGCTGACCACACCGGCGAGGGTCAGGTCGTTGCTGCCGGTGTTGCTCAGATTGGCGTTGAGCACCACGTTGTTGCCCAGGCTCAGCGCACTGTTGCTGTCCAGCGCCGAGGCGCCCGCCACGGTCAGGTTACCCAGACCCAGTGCCGAGTTGCTGCCGGCGGTCAGCGTGCCCGCGTTGAGCGTGGTGCCACCGAGGAAGTTGTTATTGCCGCTGAGGGTCAGGTTGGCTGCGCCGTTTTTGCTCAGGCTGCCGGCGCCGTTGACCGTGCCGGCCAGGGTCAGATCCGCCGTACCGCCGATGCCGAGATTGCCGGCCAGGTTGACCGCGTTGTTTACCGAAACTGCAGTGCTCGCATCCAGCGTGGTGCCGCCCGCCGCGTTCAACGTGCCCGAGCCCAGCGCCGAGTTCGACGCCAGAATCAGTCCGCCGGCATTCAGTGCTACCGGGCCGAGGAAGGCGTTGTTGCCGCCGAGGGTCAGGTTCGCCGTGCCGGTTTTGATCAGGCCACCGGTGCCGCCAATCACACCGTTGAGGGTCAGTGCATTGCTGCCGACCACGGTGAGGTTGCCGTTGAGCGTCGCCGCGTTGGCCAGTGTCACCGCCGCGTTGCTGTCCAGTTGCGTGCCGGCATTCGCCGTCAACGTACCGGTACCGAGCGCCGTATTGCTGCCGACGATAATCTTGCCGCCGTCCAGTTGCGTGCCGCCGGTATAAGTGTTGGCACCGCCGAGCACCAAGGTGCCTGCGTCGAGTTTATTGAGAATGCCGCTGCCATCGATATTCGCATTGATGGTCGCCGTCACGCCCGGATCAACGCGCAAAGCAGTGGTGCCGCCAGTGCCGTTGACCGCCGTGAGTTGCCCCGCCGCACCGTTGACGACGTTGTAGCCATCGGTGAGGAACTGCATGCCGGTAAATGCTTGGGTGCCGTTCACCGTTACCGTGCCGGCAGTGCCTTGGAATACCGCGAAGTCGCCGGCCCACGGCTGGTTGACCAAACCATTGGCATCGGTCCAGTTGGTACCGACCGCGTTCCACGTGCCGCTGCCGCCATCGACCACGCCGTTGGCGATGGTCTGGCTGCCGTCCCAGTAACGGATGTTGACGTTCGGCGCCGATACTTGAATGTTGATCTGATTGGCCACGCCGGTCTGCACCACCAGGTCGCCGAGACCGTAACCGACCGGCACGCTGGCGACGTCGAGACCGAGATTGGTCAGGGCGCCGGTGTAGTTGAACAGGCGATACACGCCGACGCCAAAACCGCCGGCATCAGTGACGTTGAGATTGCCGTCGAGGGTGAGATTGCCGCCGACGTTCATCAGCGACGCGGTCGACGGTGTGCCCAGTGCCACATCAACGTTGCTGCCGGCGCCGAGCGTCAGAGCGCTCGCCGACAAGGTGTTGCCCGACGACAACGCCAGATGCCCACCGCTGTTGATGTTGACCGCGCCGAGCGCCGAGCCGGTACCGGTCAGGGTGCCGCCGGTATTGACGTTGACTTGCGCACTGCCCAGCGAACCACTGAGATTCACAATACCGCCATCGATCGCGGTGTTGCCGGTGATGCCGTTGATCCCGGTGAGACTCAAGGTGCCGGTGCCGATTTTGACCAGGCCGCCGCTGCCACTGAGATCGCCGTCGAAGGTGCTGGTGACGTCGCCGCTGCCGACGGTCAGCAGGTTGCTGCCGGTCAGTTGCACACTGCCGCTGCCGGTCAGCGCACCGAGGCTGGCGTTGCTGCCCAGATTCAGCCCGGCGCCGGCGCTGATATTGACCCCGGAGGTGTTGCCCAACGCATTTGCGTTGAGGGTGGTGACGCTGCCCGAGACGATGTTCAGTGCGCCGGTAAAAGTGTTGTTGCCCGCCAGGGCCAAGTCCGACAGGCCGTTTTTGGTCAGGCTGCCAGCGCCGTCGATGATGCCGTTCAAGCTCAAATCGTTGTTGCCGGCAACCGTCAGCCCGGCGTTCAAAGTGATCGCGTTGCCGATGCCGAACGATGCACTGTTATCCAGTGTCGCCGCACCGCCGACGATCAACGCGCCGCTGCCCAAACCGTTGGCATTGCCCAGAGTCAGCGTACCGGCATTGAGCGTGGTGCCGCCGCTGAAGGTGTTGTTGCCGTTAAGGGTCAGGTTGGCCGCGCCGTTCTTGATCAGTTGGCCGGTGCCACTGGTGACGCCGCCGAGGGTCAGATTTTGCGTGCCGCCCACGGTCAGCGCGGCGTTCAATGCGACCGCGTTGTTGAGGCTGACCAGCGGCGAGTTGCTGTCCAGCGTTGCGGCGCCTGCGACGGTCAATGCCCCGGAACCCAGCGCCGAACTGTTGCCGACGGTCAGCGTACCGGCGTTCAGCGTGGTGCCACCGAGGTAGTTGTTGGCGGCGTTGAGAATCAGATTGGCCGCGCCGTCTTTCACCAGACTGCCGGCGCCGCTGACCAGGCCGGTCAGGGTCATGTTCGCCGTGCCGCCGACATTCAAGGCACCGGCGAGTGCCACGGCATTGTTCAGGCTGACCGCCGTGTTGGCGTCCAGCGTGGTATTGGCCGCTGCGTTCAACGTACCGGAACCCAGCGCGGTGTTGCTGCCGACAATCAATTTGCCGGTGTTCAACGCGGTGTTGCCAAAATACGTGTTGGCGCCACTGAGGGTCAGGTCGGCAGCGCCGTTCTTGGTCAGCCCACCGATACCGGCGACCACGCCGCCAAGGGTCAGCGCATTGGTCCCGCCCACAGTCAGGGTGCCGGCGAGGTTGACGTTGTTGACCAGCGTCGCGGCGGTACTGGCATCGAGGGTGGTGCCGTTCGAGGCGTTGAGTGTGCCGGTGCCAAGGGCGGTGCTGGAACCAACAATCAGTGAACCGGCATTCAGCGCCGTGGTGCCGATGTAGGTGTTGTTGCCGGTGAGGGTCAGGCTCGACGCGCCGGTCTTGATCAAGCCGTTGCTGCCACTGATCACACCGCCAAGGGTCAGCGCATTGGCGCCGCCTGCGGTGAGGTTGGCGTTGAGGATCACATTGTTGTTCAGCGTCACCGCCGTACTGCTGTTGAGCGTGCCCGCACCTTCCACCGACAACGCGCCGGAGCCCAGCGCGGCGCCATTGCCGACCGTCAGGCTGCCGGCATTCAGCGTGGTGCCGCCGCTGTAGGTGTTGGTGCCGTTAAGAGTCAGATTCGCGGCGCCGTTTTTCACCAGTTGGCTGGCGCCGCTGATCACCCCGCCGAGGGTCAGCGCATTGCTGCCGCCAATGCCCAGGCTGTTGTTGAGAATGACCGCGTTGTTGAGGGTCACCGCCGAATTGCTGTCGAGGCTGGCCACGCCGCCAACGGTGATGTTGCCGCTGCCGAGCGCCGCGTTGGCGCCTGCGGTGATGGTGCCGGCGTTCAGCGCAATGGCACCGAGAAAGGTGTTGGCGCCGTTGAGAATCAGATTGGCCGCGCCGTTTTTGGTCAATCCGCCACTGCCGCTGACGATGCCGCCGAGGGTCAGGTTGGCGCTGCCGCCGACGTTGAGGTTGCCGCCGAGGGAGATCGCGTTGGTCAGCGCCACTGCGCTGCTGGCATCGAGTGTGGTGCCCGCCGCCGTGGTCAATGCACCAGTCCCCAGCGCCGTGTTGGAGCCGACAATCAGCGTGCCGGCATTCAGCGCCGTGCCACCGGAGAACGTGTTGTTGCCGCTGAGCGTCAGGTTCGCAGTGCCGTTCTTGATCAGGTTGCCAGTGCCGCTGACGATGCCGCTCAAGCCCAATGCTTGCGTGCCGCCGATGGTCACGCCTCCCGTCAGTGCGACGGCATTCGCCAATGTCACCGCTGTGGTCGCATCCAGCGTGGTGCCCGCCGCCGCATTCAGCGCGCCGGTCCCCAGCGCGGTGTTGCTGCCGACGAACAGGCTGCCAGCGTTGAGCAGCGTGTTGCCGCTGTTGGTGTTGTTGCCGCTCAGGGTCAGGCTGGCGCTGCCGGATTTGGTGATCCCGCCGGTTCCGGACAACACACCGCCGAGGCTCAGCGCATTGCTGCCGAGCACGTTGAGCGCGCCGGTCATCGCGATGTTGTTGGCGAGGGTGACGTTGGTCGTGCTGTCCAGACTGGTGCCGGCGGCGGTGTTCAGTGCGCCGCTGCCCAGCGAGTTGTTGTTGGTCACCAGCAGGCTGCCGGCGCTGAGGGTGGTGGTGCCGGTGAAACCGGTGTTGGCACCGCTGACGGTCAGGCTGCCCGTGCCGGTTTTGGTCAAGCCGCTGCTGCCGCTGATCAAGCCACCGAGGGTCAGTGCGCCGGTGCCGCTGGCGGTCAATGTGCCGCCGAGGCTGATGGCGTTGGCCAGGCTGATCGTGCCCGGGGCGCTCAATGTTGTCGCACTGGTGACGTTGAGGCTGCCGGTGCTGAACGCCTGATTGTTGCCCAACTGCACCGTGCCGCCATTGAGCGTGGTGTTGCCCAGGTAAGTGTTGGCAGCGCTGAGGCTCAGTTGCCCGGAACCGACTTTGGTCAGACCGCCACTACCGGAAATCACCCCGCTCAGAGTCGTGGCGTTAGTGCCTTGCACCGTCACGCCGCCCGCCCCGAGGGAGATCAGGTTGCTGATGTTCAACCCGGCATTGCTGGCCTGCAGAATCCCGCCGTTGGAGGTGATCACCCCGCTGCCGAAGGTGGCGTTGTTGTTGAACTGGGCGACACCGCCATTGAGCGTGGTCGCGCCGCTGACCAGTGGCCCCTGCAAAGTCCAGGTGCCACTGTTGAGGGTCAGGTTGTTGAAATTGACGTAGGTCGCGCTCGATGCGGTGCCGACACCGGTAGTGCCACCGCCGACGCCAACCGGGTTTTGCAGGATCAGGCTGTTGGTGCCGCCCGCGCCGCCATCCACTGTACCGGTCGGGGCGAAGGTCAAGTTGATATTGACCAGCCCCCCAAGGCCGACACTGATCTGCACGCCGTCACCGACCTGCACCGAAGAACCGGTCACTGCCGTGAAGGTGTTGGTGCTCGCCGCGCCCATCGACACGCCACCGGTAATCGCACCGGCGTTGGTGAAGGTATTGCCCGCCGCCGACGTTTCGAACGCGATCCGGCCATTGATCACACCGGTGCTGCTGTTGGTCATGTTGACTTGCGAGCCGCCGTAGACGCCGATCACCGGGGTATCGGCGAGGGTGATGCCACCGACCGACAAACCGGTCGAGGTGATCGTGCCGTTGTTGGTGATGCTGGTGGTGCCGGCCGCCGCGTTGTTCACGCCGATCGCCAGGCCGTCGATGCTGGTCAGGTTGAGCCCGAGCAGCATGCCCGTACCACGGATGATGCCGCTGGCGTTGTTGAGCACGCTGACGGTGCTCGTTGCGCCGGTGCCGATGAATGCACCGCCGCTCAACACCGAGACCAGGCCAAGCAGCGCCGGATCAATCGTGCCGGAGTTGTTCAGCGAGATGTTCACCCCGGTCAGGTCCATCACATGGCCGCCGAGGGTCGCGTTCATCTGCGCGCCGCTGTTGACGTTGACCGTCAGGCCGTTGGTGGCACTGTTGAAATTGTTGAGAAACAGCGGCAGCGACGGCACGCCGGTACAGGTCACTGTCGAACCCGCCGTGGAGCACGTGGCCAACGCCGGTGCGCTGACGCCGCCGAACAACAGCCCGGCGACACTCAGATGCACAGCAAGGGAAAGTGGGGAAAAACGCGAAACGAGGGCGACACCAAACCTTGCTTCCACGGGCTACTCCTTGTCGTGGCCAATTTCTTCCTTGAAAGCGTGCAAAGCCGTGCTTATTCCACACGCGAATCAAGACTGCGACGGTCATCACAAAACCGTTGATTGGGGACAAAGCTAGTAGACGCCCCGCCATGGGGCACGGATTAAATGGTGTTAATACTTTAATACTAGAGGGGTCTGGAATCAGCGTTTCAGCCCGCAAGCGCTGGTCTTGAGGGCGATACAACACCTGTGGGAGCGAGCCTGCTCGCGAATGCGGTGGGTCAGCTGAGAACTATTTTTCTGATATTCAGCCTTCGCGAGCAGGCTCGCTCCCACAGGGGGACCTCGGCTGTGCAAAACCGTACCTGACCGCCCTATCAACAAATGCACTGAAACCTTCGAAATTTCAGCGCATTGAGAAAACTGGTACGCCTTGTGCAAACGTTTGCGTAACGTCGATACCAACGTTTTCGTAACAAAACCGTACAAGCCCACGGAACACGGGCCTCGATCCGCAAAAAAGGACTTTGAATGCACGCCGCCTCGCCTTTTCGCGCCCCATTTGCGCGCACGTTTGCTGTTTCCTTGCTACTGACCGGCGTTACCGGACTTCTCAGCCAAAGCGCTCTGGCACAACCGGCGCCCGCCGAAGAATCCGCCCAGGGCGAAGCCCTCAGCCCCGAAGCCAGCCCGCCAAAAAAAGGCGCATACCTGTCGGACTGGTACAACCAGGACCTGATGTTGATTGGCAGCAAGGACATCAGCTTCGGCCCGCAACCGGCCGACGATATCTATCTGGAATACGAGTATTTCGGCCGCAAAGGTCCGTTCGAACTGTACGGCTATGTCGACATTCCGAAGATCTTCAACATCGGCAACAGCCACGACAAAGGTGTGTGGGATCACGGCTCGCCAGTGTTCATGGAACACGAACCGCGTATCTCCATTGATTACCTCGCTGGCCGCAGCCTGGCCATCGGTCCGTTCAAGGAGTGGTACGTCGCGTTCGACTGGATCTACGACCACGGCAGCCGCAAAGAGAACCGCGCCAATACGCTCTACAGCGGTTTCGGTACCGACATCGATACGCACTCGCGGGTCAATCTGTCGGCCAACCTCTATGGTCGCTACCAGTGGGAAAACTACGGTGCGAGCAATGAATATTCGTGGGACGGCTACCGCGCACAACTCAAGTACATCGTGCCGATCGACAAATTCAGCAACGGCGCGTCACTGACTTACATCGGCTTCACCAACTTCGATTTCGGCTCGGACATCCACAAGGACAACCCGGCGCGCACCGCCAACGCGACCGTGGCGACCAACGTGCTGCTCTACTCGTTCACCCATTTGCGCTTCACGTTGGTGGGACGTTATTTCCACAACGGCGGCAACTGGGAAGACGGCAGCGAGCTGAATTTTGGCGACGGCAATTTCCGCGCGCGTTCGAACGGCTGGGGTTACTACGCCGGCGTCGGTTATCAGTTCTGAATCAAGGAGTTTTCCATGCAAGCAATGATGCGTTTGACCCTGGCCGGTTTGGCCCTGCTCTCCTCCACCGCGTGGGCCGCCGAGGCACCGATCCAGCCGAAAGTCATGCTGATCACCATGTTCGCCCCCGAGGCACAGCACTGGATCGACCGCCTGGAGTTGAAACAGGAAATCCGCGTGCCGGGCCTGTCCGCCGAGTATCCGAGCATCCGCTGCAACGCGCAGCAGGTGTGCCTGTTGACCACCGGCATGGGCCAGACCAACGCAGCCGCGTCGACTTTGGCGCTGGCCTTGTCGCCGAAATTCGACCTGCGCAAAAGCTACTTCTTGATCGCTGGCATCGCCGGCATCAGCCCGAAACACGGGACCATCGGCACCGCCGCGTGGGCGCATTATCTGGTGGAGTTCGGCACGCAATGGGAGATCGATTCGCGCGATGCGCCATCGAGCTGGCCGACTGGCTATCTGGGCATCAACACCAAGGGGCCGAACGAAAAACCACCGCTGGATTACAAGACTGAAGTGTTCGAACTCAACCCGGCGTTGCAAGCCAAAGCCTTCGCCCTGAGCCACAAGGTCGAGTTGAGCGAGAGCAAGGAATCTGCCGCGTGGCGCCTGAAATATCCGTCGGCCCCGGCCAATCAACCACCGGTGGTGACCCGCTGCGACACGCTGGCCGGCAACACCTGGTTTTCCGGCACGCGCCTGAGCGAACGGGCCGAGGTCTGGACCAAACTGCTGACCGACAACAAGGGCGAATACTGCACGACGCAGCAGGAAGACAACTCGACTTATGAGGCGCTGCTGCGTGCCAGTCGCGAAGGTCTGGTCGATGTACAACGCCTGGCCGTGGTCCGTGCCGGGTCCGACTTTGATCGCCCGGAGCCGGGCGGCAGTGAAGTGGATAACCTGCTCAAGTACGCTGATCAGGGCGGTTTTGTGCCAGCGCTGGAGAATCTTTATCGCGCGGGTAATCCTCTGGTGCAGGACATCCTCAAGCATTGGTCGGCATGGGAAAAAGGCGTCCCGCAATCCTGAGCCCGACACCGATCTACTGTAGGAGTGAGCCTGCTCGCGATAGCGGTGTGTCAGTTTAATCATGAGTGACTGACACACCGCTATCGCGAGCAGGCTCACTCCTACAAGGGTTTTGCGGTGTGTCAGGGGATAAGGATGACCTTGTCGCCACTGCCTTGATTGACGTCGGCGTAGCGCGCCAGGCCATCAGCCAGCGGCGCCTCGACCAACCCTTGCGGCAACGGCAGCGAGCCTTCATCAAAGAACCGCCCGAACTGCTCGAGCATCGCCGCGCAAGCTTCAACGCCATACAGCAGCGAATTGATCCCGACCACCGATCCGCCCTTGCGATACAAGGCCAGCGCCGGCAGTTGCACATGCCCGTCCACCGGCGCAGCGATGATCGCGATCCGCCCAAACGTGGCCAATGCCGCCACCGACGCCGGCAGCCAGAAACCGGTGGTGTCGAAGATCACATCGGCGCCGCCGCGATATACCGCGTTGACCTGCGCGCCGAGGTCTTCCGACTTATCCAGCTGAATCGTCTGATAACCCTGCGCTTGCAGCTCCGCCACCTGCTCCGGGCGTCGCGCGGCTGCCAGCAACCGCGCGCCACGCACTTTCGCCAGGGCCAATGCTGCGGTTGCCACCGCCCCACCGCCGATCACCAGCAAACGCGTGTCGGCCGTTACAAGGCTGCGTTCCAAAGCATCCCACGCCGTGGTGTACGGCACGCCGAGGCTGGCGGCCTGGGTGAAACTCAGGTGCGAAGGTTTGTGCGCCACGCCATTGGCCGGCAGTTTGACGAACCCGGCGTGGGTGCCATCGGCGAAAAAGCCCAGCTCACGGCCGGTGCCCCAGACTTCCTGACCGATCAACGCCTGCGGCCCTTCCACGACGACGCCGGCAAAATCCCGACCGGGAATTCGCGGTAGCGTGGTGTAGGGGAAACGCCCGAGCACGTTCTTCACGTCGCTGGGGTTCAGTCCGGCAGCCTTGATCTGCACCAGCACTTCGTCAGCGCCGGGTGCCGGGGTCGGCACCTCGACGTAGCGCAGGGAAGACAGGTCGCCGGTTTTATCGAATTGCAGTGCTTTCATGGGGACATCCATCGAAGAAGAAAAGGAACTCAGGACAACCAACCGGCGACCAGTTGCCGGCCCATCGGCCACAACTGCTCACCGGCCAGCATGCCAAGCAAACCGACCAGCGCGATGGCTGGTGGCGCCGGAGAGCGAAACTCCAGCGCGCCGTACAACAGGCCGACGCCCAGACCGATGGCCAGCGAGATCAGGTAGTTCATGGGGAGGAACTCCGCCGTTTGAAGGGAATGGGCAGAGTCTAGGGAATCGGCAGGGACGGTATCGGCCAAGCACTTCTGAATTTCGGACAAACCTTTGGAGCCAACACAGTCCATTGTGGGAGTGAGCCTGCTCGCGATAGCGGTGTGTCAGCTGATGCATAGTTGAATGACACACCGCTATCGCGAGCAGGCTCACTCCTACAGGTCTTAGGCCAGTCTGATCATCCGCTGTGAGTCATGAATTGTGAGGGCGCCACGCCCAATTCACGGCGGAACATGTCGCTGAAACTGCTGGGCGAATAGCCGAGCTCCCGGGCAATCACACTCACCGCCACACCCTGAATCAACGCCGCCACCGCCGTCGCCAGTTGCACCTGCCGCCGCCACTCGGCGAAGCCCATGCCGAGGCTGTCCTTGAACAACCGCGCCAACGTGCGCACGCTGGCGCCGGCATTTTCCGCATGCTGCTCGAACGCAATCTCCAGCGACGGCGCCGCCATCACTGCCTGACACAGATTCATCAAGCGCCGGTCGGAGTCATCCGGCATCGGGATCTTCAACTGCGAACGCCTGGCGCGTTTCAGCTCCAGCAAGGCCAAGCCGACCAGCGCTTCGTAATACTCTGGATTGCCGCTGTCGCCCTGCTCCACCAGCCCGACGATCAACTCACGCAGCAAACCGCCGACCTCGATGACCTGCACCGTCTGATCCAGAGTGGCCGCCAATGCCGGGCGCAGGTAGATATTGCGCATCTGCAGATCCGACACCACCCGAATCCCGTGCGGCACGCCTGGCGGCAACCACACCGCCCGCTGCGGCGGCACCACCAGCGCTTCGTGGGGTGTCTCGACCCACATCACCCCGCTCATCGCATACAGCAACTGGCCCCAGACATGCTCATGCGGTTCGATAAACAACCCTCGCGGATAGGTCCGTGCCAACGGTTGCACAGGCACATCGGTATCACTCAGATCAGGGGGTGCGGCAAGGGCCATGGCGAGCATTCATCGGGGTTGACGGAAATCCCATGGTAACCAGTGCGTCATAGCGTCGCCAACGATAGATACCGTCGGACAATCCGAATGAATTTTCCCGGCGCACCGCGATCCCTCTATTACCACAGGGAGGAATACGGGCTTTATGAACAACGCAAAACTCTACGTCATCGAATACACCCTTCACGGCACGCCCAAGTCGTTCATTATCCGCTCGGACAAGATGGACAATACCGAGGCGTGGCACTGGGCGAGCTGCGACGCCGGCGTTGGTCGCATCCCGCGCTTTGGCCGTGAAAAAGTACAGAAAACCAGCAAGCCGATGGCGGAAAAATTCGGCGTCGAAAATGTGGTCTGGCGACCGACCAGCTAAGCTCTGCCCAGCGATCGGCATCATTCGGGGGAATGCACCATGAGCAATATCATCAGCCCGGCGCATCTGGACTACGGCCTCGATACGCTGTTCGGGCGTATCACCAAAAGCGTGGACTGCCGCGTTGGGCTGGAGGCGGTCGAGGATGATCCGTTTCGCTTTGCCCTGAGAGTGCCGGCGCCGCTACCGGAAGACCTCGACCAGGCGAAAACCGTGGTGGTCCGGGTTGAAGGGCGACGGCTGCAAGGCACGGTGCGGCATGCCGAGCGGCTGGATGATGAGAGTCTGAAACTGGAAGTGGAGCCTGATTAGGCTCCACTTTTTTATGCGTCGATCGTTATTTGTGGGCGCATTTACAGCCCTTGGTTGAACATTCTTCGCCGCTTTTGTGGTGGTGGGCGCAGGCTTCGCAGCAATAGTGCTTGCCGTGGACGGCGTACGCATGATCGCCTTCCTTGATTGTGCATTTGCAGTCGGGGCAATCGCATTTTCTATCGGGCATGGGGCAGACTCCTTGGGTGGTGGTTGTCTGGGGCTTGAAGGGCAAGCCTTAATAACCAGTGTAGGAGCTGCCGCAGGCTGCGATCTTTTGATTTTGTTTGGGATTGGGATTGGGATTGGGATTGGGGGCATATCCGTTGCTGCGGGTGCCGCCGCTGGCGGTTTCGCTCTTACAGCGAGTCACCTTTTCCAAACGCCGAAAAGGTAACCCAAAAGGCTTTGCCCCAGCGTACGGCACTTCGCTGAGGATCAGTGTTCCCTCGCTACGGTGTCCATCCGGGGGCATCGCCTACGGTTTGCTTCGCTGCACCTCCTCTCGATGTATGCGGCTACGCCGCACGGCGCTGCGCGCCTACCCCCGGATGAACACCTCCGCTCGGCCTGCCGAAGGGGCTTGAGATCAAAAGCCGAAGCCAAAGCCAGATCAAGATCACAAGCCAGATCAAAAGCCCCTCACCCTAGCCCTCTCCCGGAGGGAGAGGGGACTGACCGTGGTGTTTGGAGAAGGTACGCCGACGTGAAATACCGAGTTGAACGCACATGTTGAAAAGCCCACCAATCGGCTCCCTCTCCCTCGGGAGAGGGCTGGGCGGGCGGCGTTCCGATGAGGGGCGAGAACACCACAAAAACAAAGCCAAGCGCGCCGTGCTCTTCACCACTCAATAGGCCGAGTGTCAGCTCGCCTGCTCTTGATCTTGATCCACGGGCGACGTCGGAAGGCTTCGTTCCGGGATTGATCCGGGGGTGGGAGCGCAGCGACCGTTTGGCGCAGCCAAACACAGCGAGAGGAGGTGCAGCGAAGCAAACCGTAGGCGCTGCGCCCGGATCAATCCCGGAGCGAAGGAACCCCGAGCCCCAGCGAGCGGGCCGCACGCAGGAGCAAGCCTTTTGGGTTACCTTTTCGGCGTTTGGAAAAGGTGACCCGCCGTAAGGGCGGAACCCTGAGCAGCCGTTACCGCAGCAACGGATATGTACTCACTCACCCAGCCTGACGCGAACTCCTATACATAAAAACCAAAGCCACCCCCAAACACACCATCGCCAAAATCCGACTCGAAGAAAGCTCAATCGCCGGATTCCCCAACCAGCCAAAATTATCAATCAACATCCCCATCCCCAACTGCCCGACAATCACCGCCACCGTCGCCACAGCCGTCCCCACCACCGGCACCGCCCCGACCATCACCATCATGTACACCACGCCAAACAGCGCCCCGGTCAACTGCCACTTCGGCACCTGCAAAAGACTCACCGCCTGCGCCGGCTCAAAAAACAAAATCAACAAGCCGGTCGTCAAAGCACCCACGACAAACGTCAACAAACTACTGCGCAACACCCCAACCGACTCGCCCAAACGCCCATTGATCGCCGCCTGCACACTCAACACCGCACCGGCCAACACCACCACCGCCAACAAAATAATCAGACTCATCACTCACCCCCGCGCAATCAAAACCAAAGCCACCACAATCAACCCCAACGCCAGCCAGCGCTCGGCATTGACCTTCTTGCGCGTCGCCCCGAACCAGCCGAAATGGTCAATCAACACACTCTTGCCGACCTGACCGGACAGAATCGCAATCATCGTCATGGCGATGCCGATATGCGGCGTCGCCAGCGTCAACACCACCACATACATCGGCCCCAGAAATCCGCCAATCAACTGCCAGCGCGGCAGATCAGTCAGCGCTGGCCCCTTCTGTGGCCCGGCAAACAACAAAAGTAAAAACAGAATCGCCGAGCCGACCCCGAAGATGCTCAAAGTCGCCCACAGATGCCCGACCTGCACACCCAACGGCCCAAGCAACCCCGCCTCCACCGACAAGCCCATACCCGCCAGAATCACCAGCGGCAGCAACAACAGGCGCAACCCCGACTTCTTCACCGGCGCCGCGACGGCGACCTCATCCAACGTCTGCATAAACAATATTCCACTCAAGTAAACGATGGCGCGGATTATCGGCTGGCGAAGCTGTGCGATAAATGGGAGCATCCGGACAACACTTTTGCGCAATTCGCACAGCAGGACACATCATGCACGGGCTCAACGAACTCGGATTCAAGGCACTCAGGCTGTTTGTGGCCGTGCTCGATCACGGCAGCTTCTCTGAAGTGGCCCGCCGCGAAGGCGTGGCGCCCTCCTCGATTTCCCGGCAGATCCAGTTGATGGAACAGGCGCTGAATCAGCAATTGCTCTACCGCCACACCCGTGCCGTCACGCCCACCGAGGCCGGGCGCATGCTCGGTCACCATGCGCGGCTGGTGCTGGTGCAACTGGAAGAAGCCGAACAGGCGTTGCAGGAACAACAAAGTGAACCCACCGGCCTGGTGCGGATCAACGCCCCGGTGGTGTTCGGCCAGCGGCATCTGACGCCGTGGCTGGGCCAGTTGTGTGCGCGTTATCCGAAGCTGCAACTGGATATCCAGCAGACCGATCACTACGTCGATCCATTGCAGGAAGGTGCCGACCTGCTGTTCCGCATCGGCCCGCTGCACGATTCGAGCATGCAGGCGCGGATTCTCGCGCCGCATCGCTTTCAGGTTGCAGCCAGCCCCGCTTATCTCGAGCGTCATGGCTCCCCGCAGAAACCTGAAGATCTCGCGCAACATCAGTGTCTGGCCTACAAAGGCGCGACCGGCCTGCAGCGCTGGTTTTTCCGCCGCGAGAGCGAGGACTGGACGCCGTACTCGGTGAAAGGCCCGATCACTGGTAACCACGCCGACACCCTTACCCAAGCCGCCGAGCAGGGGTTGGGGCTGGTGATGTTTCCGTCGTGGCTGATTGGTGAAGCGGTGCGCGACGGCACGCTGGTGCCGGTGTTGAGGGAATATCAGGTGTCGAACAGCCTGGAGCCGCAGCAGATTGCGGTGTTGTGGCCGGGGAGCCGGCGGTTATCGGTGAAGGTGCGGACGGTGATTGATTTCTTTATCGAATGCTTTGGTGAAGTGCCTTACTGGGATCGACCTTGAGTCTTTGAAGATCAAAAGCCCCTCACCCTAGCCCTCTCCCGGAGGGAGAGGGAACTGACCGAGGTGTCTTGCGTCATCCATCGACCTGAAAGATTGAGTCGATTATGGATTCGGTAAAGCTGCTTCAGGTCGACGGAGTTCCACAGCATCCCCCAATCAGTCCCCTCTCCCTCTGGGAGAGGGCTAGGGTGAGGGGCTTTTCAAGCGGTCAGATCCGGAACTGACCGACAAGTTTGCCAAGGCGCTGCCCAAGCTCCGCCAGACTACGCGACGTCTGCGCCCCCAACTGCGTTTCATCGGCCACGTTATCCACCGCCACCGCAATCTGGTGCACGCTGCGGTTGATCTCTTCGGCCACCGCCGTCTGCTCCTCCGCCGCGCTGGCAATCTGCGCGTTCATCGAGTTGATCGTCGCAATCAACGATGCCATCGCATCCAGCGAAGCCCCGGCCTGATTGGCCTGCTGCGAAGTGCCGTCACCGGCCTCACTGGAACGGCGCATCGCCTCGACCGCTTGCTGGGTGCCCGCCTGCAAGCGGTCAATCATGCCCTGAATTTCCTGGGTGCTGATCTGCGTACGGCTGGCCAATGCCCGCACCTCATCCGCCACCACGGCAAATCCGCGACCGGCTTCACCGGCGCGCGCCGCTTCAATCGCGGCGTTCAGCGCCAGCAGGTTAGTCTGTTCGGCGATCGAACGAATGACCCCAAGCACACCCACAATCGACGTCACATCCTGCTGCAGGCTGTCGAGCGATACGCCGCTGCTGCGAATGTCATCGACCAAGGCATGAATCTGCTTGATGCTGCCCGCCACCACACGCTTGGCGCTCTGGCCTTCTTCGTCGGTCTGCTGGGCGGCGACGGCGGCGTTCTGCGCGCTTTTGGCGACTTCCTGTGCGGCGGCGGACATCTCGTTGATCGCGGTGGCGACCTGATCGGTCTCGTGACGCTGACGTTCCATCGCCTGATCCGAACGCTGGGCCTGATCGGACACCTGCGTCACCAGCCCAGTAAGTTGCGTGGTCATCTCGGTGATCTGCCGCACCAGGCCATGGATCTTGTCGACGAAGCGGTTGAACGAGCCGGCCAGTTCACCGAGTTCATCCTGGCTGGTGATGTTCAGCCGACGCGTGAGGTCGCCCTCACCCGCCGCGATGTCGTCGAGGTTGGCTTTCATCAGGGTCAGTGGACGCAAAATGGTATTGGCCAGCAGCATCCCCGCCGCCGCGATCACCAACAGCACCACTACTGCCACACCAACGATGCTCAGCACCACGCCTTGCATGCGCTCCTGCACCTGCGCTTCGACCAGAGCCACTTGCGCTTCGATGCCGTCGAGGTTGACCGAGGTGCCGACTGCCATGTCCCACTTCGCCAGGTATTCGGTGTAACCGAGTTTCGGCACCAACACCTGCGCATTGCCCGGCAGCGGCGAGCTGTATTGCAGATAGTGCGTGCCGTCCTTCGCCACACTGACCAGGCCACGGTTGACGTAAACGCCGTTCGGGTCACGGTTGTCCTTGAAGCTTTTGCCCACGCCTTCGGGGTCGTTGGCCTTGAACAGGCGCACGGTCTCGGAGTCGTAGCCGAAGAAGTAGCCGTCCTTGCCGTAGCGAATCCCCGAAAGCAACTTGATCGCCTGCGCCCGCGCATCAACGTCACCCGGAGCGGCCGCGTCGTACAGCGGTTTGATCGTGGTCATGGCCACGGCGACGTAACTTTGCAGAGTGGCTTTGGCATCGCCGAGCAGGCGTTCGCGGGTCTGTTCGACCTCTTTGTGCGCCTGTTCCTGGAGGATGAACAGCGTGGTCAGGCTGATGACCAGCGCAAAGAGCAACACCGGTAGAACGGCAAGGGACAGGACTTTAGCCTTGAGGCTCAGGCGCATTTTTGGGGCTCACTCTTTTGATTTTATTGGCGTGGTTAAAGGCTTTAACGGCACGCGCAAGCAAAAGTTGAGTCCGTGGTCACCCCACCCCCTGTAGGAGTGAGCCTGCTCGCGATAGCGGTGTATCAGTTGGCAGATGTACTGACAGATAAACCGCTATCGCGAGCAGGCTCACTCCTACAGTGGATACGTGGGATTCAGAGAACCATCGCGGCCACCCAGCCGAACGCCAGTAACGGCAGGTTGTAGTGCAGGAAGGTCGGCACCACGGTGTCCCAGATGTGGTGATGCTGGCCGTCGATGTTCAGGCCAGAGGTCGGCCCGAGGGTCGAATCCGAAGCCGGCGAACCGGCGTCGCCCAACGCGCCGGCGGTGCCAACGATGCACACGATCGCGATCGGGCTGAAGCCCAATTGCACGCACAGCGGCACAAAAATCGCCGCCAGAATCGGCACCGTGGAAAACGACGAACCGATACCCATGGTCACCAGCAACCCGACCAGCAACATCAACAGCGCGCCGACACCCTTGCTGTGATTGATCCACGACGCTGACGATTCGACCAGTGTCTGCACTTCGCCGGTGGCCTTCATCACTTCGGCAAAACCGGAGGCCGCGATCATGATGAAGCCGATCATCGCCATCATCTTCATGCCTTCGGTGAACAGATCATCGGTCTCGCGCCATTTCACAATGCCGGACACCGAGAAGATCAGAAAACCGACCAGCGCCCCGATAATCATCGAGTCCAGCAGCAGTTGCACAATGAACGCGGCGGCAATCGCCACACCGGCAATCATCAGGCTCAGCGGGTTGTACTGCACCGCCACTTGCTCGACCTGCTCGATCTTCGCCAGGTCGTACACGCGCCGCTTGCGATACGTGATGAACGCCATCGCCAGGCCGAAGACCATACCCAGCGCCGGAATGCCCATGGCGTGGGTGACGTTGATACCACTGATGTCGACGCCGCTGCGCGCAACATTGGCCAACAGAATTTCATTGAGGAAAATGTTGCCGAAGCCTACCGGCAGGAACATGTACGGCGTGATCAGACCGAACGTCATGACGCAGGCGATCAAGCGACGGTCGAGTTGCAGCTTGGTCAGTACATAGAGAAGCGGCGGCACCAGCAGCGGAATGAACGCGATGTGGATCGGCAGGATGTTCTGCGAAGCGATTGCCACCACCCACAACAGGCCGATCAACAGCCATTTGACGCTGCCACCGCCGGTCGCATGTTGCCGGTCGACCATGGCCAGAGCCTTGTCGGCCAGCGCATGGGCCAGGCCAGACTTGGCAATCGCCACGGCGAAAGCGCCGAGCAACGCGTAGGACAACGCCACCGTGGCGCCGCCGCCCAGGCCGCTGTTGAACGCCTTGAGCGTGGCGTCGATGCCCAGACCTCCGGTCAGACCGCCGACCAGCGCGCCCACGATCAAGGCGATCACCACGTGCACGCGGGACAGGCTGAGCACCAGCATGACGCCGACTGCCGCTATGACTGCATTCATTTCACTACCTCGAAAAACACTGCGGTGGAAAACCGACCGCCAGACAGAATGAGTCCGCCAAAGCTTAACCGGCGGATTTGCAAAGAGGGTCTTATTAGAAGGGCGCGCACTGTGAATGAAGCAGCGGCAAGCTGCAAGTCACAAGCCGCAAGCTTTTGCGTTTTTTCACTTGCAGCTTGCGGCTGGAAGCTCAAGAAAGCTGCTCTTGGGCCGTTACAGTGCAAAGTCTCAGATATTTATCGAATAAGGACGTCTCCATGTCGCACAGACAACTTTCCATCCAATGGAAAATCACCCTGCTCGCCGGCCTGTGCCTGGCCGGTATCGTGACCCTGTTGGTGGGTCTTTCGCTGTATCGCATGGAGCACAGTTCCGAACTGGTGAAAGCTTCGAGCATGGAAATGCTCACAGAGTCGGCGCAGGCGCGCATCGAGTCGCAAGGTGAAGTGCAGGCCGCCGGCATTCGCCAGCAATTCATGGACGCCTATCAGTATGGCCATGGCTTTTCGCGGCAGGTGTTGTTCCTGCGCGAACAGGCTGAGAAGCGTTTCCTTGATGCCTTCGACCTGCGCGAAGACATGACCCGTCAGGTCAAATCGGCGCTGCAAGCCAATCCGGATCTGCTCGGCCTGTCGCTGGTGTTCGAAGCCAATGCGCTGGACGGTAAGGATGAACTGTTCGCCGGTCAGGCTGAACTCGGCAGCAACGACAAGGGCCGTTTCGCACTGTACTGGTCGCAACCGACCCCGGGCAAAGTCACCTCGATGGCCCTGCCGGAAAGCGACATGGCCGACACCAGCACCGGCCCTAGCGGTCAGGCGGCCAATGCCTGGTTCACCTGCCCGCGCACCACGCTCAAACCGTGCGTGATCGAACCGTACTTCTATGTGATCGACGGGCAGAAGGTGCTGATGACCAGCATCGTCTTCCCGCTGATGGTCAACGGTAAAGTCATCGCCTCGCTGTCGGTCGACATCAACCTCAACAGCCTGCAAGCGATCAGCCAGGGCGCGAGCAAAAAGCTCTATGACGGCCAGACCGCCGTGAGCATTATCAGCCCCGCCGGCCTGCTCGCCGGTTACAGCCCGGATGCCGGCAAACTCAGCCAGCGCCTGGATGCGGTGGATAAAACCAGCGGCGCCGAACTGCTGAGCAAACTCGCCTCCAGCACCAGCGTCAGCAGCCTGCACAGCAACGGCCAGTTGAAAGTGCTGTCGCCGTTCCAGCCAATTCCAGGCGGCCCGTCGTGGGGCGTGTTGCTCGACGTACCGGAAAAAGTCCTGGTCAGCCGCGCCGAAGCGCTCAAGCAACAACTGGACGCGAGCAACAACTCAGGCACCTTGATCGAACTGAGCCTCGGCGTGCTGGCCGCGCTGATCGGCCTGCTGCTGGTGTGGCTGATGGCGCGCAGCGTGACCAAACCGATTCTCGGTGTGGCGCACATGCTTGAAGACATCGCCAGCGGTGAAGGCGATCTGACCCGCCGTCTGGCCTATGACAAGAAGGACGAACTGGGTCAACTGGCGGGTTGGTTCAACCGTTTCCTCGATAAGTTGCAGCCGATCATCGCCGAGGTGAAACGCTCGGTGCAGGATGCGCGCAACACTGCCGACCAGTCCTCGGCCATCGCCACCCAGACCAGCGCCGGCATGGAACAGCAATACCGTCAGGTCGATCAGGTCGCCACTGCGTCCCACGAAATGAGCGCCACCGCGCAAGACGTCGCCCGCAGCGCTGCACAAGCTGCCGAAGCCGCCAAGGATGCTGATCGCGCCACCCGCCAGGGCCTGACCGTAATCGACCGCACCACCGCGAGCATCGACACCCTCGCCGCTGACATGAGCGCAGCGATGGTGCAAGTTGAAGGTCTGGCCGCCAACAGCGAGAAAATCGGCGCGGTGCTGGAAACTATCCGCGCCATCGCCGAACAGACCAACCTGCTGGCGCTCAACGCCGCGATTGAAGCGGCGCGTGCCGGTGAGGCTGGCCGTGGTTTTGCTGTGGTCGCCGACGAAGTGCGCAACCTCGCCCGCCGCACACAGGAGTCGGTGGAAGAAACCCGTCAGGTCATTGAGCAGTTGCAGAGCGGTACGCAGGATGTGGTCGGTTCGATGGGCAACAGCCATCGTCAGGCTCAGGGCAGTGTCGAGCAGGTGGGCCAGGCGGTGACCGCGCTGCGCCAGATCGGCGAGGCGGTGACGGTGATCAGCGACATGAACCTGCAGATTGCCAGCGCCGCTGAGGAGCAGAGTGCGGTGGCAGAGGAGATCAACAAAAACGTGGCGACGATTCGCGATGTCACCGAGTCGCTGTCCGGACAGGCGAATGAGTCGGCGCGGGTGAGTCAGTCGCTCAATAGCCTGGCGAATCAGCAGCAGAGTTTGATGGATCAGTTTCGGGTTTGATTCGAGATTGGGGGGTGTCAGGTAGATCCATGCCCCCTCACCCCAGCCCTCTCCCCCAAGGGGGCGAGGGGGAAAGGGAGCCGATCTCCGTGCCATTCAAAAGCTGAGTTCGGCTCGATATTTCAGGCCACGGAAAGGCTTTCAAAGCCTGAGCTCGACTCGATGTTTCAGGTCGGTGTACCTCGAACAAACACCGCGGTCAGTCCCCTCTCCCTCCGGGAGAGGGTTAGGGTGAGGGGCTTCTCAAAGACTCACCGCCGAGGCAACTCGATCACCACCTTCAACCCGCCCCACTCACTCTCGCCCAACACCAGCAACCCACCCCACGTGTCGACAATGTCGCGCACAATCCCCAATCCCAAGCCATGCCCGTGGGTCTGCTCGTCCAGCCGCGTACCGCGACTGAACACCTCAGCACGTTGCTCTTCAGGAATCCCCGGGCCGTCATCTTCCACGCTCAGCGCATAGCCATCCGTACGTTCGATCACCCTCAAACGCACCTCGGCATCCGCCCACTTGCAAGCGTTGTCGAGCAGATTGCCGAGCAGCTCGAGCAAATCCTCCCGATCCCATGGCAGTTGCAACCCTGCCGGCGCGACATAACTCAGCGCCAGATGCTCGCCATGAATCATGTTCAACGTCGCCAGCAACCCCGGCAGTTCCGCATCACAATCGAACAACGCGCCGGGCAGCGCATCACCGGACAACCGTGCCCGATTGAGCTCGCGATTGAGCCGCTGCTGCACCTGCTCCAGCTGTTCCTTGAGGACCTTGCGCAACTCGGGATGGGCATCGAGCTTTTCGCTGGAGGCCAGGCTCAACAACACCGCCAACGGCGTTTTCAATGCATGCCCGAGATTGCCCAAGGCATTGCGTGAGCGCTTGAGGCTGTCCTCGGTATGCGCGAGCAAATGGTTGATCTGTGCCACCAATGGCTCCAACTCCACCGGCACCTGATCATCGAGTTGCGAGCGCTGGCCCTGCTGCAATTGCGCGATCTGCTCGCGGGCCTTTTCCAGCGGTTTCAACGCGCGGCGCACGGTCAAGCGCTGCAAGAACAAAATCAAAAGCAACGCCGCCAGACCGAGGCCCAGGCCGATCTGACGCATGCGCTGAAAGCTCTCGCGCACGGGCGTGTAGTCCTGCGCGACGCTGATCGAAATCGATTGGCCCAGGCGTCGATAGTCCGAACGCAGCACCAGCAATTGCTGACCGTCCGGGCCCAGTTGCAGATTGCTGTGCAGACCAGGATGGTCGAGCAACGGCAGGTCCTGATCCCACAACGAGCGCGAACGCCAATGGCTGTCGGCGAAATCGATACGGAAATAATGCCCGGAAAACGGCCGCTGATAGGCCGGCGACAAATGCCGCTCATCCAGTTGCAGGCCTTGCGGGCCGCGCACCAAGGCCACCAGCAGACTTTCGCTGTCGTTGCGCAGACCGGCTTCCAGGTAGCGTTGCAACCCCACTTCGAACAACCACAGACTGGTTTGCGCCAGCACCACGCCGACGATCACCATCACGCTGATCAAACCCAGGCTCAAGCGGCGCTGGATCGACCTCACGAAGCTTTTCCGCCGAACAGGTAACCCTGGCCGCGACGGGTTTCGATCACGCTTTTGCCGAGCTTGCGGCGCAGGTGATTGACATGCACTTCGAGGACGTTGGAATCGCGCTCGGTCTCACCGTCGTAGAGGTGTTCGGCGAGGTGGCTTTTGGAAAGGATCTGCTCCGGGTGCAGCATGAAATAGCGCAACAGACGGAATTCGGCGGCAGTCAGTTGAATGTCGGCACCGTCGCGCACCACGCACTGGCGGCCCTCGTCCAGATGCAGTCCGGCAGCCTGCAACGTCGGCTGATTGGCCTGGCCTTTGGAACGCCGCAACAATGATTGAATGCGCAGTTGCAGCTCTTCGGGGTGGAAAGGTTTGGTCAGATAATCATCGGCGCCGGCTTTCAGGCCTTCGATGCGCTCGGCCCAGGAATCGCGCGCCGTGAGGATCAGCACCGGGATCGCCAGGCCGCCAGCACGCCATTGCGCGAGCACCTCAAGCCCTGGCACACCCGGCAGGCCGAGGTCGAGAATGATCAGGTCATAGGGCTCGCTGCTGCCCTGATACAGCGCATCGCGGCCGTCCGCCAGCCAATCCACCGCGTAGCCTTGGCGTTGCAGGGCGGCGAGCAGTTCGTCGGCCAGCGGTACGTGGTCTTCCACCAATAGCAAACGCATCGATCAATCTTCCTTGTCTTTCACAAGTTCGCCGGTATCGGCCTTCAAGTGCAACTCACGGGCGACACCTTCGACGGTGAGCAACTCGACTTCATAAATGTAGACGTCGTGTTTTTCTTCCAGCTCGACTTCCAGCAACTTTGCGCCGGGATAACGATCCATCGCCTGCTGCAGCACTTGCTCCAGCGGCAAGATCACGCCCTGCTTGCGCAGATTCAGGGCTTCGTCCGGACCGAGGTCGCGGGCCATGGCCGTCGAGCAACACATCACCAGCGCCAACGCCGTGCGGCGGGTGGCGCGAACATTAACCTTCATTACGTATCCTGATGATCCTTGAGAACCTGCCCAGTCACCGCGTCTAATTCCAGATCCCACTCCAGCCCCTGCGGATCACGCATTTCGATCTGGTAGATGTACTTGCCGTACTGCTCTTCCAGCTCGGTGTCGGTGATCGTCGAACCCGGATGTTTGGCCAACGCAGTGGCGTTGAGCTTCTCGAAGGAGACGATAGTACCAGCGTCACGCAGACGCAGGGCTTCGTCAGGGCCGAGATCGCGGGCGTGGGCGAGGCTGGCAGTGAAACCGATGATCGAGGCAATGGACAGGGCAGTCAGGGTTTTCATGGTGTCTCCGTATTTTTATGTGTTGCTTCACGGTGGGCACCTTAGCGGGATGAACTTAACTGAAACTGAATTGCCATCATTGCTCCAGCTCAACACATGCCCCCGTGTAGGAGCTGCCGCAGGCTGCGATCTTTTGATCTTGTCTTTTAAAAACAAAATCAAAAGATCGCAGCCTGCGGCAGCTCCTACAGGATTTTGTAACATGTGCTTATAATTGTTCGCTTGCTAACGATCGAGACCGGTATGACCGCCATCCACATCAAATTCCCCGCCCTCACCCTCAAGGCCGGCCCACGCGCCATGGCGAGGATTCGTGCGCAAGGCCTGAACGCTGCCGACGTCGGCACCCTGCCCGGCGCCGCCGGTGGGCCAAAGGCGTTGGGCATTCAGGGGCTGGACCTGGCGCTGTTCGGTGAATGGCTACCGAGCGCACCGCGCGAACGCTCGCTGATCGGCGCCTCGGTCGGTTCCTGGCGGTTTGCAAGTGCCTGTCTGCCGGACGCCGCCGAAGGCATCCGCCGTCTCGGCCATCTGTACGCCGAGCAGCACTTCAACAAAGGCGTGACCATGGCCGAGATCAGTCAGAGCTCGCAGCGCATGCTCAACGACCTGCTCGATGGCCGCGACGCGAGCATCCTCGACAACGCGCATTACCGCTTGAACATCATGGTGGTGAAAAGCCAAGGACGTCTGGCTGATGACCATCGCGGCCGTCTCGGTCTGGCACTGGGCTCGGTGATCGCCGACAACCTGCGCGGCCGCGCACGGCTGTCACGGCACTTCGAACGGCTGATCATCCACGACCCGCGCCTCGCCCCACCGGTGAATGCGCTGAACGATTTCCCGTCGCGCTTCGTCGCGCTAAATGCCGGTAACTTACGTCAGGCGCTGCTGGCCTCGGGCTCGATCCCGATGGTCATGCAAGGCGTGCGCGATCTGCCGGGTGCCGGCGCTGGCACCTTCCGCGACGGCGGTCTGCTCGACTATCACCTCGACCTGCCCTACAGCGGCGACGGCATCGTGCTCTATCCGCACTTTACCGACCGGGTGATTCCCGGCTGGTTCGACAAGACCCTGCCGTGGCGCAAGGCCTCGGTGGAGCGCCTGCAGGACGTGCTGTTGCTCGCGCCGTCCAAGGAATATCTGGCGCGCCTGCCCTACGGCAAACTGCCCGACCGCAATGACTTCAAACGCTTCATGGGCGATGCGCCGGGCCGGCAGAAATACTGGCACGCGGCGATGGACGAGAGCCGTCGCCTCGGTGATGAGTTTCTCGAACTGACTGCCAATGGTCGCCTCGCCGAGCGCTTGCTGACCCTTTAGTCAGCACGGCCAAACACAAGCTGGTAAACTCGCCGCCTGCCCGAATCGCCGCGGCGAACGCCATCTGAACAGAGCCGAAAATACTGTGGAAATCTTCAAGGAATTTACTTTCGAATCCGCCCACCGCCTGCCGCACGTCCCGGACGGCCACAAGTGCGGACGTCTGCACGGTCACTCGTTCAAAGTGGCGCTTCACCTCAGCGGCGACCTCGATCCGCACACTGGCTGGATCCGTGATTTTTCCGAGATCAAAGCGATCTTCAAGCCGTTGTACGAGCGTCTCGATCACAACTACCTGAACGACATTCCCGGCCTGGAAAACCCGACCAGCGAAGTGCTGGCCAAATTCATCTGGAATGAAATGAAGCCATTGCTGCCGGAATTGAGCGCGATCCGCATTCACGAGACGTGCACCAGCGGTTGCATCTATCGCGGCGAATAACCCAACACAAATCCCCGTGTAGGAGCTGCCGAAGGCTGCGATCTTTTGATCTTGTTTATTTACATTCAAGATCAAAAGATCGCAGCCTTCGGCAGCTCCTACAGGGGATAGTTGTAGAGAACAGCCTTCACGGCTGTTTTTTTACGCCTATGCTTTTTGGCTCCCACCCGCCAAGAGGACAGCCCCATGACAGACTGGCTGCTGGATCAGGTCTTTGACTTCAATGGCCGACAGGTGCGTTACGCCATACACGGCGACGGCCCGCCGCTGGTGTTCGTGCATGGCACGCCGTTTTCGTCGTACGTGTGGCACCGGATTGCGCCGCATTTTTTTGCCACACACCGCGTGCATTACTTCGACCTGCTCGGCTACGGACGCTCCGAGCAACCCGACGCGGATGTCTCACTCGGCGTGCAAAACCAACTGTTGGCGCAACTGCTCGATCACTGGAATCTGCAACACCCGGACGTGGTGGGCCACGACTTCGGCGGCGCCACCGTGCTGCGCGCACATCTGCTCAACGGCAAGGATTACCGCAGCCTGACCCTGATCGATCCGGTGGCGCTGACGCCGTGGGGTTCGCCATTTGTGCAGCATGTGCGTCAGCATGAAGCGGCCTTCAGCGGCCTGCCCGACTACATCCAGCGCGCCATCGTGCCGACCTATATTCGCGGGGCGATTCACCGTGATATTGCCGATGACGAAATGGCGCCCTACGTGCAGCCATGGCTCGGCGATCCGGGGCAAGCGGCTTTCTATCGGCAGATTGCGCAGATGGACGAGCGCTATACCCGTGAGGCCGAAAGTTTGTACCCGACGATCCGCTGTCCGGTACAGATTCTCTGGGGCGAAGAGGATCAGTGGATTCCCATCGAACGTGGCCGAGCGTTACATCAAATGATCCCGGGATCACAATTCCACCCGATTGCCAACGCCGGCCACCTCGTCCAGGAAGACGCCCCCGAAGCCATCGTCGCTGCCCTGCTGCGCTTCCTCTGACCCAACACCTATCCACCTGTAGGAGCTGCCGAAGGCTGCGACCTTTTGACTTTGCTTTAAAAAAACAAGATCAAAAGATCGCAGCCTTCGGCAGCTCCTACATTGGGCTTCGGTGCGTTCAGGTGCACTGTTTTCGCGCCAAATATCACCGCCTCGTCTATACCTACGCGCAATGCCGTAGCTTGGCACGACCACTGCAACCCTCCCCCGCGTCTCCTCTCTTCCAGCAAGGACCGCCCCATGACGCAGAACGCTCCCGGCAACGATTACCCCCTCAGCGAAGTCCCGATGCATGCGCGTAAAGGCCTCGCCTCGACGGCGATGGTGTTACTGGGCTTCACGTTTTTCACTGCAACCATGTTTGCCGGCGGCAAGCTCGGTGTGGCGTTCAGTTTCGGCGAGATGATGGCGGTGATCATCGTCGGCAATCTGCTGCTTGGGTTGTATGCCGCAGGTTTGGGTTACATCGCCTTCAAAAGCGGTCTTAACTCGGTGCTGATGGGGCGTTTCTGCTTCGGCGAAGTCGGTAGCAAGCTCAGCGACCTGATCCTCGGCTTCACCCAGATCGGCTGGTACGCCTGGGGCACGGCGACGGCAGCCGTAGTCATCGGCAAATACTTCGATCTCGATGAAGGCACGGTACTCGGCCTGATGGTGTTGTTCGGCCTGATGTTCTGCGCCACGGCGTACGTCGGTTATCGTGGGCTGGAGATTCTGTCGTACATCGCCGTGCCGGCAATGATGTTGCTGCTGATGCTGTCGATGTGGGTGGCGACGGTAAAAGTCGGTGGTTTCGAGGGTTTGCTCAGTGTGGTGCCGAGCGGTTCGCTGGACTGGTCAACGGCGATCACACTAGTGTTCGGCACCTTCGTCAGCGGCGCAACGCAAGCGACCAACTGGACGCGTTTTTCACGTTCGGCGCGGGTCGCGGTGCTGGCCAGCCTGATCGGTTTCTTCATCGGCAATGGCCTGATGGTGCTGATCGGCGCGTACGGCGCGATCGTCTACCAACAACCGGACGTGGTTGAAGTGCTGCTTTTGCAGGGTTTCGCCATGGCCGCGATGGCCATGCTGTTGCTGAACATCTGGAGCACGCAGGACAACACCATCTACAACTTCGCCGTCGCCGGGTGCAACCTGCTGCGCACTGGCCGGCGCAAGACCGTGACCCTCGCTGGCGCGGTGATCGGCACCTTGCTCGCTCTGCTGGGCATGTACGACATGCTCGTGCCGTATCTGATTCTGCTCGGCACGGTGATTCCGCCGATTGGCGGAGTGATCATGGCGGACTTTTTCTTCCGTTGGCGTGGGCGTTATCCGCGCCTGGCCGACGCACGGTTGCCGGCGTTCAACTGGCCGGGCCTTGGGGCCTACGCCGTCGGCACGGTCGCCGCTTTCAGCTCGCCATGGGTCGCGCCGCTGGTAGGCATCGCTGCTGCCGCGCTAACGTATGTCATCGTCACCGGCGTGCTCGGCGCTCGCAGCGCGACCGCGCCACTACAAGACCTATAAAAAAGGATTCGCCTGATGCACATCATCAACGCCCGTTTGCGCAACCAGGAAGGGTTGCACGAATTGCACCTTGAAGACGGTCTGATCCACAGCATCGCCCGCCAGACCGAAGCGCCGACCCTCGGCCCGGATGACCTCGACGCCGGCGGCAATCTGGTGGTGCCGCCCTTCGTCGAACCACACATTCACCTCGACGCCACCCTCACCGCCGGCGAGCCGCGCTGGAACATGAGCGGCACGCTGTTCGAAGGCATCGAGTGCTGGGGCGAGCGCAAGGTCACCATCACCGAAGAAGACACCAAGACCCGCGCGAAGAAAACCATTCAGACCCTGGCCGCCCACGGCATCCAGCACGTGCGCACCCACGTCGACGTCACCGACCCGCAACTCACCGCGCTCAAAGCCATGCTCGAAGTGCGCGAAGAAAGCCGTCACCTGATCGACCTGCAAATCGTCGCGTTCCCGCAGGAGGGCATCGAGTCGTTCCGCAACGGGCGCGAGCTGATGGAAGAAGCGATCCGCATGGGTGCGGACGTGGTCGGCGGCATTCCGCATTTCGAGTACACCCGCGATCAGGGCGTCAGTTCGGTGAAGTTCCTGATGGACCTGGCCGAGCGCACCGGCTGCCTGGTCGATGTGCATTGCGACGAAACCGACGACCCGCATTCACGCTTCCTCGAAGTGCTCGCCGAAGAAGCACGCAGCCGCGACATGGGCGCACTGGTCACCGCCAGCCACACCACGGCGATGGGTTCTTACGACAACGCTTACTGCGCGAAACTGTTCCGTTTGCTCGGGCATTCCGGGATCAGTTTTGTCTCCTGCCCGACCGAAAGCATCCACCTGCAAGGACGCTTCGACAACTTCCCCAAACGCCGGGGTGTAACCCGCGTGAATGAGCTGCTCGAAGCCGGGATGAACGTGTGTTTCGGCCAGGATTCCATCGTCGACCCGTGGTATCCGCTGGGCAACGGTAACATCCTGCGCGTGCTCGAAGCCGGGCTGCACATCTGCCATATGCTCGGTTATCGCAACCTGCAGAGTGCGCTGGATCTGGTCACCGACAACAGTGCCAAAGCGATGCACTTGGGCGAGCGTTATGGTCTGGAACAGGGGCGTCCGGCGAATCTGCTGATTCTGTCGGCGGACAGCGATTACGAGGTGATCCGCAGTCAGGGCTTGCCGTTGTATTCGATTCGCGGTGGCAAGGTGTTGATGAAGCGGCAGATGCCGGTGGTGGAGTTTGCCCCGCAACTGATTTGAACGAACTTAAAAGACAAGCCCGAAAACCACGTCTTTCGGGCTTGACTGATGGCACTTCGCCAAGAAACATTCTGAATCACTTCCTTTTTACCCTTATAGACCGGGGACCTCCTCCCATGTGCGCAACTTTTTGCGCAACTTTTTCCCTTTAACATCCAGCTCCTGTCTGCGTTCTCCAGACCGATGCAAAACGCCCGTGGATGACCGGCGTAAATCTCAAGGAGCCCGAGATGTTCAACCCCGCTAACGAAACCCACTTCAGCCTCAAGGTCGAAGACTACGTCGGCGACCTGCAAGTGCTGTCGTTCACCGGCACCGAAGGCATCAGCCAGCCGTTTCGTTTCGACCTCGAACTGGTCAGCGAAAACCCTGATCTGGACCTGGAGCAGCTGCTGCACAAGCAGGCGTTTCTCGCATTCGATCCACAAGGCTCGGGCATCCACGGCCAGATCTACCGCGTCGCCCAAGGCGATGCCGGCAAGCGCCTGACCCGCTACAAAGTGTCGATGGTGCCGCAACTGCAATACCTGCATCACCGCACCAACCAGCGCATCTACCAACAGATGTCGGCGCCGAAAATCATCGCGCTGATCCTCGACGAACACGGGATCAAGGGCAACGCCTACAGCTTTCAGCTCAGCCAGCCGTGCCCGGATCGCGACTACTGCGTGCAATACGACGAAACCGACCTGCACTTCGTCCAGCGCCTGTGCGAAGAGGAAGGCATTCACTACCACTTCCAGCACAGCGAAAAAGGCCACCTGCTGGTGTTCGGCGACGACCAGACCGTGTTCCCCGACCTCGGCCAGCCGACTGCGTACGTGCAAGGCAGCGGCATGGTCGCCGAAGAACCGGTGATCAAAGGCTTCAAACTGCGCCTGGAAACCCGCACCAGCCGCACCACCCGCCGCGACTACGACTTCGAAAAACCGCGTCTGCAAATGGAAGCCGCCTACAAACCCGAAGGCGAGAGCACTGAGCCGGATCTCGAAGACTACGACTACCCCGGCCGTTTCATCGACCGCGCCCGTGGCAGATTCCTCAGCCAGCGCGCCCTAGAGCGCCACCGCGCCGACTACCGCCAGGCCGAAGGTCGCGGCGACCAGACCAAACTGGTCAGCGGCCACTTCATGGCCATGTCCGACAACCCGCGCAGCGAGTGGAACGACCTGTGGCTGCTCACCGAAATCGTCCACGAAGGCAAGCAGCCGCAAGTCCTCGAAGAAGGCGTGACCAGCGACACCACCGACAACAAAGACGACTTCCACCAAGGCTACCGCAACACCTTCCTCGCCACCCCGTGGGACGTGTTCTACCGCCCGGCCCTCGAACACCCGAAACCGCGCGTCCTCGGCAGTCAGACCGCCATGGTCACCGGCCCCAAAGGCGAAGAAATCCACTGCGACCCATACGGCCGCATCAAAGTCCAGTTTCACTGGGACCGCGAAGGCCTCGCCGACGACAAAACCAGCTGCTGGCTGCGCGTCTCCAGCTCCTGGGCCGGCGACCGCTACGGCGCCATCAGCATCCCGCGCATCGGCATGGAAGTCCTCGTCACCTTCCTCGAAGGCGACCCCGACCAACCCCTCGTCACCGGCTGCCTGTATCACAAGGAAAACCCGGTGCCGTATGCCCTGCCGGCGAACAAAACCCGCAGCGTGTTCAAAACGCTCAGCTCACCGGGGGGCGGCGGTTACAACGAACTGCGCATTGAAGACAAGAAAGGTGCCGAACAGATCTACATCCACGCCCAGCGCGATTGGGATGAAAACGTTGAGCATGACCAGAAGATTCGGGTCGGCAATGAGCGTCACGACACGGTGGTGAAGAACACTTACACCGAGCTCAAGGCTGAAGAACACCGCACCACGATTTCCGATCGCAAGATTGAAGTCAAAGCCAACGATCACCTGACCGTTGGCCAGAACCAGCACGTCAAACTCGGCACCGCCCAACTGACCAGCGCTGGCCAGGAAATCCATCTCAGGGCTGGCGATAAAATGGTGATTGAGGCCGGTACGGAGCTGACGATCAAGGCCGGCGGCAGCTTCATCAAACTCGATGGCGGCGGCATCACCGTGATCGGGCCAGTGGTGAAAATCAATGCCGGGGGTGCGGCGGGAAGTGGTTCGGGGATTGCGATACTGCTGCCAAAACTGCCGGTACCTCCGCCGTCAGCCAAGCCCGGCAATCTGCTCGGCAGAGCCCAACCCGGCGTGCTCGAACCACCGCCGGAACCAAAGGAGTATTTCTTCGACATCAAGTTGACCGATGTACCGGGTGACGAAGGTTTCCCGTTGGCGCACACAGCCTGGTCTATCGTTCAGGACGGCGAAGAAGCCCCGCTGCTCGAAGGTCAGACTGACGATGACGGACGGGTCAATATCGATGATGCGCAGCGCTTGAAATTGTCCAAAGCCTATGCGACCAAGGGAGCCTTGTGGCTGTGTTATCCGGGACAGCGGGTGCCGGTGGTGCTGCACGACGAACCATCGGATGCCGACAAGGAACGCTTTGCCCTCGCCGCCCTCGACTTCCACGACAGCGCCAAAAAAGGCCGGATCAGCACCGCGAACAGTGAACGCAGCAAACAGGATCTGCTCGCCGACGGCGATCTGTACAGCCAGTTGCAAACCAGGGACGAATGAGCATGACGGACTCCGCAACGCCTTATAACGGCATTCGCCACAAAGAAATCAGCCAGATCAACACGGCCGCCGGCAAAGCCCTGCCCGCCGTCAATGCGCCAGACTTTTTCATTCAGGACACGTCCGCCTTCGCCCCCAAACGCAGTGGCAACAAGGTGCGTTTTTTCACCACTGGCGAGGACTACTACAAGGATCTAGCCAAGGAAATTGCCAAGGCTGAAACCTCGATTTTCATTACCGGTTGGCAGGTAAACTATGACGTGACCCTGGACGGCAAGCAGACCTTGTGGGAGTGCTTGTACAACGCCCTCAAAGCGCACTCGTCACTGAAAGTGTTTGTCATGCCATGGCTGAGTCCGGCGGCAAGCGTCGGCACCCATGACTTCGAAACCATGCTCGCGGTTTTCCAGCTCAACGCCGGGCTGAAGGTGCCGCGCGCCTTCTGTACACCGGCCATCCAGCAAAGCGACATGAAGGGCTTGGGCTCGACGTTTTCCCACCACCAGAAGTGCGTAGTGATCGACAACAAGATCGGTTATGTCGGCGGTATCGACCTGGCGTATGGGCGTCGCGACGACAACAACTTCAGCCTGGATGCCAGCGACCGCAAGGGCAATGACGCGTACAACCCGGGGATTCCGCATCTGGGCTGGATGGACATGAACAAGCACGTCAGTCGAGCCGGCCTGCTGTTGGGCACACTGTTCGACCTGTCCAAGCCCACTGTCGACCTCTCTGTCGGCTCGCTCAAGATTCCTGTGGCAAACCGCGCGGAGGCCATCAATAGCGTGACTCGTCTGCAGAATTTTTTTTTCAGCCCCGGATTGCCGATCATCGAGCAAGGAGCAAAGGCCTTTAACACTGCCAAAGCTGTCGCAGGCAACTTCGACCCTCTGGCCGGCGCAAGAAAATACCTGAGCGATGCACTCATTCGACAAATCAGCGCGCTGATCAAACACAACTGGAAAAGACTGCCAATCGCAGAGCCCCTGCAAAGCCAGATGAAAGTTTGGATTGGGCAAGTCGAAAATACCAAAGGCCGCCTGCAAACTGCCCTGCGTCTGAAGAGCTATGAGCTGATCAACAATTGGATGAGTTCAACCGATCTCGGGCGTATGGTCGCCATGTTCTGCGACAAGGGCTTCGACGCCATGCCAGCCGACAAAATGGGTTGGCTAAACGACGTCAATCAGGTCGCAAGCTCGCTTATGGGCCATCTATATGTTCTGTTTCAGCACCGATTGGAGAGCCATGCCGAACCCTATCAGTACCTGAAACATACACCTCAGCCGCTCGCGTCTGCAGATTACAGTCGTCTGGGTGACGACCAGCCCCGCATGCCGTGGCAGGACGTTCACAGTCGCATCGAAGGCCCATCGGTCTATGATTTGTCACGAAATTTCATTGATCGCTGGAACGGGCAGCAAACCTATATTGCCGACATCAAAAGCCTTGAAAAGACGGATGTCGTCGTGGCGCTGATGGAATGGCTCAACACGTTGACCAAGCAGGCCGGCCTGGCCCATCACCTGGACAGCAACAATCGCCTGCAACTGAACCTGCCGATGCCCAAACCGGTGTGGATCAATCAGCCCGCCTTCCTGCCGACGCCGCCGCAAGCCCTTACAGGCAAGGTCAGTGTGCAGGTGTTGCGCAGTGCTTCGGCGACGATGACTGCACAGGAAGCCAAAGGTCGCAACCGAGCCAAAGTAAATTTACCTTTGCCCCCAGGCATCAATGCTGGTGGTGTTCAAGCCAACTGCCATAGCGCAATGTTGCAGACAATTTCCAGTGCGCAGCACTTCATCTACATCGAAAACCAGTTTTTCCAAACCGATTTCGGTGATGAAGGTGAACTACCGGCCGGTCAGGCATTGTCTGGCCCGATGGCCAGCTTGCGGGACCCGTCCACCTTGAATCGGAACTTCGTAGCCCGCATCAAACTAAAAGAAGCATTGAAAGATCAGGACTTCACCTTGATTGACTGGAAAGAAGTCGATGCCATCAGTCAGCAACCCGGATCCGAAGCCCGCAAGTTTATCGACGGTTTCCTCAAGATCTGGCAAACCAACGCCCAAGGCTGGCTCACCCGCAAACTTGGCAAGGAACAGAAATTAACCAATGGCATTGGCAAAGCACTGGCTGATCGAATTGGACGAGCAATCAGCGAAAACCGTCCGTTCCACGTTTACATGATCCTGCCTGTACATCCCGAAGGCGCACTCAATGTGCTCAACTTGATGCATCAGGTTCACTTGACTATGCAAAGCCTGGTGTTCGGTGAACAGAGTCTGGTCAAGCGCATTCAACGCCATATGGCACTGAAAACGATGATGGATCGTGGCGCCAGCCGCGAAGAAGCAGCCAAAATCATCGAACGCAGAGACACTTTCGGACAACCGGTGTATGCCCAACAAGACTGGACAAAATACCTGACCCTCCTCAACCTCCGCACCTGGCACACGTTCAAGAGCGGCAGAGTGGTCACCGAGCAGATCTACGTTCACAGCAAATTGTTGATTGCAGACGATCGCGTAGCGATTCTAGGCAGTGCCAACATCAACGATCGCAGTCTTTATGGTATGCGCGACTCGGAACTGGCGGTGATCGTACGTGATAGCGAGCCGACCCCGGTCATGCTCGACGGCAAAGCTACGCATCAGGTGGGTAAAAGCATCAATAAATTGCGCAGGGATCTGTGGAAGAAGCACTTCGCTCTGGGCCTCACGACAGGCTCGGTCAAACCGGCCAGCGATTTGGCTAAATACCTTGACCAACCCGCTGCCGAAAAAACCTGGAGAGAAATACAGTCGCAAGCCAGACAGAACACGGCGGCCTATAACCAATCCTTCGGGTTCATCCCTCGAAACAAGTCAGGAAAGCAAGCGGCTTCCATCTGGCCTACCTGGACCTACAGAGATCCGGACAATGCAAGACTCGGCGGACAGTTAGTCGCCCCCATGCCGTATGAAACCGGTTTTTGGAAAAGTGATACATGGACCAAAGAACCTGCCTATGTCCCGCCTGTGGGCATCAAGGGTTTCATCACCGAGTTACCGATAAAATGGACACTCCATGAAAACAACAACTCAGGTTTGAACATTACCATTCTCGCCAACGTCCCAGACAAAAATGATGATGATCGCGCTCTGGCCAGCATCGACGCGCCATCGCAAGAGGGAATCAAACACTCATGAAAGCGTATGCCTGTCTCTTGATCATCAGTCTGGTTGGTGTGTGTGAAACCAGCAGTGCTGAAGAGGAAAAAAAAGAATGCCTCGGGCGGACTGTATTCGCCACGCCCGAGAGCATGGAGTGGGCAACTTACTCCACCACCAAGCATTTGATCAGCGAGGGTGGCGGGCATACGTTCAGCACCAACATCAGCGCCGAGCATGAGTACCTGAGCTACAACGATGACCAACTGACGATCAGAGTCAGTGACATCACCACCCTTGAGGATTTTCAGACACAACGTAATGCCATCATTCACAAGGTTGAAGTGGCGAAAACTGAAGTACTGGAGGAAATCGAAACGAACAAAAAGCTACTGCAGAGCATCAGCACGATGGGCTATAGCCAAGATGTCATCGATCGACAGAAAAAAATAATCACGGATCAGGAAAAGTCCATTGCCGAAACGGCCCTCAAAGAATATGACCTTGGCATTGCCGACTCGCATGTCCTAGGCAGTCAGGCAGCGCCATCCGAGGTTCTTCTATGGCGCAAAAATAGAATCTATTACTTCAACTTCAAAACACCGGGTCAGGCACGCACGCAAACCATCAAGGATCTGATTGCTCATTTCGAACCTCGTGATCTCTATCAGGTACCCAATGGTCCGGGCGTATGCCTGCCATACGGCTTTATCCATGACGACGGCGAAACCGGCTTCAGCGTGAAAAACAGCCTGCGTTTCACCAGCACGCCCAATGTGATTTTGAGCCTGATCAACGCCTCGCAAGGCGACCCGACCAAAGCCACCACAGGCACTTACGACACCGACTACCGCCCCGGCTACGACGCCGAAAGCTGGAAAAAGTCGAAAATCATGGAGAAGTTTTACATCGGCGAACGCATGACCACCCTCGAAGGCTGGCGTCTGGACCCGCGCCCGGAAGCCTCGGAGCAGGATCGCGCCTGGTTCGCCATCGCCCATGTCGGCGGTCTGGCCAGCCCGCTGATCGCGGCGCAGATGTTCACCTTTCAGCAAGGCACCGATGGCCTGAAAGATCTGGTGCCGCCGCCCGAAGCGGTCATACCGCGTTTTTTGAAGTTGACCCAAAGCATCCGCGAACAGTGAGCGTCAGGTCGTGAACGAAAAGTCCCGTCGAAACGAGCGCAGTTCATGACCCGAATTGTCGTCACCTTAGCCAGCCTGCTGCTGGGAGTTCAATCAGTCTTTGCTGAGCCTGTCTTGCATGAATGCCTGGGGCGCACCAGATTCCAATCCCCAGAAGCATTCGAATGGGCAACATTTGCGATTGAACGCAGCAACATGAAAGGAGCAGGAGGTCATGTATTTTCTAAAAATGTTCATGCAGTGGGCGACTATGTCAGTTACGACTACGACGAAATGACCATCAGAGTCAGTGACGTTACGACAGGGGAGAGCTTTGACAGAGAACGCAACGCCATCGTTTACGAAACCGAGCTTTATAAAAAAAGGCTGCAGGACGATCTCAAGACCAACGAGTACCTGCTGGCATCTATCAAGGAAATGAACTACTCCGACGACATCGTCAAAACCCAGGTGAACCGAATCAGTCAGCTGGAAGAGCGGATTCAAAAAACAAAAAAACACGAACACGATCTAGGCATCCCCGACGCCCATGTCCTGGGCAGTAAAGAAACGCCCTACGAATTCCTGCTCTGGCGCAACAACCGGGTGTTCTACTTCAACATGAACAAACCCGCCGAAAACTCCGCGCAACGGATCAAGGATCTCGCCGCCCGCTTCGAAGCCCGGGACCTCTATCAAGTGCCCGAAGGCCCCGGCGTCTGTATGCCTTACGGCTTTATCCATGACGATGGCAAAACCGGTTTCAGCGTCAAGAACAGCTTGCGGTTTAACAGTACACCCAACGTCATCATGAGCCTGATCAACGCCTCACAAAACGATCCGACCAAACCGACCCGTGGAACCTACGACACCGACTACCGCCCCGGCTATGACGCCGAAATCTGGAAGAAGTCGAAAATCATGGAGAAGTTTTACATCGGCGAGCGCATGACCACCCTCGAAGGCTGGCGCCTGGACCCGCGACCTGAATCCAAAGAGCAAGATCGTGCCTGGTTCGCCATCGCCCATGTCGGCGGCCTGGCCGGTCCCTTGGTCGCGGCGCAGATGTTCACGTTCCAGAAAGGTACCGACGGCCTGAAAGACTTCACACCTGCGCCCGAAGCGGTGATTCCCAAGTTTCTGCAGCTGACGCAGAGCATTCGCTCGCAATAGTTCTTCCTGTAAACAGCGCGCCTGCAGCGATCCGCCACCAGGGACCGCTGTAGTCACCGCATGGCAGTTGTTCTCCGTGCTTCAGTGCGCCATCCGTCGCGCGGTGCCAAACAGTCTGACGCCGCGCAATTGACCATGTTCTGCGTCAAGCAGGATCGGCGCCGTGCCGCCGGGCATCACCACCTGCACTTCACCGGCCGCCACCCACCCCACACGCCAGGCCGCGCAGGCCACGGCACTGGCGCTGGTGCCGGAAGACGCCGTCGGCCCCTCGCCGCGTTCGAACACGCGGGCGAGGATTTTCTGTGGTGATTCCAGCACCGCCCATTGCAGATTGACGCCTGCCGGGCATGGATCACCGGCGCCGGCGGGGATCGCGTAGGCGATTTCGGTCAACCCTTCGTTCAGCGGTGACTCACGCATCTGTTGATTGCTCGGCAATGCCGCCCTGTCATCCAGCAGCGTCACGCAATGCGGATTGCCGATACGCACAAACTGGCTGTGTGACCATGCCGGATCGAGTGTCGCCAGTGGTTTTACTTCACTCACGTCATGTCCGTTGAAGTCGACGCTTTCCACGTTCTGCGCAGCCACTGCGCGGGGCCCGAAATCGGGTTGCCCCAGGTCAAGCCAGAAACCCTGAACGCCTTCGACTGCAGCCGGTTTCACCGAGGTTTCCACGGCGTTACCCTTGTCGTGATGCACACGCAACAACGCACCCTCCTCCGGCATCAAGCCTTGCTCGGTCAGTGCCTGCGAGAAAATCGTCAGGCCATTGCCACTGCGCTCGGCGAGCGTGCCGTCGGTGTTGACGATCAATACGTCGAACGGCGGCGACGCCTGGAACGGGCCGATCAGCAGGCCATCGCTGCGGTGGGTTTTGCTGTTCACCGGACGTTGACCTGCGGGCCAGTCGCAGCAGAGTTTGATTGCTGCTTCGCTCCACGACTCACGCGAAGAGGCGCATTCGGTGGCGCTGTCGGGCAAGGCAATGCCCGCGTCGCGCAGTGCCTGCGGCGCAATCACCCCGTAAATATTGCCCCGTGCATCGTAAAACTGCGTCATCCGTGTTTGTCCCTGTTACCGAAGAAGGCCACTGTAAATCGCAATCCCTTGTGGGAGCGAGCCTGCTCGCGAATGCAGTGTGTCAGCCGATATTTTCTTTATCCGACACACCGCCTTCGCGAGCAAGCTCGCTCCCACAGGATCGGTGCATGACCGCTGATTAGTGAGCCCGCTCCATTCAATGTGGGAGCGAGCCTGCTCGCGAAAGCGGTGGGTCACTCGATATATTTTTCAGCTGACACTCCGCCTTCGCGAGCAGGCTCGCTCCCACAGGGTAGGATGTCGGCTGTACTGCCTCGAATGATGGGCGATCGAACCTCGTCGCCGTATCACTGTCCTTCGGGGACGCGAAGTTTTTTGCCAAGGATCGATATGACCAGCCTCAACCCCCAAGACACCTTCGTCCCCGGACGCCTGCAACAGATGTCCACGCGCATCGCCTTTTTCATCGCCGGGCTCGGCATCGCCGCGTGGGCGCCCCTGGTGCCGTACGCCAAGGCCCGCGCCGGACTGGATGAAGGCACGCTGGGGTTGTTGCTGTTGTGCCTCGGCGTCGGTTCGATTCTGGCGATGCCGCTGGCGGGGATTCTGGCCACGCGTTTCGGCTGCCGGCGCGTCGCCACCGGAGGCACCTTGTTGATCTGCGCGGCCTTGCCGTTACTCGCCACGGTGTCGTCGATACCGGCGCTGATCGCTACGCTGTTCATGTTCGGCGCCGGCCTCGGTACGGTCGATTCGACGGTGAACCTGCAAGCGGTGATTGTCGAGCGCGCCAGCGGCAAGAACATGATGTCGGGTTTTCATGGTCTGTTCAGTCTCGGCGGGATTGTCGGCGCGGCGGGTGTCAGTGCCTTGCTCGGCCTGGGTTTGACGCCACTGGCCGCCATGCTGGTGGTGGTTGTCGTGCTGATCGCTGCATTGTTCAAATGCGTGCCGCACATGTTGCCCTACGGCAGTGAAAGCTCGGGCCCGGCATTCGCCATCCCGCACGGCATCGTGCTGTTTATCGGCGGGATGTGCTTCATCGTGTTCCTGACCGAAGGCGCGGCACTGGACTGGAGCGCAGTGTTTTTGGCACAGGAACGCGGGATCGACACCGCGTATGCAGGGTTAGGTTATGCGGCGTTTGCATTGACCATGACGGCCGGGCGTTTGATGGGTGACCGGATTGTGCGGATTGTCGGTGCCACGCGGATCATTCTGTTTGGCGGTCTGCTGGCAGCGGCCGGTTTGTTTCTGGCGACATTCGCGCCGAGCTGGGAAGCGGCGCTGGTCGGTTACGCGCTGGTCGGCGCTGGCTGCTCGAATATCGTGCCGGTGCTGTACACGGCGGTGGGCAAGCAGACGGTGATGCCGGAGAGCATCGCGGTGCCGGCCATTACCACGCTGGGTTATGCAGGGATTCTGGCAGGGCCGGCGGTGATCGGCTTTGTCGCCCATGCCAGCAGTTTGAGTTTTGCCTTTGGCTTGATGGCGGTGCTGTTGGTCGCGGTGGCCATCGGCGGTAAGACATTGAAAGTATGAAGATTAGCGCGACACCTGTCAGGTTTGACAGTAGACAGGCCTTGACCCTTTGAATCATGGTGATTTCCAGCCCTGCGGAAATGGAAATCTGTCATGAACATTCGAATCGGATCGGCTGTTGCACTTATCGCTCTTTTCCAGGGATGCGCCTCCGTCAATCGATACGACTGGGGCGAAGGCGGAGCCAACTTTGCTCCCGCTGAGCGGCTGGCCAATGCCAACGGACGTTATGCGCATTGGCAAGCCATTGGCCGTGTCGACGTTGAAGGCGGCATGACCTGCTCCGGTACACTCATTGACACACGAGAACCCGGTACTGTGTCGAATCCGGCTTATGTACTGACCTCCGGACACTGCACACATCCGGAGATAGGCAATAACGAGGTCATCGTCAATCAGCCTGCAAAGGGTCGGGTTACGTTCAATTATTTTTTCGACACGCAACCGCACAGTCGCTCTTATGCGGTAAGCCGGATTGGCTGGAGCACGCTGCGTGGCCAAGACATCTCTATCGTTGAACTTGAACAGCCTCTGGAACAGTTGATCAGCGACGGTATCGAGCCTCTGAAACTGGCGCATGTCCCCTTGCCCCCCGAAGAAAACATTCTGATCACCGGCGCGCCCGTGAACGGCTTCATTCAGCGAATGGCATGCAAACAGGAACATTCGGCAGCGGTCATCGAAGGCCCGTGGCGATGGGTAGGACAATCGAGCAACCGTTGCCTCGATGTTGTCAGTGGATTATCCGGCTCACCATTGCTCGCGCGTTATACCAATGAAGTCGTGGGTGTGTTGGGCACTACCACGCGCGGAAGTGACCGTAATCGATGTGACAAGGGCGCCCCCTGCGAAATCGTTGCCGGGCAGGTCAACAAGCGAACTGACACCAACTACGCCTCCACAACCGAAGGCCTGGGTGCCTGCTTCACCAAGGGGCGTTTCGACCCGCGTCCGGGTGACTGCCCGCTGGGAGCGGCATGGTCTTTTCCGACATCATCACAAAACAGCGATTACATCAAAGTCGAGCGTGACGAGCACGGACAAGTCGTGCCATGGCATTGGCTGCAAACCTTCGCATTGAGCGCTCCCTACTACCGCTATCGCTATACGCGCACGCTGGACGAATGCCAGTCGCTTGCTGGGTATAGCCAGGTACAAGCTGCTCGCCCGGGTTCCGAGAATCAGTTGAGCCAGGAACTCAAAGAAGGTGCGGGGCTATATTTTCTCTGCCTGATTGGCCAACAGCGGCCGACGGACGTGCCAAAACAATCGGATGGAAAAACCCCCAGCATCTATTGGCGGTGGTTGCTGGAAGCACCAGCGCCGTTGGCGCCGACCTATAAAATCGAATGGGTGGGTGACGATGACTACGATGTCAGGGTTTTTCCGGTCTCACCGGATCTGGATCCCTTTCAATTTCAATACAAGTCCGGGCAGCCCGGGAGCATCAACTGCAATGACGGGCAGGGATTCCAGCGCGTATCGCCCTCCACAGGCGTGTTCCATGTTTCCCTTGCAAATGGCCGGCAGAGCATTTGCCTCAAGGGCGCAGATCTGGCGGGCAATCCCGGACCCGTTATCAACTTTCTGATGCCTGAATAGCCTGAGAGCGTCTATTGCTGAACCAGAGGAAACCGGTTCAGCAATGGCTTGAGCCTTAGAAACCGACGCTGGCCTGCACAAAGAACGTACGCGGCGCACCGACATACATCCCCGAGTTGTTGTCGCTGGAACGGGTGAAGTACTGCTTGTCGAAGACGTTCTTCACCCCGGCGCCCAGTTTCAAATTCGACACCTGCGGCCCGAAGTCATAACCCCCGCGCACGTTCCAGGTCACGTAACCCGGAATGTCGCCGTACTGCCCGTCTGCGGTGCCGTCAGTGATGTAGTTGCCGTTGAAGCTGCCGTCGGCATTCACACCGGTACCCGGCGAGCGCTGTTTCGACTGGGCAAAACCGTCGAGGTTGTAGGTCCAGCGGTTGATGTCGTAACGCAAACCGACAGTTGCCACCTGCCGCGAATAGAACGGCAGATCACGGCCCTTGAAGCCCGGAATCTCGCCTTCATAAGTAGCGCGGGTGTAAGTGAAACCCGCGTTAGCAGTCAAGCCATCGAGACGCGGATCCAGCGCCGCCATGTCGTAGTGCACCGAGGCTTCGATACCCTGGTGCTTGGTCGCGCCGAGGTTGGTCCAGCCCACGTCGTTGCTGATGTATTGCAGTTCGTCGTCGAAGTCGATGTAGAACAGCGTCACTTCACCGCCCCACACGTCATCGTTATAGCGCGTACCGATCTCGTAGGTCTTGGCTTTTTCCGGCTCCAGACCGTTGGCGGTCTGATCACCCGAACCGCCCTGGCCGAGCTGGAAATACTGCAGGCTGCCGAACGAGGTTTCGTAGTTGGCGAACAGTTTCCACGCGTCCGACAGGTGATACATCACGCTCAGCGCCGGCAGCGGTTCGTTGCTCTCGATGCTGCGGTTTTTCGCCTGCACCGGCTTGCCGGCCGTGTCGAGCACCGCGCGGTCATGCCAGTCGGTGCTGATGTGTTCGAAGCGAATGCCGGGGGTGAGGGTCCAGTTGCCGACGTCGATTTTGTTGTCGATGTACACCGAATTGGCTTCGGTGCCGCCGGTGCGGTCCTGGAATATATGGCCATCGGAGGTCGGCGTGAGCACCGGCTGGTTGTTGACCAGCGCCACTCGGCTCGACGATTCGTGCATTGCCTCTTTCAGGTAGCGATAACCGACGCTGACTTCCTGTGTGGTCGGGCCGACATCGAATACCCGCGACACCCGTGGTTCGATGCCCAGCGTGTAATACGAGCGCGGGTATGAACTGAGGGTTTTCTGGTCGCGGGCAGCGATGGTGCTGCCACGGAAGCTGTCGGTGTAATAGGTGAGGATTTCCGCTTGGGTGCGCTCGTCGATCTGGCGGATCCACTTGAACGACACGTCTTTGCGCCGACCGGTGAACTGGTCGTAATCACGTACCGAGTCGTACGGTTTGTCATCGTATTGTTTCTGCGTCAGGCCGCCGGGCATGTCCGCCGTGGCGTCGTAGTAGTGCAAGTTGAGGCTGAAATCGTCCTGATCGGTCGGCGCCCAATGAGTCTTGAGCAGCACGTCATCGATGTCATTGCCGTTGTTGCGCTCGCGGTAGCCGTTGCCGTTGACGCCGGAATACAGCAACGCCACGCCCATGCCATTGTCGGCAGTGCCGCCGAGGAACGCGGTGTCGATGTGTTTCCAGCCACCGTACTGGGTGGTTTCAAGCGTGGTGCCGATTTCACCGGTGGCTTTTTCCGGAATCGCGCGAGTGACGAAGTTGATCACGCCACCGACGTTCTGCGGCCCATAACGTACCGAACCGGCGCCGCGCACCACGTCAATGCTGTCGAGGTTGCCCGAGGAGATCGGCGCCATCGACAGTTGCGGCTGGCCATAGGGAGCGAACGCCGCCGGCACACCATCGATCAACACGGTGGAGCGCGGCGACAGACGCGAAGTCAGACCGCGCACACCGACGTTGAGGGAAATATCGCTGCCGCCGGTGCCGTTGGAGTCCTGCACCTGCACGCCCGGCACACGCTTGAGCACGTCACTGACGTTCATCGCGCCCTGCTCGACCATCGCTTCGCGGCGGATCACCGTGCGCGCGCCGGGGTGATTCTGCACCACGGCGGCATTGGCATCGCCGAGCCAGTCACCCACCACTTTGATGTCGGTCACACCCAACTCCAGCGGACCGTTGCTGGCGGCGGAAGTCGCGGCCGGCGACAGCGTTACAGAGCCTTCATTGATCTGATAATCCAGACCGCTGCCCTGCAGCAATTGGCGCAAGGCCTGCTCCGGGGAGATATCGCCATCGACCGCCGGGGCTTGTTTGCCGGCGACCAGATCGGGGCTGAAAAACACTTGCAGCGAAGTTTGCTGGCCCAGTTCACTCAGGGCCTGACCCAACGGCTGGGCGCGGATATGAATGGCTTCACCGGCAAACGCCAGCGGCACGGCAGCGTTGACCGCCAGCGCAAGGGCCAGCGGCAGCCAAGGGGATTTCTTGTTGTTGGCAGGGGTGTTTTTCACGTCGTACGTAGTCCTGTGGATCGCAAGAGTGTGCGGCTGTTAATGCAAACCAGTTGCAGTTGAACAGGAAGACGATGAACTCGAAAAAAACCTGAATTTTATTTTGCGATTATTTCCTGACTGCCATCCGCGAGGGTGCGAACGGCCACCGGCAGGATGCTCGGCAAGGCTTTGAGCAAGGCATCGGTGTTGTCGGATTTGAACACGCTGGTCAGGCGCAGACTGGCCACTGCCGGATTGGCAACGGTCAGCGGCTTCTCACGATAACGCGACACTTCGGCGGCGACTTCGCTGAGGCGGGCATTGTTGAACACCAGTTTGCCGCCACGCCACGCCGTCAGCTCTGCCGGGTTGACCGCATAGGCTGCGGCGACTTTGCCTTGCGCATCGACGTGAGTGCCGAGGCCCGCTGTCAGGCTGATGAACTGATCATCCGCTGCATCACGGCCCTGCACTTTCACCGTGCCCTGCTCCACCGCCACGCGGGTCTGCGTGACGTCGCGGCGCACATCGAAACGCGTGCCGGTGACCGTGACCTTGCCGCTGCCCGCCTTGACCACGAACGGCCGCGAGGTATCGTGCACGACGCTGAACATCGCCTCGCCTTCGCTCAACTCGATGAGCCGACGATCCTTTTCAAAGCGCACCTGCAAGCGGCTGCGACTGTTCAGATCAATCACCGAACCGTCCGGCAGCGCCACATGTTTGCGCTCGCCCAACGCTGTGGCGTACTCGGCGCTGTAGCCGTCCGGATGATTCAAGCCACTGAACAAGCCCAGCCCGAGCGCCACCGCCAGCACACTCGCGGCCACGGCATAACGCAACAACGGACGGCGATGGCGACGGTTCGGCGGGGTTTCAACAAGGGCTTTGAGGCGTGGCGCCGGGAGCAGATCGGCTGCCGACCACAAGCCTTGCAGCAACTGAAATTCGTCACGGTGCTGCGAATGTTCATTCAGCCAGGCGTCAAAGCGCTGCTGCTCGTCGGCACTGATGGCCGGCTCCTGCAAACGCACAAACCAGCGAGCCGCGTCATCGCGCACCGTTGTTTGCCCGCACGCGCAATCACGCGTATCCATCATGGAATGTCCTGTTGGGCTGGGGATGAAATGTCGCAGCGGCTCATGACTGCAACCCGTCGAGGCGATCGCGCAGATGCCGCAGGGTGCGGATCATATACTTTTCGACCATGTTCTTGGACAGTCCCAGGCGTTCGGCGATTTCGGCCTGAGTCAGGCCTTCGATCTTCTGCCAGACAAAAATCTTCCGACAATTGACCGGCAACTCGGCGAGCGCCCGTTCGATGGAGTCAGCCAACTGGATCGCATGCATGTAATGCTCCGGGTCGCCGGATGACGACTCACTGTGATCAAGGGCCTGTGACTCCATGGCGCCGCGCCGGTCCTCACGCCGATAACCGTCGACCGCAATATTGCGCGCAGTCTGGTGCAAATACGCCCGTGGCTGCTGCACCGCCGCCGAATCGGACTCAAGCACCCGCACAAAGGTGTCGTGCGCCAGATCCTCGGCCTGTGCGCGATTGCGCAGGCGACGAGTCCAGGTGCCGATCAACTCTTCGTAATGCTCGAAAAAGCCGGGTCTGCGGGGACGCATGGGGGTATGGGTGGCGTGCTGAGGAAAGGGGCGTGAATAGTAATGCTTCGTATTAAGGCGAGGCAATGCATTCCTTGCGGTACCGACGAAGTCGACCGATCGTTATCGCCAAACCCGAAAAGCCTCTTCCAAAAAAGCAAGAGGCTTTGAACGATCTGTCAATTTCAAGCGGCCTGGTCGTGGAAATCCCGAGCGGTGTTTGCTGCCTGTCGCTGACGCGCAACCATCAACGCGACAAAGCTCACCAGTGCCGCCGCCAGCAGGTAGTACGCCGCCATCATCGGGTCACCGGTGTGGCGATACAGCAAGGTCACCAACGTCGGGGTAAAACTGCCGAACAGCACTACCGAACTGGCGTAGGCCACGCTGATCCCGGTCGAGCGCACGGCCACCGGGAACAACTCCGCCAATGCCGCCGATGCCGGTCCGGCGTACAGCACCATTAACATCGCGAGACCCGCCTGCAACAGCATCAATCCGCTGTCCTGCGGATTCTGCTTGAGCGCCAGGAATGCCGGATACGCCAGCAACAACACCCCTAGCGCCCCGAGCAACATGACGTTGTACCGCCCCCAACGATCCGACAACCAGCCGCCCAATGGGCTGAGCAAGGTGATGAAACCGACCAGGGTGATGCCGTAATAAGCCTTGCCGGCATCAAGATTGAGCATGGCCTGGGCGTAAGCCGGCATAAAGTTGATCAGCTGGGTGCACACCGTCCACAGGGCAACGAATGCGATGCCCAACACAAGGCTGCGCCAATGCTGAAGGATTTCTTTCGCGGGGACTTCGATCCCCTGCCGGGCGTGAGCCTGGAATGCGCTGCTTTCATCAATGGTGCGACGCACGTATACGCCGACGAAGTAGATCAGCACCCCCAGGACAAACGGCACTCGCCATCCCCAGCTGCCCAACTGCTCAGGCGTCAAAACGGTCGCCAGGATGCTCGCAAACAGGCCACACAATAAAAACGAGCCTGCTTGTGCCACCTGCTGGATCGAGGTGAAAAAGCCTCGCCGCGCGGCCGGTGCCGATTCGCACAGGTAGGCCAGCGCGCTGCCGATTTCGCCACCCGCCGCCAGCCCTTGAACAATCCGCGCCGCCACCAGCAGCACCGTGGCGCCATAGCCCAGCACGCTGTAGCCAGGACAAAAAGCAATCAGCACTGTGCCGACAGCCATCATGTTCATGGTCAGGATCAACGCTTTCTTGCGTCCGTGGCGATCGGCGTAGCGGCCGATGAGAAACGCACCAAGCGGTCGCGCCACAAAACCCACCGCCAGGGTGACGAAGGTCGCCAGCAGCGACATCAGTTGATCCTGGGCAGGAAAAAAAGTCTTGGCGATGTGCAGGGAAAAGATCGCGAACAAGGTGAAATCGAACCATTCCAGGGTCGTGCCTATTCCTACAGCCAGCAGTATCCTGCGCTGCTGCCGCGGCGAATCCGTATGCTTCATGGCGATGCTCTTCCAGACGTAGACGCGCAGGCCCGCGCGCACGGAATGCTTGGGTGCGGATGAGCACCAGACCCGTTCAGGCCTGGTGCACGGTCACTCCCGCAGGCTTACTGGACGCTGAACAGGCGCGAAGTGCGCTCCCATTCGCGTACGGTCTGATAGTCAGCATGGAGCACATTGCTGTCGGCATGGCTCATGAAGACGATACCGGGGCTGGAGAACAAGTCGACCGTCTTGACCACGGCGTCCCCTTCTTTTGGCGCACGCTGCAGCCAGGCTTTGCTCTTGAGGGTCTTGAGCAACTCATCGTAGGAGGAGCGAGTGACAACACCTTCCTGGCTGGAGATGAATTGCACCTGCCACAGCGGGTAATGGTGACCCTGTTGCGCATCGACGATGGAGTCGATGGCCGACTCCCCTTCCCTGACCAGCTTGCCCACCAGATCCAGCTGACTGGCGCCGACCGCGTAGTTGGCCGCCGGACGATTGAGCCCCCCCGACAGACGCGAGGCACATTCGATCAAGGTCGGGCCTGCCTCGGTCACGATCAACTCGGTGTGGTTGGCACCGTAGCGGATACCCAAGGCATTCAGTACGCCGTGGACGTACTCGACGATCTCCTTCATTTCGGGCGACGTCGGGTCGAACAGCACGGCACGGTCATAGATCCAGCCACCGTCCGGTGCCGGCAGCTTGTCGGCGCGCCAGATCTCGGTGATCACATGCTTGCCATGGCCGCTGACGCCATTGATGAAATACTCCGGCCCTACCAGCAAGCGCTGCGCCAGCACCGCATCATTGCGCTCGCCCAATTGGTTGACGGTGCCGAAGAGCTTGTCGAAGCTGTCGACGAGTTCACCCTGATCGGCGCAGAAGGTCACCGAGTCGGTCCCGGCACTGGCCTGAGGCTTGATGACCACCGGCCAGCTGCCACTGGCGGCCCACTGACTCAGCCCATCGCGGTCACGGGCCAGATAGTGATCCATGCTGCGCAGGCCAACGGCCTTGAGGCGCTCGTGCATGGTGTATTTGTCGCGACGCGCCAGGCTGGTGGAGGGATCGTTGCCCGGCAGTTGCAAGGCCGCGGCGAGCAGGTCAGCGACAATCACCCCGCTCTCGGTGCCCGGCAACACGGCACTCGGGTGCAAAGCGTTGATTTCATCGGCCAGGCGCTGGATATCACCGTGGTACTCGAAGTGCGCTATGTATTCGTCCTTGTGGTAGGTGCGCAGGTAGTACTCCGGCGGATTGGGTGAACTGCTCACGTGAATGCACTTCCAGCCAGACTCGGCCATCAGCGCCGGCAATTGTGAGCCTGATGAATAACCATCGACTACAACGAGGATTTTTTCCTTGGCTTGTGTCATTTGCTGTCTCCCTTGAATTTCATCCATGTGCCAAACACCGTAACCAGAGCGATCACGGAACAGCCCAAAGCAGAGGTCATCGACCACTGGATTCGGGCATCAAATACTTGAAAGACGTACGTGAGCAACGGCGCCCACGCCAGCAACGCCGCCACGGTAAAGGGTTCCGAAAGAAGGATGCCGCGCTGCAGCAGCCACAACGGAATGATGACCCCGAGCAGCGTCGCAATGGCCAGGCCACCCAATTGCGTACTTGAGGCAAACGCGAAGCCGGGACCGCTCCAGGCAAGCACCGCCGCGACGATGATCAGCAAGTAGAACCGATGCGCCATGATCCGTGTGGCAGTCCAGCTGCGCTCGCCCAATTGTTTGGTCGCGATGGTGTTCAGCGCTTGGGATGCACCGCCGGCCGCGGCGGCGGCGAGGCCGATAACGGTGTCGCTGAAGTTGATCGGGCGAATCCCCGCCAACCCCACCAGGGACGCCCACGCCAGCAACGCTGTGCCGGAAAGAATGCCCGCCGCGACCGCGTAGGTGTATAGCGGCAACTGACGCCGCCGAACTATGCGCTCCAGCAGAATCGTGCTCACCGGCCCAAGCCCGCCCATGATGGCGCTGACGATGGCGGGTTCGATGTAGCGCAGGGCATAGAAGTAGCCGATCCAGTTCAGGGCGCTGGTGAAGTTCAGGACGGTCAGCGGGCCGGCAGCATCGGCACCGATTGCCAAGCCCTTGGTACCGGAACTCAGCAATAACCGCGACAGAAAGAAGCCGCTGGTGATTACAAAACTCCAGAACAGAAAGGTGAACGGATGCAGTTGCTGCAGCAGGTTGCCCGAGAACACCGCGTTGGCGTTGGCCAGAATCAGAAAGGCCGCCACATACAGAATGCCGGCCCGCACCACACCACGGCTGACAGGCGTAGCCATGCCAGTAAGGCTGACTTCAGGCTTGTTCATTGACGGTCTTCTCCATGAATACACTCAGCGGGTCTTCCCGGTAATCAGCGAACGGGCCGCGATCGCGAAAACCTGCGCGGCGGTAGAGCGAAATAGCCTCCGGCTGGCTGACCCCGGTCTCCAGCAACAAGGTACGGGCACCATTGCGATGGGCGAGCTGTTCAAGCCGCTTGAGCAACCGCGCACCCACGCCACGTCGACGGGCATTGTCGGCGACAAACATGCGCTTGAGTTCTGCCTGCCCTTCGCCGATCGCCACCACCGCTCCGCAACCCAGCACTTCGCCGCTATCCAACTCGCGGGCGACCACGAAGCTCACCCCCGGAGCCTTGAGCTGTGCGACGTCGAGCATGTGCACGCTTTCATCCGGGTACAGGGAACGCGCGTAATCTTCCGAGCGTTGAAGCAGCTCGGCGGTCTGCAATTCCTCGGGGTCACCCTCGTCGATGCTGTAGCCAGTCTGCCCGGCGGCCGGCGGCGATGCGTAATCCTCCAGCACCATGGCAGCGCCTTTTTCGCCGATCATCAGGGATGCGGCGTTGGTATTGCCCGACACCATCGTCGGCATGATCGACGCGTCGATCACCCGCAAACCGTCGAGACCGCGCACGCGTAACCGATGATCAACCACGGCCAGCTCATCGTTGCCCATGCGGCAGGTACCCACGGGGTGATAAGAGGTGTCGCCCTGAGTACGGGCATACGCCAGCAATTCTTCATCGCTGGCGACCTGGGTGCCGGGGGACAACTCGTGATCACAGTAGGGCTGCAGGGCCGCTTGGGCAGCAATGTCACGGATAATGCGCATGCCCGCAATCATTCGCCGGCGGTCATCCTCATGTTCAAGGAAGCGCGACTCGATGACCGGTGCCTCGCCAGGGTCACTGGAGCAAATGTGAATACTGCCGGTGGATTCGGGCCGCAACGGATACAGGCCCACGGTCATGCCGGGCAAGGTGTCCAGACGACGACTGGAGCCAGGGCCGTAACTGGCCGGGGCGAAATGAAACTGCAAGTCTGGCCGCGGCTCTTCCTCGCGTGATTTGACGAAGCCATGGCCCAGAGCAATCGGCAAACTGAGTACGCCGCGACGGCGAAAGACGTAGTTGAGCGTTTCCCTGAACAACGCGAAACCACGGGTGCGTTCGTTAAAGGTAATTTTCTGGCGAATGCGCCACTTCAGTCGGGACGCGAAGTGATCGCGGAAGTTCTCACCCACGCCAGGCAGCGCATGTCGCAGCGGTACGCCGGCCTTCTCCAGTACCGCTGGCGCACCAATGCCGGACAACTCGAGCAACTGAGGCGACTGAATGACACCGGCACTGAGGATCACCTCACGCCGGGCCGTGGCCGATTGCAACGTGCCCTTGAGGTACTCCACACCCACACAGCGCTTGGCTTCCAGACGCAGTTTTTGCACCGCGGCCTCGGTAATCACTGTCAGGTTTGCCCGCTTGCGCGCCGGCAACAGGTAGCGGCCATAAGCCGAGGAACGACGGCCCTGATCATGGTTGACCTGGTAATAGCCAAAGCCCTCCTGATCGCCGCTGTTGTAGTCGCGATTGCGTCGATACCCGGCTTCGCCGGCTGCCGCCAGAAAGGCATCGCACAACTCGTCATATTCGCGTGGCAATGCCACATGAATCGGCCCGTCCTGGCCACGACTCTCGCCGCTGACGTCCACGCTCGACTCCAGGCGTTTGAAGTACGGCAACACTTCGTCCCAGGTCCAGCCCGGGTTGCCTTGACTGGCCCACTCGTCATAATCCTCGCGCTGACCCCGGACAAAGATCATCCCGTTGATCAGGTTCGATCCGCCCAACAGGCGCCCCCGTGGAATCTGCAGACGGCGTCCACCCAGCGTCGGGTCCGGGCGGGTCTCGAAGCACCAGTCATATTTCGGATTACCCATCAGCAGCACTTCACCGACGGGGATCGACAGCAATGGACTGCGGCGTTCGGCCCCCGCCTCCAGCAGCAGTACCTTGGTCGCCGGGTCCTCACTCAAGCGTGCAGCCAATACGCAGCCAGCCGCGCCGGCGCCGACGATGATGTAGTCATACTCGCTCATGCCCGTCGGTTCCTGTCCTGATTGTCGGCGGTGCGCGCACCGATGGTGGTGCGATGCAGCAGGCGACGATATTTGTCGTCATACACCGTGGCCTTGTGCATGGCGCTGCGGTTGTCCCAAAGAATGATGTCGCCCGGGGTCCAGCGATGCCGATAGGTGAATCGCGGCTGCACCGAGAACTCCTGCAGGAACGTCACCAGTGGCGCACTTTCCTCCAGCGGCAAACCTTCGATCCGCCACGGCACGTTGCCGCCGGCATACAGCGCCTTGCGCCCACTGACTTCATGGCGACGCACCAGCGGTTGCGGCACGTCGATCCACTCAGCCAGTTCCTGGGGAGATGGCGCAGGCCGGTCGGGGTAGTTGTAGGGCCGTGACTGAGTCCGGCTGATGATCACCTTGAGGTGTTCGATACGATCCTTGACCGCTTCCGGCAACGCTTCATAAGCGGCAAACATATTGGCGAACCACGTGTCGCCGCCTTCCGGCGGGATTTCCAGCGCATGCAGCATCGATCCGGCTGGCGGCACGTCCAGATAATGGCCATCGGTGTGCCAGACCCGACCGCTGACCGGCGAGCCGATCAGTTTTCCATCCTTGGTAATGTTCGACAGGATGAGGATTTCCGGCTGGGTCTGTTCGCTGAACTGCGAACGGGTATAGCTGACCAGCTCACCAAAATTGCGGCTGAACGCCAGTTGCTGATCGGGACTCATCGACTGGCCGCGAAACAGCAGGATCGTGCTGCTGATCCAGGCGTTGTAAAGCGCTTCGATCGTGTCGTCACTGAGCCTGGCATTGACGTCGATGCCACGGACTTCGGTGCCGATAAACTCAGTAACGGGGACTAACTCAAGCATGCTGCCTCCTTGGTCTTCATGGGATCAGACTTCCGTGCTGACCGTGTCTTACACCGCGATATCGTTGTCGACGATCCAGCGGTTCATCTCCACCAACTGGATCAGCAGATGCGCGGGACTGGCGCCGCCCGGCAGCATCGAAGCATTGAGCTGGTTCGCGGCGATCTGCTCGATCAGTGCGCTGAGACGCGGGGTGTCGAACATCCAGGCAATCGACGATTTGGGATCAGTCGCGATCCAGCGCGCTTCGCTGATGAGTGCCCGGTCATATTCAGAGTCCTGAATGTGCGGGTACGCGCTTTTCTTCCGATTCAAGGTAGTCGGCGGCAGGATGTCGTGCATGGCAGCCTTGAGCAAACCTTTCACGCCGCCACGGGATTTCATTTCCCACGGCACGTTCCATACGTACTGGATCAGTTCCGGATCGCAGAATGGCACGCGCACTTCCAGGCCTTGCGACATGCTCATGCGTTCCTTGCGATCCAGGATCACCGACAACGGGCCGGACATGCCGAGGAACAGCACCTCGCGCATGCGCGCCGCGTCGCCGCTTTCGCCAGGCAGGCGTGGCACCTGACTCAGCCAATAGTCGTAACGGGCACGTTCGTCCTCTGCCACGCGCTGTGCACTGATCAGGCTCGGCGACAGATAGTGGGTCAGCTTCGGGCCATCGCCCAGCCACGGGAACTGAGGACGGGCCAGCAGTTCGGGTTTGAAATAATAAGGGTAGCCGCCGAAGATCTCGTCGGCAGCCTCGCCAGTCAGCGCCACGGAGCAATTGCCGCGCATGCGTTCGAACAGCAGGTACATCGAGGCATCGAACTGCCCCCAGCCAGGCAGGCCGCGGGCCTTGCGCGTAGCCGGAATGACGCCGAGCAGATCCTGCATGGTTGCACTGAGTGTCGTGTGACGGGTACCCATGTATTCGGCGGCCAGCGCGGCGAAGGGTGCATCGATGTCAGGCCGCAGTTCGGTGGAGGTGAAGGCATCCTCGTCACTGTCGAACTTCAGGCAGAAGGTATCGAGTGCTGCGCCGCCGCCCTGGCTTGCCAGTTGCTTCATGACCAGCGCGGCGACCGACGTGGAATCGATGCCGCCGGACAACATCGCCGCGCAAGGCACTTCATGCACGTACTGGCGCGCCACGACGCCTTCAAGCAGTTCGCGGACGCGGTCCTTGGTCTGCTCGAAATCATCGGTATGCGCGGCGCTTTCCAGTTTCCAGTAACGATGCAATTCATGCCCACGTTCGTCAAAGGTCAGCACACTGGCGGGAGGCAACTCGCGCAAGCCTTGCAACGGGGTTTCGCCAGGCAACGCCATGCGCGGCTGAAGCACGATGGCCAGCGCGCTCGTGTCCAGCCGGGCGGTAAAGTGGGGATGGGCTTTGATGGCGGTAGGTACGCTGCCAAAAATGACACCGCCGTCACGCAGGGTGTAGTAAAGCGGTTGCAAGCCGAGGCGGTCTCGCGCCAGCAATAATCGGCGCTTCTGGCCGTCCCAGATCGCGATGGCAAACATGCCTTCGAGGCGTTCAACGAACCCGACACCCCACTGGGCATAGGCACGGCGAATGATTTCAGCGTAGGACCAGCGATCAGGTGCCGGATCCAGGTCAGCGAGTTGCTGCTGCAACTGCGCAGCGTTGTACAACTGTCCGGTGTACATGATAGCCACGGTGGCGCCATGGATCTCGCCAATCCACGGTTGCTCGTCCCAGTCATAACGCGAAGTGACTGTACGGCAATGTCCCAGTGCAACCTCAGGCCCCAGCCATACCGCATGCCCGTCCGGTCCACGCCCGGACATCGCAACGATCATTGCCGAGACAATTTCGGCGACCTTCGAACGAGGAATGTTTGCTTGCTGCCCAACACCGTGACGCAGGTCGACCCAACCGGCCATGCCGCTCATATAACACTCCTTGTCGAATTACCTACGGGCAACGCCTTTATTGGCGAAACCTGTTCCATGTAGATCAATGTGCCGCCTGGACTGACTAAAGCAATTTCATGCTTCGTTTTTTAATATCTCTGTTCAGCCGGGGCACAAGCTACTTCAAGCAATACATCCCTGACAAGTGCCTTGTTAATGACAAATAACCTAATTGAAGGTGCTTATTACCTAATGTAATTTGCGCAAACTCAAAGTAACTCGCAGGCGCACCAGAACGGCGCAAAACAGCCACACCACCTAGATCGACGCACTAAAAAAGCGCACAACTAAGCACCCCTGTTATTTCGCTCCTTATCATCCGGACGCGCGTAACACAGCCTGTCCCGAGGGCTCAAAACAAATCAATAAAAATATTATTCAGTAACCAACTATATAAAATATATAGAGTTTTTAGTTTCGCCATCGCCGTTCTTTCGGATCTTTGAGTTTTTTTTAGTTTTCCCTACTTGTCGTAAAAAAAAATTCGCTGTTATGCTCCACGGCAAGCAGCGTGGTGCCCTGTGTGCCACACCTTCACATGGAATGTGATTCAAGGAATGTATATGGATATTCATCTGCCGGTCATCTACCCGTCTTTATTGCTGCGCCGTCCAGTTGCCATCGCACCTGGACGTTAGTGCCAGCACGGCTATCGATCAGCCAGTCATTCCAGGTCAAGCCTAACTAATCAACGCACTTGGCGCGCTGTTACCGACATGCGCCGCGACTATTAGTCATGCGCGCCCGGAACATCGTCCAGTTAATGAGTCCGTGCTTGCTTGCGCCTGTTTGCAGGCTGAGTGGGCGCTGCCGTACATCAATAAGTAGAGGGAGTAATGAGCGTGAATCGGTTCGACTATTCAGGCAATCTTGCCAAGGCCACCTCCTACCGCGGTTACCGCAGCCCTTTCTGGCCGCCGGCGAGCAACTACAACCTGACCCTGCTTGATCTTGCGCCGACGAACCCTCGTCAAGACGCTGCCTGGCAAGAACGACTGGATGCGCTGAAGGCCGCCATCGATGAGCAATGGCGCAGTGCCAAGCTCGATGGCGTGGCAGAACGCACACGTTTCAACAACCCCGGCGCCGTGGCGCAAGCCCTGCGCGCGCTGGAAAACGACCTCGAACGAGCTCATGATCGCCAAGCTGTACAGCTCAGGGCCAAGGCCATCGAATACGGCTACAGCGACGAGATACTCAAGACCCTGGCCGGCCTGCAAGAAGAGGTTTCCCTGGTCGCCGGGCAGATCGCTACCTGGTACGGCAAGCAACCGGGAGGACTGCCGACAGCCTTTGGCTGCCGACGCAATCCGGCGCGACAACAGGACGTGGAACTGGCCATGAGCCTGGTGGATCAAATCCCCGCCTACCTCAAGCAGTTGCACACCAACCTGCGCCTGGGGGAGTTGCCGGCCTTCGCCGCCACTGATGTTTTTTTCATGGCCGGTGAAGGCAATCTGCACCCCAAGCATGTCGCCTACTTCCTGCCCGAAGATGAAGGCGTCAAACGTTCGCCGTTCAAGAAAACCTACTACTTCGCCAATACCCACGCGGCCATGGTCGAGCATTTGGCGGCACCGCTGGCCCGGCAGTTCCTGTCAACCGGCAAACACTATGACCCGACTGGCGAACACCTGCGACGCATTCCTGCGTTGGGCGTGCTCAGCCATGAGCTGGGCCATTTCGTCCATCGCCCGGCCACCCAATACGGCCCGTTGAACACCCTTGACCGCTGGGCATCGGTGGTGCTGCAAGAGGTGGCAGCGGATGTCTACGGCATCCTCATTCTTGCCCAGGTATGGGCGCCTGCCCTGCAGATTCCGCCCGAGCAGGTGCTCGAGTACTACCTGGGCGAATGTCTGCGCTACCTCAACCGCGGACTTGGCCTTTTTCCCGATTGCGACGGCATGTACCTGCAGCTGTCGTACTTCGTCCAGCTCGGTGCCCTGACCCTGCGCCAGGACGACCCGCAACATCCACAACTGGTGGTCGATCACGGCGCCCTGCTGGCCGGTTTGCGTTCGCTGGCCAGAGTGCTGGCGGATGCCCTGCTCGGCGGCGACCCTGATGCCGCCGCTGCCTTTTACCAGTGCTACGGACCCGCTCGGCCCCAGCCGTTGCAGGCACTGGTTGCTGCGCTGGCCAACGCGCCGGCGCAGTCCATCGAATACGTGCAAGAGCCTGTGCGTGTACCCACGGACTGCGACGCAACTCGCGCGCAAGTCCGACTCTAGACAAGGAGAGACAGAGATGACGAAGCCGATGCAGGACCTCCAACAGGTGACAGATTACTACGGCACCTCCCGCAAGTTTGGCGACAGCAACGCCACCATCTATGAAATATGGGAACAGGGTGGGGCCTTCAACGACTCGATTACGCCTTCTACCTACAGCCCGGAATATCGCTCGCACCTGGGTCTCAAGCTGAAATCGCTCACCCAGGAAGGTGCAACGATTTTCTCCATTGGCTGCGGCAACGGATTTGTCGAGGGCGATCTGGTGGAGGCCAGACGTCAGGTCAGAGCCATCGACTTCAATGACGAAGCCGTGATCCTGAGTCGAAAAAAAGGCGTCGATGCGCACAAGGTTGACTTCTTCACGCTGGAGCCCGGCTCCCTCGCCGGGGTCAAGTCGGTCTACGCCGATGGCTTGCTGGGCCACCTCTTCCATCCCGAACTGGAACTCAAGCCGACCTTCGACAAGCTCAAGGAACTGAACCTGGACTCCGGCACGGTTCTGGTGTTCTCCAATGACTCGCCACGCGATCCCGAGGCGCTGTTTGCCGCCCACGATAAGGTCGATGGCTTCTGGTTCATTTCCAGGGACTATCTGCGTGATGCGCTGATCGAGGCCGGCTTCGAGATCCAGGAGTCGTACTACTTTCCCTACACGCGTCCGATCAGTGGCCTGCGCAATCGCACCATGTGCGTCGCTCTGGTGCCCTGAACCCGTCCGCCCCTGCGCCGCGAGGAGAAACCTGCTGTGCCAATATCCGAAAGCTTTGCCCGACGTTTGCTCCCCCTGCTTGATGAGTTGACGACACGTTACCCGACGCCCTTTCATCTCTACGATGAGCGCGCCATCGTCCAGACTCATCGACGCGTCGCGCAGGCTTTCGCCGACAGCGCGTTTCGTCAGTACTTCGCGGTCAAGGCGCTGCCCACTCCGGCGATTCTGGCCCTGTTGCTCAAAGAGGGCAGCGGGCTGGATTGCTCCTCGCCGGTCGAGCTGATGCTGGCCGAGCGACTGGGTGCGCGGGGCGACGACATTGTCTTCACCTCCAACAATACGGCGCTCGGCGAGTACCAGATGGCGTTGGACGCCGGAGCCCTGATCACCTTCGATGACCGCAGCATGCTCGACCGAGTGAAGACCTTGCCCGAAATTGTAGGGTTTCGCGTCTCACCTCATGGGGTCATCGCCCGCTCGTCACAGATGGGCAATGCGCAACAATCGAAATTCGGCGTGCCCGATGCCGATCTGGTGCAAAGCTATCGCCAGGCCTACGACCTGGGTGCCCGACGTTTCGGGATCCACGGCATGATGTGCGCCAATGAGCTGTCACTGGAGGCTGCAGTGCAGGCCGGTGTGCAAGTCATCGAAGTGGCTGCGCGTGTAGCGCGCGAAGCCGACATCGAATTCGAGTACATCAATATAGGCGGAGGCCTGGGGATTCCTTACCGCACCGATGACCAGGCACTGGATCTGGACGCCTACGCCGCCGCGCTGAAACAGGCGCTCAAGCAAGCCTTTCCGCGCAACACGCCGAAACTTCTGATGGAGTTGGGCCGTTTCATTACCGGCCCGCATGGGGTGTTGGTGTCGCGGGTGATCAACCGCTGCAGCAAAGGCCGGGAAATCGTCGGTCTCGACGCCTCGATGTCCGCGCTGATGCGTCCCGGACTGTACGGCGCCTACCACCACCTGACATTACCTTTCGCCGGGCAACGCCCCGAAGGCGTGTTCGATGTGGTGGGCGCGCTATGCGAAAACTTCGACAAGTTCGCCATCGATCGCCCTTTGCCGACGCCGGCCATCGGCGACCTGGCGCTGATTCATGACACGGGCGCCCACGGCCATGCCATGGGTTTTACCTACAACGGCCGGCTGCGCCCGGCAGAACTGATGTTGACTGACAACGGCGATGTCGTGGAAATCCGTCGCGCGGAAACCTTCGACGACCATACCGGCCCGGTTCAATGGCAACCCGTCGACGTCTTCAACCCTCACAAGGATCGTTAAATGAGTAACCGTGAATTGATTGAAGAAGCTTTTGAACGGCGTTCGCAACTGACGTCTGCCGAGCTGCTGGCGCTGGTGCCAGTCATCGAAGACGGCCTCGCCAGACTGGAAAGCGGTGAACTGCGCGCAGCGCGCCTGGAAGAAGGCCAGTGGGTCGCCGATACGTTCGTCAAGAAACTCATCCTGCTGTCGTTCCTCACCCGCGAAAATCATGTGGGCGAAACCGCTCCATGGCGGCCGAAAAGCTACGACAAACTGCCCCTCAAATTCGAGCACTGGAATGATGCCGCGTTCCGCGATGCACGTATCCGCGTAGTGCCCGGCGCGGTGGTCCGGGCGGGCGCATACATTGCTCCAGGTGCGGTGCTGATGCCCTGCTTCATCAACATCGGCGCCTACGTCGGCGAAGGCACCATGATCGATACCTGGTCGACCGTCGGATCCTGCGCTCAGGTCGGCGCACGTTGCCATATCTCCGGTGGCGTGGGTCTGGGCGGCGTGCTCGAACCGATCGGCAACAACCCCGTGGTCATCGAGGACAACGTGTTCATCGGTGCCCGCAGCGAGGTCGCCGAGGGGGTGATCGTGCGCAACGGTGCGGTGATTGGCATGGGCGTCTATCTTGGCGCCTCGACCCCGATCATCGATCGCGCAACCGGCGACGTGCGCTTCGGCGAAGTCCCGGCCAATGCAGTGGTGATCGCCGGCAACCGCGCCGACCCGAAATTGCCGGGCGTATCCCTGGCCTGTGCGGTGATCGTGAAATATGTCGATGAGCGCACTCGATCAAAAACCTCACTCAACGATCTGGTCAGAGAGCTCAGCCGATGACCCCCGCAGGCAATGCCTTCGCCAGACTGCAAAGCCTGCTGGATGACCTGCCGCCCGCGACCGGGCAGCCGGTCATCGCCCTGCACCTGGGCGAAACCCGGCTTGGCGACCCGACGCCATTGCTGGCACCACTGTGCGAACTCGACCAGTGGACGCGCTACCCGCCTCTGCCCGGCACTCCCCAATTGCGCGAAGCCTACAGTGGCTGGCTACGGCGTCGCTTCGGCGCTGGCACCTGTCTCGATGAAGAGCGTATCGCCATCGAGCCTACGCCCGGCACCAAACAGGCCGTCGCGACTTGCATCGCCCTCGCCGTGACACGCGCACGGGCACGTGGCGTGAAAGCACCGGTGGTGGTCCTGCCCAATCCGTTTTATCCGACCTATGTCGCCGCCACCGATGCCGCCGGTGCGCAAGCGCTGTTTTATGACGTGAACGACGCTGACCTGTTGGCCAGCCTCGCCCGCCAACTGGATCAGGCCGGTGACAGCATCGCGGCGCTGGTGCTGTGCAACCCCGGCAATCCGCTTGGCAACATACTGCCTGCAAGCACATTGATCAGCCTCAGCCACATAGCCTTCCACGCCCAGGCGACGTTATTGGTCGACGAGTGCTACACCGATCTCGTCCCGCACTCACCACCCCCCGGCTACCTCAGCCTGGTGGAAGCCGATGCGGTTGCGTCCTGCCCGTTCGTGGTTCTACACAGTCTGTCGAAGCGCTCGGCGGCGCCGGGTTTGCGCAGTGGTTTCATTGCCGGCGATCCGTCTAGTGTCGCCGCTTATGCCGGCTTCAACCGCAGTTGCGGGGTCTCGCTGGCCTGGCCGGCGTGCAGCGCCAGCGCAGCGCTTTGGCACGACGAAACGCATGTGCAGCGTCAGCAACAGGCACTCCAATGCAATTGGGACCTGGCCGATGAGTACCTCGCCGCAGTGCCCGATTACCGGCGCGCCGATGCCGGTTTTTTCTTGTGGCTGGCGGTCGGCGATGGTGAAGGGATCGCGCGCCGACTCTGGAGCGAACAGGGTTTGCGCGTGATGCCCGGTCGCTACCTGTGTCATGAAGACGCCGAGGGCAGCAACCCCGGCAAAGCGTTCGTGCGCATTGCACTGGTTCATCAGGAACCGGTCATGCGCCAGGCCCTGCTGCGCCTCAGGGCCGGGCTTGCAGGTCGTTAACGTTCGACGGGCTGCAGGCGTTGGCGGGCCAGCGCGACCCAATAGGCAACGCCCAGTGGCATGATCTCGTCGTTGAAGTCATAACGCGGGTTGTGCAACGAGCAGCCGCCTTCAGCAGAGCCATTGCCAATCCAGATGTAAGCGCCGGGTTTGCGCTCGAGCATGAAGGCGAAGTCTTCTCCGGTCATGCTCGGTGCGACCCCGGTACCCACGTTTTCGCGGCCCGCCACAGCACTGGCGGCAGCCACGCAATGGTCCGCGTGCTCGGCACTGTTGATCAGCGGCGGCGAGCCAAACTCGAAAAACTTCAGCGACGCTCGAACCCCCATCCCGGCGGCCAACTGCTCGACCATCTCGGCCATTCGACGCGATGCGATCTCGCCGGCCTCGGGGCGGAAGTAACGCATGGTGCCGCCCAGCCGTGCAGTGTCGGGCACAATGTTATGGGTATCGCCGGAGTGGAACTGAGTGACACTGAGAACCAGCGCATCGGCAGGGTCGATATTGCGCGAGACGATGCTCTGTAACGCGGTCACCAAATGGGCCGCGGCCAGCAACGGATCGGCGCCCTGGTGAGGCATCGCCGCATGGCAACCACAACCGCTGACAACCATTTCGAACGGCCTCGCCCCCGCCATCGCCGCACCGTGATGAACCACGAATCGACCGGTCGCAAGACCGGGCCAGTTGTGCAGACCGTAGACGCACTCAGCGCGAAATTTCTCGAACAGGCCCGCCGTCATCATCGCCTTCGCACCCGTGCCGATTTCCTCGGCCGGCTGAAACACCAGATGAACCTTGCCGGCGAAACTGCGATCTGCCGCCAGTCGGCTGGCAGCGCCCAACAGCATGGCGCTATGGCCGTCGTGGCCACAGGCATGCATCCAGCCGTCGTGGACTGAGCGATGGGCGAAGGTGTTTTCTTCCTGGATGGGCAGCGCATCCATGTCGGCGCGCAGTGCTATCTCGATACCTGGTTGCTCGCCTTCGATGGTGGCGACAACACCCGTACCGCCGATGCCGATATGCGGTTGCAAATCAAAGCTGCGCAATACTTCTGCGATGAAGGCGCTGGTCTTGCGCTCGGCAAAACCCGCTTCCGGATGTTGATGCAGCCAGCGACGCCAACCGATCATTTGTTCCTGCAGTGCGAAATCCGTTTCCGATGCCATCCTGACGTTCCTGTCCCTGGAGCTGCTCTGAGTCGCCACACTATTCTGTGTCATTGAACTTCGCAACTGGCACGGATGCACGTCATGAACACTGCCGCAGGGTGAGCTCACCACGCTTATGTGGGCGTCGGGCTTACCCGCTCCTGCAGGGTTTGGTGGTGGATGCCGATTCGCCTGCAACCACCACCCTTCGGGTTCAGCCTCTGTCGTCAATCCCCGCTTGCAGTGACTGGCCGTCCAGATGCCCGCTCAGCGTGACGGGGCCGACCTTCAGGTTGCCGTTTTCAAGGGAAACCTTCGGTGCGTTTTCTTCCTTCTTCTGTGGCAGGTCCAACCCGGCCTTCACACTGTAATCGAGGTTGCTCAGGTCAGTGCTGACGACCTTCGAGCCCCCCAGATCAATCTTGCCCTCAGTCGCCGAAATCCGCGCGCCAGTCAATTGCGTGCCACCGCCAACCGCGAGGTGTACACCTTGGCTGGCACTGATCGCGGACGCCTGCGCAACGCTGTCCTTGTGCGCATACTCACCCTGCGCGTTCAGCGTCGGCTTGTAGTCGATGCCGGCGATTTTTTCCTTGTCGCTCGGGGGATTTTTCTTCGCGGTCAGACCCAGATCGACATCGACCTTGGCATGGTTGCTCGAGTCCTGACGGCTTTCAACGGTCAGATCACCTGCGACCTTGCCGCTGACAGTTTTCGCGTCGATCCGCGCACCCGCCAGCTGTGCATTACCACCGCTGTTCAACACCACGCTGTCAGCCTTGATCTGACTGTTCTGCTGGGTGCTGCCCTGCAAGTAATCCACGCCCACCTTGGCCCCGGCATTGAAACCGTGGTCGCTGCTGGCCTTTTCATCGGCGGCGGTCGGGGTTTTGCTGCTCAGGTTGCCGCCGGCATTCAGCGCGACATTCCAGTTATTGCGATTGTCGGTGGACTGCGCCGACTCCTGCACATAACCACCCTTCTGCGCATCGATGCTGACGTTCGGCGCGCTGACCTGGCTGCCTTGCAGGTGAATCGAATCACCGCTCATGACAATGCCGTTCTGGCTGTTGAGTTGGCCACCGGAGAGGGTTTTCGAATCTTCGTTGACCCGACCGATATTGAAGTTGCCACTCAGATTGCCGCCCTGATCACGGCTCTTCTCGCTGCTGGTTTTACTGCCGCCGCCCTTCAAGCCACCGCCGAGATTGCTGCCGGTGGCGGTGTGAGTGTTGGTTGCGGCTTGCAGATCGAGCTTGCCGTCGGCGTGCAGATCGATGGCGCCAGCGCTGTCGATCTTGCTGCCTTGCTGGACTTGATTGCCGCCGCTGCTGAGTTGCACCGGACCGTTGCCGTTGATGCTCGCCACATGGGCCTGGGTGTCAGTGGTGTGCTTGCCGGTGTGATCAAGCTGGAACCCGGCGCCGAGATCAACATTGGTGCCATCGGTGCCCGGCAAGGTGCCGACCGTCAACGAGCCATTGCCGCGCAAGCTGCTGTCGTTGCTGTGCTGGTGGTCGTTGGCCTGATTCAGCGCCAGATCACCGCCAGTCTTGATGCTCACAGCGCCCTGCCCGCCGTCGAAACGGCTGCCTTCGAACTGCGCATCGCCGCCGACCTTGATGTTTACACCCTGGCTGCCGGCATAAGCGCCGACCACGGCGCTGGAGTTGTCCTTGCTCGAGGCACTGCTGCCACCCGCGCCGCTGCCGGCGACGTTCACGTCTTCACCGGTCTTGGTGTAGACGCGCACATCGACCTTGGCATCCACCGCGTTGGCGCTGCTGCTGTGTGTGTTGCTGGCAGCATCGGCAAGCAGTTGCTCAGCGCTGATGTTCACTTGGCCGGCGCTGGCGTTGTATTGCGTGCCTTGGTCGTGCAGCGTGCCAGTGGTTTTCACATCGACATTGCCGCCGTCAAAACGGCTGACCACAGCATTGTTGTTTTGCTCGGTTTTGCTGGCGCTGCCGTGACCGACCGCAACGTCGATACCGACATTCGGCTGACCGAGATTGGCCAGCGAGTCCTTGTCCGGCACCTTGCCGTTGAGCACGTCCTTGACCGCGCCAGCGATCGGCCGGGCGATGTCCTTGTACTCGACATTGGCGCCGATGTCCGCCGACCAGTTGCTCTCGTTATGTGTGCTGCTGTCAGTGTTGCTGGCGGCGCGATTGTCGATCTCGTTGGTGGCGACATTCAGACCGTTGCCAGCCTTGAGTTGCGCACCTTCAGTGGCGAGTTTGTAGGCATTGATGGTCAAGCCGCCGCTGCTCTGCACACTCGTGGTCTGTGCGGTGGTTTTGCTGGTCGAATCCTGCGCCGTGCTGTGGGCGAAATCGACGCCGCTGCCGGCACGGTCGAGGCCACCGGTGGAGTAGAAACCACCGCCAGTGCTGGACGTATCGGAAGAAGTTTTGTGGCTGTCTGCTTCGGCCAGCAACGACACGTTTTGGCCGCTCAACGTGGTGTCGCCTGCGGTGGACTTCACCTCTGCGCCTTTGAGCGTGACGTCACCGCCCGCCTTCACCTGCACGCTGCCGCCGCTGAGGCTGGAGCCTTGCTGAGTGACATCGTTGCTGGTGACGGTTTGCTGTTTGCCTTGGTAGTGAATCCCGGCGCGATACTGCTCCGGCGTCTGCTCTTTGGCGTACGCATCGAAGCCACGGGTGTGCGTGGTATCAGTGCTGTCGTGAGTGTTCTGCGCAGAATGCACATTGATGTCGCCCGCTGCATCGGCGGTCAACGCACCGTCTGCCTTGACCGTCGAACCGGCTACTTCAATATCCTTGGCACTCTTGAGCTTGAGGTTGCTGTCCGACACCAGTTCGCTGCGCACGGTGTTGCTGTCTCGGCTGTTCTGCCGCGACTCGTCCTTGCTGATGCCGAAGAACTTGCTGTCCTTGTCGTGGTTGTTGCTGTGCGAGGTGTCCTGCACGCCATCGATGACCAGCGAACCTTTATCGCTGATCACGCTGGCGTCGGTGCCGCCGCGCACCTGGCTGCCGCTGATGCGCACATCGTCAGCCTTGACGATCAACTTGCCGCTGGCGTTGACCTTGCTGCCCTGATGTTGAGTCTTGCCCTTGTCGGCATCGCCGGTCTTGCCGAAGAAACCACCGCCAACCAAGTCACCGGAGTAACGGTTGTCGCTGCTGCGATTGGTGTGCGTGGCGGTGGTGATTTCCACCTGTTTGCCGGCCAGTTGCACATCGCCGGCACTGCTCAGCTCGGCGCCTTCGGCGCGCAACAACGCGGCGGTTTGCAGGGCGATATTGCCGGCCTTCAACTGGCTGGTGACGCTGCGCTGCTCTTCGCTGCTGCTGTTCCAGTCGGCTTTCCACAGGTGCTTGCGGTGGTTGCCTTGATCAGTCTGCGTATGGCTTTCAGTGGCGGCGCTCAGGCGCATATCGCCGCCGCTTTGCACGTCGAGATGGTTCGCTGCTTCGACTTTGGCGGCTTTCAGTTCGGTGTCTTTGCCGGACGACAACTTGACGTCGCGGCTGGCGATAATCTGGCTGCCGTGCTGGCGCGACTCACTGTCGGTCTGGGTACGATCGTAGGTTTCCCAGGTGATGCCGATGGTGCTGTTGTTCCAGTTTTCGCGCTTTTCCTGAAGCTTGCGGCTTTCGACCGTGGACAGGGTCAGATTGCGTTTCGCGTCGACGGTGACGTCGCGACCGCTAACGTCAGTGGCAGCCAGATTCAGATCCTTGCCGCTGTGCAAAGCGACATCGCCCTGGCTGCTGCGGATACCGGCACGGGTTACATCGACGCTGTTGGCAACCGCTTCACCGCTGACACTGAGGTCACCGGCGGAACGAATCTGCACGCCGTCACGCCCGGCCACTTGCACTGCGCCAACCCGCACGCCTGCCCCTTCGGCGGTGCTGACAATGTTGATGCGTCCGGCCTGCATCGCGCCGAACAGGCTGGCATCGATGCGTTGATCGCCAGTGTTTCCCGCCGGATCAACAGTGTTCACTTGGCCGCTGGCGTAGTCGACCTGATTGCGCCCGACCGTGAGGTTCAACTGATCGCGCGCAGTGATCGCGCCCTGACTGTCGATACGCGGCGCGATCAGGTTGATCGAACCTTCGCCGTTACGCAGGCCACCGCTGTGAATCTGCAACTGACCGCTAGCGTCGCGGCTGTTCAGGCTTTGCAGTTTGCCGTCATTCAACTCCGGGCGACCGACGACCAGATTGGCGTTCGGCGTGTTGATGAAACTGCCGCCATTGACCGAAATGCCGTTAGGGTTGGCCAGCACGTAATCGGCAGGCCGGCCGAAGATCTCCTGCGCGCCGTTGATGGCCGACGGATTGCGGCTGATCACTTCGTTGAGGATCACGCTCGCGGCCTGACCTTGCAGTTGCGGGTTGGCTGCCAGTTGCCCGGCCAGTTGCGATTGGCCGGCCTGCAAGGCGTTGTTCAGCACCAGGCCCTGACGGTCGACGTTGTAGTCGAGGAACTGGTTGTGCGACAGGCCCGAACCGTTGGGCGCGACGATGTTGACGATGGGCACACCGCCCTGGGTCTGCAATTGCGCGGTGCCGCCGGGTCCCGGCGCGACCACGACGCCGCCGGCGAGCGCGCTCGGCAGGTGCACGGCGAAGAACAGGCTGGCAATCGCCCAGCGCAATTTACCCCGAGGGGAAAGATGAAATGCAAAAGTGTGTGCTGGCATAAAAACGTCTCCATGTGAGTACGGCATCACGTTGCGCGTTTAGTCTTGGCCGTGGCTGACGCGCTCAGATCCGACGGCTGTTGGTTCACTGCGTTGTTCAGATTTGCAGGCCGACTCGCATCAGCCATGTTTCCGGCTCATGTTGCAGACCGTTCGGGATGTTGAGAGCGCGTTGGTAATCGACGTCCACTTGCAGGTTCTTCCAGCCCAGATTCACACCGACACTGGCGCCACTCAGGCGTTGGCCCTGCGCGCCGTGATCGGCTTTGATCCAGCCATGGTCGAGGCCCACACGCGGGGTGATCAGCAGCGGCCATTCGCTGCGCAGCGGCAGGCGCAAGGTGTTGCGCCAGATCGCGCCGCTGGCGCCGGAGGCACTGCTGACCCGGTAGCCGCGTACCGCCGAATCGTCGGTGCCGAGCAACTGTTCGATCGCCGGCAACGGGTCCGGGCTGTACTGCACATTGAGCTGGCTCTGCCACTGCCAGGTCTGCGCACCGAACTGACCGTTGCGCCATTGGCTAAGGCCGGCGCGGTACTTGCGGAACTGCGCCTTGGGCAGATTATTGATCTGCTGTTGTGAATCGTCATCGGCACCAAACCACCGCAGGCCCTGGGCGTAATTGACGTCGAGGTTCCACACCGCGCGGTCGAGCCAGAACAGATTGAGTCCGGCTTCGGCCACCGTTAGCGTCGGGCTCTGAATGCCGAGGCGAACGTCTTGCAGATAGCTGTCGACATCCTTGTGCGCCAGTTGCAGGTTGGCACTGAGCTGCCGGCTCTGGTCGCGCCACAACACGCGGTCGGCGCGCAGGCTGACCTGGTCGGTGATGCCAGTGCTGTGAAAGGTCACGCTGGGCAGTTTGAACGGCGCGCGATATTCGGCGTGGCTGGCGAACACGCTGTAGGTCCAGTAGCCGTAGGGGATTGCGTAATACAGGCTGGCGTTGCGGCTGTAGCGGTCGCCCTGATTGAGCGTGTCGCTGGCGCTGAGGCTCAACAGGTCGTTGAGTTGCAGCGGGCTGTCGAGGCTCAGGCTGACGGTGTCGCGATCACGTCCGGTGCTAGCGCTGCCGAGGTTGTCGATCCCCGCATTCAGCGCCCAGCGCGAATGCGTCGATGTGCGCGAACGCAGGATGATTCGCGAGGCGCCGGGCTGGCTGCCGGGGGCGATGTCGGCGGTGAGATCGATCGAGCGCAGGCGATTCAACTGGTCCAGACCCTGCTCCAGATCGCGCAGGTTCAGCGGCTCGCCGAGCATGTTCGGAAAAGCACCGCCCAATGAAACCGGCAAGCTCTGATCCGCCAGTTCAATGGACTCGATGTAGCCTTCGTCAACACCGATATCCAGCGACTGCCCCGCTGCCGGTGCGCTGACCAGATAAGGCCGGCTGGCGATGTAGCCCTTGTCGACGTAGATCGCGGTGATGGTCGCCAGCAGATGATTGATCTGGCCGACGCCCATGCACGGCGCCAGCAGCGGTTTGATCCGCGCATTGAGCTTGTCGCTGTCGATCAGCGTGACGCCGCCAATGCGCGTGCCGCTCAACGGCCAGCAACGTTCATCGGGGGTGACGGTTGGCGGAATGGCCGGAGTGACCGGCACCGGACCGAACGCGCCGCGCTGCAGTTGCCGTTTTCTCTGCTCAAGTTGCAACTGTTGCAGATCGCGTTGCTGCTGTTGCTGCTGGCGCAGCACTTCCTGGCCCGGCGCGACAGGTTCGGCAGCTTCGATCGAGGAGGCACAGACACTCAACACAAAGGCCGACAACAGCGGGCAACGCGTGGAACGACGACGAAAAACAGCGCAAAACGAAAACGGCACGCAACATCCTTGCGATCATAAAATGGCGTAATGCCATGTCATCAATGATCGTGATAGTCGGAGCCCTCCTACACAAATGCAAGACGCTTCCTACAACGCTTACATTTCTTAAACAATTGCTTTGCCTGGCTTTATTGTCAGTAGCAAGGCCACGGCGCTGCACGTTATCAGGGTTTCCCCGAGGGCTTGAAACCAGCCCGCGAGCATCAGGGCTGCACCAATCAGCAGGTAATACATCAAGCCCAATAACGCCCCGGCGGTGCCCAGCCGATCAGCGTAATCGGCCAGTGCCGAACCGAGTACGTTGGGGATCGCCAAGCCAAACGCCAACACCACCAACAGCATTGGCAGGACGAACGCAACACTGTCTTGCAGCGACCACACGCCCATACCGCCCAACAATGCGATGCCACCCGCAAGCCGAACCAACTGCAATGCCTTGAACCCGGCTGTCAATAAACGCCGGTTGAGGCATGCTCCAAAACCTGAGCCCAACGCGAGGATCACGCCGCTGTAACCGAACACTCTGGCGTCCACCCCCAGCCGCTGAAATATGAACGGCGCGAGGCTGTAATAACTGAACAACGCCACATTGAACGAAGCGATCCACAGCGCCGAGCGCCAGATTCCCGGGTCACGCAGCATGCGCCCGAAGGTTTCAAACAAACCGACATGTCCGGTTGACACTGTCCGGGTTTCCGCCAGGATGTACCAACTGCATAGCCATAACAGCGTTGCCAGCAACAGCAACGCAGCAAGCACACCGCGATAACCGAAGACCTGAACCAGACTGGCGCCAGTGAACAGGCCGATCGCCGGGCTGGCCGCCAGCGCGATACCCACCAGGGAAAACACCTGCGCCAGTTCTGTGCCTTTGAAGCGGTCGCGCAACACGGTCTGCGTGACCACCGAGCCCACTGCCGCACCGAAAGCCGCCAGCATCTGCGCCAGTAACAAGCCGTTGAAACTGCTGACCCGCAGGCCAAACAGCGTGGCAGCGGCGTAGATCGCCAGACCGGCGAGCATCGTCGGGCGTCGACCGATGCGATCACACAAGCGTCCCCACACCACCACCCCGACGGCAAACGAGAGGAAATACACGGATAACGTCTGCACCGCTGCTTGCGGGCCGACGTTGAACACACGCCCGATATCACCGAGCGCCGGGCTGTACAGGGTTTGCGCGATCTGCGGAAACATCAGCAACGCAATCGCCAGCCACAGGAAATTTCTATGGTTCATTCTTCATCACTCCTCGCAAAAGCCGCCGAGGAGTTTAAGAATCGGTGAGTGACGTATTATCGGAACCCTGCCAACTAATCGCTGAAATCGGACAACCCATGGCTTGGCTCGACGCCCACACAACATTTGACGCTGATCGCTTTCCCGCACCAGTGATTGGTATCGCCTCGACCTTGGGCGATCACGACTCCGGTCTGCACCGTCATCAACGCGGGCAGCTGCTGTACACGCGACGAGGCTGCACACGGATTACCCTCGCGCAGCAACTGTGTCTGCTACCGCCGTCGCGGGCGGCGTGGATTCCGCCGGGGATCAGCCATCGAGCGGTGATGCAGCAGAGTGTCGATTACCGTTCGATCTACCTGACCGCCGAACTGTGCGCCGAACTGCCGCAGCAGGTCTGCGTGATTGAGGTCAGCCCGTTGTTGCGTGCGGTGCTGGAACCGATGGCGCGGGCCGATTTCGCCACCGATTGGCAGCAGGGCAAATTCGTCCACCTGCTTAGCCTTTGTCTGAGCGAAATCGCCGAAGCGGCGCAGCAACCAATGCTGTTGCCGTTACCTCGGGACAAGCGTTTGACGTCGTTGCTGAAAACGCCCGAACAACTGCCTCCGGAACTGCAAGTGCTGGAACAGCAGATCGGCGCCAGCAACCGTACCATCGGGCGGATCTTCCAGCGCGAAACCGGCATGAGTTATCAGCAATGGCGCCAGCAGTGGCGTCTGATGCGCGCCATGGAATTGCTCGCCACTGGGCGCAACATCAGCTATTGCACCTTTGAACTGGGTTTTGCCAGCGACAGCGCCTTCATCGCCTTCTTCAAATCCATGACCGGCCGCACACCAGGCCACTGGCTCAAGTGAGCAACTGACGATCGGCGTCAGAAATCATTTGCGACTAAATATTACCTACGTCATATTACAGCCGTAATAACGACCCGTTTACGCAGGTAACCCGCCATGACCAGCATGCCCACCCTCGAACCTGTTGTGGTGAAGACCAAGCCGCCCCTGCTTAAACGCTTGCTGCTTCCTGGCGCAGTATTGCTCGCGCTGATCTTCGCCGGGGTCTACGCCGTACATTGGTGGGGCGCCGGGCGATTTCTTGAAGAAACCGACGATGCCTACATCGGTGGCGACGTCACGGTGATCGGGCCGAAAGTCGCCGGTTACATCGACGAAGTGCTGGTCAGCGACAACCAGCACGTCAAGGCCGGCGACGTGCTGATCCGCCTCGACGCCCGCGACTATCGCGCCAACCTGGCCAAAGCTGAAGGCGCCGTTGCTGCCGAAGAAGCGCTGCTGGCAAACCTCGACGCCACCGAACAGCTGCAACAAGCGGTGATCGGTCAGGCCCGCGCCGGCATCGATGCCGCCGGCGCAGAAACCGCGCGTTCGCGAGATGACAACGCGCGCTACAAACGCCTGGTGACGACCAATGCCGTGTCGGTCGAAAGTGCGCAACGCGCCGATGCCACCTTCAAAACCGCGCAAGCCTTGAGCGCCCGCGCCCAAGCCGAACTGCTCGCCGCACAACGCCAACTCGCCGTGATCGATACACAAAAACAACAGGCCCGCGCCGCGCTCCAGCAAGCCCGCGCCGAACGTGATCTGGCGCAGTTGAACCTCGGCTACACCGAATTGCGCGCGCCGGTGGATGGCGTGATCGGCAACCGCCGCGCGCGGGTCGGCGCCTACGCCCAGGCCGGTTCCCAACAATTGTCCGTAGTGCCGGCGAGCGGCTTGTGGGTCGATGCCAATTTCAAGGAAGACCAATTGGCACGGATGAAACCCGGCCAACGCGTGAGCATTCGTGCCGACGTGCTTTCCGGCCAGGAATTCCACGGCCGCCTCGACAGCCTTGCCCCGGCGACCGGCTCGCAATTCAGTGTGCTGCCGCCGGAAAACGCTACCGGTAACTTCACCAAAATCGTCCAGCGTGTGCCGGTGCGCATCCTCCTCGACCCGGCGGACGGCGTGCTCGGCCACTTGCGTCCGGGTCTGTCGGTAACGGCGGAAGTCGACACCCGCACGCAACCTGAAACCAGCGCTGTGGCCGTCGCGCCATGAGCACCGCCCTCGCCGCCCCTGCACAGCCATTCAACGCGGCGGACATGGCGACCGCGACCAAGGTGTTCGCCTTCGCGACCATGTGCATCGGCATGTTCATCGCGCTGCTGGATATCCAGATTGTCTCGGCGTCGCTGCGTGATATCGGCGGTGGACTGTCCGCCGGCACCGACGAAACCGCGTGGGTGCAGACCAGTTACCTGATCGCCGAAATCATCGTGATTCCATTGTCGGGCTGGCTGTCGCGAGTGTTTTCGACACGCTGGCTGTTCTGCGCCTCGGCGGTCGGTTTCACCCTCGCCAGTCTGCTCTGCGGCGTGGCCTGGAACATCCAGAGCATGATTGCCTTTCGGGCGCTGCAAGGTTTTCTCGGTGGTTCGATGATCCCGCTGGTGTTCACCACGGCGTTCTTTTTCTTCACCGGCAAACAACGGGTGATCGCCGCCGCGACCATCGGCGCGGTCGCGTCATTGGCACCGACAATGGGGCCGGTGATCGGCGGCTGGATTACCGACATTTCTTCGTGGCACTGGCTGTTCTACATCAATCTGGTGCCGGGGATTTTCGTTGCCGTGGCAGTGCCGATGCTGGTGAAGATCGACCAGCCGGAATTGTCGCTGCTCAAGGGCGCGGACTATCTGAGCATGGTCTTTCTCGCGCTGTTTCTTGGCTGCCTGGAATACACCCTCGAAGAAGGCCCGCGCTGGAACTGGTTCAGCGACCAAACCATCCTCACCACGGCGTGGATCAGCGGCCTCGCCGGATTGGCCTTCATTGGCCGCACCTTGCACGTGGCCAATCCGATCGTCGATCTGCGCGCCTTGAAGGATCGCAACTTCGCCCTCGGCTGCTTCTTCTCGTTCGTCACCGGCATCGGCCTGTTCGCGACGATTTACCTGACGCCACTGTTTCTCGGCCGGGTACGTGGCTACAGCGCGCTGGACATTGGTCTGGCGGTTTTCTCCACGGGTGTGTTCCAGATCATGGCGATTCCGCTGTATGCCTTTCTCGCCAATCGCGTCGATCTGCGCTGGATCATGATGGTCGGTCTGGGCCTGTTCGCGGTGTCGATGTGGGAGTTCAGCCCGATCACTCACGACTGGAGCGCGGGGCAATTGATGTTGCCGCAAGCGTTGCGCGGAATTGCCCAGCAACTGGCGGTGCCGCCAGCGGTGACGTTGACCTTGGGTGGGTTGGCACCGGCACGCCTCAAGCACGCTTCGGGTCTGTTCAACCTGATGCGCAATCTGGGCGGGGCGATTGGTATTGCGGCCTGCGCGACCATTCTCAATGACCGCACCAACCTGCATTTCACCCGGTTGGCGGAGCATCTGAACAGCAGCAATGAAGCGATGAATCAGTGGCTGTCGCAGGTCGGCGGCAACCTGGCGAATCTGGGCCAGAGCGGCGACGTCGGGGTCACCGCCAGCTTGCGCCAGTTGTGGTTGCTGACCTACCGCGAGGCGCAGACGCAGACCTACGGCGACACCTTTCTGATGATCGGCGTGTGCTTCGTCATCGCCACCGCGATGGTGCCCTTGATGCGCAAGGTGCAACCACCGACGGCGCCGAGTGCGGATGGGCATTGATCACTATTTTCTGGCAATGCCCATTTCCCTTGTGGGAGCGAGCCTGCTCGCGAAGGGGTCGTGTCAGTCACCATGGTTGTTATCTGACACTCCGCTTTCGCGAGCAGGCTCGCTCCCACAGGGGAAATGCGTTGAGGCTTAAGCTTGCGGGGTTTTGCGGAAACCTACGGCCAGACGGTTCCAGCTGTTGATGGTGCTGATCGCCACGGTCAGGTCGACCATTTCCTTGGGCGAGAACTGGGCCGCGACCACGTCGTAATCTTCATCCGGCGCATGGGTCAGGCTCAGTTGGGTCAGCGATTCAGTCCACAGCAGCGCAGCGCGTTCGCGGTCGCTGAAGAACGGCGCTTCACGCCATGCGGTGACGGCGAACAGGCGACGCGGGGTTTCACCACCCTTGATCGCATCGGCGGTGTGCATGTCGATGCAAAAGGCGCAGCCGTTGATTTGCGAGGCGCGCAGCTTGACCAGTTCGATCAGGGTCTTTTCCAGCGGCAACTTGGACACCGCGGTTTCCAGGGCGATCATCGCTTTCAGTGCGTCTGGGGATGCGGTGTAGAAATCGGTACGAGGTTTCATGGTGGCTCCGGGCAGCAAGTGAATGTGTGGCTACGTTAGTCCTCGCACCCGGTTCGGCAAATAGCCAATATTCCAGAAGATCAGGAGGCCACTCGGCTTCCTCGCTGACCGCTCGTCAGCCACTGGGCACCAAGGGTTCTGCGCGTCAGACCAATATCAGGTACATGCCCTTTCTGGAGACGGATCATGATCACGCGCAAACTCACCTCGTTATTGCTCGCCGGCCTGCTGGCCACGGCATCGGCCGCCAGCTTCGCCGCCAACGACGGCGCTGACGCCACTGGCACCAAATCTGGAGGCCCGAGCAGCTCGACCATGCCACCGGACAACACCCCGGGCGCACCTTCTGGCGGTAGCTCCAGCAGTGGTTCCGGTGCCAACTCCGGCACTGGCATGGACAGCGGCACTGGCACCAACGGTGGTGCCAGCGGTTCGGGTTCGGGGGCTGGTGGAGGCACCGGATCGGCCGGCGGCGGCACTGGCGGTGCGGGCGGTGGCACTGGCGGCTGAACGAACAAGAGCCATCCGTGGTGAAACACACCCTTGGTTTCCAGGGGGCTTCACCTAATCCTGGCTCAATGAAATTCCCTGTGGGAGCTGGCTTGCCAGCGATAGCGTCAGCACAGTCGACCTCTTCCTTGACTGACCGACCGCCATCGCTGGCAAGCCAGCTCCCACAGGTTTTTATGTAGGTATGCAGATCAACGGTCAGAGCGCATCAACTCGGCCAGACCGCTGTCCAGCGACAACACCGCCGCACGATTGCGTCCTGCATTTTTCGCCTGATACAGCGCCGCATCGGCACGCTGGATAAACACTTCCAGACTGTCATTGCCGCTCGGGATAAACGAATAGCAGCCCAGACTTACCGTCAGATAGCCGGTCGGCGAGCCGCTATGGATGATGTGTTTATCGATCACGCTGCGGCGAATCTGCCCGGCGATCGCCAGCGCTCCATTGATATCGGTGTCCGGCAGCAGCACCGCAAATTCCTCGCCACCGTAGCGCACCGCCAGATCAGCCTTGCGCTGACAGCACGCCCGCAGCACCTGAGCGACCTGAGTCAGACAATGGTCTCCCGCCACATGCCCATAAGCATCGTTGTAGCGCTTGAAAAAATCGATATCGAGCATGATCAGGCTGACCGGGCTGACCTGCCGCGCGCCGCGTGCGAATTCGATTTCCAGCGATCGTTCAAACAAGCGGCGATTGGCCAACCCGGTCAGGCTGTCGTGAGTCGCAATCTGCTCCAGTGCGCGCTGGGCCTTGCGCAAGTTCTTCTCGATGCGTTCGCCGTCGCGCACTTGATGAATGAACACCCAGCCAAACAGGCCGACACCGAGAATCACCAGCGCGACAATCACACTCGACTGGAATGCGCGTGCGTACCAACCCTCGAGAATCGTGTCGCGCGAGGTCGCCGCCGACACCACCAACGGGTATGCCGACAAGCGTCGATAACCGTATAAACGCACCACGCCATCGACCACCGAATCGATCATCGCCGTGCCGGCAGCGGCCTCGGGCAGCAACGTGCGATAAATCCGCCCTTGCGCCAGCGAAGTGCCGATCAGGTTTTCATCAAACGGCCGACGGGCGAGCAAAGTGCCGTCGCTCAGCCCGAGAAACATGATGCCTTTATCATCGAGGCTGAAGCTTTCGAAGAAGCGGTCGAAGTACGACATCTTGATCCCGGCCAGCAACACCCCCTGAAAATTGCCGGCGTGATCATTGACGCGCTTGGAAATCGGGATGATCCACTCACCGTTCTCGCGGCTGCGAATCGCCGGGCCGATATGCGCCAGTGTCGAGACGTTCTGCTGGTGGAATTTGAAGTACTCGCGGTCCGCCACGCCGTTGCCACGGGGCAGATCGGCGAACGAGGTAATCACCCACTGACCCTGCGTGTCGAAGAGAAACATGCCGTGCAACTGATCGAGTTGCTGCACCCGACGGGCAAAGGTTCTCTGCAAGCGTGGTTTCTGCGCGGCGCCGTAACCGTCCTCCTGAATCCAGTCGACCAGGCTGGTCATCACCAGATCGGCGGCCAGAAACGTGTCCTCTGCCTGCTGCGCCATGGCCCGGGTCAAGTTGCTCGACGCCACTTTCGCCACCGCCAGATCCTGGCGCCGCGACTGCTCCAGTTGCAGGTACAGCAAACCGGACAGGCACAACCCCACCGCAACGATAAACAGCACCGCCGCTTTGCGCAGCGGCAGGCGTTTAAGGGTGCCTCCGGGGGCCTGATGCGGATCGTGAATGGGGATAGGCAAAAGCAAGTCCTGGGCAGGTACGGCAAGGGCGCCAGCGGGTAAACCCTTATGTTTGTGAGCGTAGCCCACCGGGATGTACGGGGCAAACGCCCCGGTCCCGCCCAGTTATATCGGCGCGCAACGAGATTGGATGATCGCTGTTCGACGATTTATTTTCGATTGCTCCTTTACGGTTAGTCAGTTGTGAAGGGCCAGGCGCCGCATCGCACTGTGCAGGTGTGCCCGCGCACTCTGTGAATCACCGGATAATGTGGGTCAAAAGGTGCGGAGTACCCCGCATCTGTTACTGCAGTTTGTTGATTTCACGTAGGAGGTCCGCGATGGGAATGTTAATTGTGTTTGAGTAGTAAGGTTTGTAGCCGTAGGCAGTGACGACGACTTTGCAGGGGATTTGTTGCTTGTTGGAGAGGAGCTGGTTCAGTTCTATTACTGACAGATCTGGACTTCAGTCATTTGAGGTTTCACCTAGGAATGCACGAGTGAGATAGGAGAATTTCGCCTCGTTGCCTTCATTTTCTTCCGACCTTATCAAGCCGAATACAAAAAACTGAATGGCTTTGCCCACGGAAAAATCATGATCATCCGCCAAGGCACAATGAAGCGTGCCTGAAATCATACCGACTCGTTCATCGCGATCAAAAAGATCCAGCACATCAACATCCCGATGATATATAGCAAAGACTTTTGCCTTTCAACAGACTCAAAACTCAAGTTTGCGGAGGCTTCACGGGGTCCTTCGCACAACCAGAGCAAATAGCTAAAAGTGAAAAAAGGAGGAACTTGTTCAAAGGAAAATCCTTTGACGGATATAGTTAGTAGGCAAGATTTGCGGATCGTCTCCTCGATCTACGGGTGAGTACATTTGTATTCACTGACATCTCGCGAGAGATGATCATTTTTTAGCCAGAATAGGCGATGGCGGCTGATAGAGCTCTTTTAGAGTGAATGGTCCTCGTGTATGGCTTATCTGCTGCTGTCAATTCGGTCTGCTCGCAAATCTCACTAACGTGCCAAGACTCCGCAGTCTTCCATTGAAGCTTGATCATAGGCCACCGGGTTTCCCGATGATGGTATGATGTCATTTTGACCATCAGTCACTAGGAAAGCGCTTTTGAAAAGGATGTCGTTTCAAGCCAGGCTCTGTGTTTGGGTATTGATTTCTTCTCCCATCGCTCAGGTTGCTCAGGCGGCAACTGCACTTTCAGAATACTCAAAGCCGCATGCTACTGAATCGTTTGAGCTTGATAAAGGAACTCAGGTTCGTACTCATCGATTTGGCGAGTATCAACTGATCGAGGTGTACATTCCGGCTGAGTCTGCAGTTGTGACGGTCCACGATTTACGAGCTAAGGGGGTAGCCGTTGATGCATACCGAGGTCTGGAAACAAAAGACACTGTCGCAATAATCGGGGGTGGTTTTTTCGGCTACAACTCTAAGGGAGAAGAAGAGCCAATAGGTTTGACCCGAGTTAATGGGGAAAGAAAGGTTGCGCTAATGCCTTGGTCCCATGGCGGAGTTTTTGCGTCGAATGGCACTGGGACACTTCGTATCTTTCCAGCGACTAGTAAAAATCAAGGTGGTCGTTGGAAGTACGCTTTACAATCGAAACCCATAATCATACAAAATGGAAATGTAGACGTAGGTAAAAATTTGCGTGACGCAGAATTCAACCGAGTTGCTGTAGGGCTTTCGGTTGGCGGGGACATCCTAATTGTTGGGCTGTTCCAGAACTTCGGCCAAGCCGCCACTCAGGTTCAATTCTCTTACATTTATAGAATTATTGCTGAAAAGCGAGACTTGAAAATACTGAGAGCACTCGCAATGGATGGAGGCGCTGGCGCACAAATACATATCCCAAAATTAGACCTCAACTTTGGAGACACAGGACTTTCATACTTTCCTAACGCGCTTCGTTTCAATACTGTGACGGGGCAGCAATTTATAAATGAATAAATCATACAGACAATTTTTTAATTATTTTCGACAATGGAAGGGAGGAATACTTCTTCTGCTCAGCGGCATCGGTGCCTTTTGCGCCTGGGTAGGAGCAACATTTAGCGACGAGATAAAATCAGCTCTAAACCTGCAAAACGCTGAGGTAGTAATTTCTGCTGGCAATCCTCGAGTAGAAATTAACAAAAAAATAGATCTCGAGGCCCGCGTCAACTCCGTCGGCTACCAGAATCTCGCTCCGGGCGTATTTTCCCTGATCGTTAATCATGAGTACGTTACCGTCAAACCTAAAATCAGTGTAAAGCTGGATGCAATCTCCGGGACAACTCCCGTTGACGTCCCAGAAATAAAGGTTATAAGGATGCCGCCCGGCCGTTTAACTATCAGCGCGACTTACGTTTCAGGCAGCCTTGAAATCAGGTCCAATGAACTTGTTCTCGAAATTATACCACCAGAGCTAGTTATACATCCTCACTTCGATAGAAGCGATACGGGAAGAGTTAATCTTTCAGGAAAATGGAATATTGTAGTCGGCGGAGTAACAGGCACAATGACACTTCGTCAGGGCACGGACAATAAAATCTATGGCAACTATGAAATCCCAGGTGGCAAGTGGCAGGCTGGAGAAATTACAGGCTTCAAAGATGGCAAAACATTCCGAGTACAATTTAGCGTACCTGGACGAGAAAAATCGGAAACAATACGCGTCGCTGGCTATTTTGAGATCCAAGGTGCAAACGGGGACTATATTGAAGTCACAGGATGTGCCTACCATCTTCGCAGAGCTAAGATTATCTATGACACAGTAGGTATGGAGGGAGTGGATTGCAAATCTCCGACAAAATATGATCATTGGAAGGTCTTACAGACCGCAAGTTTTTATGCCGCGTCACCGTTCGACAAACAAGAGTAGCTTTAGATAGTGCTCGGAAGCTGCACCAACAGTTCAGCATACAGCTCGCTCGACGGCCATCAAACTGTCGAACTCACATATTAGTCAGAGGCAGAAGTAGGTTTGGCAATATACCCTTCGCATGGGATAGGTCACTCACGTGGTAGATTTTCGCTCATGGAAATGCTCCTTACTGCCGTGTCGTATTACAATTGCGCGCTAGCATGACCAATCTTGTTTAAATGCAAATGCAAAAAAGGCGCCCCGATCGGGCGCCTTTTTATACGTGGAAACCGCTCAGCTTAGCGCGACGGCGGCACGCGAACATCTCCCGCCCGGCACTGGGTTTTCACGCCCTTGCCACAGGCGCCGAACTGCAAATCCTTGCCCATGCACACGCGCACTTCCGACAGTTCCGGGCCACTGCAAATGACCGCGATGCCATCGGCCGGAATCCCCGGGTTGGCCTTGCGGAACAGGTCGGCGATTTCCTGGGCTTCGAAGTAATAGGAACTGCTGAACGGTTGCAGTTCGTCCGGGATTTTCACCGCCGCCACGGCTTTGTCCGCTTCATCGAGATAGCCCATCGCGCCGAGGCCGCTGCAGGTGCCGTGCTTGGCCCATTCGTGGTCGAGCAGTTTTTTGGTCGGGAACAGCGTCAGACCCTGGCTGGTTTGCGCCGCGTTCAGCGTGGTCAGTGGTGGGCAGGATTCCGGCCAGCCACCCTTGGCGTATTGCGGCCACAACCCGTGCAGCACGAAGCCGTAGCCCTTGCCCGTGCACTGCGAGTCATCTTTGTGGGTCAGACAAAAGGTCGGCGACCAGGACAACGCCAGCAGGTAGTAATCGAACACCCCCGCCACCGATTCCGCCTGGGCCTTGCTCGACTGTGATTGCCGCGCCGAACTCAGGCCGATGCTACCGACCGTCAGCGCAATCACCGCCAAAATTGTAAACAGCTTTTTCATGTACCCACTCCTTGGGACGCCTGCGTCCATGGTTTTCGATCCTGACCGACTTGGCCAGCGCTGATTTCGCCACGCTTGTGTTGCAAGCGCATGACGCAAGGCAAAGCCGTACACCGTTGTAAGGTCTACGATTAACAGGCAGACACCAAACCAAGGGATCCGAAATGAGTAAAGCAGACGAACTCGCCGCCAAACTCAAGCAAACCCGGCACACCCATGCCGATGCCGCGCTGGAGATCGATTGCTGGCCAGCTCAGGTGTACGACTTGTACCACCGCATTGAGGCGTGGTTGCAGCCCGTCACCGAAGTAGGACTGAAGATTCGGCGAAATCCTACGCATGTTTGCGAAACTTCACCGGATGGTGAAGCGCATGACTATGCGATTGATCAACTGGTGATCGAGGCCAATCATCAAAGCCTGACATTTGATCCCATTGCGCGGTTTACCGAGGATGGCGCCGGGCGCGTGCAGATCAGCCCGTCAGCCACGGACACCTATTTGCTGCGTACCGTGGATGAGCACGGTGAAAGCCATTGGTGGATGCAGTCGATTGAAACAGGCCAGCAGCTGGATGCCATCGCGCTGACTGAAAACAATCTTTTGCTCGCGGTGCAGGAAGGCCTCGGTCTATAGAGACCATCATTGCCGCCGCGCCGAGCAAAATTCGACGATCACCTGCGAGACCGCATCGATCATCTGCGGATCAGCGTGAGGCGCGACAAACAAGCGGAACTGCGCATCCGGTAAGTCCGGCAAGCCCTGTTCCGCGCCCAGCGCGGCCATCCCCTGCCCCAACTGACATGCCGGCATCGGCGCCACGGCAAATCCGGACAATGCCGCCGCACGCAACCCGGCGGTACTCGAACACAGCATCGCCGTACGCTGGGAAATGCCCGCCTGAGCCAATCGCGTCAGCGCCGCCTCGCGATAAGGACAAGGTTCGGGAAACAGCGCCAGCGGCAATGGCGTCGGCAATTGCGTGACAGGTTGCGCAGCCCACGCCCACACCAGCGGCTCCTGCCAGAGTAAACGCCCCGACTCAGCGGTTTCACACAGCGAACCGATGACCATCTCCAGGTCGCCCTGCTGCATCTGGCCCAGCAACGTCCCGGGAATGTTCACCTGCACATCGATCTCCATCCCCGGATGCTGCGCCGCGCAATCCTGCAACACGCGCAACAACCGCGCCTCGACAAAATCCTCGGAAACGCCAATTCGCACCCGCCCCTGAAACGGCGTGCGCGTGAGCTGCGCCCAGGCATCGCGGTTCAACGCCAGAATCGTTCGCGCATACGCCAGCAAACGCTCGCCATCGGCGGTGAGTTGCTGAGAGCGGGTGGTGCGCTTGAGCAACGGTTTTCCCACCTGATCTTCGAGCCGGCGCAGATGCCCACTGACCGCCGATTGCGTCAGATGCAGTTTTTCTGCGGCACGGCTGAAGCCGTCCTCGTCGACAACGGTGACAAATGTCTTGAGCAACAGGGCGTCAAACATAGTTAGATTCGTGATCAGTGACCGATTTATTCACGATTTATAGTTTGAAGCACGCTATGTTGCAATGCCTCGCACTCTTCCCCCGACTGCCGAGGCTTCACGTGACCACCCTTCTGCACATCGAATGCTCACCGCGCAAACAACGCTCCGCCTCACTGCAAGTGGCGCGCAGCTTCATCGACCGCTATCTGCAGCATCAGCCGCAGACCCACATCGAAACCCTGGACCTGTGGGGCATGCCGCTGCCGGAGTTCGGAGAAGAGGCAATGAATGCCAAGTACGCCGGCCTCAGCGGTACGCCACTGACATCCGCCCAGCAATCGGCGTGGAATGAACTCGAGCACCTCGCCGCGTACCTGCATCGCGCCGATATTATTGTGCTGTCGGTGCCGCTGTGGAATTTCAGCATTCCCTACAAGCTCAAGCACTTCATCGACCTGGTGTCGCAGAAGGACATCCTCTTCAGCTTCGATCCGGAACGCGGCCTGCAAGGTTTGTTGAAAAACAAAACCGCCGTGGGCGCCTATGCGTGCGGGATGGATTTCGCGGCGCAGTCGGCCACGCCCGCCGAACGCTTCGACTTTCAGAAACCCTACGTCGCTGCATGGCTCGACTTTATCGGCATCAGCGATGTGCATGAGTTGAGCGTCGAGAAGACCATTCTCGGCGAAGGCGTCGATCGTCAGTCGCGGCTCGCGGCGTCACAACAGGCGCGGGATCTGGCCGACCATCTCGCTGCAACTGAAGCTGACAAAACTGTAATCCCCGCCTCAGCCAACTGAAAGCCGGCGCTGGTTAGCCTCCCCGTCATGAGTCAAACGGGGATTTCCAGCACATGCCTTCCAACCCTTCCCGACGTACCTTCGTCAAAGGCCTCGCCGCCGGTAGCCTGCTCGGTGGTCTGGGCCTATGGCGCTCGCCAGTCTGGGCGCTGAACGCGTCCGGTCAGTTGCATGAACTGAGCGGCAGCGACTTCGAGCTGTTCATCGGCGAAACCCCGGTCAACTTCACCGGCCGCCCGCGCACGGCAATGACCATCAACGGCAGCCTGCCCGGCCCGCTGCTGCGTTGGCGCGAGGGCGACACGGTGACGCTGCGGGTGCGCAACCGACTCAGCGCCAGCACCTCGATTCACTGGCACGGCATTCTGCTGCCGGCGAACATGGACGGCGTGCCGGGCCTGAGCTTTCACGGCATCGAACCGGGTGGCGTGTACGTCTATCAATTCAAGGTGCGGCAGAACGGCACCTATTGGTATCACAGCCATTCCGGGTTGCAGGAACAGGCCGGCGTCTACGGCCCGCTGGTGATCGACGCCAAGGAACCGGAGCCGTTCCACTACGACCGCGAGTTCGTGGTGATGCTCAGCGACTGGAGCGACGAAGACCCGGCCAGCCTGATGAAGACCCTGAAAAAACAATCCGACTACTACAACTTCCACAAACGCACCGTCGGCGATTTCATCGATGACGTCAGCGAGAAAGGCTGGGGCGCCACCGTTGCCGATCGCAAGATGTGGGCAGAAATGAACATGAACCCCACTGACATTGCCGACGTCAGTGGCGCCACCTACACCTTCCTGATGAATGGCCACGCGCCGGATAACAACTGGACCGGTCTGTTCCGCCCCGGCGAAAAATTGCGCCTGCGTCTGATCAACGGCTCGGCGATGACCTACTTCGACGTGCGCATTCCGGGGTTGAAAATGACCGTGGTCGCGGCGGATGGCTTGCACGTCAAACCGGTCAGCGTCGATGAACTGCGCATCGCCGTGGCCGAGACTTACGACGTCATCGTCGAGCCGGACGCCGAAGCGTACACCCTGTTTGCCCAGGCCATGGATCGTACCGGTTTTGCCCGTGGCACCCTCGCCACTCGCGCCGGGTTATCTGCGCCCGTACCAATTCTGGACCCGCGCCCGTTGGTGACAATGGACGACATGGGCATGGGCGGCATGGACCACGGTTCGATGGACATGAGCGCCATGGATCATTCGGCGATGGGCCCGATGCAAGCCCATCCCGCCAGCGAAAAAGACAATCCACTGGTGGACATGCAAGCCATGACCACCGCACCAAAACTCAACGACCCCGGCCTCGGTCTGCGCAACAACGGCCGTCGCGTGCTGAGCTACGCCGACCTGCGCAGCACCTTCGAAGACCCGGATGGCCGCGACCCGAGCCGCACAATCGAACTGCACCTGACCGGCCACATGGAAAAATTCGCCTGGTCGTTCAACGGCATCAAATTCTCCGACGCCGAGCCTTTGCGCCTGAAGTACGGCGAGCGCATCCGCCTGGTGCTGGTCAACGACACGATGATGACCCACCCGATTCATCTGCACGGCATGTGGAGCGATCTGGAAGACGAAAACGGCGACTTCCAGGTGCGCAAACACACCATCGACATGCCGCCCGGTACGCGCCGCAGTTATCGCGTAACCGCCGACGCACTTGGCCGCTGGGCCTATCACTGCCATCTCCTGTACCACATGGAAACGGGCATGTTCCGCGAAGTGCGGGTGGAAGAATGAAGGGGCCGCTGATGACTCGACTTACTGCGTTTTCCTTGCTGCTGATCGGCAGTTCGGCGATGGCCGCCAGCGCCATGCCGGGCATGGATCACAGCCAGATGCCCGGCATGGATCATTCGGCAATGCAAAGCATGGACGACGGCATGATGCAGCCCGCCGCGCCAACCGAAAGTCGCACGCCGATCCCGCCGCTGACCGACGCCGACCGCGCCGCTGTGTTCACCAGCCCCGGCGGCCATCAAGTCCACGACAGCGCGATCAACACGTACTTTCTCGCCGACAAACTCGAATGGCAGGACGCCGATGACGGCAGCGCGCTGGCCTGGGATCTGTCCGGCTGGATCGGTGGCGATATCGATCGTCTGTGGCTGCGTTCCGAAGGCGAACGCAGTAACGGCAAGACCGAGGACGCCGAGATTCAGGCGCTGTGGGGCCATGCGATTTCGCCGTGGTGGGACGTCGTCAGCGGCGTGCGTCAGGACTTCAAACCCGGCGCGCCACAGACTTGGGCCGCGTTCGGCCTGCAGGGCATGGCGCTGTACAACTTCGAAGCCGAGGCGACCGCGTTTATCGGTGAAGGCGGCCAGAGCGCGCTGCGGTTCGAGGGTGACTACGACATCCTGCTGACCAATCGCCTGATCTTGCAGCCCACCGCTGAACTCAACATTTACGGCAAAAACGATCCGCAGCGAGGCATCGGTTCCGGCCTTGCCAATACCGAAGCCGGCCTGCGTTTACGCTATGAAATCCGCCGCGAATTTGCGCCGTACATCGGCGTGACGTGGAACCGCACTTACGGCAACAGCGCCGATTACGCCCGCGAAGAAGGCGAGGATCGCAGCGAAGCGCGGCTCGTGCTCGGCGTGCGGCTGTGGTTCTGAACCCCCTTAGAAAACAACCCGGAGCTCTTGCATGCGCAGCTTGAAAATCACCCTTGTATTCGCCAGCGGCTTGCTCCTGAGCAGCCTCGCCCAGGCCCACCCGAAACTGCTGTCGTCGACCCCGGCCGAAGGTGCCGATGGCCCGGCGCCCGGCAAGATTGAACTGCACTTTTCGGAGAACCTGCTGACCCGGTTCTCCGGCGCCAAACTGGTCATGACCGAAATGCCCGGCATGGCCCATTCGCCGATGCCGATGAAAGCCAGAGTCAGCGCCGGCAGCGACCCGAAAAGCATGCTGATTACCCCGCTCTCTCCATTGCCCGCCGGCACTTATCAAGTCGAATGGCGCGCGGTGTCCTCGGACACGCACCCGATCACCGGCAACGTCACGTTCAAAGTGAAGTAAGCGATGGGCGAACTGATCAACATCCTCCTGCGGTTTGCGTTGTATGTGGATTTGCTGCTGGTGTTCGGGCTGGCGTTGTTTGGGGTTTACGGCGCTGACTCGACGCTGCGGTTTCGGTCGCTGTTGCGCGGGATGGCGTTGATCGGGGCGCTGCTGTCGGTGGCTGGTCTGGTGCTGATGACCCGCGCCATGAGTGGCGAAACGGCGCTTGCGGCGCTGTGGCCACACCTGCAAATGATGCTGCTGGAAACCGACGTCGGGCTGGCGTGGGCAGTACGAATGATTGCGCTGATCGTGGTGTTGATCAGGCCGGGGGCTTGGCTTGCGTCGATTACCGGCGCTGTTGCGCTCGCCTCTCTGGCCTGGAGCGGGCATGGGGCGATGGACGAGGGAGCGCTGCGGTTCTGGCATTTTCTCAGCGACATTCTGCACCTGCTCGCGGCGGGTGCGTGGCTGGGTGCGATGCTGGCGCTGGTGCTGATGACGCGGGGGCTGGTTGATCAAGCACGCATTCGTTCGCTGGCGTTTGCGGTTCGGCGCTTTGAGTGGGTCGGCGCAGCGATTGTGCTGACGCTGTCGATCACCGGCGTGGTGAATTACTTGTTCATCGTCGGCCCGAGGCTGGATGAAGTGTTGCTCGGCACGTACGGGATGCTGCTGACGATCAAGGTTTTACTGTTTGCCGGAATGTTGGCGTTGGCAGCGTTGAATCGCTTTCATCTTGGTCCGGCATTGCAGCAGGCATTGCGCGATGGACAACATGTCGTCGCGGCGAATGCGCTAAGACGCAGCGTTGTCGTTGAACTGGCAATCGCATTGCTGATCGTGGCACTGGTGGCGTGGCTCGGCACGTTAAGCCCGGACGCGGGATGACACCCGGGAAAGCCTTTCACTACACTGGGTCACCCTTCCTTCTCGGAACTGCGATCTCAATGACAATTCCAAAAAGCACGATGATCTTCTGCGGCGCGCTCACATTGGCCACTGCCGTTCAAGCGCAGGAAACCCCTTCGCACCTCGACAGCATCCAGCAACAAGGCGAACTGCGCGTCTGCACCACGGGCGACTACAAGCCCTACACCTTCAAACGTCCCGACGGCGACTTCGAAGGCATCGACATCGCCATGGCCCGCTCGCTGGCCGACAGCCTCGGGGTCAAAGTGCAATGGGTGCAAACCACCTGGAAAACCTTGATGCCGGACATGCAGGCCGGCAAGTGCGACATCGGCATGGGCGGTATTTCAGTGACGCTGGAGCGGCAGAAAAAAGCCTACTTCAGCAACACCCTCGACACCGACGGCAAGATTCCGCTGGTGCGCTGCGCCGATGTCAGCAAGTACCAGACCGTCGAACAGATCAACCAGCCCAACGTGCGCCTGGTCGAACCTGCCGGCGGCACCAATGAAGCCTTCGTCCACGCCTTCCTGCCCAAGGCGCAACTGGCCCTGCACGACAACGTGACGATCTTCCAGCAACTGCTCGACAACCAGGCCGATGTGATGATCACCGACGCCTCGGAAGCGCTGTATCAGCAGAAACTCAAACCGGGCCTGTGCGCGGTGAATCCCCATCAGTACATGCAGTACGGCGAGAAGGCTTACTTGCTACCGCGCGATGACATCAGCTGGAAACTTTATGTCGATCAGTGGCTGCACTTGAGCAAAGTCACCGGCAAGTATCAGCAAACCCTCAGCGAGTGGATTGCCGTCCCTGCCGCGCAGTAATCCTCAATCGTCATGCAGCATGCCGGAGCTGTACTGATTGAGGCTGCTGCCGATACTGTTGCCACCAAACTTCAACGTATTGGCGTTACGCCCCTGCGGCGACTGACAATCGCTGGAGAAACAACTAGTCGTGGTCAAGCCACCCGTGCCCGAACAGGCACTCAACACCGATACCGCTGCAGCGATCAACAGCACTTTGACGACATTCAGGCGCATGGCACGATTCCCCTCGGGATGAACAGCGACGATCTTGTCTCAGCAGACTAGGCCTGCGCAGCACGCGGCAAGATGAAACTTTGCTGATCGACAGCGCGCGTTCAGAATCGCCTATCCGTCAGCCAAGGACCGCCCAGTGCAACCGGTTCAACGCCATTTAACGCCAGGAGACCCAAGCTTGAGACGAGAACTGAGCCCTGCCGAGCTCTACAACATCAGATCCGCCCTCTCCGACATTTTTGTCGACAGCGGCGTCGATTACCCCTACATCGCCAGGCAAGTCGAAGGCTACGACCCGGAACAGATCAAAGACATTCTGTACTCGGAAGTCGCCGTCGTCTGCGCCGGAAATCTGGAATGCGTACTGCCGCCAGTCTGGACAGGTTTCGAACCTGATTCGTTGAATCGGGAAATCGAGCAGATGCTGCTCGCAAACAAGCACAGCTGGATTCGGCGGCAACTGCATAAGCTGCACACCGCGCGGTTGCGGTATAGCTATCGGGAAGTGTGGGAGGAGATTACGGCTCACTGCAAAGGCTGGAGTTGATACAGCCCTGCGTGGCAATAGCGCATCAACAACCTACAACGCGTTTAAACTGAAAAGATGATTGCCCCACTACTCGCTCAGTCCTTTGCCGATTTAGGAATCGCAATCCGGCTACCGGTCTTGACCTCGCGCAACGCCAGGCTGGACTGAATCGAGGCAATCCCCACCTGACGCCTGAGCACCTGCTCGATGAAGTCGCTGTAACTATCAAGATCCTCCGCCAACACCTGCAACACATAATCGGCATCACCGGTGATCTTGTGACAGGCCAACACCTGCGGCAATTGCGCAATCACCGCCTCGAAGGCGTCCGGCGCGTGGTCGGCGTGGGTGGAAAAACGAATGTGCACGAACGCCATGATATCCAGCCCGAGCATTCGCCGATCAAGGTTGGCCTGATAGCCCTTGATGACCCCCGCCTCCTCCATGCGCTTGCGCCGCCGCCAGCACGGCGTAAGGCTCAGCGACAGCCGCTCGCTGAGTTCAGCGTTGGAAATACTGGCGTCTTTCTGCAACAACTCGAGAATCGCCAGGTCAGTCTCGTCGAGGCTGATGCGTTTGGATATTTTTTTCTGCATGACGCCATTCCTGAGTAAAAACGCCCGAATAATCGACTGAATAACGAACACAAAGCAAAGAAAGCGCAGCCCAGCCGGAACAGAATATTTGCACTGGCTAACAATAACGGATGCGCAGAATGTTTACAGTTTTCAGTGATTCCCACCGGTTGCACCACGGCACCGAATTGAAAGACGGCGTGCTCAAACCGTCGTTCGAGCAACCGAGTCGAGCCGACACCGTGCACAACCGCGTCAAACAGGTCGGCCTCGGGCAGATCGTCGAACCGCGCGCGTTTGATCGCTCGTGCTACGTCAACGCGCACAGCGAGCGCTACGTCAGTTTTCTGGAAAATGCCTGGGGCGAATGGTGCGCCACCGGTCGCACTCACGACGCCTTGCCGCTGGTCTGGCCGGTGCGCGATCTGGCCGGCGAAGAGGTGCCGACGTTCATCGACGGCAAGCTCGGCTTCTATGCCATGGATGCCGGCTCGCCGATCACCGCGACGACCTGGCAAGCGGTGAAAACCAGCGCCGATATTGCCCTGACCGGCCTGGCCCTGATCGATGAAGGCCACGACAGCGCCTTCGCCCTGTGCCGCCCGCCCGGCCATCACGCCGCGCGCGAATACATGGGCGGTTATTGCTACCTCAACAACGCCGCGATTGCCGCGCAACAAGCCATCACCCAAGGCGCCAAACGCGTCGCGGTGCTCGACGTCGACTTCCACCACGGCAACGGCACGCAGAACATTTTCTACCAACGCAGCGACGTCCTGTTCGTGTCGCTGCACGGTGAGCCGGCGGTGTCCTATCCGTACTTTTCAGGTTACAGCGACGAAGTCGGCGCGGGTGTCGGCGAGGGTTACAACCTCAACTATCCCCTGCCGAAAAAAACCACCTGGGAGAGCTACCGCAACGCCCTGCTCCACGCCTGCAAAAAGCTTCAGCAGTTCGCGCCTGAAGTGCTGGTGATTTCCCTCGGTGTCGATACGTTCAAGGACGATCCCATCAGCCACTTCCTGCTCGAAAGTGATGACTTCATCGGCATCGGTGAACTGATCGCCAGTGTCGGCTGCCCGACCCTGTTCGTCATGGAGGGCGGCTACATGGTCGATGAAATCGGCATCAATGCCGTCAACGTGCTGCACGGTTTCGAGAGCAAACGCAGCTGAGCCGGCCCCCGCTCTACAACCTTTCAATGACTGGATCGGAGAACAAGAACATGACGCTTTTTATTGATGTCGATGATGCTGCACGCCTGTTCACCCAAGTCGGCATCCGACGTGCCATCCGTGAAATGGCCGGCTACATCGAAGCGGACTACGCACGCTGGGCGCAGTTTGATAAATCACCGCGCACGGCCAATCACTCGGAAGACGGCGTGATCGAGTTGATGCCCACCGACGACGGCCAGCAGTACTCATTCAAATACGTCAACGGCCACCCGAACAACGGCCAGCAGAACTTGCTCACGGTCATGGCCTTCGGTCTGCTGGCGGATGTGCAGAGTGGCTATCCGACGCTGCTCAGCGAACTGACCTTGACCACCGCCGTGCGCACCGCAGCAACCTCGGCACTGGTCGCGCAATCGCTGGCGCGCCCGGGTGCGACCTCGATGGCCCTGATCGGCAACGGTGCGCAAAGTGAATTTCAGGCGCTGGCCTTCCATGAAATGTTGGGCATCAGTGAAATCCGTATCTTCGATATCGATCGAGACGCTTCACTCAAGTTGAAGCACAACCTCGCCGCGTTCCCGGGGATTGAAGTGATCCTGGCCAACTCCGTTAAGGACGCGGTCAAGGGCGCGGACATCGTCACCACAGTCACCGCCGACAAAACCTACGCAACGATTCTGACGCCGGAAATGATCGAGCCCGGCATGCACATCAACGCGGTTGGCGGTGACTGCCCGGGTAAAACCGAACTGCACGCCGACATCCTGCGCAACGCCCGGGTCATCGTCGAATTCGAACCGCAAACCCGTATTGAAGGCGACATTCAGCAACTGGAGACAGATTCCCCGGTGATCGAGTTTTTCCGGATTGTGCAGGGTGAAGTCGCCGGACGCGAAAACGATGCGCAGGTGACGGTGTTCGATTCGGTGGGCTTTGCCCTGGAGGACTTTTCCTCACTGCGCTACCTGAAAGACCTGGCTCAGGCACAGCAAATCGGCCAGCGCATCCACTTGGTGCCGACGCCGGCCAACATCAAAAACCTCTTCCAACTGCTCGATCCGCAACCGGCCAAAGCCTCGCGTCTGCGCACCGTCAGTTGATCGCTAACCGCCGCCCCCAAGCCACAGGGGGCGACTCACCTTGTGATTAGCCGCTGCACCTCTAACAAGAACGCTCGACACCTACTTTCTGCCAAAACTCAAAAACATAAAATCAAGAGGTTTTGCAATGAAATCGACCCCTTCCGGGCTGCCCGAACAGCCCGCGCTGCAGCGCACGCTCAGCAATCGTCATATCCAGCTAATGGCCATGGGCGGCGCCATCGGCACCGGCCTGTTCATGGGCTCCGGAAAGATCATCGCCCTCTCCGGGACGTCGATCATCCTCATCTACATGATCATCGGCCTGTTCGTGTTTTTCGTCATGCGCGCCATGGGCGAAATGCTCCTGTCCAACCTCAACTTCAAAACCTTCGCCGACTTCGCCGGTGCCTACCTCGGCCCGCGCGCGGCATTCTTCCTCGGCTGGTCGTACTGGCTGAGCTGGAGCGTGGCGGTGATCGGCGATGCCGTCGTGGTCGGCGGCTTCTTCCAGTACTGGTTCCCCGACGTCCCGGCGTGGATACCCGCCGTCGGCATGCTGGCGACCCTGTTCGCCCTCAACGTGCTGACCGTCAGGCTGTTCGGTGAAGTGGAATTCTGGTTCGCGATCATCAAGATCATTGCCGTCGTGACCCTGATCGGCGTCAGCACCGTACTGATCGCCAGCTCGTTCGTCTCGCCCAGCGGCGTCACCGCGTCCCTGAGTCACTTGGTGGACAAACAAGCGGCATTCCCCAACGGCTTGTTCGGCTTCTTCGCCGGATTTCAAATGGCGATCTTCTCCTTCGCCGGCACCGAGCTGATCGGCACCGCCGCCGCCGAAACCCGCTCGCCGGAGAAAACCCTGCCCAAAGCGATCAACTCAATTCCGCTGCGGATCATCCTGTTCTACGTGTTGGCACTGACCTGCATTATTGCCGTGACCTCGTGGCAACAGGTCTCCCCGGTCAAGAGCCCCTTTGTCGAACTGTTCCTCGTCGCCGGGTTCCCAGCAGCGGCCGGCATCGTCAACTTCGTGGTCCTGACCTCGGCGGCCTCATCGGCCAACAGCGGCGTGTTCTCATCAAGCCGCATGCTGTTCGGGCTGGCGAATCAGGACAACGCCCCCGGCCTATTCCGCCGACTGTCGAGCAACAGCGTGCCGCTGCTGAGCCTGGCGTTCACCACGCTGTTGATGCTGGTCGGCGTGGTGGTGCTATTCATCGTGCCGGAAGTCATGACCGCGTTCACCATCGTCTCGACCGTGTCGGCGATTCTGGTGATCTTCACCTGGTCGACCATCCTGGCGTCTTACATTGCCTACCGGAAAAAACGTCCGGATCTGCATGCGAAGTCGGCTTACAAGATGCCCGGCGGTGTGCCGATGGCTTGGTTCTCGTTGGCGTTTTTGGGGTTTGTGCTGGGGTTGCTGGCGTTGCGGCCTGATACGCGGATTGCGCTGATGGTGATGCCAGGGTGGTTTGTTTGGTTGGCGATTGCTTATCAGTTGACGCGGTTGAGGAAGCCGAAATCTGCGGTTGGGTCGGCTAGTCAGTTTGGTTAGATGTGCAAGCGAAAGCCGTCACTTGGAAGTGACGGCTTTTTGTTATCAGTGAACGAGCATTTCACCCGCCCATGGCGGAACAGGCTTTATGCCTTCACCTCAACGTTATCCAACGCCTGATTCACCGCCAACTCCCCCAACATCACCACCTGCGCGATGCCCAGCGCGGTTTTGCGGTGCGAGGGGTCGAGTGCTGCGGCGAAGTTGTTGAGCATTTCCGAAGCGGAACTCAGCGTTTCACTGGCGTTGGCCAGCAGGGATTCCGAGTCGTACTTCGGATTGGCGAGGTACATGCGCTCGGGCTCGTTGACGCTGGACATGATGTGGCAGGTGGGGAGGAGGTAGTGATCGAGCGCGCGCTCGGCGGCTTCGTGGAGTTTTTTGGAGTTGAGGGATTCGTAGGGGGATGCGGGATCGGTTTCTGGTGGGTTGGGCGTTACTTTGAACATAAATGGAACTCCAGCACTTACAAAATGGGAGCCATCCACTCTCGCTACCAAACGAAGGGTGGTGACCATACACAGGTTGGTAGACCGGAGCACTGGAACCGGCGCTTCCGAAGAAGCCCTGAGCATGGCCACCATAATCCAGGCGCAAAAATGCGACTGCATGGGGTGACGCAATGCATCAGTGCTGCGGGTCTACCAAACCCGATCACTGGTTTTCAGTGACCCAGGAACAATAGAACCCGCTAGCTAGACGCACAAGCCGGCGGATTCTGTCTTAGGTGTAGGGGGTGGCGCAAGGTCGTGTAGGCCATTAGTGGCGCCACCTAGGTGTTTTTAAACAAGCATAGTGTTGTTAAAGGACTCGCACGGGTGAACTGAAAAAAGTGAACCCTTTCCCAGAAATAAATCCGCCCCTTTTTTTCCAAAAATTTAAGCAAAAACAATTAAAAGGAGAGATAGATATACCCATAACGAGACTAGGTGCAGACACTCAAAAGGCGTCCCTTGGTCTGCAAATACAGGACCTTGCCGACTACATTGATCGGCAAGGCGTCAGAGCTACACAGGAGCAAAACAGGCTGCTCGGACGTACGCCGGCCTAGCGCTTCGGAGACAGAAGACAGCGCCGCGCCACATGAAGGGCAAAGCGGCACAAAGCCATACCTGACGACGACAAAAGAAAAATCCGAAGGTATGCTACGCGCAGTTTTTACTTTGAGGTTTGAATGGAAACGTTCACGGACACGCCCAGCATTGTTGACCTGTTTTCTGGTTGTGGCGGTTTTTCGCTAGGCGCCGAACTATCGGGCTTTCATACGCTTGCCGCAATTGATATTGATTCAACACTTCAGTCAGGCTACAAAAAGAATTTCCCCGACACAAAAGTTGTAGAAGGCAACGTAGCCGACATACAACTAAACGACTGGAAAGTTCTAATTGGCAACAAACGCCCCCATGGAATTATAGGCGGCCCACCATGCCAAGGTTTCAGCCGTATAGGAAAAAGGCAGAAGGATGATCCAAGAAACGATCTTGTTCATCACTTTTACCGCCATGTTAAAGAGCTTCGCCCGAAGTTTTTTGTAATGGAAAATGTCCAGGGAATCTTAGACGAAGAAAATATTGAAACACTAACAAATGGCATCGGGCAAATTTCCGAACTATACACAATACTAGGACCTTTCGTTATTAACGCTGCAGACTTCGGCGCCCCAACAAATCGATACCGAGTATTGGTAATTGGGTATGATCCTCAAGAAATATTATCCTTGACGATCGAGCAATTTTTAGCAAAAAAAGTAAAAAAACATACAACCGTAAAAGACGCAATTTTCGACCTGCCCGCTCCAACTAAAGACACAAAAAATTACAACGATTACTCTTGGACCCCTTATCCAAGTCAAGATAAGAAAAACTTATCGCCTTACGCAAAAAAAATGAGAACAGCTCCACCGAAAGGTATTGGATGGCCAGAGAGCGTAAAAAAACTTAAAGATGGCTTCGTTTCTGGTCTAACGGAGACTAAGCACTCTGAAGAAATTTCACTACGCTATAAAAACACACCAAATGGCAAGCCAGACATTATTAGCAAGTCGCACAAATTAAGTTGGGACGGTCTGAGTCCAACACTTCGCGCTGGTACAGGGTCGGATAAAGGGTCATTTCAGGCAGTCAGACCCTTGCACCCGTCTGAGGGTCGAGTGATCAATGTACGGGAGGCAGCTCGACTTCAGGGATTTCCCGATTGGTTCGTATTTCACCCAACAAAGTGGCACAGTTTCCGAATGATCGGAAATAGTGTTTCCCCCTTAGTTTCGCTGGGAATTATGAGCGTAATCATGGCCGCCACGACACAAAACAACCAGAACAAAGTAGCTTGAGAGAGAAAGGGAGAGCAGACGCAATGAGTGCCATTGGGGAAGAGTTCACAGTTGATACTCGGCCAAGCAAAGAGGTCGTAGTAGACAGTTTAATCCGCGACATAACAATTGAAGCCTGCATCTTCGATCTAATAGATAACTCTATAGACGCCGCTCGCGACACTCTCTATAAACTTGACCCTGCACTTGAACGCGACTCTTCTCCTGCGAGCTACGAAAACTTCAAAATAAAATTAACTATCGATGGTGAAAAATTCATCATTACTGATAACTGCGGTGGAATATCTCAATTGGATTTGTCCACTGCGGCGCTTCGGTTCGGACAACGCTCGACCCACGATTCAGGTATTGGAGTTTTCGGAGTAGGACTCAACAGAGCAATATTTAAGTTGGGCCGTGACATAAATCTTGACTCAGACACTGGAAGGGAACGTTGTACGCTTACGTTAGATACCTCGGAATATCTAAAGACCGAGGAATGGGATTTACCCGCTACAAGTCTCCCCTCCCAAGGAAGGGTTGGCACGACACTGTCCATAAATAAAATTGCTGGGGAAACTTCTCGTAAGTTTTCAGACGCGGCCTGGGAATCAGACTTCATAATTGAAATTGGCAGACGTTACGGGAAATATCTGGAAAAAGGTCTCGATATCAGCATTAACGATGTAGAAATACAAAGCGAACTAATCAAAATTCGTACTGACAGCCATTATGATACCGACCGAAAATTTTTCAAGCCTTCGGATGAGGTATCGGTACACATTGAAGCCGGCCAACATATCAAGCACAAATTCAGCGTAGAGACAGGAGGAGATAAAAACAACTCACGCGAATTGACTAAGCAGTATGGCTGGACAATTTTTTGTAATGATAGAGCGGTAATTGTTTCGGATCAGACATGGAAAACAGGTTGGCTCGGCAAGTTCCACACTCAGTTTTATGGATTTGTCGGAAATGTATACTTTTACAGCAAGTATCCTGAGAAGCTACCTTGGAGCACCACCAAGACTGATGTGGATCTCAACAATCCCGCTTATCAAACCACACTTGAGGAAATGAAAAAATTCACTCAAAAGTGGAGAGTCTTTTCTGATAAGATGAAGGAAATCAGAGCAGGGCGTGGAAAACTTCCACCAATCCCAACGCCCGCTACTATACCTACACCTGCCAAACCGAATCCGGCCACCACTGCGCCAAGCAATCCGGCGACTACAAAATCTCCCGTTGCCAAACCTGTAATAAAACAGCCAACACATAAATTAGATCACAATACATTTGAGACACTGCTACCAATTGAAATGGATGAGCTATATTGCGACGACAAACATCTCGCACTGGTTCACGAAGCGAAAATTATAAATCTCAATCGAACCAGCTACTCAGCACTCTTGCTTATGAGAACCTTGTTTGAAGTAAGCTCCATCTGGTTTCTTATCCGCAAAGAAATGTACACACCATTAAAAAAATCCATCATTGAAAAACGCAACTCCGACCGACAAAAAACAGACAGAGCACCGCTGAGTAAAGTTGAAGAGAACAACGCAAGCCCTACTCTCGACGAAATAATTGTTTACTTAGAAGCGAACGAAACAGTTTGGGATGATGCCAATCGTAAAAGCATCAAGCACAGTCTAAAAAAATTCGCACAGCATAAAGAAAAACTTAACAGCGCAGTCCACAGTCACTTTCAGCCAATCAGCAAGCTGGAGGCATTTCAAATGCGAGATGAAGTACTTCCAATATTGCGATATTTACTTACCGCGGACTAGCCCCTCCCTGATAAACAGCTATGAAGACTCATAGCTGTTTAGATTTAACTTAGAAAAAAGGGAACGGACTTATTTACTTCCAAGCCCTTTCTTCTATATAAACACAATTAGCATCGATTATGCAGGGCAGGTCGCACGGATTGCTCGGGTGCACCAATACGGTTGAAATACCGCGCGGAACGCATGGCGCCAGAGGTGCGATATGAACAGCGTGAGATGCGGGGCTTTACAGATGCCGACCTTGATTTAATCAAAAACAGCTTGCTCAGCCATCTCATGCAGATTTGTCCTACAAACATGTGACTTTTGGATTTTTACGAGCCAGGAAGTACTTACCCTCTAACCCCGCGTCAACCTCAAGATTTACGCCCATTGCGTAACTTCCGCTTGAAGTATAAAAATAGTCCGTCACAGTGCCTTTATAAATCCCCCCCTCATATTCAACCTGAACACGCTGCCCTAATGGTATCGGGATATTATTCGGCAGCACAAAATTCTCAACTCTTGATATCAAGGCGTAGTGTTGCGGACACAGTAAATCCAACTTATTAAATTCCATTATTTTCACTCCAAGACAATTTATCCAGCGAACCAAATTTACTGTCGCATGAAAAATAGAGTTTGCCACCTGTCAAACCTGACAGGTGAACAATAATTATTCGGCATCAAAAAAATCTTATTAACAACCAAAGTTGCGCCATGTATTGATCCGCGCTACAAATTCCCATGACTGAAATTAGGGAAATTGGGGAAATTAGGGGCAGGGAAAATTAGGGGCCAGACCACAATATTCAGTCGATTTGTCTCGCTTCAGCTGCGAGCAAGAGCACGTGGTAAAGACGCGTAAGCCTCCGTCCTGTCTAATCCTGATAAACTCCCCAACCTTCACCCCTCTGATCCAGATTCCCCCAATGTCTCTACAACCCGCCCCACTCTCCCGCCGCTTCTCCGTCGCCCCAATGATGGATTGGACTGACCGCCATTGCCGTTTCTTCCTACGCCTCCTATCGAAGAACGCTCTGCTCTACACCGAAATGGTCACCACCGGCGCGCTGCTCAACGGCGATCACGAGCGCTTCCTCCGTCACAACGAAGCCGAGCACCCTCTAGCCTTGCAACTAGGCGGTAGCGTTCCGTTGGATCTGGCCGCCTGCGCACGCATGGCCCAGGAGCACGGCTACGACGAGGTAAACCTGAACGTGGGCTGCCCAAGCGATCGTGTGCAGAACAACATGATCGGCGCGTGCCTGATGGGTCACCCGCAACTGGTGGCGGATTGTGTGAAGGCGATGCAAGACGCGGTGTCGATTCCAGTAACGGTAAAACACCGCATCGGCATCAACGGTCGGGACAGTTACGCGGAGCTGTGTGATTTCGTCGGCACCGTGCGCGATGCCGGGTGCACGAGTTTTACCGTGCATGCGCGGATTGCGATTCTGGAGGGGTTGTCGCCGAAGGAGAATCGTGACATTCCGCCGTTGCGCTATGACGTGGCGGCGCAGCTGAAGGCGGATTTTCCGGCGTTGGAGATTGTGCTGAATGGCGGGATCAAGACTATGGAGGCTTGTCATGAGCATTTGCAGACGTTTGACGGTGTGATGTTGGGGCGTGAGGCTTATCACAATCCGTATTTGCTGGCGGAAGTGGATCAGCAGTTGTTCGGCAGTTCGGCGCCGGTGATCAGTCGGGCTGAGGCGTTGGCGCAACTGCGTCCTTATATAGCCGAGCATTTGCTGGCCGGTGGTGCGATGCATCACATCACGCGGCATGTGCTGGGCCTGGGCACGGGGTTCCCGGGGGCGCGGAAATTCCGTCAGTTGTTGTCGGTGGATATTCACAAGGCCAAGGATCCACTGGCGTTGCTGGATCAGGCGGCTGAGTTGCTTGAAGGTCGTTGATTGAAGTCTTGAGTGTGCGGGCGACGCATGAGCGTTGCTCGGTGTTTTGTTGTACTGACAGGATGTCTTTTGTTTATGCCCGCGTTTAGTTTTTCTGCTTTCAAGCGTTTCACCCTCCTCGCCTTGTTCAGCTTCACTTCCGACGTTTATGCGCACTGCGATGGCTTTTGCATGGGCCGTACCGATACGCCGTGGGAGGTGACGCAGTTTTCCGGCTTCACCTTGGTGTCTTTATTCCTCGCGCCTATTTCGTCTAGCCAGGAAACGACCGACAGTCACAAGCGTGTTTACTCTGCTGAAGAACAGGAAGACGCGCGACTCTATCTGGCCAGCGACGGCATGCTGCAGGCCGCGTATTTCACGTCGGCCTTGCAGCGCTTTCGCCAGGAGTCGCCGGATTCGGCGTTAAACGATCTCGCCGTTGCGGCGTTGATCAGCGCTCAGTGATCAGGCTGCCGCTGCGGCGGTCCAATTGACCCAACCGAACAGCCACGTCGCCAGAATCAACAAACCAAACGCGATCCGATACCAGGCGAACGCGGCGTAGCTGTGGTTGGCAATAAACTTGAGCAGGCCGCGTACGGCGATCATCGCGAAGATGAATGCGGTGACGAAGCCGAGGGCGAAGACTGGCAGGTCGTTGGGTTGGAACAGGTCGCGGTATTTGTAGCCGGAGTAGACGGCGGCGCCGACCATGGTGGGCATGGCGAGGAAGAACGAGAATTCGGTGGCGGCTTTGCGCGACAAGCCGAAGAGCAGACCGCCGATGATGGTCGAGCCGGAGCGTGAGGTGCCGGGAATCATCGCCAGGCATTGTACGAATCCGACTTTCAGTGCGTGGGACCAGCGCATGTCGTCGACGTGTTCGACGCTGATCACATGGCTGCGCTGTTCCGCCCACAGCATGATGATGCCGCCGACGACCAGTGCCACGGCGACGGTGATCGGGTTGAACAGGTATTCGTGGATCGCATCGGCGAACAACACGCCCAGGACTACGGCGGGCAGAAAGGCGATCAGCAAGTTGAGGGTGAAGCGTTGCGCATTACGTTCGGTGGGCAGGCCTTTGACGATTTCGAAGATCTTCGGTCGAAACTCCCAGACAACGGCAAGAATGGCACCCAGTTGAATAATGATGTTGAAGGCCATGGCGCGTTCGCCGCCGAATTCCAGCAAGTCGGCTACGATGATCTGGTGGCCGGTACTCGAGATCGGCAAGAACTCGGTCAGGCCTTCTACCGCACCTAATATCAACACCTGGAAAAGGGTCCAGAAATCCATTAATCCTCCGTCAGAGCGCTCTTGGCGAGCGACCGGGTAATAACACTCAGGGGTTGAGTATCTGCAGTGAGACCATTGACATACATAAATGCAAAAGTTCATCAGCCACAAAGATTACGTCTTATTAAAAGACACACTCAAGCCATGTTAGTAATCGTCGGCCGACGAACTACGCAGAAAATATTTAGGCCTTTTTTCAGAAAAAAGTTGCTCGGACAATAAAGTGTGATCAATATCACATTATGCAGAGATGGCCAGACAGTGGCAATTGGACATAGACAAAGCTATCGCATTCACCTCAAAATAGTGGCACCATTGCATATCGCCACCATCTAAGCAGTAGTTCACCCCTCCGAGAAAATCAACTAAAAGCTTGAAAAGCTTAATTATTGTTAGAAAACTCGCGAGACACGTCTAAAATCCGCGCAAATGTTACCAATTGTCAGTCACAGATGAGAACCGGTGCTTTAACATCCCGATGTCAGCACTTAATTCGAGTCAATGCATGATGCTCTCAGCGAACTTAGCGACTAGAAGCCCGCGCCCGACAAACGATGAACCTGGAGTTCTTACTCTGGGTCGTACCCGTGGCGTGGCTGAACATTTCAAAGCGCTAGTCGCCCAGCATTTACGCACTGATATGGCGCTCGAAGCCGATGCGTACACTAGTTCATATCAGTTGAATGAACAGTCTGCTTCGTATCGAGCGATCTTCCTGGTGATCGACAGCCCCCAGGCCCTCGAAGACAATCTGGCGCTGGTCGAGAACCTGCGCAGCGACAACTTGAAGCCGATCATTTGTGCGGTCATCACTGGTCGCGGCGCCTTCAACAAGATCAAGTATTACCTCGCTGGCGCGGATGTTTGTATCAAGCTCAATACCCTTTCCGACGATGGCGCCGAGTTGCTGGGCGAGTTCTTCAACAGTGAAGAATGGCAACGCGATATCAACCTGACGCTTGATCCGACGCGCATCTGCCTGATGGATGCCAGCAAGAAACTCGACATCTCGTTTGCCGAAATGAAGATCCTCGAAGCCTTCGCGCAAACCAGCAATCACATTCTGAGTCATGATGAAATCGCCAGCATCATGGGCCTCAACAGCAATTTCTACGACCCTCGAGCACTGGAAAAATCAATCAGTCGCTTGCGTGGAAAAATCAAGGAGATGTATGGTACAAACGCGATTCAGAGTATTCGCGGCTATGGCTATCGCCTGCTGCGGGGTCTGATATCGACTGCCTGACTCTCGGGCAGCCATCCCATTTGCATACGTACGAAGGATCGTCTGATGCAACCATATAGCTCCCGTTCTGCTTCACGCCTGTTTGAAATCAAGCAATTGAATGAGCGCGACAACACGACCCATAACAATAAAACTCCATAACATAGCAGCAGTTCGAGTGGAATTTATCGAGGGCCATTCTTGGGCCCAGACCCTGCCTATCGATTACTTCCGAGGAAGTCATTGCTCGCCTGCCGATTTTTCTTTTAGCCAATTTTGGTATGTATTTAGGAGAGAGACATGGAAACTAGTACAACCCTCCCAAGGAAATATTTTGTTGTCGTGACTCACAGTACAACGTCGCAACGAGAACTGGAGAGCATGCTGTCCAGTGAACGTTTCAATTCGTTTGAAGGGGTTGATTCACCCTCTTCCGCTCCAATGGTGATGGAGTTCACATATCCAGGCATCAGTCGCAAAAATGTCGCGCGCAGTATTGAGCACGATACTCAGCGAATATTGGCCACGCTCGAGTCCGAATGGCGGGCAGCGCAATCGGCCAATCCTTTCCAGAATGTCCCGGCCATTACCGGGGAAACCCGCAACATGCCGCCTGCCATTGAAGGTGATATGCCTGGCAATGAAACCTGGCATCTTGACCCTGACCAGGGTGCATTGGTCAAAGAAGGTGTCGAAATCAGCCTCACTGGCCTGGAAACAGCACTGGTCAAGAAAATGCTCAGCCATGAAGAGCGTGTTGTCAGTCGTGACGAGCTAATTCTCAGCATCGGTCGCGAGCCCGAACAATATCGCGGCCTGGAAATGTGCCTGAGTCGTTTGCAAGACAAATTCAAAAGCGCCAGTCAGGGTGAACGACTGTTTCGTGCCGTCAGAAACCGCGGTTATTGCCTGATTCAGGAAGTCGTCGCGTAACCCCGATCGATATCCACGAACAGAACAAACAGACCAAAGTGCGACTACAAAAACAACAAGAGCACTCTGTTTGGCTTCATCTTCCTCCCTGAATTAAAAACTCCCTGCCTCCACCCCTCCAACAGTAACAAATACAACATCATTTATTCACCCCTTCCTCTGCGACCTTTTCTAACACTGTTCTATTTAATTATTAAAAAGTTGGCACTGTGCCATCTTGTTAGAACTCGTCAGACACCATTCCAGCCAATAACTTAGTCTATTGACTGACGACAGTTCGGCATATCGATGTTGTTACCTCAGGACACTCGTTAGAACAACAACAATAAGTCTGCATAACAACTCGGTTTTCAACTGTTGAAACCTGAATGGACGTCTTTTGGGGATACCGTATGGATCTTTCTCTAAGTATCAATCGAAGCACAGGCCTCAAGGGACTGACCTTTTGGGGCCAATGGGCGCTGGCACAGGGCTTTGTCGTTACGCTGTTGTTCATACTCGCCGAGCAGCACACCGGGACGGTCGCGTTTTACTACCGGATGTGTGCAACGCTGGCGGTACTGGCGTCGGTGCCGGCTTATACGTTTAGCGGTGTGTATCGCAAACGTGACAATTACCTGACCGGTCTCGGTCGACTGTTCATGGGTTGGTCGATGACCATGGCGGCGCTGGCGTGCATCGCTTTTGTCTGCCAGGCCGATGAGCTGTTTTCGCGGCAGGTGATTCTGAGCTGGGCGGTGTATGGCTTCCTCGGTCAGGCGTTTCTTTACGCTCCGCTGCATGCGTTTTCCAAGTACTACCAACGGTCCCGTAAAAGCGAGCACAAGACGCTGATCGTCGGCACCGGCGAACTGGCGTTGGGTCTGGCGAAGAAGCTCAGCCAACTGGAAAATCTGCCGTTGGTAGGTTTGGTCAGCAATGGGGATGTGTCTGCGCTGGGTAAAGATTCACCGCGTGTGGTTGGCGCTCAGGAAGACTTGCTGAAGCTGATCGAAGCCCATGACATCCGTCGTTTGTACATCACCCTGCCGCTGTGTGAAGCGGCGAAAATCGAAGCGATTTATGGTGACTTGCTAGGGGCAAACGTTGATGTGGTATGGGTGCCGGACTTGAACAGTCTGACCCTGCTCAATCACTCGGTGAAGGTCGTGGACGGCCTGCCGGCGATCTACTTGAACGAGAGCCCGCTGACCAGCCGCCCTACCGCTGCTTTGAGCAAGAGTCTGGCAGAGAAAACCGTGGCGTTTCTGGCGATCATCGCGCTGAGTCCGATCCTGCTGATCATCGCGCTGGCGGTGAAGATCAACTCGCCCGGCCCGGTGTTTTTCAAGCAGGATCGCCATGGCTGGAACGGCAAGGTGATCAAGGTCTGGAAGTTCCGCTCGATGCGTGTTCACGATGACCGTGACGTGAAGCAGGCCAGCCGTAATGACTCGCGCATTACCGCAGTCGGCCGCTTTATCCGCCGCACTTCGCTGGATGAGTTGCCGCAACTGTTCAACGTGCTGCAGGGGCACATGGCTCTGGTCGGCCCTCGCCCGCACGCCGTCGCGCACAACAACTACTACTCGGGGAAAATCCTCGCGTACATGGCGCGTCACCGGATTAAACCGGGGATTACCGGACTGGCCCAAATCAGCGGCTGCCGCGGTGAGACAGACACCATCGACAAGATGCAGAAGCGTGTGGAGATTGACCTGCAGTACATCAACAACTGGTCGTTGTGGCTGGATCTGAAGATCCTGGTGAAGACGCCGTTTACGTTGCTGTCGAAGGATATTTACTGAGGTTTAAAGCTGCATACCGCAAGGGGACGAAAGTCCCCTTTTTTGTGCGTGGGATTTGGGAGCGAGAGTGTTGTGGAGGGATGCAAAGAACTTGTGGGAGTGAGCTTGCTCGCGAAAGCGGTGGGTCAGGCAACGGGGATGTCGACTGGTCGGACGCTATCGCGAGCAGGCTCACTCCTACAGGGGATTTGTGGTTGGCTCGGGATTTGTGGCGTGATGAAAATCCAATGTAGGAGTGAGCCTGCTCGCGATGGCGGTGGGTCAGGCAACAGGGATGTCGACTGTACGGACGCTATCGCGAGCAGGCTCGCTCCCACAGGGATTTATGGTTGGCTCGGGATTTGTGGCGTGACAGATAGCTAATGTGGGAGCGAGCCTGCTCGCGAAAGCGGTGGGTCAGGCAACAGTGATGTCGACTGGTCGGACGCTATCCCGAGCAGGCGAAGGCCTACAGGTTCCAGGGTGTTCGGGAGATCCGCGGTTACTCAGTGATCTTCTCGAAATTCCGATAGAACATGTCCCCTTCCCGGCTATCGGTCATCGAGTGCAGTTGGTAGCTGCGATTCAGTCGCGCACCACCGTCACGGGTCAGTGGGGCCCAGACCAGGTTGGCGCGGCGCATGGTCGACATGCTCATCATTTCGTCGAACGGGATCGACAGGTAGATGCCTTTGTCGAAACTACCTTCGCCATACTCGGCACTGCCCGCCGTGGTGATCGTCGCCCACGCGCCAAATCGCACACCATTGAAAAACTCCCGCGAGATGTCCAGCGTACCGCCCCAGTCCCCGGCCAGATAACGCCCGACGCTCACCGCCGCCAATGTATCGAACGGCAAATCGGTATACGCCGTGACATGCCCGGTCACCACAGAGTAATCACGCAAGGCAAAACCCTGATCGAAATCACGCTGCCGCACCCAGTTGATATCCGCGCCCACCGACCAGCGCTCACCGGTCGGGCGGAACAACACTTCACCGCCGACACCGGCAAACATCGACTCCAGATAACCGCCATACACCATGCCATACAGGTCTTTATCCAGTTGCTCGGCATGGCTGACCTGGAACAACGGCATGGTCGTGTTAGACGTGGTCAGGTACTGACGCAAATCCGTGCGCACACGCGGCAAACCGCTCGGCGCGTCGTAGGTGAATTTGTCGAAGTTGTTGGCCAGGTTGGCACTGAGCAAACCGCTCCACCAAGTGTTGCGATTGAAGCGGTATTCGGCGTCGGCATCGGCACTCAATTGATAGAGCAAGCCGTCCGGACCACCAACGTTCTGCTTGAAGCCCAGCCCCACGCCATAGCTGAAATGCTGCGGCGCTTCGGTGTAGAGGGTTTTCTCGTTGCGCGGCATCGCCGGGTTGATCTCGGTGGTGCGGTGCAGCGATTCAAGTGGCTCTTCGTTGTTGATCACTTCGCGGAAGGTCTGGCGCGGCACACTGGTTTCTTCCAGCGGCAAGTCGTAGCGCTTGTTGACCATGGTGAACCAGTCGATGTCGTCGTTGACGCTGTTGTCGAGAATCCGGCTCGCCCGCCCGACAGCCTTGGACGAATGGAAATAACGCTGCTGCTCGCCATACACGATCAGTTCGGAATCACGCTGCGTGATGCGCTCGACCTTGTAGCCGGCATTCTGCTGCAACCGCTGCGAGACGTTGGCCCAGTTGACCTGCTCCATCGCCGTGGTTGGCATCTTCGCCGGCAGCGGTTCCGGGGTCGGATCGTAAGTCTTCGCCGGCGCCTTGCGGCTGACGAAATTGGTGTGGAAGGTCACGCCGAACATCGCCGTATTGCCGCGCTCCCACGCCGCGCTGACATCGACCGAATCGGTGACTTTGAACACCGCGCCGAGGTTGATCGGCGAATCCTGTTTGATCTCGTTGTCCTTCGGCTCGTGCTTGTAGTCGTTGCCTTCGAATTCGAGTTTCAGGCTGAGGCGATCCCACGGCGTCTGATAGCTCACGCCACCGAAGAACGACGGCCGGCCACGAAAGTACGAACCCGAGTTGACGTCACCGGTGCCTTCCAGGGCCGGCCGGGTATCGAAGCGATCGCTGACGTAGCCCAACGGGTTGTCGATATCGCCGCGATTACCCAGGTAACCCCAGGCGATCCCGGCGCTGAAATCGAAGTTGTCGTAACGCTTGTTGGCGACGAAAAATTCACTGGAGAACAAACCGGTACCACCGATATCTCGGAAGCCCAGCGCCACGTCGGGCAGCCAGTGGCTTTCCTGCCACAGCCGGACTTTGACGTCGACCGCCTTATCCTTATAGCTTTGACTACCGCTGAGGGCCTCCGAGCCGTACGGCCGATTGGTGATCGCGGTGTAGCGAAACGAGCCTTCGAGCCAGTCCAGCGGCTGCAACGACACGCTGTAGCGGCTGTACGGATCGGTGCGGTTGGCGTTGACGCTCAACTCGCCGGCCGGGGCCATGCGCGCGGTCGGCGTCTGCAGCAGACCGGTGCCACCGAAGTCATTCTGGGTAATGCGCGGCTCTGCATGGGCCAGACCGCAGGGCAATAACAATACAGCTGCAAAACGTAACTTCAACGAACCACCTCGGCCAGCTGCGTGGCAATGAATTCGGCCAACTGCTGATTCAGTTCAGGAAGAGGCGGATCAAGATCATCATTTTTCAACGGCACCAGAATCTTGCTGCCGGCCACGGGAAAGTGTCCGGATTCGCGATTCCAGTGGGCGATGCCGACACGTTGCGCAGCGCCGTTGGGCTGGATCAGCCACAGGTAATCGGCTTCGGCATCGCTCAGGATCGAACAGCCTTGCAGGTATTCACGCGCCTCCTGCAACGGCTGATACGGCAAGTGGCACGGCTCGGCGACAGCGCCCAGCACTTGCACTTCGTCGACGCGTTTCGGGTAGATCAGACGATCGCCGTCATCGAGGCGAATGTTGCGCGCGAAGCCGACTTCCAGCGCCACCGGATCAAGATCGGCAATCTGCCGCCCGGTCACCGGCATCTGCCGCACTTCTTCGGCAATGCGCTGCGCCAGCGCCGCCCGACTCGGCAGGTCGAACAGCATCGACATGCGTTGCAGCACATCCAGATCAAACAGCACACCGACCTTGAGCCGTGTCTGCTCCTCAATCAGCGACTGACGCAGCAACCCGCCCGCCAGCCAATAGCCTTCGGCATTCGGCACGGCTTCGCCGATCACGTCGAGCAAACGCCCGTTGGGTGGCAGCGGGATCGGCCCGGGATTGGCGACATCGCCCGACACCGTAACGGCTGCCTGACTCACACTCGCGACCAGCATCAAACTCGCCGACAACATTTTCAGGCGCATCACGGCAGGTGCCTGCGATCTGGGGTCAGTTGCACAACCTTGACGCGCAACTGCGACGTCAGTTGCTGCTCGCTCTGCAAGATGAAACCGTCACGCGGGTCGACCCAGTAACGATTGGTCGCGCTCAGGCCGATGGCCGGGGCATCAATCTGTTCATCGACACGCAGCACGGTGTATTCCTTGTCGAGAATCTGCAGGGTTTGTTCCGAGCGGCGGGAGAAGCGGCTGTTGACGATCACCCCGACCTCCTGGCCCTTGTAGAGGTCGATCCAGCGCCGCGTGGTGAAACCGTCGGCGACGTGATGCAGGCCCTGTTTGAACGGCGAGTCATCGGCCAGCCGCGTGCCATCGAGATCGCCTTCCAGGCCCAGGCCAATCGTGCGCACGGCGAGTCCATTGCGCAGCAGCAGCACTTGTTTGCCGGAAGCGACCCAAAACTGCAGGTCTTCGCGCTCACGCACCAGCGCCAGCACGCCGGAGCCGGACGGCGTGGTCAGTTTCAGTTGCGGATAATTGACCACGGCCACTTTGGCCGCCGACACGTCGACTTCATCGGGGCCGACCACCGCGGCTTTGAGGTTGTTCAACGAAGCGCTCATCAGCGGGTTACAGCCGCACAGCAACGAGGCCGCCATCAGGCACAGGCCAACTTTCAAAATGTTCAAAGTCGGCGGCCTTATTTGCTGTTGTTACTGTATTCGCTCCAGTTCTTCGCAGCGGAAGCGCCAGTGCCGACAATCGATGCCGACGGCACCAACTGGCTGATCAGACGGTTCCAGCGAGTCACGTTGGCAGGCCCGACGTACACCACGTCCTGCGGGCGCACTTCGAAGTGCGAGGCGAGCGCCATGGCGGTCGGCGACTCGGCTTCGAGCTGGTAGATCTTCGCCGGCTCGACATCGAGGTTTTCCACGCCACGAATGACATACACCGCGTTGCCATTGGAGGTGGTCTGGGCCAGGCCGCCAACCGAACCGAGCACATCGGTGAGGTTCATGGTCGCAGTCTTGAAACTCAGCGCACGCGGCTGATTGACCTCGCCCATCACGTAAATGCGCTTGTTGTCGTTGTACGGCAGATACAGCTGATCGCCACCCTTGAGGTAGACGTTCTGCAACTCGGAATCCTGCTGATTGAGCGAGTCGAGATTGAGCGGATAAGTGCGACCCTTGCGCGTCAGCAGCAGCCCGGACAAATCAGCGTTGTTGGTATCGATACCGGCCGAGCCGAGGGCTTCGACCACGCTCAGCGGATTGGTGGAAATCGCTTGCGGACCGGCCTTGGCCACCGCGCCGGTGACCACGACTTTCTGGCTGGCGAAACGCAACACCGCGACATCTACCTGCGGCTCGGCGATGAACGCCGACAGCCGTTGTTCAATGTCCGAGCGCAGTTGCTGGATGGTCCGGCCGGTGGCCTGGACTTCCTTGATGAACGGGTAATACAGCGTGCCATCGGAGCGCACCAGTCGGCCGTTGGCATCGATCTGTTGTTGCGCGCCGGACGGGGCCGTCAGCTCAGGGTGATCCCATACCGTGATGTACAGGACATCGTTGTTGCCGATGCGGTATTCGGCCGGGGTCGCCAGCAGTTCCGCCGGCAGCGACTCACGCTTTTGTGTGGAGCGGTTCATGGCGATCAGCTTGGGGGTGATCGGAATCAGCTCGACCCGGCTGCTTTCACTGGCGCCCTGGCGGGTGATGTCACTGGTGCTGAGGTATTGACCGGGGGAAAACATGCAACCTTGCAAAGCGAGACTTGCCAACATTAAAAGATAAACACTACGAGTCATAATGGCACTACGCTATTCAAGGGCGAATCCAAAAACAAAGTCACCCGACTTGCGTCGGGCGACCTTGTACTGCACTAACAGAACTTCCTGTTAGTTATGCGTGCCGGTTGTACCGGTGGTACCCGTCGTACCGGTGGTACCGCCGTTGGCACTGCCACCGCTGTTAGACGCCGCTACAGCACTGGCAACCATTGCAGTACTGGCTGCGGGCGCTTGAGAAGCCGCCACGTTGCCACCTACATTGGTTACCGCTGTCAGCGGTGCTTCAGCGGCGGCAGCCCAGTTGCTCAACATCGTCAACAGGGCAACTGCCATCACTTTTTTCATATCAACTCCTTTCTAACATTCGACCTGTTATAAAACTGGCCTGAGTTAGCGGTGGTGAGTTCAAGTCCGCAAAAAGCGCGAACAAGATCCGTTGTTCTTTCACAGTCTTACCCAACTGATAAAAGTCGAACGGCAGGTTTATATCTACGGACTTGCAAAAGGCATTGCCAGTGTAATTTCCCGACGTTATCTAACAACCTGACTGAAAATAACATTGGGTTAAATGGCCATCATTCCAAGTAGCCCTTGGGATGATTCGATTGCCAGCGCCAAGTATCAGTGACCATGTCCTGCAAGTTGCGCGTGGCTTTCCAGCCCAGCTCTTTTGCAGCCTTGGAGGCGTCGGCCCAACTCTCGGCGATATCCCCGGAGCGGCGCGGCATCATCCGATACGGCACCGCTTGCCCGCAGGCCTGTTCGAAGGCCTGGAGCACTTGCAGCACGCTGTAGCCATCACCCGTGCCGAGGTTCCAGGTGTGAATGCCGGTACGCCCGGAGATGGACTGCAACGCCTTCAAGTGTCCGTCCGCCAGATCGACGACGTGGATGTAATCGCGCACGCCGGTGCCATCCACCGTCGGGTAATCGTTGCCGAAGATCGACAACTCTTGCAGGCTGCCGACTGCGACCTGGCTGATGTAAGGCACCAGATTGTTGGGAATGCCATTGGGGTCTTCACCCATGTGGCCGCTGGCGTGGGCGCCGATCGGGTTGAAATAGCGCAGCAGGGCGATGCTCCAGCGCGGCTCGGCCTGGCTGAGGTCACGCAGGACGTTCTCGACGATCAGCTTGGACTGGCCGTAGGGATTGGTCGGATTGCCAGTGGGGAAATCCTCGCGGATCGGCATCTGCTCAGGCTCGCCGTACACTGTCGCCGACGAGCTGAACACCAGACGAAACACCCCCGCCGCCGCCATCGCCTGGCACAGGGTGATGCTGCCGCTGACGTTGGTCTCGTAGTACTCAAGCGGCTTGCGCACGCTTTCGCCGACCGCTTTCAGGCCGGCAAAATGCAGCACCGCTTCGATGTTGTGCTCGCGAAAAATCCGGTCAAGCAGTGCCCGGTCGCAGACATCGCCGCGGATCATCCAGGCACTCTTGCCGCAAATGGTTTCAACGGCGTGCAACGCGGCTTCGCTGCTGTTGCAAAGATTATCCAGCACGACAACTTCATAACCTGCTTCAAGCAATGCAAGTGTGGTATGCGAGCCGATATAGCCGGCACCACCCGTTACCAGAATCTTCATAGTGCGATCCGTCTTTGAATGAGTGACAAGTAGCGTGTCAAGCCTGATTCATTGAAGATGTGTCACAATCCACACAAATGAGGCGACAACAACCGAAAACAAAACTAGTTCAATGACTGGCAATAAATATTTTTGCAGGTCACACTGTATTGCCCGCTACTTATTAGCACTCCCTGTGCACTCATCACTATCAACAGATACCGACTAAAAATAACTATCAAGCAACTAACCGACATCTCATAACATTGTCGCGCTTTACCGCCACCCGCAATTGCCATTAACAACCTGACTCAGGTATTAAAGCAGTCGTTCAATAATGTTTGAAACTTGCTTGCACTTCATTAGTGCAGTGCACCCGCTGACTGTTCCATGACTGTCCAGGATACTTTTATGATTCGTAAATGTTTGTTCCCTGCTGCCGGCTACGGCACGCGTTTCTTGCCGGCCACCAAAGCCATGCCGAAAGAGATGCTGCCGATCGTCAACAAGCCGTTGATCGAATACGCCGTTGAAGAAGCGCGGGACGCCGGTCTGCAACACATGGCCATCGTTACCGGTCGTGGCAAGCGTGCGCTGGAAGACCATTTCGACATCAGCTACGAACTCGAACACCAGATCCGTGGCACCGAGAAAGAGAAATTCCTCGCCGGCACCCGCGAGCTGATCGACACCTGCACCTTCTCCTACACCCGTCAGGTGGAAATGAAAGGCCTGGGCCACGCGATTCTCAGCGGTCGTCCGTTGATCGGCGACGAACCGTTTGCCGTGGTGCTGGCCGATGACCTGTGCCTGAACCTCGAAGGCGATGGCGTACTCAGCCAGATGATCCAGCTGTACAAGAAATTCCGCTGCTCGATCGTCGCCATCCAGGAAGTCCCGGCCGACCAGACCCACAAGTACGGGGTGATCGCCGGCGAACTGATGTCCGAAGGCATCTATCGGGTCAACAACATGGTGGAAAAACCGGCCCCGCAAGACGCGCCGTCGAACCTGGCAATCATCGGCCGCTACATCCTCACCCCGGATATTTTCGACCTGATCGCCGACACCCAACCGGGCAAGGGTGGCGAGATCCAGATCACTGACGCGTTGATGAAACAAGCGCAGAACGGTTGCGTGCTGGCCTACAAATTCAAAGGCCTGCGTTTTGACTGCGGTGACGCCGAGGGCTATTTGCAGGCGACCAATTTCTGCTACGAAAACGTTTACCTCAAAGGCCGCTGAGACGGCTCCCTTCACCCAACGAGGCCACCATGAACATTGCACAACATTCCGTAGAGATTGAACGCGAGGTGGGTAACCTCGGGGTGATGAGCTGGTTGTCCCGCCATCAGCCGTTGCCCAGCGCCAACGAAACCTGGCTGGGCACGATTCTGCTGGTGGAGCGGATTGGCGTGTTTCCGGCGTCCGGTGATATCCGCCGGCCGCTGCGTGATCCCTATCCACTGCTCGCGCATTTGAAAAAGCTGTATGGCGAGCAGGCGCTGGAAATGGATGACAGCGATGGGCTGAAGGTGATCTTCGGTGACTGGCGTTTTCGCGTGCGGATTTGCTGCAACGACCCGGCGATCATCATTAACGTCGAGACACGGTGCGATACGCGATTGATGCCGCAGAAACTCTCGGAGCTGCTGGGCCAGATAGAACAATTCGAATAAACACACTCCCCTGTAGGAGCTGCCGAAGGCTGCGATCTTTTGATCTTGTTTTTAACAGCAACATCAAAAGATCGCAGCCTTCGGCAGCTCCTACAGTGGGTCTGGCGGTTATTTCGGGAGCGCGTCGCAGCGATCCTTGGCGCCCATGATCCAGCCATAAAAGTAATCGGCAATCACCTTCCCCCCCGTGGCCGGCAGCGGATGAATCTTGTCCGGGCCGATCATCGCCGCCGCGTAGCGTTTGACGTCGGGACCAAACGCACACTGAAGATTGGCGTACCCCAGACGCTGCTCACGCGCCCACGGTTCAAGCACCTGCGCGTACGCCGACATCGGATACGCACTGGAGCGCGTGGTGTCCTGACGCATGATCAGGTTGATGCTCGCCTGCGGCTGAATCTCACGCAGCATGCCCACCAGCCCCTGAACGTTCTGCAGATACTGCGCGGGCTTCACGCCGAAACCCTGGTCATTGCCACCGAGCATGATCAAGTAAACATCAGCCGGGATCTTCGACACAGCGGCTTTCCACTGCACCTGCCATTGCGGATCCTTGTGATAGAAATCCACAGACGCCGCACCCGATGCCGCCAGTTTCGAAACCCGCACGCCGTTCTGATCGTTGCTCATCCACAGCCCGAACAACGTCGGCGCGCCCTTCACCACTTCCAGTTTGAATGACCAGTCTTTCGCTGCCGAGAGGCCTGTCAGTGGCACTTCCTGAACGCCCGAACCCTCAAGCTTCAACGGTTGCCAGTCTTGCCCGGGCGCCCAGCGATAGCGGATCTCGCTGGATTCACCGTTGCCCAGATAAAGCAATTTCGCCTGAGTGACAGCGGTATCGATGCGCGGCGTCGGACTCGCATCCACTTGCAGCCATGCACCGGGCCGGCCTGTCACCGTGCGACTGTCCGGACTCGCTTGCCCCAGGCCTGAAACCTTCCAGTCGCCGCCGAAGTACTTGTCACTGCTGCGGGTGTATTTGAAATGCGTGCCGCCCAGCGCCGCGCCGTGGTTGAAACCGACGTAACCCGGCCCGGCAAAACCCACCTCCCCGGCCACGCGCTGCACCAGTTTGTTCAGGTAGAAATCCTGCCCGGCGCTGTAGCTGTCGCCGATCACCGAGACCGACAAGACCTTGCCGGCCTTACCTTCACGCCACTGTGCGAATCGCTCGCGGGCGTCGCCTACCTGAACCACCGACGCTGCGACGGGTTGCGCGTCATCTACTGCCAACATGCAAAATTTCCTTCAGTCTGGAATGGCCCACTGGATGCTTGGGTGTACAGAGATCAACTGTAGGAGTGAGCCTGCTCGCGATAGCGGTCTGTCAGTCAGCATTTCATTACCTGACCCACCGCTATCGCGAGCAGGCTCACTCCTACAGGGATTGTGTTCGACAAAGATCCGCTGCTCGCGAAGCTCTTAGCTGCTGTGGGTTTGCACCACTGGAGTGACAGGCACCAATGGTTTCTTCTTCGCCGCGCGCTCACCAAGGAACAACACCGAAGTGAAATTGAACCGGCTGAAAATCATCGACAACACCACCGGCCCCAGCAAGCCACAACTCAAGCCGCCGAGCACCAGCAGGCTTTCATCCTTCACCCCCAACCGACCCAGCACAAACCGCGACGTCGCCGCGAACAGCACATGAAACAGGAAAATCGCATAGGAATAACCACCGAGCCAGGTCAGCGCCTTCGACCGCATATCACTCGACAACAACGCGATGCACGACACGCAACCCACGGTTAAACCAATCAAGCTACGACGATCAACAATCAACTCACGATCAATCGCCGCCACGTACAGCAGCGTCAGCGAGATCAACACAAACACCAACGGCCCGATCACCTTGAAGCGCTGTTTCAATGCGTCGACGTTCTCCTGGCCAATCATCCCCGCGACAAAAAACGGCAACAGATAAATCGCGCCGTTAATCCCGAACGCATCGAACTTGAACGGCGGCAGCAGAAACAACAGCGCGGCAAACGCGAACAACCCATACAGCCGCGTCGCCGAACGCAGCATCCCGCGCCACTCCAGCAGCCCGACGAACATGAAAATAATGAACACCGCCTGCAGGAACCAGAAGTGATTGATCGGCACCCAGAACGACAACAACGCGTCGATCACGCCGACATCCTTGTTCACCCCCGGCCCCACCGCCTGCAGCACCGAAAACGGCACGCCGACGCAAAACAGCGGCACGATCAAGCGCCGCACCTTGCCGCTGAAGAACGCGGAAAAGTCATTGCCACGGATTTTGTAGATCGAATAGATGTACCCGGAGATAAACGTGAACAGCGGCATGCGCACGTACACCATCGAGTCGGCGATCACCCGGAACGGCGAGCCGATATCGATCTTCAACCCGCCACCCAACGGCCCGATGACGTGATAGAGCACCAGCAACAGGCACGCCAGGCCACGCAGGGTTTCAATCTCCAGGGACTTTTTCTTGCTCGACATAAAGCACCTGCCTCAATTCAGAATTCGTGATTCAACCTGCACCGGTTTGTTCGCCCGCAGCATCAAGCCCAGACCGACAAACAACACCGGCACCACCATCGAGAAGTGCCGGGCGAAGGAGCCGAAGTCCGGCTCGAACAGACCCTGCACCAGCAGAAACGCCAGCGGAATCGCGATCAGCTCTTTAGGTTTGGTCTGGATCGGCGCGCCTTTGTAATCGGTTGAGGTGATGACTTTGAACAGCAGCAACGCGGTCATGATCATCAACGCGACAAAGATCACCTGCCCCGGCCCGGACAGCAGAATCAGCTCCACCGGGAACGACAAGCGGAAGAAAATGATCATCGAGTCCAGCGCCTGCGAAACGAAATCGCTGCCCGTGAGCCACGAGACGATCAACGATTTGGAGCCCTCCTCGCCCGCCGTGCGCAGTTCGTTGTTGCTGGCGCGAATCGATGACACCGGAAAGCCCAAAGCGAGCTGAATCGACATCGCCACCGCGAGGTAGAACAAGAACAACATCAGGAAAAACGTCGTACGCGACACGTACTTTTTCATCACACAGACGCCAACCCACGACAGCGAAAACAGAATCCAGTACGGCCGGATCAGCACGCCGTAAATCACCGCCGAGAGAAAGAAGCCGCCGCGATATTTACGCGTCAGCGAGCTGAGCAGAATGCTCAACACCGCCACCGACACAATGATTTCCTTGGTCAGGTTTTCCAGAAAGAACGAACGAACAATGCCCCACAGACACAACGTGCCGAAGATCGCCAACGGCATGCGCCGAAACACCACCACCGGTATCGCCGTGAGGAAAAAATTGCAGAACATGCCGTAGGCCCAGGCATTGGTCAGGTTGATCCCGGTGGGCCGCAGCAGGAATGCCGAGCACTCGTAGGACGAGCGATCCGGCGAGAACGGGTTCCAGAAGTTGCAGTTGTCGGCACGGGCGTAGGACGACCACAAGGTCATCGCATCCGGGCCTGGATCACGCGGAATCAGCAGCGGCATGGCCACCGACAGAAACAGCCCGGTGAAAAGGATCAGGAACGAGACATACGAATCGAGTCTCTTGCCACGAAACTCGATGCACGGCAGTTTCAGGCCCATGACAACGCAGCCTTTTTCGCAGCGGTTGCGCGAGTCAGCACGGCAATCACCACGAGCTGCACGATGATCGCGAAGACGTTGCCCCACGCCGCGCCGTAGATCGAATAGTGCTTGATCAACAGATAGCTGACCGGCACCGAAACCAACAAGCAAATGGCAGCGCTGGCCAATGACACCCGGCTGTTTTTCGAAGCAATCAGACCACCCCAGACGATGTCGCCAATCGCGCGCAAGGCGAAGGAGAAAATCAGTACGCCGAGGATCGCATTGTCCGGACGCGGCACGCTGGTGGCGACGTAATCGAGCACCACGTTGAAAAACACATAGATCGCCACCGCCACCGCCGCCGACACCAGCAGCGAACGCATCACCCACTTGTTGATGAACAGTTGCTTGACTGTGAACGCCTGTTGCTCAGCCTGAAAACGCTTGGCCAGCACCGGAATCCCGACCACCGCCACCACCGCGTACGACAACGCCTGCAAAGTGTTCGCCGCCGACCACGCGTACACGTATTTACCGAGGCTGGCGTAGGGTTCCAGGTCGATGATCAGAAAGCGCTCGGCGTACTGACTCAACGCGATCAGCCCGGTGCCGAGGTAAAACGGCAACCCGGCTTTCCACACGGTGCCCGTGGCCAACGTTCCGGCGACACGGCCCTTGTGCACGTTTACCACGATCAGGTAGCCGGCGATGATCACCAGCGCGTTGGCGGCCACCCACAGCCACAAAACGCTGGCGATTCCCGACACCCAGTCGAGCATCATTCCGCCCACTGCCAGCAGCGCCCACAGGCCGGTCTTGATGAAGAACAGCAACGCGCCCGCCGTGGCTTTCTGCGCGGAAAACACGAACGAGTTGATCTCGAACGACAGATGTTCGGTGAGCAACACCAGGGTCACGCATAGAATCAGCGCGGCAGTCGCTTCAACTGTCTGGAACAGTGAATAAATCAGCACCGTCACCACCGACAACAACAGCCCCACCGCCAGATACAGCAGCAGGACTTTATCGACCACGCGGCGCGAACTGCCGCCCACGCTGATCAACCGATTGATCTCGGAACTGAAACCGACGCTGTAGAACTTCGAGGCGATCAACGAGGCCGCGACCACCACGCCGTAAAAACCCAGCGCCTCATAACCGAGGTAATGGGTGATCGCCAACACCAGCAAAAACTTCGCGCCCAAGGCTCCGCCGCGAAGCAGTAGCCGAAATATCATCGAACGACACCCTTGATGATCTCGTCCATGGCCACGGTTTTTGCTTCGATTTCACGGCAGGTGTCGGTCAGGCGTTTACCGAAATTCGACAACGCATTCGGCGCGTAAACCGTGTCGATGATCGTGTCGACATTGATGTCGCCACCGTTGATCACCCAGTCGTCGACGCCCATGTCCTGATAGGCGCCGAAGCCTTTGCGCTCGTAGCTGATGTGGTACGCCGGCACGCCGGAGAGCAGCGATTCGATAGCGCCGTGCAGACGCACGGAAATCACCAGGTCCGGCTGATATTTGGCGATCGTCGCTTTCAACGACAACAAATCTTCGGTGATGCCCAGTTCGCGATAGAACGCACCGTCATCGTTACCACGCACGGCGCTCTGTACGGCGCAAACCACTTTGCTTTTGTTCTTCAGGCGCTGCAGCAGCAACTTCAGGTTGGCCACATAAGCGACTTTCTTTTCCTTGCTCCACTCCGGCGGCTTGCGCAGTACCACGCAAACCGTGGCCGGCGACGATGCGCAGCGAGTGAATTTCGCTTGCTGGAGGATTTTGCTCGCCAGCGACTGTACCGCCAGATCCGGCGCGCGGTAGACGTTGGCGCAGGCATCGAAAATAGCCGAAGAGCGGTTGTCGCGGACGAACACCGCGTCGGCGCTGGCGTAGTGCTCGACGATCTTGCTGCTCTCGCCGTGGAACGGGCCGATGCTTTGCGGCAGGTACACCGACGGCACTTTGCTGAGGATCGCGGTTTCCAGTTGCTTGGCGTGGCCGAGTTTCAGCTTGATGTGTTCGAAGGCACTTTTCGAGCGCATGTAGCCGCCACCGACACCAACGATCAGATCGGTTTTCTTCAACAGATCCGCCAGGCCGGCGTAGGACTGATTAAGGAACACCGCTTGCTTGACCCGGCCCAGCCCTTTGGCAGCCATCACCGGCGCGTCAAAACGCGGGTGCGGCAAGTAGCTGAAAGAGTCCGGATCGGAAGCCACCACGCTGATCGCCGTGTCTTCGCCAAAGTTGCGCTGCACCAGCGCAATAGCCAGATCGACGAGCAGGCCGTCACCGGAGTTGGATGCACTGTAGCCATGCAAAATCGTTACGTTCATATGCTTGAGTTCTACTTAAAAAGTGGGGGCGCGATACAGGTCGTAGGTCTGGCGAATCATCAACGCGGCGCTGAAACGCTCGCGGACGATGCTCCGACCTTCGTTGCCGAGGTCGAGCAGGCGCGGCTTCTGGATGATCGTCAGCACATCGGCCAGCGCCTGGTGATCGCCGGAGGGGAAGACATAACCGGAGACTTCATTGGTGACCAGTTCTGGCAGCGAGGTGCAATTGCTGGCGATCACCGGCAAACCCATGGCCATGCCTTCCAGCGGCACCATGGCGAAACCTTCCCAGCGACTCGGCACAATCAACGCATCGGCTTTCTGGTACAGCGCCTGTACCTCGCTCGGTGTGACCCATGGCAAATATTCCACGGCGTCCATCGGTGGGCACTCCACCGAGTCCTCGTTCACCGCGCTGCCGACCACGGTCAGTTTCAAGTCTTTGCGCTGCACGTTGGCGAAGGCCTTGAGCAGCACGTCGAAGCCTTTCTGATAATCGAGCCGACCGACAAAGAGCAGATGAATCGGCTCGGGACTCGCCGCTTTCGGCGCGTCATCCTTGCGGTGAATGCCGTTGTAAATCAGCTTCATGCGCTTGCGCTCGATGCCGAAACGCGCGGCTTTATCGAGTTCGTACTGGCTGACGCAAATGATCACGTCGGTGACTTTCTGCAGGACTCGCTCGATCCACGCATAGACTTTCTGCTTGGTCGGCGAGCTTTCCATCAGGAACGAAAAGGCGTGCGGGCAGTAGACGATTTTCGGCTTGCGCCACGGTCGCAGCAGCACACACACGCAACGGCCGATCACCCCGGAAAAAGTGCTGTGCAAATGCACCACGTCGGGTTTTTCCTTGAGCATGACCTGAGTCAGGCGCCAGGCGAAACGCAGCAACGACGGCACATTGCGCCCGCTGCGGGGAAAGGTGCGAATCTGCTGCGCGCCGATGCCGTGCAACTCTTTGGCCTGATCCTCCGGGACCAGATACACCAGCTCGTAGTTCGCCGCATCACCTTCTGGCGAAGCCGAAATCGTCCGGATCACCGTCGCGACGCCACCTTTGATCGTCTCTGCCACGTGCAGTATTTTCTTCACAAATCACCCACTTCAAAGAGGAAAAAACAGTCGCTGACAGTCAGGATTTGTCGGACGCGTATTCGTAGTTGTAATAGCCGTAGCCGCCGTTGCCGTAGTAGCTGGCGGCACGCTTCTCGACGCCGTTGAACACCGCGCCTTTCAACTCGATACCGTTCTGCGCGAAGCGGCGAATGGTCAGTTCGATCTCTTTGGCCGGGTTCACCCCGAAGCGCGTAACGATCAGGCTGATCCCCGCTTCACGACCGACAATCGCCGCATCAGTCACCGCCAGCAGCGGCGGCGTATCGATGATCACCAGGTCGTAGCGCTCGCTCAGTTCGGCGAGCAAGTCGCGGAAGTTGGCGTGCATCAACAGCTCGGAAGGATTCGGCGGCACCTGGCCACGGCTGATGAAGTGCAGGTTATCGATTTCGACTTTGTTGATCGCCTGATCGATGCTGCAACGCTTGACCAGCAGGTCGGACAGACCGTTGGTGATCGGCGTGTTGAGGGTTTTGTGCAGATGACCTTTGCGCATGTCGGCATCGATCAACACCACGCGCTGGCCGCTGAGGGCCATGACCGCCGCGAGGTTGGACGAAACAAAAGTCTTGCCGACCTGCGGGCTCGGCCCGGAAATCATGATGCGGTTGTTGGTCGAATCGAGGCCGGCGAAGTGCAGGCAGGTGCGCAGGCTGCGGATCGATTCGATCGACAGATCCGTCGGGTTACGCAGCGCCAACAGGTACGCCGGTTTGTCGACGCCGTCGCGGGCGCGACCTTTCTTGCCGTCTTCTTCCTCCTGCAAGGCGCTGTACGGAATCGACGCGTACACCGGCAAGCCGAGTTGCTCGATGGCTTCCGGGCCTTCCAGACCACGGCTCAGGGATTTGCGCAACAGCACCAGCGCCACACCGACGAAGGCACCGAGGAATGTGGCGATCAGCACAATCAGGGCTTTCTTCGGCTTGACCGGACTGGTCAGGTCGACATCCGCCGCATCGACCAGACGCACGTTACCCACCGCACCGGCGCGGACAATGTCCAGCTCCTGGGATTTGTTCAGCAACTGCGTGTAGATCTGCGAAGCGACTTCGACATCGCGGGTCAGGTTGAGCAGCTCTTGTTGCGTGGCGGGCAGATCGCCAACCTTGCCTTCCAGCGACTTCTGTTGCTGGGTCAGTTCGCCGATCTGGCTCATCAACGCGCGATAGGCCGGGTGCTGTTTAGTGAACTTTCGGTCCATTTCCGCTTGCTGCATTTTCAGCTCGGAAATGCGCGTTTCCAGGGCCACCGACTGACCCAATACCGATTGGGTTTCCAGCGAGATGTTCACGGTCTTGCCGTGAGTCTGGTAGGCGTTCAACGCATCGCTGGCCTTGGCCAGATCACGTTTGACCTGCGGCAACTGACTCTGCAGGAAGGCCAGGCTCTGCGCCGCTTCCGCCGAGGTGCGGCGCACGTTCTGATCGACGTACAGCGCGGCGATCTTGTTGAGAATCTTCACCGCTTCAGCGGCGTCGCTGCTGGCCAGCGCCAGTTTGATAATCCCCGATTCCTTGCCCTGCTCGGAGATATCCAGTGCGTCCTGATAGCCCTGAATGGTCACGATTCGCGGGTTGCGCACCACTTCGAAACGGGTGCCGGGGTTTGCCTGCAACTGTGTGATCTGCCCTTCTACGCCGTCCTGCGCGAAGGTTTCGCCGGCGATGCCTTCTACCAGCAGGTTGTCGTTGTCATCGAGCAACTGGAAATGCTTCTGTTCACCGGCGATCAGGGTGAGCTTCTTGCCCAGCAGTTCTTTCGGCAGATTGAGCCGGGCAAACTCCAGGCGCTCACCGCCCCAGGCGTAACTGTTCAGGCCGAAACGCGGCGCGGCGACGCTGGTCTCGGTCTCGCCGCGATAACGCCGGGCGAGAAAGCCGCCAATCATCGGGAAGGTGTTGGGGGTGACATCGATGTCCAGGCGCAGGTCGTCGACGGTTTTGCCGATTACCGCGCGGGATTTGATGATGCCGATTTCGGTCACCGACGGCGATTGCCCACCGAGCATGCTGTTGAGGTCGGAGAACCCGAGCATGTCGTTCTTTTTCGGTTCGACCTGCACCAGCGCATTCGCCAGGTACACGGGCGTGGCCAACACTGCGTAGGCCACACCGGTAACCATGAAGGCGCCGGTGAGCGCGCCGATCAACCATTTCTGGTCGATCAAACTGCCGAATATGCCGAGAAGATCAATACTGTCTTGATCATTGTCGCGGGTGCCGATGACGGACGGTAACTGCATAAGTCTGTTCTTACCATTCATTGATCTGAAGAATATTCATCAACGCGCGAGGCGTTGCGCCCATGAGCTGACAGCATCTTCAATCAATGCATGGGCATGAATAAAAGCGGCCTTGCCTTGACGATACGGATCTTGTATTTCGCGCTCGCTCTGCCACTTGCCGAGCAGAAATACTTTGCCTCTGGCGTGAGAGGCGATTTTCAGCACTTGATTTACATGCTGTTTTTCCATCACCAGAATCAAATCCGATTCATTCACGATGTCGGCCGTGAGTTGCCGTGCCTGGAACGTTGCGGCGCTGTGCCCGTGATCCTCAAGGACCTGCCGGGCCGAAGCTTCGACACCCTCGCCGACCCGTGCAGCAAGGCCTGCGGACGCCACGGTGATCGCCGATGAGCCCAGCGCATTGCGCAATAACAGTTCTGCCGTCGGACTTCGGCATATATTGCCAACGCAAACAACAAGGATCTTTCTGAACAAGGTTTTACTTTCCTGTGTAATGTCAAACGGCCAACATCCCGAGAGCAATTGAATGAACCCTCAAGATCTTCCTGCACTCAGAAATAGATTCGCCCTGTTAGTACTGGAGCATTAAGTACCACAGCGTCTAAAAGTCCCCCAACCACAATTAGCGGACTAAAAATAACTGTGATTTTCGGCTGTTTGATTTCCGACAAAAAATAACATTCGTGCACTAAGTGCCACCATCTCGATCGAAAACCGAGTAACGAGATCAATATTCGTAGTTGTCACTTCTCTTCGGGAGAGCAGACATGAAATCAGCACATCTCAAACGACTCGGCGCACTGGCGCTGATGACACTGGCTGCAACGCAGGTTCAAGGCAGCGAACTGTTCCCTAACCTTCCGGCCAAGAACATCGGCATTCAGGTGAAGATCCAGAATTTCACCACTGCCGACGCCACGCAGATCAAATCGGCAGGCTTCGGTTTTGTACGCTTCGGCGTGTGGAGCGAAAGCCTGACTGCCAAGGCTTATCAGCAGCAAGTCAGCGATGCTTTTGCAGCGGCCAAGTCTGCGGGGCTGGAGGTTCTGCTGACGGTCCGCGCCATCAAAGCGTTGCCCGCCACCTCAAACGCCGAACTCGCCAGCGCCGGTGAAGGCTTCGCCAAAGCCGTGACCGGGCTGGAACAGTCGTACGGCTCGCAACTGGTCGCGATCGAGCTATGGAATGAACCGGATCTGGAAACCTATTGGCCAACGGGCAAGTTCGACAGCACGTTTGTGCCGTTCATGAGCGCGGTGTGCAAGACACTGCAAGGACAGCCGCCATCGACACCAGTGGTCGGCTACGGTTTCGCCCGGCCACCCAGCGCGGGCTCGGCTTCCACGGTGGCGCTGAACCGCATTGTCAGCGAATACCCGAAATGCTTGAGCGCGGTGTCCTATCACCCGTATGGCATGACGGCCGCGCAGATCAGCAATGCGCAGGCATTTATTCAGCAGAACTTCCATCTGCCGGGCGTCATCAGTGAATGGGGCATCTCGGCGCTCGCGTCCAACGGCGGTGCCGAAGGACAGGCGAGCAAGATCAACGCGTTTATCGGCGATGTTAAAAAACTCAACATCCCGCTGACCTCCATCTACGAATGGAAGAACAGCGATACGGGCAGCAATGAACGCGAGAAGAACTTCGGCCTGCTGACGTCCGACGGGCAACCAAAACCGGCGCGCCTGTCGGTCGAAGCCCTGTTGAACGCCCAGTAGCAAATATACAACCGGCCTGTTCACAGGTCGGTTGCTTTGAACCTGTTGGCTGTTTTGGCATCGTATCCATCGATAGCCCGCCCCACCTTTCAAACAATCGTTTTCAGGTTGTTGCCGCAGGGGCCATCGATACACGTACACGCCCTTGAGTGACCGTCAGCGCTCGGGTAATGTCATCAGACCCATAGGATAGAGCACGCCCATGACTTCCAAGCTGGAACAACTCAAACAATTCACCACCGTTGTTGCTGATACCGGCGACTTCGAAGCGATCGCCCGAGTCAAACCGGTCGACGCCACCACCAACCCTTCCCTGCTGCTCAAAGCGGCGGCCATTCCGGCCTACGCCGAGCTGCTTAACGCCTGCGTCAGCGACTGCAAGGGCGATGTCGGCCTGGCCAGCGACCGCTTTGGCGTCGCAGTCGGTCAGGAAATTCTCAAAGTGATCCCGGGCCGTATTTCCACTGAAGTGGATGCGCGCTTGTCGTTCGACAAGGATGCTGTGCTGAAACGCGCGCATCGCCTGATCGAGCTGTACGACAAGGCCGGCATTGGCCGTGATCGTGTACTGATCAAGATCGCCTCGACCTGGGAAGGCATCCGCGCCGCCGAAGTGCTGGAGAAGGAAGGTATCCAGACCAACCTGACCCTGCTGTTTTCCTTTGCTCAGGCGGCCGCTTGCGCCGACGCTGGCGTGTTCCTGATTTCGCCGTTCGTGGGCCGTATCTACGACTGGTACAAGAAAGCCAACGGCAACGACTACACCGGTGCCGATGATCCGGGCGTGCAGTCGGTCACCCGCATCTACAACTACTACAAGGCCAATGACTACAAGACCGTGGTCATGGGCGCGAGCTTCCGCAACCTCAACCAGATCGAGCAACTGGCCGGCTGCGACCGCCTGACCATCAGCCCGGACCTGATCGACAAACTGGCCGCCGACACCGGCAAGCTGGAGCGCAAACTCGCCCCGGGCAACGCCGGTGAAGCCCGTCTGAGCCTCAACGAAGCGCAATTCCGCTGGTTGTCCAACGAAGACGCCATGGCCACCGAGAAACTGGCTGAGGGCATCCGTCAGTTTGCTCGCGACCAGGAAAAGCTTGAGGCGCTGTTGCAGGCCAAGCTGTGATTTGAGTTAGCGAGATGCAAAAAGGGCGAACCTGTGAGGGTTCGCCCTTTTTTGTGGGTGCTGGATAATTCCAGTGTTCTTGCGAGAGCTATCGCGAGCAGGCTCACTCCTACAAGGGATCTGTGGTCTGATCGCGATTGTGTGTCGAATGAAGAACCCTGTAGGAGTGAGCCTGCTCGCGATAGGGCCAGCAGGCTCTACCCACATTTCAGGCCCTCAGTGTCTTTCGAGGGCATTCACCAGGTCATGGAACGCTTCACGATTGGAATCGTTCAGGCCCATGAGGATCTTGTGCGCTTCAAGCACCTTGATCCGCACAACTTCTTCCGACTGGTCCTGATCCGGCAGGTCGTCAAGGCATTCCGGGCATGGCACGGGATGGTTGACGATGTTGAACACCTGCTCGAACCCCATCGATTGCAGCAGACGGGTGATGTCTTCGTGGGTGGTGACGACGGTCGGCAGCAGGCCGACCTTCTGCCGCGACAGGATCGACAGTTTGGCCAACAGGCCCAACGTCGTGCTGTCGATGCTGCGGGTTTCGGTCAAATCGATCACGATCGCGTTGAAATTCAGCGCGGTGAAGATTTTCTCAATAGTCGCATCCAACGCCGAACACAGGGTCAGGCGAACTTCACCGACGAACTTCAGGACAAAGGTGCCGTCCTGCTCGGCGAACTGGATTCTACCGGTACTCATTAAAGATTCCTGCTCAACACCAACAGGGCGATATCATCCGGCATCTCCCCTAGCGTGGCCAATCCAAACACTTGCCGCAGACCATCCAGGCTGCCGCCCGCCGACTTCACCCGTTGAGGCAAAGCGGCTTCTTTTTCTTTGAGCGTAGGTTCTGGCAAAAGATCCAGAATGCCATCCGACATCAGCGTCAGGCTGAACGTCGGCGGCAGCTCAAGCACGTGATCTTCGTAGGTGGCCTCATTGAAGAGACCCACCGGCAGACCACGCCCTTCGAGATAACGAACACTGTCAGGCGTGTACAACACAGGCAACGGCAGATGGCCGCCGATGCTATAGGTCAACAAACCGGTCTCCTCGTCGATGACTCCACCGACCATTGTGACGTGTTTACCCAGCTTACAACTGATCAGCCCCCGGTTGATATGACCAAGGACTTCCGAAGGCTTGAATTCCGGCAATGTGCCGTTGCGCTTGGATTCGAACAGCAAGCGCGTGGTCATGAACTTCAGCAGCACGGTGACGAAGGCTGAAGAGGCGCCATGACCGGAGACATCCGCCAGGTAAAACGCGACCCGACGCTCGTCGACACGGAAATAGTCGACAAAATCACCCGACAGATACAGCGACGGGATGATCTGGTGGGCGAACTTGAACTCGTCGATGCTCCACGGGCTTTCCGGCAGCATGTTCATCTGTACCTGGCGACCGGCGTTCTGGTCTTCCTGGAGCAGGTTCAGGCTGGCCTCGAGCTCGCGGTTGGCCTTTTCCAGCTTCTCGCGGTAGCGCTGGTTTTCCAGCAGCAGGCGCGCACGATCCAGGGCCCGGCGCACAGAGTGCTCGAGCACAGCCAGATCTTCGAGAGGCTTTATCAGGTAATCCGCCGCGCCCAGACGCAGGGCTTCGACCGCATCGTTCATGACGCCGGCACCCGACACCACGATCACCGGTGTTTGCGGTGACCGCTCGGTGACCTGACGGATCAGTTCGAGACCGCCCATCTGCGGCATGCGCAGATCGCAGATGACCAGGTCGGGCGTGTCTTGCTCGAATACCTGAAGACCCTGTTGGCCGTTGCTGGCCTGCAGGACGCTGAAACCACTGTCTTCCAAATAGGCCGCGAGGCTCGCGCGCACTACTTCGTCATCATCGATTATCAGCAGCGTGGCACTGGTTTTTGGCATGTGGGCAAACGGCGCCAGAATTAGGTTGGCGTAGTTGGCGAGGCATTTGGCCCTGCGCAGACTACTGGATTCGCTTTCTAGCCTCTCTGCTGCACCGCTTTCGAGCATTGTCTGCAAACGCGGTTGCACCAGAGGTGCCCTTCTAAGGCGCAGACGGTACTCCCATCCGCAGAGCGTTTCAAGCATGCGCCGATGGTCGCTTGACGACTTTACTTGTCAAATCACCGAGAGTTATAAGAACAGCTCAAACCGTAACCCAATGGAAGGACGAAGCCATGAGTCAAACCGGTCGGGACTACAGCGAAAAGCGCGATTTCATCCGCATGCGGGTCGATGCCGATGTCGTGTTGATTCATGAAGGAGATGAGGTTTCAGGGGTGTGTATCGACCTCTCCAGCAGCGGCATGCAGGTCGAAGCGCCGCGCCAGTTCGCGGTCGGCGACCGTTTGAGCGTACGCATCGACTCCGATCACGCGGCACTCACCGGCCTTGAGGCCGAGACCGAAGTGGTCTGGATTCGAGCACAGGATGACGGCGGCCAGAAACTCGGTCTGACCATTCTGAAGATGAAATAGCTACACACAAAAAAGGCGACCTTGAGGTCGCCTTTGTTTTTACCGGTCGCGATTAAAAATCGTCTTCGACCTGGCCATCCTTCACTTTGAACTCGCGGTTCTGCAAGTAAGCGTTGCGGATGAAGGTGTACTTGTCGCCGCTGATCAGCTTCTCGCTCGACAGGAGGCTGGCGCGGGTGTCGACGATGTTCAGGCCGAAGATCGAGTTACGCGTAGGCACGTGATCGATGTAGCGGTACATACCGGTGTAGCTGTCGACGTACTTGGAAGGCGCGTCACGCAGGGTGCTCGGGCCCATCAGCGGCAGCATCACGTAAGGACCGCTACCTACGCCCCAGTAACCGAGGGTCTGACCGAAGTCTTCGTCGCTGCGGTTCAGGCCCATCTTGGTGCCGACGTCGAAGAAGCCGAGCAGACCGAAGGTGGTGTTGAAGATCAAACGTGCAGTGTCGACGCCTGCGGCAGCCGGTTTGGCTTGCAGGATGTTGTTGGCAAGGTTGGTGACATCACCGACGTTGCGGAACATGTTGTGAATGCCGTCTTCCAGAAACTGCGGAGTAACGAATTCATAACCCTGCGCCAGTGGCTTCAGCGCGTAGGTGTCAACAAAGTCGTTGAACTGGAAAATCGGGCGGTTGACGCTTTCCCAAGGGTCTTCTTCCGTTGCCGCCTGAGTGGCGAACGGAGCCAGCAACAGGCCGGCACATACACAAAGCTGAGCGAGCGGATAGCTCCAGCGCATAGAAAAACTCCTTGGATTGGTACTGTCGCGGACATCGAAGCCCGGGCATTAAGGCCGCTAGTATAAGCGCAAAAGCCCGTTTGGGCAGTCGGCCAATTGTGCAAAGTTGTAGGACGCCTCCCACGCCGTGCTTCACATAGCCGTCACGCAACTGTCACCTGGAATGACTAGCCTTATCGCTATTTCAGGGACGCTGCCATGACACACGCCGAAACCTTGCCCATCGCCGCGCCAAGCCTGACGGCCGTACTGTTTGGACTCAGCGGCTGTCTGGTGGATTTCGGTGCCCGCGCTCGTCCAAATACCGCCGCCCGGCCCGAATATGCCGAGGCCACGCCGGGCGCGCTCGACAGTCTGCACAGTTTGCAGCGTCAGCAGATTCCCTGTGCGTGGCTGGATGAACTGCCGCCTGCCCTCGCCCAATCGTTGTCAGCCTTACTGCCGGCGTCGATCAAACCTGCGCAACATTCGGCAACAATCAATCCGTGGCCTGCGCCGAATGCCTGCTGGCAAGCCTTGATGGACTTGAACGTTGCCAGTCTGGACGGCTGCGTACTGGTCAGCGGTGAGCCGCGCCTGTTGCAGGCCGGCCTGAATGCCGGGCTATGGACCATCGGCCTCGCCTCCTGCGGCTCGCTGTGCGGCCTGGCGCCGGGCGAATGGCAAGCGCTGAGTCAGAAAGAACGCGAACAACTGCGTGGCAAGGCGACGATGCAGTTATTCGGCCTCGGCGTACATTCGGTCATCGATCACTTGGGCGAACTCGACACCTGCCTCGCCGATATCAGCCTGCGCCGCCTCAAAGGCGAAAAGCCCTGACCGGGATCATGCAGGTTTGCCGGGAGTGGATTAATCTAAAGGTCAGCCATAGACCTTTGGCGCGCGGCTGCGGTCAATGCCAGTGCCTACTGATAAAAGGAAAACACCATGCCCGCCCAAGAACTGCAAAAACAGCTCGATACCCTGCGCGAGCAGCTGGAGCAGAATCCGCCGCTGTCGGAAGCCGAGCGTGAGGATTTGCATGCGCTGATGGCGCAGATTGAACTGGAACTTGAACTCGAAACCAAGACCAACGATTCGAACATTGCCGACGGCGTGAACCTTGCCGTTGAACGCTTTGAAGTTGACCATCCAACCATAGCTGGCACCTTGCGCAATATCGTCAACGCGCTGGGCAGCATGGGGATCTGATTCCACGCCACACAAAAAAGCCCTGCCATCACTGGCAGGGCTTTTTCATTTCAACTTTGGCAATGCATTCCCCTGTAGGAGTGAGCCTGCTCGCGATAGCTGACTGACATTCAACGTTGATGTCGACTGCTACACCGCTATCGCGAGCAGGCTCACTCCTACATTGGGTATCTATTGACGCACCAATCGATGGTTCGGCAGCTGTACGCTTTCGGTGCTGCGATACGGGTTGATATCCAGACCGCCGCGACGCACGTAACGTGCAAACACCGTGAGCTTCTCGGGTTTCAACAAGCGCTGCAAATCGAGGAAAATCCGCTCCACACACTGTTCATGGAAGTCCGAGTGCTGACGGAAGCTGACGATGTATTCCAGCAAACTCGCATGATCCAGCGCCGAGCCGCGATATTCCACCACCACACTGCCCCAGTCCGGCTGACTGGTCACCGGACAATTGGATTTGAGCAGATGGCTGTGCACGCTCTCTTCAACAATCCGCGAATCATCGCAACGCAGCAGTTCCGGGCGCGGATGCTCATAGTTGCTGACGCTGATATCCAGATCGTCGATGCACACGCCCGGCAACGCCACGACGCCTTCCGCTTCAACGTCTTTCAGGCTGCGAACCCGCACGCCCACCGGTTTTCCAGCGGCCGCAGACAAGTCCTTGACCAGTGTCGCTTCCAATGCAGCAACGTCGGCAAACGCCGTCTGGTTCAGCGAGTTCAAATACAACTTGAACGACTTCGATTCGATAATATTCGGCGAATCCGCCGGAATGCTGAATTCGCCGATCGCCACCACCGGCTTGCCCGACGGCAGCAGCCACGACAGCTCGAAGCAGTTCCAGAAATCCACACCTTTATACGGCAGGGTTTCGGCGGTCAGGCCCAGCTCGGCCCATTTCGCGGTGCGCGGAATCGGGAACAGCAGGGACGGCGTGTAGGTGGCGATGTATTCGCTGGATTTGCCCAGCGGCGAGTGTTCGGCTGCGGGATGCATGGCGGAAACCTGACTGAATAATCAGCGGATTCTACCAGCCTTTGCCCGCGCCTTTGAGTGCTTACTGACTGACAGTCAGTTTGCCGACCATGCCCGCCTGATAATGCCCGGGAATATTGCAGGCAAACTCAAGGCTCGTGGCCTTGCTGAAGGTCCAGGTCAGTTCGGCGGTCTTGCCCGGTTCGACCAGCACGCTGTTGGGGTCGTCGTGCTTCATGCCATGGCCCATCGCTGCGTGATCCATGCCGGCCATGTCGTGGGACATTTCCTTCATGCCGGTAGGCGTAAGCATGCCGCTTTGCTGCATCTGCAACATTTCCTGCTGGTGTCTGGCGTGCATCGCCGCGTCACCGAGGTTGAATTCGTGCAACAACTGGCCTTTATTCACCAGCACAAAACGAACGGTCTCACCGGCCTTGATCTGAATGGCTTTCGGATCAAACGACATATCACCCATCACCACTTCGATGCTGCGCGTGGCTTTGGCGGCAGGCGCTGGCTGGCCGAAGTCGTAGTTGTGTGCCGGCGCGGCCCACACTGGTGAACTCAGCGCCAACAGACAGGCAGCCAACGTCAGGGATTGGCGTAAAAACATGGTCGTTCTCCAACAAGATAAGATTCAGCTTATGGGAAACTTTAGCCGGCCTGCGCTGGCATCTACCTGACAGGGAGATTACAACTTTGTCAGGTTGGCGTTTGTCGCCAGCGCTCACGGTATAAAGCTTTCGTGACTACAACACCCCCTAACCCACCCGAGTCGCCCATGAAACTGTTGATCGTCGAAGACCAAGCGAAAACCGGCCAATACCTGCGCCAGGGCCTGACCGAGGCCGGGTTCAACACCGAACTGGTGGCCGACGGCAACAGCGGTCAGCAACTGGCGCTGAGCGGTGATTACGCGCTGCTGATCCTCGACGTGATGCTGCCGGGTCGCAGCGGCTGGCAGATTCTGCAAGCGGTGCGCAGCGCCGGGCTGGATACGCCGGTACTTTTTCTCACGGCCAAAGACGCCGTGGAGGACAGGGTTCACGGCCTCGAACTGGGCGCCGACGACTATCTGGTCAAACCCTTCGCCTTCTCCGAGTTACTGGCGCGGGTGCGCAGTCTATTGCGACGCGGCAGCGCCACGCCGCAGGAAACCAGTCTGCAATTAGCTGACTTACGCCTGGATCTGATCCGCCGCCGCGTGGAGCGCAGCGGCCAGCGCATCGACCTGACCGCCAAGGAATTCGCGCTGCTGGAAATGCTTCTGCGTCGCCAAGGCGAAGTGCTGCCGAAATCGCTGATTGCCTCACAGGTCTGGGACATGAATTTCGACAGCGACACCAATGTCATCGAAGTGGCAATCCGCCGATTGCGCCTGAAAATCGACGATGAGTTCCCTGACAAACTGATCCACACCGTGCGCGGCATGGGTTACGTGCTCGAAGAGCGCAGCGCCTGATGCGCCGTTTGTCCCTGAGTTCGCGCCTGGCCTTGTTGTTTGCCGCGTGCACCGCCGTGGTTTCACTGTTCGCCGGCGTGCTGTTCGACCGCGCCAGCGAGGCGCACTTTATCGAACTCGATCAACAGCAATTGGACGGCAAACTGATTGGCCTGCGCCGCGCCTTGCAGGATGTTCAACCCGCTCAACGTGAGGCGCGGCTGGCGGATGAGCTGAGCCGTCAGGCCGATCTGTCGTTGCGCATTACCGGCAGTGACGGCCAGCGCTGGTATGACAGTTCGACGCAAATCCCCAAGGATTTGCCGCAACAATCCGGCCTGTCGACCATAAGCCATGACGGCACCGATTACCGCGTGCTCAACGCCCCGCTCTACCCGGAAAAAGCCGATTCCCCGCAACTGACAATGCTGCTGGACATCACCCATCACCAGCACTTCCTGCAACGCATGCAGCATCTGATCTGGCTGACTGTCGGTCTCTCGGCACTGGCCACCGCTTTGCTCGGTGCCTGGGCAGCACGCAGCGGCTTACGGCCATTGCGACGCATGAGTGCAGTCGCTCGTGGGATTTCCGCACAATCGCTGAATGCCCGACTCCCAGAAGAACAAATGCCGCCAGAACTTGCGGAAATGGCCCACAGCTTCAACGCCATGCTCGCACGCCTAGACGACTCGTTTCAGCGGCTCTCGGCGTTTTCCGCCGACATCGCCCATGAACTACGCACACCGCTGTCGAACCTGCTGACCCACACTCAGGTGACCCTCACCCGCCCACGGCCGATCGAAGATTACCGCGAAGCGCTGCACAGCAATCTCGAAGAACTGCAATGGATGGCGCAACTGGTCAACGACATGTTGTACCTGGCCAAGGCTGATCACGGTCTGCTGATGCCTAAGCGTGAGCCGCTGGAACTGGCGGATGAGACCGATGTGTTGCTGGAGTTTTTTGCGCCGCTGGCGGAGGACGCTGGGGTCAGGCTGAGTCGTGAGGGCCATGGGCGAATCGAGGGTGATCGCAGCATGTTGCGCCGGGCCTTATCGAACTTGCTCGATAACGCGCTGCGGTTTACCCCGGTTGAGGGCTACGTGAGCTTGCGGATCGTTGATCAACCGAACGCGGTACGCATTTCAGTCGAGAACAGTGGTGAAGGGATTTCTGCGGAGTTGTTGCCACGCCTGTTTGATCGATTTTATCGGGCCGATCCGGCGCGGCAGGAAGGCAGCAGTGAGCATGCAGGGTTGGGGTTGGCGATTACTCAATCCATCGTCCGTGCCCATGGTGGGCAGATTCATTGCGAATCTGAAGAAGGATGGACGCGGTTTGTGATTGAGCTACCCAAGGGAGATTGAGGCCAGCAGTTCCGGCCCCTTCGCGAGCAGGCTCGCTCCCACATTGGATCTGCGTCGTTCACAAATCCCCTGTGGGACCGAGCCTGCTCGCGAAAGCGGTCTAAAGGTTTATGAATATCTCAGGGCGTGAGCCGGTTCGATCTTCGCCGCCCGCCAGGCCGGATATACCGTCGCCAGGAAGCTCAGAATAAAGCCCGCCGAGCAGATCAACAGCACATCCCCACCCTGCAATTCCGACGGCAGATTGCTGACGAAGTACACGTCAGAACTGAAGATATGCTGCCCACTGACTCGCTCGATCCAGCCCACGATCTGACTGACATTCAACGCCGCAATCACGCCCAACACGCCGCCAATGATCGTACCGACAATGCCGATCACCGTGCCCTGCACCATGAAGATCGCCATGATCTGCCGTGGCGTGGCGCCGATGGTACGCAAAATCGCGATGTCCGCGCCCTTGTCGTTCACCACCATGATCAGCGTTGCGATGATATTGAACGCCGCCACCGCGACGATCATCAACAACAGCAGGCCGATCATGGTTTTTTCCATTTTCATTGCGCTGAACAGGCTGCCCTGGGTGTGGGTCCAGTCGTCAGCCTTGAAATCGGAGCCCAAACCGGCGGCGATGTCCGAGGAGACTTTCGGTGCGGCGTACAGGTCTTTGACCGCCAGACGCACGCTCTGTACCTGATTCGGCTCCCAGTGCTGCATGGTCGCGGCATCGGCCACATGGATCAGACCCATCGAGCCGTCCAGTTCAGCACCGACCTTGAACACACCGACCACGTTCAGACGCTGCATGCGCGGCGTGATGCCACCCGGCGCAGTGCTGACTTCCGGGACGATCAAGGTGATCTTGTCGCCGACATTGAGACGGAAACGCCGTGCGGTGATTTCACCGATTACCACGCCGAACTCGCCCGGTTTCAAGGCATCGAGACGGCCCTGCACGATGTGCTGGGCAACGATCGACACCTTGCCTTCCTGCGCCGGGTCAACGCCGCTGATCTGGATCGGCTGCATCAGCCCCTTATAGGAGAGCATGCCTTCCATCTCAGTGAACGGCACGGCGGCAGTCACTTCAGGATTTTTCATCGCGGCGGCGGCAACCGGCTGCCAGTCATCAATCGGCTTCACGCCAATGATGGTCGCGTGCGGCACCATGCCGAGGATGCGCGAGCTCATTTCGCGCTGGAAGCCGTTCATTACCGACAACACCACAATCATCGCCAGCACGCCGAGGGCGAGGCCGATCATCGAGGTCATCGAAATGAACGAAACAAAGCGATTGCGGCGCTTGGCGCGGGTATAGCGCGTGCCGATAAAGATCGATAACGGTCTGAACATTCGCTGGGGCACCGTATAAAAATAAAAGACCCAACGCCTTTGCAAGCGTCAGGTTTCAGCCAATCAGATGGGCGTGAGGCGACCTTCTTGCAGGTGCAATACGCGATCCATCTGGCGGGCCAGGTTCATGTCGTGAGTCACCACCAGGAACGCGGTGCGCATCGAGGTGCTGAGTTCCAGCATCAAATCCTGAATGCCCTGCGCGGTGTGCGAGTCGAGGTTGCCGGTCGGCTCGTCGAGCATCACCAGGCCTGGTTTGTTCACCAGTGCACGGGCGATGGCGACACGTTGACGCTCACCACCGGACAGTTCGGCCGGTTTGTGCTCCAGACGATGGCCGAGGCCGACGCGCTCCAGCAATGCCGTGGCGCGCTGACGGGCTTCCGGAATCGGCGTCTTGCCGATCAGCAGCGGCATGCAGACGTTTTCCAGCGCGGTGAATTCCGGCAGCAAGTGGTGGAACTGGTAAACGAAACCGAGCGCACGGTTACGCAGCAGGCCACGCTTCTTCTCGCTCAGTGCCGACAGTTCTTCACCGTCGAGCCAGACGCTGCCTTTGGTTGGCGTATCGAGACCGCCCAACAGGTTGAGCAAGGTACTTTTGCCCGAACCCGAAGTGCCGACGATCGCTACACGCTCGCCCGGGTGCAACTCCAGTTGCAGTCCGGCCAGTACTTCTACCGACTCCGGACCTTCCTCGTAGGATTTGCCCAGGTTGCGGCAGCTCAAGATTGCTTGTTCACTCATGCCCGACTCACTCATAACGTAGCGCCTCCGCCGGCTGGGTGCGCGCGGCACGCCAGGCGGGATACAGGGTGGCGAGAAAACTCAGGACCAACGCCGCCGCACAGACCATGACCACGTCCTGGCTCTGCACCTGCGACGGAAGATAATCAATGAAATACACGTCAGCATTAAGGAATTTGTGGCCGATCAGGCCTTCCAGTGCCGAGATCGCGGCGCTGACATTAAGCGCGGCGAAAATACCCACCACCGCGCCAATCGCCGTACCGACCACGCCGATCACCGTGCCTTGCACCATGAACGTGCGCATGATCGTGCCCGGCGTCGCGCCCAATGTGCGCAGAATGGCGATGTCGCCCTTCTTGTCATTCACCACCATCACCAGCGTGGAAATGATGTTGAACGCGGCAACGGCGACGATCAGCAGCAACAGCAGGCCGATCATGGCTTTTTCCATGCGGATCGCCTGATACAGATTGCCGTGGGTGCGCGTCCAGTCGCGGGCGTAGTAATGGTCTTCGCCAAGCTGCTGGGCGATGTTCCATGCCACGCGCGGCGCCTGGAACAGGTCGTCGAACTTCAGGCGAATGCCCTGCACCTGATCAGGCTTCCAGCGGTGCATCTTCGCCAGATCCTGCAGGTTGGTGACGCCCAGATAGCCGTCGAGCTCACCGGCGCCGACATGGAAAATGCCCACAACAGTGAAGCGCTTCATGCGCGGGAACATCCCGGCCGGGGTCACGCTGACCTCCGGCGCAACAAAGGTGACTTTGTCACCGATGCCCACGCCCAGCTTGGTCGCAGCCTTGTCGCCGATGACGATGCCGAAGCTGCCCGGCGTCAAATCGTCGAGTTTGCCCTGTTTCATGAAGTTGTCGATGATCGACACGTTGCGCTCAAGCGCAGGGTCGATGGCATTGAGCAACACCTTGGACACCTGACCGTTATTGGTCAGCAGGCCCTGCATCTGGGTGAACGGCGCAACCGCCGTCACCTGCGGGTTCTGCTTGACCTGGGTGGCCAGGCTTTGCCAATCGTTAATCGGCTCAGTGGATTCGATGGTCGCGTGGGGCACCATGCCCAGCACGCGGGTGCGCATCTCATGATCGAAACCATTCATCACCGATAGCACGACGATCATCACGACCACGCCAAGGGCGAGCCCGATCATCGAAGTCAGGGAAATGAATGACACAAAATGATTGCGACGCTTTGCACGGGTATAACGCGTGCCGATAAATACGAAGAGAGGTCTGAACATGTCGGGGCTTGTTCGGAGGGAAAAGGAACGTCCTTGTGGCGGGGGTCGATAACCAGCTTTACACTCAGACCACCGCCGCTACCATGGGTTCGCCATGTCGACATTAGATGAAGAAGATCGCCGCGAATACTACCGTATCGAGGACACGATCGCACTGGAAATTCGGCCCCTGTCCGCTCCCGAAGCCGCAGGCCAGGAAGTGTTGCAGGATGCTTCCCCACTCTTCAACCTGCTCAGCGAACTGCACCTGAGCGAATTCGAGTCGCAGCACCTGTTGCGCCAGATCAGCGAGCGCGACCGGGCCATCGCCGCGTTTCTGAAATCGCAGAACAAGCGCATCGACCTGCTCAGCCAGGTGGTCGCCCTGACCGTGCTCGGCCATATCGGCGAGCCGCAACCGGTGATCATCTCCGAAGGCGGGATCGACTTTCAGTACCCGACGCCGATTGCCACCGGCGCACACCTGTCGGTGAAACTGGTGCTGATGCCGCAAGCGCTGGGCCTGCTGCTGCGCGCACGCGTCACCCATTGCGACCGCAAGGGCGAAGGTTATGACGTCGGCACCGAGTTCGAACACTTGACCGATGCCCAGCGCCAGTTGCTCGCCCGCTATATCTTGCAGAAGCAGGCTCAGGAACGACGTCTGGCCCGCGAACAGAACGAATCAGGCATTTAATTTAAGGAAGAACCGTGACCCTCATCTACGGCCACCGCGGCGCCAAGGGCGAAGCACCGGAAAACACCCTGAGCAGTTTTCAGGAATGTCTCAAGCACGGCGTGCGCCGCTGCGAACTGGATCTGCACCTGTCCAAGGACGGCGAGTTGATGGTCATCCACGACCCGACCCTCAAACGCACCACGGAACGCCGCGGCAAAGTCGTTGAGCACACCGCCGCCGAATTGGTGACCTACGACGCGCGCAAGGGCGGCCCGGGCTGGATCAAGCCGTGCCCGATTCCGACGCTGGAAGAGTTGTTCGAGAAGTGTGATTTCGAGCACTGGCAACTGGAGGTCAAAAGCGCTTCACGTACGCGCGCCGCAACCACGGTGCTGGCGATTCGTGAAATGGCCCAACGGCATGGCCTGCTCGACAAGGTGACGATCACCTCGAGTTCGCGGGAAGTGTTGAAAGCTGCGCTGGATCTGGTGCCGGATGTGTCGCGCGGACTGGTCGCCGAATACGCCTGGCTCGACCCGTTGAAGGTCGCGGCCAGTTATGGCTGTGAGATTCTTGCGCTGAACTGGACGCTGTGTACGCCGGAACGCCTGCAGAAGGCGCAGCGTCAGGGACTGCATGTGTCGGTGTGGACCGTCAACGAACCTGCGCTGATGCGCAGGCTCGCCGACTTCGGCGTTGACAGCCTGATTACAGACTTTCCCGGTTTGGCCACTGCCACCCTCGAGAATTGCTGAAATCGGTCTCCCCGGCCGGCTCAGGCCACCGGCCGGAGCCCGTCAAAAAAGCCGGTTGAGGCCGTCGTACGCCGCTACCCGATAGGCTTCAGCCATGGTCGGGTAGTTGAACGTGGTGTTGACGAAGTACTTCAGGGTGTTCAGTTCGCCCGGCTGGTTCATGATCGCCTGACCGATGTGGACGATCTCCGACGCCTGATAACCGAAGCAGTGCACGCCCAGCACTTCCAGGGTTTCACGGTGGAACAGGATCTTCAGCATGCCTTGCGGCTCGCCGGCGATCTGCGCACGCGCCATGCTTTTGAAGAACGCCTTGCCGACTTCATACGGCACTTTGGCCTGGGTCAGCTCCTGCTCGTTCTTGCCGATCGAGCTGATCTCCGGAATGGTGTAGATGCCGGTCGGCACGTCATTGACGAAACGCCAGCTACCGTTATCAACGATGCTGCCAGCGGCCGAACGACCCTGGTCGTGGGCGGCACTCGCCAGGCTCGGCCAGCCGATCACGTCACCGGCACCGTAGATGTTCGGTACGCAGGTGCGGTAAGCCTCGTCGACTTCGATCTGGCCACGGCTGTTGACCTTGACGCCGATGTTTTCCAGACCGAGCTGGTCGGTGTTACCGGTACGGCCGTTGCACCAGAGCAAGGCGTCGGCCTTGATCTTCTTGCCGGACTTGAGGTGCAGGATCACGCCGTTGTCGACGCCTTCAACGCGATCGTAATCTTCATTGTGGCGCACGGTGATGTTGTTGTTGCTGAAGTGGTAGCTCAACGCCTGGGAGATTTCCGAGTCGAGGAAGCTCAGCAACTGACCACGGTTATCGACCAGTTCAACCAGTACACCCAGACCGCTGAAGATCGAGGCGTATTCGCAGCCGATCACGCCGGCGCCGTAAACGATGAGTTTACGCGGGGTGTGGCCGAGGCTGAGGATGGTGTCGCTATCGTAGATACGCGGGTGATGAAAATCGATGTCCGCCGGGCGATACGGGCGCGAGCCGGTGGCGATGATGATGTGCTTGGCGACCAGTTTTTCGACCACACCGTTGGCGCAGACCACTTCGATGGTTTGTTCGTCGGCGAAGCTGCCGGTGCCGAAGAACACGTCGACGCGGTTACGGGCGTAGTAGCCGGTGCGCGAGGCGACTTGTTTGGAAATGACTTTCTCGGCGCTTTTCAACACGTCCGGGAAGGAGAACCAGCGTGGCTCACCGATCGCCCGGAACATAGGATTGGTGTTGAACTGCATGATCTGCCGCACCGAATGACGCAGTGCCTTGGACGGGATGGTGCCGAGGTGGGTGCAGTTGCCGCCGACCTGGCGACGGCTGTCGACCATCGCGACCTTGCGCCCTGCTTTGGCGGCGTTCATTGCCGCGCCTTCTCCCGCCGGGCCGGAACCCAGTACCACCACGTCGTAGTTGTAGACAGCCATGCGTACTCCTCAGAACAGGCCGCGGTGCCAGCAGCACCGGCGGCTAAATCACGCCGAACGGCGGCGCGAAGGAACAATTGGGGGTCAATCAAGAACCCGGACACAGTCTATAGAAGCGTCAACGCCGCGCACATTAACCCTTGGTCGCGTCGTAGGCTACTTTTGCCTGCACTACAACGCCAGCTTTCGTATTGTTCTCAGTCAGTTTTTTGCCGCTGAGTTGCTCGAAAGCGTGACTGGTGCGGATGACAAAACCTGTATCGGCACGAATCACGAAGAATGCACCAATCTCATGTTTTTCGGCATAGTCCCACGCCCTTTCCGGGCCAAGAATCAGCAACAGCGTCGATAGTCCATCGGCCATCAGCGCTGAAGGATGAATCACCGTGACTGACGCCAGGCTGTGTAGGACCGGTGCCCCCGTGCGGGCATCAAAGGTGTGGGAATAGCGCCGACCGTCCTGCAGGAAATAGTTGCGGTAGTCGCCGGAGGTGGAAACGCCGTAGCCGTCGACATTGATGATGCGCTCGGCGACCTGTTGATCATCACGAGGTTCTTCCAAAGCAATGCGCCAGGGCGAGCCGTCGAGTTTTCTGCCTTTGGCCTTTAATTCACCTGTGACTTCGGCCAAGTAGTCTTGAATGCCCATGGCGTCGAGCCTCGCCGCGATAGTGTCGACGGCATAACCGGCGGCGATGCTGTTGAAGTCGACTTCGACGGCGGCGTCCTTGCACAACTGATCGCCATTGATGCGCAAGTGCTGATGACCGACGCGCGACATCACCTCGGCGAGTGCGGCGGCGCCAGGGACTTTCTCTTCGCGTCCCTGCGGGCCGAATCCCCAGAGATTCATCAGCGGCTCGACAGTGAGGTCGTAGGAGCCTTCGCTTTGCACTGACAGCTGTTCGCCAACGCGGACCAATTCAAGAACCGATGCAGGCATTTTCTGACAGCTATTCGCGGGCAAAGCGTTGAAGCGCTCGATGTCCGAGTCATTGCGATAGGTGGATAACTGCCGATCGACTTCGCCGAGGATACCCTCCACTTCACTGCGAACCTGCGCTGATTCAGGCATGCCGGCGTGGCGCACGTACTTGATCGAATACGTGCTGCCCATGGTCGGCCCACCGAAGCCTTCCATGGAGTCGCCACTACCGCAGCCAGCCAATAGGCCAGCCAGAATCACAAGCCCAAGCAACCGTCCAATGAACAATTATTCATCTCTCCGTAAAACCGCGGCGGCCATTATGAATTAAAGGATCTGCAACATCTTTATACAAAATCCAATAGTGAGTACCTGAACATGTCCTCCACCACGGGCAAAGGCAAAGCGATCTTTCGCGTTGTCAGCGGCAACTTTCTCGAAATGTTCGACTTTATGGTCTATGGCTTCTACGCCACAGCCATCGCCAAGACCTTCTTCCCCACCGACAGCGCTTTCGCGTCGTTGATGTTGTCGCTGGCGACCTTTGGTGCCGGCTTCCTGATGCGACCGCTCGGGGCAATCTTCCTCGGCGCCTACATCGACCGTCATGGCCGTCGTCAGGGCCTGATCATCACATTGGCGCTGATGGCTGCCGGTACGGTGCTGATTGCCTGCGTACCGGGCTATGCCACCCTTGGTGTCGCCGCGCCGCTGATCGTACTGTTCGGTCGCTTGCTGCAAGGCTTTTCGGCTGGCGTGGAGCTGGGCGGTGTCTCTGTCTATCTGGCAGAAATCGCCACACCGGGCCGCAAGGGCTTCTTCGTCAGTTGGCAGTCTGCGAGCCAGCAAGCAGCGGTGGTCTTCGCCGGATTGCTCGGTGTGGGTCTCAACCATTGGCTGAGCCCGGAACAAATGGGTGACTGGGGCTGGCGCGTGCCGTTCCTGATCGGCTGCATGATTGTGCCAGTGATCTTCGTCATTCGCCGCTCGCTTGAGGAAACCCCGGAATTCCAGGCGCGGAAACATCGCCCTACCCTGCGGGAAATTGTCCGCTCGATCGGTCAGAACTTTGGCATCGTCATCGCTGGCATGGCGCTGGTGGTGATGACCACGGTGTCTTTCTACCTGATCACCGCCTACACCCCGACGTTCGGCAAGGCTGAGCTGCACCTGTCGGACTTCGACGCGTTACTGGTGACGGTATGTATCGGTCTGTCGAACTTCTTCTGGTTGCCGGTGATGGGTTCGGTGTCTGACAAGATCGGACGTAAACCCCTACTGCTGGCGGCGACGATTCTGGCGATTCTTACAGCCTATCCGGCGCTGTCGTGGCTGGTGGCGAACCCAAGCTTCAGCCATTTGCTGATCGTCGAGTTGTGGTTGTCGTTCCTGTACGGCTCGTACAACGGCGCGATGGTGGTGGCGCTGACCGAGATCATGCCGGTGGAGGTGCGTACGACCGGCTTCTCGCTGGCCTATAGCTTGGCGACGGCAACCTTCGGCGGGTTTACCCCGGCGGCGTGTACGTATTTGATTCATGTGCTGGATAACAAGGCGGCACCGGGAATCTGGCTCAGTGGTGCAGCGGTGTTGGGGTTGATTGCGACGCTGGTGCTGTTCCGGGGCAATAAGCACGAGTTACGTACTGCGCAAGCAGCCATACCCGGCGGCGCTCGTTAAATAGCTATCGCGAGCAGGCTCACTCCTACATTGGATCTGCGTCGTTCACAAATCCCCATGTAGGAGTGAGCCTGCTCGCGATGAGGCCTAGACTGGCATCACAGATCCAACTGACACACAAACAAAAACGCCCCGACCAAAGCCGGGGCGTTTTCATGTGCAGCTATCGCTTAGCGCGGGAACGCTGGCGGATTCACATCAGCCATGTCTTCCATCACGCGGATAACCTGGCAGCTGTAACCGAACTCGTTGTCGTACCAGACGTACAGAACAACGCGGTTGTCCTGAACGATGGTCGCTTCGGCATCGACCACACCGGCGTGGCGCGAACCAACGAAGTCAGTCGAAACCACTTCCTGCGAATTGACGAAGTCGATTTGCTTGTGCAGATCGGAGTGCAGCGCCATGTAGCGCAGGTACTCGTTCATCTCTTCACGGGTGGCGGCTTTCTCAAGGTTGAGGTTGAGAATGGCCATCGACACGTTTGGCGTCGGCACACGGATCGCGTTACCGGTCAGCTTGCCGGCCAGCTCAGGCAGGGCCTTGGCAGCAGCGGTGGCAGCACCGGTCTCGGTGATTACCATGTTCAGCGCGGCGCTACGACCACGGCGATCGCCTTTGTGGAAGTTGTCGATCAGGTTCTGGTCGTTGGTGTACGAGTGAACGGTTTCGACGTGACCGTTGATGATGCCGAACTTGTCATTCACAGCTTTCAGCACCGGCACGATGGCGTTGGTGGTGCAGGAAGCGGCGGAGACGATCTTGTCATCAGCGGTGATTTCACCGTGGTTGATGCCGTGAACGATGTTCTTCAGCTTGCCTTTGCCAGGCGCGGTCAGAACAACGCGGTCGATACCCGGGCACTGCAAGTGCTGACCCAGGCCATCGGCGTCACGCCATACACCGGTGTTGTCCACCAGCAGCGCGTCTTTGATGCCGTACTGGGTGTAATCCACTTCGGTCGGGTTCTTCGCGTAGATCACCTGGATCAGGTTACCGTTGGCGGTGATGGTGTTGTTTTCTTCGTCGATGGTAATGGTGCCGTTGAACGAACCGTGTACCGAATCGCGACGCAGCAGGCTGGCGCGTTTGGTCAGGTCGTTTTCGGCGCCTTTGCGCACGACGATGGCACGCAGACGCAAGCCGTCGCCACCACCGGTTTTTTCAATCAGGATGCGCGCCAGCAGACGACCGATACGACCGAAGCCGTACAGCACAACGTCAGTGCCTTTACGTGCGGAAGCGTTTTGCTGGCCAACCACGTCAGCCATTTCTTCACGAACGAACTGCTCGGCGCTGCGGCCATTGCCTTCGTTGCGGAATTTGAACGCCAACTTGCCCAGATCTACCGAAGCCGCGCCGAGCTTGAGCTCGCTCATGGCTTTGAGCAGTGGGAATGTTTCGTGGACGGAGAGTTCGCTGTCGTCGGAAGAACGGTGGCGCGCAAAGCGGTGAGCTTTGAGAATCGCGATGACAGACTGGTTGATCAGGCTGCGGCCATAGATCGAGCTCACCACGTTGTTATTGCGGTAGAGCTGACCGATAAGCGGAATCATCGCTTCTGCGAGTGCTTCACGGTCGATCCATTCACCAAGACACTGGTCGGGCTTCTGAGTCACGGTAACCTTCCACATGTAGGGGCAGAAAAAAGGGGCTACATTATGCCGCCGACAACCTCATTCAGCAATGCGCGCTTGTCGCGAAATCGGTAACAAAATCCCTTTCAAAAAAATCACGCCTCGCGCCAGCCCAGTAAATACGCGGCCTCCAGCGCTGTCAATTATTCGTCGACTGTTAGACGATGTCTGTAACCCTCCGTAACACCACCCGGTTTCGGCACTACATAACTGCAAAAAAACAGCTCGTTTTTATGGTTACCACTACATTTCGCCGAAACTGCGAAGATAGACGTAGTCTGCAACTGACAGGCGGCACCGGACGCCGCTACAATTACCGACTTTGTCGCAAAGCCTGGAGCTCAACCTTCCGTGCCCGTTCTGCGTCTACCGCTACTCCCTGCCGAGGCAGGTAAACAGCATTGGGGCAATTTGCCCGGTGCTGCCCTCAGCCTGGCGATTGCCGAGGCTGCCAGCGCTGCCAAGCGCTTCACCCTGCTACTGACCGCCGACAGCCAAAGCGCTGAACGACTGGAACAGGAGCTGAGTTTCTTCGCCCCGGATTTGCCCGTTCTGCATTTCCCCGACTGGGAAACCCTGCCGTACGACCTGTTCTCGCCGCACCAGGACATCATTTCCCAGCGTATTGCCAGCTTATACAGGCTGCCGGAGTTGGCGCATGGTGTGCTGGTGGTGCCGATTACCACAGCGTTGCACCGCCTGGCGCCGACCAAGTTCCTGCTCGGCAGCAGCCTGGTGCTGGATGTAGGGCAGAAGCTCGACGTTGAGCAGATGCGTTCGCGGCTCGAAGCCAGTGGCTATCGCTACGTCGACACGGTGTATGAGCACGGCGAGTTCACCGTCCGTGGCGCACTGATCGACTTGTTCCCGATGGGCAGCAAACTGCCCTATCGGATCGACCTGTTCGACGACGAAATCGAAACCCTGCGCACTTTCGATCCGGAAAACCAGCGTTCCATCGACAAGGTCGATTCGGTCAAGCTGCTGCCGGCCCGCGAGTTCCCGCTGCAAAAAGACGCGGTCACCCGTTTCAAGGCGCGCTTCCGCGAGCGTTTCGATGTCGACTTCCGGCGCTGCCCGATCTTTCAGGATCTGAGCAGCGGCATCACGCCGGCCGGTATCGAGTACTACCTGCCGTTGTTCTTCGACGAAACCTCGACGCTGTTCGATTACCTGCCGCAAGACACGCAAGTGTTCTCGCTGCCGGGCATCGAGCAAGCGGCGGAGAATTTCTGGAACGACGTGCGCAATCGTTACGAAGAACGTCGCGTCGACCCATCGCGTCCTTTATTGCCACCAGCGGAACTGTTCCTGCCGGTGGAAGATTGTTTCGCTCGCTTGAAGAGCTGGCCACGTGTCGTTGCCAGTCAACAGGACGTGGAAACCGGCGTCGGCCGCGAGCGCTTCCCCGCGCAGGCTCTGCCGAATCTGGCGATCGAAGCCAAAGCCACGCAACCGCTGGCGGCGCTGTCGGCATTTCTTGATGAATTCCCCGGCCGCGTGCTGTTCACCGCTGAATCCGCCGGCCGTCGCGAAGTCCTGCTGGAGTTGCTTGAGCGCCTGAAGCTGCGACCGAAAACCGTCGACAGCTGGCCGGACTTCGTCGCGAGCAAGGATCGCCTGGCGATCACCATTGCCCCGCTCGACGAAGGTCTGATGCTGGATGACCCGGCACTGGCGCTGGTCGCGGAAAGTCCGCTGTTCGGCCAACGCGTGATGCAACGTCGGCGTCGCGAGAAACGCAGCGACGTCAGCAATGACGCGGTGATCAAGAACCTCACCGAGCTGCGCGAAGGTGCGCCGGTGGTGCACATTGACCACGGCGTCGGCCGCTATCTGGGCCTGACGATTCTGGAAATCGACAACCAGGCCGCCGAGTTCCTCACCCTCGAATACGCCGAGAACGCCAAGCTTTATGTGCCGGTGGCCAACCTGCACTTGATCGCGCGCTACACCGGCAGCGACGATTCGCTGGCCCCGCTGCACCGCCTCGGCTCCGAGACCTGGCAGAAAGCCAAGCGCAAAGCCGCCGAGCAAGTGCGCGATGTCGCCGCCGAACTGCTCGACATCTATGCCCGTCGTGCGGCTCGCGAAGGTTATGCATTCGCTGACCCGAAAGCCGATTACGCCACATTCAGCGCTGGTTTCCCGTTCGAAGAAACCCCGGATCAACAATCGACCATCGAAGCTGTGCGCGAAGACATGCTCGCGCCGAAACCGATGGATCGCCTGGTCTGCGGCGACGTCGGTTTCGGCAAGACCGAAGTGGCCATGCGCGCGGCGTTCATCGCCGTGCACGGCGGTCGCCAAGTGGCGATTCTGGTGCCGACCACCCTGCTCGCCCAGCAGCATTACAACAGCTTCCGCGACCGCTTCGCCGACTGGCCGGTGACCGTGGAGGTGATGAGCCGCTTCAAATCGGCCAAGGAAGTGAATGCGGCGATTGCCGATCTGGCCGAAGGCAAGATCGACATCGTCATCGGCACGCACAAGCTGCTGTCCGACGACGTCAAAATCAAGAACCTCGGGCTGGTGATCATCGACGAAGAGCACCGTTTCGGTGTCCGTCAGAAAGAGCAGCTCAAAGCCCTGCGCAGTGAAGTCGACATTCTCACGCTGACCGCCACGCCCATTCCGCGCACGCTGAACATGGCGGTGTCGGGCATGCGCGACCTGTCGATCATCGCCACGCCGCCGGCGCGACGCCTGTCGGTGCGCACCTTCGTCATGGAGCAGAACAAGAGCACGGTCAAAGAGGCCCTGCTGCGCGAACTGCTGCGCGGCGGTCAGGTGTACTACCTGCACAACGATGTGAAAACCATCGAGAAGTGCGCTGCCGATCTCGCCGAACTGGTGCCGGAAGCGCGTATCGGTATCGGTCACGGACAGATGCGCGAACGCGAACTCGAACAGGTGATGAGCGACTTTTATCACAAGCGCTTCAACGTGCTGATCGCCTCGACCATCATCGAGACCGGCATCGACGTGCCGAGCGCCAACACCATCATCATCGAACGCGCTGACAAGTTCGGTCTGGCGCAACTGCACCAGTTGCGTGGCCGAGTCGGCCGTAGTCACCACCAGGCATATGCGTACCTGCTGACGCCGCCGCGCCAGCAAATCACTTCGGACGCGGAAAAGCGTCTGGAGGCGATCGCCAACACTCAGGATCTCGGCGCCGGTTTCGTACTGGCGACCAACGACCTGGAAATCCGTGGCGCTGGCGAACTGCTTGGCGATGGTCAAAGCGGACAGATTCAGGCTGTGGGCTTCACGCTGTACATGGAAATGCTCGAGCGCGCGGTGAAGTCGATCCGCAAGGGCGAGCAACCGAACCTCGATCAGCCGCTGGGCGGTGGCCCGGAAGTCAACCTGCGCGTGCCGGCGCTGATTCCGGAAGACTATCTGCCGGACGTTCACGCACGCCTGATTCTGTACAAGCGCATTGCTTCGGCCACCGATGAGGAAGGCCTGAAGGATCTGCAAGTCGAGATGATCGACCGTTTCGGCTTGTTACCGGAACCGACGAAGAATCTGGTGCGCATCACAGCGCTGAAGTTGCAGGCTGAGCAGTTGGGCATCAAGAAGGTCGATGGCGGCCCGCAAGGTGGACGCATCGAGTTTGAAGCGCAGACGCCGGTCGATCCGATGACGCTGATCAAGCTGATTCAGAGCCAGCCAAAACGCTACAAATTCGAAGGCGCCACAATGTTCAAGTTCCAAGTGCCGATGGAACGCCCGGAAGAGCGCTTTAATACTGTAGAGGCGCTGTTTGAGCGCCTCCTCCCGAAATCTGTTTGAAGGACGCCCAATGCGCCTGTTTCGTTCGCTGACTTTGCTGCTCACCTTGGTAGCACCCTCGGTTTTCGCCGACGACCTGTATCAGGTCGAAATGATTCTGGTGCGCCAGAACGCTGTGCCGGCCATTGTCAGCCGTGCTGCGCCGGAAGACTGGGCCGCTGGTGCCCAGCGCTTGGGCGACGACAGCAAGCGCACGCCTGCGTTGAATGACGTGGTGACTAAACTCACCGCCAGTGGCGACTACACAGTCTTGATGCACAAGGCTTGGCAGCAAACCCTCGGTGAAGCGCCGGCGAAAGTCGCGGTCAGCGACGGTCAGGAACAGTACGGCCAATTCCCGATCGAGGGCACCCTGGAGATGAAGCTCGGACGCTTCACCGACGTGACTGCCGACTTCTGGGTCAATCAGATCGACGCCAATGGCCTGGTCACTGCCAGCGAGCGCCTGAAACAGGACAGCCACACCAAGAACGGCCAGCTCAACTATCTCGACAACGGCCATCTGGCCCTGCTGATCAAGATCACTTCCCTGACCGCGCCTGCGCCACGGGAAGCGCCTGAAGCGATTCCGGACTGATCGAAGTCCTTATGAACCCGCCGCTGAGTAAACCGTTGGCGCCCTCTTGGGTCAGCCGATTCAAGGAACAGAGCCTGGAGCGTGGCCGCCGCTACGCCGTGGAAAACCGGGTACGTATCGCCCAGGTCGGCGACGCAACGATTACCGCCAGTTGCGAAGGCTCTGGCGGTAACGTTTACCGTCAGACGATTCATCTGCGCGAGTCAGCCAAAGGCACTTTGTTGCTGGTGGACGCTGGCTGCACCTGCCCGGTGCGCAGCAACTGCAAACACTGCGCAGCGGTGTTGCTAAAAGTGCAGGAAACCCTCGATTACCCCGCCGCCGCCAAAGACGCCGAGCTGTTGGAAAAACTGCAAGCGGTGCTGGAAAACCGCAGCCCGAAAGCCCCTCCGCAAGTGTTGGTCGACAACGTTCAACCCTTGCCGCGCCTGTGGCTGGCCAGTGTCGAGTTCAGCGCTTTCGAACCGCGCAACGGCAAGATGCAGCGCTACATTCAGCATCGCGCGGCGTTGTCGTTCAGCTATCTCGACGAATACGTCAGCGGGCAAAAGAACAGCGACATCCTGATTCGTCAGGAAACTCAGACGCTGCGGATAAAACGTCACCCCGAAGTCGAACAGTCCTACCGCGAACAGTTAAGAATCCTCGGTTTTCGCATCGCCACGCGCCAGAGCAAGGCGCTGCCGGAAAGCGCGGGCGAACTGTACGAGATGGTCAATGACAGCGCCTGGCTGACCTTCACCCTCAACGACTTGCCGAAGCTGCGCACTCAAGGCTGGGAATTGCAGATCGATGAGGAATTCGGCTTCGATCTGACTGCCGTGGATGACTGGTACGCCACCGTCGAACAGGTGCCGGAGCGCGACTGGTTTGATCTGGAACTGGGGATCATCGTCAACGGTGAGCGCCTGAGCCTGCTGCCGATCCTGCTCAACCTGATGCGCTCGCACGCGGAAATCCTCAATCCTGAACGCCTTGCGCGCCGTCGCGATGACGAGCTGATCCTGGTGAATATTCCGCAGCGCAACAGCGAGCACGGGCCGTTGCAGGTAGCGCTGCCGCTGGGTCGATTGAAGCCGGTGCTGATGACGCTCGGCGAGTTTTATCTGCAGGAGCCGGGCGAAACCACCCTGCGCTTGAGCAAGGCGGATGCGACGCGGCTCAACTCACTGGAAGGCTTGCCGCTGCTGTGGGAGGGCGGCGAGCAGATCCGCACCTTTGCTCAGCGCCTGCGTGATATTCGTGACTTCAGCGCTGAAGCGCCGCAGGGCTTGAACGCGACACTGCGTCCTTATCAGCTCGAGGGTTTGAGCTGGATGCAATCGCTGCGGCAACTGGAGGTTGGCGGGATTCTCGCGGATGACATGGGGCTGGGTAAAACCCTACAGACCCTGGCGCATATTCTCAGTGAGAAAATCGCCGGTCGCCTCGATCGCCCGTGCATGGTGGTGATGCCGACCAGCCTGATTCCGAACTGGCTGGATGAGGCGGCGCACTTCACGCCGCAGCTGAAAGTGGTCGCGCTGTACGGTGCCACTCGCAAAAAGCACTTCGACAATCTGGCAGATTTCGACCTGATCCTCACCACCTACGCGCTGCTGCCCAAGGACGTCGAACGTCTGGCCAAGCAACCGCTGCACGTGTTGGTGCTGGACGAAGCGCAGTACATCAAGAACCCCAACAGCAAAGCCGCTCAAGCCGCGCGCGAGCTTAATGCACGCCAGCGCTTGTGCCTCAGTGGTACGCCGCTGGAAAACCACCTGGGCGAGCTGTGGTCGCTGTTCCACTTCCTGCTGCCGGGCTGGCTCGGCGACGTGAAAAGCTTCAATGCCGATTACCGGGTGCCGATTGAAAAGCGCGGCAGTGAAGTCAGACTTCAGCACCTGAACGGTCGGATAAAACCATTCTTGCTGCGTCGCACCAAAGAACAGGTCGCCACCGAGCTGCCACCAAAAACCGAGATCATCCACTGGGTCGATCTCAACGAAGCGCAGCGCGACGTGTACGAAACCATGCGCCTGGCGATGGACAAGAAAGTCCGCGACGAGATCACCCGCAAAGGCGTGGCGCGCAGCCAGATCATCATTCTTGAGGCGTTGCTCAAACTGCGTCAGGTTTGCTGCGATCTGCGCCTGGTCAATGACGTCACCCCGCCCGCTCGCGGCAGCACCTCGGGCAAGCTTGACAGCCTGATGGAAATGCTTGAGGAATTGTTCGAAGAAGGACGGCGGATTCTGCTGTTCTCGCAGTTCACCTCGATGCTGTCGTTGATCGAGGATGAGCTGAAAAAACGTAACGTGTCCTACGCGCTACTGACCGGCCAGACCCGTGATCGGCGCACGCCGGTGAAGGAATTCCAGAGCGGCAAGCGTCAGATTTTTCTCATCAGCCTGAAGGCTGGTGGCGTCGGCTTGAACCTGACTGAGGCTGATACGGTGATTCACTACGATCCGTGGTGGAACCCGGCAACCGAGAATCAGGCGACCGACCGCGCGTATCGAATCGGCCAGGAGAAGCCGGTATTCGTCTACAAGATGATTGCCCGGGGCACGGTGGAAGAGAAGATTCAGCACCTGCAGAAGGAAAAGTCCGACTTGGCGGCGGGCGTGCTGGATGGGCGCAAGGCCGGGGACTGGAAGCTGCAGAGTGATGATATTGAGGCGTTGTTTGCGCCGTTGCCGGACAAGCTCGACAAGCGTTGAGATCTTCGTCGCCTGTTAAATAGCTATCGCTGGCAAGCCAGCTCCCACAGGGTTATGAGCTGTACACAAAATTGTGATTCAACTCGATACCTGTGGGAGCTGGCTTGCCAGCGATGGGGCCATCAGATAATAGCCTCAGACTTCCCTGGAAACAGGCAACGGCGCAAACAGCGCCTCGATGTCAGTCTGCTCCAGCTTCCAGCCACCCGTCGTCCCGCCTTCAAGCACCGCCCCGGCCAGCGCCGCCTTCTCCTGCTGCAGCGCCTGTATTTTTTCCTCTACCGTGCCGCGAGCGATCAGCTTGTAAACGAATACCGGGTTGTTTTGCCCGATTCGATACGCACGATCGGTGGCCTGACTCTCCACTGCCGGGTTCCACCAAGGGTCGAAATGGATCACCGTGTCCGCAGCGGTCAGGTTCAAACCGGTCCCACCGGCCTTCAGGCTGATCAGAAACAATGGCACCTTGCCGCCCTGAAAATCCTTCACCGGCGTGCGTCGATCCGTGGTGTCACCGGTCAGCAGCGAATAGGCAATGTCACGTTGCTGCAATTCTTCCTCGATCAACGCGAGCATCGAGGTGAACTGCGAGAACAGCAGAATCCTGCGACCTTCGCCCAGCAACTCCTCGAGCATCTCCATCAAACTGACCAACTTGCCACTGCCGGAGCGTAGCGCCTTCGCTGTCAGCGGCATGTTGATCAAGCGCAAGTCGCAACAGACCTGCCGCAGCTTGAGTAATGCATCAAGAATGATGATCTGACTGCGCGCCACGCCACTGCGGGCAATTTCGTCGCGCACTTTTTTGTCCATCGCCACGCGAACCGTTTCATAGACATCGCGCTGGCCGTCGCTGAGATCCACCCAATGCACGATTTCGGTTTTCGGTGGCAACTCGGTGGCGACCTGGTCCTTTTTGCGGCGCAGCAAAAACGGCTTGATGCGCGCTGTCAGGTGCTGCATGCGCTGAACATTGCCGTGCTTCTCGATTGGAGTGCGGTAATCACGATTGAAGGACTTGCTGTCGCCGAGCCAACCGGGCATGAGGAAATGAAACTGCGACCAAAGCTCGCCCAAGTGGTTTTCCAATGGCGTACCGCTCAGGCACAAGCGCTGGCGGGCCTGCAAATCGCGTGCGGCCTGCGCGGCTTTGCTGAGCGGGTTCTTGATGTTCTGCGCTTCGTCGAGAATCAGCACGCTCCACGTCTGTGGCTGCAAGGTCTCCAGATCCCTGGGCAGCAACGCGTAAGTGGTCAGCACCAGATCGTACTCGGCCAGATCAACGAAATCCTTTTGCCGACCAGAGCCGTGCAGCGCCAATACTTTCAACTGGGGAGTGAAACGCTCGGCCTCGTCGAGCCAGTTGGGAATCAGGCTGGTCGGCATCACCGCCAGAGCCGGACAATCAAGGCGACCGGCGTGTTTTTCCGTGAGCAGATGCGCCAAGGTCTGCAGTGTTTTGCCCAGCCCCATGTCATCGCCCAGAATGCCGCCGACCTCAAGCTCGCGCAGGGTCTGCATCCAGTTCAGGCCTTCGAGCTGATAGGGGCGCAGTTGCGCGTTAAGGCCGGCCGGCGCAACGACCTGGGTGTGAATGGAATTCTGCAAGCGCTTGGCGAAGGTGCGTAGCCGCTCTCCCCCCTGCCAATCCAGCGGCACGCCATCGAGCATACTCAAGCGCGCGGCATCCGGGACACTCAAGCGCAGTGCATCGCCCTGATGACCGCCCAGGTGCAACTCGCCCAGCGTGGCCATCAGCGGCTTGACCCGACTCAGCGGCAGCGCGACCTTGGCGCCCGAAGAGTCACCAAAGCCGCTGGGCTTCAGTTCGATCAGGAGTTTTTCGTCATCGCTGCGCTGTGCCAGATTGACCGGGTCAAGCAAGCGCGGCTGCGTGCGCAACAGGTGCAGAAGGATTGGTAGCAAACTATAGCGCTGACCATTGACGACGATACCCAACTGCAAATCAAACCACTGATGCCCAGCCTCTTCTTCGACCTCGGCGTACCAATGCTCAACCGGTTGCACATTGAAATGAAAGCCGGGACTCATCTCCACTTCCCAGTTCGAGGCGCGCAACGTGGCAAGCCCTTCGTGCATAAACCCGAGCCAGGCGGAATCATCCGGCAACGTGAACATCTCGCCGGGACGATCCAGCGAACTCTTGCGCGTGGCCTTCTTGAAGCCGTGCTTTTGCAGGATCTGGCGCAGCCGCTTTTCCACCGCAGGCTGGCGTTGAATGCGCTGGGTTTCGGTGCCGTTGAGGATCATTACTTCCGGGTTGCGATCCACCGTCGGCTGGCCGTTGTAGGTAAACACCAGAGCGGCACGGTGCTCCAGAACGTATTCCCAGCGCGACCGCTCCCGACCGCTGACGAGGGTCAGTTGTGGCTGCGGTAGTACGTCGTCGATGACTCGTTCGGTCAGTTGATGGGGCGGCGGGATTCTCGTCGCAGCGCTCATGCGATGGCTGAACTGCATGGCCTGACGCGCCGGAATGTCCGGCGCCAGAGTCAAATGACTGGCCAGTTTTTCTTCCAGCTCATTGAACAGAGGGCCAATCTGCCGCTGTTCACGATCCAGGTAATAAAGCGGCTCCAGCGCCAGCACGGTTTCCTGCGCCGCCTCGGCGCTGCTCCACTGCGCGCGGAACCCGCCGTCGGCCTGCTCGGCCCAGGCGAACTGGCCGATGCGTTTCGCGCCAGACATCAACGGTTGCAGATTCTCGAAATCGAGGAACAGCCGCGAGGTGCGCAAGAGCATTTCCAGCAGTTCGGCGCCGCTGCTGCCTTCCAGCGGATAGCCGCTGTAATAGGCGTGGTGAGAGTGCATGGCAACCAGCAGCCTGGCAACGCGCAGATCCAGCTCGGACAGGTAGCCGGGCTGCCGCATGAGCATTTCCGCCTGCGAATACATCGGTTTGACTTCGCGTAACTCGCCGCTCTTGAGCTGGGAAACCTTGAAAATATCGAGCAGCCACTTGCCGCTCACAGGCGTTGGCTTGAGCTTGTAAAACAGGCGCGTGCCTGCGGTTTGCGCGCCGTCTTCGGCAGGCTTGGACGGCACGGGGATGGTCGAAAGCCAATGTTCCAGCGCCCGACCCAACTGGATCTGTGCGTCACTCTCAGACGCATCATCAGCACCGCCCTGCAGGTGATAGAGCACCGCAGCGCAGTGCTTGCAGTCGATTACGACAGGACAGCTGCACAGGCAACGCAAGTTGACGGAACCCAGGCGATCTTCGGACAGGTAAATGGTTTGTTCATACGCCTGATTTTCCGAACCGACGCAGAACGCCTCGATCTTTTTGTCATTGATCTCGATGATCTCTACCCGGTCATCGGCGGCATAAGCGCGAGCCTTGGCCAGCGCCTTGCTACTGAATGCCTGAGTCCAGGCCAACGACTTGAGCCGCTCGATGAAAATGCTCATGAGCAGCCCTTAGCCGGCCAACACCCGTGCCAACGTCGACTTCACCTTGCCCATGCCATCGTGCAATGCCTGCTCGATCTCGGCCATGGTGATCACGTCGGTGGTCTTGCCCGCCGCCGGGTTGACCACCAGTGCCAGACAGGCGTAATCCAGATCCAGTTCACGCGCCAGCGCGGCTTCCGGCATGCCGGTCATGCCGACGATGTCGCAGCCATCCCGTTCCAGGCGCACGATCTCGGCGACCGTTTCCAGACGCGGGCCCTGGGTGCAGGCATACACACCCTGATCGCTGTACTCGCAACCTTCGGCGGCCACAGCGGCGATCAATTGCTGGCGCAACGGCTCGCTGTAGGGAAAGCTGAAGTCGATATGGGTGACGTGCTCCAGATCATCGGCGAAAAAGGTGTGCTCGCGCCCGCTGGTGTAGTCGACGATCTGATGCGGCACGCAGAAATGCCCGGTGCCCATCGCCGGATGAATCCCGCCCACGGCGTTCACCGCGATGATCGCTTCGGCGCCGGCCTGCTTCAACGCCCACAGGTTGGCGCGGTAGTTGACCTTGTGCGGCGGAAAACGATGCGGGTGGCCATGACGGGCGAGGAACAGCACTTCCTTGCCGGCGTATTCGCCAATTTGCACGTCGGCCGACGGCGCGCCGTAGGGCGTGTCCACCGCCAGCGATTGGCGAATGGTCAAGCCTTCGAGTTGGGTCAGGCCGGTGCCACCGATGATTGCGTAAACCGTCATAGCGAAAAATCCTTAATCGATCAGTTGAGCGTCTTTGAGCGCGCCGATGGCGGTGAGCCAGCGCGGATCCTGGCGATATTCGGTGCTGGCAATCGCCTGACCGCGCATGCGGGCGATGCGCGCGCACGGCTTAACCTTCATGCGCTGCGCGGCGCTCAGGGCCAGTTCGGCAGCGGCGCGGTCATTGCACACCAGGCCCATGTCGCAACCGGCAGTCAAAGCGGCTTCGATGCGGCTGGCGGCATCGCCGACCACATGGGCGCCGGCCATCGACAGGTCGTCGCTGAAGATCACGCCGTCGAACTGCAACTCGCCACGCAGGATGTCCTGCAACCAGCGGCGGGAGAAACCGGCTGGCTGCGAATCCACCTGCGGATAGATGACGTGCGCCGGCATGATCGCGGCCAGTTGTTTGCTGAGTTTGGCGAACGGCACGAGGTCGTTGGCGCGGATCTCGTCGAGACTGCGTTCGTCATTCGGGATCGCTACGTGGGAATCCGCTTCCGCCCATCCGTGGCCAGGGAAATGCTTGCCGGTGGCGGCCATCCCGGCGCTGTTCATACCGCGAATGAATGCACCGGCGAGCACCGCAGCACGCTCGGGATCACCTTCGAAGGAACGGGTGCCAACCACGGCGCTACGCTGGTAATCCAGATCGAGTACAGGGGCGAAACTCAAGTCGAGCCCGACCGCCAGCACTTCAGTCGCCATGATCCAGCCGCATTGTTCGGCGAGGTATTCGGCGTTCGGGTTATCGGCGATGGCACGCATGGCCGGCAGGCGCACGAAGCCTTGGCGCAGACGCTGCACACGACCGCCCTCTTGATCCACCGCCAGCAGCAGATCCGGACGAATCGCACGAATCGCCGCGCTGAGCTCACGCACCTGACGCGGATGCTCGATGTTGCGCGCGAAAATGATCAGGCCGCCCACTTCGGGCTGACGCAACAATTGGCGATCTTCGGCCGTCAGCCAGGTACCGGCGACGTCCACCATCAACGAGCCTTGCAGGCCAGCAGTCATAGAGATTCCTTGAAAACGAAAAACCCGATCCGCAGCAAATCGCTACCGTGAGCAACGCTCGGCAGGTCAGCAATTTCTATGAGGATCGGGTTCAAAACGAGAGTTGGCATGGGCGGCTAGCTTAGCGGATACAAGCTGCCGCGCCCACCCGTGCGCGGTTAAACCTTGGCGGCGACCGGCGTTGATTTGCTGCGTGGACGCAGCTGTGCAGTGGCCATTGCCGCGTCGGTGACACCGGTTTCGGCACGCATGCCTGCTGCGAGGAACGGCACCATCAGGCGCATCACTTGCTCGATGGAGGTATTGACGCCGAAATCGGTCTCGGCGATCGCGCGCAAAGCCTTGATACCGGACATGCTGAACGCGGCAGCACCGAGCATGAAGTGCACGCGCCAGAACAGCTCGATTGGCGGAATGCGTGGCGCAGCTTCGTTGACCAGCAACATGTAGCGACGGAACACCTTGCCGTACATATCTTCCAGATAACGCCGCAAGTGGCCTTGGCTCTGGCTGAACGCGAGGCCGAGCAGGCGCATGAAAATCGACAAATCGTTGCCGCTGCGTGGTTGAACCACGAGGGCTTGCTCGACGAGGATTTCCAAAAGCTCTTCAAGAGTCGGCTTGTTTTCAGGCTTTGCCTGACGGCGCTCCAGCTCTTTATCGAGACTGATGCAGAACGGCCCGAGGAAGCGCGAAAACACCGCCTGAATCAGCGCTTTTTTCGAGCCGAAGTGGTAGTTCACTGCTGCCAGGTTGACGCCAGCCTTGCTGGTGATCAAACGCAATGAGGTTTCAGCGAAACCTTTCTCCGCGAACAACTGCTCGGCAGCATCAAGAATGCGTTCAACGGTTTCCGACTGGGCCATGGCTACTCCGCCTGACAAACACTTGTTTGAAACATACGTTTCAGCCTGTGCCTTGTCAAGCCTGCCAGTTCGTTTTGGGAATGGTCGGTCAGCTATTTAACCACACAAGCCCGGCGCTTTTATCAGCAGCACTGCCGACCGTCCGGCGGCAGGCAAAAAAACGGGCATTGCCAAGACCGTTTCACTGTATATAATCCCAGTCACTGTATAAAAAGACAGAGCGATCAATATGCTAAAGCTGACGCCACGCCAAGCCGAGATTCTGGCCTTTATCAAACGTTGCCTCGAAGACAACGGTTATCCGCCAACCCGTGCGGAAATCGCTCAGGAACTGGGTTTCAAGTCACCGAACGCGGCTGAAGAACATCTCAAGGCGCTGGCCCGAAAAGGCGCTATCGAGATGACCCCTGGCGCTTCTCGCGGTATTCGCATACCCGGCTTCGAAGCCAAAGCCGACGACTCTACCCTGCCGATCATTGGCCGGGTCGCTGCCGGCGCACCAATCCTCGCCCAACAGCACATCGAAGAATCCTGCAATATCAACCCGGCCTTCTTCCATCCGCGCGCCGACTATCTGTTGCGCGTGCACGGCATGAGCATGAAGGACATCGGCATTTTCGACGGTGACCTCCTTGCCGTGCACACCACCCGCGAGGCGCGTAATGGCCAGGTCGTCGTCGCCCGCATCGGCGATGAAGTGACCGTCAAACGCTTCAAGCGTGAAGGCAGCAAGGTCTGGCTGATTGCCGAAAACCCTGAGTTCGCCCCTATCGAAGTCGACCTGAAAGATCAGGAACTGGTGATCGAAGGCTTGAGTGTCGGCGTAATCCGCCGCTAAAAGGAGGCTTTATGCAGTTCCCACACACACCTCAGCAAACACAACTGCCTTTATTCGAAGCGTTTCTGGCGCAACCGATGGCGCCGATCCTCAAAGAGGTCGTCGAGCGCCCATGGAATGCCGAACCCGAAGTATTCAGTGAGCTGTCACTGCGTGGTGCGGCCGGGAACTGCCTGAACCTGCTCGCCCCGATCCTTCGCGAACTCAGTGAAGATCAGGACGCGCGCTGGCTGACACTGATCGCACCGCCTGCCAGCCTGACCCAAACATGGCTGCGGGATGCCGGCCTGAACCGCGAACGCATTCTGCTGCTGCAACCACGAGGCACTCAAAGCGCTCAGCAACTGGCATGCGAAGCTCTAAGATTGGGTCGCAGTCACACCGTCGTCACCTGGCTCAACCCGCTGAACACGAACGCGCGGCAACAACTGATCAGCGCCGCACGCACAGGCGATGCTCAGAGTCTGAACATTCGTTTAGGTTAATTGTTGGCAATACGCGCTGTGTGAAGCGCAGGGCTTCTCCAAGGACAGAGAAGCCGATCTGAAGCGGTAACGTCTAAATGAAAAAAGACGGGGATCAATGAAGAACCCGCGGCCCCTCTTCCTTATCGAACTCGCCTTCGACCATACGTCCAGCCATCTGCACACCGACGCTTAACATCGCCTTGGCGATTTCCACATGCTGACCTTGCAGGAACGCCTTGGCATCCTCGGAGAAATCCAGCGTCACCAGAGAACCCTCGTCCTCGGCCCTGCGCAGCTCGATTCGGCCGTCGGGTAACTCGACAATTTCTAGAAAGGACGTTGGCATATAGGTCTGTTCTCCACGAAAGGCAGGGATTATATAGACATCATTCAGGCTTCGCTCGGGATCTTGACCAGCAGCATGTTTCAGATTGCCACCGTGTCAATTGTTCTCAGCACTCGTTCAAGCCTTCGCGAAAACGAATGGCCAAGCCTTTCAGATTCTGCCGCCAGCTCTCCAGCTCCTCTCGACTCAACTCTTCTGGCGCTTCTTCTTCATCCAGATTGATCGCTTGAATCAACGGCTGTGTCACATCTCCCTTGGGCTTGTGTGGCACACGTGGCGGTTGAAACAGTGCCGAATGCGCAGCCAGCAATTTAGCCAGCCATGTCTCGGAGTTACCCGCCAGCTCAACCATCTCAGCCAGCTCAGGGATAGCAATCGACTCCAGGACTTCACGCGTCAACAGCATCTCTGCCCGTGGCGCATTCGCCTGCGGCAGACGATAGAAGCCAGCGATCTCATGACAAAGGCCCAGCAAGGCACCGTAGAGATGGAACAAAGCCGATTCACGACCAGCCTGAATCAGCGCCAGAGAATTCATCGCCCGGCCTTCTTCAGCGCGAGCCAGAGCTTCCAGCGACAGGCCGGCGAAATAGATCTTCTGATTGGTACGGGTATAGAGTTCGTGAGCCATGACGGCGCTCTCCACAACGAAATAATTGCTTCACACAGGCCGGACAGTGTCATGGATCAGCCGATCCAACCGCAAGCACAAAACAAAAAGGCCGCATGAAAACCCAAGGGTTCTCATGCGGCCTTTGCAGTGACGGACTAACGCTTACTCAGCCTTGGCCTTCGTACGCTTGTCTTCAACCGTCCACTTGCCGCCGTCGTAGTAGGCCTTCCAACCGGTAGGCTTGCCGTCGACTTCGGTCTGCACGTATTGCTCCTTGGTCTTGCGGCTGTAGCGAATCACCGCTGGCAGACCGTCAGGGTCCTTCTGCGGCGCTTCACACAGGAAGTGATACTTCGGATCGATCTCATCCTTGTGCGGCAGAATCTCGATCACCAACGGAGCACGGGTCTCGCGGTTTTTCGGGAACTGACTGGCCGCCAGGAACAGACCAGACGCACCATCACGCAGGATATAGGTGTCGTTGACCTTTTCGCATTTGAGCTCAGGCATCTTCACCGGATCCATCTTCGGCGGCGCTGCATCACCGCTTTTCAGCAGTTTGCGGGTGTTCTTGCACTCAGGGTTGGTGCAACCGAAGAACTTGCCGAAACGGCCAGTCTTGAGCTGCATCTCGCTGCCACACTTGTCGCATTCAAGGCTCGGACCTTCATAGCCCTTGATGCGATAGCTGCCTTCTTCGATTTCGTAGCCGGCGCAATCCGGGTTGTTACCGCAGATGTGCAGCTTGCGCTTCTCGTCGAGCAGGTAAGCGTCCATGGCCGTGCTGCAGATCGGGCAGCGATGCTTGCCGCGCAGTACCAGCGATTCCGACTCACCCTCGTCGTCCGCAGCGATTTCGTCGCCCGGCACCAGGTTGACGGTCGCCTTGCAGCGCTCTTTCGGCGGCAGGTTGTAGCCCGAGCAACCGAGGAAAACGCCCGTCGAAGCAGTACGAATCTGCATCGGACGACCACAGGTCGTGCACGGAATGTCGGTCATGACCGGCTGGTTGGCGCGCATGCCGCTTTCAGGGTTTTCGGCTACTTCGAGTTTCTTTTTGAAATCGCCGTAGAACTCGTCGAGCACGCTTTTCCAGTCGCGCTCGCCCTGCGCCACATCATCGAGGTTCTCTTCCATGCCGGCGGTGAAGCCGTAGTCCATGAGGTTGGAGAAGCTTTCCGACAGACGCTCGGTGACGATGTCGCCCATCTTTTCCGAGTAGAAACGACGGTTGTGCAGGGTCACGTAGCCACGATCCTGAATGGTCGAAATGATCGCAGCGTAAGTCGAAGGACGACCGATGCCGCGTTTTTCCATTTCCTTCACCAGACTGGCTTCCGAGTAACGCGCCGGTGGCTTGGTGAAGTGCTGGGACGGATCGAGCTTGATCAGCTTCATCACGTCGCCCTGCGCCATATCAGGCAGAACGTCGTCATCGCCTGGCTTGGCAATCTGCGGCATGACACGGGTATAACCGTCGAACTTGAGGATACGGCCCTTGGCGCGCAGCTCGAAGTCGCCAGCGCCTACGCTGACGGTGGTCGACAGATATTGTGCCGGCAGCATCTGGCAAGCGAGGAACTGGCGCCAGATCAACTCGTAGAGACGCTCAGCGTCACGCTCCATGCCGGTCAGCTTGCTCGGAATGGTGTTGGCGTCGGACGGACGAATCGCTTCGTGAGCCTCTTGTGCGCCTTCCTTGCTGCTGTAGACGTTCGGCGTTTCCGGCAGGTACTTCTTGCCGAACTCGTCTTCGATGTAAGTGCGCGCCATCGCCACGGCGTCAACCGAGAGGTTGGTCGAGTCGGTACGCATATAAGTGATGTAGCCGGCTTCGTACAGACGCTGGGCCATCATCATGGTTTTCTTCACGCCGAAGCCCAGGCGGTTACTCGCAGCCTGTTGCAGGGTCGACGTGATGAATGGCGCCGAAGGCTTGCTGCTGGTCGGCTTGTCTTCGCGCTTGACGATGCTGTAGCTGGAAGACTTGAGCTTCTCCAGCGCGGCCATGGCCTGGGCTTCGTTGAGCGGCTTGAAGGCTTCGCCTTTCTCGCGAGCCACTTCGAAACGCACGGTCGAGCCTTTGGTGGTGCCGAGATCGGCATGCACTTCCCAGTACTCTTCCGGGTTGAACGCACGAATTTCGCGCTCACGCTCAACCACCAGTTTCACGGCTACCGATTGCACACGACCGGCGGACAAGCCACGGGCGATCTTCGCCCACAGCAGCGGCGAGACCATGTAACCCACAACGCGGTCAAGGAAACGACGCGCCTGCTGTGCGTTGACACGATCGATGTCCAGCTCGCCCGGCTCCGAGAAGGCTTCCTGAATCGCCTTCTTGGTGATTTCGTTGAACACCACGCGCTTGTAGCGGCTGTCGTCACCACCGATGGCTTCGCGCAGGTGCCAGGCAATGGCTTCCCCCTCGCGATCCAAGTCGGTTGCGAGATAGATGGTGTCAGCATCTTTGGCGAGCCGGCGCAGCTCTTCGATGACCTTCTCTTTACCCGGGAGGATCTCGTACTTGGCTTTCCAGCCATGATCGGGATCGACACCCATACGCGAGACCAGCTGCTTGCGCGCTTTCTCTTTCGGCGAGAGCACCGGACCTTCGCCCGCAGCAGCCTTGCCGCGCTTGGCGGCGGGCTCTTTGCTGGCGCTAGCCGAACCGCTGGTGGGCAGGTCTCGGATATGGCCGATACTCGACTTCACCACGTATTGGTTACCCAGATACTTGTTGATGGTCTTGGCCTTAGCCGGGGATTCCACAATGACCAGCGATTTGCCCATGGATCAGAAAATTCCTGAATTCTAGAAGTGAAAGGCGATTGGCGCCTGACGCGGCACCGCTATATATAGTTGATACAAGGTGAGGTCAAGCACAGGGTTCTGTGCGCACCCGCCTTATGCCTTGGAAAAAAGGCTTGGTTCGGCTTGCACCAAAGCAAAGCGTGGCACCTGCTCGCCGTCAACCTCGACTGACTCGAGAAACATGCTCAGAGGGCGCACCCAGAAGCCGTAATCGCCATACAGGGCTTGGTAAAAGACCACTTCTTCTTCAGTCTCGGAATGCCGCGCAACACTGAATACGCGGTACTGCGGACCTTTGTAATGTTGGTAGAGCCCAGGTTGTATCGGCATGTGTTGGCCCTCACTCAAATTTTTTCAAAATAAAAACAAAATAAATCCACAAAAACAAAAACCGGGGCACTTGGCCCCGGCTTCCATCAACGAGACGCTTAGACGCGTTCGAAGACGGTGGAGATGCCTTGGCCGAGACCAATGCACATAGTGGCCACCCCGAAGGTGCCGCTATTCTGCTTCATCACGTTCAGCAAGGTGCCGGAAATACGGGCACCGGAGCAACCGAACGGGTGACCCAGGGCGATCGCGCCGCCGTGCAGGTTAACCTTCTCGTTCATCTTGTCGAGCACTTTCAGATCTTTCAACACTGGCAGAGCCTGTGCAGCGAAAGCTTCGTTGAGCTCGAAGAAGTCGATATCGTTGATACCAAGGCCTGCGCGCTTCAGGGCTTTCTGTGTCGCCGGAACTGGACCATAGCCCATGATCGCCGGATCCACACCTGCCACTGCCATCGAACGGATAACCGCCATTGGCTGGATACCCAGATCCTGTGCACGTTGCGCCGACATCACGATCATGCACGAAGCACCGTCAGTGATCTGCGACGAAGTACCGGCGGTCACGGTGCCGCCCTTTGGGTTGAAGGCAGGCTTGAGGGCCGCCAGACTTTCCAGGGTGGTTTCCGGACGAATGGTTTCGTCGTAGTCGAACAGTTTCAGGAAACCGTTCTCGTCGTAGCCCTGCATCGGGATGATTTCGTCTTTGAACTTGCCTTCCACGGTTGCCTTGTGGGCCAACTGGTGGGAGCGCACGCCGAAAGCGTCCTGTTGTTCGCGAGTGATGCCGTGCATTTTGCCGAGCATTTCCGCGGTCAGGCCCATCATGCCCGAGGCTTTTGCCGCATACAGCGACATGTGCGGGTTCGGATCGACACCGTGCATCATGCTCACGTGGCCCATATGCTCGACGCCGCCAACCACGAACACGTCACCGTTGCCGGTCATGATCGCTTGTGCAGCGGTGTGCAGCGCGCTCATCGACGAACCACACAGGCGGCTGACGGTCTGGCCGGCCGAGGTGTGCGGGATCTGGGTCATCAGCGACGCCATGCGCGCGATGTTCCAGCCCTGCTCCAGGGTCTGGTTGACGCAGCCCCAGATCACGTCCTCGACTTCAGCAGGATCGACCTTGGCGTTGCGTTCCAGCAGTTTGCTGATCAGGTGCGCCGACATGTCTTCGGCGCGGGTGTTGCGGTGCATGCCGCCCTTGGAGCGGCCCATCGGAGTACGACCGAAGTCGACAATCACGACGTCTCTAGGATTCAAGCTCATAAGTTCACTCTCACTCTAGTTGGGGGCGCTTAACCGAAGAAGCTCTGGCCGTTTTTGGCCATTTCGCGCAGCTTCGCGGTCGGGTGGTACAGCGCGCCCAAATCAGCGTACTGGTCAGCCAGGGCAACGAACTCGGCAACACCGATCGAATCGATGTAGCGCAGCGCACCACCACGGAATGGAGGGAAACCGATACCGTAGACCAGACCCATGTCGGCTTCGGCGGCAGTTTCAACGATGCCGTCTTCCAGGCAACGCACGGTTTCCAGGCACAGCGGGATCATCATCCAGTTGATGATGTCTTCGTCAGTGACTTCACGCTGCTCGTAAACGATCGGTTTGAGCACTTCCAGTACCGACGGATCGGCAACTTTCTTCTGCTTGCCTTTCTTGTCGGCCTCGTAAGCGTAGAAGCCCTTGCCGTTCTTCTGGCCGAGGCGCTTGGCTTCGTAAAGCACGTCGATGGCCGAACGACGGTCATCCTTCATGCGATCCGGGAAGCCTTCAGCCATTACGTCACGACCATGGTGACCGGTGTCGATGCCGACCACGTCCATCAGGTACGCCGGGCCCATCGGCCAGCCGAATTTTTCCATGACCTTGTCGATACGGACGAAGTCCACGCCGGCGCTGACCAGCTTGGCGAAACCGCCGAAGTACGGGAACAGTACGCGGTTAACGAGGAAACCCGGGCAGTCGTTGACGACGATCGGGTTCTTGCCCATTTTCTTGGCGTAGGCAACGGTGGTGGCAACTGCCAGCTCACTCGACTTCTCGCCACGAATCACTTCCACCAGCGGCATCATGTGCACCGGGTTGAAGAAGTGCATGCCGACGAAGTTTTCCGGACGCTTGAGGGCCTTGGCCAGCAGGCTGATGGAAATTGTCGAGGTGTTGGACGCGAGGATGGTGTCCTCTTTGACCTGACCTTCGACTTCAGCCAGTACGGCTTGCTTGACCTTCGGGTTCTCGACCACAGCTTCGACAACCAGATCGACGTGACCGAAGTCGCCGTAGGACAGGGTCGGACGAATGGCGTTGAGCACTTCAGCCATTTTCGCTGCGGTCATGCGGCCTTTATCAACGCGGCCAACCAGCAGCTTGGCGGCTTCGGCCAGACCTTGCTCGATACCGTGCTCGTTGATGTCCTTCATCAGGATCGGCGTGCCTTTGGAGGCCGACTGATAGGCGATACCGCCACCCATGATGCCGGCGCCCAGTACAGCGGCCTGCTTCACGTCTTTGGCGATTTCGTCGTAGGCCTTGGCCTTTTTCTTCAGTTCCTGATCGTTCAGGAACAGACCGATCAAGCTCTGCGCGGCAGAGGTCTTGGCCAGTTTGACGAAACCGGCGGCTTCGACTTCCAGCGCCTTGTCACGACCGAAGTTCGCGGCTTTCTGGATGGTCTTGATCGCTTCAACCGGCGCCGGGTAGTTCGGGCCAGCTTGCCCTGCGACGAAACCTTTGGCGGTTTCGAAAGCCATCATTTGTTCAATGGCGTTCAACTTGAGTTTTTCAAGTTTCGGCTGACGCTTGGCTTTGAAGTCGAACTCGCCGGAGATGGCGCGCTTGATCAGTTCAAGCGCAGCTTCCTGCAGCTTCTCTGGAGCAACCACGGCGTCGACGGCGCTGACTTTCAGGGCGTCTTCTGGGCGGTTTTCCTTGCCAGCGGCAATCCACTCGATGGCGTTGTCGACACCGATCAGGCGCGGCAGACGCACGGTGCCGCCGAAGCCCGGGTAGATGCCCAGTTTGACTTCCGGCAGACCGATCTTGGCCTTGGTGGACATGACGCGATAGTCAGCTGCCAGGCACATTTCCAGACCGCCGCCCAGGGCGATGCCATTGATGGCCGCTACGGTCGGAACGTTGAGGTCTTCGAAATCGCTGAAGATCTTGTTGGCTTCGAGATTGCCAGCAACCAGCTCCGCATCCGGCAGCTTGAAGTTCTCGACAAATTCGGTGATGTCGGCGCCGACGATGAACACGTCCTTGCCACTGCTGACGATCACGCCCTTGATCGAAGCATCTGCCTTGATGGTGTCTACGGCCTGACGCAGTTCGTTCAGGGTTAGACGGTTGAACTTGTTGACGGACTCACCCTTGAGGTCGAATTTCAATTCGACGATGCCACTTTCAAGAGCTTTAACCGTGATGGCTTTACCTTCGTAAATCATCAACTGATCTCCACGATATGGAAGCTGAACAGTACACGTCGGACGCAGGCGAATGGCTCGGCAGGACGCTTTTTCGTCGATGCTAACGCCAATCCACCCGGCACACCCGCCAACGCGATAGTCGGGATTCTGTAGGAGCAGTCTGCAAGACAAACGCTCAATTCATACGCCCGTTTGATTTGGGTACGTCACCTTCACGGAATTTCCGACAATTGTCAATCGCCCAAAATACGGGTTGAAAAGCGACTTTGCGGTCATTTCTGTAAGACGAAGACCCGCAACACGCATCTGCATGTGAAGTCATTCATAGAATCAATAGTTAGAAAAGTCGCCCTAATTCGCCGCAGCCATTGTTTAAAGGGCTACGCTGGAGGGACTACACGGAGATGTCACTGACCGAATCAACATCAAAAGAGTTTCCGGCCTGCCTGGCCAACCCCGCCCGATGAATCATGTCGGGCTTTTTATTACGCGTCTGCCGGACGTTCCCCACCGTTGCAGTGGGAAAAGTCCGCGCATCACGCCAGCGCTTTCAGAGTGGCGTCGATATCCTGCAAAACCGAGGCTTCGCCCTTCTCGCCCCAATACAAGGCGATCATCTGCTTGTCCGCCTCGACTTTGAAAACATTGCCCGGCAACTTTTCGAAATGATTGAGCAGCGCTCGATCCTCGCAGACTTCCTGCCACTGATTGACCCACACGCCCGGCGATTTCTGCCAGTAAGTCCAGCAGACAGGCTGCTTGCTGCGACGTGGGCGATGATACTGCGCACAAGGATTTGGCGGCTCTTGCGCCAGCCAGTGCGGCCATTCCTGAGGCGCCAGCTGCATGGCCAGACCGATGCGCCGCGCCTCCATGCGCAGGGCGATGCGACCGCTTTGCGCGCGCGAAGGACGCAACCACGCCAGCGGACTCAAAACCACCAACAGGATTGACACCACTAACCAGACCGTCATATCTCTATTCCCAATTCTTGGTGAGCGCATTGTGTCACTTTGGAACCAATGCGCTTGAAACCAGCCATACTTAACAATATTGAAACCTCACGAGGAGCACCTCATGCCCTACCACCACATCCTGGTCGCCGTAGATCTGACCGAAGAGTGCGACCCTGTGATTCACCGCGCCCGCGAGCTGTCGGTGAGCAATAACGCCAAGCTGTCGCTGGTGCATATTGTCGAGCCGATGGCCATGGCGTTCGGTGGCGACGTGCCGATGGATCTGTCACAACTGCAACAACAGCAGTTCGATCAGGCCAAAGAGCGCCTGGAGCGTCTGAAACTCAAGTACTCCGAACTCGAAGGCGCCAACTGCCATTTGACCTACGGCCAGCCGCGTCAGGAAATCCATCATTTCGCCAAGGAACAAACGTGCGATCTGATCGTGGTCGGCAGTCATGGCCGACATGGTCTGGCGCTATTGCTCGGCTCGACCGCCAATGACGTGCTGCACGGCGCACCATGCGATGTATTAGCGGTACACCTGGTCAAACGTTAACCCGTACAAAAAGCCCGGCCTCACGCAAATGAGGCCGGGCTTTTTTGTTACCGGATCAATCAGGCATCCAGCTCGGCCCAACGCTCCAGCAACGCATCCAGCTCAGCCTGCAACTGCTCCAGCGAAGCAATCACCTTGGCCGTTTCAGCCGCAGGACGCTGATAGAAACCGGCTTCAGCCATTTCAGCTTCCACGGCAGCAATCTGCAGTTCCTTGGCGTCGATATCGCCCGGCAACGCTTCCAGCTCGCGTTGCAGCTTGTAGCTGAGCTTCTTCTTGGCGGCCGGGGCAGCTGTCGAAGGGGCTGCCACTACAGCAGGTTCGGCAGTGACCACCGCCGAATTCAGGTCAGCCTTGCCGGATTTGCTTTCGGTTACGCCCAGCAGACGCGGCGAACCGCCCTGACGGATCCAGTCCTGATAACCACCGACGTATTCACGCACCTTGCCTTCACCTTCGAAGACCAGGGTACTGGTGACCACGTTGTCGAGGAATGCCCGGTCGTGGCTGACCATCAGCACGGTGCCATTAAAGGTCAGCAGCACTTCTTCGAGCAGCTCGAGGGTTTCCACGTCGAGGTCGTTGGTCGGTTCGTCGAGCACCAGCAAATTCGCCGGTTTGCTGAACAGTTTGGCCAGCAACAGACGCGCACGTTCGCCACCCGACAGCGCCTTGACCGGCGTGCGGGCTCGCTGCGGGCTGAACAGGAAGTCGCCGAGGTAGCTCAGCACGTGACGGCTCTGACCGTCGATATCGATGAAGTCGCGACCTTCGGCGACGTTGTCGATCACGGTTTTTTCCAGATCCAGCTGATGGCGCAACTGGTCGAAGTAGGCCACGTCGATCCGCGTGCCCTCTTCCACTTTGCCACTGGTCGGTTGCAGACCGCTGAGCATCAGTTTCAGCAGGGTGGTCTTGCCAGTGCCGTTGGCGCCAAGCAGACCGATACGGTCGCCGCGTGTCAGGACCATCGAGAAATCCTTGATCAGGAACGGGCCGCCCGGGTGAGCGAAACTCACATTCTCGAGGACCATCACCTGCTTGCCGGACTTGTCGGCAGTGTCCAGCTGAATGTTGGCCTTGCCAGTACGTTCACGACGTTCGCTACGCTCGACGCGCAACGCTTTCAGGGCGCGGACGCGGCCTTCGTTACGGGTGCGACGCGCCTTGATGCCCTGGCGGATCCAGACTTCTTCCTGGGCCAGTTTCTTGTCGAACAGCGCGTTGGCGGTTTCTTCAGCTGCCAGCGCGGCTTCTTTGTGCACAAGGAAACTGGCGTAGTCGCCGTTCCAGTCGATCAGGCCACCGCGATCCAGTTCGAGGATGCGCGTGGCGAGGTTTTGCAGGAAGGAACGGTCGTGCGTGATGAACAGCACGGCGCCCTGGAAATCTTTCAGCGCTTCTTCGAGCCAGGCAATCGCACCGATGTCCAGGTGGTTGGTTGGTTCGTCGAGCAGCAGCAGATCCGGCTCGGACACCAGTGCCTGCGCCAGCAGCACGCGACGACGCCAGCCGCCGGACAACTGGGCGAGGGTCTTGTCGGCCGGCAGTTGCAGACGGCTCAAGGTGCTTTCGACCAGAGTCTGCAAACGCCAGCCATCACGGGCTTCGAGGTCTTGCTGAACGTGCATCAGCTTGTTCAGGTCTTCTTCAGTGACGCAGTTTTGCGCGAGGTGATGGTATTCGGCGAGCAACGCACCCACGCCATCAAGGCCTTCAGCGACCACGTCGAATACCGTCCGATCATCGGCCACCGGCAATTCTTGCGGCAATTCGCCGATTTTCAGACCGGGGGCACGCCACACCGAGCCGTCATCGGGCTTCTGGTCGCCCTTGACCAGTTTCATCATGCTGGACTTGCCAGTGCCGTTGCGGCCGATGATGCACACCCGCTCACCACGGGCGATCTGCCAGGACACCTTGTCCAACAACGGCATAGCGCCGAACGCAAGGGACACATCGCTGAATTTGAGCAGGGTCATGAGCTTCTCCAAAAACCGGGCGCGCATTCTACCTGAGTTAGGGCTTCAGCAGGCCGGCAATTTGTCTGTCGAAGCACTCTGCACAACATTTGTTGCGAACTTGTGCTGCGAGGTCGGCAAAGCTTTCGCCGCTTGCTGGCAAAAGGCTAAGCTACAGACAATTCAGTGCTGGCCGAGGTCGGCACTTGTCATGATTTCTCTGCCCGGATGTCTCATGCGCAGTCGCCTTTTCAGTGTCTTGTCCTGTTTGCTACTTACCGCCGCTGCCGTTCAATCCGCCCAGGCGGTGGACCTGTCCACCCAACGCCAGTATTACGATGAAGCCAAGCGCGCGCTGGCCAAGGGCGATACCGGCCCGTATTTCCGTTACAGCCAGGCGCTGGCCGATTATCCGCTGGAACCGTATCTGGCCTACGACGAACTGACCGCGCGCCTGAAAACCGCGAGCAACGCGGAAATCGAGAAGTTCCTCGCCGAACACGGTGACCTGCCCCAGGCCAACTGGATGAAACTGCGCTGGTTGCGCTGGCTCGCCGACCGTGGCGACTGGGCGACCTTCGTCAAGTATTACGACCCGAAACTCAACTTCACTGAACTGGACTGCCTCAACGCGCAGTACCAGATCAGCAGCAACCATAAGGCCGAGGGGTACGCCAATGCTGAAAAGCTCTGGCTGACCGGCAAATCCCAACCCGCCGCGTGTGACGCGCTGTTCGGCATCTGGGCAGCCGATGGCCAGCTCACTGAACAGAAACGCTGGGAGCGCACCAAGCTTGCCGCTCAGGCCCGCAACTATCCACTGGCCAACAGCCTGGTCAACGGCTTGACCACCCTCGCCCCGCGCGGTCGTTTGCTGGTCGATGTCGCGCAGAAACCCGAGCTGCTCAATCAGCCTTCGCGTTTCACCCCGGCCGATGAGCCGATGTCCGACGTGGTCAGCCTCGGCCTGCGCCGTTTGGCGCGTCAGGACCCGGACAAGGCCATGGCCCTGCTCGACGGTTACGCCAGCAGCATGCATTTCTCCCGCGATGAAAAAGTTGCGATCGCCCGGGAGATCGGCCTGACGCTCGCTCGGCGTTTCGACAGTCGCGCGCTGGATGTGATGACCAAATACGACCCGGAACTGCGCGACAACACGGTTTCGGAATGGCGTCTGCGCCTGCTGCTGCGTCTGGCCCGCTGGGACGACGCCTATCAGTTGACCCGCCGTCTGCCGCAGGATCTGGCCACCACCAACCGCTGGCGCTACTGGCAGGCGCGCAGTCTGGAACTGGCCCAGCCGCAAAACCCGGAAGCGCAGACGCTGTACAAAAACCTTGCGCGCGAACGTGACTTCTACGGTTTCCTCGCCGCCGACCGTTCGCAATCGCCGTACTCGCTGAACAACAAGCCGTTGGTCCTCAGCCAAGCGCTGATCAACAAGGTGCGCAACACTCCAGGCGTACGCCGCGCGCTGGAATTCCACGCCCGCGGACAGATCGTCGACGGGCGTCGCGAGTGGTACCACGTCAGCCGCCATTTCAATCGCGATGAAATGGTTGCCCAGGCAAAACTCGCCTATGACTTGAAATGGTACTTTCCGGCGATCCGCACCATCAGCCAGGCGCAGTACTGGGACGATCTGGATATCCGCTTCCCGATGGCCCACCGCGAAACCCTCGTGCGTGAAGCCAAGGTACGTGGTCTGCATTCGAGCTGGGTGTTTGCCATCACCCGTCAGGAAAGCGCTTTCATGGACGACGCGCGCTCCGGCGTTGGCGCCAGCGGCCTGATGCAGTTGATGCCCGGCACCGCCAAGGAAACCGCGCGCAAGTTCAGCATCCCACTGGCCTCGCCGCAGCAAGTGCTCGATCCAGACAAGAACATTCAACTCGGCGCCGCTTACCTGAGTCAGGTGCACAGCCAGTTCAACGGCAACCGCGTCCTCGCCTCCGCCGCCTACAACGCCGGCCCCGGTCGTGTGCGCCAATGGCTGCGCGGTGCTGATCACCTGAGCTTTGACGTCTGGGTGGAAAGCATTCCTTTCGATGAGACCCGTCAGTACGTGCAGAACGTGTTGTCGTACTCGGTGATCTACGGCCAGAAGCTCAACTCGCCACAGCCGCTGGTGGATTGGCATGAGCGGTATTTTGATGATCAGTAGCCGGTAATGCCGGTTACGTAGGAGCTGCCGAAGGTTCGGGCCGCGTTCGGACGATCTTTTGATTCTGATTCAAACAAAAATGCCCGCATTTTCATGCGGGCATTTTTACATCAAAATATCGCAGCCTCCGGCAGCTCCTACACAGCTACCGCATGACCATCATTGAACTGCAACGCCGCCAACCGCGCATACAGCGGATTGCTGGCAATCAGTTCCTGATGAGTACCTATGGCCACAAGCTTGCCCTGATCCATCACCGCAATCCGGTCAGCGTTTTTCACCGTGGCCAGTCGATGCGCGATCACCAGCGTGGTGCGGTTCTGCATCAGGCTCGGCAGCGCTTCCTGAATCAAATGCTCACTCTGCGCATCGAGGGCGCTGGTGGCTTCGTCCAGCAGCAGAATCGGCGCGTCGACCAGTAACGCCCGGGCGATCGCCAGACGCTGACGCTGGCCACCAGAGAGGCCGAGGCCACCATCGCCGAGATGAGTCTGGTAACCGTTGGGCATTTTCTCGATGAAGTCGTGAGCGTGAGCAATTCTTGCCGCTTCCTTGACTTGCTCCAGCGTCGCCCCCGGATTGCCGTACCGAATGTTCTCTTCAACGCTGCCGAAAAATAACGCCGGCGACTGCGATACCAAAGCGAAGTGACGGCGCAGATCCAGCGGATCAAGGCTGGTCAGCGGCACGCCATCAATCAGGATCCGCCCTTCCACGGGGTCATAAAAGCGCAATAGCAAATCGTACACCGTGGACTTGCCGGCGCCGGACGGCCCGACCAGCGCCAGCGTCTCACCGGCCCGGATGGTCAGATTCAAGCCATTGACTGCGTAGCTTTCAGGGCGCGAGGGGTAGGAAAAGCGCACGTCCTGCAGTTGCAGTTCGCCCCGCACGCGCTGCGGCAGGGTCACCAGCCCGGTAGTGGGCGGCTGGATGATATTTTCCGAACCCAGCAGCTCAGCGATTCGTTCGGCGGCACCTGCCGCACGTTGCAACTCACCGATCACCTCACTCAACGTGCCAATGGCGCTGCCAACAATCAGGCTGTAAAACACAAACGCGGCCAGTTCGCCTCCAGTGATGCGCCCGGCAATCACGTCCATGCCGCCGACCCACAACATCACCGCCACCGCGCCGAGCACCAGCACGATCACCATGGTGATCATCCACGAGCGCTGAAAGATGCGTTTGCGCGCTGTGTCGAAGGCGTCCTCAACCGTTGTCGCAAAACGCCGCTCGTCCTGGACCTGGTGGTTGTAGGCCTGCACGGTTTTGATCTGGCCGAGAGTTTCCGACACATAGCTGCCGATATCGGCCACCCGGTCCTGGCTCAATCGCGACAGATTGCGCACGCGCCGGCCGAAAATCAGGATCGGTGCAACCACGAACGGCAAGGCAATCACCACAATGCTGGTGAGTTTCGCGTTGGTCACGAACAACAGGATGACACCGCCAATGACCATCAGCAGGTTGCGCAGGAACATCGACAGCGATGAGCCGATCACCGACTGCAGCAGCGTTGTATCGGCGGTCAGCCGCGACTGGATCTCCGAACTGCGGTTGTTCTCATAGAAGCCGGGGTGCAGATAAACCAGATGGTTGAACACCTCGCGGCGAATATCGGCCACGCAACGCTCGCCGATCCACGACACCCAGTAAAACCGCGCGAACGTGCCGACCGCCAGCCCCAGCACCATCAGCATGAAGATGCCGATGCTCTGGTTGAGCTGATGCGGCGACTGAGTCATGAAGCCGCGGTCGACCAACAATTTGATCCCCTGCCCCATCGACAGCGTGACGGCAGCGGTGACGATCAACGCCAGCAACGCGCCGATGACTTGCCAGCGGTAAGGGGCCAGAAATCGGCTGGTCAGACGCAGGGCGCGCCGGTGCCTGGAAGAAAGCTTCGGGGTCATTCAGGTACGCATCCGTGTTGATGAAAGGGCTAGCGTAAACCTTCTTTGGGGTGGAACTCTGTAAATCACAATGAGTCAGGTTAAATATGCCCCCAAAGACTAGGCCATAGTTGCTATCGGTCTAACGTCGCGGTTGAGACGAACGGTCATTTCTGTTGGACTGGAATGGCCGCTCATGACGGATCGAAAGGCGCTGTCACAGCCTGGTCACGTGGCGGTTTTACCCTAGGCGCACAACCTGATGAGGAGACAGGCCATGTCCTTGCAACACAGCAGCGAAGACAAAATTGAAGTGATCCGCACCAAGCCCGGCCAATCTCTGGGTTGCTCGATACTGGATAAGGATGGGCGTGAAGTACCGATCACTGAAGAAATGATCCAGGACGCGTGCCGCGAACTGGAGAAGCGATTGGTCAAGCCTGCCGAACAAGAGTGATATAGCCACTGTCTTCCTGACCCGGCCCCTTTGGCCGGGTTTTTTCTGTCTGCAGATCCGGCATTTGTGGCGCGGCCTTCGCGAGCAGGCTCGCTCCCACAGGAGTTCTTCGGTGAATGTGAGATCCATGTGGGAGCGAGCCTGCTCGCGAATGGGCCGACCCGGTTTCTAGACAGCCACCGCCCCCAGCGCCGCCACGATCCTCGCCAACTCTGGCGACGCCCCTTCAATCCGCACCTTCAGCCCTTCAATCTCACGCCGCACGGGATATTGCTTGCGCAACACATCGAACGCCGCGCGCTGCTCGCCGACATTACCTACAAGGCTGCGGCGAAAATCCGCGTCATCGCGGCGCGGGTCGTACACGCCACGGCAGAGCATCGCCAGCGCCCACGCCGGATCGCTGTCAGCATGCAAGGTGACTTGCGACAACCACGGTGACGGCAACAGATCAGCAAGCTGGATGCGCGCCGGTTGAGCGATGAATTCGCAGTACGCCTGATAAATCTGCGCCGTGCCGCGCTGCTTGCCATCAAGGCTGTAACCGGCAATGTGCGGCGTGGCCAATACGCAAAGCTCGGCCAACGCCACGTCAACTTCGGGCTCGGCTTCCCAGACATCGAGAACGGCTTGCAGGTCTTCACGATCCAGCAGCACGTTGCGCAGTGCGGCGTTATCTACCACCGGGCCACGCGCCGCATTGATCAACCAAGCACCGGGCTTGAGTTGCTGCAAACGCAACTGTTCGAACAAATGCCAGGTCGCGCCGTCGCCACTGCGAGTCAGCGGCGTGTGCAGACTGATCACGTCGCACTGCTCGATGATCTGCTCCAGGCTGACATAATCGCCCCCTTCGGCAGCCTGACGCGGCGGATCGCAGACTTTGACGTTCCAGCCCAGGCCCTTCAGGACCTTGATCAGGCGCCCGCCTACCTCGCCGGCACCAACGACACCGTAAGTCCGTTGAGTGAGATCGACACCTTCGATTTCGGCAAGCGTCATCAGACTGCCCAGCACGTAATCGACCACGCCCCGAGCGTTACAGCCAGGCGCACTCGACCAGGTAATGCCGGCCTCACTGAAGTACTCGAGATCCAGATGATCCGTACCGATGGTGCAGGTGCCGACAAAACGCACCTTGCTGCCTTCAAGCAACGCACGGTTGACGTTGGTCACCGAGCGCACCAGCAACACGTCGGCCTGCTCGACCGTCGCACGGTCGATGGAACGGCCTGGCACCCGGCGGATCTCGCCGAAACCGGCAAAAAAGGCGTCGAGCAGCGGGATATTTTCGTCGGCAACAATCAGCATGGCGGGCTCCTTTGGCGGATCGGCAGTTTAGGTGCAGATCGGTCGCCGGGCCAGCAGGCTTTGCGCTTACAAATCCGCAACAGAGGATTTTTCCTGACCAAGGCGTCAGCGGCGTAGAATGCGGCGCCTTGCGCATCAACACCTGTGGACGCTTTGCCCGTGAATTCTGTTACTGATCAGCCTGTCGCCGTCTCCCTCACCCGCCCCGCGCGTATTCGCCTGGAGTTCAAGAACCTGCTCGCCCTGGCGTTGCCGATCATCATCGCGCAACTGGCAACCACGGCCATGGGCTTCGTCGATGCGGTGATGGCTGGCCGCGTCGGGCCCAAGGATTTGGCGGCCGTGGCGCTGGGTAACTCGATCTGGGTCCCTGTGTTTCTGCTGATGACCGGCACCCTGCTGGCGACCACGCCGAAAGTCGCCCAGCGTTTCGGCGCCGGCACCCACAGCGAGATCGGCCCGCTCGTGCGTCAGGCGCTGTGGCTCGCGCTGGTGGTCGGACTGATCGCGACCGCAATGCTGGTGGCCGCCGAGCCGGTGCTGCATTTGATGAAAGTCGATCCCGAGCTGATCGGTCCGTGCATGCAATACCTGCACGGCATTGCCAGTGGTCTGCCGGCAGTGGCCTTCTATCATGTGCTGCGCTGCACCAGTGACGGCATCGGCCGTACCCGCCCGGCAATGGTGCTGGGCCTGTGCGGTCTGGCACTGAACATTCCGCTGAACTACATCTTCATTTATGGCCACTTCGGTGTGCCGGCGATGGGCGGTGTTGGTTGCGGCTGGGCCACGGCGATCGTGATGTGGGTAATGGCATTGGGGCTGGCCGGGTATGAGCGCTGGGCGCCGGCCTATCGTTCCAGCGAAATTTTCAGCCGTTTCGACTGGCCGCAATGGGCAGTGATCAAGCGTCTGCTGGGGATTGGTCTGCCGATCGGTATCGCGGTGTTTGCCGAGTCGAGCATTTTTGCCGTGATTGCGCTGTTGATCGGCAGCCTCGGTGCCACCGTGGTCGCCGGGCACCAGATTGCGCTGAACGTCAGCTCGCTGGTGTTCATGATTCCATATTCGTTGGGCATGGCCGTGACCGTGCGCGTCGGTCAGGCGCTGGGCCGCGAAGAACCACGCGAGGCACGGTTTGCTGCCGGCGTCGGCATGGGCACTGCGCTGGCTTACGCTTGCCTGTCGGCGAGCATGATGCTGTTGCTGCGCGAACCGATTGCGGCGATCTACACCGCTGACCCGACGGTGATTCACATCGCGGCGATGCTGATCGTGTATTCGGCGCTGTTCCAGTTTTCCGACGCGATTCAGGTAACCGCCGCCGGCGCACTGCGTGGCTATCAGGACACTCGGGTGACGATGATCCTGACCCTTTTCGCCTATTGGGGCATTGGTTTGCCGGTGGGCTATGCCCTCGGTCTGACCGACTGGCTCGGCGAACCACGCGGCCCGAGCGGTTTGTGGCAGGGTCTGATCGTTGGCTTGAGCTGTGCGGCGTTGATGCTGTCGATTCGGTTGACGCGTAGCGCGCGCAAACGTATTCGGATCAGTCGTTCGGCGGGCTAAACCCTGACGCAGGACAAAAAAATGTGGGAGCCAGCCTGCTGGCGAATGCGGTGTGTCAGTCGCCATCAACAGTGACTGAGATACCGCTTTCGCGAGCAGGCTCGCTCCCACATTTGGTTTTGCGTTCGCCTGGGGTTCAGGCGTGTTTCTTGCGAATCCAGTACAGGTAGGTACCGGCCTCTTCGTGCTGGCCCACCAGTTCATGGTCGAGAAACACGCAGAATTTGGGGATATCGCGTTTGGTCGATGGATCGGTGGCGATCACCTTGAGCAGGCCGCCGGGCACCAGGTCACGGATGTGCTGGTGCAGCATCATTACCGGCTCCGGGCAATTGAGGCCGGTGGCATCGAGGGTGCCGTCGACCGGGGTATCGATCATTTCACTCATGATTCACTCCTGAAACTGGCCGGCATTGTCGCGCATTGCCGGGTATTCGGTCATCTGTGGCGTTACGCCACACCCCTGTAGGAGCTGCAGCAGGCTGCGATCTTTGCTTTTCAAGATCAAAAGATCGCAGCCTGCGGCAGCTCCTACAGGGTTTTGTGTTGTTTCAGCGGGATTTGGCTTTCTTGGTATCGTGACGGCGCAGGTGGCAGGTCACTTCCTCGCGATCGTGATAGAGCTGCTTGCAGCCGATATCGACCTTGATCCCGCGTGCTTTGAAGCCATCGGCAATGCGTTCGAGCAGGCGCTTCACTTCGGCGTAACGCTGTTTCATCGGCAGCTTCAGGTTGACCACTGCTTCGCGGCAATGCCCCTCGCCGATCCACTCCTCAAGCATCGCGGCGTTGCGCGCCGGTTTCTCGACGATGTCGCAGACCATCCAGTCCACCGGTTGCTTGGGCTTGAAGGTGAAACCGTCGGCCATCAAATGCTGGACCAGACCAGTGTCCATCAGGCTCTCAGCCATCGGGCCGTTGTCGATGGCGGTCACCAGCATGCCGCGGTTGACCAGTTGCCAGGTCCAGCCGCCCGGCGCGGCACCGAGGTCGACGCCGGTCATGTCGCTGTGCAGACGATCTTCCCACTGATCACGCGGGATGAAGTGGTGCCACGCTTCTTCCAGCTTCAGCGTCGAACGGCTCGGCGCTTCACGCGGGAACTTCAGGCGCGGAATGCCCATGGGCCACATCGCCGAGTTACCGGCATCGGCCATACCGAGAAACACTTCACGACCACTTTTGAAAGTCAGCAAAAGGCGTGGCTTGTTCGCGTCCTCCACCAGTTTGCCGGCGCCGGTCAGCGCTTTGCGCAGCGGACCTTCGAATTTTTTGCAGAAGTTCGACAGTTCTTTGCCGTCATTGGTATCAACGACTTCCAGCCACAGGCTGCCACACACCGGGAAATCGGCCATGTGCGCGAGGATCACGCTGATGCGATCGTTTTCCGGCAGATCGATGAAAACCCCGCGCGCCCATTGGCGCGGGAAGATCAGTTCGGCAAAGCGCTGCCCGCGCATCAGGCGCTCGGCGCCGTCTTCTTCGGTGCAGACAAACTCGGCGCAGGCTGTGGCGGCTTTGGCCTTGGCGTAGCCGGCCACGTTGAGTTGCGCGGCGAGGTCGGAAATCTCCGAACAGACTTCGCCTTCGAAGCCTGGCCGGCAATGCATGAATAGGGTGTTCATTCTTACTCCTGGGCAGCGGGCGGTAATTCGGCCGCTGCGCGATGCTCAGGCCTTGCGTTGCAGCAAAGCCTGTCACGAAAACCGGCGCATGATAGCCGATGTCGGAACCTTGGTTCCGCTCATAGAGTCCAGTTATTAGCCAGCTAATGAAAACAGGGCTACGTTGATAGCTCTGCCCGTCCCCTCAATCCGTAGCCGTGCGGATTCAAAGGAGTGATCGTAATGCCGTCCCTCGATAGTCTGAAGACCCTCAAAACACTGCAGATCGACCAAAAGACCTACCATTATTTCAGCCTGCCGGATGCCGCCAAAAGCCTGGGCGACCTCGACAAGCTGCCAATGTCGCTGAAAGTCCTGCTGGAAAACCTGCTGCGCTGGGAAGATGAAAAAACCGTCACCGGCGCCGACCTCAAGGCGATTGCCGCGTGGCTCAAGGAGCGCCGCTCCGACCGCGAGATTCAATACCGCCCTGCCCGCGTGTTGATGCAGGATTTTACCGGCGTCCCCGCCGTGGTCGACCTCGCCGCGATGCGTGCGGCGATGGCCAAGGCCGGCGGCGATCCGCAGCGAATCAATCCGCTATCGCCGATGGATCTGGTGATCGACCACTCGGTGATGGTCGACAAATTCGCCACCGCCAGCGCGTTCGAGCAGAACGTCGACATCGAAATGCAGCGCAACGGCGAACGTTATGCGTTCCTGCGTTGGGGCCAGAGCGCCTTCGATAACTTTAGCGTGGTGCCACCGGGCACTGGTATCTGCCACCAGGTCAACCTCGAATACCTTGGCCGCACCGTGTGGACCAAGGATGAGGACGGCCGCACCTACGCCTTCCCCGACACGCTGGTCGGCACCGACTCGCACACAACGATGATCAACGGCCTCGGCGTACTCGGCTGGGGCGTCGGCGGAATCGAAGCCGAAGCGGCGATGCTTGGGCAGCCGGTGTCGATGCTGATTCCGGAAGTGATCGGCTTCAAACTGACCGGCAAACTCAAGGAAGGCATCACCGCCACCGACCTGGTGCTGACCGTCACGCAAATGCTGCGCAAGAAAGGCGTGGTCGGCAAATTCGTCGAGTTCTACGGTGACGGCCTTGCCGACCTGCCGCTGGCCGACCGCGCGACCATCGCCAACATGGCCCCGGAATACGGCGCGACGTGCGGCTTCTTCCCGGTCGATGACGTGACGCTGGAATATCTGCGCCTGTCCGGCCGGCCACCTGAGGTGGTGAAGCTGGTGGAGGCCTATACCAAGGCTCAAGGCCTGTGGCGTCTGCCCGGTCAGGAGCCGGTGTTCACCGACAGCCTGGCGCTGGACATGGGCAGCGTCGAAGCCAGCCTCGCCGGGCCGAAACGCCCACAGGATCGCGTGTCGCTGCCGAATGTCGCCCAAGCGTTCAGTGACTTCATGGATCTGCAATTCAAACCTACCAGTAAAGAAGAAGGACGCCTGGAAAGTGAGGGCGGTGGCGGCGTCGCGGTGGGCAATGCCGATCTGGTCGGTGAAACCGAATATGAATACGAGGGCCACACCTACCGCCTGAAAAACGGCGCGGTGGTCATCGCCGCGATCACCTCCTGCACCAACACCTCTAACCCGAGCGTGATGATGGCCGCCGGGCTGTTGGCGAAAAAGGCGGTTGAGAAAGGCCTGACCCGCAAACCGTGGGTGAAGAGTTCGCTGGCACCCGGCTCGAAAGTGGTCACCGACTACTACAAGGCCGCGGGGCTGACGCAATATCTCGACCAGCTCGGCTTTTCGCTGGTCGGTTATGGCTGCACCACCTGCATCGGCAACTCCGGACCGCTGCCCGAGCCAATCGAAAAAGCCATCCAGAAGGCCGATCTCACTGTCGCTTCGGTGCTCTCCGGCAACCGCAACTTTGAAGGCCGCGTGCATCCGCTGGTGAAAACCAACTGGCTGGCCTCACCGCCGCTGGTGGTCGCCTATGCCTTGGCCGGTAGCGTGCGCAGCGACATCAGCAGCGAACCGCTGGGCGAGGATCAGCAAGGTAACCCGGTGTATCTGCGCGATATCTGGCCATCGAGTAAAGAGATCGCCGATGCGGTGAGTCAGGTCAACACGGCGATGTTCCACAAGGAATACGCCGAGGTGTTCGCCGGTGATGAACAATGGCAGGCCATCGAAGTGCCGCAAGCCGCGACCTATGTTTGGCAGGACGATTCCACCTACATTCAGCATCCACCGTTCTTCGACGATATTTCCGGACCGCTGCCGGAAATCAGGGACGTCAAAGGTGCGCGGGTGTTGGCCCTGCTCGGCGACTCGGTGACCACCGACCACATCTCCCCCGCCGGCAACATCAAGGCCGACAGCCCGGCCGGGCGTTATCTGCGCGAAAAAGGCGTGGAACCACGGGACTTCAACTCTTACGGCTCACGTCGTGGCAATCATGAAGTGATGATGCGCGGCACCTTCGCCAACATCCGTATTCGCAATGAAATGCTCGGCGGTGAAGAAGGTGGCAACACGATCTACATTCCAACCGGCGAGAAACTGGCGATCTACGATGCAGCGATGAAGTATCAGGCTTCCGGCACGCCGCTGGTGGTGATTGCCGGGCAAGAATACGGCACCGGCTCCAGTCGTGACTGGGCGGCCAAGGGCACCAATCTGCTGGGTGTCAAAGCAGTGATCGCCGAAAGCTTCGAGCGAATTCACCGTTCCAACCTGGTGGGCATGGGTGTGTTGCCGTTGCAATTCAAGCTTGATCAGAACCGCAAGAGCCTCAACCTGACGGGCAAAGAGACTTTCGAGATTCAGGGATTGACCGGTGTCGAGCTGACACCGCGAATGAATTTGCCGCTGGTGATTACCCGTGAGGACGGACGCCAAGAGAAGATCGAGGTGTTGTGCCGGATCGATACGTTGAATGAGGTGGAGTACTTCAAGTCGGGCGGGATCCTGCATTACGTTCTGCGCCAGTTGATCGCCTCGTAACGCACAAACCAAAGTAGGAGCTGCCGCAGGCTGCGATCTTTTGATCTTGCTTTTAAAGCCAAAGTCAAAAGATCGCAGCCTGCGGCAGCTCCTACATACAGGCGAAAAAAAAACCCGCCGAAGCGGGTTTTTCCCAAGACCATTATCGACTCCCTGTCGGCAGCGATCCTTGCAAATGGTCGATCATCCGTGATCCTGAAACACTCCCTGTGTCTCAGTTGATGTGTGTAGATTACGCAGTGGATCCAATCAGCAATAGTCGTAAAAGCTACCAGCGCGTGTAAGACATTCGCCATAGCAACCCTTCCGAAAACCCCTAGCCGTGTCAGGCATCAAGCATGGATGCCGCGATCTGCGCGACTTTCAGTTGCCCCGAGGCCTGTTCCAGCGCGTCATCCTCCAAAAACCAGGCTGCGGACAAACCGGCGAACGCCAGCACCCATTGCAGCAGCCTGCGTCGATCAAGCCCGGCAGCCTCGACAATCACATCCAGCTGCCGGCGAAAACGCTGGGGATCGGTGGCTGTCGGCAAGTCCGGGTTGCAAATCAGATTGGCGTAATCAAAGCCGCGCTCGCCCTTGACCCGTTTCGGATCGATGGCCAGCCAGCCACGCGATTGGAAATCCAGCACATTGTCGTGATGCATGTCGCCGTGCAGCACCACGACATCCTGTGGGTTAGCGAGCAAGTTTTCAGCGGCTTGCAGGCTCAGAGCGTAGAGACCGCCATGTTGTGCAGCCGCGATGCGCAGCGAAGCAAACCATGGCCCCAACTCCACCAGCGGCGGAGGCGGCGTTTCACGCGGTGCATGCAATCGCGCCAGCGCCGAACAGAGAATCCGGCTCGCCTCGTCATCTTCGCCATGCATTGCCATGTGCATCAGCGAGCGCCGGCCCATAGCGCGTTCCATCAGCAGGCCATCCTCATGATGAGCCAAGACTTGCGCAGCACCGTCACCGTCCCACCAGGTCATCAGCCGATTGCCGTACTTCTCGTCGACATCCAGCGCCACCTTGAGCATCGCCGGTGTGTCGTTCAGGCGTACCGGCAACAGACGGCTGCCGGGCGTGATGATCGGCGCGCCATCCGGCACCAGTGCCCAGCGCTTCAGCCAGGGTTCGAAAATATCAGCCACCGTCACGCTCGCGGACCTTGGCGCTCTCGGCAAGAAACTGTTCGAGCCGGCTCAACTGCTCTTCCCAGCCACGGCTGTCCATGAAATAGGCCTCTTTCTGGCGAACATCGGGAATATGCGCGAAACCCGACTCGGAAACCTTGAGAAGTGTGCCGTCCTCGTAATCCTGCAGCTCGAATTTGACCAGCGTGGTCGGCTCCTGGGAATAGTCGATTTTCGGGTTCACCGCATACGGATGCCAACGAAAGGAAAACAACTGCTGCGGCTCGACCCGCTCGATCAGCACATTCCATAGCACATGTTCATAACCCGGATACGTGACCTGCCCTTGCGTCCATTCGCCGGCAATAAACCGCCTGCCCTCCAGCGCCACGCCAAACCACTGGCCAAACGCCTCGGCATCGACCAATGCACGCCAGACATGGGAACGCGGCGCCTTCAGCGAAATCTTGCGTTCGAAACTATTGGGTACTGGTTTCATACGTCACCTCCTGTTCTGAACACTAGGACTGTATGACCACATGTCCAATGTGAAGTTGTATCAAGCGGCTATTTGGTAGACATCGAAGGTGCACCGCAGTGTCTACACTGATTAGTTATTTCCCCACGTGGCGGAACACACCATGCAGTTTTTGCGATTCATCAGCCTATGCACGTTGCTGCTGACGCTTTGCGCTTGCGTCACCTCCGTCGATCACTGGAGCAAAGCGGGCGCGACCCAGACGGCGATTGACCACGACAAGGCTGAGTGTCAGTACCAGGCCAAATCAGCAACGGCCAGTTACAGCAGCACACCTTCGAATAAAAGCATGGAGGCCGCTGTCGGCGCCGGCGTGGGTGATGGCATCGTGGTGGCCGAGAAACAAATCGAACTGACCAATGATTGCATGCGTCTGCGCGGCTACAGCGGCAGTTGAATCTCATCGCTACAATGCCTGCTATTTCTGATATCTACAGCGAGAACTCCGATGTCCCCACGCCTGCTTCTGGCCCTGACCCCCTTTCTGTTCACTCCCCTCGCCCACGCCGCCGTCGACTGCGCCAATGCCAGCGATCAAGCGACGATGAATCAGTGCGCCGGGCAGGACTTCAAAGCGGCGGACAAGGATTTGAACAACGTGTACCAACAGATCACCGGGCGTTTGAAGGACAACCCGGATGGCAAGAAGCTATTGGTCAGCGCGCAGCGGGCGTGGCTCGGATTTCGGGATGCCGAGTGCAAGTTTTCATCATCGGGAGTTACTGGCGGGAGCGTTTATCCGTGGGTTTACAGCAGTTGTCTGACGGGGGTGACCAAGCTGCGGGTTGAGTCGCTGAAACAGTATTTGAAGTGTGAAGAAGGTGACATGAGCTGCCCGGTGCCTGGGGCCTGATTTTTTGCGGCGGTATTGAGGGATCTTTCGCGAGCAGGCTCGCTCCCACATTGGAACGCTTTTCAAATGTGGGTCAACGCCCTTGCAATGCGTTGCGCACGATCATGTTTTGCTCAGACCTGTGCGAATCGGCCCTGTGCACAGTCGCGCACACGACAGGTGCACCACTACGCAGACTCTCCTCCAGCACATGCCGTAGCCGTAACAATCCCTCACGTTGCATTGCCAGGTTGGCCTCGATCTGTCGTATCTCATCCATACGGATATCGATTTGCTCGATGGTCAGCGATTTCGAACAACTGCCATCCTGCAGGAACAGACCGCGAATGGTGTCGAGAGAAAAACCGAGCCGCTGCGCGTCGCGCACCAATATTAATCGGGCAACAGCCGCCTCTGCGTAATGGCGATATCCATTGGCGTCACGGGTAGAAGGCTCCAGCAAACCTTGCTCCTCGTAATAGCGAATGGCCGAAGCGGCAACACCGGTGCGCTTGGAAACTTCTCCAATCTTCATAAAAACTGCTTGACCTTCAAGTTGGCTTTAATCGTTAGCATAAGCCCAGGCTCAGCACGACAGCCAGTCGTTATTGACCCACCTGAACATCTTTCACCTTTATGGAATTTGATGATGAGCACACTGACAGACCTGCTGAAATGGCGCTACGCAACGAAAAAGTACGACCCATCCCGGACTGTGTCCGATGAAAAAATCGAGCGCATTCTGGAAGCGGTGCGGTTAACGCCGACATCAAGTGGACTGCAGCCTTTTGAATTGCTCGTAGTGACCAATGCAGAGGTTCGCGAAAAGATCAAAGCCGTCAGCTGGAATCAGCAGCAGGTTACCGACTGTTCTCATTTGTTGGTGTTTGCTGCGTGGGACGACATCACGGCGGAGCGGGTCAACATGATGTTTGACCTGACTAACGAAGTACGCGGGACCGTTAACGAAGGATGGGAAAATTACCGTCAGATGCTCTTGGGCATTGTTGCTGAACGTGGCAAGGAAGCTAATTATCAAGCGGCTGCGCGACAGGCTTATATCGGCCTGGGCTCGGCGCTGATTGCTGCGGCATTTGAAGAAGTCGACGCGACACCGATGGAAGGTTTCGACCCGGCAGCCATCGATGAAATTCTCGGGCTCGCGGCCCGCAACTTGCGCAGTGTGGTAATTCTGCCGCTGGGCCATCGAGCCACTGAAGGAGACTGGTTGGTCAACTTGAAAAAGGTTCGCCGCTCGCGGGAAAACTTCATTACCGAGATCAAGTAAGCCCTACGAGAGCGGGCCGACTGAAGCATGCCAGCGGCGTGTGTCCCCGCTCTAACCAATTCCTGAATACCAGCGGCCACCGAATGGATCGCGTCCCTCCCCTGCTCTCGACTTGCTTTGAATTGGAGAGCATATCGACACTGAAATCCCCTCGAATCAGTTGAACGCAGGTTCATTCTGCGGCTTGGCTTCCCGACACCGATGGTGCTCCTTCACAAAACAAGAACAATTTATTATTGCCATTCGATAATTTAACATCGAGAATTAGTCATTCCCAATGACACCGCAAGGATTTTCCATGAGTACTCGTAACAACGGATTGGCACTGCAGCGCATGCATTGGGTCGGACTACTGGCAGCGATTCTTGTCTGGGTTTTAGGGGTGACCGAGGTCGGGGGCAACGCTTCGATCTGGTTCTTTAAAACGGATGAAATGCTCGCAGCTTTGCTCTACGCCTTCGCCGAAAACTCACCGCAATTACTTGACCCGTTTGTCGAAGGCGCACTACTTGCTCCCGACACTTGGCTATCGCCATTGGTCACCGCGCTGCTCGTGGTGCTGGACTTCCTGCCCGTACTGCTCTCGACCTACGTGCTCTGGCTGACCGGCCTGTTTTTCCTGCGCTTGTCCCGCGGTGAGACCTGGACCGACCGAAATATCAGGGTTCTTTGGCGAGTGGGGATTCTGTGCATCATTTCTCCTGCAACCTACCCACTGGTAGAGACCTTGCAAGGTTTGACACTGTCTATCGATCTGCCGCCCGGGGATCGCATTTTTCAGTTCTCGATCGGCCTGTCGTCCTCATCGGCCTACGAGATTATCAAAGGGGTTTTGCTGTGTTTATTTTCAATTATCATGCGCGATGCAAAAGTACTCAGCGATGAGCAAAGTCAATACATATAGAACAACACAATGACCATTATCGTCCGCCTTGACGTTGTCATGGCCACGCAAAAAATTCGCTCGAAAGAGCTGGCCAGCCTGCTGGGCATTACCGAGGCCAACCTGTCATTACTGAAAAATGGCAAGGTCAAGGGCGTGAAGATGGCCACCCTCGACAAACTCTGCGCCGCACTCGATTGCCAGCCAGGCGATCTGCTGGAATACCAGAAAGACTGAGCCTTGCGCATAAACGCGAGTTAATTGTCGCCAGTCCCCACCGTTTAACTTTTATTCAATCCTTGTTTGTAAGGCGACGTTGTCATGACCCGGTTTTTACTTTGCGCGCTGTTGTCACTGACAGTGTTGATCAGCGGCTGCGCTACACAAATGGACGTAGCGCTAAATGCGACACCTGATCCGGACTATCAATTTGATCGAAAGGCAACTGTTCTTGTGACATCAGCAGGCGGTAGCGACGAAAACGCCCTGAATGCCCGCTACTATCTTCGCGACATGGTTAACGCGCTGAAAGACCGGGGCTACCGGGAGGTCTACACCGACGCCAGCTTGCCAAAGAACCATGCGCCGATAAACATGACGGTCAGCCTCGACATTGGCAGTCGGCAGGTGACTTACCGCTATACCGCCACCGAGTATGGGCAGGTGCCGACCAGCACCTCTACCGTGTGCAAGAACAGCAAGAAAAAAGACGATCGGCTGACCTGCACGAGTACACCCAACACGACTTATGGCCCGATAGGCACCTCAGAGCGAACCGGTTACACCACGCTCACTACGTTCAATGCCACTGCCCGGGATGAAGCCAGCAAACGCACGGTCTACCTGCTTCGGGCCTCGTCCTATAACGATGACTGCCAGTCCGCCAAAGTCGAAGCGTTTCTGGTGGAGCAAGGTTTGCAGAACCTGAGCTTTGAGGAGCGTGTACAGCGCAATTACAGCGTCACGATGCCCGAGGGTTACAGCTGCAAATAGGCTTTGCAGACCACTCACAACCACGGCTCAAATAGCATGAGCCGTGGTTGTGGACCGTTAAACGTGCGGATCACCCGGCGCCTTGGTCGGTGCCGCGTATTGCGGCTTGAGATGGCCGTCCTGGTCGAGTAACCAGGCGTCCATGATTTGCCGCACCACGGGACCGGCGACACGACCACCAGCCTCACCGTTTTCGATCATCACCGAAATCGCGATCTTCGGATGTTCGGCCGGGGCAAAACCGACAAACAAGGCGTTATCGCGGTGCCGTTCGAGGGTTTTCTCACGGTTGTAGCGTTCGCCCTGCTTGATCGCCACCACTTGCGCCGTACCGCTCTTGCCAGCGATGCGGTATTGCGCACCGGCCGCTGCCGCGCGGGCGATGCCTCGGGCATCGTGCATCACCATCTGCATGCCGTGGTTGACCTGCTCCCAGTCACGCGGATCCTTGAGCAGAATGTTCGGCATCGGATGCTCGTCGACCGGAGCGACACCATCGACGGTCTTGGCCAGGTGCGGACGATTCCATACGCCTTTGTTGGCAATCAACGCCGTGGCTTGCGCCAGTTGCAACGGCGTGACCTGCATATAGCCCTGGCCAATGCCGAGGATGACCGTTTCCCCCGGGAACCACGCCTGGCGGCGCGTCGCGCGCTTCCAAGCTTGCGATGGCATCAGACCGGGCGACTCCTCAAACATGTCCAGCGAGACTTTCTCGCCAAGGCCGAACATCGCCATGTAATCGTGCAGACGGTCGATACCGAGCTTGTGCGCCAAGTCATAGAAGTAGGTGTCGTTGGAGCGCATGATCGCCGCGTCCATGTCCACCCAGCCGTCGCCGCTGTGGTTCCAGTTGCGGTACTTGTGATCGAAGTCCGGGAGTTGGTAATAACCGGGATCGAAGACGCGGGTCTGCGGCGTCACGACACCGGCGTCGAGGCCTGCGATGGCTACTTCTGGTTTGATCGTCGAGCCTGGCGCGTAAAGTCCGCGCAGTACGCGGTTAAACAACGGCCGGTCGATCGAATCCCTCAGTGCCGAGTATTCCTTGGAGCTGATGCCAGTGACGAACAGATTTGGATCAAAGCTCGGATTGCTGACCATGGCCAACACTTCACCGGTCGACGGATCGAGCGCAACCACCGAACCACGGCGATCACCCAGAGCGGCTTCGGCAGCTTCCTGCAGCTTGATGTCGAGGCTCAGGACGATGTTCTGACCGGGCACCGGGTCGGTGTGTTTCAAAACACGGAGTACGCGACCTTGAGCGTTGGTTTCCACCTCTTCGTAACCGACATGGCCATGTAACTGAGCTTCGTAGAAACGCTCGATACCGGTTTTACCGATGGATTGGGTACCACGGTACTCGACCGAATCGAGGCTCTTGGATTCTTTCTCGTTGATCCGGCCAACGTAACCGATCGAGTGGGCAAAGTGTGCGCCGAGTGGGTAGTGGCGGACGAACTGCGGCTCGACATCGAGGCCGGGAAGACGGAACTCGTTGACGGCCAGTACGGCAATTTGCTCTTCCGTCAGCTCATAGAACAGCGTCACCGGCGTGAACGGGTGGCGGGATTGCTTCATGGCCTTGTCGAAGACGGTGCGATCTTCTGCTGGCAGGTGGAGAAGGTTGATGACTTCGTCCAGTTCTTGATTGACGTCGGTGGCGCGTTCGCGGGTGATGGTCAGATTGAAACTGGGGCGGTTATCGGCGAGCAACACGCCATTGCGATCGTAGATCAAGCCGCGTGTTGGCGGGATCGGCAAGACGTGGACGCGATTGTTTTCGGAGATGGTCGAGTGGTAGTCGAACTCCACCACTTGCAGGATGTACAGACGCACCACCAGGGCACAGCTGACGGCGAAGACAAACAAGGCGCAGGCGATCAACCGCTTGTTGACCAGTCGCGTCTCTTTTTCGTGATCCTTGATCGGGATGGGTTCAGGCATTTCTACAGCAACTCTTTGACATAAATGAGTGCCGATCCGTGGGCATGACATCAGTCCGTTAAAAAACGAGCTGCACCATACCAAAAACTGCCCGGTCAGTTCAGAAGGAATTTCCCCAATGGCCATTGCTTGCGACGGCTGGGACAGCGTTGTCCCGCGAAAACTTTCCTGCGGGCAAAACAAAACCCCAACTGCTTTCGCAATTGGGGTTTCGGAATTTAATCTTGACGATGACCTACTCTCACATGGGGAAACCCCACACTACCATCGGCGATGCATCGTTTCACTGCTGAGTTCGGGATGGGATCAGGTGGTTCCAACGCTCTATGGTCGTCAAGAAATTCGGGTACCGAGTCGTGACCTTATGGTCTCGCTTCAGCAAATTGGGTACGTGATAGTTTTCGGTGTTTTGTGCTGCCTTTTTAGGTGCAGTCGAACTTTCGGTTCGTTTCGTCTTCACACACCGCAATCTGGTCTCTTCGACGCAAATTGCTTGGGTGTTATATGGTCAAGCCTCACGGGCAATTAGTATTGGTTAGCTCAACGCCTCACAGCGCTTACACACCCAACCTATCAACGTCGTAGTCTTCGACGGCCCTTCAGGGAACTCAAGGTTCCAGTGAGATCTCATCTTGAGGCAAGTTTCCCGCTTAGATGCTTTCAGCGGTTATCTTTCCCGAACATAGCTACCCGGCAATGCCACTGGCGTGACAACCGGAACACCAGAGGTTCGTCCACTCCGGTCCTCTCGTACTAGGAGCAGCCCCTCTCAAATCTCAAACGTCCACGGCAGATAGGGACCGAACTGTCTCACGACGTTCTAAACCCAGCTCGCGTACCACTTTAAATGGCGAACAGCCATACCCTTGGGACCGGCTTCAGCCCCAGGATGTGATGAGCCGACATCGAGGTGCCAAACACCGCCGTCGATATGAACTCTTGGGCGGTATCAGCCTGTTATCCCCGGAGTACCTTTTATCCGTTGAGCGATGGCCCTTCCATACAGAACCACCGGATCACTAAGACCTACTTTCGTACCTGCTCGACGTGTCTGTCTCGCAGTCAAGCGCGCTTTTGCCTTTATACTCTACGACCGATTTCCGACCGGTCTGAGCGCACCTTCGTACTCCTCCGTTACTCTTTAGGAGGAGACCGCCCCAGTCAAACTACCCACCATACACTGTCCTCGATCCGGATAACGGACCTGAGTTAGAACCTCAAAGTTGCCAGGGTGGTATTTCAAGGATGGCTCCACGCGAACTGGCGTCCACGCTTCAAAGCCTCCCACCTATCCTACACAAGCAAATTCAAAGTCCAGTGCAAAGCTATAGTAAAGGTTCACGGGGTCTTTCCGTCTAGCCGCGGATACACTGCATCTTCACAGCGATTTCAATTTCACTGAGTCTCGGGTGGAGACAGCGCCGCCATCGTTACGCCATTCGTGCAGGTCGGAACTTACCCGACAAGGAATTTCGCTACCTTAGGACCGTTATAGTTACGGCCGCCGTTTACCGGGGCTTCGATCAAGAGCTTCGCGTTAGCTAACCCCATCAATTAACCTTCCGGCACCGGGCAGGCGTCACACCCTATACGTCCACTTTCGTGTTTGCAGAGTGCTGTGTTTTTAATAAACAGTCGCAGCGGCCTGGTATCTTCGACCGGCATGAGCTTACGGAGCAAGTCCTTCACCCTCACCGGCGCACCTTCTCCCGAAGTTACGGTGCCATTTTGCCTAGTTCCTTCACCCGAGTTCTCTCAAGCGCCTTGGTATTCTCTACCCAACCACCTGTGTCGGTTTGGGGTACGGTTCCTGGTTACCTGAAGCTTAGAAGCTTTTCTTGGAAGCATGGCATCAACCACTTCGTGTTCTAAAAGAACACTCGTCATCAGCTCTCGGCCTTAGAATCCCGGATTTACCTAAGATTCCAGCCTACCACCTTAAACTTGGACAACCAACGCCAAGCTGGCCTAGCCTTCTCCGTCCCTCCATCGCAATAACCAGAAGTACAGGAATATTAACCTGTTTTCCATCGACTACGCTTTTCAGCCTCGCCTTAGGGACCGACTAACCCTGCGTCGATTAACGTTGCGCAGGAAACCTTGGTCTTTCGGCGTGGGTGTTTTTCACACCCATTGTCGTTACTCATGTCAGCATTCGCACTTCTGATACCTCCAGCAAGCTTCTCAACTCACCTTCACAGGCTTACAGAACGCTCCTCTACCGCATCACCCGAAGGTGATACCCGTAGCTTCGGTGTATGGTTTGAGCCCCGTTACATCTTCCGCGCAGGCCGACTCGACTAGTGAGCTATTACGCTTTCTTTAAAGGGTGGCTGCTTCTAAGCCAACCTCCTAGCTGTCTAAGCCTTCCCACATCGTTTCCCACTTAACCATAACTTTGGGACCTTAGCTGACGGTCTGGGTTGTTTCCCTTTTCACGACGGACGTTAGCACCCGCCGTGTGTCTCCCATGCTCGGCACTTGTAGGTATTCGGAGTTTGCATCGGTTTGGTAAGTCGGGATGACCCCCTAGCCGAAACAGTGCTCTACCCCCTACAGTGATACATGAGGCGCTACCTAAATAGCTTTCGAGGAGAACCAGCTATCTCCGAGCTTGATTAGCCTTTCACTCCGATCCACAGGTCATCCGCTAACTTTTCAACGGTAGTCGGTTCGGTCCTCCAGTTAGTGTTACCCAACCTTCAACCTGCCCATGGATAGATCGCCCGGTTTCGGGTCTATTCCCAGCGACTAGACGCCCTATTAAGACTCGCTTTCGCTACGCCTCCCCTATTCGGTTAAGCTCGCCACTGAAAATAAGTCGCTGACCCATTATACAAAAGGTACGCAGTCACAGAACAAAGTCTGCTCCCACTGCTTGTACGCATACGGTTTCAGGATCTATTTCACTCCCCTCTCCGGGGTTCTTTTCGCCTTTCCCTCACGGTACTAGTTCACTATCGGTCAGTCAGTAGTATTTAGCCTTGGAGGATGGTCCCCCCATATTCAGACAAAGTTTCTCGTGCTCCGTCCTACTCGATTTCATGACTAAGAGATTTTCGCGTACAGGGCTATCACCCACTATGGCCGCACTTTCCAGAGCGTTCCGCTAATCTCAAAGCCACTTAAGGGCTAGTCCCCGTTCGCTCGCCACTACTAAGGGAATCTCGGTTGATTTCTTTTCCTCAGGGTACTTAGATGTTTCAGTTCCCCTGGTTCGCTTCTTGCACCTATGTATTCAGTACAAGATAACCATCTTATGATGGCTGGGTTCCCCCATTCAGACATCTCCGGATCAAAGTCTGTTTGCCGACTCCCCGAAGCTTTTCGCAGGCTACCACGTCTTTCATCGCCTCTGACTGCCAAGGCATCCACCGTATGCGCTTCTTCACTTGACCATATAACCCCAAGCAATCTGGTTATACTGTGAAGACGACATTCGCCGAAAATTCGAATTTCTCAACTAAGAGAACTCACAAATTTTACCTTAGCCTGATCCGTCACCAGTGAAAGTAACGTTCAGTCTATCTTTCTATCACATACCCAAATTTTTAAAGAACGATCTAATCAAAAGACTAGAAATCAATATTCTCAGTGGAATACTCATTTCTAAGCTTTCAGAAGCAGTTATATGGTGGAGCCAAGCGGGATCGAACCGCTGACCTCCTGCGTGCAAGGCAGGCGCTCTCCCAGCTGAGCTATGGCCCCATAACAAAATTGGTGGGTCTGGGCAGATTCGAACTGCCGACCTCACCCTTATCAGGGGTGCGCTCTAACCAACTGAGCTACAGACCCAATTTCGAGCGCGCAACTGTTAGCTTGGAGCTATCAGCTTGGAGCTTAAAGCTGCTTCTATCGTCTTCTTCAATGAATCAAGCAATTCGTGTGGGAGCTCATGGAGCAGCTGATGTCGTCGATTAAGGAGGTGATCCAGCCGCAGGTTCCCCTACGGCTACCTTGTTACGACTTCACCCCAGTCATGAATCACACCGTGGTAACCGTCCTCCCGAAGGTTAGACTAGCTACTTCTGGTGCAACCCACTCCCATGGTGTGACGGGCGGTGTGTACAAGGCCCGGGAACGTATTCACCGTGACATTCTGATTCACGATTACTAGCGATTCCGACTTCACGCAGTCGAGTTGCAGACTGCGATCCGGACTACGATCGGTTTTATGGGATTAGCTCCACCTCGCGGCTTGGCAACCCTTTGTACCGACCATTGTAGCACGTGTGTAGCCCAGGCCGTAAGGGCCATGATGACTTGACGTCATCCCCACCTTCCTCCGGTTTGTCACCGGCAGTCTCCTTAGAGTGCCCACCATTACGTGCTGGTAACTAAGGACAAGGGTTGCGCTCGTTACGGGACTTAACCCAACATCTCACGACACGAGCTGACGACAGCCATGCAGCACCTGTCTCAATGTTCCCGAAGGCACCAATCCATCTCTGGAAAGTTCATTGGATGTCAAGGCCTGGTAAGGTTCTTCGCGTTGCTTCGAATTAAACCACATGCTCCACCGCTTGTGCGGGCCCCCGTCAATTCATTTGAGTTTTAACCTTGCGGCCGTACTCCCCAGGCGGTCAACTTAATGCGTTAGCTGCGCCACTAAAAGCTCAAGGCTCCCAACGGCTAGTTGACATCGTTTACGGCGTGGACTACCAGGGTATCTAATCCTGTTTGCTCCCCACGCTTTCGCACCTCAGTGTCAGTATCAGTCCAGGTGGTCGCCTTCGCCACTGGTGTTCCTTCCTATATCTACGCATTTCACCGCTACACAGGAAATTCCACCACCCTCTACCATACTCTAGCTCGACAGTTTTGAATGCAGTTCCCAGGTTGAGCCCGGGGATTTCACATCCAACTTAACGAACCACCTACGCGCGCTTTACGCCCAGTAATTCCGATTAACGCTTGCACCCTCTGTATTACCGCGGCTGCTGGCACAGAGTTAGCCGGTGCTTATTCTGTCGGTAACGTCAAAACAGCAAAGTATTAATTTACTGCCCTTCCTCCCAACTTAAAGTGCTTTACAATCCGAAGACCTTCTTCACACACGCGGCATGGCTGGATCAGGCTTTCGCCCATTGTCCAATATTCCCCACTGCTGCCTCCCGTAGGAGTCTGGACCGTGTCTCAGTTCCAGTGTGACTGATCATCCTCTCAGACCAGTTACGGATCGTCGCCTTGGTGAGCCATTACCTCACCAACTAGCTAATCCGACCTAGGCTCATCTGATAGCGCAAGGCCCGAAGGTCCCCTGCTTTCTCCCGTAGGACGTATGCGGTATTAGCGTTCCTTTCGAAACGTTGTCCCCCACTACCAGGCAGATTCCTAGGCATTACTCACCCGTCCGCCGCTGAATCCAGGAGCAAGCTCCTCTCATCCGCTCGACTTGCATGTGTTAGGCCTGCCGCCAGCGTTCAATCTGAGCCATGATCAAACTCTTCAGTTCAAACATCTTTGGGTTTTTAAGAAACCCTAAACTTGGCTCAGCAATCGTTGGTTACATCTTTGATTTCTCGCGGAGTAACTTGTGATGCTGATAATCTTGTTGACTATCAGTCTGACTCCACAAGCACCCACACGAATTGCTTGATTCAGTTGTTAAAGAGCGGTTGGTTAAGATCTTTCGTCTCAACCGAGGCGCGCATTCTACAGCAGCCTCATTTGCTGTCAAGTGATTATTTTCAGAAGCTTTCGAAGAATTCTTCAACAACTTCAACCACTTGCGCTTCAGATCTCTCGTCAGCGGGAGGCGAATTCTACAGCGTTACACGCTGCTGTCAACACCTCTTTTTCAACTTCTTTCTGCGCTTCGATGAACTGAAGCAACCTGCTATCGAAACCTACTTAACTCATTGAATCTCAAGGAGTTTTACGTTTCGACTGCGCCGGAAGTGGGGCGAATTATAGACATCCTGAATCTGCCGTCAACCGTTAATTTCATCTTTCTATCGATATCGGGAAAAAGGCTTCCTCTATATAGACGTAACCCTAGCGAATGCGCAGTATATTGCCCAACACCAACAATAATGCCCTGCTCTCACCTCGGACGATGCCACGCAAATGAATGACCAGCCACGATCTCTTGCCTCAATGCTGTTCCCGGTTGGCCTGCTATTAATAGCCATGGCATCGATCCAGTCCGGCGCCTCTCTGGCCAAAAGCATGTTCCCCATCGTTGGCGCTCAGGGAACCACTACGCTGCGTTTGATTTTCGCCAGCGTAATCATGCTGTTGATACTGCGCCCCTGGCGAGCAAAGCTGACCGCCAAATCCTTGCGCACTGTCATCGTCTACGGCATGGCGCTGGGCGGCATGAATTTCCTCTTCTATATGTCACTCCGCACTGTACCGCTAGGGATTGCCGTTGCCCTCGAATTTACCGGGCCACTGGCCGTCGCCATCTATGCATCACGTCGCGCTATCGACTTCCTCTGGATTGCTCTGGCTATCACCGGCCTCCTGCTGCTGATTCCAACGGGCGCGACCAGTGCTGGAATCGACTTGGTGGGCGCCGGATATGCGCTGGGTGCCGGTGTCTGCTGGGCGCTATACATCCTGTTCGGTCAAAAGGCCGGCGCCGATAACGGCGTCACCACTGCAGCGTTGGGGGTCATGATTGCGGCGTTGTTCGTCGCGCCGATCGGCATCGTGCATGCCGGTGCAGCCCTTTTGACCCCCTCGTTGATCCCGATTGCCATTGGTGTCGCCATTCTGTCCACCGCCCTGCCCTACACACTGGAAATGGTCGCCCTCACCCGCATGCCGGCGCGCACCTTTGGCACATTGATGAGTATCGAACCGGCCTTCGGCGCGTTATCAGGACTATTGTTTCTGCATGAATTCCTCACGCTGTCACAATGGATGGCGATCCTGTGCATTATTCTGGCGTCCGTCGGCGCAACCATGACTATGGGCAGTGCTGCGAAACCCGCCATCGCGGCTGATTGAAAGAGGATTTGACGAAGGTCTGGCAATTGGCGCGCATTTAGGCCATGTTTAGGCCTGTAACCCAATGCCAGACATGGATTTTTTCGGACAGGGACTTCAAAACGCTTAGAGCGCACGCGAACACAGGCAAACCCGAGCATCAGACTCGTGGCCGCTATAAGGACGGGAATGAAACGATTTTTGATACTGATCGCCATACTGGCAGTTGCGGGTTGTGCGGCGACTTCGGAAACGCAGGTAAAACGCGGAAAAAAAGGGCTGCACATCAACTGCTCAGGGCTATCGTCCTCCTGGGACAAGTGCTACGCCAGCGCCGCCAGTGCCTGCTTGCCGAAAGGCTACAAGGTCATCGCCAAATCCGGTGACGCCGTGGAAGAACCAGGTGATTATCCGTTCGGACTCAATCCAGCGGGTTACACCAGTCGCAGCATGATCGTCATCTGTAAATAGATCAGCGCTGCCCGGCGATCTGCCGGCCAATCTCTTCATGGCTGGACTTCAGCACTGCTTGCTGAACGTCCGGCGTGGCCAGCATGCGCGCCACTACCAACGCCCCGACACATTGCGACAACACTGACCACGCCAGACTGTCGCTCTCAAGTATCTGAGCCCAACGCTCCTGAAGCCGGCAGATCCACACCTCGGCCTGCTCGCGCACCTGAATATCTGATCGGGCGATCTCTGCGCCCAGTGCGGGTATTGCACAACCGGCCTCAGGTTGTTCTACGTGGGCCATGCTCAGATAATGCTTGAGACAGCGCTCCAGTCGTTCACGATCCTGCGCACCCTCGCCCCCCAATCGCTCAAGGCTTTGACCCAACTCTCGTTCGACGATGGCGGTGAACAACGCATCCTTTGACGAAAAATGGCTGTAGAACGCCGCACCACTCAGCCCGATAGCCTTCATCAAACCATCGACGCCTACCGTGGAAAAACCGCAGCGCTTTGCTGACAGCGCGCTGCTCTGCAGTAGTTTTTCCCGCGTTTCCAGCTTGTGACTGGCGGAGTAACGCATGTGTTTGCCCTCGAATCGACTGCCTTGACGTTGCCTGGATCCTAGCATAACGTTCGTTCACTTAACGATCGTTTAATAAAGGGACTCCCCCATGAATAACAAGAAGGTCGTATTGGTTGTCGGCGCTGGCGATGCCACCGGCGGCGCGATCGCCAAGCGTTTTGCCAAAGAAGGATTCATCGCCTGCGTCACCCGTCGCAGCGCCGACAAATTGCAGCCACTGGTGGATGCAATCAACGCTGAAGGCGGCGAAGCCCACGGTTTTGCCTGCGATGCGCGCAAGGAGGAAGATGTCATCGCGCTGATTGAAGACATCGAAACCCGCGTCGGCCCGATCGAAGCCTTTGTGTTCAATATCGGCGCCAACGTGCCGTGCAGCATTCTTGAAGAAACCGCGCGCAAGTATTTCAAGATCTGGGAGATGGCCTGCTTCTCAGGTTTCCTCAATGCCCGTGAAGTGGCCAAACGCATGGTCACTCGTCAACGCGGCACGATTCTCTTCACCGGTGCCACCGCCGGACTTCGCGGCGCTTCCGGATTCGCCGCATTCGCCGGCGCCAAGCACGGTATTCGCGCTCTGGCGCAAAGCATGGCGCGGGAACTGGGGCCAATGAACATCCACGTTGCCCATGTGGTGGTCGACGGCGCGATCGACACCGACTTCATTCGCAACAGTTTCCCCGAGAAGTACGCCACCAAAGATCAGGATGGCATCCTCAATCCCGAGCACATCGCCGAGAACTACTGGTATCTGCACAGTCAGCCACGGGATGCCTGGACGTTCGAGCTGGATCTGCGTCCCTGGAACGAACGCTGGTAACCCCTCCATAACAATAACGACAGAGACGCGAAAATGACGAAAACCGTGGAGTTCTATTTCGACCTTGGGAGCCCTGCCACCTACCTGGCCTACACCCAATTACCAAAGATCTGCGCCGCGACGAACAGTGAGCTGATCTACGTTCCAATGTTGCTCGGTGGTGTATTCAAGGCGACCGGCAACGCATCACCGGCAATGATTCCGGCGAAGGGTCGGTATATGTTTGAGGATCTGGATCGCTACGCGAAACGCTACGGGGTGCCGCTGAAATTCAATCCGCATTTCCCGATCAACACATTGATGTTGATGCGCGCGGTTACCGGCATCCAGTTGCGTCAGCCAGAACGCTTCCAGGCGTTTATCGATTGTCTGTTTACGGCGCTATGGGTTGAAGGATGCAGCCTGGACGAGCCCGCCACCGTCGCCGCCGTGCTGAGCGAACACGGCTTCGATCCGCAGGAAGTATTAGCGCTGAGCAATGACGAATCCATCAAAGCAAAGCTCAAGGACAACACCGAAACCGCAGTTAAACGCGGCGTATTCGGGGCACCCAGCATGTTCATCGGCAATCAACTGTTCTTCGGCCAGGATCGGCTCGACTTCGTTGAGGAGTCCTTGCGCCAAGGCTAAGATCATTCAGGCGCTGATAACAGCGCCTGAATTGCCGGATCAGATGGCGGCAGTGCGGGTGTTCAGCCAGTCCAGTGCAGCACCTTCAAGCAAAGGACTCAAGCGCTCACGCACTTGCGCGTGGTAGTCGTTGAACCACTGTTTCTCTTCCTCCGACAGCAGCGCCGGCAGCAGGCAACGCGTGTCAATCGGGCACAGCGTCAAGGTTTCAAACTTGAGGAAGTCACCGAACTCGCTGCTCCCCGCCTCGCGGTTCATCGCCAGGTTTTCGATCCGCACGCCCCAACGACCCGGACGGTAGGTGCCTGGCTCGATCGAAGTAATCATCCCCGGTTGCATCGCCGTTTGCGGCGCAGGCGCGGCCTGGTAGGCAATGACCTGTGGCCCCTCGTGAACGTTGAGGAAGTAGCCAACACCGTGACCGGTGCCATGACCGTAATCCACGCTGTCAGCCCAGATCGGCGCACGGGCAATTGCGTCCAGCAGCGGCGAGAGAATGCCTTTCGGGAACTGCGCTCGCGACAGGGCAATCACGCCCTTCAACACCCGCGTGCAATCGCGTTTCTGCTCCTCGGTCGGTGTACCGACCGGCACCATCCGCGTGATATCCGTGGTGCCGCCCAGGTATTGGCCGCCCGAGTCGATCAGCAGCAAGCCATCACCTTCGATCACCGCATGCTCTTCTTCGGTGGCGTGGTAATGCGGCATGGCGCCGTTGGCGTTGAACGCGGCGATGGTATTGAAACTCAGCGAGACATAATCCGGACGCCGCTCGCGAGCAGCCGTGAGCTTCTCGTCGATGGTCAGTTCGGTAATGCGCTCGCGGCCCCAGGCCGATTCCAGCCAGGCAAAAAACTCGCACAGCGCCGCGCCGTCCTGCTCCATCGCTTTGCGGATGTGCTGAGCGTCGGCTTCGCTTTTCTGCGATTTGGCCAGCGTGGTCGGGTTCAAGCCTTCGACCAGTTTCACACCGCTGTCGAGGTTATCCAGCAAACCACTGGTCACCCGCGCCGGATCCACCAGCAGGCTCGCGCCATTTGGCACGGCACGCAGGGCATCAGCGACTTCGCTGTAATCACGCAGCGTCACGCCGTCCTCCTCCAGCACAGCGCGCAATTGAGCATCCACCTTGCTCAGCGCCACAAACAGCGTGGCTTGCTGTTGATCGATCAACGCAAACGAAACAAACACCGGGTTGAACGACACATCGCCGCCGCGCAGATTGAACAGCCAGGCAATGTCATCGAGGGTGGCGATGAAATGCCAGTCGGCACCGCGCTCTTTCAGGGTTTCGCGCAGTTTGGCGAGTTTCTCGCCACGGCTGACCGTCGCTTGCGGTGGCAGATGCTGATAGATCGGTGCATTCGGCAGGCTCGGGCGATCGCTCCAGACTTCCTGGAGCAGGTCGATGTCGGTCCGCAGACGTGCACCGCGTGCTTCCAGTTTGCTGCTCAGGGTACGCGCCGATGCCACGGCCATCACCGCACCGTCAACCGCGACCACACCACCTTCCGGTGTCTGCTCGGCCAGCCAGTCCAGCGGGCTCGGCTGACCCGGCTGCAGTTTGACCAGTTCGATGCCGCTGCCCTTGAGTTCCTTGCTCGCTTGTTCCCAATAACGGCTGTCGGCCCAGACGCCAGCAAAATCAGCGGTAACGATCAACGTCCCGACCGAACCATGGAAGCCCGACAACCACTGCCGGCCCTGCCAGTAACCCGGCAGATATTCCGACAAGTGCGGGTCGGCGGACGGCACCAACAGTGCGTGAATGCCTTCGCGGCGCATCAGTTCGCGGGTGTGCGCCAGGCGCTGGGGCACCGATCCTTCGGTCGAGGTCTGGGTACTCATCATGTCTCCTGCTAATCACTTCATCGTTATTGTTCGTAGCCGTGAGGTCGGCTCGTTTAAAGCCCTGTCGCCCAGAATGCCGGAGCACTGGCGCAGGCGGTCTTGATCAGTTGAACAGCCTTGTCGATATCTTCGGCGGTGGTGAAGCGGCCGAGACTCAAGCGAATGGTGCGACCTGCCAGATGCGCGTCATGTCCCAGCGCCAACAGCACGTGGGATGGCGTGTTACTCGCCGAGTTGCAGGCTGAGGTCGCAGAAAATGCAATCGAATGACTCAGCGCCGCGCTGTTGAATTCGCCCTCACTGAAGGTCAGGCTCAAGGTGTGCGGGATGCGTTGAGTGGCGCAGCCATTGAGGCGTACGCCCGGCAGGCTGAGCAGTTGTTCGAGCAAGCGTTCGCGCAACGCGACGATAGTTTTTTTCTCATCATCGAACGTCTCGGCGGCCAGCGCGAACGCTGCGCCCATGCCGGCAATCTGGTGCGTCGCCAACGTCCCGGAGCGCAATCCACCTTCGTGTCCGCCGCCGTGAATCTGCGCCTGTAACCGCTGCTGCGCCCGTGGGCCGACATACAACGCGCCAATGCCTTTGGGGCCGTAGAGTTTGTGTGCGGAGAAGGACATCAGATCCACCGGCCATTGCCCCAGATCGATTGCCACTTTGCCGGCGCCCTGTGCCGCATCCACATGGAACAACGCCTCACGACTGCGCACAACGGCGCCAATCGCTTGAACATCGTTGACGGTGCCCAACTCGTTGTTGACCAGCATCAGTGACACCAGAAAGGTGTCGTCGCGCATGGCTTCGCTGACGGCTTGCGGGGTGATCAGGCCATCGGCGTCCGGCACCAGATAGGTCACGGCAATGCCGGCGTCCTGCAATTGGCGGGCGGTATCGAGGATGGCTTTGTGTTCAATCTGGCTAGTGATGATGTGGCCGCCGGAAACCCCGCGCGCCTGGGCTACGCCTTTGAGGGCGAGGTTATTGGACTCGGTGGCACCGGAGGTCCAGACAATCTGCCGGGCTTGCGCGCCCACCAGTTCGGCGACCTGCCCGCGGGCCTGCTCGACCGTGTGCCGGGCCTGCTGGCCAAACGCATGGGAGCTGGACGCCGGGTTGCCAAAGTTACCGTGAAACCCCAGACACTCGATCATCACCTGGATGACCCGCTCGTCAACCGGGGTGGTGGCGGCGTAATCGAAATACAACGGACGTGTGTTCATAAAAGACTCGCAGAGCGTGTTCCGGGATCAGGAGGCTCGTGTCTGCAAACGGCACGGCGCAGCCTTGTGAGCTGCGCGTCGGTTCGAGAGCGTCATCAATACCTGATCGGATGCCGTTAAAGAAGAACAACTTCATTCAAAGTGCGTAGGAACGCTCCTGAAGTCGAGCTTAACAGGCATCCGGCCTGCGGTTGAAGCGATGCGTCAGCTAAAGCTTTCGAGAAGTAACGGGTACAGCGAAATCACCAACAGCGCCGCCATGCCCCAGTTGAACACGCGCAACCAGCGCGGATCCTTCAGCACATTGCGCAACAACGTCCCGCAGGCGGCCCAGACGCCAACGCTCGGCAGGTTGATGATGGCGAACACCGCAGCAATCACCACGACATTGGTGAAATAGCCCTGCATCGGCGTGTACGTGCTGATGGCGCCGATGGCCATGATCCAGGCTTTGGGATTGACCCATTGAAACGCGGCGGCGCCGAGATAGCTGATCGGCTTGGCCTCGCCTTCGGCGCTGTCGCCGACAGGTCCCGAGTGAGCGATTTTCCACGCCAGATACAGCAGATACGCCGCGCCGACATAGCGCAGAACCGTATAGAGAATTGGGTAGGTCTGAAATACCGCGCCCAGGCCAAAACCCACGGCCACGACCAGAACGAAGAAGCCGCAAGTAATTCCGAGCATGTGCGGGATGGTGCGGTTGAAGCCGAAATTCACTCCCGATGCCAGCAACATGGTGTTGTTCGGCCCCGGCGTAATCGAGGTGACAAGGGCAAACAGGGCAAAGCCCAACAGCAGGTCAAGCGAGAGGTTCATGGCAGGCATTCCATCAGGGTCATTCAGGTGTTGACCCTATCCCACGCCGCCCGGCAAGCCCACGGACAGTTGGGTAAAACTTCCAGCAGTACAGTTTGTTTTCAGCTTGGGCGTCCGTGCAGCTGTACGGCACGTTCGGCGCTCATTTCAGCTTTCTTGTCGAACTGAGTCTGACCGAGCAATTGCGCTTTTTTTGCGTGGTATTCGTCGAAGGACAAGCCGCTTCGGTTCAGTGCTTCCATCGCCAATTCGCGGGATTCTTCATCGGTGTAAGGACGCAGTTCCGGTGAAACGTGTCCGGCACAACCGGCGAGTACGGAGACAGCGAGCAACAGGGAAACAGTCAGTAAACGATTCATGGGAGCGTCCTGGCGAACAATGGGGAGTCGATGGACAAAGGCTACCCCCGGGCACGCTTGCGCAGAAATCAACGCTCTCAATAGTGGCTATCAGGAAATCGACACGCGTCGGCGTATATCTCCTAACGATCTATAAATATCGATTAACGTTCTTTTACGGAATAACAAACAGCCTTTATAACTTCATCCATGCACTGACCACTGTTGCTCCAGCAACTGTTGCTCAGCCAACACCGATTCAACAAAGCGCCTCGTTACTCACAGGGGCGACCGCCACGCTAACACTCAACGCCTTGTAATACGGGGCTTGCAGGAATTGGTACAGCGCTTGCTCAGACCCGGTGACTTACTCACTGCTCACTGAGCAACTGTTGAAAAAGGAACTGATCATGTCGCGTCCCCTGAAAGTCGTCGCCCTCTCCGGCGGCACCTGGCGTCCGTCCCGCACTCTGGTGCTGACCCAGGCCCTGCTCGCCGAACTGGCCGGGCACCTGACCATCGAAAGCCATTTGATCGAACTCGGTGATATCGCTCGCCCGCTCGGCGGCGCGCTGTCGCGTCAGGAACTCAGTGCCGAGGTTGAAGCCGAACTGCAGGCCATCGAACAAGCCGATCTGCTGATCGTTGCCGCGCCGGTTTATCGCGGTTCCTACCCAGGCCTGCTCAAGCATTTGTTCGACCTGATCGACCTCAACGCACTGATCGACACTCCGGTGCTGTTGGCCGCCACTGGCGGCAGCGAACGCCATGCGCTGGTGCTCGATCACCAACTGCGGCCGCTGTTCAGCTTCTTCCAGGCCATGACCTTGCCGATCGGCGTGTACGCCACTGAAGCCGACTTCGCCGATTACCAGATCACCAGCGAACTGTTGAAGGCGCGCATCCGTCTGGCCGCCGAACGCGCCGCGCCGCTGTTCGCCACGCAAATCAAACCCTTGCTGAAGATCGCTTAAGGAGCCGCTCATGGATGTTTTCTGGTTCCTGCCGACCCACGGCGACGGCCATTATCTGGGCACCACCCAAGGCGCACGCCCGGTCACGCTCAACTATTTGAAACAAGTCGCCCAAGCGGCTGACAGCCTCGGCTACCACGGCGTACTGATTCCCACCGGGCGCTCCTGCGAAGACTCTTGGGTCATCGCCTCGGCACTAGTGCCGTTGACCGAGCGTCTGCGTTATCTGGTGGCGATCCGTCCGGGGATCATTTCGCCGACGGTGTCGGCGCGCATGGCCGCAACCCTTGATCGACTGTCCAACGGGCGCTTGTTGATCAACGTGGTGACTGGCGGCGATCCGGATGAAAACCGTGGCGACGGCAGTTTCCTCAGCCACGCCGAGCGCTATGAAGTGACCGATGAATTCCTGAAGATCTGGCGTCGCGTATTGCAGGGCGAGGCAGTGGATTTCGACGGCAAGCATCTGAAGGTGCAGAACGCCAAAGCGCTGTATCCGCCGGTGCAAAAACCTTATCCGCCACTGTACTTTGGTGGCTCATCCGACGCAGCGCATGATCTGGCCGCCGAACAGGTCGATGTCTATCTGACCTGGGGCGAACCACCGGCCGCCGTCGCGGAAAAACTCGCCGATGTGCGCGAACGCGCGGCGCGGCATGGCCGCAAGGTCAAGTTCGGCATTCGCCTGCATGTGATCGTGCGCGAGACCGCCGAAGAAGCCTGGAAAGCCGCGGACAAACTGATCGAACACATCAGCGACGAGACCATTGAAGCGGCGCAGAAATCCTTCTCGCGGTTCGACTCCGAAGGCCAGCGGCGTATGGCAGCCTTGCACGATGGCCGTCGCGACAACCTCGAAATTGCCCCCAACCTGTGGGCCGGTGTCGGTCTGGTGCGTGGCGGTGCCGGTACGGCGCTGGTCGGCGATCCGCAGCAAGTCGCGGCGCGGATCAAGGAATACGCGGATCTGGGCATCGAAAGCTTCATCTTCTCCGGCTATCCGCATCTCGAAGAGGCTTACCGCTTTGCCGAGTTGGTGTTCCCGCTGCTGCCCGAGCCTTACGCGAGTCTGGCCGGGCGTGGCGTGACCAATCTGACCGGGCCGTTTGGCGAAATGATTGCCAATGATGTGCTGCCCACCAAAGCCACTGCCTGAACCAAATCCTTTGTGGGAGCAAGCCTGCTCCGGGCAGCGCTCCGACGTATGCGGTGGGTCAGCCAACGATGATGTCGATTGTGCCGACCTCATCGCGAGCAGGCTCACTCCTACAGGGAATGCGTCGATTTCGAGGAACACCGTGTGACAGCCAAACCGCAAAGTACTTTGTTATCCCCGTTGCAAACCGCCCGCGATCTGGCCGCCGAGTTTGCCCTGACCGCCGTCGAACGTGACGAACGTGGCGGCACGCCGAAAGTCGAGCGCGATGCCCTGCGCGACAGCGGCCTGCTGGCTTTGAGTATTCCGACCCGCTACGGCGGACTTGGCGCGAGCTGGAGTGAAACCCTGCAAGTCGTCCGCGAGTTCGCCAAGGTCGACAGCTCGATCGCTCACGTTTTCGGCTTTCATCATTTGATGCTCGCCACCGTGCGCCTGTTCTCGCGACCGGAACAATGGCAGCCGTGGTTCGAACAGACCGCGCGGCAGAACTGGTTCTGGGGCAACGCGCTCAACCCGCTCGACACCCGCACCGTGGTCAAGAATCTCGGTGGCTGGCGCGAGTTTTCCGGGAAGAAAAGCTTCTGTTCCGGCGCCAGCGATTCACAGATGCTGATCGCCTCGGCGGTCGATGAAAGCGCCGGCGGCAAGTTGCTGATCGCGGCAATTCCCAGCGGACGCAGTGGCATCACCCTGCACAACGACTGGAACAACATCGGCCAGCGTCAGACCGACAGCGGCAGCGCCACGTTTGAACGGGTGCGCGTCGAAGAATCGGAATTGCTCCTCGATCCCGGCCCGTTGAGCACGCCGTTCGCCTGCTTGCGACCATTGATCGCGCAACTGACGTTCACGCATATGTTTCTCGGGATTGCCGAAGGCGCTTTCGAAGAGGCGCGGCAGTACACCCTCAGTGAAACCCGGCTCTGGCACAAATCCTCGGCGTGCGACGTGCGTGAAGATCCGTACGTGCTCGCGCATTACGGCGAGTTCTGGGTGGCGCTGGAAGGCATTCGCCTGTTGGTCGAACGCGCGGCGGCATTGCTCGATGAGGCCTGGGCTAAAGGTGCGAATCTCAGCGCCGAAGAGCGCGGCCATGTCGCCACCGCGATTGCCACCGCCAAAGTCGCCGCCAGCCGTCAGGGCCTGGAAATTTGCAGCCGTTTGTTCGAAGTGACCGGCGCGCGTTCGACCCACGCCTCCCTGCGCCTCGACCGCCACTGGCGCAACCTGCGCACGCAAACTTTGCACGACCCGCTGGATTACAAACTCCATGAGTTGGGCGACTGGGCGCTGAATCAGTCGCTGCCGGTGCCGACCTTCTATTCCTGACCTGCCTGCATTTGAACTAAAAAGAAGGACGAGCCCATGCAACTGCTGACCCTACCGCCCTCCCCCGCGCTCGCCACGTCGATCCGCGCCACCGCGCAGGTGTTCGAAGACCCGAAGTCCCAGGCCCTGCTCGCGCATTTGCAACAGGTCGCGCCGAGTGAAGCGAGCGTGCTGATCATCGGCGAGACCGGCACCGGCAAAGAGCTGGTGGCGCGGCATATTCATAACCTCAGCAACCGTCGCCACCGGCCATTTATCGCAGTCAATTGCGGGGCGTTTTCCGAATCGTTGGTGGAAGCGGAATTGTTCGGCCATGAAAAAGGCGCGTTCACCGGCGCGCTGAGCGCCAAGGCCGGATGGTTCGAGGAAGCGGACGGCGGCACGTTGTTTCTCGATGAAATCGGCGACCTGCCGATGGCGATTCAGGTGAAATTGCTGCGGGTTTTGCAGGAACGTGAAGTAGTGCGGCTTGGCTCGCGCAAAAGCATACCCATCGACGTACGGGTACTGGCGGCAACCAACGTGCAGCTGGAAAAAGCCATCAATGCCGGCAACTTCCGTGAGGATCTGTATTACCGCCTCAACGTGGTCAATCTGGAATTGAGTCCGTTGCGCGAGCGTCCCGGCGATATCCTCCCGCTCACTCGTCACTTCATCGAAGCGTACAGTCAGCGCCTCGGCTATGGACGCGTGAGTATCAGTCCCGGCGCCGAGCACAAGCTGCGCGCTTACGGTTGGCCGGGCAATATTCGTGAGCTGGAAAACGTCATCCATCACACTCTGTTGATCTGCCGCAACGGCGTGATCGAACGCGACGATCTGCGCCTGTCGAACCTGCGCATCGAACGCCCCGACGATCATGCCGGCGCCGACGATTCACCGGAGGCGTTGCTGGAACAGGCCTTTCAAAAACTGTTTGCGCAACAAGCCGGCGCTTTGCACGAGAAAGTCGAAGACGCTTTGCTGCGCGCGGCGTATCGCTTTTGCCATTACAACCAGGTGCACACCGCGGCATTGCTCGGTCTGAGTCGCAACGTCACCCGCACACGACTGATCAAGATCGGCGAACTGGCAGTGAACAAGCGGCGACTCACGGAAAACCTGCAAGGCGAGCGGCTGATCCAGTTATCGATCTAGCCGACCAGGTTGCAGTGCAACGCATCGTCGTGACTGCGGGCGATGCTGCTTAGCACCTGGAACGAATTGAAGGTCACGGTTTTCGCCTGATGGGTGTGGATCAGTTGCCAGAAATCCTGTTCGCCACTCTCGAAACTGCGAAATGCCGCCTCCCCCGCCTCGCGGGACTGCCATTGCAGAAAACTCAACACGCGCCGGCCGTCATCGCTGGCCTGCACGCTGGCGCTGACAAAACCGTCGTAGCGCTGAGCCAGGCGCTCGGTCTGCCTCGACAACGCGGTCACCAACGCAGGTTGTTGGCGTGGTTCGATTTCAAATTCGATCAATTGGGTAAAACTGCGGTTGTTCATGGAAAGCCCCCACTCATCGTAAGACGAGCCTTGCGACTCGAAGGCCTGCAGGGTAAAACCTCTAGTTAAGTCAAGGTCAAGGGCATTTTTGCAATGATCACCAAGGAAACCGTGCACAAGCAACTCACCGTCGGTGAAGTCGCCGCACGCAGTGGCGTGGCCGTTACTGCTCTGCACTTTTATGAATCCAAAGGCCTGATCAAGAGCCAGCGCAACGCCGGCAACCAGCGGCGCTATCCGCGCGAAGTGCTGCGCCGGGTGGCCTTGATCAAGGTTGCTCAGCGGTTGGGGATTCCACTGGCGGAAATTGGCGAGGCGCTGAAAATTCTCCCGGACGATCGCGCACCGACGGCAGCAGACTGGAAAATCCTCTCGGAGCAATGGCGACAGGAACTGGACGAACGGATCGAGCAGTTGACGCTACTGCGCGACCGGCTCAATGGCTGCATTGGTTGCGGGTGTTTGTCGATGGAGGCTTGCCCGCTGCGCAATCAGGGCGATGTGCTGGGGGAACAGGGACCGGGGCCGCACTTTCCCGAAGACTGACGCTCGTCGGGCAAAAATCTGCACGGCGAGGACAGCTCTATAGTGAATCTTCCACAAATCCGGTGGAGCCACATCTCATAGAACAAAAAGTCAGGGAGAACGTCATGAGCGTAAAACCCATTCCCGAGGGGTATCACAGCATTACCCCGTATCTCGGCATCCACAAAGCCGCCGAAGCCATCGATTTCTATAAAAAAGCCTTCGGCGCCACCGAAGTCATGCGCCTGGCCATGCCTGACGGCGGCATCGGTCACGCCGAGCTGCGCATTGGCGACAGCGCGATCATGCTCGGTTCGCCGTGCGATCAAGGGCCGTTGAGCAATCCTGATAAAGCCGTATCAGTTGGATTGCATCTGTATGTGACCGATGTCGACAAGTCATTTCAACGAGCACTGGATGCCGGGGCGACCTCGGTGTCCGAGGTCAAGGATCAGTTTTACGGTGATCGCAGCGGGACGTTGAAGGATCCGTATGGGCATCTGTGGTTTCTGGCCACGCGCAAGGAGGATCTGACTGAAGAGCAGATCAAGCAGCGGGCGATGGAGATGTTTCAGCAGGGTTGAGCATTTCAGTGTCTGGACTGGCCTCTTCGCGAGCAAGCCCGCTCCCACAGGGTCTTGTGGTTGGACATGGATCGTGACCACACCGAAGATCACTGTGGGAGCGGGCTTGCCCGCGATAGGGCCGGAACTGCCAACACCCATCACACTTCATGAACCTGCTCACCACGCTTTGCCCCTTGCCGCGAACGCCGGACAATTTCAGGATGCATCCAACAAGAACCCTGAAAAAGGATCAGCCCGATGTTTGCCGGATTCCTCAAAGACCAGCGTCACGTCAACGGCGTCGACATCGCCTACCGCCTCGGCGGCAGCGGGCCGGGCCTGTTGCTGTTGCACGGCCACCCGCAGACCCACGTGATCTGGCACAAGATTGCCGAACAACTGGCCGAACACTTCACCGTGGTCGCCGCCGACCTGCGCGGTTATGGCGACAGTAGCCGGCCGGCCGCCGATGAGCTGCACGCCAATTACTCCAAACGCGAAATGGCCCGCGACAATGTCGAACTGATGCAGTCGCTGGGCTTCGCGCAGTTTTCGATCCTCGCCCACGACCGTGGCGCACGAGTCGCCCATCGCCTCGCGCTCGACCACCCCGCCGCCGTGCAGCGCATGATGCTGCTGGACATCGCGCCGACCCTGTCGATGTATGCGCAGACCAACGAAGCCTTCGCGCGCGCCTACTGGCACTGGTTCTTCCTGATCCGCCCGGCGCCTCTGCCGGAAACCTTGCTCGAAGCCGATCCCGAAAGTTATCTGCGCAGCGTGATGGGCAGCCGCAGCGCCGGACTCAAGCCGTTTACCGATGAAGCCTTCGGCGAATACCTGCGCTGCCTGCGCCAACCCGGCAGCGCCCGTGCCATCTGCGAAGACTATCGCGCCAGCGCCGGCATCGATCTTGACCACGACCGCGCCGACATCGCCGCCGGGCACCACCTGAATCTGCCACTGCGCGTGTTGTGGGGCGCCGAAGGCACGGTCGGGCGCTGCTTTGATCCGCTCAAGGAATGGCAGCAAGTGGCGGCCAACGTCAGCGGTCAGGCATTGCCCGCCGGCCATTACATTGCCGAAGAAGTCCCCGAACTGTTGCTCGCCGAAGCCCTGGCCTTTCTGCGCTGAACGGAACCACTGGACCTCGGTGCTATGCTGGCGGCTTCTGCCGCCAGTGTTCGTGTTGACATGTCCCAGAAGAAAGACACCGTGCCTCTGCCCGAAGACCTGCGCGTACTGCTCACCGTGATCCGCAAGAACGGCTTTGCCGCCGCTGCGGATGAACTGGGCCTGTCACCGGCCTACGTCAGCAAACGCATCCAGATTCTTGAAACCACCCTCGGTACTCGCCTGTTGCACCGCACCAGCCGCCGCGTCTCGCTGACCGAGGACGGCGAACGCGTGCAGCGCTGGGCATTGCGCATTCTCGATGACTTCCAGCAACTGCACGATGAACTCTGCGACGCCCACGACAGCCCGCGCGGGCGTTTGCACCTCTGCAGCAGTTTCGGTTTCGGGCGCAATCACGTCGCGCCGGCGGTGTCGTTACTGGCCGAACGTTATCCAGAACTGGAGATTCGCCTCGACCTGTTTGACCGGGTGGTGGACATCATCAACGAAGGTTTCGACCTGGAGATCCGCGTCGGCGATGACATTCCCGGCCAGCACATCGGCCGGCGTCTGGTCAGCAATCGGCGCGTGCTGTGCGCGGCGCCCAGCTATCTGCAACGTCGTGGCACGCCGCAAACGCTGGACGACCTGCAACAGCACGATTGCCTGGTGATCAAGGAGCGCGACAACGCCTTCGGTATCTGGAATCTGGATCGCGATGGCGGCCAAGAGAACGTGCGGGTCAGCGGGCCGTTGTCGTCCAACAACGGCGAGATTGTTTTGCAATGGGCGCTGGACGGGCGTGGGGTTTTGTTGCGGTCGTTGTGGGATGTGAAGCCGCTACTGGAGCAAGGAAGATTGGTGCAGGTGCTGGACAATTACAGCCAGAGCGCCAATGTCTGGGCGGTGTACCCGACACGGCTGGCGCATTCGGGGAAGTTGCGCGCGTGTGTGGAGTTTTTGCAGGCGCATTTCAAAGGATTGTCTGTTTAGAAGATCAAAAGATCGCAGCCTGCGGCAGCTCCTACAGGGCAATGTGTTCCATGTAGGAGCTGCCGCAGGCTGCGATCTTTTTTGTCAGGAGAGCCAAGGGTTGTTGGCCAGGTGTTGGCGTTCGAAGGCCTTGATCTGTTCGCGACGTTGCAAGGTACTGCCGATGGCGTCCAGGCCGAGCAGCAACGAGGTTTTGCGCAGGGTGTCGATCTGGAAATCGATCACGCTGCCATCCGCCAAACCAATCTGCTGCGCCTCCAGATCAACACTGATCCGTGCCGTTTCAGGCTCACCGACCAGCCGTCCGATGCGCTGCACCTGCGCCTCTTCCAGCGTTATCAACAACACACCATTACGCTGGCAGTTGTCGTAAAAGATCCCGGCGAAACGGCTGCCGATCAACGCGCGGATACCCATCTGCTGCAAACCCCAAACCGCATGTTCGCGACTGGAACCGCAGCCAAAATTCGGCCCGACCACCAGAAAATTCGCCCCCTGCCACGCCGGTTGGTTCAACACAAAGTCGGGGTCGGGCTGGCCATCGCGCAGAAACCGCAGATCGAAAAACACGCCGCGATCGAGTCCCTGGCGATCAATGCCCTTGAGAAACTGCTTGGGCATGATTACGTCAGTGTCGACATTGGCCGCCAATAACGGCGCGGCCTGACCGCTGACTTGAGTGAAAGGTTGCAGGCTCATGGGCGTTCTCCAAAGTGGCGGATATCGGTGAGTCGACCACTGATGGCCGCCGCGGCGACCATTGCCGGGCTCATCAAATGGGTGCGGGCGCCGGCGCCTTGCCGGCCTTCGAAGTTGCGGTTGGTGCTGGATGCGCAGCGGTCGCCGGGCGCGAGCACGTCGTCGTTCATCGCCAGGCACATCGAGCAGCCGGACTGCCGCCATTCGAAACCGGCGTCGATAAAGATCTGCGCCAACCCTTCGGCTTCGGCCTGCGCGCGCACTTCGCTGGAACCGGGAACGATCATCGCCCGTACATGTTCGGCGACTTGCTGACCGCGCACGACGCTGGCGGCATCGCGCAGGTCTTCGATCCGCGCGTTAGTGCACGAGCCGATAAAGGCGTGGCTGATGACGATATCGCTGAGCGCCATGCCCGCTTCGAGCCCCATGTAATTGAGGGCACGACGCATGTCCTGACGCAGGATCGGGTCGCTGATCGCTTGCGGATCCGGCACCCGCGCCCCAATTGCGGCGGCCTGATCGGGGCTGGTACCCCACGTGACCATCGGTTCCAGCACGCTGGCATCCAGATGAATCTCGCGGTCAAACACCGCGCCCGGATCACTGCGCAGTTCGCGCCACTTCTTCACGCCCCGCTCCCAAAGCTCACCTTGCGGCGCGCGTGGCTTGCCCTTGAGATAGGCGAAGACCTTTTCATCCGGCGCCATGAATGCGCCGCGCGCGCCGGCTTCGACGGCCATGTTGCAGATGGTCATGCGCGCTTCAACGCTCAAGGCATCGATGGTGGAGCCGCAGAATTCAATGGCGTAACCGCTGGCGCCGGAAGCGCCGATGTGGCCGATCAGGGCCATGATCACGTCTTTCGAGGTCAGGCCCGGCGCCAGGTCGCCATCGACGGTTACACGCATGCTTTTCAGACATTTGTAGACCAGCGTCTGCGAGGCCAGCAAATGCTCGATCTCGGACGTGCCGATGCCGAACCCGAAGGCGCCGAGCGCGCCATAGGTGGTGGTATGGCTGTCGCCAGCAGCGATGACCATGCCCGGCAGAATGAACCCCTGCTCCGGCGCGATCACATGTTCGATGCCCTGACGTTTATCGAGAATGTCCAGCAATTCGATGCCGAAGTCCCGGCAGTTCTCCGCCAGATACGAGACTTGCCGGGCGCCCCCCGCATCGGGCATTGCAGCGACGCGCACTGGCGTGGTCGGGTTGACGTGATCAACCACCGCCAGCGCCGTGCCCGGCCGCCAGACCTCGCGCCCGGCCGCGCGCAAACCGCTGAAGGCCTGCGGGCTGGTGTATTCGTTGATCACCTGGCGATCAATGTACAACAGGACATGGCCCTGATCGTCGAGGCGGCACACCGTGTGCGAATCGATGTGTTTGTCGTAGAGGGTTCTGGCGGTCATCAAGGCGCTCACTCAGGCAATCAGGGTGATTTCCATCATAGGCAGCGCGCAGCCACCATCAATTGCCTGACAGTGATGGCGTGGATCATGAATCGTGTTTGATCCCATGCACGCAGCAAAACCCTGTGTGCGAGCTTGCTCGCGAAAGCGCTGGATCAGGCAACGAATGAAGTGACTGACCTGGCGCCTTCGCGAGCAAGCTCGCTCCCACAAGGGGATTTGTGGTGATCGGGGAATTGGGAAACATTTGCTTTCATATCACCTTTCGGGATTTACCTCGCTCATCCGTCCTATAGAGATGCAGGCCGTTCGCGTAGGCAAAAGCCACGTCCGGTCTTCCGGGGACGCCCGTGCTGCGAAGCCCGTAGCTACGCGCCCTTTCACCGCTATCAAGACGCGCAATCATGTCGAAGAAATCCCGCTCCAAACTGTGGTTCCTCGTTCATAGCTGGCTGGCATTACCGATCTGGTTCTTTGTCCTGATCGTCTGTGTCACCGGCACCCTGGCGGTGGTCAGTCAGGAGATCGTCTGGCTGGCCAACCCGCAGATGCGCGCCAGCCAGCCAGCGGACGATGCGCCACGACTCGGTTATGAGGAAATCATAACGGCCATCAAAACCGCAGAACCGCTGGCACTGGTACAACGCATCAGCCGCCCGGACGAATCCCATTTCGCTCTTGATGTCACGCTCAGCTATCCGGACGGGCGATCGTTGGTGACCTACGTCAACCCGTATACGGGTGTTATTCAGGGTACGGCACCGCAATTCAATTTCCAGGCATTCACCCGCGCCCTGCATGGCTGGTGGCTGGTGCCTTTCACCAACGGTTATAGCTGGGGCTGGTATCTGGTATCGGCCCTGAGCTTTCCGCTGCTGGCATCGCTGATTACCGGGCTGGTGGTCTATAAACGGTTCTGGAAAGGCTTTTTCAGCCCCACGCTGCGTTTTCGTCACGGTGCGCGGATTTTCTGGGGTGACTTCCATCGCCTGAGCGGTATCTGGTCGATCTGGTTCATCGCGGTGATCTCCATCACCAGCACCTGGTTTCTGATTGAAGCGGTGCTGTCCGATAACCACATTTCCATTTCCAGCGAAACGATCATTCCAGCCATGGCCCGTGACAGCGTGCCATTGACCGCCGATGGTCTGCCACCCGCCCGGATCAACCTGGACCGCGCCATCGAAATCGCCCAGCAAAAAATCCCCGGGCTGGAAGCCAGTGACATCAACATGCCGTTCAATGCCTACAGCCACCTCGATATCCGCGGTCGCGGCTGGTATCCCCTGATGTTCCAGAGTGCAACACTCAATCCCTACAGCGGCGATGTGGCGTCTTCTCGAGTGCTGTCCGACCGCTCCTCGCTGGAATTTGTCACCGAATCCATGCGCCCGCTGCACACCGGTGATTTTGGTGGACTGTGGATCAAGCTGATCTGGTTCTTCTTCGGATTGATCCTGAGCATGATGGTGCTCAGCGGTTTGTTGATCTGGACCAAACGCACCGCCCTGGCCACCGCCAACGCGCTCAAGCGCGAGAACAAGAAGCAACGCGCCAATGCGCAACCACTCGTCAACCGTGAACCGTCGGAGGCCAGCCTGTGAGCAAGATCACCACCGCCCCTCAGCCTTCACGACTGAGCCTGTTCTGGCACAAATGGCGCTTTCACATCAACGTTCTGTTGCTGCTGATCCCGCTGGGGTTCATGCCCAAATACTTCGCCGACGCAGCGCTGTTTCGCGGCGACGCCGGCCTGGGCGAGCGTGAAATCGGTGAAATACAGGTCGGCCCGTGGAGCCTGCGCCTGGCCGAACTGCGCAATGAAGCGCCACGCTCCGACGGTCCCGCCGGTTACCTGAAAGCCTTCAGCGCCGCGCTGTGCACCGCCTGCGTCGAACCGGTCAAGGCAACTTACCTGCGTATCGGCAAACCGCGCAGCCTGCGCGCCGCCGGGGTGATTTTCTTCGGTACGCCTTACCGCATGGGCACGCAACTGCCGGTCCCGGTAAAAACCCCGGCCGACGCCGAACTGTGGATCACCATGGAAGGCTGGGACGGCAGCATGCATCAGGCCTCGATTCCCCTGAGCCAAGCCTCCCCCGCCACCATCGCCTGGCTGAACAAACAAGGAGCCAAACCATGACCCGCTCTCACCGCCCTTTGCGCCTGCACCTGAGTGCTGCGCTGCTGGTGCTGAGCGCCGGCTTCAGCGCCGGCGCCCTCGCCCACAACCCGATGTGCGAATGCAAAGCCATCGATGCCGAGCAGATAAAATGCACCGGTGGCTTTTCCGACGGCAGCGGTGCGCCGGGGGTGACCCTCGATGTGATCGGCTACGACGAAACCATTCTGGTGCCGGGCAAGCTTGGCAGCGACTCGACCCTGACGTTCAAGAAGCCTGGCGCCGAGTTCTATGTGCTGTTCGACGCAGGCCCAGGCCACGTTGTCGAAATCGACCAAGCGGATATCGAATCCCCATGAGCACGCCCACCACACAAATCGTGCGCCCGGCCGGTGCCGGCCATGAAACCCTCAATGTCCTGCTGTTGTGCCTGTTGATCCTCGCGGTCGCTGGTTCTGTCGTCGCGTGGCGTGGGGTTTCCCATGAACCGGAGCCCGTCGCCAGTCACCAGTTCGACGCGCGCCGCGACCTCAGCGCTGCCGAGCAAGGCATCTACGCCGACCTGCGGGTGACCTTCGACGAAATCCGCTTGCTGCGCGAAGAACAGCAAGCCCTGCCGACACCGCAGAATCTGGCCGACGAAGGCTTCGCGCCGTTTGCCCAGGACGCGAGTTCGGTCAGCCGTGGTGGTCATGCCTGGCAGCTACTGGCGAACACGGCCTATTTCGGCCTTAGCCAAAGCCCGGCCATCGCCGGCTCGTTCGTCATGCTGTTGAGCAACGATGACAAGGCCGCTGTGGACATCTGGCTCAACCGCGATGCCAGCCTGCAAGCGCCCACCGAATTGACCGAAGCCGCCCTGTCCGCCGCCGGCTGGAAACAGATCGTCGCGCAATACGATGCCGGGGTTACCCGCGAACATCGCCATTGATTCCTCGCCCTCATCCGAGAGAAGACCGCTTGCCCATGTCTATTTCATCACCGCGCCGTCCATTGTTACGTTGGTTTCTGGTCGGCCTCTGTGCCTGCCTGCTGAGTCCGCTGGCCAGCGCCGATCAGGCCAAGCGCCTGCGCATCGGCATTACCTTGCACCCCTATTACAGCTATGTGGCGAACATCGTCGGCGACAAGGCCGAGGTGGTGCCGCTGATTCCTGCCGGTTTCAACCCGCACGCCTACGAGCCGCGCGCCGAGGACATCAAACGTATCAGCGGGCTGGATGTGATCGTGCTCAACGGTGTCGGCCATGACGACTTCGCCGACCGCATGATCGCCGCCAGCGAAACGCCGAACATCAAGACCATCGAAGCCAACGAAAACGTACCGCTGCTGGCCGCCACCGGGGTCGCCGCACGCGGCGCCGGCAAAGTGGTCAATCCGCACACATTCCTGTCGATCAGCGCCTCCATCGCCCAGGTCAACAACATTGCCCGCGAACTGGGCAAGCTCGATCCGGACAACGCCAAGACCTATACACAGAACGCCCGCGCCTACGGCAAACGCCTGCGGCAGATGCGCGCCGATGCTCTGGCCAAACTGACTCAAGCGCCGAACGCCGAACTGCGCGTGGCCACGGTACACGCGGCTTACGACTATCTGTTGCGTGAGTTCGGCCTGGAAGTGACCGCTGTGGTCGAACCGGCGCACGGCATTGAGCCGAGCCCGAGTCAGTTGAAAAAAACCATCGATCAACTGCGCGAACTCGATGTGAAAGTGATCTTTTCGGAGATGGATTTCCCCTCCACCTACGTCGAAACGATTCAGCGTGAGTCCGGCGTGAAGCTGTACCCGCTGTCGCACATTTCCTACGGTGAATACACCGCCGACAAGTACGAAAAGGAAATGACCGGCAACCTCAACACCGTAGTGCGGGCGATTCAGGAGTCAGGCGCATGACTTCCAGAGAAACGATCTCGACCGAACTCCAGTCCCCTGTGGGAGCGAGCCTGCTCGCGAAGGCGCCGGATCAGCCAACATCTTTATCGAATGACACACCGCATTCGCGAGCAGGCTCGCTCCCACAAGGATTGGGACCGACGCTGGATTTTGCGTCGGTTTGTCTGACGCTGGGCCGCACGACGATTCTCGACAACGTCACCTTCCAGGTGCAGCCCGGCAGCGTGCACGCTCTGGTCGGCCCAAACGGTGGCGGCAAGAGTTCGCTGATCAAGACCCTGCTCGGACAGATGCCACATCAGGGGCAGCTCAGTCTGCAATGGCCCGGCGAGCCCGGCATCATCGGTTATGTGCCGCAAGCGCTGGAATTCGATCGCGGTCTGCCGATGACCGTCGACGATTTCATGGCCGCCATGTGTCAACGCCGTCCCGCATTTCTCGGATTGAGCAAACGTTACGCGGGCGCCATCGGCGAAGCACTGGAGCGCGTCGGCATGCAGGACAAACGCAAGCGGCGCATGGGCGCGTTGTCCGGCGGTGAGCGGCAGCGCGTTCTGCTCGCACAAGGTTTGATTCCGGCGCCGCAACTGCTGGTGCTGGATGAGCCGATGTCGGCCCTTGATGAAGCCGGAATTCAGGTGTTCGAACGCCTGCTCGGCGACTGGCGCGCGGCGGGCATCACGGTGCTGTGGATCGAGCACGATCTGGAAGCGGTCGGGCGTCTGGCCAGTCGCGTTACCGGCCTCAACCGCCGTGTGCTGTTCGACGCCACGCCACAACAGGCGCTGACCCCGGAACGCCTGCTGACCCTGTTCTCGACCCATCCACGGAGCGCTGCCTGATGAGTTACGAAGCCTTTCGTTTGATGGTGCAGGGCTGGGCCTCGTCCGGCTATCTGCCAGAAGCGCTGGCCTACGGTTTTGTGGTCAATGCGCTACTTGCCGGGCTGCTGATCGGCCCGGTACTCGGCGGCCTCGGTACGCTGGTGGTGGTCAAGCGCTTCGCATTTTTTTCCGAAGCGGTGGGCCACGCAGCACTCACCGGCGTAGCCATCGGCATCCTGCTCGGCGAACCTTACACCGGCCCCTATGGCAGCCTGTTCGGTTACTGCCTGCTGTTCGGCATTCTGCTCAATTATTTGCGCAACCGCACCGGTCTGGCACCGGACACCTTGATTGGCGTGTTTCTGTCGGTATCGCTGGCACTGGGCGCGAGTCTGCTGCTGATTCTGGCGGGCAAGATCAATGTGCACATTCTCGAGAACGTGTTGTTCGGCTCAGTGCTGACGGTCAATGGCAACGATCTGGCGGTGCTGGCCATTGTCGGTTCGCTGGTCATGGCTCTCGCCTTGCCGCTGTACAACCGCATCATGCTCGCCAGCTTCAACCCGCAGCTGGCGGCGGTGCGCGGGGTGGCGGTGAAGACCCTGGATTATCTGTTCGTGATTCTGGTGACGCTGATCACCGTGGCGGCGGTAAAAGTCATTGGCGCGATTCTGGTCGGCGCACTGCTGGTGATTCCTGCAGCGGCGGCGCGTTTGCTCAGCCAGTCGCTCAAGGGCTTCTTCTGGTGCTCGGTACTGATCGCCACGGTCAGCACGCTGTGCGGGATTCTGGCGCCCATCGTGTTCGATCTGCCGATTCCGTCCGGCGCCGCGATCATTCTGGTCGCCGGTATCGCTTTCGCCCTCTCCGCCATCGCGCGCGGGGTTGTCCCGAGCCTGAAAGGGAATCTTGGATAAATGACTTTTTCACTGCGCAAACTGACCCTGGCCATGACCCTGTGCGGCGTGATCTGCACGCCGTTGATGGCTGCCGAAAACACCAGACCGCTGCGGGTGCTGGCCTCCTTGCCCATCACCTTTGGCTTGGCTGAAGCGCTGCTCAAAGGCACCGACGTCAATCTTGAACGGGCGGCGCCGGCGAACCTGCCGGGCAGTCGTCAGAGCGCCTACTTCACGGGACGTGGCGCTCCGGCATTGAGCAAACTGGCCACCGCTGCCGATGCCGTGATTGGCGTGCGCTCGCTGTGGCCGGATGATCAGCTGTACCCGATTGCCCGCCGCAGCAATATCCGCATCGTTGAAGTCGATGCAGCGCGCCCGGTCGACGGCGCCCTGCCCGGCATTGCCGTGCAACCGGGCCTGAAGGTCGATGGTTTGAACAGTCAGCCATGGCTGGCCAGCAACAACATGGGACGCATGGCGGATGTGCTGGCGGCGGACCTGGTCCGCCTGGCACCGAGTGCCAAGGCTGCGATCGAGGCGAATCTGGCGACGTTGAAGCAACGCTTGCTGAAGCTCAGCGCCGACAGCGAAGCGCGTCTGGCCAGCGCTGACAATCTGAGTGTGATGAGTCTGAGCGATCATTTTGGCTACCTGATCGGCAGCCTCAATCTGGAGCTGATCGGCGAGGATCCACGGCCGGATGCGGAGTGGACGGCTGAGGATCTGAAAAAACTCACGGCAACGTTGAAGGACAATGAGGTGGCGGTGGTACTGCATCATCGGCAGCCGTCAGAGGCGGTGAAAGCGGCAATTGCCGAGTCGGGGAGTCGTCTGGTGGTGTTGAGTACGGATGCGGCGGATCCGGTGTCGGAGCTGGAAGGCAATGTGGATTTGCTGCTGAAGGGTTTGAGCGGGGCTTAGTTTCAGGCAGACCGCATTATCGTTCATCGCGAGCAGGCTCACTCCTACATTTGGAATGCGTTCTCCATATAGGAGTGAGCCTGCTCGCGATGAGGCCAGACCAGCCAACACAAATCAAGGGCATGAAAAAACCCGCTGACTGTTTCCAGTCCAGCGGGTTTGTTTTTGCCCGGCCGCTTATTGCGCGGCGGCCTGCCCTTCCATCTTCTGGCGCAGGCTCAGCGGACGCATGTCAGTCCAGATCTCTTCAATGTAGGCCAGGCATTCCTTTTTCAGGCCGCTCTTGCCTACAGTGCGCCAGCCTTCTGGCACGGCTTTGTAATCCGGCCAGATCGAGTATTGCTCTTCGTGGTTGACCACGACCTGAAAGAGGATGTCCTCGCGGTCGAATACTGACGTCATGCTGGTTCTCCATCGCTGTAAGGGTGGGCTGCACGAGGGGTGCAGCCGGGTATGTAGAAAGAACGTTCGGCGCAGCGAATAATTTACAGCGCCGCCGTGGCAGCGGCCAAAGCGCGACCGAAGATTTGCGCAACGCGGTCGATTTCGGCGGCAGTGATCACCAGTGGTGGCAGGAAACGCACCACCGCGCCATGGCGACCGCCCAGCTCCAGAATCAGCCCACGCTTGAGGCATTCGCGCTGTACCAGCGGCGCCAGTCGTGCAAACGCCGGCGGGTGGCCGAGCGCATCCCGCGTACCGTTCGGCTCGACCAGCTCGACGCCGAGCATCAGGCCACGACCGCGAATGTCGCCGAGTTGCGGAAAGTCGCGCTGCAGGATGCGCAGGTGTTCGCTCAGGCGCTCGCCCATGGCAGCGGCGTGTTCGCAGACCTTGTGTTCAACCAGATAGCGCATCACCGCCGAACCTGCCGCCATGGCCATCTGATTGCCACGGAAAGTGCCGGCGTGCGCCCCCGGTTGCCAAGTGTCGAGCCAGTCACGGTAGACCACCACGGCCAACGGCAGGCTGCCGCCGATGGCTTTGGACAACACCACCACATCCGGGGTGATGCCGGCGTGTTCGAAGGCAAACATCTTGCCGGTGCGGGCAAAACCGCTCTGGATCTCGTCGACGATCAGCGCCACACCGGCTTTCTCGGTGAGCCGGCGCAAGCCGCGCAGCCACTCGATGTCCGCCGGAATCACGCCGCCCTCACCCTGCACCGCTTCGACGATCACCGCTGCGGGCAGTTGCACGCCGGCTTCAGGGTCGTTGAGCAGGTTTTCCAGATAGCTCAGGTTGGCCTTGACGCCCGCCGCGCCGCCGAGGCCGAACGGGCAACGGTAGTCATACGGGAACGGCATGAACTGCACGCCACTGCTGAGCAAGGCGCCCAGCGGCTTTTTCGGCCCCAGGCTGCCCATCAGGCTCAGCGCGCCCTGGCTCATGCCGTGGTAACCGCCGGAAAACGACAGCACGGTGCTGCGCCCGGTCGCCGTGCGTACCAGCTTCAGCGCCGCTTCCACGGCATCGGTGCCGGTCGGGCCGCAGAACTGGATTTTCGCTTCAGCCGCGAGGGCCGATGGCAGCAGGCCAAACAGATCCTGGACGAACTGATCCTTGACCGGCGTGGTCAGGTCGAGGGTGTGCAGCGGCAATTCATCGGCCAGTACCTGCTGGATCGCTTCGATCACCACCGGGTGGTTATGCCCCAGCGCCAGCGTACCGGCACCGGCCAGGCAGTCGATGAAGGTGCGGCCTTCGACGTCTTCGACATACAGGCCTTTGGCACGCTTGAGCGCCAGAGGAATACGCCGCGGATAGCTGCGAGCGTTGGATTCCTGCCGGGCCTGGCGGGCCAGCAATGGCGACTCATTGAACTGGTACAGCGTTTCGGCCGGCGCCGAGCTGACCCGGGCCGACGACTCTTCGATAAGGCTGGTGGCGACTGACATCTCTCGACCCCTCAATTGGCTATGGATAGTGACCAAAACAGCACACCGGACAGGTGCGCATTCCGATTGCGGGGCGCACTTGCAGGTTTTCCTGTTCTGGAAACGCTTAAGGAGCCTGAGGATTTAGCCTGTGACCGAATTGTCAGACCGGCGCTGCCAGCGACTTGTGCATGGGCAGGGTCTGCAAGCCTTGGTATTCGAGGGGCGGCGCTGATTCGCGATAGCCCAGACGCCGATAAAACGCACGACCGGTACGCGTGCTGTTGAGGTCAGCATGAGAAGCGCCGCAAATCCGTAACCAGCCTTCCAGATCCTGGATCAACGCTCGCCCGACGCCCCGGCGAAATGACTCTGGCTGCACGTAACACAGCGAAATATCGCCACTGACCTCGGCCATGCCGACACCAACCGGTCTGTCCGCCCACAAAGCAATACATAGATAGAAGTGAGGATCGGCAAGTCGAGCGCTGATGAAATCGGCGCATTGCCGGCCGATCCATTGGCTGACGAGTAGCGGATCATTACGGTGGTCGAGCGCACAACCGATGCGAATCGAACGTTCGATGATGCGGCTGATGATACCGGCGTCGGCCAGGATGGCCGGACGAATGCAGATGGGTGCTTCCATGGCGCGGTTCCCTCAATCCATTGAGTCAAAGCTGCGTTGACCTTACCCCTCCCCCTGCCGGATAGCGAACGCCGAGAAGTTACATTTGATGTGTCTGGCGCGATTTCCTGCGGGAGCTGCCGAAGGCTGCGATCTTTTGATCTTGATCTTGAAAAACAAAATCAAAAGATCGCAGCCTTCGGCAGCTCCTACACAGGCTGTGCTGAAATCAGACAGGCTGCAACGGCATGGTCAGCTCGACCCGCAGGCCATCCGGGCGGCTGTCGAAATGCAGGGCACAGTCGCAGCGCTGAACGATCGCCTGAACAATTGCCAGGCCGAGGCCACATCCGGTGCTCTGGCCGTTGCGCCAGAAGCGTTGGGTCAGGTGTTGCAGATCATCCGGCGCAATCCCCGGGCCATGGTCGCGCACGACAAAACGCACGCGGTTGCCAATGGTTTCCAGGCTCAGCTCAACCGCGCAGTCTTCGGGCGTATGGCGCAGGGCGTTGTCGAGCAGATTGCGCAGCGCCGCAATCGACAGCACGGCCGGCATTTGCAGCGGTGCAACGGAAAGTCCGGTCGGCAGTTGCAATTTGATGCGCAGGCGCTCGCCCCCCGTGGCGTCCTGAATCGCCAGGCGTGCCACTTGTTCGGCGCTGCATTGCGAGCCGTCATCGAACGACAGACTGCCCTCGACCCGCGCCAGCAACAGCAGTTGTTCGAGGGTGCGATGCAGACGGTCGGCGCCCTCTTCGGCCCGCGCCAGCGACTGATCGCGGGCATTGCCTTCAGTCATGCGCGCGACTTGCAGGTGCGTCTTGATCGCCGTCAGCGGGCTGCGCAGTTCATGCGCTGCGTCACCGGTCAGGCGTCGCTCACGCTCGATGGTCTTGCCGATGCGCTGGAACAGTTGATTCTGTGTTTCGAGCAGCGGTTTCAATTCGCTGGGGAAGGTCTGGATCTGCAACGGCTCAAGTGAGTCGGCATTGCGCCGCATCAGCGCTTCACGCAGGCGGTTGAGCGGCGCCAAACCCTGGCCGATGCCTAGCCACAGCAGGCACAGGCAACCGAGCAACGCCACGCCTACCGGCACCGACGCCGCCAGCAGAATCGACATGTTCAGGGCTTCGCGCTCGATCTGCCGATCGGCGGTGGTAATGCGTACATCGCCCCGGGCGAGGGTGAAACTGCGCCACGGCGCGCCGTCGATCATCTGGTCGTGGAAGCCCATTTTCTCGGCTTCCAGCGCCTGTTCGGGATTGTTGTGGCTGCGCGCGAGAATTTCCCCGCGCAAGGAGCTGACCTGACAGGCCATGCCACCGGGGATATTCAGTTGTTCGGCACTGAAATGCGTGCCCTCGCCTTTGCTCGGCAAGGTCGGCAACTGTTCCAGCAGCCCGGCCACCATGCGCGCCGAGGCCACCAGACGCTGGTCGAGGGAAAACATCATCTGATTGCGCAGATCACTGAGCATCCAGGCCGCCGCCAGCGCCCAGATCAGCGCAAACGCGGCGCCGAGGGTCAGGCTCAGGCGCAGTCGCAGACTCATCACTTGCCTTGATCTCCACCGTCAGCCGGCCCGAGACGATAGCCCAGACCGCGCACGGTTTCGACGATGCCTTTGCCCAGTTTGCTGCGCAGGTGATGAATGTGCACGTTCAGCGCGTTGCTTTCCAGCTCATCGTTGAAGCCGTAGACGCTGTCCTTCAACTGCTCGGTGGACAGCACCCGGCCGCGATTGTGCAGCAGCGCCTGCAACAGCGATTGCTCGCGGCGCGACAAGTCCACCGGGCGCCCGGCCAGGGTGGTTTCGCGGCTGCTCGGATCGTACGTCAGCGCGCCATGCTCGATCAGATTGACGCTGCGCCCGGCGACGCGGCGCAACAAGGTTTGCAGGCGGGCGAACAGTTCACGCAGATCGAATGGCTTGAGCAGGTAATCGTCCGCCCCGGCCTGCAAGCCATCAACACGGTCAGTGACCGAGTCGCGCGCGGTCAGAATCAGCACCGGAATTTCCAGGCCGCTCTGACGCAGCTGTTGCAGCAGCTTGAGGCCATCTTCGTCGGGCAGACCGAGATCGAGCACCATTACGTCGAATTCGGCAACCTTGAGCATCGCCCGCGCTTTCGACGCGGTGTTGACGTGTTCAACGGTCAAACCCTGAGCCGTGAGACCGGCAACGATACCGCTGGCGATCAGCTCATCGTCTTCGCAAACCAGTACGTGCATGGGTGCTCCGCAAATAAAAAGGCGAGTGAATCAGGCGAGGATTAAGGCGTAATTATGGCCGCCACTGGCGTTATCGGGAAGCCGGGACAAAAACCCGACCTCGATATTCGGGCCGACAAGCAAGGCGCGCTGCCTGCCTGAAACTTTCGCCAATATAAAAACCGACACAGAAACAATTCTCGCCTATATCGCAGGTCTGCCGTCATTTAGCGTTGAACTGGCAACTTCACAAGGATTCTCTAAAAGGATTTATCAACATGCCACAACTTGAAAACTTTGTTGCCCTCGACTGGCGTGCAGGCCCTGACCGGATTTATTTCTTCTTCAAGAACAGCGACACCTATTCCCGGTTCGATCTGGGAGCGCGCACTGTTACGGACAACTATCCTGCCTCGACCGCCGGCAGTTGGGACTCGTTTGATCCGTTTACCAAAGACCTGCGCTTCGGCCTGACGACCACCTCATTCGGCTTCAATGCCGGCTCGGACGAAGATATTGCCTGGTTGTTCTTCTACCAGGGAACAACCCCCATGGTGTGCAAGTACGATCAGGACAAGGACAAGGTCGCCAGTTTCCAGAAAGTCGCCGACTCGATCTGGAAGCCGATATTGCCGTACTTTGAGCGGATCATTACCGGCACATGGTTTCAACTGACCGGCCAACCGTTTCTGTTCCGCTTCATACTTGATGACGGTCATTATCTGTCGTTCAACGCCAAGGCAAAGACACTGACCCGCAAACCTTTCGGCGAATATCAACTCGGCGTGCTGAAACCTTACAAGGACCGGATCATCACCGCCGCCCAAAACGACCGGACGCTTGCCGACAGCTACTGGTACATCTTTCTGACCAACAACCAGTACCTGATCTACAACATTCAGACAGACCGGCTGATCTCGGGCCCGCACACCATCAATGACACTAATTGGCCGGGCCTGTTGCGAGGCGCCTCCCAGGATTGAACCCACAAATCAGGCGTATTTGCACGCGTGCCGGAGCTGCCGGACGACTGATTGGACAATCGAGGGGGGCCTTGTAGGATACGGTTAATTATCGGTTAATCGCCGCCGCCCATTCTGCCCCCCACTTGCACAGGGACAAGGCTCCTCCATGCGTCATTTTTTTCTTTTGTTTGCTCTGCTGATTTCCAGCCTGGCCCAGGCCGGGAACAATCCATTCGAGACAAAACCGGAGTTTCTGCCGGTCGACCAGGCATTCGTGCTCACTTCCGAACGTCTGGAATCCGGTGAAACCCAGCTGTTCTGGCAAATAACCGACGGTTATTACCTGTATCAGAAGCGTTTGAAATTCGACGGACTGAGCGCGGAGCAACAGCCGGCGCTGCCTCAAGGCGAGTCGCATAGCGACGAGTTTTTCGGTGAACAACCGGTCTATCGCCAAGGGCTGGAAGTGAAAATCCCGGCCTCGGCCAGCGGTCAGATCAAGGTCAGTTATCAGGGCTGCGCCGACGCCGGTCTGTGTTATCCGCCGCAAACCCGGGTCATTGATCTGGGCGGCAAATCCGCAGTGGCTGCAAGCGCCGAAGCGCCGGATCAGGCCTTGGCCAGCAGCCTGCAACAACGGGCGCTGGGCTGGAGCTTGCTGGTGTTCTTCGGCCTCGGTCTGTTGCTGGCGTTCACGCCTTGCACGTTGCCGATGCTGCCGATTCTGGCCGGCATGGTGGTCGGCAGTGGTGCCACCCCGCGTCGCGGTTTCGCGCTGGCCGGCAGCTATGTGATCTGCATGGCGCTGGTGTATGCGGCGATGGGCGTGATTGCTGCGCTGCTTGGTGCGAATCTGCAGGCGTGGTTGCAGAATCCGTGGCTGCTCGGCACCTTCGCCGCGATCTTCGTGGTGCTGGCCTTGCCGATGTTCGGTTTCTTTGAACTGCAATTGCCGGTGGCCCTGCGCGACCGCCTCGAACACGCTTCGCGCAGTCGCAGCGGTGGCAGCCTGATCGGCGCCGGGGTACTCGGAGCATTGTCCGGTCTGTTGGTCGGCCCGTGCATGACCGCGCCGCTGGCCGGTGCGTTGCTGTATATCGCGCAGAGCGGCAATGCATTGCATGGTGGCCTGATTCTGTTTTCACTGGGCATCGGCATCGGTGTGCCGTTGTTGTTGCTGGTGACCGTGGGCAATCGCTTCCTGCCCAAGCCCGGCGCGTGGATGAACCTGCTCAAAGGCGTGTTCGGCTTCCTCTTTCTCGCCACCGCGCTGTTGATGTTGCGCCCGGTGCTGGATGCTTCGCTATGGCTGGGTCTGTGCGGTGCACTGCTGTTGATCGCCGCGTTCTGCGCGTGGAAACAGTCCGAAGGTTTTGGCCGCGTCGCCCAGTTGTTCGGCGCCAGTTCGTTGTTGCTCGGCCTGTGGGGCAGTCTGCTGGTGATTGGCGCGGCGGGCGGCAGCGATGATCCGTATCAACCGTTGCATGTCTACAGTGCCGGTCGTGTCGGTACTGCGGCGCCTTCGGCTCATGACGCATTCATCACGATCAAGGATCCGGCGGCACTGCAAAGTGAACTCGATGCCGCCAAAGCCAAGGGGCAGTGGGTACTGCTCGACTACTACGCCGACTGGTGCGTGTCGTGCAAAGTCATGGAGAAACAGGTATTCGGCAAGGACAAGGTCATGCAGGCGTTGAGCGACGTGCGCCTGCTGCGGCTCGATGTCACCGCTGACAACGCGGCCAGCCGTGAATTGCTCAGCCGCTACAAAGTGCCGGGGCCCCCGAGTTTCGTCTGGATCGGCACGGATGGCGAAGAACGCCGCAGCCAGCGCATCACCGGCGAAGTCGATGCCGAGACATTCCTGCAACGCTGGGCTACCACCCGGGAAGCCAATTAATGCTGACTTTCACCCTCGGCACCTTTGCCATTGCGCTTAATCACCTGCTGCTGATCAGTGCCCTGGCGCTGGCGACCTTTGTCGGCTGGCGGGTGGCCAAGCGTGGCGGCGATAACCCCGAGTCGGCGTTGTTCAGCCTGTTTCTGCTGGGCATGCTCGCAGCGCGTGTTGCCTTTGTGCTGCTGTACTGGTCGCACTATCGCAATGATCCGTGGCAGATCATCGATTTGCGTGACGGTGGCTTCCTCGCCTGGCCGGGGGTGATTGTGTTGCTGCTGGTGGCGCTGTATCGCGGCTGGCGCCGTCCGGGCTTGCGCCGCCCGCTGGGTTTTGGGGTGGCCAGCGGTGTAGCGTTCTGGCTGTTGGCGACGCTGTCGTTGAACATCTATGAACAAGGCACCCGATTGCCGGACATCTCCCTGCGCAATGCCGCCGGAGAAACCATCCAGCTCAGCGACTATCAGGGTGGCCCGCTGGTGATCAATCTGTGGGCGACCTGGTGTCCACCGTGCCGACGCGAGATGCCGGTGCTGGAAAACGCTCAGCGACAGCGCCCGGACCTGACCTTCCTGTTCGTCAATCAGGCCGAAAGCATGCAAAGCGTGGCGACATTTCTGGAAACCCAGGGCTTGAGCCTCAACAACGTGCTGTTTGACCGCAGCGGTCGCCTCGGTCAGGCCGTGGGTTCCATGGCATTGCCGACTACGCTGTTCTATAGCCCTGACGGTCGGTTGCTGAGCAGCCACCTGGGCGAGTTATCCAACGCCAGCCTGGCGCGCGCGCTGGAAAACTTCGACACCCCGCCCCCGAATTCGAACCCGGCCACTGCACCGGCCACTTCTGCAAGGAAACTGCCATGCCCCGCCTCCGCCACCTGCTGACGCTGACTCTGGGCAGCGCCCTGCTGCACTTGCCGTCGGTGCAGGCTGCTGAAGAGTTGCCTGCGGCGATCAAACAGATCGAAGCCAAAGGCGCGAAAATCGTCGGCCAGTTCGACGCCCCCGATGGCTTGCGCGGTTATGCGGCGCAATATCAGAACCGTGGCATGGCGCTGTACCTGACCCCGGATGGCAAACACGTTTTGCTCGGTAATCTGTACGACGCCGACGGTAAGGACTTGAGCAGCGAGCCCCTGCAAAAACTGGTTTACGCGCCGATGGCCAAGGAAGTCTGGGCCAAGTTCGAGGCGAGCAACTGGATTCAGGACGGCAACAAGGATGCACCGCGCACCGTGTACCTGTTCAGCGATCCGAACTGCCCGTACTGCAACATGTTCTGGGAACAGGCACGACCATGGGTCAAATCCGGCAAGGTGCAACTGCGGCACATTATGGTCGGCATCATCCGCGAGGACAGCCCGGGCAAATCGGCGGCGTTGCTGGCGGCGAAAGATCCGGCCAAGGCCCTGGAAGATCACGAAAAGGCTGGCAAGGGCAGCTCACTGAAGGCGCTGAAGGATATTCCGGCGGCCGTGCAGACCAAACTGGCGGCAAACATGCAGTTGATGGAAGACCTCGATCTGCAGGCGACGCCGGCGATCTTCTATATGGATGACAAGGGCGAGCTGCAACAGCAGCAAGGTGCGCCTTCGCCGGACAAGTTGGCGAAGATTCTGGGGCCTAAATAATTTTCGGTGCCTGGACTGGCCCCATCGCGAGCAGGCTCACTCCTACAGGGGAATGCATTCCAAATGTAGGAGTGAGCCTGCTCGCGATTGAAGATCACTCGGTCTAACGGTTGCGCTCGCTGAGGAAAGTAAACAACACCTCGGTCACAAACTCCGGATTCTCCAGATTGGAGATATGCCCCGCCTCCGGCACCAGCACCCACGGGCAACCGATCAACTCGGCCATTTCCTTTGCTTCCGACGGTGGTCGTGGTTTGTCCTGATCGCCGCACATGACCAGCGTGGTCGGCGCATTCAACTCGCGCAGACGTGGCAACAAATCATCGCGACCAAAGGTGATACGCCCCATCGGTACGATGCTTTCGCGTAAACGATCGGACGAGTACGCCGCCAGTTTCGCGCGAAAATCCTGATACAGCGCCGACTGCGGATCAATACCCGGGCGGAAGAAGATCGGCACGACGATATCAAGCAATTGCTCGGAAATTTCGCCGGTTTCTTCGATCTGTTTAAACAGCGAGAAGTAGTACTGACGAGTCGGCTCAGGCTCGACACCAACATACGTGTCCATCAGCACCAGACCGTTGAGCCGTTGCGGTGCCGACAACGCCAGGCGCACGCCCCACATGCCGCCAACCGACAGCCCGACGAGGGTGACCTGATCGATGTCCAGATGATCGAGCAGGGCCTGCGCCTGACGGGCAATGTCGTCCAGTGAAGTCGTGCCCTCGGGTAACCGCCCCGACTCGCCATGGCCCCACAGATCCAGTGCAATCACCCGATAATGCGGCGATAACGCGGCAATCTGCGGCGCCCACATGGCCTGGTCCCACAGATAGCTGCCGGCCAGCAACACCGCCGGACCAGTGCCTTGATCAATGTAATGCAGCGCTTGTCCGTCAACCGTGAAAAAAGGCATCGACCACCCCCGCGACAAAAAAAGAGAACCGGCAGACTGAGCTGCTGGTTGCTGATCGTCAATCGGGCAAATGTCTGAAAATGTTCCTGTTGAATGTGTTGAATGCACTGACGCCATCGCTGGCAAGCCAGCTCCCACAGGTTCTAGAGTGAACACAGAATTTGTGATCATGTTCGATTACTGTGGGAGCTGGCTTGCCAGCGATGAGGCCGGTACAGACACCGAAAAAACTACAGACCCTCCAGCTCCGCCATCAGATCATTCAACCGATCGACCTTCTCCTCGGTGATATCACTCGCCGCCAATCCATCAATGTACTCGGCCAGCTCCTCCACCGTGCTGCACTCGAACATCGCCCGCAGCGGCACGTCACGTTGCAGGGTTTTCTGCACCCGCGAGGCAATCTGCGTGGCCAGCAACGAATGCCCGCCCAGTTCGAAGAAGTTGTCGCGCACACCAACCTGCTCGACCTTCAGCACCTCAGCCCAAATATCAGCCAGCGTCTGCTCAAGATCATTGCGCGGCGCCAGATAGTCCTGGCTCTGCAACTGACCGATCTCCAGCGCCGGCAAGGCTTTGCGGTCGAGTTTGCCGTTGGCATTCAGCGGCAGTTGATCGAGCCACAGCCAGTGCAGCGGCACCATGTATTCCGGCAGTTCGGCGCGCAGGCGCTGTTTGATCCGCTCCAGGCGTTCACTCGGATTCAGCGCGCTATCAGCAGCCACCAGATAACCGACCAAGTGTTTACCGTTGACGCCTTCCTGCACACCCACCGCGCCATCGCGCACTTCCGGCTGTTCATGCAGACGCGCTTCGATCTCACCCAACTCGATGCGGTAACCGCGAATCTTCACTTGATGGTCGACGCGGCCCACGTACTCCAGCACTCCGTCGCTGCGACGCCGCGCCAGGTCACCGGTGCGGTACAAGCGTTCGCCCGGCGCACCGAACGGGTTCGGCACAAAAACCGGCGCGGTGCGCAACGGATCGCTGACATAACCGCGACCAACGCCCGTCCCCGCCACGCACAACTCACCCACCGCGCCCAACGGCACCAGGTCCAGCGCGCCATCGACCAGGTACAGCAAGTTGTTGTCGGTCGGCGTGCCGATCGGCAAGTAACTGCCGCGCGTCGACGCCATGTCGACACGGAAGAACGCCACGTCGTCCGAGCATTCCGCCGGGCCATAAGCGTTGACCAGACCGATGTCCGGGTAACGCAGCAGCCATTGGTGCGCCAGCTCCGGCGGCATCGCCTCACCGGTCGGCAACATCCAGCGCAAGCCATCCAGACTCAGACGGTCCGAGGCGAGCATGCCCTGAATCAGCGACGGCACGCTCTCCAGCACGGTGATGCCCTGCGCTTGCACGTGCACCAACAAACCTTGCGGATCGTGGGCGATGGTGTTCGGCACGATGTCCACCCGCGCACCGAACAGCGGCGCGGCGAGGAACTGCCAGACCGAAATATCGAAGCTCTGCGAAGCGGTCTGGGCGATCACGTCGGCGTCACTCAGATTCAGGTAAGGCACCTTGCTCAACTGGTTATTGAGCATGCCGCGCTGCTCGACCATCACGCCTTTCGGCAGGCCGGTGGAGCCCGAGGTGTAGATCACGTAGGCGAGGTTGTCCGGGCCGCTGTAAATCCCCGGATCCTGCGCCGACGTGGCCGCCGCTTGAATCTCTTCCCACACCAGCAAGCGCGGGCGATTGGCGCAGCTGAATTCATCCAGCAAGGTCTGCGCCTGTTCAAAGCAGGCTTTAGAGCAGACCAGCACCGGCGTGCGGCTCAGCTCGATGATGCGTTGCAGACGCTGACTCGGCAGGCCCGGATCCAGCGGCAGATAACCCGCGCCAGCCTTGAAGCTGCCAATGATCATGCCAAGCAGATCGAGATTACGTTCGCCGAGCAAGGCCACCGGTTGATCCATCTGCACCCCGGCCGCGACCAGTGCATGGCCGAGACGGTTGGCGTTGTGGTTCAGCTCGGCGTAGCTCTGTTGCTGATCAAGGTACGTCGCGGCGATGCGCTGCGGATGCGCGGCAACCTGCGCTTCGAACAGCGCAACGTAGCTCTGCTCCAGCGGATAATCGTGGGCACTCTGGTTGCAACCATGGAGCAGAAAGTCCTGCTCTTGCGCGCCCAGCAGCGGCAGATCGGCCATGTCGCCATGGAAGCCGTCGACCAGTGCCAGCAGCAGACGCTTGAACTCGCCGAGCATGCGCTCGATGCTCGATTCGTCGAAATAACGCTGGTCATACGACAGGTGCAGACCGAGGTCATCGCCCGGATAGCACACCGCCGTCAGCGGGAAATTGGTGTGCGTACGACCGGAATCCGAGGTCGCATTCAGGCTCTGCGCGCGGTCCAGAACCGAGACTTCCACCGGAGCGTTTTCGAAGACGAACAGGCTGTCGAACAGAGGCTGGCCTTTCGGCAATTCACTCTGTTCCTGAATGTTCACCAGCGGCAGGTATTCGTACTCGCGCAGTTGCATGTTGCTGTCGAGCAAACCACTGAGCCACTGGCGCACGCTGCTGCGCTGATCGTCCTCAGGCATTTTCACCCGCAGCGCGATGCTGTTGATGAACAGACCGACCGTGCGCTGCATCTCCGGCATTTCCACCGGACGCCCGGCCACGGTCACGCCGAAGAGCACGTCGCGATCACCACTCAGGCGTCGCAGCACCAAGGCCCACGCCGCTTGGGCGAAGGTGTTGATGGTCAACTGATGGGCCTGCGCCAGTTCACGCAAACGCGCGCCGTCCTCGACATTGAGGCGGGTGTAGCGGTCGCCGACGATCATCCCGCCGCTTTCACCGGCATGTTCACGCAGGAACGGACGGTCACTCGGGATCGGCGTGGTGCGTTCGAAGCCTTGCAGGTTCTGCTGCCACCACTGCCGCGCTTCGGCCAGGCTCTGGCGTTGCAGCCAGCCGATGTAATCGCGATAACGTGGCGGCACGGCAAGTTGCGCTTCACGACCCTCGCCCATCGCGGTGTAGATCTCGAAGAAATCGTTCATCAGCAACGAGCGGCACCAGGCATCGATGAGGATGTGGTGATTGCTCATCATGAACCAGTAACGTGCCGCGCCGACCTTGATCAGGCGCAGGTGGAACGGCGCCTGATTGAGCAGATCGAACCCGGCCTCGCGCTCGCTTTTCAGGAGCGCTTGCAGCTTTGGTTCCTGCTCGGTTTCGGCAATGGCGCTCCAGTCCAGATACTCGATTGGTGTGCGACCCGGTGTGTGAATCACTTGCAGCATGTCTTCGCCGACATTCCAGCAGAACGACGCGCGCAGCGCTTCGTGACGGGCGATCACCGCTTGCCAGGCCTGGGCGAAACGCTCGGCGTCGAGTTCGCTGTTGATGCGGTAGCGATCCTGCATGTAGTACAGACCGGTGCCCGGTTCGAGCAAGGTGTGCAGCAACATGCCTTCCTGCATCGGCGTCAGCGGATAGACGTCTTCGATGCGCGCGGCCGGCACCGGCAGGGCATCGAGTTGCGCCTGAGTCAGCCTGGCCAGCGGGAAGTCCGACGGCGTCAGGCCACCGGCGTCGTCTTGCAGGCAGTGGGCGATCAGGCTTTGCAGCTCGCCGATGTAGGCATCGGCCAGATCGTTGATGGTCTGCGTGTCGTATCGCTCGGCGCTGAAGGTCCAGCGCAGCAGCAGTTCACCGCCATAGACCTGACTGTCGACGCTCAACTCGTTCGGCAATGGCGCCTGGGGATCGTGCGCGGCACCGACCGACTCATCCAGTGGACGGAACAGCGCATCGCTGCCAAAGCTCTGATCGAACTGACCGAGGTAGTTGAAGGTCACCGGCGCCTGCGGCAGCGCGGCCATACTGCGCTGGCTGAGGTCATCAGCCAGATAACGCAGCACGCCATAACCCAGACCTTTATGCGGCACGGCGCGCAGTTGCTCTTTGATCGCCTTGATCGAAGCGCCCTGCCCGGCGGCCTCTTCGATATTCTGCGGAGTCAGGCGCAGCGGGTAAGCGCTGGTGAACCAGCCGACAGTGCGGGTCAGGTCGATCTCGTCGAACAGGGTTTCGCGGCCGTGGCCTTCCAGCTGAACCAGCGCCGACGGCTGCCCGCTCCAGCGGCACAACACGCGGGCCAGTGCGGTCAGCAGCAAGTCGTTGACCTGCGTGCGGTAAGCCGCCGGAGCCTGTTGCAGCAATTGTTTGGTGTGCTCGGCATCGAGGCGCACGCTGACGGTTTGTGCGTGACGATTCTGCTGGCCGCCCTGCGGGTTTTCGCACGGCAGATCGGCATTCTGACCAGCCAGTTGGGTCTGCCACCAGTCGAGCTCTTCGCGCAGGGATTCGCTGCCGGCGTAAGACTGCAAGCGTGCCGTCCAGTCCTTGAAGGCACTGGTTTTCGCCGGCAATTTGACCGTTTGCCCGGCGTCGAGTTGGCGATAGACGGTTTGCAGATCGTCGAGCAGAACGCGCCACGACACGCCGTCGACGACCAAGTGATGAATCGCGATAAACAGGCGTTGCTGACCTTGCGGGCCATCGACCAGCACGGCACGCACCAAAGGCCCTTGTTCAAGATCGAGACTGCGCTGGGCATCAGCGAACAGCGCTTCGCACTTGTCCATCGAAGTGACGCGCACTTGCCACAACACCACCGCATCGGAAACCGGTTGATGCGTCGCTTGCCATTGGCCGTCGGCCTCGCTGAAGCGCAGGCGCAAGGCGTCATGCTGCTCGATCACCGCCAGCAGCGCCTGCTCCAGACGATGCGGTTCCAGCGGCACGGTCGGTTCCAGCAACAGCCCCTGGTTCCAGTGCTGGCGTTCAGGGATTTCCGTGTCGAAAAACCAATGCTGAATCGGCGTCAGACGCGTTTCACCGGTCACCAGACCTTGCTCGGCCGTCACTTGTTCGGTGCGGCTGGCCACGGCGGCGAGGGTTTGCACGGTCTGATGCTGGAACAGATCACGCGGGCTGAAATGAATGCCCTGCTGGCGTGCACGGCTGACCACTTGAATCGACAGAATCGAGTCGCCACCCAGTTCAAAGAAGTTGTCGTTGAGACCGACTTGTTCGACGTTGAGCACTTCGCACCAGATCTGCGCCAGGGTGATTTCCAGCTCGTTGCTCGGGGCGACGTAGTCCTGACGATTGAGCTCAGGATCCGGCGCTGGCAAGGCGCGACGGTCGAGTTTGCCATTGGCGGTCAGCGGCATGCTCGCCAGCAGGATCAGGTGCGTCGGCACCATGTAATCCGGCAGTTGCGCCTTGAGGTGCGATTTCACGGCTTCGCGCAGTTCAGCCTGTTTGGCTTCGCTTTGTTCAGCGACCTCAGTGACGAGGTAACCCACCAATTGTTTGCCGCTTGGCGCATCGAGGGCGAGCACCACGGCTTCGCGGATCGAGTCGTGATCGAGCAGGCGCGTTTCGATTTCGCCCAGTTCGATGCGGAAACCGCGGATTTTCACCTGATGGTCGATCCGCCCAAGGTATTCCACCAGGCCATTGGCACGTTGGCGCACCAGGTCGCCGGTGCGGTACATGCGCCCGCCATCGGTGACGAACGGGTCAGCGACAAAACGCTCGGCGGTGATGCCCGGACGGTCGTGATAGGCCTGGGCCAGACCGGCACCGCCGACGAACAGTTCACCCGTCGCGCCTTGCGGCACCAACGCCAGATCGGCGTCGAGAATGTACGCCACACGCGCACCGATCACGCTGCCGATTGGCACACTGCCGGCGCCCTCTTCCAGCACCTCTGGCGCCAGACTGGCCAGCGGCATGACCACGGTTTCCGTCGGGCCGTAAGCGTTGAAAAACATCGACGGTTTGAACGCTGCGCGAATCCGTTGCAGATGCTCGCCGGTCAGCGCTTCGCCACCGGTGATGATCATGCGCACCGGCAAAATTTCGTTTTGCGTCGAGAGGAACTGCGCCAACTGGCTGCCATAGCTCGGGGTGAAGCCGAGCACGTTGATTTTATGCGCACGGATCAGACCGCAGATTTCTTCCGCGTCCCACTGACCTTGTGCACGCAACACCACCTGCGCACCGCTGAGCAGCGGCACCAACAGACGCTCGGTCGCGGCATCGAAGTTGATCGAATAGAAGTGCAGTTCGCAGTCGTCGGGGCGCATACCGAAACGCTCGATCACCGCTTGGCAGTGCATGGCGATTTCGCCGTGGGAGACCACCACGCCTTTCGGCTTGCCGGTCGAACCCGAGGTGTAAATCAGGTACGCCTGATGCTGTGGCAGGCTGATAAACGGCAACTCGCTGGCCGGGTGAGCGGCCAGCGCTGCGCTGTCCTCCTCCAGGCACCAACGCGCCACATTTGGCGGCAGATCGCCGAGGGCGTTGAACATCGCGCGATCACTGAGCAGCAAACCAATGCGGCTGTCTTCGATCATGTAATGCAGACGGTCGAGCGGGTATTCCGGGTCCAGCGGCACGTACGCGCCGCCAGCCTTGAGAATCGCCAGCAGGCCGATGACCATTTCCAGTGAACGCTCCAGTGCCAGACCAACGCGCACTTGCGGACCGACGCCGCGCTCTCGCAGGGCCCAGGCCAGACGATTGGCGCGGGCATCGAGTTCGGCGTAGCTCAGGGTCTGCCCGGCGAAGGTCAGGGCCGGCGCGTCTTTGCGCGCCAGCGCCTGTTCGGCGAACAGGTGATGAATGCACTGATCGAGACGATGCTCGCCTGGCTCGATGCCGAGGCTGTCGAGCAGCTGCTGTTGCTCCGGTTGATCGAGCAGCGGCAATTCGCTGAGGCGCTGTTGCGGATCGGCGATCAGCGCTTCAAGCAGATTGCGCCAATGTTTGGCCATGCGCGCGATGGTCGGCTCATCGAACAGATCAGTGCTGTAGGTCAGGCAGCAACCGAGGCGATGGTCGAGGTCGGTGACTTCCAGGTTGAGGTCGAACTTGGTCGCCCGCGCATCGTTGGCCAGGTACTCGACGGTCATGCCGGCGAGCATGCGGCTCTGCTGGAATTCCCAGCGCTGCACGTTGCACATCACCTGGAACAGCGGGTTGTACGCGGCGCTGCGCGGCGGTTGCAAGGCTTCAACCAGATGATCGAACGGCAGGTCCTGGTGCGACTGGCCTTCGATCACGGTGTGGCGCACCTGTTCGAACAATTCGCCGACCGACATCATGCCGTCGAGCTGGCAACGCAGCACCTGTGTGTTGAGGAACGCGCCGATCAGCCCTTCGCTTTCCGGGCGGATGCGGTTGGCCACCGGCGCGCCGATGCGCAGATCGGTCTGGCCGCTGTAGCGGTAAAGCAGCGTGGCGAGCGCGGCGGTCATGGTCATGAACAGGGTCAGACCGTTTTGCGCATTGAACGCACGAACCCGTGCGGCGAGGTCATCGCTCAGGTCGAAGCGGAACAATTCGCCCTGATGGCTTTGCACTGGCGGACGCGGACGATCACCCGGCAATTCCAGCAACGGATGTTCACGGCCGAGTTGCGCGGTCCAGTAGTCGAGTTGACGCTGACGCTCGCCAGACTCCAGCCAGTTGCGCTGCCAGACGCTGTAGTCGAGGTACTGCACCGGCAACGGTTCCAGCGGTGAATCGCGATCATCGACAAACGCTTCGTAAAGCGCGCTGAGTTCGCGGGCGAAAATGTCCATCGCCCAGCCTTCGGTGACGATGTGATGCAGCGTCAGCACGAAGTAATGCTCGTGTTCGGCAGTCTTGACCAGACAGGCGCGCAGCAGCGGACCGGTTTCCAGATCGAACGGCAGATGCGCTTCTTCGTCGGCCAGTTGCTGAACCTTTTGCTCACGCACATCGGCGGCAAGTTTTGAGAAATCCTTCCAGCCCATGCGCACGCCGGTTTCGGCATGCACCTGCTGACGGGCAACGCCGTCGACGCTCGGGAACGTGGTGCGCAGGGTTTCATGGCGCAGGATCAGCGCTTGCAACGCCGACTCGAAACGCTCGACATGCAACACGCCACGCAGGCGCGCCATGCCGCCAACGTTGTACGCCGGGCTGTCCGGCTCCATTTGCCAGAGGAACCACATGCGCTGTTGCGAGTATGACAACGGCACCGGTTGGCTGCGGTCGACCTTGTCGATCGGCGGCTGTTTGTTGGTGCGGCCGCTGGCCTGGATCAACCGGATCTGTTCGGCGAAATCACCGAGTTCACTGTGCTCGAACAACGCACGCAACGGCAGTTCGACGTCACAGGCCTGACGGCTGCGCGAGATGATTTGCGTGGCCAGCAGCGAGTGACCGCCGAGGGCGAAGAAATCGTCGCGAAGGCCGACTTGGGTCAGGCCGAGCACTTCGCGCCAGATCGCGGCGATCTGCTGTTCCAGTTCAGTGACCGGCTCGACATGTTCACGCACTTGCCATTGGGGTTCAGGCAAGGCGCGGCGGTCGAGTTTGCCGCTTGGGCTGAGGGGCATTGCGTCCAGACGCATCAGTTGCGCCGGGACCATGTATTCGGGCAGCTCGGCGGCCAGAGCAGTTTTCAGGCGAGTGATTTGCCCGTCGTGATCTTCGTTGATATCGGTCGCGGTGAAGTAGCCGATCAGCTGTGCGCCGGCAGCGGTTTCGCGTACCAGCACCACGGCTTGGGCGACGCCGTGCTGGGCGAGCAGGCGCGCTTCGATCTCTTCCGGTTCGACGCGGAAACCACGCAGCTTGACCTGTTGATCGAGGCGGCCGAGGTATTCGATGACGCCATCGGCGGTCCAGCGCGCGCGGTCGCCAGTGCGGTACAAACGCGCGCCCTGCTCGCCCAATGGATCGACCACAAAGCGTTCAGCGGTCAACGATGGACGGCCGAGGTAACCACGGGCCAGACCAACGCCGCTGATGCACAGTTCACCCGGCACACCGGCCGGCAATGGATTCAGCTCGGCATCGAGCACGCGGCAAATCACATTGCCCAGCGGACGACCAATCGGTGAGCGCTCGCCATCGGCCGTGGTGCAATGCCAATGGGTGACGTTGATCGCGGTTTCGGTCGGGCCATAACGGTTGTGCAGTTGCACGGCGGGCAGTTGCGCGAGTACACGGTTACGCAGTTCGGCCGGTAGAGCTTCACCACCGGAGAAGACCCGGCGCAGGCTGGTGCATTCGGCGCTCAGCGGTTCGTCGATGAACAGCGAGAGCAGCGGCGGCACAAAGTGCAGCGTGGTCACGCCATGCTCTTGAACAAGCTGCGCGATGCGATGCGGATCGCGGTGTTCACCGGGACCGGCGATCAGCAGACGAGCACCAGTGATCAACGGCCAGAAGCATTCCCACACCGACACGTCGAAACTGATCGGGGCCTTTTGCATCAGCACATCGGTTTCATTGAGAGCGTATGCGTTCTGCATCCATTGCAGACGTTCGGCCAGTGCCGCGTGGGTGTTGCCGACGCCTTTCGGTTGACCGGTGGAACCCGAGGTGTAAATCACGTAAGCGAGGTTGTCGCCGTGCAAGTGCAGGCCTGGTGCCTGGCTCGGCCAGTTTTCCAGGTGCAAAGCGTCCATGGCGATCACGCTGACGCCGTCGCTGGCCGGCAAGCGCTCAAGCAACTCAGTTTGCGTCAGGAGCAATTCGACGCCGCTGTCGCTGAGCATGTAAGCCAGTCGATCGGCCGGGTAATCCGGGTCGAGCGGCACATAAGCGCCGCCGGCCTTGATGATCGCCAACAGGCCGATCAACAGTTGTGGCGAACGCTCGGCGGCAATGGCCACGCAGACATCCGGGCCGACGCCTTTGTCGCGCAGATAATGGGCGAGGCGGTTGGCCTGGGTGTGCAGTTCGGCGAAGTCGAGACTGCCGCCGTCCCATACCAGCGCGGTGCGCTCCGGGGTCTGCCGCGCCTGCTCGTTGAGCAGTTCCGGCAGCCATTGTTGCGCCGGGGTGCAGGGTGCAACGCCCCAGTTTTTTTGCTGAGCGTGCTCGCTGACGGTGAGCAATTGCAGATCGCCGATGGCTTGCTCCGGACGTTCGCAGACTTCGCGCAACAGGTTGCTGAAGTGCTCGGCCAGACGCGCAATGGTCGTGGCATTGAACAGTTCGCTGGCATAGTCGAACGACAAGGTCAGCCGCCCATTGCGGTCTTCTTCGCTGTGCAGTTGCAGGTCGAACTTGGCTTCGCGGCTATGCCACGGCAGCTCTTCGGCGAGCAGTCCCGGCAGGCGCTTGAGCGAGCTCAGATCGCGCTGCTGGTGGTTGAACATGACCTGGAACAGGCCTTGTTCGCGGGCCTGCGGGAAGGCTTCGAGCAGCTGTTCAAAGGGCAGATCCTGATTCGCTTGTGCACCGAGTGCGGCTTGGCGTGTCTGGGCTAACAGCTCAACAAACGGCAGGCGCGAATCGATCTCGGCGCGCAGCACCTGGGTGTTGATGAAGAAGCCGATCAGGCCTTGAGTTTCCAGACGCGGACGGTTGGCATTCGGCACGCCGATGCGGATGTCGCGCTGACCGCTGTAGCGATGCAGCAAGCTCTGGAATGCCGAGAGCAGCAACATGAATGGCGTCGATTGATGCGCCTGAGCCGTGTTGCGGATCGCCTCGCTGAGGCTGGCGTCCAGCCGCACGGTGTGACGCTCGGCACTATGAACATGCTGTGCCGAACGCGCAGAGTCAGTGGCCAGCTCGAGGGTCGGATGCTCGTCGCCCAACTGCGCTTTCCAGTACGCCAGTTGCCGCTCGCCCTCGCCTTGCGCCAGCCATTGGCGCTGCCAGCTGCCGTAGTCGGCGTACTGGGTTGGCAGCGGCGCAAGGGTCGCTGTTGCGCCTTGCGTAGCGGCGGCGTACAGGCGCGAGAACTCGTCGATCAACACGTTCAGCGACCAGCCGTCGGCGATGATGTGGTGCAGGGTCACCAGCAGTTGATGATCTTCATCGTCGAGACGCACCAGCGTCACCCACAGCAGCGGGCCTTTTTCCAGATCGAACTGAGTGCGTGCTTCGTCTTCGCGGATTTGCTGCGCGCGGGCTTCACGCTCATGCGCCGGCAGATCGCTGATGTCGATCAGTTGCAAATTGAGTTCGGCGGCGGCATCGACTTGCTGCAGGGCCACGCCGTCGCGCTCGAAGAAGCGGGTGCGCAGGGATTCATGGCGCTCGATCAGTTGCTGGAAACTGGCGCGCAAGGCGTCTTCGTCCAGTTCGCCGCGCAAACGCAGGGCACCGGGAATGTTGTAGGCGCTGCTCTGTGGGTCGAGTTGCCAAGTGATCCACAAACGGTTTTGTGCCAGCGATTGCGGCATTGGTTCGGAGCGCGACAACGCGGTGATTGCGCCTTGAGCGCTACCGCCGTCCTGTTGCTGTTGCGCCACGGCAGCGGCGAACGCGGCCAGCGTCGGCGCTTCGAACAGCAGGCGCAGGTTCAGCTCAAGGGCGAGTTCTTCGCGGACTCGGGCGATGACTTGGGCGGCGGCGATCGAGTTGCCGCCGAGCAGGAAGAAGTGATCGTCGGCGTTGACCTGTTTGACGCCGAGTTGCTCGGCCCAGATTTTACCGATCAGTGCTTCGAGTTCGGATGTGCTGGCTGTTGCACCGTGGGTTTCGGACGTGTTCGACGGAAACACCGCGTAACTGTCGAGGCTGCCATCGGCCAGGCGATTGCGGCATGCCGAACGCTGCAATTTGCCACTGGAGGTTTTCGGCAGCGCGCCTGGATGGAGCAGCACCACCACGCTTGGGGCCTCTTGATAAGCCTCGGCCACCGCTTGGCGGATGGCTTTGATCAACGCTTCCGGCGGCAGGATTTTCTGCACGCTACGGCTGATTTCCGCCGCGATGCCGATGCCCTCTTCGCCATTCTGACTGACGGCGAATGCAGCGACGCGGCCCTTGCGCACCACTTCCACTTCGTTCTCGACGGTCTTCTCGATGTCCTGCGGGTAGAGGTTGTGGCCACGCACGATCAGCATGTCTTTCAGGCGACCGGTGATGAATAGCTCACCGCTGCGCATAAACCCCAAATCGCCAGTGCGCAACCAGGTACGGCCGGCGTGCTGAACGAAAGTCTTGGCACTGGCTTCGGGGTTGCGCCAGTAACCGTGGGCGATGCTCGGACCGGCGGCCCAGACTTCACCGACAGCGTTGTCGGCCAGTTCATCGAGGCTGCTCGGCTCGACGATCAGCACCGCGTGTTCCGGTTGGCTGATGCCGCAACTCATGATCGGGCTGCCTTCGCCCGGCTCGGCGCGATTCTGTGCCAAAGCCTGATCGTCGACGCGCAACGCAGGAATCCCGGTGCCGCGCGGGGTGCCGGCGACAAACAGCGTGGCCTCGGCCAGACCGTATGAGGCCATGAAGCTGTCTGCGCTGAAACCGCTCGCGGTGAACTTCTCGGCGAAGCGTTCAAGGGTGTCGAGACGGATCGGTTCGGAGCCGGAGTACGCCACGCGCCAATGACTCAGATCGAGACGTTCGAGGGCCGACTCACTGACCCGTTCGCTGCACAAGCGATAAGCGAAGTCCGGCCCGCCGCTGATGGTGCCGCCGTATTGGCTGATCGCTTCGAGCCAGCGCAATGGCCGGCCGAGGAAGTACGCCGGTGACATCAGAATGCACGGCACGCCGCTGAAAATCGGCTGTAGCAGACCGCCGATCAAACCCATGTCGTGGTACAGCGGCAACCAGCTGACGATCACGTCATCGGGGTTCACATCGATGCCAAAACCGTGGCGGATCAGCAGTTCGTTGGCGACCAGGTTGCCATGGCTGACCTGCACGCCTTTGGGCAACGCGGTGGAGCCGGAGGTGTATTGCAGGAAGGCGATGTGGTCCGGCGGCAGGTTCGGCTCAACCCAGTTTTGCGCCAGGGCGCTGTCGAGGCTGTCGACACACAGCAACGGCGGCGCGCCTTCGATCTGCTGCAAGGCGTCGCACAGGTCGGCGCTGGTCAGCAGCAGACGCGGTTCGGCGTCGGCGATGATCGACAGCAAACGCTCCTGATGGTGACGACGCGCGGATTCCGGCGGATAGGCCGGCACCGCGATCACCCCTGCGTAAAGGCAGCCAAAAAACGCCGCGACGTAATCCGGACCGCTTGGAAACAGCAGTACCGCGCGATCACCGAATTCTGCGCCAGCCTGCAATGCGGCGGCGATGGTGCGCGCGCGCTCATCCAGTTCGCGATAGCTGAGCACCACAGCCTGCTCTGGGTTTTCGGCAAGAAAACGCAAGGCCAGTTGATCCGGCGTCAGGGCCGCACGGCGCTGAAGGGCCTGGACCAGGGTGCTGGGGAGTTCGAACGCGTCGGTCATGAGGTTTCCTGCCTGAATTCGGCTTGCTAGTGGAATCGGGTTGCTGCGTCACGCCCCTCAAAGGGCATGCAGGGCGCGGTCTGTGCCGACCGCGCAAGGCTGCGGAATGTGGCTTGGTCGGGCTCTGCACCCGGAACCATTCACCAATGAGAACGGATGACGTCTTGAAATAATTAGTCGGCAGGCTGGATCGCCAACGGGGCTGGGGTGTGGCGGCGTGTCGCAGTTCTCACATTGCACCGATTTGGATCATTAGTTCTCTTTCTCAATTGACAATCATTATCATTCAACATAATTTGTCGCTCGATGTGTAGGACGGCCCCGTCCCCGAAGGCGTCCCACTAACCTATTTGGCAGCAAGGTGATTTCCATGACGGAACAAGTATCCACAAGCAAGTGCGATTCACCGCTACTTCAGGCATTCGTCGACAATCGACTGATTCTGGTCAAGATTGCAGCCCGCATTACCGGCTGCCGGTCACGCGCCGAAGATGTGGTGCAGGATGCATTTTTCCGACTGCAATCAGCGCCACCGATCACATCGTCGATCAAGGCGCAACTGAGCTATCTGTTCCAGATCGTGCGCAACCTCGCCATCGATCACTACCGCAAGCAGGCGCTTGAGCAGAAGTACTCCGGCCCTGAAGAGGAAGGGCTGAACGTGGTTATTCAAGGTGCTTCGCCGGAAACCTCGCACATCAACTTTTCGACCCTGGAAAACATCGCCGACGCATTGACCGAGCTGCCTAGCCGCACCCGTTATGCGTTCGAGATGTACCGCCTGCACGGCGTGCCGCAAAAGGATATCGCCAAGGAACTCGGCGTTTCGCCGACCCTGGTCAACTTCATGATTCGTGATGCACTGGTGCACTGCCGCAAGGTCTCGGGCAGTCGTCGGGATGCGGTGATTGCGGGTCGTCGTTAAGATTCAGATTTTGCGTCAAGCCATTCGCGAGCAGGCTCGCTCCCACATTGGATCTGTGTACGCAGAACCCATGTGGGAGCGAGCCTGCTCGTGAAGGCGGCCTCAAGATCACAGAAATCCTGAAGCCAGATCATCACGCCAACCTGCACCGATCAAAAAACCGCTCACGCCCCAGAATCATCAGCGCCGCGCGCTTGTGCGGAAAGTCGAACTCTTTCTCACAGTGAAAGCACTGATTCTGCATATGGCCAATCATCTTCGCGTTGTCGGCCCTAGGTTCAGCGACCACGCGTTGCGTGCGCGGATCATCCAGAAACAGGTAATGCACCAGCGCCGATAACCAGCTCGCCACTTTGTGTGGGCCGCGATGATCTTCCTCGCCGACCAGCATGTGAATGCCACGATCATAATTGTCGGCATCGTAGAACGGCGCAATGCGATCTTCCTTGGCCCAGTAAGCTTCAAAGTAGGCAAAAGGCTGATCATCGAAACAGCCGATCAAAGTCAGCGTATGCGGATCAGCATCGAGTTTGCTCAGGTAGTCGCGGTGTTTTTCGATGCTGCCCTCTTCCTCCCAGAAACTGGCCACGCGCGGACTGTTCTGCCAGCGATTGAAGCGTGGCAGGTCTTCTTCGATTTCGACGGTGCGCAGGGAAATCCACGCGCCAAGACGTGCATCGAAACGCCGATAGACCTCTCCGCGCGGCTTCACCGGTCGCAGTGGATGACGTTTGCCCTGGCTGATGACCATTTGCTGCGGATAGCTGCCAGTCAATGAAGTGCCAAGCCAAGGTTGTGGCAGTTGCCAGAACAGCGTGCGTTCGCAGCGATATTCGCCAGCCACTTCGGTGCTCACCAGCAAGCCACTGCGCAAGGCTTCGGTCGGCGGCTGATCCAGTTGCCAGGTCAATTGCTGGCATGCCGGATCCCGCGCAAACAGCCAGTAACAGGCTGCCCAAAACGCCTGCCCGGGCGGCAGTGCAAAGCGCTCATCGAGCTGGATCGGCCCCCTGGCCTCCCGGTCAAGGCGCAAGCGAATCAGCGGTTGCCCGTCCAGGCTCAGGCTCAGACGGCTTTCAGTGGCATCAGCGATCAGTTGACTGCCCGAAGGCAAGGCCAGGGCAGTCAGTTCATTCAGATTGGACATGGGTCGGGCTCACGATAATCGTCGACAGTTCAACGATGGGACGTGAGCCGAGAAAGGAAATTTAGGCTTTACCGAGAAATCAGCGCCTCAGTGATGAGGCACCGGTACCACCGCAATCTTGTACGGATCGAATATTTTCAGCATTTCACCATTGTCGCGCAGCCCTTGCAGCAGCTTGCCAAACGCTGCGCCGGTAATCGGCGCCGTCGGGCGAAGAATCGCGTAGTGGTGATAGACCTGATCGATGCGCTGCGACACCAGCAACTCATCGCGCACCTTTTCGTTACGCAGCAGGTAATCGAACAGATACGAACGCGTTACCAGGGCGATATCCGCTCGCGAACGCAGGACCATCAGCAGATTGCTGTCGTGGGAATAGGTCAGCGTGGCTTTGTAATGCTGAGCCAGATACTTGGGGTCGGCGTTGAAGTTGGCGAATTCATAGTGATAACCGCTGAACAGCGCCAGGCGCTTGCCGGTGAGGTCGGCAAAGTAGTTCTGCTGACGACCGTCTTCGCGTTGCGCGACGAAAATTTCCGCGTCTTCAAGACCCATGTCGACGTCGGTGTGCGGGATGTCTTTCCAGCCCCAATCGGGATTCTCGAAAATCGCCATGTCGATCCGGCCCTGCTTGAAGTCGCCGAAACGCCGGGGTATCGAAGTGGGCACAAGGACGAACTGATAGTCGCTTTGCAGGCGATTGAGGGCCTCGACCAGTTGCGGCAAGAGGCCGGTGTCGGCACCGCTTTCCGGGCGAATGGTGTAAGGCGGAAAATGCGCCGCGCCGACCCGAACCAATTGCGCTGCCTGAGCGGGCAATACCCAGAATGCAGCCAGCGCTGCGAGCATCAACCCCGCGGCCGTCCGAATTGGCAAAGACTTCAAAACACCCCACTCCCCGAAAAAATACCGATCAATGCATTCAAGCTAGGCGGTTTCGCCCAGTTAGCCAGTTTCCCGGCTGGATAGAAAGTGCTTCAACGTTCTTCGAGGACCAGAATCAACGCCTCGTCGGCCAGTTGATCAAGGCTCAAACTGCCGCCGGCACGGAACCATGTGGTCGTCCATGACAGTGCGCCAGTGAGGAAACGTCGAGTAATAAATACATCGCCACGGATAAATCCGGCGTCCTTGGCCTCACCCAGCACTTGCAGCCAGATCTCTTCGTAAACATCGCGCAGCGCCAGCACTTTGGCCTGACCCTCTTCGGACAGCGAACGCCACTCATAGACCAGCACCGCCATGGCTTCACCGCTGCCGCCCATGATCGATTGCAATTCGCAGCGAATCAGCGCCAGTACGCGTTCGCGCACATCAGCGGCGTCGGCCAGCGCCGCGCGCATCAGTGCCGTGTTGTAGCGGATGGTTTCTTCCATCACCGCGCGGAGGATTTCATCCTTGCTTTTGAAGTGATGAAATATGCTCCCGGACTGGATGCCGACGGCGCCGGCCAGATCGCGCACCGTGGTGCGCTCGTAGCCTTTGTTGCGAAACAGGTGAGCCGCCACTTGCAGCAATTTGCCACGGGCGCTGTCGGGGTCAGTCAACTGGCCTTCGTCGACCAAATCGCGCATGACCCTCAGGGCTTTTTGCTCGTCCACCCGTTCTCTCCTACAGTCGATCAGTCTGTTGCCCCCTGAAACCGCAGGGTTGCGCGCAATTTAAGCCGCCAGCGGCAACCAAGCAAGCGCTTGGGCAGAAGATAGTTTCAACTGTTTACAAACCAAGCGCTTGCTTGGTAGCCTCCAGACACTTCTGTCGCAGGTTGCTGAGTCGGAGATAAAAATGCCCACCACCGTTCGCATCGGATGCGCCAGTGCATTCTGGGGAGATACGTCCACCGCCGCCGCGCAGCTGGTGGAGGGCGGCAAGCTGGACTATCTGGTGTTCGATTACCTCGCCGAGATCACCCTGTCGATCATGGCCGGCGCACGCATGAAGGACCCGCAGGCGGGCTTCGCCAGTGACTTCATCGAAATCCTCACACCCCTGCTGCCGCAATTGGCCGAGCAGAACATCCGCGTGATCAGCAACGCCGGTGGGGTCAATCCGCAAGCCTGCGCCGCCGCCCTGCAAGCGGCGTGTGACAAGGCCGGCATCCCACTGAAAATCGCTGTGTTGCTCGGCGATGACCTGCAACCACAACTCAAACAGTCAAGCGGCATCACCGAGATGTTCAGCGGCGCCCCGCTGCCACCGATGTGCGTGTCGACCAACGCCTACCTTGGCGCACCGGGCATCGTCGAAGCCTTGCGCCTGGGCGCCGACATCGTCATCACCGGTCGCGTGGTCGACAGCGCCGTGGTCAGTGCCGCCCTGGTGCACGAATTCGGCTGGTCGTGGCACGACTACGACAAACTCGCCCAGGCCGCGCTGGCCGGGCACATTATCGAATGCGGCGCGCAATGCACCGGCGGCAATTTCACCGATTGGCGCGAGGTGCCGGACTACGAACACATCGGCTTTCCGATCGTGGAAGTCAGCGCCGACGGCCAATTCATCGTCAGCAAGCCTGAAGGCTCCGGCGGACTGATCACGCCGTTGACCGTTGGCGAGCAAATGCTTTACGAAATCGGTGATCCTCAGGCTTATCTGTTGCCCGACGTGGTTTGCGATTTCAGCGAGGTCAAACTTCAGCAGCAAGGCAAAAACGCGGTGCACGTGCACGGCGCCAAAGGCCTGCCGCCGAGCGACAAATACAAGGTCAGCGCCACTTACCCGGACGGTTTTCGCTGCACCGCCAGTTGCCTGATTGCCGGCATCGATGCGGTGGACAAGGCACGGCGTGTCAGTCAGGCGATCATCGCCAAAACGGCGGAGATGTTCAGTCAGCGTGGCTGGGCGCCCTACAGCGAAACCGACATCGAACTGCTCGGCAGCGAAGCCACCTATGGCCCCCACGGTCAGCGTCACGACAGCCGGGAGGTGGTGATCAAACTCGCCGTGCGTCACCCGAACAAACAGGCACTGATCCTGTTTTCCCGGGAAATTGCCCAGGCCGCGACCGGTATGGCGCCGGGGTTGACCGGTATCGTCGGCGGGCGGCCCACGGTGTATCCGCTGATTCGGCTGTTCTCGTTCCTGATCGATAAAAGTGCCTGCACCCTGCAAATCGCCATGGCCGGTAAAAGCCATCCTTGCCCCCTGCCCTCACTGGTTGCACTCGACAGTGACGATTTGCCGATTGCCCACCAGCCAGCCAAACCTCAAGGTCGCGCCGATGCCAGCGTCGCGCTGGTGAAACTGGCCGTGGCACGCTCCGGAGACAAAGGCAATCACAGCAACATCGGCGTGCTGCCGCGCCAACCCGAATACCTGCCATGGATCGCCGAAGCGCTGACCCCGGCCGTGATCGTCGACTGGATGAGCCATGTACTCGATCCGATCCACGGCCGGGTCGAGCGCTGGTATCTGCCGGGCACCCACAGCCTGAATTTTCTATTGGAAAACGCCCTCGGCGGTGGTGGTGTGGCCAGCCTGCGCATTGATCCGCAAGGCAAAGCCTTCGCCCAGCAACTGTTGGAAATCCAGATCCCGGTGCCACAAAGCATCGCCGAGCAGCTCGACTAGAGGATGGTTTGTATGGCTTACGCGTCGATTTTCCACGCCGATCTGTTCAACGGCCAGACCATCATCGTTACCGGTGGCGGCAGCGGTATCGGGCGCTGCACCGCCCATGAACTGGCAGCCCTCGGCGCCAATGTGCTGCTGGTCGGGCGCAAGCCGGAAAAGCTGGAAAAGGTCGCCGCTGAAATCGCCGAGGACGGTGGCCGTGCCCACTGGCAGGCCTGCGATATCCGCGATGAAGAAGCGGTGAAGCAATTGGTCAAAGAGCTGATCGCCGAGCACGGGCCGATCCATGGACTGGTCAACAATGCCGGCGGCCAATACCCGTCGCCGCTGGCTTCGATCAATCAGAAAGGCTTCGAAACCGTGCTGCGCACCAACCTCGTCGGCGGTTTCCTGATGGCCCGGGAAGTGTTCAACCAGTCGATGAGCAAACACGGCGGCAACATCGTCAACATGCTTGCCGACATGTGGGGCGGCATGCCCGGCATGGGCCACTCGGGCGCGGCGCGTTCGGGCATGGATAACTTCACCAAGACTGCCGCGTTTGAATGGGGCTATGCCGGAGTGCGGGTCAACGCGGTCGCGCCGGGCTGGATCGCCTCCAGCGGCATGGACACCTATGAAGGCGCGTTCAAAGCGGTGATTCCAACCCTGCGCGAACATGTGCCGCTCAAGCGCATCGGCACCGAATCGGAAGTCAGCGCGGCGATTGTATTTCTGCTTAGCCCGGCAGCAGCTTTCATCAGCGGCAGCACGTTGAAGATCGACGGTGCGGCCAGCCTTGGCAGCCGTGCATGGCCGTTGCACAAGGCGACTCACAGCGAGTCGTTCAATGGTTTTCACCGGGCCTACCTGCCAGATGTCCTGAAGGACAAGGAGTAGGTCATGGCGCAGATCCAGTCTCAACTCGACCCTCACAGTGAAACCTTCGCCCGCAATCGTTCGGCAATGCTCGCGGCCATTGAGCAAGTGCAACAACTCGAACAAAACCTGCTGAATAAAGCAGCCGAAGCGAAGGAGAAGTTCGACAAGCGCGGGCAATTGCTGCCGCGCGAACGCCTGAACCTGCTGCTGGATCCCGGCGCGCCATTTCTCGAACTGGCCAGCCTCACCGGCTACAAATTGCACGATGACAAAGACGGCAGCTCAGCCGGTGGCGGATTGATCGCCGGCATTGGTTATGTCTGCGGCATCCGCGCGATGGTGGTGGCGAACAACAGCGCGATCAAGGGCGGCACCATCTCGCCAAGCGGTTTGAAAAAATCCCTGCGCCTGCAACAGATCGCCCAGGAAAACAAACTCCCGGTGATCACCCTCGCCGAAAGCGGTGGCGCCAACCTCAACTATGCCGCCGAGATTTTCGTCGAAGGCGCGCGCAGTTTTGCCAATCAGGCGCGAATGTCCGCCATGGGTTTGCCACAGATCACCGTGGTGCACGGCTCGGCCACGGCGGGCGGCGCTTATCAGCCGGGACTGTCGGATTACGTGGTGGTCGTACGCGGCAAGGCCAAGCTGTTTCTCGCTGGTCCGCCACTGCTGAAAGCCGCCACCGGCGAAGTCGCCACCGATGAAGAACTCGGTGGCGCCGAGATGCATGCGCAGGTTGCCGGGACCGCCGAATACCTCGCGGAAAACGATGCCGACGGTGTGCGTCAGGTCCGCGACATTCTGCGTATGCTGCCGTGGAACGAGCAACTGCCGTGGTTGCCGGAGCCACAATACAAAGAACCGCTCTACCCCATCGATGAATTGCTCGGGCTGATTCCGGACGATCCGAAAAAGCCCTATGACGTGCGCGAAATCATCGCGCGCATTGCCGACGAATCGAACTTCGTCGAGTTCAAAGGCGAGTTCGATCAGCAAACCATCTGCGGCCAATTGAAAATTCAGGGCCGTGCCTGCGGCTTTATCGGCAACAACGGCCCGATCACCCCGAACGGAGCAAGCAAGGCTGCGCAGTTCATCCAGTTGTGCGATCAGAGCCAGACGCCACTGCTGTTCTTCCACAACACCACCGGCTTCATGGTCGGCACCGAATCGGAACAGCAAGGCGTGATCAAACACGGCTCGAAACTGATTCAAGCGGTGGCGAATGCGCGGGTGCCTAAACTGACGATGGTCGTCGGCGGTTCCTATGGCGCTGGCAACTATGCGATGTGCGGACGCGGCCTCGATCCGCGCTTTATCTTTGCCTGGCCGAACAGTCGCACGGCGGTGATGGGCGGCGCCCAGGCGGGCAAAGTCTTGCGCATCGTCACCGAAGCCAAGCAGCTCAAGGACGGCCTGACGCCGGACCCGAAGATGCTCGACATGCTCGAACAGGTCGCCGCGCAGAAACTCGACAGCCAGTCCACCGCGCTCTACGGCAGCGCCAACCTGTGGGATGACGGGCTGATCGATCCGCGCGACACGCGCACCCTGCTCGGCTATCTGCTGGACATCTGCCACGAAGCCGAGATTCGCACGCTGCAACCCAACAGCTTCGGCGTCAGCCGGTTCTGACCGCCACGGATTCTACGGAGAACAAGAACAATGATCTTCACCCCGGAACACGAAGCCCTGCGCCGCACCGTCCGCCAGTTTGTCGAACACGAGATCAATCCGCACGTCGAAGAATGGGAAAAGGCCGGCCGCTTTCCCATCCACGAGATTTTCCGCAAGGCTGGCGATCTCGGTTTGCTGGGTATTTCCAAACCGGAAAAATTCGGTGGCATGGGCCTCGACTACAGCTATTCGATTGTCGCCGCCGAAGAGTTCGGCACCATTCATTGCGGCGGCATTCCGATGTCGATCGGCGTGCAGACCGACATGTGCACACCGGCCCTCGCCCGCTTCGGTTCCGATGAACTGCGTGAAGAGTTCCTGCGCCCGGCGATCACCGGCGAGCAGGTCGGCTGCATCGGTGTCTCCGAAGTCGGCGCCGGATCTGATGTGGCCGGGCTGAAAACCACCGCGCGCAAGGACGGCGATGACTATGTGATCAACGGCAGCAAGATGTGGATCACCAACTCGCCGAGCGCTGACTTCATCTGCCTGCTGGCCAATACCTCGGACGACAAACCGCACATCAACAAATCGCTGATCATGGTGCCAATGAACACACCAGGGATCAGCCTCAGCTCGCACCTGGACAAGCTCGGCATGCGCAGTTCGGAAACCGCCCAGGTGTTTTTCGACAACGTGCGGGTGCCGCAGCGCAACCGCATCGGCCATGAAGGCGCCGGGTTCATGATGCAGATGTTGCAGTTTCAGGAAGAACGCCTGTTCGGTGCGGCGAACATGATCAAAGGCCTGGAATACTGCGTCGACAGCACCATCGAGTACTGCAAGGAGCGCAAGACCTTCGGCAATGCACTGATCGACAACCAGGTGATCCACTTCCGCCTCGCCGAATTGCAGACCGAAATCGAATGCTTGCGTGCGCTGGTTTATCAGGCCACCGAGCAATACGTGAAAGGTCAGGATGTGACACGACTGGCGTCGATGGCCAAGCTCAAGGCCGGACGCCTGGGCCGCGAAGTCAGCGACAGCTGCCTGCAATATTGGGGCGGCATGGGCTTTATGTGGGATAACCCGGTAGCCCGTGCCTATCGAGATGTGCGGCTGGTCTCGATTGGTGGTGGCGCCGACGAAATCATGCTGGGGATTATCTGCAAACTGATGGGCATTCTGCCGGGGAAAAAGAAATGAGCAGCCTGCCGCAATGCCAGACGCTATTGCTGGAATTGCATGGCGGGGTGCTGCACATCACCCTCAATCGGCCGGACAGCCGTAATGCGATGAGTCTGCAAATGGTCAGCGAGTTGCGCGCGATGTTGGCGGCCGTGCGCGATGACCGTGCGGTTCGGGCGTTGGTACTCAGCGGCAGCGGCGGGCATTTTTGTGCCGGCGGCGATATCAAGGACATGGCCAGCGCTCGTGCTCAGGGTTCCGAGGCTTACCGCGATTTGAATCGCGCGTTCGGCGCCCTGCTGGAGGAGGCACAGCACGCGCCGCAAGTGCTGATCACGGTACTGCAAGGCGCGGTGCTTGGTGGCGGTTTCGGTCTGGCATGTGTCAGCGATATCGCGATTGCCGACCATCAGGCGCAATTCGGTCTGCCGGAAACCAGCCTCGGTTTACTGCCGGCGCAGATCGCACCGTTTGTGGTGCAACGCATCGGTCTGACCGAAACCCGCCGATTGGCGCTGACGGCTGCGCGTTTCGATGGGCATCAGGCACGGCGTCTGGGGCTGGTGCACTTTGTCGAGCAGGATCCGCAGGCGCTGGCCGAGCGCTTGGATGAGGTGCTGCAGCATGTGCTGTGCTGTGCGCCGGAGGCGAATGCGATGACCAAGAAATTATTGTTGGCGAGTGCCGGGCAGCCTTCGAGTGAATTGCTTGATGAGGCGGCGCAGTGGTTTAGCGAAGCGGTGACAGGCGACGAAGGAATCGAGGGCACCATGGCTTTTGTGCAAAAGCGGAAACCTCAGTGGGCCACTTAAAAGCATCGCGAGCAGGCTCACTCCTAAAGGGGAAATGCATTCCAAATGTAGGAGTGAGCCTGCTCGCGATGAGGCCATCACATTCACCGCCAAATATTCAGGAAGATCACCATGCCCGCCATCCACAAAATCCTGATCGCCAACCGCGGTGAAATCGCCTGCCGCATCCAGCGTACCGCCCAGGCTTTGGGCTATCGCACCGTCGCCGTCTTCAGCGACGCCGACGCCGATGCCCTGCACGTGAAAATGGCCGATCAAGCCGTTCACATCGGCCCCGCGCCCGTGCAGCAGTCCTACCTGAACATCGCGGCGATCCTCGACGCTGCTCGTCTCAGCGGCGCCAATGCCATTCACCCCGGCTACGGCTTTCTCTCGGAGAACGCCGAATTTGCCCGCGCCTGCAAACAGGCCGGACTGATCTTCATCGGCCCGAGCGTCGAAGCCATCGAGTTGATGGGCAGCAAACGCCAGTCAAAAATCGCCATGCTCGAAGCCGGCGTGCCGTGCATCGCCGGTTATCAGGGGGCTGAACAGGACGATGCAACGTTGCTGCGCGAAGCCGAACGCATCGGTTATCCACTGATGATCAAGGCCAGCGCCGGCGGCGGCGGACGCGGCATGCGTCTGGTGCACGATGCCGCTGATCTGCCGGCGCAACTGCGCACCGCGCGCTCTGAAGCACTGAACGGTTTCGGCAGCGACGAATTGATCCTCGAACAGGCATTGATCGAACCACGGCACGTCGAAATTCAACTGTTTGGCGACCAACACGGCAACCTGATCTATCTGGGCGAACGCGATTGTTCGATCCAGCGTCGCCACCAGAAAGTCATCGAGGAGGCGCCCTGCCCGGTGATGACCGCCGAACTGCGCCAAGCCATGGGTGAAGCAGCGGTCAAGGCCGGCCGTTCGGTGAATTACGTCGGTGCCGGCACAGTGGAGTTCTTGCTCGATGCGCGCGGACAATTCTACTTTCTGGAGATGAATACACGCCTGCAAGTCGAGCATCCGGTGACTGAATTGATCACCGGACTGGATCTGGTGGCGTGGCAATTGCTGGTTGCCGAGGGGCAGCCACTGCCGCTGACCCAGGATCAGGTTCAGCTCAACGGGCATGCAATGGAAGTGCGACTCTATGCCGAAGATCCCACGCAAGACTTCCTGCCACAAACCGGCCGTATCGAAGCCTGGCAGCCGGCGCTGCAGCAAGGTGCGCGCATCGATCACGGTTTGTTCGAAGGGCAAACGGTCAGCCCGTTCTACGACCCGATGCTGGGTAAACTGATCGCCTTTGGCGCGACCCGCGAAGAGGCTCGGCGCAAACTGTTGCGCGCGGTACAGGACACGGTTTTATTGGGCATGCAAAGCAATCAGCGCCTGCTCGCCAGCCTGTTGCAACATCCGCAGTTCATCAGCGGTGAATTCAGTACCGCCTTCATTGCGCAGCATTTCAGCGATCATCCCTGCCTGCACCGTTACATTCCCGATGCCGAGCAACTGGCGATTGCAACGGTGCTGTTCTATCAAACCAGCGCCCTCTCCCACCGCGCTCCGCTCACTGGCTGGCGCAACAACGCCAGTGTGCCGCTGCACTATCGCCTCGGCCTCGACGATCAAAACTGGACAGTGCAACTGCTCGCCAAGCCGCAAGGTGCGTTCAAGGTTCAGGTCGCTGAACGCTCGATCGAGTTGAAAATCATCGATCACAACGCACATTTGCTGACAGTGGAAATCGACGGTCTGCGCAAGTGCCATGCCTTTCGCCAGGTTGGCGAGCAGCTCTGGCTGTTCACCCATCCCGGCAGCCTGCGCCTGGAGGATCGAACTCACGCCGTGATCGACAGTCAGACCAGCGTCAGTTCCGGCACCTTGAAAGCACCGATGGACGGCGCCATCGTCGACGTATTGGTCAGCGAAGGCAGCCCGGTCAGCAAAGGTCAGTTGCTGGTGGTACTGGAGGCAATGAAAATGGAGCACCCGCTCAAGGCCGGCATCGACGGCGTGCTCAAGCGGGTGCAGGTCAAGGTCGGCGATCAGGTAAAAAATCGTCAGGTTCTGTTGCAGGTCGAGTAGTCGCCCACACACGCATGCGGGTTTTGACTACGCTCTGAGTTATCAGAACGCGGAAATCAGGAACCCTGCGATGCCCCACTGGCTGGTCATAGATCTGGAAGCCACCACCGACGAGGGTGGCTGGCCGGTCACCGAAATGGAAATTATCGAGATCGGCGCCACGTTGGTCGATCGCGCCGGGCGCGAGCAGGATCACTTCCAGCGCTTCGTCAAACCGACGCGGCGGCCATTGCTGACGCCTTTTTGTCGTGAACTCACGCATATCACCCAAGCCAATATCGACACGGCGCAGCCGTTGACCGAAGTCTGGCCGGCGTTCGAACGCTGGCTCGCTCAGCATCAGACGCGCCTCGAAGGCTGGGCCAGTTGGGGTGATTACGACCGCAAGCAGTTGTTGCAGGAGTGGCAGCGTCTGCAAATCGACAGTGGCTTGAGCAAAGTGCCGCACATGAACCTCAAACAACGCTTCGCCAAGGCTCGGCGCCTCGAACGGCCGCTGGGCCTTAACGGCGCACTGCAATTGGCCGGCATGCAGTTCAGCGGTCAACAGCATCGGGCGCTGGAGGATGCGCGCAACACCGCGCGATTGTTGCCACTGGTATTGCCACTCTAGGGTCAATTCGAGAACTCACTGGACAGACGCCGGGCAGGTGACGGCGTTGAACGCCTTGTGCATACTGGCCGCCTCCCTTTTTCAGCCCCTTTTGAGGAATCGCCCATGTTTAAAGTCAACGAGTACTTCGACGGCACCGTCAAGTCGATCGCCTTTGGCACCGCTGAAGGTCCGGCGACCATCGGCGTCATGGCCCCGGGCGAATACGAATTCGGCACCGCTCAGCGTGAAATCATGCACGTGGTGTCTGGCGCGCTGACCGTCAAACTGCCTGACAGCAGCGACTGGGAAACCTTCGCCGCCGGCAGCCAGTTCAACGTTCCGGCCAACAGCAAATTTCAGTTGAAGGTGGCGGTCGACACCGCCTACCTGTGCGAATACCGCGGCTAAAGCAGCGGTTTCACTGCACCAAAAAAATGCCCGCGTCCAAGGACACGGGCATTTTTCGTTACGGTGGCGGATTACTCGAGAATCTCCACCGGCATGCCAACCTCGAGTCGACCATTGCTGTCATTCACCAGGTTCTGGCCGAACATCGCGCCATCGGCTTCAGCGCGGTATTTTTGCAGGGTTGCCAGCGGTTCACGATCGGCACTGCGCTCGCCGGTTTGCGGGTCGATGGTGGTGAGTATGCAGCGTGAGCATGGCTTGACCACGCGAAACTCGACGTCGCCAATGCGAATCCGCTTCCAACTGTCTTCGGCATAGGCCTCACTGCCCTCGATCACCAGGTTCGGCCGAAAGCGCAACATTTCCAACGGTCGCCCAACCTTTTGCGAGAGATCCCGCAAGGAGGCTTCGCCGATCAACAGCAGAGGAAATCCGTCGGCGAAGGCGACCTGATCGTCATCGTCGCCATAGCCCGCTTGCGTGGTGCGCGCCCGATCCAGAGGCACCTGCACCAGACGGGTCGGTTTGCCGATGAAATCGCTGACCCAACGGGCCGCTTCATCACCGGCATCCGGCACACGCAAGGTATCGCGCCAGATCGTCACGCCGCGCAGTTCCGCATCGTTGCCCGGCAAGGCGATGTCGATGGAAGACTGTTGCGGGGCACTCAGGGTCAGACCGCCCTGCGCATTCCACAGGGCGGACAACTGACTCATCTTTGCTTCGGCGCGCTGGGTCAGGAAGCGGCCGCTCGCTTCGTCCACGAGCATCCAGCGTCGGTCGCCATCAAGGCCCAGCTTGTCGAGGTCGACGTGTTGCAGCACATCGACTTTGCCGGATTTCAACGGGTAACGATAAAGCGCGCTCAGACGCAGCATGGCCAGCTCCCTGGAGGATAAAAACGCCACCCTATACGAGCTTGAGCAGGAATCAAAGAGCAATAACTGTAGGTGTGAGCCTGCTCGCGATAGCGGTGTGTCAGGTAATGATTCGGGGCTGACACACCGCTATCGCGAGCTGGCTCACTCCTGCAATGGGTGTGTGATCAGGCCGGAACTTCGTCGAGCATCAGACGCTGGCGAACCACGTCGACCAGTTTGTCCGGCTGGAACTTGGAGAGGAAGTTGTCGCAACCGACCTTCTTCACCATCGAATCGTTGAAACTGCCGGACAACGAGGTATGCAGCACCACGTACAGGCCACGCAGACGCGGGTCGTTGCGAATTTCGGTGGTCAGGCGATAGCCATCCATTTCCGGCATTTCCGCATCAGTGAAAATCATCAGCAGTTTGTCGGTCATGTTGACACCGGTATCGGCCCAGGCCTTGAGCATGTTCAGCGCCTTCAGGCCATCGCTGGCAATGTGCATTTTCACGCCGAGCTGGCCGAGGGTGTCACGCAATTGCGAAAGCGCGACGTTGGAGTCGTCCACCAACAGCACTTCGCGGCCACGGGCGCGTTCCAGCACCGGGTCTTCGAGCTTTTCCCGCGAGACCTTGGCGTTGTAAGGGACGATTTCAGCGAGAACTTTTTCGACGTCGATGATTTCCACCAGTTGATCATCGACTTTGCTGATCGCGGTCAGATAATGCTGGCGCCCGGCGCTGGTCGGGGGCGGCAGAATGGCTTCCCAGTTCATGTTGACGATGCGGTCCACACCGCCGACGAGGAAGGCTTGCACCGAGCGGTTGTACTCGGTGACGATGATCGTGCTGTTCGGCCCCGGCACCAATGGGCGCATGCCGATCGCTTGCGACAGATCGATCACCGGCAAGGTCTGACCGCGCAGATTGACCACACCGCAGACAAACGGGTGACGCTGGGGCATCAAGGTCAGCTTCGGCAGTTGCAGCACCTCCTGAACCTTGAACACGTTGATTGCGAACAACTGACGCCCGGCCAGTCGAAACATGAGAATTTCCAGGCGATTCTCACCCACCAGTTGCGTGCGTTGGTCTACCGTGTCGAGAATGCCGGCCATCAATGACTCCTGGGCTTGTTCTGATGAATTCACTATGTGAGGTTATCGGCGGCAAATGGCGGTTCTTGATTGCCATGCCAGACCCGCTCAAAAATGCCATGCTCAGGCATTGATGTCACATTAACATCATGCTTTACTGGCGCAGTGATTTTCATCTGCTACATTCTCTGCGGCGCGACCTCGGTTTGCACGATAGGTTCCCGTGTCTAAGGGATTCCCCTAGTAACAATCAGGCCCAACCTGATATTCGCAATATCCAATAGCCATTAATGTGACGCCATTCTCATTGCATGAACGGAGTCAGGCTATTGTGTGCGATCGCAGTTCAGTGGAAACAACCCCTCTGGAACCCCTCAGCCTGTGCACCTGCACGTCTGGGCGCGATCTCCCGACGATTCATGATCGTCGCCACACACGGCATTCCCTCATCAGACATGACGTGGTGGAGATAAGCATGCCAATGGACCGCAAAGAGTGGGTACAACGCTTCCCCGAATTCCTGGTCGAGGCCGAACAACTCCTGGCCAAGTCCGAAGAATGCCTCAGCCATCTGCAACTGATCAGCAATGACAAGGACGCCATCGAGTGCATGCTCAATACCCTCCTCAAGCTCGCACGCCGCGCTGAAGCCCTGGCGCTGGAGGCGATTTCCGAGTTTTCCCTGCACATTTACAGCCTGCTCAATCTGAGCCAGGATCACGTCGACCTTCACGAACAAGCCCTGCAAGCGTTGCAGGACTGCTTCACGCTGATGGCCTGGCAGCTTGAACTGGTCGATCAGAAGACCGGGCTACTGAGCCTTGATGAAAGCGAACAGACTTCGCTGATCGAAGCATTCGCCTTCCAGGTCGGTCAGAGCCAGCGGCAGCCACCGCTGTCGGGCAAACGTTTGCCTCAACTGCCCTATTCGGGACAAGCCTGAATTGCCCCTTGTACACCGCGCAGGAATTTTGAACTGAAACGTTGATGTCGTAATTGGATAGTTCATACCTGCCAGCGACAAGTGAAATTAAATTATCAGCTTTGACAGACTCGAATTTTTTCTGCCGGCCTCAGGGTTTGCCTGTGTGTAAACAAGCACACTTTCAGGCAACACCGACATCTCTCGCACACAATAAATCCGGCTTTTTTCCATTATGGAACTTGAGTCCAATATCACCTGTTTCCTGACTCAATGGACATATATAGCAAACGCGACCAACGGTATCTTAAGTGGTATTATGCCGCGCACTAGTTGCTTTCAAATTAATGGCACAGTGACTTCAAATAGCGCTATCTGCCGAAGTAGGCGATCAATCCGTTCACTGAACCGCGTTGAAATCAATAACATAATCGACAGCATTTTCAGACAGAGACCCGTCAGCCTCCGGCCGGTCTGCCCGCAGCGAACATCCATTGGCTCCATCCGTTATGTACGCCAGCCTCAAGTCAATCACTACATGGCCACCCTCCCGGGAAAATGCACGCCGGTTCACACTCATACTGTGTGTCGCGGCAACGCTTGGCAGCCTGCTGACCTACGGTCTTTCAACTCCACTTTGCCTTGGACTGCTGTTGCTCGACATTGCGGCTACCGCGTGTGTCTGGGTGCAATATCGCCTGTCGCGCAAATCGATCAAATTTCAGCCGCAGGAGCTCGCTGACCGTCTGCTGGAAGTCCAGGAAAACGAACGCCATCGCCTCAGCCGCGAACTGCACGACGATATCGGCCAGTTGCTGACGGCCGCCAAACTGCAGAGCGAGTGGCTCAAGCGCCGCATGCCGGCTGACTTGCAGGAACAATGCACGGCGTTGTGCGACACCCTGGAAGAAACCCTCAACAAAGTGCGCGACGTCTCGGCCATTCTCAACCCACGTCAATTGACCAGCCTGGGACTGGAAGCCAGCCTGCGTGCGCACCTGCTCAAGACACTGACCAACAGCAGCGTGCACTGGAGCCTTGATTGCCAGCAGCGCCTTAACGGTATCCCGGAAGAAATGGCGGTGGCCGCCTTTCGCATCACCCAGGAGGCTGTTACCAATATCCTGCGTCACGCACAGGCGAAAAACCTGGTGATACGCGTGCAACGTCTGCCGGAAGGCCTGACGTTGCTGATCAGCGATGACGGCCTGGGATTCGCCCCGGCCGCCAATCCGGGTCGTGAAGGACAACGAGGCATGGCCGGGATGGCCGAACGAATCGAGCAACTGGGTGGCACCCTGAACGTCATCAGCGAACCGGGCAAAGGCACTCAAATCGAAGCACTCTTCCCCTGGGCGCCTCGCGCACTCGAGCGGGCCAGTACGAATAAGGTTATGCGTTGACTTGCAACTTACTTCTGGTGGATGACCACTCGCTGATCAGGGCCGGCGTGCGCGCTCTGGTACTGGATATTCCCGGTTACGCGGTGATTGGCGAGGCCAATGACGGTTCGCAACTGCTCGAAATGGTCGAGCAATTGAGTCCGGACATCGTCTTGCTGGATATCTCGATGAAAGAAACCGGTGGCCTGGAAGCCCTGCAACGACTCAAGCGAGTGCGTCCGCAGAGCAAGGTGCTGATCCTCTCGATGCATACCGATCCAGCGCTGATCATGCAGGCCCTGGAATCCGGCGCCCATGGTTACTTGCTCAAGGACACGACGGCCACCGAACTCGAACATGCGCTGGAAGCCTTGCGCAACAACGAGCGCTATTTGAGCCCGGCCATTGCCCACACCGTGATCAATCAGGCTCTGACACGCAATCAGAAGCAGCAGCCGGAAATCGCCGACTCGCACAATCTGACCGCCCGACAACTGGAAATCCTGCGCTTGATCGTGCGCGGAAAATCCACCCGGGAAATCGCCAATGGCCTGGGACTGAGCATCAAGACGGTCGAGACCCATCGCTCACAGATCATGAAACGCCTGCAAATCTACGACGTGGCCGGCCTGGTGCTGTTCGCCGTGCGCGAACAGATCATCAGCCTGGACGACTGACCAATCCGGCGCCGCCCAACAATGGAGAATGCTCCGGCAAATGCACGCGCAACGCTGCCGGACGCGCTTCAAATCGCATGTTGTCGCCCTCCAGCGGTTCGCCATCAAGATTGATGCAGAGCCCCTCGGCGACCTTGATTTCGACCCATGGCAAACGGGTTCGCACAAACATGTTGTCGATCCCGAAACCATCGCTGAGCAGCGTCTTCAACGTGCCCACCAGCTCCTGTGGTGCCGGCAGGATACTGATATCAAGCAAACCATCATCGGCCAGCGCCTCTGGACACAATACGTGCCCGCCACCGGCCTGACGACCATTGCCGATGCCCAGCGCCAGCAACTCGCCACGCCAGTGAAAGTCCGGGCCCTGAAGTTCACCGTAAGCGGCATGCAGCTCGCTGAACCGTGACAAACCGGTGAACAGATAGGCAGCACCGCCCAGCACCTTTTTCAGGTCCTCGGAGGTATTGGCCGTAACCTGGCTGCCGAAACCTCCGGTGGCCATGTTGAGGAAAATCTGCCCGCCCACTTCTCCCAGATCGATATTGCGCGGCGGTACATCAAGCAGTTCGAGTGCCTCGGCGAGCTCCAGTGGCACACCGGCCGCGCGGGAAAAGTCGTTGGCGGTACCCAAGGGTAAAAGCACCAGGCTGGCTTTGCCCGGATGTGCCGCGAGCGCTTCGGCAATATCGCGCAACGTGCCATCTCCACCACCGGCAATGATCTTTGTGTAGCCGTCCGCCAATGCCTGTTCGACCCAACGCTGAGCATCCCCTGCCTCCCAGGTCAGGCGTACGGCCAGTTCCCAGCCCTGTTTACGCTTGTCCTCGACGGCAGTTCTAACCGTCTCGTTGAGAGCCTGCTTGCCATGCAGAATCAATAGCGCTCGGCGTTCAGTCATTACGTCACTCCACAAATCGAATCGGTTGAAACATCTTGACCGCTACTGCAGACAAAAAAGCCGTGGAAATCACAATTAATTCAACCTTCTGGCGCGGACGTCCTACACAGCGGTATTTTTTCTTACAAAACATGCGGAAACGGCTTAATTGACCCGGACCGAGCATTGGGTCACCGTGTGCTGGCGATATCAATCTTCAACCCAATACACAAGGACGTGCATGTAATGAGCGGATACACCCCCAATGCTCTTGTCAGCTCAAGAGCTGGAACAGGTCGCAAGCGAACATTCGAAGCAACCGGTGGATGCTTCCATGCCAAGCCATGAAGCAAGAATGCCAGTGAGCCCGGTCGGTCCTCTCGTCGAAAGTCGCGCGAATCACAAGTCCGAATTCAAAAGCAGCGCCAGAGCTACCGGAGAAGTTGATATGGAACCTCGAGTAACCGAGCTGGAAACCCATCTCAAATATCTACGACGGGACATGGACGAAGTCCGCGGTGATGTCAGAACGATCAAACACCGGCTTGCCTACTCGGCGGGCGCAACGGCAGTAGTTCTGGGGTTGCTGGGTTGGGTGGCCAACAGCCGATTCGACCAGCTTGTGGCATTGATCAGCAACTGACGAATGAGTCATCGCAGGCGCCGCCTGAGTCAGCCGACGCCTGCATTTGCGGGACCGCGATCAGTCCAGCAGGTCACTCAGCGGAATGAAGGCAACTTCGTCTCCTTCGCTCAATGTGCGACCTTCCAGCACTTCGACCAATCCATCTGCCCACGCAGCGCTACGCAGTACGCCTGAGCTCTGGTTGCGGTAAACAGTCGCCCGTCCTTGCTCCAGACGACCACGCAGATATTCGCGCCGATTGCCTGCCACCGGCCAGACAAAACCAGCCGGGACAGTGAACTTCAGCGGCTCGACGTCCCGCACACCCTGACGGCGTAACAGGTAAGGCCGAGTGAGCAGCGCGAAGGTCACCAATGTTGACGCCGGATTCCCGGGCAAACCAATGACCGGCACGCCGCGGAAATGCCCAAACGTCAACGGCTTTCCGGGCTTGATCGCCAGCTTCCAGAGGGCCAGCTCACCCTCTTCGCGCAAGGCAATACCCAGAAAATCCGCCTCACCCACCGAGACGCCACCCGTGGAAAGAATCAGATCAACATCCTGCAACTCACCCAGACGGGCACGGGTAGTGGCCAGATCATCCGGGAGAATGCCGGCGTCGACTACCTCACAGCCCAGACGTTGCAACCAACTGCACAGCAACACCCGATTGCTGTTGTATATCTGACCCGGCCCCAGTGCCTGGCCTGGTTCGACCAACTCATCGCCGGTGGAAATCACCGCGACTCTCACCTTGCGCACCACCTTCAGTCCGGCGCAGCCCAACGATGCAGCCAATCCCTGCTCAATCGGACCCAATCGAGTGCCGGCAGGCAGAATCAGCTCACCGACGGTAGTTTCCTGGCCTTGCGGGCGGATGTTCTGCCCGGCTTTCATCGGTTCCAGGAAACGCACCATTGCGTCGGCTTGAACCTCAGCGTTTTCCTGCATTTCTACACAGTCAGCACCCGCCGGCACCGGAGCCCCGGTGAAAATCCGCGCACAAGTGCCGGGCTTCAGCGGTTCGGGGGATTGCCCGGCAAACACTTTCTGACTGACCGGCACCGGTTGGCCATTCCAGTCGGCCAGATTCAACGCATAACCGTCCATGGCGCTGTTAGGCCAGGGTGGCAGATCCAGCGCCGAAATCAGGTCCTCGCTCAGCACCCGCCCCTGAACCTGTGCCAGCGGCAAATACTCATGCTCGACAATTGCCGACGTTTCAGCCATTTCGAGCAGACGCGCCAGCGCCACCTCGACCGGCATCAGCGCCCCCGTTTTGCCCGGCTTACCCACGGGATTCACAAGGCGCCGCCTGTTTCAAATGGGTGACGAAATTGCACGGGCGGTGCCGAGCGTCCAGTTGCTCACCAAGGATGCCGTCCCAGCCAGTGCGTACGGCATTGGTCGAACCCGGCAAACAGCAAACCAGCGTGCCATTGGCCAGGCCGGCCAATGCACGGGACTGCACCGTCGAAGTGCCGATATCGGCTACCGAAATCTGCCGGAACAACTCACCAAACCCGTCGACCTGTTTGTCGAGCAGACAGGCGACCGCTTCGGGTGTGCTATCACGGCCAGTGAATCCGGTGCCGCCAGTGATCAGCACTACCTGCACGACATCGTCGGCAATCCAGTTGGCGACTTGCGCGCGAATTTTGTAGAGGTCATCTTTGAGCAAGACCCGCTCTGCCAGATGGTGGCCCGCCGCCGTCAAGCGGTCGACAAAGACCTGACCTGAGGTGTCGGTTTCCAGAGTTCGGGTGTCACTGACTGTCAGCACCGCAATATTGAGCGGCACGAAAGGTACATCAGCCTTGGCTTTCATAGGCTCGTCCAGTTGTAGGAGAAACAGCCCGGTGTTATATCACAGCGCCTCATTTTTTCGCCGCCCCTCTGGAGAGCTGCCATGCCCCTGAATACGCAATTGCCACCCTGCTCCATTCTGCTCCTGGCAGGCGGACGCGGCCAACGCATGGGCGGTCAGGACAAAGGATTGGTCGAGTGGCTGGGTGAGCCGTTGATTGCACATTTGCAACGCAAGGTTCGTGCAATGACTGACGACCTGATCATTTCCTGCAACCGCAATCGCGAGCGTTACGCCCCCTTCGCCGATCAATTGGTGGTCGATGACCAGAGCGATTTCCCCGGGCCACTGGCCGGCATTCGCGCCGGCCTGAAAGCTGCGCGCCACACGCACCTGTTGGTCTTGCCCTGTGATGTGCCGCGAATTGACGCAGCACTGCTGCAAAGCATGCGTGAGACTGCCAATCTGAATCCTGAAAAACCTTTAATGTTGCGCCATGACGAGCATTGGGAACCGTTGCTGTGCGTGATTCCGGTGGCCTTGCTAGACGCCTTCGAAAACGCCTGGAACGCCGGTGAGCGCAGCCCCGGCCGAGTCATGCGCAGTCTCGGTGCCACTGCCCTGCAATGCCCGGACAACGACCCGCGCCTGGCCAACCTCAATACCCCCGAACTGTTAAATTCGCACAACACTGTGTCAGACTGACACTATTCAAGGAACTCTCACGCCTTGTATACGTCTCAAGCTCAGTAACCAAAAGAATTTCCATTCGGAGACACACCATGACTCAACGGACCCTCGCCACTTTCATGCTCGCACTGGGCCTTGCCACCCTCGCCGGTTGCTCCTCGCCTACAGTGATCACCTTGAATGACGGTCGCGAAATCCAGGCCGTCGACACCCCGAAATACGATGATGATTCGGGCTTCTACGAGTTCAAACAGCTGGACGGCAAAGAAACCCGCATCAACAAGGATCAGGTTCGTACCGTTAAAGAGCTGTAAGCTCTGGTTCGACACCGGATACAGAAAGCCCGCATTGATTGCGGGCTTTTTTATGGGCGCTCGAAAAGTGAAGTCGGTATTACCACTGCAGCGTAATCCGGCTCTCGAATTCGCGTTCTTCACCGGTCACCGGGTCGATAAACCGCAAACCTTGCGCCAACAACTTCAGCGGATTGGCGTAATCGTCCTCGACGTCTTTCAACACCTGCGGATAAAACGGATCGTTGCAGATGCTCGCGCCCAGCGCAGTCATGTGGACGCGCAGTTGATGTTTCTTGCCGGTCACCGGAAACAATCCATAGCGCCACAGATCGCCATGTTTTTCCCGAACCTCCACCGCCGTTTCGGTATTGCTCGCACCTTCGCCTTCCTGCATGCGGAAAAACGGTTCGCCATCCACCAGACGGCTTTTGTGCACCAAGGGAAAACTCAGATCCGGCAGCGCTGGGGCGATGGCTTCATAGCGTTTGTCGATCTGCCGCGTGGGGAATAGCGACTGATAAGCCGAACGGGTTTGCGGATTGGCCGAGAAAATCACCAGACCCGCTGTATGCCGATCGATGCGGTGCAAAGGCACCAGGTGGGGATTGTCCAGGCGGCGAATCAGCCTGCGCAACAAGGTTTGCTCAACGTATTCGCCGGCGGGCGTCACCGGCAAAAAATGCGGTTTGTCAGCCACTACCAGATGTTCGTCGGCATACAGGATCGACTCGACCACCGGGATCGGCTTCTCGTCCGGCACTTCGCGAAAATAATGAATTCGCAAGCCTTCCTTGTAGGGCAAATCCACCGGAATCGGCTGACCATGACCATCCAGCACCCGCCCCCGGGCGATCCGGTCCAGCCATTGCTCGCGATCAATGGCATGGAAATGCTCGCACAGGCAATCGAGCACGGTCAGCCAGGCACCCGGTGGCAGATAAAGCGTGCTCGCCTGTTTCTGCGCAGCAGAAAATGTTGATGTGGACATACGGAAATCGAACCCTCAATACAGGGCGGCATTATCCAGCACTGAGGGAAACCAGCCTAGCGCAGAATGCTCAGGCCGGGATCGTTTTGAGCGCTGCTGCGTCAGTGAATTCCTTGAGCCAGCGCAGCACATCGACCGCCTCCCATCGACCCGGGTCGTACAAGGCGTAGAGCAAACCCTGATAACCGACCACATCCAGTTGCTTGTGATAGCCGGCACGCTGAAACAAGGCCTCGATCTCGGCAAAGCACGTGTTGAAATGCAGCTTGTTGAACGGCGTCTTGCCTTCCGTGACCAACCCGTCCAGGCGCAATTCGAGAACCGCCTCGCGCACCACGTCAACCGACATCCGGTTCACGCTGTTCTTCAACTGTTCGACATTGACCACGGTTCATCCCTCTGACGCATTTACTGTATGAACATACAGTAACCGAACAAACCGCATAATGCCAAGGAATGGATGGCAGCGGCGATCGGCGGGATGAACCAGAAAAGCGGATTAACGCAGAAACGCAACGACTTCATCAGCGCTGAATGGCCAGCCCAGTTCGGCCCCGGTATCAACCCGGCGCAACACCGGAATCCGCAAGCTGTAGGCCGTATACCAGGATTCGTCGTCAGCAATATCGACCAGTTCAACCAGCAGGCCATGCTCGACAAGAGGCATCAGCTCGGCCTCGGCGAATTCACACAAATGGCAACCAAGGGTGCCGAACAGCTGACATTCAGGAGGCATGATTGCTCAACCAAAAAATGAGTGGGCCTATTCTAGGCCGCACCACAAAACCCGTCGAGCCAACGCCGCCCGAAGGCTCCAGCGCCGAAGACAGGGTCCACAGGCAAAACCCTGACGCAAATCAGTCCGCAGAAAAACCAATTACGCGATCCTCCCGGTCTTTTTGCCTCTACGCTTGAAAAGCCTGATCTGCCATCGGAGTGTCCAGTGTTTGCCAATCTGTTGATCATCCTCGCCTCGTCCCTCGTGGTGATTGCCCTGTTCCGTCGCCTGCGGTTGCCGCCGGTTCTGGGTTATCTGTGCGTGGGACTGCTGGTCGGGCCGAGTGCCTTCGACTGGGTCAACGAGAGCGAACACCTGCCTGACGTAGCGGAACTGGGCGTGGTGTTTCTGTTGTTTTCGCTGGGTCTGGAATTCTCTCTGTCGAAGATGATTGCCCTGCGCCAGGTGGTGTTCCGTCTGGGCAGTCAGCAGGTGCTGATCAGCACCGCGCTGCTCGGTTTGTTGCTGATGCTGCTGGGCATGCCGATGACACCAGCGCTGTTGCTCGGCGCCGGGCTTTCGCTGTCATCGACGGCAATTGTGACAAAGGAATTGGGCAGCCTCGGCGAGGTGTTCAGCAGCCATGGGCAGAATGCCGTTGGCGTTTTGCTGTTTCAGGACGTTGTCGCTGTATTACTGCTGACGTTGGTGCCTGTGTTCGCCGGCAGCAGCGAGCAAGCCTGGTACTGGGCGCTGCCACTGACGCTGGCGAAGACCGTGGTGCTGTTTGTCGGTCTGCTGCTGGCCAGTCGCTGGTTACTGCCGAGGCTGTTCCACGAAGTGGCCGCGTCACGCTCGGCAGAGTTGTTCGTGTTGCTGGCGCTAGTGATTGTGTTGTTGACCGCGTGGCTGACTCACCTGCTGGGCCTGTCCCCTGCCCTCGGTGCGTTTCTGGCCGGCATGTTGCTCGGTGAAAGCCACTATCGACACCAGATCGAGGCCGACATCCGCCCCTTTCGCGACATCCTGCTCGGGGTGTTTTTCGTCAGCATCGGCATGCTCATCGACCTGCAACTGTTCGTCAGTCACAGCCTGCTGATCGTCGGACTCACCGTCGGTTTGATGGTAATCAAAGGCATCGTCGTGGCCTTGCTGGTGAAGTGGCGCGGCAGTGACAGCGAAACGGCGTGGCGCAGTGGCCTGGCGTTGGCTCAGGGCGGCGAGTTCTGCTTTGCATTGATGGCGCAGATGCAGCAGAACAGCATGATGCCCGAGGCACTGGGTGACCTGCTGCTCGCCGCAACATTCTGCTCGATGCTGCTGACGCCACTGTTGCTGCGCGCAGCGCCACGCATCGCGGCAGTGCTGCACCGCAAACCCAATCAGGAGGCACAGATCGAAGAGATCAGCGCGCTCAACGCCGACCTCAACCAGCACGTGGTGATTTGTGGCTACGGCCGCGTCGGCCAATCCATCGGGCGGTTCATGCGCAATGCCAGACAGTCTTATATCGCGCTGGACAATGACCCGGTCCGGGTACAGGAAGCCGCCAGCGGAGAAAGCGACGTGCATTACGGCGACTCGTCGCGCGGCGACCTGCTGAACGCCGTCGGCCTGCTGCGCGCCAGACTGCTGGTGGTTGCCGTGGATCAGAGCGAGATTGCCCTGCGCATCCTCAAGGAAGCGCGTCGGCTCAACGCCCACGTGCCGATTCTGGTACGCACCCGCGACGACAGCCAATGGGCCGAACTGAAAGCCGCCGGCGCCACCGAAGTGGTGCCGGAACTGTTGGAGTCGAGCCTGATGCTCGCCTCTCACGCCTTGATCATGCTCGGTTTGCCGGCGCATCAGGTGCAGGAACAGGTCGATCAGGTGCGCATCGACCGCTATCGCCTGCTTCACGGTTTTTATCCCGGTACCGACGATGCCGAAACCTAGTCCTGACTTACCGCGCCGATCTTGTGCAACGACAGATCGGCGCCGTAATACTCTTGTTCCTGACTCAGGCGCAGCCCGTGCAGCGCCTTGATCACGCCGTAGACGACGAAGCCACCGATCAGCGCCACCGCAACGCCCAGTGCGGTGCCGATCAACTGGCTTATCAGGCTGACGCCGCCGATCCCGCCAAGCGCGGTCTGGCCGAAAATCCCGCAGGCAATCCCGCCCCAAACACCGCACAAACCGTGCAATGGCCAGACACCCAAGACATCGTCGATGCGCCATTTCACCTGCGCGGCGGTAAAGCACCAGACAAACATCGCGCCAGCGATCGCGCCGGTCACCAGTGCACCGACCGGATGCATCAGATCGGAGCCGGCACAGATCGCCACCAGCCCGGCCAGTGGCCCATTGTGCAGAAAGCCCGGGTCATTGCGCCCGACGAGCAGTGCCGCCATGGTGCCGCCGACCATGGCCATCAACGAATTGACCGCCACCAGACCGCTGACGCCTTGCAGCGTTTGTGCGCTCATCACGTTGAAACCAAACCAGCCGACAATCAGAATCCACGAGCCCAGCGCCAGAAAGGGAATGCTCGACGGTGCGAACGCGACCAGGCGACCGTCGCGGTAACGACCATTGCGCGGCCCCAGCAACAGCACCGCCGCCAGTGCCAGCCAACCGCCCATGGCATGCACCACGACGGACCCGGCGAAATCATGGAAAGCGGCACCGAACTGCGCCGTCAGCCACGCTTGCAGACCGTAGTTGCCGTTCCAGATCATGCCTTCGAAGAACGGATAGATGAACGCGACGATCAATGCCGTGGCGCACAACTGCGGCACGAAACGCGCGCGCTCGGCGATGCCACCGGAAATGATCGCCGGGATCGCGGCTGCGAAGGTCAGCAGGAAGAAAAACTTCACCAGTCCATAACCGTGATCGGCACTCAGCACCGCAGCTGGCTGCATGAAGGTCACGCCATAGGAGATCCAATAGCCTATAAAGAAATAGGCCAGGGTCGAGACGGCGAAGTCACTGAGAATTTTCGACAGCGCATTGACCTGGTTTTTCTGGCGCACCGTACCGACTTCCAGAAAGGCGAAACCGGCGTGCATCGCCAGCACCATCACCGCACCGATCAGAATGAACAAGGTATTGGAGCTGTGAACCAGCGTGTCCACAGCGCTTTGCAGATTTTCCATAAGCAGGCAGACCTAAAGGCGAAAAAGGCACCAAAGCGGTTCATGCGCACATTTCATGCACCAAGTTGCGACCGCGCAGTCACTGATCCGCAGATGCGGCGAACTGCTTTGGCGCACAAGGTCGATGTCCTGACACGAACCGGGCTTGTTTGGGATAAGGTTTCTCGAGGCGCACGCCCGGCAACAGCGCACAACGGCCGGGCGACGCACCACGACACAGCAAAAGTTGTACCAGTCATTTGTACTGAACCTTCGCGCAAGGCTCATACTCGAACGCTTCAGACGTCACTTACGGAGATCCACCCATGGCCAGCATCAAGGCAAAGACTGCTCAAGAAATCCTCATGAACGACTTCCAGACTTTGGTCGCCGACACCGAACGGTTGCTCGAGCACACCGCCACCCTGGCCGGCGATCAGGCTGATGAGCTGCGCGAGCAGATTCACGACAGCCTGCTGCGCGCCCGCGAAACCCTGAAACTGACCGAAGACACCCTGCGCGAACGTGGTCAGGCAGCGGTGACCGCCACTGAAGATTACGTCTCGGCCAATCCGTGGCAGTCGGTCGGCATTGCCGCCGGTGTCGGCTTCCTGATCGGCCTGCTAGCCACTCGGCGCTGATTATGTCGATCGGTGAATCCGGCCCGACTGCGGGCACCGCCTCCTCCACGCGACGCTTGGGCGCCGCCGTTCTTGGTCTGCTGCACAGCCATGTCGAATTGTTCGGCATCGAATTGCAGGAGCAGAAATCCCGTACCGTCAGCCTGTTGCTGTTCGCCGGCCTGGCCCTGGTTTTTGCCCTGTTGTTGCTGGTGGGATTGTCGACATTGGTGATGATCGTGTTCTGGGACACTTACCGCCTGGCGGCGATCATTGGCCTGTGCGTTTTCTATACCCTGGCCTCGATTTTCTGCGGACTGCGCCTCAAGGCGGCGATCTTCGATGAGTCCTCGCCTTTCCACGGCACGCTCGAAGAGCTGGCCAACGACCGGGAGCGCCTGCTGCCATGAGCCTGCCTGAACTGCCACACAACAGCTCGCGCCGGGAAATGCGCAAGGCGTTGATCCGCCTGCGCATGGAAATGCATCGCCAGGAAATCCGCCATGAAGCCGGGCAAGTCCTGCAACCACTGCAGCGCATGCGCGGCATGACGCAGAATCTGCAAGGCGGTTTCGGCATCAAACACGCGCCTTTGTGGGGCGTGGCTGCCGTTACGCTATTGGGCTTTATCACCGGCAAAGGCGCGAAAAGCGGCGGCGTTGGCGGATTGACTCGCTTGATCCGCCTCGGCACCAGTCTCGGACCGCTGATCAAACTGGTGATGCAGAGTTCGGCAAAACGCTAAGCAGATCTATCTGGCTACATTCTTGCAATAGCGGCGGGATGAACCTCTTTATCCGGAGGTTCAATCCCGTAAGCCTACCCGGCTGGCGGGGTTCAACCAAAACAAGAACCAAGGAGGCCCCGTGATCGACGGGCAACCGCTCGCCTGCTTTCAGCCTTTCATCGATACCGCCACGGGACGTATTGCCGGCGTCGAAGCATTGGGTCGCCTGCGTCAGGCCGACGGTCAACTGACTTCGGTCGGGCCGTTGTTCGCCGACTCGCGTACACCCGCCATTGCCTTGCGCCGTCTCGACCGGCAAATCCGCGATAACGCCTTGAGCCGCTTGCACGAAGCGCCGGCTGACTGGTTTCTCAGTCTGAACATGTCGCCGCGCTGGATCAGTCGCCTGCGCGCCGATCAAGCCCTGCCCAGCCTCAAGCAATTGGCACGCTACAACATCGATCCGCAACGTATTGTTTTCGAAATCACCGAGCTGGGCGGCAATGGTCAACGCCTGGCCGAAGTGGTCGCGCGTTACCGCGAGGCGGGCGCAAGAATCGCCATCGACGACTTTGGCGCCGGCTACTCGCAACTGGATCGGGTGCTGGCACTGCAACCGGACATTCTCAAACTCGACATGCGTCTGTTCCAGGCTGCGGCACTGGGCGGGCCAAGCAGTGATGTGGTCAAGGCTCTCGCACAGATGGCCGAGAAGACCGGCTGCTGGATCATTGCCGAAGGCGTCGAAACCGAAGCACAGCTGAATTTCGCCTTGGAATGCGGATCGCGCTATGTGCAGGGATTCCTGTTCGCGCGGGCACAGGAGGCGTTCTTTGACACCGATGCGTTCGTCCAGCGCTTCGCCGAGCTGCGCCAGCGATATGTTCGGCAAAAACTTGCGGAACGCGGTCGGCTGATGCAAATGCGTCAGCAACTCGCTGAACTGATGTCGATCCTGCAAGCCTGGGCTCAGGCGCACGCACCGTTGAGCGCATTGCCACAACTGGACGCCTTCCCCTGGTTGCTGCGCTTTTATCAATGCGATCGCCACGGTACACAGCTGACGCCCAACCTCGAATGGCGCCAGCACGCTTGGGTCGCCGACAATCGTTATCTGGGGCACAACTGGTCGTGGCGTCCGTACTTCTATCATTTGCTCGCCGAAGGTTGGGAGGAGCGGCGTTTGACGCTTTCCAATACCTACCGCGATGCCACCAGCAACCAGTACTGCCTGACAGCCGGGCAGTTTTTCGACAACGGTGAGCGTTTGCTGTTGATCGACATTGACGCCGCCGGACTGTAGTTCCGCTTGCAGGGCCGGGTGTGAACCGGGAAGCTAGGGGTCAACGCCCCCAGTCATCTGACGGAGAGAATCAGCCTTGGATTGGCAAACCCTGCTCAACCGCGAACGCCTCGGCAAGCCGCTGCACAGCCCGCAAGAACTTGGCCGCAGCCCTTTCCACAAAGACCACGACCGCATCATTTTCTCCGGTGCCTTCCGCCGCCTCGGACGCAAGACCCAAGTGCATCCGGTCACCAGCAACGACCACATCCACACGCGCCTGACCCACTCGCTGGAAGTCAGTTGCGTCGGCCGTTCGCTAGGCATGCGGGTGGGCGAAACCCTGCGCAGTGCCCTGCCCGAATGGTGCGATCCGGCCGACCTCGGTATGGTCGTGCAGTCGGCGTGTCTGGCCCACGACATTGGCAATCCGCCGTTCGGCCATTCCGGTGAAGATGCCATTCGCCACTGGTTCCAGCAGGCGGCCGGGCGTGGCTGGCTCGACGGCATGAGCGAAGCCGAACGCGCTGACTTCCTCAACTTCGAAGGCAATGCCCAAGGCTTTCGCGTACTGACTCAGCTGGAGTACCACCAGTTCGACGGCGGCACACGGCTGACTTACGCCACTCTCGGCACTTACTTGAAATACCCGTGGACCGCGCGCCACGCCGACTCCCTGGGCTACAAGAAACACAAATTCGGCTGTTATCAGAGCGAGCTGCCGCTACTCGAGCAGATCGCCCACAAACTGGGCCTGCCACAGATCGAGGATCAACGCTGGGCGCGTCACCCGTTGGTGTACCTGATGGAAGCCGCCGACGACATCTGCTACGCGCTGATCGATCTCGAAGACGGCCTGGAAATGGAGCTGCTGGACTATGCCGAAGTCGAATCGCTGCTGCTCGGGCTGGTGGGCGATGATCTGCCGGAAACCTATCGTCAGCTCGGCCCGCAGGATTCGCGTCGACGCAAACTGGCGATTCTGCGCGGCAAGGCCATCGAGCATTTGACCAACGCCGCCGCGCGAGCCTTTGTCGAGCAACAGGACGCACTGCTTGCGGGCACGCTGCACGGCGATCTGGTCGAACACATGCACGGTCCGGCCAAGCGTTGCGTGTTGAATGCCAAGGACATCGCCCGCAAGAAAATCTTTCAGGACAAACGCAAAACCCTGCATGAGATCGGCGCCTATACCACGCTGGAGATCCTGCTCAACTCGTTCTGCGGCGCGGCGCTGGAACAACACAACGGTCGCACGCCGTCGTTCAAGAGCCGGCGCATTCTCGATCTGCTGGGCAGTAACGCACCGGATCCGCACGGTTCGTTACACACCTCGTTTCTGCGCATGATCGACTTCATTGCCGGCATGACCGACAGCTACGCCAGTGACATGGCGCTGGAAATGACCGGTCGCTCCAGTCACTGATCCATTGCACGCGGGCGGCCATTGATACTGGCAGCCCGCAGGCATCGCACGTACTGCCGCCAACTGATCACTCAGCAACTTTAAACAGCTATAAAAAACCATTTACAGCCAGCACTTGCAAATCATTCAAGTCAAACTATAAGCCTGTTCAAATCCTGCACTTCCTTACGTCAAACCTAGTTTGACCGTAGTCCGTTTCCTCATTAGTTGTAGGAACAATCCGATAACGTGACTAGAGCCATGTCACTTCATGCGAGCGCTCATTCAACTGAGCTAAGGTGCGCGCTTTATTCGTGCTTGCATGGGATTTGATTATGAACTCCGTTTTTATTGTCGACGATCACCCGGTCATCCGTCTCGCCGTTCGAATGCTGCTGGAGCATGAAGGTTACAAGGTCGTCGGTGAAACCGATAACGGGGTCGATGCCATGCAAATGGTGCGCGAATGCATGCCCGATCTGGTGATTCTCGATGTGAGCATCCCCAAGCTGGACGGCCTCGAAGTCCTCGCCCGCTTCAATGCCATGGGCTCTCCGTTGAAAATCCTGATTCTGACGGCACAGTGTCCGACCCTCTTCGGCATTCGTTGCATGCAATCCGGCGCATCGGGTTATGTCTGTAAACAGGAAGACTTGAGCGAACTGGTCAGTGCGATCAAAGCGGTACTTTCCGGTTACAACTATTTCCCCAGTCAGGCATTGAATCCTGTTCGCAGCGACGACGTTCGTTTTGCCGAACTGGAACTGTTCAAATCCGTCAACGACCGCGAATTGATGGTATTGCAACTGTTTGCCCAAGGTCGCACTAACAAGGAAATAGCCAAGGGCATGTTTCTGAGCAACAAGACTGTCAGCACCTACAAAAAACGCCTGATGCAAAAACTCAAAGCCAGATCCCTTGTAGAACTTATCGAGATGGCCAAACGAAACGCACTCGTGTGAGAGCCCGCATGCCCAGCCGTTTAAAGGACTATTTAATGGCGTTGAGTGCAGGCCTGTGCCTGAGCACCAACGTATTCGCCATGCCCGGCACTTCACCGGACTATGCCCTGCTCAGCCGGTCGGCGAACGAACCGGTGCAGGTCACGCTCGAACAGTCCCAACGGCAATGGCTGCATGCACGTAGCGAACTGGTTCTGGGCACCTCGGCGCCCGACTACCCGCCTTTTGACATGACCGTCAGCGGCAAGGACTACGAAGGCCTCACGGCCGACTACGCCGGGCTCCTCGGCCAGGCCACCGGTTTGCCGATCAGGGTGCAGCGCTTTGCCTCTCGGGATGCTGCCATTCGCGCATTGGTCGACGGCCAGGTCGATCTGCTCGGTACCGCGAACGGCTTCGAAGCGAGCAATGCCAACCTCGCGTTATCAACCCCCTATGCCGTTGATCAGCCTGTGCTGGTCACCCGCGAAGACGAAACCCGCTCTCTCACCGAAGGCCTGGCCGGCTTGCGGCTGAGCATGGTCTATCACTATTTGCCGCTACCCGAAGTCAAGGCGCTGTACCCCAAAGCGCTCATTACCTGCTACCCCTCCTACCAGAATGCGATCAATGCCGTAGCGTTTGATCAGGCCGATGTGTTCCTCGGCGACACCCTTTCAACTCACTACATGATCAACAAGGGCTACCTGAACAACGTGCGCATGGCCAACTTCGGCAAACAGGAAGCCCAGGGATTCAGCTTCGCCGTACGCCGCAACAACCCGCAACTGCTGGCGATCATCGACAGCGTGATCAAGGCCGTACCGGCCAGTGAGCGTGACAACATCGCCAAACGCTGGAGCGCCGGCAGCGATCTGCTGCTCACCGATCAGAAACTGCAACTGACCCAGCGCGAAGAAGCGTGGCTCAAACAGCATCCGGTGGTCAGCGTGGTCGTGAATGAGGCATTCGCACCCCTGACGTTTTTTGACAACGACGGCAATTTCCGTGGCATCAGCGCCGACTTGCTCGAGCTGATTCGCCTGCGCACCGGCCTGCGTTTCGAGATCCGCCGCAGCCGTAACGACGCGGAAATGATCCAGCAGATCGACCGTCATCAAGCCGACCTGATCGCCGCCCTGCTACCGTCGGCGGAACGTGAAAAAACGCTCAACTTCAGTCGTCCTTACCTGGAAAACTCCTACGTTCTGCTGACCCGCAAGAGCGCCGATGGCCCGACCAATCTGGGCCAGCTCAAAGGCAAACAACTGGCGATTGCCCAAGGCAACCCGATGGTCGAGTACTTGCGCCGGGATTATCCGCGCATCCATCTGATTGAAACACCAGACACGTTCAGCGCGGTCTCGCTGCTCGCTGAAGGCCAGGTCGACGGAGCTGTGAACTCGCTGGTCATTGCCAACTACTTCATTTCCTCGCGGATCTTTAACCAGCCATTGCAGATCACCACCACCATCGGCACCGGTCAGGCGGCCTTTTCACTGGCGACCGCGCGGGACAATACGGAATTGACCTCGATCATCAACAAGGCGTTGTTGAGCATCGCACCCGATGAACTGGGTGTGATCAATGGCCGCTGGCGCGGTTACTCCACGGCGTCTCAAAACATCTGGCACAACTACCAGCGCCTGTTTTATCAAGTGATTATCGGCGCCTGCCTGGTATTGCTGTTGCTCCTGGCCTGGAACGCCTACATGCGCCACCAGATCAAACAACGCCAGGCCGCCGAGCGCGCACTGAACGACCAGTTCGAATTCATGCGCTCACTGGTCGATGGCACGCCGCACCCGATTTATGTTCGCGACCGCCAGGGTCTGCTGCAAAGTTGCAACGAAAGCTACCTCGAAGCCTTCAATGCCAGGCGTGAAGACGTCATTGGCAAAAGCGTCATCGAGGGCACCCTGAGCAACGCGTTCGAAGCCCAGGCCTTTCAGGCCGATTACCAGCGCGTCGTTGCCGAGGGCACGCCGATGGTCGTAGACCGGCCTCTGCACATCGGCAACCGGCGCCTGACCATCTATCACTGGATCCTGCCGTACCGCGACTCCAGCGGCGACGTGAAAGGCATCATCGGCGGCTGGATCGACATCAGCGAACGTCGGCAGCTGTTCGAGGAGCTGCGCACGGCCAAAGAGCGGGCGGATGAGGCCAACCGGGCGAAAAGCACCTTTCTGGCGACCATGAGTCATGAAATCCGCACGCCGATGAATGCCGTGATCGGCATGCTCGAGCTGACACTCAGACGCATGGATCAACAGCATCCGGATCGCCCGTCAATCGACACGGCCTATCATTCAGCCAAGGATCTGCTGGGTTTGATCGGTGACATTCTCGATATCGCGCGGATCGAATCCGGACGCCTGAGTCTTTGCCCGGAACGGGTCAATCTGGTCGACACCGTGACGTCAGTAGCGAGGATCTTCGACGGTCTTGCACGACAGAAGAATCTCTCCCTGCAAGTCATCTTCAATCCGCCGGATCTGGCCGTCGATGTGTATCTGGACCCTTTGCGTTTCAAACAGGTGCTGTCGAATCTGGTCAGCAATGCGATCAAATTCACCGAACAAGGCCATGTGCGCATTACCCTCGATCTGATGAATACCGAGGTGCCGGCGCGCGCCCTGCTACAACTGACCGTGCAGGACAGCGGTGTCGGCATCAGGGCGGAGGATCAACAACGCTTGTTCGAACCGTTTGCCCAGACCGAAAACAGCAGTCAGCAAGGCAGAAGCGGTGCCGGACTGGGGCTGGTGATCAGTCGCAATCTGTGCGAAATGATGGGCGGACAACTGCAATTGAGCAGCCAGCCGGGCATCGGCACCCAGGTCTGTCTCTCGCTGGCGCTGGAAACATTGCCGATACAGGTGAATACCGCCAAAAGTGAACCTGCAATCAAAACATCAAGCTCGCCCCTGCTTGTGCTGGTGGTAGACGACCACCCGGCCAATCGCCTGTTGATGTGCCAGCAACTGGAGTTTCTCGGCCATCACTTCAGCATTGCCGAGAACGGCTGCAGCGGTCTGGAACTGTGGAAGGCTGGCCATTTCGATCTGGTCATCGTCGACTGCAACATGCCCTTGATGAATGGTTATGAACTGACTCGCGCCATTCGTCAGCATGAACTGCAGACACGCTGCCCGCCGTGCACCGTGCTGGGCTTTACAGCCAATGCGCAACCCGAGGAAATCCAGCGTTGCAAACAGGCCGGCATGAACGACTGTCTGTTCAAGCCCCTGAGCCTGAGCCTGCTCAGCCAGTGGGTCGATGGCATCACGCCGGCTTCAACTCCTCCGGCATTCAATCTGCAAAACATGAATATGCTCACCGGTGGCAACCCGGCGCAGGCTCGCCGACTGCTGGCCGAATTACTCAAAAGCAGCCGTCTCGACCGCCAGGAATTACTCGCGCTGTCGCCCGAACATGATCGCGGCGCGCTGGCAGTGGTCGCACACAAGATCAAGGGTGCCGCGCGCATTGCTCAGGCCACGCGCGTGATCGAATGTTGCGATGCCCTCGAGCAGGCCTGTGCCGAGGCGCTGACGACGCCTGAGATCGCCCGCCATTGCGAGGCCAGCAACCGCGCCATGCTCGAACTGGAGCAGGCCCTTCAGCGACAATTGACGTTGTCGGATCGAGGCACAATGAGCGTGCCTTAACTATGCTTGGCGCTGAGCAGTGAGTTAACCATCATGGAGAGCCAGAAATGCCCAGCCCACTGCGCCCGGAACAACGCCGGTTCCCGCTGCATGTGCACATCAGCGTCATGTTCACCTTCCTGCTGCTGCTCACCGGGGTCGTGCTGGGATTGTTCAATTACCGCCAGACCACGCAGATCATCCTTTCGAGCAGCGAGAAGCTGTTCGAGCGGATCGAACAGGACGTGCGCCTGGACATGTCCGCCACCTATCAGCCGATCCGGCATCTGCTGAGCCTGCTGGCGGACAACCCCGCCACTCAGGCCGAGCGCCTTGAACAGCGCTTGCCCTTGCTCAGACCGTTCAGCCAGTCGCTCACCGACAACCCGAATCTGGCTTCGCTGTATCTGGGTTATGCCAATGGCGATTTTTTCATGGTGCGCCCGCTGCGCAGCGCCGCGCTGAAAACACTGCTCAACGCCCCTGAAGCGGCGGCATATCAGGTCTGGAGCATCGAGCATGACGCGCAAGGCGCCATGCACTCACAGTCACTGTTTTTCGATCAGGCACTGACGCCGGCAGGCCGTCAGGACAACCCCGAAGACCGTTACGATCCGCGCAGTCGTGCGTGGTTCACCGATGCCCGCGAGCAAAGCGAGCAGATCACCACCGAGCCCTACGTGTTTTTCTCCACGCACAATGTCGGCACCACGCTGGCCCGACGCAGCGGCGCGAACGCCGTGATTGGCGCTGACCTGACGCTGGTCGCACTGTCTGCCGCTCTGAGCAAACACGTGGTCACCGCGTCCACCGAAATTGCCTTGTTCGATGCTGACGGCAACGCTGTGGCCTACCCCGACAGCCAGAAGCTGATCGTCGATGGCACTACCGCTCACCTGGCAAAAGCCGCAGACCTGAGTCCAGGTCTGCACGCGCTGCTGTCCGGTGCGCATTCCGGCAATCGCCTGGAGGCGGATGGGCGGCAATGGATCGTCGCCCGCAGCAGCATTCAGGAGGGCGGCCCGAAAGGTTTGCAACTGGCGCTACTGGTACCGGAAGACGAGTTGTTGGTCGATGCCTACCGCTTGCGCTGGCAAGGTGCGCTGATCACCCTGGCGACCTTGCTGCTGTGCCTGCCACTGGGCTGGGTGATTTCGCGAATTCTGGTCAAGCCGTTGCACGCGCTGGTCAAGGAAGCCGACGCCATCCGCAGTTTCGATTTCAACTTTCCGCTGGCCCGGCGCTCGCCGGTGCTGGAAGTCGACCAGTTGAGTGTGTCGATGGCGCGGATGAAGGACACCCTGGCGAGCTTCTTCCGCATTACCGACACCCTCGGTGCCGAAACCCGCTTCGCCCCCCTGCTGCAACGGGTGCTGTTCGAAACGGTGCAGATTGCTCAGGCGCAGGCGGGGCTGATCTATCTGCGTGAAAGCGACAGCAGTCGCATGGAGCCTTACGGACTGGTCATCGACGGCACGCCTCAGCCCCTGGAGGCGTTCGACATTCAGGGCCATGATCTGCAACACAATCAGGGTCCGGCGTGGTTCGAGCAATTGGTCAACGCCAACAATGTGGTGAGCAACTTTGGCGTCGATCAGGCTGGCGATCTGCAAAAAGTCCTGCTGGCGATGCAATCGCCACGCATCCATCTGATCGGCATCCGCCTGCACAATCGCCACGACGAAACCATCGGCCTGCTGATCCTACTGGTAAACGACAGCGGCACGGCGGCCGACCTGGAAAAACTGCGTCCCGACCGCATCGCATTCCTCCAGGCTGTGTCCGGCGCGGCGGCAGTGAGTATCGAGAGCCAGCGCCTGCAAGCCCGCCAAAAGCAGTTGCTCGACGCCTTCATTCAATTACTTGCCGGTGCCATCGACGCCAAGAGCCCTTATACCGGCGGACATTGTCAGCGCGTGCCGGAGCTGACGCTGATGCTTGCCCAGGCAGCGGCAGCCAGTCAGGCGCCGGCCTTCAGCGCCTATCAACCCAGCGAAGACGAGTGGGAAGCCTTGCACATTGCCGCGTGGCTGCACGATTGCGGCAAGGTCACGACGCCGGAGTACGTGGTCGACAAGGCGACCAAGCTGGAAACCATCAACGACCGTATTCATGAGATCCGCACCCGCTTCGAAGTGCTCAAGCGTGATGCCTGGATCAGCTATTGGCAGGCGCGGGCGCTGGGCGGTGATGAGACCGCACTGGCCGAGCTGCGTGACACGGCACTGACAGCGCTGGACGACGACTTTGCGTTTGTCGCGCGCTGTAATCTGGGCAGTGAGGCCATGGCCGAAGCGGATCTGCAACGCCTTGATCATCTGGCTCGACGCACCTGGTTGCGTACCCTCGATGACCGTCTGGGTGTGTCCTGGGAAGAGAATCGACGCCAGTCGCGCACGCCGGCACCGAGTTTGCCGGTCGGTGAGAAGCTACTGGCAGACAAGCCCGAACACTTGCTCGAACGCGACCCGAACGAGTTGATTCCTGAAGACAATCCGTGGGGCTTCAAACTGGATGTGCCGCGCTACAAATACAATCGCGGCGAGCTGTACAACCTGAGTATCAGCCGTGGCACCCTGACCCGCGAAGAACGTTACGTGATCAATCACCACATGGTCCAGACCATCATGATGCTCAGTCACCTGCCCTTCCCCGGCCATCTCGACAGCATTGCCGAAATCGCCGGCGGTCATCATGAAAAGATGGACGGCACCGGCTACCCGAAACGCCTGAAGCGTGAAGACATGAGCCTGCCCGCGCGAATGATGGCGATTGCCGATATCTTCGAGGCGCTGACAGCAGCCGATCGCCCGTACAAGAAAGCCAAAACCTTGAATGAAGCGTTGGCAATTATGGCGACCATGTGTCGCGAAGCACATATCGATGCGCAACTGTTTGGATTGTTCATCAATGAGGGCGTTTACATGCAGTACGCCGTGCGCTTTCTCGATTCCGCGCAGATCGACAGCGTCGATCCGGCCAGCCTGCTGCACAAAGCTGGCCTCACCGCATGATCAGCAGTCAGTCAGACGCAGGAAAATCGCCGCCAGTTGCTCGATACCCGCCTGATCCTGCGCGCCGAAACGCGCCAGTTTCGGGCTGTCGAGGTCGAGCACACCGATCAGGCGTCCGTCCTTGACCAAGGGCACGACCAGCTCACTGTTCGAAGCGCTGTCGCAGGCGATATGACCGGGGAACGCATGCACGTCTTCGACGCGTTGGGTTTGCTGACTGGCCGCCGCCGCGCCACACACACCACGGCCGAACGGAATGCGCACACAGGCGATCTGGCCCTGGAACGGACCCAGCACCAGCTCTTCGTTGCGGTTGAGGTAAAAACCCGCCCAGTTCAGATCATCGAGCTGGTTGAACAGGAACGCCGAAAACTGCGCGGCGTTGGCGATGAAATCGCGCTCATCCGCCAGCAGCGATTCCAGTTGCGCGGCCAACATGCCATAGCCTTCGAGGCCCTGGCCGCTTTGTTGCAAATCAATCATGCCTTGTGCTCCAACAATTTCAGTCCCACCCAGTAACGGGCGAATTGGTACGCGCAACGTCCGTTGCGATTACCGCGGCCGGTGGCCCAACGCACGGCAAGGATGTCCAGCTCTTCGTCGCGTTGCCAGCTCAGGCCAGCCTTGGCCGCCAACTGGCCGATCCAGTGTTCGACGACGTTAAGGAAGTGTTCTTGGGTAAACGGATAAAACGACAGCCACAGACCGAAACGGTCCGACAGCGCGATCTTGTCTTCAACGGCTTCGCTGGGATGCAGTTCGCCGTCGACGCGTTTCCAGTTTTCGTTGTCGCTTTCCTTCTCCGGCACCAAGTGGCGGCGGTTGGAAGTGGCGTACAGCAAAACGTTATCCGGGGCCTGCTCCAGCGAGCCGTCGAGCACGCTTTTGAGCACGCGATAATCACCTTCACCGGATTCGAACGACAAGTCATCGCAAAACAGCACGAAACGTTGTGGCAGCTTGCCGATCTGCTCGACCACTCGTGGCAGATCCGCCAGATGATCACGCTCGATTTCGATCAGGCGCAGGCCGGCGGCGGCGTGTTCCGCGAGCAAGGCCCGCACCAGCGACGACTTGCCGGTACCGCGCGAGCCCCAGAGCAATGCATGGTTGGCCGGCATGCCATCGAGAAATTGCTGGGTATTGCGCCCCAGTTGCTCCAGTTGACGGTCGACACCGATCAGGTCGGACAGGCGCATGTCGAGGCTGACTTCCAGCGGCAGCAGATAGCCGCTGCGCCCGTCGCGCTGCCAGCGCGCAGCCAGACAAGTATCCCAGTCGATCACCGGCCGTGTTGCCGGCAACAACGGTTCGATCCGCGCCAGAACCGACTCGGCGCGTTCAAGAAAAGCATTCAATCGGGAATCCACGTCTTCTCCTCGGGCACGTTCACAGTGATGATGACGATCCAGCGACGACGCACAGATCAAAATTCACCTACCAAGCCTTGTTACAAGGCGATTCGGGAACCTCGGTATCCATACATGATCGACTATGCTTGAGCAGCGAAGGGAAACGGAAGTGGTTCAACACCCCATGGATATCAAATTCACCCACCGGCTGTCTTACAAGCAAGCCAGGCTTACCGTGCTGGTCGGGTTCATTCTGGGCACGCTGCTCAGCCTGCTGCAAATCGGCATCGATTATGCCAGTGAAGACGCCTCTATCAACCGTGAAATCCTGTCTTTACTGGAAATCAGCCATAACCCGGCGTCACGTATCGCCTACAACATCGACGCCGAGCTGGCGCAGGAACTGACCCTGGGGCTGTTGCGCTCACCGGCGATCATTTCTGCGCAACTGATCGACAACAACAGCACAGTGCTGGCCAGCGTCAAACGCCCGGAACTGCAAAGCGGGTATCGGGTAATCAGCGACTTCCTGTTTGGTGCCAAGCGCCAGTTCGAGGATCGTCTGTACCTGGACCATCTGCCCAACGAATCGCTGGGCGTGTTGAGTCTCGAGGTCGATACTTTCGCCTTTGGCAGCCGCTTCCTGCGCCGGGCCGAGGTGACCCTGCTCAATGGCTTCGCCCGCAGCCTGATTCTGACCGGCATCCTGCTGGCGCTGTTCTACGTGATGCTGACCAAACCACTGGTGCGGGTGATCCGCGAACTCAGTGGACGCGACCCGCGCAGTGCCGAACCGACCACGCTGGAATGTCCGGCCGGCCACGCCAACGATGAAATCGGCGTACTGGTCAAAGTCGCCAATCAACAGTTCGAGAACATCGCCACAGAAATCCAGCAGCGGCGCAACGCCGAAAACCGCCTGACCGACTATCTCGGACAACTGGAAAATATCGTCTCGGCGCGCACCGCCGAACTCAAGGCAATCAATGCGCGGCTCAGCCAGTCCAATCAGGAACTCGAAGTGGCCCGCAGCACCGCGCTGGAAATGGCCGAGGCCCGCTCGGCCTTCCTCGCCAACATGAGCCATGAGATCCGCACGCCGCTCAACGGCCTGCTGGGGATGATCGCGCTGTCACTCGACGGCCCGTTGAACGCCGAGCAGCAGCAACAGCTGTCGATCGCCCACGATTCGGGCAAGGTGCTGGTGGAGTTGCTCAACGATATTCTCGACCTGTCGAAATTCGATGCCGGGCAGCTGGAGCTCGAGCACATTCCGTTCGATCTTGGCTCATTGATCGAAGACACCGCCAACCTGCTCTCGCAAAATGCCGCGCCGAGCGTCGAGCTGACCTGCCTGATCGACCCGCACTTCCCCGCCCTGGTGCTGGGCGATCCGACCCGGGTCCGGCAGATCGTCAGCAACCTGCTGTCCAACGCGCTGAAATTCACCCGGTTCGGCCGGGTGGATGTGCGCTTGTCGACCTCAAGGGATGGCGTGCGCATCGAGGTCTGCGACACCGGCATCGGCATCGCCCAGGACGCGCAGCTGAAAATCTTCCAGCCGTTCACCCAGGCGGGCGCCGGGATCACCCGTCAGTATGGCGGCACCGGGCTGGGACTGGCGCTGACGTACAACCTCTGCGAAGCCATGCAGGGCCGCCTGACCATCAGCTCCGAGACCGGCTTCGGCAGTCAGTTCTGTGCCGAGCTGCCGCTGCCCTGCCATACCCGCGCACTGGCACCGGCGCCGCTGCACGGCAAGATACTCGCCATCACCGCCGCCAGCAGTGGTCTGGCAGAGCTGTTGCAGAGCCTGCTGCCGGTCTGGGGACTTGCGTATGAACAGCGCACCATTGATGACTCGCTGCTGGGCCTGACCCCGGACGTGGTGATCACCGATTGTCCGGAGTGCCTGTTCGGCCTGCGCCCGACGCTCGTTGCGCCGATTTTGCTGGTGACCGCCTACGGCAGTTTCCTGCCGAGCGAAGAAGCGGCCGCCCTGGCTCCGCTGCAGCAGCAGGCGCGACCGTTGGCGCGCAATGCGCTCTACCAGAACCTGCGGCGCACCCTGCAACCGGACGTGGTTGCGATCAACGATGCGCAGCTCGAAACCTCTCCCTCGGTGCGACGCGGACGGGTGTTGCTGGTCGAGGACAACCCGGTCAATCAACTGGTGGCCAAAGGCATGCTCGGCAAACTGGGCTGCGAGGTCATCGTCGCCGCCCATGGTGCCGAAGCGCTGGATCAACTGGAATATCACGAATTCGATCTGGTACTGATGGACTGCAACATGCCCGTCATGGACGGTTACGAGGCCAGCCGGCAGATCCGCCAGAGCGGACGCTGGCCGAACCTGCCCATCGTCGCCCTGACCGCCAACGCGATGTCCGAGGAACGCGAACGCTGCCGCGCGGCAGGCATGAGCGACTATCTGGCCAAGCCGTTCCGCCGTGAAGAACTGGCGGCACTGCTCGATCAATGGATTCCGACTACGACAGCGCCTTGATCTGCCCCAGCAAGTGATCGAGACCGTCGCGCAAGTCATTGAGGCGGTCCAGATCCACCCCGCTGTCGCACAGCAGCCGGGCCTTGAGCGGACTGACCTGCTCACGCAAGGCTTGCCCGGCCGGCGTCAGGCTCAGGTGAACTTCGCGCTCGTCGCGCGTCGAACGCTGGCGCTGCACCCACTGCAATTGCTCCAGACGCTTGAGCAACGGCGTCAGCGTGCCCGAGTCGAGCGCCAGGCGCTCACCCAACGCCTTGACGGTCGGTTGCTCCGGCGCGCTGTCCTGCCATTCCCACAACACCAGCATTGCCAGATACTGCGGGTACGTCAGGCCGAGCTGATCGAGCATCGGCTTGTAGGCGCGAATCACCGCCCGGGAGGCGGCGTACAACTTGAAGCACAACTGGCTGTCGAGCTTCAGCGAATCGACCGGCAGGCTGTTCATTTGAGCAGGGCTTCGATCTCGCGGCTCAGGTCCTGCGGCTTGGTGGCCGGGGCGAAGCGCTTGACCAACTGGCCATCCTTGCCGATGAGGAACTTGGTGAAGTTCCACTTGATGCCTTGGGAACCCAGTACGCCCGGCGCACGTTTCTTCAACTGCACGAACAGCGGATGAGCGCCGGCGCCGTTGACTTCGATCTTCTTGAACAGCGGGAAGCTGACACCGAAGTTCAGCTCGCAGAATTCGCTGATCGCACCCTCGTTGCCCGGCTCCTGCTTGCCGAACTGATTGCAGGGAAAGCCCAAGACCACCAGGCCCTGATCCTTGTAGGTCTGCCACAGCTCTTCAAGGCCTTTGTACTGCGGGGTGAAGCCGCACTTGCTCGCGGTGTTGACCACCAATACCGCTTTGCCGGCGAAATCGGCCAGGGTCTTTTGTTCACCTTTGATCGTGGTGCAGGGGATGTTCAGCAGGTTGTCGCTCATGGGGCGGGCTCCGCAGACTGTCGGGAAAGACCAAACATAGCGAGCAATTAAATTGCGTGCAATTTAATTATTCAAAAACAAGGCGACCCGGAAGTCGCCTTTATTCGCTTATTCCCGTGGTACCAGGTCCAGGCACACCGAGTTGATGCAATAGCGCAGGCCGGTTGGTGGTGGGCCATCGGGGAACACATGACCCAGGTGCGCATCGCAGCGCGCGCACTTCACCTCAGTGCGGATCATGCCGTGGCTGATATCACGAATTTCGGTCATCGCGCTTTCGCCAATCGGCGCGTAGAAGCTCGGCCAGCCGCAGCCGGAATCGAATTTGGTCTTGGAGTCGAACAGCGCTTCATTGCAGCAAACGCAGTGATAGACACCGTCGGTCTTGGTGTCGTTGTATTTGCCGGAGAACGGTCGCTCGGTCGCACTGAGACGGCAAACGTTGTATTGCTCGGGGTCGAGCATCTCACGCCATTCTTCCAGGGTTTTTTCCAACTTTTCCATCATCACACCTCAGCGGCTGAAAAAGCCCGATCTGTACCTTTTCCACGGATCGGGCGGCACGTATGATTGCGCCTCGTCACGCACCAGTCTGGCAGCCAGACCGGGCGCATTCAAACGGATTATGGGAGCCACGGCTCAAGACGTCCGCCTGTGTGAAAACACAGGAATCCCAGCACGGTTGTCCATTCGCCGCCTGGATCGTTCATTTTCGGGATCACATCGCCATGCAGTTCAGCAAATCGAACAAGCTCGCCAACGTCTGCTACGACATTCGCGGCCCGGTGCTCAAGCACGCCAAACGACTGGAAGAGGAAGGCCAGCGCATCCTCAAGCTGAATATCGGCAACCCGGCGCCGTTTGGTTTCGAAGCGCCGGACGAAATTCTTCAGGATGTGATCCGCAACCTGCCGACCGCGCAAGGCTACAGCGATTCCAAAGGCCTGTTCAGCGCGCGCAAAGCGGTGATGCAGTACTACCAGCAAAAGAATGTCGAAGGTGTCGGCATCGAAGACATCTACCTGGGCAACGGCGTGTCCGAGCTGATCGTGATGTCGCTGCAGGCGCTGCTCAACAACGGCGACGAAGTGCTGGTGCCGGCCCCGGACTATCCGCTGTGGACCGCCGCCGTCAGCCTCGCTGGCGGTAACGCCGTGCATTATCTGTGCGACGAAGGCGCCGACTGGTTCCCGGATCTGGCCGACATCAAGGCCAAGATCACCCCGAACACCAAAGCCATGGTGATCATCAACCCGAACAACCCGACCGGCGCGGTGTATTCCAGGGAAGTGTTGCTGGGCATGCTGGAAATCGCCCGCGCGCACAACCTGGTGGTGTTCTCCGACGAGATCTACGACAAGATTCTGTATGACGATGCCGTGCACATCTGCACGGCTTCGCTGGCGCCGGATCTGCTGTGCCTGACCTTCAACGGTCTGTCGAAGTCCTACCGCGTGGCCGGCTTCCGTTCTGGCTGGATCGCCATCTCCGGGCCGAAACACAACGCGCAGAGCTACATCGAAGGCATCGACATGCTGGCCAACATGCGCCTGTGCGCCAACGTGCCGAGCCAGCATGCGATCCAGACCGCACTGGGTGGCTATCAGAGCATCAATGATCTGGTGCTGCCGCAGGGTCGTTTGCTGGAGCAGCGCAACCGCACCTGGGAGTTGCTCAACGACATTCCAGGGGTGAGCTGCGTCAAGCCGATGGGCGCGCTGTACGCGTTCCCGAAAATCGATCCGAAGGTCTGCCCGATCCACAACGACGAGAAATTCGTCCTCGACCTGCTGCTGTCCGAGAAGCTGCTGGTGGTACAGGGCACGGCGTTCAACTGGCCGTGGCCGGATCACTTCCGCGTGGTCACCCTGCCCCGCGTCGACGATCTGGAAATGGCCATCGGCCGCATCGGCAACTTCCTCAAGTCGTACCGCCAGTAACTGGCCAGCAGTGCGCAACGGCCAAACGTTGCGCACTGTCTGATTCAGCAACACTTCTGCGTTCCAGCTCTGCGTACGCCTTCTACACTTGCGATTCGTATCAGTCACCTGCGCCTGAGGTAATGGCGACGGGTCGCGGCTGGCTGTCATCCCTATCGGTATCTGTCGTGGGAAATGTGCCAAGCACCGAAGAATCCACTGTAGGACACAGTTTGAAATAGTCACTCAGTTGAATAGCCCGGTGCAGCACCTTATATACCCCGCAGTACGCTACATCTTTAGCTTGAGGAGATTTCTACAACCATGATGCGCATCCTGCTGTTTTTGGCCACTAACCTGGCGGTCGTGCTGATAGCCAGCATCACCCTGAGCCTGTTCGGCTTCAACGGGTTCATGGCGGCCAACGGGGTTGATCTCGACCTTAGTCAGCTGCTGGTTTTCTGTGCAGTCTTTGGTTTCGCCGGTTCGCTGTTCTCGCTGTTCATCTCCAAGTGGATGGCGAAGATGAGCACCGGTACCCAGATCATCAGCCAGCCACGCACCCGGCATGAGCAATGGCTGCTGCAAACCGTCGAGCAACTGTCCCGCGAAGCCGGGATCAAGATGCCCGAAGTCGGCATTTTCCCGGCCTACGAAGCAAACGCCTTCGCCACTGGCTGGAACAAGAACGACGCGCTGGTCGCGGTCAGCCAGGGCTTGCTCGAGCGTTTCTCGCCCGATGAAGTGAAAGCTGTACTGGCCCACGAAATCGGTCACGTGGCCAACGGCGACATGGTCACGCTGGCGCTGATCCAGGGCGTGGTAAACACCTTCGTGATGTTCTTTGCGCGGATCATCGGCAACTTCGTCGACAAAGTGATCTTCAAGAACGAAGAAGGCCAGGGCATCGCTTACTACGTGGCGACCATCTTCGCCGAACTGGTACTGGGCATTCTCGCCAGTGCGATCGTCATGTGGTTCTCGCGCAAGCGCGAATTCCGTGCCGACGAAGCCGGCGCACGTCTGGCCGGCACCAGCGCGATGATCGGTGCACTGCAACGCCTGCGCGCCGAACAGGGCCTGCCGGTGCATATGCCCGACACCCTGAACGCCTTTGGCATCAACGGTGGCATCAAACAGGGCTTCGCCCGCATGTTCATGAGCCACCCGCCGCTGGAAGAGCGTATTGACGCACTGCGTCGTCGCGGCTGATCAGATTGGCGTAAAAACAAAAGGCCCGCAGTGATGCGGGCCTTTTTTTGTTGCCTGACAAATGGGTTGCTCCCAATGGCCTCATCGCTGGCAAGCCAGCTCCCACAATGATTTGTGGGCGCTGAAGATTTTGATGAACACCCGAAACCCTGTGGGAGCTGGCTTGCCAGCGATGGGGCCAGCCCTACTGGCGCAGAACTATTGGCTGGAAATCCGGTACACCCGCTCCTCCAGACGCGTCACCCCCGCCTGCAAGAACTTCCAGCTCTCGCCCAGCACATCTTGCTCTTCCAGCATCTGCACCTGCCAGACATCTTCCAGCAACCGCTGCACCTCTTTATCCGCCACCGCAAATGGCGGCCCCGGCATCTGCGCCTGATCGTAATCCAGCGTAATCAACAGTCCCTGCACCCCTTGCGCAAGGATCTGCTGAAGATGCGCCGCATAACGCTCACGCATCGGCGGCGGCAAGGCGATCAGTGCCGCCCGGTCGTACAGCGCCGTGCAGTCGGCCACATCGTTCGCCGTCAACGCGAAGAAGTCACCACACCACAACTCGATGGCATCACCGCGATAGACCTTGAACGCGCCCTTCTGACTAATCTGCGGCTGAATCTGATGCTCGGTGAAGAAGTCTTCGATCGCCTTTTCCGACAGTTCGATCCCGAGCACCGAATGACCGCGCTCAGCAAGCCACGCCAGATCCATACTTTTCCCACACAAAGGTACGAGCACCCGCGCCGATGCCGGGACCGCCCAGTGCCGCTGCAAATACGGATTCACCTCCGGCAGGTGAAAACCGATCTGACCGGACGCCCACTTCTTGTGCCAAAACTCAGGCTGCATGCATCACTCCCAATAATTCGATCAAAAAGCGTTAAAACTTATATTAGATTTAGATCAATGATCTGACTGAAGATGAGCTCATCTTAACGCTCAGGAACCCATCATGTTTCCCAGCCTGTTTATTTCCCACGGCTCCCCCATGCTCGCGCTGGAACCCGGTGCCAGTGGCCCGGCGCTGGCGCGTCTGGCCGCTGAATTAGCGAAACCCAAAGCCATCGTGATCGTCTCCGCCCACTGGGAGAGCCACGAACTGCTGGTCAGCAGCCATGCGCAACCGGAAACCTGGCATGACTTCGGCGGCTTTCCCCGCGCACTGTTTGAAGTGCAGTACCCGGCGCCGGGTAATCCACAGTTGGCCGCTGAGGTGGCCGATCTGCTGAATGCCAACAACCTGCCCGCACGCCTCGACCCGCAACGCCCGTTCGATCATGGTGTCTGGGTGCCGTTGTCGCTGATGTACCCGCAGGCGGATATTCCCGTGGTGCAAGTCTCGCTGCCGAGCCGCGCTGGCCCGGCACTGCAAACCCGGGTCGGCCGAGCGTTGGCGGGCCTGCGTGATCAGGGCATTTTGCTGATCGGCTCCGGCAGCATCACCCACAACCTGCGCGAACTGGACTGGCATGCTGGCCCGGAAAGTGTCGAGCCGTGGGCGCGGGATTTCCGTGACTGGGTGATCGAGAAGTTGGCGGCCGACGATGAGGCGGCGCTGCATGATTATCGCCAGCAGGCGCCGCATGCGGTGCGCAGCCATCCGAGCGATGAGCATTTGTTGCCGCTGTATTTTGCCCGGGGTGCGGGCGGTGAGTTCAGCGTGGCGCACAAAGGATTCACGATGGGCGCACTGGGCATGGACATCTATCGCTTCGGTTAAAAGCAAAAGATCGCAGCCTTCGGCAGCTCCTACATTTGGAATGCGTTCCCCCTGTAGGAGCTGCCGAAGGCTGCGATCTTTTGATCTTTCAGGCAGGCAAAAAAAATCCCCGAACCAGTCGGGGATTTTTTATGTTCGATCAATCAGCCCAAGGGCGGATCAATCTTCGCGATAGCGACGCAGTTTCAGCTGCTTACCGGCAACGCGAGTGTCCTTCAGTTTGGTCAGGAGTTTGTCCAGACCATCTTCCGGCAGCTCGACGAGGCTGAAGCTGTCACGCACCTGGATGCGACCGATCGCTTCACGGGCCAGACCGCCTTCGTTGAGGATGGCGCCCAGCAGGTTCTTCGCAGCGATACCGTCACGCGCACCCAGCGCGGTACGGCAACGAGCACGGCCTTCGCCCAAAGGCATTGGCGCGCGACGCTCGCGGTCACCACGATCAGGACGATCACCGGTGCGCTCAGGACGGTCGCCACGCGGTGCGTTATTCGGCACCAGTGGACGTTCCTTCTCGATCGCGGCCAGGTTCAGCGCTTGACCGTTGGTGGCTTTGCGCAGCAGCGCAGCAGCCAGAGCACGCGGGGTGCAACCGATGTCTGCAGTTAGACGATCGAGCAGCTCACCGTGAGTCGACTCGGCATCAGCAACCAGCGGCGACAGGCTGTTGGTCAGTTTCTTGATGCGTGCATCGAGAACAGCTTGAGCGTCCGGCAGGCGTACTTCAGCGACTTTCTGACCGGTTACACGCTCGATCACCTGCAGCATGCGGCGCTCACGTGGAGTCACCAGCAGCAGTGCACGACCTTCGCGACCGGCACGGCCAGTACGGCCGATACGGTGAACGTAGGACTCTGGATCGTACGGCATGTCAACGTTGAACACGTGAGTGATGCGCGGAACGTCCAGACCACGAGCAGCAACGTCGGTCGCGACAACGATGTCCAGACGGCCATCTTTCAGCGAGTCAATAACGCGCTCACGCTGGTTCTGGGCGATGTCACCGTTCAGCGCCGCGGCTTTGTAGCCTTTGGCGTCGAGGGCACTGGCCAGGTCCAGGGTCGCTTGCTTGGTGCGCACGAACATGATCAGAGCGTCGAAATCTTCCACTTCCAGCAAGCTGAGAACGGCCGAAGTCTTCTGGTCAGCGTGAACCAACAGGTGAGCCTGTTCGATCGCGGTAACGGTCTGGGTCTTGGTCTGGATCTTCACGTGTTGCGGATCGCGCAGATGGCGTTCGGCAATGGCGCGGATCGACTGCGGCAGGGTAGCCGAGAACAAAACGGTCTGACGGGTCGCTGGCAGCGCCTTGAAGATGACTTCCAGGTCATCCATGAAGCCCAGTTTCAACATTTCGTCAGCTTCGTCGAGAACCAGGTGGTTCACGGTCGACAGCACTTTTTCGTCACGACGCAGGTGGTCGCACAGACGGCCCGGAGTGGCGACAACGATCTGTGCGCCATTACGGATTGCTTTCAGTTGCGGGCCCATCGGCGCGCCGCCGTAAACGGCCACAACAGTAACGCCCGGCATTTGCTTGGCGTAGGTTTCGAAAGCGGTTGCTACTTGCAGCGCCAACTCACGAGTTGGCGCCAGGATCAGGGCTTGCGGTTCGCGCTTGGCAGGATCGATGCGGTGCAGGATAGGCAGTGCGAACGCGGCGGTTTTACCGGTACCGGTTTGCGCCTGGCCAATCATGTCCTGGCCGGCCATGATGATCGGGATCGATTGCTGCTGAATCGCCGAAGGCTCTTCGTAGCCGGTCGCTGCGACGGCTGCAAGAATATTCGGGTTAAGATTAAAAGCGGCGAATCCGCCGGTTTCCTGGGTCATGGGTCTGCCTCTAAGTGCATCCGCAAAGACCCATGCTCCAAAGCTGCGCATGCCGTGTTGAGACTCAAGAGTCGCCCTGGCAGCTTTGTCGGCGGGGATTTGCGAAAACGAATGAATGAAAAAAAGAATCGTCCGGGAAGAGCCCGCAATGCGGACGTGCAGCCGAAGCTGACTTCGGGAAATTGCGCTACCTAAACGCGGCCCGGTTAAAGGCCGGCGCGCACTATACCGGATTTTGCCCAAAAAGGGAGCTTTTTTTATCGTCTGAATGCGTGTGTCACCGCTGTGTAATGGGGTTTTGCGGATAATCGCGCCAAGGTCTATTTTTCAAAGGCCCGGCCCTGCGGGCGATGACGCTTAAACGATTCATCGATGTGCGGCATACCGTCGCTGCACCCGCCCTTCCCGCCCGAGGATTTCGCCATGAATCAGCCCTGCCCCGGCCGCGTCAGCCGTGAACGTCGTGGTCACGTCCATCTGATTGGCCTCGATCGAACGGCCAAACGCAATGCTTTCGACCTCGACCTGCTCAACGAGCTTAGCCTGGCCTATGGCGAGTTCGAGGCCGACAGCGAGGCGCGGGTAGCCGTGGTGTTCGGTCATGGCGAACACTTTACCGCCGGTCTGGATCTGGTGAATGCCAGCTCGGCTTTGGCGCAAGGCTGGCAGGTTCCGACCGGCGGTTGCGATCCGTGGGGCGTTTTCGTCGGGCCACGGGTGAGCAAACCGGTGATTGTCGCCGCGCAGGGTTACTGCCTGACCATTGGCATCGAGCTGATGCTGGCGGCAGATATCAATCTCTGTGCGAGCAATACCCGCTTCGCACAAATGGAAGTGCAGCGTGGAATTTTTCCTTTTGGTGGCGCGACTTTACGTTTTCATCAGGTGGCCGGATGGGGCAATGCGATGCGCTGGTTGCTCACCGGCGATGAGTTCGATGCGCACGAGGCGTTGCATTTGGGATTGGTGCAGGAAGTGATGGCCAGTGAAGACCTGTTGCCGCGGGCGATTGAGTTGGCAGAACGGATTGCCCGGCAGGCGCCTTTGGGCGTGCAGGCGACGTTGATGTCGGCGCGGCAGGCACGTTATGAGGGTGAGACAGCGGCGGCGCAGGGGTTACCGGCGCTGGTAAAGAAGTTGTTGGCCAGTGAGGATGCCAAGGAGGGGGTGCGCTCGTTGGTAGAGCGGCGACCTGGAGTCTTCAAGGGGATCTGAAAAATTTGGCGCCTGCCATGACGCCATCGCGAGCAGGCTCACTCCTACAAGGGAACGCATTTCAATGTAGGAGTGAGCCTGCTCGCGATAGGGCCAGCAAGGCCAGATGCCTCAGGTGGCTGGGCGAATACTGTTGATCAACGACTGCAACGAATACCCCAACCTCGGTGCCAGCGCTTCAGCCCGGACCGTCAGTGCCTGCATGTCCAGTTCCTGATCGAGATCCGCCGGCACCAGCAGAATCACATTGCCCTCCTTCACCGGCAGCTCCCAATAATGCCGGTGGTACAGCCCGCGCAACAACGCCGCACCCAACGGTTTGCCATCGTCTGTGGCCCACTGGTTGATCACCAGCCAACCGCCCGGATTCAGCCGCTTCTGACAGTCGCCGAGAAAGCTCCAGGCCAGATGGCCGACACCCGGCCCGACATCGGTGTACAGGTCCACAAAAATCAGGTCCGCCGGCTCAGCCGTCGGCAGCAGTTCGAGGGCGTCACCGACGCGAATGTACAGCCGCGGATCATCATCCAGGCCAAGGTATTCGATGGCCAGACGCGGCACATCCGGGCGCAATTCAATCGCTTCGACATCTTCCAGCGGCAGAAACTTGAGGCAAGCCTGAGTCAGCGTACCGGCACCGAGCCCCAGAAACAGCGCACTCTCCGGCTGTTCATGGCACAACGCACCAATCAGCATCGCCCGGGTGTAGTCGTATTCCAGCCAGCTCGGATCAGCGGTGAACACGCAGCTTTGCTCGATCGCATCGCCGAACTCGAGAAAGCGGTAATCAGCCACTTCCAGCACGCGAATCACGCCGAACTCATCCTGTACTTCGGCGAGCAGATGCTCGACGCGCTCCTCAGTCATTTCGTCTCCTGATGGTCACCGGGCGCGGTGACGCGATGGCACCGCTGTGGCGCCGTGGCAAAGCGGCGATTGTCGGTGATGGGGCGGGAGCAGGTCACGCACTAATTGCTGCTACCATGGGCTTCCCGTGCGTAGAACCAATTAGAGACCGTGATGAGCCAACCGTGGAGCCCTGACAGCTGGCGCGCCCTGCCGATCCAGCAGCAACCGCAATACCCCGACGCCGCGCACCTGAGCCAGGTCGAGCAAACCCTGGCCAGCTATCCGCCACTGGTGTTTGCCGGCGAAGCACGCGAACTGCGCCGTCAGTTCGCCGAAGTCACCCAGGGCCGGGCCTTCCTGCTGCAGGGCGGCGATTGCGCGGAAAGTTTCGCCGAGTTCTCCGCAGCGAAGATTCGCGACACCTTTAAAGTGTTGCTGCAAATGGCGATCGTCATGACCTTCGCCGCCGGTTGCCCGGTGGTCAAGGTCGGGCGCATGGCCGGTCAGTTTGCCAAACCGCGCTCGGCCAACGACGAGACCATCGACGGCGTGACGTTGCCGGCTTATCGCGGTGACATCGTCAACGGCATCGGTTTCGATGAGAAGAGCCGCGTACCGGATCCGGAGCGTCTGCTGCAGTCCTATCACCAGTCCACCGCGACGCTGAACCTGCTGCGCGCGTTTGCTCAGGGCGGTTTTGCCGACCTGCACCAAGTACACAAGTGGAACCTCGACTTCATCGCCAACTCGGCGCTGGCCGAAAAGTACAGCCACCTCGCCGACCGCATCGATGAAACCCTGGCGTTCATGCGCGCCTGCGGCATGGACAGCTCGCCGCAACTGCGCGAAACCAGCTTCTTTACCGCCCACGAAGCGCTGCTGCTGAACTACGAAGAAGCCTTCGTGCGTCGCGACAGCCTGACCAACGATTACTACGATTGCTCGGCGCACATGCTGTGGATCGGCGACCGCACCCGCCAACTCGACGGCGCGCATGTCGAGTTCCTCCGTGGCGTGAACAACCCGATCGGCGTCAAGGTCGGCCCGAGCATGGACCCGGATGATCTGATCCGTCTGATCGACGTGCTCAACCCGGACAACGATCCGGGGCGCCTGAACCTGATCGCACGGATGGGTGCGAACAAGGTCGGCGATCACTTGCCGGCGCTGATCCGCGCGGTGCAACGTGAAGGCAAGCAGGTGCTGTGGAGTTCCGACCCGATGCACGGCAACACCATTAAGGCCAGCAGCGGTTACAAGACCCGCGACTTCGCGCAAATCCTCGGTGAGGTTAAACAGTTCTTCCAGGTGCACGAAGCCGAAGGCAGTTATGCCGGCGGCATTCACATCGAGATGACGGGGCAAAATGTCACCGAGTGCATTGGTGGCGCGCGGCCGATTACTGAAGATGGCTTGTCGGATCGCTATCACACCCATTGTGATCCGCGGATGAATGCCGATCAGTCGCTGGAGTTGGCGTTCTTGATCGCTGAAACCCTGAAGCAGGTTCGCCGCTAGACCGCGTCCCGCAAACTTGTAGGAGCTGCCGAAGGCTGCGATCTTTTGATCTTGTTTTTTATAAGATCAACATCAAAAGATCGCAGCCTTCGGCAGCTCCTACAGGGATCAGTCCAGTTGGGCCAATGCCACCCGCAACCGCGCCGCACTCTCACGCAGACAGTTGAGCTGCACCCGATCAAGCCCCAGCCAATCTGCCATCTGGCGCAAATTCACGGCCAGCGCCAACATCCCCTCCTCATCCAGCCCCGGCTCTTCCTCGTGCACCGCATGCACCGCCAACTGCCCTGCCGCCCGCTCGGCACGCAGATCAACCCGCGCTGCAATCCGCTCGTTGTGCAGAAACGGCAACACGTAATAGCCGTAGACCCGCTTGTCCTGCGGCGTATAAATCTCCAGCCGATAGCGAAAATCGAACAAGCGCTCAGTCCGGCTGCGTTCCCAGATCAACGAATCGAAGGGCGACAACAACGCACTGGCCGCCCCCTTGCGCGGGACTTTCGGCTCCGGCAGGCAATAGGCGATTTGCCGCCAACCGGCGACTTCGCACATTTGCAACTGCCCTGCTTCGACCAGTTCTGCGAGACGCGGACGCGCATCCGCCGGGTTCAGGCGAAAGTAATCGCGCAGGTCTTTTTCAGTGCCGACGCCCAGTGCCTGCACCGCATGCAACAACAGCCCGCGCTGCGCTTCGGCTTCATCAGGCAACGCTTGTTGCAGAATCGATGCAGGAATCACCCGTTCCGGCAAATCGTACAAACGCTCAAAACCACGACGCCCCGCCACCGTGACTTCACCGGCGGCGAACAACCACTCCAGCGCATGCTTTTCCGCGCTCCAGTCCCACCATGGCCCGGCCTTGTCTTCGCGGGTCGACAGACTGCCGGCGCCCAATGCGCCCTGTTCTTCAACCGAACTCAACACCCGGCGAACCACGTCCTGCTGCTCGCGACCGAATTTCGCCAGTTGCTGATAGATATCCTCACCACGCCTGGCGCGCTGCATGCGCCACGCCATCAGCGGATACATCGACAGCGGCAGCAACGACGCCTCATGGCCCCAATATTCAAACAACGTGCGACGTCGCCCCGAACTCCAGGCAGCCTGGTCGAGCAAATCAGAAGAGTAGGCACCGAGACGGGAAAACAGCGGCAGGTAGTGCGAGCGCACCACGGCGTTGACGGAGTCGATTTGCAGCAGCCCAAGCCGTTCGATCAGCCGGTTGACGTGAGCGGCTTTGACAGTCGGCGGCTGGCGCCCGTTGAACCCTTGGGCCGCCAGCGCCAGTCGTCGCGCCTGTTTAAGGGAAAAGGCCAGAGTCGCGGGCATGAGCATCTCCTTGTCTGCTCGCAACCTACCTCACTTGAAGTTGGTTTGTGTAGCGCTCCGCTCATCATTTATGCATCGGATCATCCCAGAACGGCCGCACGGCTTCGTGCTCAACGTCGGCACGACTGACCCCAATGTCCTTCAACGCTTCGTCGCTCAGACTGGCGAGCAGTTCTCGTTCACGGTGCAGTTCATACCAGCGGCTAAACTTGTGCAGCAGATCGGAAATAAGATGAACCGGCACGTTTTCATCATTTACATAAGCTTTTTGACCTTTCATCGCATCGCCCTCCTTGTGGGATGGCTCAAGTCTCGCGCCAGCGCTAAGATCAATCCAACGAATGTTTCTGATGGCATGCATCACGGAGATTCATCAATTGTCGGCCTACCCCAGTATCGATACCGATGTCCTGCGCACCTTTGTCGCCATCGCTGATCAGGGCGGTTTTACTCGTGCCGGCGAAATGGTCAACCGCACGCAATCGGCAGTAAGCATGCAGATGAAGCGTCTGGAAGAAGACGTGTTGCAGCGCCAGTTATTCGAGCGCGACGGCCGTCAGGTGCGCCTGACTGCTGAAGGCCAGGTACTGCTCGGCTACGCGCGGCGCATCCTCAAACTGCACAGCGAAGTGTTCAACACCCTGCGCGAGCCGCACATGGTCGGTACAGTGCGCATCGGTACGCCGGACGATTACGTGATGCGCTTTCTGCCGGGAATCCTGTCGCGGTTCGCGCAGTTCTATCCGCTGATCCAGATCGAAGTACATTGCGAATCGACCAAACAGCTGTTGCAGCGCACCGATCTCGACTTGTCGATCGTTACCCGCGAGCCGGGCAACGAGATCGGCCAGTTGCTGCGCAAGGAGCGTTTCGTCTGGGCCGAAGCGCAGAATTTCAGTGCCCACGAACAAACGCCGCTGCCGCTGGCGATGTTCAACAGTGATTGTTTCTGCCGCTTGTGGGCGTGCAATGCGCTGGATGCGATGGGCCGCGATTACCGCATCGCTTACAACAGCACCAGTCTGTCGGCGCTGATGGCCGTGGTTAGCGCGGGTCTGGCGATCACCGCGCAACTGGAAAGCCTGATCACCCCGGACATGCGCATTCTTGGCGCCGCCGAAGATCTGCCGCTGTTGCCTGAGGCCAGCATCATGCTGATCCGCAACCTGAACAATCCGTCGCCGATCACCGAATGCCTGGCCGAGCACATCGTCGAAGGCTTCAAACTTTAAACGCGAGCATCACCGCACACAGCACCAGAAAACCGCAGAACAGCCCACGCAGGAGTTTTTCCGGCATGGCGTGGGCGACTTTCACCCCCCAACTGATGCTTGCCAGACCGCCGATCGCCAGTGGCAGACCGATCATCCAGTCGACTTCGTGGTGTACCGCGTAAGTCACCAGAGTCACGCCGGTGCTTGGCAAGGCCAGCGCCAGCGACAAACCTTGAGCAACCACTTGCGTGGTGCCGAACAGGCTCGTCAGCACCGGCGTTGCCACCACCGCCCCGCCGACACCGAACAAGCCACCCATAGTCCCGGACGCCGCGCCGAGTACGCCGAGCCAAGGCCAGGAATAGCGCATTTCGGAAGTCGCAGCGGGTTGCTTGCCGAACATCTTCAACAGGTTGTAGGCCGAGAGCACCACCAGAAATGCGACAAAACCGATGCGCATGGTTTGCGCATCAATGCCCACCGCCCAGATCGAACCGATCCACGCAAAGCAGAAACCCATCACCGCCAAGGGCAGCGCATGCCGTAGCTCGATGCGATTGCGCTGGTGATATCGCCACAGCGCCAGCATTACGTTCGGCACCACCATGACCAGCGCCGTGCCTTGGGCGATCTGCTGATCAAGGCCAAACCACACGCCGAGCAACGGAATGGCGATCAAGCCGCCGCCGATGCCGAAAATGCCGCCCAGTGTGCCAAGGGCGGCGCCGAACAACAGGTACAACAAAAACTCCATCACAGCCGAATTCCTCTCACGTCAGGCGAATCATCCTACGCAGTCGCGGCTGGCGGGGAAACGCACAGCAACGCACAATGGCTATGCCGATTTCGCACAGGCGTTTGCTGCCCATGAATCCCAATCAATTGACCGACCAACTCGGGCTGTTTCTCGATGTACTGGAGAGTGGCAGTTTTTCCGCCGCTTCGCGTCGTCATCCACTGACACCTTCGGCCGTCGCCCGACGGATCGACAGCCTGGAAAGCGCCGTTGGCAGCCAGTTGTTCGTCCGCAGCACTCACGCTGTGCGCGCAACCCCAGCGGGTCTGGCGTTTGCCGAACGCGCGCGCCGGATTGTTGCCGAGTTGCAACTGGCCCGCGCGGAAGCGGTGTCCCTGAGCAGTGCGCCCGAGGGTTTGATCCGCATCGATGCGCCGGCCGCTTTCGGGCGCCGGCATCTGGCACCCGTGATCGCAGACTTTCTCGTTCTGTATCCGGGCCTGGATGTGCAACTGCACCTGATCGACAGCTTCGTCGACATGGGAGGTTCGAACCTGGGCAAAGTCGATCTGGTGCTGCGCGCCGGACAAATGGCTGATACCCGATTGGTGGCCACACCATTGGCGAGCATGGTGCGTATTGCCTGCGCCAGTCCGGACTACCTCAAGCGCCGTGGCGTGCCTGGCAGTCCGGCGCAACTGAGCGAGCATGACGGCCTCGACTGGGACGGCCTCGCACCGCCGTTCGCCTGGCGCTTCGAGCAGGACGGCCAGATGCAATTGCACCGCCCGGCGCGCATCCGCATGAGCGCCAACAATGCCGAGGCGCTGGTCTGCGGTGCCTTGGCTGGCTTGGGCATCGCGCATCTGCCGACATGGCTGGCCAGCGAATACCTGCTGCGTGGCGAACTGCTGCCGTTGTTCTGCGAAAACGGCCTGCCAAGCCCGGAGTCCACCGGCATTTACGCCTTGCGCATGGAACAACAAACCAATTCGCGCAGCCGCTTGTTGCTCGAATATCTCAAGACCCGCTTCAGTCCGGTGCCACCGTGGGATCTGGCGCTACAGCGAGATCTGGGTCGGCACTAGCGCTGGAAAATTATCTGGCGCATTAAAGATTCGAGCGCTAGATTCATGCCCATTACCGAACAAGGCGTTTGACATGACTTCCGAATGCGACACCTGCGACGACCTGCTGCTGGATAACCAGGCGTGCTTCGCCCTGCATTCCACTTCACTGATGATGACCAAGGTCTACAAACCTCTGCTGCAAGCCTTGAATCTGACCTATCCGCAGTACCTGGCGATGATGGTGTTGTGGGAGAAGGACGGTTTGACCGTCGGAGAAATCAGCTCGCGGTTGCTGACCGATCCCGGCTCGCTGACTCCGCTGCTCAAACGCCTCGAAGGCGAAGGGTTGCTCAGCCGCACACGCAGTCGTGAGGATGAGCGGGTGGTGATTGTTGAACTGACCGAACAGGGCCGTGCGCTACGTGACAAAGCGCAGACCATTCCGCAATGCATCCTCGGCGCCAGCGGCTTCACCCTGGAACGCCTGCAAAAGCTGCAATCAGAGTTGCAGGCGCTGCGCAGCCATCTGCAGAACAGCCTGAGCTAAAGCCAATACTGTCCTCCTGTTGGAGCGAGCCTGCTCGCGAATGCGGTCTGTCAGCCAACTGATTTGTTGCATGAGAAAAATTCGCGAGCAGGCTCGCTCCCACATTGATTTCAATCCCCGGTAAAATATTTTCCAACCCCTGCCTCCCGCGCAATCCGCTCTAAATCAAGCCTTACAGCCCGCCTCCAATAACCATCTCTGCGTCGAAACGCAGCTTTTTCAAAAATTTATATTGCGCACTAAATATTCACGCGATACATTCATCTCGCACTTACTTAGCGCGCAAACAATTAGCGCACACAAACACACCCTATGAGGCTCGCACCATGCAAACTCTCTACACCGCAATCGCAACCTCCACCGGCGGCCGTGATGGTCGTGCGATCTCCAGCGACAACATCCTCGACGTCAAACTCGCTACGCCGAAAGAACTCGGCGGTGCCGGCGGCGCGGCGACCAACCCTGAGCAGTTGTTCGCTGCCGGCTACTCGGCCTGCTTCATCGGCGCACTGAAATTCGTCGCCAGCCAGACCAAACGCAAAATCCCTGACGACGCCTCGATCACCGCCCACGTCGGTATCGGCCAGATCCCCGGCGGTTTCGGTCTGGACATCGACCTGCACATCAGCCTGCCGGGCCTGGAACAAGCCGATGCACAATCGCTGGTCGAAGCGGCTCACCAGGTCTGCCCGTACTCCAATGCAACCCGTGGCAATGTTGATGTGCGTCTGCACACCTCCGTCTGAAACCCTACAAAATCCCCAGTGGGAGCGAGCCTGCTTGCGAAAGCGATCGATCAGTCAATGAGATGTCGACTGTACTGATGCCATCGCGAGCAGGCTCACTCCTACAAGGGTCTGCGGCGTGACACAAAACGCAGGCACAAAAAAGCCCGACTCAATGGTCGGGCTTTTTCTTTCCGCAAAAAGCAGTGCTTATTTCGCACGGCCTTTGTAGGAACCGCCTTCGCGGGTGTCGATTTCGATCTTGTCACCGATTTCGATGAAGTCAGCAACTTGCAGCTCAGTACCGTTGGCCAGCTTGGCTGGCTTCATGACTTTGCCGGAAGTGTCGCCACGAGCCGAACCTTCGGTGTAGTCAACTACGCGCACGATGGTGGTCGGCAGCTCTACGGAAACCAGACGCTCTTCGAAGAAGATCGCTTCGCAAACATCGGTCATGCCTTCTTCAACGAAAGGCAGAACGGCTTCGATGTCTTCAGCGTTCAGCTCGTACATGGTGTAGTCAGTGGTGTCCATGAACGTGTAGGTGTCGCCGCTGATGAAGGACAGGGTCGCTTCTTTGCGGTCGAGGATTACGTCGTCCAGTTTGTCGTCAGCGCTGTAAACGATCTCGGTCTTGTAACCGGTCAGCAGGTTTTTCAGCTTGGTCTTCATGATCGCGCTGTTACGGCCCGACTTGGTGAATTCAGCTTTCTGAACCAGCCAAGGATCGTTCTCGAGACGGATCACGGTACCGGGTTTCAGTTCTTTACCAGTTTTCATTGCGAATATCCGAATTTGGATGGGATTTACAAAAATCTAGGCCGCGTATCATATCCAATTTAGGTAAAACTGTACCAGCGCTGCGGCAAGATCGGCCTGCAAGCCTTGTTCCAGACACCACGCTTCGGCGTTTTCCTGCAGTTCTGGCCAATGATTGCGGGCCGCGAGCCAGTGTTCGCCGATGGGCTGACCGGCACTCCAGGCCCGCCAGAGACCGTTCATCGCCTCGGCAGCAGCCGGCGACAGGCTTTTCGTGTAGAGCGCAAGGAAGGCGTCGAGCTTGTCCAGATGAATATCTTCGTCCTGCTGATAGATGTGCCACAGCATCGGCCGCCCAGCCCATTGCGCGCGAACGAACGAGTCTTCACCGCGCACGGCATTGAAATCACAGCACCAGAGCAAGTGGTCATATTGATCCTGACGGACGAACGGCAATACCTGCACGGTCAGCGACTGGCGTTCATGTATCGCGCCGACCGCCAGTGTCTCCACGCCGAGCCAGCGTGCGACATCGCCAAGAATCCGCCCTTCCGGCACCAGCAGATGGGTCGGCGCTGCATCGGCCGCCAGCACATCAAGCCAACTCGCCAGCCCGGCATTTTCGTAGGCAAACAGCGAAATCAGCTGCGCATCCGCTGCACGATCGACCCCCAGACCTTGCAGAAACCGCTGCTGAGCCTCGGCATCCTGCTGAAACTGTCGACGCTGCTCGAGTAATCCGCGCTCACGCAACAGCCCGCCAGTACCCGGCTGAAAGCCTGGAAAGAAGAAGATTTTCTGCACGTTTTTGTATTTGACCGACGGCAACCCGTGACAGCCAATCACCCAGTCTTCAGCGCTGAGATAGTCGAGGTTCATCCACAGCGGCGGCTGTTCGCGCGCGGCCATCGCCTCCATATAATCTGTGGGCAACTGACAGGCAAACGCGGCGATCACCACATCGGCGGCGTCGGTGTGCGACCACTCGACCGGCCAGTGGCGCACTTCGACAGCCTGCTGGCATTGCTGTGCCGCGTTGCTATCGATCTCGGGGCAAATACGCTCGAATGCGCGCAGATCATCGACCCACAGGCGCACTGCCAGACCATGTTCGGCCGCCAGTTGCCGGGCCAGGCGCCAGGTCACACCGATGTCACCAAAGTTGTCGACGACGGTGCAGAAAATATCCCACCGGGTTTTCAATTGCGGCATTCAAGACTCCCGTTGGCAAAAGCGTCGATTGTCCGCATAAATGACCTCGCGCAGAAGAGCCGACGGCGATTAATCTTCGTGCGACAATCGCCACTTGCCCGCAATCAACCGCCAGGAGGCAGCCATGCCCTATCGCCCCAACCCGCGCCGCCCGTTGCCTGTACAGCTTAGCGCGCTGCATCTGACCGGCAGCATTGCCTTGGGTATGTGGCTGGGCTTCCTTGCCATTGCGCTGACCTGCTGGCTGCTGTCGCATTTTCTGTTCAAGGAACAGCTGGCCCCGGTTGCCCAAGCGGTGCAGCAACTGGCCAATCCGCCGGCGGCCGTTCAGGTCCAGGGGGATATTCCACCGCAGAGCCCGTTGTTCCAGCAATACGAGGAAAATCTGCGCAAGAACGAGCAGCAGGCACGGCTGGATCAGGCGCGTGGCAGCACGCGTAATCTGTCGAATCCGAAGTGTCAGTTCTGGCTGCAACAGGATCAAACCGCGCCGAGCGAAAAGAGCCGCGCCAACGTTCTGCAATTTTGCGATTGATCATGAATAAACACACGGTTCACCAACTGATTCTCGACAAATTGCGTATCGACCTCGACATTGCCGAACGCGCTGCGCAAACCGCTTACGAAACCGCGACCCACGAAGAAAACATCGCCGAAAACAAGTACGACACGCTGGGTCTGGAAGCGTCGTATCTGGCAGCGGGTCAGGCAAAAAGGGTCGAGGAAATCCGTCAGTCACTGGCGCTGTGCCAGAATCTGACGCTGCGGGCCTATGACGAGAATCGCGGTATCGAAGTCGGCGCCCTGCTCGGCCTGGAAGACGAAAAGGGACGTGAGCAATGGCTGTTTCTGGCGCCGGATGCGGCAGGCCTGAAAGTCGATGTGGTCGGTCAGCCGATTACCGTCATCACCCCGCGCTCGCCGCTGGGCAAAGGTCTGCTGGGCAAGTGCGAAGGCGATGAGGTGGAGATTCTGGTGGCGGGCACCCGGCAACAGTTCGCTGTCACCGAGGTGCTCTGAAACAACTGATCAGTGAACCGGCAGTTCGACGCCGTCGAACAGTTCTTCCAGTTCCTGCTTGTTGTGGCACTGGATGGCTTTGGCCATCACTTCGCGGGTCAGGTGCGGGGCGAACTTCTCGATGAAGTCGCACATGAAACCACGCAGGAAGGTGCCGCGACGGAAACCGATCTTGGTCACGCTCGACTCGAACAGTTCGCTGGCATCCAGCACCACCAGATCGCTGTCGAGTTTGGTGTCGACCGCCATTTTAGCGACGATGCCCACGCCCAGACCCAGTCGCACATAGGTTTTGATCACGTCGGCGTCGGCGGCGGTGAACACCACTTTCGGCGTCAGGCCGCGATGGCTGAACGCTTCGTCGAGTTTCGAACGGCCGGTGAAACCGAACACGTAAGTCACGATCGGGTATTCGGCCAGGGCTTCGAGGGTCAGCTTCGGCAGCTTGGTCAGCGGGTGGCCCTGCGGCACGACCACGCAGCGGTTCCAGCGGTAGCACGGCATCATCACCAGATCGCCGAACAGCTCCAGCGCTTCGGTGGCAATGGCGAAATCGACGGTGCCGTCAGCGGCCATTTCGGCGATCTGCATCGGCGAGCCCTGGTGCATGTGCAGCGCAACATCGGGGTATTGCTTGATGAAATTGCTGATCACCGGCGGCAGTGCATAACGTGCCTGGGTGTGCGTGGTGGCGATCGACAGGGTGCCTTTTTTCTCGTTGGAGAATTCCTGGGCGATCTGCTTGATGCTTTCGACCTTGCGCAGGATCTCACCGGCGGTGGTGATGATGCGCTCGCCGGCCGGGGTGACGCGGGTCAGGTGCTTGCCGCTGCGGGCAAACACTTCAACGCCGAGTTCGTCTTCCAGCAGACGGATTTGCTTACTGATGCCCGGTTGCGAGGTGTAAAGGCTTTGGGCTGTAGCGGAAACGTTGAGGTCGTGGTGCGCCACTTCCCAGATGTAGCGCAATTGTTGAAGCTTCATATGAATCCCTCAAAGCAGGTAGACGCCACGGGCATCAGCGACGGTATATAACTATATTAATGGTTTGAATAATAAATCTAGAACTTTTTTATCAAAGCGCCATTATTCGTGCTTCAGCGATCCCCCCGTCGCCGCCGCTCTACTAGCGGCACCATGTAAACTGGCACTTTGGCCAACTGCAGGAGCCGCGCTGCCGTGCGCCCCAACGGCGTTTCCGCACCCACGCCGTGGCTGTGACTGCCTACGATCAGCAGATCGACAGAGAGCTTCTGCACCTGGTCGAGAATCACCTGCGACGGATCACCCTGCAGCACACGCACGGCGCGGATGCGCTGCAGATCCTGCTCGCCTTCATCGCCGAGTTCTTCGCGAAAGCTGTCCAGCACCCGCTGCTCGATATTGGCAATGACAGTTTTCAGACCTTGACTGTGAAATTCGTTCAATGCCTGTTCGTCGAGGTAACTCTGCAACACCGATTCGGCAAACAGCCCCATCGGCTCCACCGCGTGCACCACGTACAGATCGGCATTGAACGTCCGCGCCAGCGCCAGGGCATGCTGCATCACTAACGGTGCGTACAGACCGAGGTCAGTGGCATACAGCATCGAACGAATCATATGACCTCCTCGCAAGCCAACAATGGCGGAGATTTGATTCAGCTTAGCAGTGCCTTGGCGAGTACGACGTGCGACGCAACGTCTTGAAGCACGTAGGCTTTAGACCGACGGTTCGTTGCTGATTCCGTGAGGGACATGGCCGGTGGCAACGACTTCGCGGGCGAGTTCGCAGTGGCCGGCCTGATCGTCGAAAAACACGTCGGCAGCGAAGGCTTCAAGAAACGCCGATTTGGTCAGGCCGCCGAGGAACAGCGATTCGTCGAGACGAATATCCCACTCGCGCAAGGTACGGATTACCCGCTCATGGGCCGGCGCCGAACGCGCGGTGACCAGTGCCGTGCGGATCGGGCAGTCATCATCGGGAAACTCGCGCTGCAACAGATTGAGCGCCGCCAGAAAGCCCTTGAAAGGCCCTCCGCGCAGGGGCTCGCGTGCTGATTCGCGTTCCTTGGCCTGAAATGCTTCCAGCCCACCCGACTGATAAACGCGCTCCGACTCGTCGGAAAAAATCACCGCGTCACCGTCGAAAGCAATGCGCAATTCGTCGCTGGCCGCGCGACTGGCACCACCGGACAGAATCGTTGCTGCGGCGAAACCGGCGTCCAGCGCCGCGCGCACGTCTTCGGCATGCGTCGACAGAAACAGGTCGCAACCAAAAGCTTTCAGATACGGATACGGACTGCGCCCGCCGACAAACGCCGCGCGGGAAATCGCCAGACCATAATGATGAATCGAGTTGAATACGCGCAATCCGGTGTCGGCGCTATTGCGCGAAACCAGAATGACCTCGACCCGCGCACGGCCGAGGCGGCTGTTCAGGCTGAGGAGTTTTTCCACCAACGGGAAGGCATCGCCGGGCGCAAGAATTTCGTCTTCGTGCTCGATCTGATATTGCCGGTAGGCTTCGACGCCACTCGACAGGTAAACCTTGTGGCTCTCACTCAGGTCGAACAAGGCGCGCGACGAAATCGCCAGCACCAGTTTGTCATCGATGTTTTTGGCCATGCCTTCCCCCAGAGCGACCGGCTTAAACGTTGCGCCGGTCGATAAAACCTAAATTGCGATACAGCGCTTCGATGCGTGGCAACTCACAGCCCGCCGCTTTCGCTGCGGCCAATGGCCGAGCGTAGATCGCCTCCAGCTCCAGCGGTCGCTTATGTAAAAAGTCGTGGTGCATGCTCGGCCAGTAGTCGGGCATTTTCTCGGTCATCATGAACAGATAGTCGGCGTATCCCGGCGGCACGTCGTGGCCGCAGGCCTTAGCGCCCTGCACCACTTCGGCCATCAACGCCTGAATCAATGCGCGGCTGTCGGCATCGGCCATCAGCGGTGTGGTGCTCGCACCGAGCAACACCGAAAGTCCGTTGTAGGGAATATTCCACACCAGTTTCTGCCAGCGCGCCTGCTGCAGATTGGGCATGGCCTGGGAGTCGAGACCGGCAGCGCGGAACAGACCGGAGCCTTCCTCGACAATTGCCATGCGCGCGACATCATCAATGGCCGGGCCGCTGTGATAACCAACATTGACCGCGCCCAGAGCTTGATGGGTGACTTGTCCGGGGCCTTCGCGGTGTACGCAAATCAGGCACAAGCCGCCCAGCAAGTGCAAGGAGTCAGGGAGCAGCTCACGCAAGCTGTCTTCGACGTCGAGACCGTTTTGCAGGACCAGCACTTTCGCATCGGGCTTGGCCGCTTGGATGATCGACGGGGCCAGGCCGGCGTTGCTGGTGGTTTTGGCACCCACCAACAGCCAGTCGCATTTGGGCATGTCTTCGGCCGACGAATAGGCCTGCGCCGGATGCAACGTCAGCGGGCCATGCACCGCGCTGTTCACCTGCAAGCCGCGCTCAGCCACTGCCGAAAACTCGCTGCGCAGCAGAAAGTGCACATCGAAACCGGCACGCGCCAGCATCACCCCGTAAAAACCACCAATCGCGCCGGTGCCGATAATCCCTACGACCGGTTTATTCACTGCCCCCATCATGGCAACTCCTCTGCAATTCGACCCAGTGCCTGCGCCAGCGCTGCATTCAGCGCATCGGCTGTCAGGCGTGTGTGCAATGCCCCAAAGAACTCGCCGTCGCGCACCACAAACAGCGCCGGCAAATGAAAGACCTGATAACGCTCCACCAACCCGCCGTTGGCGCCGGCATCAATCCAGCACAGGCGATCGATGGCCAGTTCGAGCCCCGGCAACACCTCACGGGCATAACGGCAACTGGCGCAACCGACACTGGTGAAAATCACCAGCGAAACGCCGCTCATCGCCAGCAGCCGTTGGTCGGCGTCGAAATCGGTCAGTTCGGATTCGACCACTATACTGGGGGAAACAATGTCAAATGGCCGACACAGGGAGTCTGTGCTCATGGGACGTTTCATTCCTCATCCGGACGAGGTGCCGGTTGAATTAACCTTGCTCAAGCCTGAGTGTATTTCCAGGCAACAGCTGCACACTATCAGCCTCGGCGGCATTGCTTGCAATTACCACCGTGCCTGGCGCCATGGCACCGCCCTGCAAGTACGCATGCCGACACTCAATGCCGACATCTGTTATCCGGGCTATGTCGCGTGGTGCCTGCGACGCAAAAAAGGCTATCTGGTGGGCATCGCGTTTACCGATGAGCAGACGCTGTTCAGCGCGCGAATGGGTGAGCAGGTGTGTCAGATCGAGCGCTACTGCCGCATGCACGACAGCCACGAAGACTTGCAGGATATTCAGGCGCTGGCCCTGCAATGGGTCGAGCAACACGCCGACGAGTTCTCCCACGACAGCATGCGCAAGGCTTTCGCCCAGCCAGTGCTGGACTGACCGTCTTCTCCAAACAGTTACATGCCCATTGTCGAGCAGGCGCTTTACGCGCTAAGGTTCCGCTCCCCGACGCGCTTAAATCTGCTGTGCTCCGCCGCGCGGGGATCGCTGGCGGCCGGCACCCGTGACCTGACGAGTAAACGATGGCTGATTTACCGATCAACGACCTAAACGTCGCCTCTAACGAGACCCTGATCACTCCTGATCAGCTCAAGCGTGATATCCCTCTGAGCGACGCCGCCCTGCGCACCGTCACCAAGGGCCGCGAAGTCATTCGCAACATTCTTGATGGCACCGACCACCGTCTGTTCGTAGTGATCGGCCCGTGCTCGATCCACGACATCAAGGCTGCCCACGAATATGCCGATCGCCTGAAGGTGCTGGCGGAGGAAGTCTCCGACACCCTGTATCTGGTCATGCGCGTGTATTTCGAGAAGCCGCGCACCACCGTCGGCTGGAAAGGCCTGATCAACGATCCGTACCTGGACGACTCGTTCAAGATTCAGGACGGCCTGCACATCGGTCGCCAGTTGCTGCTGGATCTGGCTGAAAAAGGCCTGCCAACCGCCACCGAAGCCCTCGACCCGATCTCCCCGCAGTATCTGCAGGACCTGATCAGCTGGTCGGCGATCGGCGCGCGTACCACCGAATCGCAGACGCACCGGGAAATGGCTTCCGGCCTGTCCTCGGCGGTCGGCTTCAAGAACGGCACTGACGGCGGCCTGACGGTGGCGATCAACGCCTTGCAGTCAGTCTCCAGCCCGCATCGCTTCCTCGGCATCAACCAGGAAGGTGGCGTGTCGATCGTCACTACCAAAGGCAACGCCTACGGTCACGTGGTGCTGCGCGGTGGTAATGGCAAGCCGAACTACGATTCGGTCAGCGTTGCCCTGTGCGAGCAGGCGCTGAACAAAGCGAAGATCAAGCCGAACATCATGGTCGATTGCAGCCACGCCAACTCCAACAAAGACCCGGCCCTGCAACCGCTGGTGATGGAGAACGTTGCCAACCAGATCCTCGAAGGCAACCAGTCGATCATCGGCCTGATGGTCGAGAGTCATTTGAACTGGGGTTGCCAGGCGATTCCCAAAGACCTCGCCGACCTGCAATACGGCGTGTCGATCACCGATGCCTGCATCGACTGGTCTGCCACCGAGAACACCCTGCGCAGCATGCACGCCAAGCTCAAGGATGTTCTGCCGAAACGCCAGCGCGACTGACAGGCGTTTTGCAGGCATAAAAAAACGCCGGGCATTGCCCGGCGTTTTTGTGTGTGCGGTTCAGATCTTGGCGGCGCGGCGCTGATGACGTTCCATGTAGCGCTCGACGTAGGAGCACGACGGAATCACCGTGTAGCCCATTTCTTCGGCGTACTGCAACGCGCTCTCGGTCAGCGCTGCAGCAATGCCACGGCCACGCAGGGCGTTGGGCACGAACGTGCGATAGATATCCAGGGTCTGTTTCCCCAGATCCATATAGGTCAGGTAGGCACGATGACCGTCCACATTGGTCTCGAACTGATGACCAGCCTGGTCATGGTGGATGGACAACGCCTCGCTCATCACTACTCCTCGCGGGTCTTGGATTCTGACCCCTACCTTACCGATGTTTTTCCGGCGAAGGAACAACTACGCCACCCCGTGCCTGATGGACACCGAGAAGAGCCACACCGATCTCGCGCAACCTGGCACCTGATAAATAGTAGGCACCATTGGCAAAAATGCTCAAGGTGCGCTCGTCATCAAGCGAGTAGGCGGGAGGTAGCTCCGATGGACGCAGGGTGAGCTTGCGAGAGGTTCTTCGCGGTCCGCTCACCTGAACATTGCCGGATGTTGAGACTTAAGACGTGCGGCCTTTTTTAAAGTCACCTCAACATGGACAAAGATAAGCGAAGCAGCGCGCAAAATCAGAACAAAAGTGTGGACGAATTCATCTAGAAAGACTTTAGCCAAGACCGCAAAAACAGCACGCCGTAACGGGAACTTTTTCTCAATAACTCGCTCTGCACGGGGCTTGCAGCTGGGTATTTTTTATACAGCGCAGTTAAAAGTTGCTCGAAAAAGAATCAGCGCCTACAATTTTTTTTGCTTCTTGCCTTACGTCAGTTTACTTACTACAAGTAATGGGTAGTATGTACGCCGGCTATTTCCTCAATCGTGAGGAGACAGCCACTTAATTTGAAAGTCCTTGAAGGGGAACACGATGAACAACGTTCTGAAATTCTCTGCTCTGGCTCTGGCCGCAGTTCTGGCTACCGGTTGCAGCAGCGCATCGAAAGAAACCGAAGCACGTCTGACCGCTACTGAAGACGCAGCTGCTCGCTCCCAGGCTCGTGCAGACGAAGCTTACCGTAAAGCTGATGAAGCTCTGGCTGCTGCTCAAAAAGCACAACAGACTGCTGACGAAGCTAACGAGCGTGCTCTGCGCATGCTGGACAAAGCTAGCCGCAAGTAATAATCCCTCGGGATTGTTATCGAGCCGACCCGATTTATCGGGTCGGCTTTTTTATTGCCCATCGTTTTGTTCAGGCAATAAAAAACCCGCCGACGCTTCACGCATCGACGGGTTCCGGGGTACGACTTACTGCTGCAGGTCGATCGGTGTATTGGCAACAATCGGTGCCGAAGTATTCGGTGTACCGATTTCCGTAGGCAAGCCATCTTCCGCCGCGACCACATCCCGCACCACATCCCAGTTCACACGCAGGTTACTGGTGACATCTTCACGCTTGAGCATCGCGTTGATCACTGCGGTGTGCTTGTCGACCACCGACGGGTTGCCCTTGTCGTCGATCGGCGTGTGCGCTTCCAGATAAACCTTGCCGCCACTGCTGCCGAACTTGTAGGCATCGTTGAGAATGCGCACCGACGTTCCTACCGGAACCATGCTGGCCATTTCCAGCACATTGTTGTTGAACATGCGGAAGCAGCCGTGGCTGGTGCGCATGCCGATCCCGAACTTCTTGTTCGAACCGTGGATCAGGTAGCCCGGCGTGCCCAGAGTGAACTTGAACGGGCCCAACGGATTGTCAGGGCCGGCCGGCACTACGTTTGGCAGTGGATCGCCATCAGCAGCGTGCTCAGCCTTGATCGACGCTGGAGGCGTCCAGGTCGGGTTTGGTGTCTTGGCGGTGATCGAGGTGTGCGCGATTGGCGAACCCCAACCCTCACGCCCGATACCCAGCGGGAACGTGTAAACCACGTTCTTGCCTTTCGGGAAGTAATAGAGGCGGTATTCGGCGAGGTTGATAACAATGCCTTCACGCGGACCCGGCGGCAGAATGAATCGGGTCGGCAAGACGATTTCGGTGCCGGCGCCCGGCAACCAGGCATCGACGCCCGGGTTGGCTGCAACCATCTCCGAGTAGCCAAGATCGTACTTCGTGCCCAGATCGGCGAAGGTGTCTTCGTACTTGGCTTTGATCACCTGGACCTGGCCGATGATGTCTTCACCGGGTGGTGGCAGGGGAAACTCCAATGCAGCAACGGGACCGGCCACACACAGGGCGGCAAGTGACAGGCAGCGGGTGACGGCAGGAAAGCGCGGCAACATCCGGAAAATCCTTCGCATGATCAACAAGGGTATAAGAGCGCGATTGTACACCGCACTTTGAATATTCGGGGAGATCACCCCATTGCAGGCGACAAGGTGTTCCAGGTGGGAGCGAGCTTGCTCGCGAAAGCGGTGGGTCAGTCGCCAAAAATGTTACTGACATGGCCTTTTCGCGAGCAAGCTCGGCTCCCACAGAATCAGAGCTCGAACCGCAACTCCGGCCAGATCGGCGAAGTCCCGCGCTTCTGCGACTCCAGAATCGCCCGGCACAGCGAACACAGGCGCTGATCCTGAAACACCCGGCGATCGACGCTCGACCAGCGTGGTTGCGCCGGCAACAGGCTGCCGCACAGGGTGCGATCGGCCGAACCACCGAGTTCGAGTTGACGGGTCACCAGATGCACCCGCACTTCCTGGCAGGCGAACAGATCCAGCTGCTCGTCAGGCTCGATCAGTTGGTAGGCAAACAGGGACCAGGCAGAACGCGACATCGGGGGCTCCAAATAAGGGGGCGCCACATTAGCCGAAAGCCTGCCCTTAGAAAAGCCTCATAACAGCGGTTTTAGCGTCGGCCAGACATTTTCCAGCAACTTGCCCTGAGCGCCGGCCGCCGGGTGCAGACCATCGGCCTGCATCAAGTCTGGATGACCGCCCACGCCGTCGAGAAAAAACGGCACCAGCGGGATCTTTTTATCGTCAGCGAGCTTGCCGTAGACCTCGGCAAAAGCATCGGTGTAGCGCTTGCCGTAGTTGGGCGGCAATTGCATGCCGAGCAACAGCACCTTGGCACCGCTCTGGCGGGAGCTGTCGATCATCGAGGCAAGATTTTGTTGCAATTGAGTTGGCGGCATTCCGCGCAAGCCATCGTTGCCGCCCAGTTCGAGGATCACCAGTTCCGGCTTATGCTCTGCAAGCAGCGCCGGCAGCCGCGCCTGGCCTCCGGCACTGGTGTCGCCGCTGATCGAGGCATTGATCACTTTGTCGTCGAAACCCTCCTGTTTGAGCCGTTGTTCGAGCAACGACACCCACCCCAAGCGGGTATCCAGTCCGAAACCGGCGCTGATACTATCGCCAACGATCAGGACAGTACCCGCCGCTGCGTTCTGGGCCATGCACATAACGGCCAGGCCAGTACTCAAAAACCACACACGCATCGGATTCTCCATGGGCGCAAGCATTCTCACCGCGAAGAACCTCAGCAAAGTGGTTCCCAGCGCGGAAGGTGAACTGACTATCCTGCACGAACTCAGCCTGGAACTGAACAAGGGCGACAGCCTGGCCATCGTCGGCGCGTCCGGTTCCGGCAAATCCACCCTCCTCGGCCTGCTCGCCGGCCTCGACCTGCCAAGCAGCGGCGAGGTCATCCTCGCCGGCCAAGGCTTGAGCAATCTCGATGAAGACCAGCGTGCACGCATTCGTGCCGAGCATGTCGGTTTCGTCTTTCAGTCGTTCCAGCTGCTCGACAGTCTCAATGCGCTGGAAAACGTCATGCTGCCGCTGGAGCTCGACGGCCGCAAAGATGCGCGTGAGCGTGCGACCGAACTGCTCCAGCGCGTCGGCCTCGGCCAGCGCCTGACCCATTCGCCGCGCCAGCTCTCGGGTGGCGAACAACAGCGCGTGGCAATTGCCCGAGCGTTTGCTGCCGAGCCTGACGTGCTGTTTGCCGATGAACCCACCGGCAACCTCGACAGCCATACCGGTGAGCGCATCAGCGATTTGCTCTTCGAATTGAACAAGGAGCGCGGCACCACCCTGGTGCTGGTGACCCACGACGAACGTCTGGCCCATCGTTGCCGGCGCCTGATCCGTCTTGAAGCCGGGCTGCTGGTCGCCCCTCTGGAGCCTTGATGGCACGTTTGCCGCTGTTGCGTCTGTTCAGTCTCGCTATACGTCAACTCCTGCGCGATGCCCGCGCCGGCGAATTGCGCGTGTTGTTTTTCGCCTTGGTCGTTGCGGTAGCGGCGAGTACCGCCATCGGTTACTTCGGCGCTCGCCTGAACGGCGCGATGATGCTGCGCGCGACTGAATTTCTCGGCGCTGATCTGGTTCTCGAAGGCAGTTCCCCGGCCCGTGAAGAACAGATCAGGAGTGGTACTGAGCTGCGCCTGAATCATGCGCAAGTGGTGGAGTTCTCCAGCGTCATCGCTACAGACAATGGTATTCAGTTGTCGAGCATCAAAGCCGTCGACCGCGCCTATCCATTGCGCGGTGAACTGAAGAGCGCACCTGCCCCGTTCGCCACCGAAGAAACCGGCGGCGAACCGCAACCGGGTGAAGCCTGGGTCGAGGCACGCCTGCTGACCGCACTGGATCTGAAGATCGGCGACAGCATCGATGTCGGCATGAAGACCTTGAAGCTGGCCCGTGTGCTGACCTATGAACCGGATCGCGCCGGCAATTTCTACAGCCTCACGCCGCGCGTCATGATCAACCTCGACGACCTCGCCGCCACCGGTGTGGTGCAACCCGGCAGCCGCGTGAGTTACCGCGAACTGTGGCGCGGTGAACCGCAGGCGCTGGAAACCTATCGGCAACTGATCAAACCCGGGCTCGCCGCCAACCAGCGGATTCAGGATGCCCGCGATGGCAACCGGCAGATTGGCGGTGCGCTGGGCAAGGCCGAACGCTATCTGAACATGGCCAGTCTGGTCGCCGTCCTGTTGGCCGGCGTGGCAGTGGCGTTGTCGGCGAACCGTTTTGCCAGCCGCCGCTTCGATGCCAGTGCGTTGTTGCGTTGCCTCGGTCTTTCGCGCCGGGAAACCATGCTGCTGTTCAGTTTGCAGTTGACCGTGCTCGGCCTGCTCGCCGCACTCAGCGGAGCGCTGCTCGGCTGGCTGGCACAACTGGGCTTGTTCGCGCTGCTGCATGATTTGTTGCCTAGCGATGTGCCACCGGGCGGTTTGTTTCCAGCCATCGCCGGGATCGGCACCGGGCTGGTCGCATTGGCCGGTTTCGCCTTGCCGCCGCTCGCTGCGCTGGGTCGCGTGCCGCCGCTGCGCGTGCTGCGCCGCGACATGCTGCCGATTCCGTCGAGTACCTGGATGGTTTACGGCGCAGCACTCGGAGCGCTGGGCCTGATCATGTGGCGCCTGAGTCTGGATCTGCTGCTGACCTTTGCCTTGCTCGGCGGTGGCGTGGTCGCCGCACTGGTACTGGGCGGCTTGCTGTTGTTGCTACTGCAAAGCCTGCGGCGGATGCTCGCCCGCGCTTCGCTGCCATGGCGCCTGGGTCTGGGCCAGTTGCTGCGTCATCCGTTGGCAGCGGCCGGTCAGTCGCTGGCATTCGGCCTGATTCTGCTGTCGATGGCTTTGATCGCCCTGCTGCGTGGCGAACTGCTCGACACCTGGCAGAACCAGTTGCCGAAAAACGCGCCGAACTACTTTGCCCTGAATATTCTGCCGGCAGACAAACAGGCCTTCACCGATCACCTGATCAAGGTCTCCGCACAAGCGGCGCCACTGTATCCGGTAGTGCCCGGCCGACTGATCAGCATCAACGGCGAAGCGGTGCAGCAAATCGTCAGCAAGGATTCGGCGGGCGACCGCGCGGTTCAAAGAGATTTGAGTTTGACCTGGGCTGCTGACTTACCGGCGGGCAACAAGCTCACGGCGGGTGAATGGTGGAAGGATCAGCCAACCGACGGTGTTCCCGGTGTCTCGGTGGAAGGCAAAGTCGCCGAAAGCCTCAAGCTCAAACTCGGCGATCACATGGTGTTCAGTGTCGGCGGAGTCAATCGTGAAGCGAAGGTCACCAGCCTGCGCGAAATCAACTGGGACAACTTCCAGCCGAATTTTTTCATGATTTTCCAGCCCGGTACGTTAAAGGATCTACCGGCGACGTATCTGACCAGCTTCTATCTGGCGCCGGGTCATGATCAGCAGATCGTCGAACTGTCGCGGACCTTCCCGGCGGTGACCATTCTTCAGGTCGAAGCACTGCTTGAACAACTGCGCAGCATCCTCGCCCAGGTCACCCTGGCGGTGGAATACGTGTTGTTGTTTGTTTTGGCAGCGGGCATGGCCGTGCTGTTCTCCGGTTTGCAGTCGACGCTGGATGAACGTATCCGCCAAGGTGCGCTGTTGCGTGCGCTGGGGGCGGAGCGGCAGTTGCTGATCAAGGCACGGCGCATCGAGTTCGGTTTGCTCGGTGCCGTCAGCGGCCTGCTTGCGGCGATCGGTTCGGAAGTGGTGAGTCTGGTGTTGTATCGCTACGCGTTCGATCTGCCGTGGCACCCGCATCCGTGGTTGCTGGTGCTGCCGTTGATTGGCGCGGCGCTGATTGGTGGTGCCGGCGTGTTCGGTACGCGTCGGGCGCTCAACGCAAGTCCACTGACAGTGTTGCGTGAGGGTTGATAGACTCAAGCGGTCTTAATCACAAGAAGTTGCCATGAGCCGTTATCGCCCTCCACGCCCCGCCGGCACCGCGCTGATCACCCCCGAAGGTGAAGCGCGGATGCGCGCCGAATTTCATGAGCTGTGGCATGTGCGCCGCCCGCAGGTGACGCAATCGGTCAGCGAAGCGGCGGCTCAGGGCGATCGTTCGGAGAACGCCGAGTACACCTACGGCAAGAAAATGCTGCGCGAGATCGACAGTCGCGTGCGCTTTCTCACCAAACGCCTGGAAGCGTTGAAAGTCGTCAGTGAAAAACCCAGTGATCCGAACAAGGTCTACTTCGGTGCCTGGGTGACCATCGAAGACGAAGACGGCAAGCAATCGCGCTACCGCATCGTCGGCCCGGATGAACTGGATCTGAAACTGGGTTTGATCAGCATCGACTCCCCCCTGGCCCGCGCGTTGATCGGCAAGGCGCTGGATGCAGAGGTGCGGGTGCAGACTCCGACTGGTGAACAGTTCGTTTACATCGTCGCCATCGACTATCCGTAAAGCCTATCAGCGACGGGTGATCAAGCCCTGCCGCGCAACGCGGACCAGTTGCTTGATCATCTCTGGCGCATCTTCCGCGCTTGGCGCTTGAATAACTGCCAGATCAAAACTGTCACTGACAAAACGCGCCAGCGACTCGCCGTCTTCGACAAACTGGATCAGGAACGCGGCAGGACCGCCGCTGCGACGTGGCCAGCCATCGAGATAACGCAACAGCGTCGGCTGATGTTTGCCGCCAAGGAGAATTTTCGGGTTGCGTTGAGTGATATGCGCAGTGATCGGCGCGGGACGTGCTGGAGGGCGTAGTGCATTCATCGTGTCGTGTCTCTGCCTCAAAAGTCTGCATGGCAGGTGAGAGGCAACACCGAACCAGCGCTTTAGCGGTATTTCGAAGCCCTGTTCCGGCTTCTGACGGCAACTGTTGAAAGTCACCTGGCGCCCCGCAAGTAGCTGTTTAAATCGGCGCATGGGCAACATCCTAGAGAACGTGACCGATCAGTGTCAAGAATCAGCGGCAACAAAAAAGGCCCGCACAATGCGGGCCTATTCCTTGAGCCAGAGCGGTTAACCGGCGATGGCGCGGTCCACCGAGAGCTTGCCGGCACCTTCGATCAGTACGGCAAGGCTGCCACCGAGCAGGGCCAGAGCGAACTCGTAACCGTTGTTGGCCATAAACAAACCGTTGCTGATGTGTACGGTGAAGATCGCCACCAGCGACAGAAAGGTCAGACCCAACGCCGCCGGACGCACCAGCAGGCCGATGATCAAGGCCAGGCCGGCGAAGAACTCAGTGCCGCCAGCCAGGGTCGCCATCAGGTAGCCTGGGTGCAGACCAATGCTGTCCATGTACTGCGCCGTGCCCGCCAGACCATAACCACCGAACAGACCGAAAAGCTTTTGCGAACCGTGCGCAGCGAAGATTACGCCGACCGCAATGCGCAGGATGGTCAGACCGTAGCCAGCGCGGGTGAACAGTACTTTGTTGATCAGAGAGCTCATGGGGCGTTCCTTGTTTTGCGAGAAGTTGTGTGTTGGTTGGCCGCTATATTAATCAGTAAATTTCATGTTAAAAGCGCAAATATTTCGCCATAACAATCAATTTATTAGATCATTTCCGTGAGACGACTTTTTGCGCCCCGGGCTCCAACGACTCCCGCTCGCGGTCGAACGCCAAGTAATACTTGTTCACGCTATTAACATAGCTGACAGGCCCCATTCCTACCTGCTCCATGGCAATACGCTCGACCTGGAAGAACCACTGGTTGGGATTCAGCCCACGCCGCCGGGCCTCGGCGCGCATGCCCTGCACGCGTTCGGGGCCAATGTTGTAGGCCGCCAGCGTGAAGGCCATGCGCTCGCGTTCATTGAGCTTGGGGCTGTTGAAGAACTTGCGGCGAATCATCGCCAGGTACTTGGCTCCGGCCTGCACGTTTGCATCGAGATTCTGAATATTGCTCACGCCGACACGCTGGGCGGCGGACGGCGTGATCTGCATCAGCCCGGTCGGGCCACTGCCGCTGCGCGCGTTGGGTTGCAGGCGTGATTCCTTGAACGCCAGTGCGGCCAGATTCAGCCAATCCATGTTCTGCGCCTGGGCATGCTTCTGCAGGGTCGGGCGCAGTTTTTCCAGACGCTGGCGATCAGCCTTGGCCAATGGATAGTGGACTTGATAGAGACGCCGATAGATGCGCAGAAACGCGGCATCTTCGTTGGACGGTTTCTTGTAACCACCGAGGAAGCGATCAATGCTCGCGCGCAACATCGCAGCATCGCGGCGTACAAACCAGTATTCCTCGCCCGGCTCGCTGATCATCAGTTGCCGGTCAAAGCGCAGCTTCGGCAGGATCTTGCCCCAGCGTTCGGCAATCGGCTGCTCAACGATGGTCAGGTGAAAAATCCCGCCCTGAACCATCTCCAGCACATCCTCGACCGCCAGGGTCGGATCGACCCATTCGATCTTGATCGGCGCCAGTTTGTGCAACGCCAGTTTCTGATTGAGCTGACTGACCGCCTCCCCCGCCGCACTGCCGGTCGGCAACGCCAGGGTTTTGCCGGAGAGCTGCTCGACTTTGGTGTAGCGCCGCTCACCTTTGATCCCGACCAGCACCAGCGGTATGTTGCTGGCGATCGGTTCGCTGCTGGCCACGGCATAACCAGGTTGCAGATCGAGCAATTCACCCGGTGCGACCAGATCACCTTCGCCACGCTGCAAGGCGCCGAGCAGTTGATCCTTGGCTTTGGGAATGATTTTGAGGGTAAGTTGCTGGCCGTCGCGGGCATGGCCGTTGAGGTATTGCTCGAAGGCGCGCAGACGATGGTATTCGACGCCGATGGCCTGACCCTGAACTTCGCCGGAGCTGTTGCGGCTCTGATTGACCAGTACGCGCAACACGCGACTGCTGCGAATCTCGGACAAGTCTCGCACCTTGGCCGCCGGCACGGCTTGCAGCGGCCCGGGCAGGCGCGCAACCGCCGTCATCGGCAGCAGCAACGATCCACACAACAGCAGCAAAACCGAGGGACGAACCATCCACTCTCCGAAAAGAATACGGGGCGATTTCATCTCTACGAAGTCGAAATCACCGACGAAAACAGAGCGCCTGGAGCGCTGGCAAAGTGCGAGAGACTGGCACAGTAATGGCACCTCTGCCAAACCGGGCTGCGTCGCGGCATCAAGAGACAGCTATAACTCGTTGTAGTTCTTGGCTTTTCTTATGAATCTACAGCTCTGGTATGCTTTCCGGCCTTCGGTCCGAGGTAGCAACCATGCAACTCATCGATATCGGCGTCAACCTGACCAACCCAAGTTTCGCCGACAAACACCAGGCCGTGCTTGATCGCGCCTATGCCGCCGGGGTCTGCCAACTGGTGCTGACCGGCACCAGCGTCGAGGGCAGCGAGCAAGCCCTGGAGCTGTGCCAGCAACTCGATGACAGTGGCCAGCGGCTGTTCGCCACCGCCGGTATTCACCCGCATTCGGCCAGTGACTGGAACGCTGACAGTGCGCGTCGTTTGCGCAGCCTGCTGCAAGAGAAAAGCGTCGTCGCCGTGGGTGAATGCGGGCTGGATTTCAACCGTGATTTCTCGCCGCGCCCACAGCAGGAAAAAGTCCTCGAAGAACATCTGGCCCTGGCCGTTGAACTGCAATTGCCGGTGTTCCTGCATGAACGTGATGCCAGCCCGCGCCTTTTGGAAATCCTCAAGGATTTCCGTGATCAACTGCCCGCCGCCGTGGTGCACTGCTTTACCGGCGAGCAAAAGGCGTTATTCAGCTACCTTGATCTGGACCTGCACATCGGCATTACTGGCTGGATCTGCGATGAGCGCCGTGGCACGCATTTGCATCCACTGGTCAAAGAGATCAAGCGCGGACGCTTGATGCTGGAAAGCGATGCACCTTATTTGCTGCCGCGCACTCTTCGACCGAAGCCGAAGAACGGCCGCAATGAGCCGGCGTATCTGACTGAAGTGCTGCGTGAAGTGGCGTTGCATCGTGGCGAAACCGAGGAAGATCTGGCGGCGCATACCACCGCGTGTGCCCGGGCGTTCTACAACCTCCCCACCCTCTCCTGACACACCCCCAATTTCCTTGTGGGAGCAATGTGTTCTTTTGATGTGTATCAAGATCCGCAGACCTGCATAGCGGCACAATAATGGCACCTTGCCAAAACTGTTTCCGCTATCAGAGAAGACCTCCATGGGTGCCTGGCTTAGCAATATCTCGCTGAAATACAAATTCTGGGCGGTCAACGCGGTCGCCTTCGTCACCACCCTGCTGTTGGTGCTGTACGCCGTGCAACTGGAACAACAGGCGCGCAGTCACGCATCACAGGCCTCGGCGCAAGCCCAGGCACAACTGCTCAAAGCCTGGCCGGTCGGTCAGCCATTGCCCAAAGCCAATCAGGTGTTGACCTTCAAACGCGGCGAAGCACCGCGCCTGAATGATCAACCCTTGCTGGAAATCACTGACAGCAACGGCTGGAACGAGATCAATCACCTGCCGCTGTTCGGCGACAATCCGTTGATGGGTGCTGAGGTGTTTGGCCGCGCCGATGGTCAGCAGGTCGCGGTGATTGCCTATGGTCCGAGCCTGAGCCAAGTGTTCAGCGAACGTTTCGCCAACTATGCGGTGGCGGTGTTCATTCTGATGTTCGCCATGCTGTGTGCCTCGCAACTGCTGATCCGTTTCCTGCTCAGCCAGCTCAACACCTTGAAAGACGTGATGCTGCACGTTGAAAAAAGCGGCGATCTATCGGCCCGCGTGCCACTGGCCGGCAAAGATGAAGTCGGGCAGATGGCCAATGCGTTCAACGCGATGCAGGCCGGTTACCAGCGCGTTGTAACGACCGTCGCCAACACCGCACGGCAACTGGATGTCGGCGCGGCGCGGCTGGCGTCGAGCATGAACGAAGTGCGCCACGGCATGCTCGGTCAACAGAGCGAAACCGATCAGGCCGCCACCGCGATCAACGAAATGACCGCCACGGTCTATCACATCGCCCAGCACGCCGGCGCCACCCGCGACTTATCGCAGACCGCCGATGGCCTCGCCGGCAGTGGTCAGCAAGTGGTCGCGCGGGTGCAGCACTCGATTGCCGGGCTGTCCAGCGGCGTGCAGCAGACGGCCGAGATGATTCAACGGCTGGCCGAGGACAGTCAGAAGATCAACGGCGTGGTCAGCGTGATTCACAGCATTGCCGAGCAGACCAACTTGCTCGCCTTGAACGCCGCCATCGAAGCGGCTCGCGCCGGTGAAATGGGCCGGGGGTTTGCCGTGGTCGCCGATGAGGTGCGCAATCTGGCCAAACGCGTGCAGACCTCGACCGACGAGATCACCACGATGGTTTCGGCGTTGCAGGCTGGCACCCGCGACGCGGTGGATTTCATGCAGGAGAGTTCGTACAAGGCCGACGATTGCGTGCAGCAGGCGCAGGAGGCTGGCGCGGCGCTGGCGGAAATCACCGGGGCGGTGGCGCAGATGCGTGAAAGCAATACGCAGATTGCCGTGGCGGCGGAGCAGCAAAGCCAGGTCGCCGAAGAGATGAACCGGGCGGTGGTGAGTATTCGTGATGTGACCGAGAACACCGTGCAGCAGACGGTGGATTCGGCGACGACCAGTAATGAGCTGGCGACGTTGGCTGGGGAGTTGAGCAAGGCGATCGGTCAGTTGAAGCTCTGAAGATCAAAAGATCGCAGCCTTCGGCAGCTCCTACAGGTGTACGCATTTCAATGTAGGAGCTGCCGAAGGCTGCGATCTTTTTTGTCCATCATTACTATGATGCCAATAGCCAACCTTGATTCGCCGCCCTCCACGCCCGGGCCTATTCTTCAACCATGAGTTCAACATGGATCGAGGAGTAGAAAACATGGGCAAACGTCACCCCAACCTTCCCGCGTGGCAATGGCGCGCGTACCCGGGCAATCATCAGCACCCGACCAATCTGGTGTTGCACCTGATCGCCGTGCCGCTGTTCATCGTCGCGTTTCTGCTGATTGTCTCCGGGGTGTTCAGCCTGAGTCTGGCCAGCGTCGCCATCGGCGTGATCGGTATCGTTGCGGCGCTGGGTTTGCAGCGCCATGGCCACAGCCTTGAGGCGCAAGCCTCCGAGCCGTTCAGTGATCGTAAAGATGCTGTGTCGCGCTTATTGGTCGAGCAGTTTCTGACCTTTCCGCGCTTCTTTCTCAGTGGCGGCTGGTGGCGCGCCTGGCGTGAGCGCCACCGTCGGCACTGATTCAGGCGAAGATCGTGACGGTCTGGCGACTCATCGCAATCAACTCCCCTTGCGCGCTCCACAGCTTGGCGGCGACATGGCCGTAGCCGTCAGCGGCGTACTCGATGTCGGCCAAGTATTGGCACCAGTCCAGCGTGCTCAAATCGTGTAGCGGCTGAACGAATTCGATGGTCCAGGTCAGCGTGCTACCCGGTGCCGGCTTCTTCAGATATGGCAACAGCGCGGGCGGCCACGCGTCCACCAGGGCCAGCAGATGCGCCTCGTTGACCGGTTCTTCTTTGACATCCCCACGCAAGCGCACCCAGCCGCCCATCAGCCGCGATTGCGTGCCGGTGAACGGCATCCCACCGACACTCCAGCGCATTGCCAGATGACGCATGAATTCCGGGGTCACGCCTTTGATATAAGGCAACTCCTGGCATTCGTCCCAGTGTTTCATTGACGGCGCCGGATACGCCTCGACTGCCACCTCCGATGGCCGCGAAGCGCCAAAACTGCCTTGGACGATTGTCACCACCTGGCCATTCTGCATCGCCCGGCCCATGACCTGGCTGACGGCTTTGCCTTCACGCAACACATCCACTTCGAAACTCACCGGGACTTCAGGTTCGACAGGGCCGACAAAGGTGATCGCCAGCGAACGCACCGGGCGATCCGCCGGGACTTTCGCGCGCATGGCCTCGTATTGCAGCGCGGCAACCAGGCCACCGAAACTGGCACGGCCCTGGCCCCATTCGGCAGGAATGGTCAGTTCCGGTTGGCGGCGGACCGCATCGAGCAGATCGCTAAAGCGCATGGCAACCTCAGAAAACGAGAAAGGAATGCAGCGATCTTAACCAGACCTGCACAGCGTCGCAGCGTCTATACCGGTCAAAGAGACTGACAGAAAGGCCTTAAACCTATATCCGCCACATTGAAGATCCCTTGTAGGAGTGAGCCTGCTCGCGATAGCGGTCTGACAGCCAACACATTTGTTGAATGTCTGACCGCTATCGCGAGCAGGCTCACTCCTACAGGGGATTGGTGGTGATTCAGGATTATTTGAAGCAGGCTGAACTGAGTTTTTCCAGTACTCGATCAGCCTTGGTTTCGGCTTTGATCATGGTCGCCTGCCAAGTGGCGACACAGGGCTGCAGATCCGTCTCAAGCTCAGCCTTCGCCAGCCACTGCCAGCAATCGTGCCAGTCGCCCAACGCGCCTTGGGCCGACTTCAACCGCGCCAGCGCCGCCTCGGGCAAGCGGTCGAGTTCGGGATAGGCTTCGATGCCGTAGCGCACGCGTTTGATCAGCAAGCGCAAGCGATGACGGTCGTGAGCGGGATCGTGCAGCGCCTCGTCAAGTTTCTGCCATTGCTTGCCAAGGCGTTTTTCGATGCGTTTGGCCAAGCCCTTGAGCAAGCCCTGACGCTGGGAAGCACGCAGGAAACGCGGGAAAGCGTCGAGAATCATCAGCAGCGAAGCCACCTCGGCACTCGCCGCCAGCGCCGGATAGGCCTCTGCCATCTGCGCCATGCGCCGCTGCGCGGCTTCAGGCTGATCATGCTGAAGCAAGTACGCCGCCAACACTTCGCGATCGCGCCATGGCGTGGTCAATTGGCCGACTGCCGAAGCGGCGTCTTCCAGTTGCTCGACACCGGGCAAGCCACGCAATGGCCGCAACAGGCTGCGCAAGCGCCGCACCGTAGTGCGCAGATCGTGCAGCGCCTCGGGGTCGGTACGTGCCGTCAATCGCGCCTGACAGGCTAACAGCCGCACCTCCAGACTCAGGACATGAGCCACCAACCGGTCAATCATGGGTTTACTCCGTAAACAGTTAGAAGCTGCAAGCTGCAAGCTCCAAGTGTGAGCGCCTACTACTTGTAGCTTGTAGCTGAAATCTTGCCGCTGCTTTTATCGGCCAGCGCGGGATTCGCGAATGTAGAAGCGCGCCTTCTCGGCTTTGTTGCTGCAACCTTCAAAGCCCTCGAATTGCTGCTGAGTCTTGGCAGCGGTCAGCAACGACAGGGCTTTGGAATAACTGACCGTGCCGGCAAAGCCTTCGGCCTTGGCCAGATCGAGCTCATGCCAGGCCGCGTCGAGCTGGCTGCCGCAGCTGTCGCGGTAAGCGGTTTTACCGGCGCAACCGGCCAATGCCAGAGCCATCAACGGCACACAGATCCAGGCTTTCATCACTCACACCTCAAAATAGGTCAACAGTCGTGCAGGTAAGACGGTAAGGCTGCGAAAAAGTGCCTTGCCGGCGGGTGAAACCGAGCAACTGAGAAGGATAGCGCCGAAGAGTCATGCAGTATCGAAAAAACGACGTCACCGGCGCACTCAACGACCTCGACGATTGAGCCAGCCCGGCGATGGGTGCATTGTGCAACCTTGTCGGGAGGACTCTGGATGAAAAAACGTGTCGCGCTGGTACTGGGCTCCGGTGGCGCCCGGGGCTATGCCCATATCGGGGTCATCGAAGAGATCGAGAAACGCGGTTACGAAATCGCCTGCATCGCCGGGTGTTCGATGGGCGCGGTGGTCGGCGGGATCTATGCCGCCGGCAAACTCGACGTATACAAGAACTGGATCGAAAGTCTCGACTATCTGGATGTGCTGCGGCTGGTCGACGTGAGTTTTCGTCTCGGCGCGATTCGCGGCGAAAAGGTCTTCGGGCAGATTCGCAAGATCGTCGGCGAGGTCAACATCGAAGACTTGCGCATCCCCTACACCGCCGTCGCCGCCGACCTCACCAATCAACAGGAAATCTGGTTTCAGGAAGGCTGCCTGCATCAGGCGATGCGCGCCTCGGCGGCGATTCCCAGCCTGTTCACCCCGGTGATGCAAGGCAATCGCATGCTGGTCGACGGCGGTATTCTCAACCCGCTGCCGATCGTGCCGGTGGTGTCGAGCCACTGTGATCTGATCATTGCGGTCAATCTCAACTCGACCAACCAGCGCCATTACAAACTGCCGGTGATTCAGCGCCCGCCGGCGTTCCGCTCACGCTTCGACAGCCTGATCAATTCGTTGGGGTCGAAGATGCCGTTCCGCCGCAAACAGGCTGAGCAGCTGTTGAAGCTGGAACAGGAAGCACTGCGCGCCGAAGCGGCGGATATCAACCCATGGCTGGAAGGCGCTGAGCCGGAAAGCCAGCAACCGGCCGCCGCGCCTGAGCGTGAAGGCGCGCCGAAATCAGCGACCGGATCGTTCATCATCGATAACGTCGGGCCGGCGTCGCTGCTGGACTTGATCAACCAGAGTTTCGAGGTGATGCAGACCTCGTTGGCGCAGTACAAGATTGCCGGGTATCCGCCGGATATCCTGATCAACGTGCCGAAGCGGGTGTGCAGGTTTTTCGAGTTCTACAAGGCGCCGGAGTTGATCGCGTTGGGACGCGAGATTGCGCGGGATACGCTGGATCGGTATGACAGTGAGCAGCAGCAATAAAGATCAAAAGATCGCAGCCTTCGGCAGCTCCTACAGGGGAACGCATTCCAATGTAGGAGCTGCCGAAGGCTGCGATCTTTCAGCTATCCCGCAGATTCCAACAGCCGATAACCGACCCCGGCTTCAGTGACAATAAACCGCGGCCGCGTCGGATCATCCGCCAGTTTCTGCCGCAAATGCCCCACCACAATCCGCAAATAATGGCTGTCCTCGGTGTGCGTCGGCCCCCAGATATCCTTGAGCAATTGCTGCTGGGTAATCACCCGCCCGGGATGCCTCGCCAGTTGCGCCAGCACTGCGTATTCCTTACGGGTCAGCGCCACTTCGACGCCGTCGAGCAACACTCGCCGATAGGCCAGATCCACCGTCAACGGACCGAAACTCAATGCGGCTTGCTGGGCCTCCCCCGCCGGTGCCTGACGCAACAAGGCGCGAACCCGCGCGAGAAATTCCTGAATACCGAACGGCTTGGTCACGTAGTCATTGGCGCCGCCATCCAGCGCCTCGACCTTCTGCCCCTCGCTGGCGCGCACCGACAGCACCAGTACCGGCGCCGTGGCCCATTCGCGAAACTCGCGCAGCACTTGCTGGCCGTCCATGTCCGGCAAGCCGAGGTCGAGCACCAGCAAGTCCGGTTTGTTCAGCGCCGCCTGCGCCAGCCCTTCGGCACCGGTGCCGGCTTCAAGTACTTTGTAGCCTTGAGATGCGAGGCTGATGCGCAGGAACTTGCGGATCTGCGGTTCGTCGTCGATGACCAAAATGGTCGCGGTCTGGCTCATGAATTCACATCAACACAAAGAAGTGGCAAGAGAGTAGCGCAGTCGCCATCAGGCTTCATCGTCCATCCCCGGTTGCGTCTGCAAGGGCAAGTGCAAGGTGATGCAGGTGCCGCGTCCGTCGATGCCGTCGGCGACGCTGATGCGACCGCCGTGCGCGCCGACCATGCCCTGACAGATTGCCAGCCCGAGGCCGGTGCCCTGACCGCCGCGATCACCCCGGGCAGCGGTGTAGAACATGTCGAAAATCTTCGCCCGCTCGTCCTCGGGAATCCCTGGCCCCTCGTCGCTGACCGAGAAGAAAATCTCTTGGTCATCGGCGCCAGCGCGCAATTCCAGACGACCGTGAGGCGGCGAGAACCGTGCGGCGTTTTCCATCACGTTGACCAGCGCCTGCTCGATCAGCGCGGCATGCACGAACAACAGCGGTAACTCCGCCGGTACGTCGGTGCTGACTTGCAGTGGCGCCAGCACTGCGCGCAGACGATTGAGCGAACTGCCGACGATGTCGGCGGGCGACACCCAGTCCCGCGCCAGCTTCAGCGCGCCATGGCCGAGGCGGGTCATGTCGAGCAGATTCTGGATGTAGCGGTCGAGGCGTTCGGCTTCATCGCGAGTGCCTTCGAGCAGTTCGCGACGGTCTTCCAGCGGGATCGCTTCGCCGAGGGCCAACAGGCTGTCGATGCTGCCGCGCATCGCGGTCAGCGGCGTACGCAAGTCGTGGGACACCGAGGCCAGCAACGCACTGCGCAGTTGTTCGGTTTCGCCATGCAGACGCGCGGCTTCGAGATCGTCAGCCAGTTGCGCGCGGGCCAGCGCTTGGGCGAGCGGCTGACTCAATGCGGTGAGCAAGCGGCGACGCTGGCCACTCAAGGTCTGGCCTTCTTTGGCGCAGACACCGAGCAGCGCCAGCGGCCCGTCTTCGACTGACAGCGGCCACCACCACCAACGCCCGAACGGCAACGTGCCGGTGCCCATGCCCGCCGGTTGATCGTGTTGCCAGGCCCAATCGGCCGCGGCGCGCTCGGACTCGCTGAATTGCAACGGCCCGCCGGTCTCGACTTTCCAGCCGCCCTGGCCGTCGCGATTGAGCAGGCACAGTTGCAGATCGCTCCAGCCATTGAGGTGTTGCGCGGCGGCGCTGACCACGGCCTGGCGGTCGGTGGCGGCGGTGAGTTTGCGTGACAGGTCGAGCAGCTCGCTGGTCTCTTGCTGGGTGTCGCGCAACGCCTGCAATTGCCGACGCTGACGCGCCGCGAGGTTGCCGGTGAGTGCCGCCATCAACAGGAAAAACAGCAGGGTCAGCACGTCTTCTTCGCGCTGAATGCTGAAAGAGAAATTCGGCGGAATGAACAGAAAGTCATAGGTCAGAAACGACAGCGCCGCACAGGCCAGCGCCGGGCCGAGACTGCTGCGCACGGCCACCAGCAACACCGCCGCGAGAAACACCAGCGAGATATTCGGCAGCGGCAACACACTCGACACTGCCCACGCCAGAGCACTGGCCAACACCGTGGCGACCAGCGCCAGCGCATAGTCGAACCACACCAGTGTCAGCGGGTTGCGCGGCCGCGATTGCGGGCGTTCATGATCATTGTCGAGGACGTTGATTTCCAGGCCATGGGCCTGACGCAACAGACGCGCGGCCAAGCCACCACCGAACAGTCGACGCCGCCAACTCGGCCGGGACTGGCCGACCAGCACCAGACTCGCACGGCGCTCGGCAGCATGCTGGACCAAGGTTTTCGCCACTTCACCGGCGCGCAATAAAACCACTTCACCACCGAGGCGCTCCGCCAGTTGCTGAGCACTTTGCAGACGCAGACGTGATTGCTCGTCGCGCACCGCGCCGTTATCGACGTGCACCAGACTCCACGGCAGATGCCGGCGCTGAGCGACACGACTGGCATGCCGAACCAGGCGTTCGGACTGCGCATCGCCATCAACGCCGACCAGCAATCGGCCACGCACCGCCGGCGCGGCCTGACCGAGTTGGCGATAGCCCTGGGCGAGATCGTTATCGACCTGCGCGGCGGCGGTTTGCATCGCCAGTTCGCGCAATGCAGTGAGGTTGGTCTGGGTGAAAAACGCATCGATGGCCGCGCGCGCCTGCTCCGGGACGTAGACCTTGCCTTCGCGCAGACGCTCAAGCAATTCACGCGGCGGCAGGTCGATCAGCAGCAGTTCATAGGCTTCTTGCAACACCCAGTCCGGCAGGGTTTCGCGGACCTGCACACCGGTGATGCCGCGCACTTGGTCATTGAGACTTTCGAGGTGCTGGACGTTGACCGTGGTGAACACATCGATACCGGCGGCGAGCAGTTCCTGAATGTCTTGCCAGCGTTTCGCGTGGCGGCTGCCGGGCGCGTTGCTGTGGGCCAGTTCATCGACAAGCACAAGCTTCGGTTTGGCCGTGAGAATGCCGTCGAGGTCCATTTCTTCAAGCATCACGCCACGGTATTCCGAGCGCACCAGCGCTTGCTGCGGCAAGCCACCGAGCAGCGCTTCGGTTTCGGCGCGACCGTGGGTTTCGACCACGCCGGCGAGGACTTTCACGCCTTGGCGAAGCTGCGTGTGGGCGGCCTGGAGCATGGCGTAGGTTTTGCCGACACCGGGGGCGGCGCCGAGGAAAACCTTCAGGCGGCCACGGCCGTCACGGGGCAGGTCTGCTAACAGCGCGTCGGCGCGGCCGGAGTCGCTCATGCTTGATGTTCTCTCTTGCTGATAGTTATGCGGTGTTCTTTCGGCCCTCTTCGCGAGCAGGCTCGCTCCCACATTTGGAACGCATATCCCTGTGGGAGCGAGCCTGCTCGCGAATGGCCGCGCCGCCGATCTACAATTTTTCCAATGCCATGTTCAGCGCCAGCACATTCACCACCGGCGGCCCCACCAGCGGCTGTTCGATGTGCGCATCGAGCAATTGCTTTACAGTCGATACCGGCAGATTTCGCGCCGCTGCGACACGCGCCAGTTGATAGGCAATTGCTGCCGGTGGCAAGTGTGGATCGAGGCCGCTGCCGGAGGTGGTCAGCAAGGCCAATGGCACCGGACCTTGCCCCGGAACCTGCAACTTGTTGGCGTCATCGATCACCCGCGTGGCGAGTGCCGGATTACTCGGCGCGAGGTTGCTGGCGCTGCTGGAAACCGTCGCAAACGCACCGGCGGATGGCCGTGGATGGAACCACGCATCGCCGACGAAATCCTGAGCGATCAGCGACGAGCCACGGACTTTGCCGTCGGCATCGTGCACCAGGCTGCCGTTGGCCTGAGCGGGGAACGCGACTTGCGCGACACCGGTCACCACCAGTGGATAGGCGACGCCGGTGACCAGGGTCATCAGCACCAGCAGGCTGAGGGCGGGACGTATCATTGTGGACATTTCATAATCCTCGAATTCGTTGGGCCAACTTTGGTGGGGCGTCAGAGAGATCTTTTCCCCCTCACCCCAGCCCTCTCCCCCAAAGGGGCGAGGGGGAAAGGGAGCCGATTTGTATGCTTTTCAAGATCTGAGTTCGGCTCGATATCTCAGGTCGATGCACCTCTCGTAAACACCTCGGTCAGTCCCCTCTCCCTCCGGGAGAGGGCTAGGGTGAGGGGCTGCGATGTCAGCCTCACACCAGATGCAGCGCCGTGAGCAACATGTCGATCGCCTTGATCCCCACAAACGGCACCAGAATCCCACCCAGTCCGTAGATCAACAAATTGCGCCGCAACAACGCCGCCGCACTCGCTGCTTGCACGCGCACACCGCGCAGCGCCAGCGGAATCAGCACAACGATGATCAAGGCGTTGAAGACGATGGCCGAGAGAATCGCACTCTGCGGACTGGTCAGTTGCATGATGTTGAGGACGCCCAGTTGCGGATAAATCGAGGCAAACAGCGCCGGCAGAATCGCGAAGTACTTGGCCACGTCGTTGGCAATGGAAAAAGTCGTCAGCGCACCACGGGTCACCAGCAATTCCTTGCCGATCTGCACAACGTCCAACAGCTTGGTCGGGTCGCTGTCGAGGTCGACCATGTTCGCCGCTTCGCGTGCTGCTTGCGTGCCGTCGTTCATCGCCATGCCAACGTCAGCCTGGGCCAGCGCCGGGGCATCGTTGGCGCCGTCGCCGCACATTGCGACCAGACGACCGTCGTTCTGCTCGTGACGAATACGCGCGAGTTTTTTCTCCGGCGTAGCCTCGGCGAGGACATCATCGACACCCGCTTCAGCGGCGATGGCAGCAGCGGTCAGCGGGTTGTCGCCAGTGACCATCACAGTACGAATGCCGAGTTTGCGCAGTTCGGCGAAACGTTCGCGAATGCCCGGTTTGACCACGTCCTTGAGGTGAATCGCGCCGAGCAATTTGCCGTCGGCACAGACCAGCAATGGCGTACCGCCGCTCTGCGCGATCTTGTCGATTTCCCGCGACAGCGCCGGGGCCAGGTCCGAGCGTTTCTGGCCGAGAAAACTCAGCAGCGAATCCACCGCGCCTTTGCGGTAGACACGGCCCTGATAGTCGACGCCGGACAAACGGGTTTCAGCGCTGAACGGCACAGCGGTCAGGGTTTCCAGCGCCGGCTCAGGCTGCGGATGCAGACCGCGCAAGTACTCAACGATGGATTTACCTTCAGCGGTTTCGTCGGCCAGCGAGGCGAACAGCGCGCCCTCAGCCAGCTCGCGCCCCGTCACACCTGGCGCGGCATACACCGCACTGCAGCGACGGTTACCGAAAGTGATGGTGCCAGTCTTGTCGAGCAGCAACACATGCACGTCGCCCGCCGCTTCCACGGCGCGACCGGATTTGGCGATCACATTCAGACGCACCAGACGATCCATCCCGGCGATACCGATCGCCGACAACAGACCGCCAATGGTGGTCGGAATCAGCGTGACCAGCAGTGCCACCAGAAACACCAGCGGCAGGCTGCCGTTGGCGAAATGCGCGAACGGTTGCAGCGTCACGACGACCAGCAGGAAGATCAGGGTCAGGCCGATCAGCAGAATGTCCAGCGCCACTTCGTTCGGGGTTTTCTGCCGCTTGGCGCCTTCGACCAGTGCGATCATGCGGTCAAGGGTCGACTCGCCCGGGTTGGCGGTGATCTGCACCAGCAACCAGTCGGAGACCAGTCGCGTGTTGCCGGTGACGGCCGAACGGTCGCCGCCGGATTCGCGAATCACCGGCGCCGATTCACCGGTGATCGCCGCCTCGTTGACTGCCGCGATACCTTCGATGACTTCGCCGTCGCCGGGGATCATCTCCCCCGCTTCGACGCGCACCACATCGCCCTTGCGCAGACTCGCTGCCGGTACCACCTGAAAGCCGCCGTTGGCCAGTTTGCGCCGGGCGCTGAGGCCTTCGCTGCCAGCCTTGAGGCTGTCGGCACGGGCCTTGCCGCGACCTTCGGCCAGGGCTTCGGCGAAGTTGGCGAACAGCACGGTGAACCACAGCCACAGAGCGATTTGCGCAGCCACGAAGGTCGGCACATCCGCGTCAGGAATGAAGCACAGCACGGTGGTGAAAATCGCGGTCAGTTCGACCACCAGCATCACCGGCGAGCGCTTCAGTTGCCGAGGGTCGAGCTTGACGAAGGCTTGCACCAGCGCCGGCCGCCACAGGGCCGAGATCGCGGTTTTCGGTGCTTCTGCCGACTTGGTCGGCTCTGCAGGTTTTGCAGGAACGTGCATATTCATGATGGATTCCTTAGAAGCCCATACTTAAATGTTCGGCAATTGGGCCGAGCGCCAGAGTCGGCAGAAAGGTCAGGCCGCCCACCAGCAAAATGGTCACGGTCAACAGGGTCACGAACAGCGGGCCATGAGTCGGGAAGCTGTTCTGGCCGATCGGTGCGGTTTTCTTCATCGCCAGACTGCCAGCCAGCGCCAGCACGGGAAGGATGTAACCGAAGCGGCCGATCAACATGCCCAGGCCGAGCATCAGGTTATGAAACGGCGTGTTCGCGCTCAGGCCACCGAACGCCGAGCCGTTGTTGGCGCTTGCCGAGGTGTAGGCATAAAGCAACTGACTGAAACCGTGCGGTCCGGGGTTGCTGATGGTCGCCGCAGCACTGGGAACCGCTGCGGCAATCGCACCGAGCACCAGCACGCCAACCGGCATCACCAACAGAGTGACGACCAGCAATTGCACTTCGCGCGCCTGGAGTTTCTTGCCGAGGTATTCCGGTGTACGTCCGATCATCAAACCGGCAAGGAACACCGCGATCAGCACGTTGAGCAACATGCCGTAGAGCCCGGCACCGACGCCGCCGAAGATCACTTCGCCGACCATCATGTTGACCAGCGCGACCATGCCGCTGAGCGGGTTGAGGCTATCGTGCATGCCGTTGACCGAGCCGTTCGAAGCCGCCGTCGTCGTCACCGACCACAGCACCGTGGCGGTGGTGCCAAAGCGCGCTTCTTTACCTTCCAGCGGTGCGGTCTGTTCGACGGCACCGTTGCTCAGCGTCGGGTTCGGTTGATACTCCGCCCACAGCGAGGTCGCGCCGCCGATCAGGAACAGCGCCAGCATGCAGGCGATGATCGCGCGGCTCTGACGCAGGTCCTTGACGTAATGGCCGAAGGTGAACACCAGCGCCACCGGGATCAGAATGATCGAAGCGACTTCGAACAAGTTGCTCCACGCGGTCGGGTTCTCGAATGGATGCGCCGAGTTGACGCCGAAGAACCCGCCACCGTTGGTGCCCAGTTGCTTGATCGCAATTTGGCTGGCGGCCGGGCCGAGCGGGATCACTTGATCGACACCCTGCATCGTCACCGCATTCACATACTGCGCGAAGGTTTGCGGCACGCCCTGCCAGACCAGATACAACGCCAGCAACAGGCACAGTGGCAACAAGCCGTAGAGGGTGGCGCGGGTCATGTCGACCCAGAAGTTGCCGAGAGTCTTGGTCGACTTGCGACCGATGCCACGGCACAGCGCAACCAGCACGGCCAGGCCGGTGGCGGCGCTGACGAAGTTCTGTACGGTGAGACCGACCATCTGGCTCAGATAGCTGAGGGTCGCCTCGCCGCTGTAGGACTGCCAGTTGGTGTTGGTCATGAAACTGACGGCGGTGTTGAACGCTTGCGTCCACTCCTGGCCCGGCAGGTTCTGCGGGTTCAGCGGCAGGTGATCCTGGAACAACAGGATCGCAAACAACAGCAGAAAACCGGCAAGGTTGAACGCCAGCAGAGCCAGCGTGTATTTCTGCCAGCTCTGTTCAGTCTGCGGATCGACCCCGGCGATACGGTAGCAACCGCGCTCGACCGGGCCGAGAACCGGCGTCAGCCAGGTGCGCTGGCCTTCCATTACTTTGTAGTAGAAGCGCCCGAGGAACGGCGCCGGCAGCAAGACCAACGCAAAGAACGCGAGGATCAGCCAATAGTCATAACTGTGCATAGCCGCTCCTAGTTCCGATCCGCGCGCAACAGCGCAACCAACAGATAAATGAACAGCCCCACTGCCAACAGCAGTGACACCCCGTCCAGAACGCTCATGGAAGATCTCCGTGTTACGGCGTATTGCCGTGTGTGCAGGCATTGTCGGAAAGGAGGCTGTAAAGGAACGAGAGCGAGGGGATTGGCTGGCCATAAAGAAAGCGTAAAGAGTGGGTTTATGCGGGCGTTACAGCTGAGCTTTGTGGTGTTTGGGCTGGCGCCTTCGCGAGCAAGCTCGCTCCCACAGGGGAATGCATTTCAAAATGTGGGAGCGAGCCTGCTCGCGAAGACGGCATAACAAGCAACATCGCACCCAACTGGCGCACAAAAAGCAGCTATCCCCCGGCGAACATCCCCGATACGACAGCTTTCAACTCATTACGACTTGTTTCAGCGCAATGGCACGCGCACTGCAAACGCCCTCCCCTGAGCTTTCCAAACCGTTCAGGGAGCAAACGCATGAACACACAACTCAAACCCACGCTGGGCACCTTGCACCTGTGGGGCATCGCCGTGGGGCTGGTGATTTCCGGGGAATACTTCGGCTGGAGTTATGGCTGGGGCGTGGCTGGGACGCTGGGGTTTCTGGTGACCTCGTTCATGGTCGCGACCATGTACACCTGCTTTATCTTCAGTTTCACCGAACTGACCACCGCGATTCCCCATGCGGGCGGGCCGTTTGCCTACAGCCGACGCGCCTTCGGTGAAAAAGGAGGATTGATTGCTGGCCTGGCGACGCTGATCGAGTTTGTCTTCGCGCCACCGGCCATTGCCCTGGCCATCGGCGCTTACCTGAATGTGCAGTTTCCGGCACTCGATCCGAAACACGCAGCGGTCGGCGCCTATATCGTCTTTATGGGTTTGAATATTCTGGGCGTGAAGCTTGCGGCGACTTTCGAATTGATCGTCTGCGTACTGGCCGTCGCCGAATTGCTGGTGTTCATGGGGGTGGTCGCGCCGGCGTTCAGTTTCAGCAACTTCGCGCTCAATGGCTGGGCGGGGTCGGATGTATTTGGTGCGCCAGCGATTGCCGGGATGTTCGCGGCCATTCCGTTTGCGATCTGGTTCTTCCTCGCCATCGAAGGCGCCGCCATGGCCGCCGAAGAAGCCAAGGACCCGAAACGCACGATCCCCAAGGCTTACATCAGCGGCATTCTGACTCTGGTGCTGCTGGCGATGGGTGTGATGTTCTTTGCCGGCGGTGTCGGTGACTGGCGCACCTTGGCCAACATCAATGACCCATTGCCGCAGGCGATGAAAACCGTGGTCGGCGACAACTCTGGCTGGCTGCACATGCTGGTATGGATCGGTCTGTTCGGTCTGGTCGCCAGTTTCCACGGGATCATCCTCGGCTACTCGCGGCAGTTCTTCGCCCTCGCCCGCGCCGGGTATCTCCCAGCTTCGCTGGCGAAACTCTCGCGTTTCCAGACCCCGCACCGCGCAATCATTGTCGGCGGCATCATCGGCATCGCGGCGATTTACAGCGACGGCTTGATCAATCTCGGCGGCATGACCCTGACCGCCGCGATGATCACCATGGCCGTGTTCGGCGCGATCGTGATGTACATCATGAGCATGCTCAGCCTGTTCAAACTGCGTAAATCGGAACCGAATCTGGAACGCACTTTCCGCGCGCCGTGCTATCCGTTGATTCCAATGATTGCATTGGTGCTGGCGGTGGTTTGTCTGGTGGCGATGGCCTGGTTCAACGCGTTGATCGGCTTGATCTTCCTTGGCTTCATGGCGGTCGGTTTCGGCTACTTCCTGCTGACCGGACAACTGCGTGCCGACGCACCGGCCGATGCAATGCTGACGGGCAATTGAGGGATTTCGGGTGTACCGGGTACAAGCGGCCTAGAATGGAACCACTGCGAGTTCACTTCGCTCAAAAGTGGTATGCAGCGTTGCACGGCGAACTCCTCGTCCGTCGACCTGCCATTAAGGAGAGCCGTTATGCCTTGGTATGCCTGGTTGATTCTGGTCGTTGCAATCGGCTCGATCGTAGGGGGATTGATGATGTTGCGCGACACCGCCAACAAGGTCGATCTGACCGATGAAGAACGCAAGCGCGTTGCCCAACGCAATGCCGAAGCGGACGCCAAAGACGCCCAAGACCGCTGAACACAACCCCGCCAGATCGGCGGGGTTTGTGCTTTTTATAGCCATTGGACCTATCCGCACGCTTTTAAGAAGTAGAAGTACAGTCACCATCTAATTTTCCTTGGTTAAGATGGGGACATTGTTGCGGAGAGTTCCAGATGCGTTATTCGCATGACCATAAAGCCCAGACCCATCAGCGCATCATCAAGGAGGCTTCGGCACGCTTTCGCAAGGACGGAATCGGCGCTACAGGTCTGCAGCCCCTGATGAAGGCGCTGGGTTTGACCCATGGCGGTTTCTATTCACATTTCAAATCCAAGGACGAGTTGGTCGAGAAGGCCTTGCAAGAGGCCGGCAACCAGGTCGACGGGTTATGTGCCGAGATTTTTTCCAAGGACAACCCGCTTGATGCCTTTATCGAGACGTACCTGTCCGAATGGCATCAAACGTCGCCCCATGAAGGCTGCCCGTTGCTGACCATTTCTTCGGAGCTGGGCCTGCGTGGCCAGCCGAGTCCCACCAGTGACGTGGTCCTCAACGCACGGCTGGAGCAGATCGAAAACAGCCTCGAAGGCGAAAACAGCGCTGACCGCGCCATCGTCATCATGTCGACCCTGGTCGGTGCACTGCTGCTGTCGCGCAGTGTCGCGGATGCCGGGTTTGCGCAACGCATCCTCGATGTCACCCGCGATCACCTCAAGAACCGCGACTAAGCCTGCCAGCGCTTGAACAGCACGCTGGCATTGACCCCGCCAAACCCGAAACCATTGGACAGTGCATATTCGATCGACATCGGCCGCGCCTGGCCATGGACGATGTCCACCCCTGCGCTCGCCGGATCGGGATTGTCGAAATTCAGCGTCGGCGGTACCACCTGATCACGAATTGCCAGCAGCGTGAAGATCGCTTCAAGCCCGCCGGCAGCGCCGAGCAAATGACCGGTGGCTGACTTGGTCGACGTCACGGCGATTTTATTCTGCGTGCCGAACAACGCTTTGATCGCGGCCAACTCACCCAGATCGCCCACTGGCGTCGAGGTCGCATGCGCATTGAGATGCTGCACCTGATCCGGCTCGATACCCGCCTGCGCCAGTGCCAGCGTCATCGCCCGCCGAGCCCCACTGCCATCTTCAGGCCCGGCCGTCAGGTGATAGGCGTCGGCGCTGGTGCCATAGCCGACCAGCTCCGCCAGCGGCGTCGCGCCACGCGCCAACGCATGCTCGAGGGATTCGATCACCAAAAGCCCGGCGCCCTCGCCCATCACGAAACCGTCGCGCCCGCTGTCGAACGGCCGCGAGGCGCGCTGCGGGGTGTCGTTGTAACCGCTCGACAGTGCCCGCGCTGCCGCGAAACCGGCCAGACTGACGCGGTCGATGCAGGCTTCCGCACCGCCACACACGGCAATATCCGCTTCGCCGGCGCGGATCAAGCGCGCCGCATCGCCAATCGCTTGAACACCCGCAGCGCACGCCGTCACCGGCGCACCCAAAGGCCCCTTGAGGCCGTGTTGAATGGACACGTGACCTGCCGCGAGATTGACCAGAAACGACGGAATGGTAAACGGTGACAAACGCCGAGGACCGCGACTGTCGGTGGTGCGCACGGCGTCGGCAATCGCGCCGAAACCACCGACACCGGAACCGATGATCGTTGCGCTACGCTCCTGGCTTTTGCTTTCTGAAGGATGCCAGTCAGCCTGTTCCAGCGCCTGACGGGCAGCCTCCATGGCGAACAGAATGAAGCGGTCCATCTTCTTCTGCTCCTTCGGTGGCGTAGCGCGATCCGGATCGAAACCTGCTTCAGCGTCCTCTTCCAGCGTCGGCACCGCGCCGCCGACTCGCGTGGGTAAATCAGCGACCGTTGCCTCAGGCAAGTTACGCAAACCAGAACGCCCTGCCAGCAAACGCTGCCATACGACTTCAAGATCGCTGCCCAAGGGTGAAACCAGGCCCATGCCCGTGACGACTATTCGACGCGAATCCATACTGTGGTGACCTCTGATCAATTCAATTGCCGGACTTGTAGCGTTGGGCTGCGACACTGCGAGAAAGGTTCGGCGCCATGACATGACGAGCCGCAACAAATGCGTGCCATTCGCCTGCATCAGGCAGTGAAGGAATGGTGATCAACTCGCCCTGATCCAGACCGGCCAGCGCCGCATCGACCATCTCGCCCGCGTCCATGACCATTTCTGCCGGAATGCCACTGGCATCGATACCGGAGCGCTCCCAGATTTCGGTGCGGGTTACGCCGGGCAGCACAGCCTGGATCTGCGCGCCGGTGCCTTCAAGTTCAGTGTTCAACGACTGGGTCAGGCTCAGTACATAAGCTTTGCTGGCGCTGTAGGTAGCGTTGAAGCGTTCCGGGAACAACGCCACCACCGAGGCGATATTAATGATCGTGCCACGACCGGCCTTGGCGAAACTGGCGGCTGCCGCCGAGGCCAGACGCGTGACGGCGGTGATGTTCAACTGGATCAGTCGCTCCAACCGGTCCATATCGGCATTGGCCAGCAATCCGTCCGCCGCCACACCGGCGTTATTGACCAGCAAGCTTATGCTGGAATCGCTGCGCAGGCGTTGTTCGAGTTTGAGCACGTCATCCTTCTGTGTCAGATCGGCCTTGAGCACTTCAACCTGAACGCCATGGGCTTCACGCAACTGGCTAGCAGCACTTTCCAGACGGTCCTTGTCACGGGCTACCAACAGCAGATCAAAACCACGCGCCGCCAGGCGCTGAGCATAAATCGCACCGATACCCGACGATGCGCCGGTGACGAGAGCAGTACCTTGGGAGTGTGCGGAATTCATGAGAGTGCTCCTGGAATACTTGATGAAGGAAGTTGCCGATGAGACGTGTCGGCTCGACGCCCCGGCAAATTATTATAGGCATAATCTAAAGGCAATATGATAGCCATAATTTTAAATCGTCCGACGGGTGCCCTCTCCACCGCTACCAGCGGCCATGCACTGCGCAAGTAAAAAAGGCCGGTCAATGACCGGCCTCTTGGCTTTGAACACTCAGCTTAGTTGACTTCCAGCTTGTCGCGATTGCGATCCAGGATCGCCTTGCCAATCCCCTTCACTTCCAGCAACTCATCCACCGATGAAAACGGCCCGTTTGTTTCACGATACGCAACAATCGCTTTCGCTTTGGCCTCACCTACCCCAGCCAGTTCCTTTTGCAGCGTCGCCGCGTCGGCATCGTTGAGATCGACTTTTGCACTTTGGGAAGCTGCCGCTGTATCCATCACCAACGGCGCTTTGGGTGACTCCACTGGGGCAACAGGTGCAGCAATAGCGGCGATCGAGGCGCTGGTGAGGAAAGCAAAAATCAGAGAACAGAAGTAACCGGTACGCATTTTTGACGCTCCATCATCGTTTGAGAAAGCAGCTTTTCCGAAGCTGCTCTCCAAACGTAGGTCATGATGGGTGTATGTCAAAAATGCGAGCGTTACAGAATGTGAAACAATCAGGGCTCGAGACGGCGTTGCTGATAGATCCAGTCGACAATTTCGCCATCGGGGGTGTAGCCGGAGACGGTGTCTCGCAGCAACTGGCGAACGCGCGAATAATCATCTTCCTCGACGGCAGCCAGCAAATCCGCCAAACGAAGCTTGAGCAAGTCCCATGGCAAATGATCTTCGCTAGCACTCATGATCATCGGGTGTTCAGTCGCCAATACGTTATCGCCAATCAACAACTCTTCATAAAGCTTCTCGCCGGGGCGTAATCCGGTGAATTCGATCGAAATGTCACCTTGCAGATTTTTCTCCGAACGCACGCTCAAACCGGACAAATGAATCATCTTCTTCGCCAGTTCGACAATTCTTACCGGTTCCCCCATATCGAGTACGAACACATCGCCCCCCTGCCCCATGGAACCGGCCTGAATCACTAGTTGCGCGGCTTCAGGGATAGTCATGAAGTAACGGGTAATCTTGGGGTGGGTCACCGTCAATGGCCCACCTGATTTGATCTGACTGTGGAACAAGGGAATAACCGAACCGGAAGAACCCAGCACATTGCCGAAGCGGACCATCGTAAAACGAGTCTTGTTGACTCGAGACACATTGGATTTGTCGCCGAACAGAACAGGGGCGATTTCTCGACTCAAGGCCTGAAGCGTCAACTCGGCAAGACGCTTGGTACTGCCCATCACGTTAGTAGGGCGAACCGCCTTGTCTGTGGAAATCAATACGAAGTTGGACACCCCCGATTGCAAGGCAGCCTGGGCAGTATTAAGCGTCCCGATGACGTTATTGAGCACCCCTTCTGCAATGTTGTGTTCAACCATGGGCACGTGCTTATACGCGGCCGCATGGTAAACAGTTTCAACGTCCCAGGTATTCATGACATCCAGCAGTTTATGCGGATGTCGGATGGATCCGAGTATCGGCAAGAGCTTGACCGAAGTCGACTCCCGGGTTCCCCTTTGCTCCAACTCCGAAAGTATGCTGTAAAGGTTGAACTCGCTGTGGTCAAACAACAATAGCCTGGTGGGGCCAAGCGAGTAGATCTGTCGGCAAAGCTCAGAGCCAATGGAACCGCCAGCGCCAGTAACCATCACCGTCTTGCCCTTGATACAGCGCTCAAGCAGATCCGGTTGTGCAGGCACCGAATCACGCCCCAACAGATCAGCGATATCCACTTCCTGAATATCCTCGACCTTGACTCGGCCACTGGCAAGGTCAGTGAAATTTGGAACGCTGCGGATATGTAGCGGAAAACTCTCCAGAAGCGTGAGAATCTCCCGGCGACGTGCACGTGTCGACGACGGCAGCGCTAAAAGAATTTCCTGCGCACCTGTTTCATCGATCATCTGTTGAATGTGCTTGGGTTTGTAAACCTGCAGCCCGGCAATTACCCGATCAGCAATGCTCGGGTCGTCATCAATAAATGCCACCGGGCGCATGGTTCGGCCCATGCGTAATGCGGCAACCAATTGATTACCCGCGACTCCAGCCCCATAGACTGCAACTTTGATAAGGCTATCGTCACGGCTGGAAAAGGGTACGTGCTGAGCGCCAGCGAACCAGTCCCCCATGAAATACTGACGCATGCACAACCGCAAGCCGCCGATGATGACAAGGCTCAGCCACCAATAGTTGAAGACAATCGAACGCGGGACTACCGCCTCGTGGTTGCTATACCAATAGACAACCAGCGCCAGAATCAATGCGGACAGACTGACCGCTTTGATAATAGCGACCAGCGCATCGTTGCCAAAATAGCGCATTACCGCACGGTACATGCCAAAACGAATGAACAAGGGAATCGCGACAACAGGCGCGCATACGAAAAGCCAGAAATGCACCTTGAAAGGGTTGTACATATCGTCCAGACCCAGGCGAACGATAAAGGCCAGCCACAAAGCGGCCCAGACGAGCACGATGTCTGTGGCAACCTGAAGCAGTCTCTTGCGGCGCCGGGGAAGGCCTAACAGGTACTCTCTGATTTTATCCATAAACCCTTCAATTACCTTGATCACTCCTTTGAGCAGCACTCGCCATCGTGCCGGCTCAATGGCGTTTCGTGATCACTCTAAACCTAAATGACCTGGCAATTACTGCTTAGTTCTTGACCACCGGAATCTCGAGATCTCCGGCGTGAAACTTTATTGCCAGTACGATCAATGGAATGTAAGCCAAAAGCACACCCAAAGCACCGTCCAAACCGAGGCGCGTGACACAAAAGGCAATGGGCAACAGCCAGAACAGATTGATCACGCCGACCGCAACAGTGACCGGCAAGTGTTTGCCAAAGCGACGTGAAGCGAACTGATAGGCATGACTACGGTGTGCTTCATAGATCTTTTCTCCTCTCAGCATGCGATGAAACAGCGTGTACGTAGCGTCGACAATGAACACACCAAGCAAAATCATCCAGGCCCAGAGCATCGGTGCGCTCACCCAGGCAGCCTGCAGAGACAATCCGCCAAGGACGATGCCCAGAAATCCACTGCCAGCGTCGCCCATGAATATCCGTGCCGGTGGGAAGTTCCAATATAGAAAACCGCCAACGGCAGCAGCGAGCAACAAAGGCGCCCAGATCAGATTCTCCAATCCCGACAACCAGTAAAGCAGACAAGCACCGACGCAGGCACAAATCGCTTCTACACTGGCGATTCCGTCAATGCCGTCCATGAAGTTGTAAAGATTGAGTAGCCACACAAGATAAAAAGCGCCCAGCACAAAACCCAGCCAACCCAGTTCGATCGAAGTACCGAACAACTCAACGGGTGGTATGCCCCCCATCCAGCCCAATAACCACAAAGCTGAAGCAAAATGACCCAACAATCGCCATCGCGCGGCGATATGCCCGTGATCATCCATGAATCCAATCAAGGCAATGGCACCACCGCCCCCTGCCATCGCGACAAAAAACCGGACGGAAATCAAATCCGTGAAAAACAGAAAGCCCAGGGACAAGATAAATGCCGCAACAATCGCTATGCCGCCACCGCGTGGCGTAGCCACAACATGAGAGCTGCGTGCATTAGGAACATCCATCAGACTTCGAGATATCGCATACCGGCGCAAAACAGCAGTCAGCAAAAAAGCAATTCCGAAAACCAATGGAATGAAATATCCGTAACTCATCTTTTGCGAGACTCCAGAAAATGCTCAGCCGTCGCCTTCAAGCCCTCATCCAGGGTGAAGGGCGGACGCCAGCCTAACAACTCTCGATTCTTCTTGATATCGACCTGTAGCGAGCCGAAAAGCCGCTGAGCGACTGCACCTCGCCCCACCAGGCGAGCGAAGAACTTCAGTAGCGAAACAGGAACGGGGACGAGCCAGGTTTTTCTACCCAAAAAAATCAGAAGACGTTGCATCAATTGGGTTGTAGAAACATCTTCATCATCACTGACCAGAAACACCTGGTTTGCGGCACGAGGATGATCGACACACGTACTGACCAAATCAACGACGTTATCCAGTGAAACGAGACTTCGCAGGTTGTGAACAGATCCGAAAGGCATTGGAATGCCCTTCGTGAGCCAGTGCATCATTTGACGAAAGTTCGCACCTACACCTGGACCATAAATTAGTACCGGGCGGATGATTACAACTTCTATTGCGCCTGTCTGGGCAAGCTGCATTAGTTGTTGCTCTGCTTCGTATTTGGAGATCCCATAAGCATCAGACGGGAGCGGAGTGTCGCTGGCACTAAAGGCATGGCCGAGCAGAGTAGCTTCGCCATTAACCTTGATAGAACTTATATAAATGAACCTTTTGGCACCGGCCGCAACGGCCTGCCGTGCCAGACAAAGTGTTCCTTTGACATTAACCGCGCGAAACTCTTCAATGGATTTTGCCGAGTCTTCTTGCATGACATGCACTCGCGCCGCAGCATGTACAACAACATCCACACCAGTTAAAGACTCGCGCCAGTCGGTATCTTCATTAATATCCGATATACGAGTTACAGTCATTTCCTCTGGTAACTTCCCTCGTACACTCCGTAATGGGGCCACGACGGAATTATCTGGAAAATTGCAAAAATGCTGAACCAAGGACCTTCCAAGAAATCCTGTCGCACCGGTGACAAGTATTTTTTTTGGCATTTTAACCGATTCGGAGAGAGCAGGGGCTCAATTTATCACGAAAAGCGTGCAGGAGAAATTACTGAGCAATCTCTCAGAACATTCTCGCAACCCGATACGGTAGACCCTGATTTGGATTTTCCGGAGTTGCGAAGATGCAAAAAAACGAGTAAGTCTACAACTCGAACCTCATCGAAATATACCCCCGAAAAGTGTACCAGCCAGCTTAGCGCGGCCCTTTTAAATGAAAATAGCGCAAAAATTTATTAAGAACTCTGGAAAAGGTCAACTTGAAACCGCCCTCATACATGGAAATTTCAACCAACAACCAGTAATGGGACAAGCGCCTGACGAATCCGCCCCAGGTGGAAATACGAACAGGCTGTATCGTACTGCTATTCATTAACCTTCCGCCCACTTGAAAAAGAGCGGTCCATTGCGCCGCTACAGTGGCGATATCAAACCGGCGAAGCACATCATTGTATGCGTTGTCAGCAATGGTAGCCCTGCTCACCTCATCATCTAAATAACGTTCAATAGCAGCGATCCAGCATGCAGCAGTGTTAGATTCCATCAACAACCCAGTTACACCATCAACTACAGAACCTACATAACTTTCAGATTGTGTATAAATTCCAGCACATCGAAATGCAGCGTACTCACGATATTTGTTGTTCGTTTTATACTTATTAGAATTTTTGTTATCAAGTGGCGCGAGACCTATTTTCCAACCGCGCTGTACTTGAAAGGCTATATATTCAGCATAGCTATTCATATGCCCGAAAAACCTTACTCTGGCCCCCTGCTCCAACCAGCTGGGCATGCAGCCGATAAATTCAAAAACAACATTGCTTCTTTTCGCGAGTATATGAGGAATCACGTCCTTGAGAATATCCAGATCCGCATCACGCGATGGGCTGCCGGCAAATCCGATACGGTATTCCGAGTCTGTACTTACTTCGCACCCAGAAAGTAATGAAAAATCAAAAAAAGCAGGCAACAGCACCGTATTGCGATTTTTCGGAAGTATGTACTCTCTAAGAGCTACCGAATTGGTAATAACAGTATGCGCTTTCTCCACCGCATACTTTAGAGAGCGCCGAATAATCGGATGTTTATAGTACTTCGCTAAAGCAGTCTCCCCTTCAATCAACCAAAAATTGTCATCAATATAATAAAAATATGGAATATTACTGCGTTTCAACGACTCCATCCAGAAAATCGCAACAGGATCTGCAGTCCGAACAAACAATGGAAGTTCTGAGTTCGATAGAAGCTGCTCATCTATCTGGGAAAGATATACTTTTTTATATGTAACACCGAGACCAGAACATTCCGAAAGCAACTGCTCAGTCAACTGAGTTGTCGCGATATCCGCCTCGACAATCAATAATATATTAACGCTTAAACCTAAATCACTCATCATATGAAAAATATGCGCACGGAACTAGTTTATTGGGACGCAAAGGCCAACGCGATACCATCGAACACTCTACAATTTTGACGCAAGCACCAGATTCTCGACCAAAGAAACGAATGAATGCCACTTCTTCTTGCTGTAGCAAATTTCCGAGAGAGAAACGGACGAGCCCGATGGTATCAACGCCAGACAATACCGTCGTCGAATTCCATATAATGTCACTACTTTTACCAACCAACTCTATGCCAAGTTGCGCGCCTTTGGTATCAGCAGACAGGTACACATATACAAAAATAGAATTGCACGGACCGGAGCCTTGAATTTGATATTCAATATACCCTTCGATCGGCACCTCTTTGCTAAGCCGATAATCCCTTGGTTTACGAGAACGATAATTTGCCTCAAAATAATCGTCCATGCGTTTCAGGTCTACATCAGGCAGATCAGGACCCACGGTTAGCAATCCAATCAGCCTTTCATGTCTAAGCAGTTTTGCTTCGCACTCTGCAACATAGTCACGTTGCTCTTTTAGTCGCTTACCTAACAACTCCTCTGCGTATGACACAGTGGAGAAACCTTCTGCGCTATAAGCTTTGGCCGCGGCTCTGGACTCTTGCAACGCGGGAGTATCCAGAAATGGGTAACCATCCAAATTCTTTGCCAGCTCCAAGTAACCATTCTCATCATCTTCTTTCCAAACAACGAGATGATAAACAATTTGATGGCAAACATCGGTTAAATGTTGACGCAACTCTCTTTGACAGGAAGGATCAATTCGATTGAATTTCGGAAAATAAAAAAACTCCATCCGTAGCAATCGAATTTCCAATCCTGGGTTTGAGTTATCGGATTGCGACAAGCCCCAGCTAACTGCATGAGGATGGTAGTACTCTCTTTTGTCAATAGGTGCCCAAGAACAACTCGACCAGAACCTTGGCGTATGTTCGTTAAACACTTGAAGATGGTATGGATTGGCTAAGTTTAGTTTCTGCTCGTAATAAGGTACGACAATACAAATCTGAGCTTTATGCTTACAAACTCGATAAAGCTCTTTCATTGTAAATATCAGATCGGACACATGCTCCAGGCTGTGAGATGCATGAACAAGCTCAACGGAACTCTCTCCAAAAGGTAGCGGCCTGTCAAGATCCGCTACCACTTGGACACCTGGCAATGGAAATCGGTCGACACCAATAAATCCAGGAAGACACTTAGGTCCACAACCGATGTCCAGTTTCATAGCCAACACCTATATAGCTAATACTTCCGCAAAAGGAGATACAGGGATACGTTTCAAACCCGCATAACGATACTTAACAAACTCAAACATGTATACAGGGTGAGCCGCCCGTGCAAACACACGAAGCCTGTATACCGTTGAAGAGGAAGCTAGGACGTGATCCACAGCAAACTCGACCGGCAAAGACAAGTCCACTCCGTTCAACGCTACAACCCTATTAAGAATAATAGACCCGGATGGCCCAATAAGTTCGATACCAACCAGTCCGTCCTGGAGACCGTCCGTAGTAAATGCAATCAAAAAAGATCTGATATTAGTCGCAATGCTCAACTCATATTCGATATATGGTACATCATGTAGCGATTTGGATAATTCTAAAACAGCACCAACATTATTACGCTTGACGTCTAGTAAAAACTCTTTCATGCGGCCGAACTGTGGCATTAAGCTGTCCCACAAATCGTGCTTACGAGACATGAAGCCTAAACGCTTGGAATTCGAGGTTGCCTGTCGTAACCGGGCCAGTTCCGCCAGACTTTCAATCAGTTTTTGCGGATTTTTTATTGAATCATTACCCGCAACAGCGATATTTCCACCATTACTTCGAGAAATAAGCTTAAGCCTACTTTCAACGGTAGTAAATCCATTAAAGGTAGTAGAACTGGATATCGAGCGCAACACATCACAACTGATTACGCCGGAGAACTTCTCTTCACAGTACGCTCTATTGTTCTTTTTAAACATAGAGAACTTAGAAAAATCCAAACTCTCCAACATATCAGACCAAGAACGAGCACTAAACGGTGAAGAGACAACATAACCAACTTCCAACTGTTTTAATTCGGAATATGGAAAGTAATCAGGAACCACCAACACTGCGTTCAGTACATTCGCAGACATAGCTACGTTTGTAGTCTTGTACAAATTATTGATCGACTCACTTGGCGCGTGTATAAGAATATCCGGGCTATATTTAGAAATTTGCAAAAGTGCAGTTTCCCAATTTAGCTCAAACGGCATCGTTATCAACTCTAGTCGATCATGCTGCTTAAAGTCTTCAAAAAACTCTGTATTAGCGCCTCCAACAACAAGTTGAATACTTCTACCTGACTCAACATATTTGAGAAATGCTGGTAGCATGACATCCAGTAGCGCAGACAATCGATGACTACCACCTGCAAACGCGATAACCAACTGTTCGCGCGCAGTAGAAACTTCATCAGTACTTATTTTCATGTCTCGAAATGTCGGCGGAAACCACTCAACGTTCGAGTGAAGCAAATGCTCTTTGAAATACTCGAGCAAAGGTAAAGTGCTCGTAAGAACACCAGAAAAATCTTTGAGTTTATGTCTCAGCGTCTTTTTACTGAAATCCTCGAAACCACTCATTTCCTTGGTTTCTTGAAGAAGTGTCAAGTTGTCATCGGTAAAGTAATAGCAGGGAATTTGCAGCTTATGTGCCGCATCAATCCACTCAAAAAATGGATCCAACTGCCTGACAAAAATAACACAACTCGCATGTGCAATTTCTGACAATGGCCAATGCCCTGGGACAATTACGCGTACCCGGCTTTTCCACTCTTCAGGCAAAAAGTCAAATGTAACGGTCGTGCTAGCGCTCGGGTGCGCAGTCAAGACCAATATTTTTCTTTTTTCATCGGAGTCGATTAATGAACTGGCGATATCAAAATTATTTCTGCTACGAGCATGGGCGAACGCCATCTCTTTAGCTGCAACGACAGTGCAATGGGTTGTTGTCTGCGGCAGACTGAAAACGTCATATTCTTCAAAGTTTGAAGGCCTGAGAGAAATATCACGCTCCTGCCTGATTCTTTCTTCCGAGGCCCAACTATCTAATGCGTATGTTTTACCGAGACTGTCATTGGTCGCAGGGCCGCCAACCTCGCCAACAGAAATATCTACGTAGCGGAGAATATACTTACGTGAAATCCTTCGCCATAAGTCCCAATCACACACACGGGTCATGAGGATGTGTGGATCGTACAGGCCGATGTCTTCAAGAATAAAACGCGGGACCAGCACCGAGTTATTTGCGATGTAGTTCCCGGAATTTATATTGTTATTTGATAAGCTTGCACCTAGGTGCACGACTTGCTCGCCACCGGATCCAAACTCGACAACTCTCATTTCAACAGAGCCGTAAATCAACTGATCAGGCGTCTTCTGCGCTTCGGTGTATAGATCATGCAATGCATCAGGAAAGAACACGTCATCATCAAACGCAAACGCTATGTAGCGACCGCGAGACTTGGAATATGCCTCATATTCAGAAACCGCAGGAAGGCCGATGTTTTTCGGATGTCGAAGGCAGCTCACCCGGCCGTCTTTCTCCATGAACTCCGCAATAATATCAGCACTGCCGTCGGTACTTGCGTCGTCGACAATTATCAGTTCAAGCTCGGTTAGAGTCTGGCTCAGAACTGATTCGATTGCCTTACGAAACTTACCACTCTTTGCCCGCCTAAAAGTAGGCAGCAAAACGGACACTATCGGAAGTGAACCGTTGCCATAGGAACTGCCAGGCAACCATAGAGTTTCGCGAATGAGATCTTTGACTTTCATGTTCTAGGCCTTAGACACTTGCCGAATAATTTTCTGAGTACGCCTTTAACACTTGGTCTGTTTTGCCATCCATACGGATTTTTCCTTTTTCAAGCCAAATTGTGCGCTCACAGAAATCACTTACCAAATCTGGTGAGTGACTCGAGAAGACCAGTATCTTCCCTTGAGTCATAAATTTTTTCATACGTTCCTGAGCTTTGTGAGCGAAATTTATGTCCCCCGCCCCCATAACCTCATCTAACAAAAGAACTTCAGGATTTATCGCGGTAGATACAGAGAATGCCAAGCGAATGAACATACCGGCAGAATAAGTCCGCACAGGATAATTCAAGAATTCACCCAGTTCCGAAAACTCCGCGATCTCCTGCATTTTGTCTTTAATCTCTCGCGGCTTCAGCCCCAACAAGAGCGCACGAATCTTTATGTTATCCCAACCCGACTGATTCATTTCGAAACCTGTCGCAAACTCAAACATAGGACAGACATGCCCAGATGTTTGCGCGCTACCGGAAGTCGTAGGATAAATGCGAGCCATAACTTTCAGTAGAGTACTTTTACCAGCGCCGTTCAACCCGATCAGGCCGACTCGCTCGCCCCGAGTAATTGAAAGATTAACATTGGAAAGCGCGTTAATTGTGTATTCTTGAGTATTAGTCGCAGCTGGGCGGCGTAGAATAGTATTCCTTATTCTGCCTACCAAGTCAGTTCGCCCGGTAAATACGACGCTAGCATCTCGTAAAACTACAGAAATATCGCTCATAGCATATAAACCACTTTCTTATCCATTTTAGATGCAAGCACCAAGCAAACAAGCCACAGAACTGATAGATAAACAGCGCAAAACATATAATCCTGTTTCACTGCAAATGTCCCTTCCAGAATCGGAAATCTAATTACATCTACCAGGTAATACAATGGATTATATTTATAGACAAAGTCCAGACCACGATCCTTGAGCATCGTAACGGGGAACATGATAGGCGTTACAAAAAACAGTACCTGGAAAATTCCCGTCAAGGCATGGGGCAAATCTCTAAAACGAGCAGAGAGATATGCGCTAAGTGTGATGTGCCCCAATCCAGCTATAAGAAGTATTCCAACTCCGGGCAATGCGTACAGCCACCCCATGGGATTAAAGCGATCAAAGAACAACAAAGTCCCTGCCAAAGCTACAACACCAACCAACATTACTGCAAACAGAGAAACCAGCACCCGAAACAGATATATTTGCTTCGGGAAAGAAAATTGTTTGATGTAACCTTCGGAACCTACAAACGCATATCCGCCTTCGACGAAGGAGGAAACCAAGAATCCCCAAACTATCAAGCCGCACGTGAGATAGGGAAGAAACTCTGCCATCGGTTGCTTAAGCAGTACTCCATAAACCACCCCTGCGCCTAAAACCATCATTGCAAGGTTTATAAGTATCCATAGTGGTCCGATAGCAGACCTGCGGAAGCGAGCTTTGACGTCCTGCAGCCCTAGGTATAGCCATACACGCCACTCAAGAAGCGACTTTAATGCATTGGGTAAAAAACTATTCTGACTGATCATCTAAAGCCTATTTAGCTCAAGCACTATTAATTTACCGTTACGGGAAACTTCGTTGAAGCCCAGCTTTTCGTATAACTTAATCGCCCTGACGTTTTCTTCCAGAACTTCTAGAAATACGCTCTCAAGCGCAAGCTGCTGCCAACACGTTTCAATCAACAGTTGGCAGCCTCGCTTGATATAACCTTTACCCGCGTTGTCTGGCGCTGCAAGAAAGCGCCCGACTTCGGCGCGCTTTCTCTGCAGATCCACGCCATAAACAGCGCATTGCCCAACCAACTCACCATCTGCCGCGATGACGAACACAAAATCATCAGACTTTTTTGAATAGGACTCGAACCACTTTACGTGACTGTCCCATTCAATGATGTTTGAGTTAATAAACCACCGGCGGTTTTCGTCTCGGTTTCGCCAGTCCAGGGTCGACTGTAAATCAGCCACCTCCAGTAGACGGATCTCGACGACTTCATCAGATGTTGAGTGGAGGGTAGGTTTCATTTTGCGTACTTGGCTACCAATTGAGATACGGTGTCTACATCGGCCTTACTGAGGCCCATGTGTACCGGGAGCGAGATAATTTCCTGGGATGCCAATGCTGCCTTAGGGCAGGTGCCATTACCATGCGCATACATACGATACTCCGTGTTATCACGGTAATGTACGCCTGGGTATACCTGGTGTTCATTGAGGGCCAGCATCAGCTCTTCACGGTTTTTGACACGAATTTGCACAAGGTGAGTCGACGACTCACATTCTGGATTAATTTCAATAAAGCGTACTTTATCGTTACCTTCCAGGTTTTCGCGATACCACTTGGCGAGCTGGCGACGGTAAGCGTTATCACGATCCAGGTACTTCAATGCAACCAGGCCCATGACAGCCATGATCGAGTTGCCGTGGTATTTGAAGCCGACTTCTTCAACATCGTACATCCACTTGTACGCGCCCTGAGCGGCAGTACGAGCGTAAGTATCCTTGTTGATACCTAACCAGCTCATCTTGCGTACGCGCTCGTCATCTTCCGCATTTTTGAAGCAGATCATGCCCGAATCGGCTGTTGCCAGGTTTTTTACAGCCTGGAAGCTGAACACCACTACGTCCGCTTCTGGGCATACATGACGCCCATTGATGCGAGTACCCGACATGTGGGCAGCGTCTAGAATCAAAGCAATGTTACGTGCTTTGCAAATTTCCAGGATTTTCGAGTATTGACCGACGTTGCCACCAATACCTACGAAAATCAGCGCCTTGGTCTTGTCGGTGATGCGCTGCTCTACGCTGACAGGGTCCAGACACAGCGACTCGTCAACATCTGCGAATACTGGTGTCAGGCCTGCGCAGAGAATGGCGTGGTTGGTCGATACGAAAGTCAGTGGAGTCGTAATGACTTCTGCATCATCGCCCCATCCATTTTTTGTCTTGAGCAAGCGGAAAGCCAGTTCCAGACCTACGGTGTTCGACGAAAGAAAATGTGCGTGCGGCAGCCCGGTATAGGACTTCCATGCTTCTTCCATCTCAACAGTTTTAAAACCTAACCCAGTCCAGCCTTTCTCAAGACATTCACGAATACCTTCAAGGCATTCGTCGACACGAAATTTAGGTACAAACAGTTGAATTGACATGTATTTAGCCTCGAATCACAAGTGCTGTGCGGTTTAAATTTTTATCCAATTACATCTTTTTTTGCAGAAAGGCCCGGAGTTAACCTGGCCAACTGCGGGCAAAATCAATGACTCTCGTGTTCCAAGAGGCGCTTGAGATACTTTCCGTAGCCGTTTTTGATTAATGGCATGGCTAACGCGAGCAACTGCTCGTCCGATATCCATCCCTTTCGCCATGCCAACTCTTCAGGGCATGCGACCTTAAGGCCTTGCCGGTTTTCCAGGGTCGCAATGAAATGACTCGCCTCTAGCAGAGACTCATGAGTCCCTGTATCCAGCCAGGCATATCCCCTTCCCATGATTTCTACCGAGAGGTTGTTACGCTCCAGATAGACTCGGTTCACATCCGTGATTTCCAACTCGCCACGCTCAGAGGGTTTGATACTTTTGGCAATTTCGACGACATTTGCATCGTAAAAATAAAGGCCGGTCACGGCGTAGCTGGATTTAGGCTCTGCCGGTTTTTCTTCCAGACTGATAGCTTTGCCCGACTTGTCAAACTCAACCACGCCATAGCGCTCAGGGTCATTCACGTGATATGCAAAGACACTTGCACCGCTGTCACGCTGCATGGCATTTGCCAAAAGTTCCTGGAAGTCGTGTCCATGATAGATGTTGTCGCCCAGCACCAAAGCACACGCATTACCGTCGAGAAATTCCTCGCCAATAATAAATGCCTGGGCTAAGCCATCCGGTGACGGCTGAACCGCATAACTCAGATTGATTCCCCACTTGGCACCGTCACCCAAAAGCTGCTCGAAGCGAGGGGTATCCTGTGGCGTGGAGATAATCAATATATCTCTGATCCCTGCCAGCATTAATGTGCTGAGAGGATAATAAATCATCGGCTTATCAAAAACCGGAAGCAACTGCTTCGATATTGCGAGTGTTGCTGGATGCAGACGCGTACCAGAACCACCCGCTAGAATTATACCTTTACGATACATAATCATCCCTGCCTGGCCATATCAGAAAGCGTTCTTTTTACATAAGTCTTCCAATCCGGAATATTTATATTGAACGCATTTTGAATTTTACTATTGTCCAGTCTTGAGCTTTTCGGCCGGACTGCTTTCGTAGGATACTCAGAACCACTCACAGCACGTATATCGTGCTCTGTACAGTTAAGAGGAATCCCTAGATTTAATGCCTCTGAAACCAAATAGCGGGCATACTCATACCAGCTCGCATACCCCGAAGAAACCAAATGGTACGTACCACTAAGAGCCTCGGCCCCCGTACCATTCAGAATTCGATATAGGCAAAGCACGGTAGCATCCGCAACGAGCGAAGCACTCGTCGGCGCACCGGCTTGATCATCCACGACCGAGAATTCTGACTTGGTTGCCGCGAGGTTCAATATTGTTTTTGCAAAATTTCGCCCCCGCGTGGAATAAACCCAGCTGGTTCTAAGTAAAAGATGATTGCAGCCACTACTAACAACCGCACCCTCGCCCAATGCTTTGGACCTACCATATGCATTCAACGGATCAGGGGCATCAGTCTCTCTGTAGGGAAGTTCGGAGGCGCCGTTAAAAACATAATCGGTTGAATAATGTACAAGCCACGCATTATTCTCCGCCGCGTAGTCAGCCAGCACTTTCACCAAATGAAAGTTAATTGCCTGCGCGTCATCTTCGCAGGTCTCTGCCAGCTCAACGGCGTTATAGGCAGCCGCATTGACAATAACGTCGGGGCGTTCTTGACGAAGATAGTCCGACACAGCATCTAAATCAGCCAGGTCAAGTTTACTTCGATCGCTAGCCACAACGTTCCCAAGCAAAGGCAGGGAACGCTGCAACTCCCAGCCTACTTGTCCGTAACTTCCAAATAAAACAATTTTCTTCATGTGTACTGCCTGCTTACCCAATCACGATAAGCTCCGCTAGTGACATTACCTACCCACACCTGATTATCGAGATACCACTCGACAGTCTTCCGGATACCGGTCTCGAATGTTTCCGCCGGTTTCCAACCCAACTCACGCTCAAGTTTCCGAGCATCAATGGCATAACGACGATCGTGACCCGGGCGATCGGTAACATAAGCGATCTGCTGGTGGTAAGGTTGGCCATCATCGCGGGGGCGCAACTCGTCGAGCAAACCGCAAACGGTGTGAACGATGTCGAGATTAGGCTTCTCGTTCCAGCCGCCTACGTTGTAGGTCTCTCCGAGCAAACCAGCTTCAAGTACGCGGCGAATAGCACTGCAGTGGTCTTTGACGTAGAGCCAATCGCGAATTTGCTGGCCGTCGCCATATACCGGCAGAGACTTACCGGCAAGGGCGTTGACGATGATCAACGGAATAAGCTTTTCCGGAAAATGGTACGGACCGTAGTTGTTCGAGCAGTTGGTCGTCAGAACAGGCAAGCCATAGGTGTGGTGGTAAGCACGCACCAAGTGGTCACTTGCAGCCTTGCTCGCCGAATAGGGACTGTTCGGTTCGTACTGATGGGTCTCGGTGAACGCGGGATCATCTTTTGCCAGCGACCCATAAACCTCATCGGTGGAAACATGCAGGAAGCGGAACGCCTCTTTGGCGCCCTGTTCGAGCCCCCCCCAATAAGCGCGCACTGCTTCCAATAGTCGGAACGTCCCGACAATATTGGTTTCGATGAAATCTTCCGGACCGTGAATTGACCGGTCGACGTGGGATTCAGCGGCGAAATTGAGGATCGCACGAGGCTGGTGCTCATTTAGCAAGCGTGTTACCAGCGCACTATCACCGATATCGCCCTGCACAAATACATGCCGCGCATCCCCGTCCAGACTTGCCAGGCTTTCCAGGTTCCCGGCGTAGGTCAGCTTGTCCAGGTTGATTACCTGTTCATCCGACTGCGCCAGCCAGTCCAGTACAAAGTTCGCCCCGATAAAACCGGCACCGCCGGTGACTAAGATGGTCATAAATTTAGATCTTTTTCAGTAGAACCACGAGAATAAGCCCCAGGTTTCCAAAAAACGTCTGCCGGTATATACCGGCCCGCTGAAAACCCAGGATTCTTGAAAAGAGTTTCTGAGTACGTGCTTTTTTGAATTGAGTAAGAGTCACCTGATGCTCAGGACTCAAGCGATGATACATCGCTTCTAGCGCATTGATGATCTGATCATTCCACCTGCAGAATAGGCCTTGAAAAATCAGTGGCAAACGCTTGAGGCGCGCAGACCAACCTGAGTTCCCACCAATCAGGTTTTCCTCATGCTGGCGATAAAGGAGCATGGGCTCAGGATCGTAATGAACCTCGCCACCCGCTCCGGAAACAAGAAGGTAAGCCCACCAATCGTGGCATGGAACATCGACGCGATCACCCGCCTCTAGCAACAGGTCGCGCGCAGCCCGGTTAAAGACCATGGTGTTGCCGCCACCAATACTCTGAACCAGCGCATTTGAGAAATGGGGAGGAAGACTAAAACGTGGTGAATACCCGCACGAGACACCCGACTCGCCAATCAGCTCGGTACGACCACAGTAGAGAGCCGGGACCTGATCGGGTACTCCCTGTAACCACGCAAGCGCCTTCTCGAGCTTTGCATCCTTCCATATATCGTCCTGATCCGACCAGGCAAAAAAATCTGCCTCGATATCAGCTCGACTGGCCAAGGACAGGAAATTGGCTACAAACCCTCTCTTGGGACCTTTCGATACCTGGACGCGATCCGCCCCCATTTCAGTACGAAATGTTTCCAAAATTTCTAGAGTTTGGTCTTGAGAGCCGTCGTCGGAAACATAAAGCGTCCAGTTGCGATAAGTTTGACGTTCAAGTGAGTCGAGTTGCTCAGCAAGAAATGATGCACCGTTGTATGTACACATAAGAATTGCGACATTCGCAATGTGCTCGCCAGCTACCTGGACGGCATTATCTGTACCAAAACACTGGCTGGAAACCGTCACAAAATCCCTCTTTGCACGAACCGTCGCCCCAAGAAGGCGCCCATCACTAATAAAAAAAACACCAGATCTTTGCTTTTGCTCTTACCGTCCGATTGCGCATTCTACATCAATTGACGCGCCTCACACCCAAAAAAGCGACGACAGCCACGGCTGCTCTAGCCTGTCGCCGAGCTAGGCATAACTGCATCCAAGAGATGTAAAACGGAAGATGGAGACATGATGACAGCGCAGGATTCCCCAGGTGAAGAAACGGGTTATCTGCGAGAAAAAGACACCCCATAGATGCCATATAGCCATCATCAAGGAAAACAGAGCTACTGGCACGATGAGCACAAACGACTACCGAGTAGCTAAAACCGCGTCATCACTGCGCCCTTTGAAAAGCCCTAAAACAGAAGAGCCCACACCTGCACAAATGTGCTGCACAAGGCAAAATAGAACAGGCCCCGATCGTCAACAGCAATGATAGAACAAACTATCAGGCTTTACTCATCACCAACATCATTACCCAACAAACAATGAAAAATAACACTTTATCGCGAACACGACGTCGACAATGCCACGCACTAAAAGAAAGCTTAAACAATTGCGAGCGGCTCAACGAAAACCAACTTGATACAAAGGGACTAGCATCGCGCCCAATTAACCGGGCGATTAACTGCACTTGACCAAACCACCAGCCATTATTAATAGTTTTATAACGAACCACCAAAGAGCGCAATCCGGTATTGGCGCCTACCTGATTACTATCATGTTGACGATAATCCATGGAAGGTATCGGATCAATGAACCATCGATATCCATGACTACGCGCATACGCGTAGAAAAACCAATCATGCAGACTTACGCCTTGCAAGGCATCCCAATTGGTCAGTACCGACAGCTTAATCGATTCTAACAATCGACGGGTCAAAACATAAGTACAACCCGGGCCAGCCGCTTCAAACAGATAATCCCATGCAACTTGGGGTTGCGCCTTATCCAGCAACCTTGTCTTACCATCCAGCCAGAAGGCCGTGACATTACTGGAGTATGCATCAGACCGCTGCTGCTCAAGCAGAGACACCGCACGCTGAAGCTTATCCGCGTACCAGATATCATCCTGATCAGCGAAAGCAAAAAACTCAAAATTGCCGACATCAACATCGCGTATCAATCGAAAGAAATTGCGAGATGCACCACCAAATCGCCCTACGGACGGCAACAGGATGACATTAGATAGGTTAGTTGCAAGCCTCGCACACCATGCTTCAGTTCCGTCTGTCGAGGTATCCACACTGATATATATAGTAACTTCAACCCCAGACTGCTCAAGAATCGAAGCCACCTGATCCTCGATCCACCGCATTCCATTATAAGCTGCTAGCAAAACCGCAACTTTTGGTAATTTCACAGTCATGCCATCCCACTTGTAGCGTTCAGCTCGGAAACCAAAAAAATTAAACTGCAGTCAACCGAGAGGACCTACAGCCTGCCTGCCTTAACCCGCCAGAAACGGCCCGTTTAGATCGAGTGACACAGCTCTACAAATGAAATGCTTTAACTCTTAAGCAACACCATGCCCCCCCTGGAAATAGCCAGCGGCACGCTGTACATGGCAGCCTTCTACCACAGAGCAACAATCAAACAATATGTTTACGCGACCGCCGGGAAAAACGCCCGAGAAACCAGCCAAGCACGGGACCGACAAGCATTCCGATCAGCAACGCCAGGACCACGACTAGCGAAACCGGTAGCTGAGGCATCGACCACCCCAGAAACAACAAAGACACTGACTGCTGATTCTCCAGCACGAAGGCCAAAATCACTAACACCAGCAAAAGGACGACAACACCAAGAAGCACGCGCTTGAGGTTACGCATTTGCGCCTCCCTGATAATAAGTAGCGTGGATCAAACCCCCTCCTCCTCTTCCTCATTCACCCGATCGCGCAGCTCTTTACCCGGCTTGAAATGCGGCACGAACTTACCGTCCAGACTGACGGACTGGCCGGTCTTGGGATTACGACCAACGCGAGGCGCACGGTAGTGCAGGGAGAAGCTGCCAAACCCACGGATCTCGATACGATCCCCGGTGGCCAGACACTGGGACATTTGTTCAAGCATGGTCTTGATGGCCAACTCCACATCCTTGGATGAGAGCAGCCCTTGATGGGTGACAATTCGTTCGATCAACTCCGACTTCGTCATATTTTTCCCTTCTTTTTCAAGCAGCTAGATCAGCGCTTGAAAGGTTTTAGCACGCCCGGAAGATTTTGAACAGCCCAGGGATTGACATATCTTCCTCCGCGTCGAAACGCCCGTTTTCAGGGCATCAAAGCAACAAACTCAGCAATACATGCTTATCGACAGATCACCAGCATGGTGCGCGTCACGTAGCCCGCCGGATTGAAGCCAAAAGGAAACTCATCTTCATCCTTGGCATCATCCGATCGCGTGATCACTTTGTACCCGGCGCCCTTGCACTCCTTCGCCGCGCGCTTCTGGCATTTCTCCCAGCCAGAGCCCAACCCGGAGCAGTCGACCTCTATACCGCTGACACCACGCACCGCATGGGTCTTGGCACTGGTCGTACAGCCAGCCAGAACCAGTACAGCCATGAGGACAATAAACTTGTTCATCCACTTCCTTATGCCAGGCAACTGCCCGACGACTACACGCTTAAGAGCAAGCTTAGACGTGAATAGACGATTGATCCGATTAAAGAAACAGACCGCCCAGAAGCGGGATTGGTTTCACTGAAACCTTCATGCATGACTCGAAACACTAAATCGCAGGCACAAAAAAGGGCGACCGAAGTCGCCCTTTTTATTGCCCAATCAGAACTTAGTTCTGTTTGGCCGCCATTGCCTGGCGCAGCAGGCCAGCCATGGTGGTGTCAGCTGCTTCACCTTCCGGAGCCGATTTCAGGCTCTGGATAGCTTCTTTCTCTTCAGCATCATCTTTCGACTTGATGGAGAGTTGGATCACGCGGCTCTTACGATCAACGCTGATGATCTTGGCTTCTACTTCCTGGCCTTCTTTCAGAACGTTGCGCGCGTCTTCAACGCGGTCACGGCTGATTTCGGAGGCTTTCAGAGTCGCTTCGATATCGTCGGCCAGAACGATGATGGCGCCTTTGGCGTCAACTTCTTTCACGGTGCCAGTAACGATTGCGCCTTTGTCGTTAACCGAGACGTACTCGGAGAACGGATCGCTTTCCAGTTGCTTGATACCCAGGGAGATACGCTCGCGCTCTGGGTCAACCGACAGGATAACGGTGTCCAGCTCGTCGCCCTTCTTGAAACGACGAACAGCTTCTTCGCCAACTTCGTTCCAGGAGATGTCGGACAGGTGAACCAGACCGTCGATGCCGCCGTCCAGACCAATGAAGATACCGAAATCGGTGATCGACTTGATGGTGCCGGAGATTTTATCGCCCTTGTTGAACTGGCCAGAGAAATCTTCCCATGGGTTAGATTTGCACTGCTTGATGCCCAGGGAGATACGACGACGCTCTTCGTCGATGTCCAGAACCATAACTTCCACTTCGTCGCCGACTTGTACGACTTTCGAAGGGTGGATGTTCTTGTTGGTCCAGTCCATTTCCGAAACGTGTACCAGACCTTCAACGCCTTCTTCCAGCTCAGCGAAGCAGCCGTAGTCGGTCAGGTTGGTTACACGAGCGGTAACGCGAGTGCTTTCTGGGTAACGGGCTTTGATAGCAACCCACGGATCTTCGCCCAGTTGCTTCAGGCCCAGGGAAACACGGTTGCGTTCGCGATCGTATTTCAGAACCTTGACGTCGATTTCGTCACCAACGTTGACGATCTCGGAAGGATGCTTGATGCGCTTCCAGGCCATGTCGGTGATGTGCAGCAGGCCGTCCACGCCACCCAGATCGACGAATGCGCCGTAATCGGTGAGGTTTTTGACGATACCTTTGACTTGCTGGCCTTCCTGCAGGGATTCCAGCAGAGCTTCACGCTCGGCGGAGTTCTCGGCTTCCAGGACGCTGCGACGGGAAACGACAACGTTGTTGCGCTTCTGGTCCAGCTTGATGACCTTGAATTCCAGCTCTTTGCCTTCCAGGTGCGTGGTGTCGCGCACTGGACGGACGTCAACCAGGGAACCTGGCAGGAACGCACGGATGCCGTTAACGTCGACAGTGAAGCCGCCTTTAACCTTACCGTTGATAACGCCCTTGACCACTTCCTCAGCTGCGAAGGCTGCTTCCAGAACGATCCAGCACTCAGCGCGCTTGGCTTTTTCACGGGACAGCTTGGTTTCACCGAAACCGTCTTCAACCGAGTCCAGAGCAACGTGAACTTCGTCACCGACATTGATAGTCAGATCGCCAGCGTCGTTGTAGAACTGCTCAAGCGGGATGAGTGCTTCAGACTTCAGGCCAGCGTGAACGGTTACCCAGCGAGCCTGGTAATCGATATCAACGATAACACCGGTGATGATGGAGCCTGCCTGAAGGTTCAGGGTTTTTAGGCTTTCTTCAAAGAGTTCCGCAAAGCTTTCGCTCATTTTAATTCCTGTAAATGAGGGCGAAGGATACGCCCATCTCCACACCCCAGACGGTGTGGGTTAGTTTCATATAGAAGAAGCGCCGCAGGACTATGACTGGTCCCCTGCAACCTTCTTGGTCACCCGGCGATATCGCGAATGGCGATCTCGCTCATGATGCGTTCAAGCACCTGATCAATGGACAACTCCGTGGAATCCAGCTGTATGGCGTCAGCCGCCGGCTTAAGCGGGGCTACCGCTCGCTGGGTGTCACGCTCGTCGCGTGCACGGATCTCATCTAGCAGACTCGACAGACTAACACCCTCGACTTTGCCCTTCAACTGCAAATATCGACGGCGCGCCCTCTCCTCGGCACTGGCGGTCAGGAAAATCTTCAGCGGCGCATCAGGAAAAACCACCGTTCCCATGTCGCGACCATCGGCTACCAGGCCCGGTGCTTCCTGAAAAGCACGCTGGCGCTGCAGCAGCGCCTCGCGCACGGCGGGCAATGCAGCCACTTGCGAAGCGCCGGAGCCGACGCTTTCGGTGCGGATGACATCGCTGACTTCGTCGCCTTCCAGAATGATTCGCTGCAACTGACCTTCGGTCGCCGCAATGAACTGAACATCCAGATGAGCGGCGAGTTTCTTCAGCAGCTCTTCATTGGTCAGATCCACACCGTGGTTGTGCGCAGCAAATGCCAGCAAGCGGTAAAGCGCACCGGAATCCAGCAGGTTCCAGCCCAGACGCTTGGCCAGAATTCCGGCTACGGTGCCTTTGCCCGAGCCGCTTGGCCCATCAATGGTGATGACCGGTGCAATGTTTTTCACGACTGAGCCTCTTGCGCTACACGAATACCGACCTGCCCGCACAGCGCGAGGAAGTTCGGGAACGACGTCGCGACGTTGGCGCAATCATGGATGCGGATCGGTGCAGTGGCGCGCAACGAGGCAACGCTGAAAGCCATCGCGATACGGTGATCGCCATGACCATGCACTTCGCCGCCGCCAATCTGGCCGCCGTCGATGATGATGCCGTCCGGGGTCGGCTGGCATTTGACGCCCAGCGCCAGCAAGCCGTCCGCCATCACCTGGATACGATCCGACTCCTTGACCCGCAGCTCTTCGGCTCCCGTCAGTACGGTACGCCCTTCAGCACAGGCAGCGGCCACAAACAGCACCGGGAATTCGTCGATAGCCAGCGGAACCAGTTCTTCCGGAATCTCGATACCTTTGAGTTTAGCTGCTCGCACGCGCAGATCAGCCACCGGCTCGCCGCCGACTTCACGCTGGTTTTCCAGAGTGATATCAGCGCCCATCAGGCGCAGGATATCGATGACGCCGGTGCGGGTCGGGTTGATGCCGACGTGCTCAAGCACCAGCTCCGACCCTTCAGCGATCGAGGCCGCGACGAGGAAGAACGCCGACGACGAGATGTCGCCCGGCACTTCAATGTGAGTTGCGGTCAGTTTGCCGCCGGATTCAACCGAAGCCGTAGCGCCTTCAACGCTGACCGGGTAGCCGAAGCCACGCAGCATGCGTTCGGTGTGGTCGCGAGTCGGAGCCGGCTCGGTCACGGTGGTCTTGCCTTCAGCGTACAGACCGGCGAGCAGCAGGCAGGATTTCACCTGAGCACTGGCCATCGGCATGGTGTAAGTCAGGCCTTTGAGCTTGTGGCCGCCGCGAATGGTCATCGGCGGACGACCTTCGGCAGCAGTTTCGATCACGGCGCCCATTTCACGCAGTGGATTGGCCACGCGATTCATCGGACGCTTGGACAGCGACGCATCGCCAGTCAGCGTGCTGTCGAAGTTCTGCGCGGCCAACAGGCCGGACAGCAGACGCATCGACGTACCGGAGTTGCCCAGATAGATCGGGCCCGGCGCCGGTTTCAGGCCATGCAGGCCGACACCATGGATGGTCACGCGGCCGTGGTGCGGGCCTTCGATGACCACACCCATGTCGCGAAACGCCTGCAAGGTCGCCAGAGCGTCTTCGCCCTCAAGGAAGCCTTCGACTTCGGTGACGCCTTCGGCCAGCGAGCCGAGCATGATCGAACGGTGGGAAATGGATTTGTCACCCGGTACGCGAATCCGACCGGACAGGCGGCCACCAGGTTGAGCCAGGAAGATCAGATCGTTGGAATTCATAGCGTCCACATAGGCCCTGCGGGCCAGGATTTTACTGAAATGCTCGCGGGCAACCCGGGCGCGAGTGAAAACGCCCAACAATTGGTGCCCATCCCCTGCATCGACCGCGTCGCGCAAGGCGTCGAGGTCGCTGCGAAATGTATCGAGTGTGCGCAGGACAGCCTCGCGGTTGGCGAGGAAGATGTCGTGCCACATCAACGGGTCGCTTCCGGCGATTCTTGTGAAATCGCGGAAACCGCCCGCAGCGTAACGGAAGATCTCAAGATTTTCATTGCGCTTGGCCAACGAATCGACCAGACCGAAGGCCAGCAGGTGCGGTAGATGACTGGTCGCGGCCAGCACCTCATCGTGTCGTTCGACCTGCATGTGCTCGACATCGGCGCCCAAGGCGCGCCACAGACGATCGACCACAGCCAAAGCCGCCGGGTCGGTTTGTTCGAGCGGCGTGAGAATCACCTTGTGACGACGGAACAGTTCGGCATTCGAGGCTTCCACCCCACTCTGCTCGGAACCGGCGATCGGATGGCCCGGCACAAAGCGCGCCGGCATACCGCCAAACGCTTCGGTTGCCGCGCGCACCACATTGCCTTTGGCGCTGCCGACATCGGTCAGAATCGCCGAGCCCAGATCCATGCTCGCCAACCGTGCGAGGACTTTTTCCATGGCCAGAATCGGCACCGCCAACTGAATCACATCAGCGCCCTGACAGGCAGTCGCCAAGTCGTCTTCACAACGATCGACCACACCCAACTCGACCGCCAGCTTGCGCGATTGTGGATCGAGATCGACCCCGACCACTTCGCGACACACACCGCTTTCACGCAAGCCTTTGGCAAACGAACCACCGATCAACCCCAGACCGACCACCACAAGGCGACCGATCATAGGTGCAGCAGATTGCAGAGCAGTGACATCACCCACGAGCCAGAACCTTGCGCAGCGCTTCAAGGAAGCGGCTGTTTTCCGCCGGCAGACCGATGGTCACCCGCAGATGGTTCGGCATACCGTAGTTGGCCACCGGACGCACGATCACGCCTTCGCGCAGCAAGCCCTGGAAAATCGGGGCCGCGACCTGAGCGAGATCGACGCAGATAAAGTTGCCTTTGGATTCGATCCAGCTCAGGCCCAGCTCACGGAAACCGGCCTGCAACTGCTGCATACCCGACTCGTTGAGCTGACGGCTTTGCGCCAGATACTCATGATCCTTCAACGCTGCGCAAGCTGCCGCGAGGGCCAGGCTGTTGACGTTGAACGGCTGGCGAACACGATTCAGCACATCAGCAACAACCGGAGTCGACAGACCGTAACCAACGCGCAACGCCGCCAGACCGTAGGCCTTGGAGAAGGTGCGCGATACCAGCAGATTCGGGTAAGCGGCGAGGAAATCCAGACCGTCCGGCAGATCGCTGCCTTCGGCGTACTCGATATAAGCTTCGTCGAGCACCACCAGCACGTGCTCAGGAACATCCTGCAGGAACTCGTCCAGCGCTTCAGCGCCGAACCAGGTGCCGGTCGGGTTGTTCGGGTTGGCGATGAATACCACGCGGGTGTTGGCATCGATGGCGGCGAGCATTGCAGGCAAGTCATGCCCCCAATCCTTGGCCGGCACGACCTTGGCTTGCGCACCGACCGCCTGAGTAGCAATCGGATACACCGCGAACGCGTGCTCGCTGAAAACCGCATTGAGGCCCGGCGCCAGATAGGCACGCGCGACCAGCTCAAGAATGTCGTTGGAACCATTGCCCAGCGTGACCTGATTCAGCTCGACGCGGCACTGCTCGGCGAGCAGGGATTTCAGCGCGAAACCATTGCCATCCGGATAACGGGTCAGCTCGGCCAGCTCTTCGCGGATCGCCGCCAAGGCTTTCGGACTGGCGCCCAACGGGTTTTCGTTGCTCGCCAGCTTGACGATTTTTGCCGGATCCAGATCCAGCTCGCGCGCCAGTTCGTCCACAGGCTTGCCCGGAACGTACGGCGAAAGTTGTTGCACGCCCGGCTGTGCCAGAGCGAGGAAGTTGCCACTCATTTGCTACCGCCCCTTAGAGAACTGCTTTCGGGTAGGAACCCAGCACTTTGAGTGCTACTGCTTCCTGACTGATCTTTTCCAATACACCTTTGATCAACGGATCACGGTGATGGCCGACGAAGTCGATGAAAAACACATACGTCCATTTGCCGCTGCGCGACGGACGGGTTTCGATACGGGTCAGGTCGATCCCGTTGTCGTGGAACGGCACCAGCAGCTCGTGGAGCGCGCCGGGTTTGTTGCTCATCGACACGATGATCGAGGTCTTGTCGTCGCCGGTCGGCGGCACTTCCTGGTTACCGATCATCAGGAAGCGCGTCGAGTTGTCCGGACGGTCTTCGATTTTCTCCGCCAGACGCGTCAGGCCATACAGACCGGCCGCCATGTCGCCGGCAATCGCCGCCGAGTTCCACTCACCTTTAACCCGCTTGGCCGCTTCGGCGTTGCTCGACACCGCCACGCGCTCGACATTCGGGTAATGCGCGTCCAGCCACTTGCGGCACTGGGCCAGCGACTGCGCGTGGGAATAGATACGGCTGATGCTGTCGGTCTTGGTGTTTTCACCGACCAACAGGTGATGGTGAATGCGCAGCTCGACTTCGCCACAGATGACCATGTCGTGTTCGAGGAAGCTGTCCAGCGTGTGGTTGACCGCGCCTTCGGTGGAGTTTTCCACCGGCACCACGCCAAAATTCACCGCACCGGCTGCCACTTCACGGAACACTTCGTCGATCGCCGCCATCGGCTTGCTGATGACGGCGTGGCCGAAGTGCTTCATCGCTGCGGCTTGGGTGAAGGTGCCCTCAGGGCCGAGGTAAGCTACTTTCAGCGGCTGCTCCAGCGCCAGGCACGACGACATGATTTCGCGGAACAACCGCGCCATCTCTTCGTTGCCCAGCGGCCCCTGATTGCGCTCCATGACACGCTTGAGCACCTGAGCTTCACGCTCGGGACGATAGAACACCGGCACTTCGCCTTCGGCCAGCGAGGCCATCTTTACTCGCGCGACTTCCTGAGCGCAACGCGCACGCTCACTGATCAGCTCCATGACTTTGGTGTCCAGAGCGTCAATGCGAACGCGCAGTGCCTTGAGTTCTTGCTCGGACATCAGCCGTGTTCCTTCTCGAATTCAGCCATGTAGGCCACCAGCGCGTTGACCGCAGTGATGTCGACGGCGTTGTAGATGGAAGCGCGCATGCCGCCCACGGAGCGGTGGCCCTTGAGGTTGAGCAGACCGCGCTCTTCGGCACCGACCAGGAAAGGCTTGTCCAGACGATCGTCAGCCAGACGGAACGGCACGTTCATCCACGAGCGATCCGATTTGTTGATCGGGTTGCTGTAGAGGCCGCTGGCATCAATGAAGTCGTACAGCGTGCGCTGCTTGACGTCGTTGAGCTTGGCGATCGCTTCAACGCCGCCCTGCTCTTTCAGCCACTGGAATACCAGACCGGACAAGTACCAGGCCAAAGTCGGCGGGGTGTTGTACATCGAACCGTTATCGGCTGCGACCTTGTAATCGAGCATGGTCGGGCACAGCGAGCGCGCCTTGCCGAGCAGGTCTTCACGAATGATGTTGACGACAATACCGCTCGGGCCGATGTTTTTCTGCGCGCCGGCGTAGATCATGCCGAAACGCGAGATGTCGACCGGACGCGAGAGGATGTCCGAAGACATGTCAGCTACCAGCGGCACATCACCGACTTCCGGAATCCACTGGAATTCCAGACCACCGATGGTTTCGTTCGGCGCGTAGTGCACGTAAGCGGCGTCTTTCGACAGCTTCCACTCGTTCTGGCCAGGAATGGCGAAATAGTCGTAAGGCTTGGCGGTGGCGGCAACGTTGACGTGACCGTAGCGCGAAGCTTCTTCAATGGCTTTCTGCGACCAGATACCGGTGTCGATATAGTCGGCAGAACCGCCTTCAGGCAGCAGGTTCAGTGGGATCTGCGCGAACTGCTGGCTGGCGCCACCTTGCAGAAACAGCACTTTGTAGTTCGACGGGATATTCAGCAGGTCACGCAGATCCTGCTCGGCCTGGGTGGCGATGGACACGAACTCATCACTGCGATGGCTCATTTCCATGACCGACAGACCCTTGCCGTGCCAATCAAGGAGTTCACCCTGGGCGCGCTGCAGGACAGCTTCAGGAAGCGCCGCAGGACCGGCGCAGAAGTTATAGGCTCGCTTGCTCACATCCAATCTCGCTCTGATTTGGTGGTATCACGCAATAAATCACATTACCGATCAACACGGCCCTGAGGGAGCGAGCCTGCTCGCGAATGCATCACCGCGGTGCGTCAGAGGTACCGCAGCGCCTGCATTCGCGAACAGGCTCGCTCCCACAGGGGATCTCCATGATGTCGAAATTTCATACCGGACAAATAACAAGGGGGCGAATTCTCATCCGCCCCCTCGTTTGCCCGCTTATTCTTGCGGTTCTTCGTCTGCTGCGGCGTCGAGTTGCTGGTCTTCGCCAGCGTCGTCGATCACGACGCTGCCTTCGAATTCCTCGCCCTCCTCACCTTCGAGCTCTTCACCTTCAATTTCCGAAGGCTCCTGAACCCGCTCCAGCCCGACCAGGGTTTCATCCTTGGCCAGCTTGATCAGCGTGACACCTTGAGTGTTACGGCCCAGGCTCGACACTTCGTCGACACGGGTACGCACCAGAGTGCCCTGATCGGAGATCAGCATGATTTCTTCACCGTCCTGCACCTGAACCGCGCCGACCAGACGGCCGTTACGCTCGTTGCTGACCATGGCGATAACGCCCTGACCGCCACGCTTGTATTCAGGGAACTCGGTGATCGCCGTACGCTTGCCGTAGCCGCGTTCGGAGGCCGTGAGGATCTCGCTGCCTTCTTCCGGAATCAGCATGGAAATCAGTTTCTGCCCTTCCGGCAGACGCATACCACGCACACCGCGGGCGGTACGGCCCATGGCGCGAACTTCGGATTCCTTGAAGCGTGTCACTTTGCCGCCGTCGGAGAACAGCATGATTTCCTGCTCGCCATCAGTGATGGCGGCGGAGATCAGGATGTCGCCTTCGTCCAGCTCCAGCGCGATCAGACCGACGCTGCGCTGACGGCTGAAGGCCACCAGCGGAGTCTTCTTCACAGTACCGTTGGCGGTCGACATGAAGATGAACGGGGCTTTCTTGCGGTCAGCAGCCTTGATACGGGCACGACGCTCTTCGTCGGTCTCGTTGCTGTTTTCGATGTCTTCTACATCTGCCTCGACGCCTTCGGCTTCTTCTTCGTCAGCCTGACGCTTCATGGCTTCGAGATCGACCGGCAGCATGGTGGTGATGTATTCGCCTTCGCTCAACGGCAGCAGGTTGACCAGCGGACGACCACGGGCAGCGCGGGACGCTTCCGGAATCTCGTAGGTCTTGAGCCAGTACACCTTGCCCTTGCTGGAGAACAGCAGCAGCGTGGTGTGGCTGTTGGCAACCAGCAGGTGAGCGATGTAGTCCTCATCCTTGACGCCAGTAGCCGATTTGCCTTTACCGCCACGACGCTGAGCCTGGTACGCAGCCAATGGCTGGGTCTTGGCGTAGCCACCGTGGGAGATGGTCACGACGCGCTCTTCTTCCGGGATCATGTCACCCAGGGTCAGATCGAGACGGGCATCGAGAATCTCGGTGCGACGCTGGTCGCCGTATTCGGCGCGGATCACTTCCAGCTCTTCGCGGATCACTTCCATCAGGCGCACGGCGCTGTTGAGGATGCGGATCAGCTCGCCGATCTGGTTGAGAATCTCTTGATACTCGGCCAGCAGCTTTTCGTGTTCCAGACCGGTCAGACGGTGCAGACGCAGTTCCAGAATGGCTTGCGCCTGTTCTGGCGACAGGAAGTACTTGCCTTCGCGCAGACCGTATTGTGGATCGAGGTTTTCCGGACGGCACGAATCGGCACCGGCACGCTCCACCATCGCCACCACCGCCGAAGATTCCCACGGCGTGCTGACCAGCGCTTCTTTTGCTTCCGACGGCGTCGGCGAGGCCTTGATCAGCGCGATAACCGGGTCGATGTTCGACAGGGCAACGGCCTGGCCTTCAAGGATGTGACCACGCTCACGCGCCTTGCGCAGTTCGAACACAGTACGACGGGTAACCACTTCGCGACGGTGACGGACGAAAGCTTCCAGCAGATCCTTGAGGTTCAGGATGCGTGGACGGCCGTCGATCAGCGCAACGATGTTGATGCCGAATACCGATTGCAACTGGGTCTGGGCGTAGAGGTTGTTGAGGATCACCTCAGGCACTTCGCCGCGACGCAGTTCGATCACGACGCGCATACCGTCCTTGTCGGACTCGTCGCGCAGTTCGGTGATGCCTTCCAGCTTCTTCTCTTTGACCAGCTCGGCGATCTTCTCGATCAGACGCGCCTTGTTCAACTGGTAAGGGAGCTCGGTAATAACGATCTGCTGACGGCCACCGACCTTGTCGATGTCTTCGATGATCGAGCGGGCACGCATGTAAATACGGCCGCGACCGGTGCGGTAGGCTTCGATGATGCCGGCACGACCGTTGATGATCGCAGCGGTCGGGAAGTCCGGACCGGGGATGTATTGCATCAGTTCATCGACGGTCAGCTCAGGGTTGTCGATGAGCGCCAGGCAACCGTCGATGACTTCACCGAGGTTGTGCGGCGGGATGTTGGTCGCCATGCCCACGGCGATACCGCTGGAGCCGTTGACCAGCAGGTTCGGGATGCGCGTCGGCATGACCGCCGGGATCATTTCGGTGCCGTCGTAGTTCGGCACCCAGTCCACGGTTTCCTTGTGCAGGTCAGCCAGCAGCTCGTGCGCCAGCTTGGTCATGCGCACTTCGGTGTATCGCATCGCCGCAGCGTTGTCGCCGTCGACCGAACCGAAGTTGCCCTGACCGTCTACCAGCAGGTAGCGCAGGGAGAAAGGCTGGGCCATACGAACGATGGTGTCGTACACCGCAGTATCACCGTGCGGGTGATACTTACCGATCACGTCGCCGACAACACGGGCAGATTTCTTGTACGGCTTGTTGAAGTCGTTGCCCAGCTCGCTCATCGCGAACAGTACGCGACGGTGCACGGGCTTGAGGCCATCGCGCGCATCCGGCAGTGCACGGCCGACGATCACGCTCATCGCGTAGTCGAGGTAGGACTGTTTCAGCTCGTCTTCGATATTGACCGGGAGGATTTCTTTGGCCAGTTCGCCCATGAGAAGCCTGATTCCTTTTTCTGGTGAAACTTCGTCATATCCATGTGGGAGCAACGAAGCTCGTCGATGCAGGCCGAGTGCCATGCGCCGACTTACGACAAATCAACACTGGATCGTGGATTTGCGCAGTAAAGACAGCTCCGTGGAGCTGCCTCGGAAAACGCCGGATGTTATCACAAAGGCCGCCACGCACCTATCCCCCTGATGCGCATGGAGCATAGTTAGTTGACCGGTGACAGGCTTAACGGGGACGAGAGAGGCTCAGAGCTTCTTTGAATGCAGATTTGAGGGCTGATTTGCGGATGTTTATTGACATTTAGGGGTACAAACACCTGTAGGAGCTGCCGAAGGCTGGGATCTTTTGATCCTGGCCTCTAAAAAGCAAGATCAAAAGATCGCAGCCTTCGGCAGCTCCTACATTGAGTATCACCGCATCAATGCAGGCGCTTGCGGCACATCAACTGGGCCATTTTCGCGGTGTCCGGGCGCTCGACGATACCCTTTTCGGTGACGATCGCGTCGATCAGATCCGCCGGGGTCACGTCAAACACCGGGTTGAACGCATCAACATCCGCACCAACGCGCTTGCCGCCGACTTCGAGCAGCTCGGCGCCGTCACGCTCTTCGATCGGGATATCGTCACCGCTGGCCAGGTTCATGTCGATGGTCGAACTTGGCGCCACCACCATGAAGCGCACGCCGTGGTGCATGGCGTTGACCGCCAGTTGATAGGTGCCGATCTTGTTCGCCACGTCGCCGTTGGCGGTGATTCGGTCTGCACCGACGATCACCCAGGTCACGCCTTTGGTTTTCATGATGTGCGCGGCGGCGGAGTCAGCATTGAGCGTTACCGGGATGCCTTCGTTGGCCAACTCCCACGCGGTCAGACGCGAGCCTTGCAGCCACGGACGGGTTTCGTCGGCGTAAACGCGCTCGACCATACCTTCAATAAACGCCGCACGAATCACCCCCAGTGCGGTGCCGAATCCGCCGGTGGCCAGCGCGCCGGTATTGCAATGGGTCAGAATTGCCTGGGCATTGCCCTGATGCTTGCGGATCAGATCAACGCCGAGCTGGGCCATGGTCAGGTTGGCTTCACGATCGCTTTCGTGGATGGCGATGGCTTCTGCTTCCAGTGCCGCCAGCGGATCGGCATTCTCTTTCAAGCGATCGAGGCGATCGTGCATACGGCCGAGCGCCCAGAACAGATTGACCGCCGTCGGACGGGAATCGGCCAGCAAGGCGAAATCCTCTTCCAGTGCCGCATACCAGTCGCCACCTTCGGCGATCCGCGCACGGGCCGCGAGGACAATGCCATACGCCGCACTGATGCCAATGGCCGGCGCGCCGCGCACCACCATCGAGCGAATCGCTTCAGCCACGCCAGCGGCGCTGGTGTAGGCGATCCAGGTTTCCTCGAACGGCAAAATACGCTGATCCAGCAGGTGCAGCGCGCCGTCACGCCAATCGATGGCCTTCACTTTTTCCGCAGCCAACAGTCGATCGCGCATCCCACACCCCGCACTCATGAACAAAAGCCGCCGATTATAGCGATCCCCCCGCGAAGACGCTCGGGTATACTTCGCCATCCTTTACAAAAGCACTGGAACCGACCCTCGATGCCGAAACCTGCCATTGCGCTCGACTTATTATTGCTGCCGACCTGGCTGGTACCCGTCGAACCTGCAGGCGTTGTGCTCAAGGAGCACGGTCTGGGCATCCGCGACGGTCGCATCGTGTTTATCGGCCCGCGCGCCGAAGCATTGAAGTGTAACGCCACTGAAGTGCGCGAATTGCCGGATGTGTTGCTTGCTCCGGGCCTGATCAACGCTCATGGCCACGCGGCGATGACGCTGTTCCGTGGTCTGGCCGATGATCTGCCGCTGATGACCTGGCTGGAAAACCACATCTGGCCGGCCGAAGCGAAATGGGTCAGCGAAGATTTCGTGCGTGACGGCACCGATCTGGCCATTGCCGAGCAGATCAAGGGTGGCATCACCTGTTTTTCGGACATGTATTTCTTCCCGAAAGTCGCCAGTGAACGCGTGCACAACAGCGGCATTCGCGCGCAGATCGCGATTCCGATCCTCGATTTCCCGATTCCAGGCGCCGCGAACGCCGATGAAGCCATTCGTCAGGGCGTCGAGCTGTTCGGCGACCTGAAGCATCACGATCGCATCAAGATCACGTTCGGCCCTCATGCACCGTACACCGTCGGCGACGAGAACCTCGAGAAAATCCGCGTGATTGCCGAGGAACTGGACGCGGCGATCCACATGCATGTCCACGAAACGGCGTTCGAAGTCCAGCAAGCGCTGGAGCAACATGGCGAACGCCCGCTCGCTCGCCTCGGTCGCCTGGGCCTGCTCGGCCCGCGCTTCCAGGCCGTGCACATGACCCAGATCAGCGATGACGACCTGGCGTTGCTGGTAGAAAGCAACACCAGCGTGATCCATTGCCCGGAATCGAACCTCAAACTGGCCAGCGGTTTCTGCCCGGTCGAGCGTTTGTGGCAGGCTGGCGTGAATGTCGCGGTCGGCACCGATGGCGCCGCCAGCAATAACGATCTGGATCTGCTCGGCGAAACCCGCACTGCCGCCCTGCTGGCCAAAGCCGTCGCCGGCTCGGCCACGGCGCTGGACGCCCACCGCGCACTGCGCATGGCCACGCTCAATGGCGCGCGGGCGCTAGGGATCGAATCTCAAGTCGGCTCGCTGGAAATCGGCAAAGCTGCCGACATCGTCGCTTTCGATCTGTCTGGCCTGGCCCAGCAACCGGTGTATGACCCGGTTTCGCAGCTTATATACGCCACCGGTCGCGATTGCGTGAAACACCTGTGGGTTGCCGGAAAACAACTGCTCGACGACCGGCGTCTGACCCGACTCGACGAAGAACAATTGGGCGCCACCGCCCGGGCCTGGGGCCAGCGCATCAGCGGCCACACCGAATCGTAAACACCCCGGAGCAGACTCCGTGGCTACAGCCCTTTTTCAAGTTTTAGAGGAATTGACCATGAGTAACGTCGACCACGCCGAAATCGCCAAATTCGAAGCCTTGGCCCATCGCTGGTGGGACCGCGAAAGCGAATTCAAACCGCTGCACGACATCAACCCGCTGCGGGTCAACTGGATTGACGAACGGGTCAATCTGGCCGGCAAGAAGGTCCTCGACGTCGGTTGCGGCGGCGGCATTCTCAGCGAAGCCATGGCGCAACGCGGCGCCACTGTGATGGGCATCGACATGGGCGAAGCGCCGCTGGCGGTCGCGCAATTGCATCAGCTGGAATCCGGCGTCAACGTCGAATACCGCCAAATCACCGCCGAAGACCTCGCTGAAGAAATGCCTGAGCAGTTCGACGTAGTGACCTGCCTCGAGATGCTCGAGCACGTGCCTGATCCATCGTCAGTCATTCGCGCCTGCTTCCGCATGGTCAAGCCCGGCGGCCAGGTATTCTTCTCGACCATCAACCGCAACCCGAAGGCGTACCTGTTCGCCATCATCGGCGCTGAATACATCATGAAGCTGTTGCCGCGCGGCACCCACGACTTCAAGAAATTCATCCGCCCGTCCGAGCTCGGTGCCTGGAGCCGCATGGCCGGCCTGACCGTCAAGGACATCATCGGCCTGACCTACAACCCGCTGACCAAGCACTACAAGCTGGCCAACGACGTTGACGTCAACTACATGATCCAGACCCTGCGCGAGGAATAAGCCGATGGCCATCAGAGCAGTTCTCTTCGACATGGACGGCACCCTGCTCGACACGGCGCCGGACTTTATCGCCATTTGCCAGGCAATGCGCGCCGATCGCGGCCTGCCGCCGATCAACGACAAGCACATTCGCGACGAGATCTCCGGTGGCGCCAAAGCCATGGTCGCGGTGACGTTTTCGATGGACCCGGAATCGCCGGGTTTCGAGGAACTGCGTCTGGAGTTCCTTGAGCGCTATCTGGTCGGCTGCGCGGTGCACAGCAAGTTGTTCGACGGCATGGGCGAATTGCTCGCCGACATCGAGAAGGCCAACCTGATCTGGGGCGTGGTCACCAACAAGCCGTTGCGTTTCGCTGAGCCGATCATGCAACAGCTGGGGCTGGCCGAGCGCTCGGCACTGCTGATCTGCCCGGATCATGTGAAGAACAGCAAGCCGGATCCGGAGCCGTTGATCCTTGCGTGCAAGATGCTTGATCTGGATCCGGCGACAGTTCTGTTTGTCGGCGATGATCTGCGTGATATCGAATCGGGCCGCGATGCCGGTACGAAAACCGCGGCGGTGACGTTTGGCTATATCCACCCGGACGACAATCCGCGGCATTGGGGCGCGGATGTGGTGGTGGATCACCCGTCGGAGTTGCGCAAGGTGCTCGATAGCGCGCTTTGCAGTTGCTGATCTGACTCGACTCAGGGTGAAGCAGGTCTTCATGAATGGATTGTGAGGTTTTTATGTTTGATTATTCCGCTCGGCCCGAATTGCTCAAGGATCGGGTCATTCTGGTCACCGGCGCCGGTCGTGGCATCGGTGCGGCGGCGGCGAAAACCTACGCCGCCCATGGCGCTACCGTGCTGCTGCTGGGCAAGACCGAAGCCAATCTGACTCAGGTCTATGACGAGATCGAGGCGGCTGGCCACCCACAACCGGCGGTGATTCCGTTCAACCTCGAAACCGCCCTGCCCCATCAATACGATGAGCTTGCGGCAATGATCGAAACCGAGTTTGGCCACCTCGACGGCTTGCTGCACAACGCCTCGATTATTGGTCCGCGCACGCCGATCGAGCAGTTGTCTGGCGAGAACTTCATGCGCGTCATGCAGGTCAACGTCAACGCCATGTTCATGCTGACCAGTACCCTGCTGCCGCTGCTCAAGCTGTCTCAGGATGCGTCGGTGGTGTTCACTTCCAGCAGCGTCGGGCGTAAGGGCCGTGCTTACTGGGGCGCTTATGGCGTGTCGAAATTCGCCACTGAAGGCTTGATGCAAACCCTGGCCGATGAAGTCGACGGCGTAGCGCCGGTACGCTCCAACAGCATCAACCCGGGCGGCACACGCACCAGCATGCGCGCGCAGGCCTATCCGGGGGAAAACCCGCTGAACAATCCGACGCCCGAGGAGATCATGCCGGTCTACCTGTACCTGATGGGCCCGGACAGTACCGGGATCAATGGCCAGGCATTCAACGCGCAATAACTGCCATACGTCGCATTTGTTGCCGCGGCAGATTCCTGTCGCGGCAGGCATTTGCCGCTCGAGAGCGTCACAATCCAGTCAATTTTCCAGCACCCACTTCTTGCCTTCCAAGCCAAGCCATTGATTCCAAACGGTTTAAATAAAACCGAACTGAATGGCACGACTTTCGCTCTAAATTTCCTCAAAACAAGCCGCGTGAAGGCAATGGGGCGAGGCCGATTTCGATAGCTGACTAATCGTCATCCGGCAGACTAGACTTACGCCAAACGTCCTACGGGACTGATGGATCAGTATGACGCGCAGCCCATAGCCGCTCTCACCCAGCCTGTAAGACAGACTTACCGCTAAGGGTTCACGCCATATGAAATCACCCTCCCAGACCAATGCAATTGACTTTGACAGTGCCAAATTGCAACGCCTGGGCTTTGGTCAACTGCCTCCCCTTCTGGAGCGACCGGCCAGTCTTGCGCAATTGCGCCAGCAAATGAGCCTGCAACTGCAAACCAGCCTTGAACCGCAACGCATCCTCGGTCTGTTTTTCCGCGAAGTTCAGCGCCTCGTGCCGCTGGACGCGCTCAGCTACGTGCATCAGGGTAGCGATTTGCGCCTGGAGTTCGGCAGCCGCGGCCACCATTCGATCAGCTACAGCCTGAGCCACGAAGGTGAGCACATGGGCGAACTGGTGTTCCGTCGCAATCAGCGCTTCAACGACAAGGAACAAGGCCAGCTCGAATCACTGCTGTCATCCTTGCTGTACCCGATGCGCAACGCCCTGCTCTATCGCGAGGCGACGCAGAGCGCTCTGCGCGATCCGCTGACCGGCGCCGGTAACCGCATTGCCATGGAGCAGACCCTGCAACGGGAAATCGAGATGTCCCGTCGGCACCTGCAACCGCTGTCGCTGCTGATGCTCGATATCGACCACTTCAAACGGGTCAACGACAGCCACGGCCACAGCGCCGGCGATGACGTACTCAAAGCGATCGCGGCGACGATCAAGGCCCAGTTGCGCAATGTCGACATGGTGTTTCGTTATGGCGGGGAAGAGTTTTTGATCCTGCTGTCCAACACCAGCCGCGAAGCGGCGGCCATGGTCGGCGAACGTCTGCGTTATGCAGCTCAGGCGGCCGAGTATTACGCCGATGGGCAGTTGATCGAGCTGACCGTGAGTCTGGGATGCTCGACGTTGTTGCCGGGCGAATCGGCCGACAGCTTGCTGCGTCGGGCCGACAGTGCGTTGTATGTGGCCAAGCGTGAAGGTCGCAATCGCTTGGCGATGGCAGGCTAAGGCCTTTCAGACACCCCAAAACCACTGTAGGAGTGAGCCTGCTCGCGATGACGATCTGCCATTCAACACTGATGTTGACTGACAGTCCGCTATCGCGAGCAGGCTCACTCCTGCATTTTTACGCGGTGAATCGGTCAATCAGCTCTCGACTACCGCCCTGCGCTCCCGGTTGACCAGCAAGCGCTCGGAAGTCTCCAACTGCATGCAGCGCTCCAGAAACAGATACATGTAGTCGTAGCTCTTGCAGATTGCTTGTCGCAACTCAGCCTGCAAGGCTTTGCTCGGGTTCATCCCGGCCAGGGTGCAGATGATTTCCAGCGCTTCCCACGGATGGGCGTCGTCATACTGGGCATGCATCTTCAGCCACTTCATCGCCCGCTTGCGGTCTTCTTCCGGAAACGCGGCGGCGTAAACACCGGTCGAACAGACGACCGCCGACCACTCCCCGGTCGCGCCCTCGATCGCATAGTTAGTGGCCGCGATGGCCACAATCAGTGAATCGGCTGAACTGGTGTGCCAGCACCAATGACTCAAGGCATGCAGTTCCGGAGGCACTTGCTGGGCCTGAAGGTCTTCGAGACTGACGCCATGTGCGCGACTCCAATGCACCCAGTAATCGGCGTGATTGAGCTCAACGCGGATATTGCGCATCAGCCAGCGCCGCGCCATGTCTTCGCCCGGGTGTCGGGCAAACCTGGTTTTGGTGAGATTCTGCGCCATGTACAACGCGAATTGCTCAACCACCGGCCAGCCCCCGATCAGGTACTGACGCATGGTTCTGGCGCTGAGCTTGTTATCACGCATGCGCAGATAAAGTTCATGTTCGACAACCCGGCGCTTGCTCTCGCTGCAGTCCTGAATGAGCTGTTGTGCCCAGCCTGGATAACTTGCAGCTTCCATGAGTGGTCCGGTTCGGTTGAATGTGTCGATCACTGTTCGGCTCCTTTTGATTTGTGATTGTAAGGATCGGCAAGAGACTTCAACGGAACGTGCCAGGCGCTTTGAATAACAGCGGTTGCGGTCTGGCGGGCCGACTTTGCAAACTGTCACAGGTAAACAACTGTGGGCGTTCTATAACATACCCTTGAGCGTAATCCACACCAATTTCAAGCAATGCCTGCTCGATCTGGGTTGTTTCAACAAACTCGGCAATTGTCTGCTTACCCATGACATGCCCGATGTGATTGATCACTTCGACCATTGCGCGGTTAATCGGGTCGTCCAGCATATCCTTTACGAAACTCCCGTCGATCTTCAGGAAGTCTACAGGCAAATGTTTCAGATAAGCGAATGAAGACATTCCGGCGCAAAAATCATCTAACGAAAAGTAGCAACCTAAGCCTTTGAGTTCATTAATAAATCTTATTGCGCTGCCCAGATTTGCAATTGCACTGGTTTCTGTAATTTCAAAACAAATCATTTCAGGCGGTATTGCGTAGTTAACAAACTGCTCGCGTAGAAAGTGCAAAAACGCGTCATCTCCTATAGTAATGCCTGACAGATTAATCGCACACATTGCTAAAGGACCTTCATGTTCTTGCGCAATACATTGAGCAATAACCTTGAACACGTTCTGAACTACCCAGCGGTCCAGCTGACTCATCAACCCATAACGTTCAGCAGCAGGAATGAAACTGTCAGGCAGAATCATTCGCCCGGCTTCGTCGTGCAGACGCAAGAGAATTTCGATGTGCCCGCCCTTGCTGTCACTCGGCTTGAGGGGCGCGATTTCCTGGGCGTACAGACAAAAGCGGTCTTCTTCCAGCGCCATGTGCAGACGCTGTACCCAAGCCATTTCACCGAAGCGCAGCGACAGCTCGGAATCGTCGGCGTGGTAAACCTGTACGCGGTTACGGCCCTTTTCCTTGGCCATGTAGCAGGCCATGTCGGCAGCGCGCAGTGAGGCCTCAAGGGTCGTCGGGGTCTGCGCAACATGTACCAGACCAATACTCACCGTGGTCAGGAATGGCCGCCCTTTCCAGACAAAATGCAGATTCTGCACAGTCTGGCGCAGTGCTTCGGCGATTTTCTCCGCCGCCTCCGGTGCGCAGTTCTCCAGCAGAATGCCGAACTCATCACCGCCAAGCCGCGCCAGCGTATCGCCCTCGCGCAGTCCCGATTGCAGCAGCGTGCAGATGTGCCGCAACAGTTCATCGCCCGCAGCGTGACCACAAGTGTCGTTGACCAGTTTGAATTGATCGAGGTCGAGGAACATCAGCGCATGTCGTCCGGCATGGCGCGTGAGGTTGTGCAACGCCTGCTCCAGGCGATATTCGAACTCGCGACGGTTGGCAAGCCCGGTCAACGCGTCATGGGTAGCCTGCCACGACAGATTGGCGATGTATTGCCGCTCCTGAGTCATGTCATGCAGCACCAGCACCGTGCCACTGACCTTGCCGGCGTTGCGGATCGGCGCACCGACCAGCGTCACCGACAATGTCGTGCCATCCAGACGCTGGATCAGTTTCGAATGTTCGCTGCCGCCACTGAGTTTGCCGCTGAGAATGTGCTCGATCAGCGTCAGGCCTTCGGCCTGAGCGTTGTCGTCGAGCAAATTGAACAGCGCGGCCAGCGGCAGGCCGGCGGCTTGTTCAGCCTTCCAGTGGGTCATGGCTTCAGCGGCAGGGTTCATGTAATCGATGGCGCCGCTGACATCGGTGGTGATGACGCCATCACCGATCGAATGCAAGGTGACGTGCGCCCGATCCTTTTCCAGCTGCAGGGCTTCGGCAAAGGCGTGGCGCTGCTTGAGCAGTTTGTGTGTACGCAACAGCGCCAACAGGATCAAACCCAGTGCGGTGGCGATATTGGTGAACAACAAGAGTCGCAGAATCATCCGCGACCCCTCGCCGAGCGCATCACTGAACGCCTTGGCCGCAGGCGTCACGCCTTCGTTGATGGCGAGAATCTCACCTTTCCAGCGCTGGATATCAACCAGTGTGGCCTCGTTGTCAGAGATGCGCTGTTGCATCTCCCGGGCCACGTCATCGAGTTGCACCAGGTAGGCATCACCGACTGTCCAGCGGTCGATGGCGGTTTCCAGGTAGCTGAAATGGCGAAAGTTCAGATACAGCCAGATCAGGCTTGAGACATCGTCCGGATGGTTGCCACCCTTGAGGATACCCTCACGTGCGGCTTGCAGATCGGGCGGTTGCCGATCAAGCGCCAGACGCAATTGATGCCCACCCTGCGGCACGCTGATTGCGCTTTGATACTTGTGGTAAATGACCTCGTCACGGCTGTCGGCGTACAGATTGAGGTAGTAGATCGCGTCTTTCTGGCCTTTGGACCAAAGGCTTTCGCCGGCGACGTAACCGCGAACGGCTGACAGCACGTAGAGACTCACGCCACCCAATAACGCTTGAAACAACACGACGGCAATAAATGGCCAGACGATGCCCAACAACCGTGGCGTTCCGAGAGTCCGCTTTTGCTTCATGAGATCCCTTGCGCAAGCACTGCCAGATGAACACCGGAAAATCCCGCTCCTGACAGCTCAGCCTAGGCTAATTTTCGACATATCAAAGGGACAGCTCTGCCGTCCTCTAGGTCGATTGTGCAAGTGGCTGGCCTGCTGAAGCGCTTCAGGTGATTTTATTCAATGCAATTCAAGCACTAAGCACAGAAACCGGGACGAAACTCAAGGGCGCTGGATCTGCTGCAAGTGGCCATAGAGCTTGGCATACAGGCCACCGTCGGCAATCAACTGCTGATGATCACCGTCTTCGGCGACCTGACCACCGTCGAACACCAGCACGCGATCAGCCTGCTTCACCGCTGACAGTCGGTGAGCAATGATCAGCGTAGTGCGGCCATTGAGGAATCGCGCCATCGCCTGATGCAGGTTGTACTCGGTGGCGGCGTCGAGGGCCGAGGTGGCTTCGTCGAGGATCACCACTTTCGGCTCGGCAAGGATCATCCGCGCAATTGCCAGGCGCTGGCGCTGGCCGCCGGAGAGGCGCACGCCCGAGCGGCCAACGATACTGTCCAGACCACTGGGCAAGGCACGGATGGTCGCTTCGAGCTGAGCGATTTCCAGCGCCTGCCAGCAGGCTTCGTCACTGCGGGTGCGGCCCATGGTCAGGTTGGCGCGCACGGTGTCGTTGAACAGCGCCGGGTGCTGCAGCACCACGGCGACGTTTTCGCGAACCGTTTCCAGACCGATCTCCTGCTGGCTCGAGCCGCCGAAGCGGATGGTGCCGGACAGCGGTGTATACAGCCCGAGCAGCAACTGCACGAGGGTGCTTTTACCGCCACCGCTGGCGCCGACAATCGCAACTTTTTCCCCGGGGGCGATCGACAGATTCAGTTGGTCCAGCACCAGTTCATCGCCATAGCCGAAGCTCAGGCCTTGCACCTGAATGCCGACGGTCTCACGCCCCTTGAACGGGTCGACACCACCCGGATACTGCGGCTCGTCGGCGCGCGCCAGCAGTTCGTTGATCCGCGCCAGCGCCCCGCCCGCCGCGTAGTAGGCGTATTGCAGGTTCAGCAGTTGCTCGACCGGGCCGATCATGAACCACAGGTAACTGAACACCGCGAGCATCTGGCCGATCGACAGATCGGAAAACAATACCGTGAGCATCGCTGCCGCACGGAAGATGTCGATGCCGAACTGGAACAGCAAACCACTGGCGCGGTTGGAGGCGTCGGTTTTCCACTGCGAGTTGACCGCGTAATTGCGCACTTCCTGCGCACGCAGACCAAGCCTGCCAAGGAAAAAGCCCTGACGGTTGCCGGCGCGGATTTCCTGAATCGCATCGAGGGTTTCGCTCAGCGCCTGAGTGAAGCGCGCGGTGCTGTCGTTCTCGAGTTTCTTCAGGTGTTTGACCCGTTTGCCCAACTGCACCGTGGCGTAGATCACCAACGGGTTGAACAGCAGAATCAGCAGCGCCAGTTTCCAGTGCATCCACATCAGGATGCTCGCGGTGCCGACCAGCGTCAGCATCGCCACCAGAAAACGACTGAGGGTTTCACCGACAAATTTGTCGAGGGTATCGAGATCGGTGACCAGGTGCGTGGTCACCGTGCCGCTACCGAGGCTTTCGTATTCGCCGAGGGATATCCGCTTGAGCCGCTCAATCAGGCGCACACGGATGCGGTAAACGATGTCCTTGGCCAGCCGCGCAAACAGCCGCGCCTGCAATACGCCAAAACACAAGGCACTGCAACGCAACGTCAGGGTGACCACGAGCATCAGGCCGATGTAGCCCGCCGCTTGTTGCCACATACCCGGCAGCACGTGATTCATGACTTTCAGCGCCGAATCACCGTGGCCGAGCAGAACCTCGTCCACCAGCAACGGCAGCAACAACGGAATCGGTACGCTGCACAGCGTCGCCAGAACGGCCACGCCGTTGGCGATCCACAGGGATTTTTTGTGATGAAGTGCCAGGCGCCGGACTTCTGCCCAGCTCAGCCGGTCGACACGCTTTACGGCTGGCGTGTCATCGGCCAGATCAGACACAGGCCGCGCGTTCCAGCCAGCGGCCGAGCAATGGCGATAGCTCGCTGAGCGGTTGATAGCCGTTGGTCAGCAGCGCCAGTTGGCCGTTGCGTTCGGCCAGCAGGGTCGGGAAACCGGCGATGCCGAGATCCTGCACCCAGCTGAAATCGGCCTGAGTCGCTTTGTGCTGATCGGCATGATCGAACAACGCCGCGAATTCGATACGCGGCACACCGGCCTGCTCGGCCAGTTCCACCAGCACGCTGGCCTGGGTGACATCGCGACCTTCAGCGTAAAACGCCTGCTGGATCAGTCCGACCAGTGTCCACGCGCAATCCGGCGCCAGACTGCGCGCAGTAACGATCGCCCGGCAGGCCGGTTCGGTGTCGTAGACAAAACCGTCGGGCAACGCGCCATCAAACTTGAACGGCTGACCGGTGGCCTCGGTGACCGCTTGCCAGTGTTCAAGAATGTAGCGACGCGTGGTCGGCTCCAGCGCCGCGCCACTGCCGGTGCGCAAACCACCGACCACCAGATGCAGCTCGACTCCGGCTGCCTGCGCCTGCTCGACCAATGCCTTGGCCACCGGAGCGAAACCCCAGCACCACGAACACATCGGGTCCATCACATAGAGCAGGCGTGCAGACATGGTTAAGCCTCGGTGGATGCTTGCTTGTAGTTGTAGCCGATCGGATGCGGCATGTTGCGCGCCTTGGCCAGCTCGATCTGCTTCTGCCGATCGATGGCACTGCGCCGGGTCTTTTCGCTCAGTTTGTCCCAGCAATGCGGGCAGCTGATGCCGGCGACGTAATGCTCGGAGGCGCGATCCTCAACGCTGACCGGTGTGCGGCAGGCATGACATTGATCGTAGTCGCCTTCGCTGAGGTCGTGACGCACGGTCACGCGGTTGTCGAACACAAAGCAGTCGCCCTGCCATTTGGTTTCTTCCTGCGGCACTTCTTCAAGGTACTTCAGGATGCCACCCTTGAGGTGGTAAACCTCTTCATAGCCTTCGCTGAGCATGTAGCTCGAAGCTTTCTCGCAGCGAATGCCACCGGTGCAGAACATCGCGACCTTCTTGTGCACGGCCGGATTGAAGTGTTCTTTGATGTAGTCAGGGAATTCGCGAAAACTGGTGGTTTTCGGATCGATGGCGCCTTCGAAGGTACCGATCGACACTTCGTAATCGTTACGGGTGTCGATCAACAGCACTTCCGGGTCGCTGATCAACGCGTTCCAGTCTTGCGGATCAACGTAGGTGCCGACCTTCTTGTTCGGGTCGACGCCTTCGACACCGAGGGTGACGATCTCTTTCTTCAGTTTGACCTTGGTGCGATAGAACGGCTGCTCGTCGCAGTACGACTCTTTGTGATCGATGTCGATCATGCGTGGGTCGTTCTTGAGCCAGGCGAGCAGTCCGTCGATGCCTTCGCGGCTGCCGGACACCGTGCCATTGATGCCTTCTTCGGCGATCAGCAGGGTGCCTTTGATCTGGTTGTCGACCATCGCTTGCAGTAGCGGCTCGCGCAGGTTGACGTAATCTTCGAGGGTGACGAACTTATACAGTGCCGCCACGACAATCGGTTGTGTCATGGGTATTTCTCCAGGTGGCTACCCTCGCAAAGGGTGAACCGGATTGAAAAAAAACGCGCCGGGTTAGCGGCGCGTTGCGGATTCTAGCAAAAAAGCAGCTTCAAGCGGCGAGCTTCAAGCGACAAGCCAGGAACACTCGCCTTTAGCTTGCAGCTTGCCGCTTCAAGCTTGCGGCTGCCGTCCTCCGGCACAGGTTGGCGACGCCGGAGCGGCGCCGATCTCTGCCCATTCCTGCGGGGTGTAGGTGTGCAGCGCCAACGCATGGAACTCGCCCATCAGCTCGCCGAGCGTGCCGTAGACTTTCTGGTGGCGCTTGACCCGGTTCAGGCCGTCAAACTGCGCGCTGACCACCACGGCCTTGTAGTGCGTCTGCAACCCGCGACTGTGCATGTGGCTTTCATCCAGCACTTGCAGATGTTCGGGCTGAAGCAGCGCCAGCGTCGATTCGATGCGTTGTTGCATGGTCATCACGAACTCCGCTTACTTCTTCTTGGCCGGTGCAGCTGCAGGAGCCAGCTCTTTGGTCATGTCGTCGAGCAGCTTGTTGACGACCGGTACGGCGCTTTCCAGTTTGGCCTGGGTCATCTGGGCCGATTGCTGAGTCAGCTGCGGCATTTTTTCCAGGACTTTCTTGCCCAGTGGCGACTGGTAGAACGCGACCAGGTCTTTCAGCTCGGATTCGCTGAAGTTAGTGGTGTAGAGCTTGACCATGTCCGGCTTCAGCTTGTTCCAGCCAATGGCCTGGTCCAGCGCGGCGTTGGCCTTGGCCTGGTAGGTTTCCAGGACGGCTTTCTTGGCTTCCGGGGCTTTGGTCTGTTCAAAACGCTGAGCGAACATTTGCTGCACTTGCATGTACACCGGAGTGCCCAGCTTGTCAGCGTGCGCCAGGGTCAAGAAAGCTTCAGCACTGGCGTTGTGGCTGGCGGTATCGGCAAGCACCTGGCCGCTGGCGCAAACCAGTGCAACCGCGGTGCAGATGGCACGAAGACGAGTCATCGAGTTTCCTTTTCAGCTAGGCGAGGTAAAACCCCAAGGGCGACCATTCTGCGCCTAAAAAACCTTGTCGCTCAACCCCCGAGCCTTGCCGCGCTTGATTGCCCGGGTTTTACCGGTCAACAATCGGTTCGATGGAACCACCACGGCCGATGCCGGCCTAAACTGCGCAAACAGACCAACAGGAGTGTGCACGATGAGCCGTATCGAAACCGACAGCCTGGGCCAGATCGAAGTCCCGGACGACGCTTACTGGGGTGCTCAGACGCAACGCTCGCTGATCAACTTCGCCATTGGTCAGGAACGCATGCCGCTGCCGGTGCTGCACGCCCTGGCCCTGATCAAGAAAGCCGCCGCCCGGGTCAACGACCGCAACGGTGACCTGCCCGCCGACATTGCCCGCCTGATCGAGCAGGCTGCCGATGAAGTGCTCGATGGCCAGCACGACGACCAGTTCCCGCTGGTGGTCTGGCAGACCGGCAGCGGCACCCAGAGCAACATGAACGTCAACGAGGTGATCGCCGGTCGCGCCAATGAACTGGCCGGTAACCCGCGCGGCGGCAAGACGCCGGTGCACCCGAACGATCACGTCAACCGCTCGCAAAGCTCCAACGACTGCTTCCCCACCGCGATGAGCATCGCCACCGCGCAAGCCGTGCAGGAACAACTGCTGCCGGCGATTGCCGAGCTGTCCGGTGGCCTCGCCGAACTCGCCGCGCGGCACATGAAACTGGTGAAGACCGGGCGCACGCACATGATGGACGCGACGCCGATTACCTTCGGTCAGGAACTGTCCGGGTTTATAGCGCAACTGGATTACGCCGAACGGGCCATTCGCGCCGCGCTACCGGCGGTATGTGAGCTGGCCCAGGGTGGCACCGCCGTCGGCACCGGTTTGAATTCGCCACACGGTTTTGGTGAAGCGATTGCCGCAGAACTGGCGGCGCTCTCAGGCCTGCCGTTCGTCACCGCGCCGAACAAGTTCGCCGCCCTCGCCGGCCACGAACCGCTGACCAGCCTCTCCGGCGCGCTGAAAACCCTCGCCGTGGCGCTGATGAAAATCGCCAACGACCTGCGTCTGCTCGGCTCCGGGCCACGCGCAGGTTTTGCCGAAGTACGCCTGCCGGCGAATGAGCCGGGCAGTTCGATCATGCCGGGCAAGGTCAATCCGACCCAGTGCGAAGCGTTGTCGATGCTCGCCTGTCAGGTGCTGGGCAATGACGTGACGATCGGCATTGCCGCCAGTCAGGGTCACTTGCAATTGAACGTGTTCAAACCGGTGATCATTCACAACCTGCTGCAATCGATTCGTCTGCTGGCCGATGGCTGCAGCAACTTCCAGCAGCACTGCATCGCCGGGCTGGAGCCGGATGCCGAAGTCATGGCCCGCCATCTGGAACGTGGGTTGATGCTGGTGACGGCGCTGAACCCGCATATCGGCTATGACAAGTCGGCGGAAATCGCCAAGAAGGCTTACAGCGAAGGCCTGACCTTGCGTGAGGCGGCATTGGCGCTGGGGTATCTGACGGATGAAGAGTTTGATGCGTGGGTGCGGCCGGAAAACATGATCGAGGCTGGCGCCAAGGGTTAAGTTTTCTAGCGCCTGAAAGTCCGTCTTCGCGAGCAGGCTCGCTCCCACATTGGAATGCACTTCCCTGTGGGAGCGAGCTTGCTCGCGAATGGGAGCGACGCGGTCTAACTGGCAGCCATCTTCATCCGTCGTGCTTTGAGCCCGGCAATCAACGAAGGCCCCAACGCCACCAGCGCCGACCCCAGCACCACCAGCACCGCGCCGCCATACCCAAGTCCGTTGATCTGTTCGGCATGCACATATTCGGGCCAGATCCCGGCCGCAATCGCCACCGCGCCGAACGTCACCAACGGCGTAATCGCCAATGTCGCACTGACCCGGGACGCTTCCCAGTGCGCCAGCGCTTCCGCAAACGCGCCATAGGCAATCAGCGTGTTCATGCAGCACGCCAACAGCAACCAGCCCTGCAATGGACTCAAATTCAGCGCTTCCAGCGGATGCACCCACGGCGTCAGCAACAGTGCGCAGAACAGATAAATCACCATCATCACTTGCAGTGAGTTCCACACCGTCAGCAATTGCTTCTGGCCCAGCGCATAGAAGGTCCACACCGTCGACGCCAACAGCACCAGCAGCACACCTGCGGTGTAATCCGACAGCGAGGTCAGCAGCTCCGCCAGGCGCTGATTGAAGAACAGCACAAAACCGATCAACAGCACCGCCAAGCCAATGCCCTGGCCAATACTGAAACGCTCCTTGAACACAAACAGACTGGCGATCAGCAACATGATCGGGCCCATTTGCACCACCAGTTGCGCGGTGCCGGGGCTGAGCAGATTGAGGCCCATCAGGTACAACACATAGTTGCCGACCAGTCCGAGCACCGCCATCAGCACCAGCCAGCCACCCTTCGGCCCGAGCACTTTACGGCTGGGCAGGCGTTTCACTGCGCTCAGATAGATGAACAGACAACCACCGGAAACCAACAGACGAAACCAGGTCACCGTGACCGGGTCCATCACCAGCAGCACCTGTTTGAGTTTGATCGGCAGGATGCCCCACAAAAAAGCGGTCAGCAGCGCCAGGAACAAGCCGTAGACCCAGCGACCGGATGAAATGTGCATGGAAACCCCAAAGCCTGCTGACAAGTGCGCTCATTCTAGGCCTGCCACTGATCGCGACACAGGGACAGTTGCGCTCAGGACGCGAATGAAACTGTGCAGGTCGCAGCATTAAATTGACACGGCGCCGTTGATCGGCTGGCCGGGCGCGTCAAGTGCTTCAGGCATAAGCTCATTGGATCCCTTTCAGCGCACCAGCCAAGGAGACCGATCATGTTAGCAATGCGCGCGCAGGACAGCGCCCCCGCCACGCACTTTCGCAGCGACCGGGTGTGCCGGGTCAATGGCGAACTGTTTTTCAGCACTCGGGAAAATACCCTTGAGGGGCCGTTTGACAGTGCCGAGCAGATTGAGAAGGAAATCCAGGCTTACATCGCGCGGATGCAAGGACTGGATTCCAGTCGTTAAGCGGTGGTGATCCAATCGCTGGCAAGCCAGCTCCCACAGGATTAGTGGTGTACACAATTTGTGCGACCGTTATGAAACCTGTGGGAGCTGGCTTGCCAGCGATAGCAATGGAACAGACAACAAAAATGCTCTGGCTCAGCGTACTGCCTCAAACAACCCGGTCGCCCCCATCCCGCCGCCCACGCACATCGTGACGATCCCATAACGCAAATTACGCCGCTGCAACTCCCGCACCAGATGCCCGACCTGCCGCGATCCGGTCATGCCAAACGGGTGCCCAATCGAAATCGAGCCGCCGTTGACGTTGTACTTTTCGTTGTCGATCTCCAGCCGATCACGGCTGTACAGGCACTGGGAAGCAAACGCCTCGTTCAGCTCCCACAAATCGATATCCGCCACCTGCAAGCCCTTGGCCTTGAGCAGCCTCGGCACCGAAAACACCGGGCCGATGCCCATCTCGTCAGGTTCGCATCCGGCGACGGTGAAACCACGGAAAAACGCTTTCGGCTTGAGCCCCAGTTGCAGGGCTTTTTCCAGGCTCATCACCAAGGTCATCGAGGCACCGTCGGACAGCTGCGACGAGTTGCCCGCCGTCACCGAGCCGTCTTCGGCGAACACCGGTTTCAATCCAGCAAGGCTTTCATAAGTGGTGTCCGGGCGGTTGCAGTCGTCGCGATCGACCACGCCGTCGAGAATCTGCACCTCGCCAGTGTTCTTGTCCTCGACGCGGTATTTCACCGCCATCGGCACGATTTCATCGTTGAACAACCCGGCCGCCTGCGCCTGCGCAGTACGGATCTGACTTTGCAGCGAATACCGGTCCTGCGCTTCACGGCTGACGCCATAACGCCGCGCCACGATTTCGGCGGTCTGGCCCATCGTGTAATAGATGCCCGGCGACTGTTGCTTGAGCAACGGGTTGATCAGGTGATCGGTGTTGACGCTTTTCATCGTCAGGCTGATCGACTCAACGCCGCCGGCAACGATGATGTCGCTGCAACCCGAGGCGATCTGGTTGGCGGCAATCGCAATCGCCTGCAAACCCGACGAACAGAAACGATTGAGGGTCATGCCGGCGGTGCCGGTGCCCAGACGCGAGAGCACTGCGACGTTACGGCCGATGTTGTAGCCCTGCGCGCCTTCATTGGAGCCGGCGCCGACGATGCAATCCTCGACACTGGCCGGGTCGATGTCGTGGCGCTCAAGCAGGGCGTTGACGCAATGAGCCGCCATGTCATCGGGACGGGTCTGGTTGAACTTGCCGCGAAAGGATTTGGCCAGGCCAGTCCGTACGCTGTCGACGATCACCACTTCACGCATGGCATACCTCATTGTTGTGGTCGGTTGAGAGTGGACCGAGCATAAGTCCACCGCATCAACCACCGCGACAATCATTCACCCCGCGTATGCGTGTTCATCGGTTCAGTCCTTGTGCTTCTTCGCGTGCTTGTCGGATTTCTCGAAGGCGTCTTCGAGTGCGCGGTTGATCGTGCGCAACACCTTCACGCGGGCCCAGCGCTTGTCATTCGCTTCGACCAGCGTCCACGGGGCGATTTCCGAGCTGGTGCGGTCGACCATATCGCCCACGGCGGCGCGGTAGTCATCCCACTTGTCGCGGTTGCGCCAGTCGTCTTCGGTGATCTTGAAGCGCTTGAAGGGGATTTCTTCGCGGGCCTGGAAACGCTCCATCTGCGTGTCCTTGTCGATGGCCAGCCAGAACTTGACGACGATCACCCCGGCGTCCGCCAGTTGCTCTTCGAAATCATTGATCTCGCCATAGGCGCGCAGCCAGTCGGCGGGTGTGCAAAAGCCTTCGATGCGCTCGACCAACACTCGGCCATACCAGGAACGGTCGAACACGGTGAACTTGCCGCGCGCCGGAATGTGCCGCCAGAAACGCCACAAGTACGGCTGCGCTCTTTCTTCTTCGGTCGGCGCAGCAATCGGCACAATGTTGTATTGACGTGGATCGAGCGCCGCCGCCACCCGACGGATCGCCCCGCCCTTGCCTGCCGCGTCGTTGCCTTCGAATACCGCGATCAGCGCGTGGCGGCGCATGCGTTTGTCGCGCATCAACCCGGACAGGCGCGCCTGCTCGGTGATCAGTTGTTCTTCGTAGTCTTTCTTCTCCAGGCGCTGGGTCAGGTCGAGGCTGTCGAGCAGGTTCAACTGATCGACCGGCGTGCCCAACGGCGCGGCGCTGACATCGTGCGGGTGCACGTCCGGGCGTTTCAGCGCGCTCTGCAAACCTTCGAGGAGTATCTTGCCCACCGCCAGGCTGCGGTAGTTGGCGTCGGCGCCTTCGATCACATGCCATGGCGCGTAGTCACGACTGGTACGGCGCAGCACGCGCTCGCCGTATTTGACGAACTTGTCGTAGGTTTGCGATTGCTGCCAGTCCAGCGGGCTGATGCGCCAGCTGTGCAACGGGTCATCGGCCAGCGCCTTGAGTCGCGCCTTCATCTGTTTCTTGGACAGGTGAAACCAGAACTTGAAGATCAGCGCGCCTTCATCGCAGAGCATCTTTTCCAGACGCTCGGCGCCGGCAATCGCCTGGTCCAGACGCGGATCCTTGAACAAGCCATGCACCCTGCCCTGCAGCATCTGGCTGTACCAGTTGCCGAAGAAAATCCCCATGCGCCCCTTGGCCGGGAGCATCCGCCAGTAACGCCAGGCCGGTGGCCGCGACAGCTCTTCATCGGTCTGCTGATCGAAGGTGCGCACCTCGATCAGGCGCGGGTCCATCCACTCATTGAGCAGCTTGACCGTCTCGCCCTTGCCCGCGCCTTCGATGCCGTTGATCAGGATGATCACCGGGAAACGCTTCTGCTGCTGCAACTCGAACTGCGCTTCCAGCAGTGCTTCACGCAGCGCAGGCACGGCCGCATCGAAGGTGTCTTTGTCGATGGCGTGACCGATTTCAGCGGATTCAAACATGGGACGGCTCCTTCCAGGATTCAGCAAGACTAGCGGATTGGGCACAGCAGCGGCGCAGAAATTCCCGCAGGTAGCAGATTGTCCGTCAGTCGCGGTGGCAAGCCTTGCCATGGATCAAGCAACGCCTGCACGATCAGCTAGAATGGCGGCCTTGTCGTTGCCGAGCCTGCCATGAAACCTGTAATGCCCCATGCCCAACTCGATTGGGATGATCAGGGACGCCCGCGTTCGCGGGTGTTCGATGACGTGTATTTTTCCGACCAGTCGGGGCTGGAAGAAACCCGTTATGTGTTCCTCGAACAAAACCGTCTGGCCGAGCGCTTTGCCGCGTTGCCGGCACACGGACGGCTGGTCATCGGCGAAACCGGGTTCGGCACCGGGCTGAATTTTCTCTGCGCCTGGCAGCTGTTCGAACAGCACGCCATGGCAGGGGCGCGGCTGCATTTCGTCAGTGTTGAAAAGTACCCATTGAGCCCATCGGATTTGCAACGGGCCTTGGCCTTGTGGCCTGAACTCAAGCCACTGTCCGATCAGTTGCTGACGCACTACGTGGCGATCCATCAGGGTTTTCAGCGCATCACTTTGGCCAACGGCCGCGTGACGTTGACACTGTTGATCGGCGATGCACTGGAACAACTGCCGCAGCTCGATGCGCAGATCGATGCATGGTTTCTCGACGGCTTCGCCCCGGCGAAAAACCCCGACATGTGGACCGCTGAACTGTTTGTCGAACTCGCACGTCTCGCAGCGCCCGGCTCGACCATCAGTACCTTTACCAGCACCGGTTGGGTACGGCGTTTGCTCAACGCTGCCGGGTTCAAAATGAAACGCACGCCGGGGATCGGCCACAAATGGGAAATCCTCCGTGGCGAATTTCTCGGCTGGCCAGCGGAAGTAACGCCGCCCACGCCGCAAAAACCCTGGTTCGCTCGCCCTGCTCCGGTAACCGCTGAACGGCGCGCGCTGGTGATCGGCGCCGGTCTGGCCGGCTGTGCCACAGCGTCGAGTCTGGCTGCTCGCGGCTGGCAAGTCAGTTTGCTCGAACGCCACGACGCCGTGGCGCAAGAAGCCTCGGGCAACCCGCAGGGCGTGCTGTACCTGAAGTTGTCCGCTCACGGTACGGCGTTGTCGCAACTGATCGTCAGCGGTTTCGGTTACACCCGGCGCCTGCTGGAGTCCCTGCAACGCGGCAGCGACTGGGACGCTTGCGGTGTGCTGCAACTGGAGTTCAATGCCAAGGAAGCCGAGCGCCACGCGCAATTGGCGCAAGCCTTCCCGGAAGATCTGTTGCAGTGGCTGGAGCAACCCGAGGCGCAGGCCCGCGCCGGTGTCGGTGTGGCCCATGGCGGCTTGTACTATCCCGAAGGTGGCTGGGTGCATCCGCCGGCGCTGTGTCAGGCGCAAGCGGCGCAGCCGAACATCGAACTGCTCAACCATTGCGAAGCGCTGCAACTGCGTAAAGTCGATGGTCAGTGGCAAGCGCTGGACGGTGACCGTTTGCTCGCCAGCGCACCGGTCGTGGTGCTGGCCGGTGCTGCCGAGATCAAACGCTTCGCCCAGAGTGCCGAGTTGCCGCTCAAACGCATTCGCGGGCAGATCACGCGTCTGGCCGAAACCGCGGCAAGTCAGACGCTGGCCACAGTGGTCTGTGCCGAAGGCTACGTCGCGCCTGCCCGTTTGGGCGAACACACCCTCGGCGCCAGTTTCGATTTCACCAGCGATGACCTGACGCCGACCACCGCCGAACACGCTGGCAATCTGGCGATGCTCGAAGAGATTTCCACTGACCTCGTCGCCCGCCTGCAAATCAGCGAACAGCCTGTCGAAAACCTGCAGGGCCGCGCAGCCTTTCGCTGCACCAGCCCTGACTATTTGCCGATTGTCGGCCCGCTGGCCGATCGCCAAGCGTTCCTCGACGCTTATGCGGCGCTGAGCAAAGACGCCCGTCAGGTGCCGGACATCGTCTGCCCGTGGCTCGACGGTCTGTACATCAACAGCGGCCATGGTTCGCGAGGACTGATCACCGCGCCGCTATCGGGCGAACTGCTGGCTGCCTGGCTGGACAACGAACCACTGCCGCTGCCCAGAAGCGTCGCCGAAGCCTGTCATCCCAACCGTTTCGTGTTGCGCCAACTGATTCGTGGCAAGTAGTGCTCATACGTCGTTCAGGGTGCAAAGACCCAGGTCCGCAGTGCGCAGCGCATCGGTGGTCAGAAGCGTCACCACATCGTCTATGGCGCTTTGCCGTTCGGCCTTGATGACCTCTGCCTGGCTTAAATAGTCGGCATCGGACAACTTGTCCTTCTGCGCGTCCAAGGCACTCATGCGCGGCATGTACACGTCATCGAGAGGGGAAAACTTTCGCGCAAATGTGCGTTGCAGGTAGGCTCTCCAGAATGACCGCTCACTCATGAACTTCAGCCATTTGGGCGAGAGTTCGGCCGTAGCGACTTGGTTTTTCGCCACTTCCAGATCGGCTTCGGTAACCGTGCTTAATGTGCCAAAAAGCATGTTGCGTGGCTGGCCGGGCAAATCCAGCGCCTCGGCAAGGCCGATGCGATAGGCGAGACTCACTTCCAGCGGATCAGCCGCCGGGACCTTGGCGGCATGTGCCAGGGCGATGTCGTTCAGTTGCTCAAGCCGGAACAGACCACGCCCCAGTTCCAGCAGCGGTCTGGCGCTGGTGATTCGCTCTCCGGCGAGCCGGGTGACCCGATCGACTTCCACAGCAACCTCCAGATAACTGAAATTCATCGCCGCACTGTCAGTGCAATTGATCGGGGTGGCGGCCACGTTCAATATCTGATCACACAGCACGCTATCGGATTCGGCTGCTTCCAGCACGGCCCAGACCCGCCGCTGCATGTCCTTTTTGACCTTCTCCGAATCGGCGGTATCGCCCAGTTCGGCAAGCAGATGAAACAGGCCGTCGGCGCGTGAATCATCCTTGAATGCGTTCCAGATCCGTTCACGCCTGGCCCCGACCTCACCCGTCTCCTCAGAAAGCCACAGCGAGCGTGCCTGTTGTTCGTTGAGTCGAGCGATGTCGTTTTCCAGATAGCCCATGCCGACGCCGAAATTGTCGCGATAGGTCTCCAGATACGTTTTGCTCGGATCGACCAGAGGATTGAGCCTCAGGTTCAGCGTCTGGCTGAAACGTCGCGGTGTCTTGAACAGCCAGTCAGGCAGGTTTTTGATCTGGTTGCGGCTCAAGTCTGTCCAGTCCAGATACAGCAGACGCTCCAGCCCCTTGGGCATTTCCGTGAGGCCGGTATCTTCCAGCAGCAGCCGGCGCAGATTGAACATCTGGCTGACATCCGGCGTGGCACCCAGAGGATTTTCGTTGAGGTTCAGATGGTGCAGCGAACGTAAACCGTTGAGTTTGGCCAGCGTCTGCTCGGTCAACTGGAGCTTGTTGCGCGCCAGGCTCAAGCGGCTCAGATCGGGCATATGCGACAGCACTTCAGGCAGACGAGTGATGGCGTTCTTGTCGAGTTCCAGCGACTCAAGCTTTTTGAACGACTTGAGGAAGTGTGCGACGTCATCATCCAGCGCCATGTCATTCATGAACAATTGCTGGATGTGCTCGAAACTGATCCCCGGTGGCAGGGTCGGCAGCTTGCCGACGCGCATGCCATCAAGTTTCAACACGCCGACCGATTTTCCAGCTTCGTTATTGACCGAGTAGAACCGGCGAAAGCCTTTTTCGATCAGCTCGGCCATGGTCTGACGACTGTGCCGCACCTCCGCCAGATCACCTCCCAGCTTACTCATGGCGGTCGTATCCTCGCTCCAGAGAAACAGCGCTTCACGCAGGCTTTGCAGATCCCGGCGCAACTCATTGACCCGTGTTGCACGGGTCAGCAGGTCTTCTCCCAGCCCCTCAATGAACTCACTGGCCTGCGCTTCACTCAGGCGCGGATAGAGCTTGCGGACTTTGCGCATCAGCGCTGGCGGATGCTTCACCTGCGGTGGATGGTCGCCTTGCATACAGGCAGGCTCGACCACCCGCGGTTCGTATGTGCCCCGGGCCAGCGTGCGGGCTGTGGCCTCGCGCTGCTCCAGCGCAGTGTCGAGCAACTGTTTGCGCAGCCGTGGGCTGTCGGCCGGCAGTGGATCGGCATATCCGACGGCTATTCGCTGGCGTGGCGGTAGTGCCTTGAGGATGGCGGCGTACAGGGCGTCAGGGCCGGAAGCAACCTTGCCCAGGGTTTTGCCATCGCCGCCAAACGCTTCATAGCCTTCGGCGGTTTTGACCAGCGAGCAGGTATTGACGGGGGTCGCCGACGTTTCGCCAACGGCTTGCAGAATCGGCCCGGTGAGCGCCTTGTCACGTAGTTCCAGACGCAGTCGAGAATCCCAGCCGCTCAGCCGAGGCAACAACTGAATCGCCAGATTGTCGGTGTCGGCATTGGCCAGACGCGGCCAGTGAAACCCCGCCAGTGCGCGGTCCAGACGCACCTGGGCGATGGCCTCCCTGACTTGCTGCCCGAGCCTCAGCGGCACTCGCCCGGTCGAACGCAAATGCAGGCGCTGCGCACTCGGCGCACGTTCGATGAGCGCTTTCGCATAGCGCGCCGGAATGTCGGCAAATACCTGGCGCAGCTTCAGAACATCATCAATGTCACTCTGATCGTAGCGCTGATACATGCGCTCGAAAGCCGCGCGATGATCTGCCTTGAGCGCCGCGCCCAGTTTCTTTGCCAGGGTCGATTCTTCGACGCTTTTCGCGACTTTGCTGCCCAGCAAGGCGTCGACCTCTTTCTGGTACAGGCCATCAACCACGGTTTGCAACAACTGCCCGCGCGCCAGTTGCTGTTCGCTGACTACCACACCCAGCGACTCATTGAGGACCTTGGTCAGGGGATAGGTCGCCGTCACGCTGCCTTCGGCGTCGGTCACCTCGATGTAGCGGTCGGTTGGCCAGCCGGACATCGTCGGCAAGGCCTGCAACTGCTCCTCGACAGGCTGGCCGGAATGGGTTTCGCCGCTTTGCAGTTCGAGGGTCAATTGCCGCAGCTGGCGCACGATCCGCGCGCGCTCGACGGTTTCCCGCAAGCGCACAGGCAGGCTCAGATTGTCGGTAAAGGCCTGTTGCAAGGCATCGTGAGGGGTGTCGCTGACGCGGCACAGCATGTCCAGATCGGTATCGACGAATTCACTCAACTGCGGATCGATACGCTTGAGCGTGTAGGCCGCACTGCTCCATTGCTGTGGTTCTTCTGCGGGCAGCCGCCAGCCGCATTCGACGTGCCGGACAAGCTCTGGAACATAAGCGCGTGCACGTTCGGCATGTTCCAGACGCCAGACTTTCGCGGTGGAATCGTAGGGGCCGGCGAAAAACCGATGTTCGACGCGGGCGATGGTTTTCCCGCCGATCTGATAAAAATCCCTGGAACCCGGCGCGACGGTCACGCCTGCCGGAAGGGAATGCTCATAGCGCGAGAGATCGGGTTTCCACAGACGCGGTTTGCCGGCGCTATTGAGCACCGCGGCAAACTCACCGAAGAACTCCGGGTGTGAGCGCAGCAGCTTTTTACCCAGTGCTCCCAAAGCTTTTTGCCCGCCGGCAAAGGCGCCCATCAGGGCGATATTTTCCGCCACGCTCAACAGATGCGACAGCGCTTGCTCATGATCGCCACGGCGCCAGTCCTCGACACCTTCATACACCTCGCCGAGCAACTGCCCGACTGCAACGCCCATCATCAACTGCCCCAGCACTGGCACGATGAAGCCCGCCACGGAGACGATGGTCACGCCCAACTGCAGAAAATCCAGCAGGCGCTTCTTGCGCACCTCCTCATCGACATCGGCGGTCGGCACGGCCAGCTTGCGCGCGTCGAGTTGCAACTTGCCGACGTGGCTTTGCACCATGAACTCAAAGAGCGCCACGGTGATCGGCACCTGCTTGATGTGGCCCAGATCAGCGCTATCGGCGACGGACTTGAAGAAGTCGGCCTTGTCATCATCATCGATGCTGTTGGCGAGGTAATCCTTGTAACTTTTTAGCTTCAATTGCTGTGTCAGGTACTGCTTGAACGCGGTGAAACTGGAGTACTCGTACAGGGGGCGCTCGGGCTCACCGGCCATGTACACCAGGCACCACTCATCCGGGTACAACTCCACCGAACGGGCAGAAAACGCCACCACGCCCCAGACACAACTGTCGAAAATCCGGATGCCTTGCATGATCAGCGTTCGGTTGCCGTAGCGCAGCGTTTGCGCTGACGCCACGCCATCTTCGTCGATCAGCTTCTGCAGCATGCGCTGACCTGCCAGAGTGATATGACTTTTGAGCGCGGCCTGGTGCACGTCAAACTGCAACAGCAGCTTTTTCATGCTCGCGATATCAGCGGTCATGGTACTGGTGACGATCACCTCGCCATCGCTGTCGAGCAGGCCAAACACCTGCTGAAAATGCTCTTGATAGCGTTTGCCCAGATCCAGCGTTCGGCAAAAAGCGGCGAACGTGGCCGGGGTCAGCCCGGCGACCCCGTCCGGGGCACTGTGCACTCGAATGAAACTGCCTTGCGGAAAGCTGTCAGCCGCTTCGTCCTTGCTGAAGTTCTGCATCGCCGCTTGCAACAGCGTCGATGTAGCGTGCGGGAAGGTCTGAATACCGTTCTCATCGGTTGAAATCGCGGGGCAACCGCAATCAACGCCCGGCAAACTCAGAAAGTCCTTTTCGACATCAAAGGTTACCGACCATTTGCGCTTCAAGGCCTCGCTCAGTTCACTGATGCAGAACGCCTGCAACGGCTTTATCGCAAGCAGGTCCGCCGCCACGGTCGACTGAATCCTGTGCAGATCACGGCTTGTCTGATCAAGGGCGGACAAAGCGGCCACCGGCGCTTTCAATAAATGCGCCGGCAGGCTTTTTTGCAAAACCCGGGCGGTATCGAGATCCTCTGTGGCATCGAGCAAGGTGCTGAGGATTGCTTGTTGCGTCTTTACTTTGGTTGCCATCGGCAATAGTCCTTTATTGCGAGCTGGAGCATTGAACATATAGAAAGCGCAACACAATTAACAATACAAAATCCGATGCTCAGGCATGCACAAAGCAACAGTATTTTTCATCAACAACATAGATATCTACCACCACTTCCCCGACACCTACAGACTGCCCGGATCGTCATTTTTCATGCAAATGCCGCCTACACACCCAGACCTTTCCGTGGCGATAGATATGTATATCTTTCAATCAAAATACCGTTCGCTTCATGGCTCGAGCGATCAACTAAACACGTTATTATTTCTCGTCTTGACGGCCTAGGATCAAGTCTCTTATTCAACACGAGACTTCCACATGATTACCCAGCCCCAACAACAAGCGAGCGCTTTGGCAAAAGAAGCCACGCTAAAAAAACTGCTCAATGAATTGGGTGACCAGGACAAGGCAAACGTCGTGGCCCATTTCATCAATGACGGATTGCTCAAAGCCGATCCGGTCAGGCTGGGCGAATTCCGCGCATTACTCGATGAGGCGCTGCCCTACCAGAACTACATGGATCAATTGCTGAGCAAACTGGAAACACTGGAGGATTTCTGCAAGCGAAAGCTGCGACAGGCCCTGCAGCAACACTATGGAAGGCGGTTCCGCGTCAGCGACAGCATCAAGCTCAAACCCGCGACGGCCGTTGATGACGGTGCCCACACCTACACTTTGTTGCAGGCGGCAATGCTTAATTTTACGGAACAGGAAGCGGCTGCCGGTTACTTCTCGGACGACAGCAAGACCCTGTCCAGAGTCGACAAAAAATCGGCCGACGGCTCAATCCCCACTCAAATAACCGCACAAGCGTTTGCCCTGTTGAGCCGCCAGCTTGATCTCGGCGGCAATTACCAGATACATGTTTCCAGAACGTTCAGAGTTTCAAGCCTCGAATTGATCAGTCTGCGAATGCACAAAACAAACATGAAACTTTCCGCCTACGCAAAGTATTTCAGCAAACCGAACTTCCCGCTTCATCGACTGATCACCCTGTTGAATCTTGCCAAAGGCAACGAAGACATCTTTCATGGCGAACTTTTCAACAACTCCAGTATCAAGTTGCAGTCGATACAGCTTTTTGGCAAATACATGACAGATGCCGTATTGATCACCTGTCGCCAGACCGATCACTCGACGAAAGACAGTTATTACGCCTACATCCCCAATGATACTGGCGACAGCTTTTATCAGGATGACAGTGAAGAGCAGTGCAGGTATCGCCTGGCCGTCAACCTCGTTGCAAGTAAAGAACTGCAGGAACTGTTGATTTCGCAACTGACTCACCGCGAACAACGTGAATTCCGGGCATTGAATCTGCAAAGCATTTCGTTTGTGGACGACATCGCGTTCACCCCGCTGAAGACAGGCCTGTACAAACATCTTTTCGATCGCCATCTCGACAAGTTGATTGCAGATGCCGGGGAACTTGCCGTCGCGGTTGCCAATGTCAACGAGCCCGCCTACGCCAATCGACGACACACTCAGGCGCTACGCACAGAGACTGCGCATCTCAACAACGCGAACGAGGATTTCAGCAGGCACTTGCGTGTCTATGCCACGGACGAATTGCTCGCCCTCGTCTTCGCCAGCCTCGACCGCTGGACAGCCATCGAAAAACACGACGGGCTGTCTCGACTGGTAAATCTGAAAAAGCGCTTGTCCACCACAGACACCGGTAAACCCGGTGCTCAGATAAACAGCGCACTGGCTGACGACTACTTCGGGCCGTTCGAGGTGCAGAAAGATTTACCCGGGCAATCGGCCGATCGGCTGCAAAAGCCTGCCTTGGCGGCGTATGAGCAAAGCAGCGAAATCGCCGAGAAGGTGCTGCTGCAGAAAAAATTCGATGACGACGAACATGGGCTGCTCAGCTGGAACGGGCGACATTACATCCAGTTCGACAAGCGCATTTATGAGGTAGAGCCCGATCCGTCTGCCTGGCGGATCCGACATCCGTCGAACGCCGAAGCCACTCGCCTGGCGGTGCAGTACGACGCTGAAAGCGGCTGGAGCGTACAACTCAAAGACACTGTCGTGTCCGACCGCTCAGCCCCCTGAAAAATGCAAACGCTACGCAGACAATCCTTCAGAGCCGGCGCTATAGATTCCTTATAACTTATCGTTCTAAAACTCCACTTACCGGGGCGGGTCAGTTTCTGAGTACCCGCCCTTCTGGCGAGGTACGGCTTGACCCCTCCCCAACGGAAAAACCGGTAAGGATTTTATGTGCGGATTAGCTGGCGAGTTACGTTTTGATCAACAACCTGCAGACCTTGCAGCGATCGAGAGAATCACCCATCACCTGGCCCCTCGCGGCCCCGACGCGTGGGGCTTCCATGCCCAAGGGCCGATTGCCCTGGGCCATCGTCGCCTGAAAATCATGGACCTGTCGGACGGCTCGGCGCAGCCGATGATCGACAGCCAACTGGGCCTATCCCTGGCCTTCAACGGCGCGATCTACAACTTCCCGGAACTGCGCGCCGAGCTCGAAGCGCTGGGTTATGCCTTCTATTCCGGTGGCGACACCGAAGTGCTGCTCAAGGGCTATCACGCCTGGGGCGAGGCACTGCTGCCGAAGCTCAACGGCATGTTCGCGTTTGCCATTTGGGAACGCGACGCCAAACGCCTGTTCATCGCCCGCGACCGTCTCGGCGTGAAGCCGTTGTACCTGTCGCGTACCGGCCAGCGCCTGCGCTTTGCCTCGGCATTGCCGGCATTGCTCAAGGGCGGTGACATCAACCCGATCCTCGACCCGGTGGCGCTCAATCACTACCTGAATTTTCATGCCGTGGTCCCGGCACCGCGCACTTTGCTGGCGGGCATCGAAAAACTGCCACCGGCGACCTGGATGCGCGTTGAGGCCGATGGCAGCACCGAGCAGAAAACCTGGTGGACCCTGCCTTACGGTCCGCACGACGACGAGAAAAACCTGAAGCTGGAAGACTGGGTCGACCGCGTGCTCGACAGCACCCGCGAAGCGGTAGCGATTCGTCAACGTGCGGCGGTGGATGTCGGCGTGCTGCTGTCCGGCGGTGTCGATTCGAGCATGTTGGTTGGCCTGTTGCGTGACGTCGGCGTCGAGAATCTGTCGACCTTCTCCATCGGCTTTCAGGATGCCGGCGGTGAGCGCGGTGACGAGTTTCAATATTCCGACCTGATCGCCAAACACTACGGCACCCAACATCATCAATTGCGTATCGACGAGAAAGAAATCATCGAGCAATTGCCCGCCGCGTTCCGCGCGATGAGCGAGCCAATGGTCAGCCATGACTGCATCGCCTTCTATCTGCTGTCCCGTGAAGTGGCCAAACATTGCAAGGTTGTACAGAGCGGCCAGGGCGCGGACGAGTTGTTCGCCGGTTATCACTGGTATCCGCAAGTCGACGGCGCGGCCGATCCGTATGCGGCCTATCGCAACGCGTTTTTCGACCGCAGTTACGACGACTATGCCGCCACCGTGCAGCCCAAATGGCTGACCGCGAACGATGCAGCCGGCGACTTTGTGAAAGAACATTTCGCCCAGCCCGGCGCCGATGCGGCGGTGGATAAAGCCCTGCGGCTGGACAGCACGGTGATGCTGGTCGACGACCCGGTCAAACGCGTCGACAACATGACCATGGCCTGGGGCCTGGAAGCGCGCACGCCGTTTCTTGACTATCGACTGGTCGAACTGTCGGCCCGTGTGCCGGGTAAATTCAAGCTGCCGGATGGCGGTAAACAAGTCCTCAAAGAAGCGGCGCGCCGGGTTATCCCAAGTGAAGTGATCGACCGTAAAAAAGGCTACTTCCCGGTGCCCGGCCTCAAGCACTTGCAGGGCGACACGCTGAACTGGGTACGCGAACTCCTGCTCGACCCGAGTCAGGATCGCGGCCTGTTCAACCCGGCCATGCTCGACAAATTGCTGACCGATCCGCAAGGCCAGTTAACGCCGTTGCGCGGTTCGAAGCTGTGGCAACTGGCAGCTCTGAATCTGTGGCTCAGTGAACAAGGAATCTGATCGATGAAACCCCACGCCACGGCCATCAACCAACGGCTGCTACGCGGTCAGACACCGTCCTATGAACGCTTGCAGGCACGTCTGGCCGAAGACGGCAGCGCACGGGTCGCTGACCCGATTGCGCTGCATTGCGGCTGGGGCCGGTTGCTGATCGGCCACACGTTTCCCGACCCGGCGTCGCTGGCTCAAGAGTTGCTGAAAGAGCAACCCGGTGAGCGCGACATCGCGCTGTACGTCGCTGCGCCGCAGCAGATTCTCGGTCTGGAGCCGACGCAACTGTTTCTCGACCCGTCCGACACTTTACGCCTGTGGTTCAGCGATTATCGTCAGGCCACCCGAGTGTTTCGCGGCTTTCGCATTCGTCGCGCGCAGAGTGAAGCGGACTGGCAGGCGATCAACCAGTTGTATTCGGCGCGCGGCATGTTGCCGATCGACGCCACCCGGCTCACTCCGCATCATCAGGGCGGCCCGGTGTACTGGCTGGCCGAAGATGAAGACAGCGGCGCGGTGATCGGCAGCGTCATGGGCCTTAATCACCACAAGGCATTCAATGACCCGGAGAACGGCAGCAGCCTCTGGTGTCTGGCGGTTGATCCGCAGTGCTCCCGACCGGGTGTCGGCGAAGTGCTGGTGCGACACCTGATCGAACACTTCATGAGTCGCGGTTTGAGTTACCTCGACCTGTCGGTGCTGCACGACAATCGTCAGGCGAAAAACCTCTACGCCAAGCTCGGTTTCCGCAACCTGTCGACCTTTGCCATCAAGCGCAAGAACGGCATCAACCAGCCGCTGTTTCTCGGCCCTGGGCCGGAGGCGCAGTTCAATCCGTATGCGCGGATCATTGTTGAAGAAGCGCATCGGCGCGGCATCGATGTGCAGGTGGATGACGCCGATGCCGGGCTGTTCACCCTCAGCCATGGTGGCCGGCGCGTGCGTTGCCGTGAATCGCTGAGCGACCTGACCAGCGCGATCAGCATGAGCCTGTGCCAGGACAAAAGCCTGACGCACAAGGTGCTGAAAGCCGCCGGTCTGAATCTGCCGTCGCAGCAACTGGCGGGCAATGCCGACGACAATCTGGCCTTTCTCGATGAGCATCAACGGGTGGTGGTCAAGCCGCTCGACGGAGAACAGGGCCAGGGCGTGGCGGTGGATTTGCAGAGCATCGAAGAGGTGCAGCAGGCCATCGAAACGGCCAGGCAATTCGACAGCCGTGTGCTGTTGGAAAGCTTCCATGAAGGGCTTGATCTGCGGATTGTGGTGATTGGCTTTGAAGTGGTTGCAGCAGCGATTCGCAAACCGGCGGAAGTGGTCGGCGATGGTCAGCATTCGGTCGGCGCGTTGATCGAGGCGCAGAGTCGGCGTCGGCAAGCGGCCACCAGCGGCGAAAGCAAGATTCCACTGGATCACGAAACCCAACGCACCCTGCATGCGGCGGGTTATGACTACAGCAGCGTTCTGCCGGCTGGCGAGCATCTGTTTGTGCGCCGTACGGCCAATCTGCACACCGGCGGCACGCTGGAAGATGTCACCGCGATTCTGCACCCAACCCTGGTCGACGCTGCTGTGCGAGCCGCGCGGGCACTGGATATTCCGATGGTCGGGCTCGACTTGATGGTGCCGGCGGCGGATCAACCGGAGTACGTGTTTATCGAGGCCAACGAGCGTGCCGGGCTGGCCAACCATGAGCCGCAGCCGACGGCCGAGCGCTTTGTCGATTTGTTGTTTCCGCACAGTCAGCCGGCTGTCTCTTGATTCTTCAGCGACTGGGCTGACGCCATCGCTGGCAAGCCAGCGATGAGGCCCGATCAGGCAACACAAAACTTTCTCTCATCGAAACCATCGGTGTGCTCAACCCATCAGGAGTTTCCATGACCACGCAAATCCCCGAACCGGATCTCAACTACCTGCAAAAAGTCCTCCTGGAAATGCTCGCCATTCCCAGTCCCACCGGGTTTACCGACACCATCGTGCGTTACGTCGCCGAGCGTCTGGAGGAACTTGGCATTCCGTTTGAAATGACCCGGCGCGGTACTATTCGCGCCACGCTCAAGGGCAAAAAGAACAGCCCTGACCGCGCAGTCTCAGCGCATCTGGACACCATCGGCGCCGCCGTTCGCGCGATCAAAGACAACGGTCGCCTGACCCTCGCCCCGGTCGGCTGCTGGTCGAGCCGTTTCGCCGAGGGCAGTCGCGTCAGCCTGTTTACCGACAACGGCGTGATTCGCGGCAGTGTCTTGCCGCTGATGGCGTCCGGGCATGCCTTCAACACTGCAGTCGATGAAATGCCGATCAGTTGGGATCACGTCGAGCTACGTCTGGACGCTTATTGCGCGACCAAGGCTGATTGCGATTCGCTGGGCATCAGCGTCGGTGACGTGGTGGCCTTCGATCCGCTGCCGGAGTTCACCGAAAGCGGCCATATCAGCGCTCGTCACCTGGATGACAAGGCCGGTGTCGCCGCGCTGCTGGCATCACTCAAAGCCATTGTCGACAGCGGTCAGGAACTGATGATCGACTGCCATCCGCTGTTCACCATCACCGAGGAAACCGGTAGCGGTGCGGCGGCGGCATTGCCTTGGGACGTCAGTGAATTTGTCGGCATCGACATCGCGCCGGTCGCACCGGGGCAGCATTCCAGCGAACACGCGGTGAGTGTGGCAATGCAGGATTCCGGCGGACCGTACGACTATCACCTGTCGCGGCATTTGTTGCGTCTGGCGGGTGAAAACGAGTTGCCGGTGCGCCGCGACCTGTTCCGCTATTACTTCAGCGATGCGCATTCGGCAGTGACGGCCGGCCACGATATCCGCACTGCCCTGCTCGCTTTTGGTTGTGATGCGACGCATGGTTATGAGCGCACGCACATCGACAGTCTGGCGGCGTTGAGCCGGTTGTTGGGCGCTTATATTCTGAGCCCACCGGTGTTCGCCAGCGATGCGGCGCCGGCAAATGCTTCGCTGGATCGCTTCAGTCATCAGATCGAACATGACACGCAGATGGAGAGTGATACGCGGGTGCCGTCGGTGGACAGCCTGGTGGGGCAACGTTCCGACAGCTGATCCGGTTTTTGTGATGACCGGACTGGCCTCATCGCTGGCAAGCCAGCTCCCACAGTTTTCGCGGTGAATCACCTATTTTTGAACACCCTCAAACCCTGTGGGAGCTGGCTTGCCAGCGATGGGGCAAGCACGGTCAACACAAGACTGGCAGGCAAACCGCAATCGCCGTAGCATCCCGACATTGATTTGACCGAGGTGCCCATGCTCATTCCCCACGATGCTCTTGAAGTCGACACTCTCACCCGCCTCATCGAAGACTTCGTCACCCGTGACGGTACCGACAACGGCGATGACACACCGCTGGAAACCCGCGTATTACGAGTGCGTCAGGCATTGACCAAAGGTCAGGCGCTGATTGTCTTCGACCCGGACAGCGAGCAGTGCCAGTTGATGCTCAAGCACGATGTGCCCAAGCATCTGTTCGACTGAATATCCTCAGCGGACCTTCTCGGTGGCCTGTTTGCGCTTGATCCGGTCATAGACTTCTGCGCGATGCACATTGACCTTTTGCGGCGCTTCGACGCCAAAGCGCACGCTGGAACCGTTTACCGACAGCACGCGCAGGGAAATGTCGTCACCGATTGAAATCAACTCACCAACGACACGGCTGAGTACAAGCATGAGATTCGTCCTTCAGGGTTAGCGAACCCTGAAGATGCGCGGCTTGAGGCGGCTCTACAATGCGCGGCGGGCAAATCAGTTTTGCCTTACAGACCCACTGACACCAAGCCGTAAGACGTTTCCCACAAATAAGCCATTCAGGCAGCGGAGAACCGCGGCCCGAACAGAATCACGCTGGCGCCGATCACACACAACGCTACGCCGATCCAGTCCGAACCCAATGGACGAACGCGCTCGACCACCATCAGCCAGCCTATCGAAGCGACGATGTAAATCCCGCCGTAAGCGGCATAGGCACGACCGGCGTAGTTGGCTTCGACACGGGTCAGCAACAGCGCGAACAAGGTCAGACTGAGCAGCGCAGGAATCACCCACAAGGCACTTTTGCCTTGGCGCAGCCACATGAAGAAGGCGAAACAACCGGCGATTTCAAACAGCGCAGCGAGGAAAAACCACAAGTAATTGAGCATTGACGCGTCTCGACAGGGTGACCGATGCGGCCACCCTAACGACGCCGCCTGCAACGGGCAAGGTCAGCCGTTGTTCTGCTTGGCTTTGGCGCGCATTTTCTCGGCCATGGAAGTCATTTCGTTATAGAGCAGTTGCGGGTTCTTCTGCTTGATCGCCCAGGCCATACGACCCTGCTCGTGGGGCAGAATCATGAATTCGCCAGCCGCCACTTGCTGATAAATGTAGTCGGCGATGTCCGCCGCCGTAATCGGCGAACTTTCCAGCAACTTGCCGACCTGCGCTTTCATCGCCGGGGTCGGGCCACGGAACGAGTCGAGCAAGTTGGTCTGGAAGAACGACGGGCAAACCACATGCACGCCGACTTCCTGTTGCGCCAGTTCGATCAGCAGGCTTTCCGAAAGTGCAACCACACCGGCCTTTGCCACGTTGTAATTACTCATCGCCGGCCCCTGCATCAGTGCGGCCATGGAGGCGATGTTGATGATCTTGCCTTTGCTTTGTTCGAGCAGCGGCAGGAACGCCTTGCAGCCCTTGACCACGCCCATCAGGTTGATCGCGATCTGCCAGTCCCAGTCTTCCAGCGACAGTTCGCTGAAGAACCCGCCCGACGCGACACCGGCATTGTTGACGATGATGTCGATACCGCCGAGTTTCTCTTCGCAGGCCTGAGCGAATGCGGTGAGCTGGCTGTAATCACGCACATCGCAGCGCTGAACAAAACCGTCACCGCCCGCCTCGCGGACCATTTTCAGGGTTTCCTGCAGACCGGGTTCGCTGACGTCGGACAAGGCCAGTTGCCAGCCTTCACGCGCCCAGCGCAGCGCGATTTCGCGACCCAGGCCCGAGCCCGCACCAGTGATCATCATGCGATTTTGCATAGCAGACAGCCTTGTTGTTCCGGGGAAGATGCGCGGAGTGTAGCGAAGGATCGGCGCGCGCCCACGCTCCATCAAGTTGCTGAATGCAAGATCAAAAGATCGCAGCCTTCGGCAGCTCCTACATGGATTCGTGTAGGAGCTGTCGAGTGAAACGAGGCTGCGATCTTTTCGCTGCAAAGGAAATAAACGAGCAATCCAAATACATTAAAAAAACATTGAATTTTCTTTCATGCGCGCCAGTCGGAACTTGTAAGCCGGCTGGAATTACTTAGTCTCCAGTCGCCCCCTGAACACAAGACTTCTCGCACGCTATCAACAAGGAAATCGACATGGGCACAATTCTAATCATTATCCTGATCCTGTTGCTGATCGGTGGTCTGCCGGTCTTCCCGCACTCCAGAAGTTGGGGTTATGGTCCTTCAGGCATTATCGGCGTGGTGTTGGTGGTGCTGTTGGTCCTGCTGTTACTCGGTCGGATATAACGATTCAAGCGCAAAAAAAAGAGGCCCTGTTCAGGGCCTCTTTTTTATTGCGCCGATTTTACTGTCGGCAAGCGATCAATCCGGCTTGCCGTGAATCACACCAGCGGTGTTATCCATCAGGCTCTTGGTTGCCGTTTGCAGGAACGCTTCGAGTTTGAGCTTCAACTCGGCCGTGCGCGGTGCATTCGGAACGACTTCGGCGTGAGGATTCGCACCCAGCTGGTACTGCCACATTTTCGGACCCATGTCCTTGTCTCTCGGCAACACCAGAATCTGGTCGGCCGTGACAATAGCGGTGGTCTGCTCACTGCCCGATGGCTTGATCACACCGAAACCGGTGTCGCCTTCCGGCAGGTTGAGCAAGTCGCGGCCCCAGCACTGATGGCGCACTTCGCTGCCCAGACGGCCCATGATGGTCGGCACGATGTCGATCTGCGTGCCCACGGTGTGGTCGCGGGTACCGAACTTCTCCTGAATGCCCGGAGCGATCATCAGCATTGGTACGTTGAAACGGCCCAGGTCCATTTCGGTGATCTGGCGCTCGTTGCCGAAGCCGTGGTCGCCGACGATGACGAACAGGGTTTCCTTGAAGTACGGCTCTTTGCGCGCCTTCTCGAAGAACTGACCCAGCGCCCAGTCGGAGTAGCGCATGGCGGTCAAGTGTTCATTGAGGCTGCCACGATCGGTCACGCGCTCGACTGGCAATGGTGTCGGCAAGGCGTATGGCGTGTGGTTGGACAGAGTTTGCAGCAGCGCATAGAACGGCTTGCCGTTTTCGCGCGCTTTCAGCTCCTGCAGGCCACGGTCGAACATGTCCTGGTCGGACACGCCCCAGGTCGGATCGGAGAACACCGGGTTGACGAAGTCATTACGGCCAACGAAGTTGGTCATGCCCTGGTTGCTGAAGAAGCCCGACTGGTTGTCCCAGGCGAAGTCGCCGTTGTAGACATACACGTCGTCGTAGTCTCGGGCGCTGAGCACCTGCGGCAGGCCGGACAGCTTGTGGCTGCCTTCCGGGGTCTGCATCAGGTATTCGAAACCTGGCAGGTTGGGGAAGCAGGCCATGGTCGCGAACATGCCCTGGTGGGTGTGCGTACCGTTGGAGAAGAAGCGGTCGAACAGCAGGCCTTCCTTGGACAGTTTGTCGAGGTATGGCGTGATGTTGCCTGGCGCGCCCAATGCACCGACCGAGTGACCGGCCATGCTTTCCATCAGGATCACCACAACGTTCTTGATCGGCAGGGTCTTGTCGGCCGGCGGCGTGTAATCACGGCGCACGGCGGCAATATCGGCATCGACCAGTTTGTCGTCTGGCATCAGCAGCATGTCGCGCACGACTTTCTGCGCCTGCTCTTGCGGCAACGTGGCTTTCCAGATGTTGTCGCGATCTTCGCCCATGCGCGACTTGGCGGCCTCGATCAGTGACAGCGTGGCGTTGAGGCCGAGCTGGTTGGCGAAGTTGGAATCGGTGGTGTACACGTCCCCCCAACGCATTGGCGGGCCCTGACGCAGGGTGCCACGGGCGGCGACCACACAGATCAGCAGGCAGACCACGAACACCGCCAGACGGGTGTACCACGGCGCGACCTGACGGCTGCTGACGCTACCGCCGCTGAAAGGCCCGCGCGGACGCGTGGCACGATCGGCACCTTTGAACGCGAGGGTCAGAATGACAGTGCCGATGACCCACGCCAGCAGGTAACGCACCACCGGAAAACCGTACCAGAGCATGCTCATCACGGTTTTCGGGTCTTCCTTCACGTACTGAAACACCAGACCGTTGAGGCGCTGGTGGAACTCGCGGTAGAAGTCCATCTCCATCAGGCCGAGGAACAGCGCGATGCTCGATGCGATCGTCAGCCACAGACGGAAGAAACCGCGTGCGGCCATGGCGCGGGCACTGAACAGTGCCAGCACCAGCGGAATGCACAGGTAAACCACCAGGCGCAGGTCGAAACGCAGGCCGTTGGCGAAGGCTTCGAGGAAGGTCGAAGCCGGAGTGTCGAGGATCATCTCGCGGTTGTAGACCAGCAGCGCGAGGCGCAGCACGGAAAACATCACCATCATGACCAGTGCACACAGCAGCGTGTAGGCCAGATGCGATTTGACGGTCGGTTGCAGCAGGCGAGCAGAAGATCGCTGCTGATTCAGGGCGTCCGGGTTTGCCATGTCGTTTTAGGACCCATTGGAAGTTGAAGTTGCAAAAATACAGCGGCGCCATGCCCTCTATTGGTCATTCCAGACCCCGGGGCTTGCGCAGTGCGCAAATGTTGCACGATCACCCGCACCATTGCCATTGATTACTGCCCCGCCGCCAGACACTTTCATTTATGGCAGAGGGCAAACAGCGCGGGCGAATTGTCGGGAACACTTTGTGAAAATTTCGTGCAACGCATATCTGGAAACACAATATAGATACAAAACAAAACGCCCCGACTTGTTCGGGGCGTTTCGCTGAACGCGGGCCGATTACTTCTCGGCGCGTTCTTTCAAAGCTTTGAGGGTGTTGAACGGAGCATCGACGACGAACTTGTTGGCAACCATCGCCGGCACGCTGCCACCTGGTTCGGTGTGCACTTGATAAGTGACTTCAACCTGGTCGCCCTTTGGTACGAACTTCCAGAAGCCTCTGACCTGCTGTACGCGGACAAAGCCTTTTTCTTCAGGAACGTACGTCGGCAGACCTTTGAGGTTGCGGGTCAAGCTGCCGTCGGCGCCTTCGACGGTGGTGACTTCGATCACCGAATCACGCGGGGTGACTGGCCAAGGCGTGTTGAACTGGGTGTAGGTCCAGCTCTTGTCGCCTTCGTGCTTGAGCAGTTTCTGGGTCTTGCACTCGTGAATCCAGGCGCAGGCGCCGGAAACGTCTTCCTGCAATGCGCGCAATTTGGCGACGGTGGTCTTCATCAGCGCGACGCCTTGGTAGGACTTGTAGTCCGAACCCGGCACTTCACTCAGGGAAATCTTGATGCCGTCCTCGTTCTTGGCGACTTTCCAGTCTTCAGCCTGAGCGACGGACGTGGCCAGCACAGCGGTCAAACCACACAACACAGCAATACGATGCAGCGAACCCATAGTCTTATTCCTTATTGTTGAAGTTCCGTTCGTTTGACACATCACGCCGCCGTCATTTGCTCCCACCAGCCAATCAGCCTGATCGCTTCTTCCGAGCTGCTGCCACAGACTTCGACATCAGCCGCGAAGCCGGAACAGACTGCCGGGCGCTCCGGGCGGCCGAAAATGCTGCACAGGTTTTCGACCGAGAGTTGCACGCAACGTTCGCCGGCAGGTTTGCCATCAGGCATGCCGGGTATCGGCGAACTGATGGAAGGGGCAATGCAGCAAGCGCCACAGCCTTCACGGCATTTCATGACGAACAATTCCTCGCGACGGGCGATGTGTAAAAGGGACGCGGAACAGAGTAACCGCTAAAACGGCTGTTTCAAATTCCCGGAACCGGGGTTTTCAGCGATAACTGAATGTGACTGACCGGTCTCCGACAAAGCGTCTGTTCTGCGGGTCACAGAGTGTCTGGATTTACTGCTTGAATTCGAAATCCAGCGCTGCGCCTTCGACTTCGCGGCGCTCTTCGTTACGCAGTTGCAACTGCATTTCGTTACTGAGCAAACGACCGTTGAGCTGGAACCCGGTGTTTTTCTCGCCAAACATCTGCGGCAGGATCGGCTCGCGTTTCGGCAACTCAACCGTGCCCTTGGGTTTCAGTTCCTGGACCATGTCCTTGGGCAGGCTCAAATCGAGTCTGGCCGGCGGCAGTTTGGTTTTCACCACTTCGCTGGCGGGTTTCGATTTGGAGGCGACTGGTTTGCGCTTCTTGATGACTTTCTGCTGGGTTTTCTTCGCGGGAGCAACTTTTGGCGCAGGCGTGGTTTTTTTAGCGGCGCTCGTCGCGGCCGGTTTTTCCTGAACCGCAGCGGCCACGGCGCCAGGCGCATGACCAATCATCAGCAAACCCAACAAAACCCAAGCGGCAGGAAAAATCGCTTTCATGGACCCAACGACACTAACTGCAGAGGGCCATATGCTCGCTTGTTGGGCGCCACAAGACAAGCATCAGCCGCCGCTCGTTCAGAATCCGCCAGCGGTTTCCTGGCACAGTTGAGTCGCCAGCATCCCCAGCGTCATCAACGCCCGCTCCGCCTCGCGATTCCACGGAATCCCGCAGTTCAGACGGATACAGTGGTTGAACTGCTCGGTATTACTGAAGATCAGCCCCGGTGCAATACTGATGCCTTGCTGCAAGGCGCGAACATGCAATTCCTGGGTATTCACCCTCCCCGGCAAGCTCACCCAGAGGATGAAACCGCCCGTGGGCCGGGTCATTTGCGTGCCTTCGGGGAAGTACTGCTGCACCGCCAGCTGGAAGGCGCTGAGGTTTTTTCGGTATTCCTGGCGGATGTACCGTAAATGCCGGTCATAACCGCCGTTTTCCAGATAAGCGGCAATCGCCATCTGCGTCACGCTGCACGCCGAATGGGTACTGAAAGTCTGCAAGCGCTGGATTTCCTGCTGGTACTTGCCGGCGATCATCCAGCCGATGCGTACACCGGGTGACAAGGTTTTGGAGAAGCTCGAACAGTAGATCACCCGATCCAGCCGGTCATAAGCCTTGAGCGCTTTGGTTTTGCCTTGCTCGAACATCAGTTCGCCATAGATGTCATCTTCGACGATCTGGATATCGAAGTCCGAGGCCAGGCGCAGCAACTGTTTCTGCCGCTCTTCGGGCATGGTGCCGCCCAGTGGATTGCTCAGGCGAGTGGTCAGCACCAGCGCTTTGATCGACCATTGGTTGGCGGCCAGTTGCAGGGCTTCGAGGCTCATGCCGGTGGCAGGATCGCTGGGGATCTCGATGACTTTCAGGCCGAGCAGATCGGCCAGCTGCAGCAGCCCGTAATAAGTCGGTGATTCAGCGGCGATCAGATCGCCCGGCCGGGTCAGCACGCGCAACGACATCTGCAAGGCGTCGACACAACCGTGGGTGATCACCACTTCCGACGGATCGACCACCACGCCGGCATCGCGCATACGGATCGCCACCTGCCGGCGCAGCGGTTCAAAACCGGGGCTGAACATATAGCTGAAGGCACGCGGGCTATGGAACCGGGTGACCTTGGCCAGTTGCTGATGCAGTGCGCGCACCGGCAAGTAATCGACACTCGGTACGGCGGCACCGAGCGGGAACACGCCTTCGCGGCGCGATTCGACCAGAACCTGTTGAATGATGCTGCTGCGCGTGACCAGACCCGGTCGCTCGACCCGTGCGATGTCCGGCGTCGGCGCAGTCAGCGCAGGTGTCTGGTGTACGTAATAACCGGACTGCGGACGCGCCCGAATCAAGCCCTGATCTTCAAGATTGGCATAAGCCTGCAACACCGTCGCATGGCTGACGTTGAGCTGCGAACTCATCTTGCGCACCGAAGGCACGCGCTCCCCCGGTTGATAGACACCACGGCGGATGTCTTCGGCCAGTTGCTGAGCAATACGTTGGTAGAGCAAGAGATTGGTCATGACGCAGCACTCGATTTCACGGGCATTTTATTCTTGTGTGAAACAATACCGGAACAGTTTAGAAGTGTACTGGGACAGTTGCCACATTACTCGACCATACAGTGCGGTGTCTGCCCCTGACTGTACTGATTTGCGAGCCATTCGACAGACGTAAAAAAGCCCGGCACTGCATGACAGCCCGGGCTTTCCAGAGACGCAACCCTTAACGGGCAGCGCCGAGCTGGCCTTTTTCGTCGGAGAAGACAATTTCCACCCGACGGTTCTGTGCCCGCCCGCGCTCGGAAGCGTTGGCGTCCACCGGGTATTCGTCACCGTAGCCTTCGACCTGAATGCGTTTGTCGTCGATGCCCAGGTCCATCAGCACGTCCGCTACCGATTGTGCGCGATCGCGAGACAGTTTGAGGTTTTCCTGTTTGCCGCCAGTGCTGTCGGTGTAACCCTCAATGCGCACCACGCGTTTCGGGTTCAGTTGCAGGAACTGCACGATTTTCAGCACCACGCGGTTGGCCGAGTTTTTCAGCTCCGCTTCACCGGTATCGAACAGCACGTCGCCGAGGGTCATCACCAGGCCACGGTCGGTCTGCGTGGTGGCCAGTGCGACGATCTGCTCTTCGAGCCATTTACCCTGCTGCTGCACGCTCAGTAGCTTCGACTCACGCAGGGCCAGTTGCAGACGCTGACGCTCCAGTTCGAGTTTGGCCGCGCGTTCTTCGTTAAGCACCTGATTGGTGTGCTCGCGGGCGATTTCACTGTAGCGCTGGCTCAAGTAGGCGTAATGCACTACGTCTGATCCGCTGCCCCAGTAGGTCGACAGACGATCGGCACGGGCCAGCGACTCACCGGCACGGATCACGTCTTTCGGCGCGATGCGCAGCACGTTGGAGTCTTCCTTGACCTTCTGGAAGTCAGCGCTGGCTTCTTGCAGCGCGGATTCGCTGTGTTGACCAGCGCAACCGTAGAGGCTGGCGCAACCAGCGAGGATCAGACCGCCGAGAATTTTCGACTTGAGGCTCATTGGGCATCTCCCAGTTGCTTGCGCAGTCGGACGATGCGGGTATTGAGCACATTCACCTGCTCTTCACTTTTTTGCGTCAGCACTTTGGCTTCAGCCAGACGTGCATCCAGTTCCGCCTGCTCGGAGCGCATGCGTGCATTCCGGTAGGACTCGTCAGCCATGTTGCCTTTGGCGCGGTTGTATTTGGTTTCGGCCAGTTTCATTTCCGGCACTTCGTCGGCAGTAGCGCCAACAGCCTTGGCCTGGGTGATGGCTTGCTCGGTCAGGCGCATTTGTTCGATGGGTGCCGGATCGGTTGCGCAACCGGCCAGAGCCAGAACGGCCACAGCCGCGAAAAGAGGTCGAATACTCACTAAGAATCCCTACTGTTTTGGGGCACTGACAGGTTGTTGCGGCTGTTGCTGCTGCGCCTTCCAGCGTTCGATATTGCGTTGCAGCGCGGCTTCCGTCAGTCCGGACGCGGGCAATTCTGTCATCTTTTTGGCTAGCTGTCCGCGCAACCACGGATCGTTGCAGGCCGAGTTGTGAGAAACAGCAAGAAACAGCCCCGGCCGGTCGACGGGTTGTTCAAACGCCAGCAGGTCATTGGCCATACCCAACGCCTGCGCGGCGGCCATGCCTGAGTAACGCCCGGCGAGTACAAATTCCACTTCACCGAGAAGCAATTTCTGCAGGGCCTGAGTGAGGTTGGCTGTCTTGGTCAGGGTCAGATTCTGCTCGGCGAAAGCGCCAAATGCCTGGGTCATTCGAGACTTTTCCGACAATGCTCCGGCGTGGCCGTGCAGGTCCTTGGCTTCGCTGTAGACCAATGTCGAGCCTTTGCGCGTCCACACCAGATAGTCGTTTTCCAGCAGCGGCGGATGGATGTAGTCGAGGTTTTCCAGTTCATTGAAGGACAGCGGCGCGTCGGCGAGCATGTCCATGCGCCCGCTGCGTACCTCGTCGAGGGCTTGCGAGCGCTTTCCGGCATAGAGTAATTCGACTTTTATGCCGAGTTCCTTGGCCACTTGTTGCAACAGGTCGGCACTGGCACCGATCAACTGTTTGGGATTTTGCGGGTCCTGCCACAGATACGGCGGCGCATCCGGGCTGCCGGTCACGACGAGGCGCTCGCACTTGCCGGCGGCTGTGGCCAAACCTGGCAGCAGGGCCAATCCCAGCAATACCGAGTAACGCAATCCGCAGCGCAGATCCATGGCAAAACGCTCCCCACTCAAATCCGAGACAAAAAAAAGCCCGACCAACAGGCCGGGCTCTTTATAAGTGAAGCCGCTGGATTAGACCAGCTTCTCCAGCTCAGGTACGGCTTCGAACAGATCCGCCACGAGACCGTAATCGGCCACCTGGAAGATCGGCGCTTCTTCGTCCTTGTTGATCGCAACGATCACTTTGGAGTCTTTCATGCCGGCCAGGTGCTGGATCGCGCCGGAGATACCGACGGCGATGTACAGCTGTGGCGCAACGATCTTGCCGGTCTGACCCACCTGCATATCGTTCGGTACGAAACCAGCGTCGACCGCGGCGCGCGATGCACCCACAGCAGCGCCCAGCTTGTCGGCCAGAGCGTACAGGTGTTTGAAGTTGTCGCCGTTCTGCATGCCGCGGCCGCCGGAAACGACGATCTTGGCAGCGGTCAGCTCTGGACGGTCGGACTTGGCCAGCTCTTCACCAACGAAGCTCGAGGTGCCAGCGTCGTGCGCAGCGCCAACAGCTTCAACAGCAGCCGAACCACCTTCAGCAGCAACCGGGTCGAAACCGGTGGCACGCACGGTGATCACTTTGATTGGCGCGGTCGACTGTACGGTTGCGATGGCGTTACCGGCGTAGATCGGACGCTTGAAAGTGTCAGCGCTTTCGACCGAGATGATCTCGGAGATCTGGTCAACGTCCAGCTGAGCGGCAACGCGCGGCAGGATGTTTTTGCCGTTGGAAGTGGCGGCAGCCAGGATGTGGCTGTAGCCAGCGCCCAGCTCTGCAACCAGCGGAGCAACGTTTTCCGGCAGCTGATGCGCGTAAGCGGCATTGTCAGCGTTGAGAACTTTGCTCACGCCAGCGATTTTCGCAGCGGCTTCAGCCACGGCGCCAGCGCCCTGACCTGCAACCAGAACGTGGATGTCGCCGCCGATTTTGGCCGCAGCAGCCACGGTGTTCAGTGTGGCCGGGGCCAGCACTTTGTTGTCGTGTTCAGCGATTACCAAGATAGTCATGATTAGATTACCTTCGCTTCGTTTTTCAGTTTCTCGACCAGTTCAGCCACCGACTTGACCTTGATGCCAGCGCTGCGTGCAGCCGGCGCTTCGACTTTCAGGGTCTTGTTGGTGGAGGCGGTGGAAACGCCCAAAGCGTCCGGAGTCAGCACTTCAAGAGGCTTCTTCTTGGCTTTCATGATGTTTGGCAGAGACGCATAGCGCGGCTCATTCAAACGCAGGTCGGTGGTGACGATTGCCGGCAGTTTCAGCGAAACAGTCTGCGCGCCGCCGTCGATTTCGCGAGTCACGGCAACGCTGTCGCCAGAGACTTCGACTTTCGAGGCGAACGTGCCCTGACCGTAGCCGCTCAGTGCCGCGAGCATCTGGCCGGTCTGGTTGTTGTCGCTGTCGATGGCCTGTTTGCCGAGGATCACCAGCTGCGGCTGTTCCTTGTCGACCACAGCCTTGAGCAGCTTGGCCACGGCGAGCGAGGTCAGATCTTCAGCGGATTCGACGAGGATGGCACGGTCGGCACCCAGAGCCAGTGCGGTACGCAGTTGCTCCTGAGCGGTGGTCGGGCCGATGGAGACGACGACGATTTCAGTCGCAACACCTTTCTCTTTCAGGCGTACGGCTTCTTCCACTGCGATTTCGCAGAACGGGTTCATCGACATCTTGACGTTGGCGAGATCGACGCCGGAATTGTCCGCCTTGACGCGAACCTTGACGTTGTAATCCACAACGCGTTTGACAGCTACAAGAACCTTCATGGATTCCTCGTTACTCTCCGGTGAAAAGAAAGTCGCCTAGGCGAACCTGGCGGTTGATGCTCATCAGGCTAAAAGGGCACCTCTAAAAACGCCGACTCGGGTGTCAGGTCGCTACACGCTGTGGGGACCTGCGACCGTTCGTCAGGGGTGACCGACGGGTCATTGATCTTCACGCGGTGTAAACTGCGCGCCAGACTGCGCTGCGCATCACCTTCTACTGCCTGTGCCCTGTCTTTAGACGTGCTCTTGAAACCGCCAGTCTGCCTACGACGAGCGCAAAACCGCCCGTATCTTGACCGGAACGCCTATTCCGGTCAATACAGCAAAATGACCATTCATAAGCCGCGCTTCTTTGATTTCTCTGGGCTGGAGCCAATTCAAACAAACGTTTGTATTGGACGCTAGGAGTGGTGTAGATATAATGCGCCGCCTAGAGAGAAAGGTCAGTTCTCCAATATTCCCCTTGACGTTAACGTAAAGGAATAGCGGATGCGACATCAAACCTCCAAATTAGAAAAAAAACTGTTGAGCCTTGAGTAGGAGATAGCCTGTGGAACGCGAATACATGGAATTCGACGTGGTCATCGTCGGTGCCGGCCCCGCTGGCCTGTCCGCCGCCTGCCGTCTGAAGCAGAAGGCCGCCGAAGCCGGTAAGGAAATCAGCGTCTGCGTGGTCGAAAAAGGCTCCGAAGTCGGCGCACACATCCTGTCCGGTGCCGTGTTCGAACCACGCGCTCTGAACGAATTGTTCCCGGACTGGAAAGAACTCGGCGCCCCGCTGAACACGCCAGTCACCCGCGACGATATTTTCGTGCTGAAAAACGCCGAAAACGCGCAGAAAATTCCAGACCTCTTTGTGCCCAAGACCATGCACAACGAAGGCAACTACATCATCTCCCTCGGCAACCTGTGCCGCTGGCTGGCCCAACAGGCGGAGAACCTCGGCGTAGAAATCTACCCAGGCTTCGCCGCTCAGGAAGCGCTGATCGACGAACAAGGCGTGGTTCGCGGGATCATCACCGGTGATCTCGGCGTCGACCGTGAAGGCAATCCGAAAGAAGGCCTGTACACCCCGGGCATGGAGCTGCGAGGCAAATACACGCTGTTCGCCGAAGGCTGCCGTGGCCACATTGGTAAGCAATTGATCAAGCGCTACAACCTCGACAGCGATGCCGACGCCCAGCACTACGGCATCGGCCTGAAAGAAATCTGGGAAATCGACCCGGCCAAACACCAGCCAGGTTTGGTCGTCCACACCGCCGGCTGGCCGCTGGACATCATGGGCACCGAAAACACCGGTGGTTCGTTCCTCTATCACCTGGAAAACAACCAGGTGGTGGTCGGTCTGATCGTCGACCTGTCCTACAGCAACACCTACCTGTCGCCGTTCGACGAGTTTCAGCGCCTCAAGCATCACCCGGTGCTGGCTCAGTACCTTGAAGGCGGCAAGCGCATCAGCTACGGCGCTCGCGCGATCTGCAAAGGTGGCCTGAACTCGCTGCCGAAAATGGTCTTCAAGGGCGGCGCGCTGATCGGTTGCGATCTCGGCACCCTGAACTTCGCCAAGATCAAAGGCAGCCACACCGCGATGAAGTCGGGCATGCTCGCCGCTGAATCGGTGGCTGATGCATTGTTCGCGGAAAAGGACGGCACTGAAGAACTGACCACTTATGTGGACGCGTTCAAGAAGAGCTGGCTCTACGACGAACTGTTCGCCAGCCGCAACTTCGGCCCGGCGATCCACAAGTTCGGCGCCATCGTTGGCGGCGGTTTCAACTGGCTGGATCAGAACATCTTCGGCGGCAAACTGCCGTTCACCCTGCACGACACCAAGCCGGATTACGCTTGCCTCAAGCTCGCGGCCGACTGCAAGAAGATCGACTATCCGAAGCCGGACGGCAAACTCAGCTTCGACAAACTCAGCTCGGTGTTCATCTCCGGTACCAACCATGAAGAAGAACAGCCGTGCCACCTGAAGCTGACCGACCCGAGCATCCCGATCAGCAAGAACCTGCCGCTATACGACGAGCCGGCGCAGCGCTACTGCCCGGCCGGCGTGTACGAAGTGATCACCAAGGAAGACGGCGAGAAGCGCTTCCAGATCAATGCCCAAAACTGCGTGCACTGCAAGACCTGTGACATCAAGGACCCTTCGCAGAACATCACCTGGGTCACGCCGGAAGGCGCTGGCGGCCCGACTTATCCGAACATGTAAGTCGAACCGCTGAACAACAAGGCTCCTGAATCGGGGCCTTTTTGTTGCCCAAAATTCCTCTAACACCACAAAACAACTGTAGGAGTGAGCCTGCTCGCGATAGCGGTGTGTCATTCGACATCATCGTCATAGACACACCGCTATCGCGAGCAGGCTCACTCCTACAGGGGATCTGTGCAGGCTCAGGCAGCGCGCTCGTCACCCGGGCTGCGTTCGAAGTAGCGCTTGTATTCGCGACTGAACTGCGACGTGCTCTGATACCCCACCCGATGCGCCACCTGCGCCACACCCAGGCCTTCGGCGACCAACAACGTCTGCGCCTTCAACAAGCGCAAACGCTTCAAATACTGCACCGGCGACAACAACGTGCTGCGCTTGAAATGCTCATGAAACGTCGACACGCTCATGTTCGCGCAACCGGCCAGGGTCTCGACATTCAACGGCTCGGTGTAATGCGCATGCAGATGACTGATCGACGCCGCCACCCGGGCGAACTGCCCTTGCTGCTCAACCAGTGCCCGCAACACGTCGGCCTGCGGCCCACGCAACGCCACGAACAACAACTCACGCACCCGCGCCGGCCCGAGAATCTGGCATTCCAGCGGATCGTGCAGGCAACTGAGCAAACGTTCGACACAGCCACGCATGTCATCGTCGAGCACCACCGAGGTCATCGACTCCGGTGTCTGTGCCGGAATATGCCGACCTGGCGCCAGCCCCATGGCCAGCACCAGCTCACCAAGCAATACCCGATCAATCGCCACGGACACCCCGAGCAACGGCGCATCCGGCAAGGCAAACGTCTCGCATTCGAACGGCACCGGCAGCGCCTGAATCAGGTAATGCCCGGCACCGTATTCCATGGTGCGCGGCCCGAGAAACGCCAGTTTGCTGCCCTGGGCGATGATCATCAGGCTCGGCTCATAGATGTGCGGGCCACGGGCGACGTCGCAACTGGCGCGCAACACTTGCACACCGGGCAACCCGGTCGGGGAATAACCGTCGCGCAGCGCCAGCGGTTCGATCAGCGAAACCAGCCGGGCATTGGCATCAAGATGACGGGTCAATTGCATCGAATTGCTCTTCACAAAAAATCACGGAAAAAGGGGATGAAAACATCATCGCAGATCCTTTTGCCAATGCGACCGATCAAACCCGCATGCCGGAGGATTAGGCATGAGACCCGGAGGAATCGTCATGGCCGGACCGACAGTCGGCGCCCAGAATGCGCCGCCTCACTTGTTCCTGCTTTTGCGAGGTTTCACATGTACACCGCCATCGGTTATGCCGCCCAATCGGCCACCACGCCCCTCGCCCCGATGAAATTCGAACGTCGCAGCCCGCGCGCCGACGACGTGGCGATCGAAATTCTCTACTGCGGCGTCTGCCACTCCGACATCCACCAGGCGCGCAACGAATGGGGCATCGCCGTTTACCCGTTGATGCCCGGCCACGAGATCGTCGGAAAAGTCACCGCGATCGGTGCGAATGTCACTCAGCACAAAGTCGGCGATCTGGTCGGTATCGGCTGCATGGTCGACTCTTGCCGCACCTGTGAAGCCTGCCAGTCGAACCTTGAGCAATATTGCCTCGAAGGCCCGACCATGACCTACGCCACTCCGGACCGGGTCGATGGCAGCAACACCATGGGCGGTTACTCGGACAGCATCGTCGTCAGCGAGCATTTCGTCGTACGCATTCCGGAAAAACTCGCATTGGCCAGCGCCGCGCCAATCCTCTGCGCCGGCATCACCACCTACTCGCCGCTCAAGCACTACGGTGTGAAAGCGGGCGACAAAGTCGGGATTCTCGGCATGGGCGGCCTCGGCCACATGGGCATCAAGTTCGCCAAGGCCATGGGCGCTGAAGTCACGCTGTTCACCCGCTCGGCGAGCAAGGCTGAAGAAGGTCGTCGTCAGGGTGCCGATCACGTGATCGTTTCCACCGACGCCGAGCAGATGAAAGCGGCTGCCGGTTACTTCGACTTCCTGCTCGATACCATTCCGGTGCAGCATGATCTCAACCCGTACCTCGACACCCTGCGCTTCGACGGCGTGCACATTCTGGTCGGTCTGATCGAGCCGATTGATCCACCGGTACACGCCGGCAAACTGGTGATGAGCCGTCGCGTATTGGCCGGTTCGTTGATCGGTGGCGTCGCTGAAACCCAGGAAGTGCTGGATTTCTGCGCCGAGCACAACATCACCTGCGACATCGAAATGCTCGACATCCGCCAGATCAACGAAGCTTACGCGCGCATGATCGCTGGCGACGTGAAGTACCGTTTCGTGATCGACATGGCAACGCTCAAGGTTTAAACCTTCAGGCCTAGCTCTGCCGAGAGCCGGGCTGTAACCCCTTTGATCAGGGGAATCAGCTCGGCCATTTTTTCCAGCGGCATGTACGGCACGGTGCTGGCGATACTGATCGCCGCGACAATGCCCTTGCTCGCATCACGAATCGGCGCCGCCACGCAGCGGATCGACGGTTCGTTGTCCTCCAGATCGAAGGCGTAGCCACCGGCGACGTACTCGGTCATGCGCTGCTCGAGCTGTTCCCACGACTGCTGGGGATGCTGCGGCCAGAACTGACTTTTCCCACCCGCCGGCAGGCTGATGTCGTACAGACGCTGCCAATCTTTCGGCGAATCATCGAGCATCAACGCCTTACCGATCCCGGTGCGTGCCAACGGCATGCGATGGCCGACCCGCGAACGCATTTCCGGGCCATTGCGCCCCGGATTCTTCAGCAGATACAGCACTTCATCGCCTTCACGAATGCCCAAGTGCACGGTGTCGCCGGTCAACGCCGACAACTCGTCCAGATAGGGTGCGGCCAGAGTCACCAGCGGCAATTCTTCGCGTGCCTGGAAACCCAGTTCGATCAGCTTCGGCCCGAGCAAATAACCGACTTGCGGCACCACGCGCAGGTAGCGCTCATCAACCAGACAACTGGCCAGACGATGGGTGGTGCTGCGCGTGGTGCCGATCAGCCGGGCGATCTCCTTGAGATCACGGGCGCCGCTGGCCACCGCTTGCACCACACCCAAGCCACGTAACAGCGTCTGGGTGCCGGTGGGCGCGGCGTCCTTGGTTTTTTCCGGAGCGTCTTCCTGCATATCCAGCCTTTACCGTTGAGCGAGGGAACGGGCGGCATTATGGTCGCCCGACGCGGATCACTACAACTCGATACGCTCGACCTTGCCGACCAGCAGCACGTAAGAAAGAGCACCGATCAAGGCGAGAACCGCGATGTAGGTAATCGCCGGCGCGAACGAATCGCCGCTGGCAAGGAAACCGATCACGATCGGCGTGGCAATCGCCGACAGGTTGCCGATGAAATTGAACACCCCGCCCGTCAGGCCGAGCAGCCGTGCCGGCGCCAACGTCGAGACCAGCGACCAGGTAATCGAAGCCAGGCCGTTACCGAAAAATGCCAGCGCCAGGAAGGCAATCACCAGCGGCGTCGACTCGACGAAGTTGGCGCCGATGATCGAGGTGGAAATCAGCAGTCCGCCAATGATCGGCAACTTGCGCGCAAAACCGACTGTGTAGCCGCGCCGAATCAGGAAGTCTGAGAAGAACCCCGAACACAGCACACCGACGAACGCGGCGAGAAACGGCAGCGACGCCAGCAGGCCTGACTTGATGAAGTCCATGCCGCGATACTTCACCAGATAAGTCGGGAACCACGTCAGGAAAAACCACAGCGTCGAGTTCAGGCAAAACTGGCCGAGGTAGATGCCCCACAACTTGCGTTTGGTGAGCACGATGCCCAAGTCGGTCCAGCTGAATTTGGCTTTGACCTTGGCGGACTCTTGTTGAATATCCACCAGACCACCGCCCTCGCGGATCAAGTCGATTTCCGCTTCGTTGGCGCCTTTGAAATCTCGTGGCTCGCGATAGACCGCGTACCAGATCGCCGCCCAGATGATGCCCACCGCGCCGGTCGCGACGAACACCATGTGCCAGCCGAATTCGTGTTGCAACCAGGCCAGCACCGGCGTCAGGAATGCCAGACCGACGAACTGACCCGAGGTGTAGAAACCGATGGCCGTGGCGCGTTCACGCTCGGGGAACCAGGTAGTGACTACGCGGCTATTGATTGGATACGCCGGGGCTTCCAGTGCACCGACCGCCATGCGCAAGACGAACAACGCGATGAAACTGGCTGCGAAACCAAGCATTACAGTGGCCACAGACCACAACAACAACGCAACGCTATAAAGAATGCGCGGCGGCACACGATCGACCAGCCAGCCGCCGGGGATCTGCATGGCGGCGTAGGTCCAGCCGAACGCGGAGAAAATCAGGCCGACGTGAATGGGATCGATGCCCAGCTCACTGGTCAGCGCCGGCGCGGCAATCGACAGGTTGCTGCGGTCGAGGTAGTTGATGACCACGGTGATAAACAGCAACACCATGATAAAAAACCGCTTACGGCTAGGCGTGACTAAAGACGCCTGCCCGGTGAGGGTTTGCGGTTGCATGGGGAGAGCCTCTTTTTATGTTTATTGAGGTCGGCCTGAGGCCTGCACAAATCCCTGTAGGAGTGAGCCTGCTCGCGATAGCGTCTTGTCTGTAACATCAATGCTCGATGTCACATCGAATCGCGAGCAGGCTCACTCCTACATTTGAACTGTGGTGAATCAGAAGGGAATCACCACTCGGCAAAACTGCCATCGGCATGGCGCCAGATCGGGTTGCGCCAGCGGTGCCCGACCGCCGCGCGCTCGATCACGTATTCCTCGTTGATCTCGATGCCCAACCCCGGGCCGTTCGGGATCTTCACGAAACCTTTGTCGTAATCGAACACCCGTGGATCCTTCACGTAGTCGAGCAAGTCGTTGCTCTCGTTGTAATGGATGCCCAGGCTTTGCTCCTGGATAAACGCGTTGTAACAAACCGCGTCCAGTTGCAAACACGCCGCCAGTGCAATCGGCCCCAGCGGGCAATGCAACGCCAGCGCGACATCGTAGGCTTCAGCCATGTTGGCGATCTTGCGGGTTTCGGTGATGCCGCCGGCGTGGGAAGCATCCGGCTGGATGATGTCGACGTAGCCTTCGCTCAACACGCGTTTAAAGTCCCAACGCGAGAACAGTCGCTCACCGAGTGCAATCGGCGTGCTGGTCAACGGCGCCAGTTCTTTCAAGGCTTCGTAGTTTTCACTGAGCACCGGCTCTTCGATAAACATCAGCTTGTACGGATCGAGTTCCTTCATCAGTACCTTGGCCATCGGCTTGTGCACGCGGCCATGGAAGTCGACACCGATGCCGACGTTCGGCCCGACCGCATCCCGCACGGCGGCGACGTTGGCCAGCGCCAGATCGACTTTTTCGAAGGTGTCGAGGAACTGCAGTTCTTCGGTGCCGTTCATTTTCACCGCAGTGAAACCACGGCTCACCGCCTCTTTCGCCGCACGCGCGGTGTCCGCCGGACGGTCACCGCCGATCCACGAATACACGCGAATCTTGTCACGCACCTGGCCCCCGAGCAGATCGCTGACCGACACCCCGAGCGCCTTGCCCTTGATGTCCCACAGCGCCTGATCGATACCGGCCAATGCGCTCATGTGAATCGCACCGCCACGGTAGAAACCGCCGCGATAGAGCACGGTCCAGATGTCTTCGATGTTGCGTGGGTCTTTGCCGATCAGGTAGTCGGACAATTCTTCAACGGCAGCCGCGACGGTATGCGCGCGGCCTTCGACCACAGGCTCGCCCCAACCGGTCACGCCCTCGTCGGTTTCGACCTTGAGGAAGCACCAGCGCGGCGGAACGATGAAGGTGGTGAGTTTGGTGATTTTCATCTCTGCTCTCTTTTTGTAAATGCAGCTCTTATCTGGATAGCGCACGCAGCGCCAAAAAGTCTTAGCGAAGCGCCTTCCACGCGGCCACGTAGGCCTGGGCATTCACCGCCACTTGCTCCGGCGTCATGCCCGGTTTGAACAGGCCGGAGCCGAGGCCGAAGCCTTTCACGCCAGCGTCGATAAACGCCTGCATGTTGTCCGGCGTGATGCCGCCGACCGGCGCCAGCACCGTCCCGGATGGCAACACCGCGAGCCAGGCTTTGACGACGGCCGGGCCCATCTGCTCGGCCGGGAACAGCTTGAGAATGTCCGCGCCCTCCTCCAGCGCCGCGAACGCTTCTGTCGGCGTCGCAACACCCGGCGACAGAAACAGCCCCGCCGCTTTTGCGGCGCGCAAGACCTTGGCATCGCTGTGCGGCATGACGATCACCTGGCCGCCGGCCTCTTTCACCAACTCGACCTGCTCCGGCGTCAGCACCGTGCCCGCACCGATCAGGCAATCGGCGGGCAATGTCTTGCGCAGGATGCGGATACTTTCGTACGGCGAAGGGGAATTGAGCGGTACTTCGATGACGCGAAATCCAGCCGCATACAGGACTTCTCCGACAGCGCCGGCTTCCTGCGGATGCAGGCCACGCAGAATCGCGATCAGACCGTTTTGCGCCAATGCTTGCTTGAGCATGTCAAGCCTCCAGTCAGGGTTAACGGGATGAGGAATCAATCAGTCCGGCGGCCAGCGCCAGTTGCCACAAGCCACGCTCGGTGGCCTGCTCGGCCAGTGTCACGTTGGCGAAACCACAGGCATCGAGCGCGCGGCTGTAGCGCGCACAGAGTTGTGCATTGCCAATGAGGATGATCGAAGGGAGATCCGGCTTGTCGCGGCGACGCCGCTGAACCGTGGCGAGTGCCGCCAGTTCATGGCCGATCATCAGGCCGGACAGATAATCCGCCTGCGCGGTCGGGCTGAGTTCGCCGGTCAGACCCAAGGTACGGGCACTGAACAACGTCGACAGCACGCCCAGCTCGCCGTCTGCCGACTGCGCAACCTGCACGCCACGGTCAAACGCCAGAGCATCGAACGTCGCGACTTGCTGCTGGGTGCGGCCGAGAATGCTGTGTTCACTGAGCACGGCGAACACTTCGCCGGTCATGAACGTGTCGAAATGCGTGATGCAGCCATCGACCACGTCCACCCATTTCGAGTGACTGCCCGGCAGGCCGATCAACAGATCAGCGCCCGCCTCGACCGGCAGATTCTGCAGGACGCCAAGGACCTGGGTTTCTTCACCGCGCATCACGTTCGGCAGACGCGAACGCTGAATCACGCCCGGCACGATATGCACCCGGGTGCCGCGCAGACTGATCACTGTTTGTAGGGATTTTCCGAGATTGGCGACGTTCGCCGGCGTCTCGCAGTAGGCCGCTTCACGCCAGCCCTGCGCACTGCCGACCATGCCGCAGGCAATCACCGGCAGATCCGGCTGCGCATCGAGCCAGTCGCCGCAGGCCTCATCGAAGGCCAATTCAAAACCGTCGGCACATTCGCGACCGTTGATGATTCGCGGGGTCTTGGGCAACTGCATGATCCCGGACGACAGCGCGCGCTGCTCCAGCACCACACCGTCCGCCGCGAGTTTGTAAGCACGTAATGAGGTCGTCCCCCAATCGAGCGCGATCAATTGCGCCAGCATCGCTTCACCTGTTTTGTTTTTGGCAGTGAGTGCGTTGGACTATAAACCCACGAGCTGCCATATCTCAATATATAAATATCAATCCCACATTATGGGACTAACAAGAAAGAGCAGATGGCGGATTTCAGTCAGGGTTACGCCTGCTGGAAAGCGGCCTTCGATGAAAAGAAGACCGGAGCTTTCAAGGTTTCCGTGCGAAAGGCGCTTGATGGGTTGCTCAGTGGCAACTGGGAACGACAGAAGAGTATTAAACCGGATCAAGGCTTCCTGCGATCAGGCAGGAAGCCCCTACTTAGTACTTGTTGATTTCCTTTAGCAGATCAGCAACAGGAATGTTCATCACGTCTGAATAGTAAATTTTGTAAGAGTAGGAGTTGATTCTGACTTTGCACGCGATTGACTGTCGGCCCGCTAACACAGTGCGTAAATCCTCGCTGCTCATCAGCGTGTCACTCGATGAGTCTTTCACTCTGCGAAACATCAGATCCGCTTTGAAGGCTGTTCCGTCAGCAGGCGCAACGGGTTCAATCCAGCCCTCACCATACTGATTCAGATTGCGCGGTTGCGAGAAATCCATCCCCTCACCCAAAGAGCAGAGCAAAGACTGGCTTATTTTTGACTTGAATAGTTTGTCGACATCGACATCGGATGAAAATCTGACTTGATAGATGTTTCGGTCCAAGTATCGCTCGACTCCCAGATATTCGATTTTGGCAGTAGGTTTTCCGTGGCTGATCGCACATGAAGCACACAGCGAAAACATCAAAAACAAAATTAAATTACGCACATTTCCTCCCTTTAAAATGCAACACCACCGATTCCATCAAAACATCTCTGGCTGACATCCCCGCCCCAAGATCGGCAATATAAATTGCCCAGGCATCCGCATGGTTCACGTCAACTCTGCCATTCATGTTCGGACCGTTTTTCATATCCCACTGCTCTCCGAAATCTGCCACAAGGTCAGAAAAATTCCAGTCCTTGGCGTCGGCTCTTGCATTAACCCAATATTCAGCTTTAGGCGTAGGTTCTTTCTGATAGATATTGGAAATACCCCATACAATCTGTCCTTCTCCGACCGGATCAAGAGTCACCAGAACCGGAATTCGGTACCCCTTGTCGGCCAGGACTTTTGACAAGTGAGCCCCGTTCCACCCTCCCAGACTGTGTCCGATAATGTAGACCGGTGTCGTAAGGTCTGAAATTTTATCCAGTACGCTTGCCTTGAGCCCGTCTTCACTGACAAACGCGTTATAGCCAATATGGTGTGCGTCGTACGTATCCGCGCAGAGCCCCTCCGCATCCATATTCTTCACAAATATTTTCAGTGCTTCGGCAACGTTATTGTTAGGCCCGGTTCCGTAATAACTTTCTTTATCGCCCGCTCCACCCACAAAAAACAGCGCAATCTTTTTCGGAGTAACCGTAGCCTGCTTAACCGTTCCATCGGTTTTACAGGTCAAGTCATGGGTCACGACCAGCCTTTGGCATCCTTTCAAATCAGGGTTTTCAGCAGTCATCGAACCTACTCCACGAACAACTTGATGGATTCGGGTATGTGCGAGCTCACCGTATGAGTGAAACCCGCATCATTTGTAATGCCGTGCTCGACACGTCCGTCGCCGCGTTGAATTGCGTAAGGATGATTGGGCATGGGTTCTCCCGTTATCTCGTTGACTACCTGCATCCGATCATTGAAATGCACCGGCATCGGCAACAACCCGCTAAACGCCGCCCCTCCACCACTCTGTCCAATGATCACCGTCCCCGAACCACCCACCACGACATTGCCGTGGCCTCCGGTGCTATCGAGCGTGGCCGCGTTCAGGCCGTTGATGAATACGGTGCCGGAAACGGCGCCGGTAATCGGGCTGCCACACGCCGATTTATCGGTCATGCGCGCGGCGGCGAGGCCGTCGAAGAAGACGTCAGGTGAACCGGAGACGATCGGGTTGATGCCATGGCCTGGCAATGGGCAGGCGGTCGGGTCGGTGACGCGTGCAGCGGGTTTACCACTCAATTCAAAGCTCCTTGCTTCAGAAGTTCCAGGTGCGGCTGATGAATATCGATGTCGGTCGCGGCGAAGCGCCAGCGGTTGTCGACGGGGTCGAACAGGGCGTGGCAATGCTCACGGCTGTCGGGGGGTGTAGCGAATTGCAGATGCTGCCAGGCTTCGTCGATCTGCCATGCCAGCTCGGCAGGCGTCGCATCGTCCAGCTCGTTGAGCCAAGCGTTGTAGTGGCGCAGGTGATTACGCTCGTAAGTCGATTGCAGCAGTTCGGCCATTTGTGCGCCGAGGTCGAGATGATGCTGGGCCGTCCACTGGCCGATCTCGGAATAGACGTACCAGCCCATCGGCATCAACCCGCCGTCCTTGAGCAGCGAATGCCCGGCAGGGGCGACGAAACCACAGCAAATGTGCAGCATCAGCCAGCCTTGATGGGCGTCGATAAACGCCGTCGGATCGAAGGTGCGCAGCGGTATCACGCGGTACTCGGCGAGCCCGGCGCTGCGGGTCATCAACTCGGCATCAAGGCGTGACACGAACGCGCGGATGGCTTCGCCGCCCGTACGATTGACGGTGCAGAGAATGTCTACCGATTGACGTTGGAGGTGGTCGGTCGAGCCTGAATTTTTCACCAGGCCATACAGACGCATTGACGCCCGTAGTCCGCTCATCGCCGGTCACTCGTTGACGCAGCGAAGGCTCCACGGGCGTGGAGAAGTGGTGCCAGAGGCATTGCAGGTGTCGTCCGTGAGCGCGCAAAAATGGCGCGTAGAATGCCGGACTAGAGCGCTGGCGACAATCGAATTACTGCCGGATTGCCATCATCGTGCTCAGCCCTCGGCAAACTCACGCAAGACTTTGCCATCCATGCGGTAGCGCACCCATTCTTCCTGCGGTTGCGCGCCGAGGGACTTGTAGAAATCGATGGCCGGCGTGTTCCAGTCCAGCACGCTCCATTCGAAGCGGCCGCAGTCGTTGTCGCAGGCGATTTTCGCCAAGTGACGCAACAAGGTTTTGCCAGCACCGCCGCCGCGTTGTTCGGGGGTAATGTAGAGGTCTTCGAGGTACAGGCAGTTGCTGCCCAGCCAGGTCGAATAGCTGAAGAAGAACACCGCGAAACCGATCGGCAGACCATCGCGCAGGCAGATCAGGCCGTGGGCGGTGGCGCCTTCGCCGAACAGGCTGCGTTCGATGTCGGCAACGCTGGCGATGACTTCGTGGCGGGCCTTTTCGAAATCGGCGAGTTCAGTGATGAAGGCGAGGATTTGCGGGGCATCGCTGGGGGTCGCCGGGCGGATTTCGATCGTCATGGACGGGCCTTGTCGGAAAAGGAAAACGCCATACTAAGGCCGTGGGCGGCGCTCGTCACATGGCAAAACACACACTACCCTGCGCACTGTTACAAAAACTGCTGCCCCTGTGGGAGCGAGCCTGCTCGCGAATACATTCTGTCATTCAACAATGCCGGTGACTGGAAGGACGCCTTCGCGAGCAGGCTCGCTCCCACAGGAACTTCGACAATCTGAAAGGATGCTTATGAACCTTGAGTTTTTTACACCCGTGGCGGCACTGGCAGCAGAGCTACTGCCGCACGCTCTGGAACCGTCCGACGACGGCGCCCACGACCTCGCCCACCTGCAACGGGTCTGGCACAACGTGCGTACGCTGCATGACGAAGAAGGCGGCGATCTGGAGGTGTTGCTTGCCGCCGTCCTGCTGCACGATTGCGTGGCGATCGAGAAAAATTCACCGCTGCGTTCGCAGGCTTCGCGTCTTGCGGCGGAAAAAGCTTCTGCAGTGCTAGCCGGAATGAATTGGCCGACAGCAAAAACCAGTGAAGTCGCCCACGCCATCGAAGCCCACAGTTTCTCCGCCAACATCACCCCACGCACCCGCGAAGCGAAAATCGTCCAGGACGCCGACCGCCTCGACTCTTTGGGCATGCTCGGCGTCGCCCGTACGTTCTATATCGCCGGGCGCATGGGCTCGGCGTTGTACGACCCGCAGGATCCCGAAGCGAAAGCGCGTGATTATGACGACAAGCGTTTTTGCCTGGATCATTTCCAGACCAAACTGCTGCACCTCGCTGACGGTTTCCAGACCGCCACCGGCCAGCGCCTGGCGCAGATCCGCCATCAGCGTCTGAAGGGTTTCATGGAGCAATTCAAAGAAGAGATCGGCATCGCTTGAGCATTACTCCGGCGTGCAGTGATCCTGACTTCGCCAAGCTCAGACCTAATCCGCCAGCCTGCCGTGTTAAACAGATGACGCTCAATTTTTCCGGTCAAGGAACCGCGTCATGTCGCAAGCAACACCCAAGGTTTCAGGCAAGTTGTTCGGCCTGTTCTGCCTCGCCAGTTACCTGCTGTCGCTGTCCTACGGCTCGACGTTTTTACTGTCGTTGTTGATCGGTTCTCGCGGCGGTAATGAACACGACGCCGGCAGTGTGATTTCGGCGGCGATGCTCAGTACGTTTGTCGCGGTGCTGGTATCCGGACATTTGTCGGACTGGCTGGGTGCGGCACGTTCGATTGCCCTGTTCGGGCTGTTGCTGGTGGCGGCAAGTCTGGGTTTTGCGCTGACACCGGGCTTTGGTCACCTGCTGCTGTTGTTCGGTTTGTTGCTGGGTTTGGGCTGGGGCGTTTTTTACACCTTGGGGCCGATCATCGTTGCCAGTCTGGTCACGCCGGCGCAGCGGGCAAAGTACTTTGCGCTGCTGTCGGGCAGCATGATGACCGGGATCGGCAGCGGCCCGCTGCTGGGGCGCGCGGCGAGTGCGCTGGGTTTGCCGGTGACTTCGGCGTTCTATCTGGCGGCGTCGGCAAGTTTGATTGGTGTGCTGCTGTTCTGGCGTCTCGGCGCTCGACTGAAAGGGACGCAAGCTCCCGCAGCGGCGAGCATCACCTGGCAGGCAACGACTCAAGTGCTCGGTTCTCGCGCCGTGTTTGCGATCATCATGGTCGGTCTCGGCGGTTGCGTGTTCGGTGGTCTGTCGAGTTTTCAGACAAGCTACGCCGCTGCCCGCTCGCTGGACTATTCGCTGTTCTTTCTTGGTTTCATGAGCGCGGCCATCAGCAGTCGGATGTTGATCGCAGGCGTGGTGGTCAAACGTGATCCGCTGCGGGCGTCGTGCCTGCTGTCGGGGCTGATGTTGGGTTCAATTGTGCTGTTCGCGTTCGGCGTGCACAGCGGACTCACTTACCTGCTGGCAGCCGTGATGCTCGGCGTCGGTTATGGCCTGACGTATTCGGTGATCAATGGCCAGGCCGCCAACGAAGCACCGGCCGGCACGACATCGCAGGCGTTGTTGCTGTTCAGCCTTTCTTACTTCGTCGGTGTGTTTGGCTTCCCGTTGATGGCCGGGAAAATCATCGTCGAACACGGCATGAGCACGCTGCTGTTGACGGTTTTGATCGTCGCGTTGGCCAACTGGTTGATTACCCTGGGCCGCTTGCTCTGGCGACGGATCAGTCTGAAATCGGCGCAGGCAATCCAGACCGTTCGTCGCTGATCAGGCACCAATCCGATCAGAGGGCAGACCAACGACAGGTAAGGATTCCAATCACTGGAGACGCCCTATGATCCCGTCAAGGTTGACCGCTTTCGTATTCAGCGCCCTGCTCTGCCCTGCGGTTTTCGCCGCATCCGCCACCGCTGCGGGCACCGGCCCTACCGACCCGACCCCGCCACGCGCCCCCGCCATCAACAGTGCTCCCGGTATGAATACCGATGGCTCGGGCGTGCCGTTGATCAACCAGCCCCCTGCCACTGGTACGGATCCACGCACGCAAGGCAGTGACCCCGGCCGCCAAGGGGGCATGAACACGCCCGACTCCCCTGCTGCTCCCGATAATGCCGGCCCCGGCATCGGCTCGAAAACCACCACCGGTGGCTCGGGCTCCGAAGGCTCCGGTCAGTAGTTCGCCGACGCGAGCGTCCTGTTCAACCCAATGAAGAGGTAACCATGAACGTCGATAAAAACCTGGAAAAAGAAGTCCTCACCCGCCTGTTGCACGCCCACCCGAGTGGTCTGGGCAAGGAGGTGCTGGACAATTACCGGGGCGAGAAAGTCGTGGCCAGCGCCCTCGCCGCTTTGCAGGATCGTGGACTGATTCACCATGGGCATGTGACCTGCAACGAGGCTGGCGAACATTCGTTGAACCTGCCGATCAAGCTCAGTGCCGCTGGCGTTGAGGCGGCGCGCAAGCTGGATCTGCAGTAGTCCTGTGGCCGCTCGCTGCCTGTGTGGCGAGCGGCCTGATCTGCACACAAACTGCACACGAGAGGAGAACTCCCATGCCTCGTGGAAGCAAAGACAAATACACCGCCGAACAGAAACGCAAGGCCGAGCACATCGAAGACAGCTATGAGAACAAGGGTCTGTCGAAAAATGAAGCCGAAGCGCGCGCTTGGGCGACGGTGAACAAGCAATCGGGCGGCGGCGAAAAGGCCGGCGGTTCCGGACGCCATAAACCGGCGAGTGCCAAGTCTGAAGATCGCAAAGAGTCATCGCGGCGCGCGGTGGCCTCTCGTGAGGGACATTCGCGTAACAGCAAGACCTCGCGCGATACCCAGACGGTTGATAGTTTGATGAAAGAGGCCCGGGCGAAGCAGATTCCGGGGCGCTCTTCGATGCGCAAGCAGGAGTTGATCGAGGCGTTGCGTAAAGCCAGCTGATTTGTGTAATGAGGCTGATGGCCCCATCGCTGGCTTGCCAGCGATAGCGGTTGATCAAGCGCCGCCGGACTCGCGGATAAACGCATCCACCTCAGCCGCACCCGGTGAAGTCGCCGGTCCCCAGCGGGTTACCGCCAAAGCCGCCGCCGCATTTGCCCGTCGCGCCGCTTCGTGTGCAGTCAAACCCTGCGCCAACCCGGCAACGAACACCCCGGCATGGGCATCACCGGCGCCATTGCTGTCTACCGCATTCACGGCAAACCCCGGCACATGCCGACGCTCACCGGCCTGTTGAATCCAGCAACCCTGTGGCCCATCCCGCACCACCATCAACACGTCTTCGGGCAAGTGTTCGGCGAGACGATCCAGCGCCACGCCAATATCCTCAGCCCCGGTAAACCGCAGCGCCTCGACACTGTTGCTGGTCCACACATCGATGCGCGGCAGCAACGCCCGCATCATCGGCGACTCCGGCGATTCCACCAGCGGGCCCGGATCGAATACCACGTTGATCGAATCCGGCAGTGCCAGCGTCCAGTCGAGCAACGCCTGCGCCTTGCCTTCGTGGAGCAGGCTGTAGCCGCTGAGATAAACATAATCGCTGGCCTCGGCCGCGACGCTGTTCAGGTCCGCTTCCGTCACCTCGCCTTCAGCGCCGATATAGGAAATAAAACTGCGCTCGGCCGACGCATCGGTCAGCGCCACACACAAACCGGTGTCACGCTGCGCAGGCTCGCGGATGCCAATCTGAATGCCTTCAATGTTCATCGCCTGACGCGCGAGATCGCCGAAACGCCCGCTGCCATGGCGACCGAGATACACCACCGGCAGGCCATTACGCACCGCTGCCGCCATCACATTGAACCCGCCACCGGCTTCGAAACCGGCCGACTGCGCCAGTACGTCACCGCCAATCTGCGGCAGTTTATCCACGGCCATGACCAGGTCGATGATGACCTGGCCGGTGTGCAACATCTTAGGCATGAGCATTCTCGGTTTGCGCGGCGCGGCGATCTTTCGCCCCACCGAGGACGAAGTAAATGCCACCGGCGACGACGAAGGTCACGATCCAGCCGAGGCCGTTGTGGCCCAGCCACGAATCGGACAGGAAGCCCTTGAACCAGACGTTTTCGGCAGTGGTGCCGATGGTGGTGAAGCTGAAACCAAGGACGATGGCAATCGCCCACGCACCAAACGCACGCCACTCGATGCCGCCACGATACCAGTAGGCGCTGCTCGGGCTGACGTCGAGCAGGTCTTTGGGGCTGTAGTAGTGACGGTGGATCAGGTCAACGACGAAGATCCCGACCCACGCGGTGATCGGCACTGCCAGCAGGGAAATGAACGTGATGAACGGGCCGTAGAAGCTGTCGGCGATCAGCATGAAGTAAATCGAACCGGCGAAGATCGCGACGATATCGACCACCACCGCGTAGACGCGTTTGACCTTGAGGCCGAGGGTCAGCGTGGTCAAACCAGCGGAATACACCGACAGGTTGTTCGACAGCAACAGGCCACCGAATGCAGTGATCAGGTACGGCACCGCCATCCACGTTGGCAACATGTCGCGGATCGCCACGATCGGGTCAGTCGCCGAGGCGAGGTCGTTGTTACCCACCGACAGCAAGCCGCCGAGGGTGATCAACAGCACCAGTGGAATCCCCGCACCAAACGCCGCAGACGCGACCAGACGCACAGCCTTGACGCTGCGATGCTGGTAGCGCGACATGTCGGCACCCGCGTTGGCCCAGCCAATCCCGGTGCCGGCAGCCATGGTGCCGATACCGATGATCATTGCGCTCATCGGCGCTGGCGTGGCGTTGAACACCGCGCTCCAGTCGATGGTCGCGCAGAGGAAACCGCCGACCAGAAGATTCAGCGCGCCGAACACGTAGGTCGCCCACTTCTGGATCACCAGCAAGGTCGCGTGGCCGAGGCCAGAAACCGACAAGGTCAGCAGGACGAAAATGGCGATGAAGATCAGCGTCAGTACCGGTGCGCTTTTCGCCTCAACCGGTGAGCCGAACAGAATCGAGCACAGCGACAGCAGCACGAAGGCGGCGGTGGTGGTGTTGACGGTTTCCCAACCGAGACGCGACATCAGCGAGACCAGCGTCGGGCCGATATTGCCGCGCACACCGAAGATCGCTCGCGACAAGGTCAGGCTCGGCGCGCGGCCACGGCGCCCGGCAATCGAGATGATCCCGACCACCGCAAACGAACCGGCAGCACCGATGATTGCAACGATGATCGCCTGCCAGATCGCCAGCCCGCGAAACGCCACCAGCGTGGCGCCCAGCGGCAGACCGAGGATGGAAATGTTGGCGGCGAACCAGACCCAGAACAGTTGCAGCGGATGGCCGTTGCACTCGGCTTCCGGCACCGGTTCGATGCCGCGGGTTTCCAGTTGCCCGGCGCTTTGCCCGGCGTTTGATGAACTCATGAAGGTGCTCCTGTTTGCCTTCTTTGTGGTTGTGGCAATGATGCAAAACGACAAGACATCGCGGCCGTCCTCGGCCTGTCTGCGCGATCCATTGCGGGTGAATATTCGATTATGCGGTGCGCCTATCGCTGGCAAGCCAGCTCCCACAGGGATCAGGGTGTACACAAATGTGTGTTCACAGCAAAAACCTGTGGAAGCTGGCTTGCCAGCGATGGCATCAGTTCAATCAGCGCAAAGCCAACAGCCCCTGCACCAACGGTTCAAGCTCCAGATGATTGACCGCTTTCACTGTGTCGACCATCGGCACCGGCCAACTCTCAAGGCCCAGGCAGGCCCCGAGCATGGCACCGAGAATCGCCGCAATGGTATCGGTGTCACCACCAAGGCTGGCGGCCATGCACAGCGCATCAAACGCGCTCATCTCACCGACCGCGACTTGCTGCGCCAGCGCGAACGAAACCACCACCGACTCCTGCGACGCCACCGAAGTACCGATCACGTCGTAGAGCAGATCAGCCAGTAACGCCTTGTCGCTATCGACACTGATGGTGCGCGCCCAACTGATACGTGAAGCAATGCGCCCACCGGCGACCCAGTGCCCGTGCGCCTCGGCTTGCTGCGCGATGTGCTGACCGAGGTTCAACGCCTCGCCCAGGTCCATGCCGTTGATGCCGGCAGACACCACCGCCGCCACCGCCGCCGCGCTGGAAATCCCCAGCGTGGTGTTGTGAGTCACCTGACAGGCTTGCACCACCGCCGCGATGAACTGTTCAGGGTCGGCAACATCCGCTGCAATCCCCACCGGCGTAATGCGCATCGCCGCGCCGTTGGTGGTGCCGTAACGCCCGGCCTCTTCCGGCGAGTGGCCGGCGAGGATCATTTCGATGGCGCGTTTGGTCGACGGCCCGAGCAAATCCTGCGAGCCCTTGGCCTGCATCGCGGCTTCCCACTCGATCAAACGTTGCGCGAGGATCGCCGGTTCGATGCGACCCTTGCCTTCGACCAGCAACTCACCGACCAGAATCGCCTGTTCGGTGTCGTCGGTGATCGAGCCTTTGGGCATGTTCGCGGCGATCGGTTGCAGGGGGCCGGCGTCCTGCAGGTCGGTGATCTGGCCGAAACGAGTCTTGATGGTTTCGCGGTTCAGCGATTGGGTCGGCATGCCCAGCGCATCACCGAGGGCCAGGCCATAGAAAGCGCCGAGGGCACGGTTGAGCGCGGTCATTTCGATTCTCCAAATTGCAGGTGCAGACGGAAATGCACCGGGTCGAGCAGGCTTTCGACCTGCTCCATGAAACGGTTCTGGCGGTCATAGGTGGTGCGCAGCGCCTTGAGGAAAACGGTGCCGGTCGGGCGCCCGAGCAGTTCGGCGTCTTCGGCATTCAACGGTTCGGCGCCGATCCATTGATCGCCACGCTCGCCGATGTAGCCGTAAGCGGCCAGGGTGATGGTCAGGGAATTGTCGATCAGACCGACACGCGGCAAGCTTTCCAGGCCGCCACTGGCCGGCATCAAGGAGCGCTCGAGGGACACCAACGTGCCTTCATTGGAGCGGCGGCGACGGTCGAGGGTGATGAATTGATCGGTGCCAAAACGCGCCAGCAGATCGGGCCGGGTCACGGCTTCCAGACGCAACACTTCGGTATTGATCATCGCCCCGCTGTCGGCCAAGGCCTGCGCCCAGCCGCTGCGCTGGTCGAGGGCAACACCGTCGAAGGTGACGATGGAGCCGACGCCGCTTTGCGTGGCGATGTAATTGCGCCGTTTCAGTTCGGCCAGCGCTTCGCGCAGCGTACCTCGGCTGACTTTGAATTCTTGAGCCAACTGATGTTCGCCGGGCAACAGAAAGCCGTCCTCCATGAGGCCGCTTTCGATGCGCCGGACGAGTTCGTCGACCACCCGTTGTTTCTTGTCAAATCGTACCTGTCTAATCATGTACAAATTGATAACCGAAACGGGTGCGGTCGAGCAAGGTAAATTTAGGGGTAGTGACGAAAGGCGGGAAAATCAATAGCCCCTCACCCTAGCCCTCTCCCGGAGGGAGAGGGGACTGAATGGGGGATGCTCAGGAGGTTCGCCGACCTGAAAGCGCCTTGCTGAATCCATAATCGACACAATCTTTCAGGTCGATATATCACGCCAGACACCTCGGTCGGCCCCCTCTCCCTCCGGGAGAGGGCTGGGGTGAGGGGCTCTTGATCTTAGCGCTGCTTCAGACGGTCAATCACGACGGCCAACAGCAGGATCGAACCACGGATAACGTATTGGTAGAAGGTATCAATATTCTTCAGGTTCATCGCATTCTCAATAATCGCCAGAATCAACACCCCGGCAATCACATGCCGGATCATGCCGATCCCGCCGCTCAACGACACCCCGCCCAACACACAAGCAGAGATCACCGTCAGCTCAAAACCCTGACCAATCATCGGCTGTCCGGAGGTCATCCGCGACGCCAGAATCACCCCGGCCAGTGCACCAATCACGCCATGCACGGCAAAGATAATGATCTTGGTCCGGTCAACGTTCACGCCCGCGAGCAGCGCCGCCTCCTGGTTGCCACCAATGGCCATGGTGTTGCGCCCGTAGGTGGTGTAATTCAGCAACCAGCCAAAGAACAGAAAGCAGACGATGGTGATCAGAATCGGCACCGGCACACCAAACAACTGGCCGTTGCCGAAGACGAAGAACGATTCCTGCGACACGCCCACCGCTTTGCCATTGGCAAAAATGTAAGCCAGACCGCGAACAATCTGCATGGTCGCCAACGTGGTGATCAACGCATTGACGCGCAACTTGGCGATCACAATCCCGTTGATCAGCCCGACAATCAGGCCCATCACCAACGCCGCACTGACACCCAGAAACACGCTGTTGGTGTCGCGCATCACCACCGCCGCGACCACGCCGGCGCAGGCAATCACCGAGCCCACCGACAAGTCGAAGTGGCCCGACGCCAGGCAGTACAACATCGTGCACGCGGCGATCCCGGTGGTGGAAATCGCCAGGCCCAGGCCACGCATGTTCAGCGGCGAGAGGAAGTTATCGATCAGCAGTGTGCAAGCGATGAAGATGCCGATCGCCGCCAGCAACATGACCCAGTCATCAAGGAAACGGCGCATGTCCAAGGGTTTGCGCGCGGTCGGCAGGGTTTCGTTTTGGGTTGTCATCATAGTCACCTCTCAGTTCGCCACGCCGTCAGCGCGGTGGCGCGGCAAAGCCAGTTGCAGCAGGTTGGATTCATTGGCCTGGTCGCGGCTGATTTCGCCGCGCAGGGCGCCTTCGCAGAGCACCAGAATGCGGTCGGAAATGCCCATCACTTCCATCAGGTCGCTGGACACCACGATCACCGAAATGCCGTCGGCGGCGAGGTTATGGATGATCTGGTAGATCTCAGCCTTGGCGCCGATGTCGATGCCACGCGTCGGCTCATCGAGCAGCAAAACCTTCATCGGCATCGACAGCCAGCGGCCGAGAATGGCCTTCTGTTGGTTGCCGCCGGAAAGGAACTTGATTTGCTGACCGGCGTGCGGGGTTTTCACTTTCAATGCTTTGATCTGTTTGTCGGCGTTGCCCTTTTCCCACAAACCGCGAATCAGACAACCAAGGCCAGAGTTGGCCCCGCGCGCACTGATGTTGATGTTTTCGGCAACGCTGGCCAGCGGGATGATGCCTTCCTTCTTGCGATCTTCCGGGCACAGCAAAATCCCGGCGGCAATCGCGTCGCGCGGTGAGCGCAGTTTCAGCTCATGACCGCGCAGTTCGAGGCGTCCAGCGGTATTGCGTTCAAGACCGCTGAGCAGGCGAAACAGCTCGGTGCGCCCTGCCCCGACCAGCCCGAACAAACCGAGGATTTCACCTTTGTGCGCCTCGAAGCTGATCGGCTCACGCAGACCCGGGCCGAGCAAACCGTCGACTTTCAGCGCGACGGCGCCGCGTGGACGATGGCGATAATCGTAGATGTCCTGAATGTCGCGACCGACCATGCAGGTCACCAGTTGATCGTGGCTCAACTGGCTCATGTCGTCGAAGGTGCGCACGTAGCGACCGTCCTTGAACACCGTCACCGCGTCGCAGATGCGGAACACTTCTTCCATGCGATGGGAGACATAGAGCACGACTTTGCCTTCGTCGCGCAGGCGGCCGATGATCGCCATCAAGCGGTCGATCTCGCGCGCCGAGAGGCTACTGGTCGGTTCGTCGAAAGCGATGACATGGGCGCCACGCGACAGCGCTTTGGCGATTTCCACCAGTTGCCGCTGGCCGAGGGACAGGCGTCCTACCTTGGTTTGCGGGTCGATTTCGTCGGCCAGGCCTTTCAGGCAATTCAACGCTTGCTGGCGCAGCGTGCTGCGATTGATCAAGCCGAAACTGGCCGGCAGATGGCCGAGAAACAGGTTTTCGGCGACGGTCATCTCCGGCACCAGATGCAGCTCCTGGTGAATCACCGCGACACCGCTGCCGATGCTGTCGGCGGTCGACTTGAACGCCATGGTCTGCTCGCCGATCTGCAACTCGCCGCTGCTCGGGATGTAAGCACCGCCGAGGATTTTCAGCAGGGTCGATTTGCCGGCGCCGTTCTCGCCCATCAAGGCATGAACCTGGCCCGGATGCGCGACGAAGCTGATCGCGTCCAGCGCTTTCACCCCAGGAAAGGATTTACCGATCCCGTTGAAACGCAGACTGCCGCTTGAGCTGTGTTGTGCTTGTGTCTGTACTTGCGCGTGCATAAAGCCACCTCTTCACACCGAAAAACGGCCCGGCTGCCCGGGCCGTCGCGGCATCAGTTCCACAGGCCGATTTTTTCCAGCTCTTGCTTGAAGTTCTCGCGGGTGATCAGGGTGACGTCGTCCATCGCGGTGTACTTCGGCGGTTCTTTGCCGGTGGTGACCCACTCGTACATCATCTCGGCGGTCTTGTAGCCTTCGATGTGCGGGCTTGGCAGCATCGAACCGAAGAAGCCGCTGTTGGGCTTTTTCAGTTCGCCGATGGCGTCGGTGCCGTTGATGCCGATGCCGATCACGTTGGTCGCGGCAAAACCGGCCGCTTCAGTGGCGCGCACGCCGCCAAGCACGGTGTTGTCGTTCATGCCGCCAATGATCAGGTTTTTCGCCGCGCTCGGCAGTTTCACCAGCGCCGAGTTGGTGGCGTCCATGCTGCCTGGCACGTCGAGGGTTTTCAGCGCGGCGAAGAGGATGTGGTCTTTCGGCATGCCGGCGTCTTCAAGGGATTTCACCGAGCCGTCGGTGCGCTTCTTGCCGGTGTCGAGTTCGTTGTAGGTGTTGACCACGGCGTAAGTGTCTTTCCAGTCCCAGTTGCGCTTTTTCGCTTCGGCGACCATGGCATTGCCTTGCTTCTGGCCGACTTCGAACGCGGCCATGCCGAGGTATGGCACGTCTTCCATGAACTTGCCGTTGGCGTCGACAAAACGGTCGTCGACGGCAATCACTTTCAAGTCATTAAGCTTGGCTTTGGCCATGATCGCCGGGCCGAGCGAGACATCCGGCGGGCAGATCACAAAACCCTTGGCGCCGTTGGCAGCGAGGCTGTCGATGGCCGAGAGGGTTTTCTCGCCATCCGGCACGGCGATCTTGATCAGTTCGAAGCCCTTGTCCTTGGCGGCCTTCTCGGCAAAGGCCCACTCGGTCTGGAACCACGGCTCTTCAGCCTGCTTGACCAGAAAACCGATTTTCACGGTGTCGGCAGCGAGCAGCGCACTGCTCAGGCTGAACGCGGTGACCGCCAGGGCGGTACTGCACAGGGTACGAATCCCGAAACGACGTTTCATAAGCTGACTCCTTGTTATTTTTTTTGAGCAATGTTTGAAAAGCGTTAAAGCGTGTTCCTGCAAAGCCTGTTGAAAATAGTCATATCGTATGATGATTGGATTGCAAACGGATCTATCCGCGTGAAAGCCGCTGCGCTCAGTCGTGGTACATCACCGAGCGCCCACCATCGATGGTGATGCATGAAGCATTGATGAACGGTGCCTCATCGCTGGCCAGAAATACCGCGGTCATTGCCACTTCAAGCGGCTGACCGATGCGCTTCGGCGGGTGCAGATCGAAGGCGCGCTGACGTTCGGCGTGCGGGTCGGCGAAACCGTTCCAGTAATCGACGTTCAACTGCGTTTCGATGTAACCAGGCGCGATGGCGTTAACGCGAATTCCCTTTGCGGCGTACTCGATGCCGAGCGCGCGGGTCAGGCCGAGCAAACCGTGCTTGGCCACCGGGTACGGGAAGCAGCCGGGAATGATGTGGCTGGAATGGGTCGAGGCGATGTTGATGATGCTGCCGACGCCCTGCTCGATCATCTGCGGCAGCACCGCTTTGCAGCCGAACCAGGCGCCATCGAGGTCAATGGCGAAGCAGCGATGCCAGTCCTCTTCGGTCATTTGCAGCGGATCACGGAACACGTTGACCCCGGCGCAGTTGACCAACACATCAATGCGCCCGTGCAGTTCAATGGCACGTTTGGCCATGGCGTGCAGATCGTGCTGACGCGAGACATCGGCCTTGAGCGCCTGCACGTCGTAACCCTGCCCACGCCAGTGCGCGGCAACCTGCTCGACCTTCTCAGCCTGGATATCGCTGATAACCAGTTTCGCTTGCTGCGAGGCGAAGGCAGCGACGATGGCTTCGCCAATGCCTTGCGCGGCGCCGGTCAGCAGCACGACCTTGTTTTTCAGACGCTCGCCCTTCGGCGGTGCGGGCACCGACGGCAGGGAAAGAGGTTCAGCCATGGAACAGGACTCCTGTTTCGCGAGCACAAAAAAACCGGGCATCTGCCGATGTCCGGTCTGGAAGGCGGTTTGAACGAAACAGGCAGGCGCGGCCGACAGCTTGGGGCCGTTGCGAGACGCGGACTCCACACGGGAGTGCGATAGACATTCGCTGCATCACTTCACCTGTTTTGTTCTTTTTAAGTGTGAGTGCGTGTTACTGCTGTTGCCGACTATAAACCCGACCGCCAAATAATCTCAATATATAATTTTGCATCCCATATTTTGGGATTCAATCCGCAAAGCGCGTACAGAGTTTTCCTGCAACATCAACGCGCATTGTCATTACCGCGCCATCCAGTGGATGGTTGTTCGGACTCTTGGCGCTGGTGATAAACAGGGTTTTCAGGTCTTCACCGCCGAATACACAACTGGTCGGGCGGCTGACGGGCAGGTCGATTTTGCGCTCGACTTTGCCATCCGGTGACAGACGCAGCAGGCAACTGCCGTCCCAGCGGGCATTCCAGATGTAGCCTTCGGCGTCCATTGCGGACCCATCCGGGCCGCCCTGCTGGTCGGGGCCGTACCAGGTTTCAGCCGCGCCAAGGTTGCCGTCGGTGTGAATGAAATATCGGTAGAGCGTGCTGTCGAGACTGTCGCCGAACAACAGCGTGGTGCCGTCGTCGCTCCACAACAAGGTGTTGGGAATTCCCAGATTACGCAGTAACGGTGTGACACGCTTATCGGGATCGACGCGGAACAAACCACCGGAACGACGAACGATTGGCAGATCTTCGCCCAGCTCGCCGATGTTGTTCTGCATGGTGCCGAGCCACAGGCGACCTTGGCCATCGCAGCGTGCTTCGTTGGGGCGATTACCCGGTTGCGGGTCGGCGACGCAGAACAGCGTCAGACGTGGTTCGAGGCCCGGAGAGTCGAGATCGAGACGGTACACGCCGCCGCTCAAGGTCACCAGTGCATCGCCGCTGGCGCAGGGGATGAACGCGGAAACATGTTCGGGCATCTGCCAGATCTGTACGTTCTGGCCGATCAGACGCAGGGCCTGTTTACCGGCGATATCGACCCAGTACAGTGCCTGGGTCGGTGCGTCCCAGAATGGGCCTTCGCCGAGCTGGGCGCGGTGTTGGGTCAGGGCGGTCCACGTCATATCAACTCCTTCTTTGTAGTTGTTTTACTGTGGGAGCGAGCTTGCTCGCGAATGCGTCGTGTCAGTCAATGATGATGTATCTGACTTGACGCATTCGCGAGCAAGCTCGCTCCCACAGGGGATCTCGGTGTATTCAGCTGGCTTTTCTGTCGGCCATGACTTTCGGGTAGAAACGTTTGATCGCCAGATCCGCATTGTCGATCAGGGTCATGCACGCCCACACACCGCGGGCGGAATCGCGGGCGGCGATGGCATCCGCCATGTCTTTGTGGATCGGCAAAGTGCGGCGCAGTTCATCCGGGTCGGCCGCAGAAACTTCAAATGACACCGCGAGCAACGCGCCGAGCGCCGGGACCATTTGTTCGATGAACTGATTGTGGCTCGCCGCGAGGATGCACTCGTGGAAGGACTGATCGGCGCGGTTGTAATCGGTGCTGCTGTCGACCGCGCGCTCGAGGGCGTTGTAAGCCAGTTGCACCGCTTCAATCTGTTCCAGCGTCGCGCGCTCGCACGCCCAGCGCACGGCCATCGGTTCGATGGTGCGGCGCAGATCGAGCAGGTCATCGACAAAGTTTTCCGGCAGGCCATTACGCGACAGCCAACCGACGACTTGTGGATCAAACAGATTCCAGCGCCGAACCGGCAGCACGCGGGTGCCGACTTTTGGCCCGACTTCGAGCATGCCTTTGGCAACGAGGGTTTTGATTGCTTCGCGAATCACCGTGCGGCTGACCCCGAGCTGTTCGCCGAGATCGGCCTCGACCTTGATGGTCTGCCCCGGTTTGACCTGGCCAGCGGCGATCCAGCTGCCCAGCCAGTCGACCGTGGATGCGTGATAGCTGCTGGACATGAACACCTCAAAGCGGATCGCGATGGGTGTCCAAGCTAATCATCATATGATTAAGTGTCAACGACAATCCCCTGTAGGAGTGAGCCTGCTCGCGATTGCGGAGTGTCAGTCACCACAAGGATTGACTGATCCACCGCTATCGCGAGCAGGCTCACTCCTACAGGGGGGATGTGTGTCTCAGGGTTCGAGGCCGATGCGGAAGAACTCGCCGCCGCTCCACACACCGAGCCAGCGCTGCCCGCCGATTTCGCGGCTGACCGCCAGTTCCACCAGTTGGTAGAACACATTGCGATGAATCAGCGCTTCAAGGTTGGTGCGCACATGTACGTAAGGCGCAGGCTCCTGCGTCGCCGGATCGATCTCGACGCGGATCGGATGCTCCGGCCCGGCCTCGGCGGTTTCTTCAACGTTGGTGGTGAAGCGCAACAACTGCGCCTCCCCTTCGCCTTCAACCTCGACCGCAATCGCCACAAACGGCGCATCATCAACTTTGATCCCGACCCTCTCGACCGGGGTGATCAGGAAATAATCATCGCCATCGCGGCGCATGATCGTCGAGAACAGTTTGACCATCGGCTTGCGTCCGATCGGCGTGCCCAGGTAGTACCAGGTGCCGTCGCGGGCGATACGCATGTCGATGTCGCCGCAGAAGTCCGGGTTCCACAAGTGCACCGGCGGCAAGCCTTTGGTTTTCGGGATCTGTCCCAACAGGTCATTGGCTTTTTGCGGGCCACTCATGGCGTTCTCCTTGAATTATTGGTCGCCGACTCCCAACAGGCTGCGCGCGTACTGTGCCAGCGGCGGGCCGATCAGGTCTTCAGGCTTGCTGTCGTGGAACGTCAGTAAACCGCCACGACTCTTGATCCGTGCAGTATCAATCAAATACTGGGTGCTGGTCTCGATCAACATGATCTGAATCACACCGCCATCGATGCCGAGGCGATCGACCGCCTCTTCATCAAGCCATTCATCGGAGTTGCCGATGCGGTCGTCAGCCTTGGCGAAACGCGTGTACAGCAGATAGTGGGCGCCGGCATCGCGAGCTTCGCCCATCGCCTGATCGAGACCTTCCGGCGCACGGGCGCGGCGAACCATCGGGAAGTATTCGACGAAACCTTTGAAGGCTTCTTCGGCCACGACGTTGGGGCGCGGGTAAGAACCACCCGGTGGTGCAAAGGCGCCTTGGGCGATGTAGATGAACGAGTCCGGCTGAATGCGGAAGTTGTTTACGCGACGGCTGTCGCTGTGATCCAGCAAGCCCGCATCGCTCATCTGGTAGCGAGTGCCTTCGGCCATATCGCTGACAGTCATACAGCCGCCGAGTGCCAAAACGGCCAGCAGCAAAACCAGGCTACGCATCCTATTCCTCCAGAGGCCGGTGACGGAAAACCGGCGAATGGCCGTTGGATGCAGCTTTTGCGCCAGCTCTGGTTCTTCATTGATTGTTAAATCGTATTCGCGAGCAGGCTCGCTCCCACAGGGGAACACATTCCAAGGTAGGAGCGAGCCTGCTCGCGAAAGCGGTAGTTCAGCCGCCGATGATTTTCATGACTGTTGCGCCGCCCGAGAAGGCCACTTCCTGCTTGTCGCCCAACGCCTTGACCAGCAATCGCTGGAGCGCTGGCAATGCCTGATGGCGCGGCTTGTCGAGCAGATCGCCGACATAGTGGCGGTTGCTCGACGACAGGCAGCCATGCAGCCAACCGGTCGACGACAAGCGCAGGCGCGAGCACGTCCGGCAGAACGGCACGCTTTCGTTGGCGATCACGCCGAAGTTGCCCAGACCGGAAATCGCGTAACGCACGGCGGTAGCGTCTACGGGCGCGTCGGTTTGCGCGTACTCGTAACGTTCGCCGATCAACTCCAGCAACTGCTGCAGGCTGACGAACTGTTGCAGGAACGCATTGTTGTCCTTGGCCAGATGGCCCATGCGCATCAGCTCGATGAAACGCAGTTCATAACCGCGCTCAAGGCAGTAATCGAGCAACGGCATCACCTGGTCGAGGTTCTGCCCGCGCAACGGCACCATATTGACTTTGATCTTGATCCCCGCCGCTTTCGCCTGATCCATACCATCGAGCACAGTCGCCAGGTCGCCGCCTCGGGCGATGCTGCGGAACGCGCTGGCATCGAGAGTATCGAGGGACACGTTGATCCGGCGCAGACCGGCATCCACCAGCAGCGGCAGTTTTTTCGCGAGGAGTTGACCGTTGGTGGTCAGGCTGATGTCGTCCAGCCCCATCTTGCCGACAGCGCTCATGAACGATTCGAGTTTGGGACTTACCAGCGGCTCGCCGCCGGTGATGCGCAGCCGTTCGATGCCGGCGGCTTCGATCAGATACGCCACGCCACGCGCCATGGCTTCGGCCGACAATTCATCCTGCGCAGCCACCAACCGCTTGCCGTTGGGCACGCAGTAGGTACACGCGTAATTGCAGGCTGAGGTCAGGCTGATCCGCAAATTGCGAAAACGCCTGCCTTGACGGTCAACGATCATGATCACTCCGGCGAAAGAATTTCGAGCCGCTAAAACTTGACTCACAAATCAAGTTTTAGCAAGCCCTATGCCTGAGTATATTCCTGCGGTACTGCGTCATGTAGCGAAATAATGGCGTAATAAGGCAACTGAATGGTTCAGCTGCTTGGGATTTCCGGATCGCGCTTGCGCTTGTTGCCCATGCGCACGCCGATGTCCATCAGGAACTGGAAGAAACCTTCCTGATCTTCCAGCACATTACTCCAGAACGGCGAGTGATACAGCGCCACAGCGCCGTGCACCAGCGCCCAGGCTGCGCAGTAGTGGAAGTACGGCGGCACGTCTTCGAGCTTGCCTTCGCTGATGCGGCCCTTGATCAGCAGGGTCAGGCGCTCGAAGTTCGAGGCACGGATCTTGTGCAGCTCCTCGACCATCTCCGGCACCTGATTGCCCTTGACCACCTTCTCTTCGAGGCGGTCGAACAGGCGATAGCGCTGCGGGTCACGCATGCGAAATTCGAAGTAGGCGCGGGACAGCGCTTCCTTGTCCTTGTCGACATCGGCCGAATGCAGCAGCTCGTTCAAATCACGCTCGTAATCGAGCATCAGGCGCAGATAGATCTCGGCCTTGGATTTGAAGTGCTTGTAGATCGTGCCTTTGCCGATACCCACGGCATCAGCAATCATCTCGACGGTGACACTGTCTTCACCCTGGTCGAGGAACAGCTTGAGCGCGGTATCGAGAATTTCTTGCTCGCGGCGACGAAACTCACGGACCTTACGAGGTTCTTTGTGCATAAGAAAAGGTCTGAAGGGTCAAAATTCGAAGCCGCGTATTATGCCTAACTTGCGCAAAAATGCACGGATCATCCGACCATATCTGTGTTTCTTGTTCGTTTTGAGAACGTTTTGGGCGCAATGAGAACTCAACTGAAGCAAACGTATTCCAAATTTGTTTAAAAACCCCGACCGGCTCACTGGACTGCACGCCAGACTGATCAATACTTGAACTGTCGGGCGACATCTCCCCCAAGTGTCGCGCCGATAAAGGTACCAAGGGACCGCGTGCCTTTGTTTTACTCCTAATGGTCTTAACCCGGATTCACCCCCCAGAACCCGGGTTTTTTTTGCCTGCGATTTGGCAATCGGCTACACGGCAGATTTAACACTCGCCAGCGGGAACAGGCGCTTGAAGTTCTCGGTGGTCTGCTCGGCAAAACGCTCGTAGTTTTCACCACGCAACATCGCCAGGAATTCCGCCACCTCGCGCACGTATTGCGGCAGGTTGGGCTTGCCGCGATAAGGAATCGGCGCCAGATACGGTGAATCGGTTTCCACCAGCAGACGATCCGCCGGGACTTTGCTCGCCACATCACGCAGAGCATCGGCATTACGGAAGGTGACGATGCCCGACAGGGAAATGTAATAACCCATGTCCAGTGCAGCTTTGGCCATGTCCCAGTCTTCGGTAAAACAATGCAGTACACCGGCCTGCGGCAAGGCCACATCACGCAGCAACTCAAGGGTATCGGCACGGGCGCCACGGGTGTGGATGATCACCGGTTTGCCGGTCTGCTGCGCCGCTTGCAGGTGCAAGCGGAACGACTCCTGCTGTAATTCGGCAGCTTCAGGCTCGTAGTGATAGTCGAGGCCGGTTTCACCGATCGCCACCACTTTCGGGTGATTGAGTTCGTGCAGCAGCCAGTCCAGCGCAGGCGCCGCGCCCGGCTTCACATCCAGCGGATGCACACCGACCGAACAATCAACGTCGTCATAACGCTCAGCCAGGGCTTTGACGTCGGCAGCGTTGTCGGCGCTGACGCCGATGCACAGGAAGTGCCCTACTCCGCGCTGCCGGGCTGCATCGAGTGCAGCATCCAGCGAACCGTCATGGGCGGCGAGGTCGAGGCGATCAAGGTGACAATGGGAATCTACGAGCATAAAAAAACGGCTACTTACATCGTATGAGTGGGACGGTCGGATTTCAGGGCTCCGGCCAGATGGGTTTCGATGCGACTGCGCGCGGTGTTGTCGCCATCGTTGAACTGCACGCCGACACCGGCGGCGCGATTGCCCTGCGCACCTTTGGGCGTGATCCAGGCGACCTTGCCGGCCACCGGAATTTTCTCGGCCTCGTCCATCAGGTTGAGCAGCATGAACACCTCGTCGCCCAACTTGTAGCTCTTGTTGGTCGGGATGAACAAGCCACCGTTCTTGATGAACGGCATGTAAGCGGCGTAGAGCACCGACTTGTCCTTGATGGTCAGGGACAAAATGCCGTTGCGTGGCCCCGGGCTGACGGGTTCATTCATGTTGACCTCCACTGCTGATGGTCAGAGTCTAGGTACACATTCTTATCTTTGACCAGGCAATCCCGCCCATTGCACCAACAACGCCTCCAGCAGCAACGCCGGATTGAGGTTGGCCTTGCTCATGACTTTCTGGCGCTGGGCGAGAATCCAGTCCTGAATCTCCAGCACTTTGCCCTGCGCACTTTTCTGCGCCAGGTACTGCACGACTTTACGCATGTCGGTCAGACCGAGACCCGCTTCATCCTGGGTCAATTGATAACGCAGGATCAGGCTCGACCAATCGCAGAACCAGTCGAACAGGCGCAGCATCGGAATGCTTTTCCACTCTTCGGCCAATTGCGTCGGCGATTGCTGCTGCTTGAGCAACTTCTTCACGCCTTCGACCACTTGCGCACGTTGCTCGCGAACGCCTTGGGATTGCAAACTGACCGCCATCAACGGCGAACCGGCGGCCAGCGTCAGCAATTCGACACGCTCGTCTTCGGAGCAGTCCGGCAGCGCCTGCGCCAGCCATTGCAGACTCATCGCCTCGCCCGGCAGCGGGCAGGCCTGCTGCACGCAACGGCTTTTGATAGTCGGCAGCAAACGGCTGGTCTGATGGCTGACCAACAGCAAAACCGTATCGCCGGACGGCTCTTCAAGGCTTTTCAGCAAGGCGTTGGCGGCATTGATGTTCATCGACTCGACCGGCTCGATCAGCACCACTTTGCGCCCGCCCAACTGCGCAGTCTGCACCACGAAACTGACCAGATCGCGCACCTGATCGACCTTGATCGCCTTGTCGGCTTCTTCCGGTTCGAGGATGTAGTTATCCGGGTGACTGCCGGCCCTGAGCAGCAGGCAGGATTTGCACTCGCCGCACGCGTCCGGCGTCGGCCGCTGGCAAAGCAGGCTGGCCATCAAGCGTTCGGCCAACGCGCGCTTGCCGATGCCCGCCGGCCCATGCAGCAGATAGGCGTGCGCGTGCTGCTTGCGCCCGGCCAGTTGCTGCCAGAGGCTGTCCTGCCACGGGTAGGCCTCAGCCACGGGCCAGCTCCAGCAAATTCGGAATCAGGGTATCCAGCGATTGTTGAACCTTGACCAACGACTGACCGGCATCGATGCGCACATAACGCGCGGGATCCGCTTCAGCACGCTTGAGGAAGGCACTACGCACGGCCTCGAAAAATGCCCGACCTTCCAGTTCGAAACGATCCAGACGACCACGGGCACTGGCGCGGGCCAGACCGATTTCCACCGGCAGATCGAAAATCAGCGTCAGATCCGGGCGCAGATCGCCTTGCACGAACGCTTCCAGCGCAGCGATGCGCTCCAGCGACAAACCGCGACCGCCGCCCTGATAGGCGTAGGTCGAATCGGTAAAGCGATCACACAGCACCACCGCACCACGGGTCAGCGCCGGACGAATCACTTCGGCCAGATGCTGGGCGCGTGCGGCGAACACCAGCAACAGCTCGGTGTCGGGGTTCATGACTTCGTCGGCCGGGGCCAGCAGCACATCGCGAATCCGCTCGGCCAATGGTGTGCCGCCTGGTTCGCGGGTCAGCACGACTTCAATACCGGCGGCGCGAAGGCGCTCGGCGAGGTATTCGCGGTTGGTGCTTTTGCCGGCGCCTTCCGGGCCTTCCAGCGTAATAAACAAGCCAGTCACAGGCAGTCCTTATTCAAAGTCATTGCGTGTTTTGTGGGGCGGCGGCTTCCGGTGCCGGGGTCGGCGCAGACTCCTGAGCTGGAACCTGCGGCAACGCTTCCGGCGCCGTATCCGGTGATGCGGCTGGAATCGCTTCTTCCGTCGCTGGAGCAGCTTCAGGCGTTACCGCCGGCGCGGGGCTGGAACGGTAATCCGCACGGCGCTTGAGCTGATACTCACGCACCGCATTGTTATGCGCATCGAGATCATCAGAGAAGACATGGCTGCCGTCGCCACGTGCAACGAAGTACAGACTTGTCCCTTCCACTGGATTCAGCGCCGCGTGAATCGCCTCACGACCGACCATCGCAATCGGCGTCGGCGGCAAGCCGGGAATCACGTAGGTGTTATACGCCGTCGGCTCCTTCAGATGGGCACGGGTCAACTTGCCGGTGTAGCGATCGCCCAAGCCATAAATGACGGTCGGATCGGTCTGCAATTGCATGCCCAGAGCCATGCGACGCACGAAGACCCCGGCGATCTGCCCGCGCTCCTGGGGTACGCCGGTTTCCTTCTCGACCAGCGACGCCATGATCAATGCTTGATAGGGCTCAGTGTACGGCGTATCGGCCGAACGCTTTTCCCATTCATTGGCGAGCACTTCGTCGAGACGATCAAAGGCTTTCTTCAGCAGTTCGGCATCAGACATGCCACGCACGAAGCGGTAGGTATCGGGGAAGAAACGCCCTTCCGGGAACAACCCTTTATGACCAATCTTCGCCATGACGTCGCTGTCGCTCAAACCGTTCAGGGTCTGTTCGATTTTTTCGTCTTTGGCCAACGCCGCGCGCACTTGATGGAAGTTCCAGCCTTCAACCAGCGTCAGACTGTACTGAACCACGTCGCCACGCTTCCACAAGTCGATCAGACCGTTGACAGTCATGCCCGGCTGCATGCGGTATTCACCGCTGTGGATCGGTGTACCGGCGAGGTTGAAGCGCCAATAGACCCGCAACCAGAACGCGTCCTTGATGACGCCATCGGTTTCGAGTGAAAGGAAAGTACGGGTCGGGGTGGAGCCTTTCGGCACATCCAGCAGTTCTTCCTGCGTGATGTTCAGAGGCTGTTCCAGTGCGCTGTGAATCTTCCAGGCGCTGGCGCCCATCAACAGCCCTGCCAGAACCAGTCCGGTTTCCAGCAGCAGCAAAAGTTTACGTCTCACAAATCAGGCATCCAGTAGGGCGCGGGCAATGGTTTGCAGTTTACGGGTGAGCGGGCCAACCGACCAGCTCAGTGCAGCGTAGGCGCGTACCGGCCAGACGCCATACACGCTGTTGCAGATAAAGACTTCGTCGGCCCATTGCAGCTGTTCGAGGCTGATGTCGGCGACTTGGGTGGGGATGGCCAATGACTCGGCCTGAAACAATATTTCCGCGCGCATCACTCCGGCGACGCCGCAGCGCTTCAGATCCGGTGTGATCAACACACCGTCGCGTACCAGAAACACGTTGCTGAACACGCCCTCAATCACTCGACCGGCCTGATCGAGCATCAAGCCTTCGGCGTGCTCGCTGTCCTGCCATTCGGCACGGGCGAGAACCTGTTCAAGGCGATTGAGGTGTTTGAGCCCGGCGAGCAACGGCTGCGTAGCCAGGCGCGTGCTGCACGGGAACAGGCGCACGCCCTGCTCGGCATGAACAGCAGGATAAGCAGCAGGAGGATTGCCTTGCAGGATGCGTCGGCCCGGCGCCGCCGGATCGGGCGCATAACCGCGCAAACCGTCACCACGGCTGAGGATGAGCTTGAGCACGCCCTCACCCATGGCGGCGGCGTAGCTCAGCAGCTCTTGGCGAATCAGCTCGATATCGGCCGCGATGGCCAGACGCAAACAGCCATCGGCCAATCGCGTCAGGTGTCGATCCAGCAGGATCGGCTGGCCGCCACGCACGGCGACAGTCTCGAACAGACCATCGCCGTAAGCCAGGCCGCGATCTTTCAGCGACAGAGCGTCAGCCGGTTGACCGTCGACCCAGCAGTCCATCAGCCTGCAAACCGGCGGAATGCCAGGGTGCCGTTGGTGCCGCCAAAACCGAAGGAGTTGGACAGCACGACATCGATGTCCATGTTGCGCGCAGTGTGCGCCACGAAATCGAGATCGCAGCCTTCGTCCGGCTCATCGAGGTTGATGGTCGGCGGTGCCACCTGACTGTTGATCGCCAGCACGCTGAAGATCGCTTCGACCGCGCCCGCCGCACCCAACAGATGACCGGTCATCGATTTGGTCGAACTGACCGCCAGCTTGTAGGCATGTTCACCGAACACCGACTTGATCGCGTTGGCTTCAGCGAGGTCGCCGGCCGGGGTCGAAGTACCGTGGGCGTTGATGTACTGCACTTGATCGACGTTGATCTTCGCATCGCGCAGCGCGTTGGTGATGCAGCGGGCCGCACCGGCGCCGTCGGCAGGAGGCGAAGTCATGTGGAACGCGTCGCCGCTGGTGCCGAAACCGATGAGTTCGGCATAGATGGTCGCGCCGCGCGCCTTGGCGTGTTCCAGCTCTTCGAGAACCAATGCGCCGGCACCGTCGGACAATACGAAACCGTCACGACCCTTGTCCCATGGACGGCTCGCGCGGGTCGGCTCATCGTTGCGGGTCGACAGCGCACGGGACGCGCCGAAGCCGCCCATGCCCAGACCGCACGCGGCCATTTCGGCACCGCCGGCAATCATCACGTCGGCTTCGTCGTACATGATGTTGCGCGCCGCCATGCCGATGCAGTGCGTACCGGTGGTACACGCGGTGGCGATGGCGTAGTTAGGTCCCTGTGCCCCCAGATGGATGGACAGGAAACCGGAAATCATATTGATGATCGAGCCTGGCACGAAGAATGGCGAGATTCGACGCGGGCCCGTCTCATGAAGGGTACGGCTGGTTTCTTCGATGTTGGTCAGACCGCCGATACCCGAACCCATGGCCACGCCAATGCGTTCACGGTTGGCATCGGTAACTTCCAGACCGGCGTTGCGCACGGCTTGAAAGCCTGCCGCCAGACCGTACTGAATGAACAGGTCAAGCTTGCGTGCTTCCTTGACCGACAGGTATTCCTCGACATTGAAGCCCTTTACCGAGCCGCCAAAGCGGGTGGAATAGGCAGAAAGGTCGGTGTGTTCGATCAGACCAATGCCACTGCGGCCAGCCAGAATGCCCTGCCAACTGCTCGGCACATCCGTGCCCAGTGGCGACAACATACCCATACCGGTGACTACGACGCGTCTACGCGACACAGCACTCTCCTTTTTCAAATGACGATTTTGCATCAGGCCTAAAGAAAAAACCGCACGCCATGATGGCAGTGCGGTTTTTCCATGACAGCAAACAACGATTACAAACTATTACGCCTGGTGGCTAGTAACGTAGTCGATTGCAGCTTGTACAGTAGTGATCTTCTCAGCTTCTTCGTCAGGGATTTCGGTCTCGAATTCCTCTTCCAGAGCCATCACCAGCTCAACGGTGTCAAGGGAGTCGGCACCCAGGTCTTCTACGAAGGAAGCGGTGTTGACCACTTCTTCTTCTTTAACACCCAGTTGCTCGGCAACGATTTTCTTGACGCGCTCTTCGATGGTGCTCATACCTTGTTTTCACTCCTAATGGACAAATTCAGGCAGCTGGCCAGTGGGTAAGTGTATAGAAAGACTTTTCAGTTTTTCAACTGAAAGCTTCACTCCTCAAACCCTGCGGCCCTCTGCCTATAAATAGATTGCAGCTTTATAACGGATTTTAGACAGCTCGTATGACATTTTTTTGAAGCAATCCGTCACATTTTACTTACATGTACATCCCACCGTTCACCGGGATTGTAGCCCCAGTGACGTATGCCGCACCGTCGGATGCAAGAAAAGCGACCACAGACGCGATCTCTTGAGCTTGTCCCAGACGACCCAGCGGAATCTGCGTCTGCAAGGCTTCACGCTGTGCTTCAGGCAGCTCGCGGGTCATATCGGTGTCGATAAACCCTGGGGTTACCGAGTTGACCGTAATCGAACGCGAACCGACTTCACGCGCCATTGCACGACTGAAACCTTCCAGACCGGCCTTGGCGGCTGCATAGTTTACTTGGCCAGCGTTGCCCATGGCACCCACTACCGAGCCAATACTGATAATTCGACCCCAGCGAGCCTTGGTCATGCCGCGCAGAACGCCCTTGGACAGGCGGAATAGACTGTTCAGATTGGTATCGATCACGTCGTACCACTCATCGTCTTTCATGCGCATCATCAGGTTATCGCGGGTGATGCCGGCATTATTGACCAGGATCGCTACCGGCGCACCGAACTGCTCCTGAATGCTCGCCAGCACTGCGCTGACCGATTCATCGCTGGTCACGTTCAGCTCAAGGCCAGTGCCCTGAATACCGTTTTCCTTCAGGGTTGCAGCGATACGCTCAGCGCCCGAAGCGGAAGTCGCAGTGCCAACAACGATGGCGCCCTGACGACCCAGCTCCAGTGCGATAGCCTGGCCGATACCGCGGCTTGCACCGGTGACCAGTGCAACTTTACCTTGCAGACTCATGCAAGTTTCTCCTGATTCAGGCTTGCGCTGCGCGAGCGGCAGCGAAAGCGTCTGGGGTATTGAGGTTGGAAGTCGCCACGCCTTCGGCGCAACGCTTGTTCAGACCGGCCAGGACTTTGCCCGGGCCGCATTCGACCAGATTGGTCGCGCCCTTGGCGGCCAGAGTCTGTACCGACTCGACCCAGCGCACTGGCTTGTACAGTTGTTCGAGCAGATCACGCTTGAGGGTTTCCAGATCGGCCGGCACTTGCGCGCTGACGTTCTGTACGACCGGGATCTGCGGCGCCTGCCAGTCGATGGCGGCAATGGATTCGGCGAAGCGCTCGGCGGCCGGGCGCATCAGCTCGCAGTGCGACGGCACGCTCACTGGCAACGGCATGGCGCGCTTGGCACCACGGGCCTTGCAGCCTTCAATGGCACGTTCAACAGCTGCCTTGGCACCGGCAATCACCACCTGACCTGGCGAGTTGAAGTTGACGGCACTGACCACATCACCTTGCGCAGCTTCGGCACAGGCTGCCAATACGTCGGCGTCTTCCAGACCGAGAATGGCCGCCATGCCGCCCTGCCCGGCCGGAACCGCTTCCTGCATCAATTGACCACGGCGCTCAACGAGCTTCACTGCGTCAGCCAGTGTCAGGCTGCCAGCGGCAACCAGCGCGCTGTATTCGCCCAGGCTGTGACCGGCAACAAAGGCTGGACGCGCGCCACCTTCTGCCAGCCACAGACGCCACAGGGCGATCGAAGCGGTCAGAATGGCCGGTTGGGTTTTATCGGTTTGATTGAGCAGCTCTTCCGGACCTTGCTGGGTCAACGCCCACAGGTCATAGCCCAGAGCCTCAGAGGCTTCTTTGAAGGTTTCGAGGATCAGCGGATATTCCGCGCCCAGCTCGGCCAACATGCCGAGGGACTGCGAACCCTGTCCTGGAAAGACGAATGCGAGGGAAGCAGACATGTAACAAGCCCCTAATGATCTTGTCGTCGGAAAATGACGCCCCGCTTGGGGACGCAAGAAACTGACAGTTGGATGGCCCTTTGAACCGGGCGGTCACATTTAAGCATTGTCCGACGAAAACGCCTAAGACAACAGATCCTCCAGACGACCGTGGAGGCGCTCGGGAAGATTCTCCTGAATCTCGATCAGCGCGCGGGAAATTGCACTCTGAAAGCCTTGAACCCCGGCCGAACCATGACTTTTCACGACGATGCCCTGCAAGCCGAGAAAGCTTGCGCCGTTATGTCGCGCCGGCGCCAGATCAGCCTGCAAGCGTTTCATCAGCGGCAACGCCAAAGCCCCCACCGCACGCGAGGCCAGATTCTTTTTGAACAATGCCTCGATGCGCGCAGCAATCATTGTCGCCAGGCCCTCGCTGGACTTGAGCAGGATATTGCCAACAAATCCATCACACACCACCACATCAGCTTCGCCACGATACAAGCCGTCGCCTTCGATAAAGCCGATGTAGTTGATGCCGCGCGCAGCCTGCAACAGCGTCGCAGCCAGTTTGACCTGCTGATTGCCCTTGATGTCTTCGGTGCCGATATTCAGCAGCGCGACGCGCGGACGATGGATGCCCAGCGTTTGCGCCGCAACAGAACCCATCACTGCAAACTGCAGCAGATGTTCGGCACTGCAATCGACGTTGGCGCCAAGGTCGAGCAACTGGCAATAACCCTTCTGTGTCGGAATCGCGGCAACCATCGCCGGACGATCGATACCCGGCAGCGTCTTCAGTACGAATCGCGAGAGCGCCATCAACGCACCGGTATTACCAGCACTGACACAGGCTTGAGCCTTTCCGTCACGTACCAGTTCAAGGGCGACACGCATCGACGAATCCGGCTTGCCACGCAGGGCCTGGGCAGGTTTTTCGTCCATGGTGATGACTTCGCTGGCCGCAACAATCGTCAGGCGCGCGCGATCGGCAGCCGATTGGCCGTTGATCAATTCTTCAAGAAGGGAGGGTTGACCGACGAGGGTCAGGTGCAGCGAGGGCGTAGCAGACAGGCAAGCAAGGCTGGCCTGAACAATGCTGCGGGGACCGAAGTCCCCGCCCATTGCGTCAATCGCGATGACTTGAGCGGACAAGTGATTACTCGTCAGCGCCCTTGTCGATCACTTTACGGCCACGGTATACGCCTTCTGGCGATACGTGGTGACGCAGGTGAACTTCACCAGTGGTTTTTTCTACAGACAGGGTGCTAGCCTCGAGAGCGTCGTGCGAACGGCGCATGTCACGGGCAGAGCGGGATTTTTTGTTCTGCTGAACAGCCATAATTGATTAACTCCTAAACGTTTGGGTCACGCTTTAACTGCGCCAATACACTGAACGGGTTGGACCGCGTTGACTCGTCCTCGCTCGGTTCGGGCTCATCGAGACCCGCCGGCTGCTGGCATTCTTCCGGATGATGAGCAGGCACAATAGGCAAAGCGAGCAGAAGCTCTTCTTCGACCAGTGACTGCAGATCCAATGGATCTTCGCCCAGTTCCAGCACGTCATAACCTTTCGGCAACGACTGGGTATTCGCACCCTCTTTCACCACAGCATAACTGCATTCGCTGTGGATCGGCAGGGTGACCAGCTCAAGACAACGCTGGCAAACCATTTTGACCTCGGTGTCGATAAAGCTGTGGATCACCACAGATTTACGTTCATCTCGTTCAAAAACGAATTTCGCCTGCACCGTACCGACATTGTCGGAAAGCGGGTCGCAGAGTCTCTCCAAATCGGCCAGCAGCATTTCACCTTGGAGGGTGGTGCCACGATCAGCCAATTTGCGCGGGTCAACGTGAGGTGGAATCGGGTCATTCAACATAGGCGCAGCATTATAGGGATGCACCCACCCATGTCAAAGGAAATTGTGCCCTGTCCGTCACTTGCATGCCTCCGCTAGAATCCGCACCTGCCTCAGGAGACGCGAATGCTGCCTTTATTACTCGCTTCAAGCTCGACCTATCGTCGCGAATTGCTTGCCCGCCTGCACCTGCCGTTCGCCTGCAGCTCGCCGGATATCGATGAAAGCCATTGCCCGGGCGAGTCCGCCACCGAACTGGTCAAACGCCTTGCCGAGCAAAAAGCCCGGGCGCTGGCCGACAGCCACCCCGCTCATCTGATTATCGGCTCGGATCAAGTGGCGGTGCTCGGCGAGCAGATCATCGGCAAGCCGCACACCTTCGAGAAGGCCCGTGAACAGCTGATGGCGGCCAGTGGCGCCAGTGTGACCTTCCTGACCGGCCTGGCGCTGCTCAACAGCCAGACTGGCGAATGCCAGGTCGATTGCGTGCCGTTTACCGTGCACATGCGCCAACTCGACCAAGCGCGCGTTGAGCGCTATCTGCGCATCGAGCAGCCGTATGACTGCGCTGGCAGCTTCAAGGCCGAAGGATTGGGGGTGAGCCTGTTTCAGTCCACTGAGGGGCCTGACGCCACCAGCCTGATCGGCCTGCCGTTGATTCGACTGATCGACATGTTGCTGGCTGAAGGTGTGCAGATCCCTTGAAGCAAAAGATCGCAGCCTGCGGCAACTCCTGCATGGGAATATAAAACCCTGTAGAAGCTGCCGCAGGCTGCGATCTTTTGATCTTTACAACGAATCAGCGCAACGAAGGCCCGTGGAAACCCATCCACATCGCCAACTGCTCAGCCACGCTGGCACCCAGCTTCTTCGAGAAGCGATCGAACGGTGATTCCTGAACGGTGAAATCCACCAACTCCTTCTCGCCAATCACATCCCGCGCCACCGAACTGGCATTGCCCAGCCCATCGATCAAGCCCAGCGGCAGTGCCTGCTCGCCCGACCAGACCAACCCGGAGAACAGCTCTGGATGTTCTTTGTCTTTCAAGCGATCGCCGCGACCCTGCTTGACGCTGTTGATGAACTGCTTGTGCGTGGTGTCGAGCACACTCTGCCAGAACGCCGTTTCTTCCGGCTTCTGCGGCTGGAACGGATCGAGGAACGACTTGTGCTCGCCCGAAGTGTACGTACGACGCTCGACGCCAAGCTTCTCCATGGTGCCGACAAAACCGTAACCGGCCGCCGTCACACCAATCGAACCGACCAGGCTCGCCTTGTCGGCGTAGATCTGATCTGCCGCACTGGCAATGTAATAGGCACCGGAGGCACCCAGATCGGAAATCACCGCATACAGCTTGATATCAGGATGCAGGCCGCGCAGACGCTTGATCTCGTCATACACATAACCCGATTGCACCGGACTGCCGCCAGGACTGTTGATGCGCAGGATCACGCCTTTGACCTTCTTGTCCTCGAACGCCGCCCGCAGGCTGCCAACAATGTTGTCGGCACTGGCCGGCTCTTTGTCGGCGATCATGCCGGTGACGTCGATCAACGCAGTGTAGTTCGGCCCGCGCGTGGCGCTTTTTTCCATGTCCATCAGCGGCGTGAACAGGATCAGCGCCACAAACAGATAAACAAACGTCAGCAGTTTGAAGAAAATCCCCCACCGCCGCGAACGACGCTGTTCCTGCACACCAGCCAGCAGGGTCTTTTCCAACAGCTTCCAGCTTTTTTCGTCACCGCCGTCGGCACTTGCCTTGGCCGGTGCTTTCCATTCGTCGGTCATGCCATCCACCCCAGCAAAAACGTATTAAGCCTGCTTCCCCAGCCAGGCATGCAATTCGGAAAAACGGTCGATCGACAGACGTGGCTCGAATTGTTGCAGCGATTCGATCGATTGCGCGCCATAACTGACCGCGACCGAGTCCATCCCTGCGTTACGCGCCATCAGCAGATCGAAGGATGAATCGCCAACCATCAGCGCCTGCTCGGGACGCACACCACAATGCGCAACGATCTGCTCCAGCATCAGAGGGTGAGGCTTGCTCGCAGTTTCATCGGCGGCGCGGGTGATATCGAAATAATCTTCCCAGCCATTGGCCTTGAGCACTCGGTCCAGTCCCCGGCGATTCTTGCCGGTGGCGACAGCCAGGTGATAACCCTGCTCGCGAAACGACGCCATCGACTCGACAACACCTTCGAACAACGGCGAAGGCACAGCCTCTGCAGCGATGTAGTGATCGGCGTAATACTCGCGAAACAAGGTCATCTCGGCATCGCTGATCTCGGGATACAGCGTGCGAATCGCCTCCGGCAAGCCCAGGCCGATGATGCCTTTGACGGCGAAATCATCGCGCAACTCGAAACCGGAACGCCCGGATGCCGAGTGCATCGCCTCGACGATCCGATGGATGGAATCGGCCAGCGTGCCGTCCCAATCGAAAATCAGCAGCTTGTAATCAGATGGGCGCACTCAATCGCTCCACGGTCTTGGCCCACATTTCATCGACCGGTGCCTGCAAGGTCAGCTTGCCGCCATCGGGCAGCGGCACGGTCAGCATGTAAGCGTGCAGGAACAGGCGCTTGCCGCCCAGATCGCGGATCTCCTTAGTGAAATCCTCATCGCCGTACTTGCTGTCACCAGCAATGCAATGGCCTGCATGCAAGGTGTGCACGCGAATCTGGTGGGTACGACCGGTCACCGGCTTAGCCTCGACCATGGTGGCAAAATCCCCGAAGCGGCGCAGCACCTTGAACATCGTCAGGGCTTCTTTGCCCTCGTCATTGACTTCAACCATGCGCTCGCCGGAACGCAGATTGCTCTTGAGCAATGGCGCGCTGACTTTCTTGATCGAAGTCGCCCAGTTGCCGCGAACCAGAGCCATGTAGCGCTTGTCGACGCCATCGCCGCGCAATTGCTCGTGCAAGTGGCGCAACATGCTGCGCTTCTTGGCGATCATCAGCAGGCCGGAGGTGTCGCGGTCGAGACGGTGAACCAGCTCCAGCTCTTTGGCATCGGGACGCAACTGACGAAAGGCTTCGATCACGCCGAAATTCAAGCCACTGCCACCGTGAACCGCAATGCCGGCGGGCTTGTTGATCACGATCAGGGCTTTGTCTTCGAAGACAATCGAGGCTTCCAGGCGCTGCAACAAGCCTTGGGCGAGTGGCACCGGCTCGTCACGTTCAGGCACGCGAACCGGCGGCACGCGCACGATATCACCGGCCTGCAGCTTGTATTCGGGCTTGATCCGACCTTTGTTCACACGCACTTCGCCTTTACGCAAAATGCGGTAAATCAATGTCTTGGGCACGCCTTTGAGCCGGGCGAGGAGAAAATTGTCGATTCGTTGGCCGGCATACTCCGGCGAGACTTCAAGCAATTGAACGCCTGGAGTCGAAGGGGCAGTAGTTGTCATGCCGCGGATGATAACAATTTTTATGGAATTGAAGCACTTAATCATTGCTGCTATAGTCGCGAACGCCGCCAAAAGCGGCCTGGACAGAGGAACCACGGTCAAAAACCGGCCCTGACCAACGCAATTCACCAGGACGCGAGGCCGTCCTACGGGGCTTTCGCTACGTAACGGTGGAGTTTGCAGTTGTAACAAGCGCAGGTGACATGAGGCCTGAATTACACCGTCGAGCAGAGTTTTTACTCGCCTGACAGGCACACATTCAAGGCCAGTTCACAAAGTGCAGTCAGCTGCAGATGACCCCGAGCGAATGCTTCGGAAACAACGCCTGAATTAGCCATGATGCGTGACCTCCCCTTTCGGAGCTCACGGTAAATGCCAACCCGCTGCGGATTCTGCGCGCGGCAGCACCCGAATTATCAGGGATACGTGTAGGGTGGAGATGCACAACCGCTGGACTGTGTAGCAATAGGCTTTATCAAGACGCTTCATCTCGTCCACAGCCGCTGGTTGATTCCTCCTCCTGACTGAGTGCTTAAGTAGCCACAGCAAGCAGGACGCGTACGTCGCTATATCGGCCCAATTGGCCGCATATCGCTGGACACGGGAATGGCCAACCACTCCCGACGCACCTGACACCGACCGTGAGAAGTCGTGTGTGCCGAACGCCGTTTCCGGCAGCCCGGAAACCGACGGTACTACATGAAAAGAATGCTGATTAACGCAACTCAACCCGAAGAGTTGCGTGTTGCACTGGTAGATGGCCAGCGCCTCTACGACCTGGACATCGAATCCGGTGCACGCGAGCAGAAAAAGGCCAACATCTATAAAGGCCGTATCACTCGCATCGAACCAAGCCTTGAGGCTGCCTTTGTCGATTTCGGCTCCGAGCGCCACGGCTTCCTGCCCCTCAAAGAAATCTCCCGCGAATACTTCAAGAAAGCCCCTGAAGGCCGCGTCAACATCAAGGACGTCCTGAGCGAAGGCCAGGAAGTCATCGTTCAGGTCGAAAAAGAAGAACGTGGCAACAAGGGCGCCGCCCTGACCACCTTCATCAGCCTGGCCGGCCGTTATCTCGTGCTGATGCCGAACAACCCGCGTGCCGGCGGTATCTCCCGTCGCATCGAAGGCGAAGAGCGCAACGAACTGCGTGAAGCGCTGAACGGTCTGGTTGCACCGGCCGACATGGGTCTGATCGTGCGCACTGCCGGCCTGGGCCGCAGCAGCGAAGAAATGCAGTGGGACCTCGATTACCTGCTGCAACTGTGGACCGCCATCAAAGAAGCCTCGCTGGATCGCTCCGCGCCTTTCCTGATCTACCAGGAAAGCAACGTGATCATCCGCGCTATCCGCGATTACCTGCGCCAGGACATCGGCGAAGTGCTGATCGACAGCGTTGAAGCCCAGGATGAAGCCCTGACCTTCATCCGCCAGGTGATGCCGCAGTACGCCAGCAAGATCAAGCTGTACGAAGACAGCGTGCCGCTGTTCAACCGTTTCCAGATCGAAAGCCAGATCGAGACCGCTTTCCAGCGCGTCGTTGAACTGCCTTCCGGCGGCTCCATCGTTATCGATCCGACCGAAGCCCTGGTGTCCATCGACATCAACTCGGCGCGCGCCACCAAAGGCAGCGACATCGAAGAAACCGCCCTGCAGACCAACCTTGAAGCTGCCGAAGAAATCGCCCGTCAGTTGCGCCTGCGCGACATCGGCGGCCTGATCGTCATCGACTTCATCGACATGACTCCTGCAAAGAACCAGCGCGCCGTGGAAGAGAAAGTCCGCGAATGCCTGGAAGCCGACCGCGCTCGCGTGCAGATCGGCCGCATCTCGCGCTTCGGCCTGCTGGAAATGTCCCGTCAGCGTCTGCGTCCATCCCTGGGCGAAAGCAGCGGCATCGTCTGCCCACGTTGCAACGGCACCGGCATCATCCGTGACGTTGAATCGCTGTCGCTGGCGATCCTGCGCCTGATCGAAGAAGAAGCCCTGAAAGACCGCACTGCCGAAGTGCGCGCGCAAGTGCCGATCCCGGTCGCCGCGTTCCTGCTCAACGAAAAACGCAACTCGATCACCAAGATCGAACTGCGCACCCGTGCCCGCATCGTCATTCTGCCGAACGATCACCTCGAAACGCCGCACTTCGAAGTTCAGCGTCTGCGTGACGACAGCCCGGAAGCCGCGACCAACCAGTCCAGCTACGAAATCGCTGCTGCCGCTGCCGAAGTCGAAGAAGTTCAGCCAGCCGCTGCGACCCGCACCCTGGTTCGCCAGGAAGCCGCAGTCAAGACTGCTCCGGCCCGCGCCAACGCTCCGGTTCCGACCGAAGCCGTCGCACCTGCCGCTCCGGCACCGGCTCCAGTTGCCGCGCCAGAACCAAGCCTGTTCAAAGGCCTGGTGAAATCGCTGGTCAGCCTGTTCGCCACGAAAGAAGAGCCAGCTGCTCCGGTTGTAGTTGAAAAACCAGCCAGCGAGCGTCCGGCCCGTAACGAAGAACGTCGCAACGGTCGTCAGCAGAGCCGCAACCGTAACGGTCGCCGCGATGAAGAACGCAAGCCGCGCGAAGAACGTGCACCGCGTGAAGAGCGCGCCCCACGTGAGCCGCGCGAAGAGCGTCAGCCTCGTGAAGCCCGCGAAGTGCGTGAGCCGCGTGAGGCTCGTACCGAAGCCGCTCCGGCCGCTCGTGAAGAACGCGCACCTCGTGCTCCGCGTGAAGAACGTGCTCCACGTGCACCGCGTGAAGACCGCAAGCCACGTGGCGAGCGTGAAGAGCGTGTACGTGAACTGCGCGAGCCTCTGGACGCCACGCCAGTGGCTGAAGCTACCGCAGCCGTTGCCGCTGAAGAGCGTCCGGCCCGTCAGCCACGTGAAGAACGCGCACCGCGTCCGCCGCGTGAAGAGCGTCAGCCACGCGCCGAACAGGCCGCTGCTGCCGTCGCTGAAGAGGAAGTGAACAGCAACGAAGAGCAACTGCCGGAAGACGGTTCGGAGAACGCCGAAGGCGATCGCCCACGTCGTCGCTCACGCGGTCAGCGTCGTCGCAGCAACCGTCGTGAGCGTCAACGTGATGCCAACGGCAACGTGATCGAAGGTTCGGAAGAATCCGAATCCGGCGAAAACGCTGAAGAGCCAAGCACTGCCGAACTGGCTGCCGGCCTGGCGGTGACTGCTGCTGTTGCCAGCAGCGTGATCAGCGCTCCGGCTGAAGCACAAGCGCACGAGCAAGCCGAACGCGCCACTGCCGCTGTTCAGGAAACAGCTCCGGTGGAAGCGCCGGTTGTTGAAGCGACCACGCCGGTAGAAGTGATTGCTGCTCCGGAAGTCGAAGTGGCACCGGTTCAGGAAACCCTGCCTCAGGTAGAGCCAGCACCCGTTGTGTTCGCCGAGCCGGTGGTTGAAACCGTCGCTGAAACCGTAACCGAAACCGTGCGTGAAGTTCGTGAAGAGCAGACCGCTTTCAACTGGGTAGCCGAGCCGGTTGTCGCTGAAACGCCAGCGCCAGTGGTTGAAGCACCGGTTGTTCAAGCGCCAGTGTTCGAAGCGCCTGCGGTTGAAGCTCCTGTGGTTGAAGAGACCAAAGTTGCCGAGCCAGCGGTTGTTACTGAACCAGCACCGGTTGTCGAAGCACCTGTCGTTGCCGAAGCGCCAGCTCCAGTGGTTGATGCACCGGCTCCGGTCAGCGCCCTGACGCCAAGCGGCCGCGCGCCAAACGACCCACGTGAAGTACGTCGTCGCAAGCGTGAAGAAGAGCGTCTGCAGAAGGAAGCCGAACTGGCTGCCGCTGCTGCTCCGGTGGCTGAAGTGGTCGAGGCAGCGCCTGCCCCGGTCGCTGAAGAAGCGGTTGTCGAAGCGGTGATTGCTGAAGCACCACGCTCCGTTCAGGACGCGGTCGAGCAACACCAAGAGGCCGAGGAAAAAGAACACGAGCCTAAACCTCTCGTGTAATTTCCAAAGCCGTTAAAAAGCCCCGCCTGATTATTCAGGCGGGGCTTTTTTATGCCTCGATTTTTTGTGATGGACTCCAGATCCAACCCCCTCACCCCAGCCCTCTCCCCCGAGGGGGCGAGGGGGGAAAGGGAGCTGATTTGCGCGGTTTTCAGATATTGAGTTCAACTGGATATTTCAGGTCGATGCACCTCGAAAGAACACCTGGATCAGTCCCCTCTCCCTCTGGGAGAGGGCTAGGGTGAGGGGCTCTTAGGAATTTACGCAGCTCTCAAGACGAAGCAAAAACCAAAGCCTCAGGCACATCGATATCCCACAAAATGCCCGGATCATCGACAGCAACCTCCACCACCCTGCCCTGCTTGAACAACGGCCGAGCCCCGCGATCGCCATTCAAAGCCTGCAACCGCGCACCAAACGAACGCCCAAACCCCACTGGATGGCCAAACTCGCCACCGTGCACAGGCACGCTCACCGCATCGTCGGCAATCGCCGCAACAACTCGCTCAATACTCGACGGCAAGATAAACGGCATATCCCCCAACACAATCAACCAGCCATCTGCCTCCGGGAACGCCTTGACGCCAGCGGCAATGCTGTCCCCCATTCCGGTCGACTCGATCGAGACAACTTCACAGCCATAAGCCTGCGCCATGCGCATTGCCTGCGGCCGCGCTTCAGTCGTCACCAGCACACGCTTGTCGAGACTGGCCGGCAGATTCAACAGCACCTGCTCAATCACCGAACGCACCGCGCCATCACGACCAGTGCAGTCCGCCAGCAACTTGTCCTTATCGGCGCCCGCCACCTGGCGAAAGCGACTGCCCTCGCCCGCTGCCAGCACAATCACTGCAATGGATCGACTCATGCGTCCTCCAAAGTTTTCTTCTGCTTCAACTCGACGCCGTTCTTGATCGCGACGATTTCCGCCAGCAAGGACAAGGCAATTTCAGCCGGCGAATGGCTACCGATGTGCAGACCGATCGGACCATGCAGCCGATCGATCGCCTGTACCGATAAGCCTAGCTGAGCCAGATTTTCCCGACGCTTCTGGCTGTTGACCCGCGAGCCGAGCGCTCCCACATAGAAGGCTGGCGAATCCAGCGCCGTCAACAACGCCATGTCATCCAGACGCGGATCATGGGTCAACGCGACAATCGCCGTGCGCTCATCGGTCTGAATGCTCAACACCGCCTCATCCGGCATGCCCGAGACGAAACGCCCGTGATGCTCTTCCCAGCCGTAGACAAATTCAGTGCGCGGATCGCAGATCAGCACCTCAAAATCCAGCAATCGCGCCATATCCGCCACGTAACGCGACAACTGCCCGGCGCCGATCAACAATAGACGCCAGCGCGGGCCGTAGATCGCACGCAGGGTTTTGCCGTCGAATTCCAGCGAGTCGGACTTGCTGGCCGGCGACAGAAGCACTTCACCGGTTTCGATGTTCAACTCGCGAGCGACAATCTCGTGAGATTCGCAACGGCTCAGTAATTCGGCAACCCAGCCAGGATCACCGACCCGCTCTTCGGTCAGGCGCAACGTGCCGCCACACGGCAAACCAAAGCGCGCCGCCTCCTCTCGCGTGACGCCATAGGTGATCAATTGCACCAGCGGCCCATCGGTGGCGATCCGCCCGTCGTGCAAACGGGCAATCAAGTCATCCTCGACGCACCCGCCCGACACCGAACCGATCACCACGCCATCTTCGCGCAACGCCAGCATCGCGCCAGGCGCCCGAGGCGCAGTGCCCCAGGTTTGCACGACACTGAACAGCACCACCCGCTGCCCGGCGCGGCGCCACTCGAGGACGCTGCGCAGGACGTTGAGGTCGACGCTGTCCATTACGCCTCAGCCTTCTGCCAGCCCTGCAACTGGTAACGCACCGGCAGATTGCGGATGCGCTTGCCGGTGGCAGCGAAGATCGCGTTACACAATGCCGGTGCGATTGGCGGCACGCCCGGTTCGCCGACACCGCCCAACGGCACATCGCCCGGCGGCGAGACCAAATGAACCGCGACCTCCTTCGGCGCCAGCGACATGCGCGCCACTTCATACATATGGAAGTTGTCCTGCTGGACCTTACCGTCCTTGAAGCTGATTTCACCCAGCACCGCGTTACCTAGGCCCATCACGCAAGCCCCCTCGAACTGCGAGCGAATGCGCTCAGGGTTGATCTGCGGCCCGCAATCCACGGCGATGTCAGCTTTGTGCACGATCAGCGTGCCGTCGTCTTTAACCTCGACTTCGATCACCGCCGCCACATAGGTGACGAAGCTGTAATGCACCGCCAGCCCCAAGCCACGGCCCTTGGGCAATTTACGCCCCCAACCGGCGGCTTTGGCAGCGGTTTCCAGCACGGTGCGCATGCGCCCGGTGTCGATCGGATAACGTTCGGGAGATTCACCGTAGTTCCACTCTTCACTCAGCGTGCGCGGGTCAATCTGGCGATCAGGGCCGAGCAGTTTGATCTGGTACTTGAGCGGATCCTCGCCGGCCTTGTGCGCCAGTTCATCGACAAAACTCTGGATCGCGAAACCATGGGGAATGTTCGACACCGAGCGATACCAGCCGACCCGCGTGTGCACGGTCGCTTCGGGGTTTTCCAGGCGCACATTGGGAATGGCGTAGGCCATGTTGGTGAAACCCATGCCCAGCTCGAACGCCGCTTCATGGTTCATGCCCGGCGCGAACAGCGCGGTGATGCTCGGCGCCACGGTGCGATGCAACCAGCCGGACGGCATGCCGTCCTTGCCCACGCCTGCCTTGAGGTACTCGGCGGACACGGTGTGGAAATACGAGTTGTGGATGTCGTCTTCACGCGTCCACTGCACCCGCAGCGCTTTGCCGGGAAACTCTTTGGCGAGGATCGCCGCTTCGACGACGAAATCCGGCTTGGATTTGCGCCCGAAACCACCGCCGAGCAGCGTGACATTGAAGGTGACATTGTCGAACGGCAGCCCAAGACGCTCGGCAATGCGTTCGCGGGTGACTTGGGGTGCCTGACTCGGTGCCCAGGCTTCGCAAACGCCGTCCTTGTAGCGAGCGATGGCAACCATTGGCTCCATCGGTGCCTGTGCCAGATGCGGTAAATAGTAGGACGCCTCGAGGGTGCTGGCAGCGCCGCTCAGGGCCTTGTCGATATCGCCGGTGTTGCGCACCACTTTGCCGGGCTTGAGCGAGGCGGCTTCGAGCTCCTTGCGATAGGCGATCGAGTCATAACTGGCGTTCGGGCCATCGTCCCACTCGATTTTCAGCGCTTCGCGGCCCTTGATCGCCGCCCAGGTATTGCTGGCCACCACGGCCACACCGCCTAACGGCTGAAACTCCGAAGGCAACGGACGGCTTTCGATCTGGATCACTTTGAGCACGCCGGGGACTTTCAGCGCAGCGCTGTCGTCCAGCGATTTGACCTTGCCGCCGTACACCGCCGGACGGGCGATGGTCGCGTACAGCATGCCGTCGAAATGCACGTCCGCGCCGTATACCGCGCGACCGTTGACGATGTCGTCACCGTCGATCGCTCGGGTGCCTTCCTTGCCGATATAGCGAAATTGCGCCGGCTGCTTGAGGCGCAGACTGTCGCGTGGCGGTACTGGCAACGCACTGGCCGCGACGGCGAGTTCGCCATAACCAAGTTCTCGGCCGGACGGTTTGTGAAGCACTTTATGCAACTGCGCGTGGCATTCGCCCACCGGGACTTTCCACTGCGAGGCTGCTGCCTGCTCCAGCATCGTACGGGCTGCCGCGCCACAACGACGCATCGGTTCATACCAGTGCCGCATGCTGCGCGAGCCGTCGGTGTCCTGGTTGCCGAAACGCACTTCATCACCCGGTGCCTGTTGCACTTTGACCTGCGCCCAATCGGCCTCCAGCTCATCGGCAACGACCATGGTCAGACTGGTGCGCACGCCCTGCCCCATCTCCGAGCGGTTGCACACGACGGTCACCGTGCCGTCAGCAGCAATGCTGACATAGACCTTCGGATCATCGATCCAGCCATTGGGCATGCCATCGGCGCCGAACTGCTTCGGCTTGTCTTCAGCCAACGCATCCTGCCAGCCCCAACTCGCCGCCAGCACCAGTGCACCGGTGGCACCGACGCCTTTGAGGAAACCACGACGGCTGAGATTGCTCAGGGCGAAATCATTCGGAAGACGGCTCATGCTTTCGCCTCCTTCAAATGAGTGGAAGCCTGACGGATAGCAGTTTTGATCCGGTTGTAGGTGCCGCAGCGGCAAATATTGCCAACCATGGCCTCTTCGATCTGTTCGTCGCTCGGGTTCGGGTTGGTCTTGAGCAACGCGGTGGCCGACATGATCTGCCCGCCCTGACAGAAACCGCATTGCGCGACAGCGGTATCGAGCCAGGCTTGCTGGACGATCTGCCCGACCGGGTCAGCATGAAGATTGTCGATCGTGGTGACGTTCTGCCCGATCACCGAACCAATCGGCGTGATGCAACTGCGCGCCGGCAAGCCATCGATGTGAATGGTGCAGGCGCCGCACAGGCCCATGCCGCAACCGAATTTGGTGCCGTTGTAACCGGCGACATCACGAATCGCCCAGAGCAGCGGCATGTCTTCAGTGACATCGAGGGGATGGTCTTGACCGTTGAGTTTCAGGGTAATCATGGGCACGCCCGCATATTTTTAGTGGTTATGGGGTCGAGCAATCTGCCGCCGTTGAATCGGCGATGGTTCACGCAGATCGACTCAGGCTAATGAGGCTCTCTTGTGCCGACGCGAACGTCTGCACCGGGCCTTTGGTGGAGCAAATGACGGTTATCGTTAGCTCGCTAAGTTAACCCAACATTAACTAAAAAGCCCTGCTGAGACAGGGCTTTTTCAGTGACGAGCTTTTAGCTACAAGCTGCAAGTAAAAGCAGTAGCTGGCTCACGCACAAGATTGTAGCTTGCCGCTAGAAGCTTGAAGCTCGCCGCTGCTTCAATACCGATTGGGCTCCATCTCCAGGTCGACATGGAAACGTTCGGCAATATCTTTCTGGATGCGTTGCGCGAGGTCGAGCAGTTGCAGGCCGGTTGCCGCGCCGTAGTTGACCAGTACCAGCGCCTGCAACTTATGCACGCCGGCATCAGCCTCCCGGAAACCCTTCCAGCCCGCGCGCTCGATCAACCAGCCGGCGGCCAGTTTCATTTGCCCGTCCGCTTGCGCGTAGGCCACCACATCCGGGTGCTGCGCTTTGATCTGCGCGACGATGGCCGCCGACACCAGCGGATTCTTGAAGAAGCTGCCGGCATTGCCGAGCACGGCCGGGTCCGGCAGTTTTTCACTGCGGATGCTGCAAATCGCGCGGCTGACGTCGGCAGGCGTCGGCTGCTCGATACCTTGCTCGGTCAGGCGCTGACGCACCGGGCCGTATTCCAGATGCAGATGCGCGACGCGATCGAGCTTGAAGCGCACGCGCAGAATCAACCAACGCCCCGGCTGCTGCTTGAACAGACTGTCGCGGTAGGCGAAGTTGCATTCTTCGAGCGTGAAATCGTGCAGCTCGCCGGTCTGACGATCCAGCGCGGTGAGGCCAGCAAACACATCCTTGATCTCGACGCCATAAGCGCCAATGTTCTGCATCGGCGCAGCGCCGACAGTGCCGGGAATCAGGCTGAGGTTTTCCAGACCGGAAAAGCCCAGCGCCAGCGTGTGCTGGACAAACGGATGCCACGGCTCGCCCGCTTCAGCCTCAATCACCACGCGGTTGCCGTCATCATTGATCACGCGGATCCCGCGCGTTGCCATGCGCAGCACCAGCGCCGGAATATCAGCGGTCAGCAGCAAGTTGCTGCCACCACCAATCACCAGCAACGGCACTTCGTGAGCAGTGGCATACGCCAGCGCTTCACGAACATCGGCATCGCTATGGGCTTCGGCGAACAGTTGCGCACGCACATCGACGCCGAAACTGTTGAACGGTTTCAAAGAAACCTGCGGTTGCACCTGCAAACTCATAACCGGCCCTTCACTTCGATCAACAATTGGTCACAGGCCGCTTCGATCAGATCCAGCACCTGCTCGAAACCCTGATCGCCGTCGTAGTACGGATCCGGCACTTCATCGACCAAGCCGGCATAACGGCGCAGGAACAGATCCAGTTCAGCCTTGCCGGTGGACGGTTGCAGCGCCTTGAGGTTGCGCAGGTTGCTGTTGTCCATCGCCAGGATCAGGTCGTAACTGGCGAAATCGGCGCGGCTGACTTGCTGCGCACGTTGTGCCGACAAGTCATAACCGCGCACTTTGGCCGCTGCCTGACTGCGTTTGTCCGGCGGGTTGCCGACGTGCCAGTCACCCGTGCCGGCGGAGGCCACTTCAACTTGATCCGCCAGCCCTGCTTCACGCAATTTATAGCGCAACACGCCTTCGGCCGTGGGCGAACGGCAAATGTTGCCCAGGCACACAAACAAAACGCGCATCAGGCCCCCAGCAGGCGACGAACGCGCTCAAGGTCTTCAACGGTGTCGACACCGGTCGGTGGCGCGATCAGCGCGTCGGCGACATGAATCCGCACGCCGTGCCAGAGCGCACGCAGCTGCTCGAGGGATTCGGTGTTTTCCAGCCAGCACGGCCCCCAGCTCACGAAGTCCTGAAGGAAACCGGCACGGTAGGCATAGATGCCAATGTGACGACGGTACGGCACGCCTTCAGGCAATTGCGCGCGGCTCTTGGCGAACGCGTCGCGTGCCCACGGCAGGGTCGCGCGGCTGAAGGTCAGCGCCAGACCGTTGAGGTCGCTGACGACCTTGACCACGTTCGGATTGAACAGGGTTTCCACGTCCTCGATCGGCTCGGCCAGCGTGGCCATGCGCGCTTCGGTGTGGGCAGCGAGGTTGGCGGCGACCTGATCGATCACGCTAGGCGGAATCAGCGGCTCGTCACCCTGCACGTTGACCACAATCGCGTCAGGCTCAAGGCCCAGTTTTGCCGCGACTTCAGCCAGACGATCAGTGCCGGAATTATGGTCTTCACGGGTCAGCACCACTTCGGCGCCAAAGGCCTTGCAAGCCTCGACGATGCGCGCATCGTCAGTCGCGACCACGACGCGGGACGCGCTGCTTTTGCTCGCCTGCTCCCAGACGTGCTGGATCATCGGCTTGCCGGCGATGTCCAGCAGCGGCTTGCCCGGCAAGCGGGTCGAGGCGAAACGCGACGGGATGACAACGGTGAAGGCAGTGGTCATTTATCCAGACGCTCATCGGTGGTCAGGGTGCGGGCTTCGCTTTCGAGCATCACCGGGATGCCGTCGCGGATCGGGTACGCCAGACCGGCGCCCTTGCTGATCAACTCGGTCTTGTCGGCGCTGAGCTTGAGCGGGCCTTTGCAGATCGGGCACGCGAGGATATCGAGCAATTTGGTGTCCATGAACATTCCCTGAGTAAAGAGTTAAGGCAAAAGCCGATCGGGCAACAGGCGCATCAGCTGCGTGTCAAACCAGGCCACGAAGGCCGGCGACGGCACGGCATCTACGGCCAGATACCACCAGTCGGCAGCAGCAAAAGAGCGGCATTTCACCGCGTCTTTTTCGGTCATCACCAACGGCAATGACGGTGTGAAATTCAACGCCTGCACGCTGTATTCGGCGTGGTCGGCAAACGCATGGGGGACTGCCCGCCAGTCTAGCGCTTCGAGGGTATTGAAGAAACGTTGCGGATTGCCGATGCCGGCGACCGCGTGCACAGCCTGGCCCGCCGGAAAATGATCGAGCGGTTTACGCTCGCCGCTGTGCAGATTGACCAGCGCGGTGGGTTGCAGATGGAAAGCGAAACCGTCGTCGCGATCTTCGGTGGCACCGTTGAACAGCACACCGTCGACGCTTTGCAGGCGTTCGATCGGCTCGCGCAAAGGCCCGGCGGGCAGGCAACGCTTGTTGCCGAGGCCACGAGCGGCGTCGATCAGCACCAGTTCCAGATCACGCGCCAGACGATAATGCTGCATGCCGTCATCGGAGAGGATCAGATCGAGCGGTTCACTGGCGAGCAAGGCTTTGACGGCCGCGCTGCGATCGGGATCGATCATCAGCGGCACGCCAGTGCGCTGCACGATCAGCAGCGGTTCGTCACCGGCAATGTCGGCGGTTTGATCGGCCTCAACGCGCCAGGGCAATTGTGGCGGCTTGGCGCCATAACCACGACTGACCACACCGACGCGCAAACCGCTGCGCCGGCAGTGTTCGATCAACCAGAGGATCATCGGTGTCTTGCCGGTACCGCCGACGGTGATGTTACCCACCACAATCAACGGCACCGGAGGCTGATAGATCTCGCCTTCACCGTCGAGAAAGCGCTGGCGTTTACCGACCACCACGCGGCGATAGAGCATTTCCAGCGGCCGCAGCAGCGTCAGGGCCGGGTGCCCCTGATACCACGCAGCGAGCAAACGATCGGACAGGCTCATCAGGATTTGGGCGCCGCCTCGACCGTGGTCATGCGCAGATGGCTGAAACCGAGCTTGCCGGCCGCGTCCATGGCGGTGATCACGGATTGGTGTTGAGTCTTGCCGTCGGCGCTGATCGACAACGGCATATTGGTATCGCCGTTGGACTCTTTCTGCATGGCTTCCATCAGGGTCGCCAGATCGTTCTTCGGCAGAATCTTGTTGTTCACCGAAAACACGCCCTCAGCGCTGATGGCCACGTCGATCTGTTTGAGCTGCTGGTCTTCGGCCGGCGAACCGCTGACCGCTTCCGGCAGATCGACACGCAACTGGGTTTCGCGGGTAAACGTGGTGGTCACGACGAAAAACAGCAGCAAGATGAACACCACGTCGATCAGCGACGCGAGGTTGATATCGATGGTTTCCCGAGGCTTGCGACGGAATTTCACGCGCGGCCCTCGGCCAGATCGACGTCACGGTCGCCCTGCACCACTTCAACCAGCTTGATCGCTTCCTGTTCCATGCCCACCACCAGTTCATCGATGCGGCGTTGCAGGAACCGGTGGAAGAATACCGCTGGAATACCGACCATCAGGCCCGCCGCCGTGGTGATCAGCGCTTTGGAGATACCACCGGCCAATACCGAGGCGTTGGTGGTCATGCCTGAGCCAGTGAAGGCGCTGAAAATGTCGATCATGCCTAACACGGTGCCCAGCAGGCCGAGCAACGGCGACATCGCAGCGATGGTGCCCAGCGCGTTAACGTAGCGCTCGAGTTCGTGAATGACCCGCGCGGCGGCCTCTTCAATGCACTCTTTCATGATCTCGCGACCATGCTTGGAGTTAGCCAGGCCGGCGGCGAGGATTTCCCCCAGCGGCGAATTGGCGCGCAATTCCTTGAGTTTTTCTTTATTGAGCTGTTTGTCCTTGATCCAGACCCAGACCTGGCCCAGCAGATGCTCGGGGGTGACGCGACTGGCGCGCAGGGTCCACAGGCGTTCGGCGACGATCGCCATGGCCGCGATGGAGCTCAGAATGATCGGCAACATCATCCAGCCGCCGGATTTGACCAATTCCCACACAGTGACAGTCCCCTCGAAAAAGTGCGCCACTTTACCATACCGATTGACGATTAAGACCCGCCGCCCCGACGACCGTGATGTGGCATCCATGCTGGCACCGTTCAACGGACAAGCGCCGGCGGATCGCGCCAGAAACGCCGCTGTTGACGCATCGTCCACGGCGCTTTGAAGCGGCCCAGTTGCAGATGAATGGCGCCCTCCTCGGCGCTGTCGTAAATGCGCAGGCCCAGTTTGCGATAACGCGCCAGCACGGTCGGATGCGGATGGCCGAAGGAATTGCCCTGCCCACGGGAAATCAGCACGGCCTCTGGTTGCAACACCCTGAGCAGCGCCATTGACGATGAACTTCGGCTACCGTGATGGGGTGATTGCAGCCATTGCGTCGGCACAGCCAATGGACTGTCGAGCAGCGCGCGTTCGGCGTGGGTGTCGATGTCGCCGGTCAGCAACAGGCGCTCGCCATTGGCCTCGATTTGCAAGACGCAGGAGCGCTGATTGCTGTCGCGGGCGTCCGGCCACTGCCAGAGTTGAAAAGCGACCCCGTCCCACTGCCATTGCCGGCCGCTTTCGCAGGCTTCGGCGCTCAGTTGCGCAGGCAGTCCCGCCGGGTCGCCGCTGATTACTTGATCGACGGTCAAACCACGGTTGATCGCCAGAGCGCCACCCGCGTGATCGGCATCCGCATGGCTGAGCAGCATCAGATCGAGTTTTTCCACTCTCAGTTTGCGCAACGCGGGCAGCACCACCCGCTCGCCGAGATCGAAATCACCGAAGCGCGGCCCAGCGTCATAGAGCAACATGTGATGCCGGGTGCGGATCAGGATGGCCAGGCCTTGGCCGACATCCAGTTGCCAGATGTCGGCCAATCCCGCATCCAGGCGTTCGCGTGGCGGCACCACCAGCAGCAACAGCAATGGCCAGCCCAGCGGGCGCATTGGCACGCCGCGCGGCAATAGCAACAACACCGCGCCGAGGCTGCCAGCAACCAAGACCCAGACGGGTATCGAGGGTGCGATCCATGCAGGCCAATGCCCGGCCATTATCGCCAGCGTGCGAAACAACCCGTCGATCAGACCACCCGCCAGCCACAGCAGCCCTGCGCCGACATACGGAACCGGCAACAACAGCGTCCCGAGCAACGCCGGCGGCAGCACGACAAGACTGACCCAAGGCACTGCAAGCAGATTAGCCAGCGGCCCGCTGAGACTGATCGGCAGGTTCAATGCCAGCAACATCGGGCACAAACCGATCGCAATCAGCCATTGCGCCCGCGTCCAGGTCTGCCACCAGCGCCACGCCCCCAAGCGACCGCCAAAAGTAAAAATCAGCACGGACACTGCCGCAAAGGAGAGCCACAAACCCGGACGCAAGCTGGCGAGCGGATCCAGCAGCAACACACCATTGAACGCCAGCAGCAGCGGCCACCATGCCCCGAGATGGCGAAAGCGCAGACGCCATAACAGCACCAGCGCGACCATCACGCAGGCCCGCTGCACCGGCACATCGAACCCGGCGAGCAGGCCATAACCAAACCCCGCCGCGAACGCCAGCCCACAGGCCCATGGCAGCCACGGCCAACGCAATGGCCACAGGCCAAATCGCGCCAACCCTGCGACCAGCCCATACATCACCGCCGCCAGCAAACCGATGTGCTGACCGGAAATCACCAGCAAGTGAACGGTGCCGGTGTTCTGCAGAATCTGCCAGTCCTCGCGACTGAGCCCCGAGCCATCGCCCAGCACCAGCGCCGCCAGTGCGCCGTTTCGCCCTTGCGCATCCACGCTCAGCAAACGCTGGCGAATACCGTCACGCCAGGCCCAGCGTGCTTCGCTCAATCGCTGGCCGTCCTTGATCGTACCGGTCGCTCCAATACGTTGCGCCAACAGCCAGGCCTCATAATCGAAAGCCTCGGGGTTGCGTAAACCACCGGGACGCTTGAGCTTGACCGCCAAGCGCCAGCGCTCGCCACTGTTGACCGGCGGCCCGGCGTACCAGGCGAGTCGCATCAGCGCCGGCAATTTTTCGTGACGCGAGTGCGCATCGGCCAATTCGAAGCGCACCACGCCGTCGCTGTTCTGCGGCAAACCGACGACCCGCCCTTCAACCCACCGGGTTTCTCCATCCAGCCCGTTCGGTAAACGATCATTCAGCGCCCACTGCGCGCCGACACTGGTCCACGTGAAGCCAAACAGCAAAAACGCCAATGGATAACTGCGAAACGGCAGCAGCATCAAAGCCACGACCGGCAACAACAGCATCAACCAGACCGGCGGTAATGCCGGCATAAAAACCGGGGCCAGCAGACCGACCGCAAGCGCCATCATCCCTGTGCGCATAAGCCCGTCCTTGAGAGTCCTGCACTTAGGCATAGCGGGTGTCGGGCACGTCCGTCGTCAACAATTGTCACAAAGTCTGAATGGGCGCTTCGTAGAATCCAGACATACTTGCCGCCTTAACCGACCGAGAAGCCTTATGCCCCGGCGCTTATTCAAACGTTACATGCCCGACCCGACGAGCATCAGGGAACACAAATCCTTACGCTTTCTCGGCAAGTTGCTGCATGACCCGAACCTCTGGCACCTCAATCGTCACTCGGTCGCGCGGGCGATGGCGGTCGGTTTGTTTGCCGCATTCCTGCCAATTCCGGCGCAGATGCTGGTCGCGGCCGCGCTGGCGATCACCGTGCGGGGCAACATGCCGATTGCCGTCAGCCTGGTCTGGCTGACCAATCCGATCACCATGCCGGCGGTGTTCTTCTGCACTTATCAGGCGGGTGCGTGGTTGATGGATGTGCCTGCACGGCATCTGCCGGATGAGCTGACCTGGGAATGGATCAGCGGCGAGTTGTCGACGTTGTGGCAGCCGTTCTTGCTCGGCTCGGTAGTGGTGGGATTGGTGCTCGGCGCCCTCGCCTACTTCATTGTGATGATGTATTGGCGCTGGTGGGTGGCGCGGCAATGGGCGCGGCGCAAGAAAAACCGAATGCGCTGAATGCAAAACGGCCTCCGCAGTGGGAGGCCGTTTTGATTTGTGGCGCCTGCATTTGCGAGCAGTCGACTCGGTCCTAAGTCAAGTACGCATCCCGCGCCCACTTACCAGCAACCGCGCACAACCGAGATACAACACCACCGTCGCCACGAGCATAAAGGTGATCGCGATGCCGATCTTGATATCCGACACACCGAGAATGCCGTAACGGAAGGCGTTGACCATGTGCAGCACCGGGTTGGCCAACGAAACGGTCTGCCAGAACGGCGGCAGCAGGGTAATCGAGTAAAACACCCCGCCCAGATAGGTCAGCGGCGTCAGCACGAACGTCGGGATGATCGAAATATCATCGAAGTTGCGCGCAAACACGGCGTTGATGAAGCCCAGCAGCGAGAAAATCGTCGCCGTCAGCACCACGACCAGAATGGTCACACCGAGGTGATGCACCTGCAAATCGGTGAAGAACAGCGACAGGAGCGTCACGATCACACCCACCATCAGACCACGCAACACACCACCGATGGTGAAGCCGATCAGGATCGTATGCGGCGACACCGGCGACACCATCAGCTCCTCTATGGAGCGCTGGAACTTGCTGCCGAAGAAGCTCGAGACCACGTTGCCATAGGAGTTGGTGATCACCGACATCATGATCAGCCCCGGCACGATGTACTCCATGTAAGTGAAGCCACCCATGTCGCCGATCTGCCGGCCGATCAGGTTGCCGAAGATCACGAAGTACAGAACCATGGTGATTGCCGGCGGCAGCAGCGTTTGCGGCCAGATCCGCGTGAAGCGTTTGACCTCGCGGTAAACAATGGTCTGCAGGGCGACGAGGTTGGGACGGAATTCGGAACTCATACCGCCACCTTCGACAGATTTTTTTCCACCAGGGACACGAACAGCTCCTCAAGGCGATTGGTTTTGTTGCGCAGGCTCAATACTTCGATGTTCTGCTGCGCCAACTGGGTGAACAACGCCGTGATGCCCATGGATTTGTCGACCTGGACTTCCAGGGTATGGCTGTCAATCAACCGGGCTGGATAACCGAGCAGTTGCGGCGCGACGCTCAAGTCGTTTTTCAGGTCCAGCAAGAAGGTTTCCACGTGCAACTGGCCGAGCAATTGTTTCATGCTGGTGTTTTCGACGATGGTGCCGTGGTCGATGATGCCGATGTTGCGGCACAACTGCTCAGCCTCTTCCAGATAGTGCGTGGTGAGGATGATGGTGATGCCTTTCTGGTTCAGTTCGGTGAGGAACGTCCACATAGAACGGCGCAGCTCGATATCGACGCCTGCGGTCGGCTCGTCGAGGATCAGCAGACGCGGTTCGTGCACCAGCGCACGGGCAATCATCAGTCGCCGCTTCATGCCGCCGGACAACGAACGCGACGGCACATCGCGCTTGTCCCACAGGCCGAGCTGGGTCAGATATTGCTCGGCACGTTCCTTGGCAACTTTCGCCGGAATGCCGTAGTAACCGGCCTGAGTGACGACGATGTCGAAGGTCTTTTCAAACTGGTTGAAGTTGAATTCCTGCGGCACCACGCCGATCGAGCGCTTGAGCTGCGCAGGATTCTTGTCCAGGTCATGGCCGAAGATATTCACCGTGCCGCTGGTCTTGTTGACCAGCGTCGAGAGAATGCCGATGGTCGTGGATTTGCCGGCACCGTTGGGGCCGAGCAAGGCGAAAAAGTCACCTTCGGCAACGTCCAGATCGATACCACTCAAGGCCTGGAACCCGTTGCCGTAGGTTTTGGTTAGCTGCCGGATGGACAGAGCGGAACTCATATCTGATTTACGCACCATTGAAGGAAAAAAGGAGAAGGCGGCGAAAGATCGAACCGCAGCGCAAGTGCGCAATGGTGCTTGCCGCCGCCGCACAAGTACAGTCAAGTGTGTCGATAGTAGGTATTAAGTCAACGCGGTCATGACGGCTTTCCGGTAGGCCGGACGCTGCTTCAAGCGCTCGTACCAGGCCTGCAGATTCGGTTGCGGCGCACGCTCGATGGGCATCTCGAACCAGGCATAAATGAAACTGCCGAGCGGGATATCACCCATGCCGATGTCTTTTCCGGAAAGATAAGGCTGACTGGCCAAGGCATTGTCGGCCATGCTCAGCAGCCCATTGCATTCCTTGATCGCGGCGTTGATCGCGGCCCAGTCCTGCTTGTCCGCCGGCGTGCGCAACACGCCCCAGAACACCGTGCGGAAGTGACCGGCAAAACTCGACGTGGTCCAGTCCATCCATTTGTCGGCGATGGCGCGAGCTTGCGGATCGGCCGAATACCAGTTGCTGTCGGGCGCATGCCTGGCCAGCAGATAGCGAACGATGGCGTTGGATTCCCACAGCACAAAACCGTCGTCTTCGATCACCGGCACCCGTCCGTTCGGGTTCATCGCCCGGTATTCAGGTGTGTCGACTACGCCAAACGCGCCACCGGCATCGATCGCCTCGTAAGCCAGACCGAGTTCCTCGGCGGCCCACAATGGTTTCCTGACATTCGATGAGTTTTTCCGTCCCCAGATCTTCAGCATGACCGCCTCTTTTCAAATGAGTGGGCAGGCAGCATACGCCGGATCAGGAGCGGCTCAAATCACTCTGCATATCGCCCAGCAGTTGCGGCTGCAGATCAGTGAACAGGTGCGGATAGCACTTTTGCAGATGTTCGAAGAAGAACGTTTCCGGCACATCGGCGAATTGGCCGTGATCGACCAAGTACTCCATCAACTGTGCACCGTCGCGGTTGAACGGGTGGAAAACGCTGTCGTTGACGCCATCGAACTCCAGCGGCGCGACGTTGAACAGCTCGCAGAGCTTCTGGTTGAACGCCGGCGTGGCCTTGACCCAGCGATCATTGAGAAATAACTCGGTGTAGCCGTGCATGGCGAACATGTCGCTTTTCAATAACTCGAGCAGACGCGGGGTCGACAGGTGATTTTTCACGTCGGCCAGCCCGATCCGCGCCGCGATTCCGCAATGCCGTGCGCAACCTGCCAGCAGCGTGGCTTTTGGTACGCAATAACTCTCCCCCGTCGCCAATGCATAACTGCCGCGCAAGGTCTGTGGATCACGGCTGAAGGTGTAGGGGTTGTAGCGCACCGCCTCACGCACGGCGTAATAAAGACTGATCGCCTGCGCGAGCGGATCGCGGCTGGCGCCCCGATGCTGTTCGGCGAACTCCACCACCGCCGGGTGGTCACTATCGATGAAGCGGCCGGGACTCAGATACTCGCGCATGACGACAATCTCCTGGGTGAGTCCCGAGTCTAGCGACAGCTTCAGCACAGAGATAACGACGTTTCGGCCAAACTTGGACGCAAAGACGCGGGATCGTCGAACGATTTCCCACACGCGTTGCCCACCGAACCTACGAAAACCATCCGGGGTTTCCCACGATTTCAATCACCTTGGTCTGACCACCCGGTTTTACAGATGCCGTCTAAGCTCTGGAGGGTCGATTTGCCTTGGTTCACGGAGGACTGAATATGCTGTTGTTGTGGATACTGGTTTTGATCGTTGGCGTGGCGTATCTCGCCCACCGGCGTATTTCCCCTCTGCCTGCATTGGGCATCGTTGCGGTCTACCTGTTGGCGATGGGGATTTTCAGCCACGCGTCGGGCTGGTTGTTGCTGGTGTTCTGGGTCTTGCTGGCGGTGGTCGCTGCACCGTTGCTGCTGCCCGACCTGCGCCGTAAGCACTTCACCGCGCCGCTGTTCAACTGGTTCCAGAAAACCCTGCCACCCATGTCGCAAACCGAACGCGACGCGATCGATGCCGGCACCGTGTGGTGGGATGGCGAGCTGTTCAGCGGTCGTCCGGACTGGGACAAATTGCTGGCCTATCCCAAGGCGCAACTGAGCGAAGAAGAGCAAGCGTTCATCGACGGTCCGACCGAAGAGCTTTGCGCGATGGTCACTGACTGGCAGATCGGCCAGTCGATGGACCTGCCGGCCGAAGCCTGGGCGCACATCAAGGAACACGGCTTTTTTGCCCTGATCATTCCGAAAGAATTTGGCGGTAAAGGCTTCTCGGCCTACGCCCACTCGCAAGTGGCGATGAAACTCGCCACCCGCAGTGGCGACCTCGCTTCCACCGTGATGGTGCCCAACTCCCTCGGCCCAGCCGAACTGCTGCTGCATTACGGCACCGACGAACAACGCAATCACTACTTGCCACGGCTGGCTCGCGGCGATGACATTCCCTGTTTCGCCCTCACCGGCCCGCTCGCCGGCTCCGATGCCGGCGCAATGCCCGACACCGGGATCATCTGCAAAGGCCAATGGGAAGGTCAGGAAGTCATTGGCCTGCGCCTGAACTGGGAGAAGCGCTACATCACCCTCGGCCCCGTGGCCACCCTGCTCGGCCTCGCCTTCAAGGCCTACGACCCGGAGCATCTGCTCGGTGACAAAGAAGACCTCGGCATCAGTCTCGCGCTGATCCCGACCGATACCGCTGGCGTGGAAATCGGCCGTCGTCACCTGCCGCTGGGCGCGGCATTCATGAACGGACCGAACTCCGGCAAGGACGTGTTCATCCCGCTGGACTTCCTCATCGGCGGTCAGGAAATGCTCGGCAAGGGCTGGATGATGCTGATGAACTGCCTGTCGGTAGGCCGTTCAATCTCGTTGCCGGCAGTCGGAACCGGCGCGGCTAAATTCACCAGCCTGGTCACCGGCCAGTACGCGCAGATTCGTGAACAGTTCAACGTGCCGTTGTCGGCATTCGAGGGCATTCAGGAAGCGATGGCACGTATCGGCGGTAACGCGTGGATGATGGACGCGGCGCGGATGCTCACTGCCAACGCGGTGGACCTCGGCGAAAAACCCTCGGTGTTGTCGGCGATCCTCAAGTATCACCTGACCGAACGCGGTCGCGAATGCATCAGCCACGCCATGGATGTACACGGCGGCAAGGCCATCATCATGGGCCCGAACAACTACCTCGGGCGCAGCTGGAACGGTGCACCGATCTTCATCACCGTGGAAGGTGCGAACATCCTGTCGCGTAACCTGATGATCTTCGGTCAGGGTGCGATTCGCTGCCATCCGTTCGTTCTCAAGGAAATGGCTCTGGCCGGTCGTGAAGACAAGGATCAGGCGCTGAAAGAATTCGATGGTCTGCTGCTCAAACACATCGGTTTCGCCGTGAGCAATGCGGCCAGCACGCTGGTGCTGAACCTCGGCTTCGGCCACTTCGAACACGCCCCGGGCGACAAGATCAGTCAGGGTTACTTCCGCGCACTCAACCGTCAGGCAGCGGCGTTCGCCATGCTCGCGGACTTCAGCATGATGTTGCTGGGCGGCGAACTGAAACGTCGCGAACGCCTGTCGGCCCGCTTGGGGGATGTGTTGAGCAACCTGTATCTGGCCTCTGCCGCACTCAAGCGTTATCACGATCTGGATTCGCCGGCCTACATGGACCCTTTGTTCAGATGGGCGATGGAAGAAAGCCTTGGCCAAGCGGAACGGGCCATGGATGAGTTGCTGCGCAATTTCCCCAACAAGGTGTTCGGCTGCCTGCTGCGCGTCGTCGTCTTCCCGTTTGGCCGTCGTCACAAAGGCCCGTCGGACAAACTCGGGGCCGAAGTGGCTGGCGTCATTGGTCGCGCCAAGGGCGATCCGGCGCTGGAAGAACTGCTTGCCGGTTGCTATCGCCCGCAGTCGGCAGACGATGCAGTGGGTGCTTTGCAACACGCCAGCGATCTGCTGAATGCTGCGCAGCCGCTGCACAAAAAACTGCACACTTCGCTGAAAAGCGGTCAGGTCAAACCGGTGGCGGGCGAACACGCCATCGATGCCGCGCTTGAGGCAGGTGTGTTGCAACCGGTGGAAGCACAGAGTCTGCGTGATGCCGAAGCGGCGCGACGCAAGGTGATCGATGTCGATGATTTCGACAAAGAAGAACTGAAACAGGCCGAGGGCAAAGTCCGCTGATCCTGACAAGCATGTCCAAGAGGGCGCAGGGGCTTTATACTCCCGCGCCCGTTTTGCTCTTGAGGACTTATCTCGTGTCCAACGTCGTTGCCGACCATCTTGTTTTGCTCGACCACCTGCGCAGTATTCTGGTCGCCGTAGGTGAGGCCGAACAGGTTCCCGAAGAAAGCCATGCCTTGTTCCTGGAGCGCTTCGACGAACTGCTGGCATCGCTGCCGATCGATCCGATCGAAAGCCAATACCTGGGCCAGGACATCCTGACTCAAGTGATCACCCGTTATCCGCAAATCGCTCACCTGATCCCGCGCGATTTGCTGTGGTTCTTCGCCGGCGACTGCCTGCACTACCTGTCCGATGAAGAGATCGACATGTATCAGGCCCTCGAAGAACGTCGCTACGAAGCCGAACAGAACGACGAACCGTTCGACTGGAATCAGGAAAAGCAGCTGCTGGCGATGTCTGCCCAAGACAGCAAGCACTGATTTTCGCCCGGTAATGAAAAGGCCCGCATGGTGATCCCTGCGGGCCTTTTCTTTGCGCGGGCGTTAAAGCAGACCTTCGCTTTCAGGCAATTCGTACTCCATCGACACTTTGCTCCCTTCGCCCGACTTGCCCGGTTTGCTCAGGGTTGGTTCCTTTTGCAGGCACTCCACCAGGAAATCGATAAACACCCGCAACTTCGGCGGCAGATACCGCGTCGGCGAATGCAGCAACCACAGCCCGCCGTGATAGGACGCAAGGAACGTCCAGTCAGGCAAAACCTGCACAATCAACTTTTGCTCAAGTGCATAGCGGGCGGTGAAGTACGGCAGGCTGCCAATGCCGATGTGCTGCAACACCGCGCCTAATCGCACGCCAGTGTGGTTGGCGGCATAGCGTCCGCGCACTCCCACCGTCACAGCCTTGCTGCCTTTCTTGAATTTCCAGCGCGCGTCGCTCGGGGTTTCACCCAGATAGATACAGCTGTGATTGAGCAAGTCATGAGGGTGAGTCGGTGCGCCATGTTCGGCCAGATACTGCGGCGTCGCACAGAGCAAATGGTCGATGGTCAGTAGTTGTCGACCGACCAGCCCGGCCGGTGGCCGATCTGTGATGCGAATGGCCAGGTCAACATGATCGTCGATCAAATCGACCTGACGATCTTCCAGCAGCAACTCGACATCGACCTTGGGATAACGCCGCAGAAATTCCGGCATATGCGGATGAATCACAAAGCGCCCCACCGCTTTCGGCACGCTGACCCGCACCAGGCCTTCGGCTTCATGGGTGAACTGACCGCTGATTTCCATGACGGACTTGGCTGCACTGACCATTTCCTGACAGCGCTTGAACACCTCCTCGCCGCCGTCACTCAGACGCAGTTTGCGCGTGGTGCGCTGCAGCAGTCGTGTGGCCAAGGCTTTTTCCAGGCGCGAAATACTGCGACTGACTGCCGACGGCGAAGACCCTAACTGGCGAGCGGCTTCAGAGAAGCTGCCGGTTTCCACCACCTTGACGAAAATCGCCATTTCACCCAGCAGTGGCAACGGTAGATTGATGCTCACAGCGCACAAGTCCTTTGATGTTTGAACGGATTATCACGTTATTACACGATTCATATAATAAAAATAGAAACTTTAATAAGGGCATGGAATATGACGCTTCGCCTCTTTTTCCATAGTGATGACCTCAAGGCCAATGTGGAAGTCCTCGACTGCACGCCCCAAGAGAACGAATTTGCCGTGGTGCTGCGCGCCACATTGTTTCATCCGCAAGGTGGCGGTCAGCCGTGTGACACCGGCTGGATCGGCGAGAGCCAGGTACTGCGTGTCGTGCAGGAGCCGGAACGGATCATTCATTTTGTCGATCGGCCGGTGGCGCTCGGCATGACCTGCATCCGCATCGACGAAGAGCGTCGCCGCTTCAACACACGCATGCATTCGGCCGGGCATCTGATCGGCCATTTCGTGCAAGCACTGGGCTGGACGCCGATCAAGGCACACCACTGGCCGGACGAAGGTCGGGTGCAATTCAAACCCGGCGATGCCGCGCAGGAAGTCGACGCAGAGACCGTTCAATACGGCATTGGCCAGTGGATCGAGCACGACCTGCCACGCCTGACCTCGCTGCGCGAAGGCGCGCGGGAAATCGGTTTTGGTGACCTGCCCGCCTATGGCTGCGGCGGCACCCATGTACGCAGCCTGAAGGATCTGGGCACAGTCACGATCGCGGCCCTTTCGCAGAAGAAGGGCACGTTGTCCGTCCACTACAACGTGGATTGAGCATTTCGGACGCTGCCTCACGCAGCGTCCGTCGCCGGGGAACCGCATTCGCCGGTTCCGTTGACTATCGATAGATGGACCTAAATAACATGATGCTAGACGTCGAGCGTCTCGATGAGACGTGCATAAAAAAACTGGCCAACGAAGAAGTCCTCGCCATCCGCGTCAAAGGCTTTTTGCCTGAGCCGCTGGCCATTCAGATTGGCGACAAGATTCTCGCTCCAGGCTTCGAGGGTTACATCAATGCGCCGAGCATCGGCCGTATCGGCATGGCCTTTTACGAGGCGGAGAATCAGCCACTGCTGATCGAGGACTACTTCGAACGCGCGACCAGCAACATCGCTGAACTGCGCAATCGCTGTGCGCCCTACTCCTCACCCATCGATACCTTGCGCTGCATGCTCGACGAATCCTGGCCGGCCGGCGCGCACCTGGAAAATCTTTACGGCCGGAAAATGTATGTCGGTCTTTCGCGAGTGGTGAAACCGGGCGTGTGCTTCCTCGCCCACCACGACATTTTCGCCAAGGATGCCCCGGACAGCTTCCAGGCACGCAGCCTGGAGGCGCAGTTCGCCTGCAATGTCTATCTGAACATGCCGACCGAGGGCGGCGCGTTGCAAATGTGGGACGACGACATCACCCCGGACCAATTCGACGAGATGCGTGGCGACAGTTACGGCATCGAACCGGAGCGGCTCGGGCCTCCCGCCCTCGAAGTGAGACCGCAACCCGGCGATTTCATCATGTTCAATTCGCGGCGCATGCACTCGGTGACCCCGGGCGTGGCCGATCCGCGTTTGAGTCTTTCCTTTTTTGTCGGCTATCGCGGCAATGCTTCACCCCTGACCTACTGGAGCTGAGATGTATTCGAATTATCTGGGCGAGTTTCTGGCGCTGGCCACCATTCACTTTCTGGCCGTGGTTGCTCCCGGCCCGGACTTCGCAGTCACGATTCGTCAAAGCGTACGCTTCGGCCGACTGGTGGGGATCTGCACGGCGCTGGGGATCGGTGCGGGGATTTCCGTACACGTGCTCTACACGTTGCTTGGCGTCGGTGCGCTGATGCACACCACGCCGTGGTTGTTGACCGTGGCCAAAGTGGTGGGCGGTGCTTACATCCTGTATCTGGGTGTCAGTCTGCTGCGCAGCAAACCCAAGTCTGCCATCGAAGGAGAGAAAACCAGCGATGAACCGGTCGTTGAGCAAACGCTGTTCAAAGCCTTCAGCACCGGTTTTCTGACCAATGCGACCAACCCCAAAGCCACACTGTTTTTCCTGGCCATTTTCACCACGATCATCAGCGCCGAAACACCTCTGCAAATCCAGGCGTTCTACGGTTTGTGGATGTGCTTTGTAAACGCGTTGTGGTTCGTGATCGTTGCGCTGTTTTTCTCAAGCAGCAAAGTACGCCTGCTGTTCATGCGCATGGGCCATTGGTTTGAACGCACCATGGGCGTGGTGCTGATCCTGTTTGCCGGTCGCTTGATGCTGTCCTGGTAGCAGACGCAAAAACGCAAAAAGGCCCGCCGAATCACTTCGGCGGGCCTTTTTCTTTAGCGCTGACAGTACAGCCACAAATCGCGCGCATACAAAAACGCCGCTCTGTTGAGCGGCGTTTTTGTGAATATGGAGCGGGAAACGAGACTCGAACTCGCGACCCCGACCTTGGCAAGGTCGTGCTCTACCAACTGAGCTATTCCCGCAATGGCGTCCCCTAGGGGACTCGAACCCCTGTTACCGCCGTGAAAGGGCGGTGTCCTAGGCCACTAGACGAAGGGGACACAGGCTACAACTTTCACTCAATAAAAACGCCGCTCACTGAGCGGCGTTTTTAGAATTTGGAGCGGGAAACGAGACTCGAACTCGCGACCCCGACCTTGGCAAGGTCGTGCTCTACCAACTGAGCTATTCCCGCAAATGGCGTCCCCTAGGGGACTCGAACCCCTGTTACCGCCGTGAAAGGGCGGTGTCCTAGGCCACTAGACGAAGGGGACACGCTACCCGGAACACATGGTGTGTGTTTCGGTGTCCAGATCCGCCTCCGAAGACTTGGTTCTGGTTTCACTCAGCCCCGCCCGAAAGCAGTGCTGTTTAAAATTGGAGCGGGAAACGAGACTCGAACTCGCGACCCCGACCTTGGCAAGGTCGTGCTCTACCAACTGAGCTATTCCCGCATTGGCGTCCCCTAGGGGACTCGAACCCCTGTTACCGCCGTGAAAGGGCGGTGTCCTAGGCCACTAGACGAAGGGGACACACTACAACATTCACTCCCTGCCGCGCTTCGCTGTGTGCTTTACGCTGCAAGTGGCGCGCATTCTATGGATGGATTGAGAGGTCGTCAACCCCTTGATATAAATTTATTTAAATCAATGACTTCGACCTGCTTTACGGCAGCAATCGGGCTTTTCCGTTGCCCGACGATTGACGCCTATATTCCGCCACCCGCCAAGACGTTATAGTCCACCGCGCAGTGATGGCAATCTGCACATGCATCGCCAGCATTCATATAAGCAGCATGCGGCCGATACAGATTGAACCTGCCGAACCAACCAGTCGAGCGGCGCTAGGCGGTTAAATGCCCAGCCACTACACTCGCATGCGAACCCTATAAAGAGGTCTTACCGGTGACACCACTCATGATCACCCTGCTTGTCATAGCCGGGATCGCAATTCTGATCGCCATTGGCTACATGAACCATGTGGTGGAAAACAACAAACTGGAGAAGGCCCGCACCAAGGTCGAACTCAACGACCGCCTGCGCCGCTGCGGCGAACTGACCGAAACCTTCCCGGGCCAGTTCATGACCCCGGCACTCAAGCTGCTGCTGACGCGCCTGGAATTGAACGTCTGCCAGCGCCTGCTGAACCTGGAAAAAACCAGCGCCACCACCAAAGCGCGCATCACCGAACTGAGTGCCCTGGTCGCCCAAGGCGAATCGATTCCGGTCAACAACCCGCCGTCGCCGATTCTGACCGAAGCCAAAGCCAAAGACGTGCGCTTCCTGCTCGAAGCCCTCCACGGCCAGATCACCCGCGCCGCCCACGACGGCTTCCTGCCTCCTAACGAAGCCAAACACTGGATTCGCGAAGTCCGCCACATTCTGGTGCTACTGCACATCGAGTTCTTCAACAACCTCGGCCAACAGTCCCTGCAACAAAACCAGCCCGGCCAGGCCCGCCTCGCCTTCGAACGCGGCGTGCAATACCTGCGCAAACAGCAGGATCCACAGATGTATGCAGAACAACTGCAATACCTGGAAAAACTGCTGGCCCGCGCCAACGCCCAAGTCATGGACAAAATCGCACCGGTTGAAGGTGAAGAGAACCAACTGACTGCCGGCCTCAAAGATGTCGAGGCCGATGCGGACTGGAAAAAGAAAGTGATTTACGACTGATTGCAGAAGTTGAAAGAGAAGCCACCGAGAGGTGGCTTTTTTGTGGGCTCGCGGGAGTGAACACGATAGACGCCCGGTGAATGTGAGAACGCTTTCGCGAGCAGGCTCGCTCCCACAGGGTTTGAGTACATCCGGCAGAGATTGGTCGGCTGTCAGGCCGCTTTCGCGAGCAAGCTCGCTCCCACAGAGTTTGAGTACATCCGGCAGAGATGGGTTGGCCGCCAGGCCGAGATCGCGAGCAGGCTCACTCCTACAATGGGATTGAGCACATCTGACAGAGATTGGTCGGCTGTCAGGCCGCTTTCGCGAGCAAGCTCGCTCCCACAGGGTTTGAGTACATCCGGCAGAGATGGGTTGGCCGCCAGGCCGAGATCGCGAGCTGGCTCACTCCTACAATGGGATTGAGCACATCTGACAGAGCTTGGTCGGCTGTCAGGCCGCCTTCGCGAGCAGGCTCGCTCCCACAGGGCTTGAGTACATCCGGCAGAGATGGGTTGGCTGCCAGGCCGCTATCGCGAGCAGGCTCACTCCTACATTGGGACTGAGTACATCCGATAGAGGATTGGTCGGCTGTCAGGCCGCCTTCGCGAGCAAGCTAACTCCCACAGAAAAGCAAAAACAACGCCCACCTCACAACCGCTTCCGCTTCTCACCACTCAACAGGATGAGCGTTAGCTCGGCTGCAGCTCTTGATCTTAAGGCCCGTCGGCAGGCTGAGTGGAGGGATTGATCCGGGGGTGGGAGCGCAGCGACCGTTCGACGAAGTCGAACACATCGAGAGGAGGTGCAGCGAAGCAAACCGTAGGCGATGCCCCCCGGATGAATCCCGGAGCGAAGGAACCCCGAGCTTTAGCGAGCGGGCCGAACGTCAGGGCAAAGCGTTTTGGTTACTTTTGGGCGTCTGCAAAAGTGACCCGCCGTAAGGGCGGAACCCTAATCAGCAACACCCGAAGCAACGGATATCCCCCCAAAACCCAAGAGCCTGGCCGGCCCATGGGCCGCCAAGCCCAAAGCGTCAAAGCCGAAAATGCCCAACCATCCCCCGCAACTCACTCCCCAACTGCGCCAGCTCAACACTCGAAGCCGCATTCCCGCGCATCGCAACCGACGACTGATCCGCACTTGCGCGAATACTCGTCACACTGCGATTGATCTCCTCCGCCACCGAACTCTGCTCCTCGGCCGCCGCCGCAATCTGCTGATTCATCTGCTGAATCAACGACACCGCCGCCGCAATACTGCCCAGCGCACTCTCGGTCTGCAGCGCATCACTGACCGCCAGCTTCACCAACTCCCCGCTATTCTGAATCTGCTGCACCGAAGCATGCGCTGCCGAACGCAACGCACTGACCAGCCGTTCAATTTCCTCAGTAGACTGCTGCGTGCGCCGAGCCAGTGCACGCACCTCATCGGCCACCACCGCAAAGCCCCTGCCCTGCTCACCGGCCCGTGCCGCCTCGATCGCAGCATTCAACGCCAACAGGTTGGTCTGCTCGGCAACGCTTTTGATCACCCCCAGTACCGTGCCGATGTTCTGGATTTCCGCACTGAGGCTTTCGATGCTGGAACTGGCCGACGTCGCCGAGTCGGCCAATTGTTCGATCCGCACCATGCTCTGGCGCACCACCTGCTGCCCACTCTCGACCTTGTCGTCCGCCGTTTGCGCGGCCAGCGCCGCCTCTTCGGCGTTGCGCGCAACGTCATGCACGGTGGCGGTCATCTGGTTCATCGCCGTGGCGACCTGCTCGGTTTCTTCCTTCTGGCTGCTGACCTCAAGGTTGGTCTGCTCGGTGACCGCCGACAACGATTGCGCCGAACTGGCCAGTTGCTCGATCCCCGCCTGCAACCCGCTGACGATCGTGCTCAGCCCCGCCCCCATCTGTTGCATCGCCAGCATCAACTGGCCGATCTCGTCACGACGGGTCACTTGCACGGTTGCACTCAAGTCGCCGGCGGCAATCTGTTGCGCGACCTGAATCACGCTGCGCAATGGCGCGACGATAAGTCGGGTGATCAGCCACGCAGCGAGTAATCCCACCAGCAATGCCAGCGCCGATGAGCCGATGATCAGCAGCGAGTTTTTCTTCAGTTCCGCCTGCATCGCGCCGTCTTCAGCGACATAAGCCTGATTCACCCGCGCGACCACTTGGTCGGCACGCTGGTGCAATTGCTCGTAGACGGTCTTTTCCTGAGCGAGCAATCCGGTGTACTCAGCCAGTTTTTCGTTGAAACCGGCGATATGCCCGGACACTTCATTGAGGACGGTCAAATAGCCCTCGTCCTTGACCGTGGTTTTCAGCTCTTCGGCTTGCGTCTGAGCCTGCGCGGCTTGTTCGATATTGCCCTTGCCGGCGCTGTCAGGATCGCCCTTGCGGCTTTGATCCAGACGAATCCGCGCTTCGTTCATCGCCTGCAGCATCAATCGGGAAACCTGGTTGACCTGACTGGCCTGCTCGATGAACTGCGCCCCGTCCTTGCCCTCGGTGTCCTTCAAGGTATAGGCGCCATCATCGGCTAGCCCTGCCTGCAACACATCAAGGTTGTTGGCCACACTGGACACCGACCAACTGGCCATTTCCAGCGCGAGGTCCTTGGCCTGAGTCAACGACACAAACTCGTCGAACGCCTTGCGATAAGCGCCAAGCGACAGCTGCACATCATTCATGACCGGCACATTGGCCACCGACTGCGCCTTGAGCTGATCAGCCAGAGCAACCAGTTCGTCGACGCCCTTACGCAGGGCATCGGCCGTCTTCGGATTGCCCCGCAAGGCATATTCCTGCTCGAGCAGGCGCACTTTGAGCAAGCCACTGTTGAGCGAGGACATCTGTTTCAGCCCGTCGAAGCGCTGACTGATGGTTTGCAGGGACCAGACGCCAATGGCCGCCACCAGCGCGGTCAAAAGCAAAACCAGCACAAACCCGATACCCAGTTTTTTTGCCATACCGAGGTTGGCAAAACGTCCTTGCATGGCCGAAATCATTGCGCGTAGTCCCCTGCCATTGTCAGTAGAGCGAAGAGTCGCAACGGCCATCCACCCGCACAAGTCTCTGGCGTCGGAATAATGGCAAAAAGCTACGCCCGCGTCGTTTTCAGAACACTTGAGGTCGATCCGCACCGGTGTTACGGAAAAACTGCCGGGCGCGCGGATCGCAGGCGTACGCGACATTGATACGCAACCAGTCGCCCGCCTCGCCACTTGGACTGAACGCATCCGGCGCTGACAGCAACACGCCGCAGCGTTGCGCCTGCCGAAGTATTCGAGAGTGATCGGTCACGCGCGAACGTGCCCAGATGAACAGCCCGCCTGCAGGTTTGCCGAAAACCTCCCAATCGGCATCCTCCAGCGCCTGCAATGCGGCAGCCCGGTCGGCATTCAGACGTTGACGCTGGCGCTGAACCAGTTTTCGGTAAGCGCCACAGCCCATCAGGCTGGCCAGCACGGCCTCGGAAAACCTCGACGCGCCGAGGCCGCTGATCATCTTGACCTGCGCCAGCCGCCTGACAGTTTCGCTGTCGGCGAAGACGAACCCGACCCGCAACGAACTGCTCAGGGTCTTGGAAAAACTGCCCACATAGATGACTCGCCCCTCATCATCCAGCGCCGCCAGTCGTGTACCGTTACCGGTGTGCAAGTCCGCGTAGACATCGTCTTCGATCAGACGCACATCGTAGGCTTTGCTCAGTTGCAGGATGCGTTGCGCCACACTTGGCGACAGGCAACTGCCGGTGGGGTTGTGATGATGACTGTTGATGAACACCGCACTTGGCCGAAACTGTCGCAACAAACACTCCAGTGCTTCGATGTCCGGCCCGGTCGGGGTGCGGCGCACCTCAAGCATGCGCACGCCATGCAGACGCAGCAGGTCGAACAGCGGCGCATACCCGGGGGTTTCGACCACCACGCAGTCACCGGCCTTGAACAAAGTGCGCACGATCAGATCCAGCGCATGGCTGGCACCGCAGGTACTCAACAACTGCGAACTGCGGGCCTCGATACTGAGCAGCCTGAGGCGTTTGACGATCTGCTCGCGCAGTGCTGGAAGCCCCAAGGGCGTGCTGTAGTTGAACAGGCTGGCCATGTCGGTGCGAGCCACTTCGCGCAGCGCATAGCTGAGGTCGTCAGGCTCGCGCCAGCTTTGCGGAAGACCACCGCCCCCCAGTTTCAAGCCATCTGGGGCTTCGCAGACTGCATCGCACCAGGCATAACGGCCCTCAAAGGGCGCCAGTTCATCTTCTGCCCCCAGCATCGCTGGCGCGGCAGCGACAATGAACCCGGTGCCTTGGCATGAGCTCAAAACACCCTGCGATACCAGCCGTTCACACGCCTCGACCACACACGACTGGCTGAGCAGATTGCCTCGGGCAATTTGCCGAACCGAAGGCAAACGAGTAGCCGGCGGCACACCACTTTGCAGGATCCACTCCGTCAGTCCGTCAACAATCTGCTGCACGACCGGCACCATTGCCTGTCGATCAATTCTCAATTCCATGAGCAAGCAAACTCCTGTCCGTTTTGCTGGCGGCAGTAAATCACAGCCGCGCCGGACAGGCTGTGCGACAACGCCGCCAAAAGCGACCGTTCTAACCGTTTGATACACATTGTTTAAGGGACTTCACGGAACTGACCGTGATTCACAAAAAAGCCCGCAAGGCATGCGGGCTGTTTTTCCGGAGTTCTGATCAGAATGCGGTGACACCACCATCCACGGCCAGCGAGTGGCCGGTGGTGAATGCCGCACCGTCGCTGCACAGGTACAGCACGGCGCTGGCGATTTCTTCGACTTTGCCGATACGGCCGACCGGGTGCATGGCGTTGGCGAACTCGCCCTTCTTCGGATCGGCCTCATAGGCACGACGGAACATGTCGGTATCGATCACCGCCGGACACACCGCGTTGACGCGGATTTTTTTCTTCGCGTATTCGATGGCTGCCGATTTGGTCAAACCGATCACCGCGTGCTTCGACGCCGCGTAAATGCTCATCTTCGGCGCTGCGCCAAGCCCTGCTACCGAAGCGGTATTGACGATCGCCCCACCGCCCTGCGCCAGCAACAGCGGCAGTTGATACTTCATGCACAGCCAGACGCCTTTGACGTTGACTCCCATGATCGCGTCGAACTCGTCCATCGAGCCCTCAGCCAGTTTGCCCTTCTCGATTTCGATGCCGGCATTGTTGAAGGCGTAGTCGAGACGGCCGTAGGTGTTGATGACCTCGTCCATCAGATTCTTCACTTCGCTTTCGACGGTAACGTTGCAGCGCACGAAAGTCGCTTCGCCGCCGGCTGTACGAATCAGCGCCACCGTGCCCTCGCCCCCTGCTGCGTCCAGGTCGGCGACCACCACTTTCAGGCCTTCGGCGGCGAACGCCTGCGCGGTCGCACGGCCAATACCGTTGGCCGCGCCAGTGACTACGGCAACTTCACCGGAAAACGTCATGCTCATTGTTGTGTCCTCGGAGGGATAGATGCAGGGGATTTGCAGCATAGCCATTGAGGTATGAGGAGCGTCAGCACTATCCAATGGCTGTTTATGTACCCATGCGTCGCAGTGATAAAACCATCCCGGTGATCATCACTGCACTGGATCGGCGTGCATTCGCCGCATCAGCCAACCTTGCGCCAATGCCGGCGAAGGTCTATCAACAAGGCTTCATTCCGTTCGAGTGCCTGCCATGACCAACCAGACCAATCGCCAGTTCCTGCTCGCCAAACGCCCGGTGGGAGCGGCCAACCGCGAGACTTTCACCTATCAGGAAGTACCGTTGGGCGAACCGGCAGCGAACCAGATTATGGTCAAGAACGAATACCTGTCCCTCGACCCGGCCATGCGTGGCTGGATGAACGAAGGCAAATCCTACATCCCGCCAGTCGGTATCGGCGAAGTCATGCGCGCGCTGGGCGTCGGCAAAGTCATCGCCTCGAACAACCCAGGGTTTGCCGTCGGCGACTACGTCAACGGTGCTATCGGCGTGCAGGATTACTTTCTCGGCGAGCCAAGAGGGTTCTACAAAGTCGATCCGAAACTGGCACCGCTGCCGGTGTACCTGTCAGCGCTGGGCATGACCGGCATGACCGCCTACTTCGCCCTGCTGGATGTCGGCGCCCCCAAGGCTGGCGACACCGTGGTGTTGTCCGGTGCAGCGGGCGCGGTGGGCAGCATTGCCGGGCAGATCGCCAAGATCAAAGGTTGCCGCGTGGTTGGCATTGCCGGCGGTGCCGACAAGTGCAAATTCCTCATTGACGAGTTGGGCTTTGATGGCGCCATCGATTACAAAAACGAAGACGTGATCGCGGGTCTCAAACGTGAATGCCCGAAAGGCGTCGACGTGTATTTCGATAACGTTGGCGGTGACATTCTCGATGCGGTACTGAGCCGTTTGAATCTGAAAGCACGCGTTGTCATTTGCGGCGCGATCAGTCAGTACAACAATAAAGAGGCGGTCAAAGGGCCGGCCAACTATCTGTCGCTGCTGGTTAACCGTGCGCGGATGGAAGGTTTTGTGGTGATGGATTACGCGGCGCAATACGCCAGCGCGGCGCAGGAAATGGCCGGATGGATGACCAAGGGGCAGCTCAAGAGCAAGGAAGATATCGTAGAAGGTCTGGAGACGTTCCCGGAGACGCTGATGAAATTGTTCAGCGGCGAGAACTTTGGCAAGTTGGTGCTGAAAATCTAAAACCAGCTCAAATCAAATGTAGGAGTGAGCCTGCTCGCGATACCGGTGTGTCAGTCAACATTAATGTTGTTTGACACACCGCTATCGCGAGCAGGCTCACTCCTACAGGGTTTTGCAGTGTTTGCTTAAGCGATTTCGGCGACAACCGAAGCCAGCGCCTGTGCCGGATCAGCCGCCTGGCTGATCGGACGGCCGATCACCAGATAATCGGACCCGGCATCCAGCGCCTGACGCGGGGTCAGAATGCGGCGCTGATCGTCCTGTGCGCTGCCCGCCGGACGAATGCCCGGGGTCACCAGCTGCAGCGACGGATGTGCGGTTTTCAGCGCCGTGGCCTCCAGCGCCGAGCACACCAGACCGTCCATGCCGGCCTTCTCGGCCAGTGCCGCCAGACGCAGCACTTGTTCCTGCGGTTCGATATCCAGGCCGATACCGGCGAGGTCTTCGCGCTCCATGCTGGTCAGCACGGTCACGCCGATCAGCAGCGGTTGCGGGCCACTGCGCTTGTCCAGCTCTTCACGGCAGGCAGCCATCATGCGCATACCGCCGGAGCAATGCACGTTGACCATCCACACACCCATCTCGGCAGCAGCTTTCACTGCCATCGCGGTGGTGTTGGGAATGTCATGGAATTTCAGATCGAGGAATACTTCAAAACCCTTGTCACGCAGGGTGCCGACAATTTCTGCGGCGCAACTGGTGAACAGTTCCTTGCCCACTTTGACCCGGCACAGTTTCGGGTCCAACTGGTCGGCCAGCTTCAGTGCGGCGTCACGGGTGGGGAAATCCAGGGCGACGATGATAGGAGTCTGGCAGGCGGACATGAATGGGCTCTCAGGCAGGTCGAAATCGGCGCGCATTGTAGCGGAACCGGCGGCGGCGCGGCACCCGATGATCGGTAAATCGTCGCCTCAACCGTGATCAGCATAGCGCTCGCTGCTATTGTGTCGACTCCGATACACAGCCGACACGCCAGCAACAAGCACCCACGCTAGCCTCGCCAGCCGCAACACGTCCTTACATCAGCACTTCCCGCCTCACGGCCGGACGCCTATGCTGAAACCACCACCTCGCAGCCCATCTTTTGTGGTTGGCGGCCTACCGGCAGATGAACAGCCTCATGCACAACACCCAAATGACCGCGACTGATGAGCCTAAAGACGACAAGCGCTGGAGCATTCGTGCGCTGATCGTCGATGACGACGTGCCGATCCGCGAGCTGATGATCGATTACCTCGCGCGTTTCAACATCCACGCCAGCGGCGTCACCGACGGTGCAGCCATGCGCCAGGCGATGCAGGCCGAGCATTTCGACGTTGTCGTGCTGGACCTGATGCTGCCCGGCGAAGACGGCTTGTCGCTGTGCCGCTGGCTGCGCGCCGAATCGGATATCCCGATCCTGATGCTGACGGCTCGCTGCGAACCGACCGACCGCATCATCGGCCTCGAACTGGGCGCCGATGACTATATGGCCAAGCCGTTTGAACCGCGTGAACTGGTTGCACGCATCCAGACCATCCTGCGTCGGGTGCGCGATGACCGCACCGAACAACGCGCCAACATCCGTTTCGACAATTGGCGCTTGAACAGTGTCCTGCGCCAATTGATTGCCGACGACGGCCTGGTGGTGCCGCTATCCAACGCCGAATTCCGCCTGCTCTGGGTTTTCATCGAAAGGCCGCGCCGGGTGCTCAGCCGCGAGCAATTGCTCGACGCGGCCCGTGGCCGCTCGATCGAAGCCTTCGACCGCAGCATCGATTTGCTGGTGTCGCGTCTGCGGCAGAAACTCGGCGACGACCCGAAAGCCCCGCAGTTGATCAAAACCGTGCGCGGTGAGGGTTACCTGTTCGACGCGCGAGACATCGGCTGATGCGGGCGCGCTTCGACACGCTGTTCGGCCGCCTGTTTGGCGTGCTGTTCGTGGCGATCGTCCTCGCGCACCTGCTGGCCTTCACCTGGTTCCGTCTCTACGGCCCGCCCCCGCCACCACCGCCTCCGGAATTTTCCCAAGGTGCCGAGGGACAACAGCCACCTCACGACCCACGTTACCCGCCACGGCCCCCGCGTCCATGGTTCGGTGGCCCGGTGGTGCCGCTGACCTTTCAGTTCATCACGTTGATGATCGCGGCATGGTACGGCGCCAAACTGCTCAGTCGTCCGATCCAGCGCCTCAGCGATGCTGCCGAGCGCCTCAGCGAAGACCTCGACAGCCCGCCACTTGATGAGTCCGGCCCGCGAGAAGCACGGCAAGCGGCGCACACTTTCAACCTGATGCAGCGGCGCATTCGCGAACAGGTGCAGCAACGCGCACGCATGCTCGGTGCCGTATCCCACGACCTGCGCACGCCGCTGTCTCGGCTGAAACTGCGCCTGGAAAACATCAGCGATGAAAAGCTGCAGGGCCAGATGCGTCAGGATCTGGACGACATGATCGGCATGCTCGACGCCACCCTCACCTACTTGCACGAACAACGCACCAGCGAAGCCTTGCAATTGATGGATGTGCAGGCGTTGGTCGAATCGCTGTGCGAAAACGCTCAGGACCAGGGCGCCGACGTGCAAGTCAGCGGCCATTGCGCACCGCTGCCGGTACAACCGATGGCGCTGCGTTCGTGCATCAATAACCTGATGGACAATGCCCTGCGTTATGCCGGCCAGGCACGCATCGAATTGCAGGATCAGCGCGAGCAACTGCTGATTCGCGTGATCGACCACGGCCCGGGGATTGCCGAGGACAAGCGTGAAGCGGTGTTTGAACCGTTTTATCGTCTGGAAGGCTCGCGCAATCGCAATTCCGGCGGTGTGGGACTGGGAATGACCATTGCCCGCGAGGCGGCGCAGCGTTTGGGGGGACAGCTCAACCTTGAAGAAACCCCCGGCGGCGGCCTCACGGCTATCATTCGCCTGCCGCGCCCCTGAGAAACACACATCCCCTTGTAGGAGTGAGCCTGCTCGCGATAGCGGTTTATCTGTGAGAGTTGCTTTGACTGGCACACCGCTATCGCGAGCAGGCTCACTCCTACAGGGGGTGGAGGTGAAATTTCAGTCTGTGTACCCACCGGTACAAATCCCACATATCCCCGACAACTTGCGCCCTGACGCTGCATAAGCCGGTACACCCACCGGTTTGCCATTCCAGGGAGTGAGTCCGATGATCGGTAGCGTCAGCAATTACACGAGCTATACCAGCACCAGCAGCACCTCCACGCAAAACGCGCGTAGCCAGCAACTGCAAAAAGAACTGTTCGCCAAACTCGACAGCAACGGCGACGGTGCGGTGGATCAGGACGAACTGAAAAGCGCTCTGTCGCAGAAGTCCGACGACGGCCTGCTGGTCAACCTGAGCAAACAATTCGGCGATCTGGACAGCGACGACAGCGGCAGCCTCAGCGCCGAAGAAATGACCGCCATGGCGCCCCCGCCACACGATCAAGCACCGGACACCGACCTCGCCGACGCGCTGATCAGCGCCCTCGACACCGATGGTGACGGCGCCATCAGCAGCGACGAACTGAGCAGCGGCCTGACCAGCGCCGGCAGCACCGCCGACAGCAACGAACTCTTCTCCGCCCTGGACAAGAACAAGGACGGCACCGTCAGCCAGGACGAACTTACCGCCAGCCTGACCCCACCACCGCCTCCTCCCCCGCAAATCAACAGCGATGAACTGTTCAGTCAGCTCGATGCGGATGGCGATGGCAGCGTGACGGCCACCGAATCAAGCAGTGCTCTACAGACCAGCAACGGCACCTCATCGACCAGCACCGACACCAGCGCCGCACTGCTCAAAGTACTCGACAGCGACAGCAGTGGCGGCGTGAGCAGTGATGAACTGAAAGCGGCTTTACAGGCCGGGCGTGAACGACCGGACGAAGAACAGACGGCATCGACCCGGAGCACGACAGAAGCGCTGAATCGCATGATTGCCAATTTGAGCAAGCAGTACTCGCTCGATAGCGCAGCGCCGGTGGGCAAGTATTTGAATGTGGCGACTTGAGTCGACGCCCCTCACCCTAACCCTCTCCCAGAGGGAGAGGGGACTGACCGAGGTGTTTGGGAGAGCTACGCCGACGTGAAATACCGAGTCGAACGCAAATTTTGAAAAGCTCACCAATCGGCCCCCTCTCCCTCGGGAGAGGGCTGGGCGGGCGGCGTTCCGATGAGGGGCAGCAACAACGCAAATCAAAAGCCGAACGCGCCCCGCTCCTCACCACTCAATAGGCCGAGTGTCAGCTCGCCTGCTCTTGATCTTGAACCACGGGCGACGTCGGAAGGCTTCGTTCCGGGATTGATCCGGGCGTGGGAGCGCAGCGACCGTTTGGCGCAGCCAAACACAGCGAGAGGAGGTGCAGCGAAGCAAACCGTAGGCGCTGCGCCCGGATCGATCCCGGAGCGAAGGAACCCCGAGCCCCAGCGAGCGGGCCGCACGCAGGAGCAAGCCTTTTGGGTTACCTTTTCGGCGTTTGGAAAAGGTGACCCGCCGTAAGGGCGGAACCCTAAGCAGCCGTTACCGCAGCAACGGATATTCACCCAACCCCAAACCCAAACCCAAACCCGCTAGCGCCGCTCCTCAACCCGCCCCTGACTCTTGCTCCAATCCGTCAACAAACTATAAGCCACCGCCAACAGCGTAGGCCCGATAAACAACCCGATAAACCCAAACGCAATCAACCCGCCAAACACCCCAAGCAACACAATCACCAACGGCAAATTCCCGCCGCGGCTGATCAGATAAGGCTTGAGCACGTTATCCACGCCACTGATGATGAACGTCCCCCAGATCCCGAGAAACACCGCCATCCCATACTCACCCTTCCACGCCAGCCAGGCCGTGGCCGGCACCCACACCAACGGCGGCCCCATCGGAATCAGACTCAGCAAAAACGTCACGATCCCGAGCACCAACGCCCCCGGCACCCCGGCGATCAAAAACCCGATCAACGCCAGAACCGCCTGCGCCGCCGCCGTGCCGATCACGCCGTTAACCACCCGCTGCACCGTACCGGCCACCAACTCGATGTAATACCCGGCGCGATCACCAATCAAGCGCTCCAGCAGACTATGCACAAACGCCGCCAGTCGCGGCCCGTCGCGATAGAAAAAGAACACAAAAACGATGCTCAACGTCAGCTCGAGAATCCCGCCGCCAATCTGCGCACTGCGCGCCAGCAACCAGTTACCGACCTGCCCCAGATAAGGCTTGATCGACACCATCAGTGCGGCGCCCTGCTGATCGATGCTGTTCCACAGTCCGACCAGCCGTTCCCCTACGAACGGCAAGGTCCCCAGCCAAACCGGCGCCTCCGGCAGACCGTCGACCTGCACATCCTTGATAAACGCCGTGGCATCACGCACATGATCGGCCAGGTTGAACCCCAGCCACACCAGCGGCGCCGCCACCAGCAGCATCCAGCCCAACGTCAGAATCGCCGCAGCCAAGGACTCACGGCCATTGAGCCAACGGGTCAACAGGCGCATCAGCGGCCAACTGGCAAACGCCAGCACCGCGCCCCAGAACAGCGCCGACCAGAACGGCGCCATCACCCACAGGCTGGCACCAAACAACACCAGCAGCAGGATCTGCACCAGCAGGCGATCGTTATTGAGCATGTAAGGTCTCGAAAAAGTCAGTCAGGCAAAGAGTAGGCGAACACGCGGTTCGTGCTCGCCCGCAACAGCTTAACGCAACAGATCGATGCGCAGGCCAGAGCCTTCGACACTGCCGGTTTCCATGCGCGCCGCCCGCACACCCTGATTGATCAGCGCCTGACGCCAGGCTTCGGCCTTGGGACCGGACACCGTCACGCGCAACGTCGTATCAAGGTTAAGTCCACGGGAAATCAGCCGGAGCCAGGTGTCATCCGGCTCACTCACCCGATCGGGGAAATCCAGTTCGCCGGTGCTTTTAAGCTGACGCAACAGGGTCGCCGAGGTCTGCAGCAACTCACCCAGCGGCGCAACCGCCTCGAACTGCTCGACATGCAGATAGGCTTTGCGATTGCCACGGGTGATGCTATAGAGCGCCACCAGCGTGTTGTCCCGTGGCGCGGCCAGCCTCAACAGCAGATAGGCCTGCTGCTCGTCGGCACCATACAGCTTGGAATTGCCGAACACCTCGTTGGCCCAGAGACTGCTTTCGCCGCAATCACGCGCCTGACACCAGAACAGCAATTCGGCGTCCTGCTTTTGCAGGGCCTCGCGAGCGGCAGTGAAGGCTTCAGTGGCAGAGTGTTCGGGTGGCAACTCATAGGTCACCGCAGTGGTTTGGCCACGCGCAGTGACCTGGCCATCGAAACGCAGTTGTCCACTGATCTTGCGGATCGAACCCAGCGGATAAATCCGTTCAAGCTCAACAGCAGGGCGATAGTCGACAATTTGCGCATCGGCCAGACGCGGCACGATTTGCAGGTCATGACTGCCCGGCACATCGGCGGCGGACGAAAAGGAACTGAAGCAGCACAGCGCCAACAGCGTGAAAGACCGCATCGGCAGCCTCATCGGATCGGCATGGCTTGGCTAATCGGGGTCGCAGCGGTATAGAAATCCATCGTGGTTGTCTCCCATTTCAACCCGACCAGCCTCGACAGTTGCCCGCAGCAAGTCAAGGAATGGCGAAGAAGCGATTGAAACAGTCTGCGACAAGATCCGCGCCGGCCTCATCGTTCAAGTGCAAATGGTGCCCGCCCGCCAACTGTTCCCGGCTAAAGGGTAGACGCTCCAGCAGCTCTGGATGTTTGGCCAGCATGCCGTCAGCCGCCACGACCAAATGCGCCGGACAACTGACCCGAAGCGCAAAAGCCATTGCCTGTTCCTGGGTCAGACGCAGCGGCGATGGCAGGGTCAGGCGATTGTCGGTGCGCCAGGTATAACCGCCGGGGACCGGCATCAGACCGCGCTGAGCCAACAACTCAGCTGCCTCACGGCTGACGGCGACCAGACCTTTCATGCGCGCTTCGATGGCACGGTCGAGGGTGTTGTAGACCGGTTTGCGTTTTTCCCGCAGATCCAGTTGTGCTTGCAGGGCCATGCCCATGCGCTCGGCCGCATTTTCGCCTTTGTCCGTAGGAGGAATCACGCCGTCAATCAGCGCCAGATGGCTGATGCGTTCCGGTAACGAACCCGCCAGCACCATCGAGACAATGGCGCCCATCGAATGCCCGAGCAGGCCGAAACGCTTCCAGCCCAGTTGTTCAGCAACTTGCAGCACGTCATGGGCGTAATCCCACAGCGCATACCCGGCACCGTTCGGCCGGTGCCCGGAATGTCCGTGCCCGGCCATGTCCAGCGCGATGATGCGCAAGCCTTTGAGCTTGGGTGCCAGACGCGCAAAGCTGTTGGCGTTATCCAGCCAGCCATGCAGCGCGATCACCGGCATACCGTCCTCGGGGCCGAACAAATGCGCGGCCAGCTCGATATGCGGCAGGCTCAGGCGCACTTCTTCGAAGGTCGGGTTCATGCGCAATCCTTGTCCTGACCGGTTTCCCAGCGGTTGAACAGGTTTTTCAACAGTCGCGCGGTGTCCTGTGGACGCTCAAGCGGGAACATGTGTCCGCCGGGCATGCTCAGAGCCTCGCCTTGAGCCAGACGTGAAACGAATCGGGTGTGATGGCGCATGACCACGCGGCTCTTGTGCCCGCGCACCACCGCCAGCGGCACCTGCAACTGCCGAGTGCGGCCGGGGCTGGTGTGCGGCACGCCGCGATAGATACTGATCTCGGTGGCCGGGTCGAAACGCAGGCGCAGTTTGTCGCCAACCTTGTGCAAACCGTGCTGCAGGTAGGCGTCGAAGCATTCCGGATCGAAACCGCGAAACAGCGTCTTGCCAGCAAAATAGCTGCGCGCACTGTCGAGATCGGCAAATTCTTCACGGCGCCCCAGCGTCCGCCCGGCCGGGGTCAGCTTGTCGATAAAACCAAAACGCTTGGCGGCACGGATCACCCATTGATCGGTGCGGGTCAGCACCGGCGAGTCAAGCATCACCACCCCGCGATACAACTCAGGACAACGCAGCGCCGCGTGCAAATGCAACACACCGCCAAAAGAATGGCCGACGCCCCATACCGGTTGATCCTGCTGCTGCAAATGGTGGATCAGCTCGTCGACGAGGTTGTACCAGTTGTCGTCCGCAGGAAAACGCGGGTCATGGGCATGCTGTTCCAAATGTGCAACCCGGTACTCGGGCGCCAGCGCCGCGAACAACTTGCCATAGGTACCCGAGGGAAACCCGTTGGCGTGGGCGAAAAAAATCGGTTGCGACATGCTGGTAAATCCATGAGCAGGAAACGTGGCGTTGATTGTCCGTAAGACCGCGCCCGACAGCAATGACCGTAACTGCCAGGAATGATGACAGTCCGCTCAGGGCTATGGTGAGTCAGTCGGATCGCTACCCCCTCACTCCAGCCCTCTCCCCCAGGGGGGCGAGGGGGAAAGAGAGCCGATCTCCGTACTTTTCCGAATCTGTATTCGACTCGGTATCTCAGGTCGATGTACTTCGAATAAACCACTCGGTCAGTCCCCTCTCCCTCTGGGAGAGGGTTAGAGTGAGGGCGGCTGCTCACCCAGCGGTACCACCGCCATGGTCAGCCGCGACACACAACTGGCCTTGCCTTCATCACTGGTCAAACGAATGTCCCAGACATGCGTCGTGCGGCCAATGTGAATCGGTTTGGCCACCGCCGTCACCCGGCCACTGCGCAAGCCGCGCAAATGGTTGGCGTTGATTTCAAGCCCCACGCAGTAGAACTTGCTGGCATCGATGCACAGATAACTGGCCATCGAACCGACGGATTCCGCCAGCACCACCGATGCACCGCCATGCAGCAAACCGTAGGGCTGATGGGTGCGATGGTCGATGACCATGCTCGCGGTCAGCGATTGCTCGTCGAACGCTTCGAAGCGAATGTCGAGTACTTCGCCGATGGTGTTTTTCTGGATCGCGTTCAACTGCTCGATGTCGGGAGTGGTACGCCACAAGCTCATCGCAGACTTCCTTTGTTGTTTTATTGGTCGCTCAATCCTGCCACAGCACCGCCTCGCTGCGCTCGCTCCATTCTTCGAAGCGCGCACCGTAAGTGTCTTCGATGACGTTGCGCTTGATCTTCAGGGTCGGCGTGAGGAAGCCGTTTTCGACGGCCCAACTGTCCTTGACCACCACCAGTCGGCGCAGGCGTTCGTGCTTGTCGAGCACGGCGTTGACCTCTTCCAGCAGTTTTTCCAGGCTTGAATGCAGACTTGCCCGGCCCTCTTCCTGATTGACCGTGGACAGCACACACAAACCCAGCGGCGCACTCAGGCCATCGCCAACCACGCACACCTGTTCGATCCGCGAATGCACGGCCAAACGATTTTCAATCGGCGCCGGAGCGACGTATTTGCCCTTGCTGGTCTTGAAGATTTCCTTGAGCCGGCCGGTCAGACGCAAACGCCCTGCGGCATCCTGTTCGCCCTTGTCGCCAGTGCGCAGAAAGCCATCCTCGGTAATCGTCTCTGCGGTTTTCAGCGGCTCCTTGAAATAGCCGAGCATGTTCGCCTGACTGCGCACCTGCACTTCGCCCGACTCATCGATGCGCACTTCGACATCCGGGCACGGCTGGCCGATCCAGCCCTGCTTGTATTGCCCGGGCAGGCAGATATGCGAGTAACCGCAGCCCTCGGTCATGCCATAGACTTCCAGTACATCAAGGCCGAGCTTCTGATACCAGGCGAGCAAGGTCTGCGGCACTGGCGCGGCGCCGGACAACGCCACACGCAAGGCATCCAGCCCCAACCCCGCCAGCACTTTGTGCCCGACCCGCTTGCCAATGAATGGCAGACCGAGGAGGAAATCCAGGCGCTTGGCCGGGATCTTGCCGTACACGCCCATCTGGAATTTGGTCCAGATGCGCGGCACGCCAAACATCGCGGTCGGCCGCGCACGCTTGAGATCCGTGATGAAGGTGTCGAGGCTCTCGGCAAAAAACACCGTCTGCCCGGTGTAGATCGACGCCAGCTCAACGAACATCCGTTCGGCGACGTGGCACAGCGGCAAGTACGACAGCAGTCGGTCGTTCTCGTTGAGCCCAAACAATTGTGTGCCGCGTGTTGTAGCGAAGCCGAGGTTGGCAAAACTGTGCATGACACCTTTGGGCAGGCCAGTGGTGCCAGAGGTATAAATGATGGTCGCCAGTTGCTCGGCGGCCGGGCGTGGATCGTCCTGAATCGGTGAGCTGCGTTGCAAATCCGCCCAACTGAAATCGAAATCCCCGGGTGGGTGCAGCGGCAGGCTGATGGTCGGCAAATCAGCCGGCACGCCTTTGGCCATGCCCGGCCAGTCATCGAGTTTGCCGATGAACGCCAGGACGCTTTCCGAATGATTGAGCACCTGCGCTACGGAGTCGGCGGTGAGATTGGGATACAGCGGAACAGAAACGTGCCCGGCCATCCAGATCGCCAGATCGGCAATGATCCAGTGTGCGCAGTTCTTCGAGATCAGGGCGATGTGGCTGCCTTGCGGCAACTCACGCGCACGCAACCAATGTGCGGCGCAACGGGCCTGATGGCCGACATCCGCCCAGCTCAGCGTTTCAACCTGGCCGCCACCGACGGGCTGCACCAGAAAGCGCTGGCGCGGGTGTCGGGCTTCACGTTCGTAGAACACGTCCAGCGGCAAACGGAAGGCGGCAGACATGCGACTCGCTCCTGTTTTTTTGGTCTGGAGCAAGCGTAGTCAACCAAGCAAGTGCTTGGTTGGAAAATTCACACAAATAATTTCATGGTGTACGCGGTACCTGTAGGAGTGAGCCTGCTCGCGATAGCGGTGTATCAGCCAGCATTGATGCCGAATGAAATGGCCTCATCGCGAGCAGGCTCACTCCTACAGGGGTCGGTGTTTACAATTTCAGGGGTGTTTGAGGCTGTTGAGGGTCATCGAGCCAATCAGCAACTCAGGGCTTTCCAGTTCAGCCAACCCGGCAGTGCTGACCTTCTCCGGCGGATACCCGGCGCCATGCTGCAGATAACTCAGCAGATTGCCCACCAGCGGGTTGTGGCTGACCAGCAGCACATTGCTCACCGATACCAGTTGATCGGTGACCTTGTCCGGATCGACTTCCGGCGTCAGCCACTCGACCGTGCGAATCTCCGGCTCGAATCCCAGCGCTTCGCGAACAATCTGCGCGGTCTGCTGCGCGCGCAGATAAGGGCTGGCGTAAATCGCGGTCAGCGGCTGGCCGATCAAGCGGGCGGCGCTGCTCAAGGCTTCTTTGCGACCGTGATCGGTCAGCTCCCGTTCGGAATCGGGGCACGAGCCGTAAGGCACGGCCTCACCGTGACGCAATACCCAGAGTTTCATAGCTTGGGTTCCTCATCTCGGGCCGGGTGCGGTGTCGGCGGCACGGTGTGCGGCGCTTCACCTTCCGGGGTACGCGGCGTTGGCCAGTCGGCGAACGGCCAAGGCTTCTGGTCGCTGTGGAAACTGCCGAAACGGCCGATCTGCGCGAGAAACTGGCTCAGGCTGTCGCCGAAGTTCATCAGGCTGGCGCTCGGCGCGCCATAGATCAAACGATAGATCAATTGCACCAGCACCACCGCGCCGAGGATGAACTGCGCCACTTGCCAGACCAGCACGTAGACGATCATCCACAACACCCGCAGGAGGATGGATTCGTACTTGGCTTCGGTTTTCGGATCGTTCATGGCTTGCTACTCCCGGCTCACTCAGTTGAAACCACTGGTGGAAATAAAATCGACGTCGGTTTTCGGTTCGGCTCGCATCAGTAGACCGATCACCTGCTCCAGCGTGCGTCCTTCGAACAGGATCGCGTGCAACCCGGCGACCAGCGGCATGTACACGCCGACTTCCTGGGACTTGGCCTTGAGCACCTTGAGGGTGTTCACGCCTTCGGCGACTTCGCCAAGACGCGACACCGCTTCGTCGAGGCTCAGGCCCTGACCCAGTGCGAAACCCACTTGATAGTTGCGGCTCTTCGGCGACGAACAGGTGACGATCAGATCGCCGACACCGGCCAGACCGAGGAAGGTCATGGGATTGGCGCCCTGATTCACCGCAAACCGAGTCATTTCCGCCAGTGCGCGGGTGATCAGCATGCTCTTGGTGTTCTCGCCCATTTCCAGCGCCACCGCCATGCCGGCGATGATTGCGTAAACGTTCTTCAACGCCCCGCCCAACTCGACGCCGAATCGGTCGGCACTGGCATAAACACGAAAGGTGCGGCCATGCAGCGCGGCTTGCACGGCTTTGCACAGCTCTTCGTCTTCGCTGGCAACCACCGTGGCAGTCAGTGCGTGCTCGGCAATTTCCCGCGCCAGGTTCGGCCCGGACAACACGCCGATGCGCGCATTCGGGGCGATCTCTTCGAGGATCTGGCTCATTAGCTTGAAAGTCTGCGCTTCGATGCCTTTGGTCAGACTGACCAGCATCTTGCCGCTCAACCGCTCGGCGTGGGCGGCAAGCACCGTGCGCAATGCGCTGGACGGCAGCGCGACGAAGCACAAATCGCAGGCGTCGAGGGTTTCCTGCAGGTCGGTGACGGCGGTCACGCCCGGCAGAATCTTGATGCCTTTGAGATAACGCGGGTTTTCGCGATTGACCCGGATGGCCTCGGCCTGCTCGGGATCACGCATCCACTGCCGGACTTGATGGCCGTTCTCGGCCAAAAGATTGGCCACGGCGGTACCAAAACTTCCGCCTCCCAGGACCGCAATCGGGCGCTGTTCAGTCATATGCAATCCGTTAATCCATACCAGTGGCGATGGCGGCATTATACGGGGCGGCCCGGTCGCGGCCAGCCCCAGCAACAATTACCGACACTTGTAGGAAGAAGACCAATAAAACCTAGGAAAATGCTACTAACGTGAATGGAAAAGTCACGGTGCTCGGTTAACATGCGCGCCAAATCTTTGCGATCAAGGCTGCGTCGTGTTTTTCGCTCCTCCCCCTCCCCGTTCGTCCCTTTTGCTGGCGCTGTTGTTTAGCCCGCTAGTGCTGGCGGACGACCTGTTCATGGACAACGAAGCACTGCCGCAGGTGCTGACAGCCACGCGCCTGAAACAGACACCGGCGGAAGTGCCGGGGAGCATGACCGTACTCGACAGCGAATTGATCAGCGCCAGCGGCGCCCGCGACATCAGTGAGCTGCTGCGCCTGGTGCCAGGGATGATGGTCGGCAACATCAGCGGCAATCAGGCGGCGGTCAATTATCACGGCACCAACGCCAGCGAAGCGCGACGCATGCAAGTGCTGATCGACGGCCGCTCGGTGTATCGCGCCGGTTTGTCCACGGTGGACTGGAGCGATATTCCGGTGGCCATGGAAGACATCGAGCGCATCGAAGTCTTTCGCGGCCCGAACACCGTCAGTTACGGCGCCAACGCGCTGATGGCGGTGGTCAACATCATCACTCGGCACCCGGCAGACAGCCACGGCACGCGGTTGAAGTACACCCGTGGTCAGCGTGGCATCAATGACTTTTATGCCAGCCAGGGCACTGGCTGGAATGGCGGCGATCTGCGCCTGTCGCTGTCCGGTCAGGAAGATGACGGCTTTGACAGCGATCGCAGCGGCGCCGATTACCGTGACAGCCGCCGCTTGAATCGCTTCAGTCTGGCGCTCAGCCACACCCTCAGCGATAACCAGAGTCTGGACTGGCAGGTCAACGCCAAGGACGGCACCAACCAGCGGCCCTACACCTACCGTCCGGTGTTCTCCGGGATTACCGCCGCCGGGAACAATTCCGACGTGGTCGCCAAGGATTACGCCGGCTCGGTGCGCTGGAACCTCGACATCAATCCCGAACACAGCCTCTATATACAAGGCTCGGCGCAACACTGGGATCGGCAGCAAACCTGGCGCGCCTGTGATGCCGAGGTGTCGTTCAGCCCCGAGTTGACGCAACTGTGGCAACTCAACCCCAATTACACCGAACGCCTGGCGCGCAACATCACGCAGTTCACCGGCCCCGGCGCCGCGCCCGGAACACCGCAGGAAATGGCCCTGGCCAATCAGGTGCTGAATCAATGGCGCAATGGCGCGAGTCGAACGCTGTGCGGCGACATCGACCAGAGCGCCCGCGAATCGCGCTACGACCTCGAATTGCAGGACACTCTCAGCCTGTCCGATAGCCTGCGCCTGGTCAGCGGCATGAACTATCGTTACGACCGCGCCGACTCCGAGACCTACTTCAACGGCACACTGGACGACACCACCTGGCGCGCCTTCGGCCAACTGGAATGGCGCGCCACCGAACACTGGCTGCTACAGGGCGGTGCGATGTTCGAAAACACGCGACTGATCGGCAGTTCGCTGACCCCGCGCTTCGCCGTCAATTACCTGATCAATCCGCGCCACGGCCTGCGCGCGGTGTACTCGGAGGCGATCCGCTCGCCGGACATGTTCGAGAACAATGTGAACTGGAGCTATCAGGTCAGCAACCTGCGCCCCTCGGCCTATGGCCAGTCTTCGGCGCGCTACTTCGTCAAGACTCGCGGCCCCGGCGATCTCGATCAGGAACACATGCGCTCGCGGGAGCTGGGCTACAACGGTTATTTCGCCGAACTGGGCCTGGCCCTGGATGTGAAGCTGTTCTACGACGAGATCACCGGGATGATCAGCGAGCCGCTACGTAACAACCAGTACATCGCCAGCAACGCCAACAGCTCACGTTTTCGTGGCACGGAAACCCAGCTCGACTGGCACGTGAGCCTGGCCGACCGTTTGCGTTTCACCTATGCCTTTGTTGATGCCGAGGCGAGCAATCCGCTTGATCAGCAGTTCACTTCACGCAACAGCGGTTCGGCCGGCTGGCTGCGCGACTGGGGCCATGGCTGGAACAGCGCCCTCTTCTATTACGGCGACAACGCGCTCAACGGTTACCGTTTCGAACGGGTCGACACGCGCATCGCCAAACGCATCCCGCTGGGTAAAACGCAACTGCAATTGGCCGGCGTCCTGCAGCAACGCCTCGACCATGAGCCGAGCACTTTCGTCGACAACAATTACGACGAACGCCGGGTGATGTACTTCAGCGCCGAGCTGGAGTTCTAGGATGCGCTGCCGGCAGTCACGGAAGATGCCAACCCTTGGCCACTGGCTGGCCGGGGTTTGCCTGTTTGTGACCGCATGGCTGCATGGTGTGGCGGTGCAGGCAGCGGACATTCTGTTGACCGGCGCCGAGGAAAGTCCGGGCGTACAAGCGTTCGTCCAGGCACTCAGCGAATTGCGCCCGACTGACAACGTGCGTTTCCAGCCGCTGGCCAGCCTGCCCGCACCTGGAAAACTGCCGGCCAGTCTGCGACTGATTCTGCTCGATCTGCCGAGTCTCGACTGGCGCCTGCAAGAACCTCAGGGTCCGGCAACGCTGGTGCTGCGCATCAGTCGCCTGCAAGCCCGGCAGCGCCTTGGTGGCGCGCAACCGGCGCACCTGAGTTTGCTGTGGAGTGATCCACCGCTGAGCCGACAGTTGCAGTTGATCCGCCGCATTCTGCCCCAGGCCCGGCGAATCGGCGTGCTGTTCGATGAGCACAGCGAATTCCTCCTCAAGGAGCTGAATCTCGCCGCCGCGCCGCTGAACCTGCAAATCGTCAGTCAGCGCTGGGACAACACCCACGACAGCCGCCCCCTGCAAACCGTGCTGAGAAACAGCGACGTGCTGCTCGGGCTCGACGACCCCGATCTGTACAACCCGAAAACCGCGAAAAACCTGCTGCTCAGCAGCTACTCACGACAATTGGCACTGGTCGGTCCCAACGTCGCCTTCGTCCGCGCTGGCAGCCTCGCCAGCAGTTACAGCGACCAGAACGACTGGCTGGCAATCCTCGATCAATTGCTCGATCAACCGCCGGCCAATTGGCCGCGGACGCTCTATCCCGCACGCTTTAAAGTCTCAAGTAATGCGCAAGTCGCTCGTTCTCTGGGTATCGAACCACCCGATGACGCGTCTGTCGCCAGTACGTTGGCTGAAGGAGAACACCGCCCATGAGTTTCCGTCGCCGTTGGGACATCAACACCCGCACCCAGCTGATCAGCCTGGGCCCGGCGTTGTTGCTGACCTTGCTGTTGATCAGCTTCTTCACCTTCGTGCGCATTCAGGATTTGCGCCAGGAGCTGAATCACACCGGCCAACTGATCGCCAACCAACTCGCACCGGCCACCGAATACGGGGTGATTTCCGGTAACAACGAAGTGCTGGAAAGCCTGCTCAAAGCCACACTGGCCACGCCCAACGTGCGTTTTCTCGAAGTACAGGACAGCGCCAACCGAATTCTGGTGTACGTCGAACAACCCGCGGCGGCGCACGGTCGGCCGCATCAGGTCGAGGTGTTCCAGGCACCGGTACGGCTGCAGCGCATCGCCCTGCACAATGACTTCTTTCAGGACGGCAAGGTCAACAATGGCGGTGCCAGCGAGGACTATCTGGGCCGGGTGATTGTTGGCCTGTCCAACGATGCCTTCAGCCAGCGACAGCAGGAGATTCTGCTCAAGGCCGGGATTCTCGCGTTGTTCGCCCTGCTCTTCACTTTTGTGTTGGCACGGCGCCTGGCCGGCAGCCTGTCGCAGCCGATCCGTGATATCGGTGATGCGGTGAAGGCGATTCAGGACGGCGACTATAAAACCCCGCTGCCGATCGTCGATGACACCGAACTGGGCGCGCTGTCGCAGCACATCAACAACCTCGCCCAGGCGCTGGAACAGGCCAGCCGCGAGCAGCATCAAGCCATGGCACAACTGATCCAGACCCGTGAGGAAGCGGAAAAGGCCAACAACGCAAAATCCGACTTTCTGGCGATGATGAGCCATGAACTGCGCACACCCATGAACGGCGTGCTGGGCATGCTGCAATTGCTCGAAACCACCGAGATGACTGAGGAGCAGGTCGAATACGCCGCCCTCGCCTCGGAGTCCACCGAGCACTTGCTGAAAGTCATCAACGATATTCTCGACTTCTCTCGCATCGAGCGCTCGGAGCTGGAACTGGAGCACATTCCGTTCAATCTCGCCGAACTGATCGGCGCCTGCGCGCAGTCGTTCCAGCACAGCGCGGTACAACGCGGTCTGGCGCTGAACCTGCGGATCCCGGACGACATGCGCGGTTTGCAGGTGCAGGGCGATCCGACGCGGATCCGACAGATTCTGGTCAACCTGGTCGGCAACGCACTGAAGTTCACCGAACAGGGTCGGGTCAGCATCGAAGCGCAGTGGCAATCGCTGGATCACGAACTACTGTGGTTCACCTGTTCGGTGCGCGACAGTGGCATCGGTATTTCTTCTGAAAGTCTGGAGTTGATGTTCAACGCTTTCCAGCAGGCGGACAGCTCGATTTCACGGCGTTATGGCGGCACTGGCCTGGGGTTGCCGATCGCACGTACGCTGGCCGAGCGCATGGGCGGCACGTTGCGTGCGCAGAGCGAGGAAGGTCGTGGCTCGGTATTCACTCTGGAAATCCCCCTGGCACTCTATAAGCAGGCGCTGCCGCCATTGGCCGCGCCGCGTGCACTGAACGGCAAGGGCCAAGGCGAAGGGCGCAATGTCTTGCTGGTCGAAGACAATCCGGTGAACCAGACCGTAATCGAAGCGATGCTGCGCAGTCTGGGCTTTACTGTCAGTGTTGCCACCGATGGCGCACAAGCGGTACGCAGTGCCGAGGGCAGCGACTTTGAAGTGATTCTGATGGATTGCCGTTTGCCGATTATCGATGGCTATGAGGCCACCCGGCAGATCCGACGCCTGCCCGGACGCAGCGACGTGCCGATCATCGCCCTGACGGCCAATGCCTTGCAGGGCGACCGCGAAACCTGTTTGTCGGCGGGCATGAACGATTATCTGGCGAAGCCGTTCAAACGTAATGATCTGCAGCAGATTCTGCAGCGCTGGGTGTCGTAGTGTGGGCCTTTCGACCATCTGCGACTGGCGTGAAAAGCGAAAGTGCGGCAGTCTTAGGCACCCGAACGAGCCTCAAAAGGGGCTTGAATAAAAATTTCAGTGCACAAGTGTACATTCATGTCCTTGGTGCTGTGACTTTCACCACAACGCAATAGTCTATGAGTAGGCTGCCGGTTCGAGGCATGAACGCTTCGAACGGTCGGGAAGATTTGCCCCACCTGCCGCATGGGATTATTGAGGAGCTCGCATGACCAAACAAAACGCCTTTACTCGGGAAGATCTGCTGCGCTGCAGTCGCGGTGAGCTGTTCGGCCCAGGTAACGCGCAACTGCCCGCCCCGAACATGCTGATGGTTGATCGCATCACTTTGATCAGCGAAGAAGGCGGCAAGTACGGCAAAGGTGAATTGGTCGCCGAACTGGATATCAACCCTGACCTGTGGTTCTTCGCGTGCCACTTCGAAGGCGATCCGGTGATGCCGGGCTGCCTGGGTCTGGATGCCATGTGGCAACTGGTCGGCTTCTTCCTGGGCTGGCAAGGCTTGCCGGGCCGTGGCCGTGCGCTGGGTTCGGGCGAAGTGAAATTCTTCGGTCAGGTACTGCCGACCGCCAAGAAAGTCACCTACAACATTCATATCAAACGCGTCCTCAAGGGCAAGCTGAACCTGGCCATTGCCGATGGTTCGGTGACTGTCGACGGTCGCGAAATCTACACCGCCGAAGGCCTTCGCGTCGGCGTGTTCACCTCCACTGACAACTTCTAAGGGTTATTCGCATGCGCCGCGTCGTTATCACTGGTCTGGGCATTGTTTCGTGCCTGGGCAATGACAAAGAGACCGTCTCCGCTAACCTGCGTGCAAGCCGCCCTGGCATCCGGTTCAACCCGGAATATGCCGAAATGGGTCTGCGTAGCCAGGTTTCCGGCTCCATCGACCTCAACCTTGAAGAGCTGATCGATCGCAAGATCTATCGCTTCGTCGGCCACGCAGCGGCTTACGCCTACCTGGCCATGAAAGACGCCATTGCTGACTCCGGCCTGACCGAAGAGCAAGTGTCCAACCCGCGTACCGGTCTGGTGGCTGGTTCGGGTGGTGCTTCCACGCTGAACCAGATGGAAGCGCTGGACATCCTGCGCGAGAAAGGCGTGAAACGCGTTGGCCCGTACCGTGTAACGCGGACCATGAGCAGCACCGTTTCCGCTTGCCTGGCCACGCCATTCAAGATCAAGGGCCTGAACTACTCCATCGCTTCTGCCTGCGCCACCAGTGCTCACTGCATCGGTACCGCCATGGAACAGATCCAGATGGGCAAGCAGGACATCGTCTTCGCCGGTGGCGGTGAAGAAGAGCACTGGAGCCAGTCGTTCCTGTTCGACGCCATGGGCGCTCTGTCCAGCAAGCGTAACGACACTCCGGAACAAGCTTCCCGTGCCTACGACAAAGACCGTGACGGTTTCGTCATCGCTGGCGGTGGCGGCATGGTCGTGGTTGAAGAGCTGGAACACGCTCTGGCCCGTGGCGCGAAGATCTACGCCGAAATCGTTGGCTACGGCGCAACGTCCGACGGCTACGACATGGTTGCCCCGAGTGGCGAAGGCGCGATCCGCTGCATGCAGATGGCGATGTCCACCGTTGATACCCCGATCGACTACCTGAACACCCACGGCACCTCGACTCCGGTCGGCGACGTTGCGGAAATGAAAGGTGTGCGTGAAGTGTTCGGCGACAAAGCCCCTGCGATCAGCTCGACCAAGAGCCTGTCCGGTCACTCCCTGGGCGCTGCCGGCGTTCACGAAGCGATCTACTGCATGCTGATGATGGAAGGCAACTTCATTGCCGGTTCCGCCAACATCGACGAGCTGGACCCGGAAGTGGCCGATCTGCCGGTGCTGACCAAGACCCGCGAGAACGCCACCATCAACACCGTGATGAGCAACAGCTTCGGCTTCGGCGGCACCAACGCCACGCTGGTGCTGAAGCGCTGGGAAGGCAAGTAATTCCCCGCTGCTGAGCCACACATGAAAACGCCCCGACTGGTTCGGGGCGTTTTTTTCGTCTGCAGAAAACTCATGGCCGACACAAATCCCCTGTGTAGGAGCTGCCGAAGGCTGCGATCTTTTGACTTTGATTTTTAAAAGACAAGATCAAAAGATCGCAGCCTTCGGCAGCTCCTACACAAGGGTTCGCATGGGTCTGAAAATGAAACTTCTGTCATGAAACTTACCGCCCTGCGACCGAATGTCGCGGATTTAGCGGGCTGCAGCACTGTTGCAAAAAACGCAACAACACCTTGCACAAATCAGCCGTTTACTTAGCAAGCTAACAAATCATATAACAGAGTCCTGCACACGCCTTGCTGCAGATAACTTGAGATTTGGAGCTAGCAGATGACTGTAAAAGTAACTGAACGCGACGATTCACACATGTCCCACGAAGGCGTAGCCGCCGGTATCCGCATCTGGGATGTGCATCAACAAGACTTGCTGGTCGGCATGTTCCACAACGAGATCGACGCCCACAACTACAAGGCCGAACTGGAAGTGCAAGAACAGCAACGGGATCTGAAATCCGCCTGATTCAACCACAGCATTGAAAACGACAAACCCCGCAAAAGCGGGGTTTGTCGTTGTTACAGCTTTATCGATTTACCACATCAGATCATCAGGGATCTGATACGCCGCGTACGGATCGTCCTCGGTGCTGACTTCTTCGGTCTGCACGTTGAGCTGGACGATGCGCTGCGGATCGCGCTCCTGGATCTTCAGGGCCGCTTCACGCGGGATCACTTCGTAGCCGCCGGCATGGTGCACGATCGCCAGCGAGCCGCTGCTGAGCTTGTTGCGCATCAGCGTGTTGACCGAGATGCGCTTGACCTTCTTGTCGTCGACGAAGTTGTAGTAGTCCTCAGTGGTCAGCTTCGGCAGACGCGAGACTTCAATCAACTGCTTGACCTGCGCCGCACGCGCCTTGGCTTCGGCTTTTTCTTTCTGCTGACGGTTCAGCTCCTGGTCGCGCTTGACCTTCTCGGCCATGGCTTCCTGAGCCGCACGCTGCTGCGAGTCATCCAGCTCGATCTGGCCTTTATGCGCCAGACGCTGCTGCTTCTGCTTGTCCTTGCTGACCTGTTTGGCCTGCTTTTGGTTGACCAGGCCTGCTTTGAGCAACTGGTCGCGAAGGGAAATACTCATGGGACTTACTCACTTGGGCAGTTGCTCAGCCGCAGCCGGGCACATTCTTTTCCTGACGTTTGGCTTCACCCCACAGGGCGTCCAACTCTTCGAGGGTGCAATCTTCTATGGGACGGAGGGTGTCGCGCAATGCCTGTTCGATAAATCGGAAACGTCTTTCGAACTTGCCGTTGGCCCCACGCAGCGCGGTTTCCGGGTCGACCTTTAGATGCCGGGCCAGATTGACCACGGAAAACAGCAGGTCACCGATCTCGTCAGCCACGGCGACGGGATCATTTTCGGCCATGGCTTCGAGGACTTCGTCGAGTTCCTCGCGCACCTTGTCGAGCACTGGCAAGGCGTCTGGCCAGTCGAAACCGACCTGCCCTGCGCGTTTCTGCAACTTGGCCGAACGCGACAATGCCGGCAACGTGGCCGGCACATCGTCGAGCAGTGACAGTTGCTCAGGCGCGGCGGACTTCTCGGCGCGTTCTTCGGCTTTGATCTCTTCCCAGCGTTGCTTGACCTGTTCTTCGCTCAGTCGCGGCACATCCAGCGGCGCGTACAGATCACCCGTTGGAAAAACGTGGGGATGACGACGGATCAGCTTGCGGGTGATGCTGTCGATCACCCCGGCAAATTCGAAACGCCCTTCTTCCTTGGCCAACTGGCTGTAATACACCACCTGGAACAGCAGATCGCCCAACTCGCCCTGCAAATGATCGAAGTCGCCACGCTCGATGGCGTCGGCCACTTCGTAAGCTTCTTCAAGGGTGTGCGGAACGATGGTCGCGTAGGTTTGCTTGATGTCCCACGGGCAACCGTACTGCGGATCGCGCAGCCGGCTCATGAGGTGGAGCAGGTCTTCAAGGCTGTAAATCATTTCTCTGTCTCACCACAAAACCTGTAGGAGTGAGCCTGCTCGCGATCGCGGTGTATCAGCCACCATTAATGTTGACTGACACTCCCTCATCGCGAGCAGGCTCACTCCTACATTGGTCATCTTCAGGGCGTGCGGTTACGCCGCGTTTCGATGATGTTCGGCAACTGCGAAATCCGCCCAAGCAATCGCCCCAGCGCATCCAGCCCCGGGATCTCGATAGTCAGCGACATCAGCGCAGTGTTGTCTTCCTTGTTCGAGCGGGTGTTGACCGCCAGCACGTTGATTCGCTCGTTGAGCAGCACCTGCGAGACATCACGCAGCAGACCGGAACGGTCGTAGGCGCGGATGACGATGTCGACCGGATAGGTGAGCACCGGCACCGGGCCCCAACTGACCTGAATGATCCGCTCTGGCTCGCGCCCGCCCAGCTGCAGCACCGAGGCGCAGTCCTGACGGTGAATGCTCACGCCACGGCCCTGAGTGATATAGCCGACGATCGCATCGCCCGGCAGCGGTTGGCAGCAGCCGGCCATCTGCGTCATCAGGTTGCCGACGCCCTGGATCTGAATGTCGCCGCGCTTTCCCGGTTTGTAACCGGTGGCTTTGCGCGGGATCAGTTCCAGCTGTTCGTTGCCGCGTTCCGGCTCGACCAGTTGCTGCGCGAGGTTGACCAGTTGCGCCAGACGCAGGTCGCCGGCCCCGAGGGCGGCGAACATGTCTTCGGCGGTTTTCATGTTGGCCTTGTCGGCCAGCTTGTCGAAGTCCACCGCCGGCAGACCGAGGCGCGTCAGTTCGCGTTCGATCAGGGTTTTACCGGCGGCAACGTTCTGGTCGCGCGCCTGCAATTTGAACCAGTGAACGATCTTCGCCCGCGCCCGCGAGGTGGTGACGTAACCGAGGTTGGAGTTCAGCCAGTCGCGGCTCGGCGTGCCGTGCTTGCTGGTGATGATCTCGACCTGTTCACCAGTCTGCAGGCTGTAGTTGAGCGGGACGATGCGCCCATTGATCTTCGCGCCACGGCAGTTGTGGCCGATCTCGGTGTGCACGCGGTAAGCGAAGTCCAGCGGCGTCGCGCCTTTCGGCAAGTCGATGGCGTGGCCGTCGGGGGTGAAGATGTAGACCCGATCAGGCTCGATATCGACGCGCAGCTGTTCCGCCAGACCACCGATATCGCCCAGCTCTTCGTGCCACTCGAGGACCTGACGCAGCCAGGAGATTTTCTCTTCGTAGTGGTTCGAACCGGATTTGACGTCGGTGCCCTTGTAGCGCCAGTGCGCGCAGACGCCGAGTTCGGCCTCTTCGTGCATCGAGTGCGTACGGATCTGCACCTCAAGCACCTTACCCTCAGGGCCGATCACCGCCGTGTGCAGCGAGCGGTAGCCGTTTTCTTTCGGGTTGGCGATGTAGTCGTCGAATTCCTTCGGAATGTGCCGCCACAAGGTATGGACGATACCGAGCGCGGTGTAGCAGTCGCGCATCTCCGGCACCAGCACGCGCACCGCACGCACGTCGTAGATCTGGCTGAACTCCAGACCCTTGCGCTGCATTTTGCGCCAGATCGAATAGATGTGTTTGGCCCGGCCGCTGATGTCGGCATCGACGCCGGTGGCCTGCAATTCGTCCTTGAGCTGGGTCATCACGTCGGCGATGAAACGCTCGCGATCAAGCCGTCGCTCGTGGAGCAACTTGGCGATCTGCTTGTATTGATCAGGCTCGAGATAACGGAAGGACAAATCCTCCAGTTCCCATTTGATATGACCGATGCCGAGGCGGTGCGCGAGCGGCGCGTAGATGTCGAAGACTTCCCGGGCAACACGGTTACGCTTCTCGTCGTCGGCGGTTTTCACCGCACGGATGGCGCAGGTACGTTCGGCGAGTTTGATCAGCGCGACGCGCACATCGTCGACCATCGCCACGAGCATTTTGCGCAGGTTCTCCACCTGCCCTTGCGTGCCCATGACCATCGACTGGCGCGGACTGAGGCTGGCACTGATCGCCGCCATGCGCTGCACGCCGTCGATCAGCTTGGCGACCACCGGGCCGAAGCGCTGGCCGACGGCCGCAAGTTCGATCTGGCCTTCGCGTACGCCGCGATACAGAACCGCCGCGACCAGCGAATCCTGATCGAGCTTGAGGTCGGCGAGAATCTCGGCGATTTCCAGGCCCGTACTGAAACTGCCCGAGCCTTCGGCCCACAGATTCTTCTTGGCATTGGACTGTTGCTCGGCCTCGCGAGCGAACTCGCAGGCTTCTTTCAAGGCTTCGCGATCCAGTGCCAGATCGACACTGACCGCGTGATCGAGCCAAGCCTCGAGATTGATACTGCCGTCAGTGTTGATCGGCTGGTGTGCTCTCACCTGTACCATCTTGCATTACCTTCCCTACGACGCAGATTCAATGCGTCAAAATCGCTGACCTCTATTGCCCGGTTGCGCTCACGGGGCTAATGCGAGCGCTGCACGGACAGATCAGACGGATTCAGACGAGCCATCCTGGCTCGCTTCAAATAACGCCATGGCCTCGACATGTGCCGTCTGAGGAAACATATCGAGAATCCCGGCACGTTTTAACCGGTAGCCCTGCTTGATCAATTCGACCGTATCGCGCGCCAGAGTTGCAGGGTTGCACGACACATACACCAACCGTTTGGCACCCAGGGTCGCCAGCTTGCGAACCACCTCGAAAGCACCGTCACGCGGTGGGTCCAAGAGTACCGCAGAAAAGCCGTTGCCGATCCACTGGGCATCGCTCAAAGGCTGGGATAAATCGGCTTGAAAAAACTTTGTGTTATGCAAATTGTTACTGGCGGCGTTGGCTTCAGCGCGATCGACCATGGTCTGAACGCCTTCCACCGCAACGACTTCGCGCACGGTTTTGGCCAGTGGCAAGGCAAAATTGCCGAGGCCGCAGAACAGATCCAGCACGCGCTCCTCGCTACGCGGTTTCAGCCAGTCCAGCGCCTGCGCGACCATGGCTTCGTTGACGCCGGCGTTGACCTGGATGAAATCACCTGGCCGATACGCCAGATCCAGATTCCATGTCTCCAGGCGATAACCGAGGCTCAGACCGGCATCGACCGGCTGAGGTTCACCCTCGCCATGCAGCCACAACTGCGCTTCATGGAACTGGCAGAAGTCCTTGAGGATCGTCAGGTCCGCTTCGGACAACGGCGCCATATGCCGCAGCAATACCGCCAGTGACGAACCGCTGAACAATTCGACATGCCCCAACGCCTGCGGTTTGCTCAAACGACGGAGCATCTCCGGCAAACGGGTCATGATCGGCTGCAAGGGCTGTACCAGCACCGGGCATTCGCTGATTGCGACGATGTCCTGACTGCCAGCGGCACGGAAACCGACTTCGAGTTTCTTCGCCTTCATGTCCCAGCGCACGGCGATCCGGGCGCGGCGGCGATAGCCGAATTCGGGACCGGTCAGCGGTTCTGCCCACTCTTCAGGTTCGACACCGGCAACGCGCGACAATTGCTCGGCGAGCATGCGCTGTTTCAGGGCGAGTTGTTCTTCATGGGGCAAATGCTGCACGCTGCAACCGCCGCAACGGCCGGCGTGCTGACAGGGTGTCGGGCGGCGCAGTTCGCTGGCTTTGAACACGCGCTCAGTGCGCGCCTCGACCACTTTGCCGTGGGCGCCGAGCACCCGCGCTTCGACCTCTTCACCGGCAAGGGCGCCGAGGACGAACCAGGTTTTGCCTTCGAAAAACGCGATACCGCGACCGTCATTGGCCAGGCGCTCAATGCTCAAGCGCTGCTTTTTGCCGGTCGGGATTTGCGCGGCCTTGCTGCCGCCCGTGGGCTGGAAGCGCAGGCCTCTCTCGTGCTTGGCCATCAGTTGGGCGCGTCGAAAATGCCGGTCGACAGGTAACGGTCGCCACGGTCGCAAATGATCGCGACGATCACCGCGTTTTCAACTTCTTTGGACAGGCGCAGCATCGCTGCCACCGCACCGCCCGAGGACACGCCACAGAAGATGCCTTCTTCGCGGGCCAGACGCCGGGTGACGTCTTCGGCTTCGCTTTGCGCCATGTCGACGATACGGTCGACGCGGTCGGCCTGATAGATCTTCGGCAGGTATTCCTGCGGCCAGCGACGGATGCCCGGAATGGCCGAGCCTTCCATCGGCTGCAGACCGACGATCTGCACGCTGTCGCTCTGTTCTTTCAAGTAGCGCGAAACGCCCATGATGGTGCCGGTGGTGCCCATCGAACTGACGAAATGGGTGATAGTGCCCTGGGTCTGACGCCAGATTTCCGGGCCGGTGGTGGTGTAGTGCGCTTCAGGATTATCGCCGTTGGCGAACTGATCGAGCACCTTGCCACGGCCTTCGGCTTCCATACGCTGGGCGAGGTCGCGGGCGCCTTCCATGCCTTCTTCCTGGCTGACCAGAATCAGCTCGGCACCGTACGCGGTCATCGCCGCTTTGCGCTCGGCGCTGGAGTTGTCCGGCATGATCAGGATCATTTTGTAACCCTTGATCGCTGCAGCCATGGCCAGAGCAATACCGGTGTTACCCGAGGTCGCTTCGATCAGCGTATCGCCGGCGTGGATCTGCCCGCGCAACTCGGCGCGAGTGATCATCGACAACGCCGGACGGTCCTTGACCGAACCCGCCGGGTTATTCCCTTCGAGCTTGAGCAATAGGGTGTTGCTGGTAGCACCGGGCAGGCGCTGCAAACGCACCAGCGGCGTGTTGCCGACGCAATCGGCGATGGTTGGGTACTGCAGGGTCATGGCGTATTCGCAATCCAGACGTGCGGGGGCGCCTATCATACCGGCAAACCCGCGCAGGCCATATCACGCAAAGTGCGGTGCTTATGGTTTATGGGAATAAGCAGCGGTTAGTCGCTATTTTCTGCTGGCGCCGTATCCATTGCATAAAACTCATGCAACTTGGCCTGCAGCAATTGCTTATCCGGCAGACAGGTTTGATATTCCGCTATCAATGCGGGCGAAAGACTGCGATTGAGTGCGTACTCGACGACCTCATCTTCCTTGCTTGCACACAGCAGGACTCCGATGGCCGGGCTTTCGTGAGGCTTTCGGACATTGCGATCCAGCGCCTCCAGATAGAAATCCAGTTTGCCGAGGTATTCCGGCTCAAAACGGCCGACCTTGAGCTCAATGGCTACAAGGCAGTTGAGCCCTCGGTGGAAGAACAGAAGGTCGAGAGAGAAATCCCGACCGCCTACCTGCAACGGATATTCGGAACCGACAAAGCAGAAGTCGCGACCAAGTTCGATCAGGAATTCCTTGAGGCGAGATAACAGGCCTTGGTGCAGATCGGTTTCAGAATGAGCGCCGGGCAAGTCGAGAAATTCGACCATGTAGGAATCGCGGAATATCTCGAGAGCTTCGGGGTGGGATTGCTGCAGTGCGGCGGAGGCTTTTGCAGGATCGGTGACGCTTCGCTCAAACAAAGCAGACTTGAATTGGCGTTCCAGTTCGCGCTTCGACCACTGTTCCTGAACGGCCATTCGCAGGTAGAACCCACGCTCTTCCGGGTGTTTGCTCTGGCTCAAAATGATCATGTTATGAGTCCACGGCAATTGTCTCACCAGTGGTGAGACAATTGGATCGTCCCGATAGGTTTCATAAAACTGGCGCATTCGGAACAGATTTGGTCGGGTGAAACCACGCAAGCCCGGTTGGGTATACGCCAGATGTGCGGCCAGTTGAGTTATGACCGAATCGCCCCACTCCGCCTGCTCAATCTTACGACTGATATGCGCTCCCACCAGCCAATAAAGCTCAATCAGCTGTGTATTGACCGCTTGCATGGCCTTATGTCTGGAACTGTGAATCAGCGCGAGCACTTCGTTGAAACGTTCGCCATCCGGGCTGCCAGTAACGCTGGATACAGTCATGCGCAATTCCTTGAAGATCAGGTGAAGCACGAGCCTAACCCCTTCAGGAAGCTTGAAATGACCGCCGATGCAACTTGGGAAATGTCGTACAAAAAAAGGCGAGCGCTCCCGCAAAACCGGAGGATTGGCCACCCGAATGGACTACATCGCGAGCAGGCTCACTCCTACAGGAGATCAGCGTTGTTCACACGATCTGCGGCGAACCGAGTTCCAATGTAGGAGCGAGCCTGCTCGCGAAGGCGTCAGTCGGCGCGACACCATCATCCGCCAGCAACCGCAGATTCAACCGCAACCCCGCCCCGCCATTCTCCGCCCAAATACTTCCGCCCTGGCGCTGCACGGCATTGCGCGCGATGCTCAGCCCCAAGCCAAAACCGCCATCACCGGGCCGCGAGCCGTCGAGTCGGGTGAACGGTGAGAAGATCCGTTCCAGATCAGCTTCCGCTACGCCGCCGCCCTGATCTTCCAGCCACAGATGCCAGAAATCGCCATCGCGCCGTCCATCAAGACGCACGATCCCGCCCGCCGGCGAATGCCGAATGGCGTTGCGCAAAATGTTCTCCAGCGCCTGCGCCAGCGTATTCAGATTGCCGCGCACCCAGCACGACTCGTCCACCGCACACTGCAATTGCAGACTCGGCCAGCCGCTTTCATAACAGGCGTTATCAGTGAGCATTTCCCACAAGGCCTGGATCTGAATGGCTTCATCCGGCAGCGGAGTGCGATCGGTGTCGAGCCAGGCCAGTTGCAGGGTGTCTTCGACCAGTCTTTGCATACCGTCGACTTCACGACCGATGCGTTCGCGCAATTGCGGCAAACCCTGTTCGCTTTCGCTGGCAACGCGCAGTCGGCTCAGCGGCGTGCGCAATTCGTGGGACAGATCGCGTAGAAGTTGCTGTTGCAAAGCGACGGTGGATTGCAGGCGTTCGGACATCGAGTCGAACGCCCTGGCCAGCTCGCCGAGTTCGTCCGGGCGCTGAGTGATGCCGCTCGACAGCCGCACATTCAATTGATCGGCGCGCCAGGCATTGGCCTGTTCGCGCAGGTTGTTCAGTGGCACGACCAGCAAGCGATAAAGACCGACACACAGCAATAACGTGAACAGACCGGGAATCACGCCGTTGGTGATGACGCGCCAGAACACGCGATATTTACCCGGCAGGAATCGCTCGGGCAATTCGATCACCAAGCTGCCGGCAGACGGTTCTTTGGGAAACGGTACGCGCAGCCACGGTCGACCCTGTTTGTGAATTGGCCAGTCGAGACCACGCAAGAACGTCAGGTGCTGGATTTCCTGTTCATTCAGCGGATCGCTGCTCAACGACTGCAAGTTGCCGCCGATGACACCGACCCAACTGGCTTCACGCAACTCCATGCTCTGCAACCAGTCATCGACCCCGCTACGGCCGCCGTGCTGCCACGCTTGCTCGGCTTGCGCGGCGTAACGGCTAAGCGTGCCGCGTGCCTCGTCGGAGAGGAACTGGTTGCGCTCCTCCATATAACGTCCCCACGACCAGCTCAGCCAGATCATCAGCAGACAAAACGCGACCAGCAGAAACGCCAGTTTCCAGAACAGCGAATGCCGCCCCGGCAGTTCAGATCGTTTCATCTGCAGCACTCAAGACGTAACCCTTGCCCCAGACGGTGCGCACTTCACGCTCGGTGTAACCGATGGCTTTGAGCTTGCGGCGGATCTGGCTGATATGCATGTCGAGACTGCGGTCATGGGCCGCGTATCCACGCTGCAGAACGTGCTGATAAAGGAAGGCTTTGCTCAGCACTTCTTCGTCATTGCGATTGAGGGTTTCCAGCAAACGGTATTCGCTACGGGTCAGCCCGGCGGCTTGCTCGCGGAAAAACACATCGCACTGTTCGTCATCGAATCGCAGCGTACCGGCCGCCACTGGCTTTGCGAGCGCGGCCGGGCGCCGATCCAGCGCGACCCGACGCAGGATCGCTTCGATGCGCACATGCAGCTCGGCCATGCTGAACGGCTTGGGCAAATAATCGTCGGCGCCGAGACGAAAACCACTGATGCGATCGGCCTCGGCACCCAGGGCCGACATCAGCAGCACCGGCGTCGAATGGCTCTGGCGCAATTGTGTCAACACATTCAAACCGTCCAGGCCCGGCAACAGGATGTCCATCAGCACCACGTCGAACGGCTGGCGCCTGGCGATGCTCAGGCCTTCCTGGCCGTTCTGACACCAGGTCACCTGAAAGCCGCTGCGGCCCAGATGTTCGTGGACATAGGCGCCGAGAACCGGATCGTCTTCGATGGAAAGAATGCGTGGCTGGCCGGAAACAGGAGTCATGAGTATCTGCAAGTAATTCTCAGTTGAGAGTGATTATTCAAGATTGTCGGACAGCGGGCAACACACGGCTGCCCTTTCTGACAAACGAGCACCGGCGCCCCGACCCACTCTGAGCGCATTTTTCCGAAGATTGCCTGCGAGCAAATCGCTACACTGCGCCCATGTCGCGTGCCGGATGCACGCATGAGTCAACAGATCAGCGGGATGCAGGAGATAGGCGTGCTCAAGAAACTGGGAATCAAAGGTCGCGTGTTGTTGCTGACCTTGTTGCCGACCAGCCTGATGGCGCTGGTGCTGGGTGGTTATTTCACCTGGACGCAGCAGTCCGACTTGCAGAGCCAATTGATGCAGCGCGGCGAGATGATCGCCGAGCAGCTGGCGCCGCTGGTCGCACCCGCCATGGGTCACGGCAACAGCGATCTGCTGGAGCGCATTGCCACGCAGTCCCTTGAACAACCGGATGTGCGCGCGGTGACCTTCCTCGCCCCGGACCGCTCGCCATTGGCCCACGCTGGCCCGACCATGCTCAATCAGGCGCCCAGCGGCGACAGCGCGCAATTGCAACGGCGCAGCGGCAATGACGCGACGCGCTACCTGATGCCGGTGTTCGGCAAACATCGCAACCTCGCCGGCGAATTGATCCCGCAAGAGTCCGACCGTTTGCTCGGCTGGGTCGAACTGGAACTGTCGCACAACGGCATGCTGCTGCGCGGTTATCGCAGTCTGTTTGCCAGTCTGCTGCTGATTGCCGCCGGTCTGGCGGGCGCGGCACTGCTGGCGTTGCGCATGGGGCGCACGATCAATCGCCCGCTGAGCCAGATCAAACAAGCCGTTGCGCAACTCAAGGACGGCCATCTGGAAACGCGTTTGCCGCCGCTCGGCAGTCAGGAGCTGGACGAACTGGCGTCGGGCATCAACCGCATGGCCGGTACCCTGCAAAACGCCCGCGAAGAGTTGCAGCACAGTGTCGATCAGGCCACCGAAGACGTGCGCCAGAACCTGGAAACCATCGAGATCCAGAACATCGAACTGGACCTGGCGCGCAAAGAAGCGCTGGAAGCCAGCCGGATCAAGTCCGAATTCCTCGCCAACATGAGCCACGAGATCCGCACGCCGCTCAACGGCATTCTCGGTTTCACCCATCTGTTGCAGAAAAGCGAACTGACCCCGCGCCAGCTCAATTATCTGGGCACCATCGAAAAATCCGCCGACAGCCTGCTGGGGATCATCAACGAGATCCTCGACTTCTCGAAAATCGAGGCCGGCAAACTGGTGCTCGACCATATTCCGTTCAACCTGCGCGACCTGCTGCAGGACACCCTGACCATCCTCGCCCCCGCTGCGCACGCCAAGCAGCTTGAGCTGGTCAGTCTGGTCTATCGCGACACACCGCTGTCACTGGTTGGTGACCCGCTACGCCTCAAACAGATCCTCACCAACCTGGTGAGCAACGCGATCAAGTTCACCCGCGAAGGCACTATCGTTGCCCGGGCGATGCTTGAAGAGGAAAATGAAGACAGCGTGCAACTGCGCATCAGCATTCAGGACACCGGCATCGGCCTTTCAAACCAGGACGTGCGCGCGTTGTTCCAGGCGTTCAGTCAGGCCGACAACTCACTGTCGCGTCAGCCGGGCGGCACCGGTCTGGGGCTGGTGATTTCCAAACGCCTGATCGAACAGATGGGCGGCGAAATCGGCGTCGACAGCACGCCGGGCGAAGGCTCGGAATTCTGGATCAGCCTGAGTCTGCCCAAGACCCGCGACGACGCCGAAGACCTGCCGGCCGCGCCATTGCTCGGCCGCCGCGTGGCAGTGCTGGAAAATCACGAGCTGGCGCGGCAGGCCTTGCAGCATCAACTGGAGGACTGTGGCCTCGATGTCACGCCTTTCAACACCCTCGAAACCTTGACCAACGGCGTCACCGGCGCGTACCAGACCGATCAGGCGATTGATCTGGCGGTGATTGGCATCACCAGCAACGACATGCTGCCCGAGCGTTTGAACCAGCACATCTGGGACCTCGAACATCTCGGTTGCAAAGTGCTGGTGCTGTGCCCGACCACCGAACAGACGCTGTTTCATTTATCGGTGCCGAACCCGCACAGCCAGTTGCAAGCGAAACCGGCCTGCACGCGTAAATTGCGTCGCGCGCTGGCCGATCTGGTCAACCCGCGCCAGCCCCGCAATGAGCCAGGCGAACCGCTGTCGAGCCGCGCGCCGAAAGTGCTCTGTGTCGACGACAACCCGGCCAACCTGCTGCTGGTGCAAACCCTGCTCGAAGACATGGGCGCCAAGGTACTTGCAGTGGAAAGCGGTTACGCGGCGGTCAAAGCCGTGCAGAGCGAATCTTTCGATCTGGTGCTGATGGACGTGCAGATGCCCGGCATGGACGGCCGCCAGAGCACCGAAACCATTCGCCAGTGGGAAAGCGAGCGGCACTGCACGCCGCTGCCGATCGTCGCCCTCACCGCCCACGCCATGGCCAACGAAAAACGCGCGCTGCTGCAAAGCGGCATGGACGACTACCTGACCAAACCGATCAGCGAGCGGCAATTGGCGCAGGTGGTGCTGAAATGGACCGGCCTGGCCTTGCGCAATCACGGGCCGGAACGGATCAGCGACAGTGCGGCGGGCAATAATGAACTGCCGGTGCTTGATCATGAGGAAGGCTTGCGCCTGGCTGCCGGCAAGGCTGACTTGGCGGCAGACATGTTGGCCATGCTGCTCGCCTCACTGGAAGCCGACCGCGAGGCCATTCGCACGGCTTGCGAAAACCGCGACCAGAATGCATTGATCGAACGCGTCCATCGCCTGCACGGTGCCACTCGTTATTGCGGCGTACCGCAATTGCGTGCAGCCTGTCAGCGCAGCGAAACCCTGCTCAAGCAAGATGACCCCAAGGCCGTGGCAGCGCTGGAAGAACTGGAGCGCGCGATCAACCGCCTCGCGGCGCAAGCGAAGATCAGTGCCTGATCCACGGCAATGTCGATCAACGCCAGCGCCGCTAAAGTGAGCCCGGGTGCTTCAATCCGCGTCGATGTTCCAGGAGGTATTCATGCGCACGATCGTTTTCAGTAGCCAGACCTACGACCGCGACAGCTTCCTCGCCGTCGATTGCCCGGCGGGTGTCGAGCTGCAGTTTCAACCAGCGCGGCTCAGCCTCGATACGGCGGCGCTGGCCGACGCGCATGAAGTGGTTTGCGCCTTCATCAATGATGACCTCAGCGCTCCAGTGCTCGAGCGTCTGGCCGCTGGCGGCACACGTCTGATAGCCCTGCGTTCGGCGGGTTACAACCATGTCGATCTGCTCGCCGCGAAACGCTTGGGACTGGCCGTGGTACGCGTGCCGGCCTACTCGCCGCACGCAGTGGCCGAACATGCCGTGGCGCTGATCCTGGCCCTCAACCGTCGTCTGCACCGTGCCTATAACCGCACCCGCGAGGGCGATTTCAGCCTGCATGGCCTGACCGGTTTCGACCTGGTCGGTAAAACCGTCGGGATTGTTGGCACCGGTCAGATCGGCGCGACCTTCGCGAAAATCATGCACGGTTTCGGCTGCGAGCTGCTGGCCTGCGATCCGTTCCCGAACCCGGATGTTCTGGCGTTGGGTGCGCGCTATCTGAGCTTGCCCGAACTGCTTGCGCAGTCGCGAATCATCAGCCTGCACTGCCCGCTCAACGAGCAGAGCAAACACCTGATCAACCGCGATTCACTGGCGCACATGCAGGCCGGCGCCATGCTGATCAATACCGGTCGCGGCGGTCTGGTCGATACGCCGGCATTGATTGACGCCTTGAAGGACGGCCAGCTCGGCTATCTGGGTCTGGATGTCTATGAAGAAGAGGCGCAACTGTTTTTCGAGGATCGCTCCGACCTGCCCTTGCAGGACGATGTGCTGGCGCGATTGCTGACCTTTCCCAACGTGATCATCACCGCGCACCAAGCCTTTCTGACGCGTGAAGCACTGGGTGCAATTGCCGCGACAACCTTGCACAACATCGCGACCTGGGCAGCGGGAACGCCACAGAACCAGGTCGAGGGCTGAGCGCTTTTCAGCTTATTTCGGTGAAAGCGAAGATGCCAGAACCAGCAACGCCAACCAGCCGAAGCCAAAAAAGCGCTGTTTCATCGAATGGCCGTAGCGCAGCAGGAACCAGACGAAAAACATCGGCAGCAGGAAGATCATGATCTTCAGCCAGCCTTCCACCGGCCGACTGCCGTCGGCATTGGCCTGCTCGGTAACAGGTTGCTCGGTGGGCTGCTGGCGCCGACGCCGCGCAGCGGCCGGCATGACTTTCGGCAACGGTTGCGGTGCAGGTGCCAGGGCGATGGCCTCGGGAACAGACTTGTTGCGCGGCAAGCTGCCGAACGAGATTGTCGAAGCCTGAACAGGCGCCGCTACGGTCTGCGCGTGTTCTGTTTGCTCCGCCATTGGAGCCCCACAATGAATGCACGCGTTGGCTTCGGAGCTGATGCTCTTCTTGCATTCATAACATTCGATCAGCGCCATGTTCCGTTCCTTCAGAGTCGAGGCCGGCAGTTTGCCATGAGCGTCCTCTCATTTGAACCTGATCGAAGGTCACACGCGCGCATCATTCTGCAATCAAGCCCGTGCTAGCATGTCGCGCATATTTGGAGGACCCATGGTCGAACACGATTTCCGCTATACCCTGATGAACCCGCAACACACCCTCACCGAATGCCGCGCCCTCGTTCCGGGCCGCTATCAGGTCACCGGCAATGGTGGCTCGATTCGCATCGGTGACGCCTTGTTGGTCACCCTCAAAGGCAGCAAGGACTTGTCCATGCGCCTGACCGTTGAAACCGTCCGCCACCTGATCAATCCGCCGGGCCAATGGACCGCGATGACTACAGGCCCGGTGTTTGGCGAACTGGCGATTCACACCTGGCAGGTCAACTGCGACAGCTGCGCCAAAGAGCTGAGCTTCGAATTTGCGGTAGACGCCAAACTTGGCAAAAACGCCGAGAAACCAGCTGCCACGGCACGCATCGCCGAGCTGGGCTGGAAAGCCGTTGGCGACAAGCATCTGTGCCCGAAATGCCAGGAGCCTGCGTGATGAAACGCCTTGCCCTGACCGCGCTGGTCGGTGTTGGTTTGGTGGGTTGCGCGGCGGAGCCTGTGCAACTGCAACAGAACCGCAGCTACATTCTGGAGTGGATCGGTGAGCGGCCATTGATGGATTACAGCCATCTGACCGTGACCCTGGGCGATGACGGCCGCGCCTACGGCAACGGTGGCTGCAACCATTGGTTCGCGCCGTACACGCTGGACGGTGACAAGCTGACTTTCGGCAAGATCGGCAAGACCCGCAAACTCTGTGCACCGGCGCTGATGGAGCAGGAGCAACGCTTCCTGCAGGCGCTGGAGCATGTCGAGCGCTGGGACATCTCGCCGATCGAGCAGATGCGTTTCTGGCCGGCTGAAGGCAAGCCGTTGCGTTGGTGGTTGGAAGAGGGCTAAGCCTCAAAGCCGCCAAAGCCCTCACCCTAGCCCTCTCCCAGAGGGAGAGGGAACTGATTGGGGGATATTGGAGAAGTACACCGACCTGACTGGCCATCGCCGAATCCATAATCGATCGAGGCCAGCTCTGGCGACTGCCTAAATGAGCGGATCTGGCTTTGGTGAATCCATAATCGACTGGTTTTTTCAGGTCGATGTACCTCGCCAGACACCTCGATCGGCTCCCTCTCCCCCCGGGAGAGGGCTGGGGTGAGGGGCTTTTGACGTTACTGGGTCGCCTGTAGAGCCTCAAGCTTGGCCATCACCCCCGCCGCCGTCTGCTCCCCCATCAATTGCTCACGCACCTTGCCCTTGTTGTCGATGATGTACGTTACCGGCAGCGCTTCACTGCGCGGCAACTCGAACAGCTCCGCCGGATCCTGCGCCAGCACAGTGAACTTGATGCCCAGTTTTTCACTGGCGTCTTTCAACTCCACGCCCTGCACATTGTCGAAGTTCACCCCGAACACGCCAACGTTCTTGCTCTTGAGCTCATCAGCCAAATGGTTGAGCTCCGGGATCTCGGTCCGGCACGGGCCGCACCATTCGGCCCAGTAGTTCAGCACCACCCATTGTTTGTCCAAACGCTCGGACGCAACCTTCTGACCGTTCTGGTCGATCCCGTAATCATTGCCGCAGCCCCCCAGCATCAACGCCCCGATTACCGTCAATGCCGCTGCCAATCGCCGTGTCATGTCGTGTTCCTTGTGAAAATTTGAAGGCGCCTGCGACCCATCGCCTCCGAAGGTTCTGGATTGCGCGCTGCACAGTTAGAATAGCCGCCACTTTACGCCAGAAGCGACCCGCCATGACCGATCTGACGCTTTATCACAATCCGCGCTGCTCGAAATCCCGCGGCGCACTGGAGCTTCTTGAAGCCCGCGGCCTGACCCCGAACGTCGTGCGTTACCTCGAAACCCCGCTGAATGCGGCGCAAATCAAGGCCCTGCTCGGCAAGCTCGGGATCAGCGCGCGCCAGTTGCTGCGCAGCGGGGAAGATGAATACAAAATGCTTCAGCTGGCTGACGAAAGCCTGAGTGAAGTGCAATTGATCGACGCCATCGCCCAACATCCGAAACTGATGGAACGGCCCATTCTTGAAGTCGGCGACAAAGCGGTCATCGGTCGTCCACCGGAAAATGTGCTGGAGTTGTTGCCGTGAGCGCGCCGTACATTCTGGTGCTGTATTACAGCCGCAGCGGCTCGACCAACGAGATGGCCCGGCAGATTGCCCGTGGTGTCGAGCAGGCCGGTCTCGAAGCGCGTTTACGCACGGTGCCGGCGATCTCGACCGAGTGCGAAGCCGTGGCTCCAGCCATTCCAGACGAAGGCGCGCTCTACGCCACCCTCGATGACCTGAAAAACTGCGCCGGCCTGGCGCTGGGCAGCCCGACGCGTTTCGGCAACATGGCGGCGCCGCTGAAGTACTTCCTCGATGGCACCAGCAACCTCTGGCTGACCGGCGCGCTGGTCGGCAAACCGGCCGGCGTGTTCACCTCTACCGCCAGTTTGCACGGCGGCCAGGAAACCACTCTGCTGTCGATGATGCTGCCGCTGCTGCACCACGGCATGCTCATCACCGGTCTGCCGTACAGTGAATCGGCGCTACTGGAAACCCAGGGCGGCGGCACGCCTTATGGCGCCAGCCACCACGCCGGGGCTGACGGTAAAAAAGGTCTCGATCAGCACGAAGTGGCGCTGTGTCGCGCACTGGGTCTGCGCCTGGCCAAGACTGCGCAGAAACTGGAGGGCTGACAGTGGCGAAGAAGCCGAAAATCCTGCCCGCCGTCGAATGGCTGGAGCCACGCGTCAAGGCAATGCGCATCATCAGTCTGCTGAGTTTTTTCGCCTTGGGCGGATTGCTCGCAGCCTACTATCTGGTTTTCGCTGACCTGCACGGCGCGCGGCCGTGGGTGATTCTGCTGGTCGAGCTGATCCCGTGGATCATCTTGGCGCCCGCGATGATCATGGGCAGCGCCCGTGGGCATTCGTGGATGTGCTTTGTGGTGAATCTGTATTTCATCAAAGGCGCACTGGCGGCGTATGACCCGAACCGGCAGTTGTTTGGCGTGCTGGAAATGGTCGCGAGCCTGGCGGTGTTCTGCTCGGCGCTGTTGTATGTGCGCTGGCGGTATCAGTTGAATCGCAAACTGGCGGGTGAAGGCGAGATCTCCGTCGCCTGACAGATCGCCATCGCTGGCAAGCCAGCTCCCACAGGTTTTTGCGTCGATCACATAATTGTGTTTCAACAGAGATCCTGTGGGAGCTGGCTTGCCAGCGATTGGGGCAACTCGGTCTTAATGGTTGACGGTGTACGCGAGCATCATCGAAATCTGGCTCATCGCCCGCCCGCCGCTCTGCTCATGCCACTGGTTGAACACATCCTGCACGATCGCCAGATCGCGCAGACTGGTCGGCACCTTGTCGACGATCTTCTGTGCGTTCAGCGCCGCAACCACGTCGTAGCTCGGCACAAAGGTATCCTTGCCGACCATGCGCAAAAAGCGTGGCGCTGATAGCCCACCCAGTTGATGACCGTGCTTTTTCAGATAGGTCCACAGACCGACGATATCGGTCACCGGCCAGTCGGCAATCAATGCCCCGAAACTGCCCTTGTCTTTCTCCACATCGAGAATGAACTGCGCATTGCGCGGCACGCTTTTCAGTTTGCCGAGATGGCGAATGATCCGCGCATCCTGCATCAGTCGCTCAAGGTGCTCGGCACTCATCAGCACGACTTTTTCCGGATCGAACTTGAAGAACACTTCTTCGAAGGCCGGCCACTTGGCGTCGACCAGACTGTGCTTGAGGCCGGCACGGAACACGCGCAGGGCCATGGTCGAGAGGTAGCGGTCGTCGCTGATCTTGCGCAGTTGCGCCGGAGTCTTGGGAACGGGCAGATGGGCTTCCAGTGCAGCCGCCGAACCGAAGCGGTTCAGACAGTATTCGTGCAGCCACTTGTAATCGCGCATGCCCTCTCCTATTGAATGAAGCGAAGAAACCAATGTGGGAGCGAGCCTGCTCGCGAAAACGGTGTGTCATTCAAATGATTTGTTGACTGATACTCCCTCTTCGCGAGCAGGCTCGCTCCCACATTTGAAGGTGTTTACAGATTGACGACGTTGACGAAGCGCGAACCCGCGGTCTCGTCGATTTTGAGGCTGGTGAAGTCGAACAGGTTGCGGTCGGCCAGTTGCGACGGGATCACGTTCTGCAGACTGCGGAAGATGCTTTCGGTTCGGCCCGGGGTCTTGCGCTCCCAGTCCACGAGCATTTCCTTGACCACCTGACGCTGCAGGTTTTCCTGCGAACCGCAGAGGTTGCACGGGATGATCGGGAATTCTTTCAAATCCGAGTAAGCCTGAATGTCCTTCTCGTTGCAGTACGCCAGCGGGCGGATCACCACGTTGCGACCATCGTCGGCGCGCAACTTCGGCGGCATTGCCTTGAGGGAGCCGTTGAAGAACATGTTGAGGAAAAATGTTTCGACGATGTCGTCACGGTGATGACCGAGGGCCATCTTGGTCGCGCCGATTTCATCGGCAAAGGTGTACAGCGTGCCGCGACGCAGGCGCGAGCACAGCGAGCAAGTGGTCTTGCCTTCCGGGATCAGCTCCTTGACCACCGAATAGGTGTCTTTCTCGACGATGTGGTACTCGACGCCCAGCTCTTTCAAATAAGCCGGCAGCACATGCTCGGGGAAACCCGGCTGCTTCTGGTCCATGTTCACCGCGACGATCTCGAACTTGATCGGGGCAACCTTCTGCAGGTGCAGCAGTACATCGAGCATGGTGTAGCTGTCTTTGCCCCCGGACAGGCAGACCATGACCTTGTCGCCGTCTTCAATCATGTTGAAATCGGCGACCGCTTCGCCGGCCAGGCGGCGCAGGCGCTTTTGCAGTTTGTTCTGGTTGACCGTAAGAGTGCCCATGACGCGAAATCCGTGAGGTGTGACGAAAGGCCGGCATTTTACGCAAAAACCCCGGAGTTGTGGGCACAGGTTGTCGTGGCCCAGGTTTGCATTCTTTACAGACCCCAAGGCGATTAAGCCCTGTGTTTACAGCGCGATTTGCTCTAAGCCCCTAATACCTGTGCGGGTAAGTCCTTTCTATACTGCGACATAAGGTCGCACACATCTGGAGACCTGTATTTGCTCGGCCACCTTGGCCCGTAGGCGCTCCGATGGGGGGCGATGGCAATAACAAGAGGAGTGACTGGCATGATCCATCACGTAGTGGGACTTTTTACCCACCCCGATCAGGAATGGAAGGAAATCCGTGGCGACCAAGAGGAAAGCATCAGCCACATGTACCTCACCCACACGCTGATTCTGGCGGCGATCCCCGCTGTCTCGGCGTTTATCGGCACCACCCAGGTCGGCTGGGTAATCGGCAATCGCGCACCGGTGATGCTCACCGTCGAAAGCGCGATCTGGATGACGGTCATGTCGTATCTGGCGATGCTCAGTGGCGTCGCGGTCATGGGTGCCTTCGTGCACTGGATGGCCCGCACCTATGACGCCAACCCGAGTCTGGCCCGTTGCGTGGCGTTTGCCACCTACACCGCGACACCGCTGTTTGTCGGCGGCCTGGCGGCGCTGTATCCGCATATGTGGCTGGGGATGATCGTTGGTACGGCGGCCATCTGCTACACGGTGTATCTGTTGTATGTGGGGCTGCCGACGTTCATGAACATTCCGTCGGACGAAGGTTTTCTGTTCTCAAGCTCAGTGCTGGCGGTGGGTCTGGTGGTGCTGGTCGCCATCATGGCATTCACCGTGATTGTCTGGGGGCTGGGCGTCGGGCCTGTGTATACGAACTGACTCGACAGGCTGATCACAGGCCGCCGCAAGGCGGCCTTGTCGTTTGGAGGATGACCATTCGGCAGCTCGGCGATTCGCAAGTCCACAGGGTTGCGGCATACTCGACGCCTCTGGAGATCCATCAAGCATGCCCGAGCAACTCAATACCCGCGTCGAAGACTGTTACCAACTCGCTGAATCCTTTTTCAAACGTTCTTTCCCACGCCCTGTCGTCAGTCTCAAGCTGCGCGGGCAAAAAGCCGGTGTCGCGCATCTGCACGAGAATCTGCTGCGCTTCAACCCGCAGTTGTACCGGGAAAACGCCGAACACTTCCTCAAGCAGACCGTGGCCCACGAAGTCGCGCACCTGATCGCCCATCACTTGTTCGGCGACCGTATCCAGCCCCATGGCGAGGAATGGCAACTGATCATGCGCGGGGTTTACGAACTGCCGCCGGATCGCTGCCACACCTATGCAATCAAGCGCCGCAGCGTGACCCGCTATATCTACAAATGCCCGTGCGCAGAAAGCGATTTTCCGTTTTCGGCGCAGCGCCATAGTCTGGTGCGGCAGGGGCGGCGGTATTTGTGTCGTAGCTGCCGGAGTACCTTGGTGTTCAGTGGTGAGATGCGGGTGGAATAGCCCGGATTTTCAGTGCCTTGGCTGGCCCCTTCGCGAGCAGGCTCGCTCCCACATTTGAAATGGGTTTACAGATTGACGACGTTGACGAAGCGCGAAGAGGCCGGTACAGGCACTAAAGAATGACTTTGGCAGAACGCAATTCGGCAATCCGCTCAGCACTAATCCCCAACTCCCCCAACACCTGATCCGTATGCTGCCCCAGCACCGCGCCAACATGCCGCGGGGCCGGCAACGCCTCGGAAAACTTCAACGGACAGGCCATCTGCGCCTGCGTAGTGCCATCCCCGCGCGGCACCTGCGTCACCACCTCCCGCGCCTGCAACTGCGGATGGCGCACCGCCTCACCCAGGCTCAGCACCGGTTCGACACACGCATCGATGCCGGCAAACATCTCGCACAGTTCGGCAAAGTCATGCTTTTCGAACTCGACCGTCAGCGCGTATTTCAACGCCCGCTGCTGTTCAGGCTTGGGCGACAGGCCCTGCGCCGCCAACTCCGGCCGCCCCAGCGCCGTACACAACTGCTGCATAAAGCCCGGTTCCAGACTGCCCACCGACATCCAGCGGCCATCGCGAGAGCGGTAGTAGTCGTAAAAGCTGCCACCGTTAAGCATCTGATCTTCCCACTCAGGCTCTTCGCCGCAAGCCAGATAGCCAGCCCCGGCCATGGCATTCAGGCTGAACGCGCAATCGGTCATGCTCACGTCCAGATGTGTGCCCTGCCCCGTTTGCTGTCGCGCAATCACAGCGGCCAACAAGCCGATAACCCCGTGCAACGAACCACCGGCAACATCCGCCACTTGCATGCCCAACGGCAACGGCCCGCTGTCGGCGCGGCCGGTGTAACTGGCCAGCCCCGCCAGCGCCAGATAGTTGATGTCATGCCCGGCGCGTTCCTTGTACGGCCCGGTCTGGCCATAACCGGTGATCGACACATAAATCAGCTTTGGGTTGATCGCTTTCAGCGCTTCATAGCCCAGGCCCAGACGTTCCATCACACCGGGGCGAAACTGTTCCAGAACGATGTCGTAATCGCCCAGCAACTGCTTGACCACTTCCAGTGCTTCGGGCTGTTTCAGATCCAGCGCCAGGCTGCGTTTGTTACGGTTCAGGTAGGCATGACTGGCCGATAATCCACCATCATGCGGCGGCAATACTCGCAGCAGATCCAGGCGCGTCGGCGACTCGATGCGCAGCACTTCAGCGCCCATGTCCGCCAGCAACAACGAGGCGAACGGCCCCGGCAGCAGCGTCGAGAAATCGAGAATTTTCAGTGAGGACAGCGGTGCGGACATGGGCGAACTCCTTGGGCGATGCACTCAGCCTAGGCAGCGATGCCGCGCACGGCAATCACCGCAAATGTCACCGGGTGTGACCGTTACGCTCAAACAGCAGGCAAGAAAAAACCCGCCGAAGCGGGTTTTTCATGACGCGAGGGTTACTTGACGCTGCTAGGCGTCGGGCCTTCAGCCACACCCAGGTCATCTTCCGGACGGGTATCAGCGATACCGCGACCGCCCGAGGCGAGCTCGGTTTGCAGCGTGTCGGTGTCCAGCTCTTTCACCCACTTGGCAACCACGATGGTCGCTACAGCGTTACCCACCAGGTTGGTCAGGGCACGGGCTTCGGACATGAAGCGGTCGATACCGAGGATCAGCGCCAGACCGGCCACTGGCAGGTGACCGACCGCCGACAGGGTCGCTGCCAGCACGATGAAGCCCGAACCGGTCACACCGGCTGCGCCTTTGGAGGACAGCAGCAACACCACCAGCAGAGTGATCTGGTGAGTGATGTCCATGTGCGTGTCGGTTGCCTGGGCAATGAACACAGCGGCCATGGTCAGGTAGATCGCAGTACCGTCGAGGTTGAACGAGTAACCGGTCGGAATCACCAGACCCACTACCGATTTCTTCGCGCCCAGACGCTCCATCTTGATCAGCATGCGTGGCAGTACCGATTCCGACGACGAGGTGCCGAGGACGATCAGCAGTTCTTCACGGATGTAACGAATCATCTTCAGCACGCTGAAACCGTGCATGCGGGCGATGCCGCCGAGCACGATCAGCACAAACAGCAGGCAGGTGATGTAGAAGCAGATCATCAGTTGACCCAGCTGCACCAGCGAGCCGACACCGTAAGCACCGATGGTGAAGGCCATGGCACCGAAGGCACCGATTGGCGCGAGCTTCATGATCATGTTGATGATGTTGAACATCACGTGAGCGAAGCGATCGATGAAATCGAGGATAGGCTTGCCGTAGGCACCCAGACGATGCAGGGCAAAACCGAAGATCACCGAGAACATCAGGACTTGCAGGATGTCACCGGTGGCGAACGCGCCGACGATGGTGGTCGGGATCACGTTGAGCAGGAAGCCGACAACGCTTTGGTCAGCGCCAGCCGCTACATAAGAGGCGACTTTCGAGGCGTCGAGGGTGGCAACGTCGATGTGCATGCCATTGCCCGGTTGCACGATGTTGACCACGACCAGGCCGACCAGCAGAGCGATGGTCGAAACGATTTCGAAGTACAGGAGTGCGTAACCGCCGGTCTTGCCGACCGATTTCATGTTCTGCATGCCAGCGATACCGCTGACCACGGTGCAGAAGATGATCGGGGCGATGATCATTTTGATCAGCTTGATGAACCCGTCACCCAGCGGCTTTACCGCGACACCGAACTGCGGGTAGTAGTGACCGAGCGCAATACCGATGATGATTGCGATGATCACCTGGAAATACAGGGATTTGTACAGTGGCTGACGAGTCGTCATTGCAAGTTTCCTCAAGAGTCCCGCGTGGCAACATCCATCTGTTGACCGCGAAACCTGAATTGCGAACCCTCCTGCACTGGAGGGATTTGTTGTTGGAGCGGCGCTGTCCGGACGGGATCAACGCACGCTTCTGTCGCTCTTATCGCAAACCTCGTGCCAGTTTGGTGCAAATCGCTGCAAGCCTTTTGATATCAGGGATGACAGGTTCATGGATGTCACCGCTTGGTTACTCAAGTGTGGCGGATTTCCGCCAACTCGCCGCTTCTCGTCCTACAATTTGGCGGAAATCCGCCTTGTAGGCATGTCCAGCCCCCGGCTACCATCCGGTGCCTGAGGAAGGATTTGCCGCTTATGCGCGAACGCACCATCGCCAGTCATTTCGCCCGTGCCGCCCTCGGTGGCGCACGCCGCGTGGGTTTCGATTACTCGGGCTTGCTGCTGCAACTGGGCATCAGCCCGGAATTGCTCGATGAGCCTCGCGCTCGCATTGCTCCGGAACAATTCACCCGGCTGATTCAAGGCTTGTGGCTGGCGCTGGACGACGAATACCTGGGTTTCGGCAATGCCCCAAGCAAGCCCGGCAGTTTCGCCATGATGTGCCACGCCTCGATCCACTGCCGCAATCTGGAGAAAGCGCTGCAACGGGGTTTATTGTTTTATAGCCTATTCCCGCAAGCCCCGCGCCTGAGCCTCAGTCGCGAAGACGAATGGGTGCGTTTGAGCCTCGATGATTCGCAGATGTGGGACCCGGATCACTTTCTCACCGAGAGCCTGCTGGTGATATGGCATCGCCTCGGTAGTTGGCTGATCGGCCAGCGGATTCGTCTTGAACAGGCGACCTTCAGCTATCCGCGCCCCGAGCACGGCGCCGAATACGATCTGCTGTTCCCCTGCCCCATGACCTTCGGCACAGAGCAGAGCAGCCTGGTGTTCCACAGTCGCTATCTGCACATGCCGCTGTTGCAGGACGAACGCACCCTCAAGCACTTCCTCGAACGTTCCCCCGCCGACCTGCTCTCACGCCCGGACGACGGTGACAGCCTGAGCAGCCGCCTGCGCCGTTTGCTCAGCCGCGACAGTGCGAACTGGCCGGATCTGGAAGCGGTCGCGGCGCACTTGCACATCAGCCCGCAGACCCTGCGTCGGCATTTGCGTGAGGAAGGCAGCAGTTTTCAGGAACTGAAGGATCAGCTGCGGCGGGATATCGCCATATATCATTTGGGCCGGGCGGATCTGTCGTTGCAGCAGATCGCCGAGCAGTTGGGGTTTTCCGAACCGTCGGCGTTTCACCGGGCGTTCAAGAAGTGGACGGGGCTGACGCCGGGGGCGTATCGGGCGCAGGAGCAGTGAGGCGCTACATCAAAAGCCCCTCACCCTAACCCTCTCCCGGGGGGAGAGGGGACTGATGGGGGGATGTTCAATAAATCCGCCGACCTGACAGCTCTCGCTGAATCCATATTCGACGCAAATCGCTCAGGTCGATCATTTTCGCAAGACACTTCGGTCAGTCCCCTCTACCTCTGGGAGAGGGTTAGGGTGAGGGCAACTTCCAATCACACCGCCGGAAAATGAATCCTGAACGCCGCCCCGCCCATCGGGGAATCGCCCAACGCCAGTTTGGCGTTGTAGCTTTCAATAATGTCCTTGACCACCGCCAAGCCGATCCCCTGCCCCGGATGCTGGGCATCCAGCCGTTCGCCACGCTCCAGAATCCGCGCGCGCTGATCCGGTGGCACGCCGGGGCCGTCATCTTCGACGCACAGTTCAATTCCCGCCAGGGTTTCGCGCACGCTGATGCGCACTTCGCCCAGACAAAGGCGATAGGCGTTTTCCAGCAGGTTGCCCATCATCTCCAGCAACGCACCCTGTTCGATTGGCACATAACAGTGTTCAGGCAGATCGAATGCCACGCGCACATGTTTATCGCGATAAACCTTGTCCAGCGTGTCGCACAAACTTTTCAGTACCGGTTGCAGGCGCACCTGGTGCCGCACCAGTCCGCTTTTGCGCAAGCTGGCCCGTTGCAGTTGGTAGCTGATCTGCTGGCTCATGCGTTCGATCTGGCTTTGCAGCACCCAGGCCTGATCGCGTTCTTCAGGACGCTGGGCCATGTCTTCGCTGACGCCCTGCAGCACGGCCAACGGGGTTTTCAGGCTATGCGCCAAGTCATCAAGGGAATCGCGATAACGACTGCGCTGCTGGCGTTCGCTGTGCAGCAAACGGTTGAGCGAGCCGGTCAGGCGCAGCAACTCACGCGGATGTTGCTCGGTGAGGCTTTCGCGGGTGCCGCCTTCGATTTCGTCGAGTTCCTGACTGAGCCGGCGCAAGGCTTTGAGACCCCAGGTCAGGCCGATCCACAACAATGCCAGCAACACGAGCAAGGCCGCACCGAAGCCCAGATAGAGATTCTCGCGCAGACCTTCGAGGGTGGTTTCGTACTCGCGCACCGGTTGCAGGGCGACGATGCTGAACGCCGCGCTTTTGCCGCCGAGCAATTTGACTTCGACGTCGTAGACGAAGAATTCCTGGCCGTTGGTTTCACGGATCCGCGCGAACTCGTTACCGAGTCCGTCGTAGCGCGGTTTGTAGTTGATCTGCTCTTCCTGGGTAGCTTTCGAGCGCCAGACCAGATGCCCTTCGCGGTCGTAGATGTAGCCGAGCAATCGGAAATCGGTGAGGTTAAAACGCTCGTCCGGCAACTGATTGGGCATCACCAGCCGACCGTTTTCGATGCGCGCGGCAGAGATCAGCGTGGTGACGTCGGAGGCCAGGCGTTGTTCGATCGAGTCCTGCAACGCGAGGCTGAACGCGCCCTGCATCGCCGGGAGCAAGGCGAGCATGAACAACACCGCCAACGTGGTGGCGGCGAGCATCAGCCGAACGCGAAGCGAACGAATCAAGTGCAGCGCTCATTGAACAGGTAGCCGAGGCCGCGCACGGTGTCGATCGGCTTGAACCCGGCCGGGCCTTCGAGTTTGCGGCGCAGGCGACCGACCAGCACTTCGATGACATTCGGATCGCGCTCGTCGTCGTCCGGGTAGAGCTGCTCCATCAAGCGATCCTTGGGCACCACTTGCTGATGATGACGCATCAGGTATTCGAGGATGCGGTACTCGTAGGCGGTCAGCGCCAGCGGTTGCTCGTCGAGGGTCGCCTGTTTGCGATTGAGGTCGAGCAGCAGCGGCCCGGCGACGATGGTCGACTGGGTGAAACCGCTGGAGCGGCGCAGCAAGGCATTCAGACGCGCGTCGAGCTCTTCGAACTGGAACGGCTTGACCACGTAATCGTCGGCGCCGGCGGCGAGACCTTCGACCTTGTCCTGCCAGTTGCCGCGCGCGGTGAGGATCAGGATCGGGAAAGTCTTGCCACCCGCGCGCAATTGGCGAATCAGGTCAAGACCGCCCATGCCCGGCAGGCCAAGATCAATCACCGCCAGGTCAAAGTTGAACTGTCCGGTCTGGTACAGCGCCTCTTCGGCATTGGCCACGGACTCGACCACGTGACCGCTCTCCGTGAGGCGGGTTTGCAGGTGATGGCGCAACAGCGCTTCATCTTCGACGACCAACAGTTTCATAACACTCTCCCGGGTAAATCAGCATCTCCAGTCACACACCTGTGGGAGCGAGCCTGCTCGCGAATGCTGTGTGTCAGTCGATAAATTGATCGACTGATTCACCGCTTTCGCGAGCAGGCTCGCTCCCACATTGAACCTGCTGGCAACTCCTTAGAAATTGTAGTTGGCCGACAGGTAAGTCTGCGCGCTGCTGTTCAAGTCCAGCGAACCTTGCTTGCTGCCACCGCTCTCTTTCATCTCGGTGCTGGCGTTGCTCATCAGGTAACGGTAACCGAGTTCGACCGAGGTGTTTTGCGATACTTGCTGCAACACACCGAACTGGCCGCCGACGGCGTAACCGATGTCACTGTCGCGGCTGTAGCCTGGCGAATCCTGAGTCAGCTTGGTCAGACCCGCCGTCGCACCGCCGAACAGCTTGGTGCTGCCGCCCACCGGGTAGAACAGATCGTAGCTGCCCAGCAGGTTTTCCTGACGCAGTTTAATGCCATTGTGCGAGCCCGACACGTTGTCGTAGGTGGCGTAGTAGCGACCCTGGCTGTTTTGCTGACCGAGGCGGACGCCGTAGGTGTTGTTGCCGTCAATCGCGCCGGTGGCGTTCGGGTGATCGAGGTTGTTGTTCAGCGAATTGGATTTGTTGATCTTGTCACTGGTCTGGCCGAAGCTCAGGCCGGCGAAGTTCGACGTGGTGTCGGCCTGGGCCGCGATACTGGCGCTCATTACGGTCAATGCCAGCAACAGTTTATTAAAAGTCATGGGTATTTCCTCTTTCACAGCGCTGTTTGGGTATGGCGCAAGGTTACTGACCCTCCCCTGTACCGCCCCTGAACCGTCTCTGAACCTGACCTGAACCAAATGAACTAGGCTGTTTTGACCCTTTACTGTCAGGAGACCCGACCATGCGCCTGTTCCTCGCCCTTACTTTGCTGGCTGTCAGCAGCCTCACTCAGGCTGCGATCAAGACTGAAGAAATTCCCTACCAAAGTGCCGATGGCACAAAGTTGATCGGCTACTACGCCTATGACGACGCCATCAAAGGCAAGCGTCCGGGTGTCGTCGTGGTGCACGAATGGTGGGGTCTGAACGATTACGCCAAGCGCCGCGCTCGCGATCTCGCCGAGCTCGGCTACAGCGCCCTGGCGATCGATATGTACGGCGAAGGCAAGAACACCGAGCACCCGAAAGATGCAATGGCGTTCATGCAGGCGGCGACCCAGGATGCGGCGGCTTCCAGCAAGCGCTTCGAGGCCGGGCTGAACTTGCTGAAGAAACAGCCGCAGACCGACGTGAATAAAATTGCCGCCATCGGTTACTGCTTCGGCGGTGCGGTGGTGCTGAACGCCGCGCGGCAAGGTGAGCCATTGGCGGGCGTGGTGAGTTTCCACGGTGCGCTGGCGACCAAAACCCCGGCGACACCCGGCAGCGTGAAAGCGAAGATTCTGGTCGAACATGGCGCGTTGGACAGCATGGTCACCCCGGACAATGTCACGGCGTTCAAGTCTGAAATGGACAAGGCCGGGGCTGACTACAAGTTCGTCAGTCTGGAGGGCGCCAAGCATGGCTTCACCAATCCCGATGCCGATCGCCTGAGCCATGGCGAGCATGGTGGGCCGGACATTGGTTACAACAAGGCAGCGGATGAAAAATCCTGGGCGGACATGAAAGCGTTCCTGCAGAAAATCTTCAGCTGATCAGAGACACCGAGTAGCGGCCATCGCGAGCAGGCTCACTCCTACAATTGAAATGCGTTCCCCTGTAGGAGTGAGCCTGCTCGCGAAAGCTTCACCGCCAATCTCGACCTTGCGGCGACTAACCGGCAAAATGCCCGCCATGAATCTCACCCCCGCCCTCCCCGCCTGCTGCACCGCGCTCGACAGCCACTGGCCGTTGCCGACGGTATTGGCCGACACCGTGCTGCTCAGCACCCACTTCGATCCCGCTCAACTGCTTGGCGATGATTTTCAACGCAGTGCCGTGGTTGCGCCGCCGAGCATTCAGCGTTCGGTGGCCAAGCGTCAGGCGGAGTTTCTCGCCGGACGGATCTGCGCCCGGGCGGCGTTGCAGCAATTGGAGGGCAGCGGCGTGGTGCCGGCGATCGGTGCAGATCGCGCGCCGATCTGGCCAGCACACATTTGCGGCTCGATCACTCACAGCACCGGACGCGCGGCAGCGATTGTCGCCAACAAGCAACACTGGCGCGGTTTGGGCATGGATCTGGAAAACCTGCTCAACACCGAACGCGCCGAGCGCCTGGCTGGGGAGATTCTGACGCCACCTGAAATGCAGCGCATGACGGCCGCCTCGCGGGATCAGTTGGCGTTGTGGGTAACGCTGACGTTTTCGGTGAAAGAAAGTCTGTTCAAAGCGCTGTATCCGATTGTGCAGAAGCGCTTTTATTTCGAGCATGCTGAAGTGCTGGAGTGGACGGAGGCGGGTCAGGTTCGATTGCGGTTGTTGACGGACTTGTCGGCCGAGTGGCACAACGGCACTGAACTGGAGGCGCAGTTTGGGGTGCAGGATGGGCAGTTGTTGAGTCTGGTCAGCATTCAGGCCTGAAGATTTGTGTGGTGGGCACTGGCCCTATCGCGAGCAGGCTCACTCCTACAGGGGAACGCATTTCAACTGTAGGAGTGAGCCTGCTCGCGATGAGGCCAGACCCGACACCACACATCTCAACGGCGCTCCTGATTCCTCGGCCAACTCAAGCTAAAGCAAGCCCCACCCAGATTCTTGCTCTTGCCAATGATCGCCCGGCCGTCATGCCAGTGGATGATCCGCCGCACAATCGACAAGCCCAGACCATGCCCGCCCGATGCGCGTGTGCGACTGTCGTCCAGACGCAGAAACGGCGTGAAAATCCGCTCCCACGCCACCTCCGGCACACCCGGCCCGTCGTCCTCGATGTCCACGCGGCAGCGCAATTGCCCGACCTGATAACTCACCGTCACCTTCGAGCGTGCGTGGCGCATGGCGTTGCTCACCAGATTCTGCAACGCCCGGTGCAGATAACGCGGCTCCGCCTCGACCCAGGCATCGTCATTGTCCGCTGCCGACAGACACAGGCCGCGCTGCACCGTGACCTCGGCGCGCAACGGCGCCAACTCTTCGATCACCTGATTGACCAACGCATCCAGATCGATGCGCTGAAACGTCAGCGCCGGCGAGCCCTGCTCCAGCCGCGCATAGGTGAGCATTTCATCGACCAGTTTATCGAGGTCTTCGATGTCGTGATCCATGCCTTCGCGGTACTTCTCCAGCGCTTGCGGGGTGGTCGCCGAGCCGATCATTTCCAGACCGAAGCGCAGGCGTGCCACCGGCGTGCGCAACTCATGGGACACCGCGCGCACCAGTTCGCGCTGAATCGCCAGCAACTGTTGCAAGTGCTCGGCCATGCCGTTGAACGCCGACGCCAGTCGCCCGACCGAGTCAGCACCGCGTGCCGGCACACGGGTTTCCAGGCTGCCCTTGGCAATGCGCGTGGCCGCTGCTTCGAGGCCGCGTAAACGGCGTTCGAGCTGACGCACCAGCAGATAAACAATCAGGCCGATCAGGGTCAGGCCGAGCGCGGCAATCAGCACCAGCCATTCCGGCGGATACGGGTTCATCTGATACAGCGGCCCGATCTCCAGCACCCATGGCGTGCCGACCATCCCGGCAAATACGCGGATCGAGTCGCCGCCCTTGCCCAATGCCATCACCGTGTCGCCCTCGGCCACGCGGCGGCTCTGATCTTCGTCCATGTCGGCGTCGTTCACCGTGACCAGCCGCAGATCGAAACCGAAGCCCTTCTCTTCCTTTATCTGCGCGAGACGCTTGGGCTGCTCGCCAACCGGCACGCGCACCAGTTCATCGGCCAGCAGGTAAATGGTCGCGCGGGCCAGTTGCTCACTGATCTGCTGCACCTCCCCTACCAGCACAAGTTGCTCTTTGTCGCTGACCATTCGATAGACTTTCGCTGCGTGCGGCCCGGTCTGCTCGACCAGCGCCTGACCACGCTGCACGCGGGTGCGCTGGGACAAATCAAGGTCGGTCTCGGCAAACTTCTTCAGGGCCAGCGGAATCCCCAGCAAACGCTCCAATACCAGCAGCGCACGATGGCGCTCGGTTTCGTTCATCGGTTGCAGATTGCCCGCCATCAGCGAAAACGTGCCGTGGGCCAGGCGCTCGCGATATTGCTCGCTGCGCACCTGATTGAGCAGGTTCAGCGCCAGCACGCCGAGCACCGCCACCAGAATGATCGCTGCGCACATGCCGCCGTAGATCCGCAGGAAGATCGAGTTCACAGCGGCAGGTCTACGCAGGCTTCAGGAACGAACAGATAGCCCTTGCTGCGGATGGTCTTGATCAGGCGGGGATGGTCGGGGTCGTCGCCGATTTTCGGGCGGATGCGCGAAATGCGCACATCGATCGAACGGTCCTGGCCGTCATAGCCGATGCCGCGCAGGGCGGTGAAGATTTCTTCGCGCGACAGAATGCGCCCGGCGTTGGACACCAACAGCCAGAGCAGGTCGAATTCGGCGCTGGTCAGTTCGATACCATTGTCACTCAGCCACGCCTCGCGCAAGGCGTCGTCGACCACCAGCGGGCCGAACTGCAGACGGCGGGATTTTTCGGCGACCGGTTCAGGTGTGTCGCTACGCCGCAGCAGCGCCTGGATGCGCGCCAGCAACAGACGTGGCCGCACCGGTTTGCACACGTAATCGTCGGCACCGAGGTCAAGCCCCTGAATCTGATCGGCATCGTCGGTGCGGGCGGTGAGCATCAGAATCGGCCCGTCATACTGATTGCGCACCTTGCGGCAAATGCTCAGGCCATCTTCGCCGGGCAGCATCAGGTCGAGGATCACCAGATCCGGCTGCTCCTTGATGATCCGCGCCGCCGCCAGCGCACCGTTGCCTTCGATGTCCACGCGCAATCCATTGGCTTGCAGGTAGTCACGCGTCAGTTCGGCCAGTCGCTGGTCATCCTCGACGATCAATACCTGAAAGGCTTGTTGCTCCACCGGTGACCTCTGCTTTCTATTGTTATTGATAAAGGAAGACGATTGCCCAGCCAGGCACGGTCCCCTGTAGGAGCTCGATCTTTTGATCTTGCTGTTCAAGATCAGGATCAAAAGATCGCAGCCTTCGGCAGCTCCTACAGGAACACTCCCGTCTTTTTGTCATGTTTCGGGAGGATAAAGATGCCTGCGCATGGCCCGATTGTATAAACGGCGTACAGCCAGAACACAAGTCGGTAAATGCGTTCGGACACGGCGGTTTTTTGTGATAGGGTTCGCGCCCTTAAAAATCCGCTGAAGCGTTTTTCCCGGTGAAAAAACAGTGACGGACGGTCTAGCTCAGCAGGTTCGCGGCCTACACGCATTTTCGAAGTTTCTTACACAATTTACGCACAGGCTTATCCACAGGTAGTACGTTGCAATCCCCCCCTGAAACGCATTATCTTGTAGCCCGAGCGCAAAAAAACCCTACATGTAGGGTTTGACGCTAAAAAACCAAACACAAACCCGGCAGTGAATTCAAGGCTTTTTATTGCCATTGTCGGGTTGAACCAAACGTATTTTCGAAAGCCCAAACCGCGCCTGCGGATGGCTACCGTTTTTGCGCCGATCACGGCGTTTACGGTACGGGTGTTGCAGTGGCGAAACTGCTCCCCGAAAGGAATGCGGTGATACGCGTATCGCGTGAACCGAAGACTTCGGCATGGAAGCGGCGCTCACAAGGCCCTCTTCCTGAACTGTCCCGAAGTCGTTATACCCGGCGCGTGCCGGTTGTAGTGCTTCAGGACGGAACGGTGGGCACCGTGATGGTGCCCAAACAAACATAGAGAACGTGGAGACACCCATGCAAACCGACACAACTCGCGAGAACCCGCAGGGCACCTTGCCGCAGGCCGCCGATTCGAATTCGGATCTGGCAGCCACCGCGCCTGGTCAACTGCGCGTGATCAAGCGTAATGGCACTGTCGTTCCTTACACCGATGACAAGATCACCGTCGCTATCACCAAAGCGTTTCTCGCAGTTGAGGGCGGCACCGCTGCCGCTTCGTCGCGAATCCACGACACCGTTGCCCGCCTGACCGAACAAGTCACCGCGACCTTCAAGCGTCGCATGCCTTCGGGCGGCACCATCCACATCGAAGAAATCCAGGACCAGGTCGAACTGGCCCTGATGCGTGCCGGCGAGCAGAAAGTCGCTCGCGACTACGTGATCTACCGTGACGGTCGTTCGAAAGAACGTGCTGCCCACGCCCCGGCCGAAGAAGCGGTCAACGCTCACCCGTCGATCCGCATCACCCGTGTTGACGGTAGCCTGGCGCCGCTGGACATGGGCCGTCTGAACACCATCGTCACCGAAGCGTGCGAAGGTCTGGAAGAAGTCGACGGCGACCTGATCCAGCGCGAAACCCTGAAAAACCTGTACGACGGCGTGGCCCTGACCGACGTCAACACCGCACTGGTGATGACCGCCCGTACGCTGGTCGAGCGTGAGCCGAACTACTCGTTCGTGACCGCCCGCCTGCTGATGGACACCCTGCGTGCCGAAGGGCTGGGCTTCCTCGGTGTGGCCGAAAGCGCCACTCACCACGAAATGGCCGACCTGTACGCCAAGGCACTGCCGGCCTACATCGCCAAAGGTATCGAGTTCGAACTGCTGAACCCTGTGCTGGCCTCCTTCGACCTGGAAAAACTGGGCAAGGCGATCAACCACGAGCGCGATCAGCAATTCACCTACCTGGGCCTGCAGACCCTGTACGACCGTTACTTCATCCACAAGGATGGCGTGCGTTTCGAACTGCCGCAGATCTTCTTCATGCGCGTGGCCATGGGCCTGGCGATCGAAGAGAAGCAGAAAGAAGACCGTGCGATCGAGTTCTACAACCTGCTGTCGTCCTTCGACTACATGTCGTCGACCCCGACTCTGTTCAACGCCGGTACCCTGCGACCACAGCTGTCGAGCTGCTACCTGACCACCGTGCCGGATGACCTGTCGGGCATCTACCACGCGATCCACGACAACGCCATGTTGTCGAAATTCGCCGGTGGCCTGGGCAACGACTGGACGCCTGTTCGCGCTCTGGGTTCGTACATCAAGGGCACCAACGGCAAGTCGCAAGGCGTTGTGCCGTTCCTGAAAGTGGTGAACGACACCGCTGTAGCCGTTAACCAGGGTGGCAAGCGCAAAGGCGCTGTGTGTGCCTACCTGGAAACCTGGCACATGGACATCGAAGAGTTCATCGAGCTGCGCAAGAACACCGGTGATGACCGCCGTCGTACCCACGACATGAACACCGCCAACTGGATCCCTGACCTGTTCATGAAGCGTGTCTTCGATGACGGCAAGTGGACCCTGTTCTCGCCATCCGAAGTGCCGGACCTGCACGACCTGACCGGTAAAGCCTTCGAAGAGCGCTACGAGTACTACGAAGCGCTGACCGAATACCCAGGCAAGGTCAAACTGTTCAAGACCATCCAGGCCAAAGACCTGTGGCGCAAAATGCTCTCCATGCTGTTTGAAACCGGCCACCCATGGCTGACCTTCAAAGACCCGTGCAACCTGCGCAGCCCGCAGCAGCACGTCGGCGTGGTTCACAGCTCGAACCTGTGCACCGAGATCACCTTGAACACCAACAAGGACGAGATCGCCGTTTGCAACCTGGGCTCGATCAACCTGCCGAACCACATCGTCAACGGCAAGCTGGACACCGCCAAGCTGGAACGCACCGTGAACACCGCCGTGCGCATGCTCGATAACGTTATCGACATCAACTACTACTCGGTGCCGCAAGCGAAGAACTCCAACTTCAAGCACCGTCCGGTCGGTCTGGGCATCATGGGCTTCCAGGACGCGCTGTACCTGCAGCACATCCCTTACGGTTCCGACGCTGCCGTCGAGTTCGCCGACAAGTCGATGGAAGCGGTCAGCTACTACGCGATCCAGGCGTCCTGCGACCTGGCTGACGAGCGCGGCGCGTACGAGACGTTCCAGGGTTCGCTGTGGTCCAAAGGCATCCTGCCACTGGATTCGCAACAGATCCTGATCGAGCAACGTGGCCAGAAGTACATCGATGTCGACCTGAACGAAACCCTCGACTGGGCACCGGTTCGCGCCCGTGTTCAGAAAGGCATTCGCAACTCCAACATCATGGCCATCGCACCGACCGCGACCATCGCCAACATCACTGGCGTATCGCAGTCGATCGAACCGACCTACCAGAACCTCTATGTGAAATCGAACCTGTCGGGCGAATTCACCGTGATCAACCCGTACCTGGTTCGCGACCTGAAAGCTCGCGGTCTGTGGGACTCGGTCATGATCAACGACCTGAAGTACTACGACGGTTCGGTTCAGCAGATCGAGCGCATCCCGCAGGAACTCAAAGAGCTCTACGCGACCGCGTTCGAAGTGGACACCAAGTGGATCGTTGACGCGGCCAGCCGTCGTCAGAAGTGGATCGACCAGGCCCAGTCGCTGAACCTGTACATCGCCGGCGCATCGGGCAAGAAGCTCGACGTGACCTACCGCATGGCCTGGTACCGTGGTCTGAAAACCACTTACTACCTCCGTGCCCTGGCCGCGACCAGCACCGAGAAGTCGACCATCAACACCGGCAAGCTGAACGCTGTTTCCAGCGGCGGCAACCACGGCGACGATTCGGTTCTGGCTGCTCCTGCCGGTCCTGCTCCAGTGCCAAAGGCTTGCGCGATCGACGAGCCGGATTGCGAAGCTTGCCAATAAGCTGAGCTGAATCAAGCGTTGCGAGACGCCTGATACTCTCCGGGCAAAAGAAACCCCCGACAGACTTCTGGTTTGTCGGGGGTTTTCTTTTGTCTGGAATAAAAATCGAAGCAAAAAAAACGGCGAAACCTGAGTACAGGCTTCGCCGTTTTTCTGTTGTCGCTAGTTAATCATCACACCGTGAATGCTTCAGACATTGCCTGTCCAACCACCGGAATGGTGAAGGACTCGCCATTGTTGGTGAAGAACGTTTCGATGGTATTCCCGCCCTTGTACCAGTCCTTCAGGAACACACCGGAGTCGAGATTGCCGCTCTGCAGATCGGCAGCGTTGAAGATGTAGGCGCCCTGATCGTTTTGCATGATCCGGACATCGCTGACACTCTGGATGTTTCTCAGAGTGACCACATCGATCCCTGTGGTTCCGTCATCAAAAATCGCGACCATGGTTTTGGAAGACACGAAATACGCATCGCTGCCCTCTCCACCATAACCGTCACCGGAAGCGCTCAGATACAACTTGTCGGCACCCGCACCACCGCGCAACTCATAGCCATGACCCAAGCCCATCAACGTGTCATTGCCATCGCCCCCATCGGCGATACCCGAAATGACCGTAATGTTGTCATTGCCGGCTTCGCCATAGAAAACCGAACCGACATCACGCACATACCCGATGATGTAATCATCACCGTTACCGCCATAGACGGTGTCGGCCTGGTTGTCCGTGGCGAAAGGTACCGCCAGGGCGCCAGTGTTGGTGAAGCTATGACCGTACAAAATGTCGTTGCCATCACCGCCATAGAGAACGTCGTTACCGTCACCACCTTCCAGCATGTTGGCGAAGGCATTACCGGTCAGAGTGTCATTGAAGGCTGAGCCGACCAGATTATCAATATTGGTGAGCACATCCCCCTGAGCATCGCCGCCACTGCCGGAACCTGTCAGGAGATTGACCTGCACCGACTCGGCGCTATTGACGTACCAGGCAGAGTCTCCACGCCCCACACCAATCAAAGTATCCGCACCAGCACCGCCAATAAAGCTCTCCCGCAAGGCAGCAGAGCCAGTGAAGGTGTCGTCATAAGCAGACCCCTGGAATGCCTCGATCGACGTGTAGAAATCTCCCGCCGCAATACCGGTAAGCACCGCAGCACTCAGATCCAGCGTAACGCCGGCATTTTCACCCGCAAAGCTGAGGATGTCGTTGCCATCACCACCATCAAAACGATCCACGCCAGCACTGCCGACAAAGATATCGCCGTAACTTGAGCCCCGGATCTGTTCGATACCGTTGTAGGTATCGCCGGCGGCGATGCCCGTATTGACACCGGTTTTGGAGTTGATTGTCACGCCCGTAAGGCTGTCAACGTAACTGACCGTGTCAAAGCCATCACCACCGAAGAATTGGTCAGCACCTGCGCCGCCCATCAGAGTGTCGTTGCCGACCCCACCCGTGATGATATTGTCCGACGCGTTGCCGTAACCGACGAAGTTGCCGGTGCCGACGTAAGTCAGGCGTTCAACGTTGGTTGCCAGGGTGTGATTGAGCATGATGGTCCGCACTTCATCATCACCGCCGCTCACTGCTTCAACCACGTTCACCGAGGTGCCGTTGACGTAGTAGATGTCATCACCGGCACCGCCGTTCAGGACGTTGCCCGTGGTTTGCCCGGTCAGCACGTCATTGAAAGACGAGCCGATGACCGTTTCAAATTCCCACAGCTTGTCGCCCTGGGCATCGCCACCCACGCCAGCCACGCCACCCACCAGACTCACCGTCACACCGCTGGACGAACCGGAGTAATCAATCGTATCCATGCCGCCCGAACCGAAAAACTGATCCGCCGCTTCGCCGCTGATAAAAGTGTCGTTGCTGCCAGAACCTTGCAGGAACTCAATACCGACGTATGTATCACCGAAAGCGATCCCGGAGTTCACCCCGGTTTTGGTGTTGATCGTCACGCCCACAGGGCTGTCGCCATAACTCACGATGTCGTTACCGGCGCCACCAATGAACTGGTCAGCACCTGCCCCACCCGACAAGGTATCCGCTCCGACCCCGCCCGTGATGATGTTGTCCGACGCGTTGCCGTAACCGACGAAGTTGCCGGTGCCGACGTAAGTCAGGCGTTCAACGTTGGTTGCCAGGGTGTGATTGAGCATGATGGTCCGCACTTCATCATCACCGCCGCTCACTGCTTCAACCACGTTCACCGAGGTGCCGTTGACGTAGTAGATGTCATCACCGGCACCGCCGTTCAGGACGTTGCCCGTGGTTTGCCCAGTCAGGACGTCATTGAAAGACGAGCCGATGACCGTTTCAAATTCCCACAGCTTGTCGCCTTGAGCATCACCACCCACGCCTGCAACACCGCCGACCAGACTCACCGTTACGCCGCTGGCAGAGTCGGAATAATCAATGGTGTCGTTACCGCCCGAACCGTAAAACTGGTCCGCGGCTTCACCACTGATAAAGGTGTCGTTGCCGCCGGAGCCCTGCAGTATTTCAATACCGACATACGTATCGCCTGCCGCAATACCGGAGTTAACCCCGGTTTTGGTGTTGATCGTCACGGCCACAGGGCTGTCGCCATAACCAACTACATCGTTACCGGCGCCACCGATGAACTGGTCAGCACCTGCGCCGCCCATCAGGTAATCGTTACCGACTCCGCCGGTAATGACGTTGTCCGAGGCATTGCCGTAACCGGTGAAATTACCGGTGCCGACGTAAGTCAGACGCTCGACGTTGGTTGCCAGGGTGTGATTGAGCAGGATGGTCCGTACTTCATCATCACCGCCGCTCACTGCTTCAACCACGTTCACCGAGGTGCCGTTGACGTAGTAGATGTCATCACCGGCACCGCCGTTCAGGACGTTGCCCGTGGTTTGCCCAGTCAGGACGTCATTGAAAGACGAGCCGATGACCGTTTCAAATTCCCACAGCTTGTCGCCTTGAGCATCACCACCCACGCCTGCAACACCGCCGACCAGACTCACCGTTACGCCGCTGGCAGAGTCGGAATAATCAATGGTGTCGTTACCGCCCGAACCGTAAAACTGGTCCGCGGCTTCACCACTGATAAAGGTGTCGTTGCCGCCGGAGCCCTGCAGTATTTCAATACCGACATACGTATCGCCTGCCGCAATACCGGAGTTAACCCCGGTTTTGGTGTTGATCGTCACGGCCACAGGGCTGTCGCCATAACCAACTACATCGTTACCGGCGCCACCGATGAACTGGTCAGCACCTGCGCCGCCCATCAGGTAATCGTTACCGACTCCGCCGGTAATGACGTTGTCCGAGGCATTGCCGTAACCGGTGAAATTACCGGTGCCGACGTAAGTCAGACGCTCGACGTTGGTTGCCAGGGTGTGATTGAGCAGGATGGTCCGTACTTCATCATCACCGCCGCCCACTGCCTCAACCACGTTCACCGAGGTGCCGTTGACGTAGTAGATGTCATCACCGGCACCGCCGTTCAGGACGTTGCCCGTGGTTTGCCCGGTCAGGACGTCATTGAAAGACGAGCCGATGACGGTTTCGAAGTTCCACAGCTTGTCACCTTGGGCATCACCACCGACACCCAGAACACCGCCAACCAGACTTACCGTCACGCCGCTGGACGAACCGGAGTAATCAATGGTGTCAGTGCCGCCCAAACCATCGAACTGATCGGCAGTAGCACCACTGATAAAGGTGTCGTTGCTGCCGGAGCCCGCCAGCATCTCGATGCCGACGTAGGTATCACCGGCAGCGATCCCGGAGTTCACGCCGGTTTTGGTGTTGATCGTCACACCCACTTGGCTGTCGGTATAACTCACGGTATCCGTGCCTGCACCGCCGATGAACTGGTCAGCACCTGCGCCACCCATCAAGTAATCGTTACCGACTCCGCCGGTAATGACGTTGTCTGAAGCATTACCGTAACCGACAAAGTTACCGGTACCGACGTAGGTCAGCCGTTCAACGTTGGTTGCCAGGGTGTGATTGAGCAAAACAGTGCGCACTTCATCATCACCGCCGCCCACTGCCTCAACCACGTTCACCGAAGTGCCGTTGACGTAGTAGATGTCATCACCGGCACCGCCGTTCAGGACGTTGCCCGTGGTTTGCCCGGTCAGGACGTCATTGAAAGACGAGCCGATGACGGTTTCGAAGTTCCACAGCTTGTCACCTTGGGCATCACCACCGACACCCAGAACACCGCCAACCAGACTTACCGTCACGCCGCTGGACGAACCGGAGTAATCAATGGTGTCAGTGCCGCCCAAACCATCGAACTGATCGGCAGTAGCACCACTGATAAAGGTGTCGTTGCTGCCGGAGCCCGCCAGCATCTCGATGCCGACGTAGGTATCACCGGCAGCGATCCCGGAGTTCACGCCGGTTTTGGTGTTGATCGTCACACCCACTTGGCTGTCGGTATAACTCACGGTATCCGTGCCTGCACCGCCGATGAACTGGTCAGCACCTGCGCCACCCATCAAGTAATCGTTACCGACTCCGCCGGTAATGACGTTGTCTGAAGCATTACCGTAACCGACAAAGTTACCGGTACCGACGTAGGTCAGCCGTTCAACGTTGGTTGCCAGGGTGTGATTGAGCAAAACAGTGCGCACTTCATCATCACCGCCGCCCACTGCCTCAACCACGTTCACCGAAGTGCCGTTGACATAGTAGATGTCATCACCGGCGCCGCCGTTCAGGACGTTGCCCGTGGTTTGTCCGGTCAGGACATCATTGAAAGACGAGCCGATGACGGTTTCGAAGTTCCACAGCTTGTCACCTTGGGCATCACCACCGACACCCAGAACACCGCCAACCAGACTTACCGTCACGCCGCTGGACGAACCGGAGTAATCAATGGTGTCAGTGCCGCCCAAACCATCGAACTGATCGGCAGTAGCACCACTGATAAAGGTGTCGTTGCTGCCGGAGCCCGCCAGCATCTCGATGCCGACGTAGGTATCACCGGCAGCGATCCCGGAGTTCACGCCGGTTTTGGTGTTGATCGTCACACCCACTTGGCTGTCGGTATAACTCACGGTATCCGTGCCTGCACCGCCGATGAACTGGTCAGCACCTGCGCCACCCATCAAGTAATCGTTACCGACTCCGCCGGTAATGACGTTGTCTGAAGCATTACCGTAACCGACAAAGTTACCGGTACCGACGTAGGTCAGCCGTTCAACGTTGGTTGCCAGGGTGTGATTGAGCAAAACAGTGCGCACTTCATCATCACCGCCGCCCACTGCCTCAACCACGTTCACCGAAGTGCCGTTGACGTAGTAGATGTCATTACCAGCACCACCGTTCAACGTGCTACCAGATGACTGCGCGGTAAGAATGTCATTAAATGCAGAACCAATCACGGCCTCTATAGACGTCAAGGTATCGCCTTGGGCATCTGCGCCTACGCCTGTGCCAGCGGTCAGATTGACGGTCACTCCTGCCGTCGAATTGGCATAGGACGCGGTATCAATACCGTTCCCGCCATTCAAGACATCGGCACCTGCTCCGCCATCCAACAGGTCGTTGCCCTCGCCACCACTCAGCGAGTCATTTCCCGCAAACCCATACAACTCATCCGCACCTGACGTGCCTACCAGTGTGTCCGTACCCGAAGTTCCGTTTATAACTGCCATTGTTTCTTCCTTGCCTTTTTGATGAATCGATAGTCAACGCAATGCTTCAGAATCGCCTCGATAAAGCCGAGTACTTTTGAGCGTGGTCATTGATGAGACGTTTAACCGCCTTGCAACCAGAGGTCTCCATGACCTGCGGAAGTTTGACGCACCCCCTCCTCTGCTCGGGGCATCTGCAATTACTGCACCACAGCTGTCGACGAACGGTAGGTATCTGAGAAAAGCCTGACAGCGGGCAAAAAAAAACCGACGCCCTCGGGCGTCGGTTTTCAGTGCAGCTATCAGATCACATCAAGTCATCTGAATGATGGTCTGCATGATGGTGCTCTGAGTGGAGATGGTCTTGGCGTTCGCCTGATAGTTGCTCTGGCCCTTGATCAGGTCTACCAGTTCGTTGGTCAGGTTAACGTTGGACTCTTCCAGCGAGTTGGAAGCGATCGAACCCAAGGTACCGGTTTCGGGTGCATCGTAGCCCGGGATACCCGAAGCAAACGTCTCTTTCCAACTGGTGCCACCGATAGCCTGCAGGCCTTGTTCGTTGGTGAAGCTGGCCAGCGCAACCTGGCCGATGGCCTTGCTCTGGTTGTTGCTGAAGTTGGCGAACAGCGTACCGGTGCCGTCGATGGTCAGGTTGGTGATCTGGCCAGTGGCGTAACCGTCCTGAGTCGGAATCGAACGCGCGGTGTCAGCGTTGTACTGAGTGGTCTTGGCCATCGAAATGGTAATACCGGCCGGGTTGGCAGCCGCACCGTTAGGCGTAAAGTTACCGTTGGTCACAGTGCCCGGCTTCCAGGTCGTCAGCTTCAAGTCGCTGCTGATGATCGGGTTCGGCGCCGGAGCTGGTAATGTGCTAGGCGTGCTGACCTGCAACAGATTGCCAGAACTGTCGAAGGTGAGTGTCGAAGCAACCGGAGGCGTAAGCGGATCGTTTGGGTTGCTACCGGTCGCATCCGGGTTACGGCCATCAACCAGGGTGTAGACCTTCCAGGTGTTTTCGCCGGTCTTCACCATATACTGATCCATGACGTGAGAGTTGCCCTGCGTGTCATAGATCGGCGTGCTGAACGACTTGGTGTAAGTCTCAAGTTTGGTCGGATCAAACTTGACAGCGTTGGTACCCGTATCAACGATCACCGGCGCAGTCGAGTTCAAGTTGATGCTCGAAGTCACCAGGGAACTCGATTTCGGCGCCAGGTTCGAGGTATCGATCTTCAGGTCGGTCAATACACCGTTGATGATCTTGCCATTGGCGTCCACACCGTAACCCTGCAGGCGCGAGGTGTAGTCGGTGTTGGTGATGTAACCGGCGTTGTCGACCTTGAACGTACCGGCACGGGTGTAGGACACCGAGCCGTTGTTGCTCATGGTGAAGAAGCCCGAACCGTTGATGCCCATGTCCAGCACGTTACCGGTGTTGTTGATGTCACCCTGGGTGAACTGCTGGGAAACATTGGCCAGGCGCACGCCGTTGCCGATCACTTTGCTGCCGCTACCCAGGCGAGTGGCCGAGTAGACGTCTTCGAATTCTGCACGGGACGATTTGAAACCGGCGGTCGCGACGTTGGCGATGTTGTTGCCGGTCACGTCCAGTTGCTTGTTGGCTGCATAGAGACCGCTAAGGCCGATATTGAAAGACATATTCCACTCCTTTGTGCCGGTTAGTCGGCTCTATATACCAATGGTTTGTACTTTGGACAGGGCAACAGTGCCCTTGCCGGACAGGTTGAGCATCAGCTCGCCGCCGGTCTGGCTGATCGTCACGCTGGTGACGGTGGCCGGCAGGTAGGTCGCCATATCGGTCGATGTGCCATTGATCGATGCGTTGGCCTTGACGGTATAGGTACCGGTCTTGACCACATTGCCGTCCTTGTCCTTGCCGTCCCAGGTGAAGCTCGCGGCGCCTGCGGCGCGACTGCCCAGATCGATGGTGCGAACGACCGTGCCGCTGCTGTCGGTGATGCTGACGGTGCCGCCGGCAATCGACGACGGAACGGTGACCGAACCGGTCATGCCTTTGCTCGGATCGTCGAGCTGAACCGAGTTGGTCTGTACGATGACGTTGCGGCCCACCAGCGACGAGGCCTGCAAGGCTTGCGACGAGTTGTAGTTGCCAGCAAGGCCACTCACGGTGGAGTTCAGCGTAGTGATGCCTTCCAGGCTACTGAACTGCGCCAACTGCGCAACGAATGCGCTGTTGTCCTGCGGATCGAGCGGGTTCTGGTTTTTCAGCTGGGTGACCAGCAATTGCAGGAACGCGTCCTTGCCCAGGGCCTGGCCGCCGGTGGCGCTGTTCGTGGCCGAAGCAATGCCACCAGTGGTCGAACTGGTCTTTTTCGACGAGTTCGCCAGGATGTCATTCATGCTCAAGCTGCTGGTGGTATCGGAAACACTCATGGCAGTCGCCCCTTATTACTGACCGAGGGTCAGTACCTTCTGCATCATGGTTTTGGCGGTGTTCATCATTTCGGCGTTGGTCTGGAAGGACCGGCTCGCGGAAATCATGTCAGCCATTTCTTCCACCACGTTGACGTTCGGGTAGTAGACGTAGCCCTTGGCGTCGGCCGCCGGATGGTTCGGCTCGTAGCGCGCTTCGAGGTTGCTCTGGTCTTCGACCACACCGAGCACCTGTACGCCCTGACCGGCCGCGTCCTGGCTCTGGAACAGCGAGTTGCTGCCGCTGTTCTGGCCGCCCTGGAACATGGTGGCGAATACCGGGTGACGGGCGCGATAAGTCTGGTCGATGCTCGACGAGACGGTCTCGGCGTTGGCGATGTTCGACGCCACGGTGTTCAGACGTGTGGTCTGTGCGCTCATGCCGCTGCCGGCAATGTTGAAAACGCTGGACAGGGACATGGATTACTCTCCGCGCAGGGCTGACACCAGCCCTTTGAATTTGCTGTTGAGCAGGGTGAAGCTGGCCTGGAAGCCGACGGCGTTTTCCGCGTAGTTCGACTGTTCCAGTTGGGCGTCCACGGTGTTCTGGTCGATCGAAGGTTGCATCGGCGTGCGATACATCAGCGATTCGTCGCCGTTGCCCAGGCCTTCAGCTTCAATGTGACGGCTGTTGGTCATGTTCAGGGCGATGGTGCCGTTCGCATTTTTCTGGGTCTGTGCTTCAAGCACTTTGGAGAAATCCAGATCCCGCGCCTTGTAGTTCGGGGTATCGGCGTTGGCGATGTTGTTGGCCAGCACTTCGGCACGCTGGGCGCGGAAGCCCAGTGCCTTTTCGTGAATGCCGAGCGCTTTATCGAAGCTGATGCTCATGTCGGGAACCTTCAGGTGACCGGTTTTTCGTAACTGAGCTTTAGCAAGCGCCGTGCCAAACCAAAAAACGCCCGTAAACCGGGGCTTTGCCGGGCGTCGGCAAAGCGGCAATGCCAGAAAAGCGGCAACCGGTTTCCGCCGGATGCCGCTTTTCTGCCGCTTGCCGTCCTTGCCAGGTCAACGCAGATCCCCTGTGGGAGCGAGCCTGCTCGCGAAGGCGGCGTGTCAGTCGCCAACTGTTTTACTGACAGACCGCTTTCGCGAGCAGGCTCGCTCCCACAGGGGTGTGGTGTCCGTAGAAAATAATTCGGGCACAAAAAAACGGGAGGCCTTTGGGGGCTCCCGTTATTTTCGTGTTGCAGATGCGGTCATTTCGCCTGGTAAATGATCCCCGGGCTGCACTGCACCATCTGGTAATGGTCCGGCAAACCGTTCAGCGCCTCGGAAGCGCCAAGGAACAGATAACCGCCCGGCTTCAACGTGCTGTGAATGCGCAACAGGATGTCTTTCTTCACTTCAGCAGAGAAGTAGATCAACACGTTGCGGCAGAACACGATGTCGAACTTGCCCAGCGCAGCATAGCTGTCGAGCAGGTTGAACGAGCGGAACTCCACGCGGCTCTTGATCGGCGCCTTGATCACCCAGCGGCCCGGCCCTTTCGGGTCGAAGTAACGCTGCAGACGTTCCGGCGACAAACCGCGACCGATTGCCAGACTGTCGTACTCGCCGGTCTTGCAGTTGGTCAGCATAAGACCGGACAGGTCGGTGGCGACAATCTGCACGCCCATCTTCAACTGGCCAAGGTTCGTGCGCTCGAATTCGTCGATCGACATCGACAGCGAGTACGGTTCCTGGCCCGACGAGCAGGCGGCCGACCAGATCCGCAGACGCTGGTTGGGGCTGGCCTTGATCGCTTCAGGCAGCACCTTGTTCTTCAAGACTTCAAACGGATAGGTGTCACGAAACCACAGGGTTTCGTTGGTCGTCATGGCATCGACCACCTGCTCGCGCAAACCGCTGCGCGGCTGGGTCTGGATGCGCTGAACCAGCTCACCCAGGGATTTGATGCCTTGCTGCTCCATCAGTTTGTTGAGACGGCTCGAGACCAGGTACTGCTTGTTTTCACCGAGCAAAATGCCACAGGCTTTTTCCAGGAAGACCCGGAACTGTTCGAAATCCAAATTACCCGTAGACAATGATGCCGCCTCTTAAATCGTGTTGACCGCCAGGAGCAAAGCGCTCCTAGCTGATATCTGCTGCTTTGATCCGGTCGACTACCCGGGATGCCAGGTCATCAGGACGGAACTTGGCCAAAAAGTCATCGGCACCGACTTTCTTGACCATCGCCTGATTGAATACCCCGGACAACGAAGTATGCAGGATGATATGAAGCTTTTGCATGCGCGGGTCAGCGCGAATCTCGGCCGTCAAAGTGTATCCGTCCATCTCCGGCATCTCGATGTCGGAGATCATCATCAGAAACTCTTCTTCCGGCCTCTTGCCCTCGTCGACCAGCTTGCGCAGGTAATCCAGCGCTTGCTTGCCGTCGTTCAGCGCGATCACTTCGACGCCAATCGTCTGCAGGCAACGCGTGACCTGCTTGCGCGCCACCGATGAGTCATCGACCGTCAAGACACGCAACGACAGTGCCTTGGTCTGGGTCTCGACATCGACCACGCCCACCGAAATCGCTTCCGGCGTCGGCGCAACTTCCGCCAGCACTTTCTCGACGTCGATGATTTCGACTAACTGATTGTCCACCCGAGTCACAGCGGTCAGGTAATGATCGCGACCCGTGCCCTTGGGCGGCGGATGAATCTCTTCCCAGTTCATGTTGACGATGCGCTCCACCGAGCGGACCAGGAAACCCTGGGTCTTGGTGTTGTACTCCGTGATGATCACGAACGGGTTGTTCTTGTCCTTCAACGCACCCGAGCCGGTGGCCATTGCCAGATCAAGGATCGGAATGGTCGCCCCCCGGATATTTGCCACCCCGCACACGACAGGACTGGACTTGGGCATCAACGTCAGCGACGGGCACTGCAACACTTCCCGTACCTTGAACACGTTGATTCCGTAGAGCTGCTGACCGTCAAGACGGAACAACAACAGCTCCAGGCGATTCTGCCCCACCAGTTGCGTGCGCTGGTTCACCGAATCCATTACACCAGCCATGCCCAGACTCCTACACCAACGCCAAGTGTTGTTGCGACGCACATTCATTGCTAAACGGCACGGCGCTTGCTTTTTAACTCGTATGAACGCTCAAACGACATTTTTCCGACACCTGACCGCCTCTCTTCGCCGAGGGCTTTGCGCGGTGTCCGCCATTTGCTGCTTTTTCGCTGGCAGCCCTGCCATTGCTGATGCGGTTACCTTGCCTGACATGCTTATCGGCGTCACTCAGGGCTTTCTTGAGTTCACCGTAGAAGACTATCTGGCTACCAGTCAAACGGTAGGCCGCTACGAAATCGAAGTAAACCAGCTCGATCCCCGTATGCGCATGCCTATGTGCGACAAGGAATTGACAGCGACTTTGGAGAGCCCGGCACGTCCATTGGGCCGGGTTACCGTGAAGGTCCGCTGCGAGGGCGCCTCGCCCTGGACGGTGTTCGTGCCCGCTCAAGTCCGCCTGTTTCGCGAGATTGTCACGACCACCCGACCGCTGAAACGCGCAGGGATTATCGAGCCGCAGGACGTGACCTTGCGAGAGCGCGACGTGAGTACGATCAATCAAGGCTTTCTGACGTCGGTAGACGAAGCGATCGGGCAGAAATTGACCCGACCAACGGTAGCCGATCAGGTCATTACCCTGGTTCACCTGGAACAGGCCGAAGTCATTCGCAAGGGTGATCAAGTGGTGATTACCGCACGCAGCGGCACGCTTGCCGTGCGCATGCCCGGTGAAGCCTTGGCCAATGGCGGTTTGAAAGAACAGATCCGCGTGAAAAACCTCAACTCGCAACGGGTCATCAAGGCGCAAGTTACCGCGCCCGGCCAAGTAGAAGTCGCGATGTAGAAAACTGGCGCTGACCCCGGCTGTTCCCTAAACTGTGCCGCAGCAGGACACGCGCCGGCGCATGCAAGGCTCATTGTAAATGTGCCTAAAGTTTTCCAGGGGATGGCCGAAAACATGGCAAGCGTCCAAATTCCCAGAGGTTTTTATCATGGTCATCGATTTCAGCCGTTTGAACAGCTCCTCGTCACTTACGGGCAGTACACGTACCAGCAACGCCAAGGAAACCGCCGAAACCGGCACCTCCGCGCCGCTGAATACCCAGGCCGAACCGGCCAGTACCGCAAAAAGCGGGGAATCGGTACACCTCAGCAATGAGGCTCAACAGTTGCAGAAGGTCACTGACAAGCTGCGCGATCAGCCTGCTGTCGACAAAGCCCGTGTGGCCGAGTTGAAAGCCGCGATTGCCGATGGCAGCTATAAAGTCGACAGCAACCGTGTAGCCAGCAAACTGCTCAACTTCGAAGCCCAGCGCTAGGCCTTTGCCGGCGCGAGGCTTTTGGACGCTTAACACCCAAGGCCAGCCATGCACGACACTAATTTATTGCAACTGATCAACGACGACTTTGCTCCAGCTCAACAATTGCTGGAGTTGCTGCAAACCGAATCCCTCGCGTTGCACGGTCGCGACATGCCCCTGCTGGAAGAAATTCTGGCGCACAAACAGGCATTGATCATTCTGCTTGAACAGCATGGCCGCAAGCGCAGTGAAATCCTCGCCAGCCTCAACCTGCCGACTGATCGTGCAGGTCTTGAGCAACTGGCTGGCCAGTCGAGCATTGGCGATCAACTGCTCAGCCAGGGCGATGCCCTGACCGATCTGATCGCTCAATGTCAGGCTGCCAACGTCAAAAATGGTCAGTCGATTCAGATCCAGCAGGCCGCCACGGCCAATCAGCTGAAGATCCTCACGGGTGGCGAAGCGCCGGCGCTGTATAACGCCAGTGGTACTTTTGCCAAACCCGCCGTACCGCGTCCGCTCAGCCAGGCATGAGCCGTTGATGCGCCAGCTCTATCAACCCGCGAAACATGCTGGCAAAATGCTGGCTAGTCGTCATATTTTGTCTGGAGATTGATAAACCGTGTCCAACGCCCTCAGCGCGGATGATGCTCCGCAGCCCCCTAAGGTGCTTACCACGCCACTGGAAATCTCCAGCAACCTGCGCCAGCTGCAAGAAAGCCACGATCCGCTGATCATCACCTTCCACGAGCGCAGCCAGCGCTTCCAGAGCTACCTGATCAAGGTCGACCGCGACAGCGCTTCGATCGCGCTGGACGAGATGATCCCGCGTGATGGCGAACGCTTCCTGCTGGCCGGTGAGCCGTTCAAGGTTGAAGGTTTTCATGAAGGCGTGCGCATTGCCTGGGAATGCACCGGCACGCTGAATATCGAAGAGTCCGAAGGTGATCGTTTCTACACCGGCGAGCTGCCGACCGAAGTGGTCTACCACCAGCGCCGCAATGCTTTTCGCGCCGCGCTGAAACTGACTGATCTGGTCAGCGTTGAACTGGGCGGCGAAAAGCTCAAGGCGCCAATCAACGGCAAACTGCTGGATATCTCCGCGACCGGCTGCAAGCTGCGTTTCGAAGGCGACATCACCGATCGCCTGCAATTGGGCCAGGTCTATGACCGTCTGATCGCCCCGCCGCTGTTCGGCAACCAGCCTACCTCTGTCGAACTGCGCTACCTGCACTTCGAAGAAAAACTCAACATCACCTTTGCCGGCCTGCGTTTTCACAACATCAGTGGTCAGGCGGCGCGCAACGTTGAGCGTTTCGTTTATCAGCTGCAACGTGAAGCACGCCGTTTCGATAAAGACGATATGTGATTCGCAGCGACCAATAAAAAGGGCAGCCCCTGGTGGGACTGCCCTTTTTTATGCGCGGTGTTTTTTGTTCAGTTCAAGGTCTGCCGCCGCTGAGATCCGGAGCAGGCTTGTCGCTACTGCTATCCGATTCCGCTTCTGCTGCAGGCTCTGGCTGCGCATCGGGCTCTGTCTCCGGCTCGGGAGTCGGCGCTTGCACCGGGTCCTGCACCATCTGCTCCTGCACCACCTGCTCGTCTACTCGAGGATCAAGCGCTGCCACCAGCGGCGAACTGGACATGCTGTCGGGCATGGCTACGTGATGCAGCGGTGCGTCGTCGACCTGATGCAGATTGGTCACGGCTTTCGGCCGGATCCGCCACACCAGCACCAGCGCGAAGAAGCTGAAGAACGCGTACAGGCTCTGACTGCCGAACAGCTTCATCAGCACACCCGCGAGCAACGGCCCGATGCTCGCGCCGACCCCGTAGGTCACCAACAACATCGCCGTCAGCGACACCCGACGATCACCTTCCACATGGTCATTGGAGAACGCCACCGCCAGCGGATATAGACAGAACTGCACCAGCGAACAGAGGAAACCAACCCCGAACAACACCTCCAGCGGGACCTGTGGCAGCACCGCCAACGGCAATGCCGCCACCGCCAGGAAACCGGCAAAGCAGCGTATCAGCAGCGCCCGATCGTAACGATCGGACAACCAGCCCAACGGCCACTGCACCAGCAAACCGGCAAAGATGCAGCTACCCATGAACAGACCGACCTGCTCGGTCGTCAGCCCTTGTTGCGAGGCATACAACGGCGCCAGGCCGTAGAACGAACCGATGATCAAACCGGCACCGAGCACCGTACTCAGCGACTGCGGCACGCGCTTGATAAAGAAGCGCGGTTCCATCGGCGCCGGGTGCAGGGGCGCAGGGTGAATCCGTCGGGTCAACGTCACGGGCACCAGACACAGCGCGAAGCACAGCGCGACCAGCATCAGCAGTTCCAGGCCCAAGCCCGGATGCATGACCAGAATCAGTTGGCCGAGCACCAGACCAAGGTACGAGGCAATCATGTAACCGCTGAACACCAGGCCACGCTGATTGGCATCCGCCTGCTCGTTGAGCCAGCTCTCGATCACCATGTATTGGCACATCATGCCCAGACCGACGATGGTCCGCAGCACCAGCCACGCCGGCAACCAATCGACCAGACCATGGCCTAGCACCGCCGCGCCGACAATCCCGGCACACGCCGAATAGGCACGGATATGCCCGACCCGCGCGATCAGGCGGTGGCCGATCTTGCCGCCCAACACCAGACCGAAATAATTGCACGCCATCAGCGCACCGACCCAGAGGCCGTCGACGTTGTCAGCAGCCAGACGCAATGCCAGATAAGTGGATAGAAGGCCCGAGCCGATCAACATCATCAGCGAGGCGAAATACAGCGCTCGAAAGGATTTCCAGATTTGGCGCATCGGCGTTCCGAGCGGCTCCTTGCAGTAAAGACCGGGCTATCAAAACGATAGCCCGGTGGCGACAGTTCGTCAGGCCTGGGCTGCTAGAACACGCCGTTCCCAGGGAGTGATTTCATCAAAGAAGCTGGTCAACTCCATGGTCTTCGAAGCGATGTAGCCTTCGATGAACTCCTGTCCGAACAGTTCCCTGGCCAATTGACTACGTTTCAGACGCTCGAGGGCGGCGTGCAAAGTACATGGCAACGAAAGATTGTCCGGCACCTCGAACTCGCCCTGAATGGCTTCGCTCGGTTCCAGTTCATGCTCGATGCCATGCAAACCGGCGGCCAGACTCGCGGCGATCGCCAGATACGGATTGGCATCGGCGCCCGGCAAACGGTTTTCGACCCGCCGCGCGACCGGCGAACTGGCCGGAATGCGCAGCCCGGCCGCGCGGTTGTCGTGGGACCAGCACGCGTTATTCGGTGATGCGTACGGATGGCACAGACGCTGATAGGAGTTCACATTGGGTGCAAACAGCGCGGTGAAATCAGCCATGCCTGCCTGCTGACCACCGATGAAGTGGCGGAACATCGCCGTCGGCTCACCCTGCTCGTCACTGAAGACATTCTTGCCGCTGCTGTCGACGATGCTTTGGTGAATGTGCATCGAACTGCCCGGCGTGTGCGCCAGTGGCTTGGCCATGCACACCACGGTCAGGCCATGCTTGAGCGCGACCTCCTTGAGCAGGTGCTTGAACAGGAATGTCTGGTCGGCAAGCAGCAGCGGATCGCCGTGCAGCAGATTGATCTCGAACTGGCTGACGCCCATCTCATGCATGAAGGTATCGCGCGGCAAACCGAGAGCCGCCATGCATTTATAGACTTCGTTGAAGAACGGCCGCAGACCGTTATTGGAGCTGACACTGAACGCCGACTGACCATCCTCGCGGCGCCCGTCGAGGCCGACTGGCGGACGGAACGCTTGGGTCGGATCGGTGTTCGGCGCGAAGACAAAGAATTCCAGTTCGGTCGCCACCACCGGCGTCAAGCCAAGCGCGGCATAACGGGCAATGACCTTCTTGAGCTGGCCACGGGTCGACAGATTGGAGCTTTCGCCGCTCAGTTCATCGGCGTCGCAAATGGCCAGGGCGCGCGGATCGTCGCTCCACTGCAGGCGATGGATCTGGGAGGGCTCGGCAATCAGCGCAAGATCGCCGTCATCGCTGCCATAAAACCGCGCGGCCGGGTAACCGCCCATGATGCATTGCAGCAGCACACCCCGCGCCAACTGCAAACGCCGCCCTTCGAGGAAACCCTCGGCGGTCATCACCTTGCCCCGTGGTACGCCGTTCAAATCCGGCGTGACACATTCAATCTCATCAATGCCCGTCAATCGCTGCGCGAGTGAACGCTGGCCATCGGTTGTCATGACGCAATCCTTGTTATTGTGCGAGCCGCGAACGGCGACCCGTACAAAATAGGCTTCGGCTGTTCGGAATATCAAGCAGCGTCAAACAAAAAGGCGCGTCACGGCAGATAAAGGCTGAACACCCCGCCACCGAGTGGGCCGCCATTGCGGATTTCGGTGCGACCTTCAACACCGTTGCGCTGATGCAGCGCTGCGATGCGATTGGCAAAATACAAACCGAGTCCGGTGCTGCCACTGCTGTGGTTGATGCCTTGCACGTAATCGGCCTGGCGCTCGAGCATCTCGGCCGGGTAACCGTCGCCGTCGTCATTGATGCTCAGCACCAATTGTCCGGCCTCGTCGCTGACAGTAATCAACAGTGACTCGCGGGCATAGCGAATCGCATTGTTGATGCAGTTGCCGAGCACTGAGGCAATCAATTCACGGTCGAAGAAACCCAGCGGACTCAACGGATCAACTTCATACGTGGCGATGATCCCGCGACTGGCAAACACCTCTTGATGCGCCGCCAGTTGCGCCTCGATAAAGTCGTCGAGCTCGTGATAGGCCGGTTGCAGCGGCATCTGGTTGACGCCGAGCTTATACAGCCCGAGCAACTGCACCAGCATGCCGTTGAGGTGGGCGAACTCGAAGTCGATCACGCCCTGCTCCGTGCCTTCGCGCAATTCTTGCGGCAAGCGCGCCAGCCATTGGCTGTGGGCCTGCATCAGCATGGCCAGCGAGTTCTTCATGTCATGGACGGTGGAGGCGATCACCGTAGAAAAATCCAGAGCCTGCTTGTCGTGGTTCATTCGCCAAACGCCTTGCTTTTCAGCTTCTGATAACGCGCAAAACGCGCGTCGGTGTCGGGCATCAGGCCAACCATTTTCAGGCAGGCCCGACATTCTTCCAGCTCCGCCGACGGCGCACTGGTGTCAGTGCCGTGCAGCAGCGACTGGGCCATGTTCAGCGCGATACTGATGTTCTTCGGTTGCATCTTCAGCGCCTTGCGGAATACCTCGCGGGCCTCCACCAGATTGCCGGTCTTGTACACGCGCACGCCCTGACGGTTGAGGTCGGCAGCGGCGTTGCTGGAGCTGAGGATAGTCGGGTCGTCGGTGAGCTTGGCGATGTCTTTCATCACCGCCGGATCATCACCGTAGATCTCCGCACAGCTCTTGAGCATCGAGGTGCCCGCCTCGGCCTGACCGAGCATTTGCAACTGCTTGGCGACGAGCAGCGCGGCTTCCGGGCTCATGAACTGCTCCATGCCGTCGAGACGCATCAGCGCTTGTTCGGTGAGCTTGTCGGCAGTTTCAGCATCGTTGAGCAACAGGCTGGTGGCTTTCATCAGGCGCGCACGAATCTGCAGGCCCGGGTCGGTCGGGTTCTCTTTGGCCACCGCACTGAGCGTGGTGTTGATCTCCAGCCGCGTGCGTGTGTCGAGACCGCGCTCACTGCCCTTGCTGATCAGCGCGTGAGCCAAGCCGAGGTTGCTTTCCGGATCTTTGAAGCGCGACTGTGCACCTTGCGATACCGCTTGGCGATAAGCACGCGAGGCGGTGTCGAAATCTTCGTTGGTCATCGCAAGTTTACCGAGCAAGGCCTGGCGACGTACCGCCAGTGGCGACAGCCGAATGGCCTCTTCCAGCACCTGCTGCGCGCCTTTGGTATCACCCTCGGCAACCAGCACGTCGGCCATACCGTCGTACAACGACGGCATCATCGGAAACACCTTCAGCGCCTTTTCATAGACGCCTTTGGCCTGGGCGACTTGCCCACGCTTGAACAGCAACTTGCCCAGTCCGGCAAACGCCCATGGCAACGGCCGGTCAGCGATGATGCTGTCGTAAAGCCGTTCCAGCGCTTCGTTCTGGTTCATGTCGCGCAACGCATCGGCGCGGTAGCGCAGGCACAGCGGCGAATAGCGGATGTCCTGCTTGCACAGGGCGATGCAGGCATTGAGCACCTCGACCGGTTTGCCACGGTCGAGGGCTTGCAGAATCGGCTTGAGCAACGTCTTGCGCTGCTCCAGACGCTCCAGGCGCTGGGCCAGGCCTGAGCGGTTGAACGGTTTGGTCAGGTACGCATCCGGCTCGTGCTCCAGGGCACTGAGCACCATCGCCTGACTGGTCTCGGCCGTGACCATGACAAACACCGCTTCATGGCTGATGAGCTTTTCCAGCATCAGGTCTTCGAGTACCTGCTGGCCGTTCTTCTTGCCGTCCCCAAGATGGAAATCCTGCAGGATGAAATCGTAAGACTTCTGCGCACACATCTTCAGCGCCTGCTCACCGGTGTCGGCGGTATCGACGTCCTTGACCCCGAGCTCACGCAGCATCGAACGCACGGAACTGCGGAAATCCGAGAAATCATCGACGATCAGAAAACTCTTTTGGTGATACGACAGCATCGAAGATTTCCAGGCAATTGAAGTGAGGGCAATTTCAGGCGCGCAGATGATAGCTGGCGGCCAAATGCTATCAAGCGATTTCGCGCGACGTTTAAGTCACCGAATGGGTTATCGGCCACAAGTGCTGTTCCCTGAAGCCGGCGCTTCAAGATTCCTCGCCCAACGATTACCCTGCACGCCGGTACAACTTCCCACTACAAGGCTTACATCGTGTACATCAAAGGACGCTGCATCACGTCTGTCTGTGCGTTGCTGTTTATTCAGCAAACATTAGCGGCGGGAATGGACTGCACAAAAGCGGCGAATGCCGTCGAAAACACGGTTTGCGCGAACACATCGTTGTATGAGCTGGATGCGCAGATGGGCGCGGTTTATCGGGAGTTATTCAAAGCCTCCGTTCCCGCACAAGCTGAACTCAAGCACACTCAACGGCTGTGGTTGAAAGTACGTAATGAATGCGCCGACGACGTTGCATGCCTTGACCGTAACTACAGCGAGCGTCTGCAATCGTTGCTGGCACAGTGGCAGGCAGCGGTTGCCTATCAGCCGGATGATCTAGATAAACAGGCGCTGGACGATCTGCAAAAGCGGATTCAGGCCGCCAGTAAAGATGATCCCGAATTTGCGCTGGACCGAGCACTCGCCGCGCTCGCCGTCAAAACAGCTGCCGGCGGTTTTGACGGCGATGCCAATGAAGATGACTCTTCGATAACACACTTTCCGACAGCGCAGCCCAAAGACGTTACTGCCAATGAATGGAGAGCGTTGAGCGCTTCGCGGATCACTGACGCTGCCGAGACCGGCCTGACGTCTTACACCTTGCGGGATCTGGATGAAGACGGGCAACGCGATCTGATTGTAAATACTTACGCCGGCGGCACCGGCCTGTTCACTTATGTGGAAACCTGGCGGCGCGACGGCGAACGGTTCGTCAAACGTTCTGTTGAACCCGAAAGTTCGCTGTTCTATACCAACGATCGCGGCGCCAATCAGTCGGTGGACTGGATAAGCCTGCGCGGCAAGACTTACGCGGCTTATCGAAACAGCGAATACGGTGTTGATCGGGTCTACTTGCTCAACCCGCTGAAAATCAACGTCCTGGTGCCTACGGTGACAATCCGTTATCGCTATGAACTCGACGTGCCCGTTCTTCAACACAAAGATGATGGCAACAGCACGTTTGAACTCGAACCCGATCTGCACCGAGCGCTCAATCTGGCAATGGCCAAAGTAAATGAAAGCGCCGCTATCCCATCAAAAGAACCGCTCTGCCCTATTCCGGCTACCGGCGCCGGTGAAAACGATTACTACAGCTTTGGCCCGGCGCATTACAGCATTGAAAAAGTCGCCGACCTGCCGGTCTTCATTGGCAATGATTGTTACATCGGCGCCTTGATCGACTGGTTCGGCAGTTACAGCGAAAAGAATGGTTTGTTCGCGCAACTGGCATTGCGTAAACCGAACAGCGATGACGGCAGCCGTACATACGAAGTCTACGGTCGCCGACACATGACCGAAGTCAGCACTTCAATAGGTAAAGTTGAGCTGAACGAGGGTTAGCCGCGCATCTGCTGACGGTAATGCAAAAAGCCCCGTCGCAATTTCCATTGCGACGGGGCTTTACATTTGTACCTGATTATCTTCACAAACTTTTATCCCGGATAAACTTTCCTGCGGGCAAAACAAAACCCCAACTGCTTTCGCAATTGGGGTTTCGGAATTTAATCTTGACGATGACCTACTCTCACATGGGGAAACCCCACACTACCATCGGCGATGCATCGTTTCACTGCTGAGTTCGGGATGGGATCAGGTGGTTCCAACGCTCTATGGTCGTCAAGAAATTCGGGTACCGAGTCGTGACCTTATGGTCTCGCTTCAGCAAATTGGGTATGTGGTAGTTTTCGGTGTCTTGTGCTGCCTTTTTAGGTGCAGTCGAACTTTCGGTTCGTTTCGTCTTCACACACCGCAATCTGGTGCTCTTTCGCTTTTCAGCTCGAAGCAAGCAAATTGCTTGGGTGTTATATGGTCAAGCCTCACGGGCAATTAGTATTGGTTAGCTCAACGCCTCACAGCGCTTACACACCCAACCTATCAACGTCGTAGTCTTCGACGGCCCTTCAGGGAACTCAAGGTTCCAGTGAGATCTCATCTTGAGGCAAGTTTCCCGCTTAGATGCTTTCAGCGGTTATCTTTCCCGAACATAGCTACCCGGCAATGCCACTGGCGTGACAACCGGAACACCAGAGGTTCGTCCACTCCGGTCCTCTCGTACTAGGAGCAGCCCCTCTCAAATCTCAAACGTCCACGGCAGATAGGGACCGAACTGTCTCACGACGTTCTAAACCCAGCTCGCGTACCACTTTAAATGGCGAACAGCCATACCCTTGGGACCGGCTTCAGCCCCAGGATGTGATGAGCCGACATCGAGGTGCCAAACACCGCCGTCGATATGAACTCTTGGGCGGTATCAGCCTGTTATCCCCGGAGTACCTTTTATCCGTTGAGCGATGGCCCTTCCATACAGAACCACCGGATCACTAAGACCTACTTTCGTACCTGCTCGACGTGTCTGTCTCGCAGTCAAGCGCGCTTTTGCCTTTATACTCTACGACCGATTTCCGACCGGTCTGAGCGCACCTTCGTACTCCTCCGTTACTCTTTAGGAGGAGACCGCCCCAGTCAAACTACCCACCATACACTGTCCTCGATCCGGATAACGGACCTGAGTTAGAACCTCAAAGTTGCCAGGGTGGTATTTCAAGGATGGCTCCACGCGAACTGGCGTCCACGCTTCAAAGCCTCCCACCTATCCTACACAAGCAAATTCAAAGTCCAGTGCAAAGCTATAGTAAAGGTTCACGGGGTCTTTCCGTCTAGCCGCGGATACACTGCATCTTCACAGCGATTTCAATTTCACTGAGTCTCGGGTGGAGACAGCGCCGCCATCGTTACGCCATTCGTGCAGGTCGGAACTTACCCGACAAGGAATTTCGCTACCTTAGGACCGTTATAGTTACGGCCGCCGTTTACCGGGGCTTCGATCAAGAGCTTCGCGTTAGCTAACCCCATCAATTAACCTTCCGGCACCGGGCAGGCGTCACACCCTATACGTCCACTTTCGTGTTTGCAGAGTGCTGTGTTTTTAATAAACAGTCGCAGCGGCCTGGTATCTTCGACCGGCATGAGCTTACGGAGCAAGTCCTTCACCCTCACCGGCGCACCTTCTCCCGAAGTTACGGTGCCATTTTGCCTAGTTCCTTCACCCGAGTTCTCTCAAGCGCCTTGGTATTCTCTACCCAACCACCTGTGTCGGTTTGGGGTACGGTTCCTGGTTACCTGAAGCTTAGAAGCTTTTCTTGGAAGCATGGCATCAACCACTTCGTGTTCTAAAAGAACACTCGTCATCAGCTCTCGGCCTTAGAATCCCGGATTTACCTAAGATTCCAGCCTACCACCTTAAACTTGGACAACCAACGCCAAGCTGGCCTAGCCTTCTCCGTCCCTCCATCGCAATAACCAGAAGTACAGGAATATTAACCTGTTTTCCATCGACTACGCTTTTCAGCCTCGCCTTAGGGACCGACTAACCCTGCGTCGATTAACGTTGCGCAGGAAACCTTGGTCTTTCGGCGTGGGTGTTTTTCACACCCATTGTCGTTACTCATGTCAGCATTCGCACTTCTGATACCTCCAGCAAGCTTCTCAACTCACCTTCACAGGCTTACAGAACGCTCCTCTACCGCATCACCCGAAGGTGATACCCGTAGCTTCGGTGTATGGTTTGAGCCCCGTTACATCTTCCGCGCAGGCCGACTCGACTAGTGAGCTATTACGCTTTCTTTAAAGGGTGGCTGCTTCTAAGCCAACCTCCTAGCTGTCTAAGCCTTCCCACATCGTTTCCCACTTAACCATAACTTTGGGACCTTAGCTGACGGTCTGGGTTGTTTCCCTTTTCACGACGGACGTTAGCACCCGCCGTGTGTCTCCCATGCTCGGCACTTGTAGGTATTCGGAGTTTGCATCGGTTTGGTAAGTCGGGATGACCCCCTAGCCGAAACAGTGCTCTACCCCCTACAGTGATACATGAGGCGCTACCTAAATAGCTTTCGAGGAGAACCAGCTATCTCCGAGCTTGATTAGCCTTTCACTCCGATCCACAGGTCATCCGCTAACTTTTCAACGGTAGTCGGTTCGGTCCTCCAGTTAGTGTTACCCAACCTTCAACCTGCCCATGGATAGATCGCCCGGTTTCGGGTCTATTCCCAGCGACTAGACGCCCTATTAAGACTCGCTTTCGCTACGCCTCCCCTATTCGGTTAAGCTCGCCACTGAAAATAAGTCGCTGACCCATTATACAAAAGGTACGCAGTCACAGAACAAAGTCTGCTCCCACTGCTTGTACGCATACGGTTTCAGGATCTATTTCACTCCCCTCTCCGGGGTTCTTTTCGCCTTTCCCTCACGGTACTAGTTCACTATCGGTCAGTCAGTAGTATTTAGCCTTGGAGGATGGTCCCCCCATATTCAGACAAAGTTTCTCGTGCTCCGTCCTACTCGATTTCATGACTAAGAGATTTTCGCGTACAGGGCTATCACCCACTATGGCCGCACTTTCCAGAGCGTTCCGCTAATCTCAAAGCCACTTAAGGGCTAGTCCCCGTTCGCTCGCCACTACTAAGGGAATCTCGGTTGATTTCTTTTCCTCAGGGTACTTAGATGTTTCAGTTCCCCTGGTTCGCTTCTTGCACCTATGTATTCAGTACAAGATAACCATCTTATGATGGCTGGGTTCCCCCATTCAGACATCTCCGGATCAAAGTCTGTTTGCCGACTCCCCGAAGCTTTTCGCAGGCTACCACGTCTTTCATCGCCTCTGACTGCCAAGGCATCCACCGTATGCGCTTCTTCACTTGACCATATAACCCCAAGCAATCTGGTTATACTGTGAAGACGACATTCGCCGAAAATTCGAATTTCTCAACTAAGAGAACTCACAAATTTTACCTTAGCCTGATCCGTCACCAGTGAAAGTAACGTTCAGTCTATCTTTCTATCACATACCCAAATTTTTAAAGAACGATCTAATCAAAAGACTAGAAATCAACATTCACCATCATAATGATGGAATGCTCATTTCTAAGCTTTATACAAGAGAAGCAGTAGTGGTGGAGCCAAACGGGATCGAACCGTTGACCTCCTGCGTGCAAGGCAGGCGCTCTCCCAGCTGAGCTATGGCCCCGTATTTCTACAGGCGTTTCCCACACAAAATTGGTGGGTCTGGGCAGATTCGAACTGCCGACCTCACCCTTATCAGGGGTGCGCTCTAACCAACTGAGCTACAGACCCAATTTCGGGCTGCTTCTTTCGTCTTCTTCAATGAATCAAGCAATTCGTGTGGGAACTTATGGAGCAGCTGATGTCGTCGATTAAGGAGGTGATCCAGCCGCAGGTTCCCCTACGGCTACCTTGTTACGACTTCACCCCAGTCATGAATCACACCGTGGTAACCGTCCTCCCGAAGGTTAGACTAGCTACTTCTGGTGCAACCCACTCCCATGGTGTGACGGGCGGTGTGTACAAGGCCCGGGAACGTATTCACCGTGACATTCTGATTCACGATTACTAGCGATTCCGACTTCACGCAGTCGAGTTGCAGACTGCGATCCGGACTACGATCGGTTTTATGGGATTAGCTCCACCTCGCGGCTTGGCAACCCTTTGTACCGACCATTGTAGCACGTGTGTAGCCCAGGCCGTAAGGGCCATGATGACTTGACGTCATCCCCACCTTCCTCCGGTTTGTCACCGGCAGTCTCCTTAGAGTGCCCACCATAACGTGCTGGTAACTAAGGACAAGGGTTGCGCTCGTTACGGGACTTAACCCAACATCTCACGACACGAGCTGACGACAGCCATGCAGCACCTGTCTCAATGTTCCCGAAGGCACCAATCCATCTCTGGAAAGTTCATTGGATGTCAAGGCCTGGTAAGGTTCTTCGCGTTGCTTCGAATTAAACCACATGCTCCACCGCTTGTGCGGGCCCCCGTCAATTCATTTGAGTTTTAACCTTGCGGCCGTACTCCCCAGGCGGTCAACTTAATGCGTTAGCTGCGCCACTAAGAGCTCAAGGCTCCCAACGGCTAGTTGACATCGTTTACGGCGTGGACTACCAGGGTATCTAATCCTGTTTGCTCCCCACGCTTTCGCACCTCAGTGTCAGTATCAGTCCAGGTGGTCGCCTTCGCCACTGGTGTTCCTTCCTATATCTACGCATTTCACCGCTACACAGGAAATTCCACCACCCTCTACCATACTCTAGCTCGACAGTTTTGAATGCAGTTCCCAGGTTGAGCCCGGGGATTTCACATCCAACTTAACGAACCACCTACGCGCGCTTTACGCCCAGTAATTCCGATTAACGCTTGCACCCTCTGTATTACCGCGGCTGCTGGCACAGAGTTAGCCGGTGCTTATTCTGTCGGTAACGTCAAAACAGCAACGTATTAAGTTACTGCCCTTCCTCCCAACTTAAAGTGCTTTACAATCCGAAGACCTTCTTCACACACGCGGCATGGCTGGATCAGGCTTTCGCCCATTGTCCAATATTCCCCACTGCTGCCTCCCGTAGGAGTCTGGACCGTGTCTCAGTTCCAGTGTGACTGATCATCCTCTCAGACCAGTTACGGATCGTCGCCTTGGTGAGCCATTACCTCACCAACTAGCTAATCCGACCTAGGCTCATCTGATAGCGCAAGGCCCGAAGGTCCCCTGCTTTCTCCCGTAGGACGTATGCGGTATTAGCGTTCCTTTCGAAACGTTGTCCCCCACTACCAGGCAGATTCCTAGGCATTACTCACCCGTCCGCCGCTGAATCCAGGAGCAAGCTCCTCTCATCCGCTCGACTTGCATGTGTTAGGCCTGCCGCCAGCGTTCAATCTGAGCCATGATCAAACTCTTCAGTTCAAACATCTTTGGGTTTTTAAGAAACCCTAAACTTGGCTCAGCAATCGTTGGTTACAACTTTGATTTCTCGCGGAGTAACTTGTGATGCTGATAATCTTGTTGACTATCAGTCTGACTCCACAAGCACCCACACGAATTGCTTGATTCAGTTGTTAAAGAGCGGTTGGTTAAGATCTTTCGTCTCAACCGAGGCGCGCATTCTACAGCAGCCTCATTTGCTGTCAAGTGATTATTTTCAGAAGTTTTCGAAGAATTCTTCAACAACTTCAACCACTTGCGCTTCAGATCTCTCCGAAGCGGGAGGCGAATTCTACAGCGTTACACGCTGCTGTCAACACCTCTTTTTCAACTTCTTTCTGCGCTTCGATGAACCGAAGCAACCTGCTATCGAAACCTACTTAACTCATTAAATCTCAAGGAGTTTTCCGTTTCGACTGCGCCGGAAGTGGGGCGAATTATAGACATCCTGAATCTGCCGTCAACCGTTAATTTCGCTTTTCTATCAAACATCCGTAAACGCCTTCCTATCTATATAGATGCAGCATCACAGTGAAGAAAGAAGCCTATCAGGTAGCTGACTATCTCCAGACCAGGTCATGCCGCCCACAAAACGGATTTTCAGGCTGCACGAAACGATAGCGTTAGAGAGCAGCTGGAGGCTGACGAGATCGGTAATAGAGAAGAGATCAAACAGTAAGATGGTGTCCCAGGGCAGGTTCGAACTGCCAACCTTCCCCTTAGGAGGGGGATGCTCTATCCAATTGAGCTACTGAGACACAGGATTGTCACGAGCAGACGCTGCGTGACGGACGGCCTGCATGTTAACGGCCAAGTCCTGATTTGTCATGTCATCCGTAGCCATATTAAGTGTAGGCATGCGTACCGCAATGCTGCGGGAAGTTTTACCGTGCATTTTGCACGCCCTTAAAACGCCGCCAATGCAGATTGCAAGCCCGGCATATCGCAAGAACCTCTCAAATCCTTGTTTTTAAAGGACTAAACAGCGGTTAGACTGTTGGCACGACGGCTGCTTCGCCTGTTCCATAAAAGAACAATCGGAGCGCCGACTCATGAATACGACCCTCTTGCTTGCAAACGCCGCTGCATTGGCGATTGTGGCCAGCTTTCACTTCATCCCTGAAAGCACCACGCCGAAATCGGTAGCCCAACGCATGCCGCATTATCTGCAGGTGCAGAGGAAACCCCAATTGGCAGTTCTCAGCGACAAGGACAGCCTTGCCCCAAAGGTTGTGAGCGCGCAAGAGAAAGCCCTGCCATCCCAAATGATCGATCGTCTGATTTTTTGAAATATCTTCAGGAGTACAGCATGTCAAAGTCAGCCGCGGGATTTCTGATTCTTGCCGCTATGAGTGGCGTTATGCATTTTTCGCTGTTCGAGGAAACCGTTGTCACCCTGCCACTGATTGCTTGCGGCGTGTTTTCGGTATTGTTTGTGCTGGCACTGGTCGCCGGTCGCAAAATCAAGTTCGATCCGGTACTGCGTTAAACCGGATCACATCCAGCAACTGACTCACCGCGTCCGCCAGGTCGCCCGAATTGTCGATTAAATGTACTTCCCCATCACTTGATCTTCTGTCCTTGAACAAGGCGTTGCGGCCAAGTCGAGCCTCTATCTGTTCAGGTGTCTCTCGACCCCGCCGAAGAAGGCGCTCTCGCAAAACCTCGTCATTTACCGTCAATAGAACAGGCAGAAGCGTCGGGTATCGCTCAAACGCCTGCCGCAGGTTGGCCCGAGAGCCGTTTACCAACACATGCCGCCCCGCCGCCAAAAAATGGTCCATCTCAATCGGTATTCCATAAGCAAGACCGTTAGCGTGCCAAGCCAGCGAAAATTCGCGAGCGCGCTGACGGTTCTCGAATTCTTCGGGCGTCACCCCCACCGCATCCTCGCCCACCGACTCGGCTGATCGAGTAATAACCCGCCGCATGACTTCGCAGTTCATTCTCTGCAGAGGTTCACGCGCAGCCTCGATCAAACTGTCCTTGCCCGAACCGGACGGCCCCATCAAATAAATAAGCTTGCCATCCATCCTGAAAACGCCCTCCGGCAGGTGTCCGCCACTAGTAAATCGGCAATTTGCCACTATCCTGTACAGGTAAGGAACAAGGATGCAGAACCCGCATAGCATGCACGTTCTGATGCCTTCGGACATCAATTGATGTACAGCAGGAAGCGGCAAAGGATGCGGACAGAGGCGAAGATTTCCAACCAGTCCGCATTTCTGATAATTGGTGCTGGCATTACGCCTTTACCCAGCTCAATATTTGTCACAGAATTGACGCCAATGATCTGGCAATTTTGAGGCATGATGCGGGCCTCTTAACAATTCAGGTTGAACCATTTGGCGCGGATGCTTGTCCTACCACACATCCTGCGGCCAATCCCGAGAACCGCTCCCCTGAACTAACCGGTTAAATATATGCGCCCATTGAAACAGGCAATTTATTCCAGCCGTACGGCTGACAAGTTCGTCGTACGTCTGCCAGACGGAATGCGTGAACGCATTGCCGAGGTGGCTCGCAATCATCATCGCAGCATGAACTCCGAGATCATTGCGCGCCTTGAGCAGAGTCTTATTCAGGAAGGTGCACTGGGCGAAGAGCTGAGCATGCGCCTGGACAGCCCGGAACTGTCGCTGCATGAGCGTGAGCTCTTGCAACGTTTCCGTCAGCTTTCTCACCGTCAGCAGAACGCTCTGGTTTCCTTGATCGCCCATGACGCCGAAATGGCAGCAGACGCGTCCTGAGCCACACCGAACACCTCAAGCCAGCTTAACCGCTGGCTTTTTTTTGCGTGGATTTTGAGTTTTCGCAGACAAGAAAAAGCCCACCATATAGGCGGGCTCTTTCGATGCAGCAGATCAGAGCAGGAAGATCGTCGCCAGCCCGAGGAAGATGAAGAAGCCGCCACTGTCGGTCATCGCGGTAATCATCACACTCGCCCCCATGGCCGGGTCGCGCCCCATTTTCGCCAGGGTCATCGGGATCAATACGCCCATCAATGCCGCCAGCAGCAAGTTGAGCGTCATAGCCGCTGTCATTACCACGCCCAACGACCAACTGCCGTAGAGCAGATAAGCAACCACACCAATCACACCACCCCAGACCAGGCCATTGATCAGGCCTACCGCCAGCTCTTTGCGCATCAGGCGCGAAGTATTGCCGGTGCTGACTTGGTCGAGCGCCATGGCGCGAACGATCATCGTGATGGTCTGGTTACCGGAGTTGCCACCAATACCGGCCACGATCGGCATCAGCGCTGCGAGCGCTACCAGTTTCTCGATCGAGCCTTCGAACAGACCGATCACTCGAGAGGCGACAAACGCAGTGATCAGGTTGACCGCCAGCCATGCCCAACGGTTGCGTAAAGACTTCCAGACGGAGGCGAAAATGTCTTCCTCTTCACGCAGACCGGCCATGTTGAGAACTTCGCTCTCACTCTCTTCACGAATCAGGTCAACCATTTCATCAATGGTCAGACGACCGATCAGCTTGCCGTTCTTGTCGACCACCGGAGCCGAGATCAGGTCGTAACGTTCGAACGCCTGAGCGGCGTCGTAGGCATCTTCGTCCGGATGGAAACTTACCGGATCACTGGCCATCACCTCGGCAACTTGCTTGTCCGGATCATTGACCAGCAGGCGCTTGATCGGCAGCACACCTTTGAGCACACCGTCGTAGTCCACGACGAACAGCTTATCGGTATGGCCCGGCAGCTCTTTGAGGCGGCGCAGATAACGCAAAACCACTTCGAGGCTGACATCCTCACGGATGGTCACCATCTCGAAGTCCATCAACGCACCGACCTGCTCCTCGTCGTAAGACAGGGCCGAGCGAACGCGTTCACGTTGCTGGTTATCCAGACTCTCCATCAGTTCATGGACGACGTCTCGCGGCAGCTCGGAAGCCAGGTCAGCAAGTTCGTCGGCATCCATGTCCTTGGCAGCCGCCAGGAGTTCGTGATCGTCCATGTCGGCGATCAGCGTTTCACGAACGGAGTCGGATACTTCGAGAAGAATGTCGCCGTCGCGGTCAGCCTTGACCAATTGCCAGAGCGTCAGACGATCGTCCAGCGGCAAGGCTTCAAGAATGTAGGCGACGTCGGCGGAGTGCAGATCATCGAGTTTGCGCTGCAGCTCGACGAGATTTTGCCGGTGAACCAGATTTTCGACGCGGTCGTGATGCGCGCCTTCCTGACGATGAGTCAGGTCTTCGACGACCCTTTGACGCTGCAGCAGCTCGACGACTTGAGCCAGACGATCCTGCAGGCTTTCTTGTGTTTTCTTTACTTCGATTTCAGACATAGGCGAACTCCACTCCCAGCAGCGGGGCACGCCGGAAGGATCAATCAGTCAATTCATGATTGGTAAAGCGGTTTACTGAGTAACTACTGGGTAAGTCCATGGAGGTTTTCCATAAGCCCCGGCGGGGCTGACGGGCGCAATGATACACCGCCTGACGGTTTAAAACGTTAAAAAATCACGGTCGAAACAAGCGCTTGCGAAACAAACCTGAGCACCGCCCTGATCCCTGCACATGCGACGACTCATCCTGAAAAGAAAACACACCGGCACTCGAAAATGTAGCGGCTACCCTTGAGCGTAGATCGTCATGGAGGACATCGAATGCCATTGAAACCATCCCACTTTGTACTCACCAGCCTGCTCTGCCTGCCGCCGACCGGGGCCGCCCTCACCCTCCATCGCTGCGAAGCCGCCGATGGCAGCATCACCTTCACCTCGATGAGCTGCGCGCAAGGTGAACGTCGCTCTGCACAGGAAGTCCACCCCTACTCGCCCGGATCAGTTGTGGCCGTGATGCCAGAGCACAACCATGAAGAAACCTCCGGCATGACAACCGCAGGCCGAGAACCGGGCATCGTTGGCCACACTGAAGACAAATGCGGAAACCTGATCGACGCCAGGCAACGTCGCGCAGCGATCATCAATCGACGCGTGATTGCCGGCATGAGCCAGCAAGACGTCGAAAGCGCGCTAGGCAAACCAGACAAGGTGAATATTCGAACATCGACGACGAGCTATCGATACGACCTCAAGCGAGGCCGTAGTGCTCAAATAGATTTTGACGAGAGGGGATGCGTGAAGGCAAAAGCCAAATCCCGGACAGCAAAAAGCCCGCGATAAACGCGGGCTTTTCGGTATATGGTGCACTCGACAGGATTCGAACCTGTGACCGCTCGGTTCGTAGCCGAGTACTCTATCCAGCTGAGCTACGAGTGCATTTTGTGTTTTTAGCCCAGACCACAACTGGATGAAGCCAAGTTATCTGCATCGCTGCAACTAACTCTTAAATGGTGCACTCGACAGGATTCGAACCTGTGACCGCTCGGTTCGTAGCCGAGTACTCTATCCAGCTGAGCTACGAGTGCATTTGTGTTTTTAGACCAGATCACATCTGGTTGAAGCCAAGTTATTTACATCGCTGTAACTAACTCTTAAATGGTGCACTCGACAGGATTCGAACCTGTGACCGCTCGGTTCGTAGCCGAGTACTCTATCCAGCTGAGCTACGAGTGCATTTGTTGCGCCGCATTATAGCCCGCCTAATCTCTATTCCAACCACTTTTTCTATTAATTTCAACAACTTACAGAAAAAGCCAGATTACGACGTACTAAGCAAATAATGGCGGAGAACGGGGGATTCGAACCCCCGACACCCTTTTGAGGTGTACTCCCTTAGCAGGGGAGCGCCTTCGGCCACTCGGCCAGCTCTCCGCAACACGGGGCGTATCTTAACCAACCTTTTCCCCGTTTGCAAACATAAAAATCGATAAAAATTAATGGCTTGGTTCTTCGTCCTTCTCTTTCTTTATACGCAGGTAAATTTCCTCACGGTGCACAGCAACCTCTTTCGGGGCGTTGACGCCGATACGCACTTGGTTTCCTTTAACGCCGAGCACGGTCACGGTGATTTCGCCATCACCGATAATCAGGCTTTCTGCGCACCGACGAGTCAGAATCAGCATACCTTTCTCCTCACGCAATTCAGTTCAGGGACAACAGTCTGCAAAAAAAAGGCACCCGACCTACAACCGGAGCGATCGTAGCCCTACATGCCTGAGTATTGACCAGCGCGAGCAAAAGAACAGTTCAGGGCTCGCGCCATTCAAAAAATAAAGGGCGCGGTCAGACCGCGCCCTTCAAGAAACGGAATTACTCGCCCTGACGGGCAGGAGCATCCAGTTCGAAAGCCGTGTGCAGGGCGCGCACGGCCAGTTCCAGGTACTTCTCTTCGATCACCACGGAAACCTTGATTTCCGAGGTCGAGATCATCTGGATGTTGATACTTTCTTTGGCCAGGGATTCGAACATGCGGCTGGCGACGCCTGCGTGGGAACGCATGCCGACGCCGACGATCGAGACCTTGGCAATCTTGGTGTCGCCAACCACTTCACGGGCACCGATCTCGCGAGCGGTGTTTTCCAGCACGGTCTGTGCGGCCTGGTAGTCGTTGCGGTGCACGGTGAAGGTGAAGTCGGTGGTGTTATCGTGCGCGACGTTCTGCACGATCATGTCGACTTCGATGTTCGCGGCACTGATCGGGCCGAGAATCTTGAACGCCACGCCCGGGGTGTCTGGCACGCCACGGATGGTCAGCTTGGCTTCATCGCGGTTGAAAGCGATGCCGGAAATGATCGGCTGTTCCATGGTTTCCTCTTCATCAATAGTAATGAGGGTGCCCGGACCCTCCTTGAAGCTGTGCAGTACGCGCAGCGGAACGTTGTACTTGCCGGCGAATTCCACCGCACGGATCTGCAACACCTTGGAACCGAGGCTGGCCATTTCCAGCATCTCTTCGAAGGTGATCTTGTCCAGACGCTGAGCGACCGGCACCACACGCGGGTCGGTGGTGTAGACACCATCGACGTCGGTGTAGATCTGGCACTCGTCAGCCTTCAACGCAGCGGCCAGTGCCACACCGGTAGTGTCGGAACCGCCACGACCGAGGGTGGTGATATTGCCGTGCTCGTCGACGCCCTGGAAACCGGCGACAACCACCACGCGACCTGCCTTCAGATCACCACGAATCTTCTGGTCATCAATCTGCAAGATACGCGCTTTATTGTGCGCACTGTCGGTCAGGATCCGCACCTGATTACCGGTGTACGACACCGCCGGCACACCGCGCTTGATCAGCGCCATGGCCAACAGGGCAATCGTCACCTGCTCACCAGTGGAAACGATCACGTCCAGCTCGCGCGGAACCGGTTGGCCGTCGCCACTGATTTGCTTGGCCAGATCGATCAGACGGTTGGTTTCGCCGCTCATTGCAGACAGCACAACCACCAGGTCATCGCCGGCATCGCGGAATTTCTTAACCTTGTCGGCGACCTGCTCGATTCTCTCGACAGTACCGACCGAGGTGCCTCCAAATTTCTGTACGATCAAAGCCATTTCAAAGCCGCCTCTGCCCATGAAGGGCGCCCAATAATCACTCGAACAGCCGCCGGGTCCACCACTAGACTGCGAACCCGGCGGACCGTCTTATAAACCCTGCTCGACGAATGGAACGGTCAGCGCCAATGCGCCATCCAGCGCGCCGGCATCAACACCGCCGCCCTGCGCCATGTCCGGACGACCACCGCCCTTCCCGCCCACTGCCGCAGCAGCCTGTTTCATCAAATCACCGGCTTTGAGTTGGCCAGTCAGGTCTTTGGTTACGCCTGCAACCAGAACGACCTTTTCCTCATGGACACTGCCGAGCAGGATCACTGCGCGGCCGAGTTTGTTCTTCAACTGATCAACCAGCGCCAACAGCGCCTTGGCGTCCTGACCATCCAGACGTGCGGCCAGAACCTTCACGCCTTTGACATCCAGCGCCGAGGACGACAGATCGTCGCCCGCAGCGCTGGCAGCCTTGGCTTGCAACTGCTCGAGTTGCTTCTCCAGTTGGCGATTGCGCTCCAGCACAGCCGACAGCTTGTCGATCAGGTTGTCGCGGCTGCCCTTAACCAGGCTGGCCGCTTCCTTGAGTTGTTCTTCTGCAGCATTCAAGTAGGCCAGTGCCGCAGCACCGGTCACTGCTTCGATACGACGTACGCCCGAGGCTACACCGCCTTCGCTGATGATTTTCAGCAGGCCGATGTCGCCGGTACGGTTGGCGTGGATACCACCGCACAGTTCGACGGAGAAATCGCCGCCCATGCTCAGCACGCGCACGTTGTCACCGTACTTCTCGCCGAACAGCGCCATCGCGCCTTTGTTCTTGGCGGTTTCAATGTCGGTTTCTTCGGTTTCAACGGCGGAGTTCTTGCGAATCTCGGCGTTGACGATGTCTTCCAGTGCTTTGATCTGCTCAGGCTTGATCGCTTCAAAGTGACTGAAGTCGAAACGCAGACGCTGACTATCGACCAACGAACCTTTCTGCTGAACGTGCTCGCCGAGTACCTGGCGCAGTGCCGCGTGCAGCAAGTGCGTGGCCGAGTGGTTCAGCGAAGTCGCGTGACGCACCTCGGCATCCACATGGGTTTCCACTGGCGCGCCGATGGTCAGGCTGCCCGAATCCAGCACACCGTGGTGCAGGAATGCGCCGCCGGTCTTGGTGGTGTCACGTACGTCGAAACGTGCGCTGCCCGCCTGAAGGAAGCCGCAGTCGCCGATCTGGCCGCCGGATTCAGCGTAAAACGGCGTCTGATTCAGAACGATCACCGCCTCTTCGCCTTCATTCAAGACGTCGACCGACTGGCCATCTTTATAGATAGCGACGATTTTTGCCGAACCGCTGGTGTCTTTGTAACCGGTGAACTCAGTGGCCACATCAACCTTGACCAAAGTGTTGTAGTCCAGACCGAACGAGCTGGCCGAACGCGCGCGAACACGCTGGGCTTCCATCTCACGTTCGAAACCGGCTTCGTCGACCGTCAGACTGCGCTCACGCGCGATGTCGGCGGTCAGGTCCATCGGGAAACCGTAGGTGTCGTAGAGTTTGAACACCACGTCGCCCGGCACCACGGTGCCTTTGAGCTCTAGCAGATCCTGCTCGAGGATCTTCAGGCCGTGCTCCAGAGTCTTGGAGAACTGCTCTTCTTCAGCCTTGAGCACGCGCTCGATGTTGCTCTGCTGCTTTTTCAGTTCCGGGAAGGCTTCGCCCATCTCGGCAACCAGTGCAGCAACGATCTTGTAGAAGAAGCTGCCAGTGGCGCCCAGCTTGTTACCGTGACGGCAGGCGCGACGGATGATCCGGCGCAGCACATAACCGCGACCTTCGTTGGACGGCAGCACGCCGTCGGCGATCAGGAAGCCGCACGAACGGATATGGTCGGACACCACTTTCAACGAAGACTGATCGCCGTTTTCGCAACCGATGGCTTCAGCTGAGGCCTTCAGCAGGTTTTTGAACAGGTCGATGTCGTAGTTGGAATTGACGTGCTGCATCACCGCACTGATCCGCTCCAGGCCCATGCCGGTGTCGACCGACGGCGCTGGCAACGGATGCAACACGCCATCGGCGGTGCGGTTGAACTGCATGAACACGTTGTTCCAGATCTCGATGTAACGGTCGCCATCTTCTTCCGGCGAGCCCGGTGGGCCACCCCAGATGTGGTCGCCGTGATCGTAGAAAATCTCGGTGCACGGGCCGCACGGGCCGGTATCGCCCATGGTCCAGAAGTTGTCGGAAGCGTACGGCGCGCCTTTATTGTCGCCGATGCGAATCATGCGCTCGACCGGCACACCGATTTCTTTGGTCCAGATGTCATACGCTTCGTCGTCGGAGGCGTAGACGGTAACCCAGAGTTTTTCCTTCGGCAGTTGCAGAACGCCGGTCAGGAAGGTCCACGCGTAAGTAATCGCGTCCTTCTTGAAATAGTCACCGAAGCTGAAGTTACCGAGCATTTCGAAGAACGTGTGGTGACGAGCGGTATAACCGACGTTTTCCAGGTCACTGTTCTTGCCACCGGCACGCACGCATTTCTGGCTGCTGGTCGCACGGGTGTACGCACGTTTTTCCTGGCCCAGGAAGCAGTCCTTGAACTGGTTCATCCCCGCGTTAGTGAACAGCAGGGTTGGGTCGTTGCCCGGAATCAAAGAGCTGGAGGCTACACGGGTGTGGCCTTGCTCTTCGAAGAAGCGAAGGAAGGCTTCACGGATTTCTGCGCTTTTCATTAGGTTCTTCCACGGAGGCTGCGGCCAAAGGCCTGTTCGAAACGTCAACAGACGAAGCGACGGCAAAGGGCCGCATTATATCGGCCCTGCGCGCGGGGTACAGCGTGTTTATACGATAGAAACGGTCAATTGGACGGTTAACGCTGTCACTTGCGCGAAAAGTCGACGAATGTCGCGATCACTTGCTCGATTTGCGCGCGACTGACGTCCATGTGCGTGACCATACGCAGACGCGCGGCGGCGCTCAACTTGATCCCGCGTTCGGCAGCAAACGCCTTGATCGCTTCGGCTTTGTCGCCTATTTGCACATAAACCATATTGGTTTGCACGGGTTCGACGCTGAAACCTGATTCACGCAGACCGTCGGCCAAAAACTGCGCGTTGGCGTGGTCATCCGCCAGACGCTCAACATTGTGATCCAGCGCATACAGCCCCGCCGCCGCCAGCAACCCGGCCTGACGCATGCCGCCACCGACCATTTTGCGCAGACGGCGAGCCTTGCCGATCAGTTGCTCAGAACCACACAACACCGAGCCCACCGGCGCACCGAGGCCTTTGGACAAACAGACTGACACCGAATCGAAATGCTGGGTGATCTCCCGTGCATCAACGCCGAGCTTGACCGCCGCGTTGTAAAGCCGCGCGCCGTCGAGGTGCAGTTGCAAGCCGTGGTCTTGGGTGAATTTACGCGCCCGCGCCAGATATTCCAGCGGCAGCACTTTGCCCTGCATGGTGTTCTCCAGCGCCAGCAATCGAGTGCGGGCGAAATGGAAGTCGTCCGGTTTGATCGCTGCCGCGACCTGATCCAGATCCAGCGAGCCATCGGCCTGCACTTCCAGCGGCTGCGGCTGAATCGAACCGAGCACCGCCGCGCCACCGCCTTCGTATTTGTAGGTGTGCGCCTGCTGACCCACAACGTATTCGTCGCCGCGCTCGCAGTGCGCCATCAAACCCAGCAGGTTGCTCATGGTGCCGGTCGGCACGAACAGCGCGGCGGCAAAGCCCAGACGCTTGGCCAGTTCGGCTTCCAGACGATTGACCGTCGGGTCTTCGCCGTACACATCGTCACCGGTGTCCGCAGCGGTCATCGCGTCGAGCATGGCGGGAGTCGGTTGGGTGACGGTGTCGCTGCGAAGATCGATAACGCTCATGAACCTGGCCTCTGGTCAGCAGGGGAAATCCCTTTACGAAGTGGAATTACTGCGGTCATGGCGCGGATTAATCAACCCTTGCGCAAGGATTTTTCGTTTCAAGGCTTTCAGATTTTCGATGGCAATCATCAAAAAGGCGCAATGCACAGACACAAAATCTGTGTTAAAAACGCTGCGCCGCCCGAGAAAGGGCGGCAAAAACGTTCTCAGGGCGGGGTGCAATTCCCCACCGGCGGTAATTGCGCGCAATGCGCATAGCCCGCGAGCGCTTGGCGACGAACACGGCTTTAAGCGGTGATCGACGGCAAGGTCAGCAGACCCGGTGTGATCCCGGGGCCGACGGTCATAGTCCGGATGAAGAGAGAACGGGATTAACGCCAAAGGGCCGTCCGCGCGATGTTGTGCGTGTGCGCACCCTTGAATCCCTTTCGATTCATAACGCCCTGTTTTTCACACAAACAGGAGTCAGAACATGCAACCCACCGCTATCGACAGCAAAAGCAAACACCCACACGGCGAGCGCGTCGCGTTCATCCAGGCCTGCTGGCACAAGGAAATCGTCGACCAGAGCCGTAAAGGCTTCGTCGCTGAAATGATTGCCTTGGGTTATCAGGAAGCGGACATCGATATCTTTGAAGTCGGCGGCGCCTTTGAAATGCCCCTGCACGCCAAGTTGCTGGCCAAGACCGGTCGTTATGCCGGCATCGTCGCGGCAGCCCTGGTGGTGGATGGCGGCATCTACCGTCACGAGTTCGTTGCCCAATCGGTGGTCAGCGGCCTGATGCAAGTGCAGCTGGAAACCGAAGTGCCGGTGTTCTCGGTGTCGCTGACCCCGCACCACTTCCATGCTGGCGACGAGCATCAGAAGTTCTTCTTTGAGCACTTTGTGCACAAGGGTCAGGAAGCGGCGCGCACTTGCGCGGATACGCTGCAGAAGGTTCGTGCGTTACGTCGCACCGAGCCGCGTGCGGTAGCCGTGTAAACACGAACCAAAACTGTAGGAGTGAGCCTGCTCGCGATAGCGGACTGTCAGTCGACCACTGTAGTGACTGATACATTGCAATCGCGAGCAGGCTCACTCCTACATGGGTTTGTGGTGAATCAGGCGAGGTTTTCGTCGGTGGTCGGGACGATCAGGATGCCCGCACGCAAGCCGTTCTTGACCTTGGGATTAGGGAAGATGATTCGCGCGCCCTCTTCCTCAATGATCCAGCGGGTATTGGCCAGATCTTCAGCCAGCACATAACCCATCTCCAACTCGGAAAAGTTTTCAATGTCCTGCGGCAGGTTCAAGCGGAACGCGTCGCTGTGCTTGATGATTTCCCGCGCGACGCTGAACAGTTGCAAACCATCCAGCCCCTCTTGCGCCATCTCCGGCTCAGTACCTTCGATGATCTGCTTCAGACGAGTTTCCAGCAGCGAGACGTTAACCCCGTCGTTCTGCCCGAACGGCCGCGCCTTGCCCAGTTCCAGCGTGAAAGCCTCGGCACCGAGCTTGTCGTAGGTGTACGAGCTGAACACGATCGACGGTTTGTTCTGCAACAGCACCGCTTCCATGCCCGCAGCGCGCAGACGTGCCAGCTCAAGGCGTGAATGCTGACGACCTTCCTTCCACGGGTACAGCGCGAACTGTTCGATCTTCGAACCGCGAATGGCGGTATGCAGGTCATAGTGCAGTCGCTGACGATCCGGCAGGCTGAAGAAACTTGCCGCCAGACGCTCCAGCTCACAGGCTCGCAGCGCTTCCGAACCACTGTTTTGTTCATGACGGCCGTTGAACAGCCGATTGACGTCCTGCTCGACGAAGCGCTCGCCTTTGCGAATCGCTTCCGGGTTACCGAACAGGAACAGAATGCGTGCGCGCGGCTTCAGATCGCCGCGTGCGATGTCGTGCAGCAGCCGATCAAGCAACTCGATCGGTGCTGTTTCGTTGCCGTGGATGCCTGCCGACAGCAGCAGGTCCAGGCCATTGTCGCGTGCTTCCGGTGGCCGGACTTCCAGCGCACCTTCGCTCAACCAGCGCATGCGCACGCCTTCGACAGTCAGTTGAGTCTTCTCCGCCGGTTCGCGGCCGGCGAGGGTCAGTTCAAGCAGTTTGCCGAGGGCGAGCATAGAGCGGTTTCCTTAGTGGTCGTGGTTGCAATCCGGGCCGTGCACGTGGTCTTCGTCGTCGCCGACGTCAGCCGGTTCCATTTCCAGTTGCAGACTTACCAGATTAGTCGCCAATGGGCGCAGCAGCAGGTTGGCGTACTCGGCGTCACCTTCTTCAACGTCGACGCCGATCAGCAGTTGGCCACGGCCGTCCTGCTGGATCCACAGCTCTTTGCCTTGCCACATGACCGCAACGCGGGTGCAGGAAGTCTCCAGTTGCGTGCCGTCGGTGTCTTCAAGGATCAGCTGCAGGGAATCGCTCATGTTTTTACTCTCTTGGTGAGACAAGCCGCGCGCCGCGTTAAAGCGACGCGCCGGCCATCAATTGATCTGGAATGGATAAACCGCGCCCAGTTTAAGGATTTGCGTCAGTTCATCCAGTGCCGTCCGGCATTCAAGCAGCAATTGCGGATCCGCCAGATCGGTTTCACTCAAGCGGTCGCGGTAGTGCTTTTCAACCCATGCGGTCAACGAACCGTACAACGGTGGCGTCATGATAACCCCTGGGTTGACCGCCGCCAGTTCAGTTTCGTTAAGCGCGACGCGCAGTCGCAGGCACGCCGGGCCACCGCCGTTCTGCATGCTTTGCTTGAGGTCGAAGACTTTCACTTCGCGGATCAGACCGCCGGAGCTGGTCAGGCTTTGCAGGTAAGCCCACACGCGCTCGTTGGCCTGGCACTCTTGCGGCACGATCAGCAGCATCGAACCGTCAGGACGCGACAGCAATTGGCTGTTGAACAGGTAAGAACGCACCGCGTCATCCACGGTGACGGCCGAACGCGGCACACACACCGACTGGAAGTTGCCACCGACCTTGGCCAGTTTGCTTTGCAGCTCGGCCAGCATCGACTCGGTGTCGAGGAACGCGTCCTCGTGATAGAACAGCACCTCGCCATTGCCCACGGCGATCACGTCGTTGTGGAACACGCCCTGATCGATCACGTTCGGGTTCTGCTGCGCGTAGACCACGCCTTCGTCACGCAGACCGTGCAGACGCGCGACAGCTTGCGAGGCTTCAAGGGTCTGGCGCGCCGGGTACTTCTGCGGCGCCGGGTAACGGTTGTCGAAAGCACTGCGGCCGAACACGAAGAACTCGACACCCGCCTCGCCATACTCACGGCAGAAACGTGTGTGGTTGGCCGCGCCTTCGTCGCCAAACTGCGCCACGGCCGGCAACGCGGCGTGATGGGCGAAGTGCTGCTGATTGGCGAACATCGCACCGAGCACACGGCTGGTAGTCGGGTGCTCGATGCTGCGGTGATATTTGCAGTTGAGGTTGGCGGCGGTGAAGTGCACGCGGCCATCAGCGGTGTCGGCACTCGGGCTGACCGTGGCGGCGTTGGCCACCCACATGCTCGATGCCGAGCAACTGGCGACCAGCAGCGGCATGGCTTCTTTGGCGGCGCGCTCGATCACTTGCGCATCGGTACCGCTGAAACCCAGACGGCGCAGAGCGGCCACGTCCGGACGCTCTTGCGGTGCCAGCACGCCTTGCTGAAAGCCCATTTCCATCAGCGCTTTCATCTTCGCCAGACCTTGCAGCGCGGCTTCCTTCGGGTTCGAAGACTGCTGGCTGTTGCTCTGGGAGGCAACGTTGCCGTAGGACAGACCACCGTAGTTATGGGTCGGCCCCACTAGACCGTCAAAATTGACTTCATAGGATTTCATCAGCGAGGCTCCACGAGAATCTGTTGTTATAGGCTTCAGTAACTATTCTTTTAGACCGAGGTGCGGCCTTCGCGAGCAGGCTCGCTCCCACAGGGGAAATGCATTCCAATGTGGGAGCGAGCCTGCTCGCGAATGGCCGTTACGCCATTTTCACGCCCGGCGTCAGGGCAGATGGCAACACCAGGCTCGGGGTTTCCAGCGACGCCACCGGATACGCGCAGTAATCCGCTGCGTAATAGGCGCTGGCGCGATGGTTGCCCGAAGCACCGACACCGCCGAACGGCGCGCTGCTCGCAGCACCGGTCAGCTGTTTGTTCCAGTTAACGATGCCGGCGCGGCTTTCCAGCCAGAACTGCTGATAACGCGCTTCGGAATCCGACAGCAAACCTGCGGCCAAGCCATAAGCGGTGTTGTTGGCTTCAGTGATCGCCGCTTCGAAATCGACGTAACGAATCACCTGCAGTAACGGCCCGAACAGTTCTTCGTCCGGACGCTCGGCCACCGCCGTCACATCAACAATACCCGGCGTCAACAACGCGGCTTGCGCCTGCGGCTGAGTCATCGCCAGCAACGACACCGCGCCATTGGCCAGCAGATGTTCTTGAGCATCCATCAGCGCTTTTGCCGCGCCGAGGGAAATTACCGAGCCCATGAATGGGGCTGGTTGCTGATCGAACGAGCCGACTTCAATGGTCGCGCTGACTTCAACCAGACGCTTGAGCAGGCTGTCGCCCCACGCGCCTTGCGGCACCAGCAGACGGCGTGCACAGGTGCAACGCTGGCCGGCAGAGATGAACGCCGACTGAATAATCGTATAAACCGCTGCATCCAGATCCGCGACCTGATCAACCACCAGCGGATTGTTGCCGCCCATTTCCAGCGCGAGAATCTTGTCCGGACGACCGGCGAATTGCTGGTGCAGGTGATTGCCGGTGCGGCTCGAACCGGTGAAGAACAGACCGTCGATGCCCGGGTTCGCCGCCAGCGCGATGCCGGTTTCGCGAGCGCCTTGCAGCAGGTTCAAAACGCCTGCCGGCAGACCGGCTTCAATCCAGCACTTGACCGTCAGCTCGGCGACTTTCGGGGTCAGTTCGCTTGGCTTGAACAGCACGCTGTTACCGGCCAACAGCGCCGGAACGATGTGGCCGTTCGGCAGGTGACCGGGGAAGTTATAAGGACCGAACACCGCGACCACACCGTGTGGTTTATGACGCAGTACGGCGGTGGCGTCGCCCAACGGGCCACTCTTCTCGCCGGTACGTTCGCGGTAGCTCTGCACCGAAATCGCGATCTTGTTGACCATGCTGGTCACTTCGGTCGCCGATTCCCACAGCGGTTTACCGGTCTCTTCACCGATGGTGCGAGCCAGTTCGTCAGCATGGTTTTTCAGCGACGCAGCGAAAGCCTCAAGCACCGTGATGCGCTCGTCCAGCGTGCGACGCGCCCAACCCGGAAACGCCTGACGTGCAGCCTGCACCGCCGACTCGACCTGAGCAGTGGTTGCACCCTCACCCGACCACAGCACTTGCTGGGTCACCGGGTTCAGCGATTGAAAGGCTTCGCCCTGACCTGCCAGCCACTCACCTGCAATGTATAGCGAATTCATTATTTCGACTCCCGTGCAGCGGACAACGCCACGGCGCGCACTTGATCGCCTGCGTTGAGTTGAAGACGTTTGGCGGTCTGCGGATCGACCACCAGCGTGCCGGCAGCGAGACGCGCCGGCGCAGCGGTGATACGGCAGTCTTCGCGCTTGCGGTTATGGATGATGAACGGCGTCGCGTCGTCGCCCGGCGTGCCAATAGCCAGCACCAGCGCTTCACTGTCACGCACTGCGCGGATCTTGCCGGTTTCACATTCGATGGCCGGGCCGGCGTCGAAGATGTCGACGTAACCCTGATAGCTAAACCCTTCGCCCTTGAGCATGGCCAGCGCCGGCTCGGTGTCCGGGTGAACTTGGCCGATTACGCTACGCGCGCCTTCGGAGAGGAAGCAGGTGTACAGCGGGAATTTCGGCATCAGCTCAGCGATGAAGGCCTTGTTGCCGACGCCGGTGAGGTAATCGGCCTGGCTGAATTCCATTTTGAAGAAGTGCCGACCGAGGCTTTCCCAGAACGGCGAACGACCGGCGTCATCGGAGACACCGCGCATCTCGGCGATGATCTTGTTGCCGAACAGCTCAGGGAACTCCGCGATGAACAGCATCCGCGCCTTGGACAGCATGCGACCGTTCAGACCACTGCGGTAATCGGCATGCAGGAACAGCGAGCACAGCTCGGAATTACCGGTCAGGTCGTTGGCCAGAAACAGCGTCGGAATCTCGCGATAAATGTTCAGCTCTTGCGAAGCGCTGACGGTCAGGCCGACCCGGAAGTTGTACCAAGGCTCGCGCATGCCGACAGCGCCGGCAATGGCAGAAATACCGACCACGCGGCCGTCATCATCTTCGAGCACGAACAGGTAGTCCGCATCGCCACGGCCAGCTTCGCCGCGAAAGGTCTTCTCGGCCCAGCCGACCCGATGGGCCAGACGTTCTTCGTTGGCCGGCAAAGTGGTCAGGCCGGTGCCAGTGCTGCGGGCCAGGTCGATCAGCGCGGATAAATCGCTGCTGCGTACGGGACGAACAATCATGCTATCTCCTCAAACGGGCCGCTTTCGCCACCCGTAAAACTCGCTAAGGCGTTAAACCGCCACCAGGCGCACGCTGGCACCTTCACCGACGCCCAAGGCTTCGGCTGCTTCCAGATCCAGAGTCACCGGTTTGCCCGGCGCGTAATCCAGCTCCAGCAGCACCGCGCGGTAATCCTGCAACTGCGCGTTGGCCACCAGATACTGGCGCCCGGCGCCTTTGACGGGCTCGCCGATCTTCACTGGCACCACACGGCTCTGGGCGATCGAACGGATCCCCGAAACACGTGCATGCAGGGTCGGGCCACCGTCGAAAATGTCGATGTAGTGATCGGTCTCGAAGCCTTCGCGCATCAGGATGTCGAAGGTGATCTGCGCACGCGGATGCACCTGGCCCATCGCCTCTTGGGCGGAATCCGGCAGCAACGGTACGTAGATCGGGTAATGCGGCATCAGCTCGGCGAGGAACGTGCGGCTTTTCAGCCCGCACAGACGCTCGGCTTCGGCGTAGTTGAGGTCGAAAAAGTTACGACCGATGGCATCCCAGAATGGCGAGTCGCCGTTCTCATCGCTGTAACCGACGATCTCGGTCACCACCGAATCGGCGAAACGCTCCGGGTGGCTGGCAACGAACAACAGACGACCACGGGAATTGAGTTCGGACCATGGCGACCCGACCAGTTCGCGCTGCACGTAGAAACTGGTCAGCAAGCTGTTGCCGGTCAGGTCATGGCACTGCGAAAGCACGTGGATCTTGTTGTGGATCTTCAGCTCGCGCGAAGCGTGCACGAAGGTCTCGTTGCGGAAGCTGTAGAACGGCTCCGAATAACCGGCCGAAGCAACAATCGCCGAGCAGCCGACCAGCTTGCCGGTGGTCGAGTCTTCGAGGACGAAGAAATAACTTTCTTCACCGTTGAAGCTCACTTCAGCGGAGAACGACGCTTCGCTCGCGGCGATCTTGTCGCTCAGACGTTCCACGTCATCCGGCAAGGAAGTGACACCAATCGGGCTGTCCGCAGCCAGACGCTGTACCTCGCCCAGATCAGCCATTTGCGCGGGGCGCATCACCAGCATGGTGTCACTCCTTTTCTCTTATCAATTCACAGAAAAAATAACCGGGCCTACACAGAGATCAATGTAGGAGTGAGCCTGCTCGCGATTGCGGTCTGTCAGAAACCAATGAGTCGACTGACACACCGCAATCGCGAGCAGGCTCACTCCTACAGTTGATCGGGTCCGGCATTAAAATTTTGATCGACGCCTGAAAACTCCAGGCGTCGAAGGGTCTATCAGGCTTGCGTCAGTGCGGCGGCAGCGCGTTCGAAGCGGTCCAGACCGGCATCGATATCAGCGTCTTCCACCACCAGGCTCGGGGCGAAACGGATCACGTCCGGGCCGGCTTGCAGAATCATCAGGCCTTCTTTTTCAGCGGCGTTGAAGATGTCTTTGGCCTTGCCTTTCCAGGCATCGCTGAGCACGCAACCGATCAGCAGACCGAGGCCACGCACCTGAGTGAACAGGCCGTACTTCTCGCCGATCTGCTCAAGGCGTGCCTTGAACTTGTCGTGCTTGGCGTTCACGCCATTCAGCACTTCTGGCGTATTGATCACGTCGATCACCGCTTCAGCGACCGCGCACGCCAGCGGGTTGCCGCCGTAAGTGGTGCCGTGAGTGCCGACGACCAGATGTTTGGCCAGCGCTTCGGTGGTCAGCATCGCCGCGATCGGGAAACCGCCGCCCAGGCTCTTGGCGCTGGTGAGGATGTCCGGGGTCACGCCGTAATGTTGGTAGGCAAACAGCTTGCCGCTGCGGCCCATGCCGGTTTGCACTTCGTCAAACACCAGCAGCGCGTTGTTCGCGTCGCACAGTTCGCGGGCACCTTGCAGATAAGCCAGCTCGGCCGGCAGTACGCCGCCCTCGCCCTGGATCGGCTCCAGCACCACCGCGCAGGTCTTGTCGGAAACCGCCGCTTTCAGCGCCGCCAGGTCGTTGTAAGGCACGTGGGTGATGCCGGTGATTTTCGGGCCGAAACCGTCGGAGTACTTCGACTGGCCACCGACGTTGACGGTGAACAGGGTACGACCGTGGAAGCTGTTCAGCGCGGCGATGATTTCGTATTTCTCAGTGCCGAAACGGTCGAACGCAACACGACGGGCCAGCTTGAAAGCGGCCTCGTTGGCTTCAGCGCCGGAGTTGCAGAAGAACACGCGCTCGGCGAACGTGGCGTCGATCAGCTTGTGCGCCAGGCGCAGGGCTGGCTCGTTGGTGAACACGTTGGACACGTGCCACAACTTGTTCGCTTGCTCGGTCAATGCACCGACCAGCGCCGGGTGCGCGTGGCCCAATACGTTAACGGCAATCCCGCCGGCGAAGTCGATCAGCTCGCGGCCGGCCTGATCCCAGACGCGGGAACCGGCGCCACGCACCGGAATGAAAGCGGCAGGCGCGTAGTTGGGAACCATTACCTGGTCGAAATCGGCGCGTTGTACCGCAGCGTGCTCAACGGACATCGGAGTCTCCTGATGAGGGCCACCCGCCTGAAACTGGCGAGCGATGGGGGGATTGTAAGGACAGTTTTCTGCCCGGCCTTGTCGCCAAGCGACAACTTCTTATAGCGCAAACCCCGGATTTTCCCGGGTTTACGGCAATGCGACATATAGCGTCGCAAAGGCGCAGTTTAACTGGCGCTGCCGATTTGCGGCAGGCTCGAGAGGATACCAACTCAGCCTCGTCACAAAGCTATAAATATGTACCGCACACTGTTCGCCAGTTCCTGATTTGCTGCGTGCTCTTTCAACGCCCAAGGAATGGCATATGCAATTGTCTGAAGGACCGCAACCGACAGCCCCCACCGTAACGAACGACGCACAACATCCCGATGATCATTATCTGCCGCTGAAAAACGCGATTCCCGACTGGCTGGCCAACGCTTCGCCCGCCAGACGCCAGTCACTCAAGAACACTCGACCGCGACTCTCCGCCGAGCTACGTTCCGCCCCCTCCGCACAACACGAGGCGATGAAAGCCCTCAACGCCGCACACATGGCCGCGCAAAGCGAGGTCGACAAAACACTCGAACACTTGCAAGACGCCAGTACCTTTGCCGAACCCCTGCTCAAGCTAGAACTGAAACGTTGCTTCGATCTGGATCTGGATGTCAGAAACACCTTTGTACGCCTGTACATCCCGGTGAACACGCCCGGGTTCCCGATCACCACCGGCACGCGTGCCTGGACCGTCTCGCTGCTGGACGCCGCGCTGCACAACTTCGAAGAAAAGGAAACCTACGAAGACGCCTTCCAGACCGATTCGACCTACACCACCCGCCCCTCCTCCACCGGACAGTTCGATACCCTGCCGTCGATCAAGGCAAAACTGGGCATCTCGGCTTTTACCCAGCTGTGCCGACGGCTGGATATCGGCGCTCAGTACAAAAAACACCTCGAAGACAATCTGGGCTTTGCCGATTCGATGGTCGCGTCAGTGCTAAGGCTGAAAGTAGACGCCAGCCAAAAAGCCGCAATGAAAGCCGCCCTGCAATGGGCGCTGATGAACCGCGATATCTCGCAAAGTTACTTTCGTTTGGTCGATGCAATTCTCGACGGAATGCCAGGGCTGCGGGTTAACGGGGTGAACGTGCTGTGTCACGACATGACGATGATGTGCGCGCCGCTCACCGGCATCGTCGTGTTTGCCCCTGACCTTTATGCATCGCGAGATTCCGCGCGCGTGGTGGCTTATGTACCGGATGACCCCGAGCACCCGTTCAAGGAGTACGCCTCGGCGGCCGAAATGGTCGTCGAACTGACACGCCAGTTGCGCTCGAAAGAGTATCAGCAGTTTTTCAGCCGATTCGTGAACCACGATCAGCGCGGATTTTTCTTCAGCAGCCTGAACAGTCGACTCAGCCAGATGAAGTGGCATCCCTACGAGCCCGGCAACTCTCAGCCCACGTGGCGTGAATCCCCGGTCGAGCGGCCCGACCTGCAAACAGCACTCGCCTCATTCCACGACGATGTATGGCAGCACCTCTACCAAACGAAGTTGGACAAGATCCTCAATGACGCCCGAGTGATTGCCGTACCCACCGCATCGGTGGATCAGAAAGCGCGCCGGGCATTCTGGGACTCGGTGAGCAACATCGTTTCCACAATCCTGCAGACCGCGGCGCTGATCGTCGCGCCATTCGTGCCTGTGTTGGGTGAAGCGATGATGGCGTACATGGCCTACCAATTCCTCGACGAAGCTTTCGAAGGCATCATCGAATGGGCGCAGGGGCGCAACACCGAAGCGTTCGAACACCTGATGGGCACCGTGGAGTCGCTGATTCAACTGGGTGCCTTCGCCCTCGGTGGTGCCATTGGCGCCGGTGAGTTTCGCAAGGTGCTGCCTAAGGAAATCGTCGCGTTCATTGACCGCTTCAAGCCTGTTCAACTGGCCAACGGTCAAACCCGCTATTGGGATCCGGATCTCGCCCGCTATCAGCACAAGAGCATTCCCGAAGCAGGTGCAAAACCCAACGAACTGGGCTTGCAGCAACATCAGGGCAAACAACTGCTGGCGATTGACGACGCACACTTCGCCGTCAACAAAAGCCCGATCCGCGGCCAATACCGCATCGAACACCCGACTCGCCCGGACGCCTACCAGCCCGTGGTGCGCCACAACGGTGACGGCGCCTGGCACACCGAACTCGAACAACCGCTGGAGTGGGACACCGCTACGGCACTGCAACGCATCGGGCCAGCGGTGGAATCCTTTTCGCCCGCCGAGCGCGAGACGATTCTGCAGGTCAGCGGTGTCAACGACGATGCCTTGCGCAAGATGCACGCCGATCAGGAAACACTGCCGCCGCTTTTGGCCGACAGTATCCAGCGCTTCAAGATCGATCAGGATCTGCAGCGTTTGACCGATCAGCTCGATAGCGATGTGGCGGAACACTACCTGCGCGCCGATGCCGTTACGCAACTGCAATTGTTGACAGATCATGGTCGCTGGCCACGCGCCAAACGCCTGCGTTATATCGATCAGCAGGGTGAGCTGATCTGGCAGTCGTCCAGTGATGAAACCCTGCCGCTGACCGAGCTTCGCCAAGGCAGCCTGATCGGTGGCGACATTCTCAAGACGCTGCTTTATTCCCTCGACGAGCAACACAGCAGAGCCTTGCTCGCAGAACCGTTCGGCGGGCCGACATTCTCAGTGGAGGTGCGCAGCCAAACGTTGCGCAAGCAATTGGCCCAGCTCGCCAGACGGCATAGAAGCGCCCTGTTTGAGTCTCGCTACCAGGCGCTCCAGCGCATCGACGACCCGCTGGCACAGCAACTGACTCGACATGATCCCGACTTGCCGGCCAGCGTCACTCGTGAACTGCTCGATACCGCCACCGGCAGCGAACTGATTCAGCTCAATGACGGCCAGTTACCGCCGCGCCAGCAGGAACTCATGCGACTGGCCAGCCAGGAAGTGCGCGTCACCCGGGCTTATGAAGGGCTGCAACTGAGTTCTGTGAACAACCCTGATACCGATACGCTGGCATTGCACAGCCTTAAACTCTTGCCCGGCTGGAGCGGTGATGTCCGCCTCGAGATTCGCGACGGCAGCTATGAGGGACCGGTCCTCGACAGCATCGGGCGCGAAAATGCACCCGCGCAGAAAGTGCTGGTTCGCCAGAATGACGGCCGCTATCAGGCGTACGATGAGCGTGGTCAAACACTACATTCGGCTAGCGATTTCTACGCGAGCCTGTTGCACGCTTTACCCGATGGAGAACGCCAGAATCTGAACATCCAGATCGGCCAGGGTAATGCGCTGAAATCGGCGATTCGTGAGCGCACTTTGCCGCGCAGCGAGCTTCGCGTGGTGATTGCCGGCAGTGCGATAAACGAGCCTGCCGTCGACACGCTGCGTTTGTCAGGTTTCAGAAATGAACGGCCGGTCGCGCCAAGAAGCCGTGAAGCGGCAGATTTCTTTGAGGCCGGCGAACTCGGCGTGGTGGGAATAGAGCACCAGGACAACCTGACCACCGTGGGTCAGCGAATCATCAGCCCGGAAGAACGCATACAGACGATCTTCCGGGGATTTTCCACCGAGGAAACCCGAGTGTTCGCTAGCCGGTTTCAGGGTGATCCGGTGGGCCTGACCCGCGAACTTTCCCGGCTTCGCAATGAATACACCCGACTGAGTGATGACCTGCGCACCTGGGAAGAGGACATTCCGGCAGTCGACCCTGAAAGCGGCCTGAGGCTGACAAACATTCAACGCCGGGCGGCCCTGCAAAACCGCGCGATGCTGCGAAACAATCTACTGCGTTGCTGGCGCAGGCAAACCCGCGGCCCGGCTGGTTACCTGCTGCAAGTCGCGCAGCCGATCTTGGGCGACCTGCCGCTACTGGCGGCAGACTTCAGCCATGTCAGCATGCTGACCATCAATGGCAGCGCCAGCACCGGAGCCTTCGACACCTTTTTGCAGCGCTTCCCGCGCTTGCTGTACCTGGATGCACAAAGCCTCAACCTGCCCAACCTGCCACCCGCGCTAACGACAATGCGCGATCTTCGCCAACTGGTCCTGCGCAAGTGCGGCATCAGGCTCAGCGCCGCCAACCAAGCCGTGCTTGATTCGCTTTCCGAACTCTCGTTGCTGGATCTGCAAGGCAACGCCCTGGGACAGCCTCCCGGCATCAGCACCCTGCCATCACTGCGTTACCTGAACCTCGCCAACACCGGCATCACCACTGTACCCACAGGCCTGCTGGACCATCCTCGTCTGATTACCGGGCGCTTCGATGGCAACCAGCTCACGCAGGTGCCGGAAGCCTTCTTCAGCCTGGCCAGCTCGCTCAGTGAAGGCTACAGCTTTGCCGACAATCCACTGTCGAACGCCACTCGAGAGCAGATCAAAGCTTTCTACAATCACACCGGCAAACATTTTCAGGTGCAACCCGAGCAGGCAGATGTCCTGCGCACGATGGAGCTGTTCCCCTCCCTGGAGACAGAGCAAGCCATACAAATGCTGTATCGGTTGCCGGGCACACTGGCGGAGGGCCGCGCCCAGCTCACATTATGGGAAGCCGAGTTGACTCGGTTGAACCTCGAAATTCGTCAATGGACCCACCAGGCCCCGGTCTTTCATCCCGAGTCCGGCGAGCCTTTAACGATCAATGAACAAACGCGCGAACTGGGTGCAAGAGTCAGTTTCGGGCAGACACTTGTGAGTTTCTGGCGCAGCCGATCGGCCGTGATCAGGAATAGCGACCTTCTGGCAACCGTCAATTTCATGGGTGACATGCCCATACTCAGCGCCAACTTCGACCACGTTTCCAGGTTGACGCTGACAGGCAACAAGAACATTTCCGGCCTGTTGCCGTTCGTACGGCGCTTCGCGAATCTGAACTCACTGGAGTTGCACGGCTTTGACCTGGAACCGGTGACACTGCCGGCAATCAACCTGCCTCGACTTACCACGCTGGAGCTGAACGACTGCGGCGTGATACTGAGCCCGGAGAATCAGGCAGCTCTACTGTCACTCAACAATCTGCAAACACTGGACTTGAGTGACAATCCGCTGGGGACTTTCCCCGACTTGAACCTGCTACCCGAATTGACGTATCTCGACCTGAGCAGTACTGGCCTCTCGGTCGTTCCCGACGGCCTTGCCAGCCATCCCAACGTGCGCACGGCCATTTTCAGCGGCAATCGCATCAGCGAAATCCCCGACGCCATTTTCGACCAACCGGTCAATCACACGGACGGCTTCGACTTTTCCGATAATCCGCTATCGGGCGCGACTCACGACAAAATAAAAACCTACTACCGAAGCACCGGCCACGATTTTGATGTGCGGGCCAACAATGCCGAAATTGCCCTTGCCCGAGAGCTATTCCCTTCACTGGACGAGCAGGAGGCCAGTGATGTGATCTACGACTTGCCCGGCACTCTGGCCGATGGCCGCGAGCAGCTGGCTCGCTGGCAGGCAGAGCTGATTCAAATGAAAGCCGATCTCACCTTTTGGGCACCACAGGTGCCGAGCAGTCACCCGATCACCGGCGACATATTCACAGCCATTGAGCTGTTCGACCAATACGCGGCCCGATCCGAGTTCGGCCAACAGCTGGAACGGTTATGGCGTCGCAGGTCGAGCGAGTCCGGAATGCGCGAAGACATCTTCGAGTTCGATTTGAATTTCGTCGGCGATCTGCCCAGGCTGAGCATGGATACGACTCATGTCTCAAGTCTGAAACTCAAGGGTAACAGTGGCATTTCCGGCACCGCGCCCTTCATGGATCTGTTTACCCATGTGCACGTTCTGGAGCTGCAGAGAATTCCGCTGGGTGACATACCGCAATCCTTGGCCCATATGCCGGAACTCAAAGAACTCACCCTGAACCACTGCGACGTGACTCTCACGCCCGCCGGTCAGAGTGCGCTGGCTTCATTGAGCGATCTTGAACTTCTGGACCTGAGCGACAACCCGCTGACGCTCGCGCCGGACCTGCAGTCCCTGCCGGCCATGCATGATATTCGCTTGTCCAATAGCGGCATCTCGGCCCTGCCTGATGGAATCGCCAATCACCTGAACCTGAGAAACGCCCTGCTCGATGGCAACAGAATTAGCGTCCTGCCTGAAGCATTCTTCGCCATGAACCTGGACCTCGCCGATGGCGTCAACCTTGCCAGCAACCCTTTATCACTGGCCGCACGCGAGCGCATAAAAACGTATTACGTAGAAAGCGGTCGCGACTTTGGCGTATTGCCGGATGTAAGTGAACTGGTCCTGGCGCAGACACTGTTTCCATCACTGGACATCGACGATGCCAGCCACATGATCTACCACCTGCCCGGAACGTTGCAGGCCGGTGGCGCCCAATTGGCGAGCTGGGAAGTGGAAATCACTCAGATGGTCCGGGATCTCGGGGAATGGACCGAGCGCCTGCCGATCCGCGACCCGATGCGCGATCGACCGTGGAACGCGGTCGAAAGAGCGGTGGAACGGGCCAACAGGAAACATTTCAGTCTGACACTGGAAAGGTTCTGGCGTGGCAGAAACGCTGACAAAACCGAACTGCGGCTCAACACGCTCATCGCCGATGTGCCTTTCACCGGCGACCTACCGGAACTGACTGCCGATTTCAGCCATGTCACCCATTTGACCCTCCAGGGCACCGAAGCCCTGAATGCCCCAGATGGTTTCCTCGCCTGTTTCAGTGGATTGCGCAGCCTGGAGTTGCGCGGTCTCGATCTGGGGCGATTTCCCTCGAGCCTGGCCCGTATGCAATCACTTGAAAAGTTGATGCTGAGCAGTTGCAGTGTCGTCTTCGACGCAACGGGCCAGTCAACACTGTCCGCACTCACCCGATTGCAGACGATCGACATGTACAACAATCCATTGGGCGGTGTACCGGATTTCACGGCGCTGCAGGCGCTGACGTTTCTGGATCTTACCCGTACAGGCATTGATAGCATTCCCGCCGGGCTGGCTCAGTTGCCTCGGCTGGAAATCGCGCTGCTGAGTGAAAACACCATTGTGGAGTTGCCCGAGAATCTGAGCCCTTTCACCGGGCACGGCGTTGAGTTGGGCAGTAATCCCTTGTCCGCGGCGTCCCGAGACCGGGTGAAAGTCTATTTCCAGGCAAATGGTCACGACCTCGGCGTACCGCCCGAGCGGGTGGATATCGAGCTGGCACAAACTCTCTATCCACAGCTCAACGGTGTAGATACCGTTGAACTCATCTATCGCTTGCCGGGCACACTCGCCGACGGACATCTGGAACTGCTGCGCCGGCAGACCGAGCTGACCACGCTGCTCAACGAACTTGCAGTATGGGCCGGCGAAGTGCCGCGCGATCCTGTTACGCAAACGCCGCTGGAAGGCGCTGCCCGTGCTCAGGAAAATGCCAACAGAACGTGGTTCAGGGACGGCCTGGAGCGTCGCTTGCGTGATTTCCCGACAGGCCTGATGTCGACCGAGTTCATCTGCGATCTGTCATTCACCGGCGAGCTGCCGGCACTGATCGGGCGCTTCGACTATGTGCGCAAACTGACCCTGACAAGTACAGCGAACGTGCACCCCAGAGTTGACCGACTGCTTGAACTGTTCCCGAATCTGACAACGCTGGATATCCGGGCCTATCAACTCAACGAAATTCCTTCCGTCGTCTTCAGCATGAACAATCTTGAAGATCTGGAGTTGCCTTATTGCCGAGTCGTCCTGAACCAGCAAACTGCCAACGCCCTGGCGACCATGACAAACCTTCGATCGCTGGACTTGAGCAACAATCCGCTGGGCAGAGCACCCGATCTGAGAAATATGCAGAAATGCCGCTCTGTGCATCTGAGCAACACCGGGCTTGGCGAGATACCCGCCGGACTGTTCGCTCTGCCAAATTTGATCTACGCCGACCTGGCCGGCAACGCCATTACCGAGCTACCCATGCAGCTACCTTTTCATCCTGACGGTGTGGGTGCCACTTATGACTTCACAGGCAATCCGCTAAGCGCGGACAGCCAGCAACGCCTGGCGACTTACAACGAAGTGAATGAAGCACGCTTGCTTGAAAAGCGACGCAGACGGGAAAGCCTCGATCAGGCACTCGACAATTTCGAGGAGATGTCTTTTTCCGATTGAGCACAATGGTCAACAACGTGGCAGTCATCGCTGTTCTGCGACGACCTGGTCACCTGTTAGCCACGTTCAGGCGGCACCGACGACAATTCGAACGGGCTGCTGCTGCGCCGCTGGTTGCGATCTTCCCGCGGCGTGGCGCCGAAGAAATTGCGGTAGGCGCTGGAGAAATGCGGGCCTGAGGAGAAGCCACACGACAGGCCGATCTGGATGATCGACTTGCTGGTTTGCATCAACATCTGCCGGGCCTTGTTCAGGCGCAGTTCCAGGTAGTACTGGCTCGGCACACGGTTGAGGTATTGCTTGAAGATCCGTTCCAACTGGCGACGGGATACGCACACGTGCTGGGCGATTTCGTCAGTAGTCAGCGGCTCTTCGATGTTGGCTTCCATCAGCAACACCGCTTGGGTGAGCTTCGGATGACTGGAGCCGAGGCGGTTCTGCAACGGGATGCGCTGACGCTCGCCACCCTCGCGGATGCGCTCAACGACCAGTTCTTCCGAGACCGCACCGGCCAGTTCCGCACCGTGATCACGGGCGAGTACCGCCAGCAACAGATCGAGCACCGACATGCCGCCGCACGCGGTCAGGCGATCGCGATCCCAGTCGAACAGATGACTGGTGGCGATGACTTTCGGGAAGCGCTCGGCAAAATCGTCCTGCCAGCGCCAGTGCACCGCGGCGCGATAACCGTCGAGCAAACCGAGTTGCGCCAACGGGTAGACACCGGCGGACAAACCGCCGATGACCGTGCCGGCACGCACCAGTTGCTTGAGCGCACTGCTGAGTGCCGGGGCAAGTGTGGTCGGTGGCTCGTCAGCGAGCAGGAACAGTTTCTGGAAGTTTTCGAGCTTGCCGGTCCAGGCCTCACCGGGCAATTGCCAGGCGCCTTCGGCCCCAGTTCCTGTAATGGCTTCGGCCTGCAGGAACGACAGTTCGTAGACCACGTCCGGGTGCACACGCTGAGCAACACGCAAGGCTTCCTCCGCCAGCGCCAGCGTCAACGCTTTAGTGCTGGGCCAAATCAGGAAACCAATTCGATGGGCAGTCATGGGCGGGCAATCCGAAACGAGGAACAGTGATGAAGGCATGGGCCAATGCTAGCCCGTAAATGAACACAAATCTTGAGACCAGCACCGATCAACTGTAGGAGCTGTCGAGTGAAACGAGGCTGCGATCTTTTGATCTTGTTGTTGAAGATCAAAAGATCGCAGCCTTCGGCAGCTCCTACAGGAAATTGAAGCCAGCCTTCAGGTTGCGAAGCATGCACTATCTCGGTGCACAACGGCAGCCCTGAATTATTTCAAGCTGCCCGAGAGGAATTGCTGCAAACGTTCCGATTGCGGATTGACCAGCACTTCACGCGGGTTGCCGCTCTCTTCAACAACACCTTTGTGCAGGAACACCAACTGGTTCGACACTTCACGGGCAAAACCCATTTCGTGCGTAACCACAACCATGGTGCGACCTTCCTGCGCCAGCGCTTGCATGACTTTCAGCACGTCGCCCACCAGTTCCGGGTCGAGGGCCGAGGTCGGTTCGTCGAACAGCATCACTTCCGGCTCCATCGCCAGCGCACGGGCAATCGCCACACGCTGCTGTTCGCCACCGGACATGTGCCCAGGGAAAGCATCCTTACGATGGGCCACGCCGACCTTGTTCAGGTAGTGCTCGGCTTTCTCGCGGGCTTCAGCCTTGGACACGCCGAGTACATGCACCGGCGCTTCCATGATGTTTTCCAGCGCGGTCATGTGCGACCACAGGTTGAAATGCTGGAACACCATCGACAGGCGCGAACGCATGCGTTGCAGCTGCTTCGGATCAGCGGCCTTCAGCGCGCCGTCCTTGTTCGCTACCAGTTTCAGCTCTTCGTTGTTGAGCAGAATCTTGCCCGCGTGCGGCTGCTCGAGCAGGTTGATGCAGCGCAGGAAAGTACTTTTGCCGGAGCCACTGGAGCCGATGATGCTGATCACATCGCCGGCTGCCGCTTTCAGGGACACGCCCTTGAGCACTTCGTGACTGCCATAGCGTTTATGCAGGTCTTGGACTTCAAGTTTGTACATGCGGTCGGTTCTCACAAAAACAGTCAGTCAGTCGTTGAGCAAGCGCCCGTGACGCAGCGCTTCGCGCCCCGCCACCTTGGCCAGCCAGAAACCGGGTTGGGCATAACGCAGCCGTTCAATGGCAAACAGCACCCCGGAGGTACCAGCACATACCGTGCTGACCCGATCGGACAGAGGATCAATCACTTCAAAAATCTCGTCGCCCGCCTCGACCCATTCGCCAGGCTTGCGCAGAAAACTCACCACGCCCGGATGTGGCGCGAACAGCAACTCGGTGCCTTCGAACGGCATGCCTTCACAGGCTTCGTGCGCCGGTTTCGGCCACTCGCCAGTGATCAAACCTTGCTCGGCGAGGAACGCCAGAATGCCCTCAGCATACGCGCAAGCTTCGGCGCGACCGGTATCGGCCTGACCGCCCAGCTCAATGGTCGTGGCCAGACACACCAACGGAATCTGCGCATCAGGGAACTGCCGCGACAGACGCAACCACGGCAACGAGCACGCTTCATCGAACGAACTGCCGCCGGAATCTTCCGCGAGCAATCCGACCTTCACATTCAGGTGCGCAGCCAGCGAACGCCACTGCGGCCAGTGCTGCGGCAATGCGTACATGTGCAACGCGGCTTCGGCATCGCAATGCAGATCAAGCACCACATCGGCGGTGCAGGCATGGCTGAGCAACACGCGCTGCATGCCTTGCAACTGGCTGCTTGCCTCCGGCAATGCCGCCAGATGATCAGCCATGGCCTGACGGATCAGGCGCACATTGGCGTGCGGATCATCACCGAGACTCTCGGCCAGCGCGGCCGCAACCGGCGCGCTCAGCTCAACGAAATCACGGTTGAAATTCTTGCCGCTGCCCGCCTCGAAACGTCCCTGGTGATTGCCTTGCAGCAACTGCCCGAGACCCAACGGGTTGGCGACTGGCACCAGCTCGATGACACCGTTGAGCAGGCCTTTGGCTTCGAGTTCACCGAGGCGCTTTTTCAGCTCCCAAGCGGTGCGCATGCCCGGCAATTCGTCAGCGTGCAGACTGGCCTGAATGTAGGCCTTGCGCTCGCCGTGGCCAAAGCGGAACACCGAAATTTTGCGCTCGCTGCCCAAATGGCTCCACGGCAATACGTGGTCGATGCGTTCCATATCAGTGCTTCCGCGGGGCCAGGTAGCTCAACCAGCGACGCTCGGCCAGTTTGAACAGCTTGACCAGAATGAACGTCAGGCACAGGTAGAACACGCCAGCGGTGATGTACGCCTCGAACGGCAGATAGAACTGTGCGTTGACGGTACGTGCCGCGCCGGTGATGTCGATCAAGGTCACGATGGAGGCCAGACTGGTGGTCTGCAGCATCATGATCACTTCGTTGCTGTACTGCGGCAGCGCCCGGCGCAGGGCCGATGGCAGCAGGATGCGCTTGTACAGTTTGAAGCGCGACATGCCCATGGCTTTCGCCGCTTCGATCTCACCGTTCGGCGTGGCCTTGAGGCTGCCGGCGATGATTTCCGCGGTGTAGGCGCTGGTGTTGACCGCGAAGGCCAGGCACGCACAGAACGTTGCGCTGGACAGCCATGGCCACAAGAAGCTTTCGCGGACCGCTTCGAACTGCGCCAGACCGTAGTAGATCAGGAACAGCTGCACCAGCATCGGCGTGCCACGGATCACGTAGGTGTAAAGCCACGCCGCACCGTTGACGACCGGGTTCTTCGAGACGCGCATCAGCCCCAGCGGCAGTGCCGCCAGCAGACCGAAAAACAGCGACAGTGCGAGCAGTTTGAGGGTGGTCAACAGCCCGCCGAGGTACAGCGGCATGGCCTCCCAAATGACGTTGTAGTCGAAGATCATAGATCAGCCGCCCTTACGCCTACCGAGTAGCGCTTCTCAAGTTGACGCAGAATCAGCAACGAAACACTGGTGATCACCAGGTACATCGCCGCCACTGCGAGGAAGAAGGTGAAAGGCTCGCGGGTGGCATCTGCCGCCTGCTTGGCCTTGAACATCATGTCTTGCAGACCGACCACGGAAATCAGCGCGGTCGCCTTGGTCAGTACCAGCCAGTTGTTGGTGAAGCCAGGAATCGCCAGACGAATCATCTGCGGCACCATCACCCGGAAGAACACCTGAAAACTGCTCATGCCGTATGCCATGCCCGCTTCGGCCTGACCTTTAGGGATCGCCATGAACGCGCCACGGAAGGTTTCCGACAGGTACGCACCGAAGATGAAACCGAGGGTGCCGATACCGGCGGCCAGTGGATTCAGGTCGATGTAGTCGTCATAGCCGAGCATCGGTGCGACGCGGTTGAGCAAGTCCTGACCGCCGTAGAAGATCAGCAGGATCAGCACCAGATCGGGAATCCCGCGGATCACCGTGGAATACAGATCGCCCAGCCAGGCCAGCCAGCGCACCGGCGACAGGCGCAACGCAACACCGATCAGCCCGAGAACGATGGCCAGAGCCATGGACGACAAGGCGAGCTGAAGCGTCAGCCATGCGCCATCGAGGATGACAGCCCCGTAGCCTTTCAACATGATTCAGGTCCTCGAAAGTTGGGATGAAAAAATGGCGCAAACCGCAGAGATCCTGTTGCTTGCGCCATTTCGGACTTGTCGCAGAGACGTGTTACTTGCCGTAGATATCGAAGGCGAAGTACTTGTCCTGGATTGCTTTGTATTTGCCATTTTCGCGAATGGCCGCGATGGCCGCGTTGATCTTGTCTTTCAGGGCGTCGCCCTTGCGCACTGCAATGCCTACGCCGTCGCCGAAGTATTTGACGTCGGTGAACGCCGGGCCTGCGAAGGCGAAACCTTTGCCGGCGTCGGTGTTGAGGAAGCCATCTTGCAGCAGGGTAGCGTCAGCCACGGTACCGTCGAGGCGACCAGCGGCCACGTCGAGGTAGATTTCGTTCTGCGAGCCGTACGGCTTGATCTCGGCACCCAGTGGAGCCAGAACTTCGCGGGCGAAACGCTCGTGGATCGAACCACGCTGTACGCCGATGTTCTTGCCCTTCAGCTCGCTCAGGTTTTCGCTGACCTGAGTACCGGCCTTCATGACCAGACGTGCCGGGGTGTTGTAGTACTTGTTGGTGAAGTCGACCGACTTCTTGCGGTCTTCGGTGATCGACATCGACGACAGGATTGCGTCGATCTTGCGCACTTTCAGTGCCGGGATCAGACCGTCGAACTCTTGCTCGACCCACACACACTTGACCTGCATCTGCTCGCACAGAGCGTTGCCGATGTCGTAGTCGAAACCAACGATGCTGCCATCCGGTGCTTTCGAGGCGAACGGAGGGTAAGCCGCTTCGATACCGATCTTCAGAGGTTTTTCGTCAGCGAAGGCGTTCATCGACAGCACGGACAGTGCCAGGGCGCCAAGCAGCACAAGTTTCTTCATCTTGGGACTCCATCGGTAAAGGGCAAAAACGGCAGAGTGAGCGACAGCCCAATATGCGAATGGGTGAAACGGGAAATCGGTTGCTGCATCGGTGGGAAATTTCCCATTGAAACCGAAGGAGGTTTCAACGTCAGCCACGATGAGCGAGTGATCGGCATTCTAACGACAGGCCCGAAGCCGATATTTCTTCAATGCGACAACTAATTACAGATGCACAGAGAAAGCGACTTTGGCACATTGACAGCCCTGCAATTTCATGCAAGAGCGAAAGACAGTGAACCGATCTATGCTGCAAATTGCGGGCCTATTATTCGCAAACCCTTCTAATCCGGCAAGCGCAGCGTTGTGTCTTATTTTTCACCGGGGGTTTCGAGGCTCTAAAACGGGGCAATGCGTTTCCCTTTGCCCCGTCGCGGGGCGGGCGGTTACACATTCGGTTACGTGAAAGGCGGCGGGTAACAGTGGGAAATGTCTTACGGGGTAGATCGATAATTATTGGTTGGGTGGTCTTGTGTTCCGACAGTGGACTACACAGTTGCCTGACAGATTGCTATCGCTGGCAAGCCAGCTCCCACAGGGATATGCGGCGAAGCTGAAATTTCCGACACACCACAAAACCTGTGGGAGCTGGCTTGCCAGCGATGAGGCCGGTCAGATCACCCCAAAATCTCCAGACACAAAAAAGCCCCGCCCGGCATCACCGGACAGGGCTTCTGTGAATCATTACTTAAGCAACATTCATGGTCTTGTGCGTATCAATCAAATGCTGCACCACACCCGGATCCGCCAGCGTCGAGATATCCCCCAACCCATCGTATTCCGCCGTGGCAATCTTGCGCAGAATGCGGCGCATGATCTTGCCCGAACGGGTCTTCGGCAGCCCCGGCGCCCACTGGATCACGTCCGGCGAAGCAATCGGCCCGATCTCTTTACGCACCCAGTTCTTTAGCTCCAGACGCAGTTGCTCGGTCGGCTCCTCGCCATTCTTCAACGTGACATAGACATAAATGCCCTGCCCCTTGATGTCATGCGGCACACCCACCACCGCCGCTTCAGCGACTTTAGGGTGAGCAACCATTGCGCTCTCGATCTCGGCCGTGCCCATGCGGTGACCGGACACGTTGAGCACGTCATCGACACGCCCGGTGATCCAGTAGTAACCATCGGCATCACGACGTGCGCCGTCACCGGTGAAGTACATGCCACGGAAAGTCTTGAAGTAGGTATCAACGAAACGGTCATGGTCGCCATACAGCGTGCGCGCCTGACCTGGCCACGAATCGAGAATCACCAGATTGCCTTCAGCCTCGCCCTCGATGATGTTACCGAGGTTATCGACCAGCGCCGGCACCACACCAAAGAACGGACGCGCCGCCGAACCCGGCTTCAGCGCATGCGCACCCGGCAGCGGGCTCATCATGTTGCCGCCAGTCTCGGTCTGCCACCAGGTATCAACGATCGGGCAACGCGACTTGCCGACATTCTTGTAGTACCAGTCCCAGGCTTCCGGGTTGATCGGCTCGCCGACCGAACCGAGCAGACGCAGGCTGCTGCCATCCGCACCTTCAACCGCGGCCTGACCCGAGGCCATCATTGCGCGAATCGCAGTCGGCGCGGTGTAGAGGATGTTGACCTTGTGCTTGTCGACAATCTTCGCCACCCGGGTGATGTCCGGGTAGTTCGGCACGCCTTCGAACAGCAGCGTGGTCGCGCCGTTGGCCAGCGGGCCGTAGACGATGTAGCTGTGGCCGGTGACCCAGCCGACGTCGGCGGTGCACCAGTAAACCTCGCCCGGACGGTAGTCGAACACGCGCTCGTGGGTCATCGCCGCGTATAGCAGATAACCGCCGGTGGTGTGTTGCACGCCCTTCGGCTTGCCGGTGGAGCCGGAGGTATAAAGGATGAACAGCGCTTCTTCCGCGCCCATCTCTTTCGGCGCGCAAACGGTGCCCGCCACTTTCATCAGGTCTTCGTACCAGATGTCGCGATGCTGGTTCCACTTGATGTCGCCACCGGTGCGCTTGCAGACGATGACTTTCTGGATGCTGCTGGTTTCCGGGTTGGTCAGCGCGTCGTCGACGTTGGCCTTGAGGGAAATCTTCTTGCCGGCGCGAATGCCTTCGTCAGCGGTGATCACCACTTTCGATTTGCAGTCGATGATGCGACCGGCCAGAGCTTCCGGCGAGAAACCGCCGAACACCACCGAGTGAATCGCGCCGATCCGGGTGCAGGCCAGCATGGCGACCACGGCTTCGGGAATCATCGGCATATAAATGGTCACCACGTCGCCACGGTGCACGTCCTGACCACGCAGGGCGTTGGCGAGTTTGCACACTTGTTCGTGCAGTTCGCGGTAGGTGATGTTGCGGCTCTCGGAAGGATCGTCGCCTTCCCAGATGATCGCGACTTGATCGCCGCGCTCGGCCAGATGACGGTCGAGGCAGTTGTAGGAAACGTTCAGGGTGCCGTCGGCAAACCACTTGATGTCGACATGGTGATCGTCGAACGACGTCTGTTTCACCGTGGTGAAAGGTTTGATCCAGTCGAGACGCTGGGCTTGCTCGCGCCAGAAGCCGTCAGGGTTGACGACCGACTGCTGGTACATGGCTTTGTAGGTCGCCTCGTCAGTCAGCGTGTTAGCCAGAACCTCGGGACGAACGGGATACAGAGAAGCCGCACTCATCTTTCCTACCTCGGTGTAATAGTTGTTTTTGTATGACCCCGTTGTAACGGGGCGGGGGCCATAGAACCATTCGACGATGGTAGTAACAAGCCCTCCCCCACCCACGAAGCCCCTGTAGGAGCTGCCGAAGGCTGCGATCTTTTGACTTTGATCTTTAGGTGCAAGATCAAAAGATCGCAGCCTTCGGCAGCTCCTACATAGGGATTGAGGGGGGATTTCGGGGATTGTTACCAAATCTGCCAAAGGTGTTTATCAAAACCCGCTCTGTTTACCCCCGCCCCACCTCCCTAGAATTCACCTCGCCGACAAGGCAAACGCGATTAACAACGTTACAGCCCCCACGAAGGCCGTTAATCCAGCTCTCAAGTAATAACAGCAAACGATGAAGTTACACACGCAACCCCATAAAGGTTGCGTGACCCCACTCGACCTCAAAAAGGTAAAATTGAAATGAAAGCTTTATTGGTTCTGGCCCTCAGCAGTCTGTGCGCAACCGCCATGGCAGATGAGGCCCCGACTGATGTCGCACAGCAACAACCGGTGATCGAGGAATACACTTACTCCACCCACCTGGACATCGCCAACGTTGTATCGATAAGTGAAATTCCCAACGTCTGCGAAGTAGTACCGGCAAAAATGGAGTACGACGACTCCAAAGGTCAGCGCCACATCCTGCGTTACAGTGTCATGGGCAACGGCTGCACCAATTGATGATTCGAGACTGCACCGAATTGGATCTCTCAGCGCTTCATTGAGGGTCGATTCCAGCCCGACTTCGGTCGGGCTCAGTTGTGTCTGGAGTCGTTGAAAAGGGTTGCAAAACACAAGATATAGTGAAAAACGCGGTTTTTTGCTCATTTCTTGAGCAACCAAAGCCCGGCGAAAAAATTAATCAAAAAAAAATCTAACGGGCCAACATCGGCGAAAGCCCTGTAAACCCTCGCTCCGACTCAAATCCCCCTCCCGTTCGACCGCCCTGCGCGCTTTCGCCCTCCCCCACGAGCACAATTTTTTCCCTATAATGCCGCCCTAATCGGGTCAGCAATATTCCCTTACAGGGATCAAAAGCCATTCTGAAGCCCCGCAGACGCGTTCAACGCGAACTGCGCCCGTCAGAGGCTCTCGGAAACCCGTACAAAATTCTGTTTGATGCCTGCGTTTAGCTGCTGCAAAGAACGATTCCTTTAGATCCAACGCGGTCTGTACGACCGTGTGAAAAACCAACCAATCAGGTTTCACACGGGCGACAGGCCCTCACGCAGGAGACGACACGTCATGCTGAGCTGGGACGAATTCGACAAAGAAGACAGTGAAGTAGCAGCAGTGAAAGGCGCCAACGCCGGCCACGCTACTGAAGCCAACATGGACCGCCTCGACAACGCTGGCGGTGCCGCCGCAATCGAAGCCCGCGCCGTGACCGCCGACGACTCCGCCGCTGTCGCCCGCGCCAAGGCTGCACTGAACTCCCTCGACGTTGCCGAAGGCCTCGCCGAACTCGAAGGCGCCTCCGCCCGTGTCGCCGTTGACGAAAAGCGCATGATCAACTGCCGCGCCGACCTCAACCAACTCGTGCCATTCAAGTACGACTGGGCCTGGCAGAAGTACCTGGACGGTTGCGCAAACCACTGGATGCCGCAAGAAGTCAACATGACCGCCGACATCGCCCTCTGGAAAGACCCGGAAGGCCTGACCGACGACGAGCGCCGCATCGTCATGCGCAACCTCGGCTTCTTCTCCACCGCCGACTCCCTGGTTGCCAACAACCTGGTACTGGCCGTGTACCGCCTGATCACCAACCCGGAATGCCGCCAGTACATCCTGCGCCAGGCTTTCGAAGAAGCGATCCACACCCACGCCTACCAGTACTGCATCGAATCGCTGGCCATGGATGAAGGCGAGATCTTCAACATGTACCACGAGATCCCATCGGTCGCCAAAAAGGCAGCCTGGGGCCTGAAATACACCCGTTCGATTTCCGATCCGAAGTTCGAAACCGGCACCCCGGACACCGACAAAGAGTTGCTGCGCAACCTGATCGCTTACTACTGCGTTCTGGAAGGCATCTTCTTCTACTGCGGCTTCACCCAGATCCTCTCCATGGGCCGCCGCAACAAAATGACCGGCGTCGCCGAGCAGTTCCAATACATCCTGCGCGACGAATCCATGCACCTGAACTTCGGCATCGACGTGATCAACCAGATCAAAATCGAAAACCCGCATTTGTGGGATGCCGAAATGAAGGAAGAAGCGACCCAGATGATTCTGCAGGGTACGCAGCTGGAGATCGAATACGCGCGTGACACCATGCCTCGCGGGGTGTTGGGTATGAATGCGGCGATGATGGAGGACTATCTGAAGTTCATCGCTAACCGTCGTTTGAGCCAGATTGGTTTGAAGGAAGAGTATCCAGGGACGACTAACCCGTTCCCTTGGATGAGCGAGATTATGGACTTGAAGAAAGAGAAGAATTTCTTTGAGACTCGCGTGATCGAATACCAAACTGGTGGTGCGCTGAGCTGGGACTAATGGTCTCGCTCGGCACGATTTGACGATTGCTGCCTGAGTCGGCAAGTCGAGAAAGCAAAAAGCCCCGATCTGATCGGGGCTTTTTTATGGGCGATCGGTAATCTTATTTACGCTTACGTCACAGCGTTCAATCTCCTACAGCACTTACAGTCGCTTCCCATTGAAGCGTGCTGCGAGCGCTACTAAGCTCTATCGCAGGTGCCTAAGAAACGCCCAACGTAGAAAGCTTGGTCAGTGACACAGACGTGTAATTCGTCGGTGGCAACTGCTCTGCTCGTTGGGATTTCTTAAGTCCGCTCTACGTTGGGGTCAGGCCCTCCAAAAATCCAAAACGTAGAGGTCATAAATATGTCTGATCCATGCTCGGTAACTGTTTTCTCTCGCCACAACCTTTCTCTACATGCCCTCCTAATAGAAAACCAGCCTTGGTTCTCCGCTCGTGACTTCGGCCGCTTGATGGGTTTCCATCTGAATGATCGGGTAGTCAACAAGCTGGATGGCGATCAGCGCCGCGTCATGTGGATTGAGTACTTTCGAGAACCCGAACAGCAGTTGATGCTCAGTGAATCCGGGGTATATGCACTGTTGGTGTATCACTACGTACCGGGGAATCGGTTGTTGCGAGAGTGGTTGACCAATGAGGTAGTGCCAACCTTGCGGGATGCTGCAGATTCAGGAGATTCGAACCGGCCAATGTTGAGCTTGTTGGATTGGCCGGAGATGTCTTTGAGTTTGCTGCATTGGCAGGATGAGGGGTGGATTCGCCTGCGGGATATGCCTTACCTGTTAAACGATAAAAACCCACGACGAGCTCCTCTAGAGAAACCCTGGTGGCGAAGGGTCACGCAGGTGTTTCATTCTTCGAAGCACTCGATGGGCTAGAGATAGGTTTGTAGGAATGCGCAAGATTCGTCGCTCTTTTCTGTAGGAATTTTCGTAGACAGCAGTAATGGCCACTCAGTATCGTCCGAGGGTTTTCAACCCTCGGCGATTTTATGAGCGACAAGAAAAAAGACACTGACTGGACTGTTGCTGAGATTGAGGCAGCGGTTGATGCCTACCTGAAAATGTTTGAGCTTGAGCGAATCGGCCAAAAATTCAACAAGGCACATGAGAATCGCGTACTGCGTGCATCTGCCCTACACAACCGCACTGAAGGCTCGGTTGAATTCCGCATGCAGAACATCTCTGCCGTTTTATTAAGAATGCATAGGGAATACATCAAAGGGTACAAGCCAGCTAGAAACGTTGGGACTAATGTTGAGCCAGCCATCCGGGCAGTATTGATTGCCAAAGGGGTAACGCTTGGGGATCCAACGGTTGCGACTGCGGATGAAGAAGCACTAGAGCAGAGAGCTCTGGCGCTAGAGAAACTGCCTCTTGAAGACGAACCTGCGGGGATTGTGAAGCCGAAGCGCGCTCCCGCCCAAAGCACTGCATTTATACGTGATCCGAAGGTTAGAGCCTGGGTCCGTCAGAAAGCCAAAGGGATATGTGAAGGGTGCGGTGAACCGGCGCCGTTCACTAAAAATGACTCGCCTTACCTTGAAGTTCATCACGTGAAGCATTTGGCGAATAAGGGTTCTGATCGAATCAGCAATGCTGTAGCGCTTTGTCCGAACTGTCATCGGCGCTGCCATCACTCGAATGACAGCAAAGAGTTCACCGAGTCGCTTTATGCCAGGGTCGAACGGTTGAAGCGTGAGTACCCGAACCGCAAAACTATGTGACGAGGGAGCTTGCGCTCTCTCGGTCGTGAAATCTGGATGATGCCACCAATCGCCAGCACGCCGGCTCCCACAAACCCGCATCATCCTGAAAACAATCAGTGCAACCCGCGCCACCTCCCGCTATTAATACCCCTCCCCCACTCAAGGATCCGAGCCCCACCATGAAATTCGATCTCGCCTACTGCCTCAGCCTCGACGACAAGTTGTCGATCTATGACGTTCGCGATCTCAATTTCGATGAGACGGTGGCGTTTGACTCGGCGAAGGAACACTTCCAATGCCCCAACGATGCCTGTCGTTCGGCGTTCGAGGCGTCCAACGAGTTGGGCACGTTCAACGCCAAGAATGTGAATTACGTACGCACGCCGCACTTCAAGAATCTGCCCACTACGCAGCATGTGGCGGGTTGTCCGTATGTGAGTTTGAAGGCGTCGGCGTCTGGCGTTGAGACGGCGGATGGCGAAGCGGATGACGGTCGTGAGGAACACTTTCCATCGGAGTTGTTGCTGACCCGGCGTGAGTATGTGCGCAAGCCTGTCGCGCCAGCGGGGGCGGCGGATGTGTTGCGCGATGATCCGGTGCGGGTGGCGGCGGACGGTGGTAAAGAGTCGGCGGGTCGTGAATCGGCCCCGGACAAGACCAGTGTGTTCGCGCATCCGGTGGAGTGTTTCGTTTCCAACTTCGCGGACAAGGAGTTGCTTAAGCGGATGCCGTTGAAGGTCGGCGAGCATACGGCGCCGTACAGTTCGTTCTTCAAGAAGATTGAATATCTGACGGACAACAAGGGGCTGATTTACTGGGGGCGGATCAAGAAGATCGAGGACTTCCACAGTGCCAGTTTTCGCATCGACTTCGAAGACAAGGTCTGGTTCAAGAAGCCCGAGGACAGTAAGAAGAAGCCGTATCCGGTCAGCGTTTATCTGAACAAGAAGCTGATCGACAACTACCGCAAGCGCAAGGCGTTTCTGGAAGAGATCAAGCACGCGGTGGATAGCGATAAGGCGTTGTTCTGTTTCTTCTATGGGGTGACGCCGGAGTTGAAGCAGGTGCCCGGCAAGAAGAACCCCGAAAAGCCTTTCGAGGTCTTCAATGCCAATATCGAGAACCTGGATCACTTCATTATTCGTGAAGCGCCGGGTCTGGAGTGACGGTTAGCCTTGGGGCAGTTGTAGGTTGACGGCGCCGGGGTGTTGTTTGACGAGGGAGTACGGCAGGATCGACCACTCTGGTTCATCGCAACCACGTTGTACGCGCGGGAAGTACGGTCCCAGGTAAATGCCCTTGGCAGTGAAGTGCCAATTCAAAACACTCCAGACATTTTCATCGGTGTAATCACAGCTGTCCTCATCACCGTCGGCTGGTTTCTTCATTTCGTTGGGATACAGCGTTGTGAATTGTTTGATCAGCCACGGCGCCAACACGTCGCTCTGATTGCTGGCGCTTGCTCCAGTCGAAGTATTCTCGCGCTCGCCAACCCACAACACGTCTTGCAGCTTTATGTCTTGGCCCGTGTGAACATTGAGGTTGACGGGGGAGTTACTGACATCGGGGTGTGCGCCACCACAGTCATACCCGGTGTTGATGTTCAGACTGACCACATCCGGCGACAGGAACGTGGGCGCGACACTCTGATACTGCTCGGCATTTTCGCCACCTTGCAGCATGCAGGCGTGGTAGCTGATGACCTCTTGCCAGAGTCGCTCAAGCAATAGCTGGTTGATGCGTAGTTGATCTTGCGCTGGGTAGCCGGAGGCCACGCTGAACAGTGAAACTTTCGACTCAGGTTCGACCCACCACTGCAGGTTATAACCCATGAAACTTTCAGTCTTCGCGGGTTTGAGTTTGAGTCCCTGTAAGCGCAAATACTCGTAGGGTTCGCTCTTCGGCAGCGTGGCAATGAAAGGCAAAGTCGTTGATGTCGGCGCTGGAAGTTTGGCTTCGGCAAGTTTCACCGGCAACTTCTTGCCCTTCGGACTTTGCCACTCGCCCTGCCAGCCATCGCCGGTCTCTTCCAGCTTCAGCGTAGGCAGCGGCTTTTCATCACCGTAACGATTGTTGCCCTCGGTCAGGCTCAGTGTGCTGCCCTGAAACAAACCGCTGAGAGGTAAATCGCGATGATACTTCTCGTAGAAATAGCGACCAGTCACTTCGTCCGGCTGCGTGGTGTTGAGCTCCACGACAATCGGTGTCTTACCCAGCGTACCGTTAAACACGCGCCGACCATCTTCAGCATGAGCAGTGGAAATCAGTGTGAACAGCGCCGCGGCATATGGCGCCAGGCGCATCAGTCCCTTGAGCATGAATCAATCCTTGAAGGAGTCGGTGGTCGCGTCGGCACACAGGCGCCGACGCTGAAAAATACGCTGCGGATTATGGCGGGGGTGGCTTAACTATTCGAGTGTTCTTGCTCGTACTTTTTAAGCCAGGCTTCGTGCTCAAGGGCCGCAATTTCCCGAGCCATTTGTTGGCGACGTTCCTTGGCAGTATGAAGCTGGACGTCATCGAGAAAGCAGTAGTGACGCAACCAGTGAAGCGCCATTTCCTCATCCGGAAAGTAGTAAGACTTGGCGCCCTTGCTGTTCCTGGGCGTGTCATTCATTTGCTCGTCGAATACCATCGCTGTGATGTCATCCGGTGGCAAAGACCCCGTATGGGCGACCTTGTCCTGGAACATCCATGCAATCTCATCAATGTGTTTTTGCGCGCTGCGATGGCTACGTCGATAGAACCGTTGATGCTCACAAGTCTGTTTCAGCCGCGCCAACATCAACTCCGGGTTAAGCCACTGCCCGAGGTCATGATGATGTGCGTTGATCACTATCCCCTTGACCCAACGATCCACAAATCGATCAACAAAGTCTTCTGTGTCAGCCTTTTTCGCATCAGCGAAAATCAGGCAATAGCGGGTCTGGACGTGAATGACCAGCAACACATGCTTGCGTTGTACCGTTATCGCGTGCACCAGCCACTGCTCGTCAGCGCCGCTCGACTCATCATCTTCAATGATGGAGGACGGCGGATTAGCATCCACCGGCGTGATCTTTTTGCCCTTGTGAACACGGCTGAAGAATTTGCTGGCGGCTTCGGTGCAATTGAAGATCAACATCCGGGTTCTCTCGTAGTTGCTGGAGGACGGCGCTCAATTACCGATTTTGATTTCTTCCGCTGTAGCCTGGCAATGGTTCATTTAAGCGAAATGCACAGCAGCACAATAATCAGCAACCCGATATAAACCCAGGCATGCACCCGATCCGGGATCCGCCCAATCCATGGCGCGGCCAATCGAATCCCGATGAGCGAGCCAACCGTCAGCACCGCAAACGCGAGCAGATCCACATACCCGACAAACCACGCGCCCAGTTCAGCCTGACTGAACCCGGCCAACGCCATGTACGTCAGCGTCCCAGCCACTGCGACCGGCACACTCAACGGATTGGCCATGGACGTCGCTTGCGACATGCTCAATCCACAACGGCGCAACAACGGCACGGTCATGACGCTGCCTCCTACACCGAGAAACGTCGCGATGGCGCCGATGCCTACACCACCTGCGGAAGTTTCCGTGACGCCAAGTCGGCGTGGGATGACGTCTGGGTTCTGAGTGAGAAAGCCGCGTCGCAGCAGGCAATCGACGATGGTCACGCCGAGGTAGGCGATGAATGCGTAGCGAATCACGTCGCCGCTGACCCACACCGCCGCTATTGCACCAACGACCGCACCTACGCCGATAAACCCTCCCAACGGCCACAGGTAATGACGGATGAGGTTGCCGGCGCGGCGGTGTTTGTCGGTGGCGATCAGGGCGTTGACGATCATCACGCAGGTCGAAGTGGCGACGGCGATGTGCATCGCCGATTGGCCGATCGGGTCGTCGGCGCCGTGGCTGGCGGTGAGCAGGCGATACAGCAGAGGCACCACGACGAAGCCGCCGCCGAAGCCGAACAGCACGGCGGTAATGCCGGTCAGGCAACCGAAGAGGGTCAGCAGTAAATAGAACATGTCGAGGCGTCCGTGGTGGGAGAGCGCTCGACGATAGAACGGCATCGCTTGGCCTGCTTCAGCAAGTCAGCCAATAATGTTTGCGTTTACGCCAACCACCGGGAAACGTCTGATGCGCAATGTTTCGATCAATCTGCTGGATGACACTCCGCGCGCGGTGGTGGCGATCGGTACGGATTATTCCCACGGTCACTTGCTGCCTTTTCACACGCATCGACGGGCGCAATTGTTATACGGCGCGACCGGTGTGATGCAGGTCCGCACCCATGACGGCAACTGGGTTGTGCCGCCGCAGCGGGCGGTGTGGATTCCGCCGGGGGTGGCGCATGAGGTGTTGATGCTTGGGGTCAGCACTCGCAGTGTGTATATCGAGCCGGACGCAGTGGATTTGGGCGAGCGCTGCCAAGTAGTCAGTGTGTCGCCGCTGATGCGGCATTTACTGATGGAGGCGGTGGAGGTGCCGCTAGCCTATGACCTGGGCGGACGCGATGGCGTGTTGATCGATCTGTTGCTGCACGAATTGACGCGCAGTGCGCCGCTGCCGTTGCACATCCCGCTACCGACTGACGGAAAGCTCCTGTCTCTGTGTCAGACCTTTCTGCATCAGCCGTACGCCCACCAATCACCACAGCAGTGGGCCGACCAATTACACATAAGCTTGCGCACCTTCAACAGACTTTTCCGTCAGCAGACCGGGCTGAGCTTCAGAGAATGGCGGCAGCAGGCTTGCGTGGTTTTGGCGCTGGCGCGCTTGGCCTCGGGTGAAGCGGTGACGCGCATCGCGCTGGACTTCGGTTATGAGAGCCCGGCGGCGTTCTCGACGATGTTCCGGCGGATCCTCGGTCAGGCACCGTCCGTCTGGTTGGAGGCGGCGAATTAGCGCAAATCAAAAAATGCGTTTGATCCCGGCCGAAAACAACTGTACAAAAACACAGTACATTTTCAATCAGCACTCTTGAGCCCGGAGCACACCATGGCCTCTCTTGCGATGAACCACATCCTCGAACGCATTGCCCTTTTCCAGTTCACCCCGACGCACTGCGTCCAGGCCCGAGCGATGCTGGGCTGGAGCGTGGAACAGCTATCGCGGGAGGCTGAGATTTCGGTTGAAGACATTCATCGTTTTGAAGCGCAGCAGGATGTCGCGGATGCGGCGCGACTGGCGTTGGCTTATCGGTTCGAGGCACAGGGGCTGGTGTTCTTTCCCGGGTTTGCACCGGGGCGTAGTGCCAGTGTTCAGGGCGTGTCGTCGGAAGCGATGGGGCGTGGGGATTTTGCGATGGCTGATTGAGAGAACGAGTTGATCTTTATTCCTAAATAGGTATATTTTCGCATGAGTGCAAGGAAGCCGCTCTTGTGGGTCTGCAGTAGCAAGAAAGATCTCAAGCAGATGCCCACAGACGTACAGGATGTTTTTGGTTATGCACTGGATTTGGCCCAGAGTGGTTTGAAGCATCCGGATGCAAAACCCCTGAAAGGGTTTGGAGGCGCAGGTGTACTGGAGCTGATCGAAAACTTCGACACCAACACCTACCGTGCCATCTATACGGTTCGTTTCGGCAGTGCCATTTATGTATTGCACTGCTTTCAAAAGAAGTCGACTACCGGAATCAAAACGGCTCAGTCCGATGTTGATCTGATACGAAACCGCCTTCGAGCCGCTCAGGATCACGCGAAAGGATCAGAAAATGATAGAAATTGAAAAGGGTAGCGGGAACGTCTACCAAGACCTCGAACTGCCCAATGCCAGTGAAATGCAGGTTAAGTCGCAGCTCGCGGCGAAGATCGGCGAGATCATCAAGGCTCGCCATCTCACTCAGATTCAGGCGTCTGAAATCCTTGGATTATCCCAGCCAAAACTTTCCGAAATGCTGCGGGGTAAATTTCGAGGGATCAGTGAAGCCAAAATGATGGAATGTCTTTCGCATCTTGGGCGAGACGTGCAGATCGTAGTGAAATCGGCCCCCCGATCACGGAAAGAAGGCCGAATTGAAGTGGTGTTTGCTTAACCTGAAACTTATTACGCGCTCTGCACCACCGCCTCACTCTCCCCTTCAACCGCCAACCACCACGCCTCCCCGCGTTGCGGCTGAGCGATATTAAACGCCTCACCCATCTGCGGCGTGGTAATGGAAATACTGCGTTCCCACGCCAGTGCCAGAATCCGGTCGAACGGTTCGTGCCAGGCGTGCATCGCCAAGTCGAAGGTGCCGTTGTGGATCGGGAAGAGCCAGCGGCCCTTGAGGTCGATGTGCGCTTGCAAGGTTTCTTCGGGCTGCATGTGCACGTGTGGCCATTCGACGTTGTAGGCGCCGGTTTCCATCAGGGTCAGGTCGAACGGGCCGTATTGTTCGCCGATGCGTTTGAAGCCGTCGAAGTAGCCGCTGTCGCCGCTGAAGAAAATTCGCGTGTCGCCGTCGATCATCACCCAGGACGCCCACAGGGTGCTGTTGCCGTCGAAGAGGCCACGGCCGGAGAAGTGCTGCGACGGTGTGGCGACGAAACGGATGCCGGCAATCTCGGCGCCCTGCCACCAATCGTACTGGCGAACTTTGCTGGCATCGATGCCCCATTTGATCAGGGTGTCGCCGACGCCCAGCGGGGTCAGGAACAGGTTGGTTTTGGCGGCCAGCCTGAGCACGGCCTGGTAATCGAGGTGGTCGTAATGGTTGTGCGACAGAATCACCGCTTCGATCGGCGGCAACTGGTCGATGCTGATCGGTGGCTGGTGGAAGCGTTTCGGTCCGGCCCACTGCACCGGCGATGCGCGCTCGGCGAAGACTGGGTCGGTGATAAAGAATTTGTCGCGCAGTTTCAGCAGCAGGGTCGAATGACCTAGGCGATAGACGCTGTGGTTGGGCGCCGCCAACAACGCTTCTCGAGTCAACGCCTGCACCGGGATCGGCGCTGCGGGCCGGGTGTTGCGCGGTTTGTGGAAAATCATGTTCCACATGATCCGCAGCATTTTGCGTAGGCCTTCGCGTTGCACGGGTGCGTGATTGCGAAACAGCCCCTGATTTTGCCGCGAGGCTTCAGGCGTGGATGTGTTATCCGGGATAGAAACAGGATTGGCCATGACTGAATGACTCCAGAAAAACCGCGCAATTCACGGTTTTTCCACGGTGGGACGATAAATGGCCAAAGCTGCACGCATAGGCCGAACTGCTGTTTTTTAGGTTGCGAGGATTAACGCAACATTACACTGAACGGTGTAGTTTCTAGGTTGCATCAAAGCGGATGACAAGTAAACTGCCAAGTGTAATTTCATCTTTTCTCTGCCGAAGCGTACTTATGACAGCTCCACAGCGCCTCACCGACCGTAAACGCGAAGCCATTATTCAGGCGGCGATTGCCGAATTCCGCTCCAACGGTTTCGAAGTCACCAGCATGGACAAGATCGCTGCCACCGCCGGTGTGTCGAAGCGCACGGTGTACAATCACTTCCCTAGTAAAGAAGAGCTTTTCGCCGAAATTCTCAACCAGTTATGGGCACGAATCAGCGCCGAGCAATCGGTGACCTACGGCCGCGATCAGCCATTGCGTGAGCAGTTACTGAAGATGCTGCAGGCCAAGGTGCAGTTGATGGCCGACGAGAACTTCCTGACCTTGGCACGCGTGGCGATTGCCGCCACGATCCATTCGCCGGAGTGTGCGCAGAACATGGTCGAGCGTATGGGTGAACGTGAGGAGGGTCTGACTGTTTGGATTCGCGCCGCACAGGCAGATGGCCGACTGAAGCCGGTCGATCCGGAGTTCGCCGCGCACCAGGTGCAAGGCTTGCTCAAGACCTTTGCCTTCTGGCCACAGATGTCGATGGGCCGCGCCGCTCTTGATATCGATATGCAAAACACCGTCGCCGAATCGGCGCTGGAAATGTTTTTGGCCCACTATCAGCTCTAAATCGCCCCTCTCCTGCGCGAGCCACCGATTAAATGGCTCGGAAGGACACTGATTATTCCCGTTGGAATAAATGACAATGTCCGACAATCGACCGACGAACGGTTAGCCTGAGAAAATACTGCAAAGTATTTCAGGATGAATTTCGCGCAGGGCATCATGGAAAACCAACGCGGCAAAGGCTTGTCATTCGCCAAACGCATTTACCTGCCCAGGGCCATCGGTCTGGGAATCGGTTTCTTCAGCGTCGGTGCTGCGTTGTATCCGTTGAATATGCCCGGCTGGATCTGGGCAATGTTGATCTTCAATGGCTTTGTCTGGCCGCATCTGGCTTATCAGATCTCCACGCGTTCGGCTTTCCCGTATCAGGCTGAACGGCGCAATTTGCTCTACGACTCGCTGTGCGGCGGTTTCTGGGCGGCGTGTTTCCAATTCAATCCGCTGACCACCGTAACCATCCTGTCGATGATGACCATGAACAACGTCGCCGCCGGTGGCTATCGGTTGTTCGTATTCGGCGCCATCGCCCAACTCGCCGGCGTTTTGCTCGGCTGGACGATCTTCGGTTTCAAATTCAGGCTGATGATGACGCAGGCGCAAGTCTGGGCGTGCCTGCCGATGCTCACCTTGTACCCGCTGGCGCTGGGCATGGTCTGTTATCGCCTGGCGATCAAACTCTCGCAACACAAACGCACGTTGACCGCCCTCAGCCGTACCGACAGCCTGACCGGACTGCTCAACCACGGCGCCTGGAAAGACTTGCTGCATCTGAAATTTCAGCAATGCCGCCAGCACAAAACCCAAGCCACGCTGGCGTTGATCGATATCGACCATTTCAAGGAGATCAACGACAGCTTCGGGCACATCGTCGGCGATGAGGTGCTGCGGCAATTGAGTCAGGAACTCAAACGCCTGCTCGATCAGTACGAATTGGCCGGGCGCTACGGTGGTGACGAGTTCTGCGTGGTCCTGCCGACACTGCCGTTGCACAAGGCCGAAGCGCTGATGGAGCAATTGCGCGAGGCGTTACAACAGTACCGTCATCCGCAGGTGCCAGACTTGCGAGTGGGTCTGAGTATCGGTCTGGCGCGGTATCAGCCCTTGTACAAGGATGCCCTCGACTGGCTGGACGATGCCGACAAAGCGCTCTACACCGCTAAACACACGGGCCGCAACACCATCAGCGTTGCCTTGACCGGGTTAGCGACGGACAGCGCAGACGCCTAAAAAGTTATACAAACTTACAAATAATTACTTTCTTGTACAACTTTATGAAGTTTTGTATAAGTAGCCATCTGCCAGTTAAGGAATGCTGGCATTGAGCAGTCACCGCCGAATGCCGTTCGCGCATTCGGTCTGCCAGCGCGGGAATAGGGACTGAATTCTCGATCTTCCCTCCTTCCAGAGTACTGCGAGCATGTTCTTCAATCGCCACAAATCCGCCGTCGCCGATCTTCAGCGTTCCCTCACCGAACAAGCCGGCTTGCTCGACGCGATCAATCGCTCGATGGCAGTGATCGAGTTCGACCTGGATGGCGTGGTATTGCGCGCCAACGACAACTTTCTCAAGACCATGGGTTACACCGCGGAACAAGCGATCGGCCAGCCCCATCGACGCTTTTGCACCCCAGAGTTCGGGCGCAGCGCTCAATACACTGATTTGTGGTCACGCCTGAAAAACGGCCAGTTCCAGTCCGGTACGTTTGAACGGGTCAACAGCAAGGGTCAGCCGATCTGGCTCGAAGCCAGTTACAACCCGATCAAGGATGCTGCGGGCCGCGTGGTGAAAGTGGTCAAGTACGCCATGGACGTGACCGCCAAGGTGCAACAGGAAAGCGAGGCCAATGCCAAGTTGCAGGCAATTGACCGGGCGATGGCGGTCATCGAATTCAATCTCGACGGCAGTATTCTCACGGCCAACCAGAATTTTCTGACGCGCATGGGTTACACACTTACCGAACTCAAAGGTAAACATCACCGTTTGTTCTGCACACCGGAACTGATCAATAGCAGTGCCTATCAGGATTTCTGGCGGCGCTTGAATCAGGGCGAGCTTTTCCAGGGTCAGTTCGAGCGCGTGGACAAGCGCGGGCAGACCGTGTGGCTCGAGGCCAATTACAACCCGGTCTACGACGCCGCCGGGCGCTTGTGCAAAGTGGTGAAATTCGCCTCCGATGTCACCGCCCGGGTCGAGCAACACGAACAGGACGCGCGCAGTGCCAGCGCGGCGTATCACATCTCGGTGGCCACGCGAAAAGTCGCCGAGCAAGGTACGCAGGTGATCCAGCAAGCCGCCAGCGAAATGCGCGAAATCGCCGAGGACATTGCCCAATCGTCCACGTTGATTGCGCAACTGGGCGAGCGCTCCGAGCAGATCACCACCATCGTCAACACCATCCGCGCGATTGCCGACCAGACCAATCTGCTGGCGCTCAATGCTGCCATTGAAGCTGCACGCGCCGGTGAACAGGGACGCGGATTTGCTGTGGTCGCTGATGAAGTACGACAACTGGCGGCACGTACCAGCGGCTCGACGGCGGAGATTTCCAACATGATCGGTTTGATCCAGAACGAGACCCGGCAGGCCATCAAGAGCATGGAGGGCACCCGGGGTCGCGCGGCTGAAGGGGTCGATTTGGCGAATCAGGCGGGCACGGTGATCTTGCAGATTCGTGATGGCGCCAGCGAGGCGGTGGATGCGGTGAGCATGTTTGCCAATGAGCGGGCTCCAGGGTGATGCGGATTCACTCGGAATAGTCGGCGGGATCAAAGATTGTGTCTGGGCCATAAACCGAGTTGCCGCCTTCGCGAGCAGGCTCGCTCCCGCTGGACCAGGTCGACTACACGTTTTGTGTACGACCAATGAACCTGTGGGAGCGGGCATGCCCGCGAAGAGGCCAGCCCCGATCACGGCAACCGCAGCGCCCGCCCCAACTCATCGAACAGCGTCACTACCGAGCGCAACGCCCGGCAATCCGGGCGAGTCAGCAGCCACAGCGCGGTGTCGTAACCGTGCAGCGGTTCACCCAACGCCTGCAAATCATCGCCAATCAGAAAGTCCGGCAATGCCGCGACGCCGAGGCCTGCGCGGACCAGTTCAGTCACCGACAACATGCTGTTGCAGCGGTAGCCCGGGGTGACGCCGGGAAGATGCTGGCGGCGCCAGGCGATGGTCGGGTGATCGGGTAAAAAGTCGTCCGGGGCGATCCACGTCAGTGTCGTCAGATCCGATGCATCGACACTCTGCAGATACCGCGTACTGGCGCAGACCCGGTAGGAAATCTTCGCCAGTTGTCGTCCGACCAGATGCTCCGGCGGTGTGCGTGTCAGGCGCAGAGCGATGTCGGCATCGCGGCGGCTGAGGTTAGCGAAATCGTTGGAGGTGCTCAGCTCGATAGTCAGCGCTGGGTATTGGGGCATGAATTGCGCCAGCGCTGGCAGTAGTAAACCCTGCAACACCGAATCGGTACAGGTCAGGCGCACCGTGCCGCTGACCACTTCGCCGCCCTGCTCCACGCCGATACGCGCGGCTTCCAGTGCCTGTTCGGCGCGTTCGGCTTGCTCGGCCAGCGTCTGCGCGAGGGTGGTCGGTAAGTAACCGGCGCGGCTTTTTTCGAACAGATGCTGACCGAGTGCAGCTTCGAGACGGCGCACGGCGCGGAACACCGTCGACACATCGACCTTCAATAACTGCGAGGCCCGGGCCAGAGAGCCGCCTCGCACCAATGCGAGAATCAGGGCCAAGTCGGCGTAGTCGAGTTGATAGTGCGTCACTGCATTGATCACTTGGGTAAACGCCCATATTGAGTGCGTGAACGCCAATCTATAGTGAGGACCATCAATCAACAAGCGCAGGGAACCTCCATGGAAAATAGCGCCATCCGTATCGCCCTGATTGGCGACTACGATTCGCAAGTCACCGCCCACCAAGCCATTCCCGTCGCCCTCGGGCTGGTCGCCGAATACCTCAGCCAGAACGTGCAATTCGAATGGCTGCCCACTGACCAGATCCACGCCGACACACAACTCGAACGCTTCGCCGGTTTCTGGTGTGTGCCGGCCAGCCCTTACAAAAGTGAATCAGGCGCACTGCGGGCGATCCGTTTTGCCCGCGAACAGCAGCGCCCTTTCCTCGGCACCTGCGGCGGTTTTCAGCATGCTGTGCTGGAATTTTCCCGCAACGTGTTGGGCTGGGCGGATGCCGAGCATGGCGAGACCTCGCCCGATTCCGAGCGCGCGGTGCTCACGCCGTTGACTTGCTCGCTGGTCGAAGCGGTGGACAGCATTCAATTGGTGCCCGGTTCGTTGATCGCCAAGGCGTACGAAACGTCGCTGATTCGTGAAGGCTATCGCTGCCGCTTCGGTGTGAATCCGCAGTTCGAACAGCAACTGTTGGGCGATCGGTTACAAGCCGTAGGCCATGATTCGTCGGGGGATTTACGCGCGTTTGAACTCAAGGATCACCGCTTCTTTGTCGCGACGTTGTTTCAGCCGGAACGTGCGGCGCTCAAAGGGCAGATGCCGCCACTGGTGCGCGCGTTTATCGAAGCTTGTGCGGGGCGACGTTGATGGCTTCCTGCTTTGCGGTAATTTTTACCTCGACACGAACCGCAGGTGACAACGGGTATACCGAGGCGGCTGAGCGCATGGCCGCGTTGGTGAGTGAGCAGCCGGGGTTTCTGGGTGTCGAGTCAGTTCGTGGGGCGGATGGCGTGGGGATTACGGTGTCGTATTGGGAAAGCGAAGCGGCGATTCTGGCGTGGCGGCAGCACCCTGAGCATCGGCTGATTCAAGCGCGTGGGCGCTCGGAATGGTATTCGGCGTTTCATACGCGGGTGTGCAAAGTCGAACGCGAGTATCAATTCAGCCTGTGATATTGGTGGTGAACTCACCGGCCTCATCGCTGGCAAGCCAGCGATGGGGCCAGTACAGCCACTACAAAATCTCAGCCGCGCAGCAGACTGCGCACCGCCTCAATCTCCGGCACTTCAACCTTGCTCATATAAACGCGTAACGGCTCGGTGATGTTGATCCGGTCATCGATGTTCTGATCCAGCAACAACTGAAGCAACTCGCGTTTAAGCGTCATCGTCTGCGCTGTCGCCGGCGCCCAGACAAATTCATTCACAGGAATAATGCCGTCATCGGCCACGTCCATGCCGAACGAATCTTCGCTGAAGCGCACGATGTACTGACCGGTCTTGCGGTTGAGGCCGACAAATCCTTTGAGATCGTCGGCAGCCTGGCAGATGAGTTGGGAGGTGATGCGCATGGTAAACCTCACGAAAGGTGATCGATGGTTTACACGCAGGGCAACTGAGCGGCGCGCCCTCTGCCGGGACGTCTGCCGAGGGCAAGCGTACTGCAAACGGCGCCACAAAAGTGCAGGAAAAATCGCTTTTAATACGTTTATGTCGGTCTGGCGATAGCACGCAATCGATTCAGTTGTTAAAAGGTACGTCTTTGAACATGCCCTGCGAAAGGAACTCGAACATGCCCGCCACTTTCACCAAAAGCGCTCTGGTCCTGAGCCTGCTGCTCGGCCTCGGTCAGGCTCACGCCGCCAGCCAGACGGATCCTGCCGCCGTTGCTGCGGCCCACGGCATCCCGCACCCGGCGGTGATTGCTCACCGTGGTGCGTCCTTCGATGCACCGGAATCCACGGCCGCCTCCTACAAACTGGCCCGTGATCTGGGCGCCGATTACCTGGAAATGGACTTGCAGCGCAGCAAGGACGGCGTGCTGTTCGCCCTGCACGACAACAACCTGCAACGCACCACCGACGTCGCCAGCAAGTTCCCGGAGCGCAAGGACAGCCCGGCCAATGCCTTCACCATGGCCGAACTGAAAACCCTCGACGCCGGTAGCTGGTACAACAAGGCCTACCCTGATCGTGCCCGTCCGTCCTACGCCGGGCTGAAGATTCTGACCCTCGACGAAATCATCGACATCGCCCAGGCCAATCCGCAACACAAGCCTGGCTTGTACATCGAGACCAAAGAGCCGCAGCTGTTTCCCGGGATCGAGAAAGACCTCAAGGAAAAACTGCAGGATCGCGGCTGGCTGAGCCCGGCCGGTTCGAAACTGGCGAAAAGCGCGCTGGGCGTCGGTCAGGGCAAAGGCAAGGTGATATTGCAGACATTCGAGAAGAACAGCCTCGCCCTGCTGGAAAAAGAAATGCCGCAGGTGCCGAAGATCCTTCTGCTGTGGGTGGGCGAAGGCAGCATCGAGCCGAAATCCAAGGTGTCTTTTGCTGAGTCCGGCGAGAAAGACAAAAACGTTTTCTACGGCAAACAAGAGCCGAAGTCTGAAGCCGAATTCAAGCAATGGGTGGACTACGCGAAGTCGCAAGGTGCCATCGGTACCGGTCCGTCGGCGAAGCTGACCAAGGGCGGTGACCAGAGCTATTCGGATCTGGTGCAACCGTGGATGAATCAATACACCCACGATCAGGGCCTGCTGGTGCACGTCTACACCGTCGACGAGCCGGTGGACTTCGAGAAAGTCATGGCGGCAGGTGTCGACGGTATCTTCACCAACCGTGCCAGCGAACTGTTGAAGTTCTACAAACGCCCGGCCGCCGCCAGTGTCGATCAGGTGTTGAAGAACAACGGCTTCTGAGTGAGCGCAAACACCGAGTGGACAGGCCGCCTCTGGCTGGGGCACGACTATGGCCTGATCCACGGAGTGTCGGGGCGCACTGCGCCCCATAGCCACTATGCCCATCAGATCATCCTCGCCCCTGAGCGACCGGCCACGGTGTGGCTCGAGGGCGAAACCGTCAGCAGCTCTCGGCTGTTGATTGCTTCCAACGTGCGTCACGCGATTGTTGAAGCGCCGGATCCGCTGTTTAGTGTTTATGCAGAGCCGTTGCTGTTCGAAGCACCGGTGCTGCGTGATGCTGTGTTCAACGCCGAACTGTCTTTGACCGCGCTGGATATCGCGCTACGCCAATGCCCGCGCCGCTCGTTGAATGATCCGCGCATCACACGTGCACTGGCCGCCGTTGATGCCTCGCTGGGCAGCAAAGTCGCCGCCCGTTCCGTGGCCGATACGGCGAATTTGTCCCTGAGCCAATTGCAGCGATTGCTGGTCGATCAGGTCGGTTTGCCGGTGCGCAGGCTGGTGCTGTGGCGGCGTTTGCGCATGGCCATGGCGGCGATTCTCGCGGGCAGCCCGGTGACCACCGCTGCGCACGCTGCCGGGTTCGCCGATTCGGCGCACTTCTCGCGCAGCCTGAAAAAACTCTTCGGGGTCACCGCTCGCCAGGCGCTTCAACACATCGAGTTGAAGCTGTTGAGCTGATTCAGCGGCGCAGCGCCTCGGGCACTGTCGGTTCGCCAGCCAACGTTACCGTGTCAAACGGATCAAGCAATTGCGCCAGGTAATCCCTGGGAAAATCCGGGCGACTGCCAATGCCCAGATCACCCTGCCCGATCCGATACTCTTCGGTGTAGAAACCAGTGCCCAACAGCCAATCCCACACGTTGAAGAACAGACCGAAATTGACGTCACCGGCGCGCCCGTACTTCATGTGATGAAAGCGATGCAGCGGCGCCCAGGCGAAAATCCGGCGGAGGAAACCGAGGCGCATGTCGACGTTGGAATGCTGCAGCAACAATTGGATCGCGATGGCAAACGCCAGCAACGTCGACACTTGCAAAGGAATGCCCAGCACCAACAACGGCAACAGCCCCGCCGACGCTTCGAGCAACTGATGCAACGGATGCTTCATCAAGCCGTTGAAACCGTAGAGCCGTTCAACACTGTGATGCACCGCGTGTAATCGCCACAGCCACTTCACGCGATGGCTGGCGTAATGCATCAGGCTGATGCCCGCGTCGGCGATGAAAATCGCCAGGCCCAGTTGCAGCCATAACGGCCAGCCTTTTGGCCACACGCCGTCAATCGCCAGCACCGCCACCAACCCGGGCAATGCGAGCAGGCCCAGCGCATTCAACGCTTCGTTGACCAGCGCATGCAAGGTATCGCGTCGTCGATCATCCGCCGGGCGGTTCCAGACAGTCTCATAGGGCAGCAGCCATTCCGCCGTGAACGATACCGCCAGCGCTGCAACAAACAGCAGCAACAGCCATAACGTCGACCACTGCGCCAGCCACAACCCGCCACCAATAAATCCGCCCCAGAACAGCGGCGCGTACAACCGGGCAACGATACGTTTCATGAGCACCTCCATTGATTGAAGCCACAGCATGAAATGTCGCGGCGTGGGCTAATTGAACAAACGACGCAATCGAGTGCAGCGTTTTAAGGGTGAGTTAAGTTGCGCTGTTTAATCTGAACCCACTGAAACAGCACACCCGCTTAGACAAACACCTAAAGGATTGAACCGATGAAAACTTTGACTGCCCTGTTTACCGCCGCTGCCCTGACTCTTACCGCTGGCCTGGCCCAGGCTGATGTTCGCGTTGACCAGATTCCTGAACTGGTTAAGTCGGGCAAGATCAAGTCGCTGGAATCGATGAACGCCGAAGCGCTGAAACTGCATCCGGGTGCGACCATCACTGACACGGATCTGGATAACCACTTCAATGGTTATGAGTACGAAGTTGAATTGAAGACGGCTGATGGCAAAGAGTTCGATGTGGACTTTGATGCCACCACTGGCAAGGTGTTGAGCAACAAGCAAGACACTTGATACCGCGAATAGGGAAAGCCGCACGATTGAATGATCGTGCGGCTTTTTTGTGTTCGGCTTTTTTAATTGGTTGTCAGTGAGATTTTCTCCCCCTCACCCCAGCCCTCTCCCCCCAAGGGGCGAGGGGGAAAGGGAGCAGATCGGCGGTTACTCAAGCCCTGAGTTCGAGCCGATATTTCAGGTCGGCGTAACTCGAATAGTCACCACGGTCAGTCCCCTCTCCTTTTGGGAGAGGGCTAGGGTGAGGGGAAAAGGCATCACGCCGAGGTGCTGACCAGCGAACCCGAGGTGCTCGAGTCGGAATCCTGCAAGGCCTGCAACAATGAGGCTGTGGCGGTGGACAGGGAGGCCGAGGTGGCGGTGATTTGCGCCTGAGCCGCCGCCACTTCAGTCGCCTTGGCATCCGAACTTTCCTGCTTCGCCTGCGCCGCTTGCAGCGCTTGCTGCTCCTCCTGCAATTGCTTCTGCAACTCGGCAATCTGCTTGCGCAGTTCTTTCACCGAATCCGATTCTTCGCTGCTGCTGGAACTGCTGCCGCCCGAAGGTGCTGCGCCGCCAGCCGCTTTCGGCGCGTCGGTGGCTGCGTCAGTGCTGGCGGTTGCACTGGTGGAAGTGTCGTCACCAACGTCACTGATCGACGTTTTGCTGGTGGGTGTGGTGACAGTCTGGTTGATCGAAACAGAAGTGATGCTGACCATGGAAAGGCTCCAATGCCGGTTATAGATAACCGGTCATCGACCCTGCCCGCCTCAATTTGAGATCGACTGTGTACCGACTCGGTATCCGAACCGGTACACGTCTGATAGCGTCAGGCGCTCAGGCGAGCGGTGACTTCATTGAGTTGCCCTGACAGACCATGCAGGTTCTGGCTGGCGCTTTCGGTGCGCTGCACGTTGTCGAGGTTGGTGCTGGCGATCGAGGTGATCTCGGTGAGGTTGCGCGAGATGTCCTCGGCCACCGACGTCTGCTCCTCCGCAGCGGTAGCGATCTGACGGTTCATGTCGCGGATCGCTTCCACCGCGTGAGTAATGCGCTCCAGCATCGCGCCGGCCTGAGTCACTTGCTCGACACTTTCATCGCTGCGCGTCTGACCGCTGTCGATGGCTTGCGCCGCATCCACCGCACCAGTCTGCACGCTCTGAATGATCTGGTTGATCTCGATGATCGACTCGGCGGTGCGCTGTGCGAGGTTGCGCACTTCATCGGCGACCACGGCAAAACCACGCCCGGCCTCACCGGCCCGCGCCGCTTCAATCGCGGCGTTGAGTGCCAGCAGATTGGTCTGCTCGGCGATGCCGCGAATCACTTCCAGCACTTTGCCGATGCGGCCGCTGTCGGCTTCCAGGCGACGGATCACCGTGGCGGTGTTGGCGATTTCGCCGCGCATCTGAGTGATCGAGTGGATGGTGCTCTGCATGACCTTTTCACCCTGTTGGGCGGACTGATCGGCATCGTCGGCAGCACGCGCGGCATCGGCGGCGTGACGCGCCACTTCCTGCGCAGTGGCGGACATTTCATTCATCGCCGTGGCCACCTGATCGGTGCGGTTGAACTGTTCGTTGGTGCCGCCGGCCATGGTCGTGGCGATGGCGTTCAACTCACCGCTGGCGCTGTCCAGATCGCTGGCGCTGCGCTGCAAGCGGGTGAAGGTGTCGGCGAGAAAATCACGCAGGGTGTTGGCCGCTGCAGCGAGATTGCCCAACTCATCCTGACGGTCGCTGACTACACGCTCGGCCAGTTTGCCGCGACTCAACTGGGTGACGTAATCGATGAGTTTGCGGATCGGCTCGACCAGGTTGCGGTTGACCAGCCACAGACTCAACAGGCCGATCAACAGCCCCGACGCGAGCATCACCAGCAAACCAAACAACACCGTGCGATCGGCCTCGGCACTGATCAGCGCCGACTGCTCTGTACCTTGCTTGCGCAATTCAGCGACCAGTTCGCTCATCTGATCGCTGGTGGCGCGATCAACGCCTTTGACCGCTGTGTCACCCGCCGTCGGATCGCCACCGGCGGCCACGTAGGCATCGCGTCCCCTCTGATAAGCGCTACCCAGTTGACGGTGTTCGTCACGCAGACGCTCGATGCGCGCTTTCAGACTGGGCTCAATGCCTTTCTGCCCGGCCAGTTCACCAAGGATGTTCTGCACATCGCGCTGACGATCTTCGAACTGGCCCCAATACTTGGCCAGATCCGCCGGTTGCTTGCCGCGCAGCAGGACGTTTTTCCACTCCTGCACCTGCACCTTGAATTGCAGGTTGGCTTCGTCGATCAATTGCGAGGTGTGCAGGGGACCGGCGATCAACTGGCTGTAGCTTTGCACGCCGTTGGAGAGGAAATGAAAACAGGCCAGCGCGATCAACAGCACCGCCAGCAGGCTGCCGCTCAGCAGGGCGAGAATTTGCGCTCTCAGGGATTTTTGCAGCATCGAAAGATACTCAAGACAAGGATGAGGCACGCCCGGTAAGGCGTGAAATTTTGCCGGACATCCATGTCGGCGAGCCTTGGCTCATGGCCAATGGCGCGCAACGTAACCTAAGCGTCATCGGCGTGCCAGAGCGCTTCTTGAAGAAAATCCGACCATCGGTAAGCCGCTGATTTGACGTCATTTTGCTGTCACACAAACGTCATGTGACATTGCGATGATGCGGCTCAGTGAACCTGCCATTTACGCGACCGACGTACCCTCCTCGCAGCGAGCCTTCATGAACCACAGCCTCGATATCAGTCATCGCGATCCTGATCTGTTTGGCCTGCTCTACGGCTTTCGTTTCCTGCCCGGCGAACGTGGCCGCGAAGTCGATTCGGCCACGGCATTGCGCTGTTTGCAGGATGACAACGACACGGGTGAATTCCTTTGGCTGCACCTCAATCTGGCGCATGCCGCGTGCGAGCGCTGGATGAAAAGCCATCTGCAATTGCCCGAAGAATTTTTCGAGGCGCTGCACGAAGGTTCGCGCTCGACGCGCATCGAGCACGTCGACTCGGCGTTGCTGGCGGTGGTCAACGATGTGGTGTTCAACCTCAGCAGCATGGTCTCCTCGGACGTGTCGACGCTGTGGGTCTGTGTGCGCAGCAAGCTGATCGTCAGTGCGCGCTTGCAACCGTTGCACTCGGTGGACAAATTGCGCTCATCGGTGAAGGCCGGCGAACGCTTTCGTTCGCCCTCGGAACTGCTCGTACATCTGTTGCGTGATCAGGGTGAAGTGCTGACGCAGATCGTGCGCAAGACCAGCATGAGCGTCGATCAGGTCGAGGACGAATTGCTTTCCTCGCGGCTGTCGACCAACCGTGCCGAACTCGGTGCCAACCGGCGTGTGCTGGTGCGCCTGCAACGGCTGCTGGCGCTGGAGCCGGGTTCGTTATTGCGTTTGCTCAATCGGCCGCCGCCTTGGTTGCAGAAGGAGGACGTCAAGGAACTGCGCAAATCCACCGAGGAATTTGCGCTGATCATCAACGACCTCACCGCCCTCGGCGAGCGGATCAAACTGCTCCAGGAAGAGATCGCCGCCAACCTCAACGAACAGAGCAACCGCACGCTGTTTACGCTGACGGTGGTGACTGTGCTCGCGTTGCCGATCAACATCATTGCCGGTTTTTTCGGGATGAATGTGGGTGGCGTGCCGTTGTCGCAGGATCCGGAAGGGTTCTGGATATTGGTCGCGCTGGTGGCGACGTTTACCGTGATTGCCGGGCGTTGGGCGTTTCGCAAGCGCGGAGATTACTAAGGCTGCGATCTTTTGATTTTGCCTCCAGATCAATGGTCAGGCTATTCAGCCAAACACTGACATGGCGCAGTCTCTCTGTAACATTCTGCAACGATCATGGGCGACACTCCTTCCCTCGCTCAGGATTGTCCTCCCATGGCTACTCCCTCCCTGACCGCCAGCCCCGCGTCCGCCGCCAGCGGCAGGCCAGCCCTCGACAAGAAAACCAGCCCGTTTACGTACGTGATCTTTTTCGCCGTGCTGGCGATGGGGATGTTGTTCACCGCCTATAGCCTGATGCACGACATGCACGAACTCGGCACGGTGGTGACCACTTGGACGCCGTTTCTGTTGCTCGGAGTAGCGCTGCTGATTGCCCTGGGTTTCGAGTTCGTCAACGGTTTCCATGACACCGCCAACGCCGTGGCGACGGTGATCTACACGCACTCGCTGCCGCCGAATGTCGCGGTGGTCTGGTCGGGCTTCTTCAACTTTCTCGGGGTGCTGCTTTCGAGTGGTGCGGTGGCGTTCGGCATTATCGCCTTGCTGCCCGTAGAGCTGATTCTGCAGGTCGGTTCCTCTGCCGGTTTCGCAATGATCTTCGCCCTGCTGATCGCGGCGATTCTGTGGAACCTCGGCACCTGGTGGCTGGGTTTGCCGGCGTCGTCTTCACACACTTTGATCGGTTCGATCATCGGCGTCGGCGTGGCCAACGCCCTGATGCACGGCCGCGACGGCACCAGCGGTGTCGACTGGGCACAGGCGACCAAGATTGGTTACGCCTTGCTGCTGTCGCCGTTGGTGGGTTTCGGTTGTGCGGCGCTGTTGCTGCTGGCACTGCGCGCGTTCGTGAAGAATCGCTCGCTGTACAAGGCCCCGGAAGGCAACGCGCCGCCACCGTGGTGGATTCGCGGTTTGCTGATTCTGACTTGCACCGGCGTGTCCTTCGCTCACGGCTCCAATGACGGCCAGAAAGGCATGGGCCTGATCATGTTGATTCTGGTCGGCACGCTGCCGATGGCCTACGCCTTGAACCGCACGATGCCGGAAGAACAGTCGCTGCAGTTTGCCGCCGTGGCACAAGTCACCCAGCAAGCGCTGGTGAAAAGTGCACCGCTGCCGACACCGGCCGATCCGCGTGCGGTCCTCTCCGATTACGTGCGCAGCAAGGAAGCCACGCCGCAACTGATCCCCGCCCTCGCCGCCCTCACCGGGCACATTGGCGAAGAAGTCAAAGGCTACGGTTCGCTGGCGAAAGTCCCGGCCGAAGCCATGGGCAACGTGCGGAATGACATGTACCTGGCCAGCGAAAGCATTCGCCTGATGGACAAGAACAAGGTCGGCAATTTCGACGCCGACACCAGCAGCAAACTGCAACTGTTCAAGCAACAGATCGACAACGCCACGCGATTTATTCCGCTGTGGGTGAAGATCGCCGTGGCCATCGCGCTGGGGCTGGGCACCATGGTCGGCTGGAAGCGGATTGTGGTGACGGTGGGCGAGAAGATCGGCAAGACCCACCTGACCTATGCGCAAGGTGCATCGGCGGAAACCGTGGCCATGCTGACCATTGGTGCGGCGGACATGTTTGGTTTGCCGGTGTCGACCACGCATGTGTTGTCGTCGGGTGTGGCCGGGACCATGGTTGCCAATGGCGGCGGGTTGCAGATGAAGACCATCCGCAATCTGCTGATGGCGTGGGTGCTGACGCTGCCGGCCGCGATCCTGCTGTCGGGCAGCCTTTACTGGCTGTTCACCCAGATCTTCTGACCCCCCACAAATCCCCTGTAGGAGCTGCCGAAGGCTGCGATCTTTTGATCTTGTTTTTAAAAAGCAAAATCAAAAGATCGCAGCCTTCGGCAGCTCCTACATTTGGATGTGTGGTGCTGGTTAGAGCGCGGAGCGAATCAGGTCGCCGAGCCAATCCATAAACACCCGCACCCGCAACGGCAGATGCCGTTGTCGCGCATACAGCAATGAAATGCCCATCGCCGGCGCCGTGAATTGCGGTAGCACCGTCACCAGTTCGCCGTTATCCAGATGTGGTTGCATGCCGGTGCGCGGCACCTGCGTCAGACCGAAGCCGCCGAGGCACGCCGACTCGTAAGCGTCAGTGCTGTTGACAGTAATGCTGCCTGCCATCGGCAATCGTTTCACCTGCCCGCCCTCCTCGTACACAAATCCTTCCGAACGCGAACCGAGTACGCCGACGTAATGCACCAATCGATGCTGCGCGAGATCTTCCAGCGACTGCGGCACACCGTAGCGTTCGAGATAGGCAGGGCTGGCGCAATTGACCATGGGGAAGTCACCGAGGTGCCGGGCGACCACCGATTGATCCGGCTGTGCGCCAATCCTCACCACGCAATCGAAGCCTTCGCTGAGCAGGTCGACGCGGCGGTCGGTGCTGCTGATTTCCAGCTCCAGATTCGGATGGCGATCCATGAATTGCGGCAGGCGCGGCATGATCAGGCGTCGCGCGAGAATGTTCGGCAGGTCGACGCGAATACGCCCGGTCAGCGAAGCCTCGTCCTGGCGGAACAACCCTTCAATCTCGTCCATGTGCGAGAGCAGATCCTTGCTGCGTTCGTACAGCACCAGTCCGTCCTGAGTCGCCTGCACCTTGCGTGTGGTGCGTTGCAGCAGGCGCGTGCCGACCAGTGCTTCGAGCGCTTGCACATGCTCGGAAACGGTCGATCTCGGTAAGCCCAAGCTCTCGCCAGCGAGGGTGAAACTCGACAGCTCGCTGACACGGACGAAGGTGCGCAGCAGTTCCAGTTTGTTCATGGCGGGCCCTTGATTGTTCGGACTATCCGATCAGTGATTCCGGTTCAGCTCTGTTTATCATCTTAGGGCGGATAAATAAACTGAGTCCCGTCACCACTCACCGCAATCGAGGAAGCCTCCATGAATCGCAAAATCGCATTGATCACCGGCGCCAGCCGTGGCCTCGGCAAAAACGCCGCCCTGCACCTTGCCGCTCAAGGCATCGACATCATCGGCACTTACCACAGCCGCGTCGATGAAGCTCAGGCGCTGGTGAGCGAAGTGCAAGCACTCGGCGGCAAAGCCGTGATGCTGCAACTGGATGTTGGCCGCAGCGAAACCTTTGCCGATTTCGGTACACGTGTTGTGCAGGCGTTGCAGCAGACTTTCGGCCGCCAGCGTTTTGATTTCCTGATCAACAACGCCGGGTTCGGCTTGCATGCCAGTTTCGCCGAGACCACCGTCGAGCAATTCGACCTGCTGATGAATGTGCACCTCAAAGGGCCGTTCTTCCTGACCCAGCAACTGCTGCCACTGATCAACGACGGCGGTCGGATCATCAACATCTCCAGCGGCCTCGCGCGTTTCACCATCCCCGGCGCCAGCGCTTATGCCGCAATGAAAGGCGCGATTGAAGTGCTGACCCGCTATCAGGCGAAGGAGTTGGGCGCACGGCAAATTGCCGTGAACACCCTGGCACCCGGTGCCATTGAAACCGACTTTGGCGGCGGCACCGTTCGCGACAACGCGGCAGTGAATGCAATGGTCGCCGACAACACTGCGTTGGGTCGCGCCGGCCAGCCGGATGATATTGGCGGGGCGTTGGCGCTGTTGCTGTCGCCGGGTGCGCAGTGGATCAATGGTCAGCGGGTCGAGGCATCCGGCGGGATGTTTCTCTAAATACCGGGCACAAAAAATCGCAGCCTTCAGGGGCTGCGATTTTTTGTTCAACCCTGACACGCGTTACGCATTACCAAGCGCTCGCGCAAGACGTCATAGCCCCAGTGATACACATAGGTGTACGGCAGGAAAAACAGCAACACGCCGATGTCGAGCAAAAACGCCTGCCACAGGCTGACCGACAGCCACCAGGCAATCAGCGGCACACCCATCACGATCAAACCACCCTCGAACAGCAGCGCGTGCACCACCCGTACCCAGGCGTTGTGCGCAACGTCCATCCGCACCAGCAGGCGATCGAAGAAGCGGTTGAACACCACGTTCCAACCCAGTGCCAGCATGGCGATCAGTACAGTCACCGCGCCCATTTCAAGCATCGGTTTTTGCATGATCCACGCCAGCAACGGGGTGCAGATCAGAATCGCCAGCAGTTCGAAACCGATGGCCTGGAAAATACGTTCAGTGATGGATTTGTTGGCAGTCATGGCCTGAGTCCTTGAGTGAAGATGGTTGCCATGATCTATGCTCGCATCGATACTTCATAACCAATAACCATCGATCAAGGCGATAGTTGATGATTTCACAGGAAGTGCTGCTGGCATTTGTCCAGGCTGCCACCCAAGGTTCGTTTTCGGCAGCGGCGCGCAAGCTCGGGCGCAGCCAGTCGACCATCAGCGCGGCGGTGGCCAGCCTGGAGATCGATCTGGATCTGCAACTGTTCGATCGCAGCAGCCGCAAACCGACGCTGACCCCGGCCGGGCATGTGATGCTGCAACGCGCCGAGGCGATTCTGGCGGCCAGCAGCCGCCTGGAAATGACCGCCCGGCAATTGTCCCAAGGCGTTGAGCCAAAGCTGACCGTGGCGATTTCCGATACTTATCAGTCGTACCGTTTTGAAGCGGCGTTAGTGGACTTCGAACAGCGTTATCCGGACCTGGAGCTGGAGTGCCTGATCGCCGAATGCGATGACCTGGTCGAGTTGGTGCAGCGTGGTCGCGCGCATCTGGCATTCGCGGAAATGCAAGAGAGCTACCCGCCGGATCTGGTCACCTCGACCGTGGCCGAGCGCACGGAGATCGCCTTGTTCGTTAGTCGCGACCATGCGCTGGCCAAGCTTGATCACATTGATCAGCACATCCTCGAGCAGCATCGCGAGTTGCGCCTGGCGACGATCGTCAATCCGTATGACAGTCGTGGCAAAGGTCGCGTGTGGTCGGCGCCGAGTTACCTGATGCTGCTGGAAATGGCCGAGAAGGGCTTTGGCTGGGCGCCGTTGCCGCGCTGGCTGGCGCAGCGGTTTGGCAATGATCTGTTGGTCGAGTTGAAAGTGCGCGGGTGGCCGAAACCGGTGTTTGTCGATGCGTTGTGGTCGCGGCTGTATCCACCGGGGCCGGCGGGGAGTTGGTTGTTGAGCAAGATGCTGGAGTAGCGGTTGAAGATCGAGCCCCCTCACCCCAGCCCTCTCCCGGAGGGAGAGGGAGCCGACCGAGTTGTCTTGCGTCAGACAACGACCTGAGAGACCGGGTCGATTATGGATTCATTGGATATGAGCTCAAAGGCCCTCACCCCAGCCCTCTCCCGGAGGGAGAGGGGGCCGACCGAGTTGTCTTGCGTCGTACATCGACCTGAAAGACCGAGTCGATTATGGATGTATAGCTAAGGTTTACACCTCGATTATGGATTCACAATTGAATTTTCAGGTCGGCGTACTTCTACAGCATCCCCCAATCGGTCCCCTCTCCCCCTGGGAGAGGGCTAGGGTGAGGGCAATTCCAGCGCCGAAAGCCGCCCTTCAATAAACCGCCGTTCCGGTTCCTGCCGCGTAAGCTCCAAGGCGCGCAAATACGCCGCCCTCGCCTCTTCCACCCTGCCCAACTGCCGACAAAATTCCGCCCGCGCCGAATGCGCCAAGTGATAATCCTGCAGCTCACCCCGGGCCAAAATACCTTCAATCAGATTCAACCCCGCCAACGTCCCATCACGCTTGGCCACCGCCACCGCCCGGTTCAACTCGATCACCGGCGAAGGCACCGCGCGCAACAGCACGTCATACAAGCCAACGATCTGCTCCCAATCGGTTTCTGCTGCCGTTGGTGCCTCGGCATGCACCGCCGCAATCGCCGCCTGCAAACAATACGGCCCGAACCGCCGCGTAGTCAGCGCACGCTCAACCAGCGCACAACCTTCAGCGATCAACTTGCTATCCCACAATGAACGATCCTGATCATCCAGCAGCACCAGTTCACCCTCCGCCGAAGTGCGCGCCGCCCGTCGCGATTCATGCAACAACATCATCGCCAACAGCCCCATCACTTCCGGTTCCGGCAGCAACTCCATCAACAACCGCCCCAGCCTGATCGCCTCACGGGTCAAATCCTCCCGGGTCAATTCAGCCCCGCCCGACGCCGAATAGCCTTCGTTGAACACCAGATAAATCACCCGTAACACGCTGTCGAGGCGCTCGGGCAATTCGCTCAGGCTCGGTACTTGATAAGGGATTTTTGCGTCACGGATCTTGGCTTTCGCGCGCACGATGCGCTGGGCAATCGCCGCTGGCGCGCAGAGAAAGGCGCGGGCGATTTCCTCGGTGGTGAGGTCGCAGACTTCACGCAACGTCAGCGGCACTTGCGCATCCGCCGCCAGCGCCGGGTGGCAACAGGTGAAGATCAGCCGCAGGCGATCGTCTTCCACATCTTCACCACTCCAGTCGGCCTGCTCGAGTTCTTCCAGCTGCGCCAACAGCAAGGGCTGTGAAGCTTTGAAGCGTGCACGTCGACGCAACACATCAATTGCCTTAAAGCGCCCGGTCGACACCAGCCAGGTGCGCGGGTTGTCCGGCACGCCGTCGCGCTGCCAGCGCTCGACCGCGACGAAGTACGCCTCATGCAAGGCTTCTTCGGCGAGGTCGAAATCACCCAACAGGCGAATCAGCGTCGCCAGAATCCGCCGCGAGTCTTCGCGATAGACCTGCTCGACCCGCGCCCGAACCTCAGACATTCAACTGCCGCACCGGGCGTACTTCAACGCTGCCAACCCGCGCCGCCGGAATGTTGCCGGCGACCTGGATCGCTTCGTTGAGATCCTTGGCGTCGATCAGGTAGAAACCAGCCAATTGCTCCTTGGTTTCAGCGAACGGGCCATCGGTGATCGACAACTTGCCGTTGCGCATGCGCACCGTGGTGGCGGTCTGCACCGACTCCAGCGCCTCGGCGGCAACCATCCGCCCGCTGCCCTGAATCGACTCGGCGTAGGCCCAGCACTCGGCGTCCTCCGGGCTGTCGGGCGATGAATGCAGCAGACGCTCGTCGCTGTAGACCAGGCATAAATACTTCATGGCGTTCTCCTGAATCGGACGTTTCACTATGGCTGAAGATCAGGGCTGCACATCAAACAGGGTCGCGCCGCTCATCGGATCGAAAGGGGCCGACCAATGTTCATGGGCGATTTTCCACGCCCCGCCGACCTGCCGATAGCAGGCGGTGACGCGCATCCAGCAGCTCTGGGTTTCGCCTTTCTCATTGGTGCCGCCGCAGTTGGCGACCCAATGGGCGAAGGCGATGTTGTCGGCGCTTTCGATGGCAATTTCGTGAAACTCGAAAATGTGCGGGCCGGGGCACATTTCCATGCACGCCACCCAGTGCGCGCGGTAGGCAGGTTTGCCCTTGAATTGCAAAGCCTTGATCGCGTCGAAGGAGACGATGTCGTCGGCGTACAGCGCCATGACTTTCTCCACGTCCTTGGTCATGACGGCTTCGCGGTAGGTGTTGATCAGGGTCTGGATGTCAGATTGTGCGCTCATGGTGTTCTCCGTGGTTTTTGTTGTGAGGACACCCTTAGTCGCTTGGTGGATCGGCAGATCGACAGACGAAACAAAAAATTTCCACCGCAGACAAAATCGCTAGAATCCGAGGCTCGTCTTTGTAGGAAAAAGGAAATTCCCGTGTCAGCCCAACTCGTGCCGTACGACAGCCTTAACGCTTTGCAGCGTGAGCAAGTCGAAGCGATTGAAATCCATGCCGAGCAGATCAAGTTCTCTGGCGATATTCATGGTGCCTTGCATACTTTGCTGTCGAAACCCGGCCCCGGCGTGAAGGGTTTTGCGCTGCTGGCGGATGAAGTACCGGTGGCGTTTCTGTTGCTCAAACGCCCGCCAGTGTTGCCGGCCTGGGCTGATGAACACAGCGCCACCTTGCATGCGTTGCAGGTTGATCGCCGGGCGCAGGGCAAGGGTTACGGCAAGGCCTGTCTGCAAGCGCTGCCCTCGGCCGCGCGTCTGGCGTGGCCGGAAATCAAAGGACTGGAATTGTCGGTGGACGCAGACAATGACGCGGCTATCGCGCTCTACGCCAAGTACGGCTACGTCGACAGCGGCGAAGCGTACAAGGGCCGGATCGGTTACGAACGACGCATGGGTCTGTTTTTCTAAGTCAGCGGGAGAGCAAGGATGATCGATTCGATCGAAGCGCTGGAAGCGATTTACGGACTGCCCCACGACCGCGCGGTGCGCAAGCAGATTGGTTTTCTCAACGAGGATTATCAGGCGATGGTGCGGGTTTCGCCGCTGGTGATCGTCAGCTCGGTGGGCGCCGATGGCCTGGATAATTCACCGCGGGGTGACAAAGCCGGGTTTGTGCGGATCATTGATCAAAACACCCTGGCCCTGCCGGATCGCCCGGGCAACAACCGCATCGATACTTTGCGCAATGTCCTGCAGGATCCGCGAGTATCGCTGCTGTTCATCATTCCGGGGATTGGCGAGACGTTGCGGGTCAATGGCACGGCGACGATCAGCGACGATCCGCAGCTGCTGGAAAGCTTTGCGGTGAATGGCAAACCGGCGAAAACGGTGTTGCTGGTGACGGTGGAAGCGGCGTTCTTTCATTGCTCTAAAGCCTTCGTCCGCTCCGATGCATGGAACCCGGAAACGCATCTGCCGCGCTCCGCCCTGCCCTCTGCTGGCGCCTTCCACAAACGCCTGAATGATGGGCAGTTTGATGCCGACACTTACGATCGTGAAGCGCCAAAAAGAGTAAGCGACACCCTCTACTGAACGCGGAACTCAAAGCGCCACAACCCCCTGTGGGAGCGAGCCTGCTCGCGAAAGCGTCATATCAGTCAACAAATTGGTTGGCTGACACGGCCTCTTCGCGAGCAGGCTCGCTCCCACAGTTTTGATCGGTTTTGGGTCAGAGAGTCAGGATCATCTCGTGCCACGCCATGCCGCCGTGGTCGGACTCCGATGGTTTGATGTAGGCGAAGCCAAACCCGGCATACAGCGGGATGTGTTTTTCTTTGCACATCAGGTGAATCGTCGCTTTATCCATCCCGCGCATACGCTCGATGAACTCGCCCATCAAACGCTTGGCCAAACCCTGCCCCTGATAATCCGGATGCACCACCACCGACATGATCACCACGTTCGGCCCTTTCGGGTCGTGGCCAATCAGTTCCTTGAACGCCTCGTCCGACATCTGCACATCAAACGCCGCACCCGAATTGATGAACCCTGCCACCACGCCATCCACTTCTGCCACAACAAAGCCTTCCGGCCAGGTGGCGATGCGCGTGGCGATCTTGTCGCGGGTCGCCGCTTCGTCGCCTTCGTAGGCAACGGTTTCGATGGCGTAGCAGCGGTCCAGGTCGGTGGCGGTGACGTTGCGGATGACGGTGTTCATGGCGGCTCGGAAATCAGCAGAAGAAAGTGCCGAAAGCATAAAGGAATAAGGCCTGCATATCGATGCGCATGGGCGGCGTAAAGCTTGCGTATAAGCGCTTTTCTTCGCGGTCGGAGCGGGCTATTTCTGAGGTGTGTCTCTGACTACCCTTGGGGGGAACCGCTTATGAGCAGCGTTGAAATTGGCCTGTTGATGGTGTTGGGCATCAGTACGTTCGGCTTTATCACCTTGGGCATCGACCTGTTGCGGGCGCGACGGTTGGGCAAAGGCAAGCGCGGTTGAAAACCATGCGGCGGATCAGTGATCAGCCGCATGGTTGTCTGCTCAAACCTTGGTATCGACCGGCACGCAGATTTCCAGTTTGCCGGTGTGCAGCTTCGGATTGAAATCCGCGCTGTAACGCTCCAGCTCCGGGGCGTTGAGCTCCACGTAATGAGAGGTCGGCAACCAGGTCTTGTAGATGTATTGCAGGGTTTGCGGCAGCTGATCGAGTGGCCCTTGGTGCTCGAACACCGCGTATTGCCGGGGCAGCACTTCGACCCATTGGTAGACCTTCTGGTCGAGGTCATCGAGCTTGCTGATTTCTACCCCGGCGATGTAATCGAAGCCGCCCTTGCCGTCGAAGTTGCTGCATACCCCGTAGGTCACTTCGTTCTTTTGCCCCTGTATTTTTCCCAAGTGCGGCAAGAACTTTTCCCACAACGCGGGAATGTCCTTGGCAGTGTCTTGGGTAAAACGACCGCGAAAACCTGCAATCAGCAGGAAGTGTCCATGTTCGAAGCGAGGTTCAGCCACTTCGACGCGTTTTTGCTCATCCATGACTCGACTCCTGGAACAAGAAAGGGGTTCGGCTGGGAGTATAGAAAGCCAAACCCAATTCGCACGCTTACAGCGAATGCAACTGCTCGACGGCGCCCGAACCGATAAATTCGTTATAGCCAGATACGATCACGTAGACCGCGAAATAGCAGAAGATCGCTGCAGATGCCATGTAAGAATAGCGCAGCAGCTTGTCACCCAGCAGCTTGCCACCGTGGCTCGCGGCAAAACATAAACCCGCCGACCACAACAGCCCGGCGCAAAGGAAACCGCCAAGGAACAGCGCCGAACTCAAAGGGCCGCCGCCACCGGAACGGGCGATCAAGGTGCCACCGACCGCTGCAAACCAGAGAATCGCGCTTGGCGATGACATAGCGAGAAAAATCCCACGGAAGAACTCCTTGCGATGGGAGTTCTGCCCTACCTCGGCGGTCTCGGCCAGCAGCGTTTCGTGATGGATCGCCGAGTAGATCATCTTCGCCGCAAAGTAGATCAACAGCGCCGAACCACCGATCCACAGCACCCAGCGCACGCTTTCGTACTGCAGCAAAACCGTCATGCCGGCCAACGCCAACACCGCGTAAATCAGGTCGCCGACACAGGTGCCGAGGCCCAGTGCAAAGCCCTGAAAGTAACCGCGCTGCATCGCCAGGGTGATCATGGCGATGTTGGCCACGCCGATATCCAGGCACAGCGAAAGGCTCAGCAAGAAGCCGCTGGTGAATTCCATCTACCGATTTCCTTGGGCAAAATTTGTTGAAAAACGCGCTGGACAGCATGCCATCACAGCCCTTATCTTCCGCCACAGGTCACCGCAGTGACCAGCGTCGCTCGGACGGTTCCGGGCGCTTACGTTATCCGAGGCAACAATGGCCGAACAAGGTTCGCCGCGCCGCTTTGCGCGCATAGATCGACTCCCCCCTTACGTTTTCAACATCACCGCCGAGCTGAAGATGGCCGCCAGGCGTCGTGGTGAAGACATCATCGACTTGAGCATGGGCAACCCCGACGGGGCCACGCCGCCGCACATTGTCGAAAAACTCGTACAAGTTGCCCAACGCGAAGACACCCATGGTTACTCGACGTCCAAGGGCATTCCGCGCCTGCGCCGGGCGATTTCCAACTGGTACAAGCAACGCTACGAGGTCGACATCGACCCGGAAAGCGAAGCCATTGTCACCATAGGTTCCAAGGAAGGCCTGGCGCATTTGATGCTGGCGACCCTGGATCAGGGCGATACTGTGCTGGTGCCGAACCCGAGCTACCCGATTCACATCTACGGCGCGGTGATTGCCGGCGCCCAGGTGCGTTCGGTGCCGCTGGTGCCGGGGGTGGACTTCTTCGATGAGCTGGAGCGGGCGATTCGTGGTTCGATTCCGAAGCCGAAAATGATGATCCTCGGCTTCCCGTCCAACCCGACTGCGCAGTGCGTGGAACTGGATTTCTTCGAACGCGTGATCGCTCTCGCCAAGCAATACGACGTGCTGGTGATTCACGATCTGGCATACGCCGACATCGTTTACGACGGCTGGAAAGCCCCGTCGATCATGCAGGTGCCGGGCGCGAAGGACATCGCGGTGGAGTTTTTCACCCTGTCCAAGAGCTACAACATGGCCGGCTGGCGCATCGGTTTCATGGTCGGTAACCCGGAACTGGTCAACGCTCTCGCGCGGATCAAGAGCTACCACGACTATGGCACCTTCACTCCGCTGCAAGTCGCGGCAATTGCCGCGCTGGAAGGCGATCAGCAATGCGTGCGCGACATCGCCGAGCAGTATCGCCAGCGTCGCAACGTGCTGGTGAAAGGTCTGCATGAGCTGGGCTGGATGGTCGAAAATCCGAAGGCGTCGATGTATGTCTGGGCGAAGATTCCCCAGGCGTATGCGCATCTGGGTTCGCTGGAATTCGCCAAGAAACTGCTGGCCGAGGCCAAGGTCTGCGTCTCGCCGGGGGTGGGGTTTGGTGAGTATGGCGATGATCACGTGCGCTTTGCGCTGATCGAAAACCAGGACCGGATTCGTCAGGCTGTGCGCGGGATTCGCGGGATGTTCCGAGCCGATGGTCTAGTCGCAAAAACTGGCGGCTAACACCTATCCCCTGTGGGAGCGAGCCTGCTCGCGAAGGCGTCGTGTCAGCTACATTAATGCTGACTGACCCACCGCTTTCGCGAGCAGGCTCGCTCCCACATTGGTTTTGTGTGTAGCGAAAAAATCATCACCCACAAAAAAACCGCATCGCTGCGGTTTTTTTGTGTCTGCAAGAAGCTGTTTAAACGAACAGCGACAACAGCAGGATAAAGCCCAACGCAACCACCGACAGGATAGTTTCCATCGCCGTCCAGGTCTTGAACGTCTCGGCCACGGTCATGTTGAAGTACTGCTTCACCAGCCAGAAACCGGCGTCGTTCACGTGCGACAAGATCAACGAACCAGCGCCGGTAGCGAGTACCAGCAACTCACGGTTAACGCCCGGAATCATCCCCACCACCGGCACCACAATGCCCGCGCCCGTGATGGTTGCGACCGTTGCCGAACCGGTAGCGATACGGATCACCGCCGCCACCAGCCACGCCAACAGGATCGGCGAGATCTGCGCGCTGACCGCCATGTGGCCAATCACGTCGCCCACACCGCTGGTGACCAGCATCTGCTTGAAGCCACCGCCCGCACCGATGATCAGAATGATCGCGGCGGTTGGCGCCAGACTGGCGTCGAGCCACTTGAGCATCTGCTGGGAACCGATGCCCTGCTTGTGCCCGAAGGTGTACAGCGACAGCAGCAACGCCAGCAGCAGTGCGGAGATCGGGTGACCGATCATGTCCATCCAGGTGCGGAAGAAGTGGCCGTCCGGCAGCGCCACGTCAGCGAAGGTTTTCAGCAGCATCAGGAACACTGGCAACAGCACGGTGATCAGGGTGATGCTGAAGCTCGGCAGCTTGGCCGAGTCGTCGTTTTCACGGGCCAGTTGATCGACCAGTTCCTGATTCGGGTGACCCGGAATGTGCTTGGCGATGAACGTACCGAAGATCGGACCGGCGATGATCGCGGTCGGCAGCGCAACGATCAGACCGTACAGAATGGTCTTGCCGATGTCCGCGCCGAACACGCCAATGGCCAGCAGCGGGCCCGGGTGCGGCGGCACGAGACCGTGCACGGCGGACAGACCTGCGAGCAGCGGGATACCGATCTTGATGATCGATACGCCAGTGCGGCGCGCAACGATGAACACCAATGGAATCAGCAGGACAAAACCGATCTCGAAGAACAGCGGAATGCCCACCAGGAACGCGGCGAACATCATTGCCCACTGGACTTTTTCTTTACCGAACGCACGGATCAGGGTCTGGGCGATCTGATCCGCCCCGCCCGACTCGGCCATCATTTTGCCGAGCATGGTGCCCAGCGCGAGGATGATGCCGACGAAACCGAGTACGCCACCAAAACCGTCCTGGAACGCCTTGATGATGGTGCCGACCGGCATACCGGAAGTCAGACCGAGGAACGCGGCGGCAATGGTCAGGGAGATAAACGGGTGTAGCTTGAACTTGGTGATCAGGACAATCAGTCCGATCACCGTGACCACTGCATCAAGCAGCAGAAACGCGTCGTGGGACATGCCAAACATGGGGGGTGTCTCCTGGATTGTTGTTGTTATTAAAGCGGGTTAAACAGAAGTCGGGAGGACCGCGCTAGCTCTTTCAACACACTCATACCGCCTGTTTCAGACCGTGGGCCTGCCACCAGACGTGAGCCTGGGACGCCAACTCTTCAACACTGTGGATCGAGGCATTCAGGGCCAACGTCAACGGCTCGCCCTTGGGCGATTCGAGGGTGGCGAACTGGCTTTCGATCAGCGTGGCCGGCATGAAGTGGCCCGGACGATGGGACACACGCTCAGCGGCGACTTCAGGGGTCAATTCAAGAAACACGAAACCCAGGCCCGGCAAGGCGCTGCGCAGCACTTCGCGATAACTGTGTTTAAGGGCCGAGCAGGTCAGCACCGGGCGTTTGCCCGACGCATCGACGCGACGCAGTTCATCGCACAGGCTGTCGAGCCAGCCGGCGCGGTCGTCGTCGTTCAGGGGGATCCCCGCGCTCATCTTTTCGATGTTCGCGGCCGGATGGAAAGTATCGCCTTCAATGGCAGTGGCGCCGCTCAATTGGCACAGGGCCTCGCTGACGCACGTCTTGCCGCAACCGGCAACGCCCATGATGACCAGGGCGGTGATGGGATGACTCATATAACACCTCAGCGCGCAGACAGCGCTACCTTTGCTAGCTATGACTCTAGTGCACAGGCAGAAGTTGCCGACGCCTTCTTGTCGTTTTTTTGGGTTGCAGCAGGTTTGTTCCCAACACCAAAAAGCGAAGATCAGGCAGGACCTCGCTTACGCATTTACAGCTGCATCAGGACAGCGCTACCTTAGTGCCTTGATTTTTGTTTGGCAAGCCGTCGATGACCACCCCTAAAAACGATAAAAATACCCGCACCACCGGCCGTCCCACCCTGAATGAAGTTGCCCGCCTGGCCGGTGTCAGCCCGATTACCGCCTCCCGCGCCTTGCGTGGGGTCAGCACCGTGGCCACGGAACTGGTGGAAAAAGTGCAGAAAGCCGCCAGTGAACTCAACTATGTGGTGAACCCCGCCGCCCGTGCGCTGGCCTCGGCGCAGAGCCATTCAGTGGTCGTGTTAGTGCCTTCGCTGTCCAACCTGTTGTTCATCGACACGCTGGAAGCCATTCATCGGGTATTGACGCCCAAAGGCTTCGAAGTGCTGATCGGCAATTTCCACTATTCCCGTGATGAAGAAGAAAACCTGCTGCGCAACTACATGGCCTATCAGCCGCGCGGTTTCCTGTTGACCGGGTTTGATCGCACGGAAAGTTCGCGGCGGATGATCGAGGCGAGCAACATTCCGTGCGTGTACATGATGGAGCTGGACAGTGCCGCTGGCGTGAATTGCGTGGGTTTCTCGCAGCTCAGCGCCGGTGAAACGGCGGCGGAGCATTTGCTCTCTCGTGGACGCAAGCGTCTCGCTTACATTGGCGCGCAGCTTGATCAGCGCACCTTGTTGCGCGGTGAGGGTTTCCGCAAAGCGTTGCAGAAGGCCGGGCGTTATGACCCGGATCTGGAAGTGCTGACGCCACGCGCTTCGTCGGTGGGGTTGGGTGGGGAATTGTTTATGCAGTTGCTCGCGGCGCATCCGGATGTCGATGCGATCTTCTTTGGCAACGACGACCTGGCACAGGGTGCGTTGCTCGAAGCATTACGCAATGGCATCAAGATTCCTCAGCAAGTGGCGATTCTCGGTTTCAATGACTTGCCGATGTCGGAACACATGGTGCCGCGTCTGAGCAGCATCAACACCCCGCGTGAAGCGATTGGCCGGCGTGCGGCGGAGCAGATGCTGACGTTGATGGCCGGTAACAGCGTGGCGCGGCCGGTGGAAGACATGGGCTTTGAACTGAAGATTCGCGAAAGTACCTGACCTTCGAAACCTTGTGGGAGCTGGCTTGCCAGCGATGGCGGCAGCTCAGTCGATAATTTGTTGGCTGATACACCGCTATCGCTGGCAAGCCAGCTCCCACAGGTTTTGTGGTGTTCACAAATCCAGAGTTCGACCACAATTCCTGTGGGAGCGCCACATTCGCTAGTGGCTGAGCAGGTCAACCAGGGCCAGCGCGCCTTTCTGTAGCGGCTGGCTCTTGAGCCACACCGCATGCACCGGCATCACCAGACCGTTTTCGATGTTGCGGAAGTTCAGCCGTTTCAGCCGCCCGGCCTCGATCCGCGACTGCACCACCGACAACGGAAAGTTGCCCCAGCCCAATCCCGCCTCGACCATTTCCATCGCCGTCTCGAGGCTGTCGGTGCGCCAGTACGATTCTGCCACCAACGGCCGTGTTTCGCTGATCGGCAGATCGCGACTGGCAACGATGATCTGCCGCACATGCACCAGGTCTTCAAGAAACACATCCTGCCCCTGCAACAGCGGACTGTCCGCTGCCAGCGTGGCGATCATCCGTTCGCTGCCGACAAACTGAAAACGCTCCAGCACGTTCATGCTCAACCCGGCGAACGCCAGGCACACGCTGACCCGGCCGCTGTGCAGCATCGCCAGCACGTCATCCTGCGGTGCGGTCAGCACTTCGATATCGAGCAATGGATGACGCGCGGCGATCACCTTGATCGCGGCCAGCAAACGCCGCCGGTCGATGTCCGCGACCACGCCGATCGACAACTTGCTCTCCAGCCCCAACGACAATTCCACCGCGTGCACTTGCAGTTGCTTGAGTTGCTCGGCGATCAGCCGCGCGTGTGGCACCAGTGACAGCGCCATCGCCGTGGGTTGCGGTTCGCGGTGGCTGCGGTCGAAGAGCAGATAACCCAGTTCGGCTTCAAGGTTGCCAATGCTCATGCTGACGGCGGAAGGCACCCGACCTAACGCACGCGCCGCCGCTGAAAACGAGCCGCGTTCGATCACGGCAAGAAACAGCTCGATGCTGTCGCTGTTGAAATTCACCCTGCACACCTATCAATAAAACTGAAAGTAGCTGACTTTTTCTGTCAGCCCTATTGAAGCTATCTTTCGTCGCCTTCGCCAGTCCCGCTGGCCAACAAACGGCAAGAAAGAGGCAAATCCCCATGCAAGGCGTCAAACGCAAACTGGTCTACGTGTCGCTCTACGAAGTGATCGGCATGACCTTCTCGGCCCTCGGTCTGGCATTGTTGTCCGGCACTTCGCCGGGCAGCACCGGGCCGCTGGCGGTGATCATTACCACCATCGCCGTGACCTGGAATTTCATTTACACCTCGATGTTCGAACACTGGGAGAGTCGGCAGATATCGCGAACCCGCACAGTGAAACGGCGCATCGCTCACGCGGTCGGTTTTCAACTGACGTTGATCGTGTTCCTGATTCCGTTGATCGCCTGGTGGATGAACATCAGCCTGGTGCAGGCGTTTCTGCTGGATCTGGCGCTGATCATTTTCATCCCGTGCTACACGTTCGCTTTCAACTGGCTGTTCGATCGGATTTTCGGGCTGCCTGCCTCGGCATTGCCGGATTCGCCGGCTGCAGCATAAATCGTTAATTCGTAAACAGATATTGCGAGAAATCAGCGGTTTACCGGGATAATTCGCCGATATTCACAATCCGTTAACTCCGATAGCAGGCTAAGCTTTTCCATCAATAAAAAATGGATCAGCCCATGACTGCTCACGCCCCCGCCGCCGCGCAAAGCGACGGCATCGACCCGATCCGCGCCGCTCAGGTGTCCGCCCGCATCGATCGCCTTCCGGCGGTCGTAACGATCTGGCGGCTGGTGGCGCTACTGTCGATCGGTGGTTTTTTCGAACTCTATGATTTGTTCCAGACCGCTTACATCAGCCCCGGTCTGATCCGCGACGGCATCTTCGCCACCGGCAATCAGGGCGTGTTCGGTTTCTCCGATCAAGCGGCGTTTGCTTCGGCAACATTCCTCGGCCTGTTCCTCGGCGCCAGCCTGCTCAGCCCGCTGGCGGATCGTTTCGGCCGCCGTGCGATCTTCACTTTTGCGCTGGTCTGGTACACGGTGGCGACAGTGTTGATGGGCATACAGAGCTCGGCGCTGGGTATCATTTGCATGCGTTTTCTGGTCGGCATCGGCTTGGGCATCGAGTTGGTGACCATCGACGCCTACCTCTCGGAACTGGTGCCCAAACGCATGCGCAGTTCGGCGTTCGCCTTCGCGTTTTTCGTGCAGTTTCTGTCGGTGCCAGCGGTGGCGTTGATGTCGTGGTGGCTGGTGCCGCAAGCGCCATTCGGCGTATCCGGCTGGCGCTGGGTGGTGTTGGCCAGTGCGGTGTTTGCGCTGTTTATCTGGTGGCTGCGCAAGCGTCTGCCGGAATCGCCACGCTGGCTCGCGCAGCATGGCCGCTTTGATGAGGCCAAGCGGATTCTCGACACTATCGAGGCCCGCTGTGAAAAGGATCACGGTAAACCGCTGGACGCCCCCGAAGCCGTTCCGGTCGATGTCGAAGGCAAGGGCCGCTTCGCCGATATCTGGCAGCCACCGTACCGCCGTCGCGCGTTGATGCTGATCGTTTTCCACATTTTCCAGGCCATCGGTTTCTTCGGCTTCGGCAACTGGTTGCCGGCGCTGCTGTCCGGTCAGGGTGTCAGCGTTACCCATAGTTTGATGTACGCGTTCATCATCACCCTCGCCTACCCGCTCGGGCCGCTACTGTTCGTGAAGTTCGCCAACCGCTTCGAGAACAAGTGGCAGATCGTCGGCTCGGCCCTCGGCGCGATGACCTTCGGTACGTTGTTCGCGCTGCAGACCAGCGCGTTCGGGCTGATCTTCTGCGGGGTGATGATCACCTTCTGCAACGCCTGGTTGAGCTTCAGTTATCACTCGTACCAGAGCGAACTGTTCCCGACCAACATCCGCGCCCGCGCGGTGGGTTTCTGCTATTCGTTCAGTCGTTTGTCGACGGTGTTCAGCAGTCTGTTGATCGGTTTGTTTCTCGACAACTTCGGCACACCGGGGGTATTGGCGTTCATCGTCAGCAGCATGCTGATCGTGATGGTGACCATCGGTTGGTTCGGTCCGCGCACACGCAATCTGGCGCTGGAGAACATTGCCCATCGCTGAGAGGCAACGGTCATCCTCTGCCGCTTATCGGCAAGGGATGACCGCCGCCAACACCTGATCAATGATCAACTTATTGAAATAAAAGGATTTATTCAGAAGGCACGGTAATTGCTCCACTACGCCAGTCAGCAATTACCTACAGGTCCGCACATCATGTTGATCAGTGCCAAACAACAGCAAATCATTCACCTGCCCAAAGCGCTGAATGACGATGCGACGTCCACCGCCGCAGCCGGTCTGCAAGGTGGCCTGCACGGCGCCATGCTGCAAACCCTGCAAAACCAGACCCAGGCGCAAACCGCTGAAGCCACCGCCAAAGTGCAGGACTCGGCCACGCAGATCGCCACCCAGCAAGTCAGTGAAGCCTCGCGCATCAGCGACAACGTCGACGAAGCGTTCGCCAAAACGCGCGTGGGTCTGCAATCGACCGATGCCACCACCGCCTCGGCAAAATCCGCCACCGACGAGTTCAAGGACTACATGAGCAAAACGCCAGAACAGCGTCTGCGCGACAGTATCCTGCAGTCGATGGGGCTGACCGAAGACGACATCAAAGCCATGCCGCCGGAGAAACAATTGGCCATCGGCAAAGAGATTGCCGAGCGCTTGCAGGACAAGATGAAGCTGGCGCAGGCTGAGAAAGACAACGATGTGAAGGACAGTGACAAGCAGGCGGACAAGTTTCTCGCTGCGCTGTGATTCGGCTGTTTTTAAAAAGTCCCGCCAGGGACTTTTTTTGTTTGGAGGGGTAAACCGTTCGTCGCAAATACCGTCGCACCTGTAATTTCTGACAGTAGACGACATGCTCTGCCTGAAGAACTATGGATTTGTTCGCGCATAACCCTATGCGTAACTCCATTGATGATTTGCAGGGATAAGGCCATGAGCAAGGATAAAAACGCCGTCGACTTTCTCAATCTGAAGGTTAAGGAAAAAGGTGGAGAGGAAGAATTGATCCCCACCAGCCGCATCATTTTCGATCTGACGCCCGATCTATTGAGAGTGGGCGGATTCGACAATAAAACTACCGCACCGCAGTGGGGTGCAGAGTTCCACATCGGTCAGCCGATTAAAGTGGGTACGTACAGTTTTAATAACTCCAGTAACAGCGGCTTCTATAACCCGATAAACGCCAATGCATCCTGGGGCTCGATCAGTGATGCCAGCGAAATTACCGTGACGGCAGTCGACATCGAGACAAGAAGTATTGCCGGCAACTTCCAGTTCACCGTCCAGGACAGTCACGACAAAGACAAAACCGCAGACGTCTACGGAAATTTTTCGTTCTCGAAGCAGTGATCGGGCGAAGGCCATCCCCGCTTAGCAGGAAGACAATACATGAACAAAGACTTGAGAAAAAAAGCTACCAGAGCCATTGGGCACTTTGCGTTGAACGTGAATGAAAACAACGAAGGGTGTAAGCCTGTTCCAACCTCCCGCCTCACGCTAGACCTGAGCACTGATCAGTTCTATGTAGCTGGGTTCGCTGATAAGAATCTCGATTCACAGGGTGCAGATATCTACATTTTCGGAAAAATCGAAGCAAACAAAACTTACCTCTTCGAATCAGAAGGAGCCCGTGGCAACTACAACCCGGCAAATTTCGAGAGCAGTTCCTGGTCTTCTCGCTCCGGTAGCGGTGAGATCAAAATCGACGAAATAGACTGGGAAAATAAAACTGCAAAAGGCAGTTTCTTTTTTACCGCCACCTCGCAAGACGGGAGCCAATCCGCCGAAATCAATGGAAACTTCAATTTGCAACAATAGTCAGGGCATTGCCGTGCGCTTGCTGATCAGCACCTGTCCCTCAAGTCCGAGTGACAGGTGCTCTGTCATCCTCAGTTCAGTTGCAGGGTTTCATTGAACTGACTGATCGCATCCACCACATGCCTTGAGCCCTGCTGAATCTCCAGAATCACCTCCCCCGCTTCATTCGCCAATTCCACGCCAAGCCCGGTCCGACTCAGGCTCGACTGCATGCTCGACACCGCGCTCAGCGACAGGTCATGGTTTTTGCGCACCACATCGACAATTTCCAGCGTCGCCTGACTGGTCCGCGCCGCTAGGCTACGCACCTCATCCGCAACCACCGCAAAGCCGCGCCCATGCTCACCGGCCCGCGCTGCTTCGATCGCAGCGTTGAGCGCCAGCAAGTTGGTCTGGTCGGCAATGCCGCGAATGGTCTGGACGATGGTGCCGATGATGTCCGACTGTTTGCTCACCGCATCGATGCTCGCCGCGGCTTCGTTGAGGTCGCGGGAAATGTCCTGAATGATCTGCACGGTTTGCTGCACGACCTGTGAGCCTTTTTGCGCGCAGGCGTCGTTTTGTACCGAGGTGCTGTGGGCTGATTCGGCAGCGTTCTGCAACGTGGTCATCTGATGGGTGATGTCGCTGGCGAATTTCACCACTTTGTACAGGCGGCCCTTGGCGTCGAACAGTGGGTTGTACGACGCTTCCAGATAGACCATGTGCCCGGACTTGTTCTTGCGCTCGAAACGATGCGAGTGATATTCGCCGCGATTGAGCGAGGCCCAGAATGCCTTGTATTGCGAGGATTCCGCTTCGCTGCGATGGCAGAACATGCTGTGGTGATGCCCGACGATTTCGTTGAGCGAGTACTGCATGGTCTTCAGAAAGTTGTCGTTGGCGGTGATGACATTGCCTTCAGGGGTGAACTCGATCACCGCCATCGAGCGGCTGATCGCGGCCAGCATGCTTTCTTCTTCATGTTCCTTGTTGATCCGCGCGGTGATGTCCGCCGCTACTTTGATCACGCTTCTGACTTGCTTGTCCGGGCCATACACCGGCATGTAACTGGCTTCGAGCCAAACCTCCCTGCCGCCCTTGTTCAAGCGCAGAAAAGTGCCGCTGATGGGTTCACCGCGAGCCAGATCACGCCACAACCTGGCGTACTCCTCACTGCGGTAAAACGCTTCCTCACAAAAGATCCGGTGATGCTTGCCGCGCACTTCATCGGCGCTGTAACCCATGGTCTTGCAGAAGTTTTCGTTGGCATCCAGGACGATGCCCTCAGGGGTGAACTCGATCATTGCCATCGAACGGCTGATCGCTTCCAGCTTGGCGTTGGCCTCGGTCAAGGCGCAGCTGAATCGCTCGATCTGCTGCAGGTCAGCCTTGTGATGTAGGTTGAACATGGTTGTATCACCTTCCGCGCGGACTTTTGATTTGATGAAAGTTCAGTTCTTTCAAGATCCACCACTACGTTCCACAGAACAGGCACACGCATTCCTCCACGGGAGGAAGTTGTCAGGTGATAAATGATGATCAATCGGAGCGTCCATGCAGCGACGCTCTAATCAAGACATCCTTCTCTTGATAGCCCGCACGCGGGCCAGCCCTAACGCGTTGAAGAACTTCCATGTAAGCGACGCTCCTTGTTGGTTCAGTGTCGGTGCCTTGGCTTGCGCACTCTGGCAGCATGAATTCACGGACAAACGCTGTGCATCCGGCATATTTTTGCATGACGGTCGACATAGTTAGTTACAGGAAGCATAGCCAGCGGCAAGCCTTGCGCAAGGCCACTAGTCGGCCAGTATCTGGCACTTTTTGCACAAGAAACGGTTCAGCGGGGAGGTGACGGCAGGTCGGACGCCATCGCTGGCAAGCCAGCTCCCACAGGGTTCTGCGCTTTAGATCAAATCAGCGCGTTTCCTGTGGGAGCTGGCTTGCCAGCGATGAGGCCATTACAAAACTACAAAAACGACAGAAATGAGTTACAGGCTTCCACTTACCTTGGTCGCCACCTCCGCAGGCACCCAAGGCTTCCAGACCTGCGGCTGATCACGCAAAAACGCCTCTGCCACCACCCTCGGCTGTAAACGTTTTTCGCCCATCCCGGCCAATGTCTGGTTCAACAGATCAATCGGCAAATCGACCTTTTCAAAGAACGTCACCAGTTCCGGGTACTGTGCCTTGAACGGCGCCGACACGCCAATCGCCAGGCGCGCCGGCATTGAACGGGTGCCCTTGGGGTTTGGGTTATTGGCATCGGCCAGGGTCTTCCAGGCCTCGGCATCGAACGGCGGCTCCTCCAGTTTCACCAGTTTGAACCGGCCGAGCAGCGGCGTCGGTGACCAGTAGTAGAACAACACCGGTTTACCGCGTTTGATCGACGACGCCACTTCGGCATCCAGCGCCGCGCCGGAACCGGTGCGGAAGTTGACGAAACTGTCGTTCAACGCATAAGCCTTGAGCTTCTGGCTGTTGACGATTTCCGAGGTCCAGCCGGTCGGGCTGTTGAGGAAACGTCCACGAGAAGGATCTTCCGGGTCACGGAACACGTCTTTGTAGCGCGGCAGATCCGCCACCGAGTTCAGCTCTGGCGCCAACGCTTTGATCCCGCGCGCAGGATCGCCCTTGATCACATATTCCGGCACCCACCAGCCTTCGGTCGCGCCTTTGACCGTGTCGCCGAGGCCAAATACCTTGCCCTCGGCAGCGGCCTTGACCCACGCCGGACTGCGCCCGGCCCATTCTTCGCCGATCACCTGAATATCGTTTTTCGCCAGTGCGGCCTCAAGGCTGACCGTGCTGCCGGGCAAGGTGTCGGTCGGGTAGCCGTAGCCTTTTTCAACGATCAGGCGCAGCACTTCGGTGATAAAGCTACCGCTCTCCCAAGTGATGTCGCCGAAGTGGATCGGCGCGGTTTTTTCCGTCGCCGAAACAGCGCCGACGCTCAGGCTCAACGCCAATAGCGAGCTGCCGAGCACGGTTTTGATCGATCTCATGCGAACCTCTTGTCTTGCAGGAATTGGTTGGCGCTGTGGCGATCGCACAGCGCTTGGGAACGGTTCATGTACTCGCTGACCGAGCGCTGGGAGATGCCCAGTTCGGCGGCGATTTGCGGGTAGGTCAGGCCGTCGATGCGCGCGAGCAGAAACGCTGTGCGAACCTTGCCGGGCAAGCGCTGCAAGCTGTGATCGAGGCGGTTGAGGGTTTGCGTCAGCTGGACGAGTTCTTCCGCTGATGCGGCGTAATCGACGTCGATCTGCTGGCGATGGCGACGCTCCAGATCACCGCGCCGCCAGCGCTGATAAAGCAAGCGCTGGGCGATCGTCGTCAGCAAGGCGCGAGGTTCGCGAATAGCCCTTAGCGACGGTGCTTCGAGTAACTGCACGAAGGTTTCCGCGGCGATGTCTTCAATACTGGCGGCGTCATGCAGATGACGACGCAGATAGCTACAGAGCCAGCGATAGTGGGCGCGAAACAGGCCGTCCACGGTGTGACGATGGGAAAGGTCGGCGCCGGACATAGGGGCTCCTGGGTTAGGGGTCGCTGAATGTCCGGTGTTCCGGTGGCGCGATCGTAGCAAGGCGCCTTATTCTTTAATAATACTTATATTTCATTTTTATATTCCATTTTGAAATATAAAACAAAAGATCGCAGCCTCTGCGGCTCCTGCATCGATCCCCTGTAGGCGTTGCCGAAGGCTGCGATCTTTTAGCGCAAGCGGCCATAGCCAAGTTCTTCAGCCTCACGCTGATAGTCGAGGAGGATCTGATAATCGCTCTCGCTAGCCGCAAGCACCTCAGGCAATCTCAAGGTCTGCACGACATCAGGGAGTTCGCGCAAGGTTTCATTCATTACCTGTCGGAGCTGCTCGATCTGCTCATCCGTAGCGCTACCGACCGTAATGAACGGCAAGGTCGGCCCCCACGCACTGCGAGCGATCACCCGCAAGGCACTGACTTCTTCCGGCGCATATTGCGCCAGATAGGCGTAGGTGACGCTGTCGATGGCAGCCAGATCGGCGCGGTGTTCGCGCAACCAACGCAGGCTCTCGCGATGGCCGCCGCTGATGTCGACCGAGGCGAAGAATTGTCCGTCCTGCTGCAACGGCGCCAGACGCTGACGCAGCAGGTTCATGCCACTGTTGGAGTCCTCACTGTTGATCACCCCGCGACTGTTGTGAAAGTCCGCCAGGGTTGTGCGTGGGTCGTCAGCGCGGCCGAGGATCAGGCTGCAATGCCTGCCGGCGCTGGCGTCGGGGAGTTCGTAGCGTGGGCGGCCGACGATGCGCACGTGTCCGCGCAATGCAGTCATCAGCGGATAGCCGCAGGTTTGTGTGAGCAGCAGATCCGGTGATAGCCAGAGCTCAAGCAATGACAGGCCTTCAGCATTCAGTCGAGTGTGGCCAAGTTGCTCGAGAATGCGCGCAATCCAGCGCTCATTGGCCGCGCGGATTGGCTCGGGGGCGATGTACATCAGAAGTTCGGTGTGGTGGTGGGTCATCAGTGCTTTCCCATACAACGATTTTCCAATGTGGGAGCGAGCTTGCTCGCGAATGCGGTGTGTCATTCAAAACATTTTGGACTGATAAGCCGCATTCGCGAGCAAGCTCGCTCCCACAGGGGACGGTAGTGTTCTTGGGTTAGTGATAAGGATGCTCGGGACTGTCGATCGGTTTGAAGCCATGACGCCGCCAGAACTCGCCATACCCCTGAACGAGAAACCCGCCACTGCGCGCGATCCACTGCTCGCGATGCATCCGGTAAACCGTCGGCAAGTCGTACCACGCAAGCTTGGGCAAGTCGTGATGCACCAGATGAAAATTCAGATTCAGGAACAACCAGCGCCACGGCCAACCCGCTTCGTTCAACACCGTGCGCTGTTCCGGTTGCACATGCGGGCGATGTTCATAATAGGAGCGGATCATCGCGATCGACAGCGCCGGCACACTGATCAGCAGCAGGTAATGCCAGACCGGCAGCACACTGAAACGGGCGATGAACCACAGCATCAATATTGTGAACGCAGCATGCGTCAGCCACATCAACCACGCCTGGCGTTCGCCATTCTTCAGCCGCAGCAACTCTTCCTGGGCCAGCGCCATCAATGCCAACGGTGCTCCGATCGCGAAGCGGCCGAGCACGGTTTTGTTCAGCCAGTGCAGGCTGCGTTCAAACAGCGAACTGCCCTGCCAGCCAGCGCGGGTCAGGTAACGGCTTTCCGGATCGACGCCGGGCACAGTGAGATCCTCATCGCGGTGATGCAGCAAATGGCTGTCGCGATACAGCGTATACGGATACCACACGGCAAAAGGCGCATAGCCAAGGATCTTGTTGAGGCGTACCCAGCGCGTCGGATGCCCGTGTAACAACTCGTGCTGTACCGACAGCCACAGCACCAGCAGCGGGATCAGCAACAGCGTGCTCAAGGCGCGGCCCAGCCAGTGACTATTGAGAACAATGGCAAACCAGCCGCCATAGACGCCGATCAGTAACAGCCAGGTCGGCCATTCGGTACGGGCGGTGAAGCGTTGGCGCAGGGTGTCGATCTGCTGACGATGGGCGGCGTCGAAGTAATGGGGCATGGCGTTGCTCAAACGGGAGTCTTGCCCTTCTGTGCAACAACGATGCTGGATCTTGCAGATTTTTTTCAGGTCAAGGCAGGAGCCCGAGAACCGGGCTCCGGAAAGGTGTGATCAGTGACCGAAGATGTCGACTTTCTTGGCTTTCTTCTCTGCGCGTTTTTCAATCGCGGTCTTGGCCGGTTTCTTCTTCGCGGCTTTCTTTGAATCCATACCTTTGGACATGATGCGTACTCCACTCACAGGGGATGTGAGGTCAGGTATACACCTATCCAGAGCCGTGCGTTCTTTTATAATTGCCGCTTTGCCCACCGACAGTCCGAACCCATGCCTGACACCCATTACACCTTGCTCGACGAGTCGTTATGGCCGTTGATGAACAAATTTTACCGCAGCCACCAGTCCTCGATGAAAGCGGTTCGCGATGCGCAATTGTGGGTCGCGCGACGGGGAGAGATTGTTGCCGCGTTGTGCTTGCGGCCAGTGTCCGGCGGGCAATGGTTGACCGGGCTGTTTGTGGATCCGGGGTGTCGTGAACAGGGCGTTGCCGCACAATTGATCGCAGCAGCGGTGCAGGATGTGAGCGAGCCGGTGTGGCTGTTCTGTCATCCTGATTTGCGTGAGTTTTATGAGCGACGCGGGTTCACGTTCGATCCGGCGCTGCCGCAAGCGATGGCAGAGCGATTGAGCCGGTATGCGCGGAGCAAGCCGATGATTGCTATGGAGCTGGCCCCTTCAATCTGACGCAAAACCTTGTAGGAGTGAGCCTGCTCGCGATAGCGGTATGTCAGTCACCGAAAATGTCACTGACAGACCGCTATCGCGAGCAGGCTCACTCCTACAGGGGGTAGTGGTGTTCTCGGGGATCAGTCGTCGGCTGTGGGATCGAGATCCGGAAACATCACTTCGGTAAAACCGAACTTGCTGAAATCGGTGATCCGCGACGGATACAAGCGGCCGATCAGGTGATCGCACTCGTGCTGCACAACGCGCGCGTGGAAGCCCGAAGCAGTGCGCACAACCGGCTCACCCTTCGGATCAAACCCTTCATAGCGAATCTGCTGATAACGCTCCACCGCGCCACGCAAACCCGGTACCGACAAACAGCCTTCAAAGCCCTCTTCCGTCAGCGGACTCAGCGGCGTGATCAGCGGATTGATCAGGATCGTCTGCGGCACCGCTTCAGCGTCCGGGTAACGTTCGCTGTGTTCGAATCCAAAGATCACCAATTGCAGATCGACGCCGATTTGCGGCGCAGCCAGGCCAACGCCACCGACGCTTTCCATGGTCTGGAACATGTCGTCGATCAGTTGCCACAACTCAGGGCTGTCGAACATCTCGGCCGGCACTGGCGGGGCGATGCGCAGCAGGCGCTCGTCGCCCATTTTCAGAATTTCACGGATCATGATCAGACTTCGTCAGTGTCCGGCTTGAGCGAATGATCGCGACCCAGGCCCGAGACGTGTTGTTTGGGATGCTCATCGAGTTCGCCGGGGACTTTTTCACCCGGGTCCTTGCCCTCGCTGGACATGTGCTCGATCACCGCATTCATCTCCGCGCCGAGCAGCAACACAGCGGCAGAAATATAGAAGTACAGCAACAGCACGATGATCGCCCCGATGCTGCCATACATCGCGTTGTAGTTGGCGAAGGTTTTCACGTAGAACGCGAAACCCAGTGAGGCGATGATCCACACCACCACCGCCAATACCGAACCGGGTGTGATGAAGCGGAATTCCTGTTTGACGTCGGGCATCACGTAGTAGATCAGTGCCACGGCGACCATCATCAGAATCACGATCACCGGCCAGCGCGCGATGGTCCACACGGTGACGATGAAGTCTTCCAGTCCCACCTGCGCGGCAATCCAGCCCATGACTTGCGGCCCGAGCACCATCAGCGCGGCGGCCACCAGCAGCATCCCGGCAATGCCGACGGTGTAGAAAATCGACAATGGGAAGCGCTTCCAGACCGGTCGGCCTTCGACCACGTCGTACGCCGCGTTCATCGCACTCATCATCAAGCGCACACCGGCGGATGCGGTGTACAGGGCGATCACGATACCGACTGAAAGCAGGCCACCCTTGGACTGCTGCAACTGATCGATCACCGGATTGACCTGTTCCAGTGCTTGCGGTGGCAAGACCAGTTCCGATTGCAGGCGCAGCCAGGAAAAGAAGTCCGGCAAGTGCAGGAAACCGATCAAGGCAATCAGAAACAGAATGAACGGGAACAGCGAGAACAGCATCTGGTAGGCCAGTGCCGAGGCGTAGGTCGACATTTCGTCGTCGACGAATTCAGTGACCGTGCGCATCATCACCCGATGCAGGGGCAGACCTTTCATGTCTGGAAATATCATTCGCGTCTCCTTTCGCCGCAGTACAGGTTTGAAGTCGTGGCGACTCAGGGGCCGTTTTTTACATCAAGGTAGCCTGTTTGGCGAACCTTGCCGGGTGTCAGCAGGATTTCGACACAAAAACGGCCATCCTTGGATGGCCGCTCGTGTATTTCGTTCAAGGCTGGATTACGCCTTGTCGACGCCTTTTTTGACGGCGTCTTTGGCTTTGCCGACCGCTTGCTGGGCTTCGCCTTTTTTCTCTTGAACCTTGCCTTCGGCCTGCAGCTTGGTGTTATCGGTGGCTTTGCCGACGCCTTGCTTGACGTTACCGACCGCTTCGTTGGCCATGCCCTTTACTTTATCGCCTGTGCTACTCATGGTGTTTCTCCTTGGTGCATTAAGGGGGAAAAGTCAGTACGTAATGATTGACTGGCCGGGTTTGCGCCAAGTTTCATTTATTTTCGGGGGTTCATTTCGTCGCGGCGTGCAGGTTGGGCTTTATGTTTGCTGCCCAACCCACGAGAATGCCCACCATATAGGCGCCACGCGCCAGGAACCGATCCCGCAGGAATGTTATGAAACTCGATAAAACGCAGGCCATCGCCCGACGCAACAAGGAACTGGGCGGCGCTGTGCTCGGCACCAACAACTGCCACTTCGCCGAACTGAACCGTAACCGCAACATCTGGTGGTTCGATCTGCCCGTGTCGCGACTGGCGATCGGTCAGTACGAGTGGATTCACCTGCTGATGCACACCCCGGCCACCGACGAGTTGCTGCACCTGAAGGTGCCGACGGTGTTTTTGCGTGAAAAGCTCGAAGGGCTGGTGATTCGCAATGAAGGCAAGCGCAAGGCGGCGTTGAGCCTGGAGTTGAGCGCGGACAAGGATTCGTATCTGCAGGACATGCGCCCGGCGGGGACTAACGTGAATTTTGCGCCGTTTCGTCAGTAGCCCTCACCCTAACCCTCTCCCAGAGGGAGAGGGGACTGACCGAGGTGTTCAGGCGAGATACACCGACCTGAGATATCGAGTCGAACTCAGGTCTTGGACTGCACGCGATCGGCTCCCTCTCCCTCGGGAGAGGGCTGGGGTGAGGGGTAGGCTCAACGCGAAATCCAAGCCCTGCCCCGCCCCAACAAAAAGCCCCGCATCTGCGGGGCTTTTTGTTTTAAGCGGCGGACTTGGCCTTGATCTTTTTCAGCTCTTCATCCCGCAGCTCGCGACGCAGGATCTTGCCGACGTTGGTGGTCGGCAGCGCGTCGCGGAACTCCACCGAACGCGGCACCTTGTAGCCAGTGACGTTGGCCCGCATGTGCTCCATCACCGTTTCCTTGGTCAGCGTCACGCCCGGTTTGGCGACGATGAAAATCTTGATCGCCTCGCCCGACTTCTCGTCCGGCACGCCGATGGCCGCGCACTGCAACACACCCGGCAAGGTCGCCAGCACGTCTTCCAGTTCGTTCGGGTAGACGTTGAAACCGGAGACCAGAATCATGTCTTTCTTGCGATCGACAATGCGCATGTAGCCGTCCGGCTGGATCAGCGCGATATCGCCAGTCTTGAGCCAGCCTTCGCTGTCGAGCATTTCATCGGTGGCTTCCTGACGCTGCCAGTAGCCCTTCATCACTTGCGGACCCTTGACGCACAGCTCGCCGATTTCACCCAGCGGCTGCTCGACACCAGCATCGTCGATGACTTTGCACAGGGTCGATGGCACTGGAATGCCGATGGTGCCGATCTGGATGTGCTGAATCGGGTTGACCGTGGCCACCGGGCTGGTTTCGGTCATGCCGTAACCTTCGCAGATGGCGCAACCAGTGACCGCTTTCCAGCGCTCGGCAGCAGCCAGTTGCAGGGCCATGCCGCCGGACAAGGTGACTTTCAGCGCGGAGAAATCCAGCTTGCGGAAACCTTCGTTGTTGCACAGCGCCACGAACAGCGTGTTGAGGCCGACAAAACCGCTGAACTTCCACTTCGACAGCTCCTTGACCATCGCTGGCAGGTCGCGCGGATTGCTGATCAGGATGTTGTGGTTGCCGATCAGCATCATCGCCATGCAATGAAAGGTGAACGCATAAATGTGGTACAGCGGCAGCGGCGTGATCAGGATCTCGCAACCTTCATTGAGGTTGGAACCCATCAGCGCTTTGCACTGCAACATGTTGGCGACGAGGTTGCGATGAGTGAGCATTGCGCCCTTGGCCACGCCAGTGGTGCCGCCGGTGTATTGCAGCACCGCGACATCGCCGCTGTCCGGGTTGGCTTCGGCCACAGGCTGGCCCTGGCCCTTGCTCAGCACGTCGTTGAACTTGACGGCTTTTGGCAAGTGATAGGCCGGGACCATTTTCTTCACGTACTTGATGACGCTGTTGATCAGCAAGCGCTTGATCGGTGGCAACAGGTCGGCGACTTCAGTGACGATGACGTGTTTGACGCCGGTTTTCGGCACCACGGCTTCGGCCAGATGTGCCATGTTCGCCAGGCAAACCAGGGCTTTGGCACCGGAGTCGTTGAATTGGTGTTCCATTTCCCGCGCGGTGTACAGCGGGTTGGTGTTGACCACGATCAGCCCGGCGCGAATCGCACCGAAGACGGCCACCGGGTACTGCAGAACGTTGGGCAGTTGCACGGCGATTCGATCGCCGGGCTGCAAATCGGTATGCTGTTGCAGATACGCGGCAAACGCACCGGACAATTCGTACAATTCACCGTAGGTGATTGTCTTGCCCAGGTTGCTGAAAGCCGGTTTGTTGGCGAAGCGTTGGCAGGATTGCTTCAACACTGCCTGAATGTTCGGATACTCGTCCGGATTGATGTCGGCAGCAATTCCAGCCGGGTATTTATCCTTCCAAAAGTCTTCGATCATGGAAGCCCACTCCTCAGCAACGCGAATTCTTCACCGCATTTGATGCGATTATTATTGGTGTGTGTTTGGTATTGGTGAATCTGGCTTTTACATAGGCCGAGAAGTCACAAAGCGCGCCGAGAGTAGCAGCTTTGCCAAGGGTCGACTAGAGCCAAAAGCGGCCCCTACAGTCATTATTATGACTCAAGACTACCAAGCAGTCATTTTAGAGCAAAAATCCTAGATCACCTTGAAAGCCCCGGTTTTCGTGGACTTAAAGCAAAAGATCGCAGCCTTCGGCAGCTCCTACAGGAAATGCATTCCAAGGTAGGAGCTGCCAAAGGCTGCGATCTTTGTGTTTTTGACTTTTACGCGATATCGCGCAACTCGCGCCGCAGAATTTTCCCGACAGGCGTCATCGGCAATGACTCACGCAACACGATGTGTTTCGGCACTTTGTACGCGGTGAAATTCTCTTTGCAATAGGCCTTGAGCTCTTCGAGGCTGACCCCGGTTTCCCGCGCCACCACAAACAGCTTCACCGCCTCTCCCGAACGCTCGTCCGGCACACCGATCACCGCGCAATTGGCGACTTTCGGATGGGCCATGACCACGTCTTCGATTTCATTTGGATAAACGTTGAAACCGGAGACGATGATCATGTCCTTCTTGCGATCGACGATGCGCACGAAACCGTCCGGATCGATCACCGCAATATCGCCGGACTTGAACCAGCCCTCGGCATCCAGCACTTCGGCCGTGGCTTCAGGTTTGTGCCAATAACCTTTCATGATCTGCGGGCCCTTGATGCACAACTCGCCACGCTCACCCATCGGCTGCTCGACACCGTCATCGTTGATGACTTTGAGCAACGTGCCCGGTACCGGCAAACCGACGGTGCCCAGCCGCGACTGATCGCCGTACGGATTGGTGCAGGCCACCGGTGAAGTTTCAGTCAGACCGTAACCTTCGGTGATGCGGCATCCGGTCATCTGCTCCCAGCGCTCGGCGGTGGCTTTGACCAGCGCGGTGCCGCCGGAGTTGGTGAGTTTCAGGCTGGAGAAATCGAGGGTCTTGAAGTCCGGGTGATCCATCAGTGCCACGAACAAGGTATTCAAGCCCAGCAGTGCCGAGAAGCGCCAGTTCTTCAGCTCCTTGATGAAACCGGCAATGTCGCGCGGGTTGGTGATCAGCACGTTGTGGTTGCCGGAAACCATCATGCACATGCAATTCGCGGTGAAGGCATAGATGTGATACAGCGGCAGCGGCGCGATCATCACTTCCTGGCCTTCGCGCAACAGCGGCTGGCCGTCCGGGCCGAGTTGTGCGAGGCAGGCGCGCACTTGCTGCATGTTCGCCACCAGGTTGCCGTGGGTCAGCATCGCGCCCTTCGCCAGCCCGGTGGTGCCGCCGGTGTATTGCAGCACGGCGATGTCGTCGAGGCCGACCTTCAGCGGCTTGATCCCCAGACCGCGGCCCATGCGCAACGCGCTCTTGAAGGAAATCGCCTGCGGCAGCGAATACGCCGGGACCATTTTCTTCACTTTGCTGACCACGGTGTTGACCAGCCAGCCTTTGGCGGTGGGCATCAAGTCGCCCATCTTCGCTTCGATCAGGTATTGAATGTCGGTATCGGGCAGCACTTCCTGGACTTTCTGGCCGAACATATTCAAGTACACCAGCGCCCGTGCGCCGGAATCCTTGAACTGGTGGCGCATCTCCCGTGCGGTGTACAGCGGGTTGGTGTTGACCACGATCAATCCGGCGCGCAAGGCACCGAACACGGCAATCGGGTAATGCAGGACGTTGGGCATCTGCACCGCGATGCGATCGCCCGGCACCAGATCGGTATGCGCTTGCAGGTAACCGGCGAACGCAGCGCTCTGGCGTTCGAGTTCGGCGTAGGTCAGGGTGATGCCCATGTTGCTGAATGCCGGGCGGTCGGCGAACTTCTTGCAGGAACGCTCGAACACCTCGATCACCGACTTGAACTCACCCATGTCGATGTCCAGCGGTACGCCGGCCGGGCGTTTATCGTTCCAGAAATCAGGTTGCATTGTTCTTGTCCTCTTTACCTGAGCCGATCCGGGGCCGCTTTCTGTCATTTCTGAAAAAGCGGAGCTTCACGGACACTAGCAGTTATGGCCATTGAGGCAAATATGGACAAAGCCGTCATTGATCGTGTGAATCTTCCTGCCGTGGCGTGGGCTGATCAGACGCGCTATACAATGTTCCGACTCTGAGCAAAGGAAGCGCCATGATCCACGACACCCTATGGCTGGACGCGAGTGACCGCAGCCGCCTGTTCGTCAATCAATGGCTGCCGGCGGCGCCGCTGAAAGCGGTGATCCTGCTGGCCCACGGTATGGCCGAACACAGCGGCCGTTATGCCCGTTTGGCTGACACGTTTTGCGACAAAGGATATGGCGTGTATGCCCCGGATTTGCGCGGACATGGCAAAACCGCCAATCACGGCACCCTCGGCCACTTCGCCGATGACGATGGCTGGTGCAAAGTGCTCGGCGATTTGGCCAGCCTCAATCAACACCTCGGCCAGCAGCACCCCGGCGTGCCGATCATCCTGTTGGGGCACAGCATGGGCAGCTACATCGCCCAAGGTTATTTGCTGCATCACAGCGCCAGTCTGCACGGAGCGATACTCAGCGGTTCCAATTTTCAGCCCGTTGCGCTGTATCGCGCTGCGCGGCAGATCGCCCGCCTGGAGAAACTGCGTCAAGGTGGCAAGGGCCGCAGTGCGCTGATCGAGTGGCTGTCGTTCGGCTCGTTCAATAACAAGTTCAAACCTGCGCGCACACCGTTCGACTGGCTGAGCCGCGACCCGGCCGAGGTCGACCTGTACGCCAACGACCCGCTGTGTGGCTTTCGCTGCACCAATCAACTGTGGATCGACCTGCTCGGCGGCTTGCAGCAGATCAGCAAAGCGTCCAATCTCGCCCAGATCGACCCGGGCCTGCCGCTGCTGGTAATCGGCGGTGAATGTGATCCGGTGAGTGAAGGCAAGCGTCTGACAGATCTGGCCAATGCGTTACGCACGGCCGGCAGCCAGCACCTGCAACTGCAGATCTACCCGCAGGCGCGGCACGAATTGTTCAACGAAACCAACCGCGACGAAGTGATCGCTGATGTGCTGGCCTGGATCGATCAGGCCTTGAGCCATCCGCGCCCGCATCGCAGCGAATAATTTTTTGTGGATTCACTGAATCCGTCACAGGAATCGAGACCGATGACCCAGGTTACCAACATCCCTTACGAAGCCCTCGAAGTCGGCCAGACCGCCAGCTACAGCAAGACCGTCGAAGAGCGCGACATTCAATTGTTCGCCGCGATGTCGGGCGACCACAACCCGGTGCACCTGGACGCCGAGTTCGCCGCCGCCAGCATGTTCAAGGAGCGAATCGCTCACGGTATGTTCAGCGGTGCGCTGATCAGTGCCGCCGTTGCCTGCGAATTGCCTGGGCCGGGCACTATTTATATCGGTCAGCAGATGAGTTTTCAGAAGCCGGTGAAAATTGGCGACACGTTGACCGTGCGTCTGGAGATTCTCGAGAAGCTGCCGAAGTTTCGAGTGCGCATTGCCACTCGCGTGTTCAACCAGAAGGATGAGCTGGTGGTGGATGGCGAGGCTGAGATTCTGGCGCCGCGTAAGCAGCAGACGGTGACGTTGCCGACTTTGCCGGCGATCAGCATTGGCTGATTGACTGGCGGGGTGTCAGGTAAAGCTTTCTCCCCCTCACCCCAGCCCTCTCCCCCAAGGGGGCGAGGGGAAAGGGAGCCGATCTCCGTGGTTTTCAGATCTTGAGTTCGACTGGATATTTCAGGTCGGCGTACCTCGAAAGAACACCCCGATCAGTCCCCTCTCCCTCTGGGAGAGGGTTAGGGTGAGGGGCTCTTGCTTTGGCTTTCCCCCAGACATAAAAAAACGCCAGACTAGCTGGCGTTTTTTCTACCCGGTAAACGCTTACGAACGAGCGCGAGCCTGGTTACGCAGGGCTTTCACCTGGTCGTGATTGCGTTGTACGCCGTGGTATTGGCGTTCAACCAGATCACGAATACCCACCAGGTTGTGCTTGTTGATCTTCTCGATGGCTTCACGATAAGCCTTCAGCGCATGGTCTTCACCACGCTCGGCTTCGTTCAGCACAGCCTCTTCGTCTTTGCCGGTGAACATGGCTTTGACGTCGACCCAGCGACGGTGCAGGTCACCGCTGACACTGGTAGAGGTTTCCGGATCGCCGCCCAGCTTGCGAACTTCGGCTTGCAGTTCAGCGGCAGCAGTGGCGCAATCAGCAGAGCGCGTGACAAACAAGGTCTTCAGCTCTGGATGCTTGATGTCTTCAGCGCAAGTCTTGAACCCTTCCTGACCGTCCTTGCTGGTTTCAATCAGGTCATTGAGTACAGAGATGGCTTCTTTATTCATGTCGGTCATTTTTCAATTCCTTGCGATTGGTTGAAGATGCAAGGGATATTGCAGTGTGCATGCCAGCTTTTTTATTTTTAAAAAATCGTTATTTATCAATAAGTTAAAGTTAAATGAACTATTTGTATCACGGTTATTTGCATGATCTGTCATTTGGCCTGCATGCAGAATGCCTGTATTTTCCTGACTGTTTTGAAGCCAGACGAAAACCCTGATGAATCCCGAAAAACTCGAACTGCTGATAACCCGCGAAATGCCCTTCGGCAAGTACAAGGGCCGGATCATTGCCGACCTGCCGGGGCCGTACCTGAACTGGTTTGCCCGCGAAGGTTTTCCGCACGGCGAACTCGGTGGCTTGCTCGCGCTGATGCAGGAGATCGACCATAACGGCCTCTCGGACCTGCTCGAACCACTGCGCGCCAAACACGGCAAACCTGCCCCGCGCCATTGAAGCGCCCTCCTCTCTCAGAGTCAGCCGACCATGCCCGATAACACCCGCCGCGCCCGTGACGAAGCCTTCTGGCAAACGTTCGCTGATCGTTACGACGTTCAACCCGGCCCCGTGAACCTGGAAAACGGTTACTTCGGGCGCATGTCGCGCACGGTGATCGAGGAGTACCAGCGCAATATCGAGCTGATCAACACCAGCAACTCGGTGTACGTGCGCCAGCGTTTCGAGCAGCACGACAACCTCGATATCCGCGCGCAACTGGCCGAGCTGATTGGCGTACGCGCACAAAGCGTGGCGTTCACCCGCAACGCCACTGAAGGCCTGCAATCGCTGATCCGCAACTACAACCGCTTGCAGCCGGGCGATCAAGTGCTGATCAGTGACCTGGAATACGACACGGTCAAAGGCGCCATGCGCTGGCTGGCCAGACATCGCGGCGCCGAAGTGATCGAGATTGCCCACGCGCACCCGGCCAGTTACGACAGTCTGCTGGAGACTTACCGCGAAGCGTTCAGCGGCCACCCGAAGATCAAGCTGATGGCCCTGACTCACGTCACTCACCGCACCGGTCTGGTCATGCCGGTGCAAGCCATCGCCGCACTCGCCAAAGAGTATGGCGTCGATGTCATCCTCGACGGCGCCCACGCGCTGGGTCAGGTCGAGTTCAATCTTGAAGCGCTGGGCATCGCTTTCGCCGGCTACAACCTGCACAAGTGGATCGGTGCGCCGCTCACCCTCGGCTTCCTCTATATCGCGCCGCAACGTCTGGCCGACATTGATCCGGACATGGGGGAAATGCATTACCCGGCTAATGACATCCGTGCGCGCACCTCGTACAGCACGCCCAACATTCCGGCGCTGATGACCTTGCCGCTGGTGTTCGAGGAGCATCGTTCCCTCGGCGGCGCACCGGCCAAAGGCGCTCGCGTCAATTATCTGCGCAATCTGTGGGTCAGTGCGGTGCGGCATTTGCCGGGCATCGAGGTAATGACGCCAGACGATCCAAGGCTGTATTGCGGCATCACCTCGCTGCGATTCACCCGGCACGACGATCAACAGGCGATGGCCGAGCGTCTGCTCAACGACTACAACCTGTTCACCGTGGTGCGCAACGGCGCCGCCAGCGGGCCGAGCATTCGCATTACACCGGGGCTGACCACCACGGCTGCCGAGATGCAGTTACTGGTGCGGGCGCTGAACGAGCTGCGCTAAAACACCGCGCCCGTGGGCTTTTCGTAGCCCGCAAGGCCGATCTGCGACGACACCGCAAAGGTGTCGACGCCGATCGTCTGGCAGCCAAAGTAGCCGTCCTCCAGGCTTTCACTGCCAATCGGCTGCAACACCAATTTCGCGGCGTCACGCCCTTCGGTTTCGCAGCTGCAAGCACAGGGTAGATGTAACTGTCCTGTCCAGGCTTCCTGATGTACTTGCGGGCGTTGATCATCACTGGCGATGCACACGGTCACTGCGATGCACGAAGCTGCGCCAGACTGCCGATCCGGGTAAATGCTGGTAAACCGTACGATGCCTTTGTTGTCGGTCGACTGGGTGCCGCACAGTGTGTCTGCGCCAATGTTCTGTTCGATCCGGACCTGGGCGCCAACGACCGGTTCTCCGGTCATGGCGTCGACCAGGGCCAGACGCAATACCAGTGGCAGGCCTTCGACGCCACGGCTGATGTTGCGCACCTTTCCCGCCGTTTCTCGCCAGACCGGGCTGCCGCCTTGCGGCCCCGGTTGATGCAATGGGTTACGTATTACAGCGACAGATTGATGGTCGTCCATGAGGCGTTCTCTCTTCCGTAAGATGAACGCAGATTAGCGCCACGCAAACGCGGCTGTGCGGTAACTATGTATCGCGTCGTAACGGTGTCGATGTAGGAGCTGCCGAAGGCTGCGATCTTTTGATGTTGGCGCTCAAGAGCAAGGTCAAAAGATCGCAGCCTCGTTTCACTCGACAGCTCCTACATAGCTTCTACATAGCAATTTTCAGGCAAAAAAAAACGGTGCACCGACCAAGCGCACCGTAAAGCCGTAGAACACACAACGAAGTGTCTGGTAACAATCAGTCCAGCAGCGCCAACGCCTCGGCGGTGCATTCCTGAATACGCGCCCAGTCGCCGTTCTTGATCCACTCCGGATCAAGCATCCAGCTACCGCCCACGCACATGACGTTTTTCAGCGCCATGTAGCTCTTGATGTTGGCCGGGCCGACGCCGCCAGTCGGGCAGAATTTCACTTCGCCGAACGGGCCGCCGAGAGCTTTGATTGCCGCCACGCCACCGCTGACTTCAGCCGGGAACAGCTTGAAGCGGCGATAACCCAGACCGTAGCCTTCCATGATGCCGGAGGCGTTGCTGATGCCCGGCAACAGCGGAATCGGGCTGTCGACACTGGCTTCGAGCAAATCACGGGTAATGCCCGGGGTGACGATGAATTGCGAACCGGCCGCTTCTGCCGCCGCGAGCATGTTGCGATCGAGCACGGTGCCGGCACCGGTCATCAGTTCCGGACGCTGGTCGCGCAGGATCTGAATGGCTTTGAGGCCGAACTGCGAACGCAGGGTCACTTCCAGCGCGGTCAGACCACCGGCGGCCAGAGCGTCGGCCAGCGGCAGCACGTCCTGTTCGCGAGCGATGGTGATCACCGGCAGGATCCGCGCCTTGGCGCAGAGGCTGTCGATCAGGGCAACTTTGTCCGCCATGGAAACGGTCGGGGATGGGGTTGTCATAGCGGCTGTTCCTTGGCTCATGGGCACCAGTAAATCTCTAACGTAGGTTGCAGAAACGCGCGCACCGGCATGGCGGCGACGTCGTCGGATGCCAGTGCGGCATTCAGGGTGGTCAGTTTCGACTGACCGGAAATCGACAGAATCTTGTGACGGGCCGAGGCCAGCAGCGCACGGCTCATGGTCAGACGCTGACGCGGCACGCTTGGCGCCAGCATCGGCCAGCAACGGCGTGTGCCATCAGCTTGCAGAGCTTCGGCAAGGTTCGGGCTGTCGGGGAACAGCGACGCGGTGTGGCCGTCATCGCCCATGCCCAGCACCAGCACGTCAATCGGCGGCAGTTCGGCGAGCAAGCGGTCGGCTTGCTCGGCTGCCTGCTCGACGTTCGCTGCAGCGCTATAAAGACTGAGGAACTGCGCTTTCGCCGCCGGGCCTTTGAGCAGGTATTGCTTGAGCAGGCCGGCATTGCTGTCGGCGTGTTCAACCGGCACCCAGCGCTCGTCGGCGAGGGTCACAACGACCTTCGACCAGTCCAGATCCTGCTTCGCCAGGTGCTGGAAAAACGCCACCGGGCTACGACCGCCAGACACCACCAGCACCGCGTTGCCGCGTGCCGCAATGGCGTCGCTCAATTGCTTGGCAACGTTCAGCGCCAGACCTTCGGCCAACAACACCGGGCTGTTGAATTCGTGGGCATTTACGCCCGCCGGCAGTTGCACATTAGATATCGCCATACCACGACCTCCCGTCCCGCGTGATCAATGCAATGGAGCTCATCGGCCCCCACGACCCGGCCGCATACGGCTTGGGCGCGTCACCGGATTTTTTCCACCCGGCGATCAGTTGGTCACACCATTTCCACGCGGCTTCGATTTCATCTTTACGGACAAACAGGTTCTGATTGCCGTTCATCACTTCCAGCAACAACCGCTCGTAGGCGTCGGGGATCCGCGCGCTACGCCAGGTGTCGGAGAAATTCAGTTGCAGCGGGCCGCTGCGCAGTTGCATGCCTTTATCCAGGCCCTGCTCTTTGGTCATCACGCGTAAGGAAATGCCTTCGTCCGGCTGCAGGCGGATGATCAGTTTGTTGCTGATCTGCAAGCGCTGTTCAGGGGCGAAGATGTAGTGCGACGGTTCCTTGAAATGGATGACGATCTGCGACAGCTTCTGCGGCATGCGCTTGCCGGTACGCAGGTAGAACGGCACGCCGGCCCAGCGCCAGTTGCGGATGTCGGCACGCAGGGCGACGAAGGTTTCGGTGTCGCTCTGGGTATTGGAATTCGGTTCTTCGAGGTAGCCAGGTACGGATTTGCCTTCGCTGTGGCCGGCGATGTACTGGCCGCGCACCACTTGCGTGGTCAGGCCTTCCGGGCTGATCGGTGCCAGCGCCTTGAGCACTTTTACTTTCTCGTCACGGATGCTGTCGGCGGACAGGTCAGCCGGCGGGTCCATGGCGATCAGGCAGAGCAACTGCAACAGGTGATTCTGGATCATGTCGCGCAGCTGGCCGGCCTTGTCGAAGTAACCCCAACGGCCTTCGATGCCGACCTTCTCGGCCACGGTGATTTCCACGTGGGAGATGTAATTCTGGTTCCACTGGGTTTCGAACAGGCTGTTGGCGAAACGCAGGGCGATCAGGTTCTGAACGGTCTCTTTGCCCAGGTAGTGGTCGATGCGGTAGGTGCGGTTCTCCGGGAAGAATTGCGCCACCGCGTCGTTGACCTTGCGCGACGACTCAAGGTCGGAGCCGATCGGTTTTTCCAGCACCACGCGGGTGTTTTCTGCCAGACCGACTTTCGCCAGGTTTTCGCAGATCGCGCCGTACACCGCTGCCGGCGTGGCGAAGTAGGCAATCATGCGTTGCGTGCTGCCGGCCAGTTCGGCCAGCGCCACATAATCTTCAGACTTGAGGAAGTCGACGTGCAGGTAGGTCAGGCGTGCGAGAAAACGCTCGGCGACGGCCTCGTCCAGCTCTTTGCCCACGTAGCGGCGCAGTTCGGCGGCGATGAACGCCATGTGCTGCTGCTGGGAACCTTCTTCACGGGCCAGCGCGATGATGCGCGTGTCCTCGTGCAACAAGTCGGCGCCATCGAGGTGATAAAGGGCAGGAAACAGCTTGCGCAGGGCCAGATCGCCAAGCGCGCCGAACAAGGCAAAGGTGCACGGTTCAACCGTAATCGAAGGCATGATGTTTGTTCTTTTATCAAGTTAAGCTACAAATACCTTTTTTCAAGGCATCACTCAAGGGAAAATGTAGTAATAACCACAACATTTTCGCAAAATACAGATTCCGAGTGGTGGTCGGTCGGAGCCATCAGTAGGATAGGCCACCGTTACGGGCGATATCAAAGGCCCAATTTGCATAGCCCGGCGCACCTTTGCGCAGGTGAATTAGGAATTCCATATGGACCGCGTGCGAAATTTACTGGAACAGATCCAGAGTCGCCTTGAAGACCTGAACAAGGCCGAACGCAAAGTCGCCGAGGTGATCCTGCTCAACCCGCAGCAGGCCACCCGCTTCAGCATCGCCGCCCTCGCCCAGGCAGCCTCGGTGAGCGAACCGACGGTCAACCGTTTCTGCCGTTCGTTCGGTGTCAGCGGCTACCCCGAACTCAAGCTGCAACTGGCGCAGAGCCTGGCCAGCGGCGCGGCGTATGTCAGCCGCGCGGTCGAGGCCGATGACAATCCCGAGGCGTACACACAGAAGATTTTCGGCAGCGCCATTGCCTCGCTGGACAGTGCTTGTCAGGCGCTGGACCCGAACCTGATCAGCCGCGCTGTCGACCTGTTGATTCAGGCGCGGCAGATCCACTTCTTCGGCCTCGGCGCTTCGGCACCGGTGGCGCTGGACGCGCAGCACAAGTTCTTTCGCTTCAACCTCGCGGTCACCGCGCATGCCGATGTGTTGATGCAGCGGATGATTGCGTCGGTGGCGCATACCGGTGAGTTGTTCGTGATCATTTCCTACACCGGGCGTACGCGTGAACTGGTGGAAGTGGCGCGCATTGCTCGTGAGAACGGTGCTTCGGTGCTGGGTTTGACGGCAGAGAATTCGCCGCTGGCCAAGGCGAGTACCTTGAGCCTGAACATTCCGTTGCCGGAAGACACCGACATTTATATGCCGATGACGTCGCGGATCATTCAGTTGACGGTGCTGGATGTGCTGGCGACGGGGATGACGTTGCGTCGCGGAGTGGATTTCCAGCCGCATCTGCGCAAGATCAAAGAGAGTTTGAATGCCAGCCGGTATCCGGTGGGTGACGAGTTCAACTAAGGCGCTAAAAGCGAAAGCCAACCCTCATCGGAACGCCGCCCGCCCAGCCCTCTCCCGGAGGGAGAGGGAGCCGACCGAGGTGTCTTGCGCTATACATCGACCTGAAACACTGAGTCGATTATGGATTCACCGACATTCGTTCAGGTCGGTGAATCTCTCGAATATCCCCCATTCGGTCCCCTCTCCCCCCGGGAGAGGGCTAGGGTGAGGGGCTACGATGTAACTGACACACTCAAGCCGCCGCCCACGCCTGCAAACTCAGATGCGCCTTCTCCCCCGGCGCCAGATGCAGACTGTCCGTCCCACCCGCCGCCGCTTCCACACAGACAAACTCGGAAATCTCATCCCACGTCACGCCCAACAGCGGCCGCGCCCCTGGATGCCAGACCACTGTGTCGGCGCTGTCACCGGTATCGATGCACAACTCGCGCTGCCAGGCATGATCTTTCAACTGCAACTCGCCGTCATGCTGGAACACCCGCTGACACCCGCCATCCACCCGCAACTCGCCTTCCTGCTGGCAAACCTGGCGATTCAACTGGTCATAACCCTGCGCCCCTTCGAGCCCAGACAGCGCTATCTCGCCAACATCGCCAATACGCCAGTAAGCGTGCAAAGCCTGGCTCAACTGGCACGGCATGTCGTCCTGATGCTCGGTGCTCAGGCGTAATTCCATACGTTCGCCAAGGTGGGCGTGCAGGTCGACCTGCCAGTCGCACAGCTGCAATTGCCAATGCAGGCGCACGCCATCGTCAGCGCTGCTGCTGTCGAGTAATTTCCAGTCGAGCAACCGTGCCCAACCATGGGACGGCCAGGCGTTTTCGCTCGGATGACGGCCATACCACGGCCAGCACACCGGCACGCCGCCACGGATTGCACCAACATGCGGCCACTTCGCCGCACACCACAACCACGGTTTTTGCCCACGCGGCTGAAAGTGCAGCAACTGCGCGCCTTGACGACTGAACACTGCCTGACACAGCGGGTGATCGATCACCAACACGTCGCGCATCTGATAGCGCTCCCAGGCGAACACCGGTTGTTCACGCAGGGATTTGAAGAAGCGTTGTAGCGGATGCTCATGCATTTGCCACGGTTCCGAATTCAACTGTCATGGGCTGCGCGAACCCTCAAAAAAAAGCGGACAGCCTTGGCTGTCCGCAAATATGCGCACATAGAGAGGAGCTTATCGCAGACGCGTTAGAACGTAGACTGAATTTTCAGGCCAGCGACCAAAGCGTTGTCCACTTCATCCACACCACCCGGGTGAGTGATGTACTGCAGGTTAGGGCGTACGGTCAGCCAGTTGGTGACGTGGAAGCCGTAGTTGATCTCGTAGTTGTATTCGGTTTCACGAATCGGCGAGAACACCGGGTTGTCGTAATCCGAAACACCGTTGGAAGCGTTCAGCAGCTCGGCGTTTTTCTTCACGTCGTCGTTGACGTGGATACGTGCCGCGCCGATACCGACGTCATCCTTCGGACGCGCGTCGAACGGGCCTTTGTAGACAAACATCACCGACTGGTAGTTGTCGATGAAGTTGGTGTCCTTGTCGTGGAACGTGGCGTTGGCCGCGATGTTCAGACCGCGAGTTGCATCACCGTTGTGGCTGGTGAGTTGCTGTTGCGCGACGAACCAGTAGCCGCTTTTGCTGTTGTGGGTTTTGTACGCGTCGCCAGTAGTCGCAGCGTCGAAACCGTTGACGTCTTCACGTACGTCGTCGGCATCCGCCGTGCTCTTGTAGTAACCGACGCGGTATTCGCCCGGCAGGCTGTTGACCTTCGGCGACCAGACCAGCTCGACTGGCAACACAGTACCTTTGGTGCCGCTGCCGCTGAGTTTGAAGCCGTTGCCGTGTTCCAGCTGCGACGGGTTCTGGTTATACGCACCGATCTGCGCGTAGAGCTCGTCGTTGATGTTGTACTTCACACGGATAGCGGCCTGGCTGACGGGCCAGTTGTACCAGATGTTGGTCGCCCAGTTACCCACTTGGGAACCGCAGAACGCCAGGTTCTGGAAGTCGCACGGGAAGGTGTTGAAGTCTTCGCCTTCACCGAAGTAACCGGCCTTGACGTCGAGTTTGTTGTCGAAGAACTGGTGCTGAATCCACAACTGGGTCAGACGCACCATGTGGCCACGGCCGTAGACTTCTTGCGAGGAGCTGAGGGTGCCGGCACGCGGATCGCCAACGCGGTCGTTGGAGATGTTGTAGCCATTACGGTTGGTCAGCTGGATCTTCGCCTGGGTGTTATCCCAGCCCCACAGCTTTTGCAGATCGAGAGCCACGCCCAGACCGAACTGATCGCTGTAGCGCCCAGTCTTGTCATCGTTGTAGCCGCCGTGCAGGTTGGCGCCCATTTCCCCAACGTAGTCGGCCTTGATGTCGATACCCTGCTCGATCAGCTTGGTCCGCTCGCCACCCCAGTCACCGGTCATCCATTTCGAGTCGGAGCTGAAGGCATCCGCCGCCATGGCGTTACCGGCCAGCACCAATGCCGCCGCAGCTGACACTTGGCAGATCAACCGGGCATTGACGTGTTTCTTTTTCATCCCTACATCCTCGTCTTTATTGTTATTAACTGTTTTTATCTAACGCGGTTTACATAAATTGCGATGGATTACAGGCATTCCACCGCGTGCTCCTTTTGGAATCCAATCCCTGTGGGAGCTGGCTTGCCAGCGATGGCATCGACTCTGTTCCACTGTGAACCGAGTTGCCTGCATCGCTGGCAAGCCAGCTCCCACATGACTGCATTCCAACCTTGATCTGTTTACCGGCCTTTGAATTGGGCGACGTTCGCAGACCGCGCATCGGTCTGTGGTTGACCGGCAGTGCCGAGGCGCTCGCCGGTGTTGGCATCGAACAACAACACTTTCGACGGATCGAATTGCAGCGTCAGGCTTTCGCCCACTTGCGGTGCCACGTCCGGCGCCAGACGGCAGCAGACTTTGGTTTCATTCAAATTGACGAACACCAAGGTGTCCGGACCGGTCGGCTCGGTGACCTGCACTTCGGCACGAATGCTTGGCAGACCATTGCCTTCGCCGTTCGACAGAACGATCTGCTCCGGGCGCAGACCGAGGATCACTTCGCGATCTTCAAGCCCGGCGTCCTGCATGCTCATCGGCAACTCGCAACGCGCCTGGCCGCTGTCGAGCAGCGCCAGCAGACGGCCGTCCTTGCGTTGCAGACGCAGCGGAATGAAGTTCATCGGCGGCGAACCGATGAAGCTCGCCACGAACAGGTTGGCCGGGTTGTTGTAGATGTCTTTCGGCGTACCGAATTGCTGAATGATGCCGTCCTTCATCACCGCCACTTTGTCGCCCAGGGTCATCGCTTCGATCTGGTCGTGGGTCACGTAGACCGTGGTGGTTTTCAGGCGCTGGTGCATCAGTTTCATTTCGGTGCGCATCTCGACGCGCAGCTTGGCGTCGAGGTTGGACAGCGGTTCGTCGAACAGATAGATCTTCGGTCGACGCGCCAGTGCACGGCCCATTGCCACACGCTGTTGCTGACCGCCGGAGAGCTGACCCGGCTTGCGATTGAGCAGGTGCTCGATCTGCAGCAACTTGGCCACGCGCGCGACTTCTTCGTCGATCGCCGCCTGAGGCATCTTGCGAATCTTCAGGCCGAACTCGATGTTCTCGCGCACGCTCATGGTCGGGTACAGCGCGTAGGACTGGAACACCATGGCGATGTCGCGATCCTTCGGGCTCATGCCGCTGACGTCCTGATCACCGATCATGATCGCGCCACCAGTGATGGTTTCCAGGCCGGCGATGCAGTTCATCAACGTCGATTTGCCGCAGCCGGACGGGCCAACAAGGATCAGGAACTCACCGTCCTTGATCGACAGTTCGATGTTCTTCAGGGTGTCCGGCAGGCCGGCACCGTAGGTCTTGTTTACGTTGCGAAGTTCGAGCGTTGCCATGATTACCCCTTGACTGCGCCGGCCGTCAGCCCGCGCACGAAATACTTGCCTGCGACCACATAGACCAGCAGGGTCGGCAGGCCGGCGATCATCGCCGCTGCCATATCAACGTTGTATTCCTTGGCCCCAGTGCTGGTGTTGACCAGGTTGTTCAGCGCCACCGTGATCGGTTGCGAATCACCGCTGGAGAACACCACACCGAACAGGAAGTCGTTCCAGATCTGAGTGAACTGCCAGATCAGGCAGACCATGATGATCGGCGTCGACATCGGCAGAATGATCCGCCGGAAAATCGTGAAAAAACCTGCGCCGTCGAGGCGTGCGGCTTTCACCAGCGCATCCGGAATGCTCACGTAGTAGTTACGGAAGAACAGCGTGGTGAACGCCAGACCGTAAACCACGTGGATAAACACCAGGCCGGTGGTGGTGCTCGCCAGACCCATTTTGCCGAGGGTGAACGAGGCCGGCAGCAGCACGGTCTGGAACGGCAGGAAGCAGCCGAACAACAGCAGACCGAAGAACAACTGCGAACCACGGAAACGCCAGAACGACAGCACATAACCGTTCAACGCACCGATGGCGGTGGAGATGATTACGGCCGGCACGGTGATCTTGATCGAGTTCCAGAAGTAACCGTCAACCGTGGCCCAGGCCTTGACCCAACCGATGCCGCTAACCACGGTCGGCCAACTCAGCAGGTTGCCGGTGCTGATGTCTTCCGGGGTCTTGAAGCTGGTGAGCAGCATGACCACCAGCGGCACCAGATACAGGAACACTGCGAAAATCAGCACCGCGTAGATCGCGACGCGACTCAGGCTGATAGCAGGTTTGGCAGCGAGACTAGTCATTGCGCTTGGTCCTCAGCTCGGAATACAGGTAAGGCACGATGATCGCGAGGATCGCACCGAGCATCAGAATCGCACTGGCCGAGCCCATGCCCATCTGGCCGCGACTGAAGGTGAAGGAATACATGAACATCGCTGGCAGATCGGAGGAATAGCCCGGACCACCGGCGGTCATCGCCGCGACCAGGTCGAAGCTCTTGATCGCAATATGCGCCAGGATCATCACCGCGCTGAAGAACACCGGACGCAGGCTTGGCAGCACCACTTTCCAATAGATCGTCGGCATGCTCGCGCCATCGATCTGTGCAGCACGGATGATCGATTGATCCACGCCACGCAGGCCGGCCAAAAACATCGCCATGATGAAGCCCGAGGCTTGCCAGACAGCGGCGATCACCAGGCAGTAAACCACGCGATCCGGGTCGATCAGCCAGTCGAGACGGAAGCCTTCCCAGCCCCAGTCACGCAATAATTTGTCCAGGCCCATGCCCGGGTTGAGCAGCCATTTCCACGCGGTACCGGTGACGATCATCGAGAGTGCCATCGGGTACAGGTAAATGGTGCGGATAAAACCTTCGCGACGGATGCGCTGGTCGAGGAACACCGCCAGCAACACGCCGATCACCAAAGTGATGCCGATGAACATGCCGCCGAACACTGCGAGGTTTTTGCTCGCGACCCACCAGCGGTCGTTGTCGAACAAACGCGCGTATTGCGCCAGACCGGCCCACTTGTAGTTGGGCAGGAACGTCGAGGTGGTGAACGACAGCACGAACGTCCACAGGATGTAGCCATAGAAGCCCACCAGCACGATGAACATGCTCGGCGCCAGCACCAGTTTGGGTAGCCAGCGCTGCAATGCATCGAACGGCGAGGCCTTGCTGAACACAGCAACAGAACTCATGGGGAAATCCATCAAAAAAAGAGAAGAGCAGCTGCAAGCCGCAAGCTGCAAGACCGATAGAGCTCAAGCTTGTAGCTTGCGGCTCGCAGCTTGCCGTTACGGCTTATTTGGACGACTTGATCGCTGCGCCAAGTTTCTTGGCGGTGTCGGCCGGGTCGGCTTTCGGGTCGTTGATGTAGTTGGTCACGACATCAAAGAACGCGCCTTGCACCGCCAGCGTGGTCGCCATGTTGTGCGCCATGCTTGGTTGCAGGCCGCCGGACTTGGCGTCCGCCAGGAAGTCCTTGGCAGCGGTTTGCGCGCAAGAGTCGAAGCCGAGCTTGTCCATGTTGTTCAACATGTCGTTGCGAACCGGGATCGAGCCTTTGTTGATGCTGAAGACTTTCTGGAAGTTTTCACCCAGCACGACTTTGGCGATGTCCTGCTGACCAGCCGCAGTGCCTGCGTCCTTCTGCTTGAACACGGCCAGCGAGTCGATGTTGTAGGTGAACGCCTTGTCGGTGCCCGGGAACGCTACGCACTCGTAGTCCTTGCCAGCGACTTTCTTGGCAGCGGTCCATTCGGACTTGGCCCAGTCACCCATGATCTGCATGCCGGCCTTGCCGTTGATGACTTTGGCCGCTTCCAGGTTCCAGTCCTGACCTTTGCCGTCGGCGTCCATGTAGGTCGCGACTTTTTTCAGCTCGGTCAGCGCCTTGACCATTTCCGGGCCGGTCAGCGCGGCGTTGTCCAGATCAACCAGGGCTTTCTTGTAACCGTCGACCCCCATGACCGAGAGCACCACGGCTTCGAACACGGTGCTGTCCTGCCAAGGCTGACCGCCGTGAGCCAGCGGGATGAAGCCCGCAGCCTTGAGCTTGTCGCCAGCGGCGTAGAATTCTTCGAGGGTGGTCGGGTTCTTGGTGATCCCGGCTTTCTTGAACACTTCCGGGTTGATCCACAACCAGTTCACGCGGTGAATGTTCACCGGTACGGCAACGTAATCACCGTCGTACTTCACGGTATCGGAGACTTTCTTGTCGAGCAGGCTGTCCCACTTTTCCGACTTGGCGACGTCTTTCAACACGTCGGTGTCGAGCAGACCGGTCGACGCCCATTCCTGGATGTCCGGGCCTTTGATCTGAGCAACGCCAGGTGGGTTGCCGGCAACGGCACGGCTTTTCAGCACGGTCATGGCAGTGGCACCGCCACCACCGGCGACAGCGCCATCTTTCCAGGTGAAACCGTCTTTTTCGACTTGCGCCTTGAGCACATCAACAGCGGCTTTTTCGCCACCGGAGGTCCACCAGTGCACGACTTCGACCGAACCTTTGGATTCGGCAGCGGAAACACTGAGAGGCAGAATTGCGAGCGGGAACAGGGAGGCGACAGAAATGACAGTAGCGAGGCGAGAAATCGCATTCATCTGAGATGTACCTTTCTTGTTGTTATGCATGCAAGTCTGGTGCTTGCGCTGCACAGGAGTTTAAACAGGACGTTTCCCTTCGCAGGTAACGAAGGGACGCGCGAATGTCACCACATGGTTACACAGGAATACGCTGGGACGGCTGTGCCAGCGCAGTCGCCATACTGGGTGACAAGGGTAGACGAGGGATCAGCACGGCTTGCCAGGCGTGATAAAGATCAGGTTTGCCCGGCCAGATATCGGCACTTGGGAGGTTTTGCGGGTTGAGTTCGTGGTGCCAGCTGCCGTCGCAACGGTCGATGAAATGTACCTCGCAGAATTCCCAGAACAGTCGGTACCACATCTCGTATTGCTCATCGCCGGTGCGTTTGAGCAACGCGCTGGCAGCGGCGCTGGCCTCGGCGTGCGTCCAGTGCAGGCGATGGCGCACCACAGCCTTGTTGTCCCAGTCGAGGGTGTAGACGATGCCGGGCAAACCATCGACGTTCCAGCCGTTGCGGCAGTTGTTCTCGAAAAGTTTCTGCGCGTCGGTCGCGAGCCAACCCGGCGTGAGCATGCCAGCCTGAACCCGCGCGGCTTCGAGGTGCAGCAACAGCCGCGCCCATTCGAAACCGTGGCCCGGTGTGGTGCCGTAAGGGCGGAAACCGTCAGCGGGATTGTCGTGGTTGTATTCACGCAGCGGCTGCCAGTCGCGGTCGAAATGCTCGATGACCATGTAACCGTTGCCGGCGGCGTGACCGTGGATCACCCGCTCGACGATGCGTTGCGCGCGAATCAGCCAGCGCGGATCTTCGGTGACATCAGCCAGCGCGAGGAACGCTTCGGTCGCGTGCATGTTGCTGTTGGCGCCGCGATAGGCTTCTTCTTCGCTCCAGTCGCGATTGAAGAATTCGCGCATGGCGCCCTCTTCTTCGCTCCAGAAGTAGGTGTCGATGATGTCGATCGCATCATCCAGCAGCGCCTGGGCGCCGGGACGTTGTGCGACCACCGCAGAGCTGGCGGCGAGTGCGACAAAGGCATGCAGATAGGCGTTCTTGCCGGTGTTGTCGTCGCGGTGTTCGGCGACGGCAAACCAGCCACCGTGCAGGGCGTCACGCAACGGCCCGCGCAGGGCGGCAATGCCATGATCGACCAATTCGGCAAAACCCGGCAAACCCTGAATGTGGGCCATGGCGAAGCTGTGGGTCATGCGCGCGGTGTTCATGGTTTCGGCTTGTGCGTTCGCTGGCAGACGGCCGCGTTCGTCGAGGTTGCCGAAGCCTTGCGGGAGTTTTGCTGCCTTGGCGAAATCCAGCAGGCGTAGGCCTTCGGCGGCGAGCCATTGCTGGTGGGCAGGGGCGTTCAGCCAACTGCTGAAGCCGGGTTGGAAGAGATCCATGGGTGGCCTTTTTTGTTGTTATGACTGCGGGGAGTCTAAACAACGGGCCGGGGTGGGCTTGTAACGAAGGGGGCGGGGTTTGTCACCAGTCCGTGACAAAGAGCGGCCCCTCACCCCAGCCCTCTCCCAGAGGTAGAGGGGGCCGATAGCAGGATGCTGAAGAGTTGCGCCGACCTGAAAGTGCTGTACCGAATCCATAATCGACTCAATGCATCAGGTCGGCGGATAGCCAAATACGCCTCGGTCAGTCCCCTCTCCCCCCGGGAGAGGGCTAGGGTGAGGGAAAGCTTTTGATTCAATCCACCGAACGCGGCAATTGCAGGGTCACCCGCAACCCACCCTCACGCAGATTCTGCAACGTCACCTCCCCACCATGGCTGTGGGCAATATTGCGCGCGATGCCCAACCCAAGCCCATAGCCCTGCTGCTGCCCCGCCAATCTGAAGTGCGGCTCAAACACCTGCTCCAGCCGCTGCTCCGGCACACCCGGCCCCTCATCATCAACGTGCAAGACAAACGCGCTGTCATCGTCATCGATGTGCAGATGTGCGTTCTGCCCATACTTCAACGCATTGTCGATCAGATTGCCGATGCAGCGTTTCAACGCCAGCGGCTTACCCGGATAGGCCGCCAGCGCGCGACCATGCTGCGTCACGCGACCGTTGCCATTCGGCGCCAGATAAGGCTCGACGAGACAGTCGAGCACATGATTGAGATCCACCGGTTCGATGTTCTCGTGGATGTCGGTGTCTTTCACGCATTGCAGCGCGCCTTTGACCAGCAGCTCCAGTTCATCCAGATCGCGGCCGAATTTGGCCTGCAGCTTCTCGTCTTCAAGCAATTCGACGCGCAAACGCAATCGGGTGATCGGCGTGCGCAAATCATGGGAGATTGCGCTGAACAACTGGCTGCGTTCAGTCAGGTAACGGCTGATGCGCTCGCGCATGGTGTTGAACGCACGCCCCACTTCGACCACTTCGCTGCCACCGCCCTCGGCCACCGGCTCGACGTCAGCGCCCAGCGACAGATCCCGCGCAGAACGTGCCAGACGTTTGAGCGGCCGGCTTTGCCAGTGCACCAGCACGCCGATGAACAGCAGCAGGAATCCGCTGGTGAGGACGATGAACCACACCTGTTGCGAGGGTAGTCCCTGTTCTTCAAGACTGGTGTACGGCTCGGGCAACAATGAGGCGATGTACAGCCATTCGCCCGGGGCCATTTGAATCTGCGTGACCAGCACGGGCGGATTCACCGGCTCCAGGGTCAGCGCGTAATGCGCCCACGAGCGCGGCAGCTCATCGAGTTTCAGCCCGGCGTTGAAGATCCGCAGGTCTTCGGGGCTGACAAAGGTCACCGAGATATCGGTGTCATGGCCCAACGTCTGCCGCAGCACTTCGTCGACCGCTTTCATCACCGCCGCTTTACGCGGCGTGACCGGCAGCACGTCCATACCCAATGGTTTGTCGTTCAGGGTCACCACGAAGCGGGTACCACCCATACTGCGCAATTGATCGAGCACCAACGGCCGATAAGCCACCGGCAACGAGCGGAAGTAACTGACGCTGGCAGTCATCGAATGGGCGAGGCTGCGGGCGCTGGTGACCAGACCTTCGAGCTGGGTTGCGCGCAGTTGCGAGACCCAGATCACGCTCGACAGCGTCTGTGCGAACAACACCGCCAACAGCGTCAGCAGCAACATGCGCCCGAGCAACGAGCGCGGAACCGGGACCTTGGCGGCGAGTTTACGCAGCGAATCAGTGACCATTGCTGGCAACCACATTGGCTGCCAGTTGGTAGCCACTGCCGCGTACGGTGCGGATCAGTCGTGGCGGTTTTTCCGTGTCGCGCAGACGCTGACGCAAACGGCTGACGGCCATGTCGACGATGCGATCGAGCGGCATCAGGTCGCGGCCCCGGGTGGCGTTACCGATGGTGTCGCGGTCGAGGATTTCCTGCGGATGATCGAGGAACAGTTTCAGCAGGGCGAAGTCGGCACCGGAGAGAATCACTTCCTCGCCGTCGGTGTGAAACAACCGATGGCTGACCATGTCCAGCCGCCACTCGTCGAAGGCCAGCACGTCACTGCCGCTGCGCTCCTGACCGAATTGCGCACGCCGCAGCAGGGCTTTGATGCGCGCTTGCAGTTCGCGTGGGCTGAAGGGTTTGCCGAGGTAGTCGTCGGCGCCGAGTTCGAGACCGATCACGCGGTCGGCTTCGTCGGAACTGGCGGTGAGCATGATGATCGGCACCTGCGCCTGACGCGGATGCTGACGCACCCAACGGCACAGGCTGAAGCCGTCTTCGTCGGGCAGCATGACATCGAGGATCACCAGATCGCTCGGCGCCTCGTTGAGGGCCTGACGGAAACTGGCACCGTCGGCGGTGGCCCGTACCTGAAACCCGGCGCGGGTCAGGTAGGTTTCCAGCAACTCGCGTATTTCCTGGTCGTCATCGACCAACAATATCGACTTGTTGACTGAGCTCACTTCGAAGGCATCCTTGTTGTTGGAATTGGGGCGGATTATGCCTTAAGCACTGATTTTACAAACACCACAAAACAACTGTAGGAGTGAGCCTGCTCGCGATAACGGTTTGTCAGTCAACGAATGTGTTGAATCCAAGACAGCTATCGCGAGCAGGCTCACTCCTACAGTTTGATTGCATTTCAGGTCGGGATTGATTGGTCCAGGGCTACGCCAGCGCCGACAAGGCCGGAATACGGCGCTGTCACCAGCCACACCGGAATGCCTTTGAAGTAATCGCTCATGCACCCTTTGTCAGCGAAGCTGCGGGCGAAACCGCTTTCGAGGAAGAAATCGGCAAACCGTGGAATCACACCACCGACGATATAAACCCCACCACGTCCACCCGTGGTCAGCACGTTGTTGCCGGCGACACGGCCGAGCCAGCAGCAGAACTGCTCGAGCACTTCCAGGGCAATCGGATCACCCGCCAGACCGGCCGCCGTGATCGCTTCCGGCGTATCAAGCGTTGGCTCATGCCCGTCCACTGCGCAAATCGCGCGGTAGACTCGCGGCAAACCGCCGCCACTCAACGCGGTTTCCGCGCTGACATGGCCAATCTCGTTGTGGATGTGCTGCCACAGTTGGGTTTCACGCGGGCTGCTCAGCGGCAGATCGACGTGACCGCCCTCGCCCGGCAACGCCGCAAAACGACCTTCACCGAGATCGAGCAAGGTGCCGACGCCAAGACCAGTGCCCGGCCCGATCACCACCGCCGGACGCAATGGCTCCGGCGTGCCTTCGCAGACCACACGGAATTCGCCCGGCTGCAACCGGGTCATGCCCAGCGCCATCGCCGAGAAGTCGTTGACCAGCAACAACTGCTCGACCTGCAAGGTTTTGCAGAACGCCGTGCGGCTCAGGCGCCAGTGGTTGTTGGTGAATTTGAATTCATCACCACTGACCGGGCCGGCCACCGACAGGCACACCGAACCGATCGAACCCGGCGCCAGACCGAGCCCGCTCAGGTAGAGGCTGATTGCCTCTTCCGGGCTGGCGTGGTCGGCGGTGGCCAAGACCTGAACCGATTGCAGTTGCTGGTTTTTCCACAACGCAAACCGCGCGTTGGTGCCTCCGATGTCACCGACCAAAGCCAGTTTCAATTAAGCGTCTCCAGGGCAGAAGTGAAGGCGCTGGCGCCCTGCTCCGCCGAGCTGAAGGCCAAACGCATGAAGCCAAACAGTTCGCGTCCGCTGCCGATGTTGTTGCCCAACAGGCCTTTGGCAGGTTCGCGCGCTGCAAATTCGGCGGCATCGACCTTGAGTTCCAAGGTGCCTTTGACGCCATCGACGCGGATGATATCGCCCTCTTGCACGCGCGCCAAAGCGCCACCGACATAAGCTTCCGGGCTGACGTGAATCGCTGCGGGGATTTTCCCCGAGGCGCCGGACATCCGGCCGTCCGTCACCAGCGCGACTTTGAAGCCGCGATCCTGCAGCACGCCGAGGAACGGCGTCATCTTGTGCAGCTCGGGCATGCCGTTGGAACGCGGACCCTGGAAGCGCATCACCGCGACGAAATCTTTTTCCAGCAGACCAGCCTTGAACGCATCGGCCAGATCCTGTTGATCCTGGAACACCATCGCCGGTGCTTCGACGATCTGGTTTTCCAGCGCAACGGCGGAGACCTTCATCACACCACGACCGAGGTTGCCTTCCATAACGCGCAAACCACCCTCTGCCGAGAATGCACGGGCGACCGGGCGCAGGATGTTTTCGTCGAGGCTGTCGACCGGGCCTTCGCGCCAGACCAGCTCGCCGTTATCAAGGAACGGTTCCTTGGTGTACTTGCTCAAGCCGCGGCCGAGCACGGTGTTGACGTCTTCGTGCAACAGGCCGGCGCCAAGCAGTTCGCGGATCAGGAACGACATCCCGCCAGCAGCCTGGAAGTGGTTGATGTCGGCTTTGCCGTTCGGGTAGACGTGGCTCAGGGTCGGCACGACTTCGGAGAGGTCGGCCATGTCCTGCCAGGTCAGTTGAATGCCGGCGGCCATGGCGATGGCCGGCATGTGCAGGGTGTGGTTGGTCGAACCGCCGGTGGCGTGCAGCGCGACAATCGAGTTAACCAGCGACTTCTCATCGACGATTTCGCCGATCGGCATGAAGTTGCCGTTCTGCTTGGTCAGGCGCGTGACCTGGTGCGCGGCTTCGCGGGTCAGCGCATCACGCAGCGGCGTGTTCGGGTTGACGAAAGAGGCGCCCGGCAAGTGCAGGCCCATGACTTCCATCAGCAACTGGTTGGTGTTGGCGGTGCCGTAGAAGGTGCAGGTGCCCGGGCTGTGGTAGGACTTCATCTCCGATTCCAGCAGCTCTTCGCGGGTCGCCTTGCCTTCGGCGTACTTCTGGCGCACGTCGGCTTTTTCCTTGTTGGAAATCCCCGAAACCATCGGCCCGCCCGGGACGAAAATCGTCGGCAGGTGGCCGAAACGCAGCGAACCCATCATCAGGCCCGGCACGATCTTGTCGCAGATGCCGAGCATCAGCGCACCGTCGAACATGTTGTGCGACAGCGCCACAGCGGTCGACATGGCAATCACTTCGCGGCTCGGCAGGCTCAGTTCCATGCCTGGCTCGCCTTGGGTGACGCCGTCGCACATCGCCGGCGTACCGCCGGCGAACTGGCCGACCGAACCGATTTCCCGCAGGGCGTTCTTGATCTGTTCCGGGAACACTTCGTACGGCTGGTGCGCCGAGAGCATGTCGTTATAAGACGAAACAATGGCGATGTTCGCCGAGTTCATCATCCGCAGGCTGTGCTTGTCTTCGCTGCCGCACCCGGCCACGCCATGGGCGAAGTTGGCGCATTGCAGCTTGCCGCGCATCGGCCCGTCAGTGGCGGCGCCGCGAATCAGTGCAAGGTAAGCCTGACGCGTGGCGCGGCTGCGGGCGATAAGCCGTTCGGTGACCTCAAGAACGCGGGGATGCATGTGTAGAACTCCAGGCTAACGGATGTGGCGACCTGATTGTCTATGCTGATCAAACGCCGTTGTTGTTGGAATGACAGACGGCTTTTTTGACCATTCGGACCAGTTGATTCAGGTCACTCGTTGTAGATAAAACAAAATATTGCCACTAAAAAGGCTTGTTTTCTATTTTTATGCGAATAATCTTGTAATTCCAACAACAAAACGACGGCGGCGCTGTTCCATGACTCTTCGAATCGCAATCAATGGTTTTGGCCGCATCGGCCGTAATGTCCTGCGCGCACTGTATACCCAAGGCTATCGACAGGATTTGCAGATCGTCGCCATCAACGATCTGGGCGACAGCTCGATCAATGCCCATCTGCTCAAGTACGACACCGTTCACGGCACATTCGATGCTCAAGTCGAGCATGACAACGAAAGTCTGACCGTCAATGGCGACCGCATTGCGGTCAGCGCGATTCGCAACCCGGCCGAACTGCCATGGGCGGCGGAAAAGATTGATGTGGTGTTCGAATGCACCGGTCTCTTTACCGACCGCGCCAAAGCCGCCGCGCATATTACTGCCGGCGCGCGCAAAGTGATCATCTCGGCGCCGGCCAAAGGCGCCGACGCTACCGTGGTTTACGGTGTGAACCACGACATTCTGCGCCAGTCGCACCAGATCATCTCCAATGCTTCGTGCACCACCAACTGCCTGGCGCCAGTGGCGCAAGTGCTGCACCGCGAACTGGGCATTGAAAGCGGTCTGATGACCACTATTCATGCCTACACCAACGACCAGAACCTGACCGACGTCTATCACACCGACCCGTACCGCGCGCGTTCGGCCACGCAGAACATGATCCCGAGCAAGACCGGCGCCGCTGAAGCGGTGGGTCTGGTGCTGCCGGAACTGGCTGGCAAACTGACTGGTATGGCCGTACGGGTGCCGGTGATCAATGTGTCGCTGGTGGACCTGACAGTGCAGCTGAAAAAAGAAGCCAGCGCAGAAGAAGTCAACGCCCTGCTCAAGGCTGCGAGCCAGCATTCGAAGATATTGGGTTACAACACGTTGCCGCTGGTTTCCAGCGACTTCAACCACAACCCGCTGTCGTCGATCTTCGATGCCAACCACACCAAATCCAGCGGCAAACTGCTGAAAGTGCTGGCCTGGTATGACAACGAGTGGGGCTTCTCCAACCGCATGCTGGATAACTGCCTGGCGCTGTGTAACGCGGAATAAGGTTGCCCTGTCCCCCCTGTAGGAGCTGCCGAAGGCTGCGATCTTTTGATTTTGTTTTTAAGATCAACATCAAAAGATCGCAGCCTTCGGCAGCTCCTGCATTGGGTTCCATCCCGGGCTTTACCGTTCTTTGACAATTCAGGGCTTGACCATACGGGCAGATGATAAGCATTATCATTTGCTCAAAATGGATCAGGTCCTCCCGTGAGTCAATCGCGCTTCAACCACGTCTTCCTCACCCAGCGCACGTCCTTGCTGCGCACGCTGGAACGGATGGTCAACAATCACAGCACCGCTGAAGACCTGTTGCAGGAGACCTACCTGCGCGTGACACGGGCGTTGAGCGAGCGGGCCATCGATCACCTCGAACCGTTTGTCTTCCAGACCGCGCGCAATCTGGCGCTGGATCACTTGCGCGCGCGCAAGATCCATTCACGGACCATGGTCGATGACGTGCCGCAAGATGTCGTGCACAGCATCGCCGCCCCCGCCAGCAGCGCCGAAGACGCCGCCCACGCCGAACAGATGCTGGAGCGCCTGAACGTGAGCCTCAGTCAACTCAGCCCGCGCCAGCAGCAGATTTTCATCCTCAGCCGGTTGCACGGGAACAGTTATCAGGAAATCGCTGATGAACTGAACGTCTCCCTCAGCACCGTGCAAAAAGAACTGAAGCTGATCATGACCATTTGCATCGGCGTCGCCGAACGACACGACAGCAGCGGCAAGCTGTAAGCTTCAAGCTCCAGGTAAAAACGAAAAGCAGTACACGCATCTGGCTTGCAGCTTGCAGCTTGACGCTAGAAACTGCTTCGCCAGAAGCCCGAGGAAACACCGTGACGGACACCCACCGCTCGCCTTCGCCGGATTCGGTGCAGGACGCTGCAAACGCAATGGACCAGGCACTGGACTGGCTCATCGTGCTCGGCAGCCCGGACGAGGAGCAGACCCGGCAATTTCACGCCTGGCTGGCGGCCGATCCGTTGAATGCCGAAGCGTTCGCCAAGGCCCAGGCGATCTGGGACGGCCCGCAAATCGCCCAGTGCGCGCAAAGCCTGGCGGCCAAACCTGCGAAAGTCACCTTCCTCAAGCGTCTGCGCCCCCACTGGAAACCGCTGGCCACCGCCGCCGTGCTGGTGCTCGGTTTGTTCAGTTTCAGCAATTTGCCGATGCGCATTCAGGCCGATCATTTGACTGTGGTGGGCGAGCGCCAGCGTCTGCAACTGGAGGACGGCTCGAAAGTCCTGCTCAATACCAACTCGGCATTCTCCAGCACCATCAACGATCAACAGCGCGTCGCCCGGTTGTTTCAGGGCGAGGCGTTTTTCGAAATTGCCAGCGGCCGCAGTCAACCGCTGGAAATCGATGCCGGGCCGGTCACCGCCAGCGTACGCGATACCGCGTTTGCCGTGCGTTACCTCGACGGCGTGGCGCAGGTCAATGTGCAGCGCGGTGACGTTGATCTGCGCGCCACCCACAACGATGCCCGTGTGCGCCTGACGGCCGGCGAAAGTATTCGCATCGGTCCCAACGGTTTCGACCGCCCGGCCAAACTCGATACCAACACTGATCTGGCCTGGGTGCAGGGCCGACTGGTGTTCGAGAACTGCCCGCTGAACCAGGTGCTGGCCGAATTGCGCCGCTACTATCCAGGCTGGATCATCAACACCAACGAGCAACTGGCCGACGTCGCCGTGACCGGTAATTACCGTCTCGACCAGCCGCTTGATGTGGTTCGCTCCCTCGCTCACATCACGTCAGCGCAACTGAAAGAATTCCCCGCCCTGGTTATCCTGAACTAAATGAGAATTATTTTTACTCGATAGCCAGCGTCAGTACGTCTCGTTATAGCCAATGCAATTGATTCGCATCACGCGAACCAATCAGCACCTATAAAGATTCGTGCGACACGGAGCGCTATCGATGTCCTCACGCCTTACCCGCCAGACTTCCTCCCCTTCCCGCGTATTGTCGCTGCTGACCGCGGCCATCCTGATGGCCGGCACTGCGCCGCTGATGGCGGCCACCGAGCAACCGGCACGCAACATGGGTGATTACTCGTTCTCCATCGGCCAACAGCCGCTGGTGTCGGCACTCAACGCCTTCACCGCCGTGACCGGTTGGCAGGTCGGTTTGCCGGCAGAATTGGGTCAGGGCGTGTCGTCGCCGGGCGTGCGTGGCTCGCTGCCACCGGAAAAAGCTCTGGAGCGTCTGTTGGTGGGGACCAACCTGAGCTTCCGCAAAATCAGCAACAACAATGTCGTGCTGGAAAAGCGCAACGCCAGCGGCACCCTCAATCTGGATCAGGTGACCATCAGCGCCACCCGTCAGGAGCAGTCGGTCAACAGCGTGCCGGCCACCGTCACCGTGCAGACCCGCCAGGACCTGGACCGCAACAACGTCAACACCATCAAGGATCTGGTGCGTTATGAGCCGGGCGTTTCCGTCGGCGGCGCCGGCACCCGTGGCGGCATCAGCGGCTATAACATCCGTGGTATCGACGGCGACCGCATCCTGACGCAAGTCGACGGCGTGGAAGTCCCGGACGGCTTCTTCAACGGCCCGTACGCCAAGACTCAGCGCAATTACGTCGATCCGGAAATCGTCAAACGCGTGGAAATCCTCCGAGGCCCGGCCTCGGTGCTGTACGGCAGCAACGCCATCGGCGGCGCGGTCAGCTACTACACCCTCGATGCCGACGACATCATCAAGCCGGGCAAAGATGTCGGTGCGCGCCTGAAAACCGGTTACAGCTCGGCCGATGACAGCTGGCTGAAGTCCGCCACCGTCGCCGGCCGCGCCAACCAGTTCGACGGCTTGCTGCACTACAGTCAGCGCGACGGTCACGAAACCGACTCCTACGGCAGTAACAATGGCACTGGCCTTGAGCGCACCGCCGCCAACCCGGAAGACGTCAACGCCTACAACGTGCTGGCCAAGATCGGCTGGAACTACAACGAAGATTCGCGCCTGGGCCTGACCTACGAAAAGTACAAGGATGATCGCGATACCGATCAGAAAAGTGCTTACGGCGGCCCGTACTTCAACGGCGCGCCGACCATTCCCAACAGCGTGCTGCCCGGCGGCATGTACCAGTGGCGCACCGGTAACGACACCATCACCCGTGAGCGCTTCGGTATCGAACACCGCTTCGCCCTCGACAGCCTGCTGGTCGACAACGTGAAGTGGAGCCTCAACCACCAGATCGCCAAGACCGACCAGAGCACCACCGAGTTCTACTACCCGATCACCCGTAAAGTGCTGCGTACTCGCGACACCATTTACGAAGAAAAGCAGTGGGTCTTCGATGCGCAACTGGACAAGGCGTTTGCCATCGGCGACACCGATCACGTGCTGACCTACGGCACCACCATCAAGCAACAGAAAGTCACCGGCTCGCGCAGCGGCGACGGTACCTGCCTGGCGGTCGGTCGTGGCTGCACCGCCATTGGTGCGACCAGCACCGCTGACGTGTTGGCCAAAGCCACCGACTTCCCGGACCCGACCATCAACACCTACAGCGTGTTCGCTCAGGATCAGATCAGCTGGAACAACTGGACCTTCCTGCCGGGCCTGCGCTACGACTACACCCAGCTCAAGCCGCACATCACCCAGGAATTCCTCAACACCGTGGCGGCTGACGGCCAAGGCACGGTCAGCGACAAGAACAAGACCTGGCACAAAGTCTCGCCGAAATTCGGTCTGACCTACGCCCTGACCGAGAATTACACCTGGTACGGTCAGTACGCTGAAGGTTTCCGTACGCCGACCGCGAAAGCCCTGTACGGCCGCTTCGAAAACACCACCACCGGATACAGCGTGGCGCCGAACCCGGACCTCGAACCGGAAAAAAGCAAAAGCTATGAGACCGGTCTGCGCGGCAACTTCGAACAAGGCTCGTTTGACGTAGCGGTGTTCTACAACAAGTACCGTGATTTCATTAATGAAGACGCCGTGACCCCGGGCCGCAACGAACTGACCTTCCAGTCGGCCAACATCAAGCACGCCACCATCAAAGGTGCGGAAGTCAAAGGTCGCCTGAATCTGGATGCGTTCGGCGCCCCGCAAGGCCTGTATACCCAAGGCTCGATCGCCTACGCCTACGGTCGCAACAACGACAACGGCGAGCCGATCAACAGCGTCAACCCGCTGACCGGTGTGTTCGGTCTGGGTTACGACCAGGACAACTATGGCGGCCTGCTGAGCTGGACCGTGGTGAAGAAAAAGGATCGCGTCGACGACAGCAACTTCAAGTCGCCGGATGGCGTCAGCAGCCAGTTCAAAACCCCGGGCTTCGGCATTCTTGATCTGGCCGGGTACTACAAAGTCACCGACGACGTCACCGTCAGCGGCGGCATCTACAACCTGACCGACAAGAAATACTGGCTGTGGGATGACGTGCGTGGTTACGACAGCGTCGGCGAAGCATCGGTAACGCAACCGGCCAACCTCGATCGCCTGACCCAACCGGGCCGCAACTTCGCGATCAACCTGATCTGGGACATCTGATCCGGCCAACCTCAAGGCGCGTGTTCAGGCACCGCGCCGTGAGGTTTTTTTACGCTTGCACGTCTTCTTGTTCGTCTCGTTATCAAGCGCCTCTTTTATCAAGGACATGTCATGACCACTTCGGAAAAAGCCCTGCGTTCGCAACGCTTGAACCAGATCACCCACGAGCCGCACAGCAAGCTCGACGCCTTGGTCAAAGCCCATGCGCCGTTCGAGACCCGCGCCAACTTCGCCCGTTTTGTCGTCGCGCAATACCTGTTCCAGTCGGAACTGGTCGAGCTGTACAACGATGCAGAACTGACTGCGATCGTCCCGGATCTGCCGGCCCGTTGCCGCGCCGAAGCGGCCAAGGCTGACCTTGCCGACCTCGACACTGAAGTGCCGGCAGCGGTCGCAGGCGCGGTGAAAAACCCGAGCAAGGCTCGTGCTCTTGGCTGGATTTTTGTCTCCGAAGGTTCGAAGCTCGGTGCGGCGTTCCTGATCAAACGCGCTGTGGCGCTGGAGCTGAGCGAAACCTTTGGCGCCCGTCATCTGGGTGAGCCAGAAGGTGGCCGTGCCGAGGGCTGGAAGAGCTTCGTGCGTACTCTCGATTCGCTGCAGTTCACTGCTGAAGAAGAAGCTGAAGTCGAGCAAGGCGCGATCGATGCGTTCAACCGCTTCACCGTGTTGCTGGAACAGGCTTACGCCACTGAAGCCGAACCGGCCTGACACAACACACATCCCCCTGTAGGAGTGAGCCTGCTCGCGATGGCGTCCTGTCATTCAACATGAATGTCGACTTATACACCGCTATCGCGAGCAGGCTCACTCCTACAGGTGTCCTGCGTAAGCCTGTAAGATCTCCATTCCGCTTCAGAAGCCACCGCTGAGCCCATGCCGCAACCCGCCTCCTCGAAACTCGCCCGCGTGCTGTTCGGCCTCTTGGCCTACGTCAGCCTCGGCATCGGCCTGATCGCCATTGTCGTGCCCGGCCTGCCGACCACCGAGTTCATCCTCCTCGCCGCCTGGGCCGCGACCCGCAGTTCGCCGCGCCTGAGTGCCTGGCTGGAAAACCATCGGCTGTTCGGGCCGATCCTGAGCAACTGGCGCAATGGCAAGATCATTGCGCGCAAGGCCAAGGTCAGTGCGACGGTGAGCATGTTGCTGTGCGCCACCTTGATGCTGGTGATGCTCGACCACGGCTGGCCGGTCTATCTGGCGATTGCCGGGATGAGCCTGGGCAATCTGTGGATCTGGTCGCGCCCGGAATCCATCCGGGTCTGCACTGACCCGTCTTCGCACTGAAACATCCCTGTAATTAATCGCTTTTTCAGCACTTTCCCCTGCGCAAACGTTTAGCGCTGACCGTTCGTCGGCAGCCGCCTCATGCGCTCTCGTTCCACGCCGATGAGCATTGAATGGCGCTGAATGGATTTGGCGAACCGGATAGTTCATATCCGCCTGCCACCCGTTTATTCATTCGCGAGATCGCCCCATGTTCGACTCTCTGTCCATTCGCCTGAAAATCGTTCTGCTCTCCGGCCTGTGCCTGCTCGGTGTGGTTGCGCTGATCGTCGGCATGAACATCTACCAGACCAATCAGAACGACGAACTGGTCAGTGACTCCAGCAACAAGCTGCTCACCGCCAGTGTCGAAAATCTGCTGCAAGCCAAAGCCGCCGAGCAGGCCGTGCGCGTGCAGAAGACCTTCGGCGAAAGCCTGACGGTGATCACTGCCGTAGCGGATCAGATCAAGGACCTGCGGGTGATGGCCGCCAAGCGTTCGCTGGACGCCGGCGCCTTGCGGGAAGAGTTGAACCTGAGCCTGAAAACCGCCTTCGAGCGCAATGACAAAGTGCTCGGCATCTGGCTCGCTTTCGAACCGAACGCTCTCGACGGCAAGGACAGCGAATTCGCTAACGACGCCGCCCGCCAATCCAACGAAGCCGGGCGTTTCGCCACCTACTGGAGTCGCGCCGCCGGCGCCTCGCTGAACACCATCATGGTCGAAGAAGACCTGACCAAAACCACCCTCAGCGTCAGTGGCACGCCCTACAACAGTTGGTACACCTGCCCTCGCGACAACAAGCGTACCTGCCTGCTCGATCCGTATGCCGATACCGTGGGCAACAAGGAAATGCTCATGACGACCATTTCCGTCCCACTCATCGTCGACGGTAAAGCCATCGGCGTGGTCGGTGTCGACATCGCCCTCGACGCCCTGCAAGCCGCTGCCGTGGATTCCCAGCGCAGCCTGTTCAACAACGCCGGGCACATGCTGATCGTCTCCGGCAGCGGCGTGCTCGCTGCCGACAGTTCCGACGCGAGCAAGGTCGGCAAGAAAATCAGCGACACCCTCGGTGCCGATGGCAAGGATGTGCTGCAACTGCTCACTTCGGGCACACCGAAGATTCTCGAACAGGGCGAGCTGATTCGTGCCGTGTACCCGGTCGATCCGATTGGCAACTCGCGCGCCTGGGGCGTGGTCATCGACCTGCCGAAACACGTGCTGCTGGCCGACTCGGTCAAGCTGCAAGCGGTACTCGACGATGCTCAGGAAACCGGTGTGATCACGGCGCTGCTGGTTGCCGTGGTCGCTGGTCTGGTCGGTCTGTTGCTGATCTGGCTGACCGCATCCGGCGTCACCCGGCCGATCAACAGCGTTGCCGAGATGCTGAAAAATATTGCCAGCGGCGAAGGCGATCTGACCCAACGCCTGAACTACAGCAAGAAGGATGAACTGGGCGAACTGGTCAACTGGTTCAATCGCTTCCTCGACAAGCTGCAACCGACTATCGCGCAGATCAAACAGAGCATCACCGAAGCACGCGGCACCGCCGACCAGTCTTCGGAAATCGCCCGCCAGACCAGCGAAGGCATGCAGGTGCAGTTCCGCGAGATCGATCAGGTGGCCACCGCCTCCAACGAAATGAGCGCCACTGCCCATGACGTCGCCAACAGCGCATCCAACGCGGCCAATGCCGCGAAAGGTGCCGATCAGTCGGCCAAGGACGGCATGTCGATCATCGAGCGCAGCACCCGTGACATCAATCAACTGGCCGATGAAGTCAGCAAAGCGGTGACCGAGGTTGAAGCGCTGGCGGTCAACAGCGAGCAAATCGGTTCGGTACTGGAGGTGATCCGCAGCATCGCCGAGCAGACCAACCTGCTCGCCCTCAACGCGGCGATTGAAGCCGCCCGTGCCGGTGAGAGTGGCCGTGGTTTCGCCGTGGTTGCCGACGAGGTCCGCAACCTGGCCAAACGTACGCAGGATTCGGTGGAAGAGATTCGCATCGTGATCGAACGGATTCAGACCGGCACCCGAGGCGTGGTCGCGACCATGCATTCGAGCCAGACCCAGGCGCACAACAACGCCGGGCAGATTCGTCAGGCGGTGGATGCGCTGGGCAAGATCAGCGATGCGGTAACGGTGATCAGCGACATGAACCTGCAGATTGCCAGCGCGGCTGAGCAACAGAGTGCGGTGGCCGAAGAGGTCAATCGCAACGTCTCGGCGATTCGTACCGTGACTGAAACGCTGACCGAGCAGGCCACTGAGTCGGCAGCGATCAGCAGCCAGCTCAATGCCCTGGCCAGTCAGCAGATGAAGTTGATGGATCAGTTCCGCGTCTGAGCCCGCCACTCAATCCACCACAAAACCTTGTGGGAGCTGGCTTGCCAGCGATGGCGGCACATCAGTCAGTACATTGTTGACTGACACTCCGCTATCGCTGGCAAGCCAGCTCCCACAGGGTCAAGTGGCAACCCTGCAATCGGGGATTTCATCTGATTCAAAGTTGTTTTGCACTATCATCGCCCTCTCGCTCCGGAGGGCCTTCGATGACTGATTTGCTCACGTCCATTCAAGCCGCACTCGGCTTGCCCCGCACGCCGATTCCGTTCACAGATCGTGGCGCCCTGCCCTCGGCATTCGCCGTCACTGAGCTTGCCTGCGCCAGCATCGCCGCTGCCGGTCAGGCTGTCAGCGAACTCCTGCATCAGCAAACCGGCCACCTATCCAACATTGCAGTCGACCGACGTCTCGCCTCGTTCTGGTTCTCGACCTCGCTGCGCCCGATGGGCTGGCAAGTACCACCGCTGTGGGACCCGGTTGCCGGCGATTACCTCACGCAAGACGGCTGGATCCGTCTGCACACCAACGCCCCGCATCACCGCGCCGCCGCTGAACGTGTGCTCGGTGCCTGCGCCGACCGTGCCGCGATGGCGGCGAAAGTCGCGCAGTGGACGAGCACGGACCTGGAGCAAGCGGTAGTCGAGGTCAAGGGTTGCGCGGCCGAGATGCGCAGTTGGGCGCAGTGGCAGAAGCATCCGCAAGGCTTGGCGGTAAATGCCGAGCCGCTGGTGCATTTCATCGATTCGCCGGATGAACACAAGCAAGCGTGGCAAGGCTCGGTGGCGCAGCCGTTGGCCGGGATCAAGGTACTGGATCTGACGCGGGTGCTCGCTGGCCCCACCGCCAGTCGTTTTCTCGCTGGCCTTGGCGCCGATGTATTGCGCATCGATTCACCGACCTGGAACGAGCCCGGTGTTGTCCCGGAAATGACCCTCGGCAAACGTTGCGCGCGGTTGAACCTGCAGGATCCGGCGGATCGCGCGGTGTTCGAAGGCTTGTTGAAAGACGCCGATATTTTGCTGCACGGTTACCGCGCCGACGCCTTGGAAAATCTCGGTTTCGGCGTTGAGCGCCGTCGCCATCTGGCACCGGGCCTGATCGATGTCGGCCTCAACGCCTACGGCTGGAGTGGCCCGTGGCAGAACCGCCGGGGCTTTGACAGTCTGGTGCAGATGAGCAGCGGTATCGCCGAGGCCGGGCAGCGCTGGAAACAAGCTGACAACCCGACGCCATTGCCGGTGCAGGCGCTGGATCATGCGACCGGGTACTTGATGGCGGCCAGTGCGCTCAGGTTGCTGACTGAGCAGTTGGCGAATGGCCGCTCGGGCTCGGCGCGATTGTCGCTGGCGCGTACGGCAAAGTTGTTGATCGAGCATGGGCCGGGGACAACGCAAGCGTTGCGCGTCGAGGATGAACAGGACCAGAGCACGTTGATAGAGCAGACCCCGTGGGGCCCGGCGCATCGTTTGCAGGTGCCGGTGAAGATCAGCGGCACACCGATTCGGTGGGCGTTGCCGGCTACAGAACTGGGCTCCCATCGACCACAGTGGGTTTAAAAAGCCCCTCACCCTAACCCTCTCCCAGAGGGAGAGGGGACTGATTGGGGGATGCTTCGGAGTTACGCCGACCTGACCCTGCATCACTGAATCCATAATCGACTCGATTTAACAGGTCGACGTATAGCGCCAGACACCTCGGTCGGCCCCCTCTCCCTCCGGGAGAGGGCTGGGGTGAGGGCTGCGATTTCAGGCTGAGAGATGATGTATCAATCTGCCCGGCTCAGAGATGTCCACAAAAGCTGCGCCGCATACCCCCGATACGGCCGCCACGCCTCTGCCCGCAAAGACAAATTCCGCGCTGTCGGCCGCTCTCCTTCCAGCACTTCCAGTGCCCGCAACAACCCGACATCTCCGGTCGGAAACCCATCCAGATCGCGCAACTGCCGCAACGCAATGTACTGCGCCGTCCACTCGCCAATCCCATGCAACGCCAACAACCGCGCCATGCCGCCCTCGCGATTCGGTTCAAACAATGAAGGCTCATCGAGCAACGCCTGCGCCACACCTGACAGCGTGCGCCCGCGACTTTTCGGCATGCCCAGCGTTGCCAGATCTGCCGCCGCCAACACGCCCACCTCGGGAAACACGTGAGTCAGCCCCGGCACGCCCGAATCCAGCGGCGCGCCATATTGCGCAACCAGTTTGCCCGCTAAGCGAATCGCCGCAACCACGGTAATCTGCTGCCCGAGCACCGCGCGAAAGGCCAGTTCCAAACCATCCCACGCCCCGGGAATCCGTAATCCCGGACGCTCGGCGATCAACCGCGCCAGCAACGGATCATTCGCCAGATGCGCTTGCATCAGCGTCAGATCTGCATCCAGATCAAACATCCGCCGCAACCTGATAACGATCTCTGGCACCGCTGCCGGATCAGGAAAGTCCAGCTCGACCTCCAGCGCATGCGCCGTCCCAAGCCACACCGAAACCGTGCCGTGAACACCGTTTAACCCGATGCTGCGCGAATACACGCCATCGCTCACGGTCTCCATCCCTACCACCGCCCGTGCCGCCAGAAACCCCAGCATCGCCTCCCAGTCATACGGCGGCGCATACGCAAGCGACAACCTCACAACGACAGCACACCGCTGTACAACCCATACGCTGCCAACCCCGCGCCGATGACCACGCAGGTAAAAATGCCTTTCTCGACATGGGTGAACAACGGTTCACCCGCCTCATGCTTGGCCTTGGCAAACAGAATCACCCCCGGCGCATACAACAGCGCCGACAGCAGCAAATACTTCACCCCGCCGGCATACAACAGCCACACCGCATAACCGAGGGCAATACCGCCGATCAGCAGGTCTTTGGTGCGCTCGGCCGAAGCGTGTTCGTAAGTTTCGCCGCGCCCGCTGAGCAACACCGCGTACGCCGCCGACCACAGGTACGGCACCAGAATCATCGACGACGCCAAGTAAATCAGACTGGTGTAAGTGCCCGCCGAAAACAGCGTGATCAACAGGAAAATCTGGATCATCGCGTTGGTCAGCCACAACGCGTTGACCGGCACGTGGTTCTTGTTCTCCTTTTTCAGGAACGCCGGCATGGTCTTGTCCTTTGCCGTGGCGAAAAGGATTTCCGCACACAGCAGTGCCCACGACAGCAACGCGCCGAGCAGGGATATCGCCAGACCAATACTGATCAACAACGCCCCCCACGGCCCGACAATGTGCTCGAGCACCGCCGCCAGCGACGGGTTCTGCAAGTTGGCCAGCTCCGGCTGGCTCATGATCCCCAGCGACAGCACGTTGACCAGCACCAGCAACGCCAGCACGCCGACAAAACCGATGACCGTGGCGCGGCCGACGTCGCTGCGTTTTTCCGCCCGCGCCGAGTACACGCTGGCGCCTTCGATGCCGATGAACACGAACACCGTGACCAGCATCATGTTGCGCACCTGATCCATCACCCCGCCGAAGTTCGGGTTGCTGGTGCCCCAGATATCGCGGGTAAAAATGTCAGCCTTGAAGGCGACGGCAGCGATGACGATGAACATGATCAGCGGTACGACTTTGGCCACCGTGGTCAGCTGATTGATCAGCGCCGCCTCCTTGATCCCGCGCATCACCAGAAAATGCACGGCCCACAGCAGCACCGAGGCGCAGCCAATGGCGATCGGCGTATTGCCCTGGCCAAACACCGGAAAGAAATAGCCAAGGGTGCTGAACAGCAGGACGAAATAACCGACGTTGCCCAGCCACGCGCTGATCCAGTAACCCCAGGCGGACGAGAAGCCCATGTAGTCGCCAAACCCGGCCTTGGCGTAGGCATAGACACCTGAGTCCAGTTCCGGCTTGCGATTGGCCAGCGTCTGGAACACGAATGCCAGGGTCAGCATGCCGATCGCGGTTATCCCCCAACCGATCAGAATCGCCCCGGCGTCGGCGCGCGCCGCCATGTTCTGCGGCAGCGAGAAAATCCCCCCGCCAATCATCGAACCCACCACCAGGGCGATCAACGCGCCAAGGCGCAGCTTTTGCGTCGGTTGCGACATTTCAGTTTCCCTTTGAAGTGTGGTGAGAGTTTATTTGTAACAACTATTAACTAAACGGATAAAGGTAGATGACGTTTATCAGGTAACGCCAATTAACGCCCATTTATATATAGCCGATGACGCTAACGCCTAGCACGTTAAGACAGTTTTGTGCGCTGATCCTGATAAATCAATTCTGTACTGAAAACAGAGGCGGAAAATTTGCCAAAAGCTGAAAAAGAACTAGCGTGATAATTCTAAAGTAATAATAGCCATTCCCAAAAATGTAGCCACAACACCTCTAGGACGGGCCTTGCAGGCAGGAGCTTTATGCCTTCAGCCGAAGCCTAAGTCATTCATTAACAATGGAATGTGACCATGCACTGATCTAAGTCAGCTGTTTGAACAGACAACAGAACTACGCTGTGATCTCTTCTCTCCTGCAATGGAGTCATGCAATGTCTGAAGCTCCCGGAAAACTACGACTAGGTGCACTGGTTGCATTGGTAGTCGGCTCGATGATCGGTGGCGGGATATTCTCTTTGCCACAAAACATGGCCGCCAGCGCCGACGTCGGCGCGGTACTGATCGGTTGGGCCATCACCGCTGTCGGCATGCTCACCCTCGCTTTTGTCTTCCAAACCCTCGCCAATCGCAAGCCTGACCTGGACGGCGGTGTCTACGCCTACGCCAAGGCCGGATTCGGCGATTACATGGGTTTCTCGTCCGCCTGGGGCTACTGGATCAGTGCCTGGCTGGGCAACGTCGGTTACTTCGTTCTGCTGTTCAGTACCCTCGGCTATTTCTTTCCGGTTTTCGGTGAGGGCAACACCGTCGCAGCCGTAATAGGCGCCTCGGTGCTGCTATGGGCCGTGCACTTTCTGGTGCTGCGCGGGATCAAGGAAGCGGCGTTCATCAACCTCGTGACCACGGTCGCCAAAGTGGTACCGCTGCTGCTGTTCGTATTGATCGCGGTGTTCGCTTTCAAACTGGACATCTTCACCGCCGACATCTGGGGCATCAAAAACCCGGATCTGGGCAGTGTGATGAACCAGGTGCGCAACATGATGCTGGTCACCGTGTGGGTGTTCATCGGTATCGAAGGCGCGAGCATCTTCTCGGCCCGCGCCGAAAAACGCTCGGACGTCGGTAAAGCCACCGTGATCGGTTTCATCACCGTGCTGCTGTTTTTGGTGCTGGTGAACGTGCTGTCGCTGGGCATCATGACTCAGCCGGAACTGGCGAAACTGCAGAACCCGTCGATGGCCGCCGTGCTTGAGCACGTGGTCGGTCACTGGGGCGCGGTGCTGATCAGCGTCGGTCTGATCATTTCGCTGCTGGGGGCGCTGCTGTCGTGGGTGCTGTTGTGCGCAGAGATCATGTTCGCCGCCGCCAAAGACCACACCATGCCCGAGTTCCTGCGCAAGGAAAACGCCAACCACGTACCGGTCAACGCCCTGTGGCTGACCAACGCGATGGTGCAGATTTTCCTGATCATCACGCTGTTCTCGGCCAGTACTTACCTGTCGCTGATCTACCTCGCCACCTCGATGATTCTCGTGCCGTACCTGTGGTCAGCGGCCTACGCCCTGCTGCTGGCGGTGCGCGGCGAAAGCTACGAAGGCTTCGCGGCCGAACGGCGCAAGGATCTGATTATCGGCGGCATCGCGCTGATTTACGCGGTGTGGCTGCTGTATGCCGGCGGGGTCAAGTATCTGCTGCTCTCGGCCCTGCTCTACGCACCTGGCGCGATCCTGTTCGCCAAAGCCAAGCTGGAACTCAAACAACCGATTTTCACTAACGTCGAGAAGCTGATTTTCGCCGCAGTGGTCGTGGGTGCCCTGGTGGCTGCCTACGGTCTCTACGACGGCTTCCTGACTCTGTAATCCCTGATTGATTTGTTATCTGGAGGATCTGAAATGACCACGGAAAAAGTTAAGTACGGCGTACATTCCGAAGCCGGCAAACTGCGCAAAGTCATGGTGTGCTCCCCAGGTCTGGCCCATCAGCGGCTGACCCCGAACAACTGCGACGAGCTGCTGTTCGATGACGTGCTCTGGGTGGCCCAGGCCAAGCGCGACCACTTCGACTTCGTCACCAAAATGCGTGAGCGCGGCATCGATGTACTGGAGATGCACAACCTGCTGACCGACATCGTCGCCATCCCGGAAGCGCTGGACTGGATTCTCGAGCGCAAGGTCACCGCCGATTCGGTGGGCCTGGGCCTGATCAACGAAGTCAAATCCTGGCTGAAAAGCCTGGAACCACGGCACATTGCCGAATTTCTGATTGGTGGCGTCTCCGCCGATGATCTGCCGGACAGCTTCGGTGGCAAAACCATCCAGATGTTCCGCGACTTCCTCGGCCACTCCAGCTTCATTCTGCCGCCGCTGCCGAACACCCAGTTCACCCGCGACACCACCTGCTGGATCTACGGTGGCGTGACGTTGAACCCGATGTACTGGCCAGCGCGCCGTCAGGAAACCCTGCTGGCCACCGCCATCTACAAATTCCATCCACAGTTCACCAACGCCGAATTCGAAATCTGGTACGGCGACCCGGACAAGGAACACGGCAGCTCCACCCTAGAGGGCGGCGACGTCATGCCAATCGGCAACGGCGTGGTGTTGATCGGTATGGGCGAGCGCTCATCACGTCAGGCCATCGGCCAACTGGCGCTGAACCTGTTCAAGAACAAAGCCGTGGAAAAAGTCATCGTCGCCGGCCTGCCGAAATCCCGCGCGGCGATGCACCTCGACACCGTGTTCAGCTTCTGCGACCGCGACCTCGTAACGATTTTCCCTGAGGTGGTGAATCAGATCGTCGCCTTCACCCTGCGACCAGACGAAAGCAAACAGGGCGGCATCGACATCCGCCGCGAAGAAGGCACCTTCCTCGACACCGTGGCCAAAGCCCTCAACCTGCCGAAGCTGCGCGTGGTGGAAACCGGCGGCAACAGCTTCGCCGCTGAACGCGAGCAATGGGACGACGGCAACAACGTGGTGGCCGTGGAGCCGGGCGTGGTCATCGGCTACGACCGCAACACCTACACCAACACCCTGCTGCGCAAGGCAGGCGTGGAAGTCATCACCATCAGCGCCGGTGAACTGGGCCGTGGCCGTGGCGGTGGCCACTGCATGACCTGTCCGATCATCCGCGACCCGATCGATTACTAAACCTCTGAGCCCTGGCCGTCACTTACAACGTGCGGCCAGGGGGATAACCGACACCGAAGGAGATCCATCATGGCTTTTAACATTCACAACCGAAACCTGCTCAGCCTGGAACACCACACCCCACGCGAGCTGCGTTACCTGCTGGACTTGTCCCGCGATCTGAAACGCGCGAAGTACACCGGCACCGAGCAGCAGCACCTGAAGGGCAACAACATCGCCCTGATCTTCGAAAAAACCTCGACCCGCACCCGTTGCGCGTTCGAAGTGGCGGCGTATGACCAAGGCGCCAACGTCACCTACATCGACCCGAACTCGTCGCAGATCGGCCACAAGGAAAGCATGAAAGACACCGCCCGCGTGCTCGGGCGCATGTACGACGCCATCGAGTACCGTGGCTTCAAACAGGAAATCGTCGAAGAGCTGGCCAAGTTCGCCGGGGTGCCGGTGTTCAACGGCCTGACCGATGAATATCACCCGACACAGATGATCGCCGACGTGCTGACCATGCGTGAACACGCCGACAAGCCGATCCATGAAATCAGCTACGCCTACCTCGGCGACGCGCGCAACAACATGGGCAACTCGCTGCTGCTGGTCGGCGCCAAACTCGGCATGGACGTGCGCATCTGCGCGCCAAAAGCGCTGTGGCCACTGGATGATCTGGTCGAGCGTTGCCATAAATATGCGGAAGAAAGTGGCGCACGCATCACCCTGACTGAAGACCCGAAAGCCGCCGTTAAAGGCGTCGACTTCATTCACACCGACGTTTGGGTATCGATGGGCGAGCCAGTGGAAGCCTGGGCCGAGCGTATCCAGCAATTGCTGCCGTACCAGGTCAACGCCGAGCTGATGAAAGCCTCCGGCAACCCGCGCACCAAGTTCATGCACTGCCTGCCGGCGTTCCACAACAGCGACACCAAAGTCGGCAAACAAATCGCCGAACAGTATCCGCACCTGAAAAACGGCATCGAAGTGACCGACGACGTGTTCGAGTCGCCTGCCTGCATCGCCTTCGAGCAAGCGGAAAACCGCATGCACACGATCAAGGCGATTCTGGTCTCGACCCTCGCTGATCTGTAACTGGATGATCAGGTTCTCCTGATCAACCAACAACCTGTAGGAGCTGCCGAAGGCTGCGATCTTTTGACTTTGCTTGTTAGAGATCAAGATCAACAGATCGCAGCCTTCGGCAGCTCCTACAGGGTCATCGAACTCTGAAAGGATTGCATTATGCGTATCGTCGTAGCGCTGGGCGGTAACGCCCTGCTCCGCCGTGGTGAACCGATGACCGCTGACAATCAGCGCGCCAACATCCGCATCGCCACCGAGCAAATCGCCAAGATCCATCCCGGCAACCAACTGGTCATCGCCCACGGCAATGGCCCGCAAGTCGGCCTGCTGTCGTTGCAAGCAGCGGCCTACACCTCGGTCACCCCTTATCCGCTGGACGTACTCGGTGCGGAAACCGAAGGCATGATCGGCTACATCATCGAACAGGAACTGGGCAACCTGCTCGATTTCGAAGTGCCGTTCGCCACCCTGCTGACCCAGGTTGAGGTCGACGCCAACGACCCCGCTTTCAAGAACCCGACCAAGCCGATCGGCCCGGTCTACGACAAGGCCGAAGCGGAAAAACTCGCCGCCGACAAAGGCTGGGCAATTGCCCCGGACGGCGACAAGTTCCGCCGTGTAGTCGCCAGCCCACGGCCAAAACGCATCTTCGAAATCCGCCCGATCAAGTGGTTGCTGGACAAGGGCAGCATCGTGATTTGCGCTGGCGGCGGCGGGATTCCGACCATGTACGACGAGAACCGCAACCTCAAAGGCATCGAGGCGGTGATCGACAAAGACCTCTGCTCGTCGCTGCTCGCCGAGCAACTGGAAGCCGACCTGTTGGTGATCGCCACGGACGTCAATGCGGCGTTCATCGATTACGGTAAACCCACGCAGAAAGCCATTGCCGAAGCGCATCCAGATGAACTCGAACGCCTCGGTTTCGCCGCTGGCTCCATGGGGCCGAAGGTGCAGGCAGCCTGCGAATTTGCGCGCCATACTGGCAAGGTCGCGGTGATCGGTTCGCTGGCGGACATCGAAGCCATCGTCCAGGGCACGGCCGGTACGCGTGTGACCACCGCGAAGCCGGGCATCACTTACCGATAATTAGAAACTCCGGGGGCAGGCCGAGGGTCTGCCCTTCTCCCATGCCTTGAAAGGAGAAAACCATGGCCCAATTCGAACCTGGTCATTTGCATATCGAGCGGCACGCGTTGACCGACGATGACGTCAATTACAACGTACACCTCGACTATGAAGTGTTTACCGATCCTTCGAAAGGCAAAGGAATACAGTTCACCCTGCATGGCAATATGCAGGGCAAGGACATGAAGGAAACGTTTTTCCTGCCCAAGGAAGAGGCTTATAACTTCGCCCGTGACGTGACCCGGATTGCCGAGAAGTACGGGATCCCCAAGGCACACAGCCAGATCGGTTCGGTGCACAAGCATTACGACCTGATGTTTGAAGACATTCGGCAGAAGTTGAATATGCAATCCGGGGATCCGGTCAATCTTGAGCATTTCGAATAACCCGCAAAAGCCCCTCACCCTAGCCCTCTCCCAAAGGTAGAGGGGACTGATTGGGGGATGCTCTAGAGTTACACCGACCTGATCCTGCATCACTGAATCCATAATCGACTCGATTTTTCAGGTCGACGTGTAGCGCCAGACACCTCGGTCAGCTCCCTCTCCCTCCGGGAGAGGGCTGGGGTGAGGGGACTGATTGAGGGATGCTCGATAGTTTTGCCGGCCCGACTCTGCTTTACCGAATCCATAATCGACCGGTTCTTTCAGGTCGATGTCAAACCTCAGACACCTCGGTCGGCCCCCTCTCCCTCCGGGAGAGGGATGGGCGGGCGGCGTTTCCGATGAGGGTGCTTTTGCTTTCACCTCTCTCCAAGCCCAAGGCATACTTGCCACCCTCCGCTCTGCAGATCACTGAACCGTCCCATGCGTATCCACGTCAGCTTCATCGACCGCGTCGGCATCACCCAGGAAGTCCTGGCTATCCTCGGTGGGCGCAACCTCAATCTGGATGCGGTGGAGATGATCCCGCCGAACGTCTACATCGACGCGCCGACCCTGAGCCCGCAAGTGCTCGAAGAGCTGAAAGATGCGTTGTTCCGCGTGCTCGGCGTCGAGGCGGTAACCGTGGTCGACATTCTTCCTGGCCAGCGTCGGCACTTGCAGCTCGATGCCTTGCTCGCGGCGATGACCGATCCGGTGCTCGCCCTCGACAGCGCCGGTAAAGTGCTGCTGGCCAACCCGGCGTTGATCGCACTCTATGGTCGTGAACCGGCCGGTGAAAGCGTCTCTGAACTGTTCAACGACCCCGCCCTGCTCGACACCTTGCTCGAACACGGCTTCCGTCTGCCGCTGCGTGAAATCACCGTCAACGGTCAGACCTTGCTGCTCGACGCCACGCCGATCACCGACGCCGGCGCCCTGCTGACCTTGTACCAACCAAACCGCATCGGCGAACAACTCTCGGCGCTGCACCACGACCACGCCGAAGGTTTCGACGCGCTGCTCGGCGAATCCCCGGCAATCCGCACCCTCAAGGCTCGTGCGCAACGGGTTGCCGCCCTCGATGCGCCGCTGCTGATCCAGGGCGAAACCGGCACCGGTAAAGAACTGGTCGCCCGTGCCTGCCACGCCATCAGTGCGCGACACAGTGCACCGTTTCTGGCCCTCAACTGCGCAGCGCTGCCGGAGAACCTCGCCGAAAGCGAACTGTTCGGCTACGCCCCCGGTGCCTTTACCGGTGCGGCGCGCGGCGGTAAACCCGGACTGATGGAACTGGCCAACCAAGGCACGGTATTTCTCGATGAGATCGGCGAGATGTCGCCGTACTTGCAGGCCAAGCTGCTGCGTTTCTTGAACGACGGCAGCTTCCGCCGTGTTGGCGGTGATCGCGAAGTGAAGGTCAACGTGCGCATCCTCAGCGCGACCCACCGCGATCTGGAAAAAATGGTCAGCGAAGGCTTGTTCCGCGAAGACCTGTTCTATCGCCTCAACGTGCTCAACGTTGAAGTGCCGCCGTTGCGTGAACGCGGGCAGGACATTCTGCTGTTGGCGCGCTATTTCATGCAGCAGGCCTGCGCGCAGATTCAGCGCCCGGTCTGCCGTCTCGCCCCGGGAACTTACCCGGCACTGCTCGGCAACCGCTGGCCGGGCAACGTGCGGCAATTGCAGAACGTGATCTTCCGCGCGGCGGCGATTTGCGAGAGCAGTCTGGTGGATATTGGCGATCTCGACATCGCCGGCACCTCCGTCGCACGGCAGTCAGACAGCGATGTCGACAGCCTTGAACAAGCGGTCGAGTCCTTCGAAAAAACCCTGCTGGAAAAACTCTACGTCAGCTACCCCTCGACCCGCCAACTGGCCAGCCGCCTGCAAACTTCGCACACGGCCATCGCCCATCGCCTGCGCAAGTACGGCATTCCCAACAAACCCTGAACACACCACAAATTCCCTTGTAGGAGCTGCCGGAGGCTGCGATCTTTTGACTTTGGATGTGTATTGCCCGGGTCAAGATCGCAGCCTTCGGCAGCTCCTACAGTCCGGGTTTCCAATTCAAAAAATCAGGGTTCCCAGTTTAAAAGCGACCTCCACCTGTACTGAAAGCGCTACAGCGGAACGATATCGATACACCCTCCCCCAATCACTGCTGTGCAAGGCTTTGATCCCGTTCAGCTTTTATCCTCGCCCCAAGCTGTAGCGATTTCGCTACAGACATGCCGACCTTGCCGACATCACTAACATCTAAACCATTGATTTACATATACAAATCAACCTTGGCCGCATTCTTGCTAATCAACCCCTCATAAATAAGGGCCTTCGCGCCCGACTATTCCACCGCGTCCACCAGACGAGTCTGGCCCCCTGAGGAGTTTCCATGAGCGAGTTGCGTTTTACTGAAGATCACGAATGGCTGCGCACCGAAGCTGACGGCAGCGTTACTGTCGGCATCACCGCTTTCGCGCAGAACGCCTTGGGCGACGTGGTGTTCGTGCAACTGCCTGAGCTGCAGGCTTACGAAAAAGGCGCCGAAGCCGCCACCGTGGAATCGGTAAAAGCCGCCAGCGGCGTGTACATGCCGCTCGACGGCGACGTACTGGAAGTCAACCCGGCGCTGGAAGATGCCCCGGAACGGGTCAACGAAGATCCGCTGGGTGAAGGCTGGTTCTTCCGCTTCAAGCCAAGCGATGCATCGGCCGTGGCCAAACTGCTCGACCAGGACGCGTACGACCGTCTGATCAAAGCCCAAGCCGAAGCCTGAGGAATACCGACATGACCCAGATCAACCTCGGCACCGCCAACGAATTCATTGCCCGTCACATCGGCCCGCGCGCCGGTGACGAGCAAGCCATGCTCAACAGCCTCGGCTTCGATTCGCTCGAAGCCCTGAGCGCCAGCGTCATTCCTGAAAGCATCAAAGGCACCAGCGTGCTCGGCCTGGACGACGGCCTCAGCGAAGCTGATGCCCTGGCGATGATCAAAGGCATCGCCGGCAAGAATCAGCTGTTCAAGACCTACATCGGCCAGGGCTACTACAACTGCCACACGCCGTCGCCAATCCTGCGCAACCTGCTGGAAAACCCGGCCTGGTACACCGCTTACACCCCGTACCAGCCGGAAATTTCCCAAGGCCGTCTCGAAGCACTGTTGAACTTCCAGACCATGATCAGCGACCTCACCGGTCTGCCGATCGCCAACGCCTCGCTGCTCGACGAAGCCACTGCCGCTGCCGAAGCCATGACCTTCTGCAAACGCCTGAGCAAGAACAAGGGCAGCCACCAATTCTTCGCCTCGATCCACAGCCACCCGCAAACTCTCGACGTGCTGCGCACCCGTGCCGAGCCGCTGGGCATCGATGTGGTTGTTGGCGATGAGCGTGAACTGACTGACGTAACGCCGTTCTTCGGCGCGCTGCTGCAATACCCGGCCAGCAACGGTGACGTGTTCGATTACCGCGAACTGACCGAGCGCTTCCACGCCGCCAACGCCTTGGTGGCCGTGGCCGCTGACTTGCTGGCCTTGACCCTGCTGACCGCCCCGGGCGAGTTCGGCGCGGACGTCGCCATCGGTTCGGCGCAACGCTTCGGCGTGCCGCTGGGCTTCGGTGGCCCGCACGCGGCTTACTTCTCCACCAAGGATGCGTTCAAGCGCGACATGCCGGGCCGTCTGGTCGGCGTCTCGGTTGATCGTTTCGGCAAGCCGGCGCTGCGTCTAGCGATGCAGACCCGCGAGCAACACATCCGTCGCGAGAAGGCCACGTCGAACATCTGCACCGCGCAGGTGCTGCTGGCCAACATCGCCAGCATGTACGCCGTCTACCACGGCCCGAAAGGCCTGACGCAGATCGCCAACCGCGTGCATCACCTGACCGCGATTCTGGCCAAAGGTCTGAGCGCACTGGGCGCTAACGTCGAACAAGCGAACTTCTTCGACACCCTCACCGTGGCTACCGGCGCGCAAACCGCCGCACTGCACGACAAGGCGCACGCTGCGCAGATCAACCTGCGCGTGATCGACGCTCAGCGTCTGGGCCTGTCGGTCGATGAAACCACCACGCAGGCGGACATCGAAACCCTGTGGGGCCTGTTCGCTGACGGCAAGACTCTGCCGGACTTCGCTGCGCTGGCCGCTTCGATACAGAGCACCATTCCTGCGTCGCTGGTACGTCAGTCGCCAATCCTCAGCCACCCGGTGTTCAACCGCTATCACTCGGAAACCGAGCTGATGCGCTACCTGCGCAAACTGGCCGACAAGGATCTGGCCCTGGATCGCACCATGATCCCACTGGGCTCGTGCACCATGAAACTCAACGCCGCCAGCGAAATGATCCCGGTGACCTGGGCTGAATTCGGTGCGCTGCACCCGTTCGCCCCGGCCGCACAAAGTGCCGGTTACCAGCAACTGACCGACGAACTGGAAGCGATGCTCTGCGCCGCCACCGGTTACGACGCGATCTCGCTGCAACCGAACGCCGGTTCGCAAGGTGAATACGCTGGCCTGCTGGCCATCCGTGCCTACCACCAGAGCCGTGGCGATGAGCGTCGCGACATCTGCCTGATCCCGTCGTCTGCCCACGGCACCAACCCGGCCACCGCCAACATGGCCGGCATGCGCGTTGTCGTCACCGCGTGCGATGCGCGCGGCAACGTCGACATCGAAGACCTGCGCGCCAAAGCCATCGAGCACCGCGAGCACCTCGCCGCGCTGATGATCACTTACCCGTCGACCCACGGCGTGTTCGAAGAAGGCATCCGCGAAATCTGCGGGATCATTCATGACAACGGCGGCCAGGTGTACATCGACGGCGCCAACATGAACGCGATGGTCGGCCTCTGCGCACCGGGCAAGTTCGGCGGCGACGTGTCGCACCTGAACCTGCACAAAACCTTCTGCATCCCCCACGGCGGTGGCGGTCCGGGCGTCGGCCCGATTGGCGTGAAATCGCACCTGACCCCGTTCCTGCCGGGCCACGGCCAGATGGAACGCAAGGAAGGTGCGGTCTGCGCGGCACCGTTCGGCAGCGCAAGTATTCTGCCGATCACTTGGATGTACATTCGCATGATGGGCGGCGCCGGTCTGAAGCGTGCTTCGCAACTGGCGATCCTCAACGCCAACTACATTTCCCGTCGCCTCGAAGAGCACTACCCAGTGCTGTACACCGGCAGCAACGGCTTGGTGGCGCACGAGTGCATCCTTGATCTGCGTCCGTTGAAAGACAGCAGCGGCATCAGCGTTGATGACGTCGCCAAGCGCCTGATCGACTTCGGCTTCCACGCGCCAACCATGTCGTTCCCGGTCGCCGGCACGCTGATGATCGAGCCGACCGAAAGCGAATCCAAAGAAGAACTGGATCGCTTCTGCGACGCCATGATCCGCATCCGCGAAGAAATCCGCGCGGTGGAAAACGGCACACTGGACAAGGACGACAACCCGCTGAAAAACGCACCGCACACGGCGGCGGAGCTGGTTGGCGAGTGGACTCACCCATACAGCCGCGAGCAAGCCGTTTATCCGGTTGCGTCGTTGATCGAAGGCAAGTACTGGCCGCCGGTCGGTCGTGTCGACAACGTGTTCGGTGATCGCAACCTGGTGTGCGCCTGCCCGTCGATCGAAAGCTACGTTTAAGGAAAGCAGCTGCGAGCTTTGAGCAACAAGCTGCAAGTAAGGGCTGATCTGCTTTTTACTTGCGGCTTGTGTCTCGCCGCATGCACTGCGGCCTTATAGAAGCCGCAAGGAAAAACCCGATCCGCTTTTACTTGTAGCTTGCAACTTGAAGCTCACAACTGCTCCGCAGGAGCCCCCCTCATGTCGTTAAGCGTGTTCGACCTGTTCAAGATTGGCATCGGCCCTTCCAGCTCCCACACCGTCGGCCCGATGCGTGCAGCTGCGCGTTTCGCCGAAGGTTTGCGCCGTGAAAACCTGCTGACAGCCACCGCCAGCGTTCGCGTCGAGCTGTACGGTTCCCTCGGCGCCACCGGTAAAGGCCACGGCAGCGACAAAGCCGTGCTGCTCGGCCTCGAAGGCGAACATCCGGACACCGTCGATACCGAAACCGTCGCCGCGCGTCTGCAAGAAATTCGCGGCAACGGCCGGCTTAACCTGCTCGGTGAACACAGCATTGCGTTCAACGAGAAAGAACACCTGGCGATGATCCGCAAGCCGTTGGCCTATCACCCCAACGGCATGATCTTCCGCGCCTTCGATGCGGCAGGCCTGCAGATTCGCAGCCGCGAGTACTACTCGGTTGGCGGCGGTTTTGTCGTCGATGAAGACGCGGCCGGTGCCGACCGCATCGTCGAGGACGCCACGCCACTGACCTTCCCGTTCAAAAGTGCCAAGGACTTGCTCGGTCATTGCGCCACTTACGGTCTGTCGATCAGTCAGTTAATGCTGACCAACGAAAGCGCCTGGCGCCCGGAAGCGGAGACCCGTGCCGGCCTGCTGAAAATCTGGCAGGTGATGCAGGACTGCGTGGCTGCGGGTTGCCGTAATGAAGGTATTTTGCCAGGCGGTTTGAAGGTCAAACGTCGGGCGGCGGCGTTGCATCGACAGCTGTGCAAGAACCCGGAATCAGCGCTGCGCGATCCGCTGTCGGTGCTGGACTGGGTCAACCTGTATGCCTTGGCAGTCAACGAAGAAAACGCCAACGGCGGCCGCGTGGTCACGGCGCCAACCAACGGCGCGGCGGGGATTGTTCCGGCGGTGCTGCATTACTACATGCGCTTTATCCCCGGTGCGAATGACGACGGCGTCGTACGCTTTCTTTTGACAGCAGCCGCCATCGGCATTCTGTACAAGGAAAACGCTTCGATCTCCGGCGCCGAAGTCGGCTGCCAAGGTGAAGTCGGCGTCGCTTGTTCGATGGCCGCCGGCGCCTTGTGTGAAGTGCTCGGCGGCAGCGTGCAGCAAGTCGAGAACGCTGCGGAAATCGGCATGGAGCACAACCTCGGCCTGACCTGCGACCCGATTGGCGGACTGGTGCAAGTGCCGTGCATCGAGCGCAATGCGATGGGCTCGGTGAAAGCCATCAACGCGGTGCGCATGGCCATGCGTGGCGATGGCCAGCATTTCGTCTCCCTCGACAAAGTCATCCGCACCATGCGCCAGACCGGCGCCGACATGAAAAGCAAATACAAAGAGACCGCCCGTGGCGGTCTGGCGGTCAACATTATCGAATGCTGATCAGCCCCGTAACCAGCCCCCTCTCCCTCTGGGGAGAGAAACGTAACTAACTCCCTCTCCCTCCGGGAGAGGGCTGGGGTGAGGGGCTTTTGATCTCGCCCTTATCCCAAACTCAAATTTTCAAGGAGCCACGCATGTCCACCGAACAACTGTCGAAAACCCCGCTGCACGCTCTGCACATCGAACTCGGCGCCCGCATGGTGCCATTCGCCGGCTACGACATGCCGGTGCAATATCCACTCGGCGTGATGAAAGAACACCAGCACACCCGTGAGCAGGCCGGGCTGTTCGATGTCTCGCACATGGGTCAGATCCGCCTGACCGGCGCCAATGCCGCCAAAGCCTTGGAAACCCTGGTACCGGTCGACATCATCGATCTGCCGGTGGGCATGCAGCGTTACGCGATGTTCACCAACGAGGCCGGTGGCATTCTCGACGACCTGATGGTCGCCAATCTCGGCAACGACGAACTGTTCCTGGTGGTCAACGCCGCGTGCAAGGATCAGGATCTGGCTCACTTGCAAAAACATATCGGCGAGCAGTGCACCATTACGGCGCTGTTCGAAGAGCGTGCGCTGTTGGCATTGCAAGGTCCGGCGGCCGTTACCGTGCTGGCGCGTCTTGCACCAGAAGTGGCGAAGATGACCTTCATGCAGTTCGCCCGCGTGTCGTTATTGGGCGTGGATTGCTTCGTCAGCCGTTCGGGCTACACCGGTGAAGACGGTTTTGAAATCTCCGTTCCTGCCGCTGACGCGGAAAAACTTGCCCGCGCCCTGCTTGCCGAACCGGAAGTCCAGGCGATCGGCCTTGGCGCTCGCGATTCGCTGCGTCTGGAAGCCGGCCTGTGCCTGTATGGCCACGACATGAACACCGAGACCACGCCAATCGAAGCGAGCCTGCTGTGGGCAATCTCCAAGCCGCGTCGCGCTGATGGCGCGCGCGCCGGCGGTTTCCCGGGCGCGGAGAACATCTTCGCCCAGCAACAGAATGGCGTCACACGCAAACGTGTCGGCCTGCTGCCGCAGGAGCGCACACCCGTGCGTGAAGGTGCAGAAATCGTCAACGAGGCCGGCGAAATCATCGGCAACGTGTGCAGTGGCGGTTTCGGTCCGACTTTGGGCGGGCCGCTGGCAATGGGTTACCTCGATAGTGCTTATGTCACGCTCGATACAGCGGTCTGGGCAATCGTACGTGGGAAAAAGGTGCAAATGCTTGTAAGCAAAATGCCATTTGTTCCACAACGCTACTATCGCGGTTGATTGACTGTTTCTATAAGTAACGCGATTGCGTAACGCGTGCACTAATGTGTCACGCAATCGCCACAAAAAAGTGCATTTTCTAACATCCGATTCGGATATGAACTTTGCTTATAACGTTCGAAAACAATTGAACAAGCGAATCGTCTAAGCCGCACTAGTGGAATGACTAACTGCCAGCAAGCGCAGCAAATCCGGGGCCTTCACGGGGCTTGTTTTTTCTCCCGTAGTTGGCGTAGAGTTTGTCCACTGTGTTTGCATGGGTCAGCTTGGAATCGTGACCTGGGCAGTAGCCTACAAGTTAGCTACATCCCGTTCGACGTCTTCTTACTCTCCTGCAACCAGCCCCAGTACTCTTTCATGAGAAAGAGACTGTCATCAATTTTTGCGTCAAAGGAAATAAGAAATGTCCACACGTCAGAGCGGTACCGTCAAGTGGTTTAACGACGAGAAAGGTTTTGGTTTTATCACTCCAGAAAGCGGTCCGGATCTGTTCGTGCATTTCCGCGCCATTCAGGGCAACGGCTTCAAAAGCCTGAAAGAAGGCCAGAAAGTGACCTTCGTTGCTGTGCAAGGCCAGAAAGGCATGCAGGCTGACGAAGTACAAGCAGAAGCCTGATTTCTGTTACGAAAAAGCCCCTGATATTGATATCAGGGGCTTTTTTGTGCGCGCGAATCCGTAAAATGGCGCTTCACTTTGCGTCCAGAGGCTGCCATGTCGAAAAACCTGCTCACCCCACAGGGCGACTTTCCTGCCGTTGGCCTGGGCCGTCGTCTGGCCGCGATGTTCTATGACTTTCTGTTGTGCACAGCGCTGCTGATCGTCACCGGTTTCGTTTACAAACTGATCCAGGCCGCGATCATTGGCGAAGAACGCCTGCGTGTGCTGACTGATGCCGGAAAAATGGACGGCGACCCGCTCTACTCCACCGTGCTGCTGCTGGTGTTGTTCGCATTCTTCGCCAAGTTCTGGACCCACGGCGGGCAGACGCTGGGCATGCAGGTGTGGGGCATTCGCGTGCAGAACGCCAATGGCACCGCGATCAGCCTGTGGCAAGCGCTGTTGCGGTTCATGGTGTCGATTGCGTCGTGGCTGTGCGTCGGGCTGGGATTCTTCTGGTCGCTGTACGACAAGCAGAAGCGCACGTGGCATGACATCTATTCCGATACCCGCGTCGTACGAATCCCGAAGAAGACCAAATAACTACCAGACACCAAATACCACTGTAGGAGTGGGCCTGCTCGCGATAGCGGTGTGTCAATCAACATAATGGTTATCTGACACACCGCTATCGCGAGCAGGCTCACTCCTACAGGTTCATTTGTTGCCTGAATGGCCTTAGGCGTTACCGGCCAGCTTCATCCGTGCGGCCTGGGTGAAGTCGAGCATGCGCTTCAGCGGCCGGATCGCCTGCGGAATCAGCGCCGGATCCACAAAGATCTCGTTCGTGCCTTCCTTCAAGCTCTTCAGCGTGCGCTCAAGGGTGTTCATGGCCATCCACGGGCAATGCGCGCAACTGCGGCATGCTGCGCCGTTACCGGCAGTTGGCGCCTCGATAAAGACCTTGTCCGGGCACAACTGCTGCATCTTGTAGAAGATGCCGCGGTCGGTCGCCACGATCAGCGTCTTGTTTGGCAACGACTGTGCAGCGGCAATCAGCTGACTGGTCGAGCCAACGGCATCTGCCAGTTCGATCACCGACGTCGGCGACTCCGGGTGCACCAGAATCGCGGCATCCGGATACAGCGCTTTCATGTCTTCGAGCTGCTTGGACTTGAACTCTTCGTGAACGATGCAGGCACCGTCCCAGAGCAGCATGTCGGCGCCGGTCTTGCGCTGAATGTAGGTGCCCAGGTGCTTGTCAGGGCCCCAAATGATTGTCTCGCCGTTGTCCATCAGGCTTTCGACGATCTCCAGCGCGCAACTCGATGTCACCACCCAGTCGGCGCGTGCTTTCACAGCAGCGGAAGTGTTGGCATACACCACCACCGTGCGCTCCGGGTGCTGATCACAGAACGCCGAGAACTCGTCGACCGGGCAACCCAGGTCCAGCGAGCAGGTCGCCTCCAGGGTTGGCATCAGCACGCGTTTTTCCGGGTTGAGAATCTTCGCGGTCTCGCCCATGAACTTCACGCCGGCGACCACCACGGTTTTGGCCGGGTGAGCGTTGCCGAAGCGGGCCATTTCCAGGGAGTCAGAGACACAGCCACCGGTTTCTTCGGCCAGAGCCTGAATCACCGGGTCGCAATAAAAGTGGGCCACCAGCACCGCGTCCTGAGCCTTGAGCTCGGCGGCGATAGCGGAACGGTAATAAGCCTCTTCCTCAGCCGTCAGCGGTTTGGGCTGTTTGGCATCGAGGTGGGCTTGAACCAGAAGGCGTTCGGAAATCTGCGTCATGTTCGCAAGACCTGCAGGCGCGTTCGCGCGAAAGTCGAGTATACACCCGGCTCCGGACCGCTTGAGGGTACCGCCGGGAGAGTGAGTATTATCAGGCACGGACAGCATTGAAGCTGCGCAAGGCTACAGAATATCCCGTTGATACAAAAGATGATTCTGACCTGCGTCAGCGCTGCAGGTACGGAAACGACGCAAGCCCGAATTGCAGGCAAAAAAAAACCCGGAAATCCTCACTTTCGTGGGCCTTCCGGATTTTCTAAACCGCCAAATATGGTGGGTCGTGTGGGATTCGAACCTACGACCAATTGGTTAAAAGCCAACTGCTCTACCAACTGAGCTAACGACCCGCTGTGTGGTGGCGCGTATAATACTGATTTTTAAGGACTATTCAACACCTTTTTGAAAATAATCAAAAATAAGGTGTTGGATCGTCCACACCAGCGGCCGCAAAGCCTTCTGCGCGCAGGCGACAGCTGTCGCATTTACCGCACGCACGGCCGTCATCGTCGGCCTGATAGCAGGAAACGGTGAGGCCATAATCAACGCCGAGCTTCACGCCCGCCTGAACGATCTGCGCCTTGCTCAGGTTCTGCAACGGCGCCTGAATGCGGAAGCCGTTGCCTTCAACACCGGCCTTGGTCGCCAGATTGGCCATGCGCTCGAACGACTCAATGAACTCGGGACGGCAATCCGGGTAACCGGAATAGTCCACCGCGTTGACACCAATGAAGATATCGCGGGCACCAAGTACTTCCGCCCAACCCAATGCCAGCGACAGGAACACCGTGTTACGCGCCGGCACGTACGTTACTGGAATGCCTTCGCCCAGCTCTTCGGGGATGTCGATGCTGGTGTCAGTCAGGGCCGAGCCGCCCATGCCATTGAGGTTCAGACCAATCACTTTGTGCTCAACCACACCCAGGTCGCGGGCGACGCGTGCGGCGGCGTGCAATTCGGCGTGGGAACGCTGGCCGTAATCGAAGCTCATGGTGTAGCAGCTGTAGCCTTGCGCGCGAGCCATGGCTACAACGGTCGCCGAATCCAGGCCACCGGACAGCAGGATGACCGCACGCTTTTCAGTGGTGTTCAGTTGTTCGGTCATATCAGCGCCCCGGCTCGTCATTCCACAAATATTTATGCAACTGCAATTGCAACCGCACCGGCAGGTTGTCCGCCACCACCCAGTCCGCCAGATCGCGAGCATTGAGGTCATGGTGACTTGGGGAAAACAGCACTTCGCCGGCACGCCGATCAAGACCGTACTGAATCAGTTTGGAGACGGCCCAGTCATAGTCGTCCCGCGAGCAGATGACAAACTTCACCTGATCGTTGGGCGTCAGCAGTTCGATGTTCTCGTAACGGTTGCGATGGGCTTCTTTCGAATCCGGCGTCTTCAGATCGACCACGCGACTGACGCGCGGATCGACAGCCGAAATATCGAGGGCACCGCTGGTTTCCAGCGAGACCTCGTAACCGGCATCACACAACTGTTTAATTAAAGGAATGGCATTCGGCTGTGCCAACGGCTCACCGCCGGTGACACAGACGTAGCGCGGACGAAATCCGGCCACTTGCTTGAGGATGTCGTCGAGGGTACGCACGGTGCCGCCACTGAAGGCATAGGCGCTGTCGCAGTATTGGCAACGCAATGGACAACCGGTCAGGCGCACAAAAACAGTGGGCAGCCCGGCAGTCCGCGTTTCCCCCTGTAAAGAGTAGAAAACTTCGGTGATTCTCAATGTGTCTTGCATAGTCGCCACGGGCGTAACAGCTAAACAGGCTGTCCGCCTCCGTCAGGCACTTCAGGTAATCCCGCCAACGCGTAGACCACAAGAAGCGTGTTCAGAAAAAGGGCGTGAATTCTAACGAAAAAACCCGCGACAAGCGCGGGTTTCTTCCAAACGGGTCAAGCGTGCTTACATGCGTTGCAGATCGCGTTGAGCCAACTGAGCGGCGGACGTGCCCGGGTATTGGGCCACCACCTGCTGCAGAATGCCTTTGACCTTGTCGGTATGACCGAGGCGGCGCTCTACATCAGCCAGTTTGTACAGCGAATCCGGCACTTTGGCGTGCTTGGGATACAGCTGCGAAACCTTGGCAAAAGCCTGACCTGCACCTTGCAGATCACCTTTGGCCAGATTCACTTCACCCAACCAGTACTGGGCGTTGCCCGCGTATTGGCTGTTCGGGTATTTGCGCAGGAAAGCGGCAAAAGCCTGGCTGGCCTTGTCGAAATCCTTGGCTTTGATCAGGTCGAAAGCAGCATCGTAATACAGCTTTTCCTTGGCCGGATCACCCGGTTCGCTACTGGCTGCAGGGGCTTGGGCAGCAACCCCGGCACCTGCGGCAGCACCGGCAGCAGCACTTGCATCGCCACCGGCAGAAGAATTCTCAGGAGTCGCGGCAGGTGCAACACCGGATCCTATGCGCCGATCAAGATCCTGGTATCGCTCCAGGGATTCCTGCTTCATGCGCGCAACTTGATTCTGCAGTTCTTCAATAACGCCTTGCTGGCGCGAAATCTGATCCTGCATTTGTTGCAGTTGGTTGAACAGCATGCCTTGTGCCGAGGCAGGGGCCGAAGCCGCTCCCCCGGCATAGGCGCCGTTCGTACCGTAACCTGCAGGCGGATAACTGCTCCCGCTATTGTTATAACCGGAGTTGTCATCGACCACAGGAACCGCAGCCCACGCCGCAAGCGGCGCGAGGCTGAGAGCCAGAACAGTTACAGCACGACGGCACGTTCGCATATCGAATTACTTACGCAGTTCGACGCGACGGTTTTGAGCCCAGGACTGCTCGTCGTTGCCGGTAGCAACTGGACGCTCTTCGCCGTAGGAAACCAGTTCCAGCTGAGCTGGGGAAACACCTTGCAGTACCAGGTAGCGTTGAACGGCTTTCGCACGACGCTCGCCCAGTGCCATGTTGTACTCACGAGTACCACGTTCGTCGGTGTTGCCTTCCAGAACAACGCGAGCGCCGTTTGCTTTCAGGTCTTTGGCGTGAACGTCCAGAGCGCGCATGGCTTCTGGCTTCAGGTCCGAGCTGTCGTATTCGAAGTAGAAGGTGGTGATTGCGCGCAGAGCAGCTTCTTCGCTCAGGGAACCGTCAACGGCACCAGTGTTTGCGCCGTAACCAGCGTTTGGATCAACAGCGCCTTCACCGGCGTTGTCGCCGCCTTTGGACGAGCAACCTACAGCTACAGCCATGGCCAGAGCCAGCGCAGCAAATTTACCAAACTTCAGCATTTCCATCGTGAAACTCCTAATGAACCCCAGTGTGTTAAGTAAAACGTGTAGCGCCGCGTCAGTTCAGGTAAGGGGACCAGGACGGTTCTCTGACTTCGCCTTGAGCGGTAGGAAGCGGGAGCCTCACGCGTCCATTAATGGACACGAGCATCAAGACTCCCCGGCCCTGCTGGCGGGTGGCGTAGATTACCATGGTGCCGTTGGGCGCAACAGTAGGTGACTCGTCCAGAGTGCTATCAGTGAGGATCTTTACACTACCTCGCTGCAAATCCTGGGCCGCCACCTTGAAATTGGTGAAGCCATCCTGACGATGGATCATCACCAGAGTCTTTTCATCAGCCGACAGTTTCGGGTTGGCGTTGTAGTTGCCAATGAACGTCACACGCTCGGCACCACCGCCACTGGCGCTGGTTTTATAGATCTGTGGTTTGCCGCCACGGTCGGACGTGAAGTAGATGGTCGAACCATCCTTGCCCCAGTACGGTTCGGTGTTGATGCCAGGACCCGCAGTTACGCGAGTGATCTGACGCGAACCGAGGTTCATCACATAGATGTCCGGGTTACCGTCTTTCGACAGTACGAACGCCAGGCGATTGCCATCCGGCGACCAGGCTGGCGCGCCATTCAGGCCTTCGAAGTTGGTGATCTGCTCGCGGCGACCGGTGTCGATGTTCTGCATGAAGATCCGTGGACGCTTCTGCTCGAACGATACGTAAGCGATACGTTTGCCATCCGGAGCAAAACGCGGCGACAGAATTGGTTCGCGCGATTGCAGCAGAGTCACCGCGCGGGCACCGTCATAGTCCGAACGTTGCAGGGTGTAGCGCGTGTTCTTCTCGGAGAAGCGCTCGGCCGTCACGTACAGCAGACGGGTCGAAAACGCACCTTTGATACCGGTGAGTTTTTCGAACGACTGGTCAGAGATGTAGTGCGCCATGTCGCGCAGTTGCTCGGTAGTACCGGAAACACTGCCGTCAGCCACTTTCTGTTCGGTGGCCACGTTGAACAATGCCCACTGCACCTGCAGACGACCGCCCGCTGGAACAATGCTGCCGACCATCATGTATTGAGCGCCCACCGCCTTCCAGTCACGGAAGATGATTTCGCTCGGCTGACTTGGCTGGCTGATCATGTTTTGCTTAGGGATCGGCGAGTAGTAACCCGAGTTGCGTAAATCGTTACCAATGATTTCAGCCATGTCGTCCGGCAGTACTGCACCGCCCTGGAAACCGAACGGTACAACGGCGATCGGGGTAGCCCGATCGCTGCCGCTGGTAACCAGAATGTTCTTTTCATCCGCCATCGCGATCCCTGCCATGCAGCAGATCACGACCAGCATTCCTCGAAGAAGGTTTCTCACAAGGCTAGATCCTCAGGTGTGAATGTCATCTTGAATGAACGATACGGAGCGAAATCGCTCGGCTTCATTCCCTGCATTTCTGTCAAACGTCCAATATTCTTCACTGCCGCGACTGCCGACGCATCGAACGGACCATCACCGCTGGACTTGGCCACGCTGACCGAAGTCACCGTACCGTCCGGCAACATGCCGATTTGCAGCACGACCGTCATGCCTTTGCGTGCCGAAGGTGGACGAGCCCAACCCTCTGCTGCTCGCGCACGAATCAGGTCATCGAAACTGCCCGCGACTTCGTCACCCTGCTCATCGGCCAAGGCTTGCTGACGCTGAGGCGTATCGGAAAGCAGATCGGCCAAGGCCTGAGCCTTTTTGTCTTCGGTCGATTTACGTGCAGCATCCTGCGCTTTCTTCTTCGCAGCATCGGCAGCAGCTTTCTTCTTCGCTTCGTCGGCGATTTTCTTCTTCGCCTCTTCAGCTTCAGCTTTTTTCTTGGCGTCTTCGGCGGCTTTCTTCTTCGCGTCTTCGACGATCTTCTTCTTGGCTTCTTCAGCGGCGGCTTTCTTGGCCTCTTCTTCAGCAGCCTTTTTCGCTTCTTCTTCAGATTTCTTCTTGGCTATATCAGCCAATTGTTTCTCTTCGGCCTTCTTGGCTTCGGCGGTCTTCTTCGCTTCATCGGCTTTTTTGGCTTCATCAGCCTTTTTCGCCTCGTCCGCTTTTTTCGACTCGTCGGCCTTCTTGGCTTCCTCGGCTTTTTGAGCCGCTTCTTCTTTCTTTTGTTCCGCAGCGGCCTTGATCTCTTCCTGCTCGACCTTCTTCTGTTCCATCTGCTCGACTTCGGTCTGGCGCGCGGCGGATTTCTTCGCCTCACCCGCAATCTTCTGATTGGTCTGGGTGGTTGCCTGACTTTTCGATTTCAGCTGGTACAGGGTCGCCTGGACGATCGGTTTGGCCGGCGGCAGCTCTGGTGTAAAGGCAAAACTGACGAACAGCATGCCGAACACCAGCACGTGCAGGACAATTGCCAGAACACTAGGCCAGAAGTAGCTTTCCGAGGCGGACGGCTCTCGCTGTTGCTGCATCAGGGGGCCTCGGTAATCAAACCAACATTACCGACCCCGGCTTTCTGCAACCCGCCCATGGCGCCCATGACGGAACCATAGTCGACGGTCTTGTCACCGCGGATAAAGACCTGAGTACGCTTGCCGCCTTCAGTGCCGGCACGAATGATCTTGGTCACCGCGTCGGTCATTTGCGGCAGGGTCATGGCCCTGTCCTGTTGCTTCTCTGTATCGACTTCGCTGCCAAGGTTCCAGTAGTAGGTCTTGTCAGCCTTGATCGAAATGGTCAGGACCTGAGTGTTGTTGTCCTGCGGCAAGGCTTCGCTGGAAACCTTGGGCAGATCAACTTTCACGCCCTGATTGAGCATCGGCGCGGTCACCATGAAGATGACCAGCAGCACCAACATCACGTCGATGTAAGGCACCACGTTCATCTCGGCGACCGGCTTGCGCTTTTTGCGAGCTCGAGCGATTAAAGCCATTGGAAATTACCTGCTTATTCTTCGCTGGTGTGCACTTTGCGGTGCAGGATCGCCTGGAATTCATCGGCGAAGGTGTAGTAGCGGCCCAGCAAGGTTTCGCTGCGAGCGGCGAAACGGTTGTAAGCGATAACCGCAGGGATCGCGGCGAACAGACCGATCGCGGTGGCGATCAGGGCTTCGGCGATACCCGGGGCCACAGTGGCCAGGGTTGCTTGCTGGGCGCTGGCCAGACCGCGGAACGAGTTCATGATGCCCCACACGGTACCGAACAGACCGATGTACGGGCTGACCGAACCGACAGTGGCGAGAAACGGCAGGCTCTGCTCGAGCTTCTCTTCCTCGCGGGAGATGGCAACACGCATGGCACGGGCCACACCTTCCATCACCGCTTCAGGATCGACACCAGGCTGCTGACGCAGACGGGAGAACTCCTTGAAACCGGCACGGAAAATCTGCTCTACACCCGAATCCGGATCCGGGTTGCTGCCCGCCTGACGGTACAGCTTGGACAGATCGATACCCGACCAGAAGCGCTCTTCGAAGCTCTCCAGGGCGCGTCGACCGGCACGCAGCAGATTGCTGCGCTGAAAGATCATGATCCATGAGGTCACCGATGCGGCCACCAGGGTCAACATTACCAACTGCACCACGATGCTGGCATTGCTGACCAGGCTCCACATGGAGGAATGGTCGACGACGTTAGCTTCCACGCTTTATCTCCTGCTTTGAGTGTGTACCCGGGCCGACCGCGTCGGCGAAGGCCGCACGCAAGTCTTCGGGAAGGGCCCGGGGTTTCAAACTGTTAGTGCGCACACAGGCCACCAAAAACTGCCCTTCGCAGAGCAGCACATTATCCGTTGCCCGCCTGACCTGCTGTTTAAAGCGCAGGCTGGCACGGTTCAATTCGATTACTTCAGCGCTTACCAGCAGTTCGTCGTCCAGTCGCGCCGGCGCGTGGTAACGCGCTTCGCTGGAGTGCACGACAAACAACAGATCCTCCCCTGCCAGCTGCGATTGGGCAAAGCCCAGCTCGCGAAGCCGCTCGGTTCGAGCCCGTTCCATAAACTTGAGGTAATTAACGTAATACACGATGCCGCCCGCATCGGTGTCCTCGTAATAAACGCGACAACGATGTGCGAACGGCTCAAGCCCGTTTTGCGCGCGCATACTCTAGTGCTTACTCCTCAGGTTGCCAATCCGGCCAGGCAACTGTTTTTCATGGTTTCAGAGCTTTACCGTAAAAGTACCGTCCTCTGACAGTACAAACCCTGAATAAATCGACAACAAATGTGTATTAGTCGTCCACGGCATCGAGAAACTCGTCTGCCACGGGCATTTCACCCATTCGTGACGGAATGTTTAAACCGAAATGCAGATACGCATGCCGCGTCACCACCCTGCCCCGTGGCGTGCGCATGATGTAACCCTGCTGAATCAGATACGGTTCCAGCACATCCTCAATGGTGTGACGTTCTTCACTGATCGCAGCGGCGAGGCTGTCGATACCGACCGGGCCGCCATCGAACTTCTCGATCATGGTCAGCAGCAGACGCCGGTCCTGATGATCGAAACCGTGTTCGTCGACATCCAGCAGGTTCAGCGCCAGATCCGCCACCGCTTTGGTGATGTGGCCCTTGGCGCGCACTTCGGCGAAGTCACGCACTCGGCGCAGCAAACGGTTGGCGATTCGCGGCGTGCCCCGGGCGCGACGGGCGATCTCGAACGAACCTTCCGGATCCAGCGGCAGACCGAGAATAGCCGCCGAACGACTGACAATCGTCGCCAGATCGGCCGTGCTGTAGAACTCCAGACGCTGGACAATACCGAAGCGGTCACGCAACGGATTGGTCAGCATACCGGCGCGAGTCGTTGCGCCCACCAAGGTGAATGGCGGCAGATCGAGTTTGATCGAACGCGCTGCCGGCCCTTCGCCAATCATGATGTCGAGCTGGAAATCTTCCATCGCCGGGTACAGCACTTCTTCAACGATCGGCGACAGGCGATGGATTTCGTCGATAAACAGTACGTCGTGCGGCTCAAGATTGGTCAGCAATGCGGCCAGATCACCCGGACGCTCAAGTACCGGGCCGGACGTGCTCTTGATCGACACGCCCATTTCCTGGGCAATGATGTTGGCCAGCGTGGTCTTGCCCAGACCCGGCGGGCCGAAGATCAGCGTGTGGTCGAGGGATTCGCTACGGCCACGGGCAGCCTGGATGAACAGCTCCATCTGCTCGCGCACGGTCGGCTGGCCAATATAGTCGGCCAGACTGACCGGACGAATCGCGCGGTCCTGGACTTCTTCGCGCTCGCGCGGACTGTGCGCGGCGGCGATCAGACGATCAGCTTCAATCACTTAAATCATTCCCTTCAGGGCGCGGCGGATCAGGTCTTCACTGCTCAAATTCTTGTCCTTGATGGCGGTAATTGCCTTGCTCGCTTCCTGCGGTTTGTAGCCCAGGGAAATCAGCGCGCTGACCGCATCGTTTTCGGCGGTATTGACCGGCGCCGGCCCGTCCGGCTGATTCGGGACGAGCGCGAACATGGCCGGCGTCGTTTCCCAGGCCTTGAAGCGGTCTTTCAGCTCGACCAGCAGACGCTCAGCGGTTTTCTTGCCGACACCCGGCACCTTGGTCAGCGCCGAGGTGTCCTGAGACTGCACGCAGCGGATCAGTTCGTCGACTTCCAGGCTCGACATCAAGGCCAGGGCCAGTTTCGGCCCGACACCATTGAGACGGATCAACTCGCGAAAAAAGTCTCGCTCACGCTTGCCGGCAAAACCGTAGAGTAATTGCGCGTCTTCGCGTACGACCAAATGGGTGTGCAGGGTCAGCGGTTCACCGACCGACGGCAGGCGATAAAGGGTGGTCATGGGCACTTCCAGCTCATACCCGAGGCCGTTTACATCCAGAATCAGGTGCGGCGGCTGTTTCTCAGCCAGGGTGCCGCGCAAGCGTCCAATCACGTTTCAGATCCTTGAGCGTTGGCCAGCCGTGGGCTGGCGACTGTCGAAAGGCGGATTCCGGGCCGACGACCCAGGCGCAGGAAATCCGCTTTCAGGAAAATTGATGCTGATGCTATCAGAGACGCAGGCGCCCGCCACGACTGCGTGCCGTTCCCAAGCCGTGCGGCAGCAGGCTGGAACGGGTGTGCGCATGGCAAATGGCAATAGCCAGGGCGTCCGAGGCATCGATTTGCGGTTTGCTGGTCAGCTTGAGCATGTGCATGACCATCATCTGCACTTGTTCTTTATTGGCGGCGCCTGTGCCCACAACCGCCTGTTTAACCTGAGTGGCCGTGTACTCGGCAATCTCCAGGCTCTCTTCAGCGCCAGCCACGATTGCAGCGCCGCGAGCCTGACCGAGTTTCAGCGCCGAATCGGCGTTTTTCGCCATGAAAACTTTTTCGATGCCCATAGTCACCGGGCCGTACGTCTGGATGATTTCGCGCACGCCGCGATAGACGATTTGCAAACGCTCATGCAATTCGCCCGCGCCGGTACGAATGCAGCCCGAAGCCACATAAATACAGCCGCCACGCCCGGTATCGCGAACAATCCCGTAACCGGTGATACGCGAACCGGGGTCGATACCAAGAATTAAAGTCATAACGCCTGCAGATTCGGTAGAAGCACGATTTTGAAATCAACCCATAACAAATGTGGGAGCGAGCCTGCTCGCGAAAGCGGTTTCATCATCAGCAACGATGTTGCCTGAAAATCCGCCTTCGCGAGCAGGCTCGCTCCCACATTGAATCGTAGTCGCTCTTAACCGAGCTGAGCGGCCACGTCTTCCGGAATGTCCGCGTTGGAATAGACGTTCTGCACGTCATCCAGATCCTCAAGCATGTCGATCAGCTTGAGCACTTTTTCCGCCCCTTCCAGATCCAGTTCGGCGCTGGTGGTCGGCTGCATGACGATTTCCGCGTCATCGCCCTTGAACCCAGCGGCTTCCAGCGCGTTACGCACGGCATAGAAACTGGTGAACGAGGTGAACACGTCGATCGAACCGTCTTCGTGGCTGACCACGTCATCGGCATCGGCTTCCAGCGCCGCTTCGGTCAGTGCGTCTTCATCAACGCCCGGCGCGAAGCTGATCTGGCCTTTGCGCTCGAACAGATAGGCGACCGAGCCGTCGGTACCGAGGTTGCCACCACATTTGCTGAACGCATGACGCACGGCTGCGGCGGTACGGTTGCGGTTGTCGGTCATGCACTCGACCATCACCGCTACGCCGCCCGGACCGTAACCTTCGTAAGTCAGCTCTTCAACGTTGTCCGCTTCGGTCGCACCGGCGCCGCGCGCGACAGCACGATCAATGATATCGCGGCTCATGTTCGCGCTCAGCGCCTTGTCCAAGGCCAGACGCAAACGCGGGTTGGAGCCCGGATCACCGCCGCCCTGACGGGCCGCAACGGTCAGTTCGCGGATCCACTTGGTGAAGATCTTGCCCCTTTTGGCATCCTGACGTTCTTTGCGGTGCTTGATGTTCGCCCACTTGGAATGACCAGCCATAACTCGCTCCGAATTCTCTTTGAAACGTTGCCCGCCCTGCTCATGCAGCGGCCAGCAAACAAAAAAATCTCGACCTGCTCTCTATAGATAGAAAAAAGGCGCATCCGAAGATGCGCCTTCAGGCCCGTCTTACTCAGCCTTTGGCGTTTCGCGCAAACGAATGTGCAGCTCGCGCAGCGCCTTGGCATCCACCACACCCGGCGCTTGCGTCATCACGTCGGCAGCACTCTGGGTTTTCGGGAAGGCGATCACTTCACGGATCGACTGGGCGCCGGTCATCAGCATCACCAGACGGTCCAGACCGAAAGCCAGACCACCGTGCGGCGGTGCACCGTACTTCAGCGCATCAAGCAGGAAGCCGAACTTCTCTTCCTGTTCCGCTTCGTTGATACCCAGCAGACGGAAGACCGACTGTTGCATCTCTTTACGGTGGATACGGATCGAACCGCCGCCCAGCTCAGTGCCGTTCAGGACCATGTCGTACGCGCGGGACAGAGCGGCAGCCGGGTTGGCTTCGAGCTCTTGCGGCGTGCACTTCGGTGCGGTGAACGGGTGGTGCAGCGCCGAGAAGCTGCCGTCGTCGTTTTCTTCGAACATCGGGAAGTCGACGACCCACATTGGCGCCCACTCGCAGGTCAGCAGCTTGAGGTCGTGACCGAGCTTGATACGCAGCGCGCCCAGGGCTTCGCTGACGATCTTGGCCTTGTCGGCGCCGAAGAACACGATGTCGCCGTCAACTGCACCCACGCGATCGAGGATGGCGTTGAGGTTTTCCAGCGGGATGTTTTTCACGATCGGCGATTGCAGACCATCAACACCGGCAGCGCGCTCGTTGACCTTGATGTACGCCAGGCCCTTGGCACCGTAGATGCCGACGAACTTGGTGTAATCGTCGATCTGCTTGCGTGGCATGCTCGCCCCGCCTGGAACGCGCAGAGCAGCGATACGGCATTTCGGATCGTTGGCCGGTCCACTGAACACTTTGAAATCGACTTCTTTGAGTTGATCGGCAACGTCGACCAGTTCCAGCGGGTTACGCAGGTCTGGCTTGTCGGAACCGTAGCGGCGCATGGCTTCTTCGAAAGTCATGTGCGGGAAGTCGCCGAATTCCAGACCCAGCACTTCCTTGAACAGGTTGCGGATCATTTCTTCGGTGAGGCCCATGATCTCTTTTTCATCGAGGAAGCTGGTCTCGATGTCGATCTGGGTGAATTCTGGCTGGCGGTCAGCGCGCAGGTCTTCGTCGCGGAAGCACTTGGCGATCTGGTAGTAACGGTCGAAACCCGCCACCATCAGCAGTTGCTTGAACAGCTGCGGCGATTGCGGCAGCGCAAAGAACGAACCGGCGTGGGTACGGCTCGGCACCAGATAGTCACGCGCACCTTCTGGGGTGGCACGGGTCAGGATCGGTGTTTCGACGTCGAGGAAGCCGTTTTCGTCGAGGAAGCGACGGATGCTGGTGGTCATGCGCGAACGCAGACGCAGCTTCTCGGCCATTTCCGGACGACGCAGGTCGAGGAAGCGATAACGCAGACGGGTTTCTTCGCCGACGTCGGAGAACTCGTTCAACGGGAACGGCGGAGTTTCCGACTCGTTCAGCACTTCCAGTTCGTAGCCCAGCACTTCGATCATGCCCGATGCCATGTTGGCGTTGGTGGCACCGGCCGGACGCAGACGCACCTTACCGGTGATCTTCACAACGTATTCGCTGCGCACGCGGTCGGCAGCGGCGAAGCTCTCGGCGCGATCCGGATCGAAAACCACCTGAGCGAGACCGTCACGATCACGGATATCGAGGAAAATCACCCCGCCGTGGTCGCGACGACGGTGAACCCATCCGCAAAGGGTAATTTCCTGACCTTCCAGGCTTTCGTTCAGTTGGCCGCAATAGTGGCTGCGCATCATGGTAGTGGTTCGCTTCTCGTAATTCGAAATTCGGTAGAGATCCCGTCGCACTCAAGCTGGGTGCGGCATCGGAAAACTCACGCGTGTCGTTCGACCTGGGCCTGAACCCTAGTCAGATTTGTCGCCACCGGCCAGGTTCTTCTTGGCGCCGGTCTTGAAATCGGTTTCGTACCAGCCGCCGCCGCTGAGGCGAAAACCCGGCATGGACAGCTGTTTCTTGAGCTCTGGCGCCTGGCAGGCAGGGCAGTCGACCAGCGGTGCATCGCTGATCTTTTGAATGGCTTCCAACTGATGACCACAGGAAGCACATTGGTAATCGTACATCGGCATGGGGGTGTCTCGGCGATCAGATTGCCACCGCGCGCAGGGCTTTGCGGCGAAAGAGCGGGATTATATCGATTAAATGCTGCCTGTGCAGCCGTAAGACTGCACAGGCCGCGACCTCGGTTGTAAACGCCGATTCAGAGCGAATCGGTCGTTGCCGCTTCCTTGATGCCGTTCATGACGCACACCACCCGCACAAGCGCGCTGAAATTCTTCACCCCGCCATGCCGCAGATGCACTTCACGATCGACGTGGGACAACAGCGAACTGACCGAACAGCAATTTTGCGCGGCCATCGTGCCGAGGATGTTCCAGTAAACCTGCTCAAGCCGCAGGCAGGTTGCATAACCGTTCAGACGTACGGATCGCGACGATGGCTGAACCAGCGCCATGTCAAATTCGTCGACGAACGGATCGACTTTCAATTCGTGCGGCAAGCCGACAATCCTGTCGCCTCGCCTGTCTCCCTCTACCATATCGGTGACACTCCTTTGCCATCTCTGCTTGTTTGAAAAGTCACATCCTGTGGCTTTCATAAAAGCGCAGACACAAAGTTATATCCAGACGACTTATTGACCGTCACCGTAGGATAAGCCAACGACACAAGTAAGATTTCGGACAGCGCGCGAACTTCGACCGACTGGCTCGCGCGCCGGGACGATTACGCTTCCAGCAACGCGCGCAGCATCCACGCGGTTTTCTCGTGAACCTGCATGCGTTGGGTCAGCAGGTCAGCGGTCGGTTCATCGCTGACCTTGTCGAGCAGTGGAAAAATGCCGCGCGCCGTGCGGGTCACGGCTTCCTGACCATCGACCAATTGCTTGATCATGTCTTCGGCACTTGGCACCCCGACCTCCTCCTTGATGGAAGAAAGGCGAGCGTACGTGGCATAGGCGCCCGGTGCCGGAAAGCCCAGTGCACGAATACGCTCGGCGATCGAGTCCACGGCCAGCGCCAGCTCGTTGTATTGTTCTTCGAACATCAAGTGCAGCGTGCGAAACATCGGGCCGGTGACGTTCCAGTGGAAGTTGTGGGTTTTCAGATACAGCACGTAGGTGTCCGACAACAGACGGGATAGTCCTTCGACGATGGACTTGCGATCTTCTTCACTGATACCGATATCGATTGCCATGTTTACCCCCTAACGGCGATTGAATTCATCCAACAGGTGCAGACCCACTCTAGCAAGGCAACCGACACCCCGCAGCCCTGATTGGCTGCAAACGCTGCGACAAATCGACCGACGCCATGCCGCCGGCCGGGCTGATTTGAGTAGCCGCAGGCTTTGCTGTTAAATAGGCAGTGTGTCGCCATGCCCCATTTTTCGGGGCGTTGCGCATAGGCTGATGCCGTGAACGTGTCCACCGCCTCTTATTTTGTTCCGAAGCGAACCGTGCGCCTTCAGCTCTTCCTTGTGAGCCGTCATAAACGTGAGCCAATCAAAATGTTGAAAATCGTCCACCTGCTAATGGGCGCAGCGGCCTTGCTGCTGTCGTTCATACCCAGCTTGAAATCCGAAGCCGTTCCCTACCTGCAACAACCCGATGCACTTTACCTGGCCTTTTTCGGCCTGCTGAACCTGGTGATTGCCCCAGTGATTCCTTACTGGAACAAAGGCCCTCGTCAGCATCTGCAAAACCTCGTCAGCGCTCTTCTGGTGCTGACCGTAGTCCTGCAAACCCTGACCCTGATCGCGCCGATGCCCGTCATCGCCGGCCAGCCAGCCGTGTTGTTCACCCTGGTGATCGCACTGGTTGCGGTGGTTCTGCACCTGGCCGTCAGTTTCTATCGTTCTTCGCCTGCTGCCGCTCCAACCAGCTATGACATGACCAATCGTGATACCGGCACCGTCAAGTGGTTCAACACCTCCAAAGGCTTCGGCTTTATCTCCCGGGATTCCGGCGATGATATTTTCGTGCACTTTCGCGCGATCCGTGGCGAAGGCCACCGTGTACTGGTCGAAGGCCAGCGCGTGGAGTTCTCGGTGATGAACCGCGACAAAGGCCTGCAAGCCGAGGACGTGATCGCCGCCCTGCCGCGACGCTGATCCAGGCATAAAAAACCGCGAGCAGCCTGCTGTTCGCGGTTTTTTTACGCCTGATGAAAAGTGCCCGCCTCAGTAGTGCGGCGGTGGTGCCTCATCCTCAAAGGATTCGAACTGGCCGACCATTTCTTCCTGGCGCTTGAGCAGCGCAGCCATCTGCAATTGCAGACGCTCGACTACGCGCTGTTGGGCCACCAGTACGTCGTTCAACGCCTGAATGGTGTCATCCTGAAACGCCAGACGGCTTTCCAGATCGGTAACGCGTTCTTCCAGGCTCATGACTCAGCCCTCCAAAAAGGTGAAATGCTCGGTCAGGACCAGTCGCAACCGCTCGCGAATGGTGGCGACCTGCTCGGAACTGTAAGGCCTGGCCGGGTGTTTGCCCCAGACCGGCGCAGGCCAGGCCGCGTCATCGCGCTTACGCACAATCACATGCATGTGCATCTGGCTGACAACGTTACCCAGGGTCGCGACGTTCATCTTGTCAGCGTCAAACAAATCCTTGAGCAACTCAGCCAATGCAGTGGTTTCCTGCCACAACTGCTGTTGATCGGCGACATCCAACTGAAACAACTCACTGATATCGTCGCGACGAGGCACCAGGATAAACCACGGGTAGTTGGCATCATTGGACAGCAGCAGTCGGCAGAGTGGGAAATCACCGATGGTCAGCGTGTCCTGTTGAAGTCGTGAATCTAAAGCAAACACTGCGCGCACTCCCGGCTGATCTTCATAATTCAGCTTAGCGGCGATCCTTTATGGACAGCGCACCAAGCGACAGGACGGCAGCATACCTGCGAATGCGTCAGCCTTCACGACGACGGCAACCCCATCGCCCTGCCAACGCCCCGAGATGTGACATTTGCGAGCGCGACGCACCAGCACGGAACCAACATCGATGTTCAGCTCGACAAAATGACCGAAAGCCTCAGCGACGCTCAGCGACATGGCCCGCGCAAGCTGTATGAATTCAGAACAGTTGTAAATTTTTTTGCACCAAAACCGCACAGTGCGTCTACGCTCACTGCGTCGGGCATCCGCCAAATACTCACTGGAGGGGTGAACCGGTAACGTTTTTGGTTGTCACGCGCGCTTTTCTGCGAGGCAACACCATAGGAGAAATGGCGTCAAGCACTGAAAAAATCAGACTTGAAGCCCAGCTTTCACGAGGTTTTCACAAGCGCAGGCGGGTGTTCAGAAAAATAACCGCAACGAAATTGCGGTTTGTGCACGCTTGTTGCATTCGTACCCATATGGACTATAAGCGCACCACGGGAAGTGGATGCCTTAAGCCCCATAAGAACAGTGGCAGGGTTGCCCGATGGAGATTCAAGTGTTTTGCCAGGGACTCTTTTTTACCGATGCAAAAAGGCCCAGAAACAGCGATAAAGTTGTCAGTCCGGCTGCATTGGTACTGTGAATTTGCGACATCCACCACGCCATTTGCGACAACGTCGTAAAGATGCTGAAAGGTTGGATCAGCAAGTATCGCCAACATTGTCGGCGTGATATAAGTTTGCGCCGACACAAAAAGAAAGAGCCGCCCAGATAATAAAACAGGTGGGACGGCAGTACTCTTCTAAAACCAAAGGAGCAAATCACGATGCGCGTGATGAAGTGGAGCATGATCGCACTGGCAGTTGCTGCAGCCGCCAGTACTCAAGTGGCTACGGCCGCACCGTTTGTAAGTGACCAGGCTGAAGCCAAAGGTTTTGTTGAAGACGCGAAGTTTGATGTGTTGCTGCGCAACTATTACTTCAACCGAGACAGAAAAGCCGGATCAAACGATCAGCGAGACTGGACTCAAGGTTTCCTGAGCAACTTCAGCTCCGGTTACACCCAAGGTACCGTCGGCGTGGGTGTTGATGCGTTCGGCTACCTGGGCATCAAACTGGATGGTGGCGATGGCACCACAGGTTCGGGCAACACCAGCCTCGACTCCCAAGGTCATGCCAACGACTCCCTCGGTAAAGCAGGCGCAGCGATCAAGGCCCGCATCTCCAAGACCGAGCTGAAATTCGGCGAGTTCCAGCCAAGCACCGCTCCAGTCTTCGCCGTTGGCGGCTCCCGTCTGATTCCTCAGACCGCAACCGGTTTCCAACTGCAAAGCAGCGAAATCGACAACCTGGATCTGGAAGCAGGCCACTTCTACTCGGCCTCCAGCCAGGACGAGATGAACAGCGATGGTGAGTTGCACTCGCAGTACTCCAGCACCGGTGAAAATCCTGTCACAGGCAAAACCATGGACTTTGCCGGTGGTAAATACGGCATCACCGAGAACCTGAGCGTCTCGCTCTACGGTTCGAAGTTCAAGGATATCTGGAACCAGTACTACAGCAACGTGAACCTCACCACCCCGATCAGTGGTGACACTTCGCTGAACACCGACTTCAATATCTACCGCACCACTGATAGTGGCGATTCCAAAGCCGGTGACATCAGCAACACCACGTTCTCTCTGGCAACTGCGCTCTCGTTCCTGAAAGCACACACCGTGACTCTGGCCTTCCAGAAGGTCAATGGTGATACGCCGTTCGACTACGTCGGCGTGGGTGACAACAACCGTGGTGGCGACTCGATCTTCCTGGCTAACTCCATCCAGTACTCCGACTTCAACGGCCCTAACGAAAAATCTGCACAGATTCGTTACGACCTGAAAATGGCCGAGTACGGCGTTCCGGGCCTGAGCTTCATGACCCGTTACGTAAAAGGTTGGGACATCGACGGCACCAAAATGGACGCCAGCAGCCCATACAACTCTTACGGTTACGGCGAAGATGGCAAGCATCACGAAACCAACCTTGAAGCCAAATACGTAGTTCAGGCCGGCCCTGCCAAAGACCTGTCCTTCCGTATTCGTCAAGCATGGCACCGTGGCAACGCCGACCAGGCTGAAGGCGATATCAACGAGTTCCGCCTGATCGTCGACTACCCACTGTCGATCCTGTAATCGCCAACATTTAGTTTGCGGTAACAACAAAAAGGCCCATCTTGCGATGGGCCTTTTTTATTGCCTGTCACTTGCAATAGTTGCTTGACCGACAAGTCAGGCAATTAATTAGCAACCTATCATTGTGTTGCCGATTCCTGCACCACACGAATCACCCGCTGTGGAAACGGAATATCAATACCGGCAGTCTTTAAACGATCACGCGACTGTTCGTTAAACATGAACATCACGTCCCAGTAATCTGCAGTTTTAACCCACACACGCAGGGAAACAGTGATCGAACTGTCGCCCAAGGTCGAAATGACGGCTTGAGGTGCAGGATCCTGCAACACACGCTCATCCTTGGCCAGATCCAGCAGCACCTGACGGGCCTTCTGCAGATCGGCTTCGTAATCCACGCCTACATCAAATACGACTTTGCGAGTCGGCTGACGGTTGGTGTTAGTAATGATGCCGTTCGACAGGTTGCCGTTTGGCACGATGATGGTTTTGTTGTCGCCAGTACGCAGCACGGTGTGGAAAATCTGGATGCTGTCGACCGTACCCGACACACCTTGCGCTTCGATCCAGTCACCGATCCGGAACGGACGGAACAGCAGAATCAACACGCCGCCGGCGAAATTCGCCAGGCTGCCCTGCAAGGCCAGACCGATGGCCAGGCCGGCAGCACCGATCGCAGCAACGAACGAGGTGGTTTCAACGCCGATCATCGAAGCGACGCTGACGATCAGCAGCACTTTGAGAATGATGTTCGCCAGGCTGCTGATAAAACCTTGCAGTGCCAGATCGGCGTTGCGCAGGGCCAGCAGACCACCGAGCTTTTGCGTGACTTTGTTGATCAGCCACCAGCCGATGGCCAGGGTAATCACTGCCAGCAGCACACGACTGCCGTATTCCATGATCATCGGGATCCACGCCTGGGATGCCTTGACCAGGTTGTCCACCTCAGCATTCAAATCCATGTTCTATCTCCTGATTTCCGGCTTCCCGGGCTGTAAAAAATCAGCGGCAGAAAGACCGAACCCGCTGAGTTCAATCGTTTCTGCCGTTGCTTGGGCCTCGGACGCTGAAAACGCCGAGAGGTTCCCCGACCGGAAAGCTTAGTCGCGGAAGTTGTTGAACTGCAGTGGCATGCCGAATTCCTTGGCCCGCAGTGCCGCGATGGCCTCTTGCAGGTCATCACGCTTCTTGCCGGTCACGCGCACTTGCTCGCCTTGAATGGCGGCCTGTACTTTGAGTTTTGCGTCCTTGATGTGGCCGACGATTTTCTTCGCCAGTTCCTTGTCGATGCCTTCCTTGAGCACGGCGTCCTGCTTCATCAGCTTGCCCGATGCGTAGGCGTCTTTGACTTCAAGGCACTGCACGTCAATCTTGCGCTTGACCAGCGCCAGTTTGAGAATTTCGATCATCGCTTCAAGCTGGAACCCGGCTTCAGCGGTCAGGCTGACGGTGAGGTCCTTTTCCTTGAACTCAAAGCTGCCTTTGCCTTTCAGGTCATAACGACGATCGAGTTCCTTCACGGCGTTCTCGACCGCGTTGGTGAGTTCGTGTTTGTCCAGTTCGGATACCACGTCGAACGACGGCATGTAATCTCTCCAATAAAAAGGCGCGCTCGATGTGGATGGAGCGCGCTTGGCTTGCGGTTAAAATCGGGCTCATTATAACGGGTCTTTTCCCACCGACACGGCGAGCCGCACATGCCTGTACGCAATCGAGCAAAAAACTGATGTCCACCCCCTGGCATGTTCTCGGCGCCGGCAGTCTCGGCACACTGTGGGCCACACGTCTGGCTCGCGCCGGTTTGCCGGTCAGGCTGATCGTGCGCGATGCCGAACGTTTGCAAAGCTATCAGGCCGCGGGCGGCTTGACGCTGGTGGAGCACGGTGTGGCGAGCACCTATGCGGTTCCTGGCGAAACACCCGACAGCCCCGAGCCGATCCGCCGTTTGCTGGTGGCCTGCAAAGCCTACGACGCCGAAAGCGCCGTCGCCCGCCTCGCCCCACGGCTGACAGCGGACGCCGAACTGATCCTCCTGCAAAACGGCCTCGGCAGTCAGGACGCCGTCGCCAATCGGGTGCCGCTGGCACACTGCATCAGCGCTTCGAGTACCGAGGGTGCGTTTCGCGATGGCGACTGGCGTGTGGTGTTCGCCGGTCACGGATTCACTTGGCTGGGCGACGCGGGCCATCCGGTCGCGCCGATCTGGCTGGACGATCTGGACGCGGCAAAGATCCCCCACGAATGGAGCACCGATATCCTTACGCGGTTGTGGCGCAAACTGGCGCTCAACTGCGCGATCAATCCGCTGACCGTGCTGCACCATTGCCGCAACGGTGGCTTGCAGGAGCACCATTGCGAAGTCGCCACCCTGTGCGCCGAACTCGCCGAATTGCTCGAGCGCTGCGGCCAACCCGCCGCCGCCGACAACCTGCAACAGGAAGTCGAAAGGGTGATCCACGCCACCGCCGCCAATTACTCATCGATGTATCAGGACGTCGCCAACCAGCGCCGCACCGAAATCAGCTATCTATTGGGCTATGCCTGCAAAGTCGCCGCGCGCCACCAGTTGAACCTGCCGCACCTCAAGCAATTGCAGCAACGACTGATCACGCATCTGCACAGCCTCGGATTGCCCAGCGACTGAGCAGCGGCTACGCTGGCCACTTGTTCCTTTGCTGCGATAAACCTGATGCCATTGCGCCAGCGTCTCGAAAACCTGCCGGTCGGCCAGAAACTGCTGGCCGCCCTGCTGGTGCTGTTGACCACTGTTCTGCTGGTCGCCAACCTGACCTTTATCAGCGCCGCCTACTACATCTCTCAGGAAAGCATGGCACCGCAGGCCTTGCAGACTATCGGCCGGCTGATTTCCAACCCGAGTCTGGTCAGTGAAGCCCTGCAGTCACCGCAAAGCGCCGAGCGCCTGCTCAAAGAACTCGACAGTTATTCACCACTGCGCGCCGCCGCGTTGTATGACGGCAAGGGCGAACGCCTGGCGCAAGTCCAGCGCGGCGACAAACTCAGCCTGCCGGAACGCTATCGGCATATCGAAGCCTGGCAACTGACCGAATTTCGCAGTAACCAGTTGATCACCCTGCCCCGCCCCGGCACTGCGCCGGGCCATCTGTTGCTGGTCGCCAGCAGCGAGCTGCCGATGGCCTTCTACACCGGCACGTTGACTGCAAGCCTCGGCATCCTGATTTTCAGTGTGTTGCTGTGGCTGGTAATTGCCCGGCAGATCAAACGCCTGATTACCCGACCGATTCATCAGCTTGAGGAATTGTCCCGCCAGGTCACCCGCGAGGAGAACTACGCCCTGCGTGCATCGCGCGGCAATCACGACGAAATCGGCAGCCTCGCCGAGGCATTCAACACCATGCTCTCGCGCATCGAAGCCCGCGAGCAGCAGCTCAAACGCGCCCGCGATGACTCGCAAGCCGCTTACGATCAGGCGCAGGGTCTGGCCGAGGAAACCCGCCACACCAACCGCAAACTGGAACTGGAAGTGCAGGTGCGCAGCAAGATCGAGAAGAAGCTCACCGGTTTCCAGAACTACCTCAACAGCATCATCGACTCGATGCCCTCGGCGCTGATCGCCCTCGACGAGCAACTTTACGTCACCCAATGGAATCAGGAGGCTAGCGCCCTCTCCGGCACGCGACTGGACGAAGCGCTGAACCAGCCGATCTTTCTCGCCTTCGAACCGCTCAAGCCGTTTCTGCCGCAACTCAAGCAGACCGTCGAACAGCACACCGTAGCGAAAATCGAGCGGGTAACCTGGTTCAAGGATGAAGAACCGAAGCATTACGCGCTGACGTTCTATCCATTGATGGGCGGTGCCGGGCGTGGCGTGGTGATCCGCATCGATGACATCACCCAGCGTCTGTCGCTGGAAGAAATGATGGTGCAGTCGGAAAAAATGCTCTCGGTCGGCGGCCTTGCCGCCGGCATGGCCCATGAAATCAACAACCCGTTGGGCGCGATCCTGCACAACGTGCAAAACATCCGGCGACGCCTGTCCGCCGATCTGCCGAAGAACCTCGAAACCGCCGAGCAACTGGGCATCGAACTGGACACGGTGAACCGCTACCTGCAGGGCCGCGAAGTGCCGCAACTGCTCGACGGCATCCAACAGGCCGGCGCCCGCGCGGCGAAAATCGTCACGCACATGCTCAGCTTCAGCCGTCGCAGCACCCGACAAATGGCGCCGTGCGACTTACCGGCACTGATCGACCAAGCTGTGGACATCGCCGGCAACGACTTCGATCTGGCCATCGGCTTCGACTTCAAGGGCCAGGCGATTATTCGCCAGTTCGACCCGGCGCTCGGGCCGGTGCCAGGTACCGCCAACGAACTCGAGCAAGTGCTGCTCAACCTGTTGAAGAACGCCGCGCAGGCCATTCATCAGCGCGAAGACGACAGCGAGCCGGGGCGGATCATCCTGCGCACCAGGCTCAATCCACCGTGGGCCGAGATTCAGGTCGAGGACAACGGCATCGGCATGAGCGAGAGCGTGCGCAAACGCACCTTTGAGCCGTTCTTCACCACCAAGGAAATCGGTCAGGGCACCGGCCTTGGCTTGTCGGTGTCGTACTTCATCATCACCAATAATCACAAAGGACAGATGGAGGTGCAGTCAGCACCGGGTCAAGGCACCTGTTTCACCTTGCGCCTGCCGTTGACGCAACCGCTGCCCATCGCTGCCGAAACCAATCAACTATCGAGGTAACCCATGGGCTTTCGCCTGTCGAAAATCTACACCCGCACCGGTGACAAAGGCGAAACCGGCCTGGGCGATGGCCGCCGTGTGCCCAAGGATCATCCACGCATCGAAGCGATTGGCGAAGTCGATACGTTGAACAGTCAGGTCGGCGTGTTGCTGGCCGGGCTGATAGCCGAACGCGAGACGTATCCGGGACTGAATGAACTGATCGAGGTCTTGGCGCCTTGTCAGCATCGCTTGTTTGATTTGGGTGGCGAGCTGGCGATGCCGGCGTATCAGGCGTTGAACGCGGCGGAAATCGAACGGCTGGAAGCGGCGATTGATGTGTGGAACGAGGAATTGGGGCCGCTGGAGAATTTCATTCTTCCGGGCGGGTCGTTGCTGATTGCGCAGGCGCATGTGTGCCGGAGTCTGGCGCGGAGCGCCGAGCGCCGCTGTCAGCATTTGAATGCGCTGGAACCGTTGGCCGGGGTTGGGTTGGCGTATATCAATCGGTTGTCGGATTTGTTGTTCGTCGCAGCGCGGTTGATTGCGCGGCGGCAGGGGGTTGCGGAGATTCTCTGGCAGCCGGCCCCAAAACCCACAGAGATGTAGCGCCTGATCGGCCGCCATCGCTGGCAAGCCAGCTCCCACAGGTTTCGTGGTGTACACAACATTTGTGAACGGCACAAAACCCTGTGGGAGCTGGCTTGCCAGCGATGAGGCCAGCAGCCTTTACAAAGAATCAGGCCAGAATGCTCGGATTCCCGCGACACCCTGCGCGCCAACATTCCAGGCCTTGTGCCGCTCCGCCGGGCCAACTCCGCCCAACAGAAACACCGGTTTACTGAAGCCTTCAATCAACGCCCCAGCCTGCTCCCAGCCCAGCGGCTGCGCATCCGGGTGCGTCAAGGTCGGCTGCACCGGCGACAGCGTAACGAAGTCCACGCCCATCTGTTCCGCCAGCGCCAGTTCTTCAGCGTTGTGGCACGACGCCGCCAACCAGCGCTCCGCCGGTAACGGCCGTCCCGCCGCCGCGTATTTGCGCAGCTGTGCAGAGGTGATGTGCCAGCCGGCAGACGGGAAATCGCCGAGCCACTCGAACGGCCCCTTGATCATCAACTGCGCCTTGCCCGCGCACAGCCCGGCCGCATCGACAGCCAGATCGCGATACTTGGGGTCATAGCCGTTCGGCGCGCGCAACTGGATCAGTTTGATCCCACCGGCAATCGCCTTCTGGATACCGCGCAGTAGAGCCGGGGTTTCCAGATCCTCAGGGGTAATCAGGTACTCCGCCGGCAAACGCGCCGCCGCAACGATCGGCTGGTTGGCGGCCGGGAACTCGTAGCTCGCCAGTTCCTTCGCCGTGACCCAGGCCAACGGCTGCCCTTCGGCACCATGCGGCTCGCCGGTGAAGGCCGAGACTTCCCAGACATCCAGCAATACCTGTTTGTCGGGATAATCGTGACGCACTTTGATCAGCGGGCGGGCTGAGCCAACGACGATGCCCAACTCTTCGTGCAGCTCACGGGCCAGTGCGCTTTCGACCGACTCGTCGGCCTCGACCTTACCGCCGGGAAACTCCCACAGACCACCCTGATGCTGGGTGTCGGCGCGGCGGGCGATGAGGATTTTGCCGCTGTCGTCACGAATGACGGCAGCGGCGACGTGTACACGTTTCACGGATTCAACTCCTCCAGTCCAGCCTTTTGCCACGCTTTGAAGGCGGGCCATTGGTAGACGGTTTCAACATAGGCTTCGTCGGCGGCCGGCAGTTGTACCTGATAAGTGCGCAGACGCACGGCAATCGGTGCGAAGAAGGCATCGGCCAGGCTTACCCGACCGAACAGGTACGGCCCGCTCTCGGTCGCGGCGGCGCGGCATTCGGCCCACAGCGCGAGCATGCGTTCGATATCAACCTTGACTTCAGGCGGCACCGGGTTCAGCGGCGCGTCGTGGTTGAGGTTGAAGGGCATGTGATTACGCATGGCGAAGAAGCCGCTGTGCATTTGCGCGCAAGCGGATCGCGCCTGAGCACGGGCGAAAATATCGCTCGGCCAGAGTTGCTCGGACGGGAACTGTTCGGCGAGGTATTCGGCGATGGCCAGTGAGTCGGCAATGGTGCCGCGCGCCGTTTGCAGCAGCGGGACTTTAGCGGTCGGCGAATGCTTGAGCAGCAGCGCGCGGGTGTCGGGCTTGCCGAGTTTGATCAGTTCTTCGCTGTAGGGTGCGCCGGTCAGTTCGAGCGCCAGGGCGGCGCGCAGGGACCAGGAGGAAAGCAGTTTATCGCCGATGATCAGGTGCAGGGACATGGGTGAGTACCTTCTTGTCAGGGAAACAATCCAGAATGTCTGGCGTCTGTTCGTCCGTCATCGCGGGCAAGCCCGCTCCCACAGTGATTGAGGTCGCTCACAAATTTTGTGTACACCACAGAACCCTGTGGGAGCGGGCTTGCCCGCGATGAGGCCGGCAGCCCGCTCCACCTTTTGGATCAGGTGCGGTATTCAGCGTTGATCTTCACGTATTCATGCGACAGGTCAGTGGTCCAGATGGTTTCGCTGCAATCGCCGCGACCCAGTTCGATGCGGATAGTGATCTCCTCCTGCTGCATCACCGCCGAGCCTTGTGCTTCAGTGTAGGTCGCCGCACGGGCGCCACGGCTGGCAATGCACACTTCGCCGAGGAATACGTCGATCTTGCTCACGTCCAGATCCGGCACGCCAGCACGGCCGACTGCGGCGAGGATGCGGCCCCAGTTCGGGTCGGAGGCGAACAGCGCGGTTTTGATCAGCGGCGAGTGCGCCACGGTGTAGCCGACGTCGAGGCATTCCTGGTGGTTGCCGCCGCCATTCACTTCCACGGTGACGAACTTGGTTGCGCCTTCGCCGTCACGCACGATGGCCTGGGCCACGTCCATGCACACTTCGAACACCGCTTGCTTCAACTTGGCGAACAACTCGCCTTCGGCGCGGGTGATTTCCGGCAGTGCAGCTTTACCGGTAGCAATCAGCATGCAGCAGTCGTTGGTCGAGGTGTCGCCGTCGATGGTGATGCGGTTGAACGACTTGTTGGCGCCGTCGAGCATCAGGTTGTGCAGCACTTCGCGGGAGACTTTGGCGTCAGTGGCGATGTAGCCAAGCATGGTCGCCATGTTCGGACGGATCATGCCCGCGCCTTTGCTGATGCCTGTGACGGTGAGGGTCACGCCGTCATGCTCGAACTGGCGGCTGGCGCCCTTCGGCAGGGTGTCGGTGGTCATGATGCCAGTAGCGGCAGCTTCCCAGTTGTTTTCCGACAGATCATCCAGTGCGGCTTGCAGCGCGCCTTCGATCTTCTCGACCGGCAGTGGCTCGCCAATCACACCGGTGGAGTACGGCAGGATCTGCTCGGCAGCAACGCCGGTCAACTCGGCCAGTCTGGCGGTGGTGCGCTCGGCGGCGGCCAGGCCAGGCTCGCCGGTCCCGGCGTTGGCATTACCAGTGTTGGTCAGCAGATAACGCACGTCATTCTGTACGCGTTTCTTCGCCAGGATCACCGGCGCGGCACAAAAGGCGTTCAGGGTGAACACACCGGCCACGGTCGAACCTTCGGCGCAGCGCATCACAACGACATCCTTGCGCCCGGGGCGCTTGATGCCGGCCGAGGCGATACCGAGTTCAAAACCGGCAACCGGGTGCAACGTTGGCAAAGGACCAAGACCAACAGCCATGAATGCGCTCCTTACTCAATGATGTCAGCACCGCCACGCGCAGTGACGGTGGTTTAAATGGCAAAACGCCGCGACGGCAGGAGCCGGTCGCGGCGCGGGTATTTCAGCGATTGAAACGGGTTTTACTGGATCTGCCCGTGGCAATGCTTGAATTTCTTGCCCGAACCGCAGTAGCACAGTTCGTTGCGGCCCAGCTTCTGCTCGTTGCGCACCGGCGCGGTGGCGAGGGCCACATCGACCTCCTCACCCAATACTTCCGGTTGCTCCAGACCTGGCGCTTCGGCGTGTTCGAACTGCATGCGGGCGGCCAGTGCTTCGGCTTCCTGACGCAGACGTTGCTCTTCGGCTTCCGGATCTTCGCGGCGCACCTGAACGTGCGACAGCACACGGATCGAGTCGCGCTTGATCGAATCGAGCAGCTCGGAGAACAGCGTGAACGACTCGCGCTTGTATTCCTGCTTCGGGTTCTTCTGGGCGTAGCCACGCAGGTGGATGCCGTGACGCAAGTGATCCATGGTCGACAGGTGGTCTTTCCACAGGTCGTCCAGCACGCGCAGTACGATTTGCTTCTCGAACGAGCGCAGTGCGTCGGCACCGGCCTGGTCTTCTTTCTCGTTGTACGCCGCCATCAGCTCGGTCATGAGCTTCTCGCGCAGGGTTTCTTCGTACAGGTGATCGTCTTCGTCGAGCCACTGCTGGATCGGCAGTGTCACGCCGAAGTCGCTGGCAATCGAAGCTTCCAGACCGGCCACGTCCCACTGCTCTGGCAGCGACTGCGGCGGAATGTGCGCGCTGACGGTGGCGTTGAGCACGTCCTGACGGAAATCGGCGATGGTTTCACCGATGTTGTCAGCGGCCAGCAACGTGTTACGCATGTGATAGATCACTTTACGCTGTTCGTTGTTGACGTCGTCGAACTCGAGCAGTTGCTTACGGATGTCGAAGTTACGGCCTTCAACCTTGCGCTGCGCCTTCTCGATCGCGTTGGTCACCATGCGGTGCTCGATCGCTTCGCCCGGCTGCATGCCCAGGGCTTTCATGAAGTTCTTCACCCGGTCAGAGGCGAAAATGCGCATCAGGCTGTCTTCCAGCGACAGGTAGAAGCGGCTCGAACCGGCATCGCCCTGACGGCCGGCACGGCCACGCAGCTGGTTGTCGATACGGCGCGATTCGTGACGCTCGGAAGCGATCACCTGCAAACCGCCGGATTCCAGTACTTGCTGGTGACGTTTCTGCCAGTCGGCCTTGATCTGAGCGATTTGCTCAGGGGTCGGGTCTTCCAGCGAGGCGACTTCAACTTCCCAGTTACCGCCCAACAGGATGTCGGTACCACGACCGGCCATGTTGGTGGCGATGGTCAGTGCGCCCGGGCGACCGGCCTGCGCGATGATCTCGGCTTCCTTTTCGTGGAACTTGGCGTTGAGAACCTTGTGTTCGATGCCTTCCTTCACCAGCAATGCGGACATGTGCTCGGAAGTTTCGATGGTGGCAGTACCCACCAGCACCGGACGACCGGCCGCCATGCTTTCCTTGATGTCCGTAACGATCGCCGCGTATTTCTCTTCGGCGGTGAGGAACACCAGGTCGTTGAAGTCTTTACGCGCCAATGGTTTGTTCGGCGGAATGACCATCACTTCCAGACCATAGATCTGGTGGAATTCGAACGCTTCGGTGTCAGCGGTACCGGTCATGCCGGACAGCTTGGTGTACAGACGGAAGTAGTTCTGGAAGGTAGTCGAGGCCAGGGTCTGGCTCTCGGCCTGAATGTTCAGACCTTCCTTGGCTTCGATGGCCTGGTGCAGACCTTCGGACAGACGGCGACCCGGCATGGTACGGCCGGTGTGTTCGTCGACCAGTACGACCTGGCCGTCCTGCACGATGTATTCGATGTTGCGATTGAACAGCTTGTGCGCACGCAGACCGGCATACACGTGGGTCAGCAGGCCCAGGTTATGCGCCGAGTACAGGCTCTCGCCTTCAGCCAGCAGGCCGACGCGGGTAAGCATGTCTTCGATGAACTGGTGACCGGCTTCGTTGAGTTCGACCTGGCGGGTCTTCTCGTCTACGGTGTAGTGGCCAGCCTTGGTGACTTCGCCTTCAACTTCTTCAACGTGCAGTTCCAGCTGCGGGATCAGTTTATTGATCTCCATGTACAGCTTGGAGCTGTCCTCGGCCTGACCGGAGATGATCAGCGGGGTACGCGCTTCGTCGATGAGGATGGAGTCGACTTCGTCGATCACGGCAAAGTTGAGTTCGCGCTGGAATTTTTCTTCCATGCTGAACGCCATGTTGTCGCGCAGGTAGTCGAAACCGAATTCGTTGTTGGTGCCGTAGGTGATGTCGGCGGCGTACGCCAGACGTTTCTCTTCCGGGGGCTGGAACGGCGTCACGACGCCGACGGTCAGGCCGAGGAATTCATACAGCGGACGCATCCAGTTGGCGTCACGACGCGCCAGGTAGTCGTTCACCGTCACAACGTGCACGCCCTTGCCGGACAGTGCGTTGAGGTAAACGCCCAGCGTTGCCACGAGGGTTTTACCCTCACCGGTGCGCATTTCGGCGATCTTGCCTTCGTGCAAGGTCATGCCACCGACGAGTTGCACGTCGAAGTGGCGCATACCCATGATGCGCTTGCCGGCTTCGCGGGCGACCGCAAAGGCTTCTGGCAACAGCTTGTCGAGGGTTTCCCCCTTGGCGATGCGGGCCTTGAACTCATCGGTCTTGGCGCGCAATTGATCGTCCGAAAGGGCCACCATTTGCTCTTCGAAGGCATTGACGAGCTGCACCGTCTTGAGCATGCGTTTGACTTCACGCTCGTTCTTGCTTCCAAAAAGTTTCTTTAACAAAGGCGCAAACATATCGGCAGGATCTTCCACACTAAAGGGATGGAGGGCGGCCCCGTGAGCGTCGCCCGTGCAGCCCTCATGGCCGCATGCGAACGAGCATTCTACCCGGAAACGGAAGTGAGGAAAGTGGCGATGTTCCACGATGCTGGCACTGCGCTTTGACGGGGCTCACTTAAAATAGGGGCGTTTTGCTCAACTTCAAGTCATACAAGGCAGAAGTTAGTCGTTGATTTAATGGGTAAAGCGGGGGCAAAAGCAATGGGCGAGTGATTTCGGCCTTTCTGCTACCATGGCGTTTCTGTTACTTCAGGTGTTCGATCATGGCATTTCGCCCTCTTACGGCCAGAGCACCCGCCGTTCTCCTGCGCGAAGCCAAGCCGCTCAAAGCCATCCTCGGCCACGCCCAGCGACTGGGTCATTTGCAACGCCTGCTCGAAAGCCAATTGCAACCTGCAGCCCGTGAACACTGCCATGTAGCGTCGTGGCGCGAAGGCAGTCTGTTGCTGATCGTCACTGATGGCCACTGGGCCACACGCCTGCGTTACCAGCAAAAACGCCTGCAGCGGCAATTGCAGATGTTCGACGAGTTCACCAGTCTGACGCGGATACTGTTCAAGGTGCAGCCGCCGACGGTTCAACGTGGGGCGGCCGGGCACACCATGGATTTGTCCACGGATGCGGCGGCGACGATTCAGGCCACGGCGGACGGGATCACTGATCCAGGTTTGCGCGCAGCGCTGGAGCGCCTGGCGGCGCACGCCAAAAACAAATCCTGACAGCTATCAATAATTGTAGGAGTGAGCCTGCTCGCGATAGCGGTGAAACAGTCGACATTGTCGTGACTGGCATACCGCAATCGCGAGCAGGCTCACTCCTACATTAGATCAGCGGCGTTTGCTGCCACCGAGTAAGGAGCCCATCAAACCGCGCACCAATTGTTTGCCCAGGTTATTGGCAGCCTGGCGCATCGCCGACTTCAGCGCCTGCCCGGCGGCCGTCCCGAGAAACTCCCCTGCCCTGTCCGCCAGGCTAGGCTCTTCATCTGCTGGCTTACCCGCTGGCGCTTCAGCCTCAGACGCCAGGCCTTTACGCCCCATGAGAATTTCATACGCCGACTCACGATCGATCGGCTTGTCATAGCGGCCCTTGAACGGCGATCCGGCAATCAGCACGGTTCGTTCGGTCTCGGTCAGCGGCCCGATTCGTGATTGCGGTGGCGCGACCAGCACGCGCTGAACCATCTCCGGCGTGCCTTTCTCGGTCAGCGTGCCGACCAGCGCCTCACCAATCCCCAACTCGGTCAGCACCGACAGGCTGTCAAACGCCGGATTCGGCCGGAAGCCGTCCGCTACCGCGCGCAGGGATTTCTGCTCTTTGGCGGTAAAGGCGCGCAAGCCATGCTGGATTCGCAGGCCAAGCTGCGCCAATACGTCATCGGGCAAGTCCGCCGGCGACTGGGTGACGAAATACACGCCCACACCTTTGGAACGAATCAAGCGTACTACTTGCTCCAGCCGCTCCTGCAATGCCTTGGGCGTATCGCCAAAGAGCAAATGCGCCTCATCGAAAAACAGTGCCAGCAACGGTTTATCGGCATCGCCGCGCTCGGGCAACTGCTCGAACAGCTCAGCCAGCAGCCACAACAGGAATGTTGCATAGACTTTCGGCGCCTCGTGCACCAGTCGGCTGGCGTCGAGCAAATGAATGCGCCCACGGCCATCCGCCGCCGGTTGCAGAATGTCTTCGAGTTGCAGTGCCGGTTCGCCAAACAAGGCTTCGGCGCCCTGCTGCTCCAGCGTCGCCAGGCGGCGCAACAGCGCCTGACTTGAACCGGTGGTCATCAAAGCCGCGTCTTCGCCCAACAGCTGCGGGTTTTCCTTGAGGTGATTGAGCAGCGCTTTCAGATCCTTCAAGTCCAGCAGCAACAGGCCTTCGCGATCGGCGACCTTGAACGCTGCGTAGAGCGCTGACTGCTGGCTGTCGGTCAGCTCCAGCAGACTGCCGATCAGCAGCGGCCCCATTTCGCTCAACGTGGTACGCAACGGGTGACCGGACTCGCCGTGGATATCCCACAGTGTCACCGGATAAGCCTGCGCTTTGTAGTTGAGCCACGGCATCCCGGCAATGCGCTCGGCAACCTTGCCCTGCGGGTTGCCGGCCGCACCGAGGCCGCACAGATCGCCCTTGATGTCAGCGGCAAACACCGCCACGCCAGCGTCGCTGAATGCCTCGGCCAGACGCTGCAAAGTAACGGTTTTACCGGTACCGGTGGCGCCGGCAACCAGCCCGTGGCGGTTCGCCAGGCGCATGGCCTGAGCAATCTGTTGCCCCGCGAGGTCGGCGCCGATTACGAGTTGCGATGAGTCAGGCATTTTGTCACCCAATGGTTAATCTTTGATTCCGCTTGGCCGATACACAAAGGTGAGAGCCCGACCACAAGTCAGGCCGGACATTTCCCTAAGGAGAGACGGAAATATCAGCTTGTTTTCACCGTTGCCCATTTCGCGCGCCTCTATAAAAGCACGCCCTGGACATTAAGACCTTAGCGGAACCCCAAGCCATGAACAAAAATCTGCGCTTCAGCCATAAAATTTTGCTTGCCGCCGCCCTCATCGTCATCGCCGCCTTCGCCTCGTTTACCTTGTACAACGACTGGCTACAGCGCAATGCGATCCGCGATGACCTGAACAACTATCTCAACGAGATGGGCGAAGTCACCGCCGGCAATATCCAGACCTGGCTCAACGGTCGCATTCTGCTGATCGAGAACGCCGCCCAGAACATTTCGATCAACCCCGAACCTGCCAACGTCGCCAGCCTGCTGGAACAGAAAACCCTGACTTCGACGTTCATGGCTACTTATCTGGGCGATGCCACCGGGCATTTCACCATCCGCCCGGACACGAAGATGCCGGACGGTTTCGATCCGCGCGTGCGCCCTTGGTATAAAGGTGCCGAGAGCAGCAGTACCTCGACCCTGACCGAACCGTACATCGACGCCGCCACCGGCCAGTTGATCATTTCCATCGCCACCGCGTCGAAAAAGGCCGGCCAGAGCGTCGGTGTGGTTGGCGGTGACCTGAGCCTGCAATCGCTGGTCGACACCCTCGCCGCCCGGGATTTCGACGGCATGGGTTATGTGTTCCTGGTCAGCGCCGACGGCAAGATCCTCGTCCACCCGGACAAGGCACTGGTGATGAAGTCCCTGAAAGAAGCCTATCCGCAGGACACCCCGCGCATCAGCAGCGACTTCAGCGAAGTCACCGTCGACGGCAAGACCCGCATCGTCACCTTCGCGCCGATCAAAGGCCTGCCGTCGGTGAACTGGTACATCGGTCTGTCGGTGGACAAGGATCAGGCCTTTGCGATGCTCAGCCAGTTCCGCACCTCTGCGGTCATCGCCACAGTCATCGCAGTCGCGATCATCCTCGCGCTGCTTGGCATGCTGATCCGCATTCTGATCCAGCCGCTGCACGTCATGACTCGCGCCATGGAAGACATTGCCGATGGCGAAGGCGACCTGACCAAACGCCTGACCATCGTTAACAACGATGAATTCGGCGTGCTGGGCACCGCATTCAACCGCTTCGTCGAGCGTATTCACGGCTCGATCCGCGAAGTGTCGTCGGCCACCGGGCAAGTCAACGAAGTCGCGCTGCGGGTGGTCGCTGCGTCGAACTCGTCGATGTACAACTCCGATCAGCAAGCCTCGCGCACCAGCAGCGTTGCCGCCGCGATCAATCAGCTCGGCGCCGCCGCGCAGGAAATCGCCCGCAATGCTGCACAAGCGTCGAATCAGGCCAGCGATGCTCGCGGTCTGGCGGAAGACGGCCAGCAGGTGGTGGATCGCAGCATCAAGGCGATGAATCAACTGTCGAGCATGCTCAGCGCGTCGAGCAGCAACATCGAGTCGCTGAACAGCAAGACCGTGAACATCGGCCAGATTCTCGAGGTAATCACCAGCATTTCCCAGCAAACCAACCTGCTCGCGCTCAACGCCGCGATTGAAGCGGCACGTGCTGGTGAGGCCGGCCGTGGTTTCGCCGTGGTGGCCGATGAAGTGCGCAATCTGGCGCACCGCACGCAGGAATCGGCGCAACAGGTGCAGACCATGATCGAGGAGTTGCAGGTCGGCGCCCGTGAATCGGTAAGCACCATGAGCGACAGCCAGCGCCACAGTCAGGACAGCGTCGAGATTGCCAACCTCGCCGGGGAGCGCTTGAACAGCGTGACGCAGCGCATTGGCGAGATTGACGGGATGAACCAGTCGGTGGCCACCGCAACCGAGGAGCAGACCGCGGTGGTTGAGTCGATCAACGTTGACATCACCGAGATCAACACGCTGAACCAGGAAGGCGTGGAGAACTTGCAGGCGACGTTGCGCGCATGTTCGGATCTGGAGCAGCAGGCTTCGCGTCTGAAGCAGTTGGTGGGTAGTTTCCGGATTTAAGATCAAAAGCTTTACCCCCTCACCCCAGCCCTCCCGAAACGTCGGACCGCCCCCAAGGGGGCGAGGGGAAAGGGAGCCGATCTTCATGCTTTTCAGAACCTGAGTTCGACTCAGGTCTCTCAAGTCGGCGTACCTCCAACATCCTCCTCGGTCAGTCCCCTCTCCCTCTGGGAGAGGGTTAGGGTGAGGGCGCTCTTCTGCTCTACCGCGCAATCCCGACCGAACATCTATTCTTGATAAAGGTCAACCAAGGGAGAACCACGCAGCGGAGGGTTGATCACCGTGCATATCGCCGACATCACCATGTTCTACGCCCCGGCCAGCGGCGGCGTGCGTACTTATCTGGATGCCAAACATCGCCGGCTGGGAGTCAAACCCGGCACTCGCCATAGCCTGCTGATTCCCGGCGCGCACTTCGGTGAGCACGACGGCGTTTACGCGGTCCCCGCCCCCGCCCTGCCCTTCGGCAAAGGTTATCGCTTCCCGCTGCGCCTCGCGCCCTGGCGAAATGTCCTGCAGGATTTGCAGCCCGATCTGATTGAAGTCGGCGACCCTTACCTGACAGCCTGGGCCGCGCTGGATGCGCGGCGACAACTGGATGTGCCGGTGATCGGTTTTTATCATTCGGACTTGCCGCTGCTGGTCGGCAATCGTATGGGCCATTGGGTCACGCCGAATATCGAGGCGTATGTCACCCGGCTCTACGGCAACTTCGACCGGGTCCTGGCGCCAAGCCAGGTGATGGCTGACAAGCTCAGCGGACTTGGCGTGCGCAATGTCTTCGTGCAGCACTTGGGCGTGGACCTGCAAACCTTTCACCCCGATGCCCACGACCGCAATCTGCGTGCAGAACTGGGCATCGCCGAGGACACACGCCTGCTGATTTTCGCCGGACGCGGGTCGAAAGAGAAAAACCTGCCGGTACTGCTCAAGTGCATGCAACGCCTCGGCCCACGCTATCACTTGCTGCTGGTCGGTTCGTCGATGCCCACCGCCGTACCGGACAACGTCAGTGTGATCGACGAATTTTGCCCCGCGCCGCGCGTCGCGCAGTTGATGGCCAGTGCAGATGCATTGCTGCATGCCGGCGATCAGGAAACCTTCGGCCTGGTGATCCTCGAAGCCATGGCCTGCGGCATTCCCGTGGTGGCAGTGGCAGCTGGGGCGTTCGAAGAGATCGTCACCGAGTCCTGCGGCCTGCTTTGCGCTCCGAACAACCCGCAGGCGATGGCCAATGCCGTACGCGAATTGTTCAGTCGCGGTTGCGTAAAACTCGGCCAGCAGGCGCGCCAGCATGTCGAGCGCCATTACGCGTGGGACACGGTGGTCGACAGCCTGTTGGGCCACTATCACGCCGTGCTCGGGCATACGCTGCCCAAAGTTGCCAATGGCTGAGCCGATGAATCGCCCCGCCCTGTTGCTGGTGCTGCATGACGTAGCACCGTCGACGTGGGCGGATTACCAACCGTTTGTCGAAGCCGTCGACGCTTTGGGCAACGTGCCGATGACGTGGCTGGTCGTACCGAACTTTCACCGACACAACGCCCTCGATGAGCACCCGGCATTTTGCCGACTGCTCGATACGCGCGTTGCCCGTGGCGATGAGTTGGCGTTACATGGTTATTACCACGATGACCAAGAGCCCGGCCCGACAAACCCGCGCGACTGGTTCATGCGCCGCGTTTACACGCATGAAGGCGAGTTCTATCGCTTGCCCCGCGAAACCGCCCTCGCCCGCCTGCGCGAAGGCATCGACCTCTTCCAGCGCCACGACTGGCCGCTGCACGGATTCGTCGCCCCGGCGTGGCTGATGAGCGACGGCACCCGCCAGGCCCTGCGCGAATCACCGCTGCGCTACACCAGCGATCCGCAGCATCTTTATCGTTTGCCGGATTTCACCGCGATTGATGCGCCAGGCCTGGTCTGGAGCGCCCGCAGCGCCTGGCGAAGAGGTCTGTCGAAGATTGTCAGCGAGCAGCGTCAACAGCGTTGGCGTCAGGCGCCGGTGATTCGTCTAGGCTTGCATCCTGTGGACATGCGTCACGTTTTTTCCCGCGACTACTGGCTGCATACCCTCGAACGATTAATGAGTGAAGGACGCGTACCGATGACCAAAATGCACTGGCTCGCACAACAGCGCGGTCAACTGGAACACGTCGCATGAGTCGCGGCATTCTCTTGCTGATCGGCCTGCTCGCGGCGGTGCTGATTCCGGTTGTGCTAGGCGGCAGCGAAACCTGGGCACGGCTGCAGAGTTTCCCGTTGCACTGGCTGCTGATCATGTTCGGCATGATCCTGCTGTGCTGGGGCATCAATACCCTGCGGTTGCGTTTGTTGCTCGGCGATCAACGCCACCGTGTCACGCCGCTGAAAAGTCTTGGCGTGGTCATGGCCGCCGAATTCGCCTATTGCGCGACACCCGGCGGCAGTGGCGGGCCGCTGACGATCATGGCCCTGCTGGCCCGATCGGGCGTGCGCCCGGCGCGGGGCAGCGCGGTGTTTGCCATGGATCAGCTCAGCGACTTGCTGTTCTTTCTCTGCGCTCTGAGCGGGATTCTGATTTATGCACTGTTTCAACACCTCAGCGATCGACTTGAATGGCTGCTGACGGTCAGCGCAGTGTCGTTGTTTGGCGGTTTGCTCTGTTGCGTATTGGTCGCGCGCTATCACCGCGCCTTGATTCGCCTGAGCGGACGCCTGTTGGCGAGGATGAACGTCAAGGCCAGCACCCGGCGTCGTTGGGCGCGCAAGTTGCTGCACTTTCTCGCGGCGTTTACCGATACGTTGAAGCTGCCTTGGCAAACATTGATCAAGGTCTTCGCCCTGACCTGTGTGCATTGGTTGCTGCGTTACAGCGTGCTGTATCTGGCGCTGCGTGGCCTGGGCGCTGATTTGCAGTGGGCCTGGAGTTTTCTGGTGCAGATGCTCTCGCTGGGCGCTGGCCAGTTCAGTCTGTTGCCGGGCGGTGCGGGCGCGGCGGAACTGACGTCGGCAGCGCTGCTGGCGCCGATGGTCGGTAAATCCACCGCCGCGGCGGCGATTCTGATTTGGCGGGTGGTGACGTATTACTTCTATCTGCTGGTGGGTGGCCCGGTGTTCTTGTTGATGCTGGGACGGCCACTGTTAAAGAAGATAATGAACGTCAGACAGGCTTCTTAGCGTCGTCCTGATCCTCTTTGAGTTGTTCCCACAACTCGGCCGCGCCGGGAAACTCGGTGCCATCATCCGGGCTCATGTCCTCCGGGTCATAACGGCTCAGGCAACCTTCACCGAGGGTCGCCGGGGCTTTGGAGGTAGCTTTGTCCAGCGGATCGCTCATGAACTTTTCCTCGAGTCAGAAACGGCGAAGGGCCTGGAACGATTGAACGCCCAGACCCTCCGTTTTTCAAGCCTGTGTGGTTTAGATCAGAACACTACAGTCTTGTTGCCGTGTACCAGCACGCGATCTTCGAGGTGGTAGCGCAGGCCACGAGCCAACACCATCTTCTCGACGTCACGGCCGAAACGCACCATGTCTTCGATGCTGTCACTATGGCTGACGCGGACCACGTCCTGCTCGATGATCGGGCCGGCGTCCAGCTCTTCAGTCACGTAGTGGCAGGTTGCGCCGATCAGCTTCACGCCACGCATGGAAGCCTGGTGATACGGCTTGGCGCCAACGAAAGACGGCAGGAAGCTGTGGTGAATGTTGATGACCTTGTGTGCGTATTCACGGCACATGTCCGGTGGCAGGATTTGCATGTAACGCGCCAGCACCACCACTTCGGCGTCGTGCTGTTTGACCAGGCGCGACACTTCGTCGAAGGCCGGTTGCTTGTCCTGCGGGTTGACCGGGACGTGGTAATAAGGAATGCCGTGCCATTCGACCATGCTGCGCAGGTCGTCGTGGTTGGAAATCACGCAGGAAATTTCGCAGTCCAGCTCGTCGCTGTGCCAGCGGTGCAGCAAGTCAGCGAGGCAGTGGGATTCGCGGCTGGCCATCAGCACAACGCGCTTTTTCTGCTCGGTGTCGGTGATGCGCCAGTCCATCGAGAACTCTTCGGCGATCGGCGCAAACTTCTCGCGCAACACTTCGATACCGAAAGGCAGCGAATCGGCACGAATCTCGTGACGCATGAAGAACCAACCCACTTGATTGTCCGAGTGGTGGCTCGCTTCGGTGATCCAGCCGTTGTGGGCTGCCAGAAAATTACTGACTTTGGCAACAATGCCAACGCGGTCCGGGCAAGAAATCACCAGCCGAAAAGTGCGCATGAGGGGGAAACTCCAGAACTTCGCAAAGGCCGCCATTCTAGCGGCTGCGGGGGAAAACTGCAGTATTGATCAACACGGTTGCACGACAGGCCCGGCCCTACAGGTGCTTGATGGAGTAACCGTCAACCTGGCGCTGATTTTGCGGCATCGCTTGATCAGACAACTGTGAATATCTGTGATGACTGGATCACACTATTTAACTGAATATTCAATAGAACGCAGTTTCTCGTAACTAATTTAAATAAAAACTCCGGTTAAATGTTTACTTGATGAAACAGCCTGACTATTATTGCGGCACTGTCCCCCTGCCATTCAGCACTCTACTAAGGTAGTAATCATGTCCTTGATCAACGAATACCGCGCCACCGAAGAAGCTATCAAAGAGCTGCAAGCCCGTTTGAAGAACCTGTCGCAAGACGACAAACTGCAAGCCGAGCTGGAATTCGAAGGCAAACTGCGCACCCTGATGGGCGAATACTCCAAGTCGCTGCGTGACATCATCGCGCTGCTGGACCCGGAAGCAAAAACCAAAGCAGTACGCGGCGGCGCAGTAAAAACTACCGGCACCAAGCGTGCCCGCAAAGTTAAACAATACAAAAACCCGCACAACGGCGAAGTCATCGAAACCAAAGGTGGCAACCACAAAACTCTGAAAGAGTGGAAAGCCAAGTGGGGCGGTGACGTGGTTGAAGGCTGGGCTACCCTGCTGGGCTAAGCCGCAACGCTTTCGCCGAGCGATCCGCGAAAAAACAAACGCCAGCGAATGCTGGCGTTTTTTTATGCATGGCATTTAAGCCAGGTCATGTTCGATTTCAAAGATTCAAACGTTTGCGCAATGCCTGGACATAATTCTGCCATTCATTGAGCACCTCACTCTGCAGCGGCGTGGCATTAAGCGACCATTGCTCTGCCGCCTCGCTAAAAGACTTCAAGGTATTCGGCGCGCCGTATTCAGGCTCGCACAACCGCTGCTGACAAAATATTCTCCAGCGTTCTTGCTCTTCGAAATTCAACGTCTCGGGAAAGTTACGTGCGCGATATCGAAAGAGTAATTCGGGCAAACGTTCGTCATCGAAAGGCCATTGCTCTTGCGCTAGTTGCGCCGGGTCGGCACTCCTCACTTGCTCACATAGACGCCGGTCGCGGTCACCGATAAATCCGTCGTACAACTGTTGTTCCGGATCCTCGCTCGGTGTGAAATCTTCACTGGCATAAATTGCCGCAACTTTATCTTTCCAAACTTGTTGTGCGTCAGTTAGCCGCAGTGCTCGCTGCTGATACAGCGCCATGTCCAGACCCAGACGTTGCTGATCCTGCGCACGCAAAACCGCAAGCGGCGCCACCACCGGGCAACGGTTGATGTGAATCAGCTTGAGCGGCACCGGCAACTCGCCTTCCAGCAAGTCATCGCGACGCGTGTACAAACGCTGGCGCAGAGTCTGCGCGTCGAGATCCAGCAAACCCTGCGGGTCGAGGTGCAGGTCACAGACAATCAGCGCATTGCGGTTTTTCGGGTGCCATGCCAGTGGCAGCACCACGCCGACATAACTGCGCGCCGCCGAGAAACGCCCGGAAATATGCACCAGCGGCTGCAACAGGCGAATCTGATCCATGACTTTCTGCTTGCTGCGCAACTGAAACAGCCAGTCATACAGTTTCGGCTGTTTTTCGCGGATCAACCGCGCCAGTGCGATGGTGGCGCGCACGTCTGACAAGGCTTCGTGGGCGTGACCATGATCGATATTGTTCGCCGCCGTCAGGCGTTCGAGCTTGAGCGTCACCCGGCCTTCGTCATCGGTCGGCCAGACCAGTCCGTCAGGACGCAATGCATAGGCAGCGCGCACCACATCGATCAGATCCCAGCGACTGTTGCCGCCCTGCCACTCCCGGGCGTAAGGGTCGAAGAAGTTGCGATAGAGGCTGTAACGGGTCATCTCGTCGTCGAAACGCAGCGTGTTGTAACCCGCGCCGCAGGTGCCGGGGGCGGCCAACTGAGCGTGGACCCGCGTCATGAAATCCGCCTCGCTCAAGCCCTTTTCGGCGAGCTGGCCCGGGGTGATGCCGGTTATCGCGCAGGCCGCCGGATGCGGCAGGATGTCTTCGCTGGGCTGACAGTAGAGATTGACCGGCTCGTCGATTTCGTTGAGCGCATGGTCGGTGCGAATCCCGGCCACCTGCAACGGGCGGTCGTTGCGCGGATTGATGCCAGTGGTTTCGTAGTCGTACCAGAAGATTGAAGTCACGGGCGGTTCCTGAACTGAAGATCGGCGAAGTCTAGGCGCTCGACCGCCGTCGCGGCCAGCCTTGAAACATTCAAATACCTTGCGGCATTCGCTGTGCAATACATAGTTATGTCGTTTTCCCCCGAGAGGCTGCTAGCATCGGCCTCACTTGCACCCCGAACAGGCGAACATCAGGTAGCCCATGCTCGAGCCCACAGCACCGCCAAGGAAAGCACCGCTGGCCCCGCCGCTGGATACGCGGCATCAGGTCGAAACGCCGGAAGGCATCGACCTGCCGTTGCGTCCCGCCGGGTTGATGGTGCGTGCCGTGGCCTTCGCGATCGATCTGGCCCTGCGCGGCGTAATCATGGGCGTGCTGTTCATCGCCCTGGCATTTCTCGGCAAGCTCGGTATGGGCCTCGGTTCGCTGCTGCTGTTTGCGATCAGTTGGTGGTACATGGTGCTGTTTGAAGTGCTGCGTCAGGGCCGCTCGCCGGGCAAACAATGGATGGGGCTGCGCGTGGTGCACGACGACGGCACACCGATTGGCTGGTCGGCCTCGTTGCTGCGCAATCTGCTGCGTTTTGTCGATCTGCTGCCATTCGGCTATTTCCTCGGCACACTCAGTTGCCTGCACCACCCGGCCTTCAAACGCCTCGGCGACATCGCTGCCGGCACACTGGTGGTCTACAGCGAACGCCCGCTGACTCGCCCGCAATTACCTGAAGTCGAACCGCGGCGCTCGCCCGTCCCCCTGACGCTCGCGGAACAACGCGCCGTATTGGGTTTTGCCGAGCGCCAAGGTGAATTATCGCCAGCACGGGTCAATGAACTGGCGGCTCTGCTCGCCCAGCCACTGCATATTTCCGCGCCCAAAGCTGTCGTTGAACTCAATGGCATCGCTCGCGGCTTGTTGGGCCCGACATGAAGCAGAGCCTTTTCGAAAGTCACCACAAGGCCGAATGGGAGCGTTTTGCGCTAGCTCTCGAACGCCTTGAACGTGGCAAGGACACCTCACAAGTCGCCGGTTTCCCCAAGGCTTATCGCAGGCTTTGCCAGCATCTGGCGTTGGCCGAGGAACGCGGCTACAGCAGTTTCCTCATCGACTCATTGCAGCAACAGGTGCTGCGCGGGCATCAACAGCTCTACCGTCACCGCAGTCGGCTCGGCGCCAATCTGCTGAGCTTCATCCTCGCCGACTTCCCCAGACTGGTCCGCGCCGAATGGCCTTTTGTGCTGGTCGCCAGCCTGCTGTTCTTCGGCAGCCTTATCAGTGTCGGCGTGTTGGTGTATGTGTTTCCCGAACTGGTCTACAACCTGATCCCCGCCGATCAGGTGCGCGAGATGCAAGGCATGTACGACCCGGTCGCCGGCCACCTCGGGCGCCCCGCCGAACGCGCGGCCAGCGAAGACTGGGTGATGTTCGGGTACTACGTGATGCACAACATCGGCATTGCCTTTCAGACCTTCGCCAGCGGCTTGTTGCTGGGCGTGGGCAGTGCGTTCTTTCTGTTTTACAACGGCATGGTCATCGGCGCGGTAGCCGGGCATCTCAGCGAGATCGGTTTCGGCCAGACCTTCTGGTCGTTCGTCATCGCCCATGGCGCCTTTGAACTTACCGCCATCGCCCTTGCTGGGGCGGCCGGCCTGGAACTCGGCTGGGCCTTGATCGCGCCCGCACGGCTGACCCGCAGCGAAGCGCTGAAGCGGGCGGCGCGCAAAAGCGTATTGCTGGTCTGCGGGGTGATGTTGTTCCTGTTGATTGCGGCGTTTATCGAAGCTTATTGGTCGTCAAAAACCAGCGTCACGCCACTGACCAAATATCTGGTTGGCGCCGGGCTTTGGGCACTGGTCGCGGTCTATCTGTTGTTCGCCGGAAGGACCCGTCATGCGCCTGAGTGACGCCACCGTGGTGATCCGTCCGCGCACGACCTGGGAAGCCATGGACCTCGGCGTGCTGATGAGCCAGCAACATCGGCGTCTGCTGATGACAAGTTGGGCAATCGTCACTCTGCCGCTGTTCGCCGTGCTCAGCCTGTTGCTGTGGGATTCGCCATCACTGGCGGTGTTTATCTTCTGGTGGCTGAAACCGGCGTATGAACGCCTGCCGCTGTACATCCTGTCGAAAGCGCTGTTTGGCGAAACGCCAACACTCAAGCAAGCCCTGCGCGAATGGCCACGCCTGCTCAAGCCGCAACTGCTGGCCAGCTTGACGTGGCGCCGACTGAGTTTGAGCCGCAGTTTTTTACTGCCGGTGGTGCAACTCGAAAGCCTCGACGGCAGCGCCCGGCAACAACGTCTGCACGTGCTGCTGCAACGCAACGCCGGCGCCGCGCAATGGCTGACCATCATCGGCGTGCATCTGGAGACCGCGCTGTGGATCGGCCTGATGGTGCTGTTCTACATGTTGCTGCCGCAGCAGATCGAAACGGATTGGGACTGGCAGTCGCTGATTCTCTCGACAGGTAACGAGTGGCGTTGGCTCGAACATCTGACCAATGCCTTCTACGCGCTGGTGCTGGTGGTGTGGGAGCCGATCTATGTCGCCTGTGGCTTCAGCCTTTATCTGAACCGGCGCACGCAACTGGAAGCGTGGGATATCGAACTGGTGTTCCGCCGCTTGCGTCAACGTCTGAGCAACAGTGTGTTGGGGTTGCTGCTGGCGGTCTGTCTGGTGCTGCCGAATATGCCGTCAACCTGGGCGGCCGAACCGGATGACAGCCCACTGGCGCCGCGCCTGTTGAATCAGCCGCTGACCAGTCAGGCCTCCCGGGACAATATCAAGGCGCTGCTAGAACAGCCGCCGTTCAAGAACAAGGAAGTCGTCACCCGCTATCGCTTTGGCGACGACCCGGCGAAACCTGCCGAAGCGCAAAAACCCGGTGAAGCGCCGCAGTGGCTGAAAACCCTGCTGGGCTGGCTCGACGGACAACACTTGAATGGACTGGCGAAGATCATTGAAGTGCTGTTGTGGAGCGCGGTCATTGCTGCGCTGGGCTGGCTGATCTGGCGATATCGCGAGTTTCTCCAAGCCTTTGTCAGCCACCGTCCGAAACAGCCTGCCAAGGCGAAACGAGCGTTGCCGCAGCAAGCCTTCGGCCTGGATTTGAACCGCGATACCTTGCCTGACGACATCGCCGCCCATGCCGAACAACTCTGGCAAAGCCAGCCTCGTGCAGCGCTGGGCCTGCTCTATCGAGGGCTGCTCAGCCATCTGCTCCACGACTTCGATCTGAGCCTGAAGCCCGCCGATACTGAACTTGAGGTACTGGCGCACATCGAGAAATTACAGCGTCCCGAACTGCTCGCCTTCAGCCGCAGCCTGACCGCCCACTGGCAAAACATGGCTTACGGTCATCGCGTACCGGCGGCAGCTCTGCAACAAGAGTTGTGCGATGGCTGGCGCGGTTTGTTCGGCCAGGGAGCCGCCCGTTGAGCCGCCGTACATTGTGCTGGCTCGCTGCGTTGGTCGTGCTGTTGCTCGGCACGTTAAGCGTTTTTCTCTATCTCAAGGCCAAGCCTTATCAGGAAGAAGTCGATCACGGCCCCTCGCCCGCTGCGCAAGCCAATCCTTATCTGGCAGCCGAGCTGTTCTTGCGTGAGCGTGGCCTCAACGTCAGCCATGCCGAAAGCCTTGCGGTGCTCCCCGATATCGATCCGCGCCGGCATACGCTTCTGCTGTTCAACGACCGCTCTCGCATGACTCCGCGTCAGGTCGATCAGATCCTGAACTGGACGCGGGCCGGCGGGCGGCTGGTGTTCGTCGCCGAATCGCTGTGGGACGAGCAGAGCAAACAAAGCAACGACCTGTTACTTGATCGGGTGCAAATACATCAATCCCTGAGCAAAGACCTGAAAGACTTGCCCGCCGACGTTGAGCCAGACCGGTTCCCGAAACTGACCAAACTCTATCTGGAAGACGAGGACGCTCCGGCTTACGCCGGTTTCGACACCGACTTCCACCTCGACGACCCGAAGAACCTCGCGCAAGCCTGGGCCAACAGCGCCAAGGCGACGCATATGATGCAACTGCCCTACAGCCTTGGCTCGATCACCGTGGTCACCGACGCCGAGTTGTGGAAAAACAAAACCATCAACCAATACGACAACGCCTGGCTGCTCTGGTATTTGAGCGCCGACACCGACGTCACGTTGATCTACAACACCGAGCATGATGGCCTGCTGACCTTGCTCTGGCGTTACTTCCCGCAGGCCATCGTCGCCCTGCTCGCATTGATCGGCCTGTGGCTCTGGCACGTCGGCGTACGCCACGGCCCACTTCAGACGCCGGCCTCTAGCGGACGGCGACAATTGCAGGAACACCTGCGCGCCAGCGCCGATTTCCTGTTGCGCCACAACGGCCAGCAAGCGTTGCTGCAAGCGCTGCAACAGGATGTGCTGCGTCGCGCCCGCCGCCGCCACCCCGGCTTTGACCAATTGAACGTTGCCGAACAGTGGCTGGCATTGTCACGCCTGACCCGGCAACCCACCCGCGCTATCAGCCAGGCCCTGAGCCCGGTGCCGAACCGGCGTTTATCCAGTGCCGATTTCTGCCGCCAGGTCGCCCACCTGCAAACCTTGAGGAACACGCTATGACTGAACAGATCGAGCCCGGCAGCGCCAGCCACGCCGCCCAGCAACGCCAGCGTGCCAGCCAGTTGGCGCAGGCAGTGCGCGGCGAATTGCAGAAAGCCCTGATCGGCCAGAACCAGGTGATTGACGACGTGCTGACGGCGCTTATCGCCGGTGGTCACGTGCTGCTCGAAGGCGTGCCGGGGCTGGGCAAAACCCTGCTGGTGCGGGCATTGGCCCGTTGCTTCGGTGGCGAGTTTGCGCGGATTCAATTCACCCCGGACCTGATGCCCAGCGACGTCACCGGCCACGCCGTGTATGACCTGCAAACCGAGCAGTTCAAATTGCGCAAGGGTCCGCTGTTCACCAATCTGTTGCTGGCCGACGAAATCAACCGCGCGCCGGCAAAAACCCAGGCAGCCTTGCTCGAAGCGATGCAGGAACGGCAGGTCACGCTCGAGGGTCGCGCCCTGCCGATCGCGCAACCGTTCATGGTCCTGGCCACGCAGAACCCGATCGAACAGGAAGGCACCTATCCCCTGCCGGAAGCCGAACTCGACCGGTTCATGCTCAAGGTGCGCATGGACTACCCCGACGCTGATCAGGAGCTGAACATGGTGCGTCAGGTCTGCCGTTCGACCCGTGCCGACATGCTCGATGTGCAGCCGCTGCGCACCGTGCTGCAGGCCAAGGATGTGCAAGCCTTGCAACGCATCGCCAGTGACTTGCCGCTCGACGATCAGGTGCTCGATTACGCCGTGCGCCTGGCGCGCAGCACACGCACCTGGCCGGGGCTGACCCTCGGCGCCGGGCCGCGCGCCTCGATTGCCCTGGTGCGTTGCGCCCGTGCCCGAGCGTTGCTGCGTGGCGGCGAGTTCGTGATTCCCGACGACGTCAAGGGTTGCGCGCTGGCCGTGCTGCGCCATCGTGTACGCATCGCCCCGGAGCTGGACATCGAAGGCCTGCAGGTCGATCAAGTGCTCCAGCAATTGCTTGAACAGATTCCGGCGCCACGTCTGTGAAACCCTCGCGCCTGCTGTTGATCTGGCTGGCCTTGCTGCTGGTCATCAGTCTTGTGCTGGGCACTTTGCACGCACTGCAAGTCGACATCCCGGCGAGCCTGATAGCGATCAACTGGGGTCTGCTGCTGGCACTGCTGGCCTTGGCGATGCTTGATGCGCTGCGCCTGCAACGCCTGCCAACACCGCGCATCACACGACAGATGCCCGGCAGTCTGGCGCTCGGCCGTTGGGGTGAGGTGCGGCTGGAGGTAGAACATGACTTCACTGAGCCGATGCACATTGAACTGTTCGACCATCCGCCAGAAGGCCTGAGTTTCGAAAATCTGCCGCTGGCGATTGAACTGCAACCCGGCCAGCGCAGCCTGCTCGGCTATCGCCTGCGCCCACTCAAGCGCGGCCATTTCAGCTTCGCCCACTGCGAAATCAACCTGCCCAGCCCCTTGGGATTATGGTCGGGCAGACGCCTGCTCAACGGCAGCGACCAGACTCGCGTCTACCCCGACTTCGCCCGGCTCTATGGTGGTGAATTGCTGGCGGTGGACAACTGGCTCAGCCAGCTCGGCGTACGCCAGCGGCAACGTCGCGGTCAGGGCCTGGAGTTTCATCAACTGCGCGAATTCCGTGAAGGCGACAGCCTGCGCCAGATCGACTGGAAAGCCACCGCCCGTCAACGCACACCGATCGCCCGCGAGTATCAGGACGAGCGCGACCAGCAGATCATTTTCCTGCTCGACTGCGGCCGACGCATGCGCAGCCAGGATGATGAACTGTCGCATTTCGACCATGCCCTCAACGCCTGCCTGTTGCTCAGTTATGTCGCGTTGCGCCAGGGTGATGCAGTGGGTTTGAGTACCTTCGCCAGCGAACAGCCGCGCCATCTCGCGCCGGTCAAGGGCAGCAGGCAACTGAACGTGCTGCTCAACACGGTTTATGACCTCGACAGCACGCAGCGTCCTGCCGATTATCAGGCTGGCGCCAATCAACTGTTGGCGCGACAGAAGCGCCGGGCACTGGTGGTGCTGGTAACCAACCTGCGCGATGAGGACGATGAGGAACTGCTGAACGCGGTCAAACGCCTGAGCGCACAACATCGGGTGCTGGTCGCCAGTCTGCGCGAAGAAACCCTGGATACGTTGCGCCAGACCACAGTGCAAACGCTGCCCGAAGCGTTGGCTTATTGCGGGACAGTGAACTACGTGAATGAGCGCGCAGAACTCCATGAGCGGTTGAGTGCTCATGGCGTTCCAGTGGTGGATGTCCGGCCCGCAGAATTGGGGGCCGAACTGGTGACGCGGTATCTCAGTTGGAAAAGAAGTGCGGCGCTTTGATCATCTCTCGATCCGGACGTGCACAGATCCGCGGCTCGAGGTACCGTCAGGATTCTCGACTTCGACGTCAAGGGAAACGGTATCCGACAGGTCCATCACCCTCCAAGAGGTTTTGTATTCACCGTTGTTATCTGTACTGGCCTGAATAGAGGGCCTGCCGTTAATGGAGACAAGTATTTTCCTTTTCGGCATCGGCTCTTCAGAAGCCTTGTCTACGATCAATGCAGTCATGGTTACAAAGTCGTTCACGAAAGCCGGATTCGGCGAGGCAACGACGGACGCCACCGCCGCCGGACGCTCTTTGACGGTCAACCACAACGCTTTCACATCCCAACCTGCCAAACCGCCCTTTACCGACGCCCATAAAGCAGACTCGATTGATGCACCCAAGGTAAAACGACACATTGCCTTGCCCTCGGCATCCGTCAGCGTTGTCGGTAACGATCTGTTGTCGTATTCCCACATCACTTCAACATTGGCCAAAGGCTCCCCGGTCTCAGCCGAAACCACCAAGGCCTGCGCAGTAATCTCTTGCCCCGGATATCCCGTTAAATCATCGCTGACCAGTTCTTTGATCTCTCGAGGTTCATGGAGCACGTACGGCAGCGAAATCGATTCCGAATACTGCGCATCCCCCACCGTCGCCGTCAGTTGCGCCGCCCCGGGGATCGTGGGCACAAACCGGATCCGTGCCTCACCATAAAAGTTGGTAGTGGTGATCACCTCGCCAAGATCCGGACTGCGCCAGACAACGTTCATCCCCACCATCGGCCTGCCGCTGATGGCCGAAACAACGGTGATCTGTTCAGACACCGCCTCGCCCCAAAGCAGCGTCTGGCTGACCCGTGAACGCTCGGCGATTTTCACCACTTGCGCGCCTTCGCCCACCGACATGGCATTGACAGGTGACCATCGAGCCAACTGGTCGCAGGCCAGAAACAAGCCAAAACTGCCGTTATTCTTGTCATCGACCGTGAAGGAGTCGGAGAATCCCGCCTCGCTACTGAAAACCCTTGGCAGACCGAGTACCGGCTGCGTGAAGCGAACACCCAGGGCCTCAGGCCCGGTCCCGACCATGCCCAGCGTCAATTTGCGGGAGGACAAAAAGGTATCCCCCGGGGCAGTCACATTGATTGTGTGGGTCAGTTTGCGACGCGGAAAACCGGTGTCCTGGCCGAATGGCTGTGCCGGCCCGTAGTCCATACTGAACTGCAATCGAGCCCAAGGGTCGCTGGCCAGCGAATCTATCTCCATCGAACGAGCATCCGTACCCGCGTCATACGGACTGGTCACGGAAACCTCAACCGTTACCGGCCCGTCCGTAGTTGCCTTATACGCAAAGCCGACCCAGCCATCCTCAGCGGTGACATGTGATTCAGTGTTGCCATCAACCGTCCACAGCGTTGGCACTTGAACCATGGCATCTTCCGAGAAATCCGAACGTACCTTCGCCCACAGCCATGCCGGTTCCTGACCCACGACCGGGTACACCGCGGATTCACGCACGGCTTCGATGCTGAGTTTGTTGTGGCCCAAGTGCATTTCGGTGACATCGGTCGGACCAGCACGAGTCGAGAAATCAAGACCGAACTTCCCGGCCACCCGGCTCTGTGAACAATCCAGAGTCCAGGTCATGCCACTTTCATCAATAACGTTGGTGCTTTCTGGAGGAGGGCTTAGGGCGATGTCCAATTCTGACGCTGGTGTTCCTCTCCAGTTTAAATCCATGTCGAGACCCACCAAAGCGCTCAGCGCATGGGTTCTGAAAGTGTACCGATGTACGGCGCCCAGGCAGGGATACAGCGACTGGCCTCGCGTGGTGCTCACTTGATCCAGGACCAGCGTGAACTCATCGTGAATATCCGGTGAAAACAAGCGAGCGAGCAACTCTCGATTTTCAAGTGTCTCGGTCTCGAGCCTTAGTCCAAACATACTGCTGTGGCTCGTTGCGAATTCAGAACTCAGCGTCCAGATCAGCGGCTCATTTTCACGCAACTCCCTGGGCACACCAAGGTCACTCACTTCCAGACCGATGCCTGGATCGTCAACGCCCCATGTCAATGTGATTTTTTCGCCAATCAGGGGGCTATCGGCAAGAGCCGTGACCTCCAGGACATGGTTTCGACCTCGAACGCAGAAGAGACCGTTTTTCATGTCAGTCTCTCTGCCATCAAGCGTGATGCTCACTTTGTCTTTCCACGAACTCCTGGCAATCGTGTTCACGGTAAACTCGCACTCAAGCGGCTCGCCCGCTTCGTGCGCACGCACCGTCGCGGTGATGGTGTGAGTCCCGGATTCGCGGGTGTAAAACTTCAGGCTGCCCCAGCCACCGCTTCCCGTTTCGCTGCGCACAAGGCCATCATCGGTTAGCCACTCGACCTGCGCACCAATCACCGGCTCGCCGTCGCCCAGATCGGTGACATGCACCACTTGCAATCGCAGAAACGCACTTTCATGATCCTCCACCACCGGACTGTTGGCGGCCTGTCGCACCTCTTTGATCCTGATCCTGTTGCGGGCCAGCGACATACGCTTTCCCGGCGACGGCAGCAACAGTTTCGAGCAGCGCAATGACAACTCGAACAACCCGTCGCGCCGGTCTTCACAGGCCAGTGTCCAGGCTGCAGTGCCGTCCCCGCCTATAGGCATGGGCACCGCGGTTTCCAGTGGCGGGCTGACAACCACCCCCAGTGGCTCAGGTTTGTCGCCGCTCCAATGCAGGAAGAAATCGCTGCCTCGCAGACGACTGTCAGCGGTGAGCATTACACCGATGGCATGTGTGGAACCGCGGTTCGGATAACTGTTTTCAATCCACTCTCTGACTTCGTTGTTTTCAACAACCATCAACGTTGCCCACGGGTCTTCGGCCAGTACCACCACTTCAAACGTCTGCGTCCATACGCCCAGCTCGTAATAACAGCTGATAACCGATGCCTCAATAACGACCTCAGCCGCAGCCTTCGCCTCGTAAGTGAAACAAGCCCACCCTAGTTCATCGGTACAGGCAGCCGCCAACACCCCCTGCTCTTTGGTTGACCAGTTCACTGTGAGCCCGGCGACCGGCTGGCCGGTGTAGTACGACGCCACTTGCACACCCAAGCGGACACTTTGCCCAACCAACGGGTAATAAGCGGCCTCGAGCACTTCACGAAAAATCAGCCGGTGGTTGCCCAGCGATACCGGGATCTCTAAGGCCTGCGCGGTGTAACGGTTGCGCAAACTCAGGGTGAACTCGTGTACCTGATCATCGATCAACGGGCAATCGAGCGTCCATGGCGAGTCCAATGATTGTGGGTCACCCCATGCGGGCGTCGCGACAATCGCGTCCAGTGGGTTCCTGTCGATGGTCAATGCAACCTCGGTGCCGTCCCAAGGGTTTTCCGACACAGGCACAAAACCGAGCAAGTGCGGGGTAATCAATCCCTCGTTGGCAAAAACTGCGCCGCTGCCGGCGCCCTGACACAGGTACATTTTGCTCAAGGGCGGTAACGACATGCCGTCGAGTTCTATTGCCTGCAACTCAAGCGGCGCAAGTCTCAACTCGAGCTTGACGCGGGTAACCCAGAGCTCCCCGGCAGGATGCGAAGACTCATTCGAGCTGCGTATTTCGATGTGCAGCGGCTTTGAGCTTGAAATATCCGACGTCAGTTCCATTTCATGCGGCGTCGGACTGAATCGTCTCTCTGACCCTGAATCGAGGCGATCCTGATCCTGTTCATGATCGCGTTTGCCGACGGCTGTTAGTTCGATGAGGTGAAGCACCTCTCCCCCCTGTGAAATCTTCACCCAGCCCGATTGATCAAGACTGCTTTCCCATAGAAAGCTCAGCCAATAAACGCCATTGCCATCAGGATCCCGGGGAATGGTGACGTCCTGACTGACTCCCGTCTGTTTTGGCGCTTTGATGTGCTTGACAGGTGAGTTGTCGTAATACGCCGTTCCTATGAATACCCTCCCCGTCTTTGCCCAACCTTCGAACGCTTCTTCGAAGTCACCATTGCGCACCAGGTTTTCGTTCGCGTGAACAATCGGATCATTCATGGCCGCGCGCTCCCTTGCCCTGGCTTGCCAGCCTGCTTTCTTCGGCAACCTTGACCAATTCCTTCACCGAATCGGTAAACGACTGATCACCGCTCTTGCACGTATAACGAATGCGCACGATGCAATCGTTCATCGAACGCAGCATGGCCGCCTGCGGTGGCTCTTCGTGCCAAGGCCATTTCAGTTCCCAGGCGGACACCACACCGGTGTTTTCAAACGGATTGAGCAAGCCTTCATCCGGCTTCACCGTCGGCATGCCGTTGTCGGCAATACCCACCGACAGGGCAATCTGCTGGCCTGGGCGCAAGTTGAACAGCAAATCGGAAGGGGCGATCTGAGCAAGATCAGGATCGTGCAGATACTGCACCGACTGCACCGAAGCCCGGCTTGCGGTCATGCTGCCGACCTGTAGCAAGATCGCGCGCACGTCCTCGAAAGGTCCCGTCAGAACGGGCAAGTCGACTTCCACCGAACTGATCTGCCGGCAGAAATGCCCCGGATAATCCCGATCGAACTGCAATTGTGTCAGTTTGAACTCCAGCGCGCCGGTGGTCTGCAATTGCAACAATGCAGCGTCCCAGCTGCCAACGCCCTGGGGGTCCAAGGCATCATTGAACAAGCGCCGCAAGGAGATGGTTTTCACCAGCTCCAGTCTTCGCTCGGTGCGCAGCAGGTATTCATGCTCCATGCGCAGCAGGTGCGCGCGCAGATGCTCGCCAGCGGTCAAACCGTGACGTTGATCCAGCCAGACCTGAGGCAACGGAATATGTGAATCGTAATCGCCGGTTTCAGCACTCATTGCCGTTTGCGCGCTGAGACACAGACTGACCACCGCGTCGTAAGCCTGATAGTGCAAGGCCTTGAGCTGCCCCAACATCCAGCCGAACAATTCGGCATTGGTCGCGCGCTTTTTCAGATAGTTGTACATCGTCAACGCCTGAGCATTAGCTCGCAGCGTTTGCGCAAGGTTGGTTCTGGCTGCATCGACCGCATGATTCTGCGCAACGATTTGCGCATCGATGGCGGCGACTTCTGCCAGCGCCTGATCGCGTTGCAGCCCCCATTCATTGCGACGGCGGCGATAGCCTTCGGTGGTGGCTTGCTTGTCGGCATCGATCTGCAACATCGACGAGGCGATTTCCAGGCCGAAGCAAATGGCATCAGTCACTTTATCGATCCGAAAACCGCCGTTCGCCATGCCGAAGATATTGGGTGCAGCCGCCACGGCTGCGCCTACCGGTTTGAGGATTTTGGCGGTCAGCGCCAGCCCTTTGGACTGGTCCAGGTTGGCCATGACCTGATATTCGACCGCCGAGACGTTTTCGTTATAGCGTGCTGCGTAAGCATCAGCCCGTTCCTGGGCCACTACCCGACTCTGTTCAAGCGCCGTCTTGCTCGCTTCCAACTGAGCGATGGATTGCTCCTGCACGGTTTTAGCGTAGTTGCCCAACTCCACCAGATGGTTTTGCTGCAGCTCTTCCTGCTCGGCACGGTCGCGTCGCTCGAGCAGGTTGAGCACTTGGCTGCCGTAATCCTGCAAGGTCTGCACGGCGCGCAAGGCGACCTCGTAGATCACGCGCCAACGAAACGCGATGACTACCAGCCGTCCGCCCATCGGTCTTGCGCCGCCGCCCCCCCCCGCTGCCAACGCGCGCAGCAATTGGTTCGGATCAGTCGGTGGATTGAACAACGGCAGGACCATGGGCTTGCCATCAATGGTCAGGTTGTTGCGCAAGTTACTCATGCGGTACTGCGGATAGTTGAGCAGATCGAGCAGTTGCTCATTGATCGGCTCGCGAAAAGGCGCGCAGGCCAACATGCCCAGCATGGGAGCGCTATCGGAGCCGGACGGAACATCCGCCAAGGTGAAATTCGATTCCTTCTCAAAGGCTTCGAGTGCCGTGCGTGTGCAGCTCTGTTCCAGAAGGCTGCCGAGCGTCGCTGTCCGCCACAGGTTCACCGCCTGAGTCAAAGGCGGCTTGCCCATCAATGTTGCCGCTTGCACGTAGTATGACTTGGCCGCCACCAGACTCTCCCGGGTCAGTTGACGGTAGTGCCAGTCGCCCCAGGCCATGAGGTTCTTCACATAGTCGGTGAATATCAGCAGCCTCAAGTGCCTGGGTGCAGAATATCCGATGGCATCCGGGTCGGCGGGCGCCACGGCTTCACAGCCGGGATTGCCCGGCTCGTTGATCAACGGTCGGCAGCCCCAGTAACTGGGTTTGCTGGGCACCGAACTTTCGTCGGCTGCGGCCCGTGGATCGAAGATGAAATGCAACCACATCTGTGCTTCAGCAAAACGCTCTTCATCACGCAACCGCGTCGCAATCAAATGCGGCAAATGGAAAAACAGCTCCCAGAAAAACCGACCGTTGGCGCCATCGAAAGCGCCATTGCGCTCCTCGAAAACAACCCCGGTGGGTGGTGGTTCGGACAGATGCTGGGAATTCCAATTCAGTAACGTCGCTGGAGAGACCGTCGAACGTGTTACCAGCTCGGGGCCAAACAGCGAGTTGAGCCGAACGCACTGGAGTTCCCAGCCAACACCCAGCATGAAAAAGAGGAACTGGGCAGCATCCGTGTCATTTTTCCTCAGCGTTGGTGCCAGGCCCTTCAAGAGGTCGACAATCGTCAGGTCAAACTGTTTGCCGCCAAAGCCATCTGTATCATTCTTTAGCGTGAACCTGACGTTACCCCAGGACCCTTTTGGCCGAGTGAAGGTCCCGGAAAATTTCATTGTCCAACCGCCAGCTGTAGAAACCGCAAGCTTCACCGGCGCAGGGTCACCGTCGGCAGCATTTTCCAGTTGCAAAGTGAAGTTTGTATCCTTGGTCTCTGCTAACCCCGTGGCCCTGCAAAAGCCCTCAACGGTCAACACATCGTTTTCACCCGCTCGCATGGCAAAGACGTTCAGCCCCAGAAAAGGCTCCATAGGGCCTGAAGGCGACTCACTTGGGACCACCGTAACCTCAAGACCCAGCGGATGCTGAATCGTCAAGACAGAAACAAATCGTTTCTCCAGAGCCAATATCAGCCAGCCACCACTGTCACTGACATCGGGGCGCATCAGCACATCGATGACCGCGATCTCTTCCAGGTCGTCATCACTGTCCAGCAACACCCCCAGTTTGCCTTTGGGGTGTTGATAATCGACCCACACGGTTGCAACCAGCCGGGCACCGGCGGAGCGATCTTCATCAAACTCGCTATGGCGCAAACTCAACGGCGCCGACCATTGCCCGTTCTGCCTCATGAACGCGACATTGATATCCAGTTGATGGGGAACGAACCGGGATCGGTCGTCCTTCAAAGGATCCGGAGGAACGGCTTCGATGATCTCGCCAACCTTGTCCCGCCACTCCGCCCAGACCAGACACAGCCGGCCGTTCCAGACCACTGGACGCATGTCCAGCACCCGCCCGGCGGGTTGAATGTCCACCGCTTTCCATTCACTCCACGCCGCCGGGTTGACGGCAACACAGCTGGGCGTGATCTCGATTTGTGCCTTGCGCCAGTAGTACTGGAACGGCGCGATCCGCTGACGTCCGACGAAGTAATAATCGGCGCGCTCGGGGGTGGTGCCATCCATGTAGCCACTGATGACATCCAGATCGCAGATCTGCTCGAAGGCCTGCAAATAATCCAGCAGCGCGGCCAGCACCGAGTCGCTACTCAGCCGGGCCTGATTGAGGTTGTTTTCCAGGGTCCTGAACAGCTCCGTCTTGCCCTGACGCACCGATGGATGGATGAAGTTTTCCGGGTTCAGCGTGATCATCTGCACCGCTGCCCAGTCCGAGTAGTTGTTGTACAGCGCCCAGCGTTCCAGTTCTTCGGGGGGAAACTCGTGTTTTTCGAAACCGGGTTCCATTTTGTTGTACACCGCACTGATGTATTGCTGCGCACAACTGATCGCTTCGGCCACCGGCGACGTCTGCACCCGAGCACTGTCAAGCGGGTCAATTCGCAACAATTCGAACACGTCCTCCGGCGTCTGCAAAGGCGGATAGCCCAACAATTCGACTTGCCCGATGCAATACTCAAGCAATGCTGAACGACGTTTTTCCTGCAACAGGCCGATGTTGTTCGATGTCATGATTGCTGCTCCGTGGAAGAGGCTCCGGTGTCACTGTCGGAAGGCAATGCTGCTTGTTCAGATGGGGGGCTGCTGTTGACTTTCGTCGCACCAAACGTGATGGGTTCGAAGTAACTCCCTTTCCCGCTTGACAGGCTGCTTACACCGACGATGAACGTGCCGCTGACAGCGCTGGAAACATGTACCCGGGAAACACCCTGCTGATTGGTGAAACCGTGGGCCGGGCGGATCGTCGGCCTGTCGCCTGGATCTATACTTTCCTTCCAGGCCCAGTCCACCAGCATGTTGGCCCCAAGGTTTCCATGCGCGTCGATCATCGTGGCGTAGAGTTCGACTTCCTGTCCCAGCGGCACGACCCCTGTCGGCACCGTAGACATGAACGCGGCCGGGAAACTCATGGTTTTGGCGTCGGCGATGACGTTGATGTTCACCGCCCACTCAGGCTCGAGCAGGCTCATGGAAAAATAGAGGCTATCGATACCCAGCACTTCGCCCGGTAAATACTCAGCCGTGAGCACTCCCTCGGTACTGGTTTTCTGCGACTTGATCGTGCCGAGATCGGTGTGCCAGTCAACAGAGACACCTTTCAACGGTGCGCCTTGGGAATCGGTGAGTGTCATCGTGATGATCGCTTTCTCGTCCTTTTTACGAGCGATGACTTCCGTAGGGGTTACGGTGCAAGTCATCCTGACCAACTGTTTCAGTTCGCCCGGCATTTGCACGACCGGCACGCGCGTTTGCGTCTCACTGAGCAAGGCCAGTTCAGCCGCCTGGGCATAGGCCTCTTTATTATCAGTTGTCTCCGGCAAGGTGCCGATCTGCAAGATGGTCCGTGCATCCATACCGGTTTGCATCGACAACTCGTAAACGCGCATCAGCAGATCCAGTTGATCCAGGGTTTTCAGCACCAGGGGGTCAGGATTGATATGGCGAACACATTCGCTGACTTCCTGCGCGCTCCAGGCAAAGAACTCGGCCAGCTTGATGGCTGCGGCCTGCTGCACCACGCGCAATGCATCCTCGCTGGGCTCGGGACTGGTCGGTAGCGAATGGACTTGACGCAGATAGTCCAGCAAATGCTGGTCTGGCTGCTCGCTCAGGCTGAAAGCGCGGGTCAGCGTTGTCAGCGAGTAAAGTGTACGCACCGAGAACGCAGTTTTTTGATTGATATCGATTTTCCCGGGGCGACCGACCCAGGCTTCGTACCCATAATCCAGATAATCCCGGACCAGTGCCGTACTCAAGCCCAGCACCGAAACGACTTCAGTACGCTGGCGCACAATGGCCAGCAATTCGAGTAACGAATCTGACGGTTCATCGCGCAGGCGCTCTGTCGCTGGCGATTCGCGGGCGGTGCGGTCATGCACCTGGCGTAGCAGTTGGTACACCGAGGAATCGACCCAGTTCAGTACCTGAATGGCCAGTTCGGCATTGATGCCGGCGTAAACTGCCAGCGACTCTCTGACCAGCGACACCTGCGCGTCGATGGCTTGCAGGAGAACATTGAGCATGGTTGTAACCAGAGATTCAGCCACGGCCTCCTCGACGGTACCCAGACCGTTCTCGACCGCCCATAGAAGCTTCGCGCGGACAAAAATCAAATACTCTTCCAAGGTTCCTGGCGGGGCGAGTACAAGGCCGTTGGCGTCGACCACGGGCGCCAGACCTTCACTGTCAATCACCAGATAATCCAGCCAGTCGCTTTCTCCGGCGGGTGGCACGCCGGCCACGAGAAAGGAGTTGTTGGACAACCGCGCGCTGGGCAGCAGGGTGCCGATCTTGTCGAAAAATTGCTGATCCTGTTGGGATATCTCGCTGAGCCGCTGTGGTGCACTGACGTGCTGCAACATCCACAGCACCGACAGATCGCTTTTTTCGCACCATTGCACGCAGGCCTGCATGGCTTCGATCAGGCTGAGAACGCCCGGGCCGCCAGCCGTGCTGTCGATTCCGCTGTCGTCATCGGCGACGCTGACAATACGCGGCTTGCCCGCCAGCCCGTTGAGCCATGATTCGCCCCCCAGCACACTGAGCATCAGTACGCCTTCGACAGGCGTGATATTCAATAGACGGGGCAGTTTGACCAAGCGGTAAAAACTGGAAATGACTGCCGAACTGCGCTCCAGTTTATCGCCAAAGCCATGAGCCTTGGCTATCGCCAGCGCCAAGTAGTGGTACGTCTGCAGGTCGATCCCCAGTCCACTGCACAACTGACTGACCGTCAGGTTGTCTTTGTCTGATTCAGGTATCAGCGCAAACGGTGTGCCATCGAGTTTCAGCGGCTCGCGATAATTGCCTTGGTTGTTGAAGACCTGATCGAACTGCGACAACGCATCGCCGCGACCGTAGAGCGACAGTTCATCAAGAAACACGGCGAAATCCGCTGCCGTGCAATGGTGGCGTTCCCGCAGTCTTTGAAACAGACCCAATGCATGTATCACGTTGACCGAGATTGCCCATATCTCTGGCTTTACGGCGCCGCGTGCCTCGGCCCTGATCGCCGCCACAAGCAGGGCGTCGGTCTGCTCACTGGGCAGATTCAGCCACTTGTCGAGGCGTAACTTGCGGTTCAGTCGGTCAAATGTATTGAGGCCTTTGGGGGTTTGGGGATTAACGATTATCCGATGGAAGTAATTCCCCGTCTGAGTGGTAACACCGATCGCCGGGTGGCTATTGTCATTGATGTAAACCGAACCGGATCGTCCGCTTTCCGGGACGTCAGTCTCATCTGAGTAGCGCACATTGACCGATCGCCGCGGCGAGTGGTCCCCAACCGAAATAAGACCTGTAACCTCCTCGGCCACAAGATTGGCCTGTTGAGCCAAATAAAATATTTGGCTTAGATTCAGAACATTCACGCCTTCGGCACCAAAATTTTCTCGATAGAACGGATCAATCTCCTCGATTTGTTTGTAATCCTCAGTCAGCAACTGCTGTTGATAGGGACCAAGCCGAGAAGCATGAGCCAGAGCGGCAGCGGCAAGCGTCGTCAGGGACCCGGAGTGCAGGAAACTGGGGTACATCACGTCAACGATGTTGGCAAAATCCCCCACCGATCGCCCGTTGAAACCGGCCACCCCATCAATTGTGACCCAGTGCTGGTAATACGGCAGACCGTTGGGATAGCGTGCTTCGATCAATGCCTGTTCAAGCGGAACCTTCGTGTTCGCGTCGATGAACGCCTGCAACACGCGGACAATGACGTCGACCGATGACTCCGGCGCATTCACCGTTTTGCTGTCGACCACCAAGTCCATCAAATCCGTACGGCGCTCATGCAGTGGCAGCTGGGTGCTGTCACCGACGGATTCGATCAAGTCGATCAAACGGTACAGGAAGACCAGATACGCCGGAGGCGCGAACATGGACTCCAATGAATCCGGGGGGCATTTTTTTTGCAAATCCAACTCGAATAATTTGTCCAGTCGCGGTCCGTCAATGAGCGACATCAACCCGCTGGACACTCTTGTCGACCCGGTTTCGTCCCCCTGCGAATCCTGCTCGATATACCGACGCCGCACATACGTCGCCAGGCTGTTGGCCCGGCGCAAAAAGCGTTGGGCCTCTTGCTGATCAAGTCCATATTCGCGGACCAGCGCCGGGACACCTTTTTCGACCAGGGGAAAAATCGAGCCACCCTGTTCAAGGTAACTCCAGAGCTTCTGAAGCCGGTTTTGCGACGCGGACGGTTGTTCACCAAACAGCTGAACGAACAACTGTGCAGCGGGACGGAGCGAATCAGCCATGATCACATTCCTTGAGTCGATAACTGGCCCGGGCTGCCTGACAGTGGTGTCAGGCGACCCAGCGTTCAATAAGGATTTAGCGCTTTGAAACGGCAATCGCCAACTGTCAGAACTGACAGGTTTTATGACCGTCTATCGGTTTTGTCTGATCGTTTTTTCAGCCAGCGCCGATTCGACTTCAAAACGCGCGCTGACCACCCAATCAGAACCTGTCGGGTCGCTGTCACTTGGCTGCAGCCTGAAACGGCACCAGTTGCCGCCCGAAGGCAGCGCCTGGTCAGACTCGCCCTGCCATTCAGTGTCGATAACCGGAAGCAACGCTATCCATGTCTTGTCCGGGTTGAACGGGTCAACCAGAACACCGACGCCCGGACGGCCCTTGCCGGCAAAGGTCACCGGCGTGCTGACCCAGCGCCCTGGCGCTGGCGTATCAATAGTCGGTAAATAGGTGGCCAACTGAACTGAGCGATTGGCGCTATCGGATTCATACCCTTCGTAAGCCGCCACGGCTTCCAGTTCATGATTGCCCTCGGCCGGTCCGGGCTCCAGCGTTACCGACCATGTTCGGTTTTCCCGCACCTCGGCACTGGCCTGGCCGCTGCCCAACGTCACTGTCACGGTGTCACCGGGCGTCGCAAAACCCGACACCACAACCCGTCGGCCAACATGGTCATCGGCGGTCGGGGTTTCGATAAACGGGGCCGCCGGCACGACTTTGTAACGCAAACGCTCATTGGCTTGGGAACGCTGTGGGCTACCGTTGTAGACGAAGGTCTGAAAGGCCCAGATGGTTTTGTTTCCCACCGGCAAACTCACTTCGGCTTCCCAGTTGCCCAAGGCGTTCACCTCGATAGCCGTCAGCAATGGCTCAGTCGCGTCTTCCAGCCAGACCTCCACGTGCGCGGTCGGTCTGCCGGTGCCTGCAATCTTCGAAATGCGCGACGCCTTCCCGCCGGGGATCGGCGTCGTGAATCGAGGCGGCGGCACTACCACATTGAAGTTGTGCTCAGCACTGTTGGCCGAATCTCGCCCGTTGAGCGTCTGCTGCGCGTGGAGGAAATACTTTCTCAGGTCCAGATCACGCAGGTCGATCGACCATTTGCCATCGTCAAGCAACTCGAGCGGAGCACCTAACGGTCTTCCGAACTGGCTGTCATGCAATTGCATGACAGCGCCCTGCAGGCCGTTATCACCTTCAATGGTGACGTCATACCCCACGTCCGAACCGGAGACCGGCACGGTAATAAGCGGTTGCAACAGGACTCTGTGAAGAGTGAAGGTTTTCGATGCGGGCGCTGACGTGAGATCGATGATTTTCTGGGTGACCTCGACGGTGTATTCGACATTCTCCTGGAACGGGGTCTTTCGCTGAAACTCCCAAGTGTCACCCGTTACTGTCGCCAAGTGCTCCTCGGCATCGCCAAGAAACTTGATACTCACCGTGGCCCCCGTCAAGCAAGTGCCGCGGAATATGGGCTCCAGGCCCTCCTCGGGAGGATCGTCCAGACCGGGCGCCAGCGGCGCAATCGTAACGTTCAGGACGTAAGCTTTTTTCGATGAATGCGCCTCTAAATGTTGTGTTATGTGGACTGCCCGATTACTGGTTGGCCCCCACTCCACCAGCGCCCGGGTCGACCATTGACCATTCACGACCAGGACGCTTCGTGCAACCTCGTTTTCATCGCAATCTCTGAGAGAGACAGTGGCCCCTGTGTATCCTTTTCCGCTGAAGGTGGGTTGATAGTCCTCGGTGTAAGTCGCCTCGGTGATATCCGGCAGGTCATTGTCGACTTCGAATTCAAGAGGATGTGAATCGATCCAGCCATTGGCGTTGTCGGCAATCTTTTGAATCACCTTCATCTTGTAGCTGCCCAGAGGCCAGACAACGGGGGCAGTTTCCCACTGGCCCTGCCCATCGACGCGGATATTGGGAGGCAAAGGCAGCGAGCCGTTGCTGGCAGAGAACTGGATTTCGGTCGAGAGGTTTTGATCGAAATGGCCGGTGCCGGAGAACTTCAAGCTTGTATCCGGGAGAAAGGTAACCTCAGGTTTTTCCAGTTTGGGAGGGCGGATTCGGAAGGCGCGCGGCGCACTGCGTCCGGACGACACTCCATTCAGATCCTGTTCGACAACGAGGCTGATCGGCCCCGGCGGTACTTCGACAAGCCCTGTCCACGCCCCGCGATCATCACCAACGATCTCCGAGCCAAGCACCGGAGCATCCGCCAGATCGGGCAATACTCTGAGTCGCGCTCTATGCAGTCCGTTGCCTCCCTCCAGAAGGAAGCTTTGATCCTGGACACTTGAAGGCGGTGGATTCTGAATTTCCGGTAAACCCATGAAACCAAATCTGATGACCTCGGTAAAGAGATCCATTGCATACGGCGCCGTAAGTCGAGCCGTAGCTGAAACCAGTCCACTGGGCGGTGTTTTGGAGGGGTTAGCCTGCCAAGTCGAGGTGCCAGGATCCATAATCGCAGAGCCGGTTAAATACTCCTGACGATTTTCATCATTCACTACCCTGATGCCATAACCTGGAGCGGCAGCGCCCTTGAACACCAAGTCTTTGATGGTCAGCAATGAGCCAGGGCTCGGCGAGGTGATCCGCGCCCGAATTCCCGTCACGAAGCGGGTTCGCTCAGAGTTGAAAGGGCTCACCATTTGGTATGCCTGAACTTTCTGAGACATCTGATGATTTGCAACCGTGACAGGCACAGACCAACGCCCGTTAGATATCAAAACTGCAGACCCTATGGTTCCGTCGCCGTTGTCCAAGACCAATGTGGCTCCGTTGATACCGCCATTACCCGTTACATTGAAGGTTGACCCGACAAAATTTTGATAAACATCGATTTCGGGCGCAGGCGGCTTATAAACGACCAATTGTGACGTAAACATTTCTACGTCAGGCGTATTCGCACGGTCATAAATGTAAGTGAAGTAGACTGTTGCGATGCCCGAAGAACCTGTTGATATCTCTCCTCCCCCCCCAACTCCGTTCCAAAGACCGAATTGAAGGGCTTCGTCCGTGAGTTCATCAGACCAAGACCCAAACAACGAAGAAAAACCCAAGATGATATTGCCGCTGGTTCGCCCGTTATATTTTGCCCAATACTCACGCGCATGGCAGGAGAACCGTTTGCCATCGGCGCTCCATGAACAGCTGACCCGAAGTCGCGCGTCATACTCGTCTTTGGAGGCGTGCAATTCCAAGATCTGCGGTGGCAGATTTTCGACCTCTTCATCCGTATCCATCGATTGACTCCAGGCTTCACGAGAATGGGCAGGGACTGCGTTGGCAGTACCAGTGCCATTCAATTCCATTGCGTGTTATCACCACACCTGTAAAACCTGACAGTTCCGACGAGCGGTAACATTTCCCACAATGCAGCCTGCTGGCATCCTTCCGCCGCACACACGCGGCTACGATGGGGAGCGCCGTTGCCTACACATCACTCAGACCCCGCCGACTTGTGCGCTTTGAAGCTGCGCTGAACCCCGCACTCGATGGTGCTGCCCTTGAAGCAAAGCCATTCAAACTTGCGAAACCTTTTCTTCGGTCAGCATCCTGCTGGCGATAGCGATCTATCAGTTGAGTGAGATGGGGGGGGGTGTTACTAGCGGAGAAGATGCTGGATCAGGAGCGGGCTATCGGGATGGGCTGACCGTAGAAATGGTTTGCCGCAACTGATGCTTATGCGTGCAGGCTCGCTCCGACATTTGTCAATATTCCTTCAGGTGGAATGCAATCGAATGTGCGAGCGAGCCTGCTCACGAAGCTTGTAGGTTTGAATTCAGGCAGAAGCCGGCATCGGCTGAAAACTGAAGTACTGCTGCAACGCCTGCACCAGTTGCCCGAATTCCGGCGGCGGGCGCTGCACGATGAAGCCGGCGTCGTAATGCAGCGGCGTAGCGTCTTCATGGCACCACACGCAGCATGCGGCGAAGTCGATCGCCTGTTGGCAGCCATCGCTGGCGGGGATTTTCAGGCGTAACTGGAAGTCCACCCCGATCATCATCGGTAATTGGCTGATCAGCATCAGTCCGTCTTCGGAGACATTGCCCAGAAAACCTATGGGTTTATCAGTAACGCTGTTGAACACTCTGAGGAAATACGGCAACTGATGCCGTTCGATCCGGTCGGTAAACATGCGCAGTTCGCCATGCAAGGCTCCGTCACAGAGCCGCACCTTTGCTTCGGAACGTGCCTGTATCGCAGGCTCGCTCTCCCCGCTTCCGGTGTGACGGTCGCTACGTCGCCGTCACCTGACCACTTGCCAGTCGCAGGTGTTGCTCCGGGTTTACAGATTCAGCGCTAAACCCGGGTTATTCGACTATAGCTCAGCTTGTACACACGGCCAGATTTTGTATGACAACTGTCATCAGAAGCGCGTTGGGCGCACCACGGCAGCGGCGCTGCGCGTCGGGTAATGGCCCAGGCTCTGCAAGGTTTCCAGACGAGCGCGGGCGCGGTAGGCATATTCGCTGTTGGGGTACGAGGCGATGATGAACTGGTAGGTCTGCGCCGCATCAACAAACATTTTCTGCCGCTCCAGGCACTGGCCGCGCATCATCGACACTTCCGGCCATACGTACGGGCGGGCGCGACTGGCGCGTTCGACCTTGGACAGTTCGAGCATGACCTGCTCGCAATTGCCGCGGTCATAGGCGCTGTAGGCGTTGTTCAAATGATGGTTCATCGACCAACGGGTGCAGCCCGTGACGGCGAGGACGCTGAGGGCAAGGGCGGCAATGGGTACGAATCGCATGAGGGTTCTCCTGTCTTGTGCTCTTTATCGACCCGCGACTGGAAATCTTCAATGCCGCCTCGCGCGCTTCAGTGAATCTGAGTCGTCAGGATTCGACGGCATCGTTGTGCGGCGCGGACAGCTCGGACGCGAGATGGATTGTGACGACGGGTGAACGTGGCGAGACTTCGCCGTCGGGTGTGACCTCGACAACGTAGAATCCGAACTGCCGCAGGTCTATCAAATTCGACCAGTAGCCACCAGGGCCAACAGCTTGACCGAAAAGCGGATTCAAAGAATCCTTGGTGCTGTAAGCGCGCACGGTACTGCCAGGGGTAGCGGTCCCCTTCACGGCAAACCATGCACCTGGTCTATCCCCATTTTGCGGTGAAGTAATCACTGGTGGCTCGAGTGCTTCAGATGCGTCTTTTTTTGCGCTCATGTCGTCATGCCTCTTCGCCTCGCCAACCATTGGCGAGATGCGATTTTTTATACAGACAGGAAAACAGGGTGACACCTGTAAGAAATACCAGTTCTGATGAACGGTGTATTGCCTGGGACGTCGAATTGAAAAACGCTGCGTTCAATAAAGAAAACATTAAGTAGTGCAAACGAACAATGACTACACCCCTCGAGCATAGTAGCCTTCGCTAGCGCTTGAACTCAGGAGTCTTTGCATGTCCGTCCGTCGTACCAAAATCGTCGCTACCCTTGGCCCGGCCAGTAACTCGCCGGAAGTTCTCGAACAGCTGATTCTGGCTGGTCTGGACGTTGCCCGTCTGAACTTCTCCCACGGCACCCCCGACGAGCACAAGGCTCGCGCGAAGCTGGTGCGTGACCTCGCTGCCAAGCACGGTCGCTTCGTCGCCCTGCTGGGTGACCTGCAAGGCCCGAAAATCCGAATCGCCAAATTCGCCAACAAGAAGATCGAGCTGAAGATCGGTGACAAGTTCACCTTCTCCACCAGCCATCCGTTGACCGAAGGCAACCAGCAAGTGGTCGGCATCGACTACCCGGATCTGGTCAAGGACTGTGGTGTGGGCGACGAGCTGCTGCTCGACGACGGCCGCGTGGTGATGCGCGTTGATACCGCCACCGCAACCGAACTGCATTGCACCGTGACCATCGGCGGTCCGCTGTCCGACCACAAAGGCATCAACCGTCGCGGTGGCGGCCTGACCGCACCGGCCCTGACTGAAAAAGACAAGGCCGACATCAAGCTCGCCGCAGAAATGGAAGTCGACTACCTCGCGGTGTCCTTCCCGCGTGACGCTGCCGACATGGAATACGCCCGTCAACTGCGCGACGAAGCCGGCGGTACTGCCTGGCTGGTAGCGAAGATCGAACGCGCAGAAGCCGTGGCCGACGACGAAACCCTCGACGGTCTGATCAAGGCGTCCGACGCAGTGATGGTTGCCCGTGGTGACCTCGGTGTGGAAATCGGCGACGCCGAGCTGGTGGGCATTCAGAAGAAAATCATTCTGCACGCACGCCGCCACAACAAGGCTGTGATCGTCGCGACCCAGATGATGGAGTCGATGATCCAGAACCCGATGCCGACCCGCGCCGAAGTGTCCGACGTCGCCAACGCCGTGCTCGACTACACCGACGCCGTGATGTTGTCCGCTGAATCCGCTGCTGGTCTGTATCCGCTGGAAGCTGTGCAGGCAATGGCGCGCATCTGCGTCGGCGCTGAGAAGCACCCAACGGGCAAGACCTCCAGCCACCGCATCGGCAAGGAATTCACCCGCTGCGACGAAAGCATCGCACTGGCGACCATGTACACCGCCAACCACTTCCCGGGCGTCAAAGCGATCATCGCACTGACCGAAAGTGGCTACACCCCGCTGATCATGTCGCGCATCCGCTCTTCGGTGCCGATCTATGCGTTCTCGCCGCACCGTGAAACTCAAGCGCGCGCAGCCATGTTCCGTGGTGTGTACACCGTACCGTTCGACCCGGCTTCGCTGGAACCGCACGAAGTCAGCCAGAAAGCCATCGACGAGCTGGTCAAGCGCGGCGTTGTGGAAAAAGGCGACTGGGTCATCCTGACCAAGGGCGACAGCTACCACACCACCGGCGGCACCAACGGCATGAAGATCCTGCACGTGGGCGATCCGCAGGTCTGAGTGACGCGCTGAAAAACAAGAGCCCCGGCATGTGAGTGCCGGGGCTTTTTTCGTCTGCGCAGTCATGAAAACCAATATTCACCGGATGTCTACTGTCAGGTCTTACAGTAGACGCCTCCATTTGCACGGCATCCAATGAGCGCTCATTCGGCGAGCCATGCGTTGCGGTTTGCCTGACCCACTCGATTGCAGATGGAACACATTATGAACATGCAAACTCTTGATGATGCAGGGAAGCTGGATCTGGACTTTGGAACAGCAGGTGTTGTATCGATCATTAATTTCAACTACCCATCGATCAACATCACTGGTGTACAAATTGGCCCGGATAAAAAAATCTATGTAGCGGGCAAGGTCGAAGGTGGCTCCGACCCCGAGAGCGCCTTTGTGTTGGGTCGCTTCGATGCAGACGGCACTCTCGACCTTGATTATGGCGTTTCAGGCTTTGCCCACTGGGTTTATGACGACTTCGATATCGACGGAGTCGAGTCTTTTGCTTTTCAGGCCGATAGAAAAGTAGTGGTCAATTGCACGGTGCGAAACTCCGTAGGCCAGCAGGTTGCGGCGTTCTCACGCGTGGGGGTGGATGGCTGGATCGACCTCGATTTCGGCACAAACGGCCACACTGTTCTGAATATCGAGCTATCGCCGCCGGCGAAGCGTACGGCGCCGATAAACCTCGCTGCAAAGCAAGAGAACAGGTCACTGCATGCGAACGGCCCAGGCGGATCCAGGAATGGAGTTGAAATATTAAAGGATGGGAAGATTCTGGCATCTTTCAGTTATTTCTTTAACTTCAGTCAAGTCCACGGGTTACTTATTCGTCTGAACAAAAACGGATCTCTGGATCTCAGTTTCAACCAGATCGGTTACATCACCGTGATTCACCCCGATTACTTACTTGACGTCACCGTACTCAGTAATCTCATGGTACAGGCCGATGGCAAGTACCTAGGCTGCGGTTGGGTATTTGGCCCATCCACTGCCAGCGCAGCCATGTTCGTGCGATACGACGATACCGGCAAACCAGACCCGACATTCGGAGCCAATGGTTTCGTCACGGTCACCGGTGAAGGCATAGAGCATTTTGTCAATTTTATGGTTCAGCAACCCAACCAGCGCATTCTGGGGGGAGGCAGTACGCAAGGCGATGAGGCTTTGCTGATCAGCATCGAACCGGACGGCAGCCCCAATATTCAATTCAATGGCGGTAAACCGCTCTACACCGATCTGAACCCGGGTGCCCTCACCTTATGGTTTGACGCGGCCATTCAAAAGGATGGAAAAATTGTCGTGGCCGGCGGCCTCGGCGAGCCAAACAATCAAGTTGATATCGTTGTGGCGAGGTTTATCGATGCGCAATTTGATCCAGCCTTTAATGACGGCAAGGGCTGGGTCGCCACTCACCTGCAAGACGGTACGGAATATGCCAACGGCCTGACGCTGCAGGAGGACGGCAAAATACTGATCTGTGCGAAATTGCCGAACGGTCAATCTGCACTGTTGCGTTACCATGGCTGATCGCTGACAGCCGTACCGAGAATGAAACAGGCGCTTCAGTGTGGATGGCCAGATTCATTTTCCGAAGCAAAAGATCGCAACGCGCAGCAACTGCGGCCGCGCGCTGTGATCTTTTAATGTCGTTTGATAAACCCGGTCAACGCCGCCAACGCTTCCGGCGACTTCAGGCGTTGGGTAAACAATGCGCCCTCCTCCTCGATCACCTTACGAATCAACTCGCGATCCGGCGCTTTCATCAATTGTTTGCTGATACGCACCGCTTCGCCCGGCAATTCGTCGAAACGCAACGCCACTTCCCGCGCCTTGCTCAACGCCGCATCGCCACTGCCCAACGCCTCGGTGGCAATGCCCCACGCCGCTGCTTGTTCACCGGTAAAGCCTTCGCCGAGCAACAACAACTCCGCCGCTTTGGCATGCCCGAGCAGACGCGGCAGAATCAGGCTGGAGCCGAACTCCGGACACAATCCAAGATTGACGAACGGCATGCGCAATCGCGCATCGCGGCTGACATAGACCAGATCACAATGCAGCAGCAACGTGGTGCCAATACCCACCGCCGCGCCGGCGACAGCGGCGATCACCGGTTTGCGGCACTCGAGGAGGTTGAGCATGAAGTGAAATACCGGGCTGTCGAGGTCGCTCGGCGGTTGCTGGATGAAGTCGGCGATGTCGTTGCCGGCGGTGAAGCACTCGGCGCTGCCGGAGATCAACACGGCGTTGATCTCGGGGTCGCTGTCGGCCTGCTTCAGCGCCTCGGCGAGACGGCTGTACATGGCGCGGGTCAGGGCGTTTTTCTTGTCCGGGCGGTTGAGGCGCAGGGTCAGCAAACCGCGTTCGCGTTCCAGCAGGATGGCATCAGTCATGGCGTGTCTCGCGTCTGAAATATCAGCGCTCAACCACGGCTCACAAACACATCGGCCAGCAGTTGATTGCGCGGCAATCCGGCCAGGTACAGACGCCTTGAGAAGGCGTCGACACTGGCCGTCGAGCCGCAGACTAAGGCCAGGGTTTGCCGGGAAACAAGGCGCAGTTGCGCCAAAGCGGCGGCTGCCTCGGCCGCCGTCCACAGCTCGACGCTGAGGTTTTCCCGCTGCGCGGCCAACGCTGCCAGGGGTTTGGCCAGATAGTGCTCGCGATCGTCATGGGCCAGGTGAATGACACGAATGGCGCCTTGGTGATCCTGGCGCAAGGCTTCGCGCAGCACGCCGAACAACGGGCCTAAACCCGTGCCGGCGGCGAGCAGCCATAACGGTCGAGTGTGCCAGTCAGGGTCGTAATGCAAGGCACCGCCGCGCAGTTCACCGAGGCGGACCGGGTCGCCGATCTGCAAACGCCGCGCGGCATCGCTGAATTCGCCAGGCTGGCGGCAATCGAGATGGAATTCGAGAAAACGGTCTTCTTCCGGCAGGCTTGCCAGCGAATACGGGCGGGCGATGTGGTCAATCCACAGAACCAGATGTTGCCCGGCGCTGTAGCGCAGCGGCCGTTGCGGGGTCAGGCGCAGGCGCAGCACGCTTGCGCTGAGCCAGTCCAGCGCTTCGACCACCGCCGGGCGACCGTCGGTGATCGGGTCGAAGGTGTGTACCTGCAAATCTTCGACAACCTGACACTGACAGGCCAGACGCCAGCCCTCTTGGCGCTGCTCAGCGCTCAAGGCGTCCGGTCGATTGTCGGCGGGCAGGCCTTGCACGCATTGCACCAAACAGGCATGACAACTGCCGGCGCGGCAGCTGTAAGGCACGGCAACGCCATGCTGGTTGAGGGCATCGAGCAGGTTGCTACCTGTCGCCACCGACCATTGCCGTTCACCGACGCGAAGTTCAGGCATCAACGTTCTCCCACGCGGCCGCACACCGATTACGCCCGTCGCGCTTGGCCCGGTACAAGGCCTGATCGGCACGCTGCAAGGCGTCGTCCAGATCATCGCCCAACGCCAACAGCGTCATGCCGGCCGACAGGCTGAGGTTGCGCACATTCAGGCCGACCAGTTCAACGTCGGTGAAGGCGATACGCAGACGCTCACAGCAAGCGGTCAGCCGTTCGGCGTCGCAATCGGGCAACAGCACGACGAATTCCTCACCACCATAACGCGCCAGCACATCGCCGTCGCGCAGACACGCCTGAGCGACGCCGGCGAAGGCCTGCAATACCTGATCGCCGGCGGCGTGGCCGTGCAGGTCGTTGATGCGTTTGAAGTGGTCGAGGTCGATCAGTGCCAGACCGTGCACGACATCATCGTCCATCGCATTCAGCTCACGCGAGGCCAGACGCAGAAAATGCCGACGATTGAACAGCCCGGTCAATTCATCGGTGGCGACCAGATCTTCGAGCTGACGCATCATCCCGCGCAGGGTGTCCTGATGCGCCTGCAAGGCAAACCGGCGCTGGCGCTGGCGTTGTCGCGACACCTGGACGAAGCGTGCATAGAGCACCAGCCACGCCAGCACCATCGCCAGAATGCACACCTGCAAAGCCGCGAGCGCAGGTTCGCGCAAACGGAAGTGGTAACCGTCCCACAGCGTGATTGCGCAGAAACTGAAGAACACCAGCAGTGCACAGCGGATGAACGCACGTCGACTGAGATGGAACAGGCCGAACAGCAGGATCAACACGTAGAACACCAGAAAGGCGCCGCGGGCTTCATCCAGATGGGCGATCAGCCAGGTCTGCCAGCCGAGACCGACCAATACCTGCGCTTCGGTCAGGCTGGGATCGGCAAAGCGCACGTTGCGCCCGCTCCAGAACAGCGCGAACAGCACCGACTGGCTGATGACGACCAGCGCACTGCCAATGGCCACGGAGCTCAGGGATTGGGCGTAATGCCCGGTGAAAAACGCCAGCCACAGCAGCAGCAAAGCCAATCCATAGGTGGCCGCAGCGAGGGCAAAGCGTTTGAGCAAAAGACGTTGAATGGCGTTATGGGTCAATCGTTGACTCACCGTGCGATAAGAGGCTGACCGAGTGTCCTACTCTACAGACCGGCTGCCACTTTAGAGACGTAGTCGATAAATGACCACCGATTTTCGGGCTCGAAATTTGACGTCAAATGCATGACCTGAAAAGCCCCTCACCCTAGCCCTCTCCCAGAGGGAGAGGGGACTGACCGAGTTGTCTGTTCGAGAGATGCCGACCTGAAATACCGAGCTGAACTCCGGTTTGAACAACATGAAGATCGGCTCCCTTTCCCCCTCGCCCCCTTGGGGGCGATCCGACGTTTCGGGAGGGCTGGGGTGAGGGGGTGAATCTTGAAGTGCAAACCCGCTGTCCGATATTCGCCCACCCATGCGACCAACGAATGACTGCCGACGCGTGTACGCCCCATCGAGGCGCGGTATACTGCCGCGCCTTTTTAGCGTCGCGCCAGCAGCCCCGGCGTGCCCGGCCCAAAGGGCCAGCTTCAAGTTGCAAGCTCCAAGCCGCAAGCTCGAACAGTCCGCGTACTGCTCCAACTTGCCGCTCGAAGCTAGAAGCTCAAAGCTGCCCTATTAAAATGTTCCCGTCTTTTAGAGGAGCGCGACTCATGACCGTGATCAAGCAAGACGACCTGATTCAGAGCGTTGCCGACGCCCTGCAGTTCATTTCCTATTACCACCCCGTGGATTTCATCCAGGCGATGCACGAAGCCTACCTGCGCGAAGAATCGCCAGCGGCCCGTGACTCGATGGCGCAGATCCTGATCAACTCGCGCATGTGCGCCACCGGCCATCGCCCGATCTGCCAGGACACCGGTATCGTTACCGTGTTCGTGCGCGTCGGCATGGACGTACGTTGGGATGGCGCCACCATGGGCCTGGACGACATGATCAACGAAGGCGTGCGTCGCGCCTATAACCTGCCGGAAAACGTCCTGCGTGCCTCGATCCTCGCCGACCCGGCGGGTGCTCGGAAAAACACCAAGGACAACACCCCGGCCGTGATTCACTACTCCATCGTCCCGGGCAACACCGTGGAAGTGGACGTGGCGGCCAAGGGCGGCGGTTCCGAGAACAAGTCGAAAATGGCCATGCTCAACCCGTCCGACTCGATCGTTGACTGGGTACTGAAGACTGTTCCGACCATGGGCGCCGGCTGGTGCCCACCGGGCATGCTCGGCATCGGCATCGGCGGCACCGCCGAGAAAGCCGCGGTCATGGCCAAGGAAGTGTTGATGGAATCCATCGACATTCACGAACTGAAGGCCCGTGGCCCGCAGAACCGCATTGAAGAAATGCGTCTGGAGTTGTTCGAGAAAGTTAACCAGTTGGGCATCGGCGCCCAGGGCCTCGGTGGCCTGACCACCGTGCTCGACGTGAAGATCATGGATTACCCGACCCACGCCGCCTCGCTGCCGGTGTGCATGATCCCGAACTGTGCCGCCACCCGTCACGCGCATTTCGTGCTCGACGGTTCCGGCCCGGCCTCGCTCGAAGCGCCACCGCTGGACGCCTACCCGGAAATCGTCTGGGAGGCCGGTCCGTCGGCCCGTCGCGTCAACCTCGACACCCTGACCCCGGAAGACGTGCAGAGCTGGAAGCCGGGCGAAACCGTCCTGCTCAACGGCAAAATGCTCACCGGTCGCGACGCCGCGCACAAGCGCATGGTCGAGATGCTCAACAAGGGTGAAACCCTGCCGGTCGATCTCAAAGGTCGTTTCATCTACTACGTCGGTCCGGTTGATCCGGTCGGTGACGAAGTGGTTGGCCCGGCTGGCCCGACCACCGCAACGCGGATGGACAAGTTCACTCGTCAGATCCTTGAGCAAACCGGCCTGTTGGGCATGATCGGCAAATCCGAGCGCGGTCCGACCGCGATCGAAGCGATCAAGGACAACAAAGCCGTGTACCTGATGGCTGTCGGCGGCGCGGCTTACCTGGTGGCGCAGGCAATCAAGAAGTCGAAAGTGCTGGCGTTTGCCGAACTGGGCATGGAAGCGATCTACGAGTTCGAGGTCAAGGACATGCCGGTCACCGTTGCGGTGGACAGCAAAGGTGAGTCGGTGCACATCACCGGTCCTGCGATCTGGCAACAGAAGATCAGCGAAAGCCTGGCGGTAGAAGTGCAGTAAGCCCTTCGCCTGCATGAAAACGGCCGGTTCATCCTCAGGGATGACCCGGCCGTTTTTGCATGCGCAACCCGATCGCGATAAAAAACCTGCCGAAGCACACAAAATGATCTTGCGCACCTGTCAGATCTGACAGGTTCATTTACACGCCATTCTTGTTAGCGTCAGTCCATTCACGCCCACCCCGTGCGCAATGGATTCGACCATGCCTGATCAACAAGAGCTGAGCATCACCACCCCCTCCATCGCCAAGAGCGCATCGATCGCCACTATCGGCAAAAGCTGGGGCGCGGTGGGGCCGACCGGGGCGGCATCGTTCGAACTGCCGATTCCGACGTCGGCCGGTCGGGGCTGGGATCCGCAGTTTTCGCTGAGCTACAGCAGTCAGAGCGGCAACGGACCGTTCGGTCTGTCCTGGCAGTTGGCCGGTGCAGGTCAGATCAGCCGCCGCCTCCACAAAGGCGTGCCGCGTTACACCGACCACGACGAGATCATCGGTGTCGATGGCGAAGTGTGGATGCCAGAGCTGGATGAGCAGGGCGAGCTCAAATTCCGTGAGGAAAGCGTCTACAACGGCGTCGACATCGGCCCGCACAGAGTCGTGCGCTATTGGCCTCAAGTGGAAAGTGATTTCGCCTTGCGCGAGCGTTGGCAGCGGCAGACTGGAGAAGCCGATCCAACCGTGTTCTGGCTGATCCATGGCGCCGACGGCTCGCTGCACCTTTACGGCAAAACCGAAGCCACACGAATTGCCGATCCCGACGCTCCCGGACGCATCGCCACGTGGCTGCTGTGCGAAAGCATGAATGCGCAAGGCGAACACATCTGCTGCGAATACAACGCCGATGAGCAGGACCCCGACCCGCTGCATGACTACCGCGCGCAGCGCTATCTGCGCCGCGTGTGTTACGGCAACTGTACGGCCAGCAGCGATCTCTACAGCTGGACAACGGATAATCCCGCCGAACTGGATTGGCACTTTCATCTGCTGTTCGATTACGGCGAGCGCAGCACCTCACTGACCGATATCCCTGCGTACAACGGTGACACCCTGAAACCCTGGACGGTGCGCCCGGACAGATTTTTGAGCCATGGTCAGGGATTTGAACTGGGCACTCGCCGACTCTGCCAGCAAGCGTTGTTGTTCCATCGTTTCCCTGCGCAGTCGACTCCGAAACTGGTGCGCCGCCTGCTGCTGGAATATCGCCAACCGCAAAACATTGCGCAGTGGGCTCACAGCCAGATCAGCGCGGCGCACTATCAGGCATTCGATGCCAACGGCGTTGTCGAAAACACACCGCCGATCGAGTTCGACTACACCCCTTTCGACATCAATAAAACCCCGGCTCGCTTCTTCGAACTCGATGTACAGCCGGGTATCGAGGACGGTGGTTTTTACCAGTGCGTCGATCTTTATGGCGAAGGGCTGCCGGGGTTTCTCTGCCGTTATGACCAGAGCTGGTACTACCGCGAACCGTTGCGCGTCACAAAGGGTACCGATGAAGTCGGCTATGGGCCATGGACGATGCTGGACAAGATCCCGGTGGCCGACCGCAAACGTCCGGTACAACAACTGCTCACCGACCTGACCGGCGACGGGCGACTCGACTGGGTCAGCGCACAGCCCGGGAACAGTGGCTTTCGCACGCTGCAGGCAGAGCGCAACTTTGCCGATTTCATCCCGTTCAACACCTTCCCGCTGGAGTTTTTCAATACGCTTTCGACCCTCGGTGATCTGAGCGGTGACGGTTTGAGTTCCGTGGCATTGATCGGCCCCAACTCGGTACGCCTCTATGCCAACCTGCGTGAAGGCTTTGCCGCGCCCGAAGAGGTGATTCATGAACCCGACGATGACCGTTTGCCGCTGTTCAGCAACTCACCCACTGAACTGGTGTTGCTCGGCAACTTGCTGGGCAGTGACATGCCCGACCTGTGCCGGATCCGTCATGACGAAATCCGTTGCTGGCCAAACCTGGGTCACGGCAGGTTTGGCAAGGGCCGCAAGATCAGCGAACTGCCGTTCACCTACGAGCAATTCGACTCATCGCGGGTACGTCTCGCCGACCTCGATGGTTCCGGTGCGCCAGCGCTGATCTACCTGCAATCCGATACGTTCGACATCTACCTGAATCGCGGCGGCAATGGCCTGCAACAGATACCGCTCAGCGTGCCGTGGCCAAAAGGCGTGCGTTACGACCCCTCCTGCCTGGTGATTTTCGCTGATCTGCAAGGTCTGGGCTGCGCCAGCCTGATCCTGACAGTGACGCACATGCAGCCGCAGCACTGGCGCTACGATTTCGTCGCGGCCAAGCCGTATCTGCTGACCCGCAGTGACAACAACATGGGCTGCAGTTCCAGTGTGGTCTACCGAAGCTCGGCGCAGGAATGGCTGGATGAAAAACAGCGTTTGCTCACACTCAAGCGTTTGCCGGTCTGCCACTTGCCGTTCCCGGTGGCGGTGGTCAAGAAACAACAGCAACTGGATGAAATCACTGGCAACTGCCTGACCCAGGCGTTCACTTGGCGCGAAGGCGTCTATGACGGTCGCGAGCGCGAGTTCCGCGGTTTCGGCCTGTTGCAGCAAACCGACAGCGAGAGTGCCAGCGGCGATGATGACGTCGGTTTCAGTGAGCCGGTGCGGGTCTGCACGTGGTTTCATACCGGGCAATCGATGGACCGGCCGCGCGACGCCTATTTCAACGAAGATGCACACGCAGTGGACCTGGGCATCACCCTGTTCAGCCGGCATCACCCAGATGACGATATCGATGAAATAATTCCTGCGCACGATGCAGACACCCGATACCAGATCTCCCGAGCGCTGGTTGGCTCAGTGACGCGCATCGAAACCTATGCCGATGCAGACGTGGACACCCCCGGGATTGCCACGCCCTACACAGTCGAAGAGTTGCGATACCTGGTGCGCGAAGTGCGCGAGCAAGGCCCTTATAACGCTGCAGTCTTGCTGCCCCTGATAGTGGAAACGATCAGCAGTCAGTACGACGGTTTCGTTGACGACCCGCTGTGCCGCAAAGAGCTGAACCTGCGCTGGAGCGCCTACGGCCAGCCCACGCACTCACTGGCAGTCAGCTACGCCCGTCGGCTAACCAAAGAGCAGACGCCGCCGTTCGACGATCCCGACGAACAGCAATGGTGGCGCGACGCTCATGATCCGGCGCAGCAATCGTTCTACCTGAGTGAAAGCCGTGCAGCGTTCATCGATTTGAACAAGGACCTGCAACACTGGCGCCTGGGTTTGCCCTATCAACAGCGTGGCAACGCACTGGTCTTGCCCAAAGGCAGCCTGCCCACCGGGCTTTCGCCCGTGCAGGTGTCCTATGAGAGCCTGATGGAGCATGAGGATTCTGGATACTGGAACGCCGAACGAGTACTGACCACCCAATCCGTGCAACGTTACTTGAGTACGGATGGCGAGTTGCTGAACGATGGGGTTGCCGGCTTCGAAGCCTTGGTCGGCCCACTGGAAGTGGCACAACTGGACAAAACCGCGCTGGACGCTTACAGCGTGCTGTCTCCGGAATTCAACGTACGGGACGAGCTGGAGAAAATCGGTTACAGACCGATGCCGTTTCTGTTCTGGGTACACGCCTTGGGTAGCACCGAGCAGGACCTGTGGTCAGCGAATTTCGGCTACGCCGAGTACGCCAGCCTCGACGGTTTCTACAAGGTACAGCGTTATCGCGAAACCCTGAGCCACGGTTACACCCGCGCCGAATACGACGCCTACACGCTGGCCGTCACCCTCGTCGAATTGCCGGATGGCTGCACCACGCGCATCCAGTACGACTACCACGCGCTGCAACCGCTGGAAATCATCGATGCCAACGAAAACATTCAGGAAGCGATGTACGAACCGTCCGGTCAGCCGCTGGCCACCAGTTTCCATGGCACCGAGAACAACAGGGTTGCGGGTTTCAAGCCACTGAGCGAATACCAACCTCCCGAGGACCGCAGTCCGGTTGCGGCGATTGCCAACCCGGTTGATGCCGTGCAAAAAGCTGCGAGTACCCTGCGCAAGGATCTGTTCAGCTGGATGGGGCAAATGGCGAACGACACCAGCGCCGCCATTGCATGGATTGCCCAAGGTTATCTGCTGCCCAGCGGCCACATCAGGGCCAGCGCGCGCCGAGAATTGTCCCGCCGCAATGGCGCCTTGACGCTTGATGAGCGGGCATTGCACGAGGCGATCGCAGCGGTGGATCGCGAACCGGTTCATAGCGTGATCCTCAGTGCCGACCGCTACCCCGACGATCCGGTGCCGGCACAGATCCAGATCATCAAAGCCTGCGTCGACGGCTTTGGCCGTGCCCTGCAAACCCAGCAATTGGTCGATCCGGGCAAGGCGTACGCGGTCAACGACGCTGGTTCGCTTATCGTCGAAAACGGCGAGTACGTCGAAGTGCAAGCCGACCATCGCTGGCGTATCAGCGAACGGGTCGAGTACAACAACAAAGGTTTGCCGGTTCGTCAGTTCCGGCCGTTTTTCGCCGATACCTACCGCTACGTCAACGATCAGTCCCTGCGCGAACCGGGCTTTTTCGACCAGGTGTTCTATGACGCCCTGGGCCGGCAGATCAAAGTGGTCAATGCCAAAGGCGACTTTTCTCGCGAGATGTATCACCCGTGGTATCACGCCAGCGAAGACTTCAACGACACCGCCGAGACCTCCTCGCCAACAAAGGCACCACGGTTGTGACTGCCAACCTGCATCGACGGACGCCAGCGCTGGTGGTGAGCGATGCGCGCGGTCTGCCGCTGCGGCAGGTCGCTTACTTGCGTAACGTGGCCACAGACACACCCGTCGCGCTGGTTGACCGTCAAAAGCATGACCGGGCAGGACGACTGATCGAGCAATGGGATCCGCGTCTGTCCGATCCTTGCCTGACCACGGTTTACAGCCTGAGCGGTGCGGTATTGAAGTCCGACAGCGTCGACGCCGGCTGGCGCCTGAGCCTGCCGGGGCTGGCCGGTGAACCTTTGCGACGCTGGGATCAGCGCGGCAGCCATTGGCGCACGAGCTTCGATGACCAGTTGCGGGTAGTGGCAGTCGATGAAAATGGCGCGCCTGATGTGGAGGTTTTCAGCTACGCCGACGCCTCGGCCGAGGCGGGATACAACCAGCGCGGCCAGTTGCTGGAACAGAAAGATCGATCGGGTTCACTGCGCACCGACAGCTTCGCGCTCACCGGCCAGCCGCTGAGCGAAACCCGCACTTTCCACGACGGTGAACCGTTCACCAGCGAACATGTATTCAGCCCGCTCGGCGCGCTGCTGGAGCAGACCGACGCCGGCGGCCATCAGCGCCGCTCGCACTACGGCCTGGCCGGGCAACTGCGCAAAGCGGATCTGCTGGTCAGTGGCACGTCTGAATGGCAACCGGTGTTACTGGACGCGCAGTACAACGCCAACGACCAGATCATCGAGCAACTGGCCGGCAATCGCGTACTCAGCACGTGGACGTATGACCCGGCGGACGGTCGTCTGCACATCCAGACCAGCCACAAGGGCGGCGGTAGCCTGCAAAACCTCGAATATTTCTACGACCGCGTCGGCAATATCACCCGCATCGAAGACCACGCTTTTCAGCCGCGCTACTTCGCCAACCAACTGATCGACGGCCACCGCGATTTCACCTACGACTCGCTCTATCGCCTGATCAGCGCCACCGGTTACGACGATGCCCCGCTGCCGGACATTCCCGGTCTGCCACAACCGGGTGACCCGAACAATCGCCTCAATTACACCCAGACCTACCAGTACGACAGCGGCGGTAACCTGATCGAACTTCGCCATATACGGGACGGCAACAACACCACTCGCAACCTGTTCATCGCCCCCAACAGCAATCGCGGGGTGCGCTGGAAACCGGGTGATGCCGAGCCGGTGTTCGACGAGCTGTTCGACCGTCACGGTAATCAGAAAGCGATGCACCCAGGCAAACCGCTGAACTGGAATGCCCGTGACGAGCTGGAGAACGTGACCCTCGTCCAGCGCAAAAACGCCTCCAATGATGCCGAGCACTACCGTTACAGCCAGGGCGTGCGCGTGTTCAAACGCCACGAGACCTTCGCGGCCAACGCCGAGCACTTCCACCAGGTGCGCTACCTGCCGGGGCTGGAAATCCGCACCCGCGACAACGGCGAAGCACTGCACGTCATCAGCCTCGGCAACGCCCGTTGCCTGCATTGGGTAGCGAAAAAACCCGATGCGATCGACAACGACCAGTTGCGTTACAGCGTTGAGGATCACCTCGGCTCCTGCGTCATGGAACTCGATCAACAGGCAGAGCTGATCAGCCAGGAAGGTTATTACCCCTTCGGCGAAACCGCGTGGATGGCAGCCCGTTCGACGATTGAGGTCAGCTACAGGTTCGTTCGTTATTCGGGCAAGGAGATGGATGTCAGTGGGCTGTATTACTACGGCGCGCGGTATTACGCGACATGGTTGCAGCGTTGGGTCAGTACCGACGCAACGCAGGCGGACGGACTGAACCTGTATAGGTTCGTGGGCAACAGCCCACTGCGTTATGTCGATCCTGATGGCAACACACGAGCCGAAGCCGTGATCATGCTGACGTCTCAGTTTCAGTCGGCCGTCAATGCGCATGCCCTAGAGGTCATGGATCAATTGCATAACATTCTCCACCCCCAGGGCTTTGCGAAAACCATGGCGCTGAACACCGTTGCCGAAGGCGTTAACTGGTTTACCGCAACTTATCAGGGAGGGAATGTCGGTGCCGAACTGTTCGACCTCGCCGTGCCCGGTTTGCCTCAACCAACCCCCTATCTGACCGGCAGCGGGGTTATCGGCGGCAATGTCGCTGGCGACGTTGCCGGCGGCATGATCGCCCCGGTAGCCGAAGGGTTCGGATTCGGGTTTGGTCCTTTGATTCCTCAAACCTCAAAAATGTCAGTCAGCGCCATTGACGAACGGCTGGGCGCCGGTGATGCCGTCAAGGAAATCAAGTCGTGGACAGACATGAAAGAGCAATTGATCAACCCGGCGCTCGACTCCGTACTCAATCCCGACTTCGTCATGAACCGAGTGGTGGCTTCCTGGATATCCATCATTCCGCATTTCCTCACGCTGTTTACCCGAGCCGTCGAAGCCGAGGACATCAAGAATCGGCTGGATCCAGTGAAGATCGAAAAAATCGAAAAAATGCTCGCCGACTGGAAAGCGGCGGTCGAACAACGCGCCGTCTGGGCCGAGAACGCATTTGATGCACTCGGAGCTGACACCGTTTACCCGGCCAATGTACTGACCAATATCAACCACATGACATCGAGCGAAACCCTGGCGCCGATCAGTCGCGCGGCCATGCGCGATCAGACCCGTGCCACTCTGGGCCACATTTCACGCAACCAGGCGATGATCGCCTTGTACAAAGAAATGGGCACCACGGACAATCAGTTTCTGCTGAAACAGCCGCGGGCCAAAAAAAGCAAGGCTGCCTGAAATGAGCAACGGTGCGATTGCATGAAACAGTCAGTGCACTGGCGTACGCCAGCGCTGCAGGTTCACGACCCCAGAGCGCTGCCGGTCAGAACGGTCGCCTACCTGCGCACCATGGCCGGCGCTGACGTCGAGTGTCAGATCAGCCGCCAACAACACGACACTGCCGGCCGCGTGGTTGGACAGTGGGACCCGCGCCTGTCCGATCCTTGCCTGACCACGGTTTACAGCCTGAGCGGTGCGGTATTGAAGTCCGACAGCGTCGACGCCGGCTGGCGCCTGAGCCTGCCGGGGCTGGCCGGTGAACCTTTGCGACGCTGGGATCAGCGCGGCAGCCATTGGCAGTCGAGCTTCGATGACCAGTTGCGGGTAGTGGCAGTCGATGAAAATGGCGCGCCTGATGTGGAGGTTTTCAGCTACGCCGGCGCCTCGGCCGAGGCGGGATACAACCAGCGCGGCCAGTTGCTGGAACAGAAAGATCGGTCGGGTTCACTGCGCACCGACAGCTTCGCCCTCACCGGCCAGCCGCTGAGCGAAACCCGCACTTTCCACGACGGTGAACCGTTCACCAGCGAACATGTATTCAGCCCGCTCGGCGCGCTGCTGGAGCAGACCGACGCCGGCGGCCATCAGCGCCGCTCGCACTACGGCCTGGCCGGGCAACTGCGCAAAGCGGATCTGCTGGTCAGTGGCACGTCTGAATGGCAACCGGTGTTACTGGACGCGCAGTACAACGCCAACGACCAGATCATCGAGCAACTGGCCGGCAATCGCGTACACAGTCAGTGGACGTATGATCCGGCCGACGCTCGTTTGCACACCCAGTCCTGCTTCAAGGACGACGGTAAGGTCCTGCAGGACTTAGAATATTTCTACGACCGCGTCGGCAATATTACCCGCATCGCAGACTACGCCTTTCAGCCACGATACTTCGCCAACCAACTAGTCGACGGCCACCGCGATTTCACCTACGACTCGCTCTATCGGCTGACCAGCGCCACCGGTTACGACGACGCCCCGCCGCCGGACATTCCCGGCCTGCCGCAACCGGGCGACCCGAACAATCGCCTCAATTACACCCAGACCTACCAGTACGACAGCGGCGGCAACCTGATCGAACTGCGCCATATACGAGAGGGCAACAATTCCACGCGGCAAATGCGCATCGACCCGAACAGTAATCGCGGGGTGCGCTGGAAAACAGGCGAACCGGAACCGGTGTTCGGCGATCTGTTCGACTGTCACGGTAATCAACTGGCCGTACAAGCGGGCCATCCCCTGCACTGGAACGCCCGCGATGAGCTGACGAGCGTCATCCTGGTCCAGCGCGAAAAAAAACCCCAGTGATGCCGAGTATTACCGCTACAGCCAGGGCGTGCGCGTGTTCAAACGCCACGAGACCTTCGGTGCCAATGCCGAAAATTTCCAGCAGGTGCGCTATCTGCCGGGGCTGGAAATCCGCACCCGCGACAACGGCGAAGAGCTGCACGTCATCACCCTCGGCAACGCCCGTTGCCTGCATTGGGTAGCGAACAAACCCGATGCGATCGACAACGACCAGTTGCGTTACAGCCTTGAAGATCACCTTGGCTCCTGTGTCATGGAGCTCGATCAACAGGCAGAGCTGATCAGTCAGGAAGGTTATTACCCCTTCGGCGAAACCGCGTGGATGGCAGCCCGATCGACGATTGAGGTCAGCTACAGGTTCGTTCGTTATTCGGGCAAGGAGATGGATGTCAGTGGGCTGTATTATTACGGCGAACGCTATTACGCAGCGTGGTTGCAACGTTGGCTCAGCGCTGATCCGAATGGCGAAGTAGATGGCCTGAATCTGTACGCCATGGTCGGCAACAACCCACTACTGTATGTCGACAGAACCGGTGGCAAAAAAGTCGTATTCGAATTGCTTGGCGACTTTGTCGGGCTGCTGGACAAGGCAAAAACGGCGGCGACTCAGATACACAATCTGGCTAATGAGTTCGATGGTCTGGTTTCGGAAACCGCCGACATCAATAAGCTGCGTGAAAGTATGACCTTCGGCAAATTCCTCAAGTCGAAACACGGCATCAAATCAGTAGCAAAGGGCGTATTCGCAGGGATTGCGCTAGCCGGTGCCTTGGGCAGCGTGGTGCCGGGTGCAGGCAATATCATCGGTGCCATAGTCGGTGCGATTGTCGGAGCCGTGGCGATGCCGCTGTTGCGTTACCACTTTTTCAAGAAAGGTTTGAAGCTGGCGCAAACGCTGCACACCCAGGAACTCAAGGATGCCTTCAATACTGTCGACGAGACATTTTCAAACGTGGTCGACGGTTCAAAAGATCTGATCAACAGGGGCGCAGCCGTGATCGACGGCATCAAAAACTTCACCGATAACCTCAGCACCTACGCTGCACCCTTACAGGAACTGTTCTATAAGCAGCTGAAGGCACTGGACGCGGAAAAGCAACGCCAGGTAATGAAGCTGGCGAGGACCGGTCTCGACCCGTTCGACGCCATCGACAAGGTCATGGAGACAGCTCAGGCGCTTCTCGACGCCCCCAGCGCGGCAGAAGGGGTGACCGAACGCCTGCAACAACTGGAACGCTCGATCGCCGACGAACCGAGAACCAGAGAGAACAGCAAACGCCGGTCGAATCTGCCACGCCGACAAAGTACTGACGAAACGTTTGTGTGACCCAAGTGCCCGGCGCGAACAGCACGCCGGGCCGGCCCGGCCCATGCTATCTTGCCCGCCCGACCTGCCATCCATCTGCCCAGCATGCTGCCGACTTCCCGTACCCTGCGTCTGTCGTTGTATACCCTGCTGATCATCGCCGGCGCGGCGCTTGCCGCCACACTTGCGATCCGCCACGCCGAACGGCAGGCACTGGAAGAAGACGCCGCCCGTGCCAACCAGCAACTGGCGTTATACGCCAATTCTCTGCACACGTTGATTGACCGCTACCGCGCCCTGCCCGCCGTACTGGCGCTCGACCCGCAATTGCGTTCGGCGCTGGCCGGGCCGGTCGATGCCGACGAACAGGCGGCGCTGAATCTCAAGCTGGAAAAGATCAACGGCGCGGCGCAATCCTCGACTCTTGAACTGCTCGATCACACCGGTCTGGCCGTGGCGGCGAGCAACTGGCGCTTGCCGAGCAGTTACGTCGGCCACAATTACGGTTTCCGCCCCTACTTCAGCCAGACCCGCACCCAGGGCACCGGGCGTTTTTACGCGGTGGGCGTGACCAGCGGGATTCCCGGCTACTTCCTCTCCAGCGCGGTGCTCGGTGATAACGATGAGTTCCTCGGCGCGATGGTGGTCAAGCTGGAATTCCCCGAACTGGAGCGCGAGTGGAGTCAGGGCAATGACACGCTGCTGGTCAGCGATGCGCGCGGAATCATCTTCATCGCCAATCAGGCCGGCTGGCGTTATCGCGCGCTGCGGCCATTGAGCGCCCGCGACATGGATGAGATCAAAGCCACCCGGCAGTACGACAAGCAATCACTGCTGCCCTTGACCCATTTGTCGCTGCGCAGTTTTGATGACAACAGCGATCTGCGCCGCGTCGAAGGCCCCGAGGGCACCGCGGATTATCTATGGGAATCGCTGCCCCTGAGCGCCGAAGGCTGGACACTGCACCTGCTGCGCCATCCGCAAGTGGCCTTCGAAGACCTGCGCAATGCCGGGCTGGCCGCCGCCGGGGTGTGGCTGGCGCTGGTGTTTCTGTTGCTGTTTCTCAACCAGCGCTGGCGCCTGTCGAAAATCCGCCAGCGCAACCGCGAGGAACTGGAACAACTGGTCGAAGAGCGCACCCGCGATTTACGCACCGCGCAGGACGGTCTGGTGCAATCAGCCAAACTCGCCGCGCTCGGCCAAATGTCCGCCGCGCTGGCCCATGAAATCAATCAGCCGCTGACCGCTCAGCGCATGCAACTGGCGACCTTGCGCCTGTTGCTCGAGCATGGTCGCGTCGACGATGCCTATAAAGCGTTGAAACCGGTGGACGAGATGCTCACGCGCATGGCCGCCCTCACCGGCCACCTGAAAACCTTCGCACGCAAAAGCCCCAGCGGCTTGCGCGAACGGCTGGACTTGGCGACGGTGGTCGATCAGTCTCTGCAGTTGCTCGATGCACGGCTGCGCGACGAACAGGTCAGCCTGGTGTTGCACCTGACCCGTCCGGCGTGGGTGCGCGGTGACGCGATTCGTCTCGAACAGGTGCTGATCAATCTGCTGCGCAACGCCCTCGATGCCATGCACGGTAAAGCGTGCAAGCGCCTGGAAATTCGCCTCGAAGCCGACGAACAACTGTGGCGCCTGAGCGTCAGCGACAATGGCGGCGGCATCGCCGAAGACCATTTGGGCCAGGTCTTCGACCCGTTCTTCACCACCAAGCCGGTGGGTGACGGCCTGGGCCTCGGGCTGGCGGTATCCTTCGCTATCGTGCATGAATCCGGCGGGCGTCTGAGCGCCGAGAATGGCGACAGCGGCGCGGTGTTCAGCCTGACTTTGCCAATCGATCTGGAGGCACACATCTGATGCTCAATTCGGTAATGGTGGTCGACGACGAAGGCAGCATTCGCAGCGCCGTCGAGCAGTGGCTGAGCCTGTCCGGGTTCGAAGTTCAACTGTTCAGCCGCGCCGAAGAGTGCCTCGCCGCCCTGCCCGCGCACTTTGCCGGGGTGATCCTCAGCGACGTGCGCATGCCCGGCATGGGCGGCCTGGCGTTATTGGCCGAAGTGCAGAAACGCGACGCTGACCTGCCGGTGATTCTGCTCACCGGTCATGGCGACGTACCGATGGCCGTCGAGGCGATGCGCGACGGTGCCTATGACTTTCTGGAGAAACCGTTCAGCCCGGAAACCCTGCTCGGTAGCTTGCGCCGGGCGCTGGACAAACGCCGGCTGATTCTGGAAAACCGCGCCCTGCACGAGCAGGCCGACAACCGCGCGAAACTCGATGCGACGTTGCTCGGTGTGTCCCGTGGTTTGCAGACGCTGCGGCGGCAAGTGCTGGACCTGGCGGCATTGCCGGTCAATGTGTTGATCCGTGGCGAAACCGGCAGCGGCAAGGAACTGGTCGCTAGGTGCCTGCATGATTTCGGCCCGCGCGCGGCCAAGCCATTTGTGGCGCTGAACTGCGCGGCGATACCTGAGCAGTTGTTCGAAGCCGAGTTGTTCGGGCACGAGAGCGGTGCGTTTACCGGCGCCTCGGGCAAGCGCATCGGCAAGCTGGAATACGCCGATGGCGGCACCTTGTTTCTCGACGAAATCGAAAGCATGCCGCTGGCCCAGCAGGTGAAACTGCTGCGCGTGTTGCAGGAGCAGAAGCTTGAGCGGTTGGGCTCGAACCAGAGCATTCGCGTCGACCTGCGCATTGTCGCGGCGACCAAACCGGATCTGCTCGATGAAGCCCGAGCGGGACGTTTTCGCGAGGATCTGGCCTATCGCCTGAACGTCGCCGAACTGCGTTTGCCGCCGTTGCGCGATCGCCGCGAAGACATTCCGTTGCTGTTCGAAACCTTCGCCCACAACGCCGCTGAACGTTTGGGCCGAACCTTTCCGCCCTTGAGTGGCGCGCAATTGAGTCATCTGCTCAGCCACGACTGGCCGGGCAACGTGCGCGAACTGGCGAACGTTGCCGAACGCCAGGTGTTAGGGCTGGACGAGCCGGCGCCGGGGATTGATCCGGGCCAGTCGCTGGCGGCGCAGCAGGAGGCGTTTGAAGCGCAGTGTTTGCGTGCGGCGCTGACGCGGCACAAGGGCGATGTGAAAGCGGTGCTTGAAGAACTGCAACTGCCGCGCCGTACGTTCAATGAAAAGCTGCAGCGGCATGGGTTGAGTCGGGAGATGTTTTTGACTGAGTGAGGCTGGCTCGAGATTTTTGCCGTGGCTGAAATCCATCCCCCTCACCCCAGCCCTCTCCCCTTGGGGGGCGAGGGGGAAAGGGAGCCGATCTTCATGCTTTTCGAAACCTGAGTTCGACTCGATATCTCAGGTCGGCGTAACTATCAAAAGCACCTCGATCAGTCCCCTCTCCCCCCGGGAGAGGGCTAGGGTGAGGGGCCTTTGATCTTCACGCCAATAAGCGGAAATCCGCTCACAAGATCAATTCCATCGGCATAAAACCGCCCACCCAATCCCGTCAACCCCTCTAAACCGGCCCTCCCCCCGTTGGCACACCTCCTGCTATAGCCCTCGCAGGCTGCGTTCCAACGCGCTCCACAAAAACAATTAAACGAAGGATCCTTCAATGGATAACTCCAACGCCCTGCCTCTGGGGTCGGCTGCCGCGCCCGCCAAAGAAAGAACCACCGCCAGCCGGATCAAATCGATCTTCAGCGGCTCCGTCGGCAACATGGTCGAATGGTACGACTGGTATGTGTATGCCGCCTTCTCCCTGTACTTCGCGAAAACCTTCTTCCCTGCCGGTTCCACCACCGCCCAACTGATGAACACCGCCGCGATTTTCGCCGTGGGCTTTCTGATGCGTCCGATCGGTGGCTGGCTGATGGGCATGTACGCCGACAAAGTCGGACGTAAAAAGGCCTTGATGGCGTCGGTCTACCTGATGTGCTTCGGCTCGCTGCTGATCGCCCTCAGCCCGAACTATGAAACCATCGGCATCGGCGCGCCGATCCTGCTGGTGTTCGCGCGCTTGCTGCAAGGCCTGTCGGTCGGTGGCGAATACGGCACCTCGGCGACCTATCTGTCGGAGATGGCGACCAAGGAACGTCGCGGCTTCTTCTCCAGCTTCCAGTACGTGACCCTGATCTCCGGTCAGCTCATCGCGCTGGGCGTACTGATCGTGCTGCAGAACGTGCTGACCACTGAACAGCTGTACGCGTGGGGCTGGCGCATTCCGTTCGCCATCGGCGCGCTGTGCGCAGTCGTCGCGCTGTACCTGCGTCGCGGCATGGAAGAAACCGAGTCGTTCACCAAGAAAGAGAAGTCCAAGGAAAGCGCGATGCGCACCTTGATGCGCCACCCGAAAGAGTTGTTGACCGTGGTCGGCCTGACCATGGGCGGCACCCTGGCGTTCTACACCTACACCACTTACATGCAGAAGTACCTGGTGAACACCGTCGGCATGAGCATCTCCGACTCGACCACCATTTCTGCCGCCACACTGTTCCTGTTCATGTGCCTGCAACCGATCATCGGCGGCCTGTCGGACAAGATCGGCCGTCGTCCGATCCTGATTGCCTTCGGCGTACTGGGCACGATCTTCACGGTGCCGATCCTGATGACCCTGCACACCATTCAGACCTGGTGGGGCGCGTTCTTCCTGATCATGGCGGCGCTGATCATCGTCAGCGGCTACACCTCGATCAACGCGGTGGTGAAAGCCGAACTGTTCCCGACCGAAATCCGCGCCCTCGGCGTTGGCCTGCCGTATGCGCTGACCGTGTCGATCTTCGGCGGCACCGCTGAATACATCGCACTTTGGTTCAAGAGCATCGGCATGGAAACCGGTTACTACTGGTATGTGACGGCGTGCATCGCGGTGTCGTTGCTGGTGTACATCACCATGAAAGACACCCAGAAGCATTCGCGTATCGTCACTGACTGATCGGGTTTTCACAGCCACTGCAACGGTGGCTGTTCTGGCCCTATCGCGAGCAGGCTCACTCCTACAGGGGAAAACATTCCAAATGTAGGAGTGAGCCTGCTCGCGATTGGGGTCACCGCGTTACCCAGACCTGCATGAATAATTCCTCACATCCGCCGCCAAGCGATTAATCGCTAATTAATGCTGCCCCTGCATTCTGCAATCACCTGATCGATGACCTGCGCGACGCTCGCTCCGACGACGAAAGCGAATTCAATGCGTCGCCCTTAACATCAAGTTAATCGATAGTTTCTAGCATCAATTTGCGCTTTTTAATCAATTTAGTTGGCGTAGCATTAAACCCATGCAAGACACACCGCCAACGAATCTGGAGCAACCGACATGAAAACCAAACTGATCCTCGCCCTGACCCTGTCCGTACTGGCTGCCAATACCTTCGCTGCCGACGGCTCGGATCGCACCAAATCCGCCGACTTCATCAGCGGCGCCAGCGCCGCCATCGAAACCAGCCACACCGGTACTTATGCCGCTGACGGTTTTGATAAAACCACCCTTGGCAAAGCTGTGGCTGCCGATGGTTTCGATAAAACCAACCTGGGTAAAACCGTCGCGGCTGACGGCTTCGATAAAACCGGTACTGCTGCTGCCATCAGCTAAGTATCAGCAGTCCTTCCACAGCCCGGCCTAGGCCGGGCTTAGTCATTTCTGGGGCAGGACATTTTTTTAAAACCGACACAAAACCCTGTGGGAGCTGGCTTGCCAGCGATGACATTTTGTAATTCAACGTCATTGTCGACTGACAGGCCGCCATCGCTGGCAAGCCTGCTCCCACAGGTTTTCCATTGGATGGAATATCAGTGACTGACTGGAAATTGTTTGACGGCACTTGCACTATTGCCCACTGACTCATGCCCTCCAGGAACTTCAGACATGCCCGATGACATCCATTTCTACGAACCCGCCAACGGCCACGGTCTGCCCCACGATCCGTTCAACGCCATCGTCGGTCCGCGCCCCATCGGCTGGATTTCCTCGCAGGATGCCAACGGCCAGCTCAACCTGGCGCCGTACAGTTTCTTCAACGCCTTCAACTACATTCCGCCGATCATTGGTTTCTCCAGCGTCGGGCGCAAAGACAGTCTGAACAACATCGAGCAGACCGGCGAATTTGTCTGGAACCTCGCCACCCGCCCGCTGGCCGAGCAGATGAACCAGAGCTGCGCGATGGTCGCGCCTGAGGTCAACGAGTTTGAATTGGCGGGATTGACGACGGTCGCGTCGAAAGTGATTTCGGTGCCGCGAGTGGCCGAAAGCCCGGTGTCCTTCGAGTGCAAGGTCACGCAGATCATTCAGTTGCAGCGCGCCGATGGCGAGACGGTGCCGAGCTGGCTGATCCTCGGCGAAGTGGTCGCCGTGCATATCGCCAAGTGGCTGTTGAAGGACGGCATCTACGACACCGCCGCGGCAGAACCGATTCTGCGCGGCGGCGGGCCGGCGGATTATTTCCAGTTGGGGCCTGAAGCCCTGTTCAAGATGTGGCGTCCGGGCGCCAGCAAGTAACGCGTTACCAGATCAACTCGGCGTCTTCAGTGACGCCCTTGAGGTTATCCAGCTCATTGATAGCGGCTTCGTCGGCGGCAATAGCGCCAGGGAAAACCTGATCATTCAGCAATTTGTGAAAGCGTGGTGCACCGCCATCGACCAGGGCCTTGACCGCGATTGCCGCGTGGTAGCCCTTGTTGCCGCCCAACTCGACGGGAACGACTGCGGAAACTGCTTCGAAGTGTTCGAACTCTTTACGTGCCATGTCACACATCCCGGCTCAGACAAATTAAGCCGGACATTAAACCCTCAACCGACGAGTTTGTGTACCGGCGCCGGACATTGGCCAAGCGCTTGCGCGACCGACACGTCCTTGAAGGTGTGGAAGTCGAGGCTGTTGACCACCAGCTCCTGCACCAGCTCGGCGAAGATTTCCATCGACGGGCTGTTGAAATAGTTGGTCATCATTTGCTGGCTGCTCCAGAACCCGGAGACCAGCCACAACTCGGGATCACACTGCGAATGCTGCAAGGCGAAGCTCAGGCAACCGGGGGCGGCGCGGGACGGATCGATCAACGCGCTGAGGCGTACACCGAGTTCCGCCGAACGCCCGGCGCGCGCTCGAACGAAGGCCATATGACTGACGGGAATCTGCTTGGACATGTTCAACCCTCCCAGGGAGTCGCGTGGCAGCCGGGGGACGGGCTGCGACAGGATCAAAGGTTAAGGGCCACGCGCAAGACGCCGTTAGTCGATTCCTGTCGCCGCGTTGCACAATCCTGCGAGACTGCATCCAGAACCTGTAACAACCTGTAAAACTGCGTCACACGGTTGTCATACGCGTTTTGTGTAGGAGCTGCCGAAGGCTGCGATCTTTTGATTTCGCCTTGAAGATCAACAGATCGCAGCCTTCGGCAGCTCCTACAGGGTTGAATCGCGACAGGCGCGGAAACACCCCGGGGCAGAATCAGGCAAGCATTTCGCAGGATGTGTCTACCGCTGGCGCTTGCACAAACATATGCTCTGCTCCATTCCACCTCTCTGCCGAGGATGCCGTGCATGACGTCATTCGATCGTTTTCAAGCCGAACCCACCGCTGACATGGAAAAACAGCGTGCGGAACTGGCGGCGATCATCCGCCGCAACACCACCGACGATGGCAGCTACGAGACCGCCATCGGCTCACTGTTCATGTCGCGCCACACAAAATCCCACGACTTTGCCCCGGTGCTCGCGCAACCGGCGCTGTGCATCATGGCGCAGGGACGCAAAGAGGTGCGGCTGGCCGATGAGTACTTCAATTACGACCCGTTGAATTATCTGGTGGTATCGGTATCGATGCCGCTGAGCGGACGCGTGGTGAATGTCTCGCCGGAAGATCCCATCCTCGCCGTGCGCCTGGACATTGACCCGACCGAAATCACCGCACTGATCGCCGACGCCGGCCCCATGGGCGTGCCGACCCGGCCGACCGGGCGCGGTTTGTATGTCGAACAGATCGACAGTTCAATGCTCGATGCGGTGCTGCGTCTGGCGCGTCTGCTCGATGCGCCGAAAGACATCGCCATGCTCGCGCCGCTGATTCGCCGGGAGATTCTCTATCGCCTGCTGCGCAGTCCGCAGGGGCATCGTTTGTATGAAATCGCGATCGCCAACAGTCAGAGCCATCGCATCAGCCAGGCGATCAAATGGCTCAACGGCAACTTCGAGCAGCCGCTGCGCATTGATGATCTGGCGAAAGAAGTGAACCTCAGCGTGTCGACCTTGCATCACCGCTTCAAGGCGATGACGGCGATGAGTCCGCTGCAGTATCAAAAGCAGTTGCGTTTGCAGGAGGCGCGGCGCTTGATGTTGGCGGAGGGGCTGGAGGCTTCGGCGGCGGGGTATCGGGTGGGGTATGAAAGTCCGTCGCAGTTCAGCCGTGAGTACAGCCGGCTGTTTGGTGCGCCGCCGTTAAGGGATCTGGCGCGGTTGCGGCTTTCAGTGTGACCTTTTAGAAGCCCCTCACCCTAGCCCTCTCCCAGAGGGAGAGGGGACTGATTGGGGGATATTGAAGAAGTACACCGACCTGAAAGTGCTTTGCCGAATCCATAATCGACTCGGTCTCTCAGGTCGACGGATATCGCCTGCTTTGCCGAATCCATAATCGACTCGATCTCTCAGGTCGATGGAAAACGCCAGACACCTCGGTCGGCTCCCTCTCCCTCCGGGAGAGGGCTGGGGTGAGGGGCGATTCGGAGTCAGTCCTCGCTCTAAGCCCCCAACACCCGACAAGCCTCTGCCGGCAACGTCACCGACACCGGATGCCCGATCCCCAAGCCGATCCCCTGACACGGCGTACTCAACGCCGTAAACGTCACCCCGGAACACTCCACCGTGGTCTCGATCGTCGCGCCGATATCGCGCACAAACGTCACCTTGCCGAGCAGGCGATTGCCCGCCGTCGCTTGCGCTGCGGACAGTTGCAAGTCTTCCGGACGAATCAGCATCTTCACTTTCTGACCGACGACAATGCTGCTGCAGATCGGCACTTGCAGCGCATCGCCGCCCGGCAGGCTGACCCTGCCGTCGCCCAGTGCCGTGGCCGGAAAGATGTTGCCCGAACCAATGAAGTCAGCGACAAACTCGTTGGCCGGATGCCGATAGATTTCGATCGGCGTACCGATCTGCTGCACCTTATGCTCGCCCAGCACCACGACGATATCGGCCATGGTCATGGCTTCGCGCTGATCGTGGGTGACCATGATCGTGGTGATGTTCAGGCGTTGCTGCAGTTGGCGGATTTCCACCTGCATCGACTCGCGCAATTTGGCGTCGAGCGCCGACAGCGGCTCATCAAGCAAAAGGATTTTCGGGTGCGAAGCGATCGCCCGGGCAATCGCCACGCGCTGGCGCTGGCCGCCGGAGAGTTTTGCCACCGGGCGATCGATCATCGCCTGCAACTGGATCAGCTCCAGCAACTCCACCACCCGTTTCTGCTGATCAGCCTTACTCACGCCGCGCAACTTCAGCGGGTAGGCGATGTTCTCGCCGACGGTCATGTGCGGGAACAGCGCCAGCGACTGGAAGACCATGCCGAAGTTGCGCAGATGCGCCGGGGTGTGGCCGATGTCCTCGCCGTCCAGACGAATCTCGCCACCGCTGAGGGTTTCCAACCCGGCAATCATCCGCAGCAAAGTGGTTTTGCCGCAGCCGGACGGGCCGAGGAAACACACCAGTTTGCCTTCCGGCAAATGCAGGTTGACGTCTTGTACCGCACACGCCGAGCCGTAGAATTTCTCGACGTTTTCCAGAATCAGACCAGTCATATTGCACCTCAAATCAAAAGGAAACGCCGCCCTCGCCCACCAGCTTCTCCAGCGCCCAGATCAGGACGAAGTCGATCAGCACGATCAGCACGGCAAACGAGAATACGGTAGGGTCGAGCGATGACACGGTACGGCTGTACATCCAGATCGGCACGGTCATGACGTCGATGGTGTAGAGGAAATAGGTCACGGTGAATTCGTTGAACGAGACGATGAACGCCAGCAGCATGCCAGCCAGAATCCCCGACTTCATCAACGGCACCACCACATCGACAATCGCGCGCAGCGGTGAAGCGCCAAGCATCCGCGCCGCTTCCTCGACTTCGCTGCCGATGGAAAGCATCGCCGCCGTGCAGTTCTTCACCACAAACGGCAAGGCTAGAATCACGTGGGCAATCACCAGCCGCGAGGTGGTCATGTGGAACGGCAAACTGTCGAACACCAGCAGCAAGGCCAGACCCAACACCACCATCGGAAACACCAGCGGCAGCGACATCAGTTGCAATGCCACGGCTTTGCCACGGAACTCGCAACGGGTCAGCGCATAGGCCGCAGGCACCGCAATCAGCGTGGCGAAGACCATGGTCAGGCACGACACCAGCAGGCTGGTGGCCATCGCCTGGCCGAGGCTGAGCACGTCGCTGGCATCCGGCGAAACAAACGTGTGCCAGGCAGCTTTGTACCATTGCAGGCTGTAGCTGCTCGGCGGGAAGTCGAGGTTCGACGCGCCGCTGAACGACATGACGATCATGGTCAGGATCGGCAAAACCGCCAGCAGCAAAATGAAGCCGGAGAGGATGCCGGCGAACTTGCCGGTTTCGCCGGGCAGCAGCGCCATGCGCTTGTTGGTCAGGGCACTCATTGCGAAGCCTCCAGCAGACGCCGACGACGGCCAGTGATGTATTCGGACAAAGTCATGATCGCCAGCGTGGTGATGATCAGCACGACGCCGGCAGCCGAGGCGGCGGGCCAGTTCATCAGCGGGGCGATCTGGTCATGCACCATCACCGCCAGCATCGGCACGCGCCGGCCACCGAGCAGCAACGGCACTACAAAGCTACTGGCGTTGTAAGCGAACACCAGCGTCGCGCCAGTGATGATCCCGGGCAAACTCATCGGCAACACCACTTGGCGGAACACCTGAAAACGGCTGGCGCCGAGGGTCGCGGCCGCTTCCTCATAGGTGCGGGCGACGCCGCGCATGGCGCTGGCAATCGGCAACACCGCGAGTGGAAACGCGGTTTGCACCAGGCCCATCAACACGCCGTTCTGGTTGTACAGCAACATGATCGGCCGTTTGATCAGGCCCAGGCCCATCAGCGCCTGGTTGAGCATGCCGGCGGGGCCAAGGATCACCAGCCAGCCGTAGCTTTGCAGCAACAGGTTGACCAGCAACGGCAGCAGCACGGCGGCGAGGAAAATCCGCCGCAGGAACGGCGAGGTCAGCCGTGACATGGTGTACGCCACCGGGATCGCCAGCAGCACGGCAATCACCGCGCTGATCAGCGCCAGACGCAAGGTCAGCAGCAAGGATTTCAGGTAGTACGGTTCAAGCAACTGGGCGTAGCTGGCCAGGCTGAAACCCGTCCACTCCGCGCCTTTGGTGCCGACGCTCATGCGCAGCACCAGCAGGCTGGCGGCGATGAGCACGCCGAGAAACAGCATCGACGGCGTGAGAAAAAGCCACGCCCGTGCAGTCGGAGAAACACCGCGTGCCGGGCGCACGTCAGCGGCGCCGACCGCTTGGGTCAGGGATTGATGTTCCATAGCAATGATCTCGTCAATGGAAAAACAACTGACGAACACAACTCTCCAAACCACCGAGCCCCTGTGGGAGCTGGCTTGCCAGCGATAGCAATCTGTCAGTGACATCATTGTCGACAGGTAGGCCGTCATCGCTGGCAAGCCAGCTCCCACAAGGGTTTTTTGGTGTTTTGAAGATGTGTGTTCGGCTCAGGAAGAAAAGATTTCCGTATAGCGACGAATCCATTGGTCATGCACGGTGGCCAGGAAGGCGTTGTCGTGCATGATCGCCTTCTCGGCAATCTGCTCCGGCGTGAGGATGAACGGGCTCTTGCGCGCTTCGGCGGAGATGATCGCCTTGGCGTTGACCGGGCCGTTGAAGATGTCCTCGGCCATCTTGCCTTGCACCAGCGGATCGAGGGAGTGGTCGATAAACGCGTAAGCCAGATCAGTATCGCCGGGACGATTCTTCGGCATCACTGACAACATCAAGTCGGTGTAAAAACCTTCCTTCATGCCGAAAGTGGCGCCGAGGCCGTAGTTCGGATCGCGAATCTGCTTGGGGAAAAATGCCGGCGCATAGAGGCCGCCCATGTCCAGTGAACCGGTGCGGAACAGCTCGGCAATCTGGTTCGGGTTTTCGCCCAGGGTCACCACGCGATCCTTGAGCTCGGCGAGTTTCTTGAAACCCGGCTCGATGTTGTGTTCGTCACCACCGGCCAGTTTCGCGGCAATGATGATCAGGTCCATCGCTTCGGTCCAGTTCGGCGGCGGCAGGAAAATGTTCGGTGCCAGATCGGCGTCCCACAGCGCGGCGTAACTGGTTGGCGCTTCTTTTTGGGTGCGGGTGCTGTAAACCAGACTGTTGCACCACAACAGGTAACCGATGCCGTGCCCATTGGCACCAGTGCGGTATTTTTCCGGAACGTCGACGAGGTTGGGAATGCGGTTGAGGTCGGGTTTTTCCAGCAGTCCGGCGGCGGCCAGACCTTCGGCGCCGACACCGGCCAGAGTGATGATGTCGTACTGCGGACGATCACCGCCGGCCTTGAGTTTGGCGACCATTTCCGAGGTGCTGCCGGTGCGGTCAGCGATGACCTTGGCGCCGGTCTTGGCTTCGAACGTCGCAGCGATATTGCGCAGTGCGGCGAGACCGGTGTCATCCGACCAGGTCAGCAAGCGCAGGGTCTTGCCGGCGAACCGCGTGTCGCTGGCGCTCGCCCGGATGAAGGGCATGCTCAGGGCGGCCGCCGCCACCGAGGCGACGCCGACGGTTTTAATGAATTGACGCCTGTTCAGATCGTGCTCGCCCATGACGGACTCCCTTTGTTCTTTTAAGTATGAGGTTGGTCGCAACCGTTGCATCCGCGCGGCCGGATCCGCGCCAAACCCCGATTTACAAGGGCTTGAGCGCTGCCGACGGGTTCATCCTGAGGTCGTGCAAAACACCTGACTATCGATAAAAACTCATTGAAGCCATGACGCCGACGCATGCCTCGTTGCGAGGCATGCGCTGACCTTTTTCGGGCGTTCAGAGCGCCCGGATCACGTGTTTGATTTCCTCAAACGCGGCCAGGCCCCACGGCCCCAATTCGCGGCCGATGCTGCTCTGCTTGTAACCGCCCCACGCGGTTTGCGGGAAGATCACTTGCGGCGCGTTGAGCCACACCAGCCCCGCCTGCAGGGCGTTGGCGACTCGGTCAGCCGTTTCGGCGTTACGCGTCACCACACTGGCGACGAGGCCGAACTGGCTGTCGTTGGCCAAGGCGATTGCCTCGGCTTCGCTGCTGAAACGGCGCACGCACAGCACCGGACCGAAAATCTCTTCGCACCACAGCGCACTGTCGAGGGGCACGTCGGTGAACACCGTCGGCTGCAAAAAATATCCGCGCGGCAAATCCGCCGGACGATTACCGCCGCACAGCAGCTTCGCCCCGGCGCTCAGACCACGATCGATGTGCCCGAGCACACGCTGGTATTGCGCCTGATTGACCAGTGCGCCCATCTCCACGTCCGGGTCGAACGGATCCGCCACGCGAATTGCTTGCGCACGCTTTTGCAAACGTTCGAGGAATTCATCCGCCAGTTCATCGGCCACCAGTACGCGACTGGTGGCCGAGCACATCTGGCCGGCGTTGAAGAAACCGCCACCGCAGGCCAACTCGACCGCCAGCTCCAGATCGGCATCGTCCAGCACCAGCAACGAAGATTTGCCGCCCAGCTCCAGGCTCACGCCCTTCACCGTTTCAGCAGCGCGCTGCATCACTTGGACACCGACGGCGTTGCTGCCGGTGAAGGAAATCTTGGCGATGCGCGGATCCGCCGACAGTGGCGCACCCACCGCCAGACCAGTACCGCAAACGACGTTGAACACGCCTCTGGGCAGGCCGGCTTCGGCGATGATCGCCGCCAGCTCCAGCTCTGGCAGCGGCGTGACTTCCGACGGTTTCAGCACCACGCAGCAACCGGCGGCGAGGGCCGGCGCGAGTTTCCACGCGGTGGTGACCATCGGGAAATTCCACGGCACGATCAGCCCGACCACACCGCACGGTTCGCGGCGCAGGCGTGCGCTGAAATCATCGCTGGGCAGCGGCACGTTGCTGTCCTGCTTCGCGTCGAGGCCTTCGGCGAGTTCGGCGTAATACTCGAACGTGGCGATCACGTCGTCGACGTCGATGGCCGCTTCGAACTGCGGTTTGCCGTTGTTGCTCGATTGCAGGTTCATCAAATGATCGCGACCGTTGCGCACGCCATTGGCGATATTGCGCAGGATCGCGCCGCGTTCGGCACCGCTGGTTTGCGACCAGTCCCTGAACGCTGCAGCGGCAGCAGCAACCGCTTGCTCGACCGCCTGCTCGTCACCGCCATTGACCGTGGTCAGCAGCGCCTCGGTGGCCGGGTTGATCACGCGCAGATGTTCGCGGCCGGCCGACCATTGGCCGTTGATGTAGAGGCCATCGAGTGTGGTTGGGAAACTGATCATTGGGCCACCGCCTGCATCCACTGGTGCTGGTCGATTTCGATCACCGTCGGGCCTTGGCGATCGCTCGCCGCACGCAGTGCGCCGCGCAATTGCTCCACCGAGCTGATCGCTTCGGCAGCGCAGCCGAGGGCCTTGGCCACACCGATGAAGTCCGGGGTGTAAATGTCGACGCCGACCGGCTCGATGGCGCGGTTGACCATGTACTTCTTGATCTCTTCGTAGCCCTGGTTATTCCACAGCAGGACGATCACCGGCGTGCGCGCTTCGACGGCGCTGGCCAGTTCCGGCAGGGTGAATTGCAGACCGCCGTCGCCGATCAGGCACACCACCGGTGGCCGCGCGCCTTTGTCGAGCTGTCCACCGAGCCATGCGCCAATCGCGGCTGGCAACGCATAACCAAGCGTGCCGTAACCGGTCGACGAGTTGAACCAGCGGCGCGGACGCTCCGGGTTAAAAGTGAGGTTGCCGGTATACACCGGTTGCGTGGAGTCGCCGACGAACACCGCATCGGGCAATTCGTGCAGCACGGTTTCGAGGAAACGGGTCTGCGCCAAAGTCGGTGCATCCCAGCTCGCGGCCAGATCATCACGCAGACGCGCGGCGCGCACTTGGCCCCAATCGTTGCGGCGCTCGGCCAAAGGTTTGTGCGACAAGGCGCTGAGCAATGCCTGCGCGGCGTTGCGCGAATCGGCAACCAGGGCGACGTGGGGCGGATAGTTACGCACCGTCTGATCGGCGTCGATGTCGATGCGCAGCAGTTTGCCGGGAATCTCGAAGCCACCGGCGAAGGTCACGTCATAATCGGTTTCCGCCAGTTCGGTGCCGATCGCCAACACCACATCGGCATCGGCGACCAGTGCACGAGTGGCGACCAGACTTTGCGTCGAGCCGATCAACAGCGGATGCGTCGACGGCAGCATGCCTTTGGCGTTGATGGTCAGCGCCACGGGGGCGTCGAGCAGTTCGGCCAGTTCAGTGAGCTCGGCAGCGGCATCGATCGCACCGCCACCGGCGAGAATCAATGGCCGTTGGGCGCCCGCGAGCAACTCGCTCATGCGGCTGACGGCTGCCGGTGCGGCACCGGCGCGGTCGATGTTGACCGGGACGCTGGCGAGCAGCGCATCAGCGTCTTCCACCAGCACGTCCAGCGGAATTTCGATGTGCACCGGACGTGGACGCCCGGCCTGGAACAAGGCGAATGCGCGAGCGAGCACGTCGGGCAATTCCGCCGCCGACATCAGCGTGTGGGAGAACGCCGCAACGCCAGCGACCAATGCGCTCTGGTTCGGCAACTCGTGCAGCTTGCCGCGCCCGCCGCCCAACTGATTGCGGCTCTGCACGCTGGAGATCACCAACATCGGGATCGAGTCGGCGTAGGCCTGGCCCATTGCCGTGGTGATGTTGGTCATGCCCGGCCCGGTGATGATGAAGCACACACCCGGTTTGCCACTGGTGCGCGCATAACCGTCGGCCATGAAACCGGCGCCTTGCTCATGCCGTGGGGTGACGTGGTTGATGCTCGAACGGGCCAGCCCGCGATACAGCTCTACGGTGTGCACGCCGGGAATGCCGAACACCTGCTCGACCCCATAACCTTCGAGTAACTTGACCAGTACTTCGCCACACGTCGCCATGTCATTGCCCTTCTTGTTCGTTTGAGACACAAGGCCTTTTGCAGGCCATGGAATGGGCTCATTGAACGGTCGGCAGGTAGCGGCAACAATCGATTAAAAGTCATACTAGCCATGTCCTCACGTCATACCTTGGATCCACATGAAACGACTGCCTCCCCTGCCCGCCCTGCATACGTTTCTGATCACCGCGCAGTGCTGCAACTTCACCCGGGCCGCCGAGCAGTTGCACATCACCCAAGGCGCAGTGAGCCGGCAGATCGCCGGGCTGGAAGATCATCTGGGGTATGAATTGTTCATCCGCCTGGCCCGTGGTCTGGAGCTGACGGCCGAAGGTCGTGAGTGGCTGCCACGGGTGGAGAAAGTCTTCGGTCTGATCAGCGAGGCGACCGAGCAGATCGGTCTCAAGCGCGAAACCCTGCAACTCAAAGCGCCGAGTTGCGTGATGCGCTGGCTGGTGCCGCGTCTGCTGCAATGGCAAAAGGAACGCCCGGATGTGCCGGTCAAACTGACGACTACCCTGGCCCATGGCGTGGACTTTCAGCGCGAGCAATTCGATGCGGCGGTGATCTATGGAACGCCACCGGACAACTCATCGACCGCGCTGCATCTGTTCGATGAACAACTGACCCCGGTCTGCTCACCGGCACTGTTGAAAGGCCCGCCGATGTTGTCCGAGCCGGCTGATCTGCAACAGCACCTATTGCTGCATCCCACCCGCGACACTCAGGACTGGAAGGTCTGGCTGACGGCGGCCGAACTGCAGTTGAATAACGTCAACATGGGCCAGCATTTCGAAACGCTGGATCAGGCGATGTCGATGGCATCGCATGGGACCGGGGTGGCGATAGGCGACTGGTCGTTGATTGGTGATGACTTGCGCGCCGGGCGGCTGGTGATGCCGTTTGAATTGAAGGTGAGGACGGGGTTGGCGTATTACGTGGTGGTGCCTGCGGGAACCGAGCCTTCGCCGCAGCTGGAGGAATTGATGATCTGGCTGGTGGAGCAGGCGCATTTGCGGTGAGGCCTTTTCCCTCACCCTAACCCTCTCCCAGGGGGAGAGGGGACTGATTGGGGGATGCTCTAGAAATACGCCGACGTGAAATTACTGTGTTGAATCCATAATCGACTCGATGATTCAGGTCGATGTACATCGCCAGACACCTCGGTCGGCTCCCTCTCCTTCGGGAGAGGGCTGGGGTGAGGGGCGAGGATTCACTCAATACCCGACCGTAAACCGCTGACGCGAATGCTTCGGCGTTTCCACTTCGTCGATCAGCGCAATCGCGTAATCAGCAAAGGTAATCCAGCTACGCCCCTCGGCACTCACCAGCAAGTGATCCTTGCCGACACGGAAACTCCCCGTGCGCTCACCTTCGACAAACTCTGCCGAAGGCGACAGAAAGGTCCAGTCCAGATCCTGCTCCTGACGCAAAGCCTCAAGAAACGCCGCACCGGCACTGGCTTCAGCTTTGTACTCCGCCGGGAAACCCGCACTGTCGATCACTCGCGTATCGTCCGGCAGCAACAACGAACCGGCACCGCCCACCACCAGCAAACGCTGCACACCCGCCTGTTTCACCGGCCCGACAATCGCCGCCGCAGGCACGGTAGCGAAATGCGCAGCGGTGATCACCACATCGTGACCGGCTACCGCGTCTTGCAACGCGGCTGAATCCAGCACATCGACATTCTTGCTGACCACACCGGCACGGGCGCCGATCTTCGAGGTATCGCGGGCAATAGCGGTAACGCTATGGCCGCGACGCAGGGCTTCTTCCAGCAGTTGGCTACCGGCACGGCCGGTGGCACCAATGATTGCGATCTTGCTCATGACATTCTCCAGTTGGCTTGAGAGTGCTGCGGTTTCGTAAATCGGCTTACCACTGCATTTCGCCCTTGGCGACTTTCGCACTCAGCTCCAGCGAACTTTCTTCGCCGAGTTTCGGGTAGCGCTTTTTCATCGCGGCGATCAGTGCGGCGGAATCTTTGGCCTTGGCGGTTTCAGCGTCGAAAGCCTTAATGTAGTCGGCAGTGAACTTCACGCTGGCCAGCGAACGGCTGCTGTTGCCAAGGTAATGACCCGGCACCACGGTGTTCGGCTTCAGGGTTTCGATCGAGTGCAGGGTTTCCAGCCAGTCGGCGTGGGATTGTGCGGTCTGGGTGTCTGCCATCCAGACGTGAATGTTCTCGGCGACGACCACGCCACCGACCACGGCTTTGAGCGACGGGATCCACACAAAGCTGCGATCCGGCTGTTTGCCTTCAAGGCCGACCACCTGCAATTTCTGCCCTTCGAGCATCAGGCTGTCGCCCTTGAGCACGCCCGGCACGATGGTCTTGGCCGGAACGTCGGCGCCCATTTTCGGGCCCCAGAAGGCGAGCTTGCCGGCGACGGTTTTGTTGATGTGATCAACGGTTGGCTGGGAAGCCAGCACCTTGGCGTCGGGGAAGGCTTGGGTCAGGGTGTCGAGGCCGAAATAGTAATCCGGGTCACCATGGCTGATGTAAATGGTGGTCAGGTGCTTGCCGCTGGCGCGAATCTTCTCCACGACTTGTTCAGCCTGGGATTTACCGAATTGCGCATCGACGAGGATCGCGTCTTTCTCACCGCTGACCAGCACCGAGGTCACCGGAAAAATCGCATTGGTCCCTGGGTTGTAAACGTCGAGGGTCAGGTTAGCGGCAGCGGCATGCGCGGCGAAACCCAGTGAAGCGGTGGCGAGCAGAACGCGTTTGAGTGTGGTGAAGCCGATCATCTGTTGCTCCGGTGTCCGAATGCCGTGTTAGGCGATGGAACAGAGCTTAGTTGCCTGACTCAGTACAAAAAATGCGATGCTTGAACATAGTTTGTTTCTGAAAGCGGGCAAATCATGGATCGTCTCCAAGCAATGCGGGTATTTGTCACCGTGGTGGATCTGGGCAGCCAGTCGGCTGCGGCTGATCATCTGGATCTTTCGCGGCCGGTGGTTTCACGTTATCTGGCAGAACTGGAAGACTGGGTCGGCGCCCGCCTGATGCACCGCACCACGCGCAAGTTGAGCCTGACCGCCGCCGGCAGTGAAATTCTGCCGCGCTGTCGGCAAATGATCGAACTCTCGACGGACATGCAAGCCGCCGTCAGCGAACCCCACGATGCCCCGCGCGGCTTGCTGCGGATCAGCGTCAGCACCTCGTTCGGGCAAGCGCAACTGGCCGATGCGATGGCTGCGTACGTCAAACGCTATCCGGGTGTGAGTATCGATCTGCAAATGCTCGATCGCACGGTGAATCTGGTGGATGAGCGCATCGACTTGGCAATTCGCACCAGTAACGATCTCGACCCCAATCTGATCGCCCGACGCCTGACCGTTTGTCGTTCGGTGGTCTGCGCCGCGCCGGCTTATCTGCTGGAGCAGCCGGCGCCGTTGCGGGTCGAGGAACTGAGCCGACACAACTGCCTGACACACTCCTATTTCGGCAAGAGCCTGTGGCATTTCGAGGAGGATGGCGAACCGGTTTCAGTAGCGGTGCAGGGCAATATCAGCGCCAACGAGGCCAGCACATTATTGCGCGCAACACTGGCCGGCGCCGGGGTGGCGATGCTGCCGACGTATCAGGCCGGGGTGCATATTCACAGCGGTGAACTGGTCCGCCTGCTGCCCCATGCCGAGCCACGACAAATGAACATCTACGCGGTGTACGCCTCACGCAAACACATGCCGGCGGCACTGCGCAGTATGCTGGATTTTCTGGTGCTCAGATTTCCCGAAAACCCCGAATGGGATGAAGCAGCTTCAAGCGTCAAGCCACAAGCTGCAAGCTAGCTGCACCGCAATTCATCTTGACGCTTGCAGCTCCAAGCTTGCAGCTGCCCCTACCTGACCTATGCTGAAAGTAATACCGCAGGGTATGTCGTTCAGAGGTCTTCGCCATGAACATCAAAACAAGAAGGTACGTCGCGATTTTCATTACCTGCGCCGCCACGCTGGCGCTGTACGGCACCGCTGCCTGGCGGGTCGAACAGCTGCGACAGCTGCCGCGCGAGTATGCGAGCTGCAACTTTGAGCGTTGTATTCCGCACAATGCCACGCTCAACGCATTGCGCTGATATTCAACTGTAGGAGTGAGCCTGCTCGCGATAGCGGTGTGTCATTCAGATAAAGTTTGACTGACACACCGCTATCGCGAGCAGGCTCACTCCTACAGGGGTTTTGTGGTATCTGTGAGTTATTGATCGGCCTTGAGGCTGTCGCGGAAAGCCTTTGGCGATATCCCCACCCGGCGCCGAAACAGGCGCGTGAAGTTGGTCGGATCGGAAAACCCCAACAACTCCGACATCTCGTAAATCGTCATGCTGGTGTAGGTCAGCAAGCGCTTGGCCTCCAGCAATTGGCGTTCGTGCATGATCTGCAACGCCGGTTGTCCCGCCAGCTCACGGCAGGTGCCGTTGAGGTGCGACACCGAAATCCCCAGCCGATGGGCCAAGTCTTCGACCTTCACGTGCTGGCGATAAGTCTCCTCCACCAACTGGATAAAGCCGTTGAGGTATTCGCGCTGACGTTGCGGGCGCTGACTGGCTTTGTGGCGCACGATGGCCTGACGGCTGACCCAGACCATGATCACGCTGACCAGCGAATGCATAAGCATTTCCCGCGCCGGTTGGTGGCCGTTGTACTCGGCCTGCAACGCCGAAAACAGGCTGTTTAGATATTCACCGTCGTGGCCGGCAGGGTAGTTTTCCGCTTGGGCCAAGGCATGCACCGCCTCACCCAGCTGCGCCTGCAGGTGAGTGATCAGCGGTGTGGCAAGGGTAACGATGAACCCTTCGACGTCTTCGGAAAAACGAAAGCCGTGCACCGACAACGGTGGCAGCACCTGAATCGCCGGGGTCTGGAGTTGCGTGCGTTGCCCTTCGATCTCAAGCTCTGCCTGACCTTTGAAGACGAAGAGTAATTGGCACAAATCAGCATGGCGGTGGGGTTTTATTTCCCACTCGTGTTCGCGACTGCGGGAGGAAATGGTTTCACAGTGCAGCAAGTCAGGGGTCGGCCAGTCCAGGCTTTCACCGTAGAGCTTGAACACTGGAATCGAAGGCAGCTCAGGCTTGTTCATCACTTCAATCCAGGCCTCGGGGTTGTGGGCGATAATCGCACCGATTGGCAGAATGTACAGGTATCGGCTCAGTTTTCACCTTCAATTGACAGACCCGCAAGGGAAAAATGCAAGCACTCGATCCATAAAAATCATTCACCGGTCTTGGCCGCGTGAAGCTTGCGAGTCATAAAAACAATGAAAACGCTGAAAACCCAAGTCGCCATCATTGGCGCCGGTCCGTCCGGATTGCTCCTCGGCCAGCTGTTGCACAACGCCGGCATCGACACCCTAATCCTCGAACGTCAGAGCCCCGATTATGTCCTCGGGCGCATCCGCGCCGGTGTGCTTGAACAAGGCATGGTAGAGCTGTTGCGTCACGCCGGCGTGAGTCAGCGCATGGACGCCGAAGGGCTGGTGCATGGTGGTTTCGATCTGGCTCTGGACGGACGCCAGGTGCACATCGATCTGCACGCGTTGACGGGCGGCAAGACGGTGATGATCTACGGTCAGACTGAAGTGACTCGTGACCTGATGGCCGCTCGTCGGGAGGCTGGTGCACCAACAATTTACCAGGCGAGCAATGTCGTTCCTCATGGCATGAAAAGCGACGAGGCGTTTGTCACCTTCGAAAAGGACGGCGAAATCTTTCGCGTCGATTGCGATTACATCGCCGGTTGCGACGGTTTCCACGGCGTCGCTCGGCAGTCAATTCCCGCCGATTGTCTGAAAGTGTTCGAGCGGGTCTATCCGTTTGGCTGGCTGGGCATTCTGGCCGACACGCCGCCGGTGCATGACGAATTGGTCTACGCCCGCCATGAACGCGGGTTTGCCTTGTGCAGCATGCGTTCGGCCACCCGCACCCGCTATTACCTGCAAGTGCCGGCGGAAGAAAACGTCGATGACTGGAGCGATCAGCGCTTTTGGAATGAGTTGAAAAATCGCCTGCCGATAGAGCTTGCCGAGAAACTGGTCACCGGCCCGTCGATTGAAAAAAGCATCGCACCGCTGCGCAGCTTCGTGGTTGAACCGATGCAGTATGGGCGGATGTTTCTGGTCGGCGACGCTGCGCATATCGTCCCGCCGACCGGCGCCAAGGGTTTGAATCTGGCCGCGAGTGACGTCAGCACGCTGTTCAATATTCTGCTGAAGGTGTACCGCGACGGGCGTACCGAGCTGCTGGAAAAATACTCGGAAATCTGCCTGCGCCGCGTCTGGAAAGCCGAACGTTTTTCCTGGTGGATGACCTCGATGCTGCATCGCTTCGACGATCACGATGACTTCAGCCAACGCATCAGCGCCTCGGAACTCGACTACTTTGTCAGTTCAGAAGCAGGGCGAAAAACCATTGCAGAAAATTACGTCGGACTTCCTTATGAGGCTATCGAATAGCCTGCTACCGACTTACACTGGCGAGCATCCCCGCTCGCCTGACGATCTGCGGGACTCTCACTGCCCGCAGGTTTTGCCCGTGACCAATCTCAATCAACCTGAAACGCCCAAACCGGCCATTCGCAGCGTGCTGGTCGCGCTGATGATGGCGATCTTTCTCGGCGCGCTCGACCAGACCATCGTTGCCGTATCGATGCCGGCCATTTCTGCTCAGTTCAAGGACGTCAGCCTGCTGGCCTGGGTGATTTCCGGGTACATGGTGGCGATGACCGTGGCGGTGCCGATCTACGGCAAGCTCGGTGACTTGTACGGGCGGCGCAAACTGATGCTGTTCGGCATGGGCCTGTTCACCCTTGCCTCGTTGTTTTGCGGCATGGCGCAGAGTATGGAGCAACTGGTGCTGGCGCGGATCCTTCAGGGTATCGGCGCTGGCGGAATGATCTCGGTGAGTCAGGCGATCATCGGCGACATCGTGCCGCCGCGTGAACGCGGGCGTTATCAGGGTTACTTCAGCAGCATGTATGCGGTGGCCAGTGTCGCCGGTCCGGTGCTCGGCGGTTACATGACCGAATATCTGTCTTGGCGTTGGGTATTTCTGATCAACCTGCCGCTGGGACTTGGCGCGTATTGGGTGGCGCGACGCAATCTGCGCGGCTTGCCGATTCCGCAACGCAAACCGGTCATCGACTACCTCGGCACACTGTTGATGATCATCGGCCTGACCGCCCTGCTATTGGGCATTACTCAGGTCGGCCAGGGTCATTCGTGGCGCAGCGCTGAAGTACTCGGTTTGTTCGCTTGTGCGGTGGTGGTGCTGGCGGTGTTTGTCTGGCATGAGCGGCGTGCCCGTGAGCCATTGCTGCCGATGCACCTGTTCGCCAACCGCAATGCGCTGCTGTGCTGGTGCACGATTTTCTTCACCAGTTTCCAGGCGATTTCGCTGATTGTGCTGATGCCGTTGCGTTTCCAGAGCGTCACCGGTGCTGGCGCCGACAGCGCCGCCCTGCACTTGCTGCCGTTGGCGATGGGCTTGCCGATTGGTGCGTATTTCGCTGGTCGTCGCACGTCGATTACCGGGCGTTACAAGCCGCAGATCCTGAGCGGCGCGATCCTGATGCCGATTTCGATACTCGGCATGGCATTCAGTCCGCCAGAGGCGACGCTGCTCAGCGGCTTGTTCATGCTGCTCAGTGGGATTGCCGGTGGCATGCAATTCCCGACATCGCTGGTGGGTACACAGAACTCTGTGGAGCAACGCGATATCGGCGTGGCCACCAGCACCACCAACCTGTTCCGCTCCCTCGGCGGCGCAGTGGGCGTGGCGTTGATGTCGGCGTTGCTGCTGGCGTTGCTGCAGGATTCCAGTTTTGCCCATCTGGCGAGCAGTTCGCTGATGAGCGAAGGGCATTCGGGCAACGTCCTGTTGGATGGTCTGAACGCCGCGCCGGGGGATGCGCAAAATGCTTTGCGCGCGGAATTGTTGGTCACGTTCCGGCATTTGCTGTGGGTAAGTGCGGCGGTGTCGTTGCTGGGATTGGCGGCAGCGATCGCGATGCCGAACAACCTGCTGCGCGGGCGCGAACACGGCGCAAAATAACCGCAAAAGATCGCAGCCTGCGGCAGCTCCTACATGGGAATGCATAACCCAAGGAGCTGCCGAAGGCTGCGATCTTTTGATCTTCAAGGGCTGTAGTAACCGACTGCAACGAGGAAATGCCCGGCCTTCTTCAGGTAGGCATGCTTGTCCTCGACCTTGCCGGTCACCGGGTTTTTCCAGCGGTATTCATATTCACCCTCATCCTGCTTGCCGATCAGCGCCAGAATCGGCTCGCCCACTGGTTTGCCTTCCGGGTCCTTGACCTTGCCGAAGTCGGTATTGATCAAGCGCAGGTTGGTGCCGTGGGCGACATAACGCTGGGTATTCAGATCGACCACAAATACGTACAAGTCATCCTGCAAGTAGCCGCCCTTGAGCGAGTTGATCGCGGTCAGCGTGCCCTTCTCGTCCTTGCCTAAATCGGCAGCGGCTTTATCGAGCAAGGCTTTGGCCTGCTCGGCGGACGCTCGCGGCAAGTAGTAACCCACCGCCAGAATCCGCTGGCCGATGCGCTGGTAATACACATGCTTGCGCTCGACCTTGCCGTCAGTCTGGTTCTGCCAACGGTACTCGGCTTGCTGAATGCCATTGCCCTCGGGCACCAGCAACGCTTCCTTGAACGCCTTCTGCAAATCCGGGCCGAGTACTTCACTGACGTCACGACCGATCAACGCCGATGAAGGCCCGCCACTGGCAAGCATCACGCCCTTGGTATCGACCACGAATACATAGCGATCCTTGTCGACAAACTCGCCCTGACGGCTGAACGCGGCGAACGCCTTGTCGCCATTGTCGTGGTAATAGGCCAGGGCTTTTTCCAGCAAAGCGATGGCGGCCTGACTGTCATCCTTGGCGGCAGTGGCGGCGCTGGCCTGGCCGAAACCGGCCAGTAACATCACGCCCAACCAGGCCACTTTATGCAAAAACCCCATAGCGCATCCCCCGTTCTTGTTGGTGTTTCAAGAGCGTAGACGGCTTGGGGTCATGTATGGATATTCAGGAAGTTTCTGAACGTTTCGCGGATTGGGTGGTGAGGCCAGCCTCACCACCCTTGCTCAGGCTTTACGGGCGGGCATTGATTTGCTGCTGCAGGTTCTGGATCTGTGCCTGCAGCGTATTGATGTTGCGGGTCATCTGGCCACGGAAGGCATCGAACTCAGCGGTATTGCCGCCACCCTGAGGAGCCGCCGGGCGATTGTCCTGTTCGCTTTTGAGCACGACAATTTCCTGCTCAAGTCGATCGATCGCCGCACTCGGGTTGCCCTGCTTCTTCAATGCAGCGATATCGGCGCCAAGGCTTTTGAATTGCGCATCGAAGGCTTTCAACTGCGCGTCGACCTTGCTGGTGTCGGCCGGCGTGCTTTTCACCGTTGCCAGTTCCGCAGTCAAGGCTTTGACCTGCGCCTGCAACTGGGTATTGGCGTTCTGCTGTTCGGTGGTCTGCGCGGTCATCTGTGCCAGACGCTTGTCCAGATCACTGGCCTGCCCCGCGACGCCTTGCTGCTGTTTGCTCTGATCGAGCAGCTTGCCTTCGAGCTGTTTGATTTGCAGCTTCAGGGCTTCGCTGTCGCTGGTGACGTTGGACTGACTGGCGACGACTTTGCCGGAAATGTCCTGCAAGCGCCCGGCCGCTTCTTCGCTGATCCGCGCAAAGCTTTCCTGGGTCGCGACCAATTGCTGCTCCATCAGCGAGATCTGCTGAAAGCTCCACCAGGCGAGACCGACGAAGGCAAAGAACAGTGCGCCAACCAAGGCCCACAACGGCCCCGTACTCGCGGCCTTGACCTTGACCACCGGCGGCGTGCGCGAGTGTACGGAGGTGCGCGCAGTGGTCGGAATGTCATCGTCGTCGAAGGCGTCGGCCCGCAGGCTCGGGACATCATCGAAATCGTCGTGGGCATCATTACGCATGGACATTGAGGCAACCTTTGTGAAACGCGGTGATGGCTAAATGCTGCGAAGTATAACCGCCGCAGCCGCAGGGATTGACCCCCGAGCGGCGACACGGTTCATTGCCGCCCGGCCGAATCGTTTCAACGAATGTCCTGAGCTTTCCACCAACTGCAGAACTCATCCAGCGCCGACCACAGGCTGACTTTCGGATCGTAGTCCAGATAATGCCGGGCGCGACTGATGTCGAGGGTGAAATTTTTTTTCATGACCTGCATGCCCAGACGCGACAGAGTTGGCTCCGGACGCCCCGGCCAAAGCTTGCACGCGCCTTCGTTGAGCGCCGCGACGCTGTAGGCCAGACCATAGGAACGGTACTTGGTGACCTGCGGCACTTCCATCTTGCGCATCACATAATTGACCACATCCCACAGCGGCACCGGCGCGCCATTACTGATGTTGTAGGCTTTGCCCAGTGCAGAGCCTGCCGCCAGCAAACTGCTGAGCAGCGCTTCGTTGAGGTTGTGCACACTGGTAAAATCGACCTTGTTCAGGCCGTTGCCGATGATCGCCAGGCGGCCCTTGCGCTGCATGTTGAGCAGACGCGGGAAGATGCTCATGTCGCCAGCACCAGTGACGAAACGCGGGCGCAGGGCGATGGTTTCCAGGCCGAATTCCTGTGCACCGAAAACCTTTTGTTCGGCCAGATACTTGGTCGCGGCGTAGTGATGCTTGAAGCGCTTGGGCACTTGCTCTTCGGTCAGATTGAAGTGATCGCGACCATCGAAATAGATCGATGGCGACGACAGATGCACCAAACGGCGGACGCGCTGCTTAAGGCAGGCTTCGACGACGTTCTCGGTGACCTGCACGTTGCCCTGATGGAAGTCCTGATAGCGACCCCACAGTCCAACGGCACCGGCGCAGTGCACCACCGCTTCCACATCCGAACACAGTTCGCGGACCAGGTCGGGATCGGTCAGATCGCCGGGCACAAACTCGGCACCCCGGCGCACCAGATGCTCGACGCTTTCGGCCCGGCGACCGTTGACCCGCACGTCCAGGCCCTGCTCCAGAGCGAAACGCGCAAAGCGTCCGCCAATGAAGCCGCTTGCGCCGGTGACCAAAATTTTCATGCAAAACTCCAACAAAAAGCAGCTGCAAGCATCAAGCCTCCAGCTGCAAGTAAAAACGGTGCGCAAGCCCACAACTTGCCGCTTGCAGCTTGACGCTTATGGCTGTTTTAAAGGCACTAGCCATTGCGCCGATGAACGCACCAATTGCTCGGTCAGCAAGCCCAGCAGCTGACCGCCATTGCGCCAATGATGCCAGTACAACGGCACGTCGATCGGTTTATCTGGCAACAGTTCGCGCAGCACCCCGCGCTGCAACTGCTCGCGCACTTGCAGTTCCGGCACCAGCCCCCAGCCGAGCCCGGCTTCGGTCAGGCGGATAAAACCTTCCGAGGACGGGCATAAATGGTGTTCGAATCCACCATCGACGCCCAGCGCGGCGAGATAGCGATGCTGGAGGAAATCATCCGGGCCGAACACCAATGCTGGGGTACGCGGCAGTTGTTCGGCGCGTACGCCGTCGGGAAAATGCCGTTCGATGAACGCCGGGCTGGCCAGCGCGCGATAACGCATCGCCCCCAGCAACACACTGCGCGCACCCGCGACCGGTCGTTCACTGGCACAAAGGCACCCGGCCACTTCACCGGCGCGCATGCGTTTGAGGCCGACTGTCTGGTCCTCGACCACCAGATCAAGCAATAAATGTTGCTCGGCACAAAAATCGCCAACCGCTTCGGCCCACCACGTGGCGAGGCTGTCGGCATTCAACGCAATGCGCAGACGCTCCGGCAAACCCTCTTCATCCAAGGCCGGCACCAGAGTTTGCAAGTCGCGTTCAAGCAAACGCACCTGCTGCACATGGTTGAGCAGGCGCCGGCCAATCTCGGTCGGCGATGGCGGCGTGCCGCGAATCAGCACCGGCTGGCCGACCCGCGCTTCGAGCAGTTTGATCCGCTGCGAGATCGCCGATTGCGACAAGCCCAATACTTGCGCGGCCCGTTCGAAGCCGGCCTGCTCGACCACGGCGGCCAGAGCGGAAAGCAATTTGTAGTCGAACATCAGTTTTCCTAATGAGCGATCAGCACTATTGGTTTTTCTTATACAGGTTTCGCCCGGAGAATAGCCAGCAAGCACTCTTGATCAAGGAACACTGCAATGGCTGGCGAAACCTCACTGACGACCCTGTTACGCAGCATGAGCCCGCAACTCAACGCCGGCGAATACGTGTTCTGCACCCTGCGTGACGGTCAGTTGCCGAGCGGTGTGGAAATCATCGGCAGCTTCCGTGAACAGGAAGGTTTGACCGTGATTGTCGAACGTGCCCGCGCCGAACAGGCCGGTTTCAGTTTCGATTACATCGCCGCGTGGATCACCTTGAACGTGCATTCGGCGCTGGAAGCGGTCGGCCTCACCGCCGCGTTTGCCACAGCACTGGGCAAGGCCGGGATCAGTTGCAACGTGATCGCAGGTTATTACCACGACCATTTGCTTGTCGGCCAGGCCGACGCCGACCGCGCCATGCAAGTGTTGCGCGATCTCGCAGCCAACGCGGAGTAGATCTTATGTGGCAAAGCTATATGAACGGCCTGCTGGTGGCGTTCGGCCTGATCATGGCGATCGGCACGCAAAACGCGTTTGTACTGGCGCAGAGCTTGCGCCGCGAACACCATTTGCCCGTGGCGGCGTTGTGCGTGGTCTGTGACGCGCTGTTGGTGGCGGCCGGGGTATTCGGCCTGGCGACGATTCTCGCGCAGAACCCGACGCTGCTGGCGATTGCCCGTTGGGGCGGCGCGACCTTTCTGATCTGGTACGGCAGTCAGGCATTGCGCCGGGCCTGTTCGAAACAGAGCATGGATCAAGGCGAAAACCAGACCGTACGTTCGCTGCGCGCGGTGATGCTCAGTGCCTTGGCGGTGACGCTGCTCAACCCGCACGTTTATCTGGATACGGTGTTGCTGATCGGCTCTCTCGGCGCGCAGCAATCGGTGCCGGGCGCTTATGTGGTCGGTGCTGCGAGTGCTTCGCTGTTGTGGTTTTTTACGCTGGCGCTGGGTGCGGCATGGCTCGCGCCCTGGTTGGCACGCCCGAGTACCTGGCGGATTCTCGATCTGGTGGTAGCGCTGATGATGTTCACGGTTGCGGGGCAGTTAATTCTCGCGAGCTGATTTATTCCAAAAGGCTCTGGAACCTCTATCCCACACAGTTGTTGCGTGGTTATGGCGCAACCCGGGTGCTATGATCGAAACCCTGCGCCGCAAAGAGTAAAAACTCGCCGGTGCATTTCTGGCCGCCCGTGATCGGCCTTGCGCTCACCGCAACAGACCTGATTAGGAGAATCATCATGGCTTTCGAATTGCCGCCGCTGCCTTACGCACACGATGCCCTGCAGCCGCACATTTCCAAGGAAACCCTGGAATACCACCACGACAAGCACCACAACACCTACGTCGTGAACCTGAACAACCTGGTGCCAGGCACCGAGTTCGAAGGCAAGACCCTGGAAGAAATCGTCAAGACTTCCTCGGGCGGTATCTTCAACAACGCCGCTCAGGTCTGGAACCACACTTTCTACTGGAACTGCCTGGCGCCAAACGCCGGCGGTCAACCAACCGGCGCGCTGGCTGAAGCCATCAACGCTGCTTTCGGTTCGTTCGACAAGTTCAAGGAAGAGTTCAGCAAAACCTCGATCGGCACCTTCGGTTCCGGCTGGGGCTGGCTGGTGAAAAAGGCTGACGGCTCCCTGGCTCTGGCCAGCACCATCGGCGCCGGCAACCCGCTGACCAGCGGCGACACCCCGCTGCTGACCTGCGACGTCTGGGAACACGCTTACTACATCGACTACCGCAACGTTCGTCCTAAATATGTCGAAGCGTTCTGGAACCTGGTCAACTGGAAGTTCGTTGCTGAGCAGTTCGAAGGTAAAACCTTCACCGCTTAAGCTGCGCGCCAGTCAAAAAACCCGGCTATTGCCGGGTTTTTTTGTGGGCGTTTGATGATCGTTCCCACGCTGAACGTGCCTTCGGCAGCGCCTACATAAGAATGGCGTTTCTCTCACGATGAAAGCCGTCTGCCGCTGCTTGCTGCCGTGCCACAGCGGGCTAACATCAAATCAGGCGAAAAATTGTGCCGAACCGCTCAAGTTGCGGGTCGAAACTACCGACATAGTACAAATAGGGCTAATACTCCAGACAGCCGCATTTCGGCCAAGGCCACGGGCAAATCATCCCGGGCCTGATTGTCCCTTTGACTGCCAACACGGGATTGCCAATACTCATGGCAACTTGACGCTACCCGCACGGAACAAGGAATAAACCTTTGAAGCTGGAACTCAAGAACAGCTTGTCGGTGAAGTTGCTCCGGGTCGTGCTCCTGTCGGCATTGATCGTCGGCGTAGTCTTGAGCTGCGCGCAGATTGTTTTCGATGCCTACAAAACCCGTCAGGCGGTGGCTGGCGACGCCGAACGCATCCTCGACATGTTCCGCGATCCCTCGACCCAGGCCGTTTACAGCCTCGATCGGGAGATGGGCATGCAGGTGATCGAAGGCCTGTTCCAGGATGATGCCGTGCGTCAGGCCTCCATCGGCCATCCCAACGAAGCCATGCTCGCGCAGAAATCCCGCGACCTGCAGCATTCCAACAGTCGCTGGCTGACCGACCTGATCCTCGGCCAGGAACGCACCTTCACCACCCAACTGGTGGGACGTGGGCCGTACAGCGAATATTACGGCGACCTGAGCATCACCCTCGACACCGCCACCTATGGCGAGGGGTTTATCGTCAGTTCGGTGATCATTTTCATTTCCGGCGTGTTGCGTGCACTGGCCATGGGCCTGGTGCTGTATCTGGTCTATCACTGGCTGCTGACCAAACCACTGTCGCGGATTATCGAACATCTCACCGAGATCAACCCGGATCGTCCCAGTGAGCACAAGATTCCGCAGCTCAAGGGCCATGAGAAAAACGAACTGGGGATCTGGATCAACACTGCCAACCAGTTGCTCGAATCAATCGAGCGCAACACCCATCTGCGCCACGAAGCGGAAAACAGCCTGCTGCGTATGGCCCAGTACGACTTCCTCACCGGCCTGCCGAATCGCCAGCAATTACAGCAGCAACTGGACAAGATTCTGGTCGACGCCGGCAAGCTGCAACGCCGGGTCGCGGTGTTGTGCGTGGGGCTGGATGATTTCAAAGGCATCAACGAGCAGTTCAGCTACCAGACCGGCGATCAATTGTTGCTGGCCCTGGCCGACCGCCTGCGTGCCCACAGCGGCCGCCTCGGCGCCCTCGCCCGCCTCGGCGGCGACCAGTTCGCACTGGTACAAGCGGATATCGAACAACCTTACGAAGCAGCGGAGCTGGCGCAAAGCATTCTCGATGATCTGGAAGCGGCGTTTGCCCTCGACCATCAGGAAATCCGCCTGCGCGCGACCATCGGCATCACCCTGTTCCCCGAGGACGGCGACAGCACCGAGAAGCTGTTGCAGAAGGCCGAGCAGACCATGACGCTGGCCAAGACCCGTTCGCGCAACCGCTATCAGTTCTACATCGCCAGCGTCGACAGCGAGATGCGTCGCCGCCGCGAACTGGAAAAAGACCTGCGCGACGCCTTGCTGCGCGATCAGTTCTACCTCGTCTACCAGCCGCAGATCAGCTATCGCGATCACCGCGTGGTCGGCGTCGAAGCACTGATTCGCTGGCAGCATCCGGAACACGGTCTGGTGCCGCCGGACCTGTTCATTCCGCTGGCCGAGCAGAACGGCACGATCATCGCCATTGGCGAATGGGTGCTCGATCAGGCCTGCAAGCAATTGCGCGAATGGCACGATCAGGGTTTCGCCGACCTGCGCATGGCAGTGAACCTGTCCACCGTGCAATTGCACCACGCCGAGTTGCCGCGGGTGGTCAACAACCTGCTGCAGATGTATCGCCTGCCACCGCGCAGCCTGGAACTGGAAGTCACCGAAACCGGCCTGATGGAAGACATCAGCACCGCCGCCCAACATTTGCTCAGCCTGCGTCGCTCCGGCGCACTGATCGCCATCGATGACTTCGGCACCGGCTATTCATCCCTGAGCTATCTGAAAAGCCTGCCGCTGGACAAGATCAAGATCGACAAGAGCTTTGTGCAGGATCTGCTCGATGACGACGACGATGCGACCATCGTTCGCGCGATCATTCAGTTGGGCAAGAGCCTCGGCATGCAGGTGATTGCCGAGGGCGTGGAAACGGCTGAGCAGGAGACCTACATCATCTCCGAAGGCTGCCACGAGGGTCAGGGTTACCACTACAGCAAACCGCTGCCGGCCCGCGAGTTGAGTGCCTATCTCAAGCAGGCGCAGCGCAGTAACGCGGTTATTTTATAAAAGCAAAGATCGCAGCCTGCGGCAGCTCCTACATTTGGAATGCGTTCCCCCTGTAGGAGCTGCCGCAGGCTGCGATCTTTTGATCTGCGTAAATAAGAAATATTTCCAGCCACAACCCTTTACACATAATGCGAAAGATTTGCATTATGTCGCAGTTTTGCGCACCCCCAGCGCGAGTCCACTCAACTATCGAAGCAGGATGTTCGCCATGATTCGTATGCCTCTGGCTACCGCCAGTCTGCTGGCCATCGCTATTTCCCTCGCCGGTTGCGGCGAAGGCAAAGACAAGGCTGCCGCTCCGGCCGCACCGACGCCAGCCGCCAGCACCACCGCACCAGCGGCGGCGCCTGCTGCTGCCGGTAAAGTCGACGAAGCCGCCGCCAAGGCTGTGGTTGCGCACTACGCCGACATGGTCTTCGCCGTTTACAGCGATGCCGAATCCACCGCGAAAACCCTGCAAACCGCCGTCGATGCTTTCCTCGCCAAGCCGAACGCAGACACCCTGAAAGCCGCCAAGGCTGCCTGGGTCGCCGCGCGCGTTCCGTACCTGCAGAGCGAAGTGTTCCGCTTCGGCAACACCATCATCGACGATTGGGAAGGTCAGGTTAACGCCTGGCCACTGGACGAGGGTCTGATCGACTACGTCGACAAATCCTACGAGCACGCACTGGGTAACCCGGGCGCTACCGCCAACATCATCGCCAACACCGAAGTTCAGGTCGGCGAAGACAAGGTCGACGTCAAAGACATCACCCCGGAAAAACTCGCCAGCCTCAACGAGCTGGGCGGTTCCGAAGCCAACGTCGCCACCGGCTACCACGCCATCGAATTCCTGCTCTGGGGCCAGGATCTGAACGGCACCGGCCCTGGCGCTGGCAACCGTCCTGCGTCGGACTACCTGGAAGGCGCCGGCGCCACTGGCGGTCACAACGATCGTCGTCGTGCCTACCTGAAATCCGTGACCCAACTGCTGGTCAGCGACCTCGAAGAAATGGTCGGTAACTGGAAGCCTAACGTGGCTGACAACTACCGCGCCACCCTGGAAGCCGAGCCGGGCGAAACCGGTCTGCGCAAAATGCTCTTCGGCATGGGCAGCCTGTCGCTGGGTGAACTGGCGGGCGAGCGCATGAAGGTTTCCCTGGAAGCCAACTCCCCTGAAGACGAGCAGGATTGCTTCAGCGACAACACCCACAACTCGCACTTCTACGATGCCAAAGGCATTCGTAACGTTTACCTGGGCGAGTACACCCGTGTTGACGGCACCAAAATGACCGGCGCCAGCCTGTCGTCGCTGGTGGCCAAGGCCGACCCGGCTGCCGACACCGCGCTGAAAGCCGATCTGGCTGCCACCGAAGCCAAGATCCAGGTCATGGTCGATCACGCCAACAAGGGTGAGCACTACGACCAGTTGATCGCCGCCGGTAACACCGCTGGCAACCAGATCGTTCGCGACGCCATCGCTTCCCTGGTCAAGCAGACCGGTTCGATCGAAGCCGCTGCCGGCAAACTGGGCATCAGCGACCTGAACCCGGACAACGCTGATCACGAGTTCTGATCAACCGCGTCTGCGCCAAAAAAAGGCGACCTTAGGGTCGCCTTTTTCATATGAGCCGTACACGGCCCTTTGTAGGAGTGAGCCTGCTCGCGATAGCGGTGGGTCAGCCCGAAATTAGTTGGCTGACATTACGCTATCGCGAGCAGGCTCACTCCTACAGGGGTTTTGCATGAACTCTTGGCTAGCGCTGTATCAAGCAAACGATAATTCCTCTTATTCAAACCCCCTCGCCCTGTTAGACTTTGCGCCTTTAATTTTGCCCGTCCGCAGGATGTCTGATGCCCTCGCTGCCTCTTCGCTTGTCCGCACTGTTGCTGGCCCTGGGCCTGAGTGCCTGCGATGACGCCCCGCGTTTCACCAAGGCCGAGCCTGGTGAAGCGCGTTCCGGCGGTGCAGCGACCGTGCGCAAGACCGATCAGAACGCGTTCTCCCTGCCCTCGGCCAACCTGCCGCCCTCGCGACGGGTCGATTTCAGTGTCGGCAACAGCTTCTTTCGCAGCCCGTGGGTGATTGCGCCGTCGACCACCACGGCGCGCGATGGCCTCGGCCCCTTGTTCAACACCAACGCCTGCCAGAACTGCCACATCAAGGATGGCCGCGGTCATCCGCCGACGCCGGATGCCGCCAACGCGGTGTCGATGCTGGTCAGGTTGTCGATTCCCGACGCGCCGGAATATGCCCGGCTCATCGAACAGGTCGGCGTGGTGCCGGAGCCGGTATACGGCGGCCAGTTCCAGGACATGGCCGTGCCCGGCGTCGCCCCCGAAGGCAAGGTGCGCGTTGATTACACGCCGGTGCCGATTCGTTTCAAGGACGGCACCGAAGTCGAACTGCGCAAACCGCTGTTGCAGATCACTCAACTCGGCTATGGCCCAATGCACCCGGACACGCGTTTCTCAGCCCGCGTTGCCCCGCCAATGATCGGTCTGGGCCTGCTTGAAGCCATCCCCGAAGAGGCCATCCTCGCCAACGCCGCTGCGCAAGCCAAAGCGAAAAACGGCATCCATGGCCGGCCCAATCAGGTCTGGGATGACGCGCTGCAAAAAACCGTCATGGGCCGATTTGGCTGGAAAGCCGGGCAACCGAACCTGAATCAACAGAATGTTCACGCGTTTTCGGGTGATATGGGCCTCACGACCAGCCTGAGACCCTTTGATGACTGCACCGATGCACAAACCGCCTGCAAACAGGCACCGAACGGCAATGGCCCGAACGGCGAACCGGAAGTCAGCGATAACATCCTGCGTCTGGTGCTGTTCTACAGCCGCAACCTCGCCGTACCTGCGCGCCGTGACGTTAACGATGCAGAGGTCATCACTGGCAAGAACCTGTTCTTCCAGGCTGGCTGCGATTCCTGCCACACACCGAAATACACCACCGCCGCCAACGCCGCCGAACCTGAACTGGCCAATCAAGTGATTCGCCCGTACAGCGATCTGCTGCTGCATGACATGGGCGACGGTCTGGCCGATAACCGCACGGAATTCCAGGCCTCCGGCCGCGACTGGCGCACGCCGCCGTTGTGGGGGATTGGCCTGACGCAAGCGGTCAGTGGCCACACCCAGTTTTTGCATGACGGTCGCGCGCGCAATCTGCTCGAAGCGGTGCTCTGGCATGGCGGCGAAGCTAAAGCCGCGCAGCAACAGGTTTTGTCTTTCAATGCCGAGCAGCGTGCCGCGCTGCTGGCGTTTTTGAACTCACTTTAAACACTGATAAAGAATCGGGAGCCCGACATGTTCCGTCCCAAGCTACTGTTCACCAGCCTTGCCGCGCTCGCCCTCGGCGCCTGCTCGCCGCAGGATCCGCAAGCGGTCACCTCGGCGGCCATCGCCAAATCGGTGATCCTGCCGACCTACACCCGCTGGGTCGAGGCCGACAAGCAACTGGCCGTCAGCGCCCTCGCCTACTGCCAGGGTAAAGAAACCCTGGAAACCGCCCGCGCCGACTTCCTCCACGCGCAGAAGGCCTGGGCCGAGCTGCAACCGCTGCTGATCGGTCCGTTGGCCGAGGGCAACCGTTCGTGGCAGGTGCAGTTCTGGCCGGACAAGAAGAACCTCGTCGGCCGTCAGGTCGAGCAACTGGTTATCGCGCAGCCGCAGATCGATGCCGCCGCACTGGCCAAATCGAGCGTCGTGGTGCAAGGCCTGTCGGCTTACGAATACATCCTGTTCGACGCCAAGCCTGACGTGGCCAACGCCGAGCAGAAAGCCAAGTATTGCCCGCTGCTGATCGCCATCGGCGAGCGTCAGAAGCAGCTGGCCGAAGAGATTCTGCAGAACTGGAACAACACCGACGGCATGCTCGCGCAGATGACCAAGTTCCCCAACCAGCGCTATGCCGACTCCCACGAAGCGATCGCCGATCTGTTGCGTGTGCAAGTCACCGCGCTGGACACCCTGAAGAAAAAACTCGGCACGCCAATGGGCCGCCAGAGCAAGGGCGTACCACAGCCGTTCCAGGCCGATGCATGGCGCAGCCAGTCTTCGCTGACTGCACTTGAAGCCAGCCTCGCCGCCGCCAAAACCGTATGGGAAGGCGTAGACAACAAAGGCCTGCGCGGTCTGTTGCCGGCTGAGCAAAAGCCACTGGCCGACAAGATCGATGCCGCTTACGCCGCGTCGCTGAAACTGTTCGACAGCACCCAGCGTTCGCTCGGCGAAATGCTTGAAGACGACGCCGGTCGTCAGCAACTCAACGATATCTACGACAGCCTCAACGTCGTCCATCGCCTGCACGAAGGCGAACTGGCCAAGGCGCTGGGCATCCAACTGGGCTTCAACGCCAACGACGGTGACTGATGAGGGCAAGTGCCATGCTGCGACGTCAGGTTCTGACTTTAGGTAGTGCACTGCTGGGAGCAGTGACGCTGGGCGGCTGGACGCTGTTCAAACGCAAGGATCAGAGCCCGCTGTTGCTGTCAGCGCGCGACGACACCGACGGCAAGCACTACGCCGTCGGTTATCGGCTGGACGGCACGCGGGTGTTCGCCACGCAAGTCGGCCAGCGTTGCCACGACATCATCAATCACCCGACGCAGCCGATTGCGCTGTTCGTCGCGCGGCGTCCGGGCACCGAGAGTTACCTGATCGACCTGCGCGACGGTCAGTTACTGCAGACGGTGAGCTCGCAGCCGAACCGGCACTTCTACGGCCACGCCGTGGTGCACAAGGACGGCGAATACCTGTACGCCACCGAGAACGACACCACCGATCCGGGTCGCGGCTTGCTCGGCGTGTACAGGTTCGAAGGCGAGCGGCTGGTGCACAGCGGCGAGATTTCCACTCATGGCCTCGGCCCGCATCAGGTGTCGTGGATGCCCGATGGCGAGACGCTGGTGGTGGCCAATGGCGGGATTCGTACCGAGGCGGAAAGCCGCGTCGATATGAACCTCAACGCCATGGAGCCAAGCCTGGTCTTGATGCAACGTGACGGCACCCTGCTGAGCAAGGAAACCCTCGCCCAGCAGATGAACAGCGTGCGCCATCTGGGCATCGCCAGCGACGGCACCATCGTTGCCGGCCAACAGTTTATGGGCGCCTCGCATGAGCGCTCGGAGTTGCTGGCAATCAAGCGTCCGGGGCAGCCGTTCGTGGCGTTCCCGGTGCCGGAGCATCAGTTGCAGTCGATGGGGCATTACACCGCCAGCGTTGCCGTGCACAGCGACTTGCGTCTGGTTGCGCTGACGGCGCCGCGTGGCAACCGCTTCTTTATCTGGGATCTGGACAGCGGTGAAGTACGCCTCGATGCGCCGTTACCAGATTGCGCCGGTGTGGGTGCGGTGAAGGACGGTTTTGTCGTGACCTCCGGGCAAGGGCGTTGCCGTTACTACGATTGCCGTCAGGATGAGCTGCTGGCCAAACCGCTGGAATTGCCGGCGGGGCTCTGGGACAACCATCTTCATCTGATGGCGTAAAACAGCCTTAAAAGATCGCAGCCTGCGGCAGCTCCTACATTTGGAATGCATTCCCCTGTAGGAGCTGCCGCAGGCTGCGATCTTTTTGCCCCCCCTGTAAGAACTGTCAGTTGGAATCCCCCCTGTACTCGGAGTAATGTGCCCGCCTGTCTCACCTGATTTATCCAAGGAACTGGAAATATGCTGCGTCGCCGCATGCTGATCATGTTGGGTGTTGTCTTGCTGATCGTCCTGGTGCTGGGCGGGTACAAAGCCTTTTCGATCTATACGATGATCCAGGGCTTTTCCAAGCCGAAACCGCCGATCAGCGTCGCCGTGGCCAACGCCACCGAGCAGCCGTGGCAGATGCGTTTGCCCACCGTCGGCTCTCTCAAGGCGCTGCAAGGTGTCGAGCTGAGCCTGGAAGTCGCCGGCACCGTCACTGAACTCAAGTTCGAGTCCGGGCAGAAGGTCAAGGCCGGGCAACCGTTGCTGCAACTCGACAGCGCCGTCGAAACCGCCCTGCTGGAAACCGCCAAGGCTGATCTGGGCCTGGCGCAACTGGACTTCGGCCGTGGCGCGCAACTGGTCGACAGCCGTGCCATCTCCAAAGGCGAATACGACCGCCTCTCCGCCGTGCTGCAAAAGAACAAGGCCACGGTCAATCAGCTCAACGCTTCGCTGGCGAAAAAACGCATTCTCGCGCCGTTCAGCGGCACCATCGGCATCCGTCAGGTCGACGTCGGCGACTACCTCGCCAGCGGCAGCAAAATCGCCACCTTGCAGGATTTGAGCAGTCTCTACGCCGACTTCTACCTGCCCGAGCAATCGGTGCCGAAACTGGCCATCGGTCAACCGGTGCAAATCTCGGTCTCCGCTTACCCCGGGCAAAACTTCGCCGGCAAGATCAGCGCGATCAACCCGATCGTCGAAAGCACTACGCGCAACATTCTGATCCGCGCCACCCTGGCCAATCCCGACGGCAAACTGCTGCCGGGCATGTTTACCAGCCTCGAAGTGCTGCTGCCCGATCCGCAAAAACACATCGTCGTGCCGGAGAGCGCGATCACCTATACCCTGTACGGCAACTCGATCTACGTGGTCGGGCAGAAGAAAGCCGAGGACGGCAGCCTCGAAAAGGATGACAAGGGCCAACCGGTGCTGATCGCCGAACGCCGCTTCATCGAAACCGGTGAACGCCGCGATGGCCTGGTGATGATCAACAAGGGCGTGCAGAGCGGCGAACAAGTGGTGACGGCTGGCCAGATCAAACTGGACAACGGCGCCCACATTGCCATCAGCGACGACAAGACCCTCGGCGAGCAGAACAGTCCGCCTCGCGCCGACTGATCAAGGAATCCCCATGGCTTTTACTGATCCGTTCATCCGCCGCCCGGTGCTCGCCACTGTGGTCAGCCTGTTGATTGTGCTGCTGGGTTTCCAGGCCTGGAGCAAGTTGCCGCTGCGCCAATACCCGCAAATGGAAAACGCCCTGATCACGGTGACCACCGCTTATCCCGGGGCCAACGCCGAAACCATTCAGGGCTACATCACCCAGCCGATGCAGCAAAGTCTGGCCAGCGCCGAGGGCATCGACTACATGACCTCGGTCAGTCGGCAGAACTTCTCGGTGATTTCGATCTACGCGCGCATCGGCTCCAACACCGACCGTTTGTTCACCGAGTTGCTGGCCAAGGCCAACGAGGTGAAGAACAAGCTGCCGCAGGACGCCGAAGACCCGGTGCTGAGCAAGGAGTCCGCCGATGCCTCGGCGCTGATGTACATCAGTTTCTTCAGCAAGGATTTGAGCAACCCGCAGATCACCGACTATCTGTCACGGGTGATCCAGCCAAAGCTCGCGACCCTGCCGGGCATGGCCGAGGCGGAGATTCTCGGCAATCAGGTGTTCGCCATGCGCCTGTGGCTCGACCCGGTGAAACTCGCCGGTTTTGGCCTCAGCGCCAGCGATGTGACCAACGCCGTGCGCCAGTACAACTTCCTCTCCGCCGCCGGCGAAGTGAAAGGCGAGTACGTGGTCACCAGCATCAACGCCAACACCGAACTGAAATCCGCTGAGGCCTTCGCGGCGATTCCGCTCAAGGTCAGCGGCGACAGTCGCGTGCTGCTCAGTGATGTCGCGCGGGTGGAAATGGGCGCGGAAAACTACGACTCGATCAGCTCGTTCGGCGGCACGCCGTCGGTGTACATCGGCATCAAAGCCACACCGGGCGCCAACCCGCTGGACGTGATCAAGGAAGTGCGCAAGCTGATGCCGGAGCTGGAAGCGCAACTGCCGCCGAACCTCAAGAGCGAGATCGCCTACGACGCCACGCTGTTTATCCAGGCTTCGATCGATGAAGTCGTGAAAACCCTGTTCGAAGCAGTGCTGATCGTCATCGTCGTGGTGTTCCTGTTCCTCGGCGCGCTGCGTTCGGTGGTGATCCCGGTGGTGACCATTCCGCTGTCGATGATCGGCGTGATGTTCTTCATGCAGATGATGGGCTACTCGATGAACCTGCTGACGCTGCTGGCAATGGTGCTGGCGATCGGTCTGGTGGTGGACGATGCGATTGTCGTGGTGGAAAACATTCACCGCCACATCGAGGAAGGCAAGACGCCGTTTGATGCGGCGCTGGAAGGCGCAAGGGAAATTGCCATGCCCGTGGTGTCGATGACCATCACCCTGGCGGCGGTGTATGCGCCGATCGGTTTTCTCACTGGGCTGACCGGGGCGCTGTTCAAGGAGTTTGCGCTGACCTTGGCCGGTGCGGTGGTGATTTCCGGGATCGTCGCACTGACCCTGTCGCCGATGATGTGCGCGTTTTTGCTGCGCCACGAGGAAAACCCCAGTGGCCTGGCGCATCGCCTCGACCGCATCTTCGATGGTCTCAAGCGCCGCTATCAAAGCATGCTGCACGGCACGCTGAACACACGCCCGGTGGTGCTGGTGTTCGCGGTGATCGTGCTGTGCCTGATCCCGGTGTTCCTCAAGTTCACCAAGTCGGAACTGGCCCCGGACGAGGATCAGGGCATCATTTTCATGATGGCCACTGCGCCGCAGCCAACCAACCTTGATTACCTGAGCACCTACACCGACGAATTCATCAAGATCTTCAAGGAATTCCCCGAGTACTACTCCTCGTTCCAGATCAACGGCTACAACGGTGTGCAGGCCGGTATCGGCGGTTTCCTGCTCAAGCCGTGGAACGAGCGCAGTCGCACGCAGATGCAGATCCTCCCGGAGGTGCAAGGCAAACTGGAAGGCATTCCGGGCTTGCAGATCTTTGGTTTCAACCTGCCCTCCCTGCCCGGCACCGGTGAAGGCCTGCCGTTTGAGTTCGTGGTCAACACCGCCAACGACTATGAACTGCTGTTGCAAGTGGCTGACCGGATCAAGAAACGTGCGATGGAGTCGGGCAAGTTCGCCTTCGTCGATCTCGATCTGGCGTTCGACAAGCCCGAAGTCGTCGTCGATATCGACCGCGCGAAAGCGGCGCAGATGGGCGTGTCGATGCAGGACCTCGGCGGGACTCTCGCCACCCTGCTGGGTGAGGCGGAAATCAACCGTTTCACCATTGAAGGTCGTAGCTACAAGGTCATCGCCCAGGTTGAACGGCCGTATCGCGATAATCCGGACTGGTTGAACAATTACTACGTGAAAAACACTCAGGGTGAGTTGCTGCCACTGTCGACGCTGATCAAGGTCAGCGACCGCGCACGACCGCGTCAGCTCAACCAGTTCCAACAGCTCAACGCGGCGAAGATTTCCGGGTTCCCGCTGGTCAGCATGGGCGAAGCCATCGACACGGTCTTGCAGATCGCTCGCGAAGAAGCGCCGGCCGGGTTCGCCTTTGACTATGGCGGTGCGTCACGTCAGTTCGTCCAGGAGGGCAGCGCGTTGTGGGTAACGTTCGCCTTGGCCCTGGCGATTATCTTTCTGGTGCTGGCGGCGCAATTCGAAAGCTTCCGCGATCCGCTGGTGATTCTGGTGACGGTGCCCTTGTCGATCTGTGGGGCGTTGATTCCGCTGTTCCTCGGCTGGTCGAGCATGAACATCTACACCCAGGTCGGGCTGGTGACGCTGATCGGGCTGATCAGCAAGCACGGCATCCTGATCGTCGAGTTCGCCAACCAGTTGCGCAAGGACAAGGGCCTGACGGCGCGCGAAGCCGTTGAGGAAGCGGCGGCGATTCGCTTGCGGCCGGTGTTGATGACCACAGCGGCGATGGTGTTTGGCATGGTGCCGCTGATTCTGGCCACAGGTGCCGGTGCGGTCAGCCGTTTTGATATCGGCATGGTGATTGCCACAGGGATGTCGATTGGCACGTTGTTTACGCTGTTTGTGCTGCCGTGCGTTTACACCTTGCTGGCGAAACCCGAGCCCAAACAACCCGCATAACCCCCTGTAGGAGTGAGCCTGCTCGCGATAGCGGTGTGTCATTCAAATCATTATCAACTGACAGACCGCTATCGCGAGCAGGCTCACTCCTACAAGGGATCTGCGTTGCTCCGGGCATAAAAAAAGGCCTCGCAACTGCGAGGCCTTTTATGTCGGCTTCAATCGGTTCAACTTTGCGGCCTCATCCCTTGAGAAAGTCCGAACATGAACAACAACAGATCATGATCGGGTTTGGTCGCCACGGAGGCTTTTGCCACCCGTGGGACTGCGCAGTGGGCGTCGTCTACGGACGCGCCAACCACCTGCATGCGGGGCTGCTCCCAGGCAGCCACCGCCAATGACGCAACTGCCAAGGCTCCAACCAAAAACAAACCTCGTGCAATTTCTAGTTTCATCGCTATAAACCTTTGATAGCGCTGCCAAACGCCGTCTCATAAAAGTAGACGAGTTTTTTCCAGTCCGCGTCGCGGAACGACGAATGGCGGCGCAATTGCTTCATGTCATGGGAGGCGGCGCGATAGGCGGTCAGACGCTGGCGGCACTTCTCCAGATCGATCAAGGCGACCTCAACCTTGGCCGACTCGCCTTCGCCCGTCACACGCACAAACACGTGTTTGATGTAGATGCAGCTGTGCTGCCAACGACCCTTGTGCATACGCGCCAGATTCTCGGCGAGGTCCTTGAGCACACGCTCGTAAACCACATCGCCACAATGATCGCGACCGCCGGCAGCCGCCAGCCAGTGTTCCAGTTCCTGGAAACCGTCCAGGGACTTGGTGACCAAAAGTGCACGCCACTTGTGTTGCGGATCAGGCTGGGCACCGCAAAAGACGATCTCGGGCACGCGCACACCGAGCTTGCTCACGCCAGTCAGCGCGTCAAGTTCACGCAGAACAGTAGGACGGCCGAAAGGGTGCAGCCAGCTGCGGTAGATATGACCGGTCTGGCGCTTGGCATACAGCAGTTGACCATCGCGCCCCACGATCCTTTGCACGCCACTTTCCCCGCCGCGTCGAACGTTGGGTTCTTCCACCCACTCGCCACGCTGGTTCCAGTAAAAGTCAAAGCGATCTTGCGGAGCGACATCCGCTTCTGCTGCAAATTGCACTGCCATCCTGTTACCTCTTGCGTAATACGTAAACCCGCCACATGGCGTAGAGCGGAATAAAGTCCAGTTGTTCCTGAATCCGAAAACCTGCTTCCTCGAACTCCTTTTCCACCGTAGCGGCCGGTAACACAAAGCGATTCTGGTACTCGCGCTTGTCACGGTTTTTCTCCGCACGCTCGCGCTTCCAGGCCTTGAAATTACCGTCAACCCACAGCGAAACAATCACACTGTCACGGGTGACGCGCTCGAACTCGCGCAGAATCGCCCGGCGATGCTCGGCTTCACCGATGTGGTGGAGCAGACGCATGCAGAAAATGCTGTCGACGGCGTTGTCAGGCAAGGCAATGTCGAACGCAGATGTGTGCAAGGGTTGTACCCGTTTCACCACATCGGCCGGTTGCGCCTGCATGGCCGTCTTGATCATCGACTCGGAATTGTCCGCGCCAATGATCACCCGGTTGGTCTTTTCACCCAGCAATGGCCAGAACCGCCCGGCACCACAAGGCAGATCCAGCACCAGCCCTGGCTCACCGACCAACGCCAGCGCCTTGCGGGCCAGTTGTTCGTCACGCCAGTGAGAAAGCCGACGTCCAAGGCTCTCTTTGTGCTTGCGCAGGTATTTCTGCGCATGTTGATCGTCGTATTTCTCGGAAAAATCGAGTTTGATCGGGCCGGCCATCACTTGGACTCCTGAATAACTGATGGCACCACCTTAAGGAGAGGCGTGTCAGCGTCAGGTCATCCATTTGTGAAAAAAATGTCCGGTAAATAGCCAAATTATTACAGCGTTATACAGGATTTAGACAGGTGAGAGGGAGTAGCATCGAGCCACCCCCGTGCGTCAGATTTTGCCCAGATCCACTTCGAAGCGGCAGCCATTGGGCTCCATCGTGCTGAGACTGACGGTCCAGCCCTGGTTCTCGCAGATGCGCTGAACCAGTGACAGCCCAAGTCCCAGACCTTCACCGCGCTTTTCACTGCCACGTACGAAAGGTTCGAACATGGCTTCGCGCTTTTCTTCCGGAATACCGACACCGGAGTCTTCCACTACAAAGCCGTTGGCAGTGAGTGTCAGGCGAATGAAGCCGTTTTCGGTGTAATGCAGCGCGTTACGCAACAGGTTACCCATCACGGCATTCAACAGGGTCGCGTTGTAACGAGTATCCGACGGATTGCCGGGCTCAAAGACCAGCTTCAGCCCCTTGCTCTCGATCGGCCCGCGCCACAGACATAACAGGCTTTCGGCCACCTGCGAGAGGTCCTGCTGAAGCGCCATGCCCGCATCTTCGTGCTGAGCGCGCGCCAGCATCAGGAAGGTCTGCACCAGCTCGCGCATCTCTTCACTCGCGCGGGCAATGCGCTCGACTTGCGAACGACCGCGCTGGTCAATCCCCGGGTTTTCCAGCAACAGTTCACAGGAACTGGCCAACACCATCAGTGGCGTACGCAACTCATGGCTGACATCACTGGTAAACAAGCGCTCGCGCGTCAGCGCCTGGCGCAGACGCCCCAGCGTGGCATCGAACGCCACCGCCAATTCGCCGACTTCGTCCGCCGCGTAATCCGGAGCCAGCGGTGGTGCCAGCCCGAGCAGTTGATCGCGATGACGCACCTGACGCGCCAGGCGTACCACCGGCGCCATCACTTTGCGCGCGAGCACCCAGCCGAGGAACACCGCCAGTGCCAGACTGAGCACGAAACCCACCAGCACCACGGCAAACAGCACACGCTCGCGCTCTTCGAAATCGCTTTGATCCTGCAGCAATACGTAACGTCGACCGTCGACGATTTCGACCATCGCGTGATACGACAGCTGCTCGCGAAACACTTCATGGAAACCTGAATCGAGGTGACGCAGATCCTTGGGCAACTCGAAATCGCCCGGTCCACCGCTGAAATAGAACAACTGATCCGGTTCCGGACGATGGCTCCAGTCCGAGACGTTGTCCATCAACAGCAGGCGCTGCAGATCGCCGCCCAGCCCCGCCGAAATCAGTTTTTCTTCCACCAGGTGTACCGTCGCGACAATGCCCATGGCAAAGGCTCCGGCCACCAATGCGCTCATCAACGCAAAAGCAATAATGATCCGCTGGGATAGGCTTTGCTTAAACTCCATTACACATCGGCCAGCCGGTAACCCACGCCGTGCACAGTGTGCAGCAGTGGCTTGGCGAACGGTTTGTCGATCACCTGACGCAATTGGTGCACGTGGCTGCGCAGGCTGTCACTGTCCGGGCAATCATCGCCCCACAGCGCTTCTTCGAGAATTTCCCGACGCAACACGTGCGGACTTTTCTGCATCAACACCGCCAGCAACTTGAGGCCGACCGGATTGAGCTTGAGCAGTTTGCCGTCGCGGGTTACTTCCAGCGTGTCGAGGTCATAGCTCAGATCGGCGACCTGCAACGCACGGCGGCCACCGCCCTGCGCACGGCGCATCACCGCTTCGACCCGCGCAGCCAGCTCGGACAAAGCAAATGGCTTGATCAGATAATCGTCAGCACCGGACTTGAAGCCCTGCAGACGATCATCGAGCTGATCACGAGCAGTGAGCATGATTACCGGCGTGTCGCGGCGGGCATCTTCTCGCAGGCGTTTGCACAGCGTGTAGCCGTCGATCCCGGGCAGCATGATGTCCAGGACGATCAGGTCGTAATGCTCGGTGGCTGCCAGGTGCAGCCCCGACAAACCGTCCTGGGCGCAATCGACGGTATAGCCTTTAAGGCCCAGATAGTCAGCCAGATTGGCCAGGATGTCGCGGTTGTCTTCGACCAGCAGAATTCGCATGGGCACCTCCTCCGTACGGGGTAACGGCCGTCTTGGCCCGCGCAGCTTACGGTCAAGTGTGGCTCAGGGCTAGGCGTGCGTTGGGTTGTTTAGCGAGAAAAACGTTCATTGTGCATGCCAACGTTTTTTTCACTTTCGGTTAACAAATCAGCGACGCAAGCGCGCGCAGACTCCGCGCGGTTGCGCTCCTCAGATACTACTTATGCCCAAGGAATTGCCCATGGTGTCGACTTCTGCCCGCCCCGCTTCCAGACCGCTAAACTTCTGGCTGTGCCTGGGAATACCCACTGTCGCGGCGATCGTTCTGGTACTGCTCGAACTGACCGATCTGGATATGAATCTGGCCCGCTTGTTCTACGACCCGGTCGCAGGCGACTTTATCGGACGCCACAGCTACTTCCTCGAAGACATCCTGCATGACCGGGCCAAACAGGTGGTCATCGCCTTTTCGGTGTTTGCCATCATCGGCTTCATCGGCGCGTTCTTCTTTGTTCGACTCAAACCATTCAAGCGTGAGCTGGGCTGCCTGGTGCTGTCGCTGGGCCTGGCGACCTCATTCGTCACCCCGGTCAAAGCCGTGACGGCGGTGCAGTGCCCCTGGAGCCTGGAGCAATTCGGTGGGCATGAAACTTACAGCAAACTGATGGAACATCGTCCAGAGACCAACAAGCCCGGCCGTTGCTGGCCCGGTGGCCATGCGGCGACGGGGTTCACCTTGTTTGCGTTGTTCTTTGTCCTGCGTGATCGCCGTCCGCGTCTGGCGCGTCAGGCGTTTGTCTTTGCCTTTGCGCTGGGTTCGGTGTTTTCGATCAGCCGGATGATGCAGGGTGCACACTTCTTCTCGCACAACGTGTGGACGGCGATTTTCTGCTGGTTGATTTGTCTGGGGTCGTATTACTGGGTGCTGTATCGCCCGGCGGTGAAAGCCGAGGCCGTGGTCAAGGCACAACCGGTCAGCGCCTGAAACACGGTCCAATGTAGGAGTGAGCCTGCTCGCGATAGCGGTCTGTCAGTCGCAATCATGTTGAATGACACACCGCTATCGCGAGCAGGCTCACTCCTACAAGGGTTACGTGTGAAGCTGAAACTTGGGCAATAAAAAACCCCGCTGACTTTCGCCAGCGGGGTTTTGCGTTACAGGGGCGAGGCTGGCTTACATCATGCCGCCCATGCCACCCATGCCGCCCATGTCTGGCATACCGCCGCCAGCACCGCCGTCTTTCTTCGGCGCGTCAGCTACTGCTGCTTCGGTGGTCAGGATCAGACCGCCGATCGACGATGCAGCTTGCAGAGCGGAACGGGTCACCTTGGTTGGGTCCAGGATGCCCATTTCGATCATGTCGCCGTATTCGCCAGTCGCAGCGTTGTAACCGAAGTTACCTTTGCCGTTCTTGACTTCGTTGACCACAACGCTTGGCTCGTCGCCGCTGTTGGCAGCGATCTGACGCAGCGGAGCTTCAACAGCGCGACGCAGAACTGCGATGCCGACGTCCTGATCAGCGTTGTCGCCTTTCAGGTCAACCAGGGTTTGCAGAGCGCGGATCAGCGCAACGCCACCGCCAGGTACCACGCCTTCTTCTACGGCTGCGCGAGTTGCGTGCAGGGCGTCTTCAACGCGGGCTTTCTTCTCTTTCATTTCTACTTCGGAACCAGCGCCAACCTTGATCACTGCAACGCCGCCGGACAGCTTGGCCAGACGCTCTTGCAGTTTTTCACGGTCGTAGTCGGACGAAGTCTCGGCAACCTGAGCACGGATCTGAGTGATGCGCGCCTGGATGTCGGATTCTGCACCGGCACCGTCAACGATGATGGTGTTTTCCTTGGAGATGGTCACACGCTTGGCGCTGCCCAGGTTTTCCAGGGTAGCGGCTTCCAGGCTCAGGCCAATCTCTTCGGAGATAACGGTACCGCCGGTCAGAACAGCGATGTCCTGCAGCATGGCCTTGCGACGGTCGCCGAAGCCCGGTGCCTTGACGGCTGCGACTTTAACGATGCCACGCATGTTGTTCACAACCAGAGTCGCCAAGGCTTCGCCTTCAACGTCTTCGGAAACGATCAGCAGTGGACGGCCGGCTTTGGCAACGGCCTCCAGCACTGGCAGCATTTCGCGAATGTTCGAGATCTTTTTGTCGACCAGCAGGATCAGCGGGCTGTCCAGCTCGGCAACCATGGTCTCTGGCTTGTTGACGAAGTACGGGGACAGGTAGCCACGGTCGAACTGCATGCCTTCAACAACCGACAGTTCGTTTTCCAGGCCAGTGCCTTCTTCAACGGTGATCACGCCTTCTTTACCGACTTTTTCCATGGCTTCGGCAATGATGTCGCCGATGGAGTTGTCGGAGTTGGCGGAGATGGTGCCTACCTGAGCGATTGCCTTGGTGTCAGCGCATGGCTTGGACAGGTTCTTCAGCTCTTTGACGATGGCGATGGTCGCCTTGTCGATGCCGCGCTTCAGGTCCATCGGGTTCATGCCGGCAGCGACGGCTTTCAGGCCTTCGTTGACGATCGACTGAGCCAGAACGGTAGCGGTGGTAGTACCGTCACCAGCGTCATCGTTGGCACGGGAGGCAACGTCTTTGACCAGCTGCGCGCCCATGTTTTCGAAACGGTCTTCGAGTTCGATTTCCTTGGCGACGGAAACGCCGTCCTTGGTGATGGTCGGAGCGCCGAAGCTCTTCTCGATGATCACGTTACGGCCTTTCGGGCCCAGGGTCGCTTTTACCGCGTCAGCCAGGACGTTGACGCCCTTGAGCATTTTTTTACGGGCGGAATCGCCAAACAGAACTTCTTTAGCAGCCATGATCGATATTCCTTAAATACTTTGTAGTAGCGGGAAAATGAACGGGGATATCAGCCTTCGATAACAGCGAGGATTTCGTTCTCGCTCATTACCAGCAGGTCTTCGCCGTCGACTTTCACAGTGTTGCTGCCGGAGTAAGGACCGAACACAACCTTGTCGCCTTCTTTAACGGACAGTGCGCGCACTTCGCCGTTTTCCAGAGCTTTGCCCGGGCCTACAGCGAGAATCACACCGTGGTTGGCTTTTTCAGCAGCCGAACCTGGCAGGACGATACCGCCAGCGGTTTTCTTTTCTTCTTCGCTGCGACGGATTACGACGCGGTCATGCAGAGGACGAAGCTTCATTGTCGATCTCTCCTAATTGTGATTTTCATCGGCCGGTGTAGTCCCGGCGGGTTTAACAAATCCGGCCTGCGCCGGTTGCGGCTCGTCGAGCGAGTCGCGGAAGTCTGTCCGGTGCAAATACCGGAAACCTTGCGGTGACCGATACATAAGGGCGCATAAGCTTATTACAAGGGCGGGGGCAGAAAATTTTTCACTTCAGCACCCCGAAAATGAACACGGCACCCGAAGGTGCCGTGCAGACAGTGCAGTTACTTGGTGTCGCGGTGTTCGAACTCGCCTTCGATCACATCACCTTCGCGGCCCAGAGGCTGACGCGGTGCAGGACCGCCACGGGGTTGCAGGTCATCGGCGAACGCACGCTGGCGCATGGCCTGTTCTTCGGCGCGCTGGCGCATTTTGTTCGCCAGCAGTCGACGACTGAACGGCAGCAGCATGACCAGACCGACCACGTCGCTGATAAAGCCCGGCAGGATCAGCAGGCCACCGGCCAGAGCCAGCATCAGCCCTTCGAGCATGGTTTGCGCGGGCAGTTCGCCGCGGTTCAGGCTTTCACGGGCACGCAGTGCCGTGGCCAGACCGGCGACGCGCAGCACGAACACGCCGAACATCGAGCCGAGAATGATCAGCAGCAGGGCCGGGAAGAACCCGATAGCCCCTGCCACTTTGACGAATACGAACAGCTCCAGCACTGGAAACAGCAGAAAGAGCAACAGAAAAGGGCGCATCAAAGTTTCCTCAACGCAAGAAATGCCTTGCAGTAAGCCTTAGATGACGTCGCCCTTTCGTGAATTCAAGCGCCGACACCCTCATTTTTTGGCCAGACCTCAGCATGAGCCAATGAAACCAAGGCTTCGCGCACTTGTGTCGGCGTATTACAAGGTGCCGGGAACGGCAACCAGTAAAGCGCCTGGCCGATGCGCAGATGCAGGCCTTCGGTGTCGATCCCGGCCAGTTGCGCCGGCACGCTTTTCGGCAGACCGGCGAGGTCGACGTAGTGCGCGATGGCTTTGGCGTGGTCGCTGTTCATGTGCTCGACCATGCTGATTTCAGCCTTGCCGGCAAACGGGTTGGCCAAGGTCAACTGATCGACCCAGTGAATCGCCCCGAAACCGCCGATGTAGCGGTGACGCACCGGAGTCAGCACCCAGAAATCGAAATTGTGGGCCTTGTGGTAGTTCTGCGAGTCCGGGAAATAACGGTAGTAACGCTCGGCGGCGGCCTCGATGGCAGCGGCATCTTCAAGCTTCTGCGCTTCGGCCAGATAAGTCAGGCGACCAACGGCTTGCACGTCATCGGCTTCGCGCTCCCCCACCAACATCGAGCATTTCGGATCTTTTTGCAGGTTGTGGGTGTGCTGGGCGATGCGACTGATCAGGATCAGCGGCCGGCCCTGCTCGTCGAGGCAGTACGGCACGACGGAGCCAAAGGGAAAACCGGGCATCGATTTGGAGTGGGTCGACAGCACTCCACGGTATTCCTTGAGAAGCAATTCTCGGGCATTCTTGGCCACTTCAACGCTCAATTTATGACTCCTTAAATAGAATCCGTCGAAAAAACGGACAGGCGCCAGGGATTAGGTCCCAGTCACGCCATCGGGAAATTCTCATGTGCAAACCCGCCTCGGCCGGTGCAGATCGAGAGGCGCTGATAACAAAAACAACTCAGACCTGCTATCGGGACATGCGAATGCAACTCAACGACAAAGTAATCATTATCACTGGCGGTTGCCAGGGTTTGGGCCGTTCCATGGCCGAGTATTTCGCCAGTAAGGGCGCGAAGCTCGCCCTCGTCGACCTCAATCAGGAAAAGCTCAACGACGCGGTCGCGGCTTGCAAGGCCAAAGGCGTCGAGGCGCGCAGCTATCTGTGCAACGTCGCCAATGAAGAACAGGTCGAGCACATGGTCGCCCAGGTTGCCGCTGATTTCGGCGCGATCCACGGCCTGATCAACAACGCCGGGATTTTGCGTGACGGCCTGCTGCTCAAGGTCAAGGACGGCGAAATGACCAAGATGAGCCTGGCACAGTGGCAGGCGGTGATCGACGTCAACCTGACCGGCGTGTTCCTCTGCACCCGTGAGGTGGCGGCGAAAATGGTCGAGCTGAAGAACAGCGGCGCGATCATCAACATCTCGTCGATCTCGCGTGCCGGTAACGTTGGCCAGACCAACTATTCCGCGGCCAAGGCCGGTGTTGCTGCGGCGACCGTGACCTGGGCCAAAGAGCTGGCGCGTTATGGCATTCGTGTGGCGGGTATCGCGCCGGGCTTCATCGAGACCGAGATGACCTTGGGCATGAAGCCCGAAGCGCTGGAGAAAATGACCTCGGGAATTCCGCTCAAGCGCATGGGCAAGCCGGAAGAGATCGCCCATTCGGCGGCGTATATCTTCGAGAACGACTACTACACCGGGCGGATTCTGGAGATGGATGGCGGCTTGCGTATCTGACTGCCAACACAAAACAACTGTAGGAGTGAGCCTGCTCGCGATAGCGGATCAACATTCAACAAATGTGTTGAATGATCGACCGTTATCGCGAGCAGGCTCACTCCTACAGGGTTATCGGTGTTGCTGATGTATCAATCGTCGCTGATGGTGATGTTCGGCATCGCCGGGGTAGCGGCTTCCTGCAACACAATCCGTGCGCCGACGTGGCGGGCCAGTTCCTGGTAGACCATGGCAATCTGGCTGTCCGGCTCGGCGATCACCGTTGGCTTGCCGCCATCGGCCTGCTCGCGGATCAGCATCGACAGCGGCAGTGAAGCCAGCAGCTCCACACCGTACTGGGTCGCCAGTTTCTCACCGCCGCCCTCACCGAACAGATGCTCGGCATGCCCGCAGTTCGAGCAGATGTGCACGGCCATGTTTTCCACCACGCCCAGCACCGGAATGTTGACCTTGCGGAACATTTCCACGCCTTTGCGTGCATCCAGCAATGCCAGATCCTGCGGAGTAGTGACGATCACCGCGCCGGCCACCGGGACTTTCTGCGCCAGGGTCAACTGAATGTCGCCAGTGCCCGGCGGCATGTCGATAACCAGATAATCGAGATCGCCCCACGCGGTTTGCGTGACCAGTTGCAGCAAGGCGCCGGAGACCATCGGTCCGCGCCAGACCATCGGCGTGTTGTCGTCGGTCAGGAACGCCATCGACATGACTTCAACGCCATGGGCCTTGAGCGGCACGAACCACTTCTGATCCTTGACCTCGGGGCGAGTGCGCTCGGGGATGCCGAACATGATGCCCTGGCTCGGGCCGTAGATATCGGCGTCGAGAATGCCGACCTTGGCGCCTTCACGGGCCAGGGCCAGGGCGAGGTTGGCCGCAGTGGTCGACTTGCCCACGCCACCCTTGCCGGACGCCACGGCGACCACATTCTTGACGTTGGCCAGCCCCGGAATCTGCGCCTGGGCCTTGTGCGCGGCGATCACGCTGTTCACTTCAACCTTGGCGATCACCACGCCGTCGAGGTTTTCGATGGCCAGTTGCAGCAATTGCGCCCAGCCGCTCTTGAACAGACCGGCGGCGTATCCGATTTCCAGCTGCACGTTGACGCGGTCACCGACGATCTCGATGTTCTTCACACAACCGGCGCTGACCGGATCCTGGTTCAGGTAAGGGTCGGTGTATTGGCTGAGGACGGCTTCCACCGCTGCGCGAGTGACGGCACTCATGGGCAACTCCGATAACAAGACTGGGAAAAGATGGCGGGTATCCTACCCCTTCTATCCTCCGGACGGCATGCCCGGCAACGATTTGCAGGGGTGAAATATCTTGCCCGGCGCTTTATAGTGGCCGACCTCCGTTTCATCAAGTAGCGAAGCCCCACATGTCCGAACCACGCAAGATCCTCGTCACCAGCGCCCTGCCCTACGCCAACGGTTCGATTCACCTTGGCCATATGCTGGAATATATCCAGACCGATATGTGGGTGCGCTTCCAGAAGCATCGCGGCAATCAATGCATTTATGTCTGCGCCGACGACGCCCACGGTTCGGCGATCATGCTGCGCGCGGAAAAGGAAGGCATCACCCCGGAACAACTGATCGCCAACGTGCAGGCTGAACACAGCGCCGACTTTGCCGAGTTCCTCGTTGATTTCGACAACTTCCACTCCACTCACGCTGAAGAAAACCGTGAGCTGTCGAGCCAGATCTACCTCAAGCTGCGTGACGCCGGGCACATCGCCCAGCGCTCGATCACCCAGTATTTCGACCCGGAAAAGAAAATGTTCCTGGCCGACCGCTTCATCAAGGGCACCTGCCCGAAATGTGGCACTGAAGACCAGTACGGCGACAACTGCGAAAAATGCGGCGCGACCTACGCACCGACCGACCTGAAGGATCCGAAGTCGGCGATCTCTGGCGCCACCCCGGTGCTCAAGGATTCCCAGCACTTCTTCTTCAAGCTGCCGGACTTCCAGCAAATGCTGCAGACCTGGACCCGCAGCGGCACCCTGCAGGACGCCGTCGCCAACAAGATCGCCGAATGGCTGGATGCCGGCCTGCAGCAGTGGGACATCTCCCGCGATGCGCCGTACTTCGGTTTCGAGATCCCGGGCGAGCCGGGCAAGTATTTCTACGTGTGGCTGGACGCGCCAATCGGCTACATGGCCAGCTTCAAGAACCTCTGCGACCGCACACCGGAACTGGATTTCGACGCGTTCTGGGGCAAAGACTCCACTGCCGAGCTGTACCACTTCATCGGCAAGGACATCGTCAACTTCCACGCGCTGTTCTGGCCAGCGATGCTCGAAGGCGCGGGCTACCGCAAGCCGACCGGCATCAACGTGCACGGCTACCTGACCGTCAACGGCCAGAAGATGTCCAAGTCGCGCGGCACCTTCATCAAGGCCCGTACCTACCTGGATCATCTGTCGCCGGAATACCTGCGCTACTACTACGCGGCCAAACTCGGTCGTGGCGTTGACGACCTCGACCTGAACCTCGAAGACTTCGTGCAGAAGGTCAACTCCGACCTGGTCGGCAAAGTGGTCAACATCGCCAGCCGTTGCGCCGGTTTCATTCAAAAAGGCAACGCCGGCCTGCTGGTCGACACCAATGCCGCGCCAGAGCTGACCGAGGCGTTCCTCGCCGCCGCGCCAAGCATTGCCGACGCCTATGAGGCCCGCGACTTCGCCCGCGCCATGCGTGAAACCATGGCCCTCGCCGACCGCGCCAACGCCTGGATCGCCGACAAGGCCCCATGGTCGCTGAACAAACAGGAAGGCAAACAGGATGAAGTCCAGGCGATCTGCGCCACCGCCATCAACCTGTTCCGCCAACTGGTGATCTTCCTCAAACCGGTGCTGCCGCTACTGGCCGCCGATGCCGAGGCGTTCCTCAATGTTGCCCCGCTGACCTGGAACGACCACACCACCCTGCTGGCCAACCATCAGCTCAACGAATTCAAGCCGTTGATGACCCGCATCGACCCGGTAAAAGTACAAGCCATGAGCGACGCCTCGAAGGAAGACCTGACCGCCAGCCAGACCGACACCGGTGCCGCTGCTCCAGCCGGCAATGGCGAACTGGCCAAGGATCCGCTGTCGCCGGAAATCGACTTCGACGCCTTTGCGGCCATCGACCTGCGCGTCGCGCTGATCGTCAAGGCTGAGCACGTGGAAGGTGCCGACAAACTGCTGCGCCTGACACTGGATATCGGTGACGAGCAACGCAACGTGTTCTCGGGCATCAAGAGCGCTTATCCGGATCCGTCCAGACTCGACGGCCGTCTGACCATGATGATCGCCAACCTCAAGCCACGGAAAATGAAATTCGGTATTTCCGAAGGCATGGTGATGGCGGCCGGCCCTGGCGGTGAAGAGATTTACCTGCTGAGCCCGGACAGCGGCGCCAAGCCGGGTCAGCGCATCAAGTAAGCGACGGCAACAAAATCGATCCCACCGACGTGCCCCGCATGCCGGTGGGATTTTTCATATCTGGGCGGATACTGCCTAACCTTATGAGACACCTGCCCGTTTCGCCGACAGAATCATGACCGAACTCGTGCTAACGCTTGTCAGTGCTGCGCTGCTCAACAACTTCGTGTTGCACTGGCCGCTGGGCGTCGATCCGCTGTTGGCGGGCAATCGTCGCCAGGTGCACGCGCTGGGTTTGGCGACGTTGTGTCTGATGTTGATCGTTGGCGTGATCGGTTACGTAATCTGGCATTGGTTGCTGGTGCCGTTTCACCTTGAAGCCCTGCGGTTGTTGGTATTTCTGCCATTGAGCGTTTTACTGATCGCGCCACTGCTGAAAATGCTGGCGCGCGGGCTGCCGAATCTGCCCTTCGAAGGTTTGTGGCCGTTGTTGCTGGGCAACGCCGGTGTACTCGGGCTGGCGCTGATCAACGCGCAAAACGATCGAGGCCTGCTGCAGGCCACTGCGCTGAGTCTCGGCGCCGGGCTGGGCTTCTGGCTGGTGCTGAGCCTGTTCTGTGATTTGCGCGAGCGTACGGCCGACAACGATATTCCACTGCCCTTTCGCGGCTTGCCGATCGATCTGATCGGTGCCGGACTGATTGCAGTGATTTTTCTCGGATTCAGTGGACTGATCAAAACATGAGTCTGATTCAACGCATCGATGCCCTCCTGCCGCAGACCCAATGCGGCAAGTGTGGCCATCCCGGATGCAAGCCCTATGCACAAGGCATCGCCGAGGGCGAGCCGATCAACAAGTGCCCGCCGGGCGGTGACGAAACCATCGCTGCACTGGCTGAACTGCTGAAAGTGCCGGTGCTGGAACTGGACATCAGTCGCGGTTCGGCGCCACCTCAAGTCGCCTATATCCGCGAAGCCGAATGCATTGGCTGCACCAAGTGCATCCAAGCCTGCCCGATCGACGCAATTGTCGGCGCAGCGAAACTGATGCACACCGTGATCATCGATGAATGCACCGGTTGCGACCTGTGTGTCGCGCCGTGCCCGGTGGATTGCATTGAAATGCACCCGCTGCCGCTCGGCACATTGCCGGTGGTCGGCGGTCTGGCCTTGAGCCTCGACGAGCAACGCGCCCGCGCCGCCAAACGTGATCACGCGCGTCAGCGCTTCGAGCGGCGCAATGAGCGTCTGCAACGCGAAGAACAGCACAAACAGGCTGAGCGAGAGGCGCGGGCAAAACGGGCGGCGCAACCTGAAGTGACCGCCACCGATCCGGTGCAGGCGGCGCTGGAGCGAGTGCGTGCGCAGAAAGCAGCGACCGCAGATGCAGCACTGAAGAAAGCCAAGATCGATGTGGCGATGAGCCGTGCGCAATTGCACAAATCGTTGAAAGCCTTCGGCCATCCGCCGACATTCGAGCAGCAGTCGCAACTGATCGTGTTGCAGCAGCAGTTCGAAGCGGCAGAACTGGCCTTGGCGAAACTTGAAAGCAGTGCAACGCCGGCGCCCATAGTGCCCGCTCCCGCCAAAGACGCCGATCTGAAACGCGCGAAGATCCAGTTGGCCATGCGCCGCGCTGAACTGAAAAAAGCACAAACCGCCGAAGCGGCGCCCGATCAGATCGCCGCGCTGGAACAAGCGCTGCGCGACGCCGAGCAGGCCCTGCACGCCGCCGAAGCCATCAGCGAGCAGCCATTGCCTGACTTGGTGCGCGTCGAAAAACGTCCGATCGACAGCCAGCTTCGCCAGCTGAAAACCGAATTGGCCTACGCCCGCGCGGACCTCAATAAACTCGAACGGCGCGCCGACACGCCCACAGAAATGCTCGACAAGGCCCGCGCCCGCCTGCAAGACGCCGAGCGCCAGGTGCAAGACCATGTCGCCCCTTGAAACGCCGGACAATCGCCTGCAACAGGCGATGAAGCTGGTACTGCTGGCGACGTTGCCGGGGCTGCTGGCGCTGTTCTGGTTTTACGGTTGGGGCGTGTTGATCAATCTGCTGCTGTCTCTGCTCACCGCGCTGATTGTCGAGGCTGCGGTGCTCCGTCTGCGTCGACAACCCATGCAGCCGACGCTGAGCGACGGCAGTGCGCTGGTGAGCGCGACGTTGCTGGCTGCCGCCCTGCCACCCTACTGCCCCTGGTGGCTGACGGTGACGGCCATTGCCTCGGGTTTGCTGTTCGGCAAGCATGTATACGGTGGCGTCGGGAAAAACCCCTTCAACCCGGCAATGCTCGGCTTCGCGCTGGCCATGGTGATGTTCCCGCAGCCGATGACCCATTGGCCGGCCCACGGCGTGGATCTGACCGCCGCTTTTCAACAGGTGTTCGGCGCAGGTGTGGCACCGGACGCCTGGGCACAGGCCACCGTGCTGGACAGCCTGCGCATCAACAAAAGCCTGACCATGGACGAATTGTTCGCCAGCAACCCGGCCTTCGGCCGCTTTGGCGGACACGGTGTGGAATGGGTGAATCTGGCGTTTCTTGCCGGCGGGCTGTTTTTGCTGAAACGCCAGGTCTTTGCCTGGCACGCTCCAGTGGGCATGCTTGCCAGCCTGTTTGTCGTCAGCCTGCTGTGCTGGAATGGTTCAGGGTCGAACTCGCATGGATCGCCGCTGTTTCATCTGCTTAGCGGCGCAACCATGCTGGGCGCGTTCTTCATCATCACTGAACCGGTCTCCGGCGCGAAAACCGCGCTCGCCCGTCTGCTGTTCGGTGTCGGCACAGGGCTGCTGACTTATTTGATCCGCGCCTGGGGCGGATACCCGGATGGTGTGGCGTTTGCGGTATTGCTGATGAATCTTGGCGTACCGGCGCTGGAGCGATTTGCCGCTGCTCGTCAGTCAGAGGTGAGCCCATGAATCGCACGGTCAGCGCGGTGACTGTTGTCTTGCTGGCCGTCATCGGCATCGCTGCGACGTACGTTGTACAACGCATTAACGCACCGCAGATTGCCGCCGCGCAGCGCTTGATCGAAACCCGCAAACTGCTTGATTTGCTGCCGCTTCAAACCTACGACAATCAACCATTGGAACAACCTTTGGCCGTGGCCGACATTGCCTTGCGCCATAGCACGTTGACGGGCGGTTATCGCGCGACCCTGGGCGGCAAGACTGTAGCGATACTGCTGCGAAGTCAGGCCCAGGGTTATGCGGGCGCCATCGAGTTGTTGATCGCTGTGGATGCCAACGGCAGATTGTTGGGTGTCAAAACCCTCAAACAGGCCGAAACGCCAGCACTCGGCGGGCATCTCGGTGACTGGCCGAATGCCTGGCTGCAGACGTTTATCGGCAAATCGGGCAATGAGCCGACAGAGGCGGGCTGGGCACTGAAAAAAGATCAAGGACAGTTCGACCAAATGGCCGGAGCAACCATCACCTCTCGCGCCGCAATCAGCGCGATCCATGATGCATTGCGCTATTTCGATGAACATCGTGCGGCACTGCTGGGGAGCGGCACATGAACCGGTCGGCGGCTATTTCGAACGCCTTGATGCTGACCCTGCTGCTTGGCACCAGCGAGTCATTGGCAGGTGCGCTGGGTACATTATTGATGTTCGCCACGGTGGTGAGCCTCTATGGCCTGTGCATGTCCGCTTTACGCTCACGACTCACAGGCACAAGTGTATTGCTGGCAAGCCTGCTGCTCGCCGCGACTTTCACCAGTTGCGCAGAGCTTATGGTGCAACGCTGGTTTCTACCCTGGCAGCAAGCATTCGGCCTCTATACCAGCCTGTTCGCCTTGCAATGCGTGGTGCTGGAGCACAATGGTTTCTGGCACCAGTCGCTGACCGCGCGCTTCAAGCTTTGCGTTATGTTCGGCAGTTTAATGCTGATGCTCGCCGGACTGCGTGAGCTCATCGGTCACGGTAGCCTGGGCCGGGGACTCGCCGAATCATGGCCAGGTATTGTTGTATTCAGCGAAGGGCTGCATTTGATCACCTTGATACCCGGCGCTTTTATTTTGTTGGCACTGCTGCTTGCGGCGCGCCAGGCGTTGATTCGCCCGAACTCAATTTCCAAGGAAACACATCGTCCATGAATGCTGCAAAACGTCTGGAGATTTTTCGCCGCCTGCACGAAGACAATCCGGAGCCGAAGACCGAGCTGGCCTACTCCTCGCCGTTCGAGTTGTTGATCGCCGTGATTCTTTCAGCGCAGTCGACCGACGTCGGTGTCAACAAGGCCACGGCGAAGCTGTTCCCGGTTGCCAATACACCGGCCGCGATACACGCCTTGGGTGTCGACGGTCTATCCGAATACATCAAGACGATCGGTCTCTACAACAGCAAGGCCAGGAACGTCATCGAAACCTGCCGTTTGCTGGTTGAACGCCATGGCAGCGAGGTTCCGCAAACCCGTGAAGAGCTCGAAGCCTTGCCCGGAGTGGGCCGCAAAACCGCTAACGTAGTGCTCAACACGGCTTTCCGGCAACTGACCATGGCTGTCGACACCCACATATTTCGGGTCAGCAACCGCACCGGCATTGCCCCGGGCAAAAACGTGGTCGAGGTAGAAAGAAAGCTGATGAAGTTTGTACCCAAAGAATTCCTGCTCGACTCTCATCACTGGCTGATTCTGCACGGCCGCTATGTGTGTCTGGCCCGCAAGCCGCGCTGCGGCAGTTGCCGCATCGAAGACTTGTGCGAATACAAAGACAAAACTTCGGACGATTGACCGGCTATTGGAATAATTGATGAGTCGATTGAAAAAATCTTTTTTACCCGCCGCTGGAATGTCGATATAAGGAGCGCCAAAGGCATTCTTAGCCGGGAGTCAGCTTATGAGTAGCGACAAAGACCAACTGGATGTAGATGACGATATCGCTGCAGAAACTGATGACGCCGAACCTGTGGTCGAAGTCGCCAAGACCAATCTGAGCAAGCGCCGCACCATCGATAACCTGCTTGAGGAGCGTCGACTGCAAAAACAATTGGCCGAGTTCGATTTTGATGACTGATATTTGAAAGCCTCCCGAACCGGAGGCTTTTTACTTTCTGCAGCTAGCTGGATTCGATCGGCCCATGACCCTGTCAGCTACTACAGGTATTCAGACCAGACCATTGCGCTGCGCCAACTCGATCAGGTCAACCAGGGAACGTGCATTAAGCTTCAACAACAAGCGTGTCTTGTAAGTGCTCACGGTTTTGTTACTCAAAAACATGCCATCGGCGATTTCCTTGTTGGTCTTTCCCCGTGCCAACTGCTGTAACACCATCATTTCCCGACCGGACAGACGATCCACCATGTCGGCCTCACTGGCATTGCCCAGACTGGTTCGCACCGTATGCAAAGCCTGATTGGGGAAATAACTGTAGCCTGACAATACCGCCTTTATTGCACTGAGCAATTCGGTCAGGTCCTGCTGTTTGCAGACATAGCCGGCCGCCCCCGACTGCATGCAGCGCATTGAAAAATGCCCGGGAGCCTGTGAAGTCAATACCAGGACTTTAACAGGCATGGCCGTCGAAGTCAGACGCGCGATAACTTCCAGACCATCAAGCTTCGGTATTCCAATATCCAGAATAACAATATCCGGCATTTGTTCTCGAGCCAGTTGTAACGCATCCACACCGTTATCAGTCTCTGCGATGACTTCGTAGCCATGACGCTCCATCAGCATACGCACCGCAAGACGAATGACAGGATGATCATCTACGATCAGCACTTTATTCATGGGCAAGTCCAGTTTCGCTGTTCGAATTTTTAGAACACGCACAATATCCCAGCCACTTGCTCGATGGCATGCCAGGATAATCATGCACTTGCATCGAAAGACATGCCCTACAATCATTGCGGATTAATCCTACAAAAAACCGCTACCCCTAGAAAAAACCCACGCCATTGCCTCCTGTGCAAGCAGCAATACTTCCCTGTTTACATTGTTACAGGCTACTTCCAGCAGCGCTGAAATCGTGACTCGCCACTGCGATCAATAACGCCCGAGCCGCGCTGAACAAACTCAAATGGCGGATCAAAGCAACACGAATTCACATTATAAACATCAAGCAATATCAGCTAGAGAGAAACACACCAGCTTAGCCAAAATATAAACACCTGAAACAAGATATTTATACCTGACGATTTGTTTTTGCTATAAAAACAAACATCTCGGAAAACAACTACCAAACAACAACTCAACACCCACCAACTCGATAACTATGAGAAAGACCAGACAGAAGAGCCAAAGCATGTTGAAAATAAAAAACAAAATCACCAGCCCAATGACCGTCATTGCCATATTTGCCGCTATCTCGGAAACATCAGCCGCGATCTCGCTACCGTTTCTCGACAATAAGGACCGGGAAATATACGTGTGGTTTTTGATCAGCTTTCCGTTTTACTTGTTATTTCTTTTCTTTATCACACTTAACTTCAACTACCGCTCCCTCTACTCACCCTCCGACTTCGGTAAAGACAAAAACTTTCTAAAAGTAATCGATAACAACGATCGCGAAAACAAACGACACACCTCGTCCCAGGAACCTGCCACGCAGGGTGTATTTGGACTATCAAGATGTATCGTGCCAAGTGAGTCAAACACTGCCGATCGGCAAGATTCGTGCAAGATCCACAACGCACCTGACCCACCGACGGACATCAACAAAAAGCCGAACCTGATTGTTCAGCACAACATTCAGTTACCTGCATGGATCAGTAACCTGCACCTCATTGATGCGAGGGATGTCGATGAGGCGAGGGAGTTAGCCACGATTCTGGAAAACATCCGAACCCTCGACAGAAAAACTGCCCGGGTAGTGGTCTTCCTTTCCAATCACGTGTCGGATGTTTTACTGACGAAAAACGCACTGCTGCAAAGCAAGCAGGTAAAAAAGGGCTCGAGCAAGACGCTCTGTATCGTCTATAACCTGTGTTCGCAAGCAGTGACGCTGATGGCACGTACATGAAAGATGAGTCTTGGCGACAAGCGCGAAGACCACAAACACGGCTCAATCAGATCCAGACCAGGAATCATGCAAAAAGGGCGACCTTGTCTCGATGACAAGGCCGCCCTTTTCATTACACGTCAGTCTGCAACGCTTAGAACAGCTTGCGGCCCTTGTTGGCAGCAATGCGCATGCGCAGCGCGTTGAGCTTGATGAAGCCCGCCGCGTCAGCCTGGTTGTACGCACCGCCATCTTCTTCGAAGGTCGCGATGTTGGCATCGAACAGCGAATCGTCGGACTTGCGGCCGGTAACGATCACGTTGCCTTTGTACAGCTTCAGGCGCACAACGCCGTTCACGTTGACCTGCGAGGCATCGATCATCTGTTGCAGCATCAGACGCTCAGGGCTCCACCAGTAACCGGTGTAGATCAGGCTGGCGTATTTCGGCATCAGCTCGTCTTTGAGGTGAGCGACTTCCCGGTCCAGGGTGATCGATTCGATGGCGCGGTGAGCGCGCAGCATGATGGTGCCGCCCGGGGTTTCGTAGCAGCCACGGGACTTCATGCCGACGTAACGGTTTTCGACGATGTCGAGACGGCCGATACCGTGAGCACCACCGATCTTGTTCAGCGTCGCCAGCACGGTGGCCGGAGTCATTTCAACGCCGTCCAGTGCAACGATGTCGCCGTTGCGGTAGGTCAGTTCCAGGTACTGTGGTTTGTCAGGAGCGTTCTCCGGGGAGACGGTCCATTTCCACATGTCTTCTTCGTGCTCGGTCCAGGTGTCTTCCAGCACGCCGCCTTCATAGGAGATGTGCAGCAGGTTGGCGTCCATCGAGTACGGGGACTTCTTCTTGCCGTGGCGCTCGATCGGGATCGCGTGCTTCTCGGCGTAGTCCATCAGCTTCTCGCGGGACAGCAGGTCCCACTCGCGCCAAGGGGCAATCACTTTTACGCCAGGCTTGAGTGCATAGGCACCCAATTCGAAACGCACCTGATCGTTGCCCTTGCCGGTGGCGCCATGGGAAATGGCATCAGCGCCGGTTTCGTTGGCGATTTCGATCAGACGCTTGGCGATCAGCGGACGTGCGATGGAAGTACCCAGCAGGTACTCACCCTCGTAAACGGTGTTGGCGCGGAACATCGGGTACACGAAATCACGCACGAATTCTTCGCGCAGATCGTCGATGTAGATTTCTTTGACGCCCATGGCCTGAGCCTTGGCGCGGGCCGGCTCGACCTCTTCGCCTTGACCGAGATCAGCGGTGAAAGTCACCACTTCACAGTTATAAGTATCCTGCAGCCACTTGAGGATCACCGAAGTGTCCAGGCCGCCGGAATACGCCAGAACGACCTTGTTTACGTCCGCCATGCCATCACTCCACGGGGTTCTACGGAAAGCCGAGGAGTCTACCGCTCAAACGCGATAATTTACAGAGGCGCGACAGCTTAAGACGACAAAGCGACAGAATCTGTCGAGAGCGCGACGATGACCGACGGGTCAGGAAGTCGCTGCAGTGCTGGCTGGCGTGCTCGCTTGAGGCGCAGGTGCGGGGCTGACCGGCGCCACGCGTGCCAGTTTTACATTGACCCGACGGTTCTTCGCGCGATTGGCCGCATTGGTGTTCGGCACAATGGGATATTGCTCGCCGTGGAAACGCACGGTGATCTGCGATTCCTGAATACCATTGGCCTTGAAGAAGTCGACCACCGCCAGCGCGCGGCGCCGCGACAGTTCGCGGTTGGTCAGGCGATTACCGCTGTTATCGGAATGGCCGTCGAGTTCGATGTGATTGACCGTCGGGTCGGCCTTCATGAATTCGAGCATCACTTGCAGCTTGGCCTTGGCGGCGGAATCGAGGTCAACGCCCTCGCCGGGGAAGCCGATCTGCGATTGTTTGATCTGCTCGAAATTCTGCGGCAGCAATTTCGCCACACACGTCTGGTAATCGTTGAAGGCCTTGCTGAATTTGACCGGCAGCAAGCGGACTTCCGATACCCGACCATCACCCGACGCGCGACGTACTACCGGGCTGCGACCGTCCAGCAGGCCACTGATCAGACCACCGGCCTGGGACTGCGAGCTGTTAAACAATACGTTGCCGCTGCCGAGCCTCACGGATCCGAGATTGATGTCGCCCCGCCCCGGTTGCCAAGGCGCCGCCGCCGCGAGCAAGGTCGCTGAACCGCCGCCAAGCATGGCGTTGTAAGCATTCAGACGAAATATCGCCTGCTCACCGGCCTTGCGCACGAACTCACCCGAGCCGAAATCAGTGATCGGCTGGGTCAGACGACATTCGAACTTGTCCCCGGCGACCGTCCACTCAATGTTCTCCAGACGGGTCTGGTACGTGAGCGCCATCGCGGGAAGGCTGGCAAACACACTGAGCAAGGCTAAATAACGCTGGCGCACGGGAGGCTCCATTGGCTTCTGAAACACAAAGACCGATTCACACTATGTTTACGGCATACCTACGGGATATCGGAAGGTTCTGGCAAAACTTGATAGCGAGTGCCTGCAAGAGTCTTTTCCGGTAGCATTCGCCTCAGTTTGACCCGCCTGGAATCCCCTCATGTCCGACCGCCTGACCCTGCTGCGTCCCGACGACTGGCACATTCATCTTCGCGATGGTGCCGTGTTGACCAATACCGTTGCCGATGTTGCGCGCACTTTTGGCCGCGCCATCATCATGCCCAACCTGGTACCTCCGGTGCGCAACGCCGCTGAAGCCGACGGCTATCGCCAGCGGATTCTCGCTGCCCGCCCGGCCGGCAGTCGCTTCGAGCCGCTGATGGTGCTGTACCTCACCGACCGCACCCAGCCCGAAGAAATTCGTGAAGCCAAGGCCAGTGGTTTTGTCTACGCCGCCAAGCTGTACCCGGCCGGCGCGACCACCAACTCCGATTCCGGCGTGACCAGCATCGACAAGATTCTGCCAGCGATCGAAGCTATGGCCGAAGTCGGCATGCCGCTGTTGATCCACGGTGAAGTCACCCGTGGCGACGTCGATGTGTTCGACCGCGAAAAAATCTTCATCGATGAACACATGCGCCGTGTGGTCGAGCGCTTCCCGACGCTGAAAGTGGTGTTTGAACACATCACCACCGGCGACGCCGTGCAGTTCGTCAACGAGGCTTCGGCCAACGTCGGCGCGACCATCACTGCGCACCACCTGCTCTACAACCGCAACCACATGTTGGTTGGCGGAATTCGGCCGCATTTCTATTGCCTGCCGATCCTCAAGCGCAATACGCATCAGGAAGCCCTGCTCGACGCCGCCACCAGCGGCAGCGCGAAGTTCTTCCTCGGCACCGACTCGGCGCCGCACGCCCAGCACGCCAAGGAAGCCGCCTGCGGCTGCGCCGGCTGCTACACCGCGTACGCCGCCATCGAGATGTACGCCGAAGCCTTCGAACAGCGTAATGCGCTGGACAAACTCGAAGCCTTCGCAAGCCTCAACGGCCCACGTTTCTACGGCCTGCCGGCAAACACCGATCGCATCACCCTGGTTCGTGAAGAATGGACCGCCCCGACCAGCCTGCCATTCGGCGAGCTGACCGTTATCCCGCTGCGCGCCGGTGAAAAACTGCGCTGGCGCCTGCTGGAGGAACACGCGTGAGTGAAGACCATTTCGACGACGAACTGGACGGTCAAAGTGGCGGCGGCGGTTCTCGTCACCCGATGGCAGCACGCTTTCGCGGCTACCTGCCGGTTGTCGTCGACGTAGAAACCGGCGGCTTCAACTCGGCCACCGATGCGTTACTGGAGATTGCTGCGACCACCATCGCCATGGATGAAAAGGGTTTCGTTTACCCCGATCACACCTACTTCTTCCGCGTTGAGCCTTTCGAAGGCGCCAACATCGAAGCAGCAGCGCTGGAATTCACCGGGATCAAGCTCGATCACCCGCTGCGCATGGCCGTCAGCGAAGAAACCGCGCTGACCGACATCTTCCGTGGCATCCGCAAAGCGCTGAAGGCCAACGGCTGCAAGCGCGCGATTCTGGTCGGCCACAACAGCAGCTTCGACCTCGGCTTCCTCAATGCCGCCGTCGCGCGACTGGACATGAAGCGCAACCCGTTCCACCCGTTCTCCAGCTTTGACACCGCGACGCTGGCCGGTCTTGCCTACGGTCAAACCGTACTGGCAAAAGCCTGCCAGGCCGCCGACATCGATTTCGATGGCCGTGAAGCGCACTCCGCGCGTTACGACACCGAGAAAACCGCTGAGCTGTTCTGCGGCATCGTCAATCGCTGGAAACAGATGGGCGGCTGGGAAGATTTCGACGACTGATCCTCGCTAAGTAAATCCCGCGCATAAAAAAACCGGCCACATGGGCCGGTTTTTTTCTACCTCAACGTTGCGCCTTACAGGGCAGCAGCGTTCTCGGTCAGGTAAGCCGCAACGCCTTCTGGCGAAGCGTTCATGCCTTTGTCGCCTTTTTTCCAGTTGGCAGGGCAGACTTCGCCGTGCTCTTCGTGGAATTGCAGAGCGTCGACCAGACGGATCAGCTCTTCCATGTTACGGCCCAGTGGCAGGTCGTTGATGATCTGCGAGCGGACAACGCCTTTGTCGTCGATCAGGAACGCGCCACGGAAGGCTACGCCGCCTTCGGATTCAACGTCGTAAGCCTTGGCGATGTCGTGCTTCATGTCGGCAGCCATGGTGTATTTCACCTGACCGATGCCGCCATTGTTCACTGGGGTGTTGCGCCATGCGTTGTGAGTGAAGTGCGAGTCGATCGACACAGCGATCACTTCAACGTTGCGTGCCTTGAAGTCAGCCATGCGGTTGTCCAGAGCGATCAGCTCGGACGGGCAGACGAAGGTGAAGTCCAGTGGGTAGAAGAACACCAGGCCGTATTTGCCTTTGATGGCCGAGGACAGGGTGAAGCTGTCAACGATCTCGCCATTGCCGAGTACGGCCGGGACGGTGAAGTCAGGGGCTTGTTTGCCTACGAGTACGCTCATTGATATCTCCTGGTGTAAAAACTTGAAGTTCAGGGTCCGCGCCAGCCTGCCACCCTCAGGCGACAGCCCTGTGACACGAACCCCCTTCGCAAGGGCCGACCATCATACACTGCGAATTTGGCCTGTCCTTAACGGTTTTTCAAAGCAGGCGCAGAACGGCGCTGCATTTCCGGGGCCAGGCAAATCGCCAGTAATCACCGTTCGTCAGTCACCGCTGTCAATCGGCAAAAGCCTTCCGAAAGCACTTTGACAATCATTCTCGTTAACATTAAGATCCATCGCAATTGAGTCACAACCAGCGACGGTTCTCACTTATGTATGTTTGTCTCTGCACTGGCGTCACCGACGGACAGATCCGCGAAGCGATCTATGAAGGTTGCTGCAGCTATAAAGAAGTCCGCCAGGCCACCGGCGTCGCCAGCCAATGCGGCAAATGTGCCTGCCTTGCCAAGGAAGTCGTCCGCGAAACCCTGACGAAGCTGCAAACCGCTCAGGCTGCGATCCCTTATCCGGTAGAATTTACTGCCGCGTAATAACCCCTATTTCAAAGAACCGGACTTATGTCCGGTTTTTTTATGCCTGAAAATCAATTGCTTAGGCTCCAGACGCGGAACACAAACATTCTTATTCCGATTAATTTTCATATATTATTCAATAACTTAGGTTTGACACTTATAAGTACGAAGCTCAAACTCTGCCGTATATACAGCGAATACAGGGCAGGACTCCGATCATGAAAGGCGACATTACAGTCATCCAGCATCTCAACAAGATCCTTGCCAATGAGCTGGTCGCGATCAATCAGTACTTCCTGCATGCGCGCATGTACGAAGATTGGGGTCTGAACAAGCTCGGCAAGCACGAATACAAAGAATCCATCGACGAGATGAAACACGCGGACAAGCTGATCAAGCGCATCCTGTTCCTCGAAGGCCTGCCGAACGTGCAGGACTTGGGCAAGCTGCACATCGGCGAGCACACCAAGGAAATGCTGGAGTGCGACCTGCGTATCGAGAAGACCGGCCACGCTGACCTGAAGACCGCGATTGCGCATTGCGAAACCGTCGGTGACTTCGGTAGCCGTGAACTGCTTGAAGACATTCTCGAATCCGAAGAAGAACATATCGACTGGCTGGAAACCCAACTGGGCCTGATCGATAAAGTCGGTCTTGAGAACTATCTGCAATCGCAGATGGGCGAAGAGTAGGAGCTGCCGAAGGCTGCGATCTTTTCAGATTGCACCGGCAACTTGCAGTAACGTTTCGAACGCACTAAAAAGCCCCGCCCTCTTTCGAGTGGCGGGGCTTTTTATTGGCTGGAGATCAAAAGATCGCAGCCTCGTTTCACTCGACAGCTCCTACACCAGCAGCTGTCGCATGAAACCTCGCTGATCAAGCTTCGGACTTGTTCGCCGCTGCCGCTTCAACAGCAGACTTGATGGTGGTTTGCAGCGAACCGTCTGCAGCCATCTCGGTCATGATGTCGCTACCGCCGACCAGCTCACCGCCAACCCACAGTTGCGGGAAAGTCGGCCAGTTGGCGTACTTCGGCAGGTTGGCGCGGATTTCCGGGTTCTGCAGGATGTCCACGTACGCAAACTTTTCGCCACACGCCATTACAGCCTGCGCAGCTTTCGCGGAGAAGCCGCACTGCGGGGCATTCGGCGAGCCTTTCATGTAAAGCAGAATGGTGTTGTTGGCAATCTGCTCTTTAATCGTTTCGATGATATCCATGGAGCACCTCGGCTGAACTTTCCGACTCATGGGTCGGCACGGTGACGCATTGTAACGGAATCCCGAGCGCCATGCTCGGTCTCCCCGACGGTCACGCTCAAGCCGCCGCCACAGTGACCGGCACGCCGTTCAGCGCCGCATTGCCGGACAACTCGTCGAGCTGACACTCATCGGTCAGGTCATTGGCACTCGACCCCGGCTGACCGCTGGCAATCGCCATCTGCACGCCCGGACGCGCATGGCCCCAACCATGCGGCAGGCTGACCACGCCTCTCATCATGTCGAGGCTACCGAGCACTTCCACCTCGATCTGCCCGACCCGTGAACTGACGCGCACCCGTTGACCATCGTTGAGTCCACGGCTGGCGAGGTCGTCCGGGTGCATCAGCAACTGATGGCGCGGCTTGCCTTTCACCAGACGGTGATAGTTGTGCATCCACGAATTGTTGCTGCGTACATGGCGACGGCCGATCATCAACAGCTCATCAGCAGCAGGCGCCTGCAACGCTGCAAACCGTGCGAGGTCGGCAAGGATCTCTGGCGGCGCGGCCTGTACATGCTGGTTTGGCGTATTCAGACGCGGCGCCAGATTCGCTTTCAGCGCGCCGAGATCGATCCCGTGAGGATGATCAAACAGCGTCGCCAACGAGAGTTTTTGTTCGCACGCGTCACCGTACATACCCATGCGCAGGCCCATGTCGATCATCTTCGAGGGCGGCATGGTCGGCTTCAGTTCTTTGCCGGTTTTCTCGGCGAAGGCCTTGGCCAGGCCCACAAAGATCTCCCAGTCATGCAACGCGCCCTCGGGTTTGGCGAGGATTGCACGGTTGAAGCGGGTGACATTGCGCACCGCAAACAGGTTGAACGTGGTGTCGTAGTGATCATTTTCCAGGGCCGAGGTCGACGGCAGAATCAGATCGGCGTAACGCGTGGTCTCGTTGATGTACAGATCAATGCTGAGCATGAACTCCAGACCGTCCAGCGCCTGCTCCAGTTGCCGCCCGTTCGGCGTCGACAACACCGGGTTGCCGGCGACGGTGATCAACGCGCGAATCTGCCCCTCGCCTTCAGTCAGCATCTCTTCGGCCAGCGCCGAGACTGGCAACTCACCGCCGTACTCGGGACGCCCGGAAACACGGCTTTGCCATTTGTTGAAATGCCCGCCCGAGGTGGATGCCACCAGGTCCACCGCCGGCTCTGTGCACAACGCCCCGCCAACGCGATCGAGGTTGCCGGTGACGAGATTGATCAACTGCACCACCCAATGACACAGCGTGCCGAAAGCCTGCGTCGACACGCCCATACGGCCATAGCACACCGCGCTTGGCGCGGCGGCGAAGTCGCGGGCCAGTTGGCGGATCTGTTCGGCAGGCACGGCGCACAGCGGGCTCATGGCTTCAGCAGTGAAACCTGCGACGGCCGCGCGAACCTCATCCAGCCCATCAACGGGCAAATGGCTTTCGCGAGTCAGGCCTTCGCTGAACAGTGTGTTGAGCACGCCAAACAGCAATGCAGCATCGCCACCCGGGCGCACGAACAAATGCTGATCGGCTATCGCCGCCGTCTCGCTGCGCCGTGGATCGACCACCACCACTTTGCCGCCACGCGCCTGAATCGCTTTTAAACGTTTCTCTACATCCGGCACGGTCATGATGCTGCCGTTGGACGCCAGCGGATTACCGCCGAGGATCAGCATGAAATCGGTGTGGTCGATGTCCGGAATCGGCAGCAGCAGGCCGTGGCCGTACATCAGATAGCTGCTCAGGTGATGCGGCAACTGATCGACCGAGGTCGCCGAGAAGCGATTGCGCGTTTTCAACAGCCCGAGGAAATAGTTGCTGTGGGTCATCAGCCCGTAGTTATGCACGCTCGGGTTGCCTTGATAGACCGCCACGGCGTTCTGCCCATGACGCTCCTGAATCGCCGCCAGCCGCTCGGCCACCAGCGCAAAGGCCTCGTCCCACTCGATTGGCAACCATTCGCTGCCAACCCGGCGCATCGGCTGACGCAGGCGATCCGGATCGTTCTGAATGTCTTGCAGCGCCACGGCTTTGGGGCAGATGTGGCCACGGCTGAAGGTGTCGAGCGCATCGCCTTTGATCGAGGTGATCGCGACATTGCCATCGGTTTCGGTAGTCTCGATGGTCAGCCCGCAAATGGCCTCGCACAGGTGGCAGGCACGGTGATGGAGAGTCTTGGTCATGGCCAGTCTCTGTCTTGTTCTGGGCGGGCAATCACGCCCGCGGGAACAAAACTATGGCCCCGGCGCAGGTCCGGCGCCAGCGACGTTCGTCTTGTGAATCGACGGTTATCAGGCGAGCCGATAGACCGCCGCGCTCAACTCGATGGAAGCTGCGGAGGTGCTGCCAGCTGGATTTCCTGGATGGTTTCGATCTGCTCATGGGCGACGTGAACGCCAGTGAGTTCGCCGATCAATCGCCAGTGCTCGTCGAGCCCGGCGCTGATGGTTGCCATGCGATCGATCATGTGGCGGCCGGCGCTCTTGACGACTTCGTCTTCGCTGCGCAGCAGTTCGAACGACATTGAGGTGACCGACGCGGTGAGATGGGTCAGAGAGCGAGCCGTGTGGCCCAGCAATTCCATTAACAGTTTTTCTTTCGATTCCATGCGGAGGCTTCCTGCGTCGCTCGAAACTTATTTATAACCCAGCACTTTGCTTTAGCAAATGTTTCAGCTCGAGCATCCGACCAAGTGGTGGCATGGCGCCACGGTCGTAAACCGACTCAGCGTGCTCCATCCCCGCCACACCGCATTGCCAAGCCCTGCGAGGCCAGTGTACAAAGGGACTCGCTGCTGTCCTGAACCCGGCTTCAAATGCGCGACTGCAACATCCGGTGCGCCCTCCGAATCCCGCAAAAACCGTAGCCTATTGGCGTAACGCGACATTTAGTGTCAATATCGCGCCTCCCCCTATTTCGTCGCCCCGTGCGGCTTACGCCGCAGGTCTCGCCCGTTGTTCCGTTAAACAAGGCTTTGAGCATCTGCGGTTTGTAGCAAAAGGTAGTCAATGATGAGCGCAAGGCACTTTCTCTCCCTGATGGATTGCACGCCCGAAGAGCTGGTCAGCGTGATCCGTCGAGGCGTTGAGCTCAAGGACCTGCGTAACCGCGGCGTACTGTTCGAGCCTCTGAAAAACCGCGTACTGGGCATGATTTTCGAGAAGTCCTCGACCCGTACGCGCATCTCCTTCGAGGCCGGCATGATCCAGCTCGGCGGTCAGGCGATCTTCCTGTCGCCGCGTGACACCCAACTGGGCCGTGGCGAACCGATCGGCGATTGCGCCATCGTCATGTCGAGCATGCTCGATGCGGTGATGATCCGTACCTTTGCTCACAGCACCCTGACCGAATTCGCCGCCAACTCGCGCGTGCCAGTGATCAACGGCCTGTCCGATGATCTGCACCCGTGTCAGTTGCTGGCCGACATGCAGACTTTCCTTGAGCATCGTGGCTCGATTCAGGGCAAGACCGTGGCCTGGATTGGCGACGGCAACAACATGTGCAACAGCTATATAGAAGCCGCGATGCAGTTCGACTTCCAGTTGCGCATCGCGTGCCCGGAAGGCTACGAGCCCAACCCTGAATTCGTCGCCAAGGCCGGTGATCGCGTGACCATCGTTCGCGACCCGCAAGACGCCGTACGTGGCGCGCACCTGGTCAGCACCGATGTCTGGACTTCAATGGGCCAGGAAGAGGAAACTGCCAAGCGCCTCAAGCTGTTCGCGCCGTTCCAGGTCAACCGTGCACTGCTCGACCTCGCTGCCGAGGACGTGCTGTTCATGCATTGCCTGCCGGCGCACCGTGGCGAAGAAATCAGTCTCGACCTGCTTGATGACCCGCGCTCCGTCGCCTGGGATCAGGCAGAAAACCGTCTCCACGCACAGAAGGCCCTGCTCGAGTTCCTCGTTGAACCGGCATATCACCACGCATGAGCCATGAATTACTGCTGAACCTGCGCAACCTCGCTTGCGGTTATCAAGATCAACGTGTGGTGCAGAACCTCAATCTGCACCTCAACGCCGGTGACATCGGTTGCCTGCTCGGCTCCTCCGGCTGCGGCAAGACCACCACCCTGCGCGCCATCGCCGGTTTCGAACCGGTGCACGAGGGCGAAATCACCCTCGGCGGCGAAACCATCTCCAGCGCCGGTTTCACCTTGGCGCCGGAGAAACGCCGGATCGGCATGGTGTTCCAGGACTACGCGCTGTTCCCGCACTTGAGCGTTGCCGACAACATTGCCTTCGGCATTCGCAAGCACCCGCACAAAGAGCGGGTCACCGAAGAGCTGCTTGAACTGGTCAACCTGAAAAACCTCGGCAAGCGCTTCCCGCACGAATTGTCCGGCGGCCAGCAACAGCGTGTCGCCCTCGCCCGAGCCTTGGCGCCGGAACCGCAATTGCTGCTGCTCGATGAGCCATTCTCCAACCTCGATGGCGAACTGCGCCGCAAGCTCAGTCATGAAGTGCGCGACATTCTCAAGGCCCGTGGCACCAGCGCGATCCTCGTGACCCACGATCAGGAAGAAGCCTTCGCTGTCAGCGACCACGTTGGTGTGTTCAAGGAAGGTCGCCTGGAGCAGTGGGACACGCCGTACAACCTGTATCACGAACCGGCAACGCCGTACGTGGCCAGCTTCATCGGTCAGGGTTACTTCATTCGCGGCCAGCTCGACAGCCCGGAATCGGTGCAGACCGAACTGGGTGAGCTGCGTGGCAATCGGGCTTATACCTGGCCGATTGGCGGGGCGGTGGATGTATTGCTGCGCCCGGATGACATCGTTTATGCGCCGGACAGTGGCTTGAAAGCACGGATTGTCGGCAAGACCTTCCTGGGTGCTTCGACGCTGTATCGCCTGCAGCTGCCGACGGGTGCGCAGCTGGAATCGATATTCCCCAGCCATGCTGATCATCAGGTGGGGGCGGAGGTGGGGATTCGCGTAGCCGCTGAACATCTGGTGTTGTTCCAGGCATCGGGCAGCACCGCCGCACAAATCCCGGCAGTGGAAAACGGCGTCCGCCGCTACAGTACCGCCCTCTGATCCAGCCCGGATCAACACTGTGGGAGCGAGCCTGCTCGCGAATGCGATGTATCAGTCACAGATGATTTGACTGACCGACCGTATTCGCGAGCAGGCTCGCTCCCACAGGTGTTTTTGAACTAGCCCAACAACAATGTGCCGCTGGCAACCAGTGTCGCATTGCCGCCAATCTTCACCCGCTCGCCCTCTAGCCGACAAAACAACTCCCCGCCCCGTGCCGAACGCTGGCAAGCAGTCAGGCTCGACTTGCCCAGACGCTTGGACCAATACGGGATCAGGCTGCAATGCGTCGAGCCGGTCACCGGGTCTTCATTGATACCGATTGCCGGTGCGAAATAGCGCGAGACGAAGTCGTGCTGATTGCCGCGCGCCGTAACGATCGCGCCCAGCCACGGCAGCTTGGCCAAGGCAACCATGTCCGGCTGGCAATCGAGCACGGCCTGCTCTGATTCCAGCACCACAAACAGTTCGTTGGAGCCAAGTACATCGACCGCTTCGACACCCAGCGCCCGCTCAACGTCGACAGTCACACCAATCTCAGACGGCACGATCGACGGGAAATCCAGCCATAACCGATCACCTTCCCGTGTGACGCTCAGCGGACCGGATTTACAGGTGAAGTCGATACGTTCGGCGCTTTCCTTGTAAATCTCGAACAGCACATAAGCACTGGCCAGCGTAGCGTGCCCGCACAATGGCACTTCGGTGGTCGGGGTGAACCAACGGATATGCCAGGCCTGACCTTCGCGTACCAGAAACGCAGTTTCCGCCAGATTGTGTTCGGCGGCGATCTTCTGCATCAGCTCATCCGCGAGCCAGGCGTCCAGCCGATAGACCATCGCCGGATTGCCACTGAACGGCCGATCACTGAACGCGTCAACCTGATGAAACTCGAGCTGCATAACCTTCTCCCTAAGTCAGTCGCCAGAGCATGCAACCACGAGGCGATCAGCGCCAGTGACAGAACCGGCGAATTTTCTGCATACAGCGATCACGTTCACGCGCGGCCGATATCGGCAAATTTCGCCTGGGTATGCTCGGCGAGCACGGCGGGTGCCAGTTCGACCTCCAGGCCTCGCCGACCGGCGCTGACATAAATAGTCGCAAAACCCTGAGCCGAGTTATCAATGAAGGTGCGCAGGCGCTTTTTCTGCCCCAACGGACTGATGCCTCCCAACAGATAACCGGTGGAGCGCTGTGCGGCCGCCGGGTCAGCCATCTCGACTTTTTTCACTCCCGCCGCATGCGCCAGACCTTTGAGATCGAGGCTTCCGACGACCGGCACCACCGCCACCAGCAACTCACCTTTTTCGCTGGCCGCCAGCAAGGTTTTAAACACCTGCGCCGGCTCCAGCGCCAGTTTCTCAGCGGCCTCCAGCCCATAGGAGGCAGCTTTGGGGTCATGTTCGTAACTGTGCACGCGATGTTCGGCACGAACTTTTTTCAACAAGTCCAACGCAGGGGTCATGGCAGCTCCAGGCTCGGCAGTGACAGAAAAATGCTGCGTCGGATTCTAGGCGATCAGCCCCCAAAAGGCTCTATCCCAAGCCACGATTCCCGCGGCTTGCAGGCATTCCACAAGCACCATCTCGCGCCGATGACAGAGGATCATTCACACAGCGAATAGTTTTATTGTGACCGACGGTTCACTTTCGACCTTTGACAGGTTTGTTTCTTGTCTATATTTTTTCGAATCTGAATAATGTAAGAATTATCGTCATCGCAGCACCCAGCAGTAAACCGGGAACGGAATGGGGATTCCTACTTGGTGAAAATCGCGCCCTGCCCTATCGGCACGACGCCAGACAACAACAAAAACCGAGGTTTTCAATGACAACTGCTTTACAGCAACCAACGCTCTCGAGCCAATGCATGGCCGAGTTTCTGGGTACTGCTCTTCTGATCTTTTTCGGCACAGGCTGTGTCGCCGCGCTCAAAGTCGCGGGCGCCAGCTTTGGCCTGTGGGAAATCAGCATCATCTGGGGCGTCGGCGTGAGCATGGCGATCTACCTCACCGCCGGTGTTTCCGGCGCGCACCTGAACCCGGCCGTGAGCATCGCACTCGCCATTTTCGCCGACTTCGAAAAGCGCAAACTACCGTTCTATATTCTGTCGCAGATCGCTGGAGCGTTCTGCGGTGCATTGCTGGTTTACACGCTGTACAGCAATCTTTTCTTCGATTACGAACAAACTCACCAAATGGTTCGCGGCTCGGCTGCCAGCCTTGAGCTGGCCTCGGTGTTCTCGACCTTCCCCAATCCTGTGCTGTCGACCGCCCAGGCGTTCCTGGTCGAGATGATCATCACCGCGATCCTGATGGGCGTGATCATGTCCCTCACCGACGACAACAACGGTTTGCCGAAAGGCCCGCTGGCGCCGCTGCTGATCGGTTTGCTGATTGCCGTGATCGGTAGCTCGATGGGCCCGCTGACCGGTTTCGCGATGAACCCGGCGCGTGACTTCGGCCCGAAACTGATGACTTTCTTCACCGGCTGGGGTGAAATTTCCTTCACTGGCGGTCGCGATATTCCGTACTTCCTGATTCCGATTTTTGCACCGATTGTCGGTGCCTGCCTCGGCGCTGCCGGGTATCGCGGGCTCATCGCCCGTCACCTGACCGGCGCCACACCTGCTACAAAGGATGCAGAACCGGCCATTGACGGCAAACCAAGAACTTCTTGAAACAGTCGGCGCAGGCTCCTGCCCAATAGAGCCTGCGCCACGGCCCACTCTCCCTTATTTCGTCCAAGGCAATCGACATGACCGACATTCAGAATAAGAACTACATCATTGCCCTCGATCAGGGTACGACCAGCTCCCGCGCGATCATTTTCGACCGCGATGCGAACGTGGTCTGCACCGCGCAGCGCGAATTCGCCCAGCATTACCCACAGGCCGGTTGGGTCGAACACGACCCGATGGAAATCTTCGCCACCCAGAGCGCAGTGATGGTTGAAGCGCTGGCCCAGGCCGGTCTGCACCACGACCAGGTTGCTGCCATCGGCATCACCAACCAGCGTGAAACCACCGTGGTCTGGGACAAGACCACCGGCCGGCCGGTGTACAACGCCATCGTCTGGCAGTGCCGCCGCAGCACCGAGATCTGCCAGCAGCTCAAGCGTGACGGCCACGAAGAGTACATCCGCGACAACACCGGTCTGGTCACCGACCCGTACTTCTCCGGCACCAAACTGAAGTGGATCCTCGACAACGTCGAAGGCAGCCGCGAACGTGCGCGTAACGGCGAACTGCTGTTCGGCACCGTCGATAGCTGGCTGATCTGGAAATTCACCGGTGGCAAGGTGCACGTCACCGACTACACCAACGCCTCGCGCACCATGCTCTTCAACATCCACTCGCTGGAGTGGGATTCGAAGATGCTGGAGATCCTCGACATCCCGCGCGAAATGCTCCCGGAAGTGAAGGCCTCCTCGGAAATCTACGGTCGCACCAAGAGCGGCATTGCCATCGGCGGTATCGCTGGCGACCAGCAGGCCGCCCTGTTCGGCCAGATGTGCGTCGAGCCGGGTCAGGCGAAAAATACCTACGGCACCGGCTGCTTCCTGTTGATGAACACCGGCGACAAAGCGGTGAAATCCCAGCACGGCATGCTCACCACTATCGCGTGCGGCCCGCGTGGCGAAGTCGCTTATGCGCTGGAAGGCGCAGTGTTCAACGGCGGTTCGACCGTGCAGTGGCTGCGCGATGAGCTGAAAATCATCAACGACGCCCACGACACCGAATACTTCGCCAACAAAGTGAAGGACAGCAACGGCGTGTACCTGGTACCGGCGTTCACCGGTCTCGGCGCTCCGTACTGGGACCCGTATGCCCGTGGCGCGCTGTTCGGCCTGACGCGCGGTGTGCGCGTCGATCACATCATCCGTGCTGCGCTGGAATCGATCGCCTACCAGACCCGCGACGTGCTCGACGCCATGCAGCAGGACTCCGGCGAACGCCTCAAAGCCCTGCGCGTGGATGGCGGTGCGGTGGCCAACAACTTCCTTATGCAGTTCCAGGCCGACATCCTCGGCACGCAAGTCGAGCGCCCGCAAATGCGCGAGACCACGGCACTCGGCGCGGCGTACCTGGCCGGCCTGGCGTGCGGTTTCTGGGGCAGCCTGGAAGAACTGCGCGGCAAAGCGGTAATCGAGCGCGAGTTCGAACCGAGCCTGGACGAAGTGGAGAAAGAGAAACTCTATAAAGGCTGGAAAAAAGCCGTCAGCCGCACCCGTGACTGGGCGCGTGAGGACGCCGAATAAGCCAACCTGCAGAGACTGACAGGTAACTAACTGGTCGGGAGCGGATTCCTGCGGCATCATGGGCAAATTTTGCACGGCAGCCCAAAGGAAGCCCCATGAATCTGCCTCCCCGTCAGCAGCAAATCCTCGAGCTGGTCCGCGAACGCGGCTATGTGAGCATCGAGGAAATGGCTACGCTGTTCGTTGTTACCCCGCAAACCATTCGCCGCGACATCAATCAGCTCGCCGAAGCCAATCTGCTCCGCCGTTATCATGGCGGCGCCGCTTACGATTCCAGCGTCGAAAACACCGCTTATGCAATGCGCGCCGACCAGATGCGCGATGAAAAACAACGCATCGGTGAAGCCATCGCGGCACAGATTCCCGATCACGCCTCGCTGTTCATCAATATCGGTACGACCACCGAATCGATTGCCCGCGCCCTGCTCAATCACAATCACCTGAAAATCATCACCAACAACCTGCACGTAGCGTCGATGCTCAGTGCCAAGGATGATTTCGATGTGCTGCTGACCGGCGGCAATGTGCGCCGTGACGGCGGTGTGGTCGGCCAGGCGAGTGTGGATTTCATCAATCAGTTCAAGGTTGATTTCGCCCTGGTCGGGATCAGCGGGATCGATGAAGACGGCAGTTTGCTGGATTTCGATTATCAGGAAGTGCGGGTTTCGCAGGCGATCATTGCCAATGCGCGACAGGTGATTCTGGCAGCGGATTCGAGCAAGTTCGGCCGTAACGCGATGATCCGGTTGGGGCCGATCAGTCTGATCGATTGCCTGGTGACCGATCAGCAGCCGGTGCCGGCGTTGGCGCAGTTGTTGAGTCAGCACAAGATTCGCCTGGAAGTCGTTTAAAAACCCTCAAGATCAAAAGATCGCAGCCTTCGGCAGCTCCTACATGGGTTCACTTGACCTGTAGGAGCTGCCGAAGGCTGCGATCTTTTGCTTTTAATGTTCGAAAATTTTCTTTTAACCGCCCTTCGATGAGTTTTTTCAATCGAATGCGACTGGCTGCGCGCGTCTTTATGGGCTACCATTTTCGCAAATGAACATTCATGTTCGATTTCCAATATAGAAAATCAAAGAGCCCGAGGCCAGCCGATGTCCACCTCTACCTTGCGTACGCCCCCTCTCTCCGAGATCTACGACCTCGCCGTTATTGGCGGCGGGATCAATGGCGTGGGGATCGCAGCGGATGCCGCCGGTCGCGGGCTTTCGGTGTTCCTTTGCGAAAAGGACGATCTGGCCAGCCACACCTCGTCAGCCAGCAGCAAGCTGATCCACGGCGGTCTGCGCTACCTCGAACATTACGAATTCCGTCTGGTGCGTGAAGCGCTGGCCGAGCGCGAAGTGCTGCTGGCCAAAGCGCCGCACATCGTCAAACCGATGCGCTTTGTGCTGCCGCACCGTCCGCACCTGCGCCCTGCGTGGATGATTCGTGCGGGCCTGTTCCTGTATGACAACCTCGGCAAGCGCGAAAAACTGCCAGGTTCGAAAAGCCTGAAGTTCGGCGCCGACAGCGCGCTGAAAAGCGAAATCAAGAAAGGCTTCGAATATTCCGATTGCTGGGTCGACGATGCCCGCCTCGTGGTACTCAACGCCATGGCCGCCCGCGAAAAAGGCGCCCACGTGCATACTCAGACCCGTTGCGTCAGCGCCCGTCGTGCCAAAGGCTTGTGGCACCTGAATCTGGAGCGCGCCGACGGCAGCCTGTTTTCGATCACCGCCAAAGCGCTGGTGAACGCCGCCGGCCCATGGGTTGCCAAGTTCATCCGTGACGACCTGAAGATGGAATCGCCGTACGGCATCCGCCTGATTCAGGGCAGCCACATCATCGTGCCGAAACTGTACGAAGGTGATCACGCGCACATTCTGCAAAACGAAGATCAGCGCATCGTCTTCACCATTCCGTATCTGAACCACTTCACCCTGATCGGTACGACCGACCGCGAATACACCGGCGATCCGGCGAAAGTGGCGATTACTGACGGTGAAACCGATTACCTGTTGAAAGTGGTCAACGCCCACTTCAAGAAACAGGTGAGCCGCGACGACATCCAGCACAGCTACTCGGGCGTGCGCCCATTGTGCAACGACGAATCCGACAACCCGTCGGCGGTCACCCGCGATTACACCCTGGCCTTGTCCGGCAACACGGAAGAAGCGCCACTGCTGTCGGTGTTCGGCGGCAAGCTGACCACCTACCGCAAACTCGCCGAGTCGGCGATGGCGCAGTTGCTGCCATTCTTCACCCAGATGCGCCCGAGCTGGACGGCCACCGCCACCCTGCCCGGCGGCGAAGACATGACCACCCCGCAAGCCTTGAGCGCGCTGATCCGCGACAAGTTCGACTTCGTGCCGACCGAGATCGCCCGTCGCTGGTCCACCACTTACGGCAGCCGCACCTGGCGCATGCTTGAAGGGGTGGAAACCCTGGCCGACATGGGCGAACACCTGGGTGGCGGGCTTTACACCCGCGAAGTTGATTACCTGTGCAGCGAAGAGTGGGCGACCACGGCGCATGACATTCTCTGGCGCCGCAGCAAACTCGGTTTGTTCACCACCCCGGCGGAGCAGGAAAAACTGGCGGCTTATCTGGGCAAGGTTGAACAGAACCGCAAGACTGAAGCGGCCTGATCTTCGCACCGTCGCTTGAACGAAAGCCCCTGAATTGTGAGATTCAGGGGCTTTTTGTTGTGCCAACAAGATCCAGGCCCCCCTCCCCCCAGCCCTCTCCCCCCAAGGGGGCGAGGGGAAAAGGGAAAGTCGATCAGGGCTTTTCAAACTCTGAGGTCGACTCGATATTTCAGGTCGGCGTAACTCGCAAGGACGACGCGGTCAGTCCCCTCTCCCTCTGGGAGAGGGCTAGGGTGAGGGGCTTTTAGGGCTGCATCACTGCGCCAAATGCAACAACAGAAAATCAATGAACGCCCGCGACTTGTGGGGCAGGTGCGGAGTATTGGGAAACACCACATTGATCGACTGCGAAGGCAGCGAATACTCCGGCAGCAAGCGCACCAAACGCCCGGCGGCGATGTCTTCTGCGACCACCCACGCCGGCAAAACCGATACCCCCAGCGACGACAACGTCATCGAACGAATCGCCGTCGAAGAATTCGATTCAAAGTGGCTGGTGCCGCCGACCTCGGCACCCTGCCCTTGCCCAAGGCGCAATGTCCACTGGGTCGGCGCCTGTAAATTGCTGTTGGCAATCCACGGCACATTGTTCAGATCCTGCGGTTCACGCACCGGATGTCGGGCGAGAAATTGCTCGGTGGCCACCAGCACGATTTCATAATCGGCCAACTTGCGACTCTTGAATGCCGAATCCGCCAAGTTGCCCAGGCGAATCACCAGATCAAGCTTTTCCGCGACAAGATCGTTCAATGAAGAGTTAAAGTTGTAGCACAAACGAATTTCCGGATAACGCTCGGAGAACAACGGAATCAACGGCAGAATATACTTCTCACCGTACTCACTGGTCGAACTAATCCGTAACTTTCCGGACACCCGATTATTACCTTTGAGGACATTATCAAAGGCATTGTCGATGTCTGCGACAATGCCCTTGAACTCTTCATAAAACTCCTGACCTATTTCGGTCAGCGAAATATTGCGGGTATTGCGGATCAACAAGGTTGCCGACAAAACTTCTTCCAGCGCCTTGACATGCAGGCTGGCCATGGCTTTGCTGATACTCAGATAATTCGCAGCCTTGGTGTAAGAACCAAAATCCACCACCGCAAGGAAGGTCTGAACCCGATTAAGATGAGAGTGCATGGCGCTATGGCTCACTGTTAAATCCTGTCAAACATTGTTTTAAGCATAGTCGTATCGACACTTCAAGTCCATCGCCCCTATGCTGCGCGGCAAAGGGGATTCAACATGAACTATCGCTATAAGATCGCGCTGATCTTTCTGATCGGCTTCTTTATTGACTGTATAAACATATTTATGTCGGCGGTGGCATTGCCGAGTATATCGGCAACTTTGCAAGTCAGTACTTCATCGGTGGCGTGGGTCGCCAACGCTTATATTCTTGGCCTGACCCTGATTATTCCGGTGAGCACCTGGCTGGCCGGGCGCTTCGGCAGCCGCGATATTCTTACCGCATCGATGCTGGTATTCAGCGGTTCAGTGTGGATGTGCGGCATGGCCGACAGTTTCCACGAACTGGTGATCTGGCGTTTCGTTCAGGGCATCGGTGGCGGGCTGCTGATTCCGGTCGGTCAGGCGCTGACCTTCAACCTGTTTCAGGGTGAACAACGCGCCAAAATCTCCACATTGGTGATGGCCGTGGCGCTGATTGCTCCGGCCATTTCACCGACGGTCGGCGGCATCATTGTCGACAGCAGCTCCTGGCGCTGGGTGTTCTACAGCAACATCCCGTTTTCGTTGATCGCGGCCGGGCTGTCGTGGTTGTGGATCAAGGAAAGCAAACCAGCGCACCTGCCACGCCCGGACATCAAAGGTTTGTTGCTGGTCAGTGCCGCACTCGCCAGCCTGCTGATGGGCATGTCGTTGTACGGCGGCGACTACCCGGCGCTGGCCGCGTTGAGCTGTGTCGCGGCAGGCTTGCTGTTCATCGTGCTGTACCTGCGGCACTACCGCCGCTGCAGCAACGCGATCATCGAATTGAGCCTGCTCAAAAGCAAAAAGCTCAGCACCTCGATCTTCATCTATTACGCGATTCCCGGCGTGTTCACCGGGGTCAACCTGATGAGCATTTTCTTCCTGCAGAACACCCTGCACTTCAGCGCCCGGCTGACCGGGATGTTCATGATCCTCTACGCCATCGGCGCGTTCATTGCGATGACGATTTGTGGTCGGGTCTACAACCGCGTCGGCGCGAAACGCCTGTTCACCCTCGGCATGCTCCTGCACAGCGCCGGTATCGCCACGCTGATGCTGGTCAATGACCCGGCGGACCTGTGGGTGATCGTCATCGCTTACAGCCTGATGGGCATTGGTGGCGGCATCGGCGCCAACACCGCGCAGACCACCTCGCTGATGGACTTTGCCGGCGGCGATACGCACAAGGCCAGCGTGATCTGGAACATCAATCGGCAGATGTCGTTCAGCCTCGGTGCCGCGTTGTTTCTGATGATCTTCAATGTGCTGCTCAAGCAGTTCGATACCACACAGGCTTACCACGCGACCTTCGCGATTGCCGCTCTGGTCGGGCTGTTCCCGCTGTTTCAGATGAGTCAATTGAACCCTCCAAAGGAATGCCATGAACAACAACCTGGTTGAACGAGCGCAACACAGTATTCACCACGTGCACGAACTGATTCACCGCGTCTTCACCGACGCCGACGGTGCCGGCGCAAACGCCATCGCGCCGCTGATGGAGGTGTTCGCCGAGCACTTCAGCATGGTCACCACCTCGGCCGCCGTGGTCGGTCGGGCACAAGTCGAGCAACTGTTCAACGGCGCCGTCGGTGCCCGCAAAGGTCTGGAGATTCTGATCAGCGACCTGCACACGGTCTGGCACGAAGGTTCGACCGTGGCCCTGCGCTACAAGGAAACCCATCGCCTGAACCACAGTGAAACCTCACGTATTTCGCTGGCGATCCTGCGTGTCCAGCACCACGACGTTCAGTGGTTGTACCTGCACGAAACACCGATCAACCAGGAAAAACCTGCATGAAGTACACCGTCACCCACTGCCGGATGCTCTCGGCATCGATCAAGGAAGTCACCGTCAGCGGTCCCGCCTCCCTGTCGGACATGACTCATGCCGGTGCGCACTTCAAATGGTTGATTCCGGGCCTGGACGACTGTCGGCATTACTCGACGGTGCACGTGGACGAGATTGCGGATGGCCGGTTCACCTTCGCCATCCGCCTCTCGCCAGACTCCATCAGTAGCCAGTACATCCGCACCTTGGCGGTCAATGACAGCGTGGAACTTGAAGGTCCGTTGAACACCTTCAACTACCCGCTCGACGCTGACAGCGGGCGTGATATCGCGATTGCCGGCGGCATCGGTATCACGCCGCTGACCGGCATCCTGCGCCACCTGAGCGTGTTGAACCGCCCGGCGCAGTTGCATTATTTCGCCAAGAGCGCCGACGACGCGGTCTATGCCCGATACCTGCAAGACCAGTTGCAGGAACGCATGCAACTGCACCTCTCCGGCAGTCGCCCGGCGATCAGCGCAGTGCTCGCCGATCTGCGCGCCGATGACCGTCTGTATGTCTGCGGCCCGGCGGCAATGCTCGGTGAAGTGCTCAGCCACGCCGAAAACGCTGGCCTGGCCCGTGAGCAGATCCATCTGGAAGTGTTCAACGTTGCCCGCGATGACGCCGCACAAGGCTGTGTCATCGAGGCGGCAGACTCCGGCGTCAGCGTCAATGTCGGCCCGCAACAGTCGTTGCTCGAAGCCCTGGAAGCGGCCGGACTCGATCCGCTCTATGACTGCCGTCGTGGTGAATGCGGCGTCTGTGCGCTGGATGTACTGGAAGGCGAAGTCGATCACCGCGACTTCATCATGAGCGAACAGGAAGCGGCCTGCAGTGCACGAATCTACCCCTGCGTCTCGCGCGCAAAAAGCCCGCGCCTGAAACTGGCGATCTGAGAGAGGACACCCCGTTGGACAACTATTTCAATGGCAGGGAAGTGCATAAATCTCTGTTCCTTGATCAGGCGCTTTTCGAACAGGAACAGCAGCGCGTGTTCGCCGCGAGCTGGTGTTACCTGGGTCACGACAGCCTGATCCCCGAAACCGGTGACTACTTCACCACCACCCTCGCACAACAGCCACTGGCGATGGTTCGGCAGAAGAACGGCACCATCGTCGTGCTGCACAACCGCTGCCCGCACAAAGGTGTGAAAGTCCTCGCCGAAGCGCGCGGCAATGTCGGCCGCTTCATGCGTTGCCCGTATCACGCCTGGACGTTCAAGACTGACGGCGAGTTGCTGAGCATTCCGGTGAAAAAGGAGTACGACGACTGCGACCTCAGCAGTTGTTCCGCGCACAAGGGCATGCGCCCGGTGAACGCGGTGCACAACTATCGCGGCTTCGTGTTTGTCCGTTTGACGGAAGACGGCATCGGCTTCGAGGCGTTTTTCGGTGAGTCGCTGTCGACGCTCGACAACATGGTCATGCGCTCGCCGCTGGGTCAGTTGAAAGTGATCGGCCAGCCGCTGCTGCACCGTCATCGCTGCAACTGGAAAATGGTCGTCGACAACCAGACCGACACCTGCCATCCGATGATCGCCCACGAATCTTCGGCCGGCGAAGCGATACGCCTGTGGCAGGAATCCGGCGATCAGGGCAAGCCACCGATGGCCGTCGAACTGTTCTCGCCGTTCATGGCCTCCTACGAGTTTTTCGCCGGCATGGGCATTCGGGTCTGGCCCAATGGCCACGGGCACACCGGGGTCAGCAATTCGATCCACAAGGCCTACACCGACATCCCCGGTTACTGGGAATTGATGGTCGAAAACTACGGTGAAGAGCAGGCCCGGGCGATCCTCGACGACACCCGCCACAACACCGTGTATTTCCCCAACCTGATGGTCAAGGGGCCGATCCAGACCTTGCGCGTGATCAAACCGGTCAGCGCCCGCGAGACCATCGTCGAGTCGTGGATCTTCGAACTGCAAGGCGCGCCCGTGCAGTTGCTGGAAAGAACCGTGCAGTACAACAACCTGATCAACTCGCCCTGCTCGATGGTCGCCCACGACGACGTGGAAATGTACGAACGGGCCATGGAAGGCCTGGGCAGCGACGCCAACGAATGGGTCAACGTCGCCCGCCTGTTCAGCCCGAACGAATCCTACGCGCAGAGCCAAGTGGTGTCCGGCACCAGCGAAATGGCCATGCGTAATTTCTATAACAGTTGGCAGCACTTGATGCGGGACGACCATGCAACACGATCAATCTAATCACCACGCCATCGAGCAACTGATCGAGACCGAACTGCACTTGCTCGACCAGCAGGATTTCGCCGCCTGGCAGCAATTGCTCAGCGATGACTACCACTACTGGATCCCGATGACCCGCGAACAGGTCAGCCCGTTGCACGAATCATCGCTGGTGTATGAGGACCGCTTTCTGACCACGCTGCGGATCAATCGGCTGGCCAACGCGCGCAACTTTTCCCAGCAGCCGAAGAGTCGCAGCCTGCACATCGCCCAGCGCCCGCGCATCACCCTCGACGCAGCCTCGTTCAGCGCTTTCGCCAGCTCCAACATGCTTTATTGCGAAGCGCGCGGCGACAGCGAATGGCACTACCCGGTGACCGTCGAACATCAACTGATCAATATCGATGGCACCTGGAAGATTCACGGCAAGAAAATCCTGTTGCTCAACCCCGCACGCGCCCTTGAAAGCCTGCAGCTCATTATCTGATCGATCGAGAAGTCCCCCTGTGAAACCTATTTCCCATGATGTCAGTCAGGCGTCCGCGTGCCTGTCTTTTCCCTACGTCGATCTGCTGTATGACTATGGCCAGTTCCTGCGCAGTGCCGATGAAGCCATCGGTTACCTGCCAGCGGAAACTGCCGAGAAACACATCGGCATCGTCGGCGCCGGCCTCAGCGGGCTGGTCGCCGCCTACGAATTGCTGCGCGCCGGGGCACGTCGCGTCACCCTGTTTGAAGCCGAACCTGCGCATGTCGGCGGGCGTCTGCTGACCCAGTGTTTTGATGAGGAACAGCCACAATTCATCGCGGAAATGGGCGCCATGCGCTTTCCGCCGAGTGAGGTCGGGCTGTTTCACTACCTTAATCGTTTCGGCATCCAGACCACCGAAGCGTTTCCCGACCCAGGCGTCGTCGACACCGAAATCCACTACCGTGGCGAGGCTCATCACTGGGCGGCTATGCAGCCGCCGCCGGCGCTGTTCAGCACCGTGCACCAGGGCTGGATCGCCTTTCTCAGCGAAGGCGTCACCCTCGATGACGGCACGTGCCTGGCGCCACCGCTGTTGATCACCGAATTGCTCAAGCAGCACAATTACTGCGAAGTGCAGCCCGAGTGGCAACGCTATCTGGACTGCTTCGGCGACAGCTCCTTTTACTCGGCGATGGTGCGCATCTTCACCGGCAAAAACCCGCCGGGCGGCAAGCCGTGGCGCAAGCCTGAAGACTTCCATCTGTTCGGCTCGCTGGGCATTGGCTCCGGCGGTTTCCAGTCGGTGTACCGTGCCTCGTTCACCGAGATCCTGCGCCTGGTGGTGAATGCGCTGGAGGTCAATCAGCGTCTGGTGCCCAACGGTATTTCCTCGCTGGCCGAGCGCATTGCCGACACCTCCTTCAACGGCATTCAGGTGCGCGACATGATCTGTCGCACGCGCATTGAATCGATCAACAAAGGGCCCACAGGCGAAATCCTGCTGGCCGGCAGCAACGGCGAAACCTATGCCTGTGATCGCGTCATCACCACTACCACGACCCGCGCCCTGCAAGTGAACCTCAAGCTCACGCAGAACCAGGCCTTCGTTAATCGCGACGTGGCGCGGGCGATCAATGAAACGCACATGGTCGGCTCATCCAAGCTGTTTATCCTGACCAAGGACAAGTTCTGGCTCAAACATGGCCTGGCGCACAACATCCAGACCGACACCCTGGTCAAGGGCGTGTATTGCCTCGACTACGCACCGCACGATCCGGACTCCTGGGGCGTGGTGCTGATCAGTTACACCTGGGAAGACGACTCGCACAAGATGGTTTCGATGACCGACAAGGTGCAACGCTGCCTGCGTCTGGTCGATGAATTGGCGATGAGCGCGCCGGAATTTGCCAGCCACCTGCTCCCGCTCGACGGCGACTACCAGCGCTACGTTCTGGAATACGACTGGCTGACCGACAAGCACGCACTCGGCGCTTTCAAGCTGAATTTCCCCGGCGACGACATTTACTCCGAGCGCCTGTTCTACCAGTTCCGCACCGCCCTCGATCCGAAACAGGACACCGGTTTGTACCTCGCCGGTTGCGGCGCCTCGTTCACCGGCGGCTGGGCCGAAGGCGCGATTCAAACTGCGCTCAATGGCGCATGTGCGGTGATCAGCAGTCTGGGCGGCGATTTGATTGCCGGTAACCCGCTCGACGACTTGCACTCGCAGTACCGCTACTGCTGACCCTGTCCCTTTCCACGCCGAGAATCATCCATGTACAGCCAGCTTTCCATTGAACAGCTCGTCAACGGATTTCGCAGTGGTCAACACTGCCCGGACACCTGGCAGCACGCCCTGCGCGAGCGTCATGTGCACCTGCAACACCTGAACAGTTTCATCACCTTCGACCCGTCAGCGTTCAAGGCGAATGCTGCCGAACGCGACAGCGCACTGTATGGCCTGCCGGTGTCATTCAAGGACAACATCAACGTCAGCGGCATGCCGACCACCGCCGGCACCCCCGGGCTGGCCGACTATGTGCCGCCGGCCGATGCCGGCATCGTTCAGCGTTTCCGCCAATTGGGCGCGCAGATCGTCGGCAAGAACAACATGCATGAACTGTCGTTCGGCGTGACCTCGGCCAACCATGCTCATGGCGCCGTGCTCAACCCCGCCAACGAGCGCCACAGTGCCGGCGGCAGCAGCGGCGGTTGTGCCGCGGCTGTCGCTGCCGGGCTGGTGGCGTGCGCGGTCGGCACCGACACCGGCGGCTCGGTGCGTATCCCGGCGGCGTTCTGCGGGATTGTCGGGTTTCGCCCCACCACCGGCGTTTATCCGGTCGACGGCATCGTCCCGGTGTCGCAAACCAAAGACACCCCGGGCCTGCTGACCCGCACGGTGGAAGATTGCCAGTTCGTTCACACGCAACTGAGCGGCAGCCTGCATCAGGCAGAAACGCGGGCGTTGCGTATCGGCATTCCCGAGCGTTTCCTCTGGACCGAGCTCGCCGACAATGTGCAGCGTGACTGCCGCGCGGCCATCGATACCCTCGCCGATCGCGGTGCGATCATCGTGCCGGTCGACGACGCCATGATTGGCGAGATCAACGAGCGCATCCAGTTTCCGCTGCCGATCTACGAGTTCTTTATCGACTTTCCACGGTTCCTGATGAAAGCCGGACGCGGTGAACAGTTTTTCGACATCCTCGCGCAGATTCGCGATCCGGCGATCAAGAAAATCCTCACCGCCCAACTGGAAAGCCCAGCGATTTCCTACACCGACTACGTGCAGGCACTGATGAGCAAGCTGTGTCTGGAGAAGGAGTACCGCGCCCTCTTCAGCCGCCATCAACTGGATCTGCTGGCTTACCCGACCGTCACGTGCAGCGCACCGCTGCTGAGCGCCTGCGCGGACGAGAGCAACTTTGAAACGTTCGTGCGCAATACCGACCCGGCGAGCAATCTGGCGGCGCCGAGTATCAGCGTTCCGGTGGCAGCGGCGGATGAGTTGCCAGTGGGTTTGTCGTTCGATGCGTTGCCGGGGCAGGACGACTTTCTATTGGCCAACGTGCGGCGTCTGCTGGCTATCCGCTGACCCGCCATCCTGTACAAAACCCTGTGGGAGCGGGCTTGCCCGCGAAGAGGCCATCAGCATCAACATCACTGTTGACTGAACAACCGCTATCGCGGGCAAGCCCGCTCCCACAGGAACCGTGCAACCACAGCCATATAACAATTCAAATTGCGGGCCTTGCCATGCGTTCCACCTCAATATCCTCCGTTCCCGCTGTCGAGCGTGCACCATCGATCCTCGGTGGCGCCATGATCATCGGCGGCACCATCGTCGGTGCCGGTATGTTTTCGCTGCCGGTGATCATGTCCGGCCTGTGGTTCTACGGCTCGGTCGCCGTGCTGCTGTTTGCCTGGTTCTGCACCTTGCACTCAGGCCTGATGATTCTTGAAGCCAACCTCAACTACCGCGAAGGCGCGAGTTTCTCCACGATCACCGGCGATCTGCTCGGGCGTGGCTGGAACCGTTTGAACGGCTTGAGCATCGTGTTTGTCCTCTACACCCTGACCTACGCCTACATTTCAGCCAGCGGTTCGGTGATTCATCACACCGCGCAATCGCTTGGGTTGGCGTTGTCATCGCGCGCCGGTGGCCTGTGTTTCACCCTGCTGGTGGCGTTCATTGTCTGGCTCAGCACCACGGCGGTGAGCCGCATGACCACGCTGGTGTTCGGGGCAAAAATCCTCGCGTTCTTCCTGACCTTCGGCGGTTTGCTCGGCCATGTGCAAAGCACCACGCTGCTCAATCTGAACAACGGCGACAGCCATTACTGGCCCTATCTGCTGGTGACCCTGCCCTTCTGCCTGACCTCGTTCGGTTTTCACGGCAACGTACCGAGCCTGATGAAGCATTACGGCAAGGATCCGCAACGGATTCGCGCCTGCCTGGTCGGCGGCACCCTGATCGCGCTGGCGCTGTATCTGGTGTGGATGCTGTGCAGCATGGGCAACATTCCCCGCGACGCGTTCAAGGACATTGCTCAGCGCGGCGGCAACATCGATGTCTTGATCAGCGCGCTGGGTTCACGGCTCAACAGCGCCAACGTAGATCTGCTGCTGACGTTTTTCTCCAACTTCGCCGTGGCCTGTTCATTTCTCGGGGTAACTCTGGGTTTGTTTGATTACCTGGCCGATGTGCTGAAGTTCGACGACAGCCCCGTCGGTCGTCTGCAGACGGCGGCCGTGACGTTCGGGCCGCCGATGCTCGGTGGTTTTCTGTGGCCGGAAGGTTTTCTGCATGCCATCGGTTTCGCCGGGTTGGCGGCGACATTGTGGGCGGTGATCACCCCGGCGCTGTTGGCGCGGGCTTCGCGCAAGCGCTTTGGCAGCCCGCGCTATCGCGTGTGGGGCGGCACGCCGATGATCGTGCTGGTGCTGTTTTTCGGCGTGCTCTGCGCGGTCGCTCATCTGCTGTTCGTGTTTGATTACCTGCCGGTGTGGCGCTGAGGCGTCGCGTTCGGTTTTCCGAACGCGACCTTGTAGTCGATTCGGATAACCGGATCAGTCCGGCAGAAAAACACCGCCACAAAAGCTTAATAACGTTATAAAACAACGAGTTAATCATTGGCGACTGGTATGGCACGACTCATGCTCTACACTCTCTCGACGAATGCCTGTTGCGCCAACACTTCAGGAGCCGTCAGGCATTCGAAGCACAAAAGGGCCGACGAACTGGCTCCATAAAAAAAACAATTCGAGGAAAATTTGATGCGCATCGTTCCCCATATCCTGGGCGCAGCCATTGCGGCCGCTCTGATCAGCACGCCAGTTTTCGCCGCCGAACTCACCGGCACCCTGAAGAAAATCAACGATTCGGGCACCATCACGCTCGCTCACCGCGACAGCTCCATTCCGTTTTCCTACATCGCGGATGCTTCCGGCAAACCAGTGGGCTACTCCCACGACATTCAAGTGGCCATCGTTGAAGCCCTGAAAAAAGACCTGAACAAGCCGGATCTGCAGGTCAAGTACAACCTCGTCACCTCGCAAACCCGAATCCCGCTGATCCAGAACGGCACCGCGGATATCGAGTGCGGCTCCACCACCAACAACGCCGAACGCGCTCAGCAAGTCGACTTCACCGTCAACATCTTCGAAATCGGCACCCGTCTGCTGGTCAAGAAAGACAAGGATGGCAAGCCGTCCTACGCTGACTTTGCCGACCTGAAAGGCAAAAACGTCGTGACCACCGCCGGCACCACGTCAGAGCGCATCATCAAAGCGATGAACGCCGACAAGCAGATGGGCATGAACATCATCTCCGCCAAAGACCACGGCGAATCCTTCAACATGCTGGAAAGCGGTCGCGCCGTTGCCTTCATGATGGACGACGCTCTGCTGGCCGGCGAAGAAGCCAAGGCGAAGAAGCCGAACGACTGGATCATCACCGGAACTCCACAGTCCTTCGAAGCCTATGCGTGCATGGTTCGTAAAGACGACCCGGCCTTCAAGAAGGCCGTCGATGACGCCATCGTTGCGCTGTACAAGTCTGGCGAGATCAACAAGATCTACAGCAAGTGGTTCGAGAGCCCGATCCCGCCAAAAGGTCTGAACCTGAACTTCCCGATGAGCGACAAGGTGAAAGATCTGATCGCCAACCCGAGCGACAAGCCGGCGCCTGACGTAAAAATCTGATTACTGACTAACCTTATTGCCTGAGGGGCCACTTTCCCTCAGGCGTCTGTTACTACCTGCGGGCTGTACTGTGGAACACTCGACCTGGCGGTTTTCGAGCCGATCGCGTGTGCCTGACGTTCAACGTCAGGCGGGAAAGGATCTTCCCCAAGCGGGTGCTTGTACATCGATCGATCTCGAGGGGAGACCCTAATGAATTACAACTGGGACTGGGGCGTGTTCTTCAAGTCCACCGGCGTCGGCAGCGAGACTTATCTCGACTGGTACGTCACCGGTTTGGGCTGGACCATTGCCATCGCCATCGTGGCGTGGATCATCGCCTTGCTGCTGGGCTCCATTCTGGGCGTCATGCGCACGGTGCCGAACCGCATCGTATCGGGCATCGCGACCTGCTACGTCGAGCTGTTCCGTAACGTGCCGCTGCTGGTTCAGCTGTTCATCTGGTACTTCCTGGTACCCGACCTGCTGCCGCAAAACCTGCAGGACTGGTACAAACAGGACCTCAACCCGACCACCTCGGCTTACCTGAGCGTTGTCGTCTGTCTGGGTCTGTTTACCGCTGCCCGCGTTTGCGAACAAGTGCGTACCGGTATTCAGGCGCTGCCACGCGGCCAGGAATCCGCTGCGCGCGCCATGGGCTTCAAACTGCCGCAGATCTACTGGAACGTGCTGCTGCCCCAGGCCTACCGGATCATCATTCCGCCGCTTACCTCGGAATTCCTCAACGTCTTCAAGAACTCCTCCGTGGCGTCCCTGATCGGCCTGATGGAATTGCTGGCGCAAACCAAACAGACCGCCGAATTCTCGGCCAACCTGTTTGAAGCCTTCACCCTGGCCACGCTGATCTACTTCACCCTGAACATGAGCCTGATGTTGCTGATGCGCATGGTCGAGAAGAAAGTCGCCGTGCCCGGCCTGATCTCCGTGGGGGGTAAATAATGGACTTCGATTTCAGCGGCATCATCCCCGCTATCCCGGGCCTGTGGAACGGCATGGTCATGACCTTGCAGTTGATGGTCATGGGCGTGGTCGGCGGCATCGTGCTGGGGACGATCCTCGCGCTGATGCGCTTGTCATCCAGCAAACTGCTGTCGCGGGTGGCCGGCGCTTATGTGAACTATTTCCGTTCGATCCCGCTGCTGCTGGTGATCACCTGGTTCTACCTGGCGGTACCGTTCGTGCTGCGCTGGATCACTGGCGAAGACACGCCGATCGGTGCGTTCACCTCCTGCGTCGTGGCGTTCATGATGTTCGAAGCCGCGTACTTCTGCGAAATCGTCCGGGCCGGTGTGCAGTCGATCCCCAAAGGCCAGATGGCCGCCGCGCAAGCGATGGGCATGACCTATGGCCAGACCATGCGTCTGATCATCCTGCCCCAGGCGTTCCGCAAGATGACCCCATTGCTGCTGCAACAGTCGATCATCCTGTTCCAGGACACCTCGCTGGTCTACACCGTGGGCCTGGTGGATTTCCTCAACTCCGCCCGCTCCAGCGGCGACATCATCGGTCGTTCCAACGAGTTCCTGATCTTCGCCGGTGTCGTCTACTTCATCATCAGCTTTTCCGCCTCGCTGCTGGTCAAGCGTCTGCAAAAAAGGTTTGCCGTATGATCTCTATCAAGAACATCAACAAGTGGTATGGCGACTTCCAGGTGCTGACTGATTGCAGCACCGAGGTCAAAAAAGGCGAAGTGATCGTGGTCTGCGGCCCATCGGGTTCCGGCAAATCGACCCTGATCAAGTGCGTCAACGCGCTGGAGCCGTTCCAGAAAGGCGACATCGTCGTCGACGGCACCTCGATTGCCGACTCGAAGACCAACCTGCCGAAACTGCGTTCGCGCGTGGGCATGGTGTTCCAGCATTTCGAACTGTTCCCGCACCTGACCATCACCGAAAACCTGACCATCGCGCAGATCAAGGTGTTGGGCCGCAGCAAGGAAGAGGCGACCAAGAAAGGTCTGCAACTGCTCGAGCGCGTCGGTCTGTCGGCCCACGCCCACAAGCATCCGGGGCAACTGTCCGGTGGTCAGCAACAGCGTGTGGCGATTGCCCGTGCGCTGGCGATGGACCCGATCGTCATGCTGTTCGACGAACCGACTTCGGCGCTCGACCCGGAAATGGTCAACGAAGTGCTCGACGTGATGGTGCAACTGGCCCACGAAGGCATGACCATGATGTGCGTGACCCACGAAATGGGCTTCGCCCGTAAAGTGGCCGACCGCGTGATCTTCATGGACGCCGGCAAGATCATCGAGGACTGCCCGAAAGAGGAATTCTTCGGCGACATCAGCGCCCGCTCCGAACGCGCGCAGCACTTCCTCGAGAAAATCCTGCAGCACTAAAACCGAGTACTTGCGCCATCACACTGATCCCTGTGGGAGCGAGCTTGCTCGCGAAAGCGGACTGACATTCAACATTGATGTTGACTGATCCGCCCCCTTCGCGAGCAAGCTCGCTCCCACAGGGACAGCGGTGAGCCTGCAAGTGTGGTGGTTGACCCAAGGCAACTGTGATGAAATGCGACCCCACTCTCTATCGCGCCGCGCCGCCATCACTTGCCGTGAAGCCTCGTCTGATTCGCCATCTGTTTCTGCCGCCGCTGGTCATCATCCTGATGATCGGGCTGGGTTACGCCGGCTTCTGGACCAGTGAGCATTTTGGCATTCGCAGCCTCAGTGAAAACGGTCAGCGCCAGCTCGAACTGAACGCCCGCGCCGTCGAAAGCGAAATCAGCAAATACACCTACCTGCCCAGCCTGCTGGAGCTTGAGACGAGTGTCTCGCAACTGCTGGCCGACCCGACCCCGGAACACCGGCGAACCGTCAACGATTACCTCGAAGGCTTGAACCGGCGTAGCCGCAGTCGGGCCATCTACGTCATGGACACCACCGGCCGCGTCATGGCCACCAGCAACTGGCGCGATGTCGACAGTTACCTTGGTGAAGACCTGTCCTTTCGCGCCTATTTCCAGAAAGCCATACGCGGCGAGCCCGGACGCTTCTACGGCATCGGCAGCACCAACGGCGAACCCGGTTACTACCTCGCCCATGGCCTCGAAGAGCACGGCAAGATCATCGGTGTGGCGGTGGTCAAAGTGCGCATGGAAGCCATGGAGGAACGCTGGCAACGCGCGCGTCTCGAAGCCTTTGTCAGCGATGAGAACGGCATCATCATTCTTTCCAGTGATCCGGCGCGACGCCTCAAGTCAGTGATCCCGCTCACCGACGAAATCAAGGAAAAACTCGCGCGCAGCCTGCAGTACTACTGGTTCCCGCTCAATGAACTGCAACCGCTGGCTCGAGAAACATTGGCGGAAGGCGTGGAAAAACTCACCTTCCCTGCCAACAGCGAAGTGCAGTCCGATGCAGACAACATCAGCTATCTCGCGCAAACCCGGCAATTGAGCGACACACCGTGGAATTTCACCCTGCTCACACCGTTGCAGGACCTGCGCCGCGAAGCGATCAATCAAGGCATTCTCGTCGCGGTCGCATTTGCGCTGGTGGCCTTCCTGTTGATTGCCTGGAACGAGCGGCGCAAGGTCATCGCCACCCGTCTCGCAGCCCGTGAAGCCTTGCAGGAAGCCAATAATCAACTGGAGCGTCGGATTACCGAACGCACCACCGACTTGCGCGCCAGCAACGAACGTTTGAAGAGCCAGATCCGCGAACGTCGTCAGGCCGAAGAGACGTTGCGCCGCGCTCAGGATGAATTGGTGCAGGCCGGCAAACTCGCCGCCATCGGCCAGATGTCGACCAGCATCGCCCACGAACTGAACCAGCCGCTGGCCGCCATGCGCACGCTGTCGGGCAACACCGTACGGTTTCTCGAACGCGGTCAGCTGGATGTGGCCAGCACCAACCTGAAGACCATCAACGAATTGATCGACCGTATGGGCCGGATCACCGCCAGCCTGCGTTCGTTCGCCCGGCGCGGTGACAATCAGGGCCAGGCCAGCCTCGGCAAAGCCGTGGAGGCAGCACTGCAGTTGCTGGGTGCACGCCTGGAGAGTTCGGCGCTCAACATTCATCGGCAGTTCATTGATGTGCAGGTGCAGATCGACCAGACCCGCCTCGAACAGATTCTGGTCAACCTGATCGGCAACGCCCTCGACGCCATGCAGGCGCAACCGCAACCCGAGCTGTGGCTGGAGGGCGAAGAGTTCAACGGCAAATATCGCCTGCGCGTACGCGACAACGGCCACGGCATCGATGCCGAAGCGCGCAAGCATCTGTTCGAACCGTTTTTTACTACCAAGCCTGGCGAACAAGGCCTGGGCCTTGGTTTGACCCTTTCCGCCAGCCTCGCGGCCGCCACCGGCGGACACCTGGGTGTTGAACACCCGGCCAGCGGTGGCACCACCTTCGTCCTCAGTTTACCGTTGGTAAGCCCTACTCCTGCCGAGCCAATATGAACCACGACCTTAGTGTGCTGATCGTCGAAGACGACCCCCATGTGCTGCTCGGCTGCCAGCAGGCGCTGACCCTGGAAGACATTCCCTGCGTCGGCGTCGGCAGTGCCGAGGAAGCGCTGGAACGTGTCGGCGACAACTTTGCCGGTATCGTCATCAGCGATATCCGCCTGCCGGGCATCGATGGCCTGGAACTGTTGACCCGCCTCAAGCAACGCGATCGCAGCCTGCCGGTAGTATTGATCACCGGCCACGGCGATATTTCCATGGCCGTCGGCGCGATGCAGAAAGGCGCCTACGACTTCATGGAAAAACCGTTCTCGCCGGAGCGTCTGGTCGATGTCGCGCGGCGGGCGCTGGAGCAACGCAGTCTCGCCCGCGAAGTGTCATCGCTGCGCCGGCAACTGGCCGAGCGCGATTCCCTTGAAGGGCGGATAATCGGCCGCTCGCCAGCCATGCAGAACCTGCGCGAATTGATTGCCAACGTCGCCGACACCTCGGCCAACGTGCTGATCGAAGGCGAGACCGGCACCGGCAAAGAACTGGTCGCCCGTTGCCTGCACGATTTCAGTCGGCGCCACAGCAAACAGTTCGTCGCGTTGAACTGCGGCGGCCTGCCGGAAAACCTCTTCGAAAGCGAAATTTTCGGCCATGAAGCCAACGCCTTCACCGGCGCGGGTAAACGGCGGATCGGCAAGATCGAACACGCCGACGGCGGCACGCTGTTCCTCGACGAGGTGGAAAGCATGCCGCTGCCATTGCAGATCAAACTGCTGCGCGTGTTGCAGGAACGCACGCTCGAACGCCTCGGATCAAACCAGAGCGTGGCGGTCGATTGCCGGGTGATCGCGGCGACCAAATCCGACCTCGACGAATCGAGCAAGGCCGGCGAGTTCCGCAGCGACTTGTACTACCGCCTCAATGTGGTGACGCTGGAATTGCCGCCGCTGCGCGAGCGCCGCGAAGACATCCTGCAACTGTTCGAACACTTCACCCAGCAATCAGCACTGCGCTTCGACCGCGCACTGCCGGAGATGGACAATCAGACCCTGTCGAACCTGATGAGCCATGACTGGCCGGGCAATGTGCGCGAACTGCGCAACGTCGCCGAACGTTTTGCCCTCGGTCTGCCAGCGTTCAAGAAGTCCGGCACCAGCGCGGGCGGCCAAGGGCTGGCGTTTGCCGAAGCAGTGGAAGCCTTCGAGCGCAACCTGCTCGGCGACGCTTTGCAACGCAGCGGTGGCAACCTGACTCAGGCCAGTCTTGAGCTGGGCATGGCCAAGACCACGCTGTTCGATAAAGTGAAAAAATACGGCCTGAGCCATTAAGCGAGAACGATGTGGACCTGTTTTTCAAAGCCCTGTTGGGCGCCGCGGTGGTGCTGATCATCGCGGCGCTGTCGAAGACCAAAAACTACTACATCGCGGGGCTAGTGCCGCTGTTTCCGACGTTTGCGCTGATCGCGCATTACATCGTCGGCAAGGGGCGTTCGATTGAGGATCTGAAGACCACGATCGTGTTCGGGATGTGGTCGATCATTCCGTATTTTGTGTATCTGGCGACGTTGTATGTGATGGTGGACCGGATGCGACTGGAGGCGTCGCTGGCCGTCGCGGCAGTAGCATGGTTGATGGCCGCCACTGTGTTGGTGACTGTTTGGGTACGCCTGCACAGCTAAGTTCAAAAGCCACCCTCACCCCAGCCCTCTCCCAAAGGGAGAGGGGGCCGACCGAAGTGTCGTTCAAGTTACATCGACCTGAAAAACCGAGTCGATTAAGGATTCAGCGAAGCACTTTCAAGTCGGCGTATCACTCCGGCATCCCCCAATCAGTCCCCTCCCCCTGGGAGAGGGTTAGGGTGAGGGGCTTTTGGCTCCTGACCGATATCAACTAACCGTACCTTCATTCAAACCTTAATCGAATGACCTAGCCCTATTTATTGCATGCGTTTATTGTTAATTCTCCATCACAGTTATTGTATTTGCCGACTTCACTAAGCGGCGCGGTAAAATCTTCATAAACCTTTGATGTTTTCACATAGGTCGCTGAATACTCACCTTTTTGGTTCTCCGACTCATTCCAATCATCGGTGGGTGAAGCACTCGTATTCGCGCAGGCGATACTTACAAACCTGCATTGATCGTTTGGCTCATCCAATATTGTGGAAGAAGTACAGCTATGATTTGCGCTATTGCTTTTCCAGGCGGTTTGACAAGGTGTATCTGGTTTTGATGTTCGATTAGCCTTCCACGCTTCGATCTCAGCCTCCACTCTAGCGGCTTCCTTATCCCGAACGGCCATGTCATCGTCAAATTCGTCTGCAGTGACAAAGCCTGCAAAAAGAGAACATATTGCGATAACCGCTACAAGACTATGGCATTGGCATTTCATTTTATTCTCCACTCTATCAATCCCGCTTCGCGAGAACATAAGCCAAGAATATTCTGCCGATCCTTTTTCAACCACTGTCAGAAATTACAGTTTTAAAGACCCATTACAAATATCAATGAATACTTTTATTCCATTCAACCCAAACACATACCCTCTATTGAAGCCCATGTATTAATTACAACTCTCCAATTCTATAAGCTCGTTTATTACAACAGACCTGTACCCACCACCGGCTCAATCTGCGCCCAATGCGAGGTGTCTTCACGATGCGCCTGCAAGTACGGCAACACCGCCGCCAGCAACGGCTCCTTGAACGCCTCTTGAAAACGATGGGCCAAACCCGGTATCAGCTTCAACTGGCTGCCACGAATGTGCGCCGCCAGGTGGACGCCGTGCATCACCGGCAACAACGGATCCGCCGTGCCATGCACCACCAGCGTCGGTACCCGCAATTGATTGAGCAACGCCACTCGACTCGGCTCGGCGAGAATCGCCATGATTTGTCGCTTGACGCCCTCGGGGTTGAACGCCCGATCATACGAAAGCGCTGCCTGATGCAACAACGCCTGTCGATCATCGCTGACGGCCGGACTGCCCAGCGCCGCCAGCAAGTCGGCCTGCTGCTCAAGTGCCACTGCCCGATTCGGTGCGCCACGCCGTGCCAATAATTGCACCAGCGCCGCACTCGGCGCCGGCAAACCCTCGGCGCCGGACGTGGTCATGATCAATGTCAGGCTCTCGACCCGCTGTGGCGCCATCGCGGCCATGTGCTGGGCGATCATCCCGCCCATGCTCGCGCCCAGCACGTGGAACTGCTCGACGTGCAGTGCATCCATCAGCCCCAGTGCATCGTCAGCCATGTCGGTCAGGCTGTACGGCGCCGAAACTGGCAGACCGAGCTTGTAGCGCAGCACTTCGAACGTCAGATTGGCTTCAACCGGCGCCTGACGCCAGGTCGACAGGCCGACATCGCGGTTGTCGTAGCGGATCACCCGAAAGCCCTGCTGACACAGCGCGATCACCACTTCGTCCGGCCAGTGGATCAACTGTCCACCCAGGCCCATGACCAGCAACAACGCCGGATCCGAGGCGCGACCAATACTCTGGTAAGCAATGTTCACTTGCTGCAGATCGACATGCTCGGTTGGCACATCCACATCGCAGCGCGCTGCTGCCCATGACGACGGACCGAAAAAAATCGCGGCCAACAAAGCCGCGACAGACAGAAAAACCTTAGCCATGAAAAACACCGAAACGCAGAACCCCAGTAGAGCGCGAGTCTGATGAAGTTTGTACAAGCGCGCTGCCACAGTTCCATGACAGTTTGATGAAGAGTGCCGAGCGGTCACCCTTCTCCGTTGCATACGATATCTATCTACCGCCATCGTCTTGCGCAATTTCTCTTCAATGGCTGGCTCAGGAGCGGATCCGCCGCTCTTCTTGCGAGCCACGTCACCATGCACGATAGCCTGACTCTCGATTTACCCGCCGCACCCGCACCGTCACTGGCGGCGGCCATACGACTGCCGAAAAACATCGATGAAAGTTTATTGCAGCAGGCCGGCAACCGCTGGCGCGATAGCAGCGAAGGCTTGCGTGAGCTGTTTGCGGCCAGCCCTGGGCTGCGCGATACGCTCAATGAGGTGCTGCAACAACAGCTGAAACTCGACGGCGAAACCGTCGGATTGCGCTTCGCCGCCACGGATGAGCGAGCGGAACACTTCGTCAGCCTCACCGATGCCTGCGCATTCGTTGTGCAACATCCGACGCTGGAAACCTCGCTCGATCAGCGCAGCCAGGTCACTGGCCTGGCTGTCAATCACCCGTTGTACACCTTGAAACCGCTGCAATTGCTCGAAAAACTCAAACGGCTTGAACCGGAGCAAGCCCACGCCACACGCTGGGCGGCTTTCTGGGACGCCCGTGCACCGCGCACACCGATGGCGCGACGTGAGCTCGCCACCCAGCTGTACCGCGAGCATTTCGAAGCCGCTGCCAATGTCGCTTTCGCGCGCAAAATCCTGAGCACTGAACAGCTCAAAGCGCTGCAACATATCATCGACGCCCGCAGCGGGGCGCTAACGCTGAACGATCAACCCATCCATACGGAAAAACTTGCGCTGGTCCTGAGCAACCACAGCAAAGTCAAACTCACTGGCGCCTGGGTCATCAGCGTCGGTGATCCGGCAACTGCCAGCCCTCTTCTTTATCTGCCCTCTCGCTCGGTATGCATCCAGCCCTTCGACTCGCGCCAAGCCATGCAGGACTGGCTGACGGCTCAGGGACTGGTACCCACCGGTTTATCCAGCAAAGCGCTGCGCTTTGAGTACAGCGCAGACACGCTCCCGATGGTCACAGGTTCAAGCGATCTGTTCGCGGTGCGCCAACAGGCCCAGATCAGCGCTTTACGCAATGCCAACAGAGGTAAACCCGGACTGATGGCGCACGGCGCGCAATCGCTGGTGCAGGCCGACCTGATCGATCGCCAACGCGGCAACACGCGCATCGTGGCGGCTGCGCCGGACCCGGCGGCTGCGCCATCCGAAATCGAGATGGACCAGAAGCCCGTGTTCGGCAGTTTGTCTGCCGGTGTCCCGCTGGCTGTGCGGCATGCGGTGCTCAAGCGCGAGCGCGAGGCACTCGCACAGTTGCTGGAGAATGACCGCGACGGGACGCGTCAGAAAGACTGCGAAGACGCGCTCGACGCGTTGGAGGCGGCGGAACAAGCCTGCGACAAAGCGGCCACCATCCTCCTTGAGCAAGAACTCACCTGCGACCTGGTGGCGACCGACAAAGCGTTCATTGCCATGCACCAGGCTCACAAGGACGGTTTGTATGCCGAAGCCAAACTGCAACGGACGCTGGGGCATCTGCCGGATGATGAGCACGATCTGCTCAAAGCGCTGCTCGACACGCCCGTCGCGGCCGATCGCGACAGCGATTTCACCGTGGCCAGCCTGACCCTGTCGATGACAGAAACGGTTAACGCCATCACCACCGCACACACGGAAACACTCAAGGGCCCGTTTGTCATCACACGACAAAATGCGCTGTCCGACAGGGATTCAATCCATAGCCTGATGCTTTACTGGCCTGGCGACGGCGGTGGTTTGCAGCGCTTCGCCAACCGCAAGGCATTGGAGCGAGAGGTGTTCATGATTCAGGAAGAGGATACCGAACTCACCCTGAGCCTGAGCAGCATCGCCACCGACCCGGTGCATCACAGCCTCCATGAACTGATTTGCGACTTTGCCGCGAAAGCCGCCACGCTGCGTGATAAAACCGAACACGCCGACGCACTGGACATCCTGCGCACAAAAAACCTCGCCATGGTGCAGGTGCCGGTACACGCCGCCAGAAGCCTGTCGTTTGCCCATTTGCTCGAACAGGACCGTAGCGGCAAGCTCGCCTCGCATCTTCCGGACTGGCTGATCAAGCTCAAGGGAACCGAGCGTAAACGTCTGAGAGAGAACATCGGGGCGTACATCTCGGCCATGCGCAAGAGTCACAAGCTCATGACCCTCGCGCTGGAGCCCCGCGACGACTTCACCCGCAAACAGTTGTACGCCCGACTCAGCAAAGACTTCTCGACCGGCGGACATTTTGCCGTGCAGGTCAGCCTGCCCGACTCGACCAGCACCGAACCCTTTTATGAATCAGGACCCGCCGGAAACAGGAAGACGACTGTCATCGTGCCAAGCGCAAAGCGCAGCACAATGTCGCTCGAAGATCTTGCTCAGCTCAATATCGATAACGTCCAATCGGTGCTCAATGATGCGCTGTCGCAGCGTCTGGTCTTCATGCGCGCGGAGGTCACCGCGACACAGACAAAGGATCGCTATCGCCTGCAAAATGGCATCAATCTGACCTACCTGCGCAAAGTCTTGCCAGAGCTGGATCTGCCCAAGGCCTACGAACAAAAGATCCGCGACGCATTCATAGGCACAGCGAGCGAACCGGTGTTCGTCAAAGAGCATCGCCGCGAAAGTCTGATCGAGCCCTGGCGCCTGATGCTGAAAATACAAGGCGATATCGCGCGCCTGCAAAAACACCTCAACGATGATGACGTTGAGGTGTTGAACATCGCCATCGACGCGACCACTGCAGAGGCCTGGCTCAGCAAGGGCAAGCGCGTTGTCCTGCTGCCGGTGTCCCTGACAGTCGGCGGCAAGGACACCCCGCAGGAAGGACCCGTTACTCTGTCGGGCGTCACTTTCATCGAAGAACAGGTCAGCGGTGTCACCCTGCTGTACCTGCCGGACAGTCCGGATGAGCAGTTTTTCCGCCAGTACGACAACCTGGAAGCGGCGCGCAAAGGGCTTTACACCTTGTGCGGGAATGACAAGTGGATTGCCTATGTGGCGGGTAAAACCTTGCAAGGTAACGTCAGGGCACATGTCAGTCGTATCAATCAGGCCGTGGAAAAAAATTTCGATGCCATGATCGGTGTCGGCGTGCGCTGGCCAGCCAGCACGTCGCTGGCTACCCATCTGCTCGACGCTCATATGGGGCGCCTGATCGAAGCCCATCGCGGCACGTCGCGCTCCAACGATGAGCTGTTTTTCGAGCGCCAGGCATTGAAAGGCCCTCGCGCCTTCAATTACATAAAAATGGCTCTAGGCATGGTGCCCTTCGTCGGTACCGCCGTTGCTCTCTATGATGCCTGGGCTGCAGCCAATCAGGCTGTGACGGCTTTTCTGCGCGGAGATGTGGGGGATGGCCTGGCGGCAATCGAGTCCATGCTGCTGTCGTTGATCGACGCATTAATGGATTTTCTCCCGGGCGAAGCAGTCGCTTCGACCCTTGCCAAGACCACCCGTGCGCTCACCGTCGCTCGCCAGCTTCATCGACTGGTCGCCAATGTGGCGGCCCTGCACGGCAAGAGTCAGCGTCAGGTCAGGCATGTGCTGGCACGCTTTGTCGATTACGAATACGAGCGACCGCTTTCCCTGACCGGCCTGGAACCCGCCACTCACGGGCTCTACCGTGGTGTTTACCGGCACGCCGACGGCGACTTCATCGAACGCCAGGGACGACTCTTTCAGGTCGAACTGAGCAAGGATTCGCGCAGCTGGCGCTTGTCCGGCAACTCGCGAAAAACCTACAAACAACCGATCGCCCTGGACGAAACCGGCGAGTGGGACACCTGGTTCGGGGTCTACGGGACCACGCTGGAGGGTGGCCTGCTCGGCGGTGGCAACATCACCGGGCGTCTGGCCGATGCGCTGGACCCTTACTGGCCCCCGGCCGTTCGGCAACGCTTGCCCCATTGGTGGACCGACCGCAATTTGCGTCGCCAGCTTCAATTGACCGCGGAGGCCGACGACCTGGCTGATCAAATGCAGGCCCGAGGACCGGTAAGCGAGGTCGCGATCAACGCATACGGATCCGCAGTCCCCACGGGCGCGGATGTCTCAGCCCTGCACGCGGCCGCCGAAGCGGCGTGTCTGGGCGATATCCAAATGGCGACTCGACACTACCAGAAGTTGAGCGAACTGTTGCCTTTGACCCATGGCAACAAAAAGCGGACTTTGCTTGAGATACAAAGCAAAAACGCCTGGCTGTTGACTGACCGATACTGGCGACGGGCTTACCACGTTTCATACCGTATCCAGACCCTGACGAAAAAGATTGATGAGCTGAACCTGGCGCTGGACGTTCTACCGCTCGATCGGCTCACTGAGCGTTTGCGAGTCCTTGAAGAAGTCCGCACCTTGCGTGCCGATGTTGTGAAAAAACTCGACCAGATCGAGGCGCTCAGAGATCAGCTCAATCAATGGTATGAGCGCATCCGCAGCAAAACCGACCGACAGAAAATTACCGTTTCCGTGATGGATATAAACAGCAAGCACAGCGACACCAAGCTGCTGTTTCAAAGAACCAGCCACCAGCTCGAAATCATCAAACGCTATGGTCAGACGGATGACGCTTCCTGGTTCTTTCTGATAGACCAGTCGGCGGAATTACGCATCGAAGTCGATCAAGCCCTGCACACGCATTATCACCTGCCGAATATCACCGCGACGCCCGATCAGCGCAGTCTGATTCTGAAACGTTGCGTAGAGTTGTACGACCGCTTTCGTCTCGAAATGACCATCTGGACGGCCAACTACCCGCAACACTTTCATATGGCTACCGTTAATCCACTGCTCGACGGCATCGAGCAGATTGCAGATCGGGCGCGCAAAGGCATTGTCGATCCACCTTCGCCCAGGACTGCGGGACAACCGGTGCAACGCGTCTTCACGACGGACGATAACCAGTTGTTGTACGGGGTCGAACAATGGGACGCAGCGACCCAGACACGCCGATACAAAATCACAGGGCGAGGCGGACACGAACAAATCTGGGAGCAAAGCGCCGATGGCAAGTTTCGTCTGACCAATCCGCGGGCCGCCGCGCCGCCTGAATCCCCGCAAATAAACCTGCCCTCACTTTTGCACGACGCGCAACGGCGTCTGGATACTTTGACAGCCTACCGAGCCACCGTCGAAAAAAACGCTGACCTGGGGATGCTTCCGGTGGATCTGCAACACATGATGGACAGCCAGGCAACCGAACTCAATAGACGCGCAACCCTGATCGAGAGCAGGGCGGCGCAACACCCGCTCATCCAGCAATTGCGCAACAAGGCCAACGCACTGACGATCGATGGCCGGGCTATCCGCACCCAACGCTCACTGACCAGCCAGAAGCCGACTGACGGCATGCTCGATGACCTCATTGTTCAGGGTGCAGTGGAGATCCGCCGGACAAACCCGATCAAGCTTCTCGGCAAACACCAGGGCCGCAATGACTACATGCAAGAGTATGAGATCTGGAACATCACCCTGGAGCCTGCGCGATTGTTGTGGTACGCCCACTTTCATTACCGCAGCGCCACTGCCGTGTTCCGCCGCTTCGAAACGGGCCATTTGAAACTCCCGGCACATCGCTTCCTCACCCACGCCGACATCCCCGAACTGCCCTACTCCGGGATGACTCACCAGTCGGTTGTTCTGCGGCATTTCGAAGCCCTGCCATCAACTCGCTGAGGCCGATACGCGAAAAAACACGGGATGAATCACGGGCATATATCGCTGCCCATGTGAGTAAAAGATGAGTGCTGGTCGACAGCCCGGCGGCCATGAGACAAACTCAACACTTTGCTGTTTATCACAAGTTTTTTTCATGGAGCCACTAGGTGCTTGAAATCCGTCACCTGAAAACCCTGCACGCCCTGCGCGAAGCCGACAGTCTGGTGGACGCCGCTGATCGTTTACACCTCACGCAGTCAGCGTTGTCCCATCAGTTCAAGGAACTGGAGGAGCGCCTGGGCATGGCATTGTTCGTGCGCAAGACCAAACCGGTGCGTTTCACCAGCGCCGGTTTGCGCCTGCTGCAACTGGCTGACGCGACCCTGCCGCTGCTGCGCGCTGCCGAACGCGATATCGGCCGTCTGGCCGGTGGCACCGCCGGGCGTCTGCACATGGCCATCGAATGCCACAGCTGCTTCCAGTGGCTGATGCCGACCATCGACCAGTTCCGTGATGCCTGGCCGGAAGTCGAACTCGACCTCGCCTCGGGCTTTGCCTTCGCCCCGCTGCCGGCACTGGCCCGTGGTGATCTGGATCTGGTGGTGACGTCCGACCCGCTGGAAATCGCCGGCATTACCTATGTCCCGCTGTTCACCTACGAAGCCATGCTCGCGGTGGCCAACCAGCACGCACTGGCCAGCAAGCCGTACATTGTCCCGGAAGACCTGCTGACGGAAACGCTGATCACCTACCCGGTGGAACGCGACCGCCTCGACATCTTCACGCGTTTTCTCGAACCTGCCGACATCGAACCGGCCCAGGTGCGCACCTCGGAACTGACGGTGATGATGATGCAACTGGTCGCCAGCGGCCGCGGCGTCTGCGGCATGCCGCACTGGGCGCTGCACGAATACAGCTCGCGCGGTTACGTGAAAGGCAAACGGCTGGGAGAGAAGGGTTTGTTTGCGACGTTGTACGCGGCGATTCGCACCGACATGCTCGATGCGCCGTACATGCGCGATTTCCTGCTGACGGCCAAGGACACGTCGTTCTCGACCCTGGACGGGGTCAGCGCCGTGCGCTGACTCAAGTACAGCGCGACCTCTGTGGGAGCGAGCCTGCTCGCGAATGCAATCGGTCAGTTGCCAATATTGCTGACTGACACATCGCTTTCGCGAGCAGGCTCACTCCCACAGGGATCAGTGTGATTTCAGATCTCGCGCCACATGTGGATCTTGTCGAAATAATCTTCGTCCACCCGCACTGCCAGCGGTTCGAGGCCGAACTGGATAAAGCCGCAGCGCTGATAAAGCTTGAGCGCGGCGTCATTGCCAGCCGTGACGGTCAATTGGATGAGTTTTAACGCCGGGTGGATTTGCGCTTCGGCAATGGCCGCTTGTACCAGTTCGAAGCCCAGACCGTGCTGACGAAAATCCGCCGAGACGTACATACCGAACAGCGTCACTTTATGGCGGGCCTTTTCGCGCGGCTCGAAAGCCAGGCCGACGATGCCGGCCAACGTGCCTGCTTCGAACGCGCCAAGCACCACATCGAGTTTGCTGGTCAGACGCCCTTCCCACCAACTCAATGGCATCACCGCGCGTTCGCGCACGCTGGAAGTGAACGCCTGCGGATGACGGTCGTAGGCTTCGAGCATCAGTTCCCGGTAAGCCAGGGCATGCGTGGCGTCCAGCCTTTCTATCCACATGTTCAAACCGTCCTGCGTTGTTCAAGCATCAGGCGCACGGCCAGACCCGCCAGCACAAATCCCATGCAATAGCGCTGCAGCATCAGCCACGTCGGGTTGCGCACGAACCACGACGCGATGCCCGCCGCGAACAGCGCGATCAACAAATTGACGCAGAAGCTGACGCTGATCTGGGTCAGGCCTAGAACGATGCTTTGGCTGAACACCGAACCGTGTTCCGGGGTAATGAACTGCGGAAAAACAGACAGATAAAACACGGCGATTTTCGGATTCAGGGCGCTGGTGAGAAAGCCCATGGTGATCAGCTTTTGCGAGGAATCGACAGGCAATTGCTGCGCTTCGAACGGCGAGCGCGCCCCCGGTTTCACCGCTTGCCAGGCCAGCCACAGCAGGTACAGCGCGCCGGCCCATTTCAACACTTCGTAAGCCATCGGCACCGCAAGGAACACGGCGGTCAAACCGGCTGCCGCCGCAAACAGATGCACAAAGAACCCCGCCACTACGCCGAGCAACGACGTCACCCCGGCCTTGCGTCCCTGACAGATCGAACGCGAGATCAGGTAGATCATGTTCGGCCCCGGTGTCAGCACCATCAACAAGGCAGCGGCAGCGAAGATCAGCAAGTCTTGCAGCGGGATCATGGCAAAGTCCTTTGCGTGGATGATCAGGCGATTGCGCTCAGCGAGTTGCGATAAAACGGCAGGATCAGGTCGCGTGTCAATGGTGCCAGATCGACTTCAGGATCAGTGGCCGGATCGACCCAGATCACCTCTTCGATTTCCGCCGCCGGGGTGACGGCAGCGTCGATCGTCAGTTGAAAGATTTGCGCCTGTACAAGGAATCCCGGCTCGTTCGCGGCGGGAGCGGAAAACTGCCCGAGGAATGACGCCTGCGCAGGATCGATCTGCAAGCCCAGCTCCTCCTCCAGCTCACGGGCCAACGCGTGCACCGGCAATTCATGCGCTTCGATCTTGCCGCCCGGTTGCATGAACGCCGTCGTGCCGCGCTTGCGCACCAGCAAGGTCTGCCCTTGAGGATTGAGCAACAGAGCGGCGGCGATGCGAATGGTCTGGGAAGGCGTCGGCATGCTGGGTGTCCTTTGGCGCAAAAGCGCCAAGGATCACATGCCGGTCAACGGTGTGCCAAGCCGCAAGGCTCAGCTCGCTTCCTGAAAATCCATCTCCGGCGGCTGCCGGCGAAAGCCACCGGTGAGCACCGCCAGATACACCACGCCGATCGCCAGCCAGCTCAGACCCAGATACACCGCCAGATGATCGAGGCTGACCATCAGCCACAAATCCGCGACCAGACCTATGAACGGGAAGAGCAAAAACAGCACCAGCTCACGCAGGCCTTTTTTCTCGCCGCCGATCCAGTAATGAAAGATCACCGACAGGTTGACCAGGCTGAACGCCAGAAATGCGCCGAAGTTGATGAACGAAGTCGAGGTCGTCACGTCGAGTTTCAGCGCCAGCAACGCCACCACCGCACACAGCAGAATGCTGTTGACCGGCGTGCCGAAGCGCGCATGCAAGGTGCCGAAGAATGATTTCGGCAATACACCGTCACGGCCCATGGCAAACAACAGGCGCGAACCACTGGCCTGTGCCGACAGCCCCGAAGCGAACTGGCCGACAATCAAACCGATCAGAAAGATCGACACAAACAGATCACCGCCGATGTTGCGCGCGATTTCATAGGCGGCCGAGTCGACACTGTCGAACTGGAACGACGGGTGCGCGATCTGCACGAAGTACGACACGCCGACGAAGATCAGTCCGCCGATCAAGGTGATCAACATGATCGCTCGCGGAATGGTGCGGCGGGGGTCGCGGGTTTCTTCGGTCAGGGTGCTGACCGCGTCGAAGCCGAGGAACGAATAGCAGGCAATTGCTGCGCCGCTCATGATCAACGGCATCTGCATGTCGCCGTTGAAAAACGGTTTGATCGACCACAGCGGCGTACTCGCATCGCCACCGATGTAATGCACGCACAGCGCGACGAAGGCGATCAGCACCAGAAACTGCACGAGCATCAGCAAGGCGTTGATGCCGTTGGCCAGTTTCAGGCCAATGATGTTGATCGCGCTGGTGATGCCGATGAACGCCAGCACCCAGATCCATTGCGGGATCGACGGGAATGCCGAGGCCAGATACGCCGCGCCGATCAGCCAGATCGCCATCGGCAGAAACAGGTAATCGAGCAAGACTGCCCAACCGGCGATAAAGCCAAGTTTCGGGCTGATCGCTTTGCGCACGTAGCTGTAGGCGGAACCGGCGACCGGGAATGCAGCGGCCATGCGGCCGTAGCTCATGGCGGTGAAGAACATCGCGATCAGTGCCGCCAGATACGCGGCGGGCACCATGCCGGCGGTGGATTGAGCGAGGATGCCAAAGGTGCCGAGGACAATGATCGGCGTCATGTAGGCGATACCGAACAGCACCACCGAGCCTAGTGACAGGGTGCGTTGCAAACGAGCCATGGGCGACTTACTCCGAATTTTATTGGATTTATGGCAGAGCCGGGTTCGGCGAATGTTTCGGGTGTGGCTTTGTTGTTCTGGTGTTGTTTGAGTTTTTTGTACGACTTGAAATCTTTTCCCCCTCACCCCAGCCCTCTCCCCCAGGGGGTAGAGGGGGAAAGGGAGCCGATCTCCATGGCTTTCAAATGCTGAGTACGACCTTGAATCCGCAGTTTCAAATCCTGAGTGCGACTGGGTCCTTCAGGTCGGCGTACCTCGATTCATCAACTCGGTCAGTCCCCTCTCCCTCTGGGAGAGGGCTAGGGTGAGGGCCGCAGTCAACGGCGTGGAATCAACAACTCACGAACACCATCGCCACGCTCCACCACCTCCCCCGGCAACTTCAAACGCTGATCATCCAGATAGCGATAATCCCTGCGTGCAATCTCCAGTTGAGCGAAATCCAGCTCAACACTGAACTGCCCCTCTTCCCGTCCGGCCTCGAACAGCAGCGTCCCCAGCGGATCGACCAGCGCACTGCCACCTGCGAACACCAAACCGTCATCCCCCGACTCCACGCGGTTAACCATCAACGCAAAGGCCTGATTCTCCTGAGCACGGGCCATGATCGCGGTGCGGTGAGTCGACGCGTACGGATCCATGTTGCCGTTGGTCACGATGAGCAATTCGGCACCCAGTTGCGCCAAGGCACGGGCGGACTCCGGAAACTCGATGTCGTAGCAGATCAACAAACCGACGCGCACGCCGTTCCACGCGCACGTGGCATAGCGGTCGCCAGCCTCAAACACACCGCGATCCGACGCCCATAAGTGCGTCTTGCGGTATTTCAAGGCGATGCCTTCAGGGGTGATCAGCAGCGTGGTGTTGTAGAAGCGCCCGTGGTCGTTCTCGGCCATGCCGATCACCACGGCGATGTTGCGTTCGCGCGCGGCGGCGAGCACCGCGCTGACGGTCGGGCCGTCGAGGGGTTCGGCGGTTTGCGCCACGGTTTCAGCACTTGGAAAACCCATCAAGTGAGTTTCCGGGAACACGATCAGCTGCGTGTCCGGCGCACACGCGGCAATCGCTGCAAGTGCGCGTTCGAGGTTGTACGCCGTGGCATTGTCACGGCCCGCCAATTGGGCGAGTTCGACTTTCATGGGAATTCCTTGTGATGAGCGTCGGGCGCTGAAAGATTGCCCGGTGGCTGTCTGTGGGCCAGTATGCGCAGCAAGCAGCCGGCCAGGGAATTACGCGGCTGGGGTAACCCGATAGGGGTAGATCGATGACACTTTCGTTTGATGACATCACCTGGCACCGCGCCGTCGGGCAATTGATCGACGCACTCGACAAGCCGAACTTCTGGGCGCAACTGCTGCGCCTGCTCGACCAATACGTGCCGTTCGATAGCTGGGTGGTGCTGCTGTTCAGCGCCGACCAGCACCCGCAAGTCTTCGCCGAATGCCCGGGCGCAGACGGCAGTCCCGACCCGTTGTTTCAGGATTATCTGCGTGGCCTGTACTTGCTCGACCCGTTCTACATCGCCTGCCGCGAGCAAACGCGCACCGGGCTGTATCGCCTGTCGGAGGTAGCGCCGGAGCATTTCGAACTGACCGAGTATTACCAGCGATACTTTCGTCTGAATGTGGTGGCCGACGAAATCCAGTTCAATTGTCAGCTCGAAGGCGAGCGCACGTTGTGTCTGTCGCTGGGCAGTGAAAAACGTTTCACTGGCGAACATATCGCCTTGCTGTCATTGATCCAGCCTTGGGTGCTGGGCCTGCTGCGCCAGCGCCTGCCGTACGAGATCAACGAAACCGTGGCCCTCGCCGCCGCCCCTGTCCGGGCCGACTGGCGGGTGCAACTGGAAGCGTCGGTGCAACAACTCAAGGGCGCGCAGTTGACCGCCCGGGAACTGGATGTCGGGCGCTTGATGCTCAGCGGTTGCTCCAGTAAAGAAATCGCCCGTAAGCTGGAAATCTCCGTAGAAACCGTGAAAGTCCATAAGAAACACATGTACAGCAAGCTGGGGATCAAATCCCAGTCCGAGCTGTTTTCGATTTTTCTTCAGGCACAAAACGCCTGATCGTTTGGTGGAATTGTTTTTTGTGGGAGCGAGCCTGCTCGCGAATGCGTCGGATCAGACAATAATTTTTCTACTGACAGGTCGCTTTCGCGAGCAGGGCTCGCTCCCACAGGGATTTTTTACATCCCTGAGCTTTTCGCCGAAATCTCTGAGTCCGAACCAAGGAAACCGTATGAGCCTGTCACTCCTGAGCCGCTACGCCTTCTTTGCCGTCTGCGTGATTTTCACCCTCGCCAGCCTGCCTTTCCTCGAACACGACTGGCTGTGGCCGATCACCGCCGTCACCGGCGTGCTGAGCCTGCTCGGTCTGTTCGACCTGCTGCAAAGCCCGCACGCCGTACGCCGTAACTATCCGATCCTCGGCAACATCCGCTATCTGGTCGAAGGCATCCGCCCGGAAATCCGCCAGTATCTGCTGGAGTCCGACAGCGACGCCCTGCCCTTCTCCCGCGCCCAGCGTTCGCTGGTGTATTCGCGAGCGAAAAACGAAACCGCCGACAAACCGTTCGGCACATTGATCGATGTCTATCAATCCGGATTCGAATTCATTGGCCACTCGATGCGCCCGGCGCCACTGAGCGACCCGAGCAGTTTCCGCGTCACCGTCGGCGGCCCGCAGTGCAGCCAGCCGTACTCGGCGTCGGTGTTCAACATTTCGGCGATGAGCTTCGGTTCGCTCAGCGCCAACGCCATTCGCGCGTTGAACCAAGGCGCGAAACTCGGCAACTTCGCCCACGACACCGGTGAAGGCAGCATCAGCCCCTATCACCGCGAACATGGCGGCGACCTGACCTGGGAACTGGGCAGCGGCTACTTCGGTTGCCGCACCAGTGACGGCCGTTTCGACCCGGAACGCTTCGCCACCCAGGCACAGAATCCGCAAGTGCGAATGATCGAAATCAAGATGAGCCAGGGCGCCAAACCCGGCCACGGCGGCATCCTGCCCAAGCACAAAGTCACCAGGGAAATCGCCGAAACCCGTGGAATCATGATGGGCGAAGACTGCGTGTCGCCGTCACGTCACAGCGCGTTTTCGACGCCCTTGGAAATGATGCATTTCATCCAGCAACTGCGTGAGCTGTCCGGCGGCAAACCGGTGGGTTTCAAGTTCTGCCTCGGCCATCCGTGGGAGTTCATGGGCATTGCCAAAGCCATGCTGGAAACCGGCATCCTCCCGGACTTCATCGTCGTCGACGGCAAGGAAGGTGGCACCGGTGCCGCACCGGTCGAGTTCACCGACCACATCGGTGTGCCGATGCGCGAAGGCCTGCTGTTTGTCCACAACACGCTGGTCGGCCTCAACCTGCGCGACAAGATCAAACTCGGCGCCAGCGGCAAGATCGTCAGCGCCTTCGACATCGCCAGCGTATTGGCCATCGGTGCCGACTGGGCCAACTCCGCGCGCGGCTTCATGTTCGCCATCGGCTGCATTCAGTCGCAAAGCTGCCACACCAACAAATGCCCGACCGGTGTGGCGACTCAGGACACTCTGCGCCAACGTGCGCTGGTAGTGCCAGACAAGGCGCAGCGGGTATTCAACTTCCACCGCAACACGCTAAAAGCCTTGGCGGAAATGCTTGCAGCGGCCGGGCTTGAACATCCATCACAACTGTCGGCCAAGCATCTGGTGCGGCGCATGTCGGCGACCGAGATCAAACTGTTCTCGCAGTTGCACGTGTTCCTGAAACCGGGCGAATTGCTCACCGGGGAAGTCAACGGCGAGTTCTATTCGCGGATGTGGCAGATGGCGCGAGCAGACAGTTTCGAGCCGCAGGAAGTGGCTGCAGCGTAGGCCCAAGCGTGGAGTACGTGCCGGTCGCTATTGCGTTCGGTACTGGCTCTGCGATGAACAAATACGCCGAAATTTGCCCCCCATGAAGGGTGAGACGGGGCGAACGCCCCTTCGCAAACAGTGGTCTCTCGCCATGTAAACCAGCATCCGTTACCCACCAGGTTCTTAGGTTGCGGCAATCAAGAACAGTCACGCCGTCAATGTAGGTGAGGCGAACTGGATCGCTGATCAGACTCAGAACACCGCGACGGGTAAGCTTCAAAAAATCATCCAGTGAAGATTGCACTTCAATCCTCAGATCAACACCAGCGGAGCTGTAGTAAGAGAAGATCGAAAACCAGTACGCAGAAGCGATGATGACCTGGTCACCCGACAGCGCGTTCTGATTCAACTGCATCACCAATGAAGCAAACCCAGCGTCTTTGCGCACATCTGTACCATTTAGTTCATCGTTTTGTCGGTACACCATCGTTAGCCCGTGCAATTGGACAACCACCACAAAAAACAGAACTGCCCTCGCCAACCAAATTCGACGTTTCCCCCAGATATCCAGCGCGACCGCTGTCATCATTGCCAAAGCCGGAGCCGAAAAGAACAGGTATCGAGGTACAAATAGCGCATGCACCAAGGCAATCAGATAGAGAGCAATAAGCGGCACAAAAAAATAGCTGACCAGCAGCCAGTTGAAGCGTTGTTCAGCAGAGCTGTTCGCAATGATTGTCGCAGCAAACAGCAACATCAATACCAACGGAAGCAGCCTCAACATCGGCGACTGGAAGGCGTCGCTACCGATTACGGAGAACTGCCAGACAATCATCAAGGCTTGCTGCAACGTCACGGGAGCTATCCACTCCAATACCCCCGTGTCAGCCAATTGATTGAAGAGATGGGGAATCCAGGGCAGGTACAAGAACACGACGGCAATGTTGGTGATTAGCCACTCCCCAGGCCCAATGGTCACCACGGTCCGGGAACTGCGACTCTGCCACCAGAACAACCAATGCACCAACACACACAAACCGGCGAAGTAATGCGTATAAAACGCAGCAACCATCAGCAACGCGTAAATCACCGCAAAGCGTTTTTGCTTCGGCGCCCGTGCCCAGCACACCAATGCCAGGGTAGCTCCCATCAGCCAGAATCCAAGCAAGGTGTACATCCTGGCTTCCTGGCTAAAACGTATCGAAATTGGTAACAACGCCAACAGCAATGCCGCAATCCACGTCGCCCGACGCGTTGAGATCAGGCTCATCAACTTGATACACAACAATAACGTGCCGACATCCGCTAACACGCTCAAGGCTCGTGCCGGCAATGGGGCATCGCCCCACACTGCGCCCCAGTAATGCAAGAACATGTAGTAGAGCGGCGGATGAACGTCCAGGCTCGTCAACGCCCAGATGCGTGCCGGCGTTTCCCGCGCAAGCAGGAGGCCATAGGCCTCGTCGCCCCATATCGACGGCACCGTAATGGAGTGGAAGCGTACGTACAGTGCAATGATCAACACCGCAACCAAAGCCAGTCGATCCCATTGCGCTGGCGCAGGAGACCGTCCAAAGAGCCCAATAGCCAACAATTGCTTCATCACCGTTGCTCACGTAATAGCACGTACCTGAAAAAGCCGTATCCGGCCAGAAAATTGATCAGCGTGAACACCACCACAGTCATCAGTCCCGGCCAATGACGCGCATCGGCAATCGAACCGATGCCGAAACTGACTCCGCCCATCAGCACAATGAACAACAGATAGCCGAACACCGACGTTCTGCTCTCGAAGGTGTACAGCATGTTCACGTAAAAAGAGAACGCAGCTGCAACGCAAAACGCGGCAAAGTTACTGGCGGCTTGCGACAGCTCGATGGCGTTGTACAGGACGAAAAAGATTTGCCAATGGATAAATCCATCGGCAATTTCGATCACAGTCAATGCCGAGAATCCCTTCATGCCGGTGCCCTGCCCTTACCACGTTTGGCGAAGCTTCAACCTAGGCCAAGGCAGGTGCCTGGTCTACTGTCAGAAATTACAGGTGGGCGGCCACTTCCGACGAGTGGTCACCACACTGCCACTGCAGCAAGCGCAGGTGGGCCAACCTTGGAGACGATCCGCGGCACGGGCAAAAAAAAACCCCGATCTCTCGACCGGGGCTTCGTTTTTTTCAGCAGCTACGACTTAAGAGGCCGAACGCACAGCACCCTGCGTTTCGCCGGTCGGTTGCAACTTGAACACATAGAACAACACGGTCAGCAGCACCAGGAACGCCGGCCCCACATACAGCGCCACGCGAGTGTCCGGGAAGTACGCCATCAGGCCGACCACCAGCACCAGGAACGCCAGGGCAAAGTACGAGCTGACCGGGTACAGCCACATCTTGTACTTGAGGCCGGCACGTTCGCTGGCGCTCAGGCCTTTGCGGAATTTCAGCTGAGCCAGCAGGATCATCACCCAGGTCCAGATTGCGCCGAAAGTGGCAATCGAAGTCACCCAGACGAAGACTTTTTCCGGCACCAGATAGTTGAGCATTACGCCCAAGAGCAACACCGCCATCGACAGCAACAGCGCACGACGCGGCACGCCGTTGTTCGAGGTCTTGGCAAAACCGGCCGGCGCCTGGCCATTCTGCGCCAGGCTGTAGAGCATGCGCCCGGTGCTGAAGATACCGCCGTTGCACGACGACAGCGCCGCAGTGATCACCACGAAGTTGATAATGCCGGCGGCAGTCTTGATGCCCAGACGCTCAAAGGTCATCACGAACGGGCTGCCCTGCGTGCCGATTTCATTCCACGGGTAGATCGACAGAATCACGAACAACGCGCCGACATAGAACAGCAGAATCCGCCAGAACACCGAGCCGATCGCGTCAGGAATGGTTTTCTGCGGGTTCTTGGCTTCACCGGCGGTCAGGCCGATCATCTCGACGCCCAAGTAGGCGAACATGACCATTTGCAGCGACATCAGCACACCGGTCACGCCATTGGGCATGAAGCCGCCATGCGCCCACAGGTTGGAAATCCCCAGCGCCACGCCATCATTGCCGAAACCGAAAGCGATGATGCCGACGCCACCGATGACCATGGCAATAATCGTGACGATCTTGATCAAGGCGAACCAGAACTCGAACTCACCAAAAGCCTTCACCGCGATCAGGTTGATCGAACCCATGCTGATCAACGCCGCGAGGGCCCAGATCCAGCGCGGCACATCGGGAAACCAGATGCCCATGTACACGGCCACCGCAGTGATTTCCGCGACGCAGGTCACCAGCCACAGGAACCAGTAATTCCAGCCAGTGAGAAAGCCGGCCAACGGGCCGAGGTAGTCTTGCGCATAACGGCTGAAAGAGCCGGCGACCGGGTTGTGCACGGCCATCTCGCCGAGGGCACGCATGATCACCAGAATCGCCAGACCACCGAGAATGTAGGACAGCATGATCGCCGGGCCGGCCATTTCGATGGCCTTGGCCGAACCTAGAAACAGACCGACGCCGATACAGGCACCGAGCGCCATCAGGCGAATATGCCGTTCGCCGAGTTCGCGTTTGAGCGGACCGCCCTGAGCGGTGTCGCCGTGAGGCAGTTGATTGCCGACTGGCATAGGGGTGCAACCTCGTCTTGTTATTGGATATGACCACCGAGTGTCGAAGCGTCGGCCGATAAGCCTTGGCTTGAACTGAAACCGCGTCTGCTTCGTGGGCAGACACGTCTTGCAGGGCAACCTGAAAGATCAGCGGGGCGTGCAGTATAAAAAGCCTTGGGCAGGATTTTTCACTCTATAAGCCACAACATTCAGCGACAACTCTCGGCAATAACCCGGTTTGCGGAGAGGCATTCCCTGCTTTGCGTAGGAATAATCGCCACCGAAAAAGCCGCCGAGTATTGCACAGCATTGGTGCACCGTCATGCCCCTGCTTTGGCAGCATTGCCCTGCAGCGCGCTCTGATTGGCAGGTTCAGGCGAGTAAGCTCCCTCGCCACAAAGTTGGCTTTAGGCTCACTTCGCCCTGGCGCCAGCCTTTCAGATTTATTCAGCAACCCCCCCCTGGCCAACCCTTCACATTTTTTTCACCAGCCCCAACCACCGTCTAAGCTTCAGACAAGTCCGATCAATCTGCGTGAATGGATCAATCGACTATGGGCGCTTTGTGGCAAACCGATTCGAGTAAAGCCGTGGTTCCGACTGACCGTGTGGATGAAGCGCCTGTCCCTGAAAAACCCCGCCGCAATCGGCACGGGTGGAAGGCTTTCTGGTTGTTGCTGCTGATTATCGCGATCGTGGTAGGACTGGCCGCGTCCAAGGAAATGCGCACTTCACGCTTTCAGTCACGCGAACTGAGCCAGTACGCTGCTTCGCTGACTTACCATCTCGAACCCGGTCCCAGCGAAGCCATTCGTTATCCGGGCAACGGGCCGTTCGACTTGCGCCTGGGTTACAGCTCCCTCGATGAATTCCTGCCACGCCTGCTCAAACGCAACTATGTCGTTACCGAGCAGACGCGTTTTTCCCCGGCGTTGCTCAGCTACACCGATAAAGGCCTGTTCGTGCCGTACTCCGAGAAGATCCAGGCCGGGCTGTCGATCACCGATTGCCGGGCTGCGCCGCTGTACAAGTACAACTACCCGCAACAGCTTTACTCAAGCTTCGAATCCATCCCGCCGGTGGTGGTCAGCAGCCTGTTGTTCATCGAAAACCGTTTCCTGCTCGACCCGAAACAACCGCTGGCCAACCCGGCAGTGGACTGGCCGCGTTTCGGCATGGCGGCGTGGTCGCAAGTGGCGAAATTGCTGCGCTTGCCCGGCCAGTCGGCGGGCGGCAGCACGCTGGCGACGCAGCTGGAAAAGTACCGCCACTCACCGGATGGCCTGACGGTGTCCGGTGCCGAAAAACTACGGCAGATGATGTCCGCCAGCGTGCGCGCCTATCAGCCCGGCCCGCAAACCCTGGGAGCACGGCAAAACATCGTGCGCGATTATCTCAACAGCGTGCCGCTGTCGGCGGTGCCGGGGCATGGTGAAGTGCATGGCATGGCGGAAGGCTTGCGCGTCTGGTACGGCAGCGACTTCAACCAGGCCAACGCACAGTTGAACAGCCCGGCCACGGATGCGAAAACCATGGCAGCCAAAGGCTTGGTCCTGCGTGAAATGCTCTCGCTGATGATCGCTCAGCGGCGCCCTTCGCATTATCTGACCAAGGGCCGCGAAGAACTCGCCAACCTCACCGACAGCCACTTGCGCCTGCTCAAGCAGAACGGTGTGATCGACAGCGCGCTGGCCGATGCCGCCCTGACCAGCAAAGTCACCTATCGCGACTGGCAGACCCAGCCGACCATTCAACCGATCGAAACCAACAAGGGCATCAGCGTCGCCCGCAGTCGTCTGGCGAGCATGCTCAACCGGCCGCTGTACGATCTCGACCGCCTCGATCTGTCAGCCACCAGCACCCTGCAGGGCGAACTGCAAACCCAGGCCACTGCGTACCTGAAGAAACTCGCCGACCCTGCCTACGCCGCCGAAGTCGGCCTGCTCGGTGAACGCTTGCTGACCCCCACCAGCACCACGCAAGTGCGCTACAGCTTCACCCTCTTCGAACTGACCCCGGACGGCTCCCGCGTGCGGGTGCAGACCGACAGCACCGACCAGCCCTTCGATATCAACGAAGGCAGCAAACTCGAACTCGGCTCAACCGCGAAAATGCGCGTGCTCACCACGTACCTGCAAATCATTGCCGAACTGCATGACAAGTACGGCGCGATGAGCGTGCCGGAACTGAAGAAAGTCGAAGTCCCCGATCAGGACCGCCTGAGCCAGTGGGTCATCGATTACCTGATCCAGAACAAGGATCACGACCTGTCGAAGCTGCTCGGCGCAGCACTTGATCGCAAGTATTCGGCGAGCCCCGGCGAGGCGTTTTTCACCGGCGGCGGCTTGCACACGTTCCACAACTTTCGCAAGGAAGACAACGGCCGCTTGCCGACCTTGCGCGATGCCCTGCGCGAATCGATCAACCTGCCGTTCATTCGGCTGATGCGCGATCTGGTGCGTTACACCACCTACTCCGGCCCCAACAACAGTGCCGAACTGCTCAAGGACGATCGTGACCCGCGTCGTCAGGAATACCTGGCGAATTTCGCCGACCGCGAAGGCACTTCGTTCCAGCTCAAGTTCTGGAAAAAGTACAAAAACAAAGACACTCAGGCGCGCCTCGACACCTTCCTCGACAGCATGCGCCCGACGCCGATTCGCATGGCCGCCGTGCATCGCTACCTGCTGCCCGATGCCAGCCAGGAAGACTTCAACACGTTTGTGCGCTCACACCTCAAAGGCGCCAAGCTCACGGAAAAACTCACCGATGATCGCCTCATCCGCCTCTATGATTCCTACGGCCCTGGCAGCTACGATTTGCCCGACCAAGGCTTCATTGCCAAGGTGCATCCGCTGGACTTGTGGATGATGGGCTATCTGTTGAACCACCCGGACGCGACCTTCAGCGAGATCGTCAAAGCCAGCCATTTCGAACGTCAGGAAGTCTACAGCTGGCTGTTCAAGAGCAAACACAAGGGCGCCCGCGACAGCCGTATTCGCACCATGCTCGAGATCGAGGCGTTCCTCGAGATTCACCAGCGCTGGCAGAAAGTCGGCTACCCGTTCGATCACCTGGTGCCGTCGCTGGCCACCGCTATCGGTAGCTCAGGTGACCGCCCTGCCGCACTGGCCGAGTTGATCGGCACCATCCTCAATGACGGCGTACGCATGCCGACCTTGCGCATCGACAGCCTGCATTTCGCCGCCGGTACGCCGTACGAAACGCAACTGGTCAACGACCCGCATGTCGGCAAACGAGTGATGCCATCAGAGGTCGCCACGGCCATGCGCGAGGCTCTTTCGCAAGTAGTGGACGCCGGTACGGCAAAACGTGTTTCCGGCAGTTTCAAACTGGCTGATGGCAGCCCACTGGCCATGGGTGGCAAAACGGGTACCGGTGACAACCGCATCGAGGCCATCGGTTCGGGCGGACGCATCCTCAGTTCGAAGTCGATCAACCGCACGGCGACCTTCGTGTTCTACATCGGCGACCACCATTTCGGCACCCTCACCGCATTCGTTCCAGGGCGCTCGGCGGAGAACTTCAAATTCACTTCGGCCCTGCCAGTGCAGGTGCTCAAGGGCATGGCACCGATTCTGACACCGTACTTGCAACCGGGCAGCGCCTCACAATGCACGCCAACGCAAACCGCCAGCGTGGCGATGCTCGAGGCGCCGCGCCCTACCGCGAGGTAACAAATCGTGTCGGGCTTTTCTGCATCAGGGTGACGCTTTTTCGGTGTGGCGGGTGGTACTTATGTATTTTTCAGATTCGAATTTTCGTCGGGTTGCTGACTCGTAGCGCTGTTTGCCTCCCGATCTTTGAACTTTTGTTTTGCCCTGCCCTGAGTAGGCTGATCACTCCTCAACAATCAAGGATGATTGGCCATGTCTCTCTCTCCCCAGCCTGCGGAAAACGCGGATAAAGGACGGCACTACGAATTCATCAAATCCGCCGTCAACGACAGTTTCAAAACCGCCACCGTCAGCCGGGGCCGCGCATTGGCAGCCTCGCCACTGAAGAATGAATCCTGGTACACCACCGCGCCCGCCGCCTACCTGAACAAACTGGCCACTGCCAACCTCAAGGCCTGGAATTCGCAGAACCAGGTTGATCACCTGCTGGCCAAAACCGACCTGTATGCGTTTGCCGAACCTTTGCTCAAGGCAAAAATCAAGGCACGACACGGCATCGAGCCGGATGTCAAAGCCACGTACCTGCGCCTGTACCTGCCAAAAGAAAAACCCTGGTACGCAATCGACCTGTCGGCAGGCGTCGTTACGCGCACCGTCTCCCTGCTGGATGCGGCGCTGCACAATTTCGCCAGCAGTGAAACAGTCGATCCTGGCTCGACCTACATCAGCAAACCCGATGAGCGAGGCTTGTTCGACGTCGTACCGATCAAAAGCCAAATGTCGATCACTCAGTTTCAAACGCTGTGCCGGGATCTGGACATCGGCGCGCAGTATAAAAAACACTTGGAAAGCTACCTGCTGCCCGGCGAACCGCTGGCCGAAAGCGTGCTGCGGTACAAAGTCAGCGAAAGCCAGAAAGATGCGCTCGCCGTCGCGGCGCAGTTGGCGTTGATCAAGGAAGATATCCAGTACGACGCCTACAAAATGCTGTTGAGCCTGGCCGAAGACAAACCGCAACTGCTGCTCAACGGTCGTTCAATGCTGTGCTCTGACCTGTCACTGCTTGGCACTGCGCTGACCGGTGTCCTGCTATTGACGCACGCGCAGCAGGACAGTCGCGGGGTTCGGCGCCTGATTGTCTACATCCCTCACGACCCGGATCACCCGCTCAAAGAGTACGACTCGCTCAGGGCGTTCAGGGATGAACTGGCGCGGCAGTTTCGCGAAGACCGATTCAGCGCCTCGACCCAACAAACCTATCGCCAGTTCTTCAGCCAGTTTGTCGATCAGCAGCAACGCGGGCACTTCTTTGCCGAGCTTGAACAGCGGCTGTTCACCGTCAGGTATCACCCGCGCGTCGACCCGACCGACCAGCGACCGGCGTGGCGCAAGGACCCGGTGGCCAACCCCAACCTGCAATTCAGTCGCCTGAAATTACAAGGCGATTACTGGCGCCATGCCTATCAGCAAAAGCTCAACAAGATTCTCAACGACGCCCGGGAAATCGCCGTCTCCACCGCCGACACCGACAGCAAGGCACGTTGGGCGTGGTGGGACAATTTCAAGAAAATCGTCTCGGACATTTTCAACGTGGCCCTATTGATTGCCACACCTTTCGTGCCCGGGCTGGGCGAGTTGATGATGGCTTACACCGCTTATCAACTGACCACCGAGGTGATCGAGGGCATTGTCGATCTGGCCGAAGGCTTATGGCAGGAGGCGGCCGATCATGTGATCGGGGTGGTGACCAGCGTGATCGAACTGGCCACTTTCGGTGCCGCCGCCGAAATCGGCAGCGCCTTCAAAATCAAATTGTCGCCACTGGTCGAGAACATGAAGCCGGTACGCTTGCCTGATGGCAAACCAACGTTGTGGCACCCGGACCTGACGCCGTATGAACAAAAAAACCTGCAACTGGACGCCAGCTCGAAACCCGATCCGCACGGTCTGCATGTCCATGGCGGCCAGAGCATTCTGCCGTTGGAGGGCAAGCTCTACAGCGTCGAAAAAGCCTCGAATCGCCCGCAAGTCAAAACCCACCGAATCAAACATCCAGAACGCCCGAACGCGTACCGGCCGACGCTGGAGCACAACGAGCACGGTGCCTGGCGACATGAAGCGGAAAACCCGGCGCACTGGCCAGACAACACCTTGATGCCGCGCCTGGGCCATAGCGCCGAGCGCTTCACGCCGGCGCAACTGGAGGAAATCCGTATCAGCAGTGGCACCGAGCCCGATCTGCTGCGCCGGATGCACAACGACAGCAGCCCGCCGCCGCCCTTGCTGGCCGACAGTCTCAAGCGTTACACGGCTGACGATGATGCAAAGATTGCCAGCGCCAATATCCGCGCGGGGCGGTCGATCGCGGCCGATTCGGACTGGTTCGAACCGATCGTCAGCGGTTTGCCCGGCTGGCCGCCCAGGCGGGCGATGAAAGTGGTGTACGAACACCTCGATGGGTATTCGCGCCAGTACGGCAACCCGAGCGCCAGCGCAGCCGACACCTTGACCCTTACCCAGACCGAACTCAATGCCGGCCGGTTGCCGGAACGTCTGACAGGGTTTCTGGATAACGGCGAAATGCGCGCGCTGCTGGGACGCGACGTGCCCTCGCTGGAGCGTCCGCAAGCGCTGCGCAATATCCTTGCCGATGCTGTCGACGAGCGCCGCACGGACGTCGCAAACCGTCTCTATCAAGCGGCCGATCGCGCAACCAAGGACGACGTTCGCGTTGTGCGAAAGACCTTTCCCGATTTGCCATTGCCGCTCAGCGAAAAGCTCTTGGCGCAGGCCAGTGCTGACGAACTGCAACGCACCGTCAGCGAACAGCGCTTGCCGTTGCGGCTCAAGGCTCAGGCGCGGGAGCTGGCTTTTGAAGCGTGCACCGCCCGCGCCTACGAGGGGTTTTACCGCGATGCATCGCTGACCGCCGATACCGAGCGGCTGGCGCTCAATACCTTGCGAATCAACACCGACAGCTTTGCCGACCTGCGCATCGAAGTGCGTGACGGCACCTACGATGGGCCGTTGCGGTGCAGCGCAGGCGCGGAGGACGCGACCACCGTCAGGCGTCTGATTCGTGACGAACTGGGTCGCTACGAAGTGCTCGACGCCAATCACCAGGCGCTGCACGGCGCCGACGATTTCTACGAAGCGATCCTGCAGGCCCTGCCCGCTAAAACGTTGTCGAGTGTCGGTTATCAGCGCGGTCAGGGCCGTCCGTTCAAGCTGTGGATCATGGAGAAATCCGCAGCCCCTGCCGATCGCCGTACAGTGCTGGCAGAACCGCCCATTCGCCCGGTGGCGAGCATCGAAACCGAAACACTGGTACGCGGCCTGCCAAGGTTTCTTCGTGCCTCGACACCGGAGGAAAGAATCCAGGATCTCTATCCAGAAATGAATGAACGCGAAGTCACCGCGTTCAAAGAGGCCTTGGCGCGCAAGGGTGAGCCGTTGAACGCCATCGCACAGCTTGAAGCCGAACGCCGGGAACTGCACGCAGAACTGCAGAGTTGGCGTAACGGTTATCCCGCCTATACAGACCCCGATACCAATTTCATATCCCCCACAGATGACTATTTGCACAAGGGTGGCGAATTTATCGAGAGTCAATTGATCGAGTGCTTCGATCGCAAAAGTGAAATCTTTGGCGAGCGCAGCGTCCATCCCGACCAAGGCTATACGCTGGATTTGTCCACCGAGTTCTTCGGGCACGATCTGGAACGCTGGTGGAGGGATCTGCGCAGGCGTCCGAAAATGAAGAAATACTTCGATCGCATCACTGCGTTGAACCTGAATCGCGCAAAGCTTGCGCCAGACCCCAGCGCGCTGCTGAGCAGTTTCCGTGACCTGCGCCAATTGAGCGCCCGCCAGTGCAACTTGCAAGAAGCGCCTTCCATCCTCGGGCTGATGCCCCGTCTGGAGGCGCTGGATCTGGCCGATAACGAGATCAAATTGAGCGCCGACAACCGCCAACAGTTCGGGGAGCTGCGGCAACTGCGCACGCTAAATCTAAACGGCAACCCGCTGAACCTGCCACCCGACATCGGGCGGCTGGATCATTTGACAGAACTGCGCCTGGCCAACAGCCGTATCGAGAGCTGGCCCGAAGGTTTGTTCGAGGTCGGCGGCGTGCCTAAACAGCGGCCACGTAACTTCCTGCTGGATATGCGCAGAACCCCCATCAAAGCCCTGCCGGAGGTCACCGCCGGTTCCGATCAGGCGTACATCCTCAGCCGGGCGCGCTTTGACACGTCCCGACTGAGCAACGAAGATCGCGTGCGTTATGGCCTATACCGCGAGTCCACAGGCTTTACGTTTGTGCAGGACTATTTTAGGGCGGCCAGTGACGAGATCAGTCATTGGCAATTGTTCCCCCGCGAATCCATCGCTTTCAGCCCGTCCGGATCGCTCAGCAAGTATCGCGAAGAATCCTGGCACGACCTGATGGCTGAACCTGATTCCAGCGGTTTTTTCAGCGTGATCCGCAAACAAAGGGAAAGCGCCGACTATCGCACCGATCAGGGCCGCAGACGGTTGACCCAACGCGTCTGGGACATGGTCGATGCGGCGGCCGTGGACACGAAACTGCGCGAAACGCTGTTCAAGCAGATTGTCTCTCCGGACGACTGTGGCGATCTCGGTGCGCAGCTTTTCAACTCGCTGGGGATGAAGGTTCTGGTGTCCAAAGTCTACGCAGAGTCAACATCACCGGCAGTGCTTGAGGACAGGCTCGTGAGCCTGGCCCGCAGCGCGGCGCGCTTGAACAGAGTGACCGACGAAGCCGCTTTTGAATACAAAACCCAAGAGCAACTGAACAAAAACGACCCGAGCAACGACCCGCCGGATGAAGTCGAAGTTCATATGGCGTTCGAGACAGGGCTGGCGGGACGTCTGCAGTTGCCTTGGCAAAACGAGGACATGCTTTATCGACCTCGCTCGGGTGTCACCGACAAGAAACTCGACGCCGCCTATGCAACGATCATCAAGGGTGAAAGCGGCGATGGTCTGGTCAACGGGATGCTCAACCTGTATTCGGATAATTTCTGGTACGAACATTTGCGCAAGACGTACCCGGATCAATACGAGAGCAATAGTCGCAGGTTCGATCCCATGGAAGGCCTGCTCGATGAACTGCGCGAAGCAAAAGCCGAATGGGCCAACCCGAACGAGCAAACCAATCCACACACGCTGGCTCGAAGAATCCAGACACTGGCTGACCAGCTGGATATTCCTGACGAACCAAGCCTGTTTGACGACGCCCCCATGAGCCAGAAACGTTACGACGAGCTGTTGAACGAGATCGGTTACAAACGCGAGGAACTGTCCCGCCAACTGACCCGTCAAGCCTTGGCCAAGGCTGGCCTCTGACGAGATGGGTGCTCGACTTGGCCAGTGTCTGCGTGCTGGCCAAGCGGTACTGAGCTAACCGACTTCCGAATCCCAGATCACGGTGATGTTGCCGCTGTAGGGCCTGTCTGTGGATTTTTCTATCATCCAGCCGGTTTGTTGTTCGCTCACTTCGAAATGCAGGGTTCCCGGCCTGCGATCGACATAGCGGCTGGGCTGAAACGTGGTTTTGGTACTGCGTTCCAAAAGCTGGCGCTTGACCGGTTGCCCGGCGCTATTGGTCAAGCCGTCAGGCAAACTGACACTGACCTCGACCAGCCCTGCGTAACCCGCGTCGTTAACGATGGCACAGCCAGTCCCCCACCCCACACCATGCTCACATTCGAATTTCATCGTGAATGCCGAAGAAGCGGAGATGTGGAAAATCTGATCGCGATAAAGACGTACAGGCTTGCGGCCGCTATCGAGCCAGCGCTGCCACCCGCCCTGCGGTTCCAGCACGACTCTGTTGCCGCCCGGCGGGATATCCACTTTCAAGGTGTGCTGCACGTCCAGTACGAAATCGAGCGTCAGGTTACTGTCGTTCGGTTGCATCAGTGGCCCCATATCGAAATCACCGCCGGGGCCGAGGGTATAAACCATTGAACCGGTATAGCGGCCGGAAGACATGCCCAACGGATTGGGGGTGCGCAGCTCGTAGGCGAAATCCAGGGTATCGAAGTACATCCAGGAAATGTGCGCCGTAGGAATCTTGAAGCAGAATCCCTCCGTCGGGGTTTTCCAGAAATACCGGAAGTCCTCGGCACCGTATGCCCCAACGCCGCTGTAGCGGCAAGGCGCGGGTATCCCGTGCACCCAACTGTCCGTGGTCCATAATCTGCGATGGCCTTCAAGGCTGGTGCTGCCGCCGGCCAGTCGGGTAGCGGCATCACTCAGTACGTACCTGGAACCCATCCCGCTGATGCGTACTTCCACCGTTTCCGTAGCTTGCGTATCGGGGTTGGTCACGGTCAGGCGCCGCCAGCCGGCGGGAGCTTTGGCGCCCACCCAATCAAAGGTCGAGACGTAGCGACTGGAGGTGAACCGCACCGGCAATCGAATGCTGAACATCCCGTATCCGGCACATTCCGCCGGATACGTCGCACAGTAACCACTGTTCGGCGTTTTGTTGACGAACGCATTCTTGTTCGGTTTGGCGGAGTCCGGCTGAAACAGCGCGCGGATCTCCTGATTGGCTGCCTGCGCCTGAGGCAAGCTCAACGCCACCAGCAAGCCCAGCCAATTCAACTGTTTCATGCGTGATCCTGGTTGTGGAGGAACGGATTTACCGGGTTCATTCGGCACCGGGTGTCTTGGCATTGAACAACAGCACCACGTTGCCGTTGTAATCCCCGGAGCGATAACCCCCCAGCGGTTCGATCGGCTCGATCTTCAATGCCACGCGCTTGCCCGCAGCAGCTTCTTCCTGCGTGAGCACCATGCGTGGGATGACGTGCGAACTCAGCTCAACGCCATTGAAGGTGACCCGCAACTCGATCAGCTCACCGGGCCGGCCATTTTCCAGATAGGCGTCGTTGGCCAGGCGCGCTTCAATTGCGCTGCTGTCGTGGCGTACATCGAAATTCCTCTCCAGACTCCCCAGGGTCGCACGCGGGTAATCCCAAAAAAGCTGCTGCGGCCGGTGAATCCAGTCCGGCTCCGCCGGGATGATGTAAAACGGGCGACTGGGGATCGTCAGGGACACCTCGAAGGTGTGCTCTTCGCGAGCGGCCAACGCCACCGCGCCAGTCAGAGCGGTAGCGGCCATCAGCGCGATGACGGTGCATTGCTTGATCATGTTGGGTTACCCGATGCGTCAATGGAAAACAGCCCTAGTGGCTAGCGACCTTGAGGGTTTTCTTATCGTCGCCTTCGATCAGGAAGAAGCGGTACTCGCGGCCCTTTTCTTTATCGAAAGCGAAGGTCTTGCCCGCCAGCACATGGTGTTTGGTGGTCGCGCCGCACTCGGTTTCCTTGATCAGCGAACAGCTTTTGAACTCGTCGACGATCACCACGGTATTGCCGTTGTTGCGCAGCTCATAACGACTGTCGGTGTCATTGATGACAGTGGCGAAACGGGCGTCTTTGGGTCGCACGAAAAAGATCGTGCCGAACCCGGTCATCACGTTCACGCCAGCCGAAAGCGACTTTTTATACTCATCACGCTCTTCGCCACTGACGACAAAATCGTCTTCCTTTTCCGGCACCACCGGGACGAAGCGCACGCGAAAATAACGTTCGCGATCACGTACGCCCATGTACAGCAGACGGGTACCCTGCATGCCCTGGGCCGGCACGATCAGCCGCGCCGGACTGGCCATCAGGCCATTGCGCGAGGCACCGTCGGCGGCATTCACCAGAGGAATTTCCTGCGGGGTGCCGTCGGCGCCGTAGACGATTTCCAGCACATTGATCTTGACGAATGCGGTGGCGTCACCGCTGTTGAACACCCGTTTGAGGTAGGTGCTTTTATCGGCATCCAGATAGTCGTACACCGTGCCGACATTGATCTGCGGCCCGGCCTGCGCCGTCAGGCAAAACACGCTGAGCACGCTCAGCAAAAAACCACGGTTCATCGTTTTCAACTCCATGAATATTGAAAAATGCCCTGACCGGAGCGGTCACACGTCCGAGTCCCAGATAATGGTGATGTTGCCGCGCAGCCGGTCGCTCTTGCCGGGCTGGAGCAGAAAATCGATGGCGAACGGGGTCATTTCGAACAGCAGCGAGCCGGGCTTGCGATCGACATAGATGCCGGGCTGGAAGGGGCCCGCCCAATCGTTGAAGCGCAATGGCAAGCGGGTGACATTGCCTCCACTGGGGCCCGTGATGCCCGGCGGCAAGGTCAGGAAAACTTCAACCTCGGTCGTATCGCCTTTCGGGCTGCCCAGCTTGCAAGCTGTACCGCCAGTGGAGTTGCACAACATCAGCACCTTGAAACGTGACGACGCCGACAGATAGAACAGTTGATCGCGGAAAATCCTCGTCGGTTTTCGCCCGCCCTCGATCCAGCGCGCCCATCCGCCAGCGGGTTCCAATGACACCTTGTCGCCGCCCGGCGGCAGGTCGACCTTCAGGGTGTGCTGCACGTCGAGCACGAAGTCCAGGGTCAGGTTGGTGTCGTCAGGTTGCATCATGTACCCCATATGAAAATCCGCACCGGGGCCCATGGAATAGGCGATGGCCCCGGTATACAGACCGCTCGACATGTCCAGCGGGTTGGGGGTTTTCAATTCATAAGCGAAATCGAGCTTTTCAAAAGACATCGATGGGATGCGGAAAGGGAAAGCGACGGTCTTGGTGCATGACGCCTCCACCGGCGTTCGCCAGAAAAAACGATAATTGCGCGGGCCATATCCCGATACGCTGGTTCCGATGCAGGGCGATGGGGCATAAAGCCAACCATCGGAGGTCCAGAGTTTGTCATGTCCTTCCCGATCATTCGGGGCACCGGTCAGGTTGGACGCTGTATCGCTCAACAAGAAGGAGGAGCCGATGCCCGTGATGCGCACCTCGACGATCGCCGTTTCCTGGGTATCCTGGTTGGTGACGGTCAATCGTCGCCAACCGGCGGGTACTTTAAGCGAGACACCGTCACCGGATATGAGGGCGCGATTTGAACTGTAACGAATGGGCAACTCGATGCTGAACATGTTGTTTTCGGCACATTGCGCTGGATAGTTCGCGCAATACCCGCTGCTGGGTGTCTTGTTGACGAATACGTTTTTACCCGGCTGCGACGAATCAGGTTGAAACGACGCGTGGATTTCCTGATTTATCGCTTGTGCCGCAGGCATGGTCAGTGCCAGCGCCAAGCCGACGCCACCTGTGATTCTGTTCATCGATTCAACCCGCCTTCTGTTCGGTGGACGTGACATCGGCCAAGGTGTCCGGCGTACAGCGCAGGTCACCGATCATCAGCACGTTGTTTTCACTGCGATGACTGTCGGCATTGAGGCGGAACTGACACAGCAACTGATTGCCCTGGCGCACTTCCAGCGTCGGCGAACCGGCATTCATCTCCATCGAGAAGAAGCCGTCCACTTCGGTGACACCACGGCTGGCGTGATTGATCACGTGGTGCCCCTTGAGCGGCCGGCCCTGTTCGTCGACGAGACGACCGAGCACGGTCAGGGTTCTCATCACGCGGACCTTGCGGTACTCGACGCCGCCCTTGTTCAGGTGATACCGCGTGCGCGCCGGTTCGATGGTGGCTGCCGGGACACTCGTCCCTTCGAAGTCGAAACTCACCGAGCTGTTCCGGTACGCGGTGATGGGAATGAAGTTGCGTCCCGGCTTCAACGCCGCGCCGCTGCCGGTGTAGTCGTCGGCGCGCAAAACGATGTCTTCGATGTCCGACTCGACATCAACGATCAACCCGGCGCCACGTACTTCGCTCTGGCTGGTCATGAGCATTTCCTGCGCGCCGACCACCAGCGTGCTGTCAACGTTGAGGCCACCGGTGAAGTTGCCGTTGTAGGAGGAGCGCTGAATAAAACCGTCGCCATTGACCGCATCGGTACGGAAATGCGCCAGGCTGGACATGCCCAGGCCATAGGTGTCGGTCAACGCGGTGACGGATACACTTTGCAGTACGTGATCCTTGAGTTCCTTGCGCCAGCCGAGCGAAGCATTGTTGTCGCGCGCACCATCACGTGCCGTGCGTGAACCGATGCTGCCGGTGATCTGTTGACCGGGTGCGCCGAGCGCCAGGTTGACACTCAAGTCGACCCCGCGATTGCGCGCATCGCCACTGCTGAAACTGCCAGGCCTGTCGAAGACCGACAAACGCCAACTGGCATCGCTGCCCAACAACACAGTGCGCTGGGTCCAGCCAAGATCCACGCCCATGCCTTCGACGTTGCCTTCACTGTGCGAGACCCGCGCATTGACCGAACTCTTGCTGTTGACGCGATGATTGAGCGCCAGCGACGAATTGCTGGTCTGGCCGATAAACACATTGCGCGGGCGAACCCGTGTGCCGTCCGGCAAGGTGTCGTAGGTATTGGTGGTGTCGAGCCAGCTGCGGGTATGGCTGACCACAATGCTGCCAGAGCCATAGTTATAGAGGCTTTGCAGGTCAAGGCCGGTGCCATAGTCCTCGGTCTTGTAAACGTTGGCATACAGGCTGATGTGATTGGCCAGCGTCCAGTCGATGGACGTGCCGTATTGCAGCTTTTCACGGATATGCCGCGCTGACAGCCCGAGAATCACCCGCGGGTGTAACAGATAATTGAGCGATGCACCGGCCGTTGGGCTACCGCTGGACTGTGTATCCCAGTTGCTCAGCAGCTTGCTTTCTTCGCCGGCAAACACGTTGTAGCGCCAGCGTTCATCGAGGTTGCGCCAGTTGTTGGGCTTGTACACCAGCTCCTGAGTGGTGGACGTGATCTGGCCGTCCTCGATCAGCCGTACTTCCACCTCATAAATGCCACCGGGCAACGGGCGGGTATCGAGGGTCTGCAAACCGGCTGGCACCGATTGGGTATTGATCAACAGGCCATCGCGCCAGATCTCCACCGAGCCCTGGCGATTGGCGGTGACATAAATCGGATAAACGCTGGGCATCGCACTGTTGATGGCCAGGCTGTCGGAGCTGCCATACATCACGCCGACAGCGGTATCGGGGCTGGTGCCGAACGTGCGCGGCTGGCGCGTCAGTCCTTCGGAATTGGGGGTGAAATAGCCCAGACGGAAAAAACTGCCTTGCAGTTCGCGCTGGGTGTGCAACTCATGCACCGCATGATAAAGCTTGTCATCCGGACCGCCGAGACGGGCCATTTGCAAGTTGAGCGTCTGGCTCCAATTACCCAGACTCGAGGTGGCTTCGAGGCCGAAGCGTCCGCCGAGATCCTGGTCCTGGCCGCCATTGAGATTGAGCTGATTGCGCACCATCAAGCCATGACTGCCGCCGTCGGGCTGATCGTAGTAACGCTTGGCCTCGACATCGCGCTCGGCGTTTTCGGTGACGATCGAGACCAGCGAGCTCTCCAGGTTGTAGTGCACCGCCAGAAACTGGTCCGGGCAAGAACCGCTGCAAGCACCCAGCGCTGCGCCGGGTTTAAGAAAGCTCGCCCACTTTTCGCGTTCGGCGGGACCAAAACGGTTTTCGCTGGTGTCGGTGAATTCGAGCAGGGTGATGCGATCGTCGCGGGACAACACCACCATGGCCTCACCCAGCGGTTGCTGGTCGACTTCGACCCGTACCGCCAGAGGCACATCAAAGAAATGCTCTTCGAAATCTGCCGGTAAACCTTTGGCCTGCGCCAGCAGACTGCGTGGTGTAGTACCGGCGGAGTTGGACGCCACGGCTGCGCTGGCACAAAACAACAGCGCAAGCGCAGCCGCGATGGGTGTCATCGGGAACATGAACTCGTACTCTGATTTACAAACAAGGAAAGTCCGCCGGGGCAGGCACTGCTGCCTGCCCCGTCGGTCAGCGCGACGTGTAAAAGTGCACGCTTAGTGCCCGATCACTGTGATCAGTTGGTCGCAACCGGTGGCACGGCATCAAAGATCATCGCCACGGAACCGGTGTAATCGCCAGGCTGGAAGTTGCTGCCACGTGCGGTGATTTTCAGCGGTGCGCGGTAGTTGACGTCGGACTCGGACTCACCCACCACCATTTGCGGGGTGAGAGTCAGTTCCTTGTTGTTGAGCAGGACTTGCAGGTCGATCGAAGTATTACCCGCGACCAGTTTCGGCTGACTTTCGAGGCTGGCGTGTACCGAACCGTTGTTGTTGCGCACGTCGAAGAAACCATTGACATCACGCATCTTGCCAGTGGTTGGCTGGTAGCTCATGTCCTGGTCCTTGTTGACAAGATCCGGATCGGTCGGCACCACATAGAAACCGTTGGTCGGCACATGAGCGACAAGGCTGATCGAGTGCGACGCTTCTCCCGCGGCGAATGCGCCAGTGGAACCCAGTGCCAGAAGAGCCAGTGGAGCGGCGATTGCGAATTTCTTGAACATCGTTATGTACCTGTTTTCTTGATAGGGGGATGAGCATTGAAAGTTCAAGAAAATACCTGCCCGAGTCGCTGCCCGAGTTGAACCAGGTGAACTTGAACTTTCAATGCCGGAGCATCATCGACTGTTAACTCTGGAAAGTAAGCAGGCAACTTCCGACAACTTCGTAGTTAAACAACCTCATGACCCGCAAGAAAAAAGAACAAAAAAACGATATCCGAAACAGTAACTGTAAGTTATGCCCTACAAACAGTTTAAGTTAAAAAACCATACAGTAACTTCACCCCGAGAGCACGGTAACTTGCAGTTATTTAGAACATATACTCTACAGCAAATAGAGCGATGACTTTAACTTCCAGGTTATCCCTTGCAAAACCCGTCTGAAAAATCATCGCTTGCATTCGAGGGATCGCTGCCGCTCGTCAGCCCAGGTCATCGCGCCGGGAAAAACGTCTTGCGCAAGGCTAAAGATATATCTTAAGTTGTATCTAAACACGACGAGAGAAGACAGAAATGAGAGACCATCATTCCCCCCACCGCGAACACGGCGATGGCCGTGACGGCTTCGAGAAGCGCCCCGGACGCGAGCGCGGCGGCCGTGGCCCCCGAGTGTTCGCCCCCGGTGACCTGAAATTGCTGTTGCTGGCGCTGGTCGCCGAACAGCCGTGCCACGGCTACGACCTGATCCGCCAGATCGAAGGCATGTTCGACGGCGCCTACAGCCCCAGCCCCGGGGTGATCTACCCGACCCTGACCTTTCTTGAAGAGAGCGAGCTGATCACTGGCGACGCCGAGGGCGGTAAAAAACGCTACAGCGTCACCGAGGCCGGTCGTTTGTCGTTAAGCGAACAAGCCGTGGCACTGGACGGTGTACGCATGCGCATCGACGTCAGCAAACGTTCGCTGCGTGGCCATGATCGGCCGCCGGAAATCCACGAAGCGGTACACAACCTGCGCCATGCCCTGCAAATGCACCATGGCCGCTGGAGCGCCGACGAAATCCTGCGCGTGCGTGACCTGCTCAACGACACCGCCAAAGCCATCGTCGACGGCCCTGCCGTTCAACCTGCCCCGGAGAAAGCCGAATGACTGCAGTCGATACCCAAACCATTCACCGCGTGATGCACGAAATCAAACGCCGCAAGCTCGAAGTGCTGCGCGTGGTCGACCTGACCCCACGCATGCGCCGCATCACCCTCGGCGGGCCGGAGCTGGCCGGGTTTATCAGCTTGGGCACGGACGATCACGTCAAACTGTTGTTCCCGCAGAACGCCGAACAGGTGGCCGCGCTGGAGACCATGGTGCTCGGCGCCGGCAAGGACGACGGGCCGAAGCCAGAGATGCGCGACTACACCCCGCGCCGTTATGACCTCGATGCGCTGGAGCTGGACATCGATTTTGTTCTGCACGGCGACGGCCCTGCGTCGACCTGGGCTGAGCAAGCCAAACCGGGGCAATTCCTGCACATCGGCGGCCCGCGCGGTTCGATGATCGTGCCGGACATTTTCGACAGCTACCTGCTGATTGGCGACGAAACCGCCCTGCCCGCCATCGCCCGTCGCCTCGAAGGCCTGGCGGCCAATCGCAAGGCGCTGGTCGTGATTGAGGTGGAAAACGGCGCCGAGCAGCAAGTGCTGGAAAGCCCGGCGCAGGTCAATGTGATCTGGGTGTTGCGCGAAGGGGGCCGGGACAACCTGCTGACCACCGTGAAGCAGTTGCAGGTGCCCAAGGGCAGTCTGTATGCGTGGGTGGCGACCGAAACGAAAGTTTCACGGCAGATTCGCCGGGTGCTGATCGATGAGCACGGGCTGGATGAGCAACTGATCAAAGCCGTCGGCTACTGGCGCGCCGAAGGCACTCCCGAAGAGGAATGAGAACCCTGTGGGAGCGAGCCTGCTCGCGAATGCGTCAGCACCTTCAACATCCATGGTGACTGACACACCGCTTTCGCGAGCAGGCTCGCTCCCACATGAACTTTAACTTCGTACTGGCCGCCAGCGATCCAGACCGATGACGATCAAGCCAATCACCACAAACCCCAGCAATATCCCCCCGGCATTGAGCAGCACCTGTGGATAACCCAACACCGCCACATCAATGAACGGATACGCATACGCGCCGAGCCAATGCCCGCGCAGCAAGGCATAGATGAAATACACCAGCGGATAAATCAGCCACACTGGCAGATGCCACCAGCGCAACGTGCCTTTCGGAACGCATCCCCACCAATAGCCAAGAAACAACAATGGCATCACGTCGTGCAGCAACTCGTCAGCGATAAATTGCCAACCCTGCGGATGCCACAAATGCCGCAGCAAAAGGCTGTAGGCCAGACCGACCACGACAATGCTCACAGCAATCCCACTGCTCACCCACGGCTGTAAAAACCAGCGACGTGCAGCGGACTCACGCTCGGTCACTGCACACGTCAGCACCGTCGCCACCAGCGTATTCGTCCATATCGTGAAGTAACTGAAAAAACTCACCAACCCGCCCAACAGGCTGGCGCCGACACTCAAGCGCGCGAAGAAAATCAGGTACAGCTGAATACCCAACCCTGCCCAGCCCAATATGGCTGCGCAGGTGATCAGGCGGCGGCGCCAACAACCGGCGTCCATGTCAGAGCGGTCGCTTGGTGCGCATCAACTTCACGTACAGACGCTCGACCTTCTCCCGCGCCCACGGGGTTTTGCGCAGGAACGTCAGGCTCGACTTGATGCTCGGATCGCTCTTGAAGCAGCGAATATCGATGCGCTCGGCCAGCCCCGACCATTCGTAATGGCTCACCAGTGCATTGAGGATCTGTTCGAGGGTGACGCCGTGCAGTGGATCGGGGGTTTGTTCGTTCATGCCAGGCCTTTGGGCGAAGTGAAAATGCAGAAGCCGCGCACCTTAGCCGAGGGGCTGGTCGGGTGGAAGGCCTGACTTCAAATGTAGGCCAACCTGAAAAGATCGCAGGCCACGACCCGCCTCACAATGCGCCCGTTTGCCGCACTGTTACCGAATCCGAAATGCTGCATGTTCACAAAAGGCCTTTGTCTTTTTGTAACAGATCATTATCCTGCCGCCCTTCCGCTGAATCGCTTCACTGCCTGCGACTTATTGAAGCACTCAGCCCGCACCCCGAAAACACCAAAAAAAGACTTAGCCATGCCCGATTTTTCCTTCTCCCGAGACAGCGCTATCTCAACCCTGCGCATCCTTGGTGGCTGCACCGCCCTCGGCCTCGCTGCTTGCGCACAAGCGGCGCCCGCCTTCGACAGCGAATCACCGTACATGCTCGGTGACTGGAACGGCACGCGCACCGAACTCTCGGAAAAAGGCTACGACTTCAAGCTCGATTACACCGGCGAAATGGGCAGCAACCTGCACGGCGGCTACGACCACGACCGCACTGCGCGTTACAGCGATCAGTTCGGCTTGGGCACGCATCTGGACCTGGAAAAGATCCTTGGCTGGGACGACGCCGAGTTTCAACTGACCATCACCAAACGCAGCGGCAACAACATCAGCAACGACCGCATCAATGACCCGCGCGTGGGTGGCTTCACCTCGGCGCAGGAAGTCTGGGGCCGTGGCCAGACCACGCGTCTGACGCAGATGTGGTACCAGCAGAAATTCTTCGATCAGACACTCGACATCAAAGTCGGCCGTTTCGGCGAAGGCGAAGACTTCAACAGCTTCCCGTGCGACTTCCAGAACCTCGCGTTCTGCGGCTCGCAGGTCGGCAACTGGGTCGGCGGCATCTGGTACAACTGGCCGGTCAGCCAATGGGCGCTGCGCGTCAAATATCACCTGACTCCTGAGCTGTACGCACAGGTCGGCGCGTACGAGCAGAACCCTTCGAACCTTGATCGCGGCAATGGCTTCAAACTCAGCGGCAGCGGCACCCAGGGCGCAATCCTGCCGATCGAACTGGTGTGGACGCCGAAACTCAACGGCCTGCCGGGTGAATATCGCGCCGGTTACTACTACAGCAACGCCAAGGCCAGCGACGTCTATAAAGACAGCCACGGCCAACCGGCCGCCCTCAGCGGCGAAGCCTACCGCAGCGCGTCGAGCAAGCACGGTGTGTGGCTGGGCATTCAGCAGCAGATCACCAGCATGGCCAGCGACAACTCGCGCGGTCTGAGCGTGTTCGCCAACGGCACCATGCACGACAAGAAAACCAACGCGATCGACAACTACGTGCAGGCCGGCATCACCTACAAAGGCCCGTTCGACGCGCGCGCCAAGGATGACATCGGTTTCGCCCTCGCCCGCGTGCACGTCAACCCGGCCTTCCGCAAAAACGCCGAAGCGAGCAATCAGGCCAACGCGGTTTACGACTATGACGATCCGTCCTTTTTGCCGCCGCAGGACACCGAATACAGCGCCGAGCTGTATTACGGCGTGCATGTAACGAACTGGCTGACCGTACGCCCCAACCTGCAATACATCCGCCACCCCGGTGGCGTGAACAACGTCGACGACGCCCTGATCGGCGGGATCAAGATCCAGTCCTCGTTCTAAAAAATTACTGAGATCCAATGTGGGAGCGAGCCTGCTCGCGAAAGCAATTTCAACTTCACCAAAGAAGTCGTCTGACACACCGCTTTCGCGAGCAGGCTCGCTCCCACATGAAATTCGTTAGCCAGACAAGTTTTTATCTGAACCATGCCTGTGCCAAATCGTCATCTAAAGTGACTACAGCGCGGGACTACATAAAACGTCACGGAGAATCACACTATGAGCACCGAAAGTGCTTCGAGTCGGGGCCGTTTGCTACCGAGCCTGCTCGGCATTCTGCTTCTACTGATGGGCCTGGCCATGTTGGCCGGTGGGGTCAAGCTGAGCATGCTTGGCGGCTCGCTGTACTACCTGCTGGCCGGTATTGGCATTGCGCTGAGCGGCATCCTGCTGCTGATGCGCCGTCGCGCAGCGCTGGGCCTGTACGCCATCGTTCTGTTCGCCAGCACCGTTTGGGCGCTGTGGGAAGTCGGTCTGGACTGGTGGCAACTGGTGCCACGTCTGGCCCTGTGGTTTGTCCTCGGCTTCGTGATGCTGCTGCCGTGGTTCCGTCGTCCACTGCTGCTTGACGGCCCGGCGCCGATGGGCACTCGCGGCCTGACCGTGGCCGTGGTGCTGGCCGGCCTCACTGCGCTGATCAGCCTGTTCACCCATCCGGGCGAAACCTTCGGCGAACTGGGTCGCGACACCGCAGACACCACCAGCACCGCACCAGCGATGCCGGATGGCGACTGGCAGGCCTATGGCCGCACCGAATTCGGTGACCGTTACTCGCCGCTGAAGCAGATCACCCCGGCCAACGTCGGCAAGCTGCAAGAAGCCTGGCGCATCCAGACCGGCGACCTGCCAACGGCGGATGACCCGGTCGAGCTGACCAACGAAAACACTCCGCTGAAAGCCAACGGCATGATCTACGCCTGCACCGCGCACAGCAAAGTGTTGGCCCTGGATCCGGACACCGGCAAAGAACTGTGGCGCTTCGACCCGCAGATCAAGAGCCCGGTCGGCTTCAAAGGCTTCGCGCACATGACCTGCCGTGGCGTGTCGTACTACGACGAAGCCGCTTACGCGAAAACTGAAAACGCAGCCTCGGCGGTGATTTCCGAAGCTGGCAAAGCCGTTGCTCAGGCCTGCCCGCGTCGTCTGTACCTGCCAACCGCTGATGCCCGTCTGATCGCTCTGAACGCCGACACCGGCAAGATCTGCGAAGGCTTCGGCAACAAAGGCGTGGTTGACCTGACCCAAGGCATCGGCCCGTTCACCGCTGGTGGTTACTACTCCACCTCGCCAGCGGCGATTACCCGTGATCTGGTGATCATGGGCGGTCACGTCACCGACAACGAATCGACCAACGAGCCATCGGGCGTGATTCGCGCTTTCGACGTGCGCGACGGCCACCTCGTATGGAACTGGGACAGCGACAAGCCAGACGCCACCGAGCCTTTGGCTCCGGGCGAAACCTACAGCCGCAACTCGGCCAACATGTGGTCGCTGGCCAGCGTCGACGAAAAACTCGGCATGGTCTACCTGCCACTGGGCAACCAGACCCCAGACCAGTGGGGCGCTGACCGCACCCCGGGCGCCGAGAAATTCAGCGCCGGCGTCGTAGCCCTCGACCTGGCCACCGGTAAAGTGCGCTGGAACTACCAGTTCACCCACCACGACCTGTGGGACATGGACGTTGGCAGCCAGCCAACCCTGCTCGACATGAAAACCGCCGACGGCGTGAAACCGGCGCTGATCGCTCCGACCAAACAGGGCAGCCTGTACGTCCTCGACCGTCGTGACGGCACGCCGATCATCCCGATCAAGGAAATCCCGGTACCGCAGGGCGCCGTGAAAGGCGACCACACCGCACCGACCCAGGCCCGTTCGGACCTCAACCTGCTGGCCCCGGAACTCACCGAAAAAGCCATGTGGGGCGCGAGCCCGTTCGACCAGATGCTGTGCCGCATCCAGTTCAAAGAACTGCGTTATGAAGGCCAGTACACCCCGCCGTCGGAACAGGGCAGCCTGATCTACCCGGGTAACGTCGGCGTGTTCAACTGGGGCGGCGTCTCGGTCGATCCGGTTCGCCAAATGCTGTTCACCAGCCCGAACTACATGGCCTTCGTTTCGAAAATGGTGCCACGCGAGCAAGTCGCCGCCGGCAGCAAACGCGAAAGCGAAACCGCTGGCGTGCAACCGAACACTGGCGCGCCATACGCCGTGATCATGCACCCGTTCATGTCGCCACTCGGCGTACCGTGCCAGGCCCCGGCCTGGGGCTACGTTGCCGGTATCGACCTGACCACCGGCAAAGTCGTGTGGAAACGCAAAAACGGCACCAGCCGCGACAGCTCGCCAATCCCGATCGGCTTCACCTTGGGCGTGCCGAGCATGGGCGGCTCGATGGTCACGGCTGGCGGCGTCGGCTTCCTCAGCGGCACCCTCGACCAGTACCTGCGCGCGTACGACGTGAACAGCGGTAAAGAGCTGTGGAAATCGCGTCTGCCGGCAGGTGGCCAAGCGACTCCGATGACCTACACCGGCAAGGACGGCAAGCAATACGTTCTGTTGGTTGTAGGTGGTCACGGTTCGCTGGGCACCAAGATGGGTGACTATGTGATTGCGTACAAACTGCCGGAATAAGATTTAGCGGCGGTAAATGAAAAGGCGATGTCTCGTGAGGGACATCGCCTTTTTTGTGCACGCAACTTCTGAGTCCACCAAAGAAACCTGTGGGAGCTGGCTTGCCAGCGATAGCGGTGGGTCAGTCAGCAAATAGGCCGGCTGATAGACCGCAATCGCTGGCAAGCCAGCTCCCACAGTTTGATCAGCGTGGGTTGTAGGAATTTCGCTCGTCCTACAGACGCCGCTAATTGCGCGGAGTTTTCCGACAAGTCGCGTCGGTTGTGCCTCGGAAATCGGCTGGATAGGCTCGGGGGGTCGCTGCAAATTCAGCGAACGGGCGTCGCGGCCCGAGCAGTTCATTCGATTTGATGCATAATCGCCGGCCCAAACTGGAGCGCTCAGGTGCTTGTTGTCTGGTTTGATGGTGGCTGTGCGCGGGATACCTTCGGGTATGCCGAGATTGCCGAATGGCTCGGTCCGCGAACCCGCGTACAGCTGCCACCCTCCGTCGCGTCGCGGTGATTGAGAGTGATAGCCCCACTTATCATTCGGAGTTTCACTATGAAAAAGCCAACACCCAATCCGCCAGAAACCGACGACACCTCACCCTACGAATCCCCTGATTCCAAGAAATTCCATGAAGCCGCCGAACGCGCCCTCGACCACTACCTCAAGCCCAATGCCTTAACCCTGCGCTTCCACAAACCCAGCACCATGTTCCAGGTCGCCCCCGAGCAGGACAGCGAAAGCCTTCTGGTACACGCCTGCGAATCCCTGGCCCAGGCCAGCCTCATGACCAGCGACATCGCCGCCTACATCGACCTGCCGCAACGGCGCACGATTCTGGCGATTCAGCAAATCATCATGCTCGCCGAACTGGCCGTGAATCGCGTGCTGGACAACCACGAAATATCCCAACCTCCGCCACACAGCTAAAAGCCCTCACCCTAGCCCTCTCCCGGAGGGAGAGGGGACTGATCGAGGTGTCTGGGGGAGGTACGCCGACGTGCAATACCGAGTTGAACTCAGATTCTGAATCAGATCAAAAGCCCCTCACCCTAGCCCTCTCCCGGAGAGAGAGGGGACTGATCGAGGTGTTTGGGGGAGGTACGCCGACGTGCAATACCGAGTTGAACTCAGATTCTGAATCAGATCAAAAGCCCCTCACCCTAGCCCTCTCCCGGAGAGAGAGGGGACTGATCGAGGTGTTTGGGGGAGGTACGCCGACGTGCAATACCGAGTTGAACGCAAATTTTGAGAGGCCCACCAATCGGCTCCCTCTCCCTCGGGAGAGGGCTGGGGTGAGGGGAAAATCCACCACAAATCCAAAGCCGAACACCCGCTCTTCACCACTCAATAGGCCGAGTGTCAGCTCGCCTGCTTTTGATCTTGATCCACGAGCGACGTCGGAAGGCTGAGTGGAGGGATTGATCCGGGGGTGGGAGCGCAGCGACCGTTTGGCGCAGCCAAACACATCGAGAGGAGGTGCAGCGAAGCAAACCGTAGGCGATGCCCCCCGGATCGATCCCGGAGCGAAGGAACCCCGAGCCCCAGCGAGCGGGCCGCACGTAGGAGCAAGCGTTTTTTTGCTTACTTTTTTGAGGCGTTTGTCAAAAAAGTGAGTCGCCGTCAGGGCGAAACCCTAAGCAGCCGTTACCGCAGCAACGGATATACACACCAACCCCAAAGAACATGGTCGGCCCAAAGGCCGCCAACCCCAAAGCGTGACGCCTGTCAAAACCCTGAACACACAAGCAGAAACATCCCCCGCCATTGAAACCACCAACAGCCTGCCCCATCTAAGACCCATACCCCATTGCGCAGGTGCCCCATGAGCGACCAGCAAGAATTCCCGGAAAACCCCGACGACTACAGCGAAGCCGAACACATCGAACACACCTCCAGCGGCAAAGGCCTCGCCCTGCCCGGCCAGAACCTGCCGGACAAGGTCTACATCATCCCGATCCACAACCGCCCGTTCTTCCCAGCCCAGGTCCTGCCGGTCATTGTCAACGAAGAACCGTGGGCCGAAACCCTCGAACTGGTCAGCAAATCCGAACACCACTCCCTGGCCCTGTTCTTCATGGACACGCCCCAGGAAGACCCGCGCCACTTCGACACCGGCGCCCTGCCGCAATACGGCACCCTGGTCAAAGTCCACCACGCCAGCCGCGAAAACGGCAAACTGCAATTCGTCGCCCAAGGCCTGAGCCGCGTGCGCATCAAAACCTGGCTGAAACACCACCGCCCACCGTATCTGGTCGAAGTCGAATACCCGCACCAGCCCACCGAGCCGACCGACGAGGTCAAGGCCTACGGCATGGCGCTGATCAACGCGATCAAAGAACTGCTGCCGCTCAACCCGCTGTACAGCGAAGAGCTGAAAAACTACCTCAACCGCTTCAGCCCCAACGACCCGTCGCCGCTGACCGACTTCGCCGCCGCCCTGACCTCCGCCACCGGCCCCGAGCTGCAAGGCGTGCTCGACTGCGTGCCGATGCTCAAGCGAATGGAAAAAGTCCTGCCGATGCTGCGCAAGGAAGTCGAAGTCGCGCGCCTGCAAAAAGAGATATCGGCGGAAGTTAACCGCAAGATCGGCGAGCATCAGCGCGAGTTCTTCCTCAAGGAACAACTCAAGGTCATCCAGCAGGAACTCGGCCTGACCAAAGACGACCGCAGCGCCGACCTCGAACAGTTCGAACAACGCCTCGAAGGCAAAGTCCTCCCCGCGCAGGTGCAGAAACGCCTCGAAGAGGAGATGAACAAACTGTCGATCCTCGAGACCGGCTCGCCGGAATACGCGGTGACCCGCAACTACCTCGACTGGGCGACCTCGGTGCCGTGGGGCGTCTACGGCGAGGACAAACTCGACCTCAAGCACGCGCGCAAAATCCTCGACAAACACCACGCCGGCCTCGATGACATCAAGGATCGCATCCTCGAATTCCTCGCCGTTGGTGCTTATAAAGGTGAGATCAGCGGTTCCATCGTGCTGCTGGTCGGCCCGCCGGGCGTGGGTAAAACCAGCGTTGGCAAATCCATCGCCGAATCCCTCGGCCGGCCGTTCTACCGTTTCAGCCTCGGCGGCATGCGCGACGAAGCCGAGATCAAGGGCCATCGCCGCACTTATATCGGCGCACAGCCGGGCAAACTGGTGCAGGCGTTGAAAGATGTCGAAGTGATGAACCCGGTGATCATGCTCGACGAGATCGACAAGATGGGCCAGAGCTACCAGGGCGACCCGGCCTCGGCACTGCTGGAAACCCTCGACCCGGAGCAGAACGTCGAATTCCTCGACCACTACCTCGACCTGCGCATGGACCTGTCGAAAGTCCTGTTCGTCTGCACCGCCAACACCCTCGATTCGATTCCGGGGCCGTTGCTCGACCGCATGGAAGTGATTCGCCTGTCGGGCTACATCACCGAAGAGAAAGTCGCCATCGCCAAGCGTCACCTGTGGCCGAAACTGCTGGAAAAGGCCGGCGTGTCCAAGGGCAGCCTGAGCATCAGCGACAGCGCGCTCAAAGCCTTGATCGACGGTTACGCCCGTGAAGCCGGCGTGCGCCAGCTCGAGAAGCAAATGGGCAAACTGGTGCGCAAAGCGGTGATGAAACTCATCGACGAGCCGAAAGCGGTGATCAAACTCGGGCCGAAAGACCTCGAAGCGTCACTCGGCCATCCGGTATTCCGCAACGAACAAGTGCTGTCCGGCACTGGCGTGATTACCGGCCTGGCCTGGACCAGCATGGGCGGCGCAACCTTGCCGATTGAAGCGACGCGGATCCACACGCTCAATCGTGGCTTCAAACTCACCGGGCAACTGGGCGATGTAATGAAGGAATCGGCGGAGATCGCCTACAGCTATGTCAGCTCGCACCTGAAACAATTCGGCGGTGACGCGAAGTTCTTCGACGAAGCCTTCGTCCACCTGCACGTACCCGAAGGTGCAACGCCGAAAGACGGCCCGAGCGCCGGCGTAACCATGGCCAGCGCCCTGCTCTCGCTTGCGCGTAATCAGCCGCCGAAAAAAGGTGTGGCGATGACTGGTGAACTGACCCTGACCGGGCATGTACTGCCGATTGGCGGCGTGCGCGAGAAGGTGATTGCGGCGCGGCGGCAGAAGATTTTCGAATTGATTTTGCCGGAACCGAACCGGGGTAACTTTGAGGAACTGCCGGATTATCTGAAGGAAGGTATAACCGTGCATTTCGCCAAGCGGTTTGCCGATGTGGCGAAGGTACTGTTCTGACCGGTAGCCGGTAGCCCCTCACCCCAGCCCTCTCCCCCAGGAGAGGGAGCCAACCGAGCGGTCTTGCGCTATGCGCCGACCTGAAACACCGGGTCGATTATGGATTCGCTGACGCACGCTCAGGTCGGCGTACCTCGCCAATATCCCCCGATCAGTCCCCTCTCCCTCTGGGAGAGGGCTAGGGTGAGGGCTTGGCGTTGTCACACTTTGTCTCATCTTCAGTTATGCTCGCCGTTCGTCGTGAACGCCCGGAGCCGCTGACCTTATGTCCCCCACTCGCCTGTTTCTCCCCTTCGCCCTCTCGTTGCTGGCCGCTTGCGCCACGCAACCGAAACACAACGTGACCGTGGAAAAACAAAGCGAATGCCCCGTACGGCTCACCAACGGGCAAAACCTCATCATCATGCTGCCAAGCAACCCGACCACGGGTTATCGCTGGGCCATTCAGGATTCCGCCGGTGGCGTGCTGCGCGCGCTCAGCCCCGAGGTCTACAGCAATCCGGAAGATGCTGGTGTCGTTGGTGCTGCGGGTCTGTCGACCTGGCGCTTCCAGGCTTTTGCCCCCGGCACAGGGCGTCTGCGCCTGACCTCGCAGCAGCCGTGGGCACCAGAAGTGTTGCCGGTGGAAACCTTTGACTGCGCCATTTCGGTGAACTGATCGTGGGCTGGCTGATTCTGGCGCTGATGGGCGCGGTGACATTTCTCTACGGTGTCAGCACGCATGCAGCGTTGCTGTGTCTGTTGGTCAAACCGTTGCCGGTGCTGGCGCTGCTCGGCTGGCTGCACGATGCACCGCCCAGCGACTACCGGCGCTGGATCAGCCTCGGCCTGATTTTCTCGCTGCTCGGTGATGTGTTGCTGGCGTGGCCGGGGGATTTGTTTGTATTCGGTCTTGGCGCGTTTCTGGTCGCGCATCTGGCGTACCTGAAGGCTTATCTGAGTGACTGCAAGCGTCTGGCGATATTGCCGCTGGTACTTGCCCTCGCAGTCGGTGCGGTGCTGCTGGGGCTTCTGATTTCCAGTGGGCTCGGGCCGTTGCTGGTGCCGGTGATTGTTTACGGCACGGCGATCAGCGCGATGCTTTGGCGCGCCCTTGCCCGCCTCGGTACAGATGTGCCGAAACGCTCGGCACTGTTGGCGGCGGGCGGTGCGCTGGCGTTTGTGTTCTCTGACAGCGTGATCGGCGTTGATCGCTTTGTATCGCCATTCCACGCCGCGCCATACATCATCATCCTCAGCTACTGGCTGGGCCAGTGGGGCATTGCGGCCTCCGCGTTCTCCCAAAGCAAACGCGCTAGCCTTTAAAAGATCGCAGCCTGCGGCAGCTCCTACAGAAAACCGCATTCCCATGTAGGCGCTGCCGAGAGCTGCGATCTTTTGATTTGCCGCTTTATCAGACAACCCAAGCATCCCGCCGCCACTTTGGCTAAAATGCCGGCCTTTTCCCCCGACACCGCCGGAACCGCCGTGAGCAAAGAACCCGATCGTATTTTCGCCAAGCCTTTGGCCCAGGTGCCTGACTTCGCCTTCAATGAAGACGTGGTGCGGGTGTTCCCGGACATGATCAAGCGCTCGGTGCCGGGTTACCCGACCATCGTCGAAAACCTCGGCGTGCTCGCGGCGCAGTTCGCCCAGCCGAACAGCGTGCTCTACGACCTCGGTTCATCGCTGGGCGCGGTCACTCAAGCCCTGCGCCGTCATGTGCGCACGGACGGTTGCCGGGTTATCGCGGTGGATAACTCGGCGGCGATGGTCGAACGCTGCCGCGAGTACCTCAACGGTCAGGACTCGATGTTCCAGGAGTTGCTGCCGGTGGAAGTGATCGAAGGCGACATCCTCGCCCTCGATTTCCAGCCTGCTTCGGTGGTGGCGCTGAACTTCACGCTGCAATTCATCGCCCCGGATCAACGCACTGCGCTGCTCTCGCGCATTCGCCAATCGTTGCTGCCGGGCGGCGCGTTGATTCTGTCGGAGAAGCTGCGCTTCAACGATGCCGAAGAACATGCGTTGCTCACCGATCTGCACGTCGCCTTCAAACGCGCCAACGGCTACAGCGAACTGGAAATCGCCCAGAAGCGCAGCGCCATCGAAAACGTCATGAAGCCCGACAGCCTCGAAGAACACCGCGATCGTCTGTTGGCCGCCGGGTTCTCGAAAGTCGTGCCGTGGTTCCAGTGTCTTAACTTTGCCTCGTTGATTGCCTTGCCATGATTGATCTGTCCCCCCTCGCCCGCCGTCTGGCCGGTACACCGCTGGCCGAATGGGCCAACACCCTGCAAGCGCAACTCGACAAGAAAATGGAGAAAGGTCACGGCGACCTGGAGCGCTGGCAAAGTGCGCTGGATGCCTTGCCGAAGATTCAGCCGAGCGAAATCGATCTGCTCAACGGTTTGAAACTCGACACCGATTGCGACGATGAAACCCGCGCGCAGATGCACACCGCATTGATGGGCCTGTCGCCGTGGCGCAAAGGGCCGTTCGATTTGTTTGGTGTGCACGTCGACACCGAATGGCGTTCGGACTGGAAGTGGTCACGGGTTGCACCGCATCTGGATCTGAAAGGCAAACGCATCCTCGATGTCGGCTGCGGCAACGGTTACTACATGTGGCGCATGCTCGGTGCCGGTGCGGACAGCGTGATTGGTGTTGACCCAAACTGGCTGTTCTTCTGCCAGTTCCAGGCCGTGCAACGCTATCTGTCAGAGCCAAATGCCTGGCACCTGCCCTTCCCGTTCGAAGACCTGCCGCCGAATCTGGAAGGATTCGACACCGTGTTTTCGATGGGCGTGTTTTATCACCGTCGTTCGCCGATCGAGCATTTGCTGGCGCTGAAAGATTGCCTGGTCAAGGGCGGCGAGCTGGTGCTGGAAACGCTGGTGGTCGAAGGCGACAAGCATCAGGTGCTGGTGCCGGAAGATCGTTATGCGCAAATGCGTAACGTGTGGTTCCTGCCGTCGGTGCCGGCGCTGGAGTTGTGGTTGCGTCGTGCGGGGTTCACCGACATTCGTTGCGTGGATGTCAGCACGACAACGGTTGAAGAGCAGCGTGGTACGGAGTGGATGAAGTATCAGTCGTTGAGTGATTTCCTTGATCCGGAAGATCACAGCAAAACGATTGAAGGATTGCCAGCACCGATGCGTGCGGTGATTGTCGCGAAGAAGTAATCCAACCTCTCAAACACCGCGCTGAGCCCACCCCTCACCCCAGCCCTCTCCCCAAGGAGAGGGAGCCGACTTTTGGGCTTTTCAATAGCTGGGCTCAACTCGATATCCTGGTCGCCATATTTCTACCAATCACCTCGGTCAGTCCCCTGTACCTCTGGGAGAGGGAGCTGATCGTTGAGCTTTTCAAAACTTGAGTTCGACTCGGTATCTCAGGTCGACGGACTTGGCCCATCCAGCTCGGTCAGTCCCCTCTCCCCCCGGGAGAGGGTTAGGGTGAGGGGCTTTTGGCTCTTCGGGCGCGGAAGAACTCGGTCAACACCGCGCCACATTCCTCCGCCAGCACCCCGCCTTCATACAACACCCGGTGATTCAAAAAGCCCTGGGTGAAAAACTGCCCCTGACTCTGCACAATCCCCGCCTTCGGCTCCAGCGCGCCGTACACCACCCGCGCCACCCGCGAATGCACGATCAAACCGGCGCACATGCTGCACGGTTCCAGCGTCACATACAGGGTGCTTCCCGGCAGCCGATAGTTATCCACCGCTTGCGCGGCCGCGCGGATAGCGACCATCTCCGCATGGGCACTCGGGTCACTGGCGCTGATCGGGCAGTTGAAACCGCGCCCGATGATCTCACCGTCCTGCACCAGCACCGCACCCACCGGCACTTCACCCAGCGCAGCACCTTGCGCGGCAAGGGCCAGGGCTTCGCGCATGAAATCACGGTCACGGCTGCGGTCAACGATCGCCGCAGGGCGAATCTGGCGCATCACTTCACCTCGATGGCGGCCATCAGGCCGGTTTCCATGTGGTCGATCACGTGGCAGTGGAACATCCACACACCGGGATTATCGGCCACCAACGCCACTTGCGCGCGCTCGTTCTTGCCCAACAAATAAGTGTCGGTGAAGTACGGAATAATCTTGTGCCGATTCGACGCGATCACCTTGAAACTCATGCCGTGCAGGTGGATCGGGTGCTGATACTGGGTCATGTTCTTCAATTCGAAGATGTAGCTCTGCCCCAGTTTCAGACTGGCAATCGGTCGATCAGCACAGGTCTTGTCAGTGATGTCCCAAGCCTTGCCGTTGATCTGCCAGAGGCTCGGCGGCCTGCCGTTGTCGACATTGACCGACACCGAACCGACCCATTCGAAATTGAAGTTGAGTTTCTCGGCTTTGGCCAGGTCCGGCTCTGCTACCGGGTTGGCCGGCAGCGCTTTCGGCCAGTCAGTCGGCGCATCGTTATTGGCCACCGAACGCAGCGTGCCCAGACGCACCGGGCCGTTACGCAGCGACAACTCTTCACCCGCTGCCGGCGCCTTGATTGCCAGGCAAATGCGCATGCCCGGGCCGAGCCAGTATTCCTTGCCCAGTGGGCGCGGCTCGACCGGGTTGCCGTCCAGCGCATAAATCTTCGCTTCAACGCCGGGAATGTTGATGCGGTAAGTCAGCGTGTTGTCGAGGTTGAGCAAACGCACCCGGGTGATCTGCCCGGCCGGCAGTTCGATCACCGGGGTCGGCACACCGTTGATTGTCGACAAACGCCCCGCCGTGCCGCCACGCGCCGCTTCACGGGGAATGCTGAACTCGACGAAATTGCCTTCGTCATCAATGTGCCAATTCTTTAGGCTCAGGGTCTTTTCGTACTTGAAACCAGTGGGCTCGCGCTCTTCGATGATCAGCGGCCCGACCAGCCCCCGCCCGAGTTCTTCGCTGCTGCTGACGTGTGGGTGATACCAGTAGCTGCCGGCATCCGGTACGCGGAACTTGTAATCGAAGTACTCGCCCGGCAACACCGGCAGTTGCGACACGTACGGCACGCCGTCCATTTCCAGCGGCAGACGAATGCCGTGCCAGTGAATGGTCGTCGCCACCGGCAGATGGTTGATGAAGCGCACCCGCAGCCATTCACCCTGACGCACGCGCAACTCGGTGCCCGGCGCCGACGGGCCGAATGCCCAAGCCTCGGTCTTGTGCCCCGGCACCAGCTCCACGTCCAGTGGCGCGGCGATCAGCTCGTAATCGTGCCCAGCCTCAGCGTCAGCCATTTTCCCGAGCCAATAACGCGACGCGCCCCCCGCTCCGACACCAACGACAACAAGACCGGCCAGGCCACCGAGGATTTGGCGACGGGTAAAGGACATGAACTCAACTACCTCACGTATCAGCGACAGACCCCTGAAGGCCCGTAAAAGGCGAATACGATACACCTGCGGTTGAGAAACAGTAAGGGCGACCTGAGGCCGCACGCCACTGATCGGCTTACGGTCGCAGCCCGGTAATCAAATGCACCACACCACCCTCCAAGGGCATGACGCCCGCAATACCAGCGGCGCTCAACGCCTGTTGATCCATGCTCGACACATCACGCAAAACAACCCGCACCCGCGTCAGCGCTAGCGGTTGCTGCGATTGAAGATTATCCACTCCGCCCAGCGCCGCAACGATAGCGGCGCTCAACTCGCCAGTCGGCTCGGCCGGTGCTTTCGGTGTGTCCGCGACCAGATCCGGTGTCAGGGCTTTCCAGAATGCCTTCTGCAATTGATCGAACATGTTCAGTTCTCCAGAACCCGTAAAGTATCGACGGTGGCCTCGTGATACAGCTGCAACGCCTCGCGCACCTGCCCGGCGCTTTCCAGGCCGAGTACCTGTTGCGCGATGATCTGACAATCCGCCAGCGCAAGCTCGCGCACCGTTGCCTTGACTGGTGCAATCATCGGCACGCTCACCGACAACTCATCCACACCCAACCCCAGCAACAGCGGCACCGCCAGACGCTCGGAAGCCATCGCCCCGCACACACCGACCCATTTGCCATGGGCGTGCGCGGCCTTCACGGTCATGGCGATCAGGCGCAAGACCGATGGATGAAAACTGTCCGCCTGACTGGCCAGGCGCGGGTGATCGCGATCCATGGCCAAGGTGTATTGCGTCAGGTCATTGGTGCCGATCGAGAAGAAATCCACCAGCGGCGCGAACAGATCCGCCATCAGTGCTGCGGCCGGTACTTCGATCATGATCCCCAGTTTCGGCCGCTGCGTTAGCCCCAGCGCGTGGATTTCCTCGTCGAGTATCTGCCGCGCCTGACGCAGCTCCGACAGTTGTGTGACCATCGGCAACATGATGTGCAAACGCGTCAGATCGCAGCAGCCGAGCATGGCGCGGAACTGCTCGCGCAATAACTGCGGGCGCTCCAGACACAAGCGAATGCCGCGTACACCCAGGAACGGGTTGGTTTCGCGGTCCATGGGCACATAGGCCAGCGGTTTGTCGCCGCCAACATCGAGGGTACGCACCACCAGATTGTGGGCAGATCCGACGCAGCGAGCGATCGCACTGTAAGTGCCGACCTGTTCGTCATGGCTCGGCGCATGATTGCGCCCCAGATAGAGAAATTCCGAACGCAGCAGGCCAACGCCCGCGCCCCCCGAAGCCATGGCCTGCTCGGTTTCAGGCAAGGATGCGACGTTGGCCGACACCTCCACATGGTGTCCGTCACGGGTCCTGGCGGCGAGCGTTGCATTGGCCAGCTCATGCTCATGGCGTTGACGCTGCTGCGCGTGGCGAGCGTGCCACTGTTTGATCGCCGTGGGGTCCGGATGCACATGCAGTTCGCCCTTGTCGGCATCAAGCAGCACCTGAGTGCCGTTGCTCAACGCCAACATTTGCACCGGCACCCCGCAGATCGACGGCAGGCCACAGGCGCGGGCGAGAATCGCCACGTGACTGGTCGCACCGCCGCCGACCGTGGCAAAGCCCAACACTTTGCTGGTATCGATCCGGGCAGTTTGCGATGGGGTCAGTTGATCGGCGATCAGAATGCACGCTTGCGGCAGCTCCAGCGCCTGCTCGCCAACACCCAACAGCAGCTTGAGCACACGACGCCCGACATCGGTCAGATCCGCCGCCCGTTCGGCCAGTAACGCGCTGCCCAGTTGCCGAAACATGGCCGCCGTCTCGTCCGTGGCTGCGCGCCAGGCGAACGCCGCACTTTTGCCCGCGCTGATCAGTGCCTGAGCCTGATCGAGCAGACCCGGATCTTCGAGCAGTTCCTGATGCGCCTTGAAGATCTCGGCTTCGGCCTCGCCAGCGGCGGTGTCACGCAAATGCTGCAGGGCCAGATCCGCTTCGATCAGCGCATTGGCAAAGGCCTCGCGCTCGACGTCTGCTCCGCCGCCGAACTCGCTGACGTCGAAGACCGGTTCGCTGATCTGCACCACTTGGCCCAACGCCGAACCGGGTGAAGCGCAGACCCCACGCAGAAGTGTCAGCGTTTCAGTGGCGACAATTTCGGCAGGCGCTACCGCCGTCACCGCTTCGCCACAGCCCTCGGCCAGCATGCGGGTCAGTGTATCGATTGCAGCGTCTGCATCTTCGCCGACCGCGCTGACCTGCACGTTGTCACCAAAAGCGGTCTGCAACGCCATGATTGCCACCAGGGATTTGGCGTTGGCCTGGGCCTGTTGCTTGTGCAGGCAGATGTTTGCGCTAAACCCCTTTGCTGCTTGCGCGAACACCGCAGCCGGACGCGCGTGCAGACCATTGGGGTTGGGCAGTTTCAACGTTTACGAAAACACCACCTGCCCCTCGGTCGTGACTGGCGCCTCGCTGATGGCCTGCACTGCGCCGAGCTCAAGCAGCGGCTGCCCGCTTTCGACCCGTCCGCTCGGCGCGCCAAGCCAGGTAAACGGCTCACCACTGACGACCAACATCAGGGTCATCAGACTGCGCGCATGGCGGGCAATGTAATCGGCATCGAACTCGATCAGCGCCTGTCCGGCTGCAACCCGCTGCCCCTCTTCGACCAGAGAAGTGAAGCCTTGTCCGGCGAGGTTCACCGTATCGAGGCCAATATGCATCAACACCTGAACGCCATGGTCATCGGTGATGCTCACGGCATGGCCGCTGGCCTGCACGTTGCTGATGATCCCGGCCAGCGGTGCGCACAGGGTCGATGAGGTCGGATCGATGCACAGACCGTCACCGATCACGCGCCCGGAAAATACCGGATCGGGCACCTCGTCCAGCGCCATCAGGACACCTGACAAGGGAGCCAGCAGTTGCAATTGTTGGGGTGTGGCCATGACGTCACCTGCAGTTTTATGCTTTGAAGTGCCGATGGAGCGCGATGCTCCATCAGCATCGCTTATTTCCACCAGTATTCGACCTGCAATCCGACATTCGCACCGTGACGGGCATTACCGAAGGCGCCGGTGTCGGACAACGCCGAACCTTTGGCCAGTTCATTGGCTGCACGCTTGGCGGCCTCGTTCCAGGTGGCATACGTGTAATACAGACGAACCTCGGGACGCGCCCAGAACTCCGGGCCCTTGGGCGACCAGGTCGGGGCAAAGGTGAACTTGCTCAGCTTGCGCGTGCCGCCCGGCGCTTCGACTTGGTCGTGGCCCAGTTCGGTCACCAGTTTGAAGTGTTCGCTGAGCGCGTAGGCAGGCCGGACACCCAAGGAAATCCAGTTCTGATTCGCCCCGTCCGGACGAATGTCTTTCTGATACACCGCCTCTATCTGACCGCCAAAGCGCGGGGTCACCTGCCAGTCGAAAAACTCGACGATCCGGTAACTTTTATTGCTGTCGTCCAGTTTGACGTTGCCGGTGTAGCCCAGCCCGGTGCCCGGCCCTTCACCGTATTGCAGCGCCAGTTTGTTCTTGCCGCCGAGAAAATCTTTTTGCACATGTTGCGTGGTGATCGCCCAGCCCTGGTGGGCATCGCGGCTGTCGGGTTTGTCGATATAACTCAAACCGAACTCCAGCTCACCGCCAAGGTTGGTCTTGAAACCAGCGACGTTGAAGTCGTGCCGATTGATGTAGTCCTTCTGGTACAGGTTGTCCTTGCGCGAGAAGGCGTAGCTGTATTTAAGGTCGCCGATCAATACGTCCTCGATCCCGCCCCCGGTGGCGCTCTGGTTCCAGTAGTAGAAGTCGGAAATATGGATGTCATTGCGCTTGTAGTAACGGCGCCCGGCCCACAGAGAACCGCCATTGAGCGCGGGCATTGCCGACCACTGTGCATAGGCTTGCGGCAAGCGTATCGAGCCATTGTCGTCTTTGAACGTGGGGCTGCGGTCGTAGCGGTTATACAGCGAGGCCATGCCATCCACGCTCAGGACCGAACCGTCATCGAGGGTGTACAGATCTTGGCGCAACTCCAGTTCACCGTACTGCTCGCATTCGTTACCCAAGCGGTATTTGGTTTGCGCACCGGGTAACTGGAAGCACGACTGACCGCTGCTATTGACCGACGTGCCGACACCGCTACGCAGGTAACCGCCGAACTCCAGCGCTTGTGAACCCGGCGGTAAAGCCAGGCAAAATCCTGCGACTGCAAGGCTGCGATTTATTGTTGTTTTCATAAGCCACCCCATTGTTTTTATTGTCTGGTTGCATGAATTCGGCGCGCAGAAATCCCCCGCGCAGTGCTCTGCGTGTTTTTTTGCAAGCTGGTTTTTCTAGTTAAAGGTCAGGGATCGATCAGGTGCAGAACGAATGACTCGTAAGGCCGCAACGTCATCTGGCGCTTGCGCAACGGCCCGTCCGGATAATTGCTGATCAATAGACGCTGACTCATCGACTCGCTGATGACCGTCGATGGCAACTGCACTTCACAGGTTGTTCCGTAGAAGTTGTTCACCACCAGCAAACGTTCGGCGTCACCTTCACGCACATACGCCCAGACCTGCGGATGTTCAGGCAGTAATTGTTGGTACAGCCCGTCGGTGATCAACGATTCGCTGCGGCGCAGCGCGATAAGACGGCGGTAGTGATGCAACACCGAGTCCGGGTCGTCGAGTTGATGGGCGACGTTGATCTGCGCAGCATTGGCCGGCACACCGATCCACGGCTCGACGCTGCTGAAACCGGCGTTCGGGCCGCCGTCCCAGTGCATCGGCGTACGCCCGTTATCACGGGATTTCTGCATGATTGCCGCCATGTTGTCGGCATCACTGCTGCCGGCTTCGCGCTTGAGGCGAAAGATGTTCAGCGTCTCGACATCGCGATAATGCTCGATCGATTCGAACCCCGGATTGGTCATGCCCAACTCTTCGCCCTGATACACGAACGGCGTGCCCTGGAGAAAATGCAGCGCAGTGCCGAGCATCTTCGCCGAGACTTCGCGGTATTCGCCGTCATGGCCGAAGCGCGAGACCACTCGCGGTTGATCGTGGTTACACCAGAACAGCGCGTTCCAGCCGCCACCGGCCTGCATGCCGGTCTGCCAGTCAGACAGAATTTTCTTCAGCTGAAGGAAATCGAAATCGGCGCGCACCCACTTCTGCAGGTTCGGATAATCGACTTTCAGGTGATGAAAGTTGAACGTCATCGACAGTTCTTTCGACTGCGGATTGGAATAACGGATGCAGTGTTCGAGGCTGGTCGAGGACATCTCGCCGACATTGATCAAGTCGTGGCCATCGAATACTTCGCGGTGCATCTGCTGCAAGTACGTGTGGACATTCGGCCCATCGGTATAAAAGCGTCGGCCATCGCTGCTGTCTTCGGGAAAGTCTGCGGGCTTGGAGATCAGATTGATCACATCGAGACGAAAACCACCCACGCCCTTGTCCCGCCAGAACTGCATCATCCTGAACACTTCAGCGCGCACCTTGGGGTTGTCCCAATTCAGGTCGGCCTGGGTGTGGTCGAACAGGTGCAGGTAATACTGGCCGGTCTGCGCTTCATATTCCCAGGCAGAACCACCGAACTTGGATTCCCAGTTGTTCGGCTGATCACGCCAGATGTAGAAGTCACGGTAAGGGTTGTCGAGACTGCTGCGCGCCTGCTGGAACCATGCGTGTTCGATCGAGGTGTGATTGACCACGATGTCGAGCATCAGCTTGATCCCGCGCTTGCCCGCCTCGGCGATCAGCAATTCGCAGTCGGCCATGCTGCCGTAGCTCGGATCGATGGCGTAGTAATCGCTGATGTCATAGCCGTTATCGCGCTGTGGCGAACGCAGAAATGGCGTGATCCACAAACAGTCGACACCCAGCCATTGCAGGTAATCAAGCTTGGCGACGATGCCGAGCAAATCCCCTGTCGGGTTGCCGGCGTGGCTATGAAAACTCTTCGGATAGACCTGGTAGATCACCGAACGCTGCCAGTCTTGCATGGCGAAACTCCTTCAATAATGTCAGGCAACCCGATAACCGGGCCGGACAATCTTCATGCTCAGTGCACAGGTCAGAACAAACGGCACGAGCATGGCAATCAGCATCCCGATGACGAACATCGGGATGTACTGCGGAATGATCGAGATGAATCCCGGCAGACCACCGACGCCGATGGCCGAGGCCTGAACCTTGTTCAGCGAGAGGAACACGCAGCCCAGCGCCGAGCCGGTCAGCGCGGCGTAAAACGGAAACTTGTAGCGCAAATTGACGCCGAACATCGCCGGTTCCGTGATACCGAAATAAGCGGAAATCGCCGAGGTGGATGCCATGCTCTTGTCCCGCGCATTGCGGGTCATCCAGAACACCGCCAACGCAGCACTGCCTTGGGCAAGGTTGGACATGACGATCATCGGCCAGATGAAGGTGCCGCCCTGGGTCGAGATCAATTGCAGATCGACCGCGAGAAACATGTGGTGCATGCCGGTGATCACCAGCGGCGCATACAGCAGACCGAAAATCGCTCCGCCCACCATCGGCGCCAGGTCAAACAGCATGACCAGCCCTTCGGTGATGAAGATGCCGATGTGGCGGGTCACCGGGCCGATTACCGCCAGCGCCAAAACACCGGTGACGACAATCGTAGTGATCGGCACCACGAGCAATTGAATGGCGTTCGGCACGCGTGCGCGCAACCATTTTTCGATGACACTCATCACGTAGGCCGCCAGCAGAATCGGCAGGATCTGCCCCTGGTAACCGACCTTTTCCACTTGAAACAGACCGAGAATGTCGAAGTACGGCAGTTGCTGCCCGTCCAGCCCGGCCACGGCCTTGCCGTAATTCCAGGCGTTGAGCAGATCCGGGTGCACCAGCATCAGACCGAGCACGATGCCGAGGATCTCGCTGCCGCCAAAGCGTTTGGCCGCCGACCAGCCCACCAGCGCCGGCAGAAACACGAACGAGGTGTTGGCCATCAGGTTGATCAGGCTCCACAGCCCGTCGAGTTTCGGGTAGGCATCGAGCAGGGTCTGCCCTTCGATGAACATGCCTTTGGCGCCGAGCAGATTGTTGATGCCCATGAGCAAGCCGGCAATGATCAGTGCTGGCAGGATCGGCATGAACACATCGGAAAACACCCGCACCAGCCGCTGCATGGCGTTGATCTTTTCGGCGCTCTTCTGTTTGACGTCAGCGATGGTTGACGCGGCGAGACCGGTCTGCCGACGCAGTTCGGCATAGACCTTTTCCACTTCGCCCGGGCCGATCACTACCTGATAGAGGCCGCCGGTGAAGAACGAGCCTTTGACCAGATCAATCTGATTGAGCGTGGCGCTGTCGACCCGACTCGGGTCCTTCAGGGCCAGTCGCAACCGCGTGACGCAATGGGCGGCCTGTTCGAGGTTGTCGCTGCCACCGAGGCTGTGCAGCAACTGCGCGGCGATGTTCGGATAGTCGTGGCTCATGCTTGTTCTTCCGCTGTGGATTGTTGTTATTGGCAGCACGCCGAAGCGAAAAATACTCGTCTGTACGAGTTAATGCAACAACTCGTACAGACGAGTTTGTTTATGTATATTCTCGCCAGACCGAAGGCGAATTTTCCTACCGAACCCTAAGGTGATTTCCATCGTCCACATGGACAAAGCCCTACCCTGGCCGTAAGGTTCGAAGCTTTGAGCACCGTCGGCACCGAGCCTCCCCATGAGCAAATACAACCAGATCTATAGCGATCTGCTGGCCAGCATCACGACCGAGCGCCTGGAGCGCGGCGCCCGCCTGCCTTCCGAAACCGAATTGATGGACAGCTATCAGGCCAGTCGCGGCACGGTGCGCAAGGCTATCGAACTGCTTCAGGAACGCGGTTTTGCGCAGAAAATCCATGGCAAAGGCACCTTCGTGCTTTCGACCAACCCGATCGAGTTTCAGCTCGGCGGCATCGTCAGTTTCCAGGAGACCTACCCGCGCCTGGGCAACGACGTCAGCACCGAAGTGGTCGAGCTGAGCCAGATCCCGCTCGAAGGCACCCTGCTCGAACACATCCATGCCGAACCCGGCAGCCTAATCACGCGGATCAAGCGCGTACGGCGGATCGACGGCAAACGGGTCATCCTCGACATCAACCACTTTGTCAGCGACGTGATTCCCGGGCTGTCCCTCGACATCGCCGAGCAGTCGATCTACGCCCATATCGAACAGACCCTGCAGTTACAGATTGCCTACGCCCAGCGCACCATCGAAGCCGTACCGCGCAGCAAGGACGATCAACTGCACCTGGACCTCGACGGCCAGAGCCATGTGATCGTGGTCAGTAACCAGACCTTCCTCCAGGACGGTCGTCAGTTCGAGTACACCGAGTCGCGGCACACCCTGGACAAGTTTTACTTCTCCGACGTGGCACGACGCTGACCCCCGCACGTTTCGAACGACAATGTGCGGTACATATGTAGTGCACTCCCCTTGAGTGAACAGGCCATGCTCGGCCTTCATTTTCTCAAGGATGGAGAAAGCATGAACGCAGCCCAGCAACCTCCTCTGCCGAACCCGGCAGACAAAGCAGCTCTCAAGCGGATCGCCTTTACTGTCGTGCAAAACTGCCCCGGCCTGCAGGATGCCGCACGTGAAGCCGCGCGTGATCTGCTCGAAGCCAAAGGCTTGTCGAGCCTTGATCCGGATCAGGTGTATTTCCACCGTTTCAAGACTGCCCAGAGCAGCACTCGCTCGTTTACCGGGTGGGAGCACATCCGTGAAAAACCCTACGAATCGATGACGCTGACACAACTGGTGATTCATCGTTTTCGCGCCACCGATCAGGACAACGCCGATCTTCTCGATCTGTACGGCGGCTTCTATACGGAAGGCCCACAGGGCGATGATTTCGACGAAAAAAATGAAGTGCGCCTGCACGGCAATGAGGTCTTGAAAGCGTTCTGGAGCCTCGACTTCAGTGGTCATTACAGCGCCACTCTGACGGACTTCTGGAACAGCCACGCCGACGATTTCCGCACCTTGGCCAAGTGCAATTTCCTCAGCCGTGCGGTGCAGGCGCGGGACCTTGGGCAACTCACCGGCAGTGACTTTCAATGGCTGCTGGACTCGGTAGTGGGGCCTGTCAGCTGGCCGGTAACCCTGAGCATGCTGCAAGCGAGTCACACGCCGACGGGAGATGTATACGTCTTCGACATTGACGGCCATGTCGCCACGCAGCTGCTGCGCATCGTCGATCCCGGTGGCCGACAGATTATCTACCTGCCCAGTGAAACCGAGGCGTTCGTGGTCAAGGATACGGCGGCAGACCTGCATTGGTGGGTGCTTGAGCAAATGAACGACGCGAACCGTCGCGCGGCCTTCATGGAGCACTTTGCACTCGCCGACCGTCAGCAGATGACCGAGAACGTGACTGACCTGATGAATCGGCTCGTCGGCACCTGGGGCCGGGCCGACCATCACCTGATCAACCGCACAAACCTGCTGCTGACCGATGATGCATTCAGTTGGCTGCGCGACTCGACCCGCCAGGCGATGTTCGCAGAAGCCCACCTGTCCCTGACATCTAATGCTGATCTGCGCAAAAAGCTGTGGATCGGTTATCTGAGTGCGGGACTCAAGGTGTTTGGACCGATGGCCACTGTCGGCTGGCCGCTGGCGCTGCCGGTGATTGGTGCCACCGTTGCCAGCATGGGGCTGAATATCGATCAGGCCCAAAACGGCAAGAGCAACGCCGAACGCAAGGCCGGCGTGCTGGGTGCGGTCTTGAGTGGCATCAACCTGTTATTCAACCTTCCATTGCTGATCGGCACCGGGCCGATGCTGGAGATTGGCGCCGAGGTCGAGGCGGCAGAGGCCGCAGAAATGGCCGAGTACAGCGAAGCCTTGAGCTCTGACGCCGGGGCCGAGGCCGACAACCCACTGCAGATCATGGTGCCAGACGATGTCGACATCACCGTACCGAACCTTGATGAAACGGTGCTGGTTCCAGCGCAGACCACTCCACCGCCCCCGGTGCCCGAACGTTATCAATGCAACGAGTTGCTCGATGGCACAGCACTCGGTGAAGAGTCCGGGAAATTCCAAGGCATTTACCGTCTCGACGCCGATCCGCCCTACGCCATTCTGATGAACGATGCTCCGTACTATGTGCGCTACTTCGCCAACTCTCGTGGCAGTGGTGACTGGGCCATCGTTGACCCGGAGCGCCCCAACCAGCTCGTCCACGCCTTGCCGATCCGCCTCAATGGCGAAGGTCAATGGGAGCGCATGCCTGCACTGGGTCTCAAGGGCGGCGGCCAGTGCATGGGCAAGCCATGCGCCCCTGATATCGAACTCGACACCTTCGAACCTGCATCACCCGAGGCGTCCCCCCAACCGGCGCAAGAAGTGCAACCTTCAACATCGCGCCCCGCACGTCCGGTGACCAGCGCCTACGACATCGACCCGCTGGTGCGCCGTTCGATAAAAGCCTGGGCGTTGAACCTCGACGAAACCCATGCCCAGTTGCAGCCCGACGGTAATGGCGGTTTCGGCATGGACGACCCGTTCCAGCTATATGCCACCGGTAAGCGCCAACTCTTGCAGAGTTCAGCCAGAGGCTTTTTCAAGAACCTGCCGTGGATCATCCAGCCTGCGCGTCCGGCAATGCCAGAGATCAACCGCCTGATGTCATTGGCCGATCTTGTCGATGGAATTTTTGAAAGGGCTTCAGGGCTGGTGGTCGGAGAAACCCTAGATCGCATCGCCAGCCTGCGTTTTCTGATTGAAAACATGCCGGCGCTGGCCCGCCACGCGAAGACCCTGTACATGCGCGGTCTGCTCAGTGACTTCGCTCAGGTTGAGCTTAACCGCTACTTCACCAGCGGCCAGATGACCGCGGATTTACGCGCTTACCTGATCAGTCTTGGCAGCGATCCCGGTGGTCAATTCAACCCACTGGAACTGGTCCAGGTCGCGCGAGCGAACGGGGTTCGGGTCCAGGCGATCGACTGCGCGGCAAGCTACAAAATGAAAACCCCGCTGCCCTCCGTCGACGAACAAATGATGAGCACCTACCTGACAAACGACATCATGACCGGTGACGTCTACCTCAACAGCCCGCAGAAGTGGATCGTGGTGACGGATGCCCACAACACCAACACCTTCAGAGGGCTGCTGGGCATCAGCGAACTGAAGGGAGGAATCAGCCTGCGAATCGATGAAGTAGGCACCGGTGAAGGGCTGGGGGTGGATGTCGATCCGGGTATTGAAGTCCCACGCGGCAGCTCGCCCGGTGGCACCGCCAGGCAAGGTAATCCGGATCTTCTGCGCGCCGACTTGCGCTTGAAAGTCCAGGCACCCGAGGTGACCTGGACCGATGAGACGCTGGAAAATCTTTTGTACCGACGCGGCATGTACCTGTTCGAAAAAACAGGCGACAGTTACACGCTGATCCATCGCAGCAAGCAGGGCATGCTGCAACGCACACCGATCGCTCGCTTGAATGAGGGCAAGGTCTCCATCCACCGCCCTGCGTGGCAGCGTGTGAATGACATCGCGTTCGCCAACCTGAAGGACATGTCTCAGCGGTTGTCCGATACCGGACTGATATTGCGTAGCCGGATTCCTGATTGAGGCTCTCCGGTTAAGCAGGAGCAAAGGAAACCCGACAACAAAAAATGCCAGTCAGCAACACTGACTGGCATTTTTCATCAACCCTTCTCTGCGCTTGTAGAGCCAGCCAGCGCCTGAAAGACGCCGGACAAGCCGTCCTCCTGCACCCCCACGCAATTATCAATAGTAGGCACTATGCGGTAGCCGGGTAGTGCACTCACCTTGCGCGAATCGGCCATGCTTAGTCTTTGCTTCTCAAGGATGAAGAACGCATGACCTCCCCCGAACGCCGTCTCCTGCCAAACGCAGCGGATAAAACTGCCCTCAAAGCCATTGCCGCGACTATCGTGCAGACCTGCCCGAGTCTGCACGACGCTGCCCGTCAAGTCGCCAACGAAATCCTGGCGGATAAAGGACTGTCCAGCCTTGATCCCGACCGGGTTTACTTCCACCGTTTCAAAGCGGCTCAGAGCAGTGCGCTGACCTTCACGGGTTGGGAACATTTGCTGGAAAAGCCTTACGAAACGCTCACCCTCACGCAGTTGGTGATCCATCGCTTTCGCGCGACCGATCAAGACAACGCAGATCTGCTTGGCCTCTACTGCGGTTTCTACTCGGATGGCCCGGAGGCGGAAAACTTCAATCAGCGCAATGAAGTGCGGCTGCTCGGCAGCGATGTGCTGAAGGCGTTCTGGGACATCGACTTCAGCGCACGCTACACAGGTCAACTGACGACATTCTGGCAAACCTCGTCGGATGACTTCCGCGCCCTGGCCAAGTGCAACTTTCTCAGTCTGGCAGTGCAGGCGCTGCAACAAGGTGACCTTGATGGAACTGATTTTCAGCGCATCGTCAGCGCGGTAATCGGGCCCGTCACCTGGCCCGTCACCTTGCCAATGCTGCAAGCGTTACACCCGGTCGGTGCTGAAGTGCGGACGCTGGATCTCGATGGCCGCATAGCCTCCAATGCGCTTCGTCTGGTGGAGGACAGTGGCCGCCAAACGCTTTACTTGCCAGGCGAAGCCCCGGCATTCCTCTTGATGGACGATCAAGCGGATCTGCATTGGTGGATGCTTGAACAGATGAATTCGGAGGACAAGCGCACGGCGTTTCTCAAACATTTTCCGCTGGCTGACCGCAATCACCTGAGCGAAAACCTCACCGATCTGATGAATCGCCTGGTGAGCGCCTGGGGTCACAGCGATCACCAAATGATCAATCGCCGCAACGTCGCGATCAGCGGTGACGCATTCACTTGGTTGAGCGAGTCGGCACGCACGAGCATGCTTGCCGAGGCGCACCTGGTGCTCACGTCCAACAGTGACCTGCGCAAAAAACTCTGGATAGGTTATTTGAGTGCCGGTCTGAAAGTATTCGGCCCGATGGCAGCTGTAGGCTGGCCTTTGGCGTTGCCTTTGATTGGCGCCAGCATCGCGAACATGGGATTGAACATCGATCAGGCCATCAACGGCACGACGCTAACCGAGCGCAAAGCCGGTGTTACCGGCGCAGTGCTCAACGCCATCGACATTGTGTTCAACATTCCGTTTCTGATCAGCACTGGCGCGCAACTTGAAGTGGGCCCGCAAGTGGAGTTTGCCGAAGCTGAAGAAATGCGCGGGTTGCTCGAGTTCACATCGCTGGAGGCACCGTTCTTGCCGCCTGTAGATCAAGCGCCTGTCACGGCGGTTGATACACAGGCGAGCGTTGAGCTGACCAACGAAATCCCCATCGAGACGACCATCGCAGCCACCCGGCAATTGGCCACGGCTGCTGTGCGCCAAGGTTGGTCTTTTCCAAAGATTCCTGCCAGGTATCGATGCAACGAGTTACTTGCACAGAGATCTGTAGAGGCCGTGCCAGGCAAATATGAGGGTATTTACCGCCTGGACAGGGAGCCGGGCTATGCCATCGAAATGGACGGTGACGCGTACTACGTGCGCTACTTTGCCGAATCCGAGGACGCTGGCAACTGGGCCATCGTCAATCCCGAGCGCCCCAATCAGTTCGCTTACTCATTGCCAGTACGCTTCAGTAAGGGCGGCAAGTGGGAACGCCTACCCGCGTTGCGTCTCAGGGGAGGCGGCCAATGCATGGGCAAGGCCTGTTTCCTCGACAGTGACTTCTCCTCGTCCTCGGCCCCGGCTGCATCAACGCCGTCAGCGGAGCTTCCCCTCGTCGAGCCGGTTTCACCGGTCGCGCGACCACTGCGCCTGGTGACTCCCCTCAACGACATCGCAGGAATGGACATGGCAAAAATGAAAAGATGGGCGATGAACCTGCCCGAGACTTTCGCTGAGCTCTCCAGTGCAAACCGCGGTAAACCATCAACGGCCGATACGTATGCGGCCTATTTTCGCGACAGACGCTCGTCCCTGCTGAATGAGGCCAAAGAGTATTACTCAGAGCTGAACTGGACCAACCTGCCCGCACGGCCAGTCATCCCGCCAATCGATGCCGAGATGCAGACGGCTGAGTTGATTGATCGCATCTTTGCCAATACCAATGGACTGGTCGTCGGCGAATCGCTGGATCGCATCGCCAGCATGCGATTCATGATCGAAAACATGCCGGCGTTGGCACGGCATATCGACACACTTTACGTACGTGGTTTGCTCAGCGATTTTGCCCAGGCAGATCTCAACGACTTTTACCTGTCGGGAGAGATGTCAGAGGGTCTTCGAAGCTACCTGTCCAGCCTGGGTACCGACCCTGATGGCCGGTTCAACATGCTTGAACTGATCAAGGCTGCCCAGGCCAACGGCATCCGGCCTCACGGTCTTGAAAGCGCGCACAGTTACAAGCTGAAGGTACCGCTGACTTCGATCGAAGAGCAGATGATCCATGCCCGGCTTGCCTCGCAAATCATGTGGGGTGACGAGCTGCTCAACAGGCCAGGAAAATGGGTTGCTTTGGTCGAAGCAACGAACACCAATAACTTCAGAAATCTGCCAGGCATCAGCGAACTCAGGGGCGGCATCGGTTTACGCATTGAAGAAGCGGCGTCCACCGAAGTGCCCGGCATCAGAATCGACCCGGGACTGGAAGTCGCTCGGGGCCCGTTTGATAACGGGGCGTCGACGCGCAACTCATCCGACTTTCTATTCGCTGATTTGCGCTTGCAGATCGAAACACCTGTGCCGCAGTGGACGGAGGCAACGGTGAATACACTGCTGAATCGCAACGGCACGTTCATGTTCGAAAAAACGCAGAATGCATACACGCTCGTGCGTCGCAACAGCGACGGCAATATTGTTCGAACAATAGTGAATTGCAGAAGGGATGGTCAGGTTTACATCTGGGCACAGTCGCTGCCGCGGATCAGCGGCATCATGTTCCGTGACATCGGCGCGTTATCCCAGCGCCTGATAGAGATCGGCTTGACCCTGCAAAGTCGCCTGCCAAGCTAACTGTTTTCAGGGTATGAAACGAAAAAACCCTTAGCTTCAGGCCAAGGGTTTTTCGTTAATCAACCTGCAGCGGGATCACTCCCACTCAATCGTCGCTGGCGGCTTGCTCGACACGTCGTAAGTAACGCGCGAAATGCCTTCGATTTCATTGATGATGCGGCCGGAAACGGTTTCCAGCAGTTCGTAAGGCAGGTGTGCCCAACGTGCGGTCATGAAGTCGATGGTTTCTACGGCACGCAGGGCGACAACCCAGGCGTAACGACGGCCATCGCCAACAACGCCAACCGATTTCACTGGCTGGAACACCACGAATGCCTGGCTGACCTTGTGGTACCAGTCGGCTTTGCGCAGTTCTTCGATGAAGATGTGGTCAGCGCGACGCAGCAGGTCGGCGTATTCCTTTTTCACTTCACCGAGGATACGCACGCCCAGGCCCGGGCCCGGGAATGGGTGACGGTAGACCATGTCGTACGGCAGGCCGAGTTCCAGGCCCAGACGACGGACTTCGTCCTTGAACAGTTCGCGCAGTGGCTCGACCAGTTTCAGGTTCATCTCTTCCGGCAAGCCGCCCACGTTGTGGTGCGACTTGATCACGTGGGCCTTGCCGCTTTTCGCGCCAGCCGACTCGATCACGTCCGGGTAGATGGTGCCCTGAGCGAGGTACTTGATGTTGTCCAGTTTGTTCGACTGGGCATCGAAGACGTCGATGAAGGTGCGACCGATGATTTTACGCTTCTTCTCTGGATCGGCTTCGCCGGCCAGGTTGTTGAGGAACTGCTCTTCAGCGTTGGCGCGAATGACTTTGACGCCCATGTTCTCGGCGAACATGGCCATCACTTGCTCGCCTTCGTGCAGACGCAGCAGGCCGTTGTCGACGAAGACGCAGGTCAGTTGGTCGCCGATGGCTTTGTGCAGCAGCGCGGCAACGACCGAGGAGTCAACGCCGCCGGACAGACCCAGCAGCACATTGTCGGTGCCGACTTGTGCGCGGATGTTGGCGATGGCGTCTTCAGCGATCTTCGACGGCGTCCACAGGGCTTCACAGCCGCAGATGTCGAGGACGAAGCGCGAGAGGATGCGACCGCCCTGCTTGGTGTGGGTCACTTCCGGGTGGAACTGCACGCCGTAGTAGCCACGGTCGTCGTTAAACATACCGGCGATCGGGCAGCTCGGGGTGCTGGCGAGGATGTGGAAGTCTTCCGGCATCTTGGTGACTTTGTCACCGTGGCTCATCCATACGTCGAGGCCGAACAGGCCGTCAGCGTCGATGTGGTCTTCGATGCCGTCGAGCAGGCGGCTCTTGCCGACCACGTCAACGCGGGCGTAACCGAACTCACGCAGTTCGGAACCTTCAACCTTGCCGCCCAGTTGCTCGGCCATGGTCTGCATGCCGTAGCAGATACCGAAAACCGGTACGCCCAGATCGAACACTGCCTGTGGGCAGCGCGGGCTGTCGGCGACGTGTACGGACTCGGGGCCGCCGGCGAGGATGACGCCTTTAGGAGCGAATTCGCGGATCGCATCTTCGTCCATGTCGAACGGGTGCAGTTCGCAGTACACACCGATTTCGCGCACGCGGCGGGCAATCAGTTGGGTGTATTGCGAGCCGAAGTCGAGGATCAGGATGCGGTGAGCGTGAATATCGAGGGCCATGATTCAGTCTCGTCTAAGTCGTTCAGAAACAGTCGTGATTCAGAAACAACTCGGGGCTGAATCAAACAGCCCCGGTTGCTTACTTTATTGCTTGAAGGCTCAACCTACGCGGTAGTTTGGCGCTTCTTTGGTGATCTGCACGTCGTGAACGTGGGATTCGGCCATGCCAGCGCCGGTGATCCGCACGAACTCAGGCTTGGTGCGCATTTCTTCGATGTTGGCGCTACCGGTGTAGCCCATCGAGGAACGCAGACCGCCCATCAACTGGTGAATGATCGCGCTCAGGGTGCCTTTGTAAGGAACACGGCCTTCGATACCTTCCGGAACGAGTTTCTCGGCGCCTGCCGAAGAGTCCTGGAAGTAACGGTCGGAAGAGCCTTGAGCCTGGGACATGGCGCCCAGCGAACCCATGCCGCGATACGCCTTGTACGAACGACCCTGGAACAGTTCGATTTCGCCCGGCGCTTCTTCAGTACCGGCGAACATCGAGCCCATCATCACGCAGGAAGCACCGGCAACGATGGCCTTGGACAGGTCACCGGAGAAACGGATGCCGCCGTCGGCGATCAACGGTACGCCAGTGCCTTCAAGGGCAGCGGCAACGTTGGCGATGGCACTGATTTGCGGGACGCCGACACCGGCGACGATACGGGTGGTGCAGATCGAGCCAGGGCCGATACCGACCTTGACTGCATCGGCGCCAGCTTCGGCCAGAGCCTTGGCAGCGGCGCCGGTGGCGATGTTGCCGCCGATCACCTGCACTTCAGGGAAATTCTCTTTGACCCAGCGAACGCGGTCGATCACACCTTTGGAGTGACCGTGCGCGGTATCGACTACCACGACGTCCACACCGGCGTTGACCAGAGCAGCGACGCGATCACCGGTGTCTTTACCGGTACCGACAGCAGCGCCCACGCGCAGACGACCTTGATCGTCCTTGCTGGCCAGCGGGTAGGCTTTGGCTTTTTCGATATCGTTGACGGTCATCATGCCTTTGAGGGCGAATTTGTCGTCGACGATCAGCACGCGCTCGATGCGGTGCTTGTGCAGCAGTTCGCGTGCTTCGTCCTTGCTCGCGCCTTCCTTGATCGTGACCAGACGCTCTTTGGGCGTCATCACTTCACGGACGGTGGCTTCCAGACGGCTTTCGAAACGCACGTCACGGGAAGTGACGATGCCGACCAGGTCGCCATCGTGCAGTACCGGAACGCCGGAAATGTTGTGCATGCGGGTCAATTCGAACAGATCACGAACCGTGGCATCAGCCTCGATGGTGATCGGATCCTTGACGACGCCGGCTTCGAACTTCTTGACCTTGCGCACTTCGGCAGCTTGCTGCTCGATGGTCATGTTCTTGTGGATAATGCCGATGCCACCTTCCTGAGCCATGGCGATTGCCAGACGGGCTTCAGTCACGGTGTCCATGGCGGCAGAAACCAGAGGAATGTTCAGCTCGATGCCACGGGTAAGGCGGGTCTTGAGACTGACTTCGTTAGGAAGTACCTCGGAATAACCGGGCACTAAGAGAATGTCGTCGAATGTCAGAGCTTCTTGGCTGATACGCAGCATCGCGGGGGCTCCCGAGCGGGAAAATGGAAGCGCGCCATTATAGTCAGACACCCCCTGCTGTTCAATGTAAAACTCAGCTTAATATCAATGTTGCTGATGTACGGGAATCCCCGCCGTTACAGCTCCACCTTGACCCAAGAGACAGGTTGATCGAGCCAATCGGCGAACTCATCGATAAAGCTCTGCTTGAAGCCCGCCTCCAGCCAGTTGTTGAAGATGAAACCGAGGTTGGAAAACGCACATTCCTGCAAAAACAGAAAACCGTTGATGTCATCTTCATGCCCGCATTCCGGGCAGGTGAAGTTGTCAGTGCGGCCCGGGAACCAGTCTTCGAGGCTTTCGAACAGCGCTTCGCCGACTTCACGACGGCACTCAGCACAACCGGCCTCTTCGAGAAAGCCCTTGGCCGGCGTGTAGATGCAGCGTTTGGTGACGATCTCCAAGCCGTTGATCGGCTCACCAAACGGCAAAGCCTGCGGGTGCAGGACCACGGCGCGCGCGCCATCGGCAATCGCGTAAGCCATGCGGTTGCCGGTACGGCCGCAGGTGCTCAGCTCTTCCTTGACGATGTTCTTGCGTACCAGCCAGCGCAGGATCGCCCGGGCCCGGGGTTCGTGGACCGGCAGGGTGGAGATTTTCGGGACGATGATGCTTTGCGAATTCATGGTGCAGCCTGCGACGTCAAATGGAAGTTCTGCGGTGCTCACTCCGCCGCCATCGCGGGCAAGCCCGCTCCCACAGGGATCTCGGCCGGTCACAAATGTTGTGTACACCAGAGAAACCTGTGGGAGCGGGCTTGCCCGCGATGGCGTCAGTGCGGCCGGCAGCTTAATCCCTGACAAAATCCGGTCAAGTGCTGAGGTAGCGCCCGATCAATGCGAGCCCGCTCGCCAGCACCAGCCACGTCACCAGTCGCACAAACGCTTCGCGCGACAGGCGCATGGTCAACCGCCGGCCAATCCACAGCCCCAGCGCCATGGCCGGCAACAGACACAGCGCCAGCATCAACAAGGGTAGCTCGGCATACACGCCAGCGATGGCGAACAGGCTCAAACGCACCACCGTGCTGCAACTGATCAGCGCACTTTGCGTGGCCCGGGCCGCATCTTTCGGCAGCCGACTGTTGAGATAGATCGCATAGAGAAAGCCGCCACTGCCAAACAAAGCGCCAAACAACCCGCCTACCGTGCCCATCGGCACCGCCCATGCCGCCGACAATTGCGCCGGCCGAACTTTCACCCACAGGCTGTAAACCGCGTAAGCGCTGATAAACAGCCCCATCAACAACAGCAACAGATCGGATTTGAGGTTGAGCAAGAAAATCACCCCCAATGTGCAACCCACCGCCATGCACGGCAGCAGCCGTAACAATTCCGGTCTGGCCACATCCCGCCGCGACGGCAGCAGATTGCCGAACGCCGCGACAAAATCCAGCAGCACCAGCAACGGCACAATTTTCGACAAAGGCATGAACAGAATCAGAATCGGCCCGGCCACTAACGCCGTGCCGAACCCGGCAATGCCGAAAACGATATAGGCCAGGGCGATCCCCAGCCCAACCACCGCCCAGCCGCCGGCGCCCCATGTCCACTCACTCAACAATCCCGCCACGCTCATCGATTCGCTTCCTTAATAAGCCTGCGATGACTTTAGCCAGCGTCGAGGGTTGCGACTAATATCTTCAAAGCCACCAACCCATCTCAAAAAGGCATTGCTTGTGCTTTCGACTCGTCAATTGCGCTACTTCGTGGAAATCGCCGAATGTGGAAGTTTCAGTGCGGCGGCCGAGCGCCTGTTTATCGCGCAATCGGCGCTGAGCCGGCAGATCAAGGACATGGAAACGCGTCTGCAAACGCCGCTGTTCGAGCGCACAGCACGCCAGCCCCGGCTCACTGCGGCGGGCGAAGCGTTTCTGCCGCGAGCGCGCAATCTGCTCAATGAATTGGGAAAGGCCAGCGCCATGGCCACCGAAGTCGGCAACGGCCAACTCGGCACCCTGCGCCTCAGCCACTCCAGCACCGTGTCGATCAGCGGTCGTTTGCTCAGTGACATCGGCGCTTATCTGCAGCAACAACCCGGTGTGTCGCTGGACATCGGCAAGTTGTCTTCCGAGGCGCAACTGGAAGAATTGGCCGAAGGACGCCTCGATATCGGCCTGCTGCGCCTGCCGGTTTTGCGCCAGCGCGAAGGCATTCAGATTGTGCCGCTGTTTACTGAACGGTTGCTGCTGGCGGTACCGATGACTCATCGATTGGCCGAGGCCGAGCGTGTCGATCTGGCACAGTTGAAGGACGAAGCGTTTATCTCGATCCCGCATCCGCAACGCGGCGGTTTGAGTTATCTGTGTGCAGATCTGTGCATGCGTCAGGGCTTCTTTCCGAAAGCTGCGCGGGTGATGTCGCGCAAAACCACGCAGCTACAGTTGATTCAGGCCGGCTTCGGCATTGCCCTGCTGCCTGAATCCATGCAGGACATCGCCCCGAGCGGCGTACGGTTTTTGCCGCTGACTGATCCCGATTGCCAAAGCACCGTCGCCCTCGCCTATCGCCAGAACCCCACCCCGTTGATCCAGCACTTCCTCCGGACTTTCACCCCTCCCCCCTGTAGGAGCGAGCCTGCTCGCGAAAGCGGACTGTCAGCCACTGAAGATGTCGAAGGATAAGACGCCTTCGCGAGCAGGCTCGCTCCCACAGGGATTTGCGGTGATTCATGGAGATTGATCAGCAAATGCCTTTAAACTGCGTCCCATGATTAAAGATCCCTTTGCAAGACTTGGCCTGGACCGTGAAGTCCTGACCGTCAGCCAGCTCAACGGCCGCGCACGGGTGTTGCTTGAAGACGTGTTCAGCAACATCTGGGTCGAAGGCGAAATCTCCAACCTCGCCCGCCCGGCGTCCGGTCACATCTACTTCACCCTCAAGGACAGCGGTGCGCAGGTGCGTTGCGCGCTGTTCCGGCAGAACGCCGCGCGCGTGCGTCAGGCGCTGAAGGATGGCCTGGCGGTGAAGGTGCGTGGCAAGGTCTCGCTGTTCGAGGGCCGTGGCGACTATCAGTTGATCCTCGACACCGTCGAACCTGCCGGTGACGGCGCACTGCGTCTGGCCTTCGATGCGCTGAAAGAAAAGCTCAGCGCCGAAGGTCTGTTCAGCGCCGAACGTAAAGTGCCGCTGCCGGCGCATCCGCAACGCATCGGCATCATCAGCTCGCCGACCGGTGCGGTAATCCGCGACATCATCAGCGTGTTCCGCCGCCGTGCGCCGCAGGTGCAACTGACGCTGATTCCGACTGCCGTACAGGGCGGAGAAGCCACCGCGCAAATTGTCCGCGCCCTGAAAATGGCCGATGCGCGTGGTTTCGACGCGTTGATCCTCGCCCGTGGCGGCGGCTCGCTGGAAGACCTCTGGTGCTTCAACGAAGAAGCCGTGGCCCGCGCCGTCGATGCCTGCGTGACGCCGATTGTCAGCGCCGTCGGCCATGAAACCGATGTATCGATCAGCGACTTTGTTGCCGACGTCCGTGCGCCAACGCCGTCCGCTGCCGCCGAACTACTCGCACCCGATTCCAGCCATCTGATCCGCCAGGTCGAAAGCCTGCATCGCCGTTTGGTGATGCGCATGCGTGACCGCTTGATGCGTGATCGCCTGCGTCTGGAAGGCATGGCCCGTCGCCTGCGCCATCCCGGCGAACGGCTGCGCCAGCAGGCTCAGCGTCTGGACGATCTGGACATGCGCATGCGCCGGGCGTTCGAGCGCCATCTCAATACTCGCCGCGAACGCTTGATCCGCCTGGAGACGCGCCTCGCCGGCCAGCATCCGGGACGGCAATTGGCGATGTTGCGCCAGCGTCTCGACAGCCTTGCCGAACGCCTGCCCCGCGCCATGCGTGAAAGCCTGAAAAACCGTCGTCTGCAACTGCACAGCCAGATGCAGACGCTGCACGTGGTCAGCCCACTGGCAACCCTCGGACGGGGCTACAGCATTCTGCTCGATGAGCGTGGCCACGCAATCCGCAACGCCGCCCAGACCCACACCGGCCAGCGCCTGAAAGCCAAACTCGGCGAAGGCGAACTGCAAGTGCGCGTCGAGGACAATCACCTGACGCCTGTCACCCTCTCTTTACTGGACTGATCCATGCCACGTTTTCTGGCTCCACTGTTTCTGCTGTGCCTGACCTTCAACGCCCACGCCGACAGTTACATCACCCGGCTGCTGAACAAACCGGTGCCGGGCGGCGTGGCGGTGGTTGATCTGGGCGCGGCCGCGCAGGCGCCGAAAGCCACGTATCAGGGCAAACCAGTGCTGGTGGTAAAAGAACAGAGCAACTGGCTGGCGATTGTCGGTGTGCCGCTGACCGTGAAGCCAGGCGCGCAACAGATCAGCAGTGGCGGGCGCAACTTGCCGTTCACCGTGGGCAACAAGAAGTACCCGGAACAGCGCATTACTCTGAAGAACAAGCAGCAGGTCAATCCGGATCAGTCGAACCTCAAGCGCATCGAGGGTGAGCTAGCTGAGCAGATCAAGGCCTACCGCAGCTTCAGCCCGAACACGCCGAGCAATCTGCTGCTGGACAAACCGGTAAACGGGCCGCTGTCGAGCAAGTTTGGCGTGCGTCGATTCTTTAATGGTGAGGAACGCAATCCCCACGCGGGCCTCGACTTTGCAGTGCCGGCGGGTACGCCGATCAAGACCCCGGCGGCGGGCAAGGTGATCCTCACCGGCAACTACTTCTTCAACGGCAACACCGTGTTTGTCGACCATGGACAGGGCTTTATCAGCATGTTCTGCCATATGTCGAAGATTGATGTGAAAGTCGGCGATCAACTGGCGCGGGGCGCGGTGGTCGGCAAGGTTGGCATGACCGGCCGCGCGACCGGGCCGCATATGCACTGGAATGTCAGCCTGAATGATGCGCGGGTGGATCCGGCGATTTTTATTGGTGCATTCCAACCTTAAAAAATAGAGCGAAGCTGATGGCCTCATCGCGAGCAGGCTCACTCCTACATTGGACCGGTGTTGTGAACACGATCAACTGTAGGAGTGAGCCTGCTCGCGATGGCGGCTTATGCTGTACTCAACCACCCCTGACACCCCATCGACCTCAATTGCGCGCCAATCTGACCTCGCGCAAATATCACAACGATCAGCGATCTCCAGCGCAATAAAATCCCGCAAAAACCCGCTTTCCGAGTATTCCTCTCAATTTTTTTCGACTGCTTGCCATCCTCTCCCCTCGCGGTTAGGGTTGAAGGCATGAAAACCTCTCACACCCTCATTCAGCTTCGCCAGCACCGCAGCCTGTGCCTCGTCAGCGCACGACTGCCAGGCTGAATCGCGGCACCTCGTCCCACGCTTTTCCCTGAACATTCGTAACACCGGCAGGCCGCCTCTTTTCGGCCCAGACAATAAGGAATTTCCCGATGAGCATGCTCAAAGATCCGTCTTCGAAATACCGCGCGTTTCCTGTCATCAACCTGCCGGATCGTACCTGGCCGTCGAAAACCATCGACACCGCGCCGATCTGGTGCAGCTCCGACCTGCGTGACGGCAACCAGTCGCTGATCGAACCGATGGACGCGGTGAAGAAGCTGCGCTTCTGGAAAACCCTCGTGCAAGTCGGCGTGAAGGAAATCGAAGCGTCGTTCCCCGCCGCTTCGCAAACCGATTTCGATTTCGTGCGTACCCTGATCGAAGAGGGCCATATCCCGGACGACACCACCATTCAGGTGCTGACCCAGGGCCGTGAAGACCTGATCGAGCGCACCTTCGAATCCCTGCGCGGGGCGAAGAAAGCCATCGTTCACCTGTACAACGCCACTTCGCCGTCTTTCCGTCGCATCGTCTTCAACCAGGACAAGGACGGTATCAAGGCCATCGCGGTCAACGCGGCCAAACTGTTCGTGAAATACGCAGCGATGCAGCCGGACACCGAGTGGACCTTCGAATACTCGCCGGAAACCTTCAGCGCCACCGAGCTGGAATTCGCCAAGGAAGTCTGTGATGCGGTGATCGAGGTGTGGAACCCGACGCCTGAGCACAAGATGATCCTCAACCTGCCAGCAACCGTTGAATGCGCAACGCCGAACATCTACGCCGACCAGATCGAGTGGTTCGGCCGCAACATCAACCGTCGTGACAGCGTGATCATCAGCCTGCACACCCACAACGACCGTGGCACTGGCGTCGCCGCTACCGAGCTGGGCCTGATGGCTGGCGCCGATCGCGTCGAAGGCTGCCTGTTCGGCAACGGCGAGCGTACCGGTAACGTCGACCTCGTCACCGTCGCGCTGAACATGTACACCCAGGGTCTCGACCCGCAACTGGATTTCTCCGACATCGACGGCGTGCGCAAAGTGGTTGAGGAGTGCAACCAGATTCAGGTGCACCCGCGTCACCCGTACGTTGGCGACCTGGTGCACACCGCGTTCTCCGGCTCGCACCAGGATGCGATCCGCAAAGGTTTCTCCCAGCAGAAACCCGATGCACTGTGGGAAGTGCCGTACTTGCCGATCGACCCGGCCGACATTGGCCGCAGCTACGAGGCGGTGATTCGCGTCAACAGCCAGTCGGGCAAGGGCGGTATCGCTTACTTGCTGGAGCAGGAATACGGCATCAGCCTGCCACGTCGCATGCAGATCGAATTCAGCCAGGTCGTGCAGCGTGAAACCGATCGTCTGGGCCTGGAGATGACCGCCAAGCAGATCCACTCGCTGTTGATCAGCGAATACCTGCAAGCCAACACCCCGTACGCGCTTGTCAGCCATCGCCTGCAGGAAGAAAACGGCAACAGCAATGTTGAAGTGGAAGTGGCGAGCAAGGGTCAGGGCGAAACCAACCTGCACTGGCGCGGCAAGGGTAACGGTGCGCTTGAAGCACTGGTGGCCGGCCTGCCAGTTCCGGTGGAGATCATGGACTACAACGAACACGCGATCGGCGCCGGCACCAACGCCAAAGCGGCGGCCTATATCGAACTGCGTGTGAACGGTGAACGTGCGGTGCACGGCGTGGGTATCGATGAAAACATCACCACGGCCAGCTTCAAGGCCCTGTTCAGCGCGCTGAACCGCTCGCTGAGCCAGCCTGAGGCGAAAGCGGCGTAAGCCATCGCTGAAACGCTAAAGGCCCCGGCGTTTGAACTCCGGGGCCTTTTTGTTGAAGATCAAAAGATCGCAGCCTTCGGCAGCTCCTACATTGTGATGTCGTACGCCATGTAGGAGCTGCCGAAGGCTGCGATCTTTTGCTTTTCAGGTGAACTCGAAGGTGTCGGCGTCCAGATTCGCCGGGAAGCGCTCGCGATACGCCGCGAGCGGAGCCGCTTCCAGCACAGCCTTGAACACGCCGTCCGCCTCCCCCGCCGCCAGCAAGGTTTCCCCCTGGAAATCCAGCACCTGACTGTCGCCGGTGTAGGCAAAACCCTTGCCATCGGTGCCGACGCGGTTCACCGCCGCCACATAACAAAGGTTTTCGATCGCTCGCGCTGGCAACAGGCGATTCCAGTGCAGACGTCGCGCGCCTGGCCAGTTGGCGGTATACAGCAACAGATCTGTGTCTTGCGCATCGCGGCTCCACACCGGGAAACGCAGGTCATAACAAATCAATGGCCGAATCCGCCAGCCCTTGAGTTCGAACTGCACCTGACGTTCGCCGGGGGTGTAGTGGTTGTGCTCGCCGGCCATGCGAAACAGGTGGCGCTTGTCGTAGTGCAACACTTCGCCGTCCGGTCGCGCCCACAGCAGGCGATTACGATGGCTGCCGTCAGCGGCCTGGATGATCACGCTGCCGGTAATCACCGCATTGAGCTTCGCAGCCTGTGCCCGCAGCCATTTGCTGGTCGGGCCATTCTCGGTTTCGGCGAGGGTTTCGGACTCCATGGAGAATCCGGTGGTGAACATTTCCGGCAGGATGATCAGATCCGCGCCCTGCGCCTGCTCCAGCAACTGCTCGAAATGCTCGAAGTTGGCCTGACGATCGTGCCAGGCCAGGCTGGTCTGGATCAGCGCCAGGTTGAGATCGGGTAATGCACTCAGATCACGCATAGTTTTGCCGCCGCTTCGCGCAGCGTCTCCTCGCGTTTGGCAAAGCACAGGCGCACCAGGCGCTGGCCTTCGGGTGGATTCTGGTAGAACACCGACACCGGAATACTCGCCACGCCGTGCTCGCGGGTCATCCACATGGCCATCTCGACGTCATTCAGGTCAGGACGGATCTGTGAGTAATCGACCAGTTGGAAATAGGTGCCGGTGACACGTTTGAAGGTGAAGCGCGACGGCGTCAACAGATCACAGAACAGGTCGCGCTTGGCCTGATAGAAACCCGGCAGTTCTTCGACGTGTTCCGGGTGCTCGGCCATGTAATCGGCCAGAGCATATTGCAGCGGAGTGACACCGCAGAAACTGACGTACTGGTGGACTTTGCGCAGTTCGGCCGTCAACGCTGGCGGCGCGACGACGTAGCCAGTCTTCCAGCCGGTGACGTGATAGGTCTTGCCGAACGAGCTGACCACGAACGCGCGCTGATACAGCTCTTCATGGGCGAGCACGCTGACGTGGGGCACGCCGTCGAACACCAGGTGTTCATAGACTTCGTCGCTGATCAGGTAGATGTCGCGATCACGGATCAGCGCCGCCAGTTGATCGAGTTCGGCACGACTGATCAGCGCGCCGCTGGGGTTGTGCGGGGTGTTGATGACGATCATTTTCGTGCGCGGACTCAGGGCCGCAGCGAGCTGGTCGAAATCGATGGAAAAGTCGTCCGGGTTCAACTGCACATGCACGCAGCGACCGCCCGCCAGCTCTGTCGCCGGTTCGTAGCTGTCGTAGCACGGATCGAACACGATGACTTCATCGCCGCTGTGGATAACCGCCTGAATCGCACAGAAGATCGCCTGGGTCGCGCCCGGCGTCACCGTCACTTCGCTGTCGGCATTGACCTGTACGCCATAGCTGCGAGCGATTTTCGCCGCAATCTGCTCGCGCAGCGCCGGCAAACCGGTCATCGGTGAATACTGGTTATGGCCACTGGCGATGTGTCGACCGACTGCGTCACGCAACGACTGCGGGCCGTCAAAATCAGGAAAGCCCTGAGACAGGTTGATCGCGCCGGTCTGCGCCGCGAGCTGAGACATCTGCGTGAAAATCGTGATGCCGACATTCGGCAGCTTACTGGTGATCATCGGTAGCCCCTTGCAGGTGAGCTGCAAGTTTCAAGCGCCAGGCTGCAAGTTTCAAGCATCAAACTGTCAGACACAAAAAAGGGCTCTGAAAAGAGCCCTTTTTGCTTTGACTTGAAGCTTGCAGCTCGAAACTCGCAGCTGCTTTTATTTCTTGTCGCGGCGCTTCTTGTCAGCTTTTTTGTGGTGCGACATCAAACGACGCTTCTTGTTGACCTGGCGGTCGGTCAGCGTGGTCTTGTTGCCTTCGTACGGGTTCTCGCCGCCCTTGAACTCGATGCGGATCGGCGTACCGACCAGCTTCAGTACACGACGGTAGGTGTTCTCGAGATAGCGCACATACGACTTCGGCACTTTCTCGATCTGGTTACCGTGGATCACGATGATCGGCGGGTTGGCACCACCCAAGTGGGCGTAGCGCAGCTTGATCCGGCGATTGTTGACCATCGGCGGCGCGTGCTCGCCAACCGCGTCTTCCAGAATCTGGGTCAGACGGTTGGTCGGCCAGCGGGTAACCGCCGATTTGAACGAGTTCTGTACGGAAGCGTAGAGGTTGCCTACGCCAGTGCCGTGCAGGGCCGAGATGAAGTGGATGTCGGCGTAATCAACGAAGAACAGACGACGCTGCAGCTCGACCTTCACATAGTCGCGCTCGCTCGGCGTCATGCCGTCCCACTTGTTGATCGCGATGACCAGCGCACGACCCGACTCGATGGCAAAGCCCAGCAGGTTGAGGTCGTGATCGACCACGCCTTCGCGGGCGTCCATCACGAAGATCACTACGTTGGCGTCTTTGATCGCTTGCAGGGTTTTGACCACGGAGAATTTTTCGACTTCTTCGTGGATCTTGCCGCGCTTGCGCACACCAGCGGTGTCGATCAGCGTGTACTTCTCTTCATTGCGTTCAAACGGGATGTAGATACTGTCGCGCGTGGTGCCTGGCTGGTCATAAACGATTACCCGGTCTTCACCGAGCATGCGGTTGACCAGGGTCGACTTGCCGACGTTCGGCCGGCCAATGATCGCGATCTTGATCCCGTCTTTTTCGCTCGGGCCAGGAATGCGCTTGGCTTCCTCGCCTTCGGCAACGATCTCTTCTTCGCCTTCTTCCGGCTCTTCTTCGTCTTTAGGGAAATCACCCAGGGCGATTTCCAGCATCTGGGTGATGCCACGGCCGTGAGCACCGGCGATCGGGATCGCATGACCCATGCCCAGAGGCGCGAATTCAGCGCGGGCCATTTCCGGGTCGATGTTGTCGACCTTGTTGGCCACCACGTAGGAACGCTTGTTACGTTTGCGCAGGTGTTCGGCGATCATCTGGTCGGCGGCGGTAAAACCGGCCTTGGCATCTACCAGGAACAGCACAACATCGGCTTCTTCAATGGCCAGCAGCGACTGCTCGGCCATTTTTTCGTCCATACCGTGCTCGTCACCGGAGATACCACCGGTGTCGACCAGAATGTAGGAACGCCCTTGCCACTTGGCCTCACCGTACTGGCGATCACGGGTCAGACCGGACAAGTCGCCGACGATGGCGTCGCGAGTCCTGGTCAGGCGGTTGAACAAGGTGGATTTGCCGACGTTCGGTCGGCCCACCAGGGCGATTACGGGAACCATGCGGCTCTCCACTTCGTTATTTCAGAAAATACAAAAGCCGCTGCGAGGCAGCGGCTGGTGCTCGGGGCAACACTGCGGGAGTGAACAGGTCCACTTCCACGAGTGAAGCTGCCTGGGGTGTTATCCCCAAGCATAGTTGTTACTTGATGGTCAGGGCTTCCAGTTTGCCGCTGTTGCCATACACATAAATCGTGTCACCCACCACCAGCGGACGGGCACGCAGGCCGTCGCTGTCGATGCGCTCACGGCCGACGAAACGGCCGTCAACCTGACTCAGCAGGTGCAGATAACCTTCCAGGTCACCTACTGCTACATAGCTGGAGAACACTTCCGGAGCCGACAGTTGACGGCGAGCCAGCGAATCGTTGCTCCACAATGCAGTGGTGGAACGTTCGTCGACGCCTTCAACGGTGCCCGAAGACAGGCTCACGTAAACGCTACCGAAACCCTGGGCGATACCGGCGTAGCTCGACGCGTCGCGCTGCCAGAGTTGACGACCGCTTTCCAGATCCAGTGCCGCCACGCGACCCTGATAGCTGGCAACGTACAGCGTGCCACCGGACAGCAGCAGACCGCCGTCGATGTCGACCACGCGTTCCAGTTCCGAACGACCTTGTGGAATCGCGATCCGTTGTTCCCAGACCGGCACGCCGTTGGAAATGTCCAGAGCGACCACTTTGCCAGTCGACAGGCCAGCCACCGCGAGGCGGTTGGTGACCAGCGGAGCACTGGTGCCACGCAGGGTCAATACAGCCGGAGTGCTGTCATACACCCAGCGCTGAGTACCGGTCGATGCATCCAGACCGATCAGACGATCGTCCTGAGTCTGCACCACCACCACGTCGCCATTGTTGGCCGGCGGCGCGAGGACTTCGCTGTTGACGCGAGCGCGCCACTTCTCTTCACCGTTGCTGGTGTCGAGAGCAACGACTTCACCGCGCAGGGTGCCGATCAGAACCAGACCGTAACCCACGCCAACGGCGCCGGAGACAGGCAAATCAAGATCCTGCTTCCACTTCACATCGCCATTGCCGCGATCCATGGCCATCACCACACCGGTCACATCGGCGGCGTAGATGGTGTCACCGTCGATCGCCGGCACCAGCATGTTGTAGGTTTCGCCCTGACCGTCACCGATCGAACGACTCCACTGCTTGTGCAGAACCACTTCTTCTTTGAAGTCGGTCAGTTCGGCTGGTGGCAATTCTTTTTTGCTGTTGCTGCTGCAACCCGCGGCCAGAAGGGCCAGAGCCAGCAATGCTGCATGCTTCCAACGGATCACGTCACGCATCCCCTTTGGCCAGGTCGTCGAGCTTGATTTGAAGGCCACCGACCGCCGCTTCATCCGACAGTGCCGCCTTGGCTTTTTGATACGCCTTGTTCGCGTCATCGGTACGGCCCAGCTGCACCAGCAGGTCGCCCTTGAGTTCTTCGCGAGTCGCCAGGAACGCTTTGTCGGCGTCGCCGTCGAGCAGTTTCAGAGCATCTTCAGCCTTGTTCTGTGCGCCGAGTACCTGCGCCAGACGCTGACGGGCGATTTCGCCCAGCGCCGGGTTGGCCGGTTTGTCGACGATGGCTTTCAGCTCGGTAGCGGCGTCGTCCAGCTTGCCGCTGTCCACGGCCACTTTGGCCACGAACAGGCTGCCGTACTGCGCATAGGCAGAACCGCCGAATTCGCTGTTGAGCTTGCCGGCCAGATCCGCAACGCGGGCAGCATCAGGCTTGCCGTCAGGCGTCAGCGTAGTTTCCAGCAATTGCTGATAGAGCACCGAGGCGCCTTGCGACTGGTTGCTCTGGTACTTGTGATATGCCTGCCAGCCGAACACGATGACCAGCGCCAACAGGCCGCCGGTGACCAGAGGTTTGCCGTTGCGTGTCCACCAGTCCTTCAAATCCGCCAACTGTTCGTCTTCGGTACTCGACACCCCAATACTCCTTAATCGCTAAATCGGCTGTTTGGACAGCTTCAACCCTGCACGACGCAGGTGGCCAGGTGAGCGGCGAGCGCATCCCAGGCAATGCTTTGTTGTTCGCCCTGGCCACGCAGGGGTTTGAAACCTACCACTTGCTGGGCCATTTCGTCGTCACCGAGGATCAGTGCGTACAGCGCACCGCTCTTGTCGGCCTTCTTGAACTGGCTTTTGAAGCTGCCGGCGCCGGCATTGACTTGCAGACGCAGGTTTGGAAGTTGATCACGAACACGTTCAGCCAGGGCCAGACCGGCCAGCTCGGCTTCTTCACCGAAGGCGCAGAGGTAGACATCGACCTGACGGGAGATTTCTTCCGGGATCTGCTCCAGGGTTTCCAGCATCAACACCAGACGCTCGATGCCCATGGCGAAACCAACGCCGGTGGTCGGCTTGCCGCCCATTTGCTCGACCAAACCGTCGTAACGGCCGCCCGCGCAAACAGTGCCCTGAGCGCCGAGCTTGTCGGTGACCCATTCGAAAACGGTTTTGCTGTAGTAATCGAGGCCGCGAACCAGTTTCGGGTTGAGCACGTATGGAATGTCGACGGCATCCAGACGCGACTTCAAACCTTCGAAGTGCGCACGGGACTCATCGTCGAGGTAGTCGGCCATCTTCGGCGCATCGACCAGCACCGCTTGAGTGTCGGCATTTTTCGTGTCGAGCACGCGCAGCGGGTTGGTTTTCAGGCGACGCTGGCTGTCTTCGTCGAGCTTGTCGTGGTGCGCCGAGAGATACTCGACCAGCGCTTCACGGTAGCGACCACGGGACTCGCTGGTGCCGAGGCTGTTGAGTTCGAGCTTGACCGCATCACGAATGCCCAGCTCGCCCCACAGGCGCCAGGTCATGGTGATCAGCTCGGCGTCGATGTCCGGACCGTCGAGGTTGAACACCTCCAGACCGATCTGGTGGAACTGGCGATAACGACCTTTCTGCGGACGCTCGTGGCGGAACATCGGGCCGATGTACCAGAGTTTCTGCACCTGGCCACCGCCGGTGATGCCGTGCTCGAGCACAGCTCGCACGCACGCCGCGGTGCCTTCCGGACGCAGGGTCAGGGAGTCGCCGTTGCGGTCTTCGAAGGTGTACATCTCTTTTTCGACGATGTCGGTGACTTCACCGATCGAGCGTTTGAACAGCTCGGTGAACTCGACGATCGGCATGCGAATCTGCTTGTAACCGTAGTTATCCAGCAGACGCGCGACGGTGCCCTCGAAATAACGCCACAGCGGGGTCTGTTCGGGCAGGATGTCGTTCATGCCACGAATGGCTTGCAGAGACTTGCTCACTTTAAATCCTTAAATTCGTTCGGCGCTTCAGTCAGGCTCAGCCGCGCGCAATAACCGCAGCGTCAGCTTCGACCTTTTCGGCCGCTTTCTGGCGGATCAGCTTTTCCAGCTCGTCCACCAGATTGTCATTCGTCAGTTTCTGCGACGGCTTGCCGTCGATGTAAATCAGGTTTGGCGTACCGCCGGTCAAGCCGATATGGGCTTCCTTGGCTTCGCCGGGGCCGTTGACCACGCAACCGATCACCGCGACATCCAGCGGCACCAGCAGGTCTTCAAGGCGCCCTTCCAGCTCGTTCATGGTTTTCACCACATCGAAGTTCTGCCGCGAGCAACTCGGGCAGGCGATGAAGTTGATGCCACGGGAACGCAGATGCAAAGACTTGAGAATGTCGTAACCGACTTTCACTTCTTCGACCGGGTCGGCCGCCAACGAGATGCGGATAGTATCGCCAATCCCTTCGGCGAGCAGCATACCTAGGCCCACGGCGGATTTCACTGTGCCCGAACGCAATCCACCGGCTTCGGTGATGCCCAGGTGCAGCGGCTGGACAATTTCTTTCGCCAGCAAGCGGTAGGCTTCGACGGCCATGAACACGTCGGAGGCCTTCACGCTAACCTTGAAGTCCTGAAAATTCAGGCGCTCGAGGTGTTCAACGTGGCGCAGGGCCGATTCGACCAGCGCGGCTGGCGTCGGCTCGCCGTATTTCTTTTGCAGGTCTTTTTCCAGCGAACCGGCGTTGACGCCGATGCGGATCGGAATGCCGCGATCACGCGCAGCATCAACCACGGCACGCACGCGGTCTTCGCGACCGATGTTGCCCGGGTTGATGCGCAGGCAGTCCACACCCAGTTCGGCCACGCGCAAGGCGATCTTGTAGTCGAAGTGGATATCGGCAACCAGCGGCACCTTGACCAGTTGTTTGATCTTGCCGAACGCCTCGGCGGCGTCCATGTCCGGTACCGAAACGCGAACAATGTCGACGCCGGCGGCTTCCAGACGATTGATTTGCGCAACAGTGGCGGCAACGTCATTGGTGTCGCTGTTGGTCATGCTCTGCACAGCGATCGGCGCATCGCCGCCCACCGGTACGTTGCCGACCCAGATCTTGCGCGAAACGCGACGTTTGATTGGAGATTCGCCGTGCATGACTTATTGACCCAACTTCAGGCGAGCAGTCTCGCCACTGGTGAACGGAGCGATATCGACCGGTTGGCCGTTGTAGCTGACCTGTGCGGCGCGGGCAACGCCCAGACGCACGTTGAGCGGCGGCTTGCCGGAAACCGATACGTTGTCGCCTTTATGCTTCAGACCACTGAACAGTACTTTGCCACGGCCATCGGTGACTTGTGCCCAGCAATCGGCGCTGAACTGCAATTGCACCTGGCCTTCGCCAGCAACGGGAGCGGCCGCTTCTGCGGTTGGGGCGGGAGTTGCTGGCACTACCGGAGCGGTAACGGTTGGCGCTGGCGTAGCAGGAACGCTTGGCGCCGGCGTGGCCGGATTGACGACAACCGGGGCTGGCGTATGAACCGGGGCGGTCGGCGTTACAGCCGGAGCAGCCGGTGCAGTTGGAGCGGTTGCCGGGGAGGCCGCTTCGGCGCCGGTCGATTCAGCGGTAGTTTCAGACTGCGGCAATGCCAATGCAGTCGAACTGTCAGTCTGATTTTCCTCGACGGCCTGATCTTCCGGCTCATCGATCGGGTGAATCTGGGTGGTGCCGTCAGCCCCTTCGACTTCAACGTGCTCAGGCGCAAGAGAAGCCAGATCCTTGGTGCGTAGCGACGTCTGATCCTGCCACCAGACAAAGCCGCCGCCGATGACCGCAATCAGCAACAGCAGGCTGACAATACGCAAAATGGTGTGGGAAACCCGCACCGGCTCTTCGATACGGCCGAGGGCGTGAACATTGCTGCCCTGGGAATCGGTGCCAGTGGACTGGTCGAACTGCTGAACCAGAACGGTCTGGTCCATGCCGAGCAATTTGGCATAGGCGCGAATGTAGCCGCGAGCGAAGGTATGCCCCGGCAGCTTGTCGAAAGCGCCGGCTTCAAGGTTGCTCAGGGAGGTCACGGTGAGGTTGAGCTTGAGGGCCACTTCAGCCAGCGACCAGCCATTGCTTTCGCGGGCCTGGCGCAGGGTCTCACCGGGGTTAACGCGATTCGCTGCTACAACTTCGGGATGCGCCGCTTTCATCATTGCTCCGACAGGTATTGCTGATATTCCGGCGTACCGGGATAGAGTCGTTTTAGTTGCAGGCCATAACTGGCGGCCTTGTCGCGATCTTCAAACACTTTTGCCAGCCGAACGCCGAGCAATAGACTACGTGCATTTTGTTCGGTCAGCAGGCTGAAACGGTCGTAATAGTCACGTGCGGGCACATAATGCCTGTCTTCGAAGGACAACTCAGCCATTTCCAGCAATGCGCGCGGTTGTTGACGATTCAAACGCAGTGCCTTTTCCAGCTGTTGCTGCGCCAGATCACGCTGACCGAGCTTCGCGGCGGTCATGCCGAGGTTTTCGAACACACGCGAACGCTCAGGATACAGGGTATCGGCGGCGGCCTGTTCAAAACGCTCGTAGGCTTCTTTATAACGCTGTTGTTCGTAGAGAAAACTGCCGTAGTTGTTGAGGATGCGCGCATCGGCGGGACGGGAGGACAAAGCCTTGCGGAAGTGTTCGTCGGCCAGCTCAGGCTCCATTTCGGACTGGAACACCAAGCCGAGGGCCGCGTTGGCATCAGGATCGGAACCGTCGATGTCCAGCGCCTTCTTCAGCGGCACCTTGGCCCGCTCGGTCATGCCTTGCTGCAAGTATCCCAGCCCCAGCTGCACGTAGGCAGCCCGCGCTTCATCGCGGCCCTTGCTGGTCTTCATCGGGTTGTAGTCACCCGACAGGACACAACCAGCACACAGGCTGGCCAACAGCAACAGCAGCGCAAAGCGCAGGGACATAGAGATCCTCTCTTAGTTAGTGTTCGCGGCGTTCTGTGCCAGATCGCTGTCGGCGCTCAACTCGCGCAAGGCGATGTAACGTTCGCTGCGACGGGTGCGATCCAGCACCTGCCCTACCAATTGACCACATGCGGCGTCGATGTCTTCACCACGGGTGGTGCGGACAGTGACGTTGAAACCGGCCTGATGCAACTGATCCTGGAAACGACGGATCGCGTTGTTACTCGGGCGCTCGTACCCGGAATGCGGGAACGGGTTGAACGGAATCAGGTTGATCTTGCACGGAATGTTCTTCAGCAGCTCGATCATCTCGACGGCGTGTTCAACCTTGTCGTTGATGTCCTTGAGCAAGGTGTACTCGATGGTCAGCACACGTTTCTCGCCAAGGGCGGACATGTAGCGCTGGCACGACTCGAGCAGCATCTTAAGCGGATATTTCTTGTTGATCGGCACCAATTGGTTACGCAATGCGTCATTCGGTGCGTGCAGCGACAACGCCAGGGACACGTCGATGTGCTTGGCCAGCTCATCGATCATCGGCACCACGCCCGAGGTGGACAGGGTCACGCGGCGCTTGGAGATCCCGTAGCCGAGGTCATCCATCATCAGATGCATGGCGGCGACGACGTTGTCGAAGTTCAGCAGCGGCTCACCCATGCCCATCATCACCACGTTGGTGATGGCACGGTCGACGGTTGCCGGGACGCTGCCAAAAGATTTGTTGGCAATCCACACCTGGCCGATGACTTCGGCGGCGGTGAGGTTGCTATTGAAGCCTTGCTTGCCGGTGGAGCAGAAACTGCAATCCAGGGCACAGCCTGCCTGGGACGAAACGCACAGAGTGCCGCGTTTGCCCTGGGGAATGTACACGGTCTCGACGCAGCTGCCGGACGCCACGCGCACCACCCACTTACGGGTGCCGTCGCTGGAGATGTCCTCGCTGACCACTTCCGGACCACGGACCTCAGCAATAGCCTTGAGCTTGTCGCGCAAGGCCTTGCTGACGTTCGTCATGGCGTCGAAATCATCGACACCAAAGTGGTGAATCCATTTCATTACCTGACCGGCACGGAAACGCTTCTCCCCGATTGAGTCGAAGAATTTTTCCATTTCCTGTTGAGTCAGACCCAGCAGGTTGGTTTTTACAGTCGATGTAGTCATGGATTCACCTTCACTCTTAAGCCAATGCTTAGCGAGTGGTTACTTCAGTAGCTGCGAAGAAGTACGAGATTTCACGAGCAGCTGCGGCTTCGGAGTCCGAACCGTGAACAGCGTTGGCGTCGATGGAATCAGCGAAGTCAGCGCGGATGGTGCCGGCAGCAGCTTCTTTAGGGTTGGTAGCGCCCATCAGCTCACGGTTCAGAGCGATAGCGTTTTCGCCTTCCAGAACCTGAACAACAACAGGACCGGAGATCATGAAAGCAACCAGGTCGCCGAAGAAACCACGAGCGCTGTGCTCAGCGTAGAAGCCTTCAGCTTCAGCTTTGGACAGTTGCTTGAGTTTCGAAGCTACAACGCGCAGGCCGGCTTTTTCGAAACGAGTGGTGATTTCGCCGATGACGTTTTTTGCAACAGCGTCAGGCTTGATGATGGAGAAAGTGCGTTGAACAGCCATGGTGTAACTCCAGAAACGGTAATTTGCGAAAAATTAAACCCGCGAATTATACGCGGGTTCTTGGGTATTGCCTAACCTGCGAGGACGATCAGTCCAATTCTTCAGCCCAGAGCGTCTGAACCGCTTCCAACACCTTCTCGCCGACACGGCCAGAGTTAGCGTCGAAGTCAGGCAGCTCTTTGATCCACTGCTGCAACTCGACGAAATTGACAGAATACGGATCTACACCCGGCTTGGCCTCGGCCAGTTCTTCTGCAATACGTTGAACATCATTCCAACCGTAGCTCATGACAGTCTTACCAGTCAGTGCGGCGCTTCAGCCGCATGGTTAAGCGAATATTTCGGAATTTCGACGGTGATGTCTTCTTCACCAACGATAGCCTGGCAAGCCAGACGCGATTGCGCTTCCAGACCCCAGGCACGATCGAGGAAGTCTTCTTCCAGCTCGTCCGCCTCTTCCATCGAGTCGAAACCCTCGCGGATGATGCAGTGGCAAGTGGTGCAAGCGCAGACGCCGCCGCAGGCGCTTTCCATCTCGATGTGGTGTTCGTGGGCCAGTTCGAGAATCGAAGTGCCGGGCGCAGCCTCGACCACCATGCCTTCAGGGCAGAACTTCTCGTGGGGCAGAAAAATGACCTGCGGCATCAGATATCCTCGATTTCATTCAGATTGCGCCCCGACAGAGCGGCTTTCACCGTCAGATCCATGCGGCGGGCAGCAAAAGCATCGGTCACTTGCGACAGACGCTTGGTCTGCTGCTCGATGGCGTAACCATCGGTACCTTTCATCAGTTCGGCCAGTTCCTGCAGTTGCAGGTCGATGACCATGCGCTCTTCGGCGTCGAGCAAACGCTCGCCATCAGCCTCCAGAGCCCCCTGCACCGCTTCGATCAGGCGCTGGGCATCGACTTGCTGCTCGCGCAGAACGCGGGCGACCTTGTCGTCATTGGCGTGCTGGAACGAATCCTTGAGCATCTTGGCGATTTCGCCGTCGGTCAGACCGTAGGACGGTTTGACCTGGATGCTCGCCTCAACGCCCGAACCCAACTCACGGGCAGACACGCTGAGCAGACCGTCGGCATCGACCTGGAAGGTCACGCGAATTTTCGCTGCGCCGGCCACCATCGCTGGAATGCTACGCAATTCGAAGCGCGCCAGCGAGCGGCAGTCACTGATCAGCTCGCGCTCACCCTGCAGGACGTGGATCGCCATGGCCGACTGACCGTCTTTATACGTGGTGAAATCTTGTGCGCGTGCGACGGGGATGGTGGTGTTGCGCGGAATCACCTTTTCCATCAGGCCACCCATGGTTTCCAGCCCCAGGGACAGCGGAATCACGTCGAGCAGCAGCAGTTCGCCGCCATCACGCTTGTTGCCAGCCAGGGTATCGGCCTGGATCGCGGCACCGATGGCCACCACTTGATCCGGATCGATTTCAGTCAAAGGCTGACGACCAAAGGCTTCGGCAACGGCTTCGCGAACACGCGGCACGCGCGTCGAGCCGCCGACCATGACCACGGCGTGCACGTCTTCCAGCTCAATGCCGGAATCGCGAACGGCGCGACGGCAGGCTTTCAGGCTGCACGCGACCATTGGCTCGATCAGCGCATCGAAGGCTTCACGGGTCAGCGGTGCTTTCCAGTCGCCGTAAGCCACTTCAACGCTGGCCGCATCGGTCAGGGCTTCTTTGGCCGCACAAGCGGTTTGCAGCAGATTGCGTTGTGCGCCCGGATCGAGATCGGCAGACAGGCCCGCGCTTTCGATGATCCAGCCGGCAATCGCGTGATCGAAGTCATCGCCGCCCAGCGCACTGTCGCCGCCAGTGGCCAGAACTTCGAAAACACCGCCAGTCAGACGCAGAATCGAAATATCGAAGGTGCCGCCGCCGAGATCATAAATTGCGACCAGGCCTTCAGCGTGTTGATCCAGACCGTAGGCCACAGCGGCTGCGGTTGGCTCGTTGAGCAGACGCAGCACGTTGAGACCGGCGAGTTTCGCCGCATCCTTGGTGGCCTGGCGCTGAGCATCGTCGAAGTAAGCAGGAACGGTGATCACCGCGCCAACCAGTTCGCCACCCAACGTCGCTTCAGCGCGCTGACGCAGGACCTTGAGGATATCGGCGGAGACTTCGACCGGGCTTTTCGGGCCCTGCACGGTGTCGATGAACGGCATGTGCGACTCGCCACCGACAAAGCGGTATGGCAGTTGTTCGCCCAATTGCTTGACGTCGGACAGACCACGACCCATCAAGCGCTTGACCGACAGCACGGTGTTCAAGGGATCGGAGGCGGCAGCCAGTTTGGCCGACTCGCCGACTTCGACGCGATCGGCGTGGTAACGCACAGCGGACGGCAGGATGACCTGCCCGCTTGCGTCAGCCAGCGGCTCGGAAAGACCACTGCGCAACGCAGCGACCAGCGAATTGGTAGTGCCCAAGTCAATCCCCACAGCCAGACGACGCTGGTGCGGTTGAGGACTTTGGCCGGGTTCGGCGATCTGCAGTAGGGCCATCGTGATCAGGACTTATCTGTATATCAGGCGTGCGACCGGAGCGGCACTGGGTTAATCGTCGAGGCGCTCTTCTAACTGGCGCACTTCGTAGGTGAGCTTGTCGAGGAACTGCATGCGCCGCATCAGGCGTTCGGCCTGCTCACGTTGCGCTGCATCATCCCAACAGGCTGCGAAGCTTTCATTGAGTTCTTCCTGAGCCACTTTCAAGCGCCGCTTGAACACCGCGACACCGTCGAGGTCGGCACTGTCCTGGAGGTCTTCGAGCTCTTCGCGCCATTGCATCTGCTGCAGAAGAAACTCGGGATCATGGACCGTGACCTCCATCGGCACTTCATGCCCGCTGATGGTCAGCAGGTAGCGTGCGCGCTGGGCCGGACTCTTGAGCGTCTGATAGGCGTCGTTGAGCCGAGCAGACTGCTCGAGTGCCGAGCGCTGCTCACGCTCGGAAGCATCGGCAAAGCGGTCAGGATGAACGCCGCGCGCCAACTCACGATAGCGCGCGGCCAACTGCTCGAGATCCAGACGGAAACCCGGTTGCAGCTCGAATAAAGCGAAATGACAAGGAATACCCACGACAAGCCTCAGATGTTGAAGCTTTCGCCGCAGCCACACTCACCGCGTACGTTGGGGTTGTTGAACTTGAAGCCTTCGTTCAACCCTTCCTTGACGAAATCGAGCTCGGTGCCGTCCAGGTAGGCGAGGCTTTTCGGGTCGATAATCACTTTTTCGCCGTGACTCTCGAACACCTGATCCTCTGCAACCACCTCGTCGACAAACTCCAGCACGTAGGCAAGGCCGGAACAGCCTGTGGTGCGAACACCCAGACGAATCCCTTCACCTTTGCCGCGCCCGTCGAGGGAGCGCCGCACGTGTCGAGCAGCCGCTTCTGTCATGCTGATAGCCATCGGTGACTCCTTACTCGTCGCCAAATCCTGAAAGTCAGATCAAGCCTTTCTTCTGCTTGTAATCGCGAACAGCCGCTTTGATAGCGTCTTCAGCCAGTACCGAGCAGTGAATCTTCACTGGCGGCAGGGCCAGTTCTTCGGCCAGCTGAGTGTTCTTGATGGTTTCTGCTTCGTCCAGAGTCTTGCCCTTCATCCACTCGGTGGCGAGGGAGCTGGAAGCGATAGCCGAACCGCAGCCGTAGGTCTTGAACTTGGCATCTTCGATGATGCCAGCGTCGTTGACCTTGATTTGCAGACGCATCACGTCGCCGCACGCCGGAGCGCCGACCATGCCGGTGCCGACATCAGGATCTTCCGCGTTCATCTTGCCGACGTTGCGCGGGTTTTCGTAGTGGTCGATGACCTTTTCGCTGTAAGCCATGATTCTCAATCCTCACTCATCAGGGCCGCTCTTGAGACCCTGCAACTGCGCTGCGTAAACCGCCGCGTCGCTACAGGATCTGTATCTGGCGGCTTCTATATTTAGTGTGCCGCCCACTCGATTTTCGAGATATCGACGCCGTCTTTGTACATGTCCCACAGCGGCGACAGAGCGCGCAGCTTGGTAACGGCCTCGCAGACTTTCTGCGCGGCGTAGTCGATTTCTTCTTCGGTGGTGAAACGGCCGAAGGTGAAGCGGATCGAGCTGTGTGCCAGTTCGTCGTTGCGGCCCAGAGCGCGCAGTACGTACGAAGGCTCAAGCGACGCCGAGGTGCAGGCCGAACCGGACGATACCGCCAGATCCTTGAGCGCCATGATCAGCGACTCGCCTTCAACGTAGTTGAAGCTCAGGTTCAGGTTGTGCGGAACGCGGGCGGTCAGGCTGCCGTTGACGTACAGTTCTTCCAAATGCTCGACCTGCTTGTAGAAGCGGTCGCTCAAGGCTTTGATACGGACGTTTTCGGCAGCCATGTCTTCTTTGGCCACACGGAACGCTTCGCCCATGCCGACGATCTGGTGGGTCGCCAGCGTACCGGAACGCATGCCACGCTCGTGACCGCCGCCGTGCATGGTCGCTTCGATGCGCACACGCGGCTTGCGGCTGACGTACAGCGCACCGATGCCTTTAGGGCCGTAGGTTTTGTGGGCGGAGAACGACATCATGTCGACTTTCAGCTTCTGCAGGTCGATCTCGACCTTGCCAGTGGACTGAGCGGCGTCGACGTGGAACAGAATGCCCTTGGCGCGGAGCATTTCGCCGATCGCAGCGATGTCGTTGACGGTGCCGATTTCGTTGTTCACGTGCATCACGGAGACCAGAATGGTGTCTTCACGCAGTGCAGCTTCAATCATCGCCGGAGTGATCAGACCGTCTTCGGTCGGCTCGAGGTAGGTCACTTCGAAACCTTCACGCTCCAGTTGGCGCATGGTGTCGAGGACAGCCTTGTGCTCAATCTTGGAGGTGATCAGGTGCTTGCCCTTGGAGGCGTAGAAATGTGCCGCACCCTTGATAGCCAGGTTGTCGGACTCGGTAGCGCCCGAGGTCCAGACGATTTCGCGCGGGTCGGCGTTGACCAGATCGGCCACCTGACGACGGGCGTTTTCGACGGACTCTTCAGCCTTCCAGCCGAATACGTGAGAACGGGACGCCGGGTTACCGAAGTTTCCGTCGACAAGCAGGCATTCACTCATTTTTTGCGCAACACGCGGATCAACCGGGGTGGTCGCAGAGTAATCAAGGTAAATCGGCAATTTCATGGACTATCTCCTAAATCAGGGCTGGCGTGCCGCTAGCTCTCTGGCTGTCATTCGACGGCGGACGCTTCAATCTTGTCCAGGCGTGGCGCCTTGCTGTTGCAACGGCGCTGGTCCTGACGCTGGGCTACTTCTTGCACCTCACGGCGAGTCACAAGATCAGCCAAGCTGATACCACTTAGAAATTCGTGAATCTGCAGGCTCAAATCGCACCACAGATGGTGGGTCAGGCAGGTGTCGCCGGAATGGCAATCGCCTTGGCCCTGGCACTTGGTGGCATCAACCGATTCGTTTACCGCATCGATCACCTGGGCGACCTGGATGCCCTGCATGTCGCGGGACAACTGGTAGCCACCACCCGGACCGCGAACGCTGGAAACCAGGTTGCTGCGGCGCAGCTTGGCGAACAGCTGTTCGAGGTAGGACAGGGAGATGCCTTGGCGCTCGGAGATATCGGCCAGGGACACCGGCCCGTGCTGCGCGTGCAACGCCAGGTCAAGCATGGCGGTCACGGCGTATCGGCCTTTTGTAGTCAGTCGCATGGACAGTTACCACGGAGTTCAGAATGGGGCGAGTATGCAATTCCCGAGTATTTAAGTCAACTTTAAGACCTAGTACTTTAGTCAGGATTACCCGCAAAAGAGCGCGCGAATGATAGCAGGGTCTGCGGCCTAATGGCACACCGGCCGGCGCAAGCCTCTGTAGGAGCTGCCGAAGGCTGCGATCTTTTGACTTTGCCTTCCATAAGATCAAAAGATCGCAGCCTTCGGCAGCTCCTAAACAGGGCTTAGCTGGCTTTGGACTCGTCTTTGCCTTTGACGCAGGCGAAGTCTTCTTCACGCAGTTCAGGCAGATCTTTCGCACAGTAATTGCTGCCAAGATCCTTCAGCGCACCGCACATCCCCTCCAGACGCCCGTCCACCGCTTGCAGGTGATCGAGCAACTGACCGATGGCGCGCGCCACCGGGTCAGGCATGTCTTCGCTGACGCCGTAGGCATCGAAACCGATCTTCTCGGCCATGGCCTTGCGCTTGGCGTCCTGCTCTTCGTCGGATTTGACGATGATGCGCCCGGGAATACCGACAACAGTGGCGCCCGGCGGTACTTCCTTGGTCACCACGGCATTGGAACCGACTTTGGCACCGGCGCCGACCGTGAACGGGCCGAGCACCTTGGCGCCCGCCCCGACAACCACGCCATCGCCCAGCGTCGGGTGGCGCTTGCCTTTGTTCCAGCTTGTGCCACCCAGGGTCACGCCCTGATAAATGGTCACGTCATCGCCAATCTCAGCCGTTTCACCAATAACGATGCCCATGCCATGGTCGATAAAGAAGCGACGACCGACCTTGGCCCCCGGATGAATCTCGATCCCGGTCAACCAGCGACCGAAGTTCGACACCAGCCGCGCCAGCCATTTCAGTTCGTTGCGCCACAGCATGCCGGCCAATCGATGAATCCAGATCGCATGCATGCCGGGGTAGCAGGTCAGGACTTCAAAAGCGTTACGCGCCGCCGGGTCTCGATGGAACACGCTCTGGATATCTTCACGCAAACGCTCAAACATCATTTAGTCCTTCCGCTTAAGAAGCTCACCACGGGCCGCTTTTTGGGTTTCCGTGAGGATGCCACGCAAAATATTCATTTCCGCCCGGCTGACCGAGCTGCGTCCGTACAACCGGCGCAGGCGCGCCATCAAGTGTCGCGGTTTTTCCGGATCGAGGAATTCGATGGCGACCAGCGTCTGCTCCAGATGCTCATAAAAGCGTTCCAGTTCATCCATGGTCGCCAGCTCGGCGCTTTTCACCGAAGCCACTTCCTCTTTCTCGATCTTGCTCGGCTGACCTTGAGCGGCCAGCCAGGCCATGCGCACTTCGTAGCTCAACACCTGCACCGCCGCGCCGAGGTTCAGCGAGCTGAACTCCGGGTCGGAGGGGATGTGCACGTGAAAGTGACATCGCTGCAGTTCGTCATTGGTCAGGCCGGAATCTTCACGACCGAACACCAAAGCAATTTCGGCGCCCTGCCCGGCTTCCTCAACCACTTTGGTGCCGCACTCGCGCGGATCCAGCAGTGGCCACGGAATGCGGCGATCGCGGGCGCTGGTGCCGAGCACCAGATTGCAGCCGACCAAGGCGTCTTCCAGGGTGGCGACGACTTGCGCGTTTTCAAGGATGTCACCGGCACCAGAGGCGCGAGCATCGGCCTCGTGATGCGGAAACAGGCGCGGTTCGACCAGCACCAGTCGCGACAGACCCATGTTTTTCATGGCGCGCGCGGCCCCGCCGATATTGCCGGGGTGGCTGGTATTGACCAGGACAACACGAATGTTCTGCAGCAAGGGAGGCGCTCTCGGACACAGGAAAGGGGTGCAAATCTTACAGAACAGCCTACCGTTAAGCTATGAAAGCGAACAGCGTCCTTCACCTGAAGAAAAGTTCTGATAGAATGCGCGGCTTTCTTTAACAACCTTAGGTGACACATCCATGCAGCCCATGCTGAATATCGCGCTGCGCGCCGCCCGCAGCGCCAGTGAACTGATCTTCCGCTCCATCGAGCGCCTGGATACCATCAAGGTCGACGAAAAAGACGCCAAGGATTATGTATCCGAGGTGGATCGCGCCGCTGAACAGAAAATCATCGATGCCCTGCGCAAGGCTTACCCGAATCACTCGATCCAGGGTGAAGAGACTGGCCTGCACGCCGGCACCGGCATCGAAGGCGAAGAGTACCTGTGGATCATCGATCCGCTGGACGGCACCACCAACTTCCTGCGTGGCATTCCGCACTTCGCTGTCAGCATCGCCTGCAAATACCGCGGTCGCCTGGAACACGCAGTGGTTCTGGACCCGGTTCGCCAGGAAGAATTCACCGCCAGCCGTGGTCGCGGCGCCCAACTGAACGGTCGTCGTCTGCGCGTCAGCGGTCGCACCAGCCTCGACGGCGCTCTGCTCGGCACTGGCTTCCCGTTCCGTGACGATCAAATGGACAACCTGGAAAACTACCTGGGCATGTTCCGCGCCCTGGTTGGCCAGACTGCCGGCATCCGCCGCGCCGGTTCGGCTAGCCTGGACCTGGCTTATGTAGCTGCCGGTCGTTTCGACGCGTTCTGGGAATCGGGTCTGTCCGAGTGGGACATGGCTGCAGGCGCCCTGCTGATTCAAGAAGCTGGCGGCTTGGTGAGCGACTTCACCGGCGGTCACGATTTCCTTGAAAAAGGCCACATCGTTGCCGGCAACACCAAATGCTTCAAGGCAGTACTGACGGCGATCCAGCCGCACCTGCCGGCTTCGCTGAAGCGCTAAGCTTCCGGCGAGACGAAAAAAGCACCCTTCGGGGTGCTTTTTTTATGTCTGGAATTCGTCACCCGCCACACCACGGGACCAATGTAGGAGTGAGCCTGCTCGCGATAGCGGTGTATCAGCCACCACCTGCATCGAATGATAAATAGCTATCGCGAGCAGGCTCACTCCTACAGGGGATTTGTTGCGTGGCTTAAATGGCGGGCACAAAAAAAGCACCCCGCAGGGTGCTTCTTTTTAAAACAGCCGGTAATTACTGAGCCGGCTCATTCTGCGACAGAATCAGCTTGCCTTCCTTGTCGACCGGAATCTGGTTGCCCGGATCGCGATCCATCCGCACTTTGCCTTCCTTGCCATCGAGCGAGTAACGCACGTCGTAACCGACGACTTTGTCGCTGATGTCATTGACCGTGTTGCAGCGGGTTTGCGTGGTGGTGTAGGTGTCACGCTCTTGCATGCCTTCCTGCACCTTGTTCCCCGCATAACCGCCACCGACCGCACCGGCTACCGTGGCAATCTTCTTGCCGGTGCCGCCGCCAATCTGATTACCCAGCAAACCACCTGCCAGCGCACCGACGACGGTACCGGCAATCTGGTGTTGATCTTTTACCGGTGCCTGACGAGTCACTGTCACGTCCTTGCACACTTCACGTGGAGTCTTGATCTGTGTTTTAACCGGTTCAACGGCCAATACTTGCGCATACTCAGGGCCGCTTTTAACCAGGCTGTAGGTGGCAACAGCACCCCCGGCAGTCACACCGACAGCACCCAATACCGCACCAACCAGCAACGACTTGTTCACATGAACCTCCTGACCATCACATGCGGGACGCGCCCGCGCTTCTCCCAGCCTTGGAGCATAAAAAAAGGCGCGAGTTCAACTCGCGCCTTTCTTGGGCTGACAGCCGGGAAAACGATGGCCGTTATGGACGGTCGTCGACTTCCTTCTCGGTGTTGGCCGGAGGAATCAGATCCTCGGTAGTCAGGTTCAGCCAGATCAGCACCACGTTAGCGATGTAGATCGACGAGTAGGTACCCGCCAGAACGCCGATAAACAGCGCGATCGAGAAGCCGAACAGGTTGTCACCGCCGAAGAACAGCAGTGCCGCGATCGCCAGCAAAGTCGAGATCGACGTCGCCATGGTGCGCAGCAAAGTCTGCGTGGTCGAGATGTTGATGTTCTCGATCAGCGTTGCCTTGCGCAGCACACGGAAGTTCTCACGAACCCGGTCGAATACCACGATGGTGTCGTTCAGCGAGTAACCGATGATCGCCAGCACCGCCGCCAGCACGGTCAGATCGAAAGTGATCTGGAAGTACGACAGGATACCGATGGTTACGATCACGTCGTGAATCAGCGAAACAATGGCGCCGACCGCGAACTTCCACTGAAAGCGGAAAGCCAGGTAGATCAGGATACCGCCGAGCGCCAGCAGCATGCCGAGGCCGCCCTGGTCGCGCAGCTCTTCACCGACCTGCGGGCCGACGAACTCGACACGCTTGACCGTCGCCGGGTTGTCGCCGCCGACCTTCAGCAGCGCTTCCGCGACCTGATGACCCAGCTGCGGGTCTTCACCCGGCATCCGCACCAGCAGATCGGTAGTCGCACCGAAGCTCTGCACGATGGCTTCGTGGTAACCCGACGTCGCCAGCTGCTCACGCACCTTGGTAACGTCGGCCGGACGCTCGTAGGTCAGCTCGATGAGCGTACCGCCGGTGAAGTCCAGGCCCCAGTTCATGCCCTTGGTAGCGACACTGAACATAGCCAGCAACGTGAGAAACACTGTGACGCCGAACGCGAAGTTGCGAACGCCCATGAAGTTGATTGTACGTAACATGGCAGCCCCTTAAATCCACAACTTCTTGAAGTCACGTCCGCCGAAGATCAGGTTGACCATTGCGCGGGTCACCATGATGGCCGTGAACATCGAGGTAAAGATCCCGAGGGACATGGTCACTGCGAAACCTTTGACCGGGCCGGTGCCCATGGCAAAGAGAATCCCGCCGACCAACAAGGTAGTCAGGTTGGCGTCGAGAATCGCGGTGAATGCCCGGCCGAAGCCTTCGTTGATTGCACGCTGCACGGTCATGCCGGCGGCGATCTCTTCACGGATCCGCGAGAAGATCAGCACGTTGGCGTCGACCGCCATACCCATGGTCAACACGATACCGGCGATACCCGGCAGGGTCAGCGTTGCACCCAGCAGCGACATCAGGGCCAGCAGCAGCACCATGTTCACCGCCAGTGCGACAGTGGCGATGATGCCGAAGAAGCGGTAGATGGCGATGATGAACAGCGACACGAACAACATGCCCCACAGCGACGCATCGATACCTTTGGTGATGTTGTCAGCACCCAGGCTCGGGCCGATGGTGCGTTCTTCAGCGAAGTACATCGGTGCGGCCAGACCACCGGCACGCAGCAGCAGCGCCAGTTCGGACGATTCGCCCTGACCGTTCAGGCCAGTGATGCGGAACTGAGCACCCAGCGGCGACTGAATGGTCGCCAGGCTGATGATCTTCTTCTCTTCCTTGAACGTTTGCACCGCAACGTCTTTCTCGACGCCATCGACCACTTGCTTGGTGTAAGTGGTGACCGGACGCTGCTCGATGAAGATCACCGCCATGCTGCGACCGACGTTCGAACGAGTAGCGCGGCTCATCAGTTCACCACCGTGACCATCCAGACGGATGTTCACTTCAGGTGTGCCGTGCTCGCCGAAACCGGCCTTGGCGTCGGTGACCTGGTCACCGGTGATGATCAGACCACGCTCGATCTGTGCTGGCGGACGATTGCCCTCACGGAACTCAAAGGTTTCCGAAGTGGCTTTCGAAGCACCGGGCTCTGCAGCCAGACGGAACTCAAGGTTGGCCGTCTTGCCGAGAATACGCTTGGCTTCGGCAGTGTCCTGCACGCCCGGCAGCTCAACCACGATGCGGTTGGCGCCCTGACGCTGCACGATCGGTTCGGCAACACCCAGCTCGTTGACGCGGTTACGTACCGTGGTCAAGTTCTGCTTGATGGAGTATTCACGGATTTCCGCCAGCTTGGCCGGGGTCATCGCCAGACGCAGCACCGGTTGACCGTTGAGGTCGGCCGGAACAATGTCGAAATCGTTGAAGTTCTTGCGGATCAGTGCACGGGCCTGTTCGCGGGAATCTTCATCGCTGAAGCCCAACTGAATGGCACCGCCCAGTTGCGGCAGACTGCGATAGCGCAGCTTTTCTTTACGCAGCAGGCTCTTGACGTCGCCTTCGTAGACTTTCAGGCGTGCATCGAGGGCTTTGTCCATGTCCACTTCCAGCAGGAAGTGCACACCACCGGACAAGTCCAGACCCAGCTTCATCGGGTGCGCGCCCAGATTGCGCAGCCATTGCGGGGTGGTCTGTGCCAGGTTCAGCGCGACGACGTAGTCATCACCCAACGCCTTGCGCACAACGTCTTTGGCCGGCAGCTGGTCTTCAGCCTTGCTCAGACGGATCAGACCGCCCTTGCCGTTTGCCGCCAGCGTGGCTGCCTTGACGTTGATCCCGGATTCCTTGAGCGCAGTGCTCACACGGTCCAGGTCAGCCTGATTGACTTGCAGCGCAGTGCTTGCACCGCTGACCTGAATGGCCGGGTCATCAGGATAAAGATTGGGAGCGGAATAAATCAGACCGACCGCCAGCACCGCCAGGATCAGAATGTATTTCCACAGAGGATATTTGTTCAGCATCACGCCGCCCGTTATGAACGCGGGGCGCCTTGCGCGCCCCGTCGATTGAGTAGAAGTTGTTGCTTCAGATCGCTTTCAGCGTGCCTTTTGGCAGCGTGGCGGCGATGGCGCCTTTCTGGAACTTCATTTCCACGGTGTCGGAAACTTCCAGAACCACGAAGTCATCGGCTACTTTGGTGATCTTGCCAGCGATGCCGCCGGTGGTGACCACTTCGTCGCCCTTCTGCAGGCTGCTCAGCAGGTTCTTCTGCTCTTTGGCGCGCTTGGCCTGTGGACGCCAGATCATCAGGTAGAAAATGACCAGGAAGCCGACCAGGAAAATCCACTCGAAACCGCCGCCCATTGGGCCGGCAGCAGCCGGTGCAGCCGCGTCAGCCATGGCGTTAGAGATAAAAAAGCTCATTTAGCACTCCAGTTGCAAATGTTGAATCTTGGGGTCAGAAAACTCAGTCCAAAGGCGGAACGGGGAGCCCGCGTTTGGCGTAGAAGGCATCGACAAAGGCGGCCAATGTACCCTGTTGAATAGCCTCGCGCAAACCAGCCATCAGCACCTGATAATGGCGCAAGTTATGGATGGTATTGAGCATGCTTCCCAGCATTTCGCCGCACTTGTCCAGGTGATGCAGATAAGCGCGGGAGAAGTTCTGGCAGGTATAGCAATCGCAGGTCGGATCCAGCGGCGATTCATCATGGCGATGGAACGCGTTACGGATCTTCAGCACGCCTGTATCAATGAACAGATGCCCATTGCGGGCATTACGGGTTGGCATCACGCAATCGAACATGTCCACACCGCGGCGCACACCCTCAACCAGATCTTCCGGTTTGCCAACGCCCATAAGGTAACGAGGTTTGTCAGCCGGCATCATACCCGGCAGATAATCCAGCACTTTGATCATTTCGTGCTTCGGCTCGCCCACCGACAGACCGCCAATGGCCAGGCCATCAAAGCCGATCTTGTCGAGGCCTTCGAGCGAGCGCATGCGCAGATCCTGGTGCATGCCACCCTGAACGATGCCGAACAGCGCCGCGGTGTTTTCACCGTGGGCATTTTTAGAGCGCTGGGCCCAGCGCAGCGACAATTCCATCGAAACGCGCGCAACGTCTTCGTCAGCCGGGTACGGCGTGCATTCGTCGAAAATCATCACGATGTCGGAGCCGAGATCGCGCTGCACCTGCATCGATTCTTCCGGACCCATGAACACTTTGGCGCCGTCGACCGGGGAGGCGAAGGTCACGCCCTCCTCCTTGATCTTACGCATCGCGCCGAGGCTGAACACCTGGAAGCCACCGGAGTCAGTGAGGATCGGGCCTTTCCACTGCATGAAATCGTGCAGGTCGCCGTGTTCCTTGATCACTTGGGTGCCAGGACGCAGCCACAGGTGGAAGGTGTTGCCCAGAATGATTTCTGCGCCGGTGGCAACGATGTCACGCGGCAACATGCCCTTGACCGTGCCGTAAGTGCCCACCGGCATGAACGCCGGGGTCTCGACGGTGCCACGCGGGAAGGTCAGACGACCACGACGGGCCTTGCCATCGGTGGCCAGAAGTTCAAAGGACATGCGACATTCGCGACTCATTCTGTTTCCTCTGGGCCGGTTTCTTTAGGGGCAGTAGGTGCGGGATTACGGGTGATGAACATCGCATCACCGTAGCTGAAAAAGCGGTAACCGTTGTCGACGGCAGCCTTGTAGGCCGCCATGGTCTCGGGATAACCGGCAAATGCCGAAACCAGCATCAACAGCGTGGATTCCGGCAAATGGAAATTGGTCACCAGGGCATCGACCACATGGAACGGCCGGCCCGGGAAGATAAAGATATCGGTGTCGCCACTGAACGGCTTGAGCACGCCATCGCGCGCGGCACTTTCCAGCGAACGCACGCTGGTGGTGCCGACAGCAATCACCCGACCACCGCGCGCACGGCACGCTGCGACTGCATCGACCACATCCTGGCCGACTTCCAGCCACTCGGTGTGCATGTGGTGATCTTCAAGCTTCTCGACGCGCACTGGCTGGAACGTCCCCGCGCCCACGTGCAGCGTGACGAATGTGGTCTCGACGCCCTTCGCAGCAATCGCTTCCATCAGCGACTGATCGAAATGCAGCCCCGCCGTCGGCGCCGCCACCGCACCGAGTTTCTCGGCGTACACGGTCTGATAACGCTCGCGATCCGAGCCTTCGTCCGGGCGGTCTATATAAGGAGGCAACGGCATGTGCCCGACGCGATCAAGCAGCGGCAACACTTCTTCAGCGAAGCCCAGCTCGAACAACGCATCGTGACGCGCGAGCATTTCTGCCTCGCCACCGCCATCGATAAGAATCTTCGAACCCGGCTTCGGCGACTTGCTGGAACGCACATGGGCCAGCACGCGGTGCGTATCGAGCACCCGCTCAACAAGGATTTCCAGCTTGCCGCCCGAGGCTTTCTGCCCGAACAGCCGCGCCGGAATCACCCGGGTATTGTTGAACACCATCAAATCGCCCGGGCGCAAATGCTCAAGCAAATCAGTGAATTGACGGTGTGCGAGGGCGCCGCTCGGCCCGTCAAGGGTCAGCAGGCGGCTACCGCGACGCTCGGCCAAAGGGTGGCGGGCGATCAGCGAATCAGGGAGCTCGAAAGTAAAGTCAGCAACGCGCATGATGGGGTTCGTCTAGCAGGGCCGGAAAGTCTAGCGGAAATATCGAAAATTCTCTATGTACCTGATTGACCGACGGTAATCTCATCTCTATACTTCGCCGCCATTGAGCCCTGATGGCGGAATTGGTAGACGCGGCGGATTCAAAATCCGTTTTCGAAAGGAGTGGGAGTTCGAGTCTCCCTCGGGGCACCATATAGCAGTATCTGAAAGTCTCTACCAGACTCTCAGACCCAGAGAAACCGGCCACTTGAGCCGGTTTTTTTGTGTCTGTCTATCTACCTCTGTATCCCCTTATCCGTTGTATCCCTGTATCCCTGCTTGTATCCTGAGAAAAATGCCTAACTTTGGGATACAAGGATGAAGCGCGCAGATATCAAGCGCCGCCCTCTCGCAGACACAACGCTTGCGGGGCTGGAGCCAGAATTAAAGGAATATAGAGAGCTGGACGGAAACGGCCTCTACTTCAGGGTCAAACCTGATGGTGGGAAATCCTGGCAGCTCCGCTACAAACGTCCGGCGGGCAATTGGGCCTGGATGGGGCTCGGGGGTTACCCGGAAGTAAGCGGTGCATTGGCACGGGACAAAGCTGCTGAACTACGCAAGGTAGTTAGCAGCGGCGCCGATCCTCTCGAACAAAAACGCTCCGCCAAAGCTGCCATTGACGCTGCCAGGACTCGGACCTTCCGAGCTGCTGCTGAAGCTTGGCTCAAGGCCAAAGAAGAAAAGGGCCTCGCTCCCTCCACTCTCAACAAAATCCGTACTTACCTCGACAAAGACATCCTCCCCGCATTGGGAGATAAGCCCCTCGACGAAATCACCCGTACCGACTGCGCAGAACTCCAGGCATCCCTCGAGGCGCGAAACGCACACAACGTGGCGGAAAAGTGCCGCACGTGGATCAATCAGATTTTCGGCCGAGCCATCGGCCTAGGACTCACCGAAAATGATCCAGGCAGCCGCCTGCGTGACATTGCAGCACAAGCTCCTAAGACTCAGCAGCATCCACACTTGCTGGAGCCTGAGCTGGCTGAATTCCTCCAAGCGCTCAGAAACACACCGAGCAGACTGACAGCCCGCACTGCTGCATGGCTTTGTGTCTGGACAGCATCACGCCCCGGCATGGTTCGATTGGCTGAATGGAAAGAATTCGACCTTGAAAAATCCATTTGGACTACACCTGCTGCCAAGATGAAGATGCGCCGGGACTTTGTATGCCCCCTTCCCCACCAAGCCGTTGCGGCACTGAAAGAGCTGTATTGCTTAACCGGTCGCAGCCGCTGGCTCTTCCCAGGAGTAGGAGCAAAAAATCCGACTATCAGTGAAAACACAATCAACAAGGTCTTCGCCACCATAGGCTACAAAGGTCGTCTCGTTGGACACGGGACTCGCCACACAGCGAGCACATTGCTTCGAGAACATGGCTGGCCTAAAGAACACGTTGAGGCGCAGCTTGCCCACAAAGAGGAGGGTATTTCAGGGGTATATAACAAGGCTCAGTACCTAGAACAGCGTGTAGTGATGATGCAGTGGTATGCCGACCACCTTGAGCAAATGGCAGCGGGTAATGTGGTACAGGGACAGTTTGGGAAGGCGGTATGAGCGCACGTAATCGCCCCCACTCAAAAATCGGTGTAACGCGTGTTACAGGTGTAACGAACTCATATAACTCATTGATAAAAATGAATTATTCATCGGTTACACGTTTTTTTCACAACAAATGCCTCAAGTGTAACGACACGAAGTCGTGTAACAGAAATATCCCCGAGTCCTTCCTGTCGGCAGCGTCTTTATCCAATCCACGACGCTGGAACAGCGCGCCTGTCTCGGGGCGAGGGGCGGCCTAAATGGATATCGAGCTAGGTATTGAACCTGAAGAATTAGAAATCGCAGGAACCGACGTGAAGTGTCTGATTTGGGACATGGATGACGCCGAACTAGCAGTGCGTGAGTTAGCGTTGTATCCCCATTTCCACGAGCATTTCCGAGAAGCTTTCGACCTCATCGGCGTTGCAACTTCGTTCTGGCTTGAGGATGGTTCCTACGCGACCAGTGCAGAATCAGTCACAAGAACCTTGTTTCGACTCCGGGATGCCATCGGTGAACATGCAAGCTATGGGGAAGCAGCTTCACTGCCTAACGTCATTCGAGGCTTTCTCGGGGTCGATCATCCAGCTACAGATTCACAACTCGCTGCAGCTTTTGCCCTGGTACTCGGCGTACAAGCTGTGGAAATACTCTCAAATTGGCTCTTCGAGCTCGAGGTCGCTACCTACGATATAGATGCGGATCTGATAGAGGGACTAAGAAAGGACTCACCCCGCCAGTACGCGGCTCTTATCGATAAAGAACGAAATCGCCGCGCCGGCTTTGAAATAGAAGCGAGGGAGCAGTTTGCAGTCTTGAAAGGTGAGGCTAATCAGACATTGTTGATGGCAAGCCTCTATCGCCAGGTTGAGAGCATCGATGTATCCAAAAATGGCTTCAATACATCGAGTCTGATGCTTCGACTACTTGACGAAGCCTTCTCAGCGAAGGCATCTAAACGCGGGCAAGAGGCTGGCAAAGGTAATCAAGAGGCAGGCTCTAAAACACAAATAGAAACGATGGATCGGCGCTCAAACATAAAGGCAGCCGCAGAGCAAATTATTGCAGGCCGGCGAATCGAGAAACGAAACCTGACAGATGCAGAGCTAACCAACCTACTGTTCGACCAGGCCGTTCACGGCACCAAAAAAACCATCCGCGATCATTTGACCGCGCTAGGTCTTCGACCACTCAAATAAAAAAGGGAACGGACACAGTCCGTTCCCCTCCCTCTCCGTAGCGTATGGCCTGTCGTCTCAATAAACGCAGGTTTGGATCGCTATGACTACCGCAGTAAAACACCTTGCTTCACACGACCCCGCCACGACTCTCATCCGTATGCCCGAGGTGGTATCAATCGTCGGGCTTGCCCGCCCGACCATCTACAAGCTCATGCGCCAACCTGAGAGTGGATTTCCACTCCCAGTGAAGCTAAGTAACAGCAACGCCCGAAGTGCTCCAGTTGCATGGGTATTGGGAGAGGTACAGGCGTGGACACGAGCGCGTATCGCCGCCCGTGATCTGGTGGCAGCATGAAGCATAACTACTGCCCAATCAAAGGGCCGTTTCTCGACTCGTACAGCATCGGATTCCGCCTCTATCAGCCCGGCGCGGTCAACTGGCGTCACCGCACCATCGCGGGCGTGAGCTGGAACGGCGAAGAGCAAGAAGCGTTCTTTTTCAGCCCTGACGGTCTCGTACTTCCACTCAAAGCAAATCCTTGGGAACTGCCCGAACTGATCCGCAAAAATGCGGTGAGTAGAGAGTTTTCGAGCGTTCACGGCTCCGGCTATTTCGCCATGAGCGAAAGCCGTCTCGCCTCGCTGAAGTCGCACGGCATGACTGATTGGGTCACCTACTGGCTAGTGGATCAATCGGCGGGATTCGCGAACGATTCTGCGGTATGGCAACTCATCACGGACGAGGATCTTGCCGTTGAGAAGACGACAAGCGAGCGTGCTCACCAAGATATGCGCTTGACCTCCGACGTGGATAGTTACGTCGAAGAGTGTGTCGCACAACGCCGCGAGCAAATGGCCGTTGAGCACCGTCGTCGCTGTGTTGAGGACAGCAAGATCTTGGCTTGGCTCAAAGGCGAAACACCAGCGCCACTTTTTGCCCGAGCCCAGGAGGCCGCATGAATCGGAAGATCGCTGATAACGCCTTGATGCATCCGTTTTCTGTGCTCCGCCGGATCGGGTTTTCGCCTCGCCTCATGCAGCGTCTAGAACGCCACCGCAGCCAACAGGAAAAGCGAGGTCGCGTGGTCAGCGTACTGAGCTGGGCCGACGGCACCTGGTGTGCCCTCTCTCTCCACTGCGAAAAAACCGGCGCAGTGATCGTCGACGAAGGCCAGCAAACCCAAGCCTACGAAGACGCCCGCTCAATGCTCAGCGGCGGTTTTCTGCCCCTCTTATCTCTGCGCTGGGAAGCCCACGCCTGAAACGAAAACGCCTCCGGGGGCGATCCGGAGGCGTAGAGGTCAATCTACATGCACGAACAATTTATGCCGCACCTGAAAAAACCGCAAGCGATCAGCGCAGTTGCACTTTCGAAAAACGAACGTTACTCTTTGGCCGTCGCTGCAAACTCAGCGACCGGGCTTGGTAACCCGTTGAACAATAGGCGCAACAGCGCCCATATCTCTTTTGCAGGCGCTTTTTTTGCGCCCGCAAATCCGTTTTATGGCGGCTGTGCGTGGGAGACCTTCGGGTCTGCCGGGTTCCTATTGTCCCGGTTTACCAACCTGCGCACAGCTGCCACCCATTCGCTTGGTAACGAACGTGGCAGCTCCTCAACAATAGGAGCTTCGCCAGATGCACGCCCTCAATCCGTCCAAAATTCGCGCCGCTGCACACCGTGCAATGGCTCTCGCCGCTTTACACGCCAATTCCAGTCTCGCAACACGTCTCTCCCGCTACAACAGCCATATGGCCAAAGCCCGCGCACTCGAAACCGCAGGCGGTGCCCAATGAACAATGCCCTGAGTTTCTCGCTGCCTGAAGACTTGCTTTGTGTGAATCCAAAAGCAGAAGCCGGTGTGCCCATCGACGCCATCACCTGCGCTATTACGCGAGCCGACTCGGTGCTGACGCTGCTTGAAGATCACTTCGACAGCGAGTCACCCCGCCTCGCAAACCACGTTATTGCAGCCATCCTTTGGGACGTGCGCGGCACCCTCGGCCTGATCAAAACCCTCGCCTTGCACGGTGACACCACCTCGACGCCCGCCATGCAAAAAGGCGGTGCGCTATGAACACCTCCACCACGCTCGGTCACGCTACATTTACTCGCGTGAATGCCTCCGACTTGAAGTTGTTCCGGGTCAATGCCGGAGTACCGGTCGAGGATGCACTGGAGATGGTTTCCCTGCTGCAGCATCACGCCAACCAACTCAACTTCGACGCTGCCATGAGTGAGAGCGGTGAGCGTTTCAGTTGGCCTGCTTTGTACCTTGGAGAGATGGCCAAAGCCTTGATCGATGACATCAACGACGCACTGTTTCTGCCGAGGGCTGACACATGAGCCAGCACCCGAACAGCAACACAAAACGCCCAAGCTTCGCCGACGTGAAAGCCGCCGCACTAAAAGACATTGATCGGGTCCTGTCGCAGTGGCTGCCCAAAGGTAAGCGCGTCGACGGCGGCAAGGAATACACCGCTCCGAATCCAACCCGCAGCGATAAGCGCTCCGGTTCCCTCAAGATCAGTTTGAGCAAGGGCACATGGGCCGACTTCGCTACCGGTGATAAGGGCGGCGACCTGATCGATCTGGTGCGCTATCTGGACGGCGGCACTGACGTCGAAGCCTGCAATAAACTGGCAGACCTGCTCAACGTATTGCCCGGCGCCGCCAACGCGAAGCCAGCGCCCGTTAAGGCAAAAGCGCCTGAGTGGAGTTCCATTCAGCCGATCCCGGCCGAGGCCATGAACAAGTGCCCGACCAAGCATCGACAGCACGGCGTGCCGTCCAAGGTGTGGATCTACCGTGATGCTCAGGGCCAGCCCCTAATGGCGCTCTACCGCTTCGACCTTGCCCCTGACGAGGACGGCAAACCGAAGAAGGTCTTTGCACCCCTGACATGGTGTCAGCGCACCGATGGTCAAACCAAGCAATGGCGCTGGCAGGGTCTGCCCGATCCGCGTCCACTGCTGCGCCTTGATGAACTCGTCCAACGCGCTGACGCACCGGTTGTTCTCTGTGAAGGCGAGAAAGCTGCCGATGCCGCCGCCGAACTGATGCCGGGCCACGTGGCCACCTGCTGGCCGAACGGGTCCAACTCCTGGCACAAAGCCGACCTGACACCGCTGAAAGGTCGGGATATTTTGTTGTGGCCAGACAATGACGTCAGCGGCACAGCCTGCATGGAAACCGTAGCCGACAAGCTGCGCGAGATCGGCGCCGCGTCGGTGCGAGTCATCGCGCTGGAGGTGTTCAAGCGCAAGCCCACGCTGAAAAACGGCGCCGCTGACTTCGCCAAAGGTGGTCAATGGGACGACGGCGACGATGCAGCCGATGCGCTTGCCAAAGGCTGGACAGCCCCCCACCTCACCAAGCTGGAAAGCAGCGGTGAACTGTTCGGTTTGGTTGTGGAAAAGTCGGAGCCTGAGCAGGCCAAGGCTAATCCGGAACCGAAGGCAAAAGCAGCAGCCAAGCGTCCCTCGAAGCCAAAGAATGACCTGATGCCCGGTGGTTTTCGCCTCACGTCCGAAGGCGTCTTTTATGCGGGCGACGACGGCGAAGCACGGCCAGTGTGTTCGCCTCTGGAAATCCTTGCCCGCACTCGCGACGACAAAGGCCAGAACTGGGGCCTGCTGGTCGAGTTCGACGATCCCGACGGTGCCAAAAAACGCTGGAACATCCCAGCGCGCACCATGACCGGCGACTTCGGCAAGGACGTACTTGGCCCATTGGTAGACATGGGGCTGCGTCTGGCAGGTAGCCGGTCCGGACGCAATGCACGCAACGACCTGCAGAGCTATCTCGGTGGCTTCGACAGCGCGCAACGGGCACGACTGGTTACGCGTTTGGGTTGGCACGACAGCGCCTTTCTTCTGCCCGAGAAGCAGGTCGGCGCGCACAGCGAACACCTGCACTTCTACGAGGCCGGCTCTCAACTTCCTCCGATCAGCGAAGCGGGCACGCTTGAGCAGTGGCAGGAGCAGATCGGCGCGCTATGCGTCGGCAACCATCGCTTGGCGTTTGTCGTCGGCGTGGCTTTTGCGGGACCACTGCTACACATGCTTGGCCATGAATCGGGTGGCTTTCACTTGTACGGCGACAGTTCTGGCGGCAAGACCACGCACCTGCAAGTTGCCGCCTCGATCTACGGCGGGCCGCGCCTGGTGCGTTCGTGGCGCTCCACCGACAACGCGCTGGAATCCATCGCTGCAGCGCACTCCGACGGGCTCCTGGTGCTGGACGAAATCGGCATGTGCGATCCGCGCATCATCGGTGAGACCGTGTACATGCTAGGCAATGGCACCGGCAAGGCCCGCGCCAACGATCGAGGGCAAGCAGGCCGACAGGTACAGGAGTGGCGTTTACTGTTTCTCTCCACCGGCGAGAAAACGCTGGCTCAGCACATGGCCGAAGCCAACAAAGAACTGAAAGCGGGCATGGAGGTGCGCATGCTTGCGGTCCCGGCCGATGCGAGCAAAGGCCTCGGCATGTTCGACACACTCAACGGTTTTGAGGATGCGGCGGCACTGGCCGACTCGCTGAAGGCACGGGTAGCGAAGTATTACGGCACACCGCTTACGGCCTTTCTCACGGCGCTGTGCGAACCGGGCAAGCGCCACGGTTGGTCCGCCATCCTGCGCCGCACGCTGGAAGGGTTTATCGCTCAGTCGCTACCAGCCTCGGCCAGCGGACAGGCACACCGTGCAGCCGCTCGCTTCGGCCTCGCGGCTGCAGCGGGTGAGCTGGCCACCGCGATGGGCATCACCGGTTGGCCGGATGGGACTGCCACTACCGCCGCTCGCGTGTGTTTGAACGCATGGATGAACGAGCGAGGCGGAGCCGGGAACTTAGAGGGGGATGCGATCTTGGCGCGGCTGCGCCAGATCATTGAGCGCTTTGGCGAAAGTCGGTTCACCCGCTGGGAATCGGCGGCGGCGAAGATCGACGAACACGGCCCGCGCACCATCGACCGCCTCGGCTTTCGCAAGACGCTGGAGCACGGCTTGGGCGACTCCCTGCACACCACTAACACCTATTACGTGCTCCCCGAGTTATGGCGCTCGGAGATCTTCCGAGGCATGAACATCACTGCCGTGAACAAGGAACTGCTACAGCGAGGTGTTCTGGAGCCCGGAGGTGATGGCAGGGCATCGAGTTTGATCCGGTTGCCCGGTCTTGGCACACAACGCTGCTACGTCGTGAAGACGATTCCGGGAATGGATGAGAGCGAGGCTCGGGCTGCCTGAAGGCATCTCTGCTGATCGAGGTAGCGCCGGCTTATTCCCGGCCTCGCCAGCCACTCAACCAACCCACAACCGAATTGAAAGAGACCAGACCATGAACGAAATTCAAGAACTGCAAGACCGCCGCGACCAATTGCGCAGCGAGGCAGAACAGCTGCACGCCGACATGCTGCCCCTCGAGACGATACTGGAAAGCGACGACGCCATCGAACCGGAACGCGAGCGCGAACTGCGGGACAAGTACAACGAATTGAAAGGCAAATTCGACTCGCGCAATCTCAATGCCGATCTGTTGGACCGGCGAATCAATCGCCTAGAAAACCTCGCCAATTGCGATTCCCTGATGACGGGTTACATCGAGGCCATGGATAACTGGAAGGCTGATGAGCTGGAGCTTCAAGAAAAGCGCCACAGCCTGAGTACCCGCTTGGAACAGATCCAACAACAGGCGGTAGAGGACATGACCAAAGCCCGTCAGGCTGAAACGGACGCTGCCACTGCGTATGCGCAGGCCGTTGCTTGGGGTGACACCGAAGGCGAGAAGACTGCCAACGCCGACGCACAAAAGGCCGCGAAGAACCTGACGACCGCCGCTGAACATAACCGTCGGCAGCTCTTGATCATAGCCGCGTTGGAGCAGGAGTTGCTCACCGTAGATAAATACATCTCAGAAGCACAGGTAACGCATAAAGATATTGAGCGAACAGCTCTGTTGCTGTCGCACACGGTACTCGAAGAAAAATGGAATGAGGCCGCTAAAGCGTTGTTCGAGGCGGGTGGAAAGCTATGGGCGAGTTACAACTTGCTTGGCCGAGACCAGATCGGGCTCATGAAGCTTGCCGTTCCAGAGCAAGGTGAAAACTTTGGAAAGTGGACGTGGGAAGAGCTATCAACTCGCTCGCGCCAATACCACGCCCGGGACTTAATCCAACTCGACACCTTGCCAATACCGCAACAGCCAGCAGATATGAACAATCCAGAACAATGCAGGGATGAACGTAATGAACAAACCAATACAGAACAGCGCGAACTGGTCTGACACACTCAAAACTCGGAAAGCCCATCTCAATACCCTGCTGAAGACCATCAACGCAGGAGCGGGCAAAACCAGTCCGATACAAACGCTAACCATCAACGCGATTAAATCGGAAATGGCGCATATCGAAAGCCAACTGAATCGCCGGAAATTGTGCTGAACTTGTTACTTACACTAACATCCAAATGAGCACCTGGGACCCAACTAAACAAAGGAAATAACATGTCCAAACTCGCAGAATACCGTCAGTTGGAAAAACACCTCGCCGAGCAGCTCAAGGCACTGGAAGCACTGAAAGGTGATGACGGACTGAAGAAAGAAATCGAGTTCGAAACGAAGCTGCGCAAGCTGCTCGAAAATTATGGGTTCAGCTTGAAACACATCATCAATCTGCTCGACCCTCTAGCCTCGGCGCGCCTGCAAACCTCTGCTCCGATAGCGGGCAAGCGCAAACCTCGCGAACTGAAGGTTTACAAAAACCCGAGCACCGCTGAAATGGTCGAAACCAAAGGTGGGAACAACAAAGTCCTGAAGGAGTGGAAAGCCAAATACGGCGCCGACGTCGTCGAGGGATGGCTTCAGAAGTAAAAGAAGCTTTACCTGAAAGGGGCCCCACTCAGGGCCCTTTTTGCTGATGGGCGGGCACGTTTTCGAAAAAACTAGTCATACATAAAAAACTATTCAACTTCCCTCCCTAACAAATGCAGGGCCACTGGTCCATTTACTAGTAGGTGTAAATGTCATGATGAGATTTAACTCCCACCTACGCCTACCTTTTTACGAAAAGGTAGGCGCGCCTGACATTGCTTGTGGGCGAGGCTTATTTAGGCCGCGTATATATATTGCAGTCTCTATAAATATTTGCACCAAGCACTTCACCTACTAAAGCCTGCGTGTCCTCATCGACATCAAAGCCACCCCATGATTGGTTCAACAAATACTGTACTGCGTTAAGGACTGAACAGGCAGCTCTTTCGGGACCGTCCTGTTCTATTTTAGTAACCCAAAACACCCCGCTGGACATATCGATTTCTAGAATTTTATCATCTCTTTCAAAAAAACTATAAAAATCACGATAAAGCACCTCATCATCATCGTCGTGCGTAATCGTTCCATCATGTAGTATAAGGATGTCGGAATTAAGGCAGTACTGTTGAAGTTCCACATATGTGCAAGGATTACCTGCTAACGTTCCTAATGTCAGCGGTTCATGTTCTGCCCCATAAACTGCCAGCATTACGGAATCCTTAATTGAGATAACTCCCTTATTCAAACTTCCTAACAAAGAAGACTGATGATTTGCCCACTTCTTAAGTTCAAGTGCAGACAGGCTAGGGATAGCAGACTGCCTTGCCAAGTCGTCTTGTGGACGAACGTTCACAAGACCGACAAGGCCAGGTATAAAACCAGCAAATATTCCGTTATAGACACCTATGCCGGTTGAACTGCTTGCATAACTTGGATAAGAAACAGTCGCCCTTCCTAAAACTTTGCCGGAAGTGCTTTCAATGTCTGTTATGCTTTTCCAAGGCCCACCCTTCGTAATGTCTGCATTTCCAAATTCACCTGGAGCGATACGGCGGAGTAAATCCAAGGCGCCAATTTTCGTCCAATCATTTGCAGTAACTATTCTATGTCGCGCCTCACCCGGGGTTTGCACAAAGAAGTTTATGTCTAATGCTGGTGCCAGCTGAGCACAAACTTCAGGAAAAGTAATTTCCGCGCGGCGATTAGGATGCTTTTTCACACACAACTCTTGCAACTTACCATCAAATAGCAATACCGATACACGAGTCCCATGACGTTTCATTTTTTCGTATTCGAGTGGAGGGCGTAATGTAGGCCGCTGATGTGTTCCATGGGAGAACTCAAGTAGCCATTGAGCGCTTTCACTTTCCTTAGGTTCAAAGCGGCGGGTAGTAATCTTAATGTTTTCGCCAAGCATAAATATCGAAAAGAAGCCTATCCCAAACTTTCCTACCGCCTCGAATTTTTTTGATAATAGATCTTTCCATTCACTTTGAAGATCTGCGCTACGCCACAGAGACTTCCCAAAATCGAGAAGGACTTCCGTAAGCACGTATCTACTCATTCCTACGCCTGTATCAGTCACATGTAACCACTGTCCCTGGGGAGAGTCTTCAAGTCCGATTACTAGTTCTCCTTCGTCCTCGCCCAGCCCCCCGAGGCTCCTACAGGCTCGGATTGAATCCACAGAATTTTGAATCAACTCTCTCAGGGCGGAAGATGGGTGTTGGCCATAGAGCTTCTCACCTCCAAACCTTTCCACCATATCGTTTATATTAGTAATTTTTATACTTGTATCGACAGGATGCCAACCTTCCGTTGCAACATTTCTAGCAAAATTTTCCGGGCTGTGTGAGTTCGCAACAGACTTTACCGCAAATCTCGGCCGATGAAACTCTACAAGCAACCTATCCGCCATTCTCAGCTCTTTATCGACCATTTTCGCTGTATCGTAAGCGAGCCACCAAGCATCTTGCTCATCAATGGGGAAACTTGAGCCAGAATAGCAAAGCTCAGCTCGCATTATATCCGGATCTCTTTTTGGACTATTAAGCTTAGTCTGGAAGTTCCAGTGTGCGAGTGAAACTCCAGTCGGATTGACTAGCGCTTGAAGAAAGCGTGGAGCTCGTTGAGAGTCTATATGCGCTGCATCCGCCGTCCGTAACAGCAGGGCAAGCTTTAAAACATCAATCGTCCATGGAGCCGGCCCTAGGTAAGCGGGCGGCATTATTTTTTTTTGATGTAAATTTTCTAACTGATGATGCGAATGCCAATGACTCTCTGCAATCTCTCCTATTACTTCAGCATATGCTCTGCGGAGATCATCTTGGGGAAGCAGGTAAATCGATTCTTTTCCATTTGATACGCTCCATGATTGACGGGCAAGCACCCTAGCCTGCTTTGGATGCAGCGCACGAAGAACTTCAAATAAAACTTGTTGAAACTGATCAGTACCTTTAATGAGAGCATTGCTGTTATAGCCAAGTACAGAGCAGTACATTTCCCATTCAGGCAGCGCCATTATCTCCTCTATACCACCAGGATAAGCCGCTATGCAGTGCGCAGAGTCGTGAAGTAAAAATGCCCCGCCCAAGACAAAGGCTTCTGCAGGATTGAGACAATAATCAGGCCCTGCAATCTCAGAGGCGGTCCACCACAGCGCATCGATATGAGTGATGTCATGGACAGTAAGTGAAGGCATATCTTTATGAATCTGCGCTACCAGCATCGACACTCGATCGCGAAAATCCATGAACGCAGACGCAAGCATGGTCCGCTGCTTGTCGAACCCGTCGTGCGCCTCATTGAACGCCTGAAACCAAAGCGGTGACTGCTGATAGTTTTCCATGTTGTTAATAGCGCTCCGATGTATTGGGGGCATATACGGTATAAATATTGATAGAAATGGCCAATCGCCACTGTGCAGGGTATGCTAGTTGATTGACATTGTCAGCACCGATCAATGACTTTGCTTTCCTTTTCGGAAGGAAAAATTACAAACGAGGATGAGCACGTTGAAATGCGGAACAATAGCAGCTGCTACGATGCCCATTTTTTGCGTAATGATGGCACCCTAAATTACGTAGAATCACTAATTCGTAGATTTTGTTTGTCGTGATTTCCATGATCTTTGGACCGCCCACTGCCCATGCTTCAATCTGTCGGCGAAACTGTATTATAGTTACGACTATTTGAAGAAGGCTATCTCTCGCAAGCACCTGCCTCCAGGTTGACCTAAGTTTCTCGCGAATTACCACTTATGGCCGGAAGCGGCCACGTAGGAGTGATCGCCTTCGGCCAGAAACAGCCGGCCGAGCTCGTAAGTAGATTTGCTCACTCTCTCGCATTATAGCGATTTCACATCTTTATACAGCTCAGATAGATGCCCTATAGACAAGTCTAATATGGGCTCATACATAAATGAGTTTAGATGTATATTCGAACTGACGGTCACGCTTACTTTTCTTAATGCTGGAATGGATAGGCTTTTTGGGTAGTGACCGATATATTGCCCGAGCAACTTTCCAAACTGGCCATGATCAGTGCACCAGTAGTTCGGATTATTCAGCGCGCCCCTGATCTTCTCTAACATATAAAATTCTGCTTTAAGCCGTATTGCCATCGACATCACAACCTTATCTTCAAGATTTAGGCCTGTCTGTAAAGGACTACCTGAGATAGCCTCGGCTTGTTCAAAAATTATGTCTTTTATGGACCTTTCAATCCCGGGATGCTGGCAACAAAATGTTGAGTTGTAAATATCGACAAAATCTTTGTGAGTTATGGCGTCGGTATCATCTTTTTGATGTAGCAGGCTTGTTAGCTTGAGATATTCAGGGTGTTTATCACCTTTGGTATATTCGATAATGTTTCTAGTAAACGGAATCGCAGCGCACATCGCACGTAAATTCTTGTGAAAGTCTCTCTTCAGAATGCCAATAAAGTAATTCTCCACACCTTCAGCAGTTACCAACTCGATCCTGTCGGGATGTTTATTTGCCATTAAACATCTTTTTCGATGCACGAATTTTGTTAGGCTTCTAAAAAAATCATAATTATGAGTTAGAATTATCTGATAGACGTTGGCTTTGCCTTCAATATCCTCAAGATATTGGATGATAGCGTGTTTGTTTTTATAGTCAAATGAGTCTGCAACGTCATCTATTATAAAAATAGTTTCGTTATTTAGTTTTGTTTTTGCTTCAACCTCAAAGATAAAGTTTAGAAGATAGAGTGCTCTCTTCTCGCCTTGGCTGAGAGTTTTCAGTTCGTTGCGCCCTAGCTTAACTTCCTTTCCATCGTCATCCTTGAACATATAGGCCAATTTGGCCCGTTCTTTCCCTAGGGCGGCTTGGACATGATTTTCTACTAAAAGTCTGAAGGGCATATCAGTGAACCGATCATTGAACAGGTTCACGGCAGCGCTCCATTCTGGCGCTAAGACTGCTGCCTCTTTTTCTATTGAGTCGATCTCTTCTTTTGCGGCTGAATACAAGCTAAGGTAGGTAATAGTCTCGGGGCTATTTTCTAAATAAAATCTCCAGAGAATTGACTTAAATACTCCTTGATTCTCTGGCTTCAAACCGTCTAACAATATTTCTATATCACTCATTGGAAGACTTTCAAACAAACTTGCTATAGCTTGCGTTTGTGTGTTATTAGAAATATTATCCTTAATGGATTTCAAACGCTCGTCTTCTTCAATTTTTGCAAGGAGAACTTTCACCCTCTCTTCAACCTCATCAATCCCTACAGGTGAGCAGTCACCTCTTAGATATAAGAGATGGCCGCCCTCAAAATACCCTTGGCTTTTTAAAGTTGCGAATGAGCGCTCAGCCTTTATTGGATTGAATATATCCTTCTTAAAGATAGTTCCATCTTGCGTAAAAACTTGCTGATACCTCTCACTAAACTCCTTGGCATTAATTAGAAAATCTTTACTACTTAAAAGCTCAGTAACTTTATCATCAAATATAGCTGCATAATTATAAGGAGGCGTACTTGATATTTTTAGTTGATCCTCAGATAGTTTGGAAAGGCATTCGAAGAAATCGCTCTGGCCAATATCTTTTAGGATCTTTACTTCAATATCTTTTTTAGGTACGCCTGATAGCTTCTGCAACGAGCTAATGCATTTAATCTTTTGCTTTTCGATATCAAGAACCAGCGAGTCGTATCTAGTTTTTTTATCAGGATTAACTAGGATATTCGACATCTCTGGGCTTTCTTGAGATAAATCGATTTCTGACTTTAGTACATGAATGCACTGGGATGTGATGGCGGCATTATCGATGCGTACCACGGCTTTGGCGATTCTGTTAAAACGTTCTTCTTTCGGGACCCCGCCCGCGGCCAGATTTTCAAATGTTTTGGTGAATGATGTTTTCATCAACCCATTAGGGGCGTAAATTGCGAAAGATTTTTTGTGCTCAGCAGGATTGCCAAAATCAAATTTATAATCTAATGACTTGATTCCGTAGCAATTTTTTAGGTCGACACATACTTCTCTCATTGTATATCCGCCTTGTCCTGAACTTCGCTTCGCGGTGTGCTCAGCCAATAGTGTTCAACACGAGCCTCCACCGCTGTCCAACCCGTACCCGCCACACTAGGGATTTACAATAGTCTGGTTACGTTGGGGAAAGCGAAAACGTAAAAACTACGAACAGCTTAGACTGTTTATTCAAGGTACGACTTTAAGTCCGTACGCGAGCATGCGTATGGTGGTCTGTTCTTGTGTGGTCGCTTGTGAACGTCCGCATCTGGCCGTAAGCAGACGTTCCTGGGTGGTAACTATGGCTTTCACAAGCTTTTGTTGCACCGCTCTATCCTTCGGGCAGCGCGCTCTGTTTTGATTCAACGACAGAAAACGTTACACCATTCGTAATTGATACACCTCATAACTGAAGAAACCCCGGTCAGTGTAGCGCGCTATTTATTCAATAAAATCAATTAGTTGCCCAGCAGAGTTACACCTGTAACACCTGTAACACCAGTTACACGCTGTTTTCTACATGTCTACCCCGCCCCCCACTAGCAATGATTCCTTCAGCGAAGAGATTCCAGCGGAAAACCTGGGGCCCCTGGGCAAAAGACACAGATACGGGGTCGGAAACCCGCGGGGCTTTGTTAGCGGACAGGTGCCCAGCTTAGTGAACAGGTGAACCGGGTGAACACACAGTTCACCAGTGCAGTTGCACAGATGATGGGAGATCTCCGGGGACCCTGCGCGTTTCCGAATGACACGGGGCATAAAACCCGCGTGATCTTGGCAGTGGCTGATTTTTGTACATTGGTTGACAGGTTGACTTGGTTGACGGCCCAAGGTGTCCATAATCATCAACACAAAAGGCCATCGTTACCGCTGCGGTAACGATGGCCTTTTTTCAGCAGAATTCTGTCGATTTCAACGCCTGAAATTTCAGTAACTTTGAAATCCTCCCACTAACACAGTCCTGCGGGTTTCCGACCCCGTATCCCTTGAAAGTCCTCAGGGTCCCCGGCAGTTATTTCAGCTGAACCGAGTCATCACCTACCAGTCCAGCGTCCTTGGAAAATTTCATACTAAGATCAACTACGAGCTCTCGCCTTTTCGTAGTGGCGCATCGCCCTTGCTTTCTGTACAACCAGTTTGGAGGGAGCACAGATGCTTGCCTCTCCACCAATAAAAATAAAGCCAAGGAAAGGAAACATGCCCTATTCGGCTAGTGTCTTCAACGTACTGATCGCGTCACCATCCGACGTACCCTGTGAGAGGCAGGCGATTGCTGAGAGCCTTCACGAATGGAATGCGCTGCACTCCCAAAGCACAGGGAAAGTTCTTTTGCCTGTCATGTGGGAGTCCCATAGCGCACCTAGCATGGCGGACCGTCCGCAGGGTGTAATCAACGATCTAGTCGTCAAATCATGCGACATGCTGATTGGTGCTTTCTGGACCAGGCTTGGCTCACCTACTGGCGTAGAAGATAGCGGTACAGTGGAAGAGATAAAGTGGTTTCTGAAGCAAGACAAGCCGGTGATGCTGTACTACTCAGATGCTCCGGTTCAACCGAGCAAGATCGACAAAGATCAGCTCGATCGACTTGAACAATTCAAAAAAACCATCCGAAACAAAGGAATCCAAGAGCAGTACTCTTCTGTCGAACAGCTCAAGGTGCACCTATCGCGACACCTTACAATCATCACCAGAGGCCTCTCGGTTGGAACCATCGTGGACGCGTCAGTCGTAAAGGCGGCTAAGGAAGCCACAAAAGAGTCAGTCGTAAAGAGAGCTTCCTCCTCAAAGGTGCAAGCGGAAGTAGTTGCCATTGAGCTACGTGAATATTCAGATAGGTCATTTATCGTTACTGGTGACACCAAGACCAAAAAGGATGAGCTGAAGGAGCTGGGCGGGAAATGGATTAAAACTCGTGACGGAAGCTGTGCATGGAATTTTTCAAAGAAGAAAATCGACGCCGTAGCGGAACTGCTTGATATCCCACCCTTTTTGGTTGAACAATCTGACTTATAGACCAAGCTCCTGTCGATTGATCGCTGAGTAGCAGCCTTCAGCTTGTATCCCTACCTGTATCCCAGATCAAGAAATCGATCTACAGGCCACGGAATATATAGATCAATCGAGTCTCCCTCGGGCACCAAAATTAAGAAAGGTCTTGCTTAGCAAGGCCTTTTTTTTCGTCTGCTGGAAAGTGCCGCTGGCCGTCCGGCGAGATCCCACAAAGGTCACACCATGGAAACGTCACTGGAAACAGTCGCCCTGTTCTCCCTCAAACTCGCTTACGAGGAAGAAGGCCTGAGCCCGATCCTACGGGACGACATGGTCATGGGCGATTACCAGAAAGACATTTTCGAACTATTGGTGCGGCGCGGGGATGTCGAGACCATTCAGTTCAAGATGAATGAATGCCTGAGTTTGGCGATGGACGCGTTGGGCGGTGTCGAGAAACCGCTGGGGCGTGAGTTGCACAAGTTGTCCGCTGAGTTCAGCGAAGCGCGTTCGCTGGAGCAGCTGGATCAGCCGCTCCTCGCGCTCAAGGGTTATTTGAAAGACATCTTGTGATCGGTCCTGCCGTTACAGCAGATGCTTCGAGATGTACTTGGAAATCTCCACCATTGACGTCTTCCCGGTGAATTCGAACTTCACTTTCCCCAGTGACGAGAAGTAAATCTCCAGCTCCGAGTCCAGATCGAAGGTGCCCGAGGTTTCCACGGAGTAGGCGACGATGTTCTTGTACGGCAAGGAAGTGAAATCCTTCTTGCTGCCGGTAATGCCCTGAACGTTGACTGCGATGATGCGTTTGTTGGTAAACACCACGCCATCACGCATGGCCTTGTAAGAGTCGATCACTTCTTCACCGTCCAGCAACAACGCGCTTACGCGCTCGGCGTACTCATCGTTCTGCTTGAGTTTGAAGAAGCCTTTGTTGTTGAAGTCGATCATCTGTCCATCCTCATCTTCAAGAAAACATCCCGGTATTTCTTAGTTTCAACGACGGGCTTTCAGCACGCGGATATCGGTTGGGAAACCATCCGCGCCAACAAGCTTTTTCCAGCCCAAATACTGAAACTCGCCCTTCTCATCAATGTAATCGCCCTTCTCCACCGCTCGGCCGCCAACCACCGCGACGCGCTTCACTTCGCCGCATCCACCATCCGAAGGCCTGACGGTGTAGATCACATACGGCTTCACGTATTGCGTGGCGCGGAAGTATTGGCCGCAGATTTCGTCGACGGTGATCAACATGGTTTTCAGGCGTGCTTCGCCGTCGGTGTCTTCGTGCAGTTTCAGGAAAGATATATCACCGACGTCGCTGTAGCCCAGAGAGCGGGCGCGTTGGTAGGCGGGGGAGTTCTGGTGGGCGATGCGGCCTTCCTCCGCAGCACCTTGCATCTTCGCGGCGAACTCGGCTTTGCCTTGGGCAATGATTGATTCAGCCTGGCCCGCGAAGTTTTCGCATTCGGCGAATTCTCGCGAGCCCAGGTGATTGGGCGTCAGGTTGGAGCGGTGTTCATTCATGGTCTGCAGGTTGCTTTCCAGGGCGAACATCACGTCGTAGGCGGTGGTGCGGCCGCTCTGTACGTCGGCCATTTTTTCCAGCACGCGCTGGCAGTTGCCGGCGTAATACTTCCAGCTGTTTTCCGGGTGTTCTTGCACGGCGGCGAATGTCGGGGTCATTGCAGCGGCGAGTGTGATTGCGCAGAGCAGGCGCAAACAATGGGTACTGACTGGCATAGGTAGTCCGTTACAGAGATGGGCAGTGGCGCGACGCTACTATTTTGCTATCTTGCCGTCCACTGCCAGTAACGAGGTCGCCAGCGCCTCGATGGAGGCAATTTTCAGAGGGAGAAACACCTTGATGGCCGTGTTGTACTTTTTCGTCTGGGCTGCCGTTTGGGCTTGGGTCGTGCAGACCCGTGGTGCCTGGAACCTGATCCTTGCCAACCTGGCGGGTGCCGCCAGCGGCTTCATCGTCGCAATGATTTTTTCGGTGGTCTGTTCAGGCCTTTTCCCGGCGCACGTGCCTCCCTCACCCGAGAATCTGGCCAGTAGCGTGCTGCAAGTGATGACAACGTTCGGCGTGCTGGCGGGCGTTTGGATGTGGCTGGTCAGACGCCCTCAGCCGGAACATCTGTTGGCCCGTCGACTTTTCGCTGGCATCTGCGGGCTGGCTGCGGGTGTGACGACGCTGGCGTTTTTCGCACTCAATTTTCACTGAGCGCCGCTATCGCCACTGGCATTACGTGCTTGTTTTGTTATCTTGCCGCCCATCGTCGGCGTTCACCTTGGGCGTGCGTTGATTTCAGGGTTTTGAAGGTTTAAGGAAAGGATCAAATGGAGTTTCTGCGTTTTCTGGCGATTGTCGCGGTTTGGGGGTTCATGTGGCGCTGGGTGGTGCAGAACCGTGGCAGCTGGAATATTTTCTACGGCAACATCGTTGGCGCAGCGGGCGGCTTCATTGTGGCGATGGTGGTGCTATCGATCACGTTGTCGTTGTTTCCGTCGTCGCATGACTACGAGCCGGCGCGGGCCGAAAACACGCCAGTCACCGAGCCGACCTCTCTATTGCCTGAGGCCGAGGCAGTCACACCCGCTGCCGATCTGAAGGATGCGCCGGTTTTTGCTGCCATCGAGCCGGACGACAAGCCCTCTCCCGCCGACTCCGCGCTGTTGCCGAACTACGCCAGCCGGGCGCCGAAATCTATCGGGTTACAGACCGTGCTGGATCAAAGCGACTATGACGGTCGCATGGCTCTGGCAGCGCTGAACAAGAAATTGCGCGGCGACGCCCAGGCCGACAAGTCGATGATCGCGTATGTCATGTGCAGCCCGTTTGTGACCAGTACGTTGCGTTTTCCCGCGTCGGCGCGTTTTGCTGACAGCAAGGCGCTGGTCAGCCACCGCTTCAAGGATCAGGTCTACACCTTCAACAACACCGTCACCGCGCGCAACATGAACGGTGACGATGTCACCTACCGCTTCGATTGCTCCGTGCAAGAGCAGCCGCGAGTTGACGCGACACCTGCGCAATGGCGCCTGTTGAGTCTGAAACTGCAAAAAGCCGACTCTTAAGGCTGATTTAAGGGTTCAAGGCGCCGGCTGCGCTATCATCGCCGGCCTGTGCGCCTTGAGCTTTGCCCTCCGATGTCTCCGACACCCGCTGACCTGATCCCACTGCCTCCTGTCCTTGCCGGCCCGCTGCTGCGACGGCTGGAGCCGACGCGCGTGGTCATGTGGCTGGTCGGCACGCGGCCACTGGCGCTGACCTTGCGCCTGCAAGGTGTAGGAGACATTCCTCTCGACGCCGGGAAATGCACGGTCATTCCCGTAGGTCGTCAGGCGTTTGTTCATCTCATCGATGTTGCTCTCGACAGCGCCCTGCCCTGCGATACGCGGATCGACTATGACCTGCTGATCGATAGCACATCCGGCATCGCCGACTGGGCGGCGCATTTGCTGTACGGCGATGCAACCAGCCCGAGCTTCGTCCTGCGCGCGCGGATCGATCAACTGCTGCACGGTTCTTGCCGCAAGCCGCATCACCCGGCGACGGATGGCTTGCTTTGCGTCGACCAATTGCTGGCGACGGAAACCGATCCGCAACAACGCCCCGCCCTGTTGATGATGAGCGGTGATCAGGTCTACGCCGACGATGTGGCTGGCCCGATGCTGCGGGCGATTCATGCATTGATCGAACGCCTCGGCCTGTTCGACGAACACCTCGAAGGTGCCGTGGTCAGCGACAGCGCGAAGCTCTATGAACACCCGGCCAGTTATTACCACCGTGCGGATTTGTTACCCGCGCTGGAAAGCAACGAGACATTGCGCGAGCGATTTTTCGGCGGAGCACGTAAGCCGATTTTCACCAGCAGCAGTGCTGACAATCACCTGGTGACGTTCGCTGAAGTCATGGCGATGTATCTGCTGGTGTGGTCGCCGACGGCCTGGTCACTGATCGATCCGCAAGCACCCGAACTGACGCCCGAACGCCTCAAGCGCTACACCCTCGAACAGACTCGCATCGATGCCTTCAAGGCCGGATTGGGCAAAGTCGCCCGCGCGCTGGCGCATCTGCCGAGCCTGATGATTTTCGACGATCACGACATCACCGACGACTGGAACCTGTCCGCGCAATGGGAGGAAACGGCCTACGGCCATCCGTTCTCCAAACGCATCATCGGCAATGCGCTGATCGCCTATATGTTGTGTCAGGGCTGGGGCAACAATCCCGATGCCTTCAAGGATGTCTTGGAGAAAACCCTGGGGCTGAGCGCCAGCGGTGATGACCAGTATCTCGACAGCCCGGTGCAGGATGCTCTGATCGATGATTTGCTGCGCTTTCAACAATGGCATTTCGTCCTGCCGAGCAGCCCTGCGCTGGTGGTTATCGACACGCGCACCCGACGCTGGCGCAGTGAGATGGCACTCAAGCAACCCTCGGGCCTGCTCGATTGGGAGGCGCTGAGCGAACTGCAACAGGAGCTGCTTGATCATCCGTCAGCGATCATCGTTTCTCCGGCGCCGATCTTCGGCGTGAAGCTGATTGAAACGGTGCAGAAGGTCTTCAGTTGGTGCGGTTATCCGCTGCTGGTCGACGCGGAAAACTGGATGGCCCATCGCGGTGCGGCGCAGGTGATCCTGAATATTTTCCGCCACTCGCGCACACCGGGTAACTACGTGGTTCTGTCGGGCGACGTGCATTATTCCTTCGTATACGAAGTGCTTATCCGCCACCGCAAGGCCGGGCCGCGGATCTGGCAGATCACCAGCAGCGGGATCAAGAACGAGTTTCCAAAAAGCCTGCTGGAATGGTTCGACCGCCTCAACCGCTGGCTCTACTCGCCACGCTCACCGCTGAACTGGTTCACCAAACGCCGACGCATGCGCATCGTGCCGTATACGCCTGAGCATGCTGAGGCGGGCGAACGGTTGTGGAATTCGGCGGGGATCGGTCAGGTGTTTTTCAATGCGCAGGGGCAGCCGCGAGAGATCATTCAGCACAATTCGAATGGCAAGGCGAAGACACGGATGCTGGCGCCGGATCTGGCGGATTATCCGGACTAAGGCCTACACCGAAAATGTGGGAGCGAGCCTGCTCGCGAAAGCAGTCGATCCAGCAGAGATGTCGACCGATAGTCCGCCTTCGCGAGCAGGCTCGCTCCCACAGTGCTACTTGCCAGCGATCAATGCGCAATCAGCGCTCGCCCCACACCTCTGACAATCATCTCCACCTCACGCTCATCAATCGTCAACGGTGGCAGCAGCCGTATCGTCTTGCCCCGCGTGACGTTGATCAACAGTCCATGATCCCGCGCGGCGATCAGGGTCAGATCCCGCACCGGTTGTTTCAGCTCGATACCGATCATCAAGCCCTGCCCGCGAATCGCCAGCACATTGGGATTGTCCGCCAGCTCTGCACGCAGACGAGTCAAAAGGCGTTCACCCTGAACCCGGGCGTTTTCCAGCAGGCCCTGTTCTTCGATGATATCCAGCACCGTGCAAGCGACCCGGCAGGCCAGCGGATTGCCGCCGAAAGTGCTGCCGTGGCTGCCGGGTGTGAACAGGTCCGCAGCCTTGCCTCGGGCCAGGCACGCGCCGATCGGTACGCCATTGCCCAGTCCTTTTGCCAGGGTCATGACATCCGGGACGATGCCTTCATGTTGAAACGCGAACCAACGCCCGGTGCGGCCAATGCCGGTCTGGATTTCATCGAGCATCAATAACCACGCATGGCGATTGCACAGTTCACGCAGGGCTTTCAGGTAACCCGGCGGCGCGAGCTGCACACCGCTTTCGCCCTGGATTGGCTCGACCAGAATCGCGACGATGCGCTCGCCGTGCTTTTGCTGCACCTGCTCCAGCGCAGCGAGATCGCCGAACGGCACTTTGAGGAAATCCCCCGGCAATTCGTTGAAACCCAGGCGTACTGCCGGGCCATCGCTGGCTGACAAGGTACCAAGTGTGCGGCCGTGGAACGCGTTGGCCATGACCACCACCAGCGGCTGTTCGATGCCCTTGCGCCAGCCGTACAGACGCGCCAGTTTCAGCGCCGTTTCATTGGCCTCGGCACCGGAATTATTGAAGAACGCCCGCTCCATCCCCGACAGCTCGGTCAGCCGCTTGGCCAGTTGTTGCTGCCAGTCGATGCTGTACAGATTCGACGTGTGCAGCAGCAATCCCGCCTGATCGCTGATCGCCGAAACGATCCGCGGGTGTGAGTGGCCGACATTGGTCACCGCGACACCGGCCACCGCATCCAGATACTCGCGACCGGCCTGATCCCACAGGCGAGTGCCCAGGCCCTTCGTGAAACTCAGGGCCAGCGGTTGGTAGGTGTTCATCAGGGCGGCGGTCATGATTTCAAACTCCAGTGCAGGTCGGTGTGCTGGCAGTATGGTTAGCCACCGAAACTGGATAAACTCGGCAAAACTTCATTCATTTAAAAGCCGAGCTTGATAATGGACCTGTTCCAATCGATGAGCGTGTACGTCAAAGTCGTCGAAACCGGGAGCATGACGGCGGCCGCGCTGCAGTGTGATATGTCGACGACCATGGTTGGCAATCACCTGCGCGCGCTGGAAAAACGGCTGGGCGTGCAACTGCTGCAACGCACCACTCGACGTCAACGGCTCACCGAATTCGGCAGCGTTTACTATCAGCGTTGTCTGGAAGTGTTGGGATTGGTCGCCGATTCCGAACGCCTCGCCGAGCAGACCCTCGATCAACCCAGGGGCATGCTGCGCCTCACCGCGCCGCTGACGTTCGGCGTCGAACGGCTGGCCCCGGCGCTCAGTGAGTTTTCCCTGCTGTACCCGCAGGTCAAACTCGATGTGGTGCTGACCAACAGCCGTCCCGATCTACTGGAAAGCGGCCTGGATGTGGCGTTTCGGCTGGGCAATTTCGATCAGTCCAACCTGATCGCCCGGCCCTTGATCGACTACACCCTGACCGCGTGCGCCTCGCCGCAATACGTCGCGCGGCGCGGCATGCCGAAAACGCCGGAAGACTTGCAGCATCACGATTGCCTGTCGTTTGCCTATCCCGCCGGGGACGACTGGCAATCGGTGGAAAAGCGTTGGCGCCTCAGCGGCCCCGACGGGGAAATCATGGTCGACGTCAGCGGGCCTATGCTGATCAACAGCTCCGCCGGGCTGCATCAGGCTGCCCGCACCGGCATGGGCATCGTGATGCTGCCGGATGCGCTGGTGGAACAAGACCTGCGCGAAGGCCGACTGGTGAAAGTGATCGCCGATTTCCAGCCACCCAGCCGACCGATGCATCTGCTCTACGCGCCGGATCGCTATCGCTTGCCGAAACTGCGTCGTTTCGTAGAGTTTGTCATGCAGCGGTGGGGGAAATCCTGACGTCGCCTGCACCGGCCACCCATGAAGAATCGCTGACAAGGACCCGAAAAGCAGATGAACAACACATTCAACGTACGCGATTTATTGCCCGCCGAAACGCAATCGGTGAGGCAGTTTCTCGGGCAGCATGGCTGGGGCCATCGCACCGGCTCAGCTGAACACTTCGCCCAGTTGATCGACAACTCTCAGCGCACCGCCGTCGCCGTCCAGGGTGAGCAGATCATCGGCTTCGCTCGCGGGATCACCGATGGTTTGTCCAATGGTTACCTGTCGATGGTGGTAGTCGACGACCAGCATCGGCGTGAGGGGATTGGCCGCGCACTGGTCGAGCACATCATGGGCGACAACCCCGAAATCACCTGGGTGCTGCGCGCCGGACGCGAGGGCGCAGAGGCTTTTTTTGCCAGCCTGGGTTTTGAGACCTCGGTGATTGCCATGGAACGGCCGCGCCTGAAATAGTTCACGCCGGGAAAAAACTCGACCGGCAGACCGTTGCTCCGTGACAACGCCGTCGCGCTCCCCTAAATTAGTCGGCCTGAAAAAGCCCTCGGTTTTCTCATCTCCACTCCAGTTAAAAAGTAGTGAAATTTCAATGTCCGATTTCAACACCGCTGAATCCGTAGTCACCGAATCGTCCAAAGCGGAATACGAAAACTCCATCAATCTTTCACAACACCTGCCACAAGCCAAAATCATCAGCGAAATGGTCCTGGACGCGTTCCAGTCGACCCGCGAAAGCGACCAGATCCGCGAGCTGCGCGCGGCGATCCGTCAGGCTCACGACAGCTTCGATGATGACAAGGCCTACGAGCTGATGGGCGAACTCAAGGCACTGAAAGACGCCGAAGCCGCCGACCTCGCCGCCCTTGAAGACCTCAGCAGCAAGTTCTCGATCGGCCGCATCCTGTCCAGTTTCAAGGACGATCCGGCGTTCCAGGAAATCGTTTACGGCCTCGCGCTGAAAGTGCTGAACCAGACCCACCAGGCGATCAGCAATCCGAGCGGCGGCAAGAGCAAGGCTGCGAAGAAGAAAGAAGTCGAAATCTTCACCATCAGCAAGGACGGCATCAGCGTGACCCTGCCGCTGCGCACGCCACGCTCGCGCCTGAACGTTGACCGTGCAGCGCTGGAGTTCCTCGGTTTCACCTTCATTGGTGAAGGCGAGGAAGCGGAGCTGGAAAGCGAAGTCTTCGTCGACAACGCCGGCACCGAGCAGGCAGTAAACCGCAAGAACATCATCACCGCGCTGCAACAGCAGACTGCGTTTGATGGCTATAGCATCGCCGCGCAGTAATAGCGCAGCCGCTGTATGAAAAAGCCCCGCTCTGATATTCAGGCGGGGCTTTCTGTTGTCCGGCTTGGGATTTGTGAGAAGGCGAAAATCCTCGCCCCTCACCCCAGCCCTCTCCCGAGGGAGAGGGAGCCGATTTGTGTGATTTTCAAACCTGAGTTCGTCTCGATACTTCAGGTCGGCGTGCACCTTGAGAGCCCCTCGGTCAGTCCCCTCTCCCTCTGGGAGAGGGCTAGGGTGAGGGCAAGCCGTGAAGTCACCCTCAAGCCGAAGGATGCAACGCTACAATCATGTCCACCTCAATCGCTGCGTTCTTCGGCAACTGATACACACCAACCGTGGTGCGCGTGTGCCGGCCGGCATCGCCGAGCACATGACTGAACACGTCCGACGCACCGTTGGCCACTTCGCTCAGGTCAACGAAGTCCGGCGTCGACTTCACATAAACAGTGACCCGCAACAACGCCTTGATCTTGTCCAGCGAACCCACCGCATCGACGATCAACGCCAGACAACGCATCGCACTGATACTCGCAGCGGCTTGCGCATCCTTGAGGGTCAGCTCCAGCCCGACCCGACCGGGGTACTGAATCTTGCCGTTAGTGCGCGGCACCATACCGCTGATGTACAGCTCGTCATGATGACGGATCAGCGGCGCGTAATTGCCGCCGGCGGTGTTCTCACCATAAATGTCGTAGTTCAGCTCTTGGGCCAGGGCAATAAAACGCTCGTCGCAGGTCATCCTCTCAGTCATTTCGCCCAGCCTTTTGATCAGTGCATGAAGAACCGCAGGTTAAGACAGATGGGCAACCGCAAATGGCAAGGAGCTATCACTGTCATGTTGGATCCAAATCTAGGGGGTTTACCGGAAGTCTGCAACCGCCAACCCAGCAAATTCTATGACGTTGCGATTCGCGAGCAGGCTCGCTCCCACATTTGATCTGCGTCGATCACATATCCCCTGTGGAAGCGAGCCTGCTCGCGAAGGGCAGCACATCAAATCAGCATAATCCACCCAACAAAAAACCCCGCACATCTCTCAATGTGCGGGGTTTTTCTTCAAGCCTTTGAGCCTTACGGCGCGTACGTCAGCAGCAGCTCTGCGGGCACCTTGAAGTCCAGGGACATCATGACGCTCAACGCAGTGATGGTGAAGATCGAGAACACGAACAGCTTGCGTGCCCAGACCGTGTCATCCACCGCTTTGTAGCCGGTCCAGGCCATGTACAACCAGTACATGCCCATGGCCGCGGCGACGGCGAGGTAGCTCATGCCGGCGTAACCGCTGAAGGTCAGCATCAAGGTCGCTACGAGGAACGCCAGGATGTAGAGCAGGATGTGCTTCTTGGCCACTTGAATCCCGCGCTTCACTGGCAGCACCGGAATCGATGCAGCCAGGTAATCGTTGAAGCGGAAGATCGCGATGGCGTAGGAATGCGGCATCTGCCACAGGCTGAACATCACCAGCAACGTCAGCGCGGCCATGTCGAAGCTGTTGGTTACGGCAACGTAACCGATCACTGGCGGCATGGCGCCCGACAGACTGCCCACCAGCGTGCCGTGAACCGACTTGCGCTTGAGGTACAGGCTGTAGAAGCCGACGTAGATGATGAAGCCGATTACCGCGAACAAAGCGGCCAACGGATTGGCCACCTTGTACAACAACGCAACGCCGAGAACACCAAGGATGGTCGCGTAGACCAGGGCCAGTTTCAGGGAGATCAAGCCCTGCACCAGCACCCGGTTCTTGGTGCGTTCCATCTTCAGGTCGATGTCGCGGTCGATGCAGTTGTTGAACACGCAACCGGAAGCGACAACCAGGGATGTACCGATCATGGCAGCCAGAAACACCGCCAGATCCACATGCCCTTTCGAGGCCAGGAAGAACCCGCCTGCCACAGAAAGCACGTTACCGAAAATGATCCCCGGTTTGGTGATTTGGATAAAGTGCTTGAGCGACATCGGGTCTTACCTCACTTCGCCATCATGTAGGTGTGGATGCTGAACATGATCCACAACGACAGGCCAACCAGCAGCACGATTACGATCGCCGTAAAGACGAATGCAATCACGTTGTTACGCTGAGCAATGGAACGGTCCAGGTGCAGGAAGTAATACAGGTGAACGATCACCTGGATCACTGCGAACAACAGAACGATTGCCAGCGTGGTGGCTTTCGGCAGGCTCGGGTACATCACCAGACCGAAAGGAATCACGGTCAGGATCACCGACAGGATGAAGCCAATGGCGTACGACTTTACGCTGCCGTGGCCAGCATCATGGCTGTCATGGGAGTGTGCATTAGCCATTACAGAGTCCCCATCAGGTAAACAACGGTGAATACGCAGATCCACACCACGTCCAGGAAGTGCCAGAACAGGCTCAGGCAGCTCAGACGGGTCTTGTTGGTCGCCGTCAGGCCGTGCTTGTTGACCTGGTACATCATGATGCCCATCCAGATCAGACCCGCAGATACGTGCAGACCGTGGGTACCGACCAGGGTGAAGAACGCCGACAGGAAGCCCGAACGGCTAGGACCGAAGCCCTCGGAGATCAGCAGGTGGAACTCGTTGATCTCCATGGCGATAAAGCCTGCGCCCAGCAGGAAGGTCATGAACAACCAACCCAGAACCTGCTGCTTCTTGCCTTTGAACAACGCCAGCATGGCGAAGCCGTAGGTGATCGAACTGAACAACAGCAGAGCGGTTTCGCCCAGCACGTATGGCAGTTCGAAGATGTCGTGGCCCGACGGGCCACCGGCAACGTTGTTTACCAGTACTGCGTACACCGCGAAGATCGACGCAAACAGAATGCAGTCGGTCATCAGGTAGAGCCAGAAACCGTATACGGTCATCTCGCCCGAGTCGTGGTGATGGTCATCGTGCCCATGGTCACCATGGGCGTGTCCAACATTGGTCACTAAGTTCGACATGGTTTAAGCCTGTTCCAACGAGGTTTCAACACGGGTGGCACCGGCCAGGATTTTCCCTGCCGCAACCAGACGCTTGTGCTGCTCGGCTTCGATACGCTCGATCGTTTCAACCGGAACCATATAGCCCTGGTCGTCACGTGCAGCGTGGATCACGAAGTAGATGACGGTGCCGGCCAGGCTGGCGATCGCCAACCACCAGATGTGCCAGATCATTGCGAAACCGAAGACGGTCAACAGTGCGCCCATCACCACGCCAGTGGCGGTGTTGTTCGGCATGTGGATCGGCTCGTACTTGGCCGGACGCTGGTACGCAGTACCGTTTTCCTTAGCTTCGGTGAACGGGTCGATGCAGTCAGCCTTTGGCAGCACAGCAAAGTTGTAGAACGGAGGTGGCGACGAGGTCGACCATTCCAGGGTGTGTGCATTCCACGGGTCACCGTGATCGCAAACGTTCTCTGGCTTGTTACGGTCACGCACGCTCACATAGAGCTGGATCAGCTGGCAGGCAATACCCACAGCGATCATCACCGCACCGAACATGGCAACGTACAGGTACGGTACCCACTCAGGGTTGGTGGTGGCGTTCAGACGACGGGTCATGCCCATGAAGCCCAGTGCATAGAGCGGCATGAACGCGACGAAGAAGCCCGAGATCCAGAACCAGAACGCTGCTTTACCCCAGCCTTCGTGCAGCTTGAAGCCGAACGCTTTCGGGAAGTAGAACGCGAAACCAGCGATGTAACCGAATACCGCACCGCCGATGATCACGTTGTGGAAGTGCGCGATCACGAACAGGCTGTTGTGCAGAACGAAGTCAGCACCCGGGATGGCCAGCAGTACGCCGGTCATGCCGCCGATGGCGAAGGTCACCATGAAGCCCAGAGTCCACAGAACCTGGCTGGTGAAGCGCAGACGGCCCTGGTAGATGGTGAACAGCCAGTTGAATAGCTTCACACCCGTCGGGATGGAAATCAGCATCGTCGCCAGACCGAAGAAGGCGTTGACGCTGGCACCCGAACCCATGGTGAAGAAGTGGTGCAGCCAAACCATGAAGCCCAGTACCGAGATCGCGCCCGAGGCGTAGATCATCGAGTGGTGGCCGAACAGTTTCTTGCCGGTGAAGGCCGAGATCACTTCCGAGAAGATGCCGAATGCCGGCAGGATCAGGATGTAAACCTCAGGGTGGCCCCACGCCCAGAACAGGTTGACGTACATCATTGGATTGCCACCAAGTTCATTGGTGAAAATGTGGAAATCCATGTAACGGTCAAGGGTCAGCAGTGCCAGGGTAGCGGTCAGGATCGGGAACGAAGCCACGATCAGAACGTTTGCCCAGGTGCAGGTCCAGGTGAAGATCGGCATGTCCATCAGTTTCATGCCAGGGGTACGCATTTTCAGTACGGTCGCGAGGAAGTTGACCCCCGTTAGCGTCGTACCTAACCCGGATAGCTGTAGCGCCCAGATGTAGTAGTCCATACCCACGCCAGGGCTGTATTGCAGACCCGACAGCGGTGGATACGCAACCCAACCGGTCTTGGCGAATTCGCCGACGCCCAGGGACAGGTTGATCAGCACTACGCCGGAAACCAGCAGCCAGAAGCTCAGGGAGTTCAGGAACGGGAACGCAACGTCACGCGCGCCGATCTGCAGCGGCACTGCAAGGTTCATCAGGCCGGTGAAGAATGGCATCGCCATGAAGATGATCATGATCACACCGTGAGCGGTGAAGATCTGGTCATAGTGTTCAGGTGGCAGGTAGCCAGGCGAACCCTCGGTGGCCATGGCCAACTGGGTACGCATCATGATGGCGTCGGCAAAACCGCGCAGCAGCATGACCATGGCAACGATGATGTACATCACGCCGATTTTCTTGTGGTCGACCGAAGTCAGCCACTCGGTCCACAAGTACGTCCACTTCTTGAAGTAGGTGATTGCAGCGAACAGCGCCAGACCACCGAGGGCGATCATGGCGATGGTCACCATCACGATCGGCTCGTGGAATGGGACTGCTTCCCAACTTAATTTACCAAACATCGTTTACTCCTCTGCCCCGGCAGCTGAATGCGAACTCGAGTCAATTTCCGTGGCCGCCACTTCTTTCTCTTTCTTCTCGTGCTTCAGCGGCTTGCCCGGCTTCATACCTTCGTACTTGTCGACGATGATCTGGAACTGGTTCGGCGTGACCGAGGAGTAGAGCTCGACTGGGTTGTTCTGGCTCGGTTTGGCAAGGGCCGCGTATTCAGCTTGATCAAGCTGTTTAGGTGACTTCTTGACTTCACTTACCCAGGCGTCGAAATCTTCCTGAGTGGTGGAGATAGCTTTGAACTTCATGCCGGTGAAACCCGCGCCGCTGTAGTTGGCGGAGATACCGTCCATTTCAGCGTTACGGTCAGCGATCAGGTGCAGCTTGGTCTGCATGCCCGCCATCGCATAGATCTGGCCGCCCAGACCCGGGATGAAGAACGAGTTCATCACAGCGTCAGAGGTGATCTTGAAGTTGATTGGCGTGTGCGCCGGGAACACGATCTTGTTGACCGTAGCAATGCCTTGTTCCGGGTAGATGAACAGCCACTTCCAGTCCAGCGCGACCACTTCGATGGTCACAGGCTTGACGTCGGACTGGATCGGACGATACGGGTCCAGTTCGTGGGTCGAAATGTAGGTGATGTAACCCAGGGCAATGATGATCAGGACCGGGATGGTCCAGACTGCCACTTCGATTTTGGTCGAGTGCGACCATTTCGGGGTGTAGACGGCGTTCTTGTTCGACGCGCGGTACTTCCAGGCGAACAGGAAGGTCATGACGATAACCGGCACGACGACCAACAGCATCAGCAGGGTCGCGGTGATGATCAGGTTTCGCTGTTCCAGGCCAACCTGGCCCGTTGGATTGAGCAAGGTCATGTTGCAGCCTCCCAGCAACAACGTGCCGAGCAGCGGCACTAGGCCTAGTAATCTGGGGTACCTGTTTTTACTCATCTCACGACCTCTAAAGCAGCTTGCGCAATGCAGTTGGGTTTTGATCGCCAACACTTCACCCTGCCAAGGGTTGGCATTTTCTTTGGATTGAATAAGGGCCGCCCGTCGCGCGTCAGACGCTCGACAAAACCTGGGACAGCGGTCAGTTCTTATTCGAATTCGTGGTCAAAGGCCTTGTTACAGACCAATTCCATTTGGTGCGGAAAGTTGGAAGGCACCGACACCTGGGTGTCTTGAAAGCCTTTCGACTCGCTCGACACCCGACTTTCTGATCAGTTCCTTAATAAAGGCTGAACAGTGCCGGGAATTCAGTGCGGGCGATTGTAGATAGGTAGCGCCCTATACACCATGTCTTATCCCGAAATAATTTTTATCCGTTCAAGCAACAATCCATCACCATTTTTGCAAAAGTGCCGCATGTTATCGAAATCGATTCTCAACAAAAACACCAAAAATTGTAGGTGTACCCGCGTCAGTTCAGACAGCTCTGAAGGCTTTTTCCGAACACCTGAACAGCGCAAAGCCCGATAACCCAAGGCTTTTGGCCCTATGCCGGCGCTTGTTAAAACTGCCTGCTCTGGCACTCGCGTGCTAAAGCCGAAAAACCCCGAAACAGACCAATCCTTTTTTGTAACAACGGTCGATTCCGCGTCACCGAAGCGCCCTGCGACACGGCGTGTGTGACAACATGTCGCACACCTGCCACACCCTCCATTGCCGTCCGTCACGGTGTTTTCACAAACACTCTGAAAATGCAAAACGCCCCGATTGGCTGATCCGCAAATCGAGGCGTTTTCTGTATCGGCCAGACTGCCGATTAGTTGATTCAGCGCAGTGCTTTTCGGTTACGCGAGGTCAGCAGCGGCACCAGGATCACCACCAGCACGAACGCCACCAGTGCCCATTGTGCCAACGACAGACCGAGGATCGGCGGGTACGGCGTCGAGCAGAAACCGTCGACCTGGAAGCCCAGCGGGAAGATCTTCGCCAGCGGCAGATCATCGACAATCGGCTGCAGCACATCGATGCCACAGCTCACCGCCGGATAGAACTGGGTGTACACGTGATGCCCGGCCACAGCCGCCCCGGCAAGCGCGCAAATCACCACCAGCACCTCGAACACAGTGATGCTGCGACGGCTGCGCATGGCCGCGCCGACGAACGCAAACAGCGCGATCAGCAGCAACGCATAACGCTGCAGAATGCACAGCGGGCACGGCGCCTCGCCAAGTACGATCTGCATGTACAGCGCACCGCCGATCAGTGCCAGGCAGATAATGCCCAGCAGCACCAGAAAGCGCCGCTCACGTCCCAGTCGAATCGTTTCCTCGCTCATCGCGTTTCCTTTATATGTCCATGGTTCAGCTGGCCGGCGGCTGCGCTTGCAGTTGCGCCATCAAGCTGATGTTGTCTTCGATATGCCAATTGGCCGCGATGCGACCGTTATCAATCTGATAGATATCGGTTGCCCGGAAGTCTACACGCTGGCCCTGCCCTTTGAGAGCCTTGAACGTACCGCTGAAGTGCCCGCGAAAGTGCAGATGCACCACCACGCGATCCCCGGCGATGATCATTTGCTCGATGTCGCAACTCAAGTCGGGCAAGAACTTCGACGCCAGCAACGACCCGGTCGGCCCCTGCACCCGACCTTCAGGTGGAGTCTGGTCGACAAACTGCGGCGACAACGCCGCCGTGGCCAACGCCTCCTCACCGGAATTCCAGAAACTGCCATACCGCCGCGCGGCCAGTTGCATGGCTTCAACTTGCGCCTTGGGCAGGCTCTGATCGACGATCAGGGTCTGCGGTTTTATCAGAGCAGATTCGGCAAAGACAAACGGGCTGGCCAGCAACGCGGCCGAAAGACCGATGGCAGCCAAACTGAAACGACGGGCGAAGGTGAAGTGCGACATGGGGCGATCCTGATCATGTAAACGAACGAGCGCCTATCATCAGCATCGGGGAATAAACGATAAACCGGTTAAGAAACGATTAACCTTTAAACAGAATTTAACAATCGAGACCGCGTAACGGCCTTCGCGAGCAGGCTCGCTCCCACATTGGATCGGCGTCGGACACAAATCCTGTGGGAGCGAGCCTGCTCGCGAATGACGACAACTCGGTTGTGGATTATTCCAGCGCAGCAGCCGGCCCGAAGAACTCATAACGGCTCTGCTGCTCCGGCACACCCAGCGCCTTCAGATGCCGCTTGATCGCGCCCATGAAGCCCTTCGGCCCAAGGAAGTACGCATCGACATCACGCTGCTGCGGCAGCCATTCGCCAAGCAGTGCCTGATCCAGCATCCCGACCTTGTCCGCTGCCGGGCTGACACCGTCATCTTCGGCGTAGCAGTAAAAACGCTTGAGTTGCGGATGACGCTCAGCCAAATCATCAATCCAGTCACGGAAGGCATGCACACTGCCATTGCGCGCGCAGTGGATAAAGTGCACCGGCCGCTCGGTTTCCAGCGCCGCTTCAAGCATCGCCAGAGTTGGCGTAATACCGACGCCGCCGCTGATCAGCACTAACGGCTTGTCGCTCGCGGTCAAGGTGAACTCACCCGATGGCGGGAACAGCTGAATGCTCGCGCCGACGTGCAGTTGATCGTGCAAGTGGTTGGACGCACGACCACCCGGTTCGCGTTTGACGCTGATGCGGTACTGACCGTTGTTCGCCAGTGCCGACAGTGAGTAGTTGCGGCGGATTTCTTCACCATCGAGGATCAGCTTCATGCCAATGTACTGCCCCGGCTCGGCTGCGAGAATCGGGCCTTTGTCTGCCGGTTCGAAGTAGAACGAAATGATTTCCGCGCTCTCCTCGACCTTGGCCGCAACGATGAACTCCCGCGCCCCGCGCCAGCCGCCGACAGCTTGTTCTTTCTGGTCGTAGATGGCGGTTTCGGCGCCGATCAGGATGTCAGCCAGTTGCCCGTACGCTGCACCCCAGGCGCTCATTACTTCGGGCGTAGCGATCTCTTCGCCAAGCACTTCAGAAATCGCACGCAACAGGCAGGCACCGACAATCGGGTAGTGCTCCGGGAGGATCTGCAGGGCGACGTGCTTGTTGATGATCTTCGCCACCAGATCGCCCAACTGGTCGAGCTGATCGATGTGCCGCGCATACATCAATACGCCGTTGGCCAAGGCGCGCGGCTGATCACCGCTGGCCTGGTGCGCCTGGTTAAACAGCGGCCGGACTTCCGGGTATTCAGAGAGCATCATGCGATAGAAGTGAGTGATCAGCGCTTCACCGCCGCTTTCCAGCAGAGGCACGGTGGATTTGACGATGGCACGATCCTGGACGCTAAGCATAAGAATGACTCCTGAGCTTTCTTGAAAAGTTACCTTAGGGTTATCAGGTTCCGTGCCAACTTATTTATCTATATAAATCAACATGTTGAATACAATATAGTCATAAAGACCCAAAGGCCGCTATAGTCATCCCGACTACATCTTGTCTCTTTGACTACAGACCATGACCGCCAAATCCCTGCTCACTGCCCTGCTGCCCCTCGTCTCTGACCTGTCCCGCGAACTTCCCGAAGGCGAACGTTACCGACGCCTGCTCGAAGCCATGCGCGCCCTGCTGCCCTGCGATGCTGCGGCGTTACTGCGCCTCGACGGCGAAGCGCTGGTGCCGCTGGCGGTGGACGGTTTGAGCACTGACACCCTCGGCCGGCGCTTCAAGGTCAGCGAGCACCCACGCTTCGAAATACTCCTCAGCGGCGCCGGACCCACGCGGTTCGCCGCCGACAGTGACTTGCCCGATCCTTACGACGGTTTAGTCGACGGCCTCGACGAACACCTCGAAGTCCACGATTGCCTCGGCTGTCCTCTATTCGTCGATGAAAAGCTCTGGGGCCTGATCACCCTCGATGCTCTCGATCCCGAGCGGTTCGAGCCGATCGAACTCGATGCCTTGCAAGCTTTCGCCAGCCTCGCCTCGGCCACGGTCAACGCCGCCGAACGCATTCAACGCCTGGCCAATCGCGCAGAAGATGAACACCAGCGCGCCGAGGTCTATCGTCAGGCCAGCGGCCAGCAGAATCGCGAAATGATCGGCCAGAGCAAGGCGCTGAAGAAGCTCGTAGAAGAAATCAATCTGGTCGGCGGCAGCGATCTGACCGTGTTGATCACCGGCGAAACCGGGGTCGGCAAAGAGCTGGTCGCCCAGGCCATTCACGCCGCTTCTCCCCGCGCCGACAAACCGATCATCAGCCTCAACTGCGCCGCGTTGCCCGACACGCTGGTAGAAAGCGAACTGTTCGGCCACGTGCGCGGCGCCTTCACCGGCGCCACCAGCGACCGTCGCGGCAAGTTCGAACTGGCCAATGGCGGCACACTGTTTCTCGATGAAGTCGGTGAGTTGTCGCTGACCGTGCAGGCCAAGTTGTTGCGCGTGTTGCAGAGCGGACAACTGCAGCGTCTGGGGTCGGACAAGGAGCATCAGGTCGATGTGCGCCTGATTGCCGCGACCAACCGCGACCTGGCCGAAGAGGTGCGCAGCGGTCGCTATCGTGCCGACTTCTACCATCGCCTCAGCGTGTACCCGTTGCGGGTACCGGCGCTGCGTGATCGCGGCCGCGACGTGTTGTTGCTCAGCGGCTTCTTCCTTGAACAGAATCGCTCGCGCATGGGCCTCAACAGCCTGCGCCTGCACAGCGACGCCCAGGAAGCGCTGCTCGCCTACACCTGGCCGGGCAATGTGCGCGAGCTGGAGCACTTGATCGGACGCAGTGCGTTGAAGGCGCTGGGCAACTGCAAGGTGCGGCCGAAGATCCTCAGTTTGAGCGCGGCGGATCTGGATTTGCCGAGAGAGGTTGTGGATAACTCGGTTGAGGCTGTTGCCGGTGTGGTGGCCGAGATACCGCTGGTCAGCGGGGATCTGCGCAGTGCGACCGAGCAGTATCAGCGGCGTTTGATCAGTGCGGCGCTGGAGCGTAATCAGGATAACTGGGCGAGTGCGGCGCGGGAGTTGGGGCTGGATCGGGCGAATTTGGGCCGCATGGCTAAACGTCTGGGTATGAAAGGCTAAAAGCACCCTCACCCTAGCCCTCTCCCGGAGGGAGAGGGGACTGACCGAGGTGTCTTGCGCCATACGCCGACCTGAAAAATCGAGTCGATTATGGATTCGGCAGAGCAGGTTCAGGTCGGTGAATTACTACAATATCCCCCAATCGGCCCCCTCTCCCTCTGGGAGAGGGTTGGGGTGAGGGGCTTTGGCTTTGGCTTTGGCTTTGGCTTTTGATCGAAACACAACCCGACAACTAACCTAAAGCCCACCCCTTTAACGCCGATAACCCGGCATCAATAGTTTCTGGCGATTTGCACCCTCGCCCACCACCTTTCCACAGAAGGTTCATATGTCCTCCACCAAAGCCCGCGCAGACTCACTTTCGCTTCTGCTGTTTACCTTGCGCAGCGGCAAGTTGATGGCGATCAACCTGCTGAAAGTCAGTGAAATCATCCCCTGCCCGCCGCTGACCAAACTGCCAGAGTCGCACCCGCACGTGAAAGGCATCGCCACCTTGCGCGGTGCTTCGCTGTCGGTCATTGATCTCAGCCGCGCCATCGGCGAGCGGCCGCTGGAAGACCCGAACGGCGGCTGCCTGATCGTCACCGACGTCAGCCGCTCGAAGCAGGGCCTGCACGTTCAGGCTGTGAGCAAAATCGTCCACTGCCTGACCACCGACATCAAACCGCCGCCATTCGGTTCCGGCGGCTCGCGCGCCTACATCACTGGCGTGACCTCGGTGGACGGCACGCTGGTGCAAGTGCTCGACATCGAAAAGGTTATCCACAGCATCGCCCCGGCGCAGATCGAAATGGCCCCGACCGACCTGAGCATGGAAGACGCTGATGTGCTCGGCAATGCGCGGATTCTGGTGGTCGACGACAGCCAGGTGGCGCTGCAACAATCGGTGCACACCCTGCGCAACCTCGGCCTGCAATGCCATACCGCACGCAGCGCCAAAGAAGCCATCGACTGCCTGCTCGACCTGCAAGGCACGGCGCAGCAGATCAATCTGATCGTCTCCGACATCGAAATGTCCGAGATGGACGGCTACGCCTTCACCCGCACCCTGCGTGAAACACCGGACTTCGCCCATCTGTATGTGCTGCTGCACACCTCGCTCGACAGCGCGATGAACAGCGAGAAAGCTCGCCTGGCCGGGGCGAACGGCGTGTTGACCAAGTTCTCCTCGCCAGAACTGACCCACTGCCTGATCGAAGCGGCCAAACATGTCGCGGCGCACGGTCACTGAGTCTTGGCCGATACGTATTGTTTTTTGATGCGGCGCGACCTCGGTAAGGAGGCGCCGGATGTGCCTTGGCCACAAGGCATTGAACTGTGCACGTACTCCGTCGAACTGGCGGCGGACGTGCATCATTTGATGCAACTGGGTTATCGCGAAGGCGGCGGCCGGGTTCCGGCGCTGGACGCCTGGCAGCAGCAGTTCGAAAGCGATCCTGAATACGATCCGACCCTTTGCTTTATTGCGCGTGATGCCGAAGGCGTGGTCGGCGTGGCGCAATGCTGGACCAGCTCATATATCAAGAATCTGGTGGTGCATCCGCGCATGCAGGGCCGCGGATTGGGCCGGGCGTTGTTGCTCAATGCATTCAAGGTGTTTCAGCAACGCCGCGAAGGGTTTGTTGATCTGAAGGTGCTGGAAGACAACCGGCGGGCGCAGCGATTGTATGAAAGTGCCGGGATGTACGTAGTCCGCCGGGAACTGGTGCCGGACTGATCAAAGTCAAAAGATCGCAGCCTTCGGCAGCTCCTACAGGGAACCGCATATCCATGTAGGAGCTGCCGAAGGCTGCGATCTTTTAGCGGTGTTCCAGGCAACAAAACTCTTTAGGCAGACTCCAACCTTGGCCACCCAAGACCAAGGACACCCACCATGAAAGCCATCACCTTAAGCCTGCTCTGCCTCACCGCCCTCGCCTCCCAGGCCCACGCCTCCAGCCCCGACGCCTGGGCCGCTTACGACAAAACCGTGCTCGCCAGTTGCAGCAAGGCCAGTGGCCTGAAAAACGCCAAACCGGTCGGCACACCCGCACAATTCGACGACCGCGTCGGCTACACCGCCGTGTTGCTGCAAGGCCAATACCCGCAAAAACACATGAAAGGTCAGCAAGGCACCGAACTGTGTCTGTACAACAAACAGTCGAAAACCGCCTTCGTCACCGAGTGGGATTCGATCCGCACGCCCGTTAAAACCAAGTGAATGGCGCATAACTTGCTTCGATCCAGTTCTGTGCGGTGGTTTTCCGCCACCGTTTCACGCCCTGATTGAAGACAGATCGCTCAATGAATACGACGTTTTCCTGCGTAGGCTGCGGCAAATGCTGCACCGACCACCATGTCCCGTTGACCTTGGCCGAAGCCCGCATGTGGGCGGCGGATGGTGGTCAGGTGATCGTGCTGGTCGAGGCCTTTCTTGGTAATGGCCTGGGTTTGCCGGCGCAGCAGCGAGAACATGCCGAACGTCGCTCAGCGGTGGTTCGCAGCGGCGCGACAGACGCCCATGTGGCAATCACCTTTGCCGCGTACAACGTCGGCCCCTGCCGGAATCTTGACGAAGACAAATTGTGCCGGATCTACGAGCGGCGGCCACTGGTGTGTCGCATTTATCCGGCGGAAATCAACCCGCATATCCCGCTCAACCCTGCCGCCAAGGATTGCCCGCCGGAGTCTTGGGAGCAGGGGCCAGTGTTGATTGCCGGCGGTGAGTTGGTGGATCGGGAACTGGTGGAGTTGATTCAGCGTTCGCGCCAGGCGGATCGGGATGACATCGGCATCAAGGACGCGATTTGCGCGATGCTCGGGATTCGCACCACGGCGCTCAAGGGTGACGGGTTTACTGCGTACTTGCCGAATATGGATGCGTTTGCGGCGGTGATTGATCAGGTCACCGCGCAACCGCTGACAACTGCGCCGAGTGAGTGGGTGTTTCATTTGTCCGGGGATGATGTAGCCGGGCAAGTGTTGGCGGCCGGGGCGCAGGTGGTGACTGAGCCGGCGCAGACGTATGCGTTCATTTCGCTGCGGGCGGCCTGATCCTTTTTAAGCGACCGAACCGGCCTCATCGCGAGCAGGCTCACTCCTACATTTGAAATGCGTTCCCTTGTAGGAGTGAGCCTGCTCGCGATAGGGCCAGCAAGCCCAGTATCAATCCCGAACCTGCCGCCGCCCCCAGAACTCTCGCGCCAACAACCTTAAATCCCCCGCCAGCCCCGCCACATCCTCGGAATTGCGCTGACTCTGCCGCCCTTCATCCACCGTCACCTCGCACGCCGTGCGGATGCTGACGATATTGCGATTGATGTCTTCGCTCACCGCACTCTGCTGCTCCACCGCCGCCGCAATCTGCAGGCTCATCTCGGTGATCTGCTCGACCCGCTCACTGATCCCGCTCAGCGCCCGCGCCGCGCGTTGCGCCTGCTCGACACTGTTATCGACATGCTCGCTGCTCTGTTGCATCACCATCACCGCATCGCGTGCACCGTTTTGCAGGGTGCTGATCATCCGCTGAATCTCGTTGGTCGATTGCTGCGTACGTTGCGCCAGCCCGCGCACCTCATCGGCGACCACTGCAAAACCGCGCCCGGCATCGCCAGCTCTTGCGGCTTCAATCGCCGCATTGAGCGCCAGCAGATTGGTCTGCTCGGCGATGCTGCGGATCACCTCGAGCACGCCGGAAATTTCGCTGCTGTGGCCTTCAAGCTGATGGATTACTTCAGTCGCCCGGTGCAACTCTTCTGCCAGACGCAACACCGCACTGCGACTTTCGCCCACCAGCAAATGCCCTTCGCGGGTTTCCGTGCCGGCCATGTCCGCCGCCACCGAGGCCTGCTGGGCATGGCTGGCAACCTGCGCAACACTGGCCGCCATCTGATGAATCGCCGCCGCGACCTGATCGGTTTCCGCCTGCTGCGCCAATGAACTGGTGTGACTGCTGTGCAAATGATCGACCAGTTGCGCGGCATGTCCGGCCAATTGTTGTGAGGCATCACCGATGCGCCCGACGACCGCGCCGACCTGCGCCTCAAGCATCTGCAAGGCAAACTCGATCTGCCCGAATTCGTCGCTCCGGCCGGTGTAGATGGCTTGGCTCAAGGGGTTGTCTGCCACGGTGCGCGCACGTTCGCTCAATTGCTCCAGCGGTCGCAGAATCCAGCGCAGAGCCACTGCGCACAGGCCACTGCCAACGACAAATGCCACGCCATGCAGCCAAGCCGATTCCGGCCGCAACCAGGCTTCGCCTGCCAACGCAACGCCAATCAACGCACTGGTCAACGCCGTGATCTTCGCCCGCACACTGATTTTTGGCCCCGGCCGTTGTGGCCTTCGCTCACCACGCAATTGCGCATAGGCCCGCTCTGCCGCCGCGACCAACCGTGCATCCGGCCGGGTCCGCACCGACTGATACTCCACCGCCACGCCGTTCTGCGTCACCGGCGTGACATAGGCACTGACCCAGTAATGATCACCGTTCTTGCAACGATTCTTCACCAGCCCCATCCACGACCGTCCGCGTTTGAGCGTCTGCCACATATGCGCAAACGCCTGCGCCGGCATGTCCGGATGACGCAGCAAGTTGTGCGGCGTACCGAGCAACTCGTCGCGGCTATAACCGCTGATCCTGATGAAATCGTCGTTGGCGTAGGTGATCGCGCTGGTCAGATCGGTGGTCGAGAGAATGTTCGCGTCCAGCGCCACATCGACGTTGCGACCGGTCACCGGGAGATTGATCTTCATGGGATAGCGCGCTCGTTTTATTGGAAAGAGTCGGCAGGGCTGCTGACTCTAAGCGCACCAAATGGTGAAACGTTGATCTGGCTCAGGGTCTGAGCACTTAGCCATCACTGTGACTGAAAATCACAGCGATGGCCGCAGGCGGGATTAAAACTCAGCGCTTGCCCATCGAACGACGGGTACCCGGCGGCACCATGCCCGGGGTCTTGGTGTGGCCATTCTTGGCGCCGTTCTTGTACCACGGCTGATTCGAGCCTTTGGCAGAAGCCAGTTCGCCCGGCTTGAACGGAAATTTGAACGCCGGGATATCGGCTTTGGTATCGCTGGTATCGGCCAGTTCAGCCGAGACATCGCTCACAGCGTCGTCAACCGGCGGCAGGGTCGGGGAAGTCATAAAAGCTCCGGAAAGCAAAAAGTCGGGCCCGATCAGTGAGCCGCGAAGGCGCGCAGTATACCTGTGCGCCAAGGTTGGGCACCTGAAGATTTGCAGCGCACGCCGAACGGTTTACAGGTAACTGATGGTGACGATGCCTTTGTCGGTCGAGGTCTTGAGTGCTTCGTAGCGCATGGAAATCGGCATCGACTGATGACTGCAAGCGTTGCGATCGGTGTCGACATCGACTTTCACACCGGGCTTGATTTCGATCTGGCGAGACTCACGAGACGCAAACGCCCCGACCGGTCCGACCTGACAGCCCGAGTCAACGATTTGACCGGTGAAGCGGATCTCGCCGGATTGACTGGCAGGCGCTGCAAACGTAGTGAGTGGAAGCAAGAGAAGTACGCAGGGCAGTACGGTTTTCAGCTTCATTTCAAGACACTCCCGGAGTGAGGCCCAGAGAAGGTCTGGGCTACACATTATTTATCCGCGTGCAGGGACGGATCTTGAGAAGCGTAGTGGGTAAATAAGTCCCTGATTGGGACTGATCGGTCCCTTTTTGGGACTGCTCAACAAAAATGGCCGTTAGAGATGGGGTGCCCAATCAGACGCCTTCGCGAGCAGGCTCGCTCCCACAGGGGGACTGCGTTTCAAACGGTGGGAGCGAGCCTGCTCGCGAAGAACGATGACGCGGTGTTAAGACGGATTACGTTTGTGGATCAACCCGGTCCAGCGCCCGGTTTACCGCGAGCTCGGCAAGCATGACGATCTGCTGGATCGCCAGCGCCGTACTGCGCTGCGGACGACTGAGCTGATCAGCCAGATCACCGGCCATGACATTGGCTGAAGCCAGCGATTCACAGGCGTGGGCGAGCAGGCTTTCGGTGTCGATGTTCGGATGGATGAGGAACATCGTGCTGGGCTGACGCGGTTTAACCGGTTCGGGGCAGAGGTAGAAATCGAGAGCGCGCTTGATGGCTTCGCGGGTTTTGAGCTGGTCGTCGGCGCGGATGGCGTCTTCGAGTGGGGTTGTTTCGATGGGCGGATCGGGTACGGGCTTAGTCATGGAATGTTCCTAATCAAGGCCAACACATGCCGTTTCTCACGCGGCGGAGTGGTGGCAGCTATGTGCGGAGTGAGAAACCGGTAGGAACAAGCCCGGCCGAACCGAAGTTCGCCCGCACACAGCCGCCATAAAAATTGCAGGGCAGCAAATAGCCGGCGGCAATTATGGTGGTACTGGTGTTGGATTAACAGTTCCTACGGGCTCTCACACCCGATCGCCGAGTTTTCGGCGACAACCAAAGACTAGAGAGCGCACGCCCGACGGACAACCTGAAAACCTTGTGGGAAGGTTCTGGTTATTTGACACAAATTTAAACAGCCAAAAGCCAACCCTCACCCTAGCCCTCCCGAAACGTCGGACCGCCCGTAGGGAGAGGGGACTAACCGTGGTGTTTGGGCGAAGTACGCCGACGTGAAATACCGAGCTGAACGCAGATTCTGAAACAGATCAAAAGCCCCTCACCCTAGCTCTCTCCCAGAGGGAGAGGGGACTGACCAAGGTGTTTGGGCGAGCTACGCCGACGTGAAATACCGAGCCGAACTCAGATTCTGAAAAGCACACAAATCGGCCCCCTCTCCCCCGGGAGAGGGCTGGGGTGAGGGGAAAATCCACCACAAAAACCAAAGCCGTACGCGCCGTGCTCTTCACCACTCAATAGGCCGAGTGTCAGCTCGCCTGCTCTTGATCTTGATCTTGATCCACGGGCGACGTCGGAAGGCTGAGTGGAGGGATTGATCCGGGCGTGGGAGCGCAGCGACCGTTTGGCGCAGCCAAACACAGCGAGAGGAGGTGCAGCGAAGCAAACCGTAGGCGCTGCGCCCGGATCGATCCCGCAGCGAAGGAACCCCGAGCCCCAGCGAGCGGGCCGCACGCAGGAGCAAGCCTTTTGGGTTACCTTTTCGGCGTTTGGAAAAGGTGACCCGCCGTAAGGGCGGAACCGTAATCAGCAACACCCGCAACAACGGATATGTACCCAGTGAAACTGACAGCGCCGACAGCTAGCCGTCACCCTCCTGACCCCCAAACAAGTTTATAACTACCCAACCTGCCCAAACTCCAAACCTCCGGCGCCCACCCCGCATGCGAATCCAAAAGAACAAAGCCCTGCTCGCCACCCTATTGATCGTCCTCGCAGGCGCAGGTCTGTGGTACGCCCTGAAACCCGCCCCGACCAAACTCGCCACCCCCACCGCCATCCCCGTGCGAGTCATCGCGGTCAGCGCAAAAGACGTCCCCCGCTACACCAGCGGCATCGGCTCCGTCCTCTCCCTGCACAGCGTCGTGGTGCGCCCACAAATAGACGGCATCCTCACCAAAATCCTCGTCAAAGAAGGCCAACTCGTCAAAACCGGCGACCTGCTGGCCACCATCGACGACCGCTCCATCCGCGCCAGCCTCGACCAGGCCCGCGCCCAACTGGGCGAAAGCCAGGCGCAACTGCAAGTCGCCCTGGTCAACCTCAAGCGCTACAAACTGCTCACCGTCGACGACGGCATCTCGAAGCAGACCTACGACCAGCAACAAGCCCTGGTCAACCAACTCAAAGCCACCGCCCAAGGCAACCAAGCTTCCATCGATGCAGCGCAAGTACAACTTTCCTACACGCAAATCCGCTCCCCGGTCACCGGCCGCGTCGGTATTCGCACAGTCGACGAAGGCAACTTCCTGCGCATGACCGACACCGCCGGCCTGTTCACCGTCACCCAGATCGACCCGATCGCCGTCGAATTCTCGTTGCCGCAGCAAATGCTGCCGACCCTGCAAGGCCTGATCAACGATCCGCAGCGCGCACCGGTCAAGGCCTACATCGGCGCCGACACCGACGGCGAAACCGGCAACCTGCTCGGCGAAGGTCATCTGACCCTGATCGACAACCAGATCAACGCCAACACCGGCACCATCCGCGCCAAAGCCGAATTCGCCAACGCCAGCCAGAAGCTCTGGCCCGGCCTGCTGGTCACGGTAAAAATTCAGACAGCCCTAGACAAAGATGCGCTGGTGGTTCCGCCCACCGTCGTACAACGTGGCCTCGACCAACACTTCGTTTATCGGGTCAACGGCGACAAGGTCGAAGCCGTGCAAGTACAGATGATTTACCAAGGCAGCGGTCAGGACATCATCAAAGGCGTAAAGGCCGGTGACGTGCTGGTCACCGATGGCCAGTCGCGGCTTAAACCCGGCTCGACCGTACAGGTCATGAGCGAGCCGCCGCAGGTGGTGCAAGCGGAGCCGAAGCCATGAAGGCGCACAAAGGCGTCTCCACGTGGTGCATCGATCACCCGGTCGCCACAATCCTGCTGACCATCGCTTTGGTGCTGGTCGGTTTGATTGCCTTCCCGCGCTTGCCAATCGCCCCACTGCCGGAAGCGGAATTTCCGACAATTCAGGTGTCCGCGCAGTTGCCCGGCGCCAGCCCCGACACCATGGCCTCGTCCGTGGCCACGCCACTGGAAGTGCAGTTCAGCGCCATCCCCGGCATGACTCAGATGACCTCAAGCAGTGCGCTGGGCTCCAGCCTGCTGACCCTGCAATTCACCCTCGATAAAAGCATCGACACTGCTGCGCAGGAAGTCCAAGCGGCGATCAACACCGCCGCCGGCAAGCTGCCTAAGGACATGCCGACGCTGCCCACCTGGAAGAAGGTCAACCCGGCCGACAGCCCGGTGCTGATCCTCAGCGTCAGCTCGACGCAAATGCCCGGCACCGAACTCAGCGACCTGGTGGAAACCCTGCTCTCGCGTCAGATCAGTCAGATCGACGGCGTAGGCCAAATCAACATCACCGGTCAGCAACGTCCGGCGATTCGCGTGCAAGCCTCGGCAGACAAACTTGCGGCGATCGGCCTGACCCTCGCCGACATTCGTCTGGCGATCCAGCAGACCAGCCTCAACCTGGCCAAAGGTGCGCTGTACGGCGAGTCAAGCATCTCGACGCTGTCGACCAACGACCAGTTGTTCCACCCCGAGGACTACAGCCAACTCATCGTTTCCTACAAGGATGGCGCCCCGGTTCACCTGCGCGATGTCGCCAAAGTCGTCAACGGTTCGGAAGATGCCTACGTGCAAGCGTGGGCTGGCGATCAACCCGGTGTGAACCTGGTGATCTCGCGCCAGCCCGGCGCCAACATCGTCGAAACCGTCGACCGCATTCAAGCCGCCCTGCCCGGCCTCGAAGCGATGTTACCGGCGTCGGTGCAGGTGAAAACCCTGATCGACCGTACGCAGACCATTCGGGCCTCGTTGCATGAAGTCGAGATCACTTTATTGATCGCTATCCTGCTGGTGGTCGCGGTGATGGCGCTGTTCCTGCGCCAATTGTCGGCGACCTTGATTGTGTCGGCGGTACTCGGTGTGTCGTTGATCGCCAGTTTCGCCCTGATGTACATCCTCGGTTTCAGCCTGAACAACCTGACATTGGTGGCGATCGTCGTCGCCGTGGGATTTGTGGTCGACGATGCCATCGTCGTGGTGGAAAACATCCACCGGCATCTGGAGGCCGGCGACGATATGCGCGAGGCTGCCATCAAAGGCGCCGGCGAGATCGGTTTCACCGTGGTTTCGATCAGTTTCTCGCTGGTGGCGGCGTTTATTCCGCTGCTGTTCATGGGCGGTGTGGTCGGGCGACTGTTCAAGGAGTTCGCCCTGACCGCGACCTCGACCATCATGATTTCCGTGGTGGTGTCGCTGACCCTGGCGCCGACTCTCGCTGCATTGTTCATGCGCAAACCGGTGCATCACGCCCACGACAAACCGGGCTTCAGCGAACGCCTGCTCGGCTGGTACGAGAAAGGTTTGCGCCGTGCCCTCGCCCATCAGAAATTGATGATCGGCGTATTCGGTTTGTCACTGGCGCTGGCCATCGGTGGTTACATCTTTATCCCGAAAGGTTTCTTCCCGGTGCAGGACACCGGTTTCGTCCTCGGCACCACCGAAGCGGCTGCGGATATTTCCTACGGCGACATGGTGAAAAAACACTTGGCCATGGCCGAAATCGTCGCCGCCGATCCGGCGGTGCAGGCGTTCTCACACTCGGTCGGCGTATCCGGCAGCAACCAGACCATTGCCAACGGCCGTTTCTGGATCGCCCTGAAAAAACGTGGCGACCGTGACGTCAGCGCCAGCCAGTTCATCGACCGTATCCGTCCACAACTGATGAAAGTCCCCGGCATCGTCCTCTATCTGCGCGCAGGGCAAGACATCAACCTCAGCTCCGGCCCGAGCCGCGCGCAGTATCAATACGTGCTGAAGAGTAACGACGGCGCAACCCTCGCGACATGGACGCAACGCCTCACGGAAAAACTGCGCAGTAACCCGGCGTTCCGCGACATTTCCAACGACCTGCAACTGGGCGGCAGCATCACCCACATCAGCATCGACCGCAGCGCTGCCGCACGTTTCGGCCTGACCGCGAGCGATGTCGACGAGGCGCTGTATGACGCCTTCGGCCAACGGCAGATCAATGAATTCCAGACCCAGGTCAACCAGTACAACGTGATTCTGGAGCTGGACACCAAACAGCGCGGCAAGGCCGAAAGCCTCAACTACTTTTACCTGCGTTCGCCGCTGAGTGGCGAGATGGTGCCGCTGTCGGCGCTGGCCAAATTCGACGCGCCGACCATTGGTCCGTTGTCGATTGCCCACGATGGCATGTTCCCGGCCGCCAACCTGTCGTTCAACCTCGCGCCCGGCGTGGCGTTGGGTGATGCGGTAATTCTGCTCAATCAGGCCAAGGCCGAGATCGGCATGCCCACCGCGATCAGCGGCAATTTCCAGGGCGCGGCGCAGGCGTTCCAGAGTTCGCTGGCCAGTCAGCCGTGGCTGATTCTGGCGGCGCTGGTGGCGGTGTACATCATTCTTGGCGTGCTTTATGAAAGCTTCGTGCACCCGCTGACAATTATTTCGACGCTGCCGGCGGCAGGTTTGGGCGCAGTAATCATGCTGTGGATCTGCGGCCAGGACTTTTCGATCATGGCCTTGATCGGGCTGGTGCTGCTGATCGGTATCGTCAAGAAGAACGGCATCCTGATGATCGACTTCGCCCTCGAAGCCCAGCGACACCGAGGCCTGTCACCGCAGGAGGCGATTTTCGAGGCGTGCATCACGCGGTTCCGACCGATCATCATGACCACCCTCGCCGCCCTGCTCGGCGCCCTGCCGCTGATGCTCGGTTACGGCACTGGCGCCGAACTGCGCCAGCCGTTGGGGATCGCGGTGGTGGGCGGTTTGCTGGTCAGCCAGATGCTGACGTTGTTTACCACTCCGGTCATATACTTGTGGCTTGAGCGACTTTTCCATAGACCCAAACCTGCGCCCCTGCCGGCGTTGGCGACCACAGACTGAGGCAGGGTCATGCGCGTTCTGATTATCGAAGACGAGGAAAAAACCGCGGACTATCTGCACCGCGGTCTGACGGAACAGGGTTACACCGTGGATCTGGCCCGCGACGGCGTCGAGGGTCTGCATCTGGCGCTGGAAAGCGACTACGCGGTGATCGTCCTCGACGTCATGTTGCCGGGCCTCGATGGCTTCGGCGTGCTGCGCGCATTGCGTGCGCGCAAGCAGACCCCGGTGATCATGCTCACCGCCCGCGAGCGCGTCGAAGACCGCATCAAAGGCCTGCGCGACGGCGCCGACGATTACCTCGGCAAACCGTTCTCCTTCCTCGAACTGGTCGCACGTTTGCAAGCGCTGACCCGGCGCAGCGGCGGGCATGAACCGGTGCAAGTGAGCATCGCCGACCTGTGGATCGATTTGATCAGCCGCAAGGCCACCCGCGCCGGCACGCGTCTGGATCTGACGGCCAAGGAATTTTCGCTGCTCAGTGTCCTCGCCCGCCGCCAGGGTGAAATCCTCTCGAAAACCGCGATTGCCGAGATGGTCTGGGACATCAATTTCGACAGCGATGCCAACGTCGTCGAAGTCGCGATCAAACGCCTGCGCGCCAAGCTCGACGGGCCGTTCGACGAGAAACTGCTGCACACCATTCGCGGCATGGGTTATGTGCTGGAGAGCCGTGGTGTCCAGTAACTCGATTGCCCTACGTTTAAGCGGCATGTTCACGCTGGTGGCGCTGCTGGTGTTTCTGTTGATCGGCGGCGCGTTGTACCAGCAGGTCGACAAAGGCTTGGGATTGCTCCCGGAAGCCGAGCTGGATGCGCGTTACAGCGTGCTCGAATCGGCGCTCAATCGCTTCGGCACGCCAGAGCACTGGGTGAAGATCAACGCCAAGTTGAAGCTGCTTGGCGAGGAAGACAAACGCATTCGGTTCTGGGTGGTGAGTGGCGATCCGGGTTACGAGTATGGTCAGCCCGATGCGGCGATTCGCGCGTTCGCTCAAGGCCCGTTGGGCATGCATGACCTGCAGTTACCCGACCATCCCTATCCGCTGAAAGTGTTGCTCACCGAGCTGCCGGCCAAGGATCAACGTCCGCCGCTGCGCTTCATGATCGGCATCGATACCGAGACGTTTCATGAGACTCAGCACAATCTGTTGATCGCGCTGATCGGGCTGGCGATTGTCGGTGTGTTGATGGCCTCGGCGCTGGGTTATTGGGTGGCGCGGATTGGTCTCAAGCCACTGATCAAACTGTCCCACGAGGCTCAGCGATTGGCGCCACCACTACGCGCCGGGCGCTTGCGTTTGTCACCGCTGCCACCGGAGCTTGAGCAGTTTGTCGACTCGTTCAATTCGACGCTGGAACGGGTTGAACAGGCCTATTCGCGACTGGAGTCGTTCAACGCCGACGTCGCCCATGAGCTGCGTTCGCCGCTGACCAATCTGATTGGCCAGACGCAAGTGGCGCTGACCCGTGGGCGCTCTGCCGAACACTATTTCGAGGTGCTGCAATCCAATCTTGAAGAGCTGGAACGGCTGCGTTCGATCATCAATGACATGCTGTTTCTGGCCAGTGCCGATCAGGGTAACAAGGCGACTAAACTGACTTCGACGTCGCTGGCCGATGAAGTGGCGACGACGCTGGAATATCTGGATTTCATTCTTGAAGATGCGCAGGTTGAAGTGCAGGTCAGCGGTGATGCGCTGGTGCAGATCGAGGTCGCGCATTTGCGCCGGGCGTTGATCAATTTGTTGAGTAATGCGGTGCAGCACACCGGCGCGGGTCAGGTGATCGAGGTGCGCATTGAGGTTGAAGCGCACCAGGTGAGTATTGGTGTGGCCAACCCGGGATCGCCGATTGCCAGCGAGCATTTGCCACGCTTGTTCGAACGGTTTTATCGGGTGGATGCGTCGCGTAGCAACAGTGGTAATAACCATGGGTTGGGGTTGGCGATCGTCAAGGCGATTGCGCTGATGCATGGCGGGGATGTGTTTGTGCGCAGTGATCGGGGGATGAATACCTTCGGGATTTATTTGCCGGTCTGAAAAGCCCCTCACCCTAACCCTCTCCCAGAGGGAGAGGGGACTGATTGGGGGATGCTGCAAATGTGCACCGACCTGATCTTGATTCACCGAATCCATAATCGACTCGATCTTTCAGGTCGATGTACAGCGCCAGACACCTCGGTCAGCTCCCTCTCCCTCCGGGAGAGGGCTGGGGTGAGGGGGTGATTTTTGCTCTTGCTGTAACAGTCATTTATGAAAATCACGCTGTTTCCCAACGCCCGGCAACCTTATCTTTGCCCGCACCAAACAGCACTCGCCAAGCGAGAAGGTTTTCAAGATGTCCAACAGTATGGGTATTGCCAGCGCGTTCGTTTTGTCCTCATTGATCCTGTCGCCAATGGCGATGGCCGAAGAATCGCAGTCGTTCGTGGCGCACAACGTCGCTCGCGCTCAGGCCTACGATCAGTATCAGGCCGAAGTGATGGCCAAGGCACAAAACGCCTCGCAAGCCCCGCAGGCTGCCACTTCCCAGGCCCAAGCGGCCGAGAAAGACAGCTGAGTCGCGCACCGCGCCAACGTTTCCCTCGACGCGGTTGTTTGGCTCTTCCCGTTCAACCGTCGTCATTCCAGGCCGCTGCCTTTCAGCGGCCTTTTTTCGTTGTGGTCTGAAAGCCGTTTGGTTCGTCTGTAACAACAAGAAACATCACGCCCCTCAGGACATTGAGGGGCCAGTTGACCCAAGGAGCTCCATCGCAAGTGCGTTACCCAGTCCGCTTCTCTCCGTTGTTCATTGCAATTGCCGCAACGATTGCCCCTGCCGCTCACGCCGACGAGCCTGCCAAAGAAGGTTTCGTCGAAGGTTCGAGCCTCAACCTCAACGCCCGCAACTACTACATGAATCGCAACCGCTTGCAGAAAGCGGACGACAACATCGAGTGGGGCCAGGGCTTTCTTGGCATTTTCAAGTCGGGTTACACCGAAGGCACGGTCGGTTTCGGTATTGATGCCCACGCCATGCTCGGGCTGAAGCTCGATGGTGGTGGCGGCACGGACGGTTCGAGCATCCTGCCGGTCAGAGAGAATGGCGGCAAAGCGCCGGGGGCTTTTTCCACCGCAGGTGGCACGCTGAAAATACGTGCGTTCGATACCGAGTTGAAGGCCGGAGACCTGTTCCTCACCAACCCGGTCATCGCTGGCGGTGACACGCGCATGCTGCCGCAGACGTTTCGTGGTGTGAGCCTGACCAACCACAGCTTTGATGGCTGGTTGATCGAAGGCGGTCAGGCCAGTTTCACCAAGCCGTACAACCAAAGCGGCCACACGCGCATTGGCACTTCCTACGGCACCTTGGCTGACGGCGACGAGAGCCAGCACCTGAACTGGGCCGGTGCGGCGTGGAGCGGCGTCGAAGGTCTGACCAGCAGCCTCTACGCTTCTGAGCTCAAGGACATCTGGAACCAGTACTACTACGACCTCGACTACACCTGGCAGTTGAGCGATCTGGTCAGCCTCAATCCGGGTTTGCACTTCTATCACACGCAAGACACCGGTGATGCGCTGTTGGGCAACATCGACAACAACACCTACAGCCTGCATTTAACCGTGGGTATCGGTAACCACAGCGTCACTGCTGCGTATCAGCGGGTCAATGGCAACACGCCGTTCGACTACATCAGCCAGGGCGACAGCGTTTACCTCGACAACTCGCAGCAGTATTCCGACTTCAACGGCCCGAACGAGCGCTCGTGGAAGCTCAAATACGCTTATGACTTCGCCGGTGTCGGCATGCCGGGACTGACCTCGTCGGTCTCCTACTCGCGCGGAACAGTAGACCTGAGCAAGGTCGACACCGACAGCAAAGGCTATTCCAACTGGTACAGCGCCGACGGCCGCAACGCCAAACACTGGGAACGCGATCTCGATCTGAAATACGTCGTGCAGAGCGGTCAGGCCAAGGATCTGGCGGTGCACCTGCAATGGGCGACCAACCGTGGCGGCAACGGTTACGGCGTGATTGATTCAGATACAGATGAGTACCGCGTGATCATCGACTACCCGATCAACGTCTTCTAAGATCGGCGCCATAACACCGTCCTGATTTCAGTGATGCACCCTGTGGGAGCGAGCCTGCTCGAGAAAGCGGTCTACCATTCAACATCTATGTTGAATGACACAGCGCTTTCGCGAGCGGGCTCGCTCCCACATTGGGAATGGTTTCTGGCTTCGGCTGCAGTGTTTCGCCTACTACGCTTATAAGACTCCCCCCAACCGACAGCCCAATCATGATCGCGAGCCGTACCCCACCCGTTGCGGGCAAGACCGGACGCCCCGAGCTGCTGCTGATCTGCGGCAGTTTGCTGACCGTGATCGCGATTGTGTGCATTGTCACTTTCCTGCTGATCCGCGAGCACGCCAACGCTCGGGAATCGGCAACCCGCAGCGCCACCACCATCGCTCAATTGATTGATGCCGATGTGCTACGCACGGTCGAGTTGTACGACTTGACCCTGCAAGGCCTGATCGCCGCCGCCCAGCGCGATGACCTGCAAGATGTTTCGCCGCAGATCCGCCATCTGGCGCTGTTTGACCGCTCAACCACGGCGCGATTCAAGGGCGATATTCTGTTGCTCGACAAGCATGGGGATGTAATTGCCGATTCCTCGCGAGTCGAGCCGAAACCGGGCAACTTTGCCGACCGCGATTATTTCCTCGCCCACGCGTTCAATCGCGATGTCGGCATGTTTATCAGCCGCCCGTTCAAGACCCGTTGCGACTGCGATGAAGCCAATCAGTGGCGCATCAGCTTCAGCCGACGGATTTCCTCGGACACCGGTGAGTTCGCCGGAGTGGCCGTGGCGTCGATGAAGCTCGATTACTTCGATCAGTTGTTCAACAGCCTCGACATCGGCAAGGACAGCACGTTGAACATTATCGACAACGACGGTGTTCTGCTGGCGCAAAAGCCCTATCTGCAAAGCGATTCGATCGGAAAGAGCTTCGGCAACCGGCCCAACGTGATACGGATCCTGCGCGACAAGGATGGCAATGGCAGTTTCACCAGTACCTCGAGCATGGACCAGCAGCAGCGCCTCTATACCTATTCGCGGGTCGGCAATTTGCCGCTGACGGTGATGGTTGCACTGTCCAGCGATGAAGTGTTCGGCACCTGGCGGCGCACCGCGATGTTGATCAGCGGCGCCACGGGGGTGCTGTGCGTGGGCTTGCTATGGCTGACCTGGCTACTGGCCCGCGAGTTGCGTTTGCGCCAGCGTGCCGAGCGGGAGCTGGCGCAACTGGCTGCTACCGATGCGCTGACTGGCGTGGCCAATCGGCGAATGCTCGATCAGGCACTGCGTCATGAGTGGTTCCGCGCCCAACGCTCGGGCAAACCGATGTCGGTGATGATGATCGATGCCGATCACTTCAAGGCCTTCAATGATCGACATGGGCATCAGGCCGGGGATCAAGCGTTGCGCGAACTGGCCAAGGTGATCACGACGAACGTACGGCGACCGGCAGATCTGGTCGCGCGCTATGGCGGTGAGGAGTTTTCGGTGATTCTCGCCGAGACCGACGGTCATGGCGCGCAGCAGATTGCCGAGCATATTCGTCAGGCGGTGGAGCAGTTGCCATTGGTCGACGGGGCCGAGCGGCCGATGACGGTGAGTATTGGCATCGCGACGGGGACGGCGGCGAGTGAGATGACGCTGGAACAGTTGCTGTTTGCGGCGGACAAGGCGTTGTATCAGGCCAAGGAAGGTGGGCGGAATCGGGTGGTGGTGGCGGCCTGATAGATGTATTGGCTTCACCGGCCCTATCGCGAGCAGGCTCACTCCTACAGGGGAATGCATTCCAAATGTAGGAGTGAGCCTGCTCGCGATGAGGCCGGCCCAGGCAACACAAAAACCAAGGGCATAAAAAAAGGCCATCCGAGGATGGCCTTCAAAAAACTAGAGAGGTTTTTTACTTACACCGCCGCAACCGGGCGCATGTAAGAGATTGGTGCAGTACTGGCGTCTTCGAACGTCACCACTTCCCAAGCGTCTGTCTGCTCAATCAACTTGCGCAACAGCTGGTTGTTCAGTGCATGACCGGACTTGAAGCCTTTGAACTCACCAATCAGGCTGTTACCCAGCAGGTACAGGTCGCCAATGGCATCGAGGATCTTGTGCTTCACGAATTCGTCTTCATAGCGAAGGCCGTCTTCGTTCAACACGCCATCAGCATCGACCACGATTGCGTTTTCAACGCTGCCGCCGAGTGCGAGGTTGTGCTTGCGCAGGTACTCGATATCACTCATGAAACCAAAGGTACGGGCGCGGCTGACTTCTTTTACGAACGAAGTGCTGGAAAAATCCACGCTTGCACTTTGGGTGCGGTCCCGGAATACCGGGTGATCGAAATCGATCTCGAAGCTCACCTTGAACCCTTCGAAAGGGACGAAAGTGGCGCGCTTGTCGCCGTCTTCCACTGTCACTTCACGCAGGATGCGGATGAATTTCTTGGCGGCGTCCTGTTCTTCCAGGCCTGCCGATTGAATCAGGAATACGAAGGGTCCAGCGCTGCCATCCATGATCGGGACTTCGGACGCGGAGAGCTCGACGTAGGCGTTATCGATGCCCAGGCCAGCCATGGCCGAGAGCAAGTGCTCTACCGTGTCCACTTTGACGTCGCCATTGATCAGCGTCGTCGACATAGTGGTTTCACCGACGTTTTCCGCGCGGGCAGGAATCTGCACCACAGGGTCGAGGTCAGCGCGACAAAACACAATGCCAGTGTCGACAGGCGCAGGCTTGAGGGTCAGATAGACCTTCTCACCGGAGTGCAGGCCTACACCTGTGGCACGGATAATATTTTTCAGTGTGCGTTGTTTAATCATGGCTTGGGCCGCTTCAGCGCAAATTGCGAACTGGTATCAACAAAGGCTGGCGATAATAGCAGACCGAGCCTTTGCTGAACACCAATCACCTTCATAGCCCTGATACATTCCATCAATCGGCCTGACGACGCAGGAAAGCCGGGATGTCCAGATAGTCCAGATCATCTTGCGGATTCATCTTCGCGGCAGCCGCAGCACCGGCCTGAGCCTGGTTGCGCATGACGGTCGGACGGTCCAGATCACGGTAGTTCACCGCTGGCGCTTCCTGACGGGCCGCAGCCGGTTGTTGTACCTGAGCAGAAGCCATGGAGGTATGAACGGTGTTGTCGATGACCTTTACAGGCTTCTCGATTTTCGCGCCCAGACCAGTGGCAACCACGGTTACGTGCAGTTCGTCACGCATGTCCGGATCGATAACGGTACCGACCTTGACCATTGCGTGCTCGGAAGCAAAGGCTTCGATGATGCTACCCACGTCGGAGTACTCACCCAGGGACAGGTCAGGACCGGCGGTGATGTTCACCAGGATGCCGCGTGCGCCTTGCAGGTTCACGTCTTCCAGCAGCGGGTTGCGGATCGCCGCTTCGGTGGCTTCACGTGCACGGTTCGGACCGCTGGCGCAGCCAGTGCCCATCATCGCCATGCCCATTTCGCTCATCACGGTACGCACGTCGGCGAAGTCGACGTTGATCATGCCCGGACGCTTGATGATGTCGGAGATACCGCGAACGGCACCGGCCAGTACATCGTCTGCCTTGGCGAAAGCCGACAGCAGGCTGGCGTCTTTACCGAGGATGGTCAGCAGCTTCTCGTTGGGAATGGTGATCAACGAGTCGACGCTTTCCGAAAGCATGCGGATGCCTTCGTCGGCGATCTGCATACGCTTGCGGCCTTCGAACGGGAACGGACGCGTTACTACAGCAACGGTCAGAATGCCCATTTCCTTGGCCACTTCGGCGATGATCGGCGCAGCACCGGTACCGGTACCGCCACCCATGCCAGTGGTGATGAACACCATATTGGTGCCCTGCAGGACTTCGGCAATGCGCTCACGATCTTCGAGAGCGGCCTGACGACCTACTTCAGGGTTGGCGCCGGCGCCCAGACCTTTGGTCACGCCGGTGCCCAGTTGCAGAATGGTGCGCGCGCCGATGTTTTTCAGCGCTTGAGCATCAGTGTTGGCGCAGATGAACTCAACGCCTTCGATGTTGCTCTTGACCATGTGATTGACAGCGTTGCCGCCGCCACCGCCAACACCGATAACTTTGATTACCGGGCTTGCGGGGATGTTGTCTACGAGTTCGAACATTTTCCCTCTCCTTACATTCTCTAGTTTTTTCGCCTACTGCATTTTTGTCGCGGTGCATCTACTGCTACTGCTTGCCGCTTGAAGCTTGACGCTTCGAGCTGCTTTTAAAAGTTGCCTTGAACCCACTTCTTCAATCGGTCCAGCAACGGCGCCTGTGGCTCTTCGTTGCTGTAGCTGTCGCGGCTGCCGATGCCGGAGAACGAAACCCCGTCGGACTGCTTTTGCAGGCCGTACATCAACAAGCCAACGCCAGTGGAATAAATCGGGTTGCGCACCACGTCATCCAGGCCTTTCACGCCATGCGGCACGCCCAGACGGACCGGCATGTGGAAGATCTCTTCGGCCAGTTCAGTGGCGCCTTCCATCTTCGACGTACCGCCGGTGAGGACGATGCCGGCCGGGATCAGGTCTTCGTAGCCGCTGCGACGCAGCTCGGCCTGAATCAGCGTGAACAGTTCGTCGTAACGCGGCTCGACCACTTCGGCCAGGGCCTGACGCGACAGTTCGCGCGGTGGACGGTCGCCGACGCTCGGCACCTTGATGGTTTCACCGGCACCGGCCAGTTTGGCCAGGGCGCAGGCGTAGCGGATTTTGATTTCTTCGGCGTACTGGGTCGGGGTGCGCAACGCCATGGCGATGTCGTTGGTCACCTGATCACCGGCAATCGGGATCACCGCGGTGTGGCGGATCGCGCCTTCGGTGAAGATCGCGATGTCGGTGGTGCCGCCGCCGATGTCGACCAGGCACACGCCCAGTTCTTTCTCGTCGTCGGTCAGGACCGAGTAAGCCGAGGCCAGTTGCTCGAGAATGATGTCGTCGATTTCCAGACCGCAGCGACGCACGCATTTTTCAATGTTCTGTGCGGCGTTGACGGCGCAGGTGACCACGTGAACCTTGGCTTCCAGACGTACGCCGGACATGCCCAGTGGTTCGCGAACGCCTTCCTGGTTATCGATCACGTAATCCTGCGGCAAGGTGTGCAGCACACGCTGGTCAGCCGGGATCGCCACGGCCTGAGCGGCGTCAAGAACGCGCTCAAGGTCGGCCGAGCTGACTTCGCGATCACGGATCGCGACGATGCCGTGGGAGTTCAGGCTGCGGATGTGATTGCCCGCCACGCCGACGAACGCCGAGTGAATGCGGCAGCCCGCCATCAGTTGGGCTTCTTCGATCGCGCGCTGGATCGATTGCACGGTGGACTCGATGTTGACCACCACGCCCTTCTTCAGGCCACGGGACGGATGGGTACCGATCCCGACGATTTCCAGCGAGCCGTCGTCGGAGACCTCGCCGACCAGCGCCACCACCTTGGAGGTGCCGATATCGAGACCGACGATCATTTTGCCGCTTTGCACGTTTGCCATGGGTCCTGCCTCTTCTTAATTCTTTGCGACAGCGGGTTGGGCTGTCGTCGGCGCTACTGGTTCCCGCCAGCCAACAGCGAGGCCGTTGGCGTAGCGCAGATCGATGCGCGCAATGTTCGTAATCTGGTCTTTAAGCGTCTTGTCATAGATGGCGATGAAGCGGCGCATCTTTTCCACCAGGTTGCCGCGTCCCAGCAGCAACTCGATGCCGGGGCCGGAACTGCCAGCACCGGTAGTAAGGAACCAACTCCCGCGTTCACGCAATTCCAGGCGCGCAATCGAGAAGCCCAATGGCCGCAGCATCTGGCTCAGCACCTGATACTGCTGCATGACTTGCTGCTGGGCCCGTTGTGGACCGAACAGCTGTGGCAGATGTTCGTAGTTCGCCAGTTCCTTGGGCGTAAACGCCTGGCCCTGGTTGTTCAGCAACGACTCGTCGCCCCAACGCGCCACCGGCAGTTGCTCTTCGAGGCGGATCACCACCTGGTCCGGCCACACACGACGTACTTCGGCGTGGGCGATCCACGGCATCTGCTCAAGCTCGGTGCGCATGCCGGCCAGGTCGATGGTGAAGAAGCTCGACGCCACGTACGGCGCGATCCGCTGCTGCACCGCTTGCTGACTGATGTAGCTCAGGTCGCCCTGCACGGCGATCTTGGTGATCGGCCGGTCGGCGTAGGGCAGCAGACGCGTTGCCCCTTCGTATGTACCAAAGCCCAGCGCGACCAACAGCACCGGCCAGAACAGACTTCGCAGAAAACCGAAATTGGCTTTCGGCAGGCGCGCGGACATCGGCTCTTTCGCCACCATGCGGCTGGCACCCCGCGGCACCGGCTTGCGGCCGGGTGCGGGAGGCTGATGTCGGAGCTGAGCGCCTTGCATCGTCTTAACCTCGAGCGTCTTCAACACTGGCGGCCAGAATGGCCAGAACCAGTTGCTGGAAATCCAGGCCGGCCGCACGCGCGGCCATCGGCACCAGACTGTGATCGGTCATGCCCGGAGCGGTGTTCACTTCCAGGAACCAGAACTGCCCGTCGGCGTCCTGCATCACGTCCGCCCGGCCCCAACCGGCAATACCCAGCGCCTCACTGGCCTTGGCCGTGAGATCCATGAGCTCCTGTTCCTTGGCGGCATCCAGCCCGCACGGAATGCGGTACTGGGTATCGTTGGCGATGTACTTGGCGTCGTAGTCGTAGAACGTGTGCGGTGTACCCAGGGCGATAGGAGGCAACACCTGGTCACGCAGGGTGGCGATGGTGAACTCCGGACCTTGAATCCATTGCTCAACCAAGACTTGCGAATCGTAGGTACTGGCCGCTTTCCATGCGTCGATCAACTCGGACGCAGAACTCACTTTGGCCATCCCGATACTTGAACCTTCATGCGCCGGTTTGACGATCAAAGGGAAGCCCAGTTCCGTCGCTGCCGAAATACAATCGGCTTCGCTGCACAGCACGGCGTGACGCGGCGTCGGAATCCCGAGGCTGTGCCAGACCTGCTTGGTGCGCAGTTTGTCCATCGCCAGTGCCGAAGCCAGAATGCCGCTGCCGGTGTACGGAATGCCCGCCACTTCGAGCAAGCCCTGCATGGAGCCGTCTTCACCGCCACGGCCGTGAAGAATGATGAACGCGCGATCAATCTTTTCGCTGAGCAGACGTTGCAGAATGTCATCGCCAACGTCGATGCCGAACGCGTCCACGCCAGCACTTTGCAGTGCGTCGAGCACGGCGTTACCGGATTTCAGCGAAACCTCACGCTCGGCACTCAGGCCGCCGAAGAGCACGGCGACGCGGCCGAAGTCTTTCGGCGCGATGGTGGAAAACAGCTTGGCGTAGGCAGCAGTCATTTCAACTTCCCCTCGACCGGCGCCGCCACGGCGCCAGCGAACAATTCACTTTTCAACAGCTTCGGCGCGAGACCGCCGATATCACCCGCGCCCTGGCACAGCAGGATGTCGCCCGCGCGCAGCAGCGGTTTGACCAGCGGCGCCAGATCGACGCCACGCTCGATGTAGATCGGGTCGAGCTGGCCGCGCTGGCGGATGCTGTTGCACAGCTTGCGGCTGTCGGCGCCCGGGATCGGCTCTTCGCCGGCCGGATAAACTTCCATCAACAGCAGCACGTTGGCGTCGGCCAGGACATTGACGAAATCGTCGTACAGATCGCGGGTGCGGCTGTAACGGTGCGGCTGGTAGACCATCACCAGACGGCGCTCCGGCCAGCCACCGCGTACAGCTTTAATCACCGCAGCGACTTCGGTCGGGTGGTGACCGTAGTCATCGACCAGCATCACGTTGCCGCCGTCCACTGGCAGTTCGCCGTAGACCTGGAAGCGTCGACCAACACCCTGGAAACCCGAGAGGCCCTGAACGATGGCTTCATCGCTGACGCCTTCGTCGGTGGCGATGCAAATGGTCGCCAGCGAGTTGAGGACGTTGTGGTTGCCGGGCATGTTCACCGACACGTCCAGCGGCTCGCGATCCGGGCGCAGCACGGTGAAGAAGGTCTGCATGCCTTGCTGGCGAATATTGATCGCGCGGACGTCAGCGTCTTCGCTGAAGCCGTAAGTCACGGTCGGACGTTTCACCAGCGGGAGGATTTCGCGCACCACCGGATCGTCCAGGCACATCACCGCCAAACCGTAGAACGGCAGGTTGTGCAGGAACTCGACGAAGGTTTTCTTCAGCTTGTTGAAGTCACCGTCGTAGGTCGCCATGTGGTCGGCGTCGATGTTGGTGACCACGGCCACCAGCGGTTGCAGGTGCAGGAAACTCGCATCGCTTTCATCGGCTTCGGCGATCAGGTAGCGGCTGGTGCCGAGCTGGGCATTGGTGCCCGCGGCATTCAGACGACCACCGATAACGAACGTCGGGTCCAGACCACCGGCAGCGAACACCGAAGCGATCAGGCTGGTGGTGGTGGTTTTGCCATGTGTACCGGCGACGGCGATGCCGTGGCGATAGCGCATCAGTTCGGCGAGCATTTCGGCACGCGGCACTACCGGAATACGACGCTCAAGGGCGGTCGCGACTTCCGGATTGGAAGTGTTCACAGCGCTCGACACCACCAGCACATCGGCAGTCGCGGCGTTCTCTGCACGGTGGCCGATGTAGATGTGCGCGCCGAACGATTCCAGACGTTCGGTCACCGGCGAAGCTTTCAGGTCGGAACCGGAGACTTCATAGCCCAGGTTCAACAACACTTCAGCAATCCCGCACATGCCCACGCCGCCGATGCCGACGAAGTGGATGCGACGGATGCGGCGCATTTCCGGTTGTGGCATGGCTTTCTGATTCTCAACCATGGGCCACCTCCAGACAGGTATCGACCACGCTACGGGTGGCATCGGGTTTCGCCAGACGGCGGGCCGCTTGGGCCATATCTTCGAGTCGTTGCGGTTGCATCAAGACCTCTGTCAGGCGCGCGGCAAGGTCCGCGGCACCAGTCGTTCTCTGCGGCATCAGGAAGGCAGCGCCTTCACGGGCCAAATAATCGGCGTTGCGGGTCTGGTGATCGTCGATCGCGTGGGGCAAAGGCACCAGCATCGAGGGCAGACCGGCGGCAGCCAGCTCACTGATGGTCAATGCGCCTGCACGGCACACCACCAGGTCAGCCCAGCCATAGGCCTGGGCCATGTCTTTGATGAACGGCTGCACCTGCGCATCGACGCCGGCGGCGCGGTAGCGCTCTGCAGTCACTTCATCGTGGTTTTTGCCGGCCTGATGAAACACTTCCGGGCGCAAATCGGCAGCGACTTGGGCCAGGGCTTCAGGCAGCAACTTGTTCAACGGTTCTGCGCCAAGGCTTCCGCCGAGGATCAGCAAACGCGCTTTGCGACCGGCCAGGGCTGGTCGCGATGTGTCGAGGAACAGCTCGCTGCGCACCGGGTTTCCGGTGGTACGGCGGGTGTCCGACAGAGTAAAGGTGTCGGGGAACGCTTCACACACCCGGGCGGCGAACGGCACCAGCAACCGATTGGCGGTGCCGGCCACAGCGTTCTGCTCGTGAACGATCACCGGCACGCCGGCCAGTTTCGCGGCAAGACCACCGGGACCAGTCACATAACCACCGAAGCCGACCACACACACTGGCTTCAAGCGACGAATGATCGCCCGCGCCTGCCACACCGACTTCAACAGCATGAACGGCGCCTTGAGCAGCGACAGCTTGCCCTTGCCGCGCAGGCCGGTAGCGTTGATGCGGTGCAGTTCCAGCCCTGCGGCCGGGACCAGTTCGTTCTCGATCCCGCGCGGTGTGCCGAGCCAGTGCACGGTGTAGCCGCGCGCCTGGAACTCGCGGGCACAGGCCAGCGCCGGGAACACGTGGCCGCCGGTGCCGCCGGCCATGATCAATACGTTAGCGCCCATGATTCGGCTCCTCGGCGAAGTCGCTCTCATGGAATTCCATCTCTTCACTGCCCAGATGGGTTCGACTCTCCCACTCGATCCGCAGCAACAAGCCAAGGCAGGCACAGCAGATCACCAACGAGCTGCCGCCGTAACTGAGGAACGGCAAGGTCAGACCTTTGGTGGGCAGCAGGCCGACGTTCACCCCGATGTTGATCAGGAACTGACCAATCCACAGGAACGACAGACCGTAAGCCACATACGCGGCGAAGAACTGTTTGGCTTTCTCCGCCCACAGGCCGATGTACATGCCGCGAATACACACGAACACGAACAGCGCGACGGTGCACAGCGAACCGACGGCGCCCAATTCTTCAGCCAGCACCGAGAACACGAAGTCGGTGTGCGCTTCCGGCAGGTAGAACTGCTTCTGCACGCTGTTGCCCAGACCGACTCCCAGCCATTCACCGCGACCGAAGGCGATCAACGCTTGCGACAACTGATAGCCGGCGCCGAACTGGTCAGCCCACGGATCGGCGAAGTTGGTCAGACGCGCCATACGATATGGCTGCATCTGAATCAGCAGGACCACGGCCCCGACCGCCAACACCACCATCAGCGAGAAGCGGAACAGTCCGACCCCGCCGAGGAACAGCATCGCCGCCGCAGCGCCCATCATCACGACGGTGGCACCGAAGTCCGGCTCCATCAGCAACAGACCGGCCATCGGCAGCAGCACGATGAACGGCTTGAAGAAGCCCATCCAGCTCTCGCGCACTTCCTTCTGACGCCGCACCAGATAGCCGGCGAGGTAGATCACCACGAACACTTTGGCGATCTCGGACGGCTGCACGTTGAAGAAGCTGAAACCGATCCAGCGCATCGAACCGTTCACTTCGCGGCCGATACCGGGAATGATCACCATCACCAGCAAGCCGAACGCACCGATCAGCATCAGCCAGCCGAGGCGTTGCCAGGTGGCGATCGGAATCATCATGGTGACGATGCACGCGCCCAGACCCAGCACCACATAAATAAGGTGGCGAATCATGTAGTACAGCGGACTGCCCGATTGCGCCGCCGCCACTTCAGTGGATGCCGAGGCGATCATGATCAAACCGAGACCGAGCAGCGCCAGGCAACCGGCGAGCATCGGGAAGTCGAGATCGATGCCGCGCCCGGTAATGATCGGCGACGGGTACGGCTTGATAATATTGAACAGACTCATGCCAGTTCCTCCACAGCGCGGACGAACTGGTGACCACGGTCTTCGTAATTCTTGAACATGTCGAAACTGGCGCAGGCCGGCGACAGCAGCACCACGTCACCCGGTTGGGCGGCGGCGCGGCATTGCGCAACGGCGTCGACCAGCGAGGTCGCACGAATCAATGGCACGGCATCGCCAATCGCTTCGCCAATCTTGTCGGAGTCGCGGCCCATCAGGATCACGGCGCGGCAGTTGGCCGCCACCGGATCACGCAGGTCGTTGAACTCGGCACCCTTGCCATCGCCACCGGCGATCAGGATGACCTTGCCGTCGATGTCCGCGCCCAAGCCTTCGATGGCGGCCAGTGCGGCGCCGACGTTGGTGGCTTTGGAATCGTTGTAGTACGCCACGCCGTCGAGATCACGCACCCACTGGCAGCGATGTTCGAGGCCGGCGAACGTGCGCAGGGCCGAAAGCATGGCATCGAACGGCAGGCCCACGGCATGCCCCAGCGCCAATGCCGCGAGGGCGTTGGACTGGTTATGGGCGCCGCGAATCTTCAGTTCACGCACCGGCATCAGGTTCTGGAATTCGAAGGCCAGGTATTTCTCGCCATCTTCTTCACGAATACCGAACGCCTTGAAGTCCGGTTTGCTCAGACCGAAGGTCCAGCATGGCTGACCCTCGCCCATCAACGGACGGGTCAAGGCGTCCTGACGGTTAACCACGAACTGCTTGGCACCACGGAAGATCCGGTGCTTGGCCAGGTGGTATGCCGGCAGACCGCTGTAGCGATCCATGTGGTCTTCGCTGATGTTCAGCACGGTGGCCACTTCAGCATTGAGCTGATCGGTGGTTTCCAGCTGGAAGCTCGACAGCTCCATCACGTACAACTCGACGTCATCGCTGAGCAGATCCAGCGCCGGGGTGCCGAGGTTGCCGCCGACGGCGACGCGTTTGCCCGCCGCAGCCGCCATCTCGCCGACCAGGGTGGTGACGGTGCTTTTCGCGTTGGAACCGCTGATGGCCACGATCGGCGCCCGCGCGTTACGCGCGAACAGCTCGATGTCGCCGGACAGTTTCACGCCACGGGCCGCAGCGGCTTGCAGGGCCGGGGTCGCCAGCGCCAGGCCGGGGCTCACGTAGAGCTCGTCGGCACGGCACAGGAATTCGACGTCCAGCTCGCCACAACGCACTTCCACGTGCGGATAGTCACGCTTGAGCGTGGCCAGTTCCGGTGGATTTTCCCGCGTGTCCGCCACGGCAAACGACGTGCCCCGGTTCGCCAGGAAGCGAACCAGGGACATGCCGCTCTTGCCGAGGCCGACAACGATGCGGAAGTGGTCAGAAGCGATCAGAGACACTCGTTCTACCTCAGCTTCAGGGTGGCAAGGCCGATCAGCACGAGAATCACGGTGATGATCCAGAAACGGACGATCACGCGCGGCTCGGGCCAGCCCTTGAGTTCAAAATGGTGGTGGATCGGTGCCATGCGGAACACACGGCGACCGGTCAGCTTAAAGGACGCAACCTGAATGACGACTGACAGGGTTTCCATCACAAACACGCCGCCCATGATGAACAGGACGATTTCCTGACGGACGATCACCGCGATGGTGCCCAGTGCCGCGCCGAGTGCCAGTGCACCGACGTCGCCCATGAACACTTGCGCCGGATAGGTGTTGAACCACAGGAAGCCGAGACCGGCACCGATCAGCGCGCCGCAGAACACGATCAGTTCGCCCGCGCCCGGCACGTAAGGAATCAGCAGGTACTCAGCGAATTTCACGTTACCCGACAGGTAGCAGAAAATACCGAGGCCACCGCCGACCATCACGGTTGGCATGATCGCCAGACCGTCGAGGCCGTCAGTCAGGTTGACTGCGTTGCTCGAACCGACGATCACAAAGTAGGTCAGCACGATGAAACCGAGGCCCAGCGGAATGCTGTAGTCCTTGAGCATCGGCAGAATCAGCGTGGTTTCCACCGGGGTGGAAGCGGTCATATAAAGGAAGATCGCCGCGCCGAGGCCAAACACCGACTGCCAGAAATACTTCCAGCGGCTTGGCAAGCCACGCGAGTTCTTCTCGATGACTTTGCGGTAATCGTCGACCCAGCCGATGGCGCCGAACAACAGGGTCACCAGCAGAACAGTCCAGACGTAGCGGTTGCTCAGGTCAGCCCAAAGTAAGGTGCTGACGCCGATCGAGGACAGAATCAGTGCGCCGCCCATGGTCGGTGTACCCGACTTGGACAGGTGCGATTGCGGACCATCGTTACGCACGGATTGGCCGATCTGACGGTTCTGCAGGGTGCGGATCATCCACGGGCCATAGCACAGCGACAAAACCAGCGCGGTCAGTACACCGAGAATCCCGCGCAGGGTCAGGTACTGAAAGACCGCGAAGCCTTTGTAGAACTGTTGCAGATACTCCGCTAGCAGCAGCAGCATTAATGTTTCTCCAGACTGGACCCGCACAGAGCCGCAACGATGTTTTCCATCGCTGCACTGCGCGAACCCTTGATCAAAATGGTGGTGTTTGTGTCCTGCTCGGCGTCGAGGGCCTGAATCAGTTCGGCTTGCGTGCCGAAGTGATGCGCCTGTTCACCGAAAGCGTTTACGGCGTGAACCATGTTTGGCCCGACGGCATAAAGCGCGGAAACCTTGCCCCGGGCGTACTCGCCCACGTCGCGGTGCCCCTGCTCCGCCCAATCGCCCAACTCGCCGATATCTCCGAGCACCAGGACGGTGCGGCCGGAAAAGCCGGCGAGTATATCAACGGCCGCGCACATCGAGGTGGGGTTTGCGTTGTAAGTGTCATCGATCACGCGCATGCCGTTTTTCGCCAGTTGCGCGACAGTGCGACCCTTGACCGGTTGCACGGCGCCAAGCCCGGTGGCGATGCCGAACAGCGACACGCCCAAGGCGTGCGCGGCAGCGGCGGCAGCCATGGAATTGGCGACGTTGTGGGTGCCGAGCAGATTCAGTTGAACGCGCTCGACACCTTCAGGTGTGTGCAGATTGAAGGCCGGGCAACCACGGGCATCAGTGGTCAAATCGCTCGCATGGAAATCCGCCTGAGTGTTGCTCAGGGCGAAAGTCAGTACTTTGCGCGCGCCGGCTCGGGTCTTCCAGATGCCGAAGGCTTTGTCATCGAGGTTGAGCACAGCGATGCCGTCGGCTGCCAGCCCATCGATGATTTCACCTTTGGCTTCAACGATTTTTTCCGGCCCGCCAAACTCACCGACGTGAGCAGTGCCGGCATTGTTCAGGATCGCCACGTGCGGCTTGGTCAAACCCACGGTGTAAGCGATTTCGCCGAGACGCGAAGCGCCCAGTTCGATCACCGCCGAAGTGTGCTCCGGGGCCAGTTCGAGCAGGGTCAGCGGCGCGCCGAGGTCATTATTCAAGTTGCCACGAGTCGCCAGCACCGGACCGCGCGTGCGCAGGATGCTCGCGAGCATCTCCTTGACCGTGGTCTTGCCGCTGGAACCGGTGATCGCTGCAACTGGTTGAGTGAAAGCAGCACGGTTCAGCGCGCCCAATTGGCCGAGGGCCTGACGGGTGTCTTTGACCAGCAGTTGCGGCAGCGTGCTGTCGGCGACTTCGCGTTCGACCAGCGCAGCCACCGCGCCTTTGGCGGCGACGTCATTCAAATAGTCATGACCGTCGAAGCGCGGGCCGGTCAACGCAATAAACAGTTGGCCTGGCTGGATCGCACGGCTGTCGATGCTGACGCCGTCGAAGCTGGCATCGCCGGCGATCAAACGTGCGTCGAGCGCGTTGGTCAGTTCGCTGAGTTTCAGGGCCTTAAGCATGCGCCACCTCCCATGCGGTCAGGGCGTGATCGGCTTCGACCAGATCCGAGAAGGCATGGCGCACGCCGTTGATTTCCTGATAGTCCTCATGACCTTTACCGGCCAGAACAATCACGTCATCGGCGGTGGCGCCGGCAATCAGTTGTGCAATCGCCTGGCCACGGCCGGCGACGAAGGTGACTTTATCCACAGCCGTGAAACCGGCGCGGATGTCATCGAAAATCACTGCAGGATCTTCAGTGCGCGGGTTGTCGTCGGTGACCAGCACCTGATCGGCCAAGCGCTCGACCACTTCGGCCATCAACGGACGCTTGCCGCGATCACGGTCACCGCCGCAGCCGAACAGGCACAGCAACCGCCCTTTGACGTGCGGGCGCAACGCGGTCAGAACTTTTTCCAACGCGTCCGGGGTGTGCGCGTAATCGACCACCACCAATGGCTGCGTGCCGCCACCGAGACGCTGCATGCGACCGGCCGGGCCTTCAAGTTTCGGCAGTACTTTGAGAATTTCGTCGAGCGCGTAATCCAGCCCCAACAGTGCACCGACCGCTGCCAGCACGTTGCTGAGATTGAAACGACCGAGCAGCGTGCTGCGCAGATGATGCTCGCCCTGCGGCGTGACCAGTGTGGCGCGCACGCCGTGGTCATCGAACTGCGCTTCGCGGCAGAACAGGTAGGCACTGCTGTCGAGCAGGCTGTAGGTGATCAAGCGCGACTCACGTTTTTCAGCGGCCAGTTGCCGGCCGAAATCGTCGTCGAGGTTGACCACGCGGCACTTCAGATCATTCCAGGCGAACAGCTTGGCCTTGGCTTCGGCGTACGCCTCCATGCTGCCGTGGTAATCCAGATGATCGCGGGACAAGTTGGTCATCACCGCGACGTCGAAGGCCAGCGCCGTGACGCGGCCCTGATCCAGACCGTGGGACGAGACTTCCATGGCCACGGCTTTGGCGCCGGCCTTTTTCAGGTCGCCCAACGTTGCTTGCACGGCAATCGGATTCGGCGTGGTGTGCAGGCCGCTTTCCAGCGCGCCATAGAAGCCGGAACCCAAGGTGCCGACGATACCGCAGTGCTGGCCGAGCAGATCCATTGCCTGCGCAACCAATTGGGTCACGCTGGTCTTGCCGTTGGTGCCGGTGACGCCGATCAGATTCAGGTGATGACTTGGCTCACCGTAAAAACGCCCGGCGATATCCGACAGCTGCGCTGCCAGACCTTTGACCGGAATCAGCGGTACGTCGGTGATTGGCAGCACGGTGGCGCCTTCCACTTCATACGCCACCGCTGCCGCGCCACGTTGCAGTGCATCGGCAATGTGCGCACGGCCATCGAATTTGCCGCCGGGCACGGCGAGGAACAGATCGCCCGCGCGTACGTTGCGGCTGTCCAGCGCCAATTCACGGATCAATAGATCGTGGCCGGCGTGGGGGAATATCTTGTTCAGACTTAATGACATCAGCCGCGCCCTCCATTGGCTTTCAGCGGAACGACCGGGGTAGCGTTGGCTTGTTGCGTCGTCGGCAAGTTGTCCGGCGTGACGTTCATCAGGCGCAGGGTGCCGGACATCACGCGGCTGAACACCGGCGCGGAAACCAGACCACCGAAGTAACCGGCCTTGGATGGTTCATCGATCACCACCACAATCGCGTAACGCGGATCGCTCATCGGGCCGAAACCGGCGAACAGCGAGCGGTAAGAGTTTTCCGCATAGCCCTTGGTGCCCACCGAAGTCTTGCGCGCAGTACCCGATTTGCCCGCCACGTGATACGCCGGCACCTGCGCACGGAATACGCCGCGCGGTGCTTCGATCACTTGGGTCAGCATGCCTTGCATGGTTTTCGCCACGGCTTCCGGCAGCACTTGGGTGGTCTGCGGCATCTTGTCGGTTTTGATCAGGGTCAGCGGTGCGAGGCGACCGTTGTTGGCCAGCGCCGAGAACGCGTGAACCAGCTGAATCGCGGTTACGGAAATACCGTAGCCGTAGGACAGCGTCGCGGTTTCAGCCTTGCGCCACTCGCGATAGTTCGGCAGGTTGCCGACACGCTCGCCCGGGAAGCCGAGACCAGTGTCCTGGCCGAGACCGACTTTCTGTGCGAGGCGGAAAATCGTTTCGCCGCCAATATCGAAGGCGACCTTGCTCATGCCGACGTTACTGGAATTGATCAGAATGCCGGTCAGATCGAGCACCGGGCCTTCAGTTCTGGAAACGTCTTTGATCGTGTACTTGCCGATCTGCAGGGAACCCGGATACACCTCGACGGTGTCGCTCGGCTTCCAGCGGCCGGTTTCGATCGCCGCGCTCATCGAGATGGCTTTCATGGTCGAACCCGGTTCGAACACGTCGATCATCGCGCGGTTACGCATCATCGCCGGTTGCAGATTGCGACGGTTGTTCGGGTTGTAGGTCGGCTGGTTGACCATGGCCAGAATCTCGCCGGTCTTGACGTCCATGATCACCAGGCTGCCGGCCTTGGCGCCGTTCTCGATGATCGCGTTACGCAGTTCGCGGTTGGCCAGATATTGCAGACGCAGGTCAATGGACAACGCCAAGGGCTTGCCGGCCTTGGCGTTTTTGGTGACCTGGACATCCTTGATCAGCCGTCCGCGCCGATCCTTGATGACCTGCCGCTTGCCGGGTACCCCGGCGAGCCATTCGTCATAAGCAAGTTCGACACCTTCGCGACCGTGGTCATCGATGTCGGTAAACCCGACCATGTGCGCGGTGACTTCACCGGCCGGATAGAACCGGCGGAATTCTTCGATGCCATAAACGCCCGGCACTTTCAGGTCGAGCACAGCCTGGCCCTGCTCGGGGGTCAATCCGCGCACCAGGTAAATGAATTCTTTGTTGGCCTGGGCTTCCAGGCGTTCGGTCAGGGCTTTAGGGTCCTGACCCAGCGCGGCGGCGAGTGCCGGCCATTTCTCTTTGGCCGTTTGCATTTCCTTGGCGTTGGCCCACAGCGTGGTCACTGGGGTACTTACGGCCAAAGGCTCGCCGTTACGGTCGGTGATCAGACCACGGTGAGCCGGAATCGGAATATGACGCAGACTGCGCGCGTCGCCCTGACCTTTGAGGAAGTCACGGTCAACCACTTGCAGGTCGATGATGCGCCAGCAGATCGCCGCGACCATCACGCCGAGCAGCGCCACCATCAGGCGGAAGCGCCATGGGAACAGTGCGCCTTCGAGTTTCATCATGGCGCCACCATCTTCACGTCAGCCGCGCCGGGAATGTGCATTTTCAGTTGTTCGGTGGCCAGCACTTCGATGCGGCTGTGCGCAGTCCAGGTGCTTTGCTCGAGAATCAAACGGCCCCACTCGGCCTGCGCCTTGTCGCGCACGCTGAGTTCGTTATAAAGGGTGTTGAGCAACTGCCGGTTCCAGTGCGCGCTGTACGACACGGCGATGGCCGAGACGAGCACGCCGATAAACAGCAGCAGCATCAGAAAGCTGCCGCCGGGCAGTGGCTTGGCGAAAAGCTTGCTCACCGCAGCTTCTCCGCGACGCGCATGACAGCGCTACGGGAACGTGGGTTGGCTTTGAGTTCGGCGTCGGAGGCCGTCTGAGCTTTGCCATGGACTTTGATTTTCGGTTCGAACGCGACGTGGCGAACCGGCAGGTTGCGCGGCAGGTTGTCGGCTTCGCCTTTCACCAGCTTGCGCATGAACAGTTTGACGATGCGGTCTTCCAGCGAGTGGAAGCTGATCACCACCAGACGGCCACCAATTTCCAGAGCGTCCAGTGCAGCTTCGAGGCCGGCTTCCAGATCGCCCAGTTCGTTGTTGACGTGAATGCGCAAACCCTGAAATGCACGGGTGGCCGGGTTCTTGCCCTTTTCCCATGCCGGGTTAGCGACTTTCAATACTTCGGCCAGATCGGCGGTGCGCTCGAAGGGCTTGATATCGCGACGCTCGGCGACAGCGCGAGCCATACGACCCGAAAAACGTTCTTCGCCGTATTCCTTGAACACCCGGGCGATTTCCTCAGCCGGCGCGGTGTTGACGAATTCGGCAGCGCTGATGCCACGGGACGGGTCCATGCGCATGTCCAGCGGACCGTCGTTGAGGAAACTGAAGCCGCGTTCAGCGTCGTCGAGCTGCGGCGAAGACACGCCGAGGTCAAGCAGAATGCCGCTGACCTTGCCGCTCAGACCTTGCTCGGCGACCACCGAACCGAGCTCGGCAAAGCTGCGCTGCACAACGACAAAGCGGCCGTCTTCGGCCGCTAGCGTTTGCCCAGTGGCAATCGCTTGTGGATCTTTGTCGAAGCCGATGAGCCGACCGTCCGTGCCGAGCTGGCTGAGGATCAGCCGGCTATGGCCGCCGCGCCCGAACGTACCGTCCAGATAGCAGCCATCAGGACGTACGGCGAGAGCCTCGACGGCTTCGTCAAGCAGTACGGTGATGTGGTTAAAGCCGCTATCAATAGTCACAGGATCAAATCACGCAGTTCATCAGGCATCGCGCCCGGTTGTTGAATAGCAGCAAGGTCAGCGGCAGATACCGCGTTCCATGCATCCTCGTCCCACAATTGGAACTTGTTCAGTTGGCCTACCAGCATCGCGCGCTTATCGAGCTTGGCGTATTCGCGCAGACGCGGTGGAACCAGAAAACGACCACTGCCATCGAGCTCGAGGTCGACGGCGTTGCCGATCAATAAACGCTGCAGGCGACGGTTCTCTTCGCGAAGCGAAGGGAGTGCGCGCAACTTGGTTTCAATAATTTCCCACTCGTCGAGCGGATAGACGCACAGACATGGATCAACGGCATCAATGGTGACGATCAATTGGCCGGAACTACGCGAATCGAGCTCGTCACGGTACCGGCTCGGCATAGCGAGACGGCCCTTTGCATCGAGACTGATAGCGTTAGCTCCGCGAAACACGTCTGCGTTTCTCCAATTTTTATCGTTTTGAGCTCAAAAAACCCACTTCATGCCACTTTCCGCCACTTGCGCACACTATAGGAATGCGCCCACCACACCGTCAAGGCGCGGATTAAAGGAAAACCCTTACAGAACGGAGATTTAGGAGCTTAAAAGGAGGAGTAACGACAATCTGGCGGAGCGTTTCGACCCATAACTTGATGCAGCACTGATAGCTGCGCTCGAAAGTTAAAGTGATTTGTTAAGAGTAAGATTTTTTCGGTATTACAAAAGCGCTTCTGCTGATGATTGAAGCAAGGTGGGAAATGGCTATTACTGCGTTTGCCGCTGCCGGACTTTCAGAGCAGGCCTGCTGATATTACACAGCCCTGTCATCTTTGATTCAAGCAGGGAAAGAAAAAGGTGGAGAGTCGATCTGTAAGCCGGGTTCTGTCTTGAACAGTCATTCGTCTACGATGGCCATCACTGGACATCTTTAGCAACCTACCCGGTCCCAGCGCGGGCCACGCCTTGGGACCCTATTTGGTCTTGCTCCAAGTGGGGTTTACCTAGCCACGAACTGTTGCCAGACGTGCGGTGCGCTCTTACCGCACCTTTTCACCCTTACCGGCGCCGAAGCGCTTAGGCGGTTATTTTCTGTGGCACTTTCCGTAGGCTCACGCCTCCCAGGCATTACCTGGCACTTCGCCCTATGGAGCCCGGACTTTCCTCCCCCCCCTAATTTTCATAGAGGGCAGCGACTGTCCGATCGACTCTCCGCCGCGAAGGTTAACGGCAGAGCGCCTGAAGAACAAGCGCTAAAAGCCTCAAGACCGCTATGGGCGACGGCTTACACGCCTTTCTGTTTATCCAGCGCGACCTGATACAGCACGTTTTTGCGCTCGCCGGTGATCTGCGCTGCCAACGCAGCAGCTCGCTTGAGCGGCATTTCTTCGAGGAGCAGATCGAGGATGCGCATCGCCTCGCTACTCACTGCGTCTTCAGACTCCGGCGCGGTCCAGCCAGCTACCAGCACCACGCATTCGCCGCGCTGCTGATTGCTGTCCGACTCGACGAACGTGCGCAACTCGGTCAATGGCAACCCCTTGAGCGTTTCAAAGGTTTTGGTGATTTCACGGGCGAGCAATGCCTGACGCTCACCACCAAACACTGCCTCCATATCCTGCAGGCATTCAAGAATGCGGTGCGGAGCTTCATAAAAAATCAGCGTGCGCGGCTCTTCTTTAACTGCTTCCAGACGCGCCTTGCGCCCAACCGATTTGGCTGGAAGGAAGCCTTCAAAGATGAAGCGGTCAGACGGCAGACCGGCTGCTGACAGCGCTGCGATCAAGGCACAGGCGCCCGGCACCGGCACCACATTGATCCCGGCCGCACGGGCCTGACGGACCAGGTGATAACCCGGATCGGAAATCAGCGGCGTCCCCGCATCGGAAATCAGCGCCACGTTGTCACCGGCCAACAAACGAGTAATAAAGCGGCTACCTTCATCTCTTTCGTTATGTTCGTGACAGGCGGCCAGCGGCGTGGCAATCCCGAAGTGCTGCATCAGGCGCGCCGAATGGCGAGTGTCTTCGGCAGCGATCAGTGCCACTTCGCGAAGGATTTTCAGGGCCCGGGCGCTGATGTCGTCCAGGTTGCCGATGGGCGTCGCCACCACAAAAAGCGAGCCAGCAGCGGAATTCAGGGAACCTGGAGCAGTCAAAGCGCACACCTCGTGATCGGTAAAAGCAACCATTGTAGCGCGTCACGAGACTTGCGATGCGTTCAAGCCGAGCCCGGTTTTGTACGCAGTTGTGCGCCGCCGCAACATTTACTCCAGCTAAATTGTCCGTTTCACGCCACTAACATCGCGCCCCGGCCAGTGCTTGGGTACAATTCGACGCTAATTTGATCGAGTATCAGGAACACTTACATGATCGCTTGCCTGCGGCTGTTCACTGCCCTCTGCCTCGCTGCCCTGTTGGCGGCTTGCGCCAGCTCCCCTTCCTCCAGCCTTGGCGAACTTCCACGGACCCCGGATGCCAGCATCGAGCAACTGCTCGAACAGGCGACCCAGGCGAAAACCCCGGAAAAAGCCGCTCTGTTGCGCCTCAGCGCTGCGGATCTGGCTTACCGCCAGGGCAATGCCGGACAGTCCGCGCAAATCCTGCAACAAGTACCGATGGAGCAACTCAAGCCAGGCCAGCAGATTTTCGCCAGCACCTTGAACGCTGAACTGGCGATGACTCGCAATCAGCCGAAAGCCGCGCTGACTGCCCTCAGCCACCCAAGCCTGCAGCATTTGGGCGAGATGCCTGAAGAGCAGCAAGTGCGCACCGGCACCGTTCACGCCCGCGCCCTTGAAGCCGACGGTCAGACCCTGGCCGCCGCGCGCGAACGCGTGTTCATCGCGCCGATGCTGCAAGGCGAAGCCGCGAGCAAGAACCACGAAGCCATCTGGACACTGATTGGCTCGCTGCCGACTGACCAGCTGCAACCCAACACCACCGACGATCTCGGCGGCTGGATGGGTCTGGCGCTAGCCGTGAAATCCGCCGGCACGCTGGAACAACAGCAAGCCGCAATCGACACCTGGCGCGCGCAGAATCCAAAGCACCCGGCCGCAATCAACCTGCCGCTGCCGCTGACCAAACTCAAGGAACTGGCCAGCCAGCCGCTGAGCAAGATCGCCCTGCTGCTGCCACAAGACGGTCCACTGGCCGCCGTTGGCAAGGCACTGCGTGAAGGCTTCATGGCTGCGCACTATCAGGCGCAACAGGCCGGACAGAAGCCGCCAGCGATCGAGTTCTACGACAGCTCGAAACTGACTTCGATGGACGAGTTCTACCGCAAGGCTCAGGCTGACGGCGTGCAACTGGTCGTCGGACCGCTGGAAAAACCACTGGTCAAACAACTGAGCACCCGTCCGCAACTGCCGATCACCACCCTCGCGCTGAACTACAGCGAAGGCGATCAAGGCCCGGCGCAGCTGTTCCAGTTTGGTCTGGCCGCCGAAGACGAAGCCCGCGAAGTCTCGCGCCGTGCCCGTGCCGATGGTCTGCACCGCGCTGCGATCATGGTACCGAAAGGCGAATGGGGCGACCGCGTCCTGCGCGCATTCAGCCAGGACTGGCAGGCCAACGGTGGCAGCATCGTCGCCACCGAGCGCGTTGATCAGCCGGTGCAACTGGCACAGCAGATCGCCGACATGTTCCAGCTGCGTCAGAGCGAAGCCCGCGCCAAGAGCCTGCAGAATGCGGCTGGCACCAACGTAGCAGCGCAGCCGTCGCGTCGTCAGGACATCGAATTCATCTTCCTGGCCGCCACGCCGCAACAGGCGCAGCAGATCAAGCCGACCCTGAACTTCCAATACGCAGGCGATGTTCCGGTTTACGCGACCTCGCACGTTTACAGTGCCAGCGGCGACGTCAACCAGTACAACGACATGACCGGCATTCGCTTCTGCGAAACGCCGTGGCTGCTGGACAACAGCGATCCACTGCGTCAGCAGGTGGTTGCACAATGGCCGCAAGCCGCCGGCAGCCTCGGCCGCCTGTATGCAATGGGTGTCGATGCCTATCGTCTGGCGCCGCGCCTGGGCCAACTCAAAGCCCTGCCGGACAGCCGCATTGATGGTGAATCGGGCAGCCTCGGCATGACCCAGACCCAACGTGTTGTGCGTCAGTTGCCTTGGGCGCAGTTCGTCAGCGGTCAGGTTCAACGCCTGCCGGACACCCCGCGCTGATGCCCGACAGGTCACGCTCGCAAAGCGGCAAAGATGCCGAGCGCCAGGCGCTCGAGCATCTGCAACAACAAGGTCTGCGCCTGCTGGCGCAGAACTGGTTTTGTAAACGCGGCGAGCTTGATCTGGTCATGCTTGATGGCGATACAGTAGTATTCGTTGAAGTTCGCTACAGAAAAAACACTCAATGGGGTGGCGCGCTCGCTAGCATCGATGAGCGCAAGCAGCAGAAGCTGATTTTCGCTGCGCAGTATTTTCTTCAGCGCGAGTCGCGTTGGGCCAATTCCCCTTGCCGCTTCGACGTGGTGGCTATCGACAGCCATCCGGATCAGCTGAACTGGTTGCAGAATGCTTTCGACAGTTGATCGTTGGCGTTGCGACCCGGACAATCCCACCGACAAATTTTGCTCTTTGCTTTGCGGGCTGCACATTCATGTGCCGGACAGCCGCGCTACTTAAGGTCACACAGATGGACATGCAATCCCGAATTCGCCAGCTTTTCCAGGCCAGTATCGACACCAAGCAACAGGCGATGGACGTACTTGCACCGCACATCGAGCAAGCCAGCCAGGTCATGGTCAACGCCCTGCTCAACGAGGGCAAAATGCTTTCGTGCGGCAATGGCGGCTCGGCCGGTGATGCCCAGCACTTCTCTTCGGAGCTGCTCAACCGCTTCGAGCGCGAGCGCCCGAGCCTGCCGGCTATCGCCCTGACCACCGACACCTCGACGATCACCTCGATCGCCAACGACTACAGCTACAACGAAGTGTTCTCCAAACAGATCCGCGCGCTCGGTCAGCCTGGCGACGTCTTGCTGGCGATTTCGACCAGCGGTAACTCGGCGAACATTATTCAAGCGATCCAGGCCGCACATGATCGCGAAATGATTGTCGTAGCTTTGACCGGACGCGATGGCGGCGGCATGGCGTCGCTGCTGTTGCCCGAGGACGTCGAGATTCGCGTACCGGCCAATGTCACTGCACGTATTCAAGAAGTCCACTTGCTGGCGATCCATTGCCTTTGCGATCTGATCGACAGCCAACTGTTCGGGAGTGAAGAATGACCCCTAATCGCCTTGGCCTTCTGGCCTTGACCCTGTGCCTCGGCATCAGCGGCTGCACCTCGGTGGTGAACGCCAGCCGTGAAGCGCCGATCGATGACGACCGCGGTACCCGCACCTTCGGCAGCAAGATCGACGACTCGTTGATCGAAACCAAAGTGGGCGTAAACGTGGCCAAAGCCGACCCGGCCCTGGACAACGATTCGCACATCGTCGTCACCAGTTTCAACGGCGTGGTATTGCTGGCCGGTCAAACGCCTCGCGCAGATTTGAAAGCCAAGGCTGAACAAGCAGCTGCCGCCGTCCAGCGAGTTAAAACCGTTCACAACGAACTGCAGGTCATACCGCCGTCCGGCTTCCTGGCGCGCCAGAACGACACCTGGCTGACGTCCAAGATCAAGACCCAAATGCTTACCGACGCCAGCATTCCTGGCTCGCGCATCAAGGTCGTGACCGAGAACGGTATCGTCTACCTGCTGGGCCTGCTGACCAAACAGGAAGCCACTCAGGCAACCAACCTGGTGCAGGGTGTTTCCGGCGTACAGAAAATCGTCAAGCTGTTCGAATACATAGACTGACGCACAACCTTGTGTAGGAGCTGCCGAAGGCTCGGGCCGCGATCGGACGATCTTTTGATCCTGATCTTTTAAAGCAAGATCAAAAGATCGCAGCCTTCGGCAGCTCCTACGTAATAAAAAAGGCGATCCATCCGGATCGCCTTTTTTATTACTTCACCACCTTCAGGCTTGGCCGGCCGCTAGGGCGCGGCGGCTCGCTGTCCGGTGGCGGCAAGTCGTCATCCGCCTCGATCTCTTCCTCGTCATCCATCGGCGACTCGAGATCGAACACCATGCCTTGACCGTTCTCCCGGGCATAGATACCCAGAATCGCACTGATCGGCACGTACAAGCTGTGCGGAACGCCACCGAAGCGACCCTCGAAGGTCACCACGTCATTGTCCATGTGCAGATGACGCACAGCACTCGGCGAGATGTTCAGGACGATCTGGCCGTCACTGGCGAAACCCTGCGGCACCTGCACTGCCGGGTATTCAGAGTTGACCAGCATGTGCGGGGTGCAATCGTTATCAACAATCCACTCATAGAGCGCGCGGACCAGATAAGGTCGACTGGAGTTCATAGCGGCTCCTTAAGCCTTAGCGCATATCGCGTTCGACACCAGACAGACTCGCCTGGAAAGCCTCACGCGCAAACGAGCGCTCCATATAATCAAGCAGCGGCTTGGCTGGCCGCGGCAGTTCAATACCCAGAATCGGCAAACGCCAGAGTATTGGCAATAGGCAGCAATCCACCAGACTTTGTTCCTCACTGAGGAAAAACGGCTTGTCGGCAAACAATGGCGACACGCCCGTCAGGCTTTCACGCAATTCCTTGCGCGCCACGACTCGCGCGGCCTCCTTGGACTTGGGATCCAGAATCAGATCCACCAGACCACACCAGTCGCGCTGAATACGATGAATCAGCAAACGGCTGTTGGCACGCGCCACCGGGTAAACCGGCATCAATGGCGGATGCGGGTAACGCTCATCCAGATATTCCATCACCACGGTCGACTCCCACAACGCCAGGTCACGATCGACCAGCGTCGGCAGACTGCCGTAAGGGTTTACCTCAATCAGTTTAGGCGGCTGGCGACCAGCTTCCACATAAATGATCTCGGCGCTGACACCCTTCTCTGCAAGCACAATGCGCACTCGGTGGGAATAGTGGTCGGCGGGGTCGGAGTAACAGGCCAACCGATTGGTCACGCCCATGGCGATCCTCCTCGCTTGTTGAAATTATCGGAACCGGAAAAACGCGCGCGCCCAGAGGGCGCCTCCCGCAACCTCTGGCTGACCAGACGTTGCGTTATCGGAGGCGCCCTTGGGCGCGCGCGATTAACAGCAATGCTTGAAGCGTATCAGTGCACGTCTTTCCAGTATTCACGCTTGAGCAGGTAGGCGAACACAAAGAAGAACGCCAGGTACAGCAAGACGTAAGTACCGATGCGCTGATGTTGCAGCTTAACCGGGTTAGCCGAGTAAGCCAGGAAGGTTACCAGATTCTTGACCTTCTCATCGAACTGCTCTTCGTTCAGAGCACCGGATTTCGGCACGATGGTCAGTTGATCGCACGCCTCATGTGTCAGAGGCGTACCGGTCAGCGGATCATATTGCTTCTTGCCGTCTTCGACGATCTGCACCTGCTTGCAGCCCACGACCTGACGACCCTGAAGGCCGACCAGCACGTTAGGCATGCCGACGTTCGGGAAGACCTTGTTGTTCACACCCCATGGACGTGCAGGATCCTCGTAGAACGAACGCAGGTAACCGTAAAGCCAATCAGTGCCACGCACGCGAGCCACCAGGGTCAGGTCCGGCGGCGCTGCGCCAAACCAGGTCTTGGCGTCCGCCGGTTGCATGCCGATGTTCATGTGATCACCGATCTTGGCGCCGGTGAACACCAGCTTCTCCAGCATCAGCTCGTGCGGCACACCGAGGTCATCGGCGACGCGCTCATAACGCTGGAACTTGGCACTGTGGCAGCCCATGCAATAGTTGGCGAAGGTGCGCGCACCGTCCTGCAGGGCAGCTTTATCGGAGACATCGATGTCGACTTTTTCCAGCTCCGGACCACCGTGTTCAGCGGCGAAAGACAGCACAGGCAACGCAGCAAAAATCAGAGCAAAAAATAACTTTTTCATCAGCCAGTCACCCTTTCCGGAACCGGTTTGGTCTTCTCGAGCCTGGTGTAGAACGGCATCAGAATGAAGTAGGCGAAGTACAGGAAGGTGCAGACCTGCGACAGCAGGGTTCGCTCCGGCGTCGGCGCAAGCACACCGAGAATGCCGAGAATCACGAACGAAATGCAGAACACCAGCAGCCAGATTTTGCTCATCCAGCCTTTATAGCGCATCGATTTGACCGGACTGCGATCGAGCCACGGCAGCACGAACAGCACCGCAATCGCCGCACCCATGGCGATAACGCCCATGAGTTTGTCCGGGATTGCACGCAGGATTGCGTAGAACGGCGTGAAGTACCAAACCGGGGCAATGTGCTCTGGCGTCTTGAACGGGTTGGCTTGCTCAAAGTTTGGTTTTTCGAGGAAGTAACCGCCCATTTCCGGGAAGAAGAACACAATGAAGCAGAAGATAAACAGGAACACTACAACACCGACAATGTCTTTCACGGTGTAGTACGGGTGGAAGGCAATGCCATCCAGCGGGATGCCGTTTTCGTCTTTGTGCTTCTTGATATCGACGCCATCAGGGTTGTTCGAACCCACTTCGTGCAACGCCAGAATGTGCAGCACCACCAGACCGAGAATCACGATCGGCAGCGCGACAACGTGCAAGGCGAAGAAGCGGTTCAGGGTAATCCCCGAGATCAGGTAGTCACCACGAATCCACTGAGTCAGGTCGTTGCCGATGACCGGAATCGCACCGAACAGCGAGATGATTACCTGGGCACCCCAGTAGGACATCTGACCCCATGGCAGCAGGTAACCCATGAACGCTTCGGCCATCAGCGCCAGATAAATCAGCATGCCGAAGACCCAGACCAGCTCACGCGGCTTCTGATAGGAGCCGTAGAGCAGACCACGGAACATGTGCAGATAAACCACGATGAAGAACGCCGAAGCACCGGTCGAGTGCAGCAGACGCAGGATCGAGCCGTACTCGACGTCACGCATGATGTATTCGACGGAAGCGAAGGCTTCTTCTGCCGACGGCGTGTAGCTCATCGTCAGCCAGACACCGGTGACGATTTGATTCACCAGAACCAGCAGCGCCAGGGAGCCGAAGAAGTAGAAGAAGTTGAAGTTTTTTGGAGCGTAATACTTGCTGAGATGGTCTTCCCACATTTTGGTCGCAGGGAAGCGCGCATCAACCCAATCCATGAACTTGCTCATCACGCTTTCTCCGTATCGACGCCAATGACAATCAGGTCATCGGTCTCATAGGAATGCGGGGGAACTGGCAGGTTCAAAGGCGCAGGTTGCGACTTGTAGACGCGGCCAGCCAGATCGTAGTGAGAACCGTGGCAAGGGCAGAAATAGCCACCGACCCAGTCTTTGCCAAGATCCGCAGGTGCCACTTCGGGACGGAAAGTTGGTGAGCAACCCAGGTGTGTGCAGATCCCGATCAGCAGCAGAATTTCCGGCTTGATCGAACGCACTTCAGGGTCGACATAGGTGGGTTGCGTGGAGTTTTTGGAGGTTGGATCGGAGAGCTGGCCCTCGATCTTCTTGAGATTCCCCAGGATTTCCTCGGTACGACGAACAATGAACACCGGCTGGCCGCGCCACTCAGCAATCATCTGCTGTCCTGGCTCGATTTTGCTGACATTCACTTTCACCGGTGCACCAGCGGCTTTCGCCTTGGCACTGGGAAACCATGACCCCACGAACGGGACCGCAGCCCCCACCGCTCCTGCAGCACCCACCACGGATGTGGCTGCTACCAAGAAGCGACGCCGGCCTGCATTCACGCCGTCATTGCTCATTCAGTCCTCTCCCATCAGCTTTTGTGGCCTGTTAAATCAGGCATCTACTAAATAAATCAATGTTACTTATAAAAATTTTGCCGAGATGGTAATGAAAAGCCCCAATTCTGACAAGGGAATTACCCGGAGCTCGTACCCTCAAGCCTTGCAGTATAGGGGGTCTACGGAAGTGGCAAGTTGTCGCAGCGCAATTCTTTAATAAATCACAGGCATAAAAAAACGCCCGCTTCCGTGAGGAGGCGGGCGTTCTTTTTGAACGCGAAAGCGAAATTAACGCTTCGAGTACTGCGGACGCTTACGCGCTTTACGCAGACCAACTTTCTTACGTTCAACTTCACGGGCGTCGCGAGTAACGAAGCCAGCTTTGCGCAGAGCGCCACGCAGGGTTTCGTCGTAGTCCATCAGAGCGCGAGTGATGCCGTGGCGGATTGCGCCAGCTTGACCACTTACACCACCGCCGATCACGGTGACGTAGATGTCGAACTTCTCGACAGTCTCAGTCAGCTCCAGCGGCTGGCGAACTACCATGCGGGCAGTTTCGCGGCCGAAGAAGTTTTCCAGCGAACGGTTGTTGATGGAGATGTTACCAGTACCCGGACGCAGGAAAACGCGTGCGGTTGCGGTCTTGCGACGGCCAGTGCCGTAATTTTGAGTCGCCGACATAATGTACTATTCCGTTAAAACTTCAGTTCTTGGGGCTGCTGAGCAGTATGTGGGTGTGCAGCGCCCGCATAGACTTTCAGCTTACGGTACATGTCGCGACCCAGTGGGTTTTTAGGCAGCATGCCTTTAACCGCGGTCTCGATCACGCGCTCAGGGGCTTTAGCGATCAGCTTTTCAAAGTTGATCGACTTGATGCCGCCCGGGAAACCGGAGTGGGAGTAGTACATTTTGTCAGTGGTTTTAGCACCGGTAACACGAATCTGCTCAGCGTTGATTACGACGATGTAGTCGCCGGTGTCAACGTGAGGAGTGTACTCAGGCTTGTGCTTGCCACGCAGACGGCTCGCGATTTCGGTGGCCAGACGACCCAGGGTCTGACCAGCAGCGTCGACGACAAACCAGTCGCGCTTTACTGTTTCCGGTTTAGCAGTAAAAGTTTTCATTCTTTATAGCCTCAGGGGCCGCCCTGTAAATTAGACGGCGGATCTTACTGAATAGTGCGTACTTTGACAAGTCAAAGGCAGCCGGATACAGACGCTTTCGGGGGCTCGGGTCGGCGCGTCCGTTCAACGGCAAGATTCTTCGGCGGCGGCGCATCACTTCCACTGCAGAAAGAGGTCGGCAATTATGCAGATTGCGAAAAATATTTCAACCTGCTTTTATGATTGTTTTGCCCAAGGAGCACCCGATGGACTATCGCCAGCTAGGCCGTACCGACCTGAACGTGAGTGCAATCTGCCTCGGCACCATGACCTGGGGCGAGCAAAACACTGAAGCTGAAGCCTTCGCCCAGATCGAACGGGCCAAAGAGGCCGGGATCAATTTCATCGACACCGCCGAGATGTACCCGGTGCCGCCGAAAGCCGAAACCTACGCCACCACCGAGCGCTACATCGGCAATTACTTCAAAAGTCGCGGCGACCGTGCCGACTGGATTCTGGCCAGCAAGATCGCCGGCCCCGGCAACACCATCGACTACATCCGCGACAAAAACCTGCGCCACAACCGCCAGCACATTACCGCCGCGGTGGATGCCAGCCTGGAGCGCCTGCAGACCGACTACATCGACCTGTATCAATTGCACTGGCCGGAGCGCAGCACCAACTTTTTCGGACAGCTGGGCTACAAACACAAGATCGAAGCCAACCTGACGCCGCTCGAAGACACCCTCGAAGCACTCGACGAACAGGTGAAGGCCGGCAAGATCCGCCACATCGGCCTGTCCAATGAAACGCCATGGGGCACCATGCGCTTTCTGGCCTTGGCCGAAGCCCGTGGCTGGCCGCGTGCAGTATCAATCCAGAACCCCTACAACCTGCTCAACCGCAGTTTTGAAGTGGGCCTGGCGGAAATCGCCATCCGCGAACAGTGCGGCCTGCTCGCTTATTCGCCGCTGGCGTTTGGTTTCCTGTCAGGCAAGTACGAAGGTGGCGCGCGGCCGCCGAAAGGTCGCCTGAGCCTCTACAGCCGCTTCAGCCGCTATTTCAACGCGCAATCGGAAGCGGCGTGCAGCCGATACGTGGCGCTGGCTCGTGAACACGGTCTGGATCCGGCGCAGATGGCCTTGGCTTTTGTGACTCAGCAACCGTTTGTCACCAGCAATATCATTGGGGCGACGACGCTTGAGCAACTGGACAGCAACATTGCCAGTTTCGATCTGAAGCTTTCCGATGAAGTGCTGGCAGGGATCGAGGCGATTCACAAGGATCATCCGAATCCTGCACCTTGATCGACCGTTAAAAGCTTCGCGAGCAGGCTCGCTCCCACAGGTACCGTGATCCCCTGTGGGAGCGAGCCTGCTCGCGAAGAGGCCAGCCAATGCAGCGAAGATCAAAGCGAGCGCGCAATGATCTCCTTCATGATTTCATTGGTGCCGGCATAAATGCGCTGCACGCGCGCATCCGCCCACGCCCGGGCCACCGGGTACTCCCACATGAAGCCGTAACCGCCATGCAACTGCACGCACTCGTCGAGCACCTTGCATTGCAGGTCAGTGCCCCAGTATTTCGCCATCGCCGCAGTGGGCACATCCAGTTTGCCTTGCAGGTGCAGTTCCAGACATTTGTCGACGAACACTCGGCCGATCTGAATCTCGGTGGCCATCTCTGCCAGCTTGAAACGGGTGTTCTGGAAGTCGGCAATCGCTTTGCCGAAGGCCTTGCGATCGCGGGTGTAGTCCAACGTCCACTGCAACGCCGCTTCGGCTGAGGCCAGGCCACCAATTGCCACCGTCAGACGTTCTTGCGGCAACTCCTGCATCAGATAGGCAAACCCGGCACCGGCCTGCCCCAAGAGATTTTCCTTGGGCACGCGCACATCCTGGAAAAACAATTCCGAGGTGTCCTGGGCCTTCATGCCGACCTTCTCCAGGCGCTTGCCCTTTTCGAACCCCGGCGTGTTCGCTTCCACCAGAAACAGGCTGGTGCCCTTGGCGCCGGCCTTCGGATCGGTCTTGGCGACCACGATCACCAGATCCGCCAGAAAGCCGTTGGTGATAAAGGTTTTCGAACCGTTGATCACATACTCGTCACCGTCCAGCACGGCCGTGGTCTTCACACCTTGCAGATCGGAACCGGCGCCCGGCTCGGTCATGGCAATGGCCGTGACCATCTCGCCCGAGACCAGTTTCGGCAGGTATTTGTGTTTCAGCGCTTCACTGCCGTAATGCAGGATGTACGGCGCGACAATGTCCGAATGCAGCGAGAAACCAATACCGGTCAAACCCAATCGACCGACCTCTTCGATCACCACTGCGCTGTAGAGAAAGTCCGCCCCCAGCCCGCCGTACTCTTCCGGCAGGTGCGAGCAGAGCATCCCCGCATCGCCTGCCTTGTTCCAGAGTTTGCGGTCGATATAGCCTTGTTTCTCCCATTGCGCATGGAACGGCACGGCCTCTTTTTCGAGGAAGGTTCGTACGCTGTCGCGAAACAATTCGTGCTCGGAGCTGAACAAGGTTCTGGGGATCATGCGGCACCTTTCTTTGTTGTTGGCGGGAGATGACCTTCAGAGACTAAGCCTCCCCTCTGACACAGGACACTGGACACATCCGACAAAAAATAAGACGATCCAGCCGTCTGGTGACCACTTTCCCTTATAAAAACAAAACAAAAGTTGAATTATGTCCAAGCAAGTCTCCACGCCCTTGCGGCGCGTCAGCATCCTGGCAATCGACCGGGTTTTCGCCTCCACTCTCATGCAAGCCAAGGATTTCTTCCATCTGGCCAGCCTGCGGTATGGCAAACAACTGGGCCACGGCCTGACACCGGCATTCGAAACACGCCTGGTCAGCCCCGACGGCAAACCGGTGAACAGCTTCAGTGACGTCGTGATGCCGGTTGACGGCGGCCTGGAAAACGCCGACGTCATCATCCTCCCGGCGTTCTGGGACGATTTCGATACGCTGTGCGGTCGTTATCCACAAGTCCTGCCATGGTTGCGCGAACAACACTCGCGCGGCGCCGTGTTGTGCGGCGAAGCCACCGGGGTGTTCTGGCTGGCCGAGGCCGGCCTGCTCAACGGCAAGGAAGCGACCACCTACTGGCGTTTCTTCAATGCCTTTGCCGAGCGCTTTCCAAAGGTCTATCTCAATCAGGACAAGCACCTGACCGATGCCGACAACTTGTATTGCGCCGGCGGCACCACCTCGGCGTGCGACCTTTACATCTACTTGATCGAGCGTTTCTGTGGGGCCAACGTCGCGCAAGCCGTGGCCCGCGACATTCTCTACGAAGTGCAGCGCAGCTATGCGCCGGGACGTATTGGCTTCGGTGGACAGAAGCTGCACCAGGACGTGATCATCCTGCAGATTCAGCACTGGCTCGAAGAGCATTTCGCCGACAAATTCCGCTTCGAAGACGTGGCCCGCGAGCATGGCATGAGCATCCGCAATTTCATGCGGCGCTTCCAGACAGCCACCGGTGACAAGCCGCTGCACTATCTGCAACGCCTGCGTATCGAGACGGCGAAGGGCTTGTTGTCGGGCAGCCGCAAGAGCATCAAGACCATCAGTTATGAGGTCGGTTACGACGATGCGAGCTTCTTTGCGCGGTTGTTCCGTCAGCACACTGAATTGTCGCCGAATCAGTATCGGCAGCAGTTTCAGCAGGCTGCTTAGCCCTCTGCCCATACACAAACCCATGTAGGAGTGAGCCTGCTCGCGATTGCGTCCGTCCATGCAGTACTTATGTGACTGATCCACCGCTATCGCGAGCAGGCTCACTCCTACAGGGTATTGCGGTGAATTCTGGATATAAAAAGAGGGCCTGCAATTGCAGGCCCTTTTTATTTGCCGAATCTGTTTAAGGCTTGTGCGCCCGCGACAGGAATTCGTGCGATTGCATCTCCAGCAGACGGCTCAGCGTGCGCTGGAATTCAAAATTCAAGCGGCCGCCGGTGTACAGATCTTTCAGCTCGACTTCAGCCGAAATGATCAGCTTCACGTTACGGTCGTAGAACTCGTCGACCATGTTGATGAAGCGACGGGCGATGTCGTCGGTGGTCACGCTCATCTGCTCGACGCCGCTGAGCAGCACGGCGTGGAAGATTTTGCCCAGCTCGATGTAGTCGTTCTGGCTACGCGGACCGTCGCACAGTTCGCGGAAATCGAACCAGGCCACGTCGTCGCAAGTGCGCAGGGCGCGGATCTCGCGATTTTCGATGATCAGCACATCGTTCTCGACCGCAGCCGTGCATTCCGGCGTCAGTGCCTTGAAGCTCTTGCGCAGGCTTTCGTGGGCGGCTTCGTCGAGCGGATAGTGGAACAGCTCCGCTTGTTCGAGGTGGCGCAGACGGTAGTCGACGCCGCTGTCGACGTTGACGATCTCGGTGTTCTGCTTGATCAGCGCGATGGCCGGCAGGAAGCGCGCCCGTTGTAGCCCGTCCTTGTACAGACCGTCCGGGACGATGTTCGAGGTCGCGACCAGGGTCACGCCATTCTTGAACAGTTCTTCCATCAACGTGCCGAGGATCATCGCGTCGGTGATGTCGGAAACGAAGAATTCATCGAAGCAGATCACCCGCGACTCGTCGGAAAAACGCTTGGCGATGATGGTCAGCGGATTTTTCTCGCCGCCGAGGGTCTTCATCTCTTCGTGCACACGCTTCATGAAGCGGTGGAAGTGGGTGCGGGTCTTTTCCTTGAACGGCAGCGCTTCGAAGAAGGTGTCGACCAGGTAAGTTTTGCCGCGACCCACGCCACCCCAGAAATACAGGCCCTTGACCGGCGTCTGATCCTTCTTGCCGAACAGCTTGCTCAGCAGACCCGGCTTGTTTTGATCGGCGGCGATCAGATCGTCGTACAGACGCTGCAAATGACGCACAGCAGTCTCCTGCGCGGCGTCATGGAAGAAGTCCGGGCGTTTCAGATCAGCTTGGTATCGTTCTAGGGGCGTCATAATTCGTTAGCAAGGCAACAAAAACGGGCCGTCACTGTAGCGACGGCCCGTGGGAATGGCAATCGGCCCTTGGTCGGACCGTGCCGCCGATTAGTCCTGAACCGGGGTCAGCGCAACGCGCAAAGCCTCAATAGCGGCGTCGCGGGCAGCAGCGTCGGCGAACGCCGGGCTGTCGCCAACGCACTCGCCTTCCAGCCAGACGCTGAAGCTCAGGTCTTCGCTGCGCACGTCCAGCGGCTGGCCGGATTGCAGCTGTTTGGTCACCTGCCCTGCGGCTTTGCCGTCAGCAAAGTTGCGCGACAGCAGCAATTGCTCGCCATCGGCCGCCAGCAGACGGAAACGGAAGCTGCCGTCGTCTTCGCGGAAACTGACGAAACGCGCAGCTTTCGCGGTTTTCTTCTTGGTGGTTGCAGCGACTTGCACCTGATTGACGAAAGAACGCAGGCCAACCGCTTCACGCAATTCATTGAGGAACGGCGTCGCCACGGCACGGGCCTTCTTCGCGCCGATTTGCAGGATGTCTTCCAGGTCTGCCGGGCGCTCGATCAACTGGTGATACTTGTCGCGCGCTTCGCCTAGATCGTTGTCGAGCAACTGGAACAGACGGTTCTTCGCCTCGCCCCAACCCAGACCACCGAGCAGTTCGCTGCGGAACTCGTCAGCCTGCGCCGGCGTGGCGAAGGCCTGGAACAGGGTGAACAGGTGCGAGTTGTCCGGATCCTTGGCTTCGCCTGGCGCTTTGGAGTCGGTGACGATCCGCGAGATCGCATCCTTCATCTCTTTGGCGCTGGAGAACAGCGGAATGGTGTTGTCATAGCTCTTCGACATCTTGCGACCGTCGAGGCCTGGCAACGTCGCCACGCTCTCTTCGATCAGCGCTTCGGGCATGGTGAAGAATTCTTTACCCTGACCGAAGAGGTGGTTGAAACGCTGGCCGATATCGCGTGCCATTTCCACGTGCTGGATCTGATCACGACCGACTGGCACCTTGTGTGCGTTGAACATCAGAATGTCTGCGGCCATCAGCACCGGGTAGCTGTAGAGGCCCATGGTGATGCCGGCATCCGGGTCTTCACCGGTTTCGACGTTCTTGTCCACCGAAGCCTTGTAGGCGTGCGCGCGGTTGAGCAGGCCCTTGGCAGCAACGCAGGTCAGCAGCCAGGTCAGCTCAGGGATTTCCGGGATGTCGGACTGGCGGTAGAAGGTCACACGGTCGACATCGAGGCCACCGGCCAGCCAGGTCGCGGCGATTTCCAGACGCGAGCGCTGGATGCGCAGCGGGTCATCGCATTTGATCAGGGCGTGGTAGTCGGCCAGGAAGTAGAACGAATCGGCATTGCTGTCGCGGCTGGCGAGGATCGCCGGGCGGATAGCGCCGGCGTAGTTGCCCAGGTGCGGCGTGCCGGTGGTAGTGATGCCGGTGAGGATGCGGGTACGGTTCGTCATGGGTAATCGCTTGTCAGACTGCAATCAATTCGAGAGACGCGGCAGGAGCAGATCCTTGAGATCAGTCAGCTTGCCATGAAAAAAGTGTCCGCATTCTGCCACTTTCAGCAGCTCATGGGGGCGCTGGAGTTTTTCCGACCAGGCGTAGACCAGTTGCGGATCGATGACTTCGTCGGTTTCCGGCTGGATCACGGTGAGTTCGCCATGTTCTGGCAATTGATCCTGCTCGCTCAGACGCATCACCGCTGGCGCGACCATGAACAGGTGCTTGAGCTGCACGCCTTGCGCTTCAAGACGGCCGCCGAGACTTGCTGCAACAAATCCGCCGAAGGAGAAACCGAACAGGGTCAGTGGCAGATCCGGGTGTTTCTCGCGCAGCCATGCAGCGGCAGCCTGAGCATCGTCGACCTCGCCGGTGCCCATGTCGTGGGAACCTTCGCTGGCGCCGACGCCGCGATAGTTGAAGCGCAAGGTGATCAAGCCCGCGTCGCGCGCGGTGCGCTGCAGGGTCGAGACGACCTTGTTGAGCATGGTGCCGCCCTGCACCGGGTTCGGATGGCAGATCAGCGCAATGCCGCGCGGCTGCTCGTTGTCCAGGTACAAGCTCTCTAATTGGCCCACCGGGCCGTCAATCACTACAGGGGTTTCACGCATCAGCAAGGAAGGAACTCCGTGACCTCGAATCGGGTCGACTCGTCTAGCAAATTGTCTGTGCCAATCTATTGCGAGTGAATCGCGGTATACAGCGCAGGTTCGAGCCGTTAACGTAAAGCAAAGCCGTTTATAGAGGAAGGACTCGTGGAACACTCGCTCTTAGTTTGGTTGTTACCGACTCTTGCCCTGGTTGTGGGTGTCGCCATTGGATTCCTGATCGCGCGCGTTGCGCCGAACGCCGCGCCGAGCCGTACGCAGCGTCAACTGGATGATATCCAGGAGCGTTTCGACAGTTATCAAAACGAGGTGGTCACCCACTTCAACAGCACCGCGATGCTGGTCAAGAAACTGACCCAGAGCTATCAGGAAGTGCAGGATCATCTCGCCGAGGGCGCCAATCGTCTGGCCCTGGACGAGCAGACCCGCCAGCGCCTGATCGCCGCCCTGCACGCTGACGCGGCCGTCGCGCCACGCGAACGACTGACGCCACCGCGCGATCAGGAGCCGCCGCGCGACTACGCACCGAAGACCCCGAACTCGCCGGGCATGCTCGATGAGCATTACGGGTTGAAGAAGTAATCAGTCTTCGCTGACAAACAAAAAGCCCCCGGACAGCGATGTGTCCGGGGGCTTTTTTGTGTCCGAAGATTTGTGGGTGATCGTTATGGCCCCTTCGCGAGCAGGCTCGCTCCCACAGGGGAATGCATTTCAAATGTGGGAGTGAGCCTGCTCGCGATGAGGCCGGCACAGGCGACACAAAAAAATGCCCGATCACTGGATCGGGCATTTCTTCATTCGGGCAATCGATTACGGATACTGCTGAACCGTGCCCGGCTGCTGTTGCTGCTGACCACCATACTGCTGGCCCGGTATCGCCTTCAGGTTGACCTCGACCCGACGGTTTTGCGCCCGGCCATTCACATCGCCATTGCTGGCAATCGGGTTATCCGGACCGGCGCCACGGGCCGACAGGTTGGCACCGCTGACACCTTGCGAGGTCAGGTAGGTCGCCACGCTCTGCGCACGACGCTGCGACAGGTCCATGTTGTGCTGGCGGCTGCCGGTGCTGTCGGTGTAGCCGACGATTTCGATCTGGTTCTGGCTGAACTCTTTCAACGAGCCCGCGAGGTTGTTCAGCGGCTGGTAGAAGCTGGAGGCGATGTTCGCCGAATCGGTGGCGAACGTGATATTGCCTGGCATGATCAGCTTGATCTGGTCGCCCTGACGCTGCACTTCAACGCCAGTGTTGGCCATGCTCGCGCGCAGTTTCTTTTCTTGCTGGTCGGCGTAGTAACCGTAACCGGCAGCGGAAGCACCCACCACTGCGGCGCCGATCAAGGCACCCTTGCCGCGGTTGTTGTGGTCGATGGCAGCACCGGCGAGCGCACCGGCCAGAGCGCCGAGGCCGCCGTATTTGGCGGTTTTGCTCATGCCTTGCGAGCCGCTGTCAGCCTGGCCTTGATTGTCATACGGGTTAGGCGAGGCGCAGCCGGACAGCAAGGCCACGGCAGTAGCGACAATAATCAAACGACGCTTGGTGAACATGGAGAGCTCCTGGTTTTTCGCATTCTGTGGTGCAGCGGCCACTGGGTTAAATGGACCTGCGCGGGCGTTGGATCATGACAATGCACAAAAATTCCGCCGGGCACTCGTGACAAAATATTTAGGCACGTACAAACGGGTTTTCGCGCATCTCGTCACCCAGACGCGTATCCGGCCCATGCCCGGTCACCACTGTCGCGTCCTCGTCCAGCGTGTACAGCCGCTGCTTGATCGAACGCACGATGGTCGCCTGATCGCCGCCCCACAAATCCGTGCGCCCTACGCCGCGACGAAACAACGTGTCGCCGGCAATCAACAGCTTAGCCTCGGAAAACCAAAAGCTCATGGAACCGGGTGTATGTCCCGGCGTATGCAGGGCCACGCCGCAACCACAGGCCAGTTCTTCATCATCGCTCAACCAGCGATCCGGTGACGGCACCGGTGTATACGGCACGCCGAACATCTGGCATTGCATTTCGAGGTTGTCCCAGAGGAATTGGTCTTCCTTGTGCAAATGCAGGGTCGCTCCGGTCTTCTCTTTCATCTGGCCGGAAGCGAGGAAGTGATCGAGATGCGCGTGGGTGTGGATGATGCTGACGACTTTCAGGCCATGCGCATCGAGACGCGCCATGATCAGGTCAGGATTGCCGCCCGGGTCGACGACAATGGCTTTCTTTGTGATCGGGTCGCCGATGATGGTGCAGTTGCACTGGAGCGGGCCGACGGGGAAGGTTTCGCGGATGAGCACTGGGCTTGTGACGGTCATGGGAAATCCTGGGCAGTGGCTCGAAACGGCCGATCCGCAATTTTACCGTCGCTAGATCATTAACCCCAGCTCTTTGGCCCGTGCCACTGCCTGCGTGCGTCGCTCAACACCCAACTTGCTGTTGATGTGGCTGGCGTGAGTTTTCACCGTGTGCAGTGAGATGAACAACTTTTCGCTGATTTCCTGATTCGAACAGCCTTGGGCGATCAGGCGCAGTACCGACAGTTCGCGGCTACTGAGTTGTTCGGTCACGCCACAATCCATAACAGGGCGAGGCGCCGCTGGCGGAACGTGTTCAAGCAACTGCTGTCCTGCCAGCGCGGGCGAATTCTGCAACTGCCCACGCAACCAGTCAGCGTGCCCTTTCACCAAGGCATCGAACGGCTGCAGCACGCCCCCGGCAGCCGCCTCCAGCGCCTGACTCAGTGCTTTTCTGGCCTCAGGTTCACGCCCACCCGCCAGCAACAGCGCCACCTTCTGGGTCAACGCCATCACACTGAGCAACTGCCTGCCGGTTTGCTGGCCGTTTTCATGCAACACGTTCAACCGCCCTTCGGCGAGCATCGGTTGCCCCTGAATCATGTCGAGCAGTGCTTGCTGCAGTTCCACATGCAACGGTAACTGCGGGTGAAATTCCGGCGGCGCAGCGGCGCGCTCGCCCGTGTAAGTCTGACCCAGCCGCGCGAGCCACGCCTCGGCAAGATCGGTACGTCCCTGCGCCAGCCACAGCTCGCATTTGACCAACGTGATCATCGCCAGATAGTAGATCGGCGGTACGTCCCAGATGTGCATCAGGCGTTCGGCTTCGGCCAGTTCAGCGAAGGCTTTGGCGAACTCGCCGGCCGCACCGTCCAGACGCGCGATGACGCAGTGGCCGATCAACACGCTGATATCGCGACAGGCGCGTGCTTCGCCGATGCCGGCCAACAAACGCACGCGCGCGGCCTGCGGCTGCAAGCGCATCGCCAACAGGAAGCCCTCGTACAGCGTCAGCCGCGCGCGCACCGCGTACAGGCGTTGTGGCGACAAGCCGCGCAAACGCTCCAGGCCCTGCTGGACTTCATCGAAGGCGCGCAGGATTTCGCCGCGAGCCTGCAACACCCGCGCACGGTCGTAATGCGCCAGTGCTTCGAACAACGGATTGCCAACACGCTGCGCCAGCTCCAGGGACTCTCGGTTAAGACCGCGTGCGCGCCACAGATCGCCGTCGGCAATGGCCAGATTGGACAAGGTCGATAAACACATCAGGCGCTGGCCATAACGTTTGGCCGGCAGACTTTCCAGGGCTTCGCTGCAATACCTGAGCGTCAGCTCCCGATGGCCGCGACCACGGGCAATGATTCCGCTCAGTGCCAGCCATTGCGCCAGCATCGATTTCTGCGCGGTAGCGGAAGGCGCCGGCAGGAAGCGGCTCAAGTGGCTGGACAACTCTTCGGCGGCATCGAGCTGACAGGCCAGCCCCAACGCCCAGCTGTAAAGCACGATCAAGCGCGGCGTGCTGATCAGCAAACTGTCGGGCAAGTCCATTTTCCAGCGCAGCAGCATGCCGACATTTTGCTCGGCCAGTAGTTGTTCCTCGGAAAGGTTCTGCACCAGATTCGCCGCCACATCGAGATGGCCGGCTCGCAACGCCTGCTCGACCGCCTCATCCAGCAGCCCTTGCGCGTTGAACCAGCGACACGCACGCAAGTGCAACGTGGCGGTCGGCACCATCGCTTGCGCAATCGGCCGGCTGCGCAATAAATCAGAGAATAAATGGTGATAGCGATACCAGTGACCGTGCTCGTCCAGCGGCACCAGAAAGACCTGATGTGCCAACAGGAAACGCAGGATCTCGGCGCTGTCGTGGGCCTCGCGAACGGCGTCGCACAACTCGCTGCAAAAGCGCTCCTGAGGTGCAGTGTCGTAGAGAAAGGCCTGCACTTCGGCCGGCAGGCAATCGATGACTTCTTCGAGCAGATAATCGCGGATCAGCCCTTCCCCGCCGTTCAGCGATTGCGGCAACGCCGCATCGTTGCCCGCTTCGGACACCGCCAACAGCCAGAAACGCAGCCCGGCGACCCAGCCTTCACTGCGCTGGATAAGACTTTCCAGCGCTTCACCGCGCAGAGAACTGCTGTGGCGATCAAGCAAGGCCAGGGCTTCGTCGTGGGTCAGACGCAGATCCTGCTCGTGCAATTCGAGCAATTGCCGCGACAGACGCAAGCGCGCCAGATGCCAATCGGGGCGCTGCCGGCTGGTGACCATCACCAGCAAGCCGTCGGGCAGATGATTGAGGAAAAATTGCAGGCAACGGTCGAGCACCGGACCTTGTGCAAGATGATAATCGTCGAGAACCAGCAGCAACGGCTTGGCGGGATCGAGGTGCAATGTCAGTTCATCGAGCAAGCCGTCGAGCCATTCTTCGAAGGCAAATGGCTGATGGCGTTGGCGCATTTTCAGCAGGCCGAGTGCGCGACTGCCTAGTTGCGGGAAGTAGTCTTGCAAGCCTTCGAGCAACCGTTCGAGAAAGCGTCCGGGATCGCTGTCACGAGGACTGAGGCCCAGCCAGAGACTTTGCCAGTGCGCCGGCAGACTCTGACAGAACTCCACCGCCAGCGAACTCTTGCCGAACCCGGCAGGGGCGCTGACCAGCAACAGCCGCCCACCGAGCCCGGCCTGCAGGCGCTCGCAAAGACGTGGTCGCAAAACGTAGCCGTCGGGCAACGGCGGGCGAAAAAAACGCCCGTCCAGTGCCGCGACGGCAACGCTTGCGGGACCCGGAAGTGGGGACAGATCAGTCATGGCCGGCTCTTGTTCGAATTGCTGTTGGCGGCGTTGCAGATGTCCGCAGACTAGCCTTAAACGTACCGGGAATGAAGGTTGCTGCTACAAATGGCTACAAAAGTCTTTCCAGAATGCGCCATTCCCCCCCATTTCGACCTGTAGGAGCTGCCGAAGGCTGCGATCTTTTGATCTGCTTTGGCTCCTGCTTTTGATCTGGCTTTTGATTTTCGCCCCCATCGGCAGGCCGAGCGAAGGCGTTCATCCGGGGCAGGCGCGCAGCGCCGTGCGGCGTAGCCGCATACATCGAGAGGAGGTGCAGCGAAGCAAACCGTAGGCGATGCCCCCGGATGAACACCGAAGCGAGGGAACACTGAGCCTAAGCGAAGTGCCGTACGCCGGGGGCCAAGCCTTTTGGTTCCTTTTTGGCGTTTGAAAAAGGGACTCGCTGTAAGAGCGAAACCGCCATAGGCCCCAACCGCAACAACGGATATGCCCCCAAAACCCACGGTCCAAACAAAAGATCAAAAGATCGCAGCCTTCGGCAACTCCTACAAAAGCGGTTCGAAGGCGCGGAGGCCGCGCAAAAAAAACGCCCCGAACCAGTCGGGGCGTTTTTCACGAGGATGCGGCCTCGGGTTACAGCGAGTTAGCGAACACCATCCTGACGCAGTGCGGCCGGGGTGAAGTCGCTGGTGGTGGCGGTGAAACCGAAGTCATACGCCTGCTTCTCTTCGTTCTTCATGCCCAGTGCCAGGTAGCGGCCGGACTGCAGGTCGTAGAGGGTTTCCAGGGCATACCACGGCACTTGCTTGTCGTAGTAGTTCTCGGCATGCGCTTCGGCAACGCGCCACAGTTGGCCACGACCGTCGTAATGGTCGATCACCGCTGCTTGCCAGGTGTCTTCGTCGATGTAGAAGTCACGTTTGGCGTAGATGTGGCGCTGACCTTCCTTCAGGGTAGCAACCACATGCCAGACGCGGCGCAGCTCGTAACGCGCCAGATCCTGATTGATGTGACCGGCCTTGATGATGTCGGCGTATTTCAACTTCGGATCGTCGAGCTTGTAGCTGTCGGAGGCGATGTACATCTCTTTCTTGCCTTCAAGCTTCCAGTCGTAGCGATCCGGCGCACCGTTGAACATGTCGAGGTTGTCGGAAGTCCGCAGGCCATCTGCCGCAGTCCCCGGGCCGTCATAGGACACTTGTGGCGCACGACGCACACGACGCTGACCGGCGTTGTAGACCCACGCCGAACGTGGCTCTTTCACTTGGTCGAGGGTTTCGTGCACCAGCAGCACACCACCGGCCAGACGCGCCGGCGCGGTTACTTTCTGCTTGAAGTAGAACAGGATGTTGCCCGGGTTTTTCGGGTCGTAGTCCTTCATCTTGTCGCGGAACACGAACTGATCCTGGAAGTACACCAGGCTATACGAGCCGTTCGGTTGCGGCGTGGCCTGAGTGACCAGACGAGTCACGCTGCCGCCGCGATAGCGGGTGATGTGGTTCCAGATGACTTCCACACCGGTTTTCGGAATCGGAAACGGCACCGCTGTGTCGAAGTTCTCCAGACCGTTGCCGCCGGACACCAGGTTGGTGCTGGTGGCGTTTTTCTTGATGGCGGCGAACACGTCATCCGGCACGGTCGCACCGCGATGGGACGGGTAAACCGGCATCTTGAAGGTGTCCGGGTAGCGCTTGAACATCGCGTATTGGCCCGGCGCCAGCTTGTCCTTGTACTTGTCGACATCCTTGGCGGTGATGGTGAACAGCGGTTGTTCACTGGCATAAGGGTTGGACAGGAAGCCACGCGCGTCGACGCTGCCGGCATTCTTCGGCAGCGGCTTCCACGCCGGGATCGAACCATCGGCGTTACCGGCCATTTCAGCGCCCATCGGCGTCAGGCTCTTGCCCAGTTTGTCGGCTTCTGCAGCAGGCACCGCAGCCATGACCCCGGTCGCCAGCAGCGACAGACCCAGAACACCGGCGTGGAACAGACTCTTTGTTATTTTCATAAATTCGTTCGTCCTGAAATGCAGTGCTTAGAAGTTCACGCCGAAGCTGAGCGCAACGAAGTCGCGGTCATCCACAGTGGTGTACTTGCCATCGAAGAAGTTGGTGTAAGCCAGGCTCGCGGTGTAGGTGTTCTGGTATTCGGCATCGACGCCCAGGCTGACCGCTTTGCGACCTTCCTCGAAGTTACCGCCAGGGCCTGGCGAGTAACCGCTGACGTCGTGGGACCAGGCCACGTTCGGCTTGAGGTTCACACCGGCGAAGACGTCGTTGTATTCCCAGATGGCACGACCGCGGTAGCCCCACGACATCGATGTGGTGAAGCCGTCGTTGTCGCAATTGCGGCTGCGGTTGTTCTGCGGTGAACCTGCCCCTGCACCATTGATGGTGCTGGCGTTGAGAATGTTGGCGCAGGTATTCACACCGCCAGTGGCCGGCAACTCACCCGGGCCATACACCGGATCGCGGCCATAACGCTTGTCGGAACGGCTTTCCAGCCCGCCGACGTAGGTCGCGCCGACTTCACCAACGAGGGTCAGACGGCTGGCGCCCATGACCTGATCGAAGAAGTGCGTGAACGTTGTCTGAATCTGGGTGATTTCCTTGCGCTCGTAACCGTGCAGATCCTGACCCGGCACGCCGTTCAGTATCGAAGCGTTGGTCAGTGCGCCGCCGATCGGACGCACACCGGCGAACAGGATGTCGGTGGAGTTCAGTTGTACCGGCGCGTTCGGACGGTAGCTGATCTCACCGCTCCACGCCGTACCGGTAGGCAGAGTGGTGGAGAAGCTCAGACCGTAGAGGCGAATGTCTTCTGGGTATTCAATGAAGTAATTCGAGTTGCCCGCGACCAGCAATGGGGCGAGTGCCGCAAAAGGTCCTGGCAGCGCGCGCGCCGTGTTGTAGACCGATTGTGGCGCACCGGTGGCGCTGAAGATCGGCGCACGGCTGTGGTAGTTCATGAAGTAGGCGCCGAACTCAGTGTCGAGCGGCTCGTACATGTACTTGAAGGACGCGCCCCACTGGCCGCTGTCACGGGCATCGCGGTCCGGACCACGGCGCACCAGAACGCCTTCTTCGTTGACGTTGACACCGTTGGCGGCCAATGGCCCCAGGGCGATGGCCGGGATTTGCGAACGTTTGTTCAAGACGCGCAGGTTGTCGTTGCAACCGTCGGCGACGATATCCGGCTGCGAGAAGAACGTGCCGCAGTTATCGACGACGGTCTGGTCCCATTCCAGTTGATAGAACGCTTCGGCCGAGAGATTTTCGGTCAGGCTCTGCGAGACGTAGAACATGTTGACCGGGATCAGGCCTTCCTTGATCTCGGCACCCGGACGACGGAACGCGGAAACGTCGATCGGGTTGATCGAGTTGATGCCTCCGCCGATGAAGGTACTTTCACCCCAGCTCACTACCTGCTTGCCCAGTCGCACGGAGCCCGGCTGATCGGCAATCGCATAGTTGTGGTAGACGAAGGCGTCGAGGATCTGCCCGCCGGACGACTTGGCGCCCTCTTTACGGCCCGAATCGCTGATGTCCTTGAACTCGCGGCTTTCATCCTTGAGTTCGAAGTCGTACCAGTATTTGCCACGGACGAACACGCCGGTGTCGCCGTACTTCAGTTCAAGGTCATGGATACCCTTGAAGATCTTCGAGAAGGTTTCACCGCTTTTGAAGTTGGCGTGACCGTCGTCGGACGTCTGCGACAGGCCGTGGCCGCCATTGTTGACGCCGATGAGGTTCTTGTTCGGGCTCTGAGTAGACCAACTGGCACCGATCGACAGGGATGAGTCGAACTGGCCTTCGATTTCACCGACGTTGAAACTGACGCCGAATGCGGGCCCGGCGAGCGAAGAGGCAAGACTGACCGCCAGAGGCAGTTTCGCCCGGCGCCAGAACTGGTTTACTGAGGTCATCGACGCTACTCCATGTGCATTATTGTTATGGCAGTGAGTACTTTTAAAAACGCCTGAAGGACCGGGTGCCAGAGACAGCCCGAAGTCACTCCAAAGATGCATCGCCCCGTTTTGTGCGTTTGCCCCGTTCTTAAAAATCCTTGAGCGGACTATAGCCAGCAGGTGGTACTGCTTGATCCCTCTAAAGTGTGATTTGCAGCTGCCAACCACTCTGGAACAGTCCTTTCGCCAGTCCGACAGATGTCGGCACGGCAAGGATGGCCTAATTTTTCGATTTCACAAGCCAAGCGCTTGCTTGGTGGGTCTGGCGCGCCGGTTTCGGCGCGCCAGCAGACACTTAAAGTGTCGAGAGGAAGGTGCTGTTGTTGGCCTGCCATTCGGTGATATCGAGGCGGATGCGCTTCTTGTCGAGCTTGCCGACGCTGGTCTTGGGAATTTCGGTAACAAGGGCGATCTGACTCGGAATCGCCCACTTGCTCAAGTGGCCCAACTCCACGAACGGCTTGAGGTGTTCCTTGAGCTCGCGCGCCCCGATCACGTGCCCTTCGCGGATCACCAGCAGAGCAAACGGACGCTCGCCCCACTGCGGATCGGCGATGCCCACCACTGCTACTTCGCGTACCGCGACATGACGGCTGATCAAGTCTTCGAGGTCCAGCGAGGAGATCCATTCGCCTCCGGTCTTGATCACGTCCTTGATGCGGTCGCGGATATCGATCACGCCCATGCTGTCAAGCGTGGCGACGTCGCCAGTGTGCAGCCAGCCGCCGGCCCAGAGCTCGGCGCCCTTCTGCGGCTCGTTGAAATAACCCTCGGTGAGCCACGGCGCGCGCAGCACCAATTCGCCTTGGGTCTCGCCGTCGGCGGGGAGAAATTTACCCTCGCCGTCGACAATCGCCGCTTCCACCAGCGGCCCCGGTACGCCAGCCTTGATCCGGTAAGTCGTGCGTTCGTCTTCAGTGCCGGCCATCAATTCATCATTGAGGTGCGCGCAAGACACCAGCGGACCGGTTTCCGACATGCCGTAGGCGGCGGTGAGCTGAATGCCACGGGCCTTGGCGGTTTCATACAAGGTGCGGTTGAGTGCGCTGCCGCCAATGACGATTTTCCAGCCGCCGAAATCGGTGTTCTGCGCGCCTTTGGCGTTGAGCAGCATTTGCAGGATGGTCGGCACGCAGTGAGAGAAGGTGACCTTTTCCTTGCGCCACAACTCGACGAGAAACTCCGGTTCGTAGCGCCCTGGATAAACCTGTTTAAGGCCAAGCATGGTCGCCACGTACGGCAGACCCCAGGCGTGGACGTGGAACATCGGCGTGATCGGCATGTACACATCGTTGGTGCCAAGCAGGCGCACACTGTCGATCGAGCCCATGATCGTCGACACGCCCATGGTGTGCAGCACCAGTTGCCGATGGGTGAAATACACGCCTTTCGGGTTGCCAGTGGTGCCGGTGGTGTAGAACGTGGTGGCGACCGAGTTTTCGTCGAAGTCCTGGAAATCGTACTGCGCACTGGCGGCAGCCAACAGTTGCTCGTACTCGCCGACCAGATTCGGCAAGTCGGCAGTTTTTTCCGGCAGATCGGTCAGCAGCAGGGTTTTCTCGACCGTGGTCAGGTGCGGTGCAATCGCTTGGTACAGACCGACGAACTCGCTGTTGACCAGCACAAAGCGGTCCTCGGCGTGGTTCATGGTGTAGAGGATCTGTTCCGGCGACAGGCGCACGTTGATGGTGTGGATCACCGCGCCAATCATCGGTATCGCGAACATGCACTCCAGATAACGGTGGCTGTCCCAGTCCATCACCGCCACCGTATCACCGGCCTTCACACCGGCCGCCGTCAGCACATTGGCCAGGCGTGCCACCCGTTCGATCAGCGTCGGGTAGCTGTAGCGCAACTGGTCACGGTAGATGATCTCGCGGGTTTTCTCGTAACGGGCCCCGGACATCAGCAGCCGTTTGATCAGCAATGGATACTGGTAGGCCCCATCGGCCGGGGGAATGACGCGAGTCTGCAACATAAGAATCCCTTTTCTGACTGCACGGTGTTGGCGTAGAGATTGGTACTCTAGAACCCTTATACGCCAGCCAAATCAGCCAAAGGAATGATTTGCAAAGCCGTACAAATGCTAGCTTTGCGCCAGCATTTGCCGGTTTTCATCATCTGTCAGGCGGTTTGTCCTACAGCCTCCTCAGAAGGCGTGCGTGGGAAAACCACCGCAGCGAGGAAGGTCAACGCGCCGAAGCCCGCGAGAATCAAATACAGGCCTACGAAACCTTGGCGCGGTTCGACATAGGAAATCAGCGGAATCGCTGTCGCACTGGCACCGAACGATAAACAGTAACGCAGGGCGAAGATTCGCGATTGCCATTGCGGGGCGACGAAGTTGGCAACCATCGCATCGTTCACTGTTACCTGACCGAACACCACGAACATGAACGCCGCACCGAGGGCGATGACTGTCCAGCCGTCGGCATAAGCCAGCGCGAACAGCAGCGGCGCCTGGCACAGCGTCAGGACAATGAACGGCCACTTCAGACTGAAGCGGTGCAACACCCGGCCAATGCTCAACTGCGCCACCGCGCCAAAGGCATAAGCCAGACTGACCACCACACCGAGGGTCTGCGGCGAAGCGAACAGGTCATGCAAACGCTCCTGAAAAAGTTTCGGATAAGTCATGGTGGTGGCGTTGAACACCACACCGCCAGTGGCGGTGGCCAGCGCCAGCACGCCGAACACCATGACCATCGAAATGCGCTGACCAGCGGCGCCTTTGAGCGGCGTGTGCGGGCGTTCCGGGATCGGTTCTTCTCGCACCTGCAAGGCGAAACCGATGCCCAACACAATCGCCACCGCGCCCGGTAACAGAAACGCCCAACGCCAGCCGAACTGCGCCACCAGCAAGCCAGTGATCAGCGCCGAAAACGCCACGCCCAGATTGCCCCACATGCCGTTGATGCCAATTTCACGGCCACGGTTTTGCGCATAAGCCACCAGCATCGCCGTGCCCACCGGGTGGTAAATCGCCGCGAAAATGCCGATCAGGGTCAGGCCGGTCACCAGCATGGTCGGGCTGTTGCTCAGGCCGGTGAAAATCGCCGAAGCACCGATGCCGAAGAAAAACACCAGCATCATCTGCCGCCGACTCCAGTGATCGCCGAGCCAACCGGCGGGTAGCGAGCAGGCACCGAAGGCGATAAAGCCCCCCAGTGACAGGCCGATCAGCGCGGCATAGTCGAGACCAAAAACCTGGGTCATGCCGAGCACGGCGGCGGGAAAAATCAGCATGAACATGTGATCGATCACATGTGCGGCATTGATGTAGCGGATGACGTTTCTCGATTGATTCATGGCTGCACGCTTTACGTTGTTGTGTGCCGCTTATGCTAAGTTGGCGAAAAAGCGCATTCCTGCCAAACAAGTCATTGAATCCGACATGTTGATTAGCCATTTCGAACACGGCCCGGTGAGTGCCTACCCCCGGGATTATCTGGACGGCGCGCACCAGCCGCTGCACCTGCATCGCGAAGCGCAGTTGCTGTATGCCGTCAGTGGCATCATGCGGGTGGTCACCGAACGCGGGGCCTGGGTGATTCCGCCGAGCCGCGCGGTATGGATTCCGCCAGAGGTGGCGCACGAGATTTTCATGAGTGGCGATGTGCAAATGCGTTCGTTGTTCATCGCTCCCGAGCTGTCACCGGCCAGCCTGCAACAGTGTTGCGTGCTGGCGGTGACGCCGTTGTTGCGCGAGCTGATCCTGCGCGCGGTGCAAGGCCCGCCGCACGCCGACAATCCGTTGATTCAGCAATTGATGCTCGAAGAACTGGCCAGCCTGGAAAACCTGCCGCTGCATATCCCGATGCCCACTGACCGGCGCCTGCAGAACATCTGTCTGGCGCTGCTGCACACCCCGGATCACCCGAACACCCTGGAAGACTGGGCGCAGCAGGTCGGTGCCAGCTCACGAACATTGGCGCGGCTGTTCCAGCAACAATTGCAGATGAGTTTCAACGCCTGGCGCCAGCAATTGCGCCTGATGGAAGCCCTGCCGCGCCTGCTCGCCGGGGACAGCGTGCAGCGTGTGGCACGGGATCTGGGTTACGGCAGCGCGCGGGCGTTCAGCGCGATGTTTCGGCGTCTGCTTGGGGAGAATCCCCGCGATTACCTGAATACCCTGAGCAAGCTCAGCGCACTCGTGTAGGAGCTGCCGAAGGCTGCGATCTATTGATCTTGATCCTGAAAAAAGATCAAAAGATCGCAGCCTTCGGCAGCTCCTACCTAGCAGGATCAATGCATCTCGGTAAACGCGATTTTCACGCCGAGAGCAATCAGCACCGCGCCCATGGTGCGGTCGAACCAGTGGCCCATGCGGGCGAAACCGGCGCGCACGCGTTGCTGGCTGAACAGCATCGCGACGAGGCAAAACCACAGGGCCGTTGCGACCGCCAGGTAAATACCGTAACCGGCCTGCACCGCCAGCGGCGTGTGCGGGTTGATCACCACCGTGAACAGTGACAGGAAGAACAGCGTGGCTTTCGGATTCAGACCGTTGGTCACAAAGCCCGAGGTGAACGCGCCGCGAGCGGTGCGCACACCGGCCTCTTTGTGCAGATCATCGGTCACGGTTTTTGCCGGTTGCGCACGCAAGGCTTTGAAACCGATGTACAGCAGATAAGCCGCAGCGGCCCATTTCAAGGCGTTGAACAGCACGATCGACTGCGACACGATCAGGCCGATACCGAGCAGCGAATATCCGACGTGCAGGAAAATCGCCGTGCCCACACCCAGTGCGGTCCAGGTGCCGGCGCGGCGACCGTGGGCCACGCTCTCGCGCACCACCACGGCAAAGTCCGGGCCGGGGCTGGCCACGGCCAACAGATGGATCAGTGCAACGGTCAAGAACTCGGTCCAGTACATGGGGGCTCCTTTCGGACAAGCGTATCAATTTGTTTCATCTGGTAGGCTCGGAAGATTACGCCCTACGCTCACAGCACAAAAGGTACAGTTGATGACGAACACGCGCCGCGCGGTATTCCTTGATCACCCTTCGCTGGATCTCGGCGATCTGGACCTCAGTCCATTGCGTGATTGTTTCGGCGATCTGCAATTGTTCGCACAGACTTTGCCCGAGCAAGTTGCCGAGCGCCTGCAGGGCGCCACCGTGGCGATCAGCAACAAGATCCTGATCGACGCCGCCGCGATGGCCGCCAATCCCGATCTGAAACTGATCCTGATCACCGCCACCGGCACCAACAACGTCGACCTCGCCGCCGCCCGCGCTCAGGGCATCACCGTGTGCAACTGCCAGGGTTACGGCACGCCGTCAGTGGCGCAGCACACGATCATGCTGCTGCTCAACCTCGCCACCCGCCTGGCCGATTACCAGAAAGCCGTCAGCGAAGGCCGCTGGCAGCAGGCCAAACAGTTCTGTCTGCTCGACTACCCGATCGTCGAACTGGAAGGCAAAACCCTTGGCCTGCTTGGGCATGGCGAACTCGGCGGCGCTGTGGCGCGACTGGCCGAAGCCTTCGGCATGCGCGTATTGCTCGGGCAGATTCCCGGGCGCCCTGCTCGCCCGGATCGTCTGCCGCTGGATGAACTGCTGCCACAAATCGATGCCCTCACTCTGCATTGCCCTCTCAACGAGCACACGCGCCACTTCATCGGCGCCCGCGAACTGGCCTCGATGAAGTCCGGTGCGTTCGTGGTCAACACCGCCCGTGGCGGTCTGATCGATGAACAGGCGTTGGCCGAGGCCCTGCGCAGTGGTCATCTTGGCGGTGCGGCCACCGATGTATTGAGTGTCGAGCCGCCGACTCAGGGCAATCCGTTGCTCGCGGCAGACATTCCACGCCTCATCGTTACGCCACACAACGCTTGGGGCAGCCGCGAGGCACGCCAGCGCATCGTCGGCCAATTGACCGAAAACGCTCAGGCGTTCTTCAGCGGTAAGGCGCTGCGGGTCGTCAGTTGATAAACTGCGGCACTTTTTTTTGAGGAGCAGTTATGGATCCGCGCAGTGAAGTACTGCTTCGTCAGCCCGAGTTGTTTCAAGGTTCGCTGTTGCTGGCCGGTTTGCCCGCCGACGATTTGCTTGGGCGCCTGCCCAACGCGTTCGGCTGGTGCTGGCATGCTGGCGACCAGGCCGCGCTGGACGCCCGTTTCGAAGGTCGCAGCCATTTCGGCGTGAACGTCCCGGAGCGCGAGTTCGACAGCGCCGTGGTGTTCCTGCCCAAGTCCAAGGACCTGACTGATTACATCCTCAACGCCGTGGCCTCACGTCTGGCCGGGCGTGAAGTGTTTCTGGTCGGGGAAAAACGCAGTGGCATCGAGGGCGCATCCAAGCAGCTCAACCCGTTCGGCAAACCGCGCAAGCTCGACAGCGCGCGCCACTGCCAGCTCTGGCAAGTGACTGTGGCCAACGCCCCGGAAGCGAAATCCCTGGAAAGCCTGGCGCAGACTTACGAACTGCCACTGGCTGAAGGCCCGTTGAAAGTCATCAGCCTGCCGGGCGTGTTCAGCCATGGTCGCCTGGATCGCGGCAGCGCCCTGTTGCTGGAGCATCTGGACAAATTGCCGAGCGGCCATTTGCTCGACTTTGGTTGCGGCGCTGGCGTGTTGGGGGCTGCGGTAAAACGTCGCTATCCGCACAATCAAGTGACGTTGCTGGACGTGGATGCTTTCGCTGCTGCCAGCAGCCGTCTGACCCTGGCTGCAAACGGTCTGGAAGCCGAAGTGTTGACCGGGGACGGGATCGACGCTGCGCCGATGGGTTTGAACGCGATTCTGAGCAACCCGCCGTTCCATGTCGGCGTGCACACCGATTACTTCGCCACTGAGAATTTGCTGCGAAAAGCGGCGAAACATCTGAAAAACGGCGGCGAACTACGCTTGGTCGCGAACAGCTTCCTCAAGTATCAACCGCTGATCGAAGAGCATCTGGGTATCTGCGCGATCAAGGCCGAGGGCAATGGTTTCCGGATTTACCGAGCCAAGCGCGGCTGAAACCTCTTTTAAAAAAGAGGCTTGCTCAATCGGATTTGCCTAGGCAGAATCCGCTCCGTCCTAGGGGAGTAGTCTCCCACGAGCGCCATGCTCGTCCGGCATACGTCAACATACTTGATCCTCAGATCATGGCGTATGCGACCCAAGCGTCCGCAGCAGACGGATCGCAGGGTTTGACAAGACCTATGACACGCACACCTTACCCGGGGCGGGAAGGCTGTACGTGTCATAGCCGTGTCGACCCGCCCCTTAGGAAATCCTGATGCTGGACTCGTTACTCGTTCCCACCGCAATCGTTGCCTTGGCCGAAATCGGCGACAAGACGCAACTGCTCGCGCTGATTCTCGCCGCTCGCTTCCGCAAACCCTGGCCGATCATTGCCGGCATTGTCGCTGCGACCCTGGCCAACCACGCAGCAGCCGGTGCGGTAGGCGCCTGGTTCGGCAGTTTCTTCTCGAATGCGACACTGCACTGGATCCTCGCCGCGAGCTTCACGGCCACGGCGCTGTGGACGCTGGTCCCGGACAAAATGGACGACGATGAAACCAGCACCGCGCGCAAGTTCGGGCCGTTCCTGACCACGCTGATTGCGTTCTTCCTGGCGGAAATGGGCGACAAGACTCAGGTCGCCACGGTAATGCTCGCCGCGCAATACCCGGATCTGTGGCTGGTAATTATCGGTACCACGGCGGGCATGTTGATTGCCAACGTGCCGGTGGTGCTGGCAGGTAACTTCGCCGCAGACAAATTGCCACTGACCTTGATCCGTCGCCTCGCGGCGTCGGCATTCATGATTCTGGCGATCGTTGCGGTGTACAAGGCGATGCAGAGCAGTGGCTGGATTTAAAGCAGCTTCAAGCTTCAAGCAACGAGCTGCAAGCCAAGCGAGTCTGCTTTGACTTGCAGCTTGCAGCTTACTGCTTGCTGCTGTTGTAAAGCGGCATGACCTTCGGAATCGCCGCCTGCAACGAGGCAATCCGGCTGGCCGAGGCTGGGTGAGTACTCATGAACTCTGGCGGCGAACCTTCCGACGCCTTGCTCATCTTGTTCCACAAAGTGATCGCGGCGTTCGGGTTGTAACCGGCGCGTGCAGCCAGCTCCAGACCGATCAGATCGGCTTCGTTTTCGTTGGCGCGGCTGTTCGGCAGGGTCATGCCGTAGTTGGCCACGGTGTCGGCCAGCGCCAGACTGTCCTGACCCAGACCCAGCAATGCACCCGCGCCCTGCTTGGCCATTTCAATCCCGTAGGCCTTGGACATCGCTTCACGACCGTGCTCGCGCAGGGCGTGGGCGATTTCATGGCCCATGACCGCGGCGATTTCATCGTCGGTCAGTTTCAGACTGTCGATCAGCCCGGTGTAGAAAATGATCTTGCCGCCAGGCCCACAGTTGGCATTGAGCTCATCGCTCTTGATCAGATTGACTTCCCACTGCCATTGCGCCGCATCCGGGCGGAAGTTCGGCGCCTGGGCGATCAGGCGGTTGGCAATCGCCTGAACCCGCTTGGCCTCAGGGCTGGTCTTGTCCAGCACACCCTTGCTGGAGGCTTCACCGACAGTCTTCTGATACGACTGGGCATACATCTGGTCGACCTCTTGCGAGGACAGCATGCTGAACATGTACTGCTTGCGCTCCACACCCACGGCACCGCCGCTGGTGGTGTTGACCGACTGACAACCGGCCAGCAACAGCGCTGCGCTCAGTGCACTTACAACCAATGTCTTGTTCATTCAAAAGCTCCCTGAAAACCTGCGCGTATCCTAGGCGGGTAATTGTATCGACGCCAGATACAACGGACGTGCTGCAACGACTTTCAGACGTTTCCCACCAGAGCTGTCGTAAAAAATTCACAGCGACTGCCAAGTCCCGTGCTACTGCGTCGCGCACAGATCCATTTGCGACATCGGCTTGTAATTGCACCGGCTCGCGCTCATGGCCCAATGCCGCCTGCCGATACATCACCGCAGACGTCCTCTTGCGTGCGGAGCTCCCATGAAGTTCAAGTCGATCCAGTTTTCCGTTGCCGCCCTGGCCGGCGCCATCGTGCTCAGCGTGGTGGCCGCGCTGGTGCTGTACGCGCTGTTCTCCGGTGCACGCACGCAAGAAATGGTGCAACAGCGCACCCAGGCCCAGTTCGAGCAAGTCATCGAACAGCGCCTGACTTCGCTGGCACAAACCCAGGTCAGCCAGATTCAGCGCGAACTCGAAGCGCCGCTGTTGATTGCCGGCGGGCTGGTACGGGTCAATGCCCTGCTCGGTACGCCGGACGCCGATGGCCAACCGCGCCTGAGCGTCAGCCGCGAGCAACTGATCAGCCTGATCAAAGAGAACGTGGAAAAGAACCCGAAGATTCTCGGCACCTACATCGGCTGGGAAAAAAACGCCCTCGACCACAATGACGCAGCCTACGTCGGCACCAGCGTGGTTGGCATCGACGCGGCCAACGGGCGTTTTCTGCCGTGGTGGTTCCGCAACGATGACGGCACCCTCGGCCTGGACAAACTGGTCGACGTCGACGACCAGAAAACCCTGTCCACCGGTGTGCGTGCCAGCGAGTACTACCTGTGCTCGAAAGAGAGCAAAAAAGCCTGCGTGATCGATCCGGCGCCGTACAAAGTCGGCGACAAGATCGTCATGCTCGCCTCCTTTATTGAACCGATCATGCTCAACGGCGCCTTCCAGGGCATCGTCGGTGCTGACCTGTCGGTGAACTTCATCCAGGAAATGCTCCTCGCTGCCAACCAGAAGCTCTACAGCGGCGCCGGGCAAATGGCCCTGATCGGCGGCAATGGCCGCATCGTTGCCTACACCAAAGACGCCAGCAAATTCGGCGAAAAAGTCAGCGACATCCTCGACGCCGAGCAGATTGCCAACATGGCCAATCTCAAGCGCGGCGAAGTGAATTACTCGGTTAACAAGGATAAGGGTCGCATCGAGTTGTACCTGCCGTTCGGCATCGGCCAGACCGACGCGCGCTGGACACTGATGCTGCAACTGCCGCTCAACGCCGTGATGGCGGATCTGCAAAAACTGCAGGCCGACCTCGATGCGCAACGCAAGTCCGACACATTCGGCATGGCCATGGTTGGTCTGCTCATCGCCGGCCTCGGCCTGCTAGTGATCTGGCTGGTTGGCCACGGCATCGCCCGACCACTGAAGCAGATGGTCGCGATGCTCAATGACATCGCTCAGGGCGAAGGTGATCTGACCCGACGCTTGAGCAGCGATCGCAGTGATGAACTGGGCTCGATCGCCAAGGGTTTCAACACCTTCCTGGCGAAATTGCAGGCGATGATCACCCAGGTAGTGACCTCGGTGCAGAGCGTCAGCGATTCTTCGGAACACACGGCCGACATCGCGATTCGCACCAATATCGGTATCCAGAAGCAAATGGCCGAGATCGATCAGGTGGCCACGGCGGTGCAGGAAATGACCGCCACCGCTCAGGATGTCGCGCGTAATGCGACTCAGGCTGCGCAAGCGGCCAGCCATGCCGATCAGGCGGCGAGTCAGGGCATGCAGATTGTTCGTGACACCTCGAACTCGATTGGCGTGCTGGCGGTGGAAATCGGCAAGGCCGTAGACGTGGTGCAGACGCTGGCCAAGGACAGCGAGAACATCAATGCGATTCTCACGGCGATTCGCGGGATTGCCGAGCAGACCAACCTGCTGGCGCTGAACGCGGCGATCGAAGCAGCGCGCGCCGGGGAGCAAGGTCGCGGCTTTGCCGTGGTGGCCGACGAGGTGCGCAATCTGGCGCAGAAAACCCAGAAAGCCACTGAAGAAATCCAGAGCATGATCCAGCAACTGCAGCAGGGCACACGCGATGTCGTGCGGGTCATGGAAGACAGCCAGAACCGTACAGATGAAAGCGTGCAGCATGCGGCGAAAGCGGCTCAAGCGCTGGAAACGATTACTCAGGCAGTATCGGTGATCAACGACATGAACACTCAGATTGCCAGTGCGGCCGAAGAACAGAGCGCGGTGGCGGATGACATCAACCGCAATGTGATCAATATCGGGCAAGTGGCCAATGAAGTGGCGGGCGGTGCGGATGAATCGAGTTCGGCGAGTGCGGATCTGACCAAATTGGCTGAGCAGCAGCGGCGGTTGATCAATCAGTTCAAGGTCTGAGGTTAAGACACCCTCACCCCAGCCCTCTCCCGGAGGGAGAGGGGGCCGACCGAGGTTTCTACCGTCATGCATCGACCTGAAATAACCGGTCGATTATGGATTCAAAGCGGAGCGTTCAAGTCGGTGTATTCCGTCAATATCCCCCAATCAGCCCCCTCTCCTTCCAGGAGAGGGGGCCGACCGAGTTGTCTCCCGTCATGCATCGACCTGAAATAACCGGTCGATTATGGATTCGGTGAAAAGCGTTCAAGTCGGTGTATCACTTCAATATCCCCCAATCAGTCCCCTCTCCCTCCGGGAGAGGGCTAGGGTGAGGGGCTTTTGATCTAAATGCTTTAACCCGGGGTCAAACACTCCGGCCCATTGAGTTTCGGATCATTGATCAGATTCGCCAACACCCGCTCACGCAATGCAGCGGGTTCACTGGCCAGCAACCCCTGCAGCACATGCAACGGCGTCTCGGGATCGAGCCACGCCGCCTGCCCCGCCTCATCAAGAATCAGCGGCCGCCGCTGACTCGACGCCGGTTGAGTAATCACCGCCGTGCTCAACCAGACCTGCTCCTGCACCGGGTACGCCTCCCAGATTGCCGCGAAAAACAGCGACGAGCCCTCCCCAGGCGTCAGCCAGTATGGGCGCTTGCGCTGGGTGCCGCGCCATTCGTAAAAACCATTGGCTGGCAGCAGGCAGCGACGCTGGCGCAGCGCCTCACGAAACATCGGCTGCTCGGCAACCGTTTCCGCACGAGCATGCGCCGGCGTCTTCGACAGATCGGTCAGCCACGGCGGCGTCAACCCCCAACGGGCACGGGCCAGTGTGCGCTCGCCGTCTTCTCCGGCACGCAGCATCAACACCGAATCATTGGGGGAAATGTTCCATTGCGCCTGCTGATCGGCGGGAAAACCTGGCAGGGCCGCGAAGTCGCGGTTCCAGCGAAACAGGGCATAACGTCCACACATGGGGCAACACGACTCTGAATAAAACGAAGCTCAGCCTAACAGACCAGCGTGCCGGGGAAGCTCTCCGGTTCATCGCCGGGCAGCGGCAGCGCGGCATTGTACGCGGTGATCAGCTCGCGGGCGTATTCGGCCTGATCGTTATCCACAGATAACCCCAACAGACCGAAGATCGGCAATTCGCCCGTACCGCCAAGCAAATCGCGGCCAATCAGGTGCGCCTCGATGCCTTCGCTGGCGAGCATGCCCTTGAGCATTTCGCCTTCCATCAGGTTTTCCGGCTCGTAGATTCGCTGCATGGGCGCGCCTCACTCGTTTTCGCTGAAGACTTCCAGATGCCATTCCTCTCCATGAACCTGCAATACAAACGTGATCGGCCGACAACACACCTGACAGTCTTCGATATAGGTCTGATCGCCGCCAGACAGGTCTACCGTCGTCTCAACAACCTCCCCACAATAAGGACAATCATACTGAGCGGTTTCCAGCATCGCGGTCTCCCAAGTGACTTGTGCGTATAATCGCCGGTCTATTTGCAGGGCTATTTTTGTCTGGCTACTTTTTCAGACCGTGCCCCGCGGGTTTTCGATCAAAACCTTTACTTACCCTAGCCGTTTCCAACAAGAGAGCATGATGGGCGAATTCGATGCCATCCGACCTTACGACGACAGCGAAGTACCTGTGGTACTGGCAAGACTGCTCGGCGACAAGGCGTTTCTAGATATCCTCACCCACTTCCGCTTCCCGCGCTTTGCCGGTGCCTTCGGCTGGATGCTCAAACCACTTATAGCCCATCGGCTGCGTCGTGAGTTCGCCGACGTGACCTCGGTAGCGACGTTGCAGGACAAGGTCGAGTCCTACGTCGACCACACCATCGAGCGCGCCACTGACGGCGTGACCTACACCGGTGTCGAGCAATTCAAGTCCGGCAGCGCTTATCTGTTCATCGCCAACCACCGCGACATCGTGATGGACCCGGCCTTCGTCAACTACGCCGTGTACCACGCCGGCCTGCCGACGCCGCGCATCGCGATTGGCGACAACCTGCTGCAAAAGCCGTTTGTCAGCGATCTGATGCGTTTGAACAAGAGCTTTATCGTCCACCGTTCGATCACCGGCCGTCGCGAGAAAATGGCTGCGTATCAACTGCTGTCGGCGTACATCAACCACTCGATCCGCAACGATTGCGCCTCGATCTGGATCGCTCAGGCTGAAGGCCGGGCGAAGGACGGCGACGACCGCACCGAGTCGGCGATCCTCAAGATGTTCCACATGAGCCGCAAGGACGAGCCGTTCGGCGAAGTTATTCGCTCGCTGAACGTCACCCCGGTGTCGATCAGCTACGAATACGACCCGTGCGACCAGGCCAAGGCCCGCGAGCTGTACATCCGCGCCACCACCGGCACTTACGCGAAAGCGCCGGGCGAGGATGACGTGAGCATTGCCAAGGGCATCACCGGCTACAAGGGCCGGGTGCACGTGAACTTTGCCGCGCCGATCACCGAGCTGTTCGAGGACACCAAGCAATTGGCGGTCGAGATGGACAAGCAGATTCTTGGCGGTTACCGGTTATTCCCGGTGCATTACCTGGCGTACGCGCAGTGGGCCGATGCGGATCCGCAATTGAATGTGCCGAAGGCTGCCGAGGTGTTCCCGGCGGATGAGCTGGCCAAGGCGCAGGAAGAATGGCAGGAACGGCTGGATGCGTGCCCTGAAGAGCACCGTCCGTATCTGGTCCTGCAATATGCGACGCCGGTGCGCAATCAGTACCGGGTGAAGGCTGGGTTGGCGCTGTAAATTTTCAGAGCAAGATCAAAAGATCGCAGCCTGCGGCAGCTCCTACAGTGGATTCATGTAGGAGCTGCCGAAGGCTGCGATCTTTTGCTTTTAGTAACGCGTGCTGATCCACGAGACGATCAGAGCCAGCCCCAGACAAGCAAAACCAAATCGATAGAAAAACCGGTTCATGCGCAAGGTCGCCCAATCCAGGATCGGCTCGGCATTCGGCTGCGCCTGACGCTGGGCGGCAATGCTGGCCATCGCGCGCTGTTCACGGCGGCGGGTCGCATGCAGCAGCCAACTGCCGGGAAACGCCAACAACAGCGCCAGCAAGTTGATCAACTTGGCGGGATGGGCGGTAAACAGCGTCATCAAGTGCAGCGACATCACAGACCTCTATCTGAACCGGTATGGCAGACGCCAGACCGACGACCGCGGCGCGGATTCTACCGAAACCTTGTCGCCCTGCCCCAGCCTTTGCGACAAATTACCTGACAATCGACCGATGGCTGTCCTGTGTCACGGCTTCGTCATGTGGATGCACCAAGATGCGCGCCTCGAAACGCACATGGAACGCGACATGCTTCACGCTGAAAACCAGGATCGTCTGTACCTCATCACGCCTTACGACGAACAACAGAGCCTCGTCGGCAGCCTCGCCTTCAATGTTCAGGATCGCCACTGGCTGGTGTATTGCGCACTGGGCGGGCATCAGCATGCGGATTTGCCCGAGACGGATTTGTTGACGGGCGTTAGCGTGCTCGACTTTTACTCGCAGGCTGCCTAAAAAACAAAAGCACCCTCACCCTAACCCTCTCCCGGAGGGAGAGGGAACCGACCGAGTTGTTTATTCGAGGTCCATCGACCTGAAGCTCCGAGATGAATGTAGATCTCAAGAACAACGCAAATCGACCTGAAACCCCGAGATGAATGCAGGTCTCAAGAACAACACAGATCGGCTCCCTTTCCCCCTCGCCCCCTTGGGGGAGAGGGCTGGGGTGAGGGGGATCGATCTCCCATACGACACAAATTTCAAACCTGACACCCACAAAAAAGCCCGGAACCATCACTGGCCCCGGGCTTTTTAACATCCGCCGAAAACTTACTCGGCGAGAACCTGACCCACGGTCGGATCCTTGAACAGACGCGTCAACGCATCACTCAACACATCGCTGACCAGTTTGGTGTTGGTTTCCTGGTTCGGCGCCATGCCGAAACGCTGGTCCAGCGAAGCGCCGTAACGGCCGCTGTAACGGCGGTTGGCGTTCTGCACGTCGGAGCGGAAGGTCGCGCCGATGGTCGCTTCAGTCACGTACATGCCCTCTTTCGGCGACTGATACTTCAGCTCGGCCAGCGTCACGGTCAGCTGCGGAGCATTCGGCGCGTTGTTGGTCGGGGTAAAGCCCAACAGACGCACGGCGGCTTCAGCCTGAGCCTGCAGCTTCGGCAGGATCTGCTCGCGCTGCACGGTGATGGCGCTGGTTTCCGGGTACAGACCGCCACGGGTGCCCAAAGTTGGCGACGGACGACCGTCTACTACACGCACGACAACAGGCTGGCCACGGCCGACCGCTGGCAGCTGGGTGGTCAGCTTCGGCTCCGGGTTCAGTTGTTGCGGGCTGTGGGCGCAGCCGGCCAGGGTCAAACCGGCCACAGTGATCAAACCGAACAACAGGCGTTGCAACATGCTCTTCTCTCCAGAATCAGGCACAAACAGGCCGGCAGTATAGCGGTGGGCCACTGTGGGTCACCAGCACCGCACAGTGAATACTGAAATGTCTGACAAACCCGTGGGAAAGCGGTTCCTGTCACAGATTATTCACCCGCCATACACGTTCACGTCACGGCGCTTTGACAACCTTCCAATCAGTCCCCACAAGGTACTCAATCATGCGTTATCTGATCTCGTTGTTCGCGCCACGCCCCCTGCACCGCAGCTTCGCCCTGCTCGATCGCAACGGCCATTGCCAGGCTTTCAAGCAGTGCAGCCTGCAGCCGATGGGTGACGGCTGGGTGGAAATCGAAGAAATCCGCCTCAACTGGTTGCACCAGCCACTGCCCGCCAGCGCCCGCGTCATAGCGTCGCAGCCCCGTGCGCGGGTGCAAGCGATGTTGAGCATCTGACCGGATGCCTAATAAAAGTCATTAAACACGACCAACTCCCCGCATTTCTTCGATACAATCTCCCCCCGATTATAAGGACGTCTCCTGATCGGGCCCCGCAACAGCGTCAATGCGCATGCATTTGACATCAAAATCGCCCACAGAGAGCCGCCCACACAGATCGAGTGAAGTTGGCGCGCTTGCCTGTTCTTCCGGCAAAAACCCGCTTTTCGCGAATCTGCAGAGCTGTCACGACGCTCGGCCACCGCGTTGTTTTGCCTTTGCGGGCAAGGTGCCAGGCCTGGACAGCCCTTTTTTGAGGTTCACGTCTTCAAAAGAGCGTGAAAAAAACGGGTTTTCACAACTTCACAAGAGTGTGGCGAGCAAATGAAAAGTTTTGCGTCTGAACATGCACCATTAGCGTCTGAAACAGCCCAACGACACAGGACCGGGTATACCTCGAATATCGGAGCCTGAAGCCTGTCCGCTACGGATTTGGTTGCACAAAAACGGATGTCTCGACCATAAGTCGAATTGCCAGCTGCGTGCTGAAATGAGTTCATGGAGCTCTTGAAAGCCAAGCCGCATACATCCGTCGAAGTTGCGAAAAATTGCGAAGATTCGGACATGGCGAACCTGACCACGGATAGCCCGGACATCAATGACCTGTCCTGGAATGCCTGGCAGCCATGCCGACAATTTGGTGCTGCAGATTTTGGAGACGCGTTAAATGGCGCATAACGAAGCAGTCGACGTAGTACTGGTTGGGGCCGGCATCATGAGTGCCACCCTCGCCGTACTGCTCAAAGAGCTCGACCCCGCGATCAAGCTGGAAGTCGTCGAGCTGATGGATTCCGGTGCGGCGGAGAGTTCCAACCCGTGGAACAACGCCGGTACCGGTCACGCTGGTCTTTGCGAGTTGAATTACACGCCGCAGGCCGCCGATGGCACCGTCGACATCAAGAAAGCCGTGCACATCAACACCCAGTTCGAGGTGTCGAAGCAGTTCTGGTCGTACCTGACCAAGAAAGGCACGTTCGGCTCGTGCAAGTCGTTCATCAGCCCGGTGCCGCACCTGAGTTTCGTCCAGGGCGACACTGGTGTGTCCTTCCTCAAGTCCCGGTTCGATGTGCTGCACAAGCATCACGCGTTCTCCGACATGGAGTACACCGAAGACAAGGCGAAGATGGCCGAGTGGATGCCGCTGATGATGCCGGGCCGCTCGCCGGACGAAGTTCTCGCGGCGACCCGCGTGATGAACGGCACCGACGTCAACTTTGGCGCCCTGACCAATCAGTTGCTCAAGCACCTGACCAGCGCTCCCGATGCTCAAGTCAAATACTGCAAGCGCGTGACCGGCCTCAAGCGTAACGGCAGTGGCTGGACCGTCAGCATCAAGGACGTCAACAGCGGCAACACCCGTGAAGTCGACGCCAAATTCGTCTTCCTCGGCGCGGGCGGCGCGGCGTTGCCGTTGCTGCAGGCTTCGGGCATCGAAGAAAGCAAAGGCTTCGGCGGCTTCCCGATCAGCGGCCAGTGGCTGCGTTGCGACAACCCGGAAGTGGTCAAGCAGCACCAGGCCAAGGTTTACAGCCAGGCCGCTGTAGGTTCGCCACCGATGTCGGTGCCGCACCTGGACACCCGCGTAGTCGACGGCAAGAAATCCCTGCTGTTCGGACCATACGCCGGTTTCACCACCAAGTTCCTCAAGCACGGCTCCTTCATGGACCTGCCGCTGTCGGTTCGCGCCGGCAACATCGGGCCGATGCTGGCGGTGGCGAAAAACAACATGGACCTGACCAAGTACCTGGTCAGCGAAGTGATGCAATCGATGGAGCAGCGTCTGGATTCCCTGCGCCGTTTCTACCCGCAAGCGAAAGCCGAAGACTGGCGCCTGGAAGTGGCCGGCCAACGCGTGCAGATCATCAAGAAAGACCCGAAAAAGGGCGGCATCCTGCAATTCGGTACCGAACTGGTCGCGGCCAAGGACGGTTCCCTCGCCGCCCTGCTCGGTGCTTCGCCAGGCGCGTCGGTGACCGTGTCGATCATGCTGGAACTGATCGAGAAGTGCTTCCCGGCCAAGGCCAAGGGTGAGTGGGCAGGCAAACTGGCGGAAATCTTCCCGGCCCGTGAAAAGGTGCTGGAAAGCGATGCTGCGCTGTATCGCAAGATCAACACGCAGAACAACATCGCGCTGGAGCTGGTTGAAGAAAGCAGCGAGACCCCAAGCTACGCTTGATCTTGCCGCATAAAAAACGCCCCGTACTCAGTGAGTGCGGGGCGTTTTTTTATGCTTGGGAAAAGTCTCAGGTGCGGGACTTTTCGATCAGTTCGATGTAGTCCGGGGCGTTGCGCTGATCGGCGATCAGGTCAACGAAGGTCTTGCCCTGCTCGTCCTTGCCATCGACGTCGTAACCCGCCGCAACGAAGAAACCCAGAAAGCGTCCGAAGTCGTCGATGCGCAGGCCACGGTAGGCCTTGATCAGTTTGTGCAGCGACGGCGAAGTGGCGTCGACCGGCTCGAAATCGAGGAACAGCTTGATCTGCTCATCGCCGATCTCGTCACCAATCACTTGTTTCTTATCTTTACGCATTGCCGACTCCAGCTCGCAGACATTACACGGGGCGGGCAGTTTACCCCTGCCCGGCCGCCCGGCTCAACGCGATCGCACAGCGCCGGTGTGCAAATCGGCCCAGATGTGGCCATTGGCGTAACTGAGGAACTGCACATACACAGTGTCGTTGCGCAGCAGATCGATGATCACGCGGTATTGGGCCAGCGGATAAAACAGCGTCAGGGTCTTGCTCTTGTCGTCGTAGACCGGCTTTTTCAGGCTTTTGCTTTCGCCGTCGAAATTGACCAGCACTTGGGTGATCGTCGCGCCCTTGTTCAGGGATTTGCCTTTGAGGCGGATCATCAGCGGCGAGGTGACAGGAATCGGTTGCTGGTTGGACTGACGTTGCGCGCCCACCACTACGGCATAGTCGGTGACTTGCATGAGTTGCTGCTGCTCGGGTTCGGCATCGCGCACGGTCAGATCGTCCGGCGGCAGGAACTGGCTGTGCATCGGCGCGGCGGACAGCGGCAGACTGAGGATCAGTAAAAGCGCGGCGAGGCTGCGGATCAAGAGGCGCATGACAAGCTCCGGGGGGGCGGGGCCGAGCACTCTAGCATGGGTATCACGCAAACAAATGTAGGAGTGAGCCTGCTCGCGATTGCGGTCTGTCAGCAACGTTGATGTTGGCTGATACGACGCTATCGCGAGCAGGCTCACTCCTACAGGGGATGGTGCAGGGTCTTACATGCCTTTAACGGCAAAAATCCCGTTGGCGTTGCGCCAGTAGCCTTTGTAATCCATGCCATAACCGAAGATGTAACGGTCGATGCACGGCAGGCCGACGAAATCGGCTTTGAGGTCAGGACGCGCTTTGCGGTCGTGATCCTTGTCGATCAGCACGGCGGTGTGCACTTTGCGCGCGCCAGCGTGTTTGCAGAAGTCGATGATCGCGCCGAGGGTGTGACCTTCGTCGAGGATGTCGTCGATGATCAGCACGTCGCGGTCGATGAACGAGACTTCCGGCTTGGCCTTCCAGAACAGGTCGCCGCCGCTGGTTTCGTTGCGATAACGGGTCGCGTGCAGGTAGGACGCTTCCAGCGGGAATTGCAGATGCGTCAGCAGTTTGCCGGAGAAAATCAGCCCGCCGTTCATCACGCAGAACACTACCGGGTTGCTGTCGGCCAGTTGTTCGTTGATTTGTGCACCGACGCGGGCAATGGCGGCCTCGACTTCAGATTCGGTGTACAGGCAGTCAGCCTCTCGCATGATTTGACGGATATGCTCGAGATCAGCGGACATGGCGCTCTCCAGGGGGGAATGTGGGGGGGTATGGCTGCGAAAAGCGGGCAAAGGTACGCATCTCGCGAGGCCGAATCAAGCCTTTATGGACTAACGTACAGAATGTCCTATAGGACATCACCCTCGGATAGATTAATCTAGGCCGGTTTTTTTGCCCGCCGCCGGAGTTTTTCCATGCCCATCCTCGAGATCCGCCATCCGCTGATCCGTCATAAACTCGGCCTGATGCGCCGCGCCGATATCAGCACCAAGAACTTCCGTGAGCTTGCTCAGGAAGTCGGCGCCCTGTTGACCTATGAAGCTACAAAAGATTTGCCGCTGGAGTCCTACGATATTGCAGGCTGGTGCGGCACCGTGTCGGTCGAGAAGATCGCCGGCAAAAAGATCACCGTCGTGCCGATCCTGCGCGCCGGCATCGGCATGCTTGAAGGCGTGCTGAGCCTGATCCCGGGTGCCAAGGTTTCCGCTGTGGGTGTCGCCCGCAACGAAGAAACCCTGCAAGCGCACACCTATCTGGAAAAACTGGTTCCGGAAATCGACGAACGGTTGGCGATGATCATCGACCCGATGCTCGCCACCGGCAGTTCGATGGTTGCGACCATTGACCTGCTGAAGAAAGCCGGCTGCAAAGACATCCGCGCGATGGTGCTGGTGGCCGCGCCGGAAGGCATTGCTGCAGTAGAAAAAGCTCACCCGGACGTGACCATCTACACCGCGTCCATCGATGAGCGCTTGAACGAGCACGGTTACATCATCCCTGGACTTGGCGACGCCGGTGACAAGATCTTCGGCACCAAGCAGAAGGACGCGTGACCATGCAGCAAGAGTTCAACGATCCGCTCTGGCGCACGGTGCTGTCCGGCGCCCAGATGCTGTTCGTGGCTTTCGGCGCTTTGGTGCTGATGCCGCTGATCACGGGCCTGGACCCGAACGTGGCACTGTTTACCGCAGGTTTAGGGACGATCCTGTTCCAGATCGTCACCGGGCGTCAGGTGCCGGTGTTTCTGGCGTCGAGCTTCGCTTTCATCACCCCGATCATTCTCGCCAAGGGCCAGTTCGGCCTCGCCGCGACCATGGGCGGCGTGATGGCGGCCGGTTTCGTCTACACCTTCCTCGGCCTTGCCGTGAAGATCAAAGGTACGGGTTTTATCGACCGCTTGCTGCCACCGGTGGTGATTGGTCCGGTGATCATTTCCATCGGCCTGGCCATGGCGCCGATTGCCGCGAACATGGCGATGGGCAAGGCCGGTGACGGTTCTGAACTGATCCATTACCAGACCGCGATGATGATCTCGATGCCAGCATTGCTGACCACGCTGATCGTGGCGGTGTTCGGCAAAGGCATCTTCCGTCTGGTGCCGATCATTTCCGGCGTACTGGTCGGTTTTGCCATGGCGTTCTATTTCGGCGTGGTCGACACCGCAAAGATTGCCGCGGCGCCATGGTTTGCGATTCCGCATTTCACCGCGCCGGAGTTCAACTGGCAGGCGATTCTGTTCATCGTTCCGGTGGCGCTGGCCCCGGCCATTGAGCACATCGGCGGCGTGATTGCTGTGGGTAGCGTGACCGGTCGCGATTACCTGAAGAAGCCGGGCCTGCATCGCACCCTGCTCGGTGACGGCATTGCCACCACCGCTGCCGGCATGTTCGGTGGCCCGCCAAACACCACCTACGCCGAAGTGACTGGCGCAGTCATGCTGACCAAGAACTACAACCCGAAAATCATGACCTGGGCGGCGATCTTCGCCATCAGCCTAGCGTTCATCGGCAAGTTCGGCGCGCTGCTGCAAAGCATTCCGGTGCCGGTGATGGGCGGGATTCTGTGCCTGTTGTTCGGTTCGATCGCGGCGGTGGGCATGAACACCCTGATCCGTCACAAGATCGATCTGGGCGAGGCGCGCAATCTGGTGATTGTCTCGGTGACGTTGGTGTTCGGGATTGGCGGTGTGCTGGTCGGCACCGGTACCGGTCCGGACGACTTCGGCCTCAAAGGCATCGCGCTGTGCGCGGTGGTGGCGATTGCGCTGAACCTGATTCTGCCGGGCAATGATGGCTGGAAGAACAAGAAGGCGGATGAGCCGCTGATCTGAACCTTCAGATCGTCGCTGCCTGAAAGATAGCTTTCGCGAGCAGGCTCGCTCCCACATTGGAATGCATTCAAATGTGGGAGCGAGCCTGCTCCGGGCGGCGTTCCGACGAAGCTTTTGGCTTTTTAAAGGGCCAGCGGCGCTCTTTCGCAGAGGGTCGCCAACGCCTTCGCCCATTGCCGGTCATCATTCAGGCACGGCACCAGCACCAACTCCTCGCCCCCCGCTTCGCGGAACTGCTCCTTGCCGCGATCACCAATCTCTTCCAGCGTCTCGATGCAATCGGCGACAAACGCCGGGCACATCACTAGAATCTTCTTCACGCCACTTTTCGCCAGCTCATCCAGGCGCGCCTCAGTGTACGGTTCGATCCACTTCGCCCGGCCCAGACGCGACTGAAACGACACCGACCATTTGCCATCCGGCAGGCCCATGCGCTCGGCGAACAACGCTGCGGTACGCAGACATTGCGCGCGATAACAGGTGGCCAATACCGCAGGCGAGGCGTTCTTGCAGCAGTCTTCATTCTTGAAGCAATGATTACCGGTCGGATCGAGTTTGGTCAGGTGCCGCTCAGGCAAACCGTGGAAGCTCAGCAGCAAGTGGTCGTAATCCTGTTGCAGATGCGGCCTGGCGCTTACGACCAGCGCGTCGAGGTATTCCGGCTGATCGTAGAACGGCTGCAGCACCGACAGTTGCACGTTGAGTTTCTTTTCGCGGATCACCCGCTTGGCTTCTTCAATCACCGTCGTGGTGGTGCTGTCGGCGAACTGTGGATACAGCGGCGCCAGCGTGATGCGTTGGTGACCTGCCGCGACCAGTTTCAGCAAACAGGTTTCTATCGACGGTTCGCCGTAGCGCATCGCCAGTTCCACCGGGCCGTGGGTCCACTGCGCGGTCATCTGCTGTTGCAGGCGACGGCTGAGCACCACCAGCGGCGAACCCTCATCCCACCAGATCGACGCATAGGCGTGGGCCGATTGCTCCGGGCGCTTGATCAGGATCAGCGACACCAGCAGACGCCGCACCGGCCATGGCAGGTCGATCACGTAAGGGTCCATCAGGAATTGATTGAGGTAGCTGCGCACATCGGCCACAGAAGTCGAGGCCGGGGAACCCAGGTTGACCAGAAGCAAAGCGTGATCGGTCATGCAACGTCCTATTTCAGAGGCGGCCGGAGAGATCGTCCAGGGCCGCGCGTAAATCCGTGAACTGGAAAGTGAAACCCGCTTCCAGCAAGCGTGCCGGCAGAGCCTTCTGGCCGCCGAGCAACAACAAAGACATCTCGCCGAGGCCGACCTTCAGTGCCAGCGTAGGCATCGGCATGAACGCAGGGCGGTGTAAAACGCTGCCCAGCGTCTTGGCAAATTCGCGATTGCGCACCGGTTGCGGCGCGCAGGCATTATAAGGACCAGTGGCCTGCTCGCGGTGCAGAAGAAAATCAATCAGGGCGATTTGATCGTTGATATGAATCCACGGCATCCACTGCCGGCCATTGCCCAAAGGCCCGCCCAGCCCAAGCTTGAACGGCAGCAACAACCGCGACAAAAAGCCGCCCTCGGCCGACAGCACCAGACCGGTTCGCACCAGCACCACGCGGATACCCAGCGATTCGGCACGCAATGCGGTTTCTTCCCAGGCGATGCACAACTGGCTGGCGAAGTCGTCGATCACTGGCGGCGATTCTTCGGTCAACTCGCGCTCACCGCCGTCGCCATACCAGCCGATCGCCGATCCGGAAATCAGCAGCGCCGGTTTCTGTGTGCGGGTGTCGAGCCACGCCAACAGGGTTTCGGTGAGCTTGATGCGGCTGCTCCACAGCAACGCTTTGCGTCGATGGGTCCACGGCCGATCGGCAATCGGCGCGCCGGCCAGATTGACGATCGCGTCGACAGGCTCTTCGCCAATATCTTCCAGACGCGCAATGCCACGCACCTGCGCACCACAGATGTTCGCGACTTTTTCCGGTTTGCGGCTCCACACCGTCAGGCGATGGCCCTGCCCCAACCAGTGTCGGCAGAGCTGACGTCCTATCAAACCAGTACCGCCGGTCAGCAATATGTGCATGACATCTTCCTCGCGTGGCGTTTAACCCGGATCACTAGTCTATTTTTATAAGCAGGGATCTTTTCTATCGGGCAGGCTCTATTGTTTAACCATAGGCCAAGCTGTCAGAACGAGAACGCTAGAAGTTATACCAAAAAACAAAATTGTACAGGTTTCATCCACGGCGTAGTCTGTACAGAAAGGTAAACGAGGCCCCTATGACTGTACCTATCGCAATCATCGGCACCGGCATCGCCGGGCTCTCCGCCGCCCAGGCTCTGACAGAGACCGGGCATACCGTGCAATTGTTCGATAAAAGTCGCGGCAGCGGCGGGCGCATGTCGAGCAAGCGCAGCGACGCTGGCTCGCTGGATCTGGGCACGCAATATTTCACCGCGCGCGACCGCCGCTTCGTCACCGAAGTGCAACGCTGGCAAAGCCTGGGCTGGGTCGCCGAATGGGCGCCGCAGCTCTACACCTATCAGGGTGGACAGTTGAATCTGTCGCCGGACGAGCAGACCCGCTGGGTCGGCACGCCGCGCATGAGCGCCATCACCCGTGGCTTGCTTGATGGCTTGGAAGTGCACTTCGCCTGCAGGATCACCGAGGTCTATCGCGGCGAGGAACACTGGCACCTGCAGGACGCCGAAGGCTTCACCCACGGCCCCTTCAGCCACGTGGTGATCGCCACGCCAGCACCGCAAGCGACGGCATTGCTGGCCGCTGCACCGAAGCTTGCCGGAGCGGCTGCCGGAGTGAAAATGGAGCCGACCTGGGCCGTCGCCCTCGCCTTCGACACACCGCTGGATACGCCCATCGAAGGTTGCTTCGTGCAGGACAGCCCGCTCGACTGGCTGGCGCGCAACCGCAGCAAACCGGGGCGCGACAACACCCTCGACACTTGGGTGCTGCATGCCACCAGTGCATGGAGTCGGCAACACATTGATTTGTCCAAGGAAGCGGTGATCGAACAGTTGCACGGCGCGTTCGCTGAGTTGCTGCACAGCGCCATGCCCGCGCCGAGCTTCAGCCTCGCCCACCGCTGGCTCTATGCGCGCCCGGCGACGGGACACGAATGGGGCACACTGGCCGATGCCGATCTGGGCCTGTACGCCTGCGGCGACTGGTGCCTGTCCGGGCGTGTCGAAGGCGCCTGGCTCAGTGGCCAGGAAGCTGCGCGACGCTTGCACGAACACCTGCAATGAACCGCATCAATCCGCGTAAATTGCTGCTGTCGAAATGGACAGCAGCTCACCCGCTGAATCGTGAAAAACATTTTCTGGTGACCGAGTTGTTTCGCGACGAGGAAGGCACAGTGCTGGAAGTCGAGTTGCAGGCCGTGCTGACCAAGCGTGCCGAACGCCTCGATTGGCAAGTCCTCAGGAACAAGGATCACTGGTTATTAGGTTGGAAATAAAGATCCTGTAGGAGTGAGCCTGCTCGCGATAGCGTCGTATCAGTCAGCATCAATGTTGCTGACATACCGCAATCGCGAGCAGGCTCACTCCTACAGTGAACTGCGTTCAATCAAAAAAGTTATACAAATGATTTGACTTGTACACCCATGAATCTATGCTGAAGAAAGTTGTACAGAGATAAACCTCTGTATAGGTATAGATCCGAGGTGCCCATGTCTGATCCTTGCGTAGCCAAACCAAAAATCGCCATCAGCGCCTGTCTGCTCGGTGCCGAGGTGCGCTACAACGGTGGGCACAAGGAATCTCGGCTGTGCAGCCGCACCCTCACCGAGCATTTCGATTTCGTCCCGGTGTGTCCGGAGGTCGCAATCGGCCTGGGCATTCCCCGCGAGCCGATCCGCCTCGTCGGTGATCCAGAACATCCTGAAGCCATCGGCACGGTAAATCCGGCGATCAACGTCACCCGGCCATTGGCCGAATATGGCGAGCAAATGGCCGCCGAACTGGATGACATCTGCGGCTACATCTTCATGCAGCAATCGCCGTCCTGTGGTCTGGAACGGGTCAAGGTCTACCACGCCAACGGCGCCCCGGTGAACGGCGGCGGACGCGGGATCTACGCCCAGGAGTTCTGCGCCCGTCATCCGGATCTGCCCGTGGAAGAAGCCGGTCGCCTCAACGATCCAGTGTTGCGCGAGAATTTCATCACCCGCGTATTCGCCTATAGCGAATGGCAACAAGTCATCGCCCGAGGCTTGAGCCGCCGCACGCTCACCGAATTCCATTCGCGCTACAAATACTTGCTGATGGCGCACAACCCGCTGCAATACAAAACACTGGGCAAACTGCTCGGCAACATGGCGCACAGCGATCCCGCCGAACTCGGCCCGCACTACTTCAGCGAACTGATGGCGGCGTTGAAAAAATGCGCCACGCGCGGCACCCACTGCAACGTGCTGCTGCATATCAGCGGTTATCTGAAACAAGTGATCAGCGCCGAAGACAAACAGGAAATGGTCCACGTCATCAGCCAATACCGCCTCGGCATTGTGCCCTTGGTGGTGCCGTTGACGCTGCTCAAGCATCACTTTCGCCTCCATCCGGACCCGTACATCGCGCAACAGGTTTACCTGCAACCGCACCCGGAAAACCTCAGTCTGCGAAACGCCATCTAATGAACGACAAACTCGATAGCAGTGCCCAGGAAGACCTTGGCGCTGATTTTAAAAAAGCCCTCGACGAAGGCTGGCTGCCGATTCGCGAAGTCGCGCGGCAGACTGGCGTCAACGCCATCACCCTGCGGGCATGGGAACGCCGCTACGGGCTAGTGGTCCCGCAACGCACGCCGAAGGGGCACCGGCTCTACTCGGCCGAACATGTGCAGCGAATTCTGACCATCCTCACCTGGCTCAACCGTGGCGTGGCAGTCAGTCAGGTCAAACCACTGCTCGACACGCCACTGGCGTTCAGCGAATCGGTGGAAAACGACTGGCAACGCTTGCGCCAGACGTTGCTGACCGCCGTCACGCAACTCAGTGAACGCAGCCTCGATGACAGCGTCAATCAGGCCATGGCCCTCTATCCGCCACGCACGTTGTGCGAGCAATTGCTGATGCCGCTGCTGGCTGAACTGGAGCAGCGCTGGCAGGGCCAATTCGGCGCGCAGATGGAGCGGGTGTTTTTTTACTCGTGGTTACGCAGCAAATTCGGCGCACGCATCTACCATAACAATCGTCAGTTAAATGCTGCCCCGCTGTTGTTGATCAATCATTCCGACCTGCCACTGGAACCTCACCTGTGGCTATGCGCGTGGCTGATCAGCAGCGCCGATTGCCCGGTGCAAGTATTGGACTGGCCGTTGCCGGCCGGTGAATTGGCACTGGCCGTGGAACACCTGCAAGCCCGTGGCGTACTGCTGTATTCCAGCAAAGCCATGAACCTTGCGCAGTTGCCGAAACTATTGAACGGAGTCAGTTGCCCAAAAATGCTGGTCGGACCAACGGTATGCATCCACCACGCCGAGTTGTCCGTAAGAACTTCCGAGATTGTTGATTTGTTCCTGGCTGAAGATCCGCTGATGGCGCACCAGGTACTCGTTCAGCGTGGGCTGATTTAATGGACGCAGTGAGTTCCGACATGCAATTGATCTGGCTGCGCAGCGACTTGCGCCTACATGACAACACCGCCCTCGCGGCCGCCGCAGCGCGCGGCCCGACGGTCGCGGTGTACCTGTTGAGCCCGCAACAGTGGCTGGAACATGACGACGCCCCCTGCAAGGTCGATTTCTGGCTGCGCAATCTCAGTGAACTGAGCAACAGCCTCGCCGCGTTGAACATTCCGTTGTTGATCCGCACCGCAGCGCACTGGGATCAGGCCCCGGCGGAGCTGCTCGAACTGTGTCGGCAATTGAACATCGAAGCCGTGCACGTCAACGAAGAGTACGGCGTCCACGAAAGCCGTCGCGACGCAGCGGTGGCCGAAACACTGAAGGCCGAGGGCATCACCTTTCACAGCCATCTCGACCAGTTGCTGTTCAAACCCGGCACTGTGCTGACCAAGACCGACAGCTATTTCAAGGTGTTCAGCCAGTTCCGCAAAGTCTGTTACGAACGTCTGCACCGCTCGATGCCCGCCCTGATCAAGGCGCCCGGCAAACAAAGCGCATTGCAGATCGACAGCGACCCGATTCCCGACTCCGTCAAAGGCTTCGCCACACCGAGCCAATCCCTGCGCGATCTGTGGCCCGCCGGCGAACAGGAAGCCCGGCGCCGTCTCGACACCTTCACCGACGCGCAGATCGACTACTACCAGAGCGAACGCGACTTCCCGGCCAAACCTGGCACCAGCCAGCTCTCGGCGTATCTGGCGGCGGGTGTGATTTCGCCGCGCCAGTGCCTGCACGCCGCCCTGCAAAGCAATCAAGGCGAGTTCGAAAGCGGCAAGGTCGGTGCGGTCACCTGGATCAACGAGTTGCTGTGGCGCGAGTTCTATAAACATATTCTGGTCGGCTATCCACGGGTCTCCCGGCACCGCGCCTTTCGCCCGGAAACCGAAGCGCTGGCCTGGCGTGATGCGCCGGACGAACTCGCCGCCTGGCAAGAGGCGCGCACCGGTCTGCCGATCATTGACGCGGCCATGCGCCAATTGTTGGAAACCGGCTGGATGCACAATCGCCTGCGCATGGTCGTGGCGATGTTCCTGACGAAAAACCTGTTGATCGACTGGCGCGAAGGCGAACGCTTTTTCATGCGTCACCTGATCGACGGGGATCTTGCGGCGAACAACGGTGGCTGGCAGTGGAGCTCTTCGACCGGCACCGACTCGGCGCCTTATTTCCGCATCTTCAATCCACTGAGCCAGTCGGAAAAATTCGACAGCGAAGGCCTGTTCATCAAGCACTGGTTGCCGGAACTGGCCGACCTCAACAAAAAAGAATTGCACAACCCGGCCAACCTCGGTGGTTTGTTCGGTGCGGTGGATTATCCGTCGCCGATCGTCAACCTCAGTGACTCACGCCAACGGGCACTGGCAGCCTTCAAGAACCTGCCTGCGCGTACGTCTTCAGGAGGCGATGATGAGTGAATTCCTGCGCCGCTTCGCCCGGCAGTTTTCAGCGTTGAACAAAGACAACCTGCAAAGCCTGGGCAAGCTGTACAGCGATGACATTCACTTCACCGACCCGTTGCACGAGGTTCAGGGGCTGGCGCAGCTACGCGACTATTTCGGCGAGTTGTACGCCAACGTCAGTGAACTGCGCTTCGACTTTCATGGTTTCGACCAGATCGGCGACTGCGAAGGCTACTTGCGCTGGGTCATGAGTTATCGCCATCCGCGCCTGGCGGGCGGCCGTGTGATTCGCGTCAGCGGTTGCTCGCACTTGCTGTGGCACGACAAGGTTTATCGCCACCGGGATTATTTCGATGCCGGGGCGCTGCTGTATGAACATTTGCCAGTATTGGGCCGGGTCATCGCCTGGCTGAAAAGGAGAATGGGATGAGTCGTACACCTCCACGGCGTTATTGGCTGACCGGTGCCAGCAGTGGCATCGGCGCGGCTCTGGCTGAGGAAATTCTGAAAACCGGCGCACACCTGGCGGTCAGTTCCCGTCAGACCGCGCCGCTCAAAGTCTTGTCGCAACGCTATCCAGGGCAGGTTTTAGTAGTGCCGGGGGATCTGACCAACAGCCAGACAGTGCGCGAAATCGGCGAGCAGATCGCCGAGGACTGGGGTTCGCTGGACTCGGTAATTCTCAATGCCGGCACCTGCGAATACGTGGATGCCAAGCAGTTTGATTCTTCGATCATCGAGCACGTGGTGCGCACCAACCTGCTCGCCAGCAGTTATTGCATCGAGGCCGCCCTGCCGCTGTTGCGTAAAGGCACCGCGCCGCATCTGATCGGCGTGGCCAGCTCGGTGACCTATCTGCCGCTGCCACGGGCCGAAGCCTACGGCGCCTCGAAGGCCGGTTTGCGTTACCTGTTCGAATCGCTGCGCATCGATCTTGCCGACGAAGGCATCGAAGTCACCGTGGTCAGCCCGGGCTTTGTCGAGACACCGCTGACCGCCAAAAATGATTTCCCCATGCCCTTGAGCTGGCCTGTGGATAAAGCCGCGCGGCACATTTTCGCCAAACTCAAGGACCGGCCATTGGAAATCGCCTTTCCGGCGTTGTTCATGGCCGCGCTTTGGCCGCTGTCGAAACTGCCGTCACGGGTCCAACTGGCAATCGGCAAGCGCATGGTGCGCAAGTCACCTCCGCTGACGGATCCGACATGAAAATCGCCATCGTCGGCAGCGGCATCGCCGGGCTGACCTGCGCCTACCTGCTCAATCGCCGCCATGAAGTGACGGTGTTCGAGGCGGGCGACTGGGTCGGTGGCCACACGCACACTGTGCCGGTGACCGTCGATGGCCGCCAATATGCGGTGGACACCGGCTTCATCGTGTTCAACGACTGGACCTACCCGAACTTCATCCGCTTGCTCGGCCAGCTCGGCGTGGCGTTCAAGCCGACGGAGATGAGTTTCTCGGTGACCGACCCGGACACGGGCCTGGAATACAACGGCAACAACCTCAACAGCCTCTTCGCCCAGCGCAGCAATCTGTTTTCGCCGGGGTTCTGGGGCATGTTGCGCGACATTCTGCGCTTCAACAAAGAAGCCCAGCGCGACCTCGTCGAACTGCGCATCGCCGCTGACACCACCCTCGACGACTACCTCAAGGCTGGTGGTTACGGCGAACGCTTTATCCTGCATTACATCGTGCCGATGGGCTCGGCGATCTGGTCGATGCCGATGGCGGAAATGCTCAATTTCCCGCTGCAGTTTTTTGTGCGGTTCTTCAAGAACCATGGGCTGTTGTCGGTCAGCGATCGGCCGCAATGGCAAGTTATCGAAGGTGGTTCCAGCGCCTATATCACGCCGCTAACAGCTGGGTTCAAGGACAGGATTCGTCTCAATTGCCCGGTGACACGGGTTGATCGCGATGCGCATGGCGTGGTTATCCACAGCCCGGCGGGGCTCGAACACTTCGATCAGGTGGTGTTCGCCTGCCACAGCGATCAAGCGTTGCAACTGCTGGCGGTCCCGAGCGATGCCGAACGCGCGATCCTCGGTGCCCTGCCCTACGCCGACAATGAAGTGGTGCTGCACACCGACACGCGTTTGCTGCCGACACGCAAACTGGCCTGGGCGAGCTGGAACTATCGGCTCAGCGGCGCCGGCCACACCCACGCCGCCGTCACCTACGACATGAACATTCTGCAGGGCATTCAGAGCGACACCACGTTCTGCGTAAGCCTCAATCAGAGCGCCGGCATCAGCCCCGACAAAGTGCTCGCCCGTTACACCTACGCCCACCCACAATTCAGCCTCGCGGCGGCGGCCGCACAGCAACGCTGGGGCGAACTGGATGGCGCGCAACACACGCATTATTGCGGCGCCTATTGGGCCAATGGTTTTCATGAGGATGGTGTGGTCAGCGCCTTGCGCGTGGCTGCCGCATTCGGGGAAACCCTATGAACAGCGCCCTTTACAGTGGCTGGATCGGTCATCGGCGCTTCTCACCGCGCCGCCATGAATTCCGCTACCGGATCGGTTTGCTCTACCTCGACCTCAGCGAACAGGATGCGGTGCTTGCACTGTCGCCGCTGGCCGGACGCAGCCGATTTGCGCCGTTTTCATTTCGTGAGACTGACTACCTGAAGACCTTTACCGGCCGTGGCATACGCCTGATCGATGCCGTACGCCAGCAGGTCGGCATTGCCATCGGCCACGAACCGCAAGGCTCGATCTGCCTGCTGACCCAGGCGCGCAGTTGGGGGTTGTCGTTCAACCCGGTGAGTTTCTTTTACTGCCATGAGGCGGACGGGCAACTCGCCGCAATCGTCTGCGAAGTCACCAACACGCCGTGGCGCGAGCGTTATCACTATGTGCTACCGGCACGCCCGCCCGCCGACCTGCAGGATTTTCATCAGCACTTCGCCGTGGCCAAAGCCTTTCACGTCTCACCGTTTTTGCCGCGCGATCTTGAATACCGCATGAGCTTCAGCCCCGCCGCGCAAACCCTCGGCGTGCACATGGCCGACTGGCAGGGCGAGCACAAATTGTTCGACGCGACACTCAATCTGCAACGCGAAATCCTTGATCGCCGCAGCTTGCACCGGTACTTGCGGCGCTTTCCGTGGATGACCGCGAAAACTGCCCTGGCGATTTACTGGCAGGCGCTGCGGCTGTTGCTCAAACGCGCACCGATCTTTGCTCATCAGGCTGCCGACGGCAGCTTTCAAACCGCCACTGTGCCTCCCAAGGAGCACCGCCATGAAATCCTCTAGCCTGTCGGTCAGTCGGCTCAGCACCAACGGTTTGACCGGGTCGTTGCTGCGTCGCGGCGTATTGCGTCAATTGTCTCAGCTCAAACACGGGCAATTGATGGTGGTCGAGGATGGCGAACGGCTGATGTTCGGCACGCCGGGCAGTGCCTTGCTCGGGGAAATCCATGTGCTCGACTCGGCCGTCTGGGGCATGGTCGCCGGCAACGGTTCGATTGGTGCCGGTGAGGCCTTTATCCACGGCTATTGGAGTTCGCCGGATCTGACAGCGGTGGTGCGCGTGTTCGTCAGTAACCTGGAGGTGCTTGATGCGATGGAGGGCGGGCTGGCCCGCCTCGGTAGGCCGTTGGTGCAAGGCCTGCATTGGCTCAATCGCAATACGCGCAAGGGTTCGCAGAAGAACATCGCCGCGCACTATGACCTCGGCAACGATCTGTTCGAGCAGTTTCTCGATCCAACCATGATGTATTCGGCGGCGCAGTTCCTTACGCCCGAAGACAGCCTCGAACAGGCGCAGCTGAACAAGCTGGAGCGGATCTGCCAGAAACTCGCGCTGCAACCCGGCGACCATTTGCTGGAGATTGGCACCGGTTGGGGCAGCATGGCGCTCTACGCCGCACAAAATTACGGTTGCCGCGTAACCACCACGACCCTGTCGAAAGAGCAGTACGCATTTACCGCAAAGCGCATTGAGCAACTGGGCTTGCAGGATCGGGTCACGCTGCTGCTCAAAGACTACCGCGACCTCACTGGCGAATACGACAAACTGGTGTCGATCGAGATGATCGAAGCAGTCGGTCACCGTTTCCTGCCGACCTACTTCAAACAGTGCGCGCACTTGCTCAAGAGCAACGGCCTGATGCTGATCCAGGCGATCACCATCCGCGAGCAGCGCTACGAGCAGGCCAAACGCGGCGTCGATTTCATCCAGCGCTACATCTTCCCCGGCGGTGCCCTGCCCTGCGTGCAGAAAATGCTCGAAGTGGTCAGCCGCGACACCGACATGAACCTGCTGCACATGGAAGATTTCGGCCTGCATTACGCCAAGACCCTGCGCCTGTGGCACGAAAACTTTCGCCGTGCCCATGGTCGTTTGAGCGAGTTGGGTTATGACGATTACTTCCTGCGGCTGTGGGAGTTTTACCTGTGTTACTGCGAGGGCGGCTTCCTCGAACGCACCATCGGCACTGCGCAATTGTTGCTGGCCAAACCGGCCGCGATGACGGCGCCGCTGCTCGGACGCTTCGATGCTTGAGCGTGTCGCCAATGCCGTGTTGTTCCAGCTCGGCTGGCTGACCTGTGTACTCAGCGGCAACAGCTTGTGGTTGTTGCTGGCGTTGGCGGTGCTGGTGATCCATCTGCGCTGGATCAGCAGTTGGGCGGCTGAAGGCCGTTTGATTTTGAGCGTGGTAATTGTCGGCACCGCTGTGGACAGTCTGTTGCGCGGTGTCGGCGTGTTCGAATTTCAGGATCAGTCGCCGCTGATTCCACTGTGGTTGATGCTGCTCTGGGCGCTGCTGGCGACCACGTTGCGCCATTGCCTGCAATGGAGCGCGCGGCCGTGGTGGCTGGCCAGCGTACTAGGCGCAGTCGGCGGCGCGTTGTCGTATTACGCTGGCGGGCGACTGGCCGGAGTGCAATTTCCCTACGGCGAACTGCCGACCCTGCTCGGCATCGGCCTGCTCTGGGCACTGCTGTTTCCGCTGCTGCATGCGATGGCGCGACGGCTGGCGCACTGAGCGTCTGTCAGACCTTTCACACGCACAGCGGCGACTGCCTTACACTGCCGCCATGAAAACCATACCCCACCAGCAAATCACCGAGCCTGCGGTCACCTGCTCGACCTGCGCGGCGTGCTGCTGCCAGCTCGAAGTGATGCTGATCACCGACACCGGCGTGCCAGATCGCTTTATCGATACCGATGAGTGGGGCGGCGAAGTCATGCTGCGGCTGGACGACGGCTGGTGCGCGGCGCTGGATCGCGACACGATGATGTGCACGATCTATGAGAAACGGCCGTTGATCTGCCGCGAGTTCGAGATGGGCGCGCCGGAATGCATTGAAGAACGCAAAGGCATCACCACTGCCTACCGCTGATCCCAAGAACACCCCAAAACAAATGTAGGAGTGAGCCTGCTCGCGATAGCGGTGTGTCAGTCAATATATGTGTGACTGACACACCGCTATCGCGAGCAGGCTCACTCCTACAGGGGTTATGCGTTCGGCTTACAACGGCATCGTGTAATGCAGCGAGTAACTTTCTACACCGTCGTTGCTGCTGGCCAGGCCGGCGTTGGAATAGTGCGTCGCACGAATCCCGACTTCATGCCCGCCATTGAAACGCAGACCAAAACCGAGGCGGTCTTCAAACTGGAAAGAGCCGCCGAGATTGTTGGATTCGTACTTGGTGTTAGAGAAGGCCGCCACACCGATCCCCGCTTCGATATACGGTTTGACCGACTGACCGGCAAACTCATAAACAAACACCGGCGAGAACGACAAGCTGTTATTGCTCGACGTCTTGTCACCTTCCCAATAGGTATAAGCACCGCTCCAGTAACCGGTCAGGCGACCGACGTCGCTCTGCAGCCAGCTCTTGTCCCAGTCGAAATTCATGCCCAGGCGGTACGTCATGGTCGAATCGCTGGTGGCCCCCACCGCGAACTCAACACCGGCCGCTTGCGCAGTAATACTTTGCCCCATCAGTGCGGCCGCAATCGCGGCCAAGCAGAATAGTCGCTTCACGTTGAAACTTCCTTTTCCGGAACGATCGTTTGGTTTTCTAGATAACTCTTCGCTATAGAAGCTAGCGCCTGCTCAGAAGTTCAGCTGAAGTTTTAGTTATTTCACGATTTTTTTACAAGCTGAAGTTTTGCACTTCGCCGGCACTCTGGCCCAATAGCGGCAGGATTTTTTTCAAGTACGCAGGATCGGCGCTGGTCCAGAATCTGACCGCCTGGTTCGGGCCGGCAGCGAGCAAATCGCGCTCCGCCAAAAGCCGCTGAAGTTGCCGCGCTACAGCTGCGCCAGTATCGATCAGGCTGATGTCCTCGGGGATCATCGACCTGAGCATCGGCTTGAGAAAGGGATAGTGGGTGCAGCCCAAAATGATCGTGTCGCAACCGCTGGCCAACAGTGGCTCGACATAACCTTGCAGCAGTTGGCGCAACGCGGCGCTGTGCAGATCGCCGCTTTCAATCAGCTCGACCAGGCCGGGGCATGGCTGGGTGATTACCCGCACGTCAGTGGCGAAGCGATCGAGCAATGCGGCGAACTTGGCGCTCTGCAACGTGCCGGTGGTCGCGAGCACGCCGACGACACCGCTGCGGGTCGCAGCCGCCGCTGGTTTGACCGCAGGCTCCATACCGACAATCGGCCAGTCGGGAAAGTCGCGACGCAAATCGGCAACGCCGGCAACCGTGGCCGTATTGCAGGCCAGCACCAACGCCTTGGCGCCTTGCTCACGGAAAAACCCAGCCATCACGCTGCAACGCTGACGAATGAATTCCGGGGTTTTCTCACCGTAGGGAATGTGCCCGCAATCGGCGACATAGAGCAACGTTTCATTGGGCAGCAAACGCTGGATTTCCGCCAGCACCGACAAGCCGCCGACACCGGAGTCGAACACGCCGATCGGCGCTTCACGCATGGCGCGAACCACAGACGCTGCAACCCGGATCGCGCTTGACGCGCAACTCGCGGAAGCGCGAACCGAGGGCATCGATCAACAGCAAACGGCCCACCAGCGGTTCACCAAAACCAACCAACACTTTCAAGGCTTCCAACGCCTGAAGACTGCCGACCAGACCGACCAGCGGCCCGACCACACCCGCTTCGCTGCAGGTCAGTTCGGCTTCGCTGCCGTGCCCGTATAAACAGTGATAACACGGACTTTCAGCCCGGCGCGGGTCGAACACCGACAACTGCCCTTCCAGACGAATCGCCGCACCGCTGACCAACGGTTTGCACGCCGCCACACACGCGGCGTTGACCGCTTCGCGCGTAGAGAAATTATCGGAGCAGTCGAGCACCAGATCCACCGCTGCCACAGCAGCCGCGAGGGAATCCTCGTCCAGCGCCTGACGATGGGCGATCAGTTGGATCTCGGGATTGATCGCACCCAGACGCTTGAGCGCCGAGTCAACTTTGGTCATGCCGACGCTGTCGGTGTCATGGATGATCTGGCGTTGCAGGTTGGTCAGATCGACCGTGTCGAAATCCGCCAAGTGCAACTCACCGACACCCGCCGCCGCCAGATACAAGGCAACCGGCGCACCGAGACCGCCGAGGCCGACGATCAGCACGCGACTGTCCTTGAGCTTCAGTTGCCCGTCGATGTCGATGTGTTGCAGCAGAATCTGCCGGCTGTAGCGCAGCAATTCCTGATCATTCAGCACGGCAGGCGCCCCAGACTGATGCGTTGATGACCGCCCAGATCGGTGCGGCTGTGGACTTCTTCAAAACCGCGCGTCAGCAGCAAGTCGCGTACGGCTTCGGCTTGATCATAGCCGTGCTCGAGCATCAGCCAGCCAGCGGACTCCAGATGATCCGGGGCCTGATCGACGATCAAGCGCAGATCGTCGAGCCCGTCCTCACCGGCAACCAGCGCGCTGGCCGGTTCGAAGCGCACATCGCCCTCGACCAGATGCGGATCGGCGGCGGCAATGTACGGCGGATTGCTGATAATCAACTGGAAACGCTGACCTTCAAGCGCGCTGAACCAATGGCTGCTCAGCACCGTGGCGTTGTTCAAATGCAGACGCTGACGATTACGTTCAGCGAGCGCCACAGCTTCCAGCACGCGATCCACCGCCGTGACTTTCCATGCCGGACGCTCGCTGGCCAAGGCCAGGGCAATCGCGCCACTGCCAGTGCCCAGGTCAAGCACTTTCGCCGGGGTCGCGGGCAGCAGTTCCAGCGCCGCTTCCACCAGCAGTTCGGTGTCCGGGCGCGGGATCAGCGTGTGTGGCGCGACTTCCAGATCGAGTTTCCAGAAACCCTGCTGACCGAGAATGTAGGCCACCGGCTCACCGCCACGACGACGTTGCAGGTACTCGGCAAACGTCAACGCCGCTTCACTCGGCACGATGCGCTCGGGCCAGGTGTGCAGAAAGCTGCGCGACTTGCCCAGCGCGGCGGCCAGGAGCAATTCGGCGTCCAGACGCGCGGTGGGCGAATCCGGCAGTTCGGCGGCACGCAACAGGCTGGCGATGATGGTCATTTATTCACCTATCGCTGCAAGCTGGTCAGCCTGGTATTCAGCCAGCAACGGCTCGATCACCGCTTCAACGCCACCGGCGAGAATTTCATCAAGGGAATACAGGGTCAGGTTGACGCGATGGTCAGTGACCCGGCCCTGGGCATAGTTGTAGGTGCGAATCCGCTCGGAACGATCGCCGGAACCGACCAGCAATTTACGCTCGCTGGCGATGGCATTCGCCGCCGCTGCGGTTTGCTGATCGTTGAGCTTGGCCGACAGCCAGGCCATCGCCCGGGCGCGGTTCTTGTGCTGGGAACGTTCTTCCTGGCACTCGACGACGGTGCCGGTCGGTATGTGCGTGATGCGGATTGCCGAGTCGGTGGTGTTAACGTGCTGACCACCAGCCCCGGAGGAGCGGTAAGTGTCGACGCGCAAATCCGCCGGATTGATCTCGATGGCTTCGCGCTCGTCCGGCTCGGGCAACACCGCCACGGTGCAGGCCGACGTGTGTATACGGCCCTGGGATTCGGTGGCGGGTACACGCTGTACGCGGTGCGCGCCGGATTCGAATTTCAGCTTGCCGTAAACATTGTCGCCTTCAATGCGCGCGATGACTTCTTTATAGCCACCGTGTTCGCCTTCGTTTGCCGAAAGGATCTCCACACGCCAGCCACGACGTTCGGCGTAACGCGAGTACATGCGGAACAGGTCGCCGGAAAAAATCGCCGCCTCGTCGCCACCGGTGCCAGCACGGATTTCGAGATAGACGTTGCGCCCGTCATTCGGATCCTTGGGCAGCAACATGCGCTGCAGATCGTCTTCCAGAGTGATCAGCAATTCCTTGGCTTCGCGGACCTCTTCCACGGCCATTTCGCGCATGTCCGGGTCGCTATCCTTGAGCAGCGCCTGGGCGCCTTCAAGATCGCTTTGTACGCTGAGCAGCTTTTTATAGGCCTGCACGACCGGCTCGAGTTCGGCGTATTCCTTGGAATAAGCACGGAATTTGGCCTGATCGGCAATGACTTCGCCGTCGCCGAGCAGCGCGGTCAGTTCCTCGAAACGGTCCTGGAGGACATCCAGCTTGTTGAGCAGTGACGCTTTCATTGCGGTTTTTTATCCGAAAAGCTATCCGGTGAGCCCTCAAGGGCAAAGAGTTCCTGGGCCATGGCCAGCGCATCGAGGCGGCCTTCGGCAGAAAGCTTTTTCAGCTGCACGCTAGGCGCATGCAACAGTTTATTGGTCAGGCCACGGGCCAGTTGCCCGAGCACCTCTTCGGCGTTGCCACCGTTGGCGAGCAGGCGCAGGGCTTTTTGCAGCTCCTCATCACGCAGGCGTTCGCTCTGTTGACGATAGGCCTTGAGCACATCGACCGCCGCCAGCTCGCGCAGGCGCACCATGAAATCGTCGGCGCCGACCGAGACCATCTCTTCCGCCGCCTGGGCTGCGCCCTGACGACTCTTGAGGTTCTCGGCAACCACTTCGTGAAGATCATCGACGCTGTACAGGTAAACGTCGTCCAGCTCGCCGACTTCCGGCTCGATATCCCGGGGAACGGCGATGTCGACCATGAAGATCGGTTTGTGCTTGCGCAGCTTCAGCGCGCTTTCCACCGCACCCTTGCCAAGAATTGGCAACTGACTGGCGGTCGAGCTGATGACGATGTCGCTGCGTACCAGTTCTGCCGGGATGTCCGACAGCAACACCGCGTGAGCGCCAAACTGCTCGGCGAGCAGACTGGCGCGCTCCAGCGTGCGGTTGGCGACGACAATGCGCTTGACGCCCAGCTCGTGCAAATGGCGGGCAACCAGAGTAATGGTCTCGCCGGCGCCGATCAGCAACGCCTGACTACGCTGCAAATCACTGAAAATCTGTTTGGCCAGACTGACCGCGGCAAACGCCACCGACACCGGGTTTTCCCCGATCGCCGTGTCGGTGCGCACCTGCTTGGCCGCATTGAATGTCGCTTGAAACAGTCGCCCCAGCAGCGGGCCGATGGTGCCGGCCTCGCGGGCCACGGCGTAGGCCGATTTCATCTGACCGAGAATCTGCGGTTCGCCCAGCACCAGCGAGTCGAGCCCGGAGGCGACGCGCATCATGTGACGAACTGCCGCATCATCTTCATGCACATAAGCACTCGCGCGCAGCTCATCGAGGCTTAAATGGTGATAGTCGGCCAGCCAGCGCAGCACGATATCGGCAGAAAGCTGATCCTGTTCTATATAAAGCTCACTGCGATTGCAGGTGGAGAGGATCGCAGCTTCGCGGCTGTCGGTCAGTCGGCAGAGCTGCTGCAAGGCCTCCACCAGCTGTTCAGGAGTAAAGGCCACGCGCTCGCGGACGTCTACTGACGCAGTCTTGTGGTTGATACCGAGTGCAAGGAAGGCCATTCAAGGTCGCTGATGGTGACGTGAAGCCGGCAATTGTCCTACTTCGAAAGATTCAGAACAACTACCGCTGACTATTGTCCCAATCGTCAGCCCCTATAATGGGCACAATTGAGACTCGGTTATGTTTGGCCGAAGGCTTGTGTCATGATGATCCGACCGCAGGTTAGTCGTCCTCTTCCTATATGAATAGATCTTCCGCGTTGCTCCTCGCTTTTGTCTTCCTCAGCGGCTGCCAGGCCTTGGCTCCCGTGTCGCCGGACGGTACGCCGTCGGTTGAAGACACCACGCCCGCACCTGAAAAGCCCAAGGTTTACAGCTCGTTCAGCGAGGAAACCGTTTTCAGCCTGTTGAGCGCCGAACTCGCCGGCCAGCGCAATCGTTTCGACATTGCCCTGGATAACTACGTGACCCAGGCCATCAACACTCAGGATCCGGGCGTCTCCGAACGCGCCTTCCGCATCGCCGAATATCTGGGCGCCGATCAACCGGCCCTCGATACCGCGCTGATCTGGGCGAAAAACGCCCCGGACGATCTCGAAGCGCAACGCGCCGCCGCCGTGCAACTGGCCCGCGCCGGACGCTATGACGACTCCATGGTTTATATGGAGAAAGTCCTGCAGGGTAAAGGCGACACCCACTTCGACTTCCTCGCGCTGTCGGCGGCTGACACTGATCAGGAAACCCGCAACGGCCTGATGAAAAGTTTTGACCGTTTGTTGCAGCGCCATCCGAACAACAGTCAGCTGATTTTCGGCAAGGCCCTGCTCCTGCAACAGGACGGCGACAACAAAGCCGCACTGAGCCTGCTCGAAGACCATCCGCCGGAAGAAGGCGAAATCGCCCCGATTCTGCTGCGTGCACGCCTGCTGCAAGTGATGAACCGTGGCGACGAAGCGCTGCCATTGCTGCAAAAAAGCATCAAGAAGTACCCGGACGACAAACGTCTGCGCCTGACTTATGCGCGCATGCTGGTCGAACAAGACCGGATGGACGACGCCAAGGCCGAGTTCTCCAGCCTGGTTCAGCAATATCCGGAAGATGACGAACTGCGTTACTCGCTGGCCCTGGTCTGCCTGGAAGCCAAAGCCTGGGACGAGGCCAAGGGTTATCTGGAAGACCTGATCGCCCGTGAAAGCCACGTCGATTCAGCGCACCTGAACCTCGGCCGCATCGCCGAAGAACGCAGCGACCCGCAAGGCGCACTCATCGAGTACGCCCAGGTCGGCCCGGGCAACGATTATCTGCCGGCGCAATTGCGTCAGGCCGACATCCTGATGAACAACGGCAAGACCGCTGAAGCGCAAAGCAAACTCGCCGCCCAGCGCGACGAGCAACCGGACTACGCGATTCAGCTGTATCTGATCGAATCGGAAACCCTGTCGGCCAACAAACAGGACGACAAGGCCTGGAAAGTCTTGCAGACAGCCTTGCAGCAGTACCCGGATGATCTGAATCTGCTGTACACCCGGGCGATGCTCGCGGAAAAACGCAATGACCTGGCGCAGATGGAAAAAGACCTGCGCCTGATCATCAAGCGCGATCCGGACAACGCCATGGCACTCAATGCTTTGGGCTACACCCTGTCCGACCGCACCACCCGCTATGCTGAAGCCAAGGCGCTGATCGAGCAGGCGCACCAGATCAATCCGGAAGACCCGGCGGTTCTCGACAGCCTCGGCTGGGTGAATTACCGGATGGGCAATCTGGATGACGCCGAGAAATATCTGCGTCAGGCGCTGGAGCGTTTCCCCGATCACGAAGTCGCCGCGCACCTCGGTGAAGTGTTGTGGACCAAGGGCAAGCAGCGCGAAGCCAAACAAATCTGGGGCAAATTCCTCAAGGATCAGCCCGACAGCACCATTCTGCGCAGCACCATCAAGCGCCTGACCGGATCCGAGACTCTTTAACCCATGTTTTTGCGCCACGTTATTGTTTTCAGCTTCATCGCCCTGCTCGCCGGCTGCTCGGGTTTTGGTACCCGCGAATCGGTCGAGGGCCACGGCAGCCCGGCACAATGGGCCGCGAACAAACAACAGCTGACCGGCCTCGATGGCTGGCAGATCGACGGCAAGATCGGCATCCGCGCACCAAAAGATTCCGGTAGCGGCACGCTGTTCTGGCTGCAGCGTCAGGATTACTACGACATCCGTTTGTCCGGGCCGCTGGGTCGTGGCGCCGCACGCCTGACCGGGCGTCCGGGCAAGGTCTCGCTGGAAGTCGCCAACCAGGGCCGCTATGAATCGCAGTCCCCGGAAGCCCTGCTCGAAGAACAGCTCGGCTGGAAACTGCCGGTGTCGAATCTGGCCTGGTGGGTGCGTGGTCTGCCGGCTCCGGACAGTAAAAGTCGCCTGAATCTGGACGCCAACAGCCGTCTGGCCAACCTGGAACAGGATGGCTGGAAAGTCGAATACACCGCTTACACCGAACAAAACGGTTACTGGTTGCCGGAACGCATCAAGCTGCATGGCACTGACCTGGACGTAACGCTGGTGATCAAGACCTGGCAACCGCGCAAGTTGGGGCAATAAAGCATGACCGCTGCACGCCTGACCCTGCCTTCGCCAGCCAAACTCAACCTGATGCTGCACATTCTCGGTCGCCGTGAAGACGGCTATCACGAATTGCAGACGCTGTTTCAGTTTGTCGATTACGGCGACGAAATCACCTTTGCCATGCGTGACGACGGGGTGATTCAGTTGCACACCGAATTTGCCGGCGTGCCGCATGACAGTAATCTGATCGTGCGTGCAGCGAAAATGCTTAAGCAACAGTCCGGCTCTTCGCTCGGCATCGATATCTGGATTGATAAAGTGCTGCCTATGGGCGGCGGTATCGGTGGCGGCAGCTCGAACGCGGCGACGACGTTGCTCGGCCTGAATCATTTGTGGCAGCTGGGTTGGGACGAAGATCGTCTGGCCGCACTGGGTTTGTCACTGGGTGCCGACGTGCCGGTTTTCGTTCGTGGTCATGCGGCTTTTGCCGAAGGCGTGGGCGAAAAACTAACCCCGGTGGATCCCGAAGAACCTTGGTATCTGGTGCTCGTGCCGCAAGTCTCTGTTAGTACGGCAGAAATTTTTTCCGATCCTTTGTTGACACGTAACACGCCGCCCATTAAAGTGCGCCCCGTTCCCGAGGGAAACAGTCGAAATGACTGCTTGCCGGTGGTTGCAAGGCGTTATCCAGAAGTACGTAACGCATTGGATTTGTTAGGTAAATTTACCGAAGCAAAACTCACCGGAACTGGAAGTTGTGTGTTTGGGGGCTTCCCAAGCAAAGCTGAAGCTGATAAAGTCTCGGCCCTTCTGACAGAGACCCTTACAGGGTTTGTAGCCAAAGGCAGCAACGTTTCGATGTTGCACCGCAAGCTGCAAAGTCTGCTCTAAAGGAACCAGGTGCTCGGCACTTGATGCAACAGATACAGGGGCGTCGCCAAGCGGTAAGGCAGCAGGTTTTGATCCTGCCATGCGTTGGTTCGAATCCAGCCGCCCCTGCCATTTTCCATACTCATCCAGGTTACCCTCAGCCTCTAGGTACTGCGCGTGTCCAAGATGATGGTCTTTACGGGGAACGCTAACCCCGATCTGGCTCGGCGTGTTGTACGTCAGCTGCATATCCCTCTCGGTGACATCTCTGTCGGTAAGTTCTCCGACGGCGAAATTACTGCCGAGATCAATGAAAACGTTCGCGGTAAAGACGTTTTCATTATTCAGCCGACTTGCGCTCCGACCAACGATAACCTGATGGAACTGGTAGTGATGGCTGATGCCTTCCGCCGCTCCTCGGCTACTCGTATCACTGCTGTTATTCCTTATTTTGGTTATGCCCGTCAGGATCGCCGTCCGCGTTCCGCACGTGTGGCTATCAGCGCGAAAGTCGTTGCTGACATGCTTACCGTAGTCGGCATCGACCGTGTTCTCACGGTTGACCTGCATGCTGACCAGATTCAGGGTTTCTTCGATATTCCGGTAGATAACATCTACGGCTCCCCGGTTCTGGTGGATGACATTGAAGATCAGCGCTTCGAAAACCTGATGATCGTTTCCCCGGACATTGGCGGCGTCGTGCGTGCACGTGCTGTTGCCAAATCTCTGGGCGTGGATCTCGGGATCATCGACAAACGCCGTGAGAAAGCCAATCACTCTGAAGTGATGCATATCATCGGTGATGTCGAAGGGCGTACCTGTATTCTGGTCGATGACATGGTCGATACCGCCGGCACTCTGTGCCACGCGGCAAAGGCCCTGAAAGAGCATGGCGCAGCCAAGGTCTTTGCCTACTGCACACACCCTGTGCTGTCGGGTCGGGCCATCGAGAATATCGAAAATTCCGTGCTGGACGAGCTGGTGGTGACCAACACCATCCCGCTGTCCGCTGCAGCACAAGCCTGTGCACGTATCCGTCAACTGGATATCGCACCGGTTGTTGCCGAAGCGGTTCGCCGCATCAGCAATGAAGAATCGATCAGCGCGATGTTCCGTTAAGGGCCCTGCCCTTCGCGAAATGTCTCGTTGACGAAAAGCGCCCCGCCCCGGCATTCCTGCCGGGGCGGGGCTTTTTTGCCCATACCGTGTTTGGCGCTGGTCGCAAACGCCACTCGGTCATGGCTATTTTGGAGATACAAAATGAACGATTTTACTCTGAATGCTGAAGTGCGTTCCGACCTGGGGAAAGGTGCGAGCCGCCGCCTGCGTCGTCTCGCCGCGCTGGTTCCAGCTGTTGTTTACGGTGGCGAAAAAGCCCCTGAATCCATCAGCATGCTGGCCAAAGAAGTTGCCAAACTGCTCGAAAACGAAGCTGCCTACAGCCACGTTATCGAACTGAACGTTGGCGGCAAAAAGCAGAACGTCATCATCAAAGCTCTGCAACGTCACCCGTCCAAGGGTCACGTTCTGCACGCTGACTTCGTACGCGTCGTAGCCGGTCAGAAACTGACCGCTATCGTGCCTGTGCACTTTGTTGGTGAAGAAGCTCCGATCAAGAAAGGCGGCGAGATCTCGCACGTCCTGAACGAAATCGAAGTAACTTGCCTGCCGAAAGATCTGCCTGAGTTCATCGAAGTCGACCTGTCGGCTCTGGAAATCGGCGCAATCGTCCACCTGTCCGACATCAAAGCCCCTAAAGGCGTTGAGTTCGTTGCACTGGCTCACGGTGACGACAAAGCTGTTGCAAACGTACACGCTCCACGCGTTGCTCCAGAAGCTACCGAAGAAGGCGCAGCAGAGTAATTCACTCTGTTTAGCCTGAGTGAGCAAGTAACATCGCGGACTGGAACGTAGCGAGAAAGCGGGCGAGAACGCGGAGTTTACATCCATGGTAAATGAGCATTTTTCGTCCACTTTCGCCGCTTTGCCTGATCGCGGCGATGTTACTCACCACTCAAAGGAAGGGCCCCTATCGTGACTGCCATCAAACTGATCGTTGGCCTGGGAAATCCAGGCGCTGAATACGACCAGACCCGGCATAACGCAGGGGCCCTTTTTGTTGAGCGCATCGCCCACGCACAGAATGTGAATCTTGTGGCCGATCGCAAATATTTCGGCCTGACCGGGCGCTATTCGCACCAGGGTCAGGATGTTCGTCTGCTGATTCCCACCACCTACATGAACCGCAGCGGCCAGGCCGTGGCGGCACTCGCCGGTTTCTTCCGCATCAAGCCTGAAGAAATCCTCGTGGCGCATGACGAACTCGACTTGCCTCCGGGCGTTGCCAAGCTCAAGCAGGGCGGCGGCCATGGCGGTCACAACGGGTTGCGCGACATCATTGCGCAACTGGGCAATCAGAATACGTTCTACCGCCTGCGGCTTGGCATTGGCCACCCGGGCGTCGCCAGTATGGTTTCAAATTTCGTCCTGGGTCGTGCGCCACGCGCCGAACAGGAAAAACTCGATGCCAGCATCGACTTTGCCCTCGGCGTGCTGCCGGATATCCTCGCCGGTGAATGGAACCGCGCGATGAAAAACCTGCACAGCCAGAAGGCCTGACTCTACTCCGAGGGGAAACACCATGGGATTCAATTGCGGCATCGTCGGCCTGCCTAACGTCGGCAAGTCCACCCTGTTCAACGCCCTGACCAAATCCGGTATCGCGGCCGAGAACTTCCCCTTCTGCACCATCGAGCCGAACAGCGGCATCGTGCCGATGCCGGATCCGCGTCTGGAAGCCCTGGCGGCCATCGTCAATCCGAAGCGCATCCTGCCGACCACCATGGAATTCGTCGACATCGCAGGCCTGGTGGCCGGCGCCTCGAAAGGTGAAGGCCTGGGCAACAAGTTCCTCGCCAACATCCGTGAGACTGACGCGATCGCTCACGTGGTGCGCTGCTTCGAAGACGAAAACGTGATCCACGTTTCCAACAGCGTTGACCCGAAGCGCGACATCGAAATCATCGACCTGGAACTGATCTTCGCCGACCTCGACAGCTGCGAGAAGCAACTGCAGAAAGTTGCGCGTAACGCCAAGGGTGGTGACAAGGACGCTGTGGTTCAGAAAGCATTGCTTGAGCAACTGATCGCGCACTTCACCGAAGCCAAGCCGGCGCGCAGCCTGATGAAGAACATGAGCGCTGACGAAAAAGCGGTGATCAAGGGCTTCCACCTGCTGACCACCAAACCGGTCATGTACATCGCCAACGTCGCTGAAGACGGTTTCGAGAACAACCCGCACCTGGACGTGGTTCGCGCCATTGCCGAAGAAGAAGGCGCCATGGTCGTTCCGGTCTGCAACAAGATCGAAGCAGAAATCGCCGAACTCGATGACGGCGAAGAGAAGGACATGTTCCTTGAGGCTCTGGGCCTGGAAGAGCCTGGCCTGAACCGCGTGATCCGCGCTGGCTACGAAATGCTGCACCTGCAGACCTACTTCACCGCCGGTGTTGAAGAAGTCCGCGCCTGGACCGTCAAAGTCGGTGCCACCGCACCACAAGCTGCTGGCGTGATCCACACCGACTTCGAGAAAGGCTTCATCCGCGCCGAAGTGATCGCCTACAACGACTTCATCCAGTACAAGGGCGAAGCCGGTACCAAAGAAGCCGGTAAATGGCGTCTGGAAGGCAAGGATTACATCGTCAAGGACGGCGACGTGATGCACTTCCGCTTCAACGTGTAAGCGTTACGCCCAAGAAAAAGCCGCGTTTGATACGCGGCTTTTTTGTGCCTGAGACATTGTCCGCCACACCACCAATCCCCTGTAGGAGTGAGCCTGCTCGCGATAGCGTTTTATCAGCTACAGATGTGCTGACTGACACACCGCTATCGCGAGCAGGCTCACTCCTACAATGGGTAATGTGTGAATCAGGCCTTTTTGGTACGCGGCAAAAAGATCGCCAACACGCCAAACAACGGCAGGAACGAGCACAGGAAATACACGTACTCGATCCCGTGAATATCCGCCAGATGCCCCAGCAGCGCAGCGCCGATCCCGCCAAACCCGAACATCAAACCAAAGAACACCCCGGCAATCATCCCGACATTGCCCGGCACCAGTTCCTGCGCGTACACCACAATCGCTGAAAACGCCGACGCCAGAATGAAGCCGATCACCACGCTGAGGACGGTGGTCCAGAACAGATCGACGTGAGGCATCAGCAACGTGAACGGCGCCACACCGAGGATCGAAAACCAGATCACCGCTTTACGGCCGATCTTGTCGCCAATCGGCCCGCCGAAGAACGTCCCCGCCGCCACTGCACCGAGGAACAGGAACAGGTGCAACTGCGAACTGGCCACCGACAGGTCGAACTTCTCGATCAGGTAGAACGTGAAGTAACTGGTCAGACTGGCCATGTAGAAATACTTCGAAAACACCAACAGCCCCAACACCACCAACGCACTGGTCACCCTGCCCTTCGACAGCCCGTGAGTCGCTGCCTGACCGGCCTTGAGCTTGAACAGATTCAAGTGATGGGCATACCAGCGGCTGATGCGGTACAGCACGAACAGCGCAAACACTGCGAACAAACCGAACCACGCCACATTGGCCTGACCGAACGGAATGATGATCGCCGCCGCGAGCAACGGGCCGAACGCGGAACCGGCGTTGCCGCCAACCTGGAAGGTCGATTGCGCCAGACCAAAACGTCCGCCCGAGGCCAGCCGGGCAATCCGCGAGGCTTCAGGGTGGAACGTCGAGGAACCAATACCGATCAGCGCCGCCGCCAGCAGAATCAACGGAAAACTGCCGACCATCGACATCATCACAATGCCGATCAGCGTACAGATCGAACCGGCCGGCAACAGCCACGGTTTCGGATGCCGATCGGTGTGATAACCGACCCACGGCTGCAACAGCGAAGCGGTCAGTTGAAAGGTCAGGGTGATCAGGCCGACCTGAGTAAACGTCAGGCCGTAATTGGCCTTGAGCATCGGATAGATAGAAGGCAAAACCGACTGGATCAGGTCGTTGATCAAATGCGCCAGCGCCACTGCGCCGATGATACGCATCACCAAAGGACTGCTCTGGGGAGCAGCGGGCGCCGAGGCAGCGGCGGTCTGAACGTTGCTGATAGCCATGGGAATTTCCGGACAGCAGATGAGTGCACACAGGCAGGTGCGTCAATGTGCCATTTTTCAGTGCGTCAGCGCCATCCCCTTAGCCAGCTAACTAACTGACCTACCCGAATCATGTTGGAGCTGCCGCAGGCTGCGATCTTCTGATCTTGCCGTTAAAAAACAGATCAAAAGATCGCAGCCTTCGGCAGCTCCTACAGGGGATGCGTGATTGCACAACGCCATGGTCTGAATCTTGCCTTGCTTCTCCCCTTGAACGCGAGCGCCTTACAAAGGCGCCCGACAATGGGAAGTTTCGCTACAGAGCCGGCCTACAGAGCGGGCGAGAGTGAACTTTCGAGGCCTTTTAGCAGGGCACAACATCCAGGTCGCACGACCGCGATGCACGCCATTGGTGCGTGGTGTCCAGAGGAGTCATGGGGCATGCAGGCTTTCCTTTCACCGGGGATCAAATTGCTGGGGCGGTTTGGCTTCGCAGGTAAATTCCAGTTGTTGTTTCTGCTGTTCATTCTGCCGTTGGCCGGCAGCCTGTTGATGATCGGCCAGGACTATCGCGACAAACTCAACCTGATTTCCGGCGAACGTGCCGGCGTGCGGCAGTTGCTCGCGCTGGATGCGCTGGACAACCTGCTCGCCGCGCAACGTGACCGCGCCGCCCGTTGGCGCGCCACCGAAACCAATCGCCAACCGACGCCCGCTACCCTCGCCGCGATGGGCGCGTTTGACGCAGTGCAACCGGCAGTTCTGCAAGCCACCACAGATTTGGGCAACGCGTTGAAAAACGAAGGCGCGGAAGGCGAAACCCTCACTCGCTATCAAGCGCTGCAAACTGCATTGAACAGTCTGGATTCGAAAAGCCTCAGCAGCGTCGGCTGGTGGCCAGACGGTTACGACCGTTTCACCAACGCCCTCAGCGCCCTGCAAGCGTTGCGCGAGCAGATCGTCATGGACAACCGCCTGACCCTCGCGCCGTGGCTGGAAACCTATCTGCTCACGCAGATATCCACGCAACACGCGCCGGACCTGATCGAACGGGTCGGACGCCTTGCTGCGGTCGGCCAGGCCTCGGTCGTCTCTGGCCAATTCACCCTGCAAAGCCGTTTGCAGTTGCGCGATCTGCGCAGCCGCATCGGCGATGCCCGCGAGCAACTGGTCAAAACCGCCACGCTGCTCGAAGCACGCCTGCCGAAAGATCAACAGAGCTGGGCCAGCCAATACCATGACAGCCTGAAACGCCTTGATAGCGGCCTGAAGGTGCTGGATGACGGCGTGTTCGGCGGCAGCATCACGCTCAAACCGGACGAATTTGAACGCAACCTCGATGCCCTGCTGACCGACCTCGCCGCCCTGCGCCAGCAGTCGCTGGTGTCGCTGGACCAACGACTGGATGCCTACCACCGCTCGGCGATCCGTCAGTTCATTATCGTCGCAGCCATTTTCGGCTGCCTGCTGCTCGCGGCGCTGTATCTGTTTGTCTGCCTGCAAGCCTCGATCCGCCGCAGCGCCAGCGGCATCACCCTGCTCGCCGAAGCCCTGCGCGATGGCAACCTCAGTCTGCAAGTGCCCGTCGTGGGCCGAGATGAATTGGCGGCGATCAGCACCGCACTCAACGTTGCCGTGGTGCAACTGCGCACGAGCATGCTCGGCGTTGATCACGAAACCTCACAACTGAGCCACGCCGTACGCAGCCTCAACGAACACTCCAGTGGCGCTCTCGGCGAAGTCGAAGCGCAACAATTGCAGATCAGCCAGATCGCCGCCGCCGCTACGCAATTGGCCGCGACCTCGCAAGGCGTGGCGCAAAGCTGCGAACAGGCTTCCGGCAGCGCCCAACACACCCGGCGCATTGCCGCCGACAGCAGCCGCGACAGCCTGCGCACCACCGCGAGTATTCAACAACTCAATCAACGCTTGAACGACACCGCTGCAGCGCTGGGCCGGGTCAGCGAGCAAGGCCAGCAGATTCAATTGGTGGTCGACACCATTCGTGGCGTCGCCGAACAGACCAATCTGCTCGCGCTCAACGCCGCTATCGAAGCTGCGCGAGCCGGTGAGCAGGGTCGCGGTTTCGCCGTAGTCGCCGATGAAGTGCGCAGCCTGTCACAGCGCACACAATCTTCGACAGCGCAGATCGCCGGCACCGTCGACAGCCTGCGCGCGACGGTCAATGAAGCCGTGAGCTTGATGGAAGCGGCGTGCGGCCAGGCGCAAACCGATGCCGAGTCGGTCACCGGTCTCGGTGAACGCCTGGGCGAAATCGCCAGCGCCGTGCAGAGCGTCACCGATACCCTCGCGCAGATCGCCACAGCCGTTGAAGAACAAGCGAGTACCGCCGATGAAGTCAGCGGCAATATTCAGCAGGTCGATCAGGCGGCCGTGCGTTTGCTTGAAGGCGCACGGGCGGTAAACCTTGCCGCAGACACCCTCAGCCAGGGCAGTAAAGCGCTGAGCGACAACACCGCGCGTTTCCGCCTCAGTTGATCACGGCCTCAGGAAAGTCCGTTTCCAGCTCAGCCTTGAGCCATTGAATAAACCACGCCACGTCCGCCGAAAGTTCGGCGGACGGCGTCAGCACCCGATAGCTCTCAAGCTTCACCTGAGCGTCGACCGCACGCACCAGTTTGCCGCTGGCGAGTTCATGGCGCACCAGCACCTCATTGGCCAGCGCGATGCCCTGCCCGCTCTCGGCCACGGACAGCGCGTGATCGTTGTTGACGTAGAGCATGTCGGAATTGAGATGAATATCGAGGTCGTGGGCGGCGAACCACAGGTTCCACCATTCGCCGTCATCGACGTGGATCAGTTCGTTTCTGACCAGATCGGCCGGGCTGTTGATCGGTGCGATGCTGGCCAGATACGCCGGTGTGCAGATCGGGAAAACCCGAGGACAAATCAGCGCCTCCCGTGAGTCGGCATATTGCCCGTCGAGACCGTAGACGATGCCCAGATCTGCGCTTTTGCCATCCACTTCGGTGAAGGTCGAGTTCGGCTCGATCGCCAGTTTCAATCCCGGGCGCAGATGCCGCAGCGCTTCGATCCTAGGCATTAGCCAGCGCTTGGCAAAACCCGGCACCACCATGATCCGCAACCAGCGCTCGGCATCTTTCGGCTGCGCTTCCTTGCCCGCCTCGATGATCAACTGCAAAGCGGCGCTGATCTTGCGGTGGTACTTGTCCCCCGCCGGGGTCAGGTTGACCCCGCGTGAGGTGCGCTCGAACAGTTGAATACCCAACCAGTCCTCGAGCAACTTCACGTGGCGGCCAATCGCGGGCTGGGTCACGTGCAGGGCTTTCGAGGCTTCGACGTAGCTGCCCAAACGGGCGGCGGCATCAAAGGCGCGCACCGCGTTGAGCGGCGGCAAACGGTGGTCGGGCATGATTCCTGGCGCCTTCGGCTGTTAAATTAACTAACACCTGCCATGTTTAAATTGAAGTGTCGCGCCGCGCAAGCCCTGGCTGATAATCGAGCCACAGCAGAACAAAAAAACAGCTGGTTTCACACCCGAACGCAATCTCGATCCTGCCCAAAAAAATAATATCCATGGCCCGACGGCAACGCTTTGCAAAGCGAGTCGCAGGCGATGGGGGAATCGGAGGTAACGCATGAATGCCCTGCATTCGCTGCAAACGCTGGCGGTCTCGATCCGCTCAGTGCGCAAGGTTTACGGTGATCCGCAGACCGGTCCGGTGGCGCTGAAAAGCATCGACCTGGACATCCGCGACAACGAATTCTTCACCCTTCTCGGCCCATCCGGCTGCGGCAAGACCACGTTGCTGCGGATGATCGCCGGTTTCGAATTTCCCACCGAAGGCGAGATCCTGCTCTACGGCGAAAACATCGCTGATCGCCCGCCGTTCCAGCGGCCGGTCAACACGGTGTTCCAGCATTACGCGCTGTTCCCGCACATGACCATCGCCGAGAACCTCGCCTTCGGGCTTGAATCGCACCCAATGGGCAAAGTTCTGACCAAGGCGCAAATCGCCGAGCGTGTGCGCGAGATGTTGGCGTTGGTGCAGATGGAACGCTTCGCCAATCGCAAACCGGCGCAACTGTCGGGCGGTCAGCAGCAACGCGTCGCTCTCGCCCGCGCCTTGGCACCGCATCCGAAAGTGCTGCTGCTCGATGAGCCGCTGTCGGCACTCGATCTCAAGCTGCGTCAGGCGATGCGCGAAGAGTTGAAAACCATCCAGGCCAAGACCGGCATTACCTTCATTTTCGTCACCCACGACCAGGAAGAAGCGCTGACCATGTCCGACCGCATCGCCGTGCTCTCCGAAGGCGAAGTGCAACAGGTCGGGCGGCCTGAAGATATCTACGAACGCCCGCGTAATCGCTTCGTTGCTGACTTCATCGGCGAAACCAATTTCATCGAAGGCACCGTCACTCGCGTTGAGGACGGGAAGGCGTGGTTCGCCGGGCCGGCGGGGCATCCACTGCCGGCGCAACCGTGCAGCGATGTGCAGGTCGGCGCCAACGTCAGCCTGTCGGTGCGACCTGAGCGTCTGCATCTGGTGCCAGCGGCTACCGAAACCGCGCTGCCGTGCCGGATCGAAGCGCAGATTTATCTGGGGACTGATCTGCAATATCAGGTCAGCCTCAGCGACGGTTCGCGCCTCACTGTGCGTACGCCCAATTGCGTCGACCAGAGCCTGCGCTTTGCCGTCGGCAGTCAGGCCGGTCTGTTGTTCGACCAGGGCAGCGCCAGCGTCCTGCACGATTGAGCCGGAGGAATTGCCATGCACGTCTTACCGATTACCAATACGCTGGAACGCCGCAAGGCCTTCCAGAGTTTCCTCGGGGTCAGCCCGGCGCTGATCGCCATCGGCCTGTTTCTGCTGGTGCCGATTCTGATCGTCATCGGCTATTCGCTGATGGAAGCCAACCCCTACGGCGGGGTCAACAAAGTCTTCAGCAGCGACGCCTACACCTCGCTGCTGTTCGAACGGCAACTGGACGACAGCCTCGCGTTTGCCGACTCGTATCTGATCATCGCCCTGCGTTCGATCGGCATCGCCGCGCTGACCACCATCATCACCTTGCTGATCGGTTTTCCGGTGGCGGTGTGGCTGGCGATGCAGCCAGCGCACCGACGCGGTTTGCTGATCTTTCTGATCACCGTGCCGTTCTGGGCCAACCTGCTGATCCGCACTTACGCGTGGATTCTGCTGCTGCGTAACACCGGTGTGATCAACAACAGCCTGATGGGCATGGGCGTGATCCACGAACCGTTGCAGCTGTTGTACACCGACGGCGCGGTGCTGCTGGGCCTGGTTTACACCTACGCGCCGTTCGTGGTGTTGCCGATCTACGCGACGCTGGAAAAGATGGATATCCGCCTGCTCGAAGCCGCGCAGGATCTCTACGCCGGCCGCGTGCGCACCTTACGCAAAGTGGTGTTACCGATCGCCAAACCGGGAATTCTCGCCGGCGCCATCCTCACTTTCGTACCGTGCCTGGGCGCGATGATCGCCCCGGAATTGCTCGGTGGCGGCACGCGGATGATGCTCGGCAATCTGATCTTCCGGCAGTTCAGCGATGCGCGTAACTGGCCGTTTGGTGCAGCGCTGTCGCTGGTGCTGATGGCTGCGGTGATGCTGGTACTGACCGTGTATGCCCTGCGCGCCGAGCGCCAGCGCATCGCCAAAGGAGGTGCGTGATGATCGGCCTATTCAAACGCAAAGGGCTGGGTGTGCAGGACTTCCCCGGCTTCGGCGGCTTCAGTTTTCTGTTCTATCTGTACCTGTATGCGCCGATCGTGGTGCTGGTGGTGTTCTCGTTCAACGCCAATCAATCGGCGACGGTGTGGACCGGTTTCAGCTTCGATTGGTATCGCGCCGCGTTCGCCAATCAGGCCTTGCGCCAGGCAGCCGGCAACAGCCTGTTGATCGCCGTTTGCGCGAGCATGATCGCCACCGCGATTGCCACTCTCGCCGCCCTCGGCACCTCGCGCGGCGCCAAGTTCAAGGGCCTGCAATTGTCGATGGGCGCGATCATGTTGCCGCTGGTGTTGCCGGAAATTGTCGTCGGTGTGGCGACGCTGGCGCTGTTCTCGACCATCGGTCTGTCGCTGGGCTACGGCAACCTGATCATCGCGCACACGGTGTTCTGCATTCCCTTCGCCTACCTGCCGATTCGTGCACGGCTGAACGATATGGACCTGTCGCTGGAACAAGCCTCGGCCGACCTCTACGCCGGCCCATGGCGAACCTTTCGCAAAGTGACTTTGCCGCTGCTGATGCCGGGGATTTTCTCCGGGCTGATGCTGGCCTTCATCGTCTCGCTGGATAACTTCGTGATCTCGATGATGGTCTCGCAGGCCGGCACCACCACCCTGCCGATCTTCATTTTCGGCCTGCTACGGATGGGTGTGACACCCGACGTCAACGCCGTGTCGACGCTGATCCTCGGCGTCTCGGTGCTGTTCGTCAGCCTCTCTTACCTGTTGGGCAAAAAGAACGCCTGAACCTTCTACGACCTGTGGGGAAATAGCATGAGCAAGTGGATAAAAAGCGTTGGCACTTCGTTGTTTCTGACTGTGCCGCTGGCGATGATGGGCAGTGTTCAGGCCGCCGAGAAACTCAACGTGGTGAGCTGGAGCGGCTACTTTTCGCCGGAGATTCTTGCCAAGTTCCAGAAGCAGACCGGCATCGAAGTCACCGTCGATTCCTATGATTCCAACGAGACCTTATTGGCGAAACTGAAACAGGGCGGCGCCGGTTATGACGTGGCGATTCCGTCGCACCAGTTCGTGCCGATCCTGATCAAGGAAAACCTGCTGGAACGCTTCGACCCGGTCAAAGAGCCTTACTACGCCAGCGTTGTGGATAACCTGAAAAAACCGAGCTGGGACCCGGAAGGCGCGTATTCGGTGCCGTTCATCTGGGGCACCACCAGCGTCGTGCTCGATTCCGCGCGCTACAAAGGTCCGGCCGACAGCTACAAGGTTTTGTATGAGCCGCCAGCCGAGTTGCAGGGGCGCATCAACATGTTCGATTCGGTCAGCGACATGGTCGACATGGCCAGCCTCTATCTGAACATTCCGCTGTGCAGCGAAGACCCGAAACAGATGCAGCAGGTGCTGACGCTGCTCAAGGCGCAGAAGCCATTCGTGAAAACCTACAGCTCCAAGGCCGGCTCGATTCGCGAGAACCTCGCCTCGGGTGAAATCGACATGTCGATGTTCTGGGGCGGTTCGTCGATGCGTGCTCGTGAGATGAAACCGACGCTGAAATACCTCTACCCGAAAGAAGGCGTGCTGGCCTGGGTCGACAACATGGTCATCCCTGCCGGCAGCAAAAATCCGGCGAATGCCAAGGCGTTCATCGCCTTCCTCAGCCAACCGGAAAACTCGGCGATGACGCAGAATTTCCTCAAGCACCAGAGCCCGATCAAAGGCGTCGAACCGTTCCTCGACGCAGCGCTCAAGGATGCCCCGGAATTGCACATTCCCGAAGGGACGAATGTGGTGTTCAGCAAGACTTGCGGCGAAGGCGCGATCCGCCTCGCTGACCGTCTCTGGACCAACCTGATGCGTTGATCGCTACCGCCCCGTCGCACTGGCGGGGCGCTTTTCCAGCCGTCTGAAAGGCCGCTTGCAATGAACTCTAATAACATCAGCGAACTGGTCCTGTTGCAGGCCCATGAACTCGCCGAACGCATCCGCCTGCGTCAGGTTTCCTGCCGGGAAGTGATGCAGACTTACCTTGCCCATATCGAACGCTTCAACCCGTTGGTCAATGCGTTGATCAGCCTGCAATCACCGGAACATCTGCTAGCTCAGGCCGATGAACGCGACGCCGAACTGGCGCGTGGCCAATACCGTGGCTGGATGCATGGCTTGCCTCATGCGATCAAGGATCTGTCGCTGACCCAAGGCATCCGCACCACGCTGGGGTCGCCGCTGTACAAGGACTTTGTGCCTGAGCGCGACGGCATCATGGTCGAGCGGATCAAGGCTGCTGGGGCGATCATTATCGGCAAGACCAACACCCCGGAATTCGGCCTCGGTTCACAAAGCTACAACCCGTTGTTTGGTGCAACTGCTTGCGCGTATGACCCGAGCAAAACCGCAGGCGGCAGTAGCGGTGGCGCGGCGGCGGCGCTGGCGATGCATCTGGTGCCGGTGGCGGATGGCAGCGACATGATGGGTTCGCTGCGCAATCCGGCGGCGTTTAACAACATCTTTGGGTTTCGTCCGTCGCAGGGGCGTGTGCCGTTTGATGACAGCGCGGATCTGTTTTTTGATCAGCTCGGTTATGAGGGGCCGATGGCGCGCAGCGTGAAGGATGCGGCGTTGCTGTTGTCGGTGCAGGCCGGGGGCGATGCGCGGGCGCCGCTGTCCATTGCTGAATCCGGTGAGGCGTTTGCGGCACCGCTGGAGCGTGACTTCAAAGGCACGCGGTTGGGTTGGCTGGGTAACTTCGGTGGTTATCTGCCGATGGAGCAAGGCGTGCTGTCTTTGTGTGAGAAGACTTTTGCCGACTTTGAGAGCCTTGGCTGCCACGTTGAGTCGGTTCAGCCGGGTTTCGCGCCTGAGCGGCTGTGGAGCAGTTGGCGGACATTGCGGCACTGGATGGTCGCGGGATCGTTGGGCGCGACGTATGCCGATCCGCAGAAACGCGCGTTGTTGAAACCGGAAGCGATCTGGGAAGTGGAAAACGGCTTGAAGCTGTCGGCCAGCGAAGTGTTCGCGGCCTCGGTGGTGCGCAGCGATTGGTATCGGGCAATCTCGAAGTTGTTCGAACGCTACGACTATCTGTTGTTGCCAAGCGCCCAGGTGTTCCCGTTCGATAAAACCCAGCCGTGGCCAACGTCTATCGAAGGCGTGGCGATGGACACGTATCACCGCTGGATGGAGGTGGTCATCCCCGGCACGCTATCGGGTTGCCCGGTCGCCAACGTCCAGGCGGGGTTCAATGCGCAGGGTTTACCGATGGGGCTGCAAATCATCGGCAAGCACCAGGCTGACTTCGCTGTCCTGCAATTGGCGCACGCGTATGAACAGGCCAGTCGCTGGTTCCAACGCTGCCCTTCGCCGCTGTTGAGGCAGTGATTTTGATAAACGGTTGAAAGCGTAGAAAAAATTTTAAATTTACGCTTGACGCTTTTCCATTTCAGGGGAATAATGCGCGCCACTTGGCTACATAGCTCAGTTGGTTAGAGCATAGCATTCATAATGCTGGGGTCCGGGGTTCAAGTCCCTGTGTAGCCACCAAGTACTAAAAACGGCTTACCGAAAGGTAGGCCGTTTTTTTATGCCTCGAAAAAAGTCTCGGTGATCTGTTATTCCGCTGTAATCACCAGACACCCTTTCATCACACGCACTTTGACGTTCTCGTTCACCTCGAATCCCGCTTGCCTCAACCACAGTCCGCGAAGCCTGATCCAGGGCACCGGTTTGGCGGGGCTGTAGGTTTTTTCCTTGGTGTGAACCGGGTAAAAATCAGCGGCGATTTTCAACCGGCGTTCAGTGATGGGGGTTGATGACGTATGATTGGTTTTAGCCATGATTAGCTCCTTCTTAGCTGCTTGTGGTTAGCGGGGCCAGGGTGTTGTCGCACCTTGGTTCCGCGTTCTTTGGGTTACTTCAAACTTCTTTTTCTTCGTTGCTCGCTTTGGTCGCTGCCTGTGCGATCAGGGCGTCGAGCATCTGCGCAATGACCTTCTGCTGGACCTTCGAAAGCTCATTGATGGACTGCAGCCGTCGATACCACGTCGAGGTCAAGCTGCGTCTGGGCGTCTCCGTGTAAGAGGGAACGCCGAGCAGGTCTTCAACAGGCACGCGAAGCGCAAATGCCATCTTCACCAGCGTCGTGACCGGCATGCTGCGCGTGCCCTCCTCGTAGCCCTGAAAGGTTTGCCGGGAAAGACCTAAAGCCCGTGCAAACCGAGTCTGTGTGATCTCGTGCACTGTGCGTAAGTGAGCAATGCGACTGCCCATCGCCACCAGAAAATCGCGATCCTCATTGGAAACACTCATGACAATGGCCGACTGAAAATAGAGTTGATTGGCAACGGACTCATCCTTTTCATCTGAAATCCATCCTGGAAAAACAACAGAAAACATCCTCAGGTAAAGGCGCGTAAGTTGTCGACCTGAAAAATCTGTAGGAAAAATTCAGACGCGCCCTCCATCCAAAGCGAAAGACTACAAGCACGAAACACCGTTGGCTCATCTGAACCAATCGCCAATCAACAGTCTGAGAGAGCGCTGTAGGAAACGAGTCCGATTCAGGTACGAATTGGATTTTTTGTAAAACCACCCGCCTGAAACTCACCCCATCGGTTTGCCCGAATCCCCCATTGACCGACAAGCTTCCCTGGCTCGATTCAAAGCCATACAGGGAGTTGGCATGGCTCGATTCAAATCTCTCTTCGATGAAGATTGGCCTTGGGAACGTCCGAGATGGAACGGCTCGTGGGCCGCTTGGAATCCGCCTCCCCCGCCGGAGCCGGTGTACGTCGAAAAGGATGAATGGCCAACGCCCAAGCCCCGCGAAGATCAGGTATTCGCCAAGTCCTGCACTGTGGATAACTGGTGCCGAACGGACGCCGGTACGGCACCCGAACCCGCCAGCAACTTCGGCAAGGTCATGGTCGCCGGCGCCATGCTCTTGCCCTCTGCCAGCACCGCTGTCGCGACAGCGATAGGCGCCGATCTGGCCTTGGGGCGTGTGGCGGGCGGCGGGATTCTGCAACAGCGCCTCAACTGGGCAATTCGCGGCGCTGCTGGGCCGGCCAGCGTGTTCGTCCTCGGGATGCTGCCGACCCGCATGGGCGACGGCACGCTGCACACCGACGAACAACTGCGCCGCATGAGCCGCGCCGCCACTCGTGTGCGCTTCCAGTTTCGGCGTGATGCCGAAGGGGTCATGCAGGTTTACGGCATCCACTCCGGCGCCTCGGGCGATGACTCGGTGCGTACTGTCAAAGTCGAGTGGAATACCGACAAGACTGCGATGGAGGCCAAGCTCAACGGCATTACCATTTTGTGGACGCCGCAGCGCGGGCCACTCGGTTCAATGCCGCCGCTGGTTTATCCCGAACACGGCGAGCAACTGAACACGATCCTTGTTCATCCGATTCCAGAAAACACTGATACCCAGATAGAAGGCCTGCCCGGCAAGGACATTACTGCCGAGGATTGTATTCTGGTGTTCCCGGCGGACACGGGGCTTAAGTCGCTGTATGTGGTGTTTTCGAAACCGGCCAGACTGACGCCGGGTACGGTGACGGGGGTTGGTGAGGATGTATCCGGGGTATGGTTGGAACATGCCCGGACTGGATCTGGCGCACCAATCCCAACCACTATTGCCGACTCACTGAGAGGGCGCGAATACTCTACTTTTGATTCATTCAGACGAGCCTTCTGGACCGCGGTCTCGAGAGATGGTGCGGTAGCCGGGCAGTTTAGCGATGACAGCTTGGAACGTATGCGCAACGGGAAGGCACCGCGAGCTCGCTTGATGGATACGGCGGGCAAGAGGATCTCTCACGAGATTCACCATGTGGAACTGATATCCGAAGGCGGCGAGGTCTATAACGTTGATAACCTGCGGATCCACACGCCAAAAAATCACGTCGAATTACACCAAGAATAGGGAACAGCATGAGCGATCCATTCATCAAGCGCAGCTTTTCGGACTACACCGAACATGACTTCGTTGAATTCGTGGACGAGATTAGAAAAGAAGATAAGGCGCCCACTGATGAGCGTGCAGATGTTTTAGTGCGGCACTTCAACTCTATTGTTGGACATCCAAGCGGGATGGACCTTATTTACTATCCAGAACCCGGAGCTGACACGTCGTCCGCTGGTATAGCTCGTACAGTCGCAGCATGGCGTGCAGCCAACGGACTGCCTGGTTTCAAGCAATAGGTATCGATCGCAAAATATGATCTCTCCTTTTACCAAAAACAGTATTTCGGAGTACACCGAGGCAGAATTTCTGCGTTTTATGCAGGAGATTCGAACAGCCAATAAAAATGCTTCTGACGATGTGCTTGACCCGATGTTAGATCACTTTTGCAGCATCACCGAACATCCAGATGGAACGGACTTGATCTACTACCCAGAAGATGGGGCAGATAACTCCAACGAAGCAATCATCGAAACCGTGAAAAAGTGGCGAGCAGCGAATGGACTTCCGGGCTTCAAGCAATAAGCACCGGGCTCTAATGACCCCGAAGCAAGATGTAAATGTCCACAGGGAAGATAGAAATGGCTACTAGAGAGAATTTTTCGGATTACACGGAACAAGAGTTCATTGAGCTGCTTGAGCGCATCATGGGAAACGATGAAACCGAGGAGGAAGAAAGCAGACTCGTATTTCACTTTAATTCTATTTGCGGACATCCCGAAGGATCCGATTTGATTTTCTATCCGGCCGAGGATGCCGATGACTCTGCGAAAGGCATCACCGAAACCGTGAAAGAGTGGCGCACCGCCAATGGACTTCCGGGTTTCAAGCAATAGGTATCGAACGCAAAATATGCTCTCTCCTTTTACCAAAAGCAGTATTTCGGAGTACACCGAGGGCGAGTTCGTCGCGCTGCTGGAAGAGCTCGCCAAAGAAGATGAAGAAGCTGAAAACGATGATCGTGCTGACATGCTGCTGTTGCACTTCGAGAAAATCAATGAGCACCCAGCAGGTTCGGACCTGATCTACTATCCAGAGTCTGGAGCGGATAACTCCCCCGAGGGTGTAATGCGAATTGTGAAAGACTGGCGAGCGGCGCAGGGATTGCCAGGGTTCAAGGGTGCTTGACAACTCGCCGCTTCATAGAGACGCGTCGCCCGATCAACAGCCGGGACCTGAGCAGGTTTCCAGGACTTCGATAAATTACGGGTTAGCACGCCAAGAACTTACTTATTTTTAGCAGAGGTGACAACTTGGCCAAGAAAATTTCTGACTATAGGGAAGAGCAATTTATTTATCTGCTGCAGCAAATATTCATATCCAACACGGACGGTACGTCAGAGACAGTGCTGGCGGATATGTTAGATAACTTCAGTGAGCTGGCCGAACATCCCGCGGGCACTGACTTGATCTATTGGCCAGAGGATGGGGCGCAATGCTCCCCTGAAGGCATAACGGCGACCGTAAAAGAATGGCGCGCCGCGAATGGACTGCCTGGGTTTAAGCAATAAGTACTAATTTACACCTCGAGATGATCACCGAACTTGTGGCGAGGGGATAAAGCTCCTCACCACAAGGCTATGTCTGACCTACTCACGACAGAGCTAACAACCCCTTCGCCCAGATCTGCCGAGTCCGCAGCCCCACTATCGCCCGCCAATCCGGATCAGCCGGATAAAACTGCTCCAACAAATTCACTTTGATCCCCCTCCCTGTCGCATCCAGCGGATCACCATGCAGATGCAACCAATGGTCATCGCGCAAATGCCGATGCACATCCGGCCCCGGATACGTCCCGCACTCGATCACGAACGGCATCAACTGCACGCCCGGTAAAGCATTGAGCAACGCCTGCGAGGTGTACCCCGTAGCCGTCGCAGCCACTCCGGTTTCGCTCAAGGTATCGGCGCCGGTGTGCAGCGTGTAAAGCCATGGGCCATAAATCGCCTGGGCTTGCGCCAGTGCCGGATAAGGCGCCCGGGTGATGGTCAGCAACATCGGATGGCCGTATTCGCCAGCGCCGGTGTGCAAATCAAAACACATCACGGTTTCAGCGCCAGCCAGATGCGTTTCGATGATTTGATGCAGCGTGCGGTTCGACCAACTCGGCGCACGGCCACCGTAAAACAGTCCATCGGGATGACTGTGCTGACCGCCCTCGACAATCGACATCACTGCCGGCCAGCCATGTTCGTTGATTTGTGCATCGAGCAAGGCATCGGCGCGTTGGCGCTCGGGGCCGTGCAAATCGGTGCAGGCGTAGATTTCATGCAGTGCAGCGTAAGCGCGGTTGTCCGGCAACGGTCCGGCGAAATCGAGGTGATTGCGGTTGAGGTCGATGTTGTCTTCGTTGACCCGACGCAGCCATGCGGTGCCCCATGGGTTGATCAGGTGAACCATGACCACCGCGACATCCCTGGGCAGCGAACCCGGTACGAAGTTTTTCAGCCAATCGATCTGACAATCCGAGCCGTAATAGCCCTCGACCCCGTGCGTGCCGCTGAGCGCTACCAGCCGACGTTTGGCCTGTGGATCACCGAGCACGGCGACGTCGGTGCTCAGGGGCTCACCGAATGGCCCGCAACGCGGATGTACGTAGGAAGTGAGCGCGGCTCCGGCGGCATTGGCGGCGGTGATGAACTGTTCGCGTTGATCGCGGTAGCTGGATTCGGTGGGGAACTCGCTGTGCATTCTTGGCCTCTTGTTGGTTTTGTATTTGTGGGAGCGAGCCTGCTCGCGAAGGCGCGGTGCATCCAACATTTTGGTTGCCTGACACGCCGCATTCGCGAGCAGGCTCGCTCCCACAGGGGCTTTGTCTCAGTTCAATAGATTTGCGGTTGACCCTAGCGAACATCCGCCCCGAAAAGAAAGACAAAAATGCCCACCGGTTTGCGTCGCGACCGAGCGGTCGATAAAGTCCCTCAGACTTTTATCCCACGGACGGAGAGCCCGCGTGTTTTCAGCCTTGCCCTTGAGCCGCTTTCGCCTGCCTGCCCTGACGCTGATCATCAGCGCCCTGACCCTCACCGCGTGCAACGCCCCGCCCTCCTCGACCTTGCCGCTGGCACCGGAAGCTGCGTCCGGTTTCCGCACCGATCTGCAAACCCGCCACGCCAGCAAACACATGGCCGCCGCTGCCAATCCCTTGGCTGCTGAAGCCGGTCGGGAGATGCTGCGTCAGGGCGGTTCGGCGATTGATGCGGCGATTGCGATGCAAGCGGTGCTGACCCTGGTTGAGCCGCAATCGTCCGGGATCGGTGGCGGCGCGATGATCGTGTTGTGGGACGGTAAACAGGTGCGCACGTATGACGGCCGCGAAACCGCACCGGCCGGCGCCACCGAGAAGCTGTTCTTGCGTGCCGATGGCCAGCCGATGTCGTTCCCGCAGGCGCAGATCGGCGGTCGCTCGGTCGGTACGCCGGGCGTGTTGCGCGCGCTGGAGATGGCGCATAAACAACACGGTCGCCTGCCGTGGGCGAAGCTATTTGAACCTGCGATCAAACTGTCCGAGCAAGGCTTTGCGATCTCTGCGCGTCTGCACTCGCTGCTGGAATCAGATCCTGTCATCCGCAAGTCGCCTGACATGGCCAAGTACTTCCTCAATGCCGATGGCAGCGTCAAAGCCGTCGGCACGCGCCTGCAAAACCCGGCGCTGGCCGCAGTGCTCAAACGCATTGCCAATGAAGGCGCGGACGCGCTGTACAAAGGCCCGATCGCTGAAGAAATCGTCGCCAAGGTTCAGGGCCACGCCAACCCCGGCAGCCTGTCGCTGAACGATCTGCAGCGCTATCAGGCCAAGGAGCGTGCGCCGCTGTGCACCGATTACAAGCGCTGGCAGGTTTGCGGCATGCCACCACCGTCGTCGGGCGGGATCGCCGTGGCGCAGATTCTCGGCACATTGCAGGCGCTGGAAACCCGCGATCCACGCTTGTCACTGACGCCGCTCAAACCGGTGAAGACCGACAAACCGGCCGGGATTGAACCGGATCCGCAAGCCGTGCATCTGATCGCCGAAGCCGAACGTCTGGCCTACGCCGACCGTGCGCAATACGTCGCCGACACCGACTTCGTGCCGGTGCCGGTCAAAGGCCTGGTCGACCCGGGTTATCTCGCCAGCCGCGCCAGCCTGATCGGCGAGCGCAGCATGGGCAGCGCCAAACCGGGCACACCGCCGGGCGTGCAGGTCGCCTACGCCCCGGACCGTTCGCCGCTGCGCATCTCCACCTCGCAAGTGGTCGCGGTGGATGACCTCGGCGGCGCCGTGTCGATGACCACCACCATCGAGGCCGCATTCGGCTCGCACCTGATGGTTCAGGGTTTTCTGCTCAACAACCAGATGACCGACTTCTCGTTCATCCCCGAAGAGAACGGCCAGAAAGTCGCCAACCGCGTCGAACCCGGCAAACGCCCGCGCTCGTCGATGGCGCCAACGCTGATCTTCGATCGCGCCAGCGGCGAATTCGTCGCTACGGTCGGCTCGCCGGGCGGTTCGCAAATCATCGAGTACGTGGCGAAAACCACCGTCGGCCTGCTCGACTGGAACCTCGACCCGCAAAGCGCCATCAGCCTGCCCAACTTCGGCAGCCGCAATGGCCCGACCGAACTGGAACAAGGCCAATTCAGCCCGGCGCTGATTCAGGCACTGAAAGACAAAGGGCATGCGGTGAATGAAATCGACATGACCAGCGGCACCCAGGCCATCGTGCGGGTCAAGGATGCGCAGGGGAAGGCGTCGCTGGAGGGTGGCGCGGATCCACGGCGTGAAGGCGAAGCGTTGGGGGATTGAGGCTAGGACGCAAAGAGAAAAGGCTTACCGTGAGGTAGGCCTTTTGCTTAGCACACCGCGTATTTCAAATCGGGATGTTTAAAAGCTGCGAGGTAAACAGAGAACCGTCCCACAAGGTTTTCAGGTTGTCCGTCGGACGTCAGCTCTCTAGCCTGTACTCGTCGCTGCCAATTCAGTGACCGGGATTGGAAACCCCGAGTAGAACCGAGCGCACAAGCGCCTTTCATAACGTATCCTTGCGCACCTTCATGGTGTGCACTCCGTTATGGCGGCTGTGCGCGGGAGACCTTCGGGTCAACCGGGTTCTCCGTTCCCCGGGTTTCCAACCTGCGTACAGCTGCCACCTATTCGTTCGGAAACCGAATCGGCCAGCTCCTATCCTGATCGGAGAACACCATGAAAAAACCAACACCCAATCCCCCCGAAACAAACACCGACCCAACATCCCCGTACGCAACGATCGACAGCAAAAAACTCAACGAAGCGGCCGACCGCGCCCTCGACCACTACCTCAAACCGACCATTCAAATCATGGCGTCCGCCCGCGTAGCTGAACCCATGTACCTCGCCAACCCGGTTACGACACCGAATCGCTGCAGGCCAATGCCAGTGAGTCCTTGGGTTCGGTCACCGAGATGCTCAACAATTTCGCCGCCGTGCTGGATACCGCGCACCGCAAGACCGCGCTGGGTATCGCACAAATCGTCATGCTGAGTGAGTTGGCGGTGAATCAGGCGCTGGATAACGTTCAGCCGGTTACGTAGTTTTCGTAATGCATAAAAAATCCGATGCCGTGAAGGCATCGGATTCTTATTTCCTGGCGTTGCCCGGAATAAACCTGGCCTCTCTTATTGCCCTATGAGGCGGACTCCTTTGAAGTGGAGTAATCCGTGAACGTAAGCCCAATTCATAACGAAGACGACTATCGTGCGGCGCTCAAAAACGTGTCTGCACTTTTCGACAACGAGCCAGTACCGGGTACTCCTGAAGGCGATCACTTCGACATCATGATCAGCCTTATCGAAGCCTACGAGGCCACACAGCTTTCACATCCAAGATCTATGGCTCAGCGATTAGCCACCAGATGCGCACCAAACAACAGATAGCAACCGCCCGCGAAGCGATCCAGCCATTGTCGCGAACGCTCATACACACCGGCAATCCGGCGACTGGCGAAGAACAGCGCCACGCAGCAATACCAGCTGAACGACAGCGTCGCCATGGTCATGACTGCCAGCGCCAGCAACAGCGGCGGGATGTGAGCCGGCATGGCGGTGGCGAAAATGGTCGCGACAAACAATGCCGATTTGGGATTGGTCATGTTGCCCAAAAAGCCGCGGCCATAAGCGCCGAGCAACGTTTGCTCCGAGGTATCGAGCGTGCCAGGGACGATCGGCGCCTTGCGCTTGAACTGCTTGAGCCCGAGGTAGATCAGGTAGCAGCCACCGGCAATCTTGAAGCTCAAGTACAGCGCTGGTGCGGCGCTGAACAGCGACTGAATGCCCAGGCCACCCGCCAGCCCCCACAACACGGTTCCGCTGGCCACGCCGAGCGCCGCGACGACACCGTGTCGGCGGGAACGGCTGACCGCCAGTTGCGCGATGTTGAAGAAGTTCGGGCCGGGCGTGACCACGGCCACCGTCCATAGCAGGGCCAACGACAGCAGCGGCGCCAGATAACTCGAAAGGGAAAGATCCATGGGGCATGCGCCTGATTGGTTCGACGATGCCCTCTACCTTGCAACATCCCGCAATGTTTTGCCATCAGCCGTCATTCAGACCGCTAGCGTCTTGCCATCCACCGCATCGCCAATCTTCAGGAAATGCCCGCCCGCCACGTGGTGCAAGGTGCGCAAACCATCGTGCCCTTCGAAATGCCAGCGCCCGTCGCTGAACACGCGCTCATCGGCCTGGGCGGCAATGACTTCGGCGAGAAACAGGTCGTACTGCTCGTGATTGCGCGGCTCCGGGAGCAAACGGCATTCGAGCCAGGCCACGCAGCCGTCGAGCAGAGGGGCTTGGACTTGTTCGCCGGCAAACGTCTGCAAGCCGTACGCCTGAAACTTGTCTTGCCCTTGGGTTTGAGTGATCTCCAGGCCCGAGGTATTGCCGACGGTTTGCACGATGTCAGCCTGATTGACGCACGGCACGTTGAGCACGAAAGTGCCGGACGCTTCGAGCAACTGGCGGGTCCAGGTGGATTTATCGAGGACGACGGCGACTTTCGGCGGTTCGAAGTCCAAAGGCATCGCCCAAGCGGCAGCCATGATGTTGCGTTGGCCATCGTGGGCGGCGCTGACCAGTACGGTCGGCCCGTGGTTGAGCAAACGGTAGGCTTTGTTCAGGGGCACCGGGCGGCGGTGGGAATCGCTCATGGAGTCAGCTCCGGGGAAAAAAGAAGCCGATTGTAGCGCCAACGCACATTTGTAGGAGTGAGCCTGCTCGCGATCAGGGTCTGACATTCAACATTTGTGCTGATTGATACACCGCTATCGCGAGCAGGCTCACTCCTACAGGGTTTAGTGCGGGTCAGTGGGAGAGCTGATTGGCGAACTGGCCCACGGCGTTGACGACCTTCTGCGCACCGTCCTGAATCTCGACAATCACCGTACCCGCCTCTGCCGCCAGCGCCAGCCCTTGTTCGGCCTGAAGCTTGCCGTCGGTCATCAGCGCCACGGCGTTGCGCGCCATTTCCTGGTTCTGCCGCACCACGGTGACAATCTCTTCGGTCGCCTGACTGGTGCGCGAGGCCAGTTGCCGCACTTCGTCGGCCACCACCGCAAAGCCACGGCCCTGCTCACCGGCGCGCGCCGCCTCGATAGCAGCGTTGAGCGCCAGAAGGTTGGTCTGCTCGGCAATCCCGCTGATGGTTTTGACGATCGTGCCGATCACCTGCGACTGCTCGTTCAGTGCCTCGATACCCTCACCGGCAGCTTGCATGTGTCGCGACAGATCACGCATCACGTTCACCGCCTCGGTGACCACGGTGGTGCCACGTTGCGCGGTGCTGTCGGTTTGCTGCGAAGTGCTGTAGGCAATGCTGGCCGCGTCGGCTACTGCTTGCTCGCGGTTGACCTGATCGGTGATCACCGTGGCGAACTTCACCACTTTGTACAGTTTGTCGTTGGCATCGACCACCGGGTTGTAGGACGCCTCCAGCCACACCGTACGACCATGGCTGTCGACACGCTTGAAGCGGTCAGCGACGAACTCGCCGTTGTTCAGACGCCGCCAGAAGTTCTGATACTCGGCGCTGTTGTATTCCTCCGGAGCGCAGAACGTGCGGTGATGTTTGCCCTTGATCTGCGCCAGGCTGTAACCCATGCCACTGAGAAAACGATCGTTGGCGTTCAGCACATTGCCGTTGAGGTCGAACTCAATCACGGCGGTCGAACGCACCAACGCACCAATCAGGTTTTCGTGCTCACGGGAGGCTTCAATGGTGCGAGTCAGGTCGCTGGCGAACAGCGAAATGTGCTTGATGCGCCCATCCGAGGAACGCACCGGTTGCACGATCGAACGCAGCCACGCTTCTTCACCATTGCCACGCAGCAGGCGCACGGCACCGGCGAAATGCTCGCCGCGCGTCATGGCGTTTTTGAAGCGGTGATGGAATTCGTCAGTCTTCACATGTGCCGGGACGATGTCTTCAATCGCCCGACCGATCAGGTCCTGGCTCTTGTAGAGCATCTCGGTGAGGAAGTTCTGGTTGACCGATTGAATGCGCCCGTCGGGCTCAAGGTTCAGCACCAGCATCTCGCTTTCCAGGCTTTCCTTCACCTGCACGAGGCTGGAGAGTTCTTCACGAAGAGCGGCCAGCTCTTGCTTCAGGCGTTTGTTGAACATGGGAAAGTACCGATGGGCAGGATAGAAAGCGGGATGCAGCCTAGCCATCGGCCTTGAAAATCTTTTCTGAAGAGCACTTGCGACCGGTCAGTCAAAAATAATCTCGACAGGCCATCGAACTGCTCTGTCCTCCACAAGCCGGATACAAACCCCAGCGCTCTGGCCCGGCCACATCAGGTATTCTCAAGATAAATTGCAACAACATGTTGCCGGTTTTCGCCCGATAAGGAGTTCCGTTTTGGATTTATCGACCGCTGCCTGGATGGTGCATGACACCCGCCTGATTCTCTGCTGCCTGCTGGCCATTGCGACGATCATCGTGTTGATCAGCGCCACCAAACTGCCGCCGTTTCTATCGATCCTGATTGGCACTTTCATCGCCGGTGTCGGTGCCGGTTTACCGCCCGAAGACGTGGCCAAGGCCTTCAGCAAAGGCGCCGGGGCGATTCTCGGCGAAGCGGGGATCATCATTGCGCTGGGTTCGATGCTCGGTGCGCTGATGGCCGAATCCGGCGCCGCCGACCGCATTGCCTCGACCTTGCTCGGGCTGGGCAAAGGCAAGTCGCTGCCATGGGTAATGGCGCTGGTGGCGATGGTGATTGGCCTGCCGCTGTTCTTTGAAGTGGGTCTGGTGATGATGGTGCCGATCATCTTCGTCATGGCCCGGCGTTCGGGTCAGCCGCTGTTGAAAATCGCGATTCCGGCGCTGGCCGGGATGACCACGCTGCATGCGCTGATGCCACCGCACCCGGGGCCGCTGATTGCGGTCAGTGCGTTACATGCCGACCTCGGGCTGACCATGTTGCTCGGTTTCAGTATCGCCATCCCGGCGGTGATTCTGGCTGGGCCGCTGTACGGCAACTGGCTGTCGAAACGCATGCATGTCGATGAGCCGGCAGAGCTCGGCGCTTTGTTCAGTGCGCCGCCGAAAGCGCCGCGCCAGCCGAGTTTCGGCATGTCGCTGCTGATCATTCTGTTGCCGGTGCTGCTGATGCTCGGTAGCACCCTGGCGAAAGTCGCGATGAGTCCGGAAAGCAGCGTCGCCCTGAGCCTGAAGTTCCTCGGCGAACCGTTGGTGGCGTTGAGCATTGCGGTGATGGCGGCGGTGATCTGCCTCGGCTGGGCCAATGGCATGCCCCGTGAAGACGTCGGTGGCACCCTGCGCAAAAGCCTCGCGCCGATTGCCGTGCTGTTGCTGACCATCGGTGCTGGCGGCGGCTTGAAGCAGACCTTGCTGGATGCTGGCGTCAGTCAGACCATCAGCAAAGTCGCTGAAGGCGCGCACATGCCGTACCTGCTGCTCGCTTGGCTGATTGCCGTGGCATTGCGTCAGGCCACAGGCTCGGCGACGGTGGCCACAACGACGACGGCAGGGATTCTGGCGCCGATGATGGCGGGGCTCGCCGCAACGCAGAGTTCGTTGGTGGCGTTGGCGATAGGCGCTGGCTCCGTGTTCTTCTGCCACGTTAACGATGCCGGCTTCTGGATGGTTCGCGAGTATTTTGGCTTGCAGCTGAAACAGACGATCTGGGTCTGGTCGATCCTGCAAACCATCGTCTCGGTGGTGGGCTTGATCGGGACGTTGCTGTGGTGGCACTGGCTGACGTAACGGCCTCGGCGGGTTTTCGCTGAGGCCGTTAACTCGCCTTCAGGAACAAGGCGCCACGGATTGGCTGCCGACTCGCGGCGTGCGCGAGCCAAAATACGCCGCGCTGACGATGCCGACCATGCCCATCACCGCGCAGAACATCACACAAATCCACGGGCTCCACGGCATCAGACCGATCAGCAGCAGCGGTGTGATGCTTGCCCAGGCGGCGTAGGCGATGTTGTAGGTAAAGGAAATGCCTGACACGCGAATACGCGCCGGGAACAGGCCGACCATCACCGACGGCACCGCACCGACCACACCGCACGCCAGACCGGCAATGGCGTACGCGATACCAATCCACTCGCCACCGCTGATCAGGCAGCCGTAAAGCACACCGATACCCAGCGGTAGCAGCAGGCTATACAGCATGACCGTGCGCCACGCGCCGATGCGGTCGACCAGCAGGCCGGCGATCACGCAACCGATGTTGAGAAAGACGATACCCAAGGCGCTGAGGGCGAAGGTGTGGCTGGCGGTCATGCCGAAGGTTTTCTGCATCATGGTCGGGGTGATGACGACGAACACCACCACCGCCGAGGTCAGCACGCAAGTCAGCAGCATCGCCGGCAGCATCGCCAGCCGATGCTCGCGCAGCACCGTGCGCAGCGGCAATTCAACGCGTGCCTCGCGCTGCGCTTCCATCGCCATGAACACCGGAGTTTCGCTCAACCAGCGACGCAGATAGACGCCGATCACACCGAATACGCCGCCGAGCAGGAAGGGATAGCGCCAGGCGTAATCGAGGATTTCAGCAGGTGTGAAGACTTGCGCGAGAAAGGTCGCAGTCAATGCGCCGATCAAGTAACCGAAGGTCAGCCCGGCCTGCAAAAAACCCAAGGCATAACCGCGATGGCCGGCCGGCGCGTGTTCGGCGACAAACACCCACGCGCTCGGCACTTCGCCGCCGACCGCCGCACCTTGCAGAATGCGCAGCGCCAGCAACAGCAGCGGCGCGAAGTAACCAATCTGCGCATAGGTCGGCATGATCCCGATCAGCAGACACGGCAGCGCCATCATCAGGATGCTGAGGCTGAAGACTTTCTTGCGCCCGAGTCTGTCGGCGAAATGCGCCATCAGAATCCCGCCCAGCGGCCGCGCCAGATAACCGGTGACGAAAATCCCGAAGCTTTGCAGCAAGCGCAGCCACTCGGGCATTTCCGGCGGGAAGAACAACTGGCTGAGGGTCAGGGCGAAGAAGACGAAGATGATGAAATCGTAAATTTCCAGCGCGCCGCCAAGGGCCGCAAGGCCGAGGGTCTTGTAGTCGGAGCGGCTGAACGGCGCAGGTTTGGCCGGGGATTGGGCAGTCATGGCAAAGAACTCGGAAACAGGCAAAAAACCAAGGCGCCCATGGTCTACGCAAATGCGCGGATGGACAACCCGTTAGACCATAGTCCCGGTTTTGCAAAAGCTGCTCACAAAGCATTGGCAGTTGAATTACTGTTAAAGCCTGTCCAGCGGATTAGTCCCTGTCTCCGACAACCGAAGAAAAACCTGTGGGAGCGAGCTTGCTCGCGAAGAGGCCGGGACATTCAGAATCGATGTCGACTGACCGACCGCCTTCGCGAGCAAGCTCGCTCCCACAGGCAGGGTATGTTTGGAGAAATCGGAAACCCGCGGACCACAATAACCATAAAAAATCCGAGGTACTCCCTGTGGCCGTTGATATCGAAGATAGCCGCTCCGCACGCTTTGCCCTGCGCTGTTCAAGTTTCGCCGAACGCTGGTTTCCCGACTCCTGGGTATTCGCTGCGCTGGCCGTGATCATCGTCGCCCTGGCCACGCTGGCCATGGGCGCCAAACCCACCGATGCGGCGATGGCCTTCGGTGACGGGTTCTGGAGCCTGATTCCGTTCACCATGCAGATGGCCTTCGTGGTGATCGGCGGCTACGTGGTCGCCAGCTCGCCACCCGCTGTAAAACTGATAGATCGCCTGGCGCGGATCCCGAAAAACGGCCGTTCCGCCGTGGCCTGGGTGGCGCTGATCTCGATGGTCGCGTCCCTGCTCAACTGGGGCCTGTCGCTGGTGTTCGGCGGTTTGCTGGTCCGCGCCCTGGCACGCCGCACCGATCTGAAAATGGATTACCGCGCCGCCGGCGCCGCCGCCTATCTGGGCCTTGGGGCGGTGTGGGCGCTGGGTCTGTCGTCGTCGGCCGCACAGTTGCAAGCCAACCCGGCCAGTCTGCCGCCGTCGATCCTGTCGATCACCGGGGTGATTCCGTTCACCGAAACGATTTTCCTCTGGCAGTCGGGTGTGATGCTGCTGGCGCTGATCGTGATCTCGATCATCATCGCCTACGCCACCGCTCCCGGGCCGAATTCGGCGCGCGACGCCAAGGCCTGCGGCATCGACCCGGCCTTCAACCTGCCACCGCTGCAACCGCGCACACGACCGGGCGAATGGCTGGAACACAGTCCGCTGCTGATCATTGTGCTGGTGCTGCTGGCGGCGGGATGGCTGTTCCACGAGTTTTCGACCAAACCGGCGATCACCGCGATTTCCGGGCTGAACACCTACAACTTCCTGTTCATCATGCTCGGCGCGCTGCTGCACTGGCGTCCGCGCAGCTTCCTCGATGCCGTGGCTCGTGCGGTGCCGACCACCACTGGCGTGTTGATCCAGTTCCCGCTGTACGGCTCGATTGCCGCGCTGATGACCACGGTCAAAGGCACCGATGCGCAAACCCTGGCGCACCACATCTCGACGTTCTTCGTCAGCATCGCCTCCCACGATACCTATGCGCTGCTGATGGGCGTGTACTCGGCAATACTGGGCTTCTTCATTCCGTCGGGCGGCGGCAAGTGGATTATCGAAGCGCCGTACGTGATGCAGGTCGCCAATGATCTGCAATATCACCTTGGCTGGGCGGTGCAGATCTACAACGCCGCCGAAGCGCTGCCGAACCTGATCAACCCGTTCTACATGCTGCCACTGCTCGGCGTACTCGGACTGAAGGCACGGGATCTGATCGGCTTCTCGTTCGTGCAGTTACTGGTGCATACGCCGCTGGTGCTGCTGTTGCTGTGGGCGCTGGGGACGACACTGGCGTATACGCCGCCGGTCATGCCGTAAACCCAAACGGGGCGCAGTCATGTGGCCGCGCCCCGCACTTTGCTCCTGAAACAGCCCTGTATCGGGCTGCCTGTCGCAAATAATGGCTCAGAGCCATCATCCTGCTTTACCGCATCGCACCCTCAGTAATATTCTGCGCGCCCATAAATGTTTCATTTTTTTACCAAGCGCAAAGGGAGTTCGTTGCAATGATCGTAGGGATTGACCTGGGAACCACCAACAGCCTGGTCGCCGTCTGGCGTGGTGATGCCACCGAGTTGGTGCCCAATGCCCTGGGTCAGTTCCTGACACCGAGCGTTGTCGGGCTGGATGACCAAGGCCGGATTCTGGTCGGCCAGGCGGCGCGTGAGCGTTTGCACACGCATCCGCGCCTGACCGCATCGCTGTTCAAGCGCCACATGGGCAGCGCCACGGAAGTTTATCTGGCCGACAAGGCGTTTCGCCCGGAAGAACTCTCCGCGCTGGTGCTCAAGAGTCTGAAAGAAGACGTCGAGCGCGCATTTGGCGAAACAGTCACCGAAGCCGTGATCAGCGTCCCGGCCTACTTCAGTGATGCCCAGCGCAAGGCTACACGGATCGCCGGCGAACTGGCCGGGCTGAAGGTCGAGAAGCTGATCAACGAACCGACCGCCGCCGCCCTCGCCTATGGACTGCACCAACGGGACAAGGAAACTTCGTTTCTGGTTTTCGACCTTGGTGGCGGCACGTTCGACGTGTCGATTCTGGAGCTGTTCGAAGGGGTCATGGAGGTGCGCGCCAGCGCCGGTGACAACTTCCTCGGCGGCGAAGATTTCGACACCGTACTGCTTGAGCACTTCATCAGCCAGCACCGCTCGGCCGCAGACTTCCCGGAGCGCAGCAGCGTCATCCAGCCCCTGCGTCGCGAGGCCGAGCGCGTGCGCAAGGCGCTGGGGCAGGACGACAGCGCCGAATTCCGCTTGCAACTCGGTGAGCGGCAGTGGACGCAAACCATCACCCAGCAACAGTTGGCGACGCTGTACATGCCGCTGCTCGAACGCCTGCGCGCGCCGATTGAACGGGCGCTGCGCGATGCGCGCATCCGCGTCAGCGACCTCGACGAAATTCTGCTGGTCGGCGGCACCACGCGCATGCCGCTGGTACGCAAACTCGCCGCCGGGCTGTTCGGCCGGTTCCCGTCGATCACCCTCGATCCTGATCAGGTGGTGGCACAGGGCGCGGCCATTCAGGCGGCACTCAAGGCCCGCGCCGCCGCGCTGGAAGAAGTGGTGCTGACCGACGTCTGCTCCTACACGCTGGGCATCGAGACTTCCACGCAGGTCGGCCGCAATTATGAGAGCGGTCATTACCTGCCGATCATTGAGCGCAACAGCATCGTGCCGGTCAGTCGGGTGAAAACCGTGTACACACTGCACGACAATCAGGAACACGTGGTTGTGCGGATCTTTCAGGGCGAAAGCCGTCTGGTCAAAGACAACGTGGCGCTCGGCGAACTGGACATCAAGGTGCCGAAACGCAAGGCCGGCGAAGTGGCCCTCGATGTGCGTTTCACCTACGACAACAACGGTTTGCTGGAAGCCCAGGTAAAGATTCCCCTGACCGGGCAACAGCATTCGCTGGTCATCGAGAACAACCCGGGCGTGCTCTCCCCCGAGGAAATCCAGCAACGCCTGCAAAACCTGGCACAGCTGAAAATTCATCCACGCGAGCAGCAGGTCAATACGCTGCTGACTGCACGTCTGGAACGCCTCTATCAGGAAAGCCTGGGCGATCTGCGTGATCTGATGGGCGATTGGGCCAAGCAATTCCAGATCGCCCTCGACTCTCAGGACGAGCGCCAGATCCGCGAAGTGCGCACTGACTTGAGCCGCCGCCTGAGCGAACTTGATCGCACCCCGTGGCAATAAGGAGCCTGGCCATGGATTGCTGGTCGGTGCTGCACCTGCACGATGACGCTGAAACCCGCGACATCAAGCGCGCCTATGCGCGCCTGTTGAAAACCTTCCGCCCCGATGAGGATGCCGAAGGGTTCCAGCGCTTGCGCGAAGCCTACGAACAGGCGCTGGCGATTGCCCAGTGGCGCCTTGAAAACGCTGAGCCTGCCGACGGAGACGACGTCGCCGTGGCCACGACATCCAGCACCTTTGCCGCACTGGCATTCGATGCTGCGCTGGCAAACAAACACAGCCACGCGCAAAACCCGGCGTGGGATTTTGCCGGTCTCGACTTTCCGCCCGTCAACCCGGCAGCCCCTGAGCCTTTTGCACCGCTGGCGAAGGATGATGTTTTGCCTGTCGAGCCAGTGACGGCGGCCCCGGACACAGAGGCGTATGCGCTTGAAGCGCAGGCTGCACGGCAACTGCTTGAGGGGCTATCGCCCGAAAACCTCGACGAGCGTTGGGATCAGGCGCAACAACAAGGCTGCGCCAAGGCCGTCGAAAGGCTGTTGCTGCAACTGTGTTTTGAACAGCCACACCTGCGCGCTCCGGTGCTGCACTGGGCCGTAGTGCAACTCGGATGGTTGGGGCCGTGGCAAGAGGTCCTGATCAATGATCATCAGCGCGACAGGCTCGCCGAGAGCTTGATGTCCGACTATCGCAACACCCTGCAAGCGCTGCTCGAAAGTCAGAGCGAACGCGAATTCCTCAACGTGCTCAAACGCTACAGCGCCCAACCGTGGCTGCAGGTTTTCGATCGCCGCGAACAATGGCAGCAAACCCTGCTGCACTTGCTCAATGACAGCGAATGGAGCGTGCCGCTGTTTGACCGCATCGGCCAGCTGTTCGGCTGGGATCACAGCAAAGGCCTGCACCCGCAACCGGTCTGGCTTTGGGACACGCTGATCGAACGCTGCGATCAGGAAAGTTTTTATGACAATCTGCGCGCCAAGGCTGAAAGCGACCGCACCTGGGCGGCCGACGTACAAGCGGCGCATCTGCTGATCAATCCGCTCAAGCCCCTGCAGCAGAAGAAGATCATCGACGGTTTTGGCCAGAACGAATGGCAGGCCTGCCATGACTTGTCGGAAAAGCTCAAATGGCGCTTCCCCGAGCTGCTCGCGCGATTACCTTATGCCGACGTTTTTTACTGGCGGCGTTTCCTTCCGCGGCCCATCGCCGCCGAAACCTGGGTGCGGGTATGGACGGCGATTGCCTTGGCGCTGTGCCTGATCTATCTGGGCCTTGGGAAAAGAAATTCCGCAGACCTTATCTTCATTCCAATGATATTTGCCTGCGTACCGGTATGGTTTTTCCGCTTCGCACTGAGCTGGTGGGTGGGTGCTCTCGGCCCATGTCATCGTCCCGGACCTGTGGCTCACCGAAAGCCTGATTCCGCGCAAATGGAACCCTGACACGCGCTGGCTGGTGATACGCCACGGAGTACCGCAAGGGGTGATGGTGCTGCTGTTTTCGCTGATGCTTGGCCCGCTGGGGGCGCTCACTTATGTCGGCACGCTGCTGATCGGGCTGGTGCACAAACGCCGTATCGGTTCGCTCGATCCGGAGCTGAGCAGCCGCCGCCCTTGGCTGACCGCGCTGCATTGGGCGCACTTCAGTCCGCTGCAATTGCTGTTTCTGGTGGTCATGACCGCGATCACGGCGGCCAGCAGACTGGGCTTTTCGCTCAGTCAACTCATGCCCGGCTAGGCATGCAGCGCCAGTGCCGCCTGTCACCCAACCGTCACATTCACTTGCTAGCGTCCGCCCGAAACATACTGAAACAATTAAGCAAAACGGGCTGACAGATGAAAGACGAAACAGACAGCACTGACGCACCTGAATCCGATAACCCGACCGATACCAGCCGCCGCCGCTTCCTTGGCGGCGTGGCGGTACTGGGTGTCGGCGCCTCGCTGGCCGGATGCGGCAGCGCCGCTGATCAACCGGGCAAACCGACCGAACGCCCGCTGGCGCCCGCCGAGCTGGACAAGGCCTTGCGCGATCAGGTGAAAACCGTGGTGGTGATCTACGCCGAGAACCGCAGCTTCAACAACCTGTTCGGTGATTTCCCCGGTGTCGAAAAACCGCTGGCAGCGCTCAAGCCCGCCGACTATCAACAACGTGATCGCGACGGCTCGCTGCTGCAAACCCTGCCGCCGGTTTGGGGTGGCATCCTGCAGATCGGCCCGCAAACCCTCGATGGCGTGACCTACCCCAGCGCCACGCAGTTCCAGGAAAACCTGGCCAACGCACCGTTCGCCCTCAAAGGCCCGAACGCTGAAGATTTGCCACTTGGCCTGGTCACCCGCGATTTGTGGCATGTGTTCTATCAGAACCAGATGCAGATCAACGGTGGCAAGAACGACTGTTTTGTCGCCTGGGCCGACTCCGGTGGCTTGACCATGGGCCACTACGCCCAGAGCCGTTATTCCCTGCGCCTGTGGGACGTCGCGCAGGAATTCGTGCTGTGCGACAACTTCTTCCAGGGCGCCTTCGGTGGCTCGTTCCTCAACCACCAGTACCTGATCAGCGCCACCGCGCCGTTCTATCCGGACGTTGCCAACTCGGTGGCCAAATCACAGATCGCCGCGCTGCAAAGCGACGATCCGGCCGATCCGCGCCTCAAGCCGCTGGACGCATCGCCGGCCAGCGCCATGACCGGCCCGCCGCAGTTCGGCCCAAGTGCACTGACCCCGGATGGCTTCGGCGTCAATACTCTCGCCCCACCCTACTGGCCCACGTGGATTCGCGATCCGGAGCGCCCGGCGTACGCCAAAGCGGATCTGCCCAACGTCATGGTGCCGCAGACCCACGAACACATCGGCGACAAGCTGTCGAAAAAGCACATCGATTGGGCCTGGTACGCCGGCGCGTGGCAGGCGACGCTGGATCAATACAAGGATTCCGGCGGCATTCCGAAGATTCCCAATTTTCAGTATCACCACCAGCCGTTCAACTACTTCAAGCAGCAAGGCCCGGAAAACCCGCAAGAGCGCAATAAACGCATGCGCGATGCCGGTTTGGGCGATGAGTCGAGCAGCAACAAATTCTTCGCCGATGCCGAAGCGGGCAAGTTGCCGGCGGTGAGTTTCTACAAACCCCAAGGCAACCTGAACATGCACGCCGGTTATGCCGACGTGGCGTCCGGGGATCGGCACATCTTCCGCGCGCTGAAAGTGCTGCGCGAAAGCCCGCAATGGCAAAACATGGTAGTGATCGTTACGGTCGACGAAAACGGCGGCTGGTGGGATCACGTCGCCCCGCCCAAGGGCGACCGCTGGGGTCCTGGGTCACGCGTGCCGGCGCTGGTGGTGTCGCCATTCGCGCGCAAAGGCACGGTGGATCACACGGTCTACGACACCGCGTCGATCCTGCGGCTGATCACCCGTGTCTTCCAGTTGGAGACCCTTGACGGCCTCAAACAACGGGACGACGCGATGATTGCCCGGGGCCAGAAACCCATGGGCGATTTGACCAACGCCCTGCATTTTCAGGCCTGAAAACCAGCCCTGCGAGTTTGCGCAAAAATCTGCCGATGACGGCTTCTCTGGCAAACGCGACTGATCCACTATGAGCCGCCCCCGACACGCGGGGAACCCACGCTGAAAAGGATCTGAGCATGTTCAAACTCGCAGGACTAACCGCCCTGACACTGGCCGTCGCCGCGCTCACGCTGAGCGCGACCGTCCACGCCGATGTCGATCTGAAACTGGGCAGCACCGAACGCGTGACCCGCCTCTTCGCTTACCCCAACAACTGCAGCGTGATCTGCTTCCGCAACTGGACGCTGGAACAGACCGTCGCCCATTACCTGAGCCAGAGCGTGCAACGCGATGGTTATGCCGATGCCAAGGTGCTGGTGAAAACCGACAACGGTCAGCTCTACGCCGAAATCACCGGCGTGCCGAAGGATTACGACAAACCGCTGTCGGCGCTGCTGGACGCAGGAGATCTGGCCTACACCGGCGCCAGCAAGCTCAATGCCGATGGCAAATGGGCCTATAGCTGGTATCTCTTCCTGCCACTGGGCATGGCCCTGGAAAACCGTAAAAGTGTCGAATTGCTGCACTTTCCGCCGGATTACTCGCTGACCCAGGCACAGGATTATCTGCGCTCCAACACCACCGATCGCTGGGCGACGTTGCTGACTGACAACGGCATTCCGGCCGGGCAAACCCCTGCTTATCAAACCATCATCGACATCGCCCCGATTGCCGCGCCGTCCAATGCCGGCAGCGATCTGGAAGGCGTGTATGACTACTTCAAGGACTACCAGACCACGCTGGTCAAACAGTTCAGCCAGACCGCCAGCGGCACTACGCTGCCGATGGTCGCGTTCGGCGCGCCGGTGCGTAACTGGATCAAGCAACAATACGGGCCAACCGTGAATGTCTTGGGGCTGGCGATCATCAGCCCGAGCGAAGGCGTGAAAGTGCCGGTGCTGGGCTCCAACCACCCGAGTTACATCTGGTACGCCGCCGACCCGAAGAGCTACACCGGCGACGATGCGCAAGCCAAGGCCGATGCGGCGGGTCTGAAAGTCATGGGGCAGGATTTGAGCGCCGCCTGCTGGCAGGCCGGAATGGGCAGTAAACCGGGCAGCGATGCGCAGACAACGCTCAACAGTTGCACGCAGACGTGGCAGGTCACGCAGAAAGTCAAAACCTGCGAGCTGTTCTATACCTCGATCCGCAACCTGACCCCGGAACAAGCCACCGCCAAGTGCGCGACCACCCCGATCAAGGCGCAACTGAAACAATTGCAGGCACCGCTGCCAGCCACCGCAATCCCCGCCCCGCACCTGTAATCGCTGAAGCCTTCCCGTGTCAGCCAAGGCTGACGCGGGAAAGCGTCTAAATCGCCTGTCAGATCTGACAGTAGACCGGCTATACCTAATAGCAGAGGATTGGATCCAAGCAACCACATTGCAGTAATGACAGGACGTCACTCCAAGGAAAGTCGCCTCCCGGCGACAAGGATCGCAATGAATACCCACGTCATGGCGCAACCTGCACCACGCGACAGCGAAGGGATTTATCCCTTCGCCGGCCTGCCCGTGCGCCTCGGGTTCCCCTCCAGCAGCGATTACGAAATCGTTCAGGATGCCTATTGCACCCCAACGGGGGTCGTGGCGCGTAGTGAGTTTCTGCAAAACCGGCGGATGTGCAGGTTTTCAGGCCAGCTGTTGCCCTATCGCTGCCGCCAGACCCGCCAACTGCTGACGGGCATTCACCTCTATGACCCACGCTTTTGCGGATTGATCGAACACGCCTGCGATCCCAACGTGTTTCTCGACATGAGCGAATTGTGGCTGTGGGCTTTGAAAGATATCCACAGCGGCGAACGCCTGACCATGGATTACACCGCCACCGAAGACAAACTGCTGCATCAGTTCGCCTGCGGTTGCGGTTCGCCGCGTTGCCGAGGCTGGATCACCGGCTACAACGAACCACCCAGCCTGGAAGGCCATCACTTCCTGCAGCGCTGGCGGCATTCCGGCTTGCGCTGAAAGGTGAGTTACACCGCGCCAACCGGACGCAAACGATACTGCGGCGGTAGTTGCTCGAACCCACTGATGGTGGTGTTCAGACTTTTCCAGCGGCCATCCTTGATGCCGTAAATGCACCCGTGGATCGACAGGCTCTGCCCGCGATGCCAGGCGTTCTGGATGATGCTGGTGTGGGCGACATTGGCCACTTGCTGGATCACGTTGAGTTCGCACATGCGATCAACCTGCTCTTCTTCGGTCGGCAGCTTGGCCAGTTCTTCGCGTTTTTCGTAGTACAGATCGCGGATCGATCGCAGCCAGCCGTCGATCAGACCGAACTGACGGTCCTGCATCGACGCGCGCACACCGCCGCAGCCGTAGTGGCCGGTGACGAGGATATGTTTGACCTTGAGCACGTCGACCGCGTACTGGATCACCGACAGACAGTTGAGGTCGGTGTGCAGTACGACGTTGGCGACGTTGCGGTGTACGAACAGATCGCCCGGCAACATGCCGACGATTTCGTTGGCCGGTACGCGTGCGTCGGAACAACCGATCCACAGGTATTCAGGGGTTTGCTGGCGCGCCAGTTTGGCGAAGAAATCCGGGTCTTCCTTGGTGATCGCGTCAGCCCAACGCTCGTTGTTATCAATCAGGTCTTGTAAGTCGTGCATGCTGTAAGGCCTCAAGAAAGATGCGCTGGTATGACAGACGACCGCCCGTCGGGGTCACGCCACCAGCGCAAGTGATTTCATTGGAATTCTCGTGTGCCCGGTGAGTCCACCTAAGTAAGGCCCACAGTATGAGGAATTGCCATGACTGATTCACGACGCCCTTACGATGCCGTGCAACCGGAACCCATCGATGATAACGAAGACCGCATGGGTTCGGTGCATGAGCTGGATTTCGACGAAGACGAGCCGAGCGCGAAGATCGGTGATGAGATTCCGCAACGTGAACGTGAGCAGTTGATGCCGCGTGAACGGGTGCGTGAGGCGGGTATGACCGGGGCTTCGGTCAGTGATCATGAGCCGACGGACGATGACTTGAGCCCGGAAACGCTGATTCATGAAGACGGTGCGCGGGATGCCGAAGAAGCGGGCCAAGGCAATCAGGCGGATTGGGATTTGAGCATTGTCGATGAGGATGACATCGGCGGCGGTAATGGCCTGGATGAGGCAGAGCTGGCGCGGCGGGATCCGCTGGATGGCAACCGCTAATAGACGCGCCTTCTTGTAGGAGCTGCCGAAGGCTGCGATCTTTTGATCTTGGTCGTAACATCAAAATCAAAAGATCGCAGCCTTCGGCAGCTCCTACAGGTCATCAGTCAACCAGGGTGCAGGCCATCACCACGGCATCTTCACGCCCGCCCACTGCCGGATAATAATCCCGACGCCGGCCAATTTCGTTGAAGCCATAACGCTCATATAGCTTGAACGCGCCCGTATTGCTGTCACGCACTTCCAGAAAACATTCCCGCGCCGAAGCCGCATACGCCCGCGACATCAGATGCTCAAGCAACGTCAGCCCCAGCCCGCGCCCTTGATTCTCCGGTTTGACCGTGATGTTGAGCAGATGCGCTTCATCCAGAATGATCTGCACCACCCCATGCCCGACCTGTTGCTCACCTTCAAACATCAGCCAGATCTGGTACTTGCCCAGCCCGTCGAGAAAGATTCCGCGAGTCCACGGATGGCTGTAAGCGGCGTACTCGATTTTCAGCACGGTTTCCAGATCCGCCTCGGTCATCGGGCGGAACGATACAGCGTCACTCATTCGATTCTTTCCAGCGCGCCATCAGCCGACGCATGGCTTGCCACACAGCGGCCTTGCGCTGTGGCTCTTCCATTAACAATTCCAGACCGGGAATGGCCCAGGCCGAGCCCAGACCTTCGATCTGCAACTCACGATTGAACGCTTCGGCGTCCGCTTCGCCGGCAAAACGCACCGCCGGCAGGCCAATCAGCCACAGGCAGGCGCACGGTGCGGCTTCCATTTGCACGGAAAGGAAACCCTGCACAAAGTCACGCGCCGCTTCCGGGCCTTGATCCATGGTGCCGCGATTGAGCCATGGCCAACGTACCGGCTCGCCGACAATTTGCGGCGCATCCGGCAGACCGGCGGCACGCAGCATGTCTTTGAGCAGCAAATACGCCGGATCGCGGCTCTGGAACGGTTCACCTGTGGGTAACTCGACCAGCAGCAAGCAACGCCCGGCGCGCAGCAATTGCAGGGAGAAACGCGGCGGCGGCACGGGTGCCGGTTTGGCGACCACTGGCGTGTCGTCGGCCTCTTCCGCCGGTTTGGCGTTGGTCCGGGTGCTGGCCAACGAAGGGCGGGGCACTTCGATCTTTGGTCGTTCGGCCGGACGAACGGCAGGTTGCGCGGGCGTTTCGACCTGCGGTGCAGGCGCCACCGGAGCCTCTACCTCGGGCTCGGGCATGTCCAGCAGCTCGGGCCGTGAAGGCGCGGCGAAGGGCAATTCGGTGCGCGGCAGCCAGTTGACCACCTGCATGGCGTTCAAATAGGCGCGGCGGCGGGACTCGATTAGCAAGGGTCGGCCACTTGTGGATAACTGAAGTGGGCTGATTCTACCGCCCTTCGTTCAAGATCGCTTGCTGTTGATCGATAGCCTTTACCTAAGCTCGCTCCCTTGGAAAATGCGACAGCCCGTCCCGAGAGTGAATCGCATCCTTCGTGATGCAGTACAATCGCGGCTTTTAATCGTCAACCAGCCGGCCATTCCGATGATCGAACCCAAGCGCGTCTTGCGCGCCCTCGCTGAACACTGGGCACTTCTGGAGCCACTGTGCGAGCACTTCGACCAAGGCACACTGAGCCTCAACGAACTGCGCACGCAACTGGCCGCCCAACAACTGGACAGCACGCCGCAGGACATCACCAGCCTGCTCGACGTGTGGATTCGCCTCGACATTCTGATTCCGGTGGCAAAAAGCCCGAACCGTTTCGAGCTGAACGCACAGATTCACGACTTCCTCGCTTACTTGCGTCGTGAACACCGCTTGGGCCTGTGCCTGGAAATCGAAGCCTATCTGCGCCACCTCGAGCGCCTGGCCGGTTACATCCAGGACGCGTTCGAAGTCCGTGACGGCCACGACCTGGCCCGCCAGTTGCGCCTGCTCGACATGCGTGTGCGCGACGTGCTGAAGAAACTCGACAACGACGAACAGGCGCTAGTGGCCGTCGCTGAACGGGCGAAGACCAGCGACCGGCAGATTCCGCTGCGTCAGCGTTACGCCGAAGTCTTGGCGACGTGGGACGAATACGTCGAGCCGATGATCGATCTGGTGAACGCCGACGGCGCCTTCGAGCAAGGCGTGCGCAAGGTCGAAACCGTGCTGCTGAAGATGCTCAGCGAACAGCAACGTCTCGGCCATCTGGTTGACGACGACATGCTGCTGCGCACCCACGCGCGCATCCTCGAAATGCAGACCAGCGCGCAATTGACCCTGCGTCATGCCCGCGAACTGTTGCTGCCGCTGCGTGAGGAAGCGCGTCGGCACAACGCCGTGACCCGTGGTGCCGCACTCGCACTGGCGGCGATCCGCCGCAAAGGCATCGACGCTGTGCCGCAAGCGGCGATGCCACTGTTCACCCGCCCGCAAAGCACCTTCCTCGGCAGCGCCAGCCAGGTCGAAGCCTACGTTTATGCGTTGGCGCGTTTCGAGCCAAAACCGGCACGCTTCCCGAAAGCGCACAAGACCCAGAAAGGCGAAGCGCCACGTGCCCCGCGCACCGTGCGCGAGATGGTCGACCGTTGCGAAGAAGCTCTGCCAATGCCGGATCTGATGACCTGGCTGCTGGAGCAGGAACCGGACGGCGCCACTGACGAATTGCTCTACTGGTTCTCGCGCCTGTCGCGGGAAAAACGCTTCAAGCGCGAGCGTCTGGAACGCCGCGAATACCACACTCACGAGCACCAGGTCAGCCTGCGCTCCTTCGCCCTGCTCTCGGCCAGCGACTCTGCCTCCGAGAATTCTGCGAGCATCCCCAATGCATCTTGATCTTTCCGAACTGTCCCAGCTGGCGCCGATTTTCCGCGAGCTGTTCAAGGGTTACCACGTCAGCCGCCGCGACCCGGAGCTGTACGCGCAACTGTCGAACTTCCAGGATCAGTACCGCACGCTGTTCAAGGCGCTGGGCTTTGAACTGGTCTGCGATACCCGTGGTTTCTACTACTTTGTGCCGGACATGGCCGCTGCGGCGGTGAACAAGACTGCGCAACGTCTGGCGCTGTTCACTTTCATTCTCGTCGAGCATCTGGCCGATCAGGGCCGCGATCCGATCGCCGTGCTCGATGGCGGCAGTCTCGGCCGCGAAGAGCTGCCGTCGCTGCTGGAGAAATACCGCGACCTGTTTATTCAGGCCGAAGTGCAGACCGTAGAAGAACTCGAAGAAAAGATCATGCGCCGCATGACTCAGCTCGGTTTCGCCGGCGAAGAAAACGGCGTGTATCGCTTCCTGCCGCCGATGCACCGTTTCCTCGACGTGTGCCTGTCGGTGCAGCAGGATCGCGATCTGGCGGCCAGCGTGCACAGCGTATTGCCGCTGCCGGCGCCGGTGCTGATCGACGAGGCGGCTGAAGCCAAATTCCTCGAAACCGACGACCCGCTCGATCTCTCCGAATTTGAAGAAGAGAGCGAAGAAGACGCACTGGCCCGCGCCATTGCCGAAGAACAGGAGTCCGACGCATGAGCCAGGAACGCTACGGCATCCGCCGCTTTGCCCTTTTGAACACCGCCGGTTACAGCCTCGGCCTGTTCCCGCTGGAAGAACCGTTGTCGGTTTACGGCGCGAACAACCTCGGTAAATCGGCGTCGATCAACGCCTTGCAGTTCCCGATTCTGGCGCGCATGTCGGACATGAGCTTCGGCAAGTACAGCCTCGAACAATCGCGGCGCTTCTACTTCGCTTCCGACACCAGCTACATCCTCGTCGAAGTGAACCTGCCGCACGGCCCGCACGTGATTGGTGTGGTCGGTCGTGGCCCGGGCGGTGGTTTCGGTCACCAGTTCTTCGCCTACGCCGGCAAGCTCGACCTGGCGCATTACCAGAAGAACGACACCTGCCTGCGTCAGAAAGAGCTGTTCAGCAACCTTGAGAAAGAAGGCCTGAAAGCCTACGAACTGAAGCCGGATGAGTTGCGCCGTCTGCTGGTGGGTGGTCACACGTCGATCCCGCTCGACCTGACGCTGATCCCGCTGCGCTCCACCAGCGAACAGAGCCTGAAGACCTTCCGCGCGTTGTTTATCAACCTGCTGCACATGCGCGAAATCACTGCGGCCAAGTTGAAGCAGTTGTTCCTCGATGCCTTTGAACACAGCCTGCGTTCCGGCAGTGTCGATTACATCGCCGCGTGCGAAGAAGCTTTCCGCGACGTGCGCCGGATGGAACAGGACTACAACTCGCTGGTCGCTGCCGGCCCGTTGGTGGAAGCCTTGGCCAACGGCGTAAAACAGCGCGACGTGCTGCGCGGCAAACTGCATCGCCTGTCTCCGCTGCTCGACTCGTTGCTCGGCACCTGGTCGGACTACGCCAGTGCGCGCAAGGAAGAGCTGACCATCCAGGCCGACCACTACCGTGGCGAGCAGGACAGTCTGCAAAACGATCAGCGCGGTGGCACTCAGGAACTGATGCGTCTGGAGCGGGAAATTTCCGGCATCCAGCGCTGGCTCGGCGAGCTGTCGGTGTTGAAGAATCGCTTCGCTCTGGTCGATGACGTCAAAGTGCTGGAGCAACAACTGCTCGCGGCCAAAGACGCCCACGACGAACTGGCCGGTGCTCTGGCGCAATCGCGTCAGTTCAGCGCGGAAGATCTGGAAGAGCGCGTGCGCGATCTGGAAAAACGCCTGAAGTCGGTGAAACTGCAACTCGATCACGCCGACAACAACAGCTACGCCCGTCTGCGCGAAGAGTTCTCGCAGCAGGACGTCGAGCGTCTGATGCGTCTGTTCAACAGCGCGCTGTTCAGCCTGCCGCTGGGCGAACACGGTATTACCCTCGACGACGACGGCGCGTGGGTCAAATCGGTCGAGCTGATTCTCGATGGCTTCAAAGGCGAGCGCTTCGAGGTGCCGGGCCTGTCGATCGACATCTCGCACATCGAGCCGCCGGCCCTGCAAGCCCTGGCTGACCGTGCCGCGTTGCGCGACCAGAAAGAGCGTCTGGAAAAAGAACTCAAGCAACTGAAAACCCAGCAGGCTGTAGCCGCCGACCGCGCCGCGAGCAAGACCCAGACCGAAGCGCTGTACCAGCAAGTGCTGGACGCGCAGAAAGCCCTGGAGGACTTCCGCCGCACGCAGACCCTGAGCGCTGAAGAAGGCGACAAGCTCGAGCAATTGGCCCAGATGGAAGGCGCGCAGGACGAACTCAAGCGCTCCAGCGACGCCTTCACCGAGCGCGTCCAGCAACTGTCGGCCAAGCTGCAACTGGTCGGCCGCCAGATCGCTGACATGGAAGCCAAGCAACGCACCCTCGACGATGCGCTGCGCCGTCGTCAGTTGCTGCCGGCGGATCTGCCGTTCGGTACGCCGTTCATGGATCCGGTCGACGATTCGATGGACAACCTGCTGCCGCTGCTCAACGACTATCAGGACAGCTGGCAAGGCCTGCTGCGCGCCGATGGCCAGATCGAAGCGCTGTACGCGCAAGTGCGCCTCAAAGGCGTGGCCAAGTTCGACAGCGAAGACGACATGGAGCGCCGTCTGTCCTTGCTGATCAACGCTTACGCGCACCGTACCGATGAAGCGCTGACGCTGGGCAAGGCCCGTCGTGCGGCGGTCACCGACATCGCCCGGACTCTGCGCAACATCCGCAGCGACTACGACAGCCTCGAGCATCAACTGGCGCTGTTCAACCGCGAGATCAACAAGCGTCAGGTGTCCAACCTGCAGAGCTTCCGCATCGTCCTCGCGCCGAACAAGGAAGCGCTCAAGCACATCGACCAGATCATCCACAGCGCTGGTCAGTACGAAGAAGGCGAAACCCTGTCGGTGTTCGATCTCAGCCAAAGCGCCGAGCAGGACAACAAGAACGAAGAGGCCAAGGAGTATCTGGCGCGGTTGGTGGCGGCGAACCACAACCAGCTCGGTCTCAAGGACTTGTTTGAGCTGGCGTTCGAGATCACCAAGGTCAACGGCCAACCGGTTATCCACACCGACATCGATGGTGCGGCGTCCAACGGTACGACGATGACCATCAAGGCGCTGACCAACATGTATTTGTTGCTGCACTTGATGGATCGCGATCAGGCCGGTCGCGTGCGTCTGCCGTACTACCTCGATGAAGCAGCGGACATCGACGAGAAGAACCAGGCAGCGTTGCTGGAAACCAGTCTGCAACTGGGCTTCGTGCCGATTCTGGCGAGTGTGAAGCCGCAGGTCTGCGCCAGTGTCGCGATCGACCTGGAAGGTGGCAGCGGCCCGGCGGGGATCTACATTGATGAGGCGGACTGGAAGTACATCCGTCGCCATGATGTGGTGAAGGCTACGGTCAATGTTGCAGCAGATGAACCGGAGCTGGATGCGGTTTGATCGGCGTTAACTGAAGATAAAAAAGGGCCGCGATCTGTTTGGATCGCGGCCCTTTTTATGGCTTGGGATTTGTGTTGATTTTGCGGGCCCTATCGCGAGCAGGCTCACTCCTACAGTTGGAATGCGTTCCCCTGTAGGAGTGAGCCTGCTCGCGATGGCGCCACTTCAGACACCACAGAATCACTTACCGAGCGAAATCTTCGGCGCCCACGTCAGCCACTCATCCTCAAACTTGTCGAACAACGGGAATGTCTGCTCCGCACGCGCCGGGTTGCCCATGCGCTCGCCATCCGGCGTGGCGAAGGCGATGCCACCCTGAATCGCCGTCTCCAACGACTCGGTACGCACCGTCAGCCCGTTGAACAGACCGATATCAAAACCGACACCGCTGGTGTTCCAGAAGCGACTGCCACTGCGCACCAGTGGCGCGTATTTCGGCTCGATCAAAATGTGCACCAACACGCGATCAGCGGTCTGGCCCAGTTCATAACCGGTGACCTTACCCACAGTAATTTCGCGGTAGGTAACTGGCACACCCGGTTTCAGCGATCCACGACGGGCAGCGCTCAGTACCAGACTCAGACCCGCCTCTTGCTTGGTGACTTCCGGCGCGTTGGCCAGGGCAACGAAGTTCTTCTGCGGGCCAAGGTTCTTGGCCGCCGGTTGCACTTCGATGTACTGCCCGGTCACCAGGGTTTCCAGATTGGCAGTTTTGATCAGGCCCAGCTCCGGTTTGACCACCCAGAACTGACTGCCGACTCGGGCGATCTTCTCTGGCACTTCGGTGATGCGCGCCGTGAGGATGACCGATTGCAGATCGTCAGTCAGATCGACACTTTCAATCTTGCCGACATCCAGTCCCTTGAAGCGCACCGGGGTGCCACTACGCAGACCATCAGCGCGATCGACTTTGATCGTAACCACCGCGCCTTTCTGATTCGCCTCATCATGGTTGGCGAACAGGCGGAAACGCGGAATACGTTTCTGCAGCGGCGCCTTGGCTTGCGGTGTCTCGAAGGCGATACCACCGGCCATCAGGGTCTGCAGCGACTCACTTTTCACCTGAATGCCACCGGTCAGTCCGCCGGTCAACGTGATGCCACTGACATTCCAGAAACGCGTCGAGGCGTTGACCAGGTTTTCGTATTCCTTATCGATGTGCACGCCAATGACCAATTGCTTCTTGGTCTTGGAGAACTGATAGCTCTGCACCGAACCGACCTTGACCTGTTTGTACAGAATTGGACTGCCGACATCGATTGAGCCGAGGACATCGGTGAACAGCACCAGGTGCAAGCCCGGTGAGCGCAGATCCAGCGGCGGCGCCTTTGGTCGGGCCTCGAATTCGCGTTTCGGTGCCGCACCTTTATCGCCCGGGCGTACGGCGATGTAGTTACCTTTCACCAAAGCTTCCAGACCGGTGATCCCCGCCAGAGAAATCGACGGTTTGACTACCCAGAACTGCGTGCCATCGACCAGATAGTCCTCAGCCAATGGATCGAGGGTGAGCTCGGCTGTGGCACTGTTCAGGTCAGGATCAACCTTCAGCGCCTTCATGTTGCCGACTTGAATGCCTTTGTACATCACCGGTGTGCGGCCAGCCTGCAGTCCTTCGAAGTCGCTGAGTTTGACCTTTACGCGGATCCCGGCAGCGGCAGCGTCGAAGTCCTCATAGAGACGGAACGGCAGGCTCGGATCGGTCGGCGGGCTGTCCTTGCGGTTTTCTGGTGTGGCGAAGGCGATGCCGCCGGCGACGATGCTCGCCAGCGATTCGCTGCGTACTTTCACACCGGACAGGTTGGCGTCGATGCTGATGCCGCTGGCGTTCCAGAAGCGCGTGTGTTTGCGCACCAGTTTGGCGTAGGTCGGCTCAATGAAGACTTTGAGCTCGACGGTACTTTGATCTTCCGAGAGCACGTAGCTTTTGATCTGGCCCACCTTGATCTGCTTGTAGAACACCGGGCTGCCTCGGCTCAGTGAACCGAGACGATCAGCCTTGATGGTCAGGTGCAGACCTGGCTTGGCGTCGGACAACGGCGGTTCTTCGGAGAGCGCCTTGAACTTGCGCACCGGCTCGCCTTCGCCAGGACTGATGGCCACGTAGTTACCCGACACCAGGGTTTCCAGACCGGTGATACCGGCCAGGGTCACGCTTGGTTTGACCAGCCAGAAACGCGTGCTGGTCTTGAGGTATTGCTCAACGTCTTTATTCATCTCGACGGTGGCAATCACGCCTTTGGAGTTGCCCTCATCGTCGAGCTTGAGCGCCTTGACCTTACCGACCGACATGCCTTTGTACATGACCTCGGTCTTGTTGGCCTGGATGCCTTCGCCACTCTCGAAGCGGATCTGAATTTCGATACCGGTTTCGGAATAGGCACGCCAGCCGAGCCAGCCGCCGATGATCAGCGCGATCAGAGGCAGTACCCAAATGGCAGACCAGTTCGAGGCCGGTCGGGTTTTCGCTACGGGCAAATCAGTCATGGTCGTCGTCCGACTCCGTGTTATCCCAAATCAGTCGGGGATCGAAAGTTACTGCAGCGAGCATCGTCAGAATCACCACACTGGCGAAGGCGATGGCGCCAAGATTGGCTTCGACACTGGCAAGCCGGCCGAAGTTGACGACCGCCACGAGAATGGCGATCACAAAAATATCGAGCATCGACCAGCGACCAATGAACTCGATGAAGCGGTACATCCAGATACGCTGACGGGCAGACAACGGCTGACGTCGTTGCACTGAAAACAGCAGCAGCGCGATGCCGACCAGTTTGAAGGTCGGCACCAGGATACTGGCAATGAACACCACGGCGGCAATCGGGATCATGCCGTGCTGTACCAACTGGATCACGCCGGACATGATGGTGCTCGGATCACCCTGGCCCAAAGAACTCACAGTCATGATCGGCAAGACATTGGCCGGGATATAGATAATCGCGGCGGTGATCAGCAGTGCCCAGGTGCGTACGAGGCTGTTCGGACGGCGAGCGTGAACCAGCGCACCGCAGCGGGTGCAGGTTTGCTCGTCGGCGTCCGCTTCCTGTTTGTTCAACTCATGACATTCGGTACACACCAGAATGCCCGCATCAATCGCCCGCATGAGCGTCCTCTCCTGATAACGCCTGCCAGATCTGGTGCGGTGACATCACCACTTCCAGCCAGACCTGCACCAATAACAAACCGATGAAGCACGCTAGGCCCAGACCTACGGCAATGGCGGCCATGTCCGCCAGTTTGACGATCGCCACCAGTACGCCCATGAGGTAGACCTCAAGCATTCCCCAGTCTTTGAGGTGGTGGTAGATGCGATAGAGCAGCAGACCGTAGCTGCGGCCGACGTTGAAACGAATCGTCAGTAAAACGAACAACTGGCACAGCAGCTTGAGCAACGGTATGGCCATGCTGCACAGGAAGACGACAATCGACACGCCTTGCATGTCGGTGTTGAACAGACCGAGCACGCCACTCCAGACCGTGTCCTGCGAAGACTGCCCGAGGATATTGAGCTGCATGATGGGCAAAAAGTTTGCCGGGATGTACAACAATAACGCTGCAATCACCAAGGCAAGGCTGCGCTGCACCACGTTATGACGGTGAGCGTACAGTTCGTAACCGCAGCGTGGGCAGAGCGCTTTCTCGCCATGGGCAAGTGTGGGCTTGCGCATCAGCAGGTCGCACTCGTGACAGGCCACCAAGTCTTCCAGCGGTAAATCTGACAGCCCGGGGGCGTCAACCGACTCTGACATACAAGCTCTGGCTCCGAATAAGGTGGGGCTATTCTAGTGTTCTGATTCGAAAATAACTGTGCAAATTTGTTCGCTGTCGCGAGCAAAAAACTTTCCTGCGGACAAAACAAAACCCCAACTGCTTTCGCAATTGAGGTTTCGGAATTTAATCTTGACGATGACCTACTCTCACATGGGGAAACCCCACACTACCATCGGCGATGCATCGTTTCACTGCTGAGTTCGGGATGGGATCAGGTGGTTCCAACGCTCTATGGTCGTCAAGAAATTCGGGTACTGAGTCGTGACCTTATGGCCTCGCTTCAGCAAATTGGGTACGTGATAGCTTTCGGTGTCTTGTGCTGCCTTTTTAGGTGCAGTCGAACTTTCGGTTCGTTTCGTCTTCACACACCGCAATCTGGTCTCTTCGACGCAAATTGCTTGGGTGTTATATGGTCAAGCCTCACGGGCAATTAGTATTGGTTAGCTCAACGCCTCACAGCGCTTACACACCCAACCTATCAACGTCGTAGTCTTCGACGGCCCTTCAGGGAACTCAAGGTTCCAGTGAGATCTCATCTTGAGGCAAGTTTCCCGCTTAGATGCTTTCAGCGGTTATCTTTCCCGAACATAGCTACCCGGCAATGCCACTGGCGTGACAACCGGAACACCAGAGGTTCGTCCACTCCGGTCCTCTCGTACTAGGAGCAGCCCCTCTCAAATCTCAAACGTCCACGGCAGATAGGGACCGAACTGTCTCACGACGTTCTAAACCCAGCTCGCGTACCACTTTAAATGGCGAACAGCCATACCCTTGGGACCGGCTTCAGCCCCAGGATGTGATGAGCCGACATCGAGGTGCCAAACACCGCCGTCGATATGAACTCTTGGGCGGTATCAGCCTGTTATCCCCGGAGTACCTTTTATCCGTTGAGCGATGGCCCTTCCATACAGAACCACCGGATCACTAAGACCTACTTTCGTACCTGCTCGACGTGTCTGTCTCGCAGTCAAGCGCGCTTTTGCCTTTATACTCTACGACCGATTTCCGACCGGTCTGAGCGCACCTTCGTACTCCTCCGTTACTCTTTAGGAGGAGACCGCCCCAGTCAAACTACCCACCATACACTGTCCTCGATCCGGATAACGGACCTGAGTTAGAACCTCAAAGTTGCCAGGGTGGTATTTCAAGGATGGCTCCACGCGAACTGGCGTCCACGCTTCAAAGCCTCCCACCTATCCTACACAAGCAAATTCAAAGTCCAGTGCAAAGCTATAGTAAAGGTTCACGGGGTCTTTCCGTCTAGCCGCGGATACACTGCATCTTCACAGCGATTTCAATTTCACTGAGTCTCGGGTGGAGACAGCGCCGCCATCGTTACGCCATTCGTGCAGGTCGGAACTTACCCGACAAGGAATTTCGCTACCTTAGGACCGTTATAGTTACGGCCGCCGTTTACCGGGGCTTCGATCAAGAGCTTCGCGTTAGCTAACCCCATCAATTAACCTTCCGGCACCGGGCAGGCGTCACACCCTATACGTCCACTTTCGTGTTTGCAGAGTGCTGTGTTTTTAATAAACAGTCGCAGCGGCCTGGTATCTTCGACCGGCATGAGCTTACGGAGCAAGTCCTTCACCCTCACCGGCGCACCTTCTCCCGAAGTTACGGTGCCATTTTGCCTAGTTCCTTCACCCGAGTTCTCTCAAGCGCCTTGGTATTCTCTACCCAACCACCTGTGTCGGTTTGGGGTACGGTTCCTGGTTACCTGAAGCTTAGAAGCTTTTCTTGGAAGCATGGCATCAACCACTTCGTGTTCTAAAAGAACACTCGTCATCAGCTCTCGGCCTTAAGATCCCGGATTTACCTAAGATCTCAGCCTACCACCTTAAACTTGGACAACCAACGCCAAGCTGGCCTAGCCTTCTCCGTCCCTCCATCGCAATAACCAGAAGTACAGGAATATTAACCTGTTTTCCATCGACTACGCTTTTCAGCCTCGCCTTAGGGACCGACTAACCCTGCGTCGATTAACGTTGCGCAGGAAACCTTGGTCTTTCGGCGTGGGTGTTTTTCACACCCATTGTCGTTACTCATGTCAGCATTCGCACTTCTGATACCTCCAGCAAGCTTCTCAACTCACCTTCACAGGCTTACAGAACGCTCCTCTACCGCATCACCCGAAGGTGATACCCGTAGCTTCGGTGTATGGTTTGAGCCCCGTTACATCTTCCGCGCAGGCCGACTCGACTAGTGAGCTATTACGCTTTCTTTAAAGGGTGGCTGCTTCTAAGCCAACCTCCTAGCTGTCTAAGCCTTCCCACATCGTTTCCCACTTAACCATAACTTTGGGACCTTAGCTGACGGTCTGGGTTGTTTCCCTTTTCACGACGGACGTTAGCACCCGCCGTGTGTCTCCCATGCTCGGCACTTGTAGGTATTCGGAGTTTGCATCGGTTTGGTAAGTCGGGATGACCCCCTAGCCGAAACAGTGCTCTACCCCCTACAGTGATACATGAGGCGCTACCTAAATAGCTTTCGAGGAGAACCAGCTATCTCCGAGCTTGATTAGCCTTTCACTCCGATCCACAGGTCATCCGCTAACTTTTCAACGGTAGTCGGTTCGGTCCTCCAGTTAGTGTTACCCAACCTTCAACCTGCCCATGGATAGATCGCCCGGTTTCGGGTCTATTCCCAGCG